>NZ_MOBX01000013.1:0-870018 GCF_003732425.1 Pseudomonas fluorescens
CCGAAGGCTCGGGCCGCGATCGGACGATCTTTTGACTTTGATTTTTCTAAAACAAAATCAAAAGATCGTCCGATCGCGGCCCGAGCCTTCGGCAGCTCCTACAGGGACCGTGTGAATTCTGCCAAGGAGATGTTCATGAGTTACACATACGATCAGCAAACCCTGCTTGAGCACTACGTGAAAAAGATCCTCGCCGCGCCGGTGTACGACCTCGCGGTGCGCACGCCTTTGCAAGCGGCGCCGGCGCTGTCGGAGGCGCTGGGCAACCGGATTCTGCTCAAGCGCGAAGACCTGCAACCAACGTTCTCCTTCAAGATCCGTGGCGCCTACAACAAACTGGTGCAACTCAGTGACGAGCAAAAGGCGCGCGGGGTGATCACGGCATCGGCTGGCAATCACGCGCAAGGCGTGGCGCTGGCAGCGCGTGAGCTGGGCATCGCAGCGACCATCGTCATGCCAGCGACTACGCCGGAACTGAAAGTGCTGGGTGTGCGCAGTCGTGGCGCTGAAGCGTTGCTGCACGGCGAGAGTTTCCCGTTCGCGCTGGCCCATGCGCTGCAATTGGCAGAACAGAGCGGACGCACCTTCGTGTCGCCGTTCGATGACCCGGAGGTGATCGCCGGGCAGGGCACCGTGGCAATGGAAATTCTTCGTCAGCATCAAGGTGCGCTGGACGCGATTTTTATCCCGGTGGGCGGCGGCGGTCTGATCGCCGGCATCGCGGCCTACGTCAAATACCTGCGCCCGGAAGTACGGATCATCGGTGTCGAGTCGGAACACTCAGCGTGCCTGAAGGCAGCGCTGGAAGCGGATCAGCGCGTGGTGCTGCCGAGCGTCGGCACCTTCGCCGATGGCGTGGCGGTAGCGCAGATTGGCGCGTTCGGATTTGAGGTTTGCCGCTTTTGCGTCGACGAGGTGATCACCGTCAGCAACGACGACCTCTGCGCAGCGATCAAGAATATCTACGACGATACCCGCTCGATCACCGAACCTTCCGGCGCCTTGGCCGTGGCCGGTATCAAGCAATACGTAGCGCGAAAGGGGGTGCGCGAGCAGACATTCGTGGCGATCGACTCGGGCGCCAATATCAACTTCGACAGCCTGCGCCATGTCGCCGAGCGCGCCGCGGTGTGCGGCGTCTCGGCGTGAAGGGGCTTACGGCAGCAAAGGGCGCAGAAAGCTGCGCTCGTAGCTGACGATGAACTTCTTCTCGACCAGGCTGGCAACCAGTGCGGTGCTCTCCGGGTCGGTCATGGCGATGTGCCGATAGCTTTCGTAATCCGCCAGCGACGGAAAACTAAACAGGCAATAGGCGATATTGCTGGCGCCTTCGGACGGCAAAAAATAGCCGTGATGAGTGCCGCCCAAGCGCTCGACGATGCCGAGCCAGGCCTTGGCGTAGGCCTCGAACTCGGGCAATTGGTAGGGATCAATGACATATCGGACGTGGCAGGTAATCAAACGACGCACTCCTTGTTCGGGTTATTCCTGCAGGGCTGTACCGACCTTGTCCGAGGCCGACCAGATGCGATAACGCACCTCGACGTCCGACGGCGCATACACCACGACCGGCAATTTGCTGTTGTACCGCAGCATGAAGCCGTCACCGACGACCGGCACGAAGGCGCGTTTCTTCTGGCTGCCGGGCGGGCAGGCCATCATCGTGCTCATCGGCCCGATGACTTTTTCCAGGCGATATAACGGATAACCCCAGCCTTCAAGATTCTTCTCATCGAGAACGCCGCCCAAACGCTGGCGATTGCAGTCCACTTCCAACGTTTTGCCGGCGAGAACTTCCACCTGGAAGTTCTCTTCCTGCTCTTGCTTGGGCAAGTGAATGACCTGGCGGGTGAACCCGGCTTCAGCCTTCGGATACGGCGCAACGTCTTCAAGCTTGGCGGCGTGGGCGAGGGTGGACAGGCTGGCAACAAACAAGCCGGTGGTCGCGTAAACGCGTAAAGAACCCATGGAGGCCTCCGTGCGGGTGTAGGGTAGATGACGGGCATTCTTACCGTCATGGGCCGTGATTGCAAACCAGTGTCGAGTTGCAAATTGCAGTGCTGGCAGGGGCGATTCTTGCAATTTGCAAATAGCCAAATACTGGCACCGCCGCCAAGTGCTTGATTTCATGAGGGTAGAAATCAACCGATGAAAGGCACGCTTTATGCGTCGTTTCAGTGCGGCGCACCGGACTTGGGCGCCTACACTCCAATGGGCATTTCGCAGTACCACCGCTTGTCGCACCCAGGGAAACAGCGGGGACACACCCGTGCAGGGTCAGCATCGGTCAGCGTGAATACTTGATTGGCATCTCACAGTAAGGAGAGGGTTTCGCCATGTTTCTGTCTGCCTTGGAACTACGCAACATCATTGAAAGCAGTTTTCTGCCGAAACGCTGCCAGTGCACGCTGTCGCCGGACTTGTCGATGACCGTCAAGGTTTTCGGCGATCACCAGACCGATCAGGTCGATCTGTTGGTCAGTGGCATCGACGCCAGCCACCTCAATGGCTGTCGTGAAATCAATGAACTGATCGCCGGGCTGCGATCGGATCTGAACCAGCAAACTGTGCAACATCATTACAGCCCACGCTCCAGAGTCGTCTAACGCACCGTTTCACCCAGTTCGACCGTCACGCGCCGGGCCTGCACAAAACCAAGGCCCAGCGCGAACTCGACCAGCACCGCGAGCAAAATCCCGGGGCCGGCATGACCGTTGAGCCATTCCGCAAAGCCCAGCACTGCCAAACCAAAACAACCGACGATAAACCCGTTGCTCAGCGCATTGCGCCCCAGCGACGGCGGCGCGTTGCGCACCAGATAAAACATCACCCCCAGCGCCGCAAACAGCACCGCACTGCGCCGCGCGACAAACCCGGCAGCGTCGGAATACTCGATGCTCCAGATCGCCAGCAGACTCTCCGGGAAAATGCCCCAGGCCAACGCCAGCAAAAAACACAACGAACAAGTTAAGCCCGACAACGTGCGAAACGACAACTGCATGGCGAATCCTTGCGGCAGTGAGGAGGGCTCCGAGCATAACCGCCGAAACTCCCCACGCCTACCGCAAACCCGCAAATCAGACGTTTCTGTCAGTTCTGGAAGCTGCACGCTTCAGACAATTTTCGGTAGCTGATTTCCTCAGGTCTACCGGCGTTGTCGATGTACTTCATGTCGGCCGTGACCACCTTGCACAGTTGCGTTGGCGGCTCGGTCAACGACACCACTTTGGCCACATGCAGTGGCATGCCGTACTCATACGGCACGGCTTTGGACGTGGCAGAGGTGTCGTTGGCCTGGGCCAGCCCGGTAAACGCGGTGCAGGCGAGGGCGGCGGTGAGCAATAAAGGACGAATGTTCATGAAAGGACTCCCGTGTGGCGGTTCTAGCGTTCGGCGTGATTCACCCGAACCTGCCGCACCGGGCAACAGCCAAAACGGCTGAGGGCGTGCGGTTCAGTAGAGTTTTTGACCACGGCGTTAAGGGATGGTTAACCGGGCTGAACGCCGGCTGTCAGGGAGTGGGTGGTTTTCTTAGGGATGTTTGGCGAATTCCTACAAAGGCTGGTGCCTTGTCTGCTTTCGTCGGCTGGAGCGGGGCGGTTATTGTCGGTTGCCGCTGCAAAATCAGTGGTTCGGGTTTGGTCACCTGGGAATAATCGATTGCATATGTGCCATCATTTGCACCGCGGAGTTCTTTGACCGTGAAGTGCATAGCTGTGGCGGCCGTGTGCAGGACGCCTTCGGGCGAGCTGAGTTGATTGTTCTCGGTTGACCAAGCCTGTACACGGTCCGCCTCCCACCGTTTGGTCACGGTGTCGGCGGTTACTTTTGAAACAATCGAGTAATCAACATGCCAATAATCAAACTGCTACAAAACCGCTATCTCCCCCTAAGCAGCAACGTCACCGAAACCCCGACGCTACTCATCGACACCCAAGCCAACCCGAAAGACATCCTCGAAGCCGCCGTCCAGCGCATCCGCGCCGCCGCCGACCTGCTCGAAACCCTGCATTGCCTGTGCTTCAAGCACGCTGATGTGCAGGACATTCCCCACATCACCCATGCGCTTTACCTGCTGACGCAGGATGGCAATGATCTGCTGCAGGTGGCGCAGCAGGAGATGTTGAGTTGGAAGGCGCCGGTTTGATGAGAAATTGAAAGGACTCAGCCACGGGGCGGAGTGAGAAACGACCCGTGTTTCAGCGTGGTAAGGATTTCGTTGAGTGAGGACGCGGATCCAGCACCGTCGATGCCCACTCCAACTCGATGCGATTGTTCGGCAGAAAATAGACATGCAACGTGTCATCGCCACGGTTGCGTGAAGGCAAGTGCACTTGCACTTCGTGTCTTTCGATCTTTATCCCCAGATCCTCTTGAGCTTTAGACATGCTCAGAAGCCACGCAACCTTAGCGGTGTTGCCATCGATGCTCCAACAGCAGGTCACGCCTCCGTTACCGCCCCAGTGACCATTTACCCAATAGCTGCCGATGGGACGATCAATGTAGTTGTGGGATGTAAGGGCAGCACCGGGAGTACGAACACGGTCATGAATTAGAGATGTCACAAAAGCGGCCAGCAGCACTGTCGCGCAGATCAATATCTTCGAGCGACTGGACATGGGCGTCTGACTGAATCGCATATTCTTACTGCGCCTCACTGCTTTCCGAAACAGCTTTGGTTGGTCGGGGTTCAAATGGGCTAAACAAGTCAGGACTCCATCCGAGCCGTACTTTATTACCCGGATCAAAGCGCACATGCAGGTACTGATCGTGTGGGCCACGCTGGGGAAGCGAAAGCTGAACTTCATGGTGCTCTTCTACCGCGCCCTGTATTTGCTGCTGTTTGGTCATGTCCAATATCCAGGTGACTTTGGCTGTGTCTCCCTCAAATTTTGAGCAGCACATAATCCCACCGCCGCCGTTGGCAAAAAGGTTCCCACCCCAAAATCCATTGACCCAGAAACTGAAAATCGGTCGCTCCATATGGTTTTCCGAAGTCACCATTGCACCTGGCGTGCGGAACAGTGCGAGGATTTGGGGGGTGGCGTAGCTAAGCAGCAATACCAGTACAGCTAGGGCTATTCGTCTTCGTCGCCATATTCGTTTTCGACGTGCGTCCGCAGCAATATCTATCAAATGACTAAAATTCCAAGGTAAT
Organism: Pseudomonas fluorescens; assembly: GCF_003732425.1. Taxonomy (GTDB): domain Bacteria; phylum Pseudomonadota; class Gammaproteobacteria; order Pseudomonadales; family Pseudomonadaceae; genus Aquipseudomonas; species Aquipseudomonas fluorescens_BE. The sequence continues at coordinate 5,159 of NZ_MOBX01000013.1, forward strand.
AGGTTACATTCCGGCTTTATGCCTGGAGAGGACTTTACCGATCGCGAACCGATGAGTCACACTTCAAATTTTCCTGGATTAGAATCAAGAGGGTTGCTTTAACTTGGATATAGTAAGCTTATGAGGAGGCTGCACATGCCGCTACCAAGCTGAGGATCTCCAACATTTAATCAAACAGCGAGACCACGCTCGCGTTCCAAATCAATCAATCTTGTCGTTGGACCATCCGCTTCCAGTCGTTCAGTCACGACAGTGGGCCAACGGTTGCGCGAACGACGCTTTGCTCTTTCATAAACAAAGTCTTGAATCTTGTTTGATGGATAGAAGACTATATTGTTTAGTAGCATTAAAAAATCAGTGCCAGTTAAGTAATTGCTTCCATCTCCAGCTTCTTTTTTTTCACGAATGATTTTTCTCCATGCGCCTAAGTATTCAGATTGTTTTAAGTTTAGGTCTAACTGGCTTTTTACAAAGTCATCCGATTCGCTATGAGCTCCAGTGTGGTCGAACCATGGGCCGTTGTTCATATAAGAGCGAATATATTCCCAAAAACCTTTCTGCATTTCTAAAGACTTTCCCGCCGGCGTACCAATGCTCACCATAATTTCGTTTTCAGGTTCTCCCAGGCGCTTCATTAATACTTCAAGCGAGGCGTTTCGGATGCTCCCAGAATAAAGGCCAACCATGTCGAACTCGCAAGCTACAGCCTCTATTCCCTTCCAAGGAGTATGATAGAGCTCTCCTTCGTTGTCGAAATAGACTTCCTGTGTTCGTCGATTGAAAATTATGGGAAGTGGTAAAGCGCGTCTTGTTTCGATGATGATTGGAACAATGAACAACGGTATCCCGAAAAGTAACATCCAGCCCACTCCGTCCCACTTGCCCAGTAAAGCCATCCAAACGCCAATGATGAGTGCGATTAGAGCTGGAACTCCCCCGAGAAGCCCACTAAGCAAGCCGCGGTTTCGATCACTGCCAATTTTTAGTGAAAGATAGTGTTCTGTGTGTTCATCAGTTATAAAAAGCTCAAGAGGGTGCTCTCCCGTAGACTCGTCGTCACTAAGAACTGCGGTAGGAGCATCACCATATTTCGCCATGATTTTTTTCATTGCCGTTCTTAAAGCCATGCCATTTCCTTGACTTCGATGGGCGGTATTGCGTGCCTTCAAGTAAGGAGTAGTAAGCTATTACCTTTCGGTTTCGTGATCATAAGTCAAACAGAAAAACCGCGCTCGCGTTCTAAGTCTATGAGTCTAAGTGTGGGGCCGTCTTGATGTAAGCGTTCTGTAACTATTTCTGGCCATAAGTTTCGTGTTTTTCTCTGTACATAATTGTATGTGAAGTCTTGTATAGCATTGGTTGGAAAAAAATTAAATGTCCAATAAACATAAAAGCGTCAGATGCAGTTAAGTAGTTAGAGTGTCCGGATTTGACTTTTTTATCTGTGATCGTTTTTTTCCAGTATCCCAAAAAGTCTGACGGTCTAATATTGCTCGAAAGCGTTTTCTTTATGAATTCATCGGATTCTGCGTGGTTGCCATTTTCATCAAACCATGGGCCATTATTCATGTAGCTGCGAATGTATTCCCAAAACCCTTTTTGCATATCAAGTGTCTTGCCCATTGGGGAGCTCAAACTAACCATAAGAGCATTTTCAGGGTCGCCTAGACGTTTTACTAGTATTTCGAGAGAAGCGTTATTTATACCGCCCGTATAAATGCTTGTCATTTGAAATTCACACGCGATAGCTTGAATATTGTCCCATGGCGTATGATACAAATCACCATTTTGATCAAAATAAACTTCTTTTGTTCTGCGATTAAATAATACAGGTAAAGGCAGTGGTTTTCGCGTTTCAAAATAAAACGGAATAAGGAACATGGCCGCGGCAAAGAAAATACAAAGGCCTACAAGATCCCAACGGCCTTTTATGATCATCATAAATGCCAATGCAATACTTGCGAGAGATCCTACGCCTGCCGCTATACCTGTTATACCTCCTCTATCTGCATCTCCTGCCATCTTTAACGTTAAGTAATTCTCTGTATGTTCATCGGTGATAAATAGTTCGCATGGAGGTTGTCCGGTGCTCTCGCTGGCTTTCAATACGACGTTCGACGTGTTGCCGTACTTCGATGCTGCTTGGGCGATAAGGTTTTTTAGATCCATGCTATTTCCTTGATAACATTTGCACCGCTCGGATTTCTTTATCCGTGGAGTGCATAGCTGTGGCCGTGTGCAGGACGCCTTCGGGCGAGCTGAGTTTGAACCGTTCTACGTTGATCAAGCCTGTACACGGTCGCCTCCCACCGTTTGGTCACAGCTATGGCGATTACCTTCAATACAGTTGAGTAATCAAAATCCCAATAATTAAAATACTACAAAACCGCTATCTTCCCCTCATCAGCAACGTCACCGAAACCCCGACACTGCTTATCGACACCCAAGCCAACCCAACCCTAAAGACATCCTCGAAGCCGCCGTCCAGCGCATCCGCGCCGCCGCAGACCTGCTCGAAACCCTGCATTGCCTGTGCTTCAAGCATGCCAACGTGCAGGACATTCCACACATCACCCATGCGCTTTACCTGCTGACGCAGGATGGCAATGATTTGCTGCAGGTTTCGCAGCAGCAGATGTTAAGTTGGAGGGCGCCGGTTTGATGAGAAATTGATAGGACGCAGCCACGGGACGGAGTGAGAAACGACCCGTGTTTCAGCGTGGCAAGGATCCAGCATCGTCGATGCCCACATCAACTCGATACGATTGTTTGGCAGGTTCAAATGGGCTAAATAAGTCTGGACTCCACTTCAACTTAACAATATTCCCGGGTAGAAACGTACGTGTAGATAAGATCAGTACGCTTTTGCAGGGGTAGAGGCATTGTCAGCTCATACTCTTCTTGCCTCATTCCTTGCTTAAACTGATCTTCTGTAGTGCTACCGATCCACGAGACACGAGCCATCGCCCCCTCAATCCTTTGGCAGCACATAATTCCGCCACTGCCCCTTGCAGGTATATAGCAGCCCCAAAAGTCATTTACCCAAAAACTTAAAATTGGATGTGTAATTCTCCGATGTCAGCATGGCGCCAGAAGCAGATAGTGAGGTGGAGACACCGGTTTGATAAGACTTTCGTAGTGGGCGTCGCCGAGGGTAGCGCAATAGCGTACCCACGGTTCCCTATCTGAGATTGATCGGAAAATACTCAAGCCGTGTTCGCTATTGCACCTTGCGGGATTTGGGCAACCCGTACTATGGCTTGGTTCTCTTTATGGTCAGTCCATCGTTGAATTTGAGTTTTCAAATCCGGTAACTCGGCACGATCACCGTAAACGTCGGAAAGCTCTACGGTTGTTTGCTCCAATAAATCAATGTTTTTCAGCGTGGACTCGATATTTTTGAGTTCTTTTTGATTATGACTCACTGCCAGAGCAATTTCCTTCTGGCGGGTTTGGAGATCAGACATAGTTGATCTTCTCTGTATGGCCGTTGCGCGATCCTGAGGTCTCCCCTCAATTGTTCCACCTGGAAATTCAACTTGTTGCGTGGTCTGCCACTTTTCCAATTCAGAACGATAGAATTCCAATTGGGTACGCAAGTTGAGCGCTTCGCGCGGAGTAATAATTTTTCCGCCACTGGTTTGTGTGTCTTGCCAGCGACGTAAAGTCGCCCAACAGGCGGGAATGTAGCCGCCAAGCATCGTATGATCGGCTCCGTTCATTACTTGTACTCCGAAATTGCTACGTTCAGGAGTGTCATTGTTTTTGATATTCGCATAACAAAGCTGCGTCATTGCAGACTCTTCATATCCTTCACAACCCGGAGTCCATAGGACCGATGAAATCTGGTTGCCTGGCAGCCTCAATGGGGTGAAGTAGCGTTGTATGCCATGATGTCGGTAGGGCTTCCCACCGAACCGATTCAATCCGGCACCGAAGACGATTCCCCCTACAATCGGTGCGACTCCTCCGGTGACAGTGGCGGCGACTCCTGTAACCCAGACCGCTTGCTTAGTATCCATCCAGGCCGCGGGTACGCTGGGTACCGGGTCATTATTGTTCACGATTCGGTGATGAACGAGAGTTTTCGCTTTTTCGACAAAATCTGCGTCACCTGCTCTAGGCGAACCAAAGGTGTAGAGAATGACTTGTTCATCATAGTTTTGACGTATCCATTCAGCTAACAAGAGCGCAATCGCCCCCCCGAGGCTGTGACCACAAACCACAACACGCTGGCCATTTGTAAGAAATCTTTCGAGATATTTGGTTATAAAAGGTTGTAATACGACGTAGGCTTCATGAAATCCTTGGTGAGCCTTACCGACACCATCTTTAATCGGGACTTGCTCTGCATCTCCATCGCGCAAGGCATCCCACTTTTCCGCTGTTCCACGTATTGCTATCAGAATCATACGATCGTCATGCGTTGCATACGCTTGAGTATCGGTCTTTTTTGAATCCAATGAATACCCGCGCGCATCATTGAAAAAATGAACTTGCGATGGAGTTTCCTGTTCGCTTGGATTTATATAGAGTTTTGGATCGTAAGGAATGATCTCCAATCGTTTTGAGTAGGGGGTGTCTTCAACAATTGGATAGTTTACTGTTTTAGCATCGGCGTAACGCATGGGTTCCTGGTGGCAAGCCAGGCAGGTTTGCAGTACATGTCCGACCGTTCCGACAGTAGGGAATGTTATTTCTTGTCCAGGCTTTCTTGGTTTTGAGTCTTCTGGATTTTCGGGTGCATTCGGATTTTCAGGGGATTGCCCAAAATCACCATAACTTAGCGTTGCAAATAACGAAAGGTTGTAAAGATTTACTGCGCTGAAGGTAGGCGCCAAGGAGATAAGTGGTCTGAATGCCCTTAATGCACGTACTTCTAGAACGTAATGTTTATCTGGTAGAAGCGCCGTTCCATAATCTGGCACTTTTCCTTCACCAAAGTCACAGGCTAGTTTTGTCCAGCCGTAAGGGACAGGTTTGGATAGTTTTGCCGGAGCGGGTAAGTGGCTTTTGTGCTTTACAAATTGGCGGACCTCTACGTTGTAATATTCTGCCTTTTCCGACGAGGCTCTATAAGCGCCGCTTTTAGCGGTGCTACCGATTGGGCGATGTAACGTTTTTTCAGCCGCGACCTGAAAATCCGTCAAGGGGATTGGATAATCTTTTCGGTCGACAAGGTTTTCATACCAAGCGTCTCCACCGGAATATGATTTTGCTAACGTTAAAGTTACTGGGCCTTTGTAGTTGTTGGTGACCTTCGCGTATCCGTCACTGTCCAAGTTACCATTGTATTTTTGCCCCTCTGCGTCGATCAATTCATAGCTTAAGCCTGCGTATGGTTTGCCGTCACCAAACTCATCAACCAATCTAAAGCTTACCCAGCTGCCCCGGGCGGGGCAGACACTTTTGTCACACAGGTATGGGTCCGTCATCGGGAATGTCCTTATTCAGTGCAAGACGGATATACCGTACACTCGCGGCCGTTCATTTTAAATTTTTTGAAAGTAGGAGGAGTTTGGCACCTGTTTGATGTTGTGCTGCCCTGACAAGGCTTCCAGCCCTTCGTAGTTTTAATCCAGCGATTGTTCATGCTGGGCTCTTCGTCTTTTGATAGACGGAAGGTGAATTTTACGTTTTTACCGTTAATACTTGATCGTTCAATTGAACCGCCCGGTTTGCTGCGTTCAAAATAGTCAGATGACACGTCCCAATCGGTATTTGCCGCGCTGCAAGATAATATTTTGGAAATCCCGTTTTTTTCGATTCTCGCAACGCTGAGTTGAAACATCCAGGTGCACAGGCCTCTAAATTCAGGGTTCTCAGTCAAAGGCGGCGCTGAATCTCCAATAGCGGTACTGCCTATTACAGAAATTGCTCCGATATCCCCGCCGATATCCAATGAAGATGTGCCATAGCGGCCGTCAATGGCCATGTCTACGCGAGTCAGCTCCATCTTGCATCCGGCTATGCGATAACTGAGAGGAATATTGAAGCGGGCGGTTTGCTCTATATCTTTTACATCAATCTGATCAGTTTTTTGATGTCGCCGGGTCACCTCTCCTCCCAAACCAGCTGAATAGATTTTACAATCCTGACCAGCTAGTGGTGAATATTGTGATTTTGCCGTCAAACCAAAGTTGGCAGGTGTAGTCGCTACTAGGGTAAAAGAGTCGGTCCCGTAGTGGCTTGTAATGTCTTCAATGCTGCTTTGAGCAATTTGGCCTGCAGAGGTGCAGGCACCGATTAAAGGAAGCGTCAGAAGTAATAAAGACTTTAAATTGAATGAAAGTGATGGGTTACTCATTTGTCGCTTCCTGAGAAAACGTTAAAAACATAACTAAACTGGATTGATGAACTCAACTGAATACTCGTTGGCATCTTGCAAAATGCTCCTGAGGTGTTTCTCCTGGCAAAGGCTCCCAGGCTATATCTTGCATACATTGCTCTGATAGTCGCCTGCTCAACATCAACTCACGATGTTCTGGTAGTTGCCAACTCCAGGCGTCCAGCAAGTCCATTTGGTCTTCCAGCCACTCACTGACAACCCGTGTTTCCGCCAGAGCGGCCGCAGCCTCTACGTGATGGGTCATCAACCACCGTTTCAAATTTTCGCGCAGGATGCTTCGAGCCTGTTCACCAGACTCGGGATTACGCAACCACGGCTGTGGACTCGGTACCGGATACATTCCAGGTCTGCTGTTATCCGCGCTTTGCCATTGATTCTGATCCCAATACAACACACTGCTGATCGGCCCGAGCAGCAGCGGCCATTCGGTTTCTTTCATATTGCCGAGGCAGCGGGCGAGGACGCGGTTGTCTTGGAAGCGGAACAGCGAGCGTTCGCCGTCTTCGTCGATGACCATGCGAGCGATCCAGTGCTGGGTGAGGCTGTCGAGGTCAGCCTTGTCCATGCTGCCGATCCAGCCCCAGTTACGCTGGGGGCCATCGAGCAGTTTGCGGAACGCTTCGTTGCCTGGGTTATGCAACTCGGTCAACCACGGGCTGATGGCGGCAAACTGGGCGAACTCGGTGCGGCGGTAGAGTTGCACCGAGTGTTGCATGACACCGGCACTGTACAGAGATGTTATTGGGTTGGGTTCGGCGAGGCTGTCCAATGACAGAATCAGTACGCGGTTGAGGCGGGACTGCTCGCCCAGCCAATTGTTGAGTGCATCGCTCATGCGGTAGCTCCGAGATCGCATTTGCCTTCGCGGCAGGCTTCACAAATCGGGCAGCGAGTATTGCCAGCTGCACGAGCTGCTTTGGCCATCGCCATTTGCACGGCGGCCGGGACTAGTAGAGCGCCTGCCTTGTCTTTCGCGGCAGCCCATGGAATGAAGGGTTCCAGAATTCCGATCCCGGTCCCTACGCCAGGCGCGCCGCCCGTGTTGACCTTCACCTCAGCCCCGCTGATGGTTACGCCACCGGCATCGACCTTCACAAAGCTCCCACCAGCCTTGGCCGTGAGCTCCATGCCACCCTCAACCACAACCTTTTCGCCAGCGTGGTAGTGGATTTCGGTTCCGGCTTCAACGAATTGAGCAGTCCCCACCTTCAAATGCTGCGTCACACCCACGGTCAGGTGATCATCCGCACGCATCTCGCTGATGCGATCCAGATGCGTAATCCGGTGCTCTTCAACCTTGAACTCACTCAGCGTATTGGCTTCAACGGTGTCATGCCGTTCGTTACCCACACGAATCTTCTGGTCGTGCTCGATGTTCTCATCCCAATCGCGCTGGGCGTGGATGTAGATCTGCTCTACACCTTTCTTGTCTTCGATGCGGAATTCGTTGTAGCCCTTGCCGCCCGGTGAACTCAGGGTCTTGAACGTGCTGCGGGTTTTGTTCGCCGGCAGGTCGTAGGGGACGACGTTTTCCTTGTGGTACAGGCAACCGGTGACCAGCGGCTGGTCGGGATCGCCTTCAAGGAAGGTGACGAGGACTTCCATGCCGATGCGCGGGATGGCGATGCCGCCGTACGCGGCGCCGGCCCAGCCGCTGGCGACGCGCATCCAACAGGTGGTTTTGTCGTCGCCCTGGCCATCGCGGTCCCAGTGGAATTGCACTTTGATGCGGCCGTACTGGTCGCAGTGGATTTCTTCGCCTGCGGGGCCGGTGACGACGGCGGTCTGGCTGCCGAGGACTTTCGGTTTCGGGTGTTCAAGGGCAGGGCGGTAGTGCGCGTCCCATGGGGTGGCGAGGAAGCTGTTGCGGTAGCCCTGGTGGAAATCGCTTTTGTGGTCGGTGACGTCGCTGGTGACGTTTTCGCCGAGCACTTGCGGTTGTTTGCCTTCGTGGAAGACTTCCAGCAGCAGCCACAGGTCGTTCCATTCGGCGCGCGGGTGTTCGGCGAGCGTGAGGAAATGGCCGCTGGTGAGGGTCGGTTCGTCACCTTTGCCTTCGGCGAGTTTGTAGTCGCTGCGATGGCGTTCGAGGGCGCGGGTGGAGAGGAATTTGCCGCGCTCGCGGGTGGTGAAGCGGCCGGGGTAGTCGTAGTCCTCGAGGTCCGGGGCGAACTCGGTTTTGACTGCGCCTTCGGGGAGGATTTTCGGTTTTTCGAAGTCGTAATCGCGGCGGCTGACGCGGGTAGTGCGGGTTTCCAGGCGCAGGTTGAAGCGTTTGATCACCGGTTTTTCAGCGGCCATGCCGGAGTCTTGCTGGTAGCTCACCGGCTTCAGCTTGCGGAACACGGTCTGGTCGTCGCCGAACACCAGTTTGTGGCCGCTGCTGCTGTGCTGGAAGTGGAAGTGAATGCCTTCCTCTTCGCACAGGCGCTGGATGAAATGCAGGTCGGATTCGTCGTACTGCACGCAGTATTCGCGCTGCGGGTATTCGGCGCCGAGCTGGAAACTGTAGGCGTCGGCGAGGATGCCGCGATCTTCCAGTACCTGAGCGATGATCTTCGGCACGGTCAGTTGCTGGAAAATCTGCTGATCGTGGTTGTGCCGCAGGTAGGCCAGTTGTGGCACCAGGCTGAGGCTGTAACGGGTCAGGGTTTTGCCGGAATCGCCTTGCTCGATGCGATAGACCAGACCGTGGATCTTGCCTTCGCCGGTCGGGCCGAAGGTCAGGACGCCGGGCTTATGCAGCAGCTCTTCGAGCTTGAGGTCGGGGCGGGCGCTGACGAGTTCGAGGTCGAAACGGAACGGTTCGTTGAGGGCTTCGCGACCGGTGAAGCTGAGGACTTGCAGGTCGGCGTTGGCGCCTTCAAGCGTGAGGGTAATGTGGGTTGCGTTGGCGTCCAGCATGCCTTGAATTCCGTCCGTTGAATAAGCAGGGGACGGATGATGGAGGATTAAGCGGCCTCGTTCAAGGCGCAAAAGCCGTAGGTCTGGCAGGTTTGCGGTATAGGGAAAACCCTTAGGTGAGGTGTTTCGTCCAATGAAATCGGCCGTTTGTCACGAATTGGCACTCATTGCCGGCGACTTTTCCCACGACCCCGGGTTGAAGAATCATCAGTCAGATACAGACTAAAGTCGCCTGTAGCACGTCAAAGCCATCTGCCATCATTGCCGTTCACCCTTGCGTGTCCACTTCCTCCCGGCTCATTCCGACCTGGGACGGGAGCTATTTTCTGGCTTGTTGCGCGCTGCGCAAACGCTGCATTGTTGGAGTTTTTCATGCGTCCCCCATTTCCCCTCATCACCCCGCGCCAGTCGTTTGGCTTCGGAGCCGTTGTGCTGTGCGCAGGTTTTACCGCGCAGGTTCAGGCCAGCGGATTTTTTGAAGACACCACGGCGAAAATCGAATCGCGCACGGTGTACTTCAACCGCGATTTCCGTGATGGGCACACCGCGAACGATCAGGGCGCCTCCAAGCGTGAAGAGTCGGCTCAGGGCTTTATTCTCAATCTGCAATCGGGCTACACCGAAGGTACGGTGGGGTTTGGTATCGATGCGCTGGGCATGCTCGGCTTTCAACTCGATTCCAGCCCGGACCGCAGCAACAGCGGCTTGCTGCCCTCCAGCGGCAACGACCCGCGCGGCTCGAAAGGTCAGTACGCGAAAATGGGCCTGACCGCCAAGGTCAAGGTCTCGGACACGGTGCTGAAGTACGGCGCGCTGCTGCCGGATCTGCCGTTGTTGAAATACAACGACGGCCGTTTGCTGCCGACGATGTTCAACGGCGCCATGCTCACCTCTAAAGAGGTCAAAGACCTGACCTTCATGGCCGCGCGCCTGGACAAGTACACCGCGCGGGATTCCACCGATTCGCAAGACATCCGCGTGCACTGCAAGAACAAGCGTTATGCGTGCAACACCACCGCCGACCATTTCGACATGTACGGCTTCGATTACAAGATCAATGATCGCCTGACCGCGCAGTATCACTACGCCGAACTGGAAGACATTTATCGTCAGCACTTTGTCGGGCTGTTGGGTAATCAACCGTTAGGGGGCGGTGTACTTAAAGCGGATCTGCGTGTGCTGAAAAGTGCTGACAGCGGTGATGCCAAGGCCGGTTCCATCGATAACCGTGCGTTGAGCGGCATGCTCTCTTACGCGCACAGCGGTCATACCTTCAGCGCCGGTTGGCAGCGCATGAACGGCGACAACTCGATGCCGTACCTCGATGGCAGTAACCCGTACCTGGTCAACTACGTGCAGGTCAACGACTTCGCCGCCGCGCAGGAACGTTCCTGGCAGTTGCGTTATGACTATGACTTCAAGGCCATTGGCATTAATGGTTTGAGCTTCCTGACCCGTTATGTAAACGGTGATCACATCAAGGTGTTGGGCAGTGATCAGGAAGGCAAGGAGTGGGAACGCGATAGCGAGTTGAAGTATGTGATTCAGACGGGCACGTTCAAGGATGTGAGTCTGCGTTTGCGCAATGCAACGTATCGCACCAACTACGAGAAGTTTGCCCGGGATGTGGATGAGACCCGGTTGATTGTGAGTTATAGCTTCTCCGTCCTGTAACGGCTCCCAATGTAGGAGCTGCCGCAGGCTGCGATCGTTTGACGTTGATTGTTAAAAACAAGATCAAAAGATCGCAGCCTTCGGCAGCTCCTACACGGGATCCCGGAACGACTACAACCAATGCCAGAACCGGCTCCAGAACCCCCGATTCAAATCCTCTTTGCACCCGGCGTATTGCCGCGCATAAACATCTGAACGATTCTGCACTTTGCGCGCCGTTGGCATCAGCCAGGCTTTGCTCGCGTAGGTCTTGTTGCGGAACCCGCCCCAGCCTTCGTGGTAGTTGAGGTACTGGTTATAGGCGTCGTACTTGTAGACGCCGTTGATCGAGGTGGTCTTGTCCATGTACCAGCCGACAAAGTCGATGGCGTCGTCGAAGTCTTCGCGGTCGGCCCAGTTGCGGCCGGTGCTTTTCTGGTAGTCGGCCCAGACTTCATCTTTGGCTTGCGCATAACCCGAGGCGGTCGAGACGCGACCCCACGGGATCACCCACAGCAAGTATTTGCGCGGGGTCTTGGCGTCGTAGCGGTAACCGGATTCCTGATACATGATCGCGAAGGGCACCTGAATCGGCACGCCCCAGCGTTTTTGCGTGACTTGCGCAGCGTCGTACCAGTCGCTTTTCTCGCGGAAGATTTCGCAGATGTCTTCCGGTGAACGGGGCGGCGAGGTGCCGCACCCGCTCAGTAGCGTTGCCAGTGTCAGTAGTCCAAGCGTCTGCCTGTAATTCAAAAGCCGTTATCCCGTCGTGCGCAAAAAGGCCGACAGTCTACGCGCTCAGCTCAATTGATGACGATAGGGCAGATCCGGGCCGGTCTTGCTGCAGGTCAGCGCGGCGGCTTGTACGGCGAACTTGAGCATGGCGTCGATCTGCTCGCGAGCGAGTTGCTGCACGCCTTCGACCGAGTCCAGACCGTGCTCGGTCAACCAAGTGATCAGCGCGGCCTGGAAGGTGTCACCCGCGCCAACGGTGTCGGCGATTTTCACCGAGGCCGCCGGCACTGACCAGTTGCCATGTTGGCGGCTGAACACGCTGGCACCGTCGCCGCCACGGGTGAGGAAGACGATCTGGCAGCGCTGTTCGAGCCAGCCTTCGATTACGCGTTGCGGGTCCTGTTCGGGGTAAAGCAGGCTCAAGTCTTCGTCGCTGACCTTGATCAGATCGGCCAGTGGCACCAGCGTCGCGATGCGCTCGCGCCACAGGTCGATGTTCGGCTCGGGATTGAGGCGTACGTTCGGGTCGAGGGTGATCAGGCGTTTGCCGCTCTCGCGCTGAACCAGTGTCAGCAAGGTGTCGCCAATCGGCTGCACCACCAGCGAGAACGAGCCAATGTGCAAGCCGCGTACTTCAGGGCCAAGCGTCGGCAAGTGCGCCACGCTCAGTTGCCGATCGGCACAGCCTTCGCCACGAAAGCTGTAATGCGGCGAGCCATTGGCACCGACGGCGACCATGGCCAGTGTGGTCGGTGCGGCGAAGTCCAGCAGATAATCCGGGCACACACCTTCGTCCTGCAGCACTTGCTGCAAACGGCGGCCGAGGTAGTCGGTGGACAGTCCGCCAAACAAGGCCGAGTCCACGCCCAGGCGGCGCAAACCCACGGCGACGTTGAACGGCGAGCCGCCGGCAATCGCCTTGAAATTCACTTTCGAGGCCAGCCCGCTGGCGTCGTCTTCACTGAAAAAATCAAACAGGGCTTCGCCACACACCAAATACATAATTGTTTGCTCTTTATAGGGTTGCGACATGCTGTTGATAGCGTTCATAGGCCTGCTGGAACGCCGCGACGTTGGCGGCGATCGGCAGGGTTTCACTGCTTGAATCGAGTTTCACGCAGCGCTGACACAGGTCGGCGAGGGTGTCTTCGTGGCCGTTCGACCAGGATTTGCACCACGCCGCCTGAATCGCTGCGCCCAAGGCTGCGGCTTCACTTTGTTCGGTGCAGATCACCGGGGTGTTCATGATGTCGGCGACGATCTGCCGCCACACCGCGCTTTTCGAACCGCCGCCTATCAGGCAAATGCTGCTGCTTTGTAAACCATTCTGGCGCAGCAAATCCAGTCCATAACGCAGCCCGAAAGTGGTGCCTTCGACGGCCGCGCGGCACAGATTGGCCTGGGTCAGGTTATCCAGCGTCAAGCCGTGCAGGCTGCCGGTGGCGTGGGGCAGGGCGGGAACACGCTCGCCGTTGAGGAACGGCAGCATGCTCACGCCGTCGGCGCCGATGGGGGCCTCGGCGACGAGGTGGTTGAACTGCTCAAGATCGAGGTCGAACAGCTCGCGAATCGCGCCGGTGGCGTTGGTCAGGTTCATGGTGCAGATCAGCGGCAACCAACCGCCGCTGGACGAGCAGAACGTCGCAACCGAGGCGTCCGGGCTGACTTTCGGCGCCTCGGAATAGGCGTACACCGTGCCGGAGGAGCCGAGGCTCATGGTGATCGCGCCGGGCTGAATGTTGCCGGTGCCGATGGCGCCCATCATGTTGTCGCCGCCACCGCTCGATACCAACGCGTCGGGGTTGATGCCGAGGTGTTCGGCGATGGCCGGAAGGATGGTGCCGACGGCTTGGTGCGCATCGATCAGCTCAGGCAGTGCGGCTTGCAGGCGTCCGCTGGCGTCGATGTCGCGCAGCAGTTGCAAGTCCCATTGGCGAGTGCGCACGTTGAAATAACCGGTGCCGGAGGCGTCGCCATATTCGCTGCAGGCGCGGCCGGTGAGCCAGAAATTCAGGTAGTCGTGGGGCAGCAGAATGCGCGCGATGCGCGAAAACACCACAGGGTGTTGTTCTTTGGTCCAGAGCAGTTTCGACACGGTGTAGCCTGGCGCGATGACCACGCCGAGGCGTTCCAGCGAGCCTTTTTCTCCGCCCAGATGAGTCAACAGGCGGTCGTTTTCGGCGCTGGTCTCGGTGTCGCACCAGAGCTTGGCCGGGCGCAGGACTTCACCTTGATCATCGAGCAGGACCAGGCCGTGTTGCTGGCCGGAGACGCCGATGCCGAGGATCGACTGACCGTCGACATTCGCCGCCAGCAATGCGCGGCGGGTGGCGAGGGCGAAGGCTTCCAGCCATTGCTGGGTGTCTTGTTCGCGGCGGCCGTTGGCGCCGCTGATCATCGTGTGCGCAGCGGCGCCCTGGCCGAGGACTTGACCGCTGACGGCGTCAAGGATGATGGCTTTGGTGCCTTGGGTGCCGCAGTCGATGCCTAGGAACAGTTGTTGTGTTGTCATGTGTGAACCACTCGGGTGTGGTGAAGATCAAGAGCTTACCCCCTAACCCCAGCCCTCTCCCCCAAGGGGGCGAGGGGGAAGGGAGCCGATCGGGGGCCGTTCAAAATCTGAGTTTGACTCCGGTTCTCTCAATCCGGGCTGTTCAAAACCTGAGTTCGACTCCGGACTTTCAGGTCGATGTAACTTGTACAAAACACTCGGTCAGTTCCCTCTCCCTCCGGGAGAGGGCTAGGGTGAGGGGCTTTTCAATCCAGAATCCGCTCCAGCGTCCGCGTCACACCGTCTTCGCGCAAGCTGTTGCAGCACCACTCGAACGCCGCGACAAACTCCGCCGAACGCGGTATCGCCGTGCCGAAAATTTCCTCAACTGCCAACAACCGCTGGGTCATTAAAGCATCGTCTGCCACCAATGCCTGACAAAACGCCGCGCGCGGGTCCGGGATCGAATAGGTATCGCCATTCTCATCCACGCCTTTCAAATACAACGCCCACGCCGCCACCACCAACGCCGCCCGTTTAGTCTCCTGCCCGTCGGCAATCAAGCGATTGATGGTCGGAATGGTGAACTTGGGAAACTTCGACGAGCCGTCCGAGCAGACCCGCTCCAGTTGGTCAGCAATCGCCTGATTGGAGAAGCGCGCCACCAGCGTGTTTTTGTAATCCGTCAGATCAATGCCCGGTACCGGCGCCAGTTGTGGCGTCACGTCCAGATCCATATAAGCGCGCATGTAGCGCACGAACAGCGGGTCGTTCATGGTTTCGTGAACAAACCGGTAGCCCTTCAGAAAACCCAGATACGTCAGCGCCAGATGGCTGCCGTTGAGCAGCTTGATTTTCATTTCTTCATAGGGTGAAACATCGTCGGTGAACTGCACGCCGACCTTTTCCCAGGCCGGGCGACCGTTGACGAATTTGTCCTCCAGCACCCATTGCACGAACGGCTCGCAGACCACCGGCCAGGCATCGTCGACGCCGTGTTTGTCGGCCAGTTGCAGGCGATGCGCGGTGCTGGTCATGGGGGTGATGCGGTCGACCATGGCGTTGGGGAAACTGACGTTGGCGTCGATCCAGCTGCACAGATTGCTATCGCGCAGTGTGGCAAACGCCAGCAGTGCCTTGCGCGTCACTGCGCCGTTGTGCGGCAGGTTATCGCAAGACATCACGGTAAACGCCGGAATGCCCGCCGCGCGGCGTTTTTCCAGGGCCGCACACAAGAAGCCGAATACGGTTTTCGGTGCATTGGGATGGGCCAGATCGTGTTGAATCTGTGGCAGGTGCGCCATGAACTCGCCGTTGCTGTCGTCGATGCAATAACCACCCTCGGTGATGGTCAGCGAGACGATGCGAATCTGCGGGTCGGCGAGTTTGTCGATCAAGGCCTGAGCGCTGTCCTCGGCCAGCAACATGTCGCGAATCGCGCCGATGACGCGGACTTCGGTGTCGTCGCTGTCGCCGAGTTCGAACAGGGTGAACAGGTAATCCTGCTCCTTGAGGTCGTCGCGGGCGCGGCGGTCTTCGGCGCGCAGGCCGACACCGCAAATCGCCCAGTCGAGCGCTTCGCCGGTGTTCATCAAGGCATCGGTGTAATACGCCTGATGCGCGCGATGGAAACCGCCGACGCCAATGTGGGCGATGCCTTGGCGCGTGTCGCTGAGGCTATAGGCAGGCAGTTGCACTTCGGCGGCCAGACGATGGAGGTTCTGTTGGTTGAGTTTCATCGGAAATTCTCGAAATCAGGCCGCAGCGCGCAGCGGACGGGTCAACGCCACACCTTCGGCATCGAATAAATGGCAGTGCGCAGGATCCAGGTGCAGGCTCAGTTGCTCGCCGTAACGGCTGGCCAGATCACCGCGCGCGCGCATGGTCAGGGCTTCGCCGGCATTGGTTTTGACGTGACAGAAGGTATCGCTGCCCAGTCGCTCGCTGACGTCGGCGGTGACTTGCAGGGTGCAATCGCCCGGTTGCGCCAGCTCCAGATGTTCCGGGCGAATGCCCAGGGTCACGGCGCTGCCGACGCTCAGATTACCGGCGTTGAACGGCAGGGTGATGCGCGTGCCGGCGTCCAGCGAGACTTCGCAGCTCTGGCCATCGACGCGGGCAATCTTGCCTTTGAGGAAGCCCATTTTCGGCGTGCCAAGGAACCCGGCGACGAAGAGGTTCGCCGGGTTGTGATACAGGTCCAGTGGCGAGCCGACTTGCTCGATCTTGCCGCCATTGAGCACCACGACTTTATCGGCCATGGTCATCGCTTCGACCTGATCGTGGGTCACGTAGATCATCGTCGCTTGCAGGTCTTTGTGCAGGCGCAGCAGTTCCAGGCGCATCTGCACCCGCAGTGCAGCATCAAGGTTGGACAACGGTTCGTCGAAGAGGAAAATCTTCGGATTGCGCACGATGGCGCGACCAATCGCCACGCGCTGGCGCTGACCACCGGAAAGCTGCTTCGGTTTGCGCTCAAGCATCGGCCCGAGTTCGAGAATCCGCGCCGCTTCGCCGACCTTCTTCTCGACTTCGGCTTTCGGTACGCCGGCCAGATCGAGGGCGAAGGACATGTTCTTTTTCACGGTCATGTGCGGGTACAGCGCGTAGGTCTGGAACACCATCGCCAGATCGCGCTTGGCCGGGCTGACTTCGGTGATGTCGCGGCCATCGAGTTCGATGGTGCCGTCGCTGACTTCTTCCAGACCGGCGATCAGCCGCAGCAGGGTGGATTTGCCGCAGCCCGAGGGGCCAACGAAGACCACGAACTCCTTGTCGTTCACTTCCAGGTCAATGCCCTTGATGATGGAGAAGCCTTCGAAGCCTTTTTGCAGATTCTTGATTTTCAGGTTGGCCATGATGATGGGCCTCCGCTTTGTTGTTTTTTTAAGATCAAAAGATTGCAGCCTGCGGCAGCTCCTACAGGAGAGATATGCCGATACGACATTCCATGTAGGAGCTGCCGAAGGCTGCGAGCTTTTGCTTTTCAATCTTCATTTCACGGCGCCGAACGAGAGGCCGCGCACCAGTTGCTTCTGGCTGATCCAGCCGAAGATCAGGATTGGCGCACAGGCCAGGGTCGAGACCGCCGACAACTTGGCCCAGAACAAGCCTTCCGGACTCGAATACGAGGCGATCAGCGCGGTCAGTGGCGCGGCTTTCGACGAGGTCAGGTTCAGCGACCAGAACGCCTCGTTCCAGCACAGGATCAGCGACAGCAGCACGGTCGAGGCGAGGCCACCCTTGGCGATCGGCAGCAGCACGCGAACCATCTCCTGCCACAGCGTGGCGCCGTCTAGGCGGGCGGCTTCGAGGATGTCTTTGGGGATGTCCTTGAAGTAGGTGTAAATCATCCAGACCACGATCGGCAGGTTGATCAGCGTGTAGATCACGATCAGCGCGATGCGCGTATCGAGCAGGCCGAAACTCTTGGCCAGCAGGTAGATCGGCATCAGCACGCCCACCGGCGGCAGCATCTTGGTCGAGAGCATCCACAGCAGCGTGCCTTTGGTGCGCTGGGTTTCGTAAAACGCCATCGAGTACGCCGCCGGCACCGCGATCAACAGGCACAGCGCGGTGGCGCTGAAGGAAATCACCACCGAGTTCCAGGCGAAACTGAAGTAATCGCTGCGCTCATTGATGTGCAGATAGTTCTCCAGCGTCGGCGTGAAAATGAATTGCGGCGGCGTGGCGAACGCGTCGATTTCGGTTTTGAAACTGGTCATCACCATCCAGAAGATCGGGAAGAAAATCACGATCGCGATGGCCCAGGCCAGGGTGCCGAGCAGCAGGCTTTGCAGCCGGCGGGATTGTTGAAGAGTCATGGCAGGCCTCAGGCTTTGTCAGTCAGGTTTTTGCCGATCATCCGCACCAGAATGATCGCGGCGATGTTGGCGATGACCACGGCAATCAAGCCGCCCGCCGAGGCCATGCCGACGTCGAACTGCACCAGCGCCTGGTTGTAGATCAGGTAGGCGAGGTTGGTCGAGGCGTAGCCGGGGCCGCCGTTGGTGGTGGTGAAAATCTCGGCGAACACCGACAGCAGGAAGATCGTTTCGATCATCACCACCACGGCAATCGGCCGCGCCAGATGCGGCAGGGTCAGGTGCCAGAAGATCGCGATCGGCCCGGCACCGTCGAGGCGCGCGGCCTCTTTCTGTTCCTGGTCGAGGGACTGCATGGCCGTCATCAGAATCAGGATGGCGAAGGGCAGCCACTGCCACGAAACAATGATGATGATCGACAGCAGCGGGTAGTGCGCGAGCCAGTCCACCGGCTCGGCGCCGAAGAGTTTCCAGAGGTAGGCGAGGATTCCGGAGACCGGATGGAAAATCAGATTCTTCCAGATCAGCGCCCCGACCGTGGGCATGATGAAGAACGGCGAAATCAGCATCACCCGCACGATGCCGCGCCCGAGGAATTCACTGGCTTCCAGCAATGCACTGATCAGCACGCCGAAGACCACGCTGATCAACAGCACGCTACCGACCAGCAACAGCGTGTTGGTGGCACCGGGCATGAAGCCCGAATCGGTCAGAAAGTAGCTGAAGTTCTCCAGCCCGACGAACTGGTTTTCACCGGGGTAGAGCAGGTTGTAGCGGATCATCGAGAAGTAAATGGTCATGCCCAGCGGCACGATCATCCACAGCAGCAACAGGGCCACCGAAGGGCTGACCAGAAACCAGCCGGGATTGCGTACGCGGACTTTGCGCGCAGGTTGCGACAGGTCGATGTGGGCTTTGGCAGTTGAAGTATTCATGGTGATCACAACCGAGTCATACAGACCTATGGAGATCCCATGTGGGAGCGAGCCTGCTCGCGAAAGCGCTGGATCAGTGCCATGTGTTTTGGCTGGCACGACGCCTTCGCGAGCAGGCTCGCTCCCACAGGAGGCAGGAGCAAGTCGTTTAGCGGTTACTTGGGATAACCGGCGCGCTTCATCTCGCGTTCAGTGGTTTGCTGAGCGGCAGCCAAGGCTTGATCCACCGTGGTCTGGCCGATCAGCGCTGCCGAGAACAGCTTGCCGACCTGGGTGCCCACCGCCTGGAACTCAGGAATGGTCACCAGTTGAATGCCGATGTAAGGCACCGGTTTCAGCGTCGGTTTGCTTGGGTCTGCCGCCTTGAGCGATTCCAGCGTGACCTTGGCGAACGGCGCGGCGCTCATGTAGGCGTCGCTGTAGGTCGAAGCGCGGGTGCCGGGCGGTACGTTGGCGATGCCGTCAGTTTTGGCCACTAGCTCGCCATATTCTTTGGAAGTTGCCCAGGCGCTGAAGGTTTTGGCTGCGTCCTTGGCCTTGGAACTGGTCGGAATCGCCAGCGCCCATGAATACAGCCAGGCCGAACCTTTATCGGTGACTTGATGCGGTGCGAAGGTGAAGCCGACGTGATCGGCGACTTTGCTCTGGGTCTTGTCGGTGACGAACGAGCCGGCGACGCTGGCATCGACCCACATTGCGCATTTGCCGCTGTTGAACAGCGCGAGGTTTTCGTTGAAACCGTTGCTGGAAGCGCCCGGCGGGCCGGATTTCTTCATGGTGTCGACGTAGAAGTTCAGCGCGTTTTTCCACTCCGGCCCGGTGAATTCCGGCTGCCATTTCTCATCGAACCAGCGCGCGCCATAGGCGTTGGCGACGGTGGTGATGAGCGCCATGTTCTCGCCCCAGCCGGCCTTGCCGCGCAGGCAGATGCCGTACTGTTCCTTGTCCTTTTTCGTCAGTTTTTCAGCGAAACCGGCAATCTCTTCCCAAGTCGGACGCTCGGGCATGGTCAGGCCGGCATCCTTGAACAGGTCGGTGCGGTAATAGGTGATCGAGCTTTCCGCGTAGAACGGCAGGGCGTACAGCGAACCCTTGACCGACAGGCCTTCACGCACCGACGGGAATACATCGTCGAGTGCATAACTGGCCGGCAGATCCTTCATCGGTTCCAGCCAGCCTTTGGCGCCCCACAGTGCCGCTTCATACATGCCGATGGTCAACACGTCGAACTGACCGCCCTGAGTGGCGATGTCGGTGGTCAGGCGTTGGCGCAGGACGTTTTCTTCGAGCACGACCCAATTGAGCTTGATGTCCGGATGCTCGGTCTCAAAGGTTTTCGAGAGCTTTTGCATGCGGATCATGTCGCTGTTGTTGACGGTGGCGATGGTCAGGGTCTGGGCGCCAAGGCTGACGCTGCTGAGGGTCATGCAGGTGAGGGCAAGCAGAGCTTTTGCAGTCGGTTGCATCGTGCACTCCTTTTCTGCACCCGGTGGGTTACAGAAGGACAGTTATTGTTTTTGTGTCTTCCTGTGCAGGAAGAATGTGCGCTGATTACAGCCTTCAATCGCAGGGCTGACAAATCATCCCTAGCACTTTGATCGATACTTTTTTGCACTGGGCATTTGTGGGGCGAACGCAGGGCAGGGCTTTTCAGCGAGGGGGCGCTATCGAATGCGTACAGGTTTCACAGCATTGCGAGGTCCATTGTGGGAGCGAGCCTGCTCGCGAAAGCGGTGTGTCAGCGACAGATTTGCCAACTGATCCTCCGCCTTCGCGAGCAGGCTCGCTCCCACAGGGGGGGAATTGCGTTGTCAATGGTGGTTCTGTTCAGTCAGGCGCTGCACGGCAAGCCGGCGATAGTGCGACGGCGTCATCCCTTTGAGCTGCTGAAAGCGCCGATTGAAGTTGGAAATATTGTTGAAGCCCGATTCGAAACACACCTCTGTCACCGGTTTGTCGCCATCAGCCAGCAGCTCGCAGGATTTGCTGATGCGCAGGCGATTGACGAACTCGATGAAATTGCGCCCGGTGGCCTGTTTGAACACACGACTGAAATAGGTCGGCGTCATGCCCAGGTGCTCGGCGACTTCCTCAAGTGAAATGTCGCGGGCGTAGTGGCTGAAAATGTAATCGACAGCCCGGTTGGTGCGATCGATATTGTGCTCGTCGGCCAGTTGCGGGGTGGTGGCGCCGGACAACAGCTGGAAATCATCGCTGGCGGCAAGCAGCTCCATCAGAATGAAAAAGTGCCCGAGGCGGGTGATGCCCTTACTGTCGGCAATGCGCTGCATCAGTGTCATGGCCTGGCGGATCGTACGCTTGCAGCGAAATTCGATGCCGTACTGCGCGCGCTCCAGCAAGGGCGCCAGGCTTTTCAATTCTGCGAACACCTGGTGGCCACTCTCGAATAACTCGTCGGTGAAGTTCACCAGCATGTCACGCTTCTCCACGACCTCGTCTTCGGCCACCTGGCTGATCCAGTTATGCGGCAGGTTGGGGCCGGTGAGAAACAGCGTTTCGGGATAAAAATTGCCGATGTAGTCGCCGATGAACACCTTGCCGGAACTGGCCACGATCAGGTGCAGTTCGTATTCCTTGTGGAAGTGCCAGCGCACCAGTGGGCAAGGGAAGCCGTGCTGGCGGTAAATGATGGACAACCCGTTATGGTCATCCATCAATTCGTATGAGGGGTCGGTCACGCGGGCGGTTCGGGTCATGGCGGGCAGCTTTTGTTGTTATCGCGTGCCGATCATGCCTCGTTTAGCGGGGTGAGCGCCAGTTGCACTCAAACGGCTTGTTCGTGAACGTTGCGTCGGGATTTTTCAACAGCTTTCTGCTGATTGACCTTCTGGCAGAAACGCACAATGTTCGAGTTTTTTATAAAGTCGAAATTGATGATATTGCACTTTTTTGCCCAGTCGGATTTGTCAGGGTCGAACCATGTGTCGAGATCCTCGAGAATTCGTTGAGGGCCGAAAGCGGTAAAGCTGGTTGCCGACAGCGACCATGGGTACAGGGTGCTGATGTTGGTTTTCATTACTTCTTTGATATAACCCTGCAGTTCGGACGTAGTGACGAATTGTTGACCGATCCACTTATGTTCAATTTGTTTATAAAACCGATTCTCCTGTGTACTCCAGGTCATCGGAGCGGCCACCATGATTCTTTGCAATGGACTGATTGCCTTGAGCTGGCCCAGAGTCATATGCAGATTCTGTTTTGGAATCATGCGGTCACCCAGGTGTTTCAACATCAATGCCCGAAATTCAGAATGATCAAAGGAAGTCTTGCCACTTCCCAGCTCATGGAAGTCGAGAATAATGAATTCATCGCGGTTTCTTTCATAAAAGCCTTTTAAATCACGTACAAGGTCTTCGAGCGTACGAGAGGAAAGGTAACCTCCGTGGTGAAAGCGGAACTTTGCCAGATCTGTCGCGTTGTCATCGACCGTCAGGCGCACATCGAGAGCCCGGGCGCCGCGATTAAGTTGTGAAAAGAAGGGTGCATCCTGACAGGCCAGCCAGTTCTTGCTTGGGAGTAGCGCATAACTTGCCTCACCGTCGCAACCAGCGTTATGTGCGCCTGGCAAGGTCAATTCAAATAGCGACAAGTTGTCGATTTGCGGCGTGTCTGCCATCCATTGATAAGCTTGGAAGTTGTCAAGGTTGTTCATGTTTTACATCCTGCAATTGGGTTTGATTTTTGTATAAGTTGTGCGCGCAGGATGTTTATAACGGTTGTTTGTTGGTTTACCAAGTTTGCTATTAATGCAAATCGTGTAGAAGTAGTCTCTTATGGGTTCGGTATTTGTTTATCGTTGCGGTTTTTTGCTTCGATCCATTGCGACATGTATTTCGTGCTCTTGTGCGAGTGATGGCGGAGCATACTTCCAGTGAAGTTTTTGGCTCTCAGGTCATGCATGTGCTGTTGGCAATAACGCAGTTTTTCGATTAGCGCCAAACCATGTATGGATTGCGAGTAGCGTTCATTCAGCAGCGTATACCCCGCTTGGCAGGCCTCTTGCCAACGCGCCTCATCGTTGTAAAGCGCCACGGCGTTGCCGACGAACTCGCTTGCGCTCGATGTGACCGCACCGGGCCAGGCGTGACCGCCGTGCATACCCTCGGCGCCAATCGGTGTTGTGATGCTGGGGGTGCCACAGAGCATGGCGTCGACCAGTTTGCCTTTGATGCCAGCGCCAAAGCGCAAAGGCGCCAGGCAGATTCGTGCGGCAGACATCACCTGCAATGCATCTTCGGCCCAGTTCATGATGTGGAAACCTTCGCTGGCGTTATGCAGCGCGGTCGCTTTAGGCGGCGTGTAGGCGCCGTAGATGTGCAATTGTGCCTGGGGTAATTGTTGGCGAATCAGCGGCCAGATCGTGCTTTTCATCCATAGCACCGCATCCCAGTTGGGTGCGTGGCGGAAGTTGCCGATACTCAGGAAGTGCGCCCGATCTGCAAATGCCGCAGGTTCGACCGCAGGCGGGTCGATCATCAACGGGCACCAGTGCAGTAATTGCCGGGGCAAGCCGAACTGCTCGATCAGCAATCGGATTTCCACTTCGGAGATCATCAGGTTCAGATCGCAGCGGTACAACGCCGCAATTTCTCGCTTGGCCAAATCACTACCGGCCATCAACTCAAACTCTTCGTGCAATGCCGGTGCAAACAGATCGCTGAAGTCATCCTGATCGCTGTTGGTTTTCAGGCGCTCCTTGAGTCGATGGTGGCGGGCGTGGCGCAGGCTTTGCAGATCGGAGGTCTCCAGCACGCGGAGCGCATTCGGACAGTGTTTCTCCACGCGCCAGCCGAACTGCTCCTCCATCATGAACTGGTCGAACAGGACAATGTCCGGCGCCAGTTCGCGGATGAAGGTGTCAAAACTGCTGTTGTTGAGTTCTATGGGGACTTCGCGAATACCCAGCGCAGCCAGATCTTCCTTGTGCTCGCCGGGGCCTGCCGGGCTGCTGAAGGTAATCGCCCAACCCTGCTGCAAGAACGTTTCAAGAATTTGCATGACGTGCCCGCTCGCCGCCGAGGAGCGCGGCTCGGGCCAGACGTATCCGATAACCAGGACTTTGGTAGCGGCGGGTTGAATCATTGACAACATTCCTTCACGGCGAACGAGGGGTAAAAAAGGGCGCAATTAAACCACAGGGGTAGGGTATGCGCCCGATTGTCCAAAATATCCCTCAATACCGCAGCCAGGCTTGCTGCGTAAACCGACTTTAGAAGTGCGGGTGTGCCAGATTCAGCAAGAGCGGCCCCTTCAGAAATTTCTCCGCTTCTGTACCATCTATGGCACGTTGGAGAGTCGCAAGGTTAAACGCAAAAGTGGCCGGATGAGTCCGGCTCTGATCGATCAGCGAGACCGCCACTGAATAGGACTCGGCATTGATCAATGCAGGGTTGTCTTGCACGATTTTCGGCCAGCTCTGGAGGGTCGCCTCAAACTCTTCGAAGTCTTTAACGCTCGCAAAAGCGTAGTGAGGGTTAGCGAGATTCTTCGGGTGTGCCTTGCGAGCATTTCGAGCGAAATCCATCAAGCCTGCCGCATCGTATTCTGCCGGGATGATACCGGCTCTGACTTCTCCGTAATAGAAATCAAGTGTGCCTGGCGCGCCGTGAGATATTTCGTGGACAAGAACATCGCCAATCCGGGCATCGTCGTATTTGGCTACTTGGTACCATTCATCCAGGTTGTCAGGATAGATCGCAAGGAATTTCGCCGCGCTGTCATCCAGCTGCGTGCCCGCATCAAGACTGGCTTTCCAGTGTTTATAAGTTGTGGTTTTTAACGCGGCTAGTGTATCGGTGCCACGTTTGCGGAAAGACATATGGTGATGCCCCAACAATCCGAGGTCCTTGCGCATTGCCCGCAAATTCTTGCTCAGGTAGTTGATGGCTTCGTCCGAGTCCGTGCCGAAAACGTATTTGACAATAGAGCGGACATCGTCATTTTCGATCTCCGACAATAGCTGGAGTGTGTTGTCCAGCTTGCTCTGAGCAAGCGGCGTGGCTTTTTTCAGATAGGCTTTTGTGTAACTGAAAGGTGTCGATCGTTTGAACAACCTAAGGAACGAAAATTTTTCTCGCGGCTTGATGTTTTTCAGGGCTGGCCCCCAGGCCTCGCCCCGTAAGTTCAGCGCGAACCATTCATCATTGTGGCGTGTCGCCCACACCTGAACGATGTCCTCAGACGCTTGCGCAGGCCGCCACTCTGCGAGGCGAATAGTGTCTGGATCAATTGTCGCGGCCAAGTGCCGTTGTGGAGGAGTGCCCGACCATTTGCGGGCATCGGAAAGCACGTTTTCCAGCTGGGCGAAACCGCTATTGAAGCCCTTGCGCAACAGTTTCCCGCCCTTGAACAACAGATCGGGTACGCCGTCCAGCGGGTTGAACACATTATTGACCAACCCCAGACCCACTTTGGCCAGTGTGCTGGCTTTGGTGGCAATGGTCATGGTTTTGGCAACGATGCTGACAACCTTAGCCACCGCACCGACTACCAGCAAAATAGTCATCGCAGCTTCTAGCGCACACGCTCCCGCCCCTTGAATTTGTCGCTCGACGTCGTCCGAACTCAAGTCTTCGATACAGGATTTAAAGGGCACCACGAAATTGAGGAAGGTGTCCAGATCGGCTTCCCGATCTGCGCGCAGAGCCTCCAGGCGAGTCTGCCCCCAACATTCCCTGACCAACTCATCATAAGTTGCGATCGGTCGGTGCTTGAGTACGAAATTCGCCAGCGGGTCGAATTCGCTGGAGTAGAAACTCTGGTAATAACCTTTGATGGCCTCGGGGGACGAAGACATTGGCAACTGCCCGATCTTATCGATCACACCCGAACTGACTTCAATGAGGCCGGGCGGGACGCCATGGGTATAACTCTCGATGTTCGTCGGCAGTGGATGCACTGTCGCAGGCAGCGAATAGCCTTTTTCGTCGCTGCGCACACTGGTATTCAGCAGGTTTTCTTTTTCAATCAGCGCCGCCAGCCGTGGATTTTCGCGACAGGTACCGTGCAGAGTGAAAAGTTCGTAACACGTCATCCGGCCCTCGAACTCGGCGCAGAGGACTACACCATAGCGCCCCTTTGACTCCTCTATTTCTTTATGGCTTTCCGTCGGTTTGCGTGAGGTAGTACCCAGGATTGTGTAAAGGGTCGACGATACGGGATTGGTTGGCAGATTGTTGAGCGTCTGAAGTTTCGCGACGGAGGGCCTGAGACTGAAAACCGTCACCTTGCCTTTCAGCAAGCGCGTTCTGTCCGCAATGGGCATTGCGCAAAACGCTTGCTTCAAGTGCGTGTCCATTGCCTTCATATGTTTGAGGTAATCGCGATTGAATTGCCGGTGAAACTCACCATCAGGCGCAATCAGATTGGGCAGCATGCGAGGAAACTCTGTGTAGATGCTTCCTCCATTCTTCAGGTCCCATTCCCTGGTCGCCAGGTCATTGGACATGTGCAATTCCACAGGCGATAGAGAAGCCCGGTCGCCATAGGCATCTACCCACGCCAGATTGTTCTTCTGATGCATGACGTCATGTTCCAGATAGCTGCATCCTTTGGCGACCTGCTCGAGGATGTCCAGTGAAACACTTCTACGGGTTGGCAAAGGGCGAGCCAGCGTGTCGGCCGTCTCAGCGAGTGTCCCGGCAAATCTGGCGTAAGCGCCGGAGGCTTTTTCAAGTGCGCCCCGGATCGATTTCGCTACGTCATCGTGGGTGATGATTTCGTTGAGTATCGCCCAATCGATCACCGCGTCTCCTGCCGCCAGCGCGTCGAGCGTCTTGCGGGATCCGGAGACCGCACTCAGCGTCGACAGTTGGTGCAATCCGGTATAGCTCATCGAGCGCGTCGATCCCGGCGCGATGGCTTCCTGCACTGCCACGATTCGGCAGAATTCGACCCATTGCGGGGTCCCCAACGCCAGGGTTGCAGGCAACTCTTTCACCAGAAATTCCGGCGCAGCCTCAGCAAGTAACAAGTGAGCGGCCAACGCTGCATTTTTTTGGCTGATCCGGTGATGCCGGATGAGGTGCTTTTCGAATGCCGTCTGAACATCGGCGAAGGACTGCTCTATATGCTCGACGGCATATAAATCGAAACCTGCCACCTGATTACGCGGCTCTGGCTCACCGATTCGCGGATGAAGATCAAGCAGCAGGGACGTCAGCATCAACTGCTTGAGCGATTCATCTGATTGCGGTTGATTTTCGCGCGCGCCATACCAGCCCAAATCCCGCACATAGGTAGTGGCCCATTGAAGCGCAATGGGACTGGAAACCAGTCGTTCAAGAGTATGTTCAGCTTCCGAGCGTTTGAAAGGTGCCGCCCGCCCGCCAAAGATGCTGTGCGAAAGATGTTCCAGCAGAGACTGACCCTGCAAGTAACTGGAAATGAGTCTACGGAACTCGTTACGTTGATCGGCAGAAAGAGTGACCGAGTTGTCGACTCCAGACTTGATCATTTCCCAATAGTTACCAAACGACGGTGTCATTACAGGTGGTTGCGTCATGAATGTTGTCAGCTTGGAACATTCAGCAACGGTTTGGGGAATCAGAAAGTCATGAAACTTCAGCCATTGTCCCAGCTCGATTTGTTCAGCCAGGGAAATACATCCTCCGCTCAGTTCGGCCATTTCAATAAGCGTCGAAAGATCATCTTTGAGGGTGGGTGCAAGTTTGAATGCGTTGGCGAACTCCAGTGTGTTACCTGAATATTTTGCTTGTATCTCACCTTCGGCTGTTACTGCAAATGTTGAGTCATCAGGGAACTTCAAAGTGGTCGCGAGTTTTTTGAAGGCCTCTTGCGCGCACAAGTTTTGCAGCATTTTCCTGCCAGGTTGCAAAGCGCTCTCAAGCGTTGAGCCGGATTCGAGGGTAATGGTTGTGCCGGCCAGATTGATGACCTGCGAGGGGCTGGTCTTGTTCTGGTACTGTTTTAACTTGTATATAACTTCCAGGCGCTCGGCGTGGTCAAGTTGAGTGTGGCGAACTGGATTCGGCAAATCATTGTGAGTTGTCCAGTTTATATTGGTAAGGTTCATGAGAAATCCATTTGTTTGGTGTGGCGGATATCCTCATCTGTTCTTTGTCACCCATCAAGTAATGCTGTGTAAGTTTATTATTCAGTTGTTAATCAGGCGGGGTGTTTTTTCGCGATTAATGCAGGCAGCGTAGCCCCTTCGTGATTGTTTGAAGGGGCGCAACAAAAAGCTGTGTTAGTTGATAATGCCTTTTACTTTGTCGCGTAACTGATCAATCGAAAACGGTTTACCAATTACGTGCATGTCTTCAGGCGCTTGAATGCCTTCGGCATAACCACTGGCGAATAGAATCGGCAGGGCGGGGCGAAATTTTCGTGCTTCTTTTGCCAGTTCAAGGCCATCCATGCCAGGCAAACCGACATCGGTCATCATCAGATCGATGTGTTTGGCTGCGTCCTTAAGAGCCTCGAGTGCCTGGTCGCTGCCGACCGCTTCGAGCACCGTGAACTCCAACTCCTCCAGCACATCAACAATCAGCATGCGCACGATGTTGTCGTCTTCTACGACAAGAATGGTGGGGGCGGAGGTAGACATATTGGGCTCTCGAAAGTCAGTTCAGGATCGCCGGCCGATCAAAAGTGCCGGGCTCTTGCATCAGTAAGTGGCGCAGTGCCACAAGTTCCCTGCCTGCAACAAAAAAAGCATAGCCGCAGACGGGCGCGCAAGGATAACTGTTCAAGGTTGTAAACGTGCCGGTGAATGTAGGAATTTGCGGCGAAAGGTGTGAGAAAAATGGATCCATGCCGTCGTTTTGGGGCAAACTCCCTGTTTTTCAACAGTTCGACAAGGCTGCCCCATGTCCTCTCCGTCTACGGTTGATGAGCAACGGTTTCGCAAACTCCTGAGCCGCAACATCAGTCTGCCCTTGGGCGTCGGTGTGCTCAGTGCCGTGTTCTTCGTGTCGCTGATCACTTATCTGCTGTCGGTTATCCAGTGGGTGGAGCACACCGACCGGGTGATCAATAACGCCAACGAAGCGGTGAAGCTCACTGTGGATCTGGAAACCGGCATGCGCGGCTTCCTGCTCAGCGGTGACGAGCATTTCCTCGATCCGTACGAAACGGCCAAGCCGCGCATCGCGGTGGCCCTCAGTACCTTGCTCGAACTGACCGCCGACAACCCGGTGCAAACCGATCGTCTGCGCCGTCTGCAAGCCTTGCAGGTTGAGTGGTCCAATTACGCCCAGTCGATGATTGATCTGCAGCGCTCCAGCGGCGATTACCGGGGCGCGGTCAAGGCCGGACGGGGCAAGCGCCTGACGGACGAAATCCGCAAGCAATTCGAAGACGTCATCGAAACCGAACAGGTCCTGCGCACCACGCGCAATGAAGACGTGCGCCGCACCACGATCTGGAGCATCAGTCTCTACCTGATTTTCATCGCGGGTATCAGCGGCTTGCTGGCTTATATCGGCAGGCGCGATCTGGTCAATCTCTCCGACAGTTACAGCGCCACACTGAACGCACAACAAGCCAGTGCCGAGCGTCTGGAACAACAGGCCTGGTTGCGCAATGGTCAGACCGAACTCGCCGAGCAGGTGCTGGGGCAACTGACGCTGAATCTGCTGGGGCGCAATATTCTGCAGTTCTGCGCGCAATACATGGGTACCGCCGTGGCCGCGCTATATGTGCGTGAAGAACACGGTGGCCTCAAGCGTGTGGCCACTTACGGCTTCTCCCGCGAACAGGAAGAGCAGGATCAGGCGATCTACAGCGGCGAAGGCATCGTTGGCCAAGTGGCGCAGCAGGCGCGGCTGATTCGTCTGGATTCGGTGCCGTCTGACTACTTTAAAGTCAGTTCCGGGCTGGGCGAGGGCTTGCCGCATAGTGTGCTGGTGGTGCCGACCAGCGATGACGACCGCGTCAATGGCGTGATCGAACTGGGTTTCCTGCGTCCGCTCTCGGATCGCGATATCGAACTGCTGGAACTGATTGCCGGCAACATCGGCACCTCCATCGAAGCCGCGCGCTATCGCCAGCGCCTGCAGGAAGTGCTGGCCGAAACCCAGCAACTCAACGAAGAGTTGCAGGTGCAACAGGAAGAGCTGAAAACCGCCAACGAAGAACTGGAAGAGCAGTCGCGGATTCTCAAGGAGTCCCAGGCGCACCTGGAAACCCAGCAAGTCGAACTGGAACAGACCAACGAGCAGCTTGCCGAACAGGCGCAGACCCTGGCCGAGCAACGCGATGCCATGGATCTGAAGAACACCGAACTCAATCAGGCCCAGGTGCAACTCGAAGAGCGCGCCGAAGAATTACAGCGCTCAAGCAAGTACAAATCCGAATTCCTCGCCAACATGTCCCACGAACTGCGCACGCCGCTGAACAGTTCACTGATTCTGGCCAAGTTGCTGGCGGAGAACCCGCAGGACAATCTCAGCGCCGAACAGGTCAAGTTTGCCGAATCGATCTACTCCGCCGGCAACGATTTGCTCAACCTGATCAACGACATTCTGGACATCTCCAAGGTCGAGGCGGGCAAGCTCGAGGTGATTCCGGAGAACACCAGTGTTGCGCGTCTGGCCGATGGTCTGCGCAGCGTGTTCGAGCCTTTGGCGGCAGACAAACAGCTGACCTTCAGTGTCGATTTACAGCCCGGCGCGCCGGGCATGCTGTACACCGACCGCCAACGTCTGGAGCAGGTGATCAAGAACCTGCTGTCCAACGCGGTGAAATTCACCGAGAAAGGTACGGTGAGTCTGACCATCGCCGGTCAGCCTGACGATCGGATTGCGTTCATCGTGCGCGATTCGGGTATCGGCATTGCCGCCGATCAGCAGGAGAGCATTTTCGAAGCCTTCCGCCAGGCCGACGGCACCACCAACCGCAAGTACGGCGGCACGGGTCTGGGCCTGTCGATTTCGCGGGATCTGGCGACGTTGCTCGGCGGTTCGATCAGCGTCAGCAGCACGCCGGGACAGGGCAGCGTGTTCACGCTGGTGTTGCCGCAGCAGTTCGACGAGTCCAATGAAGTGCCTTTCGCGCCGTTGACCTTTACCCCGCCAGCGGCTGTGGTCAGCGCGCCTGTAGCGCCGGTGGTTTCGCCGTTGGCGCCGGTGCACATTCCGCGCTTCGCCGATGACCGCAACAAGGCGCCATTCTCCACGCGTTGCATTCTGGTGGTGGAAGACGAGCCGAACTTTGCGCACATCCTCTACGATCTGGCGCACGAACTGGGCTATCAGTGCCTGGTCGCCCATGGTGCGGATGAGGGTTATGACCTGGCCAAGGAATTTGTCCCGGATGCAATTCTGCTCGACATGCGCCTGCCGGATCACTCTG
The DNA here is from genome assembly GCF_003732425.1 of Pseudomonas fluorescens. GTDB lineage: Bacteria > Pseudomonadota > Gammaproteobacteria > Pseudomonadales > Pseudomonadaceae > Aquipseudomonas > Aquipseudomonas fluorescens_BE. The sequence goes on from NZ_MOBX01000013.1 coordinate 36,386, forward strand.
GCCTTACCGTGCTGCAACGCCTGAAAGAACACGCTGAAACCCGGCACATCCCGGTGCACGTAATCTCGGTCGAGGACCGGGTCGAAGCGGCGATGCACATGGGCGCCATTGGCTATGCGGTGAAACCGACCACGCGCGAAGAGCTCAAGGATGTGTTTGCCCGTCTCGAAGCCAAACTGACCCAGAAGGTCAAGCGTGTGCTGTTGGTCGAGGACGACGATTTGCAGCGCGAAAGCATTGCGCGGCTGATCGGCGACGAAGACATCGAAATCACCGCCGTCGGCCTCGCGCAGGATGCTTTGGAGCTGTTGCGCACGACTATCTACGACTGCATGGTCATCGACCTGAAGCTGCCGGACATGCTTGGCAATGAGCTGCTCAAACGCATGTCCACCGAAGACATCTGTTCGTTCCCGCCGGTCATCGTCTATACCGGTCGCAACCTGACCCGCGATGAAGAGGCCGAACTGCGCAAGTATTCGCGTTCGATCATCATCAAGGGCGCACGCTCGCCGGAGCGCTTGCTGGACGAGGTCACACTCTTTCTGCACAAAGTCGAATCGCAGTTGTCCCATGAACGGCAGAAGATGCTCAAGACCGCGCGCAGCCGCGACAAGGTCTTCGAGGGTCGCAAAGTGCTGCTGGTGGACGACGATGTGCGCAACATCTTCGCCCTGACCAGCGCCCTGGAACACAAAGGCGCAGTCGTGGTGATCGGCCGTAATGGCCGTGAGGCGATTGAGAAATTAAATGAAGTCGAGGACATTGACCTGGTGTTGATGGACGTGATGATGCCGGAAATGGACGGTTTTGAAGCCACCATTGAAATCCGCAAGGATCCGCGCTGGCGCAAACTGCCAATCATCGCGGTGACGGCCAAGGCCATGAAGGACGATCAGGAGCGCTGCCTGCAGGCTGGCGCCAACGATTATCTGGCCAAGCCCATCGACCTGGATCGGCTGTTCTCGTTGATTCGCGTGTGGTTACCGAAGATGGAACGCATTTAGTGGAACGCAGTCACTCCGTGGAACGAAACAGCGAAATCGAATTGCGGCTGTTGATTGAGGCGATTTACCTCAAGTACAGCTATGACTTTCGCGATTACTCAGGCGCTTCGATCAAGCGCCGGGTGCAACACGCGTTGAGTCAGTTCGAGTGCGCGACCATTTCGGCGTTGCAGGAAAAAGTCCTGCATGACCCGACCGCGTTCATGCAATTGCTGCAGTTGCTGACGATTCCGGTCAGCGAGATGTTTCGCGACCCGTCGCACTTTCTGGCGATTCGCAAGGAAGTCGTGCCGCTGCTCAGGACCTATCCGTCGATCAAGATCTGGATCGCCGGATGCAGCACCGGCGAGGAGGTCTATTCGATGGCGATTCTGCTACGCGAAGAGGGCCTGCTTGATCGCACGATCATCTACGCTACTGACATCAACCCACGCTCGCTGGACAAGGCCAAGCAAGGCATTTTCTCGATGGAGAACGTGCGTGCCTACACCGCCAACTACCAACAGGCAGGTGGTCAGTGTTCATTTGCCGACTATTACACCGCCGCCTATGGTTACGCGATTTTCGACAAGAGCCTGTGTGAAAACGTGACGTTCGCCGATCACAGCTTGGCCACCGACAGCGTGTTCTCCGAAACCCAATTGATTTCATGCCGCAACGTGCTGATCTACTTCAACAAGAAATTGCAGGATCGGGCGTTCGGGTTGTTCCATGAGTCACTTTGCCATCGCGGTTTTCTGGTGCTCGGCAGTAAAGAAACGCTGGATTTCTCCAGCTATGCCAACCAGTTCGAGCCATTGGTAAAACAAGAACGGATCTACCGAAAATCATGAACGACACCACGGATCTGCCTCGAATCGAGGCTATTGTGGTCGGTGCTTCGGCCGGTGGTGTCGAAGCATTGATGAATCTGCTTGGCCCTCTGCGTAAGGGGTTTGTCTTGCCGATTATCATCGTGCTGCACTTGCCTGAAGAGCGCCGCAGCCAATTGGCCGAAGTGTTTGCCCGGCGTCTGGCGCTGCCGGTGGCAGAGGCCACGGACAAACAGGACATCGAGGCCGGCACGGTGTATTTTGCGACCCCCGGTTATCACCTGTCGGTGGAGCAGGATCGCAGTCTGTCCTTGAGCCTTGAGGAGCGCGTTCATCATTCCCGGCCATCGATCGATTACCTTTTCGAATCCGCTGCCGACGTCTACGGAACAAAACTGGCTGCCGTGTTGCTGACCGGCGCCAACCACGATGGCGCGCGGGGTCTGGCGCAGGTCAAACGCCACGGCGGCCTGACCATCGTGCAAGACCCCGAAGACGCTCAAGTCGCCACCATGCCTCTGGCAGCGCTGAAAATTCAGCCACCGGATCATGTCTTACCCATTCACGGCATCGGCCGTCTGCTAGTCGAGCTGGAACGAATCGCATGCTGAGTAATATCCAGGCAAAACTGCTGATCGTCGACGATCTGCCAGAAAATCTGCTAGCTCTCGAAGCCCTGATCAAACGTGAAGACCGCACTGTTTATAAAGCGCTGTCGGCGGACGAAGCACTGTCACTGCTGCTGCAACATGAGTTCGCCATGGCCATTCTCGACGTGCAGATGCCTGGCATGAACGGCTTTGAGCTGGCGGAGTTGATGCGCGGCACCGAGAAAACCAAGAACATCCCGATCATTTTCGTCAGCGCCGCCGGCCGTGAATTGAACTACGCGTTCAAAGGCTACGAAAGCGGCGCGGTGGATTTCCTGCACAAGCCGCTGGACATCCACGCGGTCAAGAGCAAGGTCAACGTGTTTGTCGACCTGTATCGCCAAAGCAAAGCCATGAAGCAACAGGTCGAAGCCCTGGAGCAGGCCCGCCGCGAGCAGGAAGCACTGCTGCAACAGTTGCAGAGCACCCAACGGGAACTTGAGCAAGCGGTGCGGATGCGCGATGACTTCATGTCCATCGTCGCTCACGAAGTGCGCACGCCGCTCAACGGTCTGATACTTGAAACCCAATTGCGCAAGATGCACCTGGCGCGGGACAACGCTGCGGCGTTCACCCTCGACAAGATGCACGCCATGGTCGATCGCGACGAGCGGCAGATCAAAAGTCTGATCCGGCTGATAGAGGACATGCTCGACGTCTCGCGGATCCGTACCGGCAAGCTGTCGATCCGCCCGAGCCGTTTTGATCTGGTGCAGTTGGTGAGCAATCTGCTGCAGAATTTCGCGCAGCAGATCGAGGCGGCGGAAACCACCGTTTCCTTCGAAGCGGAGCATCCGGTGGAGGGTTGTTGGGATGAGTTCCGCATCGAGCAGGTCATTTCCAATCTGTTGACCAATGCCTTGCGTTACGGCGGCAGAAGCCCGATTCAGGTACGCGTCTACCGTCAGGGCAACCAGGCGCGGGTCGAGGTTCAGGACCACGGAATCGGCATCAGCGCAGAGAACCAGAAGCGCATTTTCCAACAGTTCGAACGGGTCTCCGCCAAGACAGTAGTGGCCGGTCTTGGGCTGGGTCTGTTCATTTCCGAGCAGATCGTCACCGCCCATGGCGGCTCCATCGTCGTCGAGAGTGAAATCAACGAGGGCGCCCTGTTTCGCGTTTGTCTGCCGGTCGAGGAAAACGGCACATCCGACGCAACCTCTGAGTGACCGCACGGTCGTATCAGCAGCTATTGACCGAACAAAGGCTTCCCATGAGCGTAGATGCACAAGATGTAGTACTCGTCGTCGAGGACGAACCGGTTATCTTGATGATCCTGACGGATTACCTGTCAGGGCAGGGATATCGCGTGTTGCAGGCCGAAAATGGCGAGCAGGCGTTCGAGATTCTGGCGAGCAAGCCACATCTGGACATGTTGATCACCGATTTTCGCCTGCCTGGCGGGATTTCCGGCGTGCAGATCGCCGAGCCTGCGGTAAAGCTGCGTCCCGATCTGAAGGTGATTTTCATCAGCGGTTATCCGCAGGAAATACGCGAGACCGGCAGTCCGATCACGCGCAAGGCGCCGATTCTGGAAAAACCGTTTGATCTGGATGTGTTGCAGGAAAAGATTCAGGAACTGCTGGCCTGAAATCTCGCAGGCGCTGCCGAAGGCTGCGATCTTTGTAACCCGCAGCCTTCGGCAGCTCCTACAGGTTCAGCGTTTCAACGTTTCAGCTTTTGATCATCTCCCGCACCTTGGCGGTCAGCAGGTCAAACGTGAACGGTTTGGTGATCATCTGCATGCCCGAATCGAGAAACCCGCCACGCACCGCCGCGTGCTCGGCGTATCCGGTGATAAACAAGACCTTCAGACCTGGCCGGTATTGACGGCCAACCTCTGCCAGTTGCCGGCCGTTCATGCCCGGTAGACCGACATCACTGATCAGCAGATCGATGCGCTGCGTCGAATTCAGAATCGGCACGGCGCTGTCGGCATCCCAGGCTTCGACAAAGGCATAACCCAACTCGCCGAGTACCGCGCAAACCAGCACGCGCACGGCCGGGTCGTCTTCGACGATCAGCACGGTTTCGCCGTGAAGCGCCTCCGGCAGTTGTTGAACATCGGGGGCGGGGATGGCCAGCTCTTCACCACGAAAGCGCGGCAGGTAAAGTCTGACTGTGGTGCCTTCATCGATCTCGCTGTCGATCGAGACATGCCCGCGTGACTGCTTGCTGAAACCGTAGATCATCGACAGGCCCAGCCCCGTGCCCTGGCCGATCGGTTTGGTGGTGAAAAACGGATCGAACGCACGGTTGACGACACTTTGTGGCATGCCGCTGCCGTTGTCGGTGACGCTGAGCATCACGTAATCACCGGGTTCGAGGTTGTTGTAGGCCTCGGTGAAGCCGCGATTGAGCACCTGATTGCTGGTCTCGACTACCAGTTTGCCGCCGTCGGGCATGGCATCGCGGGCATTGATCACCAGGTTGAGCAGGGCGCTTTCCAGCTGATTGGGATCCGCTTCCGCAACCCACAACTTGTCGTTGAGGCGCATGTCCAGCTGAATGCTTTCATTAAGGCTGCGTTGCAGCAACTCGCCCATGGACAGCACCAGAGTGTTCATTTGCACGGCTTTGGAATCGAGCGACTGCCGCCGTGAAAACGCCAGCAAACGGTGAGTCAGGCCGGCGGCGCGATTGGCCGAGGTCACCCCCAGATCAATCAAGCTGTCGAGGTCGTCCGTACGACCACGGGCCAGACGCCGGCGCAACAATTCGAGGCTACCAATGATGCCGGTGAGCATGTTGTTGAAGTCGTGGGCGATACCGCCGGTAAGTTGGCCAACCGCTTCCATTTTCTGCGACTGGCGCAGCGCTTCTTCGTTATGGCGAAGTTGTGCGGTGCGTTCCTCGACCTGCTGTTCCAGGGTTTCCAGGGTCGACTGCAGACGTCGTTCACTTTCACTCAGGTCGATCAACCGGTCGCGGGCCTCGTACTGTCGTCGGCGCCCGCGCAGCGCTGCGGAGACCATACTGACCAGTGTCGCGGGATGAAACGGTCGTTCCAGGAATGTGACGTTACCCAGCAGATCGCTCAGGCGTGAGGAGGGGCCTTGTTCCTGACCACCGTGATGGGTCAACAGCACAATCGGCAGATCCGACCAGGCTGGCTGCTGTTCCAGATAATGGAACAGCGCTTCCAGTTCTGGCCCGCGCAAGGCTTCGGCGGCGACCAGCAACAGACCGGCACCGATTTCAAGTTCCGTACACAGCGAACTCAGAGTAGGCGTTACGACGCCGCCGTAACCCGCCTCGTTGAGGATCATCAGCGCAATCTGGCTGTCGCGACCCACGGGCGCGAGAATCAGCGCCCGTTCGGCCAGCGGCACTTGAACCGTCACAAGCGCTCTTCCTGCAGCAACGGATTGCTCGCGCCGAGGTAGGTGGGGACGCCGCGCAATACGCCCTGAAAGGCTTCCAGCGGTTCGCCGATGGTCATGCCTTGTGTGGAAATGCGGTATTCACGAATGGTCGATTCGTGGCTGCCGGTGCGTTTCTTGATGATCGAGATCGCGCGACGGACTTTGCCCAGCGCTTCGAAGTAGCGCAACAGGATCACCGTGTCAGCCAGATAAGTAATGTCGACCGGCGCTTGCATATCGCCGACCAGACCATGCTGGGCGACCGTCATGAACGTCGCCGCGCCTTTGCGGTTCAGGTACAACAACAGTTCGTGCATGTGCAGCACCAGCGCATTTTCTTCCGGCATTGCCGCCTGATAGCCGTTGATGCTGTCGATGACCACGGTTTTGATTTGTCCTTCATCGACGCAGCGCCGCACGCGGTGGGAGAACTCGCCCGGCGACAGTTCGGCGGCGTCGACCTGTTCGATCAACAGATTGCCGGTGGCTTGCAGGGCCTTGAGGTCGATGCCAATGTTCTTCATGCGCTCAAACAGCAGGCCCAGCTCTTCATCGAAGATAAACAGTGCGGCTTTCTCGCCACGGAGCACGGCAGCTGCGGCGAAGATCATCGAGATCAGCGATTTACCGGTACCGGCAGGGCCGAGGATCAGCGTACTGGAACCAGTCTCGATGCCGCCGCCGAGCAGCGCGTCCAATTCCGGGATGCCGCTGGACAGTTGCAGGCGCGCATAGTCGCCACGGTGTTCGGCCGCCACCAGACGGGGGAACACATGCACGCCATCGCCCATGATGGTGAAGTCGTGGAAACCGCCGCGATACTTTTGCCCGCGATACTTGACCACCCGCACGCGCCGCCGCTCGGCGCCGTAATTGGGCGTCAGTTCTTCGAGGCGAATCACCCCGTGAGCCACGCTGTGCACGGTTTTGTCGAGGGACTCGGTGGTCAGGTCGTCAAGCAGCAGCACCGTGGCGTTATAGCGCACGAAGTAATGCTTGATGGCCAGAATCTGCCGGCGATAACGCAACGAACTTTGCGCCAACAGGCGGATCTCGGACAGGCTGTCGAGCACTACCCGCGTCGGCTTGAAGCGTTCGACCGCTTCGAAAATCTGCTTGGTGGCTTCGCCCAGTTCCAGGTCGGAGGAATACAACAGACTCTGCTGGTGTTCAGCATTGAGCAGGCTTTCCGGAGGCGTGAGCTCGAAGATCTTGATGTTGTCATCCAGCGTCCAGCCGTGGGACAACGCCCCTTGCCTTAGTTCGCGCTCGGTTTCCGAGAGCGTGATGTACAACGAGCGTTCGCCGGCTTTCGCGCCGGCCAGGAGAAAATGCAAAGCGACCGTGGTTTTGCCGGTTCCGGGTTCGCCCTCCAGCAAGAAAACATGACCGCGAGACAGGCCACCGGCCAGGATATCGTCCAGACCTCCAATGCCGGTAGCGGCTTTCGCACTGTTCAACTCGTTAGAAGTAGACAAAAATTGCCCTCTCATGACTAAGGGAAGCGAGGCCGCCAACGAATTGAACGGCCTGAATACCTTGACCTTGCGGCGTGATGGCAGTTCCGAAATTCCTTACCGGATGTCTCAAACGAGCTGTCGAAAGTGGTTCAGAGGCCTTGCTGCAACGCGGGATCATCGGGGTTCAACTGCTCCAGTTGCGCCAGCAGAATCTGCACGTTCTGCAGTTGTCCGCTTTCCTTCCAGTAGTTGATCAGCAAGACCCGCGCCTTGCGGTCGGCGGGATGGCGCTGAACGATTTCCTGCAGCTGCTTCTGCGCCGCTTCCAGTTCTTCGGCGCTGTGCAGGGTGGTGGCGAGGTCGTAGCGGTAATCCTTGTTGTCCGGCTCAAGCTCGACGGCTTTGGACAAACCGAGCAGGGCGTATTCGCGCTGATCGTGGTGCAACAGCCAAAGCCCCAGGGCATGTTGCAGGTAGGCAGAATCAGGTTGTGCCTTGAGTTGCTGGCCCAGCAGTTGCCGGGCGGCGTCGGTTTGACCCTGGCGGTCGAGGACATCGATCTGCATCACCAGTGCCTGCAGATTGCCGGGTTCCAGACGCAGGGTATTGTCCAGCGCGTCCTGCGCCTCTTTGAGTTCGGCATTGTGCAGATGCAGTCGCGCCAGTTGCGCGTAGTTGGCGGCGCTTTCCGGCTGCGCCTTGAGCGTTTGTTCCCAGCCGTCGATCGCCTGTTGCAGCGGCGCGAAATACAGGCCCAGTTCGTCCGGAGTCAAGCCAAGCAGGGCATTGACCGCGGCAAAGCGTACGGTTTGATCCTCATCCTCAAGCATTGGCCCGAACAGCAAACTGCGTTGCCCGCCCGGCACCAGTCCCACCACGCTTCTGATCGCCGCCAGCCGCACGGCGGGGGATTCGTTCTGCAGGTCTGTGTCGGCCAGTTTCAACGCCTGGGGGCTCGGATAATTGGGTAACTCGCCATGCAGCCACACACGGCGCTTGACCGAGATGTCCGGCCGGCCCAACTGTTGATACAACTGGCGTGCCGCGCCCGGTTGCCCCTTACGCGCGGCATCGAGCGCTTCGCTGTAGCCGTGTTTGATTGCATCGGGGACGACCGGGGCGGTGCTGCGCAGCCACAACCAGGCCACGAGGACGACAAGCACAAGGCCCAGGCTGATAAGCAGATAGCGGCGAGACTGAGGCATGCAGGTTTCCGAAACAGGCGTTCTTGAGCAGAGCGGCAAGCTTCGGTCAGCTCGGGCCATGAGTCAAACCCTTGCATGCGAATCGCCCTACAAACTGCGTCGACTCAGTTACCCGTCAGGCTTTCGATGCAGTGTCTACGCTTGCAGAAGTCGCTTCGATGAGTGTGCCCATGCAAGCCCTGTTCAATTACTTCAAGGCCGTGATCCACCCCGGTCAGGCTGTCCTGCTGTTTGCCCTGCGCACCATAGCGGCGGGGTTGCTGACGTTGTATCTGGCATTTTTGTTCGATCTCGATCAGCCCAAGTGGTCGATCATGGCGGTGGTCATTGTCAGCCAGCCGTTGGCCGGGATGGCGCTGGCACGCAGTTTCGGTCAGGTAATCGGCACGACCCTCAGGGCAGCGGTGGCGGTGTTGATCATGGCGATTTTTCCGCAGGCTCCGTTGCCCTTCATCGCCACCCTGGCCCTGTGGCTGGCGTTGTGTACGGCAGGCGGTACGTTGCTGCGTTACACCAGTTCGCAAGCGTTTGTGCTCAGTGGTTATACCGCTGTAGTCGTGGCGTTGTTGGCGATCCCGGACCAGGACGGCACGTTTCTGTTGGCGGTTACCCGCGTTACCGAAACCTTGCTGGCCGTAGCGTGCGTATGTGTGGTCAGCCTGCTGACGGCACGCCCGCAAGCCGTGGCCAAGGGCTATTTCGCCAAAGTCGATCAGGTGATCAAACTGGCTGCCAGCCACGCTGCGGCAGTGCTTCGCACGGAAGAAAGCGAGGCCGGGTTCCAGCGCCGGGCAGTCGGCTGCTGGCCAATATCAACCCGAGTTACACGTGGGTGAAACTCGCGCAGCGGGTGCCGGTGCGGATCGAGATCGATGGCGACTACGCTGGCAAAAACCGCCTGCGTGCAGGGACCACGGCCACCGTCACTGTTCTGGAAAACTGATCCCTGTAGGAGCTGCCGAAGGCTGCGATCTTTTGATCTGCTCTTTTAAAGGCAAGTCAAAAGATCGCTACCTTCGGCAGCTCCTACAGGGGAACAGTGGCGTTCGGGTGATGTGGCGAGGCATAAAAAAACCCCGCGACCGAATGATACGCGGGGTAAAGAATTTGGTTGGTTGCGGCCAACCAAAGGAGCTCTTTAACAATCGATTACTTGCTGGCCACGGTCTCCGGTTGCCAGCCACCGCCGAGGGCCTTGTAGATCGCGACAATGCCGCGATACAGGTCGACTTCGGCCTGGGCCTGGCTGTCTTCGGCGTTCAGCCGTTCACGCTGTGCGTCGAGCAGCACGAGGAAATCAGTCGTGCCTTCGCGATAGCGGATTTCAGCCAGGTCGGCTGCCTTGCGGCTTGATTCACTCTGACGGATCAACGAGATCAGGCGTTGCTGACGCTTGCCGTAATCGCTGAAAGCGTTTTCCGACTCTTCCAGAGCCAACAGCACTTGTTGCTCGTAAGTCGCCAGCGCGCCTTCGGCATCCGCATCGGCGCCGCGCAAACGGGCACGCACGCTGCCTAGATCGAACGCCGCCCAGGTAATGCTCGGGCCGAGCGCCCAGGCATTGGCTGCCGAAGAACCAATCTGCGAACCCCGTCCGGCTGTCCAGCCGAGGAAACCGCTGAGGCTGACCCGTGGGAACAGATCGGCTTTCGCCACGCCGATTCGAGCAGTGGCCGAGGCCAGTTGCCGTTCGGCGCTGAGGATGTCCGGGCGACGCTGTAGCAGTTCGCCCGGGTCACCGATCGGCAAGGCCTTGGCAATCGCCGGCAAGTCTTTCGGGCTCAGATCCACGGTCAGCTTGTCCGGACGTTCGCCCAAGAGAGTGGCGATGCGGTTTTTCTGCCGAACCTGTTCCGCCTGCAACTGCGGTACGCTGGCTTCGACCGAGGCCAGACGGGCATCGGCCCGTTCGACATCGAGCTGATCGCCAACACCCGCATCACGCAGGCTGATGGTGATCTTGCGCGACTCCTGCTGGTTATTCAGGTTGGCCACGGCGATTTTTTCGCGCAGTTGCGCACCACGTAGTTGACCGTAGGCGTCCACCAGTTCGGCAATCATGGTGACTTGCAGTTGATACAGATCGGCTTCGGCGGCTTGCTGGTCGGCGTCGCTGGCTTCCAGATTGCGCTGGATGCGCCCGAACAAATCCAGTTCCCAGGCCATGTCCAGGCCGAGGTCATAGCGTTCGCTATTGACCCGGTTGGTGGTCTGGCCGGGGATTTGCCCCTTGGCCAGATCACTGCTGGCGCGACTGGTAATGGTCGGCATCGCGTCGTTGCTGGCGTCGTCGCGGATCGCCCGGGCGGCTTTCCAGCGGGCGAACGCCACGCGCAGTTCACGGTTGCCTTGCAGCGATTGGGTCACCAACTGGTTGAGGGTCGGATCGTCGAATTGCTGCCACCAGATGCCTTCGAATTTCGAACGGTCGAAGTTCTTTTGCCCGGCGGCGCCGTCGGTGGCAGCCGTGATATTGGCCGCCTCCGTGGCTGGGGTCTTGTAGTCGGGGCCGACGGCGCAGGCGCTGAGTGCCAGCACCAGCAGACTCGGCAGGAAGACTTTCAGACTCATTGTTGCGCCTCCAATTTCAGGGCCTTGGCCGCTTTGCGCTGCTCACCGCGTTCAACAAAGTTACGGATCAGTACGTAGAACACTGGCGTCAGCAACAGACCGAAGAAGGTCACCCCGAGCATCCCGGAGAACACCGCCACACCCATGGCGTGACGCATCTCGGCACCGGCACCGCTGGAGAACACCAGTGGCACCACACCCATGATGAACGCGAAGGAGGTCATCAGGATCGGCCGCAGACGCAGACGGCAGGCTTCCAGTACCGCCGCGAGCGGATCGAGGCCTTCTTCCTGCTTATCCTTGGCGAACTCGACGATCAGAATCGCGTTCTTACAGGCAAGTCCCACCAGTACGATCAAACCGATCTGGGTGAAGATGTTGTTGTCACCGCCCGAGATGATCACGCCGGTAATGGCCGACAGCAGGGTCATCGGTACGATCAGGATCACCGCCAGTGGCAGGCTCCAGCTTTCGTATTGAGCGGCGAGCACCAGGAACGCCAGCAGTACGCAGAGCGGGAACACGAACAGCGCAGTGTTGCCGGAAAGAATCTGCTGGTAGGTCAGGTCGGTCCACTCGTAGGTCATGCCGTTCGGCAGCTCATCCTTCAGCAGTTTCTCGATGGCTTTTTCAGCCTGGCCGGAGCTGTAGCCGGGGGCTGCGGCGCCGTTGATTTCTGCGGTGATGAAGCCGTTGTAGTGCATCACGCGATCCGGGCCCGAGGTGTCGCTGACCTTGATGAAGGTCGCCAGCGGGATCATTTCGCCTTTGTTGTTACGGACTTTCAGCTGACCGATCTGATCGGATTCGAGGCGGAACTGTTGTTCGGCCTGAACGTTGACCTGATAGGTGCGCCCGAAGCGGTTGAAGTCGTTGGCATACAGCGAACCCAGATAGATCTGCAAGGTGTCGAAGATGTCGCTGACGGCCACGCCGTGGGTCTTGGCTTTCTCACGGTCGATGGCAGCATCGACCTGCGGCACGTTCACGGTGTAACTGGTGAACAGGCCTGCCAGTTCCGGCACGTTGTGGCTCTTGTTGATGATGTTCATGGTTTCTTTGTACAGCTCGTCGTAGCCCAGGTTGCCCCGGTCTTCGATTTGCAGGCGGAAACCACCAATGGTGCCCAGACCTTGTACCGGCGGTGGCGGGAAGATCGCCATGTACGCTTCTTGAATGTTCGCGTACTGACCGTTCAAGGCACCGGCAATCGCACCGGCGGACATGCTCGGGTCTTTACGTTCGTCGAACGGTTTCAGGGTCACGAACACGATGCCGGCGTTCGGGCTGTTGGTGAAGCCGTTGATCGATAGGCCCGGGAACGCTACGGCGCTTTCCACGCCTGGCTGTTTCAGGGCGAGGTCGGACATGCGCTTGATCACGTCTTCGGTGCGATCCAGGCTTGCGGCGTCCGGCAGTTGCGCGAAGGCCACCAGGTATTGCTTGTCCTGGCCGGGTACGAAACCGGTCGGCGTGCTGGAGAAACCGAAGAAGGTCAGCACCATCAGGCCTGCGTACAACAGCAGGGCGATGCCGCTGCCACGGATAACCCGGCGCACGGTGCCGACGTAGCCATGGCTGGCACGGTCGAAGAAGCGGTTGAACGGACGGAACAACCAGCCACCGAAGATCTTGTCGAGCACCTTGGAGAAACGGTCTTTCGGCGCGTCATGGCTTTTCAGCAACACAGCGGCCAGTGCTGGCGACAGGGTCAGCGAGTTGAACGCCGAGATCACGGTCGAGATCGCGATGGTCAGTGCGAACTGCTTGTAGAACTGCCCGGTGAGGCCGGAGATGAACGCCGCCGGAACAAACACCGCACACAGCACCAGTGCCGTTGCGATGATCGGGCCGGTGACTTCACGCATCGCCCGTTTGGTCGCTTCGACCGGTGTCAGTCCGAGTTCGATGTTCCGTTCGACGTTCTCCACCACCACGATGGCGTCGTCCACCACGATACCGATGGCCAGTACCAGGCCGAACAGTGACAACGCGTTGAGCGAGAAGCCAAACAGGTGCATCACTGCAAACGTACCGATCAACGATACCGGCACCGCCACCAACGGAATGATCGAGGCGCGCCAGGTCTGCAGGAACAGGATTACCACCAGTACCACGAGGATCAGCGCTTCGAAGAGGGTGTGAACCACCGCCTCGATCGAACCGCGTACGAAGATCGTCGGGTCATAGACAATGCTGTAGTCCATGCCTTGCGGGAAGTTTTTCTTCAGCTCGTCCATTTTTCCGCGAACATCGTTCGAGATGTCGATGGCATTGGAGCCTGGACGCTGGAAGATCGGAATGGCCACTGCCGGCTGATTGTCCAGCAACGAACGCAGCGCGTATTGGCTGGAGCCCAGCTCGACGCGAGCGATGTCTTTCAGGCGAGTGATTTCACCGTTATCGCCTGCGCGAATGATGATGTTCTCGAACTCTTCCTCGGAGACCAGACGGCCCTGCGTGTTGACCGACAGCTGGAAGCTCTGGGCATTCGGGGCAGGGGGCGCGCCGAGTTGACCGGCCGCGACCTGACGGTTCTGCTCACGGATCGCGGTCACGACGTCGGTCGCGGTCAGGTTACGCGAAGCAGTCTTGTTCGGATCGAGCCAGACCCGCAGCGAGTAGTCGCCCATACCGAACAACTGCACGTCACCGACACCGTTCAGACGAGCGAGCTCATCTTTGATGTTGAGGATCGCGTAGTTGGACAGGTAGAGCATGTCGTAGCGCTTGTCCGGCGAGGTCAAGTGCACAACCATGGTCAGGTCGGGCGAGGCTTTGTCGACGGTGATACCGATGCGCGTCACTTCCTCGGGAAGTTTTGGCTCGGTACGGGTCACCCGGTTTTGCACCTGCACTTGCGCGTTGTCCAGGTCAGTGCCCAGGGCGAAAGTGATGGTCAGGGTGATCTTGCCGTCGGCGGTCGACTGCGAGGACATGTAGAGCATGTTCTCGACGCCGGTGATGGCCTGCTCCAGCGGAGCGGCCACGGTTTCACCGATGACTTTAGGGTTGGCGCCCGGGAAGTTGGCACGCACCACCACGGTTGGCGGCACGACTTCCGGGTATTCGCTGATCGGTAGCTGGAACAGCGAGATCGCACCGGCGATCAGGATCAACAGCGATAGCACCGCTGCGAAGATCGGCCGTGAAATGAAGAATTGGGAAAAATTCATCGGAGTTGTCGTCCCTTAACCGCGTGGGGTCGTAGCAGCCAGCTTCACAACCGAACCGGACGCGCCTTTGGCAGGGGCGACTTTGGGCAGGTTGCTGGCTTCCAGCGCTTGACGTTGTTGAGCGAGTGCCGCGATGGTCTGTTCGCTGGCCATCGGCACCACTTCAGGGGTGACCGGGGAGCCAGGACGAACCCGTTGCAGACCCTTGACGATGATCGTGTCGTCCTTGTTCAGACCGTTACGGACGATGCGCAGGCCTTCGATCTTCGGACCCAGTTCAACGGCGCGGTACGCGGTTTTATTGTCCGCATCCATCACCAGTACGAACTTCTTGCCCAGGTCAGTACCGACCGCTTCGTCGTTGATCAGCATGGCGTTGTAGGTGCCGCTGCCGACCAGTTTCAAGCGTGCGTACAGGCCCGGGGTGTAGGTGCCGTCGCTGTTGTCGAACACCGCGCGACCACGGATGGTGCCGGTTTTCGGGTTGACCTGGTTGTCGACGAAGTTCATCTGACCGAGGTGCGGGTTGCCGTCTTCGTTGGACAGGCCCATGTACACCGGAGTGGTGGCGCCGCGTTGACCGTTACGGGCGAGCTGGGTGTATTTGAGGAACACACGCTCATCGGCGTCGAAGTAGGCGTAGACGCGATCGGTGGAAACCACGCTGGTCAGCGGTGTGGTGTCGGCGGTCACCAGGTTGCCGGCGGTGATCTCGGCACGGCTGACGCGGCCACTGATCGGCGCGGTGACGCGGGTGAAGCTGAGGTTCAGTTTGGCCAGATCCAGTTGCGCTTGCAGGGCACCGACGGCGGCGCGGGCTTCTTGAGCTGCGCTGGTGCGCGAGTCGGCCAGTTCGGCGGAAATGGCGTTGCTGGCACGCAGGCGTTCACCACGCCCGGCTTCATTTTCACTGCGGGTGGCGTTGGCGCGGGATTGAGCGACCAGGGCTTCGAGGCGGCGCACCTCAGCCTGGAATGGACGCGGATCGATCTGGAACAGCAGGTCGCCTTTCTTGACCAGTGCGCCCTCTGTGAAAGCGACGTCGTCGATCTGGCCGGAGACCCGTGGACGGATTTCAACGGTTTCCGGCGCTTCGAGGCGCCCGGTGAATTCGTCCCACTCGTTGACCGGTTGTTCCAACACCTTGGCTACGCTGACTTTCGCAGCGGGCATGGTGGCGGCAGTCTCCGGAGTCTTGCCGCAGGCGCTCATCACCAGTACGGCCAACATGGCCAACGGGAAGCGCAAATGTTTGAGTGACTGTTCCATGGATGCATCCGCCAATGTATTGAAGATGGGCGGATGATGCTCGGCGGGTTGTGATGGCACGAATCGAATGAAGCAAAGGTAACTATCATTCGGAATGATATAAGACCCGAACGAGCCCTCTAGCATGCACCTTTCGTTAGGTGGCTATCAATCGGCTTGATGGCAATTCTGTGTTGCCCGGTGTGCAAAAGTCAGGGCGAGGCTGCGCGGCAGGGATTATGCGGGGATTAATAATTGTGGCGAGGGAGCAGGGTCCCTCGCCACACAAGCTTCAGAGTTTCGGCAACTGGCCGATGCGCCCGATCATTTCAGTCACGATCTGCAGATCCAGCTGGAATTGCTCCACGGTCTTGAACTCGCCATCGGTGTGACCGGTGTATTTCACATCCGGCATGGCCAGACCGAATTGCACGCCGTTCGGCAGCTCATGCACCGAGGTGGCGCCAGCGGAGGTGCCGAACTCGTGTTTCATGCCAAGGTTTTCAGTCGATACCGCCAGCAGCGCCTTGACCCATTCACCCTCGGGGTTGCGGTACATCGGTTCGGCAACTGAATAGTCGAAGGCAACGGCGACGTGACTCTTCTTGCTCCACGCTGCCAGTTTCTCAGCGATTTCAGCCTTCAGCTTCTCCGGCGACTTGCCCTTCGGAACACGCAGGTTGACCGCGAGTTTGAAGGCTTTGTCGTCCATTGCGACGTAAGTCAGCGAGGTCGTCAGCGGCCCCATGAAGGCATCGGAGAAACCGACACCCAGTTTGTTACCGAGGTAATCCAGCCCCCAGTTGTCGGCGGCATAACGCGCGGCATCGGTGATGTGGTTGTGCTTGAGCGCGACCTTGCCATCAACGCTATTGATGAAGTCGAGCATGCGCGCCACCGGGTTGACCCCGGATTCAGGCTCGGAGGAGTGCGCAGATACGCCCGTCACGGTCAGCTTGACGTCTTTGCCGTCGACCTTGGCGCTCACTTCAAAGTTGCCACCGTTGCGCTTGGCATATTCGGTGCCGGCTTTTTGCAGGCTAGCGGCGAGTTCGGCAGGTTTGTCGCTCACCAGCGTGGCAACCGACGCCGACGGAATCTGATTGGTCGCCAAACCACCGGTCATCGAGATGATCTCCGCACCTTTGCCTTCACCTTTGCGCTTGGCAAAGTTAGCCATGACGGTGCCGTAGCCTTTCTCGGCAATGACTACCGGGTAGCCACCGTCCAGTGCGAGGTTGTAGTTCGGCGTCGGGTTGCGCTCGAAGTAGTACGGAATCGCGTCGCCCGTGGTTTCTTCGGTGGTGTCGACCAGCAGCTTGAAGTTGCGCACCAGCGGCAGTTTTTCTTCCTTGATGACTTTCATCGCATAGAGCGTGACGACGATGCCGTTCTTGTCATCTTCGGTGCCGCGACCGTACATGCGATCGTCGATCAGGGTGATCTTGAACGGGTCGAGGCGGGTGCCATCCTTGAGCACCCAGTTTTCCGGCGTCACTGGCACCACGTCGGCGTGCGCATGAATGCCGACCACTTCATCGCCGCTACCGTCGAGGGAGATCTCGTAGACGCGGTTGTCGATGTTGCGGAATTTCAGATTGAAGGACTCGGCAAGGCTCTGGATCTTCGCCGCGATCTTGATGAATTCCGGGTTGTCGTGCTGCTCAACGCCGTCCTTGCGATAGGTCGGAATCTCCACCAGTTCGCGCAGGGTTTCGGTGGCGGCAGCGCTGTACTTCGCTCGCGTGTAGATCCCGAGCAAACGATAGATTTCGTTTTGCTGATCGGCGTTTAAAGTTTTGTTATCGAGATAAGCGCCAATGGCCGTGCCGATGTCAGCGGTTTTCGCCAGATCGCTCTTGCCCAGATTGCCGAGGAACTGGCGGAAGTCAGTGGCTTTTTCAGCGCTGTAGCGCTTGAGGATTTCAGCGCTCTGTTGCGGGGTGATATTGGCTTGCGCGGGCGCCGTGAACACGGCAAGGCCGGCCAGCATTAACGTGGTGGCAGCCAATTGCTTGAAAGGGACATTCATTACGAAGGGCATTCCTTTGCAGGGCAGTGAGTAAGGCGTGTCTCAACGTTGAGACACATACACTTACAAACTAACACCGTGCTAGAGCCTTGCGGGAGTCCTTAAACGGGATCTGTCGCACAAAAACGCAAAAGCGGCGCACAAATGAAAAAGCCCGGGCCGGCATCTTCGGGCGCTGCAGCTCATCCACGGATAGTTGACGATTATCAACTTCCGGCCTGGAGGCCCGGCCCACACTCTGATCCTGTGCTGAACTCAAATGCGCCGCTGGCGCAGGGAGAAGTCACCATGGCCACCCTGAAAGTCGCGATTTGCATTGGGCTTGATGGGGCTGTCGTTTCATTCGTCAGCGGTTTCCACCGAGGCTTTCCATGAACATCAAGATTACTGAGAGACAGGCACCCCATGGCTGGGTCGTGCATCTGGATGACTGGGAAGTGAGCTTCAAACACCAGCCAACTGCACAAGCCTTCGTCGATCGGCTTCAGGCTCGTATCGACGCGCCGCATGTCTGGCCCCACGCCTTCGGTCAGACGTTGCTGACGGCGCCAGTCATGGCTCGTCGTGTGGACGTCGCGAGCCTTGTATGAACCCGCTGAGTCAAGCACAGAGCAGCGCGTAAAAGCCCTGCAGGACAGGCCACGTCATGAGTGAAATATTCGATCTTTCGGGTGCTGCAATGGCACTGGGGATTGGCTTGCTCATCGGGCTTGAGCGTGAACGGCACAAGGGCACCGGCAACGCGCGACATTGCGCCGGCTTGCGCACGTTCGCCATTACCGCGTTGTTGGGCTATGTGGCGCTGCTGGTAGGCGGAGGCTTGCTGTTGGGGATCATGGCGGTGTGTGTGACGTTGCTGATCAGCGTCGCGTACTGGCGCAGCCTCAGTGATGACCCCGGCGTCACCAGCGAGGTGGCGTTACTCACGGTGTTGGTCTTGGGCGCGTTGTGCGCCAGCGCGCCGGCGCTGGCGATCGCCCTTGCGGTGGTGATCGCGGGGCTGCTGACGTATCGCGAAAAACTGCATCACTTTGCCAATAGCCAGTTGACCGAGGCTGAAATGCGCGACGGCCTGGTCTTGCTGATCGCAGCCCTGGTGGTACTGCCATTGGCACCGGATCGTTACATCGGCCCGTATGCGGCGATCAATCTGCGCACCGTTTGTACCCTGACGGTGTTGCTGATGCTGGTGGGCGCGACGGGCCATATCGCCGTGCGTGCGCTGGGCTCACGCTATGGCTATGTCATCAGTGCGATAGCCTCCGGGTTCGCTTCCAGTACCTTGACGATCGCCACCATGGGCCAACGGGTCGCCCATGAACCGGACAACATCAGAATCCTCAGCGCCGCCGCTATTCTGTCCAATCTCGCCACGATGATTCAGGTCGGGCTGATCCTCGCCACGGTTGATCCGGGCTTGTTGCGCAGCCTGTGGGCACCCTTGTGTTTCGGTCTGGTGGCAACAGCATTGTATGGCGCCTGCCTGATGTTTCCCGACCCGAGGCGGGGCACTCAAAGCGAACCGATCAAGACGGCGAAGGTGTTCAACCTCAAACTCGCCTTAATCGTGACCCTGACCATCACCAGCATCACGGTGCTGTCATCGGCAATGCTCAGCCACTTTGGTGAGGTGGGTGTGATGCTCACAGCGACACTCACAGGGTTTGCCGATGCGCACTCCGCTACGGCCTCTGTGGCGAGTCTGGCCAAGGCGGGGCAGTTGCCTTATGACGCCATAGCAGCGCCCGCACTGATTGCCGTCAGCAGTAACTCGGTGAGTAAGTGTGTGGTGGCCTGGATCAGTGGCGGCAAACGCTTCGCCGCCTATGTGATCCCGGGCCAGCTATTGCTGACGCTGGCGATGTGGGCGGGCACCTTGTTGCTCTGATCGCAGACCGGCGCGCAACCTTGCTCCAAAAGGTTGAAACGGCAGGTATTTTGGCTCGGGTCAAAATCCGGGCTGTTGCTGACAAAAATCAATTGGCCGGCGGCCGCATCGTTCACGCTGAAGGTCTATTCCTTCAAGCTGGCCGTGTGCCGAGGTCCCCATGTCGCAAACTCAGCGTTTACTGTTGATCGCTCCTCCAGCCATGGAGCGCACGCCCGCGTTTGAGCGCGCCGCCGCACTGGCGCAGGCGATGCAACTGCCGCTGCACATCGTGGCCTTTGACTATGTGCAAGCGTTGGCGGTGGCAGGCCTGTTTGCCCCTGAGCAAATCCGCCTGGCCCGTGATGGTTATCTGCGCACCCATCGTCAGTGGCTCACAGAGCAGGCGTCACTGCTGGAAAGGCATCACATCAAGGTCACCGCTGAGGTGGTCTGGGTCCACGATCCGTTTGCCGAGATTCTGCAGTTCGTCAACGAAATGCCGGTGATGTTGATCATCAAAGATGCCCGGCACGAGTCCGCGCTGGAGCGGATTTTTTACACTCCACTGGATTGGCAGCTGTTGCGCGACTGCCCCGTGCCAGTGCATTTGGTGACCGACGATACGCATCCACGGCCACGCAATGTACTGGCCATCGTCGATGTCATGCGTAGCGAAGAACAGGATTGCCTGTTCAACGACCAGATCCTCAATGCCGCCACCCGGCTGGCTGAGCAATGTGATGCCAGGCTCGAACTGGTGCATGTGTATGACTGGGCGGCGGTTTACGCCACGGACATGGCCTTCGGCGCCTTGCCGTTAGCGACCGGTATCTATGAAGCGCAGGGCAGTGCGCAGCATGAGGCGTTTGCGGCGCTGGCTGAACGACACGGTGTCCCGGACTCGCGCCGGCATTTTATCGAGGGCGCGCCGGTACCGAGTATTTGCGAGTTCGCCGTTGAGCAGCAGGTTGACGTCATCGTGATGGGAACGGTGCAACACCACGGGCTGAGCAAGTTACTGGGCACCACGGCCGAACAGCTGCTGCATCGAGCGCCGTGCAGTGTGCTGGCGATCAAGCCGCAACAAACATTGCAGTCTTGAACCTTGCCGGCCCACAGCGCCGGTGCCGAGCGTGCGCTGTATTAGGTGCCCGGGAGCATTCTGGCGGTCAGGCCAGCCGTCACGGCGTGAGCACGATCGCACCGTTGAATTGCCCCGCTCGTAAAAACGCCAGGGCCTGGTTGGCGTACTCCAGGGCAAATCGGGTGATGTCGCAGTGCACGGGGGTGTCGCGTAGCTCCTGGAAAAACGCAGTGCCGTCTTCGCGGGTCAGGTTGGCGACCGAGCGGACACTGCGCTCACCCCACAACAAACGATACGGAAACGCCGGGATGTCGCTCATGTGAATCCCGGCGCAAACCACACAGCCGCCCTTGGCCGTCACTGCCAGCGCCGCCGGTACCAGTGCGCCCACCGGGGCGAATATCAGGCTGGCATCGAGCAGGTGCGGTGGCGGCTGATCGGAAGGCCCCGCCCATTCAGCACCCAGGGAACGGGCATAGGCTTGTCCGATATCGTCCTCGGGACGGGTAAACGCGTACACCTTCTGACCGCGCCCGAGTGCGACCTGAATCGCCAGGTGCGCCGCCGCGCCGAACCCGTAGAGCCCCAGATGCTGAGTGCCGCGAGCCATTTGCAGTGCGCGAAAGCCGATCAGCCCGGCACACAGCAGGGGCGCGGCTTGCTGGTCTGAAAGGGACTCGGGAAGGGCAAAGCAAAAGCGCGGATCGGCAGCCGTGTATTCAGCGTAGCCACCGTCCAGATGACAACCGGTGAACTGCGCCTGATCACACAGGTTCTCCCGACCCGAACGACAGAACTCACACACGCCGCACGTCCAGCCCAGCCAGGGCACGCCGACTCGTCGGCCGATCCAGTCAGGCGTGATGCCTTGGCCCACCGCCGTGACTTCACCAACGATTTCATGGCCCGGCACCCTCGGGTATACGGCTTGCGGCAATTCACCATCGAGCAAATGCAGGTCAGTGC
The DNA here is from genome assembly GCF_003732425.1 of Pseudomonas fluorescens. GTDB lineage: Bacteria > Pseudomonadota > Gammaproteobacteria > Pseudomonadales > Pseudomonadaceae > Aquipseudomonas > Aquipseudomonas fluorescens_BE. Next base: position 57,832 of record NZ_MOBX01000013.1, read on the forward strand.
GGCACACCCCGCAGGCCAGTACTTTGAGGAGGATCTGATCGGGTGCGGGCAGGGGAATAGAGCGCTCTTCGCATTGCAATGGCTGGCCGGGAGCATGCAGAACCATGGCGCGCATGTTCAAAGCTCCATTGCAGACGCGTTCAGTGGGCCTGGCGATTACAGCCAGACACCATCTGCAGGAGGCCGTCCATGTTCTGGATCTTCACATCGCGCCCACTGATCTCGACCAACCCCTGATCACGCAGGTGCGCAATGCCGCGACAGATGGTTTCCAGTCGCAGGCCAAGGTAGGAGCCGATTTCTTCGCGGCGCATTTTCAGCACGAATTCTTTGGAGGAATAGCCTCGCGAGCTCAGACGGTGCGAGAGATTGAGCAGGAACGCCGCCAGGCGCTCATCGGAATTCATGTTGCCCATCAGCATCAACATGCTGTGGTCGCGCACGATTTCCCGGCTTAGCAGTTTGTTGAGATTGTGTTGCAGGGACGGGAGGCTTTGCGCCAGTTTTTCCAGTTGGGCGAAGTGAATCGGGCAGACTTCGCTGTCTTCCAGCGCATATGCAGTGCAAGCATGTTGGTCGGCACTGATAGCGTCCAGGCCAAGCATTTCGCCGGGGATGTGAAAGCCGGTGACTTGTTCGCGGCCATCGACGGACAACACGCTGGTTTTGAATGAGCCTGTGCGCACAGCGTACAGCGAGCGTAGCGGATCCCCTGCGCGATAAAGTGCAGTGCCTTTTTTGACCTTGTGCCGTTGCACGATCAGCGTGTCGAGTCGATCGACATCCGGTCCAGTCAGGCCGATTGGCAGGCACAACTCCACCACACTGCAGTTGGAACACGCAGCCTTGAGAGGCAGGGGCGGGCGCGGGGAAGAAACTTCAAGCATGGGAAAGGTACCTTTGAGGTGTGTGATAAGCATAGGTGTCGTAGCGACGCACACGCTTTTCATTTGGCCTTTCACCTTGATTACGGACGAGCGGGGTGCCCGGTTTACCGAGGCGCATGCAAATGCCCATTTGCACGGCCACCCATTGTCGGCGTCATTAATTGACAAAAATCAGAGTCGATAGCGGACATCGTCAGATACTCAGATCATCGATTTAGCAGAGCAGCGATTAACCAAGGGGAAATCATGAACATGCGCTTGTCCATCATTGTGCTGAGTGTCTTGATGGCGACAGCCACTGGATGCAGCCACCGCCATGCCCAGGAAATCGATGCGCGACTTGAGTCTGCGGAAAACAACGCGGCAACCGCACGTTTGCGGGCCGACGAAGCGATATTGAAAGCTGAACAGGCACAACGTGCAGCTGACGAAGCCAATCAGCGCGCCAAGCGGATGACCGAAAAGGCGACGCCCAAGTAGTCTGCGATGAGAACAAACCGGACACGGATGTCGGGCTGGCAATCAGGCCGGCGAAGCATTGCCAGGAGAATGACGTGATGTTCAGGCTCAAACGGATTCTATTGATTGCACCCGCCGAAATGACCCGCACTCCGGCGTTTGATCGCGCCCAGGCACTGGCCCGGGCCAGCGGTGCGTTGTTGCACATCGTGGCGTTCGATTATGTCCAGGCCTTGGCGCTGGCCGGTCTGTTTGACCACAACGCCATGGCGCAAGCGCGTGAAGGCTACTTGCAGATGCATCGCCAGTGGCTGGAACAGCAAGCCCGGTTTCAACGCGGTGCTGAGGTGCAAGTGACAACCGAAGTGGTCTGGGCCAGGTCCACACCGGCGCATGTGCTTGAGTACGTCAATGACTTCCGCGCCGATCTGGTGATCAAGGACGCCCACCATATTCCGGCCCTTGATTGGGCGTTCCATCAACCACTGGACTGGATGTTGCTGCGCGATTGCCCGGCCTGTCTGCACCTGGTCACCGACGCTGCGAACCCGAAGCCGTTGAAGATTCTGGCGGCCATAGACCTGTCCCACCTTGAGGACCTGACCCAAGGGCTCAATGACCGGATACTCGAGCTGGCATCGACATTGGCATCAAAATGCGCTGCGTCGTTGCATCTGTTGAATGTGAGCGATTGGTCCGTAGTCGGTGACGCCGCGATGAGTGTGCCGAACCTGAGTCTGGATCACAGTCTGCGCGATGCGATCACCGATACTCAGCAAGAGGCTTTCGACACCCTGGCCGAGCGCTATGGTGTCGATGAAAAACACAGGCACTTGCTGACCGGTATCCCTTACCGGGTGGTCGAACGCTTTGCCCGAGAACAGGCGTTCGACCTGATGGTGCTGGGCACGTCCTACCATCACGGCCTCGACGGTTTTATCGGCGGCACGGCGCAATGCCTGGTCAACCGTGCACCGTGTAGCTTGATGATGGTCAAGCCGCCACCTTTTGCAGCCTGACCGGTTCGAGCCGCAGTTGATAAAAGTCAACTGCGCCGGGATCGGCATAGGCCTGATCGCTGATTCGCCTTACAACGTCAGCGTTCCAGACCACAACATCCGGCCGGCTGCCAGGTCAATTTCAATGCAAAGACACTGCTGAACAGGTAAGGCAGCAGGATCATCGATGTCACAAGGGATATCAGCGTCAGAAGCAGGAACAGTTGGATGCAGCCATTGGTGAGCCACAACGCATCACCGCATGTGCAGTACTCAGGAAGCAATCTTTGGCGCAGTGCTGCGCCTGATTCCGTACGACCGCAGAAATGATCGGATCAACACCTGCCCGATGAAGCCTAGAGACTGTCAGGGTCGCCAAAAAACATTTTGACTTGGCTCTAGGGCGGTGGTTTCAGGCTGTAAAAAACTAGTGATGCCCCCATTTTCGCCCCCAATGAAACGGCAGGCCTGCGCGGCCCAGAAAGAAGCTCGGCCCAGGGCCTGATTACCCTGGCCACCTCGGCTTTGGCATGCTGATCGGTTTCTGGGTCGCGGGCCATGTCTCTGATTACTACTCCACTCCTGCGGGTCACCAGTGGCAGAGCATCTGGTTGTTCCCGGCGTTCTTTTCCCTGGGTACGGACTCCCCTCTGTAAACGACCGCGCGATCAGCTGACTGTCTGAAATGCGCAGACGATTCCTTGGAATAGGCATTGATGTCGACAAAACGGGCAAATGATCCTGGCAGGTGCGCCGCATACTGAAGCCAGGATTTACCCGGGGGTATCGACTGGTTTAACCAATGTCTATCCCATGGCAGCAATTTACAGATAGGGCGCGATCATGCAGCAGGATAAGAGAGGCACATCAGAAAACGCATTCCAGGATCACCCAGGCTTCAGTCGCCGTGACGTTTTGATTGGCGGGGCGGTCGTAGGGGCCGGCTTGAGTGTTGCACCGCTGTCCTGGGCAACCTCGCCGGATAGCGCAACAGTGAGCGGAGCGCGGGTTACAAACACGCGCAAGCTGGGTTCGCTGGAAGTCTCGGAACTCGGTGTCGGGTGCATGAACATCAGCGCCAATTATGGGGCGCCTGCTGGCAAAGAGCAGGGCATCAAGGTCATCCGCACGGCCCATGAACAGGGCGTCACTTTTTTTGATACGGCCGAAGTGTATGGGCCGTATACCAATGAAGAATTGGTAGGTGAGGCGCTTTCGCCGTTTCGCAACGCTGTTGTCATCGCGTCAAAGTTCGGTTTCGACATGGACGCCGGTGGCGCACTCAATAGTCGTCCGGAGCATATCCGTAAGGTGCTTGAGGGCTCGCTGAAGCGGCTGCGCACCGACCGCATCGATCTCTACTATCAACACCGAGTCGATCCAAATGTACCGATCGAGGATGTCGCGGGTACGGTCCAGGACCTGATAAAAGAGGGCAAGGTGTTGCACTTCGGTCTCTCGGAGGCCAGTGCAAGCACCATTCGCCGAGCGCATGCCGTTCATCCAGTGACGGCGGTCCAAACCGAATACTCCGTGATGGAGAGAAGCGTCGAGCACAACGGAGTCCTTGATACCTGTGAACAACTGGGCATTGGTTTCGTGTGCTGGGGCCCGCTGGGTATGGGCTATTTACCCGGTACGCTGAATGGCAGTACACGGTTCGACGCCAAGACCGATCTGCGTTCAGGGTTTGAGCGATTCACGCCCGAGAACCTGGCAGCAAACGAGCCAATCGTTGCTTTGCTCAGGCAATTCGCAATGGAAAAGCATGCCACTCCCGCCCAGATAGCTCTGGCATGGTTGCTTGCGCAGAAGCCCTGGATCGTCCCGATTCCAGGCACACGCAAGCTCAATCACCTCCAGGAGAACCTGGCATCCGTCAACGTGAAGCTGACGTCCGCTGAACTGTTGAAAATGGATGCTGCTCTGGCAAAGCTGACGGTGCACGGTGGTCGAATGAGCCCAATGCATATGCGTGCCGTCGACATCACCCAGTGACGGTCAGAATGTGAAAGCCGGCGAAGGCGTCCAGTAGCGATTTTCCTCCACCCGGCGCGTTTTGGCGCTGTGTAGAGACGGGCGTCATTGATCACCCCGTTTTTTTATCAGGTACTCAAATGAATCAGGTTACGCGTAAGGTGTTCGAGCCGTTTGTGTTCGACAACGGAATCGTGTTGCGCAATCGCGTGGCGATGGCCCCTATGACAACGTGGGCCGGCAACGCCGACGGTACAGTCTCCGACGAGGAAGTTGCTTATTACCAGCGTCGGGTAAACGGTGTCGGTCTGGTGATTACCGGTTGCACTCACGTGCTCGCCAACGGTATTGGATTCACCGATGAATTTGCAGCATTCGACGATACATTCGTTCCCAGTCTCAAGCGATTGGCCAAGGCCGCGAAGAGCGGTGGTGCAACGGCAGTGCTGCAGTTGTTCCACGCGGGTAACAAAGCCGTTTTGGAGTTAGTGCCGGACGTTGTCAGTGCCAGCGCAGTGAGCATCGACGCGGGAGCGTTCAGCGTTAGCACTACCCCACGCGCAATGACCCCGGAAGAAATCCACGACGTGATCCTCGCGTTTGGTGAGGCGACGCGTCGTGCCATTGAGGCAGGATTTGACGGCATAGAACTGCATGGCGCCCACGGATTTCTGATCCAGAATTTCTTCTCTCCGAAGTTCAACCAGCGCGATGACGAGTGGGGCGGCTCACTCGAGAATCGTCTGCGTTTTCCATTGGCGGTTGTGCATGAGGTTCATCGAGTCATCAGGGCACATGCCGATCGACCGTTCCTGTTCGGCTATCGCATTTCGCCAGATGAATCTGGTGAAAATGGATTGCGTATCGACGACACCTGCGTGCTTGTCGATGGACTGATCGAAAGCGGTATCGACTATCTCCACGTCTCCTTGGGAAGCGTGCTGGAAACGGTGCCTGTCGACGGACAGGGTGATAAGACCACGGCGAAGGTGATTCTGGATCATGTCGACGGACGCACTCCGGTGATTGCCGCCGGGCAGATCAAGACGCCTCGCCAAGCCGAGGAAGCGCTTGAACTCGGCCTGTCGCTCGTCGCGGTTGGACAGGGCCTTGTCATAAATCCTGACTGGGTGGAACTGGCAGAAAAAGGCCACGACGATCAGATTCAAACGGCGCTGAACCCCGCACGTGTTTCGCAGATCGCAATTCCGCCAAAACTGTGGGGCGTAATCGAGGCCACCACGGGTTGGTTCAAGCTCCAGAGCGCACCGTAACGTAGGTTTGGCCGTGGTGCGCAGCTGCGAACCTCAGTCAGCGTGCCTCAGCCACATCAACGTCAGTGTGGAGGCCCAGACCTCTCGACGAGTAGCTCCCACTGCTCCTCAATGTCCCGTATTTGAGATCGCTTGAATCGAGCAAAGATGCCACTCGATCGAGCAAACGCAACCGCTCTGCATTTCACATAATCCCAAGGAGCCTCAAGACCTGCCTGCGCTGTAGGCAGGTGGCGGGTGTTTCTGTGGAAAGTCGAAAATACAGGCGAGTAGCGATATGCAAAACAACAGCATCCGGTTTGCGTGCAATGGCTGCGGGATCTGCTGCAAGGGGCGGTTGGTTCCACTGACGTTGAACGAGACAAGGCAGTGGCTGGAAAGAGGGCATGAGGTCGCGATCATACTGGAGGCGTTTGAGCAATCCATCTGGACTGCTGGGCCGCAACAGTTTGCCCACGCCGCAGGACGCGCCGTCGAGGTGCCTTGCGGTAATTCCCATGTGCGGGCCGTTGCAGTGTTTGCGGGCAATGCGCTGGTGCAATGCCAAAGCCTCGGCGATGACGGTCGTTGCGGTATCTACGAAGAGCGGCCGCTGGTGTGTCGTATATATCCGGCGGAGATCAATCCGTTCATTGCGCTTGATCCGGAAAACAAGATTTGCCCGCCCGAAGTCTGGGAGGAGGGTGAAGTGTTGTTTACAGATCGGATCGTTGATCCGGTTCTTGCTGATCAGATTGAACGCTCCCGCCAGGCTGACAGAGAGGATGCGCAGGCAAAAATTGCGCTGTGTGAAACCTTGGGGCTGAACGTGGCTGCATGGAAAGGAAATGCGCTGGCGGTGTACTTGCCAGATCGCCTACAGCTCGCCGAGGCGATTGCCCGCTACGATGCTGGAAAAGTGGGGCCTGCTCGTTCCAACTGGAAGGTCCGCGTCGATGCTCCGGCGTTGCGCCAGCAGCTTCACCAGGTGGGCTTGGCGTTTGATGACCAACTGCCAACTGACTACATTTTTCATGTGCTGTAGTGTCAGGCGTTCTGATTGATTCGGGCAGCTTTCATTCCTGAAATATATAGAAATATCTAGGTCGGCGGGGTTGATGCTGCTTGATAAGCGTTGAATCAGGCAATCAATCGCGTTTATCGGGCAAGAAGTGAGGTTCGTTGGCGCAGCATACTGAGGTCATGCTGATCAACGATGAAGGACCTCAAATGGCCTCTTTTCTGGCTCCCTGCACATTAAAGGACGCCTGGACCTGGTTGGTTCCGCTCGAACCTTGCCGGCAAATTCCCGCTGGTCATTCCAGGCCGCGCTCGATCCGGGCATTGCGAGCCCCCGCGCAGCGTATTCAACCGCTTGTTCACATGGGTATGAAAACCGGAAGTGTCGATGTGCTGTGTACTCCCGCGTAGCGCTATGCGGTGTTTGCCGACGCGCGCTCGGTCGACCCAATCGGTAAGCACTGAAAGAGCACGTCGACCGTACGATAACTTTTTTGGAGAGCCTTCATGACCTGGTCAAGCCGAAGCTGCGGGTTCAGTCACGTCGTTGAATTTACCGTCGACCCTATCCACATGCCTGAGCTGGTGGCGTCGTTGATGAGCCGTATCGAACGCTTTACCTGCTCATGTCCAGGGTTCATCAGAGCGTGCGTGCAGGTGAGTGACGAAGGCGATCGCGCGCTCATGCAGCTTCTTTGGTCCTCCAGGGAATACGGGGAGCAAGCGCTGGAGAGGGCGCAACGCCTGGAACTCGATCTGTTTCACATGGCGTGCCAACCGTCGGCCAAAGCGTTGCTCTTCAGCTCCTTCAATGTCGTCGCGCAGGTGCAAGCGCAGCGCTTATCAACGTGAGCAACACGAATGATTTTCAAGGGTGTCGCTGTGTCCATTGCCTTCAGTATTGCCGGGATAACTCGTGACAATGAGGTTCGGGGTGCACAAATGGGTAGATGTATTGCCGAGCGAGCGAGCGGGCGGCGCTGCGCCTGGAGTTCGCCTTTCATTTTTGCGTGCTTGCCAGCTATATTTTCCAAGGCGGATGCCACGCAGCGACGGCTATTGTCACCTTGACTCATGATCCTCGACTTGACGACCTGACCTTGCTCGAAGCCGTCAGGACACCCGCATTTTATATCGGCGCCATCGGCTCCCAGCACACAAGCGCATGGAAAGGGGCAAACGAATAGGTGGGCTGGACGACGATGCGTTTGATCGCATCCATGCGCCGATCGGACACAAACTGGGAAGCAATACCCCGGCAGAGATCGCACTTGCGGTCATGGCCGACATTGTTCGGGTGAGTTACGGCGTGAGCCGTGCCCATCTCTACGTCTGTTTTTTTGGGATTTGAATGTGAATAGCGATGTGTCAAACGACCAAGTCATGACTGATGTCACGCGTCTCGCCAGATCGGTTAGCCAACTGGTACCGGGCGATGGTGACCGCATCACCGAGATTCCCGGTCTGAGCCTGCATCGGCGTAAAGCCGTTACGGCGCCCATGCACTGCATCTACGGCTTGGGAATTGGCGTGACCTTGCAAGGCGGCAAACAGGTGATCGTCGGCAGTGAAGTCCTCCCCTATACACCCGGCGAGTCGATGGTGACCAGTGTCGATCTCCCGGTCACTTCCCATGTCACTCAAGCCAGCGTGCTCAAGCCATTCCTCGGCATGATGCTGGCACTCGACAGCGCCACCGTGATGCAGGTCGCCGAGCGTATGCGGTTATCGCAGCGTATGCGAGATGACGCGTTTCGTCCGGTGACCGTACAGCCTTTGGATGTGGGGTTGCTGGATGCGCTGAGGCGCTTGGTGGACCTGCTCAAAGAGCCCCACTGGATTGAGACCCTCGCTCCGCTGATCAAGGAAGAGATCATTGCCCGGCTGTTGAACGGAACCCATGGCCCGCAGTTGCTGCATGTGATTGCCGCCGGTTCACCCAGTCAGCAAATTACCAAGACATTAGCCTGGCTCAAAGTTAATTTCCGTCAGGCGTTGCGCATGGATGATCTGGCGGCACAAGCGCATATGAGTCCTTCCACGTTTCGCCAACACTTTCGGGCTGTGACCGGGATGAGCCCGCTGCAGTATCAGAAGCAGTTACGGCTACAAGCAGCTCGACAGTTGATGCTCAGCCAGAATATCGATGCAAGCAGTGCGGGCGGGCTGGTGGGGTATGAAAGCTCATCGCAGTTCAGCCGCGAATACAGTCGCCTGTTTGGTGAGCCACCTCAGCGCGATATCAAACGGATTCGCCTGTGACGTGATTGGTTAGTTGTGGGGTGAGCCTGCAACAGAGACCTTTGTTTTGTCCTGCCCGGCTCTCCCATATGAGGCCACCGGCAGGTGCGTAACCCCTAATTTTTCTCGGCTTCTCCCGCCTCGAACCGGTGGATAGTATTGACGGGCGCTTGCACGGTAGAAGCCTGCTCGTCAGGTTTGTTTTCGTCCTCGTTCATGGCTTTGCGAAAGCCTTTGATTGTCTCCCCCATATCCGTACCCAGGGTTTTCAGTTTTTTAGTGCCGAAGACCAAGACCACCACGACCAAAATGACGGCCCAGTGTTTCCAATCAAAAATACCCATATGCATTTTCCAGGCGAGATTTACCGCTGATTGCGGGTAGTCAGCGCCTGGCTGTGATGGTGTAACAACACACCATCACAGCCAGGCGCTTGCTTCGTCGATTTATGCCAGCTTGAAGGGCAACTGACGTATTGGCTTACCCGTCAAACTGGCTATTGCGTTTGCGAAAGCGGGAGCCAGCGCTGGCAGGCCGGGCTCACCCATCCCTGTCGGTGGTTCTGCGCTTGGCACGACATGGACCGCGAACTCGGGCGTGTCGGTGATGCGCGGAACGCTGAAGTCTGCAAAGTTGCTTTGTTGTACGACGCCGTCTTTCAGGGTGATTGCACCGCCCGGTAGACACATCGACAACCCCATAAGCGCAGCGCCTTGCACCTGGGCTTCAACGCTGCGTGGGTTCACGACCAAGTTGCAGTGGACGCCGGCAGTCACGTGGTGCAGCACCGGACGGCCGTCCTGCACCGAAGCTTCGACGACGTAAGCGACTACCGAACTGAACGATTCGTGTACCGCCACGCCCCAGGCACGGCCGGCAGGCAACTGGCGTTTGCCATATTCGCTTTTGTCCACGGCCAGTTGCAGTGCGGCGCGATGGCGCGGACTTTGGTCGGCAAATAGCTTCATCCTGTAATCTACTGGATCCTGTTTAGTTGTTCGGGCGATCTCGTCGATCAGCGTCTCCATCACAAAGGCCGTATGGGTGGACCCCACGCTGCGCCACCACAACACGGGTACGTTCAGTTCTGGGTGATGAACCGTCAGGCGCATCGGCAGCGGATAAGGGGCGAGCATCCCCTCTGTCGCAGTGGGGTCGATACCGTTCTTCACTTGCCCTTCGAACACCGTACCGATGAGGATGGATTGCCCGACCAGTGAGTGATCCCAGGCCAGTACCTTACCGCTTTGGTCAAAACCGATACGCGCCTGGTGCAGGTACACGGGGCGGTAGTAGCCACCTTTTATGTCGTCTTCACGGCTCCAAAGTGTGCGGATAGGAACGGCCAGTCCGACGGCATATGCAGCCTTGGCCACCTCGCAAGCCAGCACAATGAAATCACTGCTCGGCACGCCGCGCCGGCCAAAGCCACCGCCAGCCGTCTGCACGTTGATCTGTATTTGTTCTGGCTTAAGATTCAGCACCTTTGCGGCAGCTGTACTGTCGCCGCCAGGGAATTGGGTACCAGTCCAAAGCTGAGCGCGCCCCTCAGAAATCTGGACGGTGCAGTTCAACGGCTCCATGGGTGCGTGGGCGAGGTAGGGGAATACGAATTCTGCCTCCAACTGATGCGGCGCCGAAGCAAGAGGCGTCATGTCGGCATCAAATTGGCGTGGGCCGGGCTGGCGAACCAATTTCCGGTATAGCGCCAATTGTTTTTCGCTGTCCACTTTTTCTACGGTGGTTGAGTTCCATTCTACCTTCAGCGCATCACGAGCCAGCTTCGCCTGCCAGTAACCGTCGGCAACCACCGCAACACCTTCGGCGCCGCCGTCCAGCGGCACGCGCAATACCGCTTTTACGCCTCTAATGGCACGGGCTGCGCTGTCATCCAGCGAGGCAATTTTGCTACCAAACACCGGTGGCCGCGCGACCACAGCGGTGAGTTGTCCGGGCAGGTGCATATCAATGCCGAAATCCTGCTGCCCACTGCTCTTGGCCTTAGCATCGATGCGCGTAGTAGCTTGGCCAATGATTCGGAAGTCTTTGGGATCCTTGAGCGTGACCTTTTCGGGAACGGGCAGCGCCATCGCAGCCTCTGCCAGCTCCCCATAGCTTGCTTTACGGCCCGCAGGACCCAGCACCATGCCTGATTGAGTGGTCAGACTTGCCACTTCCACGTTCCAGCGCGCTGCCGCTGCGGCGAGCAACATGGCCCGAGCGCGGGCACCCAGTTCGCGGTACTGGGTGAAGCTGTTCTTGATCGAATTGGAGCCGCCGGTAAGGTGAATGCCGAAGATCGGGTCTTGGTAGGCATTGTTGTTACTGCCGTTGCGGCTACGCACAAGACTCCAGTCGGCATCGAGCTCCTCAGCGAGAATCATCGGCAGTCCGGTCTGAACACCCTGACCGAACTCTAGCCGGTTGATCGTCACCGTGACTTCTCCGTTGGACGCGATCTGCACGAATGCAGAGGGTTGCTGACTCGGTTTGAGCAGCGCAGCGTCACCGCCAGTGGCTTCCTGCGCCAGCGCCAAGTGTGGAAAGGCACCCAGAGCCAGGCCGCCAATGCCGACGATTTTAAGGAAGCTACGGCGTGGGAGTGTGAAGGGGCTGTCGGTTTGATCGCGTTCGAGAATGTGTTGCAGGGAACGGGGGAGCTCTTTAGTAAAAATGTCGTTCAGCATGGTGAGCTCCGGTCAGGCAAGGGCTTTGGCGGCATCCGCCACCGCCGCGCGAATACGGGCGTAAGTACCACAACGGCAAATATTACCCGCCATGGCTGAGTCGATCTCGGTAGCGGTGGGTTGCTTGCCTTTGGGTTGGGCTTTTAGAAAAGCCGTCGCGCTCATGATTTGTCCGCTCTGACAGTAGCCACATTGCGCCACGTCGTGCTTGACCCAAGCCTCATGCACCGCCGCACCGACCGGGTCGCTGCCATTTGTCGCGGCTTCGATAGTGGTGATCTTCCGACCTTCGGCGGCTGCTATTGGCGTCACGCAGGATCGGATGGCCTGACCATCCAGGTGAACGGTGCAGGCGCCGCACAGCGCCGCGCCACAGCCAAACTTAGTGCCGGTCATCCCCAAGGTGTCACGCAGGGTCCAGAGAATGGGGGTGCTGGGATCTACGTCAACCGTGTATTCACGGCCATTGATGGTGAGGACGCTCATGATGGGACAGCTCTCCGGAATGTGTGAGCAGCAGCTTGCTCTCAATAACGGCTAACTATAGAGCTGTGCCTGCGGGCCAGATTGCACAATCCGAGCAAATAATTGCCCAATCATTGACCTTGCTGTGCGCTGAGTTGCACCGGGTCGGTTTCGATAAGCGTTCTGGACACGATCATCGACTTTGTCGTATTCACGTATTTCTGAAAATGGGCAGATGCGATGTGGCTTTTGTAGGCCGCTTCGTTTGCATAGATTTCGAAGAAGTGAACGCGGTTCGGGTGGTCCTTTTCCGCCACCGAATAAATCGCGAGCACGCCTGGCTCAAGGCGAACAGAGTCAGCTATTTCCTCCTTGACCGCCGTTTGGTAAGCCGCCAATTGAGCAGGGTCTATCACGAGTTGTGCAATCCGCACGACTTTTTCGGTCGGCTCCGCGGCCAACACCGAACCTACCCAAATGCATCCAAATACAACAGCTATACGCAAGACCGACATGTGCAGTAATTCCAGATAGTGGGGCATCCTTTTCAAACCATCCAAAGCATGCCCTCAGATGTGCCCCCAATGTAGCAATCCACTGGAAGTGAATGGATCTCCATGGCCTATGAAAAGCCAGAAATGATCAGCCGAACAGCCTGCCAGACGACGCCTAAAGACTGTCAGGGTCGCCAAAGAACATCTGAATCCGCGACCGCAACCAACGCTCACCCGGATCATTATCCTGCGATCCACGCCATGCCATGTGCAGTTCAAACGTGCGCGTCGGCAATGGCGGATCTTCCGCGCGAACGCCGCCGGCCGCCGTCAGCGCATCTGCCGTGTAATCCGGCACGGTCGCGACGATGTCAGTGCCGGCCAGCAACGTGCTCAAACCATTGAACTGCGGCACCGCCAGCACCACATGGCGCTTGCGCCCCAGTTTCTCCAGTTCTTCATCAATAAAACCACTGAGATCGCCAGCGAACGACACCAGCGCATGCGGGCGTGCGCAGTAGTCGTCCAGGCTCAACGGGCCGGGCACGGTGTCGGCGCGCAGCAATTTTGGCGCGCTGCGGCGCAGGACCTTGCGCTTGGCGTTCGCCGGCAGGTCTGTGGTGTAGCTGACACCAATGGATATCTCGCCGGAAGCGAGCAGGCCCGGCATCAATATGTAATTGACGCGACGGATCACCAGCACGATTCCCGGCGCCTCCGCGCGCAGGCGTTTGAGCAGCATCGGCAGCAGGGCGAATTCGACGTCATCGGATAAACCGATCCGGAAGACCGAGGTGCTGGTCGCCGGGTCGAATTCGGCGGCACGGCTGACGGCGGTCGAAATCGAATCGAGGGCAGGCGAGAGCAGGGCGAAGATTTCCACCGCGCGGGCGGACGGTTCCATGCTGCGCCCGGTGCGTACGAATAGCGGGTCATCGAACAGGCTGCGCAGGCGCGAGAGCGCGGCACTGATCGCTGGCTGACCGAGAAACAGCTTTTCTGCCGCCCGGGTCACACTGCGTTCGTGCATCAATGTTTCGAACACGATCAACAGGTTCAGGTCGACACGACGCAGGTCATTACGATTCATCTGGAGTCCTGGCAGAGTCATCAAGCTTGACGAGAGCAGCCATATGAGAACAATGGCCGGCATGAATCTTACGGGGAAAGGCTGGTACTCTGCACCGGAAAATTCAGCTTGAGTGAGACGTTGGCAGCAGTTTTTTCATGGATTTTGCCAATGCCGCCCCTGGTGCGGAATCAATGACAGGCATGTCGACTATTAATAGCCACTGATAGTCTTGGGTCAAAAGCCCAGATAGAGTTCAGGGCATTAGAGGTTACTTTGACGAGGTTTGCGATGTCCCGCACGATCCGTTTTCACAAGTTTGGTCCGGCCGAGGTGCTCAAATGCGAAGAGCATGCGGCCGCTCAGCCAGGTCCTGGCGAAGTGCAGGTGCGTGTCGAGGCAATCGGCATCAGCTGGTACGACACCCTCTGGCGTCAGAACCTGGCGTCGTCCCAGGCACGTCTGCCATCGGGTCTCGGCCATGAAATGGCCGGTGTCGTCACTGCGGTCGGTGCCGATGTCGAGGACCTGTCCATCGGTGACAAGGTTGCCAGTTTCCCGGCAGAAAGCCCGAACGACTACCCGGTCTACGGCGAGTCGATCGTACTGCCGCGTACTGCGCTGACCCGTTACCCGGATGTGCTCAGCCCGATCGAAGCCAGCGTGCACTACACGCCGCTGCTGATCGCCTACTTTGCCTACGCCGATCTGGCGCGGGTCAAGCCGGGGCAGTTCGCACTGGTCACTGACGCCAGCCATTGCGCCGGTCCTTCGTTTGTCCAGTTGGGCAAGGCGATGGGTGTGCGGGTGATTGCTGCGACCAAAGAAGCCGGGGAGCGCGAGTATCTGCTGTCTCTGGGCGCAGAGAAAGTCATCGTCACCGAAGAGGAAGATCTGTTGATGCGAATCAACAAGATCACCGACAACCGTGGTGTCGATGTGGTGTTCGACGGTCTCGGTGGCCCGCAGATGTCGCTGCTGGGCGATGTGCTGGCGCCGCGTGGCAGCCTGGTGCTGTACGGCTTGCAAGGCGGCAACCAGACGCCGTTCCCGGCCTGTGCAGCGTTCCAGAAGAATATTCAGTTCTTCGTGCACTGCATCGGTAACTTCACCGGCAAGCCGGAGTTGGGCATCACTCAGGATCACGTCGCCTTGCAACGTGCCTTGCGTGACATCAACCAGTTGACCGCAGATCGCGTGCTGCTGCCGCTGAAGACGCGTGTATTTCCGTTCAACGAGTTCGTCGAAGCGCATCGCTACATGGACGAATGCCCATGCCGTGAACGGGTCGCCCTGCAAGTCGAACCGGCGTAAGCCTTGTCATCAGAGTCCGTGGCCCCACGGACTCTTGTGCTATTAGCCTCCCTTTTGAAAATACACAGCTTTCTGGTGCTGCATCGGCAACCGTTCAGCAACTGAACTGGTTTTTGCTCTCCATCTGTATCTTCTAATCACAATGTAAGCCCTGATAATTGAATGATTACTTTCATCTCAAGGAATGAGTCATGGCTGTGCATTCAATTTGCCCTGCGCGATATCAAACGAATAAATCGATTGATCAAGCCAACTTTTGTTTAATTGTTGTAGGGCTATTCGGAAACCGCTTCTATTTTTCTTGTACTCACTTGCCGTGGGACCTTGTGGGAAGTTTCCTAGGACTGTGTCCCGAAAAAAATATCTCAGCAATTACAAGGGCTTGAGGCTGTATCTCGGCGACGAGAGGTGTTTTGTCAGCTCAAGTGTTTCAAATAACTACAAACTTGTAAGTGTTAGCATTCGAACGTCTATTACTTATTGATGAATTGTCGCATGACGGATGTTCCAGTCGGCGCGGCATGAAACTTTCGATACCGGGTAAATACCGATGAGCACGATCCATGATCAGGCAATGAACTATGTCTACCAGCAAGTATTGCAACGCTTGCTGAGTTTCTTCTCCCGCGCTGAGCGCACGGCACTGCAATTGCTGATCCAGCGACTGGTAGTGGCCGCCGGCGGTATGGAGAACATCGGTCATTTCAAGGTGCTGGTGAACCAGTCAGGGTCGCGCGACAGTTGTTACACGCTGGCCTTGCTAAGGGCAGCACAGTTGACCATCGCCGGCCGTTCGCCCGCGACCTTTCAGTTGCGGGTCGCCAACCTGCGGTGGAACGGCAGCAGCCAGTCGTCTTTGCAGAACATGCACCGCAGCTATAGCGCATTGTTTCTGTATGACGATCCTCGGGTCGAACTGGTGATGGTTGACCATCGCGAGGTATTGCCGTTTGATCATCAGCTGCCCTTGAGCGAAGCCGGTCGCGAGGCCAACCGTATCAACCTGCTGCTGATCGGGCACCGTCGGACCTGGAACGAAACGCTTGAGCTATGGGACGACGTCTATCTGGCCACTGCCGAGTTCTTCGGTCAGGTGGCCCGCTGGAACAATGGCGTCGATGCCATGATCGGCAGTGAGTCTTCGCGCCGTCAGCGGCACTTCCTCGAGAGACTGGAGCGGGCTGCGCACAAGGCCTCGATCGTCGCGCCGCCAGTCGGTTCTGCCGGCTTTGAAATGCTGTTCCCGTCGCTTGATGGGTTGGGTGGAGACTATTACCGCGAGTTTTACCCTGAAGAGGAGCGGGTCGCCTGGCGTCCGGAAGGTCAATTCGAGGCCTGTCGGCGCACGAGTTTTATCAGTATCAACGACATGATCGTCGGCAAGCTCGAAGAACGCTGGCCTTTGCTCAGTGACTTTTTGGGGTTTCAGGCGGATGACCTGACGCTTTATCAAGGTGACGATGAGCACGTGGAGCCTATGGTGGCTGCGCATCTGCGGGGTTTGCAGGCGAAATTTATCGAGGGGCGAACCTACGAGGCCGGTGTCAGCGATTACCTCACAAGCAGCTTGCTGACGATGCGCCAGAAGCAGGTCCCAGAACCGGTTTGCGAGCAGTTGCTGGCGAGTTTTGGCGATCTGCAGGAACCCGATCTTTTGCGTACGCATGCGGAGAGAGCCCTGCACGCTAATTTCGAACTGAATGAAATCCAGCTGACGTGCTTGTTGTTTGCACCGTTCATCGACAGTGGCGCCGGGCTTGAGCGGTTCTTGCGCAAGTGTCACCCAGGCATGCTGGTGGCGTTGCCGGAACTGCATCGGGCGATGCAGGGCCTGCATGCGCCGGAGCAGGTCTTGAAGTGGATGACTGACGTCAGCGGGCTGCCGGTCAGACTGATTGTTCGGTTGTATGCAACGGGGCCGGTTCGTATGCCCGTCGCCGACGAAACAACCACGCAGGACGCGGCCCTGGAACCGTCCGCCGATCGATCGGCAAAAGGTTGATCGTGAGTCATTTGCGAGGAGATGAAACCATGCCCACGGATACGGGCTCGTGAAAACGTCGAGAGAAACCGACTTCGTTTATCAGGCGGTTTATCGATACCTGACGCTGTTGATAGAGGAGGCGGGAAGTAGCTCGGCGGTGCGCTTGCCCTCGTTACGACAATTGGCTGACCGGCTCAATGTGTCGATTTCCACCGTTCAGTACGCGTATTCGTTGCTGGAAAAGGAAGGCCGGGTCTATTCGATTGCCAAGTCCGGGTACTACGCGCAAGCGCTGTATGTGATGGATTCGCCCGACAGCGGCAGTGATCTGCTGGAAACCGTTTACGTCAATGCCAGGCGTCCTGGCATGTGCGTACTGAGCGCTGATGAGCCGGCCTCACTGCAACCGCTGGACAGTCCATTACTGATGTTGGAGCGGGAGTTGCTGCGCCAATATCCGCGCCAGTCACAAGCATTGGTGCAACCGTGCGGAGAGCTGGAACTGCGCACGGTAGTGGCTGCGCGTTACACCTCGTCTACGGCCAATTACTGGCGTGCGGATGACGTCTATATCGGCGCAGACCTGCGCGGCGTACTGGAAATCCTGATTTCCGTGCTTGAGTTACGTCGGGCCACTGTGGTCGTTGAATCGCCTTGTGACTGGGTGATTTTGCGTTTGCTGGAAGCCGCCGAGGTGCGGGTTATCGAATTGCCGTTGCTGGCCGATGGTGTGATTGATCTGCAGCAGCTGGAGTCGCTCCTCAATGACGAACCGGTACGTTTGGTGCTGTTGTCGTCGGCGTTGAGCATGCCCCGAGGCAGCCTGTTACCGCTGAGCAACCAGCAGGCAGTCGCGCATTTGCTCGGGCGACATGACACCTGGGTGTTGGAAAACGATTGTTATAGCGAACTCCATGAGGGAGCTGAAACCCCGCGGTTGCGCGACTGGCTGAACCCTGACCGCTTGCTGGTTTTTTCCACGTTCGAGAAGTTCATCGGTGCCGAAGCGCCTTTCGGCATTCTGCTTTCACGTCATTGGCGCAATGAATTGCAGCGGCATTTTCTGTTGCGTGCGTTTCGCTTGTCGCCGATTCGGCAGAAGGCAATCGCCAGACTGCTTGGGGGGGGGCGGCTGGATCAGCACTTGCTGGTATTGCGACGAATGCTCAAGGACCGTCGCACGCCACTGATCGAGTTACTGCGCGAGCGTCTTGGCGATGCATTGCAGGTGGTCGAACCCCAGGGTGGCGCGACCGTCTGGGTGCGTTCTCTGCGGCCGGTGAACATGGCGCAAGTGTTTCAGCGCCTCCTCAGGCAGCAGATCATTATTGCGCCGGGCGAGCTGTTCAGCCTGCACGGCCTGCACGCACAGCATCTGCGTCTGAGTTCACTGAGTCATGGCGATCATGACCTGACCAGCGTCGTAGGGCTGCTGGGTGACGCCTTGCGCCTTGCGCCTGCTGACTAACGTTAAAAAACATCGGGAGAGTCCCGGATAGATCCCATCGCACTGCGGTCAAACTGCCAGTAAACTGCGCTCTATTCCTGAACCACTCTATTTCAGAGGTTTTGCATGACACTCAGTCCTTTTGCGGGCAAACCGGCACCGGCAGAATTGTTGGTCGATATCCCGCGACTGGTAACGGCTTATTACACCGGACAGCCCGACGCCTCGATTTCCACGCAGCGTGTGGCGTTCGGTACATCCGGACACCGGGGCAGCTCGTTCGACTTGAGTTTCAACGAGTGGCACGTCCTGGCCATCAGCCAGGCGATCTGCCTGTACCGCGAAGCCCAAGGGATCACCGGGCCGCTGTTTGTCGGCATCGACACGCATGCGCTGTCGACCCCGGCCGGGGCCAGCGCGCTGGAAGTGCTGGCGGCTAACGGTGTGACCGTGATGATCGCCGAAGGTGATGAATACACGCCGACGCCTGCCATTTCCCACGCCATTCTCTGCTACAACCGTGGCCGCACTTCGGGCCTGGCGGACGGCATTGTCATCACGCCGTCGCACAACCCGCCCCAAAGCGGTGGTTACAAATACAACCCAACCAACGGCGGCCCGGCCGACACCCACATTACCAAGTGGATCGAAGCCAAGGCCAACGAACTGTTGACCAACAAGCTGGCCGGTGTGAAGCGCATCAGCTACGAGCAGGCGCTCAAGGCCAGCACCACGCATCGTCACGACTACGTGAACACTTATGTGGCCGACCTGATCAACGTGATCGACTTCGATGCCATCCGTGACGCCAAGCTGCGTCTGGGCGTTGATCCGTTGGGCGGAGCAGGGGTGCGCTACTGGTCGGCGATTGCCGAGCATTACCGTCTTGATCTGCAAGTGGTCAACAAGGAAGTCGACGCGACGTTCCGTTTCATGACCGTCGACTGGGATGGCCAGATTCGCATGGACCCGTCGTCAAGCCACGCGATGCAAGGCCTGATCGGTCTGAAAGAGCGTTTCGACGTAGCCTTTGCGTGCGACCCGGATCATGACCGCCACGGTATCGTGACGCCGTCCGGTGGTCTGCTCGCGCCGAACAACTATCTGGCCGTTTCGATCGATTACCTGTTCCAGAACCGCCCGCAGTGGCGCGCGGATGCTGGCGTGGGCAAAACCGTGGTCAGCAGCGGTTTGATCGATCGCGTGGCCAAGCGTCTGGGTCGTCGTCTGTACGAAGTCCCGGTCGGTTTCAAATGGTTCGCCGACGGCCTGTTCGATGGCTCGCTGGGTTTCGGCGGCGAGGAGAGCGCGGGGGCATCGTTCCTGCGCAAGGACGGCGGCGTGTGGAGCACCGACAAGGACGGTTTGATCCCGGCATTGCTGGCCGCCGAGATGACCGCGCGCACCGGTCGCGATCCGAGCCAGGCCTACAAGGCATTGACCGATGAGCTGGGCGAGCCGTTTTCGGTACGCGTCGACGCCAAAGCCAATCCTGAGCAGAAAGCACTGCTGAGCAAGTTGTCGCCTGCACAGGTCACTTCGACTGAACTGGCCGGCGAGAGGATCCAGAGCATTCTCAGCCACGCACCGGGCAATGATCAGGCGATTGGCGGTCTGAAAGTGATGACGGAAAACGGCTGGTTCGCCGCGCGTCCGTCGGGCACCGAAGACATCTACAAGATCTACGCCGAAAGCTTCATCGGTGACGACCACCTCAAGCAATTGGTCGTCGAAGCGCAGGCGCTGGTGGATGGTGCCATTTCCAGTAAATAAAACAGGAGATGCCCTGTGGCGAGGAAGCCTGCTCCCGCTGGGGCGCGAAGCGGCCCCTTTTTGACGACGGCTTCGCAGCCGAGCGGGAGCAAGCTCCCTCGCCACAAATGCAAATCCAGCTGAAAAAAAAAGGCGACCATAGGGTCGCCCTTTTTTTGTCCGCGATTAAGCCAGATCCACCAGAACAATTTCACTGTCCTCAATGGCTGTCACCCGCAGCACGCGCTCATGCGCTACCGCCACACCGTCTCGAGCTTCTGCGCGCAAGCCGTTGACTTCAATCACGCCAGTGGCCGGCACCAGATACGCGCGACGCCCTTCATCCAGCTGATATTCCGCAGTTTCCCCCGCCTTGAGATTGGCCGCGACCAACCTTGCATCGGCGCGAATCCGCAGGCTCTGGTCATCGCCATCCTTGCCGCTGGCAAGTGTGACGAAGCCTTCACGCTGGCCTTTCGGGAACGGTTTGGCGCCCCACGATGGCGGTGCGCCGGTTTCCGTCGGCAGAATCCAGATCTGGAAGATTTTGGTGTCCTTCGCTTCCAGGTTGTATTCGCTGTGGGCGATGCCGGTGCCGGCGCTCATCACCTGGACGTCGCCTGCCTCGGTACGGCCCTTGTTGCCCAGGTTGTCCTGGTGGGTAATCGCACCTTCACGGACATACGTGATGATTTCCATGTCGCGATGCGGATGCTGCGGAAAGCCAGTGCCGGCTGCGATCACGTCATCGTTCCACACCCGCAGGTTGCCCCAGCTCATGCGCTGCGGGTCGTAGTACTCGGCGAACGAAAAGTGGTGATGGGCATCCAGCCAGCCGTGATGGGCACCGCCCAGCGAGCTGAAGGGTCTGAGTTCAAGCATGATCGTCTCCTCAAGAGGTTCGACACGGGGGGTGAGGGGTTGCACCCGACGCGAGACCGGTGGTTTATGACGGCCATCATCTATCAGTTAATAATCGATAAAAAGCGTAAAAAGTGCGGCGTTATAATCGAAACGCTCGATAAGAAAACGGCTGTGAAGCATCTCATCTCACCTTCAGTTCATCGCCTAAACCAATGACCTGAAAGCATTTCGCTAGAACTGAGCGGCAAATACAGACACCATAGCCGCAACAGCCTCACACACTGGAGCCCGTCAGCGTGGCGCAACACACCCCCGATCTTCCTCCCGAACTTCGCCCCTTGGCCGAGATGCCCTGGTTCAAACGTCTGGCTGCACGCTTCTTCGGCCACGGTTTGACCCGTCTGCGCGCGCAGCACCGTGCATCGTGGTTGCACGGTCAGGCCGATGGTTTCCGCAGCGGCCACACCGCTGGCGTCGAATATGGCTTTAAGGAAGGCAAGCTTGAGGGGCTGGAAGAAGGCCGTCAGGTGCTGTTGATCCGTGACAGCCGTAGCACTGAACATCGCCCGCCCAGCGTTGATAATCATCTGTTCGACGATTGGCGCCTGCCACTGACAGCCGAGCTGAAAAAGCGCATGAAGGCCGACGTTGCCCGTTTGTTGCCTGAGCATGCTCAGCCAAGCACCGCGCAATGGAAGATGATTTTCAGCGAAACCCCATCAACATCAGTGGTCGCCGGCGCTGGCGCAGGCAAGTCCACCACGCTGGTCCTGCGTATTCTGTTGCTCAACCACTATCTGGGTTTTGAGCTGGATTCGATGACCGTGGTGACCTTCACCCGCGAGTCACGCAAGGATTTCATCAACAAACTGATCGAGCTGTTCGCACTCTGGGGGCAGGCGCTGAACTTGCGGCAGGCGCGCGACCTGGTGCGCACCTTCCACTCGCGCATTTTGCCGATGGTCCGCAGCTTGCCGGGTTTCGAGCGCTTGCAGGCCTTTGAAAACCTCAGCCATCGAGTTCAAGGTGCTGAGGAGGTCGACAGTAATCCGTTCGACCTGCGCATCAATGATGCGCAACGTCAGCAACTCAACGCCTGCTATCACCGCTTGTTCAACGAGGACGAGCGTTTTCGCCAGTTGATTCAGCCACTGTCTCGCGCCGGTTTGCAGCTCAAGGAGCTGGAGCGTGATCACCCGGACGTGCAGAAACGCGTAGCAGTAACGGAGTTGGCGGCGCGACGCGACGAAGAACTGTGCGATGCGATCGAAGATCTGTGGTTCCGCGCCGGCGCCTGGCCCATTAAAGGCATTGACCCGAACCGTCAGACATTCGATATCAACGGCGCAACATTCCATTGCCATGGCTACATTCCGAGTCTGGATGCGTGGGTGGTGCTCGGTTTCGATCCACGGGAAAACCCGCAGGTGAGCCGGCCAAACGCCAAGCTCAGCGTGCGCGCCGAATGGGCAGTCAAGCGCACCCTGTTTCAAGCTTTCTGCCGTAAGCCATTGATTTGGCTTGATAGTTACGAAGCATCGAAGCGCGTTCTGGCAACGCTGGCAGGCGACGCCAGCGCCGGGCCGGGCTTCGATTACAAGGTCAAAGGTGAACTGGCTTCCGCGCCGTTGCTCGACTGTTTTGTGGCGGCGGCGGGCTTCATCGAAAACCTCGGCCTTGACGTCCCTGACGCGGTTGCTCGCATGAGTTTCGCCAAAGACGATCCGGACCGTTTCTTCTTTGAGGCCCTGAGTTTGTTCTGGCGTGCCTTTGAAGATCATCTGCTCGATCAGAAACCGCCGATCATGACCTACAACCGCATGTTCGCGCTGTTCAGCGAGCACTCTCCGGAGAACCTCAAGCTGTTGAGCGACGAGTTACTCCGGCCGATGTCGCACCTGATGATCGACGAGTTTCAGGACGTTTCGCCGCAGATCGTCTCGTGGATTCGCGCCAGCCTCACGGAAATCCGCAGCCGTGGCCCGTCCATGCATGTCGGGCGGGGCGCGCAGCGTTCGTCGCTGCTGTGCGTCGGTGATGACTGGCAGTCGATTTATGGTTGGCGCGGCAGTTCGCCGAGTTACTTCATGGCGTTCGACAAGGAGTTTCCTTCGCCGAGTACCACGCGGGTCATGCTCAGTGACAACTACCGCAGCCACCAGCACATCATTGATGCCGCCGAACATATCGTCCGCGCCGCGCCGGCGATCCCGGGGAAAAAAGCCAAGGCCAGCGGCGCGCCCAAACCGTTGCAGCCGGTCAATGTGCTGGAGCGCGACGACCAGGCCTTGGGCCAGCGCCTCGCCGAACACTATCGTCAAGGTCATTCGATCTTGATGCTTTATCGAAAAAGCAGCGATAAGTCATTGATTGAAGAACATATTCAGTCTGTAGTTAATGTGGATTCGAGCTTGCCGTACGAAGCGCGGCGCCTGAAGCAATTGACCTACCACAGCGCCAAAGGCTTGCAGGCGGATGCGGTGTTTTTGCTCGGCGACTGTCAACACCTGACCAGTTCGCCTTATAAGAACCAGGTTTATCGCATGGCCGGATTGGGTAAGTCGGGGGATAGCGAGCCGTATGACAGTGCGCAAAAGGACGAGATCCTGCGCCTGGCCTATGTCGGCATCACGCGGGCGGTCAGCCATTGCTACTGGTATGTCGAACCGCAGGAAGCGCAAGCAGTGAACATGCCCCGAGCGTCCGACCGGGTGGCCAAAGGCAAGCCGTTCTTCGTTGATCACCGTACCGCAAAGCAAACCGCATAAGCAAAAAAAAGCCCGAATCGCTGCGGGCTTTTCTTTTTAAATCATAAGCTTATGCGTAACTCTTGAGGGACTCTGGAGGAATGAACGTTTCCAGTTCGTCCTCCACAGCCTCGATGATTCGCTCGACATCCGCTGCATTCATCACCGTCGCGCACGGGATGCCAGCGATGGCGATCATGGTTTCGCCACTGGCGCGATCAAACAGACGAGCGATCATGCTGCCCGGCGCGTCCATCGTTGCCTCGAAACCCATGGGATGAAAATGCCAGCGCATCAACTGGCATGCGTTGGGGAACGTGACTTTGCTCGACCCTTTATTCATGTGTTGCCCGCCTTCTTCATCGAGCGCTTCCGTTTGCTCATGTTAGGTGGGAAGAGCCTTCATTGGCTCAACCGGTGACTGACGTTAAAAGTAGCATCCGGATGTGAAATTACTGTGAGATTTTTCAGTTCATTTTGCGATTGCTTCGCATTTTTTGATGTAAGTCACGGCCTACGCAATCATCGCCAAAACGCCACTACGGATTAGTCATTGAAGCCTGTGCCGAACTTGGGCAAGCTCGATTCTTTTGCGCCGAGCCCCTTTATGCACGCCGACGACGACGGCCCAGAACAGACCCAAGCCACGGCGGCTACGGTCATGCGCTATCACCTGAGCTGGAAACACCGTGACCTCGACAGCGTCATGGCGCTGTACCATCCAGACATCCAGTACAACGATTTCTTCCAGAACCGTGTGCTCGGCCTCGACGAGTTGCGCGAGTACGTGCGCGTCAGCATGCCGCGTGAATCCGACGAACTGCTTGAGCATTGCGACCGTATTCGCGTCGACGGCAACACCGCGTTCATTCAATACGAAGTGACCTTGCGCGGCGGCGATGGCCTGGTGTCGTTTCGCTCCAGCGAGGCGCTCACGGTCAAGGACGGGCTGATCTGGCGCGTCAACGAATACGCCTCGCTGGTACGTACGCAAACGAATGGCACGGCCTCCTCAAGTCAGCGCCCGGCAGTCAGTCGTCTGGGGCTGTCGCCGCGCCAGTTGAGTTTTATGGCCGAAGACCTGCAGCAGTATTTCGAAAAGCAGCAGCCGTACCTCGACCCCGAACTCGACCTGCAGCGGGTGGCGAAGGAGTGCGGGTACAGCCGCAATCAGATTTCCTATCTGCTCAATCAAGTGCTCGGGCAAAGCTTCTATCGCTACGTCAATCAGGCGCGCCTGCAACATCTGCTGCGCTCGCTGGACAACGCCACGCCGCCGGTGCGCATCGATGAGCTGGCCTTCGCCGCCGGTTTCAATTCGTTGTCGGCGTTCTACAGCTGTTTCCGTCAGCACACCGGCCAGTCACCCAAGGCTTACGCGAAACAAATTTCTTTGCGGACACGCGCGCAAGACATCCACTGAGCACAGCCACTAGGATCGACGCCATCGAAGGTTTTCAGTGGCGGAGTCTTGCATGCCGGCGTGGCGCACTATCAGTTTGTGGATGGATCAACTCGATGAGCCGCTGATTGCGCGGCCCGAGCTTGAGCGAGATCTGGGCGTCGACGTGGCGATCATCGGTGCCGGTTACACCGGGCTGTGGACCGCGTACTACCTGAAGAAACTCGCCCCCGGTCTGGATATCGCCATTGTCGAGGCGCAAACGGCCGGTTTCGGCGCTTCCGGGCGCAATGGCGGCTGGCTGATGGGCAACCTGCTTGGCGAAGATCGCTTGCTGGCCGGGTTGTCGCCCGAGCAGCGCCGCGCTTCTTTTGATCTGCTGCACAGCATTCCCGATGAAGTAGAAGTCGTCCTCGAACGTGAAGGCATCGACTGCGATTACCGCAAGGGCGGTGTGCTGTATTGCGCGGCGCGTTACCCGGAGCAGGAAGCCTCGCTGCGTGAGTATTTGGGCAAACTGCACGCCCAAGGCCTGACTGACGACGATTACCGCTGGCTCAGCCCCGAACAACTCGCCCAGCAGATTCGCGTGGCCAAGCCTTATGGCGGGATTTACGCGCCGCACGTAGCGACCATCCACCCGGCGAAACTGGTGCGCGGTCTGGCGCGCACCGTGCAGAACATGGGCGTGAAGATCTACGAAAACAGCCCGGTCACCCATTGGCAGTCAGGCAGTTTGCGCACCGCGAAAGCCAGCGTGCGCAGTCGCTGGATCGTGCCAGCCGTCGAAGGTTATTCGGTGACCTTGCCGCCGCTGGGCCGCTATCAGTTGCCGGTGCAAAGCCTGATTGTCGCCACCGAGCCATTGTCTGCCGCGACCTGGGACGAAATCGGCCTCAATCGTGGCCAAGCCTTCAGCGAATTCAGCCGTCAGGTCACTTATGGTCAGCGCAGTGCCGACAACCGCCTGATCTTCGGCGCACGCGGCGGTTATCAGTTCGCCGGCAAGCTGCGCCACAACTTTGATCTGTCCCGCGATGAAGTCGAGCTGCGCCGCTATTTGTTCGGCGAACTGTTCCCGCAACTGAAAAACGTGCAGATCACTCACGCCTGGGGCGGCAACCTCGGTATGTCCCGGCACTTCAAACCGCACATGCTCTGCGATCGCGCCAATGGCATCGCGCTGTCCGGCGGTTATGGCGGGGAGGGCGTCGGCGCGAGCAATCTCGGCGGCCGCACCCTGGCGGACCTGATTCTTGAGCGCGACACCGAACTGACCCAGCAACCGTGGGTGCTGCCGGACGGCGGCATTCATGCGCTGCGCGCGTGGGAGCCGGAGCCGTGCCGCTGGCTCGGCTACAACGCGATCATCAAAAGCTTCGTCCACGAAGACCAGACCCTGGCCAACCCGGCGACCGCGCCATGGCGGCGCAAACTCGCCAGTCAGGTGGCCGGCTTCATGGAAGGTTTCATGCACTAAACGCCGTTTATTCAGAAGACAGGTCAGACCATGAGCATTACTCAGTTCAAAAACACCGCAACCCTGCCACTGGACGACTCCAACCCGGTGGCCGTGCCCCTCGGCGAGCCGGTGGCGATTGCTTCGACCACCAGTGTCGAGCGCGACGACGGCGTCGAAACTGGCGTCTGGGAATGCACCCCCGGGCGCTGGCGCCGGCAGATCACCGCGCAGGAGTTCTGTCATTTCATTTCCGGGCGTTGCACGTTTACCCCTGACGGTGGCGGCGAGACCCTGCACATACAAGGTGGCGACGCACTGATGTTGCCGGCCAACACGCTCGGGATCTGGGATATCCAGGAAACCGTGCGCAAGAGCTACGTGCTGATTTTCTGATTGTTTGATCCTTTGATTGCCTGCCAACAAAAAAGAAAACCCACACAGGAATCGATCCATGATCCGCAAGACCCTCGCTCTGGCACCGCTGATGCTCGCCGTTTCCCTTGCTCAGGCAGCGGAAACGGTCAAGGTTTACAACTGGTCCGATTACATTGCGCCGGACACCACCAAGAATTTCGAGAAAGAGACCGGTGTGGGTGTCACCTATGACGTCTATGACAGCAACGAAACCCTCGACGGCAAGCTGATGACCGGTAAATCCGGTTACGACGTGGTGTTCCCGTCCAACCACTTCATGGCCCGGCAGATTCAGGGCGGGGCGCTGAAGAAGCTCGACAAGAGCCAGCTGCCGAACTGGAAAAATCTCAATCCGGTCCTGCTTAAAGCCTTGCAAACCAACGATCCGAACAACGAACACGGTTTCCCGTATCTGTGGGGCAGCACCGGCATCGGCTACAACATCGCCAAGGTCAAAGCCGTGCTGGGTGACAACGCACCGGTGGATTCCTGGGACCTGATCTTCAAACCCGAGTACATGGAAAAACTGCAGAAGTGCGGCGTAGCGATCCTCGACAACGGTCCGGAATTGCTCCCGGCGGCGCTCAACTACCTGGGCCTGCCACACCACAGCAAAAATCCCGAGGACTATAAAAAAGCTGAGGCGTTGCTGATGAAAGTGCGGCCGTACGTCAGCTACTTCCATTCCTCGAAATACACCAGCGACCTGGCCAACGGCGACATCTGCGTGGCGGTCGGTTTCTCCGGCGACATCCTGCAAGCCGAGAATCGTGCCAAGGAAGCGAAAAACGGTATCGACATCGGCTACGCGATTCCCAAGGAAGGTGCAGCGATCTGGTTCGACATGGTCGCCATGCCCGCCGATGCCCCGGACGAAAAGGCCGGTTACGCGTTCATGAACTACCTGCTGCGTCCGGACGTGATGGCGGGCATCAGCAATTATGTGCATTACGCCAATGGCAATGAGCAGGCGGACAGCCTGATCGACCCGGCGATCAAGAACGACACCAAGGTTTATCCGAGTCCGGAAATGATGGGCAAGCTGTTTGCGCTGGAGGCGATGCCGTTGAATATCGACCGGATTCGCACGCGGGTGTGGAACAAGATTCGTACTGGTAGCTAATCACCCAGGCATACACAAATCCCCTGTGGGAGCGAGCCTGCTCGCGAAGGCAATCTGTCATTCAACATCAATGTTGTCTGACCCGACGCCTTCGCGAGCAGGCTCGCTCCCACAGTGTCTTTCAGCGTTTTAAGGGTTGATATCAATACAATGTCAATGCGCTAATAAAGTGCAGCAAAGTGAGAAGCACCTAACAAAAAACAACTTACCCATATTTAATATTTAAATAGAAAATCGTCAGACAATTAGGCAAAAGCTCCGCAACTAAAACATTCTTTCACCCCCACACGCTTTGTTTACGGCAGTTTCCCGAAACAGCCCGATTTGAATTCAAAAAAATCCTTTACGGCAGATTTCAAATTGTGTCAGGTTTCTTACGCCTTCATTGGGCGAGTGATAGGACGATCTCGCCAGAGAGAGTCCTGTCGGACAAAAACTGTTCCATTGCTAAACAAGGAAGTGTGTTTATGTCGAAAGTTAAAGCTAATGCTATTGATACCGCTGAACAGGCTTTTCTGCTGTCCGCAGCGCCACAACCGCTGGCCGCACCCAGCTCGGCGTACAACCAGATCAATAGCTTCAGCCATCAATACGATCGTGGCGGCAACCTCACGGTCAATGGCAAACCCTCCTTCTCTGTCGACCAGGCCGCAACCCAGTTGCTGCGCGACGGCGCTGCCTACCAGGAC
Organism: Pseudomonas fluorescens; assembly: GCF_003732425.1. Taxonomy (GTDB): domain Bacteria; phylum Pseudomonadota; class Gammaproteobacteria; order Pseudomonadales; family Pseudomonadaceae; genus Aquipseudomonas; species Aquipseudomonas fluorescens_BE. The sequence goes on from NZ_MOBX01000013.1 coordinate 86,580, forward strand.
AAGGATGGCAGCGGCAAGATCGAACTCACCTATACGTTCCTGACCTCGGCATCGTCCAGCACGATGTACAAGCACGGGATCACCGGGTTCAGTCAGTTCAGTGCACAACAACAAGCCCAAGCCAAGCTCGCCATGCAATCCTGGGCTGATGTGGCCAACGTGACCTTCACCGAGAAAGCCTCGGGCGGCGACGGCCACATGACCTTCGGTAACTACAGCGGTGGCCAGGATGGTGCTGCTGCGTTCGCTTATCTGCCAGGCACCGGCGCCGGTTATGACGGCACCTCGTGGTACCTGATCAACAGTGGCTACACGCAGAACAAGAATCCGGATCTGAACAACTACGGTCGTCAGACCCTGACTCACGAGATCGGCCACAGCTTGGGCCTCGCTCACCCTGGCGACTACAACGCCGGTAATGGCAACCCGACCTACAACGACGCGTCCTACGGGCAAGACACCCGCGGCTACAGCATCATGAGCTACTGGAGCGAAAGCAACACCAGTCAGAACTTCAGCAAGGGCGGTGTCGAAGCGTATTCGTCCGGCCCGCTGATGGACGATATCGCAGCCATCCAGAAGCTCTACGGTGCCAACCTCACCACCCGTACCGGTGACACCACCTACGGCTTCAACTCCAACACCGGTCGCGATTTCCTCAGCGCTTCGTCGTCGAGTGACAAAGTCGTGTTCTCGGTGTGGGATGCCGGCGGCAAAGATACTCTGGACTTCTCGGGCTTCACCCAGAACCAGAAGATCAACCTCAATGACGCCTCGTTCTCCGACGTTGGCGGCCTGGTGGGCAACGTGTCCATCGCCAAGGGCGCGATCATCGAGAACGCCATTGGCGGGTCGGGCAACGACCTGCTGATCGGCAACAGCGTGGCCAACGAGCTCAAGGGCGGTGCCGGCAACGACATCCTCTACGGCGCTGGCGGTGCCGACAAACTGTGGGGCGGCGCCGGTTCGGACACCTTCGTGTTTGCGGCCAGCTCGGACTCCAAGCCAGGTGCGATTGATCAGATCCTCGATTTCGTCAGCGGTCTGGACAAAATCGACCTGACCGGTATCACCAAGGGCGCAGGCCTGCACTTCGTCAGCAGCTTCACCGGTGCCGCCGGTGACGCGGTCCTGACCTCGTCGGGCGGCAACAGCTTGTTGTCGGTGGATTTCTCCGGGCACGGCGTGGCTGATTTCCAGGTCAGCACCGTTGGCCAGGCAGCCACCAGCGACATCGTGGCGTGATGTAGGAATGGAAAGCGGCGTGTGATGCGCCGCTTTCTTTGCTTGCATCGTGTTGGTCGGTAAGCAAGGCTACACGCCGGAGTGAATATTCCCATGATCAGTAAGGCTTTTACCTACAAGGTAGCGGCGTGGCTTTCGGCAGCGCTCATGATGATTTCAGGAGAAACCAGTATGGCAAGCAGCCTCAGACTTGAAGAACCATCCGTTTTTGCCGGGCAGTGGCAAGCGACGTTGTCCACCCGGGGTGATGATCCACAAGCGCAAAAGCAGCAAGACAAGCCATCGAATACTTGCCTCGTGGAATTGGCTGCAAACAAGACCCTTGGCAAAGGTGCTGACTGCCTGGAGGCGTGGCTTGAAGAAACCCCGATTGGCTGGTTTCCTGATCCCGACGGCCTGTCGATTACCGGCAAGGAAGGCTCAAGAATCCAGTTTTTCAGCCGACAACGTGACGGGCTTTATCTGACGACTTTGAAGTCGGGGCTGGTGATTACGCTTGAGCGTGCTGCGCAATAGTCTTGATCATCCAGCGAGCGACAAGGTTTTAATATAAAGCGTCACTGTGTGGTTATAAGCAGCAGGATCAATTGCAACTGCACCGCATTAAATTGCGCAAGTTGTTATGAAAGTGTAAGCGGCCACTTGAAATGTAAATTCCGGCTGTGCACGGATAATTAATTGAAGTCTCGTCAAAGATTGGCGAGAGATATCTTTCAGGAATAATCAATGAAGATGGCGAAGGCCCCAGCCACCGCTCCCTTATTCAAGGCATTGGGTGACTACAAAAGTATCCTGATCAGCGTCGGCTGCTTTACCGCGCTGATTAACGTGCTGATGCTGGTGCCTTCCATCTATATGCTCCAGGTCTATGACCGGGTGCTGTCGTCGCAGAACGAAACGACCTTGGCGATGCTGTCGCTGATGGTGGTCGGTTTCTTCGCCTTTATCGGCCTGCTGGAAGTGGTGCGCAGCTTTATCGTGATCCGCATCGGCAGCCAGTTGGAGCGCCGCTTCAACCTGCGCGTTTACCAAGCGGCGTTCGAGCGCAACCTGTTCAAGGGCGAGGGCAACGCCGGGCAATCGCTGGGCGATCTGACGCACATTCGCCAATTCGTTACCGGGCCGGCGCTGTTCGCGTTTTTCGATGCGCCGTGGTTCCCGGTCTACCTGTTTGTGATTTACCTGTTCAACGTCTGGCTGGGCGTACTCGCCACGGCGGGCGCGCTGTTGCTGATCGGCCTGGCGTGCCTGAACGAATACATGACCAAAAAGCCGCTGGGTGAAGCCGCCGGTTATTCGCAAAAGTCCAGCCAATTGGCCACCAGCCATCTGCACAACGCCGAAACCATTCAGGCGATGGGCATGCTCGGTTCGCTGCGCAAGCGCTGGTTCCAGGTGCACTCGCGCTTCCTCGGTCTGCAAAACCAGGCCAGTGACACCGGTGCGGTGATCAGCTCGTTGAGCAAAACCCTGCGCCTGTGCCTGCAATCGTTGGTCTTGGGCCTGGGTGCTTTGCTGGTGATCAAGGGTGACATGACCGCCGGGATGATGATCGCCGGTTCCATTCTGATGGGCCGTGTACTGAGCCCGATCGACCAGTTGATTGCCGTGTGGAAACAGTGGAGCGGGGCGAAGCTGGCTTACCGTCGTCTCGATGCGCTGCTGCAAGCGTTCCCGCCCAGCGACGACGCCATGGCGCTGCCGCCACCGAAAGGCCAGATCACCTTCGAACAAGTCAGTGCCGGCCCACCTGGGCAACGTGCCGCGACTCTGCAGATGGTCAATTTCAATCTGAATGCCGGCGAAGTGCTCGGCGTGCTCGGCGCATCCGGTTCCGGCAAATCGACGCTGGCCCGTGTGCTGGTCGGTGTCTGGCCGACCCTGGGCGGCACTGTGCGCCTTGATGGCGCGGATATTCATCGCTGGAACCGCGATGACCTTGGCCCGTACATCGGCTACCTGCCGCAAGACATCGAACTGTTCAGCGGCAGCATCGCCGAGAACATCGCCCGTTTCAGCGAGGCCGATCCGCAAAAGGTCGTCGCCGCCGCGCAACAGGCCGGCGTGCACGAAATGATCCTGCGCCTGCCGCAGGGCTACGACACGCAACTGGGCGAGGACGGCAGTGGCTTGTCCGGCGGCCAGAAGCAGCGCGTGGCCCTGGCGCGTTCAATGTATGGCACGCCGAGCCTGGTGGTGCTGGACGAGCCGAACTCCAATCTCGACACCGTTGGCGAAGCGGCACTGGCCAGCGCCATCGCCGCGCTGAAAGCCCAAGGCACCACCGTGGTACTGGTGACGCATCGCTCTTCAGTGCTGGCTCAGGCTGACAAGCTGCTGGTTCTCAATGAGGGGCGTCTGCAAGCCTTCGGCCCGAGTCAGGATGTGCTCAAGGCACTCTCCGGCCAGCAAGACCAGCAACGGGAAAAAGCTGCACAGGCACCGGGCGGGCTCAGCATGAGCCGACAGTATCAGCCCTCGACCAGGAATTCGGGTGTATGAGCAGCGCAAGCATGAACACTGAAAACGAAGCGAGCATGGAACACGCCTACATCACCGAGCGCCCGGAGCGCGATGCGAAATTTTTCGCGCGCATGGGCTGGATTCTGGCGATCGTGGGCGCCGGCAGTTTCTTCACCTGGGCGGCCCTGGCGCCACTGGATCAAGGCATTCCGGTGCAAGGCACGGTCGTCGTGTCGGGCAAGCGCAAAGCCGTGCAGTCGATGAGCAGCGGCGTGGTCAGCCGGATTCTGGTGCGCGAAGGCGAAATCGTGAAGCAGGGCCAGCCGCTGTTCCGCCTCGATCAGACGCAAGTCGCCGCTGACGTGCAGTCGCTGCAAGCGCAGTACCGCATGGCCTGGGCCAGCCTCGCGCGCTGGCAGGCCGAGCGTGACAACCTCAAGCAAGTGACTTTCCCCGCCGAACTGAGCAATGACCCGGACCCGCGCCTGGCGCTGGTGCTGGAAGGTCAGCGGCAACTGTTCAGCAGCCGTCGCGAGGCGTATTACCGCGAGCAGGCCGGACTGCGCGCGAGCATCGAAGGCGCCACCGCGCAACTGGCCGGCATGCGCCGCGCCCGTACCGATCTCAATGCCCAGGCCGACTCGCTGCAACAACAGTTGAGCAACCTGCAACCGCTGGCCGACAACGGCTACATCCCGCGCAACCGCTTGATGGAGTACCAGCGTCAACTGTCGCAGGTGCAGCAACAACTGGCGGAAAACACCGGCGAAAGCGGTCGGGTCGAGCAGGGCATCCTCGAATCGCGCCTGAAGCTGCAACAGCACAGCGAGGAGTATCAGAAGGAAGTACGCACGCAACTGGCCGACGCCCAACTGAAAAGCGTCACCCTGTCCGAACAACTGACCTCCGCCGGTTTCGATCTGCAACACAGCGAGATTGTCGCCACCGCCGACGGCGTGGCAGTCAACCTCGGCGTGCACACCGAAGGCGCGGTGGTGCGTCAGGGTGAAACGTTGCTGGAGATCGTTCCGCAGGGCACCACGCTGGAAGTGGAAGGGCACCTGCCGATCAACCTGATCGACAAAGTCGGCGCGCATTTGCCGGTGGACATCCTGTTTACCGCGTTCAACCAGAGCAAAACCCCGCGTGTACCCGGGGAAGTCAGCCTGATTTCCGCCGACCAGATGGTCGATGAGAAAACCGGCGTGCCGTACTACGTCCTGCGCAGCAGCGTCAGCGATCAGGCCATGGAGAAACTCAACGGTCTGGTGATCAAGCCTGGCATGCCGGCAGAAATGTTCGTGCGTACGGGCGAGCGTTCACTGCTCAACTATCTGTTCAAACCGCTGCTTGACCGGGCCGGCTCCGCGTTGACCGAGGAATAAGGATGTTCGGCTGTATGAATAAGCTTTCCATGCTCGGAGCGGCATTGATGCTGCTCGCGAGTCACTCAGCAGTAGCGGCCATGGGGCCGTTCGAGATCTACGAACAGGCGCTGCGCAACGACCCGGTGTTCCTCGGAGCGATCAAGGAACGTGATGCGGGTCTGGAAAACCGTGCGATTGGCCGCGCCGGTCTGCTGCCGCGCCTTGGCTACACCTACAACAAGGGCCGTAACTCGTCGAAGGCCACTTCCCTCGATGAACGTGCGCGTAACCGTACCGACGACCGTAACTACAGCAGTTACGGCTCGGCCCTGACCCTGCAGCAACCGCTGCTCGACTACGAGGCTTATGCCGCGTATCGCAAAGGTGTCGCGCAGTCGCTGTTTGCCGACGAAAACTTCCGTGGCAAGAGCCAGGAATTGCTGGTGCGCGTGCTGGACAACTACACCAAGGCCTTATTCGCGCAGGATCAGATCGACATCGCTCAGGCGAAGAAGAAGGCGTACGAGCAGCAGTTCCAGCAGAACGAACACATGTTCAAACAGGGCGAGGGCACGCGCACCGATATTCTTGAGGCCGAGTCGCGCTATGAACTGGCAACCGCCGAGGAGATCGAGGCACGTAACGAGCAGGATGCCGCGCTGCGCGAACTGGGCGCACTGGTGGGCACGCCAGCGGTGGATATTGGTGATCTGGCGCCACTTGATCAGAACTTTCAGACCTTCGCGCTGATGCCTGCCAATTACGACACCTGGCATGAAATGGCGATCAGCAACAACCCCAACCTGGCCTCGCAGCGCCAGGCCGTGGAAGTCGCGCGTTACGAAGTGGAGCGCAATCGTGCCGGGCATCTGCCGAAAGTCAGCGCCTACGCCTCGATGCGTCAAAACGAGTCGGAAAGCGGCAACACTTACAACCAGCGCTACGAAACCAACACCATCGGTTTTGAAGTCAGCGTGCCGTTGTATGCCGGTGGTGGGGTGTCGGCTTCGACGCGTCAGGCCAGTCGCACCATGGAGCAGGCCGAATATGAACTGGATGGCAAAACGCGCGAAACGCTGATCGAGCTGCGCCGGCAGTTCAGTGCTTGCCTGTCCGGGGTGAGCAAACTGCGCGCTTATCAGAAAGCGCTGAGTTCGGCGGAAGCGCTGGTGGTGTCGACCAGGCAGAGCATTCTCGGTGGTGAGCGGACCAACCTCGACGCGTTGAACGCCGAGCAGCAACTGTTCACCACCCGCCGCGATCTGGCGCAGGCGCGGTACGACTATCTGATGGCCTGGACCAAATTGCATTACTACGCCGGGACCTTGAACGAGCAGGATCTGGCGCGGGTGGATGAGGCCTTCATTCAAGGGGCCAGTCACCACGCCAATTGATGGTTTTGCGTGGACCTGTGGCGAGGGGATTTATCCCCGTTGGGGCGCGAAGCGGCCCCCCGGCAGACGTCCAGGAAAACTGCGCCGCATGGATTTGCGACTGCTTCGCAGCCGAACGGGGATAAATCCCCTCGCCACAGGGAACAGCGTTCCCTTGGTAAGGCAACTCTAAAAACATAAGAAAAGTGAGTGGTGAACATGGACGTACGCATCAAGCCGATTTCGGTCGGCACCCTGCTGCTTGTGATATCTGCAACCCAGGCTCACGCCCAATACCTCGAAAGCGGCCAACCCGGCGATCCCGCCAGTTGGCGCAGCGCCGAATTCCTCCGCGACTGGGGGCTGAGCCGGATGCAGGCCGAGCAAGCCTATGCCGCCGGCATCACCGGCCAAGGCGTGAAAATCGGCGCACTCGACTCCGGCTTCGATGCCGCCCACGCGGAATTCGCCACTGACCGCTATCACCCGGTACTCGCCAGCGGCAGCTACATCGACGGTTCACTGTTCAACGTCAATGGCACCCTCAACCCCAACAACGACTCTCACGGCACTCACGTCGTCGGCACCATGGGCGCCTCGCGCGACGGGACTGGCATGCACGGCGTGGCGTACAACGCGCAGATCTACGTCGGCAACACCAACAAGAACGACAGCTTCCTGTTTGGTCCCAACCCCGATCCGCGCTATTTCAAAGCGGTATACGACGCCCTCGCCGATGCCGGCGTGCGCGCGATCAACAACAGCTGGGGCAGCCAGCCGCCGGATGTCAGCTATCGCACACTGGCCGACCTGCACGCCGCGTACGCTCAGCACTGGAACAAAGGCACCTGGCTCGACGCGGCAGCGGATGTGTCCCGGCGCGGCGTGATCAACGTATTCAGCGCCGGCAACAGCGGCTATCCGAATGCCAGCGTGCGTTCGGCGCTGCCGTACTTTCAGCCGGATCTGGAAGGCCACTGGCTGGCCGTATCGGGCCTCGATCAAAGCAATCAGCAAAAGTACAACCAGTGCGGCCTCGCCAAATACTGGTGCATCACCACGCCGGGGGCGAAGATCGACAGCACCATTCCCGGTGGCGGTTACGCGATCAAGTCCGGCACCTCGATGTCGGCGCCGCATGCGACCGGCGCGCTGGCGCTGGTGATGGAACGCTACCCGTACATGAACAATCAGCAGGCCCTCGAAGTGCTGCTGACCACCGCGACGCAACTGGATGGCTCGGTCACCGATGCGCCGACCGAGCGGATCGGCTGGGGCGTGGCCAATCTGAACCGGGCGATGCGTGGGCCGGGGCAATTGCTTGGGGCGTTCGACGTCAGTCTGGCGGCAGGGCAGCGCGATGTCTGGAGCAATGACATCTCCGACAAGGCGCTGATTCAACGCCAAAGCGAAGACCTCGCCGAGCACACAGCCTGGCAGCAAACCCTGCAAGACAAGGGCTGGCAGAACGGCGTTGCGGCGGGCGCCAGTCAACAGGATCAGACCGATTACGCGGTCGGCACTGCCCGTGATGCGGCAGCGGCGAGCAGGATTTATCAAGGCAGCCTGATCAAATCCGGCGGCGGGCAGTTGATCCTCACCGGCGACAACACCTATCGCGGTGCAACCACGGTCAATGGTGGCTTGCTCACGGTCAACGGCTCGCTGACGTCTGCCGTGACGGTGAACGATAGCGGCAGCCTCGGCGGCTCCGGACGGATTGGCGCGTTGACCGCCAACAGCGGCGCTCGCGTGGCGCCGGGCAACTCCATCGGCACCTTGAACGTGGCCGGCGATGTGACGTTCGCGCCGGGCTCGACTTACGCTGTTGAACTGTCGCCGACCAGCAGCGACCGCATCGTTGCCGGCGGTACCGCCACTATCAGCGGCGCCACGGTCAGCCTGTCGCTGGAAAACAGCCCGACGTTGCTCAGCACCACCGAGGCGCAAAGCCTGCTCGGTCGCCAGTACGACATCCTGCAAGCGGCCGGCGGCATTCAGGGTCAGTTCGGTGCGGTGCTGCCGAATTACCTGTTTATCGGCGGCAGCCTCGACTACGCCGCCAATGGCATTCAGCTCGACATCGAACGTAACGCGACCAGCTTCGCCAGCGTTGGGCAAACGCCGAATCAGCGCTCGGTGGCCGCTGCCGTCGAAGGTTTGGGCGCGGGCAACTCGGTGTACGAAAGCCTGTTGCGCTCACCTGATGCGACTTCTGCGCAACAGGCGTTCCAGCAGTTGAGCGGCGAGATCTACCCGGCGTTGAGTTCAATGCTGATCAACGACAGCCGCCAGTTGCGTGACGCGGTGGGCGAGCGTCTGCACGACAGCAATGCGGCGCAAAGCAATGGCTGGGTCAAGGCGCTCGGCGCGTGGGGCACCACCGATTCGCGCCACGACACGGCGGGCTACAACACTTCGATTGGCGGGCTGCTGACCGGTGTCGATGGCGCGCTGGACGAGCAGACACGCATCGGTCTGGTCAGCGGTTACAGCGACAGTTCGCTGAGCATGGGTTCGGGCACGCATTCTTCGGCCAAGGTCGACAGCTATCACTTGGGCGCATACGCCGGTCATGAAATCGGTGCCTGGCGCTTGAGCACAGGCGCGGCCTACAGCTGGCATCGCGCCGATGTAAAGCGCGATCTGCAATACGGCAACGTCAGTGGCAAACAGAAAGCCAAGGTCGACGCGGCAACCACACAAGTGTTCGGCGAGGCGGCTTATCGCCTGCACCTGCAACCGCTGGCGCTGGAGCCGTTTGCCAACCTGGCCTACGTGCATCTGGACACTGAAGGTTTGACCGAGAAGGGCGACGCTGCGGCGTTGAAAAGCTCCGGCGATCAACGCGACGCGGTGCTGAGCACCCTCGGTGTGCGGGCGATCAAGACTTTCAATCTGTCGCCCCAGCAATCACTCGACGTCAGCGGTCACCTTGGCTGGCAGCACAGCCTCAGCGACATCGATTCCGAGCAGCATCTGCGCTTTGCCAGCGGTGGCGCGCCGTACGCGGTGGAGAGTTCAGCGCTGGTGCGTGATGCCGCGCTGGTCGGCGTACAGGCCAGCCTCGCGCTGAGCCGCGATGTGCGGATCAACCTTGATTACAACGGACAACTGGCCAGTCGCGAAAAGCTTCATGGCGTTGGCCTGAGCCTGAACTGGCAGTTCTGAATACTGCGCCTGACGCAATACCTGTGGCGAGGGAGCTTGCTCCCGCTGGGGCGCGAAGCGACCCCCCAGCATTTCTTCAGGCAGCCCGCGTTAGCCGGTTTACGACTGCTGTGCAGCCGAGCGGGAGCAAGCTCCCTCGCCACAGATGTGCACGGCGGCATATCGAGACAAACGGATTTTTCGCAACATCACTAAGGAAGGTCGCTGGATGAATAACAACAATACCCCCGCGCAAACGGGTGGCCGCTTTGCCCTGAAAACCCTCACGCTCGCCGTGCTCTGTGCCATTGGCACAGCCCATGCTGCGCCTTACGTGGAGAACGGTCGCACGGGCGATCCGTCGAGTTGGCGCAGTGCCGAGTTTCAAGCCGATTGGGGCCTGGGCGCGATCGGTGCCGATCACGCTTATGCCGCCGGCTATACCGGCAAAGGCGTAAAGCTGGGGATCTTCGACCAGCCGGTCTACGCCGCGCACCCGGAGTTTTCCGGCAGCAATAAAGTCGTCACCCTGGTCACCAGCGGGATCCGCGAATACACCGACCCGTACATCCCGGTGAAAGCCGGCGATGCGTTCCGCTATGACGGTTCGCCCTCGGTCGGCTCCGACGGCAAACTCGGCGCCCACGGCACCCACGTCGGCGGTATTGCCGCCGGCAGTCGTGACGGTGGGCCAATGCACGGCGTGGCGTTCGGGGCGCAGATCATCAGCGCCGACAACGGTGACCCAGGCCCGGAAGACGGCATCGTTCGTGGCAACGACGGCGCGGTGTACAAGGCCGGTTGGGACGCACTGATCGCCAGCGGCGCGCGGATCATCAACAACAGCTGGGGCATCGGCATCACCGACCGTTTCGACCTCGGCGGCCGCGATCCGGCGTACCCGCATTTCACCGTCAATGACGCGCAGTTGCAGTTCAATGAAATCCGCACACTGCTCGGCAGCAAACCCGGCGGCGCCTACGACGGCGCGATTGCCGCCGCACGTAGCGGCATCGTGACGATCTTCGCCGCTGGCAACGACTACAACCTCAACAATCCGGACGCCATCGCCGGCCTCGGCTATTTCGTCCCGGACATCGCGCCGAACTGGATCACCGTCGCCGCGTTGCAGAAGAACCCGGACCTGGCCAGCGCTAACCCGTACATCATGAGTACGTTCTCTTCGCGCTGCGGCTACACCGCGAGTTTCTGCGTCTCGGCGCCGGGCACCAAAATCTTCAGCGCGATCATCGAAGGCACCAACGCCGACAACCTGACCACCGGCTACAAAAATTACAACGGCACTTCGATGGCCGCGCCACACGTGGCCGGTTCCATGGCGGTGCTGATGGAGCGCTTCCCGTACATGAGCGGTGATCAGGTCGCCACGGTCTTGCGCACCACCGCCACCGACCTCGGCGCACCGGGCATCGACGCCTTGTACGGCTGGGGCATGATCAACCTGCGCAAGGGCATCGACGGCCCGTCGATGTTCGTCACCGAGCAGGACATCCCGGCCGAGTTCCGCATCGACGGCGCGTATGGCTCCGGCCAGTTTGTCGCGGACCTGCCGGGCATCGGCGCGATCATCGATCAGGGCAAACCGACCGAACGCGTGTGCACCGACATCACGTGCGGCCTCGACACTTGGCGCAACGATATCTCCGGTCACGGCGGTTTGACCAAGCAAGGCCTCGGCACGCTGGTGCTCACCGGCAACAACACTTACAGCGGCCCGACCCTGGTCAATCAGGGTCGCCTGGCCATCAACGGTTCGCTGCAATCGGTGGTGACGGTGAATGACGGCGGTATCCTCGGCGGCAACGGCCGCATCGGTGCGCTGTCGGTGAACAGCGGCGGTACGGTGGCGCCGGGTAACTCCATCGGTACCCTGAACGTGGCCGGTGACGTGACCTTTGCACCGGGTTCGACCTACGCCGTAGAGCTGTCGCCGACCAGCAGCGATCAGATCATCGCCACTGGCAAAGCGGTTATCGAAGGCGCCACGGTGAGCATGTCGCTGGAAAACAGCCCGACACTGCTGACCACCAATCAAGTGCAAAGCCTGCTCGGCACGCGCTACAACATCCTGCAAGCGGCGGGTGGCATCGAAGGGCGCTTCGGTCAGGTGTTGCCGGACTACGCATTCCTCGGCGGCACGCTGGCGTACTCGGCGGATGGCATCCAGTTGGCGGTCGGGCGTAACGACGCCTCGTTCGCCAGCGTCGGTCTGACACCGAACCAACGTGCGGTCGGTGCGGCGGCTGAACGGCTGGGCGCCGGCAATGCGCTGTTCGAAACCCTGTTGCTCTCGCCGAATGCGGCGTCGGCGCAGCAAGCGTTCCAGCAACTGTCCGGCGAAATCCATCCGGCCATTGGCACCATGCTGATCAACGATAGCCGTTACCTGCGCGAAGCCGTGGGCGAGCGTCTGCGTGAGCGTGACCTTTTCAACGCTGGCGCACCGACCGATGACCGCAGCAACGCCTGGGTCAAGGTCTTGGGTTCGTGGGGCAAGAGCGATGGCGGGCATGACAACGCCGACTCCAACAGCTCCATCGGTGGCCTGCTGGCCGGTGTTGACGGCCTGATCGCTGAAGATACCCGTCTGGGTTTCGTTACCGGTTATAGCGACAGCTCGTTGAGCATGGGCAGCGGCACGCATTCGTCGGCGTCGATCGACAGCTACCACTTGGGTGCGTACCTGGGGCATCAGATCGACGCGCTGCGTCTGACCGTCGGTGGCGCCTATAGCTGGCACCGTGTCGACGTCAAACGTGACCTGCAGTTCGGGGACGTCAGCGGTAAACAAAAGACCAAGCACGATGCCGCAACCACTCAAGTGTTCACTGAGGCCGCTTACGATCTGGGCCTGCAACCGATGAACCTGGAGCCGTTCGCCAATCTGTCCTACGTGCACCTCAATACCGAAAGCTTCACCGAGAAGGGTGACGCTGCGGCATTGAAGGGCGGTGAGGACAACCGCGATGTGGTGCTGTCGACCCTCGGCGTGCGCGCCAAACGCAGCTTCGCTCTGTCGGATCAGCATCAGCTGGAACTGGGCGCGAGCCTCGGCTGGCAGCACAACCTGAGCAACGTTGATGCCGACAGCCATCTGGCCTTTGCCAACGGCAACAGCGCGTTCACCGTGCAGAGCGTGTCGATGGATCGCGACGCTGCGGTGGTCGGTGTGCGTGCGGGTCTGGCGCTCAATCGCGATGTGCGGGTGAACCTGGATTACAACGGCCTGATCGGTAACAACGAGAAAGACCACGGCGTGGGTCTGACACTGGACTGGCAGTTCTAAAAGGCACTGACAGTGCCAAGGCGTGCTGGCAGCTCTGCACAGAGCTGCCAGACATTGGATGGAAGAGAGAGCACAACATGGGCCTTTTCGATTATAAAAATACCGATGGCAAAGCGTTGTACAGCGACGCCATCGCACTGACGCTGTATGCCTACACGCCGACCGGCAAGCCTCTGCCGGCCACCGCTTGGACGCCGCTCACGGCGACGGCGCTGGGTTATCAGGGCAAGGTCGGGCCGCAAGGCACGTTCTTCGGCGAGAAGGACGGTTTCACCAGCGCCGAAGCCGAAGTGCTCGGCAAATACGACGCCGCCGGCAAGCTGATCGGCATCGGCGTCGCCTTTCGTGGCACCGGCGGGCTGGGTTACAGCGATACCTTCGGCGACCTGAAAAACAACCTGCTGGCCGCTGTCGGGCCGTCCGATTACGCGAGCAACTACGCGAAAAATGCCTTCGACAACCTGCTCAAGGCTGTCGCCGCATTCGCCATTGCCAACGGCATCGCCGCCAAGGACGTGCTGCTCAGCGGCCACAGCCTCGGCGGGCTCGGCGTCAACAGCGTGGCCGAGTTGAGCGCGAGCAACTGGGGCGGTTTCTTCAAGGACGCCAACTACATTACCTTCGCCTCGCCAACCCAGAGCAGCACCGGCAATAACGTGCTGAACATCGGCTTCGAAAACGACCCGGTGTTCCGTGTGCTCGACGGCACCACGTTCAGCAGTGCGTCGATGGGCAAGCACGACAAGCCGCACGATTCGACCACCGACAACATCGTCAACTTCAACGACAACTACGCGTCCACCGCGCAGAACCTGGTGCCGTTCAGCATCATCAATCCGCTGAACTGGTCGGCCCACAGCTCGCTGGGCTATGCCGATGGCTTGAATCGGGTCATCGATTCGAAGTTCTACCCACTGACGCATAAAGACTCGACGATCATCGTCTCCAATCTCGAAGAAGCGTCCCGGGGCAAAACCTGGGTCGAGGATCTCGGCCGCAGCGGCGAGCCTCACACCGGTAGCACTTTCATCATCGGCACCCAGAGCAACGACTGGCTCAAGGGCGGCGCGGGTAACGACTTCCTTGAAGGCCTGGGCGGTGATGACCGTTTCCGTGATGACGGTGGCTACAACATCCTGCTCGGTGGCCAGGGGCACAACACCTTCGAACTGCAGAAACCGCTGCAGAACTTCAGCTTCGCCAACGACGGTGACGGCACGCTGTACGTGCGCGACGCCTACGGCGGCATCAGCATGACCCGCGACATCGGCGCGCTGGTGAGCAAGGAGTCGGGTGCGTGGTGGGGCAGCAAGGAAATCACTTGGGGCGTCACGGCCAAAGGCTTGACCAATGGCAACGAACTGACCCAGTACAACCACTCGCTCAGCGGCGATGGCTACGGTAATGCGCTGCATGCCACGGCTGACGGTGACTGGCTGTTCGGTCTCGGTGGCGACGACAAGCTGATCAGCGACAAGGGCCATGTGACCTTCGTCGGTGGCGCCGGTAATGACCTGATGAGCGCAGTGGGTGGCAACAACACCTTCCTGTTCAGCGGGGCGTTCGGTTTCGATGCCATCAACGGTTATCAGGGCAACGACAAACTGGTGTTCATGGGCGTCGAAGGCGCGGGGCAGGGCTACGACTACAAGCAGCACGCGTCGCAGACCGGCAACGATACCGTGCTGAAGATTGGCGACTATGCCGTGACCCTGATCGGGGTGGGAGTGGCTAACCTGTCGGACTCGGCGTTCGTGTTCGCCTAAACAGTAATCCTGTAGGAGCTGTCGAGTGAAACGAGGCTGCGATCTTTTGATATTGCTTTTGAGAGCAAAGTCAAAAGATCGCAGCCTTCGGCAGCTCCTACAAATGTCGCGTTACAGAAGTGTTGTACTGAAATGCTCCGGGGCGTCCCCGTAGGGCGCCTTGGCTGTGAGCTATCTCTGACAATTCCAACAAGAGAGAGGCAATAGCAATGGGTGTGTATGACTACAAGAACTTCGGCACAGCCGATTCCAAGGCGTTGTTCAGCGATGCCATGGCGATCACGCTGTATTCCTATCACAACCTCGATAACGGCTTTGCCGCCGGTTATCAGCACAACGGTTTCGGCCTCGGCCTGCCCGCCACGCTGGTCACGGCGCTGCTCGGCGGTACGGATTCACAAGGGGTGATCCCCGGCGTGCCGTGGAACCCCGACTCGGAAAAACTCGCCCTCGACGCTGTGAAAAAGGCCGGCTGGACGCCGATCACCGCCTCGCAACTGGGCTACGACGGCAAAACTGATGCTCGCGGAACCTTCTTCGGCGAGAAGGCCGGTTACACCACCGCCCAAGTGGAAATTCTCGGCAAGTACGACGCCCAAGGCCATCTCACGGAAATCGGCATTGCCTTTCGCGGCACCAGCGGTCCACGGGAAAACCTGATCATCGACTCCATCGGCGACGTGATCAACGACCTGCTCGCCGCCTTCGGTCCCAAGGATTACGCGAAAAACTACGTCGGCGAAGCGTTCGGCAATCTGCTCAATGATGTGGTGGCGTTTGCCCAGGCCAACGGCCTCAGCGGCAAGGACGTGCTGGTCAGCGGCCACAGCCTCGGTGGCCTGGCGGTCAACAGCATGGCCGACTTGAGCGGCGGCAAGTGGGGCGGTTTCTTTGCCGATTCCAACTACATCGCCTACGCCTCGCCAACGCAAAGCAGCACCGACAAAGTGCTCAACGTCGGCTACGAAAACGACCCGGTGTTCCGCGCCCTCGACGGCTCGACCTTCACCGGTGCCTCGGTTGGCGTGCACGATGCGCCCAAGGCCTCGGCCACCGACAACATCGTCAGCTTCAACGATCACTACGCCTCGACCGCGTGGAATCTGCTGCCGTACTCGATCCTCAACATCCCCACCTGGATTTCGCACTTGCCGACCGCGTATGGCGACGGCATGAACCGCGTGATCGAGTCAAAATTCTACGACCTGACCAGCCGCGATTCGACAATCATCGTCGCCAACCTCTCGGATCCGGCGCGGGCCAACACTTGGGTGCAGGATCTCAACCGCAACGCCGAAACCCATAAGGGCAGCACGTTCATCATCGGCAGCGACGCCAATGACCTGATCCAGGGCGGCAGCGGCAACGATTATCTGGAAGGTCGCGCTGGCAACGATACGTTCCGCGACAGTGGTGGCTACAACGTCATCCTTGGCGGGCAGGGCAGCAACACCCTCGATCTGCAAAGCGCGGTGAAGAACTTCGACTTCGCCAATGACGGTGCCGGCAATTTGTACGTGCGCGACGCCAACGGCGGGATCAGCATCACCCGCGACATCGGCAGCATCATCACCAAGGAGCCGGGCTTTCTCTGGGGCCTGTTCAAGGACGACGTGACCCACAGCGTCACGGCCAGCGGTTTGAAGGTCGGCAACAACGTCACCGCGTATGAATCCAGTGTCAAAGGCACTGGCGGCGCCGATACGTTGAAGGCGCATGCCGGTGGCGACTGGTTGTTCGGCCTGGACGGCAACGATCACCTGATTGGCGGCGCGGGCAATGACGTGTTCGTCGGCGGCACCGGCAATGACCTGATGGAGTCGGGGGGCGGGGCGGATACGTTTCTGTTCAACGGCGCGTTCGGGCAGGATCGGGTGGTCGGCTATACCGCCAATGACAAACTGGTGTTTCTTGGCGTGCAGGGTGTTTTGCCGGCGGAGGACTTCCGTGCCCATGCCGCCTCTGTCGGGCAGGATACGGTGCTGACGTTTGGCAACGATTCGGTGACGTTGGTGGGGGTAGCGCTTAATAGCCTGAGTGCTGACGGCGTTGTGATCGCCTGATCACACCCACCTGTGGCGAGGGAGCTTGCTCCCGCTTGAGTGCGCAGCGCTCACAAAATCTTTAGGGCCGCTGCGCGCCCCAGCGGGAGCAAGCTCCCTCGCCACAATAAGTATTGAAAGTGACTCATAAGCCAGTCCCTGACTCAAAGCCCTGCACGAACAGGAAATGCGGCCTAAAGCCAGCACGTGCACACACGTTCTATAGCTAGCCGCCATTGAGTACAGGAGATTCAAACGTGAAAGGTTTCAAGGGGTATGTCGGGTTTGTCGCACTGGCGCTGTGTTCGGCCAATGCTTGTGCCGATCTGCCTCAAAGTTCGATTCTGAGCCGTTACGGCGTCACCACCGATCAACTGCCGAGCCCGCCGAAAAGCGAGACGGTGGAACCGGTCGAAGAGAAAAGCCGCTTTCAGATTCAGCCCGAACAACCGTTCGTGACCATTCGCCTGGGGGACGGCAAGCAGCCGCAAACCACCGGCAATCTGAGCATTGATCGCATGGCGCAGCAGGATCTGGAACGCTGCCGACGCGTGCAGGGTGAAGTGGTCAAGCGGGGTGGTAAGTACATGCCTTGCGACGGCAGCCTGCCGGGTATGCCTGCTTTCGAATAGCACGAAACTCCTGTGTAGGAGCTGCCGAAGGCTGCGATCTTTTGACGTTGATTTTCAAGAGATCGCAGCCTTCGGCAGCGCCTACACAGTGCACAGGGTGTCAGTCTTCTTCGCGAACGGTCGCCACTTCATCGGCGCGGACCTTCACCTTGGCCCCGGAAATATCTTCGAACTCATAGAAGCCATCGTTGGTTTTGGTCTTTGGCATGTCCTTGGTCAGATACTGGGTGCCGTTCTGCAGGGTGACCACCGTCGGGGTCGAGCAACCGGCGAGTGCCAGCGCGGCGGCGATGGCGAAAGGGATGCCCAGTGCTTTGATTTTCATACCCACCTCTAAATCCTCATTCGATGTGATGCCGAGCATTGTCGGCCCTCTAACGCGGTTGGTGCCATCCCCGGGGGAAAAGTTCGATAGCCCGGCGAAAAAATGCCATTGATCATTTTCCGTTTGCACCCAGCGGGGCACAGCTGTTATCTGTACGCATAACCAGTATTCGTTCGCCATGGCCCAGAATTCCCGTGACTGCCAATCCCCTCGACGACCCGTTCTATTACCTCAACAACTTCCGGCAAGTGCTTGATTGGCTTGAGCTTCGCTATGCCGATGTGATGGGCGAAACGGAGCACGCGTTCATCCGCGAATTCAAGGCCTTGCCGCGTGCGTCGCAGGGTTTGCTGGTGCGGATGGTCATGCGCAAGGGTGTGCATTTTCGTGCCGGCAAACTCAATTACGATGAAATCGGTGACATCGCCGAGGCCGCGCAGCCCTTGCTGGAGCGTGGCTGGATCGACGAACACGCGCCGCTGGCCCTCGCCGAGGTGTTCGACGTGTTGCTCAAGGCCGAGATCCTGCAAGCGTTTGCAGCTTTTATCGAGCAGCCCAAGGGGCGTAAGGACGATTGGCTGCCGGTACTCGCCGAGCAGTTTGCAGACACTCGCAGCCTGCGCGACTGGGCGCCGCTGCTCGATGATCGTTTGTTCAGCCTGACCATCATGGACCTGTGCGACCGCTTGCGGCTGATGTTCTTCGGCAACCTGTATCAGGACTGGTCGGAATTCGTCCTCGCCGACCTTGGCATCTTCACCTATGAAAAAGTCGAATTCTGCGCGGACTCGCGGGGCCTGCGCAGTCGCGAAGACGTCGACGCGTGCCTGTTCCTGCATAACTGCCAATTGCGTTTCGAGGCCGGCGAGCCGCTGGACACCATCGTCGCGCAGGTCAGCGCCTTGCACTTCGACAACCCGTGGCTGCAACGCCGGCGGGGCAAGGTGTTGTTCCAGATCGGCCAGTATTGCGAGCGCATCAGCGAGTTTGCCCTGGCCCTGAGCATTTACCGCGACTGCGCCTATCCCGGGGCGCGCTTGCGCATGATCCGTGTTCTGAAGCGCAGCGGCGAATACCCACTGGCGCTGGAACTCGCGACGCTGGCGGAACAGGCGCCGGAAAGCGCTGCCGAGCAGCAGGGCCTGCAACGGATTCTGCCAAGGCTGCGGCGCAAACTTGGTGGCCCGCCACTCAAGCGCACAACGGCCAGACCGGTCGAACGGCTGGACCTGCAATTGCCGCGCAGCGATCCCGCGTTGTCCGTGGAGTATTACGTGCAAGCGCATCTGCACGATGATGACGGCCCGGTGCATTACGTGGAAAACAGCCTGATCAATTCGCTGTTCGGCTTGTTGTGCTGGCCGGCGATCTTCGCGCCTTTGCCCGGGGCGTTCTTTCACCCGTTCCAGCGTGGCCCGGTGGACCTGCTTAACGAAGACTTCCAGCAACGCCGCACCGAGCTGTTTCAGGCCTGCCTGAGCGAGCTCGACGACGGCCGCTATGCCGCGACCATTCGCCAGCGCTTTGTCGACAAATGGGGCATCCAGTCGCCGTTCGTGTTCTGGGGCGCGGTGAGTGAACCACTGCTGGAGCAGGCCTTGGCGTGTCTGCCCGCCGAACATCTCAAGCACTGGTTCAACCGCTTGCTGCTCGACATCAAGGCCAACCGCGCCGGCATGCCCGACCTGATCCAGTTCTGGCCGCAGCACAAAACCTACCGAATGATTGAAGTGAAAGGCCCCGGCGATCGCCTGCAGGACAACCAGTTGCGCTGGCTGGAGTTCTGCCACCAACACCAGATGCCGGTGGCGGTGTGTTACGTGCAATGGGCGGAGCAGAGCGCTTGAGCTACAGCATTGTCGTGCGCGCACTGTGCGAGTTTACCGCCAAGACCGGTGACCTCGACCTGCGCTTCACCCCATCACCCACGGCACTCGAAGGCATCGCCGGCCACCGCACCGTGGCCTCGCGGCGCAGCGAGAAATATCAAAGTGAAGTGGCGCTGGAAGGCGAGTTCCGGCAATTGCAGGTCAAGGGCAGGGCGGACGGCTACGACCCGGCGCAAACCTGCCTGGAAGAAGTCAAAACCTACCGTGGCGACCTGAGCAAACAACCGGCCAATCACCGCCAGTTGCACTGGGCGCAGGCGAAGATCTACGGCTGGTTGATGTGCCGCAAACTCGGACTTGAGCAGATCAATCTGGCGCTGGTGTATTTCGATATCGTCAGCGAGAAGGAAACCTGCCTGGTCGAGGCCTTCAGCGCCGACAGCCTCAAGGCCTTTTTCGAACAGCAATGCACGCTGTTCCTGCAATGGGCCGAACAGGAAATGGCCCATCGCGAGGCGCGCAATCTGGCCGCGCAACAACTGGCGTTTCCCCATGCCGATTTTCGTCCCGGTCAGCGGCATCTGGCTGAGTCGGTGTTCAAGGCTGTCAGCACCGGCCGTTGCCTCATGGCCCAGGCACCGACCGGCATCGGTAAAACCCTCGGCACATTGTTCCCGATGCTCAAAGCCCTGGCGCCGCAGCAACTGGACAAGGTGTTTTTTCTTACGGCGAAGACACCGGGGCGCAAATTGGCGCTGGATGCCAGTCAGGTGTTGTTCGATCAGTCGCCAGCCTTGCCCTTGCGCGTGCTGGAAATGGTCGCCCGGGACAAGGCCTGCGAACACCCGGACAAAGCCTGTCACGGCGAATCCTGCCCGTTGGCTCAGGGCTTTTATGACCGCCTGCCGGCTGCGCGGGAAGCGGCCAGTCGAATCCGCCTGCTCGATCAAGCCGCCATGCGCGAGGTCGCCGCACAGCATGCGGTGTGCCCGTATTACCTGAGTCAGGAGATGGCCCGTTGGGTGGACGTGGTGATCGCCGACTACAACTATTACTTCGACTTCAGCGCGTTGCTGTTCGGTCTCGCCCAGCTCAATCAGTGGAAAGTCGCGGTGCTGGCGGACGAAGCGCATAACCTCGTCGAGCGCGGCCGGCAGATGTACAGCGCCAGTCTTGATCAATTCACCCTGAGCAGCGTGCGCAAAACCGCGCCCGCGCCGCTGAAAAATGCCCTGCAACGGATCAACCGAGAATGGAATGCGCTGCATGCGCCGCAATTGGCGGCGTATCAGGCTTACGACAAGGCCCCGGAAAAACTCCTGCACGCGATCTCGTTGTGTTGCGCGGCCATTGGCGATTACCTCAATGACCATCCGCAGGGTCTCGACAGCGCCTTGCAGAACTTCTATTTCGACCTGCTGCAATTCGCCCGGGTGGCGGAGCTGTACGACGAGCATTACCTGTTCGACATCAGCAAGCGTGACCTCGACCGCAAAAAGCCGCTGTCGCAATTGTGCCTGCGCAATGTGGTGCCGGCCGCGTTCATTGGCCCGCGCTTGAAAGCGGCGCGCAGCAGCGTGCTGTTTTCCGCGACCCTCAGCCCGCGCCACTATTACGCTGATTTACTTGGCACGCCCGCCGACACCGTGTGGATCGACGTCGAGTCGCCGTTTTGCGCCGAGCAGTTGCAGGTGCAGATCGTCAGCCGTATCTCGACACGCTTCAACCATCGTCAGGCTTCGCTGGAGCCGATCGTCGAATTGATCGCGCGGCAGTTCAGCGAACGTCCAGGCAACTATCTGGCGTTTTTCAGCAGCTTTGATTACCTGCAACAAGTGGCCTCGTTACTGGCTGAGCGTTACCCGCACATCACCCTCTGGCAGCAATCGCGGGGGATGCTCGAAGGGGCGCGGCAGGCCTTTCTTGATCAGTTCACCACGCATAGCCAAGGCGTCGGCTTCGCCGTATTGGGCGGTGCGTTCGGCGAAGGCATCGATTTACCCGGTGCGCGGCTGATCGGCGCGTTCATTGCCACGCTGGGGCTGGCGCAATTCAATCCGGTCAACGAGCAACTCAAACACCGTATGGCGGCCATTTTCGGCGCCGGTTACGACTACACCTACCTCTACCCCGGCGTGCAGAAAGTGGTGCAAGCTGCCGGGCGAGTCATCCGCACCCGCGAAGATCGCGGTGTGGTGATGCTGATTGACGATCGCTTTGCCGAGAGCCGGATCAAACAGCTGCTGCCGCGCTGGTGGGCGATCAATCATGAGACCACCGCTTCCCAATTCGCCGGATTGCCGCATACTTCTGCGCATGACAATGGCTGGTGAGTGTGATGAGCGAAAAGAACAAGACCGCAGCGATCGAAGAGATGCGTTTTCGTCTATTGATCGATGCGGTGGTCGACTATGCGATCTACATGATCGATCCCGACGGCATCATCACCAGTTGGAACTCCGGTGCCAAACGCTTCAAGGGCTACGAAGAAGCGGAAATCCTCGGCGAACATTTCTCTCGCTTCTATACCGCTGAAGATCGCGCCGCCGGCCTGCCGCAACGGGCGCTTGATACGGCGATCCGTGAAGGACGTTTCGAAGGCGAGGGCTGGCGGGTGCGCAAGGACGGCACCAATTTCTGGTCGCACGTGGTGATCGATCCGATCATTGATCCCAATGGCAAGTTGCTCGGCTACGCCAAGATCACTCGCGACCTGACCGACCGCAAAATGGCCGAGGAAACCCTCAAGCAAAGCGAGCAGCAGTTCCGCCTGCTGGTGCAGGGCGTCACCGACTACGCCATCTACATGCTCAGCCCCGAAGGCCGGGTCAGCAACTGGAATCAGGGCGCGCAGCGGATCAAGGGCTATCTGCCGGAAGAAATCATCGGTCAGCACTTTTCGATCTTCTATACCCCCGAAGACCGCGAACTCGGCGAGCCGCAACGGGCGCTGGAAATCGCCACTCGCGAAGGCCGCTTCGAGAACAAGAGCTGGCGCATGCGCAAGGACGGCACGCGGTTTCTCGCGCATGTGGTGGTCGATGCGATTCGTGGCGATACCGGCACTTTGCTCGGTTTTGCCAAGATCACCCGCGACATTACCGAAGCCCATCAGGCGCAGCAGGCGCTGGAGAAAACCCGTGAAGCGCTGTTCCAGGCGCAGAAGATGCAGGCCATCGGTCAGCTCAGCGGCGGCGTCGCTCATGACTTCAATAATCTGCTGACGGTGATTCTCGGTAACCTCGAGATCGTGCAAAAGCGTGTGGGCGACGATGCGAAAATCAGCCGCCTGCTGGAGAACGCCACTCAAGGCGCTTTGCGCGGCGTGTCGCTGACCCAGCGCATGCTGGCCTTTGCCCGTCGTCAGGAACTGAAGACCGAATCGGTGGATATCGCGCAATTGGTCCAGGGCATCACCGGGTTGCTGCGCAGCTCCCTCGGGCCGGGCATTCGTATCGAAACGCGGTTTCCCGACGATCTCGAGTTGGTGCTGGCGGACACCAATCAGTTGGAGCTGACCTTGCTCAATCTGGTGACCAATGCCCGCGATGCCATGCCCGACGGCGGTACGGTCAGCATCAGCGCTGAACCGCAAGTGGTGCTTGAGCTGGGGCAAACGGAGCTGCCGGTCGGGCGTTACGTCTGCCTCAGCGTCGTCGATAACGGCGAGGGTATGGATGAGCACACACTGGCCTCGGCCAGAGATCCGTTTTTCACCACCAAAGGTTTGGGCAAGGGCACCGGGCTGGGCTTGTCGATGGTCCATGGATTTATGGAGCAACTCGGTGGCCGTTTCGTCCTCAAGAGTGAAAAGGCCCAGGGCACCACGGCGGAGTTGTGGATTCCGGTAGCCGTCGCAGGCGTGGCCAGCAAGCCGCTCTATTCGCCCGCCGAGCCGGTGGTGGTGCCGAGACTCAGCGTGCTGGTAGTGGATGACGATTCGCTGGTGTTGACCAGCACCAGCCTGCTACTCGAAGACCTCGGCCATCGGGTGGTCAGTGCGACGTCCGGTGCGCAGGCGCTGGCGCTGTTCGATCAGGGCGAGGTCATCGACCTGATGATCACCGACATGGCCATGCCGAAGATGAGCGGCGCACAACTGGCCCATGCCGTGCGTGTGCTCAAACCGGATCTGCCGATCATCCTGGCCACCGGTTATGCCGAGCGTCTGGAAGGTTTTGCCGCGCAACTGCCACGGTTGCCGAAGCCTTTCACGCAAATGAATCTGGTGGCGATCATTGCCCAGTCGATGAAACAAGACATCGGTCAATCCGTCTGAACTTGCGCGCCAACGGGGTCTTCTAAAGGCTTTCCCAACCCCGGAGCGTGCATCTTTGCCTCGCATACTGACTGAGCTCACCGCTGAAGAAAGCCTGACCGAACACGACGCCAAGATGTTCGGCTCACCCAAGGAACGTCTGGATTTCTATCGCCGGGAGATCCAGTACGAAACCAGCATCCTCGCCAACCGTACCGACGCCTATCTGGCGGCGCAGTCGTTCCTGGTGATTGCCTTCGCCTCGTGCATGGCCAACCTCAACCCGGAGTGGGGCAAGTTGTTTACGCTGGTGGTGCCGCCGTTTCTGGCACTGCTCGGGCTGCTCAGTTCGCTGAACGCCTGGCCGGGGATTCGCGCAGCGTACGACATCATCGATCACTGGCACTTCAAGCAGAGCCACTTGCTGCACAGCGAGCCGCTGATGGGCCTGGCGTATGACGAATCGCCGTTGTTCAGCGAGATGGAGTCGAGCCACAAGGGTTATCGAAAGTCGCTGCTGTTTTCAGTGCGTACGCCGTGGATCTTTGCGACGTT
Source organism: Pseudomonas fluorescens (assembly GCF_003732425.1). Lineage (GTDB taxonomy): Bacteria > Pseudomonadota > Gammaproteobacteria > Pseudomonadales > Pseudomonadaceae > Aquipseudomonas > Aquipseudomonas fluorescens_BE. The sequence continues at coordinate 110,892 of NZ_MOBX01000013.1, forward strand.
TTGGGTGGTGCTGGGGAGTTATGCGGTGTTTATTCAGGTGACCAATCCGGGGGGATGATTGACAGGTATAGAAAAGCCCGGCTTATGTAGCCGGGCTTTTTTATTCGTCTGGATTGTTGTGGTGCACTTTAGATCGATCCCCCTCACCCCAACCCTCTCCCCAAGTGGGGCGAGGGGGAAGGGAGCAGATTTTTGTACTGTTCAAAATCCAAGTTCGACTCGGTATCTCACGTCAGCGCACCTCAACCATCCACCTCGGTCAGTTCCCTCTCCCTTGGGAGAGGGCTAGGGTGAGGGGCTGTTCTGGCTCATTCCACGGTCTCAAGCTCTCGACGCAACGCCACCGAGTTCTGCGAGGACATCGGGATCGGCGGGAAGTCTTCGTTCAAGACGCACAAATGGTCGATGGCGTCTTCAAACATCGAATCGGCTTTCTTGCGCAGTGCGCGATAGTGCTCAAACTGTTCAATGTCCATATCCGCCACGTCGAGCAGCGCATTGGCTGCGCGGTTGAGGGTGTGGGCGTTATCGAACAATTGACGATTGCGTTCCAGAGCCAGTGCTCTGCAAGCCTTGATTTGCGCAGGAGTCGAGCATTCTTTCATGACCGTGACCTTTTTCTTCAAGGATTCCGTTTCATAGGCTTTGTGCCGCAGGGGAACCGAACCTGCCGGGCCCCGCCGGGTATATATGGCGAGGGGTTATGCTTGTGACTGCCGGCCATTAAGCGGGGATCCATTTTTTTACAGAAAAAAATTCGATCGATAGCCCGCTGAAGTCTGACGAGAAGAATCAGGTTTTCCGTTTTTTTCGTTGTTCGTAACGAGCGAGGATCGGTTGCGTACTGATGCCGTGGAGCAAGATGCTCAGCGCCACCACCGACAAGGTCAGGTCGGTACACAGGCTGGCCACCGAGTCGGTCAACCCGTGGTTCAAGGCATAAAACAGATAGAACAAGCTACCGATCCCGCGAATGCCGAACCAGCCGATCAACAGCCGTTGCCGTCCCTCCAACAGTGCGCCCCAGGGCATCAGCGCGACGCAGGCCGGGCGGATCAGGCAGAACAGCACGCCGCCCACCAGTAACGCCCGCCAGTCCCAGTGCGCTATCAGCACCACGCCGAGCAGGGTGACCAGAAACACTTCCATGGCGCGTTCGACCAGGCTGCCGAACGACAGCATGTCGCCCATCATGATCCCGGCGGCGACCTGGCTGCTTTCCAGCCGTTCGGTGTCGCCATGCACCGCCTGCTGCGGTTCGACGTTCTGATGGCCAACCACTGGTTGCACCAGATGCTCGGCGGGCGGTTGCCCGGCACCGGTGGATTTGACTTCAACCTGACGCAGGCCCAGCCCGGCAGCGAATACCGACAGAAAACCATAGCCGCCAATCGCCTCGGCAACGACATACGCCAGGGCAATCAACGACAACGCCAGATAGTCGTTCGGGCTGAGCGTGCTGTCGTCATTGTAGATACGCAGCGACAGGGTCACGCGGCCGATACCACGGCCCATCCAGTAACCGGTGAGCAGGCCTGCGGGCACTGCCCACAATAAACTGCGCAAGACCCAGCCCTGCCACTCGGCGGCAGAGCCATCACCGTGAATCAATAACAAGCCGAGAATCACAAACGGAAAGGCCACCCCGTCATTGAGCCCGGCTTCACCCGACAGGCCGAAACGCACGCTGTCGACATCCCGCGCATCGTTGACCTGCACCAGCGCGGCCAGCACCGGGTCGGTCGGCGCCAGCATCGCGCCGATCAACAACGACGGCCCCCACGGCAAGCGCAAACCAAAATGCAGCAGCAGGCAAACCCCGGCGATGGTCAGCACCATCACCGGGCCGGCGAGGCCAAAGGCGATTCGCCAACGTTTGTCGCGCAGCGGCAGGCGCAGCTTGAGGCCGCAGACAAACAGGGAAAACAGCACCGCGACTTCCGTCAGGTGCTCCATCCACAGCGAGGCGTCTTCCAGGGGTAGCTTCAGCAGATCAAGGCCGCTGGGGCCAATGCCGATCCCCAGCAGCAGACAAACCGCCGAGGTGGTCACCGGCATCCAGCGCAGGTATGACGAGGTCAGTGCCAGGGTCAGCAGGACTGCGCCGAGTACGGCGACCCACACGATAAAGCTCATGATCTGCCGCCCTCAAATGTTCGATGTGACGGCAATCGCACCGTGTTGAATAGAGAGTGTAGGAGCTGCCGAAGGCTCGGGCCGTGATCGGACGATCTTTTGAGCTTGAATAAAAACAGCATCAAAAGATCGCAGCCTGCGGCAGCTCCTACGTTGATGGTCTTGCTTCAGAATCAATTACAGCATCGGTTTGCCACCGGTCACGCCATAGCGCTGGCCGGTGATGTAACTGGCTTCGTCCGAGGCCAGCAGCACATAGATCGGCGCCACTTCCACCGGTTGGCCGGGGCGGCCGAGCGGAGTGTTGCCGCCGAAGTTCTGCACTTCTTCATCGGGCATGGTCGAGACGATCAGCGGCGTCCAGATCGGCCCGGGGGCCACGCAATTCACGCGGATTTCCTTGGGCCCGAGCATCTGCGCCAAGCCGCCGGTGAAATTGGCGATTGCGCCTTTGGTGGTGGCGTAGGCAAGCAGGGTCGGTTTGGGCATGTCCGAGTTGATCGAGCTGGTGTTGATAATCGACGAGCCGGCACGCATGTGTTTGATCGCGGCCTGGCACAACCGGAAGATCGCGGTGATGTTGACGTCGAAGGTCATCACCCATTCGTCGTCGGGGATGTCTTCGAAGTTTTCGTGGGTCATCTGGAACGCAGCGTTGTTGACCAGCACATCGATGCGGCCAAAACGTTCGACGGTCTTGTCGACCAAGGCCTGGCAATGGGCCTTTTGCGCGATATCGCCCGGCAACAGCAGGCACTGACGTCCGGCCTGTTCGACCCAGCGTGCGGTTTCCTTGGCGTCTTCGTGTTCATTCAAATACGCCACCGCCACGTCGGCGCCCTCACGGGCGAAGGCAATGGCCACGGCGCGGCCGATGCCGCTGTCGGCGCCGGTAATCAGAGCGATCTTGCCGGCCAGCCGTCCCGAGCCGACATAGCTTTGCTCGCCGCAGTCAGGATAGGGCTCCATCTTGCGTTGCGAACCGGGAACGGCTTGGGCTTGTGCGGGGAAGGGTGGTTTTGGATAGTCGGTCATCGCGGGTCTCCGAGGTCTCATGGCAGGTATGGGTGGTTGACCCGGTGCGTTTGCCGTGAGTTCGATCGGATTTGCGCTGCACACCAGTTGCAAACACAAACCCCTGTAGGAGCTGCCGCAGGCTGCGATCTTTTGATCTTGTTTTAAAAAACCAAAGTCAAAAGATCGCAGCCTGCGGCAGCTCCTACAGGGGGAGGTGGTGTTATCAGGTATTGCGGTTAGTCAGGGCGCGCTCCATGCGGGCGATGCCTTCTTCGAGCAGCGAGCGCGGGCAGCCGAAGTTCAAACGGACGAACTGCTGGTGTTGATCGCCGAAGTCCAGACCGGCGCTCAGCCCCACTTTGGCCTGCTCAAGGAAGAACTGCTGCGGGTTGTCCAGGTCCAGCGCCGAGCAATCCAGCCACGCCAGATAGGTGCCCTGCGGCACATTGATGGTCACGCCCGGCAAGCGGCGGCGCACGGCTTCAACCAGCCAGTCGCGGTTGCCTTGCAGATAGGTTTTCAACTCGGCCAACCACGGGCCACCCTCGCTGTAAGCCACGCGGGTGGCTTCCATGCCCAGCGGGTTGACGCTGTCGACCATGCCGCAACGGGCGTGATTGACGCGTTCGCGCAGGGCGGTGTTCTGGATGATCATGAACGAGGTCTTCAGGCCGGCGATGTTGTAGGCCTTGCTCGCCGACATCAGGGTGATGGTGCGCTCGGCGATCTCCGCGCTCAGGGACGCCGTCGGAATATGTACGCGACCGTCGAAGCACAGCTCGGCGTGGATTTCGTCGGAGATGATCCACGCGTCCTGCGCCGCACAGATGTCGGCCACGGCTTGCAGCTCGTCACGGCCGAACACCTTGCCGATCGGATTGTGCGGGTTGCTCAGCAACAGCGCGCCACCGCCGTTCAGCGAATCACGCAGCACGTCCAACGGTGTCAGGTAAGTGCCGTCAGCCTGGGCGACGAATTCCAGTTCAACCTTGTTCAAACCCCAGTGCCCCGGTGCATGGCGCAGTGGCGGGTAGTTGGGCACTTGCACCACAACGTTCTGCTGCGGCTGCACCAGCGCTTTCAAAGCCATGTTGAAGCCTGATTCGACGCCCGGCAGGAAGATCAGCTCCTGCGGTTTGACCCTCCAGGCGTACTTGTTCCAGAGGTCGGCGACGATGGCTTCGCGCAAGTTGTCCTGCGCCACGCTGTAGCCCACCAGCGGGTGCAGCAAGCGTTGCTGCAACGCCTCGATGACCACCGGCGGTGCAGCGAAATCCATATCAGCGACCCACATCGGCAAAACGTCGGCCGAATAGCGGCTCCACTTGGTGCTGCCGGTGTTGTGGCGGTCGAATACCTGATCAAAATCGAAAGTCATGCGCGGTCTCGTGAAGGCGGGAATGGTCCTGCCGGGCATGATAAACCTACAACCCCTGCAGGAGCTGCCGAAGGCTGCGATCTTTTGATTTTGTTTTTAAAGAGCAAGATCAAAAGATCGCAGCCTTCGGCAGCTCCTACACAGATTGGTGTATTGCCCGACAAACGGCCGACGGTCGGTTTTCACACAGCGCGTGTGGTCATTGTCTACAGTGAAAAAGTCGGCAGACGTTTGCCGCAACCGTGATTGTCCAGATAAAACCCGGCAGCAGTACCGGGTTCCACCTGATCAGGAGTGCACGATGGATCTCAGCCGTCGTCAGTTCTTCAAGGTCGCCGGTATCGGCCTTGCAGGCTCTAGCCTGGGCGCGTTGGGCATGGCCCCGACGCCAGCCTTCGCCGAGCAGGTGCGCCACTTCAAGCTTGCCCACACCCATGAAACCCGCAACACCTGCCCGTATTGCTCGGTCGGGTGCGGCTTGATCATGTACAGCCAGGGCGATGCCGCGAAGAACGTCGCGCAAAGCATCATTCACATCGAGGGCGACGCCGACCACCCGGTCAACCGCGGCACCCTCTGCCCGAAAGGCGCAGGCCTTCTCGACTTCATTCACAGCCCCGGTCGTTTGCTCTACCCGCAAACGCGCAAACCGGGCAGCAGCGAATGGACGCGAATCAGTTGGGACGAAGCGCTCGACCGCATCGTCGACCTGATGAAAGCCGACCGCGACGCCAACTTCATCGAGAAAAATGCCAATGGGCAAACGGTGAATCGCTGGCTGAGCACCGGGTTCCTCGCGGCATCGGCGGCGTCCAACGAAGCCGGTTACATCACCCAGAAGGTGATTCGCAGTCTCGGCATGCTGGGGTTCGATAACCAGGCGCGTGTCTGACACGGCCCGACGGTGGCAAGTCTTGCCCCGACGTACGGCCGTGGTGCCATGACCAATACCTGGACCGATATCGCCAACGCGAATCTGATCCTGGTGATGGGTGGCAACGCCGCAGAAGCGCATCCGTGCGGCTTCAAATGGGTGACCGAGGCCAAGGCGCACAACGCCGCGCGGCTGATCGTCGTCGATCCGCGGTTTACCCGGACCGCTTCGGTGGCCGACTATTACGCGCCGATCCGCACCGGCACCGACATCGCCTTCATGGGCGGTTTGATCAATTACCTGCTGACCGAGGACAAGATCCAGCACGAGTACGTGCGCAATTACACCGACATGTCGTTTATCGTCAGGGCCGGTTACGGCTTCGAAGACGGGATCTTCAGCGGCTACGACGCGGAGAAACGCAGCTACACCGACAAATCCGGCTGGGGTTACGAGATGGGCGAGGACGGTTTCGTCAGAGTCGACCCGACCTTGCAAGATCCACGCTGCGTCTATCAATTGATGAAGCAGCATTACAGCCGCTACACCATCGATCTCGCCAGCCAGATCTGCGGCATGCCGGTCGATGCCATGCAGAAAATCTGGGAAGAGATCGCCACCTGCTCGACACCGGGCAAGACCATGACGATTCTCTACGCCCTCGGCTGGACGCAGCACTCGATCGGCGCGCAGATCATCCGCAGCGCGGCGATGGTGCAATTGCTGCTGGGCAACGTCGGCATGCCCGGCGGCGGGGTCAACGCCTTGCGCGGTCACTCGAACATTCAGGGCCTGACCGACCTTGGCTTGCTCTCCAATGCGCTGCCGGGCTACCTGACGCTGGGCACCGACGCCGAGCAGGATTACAACGCCTTCATCCACAAACGCACGCAAGTTCCGCTGCGGCCGGGGCAGTTGTCCTATTGGCAGAACTACAGCAAATTCCACGTCAGCCTGATGAAGTCGTGGTACGGCGCCAACGCCACCGTCGAGAACAATTGGTGCTACGACCATTTGCCGAAACTCGACATCCCCAACTACGACGTTTTGAAGATGTTCGACCTGATGAGCCAGGGCAAGGTCAACGGCTACTTCTGCCAGGGCTTCAACCCGATCGCGGCGCTGCCGGACAAGAACCGCGTGATGGGCGCATTGGCGAAATTGAAATGGTTGGTGGTGATGGACCCGCTGGCCACGGAAACCTCGGAGTTCTGGCACAACGTCGGGCCGTACAACGACGTGAAAAGCGCCGAGATCCAGACCGAAGTCATTCGCCTGCCCACCACCTGTTTTGCCGAAGAGGACGGCTCGCTGGTCAACAGCAGTCGCTGGCTGCAATGGCACTGGAAAGGCGCCGATGGCCCGGGCGAAGCGCAGACCGACATTCGCATCATGAGCGAATTGTTCCTGCGCCTGCGCAAGCGTTATCAGGCCGAGGGCGGCAAGTTTCCTGATCCGCTGCTGAAACTGACGTGGCCGTACAAGATCCCCGACGAGCCTTCACCAGAAGAGCTGGCCAAGGAAATCAACGGCAGTGCCGTGGCTGATTTCACCGATGCCAGCGGCGTCGCGGTCAAGGCCGGCTCGCAACTGGCCGGGTTTGGCTTGCTCAAGGATGACGGCAGCACCGCGTCCGGATGCTGGATTTTTGCCGGCAGCTGGACCGAGGCCGGCAACCAGATGGCCCGCCGCGACAACGCCGATCCGTACGGCATGCATCAGCATCTGGGCTGGGCGTGGGCGTGGCCGGCCAACCGGCGGATTCTCTACAACCGTGCTTCGGCGGACGTCTCCGGCAAACCGTGGGACCCGAAAAAGCGCTTGGTGTGGTGGAACGGCAAGGCCTGGGGCGGCACCGACGTGCCGGACTACAAAGCCGATGTGCCGCCAGAAGCCGGAATGAACCCGTTCATCATGAACCCCGAAGGCGTGGCACGGTTCTTCGCCGTCGACAAGATGAACGAGGGGCCATTTCCCGAGCACTACGAGCCGTTCGAAACGCCGATCGGCATCAACCCGTTGCACCCGCAAAACAAGAAAGCCACCAGCAACCCGGCGGCGCGAATCTTCGATTCGGTCTGGGACACCCTCGGCGAGGCCAAGGACTTTCCGTACGCCGGCACCAGTTACCGGCTCACCGAGCATTTCCACTTCTGGAGCAAGCATTGCAAGTTGAACGCAATCGCCCAACCTGAGCAATTCGTGGAGATCGGCGAAGTGCTGGCGAAAGAGAAGGGCATCGCTGCCGGTGATCGCGTACGGGTCAGTTGCAAGCGTGGCTTTATCGAAGCGGTGGCGGTGGTGACGAAAAGGATCCGGCCGCTGCAGGTCAACGGCCAGGTTGTGCATCAGATCGGCATCCCGCTGCACTGGGGGTTCACCGGCCTGACGCGTCACGGTTACCTGACCAATACCCTGGTGCCGTTCCTCGGCGATGGCAATACACAGACCCCGGAATCCAAGTCATTCCTGGTCAACGTGGAGAAAATCTAAATGGCCAGCCAAGACATTATTGCCCGCTCGGCCACCACGACCGTGCCGCCGTCGGTGAGGAATCAGGAGGCGGTGGCCAAGCTGATCGACACCACCAAATGCATCGGCTGCAAAGCCTGCCAGGTCGCCTGTTCGGAATGGAACGAGCTGCGCGACGAGGTCGGTCACAACCACGGCACCTACGACAACCCGCAAGACCTGAGCGCGGAAACCTGGACGTTGATGCGCTTCACCGAACACGAAACCGACGCCGGCAACCTTGAGTGGCTGATCCGCAAGGACGGCTGCATGCACTGCGCCGAACCCGGTTGCCTGGCAGCGTGCCCGAGCCCCGGGGCGATCATCAAGCATGCCAATGGCATCGTCGATTTCGATCAGGATCACTGCATCGGTTGCGGTTATTGCATCACCGGTTGCCCGTTCAACATTCCGCGCATTTCGCAAAAAGATCACAAGGCCTACAAGTGCACCTTGTGCTCGGATCGGGTCGCAGTAGGGCTGGAACCGGCCTGCGTGAAAACCTGCCCGACCGGCGCCATTGTGTTCGGCACCAAGGAAGACATGAAGGAACACGCCGCCGAACGCATCGTCGACCTGAAAAGCCGTGGTTTCGAAAACGCCGGCCTGTATGACCCGGCCGGTGTCGGCGGCACGCACGTGATGTACGTGTTGCATCACGCTGACACACCAACCATCTACGCCAACCTGCCGCAAGATCCGGCGATCAGTCCGTTGGTGGGCCTGTGGAAAGGCATCAGCAAACCCTTGGGCCTGCTGGCCATGGGCGCGGCGGTGCTGGCCGGGTTCTTCCATTACGTGCGCATCGGGCCGAATCGGGTGGAAGAGGACGAACATCCGACGCCGCCCGACACCTCGGTGCATGTCGTCGATCCGGCGGTGCATACCTTCGATCCACGCGGGGAGGACCGGCCATGAGCAACAAGACGATCCTGCGTTACACCGCCAACCAACGCACCAATCACTGGCTGGTGGCGATCCTGTTTTTCATGGCCGGGCTGTCCGGGCTGGCGTTGTTTCATCCGTCGCTGTTCTGGTTGACCCACCTGTTCGGCGGGGGGCCGTGGACGCGGATTCTGCATCCGTACATGGGCATCGCCATGTTCGTGTTGTTCCTTGGTTTGGTGTTCAGCTTCTGGCGCAGCAATTTCTTCATCGCCAATGACCGGCGGTGGCTGCGGCGGATCAATCGGGTGATGGTCAACGACGAGGAAAGCGTACCGCCGGTAGGCAAATACAACGCCGGGCAAAAGCTGCTGTTCTGGACTTTACTCCTGTGCATGCTCGGTTTGCTGTTCACCGGGCTGGTGATCTGGCGCGCCTGGTTCAGTGCGTATTTCGGCATCACCGTGATTCGCTGGGCAATGCTGTTGCATGCGCTGGCCGGGTTCATTCTGGTGCTGAGCATCATCATTCACATCTACGCCGGGCTGTGGATCAAGGGTTCGGTGGACGCGATGATGCACGGCTGGGTAAGCCGCGCCTGGGCGAGGAAACACCATGAACTCTGGTATCGCGAGGTGACTCGCGATGAACGTCATCCGGACGTGCCGGAGCGACCGATCACCAAAAAGGGCTGACGTTTGCCAACCATTCTTGAACCCGGGGAAATCGAAGCGGCGGCCAGTTCGCCGCCGTTTCTGCATCTGCCACCGCACAACCTGTTTGCGCTGCGCGCCGCTCGCCTTGAGCAACTGGCCGAGGGGCATGCGCTGGCTGAATACCTGCGGCTGATTGCCGGGCTGTGTCGGGTGCAGCAGCAGGTGTTTGACGATCCGCCGCTGACGGCGCCGTTTGATCAGCAACGGATCGAGGCCTGTCAGCAGCATGGTTTACCGCCCTTTGCGGCTGACACGTTGGTCCGCGAAGAGGGTTGGCAGGCTTATCTCGACGCTTTGTTGCAGCGTTATGAACCTGATGAACAGCCCGCCGTCATTGAGGCGGTGACAACGTTGCGGGTCGCCAGTCCCGGTCAGTTACGTGCATGGGCCGTGGCGTTGGTCAGCGGTCAATATTCGATGGTGCCGGCGCAGTTGGTGCCTTTTCTTGGCGCGGCGCTGCAAGTGGCGTGGAGTCACTGGCTGCTCAGCGCGGCGAATCTGCAACTGAAACCCGGCGACAGCCTCAGCCAATGCCCGGCCTGCGGTTCACCGGCGATGGCGGGTGTGATTCGCCATCGCGGCAAGCACAACGGTTTGCGCTATCTGGTGTGTTCGCTGTGTGCCTGCGAATGGCATGTGGTGCGGGTCAAGTGTGTGTATTGCGAGTCGAGCAAGGGTCTGGATTATCTGAGCCTTGAGGACGATCGCCATGCCGCCAATCAGGCGCCGTTAAGGGCGGAAGTCTGTCCGGGCTGTAACAGTTATCTGAAACTGGTGTATCTGGAGAACGATGCCGATGCCGAGGCGTTGTCAGCGGATCTCAGCAGTTTGCTGCTCGATATGCGTCTGGCCCAGGACGGTTATCAACGTCTGGCGCCGAATCTGTTGCTGGCTCCGGGAGACGAATGACATCAAGGTCTACACTCTTGTTTTTCACTGCGTGGCCCAGTGATCTGTTTCCAGGAGTGGCTGATGTCCCTGCGGTTACCTTCCATTGATGGTGTGTTGCGTCACCCGGCGTGTGGACCTTTGCTTGAGCGTCACGGGCGTGAGTCGCTGCTGACGGGCTTGCGTCAGTTGCTCGATGAGTTGCGCCCCGGTGTGTTGAACGGGCAATTGTCAGCCGTCGAAATCAGCCCGGAAGTACTCGCGGGCCGCGTCAGTGAACGCCTGGCTCAGCAACAGCGCAGCCACGTGCGCCGGGTGTTCAACCTGACCGGCACGGTGCTGCACACCAACCTCGGCCGCGCCTTGTTGCCGGACGAAGCCATCGACGCCGTGCAAATGGCCGCGCGTTATCCGCTCAATCTGGAATTCGATCTGGCCAGCGGCAAACGCGGTGATCGCGATGACCTGATCGAAGGCCTGATCCGCGAACTGACCGGCGCCGAAGCCGTCACCGTGGTCAACAACAATGCCGCTGCCGTGCTACTGGCGCTCAACAGTCTCGGCGCGCGCAAGGAAGGCATCATTTCCCGTGGCGAGCTGATCGAAATCGGCGGCGCCTTTCGCATCCCCGACATCATGGCCCGCGCCGGCGTACGCCTGCACGAAGTCGGCACGACCAATCGCACCCATGCCCGCGACTATGAAGCGGCGCTCAACCCGCGCAGCGGTTTGATCATGCGTGTGCACGCAAGCAACTACAGCATCGAAGGCTTTACCGCTCGGGTGCCGACCGCTGAACTGGCAGAGTTGGCCCATCGACATGGATTGCCGCTGCTGGAAGATCTGGGCAGTGGCAGCCTTTTGGATTTGACGCGCTGGGGTTTGCCGGCCGAACCGACGGTGCGTCAGGCGCTGTTGGATGGCGCGGACATCATCACGTTCAGCGGCGACAAACTGCTCGGCGGCCCGCAGGCCGGGTTGATCGTCGGGCGCAAAGAGCTGATCGCGAAGATCAAGAAGAACCCGTTGAAACGCGCGCTGCGGGTGGACAAGTTGACCTTGGCGGCGCTGGAAGCGGTGCTGGGTTTGTATCGCGATCCCGATCGCCTCGCTGAACGTCTGCCGAGCCTGCGGCTGTTGACCCGCCCGCAAGCGGACATCTTCGCCCAGGCTTTGCGCTTGCAGCCCTTGATGGCTGAACGGTTGGGCGAGATCTGGCAGGTCAGTGCAGTCGAGGCCCTGGGCATGATCGGCAGCGGCAGCCAACCGGTGGCGCGTTTGCCGAGTGCGGCGTTGTGTTGCCGCCCGCAAGTGTCGAAGCGTTTGCGCGGGCGGTGCCTGTTGAATCTGGAAGCGGCGTTGCGTGCCTTGCCGATCCCGGTGCTCGGGCGTATCGACGACGACGCGCTGTGGCTGGATCTGCGTCAGCTCGACGATGAACCGGCGTGGCTCGCGCAATTGCCGCAGTTGCAGGTCGACCCGTGATCGTCGGCACGGCGGGGCACATCGACCATGGCAAGACCTCGCTGTTGCAAGCGCTGACCGGGCAAACCGGCGACCGCCGCCCGCAGGAACGCGAGCGCGGCATGACCATCGACCTCGGTTATCTCTACGCTGAACTGGAACCGGGCGCGGGGTTGACCGGGTTTATCGACGTGCCCGGCCACGAGAAATTCACCCACAACATGCTCGCCGGCGCGCAAGGCATCGACTTGGTGTTGCTGGTGGTCGCCGCCGATGACGGCGTGATGCCGCAGACCCGCGAGCATCTGGCAATTGTCGAACTGCTCGGCATCCCGCGCGCTGTGGTGGCGATCACCAAATGTGACCGCGCAGAGTCGGGCAGGGTGGAAGAGGTACAGCGCCAAGTGCTGGATCTGCTCGCCCCGGGACCGTTCGCCGAGGCGCCGATCCTGACCGTGTCGAGCCTGAGCGGGCAGGGCATTGAGGCACTGCGCGAGGTGTTGCTGCAGACGCAAAGCGAAGTGCATGAACGCAGCCGTGAAGGCGGTTTTCGTCTGGCCATCGACCGTGCGTTCAGCGTCGCCGGTGCGGGAATTGTGGTCACCGGGACGGCGTTGTCGGGCGCGGTCGCGGTCGGTGACAAACTCACCCTCGGGCCAGCCGGGAAAACCGTGCGAGTGCGCGGCCTGCATGCGCAGAATCAACCCGCCGAGCAAGCCTTCGCTGGTCAGCGGGTGGCGTTGAACCTGACGGGTGAACGCCTTGAACTGGCGCAGATCCATCGCGGCCAGTGGCTGCTGAGCGATTGGCTGCACGCGCCGACGCAACGGGTCGACATTGACTTTCAACTGCTGCCCGGCGAACGCACCTTCGAACACTTTCACCCGGTGCACCTGCATCTCGGCACGCAGGATGTCATCGCCCGGGTGGCCTTGCTCGAAGGTCCGCGCTTGAGTCCCGGCGAGCGCATGTTCGCGCAACTGCTGATCAATGCGCCGGTGCACGCGGTGAAGGGCGATCGCCTGATCCTGCGCGACCAGAGCGCGCAACGCACCTTGGGTGGCGGCCAGGTCCTCGACCCGTTTGCCCCGGCGCGACAACGTCGTAGCCCGGAACGTCTTGAGCAACTGCGCGCCTTGGTCTCGGGCGACGAGTTCGAACAGGTCTTGCCCGTACTGCTCAACTACAGCGCGGGTGGCCTCGACCCGTTGCGGCTGGAACGCCAATTCAATCGCCCGCGCTCAACCTGGGCATTAGCGGAAAATGTACGCCTGATCGACACCCGCCAAGGCCCGGTCCTGTTCAACGTGCAGCGCTGGGCGCAACTGAAATTCACCCTGCTGGAACAACTCGCGCAGTTCCATGAGCTGGAACCCGATCAGATGGGACCAGATCGCGATCGCTTGCGGCGCTTCAGTGGTCTGACGCTGGAACGCTCAACGTTTGTCAGTTTGCTGGATGAATTGCTGGCGGCCGGCTCAATCCAGGCGAGCGGCCCATGGCTGCATTTGCCGGATCATCAGGTGCGCCTGAATGCCGAGGACGAAAGCCTCTGGCTGCGATTACAACCGTTGTTCGAACAGGCCGGTTTCGACCCGCCGTGGGTGCGTGACATCGCGAAAATGCTCGGTCAGGACGACGCTGTCGTACGTCTGCTGCTGCGCAAACTGGCGCGGCTCGGTCTGATGCATCAAGTGGTGCGCGATCTGTTTTTGAGTGACGTGCAACTGCGCCAAATGGCCGACGTGCTGCTCAAACTCGCCAGGGGAAATCCGCAGATCCAGGTGACAAGCTTCCGCGATGCGCTAGGCTTGGGACGCAAACGCTGTATTCAGTACCTCGAATATTTCGACCGCGTCGGCCTGACCCGACGCCTCGGCGAATCCCGCCAGATCCGCCCCGACAACGCGCTGGCCAACACCAACGCGCAATGAGTTCAAGGAAGGCAATCGCGCCCGGTGGCGCGGCCGGGCTTCAAACCCGGTTGGGGACGGCATCCGTTCCCGGGCAGGTTCGACTCCGGCTGCCTTCCGCCATTTGAAAAGATCCTTCTCAATGTAAATCACATCGCTGATTGAGAGGCCTGAACAAAAACATCAGTGGACACATTCAAGCGCATGCCCGGCAGACTAGAGATAACTTATAGCCATGGTCAATTCGCTATTTGCGGTGCCGGGTGAGACTGTGCCGCCTGGAAGATGTACATATGCTGCAGACAGGGGGATTTCATGATCTCCTTTAGTACCGTTGTAACCCGTGTAAGTATGCACGACATTTAGCGGCAGGCCGCTTCCTCCCTGCGTCATTATTCGCAGGCCGACTTGTTTTGCAGTTGAGTTTTTGTTTAGTGAAACTATGCCGGTTTCAGCATCAATGGTAGGAGTGTTAGAGATAAGTTTGTAGGTGATTTTCTTGATTCCAGGCGGACAATTTAAAAGTTTTATCGAGAATGGAACAGGCTTGGACTGCGCCCAGTCAGCAGAAAACTCACTGGTGCCATAGTCTTCTCCCATCGAAACCAAAACGTCGGGAGTGGTACATGAAAGAAGTTGGGCGGGTATCTCTTTTTTAAGGTTTATCTTCAGGATTGTATTAGTGCTGCTATTACCAAAATCTATTTTTCCGTAGACTCCGGCTGGGAGTTTGACAGTTCCCGCTTTGTTGCCAGTTTTGATTAGCGTCATTCGTAAACGTTCTCCGTATCTTCCGAGGTAGTAATCTACATCTAAAAATGGAGGGGGAGGGATTTTTAAAGCGGCTCCTTTCGATGGAATTGGTATATTAGTAATATTGCTTCCTAAAATTTGGACTTTATAAGAAACACCCGTCCCATCAATCACAAAAAGATTGGCGCCAGCGGGGTTCGGACCTATTGTGCTGTCAGGTGTTAACCAAAGATTAAAGCTGGCACGCATACACGAGAAAACAACCAGTGAAGGAATAACGGACTCCTCGCTATAAATTTCCTCACCTATTGGTGTGTCGCTAGGTACACCTAGTATGGACGGTCCGTTGAAATTTACGGTCACTGGGTTGAAAGGGCCTGAACAAAAGTCAAAACCATAGGCTGGCGACATTTTCATTAAGATAATCCAAGTCGTAAATGTCATTAAAGCTACAGCGTATTTGTTTTTTTTCATCATTTTCATCATTGATTTAGGAGTGTTCTGCAATTAGAGTGTTTTGCGGTAATTCGTGTGCCCCTCCCGCTATAATTTATGCTGTCACTCAGGTAAACAATAAAGCGGGTAAGTGTCATAGTTTCGGCTTTTGTCCTGCACAGGTAATACATAAGACACCTGGCATTGTTTTTCGCCCCATTTTATATTGATCACGCCTTGCTCTTTCTCCATCAATGCCAACGCTTTCCCACTCGGATCACTGAGCGACAGTTGTTTACCTTCGCTGTCCTCAAGTACTGCGCCAAACGGTAACGGCTGTTTCTGCGCGTCGAACAGTTCAAATTGCACGCGCCGGCCGGTCTTGCCGGCATAACGTGCCTTGACCACCGCACCGCGGCGCGGCACGCGTTGTTGGCTGGCGTTGTCGATTTCGAGATCGGCACCGAGGTCGCGGGTGTCCAGGGTGATCCAGTTGACCCGATAGGGTTGCGCACTGGGGATCACCGCATAGCCATTTCGGCCGGTGGTCACACCGCTGTAGCTGCTGATTTTGGCGTCCTTGGCCCGCGGCACTTCAACCAGGGCGAAGGTTTCGCCCACCGTCTGGCCAAGGTTTATGCCGCCGGCATGGGCCACAACCGATCCTGATGCATTAAGGCTTTGTGATTTATAACCACGGCCCTCGCTATAGCCCAGGCTCAAGTCGCCCACTGATGTGCGGGTGTTGAGATTGAACGAACCTGAATTTCCGCCACTGGAGCTATTCCCGGCTTGTAGGGAGTAGAAGGTATCACCGGTTTCCGAGACATAACCGTTGATACCGGCCTGCGTGCTGCTGTTGTTTTTTTGACGGGTAGTGGTCATGAAAGCGCGAGGCGCGCGAATTTTTCTACCCAGCGGAAACGAGATCGACAGGCTCATTTGGGTGTCATTGCTGGTCGAACCGTAATAGCCCTGATCTTGGGTATGCGTGACGCCGAAGTTGTAATTCAGGTCGCCCCAGTTATTGCTGTAGCCCGCGGAAACGCTCCGCAAACCGCCACGATTCCAATAGCGTTGATCGCTCGCCGTCAGATAGAGGTTGCCTAGCTGTTGATCCCGGCCAAGGCTCTGGTTGATGGTCACGTCGGTGCGGGTTTTCGAGCTGCCGCTGTTGCGCGCGCCGTCATCACTGATGGCCTGTACGTGTTCGGTCAGGTTACGGAAACCCTCGGTTGAATAGCGGTAGGCCGCCAGGGTGAAGCTGGTGTTGGTGTCCGTGAACGTTTTCGCATAAAGGGCACGCACGCTGTCACCTTCGGTGGTTACGCCGCCAACCTCGCTGGTGGAGTGGGTCATATCCAGTGAAACCGCGCCCAATGAGGTGTTTTTGCCAATACCCAAGCCCAGCGCTTTGTAGCCATCGCTGACCTGAGCACCGGCGATGCCGGTCAAATTGCTGGTGAGGCCGTACGCCAGTGTGCCGCTGACCAATTGCGGGTTTTTCTCACCCTCGGTGTGGCTGCTGTATTCACCGGCAGAGACGCTGTACTTCAATTGACCTTCACGCACCATAATCGGAAGTGCGGAGAACGCCTGGCGGGTGACGTGACGGCTACCGTCGGCTTCGATGACGGTGATTTCCAGATCGCCGTTGGAGCCACTGGGGTAAATGTCGCTGATCTCGAACGGCCCCGGCGGCACGTTACTGGTGTAAAGGATGTAGTCGTTCTGGCGGATTTCCACCTTCGCACTCGTCTGCGCTACACCCCGAATGACCGGGGCATAGCCGCGTTCGCTGTCAGCACGCATGCCTTCGTCTGACGCCAGTTTCAGGCCACGATAGCGCACGCTGTCGAACAGATCAGGATCAGAAAAGATATCGCCCGCACTGAACTGGCCCTTGATCGCCGTGACGTCATGCTGCAGGTAGGTGCGATTGCTGGTGAAGGTATTCGGGCGTCCGGTGCCGGTGCTGAAGTTGGATTCATTGCGCAGGCGCCAGCCAGCGAGGTTGATACCGTTGCGCAGCCCCAGGTTGTTGGAAATCTTGACGCCGTAATCGCCAGCATTGCGATTGGTGTTGAGTTGGTAGTTGATGAACGCCGCCGACACGCCTTCGTCCCACAACTCGGGAGCGACATAACCGCGAAGGCCTTTCTCCATCGACATCTGCGGCACGCTGACGGCCAGGCGCAGGTGACTCGCTTCGTAACGCACGCTGGCCTGATCAATCATTCCGGGCAAGTCATAGCAGGCTTGCGGCTCGTCCGGGTTAAACGTGCCCTGTGCCTCAAGTTTATTCAAATCGATGCCCAACTGTTTGAGCAGATCAAACGTCAGGCACGGCTCAACCCGGCCATTGATCTGGTTGCGCATGAAATCGATATCGCGCCGACCGACCAGCACTTCATTGCTGTAAAGATCGACCCGATAATTGCCAGGCAGCACGCTGTCGGCTGCCAATAGCAGCTTGAGGTCGACATTGGACTGCGCACCTTGCAGGAACGTGGTGTTGTAATCGTCCAGTTGCAAATCTTCATCCGCGCCCAGCACGAGAGTGGGCAGGCCAATGAAAATGGCCAATGCCAGCGCATTGAATGCTGTCGAATCAAATGCCTTGAGAGCATATGAATTGCACACGGGCTTCCCTGAACAACTTCCGGTTTTGTTTAGAGTGGAAAATGGCATGCAATAAAACCTGTATCGGCGCTCACAACTCAATCGCTGGCCGAGCGCAAGCGAGCACCTGGTTTAAAGGTGCTTGCGCAAGGACTTGTTACTTGGATTCAGTCGGTTCGGCGTTGACGGCTTGGCCGTTGATCAGCGACGCCTGGTAATGACTCATCGCCCCGTAGTCATTGATGCTGGAAAAAGTCAGGCGCACCGGGGGACTGGCGGATGGGAAGCGGCTCAGCGAAAACCTGGCTTCCGTTCCCGGTCCGACCATCTTCGTTTCCAGTGCAAGTTCACTTCCTTTCGAATCCCGAAGTGCCAGATCCGCCATTGATACGTGGTACGCACCGGGGTTTTTTACAATAAGAACGGCATTGCCGTTTTCTTGTGTGACTTGCCACTGCAATTGGGTCGGCGCCAGGATTGGGTCGCCGGGCAGGCCAGGGGGACGGAAAAAAACCTTGATCCGTTGGCGCACAGCCAATTGCAAGGTATTGGCAGTTTTGGACGTTTGCGGAATCTCCTGGACATTAAGCCAGACCACCGATTCTTTATCGGTTGGCATGCCTTGGCCTTCGTAAAGAATGCGAAGAAGTTGTTGTTCTTTGGCAAATACACGGGCCAATGGCGGTGTTACGGCGAAGGGGGTCGCTTTATTACTGGTGTCTTCACGGTCGATCCAGGATTGAATCAGCGCATCCTGGTTGCCATTGCGCACGGTGATATTGGCTTCTTTATGAGCCCCATCAAACACCACTCGCGTGGCACTCAAGGAAATACTACCCAATGCCTGTGCACTCACCAGCAGTGCCAGGAAGGCGAAAATGAATTGACGCAACATAGTGGTTACCGCTGTTTCAATATAAAAGGCGAGGCCGAGGCCTCGCACGAGCTCAGGCTGGCGCCAGGGACTTATTCGTATTCGAGAATGAAGGGCAGGGTGGCATCGCCACGACCGGCAGTTGCGCTACCTTCCGCGCCTGTGGTGACGTAGGCGGCAGAAAAGCTCAGTGTGCTGTCGCCACCGAATTCGCCAGCACCATGCATGCCGGCTTCGATACGAGCATTGTCTCTGTTGCTCAGGTTGATTTGCACGCCGTTACTGTCCAGCAACGCGATACCGACGTTGGTTGCCGTGCCGTTGCCAGGGGTCAGTGCCAGCAATTTTTTGTCGTCAGGAACAAAACCGGAGCCGCCGCTGCTCGGATCGAAGACCATCGCGACTTTGGTGCCTTTGTTGCAGTTGACGTTGAGGTTGAAGTGGTTACCGGCGACACGCCCGCCAGCCGGGTTAGCAGCAGTGCCCATGTCTTTGATCGAAACATCGCCCATATTGACGGCGATCACTCGATTGGCATCGCTGCCGTCGACGGAGCAGGCATCGTTGTTGATTACGCCAGTAAAGCTGATTTGGCCGCTGCCACCCTGTGTTAGTTTTACTGGATCTTCTGCGAGCGCGTTGCACGAAGCACCCAATACTGCGCAAGCAAGAAGAGCAAGGGAGAAATTTTTCATCATGATGTCCATTTATATGAAAGTGAAATGTGCTGAATGAAATTGCATGAGCAAGATAGTCAGCGAGCACTTTCGAGGACATCAGACGAATCTTAATCGTCGCAGCTGTTGCAATGTCTTCTAGTTAAAAACATTAAGTGCGTGACAGTAAGCCAACAAATCCTGATCGCTTGAAACTTCCAGTTTGCGCATGGCCGATATCTTCTGCGCGCTGACTGTTTTGGTACTGCGGTTTTGACTGCGGGCGATATCACTGACGCTTTTTCCAGACACAAACAGCCGCAGAATCTCGAACTCCTTTGGCGACAGCATTGAAAAACGCTGTTGGATATCGGCGTTGGACTTGATGACAGATTGCGGTGCGGGTTGCTGGCTGAGGTATTGGCCTTTGCGGGCAATGGTTTCGAGGGCCAATTGAATATCATTATGCAATTGACTCTTTTGAATCACGCCAGCCACACCCAACTCATGCAGACGCGTGAGTATCAGTTGATTGGACAGCATGGTCAGTACCAACACCAGTACCGCAGGGAAGTGTCGCTGTAGATATTCGACCAGTTTCAGGCCATCGCCATAGGGCGAGTCGGCGGGCATGTTGTAGTCGGTGATGACGATGTCTACCGAATGGAGGTTGAGCAGGTCGATCAATCCTTGTGAGCAGACAGCTTCGCCTACCACGCAAAAGCGACCATCGCGCTCGACCAGTTCGCGTACTCCGAGCAGGACGATCGGGTGATCGTCAGCAATGACTACGTTCAACTTTTTCATGAAAACCAACCCGTGGACGCGTGTATCGATGAGGTAACTGCATGTGAGTCGTTCAAGGGGAAACCTTGTCGAGCAGGTTCTGAATGCGCTGCACCATTTGCCGGACATCAGCCAGCAATGTCGCGGTGACTGCGCCTGATGAAAATCGGCACTCCAACTCAGTACAAGCATGAGCCAGCTCGCCCGCCTGTACGGCGCCCATGGCACCTGCGATGCTGTGAAGCCTTTGCCCTATACCCGGCATGTCAGTGTTGGCCAGGGCTGAATCGAGCCGTGCCAGGTCCTCGCGCATGGTCACGGAAAAGATGTCGCGCATTCTCGGTGAAAGCACCACGTTGTCATCAAAAGGCTCGGGTTGAACAGAAGTGGAGACCTCCGTGACTGACGCCGCTTCAACCGGTAACGAGCAAAATCCGAGCAATTGCTCGCGCAATGTTTTGAGGCTCAATGGTTTTACTATCCAGGCATTCATCCCGACCTCAAGGCAGCGGGTGCCTTCTTCACGCATTGCATTAGCCGTGACGCCAATAATGGGGGTGCGCAAGTCCAGTTCCCGCAGTGCCTTGGCCAGTTCATAACCGTTCATCACGGGCATGTTGACGTCAGTCAACACCAGATCGAAAGCCTGCTCGCGCCACCGCTCCAACGCTTGCTCGCCATTGGCTGCAACGCAGACGCGACAGCCCAGTGCTTCCAGTTGTTCTTTGATGATTGCCTGGTTGATCGGGTTGTCTTCGGCGACCAGAATCCGCAACTTGAGTGGCGTTTGGGCAGGGCGTGCTCTCTCGGTCGCGTCCACCGACTTGCCTTTTTGCAAAAGACTGACCGTCCGGGCAATCGCGCGGATGTCGTACAAATCAACGACCGAGGTCTCTGTCATCGTTTCCGGCTGATTGAGCCCGTTAATCCGGCAGACAACCCGTGAACCCTGCCAGTCCTGGACGTTGTCGGCTGGGAGAATGTCGACCAGCACCGAGAACGGTTGAACCGTTGGGTTATCGCCGAGTTGACGGGCCGTCAGTCCGAAACGATTGAGCCAGTCGCAGACGTTTTCTGCCAGTTCCTGCACCGGGGCGCGAACGTGGACAGGGGTAGGGGCTGGGGTGATATCCATGCAGTCGGCCAGTTGGCCGGGTAGTACTTTGAGCCGTAACGCCAACGAAAAACTGCTGCCAAGCCCCGGCTCGCTGATGACGGTCAATTCGCCATCCATCATTGCGCAGAGTCGTTGACAGATCGCCAGCCCCAAACCGGCTCCAGCCTCGCTGGAGGCGTCGCGTACCTGAAAGAACGGCGTGAACAGTTGCGCTTGTTGGGCCTGGGCGATGCCTATGCCGGAGTCGCTGACTTGCCATTGCACTGAGACTTGATTCAAGTCGTTGGCCAGCACCCGCGTGCGCAGGACCACCCGCCCTGAGTCGGTGAATTTGATCGCGTTGCTCACCAGATTGTTGAGGATCTGACGGATGCGCACCGGGTCACCTTGCAACCGGTTGGGCAGGGCCTGGTCGGTGCACGCATAAAGCAGTAGACCCTTGCGCTGGGCGAATGCGGCATAGGTGTGCAGCGTGTCTTCGATCAGTTGCAAGGGACAAAAGCCGATGGACTCGATGAGCATTTGTCCGGACTCGATTTTAGACACGTCCAGCACATCGCTGATCAACTGAAACAAGGTCGTCGATGAGCGTTGAATGGTCTGCAGATAGTCCTGCTGACGAGGGCTCAAGCTGGTCATGCCAAGCAATTCGAGCGTGCCCAGGACGCCGTAGAGCGGGGTGCGGATTTCGTGGCTCATGGTCGCCAGAAACCGGGTTTTCGCCTGATTTGCCGAATCGGCGGTACGCCGAGCCTTTTCCAGGGCCAGGGCGTCCTGGACGTGGCGCGTGATGTCATTGAACGCGCAAAGCAGGACGTCCTGCCCTTGATAACGGGTCGAAATGAAACCGACATGTAGATGCCGGCCTTCGATGTCCAGGCGCGTTTCACCGATATCCGCCAAATCGTGATGCCGGTCCAGGACCGCTACTAGTTTGGCCGTGCCTTGCCACTGCTGGGCTCGTTGGTTTTCCAGCAGCACTTTGAAATCGGTGCGCCGCACCACGCACAGCCCGGTGGGCGCGGTGTCGATCACTGCGCGACTGAATGCTTCGCTTTCGGTGATGCTTTGATGGGCTTTTTCGGCCGGCTGAATGACGCGAATCCTGTACCAGCGGCTGATCATCCAGCTGATACCCGCACCGCCCAGCAGCAACATCAGCAGCCCAACCAAGGGCCACATTAGTTGGCCGAAGTAGCTCTTGAAACTCACGGTATAAATGGCAGTCCAGGGCTGGTCTGTCTTGGCCACGACCTTGAACACCATGCCATTGCGATTGACGTTCAGCCCTTCGTGGAGCGTGGGATCGGTATTGATTGAGCCGATCACCGCACGCCCGTCGGGGGTGATCAGCGTGAAACGGTCGTAAATTGACCACTCCATGATGCGTTCAACATCATTGACCTGGTTCATGTTCAGCAGCGAAGCCACCACGCTCGACGCACTGGTTCCGTGGATTTTCAGTTCCTGGGGATCGAGATGAATATTGATGTAGGCGAGCATTTCGGTCGAGCGCGGGTAGTCATTGGGAACGTTGTAGGCTTCCCAGTGCACCCGGCCGTCGGCGACCCCGTTGTTTTTCACCTTAAGGTGCCGGGCCACGCGGGCAACGATGGTGTTGAGCGGTTCCTCACTTTCTTTGGTGCCGGCGTGCAGAACACCGTTGGACGGAACGGTGATGTCGAAATTGTCGTTGTCGTTGTACAAGAAGATTTGCGGCGACTGGTAGTGCGAGGTGGACCAAAAGGCGCTGTAGAGACTGGAGAGGTGAACCCCGAGGGTGAACACTTTCGGCAGTTCACTTTCCTTGAGTTGTTGATGGTTGAAACTCAGGCCAAAGGGAACGGAGTAGGGAAACTCATAGCCTTCGTAAATATTCGGGCCTTCGGCGGGCAGCTTTCTGGCGCTGTAACGGGCATTCATTCCTTTGTAGAACATTTCCCCCTGGACACTTTGCTGGGCCACCTCACGCAAAAACGCTTCATGACGCTGCACGTTCTCCATCAGCCGTGCAAAGTGAAATCGCACCGTGTCGTTCTGTTCTCTGAGCAAGCGCTGGAAGGCCCAATAGCTGAAGCCCACTAACAGAATGGCAATGCCCAACAACACCAACAGCCCCTTGTTCAGACGCATGGAACTTCGGGACAGATTTTCGAGCAGGGAGGTGTTGTGTTTCATGTTCGATCATTTCCAAAGGGCATGCAGGTGCCTCGGTGAGGGCAGCGTGTCTCCAGGCTCCTGTTGTTATTGGCTTGAGGTCGGCTGCACTGGAGCGTATTGCGGGGCTGTCCGAGCATAGGGCAGCAAGCAATTGAACAGCGCTCGTAATGCAAACGGCTTGACCAGGCAGTGATCCATTCCTGCCTCCAGGCACAGTGCTTCTTCGCCGCGCATGGCATTGGCCGTCGCGCCGATAACGGGTTTCAAATAGCCTAGACGGCGTAATTCTTTTGCCAACTCGTAGCCATTGAGTTTCGGCATGTTCACATCGCTGAGCACAACATCGAAGGTGCCGGTTTTCCACAGTGCCAAGGCCTCTTCGCCATTGCCGGCCAACTCCACCGTGCACCCCAGTTCTTCGAGTTGGTCACGAAGAATCAGCTGATTGATGTCATTGTCTTCAGCGACCAACAGGTGCAGGTTGAGTTTTTTCAGATCGCTGGTTGTCGAGTGCTGTGGGGTAGGGTCGACCCACAAGCCTTGTGCCTGGCTGACTGCCTGGTGAAGGGCATACAGGTGGCTGACGTTGACGTATCTGCAGGTCGGTTGCGACGCCGGCGTATTGCGCAGGTTGGCGGTGGCAATTATAAGTGGGCCGCGCCAGTTCGGCACCAGGCGTTGTTCAACATCACCTGCGTGCAACTCGATCAACAGGCTGCCACGCGTCGCATTATTGTTTCCCGGCTGCGCCACTTGAGCCCGCGCGCCCCACCGGCGCAGCCAGCCCGCAATGGATTCGTTCAACTCGCGCACCGCAGAAACCACGTAGATCGTGTGCGGTAACAGAGCCTTTGTTGCCGGCAACGCGCTTGAGGCGATGTCGAGCGGTAACGTCAGCGTAAAACTGCTGCCCAGTCCTTTTTCGCTGACCATGCGCAGTGTGCCGTTCATCAATTGCGTCAGACGTTTACAGATCGGCAGGCCCAGGCCGGTCCCGGCGACGACATTGGTATTGCCTTCAGTCTGGTAGAACGGTTCGAAAATATGTGTCTGGTCAGCCCGGGAAATGCCACGGCCGGTGTCCGTCACTTGCCACACCACCTGAGCTTGTGCGTCAGCGCAATCGAGTAGCCTGACACGTAATACCACCCGCCCCGAATCCGTGAACTTGACCGCGTTGCTCAGCAGGTTATTCAATATCTGCCGGATGCGTGTGAGATCGCCGATCAATCGCTCGGGCATTTGCGGATCCATACACGCGTACAGCTGAATGCCTTTGCTCTGCGCTGCCGCGGCGTATCCTTGAATAGCCTCGTAAACCAATTCCGTCGGGGCAAACTCGTGCAGTTCGAGGGCCAGTTGCCCAGCCTCGATCTTCGACACGTCGAGGACATCGCAGATCAACTGCAGCAACGTTGCCGAAGAGCCTTCGATGGCCCGCAGGTAGCCTTTCTGTTGCGTGTCCAGCTGAGTTCGTCCCAACAGTTCCAGTGTTCCCAGCACGCCGTACAGCGGTGTGCGGATTTCGTGGCTCATGGTCGCCAAGAACAGGGTTTTGGCTTCATTCGCAGCATCAGCCAATCGCCGTGCCTCTTCGAGCGCTGCCTCGACCTGCTTGCGGGCACTGATGTCGCTGAACGCACAGAACAAGACGTCCTCGCCTTTGTAGCGCGTCGGCACGTTACTCAAATAGAAGTGGCGGCCGTCAGCCGTGGAGAAATAGTCACTGCGATTGGGTTGCGTCGGATCGAACGCTTGCTCGATCCAGCTTTCGCAGAGCATCGCGCGCTCGTGGCCGTTGCCCAGCCAGCGCTCCGACAAGGTGTTTTCAAGCATCACCTGGCCGTCAGTGCGGCGCAGCACGCAAAGGGCGACGGGCGCGGTTTGGATCACGTCACGGCTGAACGCCTCACTCTCGATCAGTGCTTGCAAGCGATTGAGTGCCGGTGTGATGAATCGGTGCTCGACCCGGCGCGTCAACAACCCGATCAGCAGCATGCTGACCAGGCAGAAAGCCACCGCGGCGAGCAATTGCGGCAACAACGCTTTCAGCAAATCGTGCAGGTCGAACGAGTACACCAACTGCCAGTCCGTGGATTTCAACTGTTTGCGGATCACCAGATGATCGGGAAGCCAGCCGTTGCCGACAAAGCCGAAATAGTTGCTCTCCTGCAAGTGGCTCAACGCTTCGCCCAATCGGTCTGCCGGGGTGTTGGCGAACAGCAGTGAACCTTGCGAGTTGAGCATCATGAACGTGCCGGCACTCTGGTCGTTCAGGGCTGCGGAAATTTCCGCGCCATCCATTTCCAGGCCCAGCCAGCCTGAATCTTTCACCCCAGCATCCAGGCGGATGAAGATGTACAACTGCGAAGCGGGCGCCGCTTGGTCGGTCAGCCACAACTCCTGATCGCGCTCCGGCAGTGGGTCATTCAGTGCGGAAAGTTGATCGAGGATCGACCGGGGCAGGCGTGGCGAATTTCTGCTGGCGGTATACAGGCGATTGACTTGAGGATTTGCTTCGGACGAAACGTAAACCAGATTCAGCTGATTGCGCTGCATGTAATCCAGCATCCTGCGTGTCAGCCAGATGGACCACTGAGCGCCGCCGGATATGCCCAATTGAACGGAAAGATCCTCGATCGACGGCGAATAGGTCAGCGGCGTCGCCATCAGCGGTTGGCATACGGCTGAAAGTCCCAGGCTCTCGAGCAGGGATTCGCGACTGGTAAAAAATGTCTGCGCCTCGGCGATTGCGCTGCTCATGTAGCTGCGGCGCTGGGAAATATCGTTGGCGATGGTCGAGCGCAAAAAGTTGTACGAAGCACTGAGAATCCCGGCCATCAGTACCAGCGCGAACAAACGCAGTAGCCGGCGGGCTGCTTCGGGACTGGATAAAAACGGGTTGATTTGGTGCAGGTAGCTTTTGAGTCTCATCGCCCCACTGTAAGAGCGGCGTCCTCAGTGGGGTATAAGACGATTCTTAAAGTCGCGATTGTGTGAGTTTCTTCAAATGGCGCAGAAACGACTCAATGTGTGGGTTCTTCACCCACTTTGACGGGCAGCCGTTTCAGAAAACCAACGGGTACTGAATCACCACGTAAATCCGGTCAATGTCATCGCCGGCCTGCGCCTCATTGGCCCGATGTGAAACATGCGAGACCCGCACCGACAAATCCTTCGCCGCGCCCGACTGCACGACGTACTTCAAATCGATATCCCGCTCCCAATGCTTGCCGCCATCGCCTTGTTGCGGTTGATAGTCACCGCTGTCGGCGTCAAACGGGTTGTACGCGCCGCCCTTGGGCGCGTGGGTGCCGTCGATGTGGCTGCCGCTGACGTAGCGGGTCATGAAGTTCAGGCCAGGGATGCCCAAGGCGCCGAGGTCGAGGTCGTAGCGCGCCTGCCAGGAGCGTTCGTTGGCGCCGTTGAAGTCGGCGTATTTGATCGAGTTGGCGAGGTAGATCGAGTCGCCGCCGACAAAATCGAACGGCGTGTCGCCATCGATCTTTTGCCAGCCGAGCATCACCGCGTGCGCGCCGAAGGTGTATTTGCCGGAGAGGCTGAACGCGGTGTTGTCGATGGCGCCGGCCAGCGCCCGGCCGGTGTCGCGGGTGTGGTAGAGGTTGGCGTCGAGCAGCACGCCGGACTGTTTGAAGTGCAGATTGCCGTAGTACTGATGCCAGGTGTCGCTCAGGTCCGAGGCATATAACGCGCCGCCAATCGGGCTGTCGGTGAACAGGTCGGCGCCGAGAAAACTGATCCCGCCGGCCTCGGTATTGGCGCCATAGCCGTAGAAATCGCCTTTGCCCGATGAGCTGTCCTGATTCTTGAACGCGGTGAAATGCCCGGCCACCAGATTGATGTTGTCGAACTCGGCGCTGTTGAGCAGGAAACCGCTGGCGTACTCCGGTTGCAGGCGCTTGTCGGAGGTGTCAAATACCGGGGTTTCCACGGTCATTTCACCGAAGGCGAGGGTGGTGCGCGAGGCTTTCAACTTGAGCGCACCGCCTGCGCTGGAGTAATCGTTTTCGCTGCGACCATCACTGTCGACCGGCAGCAGCCCCGTCCCGGAATGTCCCTTGCCGCCGTCCAGTTTCAACCCGGCGAAGGCGTGCGCATCAATGCCGAAACCGACGGTTCCGGGGGTGAAACCGGATGAGAAGGTGCCGATAAAGCCTTGAGCCCACTCCTGTTTGTAGTTTTTGCCGGACGTTGAAGGCGAGCGGTAGTCGTTACTCAGGTAGAAGTTGCGGCTGAGCACTTCGCTTTTGGCATCGTCGAAGAAACCGCTGGCGTGGGCGGTGGTGGTCAGACCGCAGAACAGCGCGAGCAGGGTGAGGCGCGAGGGGACGCAGTCGATCATGGTCAGTGGCCAGCGGCAATGAAGGTGGCCGGGATGATCGCGGGAATGCAGTGCAGGGGATTGAGCGGATGTGCTGAATTGCTGTGGCTGTCAGGTATTGGGGTTGTGAATGCGCTGACGCCATGGCTGGCAAGCCAGCTCTCACAGGGGTCTATGGTGTACCCACCGATCTTGGCATCACACAAAAAAATGTGGGAGCGAGCCTGCTCGCGAAGGCGGTACATCAGTCAACATTATTGCCGGCCGACACACCGCTTTCGCGAGCAGGCTCGCTCCCACAGGGTTTTGGGTTGAATGAGGATTTTGTGGCGGCAGCAGAACCTGTGGGAGCTGGCTTGCTTCCCACAGGTTTGAATGCGTTACGCCAGCGGCGGCGTGCGTGGCGGGATCTGGCGTTTGCTGCCCGTCGATTCAAATGCCGCCGCGAAGCGCAGCAGGTTCGAGTCGTCGTAGGCGCGGCCAGCAAAGGTCAGGCCCACAGGCATGCCGATGTCGGCCATCACGCCCATCGGCACGGTGACGGTCGGTACGCCGAGGTGGCGGATCGCGAGGTTGCCGTTGGCCACCCAAATGCCGTTGCTCCAGGCGATGTCGGCCGACTCCGGATTGACGTCCGCGTCCGCCGGGCCGACGTCGGCAACAGTAGGGAATAGCACGGCGTCGAGGCCCAGCTTATCCATCCAGTCTTCGAGGTCGATGCGCCGGGTCTGTTCGAGGCCGCGCAGGCCGTCGGGCACAGTGGGGATTTCATTCCACGGCGTGATGCCGCGCTCGGCCATGCGCACGTATTCGTCCATGCCGGCAGCCAGATCGCCTTCACGGTTGGGCAGGGTGCCCGGGTCGTGCGGGAAGATTTTCGGCCCGTCGACGTCGACCAGACGGTTGAGTTTCGGGTCGCCGTTGGCTTGCAGGAAGTCGTCGAACGCCCACGCGGTCAGGTCCCACAGCTCATGGTGAAGGAACTCTTTCGAGACCAGCCCCCGGGTGAACACGGTCGGCGCGCCAGGGCGGTCGCCTTCGCAGTTGGAGACCAGCGGGAAATCGGTTTCGATGACTTCGGCACCGGCGGCTTCGAGGGCTTGGCGTGCCTGCTTCCACAGATCGATCACGGAGGCGCGGGTGTTGATGCGCTGGCCGGTCGGGCCACCGATGCCCGGGGCTTCGCTGGTGCCGGCTTCAGGGTCGGCATTGATGAACATGCGCGGCACGGCGAAGCGCTTGCCGGCCAGCGCTTTGGCGTCGGCGGCCAGATCGGCGTAAGCGGCGGGGCGCACTTCGCTGACGCTCGGGATCGGCACCCATGGTTGCAGACGCCAGAGGTCGCCACGGGTGTCCGGATCTTCAGCCACGACGATGTCGAGGACTTCGAGCAGGTCGGCCATGGTGCGCGCGTAAGGCACGACCACGTCCATGGTCGGGGTCAACGGCCAGTTGCCGCGCACCGAGATCACCCCGCGCGACGGCGTGTAGGCGCACAAACCATTGTTCGACGCCGGGCCGCGCCCGCTCGACCAGGTTTCTTCGGCCAGACCGAAGGCGGCGAAACTTGCGGCAGTGGCAGTGCCGGCACCGTTCGAAGAGCCGGAGGCAAACGGCGCGGTGAGGTAATCGGCGTTGTAAGGACTTTCGGCGCGACCGTATACGCCGCGCTGCATGCCGCCATTGGCCATCGGCGGCATATTGGTTTTGCCCAGGCATATCGCCCCGGCCGCGCGCAGGCGTTCGATGGTGAAGGCGTCACGATAAGCCACCAGATCGGCGAAGGCCGGGCTGCCGGACGCCGCCGTCAGGCCCTTGACCAGATAGCTGTCCTTGGCGGTGTAGGGAATGCCGTCGAGCGGGCCGAGGGTTTCACCTTTGGCACGGCGGGCATCGGACGCCCGGGCTTCGTTCAACGCTTCAGGGTTGCGCACGACCACGGCATTCAGCGCGGTGGGGGTGTCGGCGCCGTCGTAGGTATCGATGCGTGCGAGATATGCCTGCACCAGTTCGACTGCGGTGGTCTGGCCCGATTCCAGCGCGGCACGCAGTTGGGCGATGGAAACTTCGGTGACTTCGATCATGCGCTCACCGCTGTTTGAATTTGGGTGTTTTTCTTGGAAGGGGTGTTCATATCGGTTCTCGTTGCACAGCTATAAGCGACAAGGTTAAGACTGGCGCCTATTTAACACCAAGCGGCGCACGGAGTAATCGGCGGCAACGATCTACCGCCGATTTTCTCCCTCACTGGCCCCTTCGCCAGCAGGCTCGCTCCCACAGGGATCGCATTTCAAACAGGCATCCAGGCTGCCAAAGTGGAATGCATTCCAAATGTGGGAGCGAGCCTGCTCGCGAAAGCGGAGCTTCTGCCAACCCATCACTTCAGCCGATCACAGCACGCCGTACTCACGCGCCGTCCGATCCACTGCGATCCGCGTCTTGTCGATCAACTCATCCAGCTCCGTGCGCGTGGCAACCAACGCTGGGGCCATGATCATCCGCCCCAGTGTCGAACGAATGATCAACCCTTCCTCAAAGCCGATCGTGCGGCACCGCCAGGCAATATCGTTTTCATTGGCAAAGCGCTTGCGGCTGGCCTTGTCCTCAGCAAACTGCAACGCCGCGACCAGGCCAACCCCCTGAATCTCACCCACCAACGGGTGATTGCTAAACACTTCGCGCAGGCAGTTCTGCAGGTACGGGCCGGTGTCGGTTTTCACCTGAGTCACCACACCCTCATCGCGCAAGGCCTTGAGGTTGGCAATCGCCACGGCGGCGGCCACCGGGTGCCCGGAATAGGTCAGGCCGTGGGCAAACACACCACCTTTTTCCACCAGCGCCTCGGCCATGCGCCGCGACAGAATCAAACCGCCCATGGGGATGTAACCGGAGGTCAGGCCTTTGGCGATCGACAGCGTGTCGGGTTCAAAACCGAATGCCTGATGGGCGAACCATTCGCCCGTGCGACCAAAACCACCAATCACTTCATCAGCACATAACAACACATCGTATTGACGGCAGATGCGCTGAATTTCCGGCCAGTACGTTGCCGGCGGAATGATCATGCCGCCCGCGCCCTGAAAAGGTTCGGCGACGAACGCGGCGACCTTGTCGGCGCCCAGTTCGAGAATCTTGTCTTCCAGTTGCCGCGCGGCTTGCAGGCCGAATGCTTCCGGGCTGAGATTACCTTCGTGGGCGAACCAGTACGGCTCATCGATGTGCGCCACATCAGGAATGGTGCCACCCATCTCATGCATGAACTTCATTCCGCCCAACGCTGTCGCGGCTAGGGTCGAGCCGTGGTAGCCGTTCCAGCGGCCGATCATGATTTTCTTCTCGGGCTTGCCCATCACCTGCCAGAACTTGCGCACGGTGCGGATCAGCACTTCGTTGGCTTCGGAGCCGGAGTTGGTGTAGATCGCGTGGCTGTAGTGCTTGGGCAACAGGCTGAACAGCAGCTCGGACAGCTCGATCACCGCCGGGTGAGTGGTGTGGAAGAACATGTTGTAGTAGGGCAGTTGCTCCAACTGTGCGGTCGCGGCAGCGGCGAGATCCTTGCGCCCGTAGCCAAGGTTGGTGCACCACAGGCCGGACATGCCGTCCAGATAACGCTTGCCGTCGTTGTCCCACAATGCCAGCCGATCACCGCTGACCATCACCCGCGGGCCTTCCTCGTTGAGAGCCTTCTGATCAACGAATGCGTGAATGTGGTGGGCAGCGTCAGAGGCTTGGTAATCGCGGGTACTGCGGGTCGAATCGACTTCGGCGGACATGGCGGATCTCCAGAGAAAAGGGCAAGTGAGTGCGTTCATCGCAGCGCTGCACGGATAAAGTTTTGTCACCTAAAAATATTTTTGTAAAGAAAATATTTGTCGGTGAAAAAAGATACCCGTAGGCTGAGGGCCATTGGCAAGGACCATCAGAGGCAACATGAGCGGACTCAGAGAGCGGCAGAAGGAACAGCGCCGGCAGGTGATTGCCGAAGCGGCGCTCGAGCTGTTCAAGCGCAACGGCTTTGCGGCCACCACACTGGAGCAGATCGCCGTGCAGGCGGGTGTTTCCGCACCCACTGTGGTCAACTATTTCGGCGGCAAGCAGGAAATTCTGCTGGCCTTGCTCAAGCAACCCGATGAGCAAGCCATGCGCGAGGCGCGGGCGAATCTGGACGCTGACAGCGATCCGCTGGAGGCGCTGTGCGAGTTCGAAGGGCTGATGACCGATTACCAGCTACAGGCGATGCCGGCTTCGCTGTGGCGGGAACTGGCGCCGTTTCTGCTGACGGGTGAACTGGCTGAGGCGATGAGTCCGTGGAATGCGGCCGTGATCGAGGAGACCAAAGCGCTGCTTCTGCATTTCCAGCAGGCCGGCAAAGTGCGCGAATCGATCGATCTCGACGTGGTCGCGACGCTGTTCAACCAATACGCGAACATGGCGTTCATTCGCTTGGCCACGCAGGAAGTGCCGGATAGAACGGCGCATGCATTGCACATGCGCGGAGTTTTGAATCTGTTGTGTCACGGGATGCTGGAGCGCTGAGGCGTACTGCCGGCCAAGGCAAGAATCATGAAAGAGCGAGGGGGCTGATCCGGAAGCTTCTGTTGAACAGGGATGCGAATCAGGTTTAGTCGTGAACTAGCCCAAGCACCAGCGACAGTGTTGCCCAGTTGTGCATATCGGTTTTCATATCTGAGTCGAATTAAGCCTGACCGAACAGAAAAAGCCGGCCCAAAACATTTCGGTACTGTTCAGGCAGCTTGTGACTGAGTAAACCAATGTTCAGTAAGCCTTTGGTTTTCTGGTATTGGATTTGATCTTCGAATTCTTCCTTTGCGACGAGGCTCAGCAGCGATTCTTCGTCATCGACCTTGCCAAGATGTTGGAAGCTTCTAATGACCATGGTTTTTGCGAATATTAAATTGGCGTCATACCAATCCCAAAACGCCCACGCCGCGCAGACATAATAAATCCGCTCAAGACTTTCTTCTTGGCTCAACCTGAATGCATCCCATGTCGGAGCGAGTCCTGAGAAATGCTGCGCCAGCGTACTGTCGGCTTGAAAGTAAGACGGTGCCAGGTCGACAGCATCCGTTATCGCCGCAGCAAAATAAGGGCGGT
The DNA here is from genome assembly GCF_003732425.1 of Pseudomonas fluorescens. Lineage (GTDB taxonomy): Bacteria > Pseudomonadota > Gammaproteobacteria > Pseudomonadales > Pseudomonadaceae > Aquipseudomonas > Aquipseudomonas fluorescens_BE. Next base: position 143,534 of record NZ_MOBX01000013.1, read on the forward strand.
GCTGAAGTATAGTCGCATAGATGTTGGCATCGTAAGCCAAGCGCTCTTTCATTCTAAGAACATAATCTGCATCGTCACTGCCCAAATGAATTGAGAAGTTTGCAAGTCTCGCTACTCCGTTGGTGATGACTACATCATTTATATCGTATTCATCAACGGTTTTTATCAAGTTTCCGTAGTGATTGGTCATTGATTTAGGGAAATACCTGGCCGCGATTTGAGTTCCTGTTGATGAAGCAAGCAACTCAGACTCAATCCGGTCCTTAGTATATCGCTCTACTTTGATTCCCCCCTTTTCAGCCCCGTCAAGGTGCTGATCCAGTGTGGCGCTTGGGATGGTGGTGTAAAACGCAATAAATCCGTCGCATTCCCAGCTGAGAGTTTTCTCAAGGACCCCGAATTCTTTGTCGAGAGGAACAGGTTTGTCCATGTGAGCATAGTGCTTGCAACTCACTAGCCAGCGGAAGCCTGAACTGTCTGTGACGCCAAGATCCATACCCTGGTCCGGGCCGTTTGAGACGCTTTTGAAAATTCTCATTTTTTTCACAGACGTAAAAAACTCTTGCGCGAAGAGTTCGAAGTCGTCAACAGAACTGGATACTCCTATGGGGATAGCCTGTTTTGAATTAAAGGAACGGTTTGCAGAGGCGATTTCTCTGAAGTCTAGCAGTGCCATGTATTTCTATGTCCTGTAAAGAATTATCGGTTCAGTGACTGAAGTCTATTTTGTGAGCTAAAGATTGATGGTGCAGTAAGGATTACTTGTCGTTCAGCCGGACCTGGATGTGAGTGATTTCTCCGTCCGGGATTTCCTTGACTTCAATGTAGTTCTGAGCACGCACTAACGACCCTAACTTGGCAAACCCATAGTTTCGGGCATCGAATGAGGCGTGGTTCTTGGAGATGTAGGCTCCCACCCCACTCAGTGCTGCCCAACCGTGGTCGCGAGCCTTTTGCTCGATAGCTTGGGTCAGAACTTCTTTTAAGTTAGGGAGGTTGTCGATGGTGACTGGCACGGCGTTTTGAGCGGGTTTCTTCAGTACCTCAAAGAAAATGAACTTGTCGCAGGCAGCAATGAACGCGTCAGGTGTTTTACGTTCACCCAGACCATAAACTTTTTTGCCGGCTTCCCTCAGGCGTGTCGCCAGTCGGGTGAAATCACTGTCACTGGAAACAATGCAGAACCCATCCACATTGCCGGCGTACAGCAGATCCATAGCGTCGATGATGAATGCTGAGTCCGTCGAATTTTTGCCTTGGGTGTAGGCGAACTGCTGGATAGGCTGAATGGCATGCTTATGCAAATGGTTTTTCCAGCCCAGCAAGTGTTGGGTCGTCCAGTCACCGTACGCGCGCTTGACGGTCGATGTCCCGTACTTTGCCACTTCCTCCAAAAGTTCTTTTACGACAGACGAACTGGCGTTGTCAGCATCGATGAGCACAGCCAGGCGGAGCGTGTCAGGTAAGGCCAAGGCGATTTCCTTTTCGAGTGATGGCTTCTGGCTACATCCTAGTCATCGAATCGTAAAAGTGTCCAGCTAGCCATTGGCAGCAGAACGCGCTCCACTACGCCCAAACGCTATGAACAGGCCTGCATTTCAGCCGCCGCTGTGGCACTGAATCCTTGCCGGTACTTAGAGCAACGTCCCAGGTTTCACGTGAAATCTGCCACGCGCCCGGAGCTGACAGCCGCGCCCGCGGGTGCTGCTGAGCATGCTCCACGCCAACATTCAGGATGTGTTCAGCGATTACGGCGTGCAGATCATGTCACCGCACTATCTGGGTGATCCGCAGAGTGAGAAGCGGGTGCCACGGGAAAAATGGTTCATGGCACCCGCACAAGCACCGAAGGATCAGTGAAGGCAATATATCGGTTTCAGGCTTTCGGCAGCCACGGTTGCATCTGCCCAAGCATGCCACGGCCGCCACGGCGCAAGCCGGTGGCCAGGCTCAGCCACGACAGTTCGGTAACGATGACCTGTGCGGCGGGCACCAACCGCACTTCACCGGCGGCACCGCCCGCCGGGCCACCGTCCGGCATGAAAATCGTCAGCCAGTCATCCACGCTTTCGACGATCAGGCACAGGCGAAAGCCTTCGCCCTCGGCAATCAGGCCGACCCTGGAGCCGTCCTCGTTTTCCAGCCCGGCAAACCGCGCGGTGGTGTCTTTGAACAATTGATAGCCCGGCAGGTTGCTGAGCAGCTTGTTTTCCGTGGCCTCCATCGCCCGCGCCGCTGCAGACGTGCGTGCCAGCAGCCCGGCGAGAAAACACAGGACGATCAGGCCCAGCAACGTCGCCAGACTCACCAGCGTCACGCCCGCCACGTCATAGCCTTTGAACATCGGCAACAACTTCTCCACCGGCCCGCGCAGCAGGTGGATGGCTTTTTCGATCAGCACGACAATCAGCACCAACGGCAGGATGAACAACAACCCGCCGATCACGGTGGTCTTGATGAACTTGAACATGACGGCTCCTTGAATGACGTGCGATCCGATTCAAGGCTAGCTGATCTCTGCCCACCTGCCGGAAGGCTGAAACGCTGGTGCGTGCAGGCGCTATCAGCGACGCCAACTGCCCAAGGGTAACTCGACCTCGCGCTCGGCAGCAGCCAAGGCTATCTCCAGCCCGGACTTGTCCAGCGGTGCGCAGTAAGCTGGTTTCGCCCGCTCGAATCGCCAGCTCTCATCGAGGCCTCCGGCGTCGACCGCATCGAAGCCGAGTTCGTCCAGCAAACCCACGACCAACGCCTTGGCCTGCGCGTCATCCGCTGCAATGGGCAAGGCGCGCCGCTCGCTGGAGCCGTGCGGGCGGGCATCCGTAAGCAAGTCCGCCGCGAGGATGGCATTGAACACCTTGACCACGGTGGCGCCCTGCAGATGCTCGGCGAGCAAACGGCTGGTGGTGGCCTGGAAGGTGTCGAGTGCGGCGATGTGGCCGTCGCGATCAGGGTAATAGTTGTTGGCGTCGAGCAAGGTTTTGCCTTCGAACCAGGCTGGCGGCATGCTCGGGATGTGTTCGTAGGGGATGGCCAGCAACACCACGTCAGCAAACTGTGTGGCCTGTTCGGCCGTTCCGATCTGGCAGCCGGTGATGCCGGCGAGCACGCTGCTCATGGTCTTCGGGCCGCGTGAGTTACTGAGCATCACTTCGTGTCCGGCGGCGAGGGCGATTTGCGCGACGGCGCGCCCAATGAATCCGGCTCCAACGATTCCAATTCGCATGGTGTGTTCCTCTGTCAGGTGGGGAGCCACTATGATGATTCCTGACTAGGTGCAGATAAATCGCACTCTGTTACTTACTTTCGCTAACAGGAGTTTCGAATGGATCGGCTGAGCAGCATGGCGGCTTTCGTGATGGCGGCCGAAGCGGGCTCTTACGCCAGTGCCGCGCAACGCCTGGACATGTCGGCGCAAATGGTCGCCAAACACGTGGCTGCCCTTGAACAACGGCTCGGTGCGCGTTTGCTCAATCGCACCACGCGCCGGCAAAGCCTGACCGAGCTGGGCCAGGCCTACTATGAGCGCTGCAAGCACATTGTCAGTGAGGCGCAGGCCGCTGATTCGCTGGCGCAGATCATGAACGATACGCCGCGCGGCAAGCTCAGGATCAGCGCGCCGGTGACGTTCGGTTCATATAGCCTGATCCCGTTTGTGACGGCGTTTTTGCGCGAGTTTCCCTAGGTGGAAATTGACCTGCACTTGACTGACCGCGCGGTGGATCTGGTGGAGGAGGGGTTTGAGGTGGCTTTCCGGATCGGCCCGTTGGCCACGGCCAGCCTGACCGCCAGACCGTTGGCCGCGTATCGCTTGATTGTCTGCGCGGCGCCGGGTTATCTGGTCGAACACGGCACGCCGCAGGTGCCCGCCGATCTGCAACAGCATGAGTGCCTGGGCTATGCCTACTGGTCACGGCCCGCCGATCACGAGTGGTCGTTTGTCAACGGCGCACAGGTCGAGCGAGTTCCGGTGAGCAGTCGCTTGCACGTCAACGAGAGCAAGGCGCTGTTGTCAGCGGCGGTTGATGGGTTCGGGATTGTACTGGGGCCAGCCGACTTTCTTGAACCGGCGTTGCGCAGAGGCGAGTTGGTCAGGTTGCTGGAGGGCTTTGAGGCGCCGAGCAGGCCGATGCATCTGCTGTACACGGCCCATCGGCAGAAGACGGCGAAAGTGCGCCAGTTCATCGATGCCGCAGTCAGGCGCTTTGCCTGACTGCGGCGATTCGGATGAGGGAATAAAGCGGCTCAGTTAATTCGCGGATGCTGCTGGGCCAGTTCCTTGCGCTTGGCCTCCAGTTCGGCGATTTCGGCGTCGATGTCTTCGATTTTCTGCTCAATATTGTCGTGGTGTTCTTGCAGCAGTTCCTTGGCTTCCTCGAGGTCCGAGGCGGCCGGTGCGGCGCCACGCAACGGCTTGTTCGCGGTTTCTTTCATCGTCACACCAGTGACCAGACCGACCACAGCGATGACCATCAGGTAATACGCCGGCATGTACAGATTATTGGTGCTCTCGACCAGCCAGGCGACCACGGTCGGGGTCAGACCGGCGATCAATACCGAGACGTTGAACGCCGCCGCCAGTGCGCTGTAGCGAATGTGCGTGGGGAACATCGCCGGCAGGGTGGAGGCCATGACGCCGATAAAGAAGTTCAGCAGCACGGCCAGCATCAGCAGGCCGGCGAAGATCAAACCGATCTTGCCGCTGTTGATCAGCATGAACGCCGGAATTGCCAGAATGAACAAACCGATGCTGCCGACGACGATGAAAGGCTTGCGGCCAATCTTGTCGCTGATAAAGCCAATCGCCGGCTGCACGAACAGCATGCCGACCATGATCGCGATGATGATCAGCACGCCACGGTTTTCGCTGTAGTGCAGGTTGTGCGACAGGTAACTCGGCATATAGGTGAGCAGCATGTAGTAGGTAACGTTGGTCACCGCCACCACGCCGATGCAGGTCATCAGGCTGCGCCAGTGTTTGGTCGCAACCTCCTTGAACGAGACTTTCGGGCCACCGGCGAGGCCTTCGCGATCACCTTGCTCAAGCTTTTCGACGTGCTGCTGGAATGCCGGGGTTTCTTCCAGGGCGTGACGCAGATAGAGGCCGATCATGCCCAGCGGCAACGCAAGGAAGAACGGCAGACGCCAGCCCCATTCCTCGAACTTCGCTTCGCCCAGGGTCGTCGAGATCAACACGACAACGCCGGCGCCGAGGACGAAACCGGCAATCGAGCCGAAATCCAGCCAACTGCCGAGGAAGCCGCGTTTGCGGTCCGGCGCATATTCGGCGACGAAGATCGACGCGCCGGTGTATTCACCGCCTACCGAGAAGCCCTGAGCCATTTTTGCCAGCAACAGCAGAATCGGCGCCCAGATACCGATCGAGGCATAGGACGGAATCAGGCCGATGGCGAAAGTGCTCAGCGACATGATCACGATGGTCGCGGCGAGGACTTTTTGTCGCCCGTACTTGTCGCCCAAGGCGCCGAAGAACAAGCCGCCCAGCGGCCGAATCAGGAAGGGCACCGAGAACGTCGCCAGCGCGGCAATCATCTGTGTGCCGGGGTCGGCGCCGGGGAAGAACACTTTGCCGAGCACATAGGCGACGAAGCCATAGACACCAAAGTCGAACCATTCCATGGCATTGCCCAGTGCGGCGGCAGTGATCGCCTTGCGCATCTTGGCGTCGTCGACAATGGTGATGTCTTTCAGGCCGATCGGCTTGACGGTTTTCTTGCGTGATTTCATCCGGGTCTTCTCTTTGCTGATCCATCGTGCCGCGTAGATGCCATCTTTTTGATGGCGCGTACTCTTTGGCTCAGATACATGAGGACACGAAATAATTCACTGCCCGGCGCTTTTTTTCCCTGCGTAGCTGTGTAGGAGCTGCCGAAGGCTGCGATCTTTTTAAGATCAACATCAAAAGATCGCAGCCTTCGGCAGCTCCTACAGGGGAATGTCGTTACCGGCGCAGGGTTGCGTAGGATTTGCCGAGGTCGCTGGCCCAACCATCCAGCACCACCTTGACGTCATCGGCGGTCAGCACCTGCTTATCGTTCTCCAGCGGCACACCGGTGCCTTTGCGCACCACTTCGGCAATCACTTCGCCGGTTGAGCCGTCCTCGAACGACACCTCGGTGGCGACTTGGCTGTCCTGATCGCGGATGCCGGTGGCTGTGCTCACACCGGCCGCGACAAGGGTGACCGGCAGCCACTCATAAAAACGCAGACCCTGTGTACTGGTCGCGACTTGAGTGATGGCGGGGCGCACCACCAGGGTGTTCGGCCCGGGTTGGTTGACCAGATGCAGCACCTTGCCCAGTTCCAGCCGTAATGCTGCGTCGTAGTAGTCGGTGACCCCGGACAGGGTGCTCAGCGGAATCCGCGGCGTCGGCTCGGCACTCGGGTAAAACTGACTCGGCGCCAGGTAAACCTGGGTGTAGCGACCTCTGGCCAGCGCCGGGCTGACCCACGCCAGCACAGCCTGGCCGGACGGCGATTGGCGCTCGGTCAACACGCTGTAGTCATGCAGAAAGCCGCTGTGCTCGACCTTGTTACTGCTGCAGGCCGACAGGCTCAGGGTGGTGGCGAGGGCCAGCGACAGCGAACGCGTGCGGGGCATTAACGGGTTTCCTTGTGAGGTTGCGTGGTAATGCTGTCTGAGCACTCGATGTGCAACTGGCCGTGGGTCATGATCCATTGGATCAGGTCGGCGGCGGCAATGCTGTGGACGTACTCCACCCAGTGCGCATTGGTCGGGCTGAATTGCTCGAAGTAGCGGCGCAGGACGATCCGGCTCTGATCGCTGGACACGCTCAGGCACGACTCCTGAAACACAACCGGTGTGTCCGGGCCGAGCGCGGCGGTGCGCTGGCTGAGGATCAAGGGACGGTTGCTGTTGTGCCCCCCGGCGCAAGGGTTGTCGTTCAATAGCTTCATGCGAACCTCCTGGATTGGAATGGCCGCAGAATGCCCGTGCGGTTTTGCCGGAGGATGTCCGCTTGATGTCTGGCGCGTAGAAATGTTGCTCGATTGAAATAAATGACCCGGGCGGCGAAATGGCTTTAGATTGGCGTTTTTTCGCCGCATGGACCTGTAACTGTGAGCAGACTGTTGTTCGTCGACGACGACGTGGAAATTCTCGCGCTGCTGAAGAAGTTCTTCGTGCAGCACGCCTATGAAGTCGACGTGGCAACCCACGGCGAAGCCATGTGGGCGGCAATCGCGCAGAACCGTCCGGACACGATCATTCTTGACCTGATGATGCCCGGCGAAAGCGGCCTGAGCCTGTGCCAGAAGGTGCGCGCGCAGCTGGGCATTCCGATCATCATGCTCACCGCCATGGCCGAACTCAGCGATCGCATTGTCGGGCTGGAACTGGGTGCCGACGATTACCTGACCAAGCCGTTTGCCCCACAGGAATTGCTCGCTCGCGTACGTGCCTTGCAGCGTCGCGCCGCTGAACAGCGCAGCCCGGTCGAGCCGTCGCGCCCGGTGATCGCCTTCGCCGGTTGGCATCTGGACATCACCTGTCGCGAACTGCGCTCACCGGAAAACGTGATGATTCCACTGTCTGGCGGCGAGTTCGATTTGCTCGTGGTGTTTCTCGATCATCCGCAGCGCATCCTCACTCGCGAGCAGTTGATCGATCTGACGCACGGCCATGGCCATGACGCCTTTGATCGCAGCATCGATGTGCAAGTCAGCCGCCTGCGGCGCAAGATCGAGCCGGACAGCAAGCGCCCGGACCTGATTCGTACCGTGCGCAACGGCGGTTATCTGTTTACCGCCAAGGTCAGCCGCTCGTGATCCGCCGACTGTGGCGTGGCGACACCCTGCGCCGACGCATCGCCCTGACCATCATCGCTGCGATGCTCGCGTCGCTGGCGTTGAATGCACTGTTCGTACAAGTCGCCGGGATCTGGGCGCGGCCACCGATTGAACGCACCGGCCTGCTGGAGCAGATCGCCGCCACCTCGCGGGTGATCGAGGCCGCGCCGGCCAACCTGCGTCCGCAACTGGCCACGGCAGCGAGCAGCGCCATGCTGCAGGTGTCATGGCGAGCACAGCGCGCGGACTTCGAACTGCCCAGTGACGGGCTTCGCCTGCAAGCAAGCCGGGTGCCGGTGCTGCGCCAACTGCTGGGGGCTGATCGAAAAATCGAGGTGTTCAACCCCAGCGACTGGCCGGACGACAATCCTCAGGCGCACTACGCCGCACTCGTGCAGTTGGTCGATGGCAGCTGGTTGTCATTTATCCCGCCGGAGCGCAGTTGGGGCCTGGAATTTGGCGCGCGTATCGTCATCGTCATCGCGTTGGGACTGATTGCCACGTTGCTGGTCGCCTGGGTCGCCACCCGCCAGTTGGCCAACCCGTTGCAGCGGTTCGCCCGTGCCGCCAGACGCTTCGGCACCGACCTGCGCGCACCGCCGATCAAGCTCGAAGGCCCTGACGAAATCCGTCAAGCGATCATCGCCTTCAACACCATGCAGGCGCAGATCCAGCATTTCATCGCCGAGCGCACGCACATGCTGGCGTCGATCTCCCACGATTTACGTGCGCCGCTGACGCGCATGCGCTTGCGCAGCGAATTCATGGAAGACCTCGATCATCAGGGCAAACTGATTCGTGACGTTGAGGAGATGCAGTCGATGATCAATGCCGCGCTGGCGTTCTTTCGCGAAGACACGCACCGCGAGCAGACCACTGCGTTCGATCTGTCGGAGCTGGTGCAGACCATCGTCGACGATTACCGTGATCAACACCTGCACGTCGACTTCGAAGGCCCGGCGCATCTGGTCTACGAAGGTCGACCACTCGGGATCAAACGGGTGATCGTCAATCTGCTGGAGAATGCGCTGAAGTATGCGCAGCGTCCGGTCATCGCGTTGACGCGTGACGAGTATTCGATCTGCGTTGAGGTCAGCGACGAAGGCCCCGGTATTCCCGAGGCGGCGCTGGAGCGGGTTTTCGATCCGTTCTTTCGTCTGGAGGCTTCGCGCAATCGTGACACCGGGGGCGTGGGACTAGGTCTTTCCGCAGCGCGAGCAATCGCCCGTGAGCAGGGCGGCGAACTGACACTGAGCAATTGCAAAAGCGGAGGGTTGATAGCGAAGTTCGAGTTGCCTGCGTGAAATTTATTCTGTAGATTTTCATGAAATTATAAGAAACAAATTTCATGAGGTCGCGAATGTTCCAGCAATCCAGCCAGCACGTCGACAGCTATTACGCCCACAGTTGCGCCGATATGTTGCGCGATCGGCCGGCGCTGGAAGGCGAACATGACGCCGACGTAGTGATCATCGGCGCTGGTTTCAGTGGCCTGCACACCGCGCTGCGTCTGGCCTTGGCGGGCAAACGCGTGATCATGCTGGAAGCCAGTCGCGTGGCCTGGGCGGCCTCGGGGCGTAATGGCGGGCAGGCGATTCTCGGCTGGTCGTGCGATATGCCGCCGCTGGAAGCTGCGCTCGGTCATGAGCGGGCGAAACGGCTGTGGGACGGCATGCGCTGGGCGGCTGGGGAATTACGCGAGTTGCCTGGGCGGCATGGTTTCGATTGCGACTATCGACCCGGGCATTTGTGGACCTCGGTGATGCCGCGCCGGGTCAGCCTGCTCAGCGAATGGCAACACGAGGCCAGCCACAAGTGGGGCCACGATGGGTTGCAGTTCATTCCTCGTGAACAACTGGCGGAATGGGTGGCCACAGAACGTTATCAGGCCGGGCTTTATGACCCTGAAGGTGCGCACCTCAATCCGCTGAAACTGGCGCTGGGCCTGGCGGCCGCCATCGAGCGGGCCGGCGGGCGAATCCATGAACAAAGCAAGGCGCTGAGTTATCAGGAGGCGGGCGCCGGTTTCCGGGTCAACACCGCGCGCGGTTCGGTGCGCGCCGATGTGCTGGTGCTGGCGTGCAACGCTTACCTTGATGAACTCGACCCGCAGCTGTCCAGCTGCATTCTGCCGGTAGGCACTTACCAAGTCGCCACCGCACCGCTGACGCCCGAGCAGGCCACCGCACTGTTGCCGCGCAATGTCTGCGTGACCGACAACCAATTCGTCCTCGATTACTTCCGCCGCACGCCGGATAACCGTCTGTTGTTCGGCGGTGGCTGCACTTATCTCGGCGGCATGCCCAACGACATTGCAGCGGCGACACGGCCGTTTCTCGAGCGGGTGTTCCCGCAACTCAAAGGTGTCGGCATCGAGTTTGCCTGGGGCGGCCACATCGACCTGACGATCAATCGCACGCCGGACGTGGGCGGTGAGGGCAACCGTTATTGGCTGCAGGGCTACTCGGGGCACGGCGTCCTGCCGACATTGGCTGCCGCGCGCGCAGTGTCCGATGCGATTCTCGGCGATGGCGATGAATTGGCGTTATATCAGGGCCTGAGCAATGGCCGCTTTCCCGGTGGAAAGCATTTCGCGGCGCCGCTGGAAGCCATCGGCAAGGCCTGGTATCGACTGCGCGACAGCATTTGATGAAACACCTTTCGGAATTCCGGCCATGAACAAGCAAGAAGAAATCGCCGCGCTGGCGATCCTCATCCACGACCTGCGCAAGCACAAGAAATGCACCTTGAAAGAACTGGCCGACAAGATCGGCCGTTCGGTGGGGTTCCTGTCGCAAGTCGAGCGCGGCTTGTCGCGGCCGACGGTGGCAGATCTGACCGCGATCAGCGAAACCTTTGGCGTGCCGACTACCTATTTCTACAGCCTGCCCAAGCCCAAGGAGTTGCCGTGGGTGACGCGTCCGGACGAGCGCCGCACGCTGTATTACGCCAACGGCATCACCGACATTCTGGTGTCGCCGCAGATCCGTGCCTCGTTCTCCATGCTCGAAAGCCATCTGGAAGCCGGCGCGAGCAGCGGTGATCGCCATCTGACCGACAGCTCGGAGCAGGGCGGTTACGTCCTCGAAGGCGAGCTGACGCTGTGGCTGGGCGACGACGAAGAACCGACCACGTTGAAAGCCGGCGACAGCTTTCAATTCGACAGTCATACCCGCTGCCGTTACGGCAACCTCACCGAGCAGCTGACTCGCGTGCTCTGGGTCTACACCTGATCACAACAAAGGATGAACACGATGGACGCTGTCTGCGCTGACCTGCTCGCCGAAGTGCGTGCGTTTCGCCAACGCTACCCCGAAGTGCGTTATGTCGACCTGATTTCCCTGGACATCCCCGGGCACTTCTACGGCAAGCGTTACCCGGTGGACATGCTCGAAAAAGTCGCCGCCGGCAGCGTGCTGAAACTGCCGCAGAACTGCGTATTGCTGGGTGTGCAGGGTGGTTTATTTGAGATTGGCGATTACTGCTTCAACGACGGCGACCCGGATGCCGTGCGCCGCCTCGTGCCGGGCACCTTGAAGCCGGTGACCTGGGAGGCGCAGCCGCTGGGGCAGATGTTGATCACGTCGGACGGCACCGAAAAACCGATCGAATTCGAACCGCGTGAAGTGCTCGCACAGGTGCTCAGGCGTTTGGCGCGCAAAGGCATTCATCCGGTGGTGGCGTTCGAACTGGAGTTTTATCTGTTCGATAAAAAGCTGCGCGATGGCTTGCCGCAATTCCCCCGCGATGAGCTGACTGACGATGCCGATGATCAACCGAACCTGCACATCGAACGGCTCTCACGTTTCGCGCCGGTGCTGAATGAAATGGTCGAAGCCACGCGGGCGCAGGGCATCGACGCCACGGTGATTACCGCCGAACTCGGCCCCGGTCAGTTCGAAATCAACTTCGGTCACCTTGACGACGGTTTGCGTGCGGCGGATTGGGCGGCGTTGTTCTGCCGCAGCACGCGCGGTGTCGCGCTTAAACACGGCTATCGCGCCAGTTTCATGGCCAAGCCGTACTTGCAGCATCCGGGCAGCGGCATGCATGTGCATGTCAGTTTGTACGACGCGGATGGCAATAATCTGCTGGCGGCGAATGATCAGCAGCCGCTACGCCATGCGGTGGCGGGGTGCCTGGAATTGCTGCCGCACAGCATGCCGATCTTCGCGCCGAACCAGAACGCCATGCGCCGCTTGGGCGGCACGGTGAACACCGCGACCAAGGCCAGTTGGGGGTATGAGGATCGCGATGCGTGCTTGCGCATTCCCGAGTCGGACGTGAAGAACCTGCGGGTTGAATATCGCTTGGCGGGCGCGGATGCCAACCCGTATCTGGTGCTGGCGGCGATTCTGGTGGGGCTGGAGCATGGGCTGGAGTCGGGCAAAGAACCCATTGCGCCGCTGAACGAAGATCGCAGCAGCGGTATTGATTTTCCCAAGGAGATGTTCGAAGCCGTGCGCGCGATGCAGCATCAGCCGCAGTTGCGTGAGGGGCTGGGTGCGGAGTTTGTTGATGTGTATTGCGAGAATAAACGCCAGGATCACTTGGCGTTTATGCAGGAGATCGGGGCGCGGGAGTATCGGTGGTATTTTTGAGAACAGTAGTTGCATCTCATACGTGGAGGCGCAACATGCTTGCGCTTCTCACTTGGGTAACTTGCACAGGCCGGCGTCGTGGTTGATTCAGTAATTGGAGGTTTTAGCATCATCGAAGCGGGAGGTTATTGGTAATAATGTTTAGATCAAATAATTATTGTAAATTTTCCCGCTGCGGTTGTGGTATTCGCTTTTGCCACTACAGTCAATGAGATCCGGGAATACGATGTGCCAGATTGGCGTTCCTTTTCAGCAACTGAGGAGTTGTTGCGGCCTCAAGGGAGGTTGAAATGTTGCACTCTGCGCTCTTAGTTATCGCCTTTATACTCGGTTGCGCTTTGCCCTTTAGTCTCTTGATAGGGCGTGAAAAGATAAGAGCGAAACGATATGAGATCATTGCTGATCTGGAATCAATTTTATTCAAAACGCCAGCCGGGGCAGCGAATATCCCGTCTTTTGAGTTAGTGAAATACAAGTATCGCCCCATCACAAAAATGCAGAGAAGTAACGGGGTGGTCAGGAACCTGCTTTTCTTGATTCCCACGGGAATATATTCGGTCGTTTCGTCTTTTGGATTGGTCCTCACTGCCCTCTTTCTGTTAGAGAAGTTTACTGCGCTCACACCCGGTAAGCAGAATTACGAGTCAACTCCGTATTTGCTGATGTTCACATTTATGGGGGGGTATATCTGGAGCCTGCAATACCTGATTCGGAAGGTCGCGAACTTCGATCTCTCGCCGATATCTTTCTACCGTTCAGCACTTCATATACTCATTGGGCTTGTCGTTTGTGCTGCCCTGAGTGCATCAGGACTCTTGGCTTTTATTTCCAGGGCCACCGGCCTTGACGGTGCAGCGGTAGCGATAGCATTGCTTGTCGGGTTCGTGCCAAGTGTATTTATAGAATATTTAACGGAATACTTTCCCAGGTTGAGACTGAAAAGAGTTTCTGATAGCAGTAAGGCGTTGCAGGATGAGTTGCCCTTGGATCTGATCTACGGGATTGATCCCTTTATAAAATTCAGGTTGGCAGAATTTGAAATTGAGGATGTCCAGAACCTTGCCACGACCAATCCCATACAAATTTTCGTCGAAACACCGTACGGACTTTACGAAATAATAGATTGGGTTTCGCAAGCTCAACTTATCCTGGCGGTCGGTTCGGCAAAAACGCTGTTGCTGCGCAAGTATAATATTAGAACGGTTTTTGATCTTAAAAAAATGTCGAAGGATCCTGAACTAAGCAAGGCGCTTTTATTGATCTTGATTTCTACCGATGAAACGGATTTTTCAAGTTCAACCGGTTCTGAGCTTAAAGGTGAACATGCGAGCATGGTTGAAGCGCTGGTCGAAATCATCCTGGATGATCTGCATGTACGTCGGCTTCAGCAGATCTGGAAGATAATCGATAATGCAATTGAATCGGCAAATGTTCCGACAGTGTTTTGTAAGTGTGGAGGCAAAATCTCAAATGTCCAAGGCGTAGGCTCAGCAAACGAAGAGGGAAACGGGCCACTGGCCGATGAACATGAGAAAACGCCAGCTTGACGGATAGCTAAGGTGCCGGGTTGGCAAACGTGAGCTGTACCCAACTGATCTCTCCTTGGTTCTATGCCGAAGCTTCATCGTGCAGCACCGCGTGGCGCGGAGATTCGCCACATTTCGCCGCCTGAAAATAATCTGAACCGCTGTCGGACCTGTTCGCCTAATGATTAGCTTGTGGTCAATCGCACAGGCGATGTGTCAATAACGGCACACTCCGAGAGGTGGTCAACGTGGCTAAAGACGAAAAGAAAAGCAAAGACAAAGGTGACGCTTCGAAAGCCAGCAAGGACTTGAAAGACAAGAAGTCATCACCTGAAAAGAAATCAGCGGCAGCCTCGGCGCTTTCCAAGTCTTCCGACAAGAAGGACAAGAAAAAAGACACCGAGCCGAAGAAGTCTGCGAAAAAAGCCGATAGCAAGCCTGAGAAGGCCAAGGATTCAAAGAAGGCTGATAAGCCGGCGAAAAAGAAAAAGTGATGTCTGTAATCTGCCAGGGCTTTACGCCCTGGCGACCTCGCCAACGATTAACTTATTGATCCGTCTCTACGTGACGAGTGCGAACACGCAGAGTACAAGGCAACAATTGCTTGACTGGACCTGGAACAGGGGCAGGGAGGGGCGCTTTGATTAGCCCCGCGGCGTTCACACATTTCTTGCAGAATCCGGCGCCCTTGGTGGGAGCCCGGTTGAAATAGTTGTCCTTGGTAGCCGTCACCGACTCATGGCCGACTACACCACACCAGAAAGTGAGCTTGGTTTTGGTAGTGCTCACCACTTCCGTGCTCGGATCAAACGGCCCTTCATGATAGGTAACCGTAGGCGAATAGCAGGTCTGGGTGAAAGGCTTGTGCCTGTGAAGTTCATGTCGGAGCAGCACCATGACCGCCTCAAGATCGCGTATGGATTTACCGCGATTGCCAATATCACCGTTGCTGACTCCACACGCATTGCACACATGAGTGGTGGGCCTGGCTTTACCCGCCCGCTGCAGGTTTCGCCATGAAATTGAAAAATCAGGATGCGGACTCCCGTCAGGGAGAGTTTCGCCACAGTTAAAGTGTTCCTCTTTCCAGCCTTCAACATCAAAACCGGTCACGTAACGTACGTTTGGGTACATTCCGCGCAATGAACTGAGGCGGTGAAAAACCGTGCCCATCAAGACATCCCCATAACCCACTGTGACGCCGGGGTAGCAGCAGTCAAGACAAGCTGACGGGATCAGGCTGCGATCCTGAAAAAAACCTCGTTGAAACCGGCGTAAATCGGGCCTGAGCAGCACAAAAGAATGCTCGCCGGCGGCACACATGACCTTTGCCGCCATCTGTCCCTCCTGATAGGGCAGATCTTCGACAATCTTTAGTCCCAGCAACTCGATGCTGCGGTTGAAATCAAGGCGGTATTGAGCCTGCGGGACAACCTGCTGAGCCGATATCCCTAATACCAGGCTTCGGCAGGTCGGGCATTCGAACTCGCCATTGTTCATATGGAGTTGAGCATGTTCGGGGTTATGGATTGCGGTGACGTGCTGGCGACCACAGATGAAGCGAAAATAGCGGGACTCCATCGGAGTTGTTCGCAAATTGTTGATGAAACTGCGGGGCAGAGCGAATTTTTCCTCCCAGAGATCGAGGCGTTTTTGACTTCGGGCCTGACCTGTTTTCTGGCCCTTGCAGGCGCTGCAGTAAGTCCGGACTTTACCGTCGGCCAGACTTCTGGACGCCACCTCGTTCAGGGTGGCGCAGAGACTGCACTCATAGGTGACCAAAGTCGTACGAGTGATGCGTTCCATTAACGGCGAGACAAGTGTGTGCTTTCCTAATTTTTCTACCACCTTGGCCTGGAACCGTTGTAATGGATTTTGGCAGGCACTATTCCAGTTAGCCCAGATGATGTCCAAATCCGGCGTGGCATTAACTGGCTGTCGATCGAGTGCGGCTAACAGTTCAAGAATTGTCCGCAAAAACGTTTCCGGGTCGAGGTCCAGGTTGGGTACCACGACCAGCGAAATACGTGATTTCTTGCACTGCTCGACTTTGAACACGTCGCGCCGCTGGATCTCCTTCAGCCTGTCCTTTGCCTCTTGTGTATCGGTCAGCGCCATGTAGTGCTGAACGCCTTGATACTCAAAGGCCAACCCATGCTCCGGATTGAAACCATCGAGCTCCAATACCGAAACGGTTCCGGACTCTGAGATGTAGCGAAGGAAATCGCTGTAGCCTCGATTGAACGCCCATGTCGTCGAGGGAAATAACGCCTGCATGATGATTGCGGTCAGTTTCTCGGCTTTTCTGATCCAGGTTTGTCCCCAGTACAACTCTTTGATCCGCCCCGGTGTATCGGTTCGAATATCCCCCATACGATTCTTGTACTTGATCATCAGCCCTTTGCCGGAGTGCTGCTCATAGGCAAGGATTTCTGCACCATTTAGATGGGCCGATCGGATCAATTTTTTGTTGTAGACGCGATCATTTCGTTCCTGCCGACAGATTTTACGCAGCCCCGGCAAACTGAAGTACGGGGTACTGACAGGGCTGCGCATCAACCTGGTTTCGGTCTGAATTTCAAAAAAAGGGCCCGGGCTAGTCTTTCCAGGCGCTTCAGTCCCTTTGTAGCGAATCAAGCCTTTGGGGAAGCAATCGGTAAATTCTTTGTACGCAATGACGGAGTCTTGGTAATAGCGCTCGACTTTCTCGCCAGGCCTGCGGCCCTCACGCAGCGCTGCGGTAATGGCAGAGCGTCCAAGGCTTTCCGGTTGCCACCCAAAGTCTTCAGGCAGTTCGTCGGGGGCGGGGAACAGCTGGTAGCGAGTTGCAGAGGAGACGGGGGGGCCGCACCGGTGGGTGGTCACCACTAATCGATGGGACGGAAAACGTGTGCTCATTTCATGGATTAACGTGCTGGAGTGTCGGCAGATCGGACACCCTGCGCCATAGAGCACGTTATGAATCAGCATCATCCATCCGCCCTCACTTCCCGCTTTACAGGTCAGGCAGTGGAATTCTTGCTTGGATTTGGCCAAAAACGTCGTGTCGGCATTGCACAAGAGTCGAAGCTGTCCAGACCTGCCCGATAAAGCGTTACCTGTGGCCAGCAGGACGTTCTGCTCGCTGTACATCAGTCGATTGGTTCGATCCATTTGCTTGAATTTCTTCCCTGGCTGGTGGCTTGGCGTTATGCCAACGATTCCACAATCGACTGCCAAAAGAAAGCTATGGACAGGGCGTTTTTACCTCTGCAAATGACGCCGAGCCAAGAGTGTTTTCAAGCATTCGCCCACAGGTGATGGACCTGAATAACGCGATTTCCCCGGTATTGCTGCAGCCGTCCATGCACCCGGAATCGGGCTCATCGTTGAGTCAATTGACAGACTGGCTTGATCTTCAATTGTCGAAAACACACCCGCTTCCATAGCGAAATCGCCCACCCGTTCAGAAAATGAGCCAGGTGGGACAAAATCATATTGTCTGCCGCTTGGCCGACATCAGAGCGCCGCTTTCACCTGCAAACCAAACACCAGCGCATTGTCGATGCTCTGCCCGGAAAACGCGCCCGGCTCGATGATGTATTGCACGTTCGGGCGCAACGTCAGCCAAGGCGTGGCTTGATAGCCGTAGCCGAGTTCGATCAATTGCTCGGCGCTGTCCAGGTTCGGGAACGCCGTGCCATTGTTCAATGCGGCGTCCTGCAAAACGTCACGGCTACGCGGGTTCGGCACGGCGCGGCCATAACCCAGCGCGACGGTGTCGCGCGGGCGACCTTCGAACGGTTTGTACAGCACCACGCCGGTGCCGTACCACTTGCTGAACGGCGAAGCCGCTTCACTGGCCGCCGAATATTGCCCGAAGGCGTGCAGGCTGCGGCCTTCGGACGTCGGCGAGTTCCAGACGGCTTGGTCGATCAGCAGATAATGACCGCCACGACCGGACACTTCTTTGTCACTGCCGATGCGCTTAACGTCGGAGCTGTCGTAGTAGTAGCCGACTTTGTACTCACCAGGCAGATCACCCGCGTGTTTGTACACCAACTCGATCGGCACCACGGTGCCGGTGGTGTGTTTCGGTCCCAAGTGCCAGGCACGGCTGGAGTTGCCATTGCTTTCCGGATCGACGTTGAACGCGGCCACGCGCACTTGCCACGACGGCGACAGGTCGTATTTCACCCGCACGCCCAAATGCGCATTGGGGTAGTTGGTCCAGCCGCTGCCGCCGGACATGTTCAGCGGATGTCCGCAGAAACCGGCGTTCATGAAGTTGCACAGAATGCCGCTGTCGAGGCCACCGAGGTCGTTGCCCATGGCCATGTAACCGAGTTTCACATTGAGCGCCGGGGTAAACAGCGTGCGCTCGTAACTCAGCTCGGTCAGGCGCGTGTACAGGCCACCGTAGTTTTCCTGGATCGGCAGACGGTTGCCGACGAGGTCTTCGGAGGCGCTATTGCCGCGACGGTCGTTGATGGTCAACTGGACCTTGCCGGCGTTGTCGACGCCGTACAGTTTGCTCAGGTCGAACTGCACGCCGAGCTTGATGTTCTGCGAGTAGCGCGCCGAGCGGTGCAGGCCGCCATCCGCGTTATAAGCAGTCTCGCCGCTGTAGTCGCCGGTGAATTTGATGCCTTGTTCATCCATCTGATGACGCAAGCCACCCCAGTCACCGGTGAGGGTGCTGCGGGTCAACAGATCGGAATCGTTGTCGGCCAGCGCGGGGAGGGTGGTGGTGCACGCGACGCCCAGCAACAGGCCTTTGAACAGGTCGGAACGGGAAAAACCAACAGCCGATAGCATGTAAATCTTCCTGCAGAAAACTTGAGCAATAGGGGGAAAGCAGCGCGGCACCCGAAGGTGCCGCGCTCAAAGCAAGCGTCCGCGTTTAACGTGGACGCAGGGGTTTACGGCAGGGCGTAAGCCATCACGTAGTCGCCGCGATCGGTCGACTGACGCGCACCACCGGCGGTGATGACGACGTACTGCTTGCCGGTTTTCGGCGAAACATAGGTCATCGGGCCGCCCTGACTGCCGACTGGCAGACGTGCTTTCCAGACTTCCTCACCGTTGCCGCTGTTGAAGGCGCGCAGGTAGAAGTCCTGGGTGCCGGCGATAAAGATCAGGCCACCTTGGGTCGACAGGGTGCCGCCGAGGGTTGGCAGACCGATCTTGATCGGCAGGTGCATGCGGATGCCCAGTGGACCGGTGTCTTCAACGGTGCCGACCGGAACCTGCCAGGCGACTTTCTGCGTCTTCATATCGATCGCGGTCAGTGTGCCGAACGGTGGGGCCTGGCACGGAATGCCGGCTACCGACAGGAAGCGGTTTTTGTTCACTGCGTACGGCGTGCCTTTCAACGGCACAGCGCCCATACCAGTGTTCAGCGCTTCGCCACCGCCAGCGGCCTGGCCTTTGTTCTGCGACGGGATCATCTGAATCCACAGGCCCAGGCGCATGTCGTTGACGAAGATGAAGCCGTGCACCGGGTCAGTGGAGATGCTGCCCCAGTTCATGCCGCCCAGCGAACCCGGGAAACTCAGCGATTTATCGGTGCCCGGCGCGGTGTACAGGCCGTCGTAGCGCATGCCTTTGAAGTCGATGCGGCAGAGCAACTGGTCGTAAGGGGTTGCGCCCCACATGTCCGATTCAGTCAGGTGTTGCGCACCGATCTGCGGCATGCCCAGCGATTTCGGCTGGGTTGGCGAGTACGGTTCGTTCGGGATATTTGCCGCTTTGACCGGTACTTCTTTAACGTCGGTCAGCGGTTTGCCGGTGGCACGGTCGAGCACGTAGATCTGCCCGGCCTTGGTGCCGATGACCACGGCCGGTACGGTTTTGCCGTCCTTGGTGAAGTCGATCAGGCTCGGTTGCATCGGCAGGTCGAAGTCCCACAGATCGTTGTGCACGGTCTGGAACACCCAACGCTCTTCACCGCTGGTGGCGTCAAGCGCGAGGATCGAGGCGCCGTAGGTGTGATCGAGTTTGCTGCGCTCGACACCGTAGATGTCGGTGGACGAACTGCCCATCGGCAGGAACACGGTATTGGTCGCCGGGTCGTAGGACATCGGTGCCCAGCTGTTCGGCGTGCTGCGCACATAGGTGCTGCCGTCGGCCGGCGCCTTTTTATCCTGCGGGTTGCCCGGGTCGAAGGCCCAGCGCATGGCGCCAGTGATCACGTCGAAACCACGGATCACGCCGCCGGGCATGTCGGCCTGCACGTTGTCAGCCACGCGACCGCCAACCACCACGGTGGTGCCGGCCATCAGCGGCGCCGAGGACAATTGATAGTAGCTGTCCGGAACATCACCCAGACCGGCCTTCAGATCGACCTGGCCGTTGTTGCCGAAACCCTGGCAGAACTCGCCAGTGTCAGCATCGACCGCGATCAAACGGGCATCGATGGTGTTGGTCAGCAGACGACGCTGGCAATTGGCGGCCGGCGCCGGTTTGGCTTCGATGATGGTCGAGTTGGCTGGCTGAGCAATGGCAGTGGTGGCGTCGAAATAGGCCATGCCACGGCAACGCTGCCAGACTTTCGACTGGGCGTTGATCGCGTTCTTCCACAGCTCTTTACCGGTGTCGGCATCGAGGGCGATCAGGTTGTTGTGCGGGGTGCAGATGAACACCTTGTTGCCGACCTGCAGCGGGGTCAGCTGATCTTCAGCGCCGTTGCCATCGCTCTCGGCGACGTCACCGGTGTGGTAGGTCCACGCGACTTTCAGCTTGTCGACGTTGGTGCGATTGATCTGGTCCAGCGCGGCGAAGCGGCTGCCGCCTTCGGTATTACCGTAGTGCGCCCAGTCCTTTTGCGCTTTGTCCGGCTCGACCGGGGTCAGGCCCGGGCCAGTGCCGGTGGCCGCTACGGTCGGGTGAGCGACGAACATATTGCCGGCCGCCACAACCACGCCGACCGCCAGCACCGCCGCCACTGCGTAAGCGCCGCGACCCGCAACGCCACCGTTGGCACGCTTGAGCAGCGGATAAACCAGCGCCACCACCAGGCCGATTACACTGAACATGAACAGGCGCGAGAACACCGGCCAGAACACCAGCCCGGCATCGCTCACGGCCCAGATCGCGGTCCCGACAAGGAAAGCTGCAAACAGCCACGCGCCGGTCAGCTTGAAGCGCGCGATCAGCAGGCCGGAGAGGGCCATCACCAGCCCACCGATCAGGAAGTACCACGACCCTCCCAGGCTGACCAACTTCACGCCGCCAGCAGCGAGCGCCAAGCCGAGCAGGGCGATGATCACCCCGAGCCCGACCAGAATGAATTTTGATATGCCCGAGAGGCGTTGACTCTGCTTCACGTTAAATGTCCCGTTGAAATGAGGAGGGCATTATATAGATAGGTAACTACCTAGTTAAATCACTATTTCAGAATGAAGCGTAGTTCGTTGCTGAATCGCGCGCCTGACGGAGGGGCGCTATAACCTCAGGACTGAATTTTTCTAAATACCCGAAGCGAGAGGCTTTTTTTGACCAGTTCTTTGGTATTTCTGACAGGTTTAAGCCTGAGCTACTCAGAGATGGGGAGAATCGAAGAGACTCCGAGCGTTCCTCGGAGAATTAGCACATCCAACGGGCATTTATGTTGCTCCTAAGTGCGTATCAACCAGACGACATTTACGAGAGTTTGCTTCTGTTGAGTTGCATGCCTGCAAAGCACACCTTGAAAACGCCGAAAAATGAATCGTTCCTGCTTATCAAGCTTGACCTGGTGATAGCCATAAGCCAGTATTAAAGTGATAGAAGGGTTATGATTTCTGGGACGATCAGAATTTTATGGAAAAAATTGTTTCTGATATTTTTGCTGAACTTGATGGGAATAAATGGACCAAATGCACCGACCGGACGCCACGTTCAACAAGCTGCGTAGAGTGCCTGCGACTTCAGTATTTTGATGATAATGACGTAAGCTACGATTGCGTCGAAAAGCGCAAGCTTTATGTGATCCGGTTTCTTCCCATCCATGCTGCAGAGAATCGAGCAGGTTTACGGCGCGTGGCTGGAAATGTCATGGATAATATCCTGAGATATGCACCTATTCGAATTCTCTCTTTGGGTGGGGGGCCGGGGAGTGACATACATGCGACCCTGGAGTTCCTTAAGCAAGAAATTGAGGACGTCTCTCTGCATCGAATTTTCATAACGAGAATGGATATTGAGCCGTTGTGGGACGATGTTGCTCGTGATGTCATTCAAAGTGTTGCAGGTGACCTTTTATTTAGACTTGATACCATGCATGCGGATGTAATGGAGGGGCTCGATACCCTCAGGGATGACGACGAGGAGTTTGATATAGCGCTATGTTCCTACCTGATTTCTGAACTTGATGAAGCTGATCTTAAAGGGTTAGGCAAAAAGCTGAGAGGTGTGATGTGGAATGGCGGAATTATAGTCATAAACGATAGGGCTGAAATTGATGTTGAGAGAAAGATTCGAATAGTCTTTGAAGCTGCTGATGTTGATTGCTCAGAGGCAGGCAACCGCGAATGGGCGGGCTTTCGTTATGAAGACGAAATTTTCCAAAAGGTCAGGCCCAAAGTTTATATGAACTCGACAGTGTTTTGGGGCGTTAAACGTGATAATTAGTGCTAGCCGGAGAACCGATATTCCTGCATTTTACGCCGAATGGTTTATAAGAAGAGTGCGGGCTGGCTTTTTACTCACGCGAAACCCTTTTAATCACAATCAAATACGTCGCGTATCAATGTTGGCGCAAGATGTCGAAGCGATCGTTTTCTGGACTCGCAACCCCACAAACTTAATGCCATATTTTTCGGAGCTGGATGAAAGGGGGTTCAATTATTACTTTCAGTATACGATAACCGGGTATCCGCGTTCGATTGAACGCTCGGTTCCCAATCCGTATAAAGCGATTGATGACTTCAGAAAGTTGAGCGTCCAATTAGGTGCAGGACGTGTCATATGGCGGTACGACCCCGTTTTACTTTCGAATTTACTGCCTCTGGAAGAGCATAAACGTCTATTTCAGAAAATTGCAAAAAACCTGGCCGGTTATACCCGACGTGTTGTAGTGAGCTTCTCTGATTTCTATAAAAAGACAGAAAAAAACCTGCGGGATGTTGAGGGGTTGATTTGTTCTGATATTGCAACAGATCGAGATAGCTTGCAGAAACTTACAGACTTCATGGCCAAGACTGCTGCCCAGTACGGCATGGAGATTTTTACCTGCGCCGAAGAAGTCGAGGTCAACGGAATTGGGCACGGCAAATGTATTGATGAACGGTTGATACAGGAGGTGTTCGGCCTTACTTTGAGCGGTGACAAGGATAAGGGCCAACGAGAGTCGTGTGGCTGTATCAAAAGCGTTGACGTTGGGGTCTATAATACTTGCCTGCACGGTTGCTCTTATTGCTATGCGACATTCAGTCATGAACGAGTTATTTCAAATAAGCGGAATCACGATCCTGATAGCCCGTTTCTCGTAGGCAGCGCGGAAGGCGTTGACCCTGACTTGCTTCTGGCAGTGAAATCCCAGCAGTCTTTATTTTGACTTACGACGATGTAGGACTGAGTCTAAGGTAGATAAAAGGGCGATGGATAACTAGGACGTATCAGAGCAGCACATACAAGGAGAATAACGCCTGTTGATAGAGTCTGGTTTGTCGAATCGGTGCCTTGCGAGCGTCATAAGGACTGCCATCCTGACTCGCGCAAAAAACAATGACTCTCAGGCAGAATGAGTGAAGATGAGGCTCTGATGTAGCCGAGCCTCTGCTGAGGCAATTCGAAGCAGGAGTTGGCTCTTTGCCCTGTGCACCGTAATTGCTCCCGCAATCACGCAGGTTTTAAAATTTTGAGTTGTGTCGCGCATAAAGGTTGGCGTCGTTGCCATTTGATGACGTCGACGCGATGCAGAGGGCCACTCACTCAGCCAGTGCTTTGACCCTAGCAATGGAAAACGCTTGCGGCAGGTGGGCGCCATTCTTGGCGGCAAGAATCTCGGCCATCACGCTGACGGCAATTTCCGCAGGTGTTTTGCTGCCGATGTAGAGGCCGATCGGCCCGTGCAGGCGCTCAAACGACGCCTCGGTTTCACCAAAATGTTCGATCAGGCGTTCGCGGCGCAGCTGGCTGTTGCGCCGCGAGCCGATGGCACCGATGTAGAACGCCGGGCCGTGAAGGGCTTCGAGCAGGGCCAGATCGTCGAGTTTGGGGTCATGACTCAAGGCGACAATGCAGGTGCGCAGATCGACTGCGAAGTCGCGGACTACATCATCCGGCATGCCGACAATGCGCTCAACGCCATCGATCGCCCAGGTCTCGATGTAGCGGGTGCGCGACAAACAGGTCGGCACCGCTTATCGCGAGTTGAAGGGCATTGCTCGACTCACTAAGGCGTGGTGAGCGAAAACGGAATGCGCAGCTCTTCGACCGGGCCTGTATCGCGGCCGCACATTTCGTCGTGCACGCATTGCTGCACCAGCACGCACGGAAAGGCCGGCACGGTCTGCAGCAAGTCCCGCAGATGGGTGATGGAGCGCAGGTGCATCGGCTTGGCCGCGTCATCCAGCAAGGTGAACTGGCCGTGATCCAGGCGGATCCGCGCCAGATAAAAACCACCTTCGAGTGACAACAGTTCCAGTTCGCGTATTTCGCTGTTGGCCGCACGTTCGGTGAGGGTTTGCAGGTTCATGCTTCACTCCTTGCCTACCAGGGTAGGCGTTCTCCATCGTAGGCAAAGAAATGGCCGCTGTCGGCCGGCGTCAACTGGTCAATCAAGGTCAGTAACTGGTCAGCGGCAACGTCTGCCGGACGGGCGCTGGAGGCGCCGCGAAAAGGTTGCGACAAGCCCGACACCACCGTGCCCGGGTGCAGACTGAGCAAGCGGCTCTGCGGGCGCGTGCGTGCCAGCTCGATGGCGGCGGTCTTGATCAGCATGTTCAGCGCAGCCTTGGAGGCGCGGTAGGCGTACCAGCCGCCCAATCGGTTGTCGCCAATGCTCCCGACCTTGGCCGAAAGCATCGCCATCGCCCCCCGAGGATCGAGCAGCGGCAGAAAATGACGCAACACCAATGCCGGCCCCAGTGTGTTTACTTGAAACACGGCTTGCAGCGTCTCCGGCTCGATCGTGCTGAAGCTTTTTTCCGGCTTGATCCCGTCACGATGGAGCAGCCCGGCCGCGTGGATGATCAGTTGATACGGCGCTTCGGCTGCCAGCTCGGTGGCGGCGCTGGCAATCGTTTCGGGTCGTTCAAGGTCGAGCGCGGGGAGGGTACGGCGCCCCAGCGCGCGCACTCCGGCACAGCGCGGATCCTGTTTCAGCAGTTCGCAAAAGGCTGTGCCGAGGGCGCCACTGGCGCCGATCACCAGCGCGCGATAACCGTCGCCGAGCGAGGCCAGGGTCAATGCGCGGCTCATTCGCTGACTCCCGGGCCTTGGCGACGGAAGAACAGTGTCACTTGGCCGACCTCTACGCCGAACTTGGACATGCTGGTGCGGTTGATCAGCGTGTCCTCGTCCATCAAGTACATCCAGTCGTCCATGCTCATTTCGTAAGTCGAGTCATCGACCGGCAGGTTCAGGCGATAACGCCAGTGCAACGCGTTGCCCGCGACCTGGCCCTCGGCGACACCTACCACGTCGTCAGCGCGACCGCTCCAGCGGCCCTGACCCTCGGGCGTGAGGGTCCAGACGCGGCGTTGACGGGTGCCGTCGCCATAGAGGAAGCGCTCGTCGAGAATCAGGTTGTTGCCCTCACGCCGGCTGACGATGTTGACTTCGAAACGCTTGACCACCTCACCGCTACGCTTCTGAAACATCCCCCAGGCTTTGACGGGCTGGCTGAAAAAACGCTGCAGGTCCAGGGCCGGTTGTTGATCGGCATAACGGGCGACATCCACGCTGCCGCAGCTTGCGACGCTGAGTACCAGTGCCAGTAACAGCAGAAGTCGGGTCATGGTCTTGCTCCCTGAAGCACACAGGTGATGAGGGTGAAGTGGTCAGTTATTGGCTTGTACAGTGAATTGGTGCTGTATAGCTTTATCGCCGTCCGATCAGCTGCAGAAACTCTTGCCGCGTCGTCGAGCTGTCACGGAAGGCGCCCAGCATTACGGAGGAGGTCATGACCGAGTTCTGCTTCTCAACGCCGCGCATCATCATGCACATGTGCCTGGCTTCAATGACCACCGCCACACCGGCGGCATCGGTAATCTGCTGGATGGCGTCGGCAATCTGCCGTGTAAGGTTTTCCTGGATCTGCAAGCGACGCGCGAACATGTCGACCACCCGCGCCACCTTCGACAGCCCCAGGACTCTGCCGGTGGGGATGTACGCCACATGCGCCTTGCCGATAAAGGGCAGCATGTGGTGCTCGCAGAGGGAATACAGCTCGATGTCGCTGACGATGACCATTTCATCGCTCTGCGACTCGAACAGGGCACCGTTGGTGACGTCTTCCAGGCTCATCGTGTAGCCGTTGCACAGGTACTGCATCGCTTTGGCGGCGCGCTTGGGAGTGTCTAACAGACCTTCGCGCTCGGGGTTTTCACCGACGCCGACGAGAATTTCACGGTAATGGCTGGCTAATAGTGGGTTCATTCAAGGTGCTCGCGGCAGTGCTGTGCGTGAGGCCAATCCATAGCGAAAGAGTTGTACGCAATGAAGTGCTTTGTATAGGTTTTATTGAAGATAGGCTGAAAAAAATCACCTGACAATGAATCCGCAATCTTTTTTATGCAGATGCGAAAACCTCACATCGCAAAATGTGTGGTCGCTCGATGGGCGGGAGGCAGAGGGGGAGTGACAGTGAGCGTTCCGGGAGAAGCGCGAGCGCGGTGCGTAACCACGACGATGTTATGCAGTTGTCATTAGAGAACCGTCATTCCTCCTGACGGTTCCCGTTTCCTGCACCTTAAACGCTCTCTTCAATCCTGCGCACGTCACCCAAGGAATCACGCTGCATCGACTGCAGGTTCTTCTCGATGGTTTCGCACAGCGCTTCCATCTGAATCTGGTGTTCGCTGTGGCGAAACGGACTTTGCAGATCGGTGCCGATGCGCTCGATAGCCAGCAGCATAAAACCGACCACGGTTGAAGCCAGCGGGGTGAACCAGCCCAGGGACTCCACCAGACCGACCGGGACGATCAGGCAAAACAGCGAAATAAACAGTCGCGGGAAATACACATAAGGGTAGGGCAGCGGTGTATTCGCAATCCGCTCCATGCCGCCCTGGCTGTTGGACAGGTCCACCAATGTCGACTCCAGCCGCGCCAGGCGAATGCTGTCCAGGCGCCCGGCCTTGTATTCCCGCGCGAGCAAGGTCGCCGAGCCGGTGAGGATGTCGTTGGCAAAGTTATTGGTGGTGCCACTGCGGGCGAACTCAGCGGCGGGAATGAACGCTCGCACTTCCTCGGGACAAGGCTGGCCTTGCAGATGGGCCGCGAGGCAATTCACATAGGCGACGTGGCGGCGCAACAGGGTCGACTTGACCGGGTTGACCTCGTTGTCGGCGTCGTCCAGCAGCGTCAGCACCTGCCGGGCGAAGCTGCGTGAGTTGTTGATCATCGACCCCCACAGCGTCCGCGCTTCCCACCAGCGGTTGTAAGCGCTGCTGTTGCGGAAACTGATCAGTACGATTAACGCCGAACCCAACAAAGTCAGGGGCATGAGGGGTAAATTCAGCTTGGTGTTGAGAAACAACATGAAGTCGACGGTGACGGCGATGTCCCAGAGCAACAGCCAGAACAAGGCCCAGCCGACATAGCCCAGAGTCTTGATGATCAATCGGTATTTTTTGACGATGGCAGCTTTCAAACGGAAACCTCGTAGCGAGCGGTAAGCGTTAACGCTTTAGCTCGGACGGTGTTTTCGTGGGAAAGGTTCGGGCCGTGGTGTTTGACCACGTCATTTACACCCTACGTTCTCGCCACTCCCGGCACATCCATGTTGATCTTGCGCCAGAACGCTTCCGACAAACTGTAGGCCGAGAAGGCAATCAGCCCCAACGCCATCACCATCAAGATCAGCCAGCCCGCGGGCAGATTCTGCAGCGCATCGAGCGCTTCCTTCATACCCGGTGGATCCATGGCCTGATAGGTGGAACCGCTGATTGCCAGCAGCAATGCAATCTCGATAAACACGACGCCGCGCGCGATCAGACCAAACTGCGAGACCGGGCGGACGTAGCGCATGACCTCTTCGTCAGCCTCGAAATACTTCTCGAATGACGCTTTCCAGCCCTTGATGAGGTGAGCAATGCCCACCCCAAGCGGAACTAGGGCGATCAGGTACACCAGCCAGTTCGAGTGTTCCCAGGACAGAAGATGCGCCAGCCAGTCTTTGGTTTGTCCTGCGGAATTGCCCGAGCTGTTAATCCCGCTGATCAGCAGGCCCAATGCGAAGAACGCCAGAGCACCGTTGACCAGACCTCCCACAAACAGCCCTGTGCGAATCACCAGCCCTTTGAGTTTTTTGCCGTGATGATCAACATCACGCGTGGCTTGCAGGACACGCCAGGCGGCAAACGCGAGCAGTCCCGCTACGACAAGCCCCACCAGAAAATAGCCAAAAGGCTGGCCCAGCAAGGCTTCCAGACTCTTGTGGCTATCCTTCGGCCTGGTTGAATCCTGGGCTGCCAGCAACGCAAAGATACCGATGATCAGATACAGCATTCCTCGGGCGGCGTAGCCTCCCCGAGCGAGGATGACAAGGTTGCGTTGCGCGGACATGGGAGGTATTCCTGAGAGGTGATAAGAGAGCAGACCCCTCTCGCCGGGAGGCGTTCTATGAACAGTCGAAGACTGCAACACGCAATAAATGAAGAGGGCGCCCGACACGGCGCCCTCTTGATGCGTACACGCTATTCAACAGATGTTTCCTACTGTTCCAGCATCAGCCTGCGCCACACGATCACAGGAGGTGCAAGAGGCGCGACGTCCTTTCGCTGAGCGTCTTGCTCCTGCAACCCTAAAGGATTCAATTCGCTCAGGCCGGATATTGAACGCTGGTGTGCTGAGCGTTGTTCCGGGGCTTCGAATAACTCATCAATAGGCGGCGTAGTCATTTGATCGAAACAACGACTTTGCCCTTGGCGCGTCCCTGCTCAACGTAATTCAATGCTTCTGCCGTTGATTCAAAGGGGAACGTTCGATCAATCACCGGGTTGATGATGCCGGCCTCGACCAGTGCGCTGATCTGTTGCAGTTGGGCGCCGTTGGCGTGCATGAACACGAACACGTAATTGACGTCCTGCTTGCGTGCCTTGCGCCGAATGCCGAGGCTCAACAGGCGCATGACCTGCTGCAAGGGCCAGGACAAGCCTTGCTCTTTTGCAAATTGCGCGGTGGGTGGTCCAGAGATGGAAATCAGTTGGCCACCGGGTTTGAGTACCTTGAGTGACTTCTCCAGAACATCGGCGCCGAGGCTGTTCAACACCACGTCATAGCCGTGCAAGACACTGTCGAAGTTCTGCTGTTTGTAATCGATCACCACGTCAGCCCCCAGCGCCTTGACCCATCCGACATTCGCGGTGCTGGTGGTTGTAGCGACAAAGGCACCGAGGTGTTTGGCAAGCCGTATGGCAACGGTGCCGACGCCGCCGGAACCGGCGTGAATCAGCACCTTTTGGCCCTGTTGCAGTCGGGCGGTGTCGACCAGTACTTGCCAGGCAGTCAGTGCCACCAAGGGCAGGGATGCGGCTTGCGCCATGCTGGTGTTGGCCGGCTTGAGGGCGATCGCGTTTTCGTTCACGGCGATCAACTCGGCGAAAGTGCCGATTCGTGTTTCCGGCGGGCGGGCGTACACCTCGTCTCCCGGTTTGAAACGTGTCACTTGCGCGCCGACCTCAGTCACCACGCCTGCCAGATCGTTGCCCAGAATCAGTGGAAACGCGTAGGGCAAAATCAGCTTGAATTCGCCTGTGCGGATCTTCGAGTCCAGCACGTTGACGCTACTGGCGTGGACCTCGATCAAGACGTCGTGAGGACCTACTGCGGGGGCAGGTGCTTCGCCGATGCGTCCGGGGTGCTTGCCGTAGCGATCAATCAGAAAGGCTTTCATCGGAGGGCGGCTCTTGTCGGTTGTAGGGAGGGTAGCCGGTGCGTGGTCAGGCATCGAGGAACGCCTGCGCCCTGGCAACAAAATCAACGTGGTGCTGAAAAATGCCGCCGTGACCGGCATCCTGATAAATCACCAGCTCCGCGTTGGGAATACGTTTGGCCAGCTCAAACGAATTGACACTGGGCACCATGATGTCGGTGTCGCCGTTGACCACCAGCGTCGGCGTGCGCAAACGCCCGAGGTCTTGCGACGGCTGTTTGCCCCACGCGGTGATCGCTTGCAACTGGCGCAGGAAAGCGCGAGGCGTCGGGCCTTGGTCGCGATTGGTTTGGCGTGCTCGCAGGCGCTGCAGATACTGCGAGGCGGATCGGCGGCCATTGGCTGTCGAGGTGAAGAACAGGTAGAGCTTGGGATCGCGCAGGGTCAGCAAGCCTTTCAGGATCAAAGGCCACGACACCGGGCCAACCTTGTCGATACCGCTGCCGCCGGCCGGCCCGGTGCCGGTCAGTATCAACCGCCGGATCAGATCAGGCGCCTTCAGGGCGATGTCCTGAGCGACGAAGCCGCCGAGGGAGAAACCGAGCACATCCACGGTTTCCAGCCCCAACGCGCGGATCAACTGGATGGCATCGTCAGCCATCTCGCCGACGGTCAGTGGCGCGGTTCCACCTGAGCCGCCGATACCGCGATAGTCGGTGGTGATGATGCGTCGGGTTTGCGCCAGGCCATCGATGATTGCGGGGTCGAAGTTGTCCAGCACCGCGCCCCAATGATTGAACAGTACGAGTGGTACGCCGTTAGCGGGCCCGGTGTCGCGGTAGGCGAAGGGAATGCCATTGACGGTGATCGACTGGTTCGCCGCGTTGATGAACGACGTTGGCGAACCCGAAGGGGGATTTGTCTGTGCTGAATTCATGACTGCTCCGGATTGCAGGACGGATTCGATGCCGCGCCTTACGCCTGCATCGAATCCTTGCTACCTAAAGATCACTCTGGCGTCTGGTAGCGCTGGGCAACCGCTGACTGTCGGATTTGCCCGATCAGGCCCAGACGTGCTTCCTGCAGGACATCCCAGCGCTGCGCCTCGTGCAGCGGCGGGATGGTCACCGGTTCGCGACGATCGAAGCCGACGAGGGCGGCATCCACCAGATCACCCACTTCCATGATTTCGCTCAGGGTGTTGATGTCGACGCCGGAGCGATCCCAGATTTCCGTGCGCGTTGCGGCGGGCAACACGGCCTGCACGTAGACACCCTGAGGCGACAGTTCCAGGCTCAGGCCCTGGGACAGGAACAGCACGAACGCCTTGGTTGCGCCATAGACCGTCATGCCGAACTCCGGTGCCAGACCCACCACCGAACCGATGTTGATGATCGCACCGTCACCGGCCTTGGCCAGGCGTGGAGCAATAGCGCTGGCGAGCCGCACCAGCGCGGTGGTGTTGAGGGCGACCAGTTGCGCCACTTTGTCGGTGCTTTGCTCGACGAAATGGCCGGACAGCGCGGCGCCGGCGTTATTGACGAGGATGCCGATGCGGGCGTCGTCGCGCAGACGGCTTTCAACGGTGGTCAGATCGCCGGGTTGGGTCAGGTCCGCCGGGATCACATCGACGGCGACGCCATGTTCGCTGCGCAAGCGCGCGGCCAGTGCGTCGAGGCGCGCCTGATCGCGGGCGACCAGCACCAGATCGTGGCCGCGTTGCGCAAAGCGTTCGGCGTAGACGGCGCCGATGCCGGTGGAGGCGCCAGTGATCAGAACAGTAGGGCGAGTGCTCATGGTTTATCTCTCTTTGAGGATGTGAGAAACAGAACGCGCTCAGCTTGCGCTGATGCTCGATTCAGCCAGTGTCGGGTAGTCGATGTAGCCTGCCGCGCCGCCGCCATAGAGGGTGGCGGGATTGAACGCGGACAACGGCGCGCCACGTTGCAGGCGCTCCACCAGATCCGGATTGCCAATGAACGGGCGACCGAAGGCGATCAGGTCGGCCTGATCTTCAGCGAGCTTCGACGTCGCCAGATCGCGGTCATAGCCGTTGTTGGCGATGTAGGTGTTTTTGAAGCGCTGGCGCAGGCCGGCGAAATCGAAGGGCGCCACGTCACGCGGGCCGCCGGTCGCGCCTTCGACGACATGCAGATAAACCACGCCGAGGGCGTCGAGTTGTTCGACGAGGTAATCGAATTGCGCCTGCGGATCGCTGCTGGAAACGCCATTGGCCGGCGACACTGGCGACAGGCGCACACCGGTGCGATCTGCGCCGATTTCATCGATCACCGCCGTTGTTACCTCAAGCAATAGACGCGCACGATTTTCAATCGAACCGCCGTAAGTATCGGTGCGCAGATTGGCGCTGTCCTTGAGGAATTGATCGAGCAAGTAGCCGTTGGCACCGTGAATTTCCACACCATCGAAGCCGGCAGCGATCGCGTTGGCCGCCGCCTGGCGGAAATCGTTGACGATCCCCGGCAGCTCGCTGATGTCCAGTGCGCGCGGTTCGGAGACGTCTTCGAAACGGTTGTTGACGAACACTTTGGTGGCGGCGCGTAGCGCAGAAGGGGCGACAGGGGCAGCGGCGTTTTCCTGCAGGTCGACGTGCGAGACGCGGCCGACATGCCACAGTTGCAGAAAGATTTTTCCGCCCTTGGCATGTACAGCGTCAGTCACGACGCGCCAGCCGTCGATCTGTGCCGGCGTGTAGATCCCTGGGGTGTCCTGATAACCCTGGCCCTGTCGGGAGATCTGCGTGGCTTCGCTGATCAGCAGACCGGCGCTGGCGCGCTGGCTGTAATAGGTCGCCGCGAATTCGCTGGGGACGAAGCCTTGACCGGCGCGGTTACGTGTCAGCGGCGCGAGAACGACGCGGTTCGACAGCGTGATATTGCCCAGGGTGTAAGGGGAGAACAGGGTTTGCTCGGTCATCTGATATTTGTTCCGTGCCCGTTGATGAAGATTGATGGTGCGAGCAATTAGGATGATGACCGAAATCTAAACTGTCAACGGTTTTGATTATGGCCAACATCTATGTATCATCGGACGCAGGATTTCCCGGGAAACACGAGGTATTGCACGTGAGAGTGACCAAGGCCCAGGCGCAGGCCAATCGAGAGCACATCGTTGAAACCGCCTCAGAGCTGTTCCGCGAACGCGGCTTTGACGGCGTCGGCGTGGCGGATCTCATGGCGGCCGCGGGTTTTACCCATGGCGGTTTCTACAAACACTTCGGCTCGAAGGCCGACCTGATGGCCGAAGCCTCGGCCTGCAGTCTGGCCAAATCGCTGACCGGCGCCCAGGCGCTGGATGTTCCGGGCTTCATCAACGTCTACGTGAACAGAGCACATCGCGACGGACGTGGTGACGGTTGCACCATGGCCGCGTTGGGCGGCGACGCGGCGCGCCAGTCGGATGAGGTGAGAGCCACGTTTGCCGAGGGCATTGAGCAAACCCTGCAAACCTTGGGCGAGAAATACCCGACGGCGCCGGATGCCGAGGCAGGTGAGGGGCGTAAGAAGATGATCGACCTGCTGGCGCGGGCCGTTGGCGCGATTATCCTGTCGCGTGCCTGCCCGGATGATTCCGCGCTGGCAGACGAAATCCTTGAAGTGTGCCGCGCGCAAATGCTCGCTTCGTTGCCGGTCGATAACGCCGACGCAGAGTAGCAGCGCAGCTCATTCGGCGAGCGCTTTTACCTTCGCGATGGAAAACGCTTGCGGCAGCTGGGCGCCATTCTTGGCGGCAAGAATCTCGGCCATCACGCTGACGGCGATTTCCGCAGGCGTCTTGCTGCCGATGTAGAGGCCGATCGGCCCGTGCAGGCGCTCAAGCGACGCCTCGGTTTCACCAAAATGCTCGATCAGGCGTTCGCGGCGCAGCTGGCTGTTGCGCCGCGAGCCGATGGCGCCGATGTAGAACGCCGGGCTGTGCAGCGCTTCGAGCAGGGCCAGATCGTCGAGTTTGGGGTCATGACTCAAGGCGACAATGCAGGTGCGCAGATCGACTGCGAAGTCGCGGACTACGTCATCCGGCATGCCGACAATGCGCTCAACGCCATCGATCGCCCAGGTCTCGATGTACTCGGGACGCGGATCGCACACCGCCACCTTGAAGCCGTTGAACAAGGCCATGGTCGCCAGATACTCGGCCAGCGCGCCGGCACCGATCATCAGCATTCGATAGCCCGGCCCCAGGGTGTTGAGCATCTGCGCGCCATCGACGCTGAACTGTTCCGGCGTCGCGGTCGCTTCGAGCATGACCCGACCAGACTCCAACGTTAGGCGACGGCGAACCAGATGCCCGGCGTCCAGCTGGGTCAGCAGTTCATCGAGTGACTGCCACGCCGGGTTGAACTCAAGGATCAGTTCAAGCGTGCCACCGCACGGCAAACCGAAGCGATGCGCCTCATCGGCGCTGACGCCATAGCGCACCACTTCCGGCGCGCTGTCACGAAAAGCGCTGCCGCCATGGGCCGTGGTATAGCGATGGATCAGATCGTCCTCAATGCAGCCGCCGGACACGCTGCCCACCACGCGACCGTCGTCACGCAAAGCCATCATCGAACCCGTCGGCCGTGGTGATGAACCCCAAGTGCGCGCCACCGTGGCGAGCAACACACGCTCGCCAGCGGCAAGCCAGTCCCGCGCCGTGCGCAGGACCAGCAAGTCGATGCTTTCCATCAGGAACTCCTCTTAGCGCATCTGCAGAATGATCGGGCTGCTGCTGGCCGGATCGGTGTGTTCACGCAACTTGCCCACCGTCTGCGCCTCCACCGCAGAGCCTTGATTGCCCCAGGTGCTGCGCATGAAGGTCAGCACTTCGGCGATCTGCTGATCCGACAACTGCTCACGGAACGCTGGCATGCGATAGGCATCCGGCACGCCGGCCGCCACCACACGCTGCGAACCATTCAGGGTGATGTTGATCGCCGAGGCGCTTTCCTTGGCCAGTGCAGAAGTTGCGCCGGCCAGCGGCGGCATCCATTGCGCTTGACCCTTGCCGTCCAGACCATGGCAGGAAGCACAGCGCGTGACGTAGGTATGAGCACCGGGCGAGTCCAGACGTTCCGCTGCCGAAACCGCTTGATACTGCCACGGCGCGCCATCCCGTTCGCGATCCCCGGGAAGCGACTTCAGGTAGTGGGCAATCGCGGCCAGATCCTCATCGTTCATGAACTGCGTGGAGTTGTTGAACGCCTCGGTCATTGAGCCGTAGACCACCGCGTGTTGATTGCGACCGGTCTTGAGGAACTGCACGATCTCCGGTTCGCTCCAGCGGCCCAGCCCGGTGTTGTGATCATCACGCAGGCTCGGTGCGTACCAGCCATCGAGCAAGGCGCCGGCGAGGTACGGCTTGCCGGCCTCATCCAGTGCCTTCTCGTTGAACGCCAGCCCGCGCGGCGTGTGGCAACTGCCGCAGTGCCCGGCGCCTTGAACGAGGTAAGCGCCACGGTTCCACTGTTCATCCTGCGAAGGTTTGGCCGCATAAGGCTCGGCGTCGACAAACACGCCGTTCCACAGCGCAATCGGCCAGCGCAGGTTCAGCGGAAACGGAATCGAACCCGGAATATTCGCCTGTTTGACCGGCGCCACGCCTTTCATGAAGAACGCATACAGCGCCCGCACATCGTCATCACTGAGCTTGGCGTAGGACGGGTAGGGCATCGCCGGATACAGACGGCGACTGTCGGGTGCCACGCCGTGGCGCACCGCTCGGTCGAAGTCCGCGAGGCTGTAGTGGCCGATGCCGGTTTCCGTGTCCGGGGTGATATTGGTCGTGTGGATCGTGCCCAGCGGTGTGGCCATTTCCAGGCCGCCGGCGAACGGCGCGCCACCCGGCACGCTGTGACAGGCCACGCAATCGCTGAGCCGGGCGACGTATTCGCCACGGGTGACCAGCGCCGGGTTGATGTCGGCCACGGCGATCTGATGGGTTTCAAGGCGCGAGACAGGCTCGCGGGTGACATACCAGGCCAGCAGGCCTGCCGCGACCAGGCACGGCACTGCCAGCCAGCCAGCGGTTCTTGCGAATCGGCTGTTATTCATGGACGCTCCGGCGCTGATCAAGTGAAGGTGTGTCGGCTCATGGGCAGGCTGCGCACCCGCTGACCGGTTAGCGTCGCCACCGCGTTAGCGACGGCGGGCGCGACCGCAGGCAATGGCGGTTCACCGATGCCGCCCATTTTTTCCCCGCTCTCGACCACACGCACATGCACCCGTGCCATCCGCGCAGGCGGCAGGATCGGATACAAGTCGTAGTTGCGCGCCCGAGGTTTGCCATCCACCCACACGGCTTCTTCGACCAGGGTTTGCGACAGTCCCAGCGCCACGGCGCCGTTGACCTGCGCTTCGACAATCGCCGGGTTGACGATGCTACCCGGGTCAATCGCTTGCCAGATGTCGTGCACCT
Source organism: Pseudomonas fluorescens (assembly GCF_003732425.1). Taxonomy (GTDB): domain Bacteria; phylum Pseudomonadota; class Gammaproteobacteria; order Pseudomonadales; family Pseudomonadaceae; genus Aquipseudomonas; species Aquipseudomonas fluorescens_BE. Next base: position 179,911 of record NZ_MOBX01000013.1, read on the forward strand.
TGACCTGACCGTTCTCGATGGAGACCTCGGCGATCACCGCCGTCTCTGTACCGAACGGCGAAGCCATGGCCACACCGCGCGCACGTCGGCTGCCATCCTCGGCAGTAAACGGGCCGCGCTTCCAGCCACCCGACAGTTCACCTACCGCTTGCAGCAAGGTGGTCAGCCGTTTGTTGTCACGCAGCAAATGCAGGCGCAGGTCGAACGGGTCCTTGCCGCCCTTGTCGGCCAGCTCATCGAGGAACGATTCATAGAAGAAGTCGTTGAGCGAATTGCCCACCGAACGCCAGTAACCGAGCATCGCCGGGCCTTTGACGTAGATCTGCGCAATGCGTTTGTTGGGGATCGCATAGGACTTGCCTGACAAGCCTTCAAGCGCCGTCGGGTCAAGCTTCTCACCCTGCTTGCCGGCGAGGGCCTCGGTCGGGCCTTCGGTGGCACTGATCGCTTCAATTGCCAGCGGCCAGCCGTCGCTGTCCAGCGCGGCGCGGAAATTCACCGCGGCAACCGGGCGCAGCACGTCGCGCAGGAACTCTTCTTCGCGACTCCAGATCAGTTTGACCGGACGGCCAACCGCTTTCGCCAGCGCGATCGCCTGCGGATAGGGACTGGCCGAATCGTAGAGGAAATGCCGGCCGAAGAACCCGCCCAGCAGCGGTGAATGCAAGGTGATGCGCGACGGATCGAGGCCCGTGCGTTTGGCGATGTCGGCACGAAACATATCCGGCGCCTGATTCGGCAGCCAGACTTCCAGCGAACCGTCCGGGTTGAATCGGGCCAGGGCTGAAGGCGGCTCCAGTTGGCCGTGGTTCAGGTATTGATTGTGGTAAGTGGCGTCGATCCGGGTCTTGCTGTCCTTGAGAAGCGCAGCCACGTCGCCTTCATGTTCATCATCTTTGGCCGGGCCTTTATCTTCAGCGAGGCGCTTGAACCAGGCATCGCTGGAAAAATCGGCGGGCATCGGCCGCACTTGGCTGTCGGCCGTGGGTTCTTGCCAGTCGACCTGAATCGCCTCGACCGCACGTTTGGCGTGCCACCAGCGCTCGGCAACCACCGCCACGGCCCCGGGCAGACGATGCACGGAATGCACGCCTTTCATTGCCTTGACCTGGTCTTCGTTGCGCAGATTGCCCACGGTCATTCCCAGGCGTGGGGCATGTTGAACGGCCGCATGGAGCATGTCGTCGACTTTCAGATCAATGCTGTACAGCGCCTTGCCCGTGGACTTGTCGTAGGCATCGAGGCGTTTCACCGGTTTGCCGATCCAGCGGAACTGGCTCGGATCACGCAGCTTCACGGAGGCCGGATCGGGAACCGGCAGATCCATCGCACGCTCGGCCAGTTCACCGTAGGCCAGCGAGCGGCCCGACTTGGCATGCACGACTTTGCCAGGCTCGGTGCTCAACTCGCTCACCGGCACGCCAAGTTGCTGCGCGCCCGCCTGCAACAGCATGGCGCGGGCAAGGGCGCCGAGGCGGCGCATCACCGGGTAACTCATACGCACCGACATGCTGCCGCCGGTGATGCGCATGCCGTTTTCCAACACCACATAGGCTTCACCGGGCGGCGCGGCTTCGACCAGGAAGGTCGCCGGATCGGCATCCAGTTCTTCGCCGACGATCTGCGCCATTGCCGTGAACGTACCTTGTCCGCCCTCCATGAACGGGCAGAGCAGACGCACGCGGTTGTCCGGGCGGATCTCGAGAAACGCCGGCACCTGCGTGCCGCGCTCGGCGGTCGCCGCTGCAACGGCAGCTTGCACGCGTGTCGCCCCCAGCGGCAGACCGAAGCCGAGGACCAGTGCGCCGACGGCGGTACCGGTCAGAAAACGCCTGCGCGAAACATTGATCGGTTCGTGCAGATCCAGTACTGAAGCGTGCTGCGAAGGGTCGATTCGAACGTTCATCACGCGTCTCCCTTGCCGGCCAGCTCATGCACGGCGGCATGAATGGCGTTGTAAGTCCCGCAGCGGCACAGATTGACCATCGCTGCCTCGATTTGCGCATCACTCGGTTTAGGGTTTTGTTTGAGCAGCGCAGTGGCCGCCATCACCTGCCCGGACTGGCAGTAGCCGCACTGCGCGACCTGCAAATCGACCCAGGTCGAGACCACCCGTTTGCCCACGTCATCGCTTTCGATGGCCTCAATGGTGGTGACCTCGCGGCCGACCACACCCGCCACCGGCGTGACACACGAGCGCACGATATTGCCGTCCACCAGCACCGAGCAGGCGCCACATTGCGCCAGTCCGCAGCCGTACTTGGTCCCGGTCATGCCCAAGTCATCGCGGATCACCCACAGCAAGGGCGTATCGGCGTCGGCATCGACCTGATAGGTCTTCTGGTTGATTCGTAGTTCCATGGTTCACCCGCTTGATCATCGGTTGACGTGCATTGTTATCAGCGGTGACGCGCGGCGAGGCGCATCACCGGTTTTCGTTCAATTCGCGACTGTGCCGAGCGCTTCTGCCTCGTATGGCTGCCCGCGCAGGAGGGCGATGTCACGACTCGGCGCAGTGCCGAACAGCCGGGCGTATTCGCGGCTGAACTGCGAAGGGCTTTCATAGCCGACCGCAAACGCCGCCCGCGAAACGTCGAGGCGCTCGACTAGCATCAGTCGTCGTGCCTCGTTGAGCCGCAGCCATTTCTGGTACTGCAGCGGGCTCATGCCGGTGAGCTGACGGAAATGATGGTGAAAGGTCGGCGCGCTCATCTGCACCCGCGCGGCCAGATCGTCGATGCGCAGGGCATCGGTGTAGTTGACCTTGAGCCAGTCAATGGCCTTGGCGATGCGGTAACCCTGACCATCGACGGCCGTGATCTGCCGCAGCCGGGCGCCTTGGTCGGTGTGCAGCAGCCGATAGTGGATTTCGCGCAGAATCAGCGGCGCGAGTACCGGAATCGCTTCGGGTTCATCGAGCAATGCCAGCAGGCGATCGAGTGCGCCTTCCAGCGCAGACGACAGGCTGCCAATCGCGGCCCCCGTGCCCGTTGCTGGCTGGCGCTTGGCCGGCAAGCCGCTCTTGGTGATGACCTCGGCGAGCATGCCGACATCCAGTTTCAGCACCAAACCGACACAGGGCTGTTCCGGGCTGGCGAGCATCACTTCGGAGTTGGCGGGCAGGTCCAGTGAGGTGACCAAAAACCGTGAAGGGTCATAGCTGTAGCCCTCACCACCGACCCACAAGCGCTTCTCGCCGCGACCCACGAGAATCAGGCTCGGTTCGATCATGCACACCACGGGTGGCGCCGGCTGGTCGCGACGAAACAGCGACAAACCGGGTATGGCCGTGGCGAAGTCCCCCGGCGCGCTCACGCGCGGGTCAATGTTCAACGCCAAAGGCGATGCCTGGGGCAGAGGGGTAGGGATCATGTCGGGTCACTCCTGTTGACCGAACTCTAATCCGCGCGCGAGACGTTTCCTATCCATCACCCTGCATCCCCAGAGGATCAGGCAAGCATTCAAGAGGAATGCACTAGGGAAGCGCCGGATTGACCGGGAGAATGTGTCTATCTGTTACAGGGGCAGTACCCGCAAAGTCGATTAACTGCTTGCCCCTGCGCATCACATCCACACGTTTTTCGCACCACAGGTAGTTCTCATGACGTTTCCTTCTACAGATCCTTCTAAAAGAACAGGCGGCTGGAGCGCTGTGCTGGCCATGTCGCTGGCCGCATTCGCCCTGGTCGCTTCAGAATTCATGCCGGTCAGCCTGCTGACGCCGATTGCCGCAGACCTGCACATCACCGAAGGCCAGGCCGGGCAGGGGATCTCCGTGTCCGGTGCCTTTGCATTGATCACCAGCCTGCTGATTGCCTCGGTCGCTGCGCGCATCGAACGCAAAACGCTGCTGCTGGGCCTGACCTTGCTGATGATCGTCTCCGGTACGATCGTCGCGGTCGCGCCGGGTTACCCGTCATTCATGTTCGGACGTGCGTTGATCGGGATAGCGATCGGCGGTTTCTGGTCACTCTCGGCGGCGACCGCCATGCGTCTGGTGCAGCCAGAACAGGTTTCGCGAGCGCTGGCCATCGTCAATGGCGGTAATGCGCTGGCGACGGTCATCGCCGCTCCGGCGGGGAGCTTTCTCGGCTCGCTGATCGGCTGGCGCGGGGCATTCTTCTGTGTGGTTCCGGTGGCGGTGCTGGCTGCCGTGTGGCTGCTGATAAGCCTTCCTTCTTTCAAGGGCGAGCGCCAGGCCGGTAGCGGCAACGTGTTGCGGCTGATGAAGCAATTGCCAGTGGCCTTGGGCATGGTTGCCGTCAGCGTCTTTTTCATGGGCCAGTTCATGCTGTTCACCTACCTGCGCCCCTTTCTTGAGGGCGTGACCGGCGTCAGCGTCTCAACGTTGTCCTTGATGCTGCTGGGCCTGGGACTGGCCGGTTTTATCGGCACCTTTTTGATCGAACGGTTTATGGGGCGCGGCCTCTATCGCACGTTGACCATCATCCCGCTGATCATGGCCGCCATCGCGCTGGCGTTGGTCAGCTTCGGCAAATCACCGGTGCTGACCGCTGTGTTGCTCGGCCTCTGGGGACTGGTTGCGACGGCCGCGCCGGTCGGCTGGTGGACATGGCTGGCGCAAACGCTTCCGGATGATGCGGAAGCCGGAGGCGGCTTGCTCGTGGCCATTGTCCAACTGGCGATTGCCGGCGGTGCAATCATTGGTGGTCTGGCCTTTGATCTGAGCGGTTACAAAGCTACGTTCGAGCTTAGTGCCGCAGTGTTGGTCGCCGCTTCTGTGCTTGCCTGGTTGGCGGGGCGCAATGCCACGGAGGTTCATCTTGTCGAGGCGAATGCGACAGCTTGAGGGAATCAGCCGTACCTCATGAGGCAGTGTGGGACTTAATGACAACCCTTCTTCCCCGGCTATTTATTCAGCGATCGAGCCTCTTGCGGCGATGGAGGGGCGTTTGATGCCTATCTGAAATTGGGTGAGTGTCGAACGTCGGCTGTCGGCCAACAGGCAGTCGTTCAGAGAATGCCGCTATCGACCCAAAGCATCCCCTCAGACTTCGCATTTCTTCTGGAACCCCACGCTAGCAAGGGGCTGGTCAGAGAGCACACTTCTTGGGCGGTTCGAATGTTATTCCCGTTGATCGTTTACTTGCCAGAATATAGTTCTCGTCGCCTAGCGATGCTTGACGATAACTCAACCCTGTCCTGCATTCTGTGCCGGGATACATGTCGAATTCGTATATCGATTTTCCAATTGCTACTTCTATTTGTTGGTTGTATCGATTAAGCAGAAGGAGGAATGTTGCTGGTGCGAACGCTCCAATAGCCATGTAAAAAATTATCTGAAAAATCACCGTGGCAATAACGTAGCTATTTTTTTTGCTATCAAGCTCAACCCCAAAAAACCACTTTGTAAGTCGTGGTGCTTTTTTCGCAAAACTCGATCCATAGATGAGAATTGGAGCCATTACGACGGAGACAGGGATGAAAATTGCTCCCGCAGCAATGAAAAGAAATGGAATCGCAAAGATTGCTAGAAAAGACAGTGTATGGGGAAAGGTTATAGGCGGAACATGAGTCATCCCGCCTATTATATTTCCCGAGATGCTGAACGCGAGATTAGAGCCAATAGCAAATGCGATGGCAATAAGTGCCTTGCCAACCGAGGTTTCATAAAGAATTGCGTAGATGCGATAAACATCGTACGCAGCAACGCCTAGGCAATAAATAAAAAACAATATAGCGGTCGTTGCAAATATATTGTTTGCGTCCAGCAAGTAAAAATAACCCAGAAGGGGCAGACACAGGGTGACGTTAAGGTAAAGTTGATGACGGCGCTCAAGGCTTTCGTACCAATTTACTATAACCCCCCAACGTTCGGTGAGTTCATATTTTCCTGGGTAGAGAATTTGCATCACCCGAATTCCGCCCCCGACTGCCAAGAGAAATACAGTTGTTGAGAAAGATACAAATCGCCAATGAGCCGGAATAATAAAAAGAAAAAAACAAAGCGCGACGCCAGCTAATGCAATGCGCTTCACAAGATCGCGAAAGTTTTTTTCTCTACTAATTGACTGCGAATCCTCAGGAGCAGTAGTGCTCGTCAGGTTTTGATTTTTCATTAACACTATGATCCTGCAAAAATGTGTTTGTGATGAGATCCAGCTACTGCATTATCGGAAAAAGAGGCAGGAACTTTAATGTTCTCCGTTCAAGTCATGGACTCAACACACGGTGCCGGACACAACATTGAGATGACCGCCGCGAGTGCGAGCGCCGTTTCGTAGGCAGGCTTCCTCGTTGCAAGATAATCAGTGGTAGCGTGTGGTATTCCAGCAATCGAGGTAGATCCAAAGTAACAAGTCCAGGCAAAGCTACTTTTGAAATGTACTCAATGGGTGACTTCCTTGCTCCGCACCTTGTTGTTTGGGATGTCATTCGCACGCGCCGAATTATCCGCAATGCGACTGCGCAAACATCAGCTTATACCTGCGCTGACATCCGATGATTCTCCAGCAAAAAGTCGACGAACAATCGCACCCGCGCCGGCATCGCCGCGCCGCCGACGAACACCGCATGAATCGGTTCCTGATCCCCGGGATTCCAGTCTTCCAGCAGCGCAATCAGGTCGCCGCGCTGCAGATCCTCGCTCACGCTGAACATACCGATACGGGCAATCCCGGCGCCCACTCGCGCGAGTTGTGCCAGCGCTTCACCGCTGCTGCATTCGATGTTGCCGCTGACCTTCAGGGAAAACGCTTTGCCATCGCGGATAAATGGCCAGTTGGGTTCGGCACGCTTGAAATTGAAGCGCAGGCAGTTGTGTTGTAGCAGGTCTTCCGGTTCCTGGGGGATGCCGTGGCGTTGCAGATACTCGGGCGATGCCACCACAACCTGGCCGGTGTCGCCGATCCTGCGTGCGGTCAGCGGGCTGTCGGGCAGATGGCCAAAGCGCACCGCGACGTCGGCCTGCCCGCCGAGAATGTCGACCACTTCGTCGCCAAGGGTGAGGTCGACGACGATGTTCGGGTAACGGGCGCTGAAGGCTGCGACCAACGGAACGATGGCCAGGCGCCCATGGCCAAGGGCGGCACTGACCCGTAATCGCCCTCTGGGCACGCCTTGATCGGCGATGGCTTCTTCGACCTCGTCCATGTCGGCGAGGATACGCCGGGCGCCGCGCAGGAACGCTTCGCCCTCGGCCGTGAAGGTGATCGCTCGGGTGGTGCGCAACAGCAGGCGGGTGCCCAGCCGTTGCTCGGTGCGCGCGATGATCCGACTGACCGCCGAGGGCGTCAGGCCCAGTGCACGCGCGGCGGCCGACAGGCTGCCTTCCTGCGCCACGGTGGTGAACACGCTCATTTCACCTGACCTGCCGTTGAAATCCACTTGTGCCTCCTACGCAAAGGTGATTGCCAAAAATGCTATCTACCGCCTGAAAAGACGGGATCGTAGCATTGGCGGCATAGATAAGGAGCTTTCCATGCGTATCAATCCACCACTTGTTGCACTCGCCATCGGTGCCTTCGGCATCGGCGTTACAGAATTTGCCCCCATGGGCATGTTGCCGGGTATCGCCGCGGATCTGGGCGTTTCCATTCCCGCTGCCGGTTTGTTGGTCAGCGCTTATGCGCTGGGCGTATTGCTCGGCGCACCACTGATGACCCTGACCACCGGCAAGATTCCCCGGCGCTCTCTGCTGATCGGGCTCATGGCGATTTTCACCCTGGGTAATCTGATGTCAGCCTTGGCCACCGATTACTACAGCCTCATGGTCGCCAGGGTGGTGACCTCACTGAACCACGGTGCCTTTTTTGGCGTTGGCTCGATCGTCGCCGCCACCCTGGTCGCCCCGGAGAAACGTGCCGGGGCGGTTGCGGCGATGTTCATGGGCCTGACCCTGGCGACCATCGGCGGTGTGCCGCTGGCTGCCTGGTTTGGCGAACTGTTCGGTTGGCGCACCGCGTTCTGGGGGATTACCGGCCTGGGCGTGGTGACCATGGCCGCGTTGTGGTTCGCCTTGCCCAACGTGCGGGCGCCGCAAAGCGTCGGTGTCATGGCGGAAATTCGAGTGTTGGGCCGCGGCCCGGTGCTGGCCGCGCTGGCTCTGACTGTCGTCGGCTCAAGCGCCATGTTTACCGTGTTCACTTACATCGCGCCAATCCTCAGCAGCGAAACCCATGCGTCCACCGCCTTCATCACTGCCATGCTGATGCTCTACGGTGTCGGGTTGACGCTGGGCAACATGTGGGGCGGCAAGGCCGCTGACCGCTCGATAGATCGCACCCTGATCGTCTCGCTGAGCGTGCTGATTCTGGTCTTGTTGGCGTTCACCGTACTGATGCGTTGGCCGCTGCCGGCCGCCGTGGCCATCCTGATCTGGGGTATCGCCAGTTTTGCCTTGGTGCCGCCGCTACAGATGCGCGTCATGGAAGCGGCGAAGGACGCGCCCAATCTGGCTTCGGCAGTGAATATCGGCGCCTTCAACTTCGGCAACGCGATTGGCGCGGCGCTGGGCGGTGCGGTGATCAGCAGCGGGCTCGGTTATCCGGCGATCTCCCTGGCCGGCGCGGCAATGGCGGGCCTGGGGCTGCTGATGGTGTTGGCGTTTGCGTGGCGCTCCAGAATGACTGAAGCCGCGGTGGTGTGACGATTCGTTACTCTCGATAAGTGGTGGCGAGTGGCAGGTTCCTGCCGTGGCTGACCCGCAGATACGACCGCAGGCGCCTGCCGCCCAATCTCAAACGCATCCGTCATATTGTGGTCGAGCGATTTGATTTGGGTGGCAGGAGAGGGCGAAGCGGTGTCAGTGATCGGCTGCCTGACGCCGCAGCAAGTCATCGACGGCCCGGATGGCAAGGGGATATCCGTCGGCGCCCATGCCGCAAATCACCGCATTGGCCACGCCAGACATTATTGAGTGGCGGTGCAGCTCGTCCCGTGCATGGATGTTCGACAGATGCAGCTCAATCAGCGGTGCGGCGAGCAGCTTCAGCGCATCCAGTACCGGAATGGAGTGGAACGACAGGCCGGCCGGGTTGATGATGACGGCCGCGCCTTGCTCGAAAGCCTCTTGAATCCAGTCGACCATCACACCTTCGTGGTTGGTTTGGCGAAAGTCGCATATCAGGTCAAGTTCCGCGGCCAGTTTTTCACTGCGTTGCCGGATCTGCTCGAGCGTGGTGTGGCCGTAAATGTGCGGCTCACGGCGACCCAGCAGGTTGAGGTTTGGGCCGTTGAGGATGAAGACAGTGCGATTCATGGTTGTCCTGCTGCGTTATTTGGAAAGAAGGGCGGTAGCGCGAGTGTCGAGAGCATCGTCGTTGGCGACGGCGTTCAGGTCGATGCCGCGGGTTTCCGGGCCGATGACAATCATGGCCAGGGAGATCAGGTTGATCACCGCGCACAAGGTCACCAGCGGCCACGGCGAGTTGTTCGACTGGCTCATCAGCCACACGGCGATCATCGGCATCGGCCCACCGATGACCAGGTTGGCGCCGGTGTAGGCCAGTGCCGAACCCGAATAGCGGACCTGGGTCGGGAACGCCTCGGCGAAGGCCACAGGCTGGATCCCGCTCTGAAACTGGGTGAAGCCCAGGAATAGACCCATGATTGCCATGATGGCTGGAACGTTCAGCGTGTTGAGGATCGGGAAGTACACGAACAGGATCAGCAACGTCATGCATGAACCCAGCGCCAATGCCTTTTTTCGGCCCCAGCGATCGGAAAGATAACCGCCAGCCAACGCACCGAAAATCGCGCAGACGTTAGCCACCATCAGCGACATGAAGCCCGTCGACTGACTGAAGCCCAAGTGCTTGGTCAGGTAGCTGAGGGAGAAAATCACGATCAGATAGAACAGCGCAGCGGGCGAGCAGAAAAACAGCATCAGGCGCAGGATGGTTTTGTAGTGGCTACCGACCGCGGATTTGAGCGGGCTTTTTTCCTGTTTGACCGGGGTCTTTTTCAAGGCCACGAAAGCCGGGGTCTCATCGACTTTCAGGCGGATGAAGATGGCCACCACGACCAGCACGAAGCTCATCAGGAACGGAATTCGCCAGCCAAAGCTTTCAAATTGCTCGCCTGAAAGTGTCGCGGCCAGGCCCATCAACACACCGTTGGCCAATATCTGGCTGAGCGGTGAGCACAAGCCGAGCATGCCGGAATACCGTCCTCGGCGATCGGGGGAGGCGTGTTCCAGCGCCATCAGTTGCGCGCCAGTGGACTCGCCGCCCAGCGCAAAGCCTTGAATGATCCGCAGCAGCACCAGCAGGATCGGCGCCCAGATACCCACCTGAGCGTAGGTGGGCAACAAGCCCATCAGCACCGAAGCCAGGCCCATCATGGTCACGGTGGCCAGCATCAGGTTGCGGCGGCCAAGTTTGTCACCCAGGTAGCCACAGGTAATGGCACCCAATGGCCGAGCGGCCAGGCCGACACCAAAGGTTGCCAGGGAAGCAAGCAGGCCCGCGGTCGGCTCCATGGCCGGGAAAAACAATTTGGGCAAAATGGTCGCGGACATCGCGCCATACAGCGTGAAGTCGAACCACTCCAGGGCCGTGCCGATGGTCGCAGCGGTCACCGCTTTGCGAGGCATGCGCGAATCATGAGTCTCGTGACTGATTGTGCTCATAAGGGTGCTCGTCATTATTTTTATAGCGTCGGGATGCCGGGACGGTTCTGCGCGGTAACAACGCAATTGGCAGGAATCGTCGAGGTGGCTAGACGTTAGCGCATCCCGCTTGCAGAATAATTATCGAAATCACGATAAATAGATAAGCCAGCCTTATGAGTAGCGAATATGGAACTGCGTCATCTGAAAGCATTTGTCGTTGCCGCTGACCTGCAGCACTTCAGTCGGGCGGCTGAGCAATTGGGCGTTGCGCAGCCGGCACTGAGCCAGTTGATGCGAACCCTGGAGTCCGAGCTGGGGTTGGCATTGTTCCGCCGGGAAAACCGCGGCGTCGCGTTGACCGCTGCCGGCGAGGCATTTTTGCCCCATGCGCGACAGTCCATCGAATCCAGCGAACTGGCGATTGCCGCTGCACGGCGGGCGCGCCGTGGTGAAGTGGGCGAGATCAACATCGGCTATCACTCGGCCTTGTTCGAGGCCAATTTGCCGCAGTTGTTGCGGCATTACTTCAGCACTTTCCCGGAAGTCAAAGTGTCGCTGGTGGACGCCGGTATTCGCGCGCAGTTCGACATGTTGCTCGACCACAAGCTTGACCTGGCCTTCGCCCGGGTCTTCAAGGACCACCTGCCGGATCGCCTGCGCACCCATCATTTCAGCCAGTCGAGGCTGGTCTTGCTGATGCCGGACAACCATGACATGGCGGACAGTTTTACCGGCGAACTGGCGACGCTGCGCCATGAGAAATTCGTGTTTCTGCAGGACAGCGCCGGCATCGGTCTGACCTCACACACCCTCCAGGCCTGCCGGCAGAATCAGCTGCACCCCGAGAACATCATGCATGTGCCGTCGCTGATGAGCATTCCGGGGCTGGTGGCGGCCGGCATCGGCCTGAGCATCGTCCCGGAAACAATGACGCGGTTGACCATGCCAGGCATACGCATTGTGCCGCTGGCTCAAGCGGAAATGGTCAGCGAGCTTTCGCTGATTTCGCGGATTGATGAAAGGTCCAGCGCGGTGCTGCATTTCATTGAAGAGGCGCAGGGTTGGGGATGATGGAGCTGAATGCGCTTAGGAACGATCGCAGTCCGTGCCGCAGGTGGCCGTCACCGCGCTGATTGTCCATGGATGCGGATGGATTGATCGGATTCGCCCGGTTTATCCAATCTGGCGTAGTTACAAAACCTGAAATCGAGGCCCGCTTTAGCGGGTCTCTTTGTCCTCACCTGACCAGCCCCATCAAAGCGTGGTGATCTGCCCGTTGCGATCCAGCTCATACACCTTGTTGCCCTGCAATTTCTCCTTCAACCACCGTTCCGCCTTACCCAGCGGCCGCTGCCGCGCCCAGAGCAAATCGACACCAATCTGCCAGTCGGTATGCGGATACGCCGAGAGCTGCAGCTCCACCAGCTCGCCCTTGGCCAGTTCACGCTGAACAAGCTGCCGGGGCAGGGTGGCCCAACCGAGTCCGGCGCGGACCATTTCCAATAACGCCAGATAGCTTTCCGCTTGCCACAACTGGGTCGAGCGCAGGTATTCGCTGCTCGGCAGTTTGCTCGCGTGGGCGCTGAAGGCCAGGCGGCGATGGACGTGCAGGTCGTCGAAGGTGACGTTATCGAGTTGCGCCAATGGATGGTCAGGGTGGCAGACGTGCAGCATGATCAATTTGCCCAGTTGTTGGAACGCCAGCTCCTTGGGGTAGCCGGGTTGCGAAAACGCCACGCCGAGTACCGCTTCACCGCTGCTGACCAGTTCGCTGACGTCGCCGTACACCGGATGACGGATGATCAGGTCGACAAAGGGGAACGCGGCTTCGAAGGCTTTGAGCACCGGCATGATCGGGCCGTACGGCGTTTCAATGGCGAGCGTCAGACTGGGTTCAACTTTGTCTGACAGGCAGTCGGCGTGGGCTTCGAAGGTCATGCAGCGTTCGAGCACGGCTTCGGCCTGCACCAACAATTTTTGGCCGCTGGCGGTGAGGGCGGGGCTGCGGTTGCTGCGGTCGAACAGGTCGACGCCGAGGTCGGTTTCGAGGTTGGCAATCGCCGCGCTGATGGTCGATTGGGTCTTGCCCAGTTTGCGCCCGGCGGCGGAAAACGATCCGCTTTTGACCACTTGGACGAACATCAACAGTTGATCGAGTGAGAAGCGCAAGCGGTGAACTCCCGGGTCGAAAATGAGGGTTTGGAGCGGCTAACGAATGCCTGATTGTGCCATCGAAAAAAGCGATGGTTGCTAATTTGTTTCATCGCAATAAACGTTCAACTATGGCCCCGCGTCAAACGATCTCCGGGGCGGATCTACCTTTCAAACGCCCCTGAGCATGCCCGCGATCTCAACAGATGCCGCACCTTCAGGAGCGTGTGAAATGACCCCACAACGCATTCATCCGGTGGACGAGGTTTTGCCACTGCGACAGTTGTTCACGTTTGGCTTGCAGCATGTGCTGGTGATGTACGCGGGAGCGGTGGCGGTGCCGCTGATTCTCGGCAGTGCCATGGGGCTGACCTCGGCGCAGGTGGTGTTGCTGATCAACGCCAACCTGTTGACCTCGGGTGTGGCGACGCTGATTCAAACCCTAGGTTTCTGGAAATTCGGCGCACGGCTACCGCTGATTCAGGGCTGCTCGTTCATTGCCTTGGCGCCGATGATCATGATCGGCAAGGAATTCGGCCTCAGTCAGATTTTCGGCGCGGTGATCGCTGCTGGCTTTATCACCATTGCCCTGGCGCCGGTGTTCAGCCGCTTGCTGCGGTTTTTTCCGCCGGTGGTGATTGGCAGTCTGATCACCATCATCGGCATCTCGCTGATGCCGGCGGCGGCGATCTGGCTGGGCGGTGGCAATCCCGACTCGGCGGATTTCGGCAATCCCGCCAACCTGTTGTTGGGTTTGGCTACGGTCAGCGTGACGCTGGTGATTTACGCCAAATTCAAGGGCTTTATCGGCAACCTCAGCGTGCTGATTGGCCTGTTTGTCGGCAGCCTGATCGCCGCGGCTTGCGGCATGACTCACTTCAATCGTGTCAGCGAAGCGGCTTGGTTTGAGCTGAGTGCGCCGATGGCCTTCGGCGCGCCGGAATTCGCGCCGGTACCGATTCTGATCATGACCCTGGCGATGCTGGTGATCATGGCCGAGACCACCGGCAACTGCCTGGCGATCGGCAAACTGACCGGCAAACCAACCACGCAACAGACCCTTGGCAACGCGTTTCGCGCCGACGGCTTGTCGACCATGCTCGGCGGCTTGTTCAACAGCTTTCCTTACAACGCCTTCACCCAAAACACCGGTTTGATTGCGCTTTCCAACGTTAAAAGCCGCTTCGTCGTGGCCGCGGCCGGGGCAATCATGGTGCTGATGGGCTTGTTCCCCAAACTCGGCGCTTTGATTGCGGCGGTGCCGACGCCGGTGCTCGGTGGCTGCGCAATCGTGATGTTCGGCATGACCACGGTGGCGGGGATTCAGGAGTTGTCGCGGGTGCAATTCGAAGGCACGCGCAACGGCATCATCGTCGCGGTTTCGGTGAGTGTCGGGGTGCTGCCGATGTCCTTTCCGGCGCTGTTTGAACACGTCGGCCCGACCCTGAAACTGGTGCTCGACAGCGGGATTTTCCTCGGCGCGATCACCGCCATCGTCCTCAACATCCTGCTCAACAATGAAAAAAAATCGACTGAAACCATCGGCGTTGAACTGGCCGACTGACCTTTTGTTTTCCACTGCCCAGGAGTTACCCATGAATCAATTCACTCAGCTCATACCGGCCGGCGTCAGCGAGCTTGACCTGACGTTGCTGCGCCAGACCATCGCCCTGTCCGAGGCATCGAAGCAACGCGGTCGCCATCCGTTCGCGGCATTGGTAGCCGATCGCAACGGCAAGGTGATTGTCGAAGCGGGGAACAACTCGATGCCGCCAGAAGGCGATCCGACTCAGCACGCCGAGTTGGTGGCGGCTGCGGCTGCGGCAAAGTTGCTGTCACCGCAAGAGCTGGAACTGTGCACGCTGTACACCAGCGCCGAACCTTGCTGCATGTGCGCCGGCGCGGTGTATTGGACCGGGATCGGGCGAGTGGTTTATGCCTTGTCGGAGCATGCGTTGCTGGGATTGACGGGTGACCACCCGGAGAACCCGACGTTCTCGCTGCCGTGCCGCGAGGTGTTCGCCAAGGGGCAGCGCAAGGTCAGTGTGTTGGGGCCGATGCTGGAGGGGGAGGCGGCTGAGCCGCATAAAGGGTTCTGGTCGTAAACTGCTGTCCGCTTAACAACGTCCAGCGAAGCGGAAGCCGTAAAAGGGATTGAATGCCGCGCATCCTCGGATGCGCGGCAGGCTAGTTTCGACACTCGCGAACTATCGCCAGACGAACCGCGCTTTTACAACGCAAACGTAGTCCCCCGAGTATTCACAAACAGCGAATAGATCGAGTGACTACTGGCCATGAACAACCGGTTCCCTTCGCGCCCCCCAAAGCACAAATTCGGGCAGCGCTCTGGCAGCGATATGTGCCCGATCGCCTTGCCCTGCGGATTGAACACACGCACGCCGTCGAGTTTTTCCAGGTCGGCCTTGGGGTCACCATTACCGCCCCAGCCGCACCACAGGTTGCCCGCTTCATCGCATTTGATGCCGTCGATTGCGGCGTAGTCCAGCCCTTCAATGTGCTTGCGGCGCTCGCCGAGTGTGCCGTCGTCCTTTACGGCAATTGCCCAGATCAGGCGATTGGGCTTGGCGCGACCTTCAACGACGTACAGGGTCTTCTCATCGGGCGAAAAGCACAGGCCGTTGGGGCCGTTGAGGTCATCGATGACCCGCGTGATTTTTTTGCTCTCGCCGTCGATGCGGTACACAGCGTGGGGTTGGCTCGGGGTGATTTTGTGGCCTTCGTAGTTGTTGCTGGTCTGGAAGGGCGGGTCGCTGAACCAGATCGATCCGTCACTTTTGCAGACGATGTCGTTGGGCGAGTTGAAGGGTTTGCCGTCGAAGCTGTCGGCCAGCACGGTGATCGTGCCATTGGCTTCGGTGCGCGTGATGCGCCGTCCTTCGCTGGTGGTGGTGGAGCCTTCGCAGACGATCAGACGCCCTTGGCGATCCCGGCACATGCCGTTGGAGAAGTTGGAGTGTTCGCGGTACACGCTGAAGGTATCGGTGATTTCGTCCCAGCGCATGATGCGATTGTTGGGGATGTCGCTGACCAGCAAATAGCGGCCATCACCGACCCAGACCGGCCCTTCGGCCCAGCGCATACCGGTGGCAAGTTTTTCAACACTGGCATTGAAGACACGTAGTTCGAGGAAGCTGTCGTCGAGGATGTGAATCAGTGGATCAGGGTAGCGCTGACTCAAGGGCTCGGCGGCCTCGGCAAGTCGGGTTAGCGCGGTACTGCCGACGGTGGCGAGCGTGGCGGAAACGGCGAGGGACTTTTTCAGGAAGCTGCGGCGGGTATTGCCTTGCGCTCGATCAAGGCCTTCAGGCTTGGCGGACAGGGATGAGTCCATGTAGCGATCTCCGTGGTTTTATTTTTTTTGTGGGAGACGTAGTAATACCTTGTGATAGGACATCGTACAAGTTGTTCATTGCGCACGGACCGTAGGGCGTGTGTAGCGATGGAAGCCAGTGAGCGTGACCTCCACCGTAAAATTGGCATGCGCTAACTTCATGCCCTGCGGGCACGAACAGATCTTAGCCAACCATCACTTCATCCAATGCCTGCTCAAGCATGCTGACCGTGCGCTCGATATTCTGCAGCTTCTCAAGTCCGAACAGGCCGAGGCGAAAGGTCTGGAAGTCGGCCGGTTCGTCGCATTGCAACGGTACGCCGGCGGCGATCTGCAGGCCGTGCTCGGCAAATTTCTTGCCGTTCTTGATGTCGGCATCATCGGTGTAGCTCACCACGACACCTGGGGCCTGAAAGCCGGCAGCAGCCACGCTTTTGACGCCTTTGCCGGTCAACAGGGCGCGTACCCGATCGCCCAGCGCCTGTTGCTCGTCGCGGATCTTGTCGAAACCGTAGGCTTGCGTCTCTTTCATTACGTCATTGAAGCGCGCGAGGGAATCGCTGGGCATGGTCGCGTGATAGGCATGCCCACCCTGTTCGTACGCCTGCATGATCTGCAGCCATTTTTTCAGGTCGCAGGCGAAGCTGCTGCTTTGCGTCTGTTCGATGCGCTCAAGCGCCGCAGCACTGAACATCACCAGGGCGCAGCAAGGGGAGGCGCTCCAGCCTTTCTGCGGTGCGCTGATCAGCAGGTCGACGGCGCATTTGTGCATATCGACCCAAATCGTGCCTGAAGCAATGCAGTCCAGCACGAACAGACCACCCACCGCATGCACGGCGTCGCCCACTGCCCGCAGATAGTCGTCGGGCAGGAGGATCCCGGATGAAGTTTCAACGTGGGGCGCGAAGACCACCTGCGGTTTCTGCGCGGCAATGGCGGCGAGCACTTCGTCCAGCGGCGGCGGGGCGTAGGCCGCTTGGCGACCGCTCTCGACCGGCCGGGCCTTGAGCACCGTGGTCGCTGCCGGGATGTTGCCCATTTCAAGGATCTGGCTCCAGCGATAACTGAACCAGCCGTTGCGGATCACCAGGCATTGCTGGCCGGTGGCGAACTGCCGCGCCACCGCTTCCATGCCGAATGTGCCGCTGCCCGGAACCACCGCCACCGCCTCGGCGTTGTAGACCTGTTTCAGGGTCTTGTAAATGTTCTTCATCACGCCTTGGAAGGACTGCGACATGTGGTTGAGCGAGCGGTCGGTGTAGACCACTGAATACTCGACCAGCCCCTCAGGATCGATACTGGGATAGAGCTTTGACATGGGTGACTCCTTCGGCAGAGAGGTAAACATCATTGGCAAGCAAGTGTAGGCAAAGGGCAGGGCATGGGCACTGGCAAATCACGTTGGCCAAGTGGAGCTCCCTGGTTTAGTTTTGCATTCCCGGGTTTCTCTGATTTGAGCTAACCGTACTGACGGATCGCCCCCCCCCATGCTCACAAACCTCTGGTATGTCGTTGCCCCATCGTCACAGTTGACTGACGGCCTGATGGCGGTTTGGCGCTGATGGCGTCTGCACGCAGATACCGGCGCAGCCCGACCTGCGGATTCCCGCCAAGGCCCGCGTCGATGCGTACCCGACGCTGGAACGATACGGTTGGATCTGGGTGTTTTTAGGTGATCTGCCTGAGTCTGAACGTCCACCCTTGCCCGCGCTCGACTGGGTCGAAGATCCCGCCATTCGCCTGGTCTCGGGCCACTTTGACTGGCAGGCCAGTTGGGACCGGATTATTGAAAACGGTCTGGACTTCGCGCACGCACCGTTTGTCCATGGCTCAACCTTCGGCGATCCGGATCATCCCGAGATTGAATCATTCGAGGTCGACAGCGATGCGTGGAGCGGCAGCGCCCAAATGCTTATGCGCAGGCCAGCACTCAAAGGACTGTTGAGGCGCAAATCTTCCACCGAGTTTGTCAGTGTGGTCACCGTTCCGGGTTTCCACTTGTCCGGCCCCTGTACAACGCTTGAGCTTGAGTTGCCCAACGGCTGGCGGATCTACATCGTCTCGGCGCATGTGCCGATTGACGCCAATCGCACGCGCACCTGGTGGATGATGGGCAGAACATTCCTGCGCTCCCGACTGCTGGATCGCAGATTCATTGCGAGCAATATCCGTATCTTCGAACAAGATCACGCCGTGCTGAAAAACGTCCGGCCCGAGCGTGTGCCGGAGTCTTTTCAGCAGGAGGTTTCGTTGAAATCTGACGCGCTGCAGATTGCCTTTCGCAAAGACGTGCAGGCACTGGAGCAACGGGGCTGGCGCATCGATGAAGAGCGTCTTGCGCGAACGTTCACCGGACGTAAGGCCTGCGCAATACCCAGCCCCGAACGTCGTCAAATTCGCGCTTGGGCGATTGAGCCGATTCCTCTCGTGGATATCACTCACGAATCCGAATAGCGGCGGGACCGCTAGATACCCTGAACCTTACCTTGCTTCACATTGTGGCGAAGGCTCGCCGCTCAACGCATCGACCATCGGCGGATGCTCCTGCACTGCCTGACGCAGATCTTCGGTCACCCGCAGCTCCGCGCCCGTCGGCGAGAACGTTGCAGCCGCCGCAAACGGCGCGGGATTGGCCGGAACCGGGCGTTTGCCGCGTCGCCACAGGAAGAAGCTGACCATGCACAGATTGACCAGCGCAAAGACCCAGAACAAACCATTGGCACCAAACGAATTCATCACCGGCGAGATCATCATCGGACTGAGCGCCGAGCCCAGCGAGTTGATCAGCAGCAAGCCCTGAATCATCGGTACCAAGGCTTCGGCCGGGGCGCGGTCGGCGGCGTGGCTGACCGCCACCGGGTAAAGCGCGAACACACCGCCGCCGAGCAGAAACAACATCACCGCCAGCAGCGTCGAGGACAACGGCAGCAGGACGATCACCAGCGACAACACGGTGCACGCCACCGTCAAAATCGTCAGCACCTGCAAACGATCTTTGCGGTCGGACCAACGCCCGACCGGGTATTGCAGAAGCATCGCACCGAGGATGGTCCAGGCCATCATGCTGCCGACTTCCCCGACATTCAGGCCGCTGCGCTGCAGATACAACGGCAGCAAGGTGTAAATCGCCGCGATGCTGACACCCGAGCCGAAACAGCCGACCAGCCCGGTCGGCGTCACGCCCAACAGCTGCCGTGGCTTGAGCGGTTCGACCTGATCGAGCAATGGCGACACGCGCGGCAGGATGACGATCGGCAACACCGACAACGAAGCGAGCATGCCGGCGACCATGAACGGGGCGCTGTCGCTCAACCCGGTGATTTTCCCCAGCGTTGCCTGCCCCAGCACACCGGCGCCGTACAAGACGATCATGTACAGCGCGAGCAAGCGCCCGCGAATCTTCGCGTCGCCGGCCAGCAGCAACCAGCTTTCGATCACCAGAAACACGCCGACCGTGGCCCAGCCATTGATCAGGCGCAGGACGAACCAGCCCCACGTGTCATAGAACAATCCCTGCAGCAGAATGGTCACGGCAATCAGCGAGGCAAAGCTGCCGTAGGCGCGGATATGGCCGATGCGCAGAATCAAACGGTCATTGAACACCGCACCCAAAGTCAGACCGATGAAGTAGGCCGATGACACGAAACCGATTGTCGTGGCCGAGGCACCGGCGGCGTCCAGGCGAAGGGTGGTCAGGGAGGACAGGAAACCGTTGCCCAGTGCAACAATGAACAGCCCGAGCAGGGGCGCCAGCGCCATGGCCAGCAAACGCGGAGACATAAAAACCTCTAGAGATCGAACAGCGCAACGTGCGCCTCTGCGCATGCGATTGCCAAGCCGGGGTGTGGGGTGCAAGTGCCCGCCGATCGGGCAGGGCGGTTGAGTCGGACACACGTCAGCGAGGTGTGGCCAGCCATTCGGGTACGCGTTTTTGTGACATTGATGCAGGCAGCCGCCGATGGGGCTGCAAGAGAGCGCGGGATTCTAAGGCTTGTGCAGGATTTGCCAATAGCTGTTTGCTGCGACGTTGGGACGCAGGTGTTGCCTTTTATGTTTGTCCTGAGTGGCCGGATAAAAAACAGCTTTTGACCATCACCTAAGTGCTAAATTGCCGCGCGTACGGTAAGTGTTCCGCAATTACGCAAGTTTCTGGAGATCAGCAGCATGGAAGCCCCCCCCCTCAGCGTTTTTTTGGATGCCGCCGCCACAGCATGGCTAATCAATAGTTGGGAATGAAATTTAGAATGCGCCACTTAATAGCTCATGGATGTGCAGCACAACCCGAGCGTGAAGAACCGCTGGCGAGGCCCCCTCACGCACCGACTTTAACTTCAGCCTTGACCACTGATTTACGATAAGTCAGCAAAACGATGCCCGTGATCACAATCACCCCGCCGAGAATCTGTCCTTTGCTGAGCATTTGGTCCAGCACAATCCAGCCCATCAGCAGCGTTGCCAATGGCTCGATGTTCATGACCGGCGCGTTGCGCGGCATGTCCAGTCGAGGCACCGAAATGAACAGGACGATAAAACCTGTGCCGTACAGCACCACCAGGGTGGCGAGGGCCAGCCATCCGGTCGAGGTGGCGGGCAGGTTCAAACCGCCTGGGAGGGCGCCCGTCAGTCCTGCCAGGTTGACGCTGCTGAACACGATGAAAATGGTCAGCAGACTGCGCACCGAGCCACGTACCTGAGACAGTTTGTGGTCGGTGATCCACAGCGCGCAGGCGAACACGCTGGCGGCGCAGAATGCGAGTGCGACGCCCGTCAGCCATTGCGCACCGACGTCTGTCGTGGTCGAGAGACGCCCGGGGACATCCAGCACAAACACCAGACCCAATAGAATCAAGCCCATCAACGTCGCGGTGCGTGCGCTCGGTCGCGGGCCACCCAGCGCCCAGGTGAGCAATGCCAGCAGAATGGGGAATACGTTCGCCACCAGCAGGGCTAGCGCCACCGGCACCCGTGCGACAGCGGAATACAGACACAGACTCTGCGCAGTGATCAGCAACCCCAGCAACAGTTGCCAGCGCCAGGCACCCGCCGACAAGCGCAGGCTTTGTCTTTGCCACAGCACCAGGATGGCGAGCACCAGCAAGGTCCCGCCGGAACGCATCAAAATCGCCAGCAGCACACCCGCACCGTTATCAAATGCGACTCGCGCCGCCACATGATTGCCGGCAAACGCACAGCCCATGCACAACAGAATGATCACAGCCAGATAACGGGGGTAGGGCGGCGGTACGGTTTGCGCAGTGGTAGGGCGAGGCATGGCAGATCTCAGGATTTTTAGCCGTTCGAACGACTTGGTTTTTATTTGGTTGTCGTACAACTAGCCGGTTTTACCGCATTCGACGGCGTCGGGCAATAGACCTGAAAGCTCACAGCTATGCATGTGTCAGGCGTTACGGTTGGGTTTTCACGTCTGTGCCTAAATGCAGAGATCGTATGACATGGTAGAAGAGGGGCGCATCGGCCCCTGATTCCAAGGATTTACACATTCATTCTGCTTCTGCTCAAGGATGAAATGGATAATCGATGTACCCACGCTGATCCCCGCCGAAAAAGCTGCTCGGGTCTGGCGCGTTGAGTGTCAGGCCATCGTGCAGCCGACGCGGCAAGTCGGGGTTGGCCAGGAACGGGCGGCCAAACGCGATGATGTCAGCACGATCGGCGATCAGCGCCTGTTCGGCAGATTGCGCATCGTAGCCGCCGGCCAGGATCAGCACGCCGTTCCAGGTCTTGCGCAACTGGGCAATGATCGCGTCCCAGCGCGGGTCGAAATTTTCATCTTTGACGGTGCCGACCATCGCTGGCTCCACCAAGTGAAGGTAGGCCAGATTCCATTGGTTGAGCGCTTCGACGAGATGGCCGAAGGTTGCTTCCGGGGTGTCATCGCCCATGCCCATGAAGCGCCCCATTGGCGTCAGGCGTACGCCGACCCGCTCGGCACCGACTTCTTCAGTGACGGCCGCGACCACTTCCAGCAGAAACCGCGCGCGGTTTTCCACGCTGCCGCCATAGGCATCGTCACGCTGGTTACTGTTGCTGTTAAGAAACTGGTCGAGCAGGTAACCGTTGCCGGCATGAATTTCCACACCGTCCATGCCCGCCTGCAATGCGTTGTGCGCGGCCACGCGGTAGTCCTCGACGATGCCGGCGATTTCCGCGGTTTCCAGCGCGCGTGGCACCGGTACATCACCCCAGACGCCGTTACCGTGTTCGTCGACGATAAACGTCTTGCCAGGAACGGGCAGCGCGCTTGGCGCTACCGGCAGGCCGGCATCGGGTTGAAAGCTGGGGTGGGAGACCCGGCCGACGTGCCACAGTTGCATGAAGATCAGGCCCCCGGCTTCATGTACCGCCGCGCTGACGTCACGCCACGCGCGGACCTGCTCAGGGCTATAGATGCCCGGCGTCCAGGCGTAACCCTGAGCCTGTTGGGAGATTTGCGTGGCCTCGGTGATGATCAGCGCAGCGCTGGCCCGTTGGCGGTAGTACTCGGCGTTCATCGGCGTTGGCACATCGCCCGGTTGGCCGGCGCGTGAGCGCGTCAGCGGCGCCATCGCCACGCGATGGGCGAGGGTGTAAGGACCGAGTGCGAGGGGTTGGAACAGGCGACGAGTCATGGGTAGCTCCAGATTTCAATAGAAGGCATTCAAGCGCGGCAGCAGGGCTGCGAACCAGTGCCGGTAACTTAACCGCGTGCAGCGGGGCTGATAATCGGTGACCGGCGCTACGCTGTTTTGCGCGTAACGCAACGGCGCCCGTGCTCATCGGCGATGAACACGGGCGTGTCTCAGGCGGGTTGGTTTGAGCGCGTCAGCGGCAGGTTCAGCCAGCGCCGGCCGGTGGCGTTGGCGACGGCGTTGCCAAGGGCAGCGGCCATCGGCCCCTGGACGATTTCAGCGGCACCGAGGAAAGGTTGTCCCGGCTGGTCGAGCAAATGCACATCGACTTTCTTTGGCAGTTGCGTGAAACGCAAAATCGGATAACCGCTCCAGTCGTAGCTGCGAATGCCCCCCGCGTCGTAGGCGACTTTTTCATACAGGGTCCAGCTCGCGGACTGCACAATCCCGCCCTCGACCTGATTGCGCAGCCCGTCGGGGCTGACGATCTGGCCGACGTCCACCGCCGTCACCACGTGATCGATGCGGATCTCGCCGGTCTGCGGATGCACCCGCAGCTTCACCGCGATGGCGCAGTAACCCATGATGTTTTTGTAGCGGGCAAAGGCGAAACCGATACCGGCGCCGGGCTCGCTGCTTTTTTGCGGCCAGCCGATCTCATCACGCACACGTTCTACGACCGCGCGAGCACGCGGGTCGCTGAGATGGGCCAGACGCAACGCGACCGCGTCGATGCCGGCCCTGATCGCCAGCTCGTCGATACTCGCCTCGATGGCGAAGATATTGATGTGCGCACCCAGCGAACGCATGGCCGAGGTGCGAAAGGGCATCTGGGTGACGAAGGTCATGTTGATGCGCGTCGAGTTGAGGTCGTACAGCGGCACGGCGTTGCGATCACCATCGCCTTCGGGCTGGGCGATCGGCACGGAGGGCGCCGAGACGAAGGGCCGCGCTAGCAAGCGTGCCGGCAACAGGCGCCCGGCGTTGACGATGCGTTCGTTGTGCGGCGTGGTCCAGAGTTCGTAGGCCCAATCCTGCAGGCGGCCCTGAGTGAGGCCAGCGTCGACTTCAGTGACCATCGCCGAGCTGTACGGCTCCCAAAGATTTTCCTGTTCGCGCATCCATTGCACGCGCACCGGCGTACCGGGCACGCGCATGGCGATCAATGCCGCATCGGCGGCGGCATCATCGGCGCCGTTATGCCCGTAACACCCGGAGCCTTCGGTATGAATACAGCGCACCCGCTCAGGTGGCAGAGCGAGCATTTCGGCAATGCCGGCGCGCAGCGGGTAAACGCCTTGGGTGTGGGTCCAGACGGTGAGCGTGCCGTCCTTGAACCAGGCCACCGCGCAAGACGGACCGATCGAGCCATGCATCAAATACTGCTTGGTGACCCGCGCCTGAAAACGCGTGTCGGCCGCGCCGCTCGGCGTGCCGCTGTTGCTGATCGGATAGCGCCGTGAGGGCAGGCGTTTGAGCAGGCCATGAATTTCGGCCGCCTCGGGAATCGCCTCACCACCGCTCCATTGCGTCACCTCGCTGGCACGGCGCATGGCTTTGATCGCCTGCCACTCATCACGGGCGAGCACCGCCAGATAGTTGCCGTCGCGGATCACCTTGACCACGCCAGCCAGCGCTTCGATGGACGCCGCGTCGAATGCTTGCAGCGTGCAGCCCGGACGGGGCGGGCGGATCACCCGCGCATGCAACATGCCTGGCAGGCGCATGTCCTGGACGAATGCTGCGCCACCGCTGACCTTCGCCGGAATGTCGAGACGCGGCAACGAATGGCCGATGAGTTTGAAATCAGCGGCGGCCATCGCCGGTGACTGAGCCTTGGCATATTGATGCACATCGACATGCTTGACCGCGTCGGCGTAACTCATTCGCTGAGCGGCCGGGCCTTCGATCACCCCGTCGCGGGTGCTCAGCAGCGCTGCATCGACCTGCCAACTATGCGCGGCGGCATCGACGAGCATTTCGCGCACCTGCGCGGCGGCGTTATACAACGCGGTACCGCTGTCGAAGATGCTGTGGCTGCCGGCGGTGTAGCCTTCGTTGGGCGTCAGCGCGGTGTCGGCGGTGAGCAGGTTGATGGAGGTTGCCGGCACCTGCAAACGCTCGGCGGCGATTTGCAGCAGCGCGGTTTTCACCCCGGTACCCAATTCGACCTTGCCGGTGTAGACGGTAATACCGTCGGCGCCGATGCGGATCCAGGCGTCGAGAAACGGGTTGGTGCGCAGGCTCCCGGGGAGGTCGGGTGCGAGAACCACGGTGCCGAGCGTATCGACTTCCGTATCCGCCAACACACGCCGCGCGACCGGCATCAGGGTGAACGCCATCAGCAACGCGCCGCCGCGCAGGAAGGCGCGCCGACTCGGCTGCAAACCATTCGACTCGCTCATGTCAGACTCCCGTTGTGCCCGGCCACCTGCTTGATCGCTTCGATGATCCGCAAGTGCGTACCGCAGCGGCACAGATTGCCGGCCATGTGCTCGCGAATGGTCGCCTCATCCGGGTGTCGATTACGCTCAAGCAACGCCTGCGCGCGCATCAGCATGCCGGCAATGCAGTAGCCGCATTGCGCGGCCTGTTTCTCGATGAACGCGGCTTGCAGAGGGCCAGGTTGTTCCGCGCTACCGAGGCTTTCCACGGTGCGGATTTTTTTGCCGTCGAGGCCGGCGCAGGGCGTCAGGCAGGCGAACACCGGTTGATCATCGACGATCACCGTGCAGGCGCCGCATTGACCGAGACCGCAACCGTATTTGGCGCCGTTGAGGTTCAAGTGATTGCGCAGCGCATACAGCAGCGGCATGTCCGGCTCCAGCTCAAGCGCTTGCGCGGCTCCATTGACGTTGAGAGTGATCTGGCTCATTTCGTCTCCTGACGTAACGCTTCAATAGTGGAAGAGAGGTCGGCCCACGGCTGATCGGGGCTGGCTTGCTGACGCAGATACGCGGCCAGTGCGGCGAGTTGCGCGTTGTCGAGACTGGCGGCGAATGCAGGCATCACCGGGCCGGGCGATCCGGCTGTGGCGGGCAGACCTTCGAGCACGGTTTTGAGGAAGTTGCGCGAGCTGGCCGCTTGCAGCGCTGAGGTGTTTTGCAGGCCCGGGCGACCATCGATGGTGCGCATCGGCGCCGCCGGGCCATGGCAACCGGCGCAGGCACTGCTGAACAGCAGGGCGCCGTTCGAAGGGTCTGCCGGCTCACTGGCAGGCGTCTTCGCCGTCGTCTCTGTCACCGAAGGCGGGTTTTCCAGGCTGAGCAAATACTCGGCAATCGCCTCGGCTTCACTGGCGGGCAAGCGGGCCAGACTCAAGCTGACCGGACGCATCGGCCCGGCGGGTGTGCCGTGGCCGTCAACGATTTCGGCGCGCAGATAGCCCACCAGTTGCGCGCGACTCCACGGGGTGCCGCGTTGCCCCATACCGACCAGCGCGGGCGCTTGCCAGCCGTCAACGCTGCCGCCCTGCAAATAGTCCGCGGATTTTTCCGCGCCGATCAGGTTCAGCGGCGAATGGCAGCCGGCGCAATGGCCAGGACCATCGACCAGATAGCGCCCGCGATTCCACGCCTCGCTGCGCTGCGCCAGCGGCGTCAGTGGTTCACCGTGCAGGAACAGCAGGTTCCAGAACGCCACCAGCGGGCGAATGTTCATCGGAAAATTCATCTGGTTGTGCGCGGCCGGCGCGTGCACGGCGGGGCCGCTCATCAAGTAGGCATACGCGTCGGCGATGTCTGCGGCGCTCATGCGCCGGTAGTGCACGTAGGGGAACGCCGGATAGAGGAGGTGACCATCGCGAGCAATGCCCTGACGCATCGCCCGCTCGAAGGCCGGCAGTGACCATTGGCCGATACCGGTCTCTACGTCCGGGGTGATGTTGGTGCTGTACAGCGTGCCGAACGGTGTCACCAACGGCAGTCCACCGGCCAGGTATTCACCGCCGGGACGGGTGTGGCAGACCGCACAATCGCCGGCCTCGACCACCCGCGCCCCGCGTTGCAACTGCGCAGTATCGAACATCGTCGGGCGCTCGATCGGCGCTATTGCCGGGCGCCACATCAGCCAAACGGCACCGATCAGGCCGAGCACAGCGACGACGGCCACGCAGATCCATAGCGTTCTGGACTTCAGAAATGAGCTGTTCATGGCACAGGAGAAAACGCGGCAGGGAATGACAGGACGGATGGGCTGCGGGTCATGGAAACGCTCCTTGTGATGGCCGGGGATGGGCGCCGCCGGGGACGACAGCGCCAGGGGCCAAAGCCTAGAGAAACCGCCAGCACCGGAGAATCACCGGCGCACGCAACAGCGCGTTGCGCGAGAAGCAACGCCTGCGCCGTTGCGCCGGACGCATCACTGCATTGCCCGCCGCGTGGATTCAGTGGATCGCCACAGGGCCGTAGCCTTGGCCGCACTTTCCTGAACTCAATGAGGTGTCATCATGCTCACGGGCAACCCGGTCATTGCGACCAACGCCGAACAGCCGGCTGGACTTTCCGGCCTGATGGTCGCGTTCCTGGCATTCTGCTGTGGTGCGGTCGTGGCCAACCTTTATTACGCGCAGCCGATCGTCGAACTGATTGCACCGCAGATCGGTCTGTCCAGCGCCAATGCCAGCCTGATCGTTTCGCTGACGCAGTTTGGTTACGCACTGGGCCTGTTGCTGCTGGTGCCGCTGGCCGACCTGATGGAAAACCGTCGGCTGGTGGTCGGCTTCACCCTCGCGGCCAGTGTCACGCTGTTGTGCGCCGGGCTGACCCATTCACCGTCGATGTTCCTGGTGTTTTCTTTGCTCATCGGCCTGACGTCGGTGGCCGTGCAAATCCTGGTGCCGCTGGCGGCCCATTTGGCGCCCGAGGCCAGCCGTGGTCGCGTCGTCGGCAATATCATGAGCGGTCTGCTGCTGGGCATTTTGTTGTCGCGGCCACTGTCGAGCCTGTTGGTTGACGTGTTCGGTTGGCGCGGAGTGTTTTACAGCGCGGCAGCCCTGATGGCGGTCATCGCCCTGATTACCGCCGTGGCACTGCCGCGTCGGCTGCCGACGCACAAGGCCACGTATGCTGCGCTGATCGGTTCGGTGTTTGCCTTGGCCCGGCGTTATCCGCTGTTGCGTCAGCGCTCGCTATATCAAGGGCTGTTGTTTGCCAGTTTCAGCCTGTTCTGGACCCTCGCGCCGATTGAACTGATGCGTCACCACGGCTTCACTCAGGCACAAGTCGCGATCTTCGCGCTGGTCGGTGCGGTGGGTGCCATTGCAGCGCCGATTGCCGGGCGTCTGGCCGATGCCGGACATGGTCGTCGCGGCACGCTGGTCGCATTGCTGCTGGCGCCGGTTTCGCTGCTGATCGCCGCACTCCCGGGCAGCGGCTATGTCTGGCTGGTGGTGTGCGCGGTGCTGCTGGATTTCGCCGTGCAATTGAACATGGTGCTCGGCCAGCGTGAGGTGTACGCCCTCGATCCCCACAGCCGTGCGCGCCTGAACGCCGTGTACATGACCAGCATTTTCGTCGGCGGCGCGCTGGGGTCTCTGATCGCCAGCCCGCTGTACGAGCATTTTGGCTGGAACCTGTCCGCCGTCGCGGTGGCGCTGCTGCCAGCGCTCGCACTCGGGTTGTTTCTGAGCCGCAAGGCCGATGTCTGAACAGCCGGCGAGTGCGGGCAAGCACGGCGGTACAAGACGACGCGGGAACAGTGATGCACAATCATCCGCGTTCCCTTTCGACCGGACCCCGCTTATGGACAAGTTGCTGGCACTGAAGATGTTTGTGGAAACCGTGCGCTGCGGGGGCTATTCCTCGGCAGCGCGCAAACTCGGGATATCAACGTCGTCAGTGACGCGGCAAGTGGCAGGGCTGGAACACGAGCTGGGCGCGAGCCTGCTTAATCGCACCACGCGCAACACCAGCGTGACCGTTGCCGGCCAGACCTATTTCGAAAAAGCCGTGGCGATTCTCGACGCGATCGACGAAGCCGATGCCGTCGTTGCCGATCGTGGCGCCGAAGCGCAGGGCCGTCTGCGCATCAGCGTGCCGGTGGAGTTCGGCCGGCGCCTGATCGCGCCGCACCTGAGCCGCTTGCTTGAGCGGCATCCGGGTCTGGAGATCAGTCTGTCGCTGAGCGATCAGGTCAGTGACCTGCTCAGCGAGCAGATTGATGTTTCGGTGCGGCTGGGGTCGTCCGTGGTCAGTGAAGACATCGTCAGCAAACGCGTGGGGCATTTCGAACGCTGGGTGGTGGCCAGTCCGGCGTATCTGGCGCGGAGCGTGGCGCTCAGTCACCCACGGGATTTGCTGGAGCATCAATGCCTGCGTTTCGATTACGGCGCCACCCACCAGCACTGGACCTTTCAGAATGAAGACGCGCCCATTCAGCTCAATGTCCACGGGCGCCTGCAAAGCAATAACGCCGATATCCTGCGCGAAGCCGCCATCGGCGGCGGCGGGGTGACGCTGCTGGCCGACTGGCTGGTGCGCGATGACGTCGCAGCGGGCCGGCTGACCCGCTTGCTTGAGCAGTACGAGGTCAATCCCGGCAGCGCCAGCACGTGCATCAACGCGCTGTACTTGCCCAATCACCGAGGCTCCAGCCGGATCAATGTGTTTATCGATTTTCTGATGGAAATTCTCGCTCCGGCGGCGTCGACTACGCCCGCCGGGTGATCCGGCGGCTCAACGACGCCCGGTGCGTGTACTCACATCCACCCAAACAGCCAACACCAAGATGCTGCCCTTGACGATCATCTGCCAATAGCTGTCGACGTCGAGCATCGACATGCCGTTGTCCAGGCTGGTGATGACCAGCGCGCCGAGAAGGGCGCCGTACACCGTGCCGGAGCCGCCGCGCATGGAGGTGCCGCCGATGAAGCAGGCGGCGATCGCGTCGAGTTCGCCCATGCTGCCGGCCGAAGGTGAACCGGCGGCGAGGCGCGCGGTGTTGACCACGCCGGCGAGGGCGCACATCACGCCCATGATCCCGAAAATCCACAGCTTCACCGCCTGCACATTGATCCCGGACAGGCGCGTCGCTTCCATATTGCTGCCCACGGCATACACGCGCCGGCCGAACACGGTCTGACTGGTCACGTAGCTGAACACGCCCAGCAGAATCAGCAGCAACAGGACCGGCACCGGAATGCCGTCATAGCTGTTCAGCGTCTGGACGAAACCGGCCAGCACGGCGCCGATCACCAACACGCGGATGACGTCACGCACCAATGAATGCGCCGCGAGGCCGTGAAGGGCGCGATTGCGCCGTTGTTTCCAGGTCAGAAACACGGTCAGCGCGAACAACAGAACGCCCAGGCCGGTGCCGATGGAGTGGGGCAGGTAACCCTGGCCAATGTAGACGAGTTCCGGTGATACCGGCGCGATGGTCGTGCCGCCGGTAATCCCCAGCAGAATCCCGCGAAAAGCCAGCATGCCGCCCAGACCGACGATGAACGAGGGTATGCGCAGGTAAGCCGCCATGTAGCCGTTGGCAAGGCCGATCATCAGGCCACACAGGGCGACCAGGCTCAGGTTGGCCAGCAGGGGAATGTGGTAGACCACATCGAGAATCGCCGCGAGGCCACCGAGCAGGCCGAGCAATGAGCCGACCGACAAATCGATCTCGCCGCTGATGATCACCAGCACCATGCCGCAGGCGAGAATGCCGGTGATCGACATCTGCCGCAGCAGGTTGGAAAGGTTGCGCGGGGTCAGGAATCCGCCCTCGGTCTGCCAGCTGAAGAACAGCCAGATCAGCACCACGGCAAACACCAGCGCGAGCATTTTGTAGCGAGTGAACAGTTGTTTGACCTGATTCATTTACGCGGATTTCCGATCATTATTGTTATGGCTGTCAGGCTGGCTGAGGGCGGCGGCGAGCACCTGCTCCTGAGTGAGTTCATGGTTGACGAAGTCGCCACGCAACTGGCCTTCGCCGATCACCAGCACGCGATCGGAAACGCCGAGCACTTCGGCCAGCTCCGACGACACCATGATGATCGACACGCCTGCGGCAGCCAGCGCGCCCATCAACTTGTAGATTTCGTATTTGGCGCCGACGTCCACGCCTCGGGTCGGCTCATCGAGAATCAGCACCCGGGGTTTAGCCAGCAGCATCTTGGCCAGCACGGCTTTTTGTTGATTGCCCCCCGACAGGCTGGTGATCGGCAGAAACGGACTCGCAGTCTTGAGGTGCAGGCGCGAGATTTCCTGATCGATGCAGCCCAGTTCAGCTTCGGCATCGATGCGGGTCAGTTTCGAGTAGTTGTCCAGCACGGCGAGGGTGATGTTCTGGCCGACGCCCAGGTCGGGAATGATGCCTTGGCGCTTGCGGTCCTCCGGCACCAGGCACAGGCCGGCACGGATGGACTTGAGTGGCGTGCGCGTATCGATGGGTTGCCCGTCCAGCCAGACTTCGCCCTCGTGACGACCGGGGTAAGCGCCGAACAGCGCGGTCACCAGTTCGGTGCGGCCGGCACCGACCAGCCCGGCGATGCCGAGAATCTCGCCGCGTTTGAGGACGAAGGAAATATCGTCGACCCGTTTACGCTTGGGGTTGTCGACGTCGTAGCAGGTGATGTGCCTGGCCTCGAAAATCACCTCGCCAATATCGTGCGGCTCGGAGGGGTAGAGGTTGCTCATTTCGCGCCCGACCATCTGGGTGATGATCTGCGCAATGTCCATGTCAGCCATGGCGGTGGTGGCGATGTGTTTGCCGTCGCGGATCACCGAAATGGTGTCGCACACGGCGGCTACTTCATCGAGCTTGTGCGAGATGTAGACGCAGGCAACGCCTTTGGCTTTGAGGTCGCGGATGATGTCCAGCAACACTTCGATTTCCGATCGACTTAGGGCCGAGGAAGGCTCGTCGAGGATCAGCAAGCGGGCCTTTTTGTTCAGGGCCTTGGCGATTTCCACCAGTTGCTGATAGCCGCCGCCGTACTGCGAAACCGGTAGCGACACGTTCATGTCCGGCACTTTCAATTCGCGCATCAGCGCTTCGGCGCGGTGGATCATTGCCGGGTAATTCATGCGCCCGCCGGGCAGCGTCAGTTCGTGACCCATGAAAATGTTTTCGGCCACCGACAGATCGGGCACCAGCGTCAGTTCCTGGTGAATGATGACGATGCCGGCAGCTTCCGTTTCGCTGATCGATTGCGCCCTGAGCGGTTGCCCGTCCCAGAGGATTTCACCGTCCCAGGTGCCGTGCGGGTAGACCGCCGAAAGGATCTTCATCAGCGTTGACTTGCCGGCGCCATTCTCGCCGCACAGGCCCACGCATTCACCCCGCTTGACCTTGATGTCGATGCCGTTCAGCGCTTTGACACCGCCGAAGGTTTTGACGATGCCGTTCATTTGCAGCAGATAGTCGGACATGGAGAGGGCTCGTAGACAAGGACTCAGACATCACCAAACCTGTGTGGGAGCGAGCCTGCTCGCGAAAGCGGTGGTTCAGCCAGCATCGATTCCGAATGTGCTGCCGTCTTCGCGAGCAGGCTCGCTCCCACAGGTTTAACCGGAGGTTTACGATCCAGTCACTTCCCGGCAATTTGCGCCTTGGTGTAGAAGCCGTCCTGTTCGAGCAAGTCGATGTTGTCCTTGGTCAACGGCGTTGGCGTCAGCAGGATGGTGTCGACTTTTTTGCTGCCGTTGTCGTACTGCGAGCTGAAGGCAGGTTTTTCGTTGCGCGCCAGTTGCACCGAGAGCTTGGCTGCTTCTGAGGCGATGAGTTTCAGCGGCTTGTACACGGTCATGGTTTGCGTGCCGGCGATCACGCGCTTGACCGCTGCAAGGTCGGCGTCCTGCCCGGAAATCGGCACCTTGCCGGCCAGTTGCTGCGCCGCCAGTGCCTGAATGGCACCGCCGGCCGTGGCGTCGTTGGAGGCGACGATGCCATCGATTTTGTTGTCGTTGCGGGTCAGGGCGTTTTCAACAATGCTCAGTGCTTCGGTCGGGTTCCATTCCTTCACCCACTGCTGGCCGACGATCTTGATATCGCCCTTGTCGATCGCCGGTTGCAGCACTTTCATCTGGCCTTCGCGGAGGATTTTGGCGTTGTTGTCGGTGGGTGCACCACCGAGCAAAAAGTAATTGCCCTTGGGCGCCGCTTTCAGCACGCCGCTGGCCTGCATCTCGCCGACTTTTTCGTTATCGAAGGAAATATAGGCGTCGACATCGGCGTTGAGGATCAGGCGATCATAGGACACGACTTTGATCCCGGCCTTCTTCGCTTCGGCCACCGCGTTGGTCAACACCGTGGCGTTGAACGGCACGATGACGATGACGTCGACGCCCCGGGAAATCAGGTTTTCGATTTGGGAAATCTGCTTTTGCTCGTTGGCATCGGCCGACTGCACGAATACTTTGGCGTCCATTTTTTCTGCCGCCGCAACGAAGTAGTCACGGTCACGCGACCAGCGTTCCAGGCGCAGGTCATCAATGGAGAAGCCGATTTTCGGATGGGCAGCGTCAGCCATCACCGGCAGTGACAGCAACGCCAGGGCAGTGGCCAATAGCGTGCGTTTTACGTTCTTCATATGGGGCGTCCTTTTATTGTTGTTGGAAAGACACGGCCTGACGATGAGTACCGGGCTGGTAAAACTGTAGAGAATCTGCAGGCGCCGCAGGCACAGAATTGTCGTGCAATTGTCACAGCGTCGTTGCGCCGGCAGATTCTCGTAGCGATCAGCGATAGATAAACCGGTTAACAATGTTCTCGAGCATTTCCTGCCGGCCGCTGACGGCTTGCGGATTCAACTCGTTGGTGAACGCATGCTCGGCCAAGGACTCAAGGTTGAAGTCACCGGCCATCACCGCCTGCCCGAACGGCTGCTGCCAACCGGCGTAGCGTTGATCCTTCAGCCGTTGCAGCTCGTCGTTCTGCACCATGGCCGCTGCCCGTTCCAGAGACAGGGCGAGAACGTCCATGGCGCCGACGTGGCCATGGAACAGATCGATCTGATCAAGGCTTTGCCGGCGCACCTTGGAGTCAAAGTTGAATCCGCCATTCTTGAACCCGCCGGCCTTGAGGATTTCATAGGTGGCGAGGGTCATTTCTTCGACGCTGTTGGGGAATTGGTCGGTGTCCCAGCCGTTTTGCGGATCGCCACGGTTGGCGTCGATGCTGCCGAAAATCCCCAGCGAGACGGCTGTCGCAATCTCGTGATGGAAGCTATGCCCGGCCAGGGTCGCGTGGTTGGCCTCGATGTTGACCTTGATTTCGTGCTCCAGCCCGAACTGCTGAAGAAAGCCAAACACGGTGGCGCTGTCGTAATCGTATTGGTGCTTGGTCGGCTCCTGCGGCTTCGGTTCGATCAGCAGGTCACCGGTGAAACCGATCTTGTGCTTGTGCTCGACCACCATGCGCATGAAGCGGCCCAGCTGTTCGCGTTCACGCTTCAAGTCCGTGTTGAGCAGAGTTTCGTAGCCTTCGCGGCCGCCCCACAACACGTAGTTAGCGCCTTTCAAACGATGAGTCGCGTTCATGGCGCTGAACACCTGGGCAGCGGCGCAGGCGAACACTTCGGGATCCGGATTGCTCGCGGCGCCGGCAGCGAAACGCGGGTTGCTGAAGCAATTGGCGGTGCCCCACAACAGCTTGATTCCGCTTTGTTCCTGATGTCGCTCGAGGTGATCGACCATTTGCGCGAAGTGGTTGCGGTACTCCTTGAGAGACTGGCCTTCCGGGGCGACATCCGTGTCATGGAAGCAGTAATAGTCGATACCCAGTTTGGAGAAAAATTCGAAGGCCGCAGCTGCCTTGCCTATGGCCAGCTCCATCGGGTCGCCGGCGTGTTGCCATGGGCGCTTGAACGTCCCCGCGCCGAACACATCGGAACCCGGCCAGACGAACGTGTGCCAGTAACAGGCGGCCATGCGCAGGTGTTCGCGCATGGGCTTGCCGAGGATGAGTTTGTCGGCGTCGTAGTGACGAAAGGAGAGGGGAGAGTCGCTGTTTGGGCCTTCAAAGCGAATCGGCTCGACATCAGGGAAATACTGCATGGACCTTGTCCTTGTTGTTCTTGGCGGTGTCTCGATACTAGCAACGGCCCCGCGCCCGCTGATTATGAAAAACATCAACACGGAGTGCGATTTTGCGTATTGAGCTTCTACGGTCAGGCGCCTAGTCTGTGCCAATCGCCTCTGTGACAAGGGGCTCAGAACAAGCCTGAAAACAATGAAAACCCTACCGCCTGTTCACCGCATCGCCCTGTTGTTCAACGGCAGCAAGATCTACGACCGTGGGATCATCAGCGGCATCGGCAACTACCTGAGCAGCACCCGCGCCTCCTGGGATCTGTTCCTGGAAGAGGATTTTCTCTGTCGCTTGAAAGGCATCGAGCGCTGGCAGGGTGACGGGATCATTGCTGACTTCGACGATCCGCTGATTGGCGAGGCGCTGGCCGACATTCAGTTGCCGGTGGTAGCGGTAGGGGGCTCGTACGAGGATAAGCGCGCCTATCCGAAGGCGATTCCGTACGTGGCCACCGATAACAACGCACTGATCAACCTGGCTTACTCGCATTTGATCGAGGCAGGACTGCAGCGTTTTGCCTGCTTCAGCCTGCCGGAAGCGCAGGCCAATCGCTGGGCGCAGGAGCGCGAAAAAGCCTTTCGCAAACTGATGAAACGCGATGGCCTGCACGGCGAAATCTATCGCGGCATGGGCACCAGTGCACCGCTGTGGGACAGTGCCGTCGAACAACTCATTGCCTGGCTGCAAAGCCTGCCCAAACCCATCGGCATCATTGCCGTCAGCGACGCCCGCGCGCGTCAGTTGCTGCAAGCCTGCCTGACTGCCGGCATCGCCGTGCCGGAGCAAGTGGCCTTGATTGGCATCGACAACGACCCGCTGACCCGCAGCCTGACCCGGGTGCCGCTGAGCTCAGTCATCCAGGGCACCGAAACCATGGGCCGTACCGCCGCGCAATTACTCCACCAGATGCTCCATGGCATGCCGTCCACCGGTACGCAAATCCTGATTCCGCCCGATGCAGTCAACGTGCAGGTATCGAGCTTGCACCAGCCGTTGGGCAATCCTTATGTCATGCAAGCGCTGCTGTTTATCCGCCAATACGCCTGCCAAGGCATCAAAACAGCGCAGGTGGCGGCATATGTCGGCGTGTCGCGCTCATCACTCGAAGCGCATTTCCGCGCCGAGCGAGGCTGCAGCGTGCACGACGAGATCCTGCGTTTCAAACTGGCAGCGGCCACCAGCGGCCTGAAAAATACCGACTCTGTGATTGCCGATGTGGCGCGCGATTGTGGTTTCAAATCTGCGCAGTATCTGCACACGGTGTTCCGCCGAGAGTTTGGCTGTACACCGCGTGAGTATCAGCAAGGGGCAGGGATGCACTAATGGAATGGCGGAAATGAGGTTAGAGTGACCATCAATGTCTTGATTGTTGCGTGAACAATGAATCGTCCGCTGTTTGTTTCTCTGGATGGGCCCAAAGGCACCGGCAAAACCACACTGTTGGAGGCCGTTACGCAGGTACTGAGGGCGGGCAACCAGAAAGTCATCCGGCTTTGCGAAAGGAAAAGCGATCCTTTCAGAGGTGAAACCATGGCCCTGGTGAACACGCTGGCGAGAAATCCTTCCCGGGATTTGGAGTGGGCTGTGTGTCAGCGCCTAGCGGATAGCCGTCGCTGGATCTCCCAGAACGTACTGACGAAGCAGCCGTTGGACAGCATTATCTTGATCGATCGCTGGTATCCGTCGGATGCCGCATTCCGCCAAACCATCCCGTTTGCCGAGATTCTGCAATTGAATATGGAGCGAGACGTGCGGGTGCCGGACCTGCATGTTGGCGTCGTCACTGATCCGGATATTTCATGGGCGAGGGCAGCCACACGTTCGCGGGGGCCGGGCGGCACTGTGATTCAAAAGCACGTAGAGCATGTGGCGTGCACGGAGATGTTTGAGCAAGCGGCTGCGGATCACGGTTGGGTTCTATGTCGTAACGAGGGAACGATTGAAGAAGCTACAAGGCAGGTGGTTGCTGAGATCTATAAGGTGCTGGGGTGATGGTCGAAATGGAGACAGGCCTCGGTGATCTTCAGAATTGAGAATTCAGGCAACGTTCGCTCAGCTGCAAAGAAGACTCGTGGATCGTTCAGGTCAGACATTCAATTCCCCTGAGCCCAGTAATTGAAATAGCTTTAGTCATGGAGCAGGTCGACAGTTTTTCCGTCATTCGCATTCAACGCTTTAGCCTAATCAGGTCGTGCGTCGACGCTCAAGTAAAGAGAACAAGTACATACCGGCCAACATCGCCAATACGAATATGATGATCCGCCCGTGCCCCGTAAGCAGAATAGCGACCGCTGGCCCAGGGCAGATCCCCGCAATTCCCCAACCGATACCGAACACCAGGCTGCCGCCAATCAAGCGGGCATCCAACTCCCTTTTCATTGGTAACTGCATGGGGGCACCCAACAAGGATTGTTTGTTCTTGCGCGCCCAATTCAGGGGAATAACCGCCACTGCGATGGCACCTCCCATCACCAGTGCGAGTGACGGATCCCAGGCCCCGGCCACATCAAGAAAAGCCAATACTTTGGCGGGGTTTGTCATGCCTGCCAAGAGAAGACCAAGGCCGAAGATCAGGCCAGAAAAAAATGCGGCCAACTTGATCACGTTCATGCTCCCACCACGTGACGAATGACGTACACCGTTGCAAACCCGGCGAACATAAAGCACATCGTTGCCGTGATGGATCGAGCTGATAGTCGAGAGATGCCGCAAACGCCATGACCGCTGGTACAGCCGGAGCCGTAACGGGTTCCCACGCCGACGAGCAGCCCCGCAATAATCAGGGCGGGCCACTCTGCCCTGATCTCGATGTGCGGCAAAACGTTAAATGCTCCCCATAACAATGGCGCAAGCAACAGACCAAGAAGAAATAGCGCCTTCTCGCTCCAACCTTCGCTGCCAAATTGCATCACGCTTCCAATCAGACCACTGATGCCTGCGATGCGACCATTTGCGAGAACGAACATGCTGGCCGCCAGGCCAATCAAGGCTCCTCCACCCAGGGATGTCCAAGGCGTAAAGTTGACCCAATCAATACTCATTTTGCGTCTCCTGCACAGAAGTGCTGATTAAGGAGGTTGATTTTGGTGTAAATCAGCGTTGACTGAGCTGAGGTGCGCCGACTCACTGCTCCATCAAGAACTGCTCAATTTCCTCAACGGTACTGCGCGCCGTTCGGGTCACGCCGATCAGTGTCGCGGAAGCGGCGCCTGTCCAGTCGCCATAACCCACCAGCCACAAACGCGGCTCCTGAATCGAATGCGTACCTTTGACGGCCACGCGCCCGTCGACGGTACACACGCCCAGTGATTCCAGATAGCCGAGGGCAGGGCGGAAGCCGGTGCACCAGATCACCGCGTCGACCGGCGTTTGCGAGCCATCAGCCCACGTCACGCCGGTCTCGGTGAAGCGCAGGAACGGCCGAACCGCGTGCAGCACGCCGCGCTCCCGAGCCTCGACAACTGGCGGCACCATCACGATGTCGCCCAGGCCGCCAACCGGCTGTTCAATGACGATGCCGGCCAGCTGCGCTTTCCAGCGTTCGGTGGCGCGTTCGAAGAGCACGCGTCCATCAACGTCATCGGCAAGAAACTCTGGCGGTTGCGGAGTGACCCACGTGGCATCGGCCACTTGCGAGACTTCAGCGAGGATCTGTGCACCGGAGTTGCCACCGCCTACCACCAGGACTTTTTTTCCGGCAAACGGCTTGGCGTTAACGTAGTGGGCCGAATGCAATTGCTGGCCGGTAAAGGTTTCGCTGCCGGGGTAATGCGGCAGGAAGGGATGGCGCCAGGTGCCGGTCGCGCTGACCACGGTGCGGGCCAGCCAGCTGCGGCCCTGGGCTTTTACGTTGAGGTGATTGCCCCGACGTTCGATAGCGTTGACCCAGTAGGGCCGTTCGACAGGAAATTGGTAGCGTTGCTCATACTGGCGCAGGTAATCGACTACGTTGTCGCGACTTGGGTAACCGTCAGTGACCGGAGGCATCATCCAACCGGCGATGGAACTCCAGGTCGACGGTGAAAACAGTCGCAGGGAATCCCAGCCATGCCGCCAGGCGCCACCCGGTGCCGCTTCGGCATCAATAATCACAAAGGAACGCCCGGTACGGCGCAGGAAGTAAGCCACGGCGAGTGCGGACTGGCCACCGCCAATAATCGCGACATCCACTTCGGCAGGCATGGGGAACCCTTGGGTCAGCGAAAGTCAGGTTACGTTAATCCATTCGAAGCGGACGTTTGTTGATGTTGCTCAAGCCCACGCACTTTGAACCGCCCGATTTTCTCGCCGTCTTCCTGCATCTTACGGTTGTTATGCCTTACCTGTTCACGAATATTCCACTTCCGCCGCCCGATTCAACCGTGCTCAAAAAACCGGAAGGTCGCTGCGCAAGTATATAAACCATTGTTCGCATCAATATATCTGAATGAGCTATTGATAAATAATTGAAACAGTTGCAAGTGACCGTTATCAAAAAAATGATTGCCTAAAAAAAGCGCTGCTATAGTTTTCCAACAACAATTGGAAAAAGGGGTATGTCATGCAGGATTTGATGGCATTCAAGGAAGTAAGCAGGGGACTATTTATACTTATTCTCGCACTCATAGGCAGTGGTTGCGCCAGCGTAGTGTACAAAGATGCCGCCACGACCTATGTCGCTGCAGGACGCCAAGCGGGCAAACAACTGGAAGCTTCATCCAGACAACTCGACGCTGCACAGGATGTAATTCGATTCGACAGGATCACGAGTGACGCGTCTTGCCCTATCAGGGACGAGCGTTTATTTGTTCGCAACGGGGACGGTGATCCCGAAACGGTAGCGGCTGCCTTGAAACGCTTTGAAAACCAGGCGGCACTTGATGATTGCAAGCAATTGCTAAGGTGCGAGCAGTCCTCATCGAGTAAAAAGCGGGGCGCACCTGCAACTTGCGCATCGGCCTGCTATTCAAGTTCAGAGCGTAGTTGCCTTACCCAACTTGAAAGCAGTTACGCAATTGCGCTTAAAGGGGCTGCGAATCAGCCAGTAGATCAAAGACAAGCATTGCAGCAAGAATCCTCCCGGTTCTTGACACTTCTGGAGCGCACCGAGTACCGGCGAGCGGGAAGTGTCGAGAGCCTGTTGGTTGGATCTGGAGTGCGCGATCTTTCCGAGTATATGGATTTACTGGCAAAGGTTGCCGAGGAAAGAAAATCAGAATATCCGGAAGACGCCAAAGCACTTTCAACAAGACTGTCATCGCTGAGCAAGTCAGTCAGCGAAGGGACAGGTAAGAAGCTGTCCGCTGCCTCCCAGGAGACGCAGACACAAGTTAATAGCGCGATCGAAGCCTTGGGTAACTTTGCCGGAGTCGTTCAAAAAATGGCACAGGATGCGCAGGACGCTTCAACGATCAAGAAGCTGGTAAATGCCAATGAGGTCAACGTCGAAGATTTGATCGGCAGATTGCGCGCCGTGGCGCTCGGAGACACTAACTTGGCAGCGGTGTACTCGCAACAGGCTGCGCAACGAGCGCGCGCAAGGCTGCAGGCCAAATTCAAATCAACGGCCAACGCCTATGACAGGTCGCTTCTGTTGGCAGCACGTGACAAGTACCTGAACCCCGAGGGGGATGCCGACGCCGCTACCGTTACCCAGATTTTTGACAGTCTCTCAAAGTCACATCAGGCGCTTGTTTCCTTGGTTAATGATCCAACGGATGAACAGAAGATAGCCATTGCCAACGAACGGTTGCAGAACTTCAAGACGGTGGTTGTGGCTCTTGCTGATGTGATCCAGAAGGTCAAATAAACGTTATCCAGGAGGTTCGTATGGCGAATGAAACGGCAGCTTCCGTGTTGTACCTCGAGACTTGCAAGCTTGCGTACACCGAAACGAACATGAGTAACAATCCCAGGGCGCCATTCCAGTCCACGGATGAAGATACGCTGTCTGTGCAGGCGACCGAGGTTGCTGACGCTGCGCGCGACCTGCGTAACAAACACCCGGCCTCTCTGGACGATGCCCAGGTGAATGAAGCCATCGCTCGGATCCGTGAGGCGCAAACACTTTTCGATTACATCAATAACACTAATGGCGCTCCGCCGCCGAAACACGTCATTTTCGGAGCGGTAGCCAATGCGGTGGATCAAGTGAACTCACTATGATTCAAAGTTGTTTTGCTCTTCCAGAACTGGCTTGGTCCTGGGTCAAGTTGTCGTGCGAGTGATCGTGCAGGTAGTCAATCCTGACAAGTCCAATTTGAATCTGTCGCAGAAGATGACGCCCTGATATGACTCAGGAAGGAGCGCTCGATGGATGGTAACGGTCCCGCCGACAAATCGCCTGTCGACAAAGAAAACTCTTCATTGGATGCTGCCGAAACCCAGTACAGGTGCGAGAGGGAACGAATTCGTCTGCGCCGTGACGGGCTGAACATAAAACTACCCGTTCCACCCGATACCGATACACGCAGCTCGATTTGGGGACTGGCCTTATCGGGTGGTGGTATTCGCAGTGCAACGTTCTGTTTGGGGGTCACCCAGGCAATGGCTCGTGCCCGTGCGCCCGATAACAGTGTGGGGAGCACAACAAAAAACGATATCGGAAAATTTCTGTTACCTCACTTTGACTATCTCTCCAGCGTCAGTGGCGGCGGTTATTTCGGTGCATTTTTCTGCAGTCTGTTTCAGGGCGGCAGGCTACGTCCCTATCTGGAAAAGTCGAGTGTCCAACAGGGCCCCATAGAGCAACCTGATGCTGTTCCCTCCGACCCCGCTATCAAAGTAGCGGCCAGTAACGCCTACGAAGTCCTACGCTTCGAACCGCCGGGGCGCATTCACACCCATATTCGCTATGACGAAAGCGGGGAACATCATGTCGGCGATGGCCCCACAGCGTGGCTGCGGGAAAACGGCCGATACTTGACGCCCTCTGGTTCAGGCGATGTGTTCTATGGAGTGGCATTAGCGATTCGCAATTGGCTGTCCGTGCATTTCGTGATTGGCATGCCAATCCTCGCGATCCTTGCGTTCCTGATGCTGATTCAGCAGTTCGTAAACTGGTATGTGATGAATCGCTTTACCGATGCGCCTTGGTCCCATCTGAGTTCGTCGCTTTGGTGGATACCACTGGGTTATCTGTTGCTGTTCACAGCCCCTCAGACAGTGGGCTTCTGGCTGTTCTATTCCAAGAAAAATGTGGATAGCGACGAACCCGAGCCGCTCAATCTGGCTATGTTGATATGCATGTGCCTGGCAGCGGCATTACTGGTGGCGCTTGTGTATTTTGACGATACACGCTTGACCAGATTGCTCTTGGTTGGATACCTGGTGTTTCCCGTGCTCATTCTTGCAGTTTGCTGGGGCATTTTGTCCGCCTATCGGCCAGGACCCGGTCAGCGGACCATCCGCGGCTTTAGGGTGCAGATCACCAAAAGCCTGTCCTCGTCGATCATTACCGTTCTGGTGCTGACTTTTCTCGCGGCCGCACTTGAGGCGTCACGCTGGCTCTTCGAGTTCTTGTCCAGGTTTTCGGTGCTGACGCTCTTGACGCCGGCCGGCGTTCTGGCCGCAACAGTCTGGGTTACCCGTACCGTTACCGGATTGATGGACGAGCGCTCAAGTAAACAGTCCATTCTCAAATTACCGTTACCGCTGCTGGCGATGGTGCTTGGCGGGGGGATGTTCTGCCTTGTGGTGCTGTCTTGGGGGGTGCTGTTGCAGTGGCTCCTGATACCCGCCATTTACGTCTACCCGATCGCTTGGTGGAAAGCGATCCCCGTTCTGGTTATCGCCTCCATACTAACGGCCATTGGCGGCTCCTTTTTCGGTTTCTTGAATCTTTCTTCCTTGCAGGCGCTGTATTCGGCGCGGCTGACCAGAGCGTATCTGGGGGCCTCGAATGGGTATCGATTCAAATGGTCGGATGTGCTGAAAGAACGGGTAGACAAGCTGAGTGTCAGCGAAGCCCTGCCTGGCGACGATCTCTCGCTGGAGGACTACTACGGCAGTCAATCACTGGCACCACTGCATCTGATCAACATTACCGTGAATCTGACCGTCGACCCGGCAGGGCAACTGGTTCAGCGAGATCGCAAAGGTATTCCACTGTGTATTGCGCCCAGTACCTACAGGCCGAAAATGGAGGCCAATGGCGACCTGGCAAAAGTCGTCTGCAACTACAAATTCATTCTGGACGGCACCCCGCGCACACGTTCCAGGAAACGGCACGCGATTAGTGAGGCCGACCAGGCGCTGACCGTCGGGCATTGGGTAGCCACATCGGGCGCAGCATTCTCCACCGGTCTGGGACGAACCACATCGCTGGGTACTTCGCTGGTTTGCGGGTTGGCCAATGTACGTCTGGGGACGTGGTGGCCAGCCAACTTCGTTGAAGAAAACGCCTCCACGAACCAGACTCCGCAACCCAAGGATCCGCTCCTGGCCAGATGGCTACCGACACCGTGCTATCTGTTCAATGAGTTGACGGCCAGCTTTCATGGCCATCATCGCGATTACCTATATTTGTCTGATGGCGGGCATTTCGAAAATACGGGGGCGTATGAATTGCTGCGGCCTGGTCGTCGGCTCGATCTGATCGTCCTGTGTGACTGTGGGGCAGACCCGGACTATCAGTTTGAAGACATCGCCAATCTTATCCGCTTGGCGCGACTGGATCTGAAGCTGGAGATAGAGGTTGATAGGGACTATCTGACCGACAGCCGCTTTAAAGTGTTGGAGAACATCATCGGTTGCTACGAAGACTTCCTCACAAAAACGGCTAAGGGCGATGGCCTTGATGCGTCCAGCACAGCGGATGACCAGTGCGCGTTACTTTTCAATGTCTACGATCATGATTCTGCGCCGCGTCGGCTGGTCTGCGTCCTGCTGGTAATCAAGCCGAACTTGATCCGGCGAGTAAACGATGATGTACGGTTCTACTCGGTCACCCATCCGGCGTTCCCGAACGAGCCGACCATTAATCAGTTCTTCAACGAGTCGCAGTTCGAAAGCTACCGACAGCTAGGCCTCGGTATCGGTCAACTACTGTTCGGTAGCGGACGAAGGACACACACCAATAGGAAGAGCGGGGCGCTTGAAAGCTATGAGACCGTGCTCTGGGCGTACCTGAACGAGAAGTTCAAAAAGATCGGCAAGCCCGTTCATGCCTGAGTCCCTGCGGATTAGCTTTGTAAACCAGCGGTTCCATTATCCGGGTGCATGCATGCCATGACCGATAGCAGCCAGTCAGCTTCAAAGCACTCAATCTTCCTGGCCTTTCAAGGCGGGGAGCAAAGGGAATTATTCATATAGGTGGGTTGCTCGCCATTAATGAGCTTGAATTGGATATAAAAGGCGTATCCGGTACTTCTGCAGGCTCGATAGTAGCGGCGTTGGTTGCTGGCGGCTTCAACGGGATTGATCTGGCAGACCCTGCGTGCACGAGCAGCGGAACACGCTGCCCTGAAGTGAAACGGCACTGAATCAGTTTCATCGGCAGCCACCTCATTCAATGACTCGCCATGAACACGAAGGACATGGCCCGTTGAGAGAATGGATGCCAGAAGCAGATATGTCGAATCAGTGCCTTACGAGACTCATGAGCATTTCTAACATGGCATCTTGTTTAACATA
Organism: Pseudomonas fluorescens; assembly: GCF_003732425.1. Taxonomy (GTDB): domain Bacteria; phylum Pseudomonadota; class Gammaproteobacteria; order Pseudomonadales; family Pseudomonadaceae; genus Aquipseudomonas; species Aquipseudomonas fluorescens_BE. The sequence continues at coordinate 224,255 of NZ_MOBX01000013.1, forward strand.
ATATACATTACACGTAACAAGATGTTGCGAGATCAGCCCGGTTGCACAGTTGTCGAGGTTACTGAAATGTGAGAAAAAACTGCAAAAGATGAGAATGCCGCAAAATCAAGACCTTAATTTTCGTATTTCATCCGGCACCTCACGAATTCTCAGTAAAATATGAGGATCTGGCAGCCAGAAAGCTCGGAAGAATTTTCTTGGCTGTGTGGCAACGCGGGCCTTTGCCGTCTCTGTAATGCCTAATTTTACGTCATGCGCAGCGAATCCAAAAACATCCCCTCCGATTGCGTGATCGCACACTGCATGCGAAATCGCCTATTCGTTTGAATTAAAGGAGTCTTTTTAGGGCGTGCTTGTTCGTTTACGGCATTACTCACGTCAGAAATCCACCCTTAAACGCGTCGCTGTGTGAAATCTGGAACGTATCGCGTGGACTTGTTGCGCAGATCTAGAGGGCTGTCACATCAGATTTAAAGCCTGGTGAAGCCTCTTCCTTTCTCCACAAAGGTCTCTGCCACCGCATGCTTGAATGCCACCCTACAAACGTTGCCTCACCAATTGATGGAGAAATTACATGTGGCTGTGTACCGAATGGAAAATCGACTGGGACGCCGTAGCGGCTGTGGCGACGTCTGCTGCTGCAACAATTGCACTTATTATCTGGAGCTTTGATAAAGCTCAAAGAAAACGTGAACGGGCTGCAAGCGCAAAGCTCCTAGCTCAGATCATGACCACTCCCGTTGGAGCTACCCAGATAGAGATCGCGAAATTCAGATGCTATGTAGTGCCCTCTGATGGCGATCAAACCTATGTGGTGGATTTGCTAAATGATGAAAACACACGGAAAGATCTGGCTGCTCAAGCCACGAAAATCACGATCGAGCTACCATCTCAATTCTTAGATAAAGCTGACATTTTCAATGAGACAGTCAACAACAGGCTTGCCAATGCTTTCTCACAAGTGAACCGCCTAAAAAAGATGTCCAGCCTCCTGGGTGATCTACCAAACTCAGCAACGGAAGACGAAATTTCTCAGCACCTTATGGCCGTTCTCAGCCAAATCAAAGAGTCGGAACAAGCCACAATGGAAGCTTTCCAAGCTCTTTTAAGAGCCGGAAAATAATCTTGAGTTAGATTTACACCGATTCGCGCTTATAACAAAAAGCCATAACTCAACTAAACATCTATTTAGTTGAGTTATAAAGCTATCTGCTGTCGAGCATGAAATCTCCGGTTACTGGCAGATTTTTCTAAAGTCGATGCTCAACTATTTTTTGGAGTAATTTTTTACCTAACTTGGCAATAGGTGCGAGGTCCGAGCCCGCGAAAAGTGCGGTGATGTGTAGTACGTCCGCACCGACATTATTTAATGAATTTTGCCAGCGACCGTATAGAGCGCCTAGCGCAAGCTCATAAATTTCAAGACCTTGATCAGTTAACTGCAGCATAACTTTCCGACGATCTGGCTTCTCCCGTCGGCGCTGCACAAAGCCTGACTTTTCAAGTTTATCGATACTTTGTGCGATTTTGGATGAAATGATATTCAAATGCTGACTACATTGCTCCGTTGTCAGCGCAGTACCCTGCGCCAAGCTATCAAGAATTCGAAAGTCCATGAGTGTCAGGTTTTGGCTGGCCACGGCCTCCTCTATCCATTGCCCCATCGCTTTGTTTACGCTCTCAAAAATATTAAACGCGTCAATTAAATTCGTATGCACTCCTGCCTCCTAAGCACTGCAACTACAATAAAACTAAACGACCACACACAGCTTGCTATTAACTAGCAGTAACCGCCGATTTATAAAAATGACACAAAATGGCATATAGACAGCAATAAGCCAGCCACTCTAACAGTCACGGGCTCGATGAGTTATTACAAAAAGCCATAGTCACTATTCATGTTATGAATGCCTTATTCGCCCCCATTTTATTGACCGGGATTATATTTGGACATATAAATACCCACAGTTTCTATTGGCGTTTTCACGCTCAAAAACAATCAGAGCACTATATGGAATCCAAGCCCGACCACCTGAAATCCGCCAAGCTGCGTAGCAGATCCTCCATAGGGGCTGTTCGCAGTCCTCAGAGCACAGAGGCCATTCTTGAGGCTGCTGCAGCGATTCTCGAGGAGCGTGGGTATCGAGCATTTACTATGGATGCCCTGGTGGAACGGGCCGGTTCGAGCAAGCCTACGATCTACCGGTGGTGGAAAAACAAGAGCGCCTTGCTTAGGGATGTTTATGAACGCACCGCCCTGACATTCGTGACACAGCCGGACACTGGAGATTTGAATAAAGACTTGATCGTTCACCTGCGCTCACTTTGGAGTTGGTGGCGGACCTCAAGTGCGGGCGAAACATTGCGTAGCCTGATTGCCGAGATACAGCACGAACCGCAGGCTCTAGAGGAGTTCAGAAAAGAGTTTTTGCCACGTCGCGAGCGTACGTTAAGAAAGATTTTTGCACGCGCTGTAGAGTCGGGCGACATCGTTGAAGGTCCAGCCGTTGAAAGCGCAGTCTCGCTACTTACCGGTATGTCGTGGCTTCATTTGGTAACGGCGAACCTCGATAACCTGGATGACATCGACCATTCAGTCTCCGTAATCGTTAAAGGACTAAGAGCCAGTTAAGTCGCCTTTTTTTGCCCATAACGACACTGACAGTTTTTATTGAATCCTGCCCCATCTTTGGCCTGATTTCTATTTGCCGTAAGAGAACAAACGTAATGAACAGTTGTAAAAACGAGGCGTCAGCGCACCCACGTTATGGGCTTCCCCTTGCCGCTCGATTCTCGGTAGCGGCGTTGGTGGTCCTGCTAAGCGGATGCGCCTTCAATGATTTGAAGCCAGTCTCAAGCCTGCAAGAACCCGGAAACGCCAGTGAAACCTTAGCCGATGGCGGGGCCACGCTATCGCCATCTGCTTGGCCAACTCAAACCTGGTGGAGCAGTTTCAACGACAAGCAACTGGATAATCTGGTTGAGGAGGCGCTGGCACAAAGCCCGACGCTGCGCTCCGCTGCCGCTCGCGTGCGCCAGGCGAGCGCGCTGGAAGCAATAGAGGGCGCGTCGCTGTTGCCGCGTATCGACGCATCAGCGAGCACCACCCGTGAGCGATTCAGTTCAAATGGCACCACCCCTGCCCCGGTTAAAGGCACCTGGCAAAATGTCGATCAGGCAACGCTGAATGTCGGTTACGAATTGGATTTCTGGGGAAAGAACCGCGAAGCGGTTGAAGCCGCTGTTGGGCGCAGAAAGGCGCTTGAAGTCGATAGTCGCGCGGCATCATTGATTTTGTCATCGGCCGTTGTACAGACGTATATCGCCCTGCAGGATACGTACGAGCAGCTAGACGTAGCCCAGGCTTTGTTGAACCAGCAAATCGATATCGAAAAACTCACCCAACAACGATTCACTGCTGAGTTGGGCAGTCAGATCGATATCAAGCAATCACAGGCATCGCTTCCCGCCAGTCGCGCCAATATCGCGGCCTTGAAGGAAATGATCGAGCTGAACCAGAACAAGCTTGCCTCTTTGTTGGGCCAAGGGCCTGATCGAGGTAGATCGATTACCCGCCCTCACCTGCTAGCCAGCAACAACGTGGTGATGCCCACAAACATTCCAGCCGAACTGGTGGGACACCGCCCCGATGTTGTTGCTCAGCGCTGGCGTGTAGAGGCGTCGGGGCATGAGATTGAAGTCGCGAAAGCGCGTTTTTATCCCAATGTGAATCTGACAGCCTTCGTGGGGTTGCAAAGCCTTGCGTTCAGCACTTTCAACGATCACAGCAGCCGAATTCTGGGCGTGTCGCCCGCTATCAGTCTGCCCATCTTTGAGGGCGGGCGTTTGCGCGGCAATCTGAGTGCACAGAACGCGGCTTACGACCTCGCCGTCGAAAATTACAACCAGACCGTTGTCGATGCGCTTCGCGATATTGCCGATCAGTTGTCTTCGCTGCGTTGGTTGAAAGAGCGAATGGCGCAGCAATTGGATGCGGTCAATACCGCGCAAGCCGCTTCTGATCTGGTCAACCTGCGTTACGGCGCGGGATTGGCAACCTATCTGCAAGTACTGGCCACCGAGAATGCGACCTTGGCCCAGAAGCGCCAACTGGTGACGCTGGAGTCTCGCGCACTGTCGCTGCAAGCGAACCTGAGCCGAGCATTGGGCGGTGGCTATCGCCCGGAACTCCCTGCCTCCTCCCCTGCAAATTCCACCGTAGTTGATAAATCATGACCTCCCCAACGCCCTCCTCTGCTGACGCCTCCCGTCCATCCAAGTCATTTCGTCCGCAGTTGCTACTGATTGCAGCGATCGTCCTGCTATTAGCCATCCTCGCGAGCTGGTACTTCCTTGGTCTTGGCCGCGAATCCACCGATGATGCCTACGTGGACGGTAATATTGTGCAGGTGACCTCTCAGGTCAGCGGAACCGTGACAGTCATCAGCGCCGATAACACCGACCATATCGATGCCCACGCTCCTTTGGTCACGCTCAATGCAGTCGATGCCGAAATCCAGTATCAACGCACTCAATCGAACCTGGCCCGCACCGTACGACAGGCGCGCACCCAGTATTACCAGGTGCAACAACTGGAAGCTGAGGTCAGTCAGCGGCAGAACGACGTGCGCAAGGCTCGGGATGACGTTCGACGTCGCAGTCAACTTGCCGCAAGCGGCGCGGTGTCTCGGGAAGAGATCAGCCACGCCGAGGAAGTGCTGAAAAACGCGCTCGCCGGGCTCGACGGCACGCGGCATGCATTGGCAGTGCGCCTGGCCATGGTGGATAACACCACGCTACGAACGCATCCCGACGTGCTGGTGGCTGCTGCCAATCTGCGTGATGCGTTTATTTCCCTGCATCGCACACAAATTAACTCGCCGGTTAGCGGACTGATCACCAAGCGCAGTGTGCAGGTCGGCCAGCGCATCAGTCCGGGTGTTGCTCTGATGTCTGTCGTTCCGATCGATCAGGTTTGGGTGAACGCCAACTTCAAGGAATCGCAGATCGAGGACTTGCGAATCGGACAACCTGTGGAGTTGCACGCCGATGCCTATGCACGCAAGGTTATGTTTCACGGAACCATCGTAGGGCTGGATGCCGGGACTGGCAGCGCTTTTTCGTTGATGCCGGCACAAAACGCTACGGGCAACTGGATCAAAGTCACTCAACGCGTGCCGGTCCGTATCGCCCTGCGTCCTGACGAAATTGCCGCCAATCCATTGCGCTTGGGGCTATCAATGAGGGTGTCCGTTGATACCACCGATACCAGCGGCGAGCGACTTAATAAAAAGACACCAGCGCAACCTGCCTATAGCACCGATATCTTTGAGAACGAACTCAAGGATGCGAATGACATCGTCGAACAAATAATCAGCGCCAACGAAGACCGTGGCCCCTCCTCCCAGCTGTTGAAACCTTGACGAGTCCGCTCATGTATCGGAAAAACGCCGCTTTGCTGATCGCCGTCGGCCTTTTATGCGCGCTCGAATATCTTCAGGCCGGCATGATTGCTTTCGCCTCAGCGCCTATTCGCGGCGAAATAGACGCCAGCCCTGAAGAATTCACGTTGGTCGCCGCGCTTTATGCGTGTATCGCAGTCGTGGTTATTTCAAAACAGCGCTGGTTGGTTGAGCGACTCGGCTGGCGCAATTTCATGTTGGGCTCGATCAGCATTTATGTGATGGGCGCCTTTGTGTGCGGCGTCAGCGATGATCTGACTTCGTTCACCGTTGGCCGCGTGATCATGGCGTTGGGAGGGGCGTCCTTCATGACGTCCGCTCGCTTGATGGTCAATCTTCTACCTCCCGGACCTGGGAGATTCGTAGGCGTCAAAGTGTTTGCAACCGGGCTTGCCAGCGGCACGGCAGCGGCCCCTTTTCTGTCATCGCTGGTAGTGGTCGAAGATACCTGGCATGCCATCTTCTGGCTGCTGATGGCGGGGGCCGTCGTAGCGGGTTTTCTATGTACAAGGTTCTTGCCTGACACGGCAATCGAGGAGGATGAACGCTCGCCGTCCAGTCCAGCAAACATCTTGCTGTTGTCTGTCAGCACCTTCTTCCTGCTGTATGTGCTGCAGCGTTCTTACTACGACTTTTATAACGAATCAGTGATTCTTTTGGCATTCGCTTTGCTGGCGGCTTTGGGTGTTTACATCTTCTTCCATGCTGAGCATTCCAAGGACACACCGTTTCTCAAAGTCAGGGACTTGATGCAGTCGCGCTACATCCTCGGCGTTGCGTTGTTCTGCTTCACGTACATCGTTCTGGGCAGCAATAACTACATTTTGCCGTACTTCCTGCAAACCGCCCTCGGCTACTCGTGGGACACGATCGGGGCGTTTCAGGCGTTTGGTCTCGCCGGTGCATTATTGACGTGGATCGTAATGGCCTTCGTCATACCGAAGCATCCCGGACCGAAAAAGTTCTTTGTGGCCGGGTTTGCGGCCCTAATCAGCTTCGGCCTGCTTTTGTCATCGCTCACGCCTGACGCAAACATGTGGGCGAACATATTGCCCGCGCTGATACTCAATGGCTGCTTTGTAATGTTGGTGCTGGCTACCGCCGCCATGCAGACATTTCGCGATGTGACGCATCACGACACTTTGTTTGCCCATGCCTATCAAATAAAAAGCATGCTCGGGCAGATCGCCATGGCTCTCGGCACAACCGTTGCCACTTTATTTCTGCAATGGCGCACTACGCTGCAGTACAACAACCTAAATGGGCACTTCAGTTCAGCTGATCCAATTTACCAGGCAAACACGCAATTGCTGGCGCAGTCGCTAACGCCCGCCGTCGGCGTTGGGCCGGCCAATCAGATGTCGGTGATGACGCTTGCTCAAAGCCTGCATCAACAGGCAACCCTGGTGGCCTGCATGGAGTATTTCTGGATGATCATCCTGGTCGCCGGTATGGCGCTAGGTGTGTCCATGATCCAGAAGACCTTCAAATAATGCGTTTGTAACTCGTCCTGCGGTGCCCAGGTTCTGGGCGCCGCGCGTTCAAACGACGGCCATATGCTGCATGCGCCGCTTCAACGTATCCGAAGGCAATTCGGCGAACTGTCGGCGGTACTGTTCTGCAAATCTGCCCAAGTGGACAAATCCGTAATCAAGGGCCATTTCAGTAACGCTTCGCACATTGCAATCCGGATCGGCAAGGCATGCCTGGATGCGTGTCAGCTTCTGTTCACGGATGAACCGTTGCGGCGTGGTGTGCATGTGTCTTTCAAACAAGGCATACAACGAGCGCACACTCAGTTGCGCCTGATCCGCAAGGCTTTGGACGCTGATGTCTTGCTGCAGGTTACGACGGATGTAATCCACTATCCGCTCGAACGTGCTGTTGGTGCACGCCAGATGTTCACGCCTCACGTTATTGCGCATCAGGGTCAACATCTTACTGGCGACGATCTGCGCATAGTGTTCCTGCACACGAGCCAACGCGGCACCGTCCTCGGCTTCAGTACAGACGGTGGCCATCAAAGGCACGAAAGCCTGCAATTGATCCAGTGAATAACGTTGTTGCAGAAAGCGGATGCCTTCGCGCGGATATAGCCAGCGCTGTTCCTCGCAGATTGACTCGAGCAATCGTGCAGGCACCTTCAGGATGAATTTCTCGCAGTCGTGAGAGTACGTCAGGTCAACCGGGTCGTCGGGATTGATAAGCAGCAACTCACCCGGCACCAGATGATGCACGCCGGCGGGCCCCCGCCAGAGGCAGTCGCCACGCAGCAATATCTGCAAATGAAAGATGTCTTGCAAGGCTTCGGAGATCACTCGGACGCTGGAGCCGTAGCTGATCCGGCAAAGATCCAGGCTTGCAAATTTGCGGTGATTCAACTGAGCGCGAGCGTTGCTCTTGCGTGGTAATTGAATGCAATGGCTGCCGACATGCTGATTTACATATCCAGATACCGCATGGGGGTCGGCGTTCTTGAACACCTCGCTGCGCTCGCTTAGCAGGGGCATATTCATGTCGGTCACTCTTATATTATTGTTATCAATCAGGCTTGAAACTCAGGCAAAGCTATGGGTACGAACAGGCCTCTCGATTCTCTGTCACGACCACGTCGAATTCCAATACGAAAAGAGTTGGACACCATACTCGACAGGTATCCAACTCGCTTTTACCGCGCACCCAACAGCGGCACTCAGCCTAAGTCGCCACCGCCAACCGGTAGCGTGACGCCGGTGATGTAGGAGGCTTCATCGGAAGCCAGGAACAAAATTGCGCCGACCTGTTCATCAATCGTGCCGTAGCGTTTCATCAAGCTACTGTCCTTGGTCTGCTCGACGATCTGCGAGTACCAATGCTGTTCCTGTTCGGTGGGCACGGCGGTGTTACGGGGGATTCGACGTGGTGGTGCGTCTGTACCACCCGGAGCAGTTGCATTGACGCGCACACCGCGCCCGCCCGTTTCAAAAGCCAGGCAGGCCGTCAGCGCATTGATTCCGCCCTTGGCCGCGCCATAAGGTGCCCGATTGACTCCCCGGGTGGCGATAGACGAAACGTTGACGATCGCCCCGCTGCCTTGAGCCAGCATATGAGGCAAGGCGTTATGGCAGCACCAGAGAGTGGGAAACAGCGACCGACGTACTTCTGCCTCTATTTCGTCGGGAAGATAATGCTCGAAAGGTTTGGCCCAGATCGTGCCACCCACGTTGTTGATCAAAATGTCCAACCGGCCGAAGTGCTCAATGGCTTGGCTCACCACACGCTGGCAATCGGCGTAGCGCTCCAGGTCAGCAGTCAACGCAAACACTTGCGCCGGCAGTTCGTGCACCAGTTCACTGCGATCCACAGCAACCACCCTTGCGCCTTCGAGCAACAGACGCTCGACGACGCCTCGACCAATGCCTTGCGCAGCGCCAGTGACCAGCGCGACTTTATTGTTGAATCTCATGCTCATGGCGACCTCGACATACCGCTTGCTCAGGCAGCACTGGCGGCAAATTTTTCGTAGTAGAAGTTGGCGGGAGAGATGCCCTGTTCACGAATGTAATGACTGACGGCCTCCACCATCGGAGGTGGCCCGCACAGATAGATGTCTACGTCGCCGCCATTCAAATGCTCAGGCGCAATGTGCTGGGTGACGTAACCCCTTTGCGGCCACTCGCTCTGCGGATTGGCCACACAGGCACTGAACGTGAAATTGGCAATGCTCGCCGTCAGGGCCTTGAGGCGATCCATTTCTACCAGGTCGAAATCGTTGGTGACGCCGTAAATCAGGTGCAATGGGTGATCACTGCCTTGTTCGGCAATCGTCTCGAGCATTGCGGTAAACGGCGCAAGTCCAGTCCCGCCGGCCAGCATGAGCAGCGGGCGTTTGATCGGGCGCAGGTAAAAGCTGCCCAACGGACCCGCGAGGCTCATGTGATCGCCGACTTTGGCCAGCTCAGTGAGAAACTGGCTCATCAGACCGCCAGGAACATTGCGGATCAGGAAGCTTACGCGCCCCTCCTTCTGCACCGAGCTGAACGAGTACGCGCGTGTCTGGTTGCTGCCTGGCACTTGCAGATTGACATACTGACCCGGCAAGAACGTCAGGTCGGCGAGAGCATCGCCCTGGATGGACAGTGACAGCGTGCTGTCAGACAGTCGACGAACTTCCTGGATCGCCCCCTCATAAGTGGATTGCTGGGTCTTGCACACGTCGGACGACGCAGGAATGCTCACCACACAATCACTTTTCACCCGCATCTGGCAGGTCAGTACGAAACCTTCGCCTGCCTCGTCGGCAGTCAGGGCATCATCAATATAATCCTCGCCGAGCTCGTACTCACCCGATTCGGCAAAACATTTGCAGGTTCCGCAAGCGCCATCGCGGCAGTCCAGCGGAATATTGATTCCTTGGCGGTACGCGGCATCGGCCACGGTTTCACTGGGCGTTGCGACAATGAAACGGGTTACGCCGTCTTCGAAATTCAGGGCAATCTTGTGGCTCATGACAAACCTCGCATGGCTGCGCGCCTCCCCACTCGTGGCGGGTTGCGTAACGCAGCCCGATTCACAGGTGGTAGATATCGATGACCTGACGGACGTAATCGTTTTTCAGTACCACTTTCTTGGCTTTGATCAGCGGCTGTTCTCCGCGCGTATCCAAGGTGTAGAAACTGGTACCGAAATAGCTGTCTACGGTCTTGTAGCGAAAGCTCAGCGTGTGCCAGTTGAAACGCACCGCGCACTGACCTTCGCTCATCTCGGTGATCTCGATATTGCTCAGGTTATGGGAGGTGCGGGTGTCCGGAATGCTCGCGCTGGAGCGCTCGGTCTTGATCCGGAATATCCGATCCTCCAAGCCCTCACGACTGCCGTACCAAATCAGCGAAATTTCACTTTGCGGATCTTCAGTCAGTTCGTCGTCGTCATCCCAGGACGGCATCCAGAACGTCGCATCGGCGGCATAGAGCTCCAGCCACTGATCCCACAGTTTGTCGTCAAGATAACGGGCTTCGCGAAAGAGGAAATCGCGCACTTGCTCATAGGAAGCGCTCATTGGACCTCCCGCGCAGGAATGTTGCCTGCCTGTTCGACGGCCACTGCTTGAAGCATGGTGTCTTTCCAGTATTTGTGCTGTTCCACGAACAGCCCCTCGTCTTCCGTGCGCACACCGCTGAGCAACGGATGTAGATCGATTTCCAGCGCCGCTTCATCAGGTCCTTCAACCCAGTGTTCGGCACCGCGTGACATATCGTTCCACGCTGTCGCGCTGCCTTGATAACCGATCTGGCAGGAACGAAACTCCTCAAGGTCATCAGGCGTCGCCATGCCGCTGACGTTGAAAAAGTCTTCGTACTGGCGGATGCGTCGCGCACGGGCGTCTGCGCTTTCTCCCACTGGGGCGATGCAGTAAATGGTGATTTCGGTTTGATTGACCGAGATGGGCCGAGCAATGCGAATTTGCGAACTGAATTGGTCCATTAAGTAGACATTCGGATACAGGCACAGATTGCGCGAGTTCCCGATCATCCAGTCGGCGCGAGCCTGCCCAAAACCACTGACCAGTTCGTCACGGCGCTCATACAGAGGCCTGTCTTCCGGGTTGGCCCAGCGCGTCCAAAGCAGCATGTGGCCTTTGTCGAACGAATAGAAACCACCGCCACTTTTTGCCCAGCCGCCCGCGCTCATGGTCGGATTGACGTCGCCGGACTGACGCTCTTTGCGCTGGTTCTGGGTGGCCGCGTAGTTCCAGTGCACCGAGCTGACGTGATAACCGTCCGCACCGTTTTCTGCGGTGAGTTTCCAGTTGCCCTCATAGATGTAGCTGGAAGAACCACGCAGCACTTCCAGGCCATCCGGGGACTGATCGACAATCATGTCGATGATCTTCGCAGACTCTCCCAAATGCTCGGCCAAAGGCACCACGTCAGCATTGAGACTACCGAACAGAAACCCCCGGTAAGACTCAAACCGCGCCACCTTGGTCAGGTCATGCGAGCCTTCGCAGTTGAAGCTTTGAGGGTATCCGGCATTGCTCGGATCTTTGACCTTGAGCAGCTTGCCTGAGTTGTTGAAGGTCCATCCATGGAACGGGCAGGTATAGGAAGATTTGTTGCCGCGCTTGTGTCGGCACAGCATCGCGCCGCGATGACTACAGGCATTCAGGAAGGCGTTAAGTACGCCGTCCTTGTTCCGTGCGATGAAGATAGGCTGGCGCCCCATCTGCAGCGTGATGTAATCATTTTTCTGAGGGATCTGGCTTTCGTGTGCGAGGTACAGCCAGTTGCCTTCAAAAATATGCTTCATTTCGAGGTCGAACAGGCGGGGATCGGTGAACATCTCGCGCTTGCAGCGATAGATGCCCTCTTCACGGTTTTCCTCGAGCAAGGAATTGAGATACTCGACGCCAATGGACATGGTCTGAGCCTCCGTTGTTGTTATTGGTAGGCTCAGTGTCACCGGCAATCCGTATCAGCAATATCCGTTGCGTGCAGACCGCTATCCGGTTTGTGCAGAACAAACACGTTTCAGCTGAAGGTCGCCATCGAATCGAATATATCGATAGTGATCATTCATAAATGCCATACATGCCGAATGTGAAAATATCGTCAAATACGCTTCTATTTCAATTAGATAACCATTCGGAGCTGTTTTGTCCCCTAATCTGCGTGAGCTAAAACTGGCTTCTTTGTCGTTGTTGCTGAAATTTGGATTTGTCTTCTTTTCGCTGGCGATGCTCTGGCTGGACATCGCCGTCTTCCACACTCAAATTCTCGAGATATCGTTCACCGAAATCAGCCAGGAGTTGATGCTGTTCATTATCGCCGTATCGTTCTGGACGTTACCGACGAGCAAAGGCCATGCGGGATTCAAATCATTGGCCGGCGGTTTCTTTGCCTGCCTGTTGATGCGAGAGCTGGATGGCTTGTTCGACCCCATCAGTCATAGCGCCTGGTGCGTGCCGTTCCTGGCCATTGCAACCGTCTGCGTAACAGTGGCCTTAAGTAAAACCAACCGCCAACAGACATTGGCCGACCTCGCTGCGTTCACACAGTCCCGCGCATTCGGCGCATTCGCTACAGGCTTTGGCGTGTTGTTGTTTTCGCGGGTTTTCGGCATGGGCAGCTTTTGGCATCTTGTGTTGGGCGAAGGTTACGAGCGCTTGGCCAAGACGACGGTCGAGGAAGGAGTAGAGTTGTTGGCCTATTCAATGTGGCTGGCGACGACCATTGAGTATCGCCTGTCCGCCATCGCGACAACGGTACTCATATCGCCAAAACAATCTAGGGGTGAAGGGAAGATTCAAACGCACAGCGTTTGACGCGAGTGACAGGGACCTGTCGCAAGGAATCAGTTCATATTTTGGGTAGACCGGCTCCTCAGAGCCGGTTCCCAAATCTGGATATCAGAATGGATAAGGCTGGTCGGAAGGCTCGACCGTGACCCATTTCACTTCGGTGAACTCTTCAATAACGGCGCTGCCGTCGAAGCGACCGTAGCCACTGTTCTTCATACCACCGTAAGGGGCTTGAGGCTCGTTTTGCACCGTTGCCCCGTTGATGTGTACGCAACCGGCATCCAGTCGGCCAGCCAGATCAAGGGCCAGGCTGACATTGCGACTGAAGATGGCTGATGACAGACCGAACGCCGTATCGTTAGCGACAGCCAATGCCTGCTCCGCGCCTTTGACCCGAACCACAGTGGTGACTGGCCCGAAAGTTTCTTCATCGTAGATATCCATTTTCGATGACACTCGATCCACCAGCGTCGGCGCCATCTGCGCCTCCTCTGCCAGACCTCCCACCACAATCGTGGCCCCCTTCCCTACGGCGTCATCCAGCAACTGATTGATGCGCTGTACCGAGCCTTGGGAAATCATCGGGCCGATTACGCTGGCAGGATTAAGCACCGGGTTCCCCTGTTCGAGGTCTCGAATACGTTGAGCAAACTTTGCCACGAAAGCATCAGCTACAGACTCATCAACCACGAAGCGCTCGGTCGACATACAGATTTGCCCTTGGTACAGAAATGCGCCAAACACGGCAGCGTTGACCGCGCCTTCCAGGTCGGCGTCCTCTAACACAATAAACGGTGCCTTCCCGCCCAGCTCGAGCAAACAGCGCTTGAGGTACTTCGCGCTGGTCTGGGCAATCATCCGGCCGACGTTGGTCGACCCGGTGAAATTGACCCGGCGTACCGTATCGTGAGCGATCAGCACTTCAGTTACAGCGCCGGCATCTTCTGGCGCCGAGATAATAAAGTTCACCACGCCAGCCGGGAACCCTGCGTCATAGAACGCCTGGGCCAGCAGCTCATGAGTGCGCGGGCTGTTTTCTGAACCTTTGAAAATAACCGTGTTACCGCAGGCCAACGGGTAGGCAATGGACCGGGTGCCAAGAATGACCGGGCCGTTCCACGGTGCAATGCTCAACACCGTGCCGGCGGGTTGACGCAAGGTGACCGACAACGTGCCGGGCTTGTCGGTGGCGAGGGTTTCGCCCTTGATTTGCGTGGTCAGCGATGCCGCTTCACGAAGCAGGTTGGCCGAAGCGCCGACGTTGAACTGCGACCAGAGTCGAGAAGCGCCGATTTCTTCAGCCATGACACTGCAGAAAAGCTCCATCTTGCTTTCCAGCGCATCAGCCGCTGCCAGCAGTAGCCGACGACGCTCGGTCGGGCCCACTTTCGACCATGTTTTAAATGCTTGCTGGGACGATGCAGCGACGCGTCGCGCATCTTCCACACTGCACGCCGCGCCGGTGCTGACAACGTTGCCAGTGACCGGATCAATGCGCTGGTAAGTTTTACCGTCCGAGGCGGCTTGGGCGATATTGTCGATTACGAGTTGGACAGTCATCTTGAAATCCTTTGATGAGTTTGAAAAAAATTACGTGCGGTCGACAGCCGCCGGCATACGAAGTATCGGCTTGATGGTGATCCCGCTTTCACTATCAGCCATCGCTTCGTTGACCTGATCAAAGGTGTAGAACCGGCACAACTTGTCAAAGGGGAAACGCCCTTGCAGGTGCAGATCGACAAGCGTGGGAATAAATGCGTTGGCGACCACGTCACCCTGGACGATGCCCATGATGCGTTTGCCCGGGATCATCACGTCGTTGATGTTGAAAGCGACTTCGGTGCCCATCTTGGTCGCGCCGACGATGCCACAGGTGCCCAGCGTCGTGAGTGCGTCGATGGCCTGACGTAGAACTTCCGCGCGTCCGGAGCATTCCAGGCTGTAATTCGCCCCGCCTCCAGTAATCTCGCGAATGCGCTCCACCGGGTCTTCTTCCCGACTGTTGATGACGTGTGTGGCGCCGACCTCAAGCGCCAGTTTCAAGCGACTCGGCGTAACGTCCACGGCGATAATGGTCGTCGCGCCGGCAACCCGGGCGGCCATCACCGCTGCCAGACCGACTGCGCCGGCACCGAATGCAACGAAGCTGCTACCCGCTTCAACTCGTAGGGCCTTGAGCACAGAACCAGCGCCTGTCTGTATGCCGCACCCCAAAGGGCCAAGCAGTTCCAGCGGTGCTTTTTTCGATACTTTGACCACGTTGCGCTCATTAGCGATCACGTAGGTCGAAAAGGATGACTGGCCGAAGAAGTGATCGTGTATCGGGGCTGCGTTGTCGCAACTGCAGGTGGAGGTGCTGCCGTCGAGGCGTCCACCACCAAAATTCAGTGGGTGCATATGGGAGCAATGCGCCGGATGTCCGGTCTCGCATGGCAGACAAAGTCCGCAGGACATGTAAGTCATGACAACGTGATCGCCAGGAGCGATGGTTGTCACAGCACTGCCTACGGCCTCAACAATCCCTGCACCCTCGTGGCCCAGAACGATGGGCAGCGGTGTCGGAAATAGCTGGTCGCGTACGACCATATCGGTGTGGCAAACACCCGTTGCAACAATGCGTACACGAACTTCGTCGGGACGCGGAACGGCCAACTCGGCACGTTCAAACTGAAGTTTGCCGCCTGCCTCACGCAAGACGGCGACTTTGACTTCGATAGGCATGAGCGCGGTTCGGGACATGAACTTATCCTCTTGAATAAATGGGTTATCGAGCATTGACCTACGCGTCTTGCAGAGCACGCTGGCGATTGCTGCGTTGTTGCGCCTGAGCGCTGGCAGCGTGACGCAACTGGAAATCAAAGGTCATTTGTGCGAAACGCCCCGACACTTCGTGAGCGATGGATTGGGTTTCGTCATCAACGAAATGCACTTCACCAATCAAGCCGTCCCGGGTGGCATAGGCAAAGTCATCCCAAAGATACTTATCGTTAGAAAGGTTGATTTGGGTGGTCAAATGCTCATAGCCCGGAGCCGACACGAAGAAATGAATATGCGCTGGGCGCTGGCCATGCCGGCCCAAATGGTTGAGGCACTGTTGAGTAGGGCCTTGAGGGTTACAGCCATAACCCGACGGCACGATGCTTCTGACGCGATAACGCCCTTGCGCGTCGGTCACGATGCGCCGACGCAGATTGAACGGCGATTGGCTTTTGTCGAAGTGGGAGTAGTTGCCTTTACTGTCAGCTTGCCAAAGATCAACCAGCGCACCTGCAATGGGTTGTCCTAGTGTGTCCAGAACCTGACCGTCTAGAAACATCGGTGTGGCGATAGCGTCTTCGCTACCATCGTCCATCCGCGCAAATCCCTGACACAGCGGTGCGCCAGCCACATACAGGGGGCCCTCGATCGTGCGCGGTGTTCCGCCGCTGCGCCCTGCTTCCGCCTCTTTGGCATCGTTGAGAAGATCAAGGAAATGCTCGATCCCCAACCCTGCCACCAAGAGCCCAGCCTCATTGTTTTTACCCAGTCGATTGATGTACTCGACCCCCGCCCAAAACTCATCTTCGCTGATCTCAAGCTCCTCAATGAGTCGCGCAGTTTCCTGCAGAATTCGCAGCACAATCTGTTTGCTGCGCGGGTCTCCAGCCTCTTTTTTCATCCCGGCTGCGTCTTGAAAAAATTCGCGGATTTCAGCGGTTTGGGAAATGCTGACAGTCATGATGATTTCACCTTTTATTGTTAGGTGCGGACTGCGCCAGTCGCTAAGGACTGGCGAGCGGCAGGCATGGATTCAGACAGCTTGTGCCCATCCGAGTCGAGTGTGCGCCTCAGCCAGGTCGGCTTGCATGTCGTGGTTCCACAACCAGTCAAAGCGACTGGCGAGCGTTGTCGAGAGAAGTGGCTCCTGGTCCGCTACCTTGGCGTCGCGGAACTCGTAGAGTTCGCCCGCTTCCCAGGAAGTGCGCTGAACGCGGCAGGCACGCGGACGGCGAATGGCGTCATAAACCTCAAGCACCTGCTTCGCGTCACGTTGCAAAACCCGCGGATCGGCCAGCAGGCGTGCCAGTAACCAGGCATCTTCCAGCCCCTGTCCGGCTCCGGCGCCTTGGTGCGGCAGCATCGCGTGCGCCGCGTCGCCGATCAGCCCGACACGGCCGTGGACGTAACCCGACAATTCGTCCAGTTCGTGAAGTGCCCAAAGGGTGGGATTGGGAATGCATTCAAGCAATACGCGAACGGCATCTCCCCATTCGCTGAAGGCTTCGAGCATCTCGGCCTGGGTGGTGTTTTTCACCCAGGGTTTGTCGGCCGGCCATACCGGATTGGCGTCAGTCCGATCCGAAACAAATGCCACGACGTTGATCAGTCGACCCTGTTTGACCGGGAAAGTCAGGATGTGGGCATCGAGGCCCAAATACATTTGCGGAACGTTGATCAAATGCTCATCGACGCCCGCCGCACGATAGGCGTCGCGCAGCTGCGAGCTGTCAATCATTCCGCGGTAGGCACAGGTGCCACTAAAGCGAGGGGTAACCAAAGGCTGGCCCAAGCCCTGGAGTACGTAATCACGAATGGAGGATTTGATTCCATCTGCTGCAATCAAGAGATCGCACTGATGGTGCGTGCCGTCGGTGAATTGGACACTGACGCGATCACCCGTCTCATCTACGCTGACTGCGCGTTTACCGAAAACGGCGATGCCCTCTGGCAATTGACTGGCCAGTGCATCGAGAAAATCTGCGCGGTGTACTGAAGACTGACCGACGCCTTCAGCAATGCTTGCGCCGAGATAGCCGGCATCGACACCCCGACGCCATTCAAACCAGATGTCCTGCCAAGGCTGAGCGGTCCGGTCGGCGATTTGCTCGTATGGCTTGCCGATGCCCAGACCTTCGATGGCCCTTACCGCGTTGGCGCCAAATGAAACACCTGCGCCGACTTCGCCGAATGCCGGTGCAGCTTCAAACAGTTGAACGTCCAGATGTTGATGACGGCACAGATCCAGTGCGAGGGCGACACCTGCGATACCACCGCCAACGATAGCGATTTGCAAGACAGATTTAGGGCTATTCATGGGGAAACCTTTATGTTGTTTTTGGAATAGCTCGATCATGACTATTCACAAAACATTGATAAATGGCCTCACTCCCATACAAATTATCACCAACCTGAATACTGGTATGCTTGCAACCTCGTCACTCCTCCCGAGATGCCTGCAATGCACCTACGCGAACTCGACCTGAACCTGCTGGTGATCTTTCATCAACTATTGATCGACCACAGTGTTTCCGGTGCGGCTGAAACGCTTGGCCTCACTCAGCCGGCCGTGAGCAACGCACTCAAGCGTCTGCGTACCTCACTCAATGACGAATTGTTTGTACGCACCCATCAAGGCATGCAACCAACGCCCTACGCGTTGCAAATGGCCGAGCCGGTGTCTCAGGCAATCAACCTCCTGCACAGCGCGATCAATCGCCAGGACGAGTTCGATCCGGCCACCAGCCAAAAACGCTTTGTCGTAGCGATGACCGACATCGGCGAGATTTACTTCATGCCGAGATTGATTGAGGCCCTGCTCAAGCAGGCCCCCGGAATTTCGGTCAGCACGCTGCGAAGCAATGCGGGACTGTCTGAAAGTCTTGCCAGCGGCGAAGTGGATCTGGCGGTCGGATTACTGCCCGATTTGCAGGCAGGCTTCTATCAACGGCGTTTGTTTCATCATCGATACGTGTGCCTGTGCCGCCAGGATCATCCGCTGACACAACAACCCATGACGCGAGAACGTTTTTGTGAATATGCGCACGTGAGAATCGTTGCGGCCAGTACCGGACATGGTGAGATCGACACGCACATGCAGCGGGCTGGCCTGCAACGCCAGATACACCTGGAGGTGCCGCACTTTGTGGCGGTTGGGCATATCTTGCAGAACACCGATCTTGTCGCGACCGTGCCTGAGCGCTTCGCCAGCAGTTGTAGCGGACCGTTCGGTTTGACCATCCTGCCGTTGCCATTACCGCTGCCGGAGATTGCGATCAATATGTTCTGGCACACCAAATACAACCGCGATCCGGCCAACAAATGGTTCCGGCAACTGATGTTTGATCTCTTCAGCGATTGAGTTTCAGACGCTAAGGGCGCCATGGCAGCAGGTCATTGCCAATGCTCACAAAGTTTTACCAACTCATCGACCACGTACCTGACCTTCGGCCGCAGATGCGAGACCTTTGGCCAGACGGCATGCACATCAACTGGGTCAGGCTCGTAATCTTCCAGCACTTCGACCAGCCTCCCAGCCTCCAGGTCTTCTCTGAACAGGCAGCGCGGCATCTGGCACAAGCCTGTCCCGGCGACGGCGGCAAGAATCATCGCTTCGCCGTCGCCTATTTGATGCGTGGACGGTGGCGCATAACGGACCGTTTCCGCCCCTTGCCTGACGCGCCACGACAAAGGCTGGCCGCGACGATGACCGACGATGCAATGGTGATGGCTTAAGTCCTCCAGTGTTTGTGGAACTCCAAACCGCTGCAGATACCCGGGCGCCGCACAAATCGCCCAGCGTTGGCGAGTAAGCCGGCGTGCTACCAGGCCGCTGGTGTCCTTCAGCTCACCGAAGCGCACCAAGAGATCAATGCCTTCTTCAAATGGATCAACAATGTGGTCGGAAAACGTCATATTCAGTTGCAGTGCGGGGTATTTGTTGGCGATCTCGAACAGCAATGGCGCGACGACCCGACGTCCAAACGCCACAGGAATGTCCACTCGCAAGCGACCGGATGGCTCCCCTGCCCCCGGCCCGAGGCCACTTTCCGCTGCGCCGATTTCCTCGAGCGCTGTGGAGCACGCGGTAAAATACGCTTCACCGTCGGCCGTCAGAGAGATGCGTCGTGTGGTGCGGTGGAACAGCTGTGTGCCCAGTCGATCCTCAAGGCGGGCAATCGATTTGCCCACGGCCGACTTGGATAGGCCGAGGCGTTCTGCGGCCTGAGTGAAGCTTGTTGATCGGGCGGCGACCACGAACGTGATAACGCCCTGAAACGAATCGACAGGAATCATGCGGATAATCTGATTGTAGAGTTTGGATCTACCCAGATTATAGTTTCAGGCTGTTTATCGCCAGATGATTCGACATTAGCATTGAGTCTCGAAAAACATCGGTGCGACTCGCTTCAAGCGTGCAAGCACACCGATTATCCAGATCAATGTCCAAAGAGGAATTTGTCATGCCTGTTGTACGAGTCAGCTGGTTTGAAGGTAAAGAACACGAGCAGAAAGCCGCTGTTGCCGCAGACATCACCGCGAGCATCGTCAAGCACACCGGTACTGATGCGAACTACATCTACGTCATTTTTGAAGACGTCGCCGCCTCCGACTGGGCCGGTGCCGGCAAATTGTTTGGAGAGGCGCCGGAGAAATCCTGACCCGATCGTTAACGCCTGCATCGGCTAGTTCAGCGATGCATTCTCACTAGCGTCTAAGGAAAAACCCTCCATGCATCCACATATCTCCTGCCTGTTCTCCCTCGCGGTCAAACCCGCTGACTTCCCCGAATTCAAAGCGCTGATCGCCAACATTGTCGAAGCCACCAGCGCTGAGCCGGGCACACTGGTTTACGAATACAGTGTCAATGAAGACAACAGCACCGTTCACATCCTCGAGCGCTATAAGGCCGATGCCGTGGTCAGTCACGTAGACACCACGTTTGCACCATTCGGCCAGCGTTTTCTTGAGCTGTGCACCGTCACCAATCTTGTGGTGTATGGCACGCCAGACGCCGAAATCCGTAAACGTCTGGATCCGTTCGGGGCGGTCTATATGACCCCGTTCGATGGTTTCAGCCGCTAATTTTCAGACGGCGCAGGCTCCACACCAATGACTGGGTCTGCGCACTCTCCTCCCGCACAGAGACCCTCATGTCCGATATCGCAAACATTATCAAATCCCGCATTTCCGCCAACAGCTACGACACTGAGCGTAGCTTGAGCGATCAACAGGTTGCCGAGCTGATCGAGTTGGCTACCCATGCACCTTCCGCGTTCAATCTGCAAAACTGGAAATTCCTCGCCGTACGCAGCGCCGAAGCCAAAGCGCGTCTCCTGCCTCTGGCGTGGGGGCAGCAGAAAATCGTCGATGCCGCCGTGACGTTTATCGTCTGCGGCACACTCAACCCGCACGAGACATTGCCGTCGGCGCTTAAACCTACCGTGGATGCCGGCATCATTGATCAAGCCATCTACGACATGTGGGTGGGCGCCGCAGAAGGCATGTACAAGGAAAACCCACAGCTGCAGCGTGATGAGGCAATTCGTTCCGGCTCACTGGCAGCCATGACCCTGATGTTGGCCGCGAAGGGCCAAGGCCTGGTGTCTACGCCGATGATCGGCTTCGATCAGTCGGCGGTGGCCAAGGAGTTTGATCTGTCTGACCTGGAAATTCCGGTCATGCTGGTCACCGTTGGCTACCCGGGTGCGACCAACTGGCCGCAGAAGCCACGCAAGGCCGTCAACGACGTTCTGCAGTTCGTGTAAACACGCTCGCCTCGGCGAAGTCAGATTGATCGCTGGCTTCGCCGATTTATTGATTTATTCAAAGACATTACAAGCCTTTGAAGCTCAACCCTTGTCGTCGCTGAAAATCCGCAGATTTCTGAAGTGCGCGACTGTCCCGGACTCGATCCAGATACCCACTCCTCCGCGCTGCGCCGCCCCGTACTTCAGATCCCGTACGATAAACGCTGGTTTCTCGTTGTGATCCAGGAACAGATCAACGTTTGAACCTTTGATCACCAACTTCATATGAATCCATCGACCCAACTCGAGGTCGGCGTAGGTCTCGTACTTTTCCGGCGATTCTTTGCGAAGCTGATCAAATCTGAAGTCTGGATAACCGGCGTATTGCACAGAATGATTGCGTCGTATCTGGTCATCAGCCGAACTGTTGGTCGGTCGCAGGTAAATGCTTTCGAAGCGTCCTGTCCTGTCGATACGAAAGGCAACACCGACAAATCCACGCGCGTATTCAGGTGCGTCTATTGCCAAGTCACTGGCGACGTCGACCTCGATGGAGCCATCCCCAAAATCCATGGGCAGCCACGCCATGAAGTCTCTGTCGAGCAACCGTTCCCGGGTCGGGTCTTGATAGGAGGAACCGGGCATTTGCAGCGCTAAGGCGTGCTGCCCTTGATAAAGCGTATCGACCAGCGAAACGCCCGACAGCTGATATTCGGCGGGCGTTGTATATGCGCGCGCCACTTGATCACTTGCCATCACTACTCCAGCTAAAAGACACGCCGCGACTGCGATCGAATGCAGCATCATCGCAAAGGCTCCAGGCTATGAACAAAAGAGACCCATGACGCAGGCCGGCATGGGTCTGCGATTGTTTCGAATCAGACGATGTCGTCGACCACGCCACCATCGACTCTGAGCGAAGCTCCCGTAGTGGCCGATGCTTGCGGCGAGCACACATAAACGATCATGTTGGCCACCTCCTCCACAGTGGCTGCACGCTGGATGATCGAGCTCGGGCGATGCTGCATCACAAAATCAGCGACGACCGTCTCCAGCGATTTGCCGGTGCGCTCTACTTCACCCTTCATCATGTCTGCCACGCCATCGGACAGCGTCGGCCCAGGCAGGACGCTGTTGACGGTCACACCGCTGCCAGCCACGCGTTTTGCGAGGCCACGAGCCAACGCCAACTGCGCCGTTTTTGACACACCGTAATGGATCATGTCCGCGGGAATATTTCGGGCCGACTCGGAGGCGACAAACACCACCCGGCCCCAACCGTTCTCAACCATGGCTGGCAGCAATGCGCGACTGAGACGAACGCCGGACATCACGTTGGTTTGCCAGTAGTTGTTCCAGACCTCGTCGTCTGTTTCAAAGAAATCCTGTGGCTCATAGATGCCTGCATTGTTCACCAGGATGTCGATGCCACTGACACCAGCGAGCAAGACCTCCACGCCTTCGGCAGAACTCAGATCCGCAGCCACACCACTGACGGTCGCGCCGGGCACTGCCGCGTGCAACCGAGCGATCGCGTCGTTGACCGAGCGTTCACTGCGACCGTTTATGACAACCGCTGCGCCGGCCTGTGCAAGCCCCTTGGCAATGGCGAAACCAATACCTCCGGTAGAAGCGGTAACCAGTGCGTGTTTGCTATCGAGTTGAATAATCATCATTTCTCCGTCAAGAATGAGCGGGTATTTCTACCCGTCATCTGTTTCTACTGTCGGCGTAGAAAACAAAGCTGCCACTGTATGGGCTGCCCTCGCGTGGATAAATATCGATTCGGAATGGGGATCTACAACAGTTTGTTTCAAAAGCGCTAGGGCGCAATGGCTTCGGCTCCAAACGCCGCTATAGCGAAGTCGAGAAAACTGCGCAATTTTGGCGTCAACCTGCGATCAGGTGCATACAACACATGCAGGGGGCGACTTGGAGGTGGGTAGTCGGGCAGTAAAGCAACCAGCTCACCTTCCTTTAGTGATTGGCGAACCAATTCCTCCGGCTGCAGCAATATGCCCAGGCCGGCCAATGCGGCACACAACAGCGGTTCCCCGTGGTCAGCCATGAAGCGGCTGCCAACCGGAACAACCACCGTTCCTTCCGGGCCATTGAATGTCCAGTGTGTACGTAATTCCGTGTGCGAGAAACCCAGGCATTCATGGTCCTGAAGGTCCCACGGTGTTTCGATCGCTGGCTTGCCTTGCAGATAAGAAGGTGCAGCGCACAGCACAAGTTTATAGGGCGCCAGTTCCCTGGCAACCAGCCCGCTGTCAGCCAATTGCCCGACCCTGAATACCACGTCGAAACCTTCATCGATGAGGTCAATCGCGCGGTTGGCGAGGCTCAACTCGATGCTCACCAATGGATTGGCTTCCATGAACTCAGGCAGTCGCGGCGCAAGAGACTGCATGCCGAAACTGACGGGCGCGTTGATCCTCAAGCGCCCGCTGGGCAAAGCCTGAGTGTGCGCGGCCAGGTTCTCAGCCGACTCCACTTCCGCAAGAATGAATTTGGAACGCTCGTAGAATTCACGCCCGAAGTCCGTCAGGCTCTGTCGTCGAGTCGTGCGATTGAGCAGGCGTACGCCCAAGTGTTGCTCCAAATGATGGACATGTTTGCCAATCAGTTGCGCCGACATTTGCAACGCGTCACCGGCGGCACTGAAAGATCCCATTTCCACGGCTTTAACAAACGCCGCCATGCTGCTCAGACGATCCATTCCCAACAATCCGTTTCTAATGTTCGGGCATTTTGAGTATTTATTTCCCTACTGTCCAAGGCCTATCGTGGTGTTGCAGCGAATCGCTGCGCCTGGCGAGGCATTCGCCTGTTCAGACACGACTTTTAAAGACATGGGAAGGACTGTGAAATACCCGCTGAAAAATCAATCGCTCTCCGAAATACTCGGCGAAGACTTTTACTTTCCGCACGAAATCATTGGCCAGCCGTTCCGCGCTGCGGACTTTGAAGATCTGAAAATCAGCAGCTTCACCACAGGCGACGGTGTGAGCCTGGCGTACTGGGAAGCCGGAAGCGGTCAGCCGTTGATCTTCATTCCCGGCTGGTCTGCGAACGGCGCAATGTATTTCCACCTCATGCAAATCCTGAGCAAGCATTATCACGTTTACGTGCTCGATGTCCGCAACCAGGGGCTTTCGGAGAAGACCGTAAAAGGTAATCGCATCTCGCGTTACGCCATGGATGTGAAGGAATTTGCGCAGCATCTGGATCTGCCCCAAGCGCACTATTGCGGTTGGTCCATGGGGGCCTCGATCATGTGGGCTTATATTGATCTTTTCGGCACACAAGGCATCCGTACCCTTAGCATCATTGACCAATCCCCCTCAATCTACTGCCACGCTGACTGGACGGAACAGCAGCGACTGGAGGCCGGCGCATTCACCACATCGCCTGAACGCATGATCGCTTCCTACGTCAACATGACGCCCACCAACCAGTTGGTTTCTGGCAGCCGGGTTGTCGAGCGCTCGATGGCGCTCGACTCCCCTTACTTTCACAATGTGATTAGCCTCGTACAGGCCGTGGTGAAAGACGACATGGCGTTCACTGGCCTGGTACTTTTCGATCACGCTACCAACGATTGGCGCGATGTCATTCAAAGCAAGATTGACGTTCCGACGGCGATTTTTTCCGGCGAATACAGCGACTGGCTGGAAAGTCAGCGATGGATGCACGCCGTAATCCCGGACTCAGTTCTGCATGTCTACAGCAAGGCGGACCAGGGCGATCACTTCCTGGCATTTAAGCACCCGGAAAAGTTTGCGGCAGATCTGCACAGATTCTTGCAACGGTCGTAATTGATACAGGCTCCTTTTGCCCGGCTGAATGCTCCCCCTTGTTGTCAGTCGGGATTTTTTGCTGAACCTGTTCTAGCGCTCCCATTGCGGGTGAGCGAAACGCTCAGCCAGAAAGTTGATCAACACGCGGACTTTGGTCGCCAGATGCTTGCGCGTGGGATAGACCACATAGATGCCCAGTTCGACCGATTGATACGCCGGCAGAATCTCAACCAGATCCCCCTTGCGCAGGTCTTCGGCCACCATGAAACTGGGCTGCAGGGCGATTCCACCGCCTGCCAGTGCAATGCTGCGACAGGTATCGCCATTATTGCAGCGCACGCTTGAGCGTGTACGCACAGTCTCGCTTCCGTCAGGCCCTTCGAACTGCCACTCGTTGCCGCTGGCAAAGTTGGTGTAGGCGATCACGCCATGCTCAGTCAGGTCAGACAGCGAGCGAATCTCAGGGTGATTGGCCAGGTACTCGGGCGAAGCGCACAAGCACATTCGCGTACCCGCCAGACGTCGCCCCACCAGAGAAGAACTTTCCATCCGCGCAATGCGAACGGCGGCATCAAAGCCCTCCTCCACCAGATCCACCAACCGGTCATTCAGGCTGATATCCAGTTCCACGTTGGGGTAAACCTTCATGAAGTCTGCCCACACCGGAGCCAAGTGCAGCACCCCGAAACTGACCGGCGCATTGATCCGCAGTACACCGCTCGGCTCGGGCGCCGACGACGAAACTGCCTCTTCCGCTTGATCCATCAGCGTCAGTACATCGCGTGCCTGGTGATAGAACTGGCGCCCCTCCTCCGTCAATGAAAGCTTGCGCGTGGTGCGATGCAACAGCCGCACGCCCAGGCGCTCTTCAAGCCCACTGACGTAACGCGAAATGGCCGCCTTCGACATCTCCAGCGGCTCGGCTGCGCCGACGAAGCTGCCTTTATCCACCACCGTGCAGAAGACCTGCATCTCTAACGCCCTGTCCATTACTGTCTCACTAAGTGGAACTATTAATCACATTTCGCCTTATTTATCCCATTTTTACAACCTATAAACTGACCCCATCGAAACGCACATCAACGGAGATGAAGTCACTATGAAAATTACAGTCGTAGGTACCGGCAACATGGGTTCGGCGTTCACCAAGCAATTGTCCGCCGCCGGACACATCGTTCGAGTCACTGGCCGTGACATGGAAAAGGCCAAAGCACTGGCTGCTCAGTTTGAAAACGCAGAGGCTTATCCGGCAGCAGAGGCTCTGGGCGACAGCGATGTCGTGGTGCTTGCAACCGCCTACCCGGATGCCGTAGCTGCGCTGCAAAGCCTCGGCGATTTGATTGGCAAAATCGTCATCGACATCACCAACCCGCTGAGCGCCGATTACATGTCGCTGACCATCGGTCACGAGACCAGCGCCGGCGAGGAAATCGCCAAAGCAGTGCCTCAAGCGCACGTCGTCAAAGCCTTCAACACCCTGTTTGCTCAAGTACTCGCCGATGGTCCGACGTTCGCGGATAACCAGAAAGGCAGCGTGTTCGTCGCCAGCGACAGTGAGCGTGCCAAACAAACCGCTATCACCCTCGCCTACAGCCTGGGCTGGAACGCGGTGAACGCCGGTGGACTGATCAACGCGCGTTACCTGGAGCCACTCGCCGGCCTGAATATCTACCTCGGCTACGGCGCCGGTCTGGGCACCTCGATCGCCCCGGTCTGGCTAAACAAGTAATCACATTGGAGCTTTCACCATGAACACCTCGTTCCCCCTGCTATTTGTGTCTCATGGTGCTCCGCTGTTTGCCATCGAGCCCGGTCTGGCTGGTCCACGTCTGGCCGAACTCGGTCGCGAACTGCCGCGACCTGACGCCATTGTCATCCTGTCTCCGCACTGGATGACTCGCGGTGAAGTCAACGTCACAGCGAGCACCGCCCCACAAACCATTCACGACTTCGGTGGTTTCCCCGACGAGTTGTACCAGTTGCGCTACCCTGCACCGGGTGCGCCGATCCTGGCTGCCCACATCGTCAAACTGCTACAGGCAGCAGGCTGGACCTCCCGACTCGATCATCAGCGTGGGCTGGATCATGGGGCCTGGGTGCCACTGATGTACTTGGCGCCCGAAGCCGACATTCCCGTGGTTCAGGTGTCGATGCCCGCGCGCCTTGATACCCATCAGGCCTGGAAACTCGGTGAAGCGCTTAAACCACTGCGTGACATGAACGTACTGATCGTAGCGTCCGGCAGCCTGACTCATAACTTGTATGAGTTTCGCGGAGCGACCCGCGAGGGTGCGGATTACGTGAAGGCGTTCGCGGCCTGGACCGCGCAAACACTGCGTGCCGGGCAAACCGATCAACTCTTGGATTACCGGCAACAGGCGCCCTCTGCCGAGCGCGCTCACCCGACGGACGAGCACTTTTTGCCGTTGCTGATCGCTCTGGGTGCCGCAGGCGAACGTTATGACACCCGCGTGCTGGAAGGCGGCGTGTCCTACGGCGTGCTGGCGATGGACAGTTACCTGTTTTCCTCGAAAAACGAAGATGGATCTGAATCCACTCCTCTCAATCAAGGCGTTACCAACCATGCGTGATACGACTTTTTCCGAAGCGGCCCGCGAGCCGCAATCGGGCCTCTTTTTCCGCAAGGGCTGCAGCATTGCAGCGCCCAAGGGCCGACTGATTCTGCTGCATGGCGTGGGTTCTAATGAAGCCAACCTTGCGTCTATGGCTCAATCGCTACCCGAAGGTCTGGAAGTGATTTTGCTGCGTGCTCCCCTCCAGGTCGGCCCTCAAGGCTTTGCCTGGTATCAGGTGAACTTCACCAGTAATGGCCCTTCGTTCAACCAAGAGCAAGCGGAAGCCAGCCGGCATCTGCTGCACACCTTTATCGACGCGCTGCCCCAGTTGCCAACGGTCATCGCTGGCTTCAGTCAGGGCGGCATCATGAGCGCCAGTCTGGGCGTGACCGAGCCAGAGCTGGTGCAAGGCTTTGCGATCCTCAGCGGCCGAATGCTGCGCGAGATTGCTCCGAAGGTCGCCTCGCCTGAGCGTCTCAAGTCAGTGTCGGCATTCATCGCCCACGGTCACCACGACGGCGTGTTGCCGGTGGACTGGGCCAAAGAAGCTGACGCTTGGCTGGATCGAATCGGCGTCGTCCACGAAACCCATTTCTACGAAATGGCCCACGAGATCGTCGCTGAAGAACTGGCTGACTTCTCGACATGGCTGACCCAAACGCTATCACTGACTCATTAAACAAAAAGGAGCTACACCATGATTGACTCTCGCACCGCCCCCTACGCTGCATTTGTGATGCGCCTCGCCCTGGGCATCATGTTTATCGCTCACGGCCTGAACAAAGTGTTTGTTTTCACGCCCGCAGGTACCGCAGGTTTTTTTGAATCCATCGGTTTTCCGGGCTTCCTCGCTTACCCGGTCATGGCATTTGAAGTGATCGGCGGCTTGATGTTGGTATTGGGTGTTTACGCACGCTGGGTGGCCGCCTTGGCGGTGGTTCAGCTGTTCGTCGCCGCAACCGTCCACTTCGGCAACGGCTGGAGTTTCACCAATGCCAACGGCGGCTGGGAATACCCGATCTATTTGTCCGTGACGGCATTGGTTGTTGCACTGCTGGGTGACGGTGCCTTTGCCGCGAAGGCATCCCGCACAGCGTAACTCGCTGCTTATTACTTGAATGCCGATGCACTGGAGCAATCCAGTGCATCGGCGTTTTGCGTTGTGGTCAACGGTGGCACATCACGCCAGTCGCTCAGTCATAAAGCTGACGAACGCTTTTATTTTCGGCAGAGGGTGGCGACTCGATGGCCAAAGAATGCTGAACGTGCGGTGATCGCTCATGTAGCGATCCAGCAGCGGGATCAATCTTCCATCGGCGATCGCATCTTCGACAAAAAAGTCTGGTAGGCACGCGATTCCCAATCCCGCCTCAGCCATCGCCATGAGCGGCTCTATCGCATTGGCGGTCGCCGACTGCCCGGGTTCATAGCTGTCCTGACCCTTTTTTGTCAGCAGTGGCCAAGGGTCGAGTTTGCCACTGGTTGGATACCGGTAACGCAGGCAGGAATGACCGGCGAGATCTGACGGCCGTGCAGGCGTTCCGCGGGTTGCAAGGTAGTCAGGCGATGCGACGAGCCGATGGCTGTAGCCATTGAGCTTGCGCATTGTCAGGCGCGAGTCCTCGACTTCACCGATACGCATCACCGCGTCAAAACCCTCCTCGATGACGTTAACCAATCGATCACTGAATTCAAGCTCCAGCTCTACGTCGGGATAGGCCTGCTGAAACGCAATCAAGTGAGGCATCAAACGCATGCCCAATTGGGGCAAGCCCAGACGCAATTTGCCCTGGGGTTTACCAGCGGCCTCGGTGATCTCCCGTTTGGCGACCTCATATTCCGCAAAAATACGGTGACAACGTTCAAGGAACACACTGCCCTCGGAGGTCAGCGTGATCGCGCGCGTGGAGCGGTGAAACAACCTGACGCCGAGTTCTTCCTCCAAGCGCGCCACGGCCTTGCTGACCGCCGATGAAGATACGCCAATCCTCCGTCCAGCCTCGGTAAAGCTGCGCGTTTGCGCGGCCTGAACGAACGCGCCGAGCGCTCCAAAATGGTCCATGACGACTCCGGTCTATTTGAGCGTTTTATTCATAAATGTTCGGAACTGCATCCTGTTTTTCTTTCACATCATACAACCTATAGTCACCGAAATCGTGGCTTCACCCCAAGGCGTATCGCCTCGCGAAGCCTTTGCCATCCTGGATTACAGAAGAGCCCTCGAAAATCATGTCCTCTCGCTATACGAGTGCGCCGGAACTGCAACAGCACCGCGGTTATGCGCGGGTTTTTCAGCCCGGTCATCTGACGTTTGGCTTCATCGCCCCCTTGGAAAGTTACCCCGACAGTCCGGGCCCGACTCTGCAAGATCATGCACAGTTGGCTCGCCGGGTCGATGAGGCCGGTTTTTCTGCCATCTGGCTTCGTGATGTACCGTTCTATGACCCGAACTTCGGTGATGTGGGGCAGATTCTTGACCCTCTGGTGTACGCCGGATTTCTGGCTGGCGTGACCCGTAATATCGCCATCGGTACCGCGGGCATCGTTCTCCCTTTGCGCGATCCATTGATCGTTGCCAAACAGGCCGCGAGCATCGATCAGTTGCTAGGGGGACGATTTATCCTCGGCCTGGCCACCGGCGACCGTCCGGTGGAATACCCTGCTTTCGGGCTTGATTTCAACAATCGCGCCGAGCGTTTCCGTGATGCGCTGGCGATCATCCGCGCTGCAACCGAAACCCACTGGCCAGTGCATGCCTCTAGGTTTTATGGCCAGTTGAACGGTGATATCGACCTCATTCCCAAGCCTGTCGGCCCACGTATGCCGACCATTATTGTGGGTCAGGCCGGCCAGTCGCTGGAGTGGATTGGCGAAAACACCGACGGCATTCTCTCGTATATCTCCAATCCGATCCTGATTCCGCAAATCATCGAACGCTGGCGCACGGTCTGTGGCCAAGGGATTTACAAGCCCTACGGCTACGGCACGCTGTTTGATCTGGACCGCGACCCGAACTTTCCACTACAGGCGGGTCGGGTGCTGCGTGCCGGTCGCAACGCATTGATCGAACATTGGAAGCGTCAACAGGATCAGGGCGTCGGTCACGTTGCCCTGCACTTCAAACCTCAGCGACGTCACGCCTCGGAAGTCATCGATGAGCTGGGCGAATACCTTCTCCCGCACTTCCCCAGCGCATCACTCCCGGTCGAACCTTTACCCATGCAGGCCCGCTCATGAATCGCCCTCTTCATCACATGGATTTCATCTTTCAGACCGCATTGGGCACTTACCCGTTGGCAGCGCAGTGCGAGATGCTCGCCGAACTCGGCTACCAAGGCATGACGATGTCTGCCTGGAGTAAAGACTTGCAGTCGATCGCCCAGGTCAAACCCACTTGGGGGCTGGACGTAGGTGCGGTCTACCTGATCTACCGCCAAGGTCTGGAATCGTTTGTAACCAACATCTTCGAAACCATTGAGGGCTGCACCACGATTGAGCTGGCCCTGCATTCAGGCGACGAAGTCACCGATGCTGACCGCAGAATGCTTGAGCACCTGCTGCCGATCTGCGAGCGTCGAGGCCTTGAGATCAATCTTTATCCCCACGCTCGCTACGGCATGCAGACAACCGCCGAAGCCGTGGCATTGTGCGAAGAGTTCAACCACCCGCTACTTAATATCGTTTTCAACGGTTATCACTGGTATGCGATGCAGGAGCAGGCTCTTGAACAACGTCTTGACGCGGTTTGGCCCTGGCTGAAACAGGTCAACATTGCCGGCACCCGGCGCTCGCCACTGGGATGGGGCGGCCTGGCGACCATCGAACCGCTCGATGAAGGGGAAATGGACAACTTCGTGTTGTTGGGCGCGCTCGAACGTCGTGGTTTCGACGGACGCTTTGGCGTTCTTGGCTGGGAGAGTATGGGCGGTGACGTCTATGGCAACCTGCGCCGGTCGGTCACTGCGTTTCGCTCCATGGAACACCGGTTGGCGGCCCATCCCGAATGGTCCGTTCTGACCGACTCACCGCGCTGAGCCCAGGAGATAAACATGGCTCATCGTATCCATGCACTCGATTCATTTTTCTACTCATCGATGGGCGTTTACGCCTTTCAAACGCAGTGCGAAATGTTGGCCGAACTGGGTTATGACGGCATCACTGTCGCGGCCTGGGGCGGTACACCGCTGACCGATCTCACTTTATTACCTCGTGTCAGGGAAACCCACGGCTTGCACGTCGAGGGGCTTTATCTGGTGCTACACGAGGGGCGTAACGACAGTCTGATACGACGCATCGTTGAAACCGTCGAAGGTGTCGAGCTTATCGAGCTGGCGATACAAACCAGCGTCAATGGTGCTCAAGCCATTCTTGGATTCATCGAGTCGCTGCTGCCCATTGCCGAGCAGCGTGGACTGCGAATCGCGCTGTATCCCCATCTGCATCATGTGACCCAGACTACCGAACAAGTCGTGCAGATCTGCGAACTGTTTGCTCACCCGCGCCTGGGTGCCTCGTTCAACGGTTATCACTGGTACGCCAGCCAGGAGGGAGCGCTTGAAGCACGCCTCTTGGCAATGAAGCCATGGCTGATGCAAGTGGTGACGTCCGGTAGCGCGCTTTCACAACTGGGCTGGGGCGGCGTGGCCACGATGGAACCGGTCGATCGTGGCGAGATGGACAACTTCGCGTTGATCGCAGCACTGAATCGCATTGGCTACACCGGCAGCATTGGCGTGCTCGGCTGGGATTATGGTGGCGATATCTACCTGAAACTCCAGCGATGCCTCGCAACGCTGCGCGATATTGATCGACGCCTTGAAGCCCATCCGCAATGGGCGAACTTCCCATTGAAGTAAGACCGCATTGCCTTGTGAACCCGAATTGAAATGGAGCCTGCAATGACAGCCCTCTCTGTACTGGATCTGATGATGATTGGCGAAGGCAAAACCTTCGCTGACACCCTTGATGAAGCGGTTGCGCTGGCGCAACACGTGGAAGCTCACGGTTATAAACGCTACTGGATCGCCGAGCATCACGACCTGCCGGGTATCGCATCCTCGGCAACCACCCTGCTGATTCAGCATCTGGCTGCGGCAACGCGTGAGCTGCGTGTGGGCTCTGGCGGGATCATGCTGCCCAATCACTCTCCTCTCGTAATTGCGGAGCAGTTCGGAACGTTGGAAACGTTATTTGCGGGGCGTATCGATCTTGGCATTGGCAGAGCACCGGGATCTGCCGGGCCGGCAATTCGGGCGCTGCGCGGTGATGCCTCCGAACGCGACTTCGCGCAAGACCTGCGACAAGTGCAGGACTATCTGGCGGACAACGGCAAACAGCCAGTTCGGGCAATCCCGGGGAAACACGACACCCCGCTCTGGCTGCTGGGTTCCAGTATCAACAGTGCCGACCTTGCGGCAAAAATGGGATTGCCCTATGCATTCGCTTCGCATTTTGCCCCGCGTTTTTTGATGGAAGCGATTACCCATTACCGCAGTACGTTCCGCCCCTCGGCCGTTTTAAGCAGCCCGTATGTTATCGCTGGTGCAAATGTCTTCGCGGCCCCTTCCCGGGCCGAGGCTGACTACATCGCCAGCTCACATCGACAGTGGGTCTGCAATTTATACGCAGGCAAGGCAGGCCCTTTACCGCGTCCGGAAGAAGGCTACATGGAACGGATCTCCGCCTATGATCGACAGAGCCTGGCCCAAGCCATGTCTTGCACTGCAGTGGGTGACGTGGACGATGTTGGCAGTTGGTTGCGTCAGTTCATCGCTACCACTCAGGCGGATGAAGTGATCATAGATGCGAGGATTTATGACCCCGCGGCACGTTGTCGCTCGTATCAGATTGCCGCCGAAGCCATTGCTGAGCTGCTCGACTGATGCCAATGCCCGATGCTGATCAGCAAGCGATGCTCGCTGCTCCTTCCCCTCAAGTGATCCTGCACGCAATCGCACACCCGCTGAGACGAAAGATACTCGGCTGGCTGAAAGACGCGATTCGGTATTTCCCTCAGCAAGTCTACGGTCGCGAATTCGGCGTGTGCGCTGGCCAGATTGTTCTGCGTTGCGGGCTGGCACAATCGACGGTGTCCCAACACTTGGCAGTGCTCAAGAAGGCCGCATTGATCGAGGAGCACAAAATCGGTCCTGTGCATTTTTTTACGCGAAACGAAGTCACGCTTCAGCGCTTTACTCATCAACTGACGGGCCTGTTGGCCAACCCGCTGATTGCGACAATTCACCAGACCGATGAGCATTTACCTGCGTGAGCCGTTAGCGCTCAGTTGATTAGAAACAAATCGACCGTAGTCACCAAACAGTACGGGCGTGTTTGTTTTTCTGATGAACGCCTAAGCTTTCCGGTAACGCGATTCCCGCGATTGACGCCCTTGGCCGGATACTCCGTTGCACTACACATAGTGCTGATGGAGACGTTCCGACTGCTTTCGCCCCCGCTTGGCAAAAACTCATCGATGAAGAGGCCCACTGGTGGGCCTGAGCTCATGCCATCACGCGCAACCTCCTTCGATCCAGACGAAGGCCCCGGCCTGAAAGTATTTACCACTTGGAGACAAAGCATTATGAAATCCCGTGCTGCAGTTGCATTTGAACCCGGTAAGCCGCTGCAAATTGTCGAGATCGACGTTGCGCCGCCACGCGCTGGCGAAGTGCTGATCAAGATTACCGACACCGGTGTGTGCCATACCGATGCCTTCACACTGTCGGGTGATGATCCGGAGGGTCTGTTCCCGGTTGTGTTGGGGCACGAAGGTGCGGGCGTGGTGGTTGAGGTCGGCGAAGGCGTTACCAGCCTCAAGCCCGGTGATCATGTCATTCCACTGTATACCGCCGAATGTGGCGAGTGCCTGTTCTGCAAGTCTGGCAAAACCAACCTGTGCGTCGCCGTCCGCGAAACACAAGGCAAAGGCGTGATGCCGGATGGCACCACTCGGTTTTCCTACAATGGTCAGCCGCTTTATCACTACATGGGTTGCTCGACGTTCAGCGAGTACACCGTGGTGGCTGAAGTCTCCGTCGCAAAGATCAATCCGCAGGCCAACCATGAGCATGTATGCCTGCTTGGCTGCGGCGTCACCACCGGCATTGGTGCCGTGCACAACACGGCCAAGGTGCAACCGGGCGACACCGTCGCGGTATTCGGTCTCGGTGGTATCGGTCTGGCTGTGATTCAAGGCGCGCGTCAGGCCAAAGCCGGACGCATCATTGCCGTCGACACCAACCCTGGAAAATTTGAGCTCGCCCGGTCTTTCGGCGCCACTGACTGCATCAACCCGAAGGATCACGATAAGCCTATCCAGCAAGTCATCATCGAAGCGACCGGATGGGGTGTCGACCACTCGTTCGAATGCATCGGTAACGTAAATGTCATGCGCGCCGCGCTGGAAAGTGCACACCGTGGCTGGGGCCAGTCGATCGTCATCGGTGTAGCAGGCGCCGGGCAGGAAATTTCGACCCGCCCGTTCCAGCTTGTCACCGGGCGTACCTGGAAAGGCTCCGCGTTCGGCGGTGTCAAAGGTCGCACTCAGTTGCCAAAAATGGTTGAGGACGCGATGAAAGGTGAAATCGAGCTCGCGCCTTTCGTGACGCACACCATGCCATTGGAGCGCATCAATGAAGCCTTCGACCTGATGCATGAAGGCAAGTCGATCCGTACTGTCATCAAGTACTGAAGTAAGGCTCAGGGCCGCAAGGCTCTGTCGCCTTCCCAAGCTCGTTATCGATCAGGAGCGTAGCGCCAAGTCCTACTGACACAAACGCTACAGACCCGAACAGGCATCGTCAGTCAGATGAATGACGACGCCTGTCCGGGTGTTTTTTTGCAGTGTCTTTTTACCCGTCGTATCACTCACGGTTGCGTTCGCTAATCGCACGACATCGCCTGCTCGGGCACCCTCCTTTACTCATTGTTTGGCACGCTACGCATATCGCTGCAGGCGCCGCCAGCCCTGCGGTTCGCATGCTGATTGATCTGTTCAATCAAGATGAATAACAGGAGAACGACTTGATCAACAAAACGTTTGAATCCATCGCGGCAGCGCTTGATGGGATAGCCGATGGTTCGACCATTATGGTCGGTGGTTTTGGTACCGCCGGCATGCCGTCTGAGCTTGTGGATGGTGTTATCGCCTCAGGCGCCCGCGATCTGACCATCATCAGCAACAATGCCGGCAACGGTGAAATCGGTCTTGCTGCCTTGCTCAAGGCTGGGCGGGTTGCCAAGGTTATCTGCTCGTTTCCACGCCAGTCCGATTCCTATGTATTTGACGAACTCTACCTGGCCGGAAAGGTACAGCTTGAAGTCGTCCCGCAGGGCAACCTGGCTGAACGTATTCGCGCCGCAGGTTCAGGCATCGGTGCGTTTTATTCGCCAACAGGCTATGGAACGCTTCTGGCTGAAGGCAAGGAGACTCGGGTGATCGACGGTCGCAACTACGTGCTGGAGATGCCGTTGCGCGCCGATGTGGCACTGATCAAAGCAGAAAAAGGTGATCGCTGGGGCAACCTCACCTATCGCAAGGCTGCACGCAATTTTGGGCCGATCATGGCCATGGCGGCGACAACAGCCATCGCTCAGGTCAACCGGATCGTCGAGTTGGGCGAGCTAGACCCCGAGCACATTGTCACACCGGGGATCTTCGTGCAGCGCGTGGTCGCCGTGCCGCTTGTCCGTCTTGCTAAAACCAACGTCAACTGAGGCCCGCCATGACTGCCATGAATAAACTCTCACGTAGCGAAATGGCCCAGCGTGTGGCCGACGATATTCTTGAAGGCTCTTACGTGAACCTCGGCATCGGCGTGCCCACGCTGGTGGCCAATTATCTGAGTGACAAGGAAGTGTTCCTGCACAGTGAAAACGGTGTGTTGGGCATGGGGCCGAGCCCCGCCCCGGGCGAGGAAGACGATGATCTGATCAACGCTGGCAAGCAACACGTAACCCTGCTGGCCGGTGGTGCCTACTTTCATCACGCCGATTCGTTCTCGATGATGCGTGGTGGACACATCGATATCGCCGTTCTGGGTGCTTTTCAGGTCTCGGTCAACGGTGATCTGGCCAACTGGCACACCGGTGCTGAAGGCTCGATTCCGGCAGTGGGCGGCGCCATGGACCTCGCGACTGGCGCACGCCAGGTGTTCGTCATGATGGATCACCTGACCAAGACCGGTGAAAGCAAGTTGGTGCCGCAATGCACCTACCCGCTGACCGGTATTGGTTGTGTGACGCGGATTTATACTGACCTGGCCATTCTCGACGTTACGCCCAACGGCTTACAGGTCAGGGAGATTCTGGCCGATATCAGCTTCGAAGATCTGCAATCCCTCAGTGGTGTGCCGCTGATCAAGTGACAGGACTTTAACCCTGCGTCGGACAGCGTTATGCACTGTCCGGCGACTGATACTCACGCTTGACCTCCAAACCGCAGTAACCAGTCACTGAAAATATAGTTGAATAATTCAACTATATCTCTATACTTCAGCCATACGACTGGAGCCCGCCATGTATTCCGACTTTTTGAATTTCAAGCTTGATTTGGCCAGTGCCCTGCTGATGGAACGGGCGAATGCCGTCTACCTCCAGCACTGGGATCTGGATGTCCGTGGATTGCGGGTTCTGCGCTTGATTCAGGCGTGCCCTGATATCACCCCAAAGGAGGTGTCAGCTCGGGCTTTGCTGGAAAAGACGCTCCTCTCCAAGACGCTGGCACTGCTCGAATCGCGTGATCTCATATCGCGCTCCCCTCACCCGGTCGACCGCCGCAGCGTTGGATTGCGTACCACTGCCGCGGGTTCGCAGATCGCTGACGACTCCACTGTCGTCGGCTCCGAACTTGAAGATCAACTGGTGTCTGCGCTCTCGCCCAAAGAGCGTGCGGCACTGGATGGTCTGCTTTCAAAACTGATGGAAAGCCTGCTTCCGCCTTCCTGACACCACCTCTCTTCCCACTTTCTTCTGCCCTCTTTTACGTAAGGAGTACCCCATGTCGTCCCTGAAAAAGTTGATTCCGGATCTTGATGCCTTGTTGCCTGAACTGGAGGACGTCTACAAGGACTTGCACCGTCATCCTGAACTGTCGATGTACGAGTATCGCACCGCGAAAATCGCCGCCGATTATCTGGTGCGTTATGGCTACGAGGTGACGCGCGAAATCGGCGTGACCGGTGTTGTCGGTGTGTTGCGTAACGGTGACGGTCCGGTGGTCATGCTGCGCGCTGACATGGATGCATTGCCTATGGCCGAGGCTACAGGCCTGCCCTATGCGAGCGATGTGGTCACCCGCGACGAAGACGGTGTTGAAGTTTCTGTTTGCCACTCCTGTGGACATGACATGCACGTCACTTGGCTGATGGGCGTGGCTCGGGTTCTGTCGGAGAATCGCAGCACTTGGAGCGGGACGCTTTTGGCTGTTTTCCAGCCGGGCGAAGAAGTGGGTGTCGGCGCTCAGAACATGATTGACGACGGCATGCTCGATCTCTTCCCCAAGCCAGACATCATTCTGGGTCAGCATGTCATGGTGGGGGCAGCCGGCACTGTGGGTCACCGCAGCGGCACCATCCTTTCGGCCGGTGACAGCCTGAAAATCAAGATGTTCGGGCGCGGTGCCCATGGCTCGCAGCCACAAACGTCGGTTGATCCGGTGATCATGGCGGCATCCACCGTGCTGCGCCTGCAGACCATCGTGTCGAGAGAAATTTCCCCGCTCGATCAGGCCGTCCTGACCGTTGGCTCGCTGCAAGCGGGCACCAAGGAAAACATCATCCCGGACAACGCCACGTTGAAACTCAACATGCGCACTTACGACGAAGACGTACGCGAGCACATGCTGGGCGCGATCAAACGCATCTGCTGCGCTGAATGTTCAGCCTCCAATGCACCGCGCGATCCAGAGATCACCACCATCAACCGCTACCCGTTGACGGTTAATGATGCACGCGCCTCCAGCCGTTTGGCGGATGCCTTTGGCGCCTGGTTTGGCGACAGAGCGTATGAAACGGCGCCGGCCGCTGCGAGTGAGGATTTCAGTGTGTTCGGCCGTGCGTGGAAGGTGCCGTACGTGTTCTGGTTCGTGGGTTGCACAGACCCGCAGATCTACGAACAGGCCAAAGCCACGGGAAAAATCAACAGCATCCCAAGCAATCATTCGCCGCAGTTCGCACCTTTGCTGCACCCGACATTGCGCACAGGGCTCGAATCGATGCTTTGCGCAGCATTCGCTTGGTTCGGCAACGCTGAGTAACCAGGCATGGACACCCACCTGATCTACACCGTCATCGATCTGCTTGGCACGTTTGCATTTGGTGTGAGCGGTGCGATTGCCGCACGGCAGCAGCGCCTTGATCTGTTTGGCATTGCGACCATCACGTTCATCGTTGCCTGTGGTGGCGGGATTCTGCGGGATCTGTGTCTCGGCACACTGCCGCCGGCCGGGCTGTCGAGTTGGCGCTATCTGATCGTGTCGCTGATAGCTTCAGCATGGGTGGTGTGTGCTTACCCGATGGTTTGCCGAATGAAATCCCCTGTGCAACTGTTCGATTCCATTGGCCTGGGGCTGTTTGCAGTGGCGGGCGCAAAAAAGGCACTGGCCGTCCATGCCGGTGCCGAGGTCGCAATATTACTGGGAATGGTCAGCGCCGTCGGGGGCGGCGTGCTCAGGGATGTTTTGTTGTCGCGCGTGCCCAGCATTCTGCAGCGGGAAATCTACGCGTCTGCCGCGTTGGCTGGTGCAGGTGTTGAGGTTTTGCTGAGTTACAACGGCGCCGATTCCGTAATGGCCTCGTGGCTGACCGCAGCAGGATGCACCCTGCTGCGGCTGGCGTCGCTGCGCTACGGTTGGCGTCTGCCATCCACCGACGATGACTCTAACCATCACGGGGACAGATCTCATTAGGCCCGGCGCGAACCGGGCCCGACGACTATTCACTGGGTTGTAGCCGGATTTCTTCGTGCGACTGCACCGTTCGACGCTTGAGAAATATCAGGATAGCCGCTGCACCAATGACGCCCGGAACGGCAAATACCAGGAAACTGGCCTGCAGTGGCAAGCTTGATCCGTGCAACACACCGCCAAGCACGGGCCCGATGATTGCGCCTATGCGGCCTATCCCCATCGCCCACCCCAAACCGGTGGAACGGACATGTGGCGGGTAATATTGAACGGCGCAGGCGTTCGCCAGAATCTGAGTACCGATTGTGCAGGCTCCAGCAATCGCGATGAGCAAGTAGAGCATCACCAGGGGAGCCTTCACTGCCAACAGGCTTAAGGACAATGCTCCGCAAGCAAAGAAAAACAACAGCACTTTGGCGATACCGATTCGATCACCCAGCCATCCGCCGCCGATGGCGCCCACGATGGCACCCGTGTTGAGCACGAACAGAAACGCCAGGCTTGAATTCAGCCCGTATCCAGCGCTGCTCATGATTTTAGGCAACCAGGAACTCAATGCATAAACCATTAACAGGCAGCAGAAAAACGCTACCCACAAAGCGAGCGTACTGACCGTACGTCCCTCACGAAACAGCTCTCCAATCGAGATTTTCGTGCCCCGCGCAACGTTATGGATCAGTTGGTCATCGACTTGGGGTGCATAGGCAGGCGTCGCCTTCGCGAGCAAAGATTTGGCCCGTTCGAGTTGCCCGCTGCGCAAAAGAAAATCCATCGACTCTGGCAATTGCTTGATCAGCAACGGCGTCAGCAGCAGTGGAATCAATGCGACATAGAACACTGCCTGCCATCCCCACAAAGGGATGAAGATCATG
Organism: Pseudomonas fluorescens; assembly: GCF_003732425.1. Classification (GTDB taxonomy): domain Bacteria; phylum Pseudomonadota; class Gammaproteobacteria; order Pseudomonadales; family Pseudomonadaceae; genus Aquipseudomonas; species Aquipseudomonas fluorescens_BE. The sequence continues at coordinate 264,659 of NZ_MOBX01000013.1, forward strand.
CCAAGTCCTGCCGAAAGCATCCCGCCCAGCGAGTATCCACTGAACATGATGGCGACCAGCGTACTGCGTGATTTGCGTGGCGCGTACTCATTCATCAGGGCAACGACATTCGGCATGACCCCACCAATACCCAACCCGGCGATGAAGCGACATACAGCAAAGGTTTCGGGCGTGGAGGCAAAGCCGTTCAGCGCTGTTACGCCGCTAAAGAGCAACACACACATCATGATGGTTTTACGCCGGCCGATCCTGTCCGAGAGCGAACCGAAAAACAGTGCACCCAGCATCATCCCGACCAGTGCACAACTACCGAGTGCGCCAGCCTGCAGCGCAGTCAGATCCCACTCGGCCATCAACGACGGTAGCACCACACCGTAGATCACCAGGTCGTAGCCATCGAAGATGATGATCAATGCGCACCAGAACAACACTCGCGCATGAAAGGCATTGAAACGGGCCCCGTCGATCAGGGCTGAAGCATTGATTTTACGCATGGCATCGCTCGTTTTTTGTTGTTGTTCAGTCATCGCCTGACACACCTGAAGCCGATGTGAGAACTGGTGGTGTCGACGGATTGAGGCGATCGAGCTGGGGCACGGTAGCGCTGGCAGTAGTTGGGCGCACACAGGTGTGATCCACCTTTGAGCACCTTCATCCCCTCCGACATTTTCGCGTTTGTGCAACATGACTTTTGGGGCGCGTCATGGGTGGACAGGAAGACCGAAGTCGTCCATTCCCAGACATTGCCGATCATGTCGAACAGATCGAATCCATTACCGGGAAAGGTTCGTACCGCAGACGTACCGGCGAAACCGTCGGCCTCCAGATTCTCGTGGGGAAAGGCACCCTGCCAAGTGTTTGCCAGGTACTGGCCATTGGGCGCCAACTCATGCCCCCAAACGAACTCGCTTGCCTGATGCCCACCCCAGGCGGCGTATTCCCATTCCTGCTCGGTAGGCAGGTCGCACCCCGCCCATTGGGCATAGGCCATGGCATCTTCGAGCCCGACGTGCACCACCGGATGATTGTCCATATTGCTTAGATTCGAACCGGGTCCCCGCGGATGAGACCAATCAGCGCCCGGAACCAACGACCACCAGCGGCTCACATCATCCAGCAGCACAGGGCCGGTTGGCGGTATGAAGACCAGCGATGCCGGTTGCAGCTGCGCCGGCGGCACACCCGGGTAGTCTTCAGGTCTCAGCGGGCGTTCGGCCTGCGTGACGTAACCCGTGGACGCGATGAACTCGGCAAACATGGCATTGGTGACGGGCGTGTCCTGAATTTCAAAACCCGCAACCTGCTCCCGATGGGCTGGGGCTTCTTCCGGGTAATGACGATCCGACCCCATCAGGAAAGATCCGCCCTCAAGCCGGCGCCAATTGGCAGGGCTGACAGCGGCATTATCCTGTTCTGCACGCGCATCAATCGACTGTTTCATAGTGCTTGATCTCGTTGCCGAAGCGGATTTTCGTCGCGAGTTGTTCATCCCATGTAATGCCGTTGCGCGCTTGGCATTCTTGCCATTGAGTCAGCAAAGTTAGGGTGACTTGAGGATTCTGATCCGCGAGATCTGTGCGCTCGGTCGGGTCCTTGCGAATGTCGAACAGCTCCCATTTGCCCGGCCCCCAAGGCGTGTTGCTGAAGGTCATTTTCCATTTGCCTTGCAACAGTGAGACACGACCGAACAATTCGGTGCACTGCATCTGATCTTCCGGGTGAATGGCAGTGCTGGCCGCTTTTAGAAAACTCAGTGCAGACGTCCCCTGCATTTTTTCAACGCGGGTATCGCGCGTTGATGGGTGTTCGACCCGAGCCAGTTCCAGGAACGTGGGCGCAAGGTCTTTCACACTCAGATAAGCGTCTGAAACTTCCCCGTGCCGCATACCCGGCCCGGCGATAAACGCTGCGGTACGAATGCCGCCTTCATAGGTAAACGCCTTGTACATCCTGAAGGGCGTCGAGCTGACACGTGCCCAGTTTGGACCGTACCCACTGAATGATCCCGGCTTGCCAATGTTGTCCAGTGAGTTGTCGAAGTTTTCGGCAATCCACTTCGCGTTGTTCGGCGTGACGTCCTCTGGATTACTGCCCTCTGCGCCGTTGTCGGAAAAGAACACGAACACTGTATTGTCGTACTGCCCGGTGTCTTTGAGGTGCTTGACCAGCTTGCCAACGTTGTCGTCCAGGTTGGTGATCATTGCCGCATAGACCTCCATCCGGCGCGACTCTAACGCCCTCTCGCGGGGTGACAGCTTTTCCCAGGATGGCCATACGCCGGGGCCGGGATTGATCTGTACATCCTGTGCGACGAGTCCTTTTTCCTTCATCCGTTTCAGCCGTGCTTCGGCGATACTTGCATAGCCTTTGTCGTAGAGGCCGCGATAGCGTTCGAGATACGCCGTGGGTACCTGCAGTGGCCAGTGCGGTGCGGTGTAAGCCAGATAGGCGAAGAACGGTTTGTCGCTAGCCGCACCAATCTGCTGAATAGCCGTACGCGTGAAGTAATCTGACGAGTAACCGAAGTCTTTCGGGAGTGCGAAGCTTTCCCCGTTCAATCGATAGCTCGCCGTTGGATTCCTGTCGGTGGTGCCCCCTTGAGTAAAATGGTCGGCAGAGCCCTCGAGGAGCGCCAAGGACTGGTCAAAACCTCGCGCCTTCGGCCCCAGTTCAGGTGTTTTGCCAAGGTGCCATTTACCCACCATCATCGTGCGATAACCGTTGGCCTGAAGCAGCTTCGGAAAGGCCACAACGCGATCGGTCAGATAGCCCTCGTAACCGCGTTTGCCTGCCTGCTCGGGAAGTACCAGTTCGGCCATGGTGCCAACACCGGCGATGTGATTGTCGGTGCCGCTCATGAGCATTGAGCGCGTCGGTGAGCATGTCGGGGCCGTGTGGTAATTGCTGAACGTCACCCCTGCCTTCGCAATGGCGTCCAGGTTGGGGGTCTGAATTTCACTGCCGAACGCACTCAGATCCGAATAGCCCATGTCATCGGCCACAATCAGTACGATGTTCGGGCGGCTGTCTTTTTCTATTGAGGCTGCATGGCTGTAAGGTTGCGAGAGCAGGCTCATGCCTCCGGCCAAGGCAACAGCACAAATCATCGATGGTTTACGTTTATCGAACATCGCGGACTCCATTGTTATTGTTCAGCGGGCAAAGGATCGCCAAAGGATCAGAAAACGAACTGGGTGTAGATACCGAAGTAGTCACTGTCTTTACCGCCGATATCCTCCAGGGCCGCCCCGGCCTGGACATGGGTATACATGGCATGAACGGTCGTGAACCGGTTCACGCGCCAGTCGACGATGAAGTTGGTATTGGTTGCGACATGGCGCGCATTTCCCTGGTTCGGCGCGTAGGGAGCGGCGGTCGGGAGGTAGTAGATGCCGTCCTTGGTGCTTTCACGCATCAGGACATCGACGTTCGCTTCGAGCTTCACGTCCTGGGTCAATTTGAGCGAAGCCACGGGGGCGACGTTGATCATGTTGGTGGCGGTAAACCAATTGGCATCGGTGTACACCAGACCTGATGCAAGCGCTGGCGCAACGAAGTCGCCGAGGGTGTTGTCGTTCGGATCGTCGTCGCCGCTGAACGCGTTTGCTCGAAACCCCAAGCGAGGCGTTAGCGGTACATCTTTGAAGGTGTAACCCGCCTGCGTCATCAGTCCCCAGGCGCTGATGTCCTGACCACCGCTGTTGCCACCCTGCACCACGGCTTCAATGTCGTAATCCCAGGGCGTGGATTGGCGATAAAACCGTACGCCATAACTGTTGCGCCGCTCATTGCCGGCGACACTGGTGTAGACCGCATTGTCGCGACCGAAGGTATAAGCGAATACATCAATATGGCTGTCGAGGGGGTTCCAGACCGCCGTGCCGTACAACCCGGAAAAATCCTGATGTTTATCGCGCTGGTCATCGAACTTGAGCGGATCGATCTGCGTAGGACTGACCGAGAACAGCTCCCAACGGGTCTTGCCCGGGGTTTGCCAGCCCAGCTTCACGCCGTCATAGGTGTAGCGGACGTTGGCGCCTTCGCGAAGACCGGCAAGGCGCACACTGCCCATGGGCATCACGAAACGTCCGCCCCGAACATTGAAGACTCCATAGGAATCATCACCTGTGGAGTACTCGGCGAACATTTGCTGTAAATCGGTCTTGTCGCGATTGAATCGACTCACCCGTTCGGAGAAAAACTCGCGGTTATCACCCAGTTCGGTAAATACCCGCAGACCATTACTCAAATTGAGATCTGCGCTGAGTCTCAAACGCTGTTGCAGCATGCTGTTTGGATTGGCTTTCCCACCCACACCCAACAAAGCATGTTGATAGTCCTGATATTGGTATCTGACTTCGCCACCAATAGCGAGATAGTCTCGAGCATCACCGGACAAGGGAATGTAGCGGATAGAACCTAACGGATCGTTGCGACGGATGTTTTCGTCGGCGAGGTATAGAGGGTTGTCGGCCCACGCAATGGTGCTGACGGGAGGCAATTTCAATTGTGTTGCGTCTTGCGCCATGGCAAGTGATACGCCACACAAAAGATACGAGCACAACAAGGGCTTGGAATAGCTGTTCATTGTTAGCCTTTCTTATTTTTATTATTACTTGGCAGGCTGTGAATTCCCTTCAATGCCTTTCACATCAATGTGTGCACCTGGAATAAAAGTCAGGTGGCAACTTGCGTGGAGTCGCCACCCTTCTCTTTTGTCAGTCCTGAAGCACGCGCGGGCGCAAGCTTCGCTGCTCTTGCGTTATGGCATCCGCCGATTGCAATTGGAAGTCGAAAGACATCTCGGCGAAACGCCCTTCTACCCCACGTTTGGCGCTCGATTGAGCGTCATCAACGAAGCGCACTTCACCGATCAAACCTTCCCGCGTGGCGTAAGCGAAGTCATCCCAGAGATACTTTTCACCTGACAGATTGATTTGAGTGGTCAGGTGGCGGTAACCGGGCGCTGAAATGAAATAGTGAATATGCGCGGGACGCTGGCCGTGACGGCCAAGCAGGTTCAGGCATTCCTGAGTTGGCCCCTGAGGATCGCAGCCATACCCGGACGGGACGATACTGCGAGCACGATAGCGGCCGTCGGCATCCGTAACGATGCGACGACGCAGGTTGTACGCCGATTGGGATTTATCGAAGTAGGAGTAGTTGCCTTTGGTATTGGCCTGCCACAAGTCGACGATAGCGCCGGCGACAGGCTGGCCTAGCAGGTCGACGACCTGGCCTTCGATGAACAGCGTTGTGGCGACGCCCTCCTCGCTGCCATCGTCCATGCGCGCTTCGCCTTCACACAGCGGAGCACCGGCAACATACAGCGGGCCTTCGATGGTGCGAGGCGTGCCGCCGGTGTGGCCAGCCTGTTCATCGCGAGCATCATTGAGCAAGTCGAGGAAATGCTCAAGGCCAAGTCCGGCCATGAGCAGAGCGGCTTCACCGCGACCACCCAGGCGATTCAGGTAGTCGATTGCGCTCCAGAATTCGTCATCGGTAATCTGCAGGTCTTCGATCAAACGCGCACTGTCTTGCAATACACGCAGCAGGATCTGTTTGACTCGCACGTTACCTTGATCATTATCCAAACCAGCAGCTTGTTTGAAAAATGCCTGGATCTCATCAGAGCTGGAAATTCTGACTGTCATGATTATGTTCCCATCTTTTTATTATGTTCAAAGTCGCAAAGTGCAACGCTTAACGATCGTCTTCGTGGATCGATGAAGGATGGCGGCAGAGCCCTGTCACTTCGATATCCATGTACGGGAACAGCGGCAATTGCATGAGCGTGTCATGCAAAGCCTCAACGCTTTCGACGTCAAAAACGCTGAAGTTGGCGTAGTGACCAGCGATACGCCACAGGTGCCGCCATTTGCCTTCACTCTGTAAACGCTGCGCCAGTTCCTTTTCATCGGCTTTCAAACGCGCGGCTTTCTGCGGGTCCATGTCGACGGGAAGCTTCACCGTCATTTTTACGTGGAAGAGCATCTTTCTTATCTCCTGATAACAAGGTTTAGCGGCGACGGAAGCGGGTCAGGCGATCCTCATCGAGCGTCAGCCCCAGGCCTGGTGTGGCCGGAACGTGCAAGTGGAAGTCGCGGTAGACCGGTGCTTCGGTGACGATTTCTTCGGTCAGCAGCAGCGGCCCGAACAGTTCGGTTTGCCACTGCAATTGCTCAAGCGTGATGAAGGCATGGGCCGATGCCAGCGTGCCGACGGTGCCCTCCAGCATCGTGCCGCCATACAGCGCAATGCCGGCTGCCTGAGCGATATGGGCGGTGCGCAGGACAGCGCGAGGGCCACCGTTCTTGGCGATCTTGAGGGCGAAAATACTCGCCGCACCATCGGCGGCGAGGCTGAAAGCGTCCTCGACACATTCGATGGATTCGTCGGCCATGATCGGCGCCGGGCTGCGCTGGTTGAGGCGAATTTGTCCGCCGCGATTGATCCGGGAGATGGGCTGCTCGATCAGGTCGATCCCGTTCTCTCCCAGGACCTGGCATCCCTTGATCGCTTGAGATTCGCTCCAGTATTGGTTGACGTCGACCCTGACACTGGCGCGGTCGCCAAGGGCTTTCTTGATCGCGACGACGTGAGCAAGATCTCGCTCCAGCGCGTTGGCACCAATCTTCAGCTTGAAAATGCGGTGGCGGCGCAGCTCGAGCATGTGCTCGGCTTCCTGGATGTCTTTGGCGGTGTCACCACTGGCCAGCGTCCAGGCCACTTCGAGTGCATCGCGCACGCGCCCGCCCAGAAGTTCGCTTACAGGCAGACCTAAACGCTTGCCTTGGGCGTCCAGCAATGCCGTTTCGACGGCGGACCGGGCAAACGTATTGCCTTTGATAGCCTTGTCCAGACGCTGCATCGCGGCATTGATGTTCTCGGCATCCTGGCCAATCAGCAACGGAGCGAAATAGCTGTCGAGGTTGGTCTTGATGCTCTCCGGACTCTCATTGCCGTAAGCCAGCCCACCGATCGTCGTCGCTTCGCCAATGCCCTCGATACCATCACTGCAAAGCAGGCGAAGAATGACTAGCGTCTGCCCCTGCATGGTATGCATGGCTAACTTGTGCGGGCGAATGGTGGGCAAGTCGACGATGATCGTCTCAAGGCGCTCGATCCGGGTTACGTTCATTTCTGGTTCCATTGTGCGCAGGTTCAGATGTGGGTCGTGATGCCTATGCATCGATACCCACGGAATCTTGTTTGATGTAACTTAGAATCCGCGCAACGCATCCACTGCGTCCAATATTCATTTTGTCTCTCTTCATACCTCGGAGGTATCGTGGAATTAAGACATATCCGCTACTTTCAAGCGGTGGCCGAAACACTGAATTTCACCCGTGCAGCCGAGCGTCTGAATATCGCCCAGCCACCGCTAAGCCGGCAGATTCAGCAACTCGAAGAGCATTTAGGTACAGCGCTACTGGAGCGCACGCGTCCGGTGCAATTGACCGAAGCGGGCCGGTATTTCCATGAGCACAGCGGCATGCTGCTCAAGCAGCTTGAGCAGCTGTGCGAGAACACCCGACGCATTGGTGAGGGGCAACGGCAATGGCTCGGTATCGGCTTTGCGCCGTCTACCCTTTATGCGCTGCTGCCTGAACTTATTCGAGAATTGCGCCGCGATTCAGACCTTGAGCTGGGCCTGCAGGAAATGACCACGCTTCAGCAAATCGAGGCACTGAAAAGCGGCCGTATCGACATAGGTTTTGGTCGTATTCATTTCGACGATGGCGCCATCCACCAGCAAGTGCTCTATGAAGATCCGCTGGTCGCGGTACTGCCGACCGGGCACCGTTTGCAGGGTGAAACCATCACCCTGGAACGTCTGTCGCACGAGTCCTTCGTGCTGTACCCGGCCAACCCGAGACCCAGCTACGCCGATCATGTTTTAGCGTTGTTTGCTAATCACGGTATGGGCGTGCGGGTTTCTCAATGGGCCAATGAACTGCAAACAGCCCTGGGCTTGGTGGCGGCTGGATTAGGCATCACTCTGGTGCCCGCGTCTGTTCAGCAGCAACATCGTGCGGACCTCACCTATGCGCCTATTCAGGATTCGGAAGCTGTTTCGCCGATCATTTTGAGTCGTCGGGCTGGTGACATCAGCCCTATTATTCAGCGCTGTCTTAGCATCATCACTTCGATAAACCCCTGATCCGTGCACGCTATGGCGTGCGCGGATCAATCCGTATCAAGCACACCTTCCTGTGTCTCGTGCTGAAAGCTGTAGGAAGGGAAGCGCGCAGAGCTGCGCGGCCTGCCGAGCGACCTGCGCGTCGACGTCAGCATCACTCAAGTGATCAAGCACATCACAGATCCAAACGGTGAGTGCACGGCACTCCTCCGCCATAAAGCCTCGCGTGGCCACCGCCGTGCCTATCCGCAGCCCGGAAGTCACGAACGGCGACTGGGGATCATTCGGCGCAGCGTTTTTGTTGACAGTCATACCACCGCGTTCCAAGGCAGCGTCGGCGTCCTTGCTGGTAATACCCTGACGAATCAGGCTGAGCAGAGTCAGCGCAATAGTCCCATCGACAAGGCAAACCAGAAACCTCTAAAAACCATCCGCGTCGCTCAATCACTGGACGGTGAGAGAGCCGAATAAACTGAATGCATGTTTGTCGCGGTATTCTTTCGGCGTCATTGACAGCCTTTCTTTGAACAGCCTCGTCATATGACTTTGGTCGGCAAAACCACAATCCATCGCAACGGCCTTGAGCGGAACATTTCGCAGAGTCGACAGCAACCGCTCGGCACGCTTGAGCCGTTGCGCCTGCAAATACTGATGCGGCGAAACACCAAACACCGTGGCAAACACCCGAACGAAGTGTGATGGGCTTAAATCGACAATGGCGGCCATATCCTTTACAGATATGGCGCCTGACAGGTGCGTGACGATATAGCGCTGCAAAGCATCGAGACGGGCACTGGAAATGCGTGAGGCGGTTTCTTCTTGACCATCACATTTGATGTATTTGCGCATGAGGTGAATACAGAGCTGCACTTCCAGCGACTGCGAAAAAAGATCGCTGCCGGGTTCCTCACTCAGCACTTCGGCCTCATAGCGCCCCATCAGGGCGGACAACGCGGGATCGTTAACAATCGGATAGTGATCAACGAAAACACGATCAATGTTTTTGTGAAAAATTTCGCTGGCGACTTTGACCATGAGCGCTTGTGAAATGTAGATATGACTGACTTCGATATCATTCATCCAATACCAGCGAGAAGATTCGCCACGGGTCAGTATCGTCACATCATTTGCCTGCACAGCGTTGTTTCGCCATCGCGAACCGTCGTGAAACCCGAGATTTGCGGTACCTTTTTTCCAGCGAACCAACTCATAGTCACGCATGCTGGGGATGTCCACCTCGGTTTTATAGAAACGATAACCGCGGATTGACATTCCCTTGTTCAGCAACGTGTCCACTGTGCCTTTTATGGTGACTTCGCCCGGGATGACCTCGAGCATTTTCTCAGGCGCTAACAGAGTCAGACTCATCACAACTCCTTTATTGTCTTTAAGTAGTGGAGTTTTTTCACAGTTGCGGCTCCCGCCAGTCCTTTGACCGGAAGCGTACGCCGGCTTCTAAAATTAGCACAAGGTAACGACGAGGGAAGCTGGCTCATGGTCGTCAGGAGCCAGGCCCGTTCAGGTCATTTCACCTTAAGAGTCTCACTCAGACTGTTTCTTGAGATCATCTTCGGCGGATTTGCCAGGCCTCCAGCGGCGAAAATCTGTCTGGCGTTCGTATGCCTGAGCCGTTGGATAGGTGACCAGTTCAATGGTACTGCCCCAAGGCGTTCTGGTGTACACGTAGCGATTGCCGGTACCTGCATCCAGTCCGGGAAGATCTCCTGGCTGGCTAAGCAGGGTGCCGCCTGCTTCGGCCAGCCGATCAGCGGCAGCATCGATATCGTCTACGTAGATGCAAATGTGCTGGATGCCCAGATCGCTTGGCACCACGGGCTGCGCCTGGGGCACACCGGAGTACGAAAACAGCTCCAGATTGGGTCCGTTGCCCAGCCGGAGCATGCGGATGACCTGAATCACCGCGCCTTGCGCGATGCCTAGTCCTGCCTCCACAGCGGGCCCTCCCAGCGGTTTGTCCAGCATGTCGTAAAGCACCTGCGCGCCAAACGCCTCCTCAAAGAAACGGGTTGCCAGCTCCATGTCTGGAACGGTAATGCCGACGTGCTCGATAGCGCGTACGTTCATAGCGCCTCTCCTATACGTGCGGCGGACCAAAAACCTGATTGCGTGGCTTCGTACATCCTGCCTCCTCGGGCACGGGTGCCAATACTCTGCACGTGATAATCATCGACAAGGGCGGCATGTAGTGTCGAGGGCGCGCGCGCGCAGGCCATGATGACCTGGCCGTTTATCGGCAGCGTGGCATGGGTGACGATCTTGCCGCCCAGATTCTGCAAGATTTCCGTAAGGTGCCCACGTTGCATATCGTTGGTGTCCACGCCGACGCTCGCCGCCGGCGAGAGCAAGCTGACGCTTCTGCCGTTCTCGGCCAGCCAGAGTGCTGCGAATAAAGCCACTTCGGTCTCGCCATAGACCGTGACCTCACGCTGCGAGGGGAACATGCCAGTGGACATCATCTGCACCACGTCTACCTCCGGCTGAGCTGACTCGGTGCCAGTGGCAAGCAGCACGGAATCCCAGAGGTTCGGATTCATGTCCTTGCCATCGGAATTCAGGTGTACGGTGACCCCAACGCGATCGAGTTCACTGGTGTAGAACTCGATCATGTTGATGACCTCCATACGAAACGGGCTCGCCGCTGCCCAGGCCCAAAGTTGCCCACCCACTCGTGCGTCGCGTTCGAGCAAGGTGACACTGTGGCCCCGTTGGGCTGCCAGAATCGCCGCCTCACAGCCAGAAGGTCCTGCGCCGATTACCAGCACCCGCTGCTTGCGCGCGGCCGGTCGACGGGCCTGCTCGGCTCGCCGCTCCTGGCCCAGAGTGGGGTTGATAACGCATTGAGTGCCTTTACCGTTGAACATCCAGCGCGATATGCACTCGTTGACAGCCAGGCAGCGACGCACACTTTTAGGTTGCCCGCGCTGAGTCTTTATCACCGTGTCCGGATCAGCGAGTCCTGATCGTCCAAGCGCTACAAAATCCAACTCGCCCGCAGATACCGATTCAGACATTTCCTCGAGGAGCCAAGTCAGGCGGCCAACGCCAATGACGGGTATCGACACCCTCTGCTTCACAGCCTTGGCGTAATTAACCAATGAGCCGGGGGCGATCATGGGTAGCAGCGTCATCGCCGTATCGTAATTGCCGGCACTGACATCCAGCGCATCCACGTGGGGTTCGAGCATTTCGCAAAACGCCAGCCCGTCTTCCAGTGACAGGCCGCCTTCATAGGGTTCGACCACGCTCAGCCGATACAGGACGGGATAGTCAGGCCCCACCTCCTCGCGTATGCCACGAACCACATCAAGGGCAAAGCGTGCGCGGTTCTCCAGCGATCCTCCCCAGTTATCGGTGCGCTTGTTGGTGAACGGCGACAGAAACTGACCCAGCAGGTAACCGTGGGCTCCGTGCAATTCCACGGCATCGAAGCCTGCTGCAACCGCGCGACGAGCGCCTTGGACGTACTTGTCGATCAAACCCGGAATCTCGTGCTCCTCGATCGCACGCGGAGGCGTACCAAAGGCGCTGGTGATACCGGCAGTGGGCGCCAATGGCGGCTCATTACGCTCAGTGTTGCCTTGCGAGTTCTGCCGCCCGGTGTGATGCAGTTGCACGGCTATCTTCGCGCCTTCGCCATGTACTGCATCCACCAAATTGCTTAACCCTCCAATGAACCGGTCGTGATCGATCCGAATCGGATGCCCGGCAGTGCGGCCCACCTCCCAGTCGATGGAGGTATTTTCAGTGATGATCAGACCGACTCCGCCTCGGGCCCGGGCGCGGTGATAGTCAATCAGCTTGTCGTCAACTTCGCCGAACGTACTCGCAAACTGGGTGAAGATAGGCGCCTGAACGAAGCGGTTACGCAGCTGCATCTTGCCGATCCGCCCCGGCTGGTAGAGTGCCGCAGCAGGCCCATCAGACATCACCAGAGTTGTATCGCTTGAAAGGACCATAAGCTCTCTCCTCACACTATCGTTTTTATTTTTGAGGCTTGATCATGGGAGGCAGAAGCTCAGGGGTATTGAATATTCATCGCGGTCCGTTGAAGGAAATGACTTTTCCAGCGCACCCGAATGCAAAGCCGCTCGCAGCAACATGCATGGAAGAAGCGTTCTATCGGCCAGCAGAATTATTCAATACCGCATGAATGCCAGCACATGAAACTCGTGGCTCACAACAAAAACAACAGCGACGAGGAATGTTATGAAGATGCTGGAGATCTACACCGGTCTGTTTGCCCTGACCACCTTACTGACTGGCTCCGCCTATGCCGCACCGACGCCTGAAATCAAGGCAAAGGTGGCTATTCAAGAAGTCGCTTCTTGGGAGGGGACTCCCTATAAGTCCTATCCCGCAGGTCAGCCACAGCTAACCATTCTCGAAATCACCATACCGCCCCACACTGCGTTACCTTGGCATCAGCATCCGGTTCCTAATGCCGCGTACGTAGTCTCTGGTGATTTGACGATAGAGGATAGAACGTCCGGAAAGTCTCACCAGGTAACTGCCGGGCAGGGCTTCGCCGAGTCGGTGAACTCCAGTCATCGTGGCGTGACCGGAGATAGACAGGCGGTGGTCATAGTGACCTACTCGGGGGTAGAGGGGACACCTTTGTCAATTCCCGACAAAGGAGAGAAGGCCGAGTTCGAGCATCTGGAATAAATCTAGAATCCGACAATCAATGCGACTATGAAGTGAAGCCATCAGCGATGGGTAAGAAAGCGAAAGCGCTTGTTGGCAGGATCTGACCGCTCTTCAACACAGAGGAAAACCGATGGCGACGAGTTACGGTCGTCACTATCGGTTATCTGCTGCTGGCAGTGCACCACAGGATGTCAGGAATTTTGGCTCATACCGAACGGTCAGCCTTTGATCCAGCTTCCATCTTCCTGAGCGTCAATTGGAATATTGAAAGTCTTGATATAGGCAGAAAGCATGCGGTAGTAGCCAAGGACAATAAGGGCGTCGCTCAATTCTTCTAACGAGAAGTGTTGCTGGGCATGTTTGAAAAGCACGCCGGAGGCCATTCCTTTATCAATGACGGATTTGCCGAAACGCAACAGGAGGCGCTCTGCTTCAGTGAAGGCTTGAGTGTCATCGATGCAGCCTTCGCCGATGGCCACGAACTGATCAGGTCTAACGCCGGCTACTTGAGCGATGGACACGTGCTGCTCCCACTCATAAGCCACGCCTTCATGCGCGGCGAGCAGCAGTACTAACATTTCCTTGTGGTAATCAGAGATCGTCAGGTCGCGAAAGATGGCGTTGGTCAGGTCAATGGTGGGAATAAATGCACCCGCACTGTAACCCAACATTCTAAAAAAATTAACCTTGGTGGGTAGACCCTCGAATTTCTCGCGTACCGCTACGGGCAGCTTTCTGAAATCAGGATAATCGATAGCCACTTCAGAACTGATTTTATTATTGGCGCGGGACAAACTTGACATAAGAACCTCCTAAGGTTTTTCGGCGATTTAGAACTTATTACCTCAACTAATATGATGTATCCCAGCAATGAAAATTCATTTTCAGGAAGAAGCGTTTCATAACCAAATTATCATTTGGCCTGAACAAATATTCAGACCTTAACGTATTAAATGATGCAAGGCTGTCGACGAAAACATCCGAAGTGTATGGTCGGCATTTCACGCTTGAATGGGCACAGCTCGCGGACGAGTAAGTGCCATGTTGACGATGATGCACGCCAACAGGACGCCCACACATACCTGCATGGAAACCGACATCCCGCTGGCGAACGCACTGGGCTCATCCTGCGAAATCAAAATTCCAAAAACCGCTACTCCGATAACACCGCCAAGTTGTCGGGCCGACGACATCAATCCAGATGCCATGCCCGCATCGCTTTGGCTGACCACCGCCAGCATCGAATTATTCATGGAAGGGACTGTCGAGGCGCTACCGATGCCGACGATGATCAATGCTCCATTGAGCAACCATGCAGAGCTATCGGGTCCCACCTGGGAAAGCAGTAGAAAGCCAACGACTTGTAAGGCCAGCCCTGAAGTCATGATCTTCAGCGCGCTCACGTGCCGAGCAACGCGCGCGGATGCAAGAGAGGAAACTGTCATCACTGCGGTCAGGGGAATAAAGGCAAGCCCAGTGCGAACAGCATCGTAATGCAGGATGGTCTGAAAATAGATGCTCAGGATAAAGACCACACCGTAAAAAGTGAGGTTGATGACCCCACCCGTGAACATCATGGCTAGCAGAACATTATTGCGAGATAGCCGGGCCGGCAGCATCGGCGCGCTTACCTTGGCTTCAATCAGCATAAAAACGCACAGTGCCAGCGCCGCCAAACCCATACTGGACAGAGGGATCGCGGTCCATCCCAGACCGCTCGCCTCTGTCAATCCATAGGTCAGCAAAGCCAGGCAAGTAGCGACGCTGACCTGACCGTAGACGTCGACTTTGTTATCCGTGCGCGGTGACGCAGAGGTGAAGCGCAAGGTCAGAAAGATAGCCAGCACGCCCAATGGAATATTGACGAGGAACACGCTGCGCCAGCCCAGATACTGAATCATAAAGCCGCCCAACACCGGACCTGCAGCCAACGCAATACCGCCGCAGGCCCCCCACAGAGCGACTGCCGAACGGCGTTTGTCCGGATCGCTGAAATTCTGACGGATAAGCGTCAGTGAGGTCGGAATCAGGAACGCTGCACCCAGGCCCTGTACGCAACGCATGATGATGAGCATCGGCATGCTAGTCGCCAGACCACAGCCGAGGGAGGCAAGGGTAAAAACAGCAAAGCCGAACACGAATACACCCTTCGCCCCCCATTTATCGCCAAGACCTCCGCCGAGAATAAGCAATGCCGAAAACACCAGCGCATAGCTGTTGATCACCCATTGCAGGCCGGTAAGGTTCGTACCGAACGCAGACTTCAGAGCGCCAAGGCCAACATTGACCACGCTGACGTCCAACTGGACCACGAAAAACCCCAAACACGCTGCGATCTGAATAGCGACCAAATTCACATTTTTTTGCATTTCAAATGCCGACAATTGACTGTAGGGAACCCATGCTAGACGTTGACTTGATATGCGTAAATCCGTAAAAGTGCAGGCATGCCATGCAGATACGCATAGATTATGAACTGGGAAGACCTACGTTACTTTGTGGCAATTGCCAGCGCCGGAACGTTGTCCGGGGCCTCGCGGCAATTGGGTGTCGATCAAGCGACGGTTAGCCGCCGGCTGGCAGCGCTTGAGACAGACCTGGGTGCCCGTTTGGTTGATCGCCAACCGCGAAAGGCATTTCTTACCCCGCTGGGTCAGGAAGTCCTGACACACGCTCTGAAAATCGAGGACAGCGTATTTGCGGTCAAACGACTCTCGCTGAGTGCGAGCAGCCAATCGCGTGCCAAAATCACAATCTCCGCTCCCCCGATCCTCGCCCGACATTTTTTCGCACCGCAACTGCTGGTTCTATCCCAGCGCCTGCCTCAGGTTCAGGTGTCGGTATTGAGCGAATCGCACGTTGCGTCCTTGTCCAAGCTGGAGGCAGACCTAGCCATTCGCCTGACGCCAGGTACCGCGGATTCAGACATTGTAAAAAGAATCGGTGAGATGCAATTCGGACTCTACTCGACCCCCTCCTACGCGAATGTCGCAAACCCGCAGCAATGGGAATTCATCGGCTATACCGAGTATCCGGTCGCTTTTGATCATAAAAACTGGTTGTACCAGACCATTGGCAACCGCCGTGTAGTCTGTGAGGTTGCCGACCTCAGCAATCAATATGAGGCCGCTTGTACGGGGATTGGAGTTGCCGGATTACCCTGCTTCCTAGCCGATCAAGATGAACGACTGCTAAGACTGTCGAGTTCCGAGAAGATGTTGAGCCTAGGAATCTTCTTGGCCCTCCACCCTGATCGTCGCAATGATCAATTAGTACGCGACACCAGTGCCGTCATCACGGAACTGATAACTGATCTTGGGCTGACTTGATAACGCTGTCTCAGCATCATTGCATCTATCAATCGCTGATCCGGGCACGCTATGGCGTGCGCGGATCAATCCTGCCGTCCTCGGTTGAGCTGGGCGGTCAGGCGAGAAAATCTTCCACCAGTTTTACCCAGCAATCGGCGCCCAGTCGGATCAGCTCATCATTGAAGTCGTAGTGCGGGTTGTGCACCGAGCAGCCGTGAAACTCGCCCTCACCATTACCCAGTAAGAAATAGCACCCCGGCACTTCTGTGAGCATCCAGGCGAAGTCCTCGGTGGCCATGACCTTCGGTCCGCGGCTTTGCAGGTGGCCAGGTTCAAAGAGTGGTGCAAGGCTTTCGCGCACTCGTTGCGTTTCGGTCTCGTCATTGATTAGGGCGGGGGCCAGCGGGGTAATTTCCAGGTCAATGCTCACGCCGAATGATTGCTCGTGACCGCGAACGATCTGTTCGAGTCGCTGATTGATCTTTTGCTGAGTTTGCGGGGTGTCGGTACGCACACTGATCAGCATGCTGGCCTCATCAGGAATGATGTTGTAGACACTCCCGGCCTGTAGCATGCCGATGCTGATGACCGCGTATTCCTCCGGGCCGAGGTTGCGCGACTTGATGGTCTGGATCGCGTTGATCAGGCTGGCTACAACAGGCAATGGATCAACCGATTTCTCTGGCATGGCGCCGTGTCCACCTTGCCCACTGACGCGCAGCGATACACGTTGCGAGGATGCCATGGTGGGTCCCGCCTGAATCACAGCCGTGCCCAAGGGGTAACTAGGCATGTTATGCAGCGCGAAAATCGCATCGCAGGGAAATCGCTGGAACAGGCCGTCGTCGATCATCGCCTTGGCCCCACACAAGCCCTCCTCGTCCGGTTGGAAAATCAAATTCAGGGTGCCGTTGAATTCGCCGTGGGTTGCCAGACGATAAGCCGCCGCGAGCAGGATCGCGGTATGCCCGTCATGCCCGCAGGCATGCATGCGATCGGCAATCTGGCTGGCATGCGCGAAGGTGTTTTTTTCTTGCATGGGCAGCGCGTCCATATCGGCGCGCAGACCGATACGGCGTGTGCCCTCGCCTCTTTTCAGGACGCCGACCAGGCCATGTCCGCCGATACCGCGATGCAGCTCATAGCCCCATTGCGTCAGTTTGGCGGCGACCAGCTCCGCGGTGTTCGGGGTTTCGCCGCCCAGTTCAGGCGCTGCATGGATTTGTCGGCGCAAGGCGATGAAGCTCTGCAGTTCGGTGTCGCTCAACGCTGATTGGTTTTGTTGATTGCGCATGGGTCAGTCTCGTCCAATGTTTTCCGGGAACAATTTCAAGCAGCACAGGCTGATTACCCCGCCCACTAGCAGGTAGAACGCGGGGGCCGTGGGTGTGTTGAGTGCCGAGGTAAGCCAAGTGGCGATCAACGGCGAGAAGCCGCCGAACAGGGTGACGCCAAAGCTGTAACTCACCGAGGTGCCGAGCGCTCGGTGTGGCTTGGCAAAGCCTTCCATGATCATCGCGAAAAACGCCCCGGAGCCCACACACCCGGGCAGTACCAGAAGCGCGACGATCAGCATCGCGATGTACAAGTCAGTGCTATGCGACAACAGCCATAGCGCGGGCCATGCTGCGATAACCGGCAAGGTAATTGTCCAAACCAGCAGTTTTTTGCGCAGGCCGTGGCGGTCGGCGTAGCGCCCTGCTATCGGCGTGATGATCGCCAGGCACGCCGCTGAAGCGCAGGCAATCGCCAAGGCGCTGCGCTGCGGATAATGCAGTGCACTGACCAGATACGCCGGCATGTAGAAAATGAACAGGTACATGCTGATGGTTGCGCTCGCCATCAATCCGGTGGCGAGTACGGTATTGCGCAGATCAATGACCTCGCGCCAGCCGGGTTTGTGCCCGGTGGATGGTGAAGAGCTGATGACGGGCGCTTCAAGGGTTTCCGGCAGGCAGCGGCGGATGTACCAGCCGACAGGTCCAATCAGCAAACCGATGACAAAAGGGATGCGCCAACCCCACGCTTCCAGGTCTGGCGTAGTCATGACACTGCTCAGGAGAAGACCGATTCCAGCCCCTACCAGCGCCGCGTAACCCTGGCTCGCAGCCTGCCAGCTGACATTACGGCAACGATTTTTCGTCGCCGACGATTCCATCATCAACACCGAGGCGGTGCCGACTTCTCCACCGGCAGAAAAACCTTGAGTCATCCGGCCGATAACCAGCAGAGCAGTGCCCAATACTCCTGCTTGCTGATAAGTGGGGGCGAATGCGATGAGCGCCGTCCCCAGTGTCATCAGTGCAATGGTCAGCGTTAGCGCGGCCTTGCGACCCTTTCTATCGGCGAAACGGCCAATCACCATCGCCCCGACCGGACGCATCAAAAAGCCCACCCCGAACGCCGTCAACGACATAAGCAATGAGGCTATCGGAGACTGGGCCGGGAAAAAGTTCTTGGCGATTATCACGGCAAAAAAGCTGTAGATCGTGAAGTCGTACATCTCCAGGGCATTGCCCAGGGCGCACGCTACGGTGGCTTTTCTGGAGTTGGTGGTGGCCGGATTGGAACGCATCGTTCCGTTGGCCAGGGAAGTGTCCGAATGCAGGGTCGTCATGGCACGCTCCGATTTATTATTGGCGTTATGCGAGACCAACTATCGGGGAACTCCGAAGACGAATCACTTGCGCTTTTTGCAGGCAATTAACCAATGGTTAACTTGTTTGCGTCACGTCCTTTGAATGCGCCCTACAACGGTGCTGCGTGAGGACTTGAAGACGGGTATCGCACCAATGGCTTCCATTATTCAGACGCATGCAATCGCCGAATCGAAGTAATCGGGCTTCTTTTTGTGATCTTTGCCCATTCCTGCCGCCCTCATTGCACCGGTCATTCCCCAGCAAATTAACCAGTAGGCATACCCATGCAAAATTGACCATTTCCGCCGGTTTTTATTTTCGTAGAGGCTGCGACCCATCAGCCATCACGTCTACGGAGCGTCTGAAATGGTTATGTCCGCCGCGCGCAATTGTTCATTGACCGCTTTGCTTCTGGGGCTCGGGCTACCGACGTGCAGCCAGGCTGAGGGATTCCCTGCCATTGCTCGAGTAGCGCCAGGATTTGGCTATTACAACGTCGATAAGGGCTACACCGACAAGCTCAATGTCTACGGCACGCTCGACGCATTTGTTAATTATCAGGACTCGGGCCATCACTCCGGAAGCAAACTTGCGGGCGGTGGCGCCTGGACCAATAAGCTCGGGCTTTACATGCGCAAGGCCCTCAACCCGGATACGGTGCTGGAGTTCGACGTCGAGGAAGGTTTCAACCTCAATGGCCAAGCGCTCGACGAGCACTGGAAGCAGGTCGGCATGCTACGGTTGACAGTGGCGGCGCTGCGTTCGCGGGAGTACGGCAAGTTGGAGTTCGGTAAAACCTATGGCATGGGCACGCCGACGTTTGCTGATCCGTTCCTGGCCACCTACGGTTCGCCCTATACCTACCTGACCAGCCCGCCGGCCGGGCGCGGTGCCTATTATCTGGATATGCGCCCCAAGCACACCCTCGCCTACACCACGCCAAAATTCGCCGGTTTCAGCGTGGCCACCGCCGTGAGCCTGGGCTTGAACGATACCGCCAGCTCCGGCAAAACCGTGCGCGGCAAAAGCTTGAGTGTTCAGTACAGCAATGCGCGGTGGATTTTGCTGGGCTCAATCAATGATTACTTGAGCGATCCATGGGACGACGGCGACCGCCAGCGGCAGACCCACAACTATTTCAAAAGCGCTTCAGCGTTTTATGACTTCGGGCCGCTGTCTGCCAATGTCACCTGGCAACGCCAGGACGTCGACTACCACGCGACGTCAAGCATGAGCGCATGGACGTTAGGCCTTTCCGCGCCCGTCGGCAAAGCCGATGTGGCGCGCATGGCACTGGTCAAGCGCGACATCGAATTCGGCGACAAGGACGCCACCGGGATCATGCTCGGCTACGACCATTTCCTGAAAAAGAACTGGGCCATCTACGGTCGGCTCGCCCTGATCGATAACCGCCCGGAATCCGCGATCAGCTATGCGGGAATCCCCCTCGAGCAAAGCGGCGACGACCCCGGCAACCTGGCCGTCGGCATGTACTACCACTTCTAGTAAGTCGGCTCTGCTGAAGACTCAGCGGCCAATTTGGATTTGAGACCGTTGAACAGATCTCTCGCCGGCGACGTCAGCGAATGGCGGTCAACGCACACCAGATAAATCGGGTATTCCGGGATGACCTCCTCGACTTCGACGAGGACCAGTTCCGGTACCCTTCCCGGCGGCAGTGCACTGCCCAGCGCCAGATTGCTCAGGGTCATGAACGCATCGGCATTCTCGACCAGGCGCAAGGCCAGGAACAGCGAGGCGCACTCGATCACCTTCTGCGGGGGGTGAATATCGTTGACCTCGAACATTTGATAGAACTGTGAAGATCGATCATCCACCTCGTCGAGGCTGATCCAGTTGGCGTACTGCAATTGCCGCAACGACGGCGAATGGCGCATCGGGTTGTTCGGGCTGCATACCACGGTCCCTTTGATCCGGTGCAGGGCTTCCCAATCAAGATTCAAGCGTTGAGTGTTTTGTTGAGACGTCAGGGCAAAGTCCAGGCTCCCATCGCGCAAACGCTGAACGATATGGCTGGGGCGCAGCTCGATCAGTTTGATCCGCACGCGAGGGTTCTTCGCCTGATAGTCACTGATGCATTTCTCAAAACCCGGCAGCATGGCGGTCAGTGAAGTGACGCCGACAGCTACCTCGCCCACAGCCATGTCGTGGATATTATCGGCCTCGATTTGCAGGCGCCGCATGCTCTCGACCGCCATGTGCGCATGCCGGATGATCCGTCGGCCTTCGTCCGTCAACGACATGCCTTTATAGGAACGCTGCAGCAGGGTCAGGCCTAACTCACGCTCCAGATCCTTGATTGAACGACTCAACGCAGGCTGGGTGACATGCAGCATCTGCGAGGCTTCATTGATGCTGCCGCACTGGTTGATCGCGACCAAGGCTCTGATTTGATGGAATTTCACGGTGTGCGACTCGCTTTTTATTTGGCGCCAACCATAAAGCAATATGTCGGCCATTCACCACTCGTTGATTCAAGCTGTCGACTCGATCACGCAGCAAGTATCGCGATCCCACACTCATTCCCCGTTTTTTGCTTCCCATGTGGCAAGCAGAAAAAGGGCACTCGAACCTGCCAGGTTCACTGCCAGCTCTGCATGACGGGGAGCGGCCTTCACCCCGCCTTTACCTTTGCCATGTGCATCGCTCAAACGATTCCGAAGCGCCCCTAAACCCTCGATAACTGCTGTGCACCCTCCGAGGATTTGCTTGAACACAACTTCTTCATGCTGTCCCTTCGTTAGGTTTAGAAGCGTAGCGGTTTGTTTGTAGAGTTTATTTAGGTCAGGAGTCGTCTCATGATCGCCCGTTCCTGCTTCGTCAAGAATATGTTTGCATACCGATTCCAGGAGAGTACGAGCCATGGTGATAGCGCCCTCGGGATCAGTTGAGCGCCTTTCAAGCGCCTTAGTCCAAGCGATACGAACGTGCTCAGCGTCAATGCGGTCCAGCGCTTCAGAGACAACGACATCTGAAGGGTGCTCCCCACCCGACTCAGCGAAGTCAACAAGTGACCTAAACTCTTCCCAAATGAATTTCCTACGCTCGGCGTAGCTTTGAAATTTTGGCTGGATGAACCCCCAAAACTGATCCAAGTTCCTGTAACGACGCACCCACGCGGGAACTAGTGAAGCTATACGAGGGTTATCAACAACACTCTGCCGATAAAGAGGGTAATCCCGTTCATCATCGTCATTTCCGTTCCCGGTGGCACGATTGATGTAAATCGATTGCAAGCTGTCAACGTCATCAATGAGAGCCATGAATTTCGCACCTTCACCGTCTTGTATTACCAACTCGTTATAGCAGCCCGCACACGTTTGTGACCGGTCGCCGACGATCATTGGTATCAGTCGGCAAAGCCCTCGGCAATGTCAGGAATTAAGGGCCAGAGCTGCTTGCCCCTCCGTCTAAAACTGACATGGAGTGAAACAGGCGCCGTGGGATTGCGCTCGGTTTTATTCGCCATCCCGCTCGTTTCTGGTATCTGACGCTCAACCCGGCCAGCTCGACTTTGGTTTATCCATCCACTCACCTGCAACACGCGCGGCATCTGGCTCCGGTCTCTTTCACCCCGATCAAAGCCAAGGGCCACTGAGCCCCTACACTCTCAGAGTCTTCCACATTTTTACTGACGGTTTTCAGCAAGCGAAGGCGGTGGCTGATTAACAGGCCTGTACGGCCCGGTTGGCTCTTTCGTACCTACATACGAAACTGTGAGCATCCCGTATTCATAGCTACCTTCAACACCTCCAATTTCAACCTGCTCCCTACCGTTGATGAAGCCGTTGAACAGAACTACTGGATTGCCGTTGCGCGGAGTGATTGTCACCTTGGTTTTGCCTGAAGGTCGGCACGTCGTGTGCAGAAGAGCGTTCGTGTATACGACTTCGTCACCAAAATCATACAACTTGTAATCACTGGCGCCGCCTGGCTTGAGGCAATCGATCCCCCTCAACGCGACCCCCATCACCTCGCCAGAGCGAGGTGTTCCGGACTTATTGGCGACGAAGAAGTGGGCCTGTGCAACGATTTGTTGGTCAGCTGGCATCGGTAGAAGGTGGTCTTGAGTCCATTCCACCATCGATGTCAGAAATGGTCCAACGTATCCCGTGATTATGCTTGTGTAAGCCCCCAAGAAAACGCCACCGGTTGCAGAAACTACTGCGAGACGAGCCTTTTTAAACAGCCCAAAATCATCTGGTTTGCTGGCAGTATCCTGCTGGGATTTCCTATTTCTACGTCTGGCCACGTTATATGTCTTCTGGTCTGTTCAATGGAGGTCATGAGGCTGAAAAGACTGAGAGTTTGACATCCTAGATCTTCATCGAGCAGCTTTCTAGGTCATCGACTATCTGGATTTTACCGTCCAGGCTTATAGCAACTCCTTCAAGCCTGAGCGCCACGCTTTGCACCGGACAACTTTTTTAAGACAATAGAGGTAACATTTCCGAAAAACGTAAGCGGCCAGCGAACACACCTTCAGAAATCAGGAATTAAGGGCGATGGTGTCCGCCTATTTTTAAGCGGACGCGATCACCCTTATCGCCAGGATTTCCATGCGCCAACGAAGCTCCTATCCCAAACCCTTCAAGGCCCAGGTCGTACAGGAATGCCTGAAACCCGGTGCTTCAGTTTCCAGCGTCGCCATCAGCCACGGCATCAATGCCAACGTGATTCGCAAGTGGCTCCCGATTTACCGTGATAAACCCGTCGCGCCACTTCCCGCGTTTGTACCGCTGCAACCGATGCCTAAACGGCACGCTGATGAAGCTGTGGTCATCGCACTGCCGCTGGGCGACAAATCCATCACGGTCAAATGGCCCATCTCTGACCCGGACGGCTGCGCACGTTTTATTCGCAGCCTCTCGCAATGATACGCATCGACGCCATCTGGCTAGCCACCGACCCCATGGACATGCGTGCCGGCACCGAAACTGCATTGGCCCGCGTGGTCGCTGTGTTCGGTGCGGCGAAGCCGCACTGCGCTTATCTGTTCGCCAATCGCCGGGCCAACCGGATGAAGGTGCTGGTGCACGATGGCGTGGGCATCTGGCTTGCCGCGAGGCGTTTGAACCAAGGCAAGTTTCACTGGCCTGGCACTCATCGCGGCTTGGAAGTCGGGCTCGACGCTGAACAACTTCAAGCGCTGGTGCTCGGTTTGCCATGGCAGCGAGTTGGCGCTAACGGAGCAATCACAGTGATTTAGCCTCGCTTTTCAGCTGTCGCAGGTGGATCGCTTTGGTAAAATCCACGGTATGATTTCTTTGCCCAATCTCGACCAAATGACACCCGAACAACTGCGCGCACTCGCTGCGCAGTTGCTGTCGAAGGTCGACACCATGGGCCGAAAAATCCATCGTGACGAGACGATCATCGAGCAGCTCTCTCACGAGATTGCCATCCTCAAGCGCCACAAGTTCGCCAAGCGCAGCGAGCAGATCAGCCCAGCGCAAGGCAGGTTGCTGGATGACTTGCTCAACACCGACCTTGAGGCTATCGAGGCAGAACTGAACGCGCTTCGTCCCGCCCCAACGTCAGACGAAACCCGCCAAAAGCCCAAGCGTGCGCCGCTGCCGCCGCAGTTCCCACGTACCGTCATTCGTCACGAGCCAGAGAACACCCAGTGTGCCTGCGGGTGCCAGCTTCAGCGCATCGGCGAAGACGTCAGCGAGAAGCTGGATTACACACCTGGCGTGTTTACCGTTGAGCAGCATATACGTGGAAAGTGGGCCTGCCGCCAGTGCGAAACACTGATCCAAGCACCGGTGCCGGCCCAGGTGATCGACAAGGGCATCCCGACCGCAGGCCTGCTGGCGCATGTGATGGTAGCCAAATTCGCTGATCATCTGCCGCTGTACCGGCAAGAAAAGATCTTTGGCCGTGCAGGCCTGGCGATCCCGCGTTCAACGCTGGCTCAGTGGGTGGGCCAAACTGGCGTACAGCTACAATCGCTGGTGGATGCACTGCGCGAAGCGGTGCTGGCTCAGCGAGTCGTGCATGCAGATGAAACGCCGGTGCAGATGCTAGCGCCCGGAGTTAAGAAAACGCATCGAGCTTATGTCTGGGCTTATTGCACGACGCCGTTCTCGGCCCTCAAGGCGGTGGTCTACGACTTCAGCCCCAGCCGCGCCGGCGAACATGCGCGTAACTTCCTGGGCACCTGGAACGGCAAGCTGGTCTGTGATGACTTCGCGGGTTACAAGGCCAGCTTCGACCTGGGCATCACCGAAATCGGCTGCATGGCGCATGCCCGCCGTAAGTTCTTCGACCTGCATGTAGCGGACAAAAGCCAGTTGGCCGAACAAGCGCTGCACTCAATCGGCGGGCTGTACGAAGTCGAACGGCAGGCCAAAGACATGAGCGATGAAGAACGCTGGCGATTACGCCAAGAAATAGCGGCGCCCATTGCACAGAAGTTACATGAGTGGATGCTGGGTCAGCGCGACCTCGTGCCCGAGGGCTCGGCCACGGCCAAGGCTTTGGATTACAGCTTGAAACGCTGGGTAGCGCTGACGCGCTACCTGGACGATGGATCTTTGCCCATCGACAACAATCAGGTCGAGAACCAGATACGGCCATGGGCCCTCGGACGCTCGAACTGGCTGTTTGCCGGATCGCTGCGCAGCGGTAAACGGGCGGCTGCGATCATGAGTTTGATCCAGTCAGCGCGTATGAATGGGCATGATCCGTATGCCTATCTGAAAGACGTGCTGACGCGGCTGCCGACACAGCGTGCCAGTGAGATCGGGCAGTTGCTGCCGTATCAGTGGGGGCCGGCCTGACTTACGCAAGGCGAGGTGGGCGGACGCTCACGCGAGAAGAAGACTGTAGTGAGTTCGTTAAGGAAATCGTGCTCCAGCAGCTATGGGGCGGGAGGGACTCACGGCCCATTGTTGACGATAGGTCAACGCCGCTCGGATTTCTGACGTCGTTCAATGAAGAAGTCGAGATCGTCACTGACGCCCCTAATTACGAATGGGAGCTTATTTTGCGACTTGGTTTATGAGGACGGACGCTGGCCCAGGATCGTTCGTAATTTTCCTACCGATGCAACGACGCTCAAGCCAACCCGCGAAGGTGCGGAGTTGCCACACCACGCTTTGCTCGATGCCAGGATTATCGCTGGCATGTTTGCAGCTGTGAGCTGAGTGATCCAGCAGTGTCATTCCGCTTCTGCTTCGTGCTCATCAAAATCCAATTGCGCCTTGACGACTGTTGCCAGATGCACAATCGTCCAGATATGTAGAGCTTTGAAAGGTTCTTCCAGTGTCCGCCCCAGCGGCGTGATTCGATACTCCACCCCCACTTGTGAAGAGGGTATGACACGGCGCGCAAGGATCCCGTTGCGTTCGAGCCTTCTGAGCGCCTGAGTCAGCGCTTTTTGAGTGATACCGTCCAGGCACCGCTTCAGTTCGTTAAAGCGAAGCGGCTTTTCACACAGTGTCGTGAGAATCAACATCGTCCACTTGTCACCGATCTGATCCAACAAATAGCGGCTGGGACAGCTGGCCGTCCCGCTTGATATGTCGATGTTGGTATTATTCATGGATCACGCCCCGCGCGCGCATGTGGTGTATTTGGATATACCTGATTACTTTAAAGTGCGTAATTGTTATTTGATCCGCATCTTATACCCTGAGGCCTCACTTAACTTAGGGTGTTAGCCATGTCCTCTCAATACGATCAAGAAGCCGCTGACAAGCTTGCAGTCGCCGAAGTTTTATATGACTACGCTGCAAGTATTGATCTTCGTGATGCCGGGCTTATGGCCACGGTGCTTACAGATAATGCCGCTTCTGATTTCCGGCCCGCAGCAGCCAAAGCCGGTTTCGAATACCCTGTTCTTGAAGGTCGTGACACCATCGTACAGGCCCTCATGACGTCACTTAGCCGAGTCGATACCACGCACTCTGTGAACAATCCCCGCGTCACCCTTGAAGGGGATGAGGCGGTACTGGATGCGTTGGTAGAAGCCCAACATGTTTTGAAAACTGATCACTCCCGTTCCTATCTCATGAAAAACCGTTACGACGTGAAGCTGGTCAGGCAGGGTGAAACCTGGCGCATTCAGCACATCGTGGTGGACAACGTCTGGCGGACGGGAGATCCCGCAGTCCTCGCCGGTATTTGATCTGATCAGGCCCTTGAAACTTTACTCTCGTGCTGAATGCGCGCAGCGTCTCGTGAGGGCGGTAGCCCGAAGACTTTTGCGTAATCTCGGCTGAACTGGGTGCTGCTTTCATACCCGACTTCAAAGGCAGCCGCAGTGACGCTTCTGGCGTTGGCAACCATAAGGGTGCGAGCCTGAAGCAGGCGTACACGCTTCTGATATTGCAGAGGGCTCAGCGTGGTTACCGCCTTGAAGTGTCGGTGAAATGCCGAAACGCTCATCGCTGCTTTCTCTGCCATATGTTCTACCCGAATAGATTCAGCGAAGTCGCGGCGGATCCATTGAATGGCCTGATTGACGCGGGCCATCGCAGAGTCTGGAGCGGCGATTTCACGCAGCATCCAGCCGTGAGGGCCTTGGAGTACACGGTAGAGGATCTCGCGTTCGTATGCGGGCGCCAGGGCGGCGATACTTTGCGGGTCACCCATCAAGCGCAGCAGGCGCACCCAAGCGTCCATCAACTGAGGCGTGACCGGCGCTACTGAAAAACCCGGATCTTGGTCATGGCGATCAGCCGGAAGAGGTAGGTCGGCCAGCAGAGTGGTTAGCGCCACCGGGTCGAGCGTCAGACTTACCGCGAGATAAGGCTCTCCGGTCGACGCCGGATGAACTGTGCCCACCGCGGGCAGCTCGATGGACATCACGAAGTACGTCGCCGGGTCATAGTGCAACGTCTGCTCCCCGACGGTCATGGTTTTACTGCCCTGGAGAATCAGGTTGATCATCGGCTCGTAGACGGCGGCCAGCATGTGCTCGGGAATCTCACCCTGCACCATGGCTACCCTGGGGATTCCTGTCTCAGTGCGCCGATTTTCAGCACTTGAGGTCAGGGCTCGCAGTTCATTCAATTGTGTGGTCATGGGCTGGATCCTGCCCGGCTCGTTTGAGACTTGGCAAGCAAAAAGCAGAAACAGGCAGGTTTCGAGTAGGAATGGCCACGTTCTGGATGGCCGGGGACTCTACTGTGGAGGCTCAAGTCATCGACACGGGAATGCACCATGGGCGTCATCGTTATCACCGGAGGCAGTCGCGGCATCGGCGCCAGCGCTGCTCTCCATATTGCCGAACGGGGGATGGGCGTCATCCTAACCTACAACCAGAATCCTGATGCAGCTCACCAGGTCGTCCGGCAAATTGAGGCCGCTGGCGGCAAGGCGGTTGCGCTGCGGCTGGACGTGAGTAACACCTCAAGCTTTGCTGCATTTCGTGATGCCGTGTTCTCCGCTCTGGAGATTACCTGGGGTACAAACACGCTGGCAGGTCTGGTAAATAACGCAGGCTACGGTCTGTTCAACCCGCTGGAGTCAGTCAGCGAGGAGCAATTCGACGGTCTGTTCGCAGTGCACCTCAAGGGGCCTTTCTTCTTCACTCAAACGCTGCTGCCGCTACTTGAAGATGGCGCGAGCATCGTCAACCTGACCAGTGCCACAACACGCGTCGCAACAGCAGGGGTCGCGCCGTATGCGGCCTTTAAAGGCGGTCTCGAAGTGCTGACCCGCTACATGGCGAAAGAATTGTGTGAACGCGGTATTCGTGCCAATGCGGTTTCGCCTGGTGCCATTCGTACTGAGCTGGGGGGCGGTTTGAACGATGAGTTTGAAGCCATGCTGGCCGGTCAGACAGCACTGGGCCGGGTGGGCGAGCCGCAAGACGTCGCTCGTGTTATTGCGATGCTGCTCTCTCAGGAAAGCGCCTGGATCAACGCGCAAACCATCGAAGTCGCAGGCGGCTACATCATCTGAATCATGGAGGCTCCATGCTCGATCATATTTTTCTCTCGGTAAGCGACATCAAGCGCTCGATACACTTTTATGAGGCAGCACTGACGCCGCTTGGCATCACGGCGCGTCTGGATTACGACGGCAAGGACGGGCCTCCTGGTCATCCTGACCTCAAGGGCTTTGGCGCCCATGGCCGAATGTTCTTCTGGCTGCGCGAAGGGGTGGTGGAGGGACAGGCGGTGCACGTTGGTTTCGTCGCCAATAGCCGTGCCGAGGTCGATGTCGCTTATGCAGCGGCCATAGCCCAAGGGGCAACAGACAACGGCCCTCCCGGCGCACGTCTGCATTACGACCCGAACTACTATGCGGCCAATGTCCTCGACCCGGACGGCTATAGCCTCGAATTCGTTTACAAGAACTGGCAGCACGGCCAATGAAAACTCTGATGATTTATGGTGCGACCGGCTACACCGGACGCATGGCCGCGCAGCACGCCAAAGCGGTGGGCCTGGATCTGATTCTGGCAGGCCGTAGCGCTGACCGACTGGCGCCTCTGGCCGCCGAACTGGAGCTGCCTTTTCGCGTATTTGGCGCTGAAGGTGTGACGGCAGATGCATTGGACGGTATCAGCGTGCTGCTGAATTTCGCCGGGCCATTCGCATATACCGCAGAGCATTTGATGCGCGCCTGTATCGGGGCAGGTGCGGACTACCTCGACATCACCGCAGAGATTAACGTTTATCGGCTGGCCGAGTCATTGAATCTCGAAGCTGCGCAAGCGGGTGTCATGTTGTTGCCTGGCGTTGGTTGGGACGTGGTGCCGACCGACTGCCTGGCTGTGCATGTCGCAGCCAGGGTTGAACAACCCCAATCGTTGAACTTGGCGCTGCAAGTGGCAGGCCCCATGTCTCGCGGCTCGGCATCAAGCGTGAGTGAGATCATCGGCGCAGGGGTTCTGGCGCGTATTGAAGGGGAACTCGTAGCAGCCCCCGACCAGCCTCCCCGCGAGTTTGATTTTGGCGCGGGCCCAAAGCTGTGTGTGCCATTGTCATTCGGGGATCTGGTGACGGGCTGGCGCTCCACAGGTATACCTAACATAGCCGTGTACGTGCACATCCCGGATGTCGCCTTTCCCGAGGGCGACCTCTCGCTATTGCCGGAAGGCCCGAGTGAAGAGCAGCGTCTGGCGCATCGAGCATTGGCCGTGGCCGAGGTCGTGGATGCAGATAGCAGTGTGGCCCGCTCGGTGATCGAGACCGTCAACGGGTACACCTACACACCGCTGGCGGCGGTTGAGGCGGCTCGCCGAGTGCTGAGCGGGGAGCGGCGCGCAGGTTTTGAAACCCCTGCACACCTGCTCGGCGTCGGTTTCGCCGAAACCGTAGCCGGTACAACAATCACCGATTTCTAGCCAGAGTTGGGCAGCCGAGTGAATGCTGCCCTGACGTGATTAATCGAAAAACAACGACTAGGGGCGACTGTGGGCGATCAGGCGTTGGGAGATAAGGGTCATCGCGCCTGCTTAAAATATGCGGCCACCATCGCCCTTAATGCTGGACTTTGGAAGGTGAGTTAGCCGGACGCTTACCGAAAAACTGAAAACCTTTTGAGTCTTCCATTTCTGTCATGTAGCGCTATCGCTCCGTCGCCGATGGAGATTGAATGCGCATCAAGCAGCGCCTGAGGCTGTCCGATGTTGCCCCCAAGGATGTTGCGCCCAAGTAGCCGCGGTTTGTGCCACCGATTGTAGGGTTTACGCGAGTTGGACATTCACCGCGCCGCCAAACCCGTTACGGGCATCCCTAACAGCGCGGGCCAACTCGGCCCAGATCGGGACGTTCTTCTGTCAGGCGGTTGAGCACTGAGCTTCGATTCCAGGACAGATGCGTGCTGGCATAGTGGCCGACGCGGGCCGGGGCCAACAGCGCGCGGTGCTTCCACGCCAATCCGCGCCCCAGCCCTTGAGCGGCGGCCCTATCGGAGAAGAGCGACCAGATGAGTTCCAGATCGGCTCCTACCTGCAGCCGTACGCTCAATACTGGTTCGACGTCGGCACGCGGCTCATCCTCCAGCAGCCCTGTATTCGCATCAAACCACGCAGAAAATCGCCGTAGGTATAGAGATTCAACAGGTGATCGGGCATAGCCCCGACGGTGACAGTGATCACAATCGGGTGACCGAGTTGCGGTAATGTTTCA
Source organism: Pseudomonas fluorescens (assembly GCF_003732425.1). GTDB lineage: Bacteria > Pseudomonadota > Gammaproteobacteria > Pseudomonadales > Pseudomonadaceae > Aquipseudomonas > Aquipseudomonas fluorescens_BE. Next base: position 295,533 of record NZ_MOBX01000013.1, read on the forward strand.
ACGCCTCGCGGGAGTGAAGGTGCTTTTCTTCCAGAGAGCGAATCTGCTCATCCTTCTCCTGCGCGCGAATTTCCAAGTCACTGCAATTTTGGCTCAGGCGTGCATTGCGGGTGATTTCAGTTTGAAGGCCGGTCTAGCAGATCAGTAACTCCTCCGTTTGAGCTTCCAATGCCGCCTTCTGGGTATCAAACTGGCGCTCCAAAACGGTGAGCTCCGCGTTCAGAGCGTCGTACTTTTTCTCCAGTGCAAGCCGCTGTTCGTCAAAAAGCCTTGGGCGTGCGCAATAGCTTCCTCCCCCCCTCCTCCGTCATTCGCTCTAAGAGGCCGGCTACAAGCTCGGTCAATTCATCACTCAGCCGCTCTCTAGAGGCCCGCGGTCGTGGGTCAAAATCTACTTCAAATACCGCTGAATAGTCGTCTTCGAGCCCGTATTGCGGAGTTCGATGCTCGCGGCGTCGATGCTTGGGTTCTCTCCCAGAGCAAGCAGCGATTCCCGGGACTTCTGAACAATCCCCCTCGTTAATTCCGCCGCGTGCCATTTCACTCTCCTACAATTTCGTACCGCATTACATACTACGTTTATACATAACACTTATTGATCAAAAAAGAATAATTTACGTAACTTTCTTTGATAAAATAATCGAGCGTTATCGCATCATAGAACCGGTTTTCGCCTTTTCCAGCGTCGGAAAAGGTACGTTTGGCGTAGAAGGGTCGAGATGAACAAGGCGGATCGTTACCTGCAGGCCGGCACCCGGGAGAACACTCGGCGTAGCTACCGTGCGGCGGTGGAACACTTCGAAGTGACCTGGGGCGGCTTTCTCCCCACGACCGGCGATGGCATCGTGCGTTACCTCGCTGAGTACGCCGACCAGCACACCATCAGCACGCTGAAGCAGCGCCTGGCCGCCCTGGCACAGTGGCACATCACCCAAGGGTTCCCCGATCCCACCAAAACGCCGACCGTTAAGCAAATGATCAAGGGCATTCGGACATTGCATCCTGCCCAAGAGAAACAGGCCGCCCCCCTCCTTCTACATCATCTGGAACAAGCGGTGAGGTGGCTTGAGCGAGAGGCGGCTCTCGCGGCTGAGCGCGGCGAATTTGGAAGTGTGATCAGGCATAGGCGAGACATCGCTCTGGTGCTGATTGGGTTCTGGCGAGGGTTCCGGGGTGACGAACTGGCTCGTTTGCAGGTCGAGCACACCCAAGCGGAGTCAGGGATAGGCATCACTTTCTATCTGCCGCACACAAAGGGTGATCGACAACACATGGGGACGACATTCCACACCCCTGCCTTAAAAAAACTATGCCCAGTTCAAGCCTATATCAACTGGATCACCGAGGCCGGCATTGCGCGTGGGCCGGTGTTCAGGAAGTTGGATCGCTGGGGCAATCTCGCCGAGGCAGGCATCAATTCGAACAGCTTGATACCCCTACTTCGCCGCATCTTTGAGCAGACAGGAGTTTCGGCTGATCTTTATAGCAGTCACTCCATGCGGCGTGGGTTTGCCACCTGGGCGGCGGCGAATGGCTGGGACATTAAAGCGCTGATGACCTACGTCGGCTGGAAGGACATGAAGTCAGCCATGCGCTACATCGATACGGCAAATTCCTTTGGGGAATTGGCGGCAGGTCGGCCGCTCACTTCATCAGCTATTCCTCAAGCGCATGCGTTGACAGTGGCTGAAAATCCCTAAGGTCGGATGAGGTCACATGGGTAGGGGCACGGACCTGGGTGCGACCGATTTTCGTAGACCATTGTGCCCTCGGCAGATAACGCCATAGCACTTGCGACCCAGCTCTTTTGTCGCGATGCTCAAGCCGACTTCGGCATGGTGCAAGCGTTACTCTATCGCTGACCCCTTAGGTGGATTAATACATTTCATAGAGCCATATGGCCGTGCCCCAACCAAGGCTTCTCATATATTGGTCAAAACATGCATAAAAAAACGATTGTTTGGGATGTGGCCAGAACACTGGCAAAGCTACGAGAGCTGGTGCAGCCTGGTGTCATTGGTTTCTATCGCAGCGTCGAGGTTACCGAGGTTCTCGGGGTTCAAGGTTCTACGCTTACGAATATTCTGACGCACGCAGTTGCAGAACCGCTTGATGCGCCTTCGGAAATTGATTGGAAGTCGGTTCTTCTAAACGGGAAGGAACGACACAGGGTCCCTGGAACTGAATGGAACGTTGGCATAGCGCAGTATCGTCTCTCGCTTGAGGTCTTCCTGGAGAAGCTGGCCGAGTTTGGAGAGACCGGCCAATGGAAGCCCGCGCCGATTGAAGTCCGGACGGGCACTCTGGCAGCAGTTCCTCCTCAGTTCGTCCCCGCCGACGGGCGCGACCATCACCCGTGGAACGGCGTTCTCAAGAACAACTTCTTCGAAGGTTCCCACGTATTGGAGTTGTTCGATACCACCAAGCAGCACTTACAGTTCCTGCTTGATGATTCGCGCAGGCTGACCACCCTTGCGAAGATTGTTGGCAAGTATCTGCCGATAGAGGTGGATGGGATGTCGGACCGTCTGGGCAACGTCATCATTCAATTGCCCGTGACAGTGATGTCCACCGAGGTACGCGGATCCCCCGAAGGCGACCACTCTGTGGCCGTCGCTTGGCACCCGGACGTGCCCCCTCGCAACGTTCGGATTGCTGCTGAAATTTGGCAAGACTCGACAGTGACGAGCTTCGATTCGGCTGTCATTTCCACTGGCGAGGCGAAACTTCAGCTCAACTCTCCGGGTGGAGGGGCACGCACGAATGTCTGGGACGAAGAGAAGCGCATCTTACTGAGTGCCACCCCTCCAGTGAACTTCTTCACGAGCATGTCCCTTTCGATGTCGGTCGACCATCACGGGAATGAGCCGCTAAATCGCGAGTTCCTCCTGACAGACTCCGCAGGCAAGCAGAATATCCAGTCGCTGCGACTTATAAAGCCCGTCGAGCCGGGTCGACTCATTGGAAGCAGCCCCGAGTCCCCCAGGGAACCATGGGTTTCACAACGTGTCTTCAGCGAATCAGTAACCAGCCTCAAAGCACGGAAGGAATTTGTTCAGTACGGCATCGACGAGGCCAAACATGAAGAGGCTGTTGATCAGCAGGTCGCCAAGGCAAACGGCATCAATGATGAGGAAGCCGAGGGCGAGGAAACGTCACCGGATACCATGTCCCGGAAGGACGCAAGGCGGAAGGCGGCGCTCGAAGACCTCCAGTGGTTGATGCAAAAACATGGTGGAGAAGGCGTCTGGTTGTGGGACCCGTTTCTTAGCGCAGAGGACGTCTTGCGCACGCTGTTCTTCTGCCCCCACAGCAGTGTTCCTCTCCGGGCGTTGACTGCTGGTAAAGCCCCCCCGGGCAGAATACAGAAGTTGGAGGCTGGAGGTGGAGTGTCCGCGCGGGAGCTTCAGCGGCTAGCCCGCGCACGAGCGGAAAAGCAGAAGAGCGAACAGGCTGACCAGCTTGAAGCGGCGAAGGGTAACTTTCATGGACTGCAACTCGAGTTTCGCATACGGGAGGGAGGCGCGGGATGGGGATTCCATGACCGCTTCATCATCTTCCCGAGAGCGCAAGGTTCGGCGCTGGCGTGGTCGCTCGGCACATCGATAAATAGCTTCGGCGATGAACACCATATCCTTCAGAAGGTTTCACACGGCGAACCTATCGCTCAGGCCTTCCAAGACCTGTGGGGGCAGCTCGAAGGGGAAAGGCACCTAATCTGGAAGACATCGACTAACGGGGGGCAGGAGCAATGAAGGGCGATTCATCTGACCGTGCAGTGTACATGGCTGTCGAGATGCCTATCGCTTTGGTAAGAGCCTTAGCGAGCATGCCGGAGCTCTACGCTCAGTCGAAGCCTCTCAACATTGTAGCGTTGAAGGACGAGCTTGATGAAGAGCTTTGGTGGGGGACCGAGTCTGGAACCCCTGAGGCGGAAGAGCAAGCGAGGCAGCGGCTGCGTGCTCAGAGTTGGGCGCTGCAGGAATTGGAAGCATTAGCGCCTGAGTCACCCTATGGGTTGTATCACCTGCAGATTGTCCTAACGACCTGGCTGATTTCATCGCCGTCCGACAGGAGCGCAGTGGACGTGCTACCGCAAGAATTCGCCCGCCTGCCGCTACTGGATGGTCTGGAAAAGCTTTTGAAGGATACGGTCATGGGTATCCAAAATTGCCGCCACCGTATCGATGATGACCGGTGGCGCGAAGATATGCAGGCTGCAGGCCGTAGTGGTGACTACCGCAAGCTTGGCATGCTGATTCGCCATCTGAATATGGAGCTTTCGCCCGATATCCGCCTGGCCGTGATGCTCCTCGCGAAGTACACGCCCGACAGACTTGCCCGCCACGTCGAGGAGAGGCGCGACGTCTTGTTCTCAGTCGGTGTCCGAGACGCACTCGCTGACGACGCCCCCAGATTTGCTTTATCTGTTAGCGATGTCACCTTCAAGTTTGTTTGCACTTCTCAACTCGCCAATGTCGGGGCGACGTCTGCACCGGAAGGCGCGGTAGAAGTTGTCCGTGAGTTGTTACTTCAGGTTGCTCAAACAGGTCTCTGGCGTGCATGGATATTCGACTTCGCTCAATATCCGCAAGCGGATAACGTTGCGGAGAAGGCACTCTCGGAGGCACTTACCCAGTTGACTGCGGCTCACTGGGCTGATTTTGTTGACGCTGTTGAGCTTTGGACGCATGCAGGAACTGCAGGACCGGTGGCTAACATCCTAATCCCCTTCCTTAATGCCATGGGAAAGGAAAGATCTGCCGACATGTGGCGACTTGCGTTTGCGCGATGGGATAAATGGGACTATTGCAGTGACGATAGAGACAAACACCTGTTCGCGCCTTCCGCATGTTCTTTTGATTTTCCAGTAGCCATGTATTACACATTTCTTCCCCTCGATGAGGCCCAAGCTGAAATGGCCAAACTTCTGGAAGGCATTGCGGCAGTTGAGCAGAAATGGTTCACAAACTTTTCAGAGCTTGTGACCTATCGTAATCGCCTCTCCTCTCGGCTGCGCCTGGTTCAGCATAGCTTCACCATTCGCAATCCACCGCCGGGAGGTATTAACTCGCTACCGCCTTGCATCGAACCAGATAACGAATTTTCAGAAGTTCGCTACCGATTCTTTGACGTAAGCGCTCCAAGGAGACGTGGAAGATAGGAAATGTCGCGAGCCGTGACGGCTTGCTCAGCGTTTACTGCTGTCCTAACAGGATCCAGCTTCTGGCCTAGCTCCCCCGCTGCTACTGCGGGGGAGCGTTGGATGGCCAGCTCCTAAAAAGAAATTCTTCGTGTCCTGATCAGATTTTCCCGCAAGTAGTACGCCCTCGCGGAACCGGTTTCTACCAGGCCGGTAAGCAATCCTAGACAAGCGTTGTACATGCTGCGCGTCAACGCTGCTCGGTTCTCAATTTGCAAGTAACGAGCCATGGACATTTCGAGATAGAAAGCCGTATTTAGCTGTCGGGAAATAATCGCAGTATCGGCTGAAAACTTCTTCGCCAAGATGAAAATACCATCCTCAAAAAACAGTTCATGGAAGTTGTACATCAATGAACTGAGCGCCTCGAAAACGTGGCTGTTATGCCCCGAGGTCCGTACAAAGTCTAAAAGATCGCAGGCGCCAACCTGAAGGCACGCAGTCTCGCTGGGGTGGCGTTGCCAATGGCTGTCGGAATAAAGCATACCCCGAAGCAACGTATTCAAATCATGCTGGTGGCCAGCGTAGGGATCATTGACCTCTGTCGCCGCAATGGCGTGTAGCCCAGGTGCAAGTACCCTCCACAACGTCCAAATCGCATCGAAATCGTTCTTCTTCTCCATGGCAATATCAAAGGCTAATTTGACAAGGTAGGTAAAGGTGGGCGCCTTCGAGCACCCGGCACGCAAAACCTCGCGCACCGGCTCGAAATTTCTATGTTTTGAATGCACCACATGCTCTGCCAAGCAGTCCTGAATTTGTTTCTTTATCTCGTAGTGTATTTTTTCCTGGTTACCTTGCCGCGGCTCCCGGTATTGATCCTCGTAAACAAAACCGACGATTTTCTTGAGTAGCCGAATGTGGTCCTCTTCCTGATTGTTGTAAGGAATGAGCAACATGGGCAGATGAATTAGCCACGGAGCATGGCTTTCGAGCGAGCAGTCTTCAACATTCAACGGGAAATGCCCTGCCAATATTTCATCCCTGAATCGAGCAATCGTCTCGCTCCAATCCTCACGCCACTTAGCGGGAACATCGCCGCCGTAATGATGATGGCTGCTGGTTTTCGCCGTATCCATCCTGAAGCGAGCATGCTCCACTGCCCCAGCCAGACAGCGGGAGGCAAAGTCATGGTTGCTTGGCCAAAGGTAGGTCCTTACCCCTTTCGCGGCGGACGCACATACATGCAAATTGGCATGAGTCAACGCGGTGACGATTACATATTCCAAAACTTCTACGTCTTTATCCTGCAGCTCAAAATCGAACATTTTGGCCAGTACGAATGCACACGCCGCCGCGCCATACTGATCCGTCGCATCAACCGCAGAGTGATCTTCTAGATTGTCTGCATGCATGCAGACTGTGTCGAAGATGATCTCAAAGCACCATTCCTTGTCTTCGGCTGACAGTTCGGCGTCAGCGTCTCGAATGCAAACAGCTGCCGTGGTCGTGATAGCGCCGATGGCCATACTCTGAAAACCTATAACCTTCCCTGTCTCAAACGCAGCAATGAGCCCTCGCGCCTCCGCGATAGCATCCTGGTAGGTGGCATAACGCGCAGTGTCGTAGCTGAGGTCGTCGAACGCCTTTCTGGACCACGCGTACAATCGCTGAACCACCGAATCGTACGAATGCTTGTCATTGAACTCACGTTGAACCTGCTGAAGGTCCTCAGGCAATGCAGCACTTGATTGTAGAATTAGTCGATTGTTCTTCCGGTCTTCTACCGCTTCCCAAGCGCGAGTATCCACACGGTGGATCATGAACCGTAAATTACTGTCCTTGGTAACTTCCGCCTCAGCGATGAAAGCGTCGACTATCTGCACAGCTTCGCCCCGCAAGCTCTCATGAAATTGGAGCTTGACCAGTAACTCTTCCAGCGTCTCTGCGCGCCATGGCCGAAGGGCCGCCTCTCTGCGCTCCTCCGCGTAAAATTTCGCCATCACGTCGCGATGCATCATGGTTCCAAACCAATTCATCTCGGCGCCGCCCATCTCCTGGACCTTACGCTGCAAATCCAGGCTATAAAGCCGGAAACTTCTTAAGAGGGGCAGCGCCGAGGCCCCCACCTTACTAGAACAGGCAACGGCGACAGAGGCTAGAACGGAAGTCGGCATTACCGAATTGCTAGACCGTAGGAGGTAGTCATACAGCCAAACAATTTCACCTTCCTGCGTACAGGCGTTAACCCACGCAAATAACCAATTCTCCAATGCCATCATTGCGCATTGCAGTACGCCCGGTAACGTGGAATGCCCCCTGTAGCCTTTCCAGAGATGCGGGGAAGCATACTGAAGCACGCGATGCCCATCAGCCAGTTGTAGTTCAATTTGCTCCACGGCCATTTCTTCGGTAAAACCGAACCCCAGTGTCTGTTCAGAACGTGCACCAAACTCTGACTCGGCATGCTTCTGTGCTGTGGTATTACACAAGTTTATGATGAAATCCAAAGCCTTTCTGGGATGTTGCCTCAACAGATATTTGAAAGGGCCCTTGGCGCCGCTGGCAGGTGAAAAGCCACGTTCGACGTCTAGCCCATAGGACTCCTCAACGTCCAGTCGCTGACGCGGCATGGGCCACGAGGGGTCAGATTCAGGCTCCTCCCTCTTCCATTCATGCAGGGCCAAACGGATGACGAAATCTGGGCTACGCATGCAGAGCATCGGCATAGCATCGCCCAGCAGCGCCAACTGAGTGAGCTCATCCACGTAGCTCGGTCGCTCTGAGCGCTTCTTGTACCGGAATACGTCGCGCTCGACCAAGGCACTAAAGTCTTGCTCGACCGCCGCCGAGACTTTCAATAAAACTTTAAGAATTTTCTTCCTGAGAGAGTCACGCCGGTAGTCATCCTTGATGCGTTCAAGCAGAAACAGCGCTAGCAGCCCGACGCATTGCGAGCCGTGGGGAAGCTCCTCCCAGATATTTATTTGCTCGCACCAAGTGCTCAGCACTTCAGCGACTTGGATACACGTCGGCTCGGCCAGCTGTTGCCTGGCGGCGTAGGTAAAATCAACCAAGGCATTCCACCCATCTCCATAGGGCCTTAAGAGCAACACTTTGGCCAGTCCAGTCTTTTCATCTATGCCAAGCGGGACATTGTCTCCTTCAACGGGGCGCTGACAGGTGATCCGCAATATGAAGAAGAAACGGATCAGTATGTCTTCTTTGTTTTGCAGTAGTAGAGGCTTGAGTGAGACTAAAAAGTCTTGGGGATCCGGACATTGCAGGACGGCCGCAATCGCCTCATCTTTCCAATAGTTTTCGATGCCCCCATCTGTGAGTATCGTTTCCAAAAAGCCGTTCAGCCCTCTACGCGACTTCAATTTGTGGTGCAGCCACAGCCTAAATCCGCGGTTGATTGCGGGTTCATTTCCGATGGCGGTCAGAAATCGGGTGGGTTCCCCTTCGCTGTCAATGTATTCACCCTCGATGAACTCCTCCAGCGCCCAGTCTTCCAAAACGTCGTGGCTGGGGCTGATCAGCGAAGTACGCGGGTCTCGGTAAATCAGGTGGTCTTCTTCCAGCTTGGCAATGACTTCTGCATCGAAATCAACATCCCGAACCCCGAACACCATGCGTTTGGCGCGCAGCTTGGCCACGGCAATAAATGTAGCTTTGCGTCTGCCCGGCATGCCTGCCTTGCGTTCTGTGCTTTTCGCAATCACCGAGTCCCAGACAATGGTCCGAAATTCTGCTTCTGTATCTTGCGGATTAAAATGCGCACCGTTACCAATCGCTCTTACCGCCAAGTCGATGAAAAACGGAATTTTCAGAATGTCGAAGAGCAACTCATTTGAAATCAGGGCGTTTAGCTCTGGAGTCTGTTCACAGAGCTGGCCTACCTGATCTTTCGAAAAGCCTTCGATGTTGATACTGCTGAAAGCAATGCCGCTTGGCTGTAAATAGTTGAACGTCAGTTGCTGGTACGCATAATCGCGGCCGGTGGCAATAATGGTCCAGCCCTGTTGCCCCTTGATGAAGTTGAGTAAATCAATAAACGCCGATTGATGATCGAGTTCGAGGATTTTCTCCACCGACTCGATCACCAAAACCTTCCTACTCAACAACGCTAATTGGCTGGCAATCTGACTCAGGGTTGAACGCATACCGAACGCAGTGAAAACGTCATTTAGGTGGGACTTATCGAGATCTTCTGCGCGAAGATAGAATACGGCGGTGTCTTGAAGTCTCACTGACACAAAGTCTTTGACGATGGCAGATTTACCGGCCCCCCTCCCCCCTGTAACGAAAAGAAAGCCAGTTTGGTCATAGGCGTCTGCTATTGCCGCCAACTGCTCATCTCGATGGACATGAACCTCGTTGATCGAGCTCGAAATTCCGGAAGCGATACGTTCGCCACGGTCACGCAACCTACCAATGTCACTCTCTATTCCGAGCGCGACAGGTCTAACGAATAACGCCGACAGTTCTTGCGGTGCATTATCAAGGGTAAGCGTGCCCCCGTTCTGGTTAAATTCCTGCACCGTCGTGGTGACTTTCGCCAGGACCAGATGGGGAGATTGGTTCGAATGACACTGGATCAACGCCCCCAGCAAGCTGGCCACCACTGACGCCTTGGCGTCCAAGTCATAGGAGAGTAAGTAAAATACCTTTAGAAAACTCCACAGCTGATGGTCACTGATTTCTTGACCGCCGTTGGCTGACTGCAATTGGCTTTTGAAGATGCGTAATCGTTCGAGCTTCGCCTTGCTGGTGAAGCCTTTGGTCTGGGATTTACGGATGAATTCATCAGCGTTTGCTGAGTACCGAGCCCACTCGAGCACGGGCAGCGTGTGGTTTACATCGAGTTTTGGGAGTGGCCCGGTGATCAATGCAATCGCATCGTTTTGCAGATCGAAAGTATAACTGGTGAAGTCCGACCAAGCCCCCTTCACCACATGCGCAAACATTGAATCTTCAACGTCATTGATCGTGATTTCGTGCTTAACCTGCGCGTAAAGTCTGCTCACAGTGCTTTGCTCGTCACCGGCTACTAGGACGAAGTCGTCGGTTTGAACCCCATCGTATTTGTTCTGGAACTTGATTTGCTGCGCCTTTGCATTGGACGGGAGGCAAGGCAGAGGCGAGCCAGCCAGCAACGCGACGGCAAATGCAGCTTGCACACGAGTTTCGAAGTTAACCCCACCACCACCAGTTGAGAAGGGATTGCTTTGAGCCTTTAGATCATCATTCATGTCGCGTTCCCTAGTGGCAACTGGTGGTTTCGATGGCCGGCCGACACTGTCGGTTTTCATTTCCACTCGTTCAATGACTTACCACCGGTGGCTTGTAATCGCATTTTTCTCGGGTGAAGTCGGTGGGCACGATTACTGAAGCTTCAAAGAAGGTGCCAAAGTCAAAATCTTCCAGGCCATAAGGCGCTACAAGCACGGATTCCTGCGCGCTTCCCAGAAACACCACCGGGCGCGCCGGGTCGACGTTTGCGCACTCATGCGAGTAATTAAAATCCAGCGCATGCGCCATCAGATACACCTTCTCCGGTAAGCGGCTGTCGTTCAACTGCCCTCCAGACCAACTCAGTCCGAAGAACAGGATTACTCCGGAAACCCCTATGAACAACAGTGAATACAGCGGTACCGCCGCTAAAGGATTACTTCCGACATGCTTGTCTTTAAGCCAGGCCAGCACGGACAAAACATGCGCGGCGGCGGCCATCCCGGCCACCGCCAGGGCAAAAGGTACAAAAAGCTTGAACAGCACCAGTCCGGTGGTCATGACTAAGGTAATTGGGAATGCCGTAGCATCGACGTGAAAAACCCCATTGACGAAGCCTGCCGCCTTCCCCCGAGCATAAAAGATGGCCGCTGATAAGATCAGTGAAAGCAGAAATTTGGTGACCGAGAAGCGCCACAACGATCTGACCAAGGTCGAGCGCTCCAGCGAGACTCCGACAAAAATCGTACTCAACGCCACCGCCCACAGCCGCAACGCCAACGTATGCTGACTGAGCCACTCAATATCACTACTTGCAGATCGCGTGATCGCAAGGATGATGCCGACACAGCCGATGACCCCCAGGGACCACCTGACATCGAAGGACTCGTCCTCTTCGCGCCGCTTCTGTGCGTTCAGGTGCTCAGTTAAACGAGTGCTGATGTTGCGCACAAAGTACTTCAACGATTTGTCATCTTTCCTGTAAAAATCCAGCTCACTCCCTTTCAGCTCTTGATGTATGCCTTCAACACTTCGCTCAATTTCCTTGGTCATTTGCTAGTCCATTCACATACCTAATACTCATGTCGCGATTCGGAAGCCTCAACTCCCTGCCGCCTCCGGATCATTCCCTAATGGTAAGAGCAATGGAAGCGCGGCCGTTGAAGAGATGACACTCCGGACTGTCTATGCTGTGCAAACCTTTCACGCCTCAGCCACCTCATATCCCCAACCAGGAGCTAGCTATGACTGAGCAAATCTCAAAAAACAAGAAAAGACCCACAGTTCTTTTTCAGGTGTGGGAGCCCTTTCGGCAGTCAGTAATAGAAGAAAACCGCTTTTACCTTGAGCAAGCGAAAGGCAGGCTGCTCTCGCAGTTCAACGACATAGACAGAGAGGCTGACGCAGCGGGAGAGCGGTGGCTTGAAGATCAAGCCCCATATTTCGATCCAGACAGAGACGATCCGGGAAGTGCCTATGAGAACGCCTACGACCATAGCATCGAGTTTTATCGGCTATTGAGTGAGATGCGCGATCAAACTCGGCTGAGCATAATCGCCGGCATGTTCCATGAGTGGGATAAGAAGCTACGTAGCTGGCTGGTGAAGGAGATTAGGCATTGGCACGATGGTGAGGAAGTCCTCAAGAAGACATGGTCAGCCAACTTCGACGAAATTGCCGAGCTTCTGGACGCTACGGGCCTAGCCAAACAGAACACAGACTACATGCGAAAACTCAGTACGTATCGCTATGTGATCAATGTCTATAAGCATGGTGATGGCAGCGCTTTCGAAACGCTGAAAGCCAACCATCCAGAGTTTTTGAGGAAGTCCCCCATCGACGAAATTCTTCCAGAATTCACGTGGATGGATCACACGGACCTCACTGCAACGGACCAACAGCTAGATGAGCTTTCAGATACGATCATCGAGTTCTGGAAATCCATCCCACACGAGATTAACGACGATACGGTGACTTGGGCGCCACAGTGGTTTGTTAAAGCTCAAACCAGAGATAGCGCAAAGAGCCAACCTAAAAAACCGACATCTAGCCCAGCTGGTTAACCTAACCTCATGAGTTTCGGGGGGGGGGGGATTTATCCCTCCGTGCGTATCTGCTATTGGCCTATTGTTTCGTGTCGCCACCGGCAGACATGGACAGCTCTTTGCCGATCAGGGTGACAAAGCGTGGATGCATTCGCTGATTAGGTCGAATTTAGACGGGTGGCCGTGAAATGCAATTTCGCATGAGTAACTCGACTCCAGTATCCCCAGTGGCTTGCTATGCGGCAGCAGGCTATGCTCCGTTGAGGTATCGACCGAGTATCGTTCTTAACGCATGGAGGCGCGCCAATGGCACGGATTCGCAAGCTAGAAATACAGAACTTCCGTTCGATCCAACAGCTGAATTGGTCACCTTCCCCTGGATTCAATTGCCTGATTGGGCCGGGTGACAGCGGAAAGTCTACCATTCTAGATGCCATTGAGCTTTGCCTAGGCGCTAGGCGCAGTGCCCCCTTTGGGGACAACGACTTCTACAACCTCAACGTCAATGCGCCGATCACTATCTCGATCACATTGGGTGATCTGCCCGACGACCTGATCAATCTTGATAGCTATGGCGATTTTTTGCGTGGTTTCGATGCTGTATTCGGAGCAATCGAAGACGAGCCAAGGTTTGGCATCGAGACCGTTCTAACTCAACGTTTGATCGTTCATAGCGACCTTGAGCCATTATGGGGACTTTTCTCCAATCGAGCCGAGCAGCAAGGGCTGGAGCGCAACCTTTCCTGGAAAGATCGCTCCCGCATCGCACCTGCGCGTATTGGTAGCTTCGCAAACACAAATTTGTCGTGGAGTCGCAACTCGATCCTCAATCGGCTCACTGATGAGCGTCCGGCTTTAGGGGAGGCGCTCGCAAATGCTGCCAGGGAGGCGCGAAATAACTTCGGTGCTCAAGCGGGTGAGCAGCTTCAACAGCCCCTTCAGATCGTCACGGAAACAGCCAGAAACCTTGGCGTCCCAGTGGGTGTATTCGCACAAGCGCTCTTGGATGCGCACTCTGTGTCCATCGGAGATGGTGCAATCGCATTGCACAACGAGCAAGGGATACCGTTGCGATCCTTAGGTACAGGCTCATCTCGTTTGCTTGTGGCCGGACTTCAACGCCGAGCCGCTGAAGCTGCCTCAATCGCGTTAGTTGATGAGGTGGAATTTGGTCTTGAGCCGCACCGTCTGGTTCGATTCATGGATTCTCTCGGTGGCAAGGAGCCCCAACCGCCACTTCAGGTGTTCCTTACCACCCATTCACCCGTGGCACTGCGCGAGCTTTCGGGCAATCAACTTTTCGTTGTTCGAGCTCAAATTGGATTCCATGAGGTTCGTCAGGCAGGCATTACCGATGACGTTCAGAGCACCCTTCGAGCTGACCCTGAGGCGTTTTTGGCCAAGCGGATCATCGTATGCGAGGGTGCAAGCGAAGTCGGTCTTATGCGAGGGCTCGATCAGTTCTGGGGGGCACAGAGGTTTCCCTCTTTTCTAGCCACTGGAGGCGCATACGTAAACGTGAGCGGAGGAAGCACCGACAACTGTTATCTGCGAGGCAGTGCGTTGTTGAGCTTGGGTTACCAAGTTTTCGTGATCGTTGACGCTGACAAACCGCCAACCCCAGCTGTGCGAGATGCCTTCCACTTTGCGGGTGGGCAATCAGCAACATGGGGGCAAGGTCGTGCCTTGGAGGACGAGCTATTCCTTAGCCTGTCCGATGTGGCGATCGACGCCTTGTTGGCCAAAGCGCTCGAAGTCAGGGGGCGTGACATCGTGGCAGCGCACATCCGTGAGAAGTCGGAAAATGCACTTTCGCTAGACATGATTCAAGCTTCACGACCGGGTTTGCCCTATTCGCCATTGGTCCGAGGCGTTCTCGGAATTGCTTCACGTATCCGAAAGAACGGCTGGTACAAATCTGTCACCACCTACGAATACATTGCCAAGAACATCATTGGTCCTGACTTACCTAATGCGAACCCAGGCTTCCAAGCGATCATCAACAGGATTAGGGATTGGATTCATGCCGCCTGAGATCAATATTTTGGCGTTCCATCGGGGCTCTGTCACGGCGCCTGCTGGGTGTGGAAAAACGCAGCTCATTGCCGATACCTTGGCACTGCATACGGGCCCCAAACCTGCGTTGATTTTGACCCACACCAACGCTGGGGTGGCAGCATTACGCGCCAGAATGTCACGAGCGAACATCCCGAATGCATCGTATGTAATTGCAACCTTAGATGGCTTCACCATGAAGCTCATCAGTCGGTTTCCGGCGAGAAGCGGGCATGACCCAGCGATCATGCTTTTGCAAAATCCCAGTCATGACTATCCCGCTATTCGAGCCTCCGCGATTGCGCTTTTGAGTGGACGCCATCTTGATAGCGTACTGCAGGCCAGCTATGCGTATTTGCTGGTCGATGAATATCAGGATTGCAATGAAGCACAACATGCGATCGTTACCTGGTTGGCGCAAGCACTCCGCACCTACGTCTTGGGCGACCCGATGCAAGCGATCTTCAACTTTGGGGGAAACAGGCTTGTCGATTGGACTGCTGAGGTGATCGTTCATTTTCCTCCTATCGGGGCTCTAAGCACCCCTTGGAGGTGGCGCAGAGCGGGTACAGAAGAGTTCGGGAGGTGGCTACTTCAGGCAAGAGGGCTGTTGGAAACGGGACAGCCTATTGACTTGGGTACGGCGCCCGATGAAGTTGAGTGGGTGCGAATAGAGGCTGCTACAGCTGATGCTCAACGACGCACAGCTGCCCTGGTGCGACTTCAGGATGGTGAATCGGCCTTGATAATTGGGGATTCCAGAAACACTGCTGGCCGCCAGCGACTCACGAGCCAAACTGCTGGAGCCACTACCGTCGAGAGCGTCGATCTTCCAGACCTCATATCTTTCGCCAGAACCTTCGTTCCCACTGTAGAGCAGTCGCTGAATCAGCTTGTTAATTTTGCAGCGAGTGTGATGACGAGCGTTGGGGCGGCCGCGTTTTTACCTAGGATTGAGATCATTCGCAATGGTCGAAATCGCACTGCTCCGACTCCGGCTGAGCAGTGCGCGATTACCTTCCTCGACACGCTGACACACGGTAGCGCGGCCGAGCTTCTGCAATGCCTATCTAGACAACAGGGGGCGCATGTATACCGACCCGAGTTACTGCGCTGTTGCCTGGCAGCGTTGAGAGTTGCAACGATAGGAGGGCAGTCCCTGTACGCCGCTGCAGCTCAAATTCGCGAAAGAAATCGTATGCTCGGCCGACCACTGTCACGTCGTGCGGTAGGCAGCACATTGTTGCTCAAAGGCTTAGAAGCTGAAATTGCAGTTATCCTGCAACCAGATGAGATGAACGCTAAGAACCTCTACGTGGCGATGACCCGTGGGGCAAAGAAGCTTCTCATTTGCTCTCAAACTCCTGTCCTTCATCCCCCAAGATAACTACGAACTTGGTAATGCTGGCCAAAGGCACCACATCGGAAAATGAGGTGGTTTGAACGTTTAAGGAAGCAGGCTATGCAGCAGGTTGGTCAGAAGGAAAAAGCCAAGCTCTGGCTCTCACAGTTCGACCAAGGGCCGAATGACCGCGCGCTCGCCGAGAAGCTGCTCAACTCAGTGAACTACTGCCCGTTGAATGAGTTCAAGGACAGCATGGTCAAACTCACGCGCAAGGTATTGCCACTCAAACAACCTTCCGCGCTGTTCATCGAGCGTGAGCTCCAACCCACCAAAGCCAAGCTCCCGCCCCCTCTGTACAAGCAAAAGAAAACCTACAGTAAGCGATCGAAGAAAAAGCACATCAGGGCTTACGGAGCTGCCATCCAAGCGGTCAAGTCAATCAAGTACAAAACTCAGGATATTGGCAGTGAAGCGCTGACTGCCTGGATAGCAAATACCTTGTGCCGTCAGAACGATGTGCGCTTTCTCTTGCAGCCCACCGCTGACAACATTAGAAACTCGAAAGTCAGAAACTTCGTCGTGCTCACAGACTTCATCGGCAGCGGTGATCGGGCGCGGAAAATCTTGGATGCGATGTGGGGCGTGGCCTCCATCAGGAGCTGGTATTCGGGCAAATTCGTCAAACTTTGGGTATTGGGTTACAGCGGAACGGAGCAAGGCATAATCAATGTCCGCAGCCACAGATTTGCGCCTCAAGTGCATGTGGTCACTGACTGTCCCACCATCTTCAACAGCTTTGATGAAGACAAGGACGACATAATCGCTCTGTGTAAGGTGTACGGCGCTCACAGCGAAAATCCGCTGGGGTATCAAGGCGCAGCAGCACTCCTGGCTTTCGAGCATGGTGCGCCGAACAACATGCCGGCAATCTTCGTGTCTGAGAAGAACCGTGGTGCCAAACGCTGGGCACCTCTGTTCCCCAAGCGAGTGACCGAGTACTACTGGCGATCCACCGACGTCGACATGGCTCCCGTCATTACCAATGCACTCGAAGCACTGAGAATGCCCGAAATCCAAGGCGCACCGAGTTTTCGGCGTGCAAGCAACACGCTCAAATTAGCCGTGATAACTCTCCTCGCGTTCTCGCAGAAGAAAAGACGAGCAGCGGATCTACGGCGGCTGCTCCCGCTATCACTGGACACGTTGCTGCTTGCGAAAGATCGAGCCGTCAAACGGGCCTGGATTACGGCAGAGGGAGCCCTCACGCTAGCGGGCCGAAAACAGATAAGAATGTTGCGACGGCAGGGAGCCAAATTTTTTGTAGCCCCCGACCCCTTCGCTCCGTATCATCCGGGGCAACTGAGGGTTCCGCAGTAGCGGAATCTAGTATCCCGCACGCTGTGCGGGACGTTTAGGGAGCAAACTCTGCTTTCCGCTGGAACGATCTCACGCTGACAGGAGGTTAAGAGCCTTAAAATGACGCTATCGATGTCTGGCTATTTTAAGGCTCTCATCCGCCAGGCGGAATCTAAAGGTAGATGAAACGCTGGAGCCCTCAGCCCTATTTAAAAGCAGGACGTGCCGCAGGCATTCCTGAGGACGTTCTGCAGAACGCGGTGAAGATCGCCGATGAAATGCATGATGATTGTCCCCCTGTCTTCTCCCTCAAGCACTTGGCCAACCTGACAGGCGTTCCTTACCCCTTCCTGCACAGAACCATTGGCAGAACGTACCAGACAGAAGCCTACACCGTGTTCAGGCTACAAAAGGCGAACGCGGGCCACAGCCCTGATCGCTTCCGATACATCTGCGCCCCAAGTCCTGAGCTGCTCCGAGCTCAGCGATGGATCAACAAGCACATCCTGTCGAACCTCACGCCTCACCATGCGAGCTATGCCTATGATGAGCGCAACGGCGTTTTGGAAGCGGCTAGCGTGCACTGCCAGGCAACCTGGTTGATTAAACTCGACCTCACCAATTTCTTCGAGTCCATCTTGGAGCCACAGGTTTTTAAGCTTTTCAGGTCAATTGGGTATCAGCCTCTTGTAGCTTTTGAGTTGTCGAGACTCTGCACTCGCACTCGCGTCAGCGGTAATCCAGACAGCAAGTTCTGGCGCGGGGAACTCTCGGCGAACTTGCCATATAAAGACTCCAGGATCGGCCATCTACCTCAAGGTGCTGCAACCTCCCCCAAGATTGCCAACCTGGTCATGCGATCGCTCGACGAACAGCTCTACGACTTCGCCTCAAGAAATGAGCTCATCTACACTCGGTACGCGGACGACCTGATTTTCTCTTCAAGGCAGCCTTTCGATCGAGCCATAGCCTCCAACCATATTCAGGCCGTCAACCAGGTGCTGCGTGCCGCTGGGTACTGGCTAAACCGTGCCAAAACCAAAGTCGTCACCCCTGGGACAAGAAAGGTAGTGCTGGGTTTGCTGGTGGATGGCCCTGTACCGAGACTCACGAAAGCCTACAAGAAGTATGTCAGTGACCACCTTTATTACCTGTCACATCCGGAGATCAGCGCCGAAGCCCATGCAGCACGCAAAGGGTTCAACTCGCTTCAGGGGCTAATCAACCATGTCAGCGGCAAGATCGCCTACGGCATCAGCATCGAACCGCGGTGGGGGGCTGAGCACGGACAGAAGCTCAAGCAAATTTGCGATAGGTTACTGGTTGATCATGTTGTGTTTCCGTGATGCCGGATGGCGTGGGTTGGCTGAACAAGCCACGGAGCTGCTACCTCAGGTCGTGCGCAGCTATCGCAGCGCCCTCGCCTACTGGTCAGCTTGGCCGCAGCTGTGTTTTGGCCAGATGCTGGGCGAAATGCGCCCCTTCACCCAACTGTAGTCGTCCAGTTTGTCCTCGATCACCTGGCACGGCCGTTGGCCGATGGCTGCTAGGCGCACCTGTTGCCGCCCGGTATCGACGCCGCCTTGGTCACCGCCCGGGTCAAGAGCAAGCTGGGACCGCTGGCGTTCAACAGCGTCAGTCACCGGATTGCTGTACTAGGTAAATGGTACCGAATCAATGAGTGGGACAGCCGACCGAAGTGCCGGCTTTAAAAACCCTGCTGCGCGAAGCGCGCAAGGCGCAATCGCGCCAGGGCGTCAACGCGCGCAAGAAAACCGCGGTCGTCCTCGAGCCGCTGCTGGCACTGCTCGCCACCTGCGACGACGGTTTGCGTGGTATTCGTGACCGCGCCTTGCTCCTGCTGGCTTGAAGCGGTGGCGGTCGGCGCCGCTCAGAAGTGGTCGGCCTATAGGTCAGCGATGTACGCCGACTGGATGCCGACACCTGGTTCTACGCTCTGGGCGCGACCAAGACCGACACCGGTGGCACACGCCGGGAGAAACCTTTGCGCGCATCGTCCGGCGACGAGCCAAAATGGCCGGTCTAGAGGGCGATTGGGCGGCGCACAGCTTAAGGCCGGGATTTGTCACTGAGGCTGGGCGCCAGGGAGTACCGCTGGGCGACCAGACATATGGCTGCTAATGCAAGAATCGCACATTAGATGTGATGCCCGAATGTCGAACACACTCAGTAGCATCTTGAGATTGGATCGGCACATTAACGATGAGCCTTGAGACGACGTTGCGCCTGTCTCCCCTAATGAAGCCCTACCCGCTAGCTCTCCAAAAGCTAAACCGTCATCCATACATATTGCAGGTTTCGGCTCTCAAAAATCCCAACCACAGTGTTGTTAACCCGCGTGATGGTGCCACTAACCGATCACTTTTCACTGTGCCGGCGGGTGAAGATCTTTGGAAGCGCCTGGCCGGTAATCACTGGCTCGATCTTGACCCAGTGGGTCGGGCAAATAGGCCGCAACCCCAACCGCAGGTCGAGGCACTCCGTAAAACGATGCTGAACCAAGGCGTGATTCTGACCGATGAAACACCGGACCGACATCTGAGCTTACAGCTTTACGCCGTATCCGGCGCTCAAAGCGGTGATTTACAACTTCAGCCCAAGCCGAGCCGGCAAATATGCGCGCGGCTTCCTGGGCAACTGTACCGTCAGATTAGATGACTTCGCAGGCTACAAAGCCGATTTTGAGCAAGTCCTCTCTCAAGTCGGGCGCATATGCGCCTTGCTCGGGCGCTTACAATTGAGTTGCACACCGAAAATCTCTCCGTCGCGGCTTGGCTATAGTAGCCAAGCCAACGGTAAGAACATCCGCAAGAATTATTGCTCGTAACATCACGCAGTCCGGAGTGATTACGATTGGCCATCTACGCAAGCCCAGTATTTCGCCTGTTCACTCTTCAGCAACCAGCAGTGTTAGCTCGCCCCGAACATGTGCAAGTAGTCCGTCGAGGCTGAGCCCTTCGTTACGCAACAAATGGGCGTAAGCGAGCAAGGTTAGCGGCTGAACGTCCATGACGGAGGCCAGCGCGTCCACCTTTTCCAGCGTTGGACTTTTCAGCCCGCGCTCCAAAGTACTGAGATACGTTCGGCTGCTGACGGTCGAAAAGTCCTCTTGCGTCAACGCTTTACTTTTTCTTAGACGCTGCAGCGCCACCCCGAATGCTTGATTCAGCTCCATTTTGCACCGCTTGCAAAAGGAACTATAGGGCAATAACGAACACTTTAGAGCTACAATCTATAGTGTTCATTTGCATTAGGTGTCGGTGAAATGTTTAGAACGAGTCGTGAAGCAGAAATACCCAGGCCAGTGTTTGTCGGCGAAGATGTACATCTTTGGTCCTGCGTAGAACATGGCCTGCATTTGCCCTGGTTCTACGCGCGATTGGTCCACTACGACGACGGCATGCAGATTAGCCATATGCTGATGCTGTCTAGCCTGGAAATATTGAAAAGCGCGCTGAACCAGCGGACACCTTCTGCATCGATTGAGGAGATACAGCTTGTCAGCCCAGGCTATTTCAACAAATCGGGTCGGTGGCTAATGGAGCCTTTGTTGGAATTGATAGAGGTGCAAGCCGGCCCGGAGCAGGCGATATCGTATATCTTCAAAGTGATGGGAGATCGGTTCTATACACAGGGTCGGTCTGATGACGCCGTAGACCAAGTCAGACGCACGATTTACTTGGCCAAAATCCAGAGCGTCTGCAGCCCGCCGCGGCCAGCGTCCCCACTCAAAGTGAATCTTTCCCAGGCTCATGACGCCTCCAAACCTTAAACGAGCCCCATTGGGAGGTGCCATGAGCAACCAGCGTTATCCCGAATAATTCAAAATCCAGGCGATCAAACTAGTACGGGTAATCAACTCCCTGTCTCAGAGATGGCAATTGGGCGAATCCATGCACAATCCCGGTGCCAAGATTCAGCGCTACAACAGGTTCCTAGAGTAACGCGTCGAGGCGGACGGTCAGAGCGCAGCCGCCGTCTAGGTGCTGAGCTAAAGTGGGCGGTGGGGGAGCGAGACGTCTTACATAGGCCGCCGCGCGCCCCACAGGGGCTTCGGTATTTTTCTTCGTCCCATGGTACTCCGATCAACA
The DNA here is from genome assembly GCF_003732425.1 of Pseudomonas fluorescens. Classification (GTDB taxonomy): domain Bacteria; phylum Pseudomonadota; class Gammaproteobacteria; order Pseudomonadales; family Pseudomonadaceae; genus Aquipseudomonas; species Aquipseudomonas fluorescens_BE. Next base: position 316,824 of record NZ_MOBX01000013.1, read on the forward strand.
AAAAGGGTTCGGTGTCTTCAAGGTCACGATGGACAAGCAAAGAAAGGGTAAATACCCCCAAGCGGTGGGCAATCGCCCCAAACCGCAAAGCAGAAGGGCCAGAAAAGGCGAATCCCGCTCTAGGCGGGATTCTCAGCCGTCGATTGCATGCGTTCGACGGGGCAGGACGCTATTACTTGGCACTGGGCCATCTGGCTTTCATCAGAAGCGGGGTGCGATCCGAAGATCCCTGTAACCACCCTGTGGATCACGCCTAAGCGCAGATGGACGATAGCCAATCCACAATCACTATGTCAATCTTACCCTCACTTCGTGCATCACCTATATTTCCCCAAGCTAAACGATCGGCGATTGCTTGTTTTGATCAAAGCTCCCGGCTGGAGACCGGCGGTTTATGTGGCGATCGCAAGATTCATGAAGACCTACGTGATCGTTTGCAAACCCCTTGAAACTAACGCGAGCTATTTAAGCCGCACATGACCGCGGGGGGGAGTTAGTAAATAGCTGAATTGATTTTTTACAGCCACACTCCAACCATTTGATCGGTTTTCTAACCAGTCGTAGATTCCTAGCAAATCCTCCCCGCCTTCGAGCATGTCTCGCCAGAGCCATTGAACAACTTTATCGTCAATCCTGGGATCTCTTAGTATCTTCCATGCTTCCATGCAATATGGCAATTTCAACATTAGTCCGAGCACCCCACACATCGCCATGCGAACTGGAGGTGGATGTTCCCCTATATCAAGGCATAAGAACGCCTCGCACCCTGCATGCCGTGGCAATGACACGTTCAGTGATGACCATGACCTATTATCTAGAAGCTGAGCGATTAATGATCCGTCTTCAAAAGGTATATTTCGCTTTTTGCCTATAATTGCGAGGATATCCCCCATAAAGCTTTCCAATTCTCGGTGAGTAGCATGAACCTCTTTACTTCCTATCAGGAATTTTTTACGCATTACAGATGTCATATACCATTGCTGAAAATGCAAAGCCATACTTAATAGCAGGGTAAATCTACTACGGTTTCGCCAACGATCACACGGTGATGCAGCGGGCCATGGCGCATAATTAGAGGATGGCTGAGTCCATTTTAATATCGATAGAAGGGCTTCCGAAGCAGAGTTGGCATTTATGGGCATTAACGTTTTCAGATGCACCGGACAGATGTTAAACCACCAATAACACCAGGAGATTCTGGTAGAGGGTTGGCGACCATAATGAAAATCCTCCATGAGACAATGCTCGCAGAAAACGTTCCGATTCGCGTACGGCATAATTAGCCAGTGGCTAAAAGGCAAAAACGTTCTAACCAAGTTCTCAGCTGACAAACCCAGTAGTCCAGAAAGGTTGTTTACGATCACGCCGCCCAAGTGGAAATCGATGTCTTTTATCCCCACGTGATTAATGTAATCTTCGGATTGTACGAATGGTGTAGACCGTTTCGATCGTAATCCTCTGTTAATCCATGATAAAAAGATCTCATCATGTACCGGCTTTATCAAGTCGCCAAAATATCTAGCGCCCCTCATTATTTTCTCGATCAAAACAAGGAGGTATATTCGCAGCCTTCGTCAGGCATTCCATATCAATTTCCTCCTTGCCATCTATAATTGACCAAACCGCTCCTCTTGTGATTCTTTTCACGATGGCATCTGTTATTCCATCAGAGGTACTGAGGAGCATCTTGACTTTATCCTGCCTCCAAAGCTCAGACGGTTTCCTTAACGGCAAAAAGCTTTCATATGCAGCCAAAAACGATCTGAAACTCTCATTTTCTTTCCAGCGCGGTAGGTCATAGATTTGAAAACGTCGCTCCAACTGCGCATCACTGCTAATCGCATATGAGGCGTCATCAACGCCAAATGCGATAATCGACAGTGACATTGGCGGGCTACTTAGCCCCCTCAAAAAACCTAAATTTTTACGTTGGTCGCTACGTCCTGCATGAAGCAAATTATGAACCTCATCGATTAGCACGAGGCGCATACTTCTCAAATGAGCAAGACGGCAAAGGGCCTCAGGTACTAAGCCATTGCGTATTTTTCCAATTGGCACGCCTAAAGAGTCACCGATGCTTTCTTCGAAACTGCGTAAAGTAGGATCCGGAGACATAGTGAATGAGATAAACCCACAGCGGTCCTCATTTCTCTTTCTAAGGTTGTCCATGTCCGACTCGACTCGTTTGAAAAGACTGCTTTTCCCCATCCCGGGACAACCGGTGATTAGAATGCATTGCGCTTGAATTTTTTGAGGCATTTCATATACGGCCCTGACGGCGCTTCTAATAGAACTCACCTCAGGATAATTGATCCAGCAATCCGTATATATACAATTAACCCGATCTTCATCCCCAAGTAGCGCCAGTTTTCGACGAGATGGTGAAATATGACTCAGATTAATTAAATCTTTCATGAGTTCTCACCTACTCTCACTGCCGAGTCTTGTTCTTCGATATCATAAGCCAACGGCTTCTGACTATAATCCGTCGACGCTGGAAAATCTGGCTTGGAGATAATTTCATTCAGAGGATGCCCCGGATCCATAAGACGATTTTTTTTCTGCTCTTTCAGCTTTCTTGCCTGTTTGCTATGCGAAACGGCAGCACTAACAAGTGATTCGTTTTTTCGGATCAAATTAAACACTTCCGCAGCGGAAACTCTGCGAGAGCTTTCCGACTTTAATTTTTCTCTAGCCCGCTTAAATTCTGCGAGAGTGGTGTTGGGCAACCTAAGATCCGCGTACCCTAACTCTATATATGTTTTCTCTCCTTCAGCCAGCACCCAGATCTTGCTCAATTTTTCCGGATCGTAACGCACAATACACCTTGTTCCAATATCGAAGCGCTTCAATGTCGGTGAATAATAATCAATATTATGGAGCCGAATGCCTGCTCGGGCGACCACCCGCCTCTTCGAGGGCATAAAATCAATCAATAGGCGAAGTTGATCCTCGATAATGGCAGGGTAAGAGAAGCCTCCGTTCTTATTCTTGTAACAATTCTCCCACTTATGCAAAGGGGAGCACGCTATACCAGAGTGGGTGGTTTTGTGGTAGATCTCGACTTCTCGGATGAACCATTCTCGAAACTCGACGAACGTCAAAGCAGCATGTTTTTCGCTTTTATAGTGCCCTTTGGCTTTTGATGAAGACATAGTGGTTCCCGGTAACATATGCACCTTTCCCATTAACGTCCCAATTAAACGTTCAATGTGGGCACCATTATGAGGCACACCCTTAGGTCTGAAGGTCAGTTCAATGCCATACCGCCGACAGCTGTCGGATAAATTTTTGGACCGGAATTCCTTGGCATTGTCGACGTGGATCCTCTTAGGAACGCCGTAAAACGGGTATTCTCCTGCATCAATACCGCATGATTTCAACCAGCGCTCCTTCGGCAAGATGGAATGAGAGATACACAGCGCCACAGACATCGCGGATGGATAGGACAAGGACAAGTGAAAGCCGGTAATGACCCGTGTGTACACATCGATAGCGATAGTGACCCAAGGGCGCACCAGAGGAAGTCGCAGATCACCGTCGACAACTATGCAATCGACACGAGCATGGTCAATCTGGATGAGTTCAAGAGGCGCCTCAGGTTGTATTTTTCCACCACGAACCTCGTAAGTTTGGCGCGCGGCTTTCGATCCTGATTTCTTTGCTAACAGCTTGCGCGGATTACGCGCTGCAATCCTATTGGCAATAGTAGATGCACTTGGCGGCTGGATCGACATAACCTGGCAACGATCTATCACCTTTTCGATGATGTACTTGGAGGTTGCTCCGGGACCACTGTAAAACTCATCAATAACTTCTTGTATGACGTCTTCGGCGCTCGCATCGATCCGCGTAACTCCTTTCAATCTGCCACGACGCTTCGGCAGCAGACTTAACGCACCAAGTCTAGCGTCAAGTCTGGCCAGCAGCCTGTAAACCTGGGCGGCACTCACTTTCAGGGTGGCCGTGCACTGCTCCATATCCTGCTTGGATAGGAACTTCTTGCCAGCAAATGACGACAGGATATTGAAGCGGTCTGTAGCCAACTGCAGGTCAGCTTCATTCACACTTTCGATTGAGGTCGGATTTTCCGCGGGGACACCGTCGAGCTTTGAATAACCTGAGGATTTTTTCAGCTCGCACTCGATTTCCCCAGGAGAAATCACGACTAATTCTCCCGTACTGATGTCGATGGCTTGTATTTTGCTCGCAGACAAGGCCGCTACAATTTCGAGCTGCCTATTACCAGCGAAGATGAGAGAGCCCTTTTTTATGCTTATTTGTAGCATGGGTCACCCCACGACAAAACATGCAAAAATTAGCTGAAAAGATAGTTAAAGCTGCGAAATTATCAAGAAAAGCAGCAGTCCGACAAAGCTTTATTTGTAATTTCTTGGCCTTTCAACGACATAGCAATTCTACCCATTTCATAAATCTCGACAACAGTGGATTTCAACCTGCAGAATCGCCCTGAATCCGATCCACTGCTTTTCCGTGAATTCGACGGCACTCAACCCTCATCACGCGTCAGCTTTTCAATCAGCGTTCGATGCTGTGGAAATTGCAGCGTGAGTTTCTGCCGATCACCCATTTCCATATCGGCAAAATCAAATCCTGGCGAAACGGCTTCGCTGATCAGCCCAAATCCGTTTTCGCCTTCGAGCAACCGTGAAGCTTTCCATATTCCACCCGGTACGTGTAATTGCAAAAGTTGTCCTGCCAGAATGTCGGTGCCCATCACCAATGTCTGCAACGAGCCATCAGCATGAATCAGGCTGTACTCAATTGCGTCGCCCAGGTGGAAATAATGCAGGATATCGGATCGATTGAAATGAAACTGGCCCACCGGTGATTGCTGATCCAGGAGATAGTAAATCGAGGTCATGAGATACCGTGAGCCGCTGGGGGTTTCGAGTGGGTCGCGATGATCGGCCTGATAGGTTCTGCGGAAATAGCCACCTTCGAGGTGAGGCTGCAGATTTAACGTTTTAATAACGTCTCCGGCTCTGGCTTCATGCTTGATCATGGGCTCTTCTCCGTCGAATATGCTGCTAATTTTGCGTTAACTCGACTAAACGACCATTTAGTTGAGTTGTAAATTTTCGTGAAGCACAATCCAGCGACAGCATCCTTGACTGACGCCATTGGCGTACCCGCCGCACGTGCTTGCAAATCTGTCGTTCACTCCTCACTCGGGTCGTAGCTGTTCACATTGGGCACTTGCAAGTGCAGGCGCCCAAGCAGGTCTACCAACGTGTCGACCTCAGCCGGGGTCAATCCGCTGAGCAGACGCGACTCTCGCTCAAGTGCAACTTTGAGTACGCGGTCATGCAGTTCTTTACCGCTGGCCGTCAATCGCACGGTGTAACGCCGCGCATCCTTGGGATCCAGCTGACTGGTGATCCGCCCCGCTGCTTCCAGCGTCTGCAATGAACGACTGACAGCGCTCTTGTCGAGACCGATCGCCTGGCAGATTCGATTGGCGGTGATGTCGGATTCAACGGCCAACATTGAAAGCATCCGCCATTCAACCACGCCGATTCCGAAGTGTTTGCGATAGCACTGGGAAGCCCCGGTGGCGAGTTTGTTCGCCAGGAACGTCACCAGGCCAGGTACATAACGCGACAGGTTCAGTTGTGTATCAGTAGCCATCGAAAAAACACCATAGATCGAAGATCTTGCAAATTGGTTGACACCGCAACCAATTTATCTGAGGATTCACTCAGCCCAGTATTGCGGGCAATGCGCCGCATGATACGCCGTAGCACAACCTCAAAAAAATAATTAACAGGTCTTGCTTATGAACGCTCCCCAACCGTGCCCTTCCTTGGCGCCCATGATTTCCCACCTTTTCTGCTTCTTCTTGCCCGGCTGATTCGTCACCCGTTTGCCCCCCTTTTTGCCGTACTTTTTTCAGCAGCCACTTCAATGTGGAGGGAGAAGTCATGCTTCAAGTCAACGTCATCCGCAAGGTCGTCGAGGCCGAGGGTATTTGCAGTTTCGAGCTGTGCGCAGAAGACGGTCGGCCGTTACCGCCGTTCAGCGCCGGGGCACACATCGACATCCACATTGCCGCAGGTCTCATCCGGCAATACTCACTGTGCAATGACTCCAGAGAGCGTCATCGCTACGTGATCAGTGTGCTGAAGGATCCCCTCTCCCGCGGTGGTTCTGCTGCGATGCACGACACCATCAGTCAGGGAAAGATTCTCAGCATCAGCGAACCACGCAACCTCTTTCCACTCGCGGACTCAGCCAAGCGTCATCTGCTGTTTGGCGGCGGAATAGGCATCACGCCGATGCTGGCAATGGCCCATGAACTTCATCATCAAGGCGCAGATTTCGAGCTGCATTACAGCTTCCGATCCAGTGAGCGCGCCGCATTTATCCAATGGCTCGCCCAAGCGCCCTTCGCCAGCCACGTGCATTTGCATGACGACAGCGGATCGCCCGAACAGAAACTCGATGCGACCGCCCTCCTCGCCACGCCAGACACCACAAGCCACCTCTATGTATGTGGCCCGGCCGGCTTCATGAATTTCATCCTCGACACCGCGAAGGCAGCCGGCTGGCCCGAAGATCGCGTGCACAGAGAGTTCTTCGCCGCTGCACCTGTCGATCAAAGCGCTGATATGCCCTTCGAAGTTCAGTTGGCCAGCAACGGGCAGATTTTTTACATCCCCGCCGATCGCACCGTTTTCGAAGTGCTCGATGAGGCCGGGATTGCCATCGAGTCATCGTGCGAGCAAGGCGTCTGCGGCACCTGTGTCACGGGCTTGCTCGAAGGCATTGGCGATCATCGTGACCAGTTCATGACGGCCGCAGAACACGCAGCCAATAACCGTTTCACCCCGTGCTGCTCACGTGCCAAATCGCCCCGCCTGGTATTGGATCTTTGACCTGAACCGAGCATCGACCGCTCGCCGGAGAACACCATGACTACCGCAGCCCAACCCCTCGCCCATGAAATTGCCCCGGCCACCGCGCCGAGTTTCCCGCTCGATCAATGGTACGTCGCGGCCTTGAGCCGGGAACTGAAAGACCAGCCTCTTGGCCGCACGTTACTGAACAAACCGGTGGTGCTATTTCGCACGGCGGATAACCAGGTCGCCGCGCTGGAAGACCGCTGCTGCCATCGGGCGCTGCCGCTGTCCGGTGGCACGGTGGAGGAGCGCGGTTTGCGCTGCGGTTACCACGGCCTGCTGTTTAATGAAGGCGGTAAATGCATCGAAATTCCGGGACAGGACAAGATCCCGAGCAAAGCCAAAGTGCCCGCCTACCCTGTCCGGGAGCAGGATCAGATCATCTGGATCTGGTTCGGCAGCGCTGAGCATCCGCAGCCGACATTCGCGCCACCGGTCTACGACGTGCACAGCAGCGGTAAATACCTGTTCGACGGTGATGTTTACCACTACGACGCGCCTTATCAACTCATCCACGACAACCTCATGGACCTCAGCCACCTGGGCTATGTCCATTTGCACACCATTGGCGGCAACGCCAGCATTCATATGAACGCGCAGATGAACGTCGATGGTGATGACTCAATGGTTCGCGTGGTTCGCCACATGCCCGATTCCGTTCCGCCGCCGACCTACACCGCGGCCTACCCATTCAAAGGCAACATCGACCGATGGCAGGAAATCGAATTTCATATCAATCACCTGCGCATCTGGACTGGCGCAATCGATGCGGGTACGGACGATCTGAACAACCCGGATCGAGGCGGTTTCCACATGCGTGGTTTTCACGGCGTGACACCGGAAACTGACACCTCAAGCCACTATTTCTGGACCATGGCCACCAACCCTGAACATGATCCCGAGGCCGTCACAGCCAAAGTTCTGCATCAGACGCGATTGACGTTCGACGAAGACAAAGTAGTGATCGAAGCGCAGTACCAGAACATGTGCCGGTTCGGTGCGCGTCCCATGATTGATATTCACGTCGACGTCGGAGCCAATCGTGCTCGCAGAATCATCGAGCGACTGCGCAATCCGACGAGTTGATGGCCTCAAAACAGTGGCGGCGGGAAACGCCGTCCACTGTGTTCAAAGCCTTTGCCGTGCTAGCACGGCGGAAAAGCTACGCCGACCCGCTCGGCGTACTTGAGTTAAAGGAATGCCTCAAACAGCCCGATCACTCCTCAAAAATAGCCACCGCGCGCACAAAACCTGCGGACGCATGCCGGATCTTGTAGGGAAAGCACGACACCGTGAAGCCGCTCGCTGGCAAGGACTCGAGGTTGGCCAGTTTTTCCATTTGCCCGTAGCCGATATCGCGCCCGGCCTTGTGCCCTTCCCAGATGATCGAGGCATCGCCGCTGGCGGCAAAACGTTCACGGGTGTATTTGAACGGCGCGTCCCAGCTCCAGGCATCAGTGCCGACCACGCGCACGCCACGTTCCAGCAGATACATCGTCGCTTCGCGTCCCATGCCAATGCCGGCGTCGAGATACCCGGGCTGCCCGAACAGCGCCCCAGCGCGCGTATTAACCAGCACGATATCCAGCGGTTGCAGCACGTGCTCGATACGCGCCAGTTCCGCTTCAACCTCTTCTGCCGTGACCACGTGACCGTCAGGCAAATGGCGAAGATCCAGTTTGACCCCTGGCTGCAAACACCAGTCCAGCGGCAACTCATCAATGCCAAACGCCGGCTCGCCGCCATCGGTGGTCGAGGCGTAATGCCAAGGCGCATCCATGTGGGTGCCGCTGTGGGTGGTGATCTGCAGGCGCTCGGCAGCCCACGATTCATTGCCGGGCATCTGCTCAAGCTGCAACCCCGGGAACATCGCCGCCATCTCCGGCCAGCCTTGTTGGTGATCCATGTAATCGATTTTCGGCAACAGCGGTGGCGGGTCTGTGTAGGGGTTGTTATCGAGGGTCACCGAAAGGTCGACCAGACGACGTTTACGCTGGATTGGCTGTGACATGAGGCGTATCTCCGTTCAACGGCAGAGGCCGATAAGGGGCTGGGTTGAGAGCGTTGCGAATAAGCGTGGCGACGTTACCGTCATGGCTGAAGCCGGCAGCGCGGGCCTGCGGGGTTTTCAAGGGCGGCATGCGCCCGAACAGGTTTTCGAGGTCAAGGTCAGCGGCAAAACTGATGAGCGCACGGCGTTGCTGGCCGTAATTCGCCGCCAGTGCATCAATGACCTGGGCGATGGACAAATGCAGCACCGGCAGTTGCCAGACCCGCTGTTGCGCGGTGGCGTCATCCAGTTCGGCGGCGTGGATCAGGTTGTTCACGCAACAGCGCGCCGACATCCACCACGCCGTCGCCTGCGGCGATACCGGGCAGCAATACTCAGCGCCCTCGGCAAAGGCACGCATCACGTCGCTCATGAAGGCCGAGCGCAAGCCGTTGGGTTCGCGCGGGCGCGCGACAATGCCCGGCAGGCGCACCGCACGGCTGTCGACTTCACCGCGCCGACCCAGATCGATCAGCGCGCGCTCGACCATCACCTTGTGTGCGCCGTACGACAATTGCGGGTGCAGTTCAGCCTGCTCGTTCATCTTTGCCGGCAGATCAGCGCCATACACCGCAACGCTGCTGGCATACACCAACACCGGAGGTCGCGCCTTGTTGCGCAGTTGATCAAGCAGTTCGAGGCTGGCCAGCAGGTTGACCTGATAACCCAATTCGTAATGCGCCTCCGCCGCTCCGCCGGGAATGCTGACCAAGTGAAACACCACATCGATGCCATCGGCCAAGACCCGGCGCATCAACGCCGCATCCGTCACGCTGCCGCTGTGCCGACGCAGGCGCGGATCGTCCGGCAGGCCTTGGATATCGGTGTCCAGCACCAGCAGCGAACGAATGACTTGCCCGCGCAAACTGCCGCGCGCGAGCAGACAACGCAGCAGTTCGCGACCGACAAAGCCATTGGCTCCGGTAATCAGTACACGCATGGGCGTTCCTTAGCCGTTGGCTTTGACGACGCGTTGATCAATCGCACCGAACAGTGATTGACCATCGCTGCCGGTGACGTCCATGCGCACGCGATCACCGAAACGCATGAAGCCTGTCACCGGCGCGCCCTGCTCGATCATCTCAATGGCCCGACGTTCGGCGATGCACGCCGAGCCGACATTGCGCTCGGCATTCGACACCGTGCCGGAACCGATCAGCGTGCCGGCGCGCAAGCGACGGGTCAGGGCCGCGTGGGCGATCAGTTGGCCAAAATGAAAGTTCATCTGCGCGCCGTGCGGCTGGCCAAACCACTCGCCGTTCCACTGCACTTGCAGGGGCAAATTGACGCGACCGTCTCGCCAGGCTTCGCCGAGTTCATCCGGAGTAATCGCCAGCGGGGCAAAACTGGAGGATGGTTTGGCTTGCAAGAAACCGAACCCGGTGCGCATTTCGCGCGGAGCGAGTGCACGCAGGCTGACATCGTTGATCTGCAGGATCAGTTTGATGTGCTGCAACGCGCTGTCGGCCGAACAGCCCATCGGCACATCATCGACCAACACGACAAATTCGCCTTCGAAATCGATGCCCTGGCTTTCGCTCGGCAGTTCGATGTCATCGTGTGCGCCGATAAAGTCATCACCGGCGCCCTGGTACATTAACGGCGTACGGTCAGCGCCTTCGATCGGGTCGAGGTGGAACGCCTTCTGCATCAGTGCGCCGTGGCTGAGAAACGCCGATCCATCGCACCATTGATAAGCACGCGGCAACGGCGCCATCGCCTGCGCGGGGTCGAAGGCAACGGCCTGGCGGCAATCGTCATTTTCAAGTTCACGCGCCAGGACCTGCAAACGCGGCTCGGCTTCGCGCCAGTTCTCGATGGCGTGCTGCAAGGTCGGCGCTACCGAACGGGCGTCCAGCGCCCGGGCCATGTCGCGCGAAACCACCACCAATTGACCGTCACGGCTGCCGTTTTTCAGGGTTGCGAGCTTCATGATTTTTCTCCCGGGCGGTCTTGCAGTTCAGCGGCAAAACGCCCGTCGAGCAGGATAAAAACCATGCGCGCCATGGCCTCGGTGCGGTTGCTCCACGCGTGATTCGTGCCGCGTTGAACCACCACATCGCCGCGCTTGAGGTGGACTTCTGTCTCGTCGAGCACCAGCCAGACTTCGCCTTCGGTGACGATGCCGTAATCGAGGGTTTCGGTGCGGTGCATCAGTTTGTGCCGCGCGCTGGCGTGGCCGGTGCCGGCATGCGCCTGGCCAATCTCGGCGAACGCAGCCGCTGCATCGGCATCACTGACATGGTTCTGCACACTGTCTGGCGGAATGTCGACGACGCGAATCACACTGCCCTGCGGGCCGGGGCTCAGTTGTAAGGGTTTGCTGGTCGGATCGTCGGCATTGTCGAGCAGTGCCGGACTGCCGCTGCTGTTCCATATTTCATGAAACACCGTGCCTGGCACCGCTTGCAGTGCGAAGACGTTAGCGGTTGCTCCGAGACTAGCGACTACGGCGCGGCCCTGGGCATCATGCCCGGTGACCACGCGTTTGAAGGGGGGAAGCGCTTGCATGGAAAATCCTCGTTCAATGGCCGTTGCCGATGGAGTCGTGACCGCCGACATTCGTGCGGGTTAACAGTCCACCGAGCCTCGGCACGGACAGACAAAACAGCGCCACGACCAGTTGCAGCCAACCGATCATGGCCAACGCTTGCGGCAATGCCGTGGGAGCCCCGGAAGTGACGGCGAGTACCACCAGCGGGCTGATGAACTCGCCAGCGAAAATCGCGGCGGTGAAGCACCCCGCCGCTCGCCCACGTTGAGCAAAACCGACTTGCGCCATGATCCAGGTGATCAACGTCGGCAACATCAGGCCGATGCCCAGACCGTTGACCAAGACCGCGACCACCACTTGCGCGTGGCTGCCGGCGGCCGCCATCAACAGGCCGCCGATACCGGCCAGGCCATAGGCAATCAGCAACACATGCTGGCTGCGCAGACCGCTCAACAAACGAAAACTCAAGGCCCCGACGAGCACACCGAGTTGATTGGCGCCCATGGTCATGCCGATCTGCTGTGGCGCATCCACGTGCAACAAGTTGAGCAAGTAGCCGGCCTGCACCGGCACGATGAACAGGCTCAGGCCCGCGAGCAGCGACAACGCATACAGGGGCGTCAGTGCGCGCCACGGAAAAGCACGCAGAGCTGACACCGGTACCGTTGCTGCCGGTTGCACGCGGGGTTGCGGTTCCCAGAGTTTCCACGCCATCAGCGGCAGGAAAATCAGCCCGACCGCGTACAACGCAAACGGTGTGCGCCAGTCGTCCTGTCCGAGAAAACCACCCAGCGCGATAAACACCGCAGCGGACAGTGAGGTCGCGACCATTTGCAAGGCGAACAAGCGCTCGCGTCGGGCGCCGCTGTAGTAGTCGCCCATCAGCGTCGTGCAGCAGGTCATGATCCCCGCCTCCGCCAGACCGATCCCGGCCCGACTGGCGACAATCGCCGGCAGCGAATCCAGCCACAGCGGCAACACACCGCAGAGCGTGTACAGGGCCATGCACGCCAACAACAAGGGTTTGCGTCCGAGCCGATCGGCAATGACCCCGGCGAACGGCGCCAGTAATGCAATCACCAACGCTGGCAAGGTCAGCACGATCGGCACCAGCACCGTGCTGCCCGCGACATCGGCAAAATGTGCCTGCATGCGCGGTAACACCGGTGCGAGCAATACCGCGCCGAGCACTGGCAAACAGCTGCCGAGCAGCAACAGCAACGATTGCGTCAAACCGGCATGGCGGCCGCTGTTTTCAAATGAAGACTCAACGGCCATGACAGGTCTCCCGATGACGTGATTGATGAACATCTACCGCCAAGGCTCGCGGCGGCAGGGCCAGATTGATGGCCTCCTCCGGCGTTTCTGCGTCGGTGTTCGTGTGCCGTGCAGGCAGCAGGAAATACGCCAGCGCTGGCAACAGCAGCAGCGCGCCCACCATGTTCCAGACGAACATGAACGCCAGTAGCACGCCCATGTCAGCCTGGAATTTGATCGGAGAGAAGATCCACGTGGCCACGCCAATGGCGAGCGTGATGCCAGTGAGCATCACCACTTTGCCGGTGGACACCAATGCACGGTAATAGGCTTCTGACAGGCTCGCGCCCTGGCGCAGATGGCCGAGCAAAATGCTCATCACGTACAAGGCATAGTCGACGCCAATGCCGACCCCCAACGCGATGACCGGCAACGTCGCGACCTTGACGCCGATGTTCAGCCAGACCATCAACGCTTCGCAGAGGATCGAGGTGACCATCAGCGGAATCACCGCGCACAGCGTGGCGCGCCACGAGCGGAAGGTGATCAGGCACAGGACGATCACCGCCCCGTAGACCCAGAACAGCATCTCGCGATTGGCTTGCTTGACCACGATATTGGTCGCCGCTTCGATGCCGGCATTGCCCGCTGCCAGCAGGAACTGCACATCCTTATCGTTATTGGCAGCGGCGAATTGCTCAACGTGCTCGACCAGACGCGTCAGCGTTTCAGCCTTGTGGTCAGTGAGGTAGGCGTACAGCGTCAACAAACTGCAATCTTCGTTGTACAAACCACGCGGTGCGCTGGCGGTGATCATGTTGAGCATCGCCTGATTGTTCTGCAGCTCGTACCACTTGGCGCTGCCTTCGCTCAGGCCAACCAGCATGCGCCGGTTGAGCAAGGCCAGCGAGTTGGTTGAATCCACCCCTGGCAGAGCACGCAGTTGCCAGTCCAGTGCATCGACCTTCGCGAGGATGTCGTAACGCGCACACTGCCCGGCCGGGGTCTTGACCATCACGGCGAACAAATCACTGCTGGCGCCGTAATGCCGGGTCAGAAAAGCATCGTCCTGGTTGTAGCGTGAGTCGGCACGCAGCTCCGGTGCGCCGGCATCCAGATCACCGATCTTCAATTGCAGGCTGACCACAAAACCCAATGCCGCCAACGCCAGGCTGATGGCAATGCACAGGCTGGCCCAGCGGCGTCGGGTAAACAGATCGAGAAAACGCCAGAAGCCATGACGCCGCGCGCCGGCCTGATCGTTCTGCTCGCTCTTGAGGCTCAATTGCGCCGCGCGCGGCGTTACGCCGACATAGGACAGCAACACCGGCAGCAGAATCAGGTTGGTGAAAATCAGCACCGCCACGCCGATGCTGGCGATCACGGCCAGATCCTGAATCACCTGGATCTTGATCAGCATCAGCACGGCGAAACCCACCGCATCGCAGAGCAATGCCGTCAGCCCGGCCAGAAACAACCGTCGAAAGGTGAAGCGCGCGGCCACCACCCGGTGCATGCCGCGACCGATGTCCTGCATGATGCCGTTCATTTTCTGCGCGCCGTGGCTCATGCCGATGGCGAACACCAGAAACGGCACCAGCACCGAATACGGATCCAGTTGATAGTCGAGCAACGGCAACAGGCCCAGTTGCCAGACCACCGCCACCAGCGAGCAGAACACCACCAGCACCGTGCTGCGCAGGCAGCGTGTGTACCAGAACAGCACGGCGGTGGTGATCAGGATTGCGACGGCGAAGAACAACAGGATCTGCTTGAGCCCGGCAATCAGGTCGCCGACCTTTTTCGCGAACCCGGTGATGTGAATGTCGATCCTGTCGTTCTGGTACTCGCTGCGCAACGCCTCCAGTTGCTCGGACAGCACCGAGTAATTCAGCGCCTGGCCGTCGGCAGTCGTTGCCAGCAACGGCACGTAAATGATGCTCGAGGTTTGATCGAACGCTACCAGTTGGCCGAGTTCGTTGGAGCGCTGCACGTTGCGGCGCAAGGCCTCGAGACTGGCCGGTGTGCCAGCGTAGTCATCCGGAATCACCGGGCCGCCATCCAGTCCGTCTTCAGTCACAGCGACCCAACGTGTTGCGGGCGTCCACAGCGACTTCATGTAGGCACGATCGACGCCGGGTAGCAGGTAAAGCTTGTCGCTCAAGGCCTGCAAGGTTTTCAGATAATCAGCGTCGTAGATATCGCCCTGGCGATTGGCGACGACGATGCGCAAGGAGTTGCCCAGACCGCTGAGCTGCTGTTGATGTTGCAGATAATTGGCGATGTAAGGTTGTTGCGTGGGAATCATCTTTTCAAAACTGGCGTTCAGCTCGACGCGCGTGGCCTGATAGCCCAAGAAAAGCGTGGTCACCAGGCACACCAGCAACACCCACAACCGGTGATTGAACAAAGTGCGTTCCACGACCGAGCCGGAGCGCGGGTCGAAACTCGCCAGGCTGGCCGTGGCGTTGTCGAATGGTTTCATAACCTCACTCCGAAGCTGTAGCAGTGGGCGACGCCAGGCGCGTCACCCCGGTGAAACCGGCCAGCACCAGGCTGCCATCGGCGGCCTGCACGACACTGGAAATCGGTTTGCCCAGCGGTTTGCCGAAAGGCTGCAGGGTGGGTGCGTCGCCCGTGGTGCGAAACATTGCGCCCGCCTGATTGACCAACAACAGCTGGCCGTCAGCGGTGCAAATCGCTTCACTGAAGGACACGGGCATCGGTACGGGCGCGGGCACGAAGCTGTTGCCGTCGTCGGTGGAAATGAACGCGTTGCCTTTCAGTCCTGCCGCCAGCAGCGTGCCGTCATCGCGCACTTGCAGGGCGAAGAAGCTGCCGCTGTACGGGCTGTCGAGCGCGACGAAGGATTGTCCACCGTCCTCGGAACGGGCCACATAACCTTGCTCGCCGGCGATGAACCAACGCTCGCCTTGTTGCGCGATGGCATACAGATGCGCCCCCATCGGATTGTCGATATGGCCCATCAGCGACTGCCAGCTCACCCCGCCGTCCTCGGTGGTAAAGGCGAGGCCGTAGGCACCGACGATCAGGCCGTGACGCGCATCGGTGAACTTGAGGCTCAGAAACGGTTTGTCCGCGCCTTCGCTGACCATCCGTTCGGCGGTTTGCACGCGTGCCGCCGCTGCATCGGGGTCAGTGGCTGTCGGCAGTTGCTCGCGTGCGGCGTGCAACTCCAGTTGCGCAGCGCGGTTGCCGTCCAGCTGCAAAACCCAGTTTTCGCCAGCGTCGTGGGAGACCAGCACCGCACCGGCATGGCCGACCGCCCAGCCCGTGTTGGCATCGACAAACTGCACCGCCGTAAGGCTGACGGAGACCGGCACCTGCGCCTGCCGCCAATTGATACCGTTGTCATCGGAGAGCAAGACGATGCCGCGTTCGCCGACCGCCACCAACCGCGCACCAGCCCGAGCCAGATCAAGCAAGACCGCTTGCCGGGCCTGCGGCGCGCGCATCGCCGGCGTGTGCAATACATCCCCAACGGCAGCAGCCTGAGCCTGGCTTACGGGTAATACGCAAGGCAGCGCCAGCAGCGCCAACAACCGCCCGAGCACCTGACAGATTCTGTTCATACCGACCTCGAAACCACCTGTGAAACCGGATCGCCACACCTGTCGCGATCCGGCCCGATTCAACGAACCCCGGCACCCGCCATCGCCGCCGGCGAGAATTCAGATGCCTTGTAGCGATCGACCACGCCGTATTGCTCAGGCAGACCGGTGTAGACGTTCTGGATAAACCAGGCGCCGGAGGTCAGGTCGTAGAAACCCGAAGACAGCTGCGCTTGCGCTGGCAGATCCGGCAGCACTGCTGGCAGCGACCACAAGGTTTTGGCGAGTTGGCCGTTGGCGTCCCAGCGATCGCCGAGCATCGCTTGCCAGGTATCTTCGTCGAGGTAGTAACGGCCCTTCGGCAGTTGGTGACGCTTGCCCGGTGCGAGTTCGGCGTCCACCACCCACACGCGATGCAATTCCCAGCGCACGTAATCAGGATTCATGTGATGGGCCAGAAACAGGTCTTCCGGTTTGCCTGCCGTCAGGACTTTGTTGGTGTTGTAGGGGATATACATTTCCTGCTTGCCGACCAGTTTCCAGTCGAAGCGATCGATGCGCCCCTGGAACACGCTCAACTCATCGAACGACATCACCCCGGCGGTTGCCGGCGTCGGTGTGTCGCAGCAGGCATTCGGCAACTTGCGCACGCGGCGCTGGCCGGTCAGATAGACGTGAGCCTGGGACTTGTCGCCGTTGATATTGGTGCGCCCCATGATTTGCTCACCCGCACGCAACGGCGGGCCGACGTTAAGCAGGCGGAACAACCAGTAATCACCGGCGAAACTTTCCGGCGTGCCGTCCTGGTAGTAATACGGCATGTCCTGAATCGCCTGGCCGTCGGTGGTCATCACCTGTTTGCCGTCTGCAGTCATCAGGTAATGGCGAAAGTGCATGGCCAGTGAAGTGCCGCGCCAATTCAGGATGTGGTTCCACATGGCTTCCGCGCCGTTATGCGGAATCGGGAATGGAATACCGCCAAACGCACCTTCGGGCACCGGTCCAGCGCTGCTGTCGACCAGTTTGGCGCGGGTGGCATTTTTCAGGGTGTTGTCATACACCCATTGCGGCGCGGCGGCCGTGCGACGGGTCGGATAGACATCAATGCGATAGGTGTCGGGAAAGCGTTTGAACATCTCCTTGGTGCCATCGCTGAGCTTGCCGGCGTATTGCGCCAGATTCTTCGAGGTGATGCTGAACAGCGGTTTGTCAGCCGCAAACGGATCGCTGCGCTTACCGCCCGGTTTATACGCCGGGTCAACTTTGGTGTAACCGCCCTGCCAGGCTGGAATGCTGCCGTCGGCATTGCCTGCGCGCTCGGCACCCATTGGCGTGAGACTGCTCGACAGTTTGGCCGCCTCTTCTGCGGTGGCCGCAGTCGCAACCTGGCTCAGGACGGTCAGCGTTCCGAGCAAGGCAAAGCACAGGGCCGTAAGGCGCGGGACACGATTGTGGTGATGAGAAGTCATGCGCAAGTCCTCTTAAAACGTGGTCTTGACGGAGAAGGCGAGGTAATCCCGATCCTTCAGCGATTGCTTGTAATTGAACTGGCTGAGGTCGTTGAGATTGGTGTCCTCGGCGCCGTAGTAATGCGTGTAGGTCAGGCCGGCCGTGACGCGATCGAGGTAAGTGGCGGTGATGCCGATGTTGATGTCGCCACCCTTGTCCGGGCCAAACGAGCTGACCACCGCAGATTTGCCCAGCGGGAAGTAACTGACGCCGACCGGAATGCTGATATCGATGCCGGAGAAGAACTGGCGGTAGGTCGGCGTGTAGACGACTTTGAAACCGAGGCCGTCATCGGTGGCGTTCGGGTCCAGCGCGGCGCGATTTTTGGTGACGCTGAGCAAGCGGTTCCACGCCACTTCGCCGACCAGTCCGGACTCGCGGGCGATGAAGTTCGGGCCAAAGGACGCCAACACGTTCAGGTTGACGTGAGCGGTGCGGCCGACGGCGTAGAGCGCGTCATCATCGTTGTCGGCAATGACGCCGGGCAGCACGGTCTGACCGTTTGAGACCAGCGGCATGTTCCAGCGCATCGACGCTTCACCGGCGAAGCTGTACTCGTCCACGGTGGTGGAAAAACTCGCGCCCAGCGCTCGAATATCTTCGGGGTAAACCCAGTAGTACTCGCCGATCTGTCCGGTGCTGAAGTTCGGCGCGGCCGTCGACGGTTTCAGATACAGCTTCGGCGTCTTGTCGTGATACTGGATGGCGTAGAGGCCGTACTCGACGGTCTCAGCGCTGTATTTCAGTTGCAGACCGCCCTGCCCCGAACTGCGCGCTTCCTTATCATTACCGTGGAAAAACGCGGTGGGACTGGCCGGGTTGCCGCCGAGGAAGGCCGGAAACGGCGCACCGACGATCAAGCGCTCATTGCCTTCGCCAATGGTGTCGCTGGTGGAGAAGTAACTGCCAGCGGCGGGCAGACGTGTTTCTTCCCACTCGAGTTGGTAGTACGCCCCGAGCGATACGTCGTCAGTCAGTTGGAACGTGCCAGACAATTGATTGACCGGACGGGTGATTTCCTTGAACTGCGTATTAGGCACCGACTGGGCCTTGACCACGTCAACCGGGGCCATGCCACCGGCAATGCCGTTGGCGCCGAAGAACAGGCTCTCACCCCAGATCAGGCCGTGACGGCCGGCGCGCACCGACGTTGCGCGGTCGGCCAGTTCACCGTTCCAGTAGACGAACGCGTCGAGGATTTCGCCGTCACCACCGTGCAAATGACGGGTGTCATCGGTGAACTCGTCGTAGCCCACGGAACGCGCGTTGGCGCGGGACGGATCGTTATTGTCGTTGTTGCCCTGGTACTCGCTGTCGTACCACGCTGCGCCACTCAAACGTGCGCCGAAATCCTGAAAGGACATATCCAGCTCCGAGAGGATATCGGTGCGATTGGAGATCAGGCCTTTCTTGAACGCACGATCGCCATCGTCCTGATTGAGTGCAACCTGACCCTCGGTCAACTTGCTGCTGGGATTCTGCGTGCGCCAGGCAGCGCTGTACTTGACCGTATTGTCCCAGCGCAACTTGAAATCCGGGTTGCCGGTCTCGATGTCGAAAGCGTGAGCGGCCTGGCTGCACAGCACCAGCAGCGCAGCAACGCTCAAACCGAAGGGTGCAGAGGAGCAGACCGGGCGACGCGCGAGCGCCGCAGTCGTAGAACTAACCATCGCGTTAACCTCTTGTTTTTATAGTGGTAACTGCTGTGGATGAGTCGCAGGTGGGGCTTAGATTGGCTCGGCAGTGCGCGCGAGCATTTGCTTGACCAGGCCAATGCGATCGAAGGCCCGGTCGTGTTGCATTTCCTTGTCGCCGGCCAGCACCGAGCTTTCGCTGATGTACTTGCAACGTTCGAAGCGCCGCGCCATGAAGCGCTGCAGCTGCTGTTCGACGCTGGTGGAGGTGGACGGCTCGCGAGTCAGTTCTTCGCTGAGCACAATCGCGTCTTCGATGGCCATGCCTGCACCTTGACCCAGATGCGGCGTGGTGCCGTGGGCCGCATCGCCAATCAGCAGGACGCGTCCGCGATGCCACGGTTCATCGACAAACACCACTTCCATCGGCTTGTAGACGACTTGGCTGTTATCAGTGATGTGCTCGCGCAGTTCGCCGATCAGACCGGTAAAGCCTTGCAGGCGCTGGCGCATCTGCGCAGCCAGATCGGCAGGATCCATCCACGGATTGGACGGTTCGTGGGAGGTCAGAAACAGGTACATCAAGTTGCCGGCCAGCGGCACCAGCCCGGCGTTGCCGTCAGCGCTTTGATAGTTGGCCAGATGATCGATTTGTGGCGCGCGGGGAAAGTTATAGCGCCACACCGATTGGCCAGTGAAACGCGGGGTGTAGGCATCACCAAAGACCAGGCTGCGCACTTTCGAGAACAGACCATCGGCGCCGACCACCAGGTCGTAGTGGCCGCGATTGCCGTCGGTAAACAACACGTCGACCTCTGTGCCGTTGTCGTCCAGCGTTTCCACACTCAAGCCCAAACGCACATTGGCGCCGAGTTGCAGGGCGGTTTCGCTGAGGACTTTGTGCAGCGCCAAGCGAGAAATGCCGACATTGGCGGGGTACTGCGGGCCGGCGAGTCGCTGTCCCGGAATGCGCGCCAGTTGCTGCCCGCCCGGGCCGTAGATAGCCACGTCTTCGAAGGCATAAGCGGCATCGAGATAGCCGTCGAGTACGCCAAGCTTGGCCATTTCACGGACGACGTTGCTCTGTTGAATAATCCCGACGCCGTAGACTGTCCATTCGGACTTGAGCTCGATCAGGTCGACCTCGATACCTTTACGCCGCAAGGCGATGGCTGCACACAAGCCGCCGATACCACCGCCCACGATCAGAACGTTGTTCACTGCACTCATGGTGTTCTCTCTTTTTATTCTTGTGATCGATGCTGCGTCGGGCACGGCATCGTTGGGTGAAGCTTCCCGGCAAAGCAGGGATTTGACTAATCGCGAGTAGGGATGCGATGTATCGCCGTACGCGATACCTCGATTTATCCCGGCAGCGGCAACCCTTCAGGCATTTGCACCAGCAGCCAGCCATCCCTCTCGCAGCTCGGCAGCGCCTCCAGCGTCTGGCCCAGGCACGGGCCGTAAATGCACTCGCCCGTCGCCGGCAGAAATTGCGCACCGTGGGCGTAGCAGACGATCAACTGGCCATCGGCAGACAAGAAACGGTCCTTGCGATACTCCAGGCGCACGTCCAGATGCGGACAACGGTTGCGATAGACCCGCACCTGATTACGGTGCCGCAGGGCAAACACACTGTCGCGACCCTGCGCCAACGGATCGAATCCGCGCGCCCGGCCCTCCTCCAGTTCGTCCAGCCGACACAGTGGCTGCGCAATACCGCTCATGATCAGCGCCGCCTTCAACCGACTTTCGGCGGCGGTCCGCCCGGGGCCCATTTTTCTTTGGCGCTGAACAGGAACAACTGCGAGTTATCCGCCGACAGCGGAGCGCGACGGGCCTCCCAGGCGTCATCGTGCTTGTCCATGTCGGCGTCGTATTCGATGTGGCAGCCCAACGGACTGTTGAAATACCAGAACCAGTTGGAGCCAAACACGTGACGGCCCGGCCCCCAGAAACTGGTCCAGCCTTTTTGCTCGAAACGCGTCCCGGCCAGCAGCACTTCGGTGCCACTGCCCATGTGGAAGGTGAAGTGTTCGCAGCCTTTCATATGCGGCGGGGTCTGGATCATGAACAGGCAATGGTGATCGTCAGAGCCGGCCGGGCGCATGAACGGCCCGGCGCCAATGAAGGTGTCGGTGGTGCGAAAGCCCAGACGCTCGGCGTAAAAGGCTTCAGCTTTTGCCGCATCGGGTACGAAATACACCACGTGCGACAAAGTGCGCGGAACAGCGCCCATATCGAGGGTAATGCCCGGCTGGTTAAGTGGCCGCTGTGGCGCATGGCCGGCGGCGTTGGTCAGGTCATTCGGTGCGCTGTAAGGCTTGCGTACGCTGACCTGAAAAGCGATCGCGAAACCCATGTCGTCAACGCTGTGCAGCACCCCGTGTTGATCACGACGGACAATACGATCACGGGCCAGCTCATCTTCGATAGCATCCAGATCGCTGATCGCTCCGACCCCGTAGACCGTCTCTCGAATGGACGGCGCCGGACCGATCGCCGCCGGCAAATCAGGATCGTCGGCTCGACGGATAATCACGGCGGTGCCGTCTAGCGCTTCGAAACGCCCTCCTTCGCTGTCTACGCCGACCGGCGCAAGGCCGTAGTCGCGCAGGCAATCGGTGCAGGCTTGAATGTCATCGACGCCAAAAATCAGGGCATCAAGGCCAATGATGTTCATGGCTTACCACTCCATTGAAATTATGATCCGGAGACTGTCGCCATGGACGCCTTGCAGCGCGCCGGGCCTGACTGGAAACCGGTGGTGGTGTCGGCAGCAGGGCCGACTGCGGCGAAGATTGGCGCAAGGGCTGGCAGCTGACTAATCGCGAGTCGGGATGCGACCTATCGGCAAACGCGATACCTGCGACGAAGGTTGACGTGTCGATGGATTCGTTCGAATGTATTGCGAAAATAAATACAAAAACGGACCTGCCCATGCGTTTCAACCATCTGGATCTGAACCTGCTGGTCGCGCTCGATGTATTGCTCGAAGAGCAGAACATCACCCGCGCTGCTGAACGCCTGCACATGACCCAATCCGCCACCAGCGGCGTGCTCGCTCGCTTGCGTACCTACTTTGAGGATGAGCTGCTGGTCCAGGTGGGGCGCAAAATGCAGCCCACGCCCTATGCCACGGAACTGGTCAAACCGGTGCGTGAAGTCCTGCTGACGATCCAGTCCTCAATCACCGCCAAACCGGTGTTCGACCCGGCCACCAGCAAGCGTCATTTTCGCTTGGTGACCTCGGACTATCTGATCAGCGTGCTGTTCGCCCAGGTGATCCAGAACATTCATCAGCAAGCGCCCAACATCACGTTCGAAATGCTTGTCCCCAGCGACAATTCCGGCGAATTACTGGTGCGCGGTGAAGTCGACCTGATGATCGTGCCCGAGCGCTACATCATTGAAGGCCACCCTTCGCGCCTGCTGTTCGAAGAAGAACACGTGTGCGTGGTGTGGCAAGGCAATACGCAAGTCGGCGACACCCTGACCCTTGAGCAGTACATGGAGATGGGCCATGTTTCGGTAGGCTTCGGCCGTACCCGGCACATGAGCATCGAAGAATGGTTCATGAATCAATACGGCTTCAATCGGCGCATTGAAGTGATCACCAGCGACTTCAATACCTTGCCGCAACTGATTGTCGGCACGCAGCGCATCGCCACGATGCACCAGCGCCTGGCAAACCTCTACGCGCACTATCTGCCGCTGCGCATCCTGCCGCCGCCGGTGAAAATTCCGGTCATGCGCGAGTACATGTTGTGGCACCGCAGCGTCGACGGCGACCCGATGCATCGCTGGCTGCGCGAACGCATCAGCGAATCCATCCAGCATCTGCAACACGTGCCCATCGTATCTCGCGATACCTCGTATCTGCCGTCACGATTGGCCAATTAGCCGGGTGATCCTTAACGTGCCTTGGGAATGCCAAGGCAACCATAAGGACAACAATAATCATGTTTCGCTATTTCCCGACCAACTACGTTTGGAATCTCTCTGTCGACCTGGCCATCGAAATGGGCGCCCGCATGGGTGAAATCGAAGTGATGTGCGCCCCGCTGCAAGAGGCCGCCAAGCAGCCTGACGCGGCCGGCACTCGAGCCTTTCGCGAAACCTGGGCGAAAATGGCAGACAAGCTTTGCGGTCTGGCCGAAGAAGACGAAGGCAATGGCCGGATGCTCTCGGCTGGTGAAAAATACAACCGCGCCGCCACCTATTATCTGACCTGCGAGCGCCTGCAAGCCCACGGTGCGCCGGGCCGTACCGAGCTCTATCAACGCTTCCTGCAAACCTTCAAGCGCGGCGTCGAACTGTCGCGTGAAAACTGTGAACGGGTGGAAATCCCTTACGAGGGCAAACATCTTTCCGGCTTGCTCGTGCGCGCCGAAGGCGTCGAAGGGCCGGCGCCGATACTGGTGCAGGTCAACGGTCTGGACTCGACCAAAGAAATGAAATACCGCGTGGGCCTGCCAGCGTGGCTGGCGAAACGCGGCATCTCTTCGCTGATCATCGACCAGCCCGGCACCGGCGAAGCGTTGCGCTTGCACGGCCTGACCGCGCGATTCGACAGTGAACACTGGGCCAGTCGCGTGGTGGATTGGCTGGAAACCCGAAGCGACGTCGATGCCACCCGCATTGGGCTCGAAGGTGTCTCGTTGGGCGGTTATTACTGCCCGCGCGCGGTCGCATTCGAACCACGCTTCGCCTGCGGCGTTGTCTGGGGCGCGAACCACGACTGGCGCGATGTGCAAAAACGTCGACTGGAAAAAGAAGGCAGCTTCCCGGTGCCGCACTATTGGGCGCATGTCTGCTGGGTGTGGGGC
The DNA here is from genome assembly GCF_003732425.1 of Pseudomonas fluorescens. GTDB lineage: Bacteria > Pseudomonadota > Gammaproteobacteria > Pseudomonadales > Pseudomonadaceae > Aquipseudomonas > Aquipseudomonas fluorescens_BE. The sequence continues at coordinate 341,092 of NZ_MOBX01000013.1, forward strand.
GCCAAGGACGTCGAAGAGTTCATGACCATCGCCGAAAACGTCCACCTCGATGGTGTGCTTGACCGGATCAAGGTGCCGTTCCTCGTGACCCATGGTGAGCAGGATTCACAGATTCCGTTGAAGTGGGCGCATCGCACCTATGAACAACTGGTCAACAGCCCAAAATGTGAACTGAAAATCTTCACCGAACGTGAAGGTGGTGTGCAGCATTCGAGCTTCGACAACAGCATCAATGCAGGGCAATACATTGCCGACTGGGTTGCCGAAACCCTGGGCGGTCGCACTGCCTGATCACTGAAAAATACGCACAAACAAACGCCGGACAATCTCACGATTGTCCGGCGTTTTCGTTGGTGGCTTTAGCCCGGCGCAGCTATTGACGCGATCAATGCGCAGCCATCGATGCAAACTGCTGGTGGCCCCCTCGCCTGCTCTTTAGCCTCATCTGCAGAATAATCACAAAGCGAAGACACCATGACTGCCCTGCATTTGAAATGCCAGACCCTGTTCGACGGCACTGGGCTTGGGACCCGCCAACAACAAACACTGATCGCCGAAAACGGCTTGCTCACCTACGTGGGCCCGACCGCGCTGGCACCTGCTCCCCGTCCGAGTGATACACAGTTAGACGCTGGCGATAATTTCGTGATGCCGGGGTTGGTGGATGTGCACACCCATCTGGCCTTCGGTAACGCGCAGAGCGAAGAAGACATAGACCTATGGACCAGCGACGAATTTCGCGCATTGCGCGGGATGTTCTTCGCGCAACACGTGCTGGCTGCCGGCGTCACCAGCATGGTCTGCCCCGGCGACAGCGGCCAACTCAGCATCGCCGTGCGCAATGCCGTCACCGCCGGTTTATTCGAAGGTCCGAGGATCGCGGCCAGCAGCCGCGTCATCACCAATCGCCAGAGTCTGAACGACTGGTTCCCGAGCCGGGTGGGCGCTCCTGAATACTTCACGGCGCAGTTGGTCACCAGCCGCAGCGATGCGCTTGCCGAAATTCGCAAACAGGCCAAGGACGGCGTCGACCTGATCAAGATCGCCATGGACGGCACGCACCGTCGTCCCAATGGCGAAATCATCGCGGCCTTTACCGCCGACGAAACCTTCGAAATGGTTGAGGAAGCGCACCGTCTGGGCTGCAAGGTCGCCACGCATGCCTACGGTCGCGAAGCCGTGATGTACGCGGCGCGTGCAGGCGTTGATCTGGTTTTCCATGCCTTTTACATGGACGACGCGTGCATCGAAGCGTTGCTTGAGGCCGGCAGCATCCTTGCCCCGACCATGACTTTCCCGCAGAACACCGTGGATTTCTGTCAGCCACACGATCCGGCGATCAGCACCGGTTATGCCGGTTATTGTGCGCGCACACTGGAAGTCGGTTCGGCGGTACTCAAGCGCGCCAAGGCGGCCGGCGTACCTTTTGCCTGCGGCAGTGACAGCGGTTTTGCGGTGACGCCCTATGGCGAATGGCATGCGCGCGAACTGGAGCTGTTGGTCACGCGCCTGGGATTCACCCCGGCCGAAGCGTTATACGCCGCGACCGCTGTCGGCGCGCGCTGCATGCCGCGCGGTGAAACCCTCGGCACGCTGCAAGTGGGCAGACTTTCTCTTGCTCGACGGCTCGCCGCTGGATGACATCCGCCTCCTTCAGGATCGTTCGCGCCTGAAGGCCGTTTACAAGGCTGGTCAATCGGTACGGATGGATCGCAGCCCTTACAACCCCAAGCAAGTGTCCGATTTCAACTCGCTGAAATGGACGGATCTTTACACCCGCGACCGCGTTGCCCAATTGGGTAAGTGGGCGGTATGAGGACAGAGGGCATGCAACGACTTGACCTGCTGACTGCCACGAACATAGCAAGCGACGCCATCCGCATCGCTCGTGAAACCCGAATCAAGCCTCTGGGCGTCGCCGTACTGGATGCCGCAGCCCATCCGTTGGCGGTTTTGCGCGACGAACACGCCAGCTTCCTGCGCCCGCAAATCGCCATCGGCAAGGCACGCGGTTGCCTGGGCATGGGTTTTGGCGGACGTGAACTGGCGCGACGCGCGCAGGCCATGCCGGCGTTTTTCGACGCGATCAACAGTTTGACCGGCGGCGAAGTTATTCCGGTAGCGGGCGGCGTGCTGATTCGAAATGCCGAGGGCATGATTCTTGGGGCCATCGGCATCAGCGGCGATACCTCGGACAATGACGAACGCTGCGCGTTACTGGCAATCGCCAAGGCAGGATTAATCGCCGACAGCGGCGATCAACCAGAGGGCTGATCGAGCAATGCGGCCTGTTCCAGGAGCAGGCCGCGAAACCATTGCATGGCCGGGTCATGTTCTTGATAGGGATGCCATTGCAAGACTTGCACGGCCTCGGGAAACGCCAGCGGTGCCGGGTGAATGCGCAACGGATAACGCTGGGCGAAGCGCTGCGCCTGTCGTTGAAACACCGTGGCAATGCGTGCGGTGCCGACAATGAATTGCGGCATCAGCACAAAGCTTTCAACGGTCACCGCCACTCGCCGCTCAATGCCGAGTTCATGCAGGTGCACGGCATCCATTGCCAGGTTTTGCCCGTTGGCAAACTCGCGCACCACGTGCGCCGCGCCGCAATAGTCGGCCACGCTCAGTTGCTCAGCGAACTGTGGTTGCCGGGCACAGACGATACAACAGAGCTGGTCGGTCATGAGCGGCACATGGGGATAGGCCGGATTCAGCCGTCGTTGCGGCACGACCACACAATCACTGCGCCGATAATCCAGCGCTTCGCTGACGACGTCGCCGTCGCGCGGAACAGGCATGTCACGCAAGCTCAAGCGAATACCCGGAGCGGTACGCGCCAATGCATGGCTGACCGCCGGAAGCAGCACGTCGGCGACGTAATCGGAGGCTACGAGGGTAATGTGCCGCTCGCAGTTTGCCGGGTCAAAATTCAGCGGCGCGTCGACGACCTCCCGTGTCAGTGCCAACGCAGCACGCACTTTTGGCAGCAACTCCAGACCCAGCGCTGTGGGTTCCAGGCGGCGCCCCACTTGCACCAGTAACGGGTCATTGAAATGCTCACGCAAGCGGCCCAGTGCCGAGCTGGCAGCTGACTGCCCGAGGCACAGACGCTCGGCCGCCCTGCTGACACTGCACTCGCTCAGCAAAGCGTCGAGCGCCACCAACAGATTAAGGTCGAGGCGTCGATATCGCATGGGGGTTCCGTTGGCGCTGGTGGCGGCGTGTCTGCTCCGAGTCACGGGCATGATCAAAAACGAAGCATGACCTTATCGAGATGGCTACTGATCCGCCAATCGCGTGCGTCGTTGAGAGGTATCGCTAACGAAGATACCAAGCGCCAGTGCGCGCTGTAGCAGGTAAGCAAAAAGCCCTGCGATTACTTTTTGATCAAGAGCAACTTATAGGTTGCTCGAAAATCGATGCTCGTGGATGACGGCAATCGGCCAGAAACAGACGTTCAACGCTAGAATTAAGCGGATGGTAAGCCGTCCAACTGGATGAATGATTAGGGCGCATTCCAGTCAATTGTGATGTCACCTGTGTTAACGAAGAGAGCGACCTCCGCAATCGAAAACAGGATGCCTCCCATTGCGGTCACTGCATGCCAGTAGCTGTATTGCCAAATTTCTGGCGATACGTGGACGCAGCTTCCATGAGCACACACAAAATATTTTCCCGCCTGAATATATCCGTTGAGCGCATCGCCCCCAAAGATACTGGCTGACCGCTACGAAGGTGAAAAAGTTGAGCTAGGCAAGCACTAGCGTTGGGTACAAAACCCACCGTGCTCGATTCGACAAACTCTTGAACGTGAGATGCGATTTCATGAGCCCGAATTACTGAATACACGAACCCTTGGGTCCGGTTATACGACCCTGATTATGTCCAAAAACCTAGACGCCCCCCTGTTCTGGTTGGAACTTATCTTCTCTTGAGACTGGGGACTAATTTTTTCTGAGAAATAAATCAGTCTCCTTTTTTAATGACAAAAGCTACCATTACAGTAGCTTCTGCCAGCGACAACTTATTTTTTTGAAGATTTGCTAGGTTTCAAGTCGGGATTGTTTCCTTGCGTGTCTTTATTATCACGACGACGCTTGTCAACTTCACCGGTTGATTTAGCGATTGGTTTTGGGCCTGGTTTAAGCGCCATAAGCTTTCTCCTTAACGTTGATATTGATTGTGGTTTTTGCACTTATCAACTTCTCATAAAGTAAATTTCCCCTTTGCCCTCCTAACAAGGTTGGTTTCTTAATTCTATGGCCAGCGCACCAAATTCAATTCCTTGATTCGAACCGCCATGGCACTGTCAGATACCCTGAATTGCTGAGCCAAAGAATTGATTGCCATGCCGTTGAATCTGGTACAGCGAGCCAAAGCTATTTCTCGGTCGAGTGAATTTTGCGAGGCATAAAGAAGGGAATTTGGATCGTTAGCGTTCAGGTGAAAACAACTGACGTCGTTAAAATGAAACTGCCCCTTGCATCCAAACTGGCTTTCAAACCGAGCAATCACAAGCTTAGGGGGCATAAGGAAACACGCTGCGAAATAATCCGCTTCGCGCTCAATCAGAGGTTTGGTCGATAGTGAGTGATAGCCGCCTATCGGCCGGTCCCTATGCATAATTTCTTGCTCATGAAGTAGGAAATGGCCTATCTCATGAGCAGCTGTGAAACGGCGTTCATGTAAAGGGAATTCGGTAGAGACTGCGATTTTTCCGGAGCGCCGATCAAATATCCCAGCTGCTTGGAATTTCTGACCTTGTGGAGCAAATCTTGTGGAACCAAGGGTCGGGAGCTCCAGATACGTCAGTCCCAACAGTGAAGCCGCAACTGCGGGATCGAGCATGCTTAATAGTGGAGGTTGTCCGCCAGGCCACAGAGCGTCCTTGTTTGCCCAAAGGCCTTCGTGAACCCAATGCGCTGCTTCTTGGATGTATTCTCGATCCATTTCGCCACCACCACATATTGTGTTAAAAACAAAAATAACCACAATATGTAGGATATTCAACCATCTCTCCGTCAGATTTTGATCCAGCTGACGAACGGTGTTGAGTAGGTCAAGCTCATGAGCAAACCACCATGCAGACGGTTTCAGGAATCGAGCCTTCCGGAAATAATGAAAATGGCAATCAAAATGGGCACGGATTTATTTTTCGCTGATTTTGGTATTGGGAGTGGATTGGTTGAGTGGGTGGGGCCGGGACCGGTGAGTTAAAGCGTAGGTTGGGAAGCCTCTGAAACCGGATACGGGCAAGTTTCCACAAGTCCGCTTTCGGCCAAAAGCGGTCAGTGACAATATTCGCAAGGGCTACCGCTCAGCTTCCCGAAGACCGATCTCGACTATTCGTTAGGTACAGCACCATCGCTGCACGAGCCGCATCTTTGATTACCTTCAGCCTCAACCAAGGTGATATTCGCGCCTTTATCAGCCAGGTGATACGCCAGCGAAGCGGCCACGATGCCGGCACTAATGACAACGACTCGTTTGCCCAGAGCATTTCCCATATCAACCTTCATTCTGTCGACCTGAAGGCGGTTCATTGTCTGCCTCTGGTCGATTTCTGCTTGTCGTAACGGGCTGCAGTTGTCGTCCAGAAAGCAGATGTAGATTTGTCTGAAGTGGCGAAATAGCTGACAAATTCATCGTGTTAAAACGCCGCCTGAAATGGTAGCAAGATAAGCGCGTAAGTGTTGTTGGCACTGGAGGTACCGAAAATTCGTTCAGCTACTACGGCAAGCGTCATCAACGACTATAGTCATTGGTGAGCCAGAGCGAATCTGACCATTCCCCTGCCAACCTGGCCTAATCCAATTCCGCGATTACACGGCGGATCTTCTTGTGTTCCTTGATGCGGAACGTGAATGTTTCGCTGCCGAAATCACTCAGGCTCAGGCTGAGATCGAGGCAGCGTTGTCTTTTTTTGAACCCCTTGATGGTGGATGGAGTTATCCCGCCGGGCACGTCGCATCCCACTGAGCACGTCCCAACCACCCATCTATCAAGGTTCAAGCAATGAATACTTTAGAGTTTGATGATGCACAAAAAACCAATGGCGACCTGGTTCAGGGTCCGCTGCCGGCCGGCACTGTCGCGCCCGACTTCACTCTTCACGCAACCCCTGATCAACAGTTGTCGCTGCGTGAGCTAAAGGGAAATCCCGTGATATTGGCGTTTTATCCCGCTGACTGGACCTCGGTGTGTGGTGACCAACTGACCTTGTACAACCAGTTGCTACCCACATTCAGAGAATACGGTGCGGCGCTACTGGGTATCTCGGTTGACAGCGCCTGGTGTCATCAGGCCTTTGCCAAAGATCGGAATTTTCACTTCAGCCTGCTGGCCGATTTCGAGCCCAAAGGGGCTGTGGCACGACGGTATGGAGCGTACGAGTCCCAGCTCGGGGTTTGTAAGCGTGCGCTGTTCGTGATTGACAAGGACGGGGTGGTTGCCTGGAGCTACGTCTCCCCGATGGCAATCAACCCTGGTGCGGACGGTATTCTGGATGCGCTGGATGCTTTGGCGAATTCGCCACAAAGCACGCCAACCAAAAATTAACAGGTGATTAGATGGCCACTCTCAAAGTCCCGGTAAGTGCCAACGACCATCGCCAGGGAAGTGCGCATGCCAAGGTCACCTTGGTCGAATTTGGCGACTATGAATGTCCCTATTGCGGTGAAGCTTATTGGATGGTCAAGAATCTGCAACAGCATTTTCGCGATGACTTGCTGTTTGTGTTCCGTAACTTCCCTCTGACCACCGCTCACCCCCATGCATTGGGTGCAGCGGTCACCGCTGAGTATGCCGGGAGTCGAGGATTCTTCTGGGAGGCCCACGACGAATTGTACGAAAATCAGGATCGATTGGGCCTGCCGCTGTATCGCGCCATCGTTCTCAAACACGGCCTTTCCAGGGAGGAATTCGATCTTGCAATGCAAGAGGATACTTACATTCCCAAAATACAAGCCGATTTCAATGGAGGTGTACGCAGCGGCGTGAATGGCACCCCAGCGTTTTACATTGACGGGCTTCGCTATGACGGAGTTCCAGAGTTCATCGGGATGAGTCAGATGATTGAGCTTTTGTTAGTGCGTGGACGAAATCGCTAGAGAGCCAAATCGGCTTGGCATCACCCACATCGGAGCCGAGGAAAAACCAACGTTAGCTTCCTTTTACATACAGAGGTGGACACGGAGCCGGCAACTAATGAAATCTTTGAAGTATTATGAAGAAAATCGACACGCCACATGGTTGGAGTTGTTTTTTGACCTGACTTTCGTTGTTACGATAGGCCAGGTTACGCACACTCTCGGACATGTTCATGACGGGCACTTTGAACATAAGCAATTATGGACATTCTTACTGCTTTTTGTACCGTTGTGGTGGATCTGGTCCAGTCACACGATTTACTCCAACAGGTTCGATACAGACAGCAATCTTCACCGTTTGGCAACATTATTCATAATGCTCCTGCTCATTGTGCTATCGGCACGGATCGGGGAAGACCTGGAAGTGAACTACCCGCTTATTATTGCCTGCTATTTTGGTATACGTGCGATCATCAGTGTTATGTATATTTCATCCATTAGTAAACTCGATTCTCGCGGCGAACTTTCCTCAAGGCTTGGTTTCGCCCTATTAGTTAGCGCAGTTATTAGCCTTTCATCCGTTATTTTTGACCCGCCCTTGCGTTACCTTGTTGCTTATATTGGGATTGTTCTTGATATTCTGTTTCCTGTATTTTTCTGGACTAAACTAAAACCGTTGCCAGCACACACGGAACACTTGGTTGAGCGCATAGGCCTACTCACCCTAATCTTATTGGGGGAGTCAATTATTAGCCTTTCCGGAGGCTTATCTAACATTCAATGGGGTTATTATAATGTGATGGCGGCCATCACCGGATTTATCATGATTTGCAGTATCTGGTGGATCTATTTTGATAGTTTTTACTTATTAAACAAACATCAAAGCAGTATGATTGGGCACGCCTTAATCTACTCACACCTTTTTCTTTTTATGGGGCTGGCACTTCTGGCAAATTTGATAAGGCATGCGATCCTGAACGACATTGCGATACGCGATTTTCAGATTATGTCGATCACCGGCATGGCCTTGTTTTTCCTAGGTAAGCAATATGGCTATTTCATAGCCGTGAGTAGAATAAGGAAATACATACTGCAAAACACGTTGATAGTGTTTTCTTTGGGCGGGTTAGTCGTATTTTTACCCCGCGTCGAGTACATATTGGTCGGCCTGACAGCAACCATGATCTCTTATGTTTTTCTAAATTTCAGATATCGTTGAATCATTATTATCAGACCAGAGGGTGGGACCAAGTGAGCAAGTGGCTGACTTGCGGTTACATGTTGCCCACTACGTCGTTCTCACTGCCCGTGCGCTACTCGCCGCTACCCTTGGTCTATTTGGGTTTGTAATCCTGGTATCGTCGACCATAGTTAAGAGTCTCGGATGCCCCTCTTAGCTATCGCGATCTGATAGCGCCAGCCGCATCGTAACAACAGGAGCCACATCATGGTCAAAGTAGCGTTGTTCGTTCGCCTGGAAGCAAAACCCGGGAAAGAAAAGGATGTAGAGAGCTTTCTTTTGGGCGGCCTTCCGTTAGTGGAGTAGGAGCCAGCCACTACAGCCTGGTTTGGAATCCGCTTGGGGCCGTCCACCTTTGGCATCTTTGACGCATTCCCGGATGAAGCGGGCCGGCAGGCTCATCTTTCGGGCAAGGTCGCGGCGGCGCTTATGGCAAACGCTGCCGAGCTATTTGCCGAACCGCCATCAATCGAGAAGGTTGACGTCCTTGCGGCCAAGCTACCCGGCTAAGCAAACCCAATAGGAAGCTCCAGTCAGTACTGGGAGGCCCACGATGTATTTTGTGAAAATCAGGATAGCCTGGTCCTGCTGCTGTTCCGGGCGGTGATCAATCAAAACACCTGTATTGAAGATAAATGTCATGGCTAAAGTGCCGTGTCCAGGATTTATGCCATGCTCGCGCGCTCGGTATAAGTGAAAGGATACGCGCGCAAATCGTGTCCATGGACGGCGTGGAGCCGCACAGAATCTGCAAGGCAACGTGCTCATCACGGGTTTAGGCTGGGTAGGGTAGATTGTTTGCCGAGCACCGGTCGCTCATGGCGCGAAGATCTCCATCATTGATATAGAACCGGAGGTCATCCGCGCCGTGACACCTTATGGTTTCGTCAAGTGAGCATTCGTCGGCGTAGCAGTGACCGATGTTCAATGAGCTGCCTGACGCGGCTGCACTCCGAACTGCGCAACGATGTGCGTACCCAATTCCTCAATAACTTCCACCGCAGGGCGCTTGCCGTATTTGAGATTGAGAATGACGTGGTCCACGCCGATTTCCTCAAGCGACTCCAGCAAAAATCGTAGATGGTAACGTCCAAGTCTGAACCCCAAATGGATACGTGTGGGTGGCGTTGACGGATTCTCATCGAGATCGATGTACAGCGACTGAGTAAAGGGCTTATACACAGAGCCACATTGTTTCGTGACCTCCAGTCGCCAATCTTCCACGACCAGCCGCTGCATGTTCGGAATGCGTGGATAGTTGATCCATCCGCTGCTCTCACGCGCGATCCAATCCAGTGACTGGCGACTGTTGCCGGTCACGAGCATTGGAATGAATTGGGTGGTAGGTTTCGGAATCAGGTCTGCGCCTTGCATTTCACCAGTGCTCCAGTGGATGGGCTCAAAACTGGTGCTGTGGGCGCGGCGAATCACTTCGTAGTGTTCTCGAAAGATCTCTCCACGCCTTTCGGGATCGACGCCAAACGCCGAAAACTCCACTGGCCGATCTCCCGTAGCAACCCCCAGAATCAAGCGACCAGTGCTCAACTGATCGACGCTGGCTGACGCCTTGGCCGTGTGCAGGGGATGGTGCAGCGGGATGGCGATGGAGGCGGTGCCAAGTGCAATCTCCGAGGTATGGGCGGCCATATAACCCAGGTAAACCCAGGGGTCGAAGACTTGGCCGACATCGCCGAAGCCAGGGTCGCGAAGCGGCACGTCGCGAAACCAGAGCGCGCAGAAGCCCAGCGCCTCGGCTTGTTTAGCCAGTGTGACCTGGTTGAGCATGCTCGGAGTGTCCCCGTCGAACGCCTCCATGGGAAAGAATAATCCAAGGCTCAAATGCCCCTGAGTGAAGGTTCGGCTGAACCCTCGATGCTGCTGGTAAGGAATCGTGCTCGGCCGATACATACGGATTGACCTCATGGCAGAACGTGAACAGCGCCCCCGTTTCCAGAGGTGCTGCGGCATCGGTCGCTTTTGAACGGCAGGTGGGGGGACTGGGTCTGGCTTTTACCCGTTGCGCCGTACTGCCGGTCGTGTGGACCGGACTCAGGGGGCAGTTGCTGGCGATAGGCGCGGGTTGGTCCGGGTGGGTGTTAAGCGGACGGTCAAAGGAAGTCAGATCTCTCGGCTCTATACCACCAGATGGGCAAGGCGTTCGAGGAATTATTCTATAAGCGTAGGCGGTTTTGCAGCTCTCCGCCATATTCTTACAATCGAGCCGCTGGCGGGCGAAAGTCGCGTATCGAAGGCAGTTATCGGTCGTTTCCTGCCATTCCAGAACGGCCGCTATTGGCCGATAGTGGCCGCTCACAGATGTCCGTTTTCGGCCAGAAGCGACCGGTCTGTCTGATAAATAAATCTGTCCCCATTCCACCTCATTCCACCTTGCGGCGTGTTGATGAGGCGTGTTTAGGAGTTTTTCGTGGTTGTTTAAAAGACACGTCGCGTTACCAGCTTAAGGCTACAACGTCTTGCGCCATTGCCTACGACTACGCCAGAATCCGCCGGCTTGTGCGCCTCAAGGGCCACCGGTAACTTGGTTCGCATCACTGATTCCCAGTGATCGGGTTTAGTAGCCCGTGGTAAATGAAAGTGCACAAGCGTCCATCAAAAGGTATTCACGTACCTGCACTCGATGGCGGCTGTGCGTAGGGCGCCCTCGGGCGCGCCGGCTTTCTTCTTTTCCCCGGTCTACTAACCTGCGTACAGCTGCCACCCCCTGTTTAGTAGCTCGGAGCGGCGGCCACACCACAGGAAAAAGAAGAACATGTTCAAGATCACGCCGAACCCGCCGGAAACAGATCCGGCCTCCCCGTATGAATCCCCCAACTCCAAGAAATTCCACGAGGCCGCCGAACGCGCCCTCGACTACTACCTCACGCCAACCCAACGCATCATGGGCAGCGACCAGAAACACGCGCCCATGTTTCTGGCCAACGCCGACTACGACAGCGAGTCCCTGCTCGTCAACGCCAGCGAGTCCCTCAGCTCAGCCACCGAAATGCTCTGCAACTTCGCCGCCCTCCTGGACCCAGGCTACCGCAAGACTGCGCTGGGGATTGCGCAAGTGGTGATGCTGGGGGAATTGGCGGTGAATCGAGCGCTGGATAATGTTGTGCCGGTGGATTGAGGGGTAATTCCCTTTGCAACTTCGGGGACAGAACCAATTAAAAACGTGGTCTGTCCCCGTTGCTACACGTGATGTGTAATGCACTCTGTGCTCCCCGACTTCCGTGTAGGCAAACACCAAATCGCCCGTTACTGAGTCTACGGAGCTGATCAAAGTGAGATGCGCCGGTGGCCGGCCTGACCCCTTTGAATGACGTAGTTTGATAACCGCGACCCTTATGTATTTCGCTTTATGAAATCGGAGAGCTTCGCGGCTTTATTGCGTAACTCATCGAATCTTTCGTTTAGCTCAACATGGCCCGGCTTCCAGCAAAGGACGCCATTGTCATGGCTTTGACCAAGAATGAGATCATTGAATGAACCCATTCCGCCATAGGCTTGCTGTAGGTACTCAATTCCGGAGTAATCAGAATCCATTAAGCGTGCTCTTGCCTTACGCATCCACAGACTCCAGTGAGTATCTCCATCGCTCTCAAGCATTGCTGCAAGCTGATCAAGAACGCAGATCAGCTCTTCGGTTTTCGGTCCCATTTCTTAACATCCTTCAAGTGCAACACGATATGGGAAGTTGTCCCGCTACAGAGTGTTTCTTGCCTGTCTCGCTGCATAAGCTACTGTTTCGCCATCAGGTTGTCCAAGGGGCGCTCTTGGCCGATTGCTGCCGGTCACCAACGCTGCAATCGCCCCATAGCTCCCGGTGAGGAACGGTAGATTTTGACCACAACCGGCCACTTGACAGCCCCCCGAACGTTTTGAGTCCGTCTGATCTTCTATGAAAGAAGCGCTCGCAACGGAGCTGGAATGGGTACGACTTCTTTACTTTCCGGTGAGACACATACGTGTGTGACATTCGCGCTAAATGCCAGCACGCCTTTGCCTATAAACCCCTCAACCAAAAAAGTAAAAGAGTGCTCCCCCAACCTGGCCACGCCAACTTTAATAATCATTTCGTCATCCCACGTCACCGGAGCCAGCAACTCGATCGACATCGCGCGCACCGGCGGGAGTATATTAAAACTCATCACAGCTCTAAGCCCCGGCCCCCTACCTATCTGTCTAGTGCTGTACAAATGGCTCTACAGCAAAATGTGAAAATCGCGGGGTGTACACCACCCCTGCCGGATCACAATCTCCGAACAAAATAGTTCGACTTACAATAACCGCATCTGGCATTAAATCCCCCCTACTCGCCAGCGTCAGGCCGATATCAATGAGTTCTTTTCGCTCGGCCATCAAAGGCTTCTGCCTTTGATGACGGCGATTTTCTCTATATCAGCGACTCTAGGGTTTTCGGCTAGAACCTAAGCACTTAGCTGCTTGATCCAGTCCAGGCTCGCAACGGTAGTTCCAGAAGGACGGTACTCACATCCAATCCATCCCGCGTAGCCGCGCTGCTCCAGCGCCGCGAACAAGGCTGCAAAGTCGAGGCTCCCCGTTCCCGGCTCGTGACGACCTGGGCAATCGGCAATTTGCACGTGGACGGTTCTGTCATAGAACCGCGCCAGCACAGCGGCTGCGTCTCCCGTCAAAAGCTGCGCATGGTAAAGATCAAGAATCAGCCCGACACTCGGGAAGGTTTCCAGAATCTGTTGCGCCTTGCTGAAGTCAGACATGTAATAGCCCGGCATCGCCTCCGCGCTGATCACTTCGATAAGCGGTCGCAGCCCCTGGTCTTCGAAGTACTTGACCGCATATTCCAGGTTGCCCGCGTAGATACGCTCAGCGTCATTCTGTGTTGTAACGCCCGACATGATGTGGACGTCCGAACACGCCAACGCCTTTGCGTAGCTGACGGCCTGGCGCAACCCATCGCGAAACTCCGCTTCCATGCCCGGTAACGCGGCGATGCCTTTGGTCACGCCAGCCGGGGCGGCGAACTGAATCAACGGCAAACGGTATTGGGCTAAATGGTCGGCAAGCAGACTTGCGTCGAATTCATACGGCGACGGGAACTCCACCGCCCGGAAACCGGCGGCTGCGGCGGCTTCGATGCGTTGCAGAAAAGGCAATTCATTGAATTGGAAGCCGAGGTGAGCATTGAACTTGAGCATTGGGTAATCATCCATCCTGGGAAGAAGCGAAATCATTAGCCTGGAGCATCCTTCGCAGCTCCAGCACTGCACTGTCGGGCGTGGTCAATACGGGCAGACCAGATCGAGCCTGTGCTAGCCCGGCGGCGCTCGTCATCGAAAACTGGGCGAAACAGATCAGATCGCAGGCCTCGACCCGAGCGGCCATTGCTGCGATGGCGGTATCGTGACCTTGTTTGTCGCCTTCACTCAGCCTCTGCATCGCACCGGGAACAAAATACGGCACCACTTCCAGCACGCGACCACGACGCTCAGCCACTTGCTTGAACTCGGCCACTATCGAAGGGATGGTCGGCTCGAACGTCGCCAGCACAGCAATACGCGATGCTTGCGTGAGCGCCAGGTCGATCATGGCTTCGTTCGGCTTGAGTACCGGGATGGCAAATTCAGGTTTGCACAGGTCTATGGCATCGCCAAAAGCCGAGCAAGTGAAGAGAATGGCGTCCGCGGCACTTTGTACTGCGTAATGGGACAGTGCCAGAAAGCGCGCCTTCATACTCGAGGTTAGTTCCCCCTCCTCCACTCGATCTCGGGATAACGAGTCTTCAAGCAGATTGACGATCTGTGCCTGCGGCCATTGACGGGCAAAAGCTACCGTGACGGGATCGATTGCCAGTGCGGTCGCGTGGATCAGAAAAATGCGCGGAACGTTCATGCTCATGTGCCTCGACAAGGTTGTTCGACTAGTCCGCCAGCGTTCTTTGTGCAGATACCCACGTCCTCCTCGTGTGGTATTTTCCCACTCCAGTCCGATGGGGGCCTCTGCCCCAACGGGAACGGACTGAAGTTAACCATTCGAGAGAGAGCCTGTGATCAAGAAAGACCTCGCCCTGCAGTTGGCTCCACGCGTCATCGACATGGTTCGAGCCCGGTCGATGAAAGCCGGTGAGCCGTTGCGCGAGCAGACGTTCGCGCAAGCGCTTGGGGTATCGCGCTCGCCTGTCCGGCGCGTTTTTGCCTTGCTCGCTGAGTGGGACCTTGCCATCCAGGAACCCAATCGTGGCTACTTCCTGAAAAAAGATGCAGGGCAGATTCAAGAGGCCGCATTCCCTCTCGCCAGCGATCCCTTCGAAGACTTTTACCTTCGTGTGGTCGACGACATTCTTGGCGGAGAAATACCTGCCGAGTTTTTCGAAGCGCAACTGTTGCGCCGTTACGAAGTACCCCGAGGCCAGTTGCTCAAGGTACTCAACAGGCTGGCCAGCGAAGCCATGGTAGAGCGCAAGCCGGGGCAAGGATGGAGTCTCAAAGACTTCGTGCATAACGCCCAGGCACACATCCAAAGCTACCGTTTTCGGATGGCCATCGAACCGGCCGCTTTGCTTGAACCCGGTTACCAGGTCAATCACGCCGCATTTGCCCAAGCCCGGCAACAGCAACTGGCCATGCTCGACGGGGATATCCAAACCTTGTCCCGGGCCCAACTGTTCGAGGTGGGCGCCCAGTTTCACGAACTGATCGTGCAGTGCTCCGGCAATGTCTTTTTCATTGATGCCATACGCCAGCAAAATCAGCTCAGACGCTTCATGAGCTACAAGGCCAACGTTGATCGCACTCGTCTTATGGCGCAATGCCAGGAACACATCCATTTGCTCGACCTCATCGAGTCTGACCGGCGTGAAGAAGCCGCGCAATTTCTCTGGAGACATCTGGACGACGTAGGCCGACTCAAGACCCGGCAGGACGTCATGCCAAAAGATGAAGGGCTATAGAGCGCGTCACCCACTCCCTGGTAATGATCAAAGCTTCGTCTGAATGCTCTCCAGCCATTCGCGAAGCAGCTTATCAGGTTGTCTCTCCTCAACACAAAATACAAAAAACCATCCAATCTGTACGGAATAGTTAATTTTTTCGCCGGATATTGTATTTCGTTACAATAATGAGCAATCATGCGCGCCGCTCGGAAGGAGCCATATCGAATCACACAGGGATGATTGCAATGAACGAAGGGACGTTGGGTAGAGGAGCGGGAGTCTCGAACCTTCTGTTCGGGGCGTACAACATTTTGGTTGCCCTGCTTGGCGCGACGCTGACCTATAAAGGCGGTGCCCTGGTGGCGGCGGGCGGATCGCCCTATTACGCCATGATGGGTACCACCCTGTTGCTCTCGGCCATCCTCATCGGCCTGAAACATTCCCTCGGCCTCTACCTTTATGGCGCAGCCTCTCTGGCCACCTACGCCTGGGCGATCTGGGAGTCTGGATACGACGGCTGGGCTTTCATTCCACGCTTGGCGTGGCTGGCGGTTCTGAGCATTCCGTTTCTGGCGTTCTGGCCTTTAGTACGTCGTGACTTTGCCAATGCCAAACGAAGTCATTACTTCATCATTATGGGTGGGCTGCCGCTGATCATGGGGGGCACAATCCTGGTTCCCCTGTTCTTCCCGACTACCGTTCACCTCGCCGACTCGACGCTCGCCACAACACGCACTGGACAACCCTTCAGCCGCAGTACGGTGACTTCTCCGGACGGCAATATTGCCGCGTCACACAACGAGACCAACTGGACTGCCTATGCAGGTTCCAACTTGGGCAATCATTATTCCGCCGCATCACAAATCACGCCTTCGAATGTGCCGGGCCTGGTGAAAGTCTGGGAATACCACCATGGCGACGTGAAGCAAGCCGGTGAAAAGACCAAGTACTTGAACGAGGCCACTCCGATCAAGGTCGGGAACTCGCTTTATACCTGCACGCCAAAGCAAATCATCATTTCTTTGGATGCCACCACCGGAAAAGAGAACTGGCGGTTCGACTCCAAAGTTGACCCGGACTACTTCGCCAATGGCGGCGCCTACTGCCGTGGCGTCTCCTATTTCGAAGTACCCAATGCCAGTGGCCTATGCGCCTCGCGCATCATCTGGGGCACCAACGATATTCGCCTCGGCGCGGTAGACGCCCTGACTGGCCAAGCGTGCCCCGGCTTCGGCAACGCAGGTTTTGCGGATTTGAAAGACGGGTTAGGCACCTTCAGAAAAGGCTCGACGGGTATCACTTCCGCCCCCATCGTCATTCGCGGGGTCGTCATCACCGGAGGCCGAGTCCTTGACTCAGATGTGCGCCCGGCGCCTTCGGGGGTGGTTCGTGCCTACGATGCAGTGACCGGCAAACAGAAATGGGCCTGGGACCTGGGCCGCCCAGACACCAATACCCCCGCTCGCCACGACGAAACCTACACGCTCAGCACGCCCAACTCCTGGGCACCGCTTTCCGCCGACGATGAACTCGGCTTGGTGTATGTCACCACCGGCAACGCAGCTGGCGATTTCTACGGCGGTACCCGCACGGAACAGGAGGACAAGTTCAGCTCGTCCCTGGTGGCGCTGGATGCAGCGACAGGTAAGGTCAAATGGCATTTCCAGACCGTTCACCATGATCTATGGGACTACGACCTGAGCCCACAACCCAGCCTGATTGATTTCCCAACCGCCACAGGTTCACGCCCGGCCATCATCCAAGCCACCAAGTCCGGCCAGTTGTTCGTACTTGACCGCGCCACCGGCGAACCCCTGGTGGATGTCGTGCAATCGCCTGTGCCACAGGGGACCGCCCCCGGAGACTACACCGCTGCCACCCAGCCACTTTCGCCGGATATGCCGAGCACCATGGGGCGCCCATCGAAGACCCCGGAAGTACTCACCGAGGCCAAGGCCTGGGGCCTGACCCCTTTCGATCAGATGCAATGTCGCCTCGAATTTCGCCAGGCACGCTATGAAGGGATCTTCACCCCGCCGGTCGTAGGCCAACAAAGCCTGATTTTCCCCGGTCATCACGGCGGCTTGAACTGGGGAGGTGTGATGGTCGATCTTCAGCGAGGCCTGCTGATCATCAATAACCAGCGCCTCCCTTATATGCAGGGACTGGTTCCTCGCGAACAACTCGACGCCATCAATGCCAAGTCGTTCCAGGAATCGCCGGGCAACAGCCAAGGCTTCCGCGTCCAGGCCGGGCTGCCTTATGGCGCCATCAAGGATCCGTGGATGTCCTCCCTTGACCAGCCTTGCATTGCGCCACCCTGGGGTTTCATTGCTGGCATCGACCTGCGCACGCGCGACGTCGTCTGGAGCCGACCATTCGGTACCGGATATGACAGCGGGCCTTGGGGAATCGCCTCCCGGATGCGTTTTGAAATCGGTACACCGAGTGATGCAACGGGCGTGACGACAGCCGGCGGCGTGACGTTCATCGGCGCCACCCTCGATCGTTTCATGCGTGCTTACAACAGCGAAAGTGGCGAACTGCTGTGGGAAGAACGCCTCCCTGCAGGTAATCAGGCCTCACCCTTGACCTACATGAGTCAAGGCCGACAGTACGTCGTGGCCGTGGTTGGCGGTCATGATCGGATTCCAACCAAGTTGGGTGACAGCATCATTGCTTGGGCCTTACCCGAGAAGTAAGTCACGTTTTGTCTGAGAAGACTTGCCATGACAGTGTCGGACGCTAGAAACATATAAATGTTTCTACCCCCGCGACCGACGAAGAAAGTGAGTCATGGCAGTCTCTCGGTTTATTTAAATGGCGATAACTACCCGCACAGACTAATAAGTCTTATCGACACTATGACCCGCCTTTACTCGCCGGGACGTGACTGGGTGGACGATTGAATATATTCAGGAGGGAGATGTTTATCGGACCGAAAACTAGTCAGCGCAACGATGCAGCCATTTGGATAATGCACTGACTTTCCGCCATAAAGAGTAAAGGGGTTACGAACTACCGTAGCCCTTACTCACGCATCAACCAGACTTTATTCATCAGCCTCGACGCCCCCTTTAACAGGAGCGGAAACCTTATCGTGTTGAAAAAGATATACGCCTGACAATCAAGCGACATCCACCAATGTAAAAGCTCGACATGGCCAAGTGTCTGAAGCAGGCAATGGCTGAGCCCAACCTGCTACACCTGATTGTTTCGGAACACTTATAGATGCTTGTGCAAAGGACAAGTGACTTTGCAAAAAAGCACCGCATCAAGATGCACGTTTAACCTTTAAAAACTGGACAGGAATTAATAATGCTCGGAATCTCTGATGACTTGTATATGTTGGTGGGCGTCAGTTTTATCACTTCATTCATGACTGCCGCCATTGGTGTTGGTGGTGGTATTGGATTGCTTGCAGTGATGCCTCAATTCATTCCCATATCTGCGGTAGTGCCGGTTCACGGTTTGATTCAAATGGTCAGCAATGGCAGCAGATTTGCCTTTGATTACAAGAGTGCAAAAATAGAAATCCTGCCTAGATATGTCATTGGCTGCCTTGTCGGTGCCTTCATAGGTTATTTTTTTATCGGGAAATTCCCCGAGCAATATCTATCACTGATCCTTGGCCTTTTTATTCTGGCCATTACCTGGACAAAGATCGTCTCGCGTCTGGGGTTTGTATTTAAGAACTTTGCAATCGTGGGGTTCTTTCAAACGTTCCTTTCACTCTTCGTGGCAGTGACCGGTCTGATATCACAGCCGATCCTGATGAAGATGAACATCAATAAGAATGAAGTGATCGTCACCCACGCCATGCAAATGAGCGTGCTCCACGGCTTGAAAGTGGCGGCCTTCGTTATTGCCGGTTTTGCGTTCATGGATTACGCAAATCTCATCATCATCATGATTACCGCATCCACGCTTGGATCGTATTTGGGTGGATTTCTCAGAGACCGTATATCGCAGCGTGTAGGCGCCATGCTTTTAAAAGCAGGGGTGACGTTTTTTGGTTTGAAAATGGTCTTCGATCATTTTTTTCAGTGACATGTAAAAGCTTTCCCATCAAGACAAGGAGTGTGAAATGACTACGAGCAAAAAGTTTGATTTTTTTGACACCAAAGGAATCGCCCTTTTTCTTAAAGAAAATGGATATTGCGTGATCAAGCCTCAAGACCACTCTGTGGAAGCTTTTAGAGAGACGGCGGGTAAGTTTGGACTGATTCAGTTCCATACGAAATCGGATGAACATGGTGTGGTCGGCGGTGGCGAGCCGATAAACAAAGACTGGCAAACTTTCAAGGACGATTACCACGGTGAACTGTCGAGCGATTTCTTCCCGCATACCGACGGATCTTTTCTAAACGGAATGGTTTATGTTGATGGCCAGGCAACAAAAGTCACCCCACCCAAATTCGTCATCCTCCAGTGCATTTCCAAGCCTGAGTTTGGCGGAGATAACTTCCTGGTGGATGGACAGAAAATTTACAATGACCTGCTTGCCAATCAGGCTGACACACTGAAGATATTGATGGCCCGCGGCAGTGTTGCCTACTGCCGGGACGATTTGCTGTCTATAGATTG
Source organism: Pseudomonas fluorescens (assembly GCF_003732425.1). Classification (GTDB taxonomy): domain Bacteria; phylum Pseudomonadota; class Gammaproteobacteria; order Pseudomonadales; family Pseudomonadaceae; genus Aquipseudomonas; species Aquipseudomonas fluorescens_BE. The sequence continues at coordinate 360,923 of NZ_MOBX01000013.1, forward strand.
CGCAGTATTCGAACAGGTCACTACCGACACATTAAGAATCCGCTACAGATATGACAGCACCGCCTTCATTCCTGAATGGGCCAATGCTGCCTTTAACTACATCCAGAACCACTATTCCACCAACGAGAACTACATCACCAATATCAGCCTTGAACCGGGGGACATTCTGGTCATGGACAACCTGAGAGTCCTGCATGCCCGCCATAAATTTGTGGATGGCACCATGAAAAGAAAAGTAAGACGCCTTTGGATTGCTGACGACTCAAATACCACCTACAAGAACATATTGGATCAGTCACCCGTGCGCAGAGCCATGTTGCCTTTTCAGAAATACAACATTGCCCAGCATGAAAAAACCGATCATTCATTTATCGAATACACGTGCGGCATTCATTACCATTCGAACAAGAGCGTATTAACGAGCCATAAAAATCCCGAGATGATGGCCGAACAACACTAATCTGCAGGAAAGAAGCCGATGTCCACGTCAGTGACGATCGACGACGCTAACCGCTAAAACGCATAGCAGCCGCGACAGCTTTTCAGCTGTCGCGGTTCTGTAGCAAACCTTCCACATCATCGATGGTGCATGAACACGTTCAACGATTAAAACCAGGTTTCCATCTGTATACCGTATTGCCACACCCCTCCCGCCTGGAAGTCGGACATGCCAAAGGCGTCTGTAGTACTGAACCTGTCCAGATCCGAAGACCAGTTCATGTAGCTTGCGAACACTCGCAACTCCGGACGCGTGAGGAGATCGCCAACGTCAAGCTTGAATGTCGGGGCGACAGTGATTTTCCAAAAGCTACCATCGACCGCATTACGTTGTAGATAGCCTTTAGGGTCGAGGTTCATGGTTTGCCAGCTCATTTCGTAGGCCATTTCGAAGTTGCTGTTGATGGTGTTGGCCAATCGCACGTTCAGGGTCAGCCAGCGGTAGTCGTCACCCTTGACGTATCTATCCTTGCTCTGTTCGGCCAGCACGCTGGGCCCGATGCGCCAGTCAGAGGCAAGCGGGGTCTCACCGTAAAGTGCCAGACGCAACGCGCGGGCCTCGTCGATCAGTTCACCATCCGAGCCAACGTTCTTGACCTCTGCCCCCAGACCTTGCCCATAGAGCAGCGCCGTTTTGAAGAACCCTTCCCTGCCGAAAAAGGTTTTCTGGTGATTGGCCAGCATGCTGTGCAAACCGCTATCGGCAGGCGTCAAACCGGCTTTATTGGTGCGGGTGCCGACATCGTTTTTCTTTGCGCCGATGGCGTTGTACATCCACTGCCACTGGCCGTCCTCGAAGAACTGGTTGGAGGTCAGGATGTAACTTTCCACATCGGCGTTAATACCGCCCTGACTGAAATCCCCGTAGCTACGCCCAATCAAGGAGTAATTCGAACGCCAATGCTTGTTCATCTGCACGTCGTAAATTCCACCGCCGGTGCCGGCCAGGTAAACGACGTCGGAGTCCAGCCAGTGGATATCGAAATTATCCCTATCGAACCGCTTGCCTGCCCACAGCGTAGCGTTCTCGAACACTGAATTGCCTTTGAACGCAGCGACATGGTCGAGCGTGGCGAATACCTGGCGTACGTTGAGTTTGCTTTCGTCCGCCGTCCAGTCATTGGAACTTTCCACACCGTCGGCGATGGAAACCGTGAATTTGGAACGGGTGCCGTTTTGCGCATAGACCTCTTTCGACAGGTCGATACGCATGTAGGTGTCGTCTTCGTTACCGAGTCGCCCGACTGCACCACCCACCGAGCCGGCCGGCGTTGTATAAGGGCCGCCACGCCCGCCACCCAGCCCCTCGTCTACCAGCAATCCGGAGCGCGCATAGCCGTTGAAGCTGAACCCATCGGTGAGGTGTCCGCTATTGCCCTCCTCCTCCAGGCTTTGCTGACGGGCTTCGAGTTTTGCCAGTCGGGTGTCCAGAGCAGGCGCCGAAATGGCTGTTGCGTTAGACGCGGCGGGCTGCAACGGAGGCGTTGCGAGTTTGATCTGCTGCAATTCCCGGGCAAGTACTTGGGTCTGCTGTTCGGCCGTGGCTGCGCGCTTTTCCGCCGCGCTGGCACGGGCTTCAAGTGCGGCCATGCGCTCTTCCAGTGTCGCGGCCTGAGCGGTCGCCGCGGATGTGCCGAGCACACCTGCCAGTAGCCAGCCTGTTGCTTTGTGCATATGAAATCCCTGTTTTGTTTTTATTGTTGGTTGACGCAAACGGCCGTTTTTTTGCGTGCGTTGCGAGTTGTCGCAATCGACGAAAAAAAGGGTGCCTCATCGCAAATACGCTGCTACATTTGGCGATGTTAACGTTAACTTTTCTAAAAACAAAAATAAAGGACGCTCGATGAAACACCTGAAATCGCTCCTGCCTGTTGCATTGATCACCCTGTCTGCCGCACTTCCATCCCTCTCGAGCGCAGCCGATCTGACGATCTCGTGCGGGGCGGTGGGTGCGGAGTTGCAGCTGTGCAAGGAGGCCGTCGAGACATGGTCGAAACAGACTGGCAACAACGTCGAGGTGGTCTCCACGCCTAACTCGGCGACCGAGAGGTTGTCGTTCTACCAGCAGATCCTCAGTGCGCAGTCCACCGACATCGACATCATTCAAATCGACATGGTGTGGCCGGGGATGCTGGCCAAACACCTGATGGATCTGCGTGAGGTGCTTCCCGCCAACGCGACCCAAGGCTACTTCCAGGCACAGGTCGATAACGCCACGGTCAACGGACGGCTGGTGACGATGCCGTGGTTCACCGACTCGGGGCTGCTGTATTACCGCAAAGACTTGCTTGAGAAATACGCAAAGCAGGTTCCTCAGACGTGGGAGGAAATGACCGCTACCGCCAGGGATGTGCAACAGGCTGAGCGCAACGCCGGGAACGCCAATCTCTGGGGTTACATCTTTCAGGGACGTGCCTACGAGGGCCTGACGTGTAATGCGCTGGAGTGGATCAGCAGCCAACCGCAAGGCGGACTGATCAATCAACGCGGAGACATCGTGGTCAACAGTCAGGCCTCAAGAGCGGCGTTGACGCTGGCGAAAAGTTGGGTAGGAGACATCTCTCCGCGTGGCGTGCTCAATTACACCGAGGAAGAAGGACGTGGCGTATTCCAGTCGGGTAATGCGCTGTTCATGCGTAACTGGCCTTATGTCTGGGCCCTGGTGCAAAGCCAGGACAGTGCCGTAAAAGACAAGGTCGGGGTCGCTCCCCTGCCCCGCGGCGGCGAGTCCGGCGAGCATGCCTCCACCCTCGGTGGCTGGGGCCTGGCGGTATCGCGTTACAGCGCTCATCCCAAACTTGCCGCCGAACTGGTGAGCTACCTGACCAGTGCCCAAGAGCAAAAACAGCGTGCCCTGACAGCCGCCTACAACCCGGTGATCGAGTCGCTGTATCAAGATCCCGAGTTGCTTGCGGCCATGCCTTATTACGCTCAGTTGCACAGCATTCTCAACGCTGGGGTCATGCGCCCCGCCGCAATCACTGCCGATCGCTATCCACGGGTCTCCAATGCGTTCTTCGATCGGGTGCATGGCGTGCTGGCGGGCGAGTTGCCCGTCGATCAGGCGCTGGCCGAACTGGAAAGTGAACTCACGCGTATCAAACGCCAGAACTGGTAAGCCACAAGGAAGGAAATCACCATGTCTGTCTCTACTGCCCCTGTCCCCTTTGACGAGCTTCTGCTCACGAGGGAAACGCCTGTACAACGTCGCCGGGTGCGCGCTGCCTGGCTGTTTCTGACGCCCATGCTGGTCTGCCTGGCCCTGGTGGCAGCCTGGCCGCTGCTGCGCACATTCTGGTTCAGCCTGACCGACGCCAGCCTGGCGGACACCGGTGGCGCAACCTTCATCGGCGTGAGCAATTATCTGTTGTTCAGCGGGTCCGGCTGGTCGGGCATCCTCGTCGATCCACAGTGGTGGAATGCGGTGCGCAACACGTTGTATTTCACGGTGGTGTCGGTGGGACTGGAAGTCGTCCTGGGGCTGTTGGTGGCGTTGCTGCTGAGCATCAAGTTCACCGGCCGCTCGCTGGTGCGCGCGTTGATTCTGATTCCGTGGGCGATTCCAACGATTGTCTCGGCGAAGATCTGGTCATGGATGCTTAACGACCAGTTCGGCATCATCAATCACCTGATGATCAGCCTCGGCCTGATTGACGCCCCCCTGGCCTGGACCGCAGATGCCGACCTGTCGATGTGGGCGGTGATCATCGTTGACGTCTGGAAGACTGTGCCCTTTGTCACGTTACTGATGCTCGCTGCCTTGCAGATGTTGCCGAGCGATTGCTACGAAGCGGCCAGGGTCGATGGCATTCATCCGCTGAAGGTGTTCTGGCGCGTCACGCTACCACTGTTGATGCCTGCACTGCTGGTGGCGGCGATCTTCCGTATCCTCGATTCCCTGCGGGTATTCGACGTCATCTATGTGCTGACCTCGAACTCGTCGAGCACCATGAGCATGTCGGTGTATGCCCGCCAGCACCTGGTGGAGTTCCAGGACGTCGGTTACGGCAGCGCGGCGTCGACGCTGTTGTTTCTGGTGGTCGCGGTGATCGCCATGCTTTATCTCTACCTCGGACGCCGTCAACTGGAGGTCCGCGCATGAGCCCGCGCCTGCTGAAAAAAGCACTGTTGCGCCTTGGGTTCTGGTGCCTGATCGCGGTTTTGCTGCTGTATGCGGTTTTCCCGTTCTACTACGCCATCGTGACCTCGCTGAAGCCCTCCAGCGCCTTGTTCGAGGTGAGCTACTGGATCGAACATCCCGACTTTTCCAATTACGCGGCGATCCTCCAGCAAGCCTCATTTCTGCGAGCGATTGGCAATTCGCTGGTGGTTGCGCTGTGCGTGGTCACACTGGCGCTGTTCCTCAGCCTGACCGCTGCCTATGCCTTGGGCCGAGTGAAATTCCGTGGACGTGGCACTGTGTTGATGATGGTCCTCGGCGTGTCGATGTTTCCCCAGGTTGCGGTGCTGTCAGGGCTGTTCGAAGTGATCCGCGCCTTGGGTCTTTACAACACGTCCTGGGCGTTGATCCTCAGCTACACGATTTTCACCCTGCCCTTCACCGTCTGGGTGCTGACCACCTTCATGGGGCAACTGCCCCATGAACTGGAGGAAGCGGCAATCATGGATGGTGCGTCACCCTGGGTGACGCTGACCCGCGTGCTGTTGCCGCTGCTCTGGCCTGCACTGGTCACCACCGGTTTGTTGGCCTTCATCGCGGCGTGGAACGAGTTCCTGTTTGCCCTGACTTTCACCCTCACCGACAGCCAACGCACGGTGCCGGTTGCCATCGCCTTGATTTCTGGCGGCAGCCCCCATGAGTTGCCTTGGGGCTTGTTGATGGCTGCCTCGGTGCTGGTCACCGTCCCACTGGTGATTCTGGTGCTGATCTTCCAGCGCCGAATCGTTTCCGGTCTCACTGCCGGCGCGTTAAAGGGTTGATGCCCAATAAAGACAAGGAACAGCATCGTGATCAAATTGAAACTGGACAACGTCAACAAACAACTGGGCGGCGCGCGGATTCTTCGCGACATCAACCTGGAGATCGCTGCGGGTGAATTCGTGGTGTTCGTCGGTCCTTCGGGCTGCGGAAAGTCGACCCTGCTGCGCCTGATCGCCGGACTGGATTCGATCTGTGCCGGCGACCTGCTGATCGACGGGCGCCGGGTCAACGACCTGGAACCGCGCGAACGTGGCGTCGGCATGGTGTTTCAGTCTTATGCGCTATACCCGCACATGAGCGTCTACGACAACATCAGTTTTGGCCTCAAACTGGCCAAGACTGAAAAGAGCAGCCTGCGCGAGCGGGTGCTGAAAACTGCGCAAATCCTGCAATTGGACAAACTGCTGCAACGCAAACCAAAAGAACTGTCTGGGGGACAGCGTCAGCGTGTGGCCATGGGCAGAGCCATGGCGCGGGAACCGGACATTTTGTTGTTCGATGAGCCGCTCTCCAACCTGGATGCCTCCTTGCGCGTGCAGATGCGCAACGAAATCGCCCGGCTGCATGCCCGACTGCGCTCAACCATGATCTACGTCACCCACGATCAGGTGGAAGCGATGACCCTGGCTGACAAAATTGTCGTGCTCAATGGCGGTCACATCGAGCAAGTCGGCTCACCGCGCGAACTCTATGAGCGCCCCGCGAGCCGCTTTGTCGCCGGTTTTCTCGGTTCGCCGAGAATGAATTTCCTGCCGGCCCGCCTGCATGCGCCGGGCGAAACCAGCCTGGTCGATACTCCCGTTTTGGGGATGGCCACCCTGCCCTTCGACAGTTCGAAGCTGGCGGCGGACGCCTCGCTGAGTCTGGGCGTCCGCCCGGAACACCTGTCGCTCAAGGCGGCGTCGGGAGCGGCTGGCATCGTCGTGACCGGGGTCGAATACCTGGGCAGTGAAACCTATGTGCACCTGGATTCAGGTCAGGACGAGCCACTGATCTGTCGTTGTGAAGTCAACGCCGGATGGCAGACCGGCGATCGGGTCGAACTGCAACTGGACATCGACATGATCCACCTGTTCGATACCGACGGCATGGCATTGAAGCGCCACCCGCACGCCATTGAATCCGTGGCGGATGACCTCGCTCTACGCTCAATCCGAGCGCACGCCCTATGAACTTGTCTTTGAATACGCCGAGCGATCCCATGTCTTCGACCCTTGACCTTGCGCAGCGCGCACTGGCTGACAGCCAGTCTCGCGTCATCGAGGACTATCGACCCGGTTATCATATTTCTCCGCCGGCAGGCTGGATGAACGACCCTAACGGGGTCGTGTACTTTCGTGGCGAGTACCACGTGTTCTATCAGCATCACCCCTACGACGCGAAATGGGGGCCGATGTATTGGGGCCACGCCAAGAGTGCCGACCTGGTTCATTGGCAGCACCTGCCCATTGCACTGGCACCCGGTGATGACTGCGACCGTGACGGCTGTTTTTCCGGTAGCGCGGTGGTGTGTGGCGATACCCTGGCCCTGATCTACACCGGGCACACCTGGCTGGGGGAAGTGGGTGACGAGCGCTTCATCCGTCAAGTGCAGTGCCTGGCGACCAGTACCGATGGCATCCGCTTCGTCAAACACGGCGCGGTGATCGACAGCGCGCCGCAAGACACCATCATGCACTTCCGTGACCCCAAGGTCTGGCAGGTGGATGACTATTGGTACCTGATTGCCGGCGCACGTCTGGGCGACAGGCCGCTGCTGCCGTTGTACCGTTCCACGGATCTGCACGTCTGGGAGTTCCTCGACTACGTGTCCGCCGGCAGCGAGGGCGATGGCTATATGTGGGAATGCCCGGACCTGTTTCGACTGAATGGACGCGATGTGCTGCTGTACTCACCACAAGGCATGCAAGCCGACGGTTACGACCGGCTCAACAAGTACCAGACCGGTTATCGAGTGGGCCAGCTCGATAACCAATGGCACTTCACGGGCGGGCCTTTTATCGAGCTGGATAACGGCCACGATTTCTATGCAGCGCAGACGCTATTGGCCGCCGATGGTCGGCGCCTCGTATGGGCATGGCTGGACATGTGGGAAAGCCCGATGCCAAGCCAGGCCCATCACTGGTGCGGCATGCTCGGATTGCCCCGCGAACTGGAACTGTGCGCCGATCGCCTTGGCATGTATCCGGCACGGGAGCTCAGCGCGCTGCGAATGACGTTATTGCCGGGTACGCCGTGGTGGGGAGAGTCGGGAGCCTGCTGGGTGCCGCAAGTGCATGGCGACATGCTCGAAATCCATGTGCATCTGGATCTGCTCGGCTGCACTGACGGCCAGTTGGGAGTCGCCTTGCGCTGCAGCGACGATGGCCGTGAAGAAACCCTGCTCTACTATGATCCGTCACTGCAGCGCCTGGTACTTGACCGCAGCCGCTCGGGTGCGCAAGTCACAGGCCAGCGCAGCGTTGCGATAGACCCGACACAAGCGCGACTCGAGCTACGCGTGTTTCTCGACCGATCATCGATCGAGGTGTTCGACGAAAACGGCCGCTTCAGCCTCAGTAGTCGGCTCTATCCGCGCTCCGACAGTCTGGGGGTGAAGCTTATGGCAAGCGGAAGTGGCGGGCGTGTTTCGATTGCCAGGGCATGGCCGCTCGGTTCGGGATGGTCATGAGCGGCGTCATTCGGGTCGCGAGGAGCCCGGGCCATGTGTCATGATTCTGCGCCAACCTGACTGGCCGCACTTCGCATGACTTCAGTGAAAGACGTTGCACAGCTGGCCGGCGTGTCCCTGATGACGGTTTCTCGAGCGCTCAATACTCCGGATAAACTGAGCCCCGAAACCCTTCTACGGGTGCGTCGTGCCATTGATGAACTGCAATTCGTACCCAGCCTGTCAGCGCGCAAGATGCGCGGTGACAATCTCCAGTCGCGAACCATCGGTGTGTTCGCGCTGGACACCGCGACCACACCCTTCGCGGTCGAGCTGCTGCTGTCCATTGAACAGACCGCGCAGCAGGCCGGCTGGAATGTCTTTATCCTCAACCTGTTCAGCAACCCGCCCACCGACCAGAACATCGACCTGATGCTGTCGCACCGTCCGGACGGCTTGATCTTCAGCGCCATGGGGTTTCGCCAGGTATGCATCCCCGAGCGATTGAAGAGCAAGCCTCTGGTGCTCGCCAATTGTCTGGCAGATGACAGCCGCCTCGTCAGCTATGTGCCCGACGACGAAATGGGTCAGTATCGCGCCGTGCACCACGCGTTGAGCCTCGGCTACAAGCGTCCTCTGTGTGTCAATCTGCCGAAACAGAGTCTGGCATGGGGGCTGCGACAAAAAGGCCTGCAGCGTGCTTGTCAGGCATTCGGACTGGCGCCTGAAACGCTCCTGCAGTACGACCTTTCCGATCATGATGCCTACAGTGAAACAGCCGCCATCCTCGACCGGCATGTCATTGATGGTCGTCCCCAATTTGATATTTTGATTTGTGGCAACGACCGCATTGCCTTTTGTGCCTATCAACTGTTGTTGGGGCGTGGCCTGAAAATTCCCGGCGATGTCGCCGTCCTCGGCTACGACAACATGATCGGCATTGCCGAGTTGTTCATCCCGCCGCTGACCACGGTGCAACTGCCGTACTACGAGATTGGGCGCAAGGCTGCACGGCATCTGATCGAGACTCTGGAGCTATCGGGAACCCAGCGAGTTGACTGTCCATTGGTGGTCAGGACATCACTTTGAGAGTGAGTCAGTTCGCTGATAGCGCTCCCGATTGCTTTCGATTTGCCGAGGTCCGTTCACGCCAGAGCTGGAATCAGAAATCCACCGTCGCTGAAAGCAGATAAGTTCTCGGTGTCGACAACGTCAACCCCGGCTCACTGTCATCCGAAGCGCCTGCTGAACTCCAGTAGCGTTTATCCAGCACGTTCTCGATATTGGCGCGCAGGGTGACGGTTTTCTCATCGACCTTGAAGGCGTACCGGGTACCTACGTCAAAGCGCTCCCAAGCGTCGATTTCCTTGTCGTTCGACTGATCCAGATACTGCGAACTCGAATAGATGCCGCGCCCGGTCAACGTCAGGCCCTGCACCGTCGGCACATCCCACTCGGCCCCCAGATTGACGTTGTACTTCGGCGTCGCCGGTGCGCGATTGCCGTCGAACGTGCCATTGGTGGTGTGGGTCAACTCGCTGTCGATGTACATCACGCCACCGAGCAACCGGACGCCTTTGAGCGGTTCGCCGAACACACTCAGCTCCACGCCGTTGTTCTGTCGTTTGCCGTTCGGGCCGAAGACCCGGGTCGTGGCGTTGGTTTCGTATGCTGGCTGCTTGATGCGGAATACCGCTGCCGTCACTGCATACGCACCGGCGTCGTACTTGGCGCCCACTTCAACCTGACGGCTGATAAATGGCGGAAAGATTTCGTCCTCGTTCACAGAGGTCGACGGCGCGATTTTGCCCTGACTCAGGCCTTCCATGTAGTTGGCGTACAGCGACAGCTTGTCTGTCGCCTTGAACAGAATCCCGCCCGATGGCGAGACCTTTTCCTCGTCGTAGGCGGTGTCGCCTTTTACGTCATCGCTCCAGTCATCGACTTTTACCCGTTGCCAGCGCGCACCGAGGGTCAATAAAAGTCGATCATCAAAGAAGCCCAGGGTGTCGGACAACGCCACGCCGCTGAAGCGGTTTTCCGTGTAGACCTTGGCGTCATAGCGCGTCGGCGTGCCGGGTTTGGCGGTTTCCACCGGGTCATACAGATTGCTGCGACCGGCCGCATAACGCGCGCCGCCATTCTCGAAATCCATATAAAAGTAGCTGGCCGCCAGATTGACTTCGTGGCTCACCGGTCCGGTGTGGAACCAGTTGCGCACACCGGCCGTGGCGGTGCGCACATTCTCGTCGCGGGTGAAATCCCGCGGTTGCACGCTGAAATCACCGGCATCGTTGGTCACGGAAACCGCATGCCGAAGGAAGTCGTGATTGCTTTTGCGAGCACCAACACCGCCGTAGACCATCACCGAATCACTGACATCAAACTCAGCGTTGAGCGTGCCGAAGGTGTCTTTGGTCCGCGCCTGGCTCCACGGTTGCGCGTAGTTATCGCGCACATCGTTGGCGTTGGGCACCTTGGCATTGGCGGCGACTTGCACGCGTTCTTGCGGTGCGTCGGTATCGCGCTCGGTGTGCCCCACGTCGGTGGAAAGCCGCAGCCGCTCACCGCGAAAATCCAGGCCCAGAACGGCCATGTCGCGGTCGACACTCTGCTGATCCCATTCCGTGTCCCCGGACTGTTTGACGCCGTTGAAACGCAGGCCGAACTGATTGTCCTCACCGAACCGCCGACCGACATCCACCGCGCCGCCGACCTGATTATTCGACGCGTAATTGGCCGTCAGCGAGGTGATCGGTTTGTCGGTGGCACGCTTGGGCACGACGTTGATGCCCCCGCCTACACTGCCCCGTGGCGAGATGCCGTTGATGAGTTGGCTCGGGCCTTTGAGAATGTCGACGCGATCGGCCATTTCCATGTCGATCGTGTAAGTCGGCAGAACGCCATAGAGGCCGTTATAGGCCACGTCACTGTTGAACAGACTGAAACCACGGATGGTGAACTGCTCGTAACGGCCACCAGCCGGGTTGGTCGCGCGCACCGACGGGTCGCTGGCGATCAGATCGCCCAGCGTGCGTGCCTGTTGGTTTTTCACGGTTTCGCTGGTGTAGGTGGTCATGCTGAACGGGGTTTCCATGAAGTCTTTCGACCCCAGCAACCCCTGAGAGCCGCGCCGCGCCACCTGCCCTCCGGCAAAGACATCGGCGCCTGTCGAGTCGCTGGCGCCGAGAATCGAAGTCGGCGCCAGTTGCAGGCTGCCGGCCTCCGCTGCGGGCACCAAGGTGTAAGCGTGTTCGCCTAGCGGTTGCAGTTGCAAGCCAGAGCCCAGCAACAACCGGGTGAACCCCTCCTCCACGCCAAATTCGCCGGACAACCCATTACTGTTGCGCCCGCTGACCAGCGCCGGATCCACCGACAGATTGACCCCGGCCAACCCGGCAAACCGCGTCAGCGCGGCACTCAGGCTGCCGGCCGGCACCTGATAACTGCGTCGCGCATCTTCGGCCCAACTGGACTGGATCAATACTGGGCTGGCACTCAGGCTCAGCAGCAGGCTCAACTGCAACAACGGACGCAAACGACTTGGGAATACTGCGGGCATTGGAAGACGCTCTCGATTTTGTTCACTTGCCAGGAATGACCAGCGAGGCGAAAAAAAGGGACAGGCTTCAGCCAGTTTTTTCAGTGAGGGGAATGTTTCGAGGCGTGAGAGACACCCAGAACCGCGTACGGGTGTGGACTTCGATCGGCAGACTCGCCGCTAGTAGCGCAAGCACTTGATCGGTGTTGTCGAGGCGGAAACTGCCGGTGATGCGCAACGCTTCCAACACCGGATCCCAGCGCAACAGCCCCGAACGATAGCGACTCAGTTCACGCAGGAAATCCCCCAGCGCCTGGTTCTGCGCCATCAACACGCCGTCGCGCCAACCCGGCATCAATGCATCGAACGCCATAACGGAACCTGCACCAGAAGCTCGCAGGCTGACCTGCTGCCCCTGATTCAAAACCACCGCCGGCCCGTGCAACGGTTGTAGCTGGACCGAACCGCTGACCACCGAAACATTGCAATCACGCGCATTGAGACGCACACACACCTCGCTGCGACTGACGATGATTCGCCCGTAAGGCGCGTTGATCGTCAGCGCCGAACTGCCCGGCACGTTGAGCGCTATCTCGCCACGCACCAGCGTCAACTGCCGCGCCGGCAGATCGACATTCACCGCACTGGCGGTGTTGAGTTGTAACGCGCTGCCATCAGCCAACGGCAAGCGCTGGTGTTCTCCGGTGCCGGTGTGCAGATCCGCGCACCACGCATCCATCGGCAATTGTCGACTGATCAGCCACGCCGCCGGCACCAGCGCAGCCAGGCCGAGTGCACGTTTCAGTGCAGCGCGACGCGCCAGATCCGGACGATCCAGCGTGGCCATGGCCAACGCCGCCGGCACTGCGGAAAAGCGTTGGCGCAGCAGTTGAATCTTTTGCCAGGCGTTCTCGTGCCGGCTGTCACTGTTGCGCCAGTGCTGCAGGCGCGCGTGATCATCATCAGTGGCATCGCCCGATTCGAGCAGCGTCAGCCATTGCGCGGCGGCGCGTGCCACTTCGCGCAGTTCTGCGTTGGGTGCTACGCGCATGCTAGATCCAACATCAAGCAATGCTCGTAAGCCTGCGCCATATAACGTTTTATTGTGCGTTCTGAGACCTGCAAGCGCTCGGCGATTTCACGGTAACCGAGGCCTTCGAGCTGACTCCACAAAAACGCCCGGCGCACCGGTTGCGGCAAGCCATCAAGCAGTTCATCCAGCGCTTGCAGGGTTTCCAGCAACAGCCAGCGCTGTTCGGGCGACGGCACGCATTCCTCAGGCAATTGCGCGAGGGCTTCGAGGTAGGCTTTTTCCAGACTGCGGCGGGTGTAGAAGTTGCTCAGCAGGCGCTTGCCCACGGTCAGCAGATACGCGCGCGGTTCACGCAGGTCGGCAATCGGCTGAGCGCTGCACAGCACGCGCAAGAAGGTGTCCTGGCTCAGGTCCGCCGCATCCCACGCATTGCCCATGCGCCGCCGCAGCCAGGTTTCCAGCCAGCCGCGGTGATCGCGATACAGTTCGTGCAGGTGCTGCGGCGATGGCGTCGCTGCTTCAGTCATCTCAAGAGTCCTGCGCGAAGTCAGTTTCAAATGAGAGTGATTCTATTTAACTTGAGCGCCGACACAAAGCCTTTTTATCCACGACGGCATTCATGAGCGCTTCAAGGTCTCGCTCGGCAACTCCTTGAACAACGCCCGGTAACTGCTGGAAAACCTTCCCAAATGCCAGAACGACCAGTGCATGGCCACCTCGGCCACAGTGGTTTCCGTCGGCCGGCGCTTGAGCAATTCGCGGTGTGCGCTGTTCAACCGGCGCAGGCGCAGCCAGTGACTCGGGGTCATCCCGGTGTAGGCCTTGAACGCCTGCTGCAATTGGCGCAACGGCACCCCTGCCACGTGCGACAGCTCAAGCAGATTGACGGTGTCTTCCGGTGAGTCCGCCGCCCACTCCCCGACCCGTTTCATGATCATCCGTTCTTCGGTTCGCCGCTGTAAACCACCGCGATCGAGACTGGAATGAGCGTTGTCGAGAATGAACAGGCAGTCTTCGAGTAGCTGCTGGGTCAGCGCATCTTTATCAAGCAGATCAACAGCTTGCGACAACTTCGTGAGAGTCGAGCTTAACCAGCGACTAAACAAGGCGTTCTGTCCGCAGTTGAGTTGCGTCATGAACAACCCTTCGAGTTTCGCCACATTCAGACCGTGCTGACGGACGAACTCCGGACCGAACACCACGGCGATTTCCCGGTAGTTCTCCGGGGTGATCCAGATGTTGCGGCTTTCTTCATTGAGCAGGTAGAGCGCGTTGTCGCTGCGATCAAAACAGAACGCCAAAGCACCCGATGGCGCGCTGAAATTCTGCTCGACCCGGGTGTTCATCTGCTCTTCATAGACCTCGACACCCTGCAGATCCAGGTAGCGGATCTGCCCGGCGAAATGGCCCGGCGACATCTGTTGGTAATGCTGAACCCAGCCCGGTGTGGCGCGGACTTGCTCGGCCACATCGGCGGTGTTGAACGCTTGAACCTGGAGCGAATTGCACGTTGTCATGGGGTGACCTTGCGCACTCTTTTGGTGCGCTTTGGTGCTGCTTAAAGTGGATAGATGGAACTGCAAGGCTCGCCCAAGATAGTCGTCAACGCGCCACAGGGGAAGGGGCGGAAGATGAAACCCGCCCTCCCCGGCGTCTATAAAACCAATAACGAGGTCTTTATGAATGCCCCTTTCGATCAGCTGTTCACGTGGCTGAAAGATCACAAGATTACCGAAGTTGAATGTGTGGTCAGCGACCTGACCGGCATTGCCCGCGGCAAGATCGCACCGACCAACAAGTTCCTGCATGAGCGAGGCATGCGCCTGCCGGAAAGTGTGCTGCTGCAAACGGTAACCGGGGATTTTGTCGACGACGACATCTACTACGACCTGCTCGATCCTGCCGATATCGACATGGTCTGCAAGCCCGTGGCTGACGCGGTCTACGTGATTCCGTGGGCGATCGAACCGACCGCCATCGTCATCCACGACACCTTCGACAAGTTCGGCAACCCGATCGAACTGTCACCGCGCAACGTGCTGAAGAAAGTCTTGCAGCTCTACACCGACAAAGGCTGGAAGCCGATTGTGGCGCCGGAAATGGAGTTCTACCTGACCCAACGCTGCGAAGACCCGGACTTGCCGCTCAAGGCACCGCTGGGCCGCTCGGGCCGCGCGGAAAGTGGTCGGCAGTCGTTCTCCATCGATGCCGCCAACGAATTCGATCCGCTGTTCGAAGACGTCTATGACTGGTGCGAACTGCAAGGTCTGGACCTCGACACGCTGATTCACGAAGACGGCCCGGCGCAGATGGAAATCAACTTCCGTCACGGCGACGCCCTCGATCTGGCCGACCAGATCACCGTGTTCAAACGCACCATGCGTGAGGCCGCGCTCAAGCACAACGTTGCCGCGACCTTCATGGCCAAGCCGATTGGCGACGAGCCGGGCAGCGCCATGCACATTCACCAGAGCGTGGTGGACATCGCCACGGGCAAACCGGTCTTCGCCAACGCCGACGGGCAAATGAGCGAACTGTTCCTGCATTACATCGGCGGTCTGCAGAAATACATCCCGAAAGTGCTGCCGATGTTCGCGCCGAACGTTAACTCGTTCCGCCGCTTCCTGCCGGACACCTCGGCGCCGGTTAACGTCGAATGGGGCGAAGAAAACCGCACCGTGGGTTTGCGTGTGCCGACGTCCAGCCCGGAAGCCATGCGCGTGGAAAACCGCTTGCCGGGCGCCGATGCCAACCCGTACCTGGCAATCGCCGCGAGCCTGCTCTGCGGTTACATCGGCATGGTCGAAGGCATCGCGCCGAGCGCTGCGGTACAAGGCCGCGCCTACGAACGCCGCAACCTGCGTCTGCCGATCACCATCGAAGACGCGCTGACACAAATGGAAGAGTGCGAAGCCGTTGCGCAATACCTCGGCGACAAGTTTGTCCGTGGCTACGTCGCGGTTAAACGTGCCGAGCATGAAAACTTCAAACGCGTGATCAGCTCGTGGGAGCGTGAGTTCCTGATGCTCAGCGTTTAACCCAAATCTGCATAAATCCCTGTGGGAGCGAGCCTGCTCCGGGCGGCGTTCCGACGAAAGCGGTGGGTCAGGCAACATCAATGGTGACTGTGCCGACGCCTTCGCGAGCAGGCTCGCTCCCACAAGGGATTAGCGAACCACCTGAAAAATCCAATAATTTAAGAGGTGTCGAAATGCGTCTATTGAAAACCATGGTTCCCGCCGCTCTGGCCCTGATGTGCAGCGTCGCAGCCCAAGCCCAGCCCCAGGTCAGCGTCTACAACTGGACCGACTACATCGGCGAAACCACCCTCGCCGACTTCCAGAGCAAAACCGGGATCAAGGTGATCTACGACGTTTTCGACTCCAACGAAACCCTGGAAGGCAAGCTCCTCGCCGGTCGCACCGGTTATGACGTGGTGGTGCCGTCCAACCATTTTCTCGCGCGTCAGGTGAAGGCCGGCGCGTTCCTCAAACTCGACCGTTCGCAACTGCCGAACTGGAAAAACCTCGACCCGAAACTGCTTGAGCTGCTGGAGAAAAACGATCCGGGCAACCAGCACTCGGTACCGTACCTGTGGGGCACCAACGGCATTGGCTACAACGTCGACAAGGTCAAGCAAGTGCTGGGCATCGACCACATCGATTCCTGGGCCGTGCTGTTCGAACCTGAAAACCTGAAGAAACTCACCCAGTGCGGCGTGTCGATGATGGACTCCGCCGACGAAGTCTTCCCGGCGGTACTCAATTACATGGGCATGGACCCGCGCAGCGAAAACCCCGAAGACTATAAAAAGGCTGAAGCGAAACTGCTGAGCATCCGCCCGTACATCACCTATTTCCACTCTTCGAAATACGTGTCGGATCTGGCCAACGGCGACATCTGCGTGGCGTTCGGTTATTCCGGCGACGTGTTCCAGGCCGCCAACCGGGCCAAGGAAGCCAAGAACGGCGTGAACATCGCTTACGCCATTCCGAAGGAAGGCGCCAACCTCTGGTTCGACCTGCTGGCCATCCCGGCTGACGCCAGCAACCCCAAAGAAGCCCACGCCTTCATCAATTACCTGCTCGATCCGCAAGTGATCGCCAAGGTCAGCGCGTCGGTCGGTTACGCCAACCCGAACCCGGCCGCCAAGCAATACATGGATCAGGAGCTGGTCAACAACCCTGAGGTGTATCCATCCCAGGCCATGCTCGACAAGCTCTACATCTCCTCTACCCCGCCCCAGGCGATCATGCGACTGATGACCCGGTCCTGGAGCAAAGTGAAGTCGAACAAATGAATCAGTACACCCAGGAACACGCTCGCTCCTACTACGCCGCTTCGGCCCGGGCGAGCACACCCTATCCGCGGCTGGACGGTGACTTGACCGCCGATGTCTGCGTGATCGGCGGTGGATTCACCGGGGTCAACACCGCCATCGAACTGGCTCAGCGCGGGCTGTCGGTGGTGTTGATCGAAGCCCGGCGCATCGGCTGGGGCGCCAGCGGGCGCAATGGCGGCCAGTTGATTCGCGGGATCGGTCATGAGGTTGCCGGCTTCGCTAAATATGTCGGTCAGGAAGGCGTGCGTTACTTGCAGCGCGCCGGCATTGATTCGGTCGAGTTGGTGCGGCAGCGCATCGGCGACAACGGCATCGAGTGTGACCTGCGCTGGGGCTTCTGCGATCTGGCCAACACCCCGGCGCAGTTCGCTGCCTTCAAGGATGAATTGGTCGACCTCGCCGAACTCGGCTATGCCCACGAAACCCGACTGATCGGCCCGGAGCAGGTGCGCCAGCAGGTGGTCAACTCCGACATCTATGCCGGTGGCCTGGTCGACATGGGTTCCGGTCATCTGCACCCGCTGGATCTGGTGCAAGGCGAAGCGCGGCTGGCGGCTGCACTGGGCGTGCGGATCTTCGAGCAGAGCGAGGTGCTGGAAATCATCCACGGCGCGACCGTACAAGTGCGCTGCGCCCACGGTACGGTGCGCGCCGGCAGTCTGGTGCTCGGTTGCAATGCGCATCTGGACGAACTCGAACAACAACTCAGTGGCAAGGTGCTGCCGGCTGGCAGTTACATCATCGCCACCGAACCGTTGTCCGAAGCCCGCGCCGCGCAATTGATTCCGCACAATCTGGCGGTGTGCGACCAGAAAGTCGGCCTCGATTACTACCGGCTCTCGGCGGACCGGCGCCTGCTGTTCGGCGGTGCCTGTCACTATTCCGGACGCGATCCGGCGGACATCGCTGCGTACATGCGCCCGAAGATGCTCAAAGTCTTCCCGCAACTGGCCGACGTGCGCATCGATTACCAGTGGGGCGGCAAAATCGGCATCACCGCCAACCGCTTCCCGCAGGTCGGCCGGCTCAAGCAGCATCCGAACGTGTTCTACGCCCAGGGCTATTCCGGCCATGGCCTGAACGTCACGCACTGGTGCGCGAAACTGCTCGGCGAAGCGATTGATGCCGGTCACAGTCAGGGCATGGACGTGTTCAGCGGCGTGCCGCACATGACCTTCCCCGGCGGCCCGGCCCTGCGCTCGCCGCTGCTGGCACTGGGCATGTTTTGGTATCGCCTGCGGGAAATGCTCGGTTAACGCACTGTCGTCTTGTGGCGAGGGAGCTTGCTCCCGCTGGGGCGCGAAGCGGCCCTGAATATTTGGTGAGCGCTGCGCACTCAAGCGGGAGCAAGCTCCCTCGCCACACATCACTGTCCCCTTACTCTGTTTTTTATCTGGCGGGCTATACACATTTGCTCTATCGCCAAGCACTTCTATATTGATGAGGTGCTTTTGCGTTCCTGACGCTCAGTGCCCAATCTATCGAGGAGGACATGGATGAAGTCGTCAGCCACCGACGAGCCGCGAGCGCCAGGCCAAGCCCCGGTCAAAACCCGCCGTTTCGGCATTTCACTCGTCTGGATCGTGCCGATTGTGGCGGTGCTGGTGGGCATCTCGCTGGTGGTGCACAACATCATGCAGGAAGGCCCCAGCATCATCGTCAACTTCAAGACCGGCAGCGGGCTGGTGGCCAACAAGACTGAGGTCAAGTACCGCAACGTAGTGATCGGTCAGGTCACCGATGTCGAATTGAGCGATGACCAGAAGAGCGTCAACGCCACCATCAAACTGGCCAAGCAGGCCGAAAGCTTTACCCGTGAAGATTCGCAGTTCTGGGTGGTGCGCCCGCGCATTGGCGCCGGCGGCGTTTCCGGCATCGATACGCTGCTTTCCGGTGACTACATCGGCGCCGACATCGGTCAGGCCAACAACCGCGCCAAACAGTTCAAAGGCCTGGAAAATCCGCCGCCGATCACTTACGGCGAACCCGGCAAGCGCTTCATGCTGCATGCGCCGGATCTCGGCTCGCTGGACATCGGTTCACCGGTCTATTACCGCAAGATTCCGGTCGGCCAGGTCGTCACCTACGAGCTGGCGCCTGACGGTAAAGGCGTGAACATCGAAGTGTTCATTCACGCGCCCAACGATGCGTTCGTCACCGAAAACACCCGTTTCTGGAACGCCAGTGGTATCGACGTCAACGTCGGCGCCAACGGCTTCCAGGTCAAAACCGAATCGTTGTCTTCCATGCTGGTAGGCGGTATCGCCTTCCGCGCTCCGGACTACAGCCCCAACGATGTGGCCGCCGCCGATGACAAGGACTTCGAACTGTTCGAAGACCAACAGACGGCCCTCGCTCCACCCAACGGCAAGGCGCAATACTTGAGTCTGCGGTTCGACCAGTCCCTGCGCGGCCTCAAAGTCGGCGCACCGGTGGAATTCCTCGGCATGGAAATTGGCCGTGTCGTGGCGATCAATCTGGATTTCGACGCGAAAAAACGCACCTTCCCGCTTAACGTCGGCATCGTCATTTACCCGCAGCGACTGGGAATGGCGTACGGCAAAATGCTCACCGCGTTCAAACATGACCCCAACGACGAAGCCGCCGGCATTCGCTTGATGGGCACCTTCATCGACAATGGTCTGCGCGCCCAGGCCCGCAGTGGCAACCTGCTGACGGGGCAACTTTACGTGGCCCTGGACTTCTTCCCGAAAGCCGAAAAAGTCGCCTTTGACCCCACGGCGCGCCCGGTGGTGATTCCAACCGTTCCAGGCAGTCTCGAACAACTGCAGGAAAAACTCGAAGCGGTGGTCGACAAGCTCAACAAGTTGCCAGTCGATCGCATCGCCAACAACCTCGACAGCAATCTGATCGAACTGCGCAAAGGCCTGACCCAGTTCAACGCCAAGACCCTGCCGGGGGTGCAGAGCACTCTGGCCGACGTCAGCAAGACCTTGCAGTCCGCCAGTTCGACCCTGGCCGAAGATTCGCCGCAACGCGAGAAACTCACGGAAACCCTCGACGAACTCGGGCGCATGTCGCGCTCGCTGCGGGAGCTGTCGGATTACCTTGGCCGGCATCCGGAATCGCTGATCCGTGGTCGTCCCGATAACGCTGCACCGATCGATCTCAAAGGCCCGCCACGCAACTGAGCACAGGAGCTGAACCATGGCTGTACCGCTGAAAATCACCGTGCTCGCTGCGTTCATGCTGCTGGGCGCCTGCCGCAGCGACCCGATCAGCTTTCACACGCTGACCCCGGTGCAGATCGCCAACACACGGACTGGCGCGCAGATTCCGATTGAAGCGTTGAGCGTGCCGCCGCAAGTCGACCGTGCGCAAATCGTTATCCGCCAGGGCAACAGCGGCCTGGCGATTCTGGAAACCGATTGGTGGGGGGCGACACTGGCGGATGAGTTGCGCGGTGCATTGGCCGATCAATTGAGTAATACCAGTGGGCAAGGCAACGTTTCAGTTCGCATCGAAGTGCAACGCTTCGACTCGATCCCCGGTCAGTACGGACTGATCGACGCCAAATGGCGCTTGCGACCCGTCGGCGCCACTGACAATGGCTTGCTGACCTGCCGCTCGACCCTGCAAACACCGTCCGGCCCGACCATTGATGATCTGGTGGGCGCCCAGCAGCACAACGTCAAACGTCTGGCTGATCAGATCAGTCAGGCGGCAACCGGCAACGCGCGCACCTGCCCTTCCCCGTCCTGACGGGGCCTACAGATCGAAACGATCCACCGCACGCCGCCGCTCATTGTCATCACGCACATCGTAGTTGGCGGTGGTCTGGATGTTGCTGTGGTGCGCGAGCTTCTGCGCAATCGACAGATCATGCTCCTCGATCACCCGGGTGATGAACGAGCGACGGAAGTCGTGGGGCATGATCTTCACCCCGACCTGAGTGCCGCGCTGACGGGCGATGTAGTAAATCGCATGTTTGGTGATGCGCTCGCGGGTGATATGACTGCCGCGACGGATACGGTTGAACAGAAAGACATCGTCACTCTCGCCTTCCTTGAGTTGCGAGCGCCGCAGCTCCAGCCACGCATCGAGTTTGGCGAATGCCCAGGCCGGCGCGTACTTGATCAGTTGTTTATTGCCTTTGCCGATGACGGTCAGGCTGCGCTCAGTGAAGTCGACCTGATTCAAGTCCAGGTCCACCGACTCCGATTTGCGCATGCCGGTGCCGTACAACAACGCAATCACCGCCGCATCGCGCAGCCCTTGCGGGCGCGGATCGGCGGCGCACACTTCCATCAATTCGTGGATCAAGGTGCGCTTCAAGTTGCGCCCCTGGGACAAGCGCGTACCGGCAATGGCTTTGACCGAACGCATCTTCAACAAATGATCCTGAGAGATCAGGCTCATGCGCCACGCTTCATTCATCACGCCGCGCACGGCATTCACATACAACGATGACGTATTCGGAGCATAACCGTCGGCGCGCAGCGCAGCGACCAGCGCCACGACGTCTTCAGGTTGCAGCCCGTGCCAAGGGATTTCCTCGATGTCCACGTCTTCGAAACCGAGGCGGTCAGCGGCGTCCTGCAAGACATACCGCATGGTCAGTTGGCTGGAAGGCGCCAGGCGTGCCAGATAAAGCGTCAGCGGATTAGTGTTGGACGGGGTGGATTCAGTACTCGACAAGTCAATCAAACGAAACGGCCTTGAATAGAAAACAGTTCAACAAAACAACTTAAAAGTGCAAAGAAACTTATATAAAGAGCGACTCTTCCGGTGGACTTTTCTATTAAAAGAGCCGATGAACGGAAGAAGTCTGAACGGTGGCTGTATGGCTTACAGATAGACGAATCGCCGACCGTTTTTTCATGTTCCTTTCACAAAAACGCGCATAACCTTAGTTACAACAGGTTGCCCCGAAAGGCCTACAACCTGCCGTCCGTGGACTTAAAAGTCAATCAGGTATTCCCCGGCCGGTATCTCAACCCTTTGAAATTCCGTGTTTTTCAGACAATCGGCTGAAGGATGGCTATCGCCTCGAGGTTCTTATGAGTCAAGCGTTTCTGCCGTTTTCCCGTCCGAGTATCGGCGATGAAGAAATAGCCGCCGTCGAACAAGTATTGCGTTCGGGATGGATTACCACCGGCCCTAAAAGCCAGGCACTGGAAGAACACTTCGCCAACTATGTCGGTTGCAAGCACGCCGTGGCACTTTCCTCGGCCACCGGCGGCATGCACATCACCTTATTGGCCCTGGGCATTGGCCCGGGCGACGAAGTCATCACCCCGTCGCAGACCTGGGTCTCGACCGCCAACATGATTTCCCTACTCGGCGCCACACCGGTGTTCGTCGACGTTGATCGCGACACTTTGATGACCGACGCCGCGCGCATCGAAGCGGCAATCACCCCACGCACCAAAGCAATCATTCCGGTGCATTACGCCGGCGCCGCGTTTGATCTCGATCCGCTGTACGCCTTGGCCGACAAACACGGCATCGCCGTGATCGAAGACGCCGCCCACGCTGCTGGCACCCGTTACAAGGGCCGCCACGTTGGCGCGCAGGGCTCGGCGATTTTCTCCTTCCACGCGATCAAGAACATGACCTGCGCCGAAGGCGCGATGTTCGTCACTGACGACGAAGCCCTCGCCAGCCGCGTGCGCATGCTCAAGTTCCACGGGCTGGGCGTCGACGCCTACGATCGCCTGACCGGTGGCCGCAAGCCACAGGCACAAGTGATGGAGCCGGGATTCAAATACAACCTCGCCGACATCAATGCCGCGATTGCGCTGGTGCAACTGGAGCGTCTGGACGCGATCAACGCCCGCCGCACCGAACTGGCCGACGCCTACCGGCAAAAACTCGAAGGCCTGCCGGTGCAACCACTGGCCCTGCCCGCTTACGCACAAACCCACGCCTGGCACCTGTTCATTCTGCGCATCGACAGCGAGCGCTGTGGCCTGGACCGCGAAGCCTTCATGAAAGGCTTGCAGGACCAAGGCATCGGCACCGGGATCCATTTCATCGCCACCCACTTGCACACCTGGTATCGCCAGCGTGCCCCCGACCTCTACCTGCCCGACACCGAATGGAACTCGGCGCGGCTGTGCTCGATTCCGTTGTTCCCCGACATGAGCGATCAAGACCTTGATCGCGTGGTCGGTGCCATCGCCACTCTTATGGACAAACGCCCGTGAAACCTTATCCGATCCGCTGTGTGTCGATCGTCATTCCGGTCTACAACGAACAGGACAGCCTGCCGGAACTGCTGCGCCGCACCGAAGCGGCCTGCCGGATGCTGCGTCACGACTATGAAATCGTCCTCGTCGACGACGGCAGCCGTGACGAGTCCGCGAACATGCTGGAAGAAGCCGCGACCCGTGAAGACAGCCCGTTCGTGGCGGTTATCCTCAACCGCAACTACGGCCAGCACGCGGCAATCATGGCCGGTTTCGAACAATGCAAGGGCGATGTCGTCATCACCCTCGACGCCGACCTGCAGAACCCGCCGGAAGAAATTCCGCGCCTGGTTGCCGAGGCGGAAAAGGGTTACGACGTGGTCGGCACCGTGCGCGGCAACCGGCAAGATTCGGCCCTGCGCCGCTATCCGTCGAAGCTGATCAACCTCGCCGTGCAGCGCTCCACCGGCGTCGCCATGAGCGACTACGGCTGCATGCTCCGCGCCTACCGCCGGACGATCATCGACGCAATGCTCGCCTGCCGTGAGCGCAGCACCTTCATTCCGATTCTGGCCAACAGCTTCGCCCGCCACACCACCGAAATCGTCGTGGCCCATGCCGAACGTGAGCACGGCGATTCGAAGTACAGCCCGATGCGCCTGATCAACCTGATGTTCGACCTGATCACCTGCATGACCACCACGCCGCTGCGCCTGCTAAGCATCGTCGGTTTCACCATGGCCGGACTCGGATTGCTGTTTGCTTTTGCGTTGATCGTCATGCGTCTGGCTTTCGGTTCCGGCTGGGCCGGTGACGGCATGTTCGTGCTGTTCGCCGTGCTCTTTGTGTTCACTGGTGGCCAGTTCATCGGCATGGGTCTGCTCGGCGAATACCTGGGGCGCATGTACAGCGACGTGCGCGCCCGCCCGCGTTTCTTCATTGAAAAAGTCTTGCGCAGCCACGCCGCCAACCCGGCGCCCGCGGTCACCGTTGATGGTCTCTCCACTACTTCTACTACCGGTCAGGTTCTCTCATGAGTGCAAAAACTGTTGTCTTCGCTTATCACGATATTGGCTGCGCCGGCATTCAGGCCCTGCTCGACAGCGGCTACGATATCGCTGCGGTGTTCACTCACGCCGATGACCCGAAAGAGAACGCGTTCTACGGATCGGTTGCGCAACTGTGTGCCAGCAAAGGCATCCCGGTGCATGCCCCGGAAGACGTCAACCACCCGCTGTGGGTCGAGCGGATTGCCAAACTCGCCCCTGAGTACATTTTCTCGTTCTACTACCGCCATTTGCTGAGCGAATCGTTGCTGGCCGTGGCCAAAAAAGGCGCGTTCAACCTGCACGGTTCGCTGTTGCCGAGCTACCGTGGCCGCGCCCCGGCCAACTGGGTGCTGGTCAATGGCGAAAGCGAAACCGGCGTGACCCTGCACCGCATGGTCAAACGTGCCGATGCCGGCGCCATCGTTGCCCAGCAGCGTGTCGCCATCGAACGCAGCGACACCGCGTTGAGCCTGCACGGCAAGCTGCGCATCGCCGCCGTTGACCTGTTGCGCGATACCTTGCCAGCCATGCTGCAAGGCAAGATATCCGAAACCCCGCAGGACGAATCGAAAGCCACTGTTTTCGGGCGTCGCAGCGCAGCGGATGGCAAACTGGTCTGGGCGAAACCTGCGGAGCAACTGTTCAACCTGGTGCGTGCGGTGACCCAACCGTATCCGGGCGCGTTCTGCGCGGTCGGCGAGCACAAACTCATCGTCTGGAGCGCCGAAGTCGTCAAAGGCAACGACGGTCAGGCGCCGGGCCGGGTGATCAGTGTCGACCCGCTGCGCATTGCCTGCGGCGAAGATTCGCTGGTGATCCTCTCTGGCCAGCGCAACGATAACGGCCTGTTCCTCAGCGGCCCGCAACTGGCCAGTGAACTCGGTCTGGTTGACGGCTCGCTGCTGCGCGGTGCCGAGTCCGGTCGTGCGCCGCGTCGCACTCGCGTGCTGATCCTCGGTGTCAACGGCTTTATCGGCAATCACTTGTCCGAGCGTCTGCTGCGTGACGACCGCTATGAAGTCTATGGTCTGGACATCGGCTCCGACGCCATCGATCGCCTGCGCAGTCATCCGCACTTCCACTACGTTGAAGGCGATATCAGCATTCACTCCGAGTGGATCGAGTACCACATCAAGAAGTGCGATGTGGTCCTGCCGCTGGTGGCCATCGCCACCCCGATCGAATACACCCGCAACCCGCTGCGTGTGTTCGAACTCGACTTCGAAGAAAACCTCAAACTGGTGCGCTACTGCGTCAAGTACAACAAGCGCGTGATCTTCCCGTCGACCTCGGAAGTCTATGGCATGTGCCAGGACAAGCATTTCGACGAAGACACCTCCAACCTGGTGGTCGGCCCGATCAACAAGCAGCGCTGGATCTACTCGGTGTCCAAACAACTGCTGGACCGGGTGATCTGGGCCTACGGCGCCAAGGGTCTGAATTTCACCCTGTTCCGCCCGTTTAACTGGATGGGCCCGCGTCTCGATCGCCTGGACTCGGCACGCATCGGCAGCTCCCGCGCCATCACCCAGTTGATTCTCAACCTGGTCGAAGGCACGCCGATTCGCCTGTTCGACGGCGGCGAGCAGAAACGCTGCTTCACCGACATCGCTGACGGC
The DNA here is from genome assembly GCF_003732425.1 of Pseudomonas fluorescens. Lineage (GTDB taxonomy): Bacteria > Pseudomonadota > Gammaproteobacteria > Pseudomonadales > Pseudomonadaceae > Aquipseudomonas > Aquipseudomonas fluorescens_BE. The sequence continues at coordinate 386,749 of NZ_MOBX01000013.1, forward strand.
GTCGAAGCACTGGCGCGGATCATCGATAACGACAACGACGTCTGCAACGGCCAGATCATCAACATCGGCAACCCGGACAACGAAGCCAGCATCCGTCAATTGGGTGAAGAGCTGCTGCGCCAGTTCGAAGCGCATCCACTGCGCCACAACTTCCCGCCGTTCGCCGGTTTCCGCGATGTGGAAAGCAAGGCGTTCTACGGTGCCGGTTACCAGGACGTCGAACATCGCAAACCCAGCATCGCCAACGCCAAGCGTCTGCTCGACTGGACGCCAACCGTGGAAATGCGCGAGACCATCGGCAACACGCTGGATTTCTTCTTGCGCGAAGCGATGCTCGAACAAGCGGACAAGCGCTGATGCAGGCCGGTCTCCGCATCGACGTCGACACCTACCGCGGCACCCGTGAAGGGGTGCCGCGGCTGCTGGAAATGCTCGACGAGGCGCAGATCAAGGCAACGTTCTTCTTCAGTGTCGGCCCGGACAACATGGGCCGGCATCTGTGGCGCCTGATCCGCCCGCAGTTCCTCTGGAAAATGCTCCGCTCCAATGCCGCCAGCCTGTACGGCTGGGACATTCTGCTGGCCGGCACCGCTTGGCCGGGCAAGCCGATTGGTCGCGATCTCGGGCACCTGATGCGTCAGGCCCGCGACGCCGGTCACGAAGTGGGCCTGCATGCGTGGGATCACCACGGCTGGCAGGCCAACGCCGGGCGCTGGAGCAATGCGCAACTGATCGAGCAGATCCGTCAGGGCGTCGACACCTTGAGCGACATCCTCGGCGAAAAAATCCAGTGCTCAGCCGCCGCCGGTTGGCGTGCCGACGAGCGCGTGATCGAGGCCAAGCAAGCCTTCGGCTTTCGCTACAACAGCGATTGCCGTGGGCAACGCCTGTTTCGCCCGTTGCTGGCCGACGGCACGCCGGGCACACCGCAAATTCCGGTGGACTTGCCGACCTTCGACGAGGTCGTCGGCCCCATCGTCGCGGCGGGGGATTTCAACGGTTTCATCCTTGATCACTTTCGCCCGCAACAACTCAACGTCTACACCATTCATGCCGAGGTAGAAGGGATTCTGATGGCTGAGGATTTTCGTCAATTGCTGGCCGAGGCACGCCAACGCCACATCGATTTCAAACCGCTGGGCGATTTGTTGCCCGAGTTCTTCAATACCTTGCCCGTGGGTCGCGTGCAACGCGGCGCCCTCGACGGCCGTGAAGGCTGGCTGGGAGTGCAAGGCGCATGACTGAACGCTGGACGCTGCCACTGCTGTTGCTGGGTATTTGCTTGCTGGCCTATCTGCTGCCACTGGGCACGCACGGTTTGTGGATTCCCGATGAGACCCGTTACGCACAGATCAGCCAGGACATGCTGCTCAGTGGCAACTGGGTGTCGCCGCATTTCATGAGCCTGCGCTACTTCGAGAAGCCGATTGCCGGTTACTGGATGATTGCGCTGGGTCAGCAATTGTTCGGGCAGAACCTGTTCGGTGTGCGCTTTGCTTCGGCGCTGAGCACCGGGTTGAGCGTGCTGCTGTGCTATCTGGTCGCCCGGCGTTTGTGGAACGAGCCGCGCAAAAGCTTTGTCTGCGCCCTGCTCTACATGAGTTTCACCATCGTCGCCGGTCAGGCCGGCTACGCCAACCTCGATCCGCAGTTCACCTTTTGGGTCAACCTGAGTCTGGTGGCGCTGTGGTTTGCCGTCGACAGCCACACCAACGGCAAGCGCATGGCGGCCTGGGCAGTATTGGGGCTGGCGTGTGGCATGGGTTTCATGACCAAAGGCTTTCTCGCCTGGCTGCTACCGGTGTTGATCGCCCTGCCGTGGATGCTCTGGCAAAAACGCTGGCGTGAACTGCTGATGTTCGGCCCGGTGGCGATTGCCATCGCGATCATCATCAGCCTGCCGTGGGTGCTCGCGGTGCATGGGCAGGAGCCAGACTACTGGCGGTTCTTCTTCTGGCACGAGCACATCCGCCGCTTTGCCGGTGACGATGCGCAACACGACGCGCCGTGGTGGTTTTACTTGCCGCTGTCGGTGGCGTTCAGTCTGCCGTGGGTGGGGCTGCTGCCGACCGCGTTCAAGCAAGCCTGGCAAAGCCGCGCGCAACCGAAAGTGGTCTTTGTGCTGCTGTGGCTGGCGATGCCACTGGCGTTTTTCAGCCTGAGCAACGGTAAGCTGCCGACCTACATCCTGCCCTGCCTGCTGCCGATGGCGTTGTTGCTGGGCAATGCGCTCGCCGACCGTTTGCGCCTGGAGCAAGGGCGCGCGCTGAGCATCAATGGCTTGCTGAATCTGTTGCTGGGCATCGTCACATTGATCGCGCTGGTCTATCTGCAACTGACCAAACCGGTCTACGACCATGAACTGCACAGTCTGGTACTGGTATTCATCGGTCTGATCGGCTGGATCATCGCCAACCTGCTGCAAGCCTTTCTGCCGCTGCAATGCTGGGCCGCGCCGGCGTTGGGCAGTCTGTTGCTGATCGCGGTGTTGCCGGCCGCGCTGCCGAAATCGGTGGTCGCCAACAAGATGCCGGATCAGTTCATCAAGCATCACGTCACGGAACTGGCGCAGACCACCCACCTGCTGAGCAACGATCTGGGGGCTGCTTCGGCGCTGGCCTGGCGCCTGAAAACGCCGCAAGTCGCGTTGTACAACACGATAGGCGAATTGAAATATGGCCTTGCCTATCCTGACGGCATTCAACAGCGGGTCGATCCCGAACACGTACAACAGTGGATGCGCGAGGCGCGCCGCAGCGGTTCAGTCGGCGTGGTGATGCGCGTCAAGGGGCAGGACGAACTGGACGAAATCGACAGATTGCCAAAGGACGGCTTCCGTTATGAGCAGGGCAACCTGGTGATCATGATCCTGCCCAAGGAGGCGTCATGAGCCTGTTGCTGCTGTTGGCTGCGTGCCTGCTGACCTGCCTGGGGCAGATTGCGCAGAAATATGCCGTGGAGAGTTGGCGCGGCGTCGAGTCGGGCTGGGCCGACAAACTGCGCTCGCCGTGGTTGTGGCTGGCCCTGCTCGCCCTCGGCTCGGGTCTGTTGGTCTGGCTGCTGGTGCTGCAGCGTCTGGAAGTCGGCATCGCCTACCCGATGCTCAGCCTCAACTTCGTGCTGATCACCCTGATCGCGCGCTTCGTCTTCCGTGAACCCATCGACCGCCAGCATTGGCTTGGCGTGGCATTGGTGATCGGCGGCGTGGTTTTGCTGGGGCAACAGTCATGAAGCAACGTCGCGGCATCACATTCGCGCTGGGCAGCGTATTTCTCGTCAGCGCTGCGCAACTGGGCATGCGCTGGAGCATGACCCGCCTGCCCGAACCACAACAATGGCTGCACCTCGACAGCCTCGATTGGCGGGCGCTGGCCGTGGTCATTGCGGCGATTTTTGCCTACGCCCTGTCGATGCTCTGCTGGCTCGCCACCCTGCGCGATCTGCCACTGGGCCGGGCGTACTCGCTGCTGAGCATCAGCTATGCGCTGGTGTATCTGCTGGCGGCCAGCCTGCCGCTGTTCAACGAATCCTTCAGTTTCACTAAATCACTGGGCGTGGCGCTGGTCATGCTCGGGGTCATCACCATCAACACTCGTCCGGCTCGTGCGCCCGAATTCAGGAGTGCTCCATGAAAATCACAGTATTTGGCAGCGGTTACGTCGGTCTGGTGCAAGCGGCTGTGTTGGCCGAGGTCGGCCATGATGTCGTGTGCATGGACGTCGACCAGAAGAAGGTCGACCTGTTGCGCCAGGGTCATGTCAGCATTTTCGAACCGGGGCTGGCCAGCCTGGTGCGCGAAGGTCTGGATTCAAAACGCCTGCAATTCACCACCGATGAAAAACTCGCCGTGCAACACGGTCGGGTCGCGTTTATTGCCGTGGGTACGCCGTCGCGTGAAGACGGTTCGGCAGATCTGCGCTACGTGCTTTCGGTCGGCGATGCGATTGCCCGCCATCGTGAGCAGGCGTTGATCATCGTGGAGAAATCCACGGTGCCGGTGGGCACTGGCGACACCCTGCGCACGCACATCGAAAAAGCCCTGATCAAGGTCGGCCGCCTGCTGCAGTTCGATATCGTCTCCAACCCGGAATTCCTCAAGGAAGGCTCGGCCGTAGCCGACTGTCGCCGTCCGGACCGTATCGTCATCGGCTGTGAAGGCGATGAAGTGCGCGACGTGATGCGCGATCTGTACTCGCCGTTCAACCGCAACCATGACCGCATCATGTTCATGGACCTGCGCAGCGCCGAGCTGACCAAGTACGCCGCCAACTGCATGCTGGCGACCAAGATCAGCTTCATCAACCAGATTGCCGAGCTGGCCGAGCACCTGGGCGCCGACATCGAATCGGTCCGCCAGGGCATCGGCGCCGACACGCGCATCGGTTACCACTTCATCTACCCCGGCTGCGGTTATGGCGGGTCGTGCTTCCCGAAAGACATGCGCGCGTTGATCCACAGTGCCGAAGAGGCGCACTGCTCCAGCGATTTGCTGCAAGCAGTCGAGGCGATCAACCAGCGGCAGAAACACAAGTTGTTCGAGCGCATCAACGCGTTCTACAAGGGTGATCTGCGCGGCAAGACTTTCGCCCTGTGGGGGCTGGCGTTCAAACCCAATACCGATGACATGCGTGACGCGCCGAGCCGGGTCCTGCTGGAAGAATTGTGGGCCGCCGGTGCCAGCGTGCGTGCCTTCGACCCGGAAGCCATGCAGGAAACCCAAAACCTTTACCCGGACGAATCGAAGCTGATGCTGATGGGCACGCCGGAATCGGTACTGCCCGGCGCTGACGCCTTGATCATCTGCACCGAATGGCAGCAGTTCAAGGCGCCGGACTTCGACCTGATCAAGCAACGCCTCAACACCCCGGTGATCTTCGACGGCCGTAACCTTTACGACGCCGAACGTCTGGCACGCAACGGTTTCCAGTACTTCCCGATGGGCCGTGGCGAATCGCGCAAATTGCCGATCCCGCTGCAACAGTGGCCACATGCGTCTGACGTCGCTTGATCAGGTTATCGCCTGAGACTCGCCGGCAGTCCCTGATCGCAGGGCTGCTGGCGTTTGTATTGTTCATGGCCGGGGTCCACGGGCAGGCTCCGATCGGTTTCGATTCGCGGTTCGTGCTGTTCGCGCAAGAAATGCTGCGCCATGGGCCGACGGTGTTTCCGACGACTTACGGTCAACCGTATGCGGATTATTCAGCGGTCTCGACGCTGTTCATCTGGCTGCTGTCGTTGCCGTTCGGCGCGGTGAATGCCTTTACCGCGTGGGCGCCGAGTGCCGTTGCCGGTGCGCTGATTGTGACGCTGATGTATCGACTGCTGGCGCCGTACTCACGGCGCTGGGCATTGATCAGTATTGCGTTGCTGATGCTCACCAGCGGTTTCGTCACTGAAGTGCGCGCGGTGTCGCAGGACTTGATGCTCGCAGCAGTGGCCTTCGCGGTGTTCTATCTGGGTTATGCCCATGACCATTTTGGCGGCAGGCGTCACTGGCCGCTGATCTTCGCGTTGCTGTTGCTCGGTTTCGGCATTCGCGGGCCGATTGGTCTGGTGGTGCCGACCGGCATGCTGTGCAGCTATTACCTGCTCAACCGTGAGTGGAGGCGTCTGCTTGTCTTCGGCGTACTGGCTTCGCTGTTGCTCGCAGCCTGTGTCGGCCTGCTGTTGTGGCTGGCGAACCTCAGCGGTGGTGCGGTCTTCTTGCAGGACGTGATCCGCATGCAGTTCATGGGCCGCATGGACGGCAGCGAAGGCGTCAGCGGTTCGCTGTATTACTTCACCAGCTCGCTCGGCAACTATGCGCTGGCCTATCCGCTGGCATTGCTGGTACTGGCGGCGACCTGGCTGAGCAAACCGCAGCAACGTGGCCCGGCATTACGCCTGGTGCAATATTGCGCGGCGGCGGGACTGATTGTGATGGTCGGTTTATCGATTCCCCAGGCGAAGAAGGCGCGGTATCTACTACCGATGTTGCCGATGGCGGCGATCATCGCGGCGTATCCGTTTCAGGTGGCGCATGGTCGTGTGTTTCGTTGGTTGCGCGGCTTGATGCTGGGCTTGTGGCTGGTCACACCCGGATTGTTGCTGGTGGTGTTACTGGTCGCTCGACGGCGCTTTGCCGAGCAGTTGAGTGACGTGTCTTGGGTGTTGATCGCGCTGGCCGTGCTGCAACTCTTGGCGTTGTCGCGATTGCTGATCCCGCGTTGGCGTGTCGAGGTATTGGCGTTGTCTGCGGTGTTGGCGCTGTGGACGGTGTACGCGGCGGTATTCGAGCCGGTGGAGCGGCGTTTGTACGACACCCAGGGATTCAGTCGCGCGGTGTTCGCCCAGGTTCAGCAAAACCCGGCGCCGCTGGTGCTGCACGGCATGGGCAAGGACGCGAAGGCGATCAAGTTCATGGTCAATATCGAGCAGGATCTGCAACCGCTGTTCAGCGACTCGATCCAGCAACTGGAAGCGCTCAAGGGTCCAGCATGGTTGATGATGGACCGCAGCGATTTTCTGGCCCTGCGGGGCACGCCGCTGGGCGAGTTGCAACCGGTGCTCAATGGCCGCTTCGACAAAAACGATTACGTCCTGCTGTACGCTAAACCCTTGTAGGCGCTGCCGAAGGCTGCGATCTTTTGCTTTTAAACAGCAAGATCAAAAGATCGCAGCCTTCGGCAGCGCCTACATGAATATGATCATTCGACATGCGCGGCCCGCCGACGCGCCCGCCCTCCCCGCCATCGAACGCTCGGCCGCCGGGCTGTTTCGCCTTGATCCGCAACTGGCCTGGCTGGCCGACGCCGAATTGGCCGGCGCCGAATTGCATTTACAGGCCATCGAGCAGGCCCGCGTCTGGGTCGCACAATCCCCTGCAGGGCAACTTGCCGGGTTCTTGCGCGCGGCGCCTGTCGATAACCAATTGCATATAGAGGAGCTGTCCGTCAGCCAGCACTTTCAGGGTCAGGGCATTGGCCGCAAGTTGCTGTCAGCGGCAATCGATCACGCCAGCGCACAACAACTTTGCGCCGTGACACTGACCACCTTCACGGATCTTCCGTGGAATGCGCCGTTCTATCAGAAGATCGGTTTCCAGCGTTTGAATAGCGAGGAAACAAGCGGGTATTTAGTCGACGCCTTGAACGAAGAAATCGCCCACGGATTGCCCGGGCACCGGCGCTGCGCCATGCGCCTGAGGTTGCCTTGAAATCAGGCCGTTGCTTTCAGGTCAACGCCCAGCGCCTGGGCAAATGCCTTGACCAGCGGACTGCGCACGGTGTTGTGCCGCAGGATCAGATTGAACGGCGTCATGATGTAGATCCGCTCGGGCAGCACCGCGCGCATCTGCCCTGCTGCTACCAGCGTTGCTGCGTAATGCCGGGGCAGGAAGCCGACGAAACGGCCGGTCTTGATCAACAGGGCCACGGCTTCGACCTGGGTCGCTGAGGCAGAAAAACTGTCGTAGCGCGCATAGTTGAGCTTGTCGCGATGGATCGCGTAGCGGTGGTTGATGCACTCGTATTCCTGCAAGACATTGCTGCCCATTTGCGCCTCGGGCATGTCGAACAATGGATGCCCGACCGCGCAATAAACCTCCGAGCGTTCCTCGTACAGCGGGTAATAATCGAATTCTTCGCGGCGTTGATAAACCGGCACTATGCCCGCCACTAAACGTCCCTCCACCACGCCTCTTTCCACTTCATCCAGTTGCGATGCCTGAAGTTGAAACCGGACCTTCGGCGATTGTTCGTTAAGTTGTTTAAGCGCGGCAACTAACGGCGAGTTCTCATCGCTGATCGTATTATCAATAACACCCACACCCAGATCGCCGACAAGTTCATTCTGCGCAGAACTAAGCCGATCACGAAAGTTGTCCACCGAGGCAAACAGATCAATCGAGGCCTGATACACCAGACGACCTTCTTCGGTCAGGTGAAAACCCTCTCGCCCACGGGTACACAGGCGCATGCCGATGCGGATTTCCAGGTCGGAGATCTGCTTGCTGATGGCCGCAAGGCCCACGTTCAGCTCGTTTTGCGCGGCGCTGAAGCCTCCTGCCTCGACCACGGCCTTGAACACTTTGAGCAGTTTGAAATCCAGCCCGCTGAGGGCCAGCGGTGCTCGGTGGGCCGTTTTCGCAGGCGGGTTTCCGGAATTGGAAAGTGGGGTTTCCATAATGCTGATTTACCTCTGGCGCAATGTTCAACAATCTGTGTCCAACAACAAAAACATCGCCGACCAATAATAATGAACACAGAAAACATGGCTTGGCAACCGGCAAAAAATCCCGAACATCAGTGCCAACTCACTGATCTCGAAACATTAAAAGCTGACACTTCGATCAGTTCTCGCTCCCTAGCAACTGCCCTCTTGAAAACTGCTTTGGCCTGACTCCGTCTGCTGACTTTTCAGCAGCCATCACGGCCATGCATACCGATTTCAGTTCGCGTTACCGACGAGGAAAACAACAAATGTCTCAAACCACCGACCGTCTCTGGGGTGCCCGTTTCAAAAGCGGCCCTTCCGCCGCCCTGGCCGCCCTGTCCCGGTGCCCCGAGCGCTATTTCCGCCTGACGCCTTACGATCTGGCCGGTTCCAAGGCGCATGCCGGTGAACTGCAACGTGCCGGCCTGCTCAGCGCGCAGGAAACCCAGACCATGCTCGCTGCGCTGGACAGCATCGGTGCCGACTTCCGTGCCGGAAACATTGCGCCAACCCTGGATGACGAAGACGTTCACACCTTTATCGAACGCCTGCTGACCGAACGCCTCGGTGCGCTCGGCGGCAAGCTGCGCGCCGGCCGTTCGCGCAATGACCAGACCGCCAACGACCTGCGCCTGTTTCTGCGCGATCACGTGCGCACCCTCGCCGTCGAAGTCCTCGCCTTGCAGCAAGCGCTGGTGACTCAGGCCGAGCAACACGTCGAAAGCATCTGCCCAGGGTTCACCCACTTGCAGCAGGCGCAACCGATCGTATTCGCCCACCACCTGCTGGCCCACGCGCAATCGATGTTGCGTGACGTGCAACGTTTGGTGGACTGGGACGCGCGCACCTCGCTGTCGCCACTCGGCGCCGCTGCGATGGCCGGTTCGGCGATTGCCCGCCAGCCGCAGCAATCGGCCAAGGAAATGGGCTACGCCGGGGTTTGCGAAAACTCCATCGACGCCGTCGCCAGTCGCGATCACGTCGCCGAGTTCCTGTTTATCGCCAGCATGCTCGGGATCAACATCTCGCGCCTCGCCGAAGAGTTTTGCCTGTGGTCGTCGCGCCAGTTCCGCTGGGTCGATCTGGACGATGCCTATGCCACCGGCAGCTCGATCATGCCGCAGAAGAAAAACCCCGATATCGCCGAACTGGCACGGGGCAAGGCCGGACGTTTGATCGGCAATCTCACCGGTCTGCTGTCGACGCTCAAATCCCTGCCGCTGTCGTACAACCGCGACCTCAGCGAAGACAAGCACGGCGTGCTCGACAGCGTCGACACTCTGCTGCTGGTGCTGCCGGCCATGGCTGGGATGGTCGCGACCATGACCGTCAACGTCGAAGAACTGCGCCGTCAGGCGCCACTCGGTTTCACCCTCGCCACCGAGGTTGCCGACTGGCTGGCGGTGCGCGGCGTGCCATTCAAGGAAGCCCACGAAATCACCGGAGCGCTGGTGCAGGCCTGTGAAAAACACGGCATCGAATTGTGGGAAGCCTCGCCGGCCTTGCTCGCCGAGGTCGATTCACGCCTGACCGCTGATGTGCGCGACAGCCTCACGCTGGAAGCCGCCATCGCAGCCCGTAGTGGTTGGGGCGGCACTGCGCCGCAACAGGTGCGCGAGCAGATCGGCCGCTTGAAAACCGCCCTCGCCGCGCAACAACAGTGGACGGAAAACTACCAGGGCTTCCGCCTCTGAAGCCGCCAGCACAAAACCCTGTGGGAGCGAGCCTGCTCGCGAAAGCGGTGGGTCAGCCAACTGCAATGTTGAAGGTGCTGCCGCCTTCGCGAGCAGGCTCGCTCCCACAATGAAATGTGTTGGATTTGAAAGAACAGTTCGGAGAAACACCATGAGCCAGACTCAGGCAGAACGACTCCAGGCGGAGCGCAAACTGGCGGAAAACCAGTTCGATATCACCCAGTACCAACATGTGCCGCGGCGTTATTACGGGCGGATCTTCTTCGCCACCGTGATCGTCATCGCGATCATCGGCCTGGTGCGCGCCTTCGCCGAAGGCAAGATCGAATGGTCGTACATCGGCCAGTTCCTGACTTCCGAAGCGATCATGTGGGGCTTGTTCAACACCATTATCATGGCCGTGCTGGCCATGGCGCTGGGCATCGTTTTCGGGGTGATCACGGCGATCATGCGCATGTCGGCCAACCCGATCCTGCGCTACGTGGCCGTGACCTACACCTGGCTGTTTCGCGGTACGCCGCTGATTTTGCAACTGCTGCTGTGGTTCAACCTGGCGCTGATTTTCCCCACCATCGGCATTCCGGGCGTGTTCGAACTCGACACCGTCAGCCTGATGACGCCGTTCGTGGCTGCCCTGCTCGGCTTGAGCATCAATCAGGGTGCCTACACCGCTGAAGTGGTGCGCGCCGGCCTGCTGTCGGTGGACACCGGCCAGTACGAAGCCGCCAAGTCGATCGGCATGCCACGCCTGCAAGCGCTGCGCCGGATCATCCTGCCGCAGGCCATGCGCATCATCATTCCGCCGGTCGGCAACGAATTTATCGGCATGGTCAAAATGACCTCACTGGCCAGCGTGATCCAGTACTCGGAACTGCTCTACAACGCACAAAACATCTACTACGCCAACGCCCGCGTGATGGAGCTGCTGATCGTTGCCGGTATCTGGTACCTGGCCACCGTCACCGTGCTGTCCTTCGGTCAAAGCCGTCTGGAGCGTCGTTTCGCTCGCGGCGCCGGCAAGCGTTCTTGAGGAGTCGAACATGAGAAGCATCGTCAAGGCCGTCAGCCTGAACAAGTATTACGACCAGTACCACGCGCTCAAGGACATCAACATCGAGGTCGAACAAGGCGAAGTGCTGTGCATCATCGGCCCGTCCGGCTCGGGCAAGAGCACCCTGCTGCGCTGCGTCAATCAGCTGGAAAAGATCGACAAGGGCGGCCTCTGGGTCGACGGCGAACTGGTCGGCTACCGCGTGGTCGGCAACAAACTGCACGAGCTCAACGAGTCGCAGATCGCCCGCCAGCGCCTGGCCACCGGCATGGTGTTCCAGCGCTTCAACCTGTTCCCGCACATGACTGTGCTGCAAAACATCATCGAAGGCCCGTGCCAGGTGCTCAAGCGTTCGCCGAAAGAGGCGCACGAAGAAGCCCTGGAACTGTTAGCCCGTGTCGGTCTGGCCGACAAACGCGACAGCTACCCGATCGAATTGTCGGGCGGTCAGCAACAACGCGTGGCGATTGCCCGGGCGTTGGCCATGCGCCCCAAGCTGATGCTGTTCGATGAACCCACTTCGGCACTCGACCCGGAACTGGTCGGTGAGGTGCTGTCGGTGATGCGTGATCTCGCGCAGACCGGCATGACCATGATCGTCGTCACCCATGAACTGGGCTTCGCCCGCGAGGTTTCCAATCGCATGGTGTTCATGGACGGCGGGCAGATCGTGGAGGCTGGAAGCCCCGAAGAAATACTAATAAGTCCGCAAAACCCGCGCACCCAAAGCTTCATTTCTGCCGTTCGAACCTAAGCACCGATTGGTGCCACAACACTCATAAGAGAACGACCATGAAGAATTTTGTTATCCCCGCTGTACTCGCTTCCGTCATGTCTTGCGGTTTCGCCGTGGCCGCCGAGCTGCCGGCCAGCATCAAGGAAAAAGGCGAGATCGTTGTCGCGATCATGCCCAACTATCCACCGATGGATTTCAAGGACCCGGCCACCAACACCCTCACCGGTCTGGACTACGACCTGGGCAACGCCCTCGCCGAACGCTTGGGCGTGAAGATCAAATGGCAGGAAACCGGCTTCGAGCAAATGATCAACGCACTGACCACTGAGCGCGTCGACATGGTGCTATCGGGCATGACCGACACCGCCGAGCGTCAGGCCAGCGTGACCTTCGTCGACTACTTCACCAGCGGCCCGCAGTTCTACACCTTGCAGAAGAACACCGCGACCAACGAGATCATTGATCTGTGCGGCAAAAAAGTCGGCACCAGCCGCCGCACCACGTTCCCGGCGGAAATCGCTGCGTGGAGCAAGGCCAACTGTGAAGCCGCCGGCAAACCGGCGATCAACGTGATCGGCACTGAAGGTTCGGCCGATGCTCGCGCGCAACTGCGCCAGAGCCGTATCGATGCGGCGATGCAAGGCAGCGAAACCCTGTCGTACCTGAAGACTCAGGAAAAGGACATGTACAAGACCGTCGGCCAGCCGATCTCCGTGCAGTTCACCGGTCTTGGCGTGAGCAAGAAAAAGCCTGAGCTGAGTGAGGCGGTGAAGGTTGCCCTGCAGAGCATGGTCGATGACGGCAGCTATGGCGCGATCCTGAAGAAATGGGACCTGGAGCTGGGCGCGATCAAGGAAGTGACGGTCAACGCCGGCAAGTAACCTTCGAGATCGATCCCCCCTCACCCCAACCCTCTCCCCCCAAGGGGGACGAGGGGGAAAGGGAGCTGATCTTCAAGTGTTCGAAACCTGAGTTCGACGACACAGCGCCTGAGTTCGGCGCGATCTTTCAGGTCGATGCAGGGCTGGTAAACACCTCGATCGGCCCCCTCTCCCTTTGGGAGAGGGCTGGGGTGAGGGTTTCTATTGATCCAACACCGGAGAGCCACAACCATGTCTTCGCGCCAACCCACCTGGCCCGATCCACACAAAGCCTGCCTCGCCCTGGCCTTCGACCTCGACGGTCCGACCGGCGATGCCATGCTCAATGGCTCGATCTGGCGCAAACCGGAGTACTTCGGCTTCGGCGGCTACGGCCCTTATCGCGCCCTGCCACGCCTGCTCGATCTGCTCGACGCGTTCAAACTGCCGACAACGTTTTTCGTCCCCGCGTGGGTCGTGGAAAACTGGCCGAAGCAATGCCAGGCCATCGTCGAACGCGGCCATGAAGTCGCTTATCACGGCTACAAACACGAATCCTTTTACGCCCTGACGCTGGAGCAACAGCAAGCCGTCATGGCCAAGTCCCGGGAGGTGTTCTGGCAACACCTGCACATCCGCGCCGAGGGTTTCCGTACCCCGTCCGGCGACTGGCGCGCTGAGACCCCGGCGATGCTGGCGGACAACGGCGTCATCTATTCCAGCAGCATGCGCGGCGACGATCGCCCGTATCTGGTCAACGTCCCCGGCCACAGCACGCCGCTGGTGGAGATCCCCGGGCGGTGGGAAATGGACGACTACTCCTCCCTCGCCTACACCCGCGCGCCGAACTTTCCCTCCGGCCTCGATCGTACTGCCAGTTATGCGTTGACCCTCGATAACTGGCAGCGCGAATACGACGGCGCGATGGATGAAGGCCTTTGCCTGACCACTCTGTTCCACCCGAAAATCACCGGTAAACCGGGGCGCATCCTGTTGCTGGAAAAACTCTTCGAACACATGCGTCAACGCGATGATGTGTGGTTCGCCACCTGCCGCGATGTCGCCCGTTGGTGGCTGAAGGAGCATCATCATGGCTGATTCCAACGTCTGGCCCGCTGGCAAGCGCTGCGCGGTGGTGCTCACCGTCGATTACAACGACATCCACGGCATTCTCACCCAGGCGCCGGAAGTGGCGGGTCGCGACAAGACATTGTCGGTCTGGCGTTACGGCAGTCAGCGTGGCGTCACGCGTTTGCTCGATCTGTTCGCGGAACTGGGCGTGCGCAGCAGCTGGTTCGTGCCCGGCATCGTCGCCGAAGAAAACCCGCAGCACATCGCCGCGATTCTCGCCGGCGGGCATGAAATCGCCTGCGCCGGCTACCGCCATCAGAATTACGACGAGCTTGATCTGGCGGCGCAAAGTGCCGACATCGGCAAGGGATGTGCGGCACTTGAAGCCCTGACCGGTCAACGCCCGCGCGGGTTTCGCCTCCCCGCCGGCAACGGTGCGCCGGGGTTTATTGCCGCGTTGAAAGACCACGGCATCGTCTGGTCCTCTTCGTGGCGCGGCGATGATTTGCCATTCGCCCATCCCACCGCGCCAGAGGTCATCGAACTGCCGCTGCACTATGAACTCGAAGACGAGCCGTACTTCGCCTTCAACCTCAGCCCCGCCGTGCCCCCGGCGCAGTCGCGGATTGCCTCGTACAGCCACACCCTGGGCAACCTGCAAATGGACTTCTCCGGATTTCATCGTTTCGGCCTGTGCTACGTGCTGCGCCTGCACCCGGAAATCATCGCCACCCCGGGGCGCATCGGCGTGCTGCGCGAACTGCTGCAAGGCATTCAACAACATGACGATGTGTGGATCGCCAGCGGTGCCGAGGTTGCGCAATGGTGGGCAGAAACCGCAGCGCCGGTCAGCGAGGATCATCCGGCAGCCGTTTATGAGCAGCACTACCGGGACTATCTGCCATGAGCGAACGCATGCTGCGGCTGGCGCGATTTTGTGTCGACACACGGTTTGAAGACTTGCCCGAAACGCTGGTCATTCAAGCCAAACGGCACATCCTCGACACCTTTGGCGCAGCGCTGGCCGGCAGCGACACCATCGTTGCCGTGCAAGCGCAACAGGTGCTCGGCAACAGCGGCGGATCATCCTTGGTCTGGGGCACAGCGTTACGCACCAACCCCGGCCATGCCGCGATGCTCAACGGCATCGCCGCGCATGCGCTGGAACTGGACGACACCGGCGGTTGCGACCATTCCGGGGCGGTGGTGTTGCCAGCGGTGATGGCGGCCGTGGCGATGGTCGACCGAGCAGTCAGCGGACGTGAGTTGCTCACCGCCGTAGTGATCGGCTACGAAATCGGCCGACGGGTACTGGAAGCCTGCGGCAGTTATTCGGCACACAACGGCGCCGGCTGGCACTCGACCGCGACGTGCGGCGTGTTTGGTGCGGCCGCTGCCTGTGCGCGAATCTTTGCCCTTGATGCGACGCAAACCGTGTCCGCGCTGGGCATCGCCGGCAGTTTCAGTGGCGGGGTCTGGGCGTTTATCCATGACGGTTCGCTGAGTAAGAAACTGCACAGCGGTCGCGCCGCCGAAGGAGGGTTGCTCGCGGCAAGCTTTGCCCGTGAAGGGATCAGCGGGCCGTCGATGCTGTTTGAGGATGTCTGGGGCGGCTTTCTGAAAACCCTTGCGCCGAACAGTGCGCAGCCGGACAGGCTCGATGCCGATCTCGGCAAAGTCTGGAAGCTGGCGCGCTGCTCGATCAAACCCTACGCCGCGTGTCGCGGTACGCATTCGGCGATTGACGCGCTGGGGTTGTTGCTTGAGCAACTTGACGTCACTGCCGAGCACGTCGAAAGCGTCGAAGTCAGGTTGTGCGGCTTCCTCCAACGCATGTGCGGCGGCCGCGACGTCAGCAGTCTGGCAGCGGCGCAAATGAGCTTGCCCTATGCCCTCGCGGCGCGGTTGGTGCAGGGGCATTGTCGGCTTGAGGCGTACGACGATCAGCAACGCGAGGATCCGCGCATCGCCCTTTGGTTGGCGCGCATTCACCTTGAAGTAGATGAACAACTGTCCGAGGATGACGAGCCGTGGGTCAGCGTGCTGACGCTGGATGGGCGCACTGCGAGTTTGTGCGTTGAAGTACCGTTGGGCGCGCCGGGCAATCCGTTGAGTGACGGAGCGCTGGAGGAGAAGTTTTTCAGCCTGGCGTTGCGGGTGATGTCGCGGGAACGGGCTGAAGGGTTGCTGGAAAATTTGCGGCGTCTTGAAAAGCTGGAGTCGGTGGGAGGCCTGGATCGGTGGCTGGTTTGAGAGGTATGTCGCCAGACCCGACGCCTTCGCGAGCAGGCTCGCTCCCACATTGGATCTTCAGTGTTCAGACATTCCCTGTTGGGACCAAGCTTGCTCCCACACTGGATCTTCACTGTTCAGACATTCCCTGTGGGAGCGAGCCTGCTCGCGAAGGGCACGACGCGGTCTGTAGTCGAACACAAAAACAACTGAAATAAGGATATTCGATTCCCCGTGGCCACTTATTCGCTTGTCATCCGCCGTCTGATGATTGTCTCGCTGACCATCGTCATCAGCCGCGCCATCACCAGCCCGCTGCTGACGCTGTTTCTGAGCACTAAACTCGGTCTTAACCAGCAGGATGTCGGGCTGCTGCTCGGTATCGCGGTGTTTATCGCCACCCTGCTTGCGCTGTACGGCGGTTACATCATCGATCGCCTGGAAAAACGCCGATTGCTGATTATCGCGATGCTTTCCAGTGCCATCGGTTTCGTGCTGCTGACGTTCGCCAAGGATCTGTACCTGACCACCGCTACCCTGGTGATCACCGAAACCGCTTCGGCACTGTTCCTCATCGGTTCCAAGGCGATCCTCAGCGAAAACCTGCCGATGAGCCAGCGGGCCAAGGCCTTTTCCTTGCGTTACACGCTGACCAACATCGGCTACGCCACCGGGCCGATGCTCGGTGTGGTGATTGCCGGGCATTACCCGATCGCACCGTTCCTGATCGCCGCCGCCATCGCCTTTGGTAGCATCTTCCTGATGATCGGCATCCCCAAAGACGCCAGCCCGATTGCCGTGGTCAGTCAGCCGCCAAGCTTTCTGAAAACCCTCGTCACCCTGAAAAACGATCGCACTCTGATCATGTTCACCTGCGGTTGCCTGCTGAGCACGGTGGTGCACGGGCGCTTCACCCTTTATCTGTCGCAATACCTGCTGGTGGTCAGCGACTCCAAGCGCGCCTTGCACGTCATGGCCGCCCTGCTCGCCTGTAACGCAATCACGGTGATCCTGCTGCAATACCAGATCGGCCGCTTCCTCAGCCGCGAGAAACTGCGCTACTGGATCGCCGCCGGCACCGGCCTGTTTATCCTCGGTCTGATTGGCTTCAGCCTCGCCGACAGCCTGCTGAGCTGGTGCATCGCGATGTTCATTTTCACCCTCGGCGAGATGATCATCTATCCGTCAGAGTTTCTCTTCGTCGACACCCTCGCCCCGGAAGAACTGCGCGGCAGCTACTACGGCGCGCAAAACCTGGCGGCGCTGGGCGGTGCGCTGAGCCCGGTGATCTGCGGTTTCCTGCTGATGCACACTCCGGCACCGACGATGTTTTACGCATTGAGTGCACTGACCGCGATGGGCGGCACACTGTGCTTCCTCAGCGGACGCCGCGCGGCTTCAATGCAAAAATAATGCACTAAATCTTCATTAATATGAATTTGTCAGCATCGACTTTGCCCGGCACACTGTGTGCGTTCCTCCCCCAATGTTGGAACCTTCGAGGGCTTTCCGGATAACCGGACAAGTCCTTTTTTTTGTCTCGAATTTGCTGCAAGGATCGGATTCACATGCTCGCTCGCTGGTTGCCCGCCGCCATCAACACCCGTCCCACCGAATGGAGCCGCGCGGCCATCGGCATGGCATTGGGAACGTTGTTCAGTGTGTGGTTGTGCGCCCAGGTGTTCGGCCATGAAGTGGCCTATCACCTGATCGGCCCGCTGGGCGCGTCGGCGGTGTTGCTGTTCGCCGTGTCCTCTGGCGCCCTCGCTCAGCCGTGGTCGATTCTCGGTGGTTATTTATGTGCCGGCGTTGTCGCGCTGCTGGTCGCTCACGTGCTTGGTCGAACCCTTGGCAGTGCGTGCCTGGCGGCAGGCATGGCGCTGGTCCTGATGTGCTGGCTGCGCTGCCTGCATCCACCGGCCGGCGCGTTGGCACTGACGCTGGTGCTGGCCGATCCGGCGACCATCGCCATGGACTGGAAGGCCATGGAACCGGTGATGCTGGGCGCCGCGTGCATGCTGCTCAGCGCGCTTGCCTACAACAACCTGACCCGCATCCGTTACCCGAAACGCCCGGCAGAACCGGCACCACTGCTGACGCCGGTCGACAGTCTGGCGATCACCGCCGAAGACCTGAAACTCGCCCTGGCCGAGATGGAAGCGTTTATCGACGTCACCCCCGAGGATCTCGAACAACTGATCCACGCCAGCGAAATGCACGCCAAACGGCGCAGCATTACCCAAACCTTCACCTGAACCCGTGTAGGAGCTGCCGAAGGCTCGGGCCGCGATCGGACGATCTTTTGATCTTGTTTTTTAAAGGTCAACAGATCGCAGCCTTCGGCAGCTCCTACATGAGCGCGCACATTTTCGACCAAGGTAAAAACGCAAACTCCCCCTGCGAATATCCCGGTTGTACACGGCAAATTTGCACTGTTACGATCCGGTAACGCTCGCGCGCGAGCTTCTCGAATAAAGACAATAAAAGCAGGGAGTTACTGATGACAGCGCAGGCTTCATCCCCGCGGACCCCGTCCATGGATGCCATGCAAAACGAAGTGCTGGCCGACGTTCGCAATCACATCGGGCACCTGACCCTCAACCGCCCCGCCGGTCTCAATGCCATTACCCTCGACATGGTGCGCTTGCTGCAGCAGCAGCTCGACGCCTGGGCGACTGACGCCAATGTTCACGCAGTGGTTCTGCGCGGTGCCGGTGAAAAGGCCTTCTGCGCCGGTGGCGACATCCGTTCCCTGTACGACAGTTTCAAAAGCGGCGACACGCTGCACGAAGATTTCTTCGTCGAGGAATACGCCCTCGACCTGACCATTCATCACTACCGCAAACCGGTACTGGCGCTGATGGACGGATTCGTCCTCGGCGGCGGCATGGGCCTGGTGCAAGGCGCCGATCTGCGCGTGGTCACCGAAAAGAGCCGTCTGGCGATGCCCGAAGTGGCCATCGGTTATTTCCCGGATGTCGGCGGCAGTTACTTCCTGCCGCGCATTCCCGGTGAGCTGGGGATTTATCTGGGGGTCAGCGGCATGCAGATCCGTGCCGCCGACGCGCTGTATTGCGGCCTTGCCGACTGGTATCTGGACAGCAGCAAACTGGCGCTGCTCGACGAAAAACTCGATCAGATGGAATGGCAGGACACGCCGCTCAAAGCCCTGCAAAACCTTCTGGCCAAACACGCCGTGCAAACCTTGCCCGATGCGCCACTTGAGGCTTTGCGCCCGGCCATCGACCATTTCTTCGCCCTGCCGGACGTACCGAGCATGGTCGAGCAATTGCGCGCAGTGACCGTCGCCGACAGCCACGAATGGGCGACCACTACCGCTGACCTGCTGGAAACCCGCTCGCCACTGGCCATGGCGGTGACCCTGGAAATGCTGCGTCGCGGCCGCCACTTGAGCCTGGAACAGTGCTTCGCGCTGGAGCTGCATCTGGATCGCCAATGGTTCGCCCGCGGCGACCTGATCGAAGGCGTTCGCGCGCTATTGATCGATAAAGACAAGACACCTCGCTGGAACCCGCCGACCCTCGCTGCGCTGGACGCAGACCATGTCGCGAGTTTCTTCCACGGGTTTGCTGAGAGCGGGAGCTGAGCCATGCACGATCTCGAACTGACTGAAGAACAAGTGATGATCCGCGACATGGCCCGGGACTTTGCCCGTGGCGAAATCGCGCCCCATGCGCAGGCCTGGGAAAAGGCTGGCTGGATCGACGACGCACTCGTCGCGAAGATGGGTGAGCTCGGGTTGCTCGGCATGGTCGTTCCCGAGGAATGGGGCGGCACCTATGTCGATTACGTTGCCTACGCCTTGGCCGTGGAAGAGATTTCCGCCGGTGACGGCGCGACCGGTGCGTTCATGAGCATCCATAACTCGGTGGGCTGCGGTCCGGTGCTCAATTACGGCAGCGACGCACAGAAACAAACCTGGCTGGCGGATCTGGCCAGCGGGCAAACCATCGGCTGCTTCTGCCTGACCGAACCCCAGGCCGGCTCCGAGGCGCACAACCTGCGTACCCGCGCCGAGTTGCGTGACGGCCAGTGGGTGATCAACGGTGCCAAGCAATTTGTCAGCAACGGCAAACGGGCGAAACTGGCGATCGTCTTTGCCGTGACCGACCCGGATCTGGGCAAGAAAGGCATTTCCGCGTTTCTGGTGCCGACCGATACCCCGGGCTTCATCGTCGATCGCACCGAACACAAGATGGGCATCCGCGCCTCCGACACCTGTGCGGTAACGCTGAACAATTGCAGCATTCCCGAGGCCAATCTGCTCGGTGAACGCGGCAAAGGTCTGGCAATCGCCCTGTCCAACCTTGAAGGCGGACGCATCGGCATCGCCGCGCAAGCACTGGGCATTGCCCGTGCCGCGTTTGAAGCGGCGCTGGTGTATTCGCGCGATCGCATCCAGTTTGGCAAGCCGATCAACGAGCACCAGAGCATCGCCAACCTGCTGGCCGACATGCACATGCAAATCAACGCGGCGCGGCTGATGATCCTGCATGCCGCGCGGCTGCGTACGGCGGGCAAACCGTGCTTGTCGGAGGCATCACAGGCCAAGTTGTTTGCTTCGGAAATGGCCGAGAAGGTGTGTTCGTCCGCGATTCAGATTCATGGCGGGTATGGGTATCTGGAGGACTATCCGGTCGAGAAGTACTATCGCGATGCACGGATTACCCAGATCTATGAAGGCTCGAGCGAGATTCAGCGGATGGTGATTGCGCGCGAACTGAAGAACTACCAGTTGTAATGGTGTCGCCCCTTTCCCTCACCCCAGCCCTCTCCCTCCGGGCGGTCCGACGTTTCGGGAGGGTTAGGGTGAGGGGCTTTTGATTTTGATGTACATCGAGCCTTAAAAGCTTCGCGAGCAGGCTCGCTCCCACAGAGATCTCCAGCGAACACAGGCTATGTGAACGCCAAGAACCTCATGTGGGAGCGAGCCTGCTCGCGAAGGCGTCAGTCAGGCCAGCGCATTACTTGCCTTGGAATGCCGCCTCACGCTTGGCCACAAACGCCGCCATCCCTTCCTTCTGATCCTGCGTGGCAAACGCGGCATGGAATACCCGGCGCTCAAAGCGCACGCCCTCGGTCAGGTTCACTTCAAAGGCACGGTTCACGCTCTCCTTGACCATCATCGCAATCGGCAGCGATTTGCTCGCAATCACCCCGGCCACTTTCAGCGCTTCGTCGAGCAGTTCATCACTTGGCACAATCCGCGCAACGATGCCACAGCGCTCGGCCTCCACCGCATCAATCATGCGCCCGCTCAGGCACATTTCCATGGCTTTCGCTTTGCCCACGGCGCGGGTCAGGCGTTGGGTGCCGCCCATGCCCGGCAGCACGCCAAGGTTGATTTCCGGTTGGCCAAATTTGGCGTTGTCGCCGGCCAGAATGAAGTCGCACATCAACGCCAGCTCACAACCACCACCGAGGGCAAATCCGTTGACGGCGGCTATGATCGGTTTACGGCGGTTGGCCACGCGATCGCTGTCGCTGAACAGGTCGTCCATGTAGATCTGCGGATAGGTCAGCTCAGCCATTTCCTTGATGTCGGCACCGGCCGCAAAGGCCTTTTTCGAGCCGGTGAGGACGATGCAACCGATGTTTGCATCCGCTTCCAGCGCATCCAGGGCCTGGTTCACTTCGCTGACCAGTTGCGCATTCAGGGCATTCAGCGCCTGCGGGCGGTTGAGCGTGATCAGGCCAACGCGGCCGTGGGTTTCCAGCAAAATCGTTTCGTAAGTCATGAATAAAAATTCCTTGTCAGAGATTGCGCGAAATGACCATGCGCTGAATATCGCTGGTGCCTTCGTAGATCTGGCAGACACGCACGTCGCGGTAGATGCGCTCCAGCGGAAAGTCGTTGAGGTAACCGTAACCACCGAGGGTTTGCAATGCCATCGAACAGACCTTCTCGGACATCTCCGAGGCGAACAATTTGGCCATCGATGCCTCGACCAGGGCCGGTTGACCGCTGTCACGCAGGGCCGCCGCGTAATGCACCATTTGCCGGGCGACGGCGATTTGCGTGGCCATGTCGGCGAGACGGAAGGCCACGGCCTGATGCTCGATGATCGGCTTGCCGAAGGTGTCGCGCTCACGGGCGTAATCACGCGCCGCTTCAAACGCGGCACGGGCCATGCCCACCGCTTGCGAAGCGATGCCGACACGGCCACCTTCAAGGTTGGCCAGGGCAATTTTGTAGCCCTCACCCTCTTCGCCCAAACGGTTGGCCACCGGCACTTTCACGTCTTCAAAAAGAATCTGGCAAGTGTCGGACGCGTGCTGGCCGAGCTTGTCTTCGACGCGAGCGACCGTGTAGCCCGGTGAATCGGTCGGCACGATAAACGCGCTGATGCCGCGCTTGCCGGCGCTCGGATCGGTGACCGCAAACACAATCACAACCCCGGCGTTCTGCCCGGAGGTGATGAACTGTTTGCAGCCGTTCAGCACGTAGTGATCGCCTTCCAGGCGAGCGCGGGTTTTCAGGCTGCTGGCGTCGGAACCGGCCTGCGGTTCGGTCAATGCAAAGGCACCGAGCATCGCGCCGCTGGCCAACGGTTTGAGGAAGCGTTCGCGCTGATCGTCGTTGCCGAACTTGAGAATCGGCACGCAGCCGACCGAGTTGTGCACGCTCATGATCGTCGAGCAGGCACCATCGCCGGCGGCGATTTCTTCCAGGGCCATGGCGTACGCCAGGTAACCGGTGTCGCAACCGCCCCACTGCTCTGGCACGAGCATGCCGAAGAAGCCCAGCTCAGCCATTTCAGCGATGGCTTCCTTGGGGAAGCGGTGCTCGCGATCCCACTCGGCGGCGAACGGTTTCAAGCGTTCCTCGGCGAACTGCCGGGCCATCTCACGGATCTGGGTTTGGTCTTCGTTGGGAATCATAGTGAATCCTTAATCCGGGTTACACGCGGTCCCCTGTAGGAGCTGCCGCAGGCTGCGATCTTTTGCTCTTGATCTAAAAACAAGATCAAGATCGCTGCCTCGTTGCACTCGTCAGCTCCTACAGGATTAGTGCGTTTAGTAGACGCATTCCACAGCCATGGCCGTCGCTTCGCCGCCGCCGATGCAGATCGCTGCGATCCCGCGTTTGAGCTTCTTCTGGCGTAAGGCCGAGAGCAACGTCACCAGAATCCTCGCCCCCGATGCACCGATCGGATGGCCCAAGGCACAAGCACCGCCATGCACATTCAGCTTGTCATGGGGGATTTCCAGATGGGTCATCGCTGCCATGCCAACCACGGCAAACGCCTCGTTGACCTCGAACAGGTCCACATCACCCAGCGACCAGCCGGTTTTCTTGATCAGTTTCTTGATCGCACCAATCGGCGCCACCGGAAACAGGCCCGGGGTATCGGCGAACGCGGCGTGGCCATGGATCACCGCTAACGGTTTCAGCCCGAGTTTCTGCGCCTGCGACTGACGCATCAACACCAATGCCGCCGCGCCGTCAGAGATCGAGCTGGAATTCGCCGCCGTCACCGTGCCGCCCTCGCGGAACGCCGGTTTCAGCGAGGCAATCTTGTCCAGTTTGGCTTTTGGTGGCTGTTCGTCGTTGCTGATCAGCACCTGTTCTTTGCCGACGGTCACGGTCAGCGGGACGATTTCGTCCTTGAAGCTGCCGTCCTTGATCGCCTGCTGGGCGCGGGTGGTCGAGGCGATGGCAAAAGCGTCCTGCGCCTCGCGGCTGAAGTGGTTGGTCTCGGCGCAGTCTTCGGCGAAGGTGCCCATCAGGCGGCCCTTGTCGTAGGCGTCTTCGAGGCCGTCGAGGAACATCGAGTCGAGCACACGGCCATGGCCCATGCGATAACCGGCGCGAGCACGATCCAGCAGATACGGCGAGTTGGACATGCTTTCCATGCCGCCAGCGATCACCACATCGGCACTGCCAGCAATCAGCATGTCGTGGGCGAGAATGGTGGTTTCCATGCCCGAGCCGCACATCTTGTTGACGGTGGTGCATCGGGTCGATTTATCCAGCCCGGCGCCCAGCGCCGCCTGACGCGCAGGCGCCTGACCGAGGCCCGCAGGCAATACGCAACCGAACAGCACCTCATCGACCGCGTCGCTGGCAACACCGGCCCGTTCAACCGCAGCCTTGATAGCAGCAGCGCCGAGTTGCGGTGCGGTGAGGCTTTTCAGTTCGCCCTGAAAGCCGCCCATCGGGGTGCGGACGGCGCTGACGATGACAATCGGATCGTGGGAAATAGTCATGACAAATCCTCCTTACTTGGCGGCCATGCGCAAGGCACCGTCGAGACGGATCACCTCGCCGTTGAGCATGCTGTTTTCGATGATATGCCGAACCAGCGCGGCGTACTCGGCAGGCTTGCCCAGACGTGGCGGGAACGGTACGCCGGCGGCCAGCGAATCGCGGACTTCCGGGGTCATGCCGGCCATCATCGGCGTTTCGAAAATGCCCGGGGCGATGGTCATCACGCGGATGCCGAAACGCGCCAGTTCACGGGCGGCCGGAAGGGTCAGGCTGGCAATCGCGCCTTTCGAAGCAGAATACGCCGCTTGGCCGATCTGGCCGTCGAACGCTGCCACCGAGGCGGTGTTGATGATCACGCCGCGTTCGCCGTCGCCATTGGCCTCGGCTTCGGCGATCGCCGCAGCGGCCAGACGCAGCATGTTGAAGCTGCCGATCAGGTTGACATTGATCACCTGGGCGAAGCTGCTCAGTGCATGGGGGCCGTTTTTGCCGAGGATCTTTTCACCGCGGACGATGCCGGCGCAGTTGACCAGACCGTTGAGGCTGCCAAAGGCTTTGACAGTGGCCTGGACGGCGGCTTCGGCGGCGGCTTCGTTGCTGATGTCGGCGACTACGCTTTGCGCGCCCAGTCGCTGGGCCTGGGCGGCGACCGCCTCAGCATTCATGTCAACCAGCATCACTTTGGCGCCGGCACTTACCAGCAACTGAGCAGTGGCGGCACCCAGGCCGGACGCGCCGCCGGTGACGATAAAAACCTTGTTCTCGATCTGCATGACGGTATTTCCTGATTCAAGCTGAAACGTTGTGCGCCGCGGCCTCTTGAGCCTTGGCGATTTCCTGGTTGCGCAAGATAAAGCGCTGCAATTTGCCACTCGGGGTCTTGGGCAATTCGCTGACAAATTCGATTTCACGCGGGTATGAGTGCGCGGCCAGACGTTTGCGTACGTGTTGGCGCAGTTCTTCGGCCAGCTCAGGCGCAGCCCGGTACTGCGCACTCAACACCACGAAGGCTTTGACCAGTTCGGTGCGCTCCGGATCCGGTTTGCCGACCACCGCCGCCTCGACCACAGCCGGGTGTTCGATCAGCGCACTTTCCACATCGAACGGACCGACGCGGTAGCCCGACGTGGTGATCACGTCATCGCTGCGGCCGACAAAACTGATGCTGCCGTCGGGGTTCCATTCCACGGTGTCGCCGCTCAAGTAGTAATCGCCGACGAAAGCTTTGGTCGGCGCGCCTTCATAGCCGCCAAACCAGCACATCGGCGATTGCGGCCGGTCGATGGCGAGAATGCCCGGCTGGCCGACGCCGAGTTCGTTGTACTGATCGTCGAGCACCACGATGCGATGGCCCGGCGAGGCGAAACCGGCAGCGCCGACGTGCACGGCGTGATCGAGGCCGTGGTGGTTGCACAGGACCATGCCCAGTTCGGTCTGGCCGTAATGGTCGTGGATGACCACACCGAGGTTGTCGGCAAACCAGCGAATCACCTCCGGGTTCAGCGGCTCGCCGGCGCTGCTGACGATGCGCAGCTTGCCCTTGATCGACTTGGCGAACTCGTCACCGCCGGCAATCAGCAAGCGATAAGCGGTGGGCGAACCGGTGAGGTTGGTGATGCCGTACTTGTTGATCACCCGGCAAGTGCTTTCGAGGGTGAACGGGCCATCGTAAAAGGTGATCGGATGGCCCATCGACAACGGCCCGGTGACGCCGAAGTAAATGCCGTAGGCCCAGCCCGGATCGGCGACGTTCCAGAAGGCATCTTCGGGGCGCAGGTCCACGGCGTCACGGGTGTAGCTCTGGAACGCGACGATGGCTTTAAGCGGGACCGACAACGCTTTCGATGGGCCGGTGGTGCCGGACGTGAACATCAGCAGGAACGGGTCTTCACCGGTCAGCAGCACCGGTTCGCAGACATTGGAATAATTGGCCAGTTCGGCCCAGAAGCTGAAGTCGCCACGGACGATGCCCTGGCCTTTGGCGCCGCCAACGGTAACGAGGGTCGGGCAGTCAGCAACGTCGGCGAGTTTCGGCCGGTTGACCGCATCGGTGACCACGATTTTGGCCCCGGAACTGTTCAGGCGATGTTCAAGGGCCTTGGGGCCGAAGGCGGTGAACAGTGGCTGATAGACCGCGCCGATGCGCCAGGTGGCGAACACGGTGATGAGCAATTCGATGTTGCGCGGCAGCAGGCCAGCGACTTTGTCGCCCTTCTGCACGCCTTGGGCGAGGAGGAAGTTGGCGAAACGCGCGGCTTTGTCCTGCAGATCGTTGAAGGTGTACGTCGCACTGGCGCCGTCGCGGCCCTCCCAGAACAGCGCAATGCGCCCGGGCAAGGCATGGCGGTCGCAACATTCGACGCAGGCGTTGAGCGCCGCAAGCGTACCGCTCAGCGCGGCATCCACGGTGTGCTGATAGTTGAACTGTGCGGTGGCAGACAAGTAATCGCGCATTGCCAGAATCCCTCTGTTTTTTATTAGGCTGGGAACCGTAAACAACAGGGGGATAGTCGCGCTGTGGGGCGGCGGCGGCAATGGTCAAAGCCATCAATGTGGCTGACTGGTTTGGCCAAGGTTTAAGTTTTGTGTTGCATGGACTGACCTCTTCGCGAGCAGGCTCGCTCCCACAGGGGGAATGCATTCCAAATGTGGGAGCGAGCCTGCTCGCGAAGAGGCCGAGTCAGACAACCTCATTCAGGATCAGCGTCCGATAGTGGCCCGGATTGGACCCCGACCACTTGCGAAACGCCTTGTAGAACGAACTCGCATCAGCAAATCCCAACCGCGCGGCAATCTCGACAAAACTGATCGAAGGTTCCGCCAGCCAGGTAATTGCCAACTCTTTGCGAACACTGTCCTTGAGGCCCTGATAGGTCTGCCCTTCCTCGGCCAGACGCCGGCGCAGCGTCGAAGCGGACATACACAGTTGTTGGGCCAATGCCTCGGTTTCCGGCCATTGTTCGGCAGGCAATTGCCGCAGATCCTGCT
Source organism: Pseudomonas fluorescens (assembly GCF_003732425.1). Taxonomy (GTDB): domain Bacteria; phylum Pseudomonadota; class Gammaproteobacteria; order Pseudomonadales; family Pseudomonadaceae; genus Aquipseudomonas; species Aquipseudomonas fluorescens_BE. The sequence continues at coordinate 413,807 of NZ_MOBX01000013.1, forward strand.
TGATCCGACTGGCCAGGCTCTCCGGATCGCGGTACTTGACCAGGATGTTGGCCGGGGCATGAGCGAGAAAGCGTTTCAACTCTTCGGCGCTGCGTTTGATCGGCAGATCCAGGCAATCGGCAGAGAAAATCATCCGTGTGCGTGGCCGGTCGAAACGCAGGTTCTCCGAGAACATCACCCGGTAATCATCGGTGAAGTCCGGCGCTGGGCCGCGCAATTCGATTGCTAGAATCGGAATCCGCCGCCCGGCCAGCCAGCAGGCGACGCCGTGGACGATCATCCAGTAGGTGAAATAGCTGAAGGCGCGGCGTGGTTCGGGGTCGTCCTCGAGCAGGACGATTTCCGCCAGACTTTGCTGATGCACCAGTTGCGCCGGCAGGCGTTCGAGCATCAGCGACAGAAAGCTCAGGCCTGTGCTCAAACCCGCTGCCAGGGTCGGTTGTGCCATCGCGCTGCGGCACAGAAATTCAAGGCTGCCGGACTTGAGCTTGCGCGGGTCCATGCCGAAAAACTCATCATCGCCACGCCGGGCCAGTAAGCGCCAGAGTCTGGCGTACTGCGAAGCCGGCACCCGGCCGTGTTCGGTTTGCAGCAACGCCGGATCGATCCCGACCTTGTTCAAGACCTCTTCCGTGGCCACACCCGGGGCACAACTTTGCAGCAGCGCTTCACGCACGAGTTGGACGGCGATGGTGTCTTTTTCCGACATGGCGCGCGGTGAACCTTGTTGTTTTTTGAGTGGCGAGCATCTTACCCCAGCCGACACAAATGCCCATGTAGGAGCTGCCGAAGGTTCGGGCCGCGATCGGACGATCTTTTGATTTATAGAATCAAGATCAAAAGATCGCAGCCTTCGGCAGCTCCTACACGGTTGCGGCGTACATATGAGAATGGTTGTTCTTTAACTTGTTCAGCTTGTGTTCAGGTTTATGGCAATGAATGTCATGTGAGAATGACTTTCATTATGTTACAACTTGTAACCTCTTCGAATGACCCAGTGGACACCGAATGCTCGTTCCCTTTCTGATCATGCTGCGCGAAGGCATTGAAGCCGCGCTGATCGTTGGCATTATCGCCAGCTACCTGCAACAGACTGGCCGTGGCCAATGGATGCCCGCCGTTTGGATCGGCGTGTTTCTCGCCGCGGCCCTCGCCCTGCTGGTCGGTGGCGGCCTGGAACTGGTCAGTGCCGAATTCCCGCAGAAACAGCAGGAGCTGTTCGAAGGCATCGTCGGCCTGGTGGCCGTGGGCATTCTCAGCTCGATGGTGTTCTGGATGCGCAAGGTCGCGCGTTCGATCAAGCATTCGCTGCAAGCCTCGCTGGATCACGCATTGACCTCTTCCAGACATCAGGTGATCGCGCTGATCGCCATGGTCTTCTTTGCCGTCGCCCGCGAAGGCCTGGAAACGGTGTTCTTTCTGCTTGCGGTGTTCCAGCAAAGCGAAGGTCCGGGCGCGCCGATCGGTGCCCTGCTCGGGCTGAGTCTGGCAGTCATCGTCGGCTTCCTGATCTACAGCGGCAGCATGCGCCTCAATCTTTCGGCGTTCTTCAAGTGGACCGGCCTGTTCATTCTGGTGGTCGCCGCCGGGATTCTCGCCAATTCGGTGCAAGCCCTGCATGAAGCCGGGCTGTGGAATCACCTGCAAACTGTGCTCTTCGACTTCAGCGCGACACTGCCGATGGATGGCCCGTTGGGCTCGGTGCTGGCCGGCATGTTCGGCTATCAGGATGCGCCGACCGTCAGCACCCTCGGTGCCTATCTGATCTATCTACTGGTGGCGCTGGTGATGTTCTTTTACCCGGCTCCCGCACCCACGCCCTCCACGCAATCGTCTTCCGTTTCCAGCCAATAAGGGCATTCATGTCAAAGCCTAATACTCCCCAGGCCTCCCCTCCCCGCGCCTTGCGTTGGGCGGTGGCCGGTTCGGTGGTGGTGATGATCGCCGCCGGTGGTCTGTTCTATTACGCCTCGAAAATGGCCGCGGCCAAACGTCAGCACAACCACGATGAAGTGGTGGTGAACATTCATCCCGGCAGTTGCGAGCCGAATGCACTGACCGTCCCGGCCGGCCGCGCCAGTTTCCGCATCGTCAACCGCTCCGAGCGTGCGGTGGAATGGGAAATCCTCGACGGCGTGCTCGTCGTCGAAGAGCGGGAAAACATTGCGCCGGGACTCAGCCAGGTGATCAACGCCAACCTGCAACCGGGCGACTACGCGATCACTTGCGGCCTGCTGAGCAATCCGCGCGGCACCCTGCACGTGACGCCGACTGCCGCCTCTGATGCGGCGGCCAAGGCCAAGCCGTCGATGGTTGCCTTCGTCGGGCCGCTGTCGGAATTCCGCGTGTACCTGGCCAGCCAGAGCAGTGCGTTGATCAAAGCCGTGACCGCGCTCGAGCAAGCGATTGAAAGCGGCGACTTGAGTCAGGCACAAGCGCTGTACCTGCCAGCACGTGCTGCGTATCAACGTCTGGCCCCGGCCGCGCAACGCCTGGCGGAACTGGACAACAGCATCAACGCCCGCGCCGATTACTTCGAAAAACGCGAGCAGGATCCGGCCTTCGTCGGTTTCCATCGCCTCGAATACGCGCTGTTCCAGCAACGCAATCTCGACCAACTGACGCCGGTTGCCCAACGCCTGCTCAGCGACGTCACCACGCTCAAACAGCAACTGCTCGCGCAGAGCCTGCCACCGGAGCAACTGGTCAACATCATCGTGCGCAACCTCAACACCCTCGCCGACGTCCGTGCTGCCAGCGGTGAAGAAGAACGCTACAGCCATAGCGACCTCAACGGTTTCGCCGCCAACGCACAAACCGCCCACAAAGTCGTCGATCTACTGCGACCGATGCTGAGCAAGTCGGCAGCCGAGCTGTTGCCGAAAATCGACCAGGCACTGGCGGATTTCGACAGTGAACTCGACACCTACAAGATCAAGGACGGCTACGCCAGCTACGACACCATCAGCGGCGAACAACGCAAACAGATTGCCGACAAGGCCCAGGCCCTGGCCAACGCACTGGATGGCATCGATCCCGCCCTCGGCCTCTCAGGCCTGTAAGCAGAAGACCCTTTGACGATGAAAGATAGCGAACCACTCAACCTGCAACGTCGCCGTGTCCTGATGGGCATGGGCGCCGCCGGTGTCGCCCTCGCCGGATCCGCCCTGAGCTGCCCGGCCATGGCCGCCGCGCCGGCACAAGTCACCGAAGCGCCGAGCAGCGACAAGACCGAAGACCGTCACGATTTCCACGGCACCCACCAAACCGGCATCGTCACCCCGCGCCCGGCGTCGGGCATGCTGGTTTCGTTCGACGTGTTGGCCAGTGATCGTGAAGACCTGGAGCGGCTGTTCCGCACGCTCAACGAGCGCATTGCCTTCCTGATGAAGGGCGGCCCGGTGGCGCAGATCGATCCGAAACTGCCACCGCCGGATTCCGGGATTCTCGGCCCGAACGTCACGCCGGATAATCTGACCATCACCGTTTCGGTTGGCGAGTCGCTGTTCGACGAACGCTTCGGTCTGGCCAACGCCAAGCCCAAGCGTCTGATCCGCATGGTCGGGTTTCCCAACGATGCGCTGGACGCTGATTGCTGCCATGGCGACCTGAGCCTGCAGTTCTGCTCAAACACCGCTGACACCAACATTCACGCCCTGCGCGACATCGTCAAAAACCTCCCCGACCTGCTGCTGGTGCGCTGGAAACAGGAAGGCAGCGTGCCGCCCCAAGCCCCGGCAAAACCCGGTGTTCCAGCGCAGTCGGCGCGCAACTTCCTCGGCTTCCGCGATGGCTCGGCCAACCCCGACTCCAACGACGCTAAAGCCATGGATCGCCTGGTCTGGGTGCAACCGGGCAGTGACGAACCGGCCTGGGCTGCGCATGGCAGCTATCAAGCGGTACGGATCATTCGCAACTTTGTCGAGCGCTGGGACCGCACGCCGTTGCAGGAACAGGAAAGCATCATCGGCCGGGTCAAAACCACCGGCGCGCCGATGGGTGCGCAGCACGAGACCGAAGTCCCGGACTACAGCAAAGACCCGGCCGGCAAGCTGACCAAGCTCGACGCGCACATTCGCCTGGCCAACCCGCGCACCGCCGCGAGCCAGGCCAACCTGATCCTGCGCCGGCCGTTCAACTATTCGAATGGTGTGAACAAGAACGGCCAGCTCGACATGGGCCTGCTGTTCATCTGTTACCAGGCCGACCTGGAAAAAGGCTTTATCACCGTGCAGACCCGTCTCAACGGCGAGCCGCTGGAGGAATACCTCAAACCGGTCGGCGGCGGTTACTTCTTCACCCTGCCGGGTGTCACGGGCGACAAGGACTTCATCGGTCGCTCGCTGCTCAACGCCACACAACCGAAAACAGCCGCATAAAACAATCTCGACACTGGAGCCGCCCCCGATGAAAAAGACGCCACTCGCGTTACTGCTGACCCTTGGTTTGCTCAACACCCCGCTGGCGGCGTTCGCCGCCACAGCACCGCTGGATCTGGTGGGGCCGGTTTCGGACTACAAGATTTACGTCACCGAGCAATTGGATGAACTGGGCAGCCACACTCAACAATTCACCGATGCCGTGAAGAAAGGTGATCTGGCCACCGCGCAAAAGCTCTACGCACCGACCCGCGTTTACTACGAGTCGATCGAGCCGATTGCCGAACTGTTCAGTGACCTCGATGCGTCCATCGACTCGCGCGTCGACGACCACGAGAAAGGCGTCAAGGCAGAAGACTTCACCGGTTTCCACCGCATCGAGTACTCGTTGTTCTCGGAAAAGAGCACCCAAGGCCTGAACGAACTGGCGGACAAGCTCAACAGCGACGTCAAAGACCTGCAGGCCCGCGTGGCTGGCCTGACCTTCCCGCCTGAGAAAGTTGTCGGCGGTGCCGCCGCGCTGCTGGAAGAAGTCGCCGCGACCAAGATCTCCGGCGAAGAAGATCGCTACAGCCACACCGACCTGTACGACTTCCAGGGCAACATCGACGGCGCGAAGAAAATCGTCGACCTGTTCCGTCCGCAGATCGAACAGCAGGACAAGGCTTTTGTAGCGAAGGTCGACAAGAACTTTGCTACCGTCAACAAGGTTCTGGCCAAGTACAAGACCAAGGACGGTGGGTTTGAAACCTATGACAAGGTGAAGGATAACGACCGTAAAGCGCTGGTCGGGCCGGTGAATACCCTGGCGGAAGACCTGTCCACGTTGCGTGGCAAGTTGGGTCTGAACTAAGTTTTGTAGCGCTTGAGCGGGCCCCTTCGCGAGCAGGCTCGCTCCCACAGTTGGAATGCATTTCCATGTGGGAGCGAGCCTGCTCGCGAAGGCATTTTCAGCCGCACTGAATAACTTTGATTCTTAGAGAATCCGGTAGAGCAACCGCTCAATCCGCACCCGACTCACGCGCTTGAGAAACTTGGCCACCCCGGCCGGGTACTCCGGCAGCGTCTCCAGACTCTGAAAGCTGTCGATCCGCGTGGTATGGCGGAAAATCTCTTCCAGCTCCTTCGCCCGTGGCTCCAGCCATTCGCCTTTCGGATCGTCGATGAGCAACGCATTTTCCAGGTCCAGGCGGAATGCCCGTGGATTGAGGTTGTTGCCGGTCAGCAATGTATAGCGCTGGTCGATCCACATGCCCTTGAGGTGATAGGTGTTATCGCCGTCACGCCACAGGTGCAGGTTCAACTGACCGCTGTCGATGTTGCGCTGGTGACGCTTGGCAAAGCGGCGCAGGCTGATCTCGTACAGGTAAGGTAGCGCCGCAATCACCTTGAACGGCTCACTCGGCGGGATATAGAAGTCGTTGGCGGTCTTGTCGCCGACCACGATGTCGATCTTCACGCCACGGGCCAGCGCACGGTTGATCTCGCGGATCACCCCCAGCGGCAGGTTGAAGTACGGCGTGCAGATGGTCAGCTGTTTTTGCGCGCTGGCGATCAGTTCGAGAATCGCCCGGTTCAGCGGGTTGTTCTTGCCGACGCCGAGCAGCGGGCTGACCGACAGGCCTTCTCTGGCGGTGCTGCCGTTGGCGGTGTCGTACGTCGCGTACTTGAGACGGCTGCGCAGATCGCCAATGTCGTTGCGCAGGCTGCGCGTGGTCGGCAGGTTGGGCAGATCGAGACGATGCACCGCTTTCGATTCGATCAGGCCGTGCTTGACCAGATGATGCATCGAATCAGCCAGTTCGTGGCTTTGCAGCACGTGGTAACGGTCGAAACGGTACTTGTCGAACTTGTGCAGATAAACGTTGTTCAGGCTCGCGCCGCTGTAGACCACGCAGTCGTCGATCACAAAGCCTTTCAAATGCAGCACACCGAACAACTCGCGAGTCTGCACCGGCACGCCGTACACCGGCACTTCGCTCTGGTGCGTGCGGGTCATTTCCTGATACCACGCCGAATTGCCCGGCTGCTTGCCGGCACCGATCAGCCCGCGCTGGGCGCGCAACCAATCGACGACCACGGCGATTTCCAGCTCGGGACGCTTGAGCTTGGCAGCATGGAGAGCATCGAGGATTTCCTGACCGGCTTCGTCTTGCTGCAGATACAGCGCGACGATGTAGATGCGCTGGGTCGCTGCAGCGATTTTTTCCAGCAAGCAACGACGGAACTCGGCGGCGCCGGACAGAATCGTCACGGCCTCGGCGGTCAGCGGAAAGCTGCGCAATTTGGGCAGCAAGGAACGTTTGAAAAGCAACGGCATAGGGCTCGCAATGGGTCGAATCCGAAGAACCCGAGAGCTTACACCATCGCATCCTTCGGGTCTTGTTAGTGCCCGTAAAGAGATCAAAAGATCGCAGCCTTCGGCAGCTCCTACACGGGCCAATGCAGGAGCTGCCGAAGGCTGCGATCTTTTGATCCTAAAAAACCATTGCCAAAGGAGAACAATCGTTCTACTGTTCGCCACATGAACGAAATTACTAGCAACGACACACGCGACATCATTCTGGATGTCACCGAAAAGCTGATCTATAAAAGTGGCATCGCTGCCACCAGCATGGATCTTCTGGTGAAAACCGCCGGCGTCTCCAGAAAAAGCATCTACCGTTACTTTGCCGACAAGGACGCCCTCACCGTCGCCGCCCTGCAACGCCGCGACGTGCGCTGGATGCATTGGTACAGAAGCGCTGTCGATCAGGCCGAAACCCCGGCCGATCGCTTGCTTAACCTGTTTACCGTGCTCAAGAGCTGGTTTGCCTCCGAAGGCTTTCGCGGCTGCGCGTTCATCAACACCAGCGGCGAGACCGGTGACCCGCAGGACCCGGTGCGACTGGTGGCGAAAGAACACAAACAGAAACTGCTCGACTACGTGTGCGAGCTGTGTACCGAACATGGTGCCGAGGATCCGCAACGGCTGGCCAAACAGTTGCTGATTCTGATTGACGGTGCCATTACCGTAGCGCTTGTGATGGGTGATCACAGTGCCGCCGATAATGCGCAATGCATGGCGCGAAAGTTATTGGACCTGTAACGCCTTAATAAGCCGGACTTGTTGTTCAATTATTAATTAGATCGGGAGACTGATATGTCTACTGCAGCCCAGGTACGTCCGCCATTGCCGCCCTTCAACCGTGAATCGGCCATCGAGAAAGTTCGACTGGCCGAGGATGGCTGGAACTCCCGCGACCCGGAACGGGTTTCGCTGGCCTACACCCTCGACACCCAGTGGCGCAATCGCGCCGAGTTCGCCAACAACCGCGAAGAAGCCAAGGCCTTCCTGACCCGTAAATGGGCGAAAGAACTGGATTACCGTTTGATCAAGGAACTCTGGGCCTACTCGGACACACGCATCGCCGTGCGTTACGCCTATGAATGGCACGATGATTCCGGCAACTGGTTCCGTTCCTACGGCAACGAAAACTGGGAGTTTGATGAGCAGGGCCTGATGTTCCAGCGCTATGCCTGCATCAATGACATGCCGATCAAGGAAAGCGAACGCAAGTTCCACTGGCCGCTGGGCCGGCGCCCGGATGATCATCCAGGCCTGTCCGACCTCGGCCTGTAACAATCGACCCTGTAGGAGCTGCCGAAGGCTGCGATCTTTTGATCTTGATCCTAAAAAACAAAATCAAAAGATCGCAGCCTTCGGCAGCTCCTACAGGGGATTTGTGGGTGTCAGGCAACAGCGGCGGTCTTCTCGGCCTCCAGCTCGCGCACCAGCGGCAATACCCGCCGGCCGAAATATTCGACCTCTTCCTGAAAGTGCAGAAACCCCGCCAGCACCAGATCTACACCCACCGCCTTCAACGCGATAATCCGCTCGGCAATTTGCAACGGCGTACCGATCAAATTGGTCTTGAAGCCATCGTTGTACTGCACCAGATCCTCGAACGTCGATTTCGCCCAGTTACCCTCACCTTCCGGCGACGCCCGGCCTGCCTGTTTCGCCGCATCGCCAAAGGCGTTCACCGCTTCCGGATCCGCCTGTTCAATGATCTGCGCGAGCACCGCACGCGCCTCTTCTTCAGTGTCACGGGCGATGACAAACGCGTTGACGCCAACTTTCACCGAATGATTATTTGCCGCTGCTTTGGCACGAATATCGTCGACCTGCGCCTTGATCCCCTCAACGCTGTTGCCATTGGTGAAATACCAGTCCGAAACCCGCGCGGCCATGTCCCGCGCCGCACGGGAACTGCCGCCCTGGAAAATCTCCGGACGGCCCAAGGGTTTTGGTTTCAGGCTGTAATTATCGAAGCGGTAGAAATCGCCGCGAAAGGTGAAATTGTCCTGACTCCACACCCCTCGCAGTGAGCGGATGAACTCCTCGGAGCGACGATAACGCTCATCATGCTCCAGCCAATGTTCGCCGATAGCCTGAAATTCACCCTTGAACCAGCCGCTGACAATGTTCACCGCGATGCGGCCGTTGGTGAGTTGATCGATGGTTGCCAGTTGCTTGGCCGCCAGTGCCGGCTGCCACGGGCCGGGGAGGATCGCCGCGATCACCTTGAGTTTGCTGGTGGCCGCGAGCAACGCGTGGCTGAACGCGACCGACTCATGCTGGAACTCGGCGCCGTAACCGGCAGTGAAACGAATCTGCGTCAGCGCGTATTCGAACCCGGCCGCTTCGGCGATCTGCGCCAGTTTGCGGTTGTAGTCGATGCCCCAATCGGTGCGTTGTTCGATCTTGCTGACCACCAGCCCACCGCTGACGTTCGGCACCCAGTAGGCAAATTTCACGGCTTGCTGACTCATTGGCGTGTCCTCGGGACATTTGCGGAGATGGGAGTGGTAGAGCAGCAAGCGTGCCAGGCCTGGAATGCCCGGTTTTGTTGGGTTTTTGGGTGGAGTTGATGTTGGGTGGAAGGGGTATTTGTTGGCAGGTTGTTGTGTGGGCAACAGTTGGATGGGGAGCGGCATGAAGAATGCCTTCGCGAGCAGGCTCGCTCCCACAGGGTGGAATGCATTTCAACATGTGGGAGCGAGCCTGCTCGCGAAGGCGTCAGACGGGTCGCCGCAACACCTGGAAATGAGTAACATGACCACCCTCCCCGCAGCTCATGTTCTGCGCCCTGCCGAATAAGCCGATTCCATGCCTTTCGAACTTAGCGTTGACCTTACCACCCTCGCCATTCTGGCCTTCGTCGCTTTCATTGCCGGTTTCATCGATGCCATCGCTGGCGGTGGCGGCCTGCTGACCACGCCCGCCCTGCTGACCGCCGGCCTGCCGCCGCATCTGGTGCTCGGCACCAACAAGTTGAGTTCGACGTTCGGCTCGGCCACCGCCAGTTTCACCTTCTACAAACGCAAGCTGTTCCACCCGCGCCAATGGACCCACGCCATCGTCGGCACGCTGGTCGGCGCACTGACGGGCGCTATCGTCGCCCATTACCTGCCGGCGGAATGGCTGAACAAGATGCTCCCGGTGATTGTGTTCGCCTGCGGCTTGTACCTGTTGTTTGGCGGCACACCGAAAGCGCCGCTGGACAGCGACGCGCCGATCAAAAAGAAATGGCAGTCAACCCAGGGCTTCAGTCTCGGTTTCTACGACGGCGTCGCCGGCCCCGGCACGGGCGCATTCTGGACGGTGAGCAGCCTGTTGCTCTACCCGATCGATCTGGTCAAGGCCAGCGGCGTAGCGCGCAGCATGAACTTCGTCAGCAACATTGCGGCGCTGTCGGTGTTCGTGTTTTCCGGGCAAGTGGACTGGATCATCGGCCTGAGCATGGGCCTGTCGGTGATGGTCGGCGCATTCTTTGGCGCGCGCACCGCGATCAGCGGCGGCGCCAAATTCATTCGCCCGGTGTTCATCACCGTGGTGCTGGGTTTGACCGTGCGTTTAGCCTGGCAGCACTGGTTCAGCGTGGCCTAAGCGCCGCGCCACGTAGACGTCGATCAGGTAACGGGCAATCGATTTCGACGCCGGCAACGGCGGCAGATCGTGCACGTTGAACCACTGGGCGTCTTCGATCTCGTCTTCCTGACAGACAATCTCGCCACCGGCGTACTCGGCATGGAAGCCGAGCATCATCGAATGCGGGAACGGCCAGCACTGGCTGCCCATGTACTGAATGTTCTTCACCTCGATCTGCACTTCTTCGCGCACCTCACGAATCAGGCAATCCTCGGCCGACTCGCCCGGCTCGGCGAACCCGGCCAGCGTGCTGTAGACCCCGGTGACGAAACGCGGTGAGCGCGCCAACAGAATCTCGTCGCCACGGGTGATCAGCACGATCATGCTCGGTGAGATGCGCGGATAACTGCGCAGTTCGCACGGCTGGCAATGCATCGCGCGCTCGCGCGGCACCTGCGTCATGGCTTGGCCGCAATTACCGCAAAAGCGATGTTCACGGGCCCAGGTGCCAATCTGCGCGGCGTAACCGAGGACTTTATAGATCGTGTGCTCGCCGTCGAGCATGAACGCCCGCAGGCCTTTCCAGTTGCAGCCCGGCACTTCGCTGGCGTTGTGCAGTTCCAGCAGGTACACCGGCTCGCCATCGAGATGGCCGATACCGTGCTCGGCGAGGACTGAAAGATCCTGACGCTTGAGCCATTCCCGCGGGAACAGCGCGCCGTTGTCATCGAACAGAAAACCGTCCGGGCTGCGCGCCACGGCCCAGCCGCCGGGTTGATCGGTGTCCAGTACTGCAGTGGTCCAGCGAGATGTCATGGTTTCTCAGTCCAGAAATTCGGGTTTCTGTTTGCTCATATGGGCGGCCATGGCCACACGCAAGTCGGTGGATTGCAACATGGCGGCGTTCCAGGTGGCAACGTATTCGAGACCGTCGTCAATGCGATGGTCGCGCATGTAGCTGATCATTTCCTTGGTGCCGGTGACCGCGATCGGTGACTTCGCAGCGATCTCGCGAGCGATGTCCAGCACGCCTTCGAGCAGCGCGTCTTTGTCGCTGTAGACGCGATTGACCAGGCCGATGCTGCGCGCCTCGTCAGCGCCGAAGGTGCGACCGGTGTAAGCCAGTTCACGCAGCATGCCGTCACCAATGATCCGTGGCAACCGTTGCAAAGTGCCAACATCGGCAGCCATGCCGATATCGATTTCCTTGATCGAGAATTGCGCGTCTTCGGCGGCGTAGCGCATGTCGCAGGCGGCGATCAGGTCGATGGCGCCACCCAGGCAGTAACCCTGAATCGCCGCGAGCACCGGTTTGCGGCAGTTGTCGACGGCATTGAACGAGGCTTGCAGGGTGAGGATCTTGCGGCGCAGCAGGCGTGCGTTGCGGCCGACGTCCTTGCCCAGCTCATTGGCGACGCCGGCGAGCATCATCAGGTCGATGCCGGAGGAAAAGTGTTTGCCGTTGCCGCTGAGCACCACCACGCGCACTTCGTCGGTGTCGTCGATCCACTGGAAGATCTCGACGATCTCGCTCCAGAACGCCGCGTTCATCGAGTTGATCTTTTCCGGACGATTGATCTGCACATGGGCGATGTTGTCGGCCAGTTCGACGCTGAAGGCGGAGTATTGAGTCATGGCAGTGATCCTTTACCGGGCTGAAAATGAGGCCCGAACTATAACAAGGCATCACGGTGGCGGTTCGGCCAAATGCGGGACTGTCCTGAGTTTTACTTCGCCTGTGCCGGCCTCTTCGCGAGCAGGCTCGCTCCCACAGGGGAATGCATTTCAATGTGGGAGCGAGCCTGCTCGCGAAGGCGTTTGATCAATCACTAACAATCATCGAGCCAAACGCCGCAGCCCAAACAACATCCCGCCCGCGCCCAGCAACATCACCGCCAGAAACACCGGATAGGAAATCCACCACGGCGTCCCCGCCGTCATCATGCTGAACTCCGACATGCCGCCAATACTGGCAATCAGATTCAACGGCAGAAACACCACGTTGATCAACGTCAGCTTGCGCAGCAGGTTGTTCATGCTGTTGTTCATCAGGTTGCCACGCGCGTCGATCAGCCCGGAAAACACCGTGGAGTAGATTTCCGCCTGCTTGTAGCACTGGTTGTTTTCGATGATCAGATCGTCAATCAGGCCGAGCGCTTCGCTGCCGAAGTGCTGTTTTTCCGCGTGATTGCGCAGCCGCGTCAGCACCGCGCCGTTGCTGTGCAGGGCGTTGATGTAATAGATCAGGCTTTCACTGAGGTTGAACATCTGCACCAGATGCTGGTTCTGCATCGAGGCGTTGAATTTCTGCTGCAACTCGCGGGCGACCAGTTTGATTACCTTCAAGTGCCCGAGGTAGTGATGGATGTTGTTGAACAGCAGGTCGAGCAACACATCCAGCGGCGTGTTCAACGGCTGACGGGTGCCGAGGCCGTGCAGCGGCGTGTCATCGGTGGCGATCACCAGCAGTTGCCCGGGCGCAAACAGCAATCCGCAGGACGACACTTCAAACGCCAGGCTGCCGCCCCCGGAATAGTTTTCCGGGCGTTTCCAGATCAGGAACAGATGGTCGGGATGGAACTCGATGCGCGACACCTCGTCCGGGTCCAGCGCTGACGCCAGTGCATGCTCATCGACCTTGAAATGACTGTGCAGCAAGTCGCGTTCGGCAGCATCGGGGTTGCTGAACAGCATCACCTCGGCGTCCAGTCGCTCGACCCGCTGCAGGGCGCCGTGGCTCAGTGCGAAGCTGTTGATCATCGGCGCGTCACCAGGCCTGACCGCGACGCTTGAGTTCCAGGCGGCGCACGAACTCCTCCAGCACCAGTGAGTACAAATCGTCGTGCAAATACGCGTCTTCAATGCCGGCGTCGAGGTTGGGGTTGTCGTTGACTTCGATCACCACCACTTTGTCGCCGGCCTGTTTCAGATCGACACCGTAGAGGCCGTCACCGATCAGGTTAGCGGTCTTCACCGCCAATTCCACCACCGCGCGCGGCGCCTCGTGGATCGCCATGGTCCGGCATTCGCCGTTGACGTCCTGGCCCTTGGCCTTGTGGTTGTAGATTTGCCAGTGGCCCTTGGACATGAAGTACTGGCAGGCGAAGATCGGTTTGCGGTTGAGCACGCCAATGCGCCAGTCGTATTCGGTGTAGAAAAATTCCTGAGCCAGCAGTAACACCGAGTGTTCAAACAGTTCAGCAGTCGCCTCAAGCAACGCCTGTTGGCTTTCAACCTTGATGACGCCACGGGAAAAACAGCCGTCGGGAATCTTCAGCACCAGCGGAAAGCCAAGGCGCTCGCCCACGCGCTCGAAGTCTTCGGGTCGCTCCTTGTAGAGGATTTCGGTGGCGGGCATGCCCAGTTGATGGCTGTTGAGCAGGTCGGTCAGGTAGACCTTGTTAGTACAGCGCAGAATCGACGTCGGGTCATCCATGACCACCAGCCCTTCACTTTCGGCTTTCTTGGCGAAGCGATAGGTGTGGTTGTCGACACTAGTGGTCTCGCGGATCAACAAGCCGTCGTACTCGGCGAGACGCGCGTAATCCTTGCGTTCAATGAGCTCGACGTCGATGCCCATGGTTTTACCGACCCGGACGAAATTCGCCAGTGCCTTGGCGTTGGACGGCGGCAACGCCTCCTGCGGATCATGCAATATTGCCAGGTCGTAGCGCGCCACTTGCGGCGAACGCGGCACACGCCAGACTTTACGGCTGAAACCGTCCAGCGCGTTGGCGAACTGATCTTCCTGATCATCGCGCAACTTGTGCAAGGCACCGGATTTTATGCCTTCAATGTGCCAGCCGTTAGTTCGGCGAAACTCAACTAACAGAATCGGACAAGGGAATACTTCAAACAACTGGCGGGCCATATCCTGCAACGGCTCTATATGCGTCCTGCCGAAATAAAGTGTCAAGGTGAAGCCTTCGGTATCGCTGTACAGGTGATGACTGAGGGCTTTTTCCAGGGTTTTATCGAGGTCGTCCAGCGCCAGACCGTAGAGCGACTTTCTGGTCAGCTCACTGATCGTGCGCACCGACGGAATCACCTTGTGCCCGCGGGCTTCGGCCAGCAGCGAGCAGTAATAACCATGGCCCAGGTACTTGTAGCTGCGGCACAGGTTGATCACCTGCACGCGTTTACCCGACTCACTATCGCGGGTTTGCTCGAGGTATTCCTGAGCCGTGACGATGTCTTCGCTGGGGAAGTACGAAGCCCAATCTTCCTTGCGTTCGACAATGATCAGCACTTGACTGGACGCTCTGACCGATGAAGTTAAATAAGTTGCCGCCGGCAAACTTTGCTCGGATACTTCGCGCCAATGACCCTGTACCGCTGACATAGAGATTGATCCGTTGGAGAACAAGACCTTTTCTATTAAGCACGAAGTTTTTCGAAAGTCTCGTTTCGTTACGCAACTTTTACGGTGGTCATATGAAGGCTGTTTTTCGTTTGGCGGTAGTTGAAGACTTGCCGGCGCTGCTGGCACTGGAAATGCAATGTTTCACCACGGACCGGCTCACCAGTCGCAGCTTTCAATGGATGATCACCCGCGCTCATGGGCAGTTGCTCGTGGCGGAGTGCGACGGTCAATTGTTGGGTTATGCGCTGGTCTTGTTTCATCGCGGTACTTCGCTGGCACGGCTGTATTCCATTGCACTGGCCGTTGAAGCGCGAGGGACCGGCCTGAGCAAGCAATTGCTGCAACGCATCGAAGCGATGGCCCTGGAGCATGATTGTGCCTACCTGCGCCTGGAGGTGCGCATCGACAACCCTGCGGCGATTGCGCTGTATGAACGCAATGGCTACCGGCGTTTTGCGCTGATTCATGATTACTACGAAGACCACGCCGATGCGCTGCGCCTGGAGAAACGTATTCTGCAGCACCGCGACTCGCGCAGCATCAAGGTGCCTTATTACCCGCAAACCACCGATTTTACCTGTGGCCCGGCGTGTCTGTTGATGGCCATGGGCGCATTGCAATCGGAGCGGTTGCTGGAGCGTCGAGAGGAGTTGCAGGTCTGGCGGGAAGCAACCACGGTGTTCATGACCTCCGGCCATGGCGGGTGCAGCCCGCAGGGATTGGCGTTGGCGGCGTGGCGTCGGGGGTTTCGCGTGCGCATGGCGCTGAGCATGAGCGGTCCGTTATTCCTCGATGGTGTGCGGGATGCGCATAAAAAAGACGTCATGCGCCTGGTGCACGAGGAGTTCACGGCGCAATTGCAGGAGACCGATGTCGAGTGCGTGATCGGTGCGTCACTGGATCTGCCGCGTTTGCTGGATGCCGGCGGGCAGCCACTGGTGTTGATCAGCAGCTATCGACTGACCCGCTCAAAGTCGCCGCACTGGGTGATCGTGACCGATTGCGATGAGGACTTCGTGTACCTGCATGACCCGGATGTCGACCACAGCCAGCATCGACAACCCATGGACTGTCAGCATGTGCCGGTGAGCCATGGGGAGTTCGAGAAAATGTGCCGGTTTGGCCGGGGCAAACTGCGTGCGGCGGTGGTGTTGTATTCCCGCATTCGCTGACTGTCGCATACCTGTGGCGAGGGAGCTTGCTCCCGCTTGAGTGCGCAGCACTCACATTTTTGGGGATGCTACGCATCCCGGCGGGAGCAAGCTCCCTCGCCACAGGATTTGTCTTTACCCGACAAACTCTATTTCAAGCCGATCTTGTACAACGAACCTTTCTCTTCATCCGTCAGCACATACAAATAACCATCCGGCCCTTGCCGTACATCGCGAATCCGTTGCTTGAGTTCGCCGAGCAAGCGCTCCTCATGCACGACCTTGTCGCCATCGAACTGCAAGCGAATCAGTTCCTGAGTCACCATGGCTCCGATAAACGCATTGTGTTGCCACGGTTTAAAACGATCGCCATCGTAGAACGTCATGCCGGTAACGCCCGGCGATTTCTCCCACACATGGTGCGGTGCCAAGGTGCCTTCGGCGGTTTTACCCTGAGCTTCCGGGATCGGCTGCATCGAGTAATTGATACCGTGGGTCGCCAATGGCCAGCCGTAATTCTTGCCGCGTTCGATGATGTTCACCTCATCGCCACCGCGCGGGCCGTGCTCGTTTTCCCACAGTGTGCCGGTCCATGGGTTAAGCGCTGCGCCCTGCGGGTTGCGTATGCCGTAAGCCCAGATCTCCGGGCGGACGCCCGACTGACCAACAAACGGGTTGTCATCCGGCACCTTGCCGTCGGGGTAGATACGTACGACCTTGCCTTGCAGCTTGTCGAGATCCTGCGCGGTCGGCCGGTCGTTGTTTTCACCCAGGGTAATGAACAGATAGCCGTCACGATCGAACACCAGTCGCGAGCCGAAGTGATTGCCAACCGAAAGCTTCGGTTCCTGGCGGAAGATCACTTTGAAATCCTTCAGCGTCTTCAGGTCATCCGAGAGTCGCCCGCGACCCACCGCAGTGCCAGCCTTGTCGCCGGCACCGCCGCCTTCGGCATAGGACAGGTAGACCAGACGATCCTGTTTGAAGTCCGGCGACAGCGCGACATCCAGCAATCCGCCCTGCCCCTTGGCCCAGACCTGCGGCACACCGGAGATCGGCGCCGACAATGTCCCGTCGGCCGCCACCACGCGCAGATTGCCGGGCCGTTCGGTGACCAGCATGCCTTGGCGATCCGGTAAAAACGCCAACGCCCAAGGATGCTCAAGGCTTGCGGTGATGGTCGTGACTTCAAGGGTGCCCTGCTCGCTTTGCAGCTCTTTGGGGGCGGCGGCAAAAGCCGGAGCACTGATCAGCGCACCGGCACACAGTGTGGCTAGAAGGGTTTTACGCAACATGCACGATTCCTTTTGTTCGTCTCAAGGGCTGACAGAACCGCAGTCCTGCCGGTCAACGATTGCTGTCTCCGCTGCGCGAAGGTGGGTTGGGAATGAACGTGGGGGGTGTGCTCGGCACGGAACGGATCGGCTGGCCGTTGCCAATGCCGCGGTTCTCGACCGTAGGCTGACGCGGCGTCGGCACGGTGTTCGGCCCCCGAATGGGTGGAGCGCTGGGCTGGGTGCCCTGCATGCTATTGGGATTGGCCCGGCGAATCGGACTGTTGTAGGGGTTATTGCTGTTGCCGGTGGGGCTCTGCGCCAACAGGACGTCGGCATGAACCAGACCGCCACTGAGGGTCAGGACGAAGATGCCAAGCAGTATTCGGTTCATGACGCTGCCTCACGATGGGCGGGGAATAGAGCCTTCGAGTCCACGCTACGCCGAGGGTTCGGATTTGTTAACCCGTCAGGCTTAAACAACATGTAACACGGCTTGACCAAGTGCCTGGCAACCCGCGCATTCCGGGGAAACTTTCGGTCGTGACCACAGGTCATCCGATCATCACTCGGAGAACTCACCATGGCTCGGGCAATCTGGAAAGGCGCAATCAGTTTCGGACTGGTGCACATCCCTGTCGCACTGGTCTCGGCGACCTCGTCGCAGGGCGTGGATTTCGATTGGCTCGACAGCCGCAGCATGGATCCCGTCGGTTATAAACGGGTCAACAAGGTCACCGGCAAGGAAGTCACCAAGGAGCACATCGTCAAAGGCGTGGCCTATGAAAAGGGCCGCTATGTGGTGCTCAGCGAAGAGGAAATCCGCTCGGCGCACCCTGTTTCAACGCAGACCATCGACATCTTTTCCTTCGTCGATGCCGATCAGATTCCCCTGCAAAACATCGACACACCTTACTACCTCGCGCCGGACAAGCGCGGCGGCAAGGTTTACGCGTTGCTGCGCGAAACCCTGAGCAAAACCAACAAGGTCGCCCTCGCCCGCGTCGTTCTGCATACGCGCCAATACCTCGCTGCGTTAATGCCGCTGGAGGATGCACTGGTGCTGGTGAAATTGCGTTGGCCGCAGGAAGTGCGTGGCCTTGATGAGTTAGAACTGGGTCCTGAAGTGACCAAGCCGCAACTGGCCAAGGGGGAACTGGACATGGCCAAACGGCTGGTACAAGACATGAGCGCGGACTGGAAGCCCGAGGACTATAAAGACGAGTTTGAAGACAAGATCATGGCGCTGGTCGAGAAGAAAGCCCATGAAGGCAAGATCGAAGATGTCGAGACGGTCGGCGGCGAGGAAGAGCGCAAGACGGCCGATGTTATAGACCTGACCGAACTGCTTAAACGCAGTCTGGGCGGGAAAGCGGCGGCGAAGCCGAAGGCGAAGGCCGCCAGCAAGGCTGCGCCAGCCAAGAGGACAAAGAAGGCCTCCGGTGAATGATAATCCAGGGATCGTCAGGCAACTGACAGGTTGTATTTGAGAGAGTCTTCGCTAGCAGGCTAGCTCCCACAGGGTTCTGAGTCGAATGCAAAAATTGCTTTCACTCGAGACTAAGGTGGGAGCGAGCCTGCTCGCGAAGGGGCCAGCCAAAGCAATGCAAAAATTCAGATCAGAATGAACACCGCCAACAGACCACCGAAGATCGCCCACTTTTCCATGTAATAGCGCTTGCGATTGCGCTTTTTCAGCTCTTTACCGCGCAGGCGAATCTTGTAGATTCGGGTGAACAGACGGTTAATGCCACCAGTACGGTCGCCGGCATCATTCGGTGCGCCGGCAGCCGACATCACCGTCCGACTGAACCAGGCGTTGAACGCGGCGGCCCAGCGGTATTTCATCGGCCGTTCAATGTCGCAGAACAGGATGATGCGGTTCTTGTCAGTGGTGTTTTCGGCGTAATGGATAAACGTCTCGTCGAACATCACCGCTTCGCCGTCACGCCAGTGGTAGTTCTCACCGTCGACATTGATGTAGCAGCCGGCATCGTTCGGCGTATCCAGGCCCAGGTGATAGCGATAGGAGCCTGCGTACGGGTCACGATGACGCACCAGTTTCGAACCCGGTGGCAGCTCGGCAAACATCGCGGCTTTGATCGAGCCTATGCTCTGCACCAGTTCGGTGGTGCGCGGGCACAGCTTCATCGCCGACGGATGGCTTTCGCCGTACCACTTCAGATAGAACCGCTTCCAGCCGCTTTTGAAGAACGAGTTGAAACCCACGTCATCGTACTGGTTAGAGCGCTTGATCTCGCCGGCACGCAGCAGATTCTGCCCTTCTTCACGGATTTCCTCCCAGTGCGCCTGCAACGGGCTCAAGTCCGGAAACTCGCTCGGGTCCAGATAGGGCTTGTTCGGCTTTTTCGAGAACAGATAAAGAAAGCAGTTGATCGGCGCGAGAAACGTCGAATGGTCACTCAGTTGTCGACCGAGCTTATGGCGCACACGCCCACGCAGATGAACGTATGCAATGGAAATGACATAAATAGCAGCAATGATGAGTTTCACGGAAATTGTCACACGTCAGAAGTGAACAAACTGCGCGCCTGGCGGCCTGAGGCTCAGCGTCTTATGCAGTGGTCTGAATACAAATGGCACGTCCCTGGCCCGCGCCGTAACCGGACGCTCGGTGAAAGGTGGCATTTTAGCCACAGTTTGTAACCGATGGTGAGCGTTCATCTGTGAAAAACTGTCCGGCGTAGGTGCCAATCGGCGTTCGTGGCGTGATCACCCTATCATTTACCAAGACAATCGCCGCCAAACTTGTTTGTCGTAGTCTCCCATCCGGAAACCGCCAAGAGGCAGGTCACCGCTGTACAACCAATGGCCGGCGATGCCGCTGATTTCGGTGGGATGACGGCCCTCCTCCAGATCAAACACTCGCATCATGAAATCGCGAGTCACTCTGCGGTCTTGGGTACGCAGAGATACGTGATCGATACCATACAGGCTCCTGATTAGGTGAATGAAGGAACGATAGCGATGATTTACCTGGCGTAGAATCCGGATAAAAGCGCAACCATACTCAGGGAAATCCGGATAATGCTTCTCGAAAATCTGGCACTGTTTTTGTTGATAGTCGAGAAAGGTGGCTTGTCGGCGGCAGGCCGAGAGGCAGGACTATCGCCGACCTCTGTCTCGGAGCGGCTTGGGGCGCTGGAGAGGCATTACGGGGCGACATTGCTGACCCGCACTACCCGCTCGATCAGCCTGACTGATGAGGGGCGGATGTTGGTGGATGGCGCGCGTCGTATGCTTGCAGACGCTAAAGACATCGAGAGCAATATCAAACTGGGTACAGAGCGTATTTCCGGCCCCATAAGGCTGAGCGCACCGGTTGACTTAGGGCGAAACCGTATCGTGCCGATCCTGGATCAATTTCTCGAAGATAACCCTAACGTCAGCCTGGATCTGAATTTGACTGACGGTTTTCTGGATCTTGCTGGACAAGGCATCGACTTTGCCATTCGCTATGGTGCGCTGTCCGACAGCACGCTGCG
This sequence comes from Pseudomonas fluorescens, assembly GCF_003732425.1. Classification (GTDB taxonomy): domain Bacteria; phylum Pseudomonadota; class Gammaproteobacteria; order Pseudomonadales; family Pseudomonadaceae; genus Aquipseudomonas; species Aquipseudomonas fluorescens_BE. The sequence continues at coordinate 434,394 of NZ_MOBX01000013.1, forward strand.
TGTTCGAAAACTCAGCGAGGGGCGGCGTGTTGTGTGTGCATCACCGGCCTATCTGAGTGCTCATGGAACGCCGAAACATCCATCTGAGCTGGGCCAACAGCAGTGCATCTTGATGCGCTTCGGCGCCAACATCCATCGTGAATGGCAGTTCCGCGCTGACGGTCGCTCATTCAAGGTTCTGGTTTCGGGTAGACGTATCGCCAATGACGGCGACCAAGTGCGCCGGTGGTGTCTGGCAGGTCATGGTATTTGCATCAAATCGTATATCGATGTGCGCGAGGACTTGGAAGCGGGTCGCCTGATAGAGGTGCTGGAGACCTACTCTTTACAAGGTGTGGACTTGCAAATTGTTTACCCTTCCGGCCATGCGCTGCCGCGACGCGTCAAACTGCTGATGGACGAAATCTCCTCGAAGCTGCCGACTTGAGCCGCTTCAAGGAGATTTATCCTGAGTCGCCGAGCGTGATCCTTCAGCCCTGCTTAGACCAGGCAGGAAAATCGGAGTAACCGCGCGCGGTACCACCAAACAACTCAGCACCTTCCAGCCCGGCTAATGGGTAGCCCTTCTCCAGCCTCAGGGGCAGATCCGGGTTGGCAACGAATTTTCGACCGAAAGCGACAAAGTCGGCATAGCCTTTACTCAGCACCCAGTCTGCCAATTCCAGGTCATATTTGCCGGCAACCACAATGGCGTTGCGAAAGCGCTCACGCACAGCTTGGCGAAACTCCTCGGGAAACTTGGGGGCATCATCCCAGTCCGCCTCAACCAGATGCAGGTACGCAATGCCTTGCGCCTGCAAATAAGTAGCCGCTTCCAGAATTGTCGGCAGAATGTCCGGGCAAGCCATGCCGCGCGCGGTCAGAAATGGAGCAACGCGAATCGCAGTGCGGTCTGCACCCACTTCATCGATCACGGCATCCATGACCTCTTTGAGAAAACGCAGGCGGTTTTCCCGCGAGCCGCCGTATTCATCCGTGCGCACGTTTGAGGTGGTGCGCATGAATTGGTCAATCAGGTAACCGTTGGCGCCATGCACCTCCACACCATCGAAACCTGCTGCCATGGCGTTACGCGCAGCTTTGCGGAAGTCGTTGATGACGTCGTGTATTTCGTCACGGCTCAGGGCTCGCGGCGTCGGGCATTCGACCATGCTCCCCACACCCGTTGATGGATCTACTTTCCAAATGCTGCCGTCAAACGGGATTGCGGACGGCGCAACGGGTAACTCCCCATGGTGGAAGTCCGGATGTGACATCCGCCCCACGTGCCACAGTTGCAGAAAGATACGACCACCAGCAGCATGTACCGCATCGGTCACCAAACGCCAGCCAGCGACCTGTTCGTCGCTGTAAATGCCAGGGGTGAAGGAATAGCCCTTGCCCTGCGGGGAGATCTGCGTGGCTTCGGTAACGATAAACGCAGCCGATGCACGCTGTGCGTAGTACTCGGCGTTCATGGCGTTAGGGACATCGCCAGGTTGCGTACTGCGCGAACGAGTCATTGGCGCCATGACCACACGGTTAGGGGTGTGCAATTTGCCAACGGAACCTGGGGTAAACAATGTGGACATCAGAGTCTCCTCTTAGAACGTCTGTGAATCTTCTGGGCACAGAGTAGCCTGACGAGGATTTCTGATAATCAGCCTGAAACGGGAAACATATTACGGTCGATCCGGACAATTAATGAGTTAAGGGGTCAACTTTGGCTTCCGGGTAAGCTGGCCGCCATACGCGAGGTAACAGTTCATAAACTTTTCCGGCGCGTTGTGCCAGATCGCGTCCCTCAGAGCGGCCGCTGACGGCCAGGAGAGGTCATTAGCGGAAACACAGCTTGCCCGTCAGTCTCCGAAATCTCAGGCATGCCAGGCCGAATTCTCGATCAATAGCGCCATGCCCTGCCCCCCGCCAACACAGGCCGCGGCAACCCCGTAACGCAGATTGTGCTCACGCAGCTGTCGTGCCAGGGTCAACACCAGACGCAAGCCACCGGCGGCCAAGGGATGTCCGAGTGCCAGCGAACCGCCCTGGACGTTCAGGCGCGAATGTTCCAGTTCCAGCTCCTGTGCCACCGCGAGGACCTGGGCGGACTGGGCTTCGTTGATTTCAAAGCGGTCGATCTGATCCAGGCTCAAGCCGCTGCGCTGCAACAGCAGCCTGATCGCCGGTGCCGGACCGATGCCCATGAACTCCGGCGCCACCCCGACCACCGCGCTGGCCCGCAACAGGGCCAACGGTGTATCCCGACAGGCCGACGCGCGCCCGACCAGGGCCGCTGCCGCGCCATCGACCACCGCACAACTATTGCCGGCAGTTTGCACTCCACCTTCGTGCACGGTGCGCAGCCGGGCCAAAGCCGCGATTTCTCCGGGCCGTGGGTGGCTGTCTTCACTCACCGTGTCGACACCGCGGGGCAGGCGGATGCTGCGGGGCTGATAGCCTTGCAGTTCAAACGTCTGATGCTCCACGGCAACGATCTCGGCTGCCAACCACCCGGTCCGCTGCGCCGCAAACGCCCGCTGATGACTGGCACAGGCGTAGGCGTCTACCGTTTCGCGACTCAGACCGTAACGCCGTGCCAGGTTGTCGGCGGTGGTGATCATGTCGACCCCGGGAGCCGGGTCGTACAAGGCTTCCCAGAGAAAGTCCTTGAATTGCACTTCTGCGCCAAGGCGGAAGCCACCTCGATGGGTGTAGGCCGCAATCGGATTGCGCGACATCGATTCGGCGGCCACACACAATGCCAATTGCACACCGTCACCCAGTTGCCCGGCGGCCTGGCGCAGCAGCTCGAAACCCGTGGCGCAGATGCGCTGTACCCCCAGTGCCGGAACCGATTGCGCCACGCCGCTGTAGAGGCCGATGTGCCGTGGCAGCATGTAGGTATCGAAGCTGGCCTGCGCCATGGAGCCTGCCAGCACGCTGTCGACCACCCGCGGATCGACTCCCGAGCGAGCCAGTACTTCACGCCCGACCTTGATGCCCAGGTCGATCGGCGAAACCTCGGCCAATGCCCCACCGACGTCCACCCAGGGCGTGCGCACCGCATCGAAAATCGCTGCATCGGCAAACGCCGAGTACTGCCCTCCTGCTTTCACGAATTCGCTCCGGCGCGCAAGATGGCCGGATCGAGCCCGCGATACAGCGCCTCGACCTGCTCCGCACGCCACTGCAGTACTGCTCGCTGATTGATCGAGCCCTTATCGGTGATTTCTCCCCGGTCGATGGACGCCGGCTCGTCGAGCAAGACAATCCACTCCAGGCGACTGGCGCTGCCCGTGGCCTCGCGATTGAGTCGCTGCAACCAGCCAGCGAACCACTCGCGCACCGGGGCGCTGGCCAACACCTCGGTGTCGCTTGCACTGGCAGGCAACCCTGACAGCCGTCGACATTCCAACAACCGAGCAAAGACCAGCGCGCCCAGGCATTCACGATCCGGCGCGGTCACCACCAAGTCCTGGACATAGGGCGAGCCTTCAAGCACCGCGCGGCTGCGCAAAGGCCCGACGCTGACGAATACCCCGGACGACAACTTGAAATCTTCGGCGATGCGCCCGTCGAACATCAGCCCCAATTGCGGATCACGCGGGTCGGCGAGCTTGAGCGCATCACCGGAACAGTAGAAACCCTGCGAGTCGAACGCCTCAAGGGTCTGCTGCGGCGATCGCCAATAGCCGGGCATGATGTGCGGCCCACGAAAGCGCCCTTCCAGTTTGCCGTCCACCGGCATCAGACGCACTTCACAACCCGGCGCTGGCAGGCCGACGTAACCGGCCATGGACAACGGGCCGGTGGTGAAGGTGCAAGACGGCGAAGCCTCGGTCATACCGAGCCCGGCCATCATGCGGATACGCTCACCGCAGTGCTGTTCGGCGACGCGGTCGAGGCGGTCCCAGACACTTTGCGACAGCCCGGCAGCGGCGAAAAAAAACAGGCTGATGCGCTTGAAAAAGATCTCCCGCAGCTCCGCGTCCTGCTCTAGTGCCGAGGCTAACTCTTCCCATCCCTTGGGAACGGTCAGATAGGCGGTGGGCGACACTTCCTTGAGGTTACGCAGGGTCTGCGCGAATCCCTGCGCCGTCGGCTTACCGTCGTCCAGGTAAAAGCTGCCACCGTTATAAAGCACGATGCCGACGTTATGACTGCCGCCGAAGGTGTGGTTCCACGGCAGCCAATCCACCAGTACCGGCGGTTCTTCGCCAAACACCGGAAACGTTTGCAACAGCATCTGTTGGTTAGCGCACAGCATGCGCTGGGTGGTGATCACCGCTTTTGGCAGTTTGGTCGAGCCGGAGGTGAACAGGAACTTGGCGATACTATCCGGTCCGGTGTTGGCAAATGCAGCCTCAGCGTCTGCCCCGCCCGGCTGCTCAGTCAGGCTTGAAAAGCTGACCTGCCGACGTCCGGCGATTTCGCCCCGAACGGTAATAACAGGCGTTTCAGCGGGCAGTACGGTCTCGATGGCACGCTGGTACGCCGCGGCATCACTGACAAACACCAGACCGGGTTTCAGCAGGTCGCAAACATGACGCAACTTGGCAAAATCCTGCGACAACAGCGAATAGGCCGGCGACACCGGGCAGTAGGGAATGCCCGCGTACAGGGCTCCGAACGCGAGCTGCAAATGCTCGATGTCATTACCCGAAAGCAGCACCAGCGGTTTGTCCGCCGACAGGCCGTAGCTCAACAGGCTTTGAGCGATGGCACGCACACTGTCGAGCATCTGGGCGTAACTGATCCGGCGCCACTCGCCGTCGGCCTGGCGGGCGGCGATAAAAGTCTGCTCGGGACGCACCCGGGCCCAATGCACCAGACGCTCAAGCAGCCGCGGCGGATAGTCGGCCAATGGCTCCAGGGAACGCATGTGCAACGCGCCCTGTTGCTCAGTCACCTCGACCGCTGCGCGAGCGATGGACACGTGACGGTAGCGCGGCGCACTGGCTGCGGTGTGGGGTTGCGATCTGAATTCGGAACTCACGAGCTTGTTCTCCATCAAGGCACGCTACCACCGAGCCATAAGAATGGGCGCCGTGGTGGCTGCAGCCTTTTTTATTGTTATGGGTGCTGTTCAGATCGGGTAATGCCGAGTCCCATGCTGCAAGGTGACCCAGCGTAGCTGAGTGAAATGCTCGATGGACGCCTTGCCGCCAAAGCTGCCATAGCCGCTGGACTTGACGCCGCCGAAGGGCATTTGCGCCTCATCGTGCACGGTCGGGCCATTGATATGGCAAATGCCCGACTCGACCCGCTGGGCCAGCGCCAATGCACGCCCGGTATCACGACTGAAGATCGCTGCCGACAAACCGAACTCGGAGTCGTTGGCCAGACGCAGCAATGCTTCATCGCCCTCCCCACGCAACACCACCGCCACCGGGCCGAAGGATTCCTCACGGTACAGACGCATGGTCTCGTTGACGCCATCGAGCAGGGTCGGCTGCAAAATGCTGCCGTCCAGTTGCCCGCCCGCCACTCGCCGCCCCCCTTTGTCGAGGGCATCGTCGATCAGCCCCTTGATGCGCGTTCCGGCACTGGCATCCACCAGAGATCCAAGCACCGAGTCCGGCAGTGCAGGATCACCGGCGCGCAGAGTCGAGACCTTGGCCGCCAGTTTGGCGACAAAGGCATCGGCGACCTTGGCATCGACGATCAGGCGTTCAGTAGACATGCAGATCTGGCCCTGATTGAAGTACGCACCGAAAGCTGCCGCTTCTACCGCTGCATCCAGGTCGGCATCATCGAGCACCAATAACGGGGCCTTGCCACCCAACTCCAGCAATGCCGGTTTGAGATGGCGTGCAGAGAGCTCGCCGACAATGCGCCCGACGTGAGTCGAACCGGTGAAGTTGACCCGGCGCACCGCCGGGTTGGCGATCAGCCGCTCGACAATTGCCGCAGCATCCGCCGGAGCATTGCTAATGACGTTGACCACGCCATCGCCCAAACCTGCATCCTGCAAAACCTGGCCGATCAGCCGGTGCACCGCCGGGCTCAGCTCGGACGCTTTGAGCACCACGGTATTGCCGCACGCCAGCGGCATGGCGATGGCACGGGTGGCGAGAATCACCGGGGCATTCCACGGAGCAATGCCCAGCACCACACCGCAGGGCTGACGCAGGGCCATGGCAAAACTGCCTGGCACATCCGAGGGGATGACTTCGCCATTAATCTGAGTGGTCATCGACGCCGCTTCTCGCAGCATGTTGGCCGCCAGCTTCACGTTGAAGCCGTACCAGTTGGCCATGGCCCCGGTTTCATCGGCCGCCGCGATGAATTCCTCACTGCGCGCCTGCAACTGCTCGGCCGCTTTGAGTAAACGGGTGCGGCGTTCATTGGGCGCCAGGGCGGCCCAGGCAGGAAACGCTGCCTGAGCCGCAGCCACCGCGGCATCGGCATCTTCCAGAGTGGCGGCGGCAGCCCGCGATACCACTTCACCGGTCACCGGGTTGCGGCGTTCGAAGGTTCGACCGTCGCGGGCAGGCAGCGACTGGCCGCCAATCAGCAGGGGCACGTCCAGCATAGTAATTCCTCTTTATTATCTTTATCGGGAATACAGTCGAGCGCTACAGAGCGCCGGGGCGGATCTGCACCCGGCGACTCGTCTCAGCGCTTGTAAGCCTGCAGACCGGGCTTGATGCTCTTGTCGTCGAGGAATTGCTTCATGCCTTGCTCGCGACCACCTTCGGTATCGAGCAGCCGCGACTGATCAAGCTTGGCGTACAAGTAGTCCTCGTTCTGCTCCCAGGTCAGCTCGCGGCAGCGCTTGAAACCATGCTTGGCCGCACGCAGCACCACCGGATTTTTCTCCAGCAGGTTGCGCGCCAGATCCACGGTGACTTCACGCAGTTGCGCCAGGGGGACGCTTTCGTTGACCAGGCCCATCTCGGCGGCTTTCTGCCCACCGAAGGTCTTGCCGGTCATGATGTAGTACAGCGATTGGCGATGGCCCACGGTGTCGGCCATGGCCTTGCTGACCAGATTGCCCGGCGGGATGCCCCAGTTGATTTCCGACAGGCCGAAGGTCGCTTCGTCGGCGCAGATCGCCAGGTCGCAGGCTACCAGCGGGCTGAAACCGCCACCGAAGCACCAGCCGTTGACCATGGCGATGGTCGGCTTGGCGTACATGCGCAGCAGTTTCCATTGCCATTGCGAGGCTTCGCGGCGGATTTTTTCCTGGAGGATCTCCGGGCCCGCGTCCACTTCGCGGAAGTATTCCTTGAGGTCCATGCCCGCAGTCCAGGCTTCGCCAGCACCGGTCAGCACCAGCACGCCGGCCGCCGGATCCTGTTCCAGGGTTTCGAGTACATCGATCATTTCCCGGTTGAGTGTCGGGCTCATGGCATTGCGTTTTTCCGGGCGATTGAGAATGACCCAGGCGATGCCTTCTTCGATCTCGACCTTGACGGTTGTCCAGCGACCTTCGTAGTTACTCATGGCGTTGCTCTCTTGTTCTTGGCTTGAAGATGACTGGAAATTAAATGACCAATTTAGTTATGTCAATTAACTATTATCTTAATTAACCATTTTTCATGCCGCGAAAAATATCCTGTGAACCTATCGCCATGAACGACGGGCATAGCTATCAGCCGCCAACCCCGGCAAACTAGATACGCTTATTAACCTCCACCTCTTCAGGATTCACCCGCAATGGCCAAGCCTTCTCCCCTCGCCGATCCGAGCGAGTCCCCATCCGCCACCGCCGAGATGCAGGCACCGCTGGATTCGGCACTGGATGACCTGATCGGCTACGCGATGCGGCGCGCCCAACTCAAACTGTTCCAGAACCTGATCGGTCGCCTGTCAGCCCACGACCTGCGCCCCGCGCAGTTTTCGGCTCTGGCAATCATCGACCAGAATCCTGGGCTGATGCAGGCCGACCTCGCCCGCGCCCTGGCCATCGAGCCGCCGCAGGTGGTGCCGCTGCTCAATAAACTGGAAAGCCGCGCGCTGGCGGTGCGGGTGCGCTGTAAGCCGGACAAACGCTCCTACGGAATCTTTCTGAGCAAGACCGGCGAAACCTTACTCAAGGAGCTCAAGCAGATCGCCGCGCAAAGCGATTTCGACTCCACTTCATCGCTGACTGGCGAAGAGCGTGAAGAGCTGCTGCGCTTGCTGAGAAAGGTTTACCAGGACTGAGCGCACGCAGCCGGCGCGCCCCAAAGAGGCGGCCGGCGGGGAACACCGCAGGACCCGAAATCACCAGATCGGCAAGGTATAGAGCACCAGGAAACGGGTCTGGTTTTCATCGCGGAATGACGCGCCGGCCGGGAAGTCATTGCGATAAATCGACTTGCGCGCCAACAGCCCGACGTTTTTCAGCGGGCCGCTCTGGATCACATAACTCAGTTCCATCTGAAACTCGCGTTCCTTGCGGTCATCGGCGTTGAAGGCGGCCAACTCGATATTGTCACCGCGCACATAACGCAGACGCCCCTTCAGCCCCGGCACGCCGGATGCAACGAAGTCATAGTCGTAGAGGGCCTGCCAGGTGCGTTCCTTGGCATTGAGAAAGTCCGAACTCATGGTCAGTTCGCTCATGCCCATCAACTCGGTGCCAGAGATGTACGGCGTCGCCGTGTCGCCACTGGAGTGCATGTAGCCGAGGCTCACCCGATGCCCGCCGAAGCGGTAGCCAAACAATGCAGAGAGGTTGCGGTTGTCGACCTCACCCGCCTTCGCGCTGCCATCCTCGCGGCTGAAAAAACTTCGCAAGTCGCTGGTGAATACCCCTTCGCCGAGCGGCAGGTTATGCAGTAATGCCAGAGTATCCTGTTGGTACAGGTCGGCTACCTCAGCATGGTAGGCGCGCAGACTCAGGTCTTTGTTGACCTGGTAATCGCCCCCAAGATAGGCCATGTGCGAGGTGGTGGCAGCACCGTTGAAACGCCGGTTCGGCGAGGCGATGGCCATGGCTTGATAGTCCGTGGAATCGCGCTTGTTGATGCGATCGATGTAACCGGTGTTCAGGGTAAGTCCATCGATATCTCTGGAACTGAGGGTGGTGCCGCGAAAGGTCTGTGGCAGCAGTCTCGACGGGCTGGCAAAGGCAAACGGCAGGAAGATCGAGACATCACCGCTCTTGATCGTCGTCTGGGCAAACCGCAACTTGGCCGTCGGAGTCAACCGCGAATAGTCATCCGCCGCGCGCTTGTCGCTGGCTGACACCGGCAACAGTTCAGTACCGCTGCGATCAGGGGCGGAGTCGAGCTTGACCCCCAACAGGCCTCGCACGTCCAGACCGAAGCCTACAGTCCCTTCGGTAAATCCCGACTCCACGCCCATGATGAAACCCTGGGCCCATTCCCGCGCGGCCGTCTTGGCGCCGCCGTCCTTGTAATCACGGTCCATGTAGTAATTGCGCAGGGTCAGGTTTGCGTGACTGTCCTCGATAAACCCTTCGGCCCTCAGTTGAGAGGGCAGAACGCTGACGCCAAGCAACGCCACCATCCACCCTGGAGTGGCGCGGGATACGCAGGTGAGCGATGTTACTGAACCGGTGTTCATTGGGTGTTTTGGCATGTTCGATGTCCACTTCTTATTGTTTTTTGGATGCCGTAGCCGCGGGAATTGCCGGCTTCACGAACAGAGAATGGAAACAGCGAAGGGGCGTCGTCAATCGCAAATGTCCGATAATCGAACATTAATATTATTATCTATTTCCTCATTGAATCTTTGATTTATGCATAACAATCTGTTTTGTAAGGCTTTATCAAGTGATTTTGCAGTATTTGAGACGTTATTCTTTTTTTAGTTATCTTTGTTATCTTAATCCCCAGCAGTCACTCATGCCGCACCCGTTGCACGGACGGCTCGACTGCATAACAAAAACAACAATGAGGCTCACCCATGGACAGTCCATCGCGTCGCTCGACGCTGACAATCGCTCTGTGCTTTATCGTTGCACTCATCGAGGGGTTTGATCTGCAAGCTGCCGGTACCGCTGCCGCAGGATTGCGCCAGAGTTTTGCCCTGGACCCGAAAATGATGGGTTGGGTGTTCAGCGCCGGGATCATTGGCCTGCTGCCAGGCGCATTTTTTGGCGGCTGGGTGGCCGATCGTATCGGCCGCAAGAAAATCCTCGTCAGCGCCGTGTTGCTGTTTGGTGTCTTCTCGCTCTACACCGCTTATGTCGAGAGTTATTCCAGCCTGCTAATGGTGCGCTTCATGACCGGCCTGGGTCTGGGCGCCGCCCTGCCCAACCTGATTGCCCTGTGTGCCGAGGCCGTTAGCGAGCGCCATCGCGGCACCGCAATCAGCGTCATGTATTGTGGTGTGCCTTTGGGTGGAGCGCTGGCGGCCGTGGTGGCGATGTTCTCCAGTGAACACTGGCAAACCACTTTTATCATCGGCGGCCTGACCCCGTTGCTGGTGGCGCCGCTGATGGCCCTGCTGCTGCCCGAATCCACCGCGTTCCACCAGCAACACGTCACCACCCGCCCACGCGCGTCCACCGCTCAGGCGCTGTTCGGCGAAGGGCGCGCACGTTGCACATTGGCCTTGTGGTTGAGCTATTTCTTCACCCTGACCGTGATGTATATGCTGCTCAACTGGCTGCCCTCGCTGCTGCTGGGCCAGGGTTTTACCAAACCCCAGGCAGGCATGGTGCAGATGCTGTTCAACATAGGCGGTGCCTGTGGTTCGCTGCTCGGCGGGGTATTGTTGGACCGCTGCAACGGCCTGAAAGTGGTGTTGTTTGTGTACGCTGGGGTGTTGGCAGCGTTGGCCGGGGTCGGTCTGTCAGTGGGTATAGTGCCGATGGCAATCGCTGGATTTGCCGTCGGGCTGTTCGTAATGGCCGCCCAGCTCGTGCTGTACGCATTGGCGCCGCCTTCCTACCCGACGTCGGTGCGCGCCACGGGTGTCGGCGCGGCCGTAGCCATTGGCCGGCTCGGTTCGGTGGCAGGCCCCTTGGCGGCTGGCCAGATCCTCGCCGCCGGTGCCGGCACCACTGGCGTGTTGCTGGCAACCTCTCCAGGGTTAGTAATCGCCGCGCTGTCGATCCTGACTGTGATCGCCCGTAATGGCGCGTTAGCCGCGCCGCAAGCGGAAGCGGCAAACTAAGCCCCGCTAGCGAGCGTTCCGGAATGAGCATGCCCGGCAATTAGCCGGGCATTTTTTATGCACACCCAACCAATTGCCCGGTTAACGGTGCCGTGCGCTGAGGCCTGACGCCCGCCCCTGCAGTTTCACCCTCCTTGCGTTACCATGGCGCACCCTCTCTCTGGATGTCGCCTGCATGAGTAAACCCGGTCAAATGGTGCTGGTCGCACTGCGCAAAATGATTGCCTCAGGCGAACTGGCAGCCGGCGAGCGACTGATGGAGATCCCTACGGCGGAGCGTTTCGGTGTCTCGCGCATGCCGGTGCGCATGGCCTTCGTGACGCTGGAACAGGAAGGTTTGCTGGTACGCCACGGCAGGCGTGGCTATCAGGTGCGCTCGGTGAGTCCGGACGATATTGCCGGTGCCGTCGAGGTCCGTGGGGTGCTAGAGGGGCTGGCCGCGCGACAGAGTGCCGAACGCGGCTTGAGCGAACAGGCGCAGGCGGCGCTGCGCGAATGCCTGATGCAAGGCGACGCATTGTTCGATAAAGGCTATGTGACAGAAGAAGACCTGGAGGCCTTCCATGACCTCAACATGCGATTTCATCAGGTGATAGTCGAAAGCAGCGCCAACCCGGCTATCGCCGAAGCGCTTGCACGCAACGATCATCGCCCATTTGCCTCTGTGTCAGCGCTGGCCATCGATCGCGAAGACATGGTGCGCGAGTATCGGCGCTTCAACTTTGCGCACATGCAACACCACTCGGTATTTGACGCACTGGTCAGTCGCCAGGGGGCTCGCGCCGAGGCCATCATGCGCGAGCACGCCAATGCGACCCTGCGTTACGCCGAGGTCTTCGGTGCCAACGGCGGTCACAACGACCGGATGAAAATCATCGCTCGCGGCGAGTAATGGTCCCGCTCAGATATCCAGCACCAGCAATGCCGACCTGGCCCTCGAACAGCAGGGCGTGAACTGATCATTGGCTGCTTGCTCGGCTTCGGTGAGAAACAGGTCACGGTGATCGGGCACCCCTTCCAGCACCCGCGTCAGGCAGGTACCACAGATCCCCTGCTCACAGGACATGGCGATCTCGACACCGTGACTCTCCAGCACTTGGATCACTGTCTTGTCGGCAGGAATGTCGAACACCTGTCCGCTGCTGCCAAGCTTCACCTGGAACGCCCCATCGGCACTGGCATCCACCGGGGCTGCGGCGAAATATTCACGGTGCAACTGGCTCTCGCCCCAGCCCTGGGCCTTGGCATTGTCGAGCACGTGCTGCATGAAACCTGAAGGGCCGCAGACATACAGGTGCGCGTCTGGCCTCGGATGGGACAGAACACTGGACGCATCCAGGCGTGAATCGGCCTCTTCGTCGAAATGCAGGTGCACGCGATCGGCGAACGATGCCCCTTTCAAACGTTCGACAAACGCCGCGCGATCACGGTCGCGAGCACAATAGTGGAGGTCAAAATCGGCACCGCTCTGAGCCAGTTGCTCGGCCATGCTGAGAATCGGCGTGATGCCGATACCTCCCGCGAATAACAGGCTGCGCCGCGCCCCACCCACCAGCGGGAAGAGATTGCGTGGTTCGCTGATGTACAGGCGATCGCCGCTGTTGATCTGCTCATGCATGCACTGCGAACCTCCGCGAGACCTGGCGTCCTTGAGTACGCCGATCTGATAGCGATGGCGCTCTTGCGGGTGATTGCACAGTGAATACTGACGGATCAGACCGCCGGACAAATGTACGTCGATATGCGCCCCGGCAGTGAACTCGGGCAACGCTTGCCCTTGGGCGCAAGTCAATTCGTAGCTGCAAATATCCAGCGCTTCGTTGTTGCGGGATGTCACGAGGACTTCAATCATGATGCACCTTCAGGGCCGCCACCGCGGCGGCCGCGAAAAAGAAGAATGGGCTGGCGTGCGTTAGAGGAACTCCCCGGCCACCTAGTTGACGCGGGCAATCAGCTCGGCCGACGGTGCCCGCTCACGGGCGATGATCCGTTCCAGTACACGCCGGGCCTGCACGCCACCCGCATCGATATTGAGCTTGAGCAAATTGCGCTGGGGATTGGCCAGCAAGTTGCGTTGCTGCTGCTCCAGCATGTCCAGGTCTTCACTGAAGATTTTCCCCTGGCCCTCTCGGATGCTTTCGGTCAGTGCTTTGTCATGGGGATTGAAGCTGCGTGCCATGCCCCAGAAATACCAGATCGAAGTCTCGGTTTCCGGCGTAATGAAGTCGACCACGATGCTTGCGGCCTTGTGCTGCGGCTCGGCGTTGTAACCGCCCTTGCCGGCATGGGCCACCCCCACTTCGATCAATACGTGACTGGGTGGGTTGAAGCGGCAGATTTGCCATCGGTCGACCGGCACGTCGTCGGCCAGATTGTTACCGCGCAGGGCCATGCGCCAGAACGGTGGAGCCATGATGTTTTCCATGTGCCGCGCGGTAACAACTTCGTCGCCCTGAACCGTCGTGACAGGCGCTGCCTCATCGATCTCTTTCTGGCCAATGCTGGAAGCGTGCACGTAGGTTTCGTGTGTGAGGTCCATCAGGTTATCTATCATCAGGCGATAATCGCAGTCGATATGAAACAGCCCGCCACCGTAGGCCCACTCATCGCTGACAGCCCATTGCAGATGATGTATCAACGCTGGGTCAGCCTTGTCCTGTTCTCCAGGCCACACCCAGATGAATCCGTAACGTTCCTCAACCGCGTACGCCTTGTTGCAGGGAAAGCCCCGTACACGTTGCCCCGGCATTTCAACAGTCTTGCCGTCATGGCCCATCACCAGACCGTGGTAACCGCAGACCAGGTTGCCGTTCTCGACATACCCAAGCGAAAGGGGGGCGCCGCGATGCGGGCAAAAGTCTTCGACGGCCGCAACACGTCCTTCCGGACCTCGATAGAACACGATTTTTTCACCGCATATTTGCCGCCCAAGGGGCTTGCTTTCAATCTCGTCGGGGGTGCAGGCGACATACCAAGTATTTTTCGGATACATAAATATCTCCGGGACAGGCTTGTTTTTATGGATCCATTTGATGCTCCATAACTGACTCAAGTCAAGTAAAACTATAATCTGTGCATTTAATGGATCCATTAAACCTGTTTCGCTCAGACCCAACCCGTGCTGCACCTTGGAAGTCACTTCCATCCAGCACTTAACCTTGCACCCGAAATGGCAGTACAAATCGAGCACAGAACGACGCGCTCGGCGCCAGGAGCATGAGGACGTATTGGGGAGAGATGCAGCTTCGCCACAGCAAAGCAGCTGAGATGATGCGAGACCAAAAGTGGACGGTGAACATCCCTTCTGGACGCTCAAACAATGGATGAGTGCGACGTGCTTCCTGATCCGAAAGTTCGCCGCAGTGCACGTCGAGATGAGCTTGAGCGTGCTTGCCTACAACGTGAAACAGGGCATGAAAAAACGCTGGTGAATGCCCCTCATCCGAGTGCAAACAGTTTCGCTCAGATCAACAGTTCCAGCGTGTCGAAAAGGTGGCGGTCTTCCATTTTTGACGAGCGTGACCGCCGTCGAACGACTTGCAAAATGCAGTCGATAAAGCACTGGGCGGCGATGCCGGGTTGGCTATTGCGTGACGTGACAATACCGATTATGTCCGTTGCGAATGACTCATCGAGGTCCAGCCGAACCATACGCCCGTGGAGCCCTGGCACTGTCAGCATCGGCTCGGGGCAATAGCTGAGCATGTCCGTCTGTTCCAGCAGCGCGCTCATCAGCAGTAATGATTGTGCACGCTGGACACGCTCCATGGCGATGTGGGCGTCGTGTTGCCAGAACAATTCGTTCATGAGGACGTCATGGTTGGCGTCCGGGTAGTTGACTACCCAGTCTTGATCAAGCAAATCGTGGATCGATCGGCAATGCTGCTTCGGATGCCCATGGCGAGCAACAACCGCCATTTCATAGGAAAACAATGGCTCGCACGTGAACTCCAGACGGGGCAGCAGCGCAGACACAAGACCTATCGCAAGTTCCATTGTGCCTTCACGTAAACGCGGCAGCGTGACAGCCATCAATCCTTCGAAAATCTCAAGCCGTACCTGCGGCATCCGTTGCCGAAACAGCAGCACCGCCTCTGGCAGCAGCGTCAGCCCCATCCAGGGCGAAATACCGAGCCGCAAGTGACCTTCGGCCTGGCCGCGAAGATGCGTCAACTCCAGTTTTGCCTGTTCCAGTTGGCTGAGCATTTGCCTGGCGTGCAGCAGCAACGAGCGACCATATTGGGTGAGCACCCCGCCACTGGCATTGCGAACGAGCAGAGGCAACTTCAAGTCATTTTCCAGCTCACGCAACGCCTTGGCCACAGCAGTCTGGGACACCTCGATTTGACGGGCTGCAGCGCGAATGCTCCCGCAATCCGCAACGGCTACCAATGCCTGCAACTGATGGAGTTTCATGGCTTTTCCCTTGTTGCCGACCGTAAACCAGTGGTTTTCAGTCCAACCAAATTGCGACTGCCTGCAGCTGGGCGTGCTGCCTATTATCGGGCTCGAAGCATGCCCGTCAATTTCCATAACAACAAGGAAGAAATATGACTCACCCATGCGTGTTACCCGATATCAAAGCGATCGAAGAAGAGATGATTGCGCTGCGCCGACACTTGCACGCTCACCCGGAGTTGAGCTTTGAAGAGTTCGCCACAAGCGACCTGATCGCTGGCAAACTTTTGGAATGGGGCTATGAAGTTCATCGGGGTTTGGGAGGTACCGGGGTCGTCGGGCGATTGAGGCAGGGCTCCGGCAATAAGAGCATCGGCCTTCGCGCCGACATGGACGCACTGCCCATCGTTGAGCAGACCGGCTTGCCTTATGCCAGCCGCAATGAGGGCGTCATGCATGCCTGCGGCCATGATGGTCACACTGCCATTTTGCTGGCGGCAGCCAAGCACCTCGCGAAAAGCCGTAAATTCGATGGCACGTTGAACGTTATTTTTCAGCCTGCAGAAGAAGGTGATGGTGGCGCGCGCCGAATGCTGGAAGACGGTCTGTTCGAGCTTTTTCCTTGTGACGCAGTGTTTGCGATGCACAACATGCCAGGACTACCGGTCGGCAAATTCGGCTTTCGTACCGGCCCATTCATGGCATCGACCGACACGGTGACCATCACAATCCACGGCGTGGGAGGACACGGAGCAATGCCGCACGAAGCGACCGACTCCATTCTCGTTGGATCGGCCATTGTCCTGGCGCTGCAGAGCATCGTGTCACGCAACATCAACCCTCTGGATTGCGCGGTGGTTTCGGTCGGCTCCTTTCATGCCGGAATCGCCCCCAACGTCATCCCGGACAAATGTGAACTGCAATTGAGCGTAAGGGCGCTGACACTCGACGTGCGCGACTTCTTGATTGACCGCATCACCGCCGTGGCTCAAGCACAGGCGACAAGTTTCGGTGCCCATGCGATTGTCACAGTCGACGAATCGCAGCGCTTCCCCGCGCTGATCAATGACGAAGTGAGCACCTCCTTTGCGCGCCAGGTGGCTCTGGATTGGTTAGGCAATGACGGCGTTCTCAGAGACATGTCGCCTCTGACGGGCAGCGAAGACTTCGCTGTGATGCTGGAGCAGTGCCCCGGTTGCTACCTGGTCATAGGGAACGGCGACGGTGAAGGCGGATGCATGGTTCATAACCCCGGTTACGACTTCAACGATGACTGCCTGGCATTGGGGGCGAGCTATTGGGTGCGTTTGGTTGAAACCTTCCTAGCCTGATATTCCAACCATCTGCCGGCATCGCTGCAGCCGCTGCGGCGATCAAAGGAGTTGTCATGTCCATTAGCGCAAACCCACAGGTGGTCCAGGCTAACGTCGTTCGCCCTACCCTGAGTTCTCGTGCAATTGCTGCCATTACCCTCGGTTCTGCACTGGAATTCTTCGAATTCTCGGTGTTCAGCTTTTTCGCCACATTAATCGGGCGGCAGTACTTTCCTGCCCAAAGCGAGATCGGCCAGTTGCTGCTGGCGCTCGCGACGTTTGGTCTGGGCTTCGTCATGCGCCCTCTTGGCGGCCTGATCATTGGCGCGTACGCCGACCGTGCGGGGCGCAAGCCGGCGATGTTGCTGACTTTGTGCCTGATGGCACTGGGTTCGACGGCGCTGGCGGTGACTCCGACCTTCGCTCAGATCGGCCTGGCTGCTCCACTGTTGATCGTCTGCGCCCGGCTGATACAAGGCTTTGCTATCGGCGGTGAAGTAGGCGCCTCTACGGCGATGCTGATGGAGTACGCCGACGATCACAATCGCGGCTTCTATGGCAGCTGGCAATTCTTCAGCCAGGGGCTGAGTTTCCTCATGGGGTCGCTGATCAGCCTGGCCTTGAGTGCCAGCCTCAGCGCCGATGCCCTGGAAAGTTGGGGCTGGCGAATGCCGTTTCTGGTCGGCCTGCTGGTACTACCGGTGGGTGTCTACATTCGTCGCCACCTGCAAGAAACTGCAGCCGAAGCTTCACCGGGTGAAAAGCCGCCGCTGCGACAGATATTGACTCACCATCGCCGCGCGCTGATCGCCGGAGTACTCATGGCTATCGGTGGGACCGCCACAAGCTACATCGTCCTCGACTACATGACGAACTACACGGTCGCCGTGTTGCACCTGCCCCTGCAGGTCGGCATAGGCGCTTCCTGCCTCGGCGCCTTGGTGCAGATCTTTTTGTCGCTCTGGGCGGGCAAGCTCAGTGACCGGATTGGCCGACGTCGCACGATCGCCATGGGCTGCATTCCTATGCTGATTCTGATTTACCCGGCATTTGTTTTGATGACCCACTTCCCGACACTCTCCACGCTAATGATGGTGTCCATCTTCACCACCTTCCTGCTGGTGATGATTACCGTACCTTCCGTGGTGATGCTGACCGAACTGTTTCCTCGCGCCATTCGCGCCACGGGGCTGTCATTGGTGTATTGCATCGGCGTGTCGATATTCGGTGGCTTCGCCCAATTCTTCGCCACCGGCATGATCAGCCTGACTGGCGACAAGCATGCACCAGCCCTGTACGTGATGATCTGCCTTTGCGCCACGCTCGCCGGCCTGGCGATGATCAAGGAAACAGCGGGCAAACGCCTCGACTAAGCAAACTACAACAGTCGCGGTGCACCTCCTCGGCTGAATAATAAAAACAGGCGCTCAAGCGCTCTCGAATCAAACGGATATTCAAATGTCGCGTACCTCATTTCTGTGGCCGCTGGTTATTGCCTGCTCGGCTGTTAATTCTGGAATCTGCGTTGCTGATGAACAGGGTTTCCTGGCGGACAGTCATCTGAAGCTGGTCAGCCGCTTGAATGGCTTAAACACCCGAATACTTGGCGATGGACATGACCAGAGACCGCGCAATCGACGTGATCCACGGGATTTGTCCCTGGGTGAACGGCTCAGTTTTTCTTCCGGTTTCACCCAGGGCACGCTCGGTCTTGGTATTGATGCGTTCGGCTACAGCGGTATCAAGCTTGATGGCGGCGACGGTCACGCAGGCTACGGGAATATCCAGCTGAACGATCAGGGCGAGGCCATGCGTTCCTATGGAAAGTCCGGCGCACTGGTCAAGCTGCGCTACGCGAAAACTCAATTGCGTTACGGGCAAATGGAGCTCCTGAACCCGGTCTTCGCGACAGCCGATTTACGTTTGTTGCCGAGCACGGCTACCGGCTTTCATCTGGTCAGCCAAGACATCCAGAGCCTGTTGCTGGAGGGCGGGCACTTTACGGCGGGGACAGAGCCCGCCTCGACCAGCAGCAAGGGAGGACTGTGGGCCAACTACGCCAATGTGCAGACACGCTCAGTCGACTTCGCAGGCACCCGGTATGCGCTGAATGACCAAGGGACCGTAAGCCTCTACGGCTCAGAGTTCAGCGACCTCTGGCGTCAACTGTATGTCGGCGCCACGTATGCGTGGAAGCCCAGTCAAGGGAGCCGTATCTCTATCGAGGGGAACCTCTACCACACACGCGACGAAGGGCAGGCCAATGCGGGTTTGATCGACACGACAGCCTACTCCGGCCTCGTGGCGTATTCGGTGCTCAATCACAAATTCACCCTCGCCTTCGAGCACATCATCGGTGATACCCCGTTTGACTACATCGGCTTTGGTAACAATGGCTCCGGGGCTTTCGGCAATTCGATCTACTTGAACAACGCGGTCATGGCGTCTGACTTCAACGGCCCTAATGAAAAGTCGGTGCAACTTCGTTACGACCTGGACATGGCGCCGTACGGCTTTCCAGGCTTGAGCTTCATGGGTCGCCATGTCTACGGCTACGACATCCATAGCTCCCCCAATGAGCACTACGGCGCATGGGCGAATGCTGACGATGCCTCACACAAAGAACTTGATCTTGAAGCACGCTATGTCATCCAGAGCGGCCCGGCGAAAGACATGAGCTTTCGTCTTCGACGGGGAATGCACAATGCCATTGGGGGCCAACCCGATGGCGACATCACCATGACCATCGTCGTCGTGGAGTGGCCGCTGCAGATTTTCTGACCACTGGTTTACGCACTCGCTGCCGATTGACCGACACCTGCCCCGATCCGCAAGGGATCGCGGGTTTCTAACAAAAAAAATCTACGGGATAACCACGCATGAAAACTAAAGCCCCTCTTTCACTCGCCGTTCTCGCTGTTCTTTCTACCACGCTATGTAACGCAGCAGAGGCCCCTTGGGTCGATACCGCCGTCGACTTGGCGAGCGCGCAAGTGATCGACCTGCGCCACACCATCCATCAGAACCCGGAACTGGGAAACATGGAGGTCAAGACGTCCACGCTGGTAGCGCAGCAGCTTAAGTCTTGGGGCATAGATGTCCGTACCGGCGTAGGCAAGACCGGCGTGGTAGGGATTCTCCGGGGTGGCAAACCTGGCCCGGTCGTCGCTCTGCGCGCCGATATGGATGCACTGCCGGTCAAGGAAATGACGGGACTGCCATTCGCCAGCAAAGTGCAGGGCGTGCGCCTTGGCAAAACCGTCCCCGTCATGCACGCCTGCGGCCATGACGCCCACACCGCCATGCTACTGGGTGCCGCCAGAGTACTCGCCGAACACCGTGATGAAGTACCTGGCACTGTCGTCTTCCTGTTCCAGCCTGCCGAAGAAGGTGCCGCAGACGTGGATGATTTCGACGCCAACGCAGTCTTGGGCGCCAAGGCAATGATTCGCGACGGAGCCCTTCAATCACCCAAGGTCGAAGCTATTTTCGGCATCCATGTCACGTCTGCCTACCCGACCGGACACTTGTACTTCAAGTCAGGAACGGCGTTGAACAGCGCAGATGATTTTCGCATCACAGTAAACGGCCGGCAGACTCATGGTTCGGCGCCTTGGACGGGCGTGGACCCGATTGTCGCCAGTGAGAAAATCGTCGACGGTCTGCAAACCCTGGTCAGCCGACGTATCGACCTGAGCAAAGGCTTGGGTGTCATCAGCGTCGGCTCCATCAACGGAGGCACCGCCACTAACATCATTCCGGAAACGGTCATACTGTCCGGCACCATCAGAACCAATAACGCAGACATACGAGACACCATCCTCGCGAAACTCCCGACGTTGGTAAATGGGATCGCCAGTGCCTACGAAGTCAAGACTGACCTTGAAGTGATGCAGTACGCGCCAGTGACCTCCAACAACCCTGCCCTGACTGAAGCGATGGTCCCCGCGTTGGAGCTGGCAGCGCCAGGGAAGGTCGAGCGCCTTTCATCCTCTCAGCCAGGTAGCGAAGACTTTTCGCTTTATGCGGAAAAGGTGCCCGGGCTGTTCGTTTTTCTTGGCGCAACGCCGGAGGGGCTGGACATGCAAAAGGCAGCACCTAATCACAGCCCTTATTTTTCCGTCGATGACGCCACCCTGGCCACCGGTGTGAAGGCTCATGTGCAATTCGTGCTGAACTATGCCGGGCGGGCGGCAAGTAAATCCTGATAGCCAGTCAAGTCAGCCCGGCTTTTTTTGTCAAAGTCTGATGGCAGCGTTTGAGAATGTGCGGGTGGATGCTGACGCACCCGCCCGGCCGCTCTTTTGCACTTCGCTAATGGGACCGACCCGGGGCGGCCAACAACTGGCTACTGGCCTATAGCAGACGATTCTGAAAATGATCCCGGCCGAATGAGCTCGGCATACTGTCCGCAATCGTGCAATGCAAAGCAGAAGTCAGACCAGCACAAACAATGGAGGACAGCGCTGGGAGCTTCAACGATGCCTCATCGGCCGCCGTACAACTGCCGTCATACTTATGCGACAATATGCTTAATGTCCAACATGAACCCCGCATTCATCGCTCAGCAACTTGGCCACAGCGTCCAAATGTTGCTGACGACGTATGCGCGTTGGCTCAACTCAAGCTCAGACTGGGGGGAGCTGGAAAAGCTCCAGATTGGTATCAAAATCGGTATCAGGCAAAAAAAACCAGCTCTAACCCATTGATAGGTAAGGTAATTGATCTCCACAGCTAACATCACGATGCAGTTCGGCGCCAAGCCGCTCTTCGAAAACGTCTCGGTCAAATTCGGCGCGGGCAACCGCTACGGCCTGATCGGCGCCAACGGTTGCGGCAAGTCGACCTTCATGAAAATCCTCGGCGGCGACCTCGACCCGTCCGGCGGTCAGGTCATGCTCGAGCCGAACGTGCGTCTGGGCAAGCTGCGCCAGGACCAGTTCGCTTACGAAGAATTCACCGTGATCGATACCGTGATCATGGGTCACGAAGAGCTGTGGAAGGTCAAGGCCGAGCGCGACCGCATCTACTCGCTGGCGGAAATGTCGGAAGAAGACGGCATGGCCGTGGCCGAGCTGGAAACCGAATTCGCCGAAATGGACGGCTACACCGCCGAATCCCGTGCCGGTGAACTGTTGCTGGGCCTGGGTATCGGCATCGAGCAGCACTTCGGCCCGATGAGCGAAGTCTCGCCAGGCTGGAAACTGCGCGTGTTGCTGGCGCAGGCGCTGTTCTCCGATCCGGAAGTGCTGTTGCTCGACGAACCGACCAACCACCTGGACATCAACACCATCCGCTGGCTGGAAAACGTGCTGACCCAGCGTAACAGCCTGATGATCATCATCTCCCACGACCGTCACTTCCTGAACAGCGTGTGCACGCACATGGCTGACCTGGATTACGGCGAGCTGCGCTTGTTCCCGGGCAACTACGACGAGTACATGACCGTGGCGACCCAGTCCCGCGAGCAACTGCTGTCGGACAACGCCAAGAAGAAAGCACAGATTTCCGAACTGCAATCGTTCGTCAGCCGCTTCTCGGCCAACGCCTCGAAAGCCAAGCAGGCCACCTCCCGCGCCAAGGCGATCGACAAGATCCAGCTGGCCGAGGTCAAGCCTTCCAGCCGTGTCAGCCCGTTCATCCGTTTCGAGCAGAACAAGAAGCTGCACCGTCAGGCGGTCATGGTCGAAAAAATGGCCAAGGGTTTCGACGGCAAGCCATTGTTCAAAGACTTCAGCTTCCAGGTTGAAGCCGGCGAGCGCGTAGCGATCATCGGCCCGAACGGTATCGGTAAAACCACCCTGCTGCGCACCCTGGTCAACGAATTGACCCCGGATGCCGGTAGCGTCAAGTGGACCGACGCTGCGGAACTGGGCTACTACGCTCAGGACCACGCACACGACTTCGAAGACGACGTCACCCTGTTCGACTGGATGGGTCAGTGGACTCAGGGCGAGCAGATGATTCGCGGTACTTTGGGGCGCATGCTGTTCTCCAACGACGAGATCCTCAAGTCGGTCAAAGTGATTTCCGGTGGTGAGCAAGGTCGCATGCTGTTCGGCAAGCTGATCCTGCAAAAGCCGAACGTGCTGGTGATGGACGAACCGACCAACCACTTGGACATGGAATCGATCGAGGCGCTGAACCTTGCGCTGGAGAACTACCCGGGCACGCTGATTTTCGTCAGCCACGACCGTGAGTTCGTATCGTCCCTGGCCACGCGCATCATCGAGCTGAGCCCGGATGGCGTGACTGACTTCAGCGGCACCTACGATGACTACCTGCGTAGTCAGGGCGTGGTGTTCTAAAAAGCTGCTGAAAACTGAAAAGCCCTGTCCATGTGACGGGGCTTTTTGCATTCCAAGGGCAGTGATTTGCTGGTGCGGATACCTTCGCGAGCAGGCTCGCTCCTACAGGAGGAACGCATTTCAAATGTAGGAGCGAGCCTGCTCGCGAAGGGGCCATCCGCCGCGACATCAATTCTCAGGATAATAGTTAGCCAGCTTCCTTTTATCCCACACCCACGCCATGATGCGAACTCTCCCGCCGCCGCCCGCGAACGAGTCCTCATGTCTGCGCAGCAACTGCCACCGCAAAGCTCCATGGCGATCACCCTGCAGATCGTCTCCATCGTGTTCTACACCTTTATTGCGTTCCTCTGCATCGGTCTGCCGATCGCAGTGTTGCCCGGTTATGTGCATGAGCAACTGGGATTCAGCGCGGTCATCGCCGGGCTGGTGATTGGCTCGCAGTACCTGGCCACCCTGCTCAGCCGGCCGATGGCCGGGCGCATGTCGGACACGCTCGGGACCAAACGGGCAATCATCTATGGCCTGTGGGGGATTGTCCTCAGCGGTTTGCTGACGCTGGTGTCCACGCTGCTGCAGGACTTTGCGCTGGCCAGCCTGATTATTCTGATCATCGGCCGTTTGCTGCTCGGCATCGCGCAGGGCTTGATTGGCGTCGGCACGATCAGCTGGTGCATGGGCCAGGTCGGTGTCGAACACACGGCAAAATCGATCGGCTGGAACGGCATCGCCTCCTATGGCGCGATTGCCATTGGTGCGCCATTGGGTGTGGTGATGGTCGCCGATTATGGCTTCACCAGCCTCGGCATCGCGCTGACAGTGCTCGCCGCCGGCGCACTGGTGCTGATCCGCAACAAGCCTTCGGTGCCGGTGATACGCGGCGAGCGCCTGCCATTCTGGGCGGTGTTCGGGCGAATCGCCCCGTATGGCGCCAGCCTGACCCTGGCCTCGATCGGCTACGGCACGCTGACCACCTTCATCACACTTTATTATCTCAACCGTGGCTGGACCGGCGCGGCGTACTGCCTGACGGTATTTGGCGTGTGCTTCATCCTGTCGCGGCTGATGTTTATTTCGGCGATCAGTCGTTTCGGCGGTTTCCGGTCAGCCATTGCCTGCATGACCATCGAAACCGTGGGCCTGGTGTTGTTGTGGCTGGCCCCGTCGACCGGGTTTGCCTTGATCGGCGCTGGACTGACGGGATTTGGTTTGTCACTGGTGTACCCGGCGCTGGGCGTCGAGGCGATCAAGCAGGTGCCGAGTTCCAGTCGTGGTTCCGGGTTGGGCGCTTATGCGGTGTTCTTCGATCTGGCGCTGGCAATCGCCGGGCCGTTGATGGGCGCGGTGGCGTTGAATCTGGGGTATGCGTGGATATTCTTCAGTGCGGCACTGTTGTCGGTGATCGGGTTGGGGCTGACCTTGCTGCTCCAGCGCCGGGCAACAAGCTGAAAAGCAAAGTCAAAAGATCGCAGCCTTCGGCAGCTCCTGCAGGTTGAACGGTATTCCCATGTAGGAGCTGCCGAAGGCTGCGATCTTTTGATCATTGATCTGCGGTTTGCATGCCGGCCCGGGTCGGTTTACCCAAGGTGTGGGAGAAGAACCGTCCAGCCTCTGAGATGAGGTTGCGATGGATATCTTCGCGATCCACACCATCAGCATCGGTACACAGCGCCGGCATGGCGCGAATCTGCTCTTCGTTGCACGGCGCCATGAACACGAAGTGCCCTGCCCCGGCCAGTAATTTGAAGTCTGGCGCCGTCGGCAGTTTGCGCGCCAGCGCGGCCGCATTCTTGTCGAACGCCACCAATTTGTCGCCATCGCCGCTGTAGAGCAGCACCGGCACATGCACATCGGCCAAGGTGTGACGGCCAAATTTCAGGCTCAGCGGCGCCATCAACAGCAAAGCATGCACGCGCGGATCGGCCACCGGTTGAAGGTCATCCCGATCAACGATCAACTCACCTTGCGTGTTGCAGGCATCACGATCGTCCGGGCGCTCTTGGCAATAACGACGCAGGCGATCCAGATCCGGTTGCGCCCCGGACAGAATCAACGCCGTCTCACCGCCCGCGGAATAACCGATCACCCCGACCTGATCGGCGTTGACGTACGGCGCCAGCATGCGGTCGCCCAGGGTCGCGGTGATGGCCTCGGAAATCTGGATCGGCCGCCCGTAGAGGTTGCTCAGGGTGCCGAGTCGGCTGTGGTCTTTGGAGTTGTCGCCGGGGTGAATCACCGCCACCACGACAAAGCCTTTGCGTGCCAGCGAGGTCGCGAGGTCGTGCAGCGCCAGTGGCGTGCCGGTGTTGCCGTGGGACAGCATCAGCATCGGAAAACGGCCGATGGCGACTTTGGTGTCTTCGCCGGCCTCGACCGAATAACCCTCGAGCAGGCTCAGGTGTTCACGGTCGCTGGAAGGATAAAAGGCGATGGCGCGCATCGGTTGCAGGTCGAGCGGATCGAGAAACGTCATCTCGTGATAGCCGACGCTCCAGACCGGGTGTCGCCCAGGCGCGGCATGCACTGTGTCAAGGCTGCCGAGCAGGCAAATCAGTAACGTTGCACAAAGACGCATCATGGGATGCCCCACCCTGTTGTTACTCAATCGAAAGTTCCATTGCGTTGCGGGCCTGAAACCCCGGGGATTCGGTGTTCCGGTACGACAATGCACTCAGACGCTGATTGTGTGACTGCATAACCCGGGCCAGATTATGTAACAGCTAGAAACAAAAAACTCCGTATTCGCCCCTTGCGGAACCAGAATACAAAGTTTTTTGGGGGTTACCTGAACATCAGCTGTTCTTTACGCAAGCCTTACGCGGCGGCGAACAGTTGCTCGCTGATCTTCGCTTGTGCAGCGGTCAGCGCGTTGTTGCGCACTTCTTCGCCATACGCCAGGCCTTCGGCACGGACGATTTCGATGTCGGTGATGCCAAGGAAGCCCAGCACCAGCTTCAGGTACTCTTCGTGAGCGATGCCGCTGGCTTGGCCGGCGTGGATGCCGCCGGACGTGGAGACGATCACCACTTTCTTGCCGCCGCACAGGCCTTCAGGGCCGGCTTCGGTGTAACGGAAGGTTTGACCGGCAACAGCAACGCGGTCGATCCACGCCTTGAGCTGGGTTGGAACAGTGAAGTTGTACATCGGAGCGGCGATCACCACGGAGTCGGCAGCGATGAACTCGGCCAGGGTCGAAGCGCTCAGTTCGGCTTCGTGCTGTTGTGCGGCGTTACGCAGTTCAGCGGTGGTGCCGGCGGCAACCAGGGTGGTCGACGAGAAGTGGCTGATGGCGTCGGCGGCCAGATCGCGGTAAGTCACCACGGCGCTTGGCTCGGCGGCCTGCCAGGCTTTGACGACTTCACTGCTCAACTGACGGGAAGCCGAGTTGTCGCCCAAAATGCTCGAATCGATATGCAGCAGTTTCATGTGGAATCTCCTGGAAGGAATCGCCGGTGGCGACGGAATGGAGACAATCCTACGCAAGAAACCAATGGATGATTAGCCGCCTGAAATGCGATAGTTTGTCCCACTGATAGAACAGTCGGATATCCCTGATGCAAGACCTCAACGATCTCTACTATTTCGCCAAAGTCGTCGAGGCCGGCGGTTTTGCCGCAGCCGGGCGATTGCTCGGGATTCCCAAGTCCCGGCTGTCACGGCGCATTGCCGAACTCGAAGAACGCCTCGGCGCGCGTTTGCTGCAACGGACCACCCGACAACTCAATCTCACCGCGGTTGGCGAACGTTACTTGCGTCACTGTCAGGCGATGTTGCTGGAAGCGGAAATGGCCGATGAGGCGGTGGCGAGCATGTCCAGTGAGCCGCGCGGTCGGCTGCGCGTCTCCTGCCCTACAGGTCTGGCCCGGGAAATGTTGCCGTGGGTCATTAGTGACTTCCTCGGCAAATTCCCTCAGGTGCAACTGGAAGTCGTCCTGCTCAATCGCCGGGTCGATCTGGTCGGCGAAGGCTTTGATGTGGCGCTGCGCGTACGTGAACACGGTGACGAGGATCCGCTGCTGGTGACCCGGCGTTTGCGTCAGGCGCAGATGGTGGTGGTGGCCAGCCCGGCGTTTTTACAGGGCAAGACGATCAACCATCCGCAAGACCTGAAGCATCTACCGGTGCTGGGCGCGCTGGAGGCGGATCGTATGGTGCATGTGCGCCTGCTCGATCAGCAAGGCCACAGTTTCGAACTGAACATGGAGGCTCGCCTGGGCATCGACGATTTTGTCGTGCGCAAGGCCTGCGTCCTCGCCGGTCAGGGGTTTACCCTGTTGCCGATGATGTATTGCGAAGCGGAGCTGGAAAGCGGCACCCTGGTGCAGATGTTGCCAGAGTGGTCACTGCCCGGTGGCTGGCTGCAAGCGGTGTATCCGCATCGGCGCGGGGTGATGCCGGCGGTACGCGCGTGGATCGATCATCTGGTCGAATCGTTCAATGCCTGTGGGGAGCGGTTGTTATGAGCAAGGGAAAGATGAGCGAAGCCGACGTGGCGGCGTTCTGCCTGGCATTGCCGGGTGCTCGGGAAGATTACAAGTGGGGCGGCGTGCGGGTGTTTTCGATTGCCGGCAACAAGATGTTTGCCTTGCAGGGACTGCGCGGTGACTCGCTGGCGTTAAAGGTTGATAAAGATCTTTTTCTCGGCCATTGCGACCGTCCCGGCATTCATCCGGCGCCGTATCTGGCGCGGGCGCAGTGGATCATCATGCACCCGCCCTACCCGTTGGGAGCTGAGGAATTGCAAGGGTTGCTGCAGCGCTCGCATCAACTGGTGGTGAGCAAGTTGCCGAAGAAAACCCAAATCGGTTTATTGCTCTAACCCCAATCCCCCTGTGTAGGAGCTGCCGAAGGCTGCGATCTTTTGACTTTGATCTTTTAAAAGCAAGATCAAAAGATCGCAGCCTTCAGCAGCTCCTACATAGGGAATTGCGGTGTGTTCAAAACAGCGTCAGCAGGTTCGAGCCGAGAAACAACTGGTCGATCCAGAACACCTGATGCAGCAGCACAATCACCCAGAACAGAATCTGAAACGACACCTTGCGCGTCTTGTGCCTGAACACCTGTTGGGCAATCAACGCACCCGGCCAGCCGCCCGCCAGTTCCACGGCATGCAGGATGTTCTCCGGCGTGCGCCAGGCATCAGCGCGCGCCTTGCGCTTGTCCGCCCAGTACATGAAGAACGCCAACACACTGACCACGCCGTAGACCGTCAGCGGCACCAACGAGATCCCGTGCAGCCACATCGACACTGAGCCGAACAACGGCAGCGCGCAGACGATCAGCAGAACCAGCAGTTTCAGCTTCAGATGCTGGATGTTGTTGCCACCCGAAGGTCGTCCTTCAGGTCGGCGTGCGCGGGAATCACTCATGGCCTGGCCGCCGCCCAGTCAACCCAGCCAAACTGCCACGTCGCCAGAATCAGCAGACCAAAGACGATCCGATACCAGGCGAACGCCGCATAGCTGTGGCTGGCGATGAACTTGAGCAAGCCGCGCACGGCGATCATCGCGAAGATGAACGCGGTGATAAAACCGATGGCAAACACCGGGAAGTCCGCCGGCACAAACAGATGGCGGTACTTGTACCCCGAGTAGACCGCCGCACCGACCATGGTCGGCATCGCAAGGAAGAAGGAAAACTCGGTGGCGGTCTTGCGCGACAGGCCGAACAGCAACCCGCCAATGATTGTTGAGCCGGAACGCGAAGTGCCGGGGATCATCGCCAGACACTGGGCGAAACCGACCTTCAAGGCGTCCTTCCAGGTGATCTCGTCGACCGTTTCGGCGTGCACTTCATGCTGACGCTTTTCCGCCCACAGCATAATGATACCGCCCACCACCAACGCGGTCGCGACGGTAATCGGGTTGAACAGGTATTCGTGGATCAGGTCGGCAAAGATCACCCCCAGCACCACGGCGGGCAGGAACGCGATCAGCAGGTTGGCGGTGAAACGCCGTGCGCTCGGCTGGGTCGGCAAGCCGATGACCACGTCGAGAATCTTGCGCCGAAATTCCCAGACCACCGCGAGGATCGCGCCGAGCTGGATGATGATGTTGAACGCCATGGCCCGTTCGCCGCCGAAGTCGAGCAAGTCGGCAACAATGATCTGGTGTCCGGTACTGGAAATGGGCAAAAACTCCGTCAGCCCTTCTACAACTCCTAGTATCAGTGCCTGCAAGGCGGTCCAAAGATCCATCAATCCCCCAAAGAGCGATGCGCGTGGGCATGCTCCGATAGTATTTTTCTAGCGTTCACTGCGATCAGCGTAGCTGCAAATGGCTGTACCGATTCCGCGCACAGGATCCACACGAAACGGTCAAAATTCCGTGAAATATCAATTTGGATTCAGGTTTTCACGCGCGGGGCCGAAATCCTAACAGACAAGCCTTAATAACGCCGCCGCGTTATACGACTTGGGTCGCGTATGCCTGCTCACGAAATCGTGATTGGATGCTGGCGGTCGTTTATTACAAGAACAAGAATCCGGAGTGACAGCGTTATGAACAGCTTGCGCAGTGTGTCGATCAGCCGACGCTTGTGGCTCATCTTGATTGTGGCGGTGGTCATGTTGCTGACCTTGGGCGTGTTAATGCTCAAGCAGATCCAAGACGATCTCTATCACGCCAAGGCCCAGAAAACCCAACACGTGGTGCAGACCGCCAGCGGCCTGCTGAGCTATTACCACGACCTCGAAACCGCCGGCACCCTGACCAAAGACGCCGCACAGAAACAAGCGCTGACGGCGATTCGTGGCCTGCGCTACGACCAGAGCGATTATTTCTGGATCAACGACCTCACGCCCGTGATGGTCATGCACCCGACCAACCCGAAACTGGAAGGCCAGAACCTCTCGGCGATCCGCGACCCGGACGGCTTTGCGGTGTTCAACGAAATGGTCGCCATCGCCAAGTCCAAGGGCGCCGGCATGGTCGATTATCGCTGGCCGAAACCGGGTGCCAGTGAGCCGGTGGCCAAGACCTCCTACGTCAAACTGTTCGAACCGTGGGGTTGGGTGCTCGGCTCCGGCGTGTACGTTGACGACGTGCAGGCAGAATTCCGGGCTCAAGTGATCAAGGCTACGGTCATCGGCTTGGCGATTGCCGTGATCATGGCGCTGCTGGTGATCCTCATCGCGCGCAGCATCGTCCGCCCGTTGCAGGAAACCGTGAACGCCATGGCCAACATTGCCAGTGGCGAAAGCGACCTGACCCGCAGCCTCGATACCCACGGCAAGGATGAAGTCACTGAACTGGCGCATCACTTCAACGCCTTTACTGCCAAGCTGCGGCGGGTCATCGGTGATTTGCAGGTGTCGGCCAGTGCGCTGGGCCAGTCGTCCAGCGAGCTGGGCAACGACGCCTCGCAAGCGCAGCAACGCAGCCAGCAGCAATCGCAGCAGATGGAACTGGTGGCTACCGCGATCAACGAGGTGACCTATGGCGTCCAGGACGTGGCGAAAAACGCCGAACACGCCGCCGCGGAAATGCGCGATGCCGAGGCGCAGGCGCAACAGGGCCAGATCAACATCGACGGCAGCTTGCAGCAGATCGACAAGCTGTCCGGCACTATTGATCAAGCGGTTGAAGTGATCCGCACCCTCGCCGCCGAAAGCACACAGATCGGCAGCGTACTCGAAGTGATTCGCTCGATTGCCGAACAGACCAACCTGCTCGCGCTTAATGCCGCGATCGAAGCGGCGCGCGCCGGTGAGCAAGGTCGCGGGTTTGCCGTGGTGGCGGATGAAGTACGCTTGCTGGCACAGCGTACGCAGAAGTCGACGGCGGAAATCCAGTCGATGATCGAACGCCTGCAGAACCATTCCGAAGCCGCTGTGAAGGTAATCGGCGACAGCAGCAAGGCGTCGCAGTTGACCATCGAACAAGCCGGGTTGGCCGGTGCGAGTCTGAATGCCATTGGCCAGGCGCTGCGTAATCTCAATGGTCTGAATGCGTCGATTGCCAGCGCTACGCTGCAGCAGGCGCATGTGGTTGAGGACATCAATCAGAACGTCACCCAGGCGGCCGGCCTCTCGCACAGCACAGCGATCGCTGCCGAACAGTCGAGCGCGGCCAGCCTGAAACTTGGCCAGTTGAGTGAACAACTCAACGCCCTCCTGCGCCAGTTCCGCGTCTAAACGCTGACACCGAAAAACTGTGGCGAGGGCGCTTCTCCCGCTGGGGTGCGAAGCGCCCCTACCCGGCCTGATGCGGTTCCGCTGACAGACCGCATTAGCCGAACGTGCGACGACTTCGTCGCCGAGCGGGAGCAAGCTCCCTCGCCACAGGTCATTCCCTGCAGAAAGTACATGCACTAACGCCTTCGCGATGTCTCTGGGTACAATCCGCCCCCTTCTTTCACTCCCCCAAGGAACCCCCATGTCCGGGCTTGAACTGTTTGCCGCCGCGCTCGGCGTGATCGCCGTCTGGCTGACGGTCAAACAGAATCCGTGGTGCTGGCCGATCGGTCTGGTCATGGTGCTGCTTTACAGCTGGATCTTCTTTGAAGTGAAGCTGTACTCGGACATGTTGCTGCAAGTGATCTACGCCGCCCTGCAAGTCTATGGCTGGTGGCAATGGACCCGCGCCGGGACGATGCATGACGGCCGTGAGGTCACGCGTCTCGATCAACGCTCTATCCTGATCGGCCTCGGCGTTGGCGCGGTCGGCAGCCTGCTGCTCGGCGCCGCCATGGCCCACTGGACGGACGCCGCGCAACCGTGGCTGGATGCGGCGCTCACCGGTTTCAGTCTGGTCGCGCAGCTGTGGATGGCGCAGAAACGCCTGCAATGCTGGGCACTGTGGTTCGTGCTCGATGTGATCTTTGTCGGACTGTTCATCTATAAGGGGCTGTACCTCACCGCTGCGCTGTACGGTCTGTTTACCCTGCTGGCGATTCAAGGCTTTCGTGAATGGCGCGCTGACCCGGCGCTGCGCACATGAAGGTCGTGGTCCTGACCGGCCCCGAATCCACCGGCAAGAGCTGGCTGGCGGCGGGCCTGCAACAGCGCTTCGGCGGGGTGCGCGTGGATGAATACGTGCGTCGTTTCATAGAACTCAATCCCCGTGACACCTGCCTGGCCGACATCCCTGACATCGCTCAGGGCCAATTGCAATGGGAAGATCAGGCGCGGGCGCAGCAGCCGTCGCTGCTGATTCTCGATACTCATTTGCTGAGCAACATCCTGTGGAGCCAGACATTGTTCGGCGATTGCCCGGACTGGCTCGAGCCCGAGTTGCTGGCGCGGCATTACGACCTGCATCTTTTACTTTCGCCAGAGCAGATCGACTGGACCGATGACGGTCAGCGCTGCCAACCGGAGCTGGACGAGCGACTGGCGTTTTACCGGGCCACGCAAGACTGGCTGGAAAACCACCACCAACACTTTCAGGTCATCCAGGGCAATTGGGCCGAACGCCAGTTGCGCGCATTTGCCGCCGTCGAGCAACTGCTGGCCGAGTGACCCGCTCAATGGGTCAGCTTCCCCGACGTTTTCCCCTGTTTTGGGGGCAAAGTGTCCATTCCTGAAACACTCGTCCGAGTGCAAAGGTGCCGT
Source organism: Pseudomonas fluorescens (assembly GCF_003732425.1). Classification (GTDB taxonomy): domain Bacteria; phylum Pseudomonadota; class Gammaproteobacteria; order Pseudomonadales; family Pseudomonadaceae; genus Aquipseudomonas; species Aquipseudomonas fluorescens_BE. The sequence goes on from NZ_MOBX01000013.1 coordinate 467,021, forward strand.
TTCAGCACGATTCACGGATTCGTCATCGCAGTTGTTACGCAACTGAAACACCATCGCGCAAACCCTTGTTCCAGAGCTTTATTCAGCCAATAGACAGGTCAGCGCGACCGTGCGTGTTTCAACCGTGAAACAGGTGGTGTATCAGCCCTGCGGATTTATTTCTTAACCCATTGAAAATCAGAAAGATTTCAAAAGCGGCACAGCTTTCGCTCTCTCCTTCACAACGCTGACTAGGGCCAGCCCACTGAAGAAGGAATGTAGCCGTGGGGAATATCCAGAAAGGTTTGACCTGCCTTCTGCTGATCGGATCAGCCGCCAGCACTTTGGTCAGTTTCAATGTGCAGGCAGAAGGCAATGGCGTGATCGTTCTCAATCGCGATGTTCAGCCCATTCCCATCGGTCGCAGCGGCGGCAAAGACCCCTACCCAACCACCGTCAATGCCAACCCTTCGGGTCGCATCAATCAGGCGATGACCAGCACCGAACTCAATGACGGTGAATTCGCCAGTGTGGCCAGCGGCGCGACCATCAGAGGCAACATCGCCACACCCGGCTCCAGTCTGCCCGGCATGAACGTTCTGACCAACCCCAATGGCCTGCCAGGCATGGGTGCCGGCCACGGCGGTGGTAGCGGCGGCACGATCTCCAACACTGTTAACCGCGCGATGGGTGCAGGCCTCGCCCCGCTGACCCGCATGGCTGGAGGCCAATAAGATGAATCGCACCCTTCTGCTGCTTGCTCTCTTCGGCTGTGCGAATGCCATGGCGGCCGACCCCAACTCAGTGAACAACGCGAACATTCAGGACACTGGTATCCAGTACCGCGGCAACTACAACGTCAACCAGGCCGCTGGCGACCAGATGCAGCAGACCAACGCCAAAGCGATCGCCATTGGTACTTCGGCCAGCGCCACCACGATTGTCCGTCAACACATCGACACGCCCGGCAATCCGTCGACAAACGCCAGTGCAACCATCGGCGGCAACTCTTTCAGTAATGGCAACGGGATTCTGGGCGTGAACCAGGGTGCCGGGGCCAACAACCAGATGGCCAACGTCACGCGCGTCAGCATCAGTGCTGCCCCGCAGAGCGTTGACGACAGTGCCCTTTCGCAACAGAACGTGGCGCTTTTACCGAGCTCAGGAGCAACTGGTACCTCACCCGGCAGTCGCCAGGTCACGACAAGTGATCAGGCCTTCACCGGCAGCCGCGGGGTAATCCAGGTGAACCAGAGTGCCGGGGTGGGGAACCGAATGGCTAACACCCTGAGCATCCGGGTCGCTGACTGACCCAAACAACAAAAGCAGTGCAATTAGAAAGTACCAACACTTAACCAACTAATAAGCACGATGGAGAAACACCATGAAACCTACAATGGCTCTCAAACCACTGGTTTTCGCACTTGCAGCAGTGATGGCAATCGCAGCACAGGCAGGCGGTCGTAATGACGATCATGGTAACGGGCACGGCAATGGTCATGGCAACCATGAACCAAAAGGCCCTACCCTGGAACAACTTCTGCAAATCGGCGCCGGCGCTGGTGCTGCCGTACTGGACACGCAGAACAGCGATGGCAACCTGGTTGGCAACCAAGGCACCAAAAATGATGCCTCCGTTCGCGACTCCGCCAACGGCACCAACGGCAACGTCGGCATGAACAACACCGCCGGCGATGGCAACCAACAAGACAACGCCGCTGCACTGGCAACTGCCGACGAAAGCTTCATCTTCGGCAGTGCCGTGTCCGTTTCCAGCGCGACTCAGGTCAACAACAACAACGCGGTTGCCAACTACTCGACAACCAACAATGCCAACCTCAACAACGTGGGTAACGGTGGTTCCGGCAACATCGGTGTGAACAACAGTGCCGGCAACTTTAACCAACAGAAAAACAACCTGGCCATTGCTGTGTCCGGTGGTCGTGTAGCTAACGCTGCTGCCGCTGCCAACCAAAGCTCCACTGGGTTGACTGTGTCCAACAACGGCACTCAAACCTACAAAACCGATACTCTGAGAGGCACCTTCACCGCTGCCGGCGCATTCGTGGCAGCTGGCAAAGCGACCATCGAAGGCGACAACGGCCATGGTGGTGGCGGTTATGGCGACAACGACCGTGGTCATGGCGGCAACGGCGGCAGCAAAGATCAGAAAGCGACCTTTGAAGCTGTCGGCATCTTCGGTCTCGCCGGTGTAACCACGCAACAAGTGCTGACCCCAGACGGCTGGAAAAACCCTGTGACCAACAACGCAAACATCTCCAACGTTGGTAACAACTTCTCCGGCAACGCTGGTTACAACAACGCCGCCGGTGTTGGTAACCAACAAAGCAACTCGCTGTCCATCGCTGCAGGTTGCAAAGCCTGCATGTAATCGCGATCGAAACGAAAGCCCCGGAAACGGGGCTTTTCCTCAGTCCGCAAAGGCGTATCGATCATGCGTAAGACTGCCCTTTTCGCTCTGCTTTGCCTGTCCGGCCTGACCCAGGCTGCCCAGATGCCAGTCGCTGCCCTCCCAGGCGGCGTACTCGTCTACAAGAACGTGCAAAGCATTCGTGAGCGTAAGTTTGCCGACATCGTCGAACAGAAAACCGATTTCAGCTGCGGCGCTGCCGCACTGGCAACGGTGTTACGCCAGGCCTATTGGCTCGACGTCGATGAGGAGCACATCATCAAAGGCATGCTGGTCAACGCAGACCAGGACCTTGTTCGTACTCAAGGGTTTTCCATGCTGGACATGAAGCGCTACATAGAAAGCATCGGCATGCGCGCCAGGGGTTACAAGATTCCGCCGGAAAAACTCGATGCTGTAACCATCCCGGTGGTGGTACTGATGGAAATTCGCGGCTACAAGCATTTCGTCGTGCTGCAGCGCTCGGACAAGGATTGGGTTTACATCGGAGACCCGGTGCTCGGCCATAAACGCTACAAACATGATGACTTTGTCAAAGGTTGGAACGGCATCGTTTTCGCCATCGTCGGTCCCGGATATGACAAGGCCAACGCCTTGCGTAGCCCTCCTGTACCGCTGACCGCCAAAAACAAGCTGGATGGCTTCAACCCTGTCAAAGATGCTGAATTGATGGACTTCGGGTTCATACAGAGCGACTTCTTTTAATCGCCGATTATAAAGAATGGGGCTGGATGTCCCGGGAGCAGCAGATGAAAACCTCATACTGGCTGGCCGCCGCCTGCCTGGCAGCGAGCGCGTCAGGCTATGCCAATGCAGGATTCAAACCTATCGAGATACAGGACAAAGAGTTGTCCGAACTACGTGGTCGTTACGTCATGCCGGGGCGGATTATCAGCTTCGGCATTGTCATGAGCAGTACCTGGCGCAACGCCAGTGGCGATCTGATCGGGGCTTCGACCTCGATGCAACTTCAGGCTGCAACGGTAAAACCTGAATTCTATGTGCAAACGATCAAGGAGCATGGCAACGGCAGCACCCTCGCGACGGGTACCGGCACGATCACCGGTGGCGCCGGCCTCAACAGCAGCCAGGGCGTCACGCAGAGCGTACGTGCCGCTGGCGACAGCAATACCGCCTACAACAACGTCGCCATCAATGTCAAAGAAGCCAATCAGGCGCCAGCACTGGTTCCCGCCCAAGGGCAGGCGCTGATGGCCGGCCAGACAATCGGCGGCAGCAATGCCGCGGGTAGCGTGGCCGTTTCGGCCAACGGTGGCGGCGTACAGATGGCCATTCAGGCCGCCGGCAATCAGGGCACCGCCCTGCAACAAGTCGCTCAGGGTGGCTTGCTGCAGAACACCCGTTTGCTCGGCAGTGCCAACGTGGTCAATAACATGACGCAACTCAACGTCGTTCTGAACAATAACGGCATGAGTGCCGGCGCACTGGATTGCAACCTGACTCAACTCAGGGCACTACGCACTATTGGATATTGAACTACGCTGAGTCTCGATCATTGGGCTTAAAGGGACGGCTTATTCATGTATCGATCAGTATCACTGCGTGCCGCTGTTTGCTTGAGCACTCTTCTACCTGCAGCGATGCTGCAAGCGGCACCGGACGCCGACGTAGAAGTCCTGAAACAAGAGCTTCTGGAGCTGAAGCAACGTTACGAAGTACAACAAAAGGCCCTGGCGGTACTCGAACAACGGGTTCGCCAGGTCGAAGATCAACCGGCGGCGCCGCAACCGAAACGGTTGGCCAAGTCGCCGTCGGACATGAAAGGCAATCCAAAAGTGGCCACCGGTACCGGGGCCGCAGCAGCATCGGGGGGCGCAGCCGGAGGCAGTGGGGCTTCTTACGGTCAATCGCTGGCAGATGACTCACAACCGGCACAGAGTGTGTCCAACCTGTACGACGAGGCCAGTGGCTTCTTCGGCGGTGGCAAATTCAGCGTCGAAACCGGTATCACCTACTCGCGCTACGACACCCGTCAGTTGATCCTCAACGGCTTCCTGGCACTCGACTCGATCTTTCTTGGCAACATCAACCTTGACCGGATCAAGGCCGACACCTGGACCCTTGACCTCACGGGGCGCTACAACTTCGACAACCGTTGGCAGTTCGACCTGAACGTGCCGGTGGTCTACCGCAGTTCGACTTATCAGTCGGGCGGCGGTAACGGCGGTGCGTCCAATGTCACCACAGAACAGGACGTCGATCGCGACCCAACCATTGGTGACGTCAACTTCGGCATCGCCTACAAGTTCCTCGACGAGTCGGTCAATACGCCGGATGCGGTCGTCACCTTGCGGGTCAAGGCGCCAACCGGCAAGGATCCGTTCGGGATCAAACTGCGCCAGACCGACGCCAACTCCAACCTGTTCGTGCCGGACACTCTGCCGACGGGCAACGGCGTCTGGTCGGTCACCCCGGGTATCTCGCTGGTCAAGACGTTCGACCCGGCCGTGCTGTTCGGCAGCTTGTCCTACACCCACAACCTAGAGGAGTCGTTTGACGACATCAGCTCGACGGTCAACCAGAAAAATCCGGGCAAGGTAAAGATCGGCGACAGCTTCCAGATCGGCGCTGGTATCGCGTTTGCACTGAACGAGAAGATGAGTATGTCGTTCTCGATGTCTGACCTGGTACAGCGCAAAAGCAAGCTGAAACAGGATGGCGGGGATTGGCAATCGGTGGTGTCGAGTGACGCCAACGCCGGTTACTTCAACGTCGGCATGACCATTGCGGCCACCGACAACCTGACCATTGTTCCGAACCTGTCGATCGGTCTGACCGACGATGCCCCGGACTTTTCCTTCAGCCTGAAATTCCCGTATTACTTCTAGGCAGAAGCAAAAGCAAAAGATCGCAGCCTTCGGCAGCTCCCGCATCGGGTTTGTGTAACCCCTGTAGGCGCTGCCGAAGGTTGCGATCTTTTGATCTTCAGGTATCTAGCGAATCTGGTGCTTATGCAGCAAGCGATAAAACGTCGGCCGTGACACGCCCAGTACTTTGGCCGCAACGCTGAGGTTATCGCTGTGCCGGTTCAATACATCGCACAGCGCCTGGCGTTCGGCGCGGGTCTTGTAATCTTCCAGCGTACCCATGGGCGTGGCGATCGAATGCTGGCTGATCAGCCCCAGATCTCGGGCCTCGATCTGCCGCCCTTCGGCCAACACCAACCCACGGCGCACACGGTTGGCCAGTTCGCGGACGTTACCCGGCCAGTCGTGTTTGCCCATGGCAATCAGCGCATCCTCACTGAAACTGCGCGGGCGTCGCCCGGTTTCGTGGCTGTAGAAGTGGGAAAAGTGGTTGGCCAGCATCGAGAGATCACCATGGCGTTCACGCAACGGCGCGGTGACCACTTGCAATACATTGAGCCGGTAATACAGATCTTCGCGAAAACGCTTCTTCTCGATAGCCGCCTCAAGGTCGACGTGGGTCGCCGCCAGTACGCGCACATCCACCGGGATCGGCTGGCTGCCACCGACGCGTTCGATGTGTTTTTCCTGCAGGAAGCGCAGCAGGTTGGCCTGCAGTTCCAGCGGCAAATCACCGATTTCATCGAGAAACAGCGTGCCGCCATTGGCCGCTTCAATGCGCCCGACCTTGCGCTGGTGCGCGCCGGTAAACGCGCCCTTCTCGTGGCCGAACAGCTCGGATTGAATCAGATGCTCGGGAATCGCTCCGCAGTTGATCGCCACAAACGGTTTGCTGTGACGCTGGGATTGCCGATGCAGCGTGCGCGCGACCAGTTCTTTACCGGTGCCGCTTTCGCCGCGAATCAGCACTGGCGATTCGGTGGGCGCCAGTTTGCTGAGCAATTTGCGCAGCTCGCGAATCGGTTTGCTGTCACCGAGCAGTTCATGTTCAGGCTGATCCACGTGAATCGTGCCTTGCCCGCGCAAACGCGCCATGCCGAATGCCCGGCCGAGAGTGACCTGCACCCGCGATACGTCGAACGGCAAGGTGTGGAAATCGAAAAACCATTCACAGACGAAGTCACCGACATTTTGTAAACGCAGGACTTCCTGATTGAGAACAGCGATCCATTCAGTGCCGCTGCGGCTGATCAGTTCCTTGACGGCTTCCGGGCGTTCGAGGTGAAACGGCTGTAATCGCAACAAGCCGACATCACAACTGCGGTCGGCGGCGTTTTCCAGGGTGCAACTGTCAACATCCCAACCTATGGCGCGTAATCCGGGCAATAAGCGGTGGCAGTCGTCGCACGGATCGACCACCAATAAACGTCGTAACGCTGGCGCTTCGCTCATGACTGTTCCTTGGCGCCAAATTATTAGAAATGATTGTAAAAACAGTCATTTGGCAGACCCGACTGTAACATTAGCAAGATTTTGACAGCGCCTTGTATCGATTGCTTATAGGTGTACAAGCAAACGCGTTATAAGAACTCAAGTTGTTAGTGAGCTATCGAATAATTAGCGCCTCAACCTTTCAGTGAGCTTTCAAAAACTGTGCAAAAAACAATGCCATGAAAGAAAGTTGAAATTTCTTTGTTTCATGTGTGACCTGCCTGCCGGTTCGGTGCATCAGTACAAGTACCAGCCGCACGGTAAGCCCAACCGACGGCACATCACTTGATTGGGCATGACAGAGAGAAAAACCCATGACCGCCCCGCTCCGTATCAACGAAGCTCTTTTGATTGCCAACCACGCGTTCAAACCTTTCCAGTGCGTGGCCTGGGCACCACAAGACGGCAATGGCGAACTGAGCCTGACCGTGGTCGACCGGACCAATTCGCACATCGGTCGGCAAAAGATTCCAAGCAGCGCCTACTCCGATCCGGCGCAACTCGAGCAACTGCTGCAGCAGGCGCGTGCTGAACTCAGCAAAGAAGGTTACAGCCTGCAATCGTGGTCGATGCCACACTAACAGCCGGGCCATGCGGATGACGCTCAGGTCATCCGCCCTCTTCTGTTAGTTGTTTTCTTTTCAACTTCTCGTACTTCTGTACAACTAGTGGCGACGGTTCCGGGCTTAATGCTTGGCCGGCTTGCTATTGGTTCAAAAAGACACTGTTCTGGCACAGTGCGACCCTCCACCTGTTAGTTCTCACCGTTGTACTTCTCCCGGTTCAGGGATTGAATGTTTCGCTCATGCAGTTACCCGTCCGGTTTCCGGTACAAGGTCAACTCGCAAGGAGAAGCGTGCATGTCCACTCTGAACACTTTTGCGCGGCCGATGGCATCGACGTCTTCATTGAGTCGAGCCGGTCAACTCGACAGAACATTTGCTGCCACTGGCGTCGCTCAAGTGTATTTCGCTGGCAGTGCGTCCAGCCTGACCGAGGACATCGCCCTTGATTCGCAGGGGCGGATTCTGGTTGCTGCGAAGGTCGGCGTCGCCGCCGGCAGCCGTTTCGGCCTGGCGCGGATCCTTGCCGATGGCTCGGCCGATCTGACCTTCGGTGAGCAAGGCAGTGTGATCGACACCTTTGCCCTGGGTTTTGAAGCCACAGCCGGCAAAGTCCAGACACTTCCCGACGGGCGCATCCTGCTCGCCGGCCTGCATTATGAAAACGCTCATCGCACCTTGCCGGCACTGGCCATGTTCAACGCACAGGGTAAACCGGACCTGAGTTTCGGTGACAATGGCCGTCAGGTGGTGCGCCTGCCCGGGGACTTGTCCATGGGCAGCCGGGATGCCTGGCTGCCGCCGGGCGTTCCGGGCGCCGAAGCCTGCGATTTTGTGGTCCAGGACAACGGCCATATTCTGCTGATCGCCAATCACCACTTCGAACTCGCCGACCATGCCGGCATGCTGATCCGCCTCATGCCCGACGGCAGCCTCGATGAAACCTTCAACGGTCGCGGCTTCGTGATGATTCGCCACTTGCTGCTCAATACCTGGCTCAGCAGCCTGCTGTTGCAGAAGGATGGGCGAATTGTGGTGGCCGGCTCTATCGACTTTCCGCAGGAAGGTTTGCTGGCGCGCTACTTGCCCGACGGCCGCCTAGACGAGCGTTTTGCCGTTGACGGTTTCATGGCGTTCAAGGCTCACGACCAAAGCGCTCAGGTCAGTCAGGTCCTTGAATCGGCGGACTCACTGCACTGTTTCGGCAGCAGCCGCGATCCGATCCGTTGCATGGCGTACAGCCTGCACACCAATGGCCGGCCGGACCTGCACAACCATGGCGGCCATCCCCAGTTGCTCGAAATCGGCCCCAGCGGCTGCCAATGGAGCGCCGCTCAACCCATGGCGGACGGCCGCATTGTCGCGGTCGGTGCAACCATTGGCGGATTCGAAGCGGATTTCATTGTTGCCCGTTACCTGAGTGACGGCGGCCTGGATCACAGCTTCGGCGACGGCAAAGGCTGGTTGCGCACGCGTCTGGGGCGCAGCCTCGACACGGCCAACTCGCTGGCCGTGCAACCGGACAATGCCATCCTCGTCGGCGGTTATTCATTGGATGGCAACTACCGGGCCATGGTGGCGCGTTACCTGAACCATTGAAAAACACGCACTGTACTTGATCTTCCGTAACGCATCCGGCAAGTTTCGCGCTTCTTAATAAAAGGAGCAGACGATGTCCGGTTCAATTGCCCAAGCGTTCGCGCAAAATTTTCTCGGGCACTCGCCACGCTGGTACAAGGCGACCATCGTCGGTTTCCTCATCCTCAATGCAGTCGTGCTGTTCAGCGTCGGGCCGGTCGCGGCCGGCTGGTTGCTGGTGATCGAATTCATCTTCACCCTGGCAATGGCGCTCAAGTGCTATCCGCTGATGCCCGGCGGCTTGCTGCTGATCGAAGCGCTGTTGCTGAAGATGACCACCCCACAAGCGCTTTACGATGAGTTGGTGCACAACTTCCCGGTGATCCTGCTGCTGATGTTCATGGTAGCGGGCATCTATTTCATGAAGGACCTGCTGCTGTTTCTGTTCTCGCGCCTGCTGTTGGGCGTGCGGTCAAAAGCGATACTGGCCTTGATGTTCTGCTTTCTTTCCGCGTTCCTGTCGGCGTTTCTCGATGCCTTGACGGTGACCGCAGTGATCATCAGTGCGGCGGTCGGGTTCTATTCCGTTTATCACCGTGTCGCCTCGGGCAACGATCCGCGCCAGGACAGCGAGTTTGCTGACGACCGCAACCTGCCGAAACTGCATCACGACGACCTGGAACAATTCCGCGCGTTCTTGCGCAGCTTGCTGATGCACGGCGCGGTCGGTACGGCGTTGGGCGGTGTCTGCACATTGGTGGGCGAACCGCAGAACCTGTTGATCGGCCACGAAATGGGCTGGCACTTCGGCGAGTTCTTCCAGAAAGTCGCACCCGTGTCGATGCCGGTGCTGGCAGCGGGTCTGGTCACCTGCGTGTTGCTGGAGAAGCTGCGCTGGTTCGGCTACGGCACGCTGCTGCCGGACAATGTTCGTGCCGTGCTGGCCAACTACGCCGCTGAAGACAACGCCGAACGCACGGCGCGCCAACGCGCAGCCCTGCTGGTGCAAGGCGCGGCAGCACTGATCCTGATCGGCTGCCTGGCTTTTCACATCGCCGAAGTCGGTCTGATCGGCTTGATGGTGATTGTGTTGATCACCGCGTTTACCGGCATCACCGATGAGCATCGTCTGGGCAGCGCGTTCAAGGACGCCATGCCGTTCACGGCGTTGCTGGTGGTGTTTTTTGCGGTGGTCGCTGTGATTCACGATCAACAGCTGTTCGCGCCGTTGATCGAGTGGGTACTGGCCCTGCCGGTCGAGCAACAACCGGGCATGCTGTTTATTGCCAACGGTTTGTTGTCGGCAATCAGTGACAACGTGTTTGTCGCGACGATCTACATCACCGAAGTGAAACAGGCATTCCTCGCCGGCCACATGAGCCGCGAGCATTTCGAGACGTTGGCCATCGCGATCAACACCGGCACCAACCTGCCAAGCGTGGCGACGCCGAATGGCCAGGCCGCGTTCCTGTTCCTGCTGACCTCGGCGATTGCGCCGCTGGTGCGCCTGTCGTACGGGCGCATGGTGTGGATGGCGCTGCCGTACACCTTCGTGATGGGTTTGCTGGGCTGGTATGCCGTGAGCTATTGGCTCTAACCAACACTGAATAAACCTGTGGGAGCGAGCCTGCTCGCGAAGAGGGAGTGTCAGACAACGGATTCGTTGAATGACACACCGCTTTCGCGAGCAGGCTCGCTCCCACATTGGTTTTTGGGTGGGGTCAGCGAGGGAGGATGTATTTCTCGATCGCTTGCGCCACACCATCTTCGGTGTTCGGTGCGGTGATCACGTCGGCTTGGCGCTTTACGGCCTCCTCCGCTTGACCCATGGCAATCGACAAGCCCGCGCAATGAAACATCGCCGGGTCGTTGCCGCCATCGCCGATGGCCGCTGTCTGCTCCAGCGGCACGCCGAGATGCTCGGCCAGGGTCGCCAGTGCGGTGCCTTTGTTGGCCTCCAGCGCCGTGACGTCGAGGTACACCGGTTGCGAGCGTGAGACTTGCGCCATGCCGTTGACCTTCTGCAGCAGTTGCGCCTCCAGTTCGATCAACAGCTCGGTGTTATTGCTGGTCGCAACGATCTTGTCGATGCGTTCCAGATACGGCTCGAAACTCTCAACCACGACCGGCGGATAACCGAGACCGTGCTGCTCGCGCGGCACCATTGGCCCGTGCGGATCCTTGAGCAGCCAGTCGCCGCCGCTGAACACCCAGATTTCCACATCCGGCTGGTCGGCGAATGTTGCCAGCGCAATCAACGCGGTGGTTGCCGGCAAGTAATGCGCGACCAGCAGGCTGCCATCCGGATTGACGATGGTGCCGCCGTTGAACGCTGCGGTTGGCAGATCGACGCCCAAGGCTTCGATCTGCTGCAGCATGGCTTTGGGTGGTCGACCGGTGGCGAGGCTGAACAACACGCCCGCCTCACGCAGCGAACGCACGGCTTCAATGGTGCGCTGGCTCAGACTGTGATCGGGCAGCAACAGCGTGCCGTCCATGTCGCTGAGTAGAAAACGGATAGGTGGTTTCGGCACGTCACTCATCCCAGGCTATGCCAGACGCGGCCATCGCGAGTCAGCAGATCTTCGGCAGCTTGCGGGCCGTCTTCTCCGGCGGCATAAGTCTGCACGCTGGCATCCTGCTGCCAGGCGTCGAGGAACGGCTGCACGGCGCGCCAGCCGTTCTCGATATTGTCGGCGCGCTGGAACAGCGTCTGATCGCCAGTCAGGCAGTCGTAGATCAGGGTTTCGTAACCGGTGGACGGCTGCATCTCAAAAAAATCTTTGTAGGCAAAACCCAGCTCGATGTTGGCCATGTTCAACGCCGGTCCCGGCCGTTTGGCCAAGAGGTCGAACCACATGCCTTCGTTGGGCTGGATCTGGATGCGCAGGTATGTCGGCTGCAACTCGTCAACTTCAGTGTCGCGGAACTGCGCATACGGCGCCGGTTTGAAGCAGATGACGATCTCGGTGTCGCGCACGCTCATGCGCTTGCCGGTGCGCAAATAGAACGGCACGCCGACCCAGCGCCAGTTGTCGATCATCACCTTCAGCGCCACGTAGGTTTCAGTGTTGCTGTCAGGCGAGACGTTGGGCTCCTGGCGATAACCGTTCAGCGGCTTGCCATCGACTTGACCGGCGCTGTACTGACCACGCACCGAGTTGGCCCGCGCCTCTTCAGTGGTCCACGGACGAATCGCGCCGACCACCTTGGCCTTCTCGCCGCGCACCGCATCGGCGCCGAACGCGGCCGGTGGTTCCATGGCAACCATGGCCAGCAACTGGAACAGGTGATTGGGCACCATGTCGCGCAGTGCGCCGGTGTGTTCGTAAAAACTGCCACGGGTTTCGACGCCGACGGTTTCGGCGGCAGTGATCTGCACGTGGTCGATGTAGTGATTGTTCCAGAAGGCTTCGAACAGGCTGTTGGAGAACCGGCTGACCAGAATGTTCTGCACGGTTTCCTTGCCCAGGTAATGGTCGATCCGATAAATCTGCTTCTCGGACATCACCTTGAGCAGGCAGGCGTTCAACGCTTCGGCGGTTTGCAGATCGGAGCCGAACGGCTTCTCGATCACCACCCGTCTGAACGCTTCAGGGGTTTCTTCAAGGAGTTTCGCCGCGCCGAGACGGCGCACCACTTCACTGAAGAAACGCGGCGCGGTGGCCAGATAGAACACCGCATTGCCGGTGCCGCTGTCGGCGATCTTCGCCGCCAGCGCGGAATAAGTGCTGTCGTCGAGGAAATCCCCCTGGACGTAGCTGATACCTTTGGCGAGCTTGGCCCACAAGGCCGGATCAAGCATCTGATCGCCCTTGCCGACCTTCGCCGCCACTTCGGTGCGGATGAAGTCTTCGAGCTTTTGCGCGAAGGCTTCATCGGTAATGGCGTTGTGGTCAACGCCGACGATCCGCAGATTGTCGTCAAGCAAGCCGTCGCGACTGAGGTTGTACAGCGCCGGCATTAGCAAGCGCTTGACCAGGTCGCCGTGGGCACCGAACAGAAACAGCGTGGTCGGTGGTGCGGGTTCTGCCTTGGATTTTCTGCGGATCGTATGGGTCATTTCTTCGGAATCTCCACATGGCCGCCGAAGCCGAAGCGCTGGGCCGAAAGAATCTTGTCGCCAAACGTGCCCTGACCGCGCGAACGGTAGCGCGAGAACAGCGAGTTCGACAGCACCGGAACCGGCACCGCTTGCTCCATGGCCGCTTCGATGGTCCATTGACCTTCACCGCTGTCAGCCACCGAGCCGGAGAAACCGTCGAGCTTCGGATCGCTGGCCAGTGCATCGGCGGTCAGGTCGAGCAACCACGAGGACACCACGCTGCCACGGCGCCAGACTTCGGCGATATCCGCAACGTTCAGATCGAAACGCTGATCTTCCGGCAGGCGCTCGCTGGACTTGGTCTTGAGGATGTCGAAGCCCTCGGCGAACGCGGCCATCATGCCGTACTCGATGCCGTTGTGAATCATCTTCACAAAGTGCCCGGCACCGGCGGGACCGGCGTGAATGTAGCCATGTTCGGCACGGTGGTCCTCGGACTTGCGATCCTTGGTGCGCGGGATGTCACCCATGCCTGGCGCCAGTGCGGCGAACAGCGGGTCGAGGCGCTGCACGGTTTCGGCGTCACCGCCGATCATCATGCAATAGCCACGCTCCAGGCCCCAGACGCCGCCGGAGGTGCCGACGTCGATGTAGTGCAGGCCCTTTTCGGCCAGAGTCCTGGCCCGACGGATGTCATCCTTATAGTTGGTGTTGCCGCCGTCGATGATGGTATCGCCGGCTTCGAGCAACGTGCTCAGGGTGTTGATGGTGTCTTCGGTCGGCGCGCCGGCCGGCAACATGACCCAGACCGCACGCGGTTTGGCCAGGCCGGCAACCAGTGCTGGCAAGTCGGCGACGCCGGTGGAGCCCTCGGCGACCAGGTTATCGATGAAAGCGGTATTGCGGTCGTAAACAACGGTGGTGTGACCGTTGAGCATCAGACGTCGCGCAATATTGCCGCCCATGCGGCCCAGTCCAATAATCCCGAGTTGCATGTGCTGATGCTCCTTACTACAAATAAATGTGTGTCATGGGTTATAGCCCAACGCGACTGATGGAGGTTAGTCCAGAGCGTTGCGATGAAGTTTCCGGGCATTGTGCCCGATCCAGACTGATAACGCCCCGAATCCTGCCGAAGACACACCGACCATGAAAAATAAAAAAGTTCCATTCACAGGCAAAAGAAATCAAAATTGGCGCCGATAGTAAGTCAGTCCCCCAAAACGGGGACGACCTACAGTTGATGCACGCCATTTGCGAGGTGAGCAATGGGCACAGTACACACAGCAATGCCGCCACAAACCCTGTACGTGACAATCCGTCGCGATGAATTGCGCCAGTTGAAAGACGAACGTGACCAGTTGAAGCAGGAGCTGGCGCAGCTGCGCCTCTTGACCCAAGGTGTGCAACCGCAACCTTTGCCGGTCGTTCAGCGCCACCCCCACGCCTGATCCCCCGCCTGTTTCGGGAACGGCAGCCGCTGTTCCCGACATGATGCAGCCCTGCCCGTTGCTCCTGAGAGCAAGCGGCAACTCACAAACTTTTCACATTCTCTTCGTAATACTCTGCCCCATTCTGGCCGTACCTGTGTGTACGGCCTCCGTTCGTCGGCTTCATGGATGTTCCGGCGGTGGTTGTAACGAGTGAGCTGGAGCGCCGAATGGCATTGTTCAAACGCAGCAAAACGACTGCGACAGGTTTCGATTGGGCCGGTTTTCTCTGGCTGTTTGTATTCTTCTGGTACTTCTCGGGTATCACCCAACTGCTGATCCAGCTGACCGGCACCTCCGGCTTCAGCGGATTCCGTCAGGCGTTCTTCATGAGCGCGCTGTGGCTGGCGCCGATGTTGCTGTTCCCCAAACGCACCAAACTGCTCGCCGCCGTGATCGGCGTAGTGCTGTGGGCCTGCTCGATGGCCAGTCTTGGCTATTTCTTCATCTATCAGCAGGAATTCTCGCAGAGCGTCATCTTCATCATGTTCGAGTCGAACGTGTCCGAAGCCGGCGAGTACATGACCCAGTACTTTGCCTGGTGGATGGTGCCGGCGTTCCTCGCGCATACCGCGTTCGCTTATTTCCTGTGGACTCGCCTGCGCCCGGTGTACATGCCTCGTGGCCGCGCGCTGGTCGCGGCTACGGCGATCGTCATCGCGGTGGTCGGTTATCCGCTGGTCAAACAGACCCTGCGCATGGGCACTTTCGCTCAAGGCTTCGAGAAATTCGAAACCCGTATCGAGCCGGCGGTGCCATGGCAGATGGCCGTGGCCTATCACCGTTATCTGGATACCCTCGCCGACATGCAGGGCATGCTGCATAACGTGAGCAAGATCCCGCCACTGAAAAACCTCAAGGACGCCTCGGCCGATCAGCCGAAGACCTTGGTGCTGGTGATCGGCGAATCGACCAACCGTCAGCGCATGAGCCTCTACGGCTATCAGCGCAACACCACGCCGGAACTGGACAAGCTCAAGGATCAACTGGCGGTCTTCGACAACGTCGTCACCCCGCGTCCGTACACCATCGAAGCGCTGCAGCAGGTGCTGACCTTCGCGGACGAAGAGCATCCGGACTTGTACCTGTCGACGCCGTCGCTGGTCAGCATGATGAAACAGGCCGGCTACAAGACTTTCTGGATCACCAACCAGCAGACCATGACCAAGCGCAACACCATGCTCACCACGTTCTCCGAACAGGCTGACGAGCAGGTGTACCTGAACAACAACCGCAACCAGAACGCCGCGCAATACGATGGCGACGTGATCGAGCCGTTCAACAAGGCCCTGGCTGACGCGGCGCCACGCAAGCTGATCGTTGTGCATTTGCTCGGCACGCACATGAGCTATCAGTACCGCTACCCGCCGACGTTCGACAAGTTCCAGGACCGCACCGGCGTGCCAGCCGGCGTGCGTGACGACCAGGTACCGACCTACAACAGCTACGACAACGCCGTGCTGTACAACGATTTTGTCGTGTCGAGCCTGATCAAGGATTACGCCAAATCCGATCCGAACGGCTTCCTGCTGTACCTCTCGGACCACGGTGAAGACGTGTTCGACTCGGTGGGCCACAAGACTCTGGGGCGCAACGAAAACAAACCGACCGCGCCGATGTACACCATCCCGTTCATGGCCTGGGCATCGCCGAAGTGGAAGGCCAACCATGAGTGGAACTTTGCAGGCGACCTCGATCGTCCGTACAGCAGCTCGCACCTGATCCACACCTGGGCCGACCTCGCCGGTTTGAGTTTCGATGAACTCGACCACAGCAAGAGTCTGGTCAGCGACAGCTTCAAGGCCCGCCCCCTGCTCATCGGCGACCCGTACCAGACTGAACAGCGCGCGCTGATCGACTTCAGCCTGATGAAGCCGAAGAAACCCGACGCCGCGCCGGCGAATGTTGCGCAGAAGTAAAGCCGCTGTGGATGTACCGAGGTGAACGCAACCGAAGAGCGCTTTGCCTGATCCCTTTAAAAGCTCTGTATCGAAAGATGCAGAGCTTTTTTTATCTTCAGAAATCCGCATCGTTCAATGAACGATCCCTGTGCAAACACCTATCACACGTTGGATTTCAGCCCCACCACCGCCACCCGCCCGGAACACTGCGGCTCACTGCGCTGGGCCAGCGAGCAAATGCTCGGAACCGCCCGCGCACTGGTGCTGGCCTCCGTCGCCGTTTTGCAGGCCGCGCAGGCTGGAGGTGAAGGGTGATGGAGAGTCTGGCCAGTCGGGATATTCGTTTGTGGGTCTGATACTGGCAAATTCAAAAGATCGCAGCCTTCGGCAGCGCCTACACCGTTCTCTGTAGGAGCTGCCGAAGGCTGCGATCTTTTGCTTTTGAAGCATGGTCGAGCCTTACCTTTGAAACATCCGCAAATAACAATATTTCTCGTTTGACACTAAATCCCCGCCGCACTTTTCGTCTTTGAACAAACGGATTTTTTCCCTCGAAGACAAGGAGTCGGCTGCGATGTTCGCGCCCATCACCCGTTCCATGACCCTCACCCTGGGTCTCTGCAGCGCTGCTTTCAGCGCGGATCTGCTGGCTGAAACCGATGCCGAAAAGCCGCCGGAGCCCGCCGCTCCGGCACTGGAGCTGGCCACCACCAACGTCAGTGCGCAAGGTCTGGGCACCACCACCGAAAACACCGACGCCTACACCTCGGGCGCGATGAGCACGGCGACGCGGCTGAATCTGTCGATCAAGGAAACCCCGCAATCGGTGTCTGTGGTGACGCGTCAGCAGATGGACGATTTCAAACTCGGTACATTGACCGAAGCCATGCGCCAGACCACGGGCGTGGTGGTTCAGCACCTCGACTCGGATCGGGTGAGCTATACGTCACGCGGCTATACGATCAAAAACTTCCAGATCGACGGGATGCTCAACACCTTCGATCGCATGCAGTCCGACGCTGACACCATCATTTATGACCGCATTGAAGTGGTTCGCGGCGCCACCGGACTGACCACCGGCGCCGGCGACCCCTCGGCCACCATCAACATGGTGCGCAAGCGTCCGACCGCACAGTTGCAGGCGCTGGCGGGCGTCAGTGGTGGCAGCTACGACAATTACTACAGCTACGTGGATGTCGGTGGCCCGCTGGCGTTCGACGGGCGCTTGCGCGGTCGCACGGTGCTGGCCTACCGCGACAACAAGTCGATCCGCGATCACTATGCGCTGCAACGGGAGGTTGGCTACGGCATCCTTGAAGCAGATCTGACGGATACCACGGTGCTGGCGGTCGGCTACGACTATCAAAACAAGAACGTGCAAGGCTCATCGTGGGGCACGGTGCCGTATTGGAATGCCGAGGGCGGCAAGGCCGGTCTTGGCCGGTCGACCAACATGGCGACGTCCTGGAGCTCGTGGCCGCTGAAGGACAAAACCGCGTTTGCCACCGTCGACCAGCAACTGGCCGGAGGCTGGCATCTGAAGGCCGCCTACACCCACCGCAAAAGCGAGACCGACGGCAAGATCTACTACGGCGGTGGCGGTTTCCCCGAGGCCGATCGCAGCGGCATGAGCGCTTACATGGGGCATATGCTCGGCGAGCAAACCATGAAAGTGTATGACTTCAACGTCGCCGGCCCCTACTCGTTGTTCGGGCGCGAACACGAAATGATGTTCGGCTATGGCGAAGCCGAACGCGGCGCCGAGTCGCCTTATATGATCGATGGCCCACAGGCGGCGGATTACGGCAGCATCCGTGACTGGAAATACATGGGCGGCATCGGCAAGTTCTCCGATACCGTCACTGACCGCAATGGCTCACGAAGCAAGACCCGGCAAAAGGCCGGATACCTCGCTACTCGCCTGAGCTTTACCGACGAACTTCACGCCGTGCTCGGTAGCCGATATGGCAGTTGGGAAGAATCCAGCCGCGACAGTTACTACGACAGCCAATTGCAGTTGAGCAGGGTTGATGCGACCAGCCAGCGCCAGAATGACATCTGGACACCCTACGCAGGCCTGCTCTACGACCTGACGCCGGAATACACCGCGTACGTCAGCTACACCGACATTTTCAAACCGCAAAGCAATCGCGACAGCAGTCGCAAATACCTCGAACCGGTGGTGGGCAGCAATTACGAGTTGGGCCTCAAGGGCAGCCTGCTGGGCGAACGCCTCAATGTGGCGACAGCGCTGTTCTGGAGCAAACAGGACAACGTCGCCGAGGTGGACGATTCCGTGGCGCCAGACCCGGTGACCGGAGAGGAGTTTTACAAGAGTGGCGGCAAGGGTAACAAGGTCAATGGTTTCGAAGCCGAAGTGGCTGGCGAAATCCTCGATGGCTGGAACATGACCGCCGGTTACACCTACACCCACTCGGCCAATGGCGACGAGCAACGCAGCAACACCAACCAGCCGTTGAACATGTTCCGGCTGTCCACGGCTTATCGTCTGCACGGCAACTGGAACGCGTTGACCGTGGGTGGCGCCGTAAACTGGCAGAGCGACGTCTACGGCAACTCCAACCGCCCGGTCGGGCGCGGTGCCAATGGACGCATCATCACCGAACGCACACGCATCCGTCAGGACGCCTACACCGTGTTCAACCTGATGTCGCGCTACGAGTTCGACCGACACCTGTCGGCGTCACTGAACGTCAACAACCTGTTCGACAAGAAGTATTACGACAACGTCGGCTTCTATAACGGCGTGTACTGGGGTGACCCGCGTACCGTCACCCTGAGTCTCGACTGGAAGCTATGATCCCCGCCTCTCGGGCGCGGCGCACCTTCGCCAAGGTACGCCGCGTCTGTCTGCTAATGCCCCGCAACATGCTGTAAAACCTGCACCGACAGGGCGTTAACCCCGCGTTAATTCCTGCCTCCCAGACTCTCTTCCGAGATCTGCTTCATGGACGAACGGCTCCCACTTGTTCAGTAGGAGGCACCATGAAAATCACCACCGCAATCCTCGCCGGGCTATTAGCCTTGGGCTCTGCCAGCGTTTTTGCCGAAGGCGGCGCTGAGCGCATGCGTTATTACTACGACAACTTCCCGGTCCAGCACGCCCAGAGCGAGCAGAAGATCGACGCCAACGCGAAAGAAATTCGCGTTCCCGCCGACCAGACGGCGCAAGTGACCGAGTCTTACCGCGACTGAGATTGACCGAGCAACCGATGGACCTTCCATGGCTCCGCTCTGGCCTGGAAGAAGACAGTTTGGCGCCCTCTCAGGGCGCCTTTTTTACGCCTGCAGATTTTTGATCCAGAACAGCATGCGCCCGTGATCCGGGTCGAACATGCCCGGCGCAAAGCCGAACTTGCTGTAGGCATTCTGTGCCACCGCGTTGCCTTCCAGCACTTCCAGGGTGATTTTGCAGCAACCGCGCTGGCGAGAGATTTCCTCGACTTTCTGCAGCATCTTCTGGCTCAGGCCGAGCCCGCGAAATTTGTCCACCACGGCGACGTCGTGGATGTTGACCAAGGGTTTGCAGGCAAACGTGGAAAACCCTTCAAAGCAGTTCACCAGTCCAGCCGGTTCACCACCGACAAAGGCCAAAACGCTGAACGCATGCGGGCGCCGGGCCAGTTCTCCGGGCAGTCGACGCAGCAGGTCAGGGTCAAGTGAATGACCGCCGCCCATCGGGTCTTCTGCGTAGTGGTTGAGCACGATACCGATGGCCTCGGCGTGCGTTGGATTGCTGTAGCTGGCCTGAAGTACAAGAATCTCTGCGGAATCCATTTCCATCCCCGAACACTAAAGCCCCGGCGCGCAAAGTGCGTACTGAAAGGCTGTCTGACCTTAGCGCGAGCTCACCCCGGCCGGCAACCCGCAACTCTGCTGATCACTAGCAGTCAACCTATGGCGAGGGAGCTTGCTCCCGCTGGACTGCGCAGCAGGCCCCGCTTTAATAGAGAGAAGCGAGGGGCGCTTCGCGCCCCAGCGGGAGCAAGCTCCCTCGCCACAGATGATGATGCGTCCGCTGTTCAGTGGCCCCAGATCAGTTCTTCGGTCCAGCCCAGTTCAGCAAAGTCCTCGGCGCGCAGAGCGCTTTCGCCGACACAGAAAAACTCATCCAGCTGCGGCGGCTTCACCGCCGTATCACTGAGCATCGCATGCACTTGCCCACGGTGATGAATCTGATGTTCGAACAAGTGCGATAGCATGCGCAGGCGGCTGTCGTGCTGCGGCGTGTCGCGGGCAATGGTCACGATACGGGCCAGCTCGGCGTCACGCAGTTGTTCGCAATAGGCGATCAGCCGCCGATCAACGTGAGCCTGCTCTTCACGCAACTGCGCGCCGTCGGTAAACGGCTCGTCCACGTTGAAAAACACGTAGCAGTCGGGATGCGGCTCGGCCCCGCGCAGTTCGCGTTCCAGCGCATCGACGTAGAACCAGTCACAGCTGAGGATGTGATTGAGGGTGAGCCGGATGCTCGGAAAAAAGCTTAGCCGAGGCGCCGCCAAATCTGCCGCGCCGAGCTGCGACCAAGCCTTGGCCAGGCGATGATTGGCCCAGGCATTCTGGTAAGCCATGGTCAGCAAATGATGGGATAACGCTTGGCTCATGTCGGCGCCCTCTTCCATTCAAGCTTCAGCAAAACGTTGCAGCTGCATCTCCTGCAAACGGCTGAGGGTACGGCGGAACGGGAATTCCAGATAACCCTCGGTATACAGCGCGTCCATGGGTACTTGCGCTTCGATGTACAGCGGCACCTTGCGGTCGTAGCACTCGTCGACCAGCGCAATGAAACGCCGCACGCCGTCGTCATGAACCGACAATTGCGGCAACTCGCGATCCCCCGCCGCCACCCGCTGCGCGCCGTCTTCGGTGCCGCGCGCGATGCGCCCTTCGCGTTTCTGTGCACTGAGATTGGGTACTTCGCTCAACAGAATAGCCGTGTAGCGGTCACACAGCGTGATGAAATCCATGGCAGCGAACGGCTGCTCGCAGAGATCGGCGTAGCGGCACCACAACACCGTTTCACTGGCCTGCACCACGCTCAACTGGCGATGACCGACCGCCACCGGTTCGGCGCTGGCCGCTTGCCCGGCGGTCAATGTCTGAAAGACTTCCTCCAGCGCAGTGACCGCAGACGTGGCGACAAAGTAGCGCTGCAGGCCGGCTCCCGGATGCAAGCGATGATCCTCGGCGCCATTCACCGCAACCACCTGCATATGCGCTTTGATCGCGGCAATCGCCGGTATAAACCGGTCGCGATTGAAGCCGTCGGCGTACAGTTCATCCGGCGGCAGATTGGAGGTGCAGACGATGACTACGCCTTCGTCGAACATCACCTGAAACAGCCGACCGAGAATGATCGCGTCACCGATGTCGTTGACGAACAGCTCATCGAAGCACAGCACCCGCACCTCGGCCGCCAGCTCTCTGGCCAGCGCACGCAGAGGATCAGCAATGCCGGTCAACTGGAACGAGCGCTGATGCACCCAGCCCATAAAGTGATGAAAGTGTTGGCGTCGCGCCGGCACGCGCAGGCTCTGATAGAACTGATCCATCAGCCAGGTCTTGCCGCGCCCGACCGGCCCCCACAGATAAACGCCGGTGACCGAACCGGCCCCGGCGTGCAGCGCTTCATGGCATTTTTGCAGCGCCCAGACCGCGTGTTCCTGGGCTTCATCCTGGACGAAACCCTTGTGTTGAACGGCGTGTTGCCAGGCGCTGAGCGGAGAGTCGAAAGTCATGCGCGGCAGTATGCCACGATGATTAGAGGGAAATATCCAGTCGGGCGATTTTCCCCTGCTCGTTCAAGCGAAACGTGTAGCGCAGCTGCGCCGGGCTGCCGGGGAAGGTTCCGGAAATCAGCCCGTGTACCAGCACTTTGCCGGTGCGCTGTTGCACGTCCAGCACTTCGACCCGTGGCTGATAGCGTTGCCCGGTGTCGTGCATCCACTGCGCGATGGCTTGCGGGCCGACTTGATGTTGGCCTTCGTCGAACACGTTGGCATCCTCGGCAAAAAAACTGCCGACCCGCGAGGTATCGCGTGCGTTGGCCGCATCGATATACGCCGCGATCGCCGGGGCCAGTGCAGAGACGGGATGGGACATGGTTGCAGCTCCTTTTTTGTTTGGTTCTGCGAGCATCCTAAAACAGCGTTGCGTCAGTTTTTGTCAGGAGTGAAGCGGCCGCTTTCATCCAATTGCATCTGCTCGCGCCAGGTGCGCAACAGGTCGCTGCGGCGCCCCGGATAACCCTCGCCCTGACGGCTGGCCGCGCTGATGCGGTCGGTGCGAAAGGTACGGTAGGCGCTGCGCAATTCGCACCACGCGACGATGATCCGCACTTCATTGAGAAAGCCCAGGGCCAAGGGCCAGATCAGCCGCTGGCTCGGCACCTGTTGCGCGTCGGCGTAATCGATGTGCAGTTTGGCCTGGTCGCGGATGGCATGGCGGAACACGTTCAACGGCACGGCGTTTTGCGGGAAGCCATAACCCGGTGGCCCCGGCATTACAGTGGGATTGCGCAGTGCTTCCTGAGCCTGCGGATCGAGCACGGCAGCAATTTTCGCCAGCGCATCCGCCGCCGCTTTGCCGAGGACTTCGTCGCCACGCTGATCGACGTAACGCAAACCGAGAACGATGGCTTCGGTCTCGTCAGCATTGAGCATCAATGGCGGCAGAAACAGACCGCTGCGCAACACATATCCAATCCCCGCCTCGCCATGGATCGGCGCGCCGAGGCCGGTCAGCTCAGCAATATCGCGATAGAGCGTGCGTTCGGACACCTCCAGCTCGGCAGCCAGGGTCGCCGCCGTCACCGGGCGTTTCTTGCCGCGCAGCACTTGCAGCAAAGTCAAAAGACGAGTGGTACGCGACACGATGGGCAGGCTCTGGAGGGAGAAGATGCCGGAGCTTAGCAGAGGCTGCTGTCAGAAAATGGCAGGAGCAATGTGGGGAGGCAGGTTGATCAAGCCTGCTCTTTTGAGGGTAGCGGAATATCGAGAGGGAATAAGATCCCATTGTGGGAGCGAGCCTGCTCGCTCCCACAGGGGTTATGGTGCGCGGGTTAAATATTAACCTTGTGTCGGGCGGCGTAGAGGCAGAGCATTTCCATCGCCAGTGTGGCGGCGGCCAGCGAGGTGACGTCGGCATGGTCGTAAGCCGGGGCGACTTCGACCACGTCCATGCCGACCAGGTTGATGCCGCGCAAACCACCGAGAATCTCCAGTGCTTGCACGGTGCTCAGGCCGCCGCAGACCGGCGTTCCGGTGCCGGGTGCAAACGCCGGATCCAGGCAATCAATATCGAACGTCAGGTACACCGGGTTATCGCCAACACGCGCGCGGATCGCTTCGACAATCGCGTCGCAACCAAGGCGATGCACCTGCCGGGCATCCAGCACCTGGAAACCCATGTGATCGTCATTGGTCGTGCGCAAACCGATCTGCACCGAGCGCGCCGGGTCCACCAGGCCCTCCCGGGCGGCGTGCCAAAACATGGTGCCGTGATCGACCCGCTTGCCCGCCTCATCCGGCCAGGTGTCGCTGTGCGCATCGAAGTGAATCAGCGACAGCGTGCCATGTTTACGGGCGTGGGCCTTGAGCAGCGGATAGCTGATGAAGTGGTCGCCGCCAAACGTCAGCATGGCGCTGCCGGCGTTGAGAATGCGCTCGGCGTGGGCCTCGATACTTTCCGGAATGCTCTGCGGCGAACCGTAATCGAAGTCGCAGTCACCGTAATCAATCACCGCCAAATGGTCGAACGGGTCGAACGCCCACGGCCAGTGGCGTTCCCAGGCGATCCCGGTGGAAGCGGCGCGAATCCCCCGTGGCCCGAAACGTGCGCCGGGACGGTTGCTGGTGGCGGTGTCGAATGGCACGCCGCTGACCGCGACATCGACGCCGCGCAAATCACGGCTGTAGCGCCGGCGCATGAAACTGGTAATACCGGCGTAAGTACTTTCGGCGGCGGTGCCGTACAGGCTGTCGCGAGTCAGGGCCTGGTCGTTTTGCATGGGCACATCCATCGTGGTGCTCCTGTTGTTATTGATGGCTACGGAAAGTGGTCCACAGACGCGTGCGCTGACGCATGTCCTTGAGGCTCATGCTGCGATCGGCGTAGAGCCGCGCACGCACATCGCTCGGCGGATAGATGTCGGGGTCGTTGCGTACGGCCTCATCCACCAGCGGCGTGGCGGCCTGGTTGGCGGTGGCGAAAAACAGCGTGTTGGTCAGTTCGGCCACCGAGTCCGGGCGCAGCATGAACTCGATGAACGCCCGCGCGGCTTGCGGGTGCGGCGCGTCTTTGGGGATGGCCAGATTGTCCTGCCACACCAGCGTGCCTTCCTTGGGAATGCGGTACGCCACTTCGTACGGTTTGTTGGCTTTGCGTGCCTGATCGGCGGCCATGCTCGCGTCGCCGTTGTAAGTCAGCGCAAGGCACACGTTGCCGCTGGCCAGATCATTGATCTGCCGGCCGGTGGCGACGTACAGCACCGACGGCTGAAGTTTCTGCAACAACGCCTCGGCGGCAGCCAGATCATTTTTATCGGTGCTGTAAGGATCCTTGCCCAGGTAATGCAGCGCCAGACCGATAACTTCCTGCGGCGAATCAAGAACTGCAATGCCGCAGTCTTTCAGCTTGCTGGCGTATTCCGGTTTGAACAGCAAATCGAGGCTGTTCAGCGGCACATCGGGCAGCCGTTGTTTCACCGCCTCGACGTTCATGCCCAGACCCAGCGTGCCCCAGGTATATGGCACGCCGTAGCGATTGCCGGGGTCGACGGCGGCCATTTTCTCGAGCAAGTCCGGATCAAGATTGGCGTAGCCCTTGAGGCCCTCGTGAGGGATTTCCTTCAACGCGCCCGCAGCAAGTCCACGGGCCAGAACACTGGACGACGGCACCACCACGTCATAACCGCTGCCGCCGGTGAGCAACTTGGTTTCCAGTACTTCAGAGCTATCGAAGGTGTCGTAGCGCACATGAATACCGCTTTCCCGCTCGAACCTTTGCAGGGTTGGCGGCGGCACGTAATCGGCCCAGCTGTAGAGATTGAGCGTCTTGTCTTCGGCCTGAGCCTGAACAGCCACGGACAACAGCAGCGCGGGGAAACACAGCTTGAACACGGGAGCCATGACGAACACCTGACCGGAGGAAGTGGTTGCAGGATGCGCCGTCGGATACATTAGAAAAATAGCCGAGTAATCATCCTGACTTTACCCAGGAGTAATGTGATGTTGGGTCAACTCCATGACGTGGATTTGCAGTTGTTGCGCCTTTTTGTGCGGGTGGTCGAGTGCGGTGGTTTCAGTGCGGCCCAAGGTGATCTGGGCCTGAGTCAGTCGAGCATCAGCCAGCAAATGGCCAAACTGGAAACCCGCCTCGGCTATCGTTTGTGCAGTCGTGGCAAGGGCGGTTTCAGCGTGACGCCGAAGGGCGAGCAGTTGCTGATCGCGGTGCGCACGCTGTTTGAATCGATCGAAACGTTCCGCCACCAATCCAACGGCGTTGCCGGGCGGCTGATCGGTGAAGTGCGTCTGGGGATCTCCGAGTCGGTCGATCAATCCGTATTGCAACGGGTGGCTGAGGCGATCCGGCGCTTTCGCGAGCGCGATGAGTCGGTGCGCATCGAACTGATCAGCGCCATGCCCGGCGAGATGGAACGCCTGCTGCTGCAACAGCGGCTGGATCTGGCGATCGGCTATTTCTCGCAGGTGCAAAGCGCCTTCGACTATCGCCAGTTGTTCAGCGAAACCCAGCATTTGTATTGCGCTGCCGGCCATCCCTTGTTCACCGATGAAACGCCCAGCGACGCTGCACTACAGGCCTGCGACCGGGTCGATCACCCCTACCGTTTTTTGCGCAGTGACGAGCCGTTTCAGGGCAAGATCTGCTCGGCGCGGTCGGAACAGGTGGAAGGTACGCTGACCTTCATTTTGTCGGGTAAACACGTGGGTTATCTGCCGGATCACTACGCGCGGAGCTGGCAGGAAAAGGGCTTGCTGCGGCCAGTGCGCGAAGGCGAATTGAGTTTTGACGTGGCATTTCATCTGGCCCGACATCGGGCGCAGGTGCCGGGAGATGCGCAAAAAGCCTTCGAAGAAGACCTGCTCGCAGCCTTTGCTTGAAACACAGTCCCCTGTGGCGAGGGAGCTTGCTCCCGCTGGGCTGCGAAGCGGCCCCCTGCTTTTCCAGACATGCATTCAATCACGACTGCTTCGCAGCCGAGCGGGAGCAAGCTCCCTCGCCACAATAATGGGTGTCAGGAATAACTTGCCGGCACCGAAAACCTGACCTTTCAGGCAGTTATTGCTCGTTGCCCTCGCCGCCCTCTTCCGGCATTCTGCGCCTCCATTTTCTGACCCGGCCCCGCCTCGCGGCGCGCAAAACACCATGACCGCCTCTGAAAAAGCCCCGCGCAACAACGACCTGATCTACGGCCTCAACGACCGCCCGCACCTGACCGCGACCGTGTTTGCCGCGCTGCAACACGTGCTGGCCAGCTTCGTCGGCATCATCACCCCGACCCTGATCATGGGCGGCGCCCTCGGTCTGCACAGTGAAATCCCCTACCTGATCAGCATGGCGCTGTTCGTCTCCGGGCTCGGCACCTTTGTCCAGGCCAAGCGTTTCGGCCCGGTCGGTTCGGGGTTGTTGTGCCTGCAAGGCACCAGTTTTTCCTTTATCAGTGTGATTCTCAGCGCGGGATTCATGGTCAAGGCGCGCGGTGGCGGCACCGATGAAATCCTCTCGACGATCTTCGGCGTGTGCTTTTTCGCCGCGTTCATTGAGGTGGTGCTGAGCCAGTTCATCGGCAAACTGCGCATGCTGATCACCCCGGTAGTCACCGGCACCATCATCACGCTGATGGGCCTGTCGCTGATCAAAGTGGCGATGACCGACATTGCCGGCGGTTTCGGCGCGCCTGACTTGGGCGCAGCCAGCCATGTGTTTCTGGCCGCGCTGGTGATTGGCACCATCGTTGTGCTGAACCGCGTCGACGTGCCGTTTCTGCGCCTGGGCGCAATCGTCATCGGCCTGACCCTCGGCTATGTGGTCGCCTGGCTGATGGGCACGGTGGATTTCGCCTCGATGCCCGAAGTGCCGCTGGTCAGCGTGCCGGTGCCGTTCAAATACGGTTTCAACTTCGACTGGGTGGCGTTCGTGCCGGTGGCGGTGATTTTCCTCGTGTCGCCGCTGGAGGCTGCGGGTGACCTGACCGCCAACTCGATGATTTCCCGGCAACCGGTCAAAGGCCCGCTGTACATCCGCCGGATCAAGTCCGGCCTGCTCGCCGACGGCCTTAACTCGGCCATGGCCGCGGTGTTCAACAGCATGCCGATGGTGACCTTCGCGCAGAACAACGGCGTGATTCAACTGACCGGCGTGGCCAGCCGTTACGTGGCCTTCTTCATTGCCGGTCTGCTGGTGCTGCTGGGGCTGTTCCCGATGATCGGCGCGGTGTTGCAACTGATGCCGAAACCGGTACTCGGCGGCGCCGAACTGGTGATGTTCGGCACTGTGGCGGTGGCCGGGATCAAGATCCTCGCCGAGGCCGGCCTGCATCGGCGCAACATGTTGATCGTGGCGATTTCGCTGGGCATGGGCCTGGGTATCGCGGCAGTGCCAGAAGTATTGCGCGAACTGCCGCAAGCGCTGCGCAACATCTTC
Organism: Pseudomonas fluorescens; assembly: GCF_003732425.1. Lineage (GTDB taxonomy): Bacteria > Pseudomonadota > Gammaproteobacteria > Pseudomonadales > Pseudomonadaceae > Aquipseudomonas > Aquipseudomonas fluorescens_BE. The sequence goes on from NZ_MOBX01000013.1 coordinate 495,012, forward strand.
GAGTCGCCAATCACCGTCGGCGCGTTGTGCGCTATCGTGCTGAACATTTTCCTGCCGGAAGAATTCATCGAGCTGGAAGAAGACGATTTCGACCCGGAAGCCTCTATTCTTCAGGTCATGGAAAACCCGGACATGCCGGCCAAAGGTGAACCTGCCCCAGCGGCGGCTGTCGCACAGTTGAACCGCTAACGTCCGGCCTTGAGAAAGGGCTGAGCCGGTGACGGTTCAGCCCTTTTTTGTTGAGAGACCGTTTATGCGCCGTTTCCAAGCCGTCATTCTGTCACTGCTTCTGCTCTCCCTCAGCGCCTGTGCGCTGTTCCCCAACCGTGATCCGGTGAACATCAACGTGGTCGGCCTCGAACCGCTGCCGAGCCAGGATCTGGAAGTACGTTTCGCCATCAAGTTGCGCGTACAGAACCCCAATGAGACGGCGATCGACTACAACGGCATCGCGCTGGATCTGGAGGTCAACGGTCATTCGCTGGCATCCGGTGTCAGCGATCAGAGCGGCTCGATCCCGCGTTTTTCCGAAACCATTGTCAGCGTGCCGGTCAGCATCTCGGCGTTCTCGGTGCTGCGCCAGACCTTGGGCCTGAGCCAGACGCAGACCCTCGATAACTTGCCCTACGTGCTGCGCGGCAAACTTGCCGGTGGCTTGTTCGGCACCATGCGCTTCGTCGACAGCGGCAAACTCAGCCTGCCGAAGGCCACTGCCGCGACCTGGTAAAAATGCGTTAGCCTGCTTCGTTCCTTAACGACATTCAGGGAGGCTGCAGGTTTATGGAAGACACGCCGACGCTGTACACCGAACAACTGATCCTGCTCCCGTTGCAATTGGCCGATGCCGAAGCCGTGCAACGAGAGTTTCCAGTCTGGGAAGTCGTGCGCTACCTGAATGCGGCGGTGCCATGGCCGTATCCCGAGAACGGCGCCCTCACCTACTTGCGCGATATTGCCTTGCCGGCGGTGGCAGCGGGCAAGGAATGGCACTGGTCGATTCGCCTGAAGTCCGCGCCCGAACAGTTGATCGGCAACATCAGCCTGATGGATCAAACGGACAACCATCGCGGGCTCTGGCTGGCGCCGGCGTGGCAAGGTCAGGGGTTGATGACGGAAGCCAGCGCGGCGGTGACCGATTACTGGTTCAACGTGCTTGAACGTCCGCTGATGCGCGTGCCGAAAGCGGCGCCGAACATCGGCTCGCGCAGGCTCTCGGAGCGCGCGGGAATGCGTTTGATTCGGACTGATGAAGATGATTTTGTCGGTGGGCGTTTTCCACGGGAGCTTTGGGAGATCACCCGTGAAGAATGGCAGCAACGCCAAAAAAACTTGGCCTTGTGAGCCCCCCCCCCCTGTGGGAGCGAGCCTGCTCGCGAATGCGTCGTCACACTCAATATTTTCGTTGACTGACACTCCGCTTTCGCGAGCAGGCTCGCTCCCACAAGTTCTCTATCGGACTGGGGTTATGTGTTGAATCGCACCCCGGGTTTGGCCCGTTCATCCACTGACAACTCAAACACATCCGGCCGCGCATAGTGGCCGACCACATCGTAGTCGTAGCGCGCACGCACCAGCTCATCGGTGTCAATTTCGGCAGTGAGCAACCCCGCCTCACCCCGCAACGGCCCCGCCAGCACCTCCCCCATCGGCCCGACAATCACGCTGCCTCCGGCAATCAATGGGCGATCCGCCGGCCAATTGGCAATTTCCACACCCAATTCACTCGGCGAGGCTTGCACCTGACAGGCACTGACCACAAAGCAGCGTCCTTCATGGGCAATGTGCCGCATGCTGACCTGCCACATTTCGCGTTCATCAACGGTCGGCGCGCACCACACTTCGATGCCTTTGGCATACATCGCTGTGCGCAGTAGCGGCATCATGTTTTCCCAGCACACCACCGCGCCGAGCTTGCCGACCTGCGTGTCGAACACCGGTAAGGTCGAGCCGTCGCCCTTGCCCCAGATCAACCGTTCGGTGCCGGTGGGCATCAGTTTGCGGTGTTTGCCGACCAGGCCGGCCTGCGGGTCGAAATACAGCGCTGTGCAATACAACGTGCTGCCAGCACGCTCGATCACGCCGATCACCAGATTGGCCCCGGTGCGCGCCGACAACCCAGCCAGAGCTTCCGTCTCAGCCCCTGGCACATCGATCGCATTGGCAAAGTAACGGGCGTAGGCCTCGCGCCCTTCCGGCAGGCGATAACCCAATTGCGTGCCGAAACTCTCGCCTTTCGGATACCCCCCCAACAGCGCTTCCGGCATCACCACCAGCGCCGCGCCCGACTCAAGGATTGCGCCTTCCCAAGCGAGAATCTGCTCCAGGGTCGCGCCTTTTCCGTCGGGTAAAGCGCCGATTTGCAGCGCAGCAACAATTGATTTGGCCATCGCAATCACTCCATCAGGTTCAGTGGTTGCCGATTCTGCGGCGCCACGCGATCATGAATAAAGCCCCGTTCGCTGCTGAATGATATGAGCCAAATGAATATCGCCACGGTCGACCTCAACCTGCTGAAAGTCTTTGAAGCCCTGCATGAAGAGTCCAGCGCCAGCCGCGCGGCGTTGCGTCTGGGGGTGACGCAATCGGCGGTCAGCGCCGCGCTGCGACGCTTGCGCGAAGTCTACGGCGATCAATTGTTTGTGCGCACCGGGCGGGGACTGGCGCCGACGCTCAAGGCCAATCAATTGAAACCGGTGGTCAGCGACGCGCTGAACAAATGCCGGCAAAGCCTGGCGATGGTCGACCCGGCGGCCAATCAGTACGACGGTCGCTCGGTCACGGTGGGGCTGTCGGATGACTTCGAGATTGCCTACGGTCGCCGCCTGATCGAAGAAATTGCCCGCAGCGCACCGAAGTTGCGCCTGATCTTTCGTCAGACCCACAGTCAGATCGTCGCCCACGCCCTGATGGAGCGCAGCATCGACCTGGCGATCACTGCCGGGGGCTTCGCCGAACGTTTGCTCAGCCGTCAGGTGTTGGGCGAAGGCGGTTATGCATGCTTGGTCGAGCCGTCGAGCCTGGCGCCCGGCCAGCAGCAGATTGATCTTGAGGAGTTCGTCGCCCGCGAGCACATTCTGGTGTCGTCTGGCGGTTTTATCGGGATTACCGATGAGGGGTTGGCGGCGCTGGGCCTGAGTCGACGGGTGTGTGCCTCGACCACGCATTTCGCGGCGCTGCCGTATTTGCTCAAGGGCAGTCGGGCGGTGGCGACGATTCCGACGCACGCCGCCGAAAGTATCGCCGCGCTCAGCGGCCTGACGCTGCTGCCCTGCCCGTTGAAGCTGCCGCGTTACCCGATCGAACTGGGCTGGCGCACCAGCACGCAGATCGATCCGGTGGTGGTCAAAGTGCGCGAGGCGATTGCCGCGACGTTCAGCTGAGGTGTTACTTGTTGGCGGCCATCAGTCGATTGACTTCACTGCGCACCATGTTGGCGAACTCTGGCGGCGACATGCCGTCCAGTTCCGCGCGGACCCACTCGGCCCACTTACCCTTGCGCTTGCCGCGCTCGCCGAACAAACGCGCGGCTTCGCCTTTGGCTTTGCCCAGATTGTTCTGCCAGAGTTCGAACAGACGGGATTTCTCGTCTTCCAGCGCGGCGCGCTCTGCGAGTGATTTGTCGGCCAGATTGAAACTCATGGGGAATTATCCTGCTGCGTAAAATGGCGACATCTTACACGCTCGATGGAAATCTCCCGCGCAGGTTTTTATTTCTGACCTAAATTCAGTGCAACTTTTCAGCAAGCGCCACACTCCATTGATCACTGTCCATTCAACTGCAAGGAGTCACCCAATGGCCCGCAAATCCGCCGTGCAAGCCGCCGAAGATCAAATCAAGGATCAGGCCTTCAGCGAACTCCAGGCTCTGATTCAAGAGTCAGACAAACTGCTCAAGAGCAGCGCCTCACTGGTTGGCGAAGAAGCGGAAACGCTGCGCGGACAAATCGCCCTGAAACTGCAACAGGCGCTGGATTCCGTGTCGAGCGTACGCGATCGCACCAAACCGGCGGTCGACGCCACCGAAAGCTACATCGGCGGTCATCCATGGCAGACCGTGGCGATCTCCGCCGGTTTCGGCCTGGTGGTCGGTTTGCTGCTCGGCCGTCGCTGAGTCAGGCACACAAAAAAGGCGAACCCTGCTGGGCTCGCCTTTTTTATGCCTGGCGAAAACTTAAGCGCCTGCCAGTTCACGCAACTGCGCCAGCGTCTGCGCATCCAGCACGATGCCCTCAGCCAGCGATTTGCTGCGTTGCCAATGCCGCCGATCGCCCGGCAAACGCTTGAGGCCGACACTGTGCATCTGGCGCACCAGTTCACCACTGCGCTCGGCAAAACCCTGTCCGGCGGCTTTGCTCGGGTCGATGACGATCAACAACTGCCCGGTCCACGGTGTTTTCGCCCCGGGATGATTGGCCCAATCGAACTCAAAGGAAAAATTGCCTCCCGTCAGTGCCGCGGCCAACAGTTCGACCATCATCGACAGCGCCGAACCTTTGTGCCCGCCGAACGGCAGCAACGCCCCGCCCTCGAGAATCGCCTTGGGGTCCTGAGTCGGCTGACCGAGGCTGTCCACCCCCATCCCCGCTGGCAGCCGCTCGCCTTTGCGCGCAGCGATCTGCACGTCGCCGTGAGCGATCGCGCTGGTGGCAAGGTCGAAGACAATCGGCGCAGCGCCGGCCCGAGGTGCGGCAAACGCAATCGGGTTGGTGCCGAACAGCGGCCGGTCGGCACCGTGCGGCACCACACAGGTCATGCTGTTGACCACGCTCAGCGCCACCAGCCCTTCATCGGCGAATGGCTCGACGTCCGGCCACAGCGCGGCAAAGTGATGCGAGTTGCGAATGGCCAACACGGCAATCCCGGCACTACGCGCCTTCTCCACCAGCAACGGCCGGGCGGCGGCCAGTGCCGGTTGAGCGAAACCATTACCGGCATCGACACGCACGAAGCCGGAGGCGACATCTTCGACTTGCGGCACGGCGTGGCCGTTGACCCAGCCGCTGTTCAGGGTCGAGACATACCCGGGAATGCGGAACACGCCATGGCTGTGGGCACCATCGCGCTCGGCGCCGGCACAGTTGGCGGCCAGCACTTGCGCGACTTCGGCGGAGGTGCCGTGGCGCAGAAAAATCGTTTCAAGCAGTTGCGTCAGCGCTTCGAGAGACAACGAGGACGAGACAGCAGAGGACACATGATCGTGTGGCGCAGACATCTGAAGCTCCAGAATGATTATTGGAGGGAACAACAGCGTACGGACGACTTGCCCGCCGATTAACCATGCCACAGCTGTCGGCTGTCAACCCTTGGATTGGCGATGACCAGCATTGGCCCGTGGCACATTTAAACTCGGCGTGTGCGGTAACTATGTACCGCCTGCGCGGTGACCTGCGTACCTACTCTTGAACTCTTCGCCCACGGCGCCCCGTTCAGAGTTCCGATGATGCCCAGCCCCCTGCTATTCCCCGACATACTCAAAGCACCGGGCCTGCATGACGACTTAGGTCGAACGCACGGCCTCAACAGCAAAGATTTCCGCTGGCTCGCCCAGGTGCAACTGGCGACCCACACCCTGCGCAGCGAACAAACCCCGCCCATGCTGGCCGAACGCATTCTGCTTAATGCCGACAAGCAAACCGCCGTGCCGCTGGCCGGCAGTTTTATTCTCAGCGCCGGGCCGGATGACGATGGCGTGTTTTTGTACACGCCTTATGACGGTCTGAAAAAATACAGCGATCACCGGACGCTGATGGACGCCGTGCAAACACGCGTCGACAACGCTGATGAAACTGATGATCTGCTGGCCTTTCTCAGTGTTTCGCTGCGCAAGGAACTGGTAGAGAAACGCGCCATTACCCTCAGCCGCGAAACGATCGAAGGCGATGTCTTTGACGATCAACAGGCCGCGATCAGCCAGTCTCAGGATACCTGCGCCCGCGATCTGCTGGATGAGCTGAAACGTCTGCCGTCGCTTACCACCCTGCTGGAGAGCATTCTCGATGAACTGCTCGAACCGCATTTTGCCGGTTTGCAGCAGTCGCGCACCCGCGTCAGCTTTTACCTCGACAGTGCCCCGCTGTCCGGGGATATCAGGCAATGGATCAATTCGCTGTCCCTGAGTGAAGCGCTGCTGCTGCACTTTCGCCGTCAGGGCTGGCCACGCGGCCAGACAGCGGAATTTTCCCACCCGGCCCGCTCAAGCCAGAAAGCTGACCAGGCTACCTGGGCCGATGTGATCAAGTCCGCATCGGGACGACTGACCATGCTGCTGTTTCGACAGCTAGAGGCCTACTGGAATGCCGCTGCATTCGAGGGCTCGCCCAGACGCACGTATTTCAGCCAAGCCTTACAGGATCAAATGCGTGCAGACCTGATGCTCAAGCGTGAATCGGAAATCCTCTCCGCCAGCGAATTCGACGCCCTGCACAGCGTGATTCGGGAGCCGAGCGTGGCGTCCCGGCGGCCCAACTTCGAAACCGTGTGTTTGCGCGAGGAAGCCGCCTATGTCGAACTGGCCGGCTCGCTGATGATCAACCATGACAAGACTTATCTCTACACCCCTACCCAAGGCTTGCAAGTCCTCACCAACTACGTCGATCTCAAACAGACGCTGACCGCCAAACTCAATGCGGACGGACATGAAGACGAGCTGTACGGACTGATGAACCTGGAGGAACGCAATCGCTATCTCGGATTCACCCACGCGCAAGTGTCCGGGGAAAACATCGGTGGCGACATCATCACCACGCTGTTCGAAGCGATCCTCACCAAACAACGGCAGAATGTGGAATTTGCCTTGCAGCTCTTCCGCCAGAGTGAACGCATGACCGACATCCATGCGCTTTTCGACAAGGCGCTGGATATCCGTTCGATGATTCATGAGCGCCTGCTCAAGCTCGACGTCAACGAGCGCTGGAGTACCCGACCGTTGTTTTCCAGTGCGCCGCTCTCATCACGGGTGCAGGCCGACAAGGCTGCGCAACTGGCAATAAAACTCGAACGCGCCGAGGAGAATCTGAGTAGTAACTTCAAGGACCAGCCGACTGCGAGCAGCGCCGAACAACGTGTGTTTCTCGAAGGCATACGCTGGAAACTGGCGCAGGCTTTTGAGGACGGCGTGCGCGCTGAGGCATACGTGAGAAACCTCAGCGGCTCCTGGCTGACGGTCGAACGGAAAATAGTCGAAACCGTGTTCGATGCAAAACACGCAACACGCACTGAACGCCAGTCGCTCAATGGCTTCCGGCCGGACGCCTGGTCGCTCAGCGTTGTCTGCGCAGGCAACAGCGATGCACTGTCGCTCGTGCATTGCGTACTGTTGACCGAGCGCGGAGGCATGGACGTCAAGCATTCCGGGCGTGCGATCCTCTGGACGCCGGCCGTGGGTCTGGAGTCGTTCGATGACATCGCCATCGCGCAGAGGCAATTGCAACGGCGCCTGGACAACAATAACCAGTGTCAGACGCTGCTGGAAAATCTGCCAACGGCGCACAATCAACTGGATCAACAATACACACTGGGCCCCTTCCTGTTGATTGAAGGCAACGTGTTGAACGATCGCATGCAATCGGCCATTGAACATTTCCTGGCCCATTGTGAGGCCTTACGCGTATGCATCACGGACAAGTCCGTCCTCGCGAACTTCCTCACTCAAATGACAAACACCGCCATCGATACCAACCTGCGCCGGGCCATCGAACTGGCCCGGACTTTCGTCCGCCAGCAGGATTTCCCCGACTGGTTGCGCATGGCCTCGGACACGGAACAACGCACACAACTGGCACTGCTGGATGAGGTGCGGCGCAGCGTTATCGATGGCAAGGATTTTCTCCACGACGTCCCCGCTTTGGCCTCCCACGTAGAGCAGACGCTGAAAAAACTGCTCGACGCCCGATTCCCTGACACCGATCTCAAGCCACAGGAGATCCAGATCACCCCGAATCTCACGCTGGCTGGCCCGCCTTGCAACCTGCTCGATTTTGCCTTGCATCACTACAACATCGTGCAGGGCACCGGGTTCAAGGTGGCCTCGACAATCGCCAGCGCATTGCCGGCAAAGCTCGATCAGTCGGCGGTAAAGCAACTGCTGCAATCCCTCGCCATCACCACCACCTACACCCGAAAAGTCACCGAGGCGCTGTCAGCCAACAGTGAGTCGGCACGCACCAGCAAAGCACGCTTCCTCCGTCAGTTGCCCTGGCAGTTGATGCAGCATGCGCACGCCTTGAAGTTGCAACAACAGTTGTCGCAAAACGGTTTCGACTACGTTTGCCAGGTACTGGACATGCCGGACGGGATAGCGCGCGCCACCGTGGAGGGCGCTCACGCCATCGCTTGCCCACTGTCGTTGATCAAGACCACCGGTGCCGGTTTCGTCGACGCCCTCGGACTTTATGTCATTGGTCCCGGAGCGGGACATACAGGGCAACGCGTGCTCTACGCGCCGTATTCGCGGTTCGTATTTCGTGAATTCGAGGACGAAGCGCAATTGATCAAGGCCTTGAATACACCGGGGCATTTTCAGGACCTGATCATCCGACGCCTGCCTTCCGGGCAACAGGCCGTCTTCAAGAACCTGCTGCAAACGACGATTGGCAAAGCCAGTGAAATCAAGCTTCACAGCACGCCCATCAACGGCAATCTGCTGGAGCATTTGCACAAGGACACGCTCAGTCTTCTGCCGCAATTACTCAAGTGCCAGCCGCAGATCAATGCGCAGGCCGACTGGGAAACCGCGAAGTCTTTGTTCAGTCACGGTGTGCATCTGGTTCCCCAGCTCTTGTCGGGGAAAATCGCCTCATTGTTGTTTCTGTGGAAAAGCTACAACGACTTCAAGGCATCCGCCGAAGACCTTCAGGATCATCATTGGGCCAATGCCCTGAAAAGCTTTATCGCCGGGGCGATCTCCCTGTTCAGCCTGGGTCGTCTGCCCTGGGAAACAGAGGCAGAGACGGAAACGGCCGAATTTGCCTCCGAGACGCAGAAATCTGGACCAAAGGTTGCCGAAACCGGCGCGGACACATCGGAAAAAGTCGCCCGATGGTCAAAAGTTTCACCGGTTAACACCTCTCGCGCAAACTTGCAGCGTTATGAAACCAGCACCGCACTCGAAGGCCTCAAACTCGAAGCCAATAAACCGGTTTATGTGGATGCGTCGAATACACACAAGTATGCGGCGATTGCCGGCAAGGTTTATCCGGTGGTCCAGACTGAAGAAACCTGGCACTTGCGCAAGAAAGACGGGGGCCTGGGGCCGGCGCTTGAACAGAAGAACTCAAGACTGGTGCTTGCCCCTGCCGCTCAGGCCGTGCATCGCTGCCGATCGAAGAGGCCTCTGCGTCTGCAATCCAGAGTTGAGCAGCAGTGTTCAATTCTGATGCTTATCCAGGCCAAAGGGATGGCGGAAATCAACCGCTTGTACCCCGCCCGAGCCTTCGTGATACGGCAGGCCGTCGAGCGGGCGAGAACTTACGCGCTGAATTGCCTGCACAACTTTGTCGTACACCGCGACAACCTCGGCGGCACTCGCATGGAAAAAGTCCTGAGGGACTTTTTCGAAGTGTCGCAGGTGACGCCCATGCTGTTGAGGAAGATCGAGAAGGTGATCCTGCCCATCTGCCGGGAGTTGACGGAGCCTAAAGATGATTTGCTCTATACAGAGCGCTTTTTCGCTGGCCTCAATGCGCGCTACGACGACGATACGGTTGCCTTTGTCTTCAAGGAAGACAGGCGAAGGGTCGTGCACTTCACGGAACATTTTTTCAATCCGAAACTGGATACGTACACCGCTCATTTACCGCCCAGGTTCAATGTCGATTCCCATGCTCGCGCGATCACGCTGCTCCACGAACTGTCGCATCTGATCTGCGATAGCGAAGATTTCGTCTCCGTAGAGGCACTGAGTCCATTCCCCGACCTCATCGATACCACCACCGCAGACGGGCAACTGCTCAAAACGGGTCTGGAACGCTACCGCAAGTCCTTGTCACGCTCCACCACGCCGTCACAGTTATTCGCGGACAAGACTGAGAAAGGGTTGTGGGTGGGCCTGGATCAGTTACCGGAGCGCGCCACGGCTTACAAAAAAGTGCTTGGCCTGACCAAAACCAAAAATCTTGCAGAGGCCCGTAAAGCGTTTCGCAATCCGCTCGCTGATGACGTGCGCATAGAGGTGATGATGGCCAACGCTGACTCGATCGCCTTGCTCATCAGCGAAATGGGCAGGCAACTGGATCCACCACCTGCACCGATCCCCTTGCCAGCGTCAACCTCAAGCCAGGCGGGCCCCTTGCAGCCGTTGCCGTGACCACCGGGACAAAAAAATGCGCCGGTCTGAGGTCGGCGCATTTTTCAAAACAACTGAGTATCTACAACGTAATCAGTCCTTCTGATCCCGCAAAATATTGCCCGACGCCCCGTCGATGCGGAACTCGTAAACCACGCCGTCAGCCTTGCGTCCTTCACCTTTCCAGTAGCCGTCGTTATCGGCTTCGATCTCATAGACCTCCACGTAACCGGCCTTGGTTTTGACGATTTCGATGGCTTTCTCGATGGTGACCCAACCAGCGCCCGGCCGGTCGGCCAACGCTGCGCCTGCACTGAGCAAACCAGCCGTGGCCAGCAACGCTGCGAATGTCTTCTTGATCATTTGTTGACTCCATTTGTGGATAGTGGTCTTGGTCGTCCTGCTTTTTGGGTGCCTGAGGGAAAAATAAGTTCCACTTTGATGGGCAAATGCCATGACTGATGTTCTCCGTCACTTCCCGACAAGGTTAGAATGGGCGAAATCAGGATGAGTCAATGACCCAAGACACTCTCTCGGAAGCCGAATACGATGCGATCACCGATGCCGCCGCGCATTGGTGCATGCGGGTGCACGCTGATGACTGCACGGACGATGAACGTCGCGCATTTCAGCAATGGCACGACGCTCATCCGCTGCATGCATTCGAGTATGAAGCCATGCTGGAAATCTGGGACGTGGCCGAGCATTTGCCGCGCCCGGCATCTGCTCCGGTCATCCCGGCAGCTCAGCCTTCGCGCTCGTGGCGTCAATTCGCTGTAGCCGCCGGAGTCTGTGCGCTCGCATTGCCCCTGGCGGCGTATACCGGCTGGAGCCTGGGCTGGCTGCCCAACAGCTATCAGCATTTCGCCGCCACCGATACTGTCCGCCAGGTCACGCTGAGTGATGGCAGCCAACTCGAACTGAACCTGAACACCGACCTGACTTTCAGCAATTACAAGGACGAACGCCGCGTCACCCTGAAAAAAGGTGAAGCGTTCTTTACGGTCAGCCATGACACGGCTCACCCGTTTGTCGTTCGCGCCGGCGAAGGCAGAATTCGCGTCACGGGTACACGCTTCAATGTCTGGATGTATCAGGACCAGGTGCGCGTGAACCTGATCGAAGGTTCGGTGCTGGTCACCAGCAACCGCTCGTTGCCCGGCGATGGTTTGCGCCTCGACCCGTCGATGCAGGCGCGCTACAAACAGGGCGACTACATGCCCCAGATCAGCCAGACCTACCCTGGTGACACCTCGCTGGCCTGGCGCAACGGCAAACTGGTGCTGGATAACCTCGCGTTGAGCGAAGCGCTGCCACTGATCAACCGTTATCTGAGCAATCCATTGGAGCTGGCGGACAACAGTACCGGTGCGATTCGCGTGGGTGGCATCTACAACATCAAAGAGCTGAACAACCTTGCCAACAGCCTGCCCAAGGTGCTGCCGGTCTACCTGACCCGTAACAAGCAAGGCAATCCGGTGATCAACTCGATACCGCAACAGCCGCCAAAAAGCTGAAGGCCGCATCCCTTGCAGAATGCGGCCTTCCGGCTCGACGCGATTAACGCTCGGGTTTACTGCGCGGCAACCTTCCCCGCCTTGTCCAGCGTCTCACGCACAGTCTGCACCTGATACTGCGGGTCAGCCTGAATCTGCTGTTCGGTAAACGGCAGCACACTCCACTGTTTCTTCGAGAACGCCTCGGTCTGATCCCGCGAATACTTCGACGCCGGATCGCTCGACAGCGAGAACGCCAGCAGCCCTTGGGCGTGCGGCCCCTTTTCGTCAAAGGTCACGACTTGCAGGTAGCTGGTGCCACTGACCACTTCGAGTTTGCCGTCTTCACGCGGCACGCTCTGGATGGCGTTGTAGATGCCCAACGTACCCGGCCCGCCGTGAATCGGCGTCTGTTGCCCGCCGCTGCTGACGACCTGGATATCACCCCAACGGGTTTGCGGCTTGAGGCCCATTTTTGTGCTCGATTCGACCGACGCCAGCATCGCCTCACGCAGTGCTTTGGCCACCGCCGGCTGCTCGACCGCCAGACCACGCGGCGTGTGTTGCGCATCCTTGGGGTCGAACGCAACGCGCCAGACATCCGGTGAAGCCTGCATGGCCTGCATGATGTTGTGGAAATGCATCAGGCCCAGACCCGAATCAAGATTGGCGCGGCCATCCCATGCCTTGAGGCTGGTGCAAACCGGCTTCAGCGTCTGCGCGTCGGCACCGAGGTCAGAGGCACAGAACTTCAGCAGATCCGGCACCACCTGAGTCGCCAGGTACACCTGATCGTCCATCACCATCTGCTGCAGATCCTTGACCGCCAGCGGGCCTTTTTTACTCAGCGTGCTCAAGCGATCCAGAGCAAACCGCGAACGCAAGCCCAGCGGTTGACCTTCCTGACTGATCAGCGGCGAGAACCCGGTGAGCGGTTGCGCCGGGTTCGCCAGCCATGCCGAGTCATTGGAGTGCTGGACGAAGTCCTTGCGCAGCAGTTGCGGCAATTGGCTGGCAGCATAAATGCCCTTCTGCGCCGCTTGCGGGTCGATGTCCCACGCGCAGGCGCTGTTGGAGCCGTCCAGCACGATCATTTGCGTACCGATACTCGGGTCGCTGCACTTGGCGAGCTTCTCGGCGTTGACGTTCGGCACCACCGACAGGTTCATGTACAGCGTCTGACCTTTGTCATCCACGGCCAGGGTGTTGACCCACGGAATGCCCTGAATCTTGTGCACCGAGTCCTGCAGCGCCTGAAGCGTGGAGGCCTGATTCATTGTGTACCACTGGTTCAGCACCCGATCGTTGTCGAGGTTGGCATCGCGCAAGCTGTAGGCGAACTGATTGTCCCAGTCGAGCTTGCCCGGCCACTGCACGATCGGGCCAAACTGCGAACTGTAGACATCACGTGAAACTGGCACGACCTGCCCATCAGCCTGTTTGACCTGCACAGTCACGGTCTGCTTGTTCAGCGGCAGGGATTGGCCATCGAGCATATAGCGCGTGGAATCCTTCGGATCGAGTTGCAGGCGATACAAGGTGAAGTGTTTCGACGAATCGACCGTGTGCGTCCAGGCCAGATGCTGATTGAAGCCGATATTGATCATCGGCAGACCCGGCAAGGCAGCGCCCATGACGTCGAGCTTGCCGGGAATGGTCAGGTGCATTTGATAGAAACGCATGCCACCGACCCAAGGGAAATGCGGGTTGGCCAGCAGCATCCCGCGCCCATTGAACGAACGCTCGCTACCCACCGCGACAGCGTTACTGCCACGGTCCAGGGCAAAGCGTTGTTGACGCGCATCGGCCAACTGATAGGCCTGCACATCGTGTTCGATCGCGGCGGTCGCCTGCGGCGGCGTCGCCCCCGCCAACGCCTCGGCGAACTGGCCAACACCGCCCTCGACCAACAGACGGCGGGTCAGCATCACCAGATCTTGAGGCGTGATCTCACGCACCCACTCGCCCTGACATTGTTGCGGCAAGCCTTGCTGCCGGCGCTCGCCCAGATAGCGGTTGTAGCCAGCCGCATACCCTTCAACCAGATCACGCACCTGCACAGACTGCGCCTGCCAGAACGTCTCGACCGCTTGCGGCGTATTGAGCCAGGTAAAGAACACATCGCTGACACGATTTTCGCGTTGCTCGACAGTGAACTGCTCCGGCCCAAAGTAACGTGAACGCTGACCATTGACCGTCACGATCTCATTGGCCAGCAGGCACAGGTTGTCCTGCGCATAGGCATAACCGATCCCGAAACCAAGCCCGCGCTCATCCTGCGCACGGATATGCGGCACCCCAAAAGCGGTACGACGAATATCGGCGCTGACCTCCGTGGCCGGGCTGAACGCATGGGCCGAACAACTCAGCCCCAAAACCACGCCGGCCAAGGTCAGTCCGGTTAACTGTCTGGAAATAATCACGCTCGCTCCTGATCGACATGCCAAAGAGCGAAGCCGGCGCTGGCACCGATCCGCTCTGGAAACACCCACGCGTCCACGCGCAATGAGCCTGTCGAAGAAACGAAGTCAGAGGAAAAAATTTAGGCTCTCCACACAATCCCCCGAAGCAGAATCAAAAGCCCCTCACCCTAACCCTCTCCCAGAGGGAGAAGGAACTGACCAAGGTGACTGCCAGAGTTACGCCGACGTGAAATACCGAGCCGTACTCAAACCCAGAAGCAGATCAAAAGCCCCTCACCCTAACCCTCTCCCAGAGGGAGAAGGAACTGACCAAGGTGACTGCCAGAGTTACGCCGACGTGAAATACCGAGCCGTACTCAAATTCAGAAGCAGATCAAAAGCCCCCCACCCTAACCCTCTCCCAAAGGGAGAAGGAACTGATCAAGGTGACTGCCAGAGTTACGCCGACGTGAAATACCGAGCCGAACTCAAACCCAGAAGCAGATCAAAAGCCGAACGCCCTGCTCTCCACCACCACTCAACAGGATGAGCGTTAGCTCGGCTGCAGCTCTTGATCTTGCCGTGCTGGCCCCTTCGGCAGGCTGAGTGGAGGGATTTATCCGGGGGTGGGCGCGCAGCGCCGTTCGACGAAGTCGAACACATCGAAAGGAGGTGCAGCGAAGCAAACCGGAAGCGATGCCCCCGGATAGATCCCGTAACGAAGGAACCCCGAGCCCCAGCGAGCGGGCCGAACGCCGGGGCCCAGCGTTTTGGTTACTTTTGGGCGTCTGCAAAAGTGACCCGCTGTAAGAGCGGAACCGCCAGCCGCAACACCCAAAAAAACGGATATACACCCAAAACCCAAAGAGCCTGGTCGGCCCAAAGGCCGCCAAGCCCCCCCCAATCACAAGGAAAAGACAAATCCCCGACAAAATTTCTACATTTTTTCTTTCATGATTTGTCGTGCTGATACGTCTCGTTCTAGAGAGCGCAAAAAAACCACCCCGATCAGGCTCTGAAAAGGAGTAATTGCATGTACAACTCGCAACTACCAACGGACGGTAGCCAGGCCCCCAAAGGAGTCTCCATGAGCCCCCACGCGAGCGATTTCGGGCAACGCGTCGAGCGTCACGGTAACGAACGCATCCGCTTGCTGCTGAAAAGTTTCGGGCTGCGCACCAGCCTGATTCGTCTGAAAGTCATCGACGCCCTGCTGGTCGCCGCACAAAGCGAACGGCGCCTGGGCGTGCGCGGTGTCCATAGCCAATTGCTGGATCTGGATATTCCGCTGTCCTTCCTCAGTGTGCGCGAGGTGCTCAAGCGCCTGTGCGCCGAAGGTGTGATCACCTTCAATGAAGACAAGAGCTACAGCCTGCATCCACAGGCTGCGGCCGTCCTCAACTACGATTGAAGCGTGAAGCCATCGCCGTCAAGGCTTGACCTTGCGCCGCATCACGCCGTTGATCACCACCACGATCACCGCCACACCGATGGCGACGAACTGAAACGTCTTCTCCGAAATCATGCCGGCATTTTGCAGCCAGGACAGGCCGAGCATGATGGCCAGGACCGACACGGCGATCAGAATCGAATAAATCAAACGTTGCTTGTGGGTCATTGCGGCTTCCTGAAACTTTGAAATGTATCCGGTTTGTATCCGCTTGCATGCCATGCACTTACCGTTCTACGGGGATGCGCCGCTGCAATCGGGGTCTCATGTTACAGCCGATGAAGAGTTTTGGCTTCATGACGGCGTAACCATGAGGAATTTTCAAAATGCTGCGTCGAATCACCTGGCTGATTCCCGTTCTTGCCCTGCTGACCCTGAGTGGCTGCATCATCTTCCCCCACGGCGGCTGGCATGACGATCACCACCGTTATTACCAGGGTGGCCCTGGTTATTACCAACATCGCTAGAACAGGATTGTTCGCCCTGCCCGCATGCCAATGGACAAATTGCGGGAGGAAATCAACAAGCCCGATCAACTTCAAACAAAGCCCGCCCCGTTGCGGGCTTTTCTGTTTTTGCCAAATGCATTGGCGACAACGCTCTAACTCGCGCTCTGCGCAAAACCCAATCACTAAATAAGTTGCAAGCATTTGAAATCTAATGTCGCAGCAAACCAATAGGTCGGGCGCGCCTGTGCAACTAGTCTCTGGCAACTTCCTTCCACTCACTTACAAGAACGTTTATGCAGAGAACTCTTATACAGATCCGGCCGCGACAAACACTCGGATTCTGTTTGGCGATCAGCGCGTTTGAACTTCTGACGTATATGGCCAGCGACTTGATCATGCCTGCGATGTTAAGCGTTACTACCGAACTTGAGGCCGATGTGCGGCATGTACCGAACGCTTTCAATCTTTATCTGCTTGGCGGTGTCTGCCTGCAATGGCTGATTGGGCCACTGTCCGATCAATGGGGTCGACGGCGAGTATTGTTGATCGGCTGCGCGTTGTTTGCGGGGGCCTGCGCGGGGGCATTCACCATCCAGAGCATTGAAGCCTTCAATCTGCTGCGATTGCTGCAAGGCATGGGCCTGGGTTTTGTTGTCGCGGTCAGTTATCCGGCCCTTCAGGAAGTGTTCTGCGAGGCCGATGCGGTGCGCTTGATGGCGCTGCTCGGCAATATCGCCCTGCTTTCACCGTTGATGGGGCCGCTGCTGGGCATTCTGCTGTTGCAATGGCTGTCGTGGCGCGAAGTGTTTCTGGGCCTGGGCCTTGCCGCGTCGATGGTCTGGCTGGGGCTATTGGCGTGGATGCCGGAAACGGTTGGCGTCGCCCGTCGAGACGGACAGATGCAACCCGCCGTGCGCTTTTCCTGGCAGCAGACCTGCCGACGTTACCGCGCCCTGTTCGGCAATGACCGATTCCTCGCCGCCAGCCTCGCGCTGGGGCTGATGAGCCTGCCGCTGATTGCCTGGATCGGCCTGGCACCGTTGCTGCTGATCCAGTTGCTCGGGCTCACGCCGCTTGAATACGGCGTGTGGCAGATCCCGATTTTCTCTGCGGTGATTGCCGGTAATCTGATCCTTGACCGATTGCTGATCACTCACGCCTTGCCGCAACTGATCCGCTTGGCACTCTGGCCTTTTTGCCTGGGGCTGCTGACCCTGATCGTCTGCGCACTGGCTGGCGCCGGACTCGGCCCGGTGGTCGCCAGTCTGGCGCTGTACGCAGTCGGACTGGGTATGAGCAATGCCGCGGTGTATCGCCTGGCGCTGTTTGCCAGTGATGACAGTAAAGGTCTGGTATCGGCTCTGGTCGGGATGATTTCGATTGCCGTGATGAGCATCGGCGGCTTGCTGATTGCCGCCATCGGCGGTGGCGCACGCCTTGAACTTTTCGCGCTTTGCGCCGCCTTCAGCGGACTCATGTGTCTCCCACTGGTGCAGGGTTTGTTGCATTGCACCCCTCCCGATTCAGCCTCTGCTCAGTAAAGGAATATTGAATGCATCACTTCCCCGCCAGCGACACACTTTGCGCGTTGCCGCACCCCTATTGCCCGGATTCCGTGCCGGTGGGCCTGTTCGATCAGGCCATGACCGAGATCAGTCGGTTTCATTACCGGTACACCCCCGGCTACGCCCATTGGCTGAATGCCAACGGCCTCGACGAACAAGACCTGGACAACCTTGATGACTGGTCCCGTCTGCCGCCAATCCTGGCCAGTTTTTTCAAACAGCAATTGCTGCTCAGTCCGACCGGGGAGAACGCGCTGGAACTGACATCGTCCGGCACCAGCGGCCAGAAAAGCCGCATGCGTTATGACCCGCGCAGCCTCGTGGGCGCTCAGTTCATGGTCGAGCGGATCTTCAGCCATTACGGCTGGCACTCGGCGGATATGCCGTGCAACTACCTGCTGCTGAGCTACGAACCGCAGGGTGCGATCACCTTGGGAACGTCGTATACCGATCAGTTTCTGTGCCGCTTTGCCCCTGTCAATCGCGTCGCCTACGCGTTGCGCGGTAACGGCAACGGCAACGGCCATCAATTCGATGTATTCGGCGTCATCACAGCCCTGCAATCGTTTGCCGAAGAAGGTCTGCCCGTGCGCATTTTCGGCTTCCCGGCGTTCCTTTGGCAGACCCTGCAACACATGCAGGCCACGGGCGTGCCTGAGCTGAAACTGCCGGCAGGTTCGCTGGTTTTTTTTGGCGGCGGCTGGAAAACCCGGGCCAGCGAGGAAATATCCAAACAGCAATTGTATGGACGCATCGCCCGGCAACTGGGCATCGAAACCTCGCGGTGCCGCGACGGTTACGGTACGGTCGAGCACGCGGTGCCCTACATCGAATGTGCCCGGCATCATTTTCATGTGCCGGTTTACGCCAAGGTTTACGTGCGCAATCCGCTGGATTTTTCCGTTCAGCCCTACGGCCAGCAAGGCTTGCTGGGATTCGTCTCGCCCTACATTTCGTCGAGTCCGGCGCATGCGGTGGTGATGAGCGATCTGGCGACGCTGCACCCCGGCTCAAGTTGCGGCTGTGACCTCGCCAGCGACTGGTTCGAACTGCATGGCCGTGCGGGCACCACCGCCGGCAGAAGCTGCGCGATGGCCGCCTCCGAATTGTTGGGGAGGCACTGACATGTACCTGATCAACGGAGAGCTTTTCGCCGAAATCGACCTCGACAACGCACTGGCGCAACTGCATCAGACCTTGCCGCGCCACCTGAGCACACCGCTGGATAGCGCCATCGTTCTGACCGCCGCGGCCAACTTTGCACAGCAACTGCGCAGTGCCGAACTGCCGCTGGATGATGAACAACGCCAGGCGCTGATTGACTTCTGTCAGCCTCACGCCCTGCAAACCAAGCTTGAACGCGAACTGGGCGACCACGCCGATTCCTTGCGGCGCGTTGATTATCAGCAATCGCGCTTTGAACGCTGGAGCCCCCTGGGCCTGGTGGTTCACGTCACCCCGGCCAACGCGCCGCTACTGGCCTGCTGCGCCATGCTCGAAAGCCTGTTGGCCGGCAACCTCAACTGGCTACGCCCCAGCCGCAGCGACCGAGGCCTGACCGCGCGCCTGCTGCACGCATTGGTGCAATGTGACCCCAGCGCTCAACTCCGCCACTACGTCGCGGTATTGCCTGTAGCGACGGAGCAGATCGGCCGCTTGTGCAAAATGGCCAATGGCGTATCGGCGTGGGGTGGCGAAGCGGCGCTGCAAGCGATCCGCCAACAGTTGCCGCCCGGATGCCGCTGGATCGATTGGGGGCACCGCATCAGTTTCGCCTACCTGACGCCGGACGCGGTCTCGCCGCCGGCACTGGATGCGATCGTCGATGAGGTCTGCCGACTGGATCAACAGGCCTGCTCCAGCCCGCAATGGCTGCTGGTCGATAGCGACGATCCGGCCACTCTGCAAGAGATCGGCGGCGCATTGGCCAAAGCATTCGAGCGCCGTGCCGGGCTGTGGCCGGCGCTGATCCCGACCGTTCAGGAAGCCAGCGAGATCACCAGCCACACCCAGATGGCGCGTCTGGGCCTAAGCTTTTCCGGCAACACCGGGCAGGTCTGGAGCGCCCCGGGCTGGCGGGTGATATGGAGCCATGATCAGTGGCTTGCGCCTTCGCCGCTGTTTCGCACGTTGCTGCTCAAACCGCTGCCACGGGCGCAACTGACACAAACGCTGCTGTCTTGGCGCAACGTATTACAGAGTTGCGCGCTGGTCTGCGATGAGGCGCAGATCAATGAACTCTCGCGCACCTTGATTGCGGCGGGCGTCAGCCGAATTACGCCGATCAACGCGATCCATGACGGCTACGACGGCGAGCCCCACGACGGCGTTTACGCACTGCAACGCCTGAGTCGACGCGTATCGGTCAGCCTCACGCCGACGCAGTTGCCCGCCCAGATGAACCTCGACCCGCCGCCCCGCGCGCTGACACTGACGGGCCTGCCGATCACCGACAAAGCGGCGTTTATCGCGCAACCGACAACCGCGGCGGCGCAGCTGTTTTTCCGTTCCGGCGGCAGCAGCGGCACACCGGCGCTGTCAGGCTTCAGTTACCGCGATTTTCAACGGCAAATGTGCGCGGCGGCCGACGGGCTGTTCGCGGCGGGCCTTGATCCGGGCCGCGACAAGGTGATGAACCTGTTTTTCAGTGGCGGTCTGTACGGCGGTTTCTTCAGTTTTGCCAAGGTGCTGGAGTTGCTGGGTGCGACGCACCTGCCCATGGGGGCTCCGGCCGACGATGATTACCGCGACATTGCGCAAGTGATCATCGAGCAGCGCGTGACTGTGTTGATCGGCATGCCCAGCACCCTGCATCGCTTGTTCCTCAACGAGGGCGCGCGCCTGCGTCGTTATGCGGCGATTGAAAAGGTTTTCCTCGGCGGTGAGCACATCAGTGATCAGTGCCGCGAATTGCTGCAAAGCTGCGGCGTCGCCAGCATCCGCTCGGCAGTGTACGGCAGTGTCGATGCGGGGCCATTCGGGCATGCCTGCGCCGCCACTGGCGACGGTGTGTTTCATTTGATGGACGCTATCCAGCATCTGGAAATCGTCGCCCTGGAGCAGGATAAACCCGTCGTTGGCGCTGAAGTCGGCCGTCTGCTGTTCACCTCCAAAGCACGTGAAGGCCAGCAGGTGCGGCGCTATGAAGTCGGCGACACCGGCCGCTGGCTGTCCGGCGACTGCCCGTGCGGGCTGAGTTCGCCGCGTTTCGAATTGCTGCAACGACACAGCCGACTGCTGCGCATCGGCAGCGATTTCATCTGTCTGAACGAACTCGCCCGCTACCTGCAAGCGCCGTTTCAGTTGCACCTCGATCACGCACCCGATGGTCTCGAGCGCCTGCTGATCCGTAGCCCTGGTGAACCCGCAGACATTCTCAGCCGACTCGAGGGCTACTCGACGCTGGCGACACTCGTGCGCATCGGACTGCTCACAGTGCAAGCGCAAACCTGCGAGCCGCAACATTTCGACAAAAACAAACACAGCGGAAAGATACCGCCAGTGATCGACGCGCGCCGTTAACAGCGATCGGCACCCATGGCCAGAACTATTAAAGAGATCACCATGAACCCAACACATGAACTGAACAAGTTGTTCGCTTTTGCCCGCGAACATTCAAAGTATTACGCCAGACATTTGCAAAACGTTGCACCGCAGACCAGCGCTCTGAATGAACTACCGGTGATCGATCCAAAACAATACTGGGCAAGTAGCGAGAACTTCGAACAATGGCCAGTACTGACTTCAACGGTCGAATGCGCTTTGGTATTCAAGACCGGCGGAACAACCAGCGCCGGTAAACTTTCAGTATTTACCCGCGAAGAGTGGCAGACACTTGTGCGGGACTTCGGCAGCCATCTCGCTGGCCAACTCAATCCTGGCGACCGGGTGGCGAATCTGTTTTTTGTCGGCGATCTGTACGCCAGTTTCATTTTTATCCACGACGCATTGGCGTACGAAACAGCGGGTGTTACCGAATACCCGTTTACCGGCAACGTCGACCCTGGGGTGCTGGCCGACTCGATCCGCCAACACCGGATCAATGTGCTGGCCGGCGTGCCCGCGCAATTACTGACGTTCGCCGGCGCGCTGGAGCGCCAGGCGCAAGCCTTGGGCGAAGTCGACACAATCCTTTACGGTGGCGAAAGCCTGTTCGCCGGACAAATGCAGGCGTTGCGCCGGGTGTTCCCCAACGCGCGGGTTGCCTCCATCGGTTACGCCAGTGTCGACGCCGGCTTCATCGGCGCCACGAGCCGCGATTGCGCCCTCGGCGAACATCGGATGCTGGCCAGCCACAGCGTGCTGGAAATCGTCGACGAACACACCGGTGAAGTGATCGAAGAATGCGACCGAACCGGGCGACTGCTGATCACCAACCTGACCCGCCGGCTGATGCCGCTGATTCGCTACCCCGTGGGTGACCTCGCCTGCTGGCGAGAACCGGCCACCGCGTCGATGCGCAAGTTCGCCTTGATGGGCCGCAGCGCGAGCAGTCAGCGGGTGCGGGTGAGCAGCCTGACCCTGTTGATCGAAGACATTGCCGGGATCGTTCAGCGCATCACCGCCAGCGACGACTGGCAACTGCTCATCAGCCAATCGGCCAGCGTCGATACTGTGTGCCTGAAATGGGTACGCGATGTGCTCAACCCCGCAACCGCCCAGACCAACGCAACCCTGCAACGGCTACTGGTCGAGCAATACCCGCTGATCGCGCAACTCTGCATTGATGGCCAACTTGAACTGCAGGTCGCCGATTGCACACCCGATGAACTCACTCGCCATCCGCGCTCGGGCAAACGCCAACGCGTCGTCGACCAGCGTAGCTACGTCCCCCCGCATGCGGAGCAACGTCCATGGACAACGTGACGCTGCGCAGTTATCGCCCGTGTGACGCCGGGGCCGTCAGCCGCCTGTTTCGGCAAATCTATGGTGATCACTACGTGCAACCGCACGTGTATTTGCCGTTGATGATCAACCAGAACCATGGCGAGGGTCGCTGGCATTCGCTGGTCGCGCAATCCGGCAAAAAAATCCTCGGCCACGCCACGTTGTGCAGGAATCCGGGATCACACACGGCGGAACTGGCATTGAGCGTGGTACACCCGTCGACCCGCGGGCAGAACATCGCCACGCGGTTGGGCATTGGGCTGTTGATCCATGCACAGGCGGCGGGTTTCCATGGAGTGACGATCAAACAAGTGACGCAGCATGCCTACACACAACGCATGGCTGACAGACTAGGCTTCTGTAGCACGGGACTGATGCTCGACTATGTCCCGTCGCCGTTTGGCGAACCATTGCCGGAGTCCGTCGTCATCGGCTACACCCCAATCGATGGTTATTGCCGCCCGCTCCCGGCGCTGCCATGGCCAGACAGCTGTCGCGACTTCATGGAGCATTTGTGCGGCGTATTCGGAACGCAAGAAAAGGACGCGCCCTGGGTGGGTCAGCCCCTGCAGATCGAACATTGTTCCGGGCGTTATGACGTGATGCTGAAACACCTTGATAGCCGTTTGCTTAAACAGCTACGCGAACTGCCCCGGCACTGGATGGTCTCGATCCGGCTCAGGCTGGCAGCCGGTTTTGCCAAGGCCGTGGACAGCCTGTCGGCGATGGGTTTCGTCTTCACCGGGATTGCCCCGAATGATCGCTGCGCGGGGTGGCTGGCGCTGTTTCATCGCGGCTATCGGCCACGTACGCTGGAGCTGCGTTGCCCGCACATCCAGCGCCTGCATGATCAGGCACAACGGCACATTGCAGCGCCGGCCAGTCAGACGTCAGCGCGTTCCTGAACCAAGAGCCGACATTTCGATCAGCCCGCTCGCGCGTTGAGCGGGCTACACCAATGACTTACGCCTTGGCTTTGACGCCCTCGTCCGCCGGTTTCGCGGCGTTGCCTTCACCGTAGGTCTTGAGGTTTTGCAACACATAGATGGCTTTCTTGAACTCGGGAATCAGGTTCTTGCCGTAAGCGTTGCCATTGAGGCCATTGTTCTGGATGGCATCGAGCTGGGTGGCGAAGTATTCCAGCGCGTTGAATTTGGCATCGACATCCTTGGTCACGCCGAAACGGTCGAACTTGTCGCCCGCGTTCATCAACGTAAACGAAGTGATTTCGGAGATCAGACCGCGGCCACGCAGGAACGCGCTCAGATTACCCAGCTGTTTTACCGAAACATTCGCAGGGTCGAAGCCCTTGATCTGCTTGCGCAACCCCTGCTTGTCCATTTCGGCGGTATTCAGCGCGTTGGGATCGTTGCCGACCATGGTCAGCATCTGCTGAACCTTGACACTCTGGGCCACCTGTTTCTTTGCACCGGTGTTGCGCACCAGAATGCCTGCCTTGCTCTCCCAACCGCCGACAATACCGATCGTCATGAGAAGACTCCCTGTGAAATGACCATGAAATATCCGTGTTACGCACTATTAATGGGCGCGAGTATCGTTGGGCCAACTGATGGCACCAACTTCTTTCTGCGCTTTTTTACAATTCTTGTACATTCTCGATACAAAAGCCCAATAGCCCGCAGCGACTGAGCCAAAGCTGTCATGACAATGACATGAAAATCACTTTTCAGAGGGTTGGCGTGCACTGATCCGCGCCTGTGTATCGATCTCGATACTGGCCAGTCATCGGCATTATTGCTTTCTAGGACGTAAGTACCTAAAGCTTCCCGCCGCAACGACGATACGCTGTCGACACCCGCACTTTTTTACCCCTGCCCCCCAATAAGAAACGCAGCTCAAGGACCGGTCTCCATGCCCGCATTCCGCACCATTCAGGCTCGCTACACGCTGTTTCTGGTTCTGTTCATCCTCCTGTTGTCAGTGCTGACCGTGGTTGGCATCAGCCAACTGGTCGCCCCCAAGCTGCGTCATACCGAAGAACAGGTCGTGCTCAACCGCATCGCCGAAGTCGCCGAACAGATTCAGGGCGAGTTGAACAAGGTGCAGGCACAACAGCGCAGCATCACCCAGACCATCCCGTTGCTCGACAGCGCCGCCATCGACTCGGTATTGCCGGGGCTGGTGGATCAGTACGGCGAACTGAAAGTATTCGGCGGCGGCATCTGGCCGCTGCCGGGGCAGCGTGAAGCCGGGCGCAACAAATTCAGTACCTTCTGGCACCGCGACGCATCGGGCAAACTGGCCGTGAACACATTCTGGAACAGTGACGCGGCGCCCAACTATTACGACCAGAGCTGGTACAAGGGCGGCATGGCCACACCGCGCGGCCAATGCGCCTGGGCGGCGGCGTATAAAGATGATGCCAGCGCCGAGCCGCGCACCAACTGCGCCATGGCCATCCAGAAAAACGGCAGTGCCTGGGGCGTGTCGACCATTGACGTGACACTGGGCTTCTTCAACGACCTGGTGGCGCGCAAGGAAAAAGACCTCAACGCCGAGATGCTCATCGTTGAAGCCGACGGTAAGATCATCAGTAACAGCTCGCGCATCAGTGGCCCGATCGTGCTGAAGAACATCAGTGAACTGGCCGGCACATCGACCTTCGCCAGCCAGGTCAAAGCCGGGCTGCAGAACCGCGATCAGGCGCAGCGCGTCGAATTCGACAACAACGGCGAAGCCAGCACCTTCTTCATGCGGCCGATTGAAGGCACGCCGTGGTTCCTCGCCAGCGCCCTGCCGACGAAAATGCTCACCGCCCAACGTGATGACGTCCTCAGCACCTTGAGCCTGTTGCAGATTCCGCTGGTGATCCTGCTCGTGCTGTTGCAGGTCTACGCGATTCGCCAGTTGGTGCAGCGCATGAAAGCGTTGAAAGCCAACATCGATCTGCTGTCCAGTGGCGACGCCGACCTGACGCGCCGCATCACCATTCGTGCCGAAGATGAACTGGGTGCCATCGGCCATTCAGTCAACACCTTCATTGCCTACCTGCAGAACATGATCGGCGAAGTCACCCAGGCCACCGGCGCCATGGCGTCCAGCCTCGACAACCTGCAACGTACCTCGGCGCAGACCAGCCAGATCCTGCTGCGTCACGCTTCGGAAACCGATCAGACCGTTACCGCCATCACCGAGATGAGTTCGACAGCAGAAAGCGTCGCGCAGAATGCCGCCGAAACCGCCGCGTTCACCCAGCGCGCCAACGAAAACGCCGACCGTTCCCGCGTAGTGGTGGGCGAAGCAACCAATAGCGTCGTGGCGCTGATCGATGAAGTGGCCAGTGCCACGCACAAAGTCGAAAACATGCAGCAGGACGCCCAGCGCATCACCGAAATTCTCGGCGTGATCGGCGCGATTGCCGGGCAGACCAACCTGTTGGCGCTCAACGCGGCTATCGAAGCGGCGCGCGCCGGTGAACAGGGCCGCGGTTTTGCCGTGGTGGCCGATGAAGTCCGCGCCCTCGCCGCGCGCACTCAGGCCAGCACTTCGGAGATCAACGAGATGTTGACCCGCCTGACCCAAGGCGTGAGTTCGTCGGTCAGCGCCATGGAAAACACCCAGGCCAGCTGCCAGTCCGCCGCCGACGCCACCGCCCGGGTCAACTCGGGGCTGGATGAGATGGCCGGTTCGGTCAGTCACATCAACAGCCTCAGCACGCAGATCGCCACCGCGGCCGAGCAGCAAAGCGCCGTGACCGAAGAGATCAACCGCAGCATGGTGCAGATTCGCCACATGGTGGATGAACTGGTACAAAGCGGCAAAGCCAGCGAACTCAATACCCACCAGTTGCTTGAAGCCAACAGCCGGGTGAGCGCGATCATGGGGCGTTTCAAAGTGCGCTGATCCCTGCGTTCCTACACTGGTTTTCTGCCAATCAGATAACCCATGTGGGAGCGAGCCTGCTCGCGAAAGCGTTCGTTCAGTCAGCGCATACAGTGCCTGACACACTGCCTTCGCGAGCAGGCTCGCTCCCACAGGGTTCGATGGCATTCACGCAATTGCTGGCTGACAACATTGTCATCTCGCGCTCAGCTACCTGTCAGCGTTGATCTACGATCATCCTGCTCGTCCGCGTTGCAACAACTGGAAACATTGCGTTGATGCCCGGCGGCAAAAACCGGTCAAAATGCGTGCTTTCCGATCGTCACCCGAGCCGAGAATTCGTTATGCGAACCCACCTGCGTCTGGCCGCCCTGAGCGCCCTGTTCATCTCCTCCCTGGCCCAGGCCGCCGACCTGATCCCGATCGAAGTCCACCGCGACGCCAATTGCGGCTGCTGCAAAAAATGGATCAGCCACCTCGAAGCCAACGGCTTCAAAGTCGAAGATCACGTCGAAAGCGACATGAGCAGCTTCAAACAACAACACGGCGTTCCGCCTCGTTTGGCCTCGTGCCACACCGCGATCATCAACGGCAAATTCGTCGAAGGCCATGTGCCGGCGGAACAGGTGCTGGCCCTGAGCAAGCGTGACGATCTGCTGGGCGTCGCCGCACCGGGCATGCCAATGGGGTCGCCGGGCATGGAAATGGACGGCATGAGCGATGCTTATCAGGTCATCGGCCTGAAAAAGGACGGGGCTGACGTGGTGGTGGCGGATTACCCGGCCCATTGATCATCGCGGCTTACGGCGGGCTGTTTCTCGCTGCATTCGGCGCGGCGACCTTGCTGCCGCTGCAGTCCGAGGCATTGCTGGTCGGTTTGATCGTCAGCGAGCGCTACTGGCTGTGGGGCCTGCTCGCGGTGGCGACGCTGGGCAACGTACTCGGCTCACTGGTCAACTGGTGGCTGGGCCGCAGGATCGAGCGTTTTCAGGATCGGCGCTGGTTTCCGGTCAGCCCCGCGCACATGGCCAAGGCGCGCAAACACTATGAGCGCTACGGCCACTGGTCGTTACTGCTGAGCTGGTTGCCGATCATTGGCGACCCCCTGACACTGATTGCCGGTGTCATGCGCGAACCGCTCGGGCGGTTTCTGTTGATCGTCACCCTGGCCAAAGCTGCACGTTACGGCGTGCTGGCCATGCTGACGCTGGGCTGGCTGGGTTGAACGATCGGGCGCGGGCATTGCCTGTGTTTAACGTCGGCGTAATCCAGTCGTTCCAGCATCGGCCGATTTCAAACGGAGTTTGACCTTATGTCTGTGATGTTTTCCCGTTGGCTCCCCGGTCTGTTCTTCTGCGCTGCCCTGCCTCTGTCAGCGCAGGCTGCGACGCCTAACGAAGCCGCGCCGGAAGGCCCGGCCTATGGCCCGGAACTGCAAGGTTTCGAATATCCCTACACCCTTAAACACTTCGCCTTTCAGTCCCAGGGCAAATCCCTGCAGATGGGCTACATGGACGTCGCCGCCCACGGCAAGCCCAATGGCCGCACCGTGGTGCTGATGCACGGCAAAAACTTTTGCGCAGCCACCTGGGACAGTTCCATCAAAGCGTTGAGCGAGTCCGGTTACCGGGTGATCGCACCGGACCAGATCGGCTTCTGCACCTCCAGCAAACCCGACAACTATCAGTACAGCTTCCAGCAACTGGCGACCAACACCCAGCAGTTACTCAAAGCGCTGGGTATTCAGAAAGCCACGCTCCTCGGTCACTCCACCGGTGGCATGCTCGCCACGCGGTATGCCTTGCTGTTCCCCGAGCAGGTCGAGCAACTGGCGCTGGTCAACCCGATCGGCCTGGAAGACTGGAAAGCCCTTGGCGTGCCCTACCGCACCGTGGATCAGTGGTATCAGCGCGAGCTGAAGGTCAGCGCCCAAGGCATTCGCGATTACGAACGAACCACTTACTACGATGGCCGCTGGAAACCGGAATTCGACCGTTGGGTCGATATGCTCGCCGGTCTGAGCAAAGGCCCGGGCAAGACCCAGGTCGCGTGGAACTCGGCACTGATCTACGACATGATTTTCACCCAGCCGGTGTACTACGAGTTCAAGGATCTGAAGATGCCGACCCTGCTGCTGATCGGCACGTCCGACACCACGGCCATCGGCAAGGACCTCGCGCCGCCTGAGGTGAAAGCGAAAATCGGCCATTACGACGTGCTCGGCAAACAAGTCGCCAAGCTGATTCCGCAGTCGACGCTGGTGGAGTTTCCCGGCATGGGCCACGCCCCCCAAATGGAAGAGCCGGCGCAGTTCCACAAAGCCTTGCTCGGCTGGCTGAATACAACCAATCCCGTTCGTTGATGAGGTATGGCTGATGGCGGTGCAGATTGCAGTGATCGATGACTGGCAGGACGTGGCCCGCGGCGTGGTCGACTGGTCGGTGCTCGATAGCCTGGGCGAAGTGGCGTTCGAACACGATTACCCGGCGGACAACGCCACGCTGGCCGAGCGGCTGGGCCGCTACCAGGTGATTTGCGTGATGCGCGAGCGAACGCGTTTCGACGAAGACTTGCTCAAGCGTTTGCCCAATCTGAAATTGCTGGTCACCGGCGGCATGCGCAACGCTGCGCTGGACATGCAGGCGGCCGCAAAACTGGGCATCAAGGTCTGTGGCACCGACAGTTACAAGCATGCCGCGCCGGAGCTGACCTGGGCGCTGATCATGGCGGCCACGCGCAATCTGGTGAATGAGGCCAATGCCCTTCGCGCCGGTCGTTGGCAGCAAGGGCTGGGCGGTGATCTGCACGGCAAGACCCTCGGGATTCTCGGTCTGGGCAGTATCGGCCAGCGCGTGGCGCAGTTTGGTCAGGTGTTTGGCATGCAGGTGATTGCCTGGAGCGAGAATCTCACGGCCGAACGGGCCGGTCAGGTCGGTGTGACCTATGTCAGCAAGCAAGAGCTGTTCGAGCAGGCCGATGTGTTGTCGGTGCATCTGGTGCTCAGCGAGCGCAGTCGCGGGCTGGTCGATGCCCAGGCACTGGGCTGGATGAAGCCGACGGCACTGCTGGTCAACACCGCGCGCGGGCCGATTGTCGATGAAGCGGCGCTGATCAAGGCCTTGCAGAAGCAGCAGATCGCCGGGGCGGCGCTGGACGTGTTCGAACAGGAGCCGCTGCCAGCCATGCACCCGTTTCGCACACTGGACAATGTCTTGGCGACGCCGCATGTGGGGTATGTCAGCCAGCAGAATTATGAGCAATTCTTTTCGCAGATGATCGAGGATATTCAGGCTTGGGCGGCTGGTAATCCAATCCGTGCGTTAAATTAACCCCCACTGTAGGAGCTGCCGAAGGCTGCGATCTTTTGATCTTCGCTTTTAAAGGCAAAATCAAAAGATCGCAGCCTTCGGCAGCTCCTACAGGTGTTGTCTGTGGTCAGCCCATCAACAAACTGCCCGCACCACAACAGTGCAGCCACACGTCCCGCTAGCACAAATTCGTGACCGATCAGTCACCGTTTTCGCCCTCCCTCATAGAAAAACCTGCCCTTCGTCGGTGCGTTTCCCCCTCAAAAGCACGGTTTGCGCTGACTGCTAACCGATTGTCGAACAATTTACCCATTTGCGCCGCCCCGCTCTAGGATCTGGCCTAGACTGATTTTCGCGGGGTAAAACCGACCGGTCACATTGCCGAAAAAAAGTCGAAACTTTTGCGCGCGGCGGCGGGTCATCTGCAAGACAGGGCTAAAGCGAGTGGTGCAATCCTTGCAACGGCCCGTTCACCCATTCTGCTTGCGCGTGTTGGGTAGCGTTTGCTCACCGATGCGTGGCGCGTTTGCGCCCGGCCACAGGACTTGGCCATGGACATCGCTTGTTCGAGACAAGAATCAGATCAACGATACGGGAGATTCATATGATCAGTGCGGCATTGGATATTCAGGGAGAGCGTGCTCAGCAGGCGGTTGGTGAATCGAGCACCATCAGTGTTCCTGGCAGCCGACAGATCAACGTCCCCGGCACCAAAACGCTGACTCCAGTAGCGAGCCAGAACCCCAACAAGAAAAAAGTGTTGTTCGTCACCTCGGAAATCGCCGATCTGGTCAAGACCGGCGGCTTGGGTGACGTCTCCGCCGCCCTGCCCCGGGCCATGGCTCATCTGCATGATGTGCGCGTGTTGATCCCCGGTTATCCGCAGGTGATGCACAGCGAAAACCCGATCCATATCATCGGCGAACTGGGCGGCCATGCGGCGCTGCCGCCGTGCAAGATCGGGCGCATGGACATGCCGGACGGTCTGGTCATCTACGTGTTGATCTGCCCTGAGCTCTACGAGCGCGAAGGTTCACCCTACGGCGCCAATAACGGTCGCGACTGGCCGGACAACCACATTCGTTTCGCCCGCCTCGGCCTGGCCGCTGCCGACATCGCCGCCAACCTCGCGCAAATTCACTGGTGCCCGGATCTGGTGCACGCCCATGACTGGCCGGCCGGTCTCGCCCCTGCCTATATGCACTGGCGCGGGCAGCGCACGCCCACCCTGTTCACCATTCACAACCTCGCCTACCAGGGCGTGACCAGTCTGGGCTCCTGCCCTGAGCTGGGGATTCCCAACCATGCCTTGCAACAGGAAGGCATGGAGTTCTACGGCAAGATGTCGTTCCTCAAGGCCGGCATGGCGTATTCGAGCCATATCACCACGGTCAGCGCCACTTACGCGCAGGAAATCACCACCCCGGATTTTGGCTGTGGCCTCGACGGCTTTCTCGCCGCCAAGACCCAGCAAGGTTTGCTCAGCGGCATCCCCAACGGCATTGATGAGAGCTGGGACGCCGCCACCGACCCGCATCTGTTCGCACCGTTCGCCATCGGCGACTGGGAAGGCAAAGCGGTCAACGCTGCGCACGTCCGTGAACTGTTCGGCCTGAATGAGTCCGCCGGCCCGCTGTTCGCCGTGGTGTCGCGACTGGTTTATCAAAAAGGTCTCGACCTGACGATCGCGGTGTCCGAGTACATCGTGCAGAACGGCGGCCAGATCGCAATCATCGGCCGTGGCGAGCCGGAAGAAGAACAAGCCATGCGCGAACTGGCACTGCGCTTTCCCGGGCAGATCGGTGTGCGCATCGGCTTCAATGAAACCGACGCCCGACGCATGTTTGCCGGCAGCGATTTCCTGCTGATGCCCTCGCGTTACGAGCCTTGCGGTTTGAGCCAGATGTACGCCCAGCGTTTCGGCTCGCTGCCGGTGGCACGCAATACCGGCGGTCTGGCCGACACCATTGAAAACGGCGTCACCGGTTTCCTCTTCGATGAGTCCACCGCTGAAAGCTATCAAGAGGCCCTGAGCCGCGCGTTCAAGGTATTCGCCTTCCCCGAACTGCTCAACGCCATGCGCTGCCGGGCGATGGCTGCGCCGTTCAACTGGTGCAAAGCGGTTGAACCGTACGCCGAACTTTATGAACAACTGGTCGCCAAGGCGCTGGGTAAAGCTCACCACAAATAACCAGGGAGGTTCACCACGATGCCGTTACGGTCTACTGAAACCTGGCCCCACGGCGCGATCATGCTGGACGCCGAACACACGCAGTTTGCGCTATGGGCGCCGGATGCGTTTTACGTGAGTGTCGAACTTGAAAACGGCCAGTCGCTGCCGATGCTACCCCAAGCAGACGGCTGGTTTGTGATCAAGGCCCGCTGTCCGGCGGGCACCCGCTACCGCTACAACATCGACGGCGAACTGGAGGTGCCGGACCCGGCCTCCAGAGCGCAGGATGGCGACCTCGACCGCCACAGCGTGGTGGTTGATCCGCTGGCCTATCAATGGCGACATACTGGCTGGCACGGTCGGCCATGGAGCGAAGCGGTGATCTACGAGTTGCACGTCGGTGCGCTCGGGGGTTTCGCGGAAGTCGAACAACATCTGGCGCGCCTTGCAGGCTTGGGCGTCACCGCCATCGAACTGATGCCGCTGGCGCAGTTCCCCGGCGAACGCAATTGGGGATACGACGGTGTTTTGCCCTACGCCCCGCAAGCCTCCTACGGCACGCCGGAACAACTCAAACACCTGATCGACAGCGCCCACGGTCACGGTCTGGCGGTGATTCTCGACGTGGTTTACAACCACTTCGGCCCTGACGGCAATTACCTGCATCGTTACGCGAAAGGCTTTTTCCGCGAAGACAAGCACACGCCGTGGGGCGCAGCGATCGATTTCCGTCGCGACGAAGTGCGGGAATTTTTCATCGAAAACGCGCTGATGTGGTTGCTCGAATACCGCTTCGACGGTCTGCGCCTCGACGCCGTGCATGCCATCGAAGACCCGGATTTCCTCACGGAAATGGCTCAACGCATCCGCTCGCAGATCGACCCGAGTCGTCATGTCTGGCTGACCGTGGAAAACGAACTCAACCAGTCGAGCCTGCTGGAATACGACTACGACGCGCAGTGGAACGACGACGGCCATAACGCCCTGCACGTCCTGCTCACCGGCGAAACCGACGCCTATTACGCCGACTACGCCGCCCAGCCCACCGAACAATTGGTGCGCTGCCTCAGTCAGGGTTTTGTTTTCCAGGGGCACATCACCCGCCACGGCGAACCCCGCGGCGAGCCCAGCGAACACCTGCCCTCCACGGCGTTCGTGCTGTTCCTGCAAAACCACGATCAGATCGGCAACCGCGCGTTTGGTGAGCGCCTGCATCAGCTGGCCGATCCGCGCGCCGTGCAGGCAGCGACCGTGTTGTTACTGCTGTCGCCGATGATTCCGCTGATGTTCATGGGCGATGAATTCGCCGCCGAGCAGCCATTCCTGTTTTTCACCAGTCACCACGGTGAGCTGGCCAAGTTGGTGCGTGAGGGCCGCCGCAATGAATTCGCCGCGTTCAGTGCCTTCACCGATCCGCACAAACGCGAGCAGATTCCCGACCCGAACGCCGAAAAAACCTTCCACGCCGCACAGCCCAGGTTGATCGGCAATGGCAGCGTGAAACAGCAGGAAACCCTCGCGCTGTATCAGAAGCTGCTGCAATTTCGCCATCAATACATCATTCCCCATCTGTCCGGCACACAAGCGCTCGGCGCCCATATGCTCGGTTATGGCGCGGTCAGTGCGCGCTGGCGCCTGGGCAATGGCAGCGAGCTGCGAATTGACCTGAACCTCAGCGACACGCCAGTGGTCAACCCTCCACAGACCGAGGCCGTGTGGTTGTTTCAACAGCCATCCAGTGTCGATCTATCGGAATCGGGCGAACTGCCCGCGTATTGCGCGCTTGTCAGCCTCACGGCCGCAACCCCTTTGCAACCTCTGGATGGAGAGCGCCTATGAGCGATGCGCAACTGGAAATACTCGCAAGCCGCGCCGGCCTTGCCGTCGACTGGATCGACGCCAACGGCCGCCCGCAAAAAGTCGCTCCGGCGGTGCTGCGCAATGTCCTTATCGGGCTCGGCCACCCCGCCAGCACCGCGCAGGAAATCGATGCCAGCCTGCTGGAACTGCAAGCTGTTCAACAAGACCGCCACTTGCCGCCGCTGCTGACCAGCGATGTCGGCGTCGGCCTCGATCTGGGACGCTACTTCGCCCCGCAAACGCCGTGTGAAATCCACCTTGAAGACGGCTCGCGGCTGAACCTGAAACTCGACTCTGAAGCGATACTGCCGGGGCTGATCCCGGTCGGCTATCAACAGGTGCACATCGGCGATCAATATTTCACCTTGGCCGTGGCCCCGGAGCGCTGCTTCAGCGTTGGCGACGCGGTCGATAACCCGATTCCCCGCGTATGGGGCCTGAGTGCGCAGCTGTATTCCCTGCGCCGCCCCGGCGACGGCGGTTTCGGCGATACCCAAGCGCTGGAAGATCTGGTCCGCGTGGCCGGTGAACGTGGCGCCGATGCGCTGGCAATCAGCCCGCTGCACGCCATGTTCAGCGCCGATACCGGGCGCTACAGCCCTTATTCGCCGTCCAGTCGGCTGTTTCTCAATCCCCTGTACGCCGCCCCCGGTGCGATTCTCGGTGAACGCGCCTTGCGTGATGCCATCGACGCAACCGGGCTGGCCGAGCAGTTCGCGCAACTGGAAGACCTGACCCTGATCGACTGGCCGAGCGCCGCCGATGCCAAGCAAAAACTCCTGCAAGCCCTGTACGAAGGATTCATCGCCGGTGAGCATCCGCTGCACCCGGACTTCGCCAGTTTCCGCCACGCCGGTGGCGAAGCGTTGGAAAACCACTGCCGTTTCGAAGCGATTCAGGAAATGCGCGACGCCCGTGGCGAAAACCTCGATTGGCGGCAATGGCCGGAACACTGGCACGACCCACGCGGCGCGGCGCTCGAAGCATTCGCCGAGGAATACGCCGAGCGCATCGGCTACTTCGCTTTTTGCCAATGGCTGATCCACCGTTGCCTGGAGCGTGCGCAAACCGCCGCACGCAGTGCCGGCATGGGCATTGGCCTGATCGCCGATCTGGCGGTGGGTGCCGATGGCGCCGGCAGTCAGGCCTGGAGCTTTCAGGATGAACTGCTCGCCTCGCTGACTGTGGGCGCACCGCCGGACATTCTTAATCGTTCAGGCCAGGGCTGGGGCATCTCTGCTTTCTCGCCCGAAGGCTTGATCCGTAATGGTTTCCGCGCCTTTATCGACATGCTGCGCGCCAACTTCGCCCACGCTGGCGGCTTGCGCATCGACCATGTCATGGGCCTGCAACGCTTGTGGGTGATCCCCAACGGCGCGGCGCCGGCCGATGGCGCGTACCTGTATTACCCGGTCGACGACTTGCTGCGCCTGCTGACACTTGAGTCCCACCGCCACCAGGCCATCGTCCTCGGTGAAGACCTCGGTACTGTGCCGGATGGCCTGCGTGAAAAGCTTATCGCCCGCTCCATGCTCGGCATGCGCGTGCTGCTGTTCGAGCAGGACAACACCTTTTTCAAACCGATTCTCGACTGGCCGGACAACGCCTTGGCAACCACCAGCACCCACGATCTGCCGACGCTCAACGGCTGGTGGCATGGCCGCGATATCGACTGGAACGCCCGCTTGGGGTTCGTCGATGCCAACGGTGAAATCGAATGGCGGCATCACCGCCAGCGTGAGCGCGAAGGCTTGCGCAACGCGTTGAGCCAGGACCCGCAAAACTTTCGCGAGGAATCCCACGAGGCCGATCAAGTGGTCGATGCCGCTGTGCGTTTCCTCGGCCACACCCGTGCGCCGTTGGTGCTGTTGCCGCTGGAAGATGCGCTGGGCATCAATGAGCAGTCCAATTTGCCGGGCACCATCGACACCCATCCGAACTGGTCACGGCGCTTGCCCGGCACCGGTGAAGCGCTGCTCGATGGCGCGGATGCGGCGCGCCGTCTGGAATTGCTCGCGTGCGCGCGCCTGCAGGCTGCCGAGCGTGACCAATGAATCAGGCGCTCATCCAACCGCTGCGCGCGACACTGCGCCTACAATTTCATAAAGGCTTCACCCTCGAACAGGCCGTGCCATTGGTGCCGTACTTCGCCCGGCTCGGCATCAGCCACGTCTACGCCTCGCCGTTGCTCGCGGCGCGGGCCGGTTCCATGCACGGCTACGATGTGGTCGACCCGACCCAAGTCAACCCGGAACTCGGCGGCGAGCCGGCGTTGCGACGTCTGGTCAGCACCCTGCGCGAACACAACATGGGCCTGATCCTCGACATCGTCTCCAACCACATGGCGGTCGGTGGCAGCGATAACCCTTGGTGGCTTGACCTGCTGGAATGGGGGCGACTGAGCCCTTACGGCGAGTTCTTCGACATTCAGTGGCACTCGCCGGATCCGCTGATGGAAGGCCAATTGCTGCTGCCGTTCCTCGGCAGCGATTACGGCGTGGCCTTGCAGGAAGGCACGCTGAAACTGCATTTCAACGCGCAGACCGGCAGTTTCCATGTCGAGCACTACGACCATCACTTCCCGATCTGCCCGAATGATTACCCTGAGTTGCTGAAATCCGCGGAGGCGCTGAAGCCTTTGGCTGATCGCTTTGGCGCCCTCAGCTATCAGACCGATGCCCATTCACTGGCGATGCCGCTGAAAGAGGAATTGCAGCAACAAGCGAGCGATCCACAGATCCTCGAAGCGATCCAGAACAACCTGCAGCACTACGATTCGACCACCGAGGAAGGCTTCCACAAGCTGCATCAGTTGCTCGAGCGGCAGAGCTATCGTCTGGCGAGTTGGCGCACGGCGGCGGACGACATCAACTGGCGGCGCTTTTTCGACATCAACGAACTCGGTGGGCTACGCGTCGAGCGCCCGGCAGTGTTCGAAGCCACCCACGGCAAGATCTTCCAGTTGATTGCCGAAGGGCTGGTCGACGGTTTGCGCATCGACCACATCGACGGCCTCGCCGACCCGCGCGGTTACTGCCGCAAACTGCGGCGCCGGGTTGATCTGCTGGCACCGGGCAGGCATTTGCCGATCTACGTCGAGAAGATCCTCGGCGCTGGCGAAACCCTGCACCGCGACTGGGCGGTGGACGGCACCACCGGTTATGAATTCATGAATCAGCTGTCGCTGCTGCAACACGACCCGGACGGCGAATACGTGCTCGGCGACCTCTGGCAGCGGCGTACCGAACGCCCGGCGGCGTTCATCGAGGAAGCGCAACTGGCCCGTCAGCAGATCCTCAACGGCTCGCTGGCCAGTGATTGCGAAAGCGTCGCTCAGGCCCTGCTGCAAGTCGCCCGCGATGACCTGATGACCCGCGACCTGACCCTCGGCGCGATCCGCCGGGTGTTGCAGGCGCTGATCGTGCACTTCCCGGTCTATCGCACGTATATAAGCGCGACGGGCCGCTCCGAGCAGGACGAGAAATTCTTCCAGCACGCCATGGACGGTGCCCGGCAGACACTCGGCGAAGGCGACTGGCCGGTGCTCGACTGCGTCGCCGCCTGGCTTGGCGGCACGCCGTGGCGGCGCAAACCGCGCGGGCGTTCGCGGAAGATTCTCAAGCATGCCTGCGTGCGCTTTCAGCAGCTGACCTCACCGGCAGCGGCGAAAGCCGTGGAAGACACTGCGCTGTATCGCTCGGCCGTGCTGCTGTCGCGCAACGACGTCGGTTACAACACCGAGCAGTTCAGCGCCCCGCTCAGCGATTTTCATGCGGTCAATCAACAACGGCTGAGGGAATTCCCCGACAACTTGCTGGCCACCGCGACCCACGATCACAAGCGCGGCGAAGACACCCGCGCCCGTCTGGCCGTGCTCAGTGAGCGCAGCCATTGGTACGCGGAGCAGATCGAGTTGTGGCGCGCCCTTGCCCGCCCGGTGCGGGTTGACGATCAGATGCCGTCGAGTGGCGATGAGCTGATTCTCTATCAAGCGTTACTGGGCAGTTGGCCGATGCAATTGCGTGACGACGATCAGGCGGGTTTCGCCGACTACGCCAAGCGCATCTGGCAATGGCAACAGAAAGCACTGCGTGAAGCCAAACTGCAAAGCAGTTGGAGCGCGCCGAGCGAACCCTATGAAAATGCCGCGCAAGCGTTCACCGAAAAGCTCCTCACCGGTGAGGAAGGCGAGCTGCTGCGCGCCGCGCTGAGCAAGACCGTCAACAGCATCGCTGCGGCCGGCGCGCTCAATGGTTTGGCGCAAACCTTGCTGCGCATGACCGTGCCGGGGGTGCCGGATCTGTATCAGGGTAATGAGTTCTGGGACTTCAGCCTGGTCGATCCGGACAATCGCCGGCCGGTGGATTACCGCGCTCGTGAGCAGGCCTTGCAGGAGCCATTGCCTCCTCAGGACTTGTTGGCGAACTGGCGTGACGGGCGCATCAAGCAAGCCTTGATCGCCGAAGTGCTGAACCTGCGCGTCGAGCATGCCGAACTGTTCCGCCGGGGTAGCTACCAGGCCCTGGAAGTACTCGGCAGTCAGGCGCACAACGTGCTCGCGTTTGCCCGTGAGCACGAGGGCAAGCAGGCCATCGTGATCGTGCCGGTCCGTTGCGCCACCCTGCTGGAAAACGGTGCTGTACCTCAGGTCGATGCGCTGCGCTGGGGCGATACGCGGGTGGTTCTACCGTTCGCCGCCTCTGAGATAAACCTGAAGGGACTTTTTTCAAGCCGCGCAGTCACAAAAAACAGGGAGCTGAATATCAGCGACGCGCTGGGGGATGTCCCGGTCAATCTCTTTATCCAACACTTAACACAAGCATGAGTTCAGTTCAGGAGCATTGCGATGAGTACCGACGATAAACGCATCCGCGAATTCGCCTATCAAATCTGGGAATCGGAAGGTCAGCCTGATGGTCAGGAAGCGCGCCACTGGGAGATGGCGCGCAAGCTTGCTGAAGCTGAAGCCCTGGCACCGAAGAAACCGCCAAAAGCCGCCGGCAGCAAACCGGCAGGCAAAACGGCCGAGGCCAAGGCCCCGGCCGCCAAGCCGAAACCACCGGCCAAAGCCAAACCGGCCAGCGCTGCAAAAGTGATTCCCCCGGGTGAAAAGCCCGCCGAGAAAAAGCCTCGGGCGCCGAAGAAGCCTTCGCCGATCTGACGCTCTAACCGGATTATTGAACTGAATGACTGTGTGGCGGGTTCGCTCGCCACCGAGGACGCGTTCGTCCTCAAGAAACCCACAAACCCTGTGGGAGCGAGCCTGCTCGCGAAAGCGGTAAGTCCGCTAACAGAGATGTCGGATGTGCCGACGCCTTCGCGAGCAGGCTCGCTCCCACAGGGTGAACAGTGTCAACCGAATCATCCCGTTTTTTTGCAGGAGCAATCATGTCCCGTCCAACGAAAGCCGAACCCACCGCGCACGCCGAGCCGTCGAGAATCCGTGAAGGCCTGCCCTTCCCGCTTGGCGCGACCTGGGATGGCCTGGGGGTGAACTTTGCCCTGTTCTCCGCCAACGCCACCAAGGTCGAACTGTGCATCTTCGACGATGCCGGCGAAGTCGAACTCGAACGCATCGAACTGCCGGAATACACCGATGAGATCTACCATGGCTACCTGCCCGACGCGCACCCGGGGCTGATCTACGGTTACCGCGTTTACGGCCCGTACGACCCGGCCAACGGTCACCGCTTCAACCACAACAAATTGCTCATCGACCCGTACGCCAAGCAATTGGTCGGCCAACTGAAATGGTCGGAAGCGCTGTTCGGCTACACCATCGGCCACCCTGACGCTGACCTCAGTTTCGACGAGCGCGACAGCGCGCCGTTTGTGCCCAAGTGCAAAGTCATCGACCCGGCGCACACCTGGGGCAATGACCACCGTGTCAGCGTACCGTGGGACAAGACCATCATTTATGAAACCCACGTGCGCGGCATCAGCATGCGTCATCCTTCGGTGCCGGAGAACGTACGCGGCACCTTTGCCGGGCTGATGGTCGACGATGTCCTCGAACACATCCGCAAGCTCGGTGTGTCCACCGTCGAGTTGCTGCCGATCCATGCCTTCGTCAACGACCAGCATCTGCTGCACAAAGGCATGACCAACTACTGGGGTTACAACAGCATCGCGTTTTTCGCCCCGGACCCGCGCTATCTCGCCAGCGGCAAGATTGCTGAATTCAAGGAGATGGTCGCGCACCTGCACGAAGCCAACCTCGAAGTGATCCTCGACGTGGTCTACAACCACACCGCCGAGGGCAACGAGCAAGGCCCGACCCTGTCGATGCGCGGCATCGACAACGCCTCGTATTACCGCTTGATGCCCGACGACAAGCGCTACTACATCAACGATTCCGGCACCGGCAACACCCTCGACCTGAGCCACCCGTGCGTGCTGCAAATGGTCACCGACTCGTTGCGCTACTGGGCCAGCGAGATGCATGTCGACGGTTTCCGTTTCGACCTGGCGACCATTCTCGGTCGCTATCACGACGGTTTCGACGAGCGTCACAGCTTCCTTGTCGCCTGCCGCCAGGACCCGGTGCTGCGTCAGGTGAAAATGATCGCTGAACCGTGGGACTGCGGCCCCGGCGGCTATCAGGTGGGCAACTTCCCGCCGGGTTGGGTCGAGTGGAACGACAAGTTTCGCGACACCGTGCGCGCGTTCTGGAAAGGCGACGACGGCCAGGTTGCCGATTTCGCCAGCCGCATGACTGCGTCCGGCGAAATGTTCAACCAGCGCGGGCGGCGCCCGTACTCCTCGGTTAACTTCATCACCGCCCACGACGGTTTCACCCTCAACGATCTGGTGTCGTACAACGACAAGCACAACGAAGCCAACGACGAGAACAATCAGGACGGCAGTAACAACAACCTGTCATGGAACCACGGCGTCGAAGGCCCGACCGACGATCCCGAAATCAACGCCCTGCGTCATCGGCAGATGCGCAATTTCTTCGCCACCCTGCTGCTCGCTCAAGGCACGCCGATGATCGTCGCTGGTGATGAATTCGCCCGCACCCAGGACGGCAACAACAACGCCTATTGCCAGGACAGCGAGATCGGTTGGGTCAACTGGGACCTGAGCGAGGACGGCAAGGCGTTGCTGAAATTCGTCAAACGCCTGATCAAGCTGCGCCTGGCTTACCCGATCCTGCGTCGCGGTCGTTTCCTGGTTGGCGAGTACAACGAGGACATCGGCGTCAAGGACGTCACCTGGCTGGCACCCGACGCCACCGAGATGACCACCGAGCATTGGCACGATGCGCACAACCGCTGCCTGGGCATGTTGCTCGACGGCCGCGCGCAGGAAACCGGGATTCGCCGCAAAGGTGCGGATGCGACGCTGCTGCTGGTGGTCAACGCCCATCACGACATCGTCAATTTCACCTTGCCGGAAGTACCGGAAGGCAGTTTCTGGACCTGCATGATCGACACCAATCAGCCGTCGATCCGCGGTCAGGAGCGCTTCGATTTCGGCCACGAATACTCGGTCACCGGACGCTCGCTGCTGCTGTTCGAACTGCAACGTGAAGAAGAAGACTGATATGGATCTGCACCGTTATCTGACCCGGCGTCCAGCGGATTATCCGCACACCGTAGCCCTCGGCGATTGCCTGCGGGCGCTGGTCGAGGCCGGGCTGGATCGGTTGCCGTTGCCGGGCAGCGGCCACACGCTGGAACGCTTTCAGCGGCTGGCCGAGGTCGGCGGGCATGACCTGGGTTTGTGCAAATTGTTCGAAGGTCATACCGACGCGCTGGCGATCATCGAGCAACTGGGCGGCTCGCCAACCCCGGGCAGCACTTGGGGCATGTGGGCAGCGGAGCCTCCGCAAGCACGGGTCAACGTCACCCCGGCCGGGCACATGGTCGCGCTGCAGGGTCGCAAAGCGTGGTGCTCCGGGGCCGCTGTGCTCAGCCATGCCTTGCTCACCGCGTGGGATGCTGATGATCAGCAACAACTGGTCGCCGTCGCCCTCGACCAACCGGGCGTG
Organism: Pseudomonas fluorescens; assembly: GCF_003732425.1. Classification (GTDB taxonomy): domain Bacteria; phylum Pseudomonadota; class Gammaproteobacteria; order Pseudomonadales; family Pseudomonadaceae; genus Aquipseudomonas; species Aquipseudomonas fluorescens_BE. Next base: position 536,723 of record NZ_MOBX01000013.1, read on the forward strand.
ACCGTCACCGAGCAAGGCTGGCAAGCGGTGGGCATGGCTGCCACTGGCAGCGTCGAGGTGTTGTTCGACGGCGCCGAAGCACAAGCCATCGGCAACCCCGGCGACTACTTGCAACGCCCGGGTTTCTGGCAGGGCGGGATCGGTATTGCCGCGTGCTGGTACGGCGCCGCGCGGCAAATCGCCGACGCGTTGCGCAACCAGTGTGAGCAACGCCCGGAACCGCACGCCCTCGCCCATCTCGGCGCGGTCGACAGCGCCTTGCAGGCAGCGGCGGATGTGTTGCGTTTCAGCGCCTTGCACATCGATGCCCATCCTGAGGACAACGCCGAATTGCTCGCCCGTCGTGCCCGTGCGGTGGTCGAGCAGTCTGCCGAGCAGGTGATGCGTGAGGCTGGTCGCGCCCTCGGCGCCGGGCCGTTTTGCAAGGACCGCCACTTTGCCCGGCTCAGCGCTGATCTGCCGGTATTCCTGCGCCAGAGCCATGCCGAACGGGATCTGGCGGCGCTCGGGCAATTGGTCGCCGGACACTCAGCGGAGGCATGGGCCTTATGAAAACCAATCCGATTGTCGGCCAGGGCACGAGCCTGCATCAGTGGCAGGCTTCGCGGCATCTGGCGGAACTGGACAGCATCGATATTCTCAGCGTGGTGCCACCGGGCGCGCGGGCGGTGATTGTCGCGCCGCACCCGGACGACGAAGTGCTCGGTTGTGGCGGCTTGCTGCAATTGCTCGCCGAGGCCGGCCGGCCTTTGCAACTGATTTCGGTCACCGACGGCAGCGCCAGTCATCCGGGTTCCAGTCGTTGGCCGGTGGAACGTCTGAGCGTGGTGCGCCCGCAGGAGTCGGCCGAAGCGCTGCGCCGCCTCGGTTTGCCGATGCATCGGGTGAAGTGGCTGCGCGGCGGCTTCACTGACACTCAGGTCGCGGCTCAGGAAGCTGAGCTGGTGGATTTCCTCGAACGTCATCTGCGTCCCGATGATGTGCTCTTTACCACCTGGAGCGAGGACGGTCATTGCGACCACGAGGCCGTCGGCCGCGCCAGTGCCGAGGCTGCCCGTCGCGTCGGTGCGACGTGCCATGAACTGCCGGTGTGGACCTGGCACTGGGCAACCCCGGAAGACGCCTTCGTCCCGTGGCAACGAGCGCGCAAGATTCTTCTGACGCCGGCGCAAGTCGCACGCAAGCGCCACGCGGTGCACGCGTTCGCCAGTCAACTGGAGGGCGATCCTGACGCGGGACTTGGTCCGGTGCTCGCGCCGTATGTGCTCGATCGCCTCCTGCAGCCTTTCGAAGTGGTGTTTCTATGAGTGTCGAGGATCGCTACTTCGATGGCCTGTTTGCTGGCAACGATGACCCGTGGGCGTTCCGCGAGCGTTGGTACGAGCAGCGCAAACGCGCGATCACCCTCGCCGCCCTGCCACGTCCGCACTACCGGGCGATCTTCGAACCGGGTTGCGCCAACGGCGAGTTGAGCGCCGAACTGGCCGCTCGTTGCGACCGCTTGTTGTGCTGTGACACGGCCAGTGCGGCAGTGACTCTGGCGCGCACTCGATTGAGCCTGTTCGATCACGCCGAAGTGCGGCAAAACCGTCTTCCCGGCGACTGGCCGGAGGAAAAATTCGACCTGATCGTATTTAGCGAGATCGGCTACTACCTGGATAGCAAGGATCTGACAGAAGTGATCCGTCGGGCCAGTGATTGCCTGACTGCCGACGGCCAATTCCTGGCCTGTCACTGGCGTCCGCCCATCGACCGCTGTCCGCTGAATGCGCGGCAGGTTCACGACCTGATTCACGAAAAACTGCATCTGCCACGGCTGGTTCTGCATCAGGAAGCGGACTTCATCCTTGAGGTGTGGAGCCGCGAACCGCGCTCCGTGGCGGCACTGGAGGGCTTGCGATGATCGGCATTCTGATCCCGGCACACAACGAGGAAGACTTGCTCGACGATTGCCTGAGCGCGGCCATGCGCGCCAGCCGCCACGGTTTGCTGGCCGGCGAAAAGGTTGAAGTATTGGTGGTGCTCGACAGCTGCACCGACCGCTCGGCGCAGATTGTCAGTCGCTATCCGGTGCTGAGCCTGCACGTCGACGCGCGCAACGTCGGTCAGGCCAGGGCAGCCGGCGCACAGCTGTTGCTGGAACGCGGAGCGCGCTGGATCTCCTGTTCGGACGCCGACAGTCGCGTGGCCGACGACTGGCTGGTGGCGCAACTGGGGTTGGGCGCGGACGCGGTATGCGGTACCGTCACGGTCGAACGCTGGCACGAGTCGTTCGATGAAGCGGCGCAAATCCACTATCACCGGCATTACCGTGCCTGCGATGGCCACCGGCATATCCACGGCGCCAATCTGGGCATCAGCGCCGACGCCTATCGCTGGGCCGGAGGCTTTAAACCGCTGGCCTGCGACGAAGATGTGCAATTGGTGCGGGAGCTGGAACTGGATGGCGCCAACATCGCCTGGAGCCATCGCCCGCAAGTGCTCACCAGCGCGCGGTTCGACAGCCGTGCGCGCGGTGGCTTTGGTGACTATCTGCGAAATCTGGCACAGATGGAGCAAAAAAAAGCGGATCAGATTGATCTGTGACGCGACGAACTTCGCTTCATGAGCAATACTCTGCTGCGCGGCAATCCAGGGTTCGGAGCGTCGCGGGGCAATCAACCAGCCTTCACGGGTCGCTGGTGTCTGGCAATCACCGCCAAATGCACGACTGAGGGCGAAACAACACAAGGACGTCACACCATGAAACCGTTATCACTCAGTGACAACAGTCTGCCGGCGCAAATCTGGAATAGCGCTGCGCAACTGGACAACATTCCCGTCATCAATACCTTGAGCCTGGTCCCCGCCGGCGCCCGCGCCGTGATCATCGCACCGCATCCGGGCGATGAAGTGGTCACCTGTGGTGGCCTGCTGCAATTGCTCTCCAGTCTCGGTCATCCGCTGCAGTTGCTCTCGATCACCGATGGCAGCGCCAGCCATCCAGGTTCGCGGCAGTGGTCGGAAAAACGCCTGAGCGTGTTCCGCCCGCAGGAAAGCGTCGAAGCCCTGCGCCGTCTCGGCCTGCCGATGCACAGCCTGAAATGGGTGCGCGGTGGCTTCACGGACAGCGCCCTGTGCGATCAGCAGGACCAGGTAACCGAATTCATCAGCCGCTACCTGCGCCCCGGTGACGTGGTGTTCAGCACCTGGCGCGGCGATGGCAACGACGACCATGAAGCGGTAGGTCGGGCCAGTGCCCAGGCGGCGGAACAAGCCGGGGCAACCTTCCACGACGTACCGGTCTGGGCCTGGCACTGGCCCGAGCGCGACCAGCAGCTGATCCCTTGGGAACGTGCGCGCAAACTGCGCCTCGACACCTGGACCGTCGCGCGCAAGAGCCACGCTACCCATGCATACGCCAGCCAGCTCAAGGGCGAGCCGGCGATTGGGATTGCACCGATGCTGCCGCCAGTGCTTCTCGAAAGAATGCGCCTGCCCTATGAAATCGTGTTTGTCTGACGCCGTTTAGGGTGGGAGCGAGCCTGCTCGCGAAAGCGGTGGTTCTAGCAACTGATGTATTGGATTTGCCGACGCCTTCGCGAGCAGGCTCGCTCCCACAGGAATTGGGTTGTCATCACCAATGATTTGCAAGGAACTGCCACCCCTCCCCATCAGTCGCATGAATAAGCGGCCCGCAATCCAGAGGAGTGAACGTGTCCAGCGATCCCAAGCGTCATGTTGTCGACGCGCCCGTCATTCATCGTCTCAGGGTGTTGACGGTCAACACTCACAAAGGCTTCACCGCGCTCAATCGGCGATTCATCCTGCCGGAGTTGCGCGAAGCAGTGCGCAGCACCGCGGCTGACCTGGTGTTTCTGCAAGAAGTGGTGGGTGAACACGAACGGCATTCGAACCGCTACAACGAATGGCCACAAACCTCGCAATACGAATTTCTCGCCGACAGCATGTGGAGTGATTTTGCCTACGGGCGCAACGCCGTTTACCCTGACGGCCATCACGGCAATGCGCTGCTGTCCAAGTACCCGATCCGTGAATACCGCAACCTCGATGTGTCGATCACCGGCCCCGAACGTCGTGGCCTGTTGCACTGCGTACTCGATGTGCCGGGGCACGCCGAAGTCCATGCGATCTGCGTGCACCTCAGTCTGTTGGAAAGCCATCGGCAATTGCAGTTGCAGTTGCTCTGTCAGTTGCTTGAATCCCTACCCGACGATGCGCCGGTGATCATCGCCGGCGACTTCAACGACTGGCAACTGCAGGGCAATGCTGCCCTCGCCCGCCGCGATTATCTGCACGAAGCCTTCGAGCGACATCACGGGCGCCCGGCCAAGACTTATCCGGCTCGCTTTCCGTTGCTGCGACTGGACCGGATCTACCTGCGCAACGCCAGCAGTCATGACCCGCAAATCCTCGGCAACAAGCCGTGGACGCATCTGTCCGATCACCTGCCGCTGGCGGTAGAAGTGCATCTGTAGCCGCATTAATGACAGCAATACCCTATGCGGCAGATTCAAACCCCTTGTGCCCTTTCAGTGCCGGAAGACCTTCTGTCGGTAACTGAAACCCTCTAAGCCGGGGCTTTCACTGCGTTTTTCCATGCAAACAAACACTTAGTTATGTGCAGAAAAACAAACGCTTGCAGATCCTGTTTTACTGCTACCGCTCATCGTTCAATTTCTTGACGGGCGGGCACGACTCTTCTTATCTCTACCTTACTACCCCCGGAATCACTACCGGGACGAACCTTCGGACACTCGCGAAATCGAGCGGCCACGGTTCGCCCCGCTCCATTCGGTCGCCCCTCGTTCGGGGTAGGAGAGACGCCACATCGAGATGCCGCATGCGCCTGCAAGGTAGACCTCCATGAAAATTTCCATCACCCCACACGAGATCAAAATCACTTTCTGCACAGTGTCGAGTTCTATCTTGCTGTGCTCATCCATGGAGGCGCAGGCCGGTCCTGCGGCGGATGAAACCACCCCGTGGTATCGCGCGGACGTGCCAATCCTGACGTTACCAACAACGGTCATTACCCCCGGCCCGCAACGACTCAGCCCACGGCCAGACTTGCAAGGCGCCAACCTGATTACCGAAGACCTCGCACCCGGTGCATGGGATCAGCTCTACGGCCGCAGTGCCCGGCAAGCGCAAACCGATGTGCTCTCTTCAGGCTTCGCAACACCCGGCAGCGGCGACTTCAAAGGCCCGGCTGTGCTGACCGTGCAAAGTGGCAGCCACACCCAGACCCTCGGCCTGATCGGCGGGCTTAACCAGATTCAGGCCAATGGCAATGGCGTGCTCACCAGTCGCGCTTTGGCCGACCCGAACAGTGACACCCTCAATTTGCAAGGTCAGAGCCTCGGCGCCTACTACAGCCTCACCGGTGCGCAAGGCTGGCACGTTGACCTGTCGGCCAGCGGTGGCCGGGTCAGCGGTTTCAGTCGTAACGAACAAGGTGCGCGTCAAGCCACCGAAGGCAGCGCGATGACCTTCTCGGTGGAAGGTGGTTTCCCGATTGGCTTGAGCGAGAACTGGGTGGTCGAACCGCAGGCGCAATTGATCAATCAACGCATCAGCCTCGACACACCATACGCCGGCTCGGGCAATGCATCCTCCACCGATCTGACTGCCTGGAGCGGCCGCGTCGGTGCACGTTTGAAAGGCAGTTACGATTTGAATGGCCTGCCGGTCGAACCCTATGTGCGCACCAACCTCTGGCACACCGTTTACACCGGCAACACGGTGACGCTGGATCAGGTCGACAAGATCAGCAGCAGCCGCAAGTCCTCCACCGTTGAGTTGGGCCTGGGACTGGTGGCGCGGGTGACGCCGGCGGTGAGCCTGTATGTCAGTGCCGATTACAGCAGTGATGTCGATGACAATGATTTGAACGGGTTGATTGGCAGCCTTGGGGTGCGGATGCGCTGGTGAGCGATGGGCCGGATTTTGAAGGTGCCTGAACTGGCGCCTTCGCGAGCAGGCTCGCTCCCACAGGGGAAATACATTCCAATGTGGGAGCGAGCCTGCTCGCGAAGGCAGCGACGCGGTCTCGGATCAACCCTCCGGTTTGAGGATCAACACCGCCAACGGCGGCAGGTTCAGCTCCAGCGACAACGACTGGCCATGGCTCGGCACTTCCTCGGTAAACGCCCCGCCGCCATTGCCGTAATTGGAACCGGCATAGGTGTCGGCATCGCTGTTGAGCAATTCGCTCCAGCGCCCGGCAAACGGCACACCGACGCGATAAGCCTGACGCGGCACCGGCGTGAAGTTGGCCACCACCAGCACCGGCTTACCCTCCTTGCTCCAACGCAACCAGGCATAAACACTGTTGATTGCATCGTCGCCGATCAACCACTGGAAACCCTGCGGCGCGTCGTCCTGATCGTGCAGCGCCGGCTCCTCGCGATACAGCCGATTGAGGTCACCAACCAGTTTCTGCACGCCTTTATGCTCGGAATACTGCAGCAGATACCAGTCCAGTTGTTGATCGTGATTCCACTCGCGCCACTGGCCAAACTCGCAGCCCATGAACAACAGCTTCTTGCCCGGATGCGTCCACATGAAACTCAGATAAGCGCGCAGGTTGGCGAATTTCTGCCAACGATCGCCGGGCATCTTGTCGATCAGCGAATGCTTGCCGTGCACCACTTCATCGTGGGAAATCGGCAGGATAAAGCGCTCGGACCAGGCGTACACCAGACCAAAACTCAACTCGTTGTGATGGTGCGCGCGGTACACCGGATCCTGCTGAATGTAATGCAGCGAATCGTGCATCCAGCCCATGTTCCATTTGTAAGCGAAACCCAGACCGCCCTGCTGCGTACTTTGGCTGACACCGGGCCACGCCGTGGATTCTTCGGCGATCACCAGCGCTCCCGGCGCTTCCAGTTCAACCACATCGTTCAAATGACGGAGGAAGTCGATGGCCTCGAGATTTTCCCGGCCGCCATGGCGGTTCGGCACCCATTCGCCAGCCTTGCGCGAATAGTCTCGATACAACATCGAAGCCACTGCATCGACCCGCAAGCCATCAACGTGGAAATGCTTCAACCAGTGCAGCCCAGAAGCCAGCATGTAGCCGTGCACTTCGGTACGACCGAGGTTGTAGATCAGTGTGTCCCAATCCTGATGGAAACCTTCCAGCGGGTTGCCGTATTCGTACAGCGCCGTGCCGTCGAACTGGGCGAGACCGTGAGTATCGGTCGGGAAATGCGCCGGCACCCAGTCGAGAATCACACCGATCTCGGCCCGGTGGCAGGCGTCGACGAATTCGGCAAACTGCGCCGGCGAGCCATACCGCGCACTCGGCGCAAACTGCGACAGCAACTGATAACCCCAGGAGCCACCAAACGGGTGTTCCATGATCGGCATCAGTTCGATGTGGGTGAACCCCAGTTCCTTGACGTACGGAATCAGTCGCTCGGCCAGTTCTGGCCAGGTGTATTGACGAGCGACTTCGCCGAGATCATCCAGTTCGCATTGCCACGAGCCAGCGTGCAGTTCGTAGATAGACAGAGGTGCCGAATGCTTCTGGCGGTCACGGCGGCTGCTCATCCAGTCCTGATCCTGCCAGTCGATTTGCAGGGGCTCCGCGACTTTCGACGCGGTGTCCGGCGGCAGGCTGGTGGCCAGCGCCATCGGGTCGGCCTTGAGCGGCAGAATGCCGTGGGCACCGAGAATTTCATATTTGTACAACTCGCCCGCTTGCAGCCGTGGAATGAACAACTCCCAGACCCCGGACGGATGACGCAGGCGCATGGGATGGCGGCGCCCGTCCCAGACGTTGAAATCGCCGACCACCGACACGCGCCGGGCATTCGGCGCCCACACGGCGAAGCGCACGCCGTCGACACCATCGACGGTTTTCAGTTGCGCGCCGAGGCAGGCACTGAGGTCGCGATGATTGCCCTCGGCGAACAGATACAAATCCATCTCACCGAGCAATTGACCGAAGCTGTAAGGATCTTCAGCCACCTGCTCGCCACCGGCCCATCGCGTGCGCAACAGATAAGGCCGCGCGTCGTCGAAGTGACCGACAAACAGCCCCGGCGTTTCAGTCTGCTCCAATGAACCACGTTCTTCGCCGGACTCCTTGTCCAGAACCACGACGCTCAACGCGCCGGGCAGATAGGCGCGGATAAATTGCCCGCCGCCACCATCGCCGTGCGGGCCAAGAATGGAAAACGGGTCTGGATGTTCCGCCCGCACCAGCGCGTCGATGTCCTTCGCCGCCGGTAGCAACGCCTCTTTAACCGCACCCTGTTCCTTGTTCGAGAAACTCATGACTACTCTCCACCAAGATCGGAAAAGGGTTTAAGCCCCGTCAATAACCCATATAAACCGTGCAACGGCACGGGCAGCCACGTGGGGCGATTTTCGGCTTCATAGGCCACTTCATAGGCCGCCTTCTCCAGGCCGAACAACGCCAGCGCGGCGTCGGCACCTTCAGGATCTTGCCAGGCATGATCAAGACTAGCTGCCGCACGGCGATATGCCTGAACAAATGCCTCGCGGGCCTCGCGCAGATAACGCTCGGCCACCAGACGCCGCGCCGTTTCAGACTCGCCGCTGTGGTCAACGTTGTGCACGTTGATGGTCATCGCCGCCGCGTAATCGAAGGATCGCAGCACGCCGCTGACATCCTTGTACGGACTGTGTTTGCCACGACGCTCGGCCAATGGCCGCGCCGGTTCACCCTCGAAGTCGATCAGATAGGCATCGCCCTTGATCACCAGCACCTGGCCCAAATGCAGATCGCCGTGGACGCGAATGCGCAAACCGCCGACGGCTTTTTTCGCCAGATCCTGCACGTGCGCGAGGATGGTTTTCTTCTCGTCGATCAGGCGTTTGACCAGTTTCTGATCCTCCGCACTGAGTTCGCCTTGATGCTGCTTGAGCAGCTTCAACGCGTGCTCGACCTGCGCCACAACATCCTTGCCGGTGGCCTGCATGTCCTTGGCCGTCGACACCTGCGGGGCGAAGTCCGCATTGTCGGTGGGCGCGGCGAGCACCTCGTGCATCTCGCCCAGACGCTGACCGAGCATGCCGGCAAAATCCCTCAGCTCACCGAGGGCGTTGTAATGCTGTTCCTGTTCGGAAATGGCATCGGCCAGCTCATCGCGCAGCGCCCGTTCGAGGTTGTTCTGCGTCCACTCCCAAGCGTCGCCCTGATTGCTCAGATAGCCTTGGGCGATCATCAGCAGGTTGTCTTCGCCCTGCGCATCGCGGCGAATCACCGAGCCGAGCAGCGGAGAGATATTGGCAAATCCGGCCTCGGTCAGGTAAGCGCTCATCTCCAGTTCCGGGTGTACGCCAGAAGCGACTTTACGTATCAGCTTGAGCACCAGGCTGTTGCCGATCACCACCGAACTGTTGGATTGCTCGGCGGACAGATAACGCACTTCTGACTCGGCACCGAGGCCGAGCTTTTCCAGATGCGGCGTCGGTGCAAAGCGGATTTCACCTTCGCTCGACTCCAGCACGGTGTTGTTCTGCATGCCTTGCAGCACCGCACGAATAAACGTTTCAAGGCTGAACGCGTCAGTGATCAAGCCGACCTGTCGCACTCGGCGTACACGGGACAAGGCCAATTGCTGCGGCAGCGCCGGGCCGACCTGATCTTCAGAAATAAAGCCGAACGGCAGTTGATAGCGACTGGTCTGCCCGCCGCTGGTGACTTCGATTTCGCTGAGCAGCACCGGATGCTGCGCATCGCCGAAGCGCACGCCATAAGCCAGATGCACTTTGTCGATGGCCGCGTCCTTGCCGGCGAACCAGCGCCGGTTCTGCAGCCAGCTCGGCAGGATGCTTTGTTCAAGCGTCGTGCGCGACGGCGCTTCGAGCAGTTCTTCCATGCGTTTTTTCAGCACCAGCGTGGTGAAGTCCGGCAGGCTTTGCGCCGGTTCCACGTGCCAGCTCGGCATCTGGTTTTCCGCCGCCAGGGCGAACCAGTAGAAACCGTACGGCGCCAGGGTCAGAAGGAAATTCAACTGACCGATCGGCGGGAAGGCGTTACCGCCGAGCATCTCCACCGGCACCATGCCCACATAGGCCGACAGGTCCAGCTCCACCGCTTGCGCACTGCGCGAGACGTTGGCCACGCACAGAATGATTTCGTGTTTGCCATCGGCATCGGTGAATTCACGGGTGTAGGCCAGTACGCGGCGGTTGTTCGGCGACAGCATCTTCAAGGTGCCACGACCGAACGCCTTGGACTGCTTGCGCACAGCGAGCAAGCGTCGGGTCCAGTTGAGCAGCGAATGCGGATCGCCAGACTGGGTTTCGACGTTGACCGACAGATAGCCGTATTGCGGGTCCATGATCGGCGGCAGCACCAGACTGGCCGGATCGGCGCGGGAGAAGCCGCCGTTGCGGTCGATCGACCACTGCATCGGCGTACGCACACCGTCGCGGTCGCCGAGGTAGATGTTGTCGCCCATGCCGATCTCGTCGCCGTAATACAGGGTCGGCGTGCCAGGCATCGACAGCAGCAGGCTGTTGAGCAATTCGATGCGGCGGCGATCGCGCTCCATCAACGGCGCCAGACGCCGACGGATGCCGAGGTTGATCCGTGCGCGACGGTCAGCGGCGTAGTAATTCCACAAATAGTCACGTTCTTTATCGGTGACCATTTCCAGGGTCAGTTCATCGTGGTTGCGCAGGAAAATCGCCCACTGGCAATTGGCGGGAATTTCCGGGGTCTGGCGCAAAATATCGGTGATCGGGAAGCGATCTTCCTGAGCCAGGGCCATGTACATGCGCGGCATCAGCGGGAAGTGGAAGGCCATGTGACATTCGTCGCCATTGAGACCCGCCGCATCGGTGTCGCCGAAATACAGCTGCGTGTCTTCGGGCCATTGGTTGGCCTCGGCGAGTAGCATACGGTCGGGATAATTGGCGTCGATCTCGGCGCGGATCTGCTTGAGGACGTCGTGGGTTTCCGGAAGGTTTTCGTTGTTGGTGCCGTCGCGCTCGATCAGGTACGGGATCGCGTCGAGACGCAGGCCATCGATGCCCATGTCCAGCCAGTAGCGCATCACCGACAACACGGCTTTCATGACTTGCGGATTGTCGAAGTTCAGGTCCGGCTGGTGCGAATAGAAACGGTGCCAGAAGTACTGACCGGCAACCGGGTCCCAGGTCCAGTTGGATTTTTCCGTGTCGAGAAAAATGATCCGCGTGCCGTCGTATTTCTGATCGTCATCCGACCACACGTAAAAGTCCCGCGCCGCCGAGCCGGGTTTGGCCTTGCGCGCACGCTGGAACCACGGGTGCTGGTCAGAGGTGTGATTGATGACCAACTCGGTGATCACCCGCAAACCGCGTTTGTGCGCTTCGGCGATAAAACGCTTGGCGTCGGCCATGGTCCCGTAATCGCTGTGTACGCCTCGGTATTCGGCAATGTCGTAGCCGTCATCGCGGCGCGGCGAGGGGTAGAACGGCAACAGCCAGATGGTGTTGACGCCGAGGTCGGCGATGTAATCGAGTTTGGCGATCAGGCCGGGAAAGTCGCCGATCCCGTCATTGTTGGAGTCGAAAAACGATTTGACGTGAACTTGATAGATCACCGCGTCCTTGTACCAGAGCGGGTCTTTGATAAAGGTGGCTGCCTTGGGTTTCTTCGCCATGTGAAACTCCTGTTCAATTCTGGAAGCCACAGCAGAACGCCTGTGGCGAGGGAGCTTGCTCCCGCTGGGTTGCGAAGCAGCCCCATTGCATTTATTCAGATGCACCGTGTCTGCCGGTTTTGCGACTGCTGCGCAGCCGGGCGGGAGCAAGCTCCCTCGCCACAGGTCGGTGTGTGTCTTACGGGGTGGTTATTCGCCAGATGCCAAACGGCTGATACGCCGGGTCCAGGCGCATGAACTGGTACTTGCCGTGCCAGTCCCAGCGATGCCCGTTCATCAAATCTTCGCCGTGGGTGGTCGCATCGTCGGGCAGGTCCATTTCCCACAGCGGCAGCTCGAAATTCGCCTCCTGCACGTTGTGCGGATCAAGGCTGACCGCGACCAGAATGAAGTTGCTGCCGTCGAAGCTGCGCTTGCCGAAATACAGAATATTGTCGTTCCAGGCGTTGTAGACCTTCAGGCCCAGATGCGTGTGCAGCGCCGGGTTCTGCCGGCGGATGCGGTTGAGTTGAGCGATCTCGGCGATGATGTTGCCTGGCGCGGTGAAGTCGCGGACGCGGATCTCGTACTTCTCCGAGTCGAGGTATTCCTCTTTGCCCGGCACCGGCGCCGACTCGCACAGTTCAAACCCGGAATACATGCCCCACAGGCCCGAGCCCATGGTCGCCAGCGCTGCACGGATCAGAAATCCCGAGCGTCCGGATTCATGGAGAAACGCGGGGTTAATGTCCGGGGTGTTGACGAAGAAGTTCGGCCGGTAGCATTCACGCCACGGCGACTCATTCAGCTCAGTGAAATACGTTGCCAGCTCAGTCTTGCTGTTGCGCCAGGTGAAATAGGTGTAGCTCTGGGTGTAACCGACCTTGCCCAGCCGCGCCATCATCGCCGGCGTGGTGAAGGCTTCGGCGAGGAAGATCACTTCCGGGTACAGCGCCCGCACATCGGCGATCAGCCATTGCCAGAACGGCAGCGGTTTGGTGTGCGGATTGTCGACGCGAAAGATCTTCACGCCCTCCTCGACCCAGCCAATGATGATGTCGCGCAACTCGACCCACAGGCTCGGAATCGCGTCCGGCGCATAAAAGTCGACGTTGACGATGTCCTGATATTTCTTCGGCGGGTTCTCCGCATATTTGATCGTGCCGTCGGGGCGCCAGTTGAACCAGCCCGGATGCTGTTTGAGCCACGGGTGATCCTGGGAACACTGAATGGCGAAGTCCAGAGCGATCTCCAGACCGTGATCGGCCGCGGCGGCCACCAATCGGCGGAAGTCCTCGCGGGTGCCGAGTTGCGAGTGAATGGCCTCGTGGCCGCCCTCTTCACTGCCGATGGCATAAGGGCTGCCCGGATCATCGGGACCGGCAGTCAGGGAATTGTTGCGCCCCTTGCGATGGGCGCGGCCAATCGGGTGGATCGGCGTGAAATAGAGGACGTCGAAGCCCATGTCCTGAATCATCGGCAAACGCGCATGCACGTCATTAAAGGTGCCGTGACGGCGGGGATCGTCGGTGATCGAGCGCGGAAACAGTTCGTACCAACTGGCAAACTCGGCCAGTTCGCGTTCGACGTCCACCGGGAATTCAGGACTGACGCTCAGGTAGGCGCGATGATCGGCCTCAGCCATCAACTGCGCACTGCGCGAGTGCAGGAACAGCGCGACCTGCTCGGTTTCGAGCAGCCCGGACAATTCGTGGTGCAAGGCAGCAAGCTGTTCGCTGAGCTGACCTTCGCTGCGTTCGGCGGCCTGCTGCACCATGGTCCGGCCTTCCTGCAGCTCCAGCGACACCGGTACGGCGGCGCTGTGTTTTTTCTCCAGTTCATATTGGAAACTGGCGAAATGGTCGATCCACGCCTCGATGCAATACAAGAAGCGCCCCTGATGTTCAGGGCGGAACTGGCCTTGCCAGCCATTGTTGCCCTGATCGGCCATGACCTCGCTTTGCCAGGTCTCTTCGCCTTCCTCGCGCCAGCGGATGCGTACCGCGAGCTTGTCGTGACCGTCGGCAAATACCTTGCTGGTGACCACCACCTCACGGCCGGCAATCGACTTCACGGCGAACTGCCCGCCCTCGAGGGTCGGCATGGTGTTCTCGATGACAATGCGCGGCAGCAGCAACGCTTGCGACAGCGGCATGTGCGGGTTGTAGCTCAGTTCAGAAGGTCTTTCAGCAGTCATTGAGCATCTCTCCTTAACGCCCCAAGGACGCTCTTGTGCCGGATCAGTATTCACAACGAAGCCCCTGCCCCGAAATGAACTCACTTAGGTTCCGAGCGACCAGCGCCGGGAAAAGTTCAGATGAAATTGCCGTGTCAGAAAAGCGGATCGAATTGCGTGCGCGGTGGTCAATCCACTTAAGCACTTCTCACGCCATGTGCCACACGGAGGTCATCAGATGAACATCCCGATCCCGGCCGAAACGCCCGATCCGAACATCGACAACCCAACGCTGCCAGAGACCGAGCCGCAGCCGATTCCCGAGCAGGAACCGCCCGGCACCACGCCACCGCCGAAAGAAGAACCGCCGAGCACGATGCCGCCCGTTGTCGTTTGATCACCGATGTAGCTCATGTAGGAGCTGCCGCAGGCTGCGATCTTTTGATCTTGGTTTTAGACAATCAAAGTCAAAAGCTCGCAGCCTTCGGCAGCTCCTACAGGGGTTAGCAATCATTGGCTACAGATGTCTGTTCTTTTCATCGTCGTTTTCGAACAGCCGTACAATTCGCGGCATCACGCTGAAAATCCCCAGCGCCAAAAAGGTACTGAGCAGCGCCGTCGCTTCCCGGCCCAACCCGGCCGCCACACCAATGGCCGCGGTCATCCACAACCCGGCAGCCGTGGTCAGGCCTTTGACATGACCTTCATCGCCTTCCTTGTTTTTCAGGATAGTCCCGGCACCGAGAAAGCCGATCCCGGCAATCACGCCTTGCAGCACACGGCTCATCGCATCCGACTCCGCCCCCGACGTCTGCGGCACCAACACAAACAGTGCGGCCCCGAGCGCCACCAACATATGCGTGCGGACCCCGGCAGCCTTGCCCTTGTGCTCGCGCTCGAATCCGAGAATGCCGCCCAGTACCGCTGCCATCAGCAGGCGCACGGTAATGCGCGTCAATTGCGAAGCATCGCCAATGTCGGCGAATTCCGCCTGCAGGGTTTCCCACACTTCATGCCACCACGCGTTCATCGTGCAGTCCTTGTTATTGGCTCGATAGACGATGGACAGCGGCGACCATTAATCAGTTGCGCAGAACGATCGGCGAAGCCTGTGCCCTAACCTTTCAGACACCCCTGAAAAAAGGACTGCCCTCATGCCCCTTCGAGTCGAAGAATCCAATCCCGAACAAAAAGTGTGTTTTTTCACCGTCGAGAATGGCGAAGAAATCCGCATTTGCGACACCCTGGAAGTACGCACGGACAGCGACAAGGCCATGTCGTTTGTGGAAATAGACGGCCGGCGCGTGTACATCACCGAAGCAGAAGCCGACGAATTGACCGTTGCAGGCGCCAAGGACGGTCGCAAGCATTTGAAGGCTGACGAGAGTGGTTCGGTGATTTGACTGACCTTGATCAACACCCCGCGCAAACGCCTGATATAGGCGCTTGCGCCTTTGCCTGCGGGCTGCTTCAAGTTGTCGCAGGCGCTGCGCAAAACCCCATCTGATCCGCTTTTTATTGAAATACCTGAGTCTGTTATGCAAACAGATCGACGCTC
Source organism: Pseudomonas fluorescens (assembly GCF_003732425.1). Classification (GTDB taxonomy): domain Bacteria; phylum Pseudomonadota; class Gammaproteobacteria; order Pseudomonadales; family Pseudomonadaceae; genus Aquipseudomonas; species Aquipseudomonas fluorescens_BE. The sequence continues at coordinate 552,069 of NZ_MOBX01000013.1, forward strand.
ATAGTGCTCTGGCCTGATGGAGGCTGATGAGCGAATAACCATGAGCGAACAAATCCCCGTCCGAACCGTAGAAGCATCCCCGACTATTAAAAGTGTGCCCGCACGCCCAATGAAGGCGACGGCCAGGTCCAGCGACAACCAGATCCACACCCGCAGCTTCACCGGCCTGTTCCGTACCCTGCGCATGAGCGGCGCGGGTTTTCTGTTCGTGCTATTTTTCGGCACCGTGTGGCTGAACTGGGGCGGACGTCAGGCGGTGCTCTGGGATCTTTCCGAAAGCAAATTCCACATCTTCGGCGCGACGTTCTGGCCGCAGGATTTCATTCTGCTTTCTGCGCTATTGATCATCGCCGCGTTCGGCCTGTTCGCCATCACCGTGTTCGCCGGCCGGGTCTGGTGCGGCTATACCTGCCCGCAGAGTTCGTGGACGTGGATCTTCATGTGGTGCGAGAAGATCACCGAAGGCGAGCGCAACCAACGCATCAAACTGCAAGCCGCGCCGTGGAGCCTGAACAAACTGGCGCGGCGCGCGGCCAAGCACACCCTGTGGCTGGCGATCAGCGTGCTGACTGGCCTGACCTTCGTCGGATACTTCACGCCGATCCGGCCACTGGCCGAAGAACTGCTGACCCTGCAAATCGGCGGCGTCAGCCTGTTCTGGGTGCTGTTCTTCACGGCCGCCACCTACATCAACGCCGGCTGGCTGCGTGAAGCGGTGTGCATGCACATGTGCCCGTATGCGCGGTTCCAGAGCGTGATGTTTGACAAGGACACCCTGGCGATTTCCTATGACGTCGCCCGTGGCGAAAACCGTGGCCCGCGCAAACGCGACGTGAAACCGCTTGAAGCCGGCCTTGGTGATTGCATCGATTGCCAGTTGTGCGTGCAGGTCTGCCCGACCGGCATCGACATCCGCGACGGCTTGCAGATGGAATGCATCGGCTGCGCCGCGTGCATCGACGCCTGCGATTCGATCATGGACAAAATGAACTACTCGCGCGGGTTGATCCGCTACAGTTCCGAGCGCGAACTGCAGGGTGGCAAAACCCACCTGCTGCGCCCGCGTCTGATCGGCTACACCGTGGTGCTGGTGGCGATGATCGGCGCATTGGCACTGGCGCTGGTCGAACGGCCAATGGTCTCGCTGGACGTGACCAAAGATCGCGGATTGTTCCGCGAGAACGGTTTGGGACAGATCGAGAACATCTACACCCTCAAAGTCATCAACAAGACCCAGCAGCGCCAGGACTACAACCTGAGCCTGGTCGACGGCGACGGCTTCCAGTTGCAAGGCAAGACCGGGTTGAGCCTGGCCCCGGGTGAGATTGTCGATGTGCCGGTGTCGGTGGCGATGACCACGGAACGCCCGGCCAGCAGCTCGCAGACCTTGAGTTTCAAGATTGCCGACAGCGATGAGCCTGAGGTTTACAGCGTGGCGAAGAGCAGGTTTGTTGCGCCGATGAATCATTGAGCCGTTAGAATCCGGCCCCTCACCCCAGCCCTCTCCCAGGGGTTGAGGGAGCCGACCGAGGTGTCTGTCGCTAAACATCGACCTGACAGACCGAGTCGATTATGGATTCCGCAAACCACTTTCAGGTCGGTGTAGTTCGCAAGCATCCCCCGATCAGTTCCCTCTCCCTCTGGGAGAGGGTCAGGGTGAGGGCTTGCTTCCTGACACACTTCAAAAACACCAGCACCAAGGTACTCGATGAAACGCTACGAAAAATTCGCCGACGACATCGCTGAACTGATCCGCTCCGGCGTCCTTGGCCCCGGCCAGCGCGTGCCTTCGGTGCGTTACGCCAGCCAGACCTACGGCGTCAGCCCGTCCACGGTGTTCCAGGCTTATTACCTGCTCGAACGCCGCGGTCTGATCCGCGCCCGACCGCGCTCCGGCTACTTCGTCAACACCCATGCACCGAGCCCGTTTTCCGAGCCGGTAATCAGCAGCCACGTCAACGATTCCACCGAAGTCGACGTCAGCGAACTGGTGTTCTCGGTCCTCGATTCGATCAAGGACCCGAGCACCGTGCCATTCGGTTCGGCGTTCCCCAGCCCCACCCTGTTCCCGTTGCAGCGCCTGTCGCGTTCGCTGTCCAGCGCAGCCCGCGAGATGGACCCGCGCATGGTCGTCACCGACATGTCGCCGGGCAATCCGCAACTGCGCCGGCAGATCGCCCTGCGCTACATGGTCGGCGGGCTGATGCTGCCGATGGAAGAGCTGCTGATCACCAACGGCGCGCTCGAAGCGCTGAACCTGTGCCTGCAAGCCGTCACTGAACCGGGCGATCTGGTGGCCATCGAAGCCCCGGCGTTCTACGCCAGCCTGCAAGTGCTCGAACGGCTGAAACTGAAAGCCGTGGAAATCCCAGTGCACCCGCGCGACGGCATTGACCTCGGCGTGCTCGCGCAAACCCTGGAACGCCATCCGATCAAGGCCTGCTGGTGCATGACCAGTTTCCAGAATCCGATGGGCGCAACCATGCCCGAGGCAAAAAAGCAGGAACTGGTCGAACTGCTGCGCCGCCATCAAGTGCCGCTGATCGAAGACGATGTTTACGCCGAACTCTATTACGGCCAACAGGCGCCGAAGCCGGCCAAGGCGTTCGACACTGAAGGGCTGGTGATGCACTGCGGCTCGTTCGCCAAAAGCCTGGCCCCGGGCTACCGCATCGGCTGGGTCGCCGCCGGGCGTTATGCGCAGAAGATCGAACGACTGAAACTGATGACCTCACTGTGTGCCTCGATGCCCGCGCAAGCGGCGATTGCCGACTACCTGCAACACGGTGGTTATGACCGGCACCTGCGCAAACTGCGCTACGCCCTGGAAGAACAGCAGAGCGCAATGCTCGCGGCGATTGCCCGCTACTTCCCGGCGCAGACGCGGGTCAGCCAACCGGCGGGCGGCTACTTTTTGTGGCTGGAACTACCACCGCAAATGGATTCGTTGAAGTTGTTTCAGATGGCACTGGCGCAGGGGATCAGCATTGCACCGGGGCCGATTTTCTCGCCGACGCAGCGCTTCAGGAATTGCATTCGGCTGAACTATGGCAGCCCTTGGACTGAAGACTCGGAAAAAGCCATGGAGACGTTGGGGCGGATTGTGCGGTCGTTCTGACAGTCCTGTGTTGTCTGGGCTATTACCTTCGCGAGCAGGCTCGCTCCCACACTGGATTTGTGCACGACACAGAACCAATGTGGGAGCGAGCCTGCTCGCGAAGAGGGCCGACCTGACAGCGAAAGTCGCTGGACTTAACGCCCGCCCCCCAAATCAACAAACGTCCCGGTCGCATACGAAGCCTTATCCGACAACAACCAGATAATCGCTTCCGCCACCTCATCCGGCCGGCCGCCACGGGCCATCGGAATCGCCGACTCGAGCTTGCTGACCCGATCCGGATCGCCGCTCAATGCATGGAAATCGGTATAGATGTAACCCGGGCGCACCGCGTTGACCCGAATCCCCTCGCCCGCCACTTCCTTGGACAAACCGATGGTGAAGGTGTCGAGCGCGCCTTTGGATGCGGCGTAATCGACGTATTCGTTCGGCGAACCCAGACGCGAGGCCACCGACGACACGTTGACGATACTGCCGCCCTGCCCGCCGTGCTTGGGCGACATGCGCAGGATCGCGTGCTTGGCGCAGAGGATCGGCGCCAGGACGTTGGTTTTCATGATTTTGAGGATGCGGAATTCGGACATTTCGTCGACTCGCGATTTGTGTCCGACGGTGCCAGCGTTGTTCACCAGCGCGGTGACCCGGCCCAACTCGGTGTCGACCCGATGGAACAGCGCGATCACCTCGTCCTCGATACTGACATCGGCACGCACGGCGATGGCCTGGGCGCCCAATGCGCGGACTTGCTCCAGCACGTGTTGCGCGGCTTGTTCATCCGACTGGTAGTTGATGCAGATCCGATAGCCTTGCTCGGCAGCCAACAGCGCCGTAGCGGCGCCAATTCCGCGCCCGCCACCGGTGATCACAATGACTTTTTCCATGCTGGCCTTTCCCCTTGATGCACACGTAACAGTCGGGGGGAAGAATAACCGCCATTGGCGGGTTTTGCATGGGCTGTGTCAAAGGCTTGAGCACTCGCGCAGTTTCGAAGTTGCATTGCCTTTGTGGCGAGGGAGCTTGCTCCCGCTGGCCTGCGCAGCAGGCCCTTGCTTTGAAAGATGGATCGCTTCGCGACCCAGCGGGAGCAAGCTCCCTCGCCACAGATGTACCCGACTTCGGTCTATGCGAAGTCAGACCGCCGCTAACGGCTCTCCCCGCGCAATATCCTCCATGAATTTATCCGCCGGCATCGGATGCCCCAGCAGATAACCCTGCAACGAATCACACCCCAGTTCAGTCAGAAACGCCTGTTGCACACCGGTTTCAACACCTTCAGCGACAATGCGCAAACCGAGCGCCTGCCCCAACGCGACAATCGCCGAGACAATCGCTGCATCGTCGCTGTCATGTTCCAGATCGCGCACGAAACCGCGGTCGATCTTCAGCTCGTTGGCCGGCAGACGCTTGAGGTACATCAGGCTGGAATAACCGGTGCCGAAGTCATCGATCGACAGATCGACGCCCATGTCTGACAGCTCCTGCAACACCGTCATGCTCGCATCGGCATCGCTCATGGCCGTGGTTTCGGTGATTTCCAGGGTCAGGCTGTTGGCCGGCAAGTGGTGCGTGGCCAATGCCTTGGCCACGCTGAGCACCAGCCCGGTGTGACAGAACTGCAGCGCCGACAGGTTCACCGCGATGCGCCAATCGGTGTAACCGAGCACGTACCATTCGCGCATTTGGCGACAAGCTTCGTTGAGCACCCAGTCGCCGATCGGGATGATCAGACCGGACTTCTCGGCCAGGTCGATGAACTTGTCCGGCATCAGCATGCCGTGAATAGGGTGTTGCCAGCGCAACAGCGCTTCGGCGCCGACCGGGCGGCCATTGGCGGCGTCGAACTTGGGTTGGTAATGCAAGCTGAACTGGCTGTGTTCCAGTGCCGCGCGCAGGTCCTGCAACAACTGCAACTGCTTGCGCGCGTTGTTGTTCATTGATGCATCGAAAAAGCTGTAACCGTTCTTGCCGCCGCCCTTGGCGTGATACATCGCCGCGTCGGCATTCATCAGCAGTTCCTGCGCGGTCTGGCCATTGCCCGGGTATAGGGCGATACCGACGCTGGCAGAGATCTGCAAGTCGTGCTCGGCGACACGAAACGATTGTGCGATCAGGCCGACCTGACGTGCCGCCAGACCCAGCGCATCATTGGGTTCGGTCAGGCGCACGAGCAGCACGAATTCATCGCCACCGATGCGCGCCAAGGTGTCCTGGCCGCGCAAGTCTTCGCGCAGACGCACGCCCACTTCGCGCAACAACTGATCGCCCATGTGATGACCGAACGCGTCGTTGACCGGCTTGAAGCCGTCCAGATCGATGAACATCAGCGCAAAACAGCCGCCCTGCTCCTGGACCTTTTTCATTGCCTGATTGATCCGGTCGTCGAGCAGCATGCGATTCGGCAGGCCGGTCAGGGTGTCGTGCAGGGCCAGTTGCGTGAGTTCGCGGTTGGCGACGGTCAATGAGTGCGCCAGGTCGGCGGTGCGCGCTTCAAGCCGTGCGTCGAGAATCGAGGTCAGCAAGGCAATCGACAGCACCGCCAATGTGGTGATCAACACCAGGCTGTCGAGGCCGTTGCCCTTCAAACCGTTGAGCGTGGCACCACAGAAACTGCCATCAGGAAATTGCGCGGCAGCCATGCCGGTGTAGTGCATACCGACAATGGCGATGCCCATGATGATCGCAGCGCCGGCACGAATCAGGCGCACAGAAGGCGAGTGCTGACGCAGGCGAAAGGCGATCCACAACGCCGCGGCCGAGGCGCCGACCGCAATCAGCAACGAGGCGCCAAACAGCGTCGGGTCGTAGTCGATTCCCGGGGTCATGCGCATCGCCGCCATGCCGGTGTAATGCATGGCACTGATCCCGGCGCCCATGATCAGCGCACCAAAGGCCAGTTGCAGAACCGGCAGCTTCGGCTGGCTGACCAGCCAAAAGGCGAATCCGCAGGACAACACGGCAATCAACAGTGAGAGCGCGGTCAGGATGATGTCGTAGCCAAGGTCGATCGGCAGTTTGAAGGCAAGCATGCCAATGAAATGCATCGACCAGACGCCGATGCCCATGGCAAACGCACCGCCGGCGGTCCAGAAATGCACCGCCCGGCCCTTGGCCGTGGCAATGCGACCGGTGAGGTCGAGCGCGGTGTAGGAAGCGAGAATCGCCACGCACAACGAAATGAAAACCAGGGTGGAGGAATAACTACCGATGAGCATGGGATTTCTCGTGGCCACCCAACGCGGACTGCGTCCATTCTCGGTCGGGCAAATGCGGCGATTGTACTGATTACGCAGAAGAACGCACTGACAAAGTAATCAAATTGCCATCAAGCCGATGAAACGCTTGTTTGATCGTCCGAGATAGCTCTGGAGTGGGGCTTTCTGAACCCTGCGCGATCATTGTGGGAGCGAGCCTGCTCGCGAATAGGCTCTCGGATTCAAAATAATCAGTGACTGCATTGACGCCTTCGCGAGCAGGCTCGCTCCCACAGGATTTTGGCCATGGCGTGATCTATTGGGCGTCACTGACATCCAGTTGCCCATCCCAACCGCCGCCCAGCGCTGCAATCAGTTGCACGCTGGCAATCAAACGGCTTTGCAGAATGTTCAGCACGTTGCGCTCGTTGCTCAACGCCGTGGCTTGCACCACCACCACATCGATGTAAGCAATCAAACCGGCCTTGTACTGGTTCTCGGTCAGGCGCAGAGAGTCGCGGGCCGCATCGAGCGCTTCCTGGCGCACCGCCGCTTCGTCTTCGTACACCTTGAGTTGCACCAGATAGTTTTCCACTTCGCGGAAACCGTCGAGCACGGTCTGCCGGTACTTGGCCACGGTCTGGTCATACACCGCCTCGGTGCGGTCGACTTCCGCCGAACGAATGCCACCGTCAAACAGCGGCAACGCCAGTTTCGGCCCGACCGACCAGAAACGGTTCGGCAGGCTGATCAGGTTCTGCGAGGTACTGCTGCTGTAGCCGCCACTCAGGCTCAGGGTCAGGTCCGGGTAATACGCCGCTTTGGCCACGCCGATATTGGCGTTGGCGGCGATCACCGAGCGCTCCGCCGAAGCGATGTCCGGGCGCCGTTCCAGCAATTGCGAGGGCAGGCTCAGCGGCACCTGCGGCAGCTTCGGAATGGTCTGCACTTCGGCGATGCTGAAGTCCGCCGGCGCTTGCCCGGTCAGTACGGCAATAGCATTTTCGAACTGCGCACGCTGCCAGATCAGGTCGACCAGATCGGCCTGGGTGCTTTTCAGTTGCGTCTGCGCCTGGGCTACCGCATCGCGCCCGGAAACCCCGGCGCGGTACTGGTTCTGAGTCATTTTCAGCGAGCGTTCGTAGGCGGCGACCGTGGCTTCGAGTAGGCGTTTCTGCTCGTCGATCACCCGCAGTTGCAGGTAGTTCTGCACCAGCTCCGACTGCTGACTCAGGCGCATGGCCGCCAGATCGGCAAAACTGGCCTGGGCACTGGCCTCATCAGCTTCCAGTCCACGGCGCAACTTGCCCCAGACATCGGCTTCCCAACTGACGCCCAGTTCGGCGTTATAGGTGTCGCGGATGCCACTGGACGAACTGCTCAGGCTCGAACTGCTGCTGCCGGTGCCCTGACTGGAGCGGGTCTTGCCCACACTCAAGTCAACGCTGGGGTAGAACGCCCCGCGAGCGCTGCGCACCAAGGCCTGGGCCTGGCGGTACTGGGCTTCCGATTGCGCGACGGTCTGGTTGGAATTGTTGAGTTTCTCGATCAGCCCGTTGAGCTGCTGATCGCCATACAACTCCCACCAGGCGCCACGGGCCAGCGAATCGCTCGGGTTAGCCTGGGTCCAGCCGGCGGCTTCCTTGTACTGGGCGATTTCGGCCGTCTGCGGGCGTTGGTAGTCCGGGCCGACAGCGCAGGCACTGAGCATCGCCACGCACAGTGACAGGCTCAGCAGACGCGAGCCTCGAACAGTGGCCAGATTGATAAGCGAACGGTCAGTCATAGCGGAGTTTCCAGAGCGGCGTCAGTACGCACGCCACGCCATTTATTGAACCGATGGCGCAGCTTGTCGAGATAGAGGTAAACCACAGGCGTGGTGTAAAGCGTCAGCACTTGGCTGAAGACCAGCCCGCCGATGATGGTCAGGCCCAGTGGCTGGCGCATTTCCGCGCCTTCGGCCCGGCCGAGCAGCAACGGCAAGGCACCGAGAATCGCCGCTAGGGTGGTCATCAGAATCGGCCGCAGACGTTGCAGGCAAGCACTGCGGATCGACTCCAGCGGCGACAGGCCCTGATGGCGTTCCAGCTGCAGCGCAAGGTCGATCATCAAAATGGCGTTTTTCTTCACCACACCAATCAGCAGGAACAACCCAAGCAACGAGATCAGGCTGAACTCGCCGCCCAGCGCATAGATCGACAGCAACGCGCCGACACCGGCCGACGGCAGGGTCGACAGAATCGTCAGCGGATGGATGTAGCTTTCATACAGCACGCCCAGCACCAGATACACCGCCAGCAACGCACCGAGAATCATGAACGGCTGACTTTTCTGCGTCGCGGCGAAGGCGTCGGCGGTACCGGCCATTTTCGCGATGACATCTTCCGGCAGGCCGAGCTTGGCAATCGCCCGCTCGATCGCGGCACTGCCCTGCTCCACCGTCACGCCTTCGGCCATGTCGAAGGAAATGTCCTCGGAGGCGAACTGGCCTTCGTGGCTGACGCGGTCGTCTTCCAGGCTGTTTTCGTAATGAGCGAACGTCGACAGCGGCACCCGCGCACCGTCAGCAGTGATCACCTGTACTTGCTTGAGCGTCACCGGATCCTGGGCGTATTTCGGATTGACCTCCATGACCACCTGATACTGGTTGAGGCTGTCGTAGATCGTCGAAATCTGCCGCTGGCTGTAGGCGTTGTTCAGCACGGCGGTGACCATGTCCATGTCGACGCCCAGGCGCTTGGCCTGATCGCGGTCGACAATCAGCGTCACTTGCTGCGCACCCGCTCCCTCTCGGGCGTCAATCGCCGTCAGTTCCGGCAAGGCCCTTAACGCGGCAACCACTTTCGGATACCACTTGCGCAACTCGCTCAAATCACCGCTTTGCAAAATGTAGCTGTACTGCGACGTGGTCTGCTCGCGGCCACCGCCGAACTGCAGGTCCTGATCGGCCATCAGCATCAGTTGCGCGCCAGGCACCTTGGGCATTTCCTTGCGCAGGCGTTCGATGACTTTCTGCGCCGACAGATTGCGTTCCTTGATGGGTTTCAGGCGCACCAGCATGAAAGCGTTATTGGTGCCGTTGGTGCCACCGATGAACCCGGCGACACTTTCAACTGCTTCGTCCTTGAGCACGGCGCGGCGGAAAATCTCCATCTTCGGCTGCATCACGCTGAACGACAGGCCGTCGTCACCGCGTACAAAACCGATCAACTGGCCGGTGTCCTGCTGCGGCATAAAGGTCTTTGGCACCACGACATACAACGCGACGTTGACGCCCACGGTGATCAGCAGGCTGAGCAAGGTCAGACGCCGGTGGCGCAGCACCCAATCGAGGCTGGTGGCGTATTTGCCAACCATCCAGTCGTTGGTGCGGCGGCTCCAGCGTTGCAGGCGATTTTCCTGCCCCGGCGTGTGTGGCTTGAGCCAACGGGCGCAAAGCATCGGCGTCAACGTCAGCGAAACCACCAGCGATACGACGATGGCCGCCGCCAGGGTGATGGAAAACTCGCGGAACAGGCTCTCGACAATCCCGCCCATGAACAGGATCGAGAGGAACACCGCCACCAACGAGACGTTCATCGACAACAAGGTGAAACCGACCTCCTTCGCCCCGAGGTACGCGGCCTGCATCGGTTTGACGCCTTCGTCGATATGCCGGGAAATGTTCTCCAGCACCACAATGGCGTCATCCACCACCAGACCGGTGGCCAGAATCAGCGCCATCAGCGACAGGTTGTTCAGCGAGAAGCCATAGAGGTACATCACCGCAAAGGTGCCGACCAGCGACACCGGCACGGCCAAGGTTGGAATCAGCGAGGCGCGGAAGTTACCGAGGAACAGGAACACCACCAGAATCACCAGCGCCACGGCAATCAGCAGGGTCATCTCGGCTTCATGCAGCGTGGCTTTGATAACCGGCGAACGGTCCATGGCCAGATTCAGCTTTACGCTGGCCGGCAACACCGCTTGCAACGCCGGCAGTTGCGCCTTGATCTCGTTGACCGTCTCGATGATGTTGGCGCCGGCCTGGCGGTTGATCACCAGCAACACCGCCGCATCATCGTTGAAGAAGCCGCTGTTGTAGCGGTCCTCGACGCCGTCGCTGACCTTGGCCACGTCCTTGAGGCGCAGCGCGGCGCCGTCGGCATAGTGGATGATCAGTGATTCGTAATCCTTGGCTTTTTCCAGTTGGTCATTGGCCTGGATCTGCCACAGGCGTTGACCGTCCTCGACCGAACCTTTCGGCCGGCGTACGTTGGCATCGGCGATGGTCTTGCGTACATCGTCGAGCGCCACGCCGTACTGGTTCAGCGCTTGCGGTTCGAGTTCAATGCGCACCGCCGGCAGCGAACTGCCACCGATCTGCACTTCACCCACGCCCTGCACCTGGGACAGGCTCTGGGAAAGAATGGTTGAGGCCAAATCGTAGAGCTGGCCTTTTTCCAGCACATCGGAGGTCAGCGACAGCACCATGATCGGTGCCTGCGACGGGTTGACCTTCTTGTAGGTCGGCATGCTGCGCATCCCGCTCGGCAGCAAATTGCGCGAGGCGTTGATCGCGGCCTGTACTTCGCGCGCGGCACCGTTGATGTCGCGGTCGAGGTCGAATTGCAGAATGACCCGGGTCGAACCCTGACTGGAACGGCTGCTCATGGTGTTGACGCCGGCAATCGCGCCGAATGAGCGCTCCAGCGGCGTGGCCACGGTGGACGCCATGACCTCCGGACTGGCACCAGGCAGACTCGCCTGAACGACAATCACCGGGAAATCCATTTGCGGCAGCGGTGCCACCGGCAGCAGACCGAAACTGACACCGCCGAGCAACATGATCGCCAGGCTCAGCAGCATCGTCGCGACCGGGCGCTTGATGAAAGGACCGGAGAGGTTCATTGACCACAAACCCCGACTTCACACCAATCCCCTGTAGGAGTGAGCCTGCTCGCGATAGCGGTGTGTCTGTTTACATTGATGTTGCAGGTGCTGGCCTCATCGCGAGCAGGCTCACTCCTACAGGGGTTATGTGTACTGACAGTCATACCGACACCTCTTCGGCATCCGCATTGGTCTTGCCAAAGCGCCGGCCGAGGCGGTCGAAATACAGGTAGATCACTGGCGTGGTGAACAGCGTCAGCACTTGGCTCACCAGCAGACCACCGACCATCACCAGACCCAGCGGTTGACGCAATTCCGCGCCGGAACCGGTGGCGAGCATCAACGGCACCGCGCCAAAAAGCGCCGCCAGCGTGGTCATCAGAATCGGCCGGAAGCGCAGCAGCGCCGCTTGATAGATCGCCTGTTCCGGCGCCATGCCTTGGGTGCGTTCAGCATCGAGGGCGAAGTCGATCATCATGATCGCGTTCTTCTTGACGATACCGATCAGCAGAATGATGCCGATAATCGCGATCATGCCCAGGTCATTGCCGCTGAGCAGCAGCGCCAGCAAGGCGCCGACCGCCGCCGACGGCAAAGTCGAAAGAATGGTGATCGGGTGAATGTAACTCTCATACAACACGCCGAGCACGATGTACATGGTCACCACCGCCGCCAGAATCAGCAGCAAGGTGCTCGACAGCGACGCCTGGAAGGCTTCGGCCGCGCCCTGGAACTGGGTCTGCACGCCGACCGGCATGCCGATGTCCTTTTGTACCTGTTCGATAATGTCGACCGCATGCCCCAGCGCCACGCCGGGCGCCAGGTTGAACGACATCATCACCGCCGGAAACTGGCCGATGTGGGTGATCGCCAGCTGCGCCTGCCGCTCCTCGACATGGGCCAGACTCGACAGGCGCACCTGCGCGCCGTCAGTGGTTTTCACGTGAATCTGGTCGAGCGCCTGCGGGCCGATCTTCTCTCCGGCCTGGGCTTGCAGCACCACGCGGTACTGGCTGGCCTGGGTGTAAATGGTCGAAATCTGCCGCTGGCCAAAGGCGTCGTACAGCGCATCGGTGATGTTCGCCACCGAGACGCCGAGGCGTGAAGCGGCATCGCGGTCGATCACCAGATAGACCTGCAAGCCCTTGTCCTGCAAATCACTGGCAACGTCGGTCAGTTCCGGCCGCTGAACCAGCGCTTCGACCAGACGGCCGCTCCACTGGCTGAGCAGTTCGGAATCCGGCGAGGACATACTGAACTGATACTGGGTCCGGCTGACCCGATCTTCGATGGTCAGGTCCTGCACCGGCTGCATGAACAGGCGGATGCCGACCAGTTTGTCCAGTTGCGGTTGCAGGCGCGCAATCACTTCAGATGCGCTCAGATCGCGATCGTTATGAGGCTTGAGATTGATCAGCAAGCGACCGCTGTTGAGCGTGGCGTTATCGCCGTCGACACCGATGTAGGACGACAGGCTCTGCACCGCCGGATCTTCCAGAATGATCTTCGCCAGTTGCTGCTGACGCTCGCCCATCGCCGCGAAGGAAATCGACTGCGGCGCTTCGGAAATGCCCTGAATCACCCCGGTGTCCTGCACCGGGAAGAAGCCTTTCGGCACGACCATATAGAGAAACACGGTCAACGCCAGGGTACCGACGGCCACGAGCAACGTCAGCGGCTGGTGCTTGAGCACCCACTGCAACTTGCGCCCGTAGGCGGCGATCATCCAGTCGATGACAGCACCGCTGGCGCGGTAGAAACGACCCTGCTCATGCTCATCCGGTTCACGCTTGAGCAGACGCGCGCACATCATCGGCGTCAGGGTCAGCGAGACCACCAGCGAAATCAGGATCGCCACAGCCAAGGTGATGGCGAACTCGCGGAACAACCGCCCGACCACGTCGGCCATGAACAGCAGTGGAATCAGTACCGCGATCAGCGACAGGGTCAGGGAAATCAGGGTGAAGCCGATCTGCTTGGCGCCCTTCAGTGCAGCCTGCATCGGGCTGTCGCCCTCTTCGATGAAGCGCGCGATGTTCTCGAGCATGACGATGGCATCGTCGACCACGAAACCGGTGGCAATGGTCAGCGCCATCAAGGTCAGGTTGTTGACCGAGAACCCGGCCAGATACATCACGCCGAAGGTGCCGATCAGCGACAGCGGCACGGCGACCGAGGGAATGATCGTCGCGCTGGCACGCCGCAGGAACAGGAACGTCACCATCACCACCAGGGCGATGGCGATCAGCAATTCGTGTTGCACGTCAGTGACCGAGGCGCGAATGGTCTGCGTGCGGTCGGTCAGCACAGTGACATCAAGGCCGGCCGGCAGGTTGTCGGTGATGCTCGGCAGCAGTGCCTTGATGCGGTCGACCACCTCAATGACGTTGGCACCCGGCTGACGCTGGATGTTCAGCAATACGGCCTGATTCTGGTTGGCCCACGCGGCGAGACGCTCGTTCTCGGCGCCATCGACGATTTCCGCCACATCCTTGAGTCGCAACGGCGCGCCGTTCTTGTAGGCGAGAATCAGGTTGGCGTAATCCTTGGGCGAGGTCAGCTGGTCGTTGGCATCGAGCATCGACACCCGAGTCGGGCCGTCAAAGTTACCTTTCGGCTGGTTGACGTTGGAGGCGCCGATCAAGGTGCGCACGTCCGCCAGGTTCAGACTGTTGGCTGCCAGCGCTTCCGGATTGACCTTGATCCGCACGGCCTGACGCTGACCGCCGGCAATACTGACCATGCCGACGCCGCTGATCTGGGCGATTTTCTGCGCCATTCGCGTGTCGACCAGGTCATTGAGTTTGGGCAGCAGCATGGTTTTCGAAGTGATGGCCAGGGTCAGCACCGGGGTGTCCGCCGGGTTGACCTTGTTGTACACCGGCGGCGCCGGCAAATCGGTGGGCAGCAGATTGGTCGCGGCGTTGATCGCGGCCTGCACCTGCTGCTCGGCAACGTCCATGTTGATGTCGAGGCTGAAACGCAGGGTCAGCACCGACGCACCGCCGGAACTGGTCGAGGCCATTTGTGTGAGGCCCGGCATCTGCCCGAACTGGCGCTCAAGCGGCGCGGTCACGGCGCTGGTCATCACGTCCGGACTGGCGCCGGGGTACAGGGTCATGACGCGGATGGTCGGGTAATCGACCTGTGGCAGCGCCGATACCGGCAACAGGCGATAAGCGATCAGACCGGCCAGAACAATGGCCAGCATGCTCAGCGTGGTGGCTACCGGTCGGAGAATGAACAGCCGCGAAATGTTCATGCGCCCTTCTTGGCCTTGTCAGTGATCGCAGCGTCTGGCGTCTGGGCGGCGGACTTGCCTTGCAGGTGTTCGGTCGGGGTGGTCGGCACTTGATTGCTGTCGTTGACCACTTCCACTTCGCTGCCTTCCTTCAAACGGTCGGTGCCTTCCAGCACCACGCGGTCGCCAGCGGCCAGGCCTTCGGTGACCACGGTGTTTTCGCCATCACTGGCGCCGATCTTCAGTTGACGAATGGTGACTTTCTTGTCGCCGTCCAGCGCATAAACGAAGGTGCCGTTGGTGCCGAACTGGATGGCTGCCGATGGTGCCAGTACCACGCCTTTCAGCGTGTCAGCGAGCAAGTGAACGTTGACAAACTGATTGGGGAACAGCGCCTGATCACGGTTTTCGTAGCGGGCCTTGAACTTCAGCGTGCCGGTGGCGACGTCGATCTGGTTGTCGAGGCTTTGCAGAACACCGGTGGCTTGCAGTTTGGTGTCGCCGCGATCCCAGGCTTCGGCCGGCAGCTTGGCGCCACTGCGATAACGGGCGAGCACGGTTTCCAGGCTGTTTTCCGGCAAGGTGAAAGCGACGCTGATCGGTTGCGTCTGGGTGATCACCGCAAGGAACGTGGTGTCATTGGCGGTGACTAGGTTGCCGACGTCGACCTGGCGCAGACCGACACGGCCAGCAATTGGCGCGCGGATCTTGGTGAATTCGAGATTGAGTTTGGCGTCGTTGACCGCGGCCTGATTGGTCTTGACCGTGCCCAGATACTGGCCGACCAGCGCTTCGGCGGTGTCCAGCGTCTGTTTGGCGATGCTGTCCTCTTTGTACAGGCCGCGATAACGCTCAACGTCAACCTGAGCGTTTTTCAGTTGCGCCTGATTCTGCAGCAAGGTGCCTTCGGCCTGCAGCAAGGCGTTCTGGTACGGGCGTGGGTCGATCTCGGCCAGCAGGTCACCGGCCTTGACCATCTGCCCTTCTTCGAAATTGATCTTGACCAGCTCGCCGCCCACCCGGCTGCGCACATTGATGGTGTTGAGCGCAGTCACCGTCCCCAGTGCCTTGTAGTACAGCGGAAAATCGCCGGTGACCGCCGGCGCCACGCGCACCGGAATCGGCCCGGTGCCGCCACCGAAGCCTGGCCGCATCATCCCCGAACGCCCGGTGTGCCCGGCCGCGGCCTTGTCTGTACCCTCTTTGTGGGCTGAACCGGCGGGCCAGAATTTCCAGCACAGGACGGCGATCACCAACAAAACAAGCAGGCTGATCAGCCAGCGACGGGAGTTACGGGGGGACGATTGCATGGAGTGATTAACCATTGGGCGCGTGGGCTTCTTCTACGGGAGGCTGAACGATAAGCACTGACGGGAATTAAGCAAAGCAGCTTTACCGGCAATTTACCTTCAACTTACGTTTCAAGGTGTGAGGCAAAACACTGATACACAAATGAAAACGGCCTGGACAGGGCCAGGCCGTTAACAATTGTAAAAGCGCTTACTTGAGAACGGACAGCGCCGCTTCGTAGTTAGGCTCTTCGGCAATTTCCTTGACCAGCTCGCTGTGCAGGACGTTGTCGTTTTCGTCCAGAACCACAACGGCACGGGCGGTCAGGCCTTTCAGCGGGCCATCAGCGATGGCCACGCCGTAGTTCTCGATGAACTCGGCACCGCGCAGGGTCGACAGGTTCTGGACGTTTTCCAGGCCTTCGGCGCCGCAGAAACGCGCTTGGGCGAACGGCAGGTCAGCAGAGATGCACAGCACTACGGTGTTGGCGATGTCATTGGCCTGAGCGTTGAACTTGCGCACGGAAGTGGCGCAGGTCGGGGTATCGACGCTTGGGAAGATGTTCAGCACTTTGCGCTTGCCGGCAAAGTCTTTCAGGGTGACGTCGGACAGATTGCCGGCAACCAGAGAAAAGGCTGGCGCCTTGGAGCCGGCTTGTGGCAACTGGCCGTTGACTTGAACCGGATTGCCTTTAAGGGTGACTTGAGCCATGACTTGAGTCCTTCTGATGTTTTGATTGGAAAGCATGCAAGAGGCCGAAGTTAACCACGAAATTGTCCGACGACCTATGCCCTGCCTGGAAATTGTTGGGTGCCTGCGCGAAAAACTGTATACAAAACCACCGCCATTCCCACTGTGGGAGCGAGCCTGCTCGCGAAGGGGCCTCCAGATCCAACATTTATACTGACTGACCCAGCGCTTTCGCGAGCAGGCTCGCTCCCACATTGGATTCTGTGGTGTTACTGGTCTTTTATTTAGGATCCCTGTCGATTCACCGCTGGCCCGTTCGACTAAACAACGAATCTCCACAATCCACGGAGTAACCGCCATGCGATTCATGATCCTTGTAAAAGCCAGCGCCGATTCGGAAGCCGGCATCATGCCCAGCGAAGAGCTGATCACCGCCATGGGCAACTTCAATGAAGAACTGGTCAAGGCCGGCATCCTGATCGATTGCGACGGCCTGCACCCGAGCAGCAAAGGCGCTCGCGTGCATTTCTCCGGTGACAAACGCACGGTCATCGACGGGCCGTTCATCGAGACCAAAGAGCTGGTGGCGGGTTACTGGATCTGGGAAGTGAAATCGAAAGAAGAAGCCATCGAATGGGTCAAGCGCTGCCCCAATCCGATGCCGGGCGAGTCTGATATTGAAATCCGCCAGATATTTTCTGCCGAAGACTTCGGTGCCGAGTTCACCCCCGAAGCACGCGCTCAAGAAGAACGCGTTCGCGAGCTAGCGAAAAAAACCTGAACCTTGTCCCTGGCACGACGAATAGGAGCTACCGCAGGCTGCGGCAGCTCCAGGGGATTACGGTTATTTGCCGGACTTGAGTTTCAGATACGACTGACGCAAGTCCGAGGCCCAGCCATCGATCACCGGTTTGACGTCATTCGCCGACATCGCCTGCGAGTCATTTTCCAGTGGCTTGCCGGTGCCTTTGCGCACCACTTGCGCCACGACCTTGTTGTTCGCGCCATCGAGGAACACCGCTTCGGTGGCCAGGGTGGTTTCCTGATCGCGGATACCGCTGGCGGTGCTGACGGCGGCAGCGACCAGTGCAATCGGGATCACTTCATAGGCGTTCAGACCTTCGGTCTTGCTGCTCACGGCGGTGATCGCCGCACGCACCACAATCACGCCCGGGCCGGGGCCGGTGGCCAATGGCAGGTCTTTGCCGATTTCACGCTTGAGCGCCTGATCGTAGTAGGAGGTGATGCCATTGAGGGTCTGCTGGGAGATCTTCGCGGTCGGTTGCGGTTTCGGGTAAAGCTGAGTCGGCTCGATGTACACACTGGTGAATTTCTTGATGTCGACCTTCGGATCGATCCAGCGCATCACCTCGGCGCCGGACGGGGATTTGGCCTCTTTGAGTTGGCTGTAGTCTTTGAGGAAACCGGAATACTCATCGGGAGCGACGGTTTTGCTGGAACAACCCACCACACCGAGGGTGGCGATGCACAGCGTGCCCATCATTACTGCTAGCTTCATGCTGTAACTCCTGTCAGAAGGCCAAATAATTTGCCTGGGGAGTTACAGGTATAGCTAAAACCTCAGTAATTGCGATTGCAAAGCACAATATTCACGCAAGGCTGGGCGGCAGATCACCACCGTCATTTGGCAGACGCCGAGCATCCGAAAAAGCTGCATCTTCGATGCGGGGAATAATCACCGATCACCTGTGGGAGCGAGCCTGCTCGCGAATGCAATCTGTCGGTGACATCGTAGTCAGCTGACGCAGCGCTTTCGCGAGCAGGCTCGCTCCCACAGGGTTACCACTGCTCTTGGGCTCTTGGTTTTACCAGGACGACGTCTCACCACTGCGCAACGCCATCTCGCGGCGGCTGTTGATGTGCATCGCCTTGATCAGCGACACCGTGCCCACCAGCAAAATCGCCGCCCCCAACAGGAAGTCGATGTTGTACAGCTGGAAGTCCTGCACTGGCCCGATCAGCAGCACTCGCACGATCGCAGCGCCCAACAGCGTGGCAAGGAAATCGATCCCCGGCTCATTACGGTAGAACACCAGCAGCAACGGCAGGCACAGCACCAACAGCAGCAACAACACCACCACCTTGAACGAGCCTTTGCGCTCGACGCTGAAGGCACATTCGTGCGGCCCGTACGCCTTGTAATCCTCGTCGCGAATCATCGAGGTTTGCTCGTTGATGTAGTCGACGCGGTTGTACTTCTGGATCGGCGTGAAGGTGTTGGACATCTCCATCAGCGTGGTGATGTTCTTGAAGCGCAGGTCGATGCGCTCGCTGCCCTTGAGGTAATAGAGCACCGGTTTATAGCCGTAGCGATAGGTGTCGAAAGGGAATTCGGTGACTTGACCCTGCACGCCGATCGGGCGCGATTCAAGTTCGGCGTAGGCGCTTTTGTTGGTGGTGGACAGGTTGCGGCTCAGCGGCTGCACCTTGACCTGCTCAAGGAAGATCGGCGTAACGCCGTAGGACCACTGCAACGGCTCCAGACGCAGGCGCAGTTCATTGCGGCCCAGGTCATAGCGGTTGAAGGTTCGTTCCGAAACCACCAGTGAACCGCTGAGCATGAACTCGCCGCGCAGGTTGTTGGTGACGCGCAAGGTCAGTTGGTCCTTGCCCAGCAACGCCGCTTCCGTGGATGGTGGCGTGCCGCACCACGCGGTGCTTTCGCCGACACCGCCGAGCTGGCCGGCGCGATTTTCCTTGAATACGTAAAAGTAACTGGCCCACAGCGTCAGCATCAAAAGCACCGCTGTGAGGCCGAGGATTTTTTTGCCCGGACTCACTGATCAGACTCCCTTCTTCGGTTCCATCGTCCAGCCGAAAACCCGCTGGCGACGGCGACTCTACCAAAAGGCCACCATCGACCCAAGGGAAAATGCCCGTTTCATCAGGTTTCTAGGGGTTTCCCCGGTACCGGCAACACCAAACATCGTGGTGAGGGAGCTTGCTCCCGCTGGGTGGCGAAGCCGCCCCAAAACCGGATACTGCGATCCGTCAGGTGATGGGTGTTGATCCTGTTTGGGAGTGCTGCGCACTCCAGCGGCAGCAAGCTCCCTCGCCACAAAAGCCCGGCTAGCTTTTAGCGTCTGCGGAACAACGGGCGCGGTTCGATGACTGAGCGGCCATACAGCACGCTCATGCCGGCGAGTCCCTTGAGTGCATCCTCAGCCGATTTGTCCTCACGCACGGCAAAACTGTCGAAACCGCACTGGCGCATATGGCTGAGTTGATCACGCAGCACATCGCCAATCGCGCGCAACTCCCCTGCCCAACCAAAACGGCTGCGCAGCAGATACGCCTGACTGTAAGCGCGGCCATCACGAAAACTCGGGAAGTCCAGCGCAATCAGCGGCAACGAGCCTAGCCACGGCACCAGGCTTTCCACCTCATCGTCCGGGCCGAGCCATACAGCGTGGGTCGACGGTGATTCCAGCCAATGCGTCAGTGGCAGCATCAGCAAGCCGTCGGGCCACGGCATTGACGGATCGCGCACCAGCGTCCACGGATCGACTGTCGCGATCCGCGCCACACCCTGCTCCAGTCGCAACAGATTGTTCATGCCGACACCTCCAGCGTCTTCGGATAAACCCGTTCCTTGAACGGCTCCAGGCCAATCCGCGCGACGGTGTCGACAAACAATTCTTCGTGCTCGCGGTAGCGCACAAACGTGCCGATGATCCGCTCGATCACCTGCGGTACTTCGGCGGCGCTGAACGACGGGCCGATGACTTTGCCCAGTGCGCTGTTTTTGCCTTGGGCGCCGCCAAGGGTGATCTGATACCACTCGCTGCCGTTTTTATCGACGCCGAGGATGCCGATATTGCCGATGTGGTGATGGCCGCAGGCGTTCATGCAGCCGGAGATATTCAAGCTGATATCGCCCAGATCGTGCAGGTAATCGAGGTTATCGAAACGCGCCTGAATTGCCTGCGCGACCGGAATCGATTTGGCGTTGGCCAACGCACAGAAATCGCCACCGGGGCAGGCAATGATATCGGTCAGCAGGCCGACATTGGCGCTGCCCAAGTCATGTTTGCACGCCAGTTGCCACAGCGCGTAAAGGTCGGTTTTCGGTACGTCAGGCAGGACGATGTTCTGCTCGTGGGCAATACGAATCTCGCCAAAACCGAAA
The DNA here is from genome assembly GCF_003732425.1 of Pseudomonas fluorescens. Classification (GTDB taxonomy): domain Bacteria; phylum Pseudomonadota; class Gammaproteobacteria; order Pseudomonadales; family Pseudomonadaceae; genus Aquipseudomonas; species Aquipseudomonas fluorescens_BE. The sequence goes on from NZ_MOBX01000013.1 coordinate 572,621, forward strand.
CGCTGCGACCAGTCAGCAACTGCGAGCATCTGCACAGCGGTGACGTCCCCCGGCGGCGACGCCATGCCCGGTTTGGTCGACAGCACCACGCTGGTGTAGCCCGGCACTTTGTGCGGCTGCACATTGCGCGTGACCCAACGGGCGAACGCCGGGCTCTCGGCCAGGCGCGTGCCGAAGTCCAGATCGGTGTCGGCCAGCGCGTGATAAACCGGGGGCACGAAGGCGCTGGCGACCCGTTGGTATTCGGCCTCGGTCAACTGCGCCGGGCCGTCCTTGAGGTGTTGCCATTCTTCTTCGACTTCCTTGGCAAACGCCTCGATGCCCAGCGCCTTGACCAGAATCTTGATCCGCGCCTTGTACTTGTTGTCGCGCCGGCCGTGGCGGTTATACACGCGCAATACGGCTTCGACGTAGGACAGCAAATGCTGCCACGGTAAGCCCTCGCGAATCTGCAAACCGAGAATCGGCGTGCGCCCCAGGCCACCGCCGACGATGACTCGCAGGAGCATCTGCCCGTCGCGGCCGGGGTAAAGGTACAAGCCGATGTCGTGCATCATGATTGCCGCGCGGTCCTGCTTCGCCGAGCAGATGGCGATCTTGAATTTACGTGGCAGAAAGAGGAATTCCGGGTTGATCGTCGACCACTGCCGCAGGATCTCGGCCAGCGGGCGCGGGTCGATCAACTCGTCCGCCGCGACCCCGGCGAAGGCCTCGGTGGTGATGTTGCGCACGCAGTTGCCGGAGGTCTGGATCGCATGCATGTTGACCTGTGCCAGACGTTCGAGAATGTCCGGCACTTCGGCGAGTTCAATCCAGTTGAACTGCAGGTTCTGCCGCGTGGTGAAGTGACCGTAACCGCGATCGTAGTCGCTGGCGATGCTCGCCAACGTGCGCATTTGTTCGGCGCTGAGCGTGCCGTAGGGAATCGCCACGCGCAGCATGTAGGCGTGCTTTTGCAGGTACAGGCCGTTTTGCAGACGCAGCGGCAGGAACTCTTCTTCGCTCAACTCCCCGGCCATGAAGCGCTCGACCTGATCGCGAAATTGCGCAACACGCTCGAACACCAGCGCCCGGTCGTAATCATCGTATTGATACATGCACTGCCACCTCATCAGTTATTCCTGTGGGAGCGAGCCTGCTCGCGAATGCGGCGTGTCAGCCAACAATGCAGTTGCCTGACACGCCGCATTCGCGAGCAGGCTCGCTCCCACAGTTTTCGTAACAGCACTATGAAGGTGCAGCGCAGCACGCAACAGATTCACCTGAAGTCATAAAAACCGTATCAGGGCGCGGCAGAACGCCGCAGTCAGACCTTCAATCTGATCCGCACAAATCAAAGATTCCTGAGCCTGTTTTGTTTCTGACGGGGTTTCTACAGTGCAGCTCATGCCAGACCGGGTGGCCTGGCAAGACTTTGCAACCGTGGATGAACTGACCATGAGCACAGCAACAATCGGACAGGCTTACAACTACAAGGTCGTCCGCCAATTCGTCATTGCGACGATTTTCTGGGGTGTGGTGGGCATGGCGATGGGCGTATTGATCGCCTCGCAACTGGTATGGCCGGAAATGAATCTGGACCTGCCGTGGACCACCTTCGGCCGCTTGCGCCCGCTACACACCAGCCTGGTGATTTTCGGTTTCGCCGGCAGCGCGCAATTCGCCGCCAGTTATTACGCGGTGCAGCGTACCTGCCAGGTGCGGCTGTACTCGGACAAGCTCGCCGCCTTCACTTTTTGGGGTTGGCAATCGGTAATCGTGATCATGCTGGTGACCTTGCCGCTGGGCTACACCACCACCAAGGAATACGCCGAGATCGAGTTCTCCGGCGCGGTGTGGATGGCCGTGGTCTGGGTGGCGTATGCCGTGGTGTTTTTCACCACCGTGGTGCAGCGCAAGACCAGGCATATCTACGTCGGCAACTGGTTTTTCGGCGCGTTCATTCTGGTGATCGCCATGTTGCACGTGGTCAATCACCTGTCGATTCCGGTGGACTGGTTCAAGTCGTATCCGGTGTATTCCGGCGCCACCGATGCGATGGTGCAATGGTGGTACGGGCACAACGCGGTGGGTTTCTTCCTGACCACCGGGTTCCTCGGGATGATGTATTACTTTGTGCCGAAACAGGTCAATCGGCCGGTGTATTCGTATCGCTTGTCGATCGTGCATTTCTGGGCACTGATCACCCTGTACATCTGGGCCGGCCCGCACCATTTGCACTACACCGCGCTGCCGGACTGGGCGCAGTCGCTGGGCATGGCCATGTCGTTGATCCTGCTGGCGCCGAGCTGGGGCGGGATGATCAACGGCATGATGACCTTGTCCGGGGCCTGGCATAAGTTGCGCACCGACCCGATCCTGCGCTTCCTCGTGCTGTCGCTGGCGTTCTACGGCATGTCGACGTTTGAAGGGCCGATGATGGCGATCAAAACCGTCAACGCCCTCTCCCACTACACCGACTGGACCATCGGCCACGTCCACGCCGGCGCGTTGGGCTGGGTGGCGATGATCACCTTCGGCGCGACCTACCACATGGTGCCGAAAGTGTTTGGTCGCGAGCAGATGTACAGCACGCCGCTGATCAATCTGCACTTCTGGCTGGCGACCATCGGCACGGTGCTCTACATCGCTTCGATGTGGGTCAACGGCATCACCCAGGGCCTGATGTGGCGGGCGATCAACGAGGACGGCACGCTGACCTATTCGTTCGTCGAAGCGCTGCAGGCCAGCCATCCGGGGGTCATCGTGCGCTTTGCCGGCGGGGTGTTCTTCCTCACCGGGATGTTGCTGATGGCTTACAACGTGTGGCGCACGGTGCGTGTGGCCGACGTGGCACTGGCGCGCAGCGAAGCGCAGATCGCCTGAGGCAGGGAGCCGCTCGTGATGGAGATTTTCTTTGATGTGCTGGGCGTGGTGTTTCTGTGGCTGGCGGTGGAGTACTGCTTGCGACGGGAGACGGCGGACAGTCTGGACGAAGCGAGTATGGTGCCGTTTGCCGATGATCCGGAGGTGGCGCGGCGGGTGGAGTTGGCCACTGGCAAGACTGTGAAAGCGGTGGCGCCCGAGGTGGCGAAGCCGGGGTGGGTGAATCTTGATATGTGAGGTGTGTCAGTCGGGCTGCCCTCACCCTAGCCCTCTCCCACAGGAGAGGGAACTGACCGAGTGGTTTGTTCGGGTTACACCGACCTGAAATATCGAGTCGAACTCAGGTTTTGAACAGCACTCGGTCTGCCCCCTTTTCCCCTCGCCCCCTTGGGGGAGAGGGTTGGGGTGAGGGGGTAAGCTCTTGATCTTAACTACGCTCGCGAGGAATCAGGCTCTGCAACTGTTGGGCGAGGAAATTGGCGTCAAAGGCAAACGTATCCGGATCCTTCAAACCATTGGTCTTGCGCCACTGCCACGTGCCGTCCGGCAATCCGACCAGCGAAATGCTGCCATAACGCGCCGCCGTCAGCCCCATCACCGCAAGCGAGATCTGTCCTGCGCTGCCCATCACGTCCGGCACGAACTCCACCGGTTTACCGGCAATCACAATGCTCAGCTTCTCCGTCTTGAAGGTCGAGGTTTCCACCGGTGTACTCGGCCCGAACGCAACATAGGCCTCGCGACTCACCTCCAGCAGATTCGGCGCCTGCACCGGTTCCAGCCATTGCTGAATATCATCGAACAGTGCGGTAATCCGTGCAGCCCACGTCGCCGATTGCGTTTCGAACAATTGCTTCTTGTGCGCTTCGCTCTCGGCGTAATGACGAAGCATCTCGCCCAGTTGTTGTACGTCGTCCATAGCGGTGTTCCTCGGAAAGGACCTGCAATACTCGATAGTGGCAGATACCAGCCGCTGCGTACGATTAAGCTGCAGCAAGCCCGATGAAGCACCATCACACTTGCGTGAAGGATCAGCAGTACAGTCACTTGTGGCTGGCATCGGACGCTGAACAAAAGGAAACTCAGGGCAGACCTGAACGCTCGACACTTTCATTTGCCCGAGGACATCCAATGCGCACCATCGGCCTGATCGGCGGCATGAGCTGGGAATCCAGCGCCGAATACTATCGGCTCATCAATCAGCAAGTCCGTGATCGCCTCGGCCCGTTGCGTTCGGCACAGTTGCTGATGCACAGCGTGGACTTCGGCCCAGTCGAACAAGCCCAGCACGCTGGGCGCTGGGACGATGCGGCGGCGATTCTGGTGGATGCCGCGCGTCGGCTCGAGGCGGGAGGCGCCGAATGCGTGGTGCTGTGTACCAACACCATGCACAAGGTCGCCGAGCAGATTCAGGCAGCGATCAGTATTCCGTTTCTGCACATTGCCGAACCGGCCGCGCAAGCGGCTCTGGACATTGATGCGCACACGGTCGGGTTGCTCGGCACCGCCTTCACCATGGAACAGGACTTTCTCAAACAACGGCTGATTGCCAAGGGTTTGACCGTGTTGGTGCCGGACGAAGCCGAACGCAAGGACGTACACCGGATCATCTACGACGAACTCTGCGTCGGCGTGATCAGCGAGCAGTCGCGGCGAATCTATCAGCGGGTGATCGAATCCCTCACCGCACGCGGCGCGCAGGCAATCATCCTCGGCTGCACGGAAATCGGTCTGCTGGTCAAACCCGAACACAGCGCCCTGCCCTTGCTCGACACCACCGAGCTGCATGCGCAGTCGGCGGTGGCGTTCGCGCTGGGCGACTGACTCAGGTTTTCGAACGACTGCGCAGACGGGCCATGCTCAAGGTGTCGACCCATTGCCCGTCGCGCACGGCGTAGTCGCGAAACAGGCCTTCGGTCTCGAAACCGAACTTGCGATAGAGACCGATGGCCGCTTCGTTGTCGGCATACACGGTGAGTTCGACGCGGTGCAGGTTCATCCAGTTGTCGGCCACCTCCAGCGCCGCCGACAACAGCATGGAACCCACGCCTTTGCCCTGCCACGCCACCGCAACGCCCATGCCGAAACTGCCGGCATGCGCCCGGCGCATCCGTGAATGAGCCTCCAGCCCCAGATTGCCGATCACCACACCCTGATGCAGCGCAACCAGCTTCACCGCCCGTTCGTTGTCCGCCAGCAGGCGCTGGCGCCAGACCTCAACGGACTGAAACGGCATCTGCAGCACCTGACGCGCCACGGCTGGATCGTTGTAAAGCGCAGTGATGCCCTCAATGTGCGATTCGTTGAAGCGTTCGAGGTGAATAGCGGGGTTGTGATCGGGCATGGCGGATCCTTCCTGGATCGATGAGTGGCTGATCACTCTAAACCGCTTACTTCAACTCATACAATCCGTAGGAGCTGTCGAAGGCTGCGATCTTTTGATCTTCTTTTTAAACAAAGAACAAAAGATCGCAGCCTTCGGCAGCTCCTACACAAGAAGTCCGCGTGCAATCATTCGAACCATTCCTGGCGTTCGTTGAAGGTGTGGTGGATGAGGTCGGTGAGGGTCTGCACCTCGGCCACATTCTGCGACTCGGCGTTGACCGCCAACCATGCCTGCAATTGCATGGGTTCCGCGAACAGCCCCGGCAGTGCGATCAGGCCACGGTCGAAGCGGCTCATGTACGCCGGCAGCAAACCGATGCACGCGCTGCAGCGAATCATCTCCAGCATCAACTCATAAGACTGCATCTGCACCACGCCGGCCAGGCGTTGTTCGACCAACTCATTCCACGGCCGGAAGCTGTCGATCTGGCGGTCGTGCTGCCATTGCACCAGCATGAAATCGGCGAGGTCGTCGGGTGTGTCCGGACGCGCGGTAACGCGGGAGTAGCGTTTGGCGATGTGTGGCAGGTAGTCGAGGCGCGCCAGCGCTTGCGGTTCACTGGTGGCGAAGGTCGGGCCGGGGTGTGGGGTTTCGCCATGGGCGAGCCAGAGCACGATGTCGGCGCTGACCGCGCGCAGGGATAGTTCGCTGTCCAGCGCGATGATTTCCAGGCGCACACTGGCGTTGCGCCGCAGCAGGGCGATGAGGTCGCGGCCGAGAATGTCGTGGAGGATGGATTCGGCAACGGCGAGGCGAATCAGCGGTTGTTCGATCACCGGCAGTTTGCGTTCGTTGGCCAGCGCTATCAGTTTGGCCTGCAGTTGCTGGCCTTCGCGGGTGAGGCTCAGGGCGCTGCCCTGAAAGCTGAACAGGGTGTGTTGCAGTTCTTGTTCGAGCTGGGCCAGTTGTTTGCGCAGCAAAGTCGAGCGCACGTTGAGGCTGCGCGCAGCTTGCATGAAACAACCGCAGCGGGCGCTGACGAGGAAGTATTGCGCGATTTCGCTATCGATGGTGGCGGCGTGTGCGAGCCACGGTTCGCCGTGGTCGTGTGGCCAGTGGTAATCGGGGTTGCCCTGTCGTCCTGCGGGTTCGGTGAATGACATCGATGACTCCCTGTCGATCTTTGTATTTATGAATATCCATGAATACCCCTGTGGGAGCGAGCCTGCTCGCGAAAGCGGTGCGTCAGTCACCACAAGTTTTGGATGTGCAGACGCTTTCGCGAGCAGGCTCGCTCCCACAGGGTTGGTGGTGGAGGTGAAATCAGTGTTTTTCCTCCAGGACTTTATTGAGTTCAGCACCGTCAATGCTCAGCGTCGCGGTGTTGAGCATGCCGTCCAGATAGGCCTGGGCAATCTGCTCCTGCCGCTGCGCACGCAAGGCCTGGGTCAGTTGATCGCGCAACTCATCAAGGGTTGCGGCGCGCGCCGGTTGTTGTTCGGTGAGTTTGATCACGTGGAACCCGGCGGCGCTCTGAACAGGCTCGGAAACCGCGCCAACCTTGAGCCGCGCCACGGCGCCACGCACCTCCGGTACGAGTTGCTGCAACGGTTGCAGACCGGTATCGCCGCCACGTTCAGCGGTGACACGATCCTGCGAATATTGAGTCGCCAGTGCTGCAAACTCTGCCGGCGTCGCCTGCGCTTTCTTGCTCAGCTCAGTGGCCTGCTTGCGCACCGCGTCAAGACTCTGCGGATCATTCACCCCTAGGAAAATCTGGCTGACCCGGTACAACGCCGGTGTCTGCCAGTTCGCCTTGCCCGCGTCATAGGCCTGCTGCAACTCAGCCGCACTCGGGTAGTCCGCCGGCACCTGGCTGACCGAACGCAAGTAATCACGGAAGACAATCTGCTCAGTCGCCGCACGAGTCTGCCGCGCAACCTCCGGACGCTGCGCCCAGCCCTGCGCATCGGCCTGCTCCAACACCGCTTTCTCGGCCAGACGCGTGCGAATCCAGCGTTCCAGCGCCTCACGATTACCACGCAATTGCTCGCGGGTTTCCGGTGGGACTGTCGCCAGCAACGCCTGTAACTCTTCAGGCGAAACCTGCTGATTACCCAACCGCGCCACCGCCGGCCCCGTAGCAGCCGCCGTCACTGACGACGATTGCTGGGCGGCGACCGGGTCACTGCCCGGCCGCACCACCAGCGCCACGGCCACCACCAACAGCGCCACTGCCGCAGCGCTGATCACCATGGCTGGCTTTTTCACAGCGCGACTTCCTCTTGCTCGGCGACGGCGACTTTAGCGGTCTGCGCGGCGGAACCGTTCTGGGTGAAATCACGCAGGTAGACGATGAATTCCTGCAGCAGGCGATCCCACAATTCCAGGTTGCCGCGCAGATGATCGTTGCTCACGCCCGCCGCCACGACCACGTCCATTTCCATCACCAGAAACTCGCCCTGCAACGACAAGCGCGCAAAACGGCGAGTGGCATTCCACTGCTCGGCCACACCCTGCGGCAACTCACCCTGCACCCGCAGCGCGCAGCTGAAAGTGAAATCGACGTAGCTGCCCTGCTCCACCGCCGGATTGCCGAAACGCACGGCGTAGCCGATGCCCTGGCTGGCGCTGAGCAACTGAACGATTCCGTTCTGTTCGGTCTGGTTGACGCGATAACCGGCAGCTTGCAGCACGTCGGTCAGGGATTGTGGCGATACGTGGCTGATCAATTGAGTCATTGTTTCTTCCTTGTTTATCAGTCTTTTAAATCAGTGTGCGAGCGCGGCTTGCGGCGCGTCGAATTGGGTCTTGTAGAGGTCGTCGCCAAACCCCTGGGCCAGTTCTTCGAACTTGACCCGGGCGCTGCCCGCGAAGGGCTGGCGGATCTTCATCACCTCGGCCACGTCGATGTTTTCGTAGGCGCTGAGGATCTGCTTGGCGACGCCATACATCTGCTGATTCTTGACTGAACATTGCTGCACTTGTGTGTCACGTTCAGCCAATTGCGCCTGAAGCTTAGACCGTTCTGCTTCTTTGGCACGGGCCATGACCAGCAACTCGTCGTAAGCCTTTTTGAACTTGCCGGTCTGCTCAGCGCTGGCCGCCACTTGCGCCTGCGCCTGGCTGTGCAGACTCTGCTGCTGCCCGGCCAGTTGCTCAGCGAGGCCTTTGGTCTTGGCCAGTTCGGCGGTCAATTGCTTGATTTGCGCCTGCGCAGCCTTGACCTCGTTCTGCGCCGCCAGTTGCGCGGCGCTGGCCTGGGCCTGCTGACTTTGCAGAGCCTGCAACTGTTGCGTGGTGCTGCGCAATTGCGTGCGCAGGCGTTCTTCCATGCCTTCGGCATTCGCCCCGGTGGCGATCAACAGCCCGAGCCCGAGCAACACAAATCGCGTTTTCATAACCCTCTCCCGGCGCCTTAGAAGCGCGTGTTGATCTCAAGCTGCAAGACGTCGATGTCGAACGGTGCGCCGTACACCGCTTCGGTGCTCATCCAGCGACCGGTGGCGTAAACGTTCTTCGCCAGACCGTAGTTGCCGCCGATGAAATAACCCTTGGCGTTGGTGCCGCCGAGGTGGAACGACGAGTCGTTGAAACCGTCCGGCAAGGCGTCGGGCTGGATGTACTTGTAGCCGGCGAACATGTTCCAGTCGCCCTGCTTTTTCAGGTCAAGAGCGCTGCCGAGGGTGAACTGCACCATCCACGCATTGGCGCCGCTTTCGATGTCGCCGTTGCTGTCGAGGTTGTTGACGATCTGCCCGGCCGAACGCTTGCGCATATCGCCTTCGTCATACGAGAGGTTGTGGATGTAGTTGCCCTGGCTGCGCAGTTTGAAATCTTCTGGCAGGTCGGCATCCCAGACCACGTTCAGATCAAGCAGATTGAATTCAGAAGCAAGGCCAACAAACTGCGGCTGCGGCGTGGTGGTCGGGTTGAGCGGGTTCGGCGTGATGTCGCGCAGCAGGAACACGCTGTTGCCCTTCTGCATGAACGCCGCGCGGCTGCCGTCGCTGTCGCAACCCGGCGCGCCGGCCCACGGTTCGCAAGGGCTGGAGCGCTGGCCCTGAATGTCGTCGAAGCGGTAGTACGCCAGCGCACCTTTCAAGCGGTTGTTGCTGTTGATCGCCCACTTGGCGCCGATCTGCGCGCCGTACAGCCACTTGTTGTCGCTCTCTTCCTTGTCGAAGCCGTTGCTGCTGGCGGTGTCGTTGGTGTAATCCACCGGGAACGCGCCGACGGTGCCGAACACGCCCCAATCGCGATTGAGCTTGTGGTCGAAAATCGCTGCCACGCCGTCGAAATTCAAATCGTTGGAATAAAGCATGTCGGTGGACATGAACGGGTTGGCGAAGCGCCCGCCGGTCAGGGTCAGCTCATCCGTAGGCTTCCAGTTCAGGTAGCCCTGATCGAGCCAGATGTCCTTTTTGGCGAAACCGCCACCGAGGCTTTGCGTGGTCGACACCGGGTTGTTGTCCGAGCCGGTGCCGATGCGGATGCCGGCGGTCCATTGCGGCGAGATCTCCGCTTTCATGCCCAGTCGCGCACGAATGCGGAACTGATTGGTGCGATCCTCGCGGGTGTTGAGCAGCGGCGGCAGGTTGGTGCTGCTGTTCGGGTTAACGTCGTACGGGCCGTTGTTGTTGAGCTTGGCGAAGTCGACGATCTCGTTGCTGTTGCTGTCCGAGTAGTAGCGCGATTCGTCGCGCAGGCGAATGTCGCCGTCGAAACTGATGCGCGCAGCCCATTCCGGGAAACTGTTGGGCGCGGCCCAGTTTTCCTGTTTGGCGGTGGCCATGACTTCGGCTTTGACCTGATCGCGGATCTGGTCGCGCACCGCTGCCGGCACGTATTGCACGCGGACATCGCCCGGCGCCGCGACCGGCCCGGCCGCGACTGCGGTAGACGCGGCGGCCTGTTTGGCCTGGGCCGCTTCGTTCTGCGCCTGAGCGATCAGCGCATCAGCCTTGTCCTGTTTCAGAATGCCCTGCTCAACCAGCAAGCGGATCAGATTGATCGTGGCGTTTTCCGAGGGCGCAGGCGCTGCCACGGCCTGACCGACCAGGGTCGCAATGACCATGCCGACCGCCAGGGACAATCGATTCACATTGGAAATCATCTGCACACAACTCCTTTTGGCAAAGCTTTAAAAGTGGGGATTAACCTGGACGCCGCCCTTGCAGGGACAGGCGCACAGGCAAGGTGATGGAGGCCGGTGGCCGTTCGCTCAGCGCCGGCGCACCGCGCAACGCGGCCAGCACTTGCGTATCAATCTCGGGGTTGCCACTGGACTTGATCAGCTCGACGCGAGTGATCTCGCCGACGCTGCTCAGCCAGACATCGGCCTGCAAAGAGAACGCGAGGTTGCGCAGCTCGGGGTTCTCGCGCAGCAAGCGCTGGAAGGTGAACGCCAGAAACTGGCTGTACGTCCCCGTGCCCAGACGCCCGCCACCGGCGCCGGCCATGCCACCGCCCTTGCCCGCGCCGATGTTGAAGGCGTCGTTGCCAGACTGCGCATCACCGTCCATTTGCATCGGGTTGGCCAGATCGTCCGCCGGCGATGGCGGCGCTTCCTCTTCGGGCTTGACCTCTTCCGGTTCCGGCGTTGGCTCAGGCTCGACGACTTTTTCTTCCACCGGGGTTTCCGGCTCCGGCGGTTTTTCCGGTGGCGGTGGTGGCGGTGGTGGCAACGGAATGATCGTCGGCACCTTCGGCGCTTCGCGGCGGATGCCGCTCATGTCGTTGGCCCATTGCCAGAGGAGCCACGCGGCGAGCGCGCCGATCAGCAATCCGGCGCCCCACTTCGCGTAACGCAGCGCCGGCCTCTTCAACGGCAGCGGCTCGATCGGGAGTTGTGCGGTCATGACTCAGCCCTGACTCGGTTTGCCGGTGACGAGACCGACCTGGGACAGTTCGAGCCGGCGCAACAGATCCAGCACTTCAATGACTTTCTGGTACTGCACCGTCGCATCGCCGCGCACGATCACCGGGAAATCCGGGCTCTGCGCTTTCTCGATGCGCAGGCGTTCTTCCAGCTCAGCCAGGGTCACCGGGTAGGCATCGAGGAACACCTGACCGCCGTCGTTGACCGAGATCGCCTTGGTCTTGGCCTCGGACAGCGAGACGGATGCGCTGGCCTTGGGCAGGTTGATCTGGATCCCGGAAACCTGCGCGGTGGCGGTGAGGATGAACATCACCAGCACGACCATCAGCACGTCGACCAGCGGGGTGATGTTGATGCTGTCCACCGCGGCATCGTCATCATCGTCATGGGAGGCATTTACAGACGCCATGGCAGTGTTCCTCAGGCCGGTACGGAGTGGTTGGCGTGATGGCCGCGCTGATGCGCCGCCTCACTGAACTGGCTCTCGCCGTGCATCTCCGCCAGACGGGTGATGAACTCATCGACGAACACGCGCATGTCGGCGCTGACTTCCTTGTTGCGGGTGATCAGGCGGTTGTAGCCAAACAACGCCGGGATCGCGACGAACAGGCCCATCGCCGTGGCCAGCAACGCGGCGGCCATACCGGGAGCGATGGCGTTGATATTGACGTCGCCGGCCATCGCCGTGCCGAGGAACACCACCATGATCCCCAGCACCGTGCCGAGCAGGCCGATGTACGGGCCGCCGGCGATGGCGTTGGACAGGGTCGAGAGTTTCGAACTCAATTGCTGGTTTTCGCGGGTGCGCACGCCGTCCATGGAGCAGCGGATGGCTTCGATGGTCGCCGCTGACACCGACGAGGTATCGGCGCCCTGCTCGCGGCGGGTGCGGATTTCTTTCACCGCCACCAGGTACAGGCGCCACAGCGACGAATGCTGCAAGCGTTGGGCGAGTTGCGCGTCGTCGGCGAACATCTCCAGACGTGTGCCGACTTTGGCGAACTGCACGCGGAAGTCTTCGTTGGCGGCCGTCACGCGGCTGAGGCTGCGGTTCTTGCGCAGCATGATGATCCACGACTGGAACATCATCAGCACCAGCACGGCGATGATCACCCAGGCGTCGATCGGCACGGCGTTGAGCAGGAAGCCAAGGCTGCCGAAACCGAAACCGGATTGCTCTTCATCGACGCCGTAAGCGACCAGTTTCGACTCGGCGCCCTGCGAGGTAGCGTCGGCCAGCAACAGCGGCGCAGGACGGGCGACTTTCGACAGGCGCAATTCATCGATAGCGCCCACGAACGGCTGAAAAGGACCTTCGTGCACGTCAGCGCCGATCGCCATGATCGAGTTGAACGCTGGCATCGCCTGAGCAAGGCTCGCGCCTTCGCGGCCATTGATGTACAGGGTGACTTTGGAACCCTCAGCGGTCAGCGCAACGTGCTGCCATTGGCCGGGATTCAGCGCTTGTGTGGCAACGGCACGTTGGCCATCGATCTCCACAAACGGCACGCCTTGGTTGGCACCGATCAGCAAGCTGCTGGCGCCTTCGCGACGGGCGAGAATCAATTGTTCACCACTGGCCTGATCCAGACGCAACCAGGCACTGAAGGTGAACGCGCTGCCAGCGTTGTGTTGCAACGAGGGGCTGGCCGGCAGCAACAACGGCTGGCCGCTGAACTGCAAGGCGCGCCCGACCACGCCGTCAATCGCCGCACCAGTGGCGCTCTGCGCGGTGTTGCCGTACGCGGTGGTGTCTTTGGCCGGAGTGCCGGTGGCGCCGTCGAAGTGATAGAGCGCGGTGTAATTCGGATCAAACGTCAGTTGGCCGTTGCCGGTCGCCGGGGCCTTCTGATTGCCGTAATACATCCAGATGTCCTGGCGCTGACCGCCCTCGACATTCGGCACATCGACCCAGATCAGCGCCATGCCCATCAACGCATCAAAACTTTCGATCTGGTGGTTGAGCACGGTCTTGTCATCGGCCGCGACGAAACGCAAATCCGCGCCGTCTTCTTTCACCCCATCGAAGGTGAAATTGCCGGTGTGCAGGCGCACCAACAGCGCGGTGCGGCCGAGGGTCTGATTAATCGCCGCGCCTTGTGGCGTGGTGTCGACGGCGATCTGTTTGCGGTAATGCCAGTCGTCCTGCCACCAGGCCTGAGCCGTGGCCGGGAGCACGAAGCCCAGGCAGATCAACAACGAAAGGAAGAGGCGCTGCATGAACGTGCTCCTTGTCAGAAAGTGGCTTGAAGGTTGAAGTGCAGGCGCGATTCCTGTTTCGAGGTGTTCGGCCCTTCGAGTAGCGGATAGCCCCAGTCGAGGCTGCCGGACAGCCATTTGCTCAGGCTGGCGCGGGTGCCGAGGCCGACGCTGGCCAGGGCGTAATTGGCGTCCTGGTCCGGCAGTTCATCGCGCAGATACAGTTGCGCGCCTTCGGCGAAGGCGTAGAAACGCCAGTCCTGCATCCACGTGCCGGCGTACTTGGCCAGCGATGGCGTGCGCAGTTCCTGGCTGAGCAGCAAGCCGTCGTCACCGGTGCGTTCGGCGGCCAGATAGCCTCGTACCGAGGTCGCGCCGCCAGCGGAGAATTGCTCGTTGGAAACCAGTGGCCCGGACGCCAATTGGAACGCGGCTTTGCTTGCGCTTTGCCAGTTGCTGTCGAAGGTCCAGGTGTAATTCGTATCGCCCTTGAGCACGGCAAAACTCGGTTTGGCGCGGTAGCGTTTGTAGTCGAAGTCTTCGTCGGAACTGCCGTAGCCGAAAATGCTGCGAGTGGCGGCGACCAGGCTCAGGCCAAGGCCGAGCTGGCTCTTCTCGCTGTAGCGATAACCGTTGTAGGCAAAGGTGAATGGCGCGTATTGCAAAGGGACTTTGTCGCTCTCGCCGGACAGGGTCAGGCGTTCGTCGAAGTCCTTGAAGTCGATGCCGGCCGACAGTGAGTTCGACCAGTTGCCGCTCGACGGCAGCGTGTAAATCGCCGAGACGCCGTAGCTGTGGCCCTTGCCGAGCACGTTACTGCCGCCAATGGTGGCGACGTTGCTGTCGGACTGGTAACCGGAGAACTGCACGCTCCAGCGCTCGGTCAGCGGCGCTGTGTAGGAACCCGACCAGACCTTGGCGTTGTCGGTGTCCTGTGGCGCGGTGAAGTAAGTCAGGTTGATGCTATGGCCGAGTTGCCAGAGGTTGTTGTAACCGAGGCTGGTGACGGTGCGCAGCTTTTCGGTGTCGGCGCTGTAGTCGTTGTTGAGGCCGACGCTGGCGGTCCACGGGTTCTGGTCTTCGACCTGCAAATCGACGTCCATGGTGCCGGGGCGCTGACCTTCGCGCACCAGCGGCATCACTTGCCGGCCCGGGGTTTTATTGAGCTGCGCGAGTTCGCCCTGAACCTTGGCGAAATCCGGTACTTCGCCTTCCTGGAGCGCCGGCACGTTGTCGCGGATGTCCAGCGGCGAATAGTGTTTGGCGCCGACCACACGCACACGACCGACCTTGGTTTCGCTGACTTGCAGATAAACGATGCCGTCGGCCACGGCTTGCTCCGGCAGCTCGACGAACACCGATTGATAGCCGCGCTCCTGATAGGCTTTTTGCAACGCGTCGCGCGCACCTTCGATGTCGCTGAGGGCTTTTTGCGGGCCGAGAAACGGGTACACCGCTTCTTCGATCGCCCGCGCATCGAGCACGGTGTTGCCGCGCACGAAGTATTCGTTGACGTCGACCAGGCGCTGCGCCGCCGCGCTTTCGGCAGCCTCTTCGGCCAATGCCGGCTGCGCGCCCGCCGTCACCAGCAGCCAGCCCCACAGCGCCAGCCGTGACTTGAAAATCGGTTCCACACTACCCCCTGAATTCGCGATGACCTGTTGGCGTTTTGAACGCCGCGTGTATGGCGTCAATTGCTGGCTGTCGAGGCGCAGGCGTGTTTGCCCAGCCACGTGTGCAAAAGCGCGAAGTTCAAGGAGAACTCGGGCATTTGCAGCAACGCGCCGCAGAACACTTCGCCGATGATTTTTTGAATGAGCAGCACCGCGCGCGGCTCGTTGAGCAACGTGGCGATGTCGCGACTGAGGGCGTTGAAGCTCCAGACTTTCTGGTTCAGGCCCAGGCCAACGAACCAGCGGAACAGCAGGTTGTAATTGAGCTGTTCGTAGAGCTGCTGCTCGCTGGGCACCGAATACAGCAGTTGCAGGAGCAGGATGTGCATCACCGTTTGCGCGGGAATCAGCATGCCCGGCTCGGTATTGAGGTCGTGCAGGAGCTCGCGGTGGGCGTCGAGCAAGTCGTCGATTTGCGGGCGCAGCAATACCAGTGAATGGCCCGGCGGAATGTAGCTGGAGACCTCTTTCAAGGCGCCCTGCCAGTCATCCTGCGAGACGATCCAGACCCACGGCGCGCCGTAGCGATACACCGAAACCGGCTTCTTGCGCGCGGCTTCGACGATCTTCGACAGGCGTTGATCGAGTTCCTGCATGCCCACTTTCGAGTAGCGTTCCATAGTCCCCATTGCCTCACTCCCGGCGTCCCGCCTCGGCTTGTGAAAAGCGCCCCGTTGGGCCCCTCAAGCGCGTTACATAGGCATGACCGGACTGGCGATGTGCTACCGAACTTTTGTCATAAAAGCTTCATTACAGAATTGATCGGGATTAAACAGGCAACACAAAACCCTGTGGGAGCGAGCCTGCTCGCGAATTCGGTGTGCCAGTCAATTAGAAGGTGACTGACAGGACGCATTCGCGAGCAGGCTCGCTCCCACAGGGGGATTGTTGGTGGTTGGAAGTCAGGTATAGACCGGCCAGGTGTCGACGATTTTGCCGTTGCGCACGGCCAGCAGATCGCCGAATTGCAGGAGTACGGCTTCGGTCTGGGTCGGGCGCAGGAAGACTTGGTCTTCTATGGTCAAGCCGACGGCGCTGGAACCGTTGACCATTTCCTGGTTGGAACTGCGACCGTAAACACTGTTGCTTTGCAGACCGGTAGGCGATTCGAACTCGGCCATCCAGTTACCGCCATAGATGAAATAGGTCTGGCGCTGATTCTGATCCCACCAAGAGAACAGCTTCGACTTGTCATCCAGCGCCGGAATATTCACAGCTCCCGTGCTTTTCAAAACAGGCGTGGCGATGTAGGCCGCAGGCACATGCTCGCTCAGCGAAGGCAAATCATAGTGCGTCGGTTTGAGCATCGCCGTGCCCACCGAAACCTCGGTGCTGAGCTTTTCGTTTTCGTGAATGCGGTAACTCGGACTGCCAGCGGTATTGAGGCACAAACCGTCGTGCCACAACCCCGGAAACTGCTGCCGGGTGAAATCAACGCAACGCTGATAAATCACCATGACCTTGGCGAACAGCTCTTCGGGCGAACCGAGTATTCCCGGCACGCCCATGCCCACGAACGGGTCGTAGCCCATGAATCCGGCGAACTCCAGATGCTGCGGATTAGCGCTGATCAGCGTAAGCATCTGCCCCAGCACATTCACATCACTGACACCGCCGCGATGCAGGCCGACGTCCAGCTCGATGTTGATGCGCATCCGTGTGCCCAAACCCTTAGCCAGTGCAAGGTATTGCTGCAAACGCTGCGGCCCGTCGAGCAACCATTGCAGCTGCTTTGCGGGATCGAACGGACCTTTGTGGGATTGATAAAACAGCTCGGCCGAGCGCACCGGCAATGGCTTGCCCAGCAGAATGTCGGACTGCGGAAACACCTGGGCATCGTGATTGAGAAACGGCTGATGAAACGACATCAGCTTCTGCGTCCCGGCACGTTGCGCGATGTAACTCAACAAACCTGGCGACGGTAGTGATTTTTCCACCAGCCGCAGTTGCTTGCCGCCGCGCTGCACCGACTGCATCACCACGTCGATGTTGTGATCGAGCCGATCCAGATCGATCAGCAGCACCGGCCGCATCGGGCCTTTACCCTTCAACTCGTTGTTCAGCGCGCGGAAATAATCACTGTACGGCGCGCCGCGATCGCCCGGCCGCAGCCATGCCCCCACTCCCACCAGCAAAGCCCCGGCACCGAGCGTGCCGAGCAGAAAATGACGTCGATTGACGGCCATCAGCTCACCCCCAAAATCGACGACAGATGCGCATTGAGAAAGCGCCCACTCGGATCAAGCGCCTGGCGCACATCGACAAACTCGCGCCAGCGCGGATACAGCGGTTGCAGGGTTCGCGCATTCAACGTGTGCAACTTGCCCCAGTGCGGCCGGCCGTTGTATTTCCAGAAAATCGGCTCGACCGCGGCAAAAAAGTTGTGATGATCCATCTGATAATGCTGGTGCACCGAGATCGAACAGCTGTCGCGGCCCTCGAACATGCTCAGCGGAATGTCGTCAGCCTTGACGTAGCGGTACTCGATGGGAAACCAGGTGCGCAGGTCCTTGTCCCTAATCAGCTTGAGAATCTCGCGCAAACAGGCCGGGCCGTGTTCGGCAGGCACCGAGTATTCCATCTCGTTGAAGCGCACCGTGCGCACGTTGGCGTAGATGTCGAACGAGTCGCCCACGCGGTCATCGAAACTCGCCAGATGGCGCAGGCTGTTGAGCAGCGTGCGGCGCAAGTCAGGGAAGTCGCTGGCGTATTTGTCGATCTTCTCGATCAGGGTGACGAACTCGTTGCCGCCCTCCTCTTCGGGTGGAATCGGTGGCGTGGCCGGGTCATCGGTTTCGTTGAGGGCGATGGACAAGGCGTAGTCGGAATGAGTGACGACGAGCATTTCCCAGTGCTGGTTTTCGCGGGTGTTCTTGTCGAGGTCTTCGAGCAGCTCTTCGGTCTTGGCGATCCACTGGCGTTCGCGCAAGCGATAGGCCGGGCGGTTTTGCAGGCGGATTTTCGTCGCCACGCCGAGTGCACCGAGGGACACGCGGGCGGCGTTGAACACTTCGGGATGGCGCTGGCTGTCGCAGTCGAGCACCTCGCCATTGGCCGTCACCAGTTGCAGGCCGCAGACATGCGCTGAGTAGGACTGGAAGTTTTTGCCAGTGCCGTGGGTCGAGGTAGCAATGGCCCCGGCGAGGGTCTGGTAATCGATGTCGGCCATATTTTGCAGGGCCTGGCCGATGTCCTTCAGCGGCTGGCCCATGCGTGACATGGGTGTGCCGGCGGCGAATTCAGCTTGTACGGTTTTCGCGTCATGGTCGAGCAGACCGTTGAAATAGCTCAGTGACAACAGCGTGCCGTCGGTGGGTACCAATGCACTGAAGGAATGCGCTGAGCCGACCGGGCGAATCTTGCCTTGTGCCTGTTTGATGACGGCTGTCAGTTCATCGAGATTCTTCGGCGCCAGGCGCGCCGCTGGCAGGCAACTCTGCCCGCCCGACCAGTTGCGCCAGGGAATCAGCCGTGGCGCGCGCAGCAGTTGACCCAATGCCGGATGACTCGCCAACGCACTGAACGCGCCAACGATGCTTGCCCGTTGCAACAACTGACGCCGTGTCAGATCCATCGTCATGCCGGGCACCTTATTGTGGAAGCGGCTGGTCGGCCATGAAGCCGATCAATTGCAGGAATTGTTCTTCGCTGCACTCGACGCACTGGCCCATCGGCGGCATGCCGTTGTAGCCATTGATGGCGTGGTCGAGCAGCGTGTCGGTGCCTTGCTGGATGCGCGGTTCCCAGGCTTTGCGATCACCGGTGAGCGGCGCATTGGCGGCGGGGTTGGCGTGGCAGAGCTGACAACTGTTGGCGTAGATCTGCGCCAGTGCCGGGTCTTTGGGCATGGCGTTGCGGGTGGGGGCCGGGGGTTTGGGGTCTTCGCCGCAGCCAGAGAGCGTAATGGCCAACGCCAGCAGCAGAGTGAGTCGGATGGCCCGCATAACGATCCTCAAGGGTGGCATTGCTTATTGTTGTGAGCACACCTTAAGGCAGGGTTTGCAGCAGGTTGAGGGCATTGCAGGCCAGAGAGGGGGCATCCGGGGACATGACCTCCCCTGTAGGAGCTGCCGAAGGCTGCGATCTTTTGATGTTGTTTTTCAAGATCAAGATCAAAAGATCGCAACCTTCGGCAGCACCGACAGGGTTTTCGGTGTGAATGCCCGCTCTGCTCTGCGCCTTTGCGTGACATTCGGGTGACATTTGCGGGTTTAAATTCCGACGCATTCAGGCGTATAACCTGTGAAGGCTTTTTGATCTGCATACGGACATCAACACGGGGTAGCGACATGACCACAGCAAACATCCTTGGCAACCTGTTCCCTTCTGTCAGCGACATCCCGGAAAAATACCGCCTCGACGCTCAGGTCGAGCAACGCGAATACCTCGTCGACGGCCAGTTGCGCCGCTGGGACGGCCCGCTCGCCACCGTGCGCAGCCCGGTCTATCTCAAAGGTGACAATGGCGACGAGCAAGTGATCCTCGGCAGCACGCCGCTGCTCGATGCCGAGACCGCCCTCA
This sequence comes from Pseudomonas fluorescens, assembly GCF_003732425.1. GTDB lineage: Bacteria > Pseudomonadota > Gammaproteobacteria > Pseudomonadales > Pseudomonadaceae > Aquipseudomonas > Aquipseudomonas fluorescens_BE. The sequence continues at coordinate 592,086 of NZ_MOBX01000013.1, forward strand.
CCGCCCTCGACGCCGCCGTGCGCGCCTATGACCGTGGCCAGGGCCTGTGGCCGACCATGCGCGTGGCCGAACGCATCCAGCACGTCGAAGCCTTCCTCGGCCGCATGCGCCAGCAGCGCGACGCGGTGGTGAAATTGCTGATGTGGGAAATCGGCAAGAACCTCAAGGACTCGGAAAAAGAGTTCGACCGCACCTGCGACTACATCGTCGACACCATCAATGCGCTCAAGGAACTCGACCGCCGCTCCAGCCGTTTCGAGCTGGAACAGGACACCCTCGGCCAGATCCGCCGCGTACCACTCGGCGTCGCCCTGTGCATGGGCCCTTACAACTACCCGCTGAACGAAACCTTCACCACGCTGATTCCGGCGCTGATCATGGGCAACACCGTGGTGTTCAAACCGGCCAAGCTCGGCGTTTTGCTCATCCGTCCGTTGCTCGAAGCATTCCGTGACAGCTTCCCCACCGGCGTGATCAACGTGATCTACGGCAGCGGTCGCGAGACCGTCAGCGCACTGATGGCCAGCGGCAAGATCGACATCTTTGCGTTCATTGGCACCAACAAGGCCGCCAGTGACCTGAAGAAGTTGCACCCGAAACCGCACCGCTTGCGTGCCGCGCTGGGTCTGGATGCGAAAAACCCGGGCATCGTCTTGCCGGAAGTCGATCTCGACAATGCTGTCAGCGAAGCGGTCACCGGTTCGCTGTCGTTCAACGGTCAGCGCTGCACCGCGCTGAAAATCCTCTTCGTCCACGAAGATGTGGTCGACAGCTTCATCGAAAAATTCAACACCAAACTGGCTACGCTGAAACCCGGCATGCCATGGGACAGCGGCGTGTCGCTGACGCCGTTGCCGGAGTCGGGCAAGGTCGATTATCTGCACGGTCTGGTGGCGGATGCGCGCAGCAAGGGTGCGGAAGTGGTCAACCCGAATGGCGGCGAATCCCGCGAGTCATTCTTCTACCCGGCGGTGCTGTACCCGGTAAATCCGCAGATGCGCGTCTATCAGGAAGAACAGTTTGGCCCGGTCGTACCGATCGTGCCGTACCGTCATCTCGATACCGTGATTGATTACGTGCTGGAGTCGGACTTCGGCCAGCAGTTGAGCATCTTCGGCACCAACCCGGTGGCCGTCGGCCGATTGGTCGACACCTTCGCCAACCAGGTCGGCCGGATCAACCTCAACGCCCAGTGTCAGCGCGGCCCGGACACTTATCCGTTCAACGGCCGCAAGAACTCTGCCGAAGGCACGCTGTCGGTACACGATGCATTGCGGGTGTTTTCGATCCGCACGCTGGTGGCAACCAAATTCCAGGACAGCAACAAGGATCTGATCAGCGAGATCATTCGCGGGCGAGACTCGAGCTTCCTGACCACCGACTACATCTTCTGACGAGGGCCTTGCACTGAGTACGTTCAGCACCCACCGACTGCCACCGCTGTTGCGCCGAATCCTGCGTCCGCTGCTGGACCCGTACCGGCGCTACCGACACGCCCGATTGATCCACGCGGTGCGGGTGGCATTGGGGTTGCTGGCGACGATTTTGCTGACCACCGGCATTAACCTGCCCCACGGCGAGTGGGCGTCGGTGACCATGCTGGTGGTCATCGGCGGTTTGCAGCACCACGGCAACATCGGCAAAAAAGCCGCCGAACGCGCCACTGGCACCTTGATCGGTGCCGGTGTCGGTCTGTTGCTGGTCGCGCAGCAGGCGTGGCTCGGCATGCCGTGGCTGACCTACTTCGCGATGGCGGTAGTCTGTGGCTTCTTCTCCTATCACGCTATCGGCAAGGGCGGCTACACCGCCCTGCTCTCGGCAATCACGGTTTTCATCGTCGCCGGCCACGGCGACAACCCGATCACTGACGGGCTATGGCGCGGGGTCGATATCCTCATCGGTATTGCCTTGGCCCTGGCGTTCTCCTTCGCCTTGCCGCTGTACGCGGTGTACTCGTGGCGCTACAACCTGGCCGATGCCTTGCGCGACTGCGCTACGGTATACAGCCGAATCATCAGCGGCCAGCCGGTCAGTGCCGACGAGCATCTAAAGCTGATGAGCCGTTTAAGCGCGGTGATGGTGCAACTGCGGTCGCTGATGCCGTCGGTGTCCAAGGAAGTCAAGATCTCCATGACCGAACTCGATGCGATCCAGCGCAACCTGCGCATGTGCATCAGTACTCTGGAAATCCTCGGCAACACCCGCCCCGATGCCAACAATCCGCAAGCCATGGCGCATCTGCAATCAGCGTTGAAGGCGGAACACCGCATGATCCGCGTGCAATTGATCGGCATGGCCCGCGCCTTGAAATCCGGTGCGGCACAGCGACTCGATCGTTCGCTGGCGTTACCGGACGCAAGTCTTGATGCACCGGTCTACAGCGCGCTGGACGGCTATCGTCTGCTAACCCGGCAATTGGCGGCGAACATCACTGAGATGCGCCAGCGTCTGGCTGCAACCGCACCGCGCTGGAATATATGAGGCTTATTGCGCAGCCAGTCGACGAGCCTTGAAGCCCCAACCCTGCTGCATGCCGGCGGCCGCAAGGAGAATCGCCGCCACACCCAGCCATTGCAGAGTTTGCAGGCGATGACCGAAAGCGAACCAGTCGACGAAAATAGCGGCAATCGGGTAAATGAAAGACAGTGCGCCGGTCAGCGCCGTCGGCAGCTTTTGAATTGCACCGTACAGCAGCACATACATCAAACCGGTATGAACGATGCCCAGCGTCACCAGACTGGCCCACGCACTCGGTGCTTGCGGCAATGCGGAAAAATGCGCGAACGGCGCGAGCAACAGCACGCCGGTGCAGACCTGAATCAACGCGATCAAGTGTGGTGGCGTGCCAGTCAGGCGCTTGATGATCAGCGCCGCAATCGCATAGAGAAATGCCGCACCCAACGCCAGGGCAATCCCCGACAAATAGTCACGAGCACTCTCGCCTTGTTGGCCATGAGCACTGACAATCGCCAGCATCCCCATGAAGGAAATCGCTAGCCAGAACAGCTTTTGCACAGTGATTTTTTCGCCGAGAAACAGCGCTGCCAAGCCGACCAGCATGAACGGCTGCACGTTGTATACCGCCGTGCCAATGGCGATTGAAGCGCGCGAGTACGAGGCAAACAGCAGCACCCAGTTGCCGACAATCGCCACCCCGCTGAGCACCGCCAGCCAGAATGTCGTGCGGCTCAGAATGCCCGGCCGCAGGAAGCCGAATGCAGCGCAAATCAGCAGCAACGTACCGGCACCGAACACGCAGCGCCAAAACACCACGTCCAGCACCGCTTGCCCGGAAACCAGCACGAACCAGCCAATCGTCCCGGATATCAACATGGCAGCGGTCATTTCAAATGAGCCGCGACGGATCGGGTTGTCCATCATCAATCTCCTCAGCATTGGGTGAAAGCGTGGCAAAAGTATGCCAAGCGATCACGGCATGACTCCAGAGCAAAAGGCAGGCTAAACTGCTGATCCGCCTTTTTTATCGCGGGTGATTTACTGAAATCGCCTAATCCCGGAGTTGCCTCATGACCGACGATATCGATCAGATTCTTATCAGCGCACTCATGGAGGATTCGCGGCGCTCGCTCAAGGCGCTGGCTCAGATCAGCGGATTGTCGTCGCCGAGCGTGGCCGAGCGTTTGCGCAGGCTGGAGGAACGCGGCGTGCTCAAGGGCTACACCGTGGAAATCGACCCGAAATGCTTTGGCTATCAATTACAGGCCATCGTCCGGGTACGGCCGCTGCCGGGGCAGTTGCAGGAAGTAGAGCGCCAGATCCTGTCGATTCCTGAATTTACCGAATGCGACAAGGTGACTGGTGAGGACTGCTTTATTGCCCGCCTGCACGTGCGCTCGATGGAACAGTTGGACACCCTGCTCGACCGCCTCAATACGCTGGCTGAAACCAACACGGCGATCGTCAAGAAAACCCCGGTCAAACGCCGGTTACCGCCGATGGCGTGAGTGATTTTTCTGCATGTTCGGCGTAGATTGGGTTTTTTCCGGCGAAGGATTGGCGGTATGAAAACTCAGGTAATGATGCTGGCGGCGCTGATGCTCGCCGGCTGCGGGACGGTGCAGACGGTCGTAAACAGCGATCAGGACGCTGCGGCCTATCTGAAAGAGAAGAAATCCTACTGCGGGGCCGTTCCACGAATCTACAGTGGCGTGACCTATGATTTCTGCCTGCTGCATGCAGAGCGACCCGATGATGTCGATGCATTCAATTACGACAATGCGACACCCGGGTTGCTGGTTGACGCTGCTGCGTCCGGAGTGCTCGACACGCTGTTCCTGCCATATACGATTTATAAACAACACGCCGATGGCAGCATCATCGTCAATTGATCATTCGTTGCCCTTTTCGCAGACAACAAAAAACCCGCCTAAGCGGGTTTTTTGTTGTCTGCAGCTGCAATCAGTCGTCGCGGCTCATGATGCCAAAGATCTGCAACAAGCTGATGAACAGGTTGTAGATCGACACATACAGGCTGATGGTCGCCATGATGTAGTTACGCTCACCGCCGTGGATGATCGCGCTGGTCTGGAACAGAATGCACACCGACGAGAACAGCACGAAACCTGCGCTGATCGCCAGTTGCAGGCCGCTGATCTGGAAGAAGAAGCTCGCCAGCGTTGCACCCAGCAACACGAAGAAACCAGCGGTGATGAAACCACCGAGGAAGCTCATGTCCTTGCGGGTGATCAGCACATAGGCCGACAGACCACCGAACACCAGTGCGGTCATCGCGAACGCGGAGCTGACCACTTCAGCACCGCCCTGCATACCCAGGTAACGGTTGAGGATCGGGCCGAGCAGGAAACCCATGAAACCGGTCAGCGCAAAAGCGGACACCAGGCCCCACGCGGAATCACGCAGCTTGTTGGTGAGGAAAAACAGCCCGTAGAAGCCGATCAGCACCACGAAAATGTTCGGGTAGCCAACCCGCATCTGCTGAGCGACAAAAGCCATGACGCCGCTGAATGCGAGGGTCAGAGCCAGTAGGCCGTAAGTGTTGCGCAGGACGCGGCTAACCTCTAGCTGCTCAGCCTGCACGCTGTTATTAACTGCGTAATCCTGTTCGCGCATGGCGACACTCCTGTTGGTTTGAAACGTTCAGTCGCAAAGATCATAACAGACGCTCTGTAACAAGCCATGCAGAGAGTTTGACAGTGTGTTTCATTCAGGTATTATGGCGCCCGCAACGCAACGGAGGTGTGGCCGAGTGGTTTAAGGCAACGGTCTTGAAAACCGTCGACTGTAACAGGTCCATGAGTTCGAATCCCATCGCCTCCGCCATATTTGATACGACAAAGCCCTGATTATTCGGGGCTTTGTCGTTTCTGGCGTCCTGAAAAATTTCCGCTTAGCCGAATGCGTTCCATAACTTTTTTGGACGCGTTCCATAACTCGACCGGGTTTTCCCCTCTCCGGCGTCCTGCCAATCGTTAAAACACTCTTCATGTAACACGGTGCTGCGCTGGTTCCTTGACTGCCAAGGAAACCAAAATGCCCAACTCCGACCTCCTCCCTTCCCTGCTTTTCAAGATCAACGAAAACCAGCTCGCGCTCGAAGCCGCCATCATGGGGCTATCCAATTGGGTCGAGCAGCGCGGATCGGCCGATGTGGCCGAAAATGTCCGTGGCGCCCTCTGGGCAATCGACAAGAACGAAGAGTTCATCAAGATGACCTTGGCAGTTTTAATGACGCCCGACTGACAGTTCGTCGCGTAACCCTCGCCTGCCTGTCTCGCCCAGATTACTGTACAGAAATACAGCTCTTGTACAGCGAACGCCGCAGCATGAATTTCGACCAGGCAAAAACCCTCCGGCTCCAGCGATGGCGCGCGACTCTCGATGACCAGGACTACCGCATGCAAAACCCGGAGGGCCACAGGGAAACGATTCATGAGATGACCGCGGCGCTCCTTGAGGAAGGTCTGATCGACCAGCTTGAGCGGTTCGACATGAACGATATGGCAGACGCTGCTTATTGGCATGCCGTCGAGGAGCTACAGAACTCAACCGGCCTTTACTGCGGCGCGTCAACGTATGACGTCGTGCAGATCGAAAACGGAAGCCTGCTGGGCACTATCAGCAGATCAATCTTCAACTTCGCGAATGATGAGCCGCGTGGTGCGTCGTTCGCCTACGACGGCAAGGTCTACTCCCACGTGGAAGGGGTGCGGCTGACCCTGGGACTTTCCCGAAAGATTGGGCGTATTTCAGGTCTGGTGCTGGAAATGAATGGTCGCCGATATCAGTACATGTCCTGAATGCCTCGACCGCGTTGGTGCGCGGAAGGACTGCCCGACCTGTGCAGGAAAAGGTTTTGTGACGAAGCCTGCGCCGCCGGTTTACGCTGAGCATGCCGAATGGCCCGATCAACTCGACCGCGGCAGCCCCCTCTTGACCGTCCTGGCCGCCAGCCACACTAACGCTCGACATGTACGCACTGGAAATATAAAGTATAGAAAATATGTCCTTGAAAAAGAAAAAGTATGGGCTTGATTCGGTTGTATCTAGCAGTATCTGTATTAATTTTCCATTACCAGGTGAAGACTGAGTCATTAACGTTTATAAATAGCCTGTTTATTAATTCACATATAGCAATCAATACATTTTTCTTAATGTCTGGATTTTATATATCACTAGGCCTGAACAATCGCTACAAAGATCCAAACCAAAACATCACTTTTTACATTGGTCGAGCGCTCAGATTATGGCCAACCTACTTAATATCACTTCTACTGCTTATTCCAACAGGAAAACTACAAGCAGTTGCGCAATGGATACTTGAACTCCCAGCCACACTAAAGTACTTAGCGATATTCTCAAATATAACCATGATAGGAAATGATCTGCTGGTTCATTTGAGCGCTGTAGATGGCCGAACAGTTTTTTCAGAGTACGGTATAGACCCTGATCACAACGGATCTTCGTACATACTAAACTTCCCTTCCTGGTCACTCTCCGTAGAGATTATGTTTTATATAGCGGCACCATTCATAGTGAGAAGCCTTAGGACATCGCTTATGATTTTGACGCTGAGCATAGTATCTTGCATCTACGTTAAGTATATTAATCCAGACATTACGACTCTATTCAGGACTGATTTGTACTACCCAAATATATTTATATACTTCGGCCTTGGCATCCTGGGATATCGATTAAGCGAGACTGCTAAAATCAAACCAGCACTCGACACAATAAAAACTTTCACACCTTTTTATTTATTGTCCGCTCTTGCACTGCCAAACAATTATAGCTGGCTTTACATAGGTCTATCACTTGCTATTCCAACGCTGTTCGAGCTAACAAAGAAAAACAATTTTGATAAATTTTTAGGCGATCTGTCATATCCAATTTATATTTTGCACATGCCCATAGCACTTCTCATTGTTTGGGCGCTTGACATACAGCATGCGCCTACCTTTTGGTTACTGTTCTGTGTCCTGTTCGCATCGGCACTTATAGTGCTATTTGTTGAGCGACCGATTGATCGATTTAGATATCATTTTTTCAAAGTCAATCGCCCCCCGTTGCGCCATGAGCACGACATTTCTCGCACCTAGTCCTGACACGCCTGCAGCGAGATCACTCCACGGCCACCGGTGTCGGCGTTCCAAGTGGTTATGGAAAGTCTCAAAGACCATGACTATTCTATCGTTCTGGAAACGGAACGATCGTACGGTTCGATGCCGGCGTTCGGATTTTAAACAATGATGGATCGGCACGTCGCTTAAGCCAAATAGGAAGGTTTTTAATGCGTATTACCGTTAGTAAAACACTGATTGCCGCAATGGAGGCAGCAGCGAACGCTCGAGCAGAGAAGGATGAAGCCTTCGAAGAACTCCCGGATTCCGAAACCATAAGGAACGACCCTGGGCGATATTTAAATGCGAGGGTCGCTCACCAGAAAGCTAAAAGCACATATGACGAAAAGGTTCGAGACTTGGGCGTTATCGTGCTTCAGACCTCAAAACCCGCTTTTGACAATGCTGAAGCGATACACGCGATCAGGCACGAAATGTTGGAGGTTTTCAATGAGACATCCAAAGGGGCTATCAATAAACGGAAGCTCTTTGTCTACGGCTTCATCAGAGCAATGTATACCGCAAGCTTATGCGGATGTCAGAAGAAGTGGCATGCCTTCGAGAAACCGAAAGGCTTGCAGATGAGGCATGCCTCCTGCTTGATTCAGAAAGCCTCAATTCCCCGAAGCTCTCTCATTCCGATGCGCCACTACTAGCCCGAATGTAATCTTGGCAAGCCTGCAAGGCAATCAGTCCCCGGTCGCCGGTGTCGGTGATGGCGATAATTCGTTGAGCATGCACTGGGTCAAGTCGGGCGCGTACGGCTGCATGATCCACGGCGCCGAGTACATCAAGTCGCTGGAGATCTCGCCGGAGGTATCTACAAGGTCGAGCGCCTGACCGATGCGATCGAGCATTACTACCTGGAGCTGCGCAACAGCGCGAACCCGAACCATCTGGTGGCGTCAGGCTGAATCGCCATCCCCGGAGAAATATCGATGAACGAAGCACAAGCCGCGAAGCTGTTCTACGCCGCCGGCGCTTGGCATCAGGTGAAGGTCGCAGCGTGAAACGTTCCAGCCCCCCACAACGCAAACGACAGACTTGGCTGAACTTGCCGGCCAGCGGAATTGAAGAGGTAGGCCATGGCCAAGAGCAATGCAGATCGCTCAACGAAAGCCGCGGCGAAGAGGAAGGAGCGCGGCGAAGAGGAAATCAGGCTGCACTGCCTGTCCGGTACACGCCCAGCGCTTGCTGAGCTGATGGCCTGGAGCGGCATCGAAGAACAGGGCGGGGCGATTACGCTGATGATTCACCACCTGCATGGCCGGGCGTGCCCCGGCATAGGACGCCCCATGCGTCAGCTCGTACCCGCCCGAGTTCATCGCTGAATACAAAGCGCGCTGGCATCCCGAGCCCAAGCCATGAACCGCATGGTCAGCGTCCGCACCGAGGAACTGACCGGCCTGGCGCTGGATTCGGCAATTAACGCGATCGAGGGTGATCAGCAGCCCGGCACCGGGCAGTTGCAACTATTCGCCCTGCCCGACGCCGAGCAACTGATCACGAAGTACGGCGTCTGGGTCGATGTTGGCCATCCTCCCCCTTGGATGTAGTCATCGAATCCAGAATCACGAATTTGCGACTGAGCGCCAACAGAGCGATCAACAGAACCGCTTTCACCTGGACTATGCTGTTACGTCGTAGCGCTGGACGAACGATCGAATGCTGGAATTCCAGCGCAATCAGGACGGTAAAGATCGAGCCAAAAATAGCCTGGAACACTTCATGGTCGAGCGGATCGATTGCCCCCGATATCAACAGAGGGAACAGGTGTCGACAGAGCTGGAGCATCGCCATGACGATCACCCTGGCGACGTCAGCGGCGATGGTGATCGGCGAATTCATGCTGGCAAGGATTCGTATGCGGGGTTGCAGGCGGCTGGCGCGGTGACCACCCTCGTGATTCTGTTCTTCCGCGCCCGGATTGAAATTCCGCAACGGATCCTGGGCGGGCTGGCTTATTCGATGATTGCGGCTGGCGCCCTCATCAGTGCATTGAGTCCTAACCTGACCGGCTATGTCTTGGGTTTCCTGCTGATCGTCGGCTACGACAAGATATTCAACATCTACATGCGCAGCATCCGCCAGCGGGTGATTCCGGCCAAGGATTTTGGAAAGACCGTGGGCGTTATCACTTTGCGCGATAACCTCTCGCCCCCTTGGCGGGTTTGCTGGTGGCGCTGCTGGCCACAAGCCTTGGTACGCAAGGAGTGATCCTGATTCTGGCCGTGCTGACTATGCTGTTGGGTGCTGCAGCGGTATGGTGGTTCGCCAAGGCGCCCGGTCTCCTCACTGCCGCGAACGAGGAAGCCGGGCAGGCGTCTGGAAATTGACAGCGGGTGTGTCGACAGACTCTGACGGCAGTTTTCAGGGACGACAAACCACTTGGCGCAACCATCTGTCATGGCTGCGGGTGCGTAACCAGACGTGAATCTCGGCGCTATCGGCAAACTGCGGTTCGGCATCAAACGCAATCAGACAGGAATCGGCGTCAATCGACTTGCCCATCAGAATGTTGCGTTTGACTAGAACCGAGTCGCCATCGCCGGTCAACTCGTAGCAACCCTCAAGGGTCGACACAAACCAGTGGCGCTGGAATCGAGTGATGCCCAAGGGGGCGCCGGGGATCTGCGCAATGGTCCTGGCGCCCTCCCCGGCAACAGAAATCACCGAGCCGCCCGCAGCCACTGCCCACAGCTCACCTTGCGGACCTTCGACACCTGCAATCAGGTTGACGAACTCGCCAGCCTCCTCCGGCCAGGGTCCGAAAATCCGTTGCCAGGGACTGGACCCGATCCGGCGCAGGATCAGCCCGGCGTAGCCCAGCACGAATACGGCATGCCCCGTCACAACAATATCGTTGACCCCGCCCATCGTCCCGGGAACGTGGTCATCATATTCAAGTTGCGCGAATTCGCCTGATGTCCAACGGTACAGGCGACGCTCGAATGTACCAATCAGCAGGCTGCCGCTGACCCAGGCCAAGCACTCGGCAAGTTCGATTTTTTCGCCCTCCGGCGTCTGATATCCGATTTTCCGTGAATACCAATTGTGCACTGCCGATAGCTGCGGATGCGGGGCAACGCGTTGCCATCCGGCCACCTGCCCAAGCTCGGTATTGGTCACCAGTTGGTCTTCACTGGTGATTACCCACACCTGCCCATCGTTGTCACCGACGATGGCTTGAATGGCATCAGGCACCCACACCTGCGGCTGGAACTGAAACCGATCGCCCACCCAGTCGCCACTGATGATCCATGACGAGGTATGCCCGTTTTCGTCGCACGCATGCACGGCAAACCAGGGACGCCCGCCGGCCATTGTCAGGTCGGACAATTGATAGCGCCTGCCCAATGGCGCCGCGCAGGATTCATTCATATCCACATTCATGTCGCCGGTACCGGTTGTTGGTTGACTGTCGTGGGGATGTCGTAAAACAGTGGCAACTCCCTGTCCATCGTCCAGCCAGCCGCTGTATAGAACTCGCGCGCTTCGATCATTAACGCCATGGCCACTGCCCGACCGACTTCCTTGCGCTCGCGCCAGGTCATGTACCCTGCCTGTGCAAGAGCAAAACCTTTGACGTTGAAGTCCTTGAAGTCGCGTTTGTTCCCCAGAGCATTGTTCATTACCGCCACATCGACTCCAAGGTCAGCGGTGGTGTAGACATGGGTCATCCACTCCAACGCGTGCGCCAGATATTCGCCGGTCGTAGGGTTACGGGCAGGTTGTTTCGGATCGCCGCGTAACGCCTTTCGTGCTTTTTTCTGCGCGTCGGTCACATATTTATGCTGCGACCCACGATTTTGTGAGTCTTGCATGAAAGTGGCAAAACTCTGATTGATGCTGAAGGATTGCCCTCTTAGCAACGATCCTCGCAACACTTTATCGGGGATCAGATGATCGGCATCGTAGCCTCGATAAATATTCAGTACATGCGCGTTAGCCGCTGCCTTGGCTTGCGAGATGATTTTGTAGCCGCCCGCCAGCGTGGGCATGCGCAACAGTTCGCGAATGGCCTGTTTGCTGGTGTCGTCCAGTGAAGCGGTGCGCCAGTCGAGCTGATTGATTTCGTTGGCCAGCCTCACGGTTGCCTTGATCTCGGTGCGCAACACTTCATCTTCGAGCGGATAGGCTGCCTCGATGATGCTGGGGCGTAAATCCAGCACCGAGTACGCAGGATTGGACAGTATTCGCGAAATCACTTCGCGAGCCTCGCGCTCACTCAGCTTGTGGCCGTCAGTGCGCGGATACGAAATACCGCCGACCTCGAACGATTCGACGAAAGTGTTCTGTTGCGCCTGATGGGCGGCGGCGAAAGCCGCCAGCGCAGCCGGATCAACGGGATGGCGCGATGCCGTCTCGTAAGCGTGGCGCATCAGACTCATGGCATAAAACCCGCTACTCATCTGCGCGGCCTCCCGCCGGTTCAGCCGAGGCGCTGCCACGTATCAGATCATCAATATGTTTACCGAACGTCGATGGCCGCCCATGGCCGCGCGCCTGCATCCAGGCCAGCAACAGGTCGACAGTCGGCTCCAGCAGGGAATGGGTGCGTTTGGCAGAGTCCTGCACCGCGATGCGCAGTGAAGGATGTTGTCCACTGCTGAGCATCGCTTCCACCAGCATCGGCGCCCAGGCCCGCGTGTGTCGCTGCAAGCCTTCGGGGTCAAGACCAAACCAGCCTGCGTAGTCTCCTGGCTGTCCGGTGAGCACTTCCACGCCGATTTCAACCGGACGAATCGGCGTTTTTTCTGGCCACGACAACGGATAGATCCGGCGCACGACGTGCATTTCGCCGTCTCGCAAGGACGAGGCCAGCATCAGCTTCGACATCATGTCGTAGAGTTGGCGCTGCATCGGGGTGAACGCCGCTATTGCCGGACTGTCGGCTGTCACCGCGATGTCCAGCGGCACCAACGCTCCATGTGCGCCGCTGCGACACCCGTCCGCCGGGGGCGAATCATCCTCCCTGGACGCCGCAGAGCAATCTCTATGCTCTGTCTGTGGCGTACCCTCATCTATTGCAGTCTCCGACGCAACAGGCGCTTCACCCCACGTATTCAGTTCAACGGCAGGCTGGCTGGAGAACAAGGCAACGATCGCACCTTGTGCATCGACGGTCTGCGCTTCGGGACCGCTGACGGGCAGTGAACCGTCGGATATCGGGCACTGGTCGTCGAACTTCGCAGCCCAGGTGTAAAGGAACTCCAGATAATCTTCCTCTCGAGCGTCGGCCTTGCCGGACAGGCGCGTCAGCGCCTCATCGAATGCCATCAGTAACTCATTGGCGCTGATCGCTTTCAACCAGCCATTGTTTAGCAGTTTCTCAGCCTGAACCCGCCCCGAACCGGTCAGTAACAGCCGCCCTTGACCATCAAGGGCAGCCCATGCGTTTTCACCCGCCCGTGGTTCGGGCTCGTCCGTGCCTGTGCGCATCTCATACAGTTTTTGCAGCGCCCCCATCGTGCGGGACGGTAACCAGCCAAATCGCCTGAAAGCTTCCTGCAATACCAGATTGGTGCCGAGGCTTTCAGCCGGCGGCAGCAAACAGGTTTCCTGTTCGATCAAACACGGTAACGGTGCTACAACAGCCTCGGCCAGGAGGCGGATCAAGTCATCGGCATTTTTCTCGCTGTCACTGCCCCACGATCGCCACCCCTCCGCCGCGCGAAGCACCATCAAGCGGGCCGGAACGACAATGCCGTTCACGCTCAGCGTTATACCAATACCCAAGCGTTTTGCGGGAACGCCCTCCGAATCACCGTGGCCCGCCAGCGCCCTGAGCAATGGCCCCTTGACCCGCCCACCACCGGGAATACCGTGGCGTAGATAAACCGAGCCGATCAGATTATCCAGTACCCGTAGGGCGATGGCGCCGTAAGCCAGGCCCATATTCAGTGCGCGACAGATGCTCGCCGCGCGCTCCCCGGCGGTAACACCCTCGACCTGGATACACCGCCCCTCGGCGAAGGCGCGCTGCAGCTCTCTTGCGGTCAATGCATGAAAGCGCACGCGCCGCACCTGGCGCACGTGCATGAACCATGGCGCCTCTTTGAGCACTTGAATGATGTGCCAGGCAATAGCTTCGCCCTGAGCATCATCATCGGTGCCCAATACCAGTTCAGTGCATTGCAGCAGGCGACTGCCGGTGTTGCGCAACGCGGTCGCGAGGTCATTGCCTTCGCGCTCACTCAGTTGCCAACGGGGCTTGAGTCCGTCTCGCCAACGGATAGTCCCCGGCCCCGGCAGATCCCGAATATGCCCCCCGCAACCGAAGACCTGCGTGCCATCGGGTACCAATGCCTGAATGATTTTTGCCTTGTGCACTGACTCGACCACCATCAGCGTCGAAGGCCCGAGCTTGCGAGCCGGCACACGTGGTGCCCCGGTAATTCGTTCATGCTCGGGCTCGCGGACACCGGCCAGGCATCGTCCTACCACAGCGGAAGGCAAATCGTTTTGCGGGTCCATTGCCTGCTGAGAAAAGAACAAATCAGAGTGACCGAACAGAATGAAGCTTTTCTGCGCCCGGCTGATCGCGACATTGAGCAAGCGACCATCGTCGCGGTCGATGAACACCCGTTCGCGATGGTTGTTCTCGGTTCGGCGGCTGGCCCGGCTTTCCCGGTTGACGGCACTGAACAGCACCACGGGTTTTTCAGCCCCTTGCAGCGTATGCACAGTGCCAATGGTCAAGCGCTCGCTCAGCCCGGCATCAAGGGGATCAAGCTCCTCGCGTACGCGATTCCTGATGGCTTCGACCTGGCCGCGAAAAGGCGTGACGATCGCAACCAGTTTCTCCAGCGCGATGGGCTCATCGGGATGCCCCTCGACCCGAGCAGCCCACCCTGCCAAGCGTGGGCCGAACTCCTTGAGCCAGTTGACGATCGCCCTCGCTTCTCCGGGGTTGGACCAGGAGTCGCCCTTGCTGGGCTCGTCGTTCGGCCCTCCGGTCTGGTAAAAGCCCAGAGGCGGCAGCGGGAACGAAGCCTTCATTCGCTTGCGCAGCAGCGACTCGTGCTGCCCTTCGAGCAGAGGTTGATCCGCGTCCGAAAATAGCCCCGGCTGCGGGTCGGGCACTTTCGGTTCCAGCTCCCGATTGAGCAATTGGCCCGCGCCATCGCGGTCATGATCGTGATAAAGCAGATCGATACAGACATTGATGATCGATTCGGCACAACGGTAATGCTCGCGCAACAGCAAGCCGTCCCGCAGCCGGCCGTCAGGCATGATTTCGGCAAAAGATGCCCCGGTCGCAGCCAGCTTCATGATGGAACCACTGGCAGAGTCAGCTCCGCGCGCGCGCAGTTGCCCCAGGCTGGCGGGATCAGCCCAACGATCCTGCACCAGACGGGCATCCACTTCGGGCGTTACCGAGGACACAGGGGAAAGCTGTTTCATGTCGCCGACAACCACCGCTTTTTTCGCCAGGCTCAATACCGGCACGCCCAGCTCCGGTGCCGCCTGCCCGGCTTCGTCGATAATCAGCAAATCAAGAAAGGCAAACAGCGGTTGCTGACGCTCACTCAACAAACGCGGCGCGCTGTGCAGCGTGGCAACGATGCACGGAAACAGCATGGCCGCGCGCCGCAGTGCGCTTCTGCGGTCGCGGGGCGCCGGCTCTGCGATGACCGACGCCAGCCAGCGGGTTTCCCAATAGCGGGCCGCCAACTGGAAAATGACCGGCCGCCACACCACATCCAGCAACTTCTGCTGCGACGCCTGACGTTTCTCGGAATCGGTGGCCGCTTGCAAGTCAGCCAGGCTCTCCTGCGCCCACGTAGAAGACCACGCCTGACCGGGGAAGCGATCCGCCAAATCCCTTGCGTCGATCAGCGACTCAATGTCGCCCTGACGTTCGATCGCCGACACCAGACCGCTGTGCAATACCTCCGTGAGGGTCTTCAGGTGTTGGCAGAGTGCAGGTGCGTCTGACGTTGCCGCTGCCGATGCCGATGCCGATTTTTGCACCAGGCGGATATGGCGGGTGGCATCACTGACCTGATGTTTTTGTTCAACGCTGAATAACGAGCCGAACAGCTGCGGGAGATCCTGGAAGGCATCTTCAAAGTGCCGCGCCAATGCAAGCGCTGCCGCCACGGGGTCCTCATACGATTGCTTCAGGCTGGAAGAGCCGACGCCCATTGTGTGCATGTGCTTTTGTCGGATTTCCAGCGTTGTGAATTTGGCCCGGTGCTTTTTGCCTTTGGCCTTGGACGGTGCACTGGCGGTAAACCCCAGCAGCGGCCGGCCAGTGGGTTGCAGCCACCGCCGCGCCAGCGCATGCTTCCTGCCGACGGCGCCATTGAAAGTGCCCATCACATTTTCGACACTCTGGTTGGTGGCCCCACAGACAAAGGTCACCGGGCAGTGCTCATCGTTTTCGTAAGCTGCCAGCACCCATTGGTTGGCAATCATCGCGCGCAGCATAGCGGTTTTTCCGGTTCCCGGCGGCCCACTTACGGCAACCACTCCGCATCCGCTCCCCAACCGTACAAGGGCCTGCAGTGCACGACGTTGCGACTCGTTCAAAGGGTCAGCACAGCGATTATCGTCCGGTGCGTCGAGGCTAGCGGCCTTGTCGACCATTGCCGCATGCCGGGCTCTGAGGGTCGCCGGCGTCAGGCCACCTGTCTGAACGGGTATGCGCTGGCAATCGGCTTGGATGAGTTGGCCGAGCGCACCAATAGAGCTGGCTTTGGGAATCGCCTTGTAGACATTTTCCAGCGCACGGGTTGCGTATCCGGGCTGTCGCGGAACGGCAATCCATTGCCCGGAAATCGATGCCAGCCCCGTTTCGATCCCGTCAGTCTGAACACTTTCGAACATCGCCAGGCAAGCGTCAACGTAGGTGCTCAGGGTACGGCTTTGGCTCATGGCGGTGAGAAACGTCCTGAGTTCATCGCGATAACAATCGAAATGACCAATGGCGGGCGGCAAGTCGATCAAGGCAATCAGCGGCTGCGGCTCCAGCCACTGGCGGACCACCCTCGGGCGGCAGTCATTGACATCCTTGGGCAGACAGATCTCGTTGTTTTCGTTGAGTTCAAACGGGAACCAGAAAGCGATGTTCAGGCGGGCGGGTTTGAGGGGTGGTTTTTTCTCCCCCGGAGCAGGCTTCTTCTCCGGGTCCGGCCAAGTGACCTGAACATCATCCGCCGATGACGTTGATTCATGAAAAACCAGCGCCATGGGAATCCGTAGATCGTCGACCTCTTCCTCAGGCTCGTGGGTGCCTTCGGGATCATCCTCCAGCGCCTTGATGGCCTCTTCCTCGCGCTTGCGTCGAGCCTCGGCTGCACGCTCGGTGATGACGGCTAGCGCCAGCGCTGGCCTTTTCCCGTAACCCAGGTTGAAACCTGACCTCGCCAATTGTGCGAAATTCTTCAACGGAATACGGACATCGGTCGTCTGCAAGCCGATCAAATCATCGGCAGTGAGCGCCTTGTGCCAGTAAGCCAACACATCAGTCGGCAATGGCGCGACAGATTGCTTGTGAGGCTGTGCCTTGGCAGGTTCCCGCGTGTGGATTCTTGCCGCAGGTGCTTTTGCGGAATCCGTCCGCAACCACTTGCTCAACTCCATGAGTCGCTTGAACATTTGTTGCTCCCTGAAAATCTGAATTGCCAGCCAGCCATGGCCCGTCGAGGCTAGCGATGATGGCTCATCGCCTTAGCGGGTGCAATGCGCGCTGCCTGAGCGGTTCAATCCACTCCCACCGCGCCGCTTGAAGCGTGACACGCTCCGTCAGTTACTTGGCATCGTGTTGTAATGCTGCATGCTTGAAGAATCATTGCGCCTGATCAGCGCTACGTTATCCGAGGAAGTCCGAATGCCGAAAAAACAGCTGGCCAATCAGAACACCGTAACCGCCGCAGACATCGAGCGCTCGATCCAGGCCTTGAACAAAATGGCCGAGCGCCTCTGGGGCGAAGGTCGAGAGGCCGAGGCCAAAGCCCTGCTCGATGCGCTCGATGCGTTGAACCGGGCGCTGGACAGAATCAGGATTGGCGAAAGTCGTCGGGTTATGACGCTTCACTAAGAAGCCGTGCCTAGAACCAACGTTATGAATCAGCTGTGCCCAATTGGCAGGGACAAGGATGAAGACAGATGCGCGCGATAAAAACTTTCTTCGGCATTTTGTTGCTGCTATTCGGTTTCGACTTCACCTACGAAAAACCCCGCCGAGTCTTCACGGCGGAGTTTGTCCGATTTTGCATGGTGGTCGCTTTTGCGGAATTGCTGATACTGCATATGATTTATAACGGCTCGGCGCGTTAGCTCTACGGTTTGAGAATCAGCAACGGCTCGCCCTTTTTGACGATGTAAGTCGCCAACTCCGAACCCTTGTCCGCACCAACGTTCTTGGCCACATGCGCCACTCCTTGCGGAATGAACAGCGAATCCCCCGCTTTCAACGTCACCGGCGCCCTGCCCTCCAGTTGATATTCGAACGTGCCGCTGATCACGTAAGCGACCTCGACACCCGGGTGTGCATGCCGGGGCGAGGTCACGCCCGGTTCAAAATCGACGCGTGCCTGAATCACCTCGCGCTCGGCAGCCCCCAGATCCTGGCGAACCAGATCCGTTCGGCTCAAGCCTTGTTGCCAGCTCTTGGCTGGCGCGTCAGCCGCGTGGGCAATACCGATCATTGAAGCGAGTAGCGCAGCGCTGGCCAGTAACAGTGGACGATGCATGGTGTTGCCCTCTCAAACGCAGTGGTGGTGTGACCGCTACTTTGGGAGTCGCGTGTATGGCTGATGTGTCGTAAACCTCGAGTTTATTGTTCGCGTGTGTCTGCGCGGCAACTTGATACACGCTTATACAAAGGTGTCTCTACCGGGTGGCAGTGCCAACAGCCATGTCCTGAACGCCACGATCTTCTTCGATTGCGCTGTCTCATGGGGCGCTACCAGATAGAAGCCCAGTTCATCTTTCAAGCGCAGATCGAACGGCACCACCAGACGGCCGGCGCGCAGATCGTCCTCGACATAGGTGGACCGGCCAATGCACACGCCCTGCCCGTCAACGGCGGCCTGTACCGCCATCATCGCCAGGTCGAAGGTCAGGCGCGGGCCTTCGGCAAGTTGCGGCGGTTGCCCCGCTGACCGCAGCCAGGCGCTCCAGTCACCGGCCGTCACGCCACTGACTTGCAGCAATGTCTGATTGGCCAGGTCTGCGGGCGTGCGCAACGTCTTCGCCAGTGCCGGACTGCATACCGGGAAAACTTCATCGGACATCAAAAAATCGCCACGCAACCCCTTCCAGTCGCCGCGCCCATAACGGATCGCCGCATCAATCGTGCCCTTGCGAAAGTCGACCAACTCGGTGGCCGCACTGATTCGCACATCGATCCCGGGAAACGCCTGTTGAAAGGACGGCAAACGCGGCAACAGCCACTTTGATGCAAAGGACACCAGCGTACTGATCGTCAGCACGCTTTTATCGCGAGACGCGAGCAACTGCTCAGTCGAATACCGCAGTTCTTGAAATGCCGCACGTACACCCGGC
Organism: Pseudomonas fluorescens; assembly: GCF_003732425.1. Classification (GTDB taxonomy): domain Bacteria; phylum Pseudomonadota; class Gammaproteobacteria; order Pseudomonadales; family Pseudomonadaceae; genus Aquipseudomonas; species Aquipseudomonas fluorescens_BE. The sequence continues at coordinate 611,201 of NZ_MOBX01000013.1, forward strand.
AAGTAGGCGTGCCCGTCCTCGCTCAGTGCCAACCCCTCGTTGAGCCGCAAAAACAGCGGCCCGCCCAGCTCGGCTTCGAGTCGGCGGATCTGGTGACTGACAGCGGTCTGGGTGACATTAAGCTCTTCGGCAGCCTTGGTGAAGCTCATGTGCCGGGCGACCGCTTCAAAAGCACGCAACCCATTAAGCGAAGGAAGTCGGACGGGCATGGTTGTCTATCGCTCATGAGATTTTGTCATACGCTAGCACCGCCAATGACCTTTGCCAAAGCCGCTTCGGAAATAGAATCTGGCGCCCTCTCTCAGTAAGGAAGTGCCATGAAACTGTATTTCGCCCCCATGACCTGTTCGCTTTCCCCACACATTGTGCTGCGGGAACTGGGTTTGCCGTTCGAACTGGTTCGCGTCAATAACCAGAGCAAACGCACTGCCGACGGCCATGACTTTCGTGACATCAACCCAAAAGGATACGTGGCTGCGCTGGTTCTGGATAACGGCGAAGTGCTGACGGAAGGGCCGGCGATCCTGCAGTTTCTGCTCGATCAGGTGCCGGGCAATACATTGGCGCCAGCACAGGGTTCATGGGAGCGCACACGCCTTCAGGAACATCTGAACTTCATCAGTTCGGAAATTCATGGTGGCAGTGCACCGCTGTTCAATGTGCAGATTCCGGAATCAGTCAAAACGATTTTCCGGCACACACTGTTCAAGCGCCTCGACTACCTGAGCCAGCAACTGTCGGCTCAGGACTACCTGATGGGCAAATTCGGCGTCGCCGACGCTTATCTGTTTACCGTACTGAAGTGGCTGCCGACCTTTGCCATCGACATACACGACTGGCCGGCACTTGCCCGCTATATGCAGCGCATCGACACCCGCCCCAGCGTCCTTGCAGCCATCGCGGCGGAGGCGGCGACGCAACCTGTCTGACCGACCTCTGTAGCCATGGAGCGGGCCATGTCGACGCTGTATCTGTAAACTGCGGCCATCTCACTCGCTCAATCAAAGGATCAGCATGGCTAACCAAGACATCACCTTCACTCCAGATCCGGACGCCGACTCGATTTCTTCGGACGTCACCACATTCAACGGGATCATGATGTCCACGCAAATCCCGACCCGTGCCGACGGCAGCCTGGAACTGGGCGATATCACCGCGCAAAGCGAATGCACCCTGCAAGCGCTGAAGGCTGCGCTGGAACGTGCCGGCAGCTCGATGGATCGGGTGATGCACCTGACCATTTACCTGACCGACATGGCCGATCGCGCGGCATTCAATGAGGTTTACAAGCGCTATTTCGCCAAACCGTGGCCAGTGCGTGCCGCAGTCGGCGTCGCCTCGTTGGCGGTTGAAGGCATGCGCGTGGAAGTCACTGCGATGGCAGCCAAGGCCTGACTTCGCACCACCAAACCCTGTGGGAGCGAGCCTGCTCGCGAAAGCGTCCGTTCAGTCCCGATTGATGCTGAATGCGATGGCCCCTTCGCGAGCAGGCTCGCTCCCACAAGGGGTTGTGCAGTCCCAGCTGCCATCGGGCAGCACAAGCGTGCCGGGCGCGCGTTTCGCGGCTACAATGCGCGCCTAACCGTGACAGCCTGACTAAAAAAACTATGTCCTTGCCCAAGCATCATCTGGAATTGCTCAGCCCTGCCCGCGATGTCGCCATCGCCCGTGAGGCGATCCTGCACGGCGCCGACGCCGTGTACATCGGCGGCCCGAGCTTCGGTGCGCGCCACAACGCGTGCAACGAAGTCGGCGAAATCGCCGAACTGGTGGAATTCGCCCGCAAGTATCACGCGCGAATCTTCACCACCATCAACACCATCCTGCACGACAACGAACTGGAGCCGGCGCGCAAGCTGATCCATCAGCTGTACGACGCCGGGGTCGACGCGCTGATCGTTCAGGATCTGGGCGTGATGGAGCTGGACATTCCGCCGATCGAGCTGCACGCCTCGACCCAGACCGACATCCGCACGCTTGAGCGGGCCAAGTTCCTCGATCAGGCCGGTTTCTCGCAATTGGTACTGGCCCGCGAGCTGAACCTGCAGGAAATCCGCGCGATCGCCGACGAAACCGACGCTGCCATCGAATTCTTCATCCATGGCGCGTTGTGCGTGGCCTTCTCCGGCCAGTGCAATATTTCCCATGCGCAGACCGGGCGCAGCGCCAACCGTGGCGACTGCTCGCAAGCCTGCCGCTTGCCGTACACCCTCAAAGATGAAAAGGGTGGCGTGATCGCCTACGAAAAACACCTGTTGTCGATGAAAGACAACAACCAGAGCGCCAACATCCGCGCCCTGGTTGAAGCCGGTGTGCGTTCGTTCAAGATCGAAGGTCGCTACAAAGACATGGGCTATGTGAAGAACATCACCGCCTATTACCGCCAGCGCCTCGACGACGTGCTCGAAGATCGCCCGGACCTCGCCCGCGCTTCCAGCGGCCGCACCGCGCACTTCTTCCTGCCCGATCCGGAAAAGACCTTCCACCGTGGCAGCACCGACTACTTCGTCACCGATCGCAAGATCGACATCGGCGCCTTCGACTCGCCGACCTTCACCGGTTTGCCGGTGGGCACGGTCGAGAAAGTCGGTAAGCGTGACATGCAGGTCGTGACCCACGAGCCGCTGTCCAACGGTGACGGCCTCAACGTGTTGGTCAAACGCGAAGTGGTCGGTTTCCGCGCCAACATCGCCGAAGCCAAAGGCGAGTTCGAAGAAGACGGCGAGAAGCGCTACCGCTACCGCGTCGAGCCGAACGAGATGCCGGAAGGCCTGTTCAAACTGCGCCCGAACCATCCGTTGAATCGCAACCTCGATCACAACTGGCAACAGGCGCTGCAAAAGACCTCTTCGGAGCGTCGCGTGGCCCTGAGCTGGCTCGCACGCCTGCGTGAAGAGCAGCTGGAAGTGACCGCCACCAGTGAAGAAGGCATCAGCGCCAGCGTCACCCTCGCCGGTCCGTTCGGCGTGGCCAACAAGCCTGAGCAAGCGCTGGAGCAATTGCGCGATCTGCTCGGCCAGCTCGGCACCACGCAGTACCACGCGACCGACATCAAGCTGGATGCGCCACAGGCGTTCTTCATTCCTAACTCGCAGCTCAAATCCCTGCGCCGTGAAGTGATCGAAGCCCTGACCGCCGCCCGTGTCGCCGCGCACCCGCGTGGCAGCCGCAAGGCCGAAACCAGCCCGCCGCCGGTGTACCCGGATTCGCACCTGACGTTCCTCGCCAACGTCTACAACCAGAAGGCGCGCGACTTCTACCACCGTCACGGCGTGAAGCTGATCGACGCGGCGTATGAAGCGCACGAAGAGCCAGGCGAAGTGCCGGTGATGATCACCAAGCACTGCCTGCGCTTCTCCTTCAACCTGTGCCCGAAACAGGCGAAAGGCGTGACCGGCGTGCGCACCAAGGTGGCACCGATGCAGTTGATCCACGGCGATGAAGTGCTGACGCTGAAGTTCGATTGCAAGCCGTGCGAAATGCACATCATCGGCAAGATGAAAGGCCACATCCTCAACCTGCCGCAACCGGGCAGCGTGGTCGGCCACATCAGCCCTGAAGACCTGATGAAAACCATCCCGCGCGCACCGCACTGAGTGGTTGGCGAGTGCGGCGCTTCGGCGCCGTACTCACCCGCCCTTCTGCGAATCCACCAAATCGCAGGCATAAAAAAACGCCAACTTCTTGCGAAGTTGGCGTTTTTTCGAATATGGCAGGGGCGGCTGGATTCGAACCAACGCATGGCAGGATCAAAACCTGCTGCCTTACCGCTTGGCGACGCCCCTACTGCTCTGTCCAGCGACCCCGTTAGGTTCGCTGTGAGAACGGGGCGCAATTTACCAAGGTTTTTTTGGTTTGTGAAGCGCGAAGTGAAATATTTTTTGTTTTAAAACAGCGACTTATTATTTTGCTCTGAATCAGGGCCACAGGGAGTCGATTACGTCGCCGTGTATCTCACTGTGTACGAACCCCGCCGCGACACATCGACATTCAACAAAGCCGTTCTTCGACACAGGCCAGATACGTCTCCGCGCTCAAATGCACGCAAGGTTTCAGGGATTCATTCAGAACCCCGGCCAAAGGTTCGCAAAGGAGACGTCACCATGAAAAAGGCACTGCACGCTCGCAACACCGCATTCGGCTTGTCGATCCTGGCGCTGTCATTGTTTGGCGCATTTGGCACCACTCAAGCACAAACCAATGAACCGGTCGCCGCCCGCTACTCCGCGCCCTCGCCCTTCGGCCCGCTCAAGCATGTGCAGGCTGGCGTGCTCGACGTCGCCTACGCCGAAACCGGCCCCGCTGACGGCCCGGTGGTGATCCTGCTACACGGTTGGCCCTACGACATTCACAGCTACGACGACGTTGCGCCGCTGCTCGCAGCCAAGGGATATCGGGTGTTGATGCCGTATGCACGCGGTTACGGCGATACGCAGTTTCTTTCTAAAGACACCCTGCGCAACGGCCAACCGGCAGCGCTGGCCAGTGACGTCATCGATTTCATGGACGCGTTGAAGATCAAGCAGGCGGTGCTCGGTGGTTATGACTGGGGCGCACGTTCGGCGGACATCGTTTCGGCGTTGTGGCCGGAGCGCGTCAAAGCGCTGGTTTCAGTCAGTGGTTATCTGATCGGCAATCAGGCCGCCGGGCAAAACCCGCTGCCGCCGAAAGCTGAATTGCAGTGGTGGTATCAGTTCTACTTCGCGACTGACCGTGGCCGCGCGGGTTACGAGAAAAACACCCACGACTTCGCCAAGCTGATCTGGCAGACCGCTTCGCCGCAATGGAAATTCGACGACGCCACGTTTGACCGAAGTGCCAAGGCCCTGGAGAACCCCGATCACGTCGACATCACCGTGTTCAATTACCGCTGGCGTCTGGGCCTGGTGCAGGGCGAAGCGAAATATGCGGCGCTGGAACAGAAACTTGCCACCGCGCCGTCGATCAGCGTGCCGACCATTACCCTTGAAGGTGATGCCAACGGTGCACCGCACCCGGCGCCGGAGGATTACGCCAAGCGCTTTACCGGCAAGTATCAGTTCCGTTTGATCAATGGCGGTATCGGCCACAACCTGCCGCAGGAAGATCCGCAGGCGTTCGCCAAGGCTGTGATCGACGCCGACCACCTGTAGAAACAAAAAAGCAGTCAGCCGCAATGGCTGACTGCTTGATTATTTGAGGGTGGGAATGAGGCTTGAGGGATGGTCGCGTTTTGCAGGTTCTTTGCCTGAACTGGCGTCATCGCGAGCAGGCTCACGCCTACATTTGAAATGCGTTCCTCCTGTAGGAGTGAGCCTGCTCGCGATCACGCCCGACCAAACACCATCACCCCCCGACTAACGTGCGCGATCACTCGGTTGGCACAACCAGATCCAACGCCTTGTTCACCGCCAACTCCCCCAACATGACCACTTGTGCAATGCCCAACAGGGTATGACGGTTTGATCCCTCCAGCACACCAGCAAAATTGCCGAGCATGACCGTGGCCGACGCCAGGGAACCGCTGGCATTGCTCAGCAAGGACTCGGCGTCGGATTGCGGGTTAACCATGAACATCGTGCTGGGTGTGTAGGGTGTGGCCATGACCGCAGCAGGCAACAGGTAATGGTCAAGCGCACGTTCTGCCGCTTCATGGAGCTTTCTTGAATTGGGCGATGCGTACGGCGATACCAGGTCTGTGACCGGTAATTCGGGTGGCTGGGACATCAGCTGAAACTCCAGACAAGAACCGTTTGCGGTTCTCTGATAGAAGGCGTGAAGCGCCGCGTTCGCGGACGCTTCTGTGCAAATGAGGGGGGCACGCCCCCTCACCTATCTGCACCGCGACTAGTTCGGCAAGCGCTGGTTATCCAGGACTCGACCGACCACCAGCTCGCTGAGCATGATCACCTGTTGCAGGATCAGCATCTTTTTGCGCTGTGAAGGATCAATCGAATCGGCCAGATCACGGGCCATGTCACTGGCCGAGGACAAGGTTTCAGTGGCTTCGACGAGCAGCGTTTCGTTGTCCACCGTGGGGTCGATGAGGTAGATCTTTCCGGTCTTGCGGGTGGGTATTGAGGTCTTCAGCGCGGAAGGATTGAGGTAGAAGTTGATCGCGCGATCGGTGGCCTCTTTGATGTTGTGAGGTTCGAGCGCGGCGTCGTAGGGGATTGGATCGGTTTCTGGCGGGTTTGGCGTAATTTTGAACATAGATGACACTCGCTTAGCAAAAAAATAAGGAGCCATCACTCACGCTACCAAACGAGGTGGTGACCATTGCGCAGGTTGGTAGACCGGTCTAAGCGAGTAAACCCCGGCGCTCCCGAAAGAGCCCCACGCATGGCCACCATATAAAACCGAGCCTCGAAAAGAGACTGCATATAGCGGCGCATAACGCTTAGAAAACGGGCTACCAAACCCGATCACTGTTTTGCAGTGACAGGGAAACGATACAGCCCGCCTCAAGGCGCGTAAGCCGGCGGATTCTGGCGTACGCGTAGGCAACGGCGCAAGGTGTTGTAGCCGTTATGGCGTAACAGTGCGTGTAAGTTAAACGTGTGCGCGAAATGGTGTTTAAGCAGCCTGCATGCCCTGGTCCCGGGATGCTTTGGCAAAGCGTTGGGGCAAATAGCGTTATTTCCATCGGTTCATTTTAAGTGCGGGCCTGATAAAGCATAGCGGCTTGCCTCTGCCATCAAGTCATCGCACATAGGATTCGCCTTGAGGACGTGTGCAGCCGGGTCGATTATCGACAAACCCAGCGACGTTTCTTCTGTGGCGCAAGCCCAGACGTCTCCCATAGGCCCGACAATTTGGCTTTCACCTCGGAATATCGCCTCTGCGCCCGCATACATTTCCACACCAGTACGATTGGCACAGATAAGCGGAGTGGCGTTTTCCATTGCGCGAATGCGCGCAAGCCGGGTTGTCCAAGGCCCACCATAGTTGGCTGGACAACACAGCAACTGCGCACCCTGGCGCACCAACAGGCGAGCGGCTTCTGGCATCCACAGGTCGAAACAGGTAAGAACGCCGAAACGGCAGATTCCGTCATCGAAACACGCAAATGAATCGCCTGGGGTGAAGATGAGCTTTTCTATACGAGACAGGTGGCACTTGCGCTGTTTTCCCAGCCAGCGCCCTCGCGATACGACAATCGCCGTATTGTAGATTTGATCGCCGTCACGCTCGGCGATGCCCGCAATCAGCGTTGCATTCTTGTCTGCCGACAGCTGCAGTAAAAACTGCGCCGTTGGCCCATCGAGCGCCGATTCAGCATGAAGAAACAATGCCTCACGCGATTCGTGAAAATAACCAATGGTGCAAAGCTCGGGCAGTACCAAGAGATCGAATTGTTCCGAGTCAACGGCATCGCGAATTTTATTGAAGTTTGCTGCTGGGTCGCCAAATGAAACCGGGTACTGCAAAAAAGCGGTCAGCATGAATTCTTCCAACCATTATGGGGAGGGATCGAGGCCCGGAATTATCTTCCCTTGGGCGGCGTCAAGTTTGGGCTTTTTCCTTACCGGATGTCAGGCAAGCCACCCGCGCCGCATCAGATCAGTCAACCGTAATCAACATCGACCTGGAAATACCAAAGTGAACGCGGGCGGGTAACCGTTTGGGTTATTTGACGAGGCGTTTTTCTTTCGAGGGGCGATAGCCGAAGTATGAGCTGTAGCACTTACTGAAATGGCTCGGCGAGACGAACCCGCAAGCCACCAGCACTTCCACCTGCGACAGCTCGGTGTGCTGCAGCAAACGCCGCGCTTCGGTGATGCGCAATTCCAGGTAATAGCGCTGCGGCGTAGTGCCGAGTTGTTCCTTGAACAAGCGCTCCAACTGGCGGCGAGAACGACCGGCGTACACCGCCAATTGCTCAAGCTCCAGCGGCTCCTCCAGATTGGCGTCCATCAGTTTCACCACCTCACGCAGCGGCGCACTGACGCAGAGGTTTTCATCCGGTTTGATCCGCCGGTAGCGCGACTCCTCGAAGGCCAGAATGTCTTCGATGCCCTCGACCAAGGCTTTGCCGTGCAAGCCCTTGATCCAGTCCAATGCCATGTGGAAAGCGCCGGACGGACTCGACGCCGTGAGGCGATCGCGATCAATCACATAGGGTTCGCTGCTGACATGGGTAGCTTTGGCAATCTCGGTCAGCGCCGGACGATGCTCCGGGTGGATCGCGCAGCGATAGCCATCGAGCAACCCGGCGCGGCCGAGGAACCACGAGCCATTCCACAACCCGGCGAGACTGATACCGCGCTCCGCTGCAGATTTGAGCAGGCCAATGAACTCGTCGCTCGCACGCAATTCGGTGCGATAACCGCCGCACACCACCAGCAGATCGAGTTGCTGAAGCGCGGCAGCATCAAGACGTGCATCAGGCCGGATGACCAGGCCCAGATCACTGATGACCTCGCCGTCGCCGAGGCCAAAGGTGCGTGAGGAAAACAACCCCGGGCGCAACAGATTGGTGGTGACAACGGTGTCCAGCGCCTGAGTGAAGGCCGGCAGTGAAAAGTGTTCGAGCAGCAGAAAACCGGTGCGGGTCAAGCGCGTGTCATCCGCGCCTTGCTCGTTCAGATAGCGGAGGTTTTTCCCCTTCATGCCTCCGCTGAATTGGCGTCGTTCGATCAAGTTCGGGTCCATCGGTCATGTTGTTATGCGCCGATAGTTGGCTTGATCGGCGCAAGAGTCAATCACGCCTGAGGTTGATGACTGGTGACGCAGTGAATTCCGCCACCGCCGGCGGAGATGGCATCAATGTCGAGCTGAACGATTTCACGCTGCGGATACAGCTGCGCCAGTAGCTCGAATGCCTTTTTATCCGCCGCTTTATCGCCAAACTCCGGCGCGATGATCGCGCCATTGATCACGAAGTAATTGATGTAACCGGCGGCAAAGTCCGGGTTGTTCTGGTTGAACTTGCTGTTGCGCGGATTCAGCGGCGGTGAAAGGGTGTGAATCTGCAATTTGCGGCCATCAGCATCCGTAGCGCTCTTGAGGATTTCCAGGTGCGCCAAAGTGACCTTGTGATCGTAGGATTCAGGGTCGTTGTCGAGGTTGGCTATCACCACGCCGGGTTTGATGAAGCGCGCATAAAAATCGACGTGGGCATCGGTAATGTCTCTGCCTTTGATGCCCGGCAACCAGATGATTTTGCGCAGGCCCAAGCGTTCCTTCAGTTCAGCTTCGACATCGGCTTTGCTCCAGTGCGGATTGCGGTTGGCGTTCACCCAACTGCTCTCGGTCATGATCCCGGTACCATGACCATCGACCTCGATACCACCGCCCTCGCCTACCAGTTCGGTGCGGATGTACGTCGCTTGTGCGTCGTCGGCAACCAATGCGGCGATCTGCGCGTCTTTACGGTGTCGTTGCTTGCCGCCCCAACCGTTGAAGTTGAAATCCACCGCGCCGAGACCGCCCTTGTCGTCGATCACGAAATTGGCACCGACATCGCGCATCCAGATGTCGTCAAGCGTGGCGGTGACGTAAGTGATGTTGTGCGTGCCGCAGAGTTCTTCGGCGAGGCTACGCTCGTTCTTGCGACAGAAAACGGTGACCGGTTCAAACCGGGCGATGGCACGGGCCACGCGGCCGAGGGCTTCCTGCACGTCTGCGGTGAAGTCTTCCCAGATTGCGTCCTGCGCCCCGAAAGCGATGAAAGCGCGCTCGTGCCTGTCGCCCTCGTCGGGCATGAACCAGCGCCCTTGCGCAGCAGCGAACACTTTTTCCGCCGATGAGCCGAAGCCCATGAATGCAGCGCCTACACCAGCGGCGACCGTGACTTGTTTGATGAAATCGCGACGAGTCGACATGTTGTTTTCCCTGTAAAAAAAGGCCGGCAGACGCGCCGGCCATCAATCATTTGCCAGTGGCAGTCTTGAATTTGGTCCAGGTGCGCATGCGTGCGCGCATGTCGGCTTGGGGGATGTCCTTGCCCGGTATCAATCGAGCATAGGTGGCTGCGTCGAGGTAGATATCCGGGTTGTCGCGCATGCTTTCATCGACACTCGAGCGCGCCTTGGCGTTGGAAGTCGGGTAACCGGTGAAGTTACTGATCGCCGCCATGTTCTGCGGGCGCATGACGAAGTTGATGAACGCGTAGGCGTACTCCGGGTGTTGCGCATCGACCGGAATGGCCATGGTGTCCATCCACACCGTGGTGCCTTCGCGCGGCACGCGATACTGGAACCGCGTGTGTTTGCCGGCACTGTCCGATGTGCGTTGCGCCTGGGTCATGTCACCGCTGTAGCCAAGGGACAGGCACAGGTTGCCGTTGACCAGATCAGTCACCGGCTGCGACTGGAACTTGCGAATGTACGGTCGCAGTTTCATCAGCAGATCACTGGCCGCCGCCAGATCGTCAGGTTTCGCGCTGCGCGGATCACGCTCAAGGTAATTGAGCACCACCGCCAGTACTTCGTCCGGCGAGTCGATCACCGAAATCCCGCAATCGGCAAACTTCGCCGCCAGCTCAGGCTTGAACAGCATGTCGAGGCTGTTGACCGGCGCATCGGGCATACGATGTTTGATCTGTTCTTCGTTGTAGGTCAGGCCGATGGTGCCCCAGGTGTAGGGCACCGTGGCTTTGCTGGAATGCTCGTAATGGCTGCGCAGTTTCTGCAGCCCGGGTTCGATATCGGCCAGTTCCGACAGCTTTGATTGATTCAGCGGCATCAGGCTGCCGGCGCGCATCAGTCGTTCAGCGACGGTGTCGCCGGGGAAGATCAAGTCGTAACCACTGCCGCCGGACAGCATCTTGGCTTCGAGGGTTTCGCTGCCATCCATGACGTCGTAGATCACCTTGATCCCGGTTTCGGCGGTGAAGAGGCTCAAGGTATCTTCAGCAAAATAATCGGCCCAGTTGTACAGGCGCAGGGTTTTGTCCTCGGCGTGCAGCGCCGGCATTAAACAGATCAGAGCCAGGCCGATCGCGCCGCGCAAACGTTTGTGGTGGATAGCCATGTCAAACCCCTTGAGTGTTCCAGCGTGCGTGGAGGTGGCGACCGTCCTGACTCAGCAGCGGCCCATACATGTCCGGGCGACGATCGCGGAAGACGCCCCAGTTCAAACGCTCTTCGCGCATCGCCGCCAGATCGACGCAGTGCAGCAACACGCCAGTGCTGTCGCGGTCAGCGCTGGCGAGCAATTGCCCCTTGTGATCGCTGATAAACGACGAGCCGTAGAAGCTCATTTGCAGGCTTGGGTCGGTGGTCGCTGTTTCTCGCCCCACGCGGTTCGACGCCACCACCGGCAGCAGATTGGCCGCCGCGTGACCGCGCATGGTCATCTGCCAATGGTCGCGGGAATCCAGCGCCGCGCAGCCAGGTTCCGAGCCGATGGCGGTCGGATACAGCAACACTTCGGCGCCCATCAACGCCAGGCAACGTGCGGTTTCCGGGAACCATTGATCCCAGCAGATGCCGACGCCGAGACGGCCGAACGCGGTATCCCAGACTTTGAAACCGGTATCGCCGGGGCTGAAATATTCCTTCTCTTGATAGCCAATGGCGTTGGGAATGTGGGTCTTGCGATAAACACCCAGCAAGCGCCCGTCGGCATCAGCAACGCTCAGCGAATTGAAGTAAGCGTTGCCGGCCTTCTCAAACCAGCTCAGCGGCAACACCACGCCCAACTCGCGGGCCAGTGCGGCGAAGCGCGCAAGCAGGCGGCTGTCGCGATACTCCTCAGCCAACGCCATGTGCTTATGCCTTTGTTCGATGCAGAAGTATGGCGTGGCGAACAGCTCCTGCAGCAGGATCACTTGCGCGCCCTGCTTCGCCGCATCACGGACGAGCTGCTCGGCGCGATCAAGGTTGCCGGGTAGATCCCAGGTGCACGGCATCTGGGTGGTGGCGAGGGTCAGTAGTGTCATTGATCAACCCTCCACCGGCCAGGCTGGCTGCTGCTGAGTGATGCAGTGCACACCGCCGCCGCCATGCGCCAGATGGTTGATCCGCACCGGCACCACTTCGCGGCCGGGGAAGGCTTGCTCCAGCACTTTGGCCGCCACATTGTCGGCGTCGATGCCGTAGGCCGGCATGATGATTGCGCCGTTGGCGATGTAGAAATTGGTGTAGGACGCGCAGAACACTTCGGCCTCGGTGTCGACCGCGTCACTGGCTTCGAACAGTTCGATCAGCTCGAATTGGCGACCCTGAGCGTCGGTGGCGAGTTCCAGTGCGCGACGGTTTTCCCGCGTCACTTCGGCGTACACCGACGATTTGTCGTGGGTTGCGTCGACCAGCAACACGCCGGGACGCGCGAAGGCACAGACGCCGTCGACGTGGCCATCGGTCATGTCACCGGTGACGTAATCCGGATCGCCCGGCAGCCAGATGGTTTTCTTTACGCCGAGCAAACGGCTGAATATCTCTTCCATCTCGGCTTTGCTGATGCCCGGGTTGCGATTGGGGTTGAGCAGCACCGATTCGGTGGTGATCAGCGTGCCTTCGCCGTCGACATGAATTGCCCCACCCTCATTACTCAGCGGTGTGCCGAAGCATTCCAGGCCAAGGTGATTGAGCGTACGGCGCGCCAGACTTTCGTCCAGATCATGAGCAGACTTGCCGCCCCACGCGTTGAAGCGCCAACTCACCCCGGCCAGTCCTTGTTGCGGATGACAAACAAATGTCGGGCCGGAGTCACGGCACCAGCTGTCATTCACAATCAGCGCAATCAGCTCAATGTTCGGCCCGCACAAAGCTCTGGCACTGGCGACGGCCGATGGATCGACCACCAGTTTCACCGGTTCGAATCGAGCGATGGCGTTGGCCACGCGCGCGAAATCTTCCTGCACCTGCGCCAGGGTCACGCCCCAACCTGACTCCCATAATGCTTTGTTGTGCGGCCAGACCATCCACGTCGCGGCGTGGGTCACCCACTCTGCCGGCATCATCCAGGCGCTGTTTTTATTGTCGTTTTGCTGCATGACAAGCCTCGTTAATTAAGCCATTGTGTTCACGCCGACCATGCTACGGACTCGAAAACAGGCAAACAAACGATGGATTTAGCGCACAACTGATTAGAGGAACTTATCGATATGCTCAAGCATTGGCCGCCGCTCAGCTCCCTACGCGGCTTTGAAGCCGCCGCCCGGCTGGGCAGTTTTCACAAGGCTGCCGACGAGTTGAACCTCACTCAATCGGCGATCAGTCAGCAGATTCGCAGCCTTGAGGCTTACCTTGAGCAGCCGTTGTTTTTTCGCAGCGGTCGCAGCGTGGCGTTGACCGACGCCGGCTACGACTTGCTCAGCACCACCCAGGCGATGCTGCAGCAATTGGCTGTGGGAATTCGGCGTCTGGGGCAGTATCAGAAGCCCAATCAATTGGTGCTCAACACCACGCCGGCATTTGCCCGGCATTGGTTGTTGCCACGATTGGCGGACTTTCGCGGCCTGCATCCTGAGGTCGATCTGTGGATCTACAGCACCGACGAGGTGCCCGACATGGCCACGCAGACCATTGATCTGGCGGTGCGCGACGACATCAGTTCGCAGGCTGAATGCAGCTTCAAAGTACTGCACACCGATCGCCTCTATCCGGCGTGTCATCCGCGCCTGCTGCACGAGCCGCCAGCGCAGCGCACCACCTTGCATGGTGAGCGGGAAATGGACTGGAGCCATTGGGCGGTCGAGGCCGGAATCGATGTCGGCCAACAGGAACATGGGCTGAATTTCTCGGATCCGGGCTTGCTACTGGACGCGGCTTGCGCAGGACTTGGCATTGCACTGGTGAGTCAGTTGCTCAGCCGTCAGGTGCGCGCTGACGGCTTGTTGCAACCACTGGACGAGGCGACTATTCGCGGACCGAACTGGTCGCTGTTGACCCATCGCGACAGTGAAAACGATCCGATGGCGAAAAGTTTCACCGCGTGGTTATCCGCCAATCTGAACCCCGACTCAAACGGCCGAAAAAACCCCGGCGCCTAACCGTCCCTCAAGACGCCCGCACAGCACGTAGTGCTGATAGCCGCTGGAGAAACCTCCCTGGGCGACCGCAATCCTGACATCGTCATTCAGTCGAAAGTATTGGGCCTCATCAAAGTTTTCTGCGCTGACTTCGCCGGCACGCCCGAGATGCTCGCTGTCCACCGGGAGACCCTGGCTGGCACGCTGCTCGAAATCGATGATGCGATTCACCGCGTGTCGCTCCAGCACACCCTGATTGGGATGCATCGAGTAGATATGCAGGCCTTTGTTGGCGCAGCGGTCGCACATGTCGACACAGTTTTTCTGCGTCGATTTGCGCCGCGTCAGTTCTTCGAGCGGCATGTCGAGGTACTTGCCAACCTGATACTCGGTCTGATTGAAGATTGTGCAGCAAAGCACTGTGTTGCCATTGCAGTCGATGACCAGCCAGTCATCCTTGAGCGTGCACGCCATCTTGGGAAAGTTCTGGATGACGTTGACGAGATCGTCGTACGGCGGCAGTGCGAGGCGCTTGAGGGTGTCAAGGTCGGTAGGCGTGACAGACGGATCACGCTCGACAATGGCCAGTGTCTTCTCCAGCGGCATCATCACGGAATACCCGGTGGTGAACATGAAGCCAAGGCGCTCACTGAACTCGCGCATCAGTGATTCTTCTTCGATGTTATCCAGGTAGCGGTGATAGTAAACATCAACGCGGGTCCTCAGACCCAGGCGCTGTTTGATCTCCTGCAGGGCGATCATGTTCTGTTTTACAACTTCGATATCGCCGCCGACATGGCCCTTTTCGTAGGTCTCCTGGTAAAAACCCGAGAGCGAAATACGGAAGTAACTCGGCTCGGCCATCAAGGCCTTTTCCATATTCTTGGCAAGATTGAGGTTGGTGCTGATGCCACTGCCCAGGCCGGCCGCGTTGATGACCTCGATAAATTCGCCAATTTTTGGATGAATCAGCGGCTCGGTCCAGTTATAGAGGTAGATCGTGTTGACGCCCTCTGTCTTGGCCTTATCGACAATCTGCTTGAACATGTCGAGCTGCATGGCTTTTTTGAAATTGAGATTTTCCGAGTTGCCCATCGGGCAAGACGGGCAGCTCAGATTGCACGCACCGACGATATCGATGTACATATTCATGCGGGTGAAGCTCCTTGAATTGAAAGCCATGCATCTCATCACTAGCGGCTTTCAAGTCGCCTGATTGTGTTGGTATTTTGACGGCACTGGCACAGCAGCTAGCAATAACTGCACCACAATGCGGTTACGCCATTAACTCAATGACCCAATCGATGAACACGCGCAATTTCAGGCTGACATGCCGGTTCGGCGGATAGGCGATGTAGAGCGGCATCGGCGCGAGTTTCCAGTCTTCGAACAGCGGCACCAGTTCGCCGCGCGCCTCGTGGGCGGCAGACATGTACTTGGGCAGCCACAGCACGCCCATACCCGCCAGACCTGCCGCGAGATAGGCATTGCCGTCATCGACCGCCAGCACGTAGCGCCCCCTGATTTGCAGGCTTTCACTGGCGTTGTGCAAGGTATAAGGCAGCGGTTTGCCGGTGCGGGCCCAGAGAAAAGCGACGACCCGATGATGGCTGTCTTCCAAGTCTCGTGGGTGCGCAGGCGTACCGGCGCGGGCCAGGTATTGCGGGGCGGCAAACACCCCCAACTGCAGATCGGCCACCTTGCGCGCCATCAACGACAAGTCCATGAGTTCCCCCCCACGCACCACGCAATCGACGTTCTCATCAATGATGTCGACGATGCGGTCACTGACGCCCATGTCGATCTGGATGTCCGGATAGCGCGCGTGAAACTCAGGCAGGGCCGGCACCAGAACCAGCCTTGCCAACGGGCTCGGGACGTCCACACGCAGCCGGCCCGAGGGCGATGCTGCGGCGCCGGGCAGGCTGGCTTCGGCCTCTTCGAGGTCGGCGAGCAAGCGGATCACCCGCTGGTAATACGCCGCGCCATCGGCGGTAACGTTGACCTTGCGCGTAGTGCGATTGAGCAACTTGACCCGCAACCGCGCCTCCAGTTGCTGCACCAGTTGGGTCACGGTGGTCTTGCTCATGTGCAAGGTTTCCGCTGCCTTGGTGAAACTCCCCGCCTCGACCACCCGAACGAAGGCCTGCATTGCATCAAAACGGTCCAAGGTTGCTCCCTCGATTGTTTGGATTTCACAAACAGTGAACGCCAAGCTTGCGCGTTTATCGCTCGCCTGCAAATAACTACAGTGGCTCCATCAACTCAAATGAAGGAGACCTTCCCATGGCTCAGCGCGACGTTGTTTTTCCACCCGCTCGCCGTACGCTCTACGAACGCCACCGCTACTCACCGGCGGTTCGCTCCAACGGTTTCCTGTTTGTCTCCGGGCAAGTCGGCAGCACCGAGGACGGCACGCCCGAACCGGATCTGCAGAATCAAGTGCGCCAGGCCTTCAACAACCTGAATGCGATCCTCGCTGAGGCCGGTTGCAGTTTTGACGATGTGGTCGACGTCACCGTGTTCATCGTCGACCCGCCATCGAAATTCGAGACGATCTGGAATGTTGTGCTGACAGAGCTCTGGGGCGATGCACCGCATCCGACCGTGACGGCGGTTGGCGTGACGTGGCTGTATGGGTTTGATTTCGAGATCAAGGTGATTGCGAAGCTGCCTGGATCCTGACGGGCATCAAACCTGAGCTGTGGCACGCTGCGATCTTTTGATTTTGATTTTGATTTTAAAGATCAACATCAACAGATCGCAGCGTGCCGCAGCTCCTACAAGGGACAGGGCATAAAACATCGCAAAGGTCCAATGCTGGCCTTTGACGCCTCGAATGCGTATAACCTCGCCGTTTCGTCTACCCTGACTTGGCGCCCCGCATTGATCCTGCAGCGATCCTGCAGCGGCGGCCTATCGCCTTTTGACGCTTACGAAACGGAGAATTCCATGCTCAAACGCACCCTGGCACTGACCGCCGGCCTGGCCCTGTCCTTTTCTACCTTGATGGTGCACGCCGCTGACGTCTTGCGCGTCAGCGCGATTCCCGATGAAGCCCCGACCGAGCTGCTGCGCAAGTTCGAACCGCTGGGCGCGTATCTGGAACAGCAACTGGGCATGAAGGTGCAGTTCGTGCCGGTGGCCGACTATCCGGCCGTGGTGGAAGCGCTGGCCACGGATCGTCTTGATATGGCCTGGCTGGGCGGTTTCACCTTCGTGCAGGCGCGCTTGAAGACGGATGCAACGACACCCGTGATTCCGTTGGTACAACGTGAACAGGACGCGCAGTTCACCAGCAAGTTCATCACCGCCGACCCGAACGTCAAAAGCCTCGCCGACCTGAAAGGCAAGACCTTCGCCTTCGGTTCGGTGTCGTCCACCTCCGGCAGCCTGATGCCGCGTTACTTCATGCTGAAAAACGACGGCATCAAGCCTGAGGGTTATTTCAGCCGTGTCGCCTACTCCGGCGCCCACGACGCCACCGTGGCCTGGGTGCAGGCCGGCAAGGTCGATGCCGGTGTGCTCAACGCCAGTGTCTGGCAGAAACTGGTCGACGCCGGCAAGGTCGACACCAACAAGGTCAAAGTCTTCGCCACCACCCCGACCTACTTCGATTACAACTGGACCGTGCGCGGCACCCTCGACCCGGCACTGGCCGCCAAGATCAAAAAAGCCTTCCTTGATCTGGACCCGGCCAACCCTGAGCAGAAGAAGATTCTTGATCTGCAAGCGGCCAGCCGCTTCATCGACACCAAGCCCGAGAACTACAAGGGCATCGAGGAAGCCGCCCGCGCTGCCGAACTGCTGAAATGACCCTACGCCTCAACCAGGGCAGCCTGCGCCACGCCAATGGAGTCGACGCCCTGCGCGGTGTCGATTTGCAGATTGGCGTCGGCGAACAGGTCGCCATCATTGGCCCGTCCGGGGCCGGCAAATCGAGTTTGCTCAACCTGCTGGCCACCGCCCTGCGGCCCAGCAGCGGAGAGGTCGAAGTGCTCGGCGAGCGCGCCTGGCACTTGTCCGCCCGCCAACGTCAGCGTCTGCGCGCGCGGATCGGTCTGGTGCATCAGGCGCCGCCGCTGCCGCCGCGTCAGCGTGTGGTGACGGCGGTACTGGCCGGCAAGCTCGGCCAGTGGAGTCTGGGTAAAAGCCTTTTGAACCTGTTGCATCCACTGGATGTGGCCGGTGCCCGCGCGGCGTTGGCGCGGCTGGACCTGAGCGACAAATTGTTCGCCCATTGCCAGCAATTGTCTGGCGGTCAGTTGCAACGCGTCGGCATTGCCCGGGTGCTGTATCAAGCGCCGGAGATTCTCCTGGCCGATGAGCCGGTCTCGGCAATGGATCCGGTCATGGCCGGGCACACCCTATCGATCCTCTCGCGGCATGCTCGCGAACACAACGTCACCTTGGTGGCGAGCCTGCATGCGGTGGATCTGGCGCTGTCGCACTTCCCGCGAATCATCGGTTTGCGCGACGGACAGATTCTGTTCGACAGCCCTTCTGATCGCGTCACCCCGCCAATGCTCGACGCGCTTTACGCCAATGAAAAACTGCAATCACCGACCGTTGCGGCGGTGCCTTTGACTGTGCAGATTCCACGATGCTGAAGGCTGATTCACGGGATCCCGCCGCGTGGCCACGTTTATTGCTAACGGTGCTGGCGATTGCCTTGCTGTGGCCGGGCATTCAGCTTAGCGAGTTGAATCTGGGCGTGCTGCTGCCCGACAGCCAGAATGAAATGGGCCGGTTTGTCGCACAGTTCTGGCCACCTGCGCACGACGAAGCGTTTCTGCAGTTACTGCTCAAAGCCACCCTGCAAACCCTGGCCATCGCTACCGCCGGCATGGCTTTGGCGCTGGTGTTGGCGATACCGGCCGGTCTGGTCGCCAGTCGTGCGCTGTCGCTGTCCGCCGCTTCACGCGGTGGCGTGCCGAGTCGATTGGGCCGTCTGCTGCGCTGGCCGGTGCGAGGCTTACTGATTTTTTTGCGCAGCGTGCCGGAAATCGTCTGGGCGCTGTTGTTTGTCCGCGCGGTCGGACTGGGGCCGGCGGCCGGTGTGCTGGCCATCGCAATCACTTACAGCGGCATGCTTGGCAAGGTCTACGCGGAGATTTTCGAATCCACCGATCAGCGTCCGGCGCACGCGCTGTTGCAGGCTGGCAGTGGTCGTCTGGCGGCGTTTGCTTACGGCACCTTGCCCAATGTCGCCTCGGAACTGCTCTCCTACACGGTGTATCGCTGGGAGTGCGCAATCCGCGCGTCGGTGGTGATGGGCTTTGTCGGTGCTGGTGGATTGGGTCAGCAGATCGACCTGTCGATCCGCATGTTCGCCGGCGGTGAAGTCGCCAGTATTCTGCTGTGCTTCCTGATCCTGGTACTGGCCGCCGACCAACTCAGCCGCTTACTGCGCTGGAGGCTGACATGAACCGGCTGATCAACCTGCTGCTGATCGCCGGCATTGCGCTGGCGGTCATCGCGTCCTTCGCTTATCTGGGGCTGGATCTCGGCGAACTGGGCAGCGCTACCAGTCTCAAGCAGATGGGCGCGTATGTGCAGCGCTTTCTCAGCCCGGATCTGAGCGCGGATTACCTGAAAGCAATCTTCCACGGTTCGATGGAAACCCTGGCCATGTCGGCGCTCGGCACCCTGCTCGCCGCCGTGTTCGGCATCATTCTGGCCCTGCCCGCCGCCGGGCGTTTCGGCTGGCCACTGCAAAGTGCTTCGCGCCTGTTGCTCAATGCCTTGCGGGCGATTCCGGAACTGGTCTGGGCGGCATTGATGGTGCTCGCCGCCGGCCTCGGCCCGAACGCTGGCACCCTCGCCCTCGCCCTGCACACCACCGGCGTGCTCGGCCGTTTGTTCGCGGAGGCGCTGGAAAACACCCCGCCACAACCGGCCGAAGCCATTCGCTTGCAGGGCGGCAATCCGATCCTCGCCTTCTGCTACGGCACCTTGCCGAACCTTGCGCCGCAACTGCTTGCGTACGTTCTGTACCGCTGGGAAAACAACATCCGCATGGCCAGCGTGTTGGGTTTTGTCGGCGCCGGCGGGCTTGGGCAGATGCTCTATGTGAGCCTCAGCCTGTTTCAGGAAGCCCAGGCCAGCACGGTGATTCTGGCGATGCTGGGGCTGGTGTTCGTGGTCGACTGGCTGAGTGCCTGGAGCCGGCAGCGCTGGGTTAAGGCCTAGTACGCAGGTGTGCGAGTGGATATCTGACAAAAGCTGATTATGCTTCAGGAAACCTTGCAGTAATGCGAGGCGGTCAGACTGTGCAGGTTTCACGCGGGAGCAATGGCGGCATTGCCACAAGGCCAGAGTGCGACAAGCAGTAACGGGGGACTCCGGCCTACAACAATAAGCACGACGGAGAACACCCATGGCCACAATCGACACAGCATCCACCGGCAGTCCACCGCGCAGCGGCGGCATCACCAAGGAGGAGCGCAAGGTTATCTTCGCTTCGTCTCTGGGCACGGTTTTCGAGTGGTACGACTTTTACCTCTACGGCTCACTGGCGGCGATCATCGCCAAGCACTTTTTCGCCGGTGTCAACGAAACCACTGCGTTCATCTTTGCCCTGCTCGCCTTTGCCGCCGGGTTCGCCGTGCGGCCGTTCGGGGCGATTGTATTCGGTCGGCTCGGCGACATGATCGGGCGCAAACACACGTTCCTGATCACTATCGTGATCATGGGCGTCTCCACCGCGATTGTCGGCATATTGCCCGGTTACGCGACCATCGGCGTAGCTGCCCCGGTCATCCTGATTACCCTGCGCTTGCTGCAAGGCTTGGCGCTGGGTGGTGAGTATGGCGGCGCCGCGACCTACGTGGCCGAACACGCGCCGCGCAACAAACGCGGCTTCTTCACCTCGTGGATTCAAACCACCGCGACCCTCGGCCTGTTTCTGTCGCTGCTGGTGATCCTCGCCTGCCGCACCGCGCTGGGCACCGAAGCCTTCGAAGCCTGGGGCTGGCGGATTCCGTTTCTGCTGTCGATCCTGCTGTTGATCGTCTCGGTGTACATCCGCCTGCAGCTGAGCGAGTCGCCGGTGTTCCAGAAGATGAAGGCTGAAGGCAAGGCGTCGAAAGCGCCGCTGACCGAATCCTTCGCGCGTTGGGACAACCTCAAAGTGGTGATCATGTCGTTGCTCGGCGGCACGGCCGGGCAAGCGGTGGTCTGGTACACCGGGCAGTTCTACGCGCTGTTCTTCCTGTTACAGACGCTGAAGATCGACCCGCAGACCGCCAACCTGTTGATTGCCGGATCACTGTTGATCGGCACGCCATTCTTCGTGATCTTCGGCAGCCTCTCCGACCGTATCGGGCGCAAACCGATCATCATGGTCGGGTGCATGCTGGCAGCGCTGACCTACTTCCCGATCTTCCACGCGCTGACCCAGTACGGTAATCCCGATGTGTTCATCGCCCAGGAGAAGAACCCGGTCAAAGTGATCGCCAACCCGGATCAGTGCTCGTTCCAGTTCGACCCGGTGGGCAAGGCCAAATTCACCAGTTCCTGCGACCTGGCCAAGACATTGCTGGCGAAACGGGCGATCCCGTATGAAAACGTGATTGCAGAGCCGGGCACCGTCGCGCAAGTGCGCATTGGTGACAAAGTCGTCGAGAGTTTCGAAGGCAGCGCCCTGCCGGCCGCCGACTTCAAGACCCGTAACGATGCGTTCACCGCGACCCTCGGCACCGCGCTCAAGGAGGCTGGTTATCCGGAGAAAGCCGACCCGGCGAAAACCAATTATCCGATGGTGCTACTCCTGCTGACCGTGCTGGTGATCTACGTGACCATGGTCTACGGCCCGATTGCCGCATGGCTGGTCGAGCTGTTCCCGACCCGCATCCGCTATACCTCGATGTCGCTGCCGTATCACATTGGTAACGGCTGGTTTGGTGGTTTCCTGCCGACGGTGGCTTTTGCCATGGTCGCGGCCACGGGGGATATCTACTACGGCTTGTGGTATCCGATCGTGATTGCGGTGATGACGGCGGTACTCGGCACATTCTTCCTGCCGGAAACCAAGGATCGCGACATCCTCAAAGACTGAAAACCGTCAGCGCGCCCTCTCCATCGCGGGAGGGCGCCATTCGGCACAACCCGGCAAAAATATCGAACGCCTGCCGCACTGCCTGCCTCCAATGTTTACACCACTGGAGGTCACCAACATGAACAGCAACGATAAAACCCCGAACGCCCCACCAACCGACACGTCCGGCAAACCGGTGAATGTGGTCGAGCGCGATCTTGAAGACCGAGACGACGACACCGAAGCCGTGGACGAGGTGATCACGCCTTCATCCACCTGCGTGAAGGAACAGGACGCCGAGACGCTACAGCGCAAGATCGATGAGATAGAGCGCAAAGTGGCCGATGGTAATTAGTGTTTTGCAGGCGATCGCAACAGTCTGCTGGATCTACCCCCTCACCCCAGCCCTCTCCCCCAAGGGGGCGAGGGGGAAAGGGAGCCGATTTGTGTGCTTTTTGAATCTTCAGTTCACCCGGTATTTCAGGTCGGCGTAACTTGCATGATCACCCCGGTCAGTCCCCTCTCCCCCCGGGAGAGGGTTACAGTGAGGGCTTCTTCGCCAGGTTGAGTGTCACGGCCGCGCGGATCTGCGCCAGCATTTCACCGCGCCAGTCGCCCAGTTCGGCAATGCGTTGATCGATCAGTGCCGAAGCGGATGCAGTGCCCTCTGCTTTTTTCATCGCCGGATTCTCGACGGACAGGAGACCCACAACTCTAGCCCGCGCTCTTCCCCCTCGCCAATTCAGCGCTCAGCGCACATTGCGATAGAGCATCAGCCGCGCACTTTCATGCAGCCCGCGCGTCAGCTCCACCAGCCGCTGAAACTCCTGCGGGTGTTGCTCGGCGACGTTGTCCAGCGGCGTCGCGGAACGCAGATCATGCAAGGTCGGCGCGCTGCCGTCGTGCTGCATTTGCAGCAGATGATGCCGGGTCACGCCGCCGATCAACGGGAAGGTGCCTTCACGCAAGACCAGCGGCACCACGCGCTCGCCTTCCGGTGCCGGTTGCTGAATGTCGCGGCCCATTGCGCCGTTGCTGAACGGGATACCGGCCATGCCGGCCACGGTCGGCAGCAAGTCCACCAGCCCCACCGCCTCGTCGATCACTTTGGGTTTTAGCAGCCCCGGTGCATGGATCAGCATTGGCACGTGGTTGCTTTCCAGCCCCAGTTGCTCGAAGGCCGGCGGCATGTGCGGGATCTGGCTGATGCGGGTGTTGTGGTCGCCGAAGAACACGAAAATCGTGGTGTCGTAATAGCCGCCGGCCTTGGCCAGTTCCATCAACTTGCCAATATTGAAGTCCAGCAGACGCACCGCGTTGTATTGCTCGACGCTGCGTGAGCCGGCGGCTTGCACCTGTTCCAGCGACAGGTTGCTGATCTGGAAGCCGTCGTTGTCCTTGGGAATGGTGAACGGCCGATGGTTGCCCGAGGTTTGCAGGTAGGCGAAGAACGGCCGGTCCTTGGGAAGATCGCGCAAAATGCGATCGCTTTCCTTGAACAGGTCGAGGTCGGAAATCCCCCAAACGTCCACCAGCGGCGAACGCCAGTCGCTCTCCTGATACAGCTTCACGCCCTCGATACTTTGCTGGATCAGCGCATTGATATTCGCCCAGCCGGCATTGCCGCCGATCATGTAGAACTTCTGATAATCGCTGAAGGCGTTGATCAGCGTGTGCTGGCGGGTGATCAGCGGATGGCGGGTGGCGGTTTCCTGACGGGTAACGTCCGGCACCCCGGTGATGCTGGCCCACACGGTTTTCGCAGTACCGGTGACCGGCACGTAGAAGTGGCGGAAAAACCAGCTGTCGGTTGCCAGTCGATCAAGATTCGGCGTCGGGTTCAGCGGGTTGCCATAGGCGCCCACCGCGCTGGTGCCCAACGATTCGAGCATGACGAACATCACGTTCGGCGCGCCGGCGACACGATACGGTTGCACGGCTTGCTGTCGCGCGAATGTCAGGGTTTGCGTGTCTGGCTGATCAACTCCCAAATAACGCGCAACTGCCGGGTAATGCTCACGCACCTGCGCTTCATCGTACTGCGCCTGCCCGGCCTTGAGCGTGTCGTAGAGGAACAGCACCGGGTTCAGGCCTACGGCGGCAATCTGCGCATTGCCAGAGAAAAACGCATCGCTCCAACGCAACGGCACCGGGTTTTCCAGGTTGAGATTTTCCACGCGCCCGAGCAACGCCAACAGCACGGCAACCAAGCCCACGCTGCTGGCAAATATCAACGAGGTGCGGCGGATGGTCCGAGGTTCACGGGCCAGCGTCGCGCGCTCCAGGCGCACAAATCCGTAGAACCACAATCCCAGCACCGCCAGCCAGCCGAGGGCGATCCACAGGACCGGATAGGTTTCCCAAACCATTTGCTGCGAGATCTGCGCATCGTCCAGATAACGCAGCACCGTGGCGTTGATGCGCACGCCGAGGTAGGCGTAATGGCCGAAATCGATGATGTAGACCAGACCGACTACGCCCAGCGCCAGCAGCCAATAGCCCCGCGCCACACGGCGCAGCAACGGTACGCGCGCGAGGTTCCAGCGCGGCAGCCAGGCCAATACGGCCAGCGGCAACATCAACAGCACCGCCAAACGCAGGTCGAAGCGCAAACCGATGCCGAGGGTTTCGCGCAATTGCGGGTTGTCGGCAAACGCGCTGACATCGACACCGGAAAAGCCCAGCACAAACACCAGCCGCAGAAGGGCCAAGAGTAAAAACGTCAAACCTGCCGCGCCGACGCCGTAGCGCAGGCGCCGCGATTGCAACCACCCCATCGTCGACCTCTGTGTCGTGATTCAGTTTGAAGATGTCGGCACGGCCGAGACCGGCCGCAGCAGGCGCCAGACTTCGCGGACGCAAAGCGCTGCACCGGCGACCAGGCAGTAACCGACCAGCAGCGGATCGATCAGGTAATCCCAATAGTTTTCCGAGGCTTTGAGGCGCAGCGCGAAGGCCAGCGTGCCGAGCGCCAGCATCGCTACGCCCAGCCCGTTGCGCAGCCACAACAGCGCCAACGTGGTCAGGCCGATCAGCACGATCATCGGCCGTGGGTTGAAGCCCCAGCGGTACGGATCGACATAGGTCAGGCCCATCGTCGCCGGGTACAGGATCAGCGCCAACAGACCAAACAGCACCAGCACCTGCACGCGTTTGAGCGTGGGCAACGGCTGAACGACGCCCAGGCGCAGCAGACTGACCCAGGCCAGCAACACCAGCGTGGTGATCGCCAGATCGTCGGTAAAGCTGCGCACATAGGCCGCCAGCGGCAGATCGTTGAACGGGATAAAACTGACCAGTGCCAATAACGGCAACAGCCACGGCCGCCAGTGCCGGGTCAGGCTGAAGGCACTGAGCAGGACAAAACCGAGCAGGATGAAACTCAAATGGGCTTGCCAGGGAAACATCATCACAGGCGCTCCGCCAGCCACGCATCGTTGAAGCTGACATGTTTGATAAAGGTGTTATTCCACGAATACACCAGGTGATAGAGACCATCCGAACCGCGGCTGAAGTACGGGTATTCGTACTCGAAATCACAGCCGCGCGGCTTGCACACGCGGTAGTCGAGATTGCTCAGAAAGCGTTGCTCCAAGGGCAAGCGGCGTGCGCCACTGGAGGCGCGGAAGCCTTCGCCGATGATCGCTTTGTAGGCTTCGGGGGCGAACGGCTGGCCGAGCGGATCGGGCGATTGGTCGAGATCGATGACGCTGCGCCAGTCATTAAGGTTGGCATCGGTGCCGTACAGGCTGAGTTTGAAACGCCCGTCCTGCAGATCATTCAGCGCGACCAGCAGACCATCGTCGGCCGTGCCCACCGCCGCCAGCGACGAGTTGGGGTTGGCCGGTTCCAGCGGATACGGTTCGCTCCAGGTCTGGCCGGCGTCGTTGGTGCGGCTGGCAAGCACCCGATGATGGGTCTCGCCGGCATAGCGCAACATCGCCACGGCACGGTGGCCGTCCAGCGGCACGATAGTCGGCTGCAACGAGTGCTTGCCACGGCTGATGCGGAATTTGTCGATCACCGCGCCGTCCGCGCTCAGGTACAGGTACTCGGCAAATTTACCCATGAACTCGTGGTACACCGGCAAGCCGATCGAGCCGTCGGCATGGAACACCGGCGCGGCGCGCACCAGCGTGCTGATATTGAAGAACGGCGAGGTGATCAATTGCCGTGGCGTCGACCAACTGCGTCCGAAGTCCTCGGAGACCATCACATTGATCGCACTGGTCGCCCAACCGCCAACGGACACCGAGACATAGAACATCCACAAGCGCTGATCGGGCGCGAGGGCGATCACCGGATTACCCAGTTTGCGAATGTAGCGGCGAGTGCCGTCGCGGGTCGATTCACGGGTCGCCAGCACGTGTTCGGCGCCCCACTCTGCGGTTTTTGCGTCGAAGCGTGCGGTGCGGATCTGCACGTCGGCAGCCCCTTCGCGCGAGCCGGCAAACCACACCGCCATCAGGTCACCGCCGGGCAGCGCCGTGACCGACGACGAATGGACAAAATCGTCCAGTTGCGAGGAGACGAAACGGCTGCTGTACATCGGCTCGGAAGGTGGCTGCGCGGCGTCAACCGGCGCGGTCGAGAGCGCGAATGGCGCCAGCACGTGGGTCGGATGACTGCGCCACGCCGCCAGAAAGATCAGGCACACAGCGAGGCTGCCGAGGGTGAATTTCAAGCGAAAGGACAACGCACGCATAGAGGACTCGCGGCAAGGACAGGTGGTTTAACAATGGGCAGACGTCCTTGTCAGCGCGTCGAGTCGTCCGGCAAGCGGCGACGGCGCCCCGTGAGCATCGACAACGGCAAGTTGTCGCGAAGCTGAAAACTTTCAAACAACGCCGCAGCGATGTGAATGCAGACCAACACGAGCAGGCCGTCGGCTGCGGTTTCATGAACCCACAACGGCCAATCGGCGCCCCACAAGGCGTCAACCTCCTCCATCGCCCAGCCACTGAGGCCGGTGGTCAGCAATGCCAGCAACATCAGGATCATCACCAGCGCGCCGATCGGCGAGTGGCCGAGGCGATGCTCGGGACGCCCGGCCAGCAGCGACCGTGCATGGCCGAGCAAACGCGATGGCGTCGGCCAGAAATCCGCCCAGCGTGCACTGCGCGGCCCGACGAATCCCCACACCGTTCGTACCGCCAGCCAGCCCATGGCGTAATAGCCGAGCCAGACATGCCAGTCGTCACCGGCCTCATTGAAGAAGTAATTGGCAACGAAGACGCCCGCGATGGACAGATGAAACAGGCGCACCACGGGATCCCACAGGCGCAGGGACGCGCTCGGCATCAGCCCTTGATCTCGGTCTTGACCGCTTTACCGCTGACCGGGTCGTGGTAGATCTCGACCTTGCGCTTGTCCTTGTCGAAGCCGTAGATCTCGTAGCAATTGCCGTCGGTGATTTTGAATTTGCTGATCTCGTAACCCTGGGCTTTCAGCTGTTCCTGAAAGGCCTTCTGGTCTTGCCATTGCGAGCGCTCGGCGGTGGTGCATTGCGGGCCGGCGATAGCCAATGGGCTGGCGACGATCAAAGACAACAGCAACAGTTTGCGCATGGAATCACTCTCGCGGGATGAGGAAGGCCTCACTGTGCAAAAGCAACCTTAGTGAAAGCTTAGTTGGCAACGAGTCGTTACATCTTTCCCGTCGGATAGCCTGCCACGGCGCTCTGCGCGGCGGCATGATGCCGCCCATCCAACCCCGTATTACCCACAGAGAACCGCCCATGCGCCTGCTTCTGGTCGAAGATGATCGTGCCCTCGGACAAGGCATTCGCGTTGCCCTGAGCAGCGAAGGCTACACCCTCGACTGGGTGCAGGACGGCGTCAGTGCCTTGCATGCCCTGCGCAGTGAAAGCTTCGATCTGCTGCTGCTCGACCTTGGCCTGCCCCGCCTCGATGGCCTGAACCTGCTGCAGCAATTGCGCAGCGAGCAACAGGATTTGCCAGTGCTGATCCTCACCGCGCGCGATGGCACCGCCGAACGCATTGCCGGCCTCGACGCCGGTGCCGATGACTACCTGATCAAACCGTTCGACGTCGATGAGCTGAAGGCGCGCATCCGTGCCTTGCTGCGGCGCAGTCAGGGCCGTGCGCAACCGGTGCTGGAACATGCCGGCGTGTGCCTCGATCCAGTCAGCCAGCAAGTCACCTGGCACGGCAACGAGGTGGTGGTGACGCCGATGGAATATCAACTGCTGCATCAACTGATGGCCCGGCCCGGCAAAGTCGTCACCCGCGAGCGCCTGTCCGGCGCGCTGTACGGCTGGCAGGAACGGGTCGAGAGCAACACCCTCGAAGTGCTGATCCACAACCTGCGCAAAAAACTCTCGACCGAGTTGATCCGCACCGTGCGCGGCGTCGGTTACGTGGTGGCGGGCAAAGCATGATCTCGATACGTGCGCGGATTCTGGTGCCGGTGCTGATCCTGGTGCTGATGGGCGATGTGCTGATCAGTTGGCTGGTGTTGCGCGACAGTCATCATGAAATCGAAGAGGTCTACGATGCACAACTGGCGCAGAGCGCGCGCCTGCTGCAAGGCGTGTTGGCGCAACGCGCACCGGGCGACAACGACTGGCATCGGCTTTATCAGGCTTTCGATGCCGCCATGAGCCGGGTCGGCGATGGCGAGGTGGCGCATCCCTACGAAACCCGTCTGACCTTTCAGGTCTGGCGCAGCGACGGGCAGTTGCTGATGCGCTCGGCCGAAGCACCGGAACTCAAGGCGCCACCGACCACCCTCGGTTCCCATGACCTGATGGAAAACGGCCGCGACTGGTGCGCGTTTCTGCTCAAGGACGCGCAACAAGGGTTGCTGATCTGGGTGGGTGAGCGCGATGACATTCGCCAGGATCTGATCGAGCGTATTGTTGGCCATACGTTGTGGCCGAGTGTGATCGGCGTGCCTGCGCTGGCGATCCTGATCTGGCTGGCCATCGGTTGGGGTCTGCAACCGTTGCGGACCATGGCGCAGACTATTCGCGGGCGCAACACCGACACCCTCAAACCGCTAAATCTGCGCCCCCTGCCCCACGACCTTGAACCGATGCAAACCGCGCTCAATCGGCTGTTGCAGCAGATCGACAATCTGCTCGCGCGTGAGCGACGGTTTATCGCCGATGCCGCCCATGAATTGCGCACGCCGCTGGCGATTCTGCGCATCCATGCGCAAAACGCCCAGCTCGCCAGTACCGCGCAACAACGCGAAGAAGCGCTGGAGTTTCTGGTTAGCGCAGTGGATCGCGCCACGCGTATTGCCAGCCAGTTGCTGACCATGGCACGCATCGAGCCGCGCCTGGCCAACCCGCAAAGAAGTCCGGTGGAGCTGACCGCGCTGGTCCGCGAGGAACTCGCCGAACTGGCGCCGCTGGCCTGGGAGAAAGACGTCGAACTGATCCTCGACAGCGACCATCACTGCCCGGTCGAAACCGATCCTGTGGCGCTGGCCATCGCCCTGCAGAATCTGGTCACCAACGCCTTGAACTTCGCCCCGCCGGGCAGCGAAGTGCGGGTGCAGGTCCAGCCACAGGCTTCCGGCGCGGTGTACATCAGTGTCGAGGACGCTGGTCCCGGCATCGACGAAGCTGATTACGCGCGGCTGTTCGAGCGTTTCTACAGCCACGGCCACGGGAATGGCGCCGGATTGGGTTTGGCGATCGTGCAGATGATCGTCAGCAAGGTCGGCAGCACCTTGCAGCTGTACAACCTGCCGCAGGGTGGTTTGTGCGCTGAGTTGCGCATCAATGAAATACCCATGTCCCTGACCTCGGCCACCTGAGTCTGACACTTTCCTGTGGCGAGGGAGCTTGCTCCCGCTGGGCTGCGCAGCAGTCCTTCTTCGTGTCGAAAAGAAGGGCCGCTTCGCGCCCCAGCGGGAGCAAGCTCCCTCGCCACAGGGGGCTCATCACAGGAATATGATTGGGAGTGGCCTGGCCTTTTGACGAAATTTTCATATCGACCTGTTAAGATCCGCGGCCTCGTTGGGGAGTAGCCTGTTTCCGAGCCTTTCGGAAGCGTTCGTATCAACATTCTCGGCAACATGCCGTGGTACGAACACCTTATGGTTGGTGAGACCGACGACACATCCATGCCTAAAGTCGGGCGTGTGGTTGTGTCGTTGACTCATAGCCCGACTGGAAGTGTGCCCCCGTGAATCCTGTTTCCCTCATATTCCTCGCTCTGGCCATGTCCACGGATGCGTTCGCCGCCGCCATCGGCAAAGGCTCCAGCCTGCACAAACCGCGTCTCACTGAAGCCCTGCGCACCGGTCTGATCTTCGGCGTGATCGAAGCCATCACCCCCATCATCGGCTGGCTGATCGGCCAGGCGGCGACTCGCTGGGTGGCCGAATGGGACCACTGGATCGCTTTCACCCTGCTGCTGGTTCTCGGCCTGCACATGATCTACAACGGCCTGAAACACGAAGAAGAGGAAGAAGAAAAACCCGGTTCGCACTCCTTCCTGATTCTCGCCGTCACCGCGTTTGCCACCAGCATCGACGCGCTCGCGGTCGGCGTCGGCCTGGCGTTTGTCGACGTGAACATCTGGGTCGCTGCGGCGGCGATCGGTCTGGCGACCATGACCATGGTGACCATTGGTGTGATGCTCGGCCGAGTGCTCGGCGCCGTGGTTGGCAAGCGTGCGGAAATCGTCGGGGGCGTGGTGCTGATGATTGTCGGTGCGACGATTTTGTACGAGCACCTGTCGGTCTGATTCAAGCTGAGGTCAGCGTCGCCAGCGCTGAGGCATTGCCCAGCGCTGCACCGCTGGCGGTGTTGTCGAAAATGCACCAGGCCGCGGCACCCGCTGCGGCCGCTGATTGCAAGGCTTGTGCGAGGTTTTGCAGATAACCGGGTTCGTAGGCGCTGTGGTAAATGCGCGGTGAGCCGTGCAGGCGCCAGTACTTCGTTTCTGTCCAGCCACTTGGCGCAGCGTCATTGCTGATGCGCGCGGGATCGACGGCTGCTTGGGCGATTTGATAAGTCTTCAGCAACGACTCGGCGCTGACCCACGATTTATGCCTTGGCTCCAGCACCACCGCGCCGGAAAACCGCTCGCGCAATGTCGTTAAAAAGATTTCGGCGCTGGCGTCGTCAAACGCCAGTGATGGTGGCAACTGCACCAGCAAGCAGCCCAAGCGTTCGCCCAGACCGCCGCATTCAGCCAGAAATTTGTCCAGCGCCGCCTCGCAACCTGCCAGGCGTAATTCATGGGTGATGTGTTTGGGCATTTTCACCGAAAAACGGAAGGCCTCCGGTACGCCATCGGCCCAACGCTCATAGGTTTGCCGACGATGCGGACGGTAGAACGAGCTGTTGATTTCCACGCCATTGAGGCGCGCGGCGTAGCGCTGTAAATGCGTGCCCTCTACGGGAAATGCCGGCCAGTGCTCGCGCCCCAGACTCCAGCCTGCACAGCCCACATAAATCAAAAGTCCACCTCCTGACCTGTAGGAGCTGCCGAAGGCTGCGATCTTTTGATTTTGTTTTTAAAGATCAAGATCAAAAGATCGCAGCCTCCGGCAGCTCCTACAGTTGTCTGTCGATTAACCGGTTATTTTTTCCCGGGCAACACCGCGCCGAGCACCTGCTTGGCGGTTTGCATGATCACCCCGGCCTCATCCGGATCGCCCTTGAGCAATGTCGTGGCGAATTTTTTCGCCTGTTCAAGCTTGATGTGCGGTGGCAAGGGCGGCACGTTCGGGTCGGTCTTGAACTCGATCACCACCGGTACTTCCGACGCCAGGGCCTGCTCCCACGCAGCGGCGACGTCTTCTTCGCGATCGACAAAAATGCCTTTCAGGCCAATGGAAATGGCAAACAAGTGATAAGGCACGTCCGGGATACTTTGCGACGCTTCGAACTTCGGATCGCCCTCCATCACTCGCTGCTCCCACGTGACTTGATTGAGATCCTCGTTGTTGAACACCGCGCAGATCCATTTCGGGCTCGCCCATTGCCGCCAATATTTGGCGACGGTGATCAGTTCGGCCATGTTGTTCATCTGCATTGCGCCGTCACCCACCAGTGCAATCACCGGACGTTCGGGATAGGCGAATTTGGCGGCAATCGCGTAGGGCACAGCGGCACCCATGGACGCCAGACCACCGGACAACGAGCACTGCATGCCACGGCGGATTTTCAGATCGCGGGCAAACCAGTTGGCGCAGGAGCCGGAGTCGCTGGTGATGATTGCAGCATCGGGCAGGCGCGGCGACAGCTCATAAACCACCCTTTGCGGGTTGACCGGGTCGGCTTTGGCCATCGCACGTCTTTCCAGGGTCTTCTCCCAGCTACCGCGCCAGCCTTCGATTTTCTTGCGCCACTTGTTGGAGGTTTTCTGCTCCAGCAGGGGCAATAGCGCCGCGAGGGTTTCCGCCGAATCGCCGACCAGATTGACCTCCATCGGATAGCGCAGGCTGAGCATGTCGGGCTGCAAATCGATCTGCACACCGCGCGCCTGACCTTCCTTGGGCAGAAACTCCGAGTACGGAAAACCCGAGCCGATCATCAGCAAGGTGTCGCATTCGCTCATCAGTTTGTAGCTCGGTTCGGTGCCGAGCAGACCGATGCTGCCGGTGACCCAAGGCAGATCATCCGGCAACGCGGCTTTGCCCAACAGGGCCTTGGCGACACCGGCGCCGAGTTTTTCGGCCACCGCGATGACTTGATCGGTCGCCTGCAAAGCCCCCGCGCCAACCAGAATCGCGACCTTGTCTCCCGCGTTCAAAACCTCGGCGGCACGCTGCAGATCGACGTCATACGGCAACACTTTCGGCTTCGTGTAACCGACCCCGGAATGTGCGGTGCCATGTTCGCGAGCCGGTGCTTCGTATTTCAGCGCCTGCAAATCGTTGGGCAGAATCAGCGCGGTTACCCGGCGTTCACCCACAGCCGTGCGCACGGCCCGATCGAGCAGATGGCGCACCTGCGAAGGCGCCGACGCCTGCTGCACAAATGCCCCGGCGACATCCTTGAACATCGACACCAGATCCAGCTCTTGCTGATAGTGACTGCCCAGTGCCGTGCGTGCCTGCTGACCGACGATGGCCAAGACCGGCATGTGGTCCATGCGCGCGTCGTAGAGGCCGGTGATCAAGTGCGAGGCGCCCGGGCCGGAAGTGGCAATGCACACCCCCAACTCGCCGGTGAACTTGGCATGCGCCGAGGCCATGAACGCGGCCATTTCTTCATGGCGGGCCTGGACGAATTCGATCTTTCCCTTGGCTCGACTGAGCGCGCCGAACACGCCGTTGATGCCGTCCCCCGGATAGCCAAAAATCCGCGTAACGCCCCATTCGCTGAGCCGCTCAACCAGAAAATCTCCCACTGTCATCGTCATCTCAATCCTCGTCTTTCTCCGCTGCATGGAGCTGCCCCGGCAGAACATCCGCCGGCAGGTGTAAGAGTCTGGACAGTGAGCTGGTTGGCGAAGTTTCGATGGATTTCCCTAAGCCGGGCAGCGCTCCAGCAAATGCTCGACGAATTTTTCTGCCCCCCCCCACAAGACCTCTCGGTCGGCGGTGAGGCCATTCGCGAGCAGGCTCGCTCCCACAGGGATTTGCATTCCACATGTGGCAGCGAGCCTGCTCGCGAAAACGTCAGAACAGTCACCGTTGAGGTGGGGCCTTTCAACGATGCGGATGCACCGTCCACGCCACCAGTTTGATCACGATCGGCCGCACGACAAGGATGCACAGAAACGCGATCGGCATCGCCAGCTTGTAGGCGTGCAAGGCATTACTTAGGTAGTCGTTATCAATGCCCGAGTTGGCGGCAGTGATCACCAACGACATCAGAAACGCCATGATCGTCGCCATGTACAGCGCGAACACATACGGCGTGGCGCGGGGTGACAGCTTGCGACGACTGATGATCAAGGCTTCCGAGCTTGTCGATTGATTCATATGGCTTTTCCATCCAGTGACAGGGAGACCGCACATTAGCAACGCCGCCCCCGCGTAACTAGACGCTCAAGCGCAGGTACTTTATAAAGCAGAACTTACGAATCAACCCTCGGCAGGACACGGATGAATCTGTTAGCGGCGATTGCCAGTTTTATCAAAGTGGTGGAATCCGGCTCGATTGTCGGCGCCGCGAAGATTCTCGGCGTCAGTGCGGCGGCGGTGAGCCAGACGATCAATCGGCTGGAAGCGCACCTCGGCGTGCGCCTGTTGCAGCGCACCACGCGCAGCATGGCGCTTACCGAAAACGGCGCGTTGTACTACGAGAAGGTCCGCCGGATTGCGGCGGATCTGGAAGCCGCGCAAAGCTCGATCAGCCGCGATGAAAGCGAGTTGCAGGGCCGCTTGAGTATCGCCTCGACCTCCGCGTTTGGCCGCCATGTGCTGGCCGCACTGATCGCCGGGTTTGCTGCGCAGCATCCGCGCCTGCTCATCGAACTCTCGACCACCAATGGCAAGATCAATCACATCCAGGACGGCATCGATCTGAGCCTGCGGATCAAGCCGCAACTGGAGGACGGCATCGTTGCACGCAGGATCGTGTCACTGCCTTTCATCATGTGCGCCGCGCCGGCCTATCTGCAGCGCGCCGGTCGCCCGCAATCGCCAGATGATTTACAGAACCACGCCTGCCTGGCCTTTCGTTATCCCCTGGACGGGCGCTTTCTGCGCTGGAGTTTTATTCGCGACGGGCAGCGTTTCGACGCCAATATCAATGCCACCGCCATCAGCGACGACATCGATGCATTGGCGCAAATGGCGGTCCACGGCGCCGGCATCACCCGCCTGGCGGAGTTCGTCGCGGCGCCGTATCTCGCGAGCGGGCAATTGGTGCCGCTGTTTGAACATAGCGACGCCGCTCACTCCGTTGTCGAGCCGATGGACATCTACGCCTGCGTGCAGGAACGCGCGGCGATGACGCCGAAGGTCAAAGCCTTTCTGGATTATCTGACGGCGCATCTGGCCACACGCTGGCCGATGGAAAATGTTTAAGACGCAGGGCTCAAAGAGGCTCGCCGGAGCGCGCGAAATCGGGCAAAGTCCACCTCGCCCATTCGGCCCATCACGGAAGATAACAACAATGAAAAAGTCTCTCGGCGCTCTGCTCCTGATCTGCTTGAGCAGCTCCGTGTTCGCGGACACCCAACCCGTTGGTTTCCAGTACGCCACGCTGACGGATCCGCTAAATGAGCGCCCGGTAGAAATGGTTGTCTGGTACCCAAGTTCGCCCACCTCTGCGACGCCACAATTGTTCGGCGACAACCCGGTCTTCGTTGGCGCCCCCGCCGTGCTCGATGCTCCGGTGGCCAGTGGCGAACATCCATTGGTGGTGCTTTCCCACGGCAACGGCGGAAGCTGGATCAACCAGACGTGGCTGGCCAGTGCACTGGCCCATGAGGGTTACATCGTCGCGGCGGTCAATCATCCCGGCACCACCAGCCGCGACCGCAGCCCGCAAGCGGCGGCGCAGTTGTGGCAACGCCCCGTTGACCTCAGCCGCGCTATCGATGCGGTGACGGCACAACCGGAAAAGTTCGGCGCAGTGGCCAAGGATCGAATTGCCATTGTCGGCCATTCGCTCGGCGGCTGGACGGTCCTCGAAGCCGGCGGCGCACGCTTCGACCCCGAGCGTTTTGCCGACGACTGCAAAGCCCATCCGCAACTAGCCAGTTGCACGGCTTACCAACAGATGAACACGGCGAGCACTGCGCAATCAAAAGCCCGACTGGCAGCCGATTGGCGCGACAAGCGCGTCACGGCTGTGGTGTCACTGGACCTGGGCCTGTCGCGCGGGATGACCGACGCCAGCCTCGCGGCCTACCCCGTGCCAATTCTGGTGATCGCTGCCGGTGTGCCGTCGAAAGAATTACCCGCGCAGCTGGAGTCCGTCGACCTCGCCAAACGCCTGCCAAAAAGCTCATCGCGTTACGTCGAGATCAGCGACGCCAGTCACTTCAGTTTCATGGCAATCTGCAAACCTGGCGCCGTGGCCATGCTCGACGAGGATGTACCGGGCGACAGCATCATCTGCACCGATGGCGACGGTGGTCGTCCGCGTGCGGTCATTCAGCAACAGGTGATTTCCCTGATCAGCGGGTTTCTGGCGCCGTCACCTGAGCGCTTGAAACCAGCCATTACTTACCAGGAACCCCAATAACAATGCTCACGCCCTCCCCTCAGACCTTCCGGGGCAGTTGCCTGTGCGGAGCGGTGAAATACCAGATCCGTTCACGGCCCAAAGCGCTTTCGCACTGCCACTGCAGCCAGTGCCGCAAAAGCCACGGCGCAGCGTTTGCCAGTTATGGCAGCGTGCTGCGGCAGAACCTGGAACTGTTGGAGGGCGCCGAACAGCTCAAGGCCTATCAGTCTTCGCAATCGGTACAACGCCAGTTTTGCCTGAACTGCGGCTCGTCGCTGTTCTGGGCAAACAATCAGGGTGAGTACCGCGACTGGATCTCGGTAGCCCTGGGCACGCTGGACACGACGTTCACCACGGAAAAACAGCAACATGTGGAAGTGACGTCGAAGGCGCCGTGGTTTGAAATCAAGGATCAATGGCCGCAGCGTTGAGCCTGACCCTGTTTCTGTGGTGTGCTGTCTATTCTCAGCCGGTATTTTTTCCACTTGCCAACGAAGAGGCCCCTTAGATGAGCAAAGCGCCGTACGTTCCGCCCCAGGTCTGGAAAAACGAAGCCCCGTCTGGCGGTCAGTTCGCCAGCATCAATCGGCCGATTGCCGGGCCGACCCATGACAAGACCCTGCCGGTCGGCAAACATCCGCTTCAGCTGTACTCGCTGGCCACGCCCAACGGCGTGAAGGTGACCATTCTGCTCGAAGAGCTGTTGGCGCTGGGGCACAGCGATGCCGAATACGATGCGTGGCTGATCCGCATTGGCGAGGGCGATCAGTTCTCCAGCGGCTTTGTCGAGATCAATCCGAACTCGAAAATTCCGGCATTGCTCGATCGCAGCGTCGAGCCACCGATTCGCGTATTCGAATCGGGTTCGATCCTGCTGTATCTGGCGGAAAAATTCGGCGCCTTCCTGCCGAAGGATCCGGCCGGCCGCACCGAAACGTTGAACTGGCTGTTCTGGCAGATGGGTTCGGCGCCCTATCTGGGCGGCGGTTTCGGGCACTTCTATGCCTATGCGCCAGAGAAAATGGAGTACCCGATCAACCGCTTCACCATGGAAGCCAAGCGGCAACTGGACGTGCTCGACCGGCGTCTGGCCGAAAGCGCCTATCTGGCTGGCGACCGCTACACCATCGCCGATATCGCGGTCTGGCCGTGGTATGGGCAACTGGTGCGCAACAACGTTTATTCGGCGGCCGAGTTCCTTGCGGCTCACGAATACACCCATTTGCAGCGTTGGGCCGAGGACATTGCTCAGCGGCCGGCGGTCATTCGCGGGCAACGCGTCAATCGCACTTGGGGCGATGAAGCGACTCAACTTCCCGAGCGTCACCAGGCTGAAGATTTGACCTGACAGCCCTCTCCTCACGTTTAGCAGCGGGCCGATCACAAGCGTTTGTGGCCGGCCCGTTTTGCCTCTATCTCGCCCCCGAAAAACCGCGACTCTGCGCCAACCCGCTACGCAGAGCGCCCGACCGATTGTGAAAAATTCGTTAACTAACTGAGCCGTACGGCTTTCTTCACCCGGAATGATCTGACACACTAATGCGAATAATTCCTACACGCACTCGCACTGGATTCGTTTTCGTATCATTTGGGGAAGCAGATTGATGTCGTTTCGCACCATTCACCGCCGCTCAAACCGTTCACCGAACCTGTTGGCACTCGCCATTTGCATGGCCGGCGTCACACCGGCGCTGGCCGACGAGGCAACACCCGCCACGCCTGAACAGGCCGCGCCGGCCACGCTGGAACTGGACGCAACGGAAATCGGCGCGACCCAGATGAGCAGCACCACCGAAGACACCCAGTCTTACACCACCGGCCCGATGCGCACGGCGACCAAGCTCTCGCTGACCATGCGCGAAACGCCTCAGGCGGTGACGGTGATCACCCGTCAGCGCATGGACGACCAGAACATGACCAGCATCAATGACGTGGTGAAAGGCACGCCGGGACTGTTCCTCAGTCAGGCCAGCGGTCCGGGTCGACAGACCTACAGCTCGCGCGGCTTCGACATCGACACCATCATGTACGACGGTCTGCCGAGTTCGTACTCGCCCTTTTCGATGGCGGTGCAACCGAACCTGGCGATGTTCGATCGCGTCGAAATCGTCCGTGGCGCGACCGGTCTGGTCACCGGCGCAGGCAATCCTTCGGCGGCGATCAACCTGGTGCGCAAACGCCCGACTGCCGATCAGCGCGTAACCCTCACCGGTGCCGCCGGCAGTTGGGATGACTACCGTGGCGAGATCGACGCCTCCAGCCCGTTGAACGAAAGCGGCACCCTGCGTGGCCGTGTGGTCAGTTCCTATCAGGGCGCCGACAGCTTCCGCGACAAGGAAGAAAACGACCATGGCCTGTTCTACGCCATCGGTGAAGCCGACCTGAGCGACAGCACCACCGCGACCCTCGGTTTCTCCCGCCAGAATGAGCAGACCAACTATTTCTGGGGCGGCCTGCCGATCGGCACCAACGGCCACCACCTCGACCTGCCCCGCTCCACCTACCCGGGCACCGACTGGGAAAACCGCAAGCTGCAGATCGACACGGTGTTCGGCGAAGTCGAGCATCGTTTCGACAACGACTGGAAACTGCACGTCGCCGGCTCGTCCTCGACCCTCGACGGCGAGTTCTCCGGGACTTACCTGTCGCGCTACGCCGGCCCGCTGGAAACCACGGCCTATCAATCCCATCACACCGACAAGCAGCGTTCGCTCGACGTGTTCGCCAGCGGCCCCTTCGAAGCATTCGGCCGCAGCCACGAACTGGTGGTCGGCGCCAGCAATCGTGTGTACGACGCGACCACCAAGGAATACGATCCGTACACCACGGCGTGGCCGATTGGCGCGCCCAAGCCCGACTTCGTGCGTGACGGCAAAACCCGCAACGTCACCACCCAGGACGCCGTCTACCTGACCACCCGCCTGAGCCTGGCCGATCCGCTGACGCTGATCCTAGGCGGCCGTCTCGACTGGTACGACTACGATGACCGCACGGCCGATGGCGACTACAAAGTCACGCGCAACCTCACCCGTTACGCCGGCCTGATCTACAAACTCGACGACCACCACTCGCTGTACGCCAGCTACACCGACATCTTCACCCCGCAAACCCAGAAGGACCTCGGCGGCAAGGTGCTCGAACCGATCGTCGGCGAAAACTACGAAGTGGGCATCAAAGGCGAGTACTTCAACGGCGCCCTCAACGCCAGTCTGGCGGTGTTCCAGATGGACCAGACCGGCCGCGCCACCCAGGCCGACAATCAGTTCGGCTGCCCGGTCCTGACCTGCTACGGGGCATCGGGCAAGGTGCGTAGCCAGGGCGTGGACATGGAACTGCAAGGCGCGCTGACCGACAACTGGCAGGTCGGCGCCGGCTACACCTACACCCGCGCGCACTACATCAAAGACGAGAACCCGGCCAACAAAAATCAACGTTTCGAAACCGACACGCCCGAGCATCTGTTCAAGGTGTCCACCGTGTACCGCTTCCAGGGTCCGCTGCAACACCTGCGCGTGGGCGGCAACGTTTACTGGCAGAGCCGCATGTACAACGACGTCGCCCTGGCCAATAACGGTAGCTACCGGCTTGAACAGGGCGGCTATGCAGTCACCGACCTGATGGCCGGGTACGAGGTCAACAAACACCTGGATCTTCAGGTTAACGCGAACAATATCTTTGACCGCGTGTATTACTCCGCCATCGGCTCCAACGTCACCTGGGGGTCCAACGACAACTACGGCACTCCGCGCAGCTATATGCTGACGGCCAAGTACAAGTTCTGAGTCGCTGACGTTCTAACCAGCAGCAAAAAACAAGGGCGCCGGGGAAATCCACGGCGCCCTTGTACTTTCTGGCCTCTTCATTAGTCATGAACAGCAATAACCGTTAGTCTCTGAGCGAACTCTTCACGAAGCATCGCGCCATGACCAATCCGGAATTCACCCCCGACATCGACGCGATCCGCAGCATTGACGCGGTTCCGGTCATCCTGAGCATGGTCAAACACCTCACGGGCATGCGTTTCGCCGCGGTGGCGCGGGTCACTGAAAGTAACTGGGTGGCGTGCGCGGTCGATGACTCCATTGATTTCGGGCTAAAACCCGGTAGCGAGTTGGTACTCGAATCGACCATCTGCCACGAGATCCGCCAGCATCAGCAGCCGGTGATCTTCGGGCATGCGAGTGCGCACCCGGTCTTCTCCCTGCACCACACACCGAAAACCTATGGGCTGGAAAGCTACATCTCCATTCCCATCGTCAAAGCCAATGGCGACTTCTTCGGCACACTGTGCGCCATCGACTCGGTCCCGGCCAATATCGATGAACCGGCCATTACCAAGACACTGACCTTGTTCGCTCAATTGATCGCGATGAACCTGGACACGCAACGCCATCTGGAAGCGACCCAGATCGAGCTGAACAACGCCAATGAACTCGGGCGCCTGCGCGAGCAATTCATCGCCGTACTGGGCCACGACTTACGCACGCCACTGAGCGCGGTGCGTATGAGCGCCGACTTGCTGGAAAGCAAAACCGAAGACAAACGCTCGCTCAACCTGATTGCAGCGATTCGCAACAGCTCGGTGCGCATGGGCGTGTTGATCGAAAACATCCTCGACTTTGCCCGAGGACGACTGGGCGGCGGGATTCCGGTGCAGCGCAAGTTGGTAGA
The DNA here is from genome assembly GCF_003732425.1 of Pseudomonas fluorescens. Classification (GTDB taxonomy): domain Bacteria; phylum Pseudomonadota; class Gammaproteobacteria; order Pseudomonadales; family Pseudomonadaceae; genus Aquipseudomonas; species Aquipseudomonas fluorescens_BE. The sequence continues at coordinate 651,923 of NZ_MOBX01000013.1, forward strand.
CGACTTGCAGCACACCTTGCAATTGACCCTCGCCGAGGTACAAGCGTCCCATCCCCAAGCGGTGTTTATCCATGAACTGAATGTGCCGGCGGGTATCTATTGCGATGCGCTGCGCATCAGCCAATTGCTTTCCAATCTGCTGGGCAACGCGGCCACCCATGGCTCGAACAGCGCGCCAATCGCCCTCAAGGCGTATGCAGAAAATGACGAGATCGTCATCTCCCTGACCAATCAGGGCACACCGATTTCAGCGCAACTGATGCCACTGCTGTTCGAACCGTTCTCCCGAGCCGAAGCCGGGCAACGTTGCGAGGGTTTGGGGCTGGGGCTGTATATCGCCTCGCAGATCGCGATGGCGCACAACGGCACCTTGAGCGTGACCTCAAGCGCCGAGGCGGGAACCTGCTTCGTGGCAAGATTCCCGGCCCGGTACAAATGGCTTTAAGCCGCCTGCCGCCGCATCGTCAGAATCGCCGCGCCAAAACCAATAAAGGTCGAACCGACCACACGACTGACCCAACGCGACAAGGCCGGACGGGTCAGCACGCCCTTCGCGCGCGAAGCCAGCGCGGCATACACACTCAGTGACGACACCGACAACGCCATGAAGATCGAGGTCAGGATCAAAAACTGCGGCAGCAACGCCGCGTCCTGATCAATGAACTGCGGAAACAACGCGGTAAAAAACATCGTCGCCTTGGGATTGGTCACCGCCGTCAGGAACGCCGACTTGTACAACTTGCCGCGAGTCGGCCGCACCCTGCCCGCCTCCCCTTCAATCCCATCCGGCAGCATCGGCCCCTTTTTAAACAATTGCTTGACCCCGAGGTAAAACAGATACCCGGCCCCGATAATCTTCACCGCGTTAAACAGCACTTCAGAACTGGCCAACAACGCCCCCAACCCCAACATCGCCGCCGCCGACAAACAAAACAGCCCACTGGCATTCCCCAGCGACGACCAGATCGTACTGCGCTGCCCGTGAGCGAGACTGTTATTGATCGCCATCAACGTCGCCGGCCCCGGACTGGCAATAGCAATCGCCGCAACCACAGTGAAGGTCAATATCGAGTGAGAATCCATTTTCGCTGCTCGTATGATTGAAGTTGCCGCATGTTACAGCAACCGGCTGCATAGCCCAGATCAAAAGCCCCTCACCCTAACCCTCTCCCAGAGGGAGAAGGAACTGACCGAGGTGATTGCGAGAGCTACGCCGACGTGAAATACCGAGCCGAACTCAGGTTCTAAAAAGCCCGGCATCCCCCAAAACCAAACACAGCCCCGCCCCTCACCACTCAACAGGATGAGCGTTAGCTCGGCTGCAGCTCTTGATCTTGCCCTGCTGGCCCCTTCGGCAGGCTGAGTGGAGGGATTTATCCGGGGGTGGGAGCGCAGCGACCGTTCGACGCAGTCGAACACATCGAAAGGAGGTGCAGCGAAGCAAACCGGAAGCGATGCCCCCGGATAGATCCCGGAGCGAAGGAACCCCGAGCCCCAGCGAGCGGGCCGAACGCCGGGGCCCAGACCTTTGGTTCCTTTGGGGCGTTTGCCAAAGGGACTCGCTGTAAGAGCGAAACCGCCAGCGGCAACACCCGAAGCAACGGATATTCACAAAGAACACCCCGAGCATGGTCGGCCCAAAGGCCGCCAAGCCCAAACAAACAAACAAAAAAAAGCCCCGCAACCACATAAAGGCGCGAGGCAAAAAATTGGTTGGTTGCGGCCAACCAAAGGAGCTCAGTCAAATACGTACAAAAGCCAAAATCAGATGCAATCCTGAGCCGCCCGCTCAAAACTCGAAGGCAAAAGATTCGAAGCCAACAAATGCCGCTCGTAGATAAACACCTTGCCGCCACTGCCAGCCTTGTAAGCCTCGAGCACGTTGTCAGCCGAAACCTTGCTCGGCACCACAATCCGATAACTACGCTGAGTCTGCGAAACCGTCGGGTTCAACGCACTGCCCTGCAACTTCGGTACAACACAATCGGCGTATTGCGCAGGCGTCTTGCTGGTCTGCAAAGTCAGGCTCGGGTTATTCGGCGCCGAAGCACAACCGGCGAGCAGCAAAGAGGCAACAGCCAGAACAGGCACAAATAAAAGACGCATCGGTGTCATCCTGAAAATAAACGTTCGGTTCAACCGGCAACGGTTCAGCCTCACGGAGCCGCCGTCGCCATTTATGTTTTAAGCGTTCAGCTCGACGCTACCAGCGCTTTGAGCGACACATCGAATTGCTTCAAGGCGTTGAGTTGCAAGTCACGCTGCTTGCCGATCTGCGCAGCGATGGCCGGTGCCGCCTGGTTATGCACCCAGACCGAAGGCAACTGTTTCTCGACGGCGCCTTCTGCCTTGCCGATGTATTGCAACTCGGCGTCGTAGAAGCGTGCGGTAAAACGCGCTTCGACCAGACTGTTCTGCTGCGTCAGCAAGCGGTTGAAGGTGTCGAGCTTCACCACCACGTCCGGATGCGCCTGCACCAGGGCATCAAGGTTGTCGTAAACGGTCACCGACAAGAACTGCTGTTGCAGCGAACTCACCAGCCAGTCGATGGCCAGTTCCGGATCGGAACTGCTGACAAAGGCTTGGCGAATCCGCGAGTCGAGCGCATCTTTCGCGCCGTTGACCGCCATGTCGTGGTAACGCTCAAGGTATTGCAGGTTGTCCAGAGTGTTCTCGCTGAGCAACACACCCACCGTTTGCGAATGTTGCAACGTGGCGCTGCTGCCCGTGATGGTCTGGAAGTGACACGACCCGGCATCGGCTGCGTAAGTCGGGGCTATGAACAGTGCGCCGCCTGTCAGCAGGGCGACCAAAGCCAGTCGGGTCAGTGGGTTCATCGCGCAAATTCCTTGAGCTGCGTGTTCGATGGAAGTGATTTTCCGCCGATTGCCGACAAAGCAGAACTTGCGTTTCGTGATGGTCACTATTACTTCTAGCAATAGTTGCGCGACGTGCAGACTGATACACACTCAACCACAACGAGAAAAACAGCCAATGAGGAGTTCGCCTTGAGAACGTTTGACCTGATCCGTGACGCCGTTCTGCCCGATTTCCGCGAGCGTGTGGCCGAATATCTGGTTCAGTACGAAAGCGTATTGCTGGACAAGGACATCACCGACCGACAGCTCATCAATGACACCGCCAACCAGTTGCGCGGTTACCTGCGCGGGCTCAACACCACCCGCGTGTTGGGCATGGCTTATTGGGAAGAACTGGATCGTCGCGTCGTCGACACTTGGCTCACGCCCGTGCAATGACAGATCGGCCCGGGGTTCAGGGGGGCGGCTAACGACCGCGCCCTCCCCGCAGCCAGTGGTCTGCGCGGCAATACGGCCTCTGCGAAAAAGCCGCCCGAACGCTTACAATCGCCGGTCAAACTGCCACTTAGACAGGCTCATCAAGAAATGCCGCTCGATCCACCTACGATGCTGACCCTTTCCATCGCCCTCGCAGCCGCCGCAGCGCTGTACCTGGCGATCGAATGGCGCAGCATTCGTGAGCCTTCGCTGCTGTTCTGGAGCGCCGGTTTTGCCACCATCACCGTCGGCTCCACCCTGGCCCTGCTGCGCATCAGCGGCTTTTTGCTGATCGGCATCTGGTTCGCCAACGGCTTGCTGGTGACCGCGCATTTCCTGTTCCTGCTCGGCGTGGCGCGCTTCACCCAGATCCGACTGTCGCCGGCCTGGTACCTGATCTTTGTCACCTGGCTGGTCTTGCTGCTGTTGCCGGAGGGGCCACTGTGGTCGAAGGTCATGCTGGCGGCCAATTCGCTGCTGGTGGCGTTGTCGACCCTCAAGGCCAGTTCGCTGCTACGCCCCCACGGCAAGTCGTTGAGCGTCGGCGCGGTGCAGTTGCGTTATGTCTTGCTCGGTCACGGGATTTTCTACGTGGCCAAAGCGCTGACGGTGGTGATCCCCGGCACGCTGATCGATCTGGCGGCGTTTCGTGGCGAGATCATTCAGATTTCCTTGGTCGAGGGTGCGATGGCAATCATGTTGATCGCCCTGTCGATGACCGGCACCGAACGATACCGCCGGGAAAAACAGATCGCCCGCCTCGCCGAGCGCGACCCGCTGACCGCCCTGTACAACCGCCGCGCCCTGGAAAAGCGTGCGCCGCGCTTGTTCGAACAGGTTTCGCCGGCGCATCCCGGCGCCTTACTGCTGATCGATATCGACAACTTCAAACTGGTCAACGACCAGTACGGCCACACTGCCGGCGATCGTTTGCTGATCGCGCTGAGTGAGATGATCCGCTCGGTGCTGCCGCGCAATGCCCTGACCGCACGCCTGGGCGGTGACGAGTTTGTCATTTTGCTCAGCAGCACATCGGGTGAGCGCGTCATGGAACTGGGCAACGCATTGCGCGAGCAGTTTCTGACCATGACTTCTCAGACATTCCCCACCACCGCCGCCGTGACCCTGAGCATCGGCGCCAGCCTGTTCGACAAGCCGCCCGCGCACCTGACGGCGCTGATCGAGCAAGGCGACGCCGCCCTCTACGAATCGAAACGCGGCGGACGCAATCGCTTGCGCCTGACCGGACTCACCACTCCAGGATAATAAAAACCATGTCCAGCCTCGTTCCCCCTTTGCAAGACCTCGCCGCGCCCGAAGGCGTTTGCTACGGCTGCGGCGGCCGCAACCCGCACGGCCTGCACGTCAAAAGTCGCTGGCACGAAGACGGCGTGCACGTGATCGCCGAACACCTGCCGGAGGCCAAATACTGCGGCTGGCCGGACCTGGTCTACGGCGGCCTGATCGCGATGCTGGTCGACTGCCATTCCAACTGGACGGCGATGGCGTATCACTACCGCGCAGAAAACCGCGAACCCGGCAGCCTGCCGCGCATCGACTGCGTCACTGGCAACCTTGGGATCAAGTTCATCAAACCGACACCGATGGGCGTGCCGCTGATTTTACGGGCGACAGTCGAGGGTGAAGTCGGGCGCAAGACCCGGGTGATTTGCGAGGTGTATGCGGGGGACGTGCTGACGGCGGTGGGTGATTCGGTGTTTGTGCGGGTGGATACAGGGCTGCTGGCGGATGCGGCGCATGGGCGTCAAACAGCACTGCAACTAAAAACCGAACCCAGCAAAAGTGGCTGATCACAGGCAGGAGCCTGACTGATAGACCGAGGTGCATTCATCGCTAGCAGGCTAGCTCCCACAGTGGTTTTGTGTGTTGCACAGCATCTGCGTGGGAATCAGATCTGACAAAGCACTGGTGCGCGCCACAGATCCAGTGTGGGAGCTAGCCTGCTAGCGATAGAGGCGGCTCGGTTTCAGCTCAAACCCAGATGGCATCCCACAGCGGATAGTCGCCAATCTTCTGTACCAACCCTGCCCGCAAGGGATTGGCAATCACATAGCGCGCCACTTTCACCAGATCCTCCTCACGCCGCAACGCCCGGTCATGAAAACCCTTCTGCCAAAGCGTCACATTACGGCCAGTAGCCCGGTTCACCGCTTTGGTGCTCAGCGATTTTGTCCTCTGCATCAGATCGCCCAATGTTCCCTGCTGTAATTCAACCAACCAATGGAAATGATCAGGCATTACGACCCAAGCTAATGAATTCGCGATGCCTTGGTCGTGCGCATTTCTCAACTGTTTCACAACCAGCCGACTCAGTGTGAAATCATTGAACACAGGGACTCGCTGAAACGTATTGGTGGTCAGCAGGTAAATTCGATTGGATTCGGCGAAGCGGCCACGACGCAGCCGGTGCGAAGCGGGTAAGTCTGGCATTCCTTTGCCTCCCCATTAATTGATTATGGGAAGACTAGTTCGGCTGACCTGGTAGATATCTGCAGACCTTTGGCAGGATGTGTCTGGGAGACCGCAATCGCTAGCAGGCTAGCTCCCACAGGGAATTTCGGGGATTCACACTTGATGTGTCAGTCGCCAAATTACAGTCAAAAAAAAGCACCCGAAGGTGCTTTTTTTACGATGCTATCAGCGCGATACATTCGCCCGCGCCGTATGCAGCTTTTTATAGCTCTCGATCAAGCGCAAATGCCGATCCAGCCCTTCCAGCTTCATGCTAGTCGGCGTCAGACCGTAGAACCGCACGCTACCGTTGACCGAGCCAATCGCCGCGTCCATGCGCTCATCGCCAAACATCCGGCGGAAGTTGGCTTCGTAGTCTTGCAGTTCCAGATCTTCGTCCAGTTCCATCTCCAGCACCACGTTGACCGCTTGATAGAACAAGCCGCGCTCGACGGTGTTGTCGTTGTATTGCAGGAAGGCTTCGACCAGATCCTTGGCTTGTTCGTATTTCTGCAGGGCGAGGTAGATCAGCAGGCGCAACTCCAGAATTGTCAGTTTGCCCCAAGGCGTGTTGTCGTCGAACTCGATGCCGATCAGCGTGGTGATGTCGGTGTAATCGTCCTGTTCACTGTTTTCCAGGCCTTGGGCAAGGTTGCGCAGGCCGACTTTGCTGAGGTTGTGCAGGTTGAGGATGTCGGCGCGGAATTGCAGGGCTTTGTTGGTGTTGTCCCAGATCAGGTCTTCGACCGGGTAGATCTCCGAGTAGTCCGGCACCAGAATCCGGCAGGCCTTGGCGCCGATGTGCTCGTAGACCGCCATGTAGACTTCTTTGCCCATGTCTTCGAGGATACCGAACAGCGTCGCGGCTTCTTCGGCGTTGGAGTTTTCGCCTTGGCCGGAGAAGTCCCACTCGACAAATTCGAAGTCTGGCTTGGCACTGAAGAAGCGCCACGACACCACACCGCTGGAGTCGATGAAGTGCTCGACAAAATTGTTCGGCTCGGTGACGGCCTGACCGGAGAAGGTCGGCTGCGGCAAGTCGTTGAGGCCTTCGAAGCTACGGCCCTGGAGCAATTCGGTGAGGCTGCGTTCCAGCGCCACTTCCAGGCTCGGGTGCGCGCCGAACGAGGCGAACACGCCGCCGGTGCGCGGGTTCATCAAGGTCACGCACATTACCGGGAATTCGCCGCCCAGCGACGCATCCTTGACCAGCACCGGGAAGCCCTGCTCTTCCAGGCCTTTGATGCCGGCGAGAATGCTCGGGTACTTCTCCAGCACTTCCTGTGGCACGTCCGGCAGGGCCATTTCGCCTTCGAGGATTTCGCGTTTGACCGCGCGTTCGAAGATCTCCGACAGGCACTGCACCTGTGCTTCGGCCAAGGTATTGCCCGCGCTCATGCCGTTGCTGAGGTAGAGGTTTTCGATCAGGTTGGAAGGGAAATACACCACTTCGTTGTCGGACTGGCGCACGAACGGCAGCGAACAGATGCCGCGCTGGGTGTTGCCGGAGTTGGTGTCGAACAGGTTCGAGCCGCGCAACTCGCCGTCACGGTTGTAGATCTTCAGGGTGTATTCGTCGAGAATTTCGCTCGGCAGTTCGTCTTTCGACCCCGGTTTGAACCACTTCTCGTCCGGGTAATGCACGAACTCGGCATTGGCGATCTCTTCGCCCCAGAACTGGTCGTTGTAGAAGAAGTTGCAGTTCAGCCGCTCGATGAACTCGCCCAGCGCCGAGGCCAGTGCGCCTTCTTTGGTCGCGCCCTTGCCGTTGGTGAAGCACATCGGCGAATGCGCATCGCGGATGTGCAACGACCAGACGTTGGGCACGATGTTGCGCCACGAAGCGATTTCGATCTTCATGCCAAGGTCGGCGAGGATGCCCGACATGTTGGCGATGGTCTGCTCCAGCGGCAGGTCCTTGCCAGCGATGAAAGTGCCAGCGTCCGAGCTGGCAACCGGCATCAACAAAGCCTGGGCATCGGCGTCGAGGTTTTCGACTTCTTCGATGATGAATTCCGGCCCGGTCTGCACGACCTTCTTCACCGTACAGCGATCGATGGAACGCAGGATGCCCAAGCGATCTTTCTCGGAGATGTCCGCCGGCAATTCCACCTGGATCTTGAAGATCTGGTTGTAGCGGTTTTCCGGGTCGACGATGTTGTTCTGCGACAGGCGAATGTTTTCCGTGGGGATGTTGCGCGTGTCGCAGTACAACTTCACAAAGTACGCCGCACACAACGCCGACGACGCCAGAAAGTAGTCGAACGGCCCCGGTGCCGAGCCATCGCCCTTGTAGCGGATGGGCTGATCGGCGATCACCGTGAAGTCGTCGAACTTGGCTTCAAGTCGAAGGTTGTCGAGAAAATTGACCTTGATTTCCATGCGGGATTACCAGAATACGGCTAAACGAATGGCCGCCATTATCCGGTTTTTGCGCGGGAAGTCTTGCCCTTTCGGGATTGGCCGCTGATCGGCGCGCTGCACTCGGGGAGGCAAATCACGCGGGTTTCACTACGCTTTCAATGCAGTCCCCCAGAAGAATCTGAACATTGCCCCCGCGCCGTGGATCTAGATTCAGAAGACAGCGGATCAAGGACGAGCACATGGACCTTTCCAGCTATGCAGCCCCGCTTCCACCGCGCCAGAGCGCCGTCACCCGCCGCCTGGCCTTGGCGGTCGCTGCGCTGTTTGTCAGCGGCGTGATTGCCGCAACAGTAGCCTTGCTCGGCATTGCCGAACGCCTCGACAACGACGAGATCAATAAAACCCGCTTCTATTCCGCTCGCGCGCTGGAAAACCGCATCACTGCCTCAAAAAACTACATCACCAGCTACGCCAACTGGACCATGGCCTATGAGCATTTAAGCGGTCAGGTCGACATCAACTGGGCTTACACCGAGCAGAACGTCGGCAAGACCCTGTTCACCACCGACGGTTATGACGGCGTCTTCGTGCTGAACCGCGAAGGCACCCGCTACGGTGTAGTACGCGGGCAAATGGTCGATGCCGAGCTGTCCGCGTTTGTTCAGGTGAGCGCCACCGCATTGCTCGATCAAGTGCTGGGGCAAGCTGACCTGACCAAGCCGGTCAGCCACTATTCACTGTTCGAAGGCTGGCCGGCGCTGGTCTTGGCGGCGGCAATCATTCCCAACGATGAGCGGCCTCTCGGCGATCCGCAGAAAACCTCGGTGCTGGTATTTGTCGACAAACTTACGCCGACCAAATTGCGTCTGATCGGCAGCGGTTACGGCTTGAACAACCTGACCCTGGCACTGGACGACACACTCGACCCGAAACGACCTCGCGTGCCACTGGACAATACCGGTTACAGCCTCATCGCCGATCTGGAGCGGCCCGGGCAACATTTATTGTGGTCACTGCTGCCACCGCTCGGCGCGACGATGGTGGTGCTGATGCTGCTGACCGCGTACTTCTTCCGCCACGCCTTGCGTTCATCGCAGTACGTCGACCAGAGTTTTGCCGTCATGCAAACCGCCAATCTCGCGCTGGAAAACGCCAACCGTGAGCTTGAAGCGAGCGAAGAACGCTTTCGCGCGGTGGCCGAAGCCGCGTCGGACTGGATCTGGGAAGTCGACCGCACCCTGGCGCTAACCTACCTGTCGGCGCGCTTTAGCGCAGTGACCGGTTACCCGCAAACCCTGTGGCTGGGGCAAGACATCGGTCAACTGCTGTTTTGCGACACTACGCCTCTGGAACTGTGGCTGAGGAATCTCACCGAGCAAGACAGCGCCAGTGACTTACGTTGCACCTACCGTGACCACGCCGGCCAGCAACGCCACTGTCGGCTCTCCGCCCGGCCGATCTTCGACAAACACGCGGTCATCGGCTATCGCGGCACCGCCAGCGACATCACCGACGAAGTCGCCGCCCATGCGCAGATCCAGCATTTATCGATGCACGACGCCCTCACCGGCCTGCCCAACCGCAACAAACTCGCGCGTTATCTGGATGAAGCGCTGCTGCTCAAGGAGCATGCGCCGCCGCTGTCGCTGCTGATGATCGACCTCGACAACTTCAAACCGATCAACGATTCACTCGGCCATCCGGCCGGTGACGCCGTGCTGCAGGAAGTCGCCGTGCGCCTGCGTGAATGCACCCGCGACATGGACATCGTCGCGCGCCTGGGCGGCGACGAATTCATTGTGGTGCTCAATGGCATGGACAGCCACCACGAAATCGACAAGTTCTGTACCCGCCTGATCGGCAGCCTGCATCAACCGGTGGTCTTCGAGCACCATCCGCTGCAGATCGGCGCCAGCATCGGTATCGCGCTCAGCCGGCGCCACAGTTACTTGCCGAGCGACCTGATCCGTTACGCCGACATCGCTCTGTATCAGGCCAAATCCGAAGGCAAGAACACCTGGTGTTATTTCGAAGCGCACATGAGCGACCAGATCCAGACGCGCCGGCAGATGGAAGATGACCTGCGCCATGCGCTCAAGCACAACGAGTTCGTCCTGCACTATCAGCCGCGCTACAAGGTCGATGGCAAGCACATCGTTTCGGTCGAAGCGTTGGTGCGCTGGCAACATCCCACCAAGGGCCTGCTCGGCCCGGACCTGTTCATTCCGTTGGCGGAACAGACCGATCTGATCGTCCCATTGGGTCGCTGGGTGTTGCGTGAAGCCTGCGAAACCGCGCTGGGTTGGCCGGAGGACATCCTGCTGTCGGTCAATCTGTCGCCCGCGCAGTTTGCCGCCAGCGATGTGGTCGAGGATGTTCGCGAAGTGCTGGTGCAAAGCCGTTTCCCGGCCAGTCGCCTGGAACTGGAGATCACCGAGAACGTGATGCTCAACGACACCGACGGCGCGCTGACCACCATGAACGCCCTTAAAGAATTGGGCGTACGCCTGAACATGGACGACTTCGGCACCGGTTACTCATCACTCGGTTACCTGCGCGCCTACCCCTTTGACGGGATCAAGATCGACAAGCGCTTTATCGCTTCGATCAGCAGCGGCGCCAATGATCGCGCGGTGGTGCAGGCGATCATCGGCCTGGGCAAAGCCATGGGTCTGACCGTGACCGCCGAAGGCGTCGAGACCGAAGAGCAACTGGATATTCTCGGGGTCGATCAATGCAATGAGGTGCAGGGTTACTTCATGAGTCGGCCGCTCGACAAAGCAGCGTTTGCGCGGTTGCTGCAGGATTCCAGAGGTGCACAGTTGAAAGCGAAGAAAGGTCGTGTGACCTGAACGGCTACAGGGCGGATCCATCGCTGTAGCCGTTTGCGGCGGGTTCAACCGTTTGTTCGCCCCATATCCCCGGTGAACACATTGCCCGCATCCCGCACCAACTGCCGCCATTCGGCGCTGGTGATCAACCCCTCCTCCTCCATTTCATCGGCTGCCTTGAGCAGTTCGTCGTACTGCTGCTCTGGGTCCAGACGCATCTGCGCTTGCGTCGCCAGTTTTCGCCATGCCGCCAGTTTTTCTTGTTTGCGCTGATCGAACATTGGGCTTCTCTCGTGAAGGACTCTCTTGATAGAAAGAAACGAGATCGCGGTGGTTCAGCGCAGTCGACGGATGGACTGCTAACGGCGAAAGCTCTACGGACTAGAGCTTGTTCGCGATGGCGGTGGTTCAGTCCATGAAGTGGTCAACTGGAATGGCCTCATCGCTTGCAGGCAAGCTCCCACACTGTTTGTGGCGCACCCTGTGTTTGCGTACACCCGCGCCCCCTGTGGGAGCCAGCCTGCTGGCGATGGCGGTGGTTCAGTCCATGAAATGGTCGACTGGAATGGCCTCATCGCTTGCAGGCAAGCTCCCACACTGTTTGTGGCGCACCCTGTGTTTGCGTACACCCGCGCACTCTGTGGGAGCCAGCCTGCTGGCGATGGCGGTGGTTCAGTCTATGAAGCGGTTGACTGGAATGGTCACATCGCTTGCAGGCAAGCTCCCACACTGTTTGTGGCGCACCCTGTGTTTGCGTACACCCGCGCACCCTGTGGGAGCCAGCCTGCTGGCGATGGCGGTGGTTCAGTCTATGAAATGGTCGACTGGAATGGCCTCATCGCTTGCAGGCAAGCTCCCGCAGGGACTCTTCAGAATTTCTCCGCTACGCGTTTATACGGGTAATCCGGATCGCGGTACTTGCCGGGCTTCTGCCGTTTGGGCAACTCGATTTTCTCGCGTTTCACATCCTCGTACGGAATGCGGCTGAGTACGTCGGTGATGATGTTCAGCCGCGCGCGGCGTTTGTCGTTGGAGTCCGCCACCAACCACGGCGCATGTTCAGTGTCGGAGTGCTTGAACATTTCATCCCGCGCCCGTGAGTAGTCGTACCAGCGGCTGTAGGATTTCAGGTCCATCGGTGTCAGTTTCCAGGTCTTGCGACCGTCGTTGATTCGCGCCTCCAGCCGGCGGGTCTGCTCTTCGGGGCTGACTTCCAGCCAGTACTTGAGCAGGATCACCCCGGACTGGACGATCGCGTGCTCGACCAAGGGAATCGACCTGAGGAATTTGTCCGCCTGCTCGTCGGTGCAAAACCCCATCACCCGCTCAACGCCGGCGCGGTTGTACCAACTGCGATCGAAGATCACCACTTCGCCCGCGGCCGGCAGATAAGGCAGATAACGCTGCACATGCATCTGGCTTTTCTCGCGCTCGGTCGGTGCCGGCAACGCCACGACGCGGAAGACACGCGGGCTGACGCGTTCGGTCAAGGCCTTGATCGTGCCGCCCTTGCCCGCGCCGTCGCGGCCTTCAAAGACGATGCAGACCTTGACACCCTTGGCGATCACCCATTCCTGCAACTTGACCAGCTCGACGTGCAGCTTGCGCAACTGCTCAAGGTAATCCTTGTTTTTCAGCTTCGGACTTTCAGGCGCCTTGACGGCCTTTTTCTTGTCTTTTGCCATGACCGAACCCTCTCCAATAAATGCAGAAACAGAGTGTTGATTGACGGGGTGAACCAGACACGTGAGGTTAGTTCATGACGTGCTGTTTGCCATTGCCTGACAAAAAGCCAAATTGCCATGTGTTTCATTCGTTCTTTGTTACGTCGCACTGTTCATTGCCCGTTCTAGCCTGCCTGGAGTTTTCCGATGCCGTCGCCCAAATCCCTGCCCGCCGCTCTGCTCGGTCTGGCCCTCGCCTGTCCGGCGCTGGCCGAGACTCAAGGTCTGGAACTGGGGCAAGTGCTGATTTCGGCCGACGAGCAAAGCGGCTCGGACGCGAGCGTAGAAGAAGCCAAAACACGCCTCGAGCAGGTCCCCGGTGGTACCAACGTGGTCGATATGCGCCAGCCGTTGCAGGGCCGCGTGGCGAGCAATCAGGATATGCTGGCGTATCAGCCCGGGGTTTATGCGCAGTCGGCGGGCAATGAAGGCGTGAAGATATCGGTGCGCGGCTCGGGCATCAACCGGGCGCCGGGCGCCCATGCGTCAGGCCTGTACACGATGCTCGATGGCCTGCCACTGACCGGCCCGGGCGGCACGCCGTATGAATTGCTCGAGCCGCTGTGGGTCGATCATGTTGAGGTATTGCGTGGTGCCAACGGCTTTGATCGCGGCTCGCTGGCGCTGGGCGGCGCCATCGATTACGTCAGTCACACCGGTTACACCGCGCCGAAATTGCAAGTGCGCTACGCCACCGGCAGCCACGGCTATCAGCAGCGTCAGGTCAGTTCCGGGCAAGTGCTCGGCGACTTCGATTACTACGTGTCGCTGACCGATTCCAACGCCGACGGCTATCAAGATCACACCGCCAGCGAGAGCAAAGGCGTGATCGCCAACTTCGGCTATCGCTTCAACCCGAACCTGGAAACCCGCTTCTATATCCGCTACCGCGAGACCGACAACGACCTCGCCGGCCGCGTGACCAAGCACTCCATCGAGCATTCGCCTCGCGCAGCCAACCCGTCCTACGTGGCGCGCGATGACAGCCGCAAGCAGCCGGGCAGTACCTTCATCGGTAACAAGACCACCTACTACATCGACGACGACTCGAGCATCCAGACCGGCCTCGTCTACCACGATTATCCGATGGACCTGCGCGAAGGCCCGAACCGCTTGAAAGTCGCCTACACCGACGTCAGCGGCACTTTCGACTACAAGCGCCGCGACACGATCTTCGGCATGGAAAGCCGTAGCAACGTCGGCTTGCGCGTCACCAAACACTTGCCCAACGACGGCGCCAGCGAGTTCGTGCGCATTCCCACCGCGCCGAACACCGCCAGCTACGTACCTGGCACCCGCATGCGCAACTTCACTTATCAAGGTTCGGACACCGTTCTGCACTTCGGCAATGACCTGGAAATCGCCGACGACTTGTGGCTGACCACCGGCCTCGCCGCTATCTACACCCGCCGCGAAAGCGATGTGACCTACCCGCAGAGTGGCGGCAAAACCAGCATGAACGACTGGGACTACGCGCCGCGCCTCGGCCTGCGCTACCAGATCAGCCCGGATCTGCAAGTGTTCGGCAACCTCAGCCGCTCGGTTGAAGCGCCGCATCCGTGGTCGCTGATCTACAGCTCCAACGTGCGTTTCCCCGCTGGCAATGGTGCTGCGACCGGTACGCAAAAAGACCCGATCAAACTGCAAAACCAGACCGCCACCACGCTGGAACTGGGTGGACGAGGTGACAGCGCAGTCGGCGAATGGAGTCTGGCGTGGTACTACGCGCAGGTGCGGCATGAATTGTTGTCGGTGTTGCCGGACGCCAACGCTGTCACCCCTTACGAACTCAATGCCAGCCCGACTGTGCATCAAGGGATCGAAGCCAGTCTCAACAGCAAACTCTGGTCGGCGCCGGATGGCCGTCGGTTGAGTTTGCGTCAGGCGTATACCTTCAGCGATTTCCACTATCGCGACGACGACCGTTTTGGTGACAACCGCTTGCCGGGATTGCCGATGCACTACTACCAGGGCGAGTTGCGTTATGACTGGCCGCAGGGTTTCTTCGCGGCGGTGAATACGCAACTGGTGTCCAAAGTTGCCGTGGATTACGCCAACAGTTATTACGCCGATCCTTACGCATTGTTTGGCGCGACACTCGGCTACAACGCGCCGAAGGGTGACTGGCAAACGTGGGTGGATATGCGCAATTTGACCAACAAGCACTATGCGGCGACGGTTACGCCGGGGTATGACGACAAGGGACTGGATGCTGCGCGGTCTACACCGGGTGAAGGGATGGGGGTTTATGTCGGGGTTTCGTGGAGCTTGCTCTGACACCTACCCCTGTGGGAGCCAGCCTGCTGGCGATGGCGGCGTATCTGTTGCGAAGAATCTAACTGACCTACCGCCATCGCTTGCAGGCAAGCTCCCACAGTGATTTGCGCTGAACCCGAATTTTGTGATCTATAGGCAAACCTGTGGCAACAGGTTTGCCCGCGAAGGCGTCAGTCGAACCAGCGTCGATGTGACTGATCTATGCCCTGTTTCAGAACGAGTCACGGATGAACACCATGGATACCCAACCAGAAAACCTGCTGGAAAAAAGCCTCAAACTGGCCGCTGACGAACCGGCACATCGTCCCGAGTTCTTCAACACCCTGTTGAACTCGAACGTTTACATCCTCGGCACCGCCGGTGAAGCAGACGGCCACGTCAATCTCGAAGCCGGCAGCAACATCAGCATCGCCCATTGGCAAAAACCGGATGGCACACCGGTCATCCCGTTTTTCTCGTCACTGCAAACACTGCAACAGTCCATCGACAGCGAGCAGACCTACCTCGAAATCCCCGCCAGATCGTTGTTCGAAATCACACTGGGCGCCCTGCTCTGCCTGAATCCGAAGTCGACATATGGCAAAGAGTTTTTCCCGCAAGAAGTGCAAAATTTGCTCGCCAATGCCGTTGGCCAGACCGCAAAGCAACGCACGGTCGAAAAAGAAACCAATGTGCTGCTCGGTCAACCCGCCGAATACCCATCGCAAATGGTCCACTCGCTCACGCAGTTGCTCGCCAAACATGCCAATGTGAAGCGCGCGTTTCTGGCATTGATGCATGACACCTCGGTGGATGAAAAGCCGCACCTGATCGTAGGCATCGAGGCGGACGGCGATATCGAGCGGGTTATGCGTGAGGCGGGTAATGTCGCCGGGGATACCGCGCCGCAGGGAGAGCCGGTTGATTTGTGCCGGGTGTCCCAAGGTGAAGCCGGTCTGAGCGATTACTTTCTCAGGGAAACCACGCCGTTCTATGAGCGCAAGTGGGGCAATAAACTGCGTTCTTTCCTGGGGTTTGGTAAAGCGTGATTGAACATACACCGGGACCTTGGGTTCTGGACGAGACCGCCGAGGTTACGCGTCCGGACAGCGTGAACCTTTCGATCTGCTGCATGAGTTGCGTGGACTTTCGCGACTTGAATCAATACGTGAGCCGTGTGATTTCAGACAGTCGCTGATTTGATAAAACGACGACGTTTGCAGCGGAGCGCAACCCTCTCCAATGCCCACCCAGTCAGGAAAACGAATGAACTTCACCGATGAAATGGCGGCCGCTTTTCCTGCGGGCAATCCGATGCCTGCGCGCCTTCGCCAAGCGCTTGAGTTGTTGGAAGAACATGGCTGCGTGCGCAGTCACCGCGATGGCACGCGCTATATGACGCTGCATCCGGACCCTGCACACAGCGATGTAGCGACAACCGCTTTTTACCTGCCAGTACCTGCCGACACCGCCCGCTGGACTAACAGCGAAGATCCTGACGTAAACCAGCGCCTGACCCTGTTCCTCAGAACCGGTGGAGACGGCTCGTGGGCCGGGCTGTGGCTGGACGACAGCGGGCAACAGCGATTCGTCCATCTGGGATCGGGATCCGGGTCAACGATGCTTTGCGTCCTGACCGACACTATTGAGGACTTATTAAGGTTGCTGGCTATCGGTTACGACGAGCTCTGCTGGCCGGAGCAGTTTCAACTGCCCCCGGATGAAGTACGCGAAAAAGAATACGCCGAAGACGATTACCCTCCACCGCCTCTTCTGTTGCGAAGCCACGTCGAGCGAACGCTCGGGCTGAGCATACCGGCGCGAGCAGCGGATCTGGTCCGCCGTACAGAATGCATGGATGTGAGCGAATCGAACGACCCCTTCTGGAACTGGCTCAAGCAGGTCAGTCGGCATTAATGGCGACACTGTTCGATCACTTCCACTCCAAACCAGTCCTCCCATAGAAGGCACGTTGTGAATGACGTCAAACCCGACAATCGAAACACCTTGAATCGCGCTTGGTCGCTGTTTTTGCTGCTGACATCGACAGCTCTGCTTAACACGGGCTGCTCCCATGCCCCGCCACCGATCGAACGCGCCCCCTGCCTGGATGAAGGCCCAAGCCAGAGTGCCGCTTACGATGACTGCGTGGCGGACCGTAAGGACGCAAGTGATGCTGCACTCAAAGCCATTCTGGGCGATGCCCCTGATCTTTACACGCAAACGCGCCTAGCCGAGCCGGGCGAGGACACTTTTCAGGCGTCCGACTATCCGGACATTGCCAGTCCGATGAGTTACCGGACTGCTCGCTCAATTTCCGCGACGGAGCAGCAAGCGCTACCGTTCAAGGTGAGAGTCCGCTGGAACTACACCTCCAGGAAACTCCTGCCGCGACCTCGTGATCTTGTACGCATGAATGAGATGGAGGCCCTTTTACTCTCGGCCGCTGCGGATGACGGGCTTGCGAAGTGGGTGTGCACGGTCACTGGAGAACACCGTCGGGAGTGGATCTTCTACGCCCGAAGTGACACTGATTTCATGAGCCGGATGCAGACGCTGATGGCACCGAGCGGACCTTATCCTGTCGAGTGGAGCGGTCGTAAGGAGCCTGCGCGCAGTGCAAATGGAGCAAGCAGTGTCGACATCCGCATGACCCCTAAACGGTGTTTGGAGTGATGGACAGGGACGCTTGCGGCAGGGGCCGAAAATGGCGTTGTGCTGGATAAGTTGAAGAATGAAGCGCAGACCTAAAACGGCGCCATGAGCGCTCGCCTCTTCGCGGGCTTGCCCGCGAAGTCGGCAACTCATTCAGCCTTGCAACCACTGAAGTGGCGCTGAATGAGCGGCGTGCAGCGCTTACGCGCGCTTCGGCAGCTTCCAGTTCGGGCGAATGAAATGGCAGGTGTAGCCATTCGGAATACGCTCGAGGTAATCCTGATGCTCCGGCTCCGCTTCCCAGAACGGTCCCGCCGGTTCGATTTCGGTGACTACTCGGCCTGGCCACAGTCCTGAAGCCTCGACATCGGCGGCGGTGTCCTTGGCGATGTCGCGTTGTTCTTCGCTGAGGTAATAAATTGCGGAACGATAGCTGCGTCCAAGGTCGTTGCCCTGACGGTTGGGCGTGCTCGGGTCATGGATCTGGAAGAAGAATTCAAGGATCTGTCGATAGCTGATCACGGCAGGATCGAAGGTGATTTCAATGGCTTCGGCGTGGTCGCCATGGTTGCGGTAGGTGGCGTTCGGCACATCACCGCCGGTGTAACCGACGCGGGTCTGCAACACGCCGGGATAGCGCCGCAGCAAATCCTGCATGCCCCAGAAGCAGCCGCCAGCGAGGATGGCGGTTTCGGTTTGAGTGGTCATGGGTTGTCGTTCCTTTCGCAAGGGTTGGGTGTAGAGACTGTTATGGGGGCGTGTTGGCCGATTCCAACGGGGGTGCGCAGAGAACCGGTGTTTCAACGTTTGATCGCAAGTCCGACCGTGACTACGGCTTAGGAATTGCCGGAAGCCTTACCTCAGACATAGGTTCCGGGACAACAGTTTCGTACCCTTTTAAATGCTCCATCAGTTGCTGGTATTTCTGGAGAGGAATGGTTCTGGCCGGTTTCTGCAAATCGTTGCCGAAGAAGTTTTCCCAATGCCCGATCAGCACCTTTTTCGGCCGTGTGACACGCAGCAGTCCAATAGGGTAGTACGCGACTTTGTCCCAACTGGCAGCACAGAGAATTTCAACATCAAAGCCTTTACTGTCGGCAATGACTGGAGGAAATCCCCACGGTGGATCAGCGGCGCTGTCCTGATAATGAATGCGATAAACCGGTCGCCCGCTATCGTCGAGCAGATCAATCACCCACGCCAACGTCTTGTGCCCGTTCTTCCAGTCGAAGATAGAGGTCGGGATCTGCTCAAGATCCCTGTCATAGCCCCCAGGTAAAAGGTTCTGACCGAAAATGTGTGGCGCATGCATGCTCTCGACAGGCATCGCGCGAATCCTTCCGCGCGGCATGCCACCCGGTAGCTCCAGAGGGTTTGCGCCATCCCTCAAATATTGGCCTGACGAATAGAACCATGTGCCGGGCCAGCCCGGGTCTTTGTGATTGCTGATTTGCGCGCGGCCCGGCACCACTGTGGTCGGTTTGGGAGTGTAAGCCTGCAAAATATGACGGACCGTTTCCGACCCGTAGATCACCGCATTGGGTGCCTGGACATTAACTACGCGAGCGACGTCGAGCAGGTGATCGTAATGTGCGTGGCCGACCAACAGCATGGTCACATACTGTGCGTCCGGCATGTTTCGATCAATTTTCTCCGGGTCGGACTCTACCGTCAGTGGAGGAACTCCCAGAATCCCCAAGGTCGCCGGATTAGTGAAAGACGGTGCCAATAACAGACCTTCATCTTTCCAGCGCAACAGCCAGCCACCAACACCCAGGAATTTGATTTTAGGCTCGGGCAGGTTGTGATCATCGGTTACCCGCAGCCCTTGTTGCTTGGGAGCATAGGTACACGCTGCGAGCGTCAGCAAGACCAGCAAAATGAGTGTGCGCATAATCGAGGCATCCTCGATGCAGCTATCATTGGTTGCGATCAACCAGGCATTCCCCTCGCGGGGAATGTCTGGCAATCACGCCGCCTAAAGCCGTCATCGAACCCGGCTCAAAGTTTCCCTTTTAGCGCCGGTTTGGTCGAGTTGTCTGTGGTTCTGAAGATGCTGAACTCGATAGGCTTCCCACTGGCAACGGTGATACTCATGACGTTCGAGTGGGCACCATAGAACGTGTTTTTCCTGATCGTAGACTTGTATTGAAACCCTGCCCCGGTCACCGTCCTGGGTGACTCGTAGTAAAACTCGAGAGGCAGGCTGGGCGTAAATTGATTGATGGGGCTGGACATGAGTTCATGAACAACGGCTTTGTTCCCTGAACTGTCTGTTATATCCATGTCGGCGCAGTACGAGGTGTGCATGTCGCCCGTCAGGAATACCACATCGGTGATGCCATTCTTCAGAATGTGCCCGAGGATCTTTTCTCGTTGAACCTTGAAAGCCGGGTCACACCATTTGTCCTGTTCCGGATTCTTTACTTCCCCCACAAAAGGCACGCTGGTAACGATGAACTTGGTGCTGTTCTTGTGCTGAGTCAGCCAGTTGAGCAGGATTTTGAGTTGCTTGTCGTCAATCATCTGCTCAAGTGCTGCGATGCGTGAAGTGCGCGTATCCAGCACGAAGAATTGAACGTCGCCATAGCTGAAAGCATAAAAGTACTGGTCCGGCGATCCCAGCGTGACCGGGTTGTGCGAGTGCTGGAATTCCCAATAGGTTTTGAGTGCGATACGCGGCAAGGTACTACCGAGCTCTCCGCTACCGTGCTCGTAGTTATTAATGATCTCGTGATCATCCAGAATCATGTAATGCGGCAATTCAGTCAGTACTTTTTTCGCCGGAATGCAGTCGTCCCAGGCGTCCAGATACTTGTCCCGAAAATGCTCCAGACTGGCCTCAGGCTTGAAAGGAATATCGGCATAGATCTGATCGCCCGCATGGATCATGAAGCGAGCCTGCGTTTTTGCCGCCACTCTGGAGATCGTTATCCAGGACTGATCCGGTCGTTCCAGAATTCCCAATGAGTGCAGGTTGCAAGAGCCCAGCAAAAAGGTGAAGGGTTGCTTGGCGGTTTTCGGAAAGGTTTTGAAGCCACCTTCGGCGTAGGCATCCCTGACGCGTGCATCGACCGGGTCTTTGAGCGTTTTCCCGAAGGCTACCTTGACCTTGTAATCAGTGTCGGCAGCCAATCCGGTGAACTCATGAACGTGAGTGAAAAACTCGGATTCTTCGGTAATTATTGAACGCTCATCCAGTATTTTTTTGTTGGCAGGATTGATCAACTGGACGAAAACCACCGGCCAGCGCGCTGATGCTCTCATCCAGACCTTTGCGGAAGTGTCTGTCGTGTGTCCCAGAATAAGCCTTGGCATTTAAATATTCCTTTTGTAGGCGTTCCCTAGCTTTCCCGGTCGTTGTCGACCAGGTTCACAGGCGCTGAGGATGCTACGAATCGAACGGCTTGTTCTGGTGAGCAAATGGCTTCGTTACATGGTCAAATACGCGCTTGGGTGGATTGTAGATTCCCGTATGGTTTGTGCCAGTTTGCTGCGAAAAGCACCATTTGTACCGTAGGGCCAGCGCAAAGGCTTGTAGCGTCGAAACAACCTTATTCTCTAAAAGCAGATCGCATTCAGGCAGCGAGCTGCTTTACTCCAATGACGGACAGGCATCGGAGGCGAATATGGCGAGCAAGGTAGTGGATCTTGTACGGGGCAGTTCGTTTTTTACTTACTGGTTGCGTACTACCACACCCACCTCTACGGGCCAGGCGACTTCATCAATCAGGATCATTTCTTTTTAGGAGCAACCCCAAAAGCACTAAAAGGACTTACGACAGGCGCCGCTATTTCCGGAACACCGATACCAGCGACCGAGTCGGATATTTCAGCCCTGAATGCTGCATACGAACGCATGATCGACTTTGGCTTCATTCTCCTTCATCAATCGGAGACTCTTCGCCCTAGAACTACTCCAGGAAGCGGGTTGTTCAAAGTAAGGGTCTGGATAGAACCCATGGACCGAGAAAACAATCTTGCTGAAATTGAGTCGGTTACCTACCGGGTCTGGGAAGATTTACCGCAACCCGTAATCGCTTCTTCAGATCAGAAATCGTCTTTTGACCTCTGGTTAAAAATCTACGGAGAGTTTCCGGTATTGGCCGTGGTGAGGAAGAAAAATGGCGAGACGTTCCATTTGATGAGGCACATCGACTTACCTGGGCGCCCTATGGACTGACGGAGAAAAGCAAAGCCGACATCGGCTTCGAGTCCTGTTCACCCAACGTCTACTGCAAAAACAGCTGCATCACCGCCGTCTAAACCGCCACTTCGAAAAACTCCGCGCCCTCATGCCACCCGAAGTCCTCACCACCGTACACCCCCTGCAAATCCGCCCCGCTCGCGGCCTGGTCGCCTTCACCGCGTACACCTACGATGAATGCGACAACGACGCCTACAACGAAATCGCAGTGTCGATCTTCACCAGCAAACCCGCCATGCCTCCAGCCGAAACGCCGACGCGGTAACGACTACTGTTGGCGATGAGAGTTTGTCACGTTATCTGCGGGCGTCGGGGCTGGGGAAAGACGCTGAAGTATGAGTATGTGCCGTCATTTCAGAGTGCACTGTACGCCCCCAAATCCCTTGGGTTATTCAATGCGCGCTGGCCCAAGGGATTGACCGAAACGAGCGTCGGCTCCTGACTGACCGGGAAAAGTTTATCGCCAATCCAAAAACCAAGACTGAAGAACTACTGGTGAATGCAAGAGAATCGCTCGGTTCGGCTTCGGTGATGCTTGGGGATGTAATCGGGTTGGTCACGGACCGGCACGCAAGACACTGCAAGGCATTGCGCAGGCGGTAATGCTTGGGGAGTTGGCGGTGAATCGGGCGTTGGATAACGTAGTGCCAGCGGAGTAATGAAATCCCTCCATGACGGTGAGGATGTCGTCATGGAGGTCGACCAGACAGACCCACCAAGACAGAAAAGAAATCAGCCCCCTTTTTTCTCGTTTTCGATCTACATGCCCATCAGTGCCGTCAACATGCGTCGAAGCCGTCGGCGAGGTTGGTGGGGAGGGCGTTGATTTTGTGGAGGGGTTGAAACGTTTTTACGGGTGTCAGGCCTTGGACGGCTGGCATTCCAAACGACCTGTTTAAAAGCGTTCCGAAATACTTCCAGCAGGCTACAACGCCTTGCGCCGTTGCCTACGACTACGCCAGAATCCGCCGGCTTGTGCGCCGGGTGGGCGGGTTCTATCGTGGGTCGGTCACTGAATAGCAGTGATCGGGTTTGGTAGCTCGTGTATACAAGGTGCGCAATTTCACTATTGGCGAAAGTCTTCGCCTGGCTTTTATGGTGGTCATGCGCAGGGCGCTTTCGAGCGCGCCGGTTTTCCTTGTGTCCCGGTCTACCAACCTGTGCATGGCCGCCACCCATCGTTTGGTAGCGAGAGGGTGATGGCTCCTTTTAAGCGACACAAGGGAGTTACATCATGTTCAAAATCACACCGAATCCGCCAGAAACCGATCCGATTGCGGGCGACGAATCCCCAGACGCCAAGAAATTCAACGAAGCCGTCGACCGCGCCCTCTCCCATTACCTCGGTCCCGCACCAGAAATCATGGGCCCCCCGTACCAAACCAACACGATGTTTATCGCCAATCCAAAAACCAAGACTGAGGAATTGCTGGTGAATGCCAGTGAATCGCTCGGCTCAGCCTCTGTAATGCTGGGCGATGTTATCGGGCTGGTTCACGGACCGGCACGCAAGACACTGCAAGGCATTGCGCAGGTGGTGATGCTTGGGGAGTTGGCGGTGAATCGGGCGTTGGATAACGTAGTGCCAGCGGAGTAACGAAATACCTCCATGACGGTGAGGATGTCGTCATGGAGGTCGACCAGACAGACCCACCAAGACAGAAAAGAAATCAGCCCCCTTTTTTCTCGTTTTATTGCCGTAAGCAACTCAGGGCGAAAGCCGAATACAGAGGGTACAACGGCAATGTGGTGTTTCCCTGGTTTTCAGGCTTTGGCGGGCTCTGAAGTGATCGGACGCAGGTTCGAATGGCCAAGAGCTGGAATGCAGTGCAACAGCCACGAAGGTTCGCGCAAGAGGCGCACGCCGAATCCATCTCTATCCAACCGCTAGATCGGAAATACCGGAACCTGACCTCCTCTGATTTCAATTTCATGTTCTGAGTAAAACGCCACCGCCCCTTTGCACTCTGCGACCGGGCGGTGGCCTTTAGAATTGGGCTTGAGGAAAACGTCCGCTTTACCTGCGACAACAACTCTCGCTTCAGCGGCCCCTCTGATCGCTATGGCAACTTCATCGCCTCCGGGCGAGCACGCAAAGTTGCAGGCGTAAATGCCAATACCCAATTTAGGACCAAACAGATTCTTCAACAGCACGCCAAATGATTCCGGATTGATAAAATCCTTTCCGGATTCAGACCGGCCCAGCACTGCAGCAAAATTTCTCTTTACAAATATTTCGTCCGCATTACCCAGCCACATTTGCCCGATATAACCATGTGTGACGATCAGTACAGTGTCGATCCAACCGTCAGCCACCTCTGCCACGCTGGTCAGTTTTACAACCAGCTCTTCATATGTGCCATCGGCATGAACCAGGTGCGACACGCCTGAAAACGTCTCAACATAGCTCTCGACACCTTTAGCAAAAGCGCTGCCCGAGTTGCCCTTTTTGGTCTCTTCTGAAAAATCGTGGTAGATCACCACTATTTCACGCTGATAAGGATCGACGAACTCCTCCTCATCAATTCTGAATTTGAAATCCCCGCGAAAAGCGGCATAAGCAGGCACCAACTTTTCTTCGTTTTGTTTGAAAAATACAATTAATGCTCGCCCGACAACGACCGACTCTTTTTCGGTTTCTGCGACCCAGGGCGTGCCTATCAACCAATCGGTTATCTTGTTGACAGGGTCTAGAACCGCCAGTTTTAGTGTCGTAAACGGGATCAGTGCTTCGCTCCCGTCAAGCATGTTTTTTATGACGACGCCGGCTTTGACTTTTCTTTCGACAACTGCATTCCAGCAGATCATGTGAAGCTCCTTGAATAAGCGTGTAGTCGAAAACCGTAAATCAGTGTAGTCGTTAGTTTGCGAAGTGTCCGGGATTAGTTGACCACTTCAGCGGCCTCCTCACCCCTTTTTCTTGAACCATTTAGTCACGTAATACTTCAAGCTCATTCGATCCTTCGGCCGCGGCTTATAGTGCGTTTTATTCCTCTGTCCCGGATCAACCCCCACCCCACTCGCCGTGTAGTAATAAAGCGCAATCGACCTCCGAGTGACGTGCTCCGGCGTAGTCAACGGCTCCGGATGCCCATGGTTACTGTCCTTGTCCGTATTAAAAATCACACAGCGGTTATAAACCGGCAGCACCTTCTTCAGGCACTTCTTCATCCCCACATCCCAAAGCTCCAAGTTGCCGCCGTACGCCTCTTGCCAGTCCTCGGTCAGGTAAATGATCACGTTCAGTCGTCGCTCAACGTTGAGCTTTTTGTTCAGCCGAAAATCCGAGTGCACGCCGAGGAAGCCGCCGGTTTTGGTTTCGTGCAGGCCGCCGCCGGTGAAGTAAGGATCGGGGATCAGCCCTTGAATGCCGGTGAGTTTTTCGAGGAATTGCAGCATGGGTGCGGAGTTGAAGGTGTTGAACACGTTCTTCAGGTACGGGCTGCAGGCGTTGGGGCTGATCTGGCGTTTGAGTTGGCCTTTGTAGCCGCGCTCGTAGATCTGTTCGTTGTTGGTCGGTTCAACCGGGAAGTGTTCGCGGATGCTGGCGATGACGTCTGCTTGCAGGAAGTTGTCGATAACGATGTGCGGGAATGGCGTGGCTTGGGTGTATTCGTGGGTCAGCGATTCGCCGAAGGCGCTGGCGGCGTTTTGGTCGAAGTCGAGTTCCGGGGTCAGAGTGATGGGGAGTGTTTGTGTGTTGGCTTGCATTGCCGCTCCAATTAATTTGATTGTTTTCAGATCACGTCAAACAGGGCCTGGCGGTCGGCGCGGTGCCGCTGTTTGTAGGCTGATACGGTGGCGAGCAGGTTGCCATGTCGGCAATGGCCTGCCGAGTGTCCTTTCTCTAAACGTGACGCGGCGCTGTAACGGCATGTTTCTGGCTGTCACAAACCCGTCATATTGCCTCTGATAACCTCCTCGGCGCCCTACCCTACACCCCAGTCCTAGAGCCCCCAAACGAAGGTGCCGCCAAGGTGTTCCCGACGCCCGTTCGCCAGCAAATCATCCTGCGCTCCGACAACCTCCGTTCGGACGACTTCGGTGCCCTGTTTTCCAGATTGTTTGGCAACCGCTATGCCGACAATCCGCCGCTGCCGTCGAACATCATCATCGGCGGCGTCTACGGGCGGCACGATGGTGTGAGTTTTCGGCGGATGCATTATCACGGTGATTTCACCGTCGCTTTCCCCGATCCACAAGACGAGATCACCTTCGTCATTCCCACCGCCGGCAAGATCGTATTCAACCACGCGACCGAATCCATTGGCGTTTCCCATATGGGTCTGGCGATCGACAAGGCGGATATCCGTTCGATGCACTTTCTCGATGATCACGCCCACCACGGCATGTCGATCAATCGCCATCAACTCACCGAGCGGTTATCGATGCTGTTGGATAAACCGATTCTGCAGAAAATCGTTTTTGAACCCAGCGTTGATTTGAACACCGCAGCGTTTCAGGGCATCAAGGCACTGATTGATCTGGCCACAGGCACCGAGTTTGATCTATTGATCAACAGCGGGACGTTGATGCCGTCGCGGTTGCGCGAGATGTTGATTGATGCGGTGCTGGAGGCGTGGCCGCATAACTTTTCCGAGGCGTTGCGGCAGCCGACGGCGATGGTTGCGCCGCGGCATGTGAAGTTGGCGGTGGAGTTTATTCAGGCGCATCCGGAGCAGTTGATCAGTGGTGTAGATCTGGCGCGCTTGAGCCATGTGAGTCAGCGGGCGTTGCAGGAAGGGTTTCGGCGGTTTGTCGGGATGTCGATTGTGGCGTATCAGCGGCAGGTGCGGCTGGAGCGGGCTTATGAGGCTTTGAAGCGGCGGGATTCGGGGTCGGTGACGGAGGTGGCGCTGCGGTTCGGGTTTAGTAATGTCGGGCGGTTTTGTCGGTATTTTCAGGGGGCTTATGGGGTGAGTCCGGCTGAGTTCATGGCTCGGGGATGACTTGTCAGTTGCTTGAAATGTTATTTGTGGCGAGGGAGCTTGCTCCCGCTGGACTGCGCAGCAGGCCCCTGCTTTTGAGGTGAAAAGCGGGGGCCGCTTCGCGACCCAGCGGGAGCAAGCTCCCTCGCCACAGGATTTTAGTAGGATTGAAGATTCGGGGCCGTCCTTGACCCCACTTTTTTAGAAGGCGTAACTGGCCTTGAGGCCGCCATTGAATCCATGGCTGTCGCCGCCGCCATTAGCGCCGATGTCTGCGCCCACGCTCAGCGCGCCGAGGCTGGCCATCACGTTGACGCCGCCGCTGAACTGGTCGCGATTATCAAACGCCGCGCGTTGTTCGATATCCAGTCCCAGCAGGTGGCTTTGGCTGTCGACCTGGTTGTCGCCCAGTGTGCGTTCGTAACCCACTTGTACGCCGGGCACCAGTTGCCATGCGCCCATCGCCACTGGGGCGAAGGCGACATTGAGGTTGGCGACGGCGTTGCGGCGGGTGGCGCTGTTGTCGTCGACGTCGAGCGCCAGTTCGCTGCCCTTCTCTTGGAAGCCGTTGAGGTCGAGATGGCTGATGCGCAAACCGAGGCTTGGCTCGAAGGTCATGCCGTTGACCGGGGCGCGGTAACCGAGGGCTACGGTGGCGCCGGTGAGGTTGCCATGGGTGTCGCCCTTCGCGGTGCCGAGGCCGCCGCCGAGGTCGCGTTTGCTGTCGTAGTCGACGTAACCGGCGCTGACATTGGCGTCGAGGAACAGGCCTTGTTCGAGGCTGGTGAAGCCGTAGCGGGCGCCGACGTTGAGGAAGGTGAAATCGGTGTGGGCTTCGCCGCCCGCGCCGCCGACCGTGCCCTTGCTGTAGCCGAAACCGCCGCGTGCGCTGAGTTGATCGCTGAAGCGTTGGGTGATGCCGACCATGAGGCCTTGGCTGTGTTCATTGCTGCTTTCGGCGTGGGCCGAGCCGTCGGTACCGAGGTAGCCGGCGAGCGCGGTGGTCCAGAGGCGATATTGGCCGACCTTGAGATCGCTGCCGCTGGCGAACGGTGCGGCGGTTTGTTCAATCATCGCGTTCTGCCGCAGCAGGTAGCTGGCGGCGTCGGCGTGGACTTGTCCGCCGACCTGGGACTCGACACCGCCGAGGGTGCCGGCGTCGATGGCCGATTGCAGGTAGTAGTTGTACGCGCTGTAGGTGCCGGACAGGCTGGTGTTCTGCAATTGGCGAAGCAACTCTGCGCCAGCCGCGGCGTTGCCGATCAGACCGGCCTGACCCGGCAGGCTGTTGTATTCGACCAGTTTGCCGCGCAGGACGTAAATGGTTTCCTGCGACAGGCCGAGGCCTTGTTTGAGGTAGTTGTCCATGCTGCCGTACTCGGCGGCCACTTCGTCGAGACCGGCCTGCAAGTAGCTGGCCTGCACGCCGAGCAGGGGCTCGTAAATGGCGGCCATGCTCGGCGGCAGCGCCTTCAACGTGGCGGCGACGCGGGCGGCGGTGTAGTCGTTGGTCGCCAGGTAGTTGGCCATGATGGTCGCATTGTCGACACCGGCGATGCTCTGCAACACGGCGGCGGTCCAGCCGGTACGGTCCTTGCCGGCGGTGCAGTGGAACAGTTGCGCGGCGTCGACGCTGGCCAGTTCATTGAACAGCTTTCCGAACTGGCCGCGCATGCCGGCGTCGCTGACGAACGCGCGGTTGGTCTGTTCCATCATCGCAATCGCATCGGCAGCACTTTTGAAGGAGATGGTGGTGATGTTCGCGCCGGACGTGGTGCTGCCGATAATGTCGATGTTCTGATAGGTCGCGCCGCTGATCATTGTGTCCGGGGTGGCGGCGATTTCGCTGGGGGTGCGCAGGTCGTAGATAGCTTTGATGCCGAGGCTGTTGAGGGTCGCCAGATCGCTGGCCGTTGGGGTCAGCGCGTTGGAACGGTAGAACACGCCGCTGCGCATCGTGCCGTCGTGGGCCGTGGTGTACGCGGTGGTAATGCCGGCGATGTCACGGAAGTTGTCGATGCCCTGCAGGCGCGGCGTGTCGAGCGGCACGGGCTCGGCAGCGTGGGCGGCGGCGATGGACAGGCTCAGGACGGATAGCGAACACAGAAGACGTTGAAACACAGTGCAGCCTCATTGGATAAGCGTTGGGCTGGTCACTATGGGTAGGCAAGTGATACTGAATATGACAGTTTTGGTTTGAGGGGAAATGGGTGCGCGATTGGGCCGTGGGGTGCGCGATTGGTCCATCCGCCTGAAGGGAATGCATCCGGGATCAACCCAATGGATTATCAGATTTGAACAGCTACCGCCGACGATGCGGCGGTGATCAGTGAACTCATGCAATCACAAGCCCATGCTTCAGTTGGTTTGACTGACAACCTCGATGTCTGTGATCCCTACCCGCTCGGCCTGTTCGAGGATCTGCTCGGGCGTTGAATCTGCGGTGGGCATCATCAGGCCGTTTTCCGCGTCGCCCAAGTGCAGCTCCAGCAGATGCATCGCAGCCTCATGCTTGGCCAACTGCTGTTCCTTGAGTTCAAGCAGAAAAGTCCGAGGCTCGCCGTTGAATCGGTATTCGATGTGATAGGTGTACATGATGTCATCCACGTCAGTAGGAAAAGGCTCTGATTATCCTGACGCGACGGTCAGTTTTTAGTTCAAATTGAATCGCCTCTCTGGCCAATATGGATTTCATGGCAAACTTTTTCCTTGCCGAGGCGTCCCTTTCTTAAACCCCCAACCGGCTGATTTCAGCCAAGGACTGGCGATGACCTTCTTCATTTTTCTTCTGGCCTGCGCAGCGGCGGCAACCACCGGCGTGATGTTCAAACCGGGGCCGTGGTACGAAGGGCTGAACAAACCCGGGTTCACCCCGCCCAATTGGACGTTCCCGGTGGCCTGGACGATTATCTACCTGCTGCTGGCCTGGGCCGGTTACCGCTTGAGCCTGATCCCCGGCAGCCAGACCGTGCTGGCGTTATGGGCGGCGCAGATTGCGCTGAACACGCTGTGGACGCCGGTATTTTTCGGCGCGCATCAGGTACTGGCGGCGATGGTGATTCTCACCGTGTTGTGGCTGGTGGTCGCTGCGATGGTGGTGCTGGCGATACAACTGGACTTGATCACTGGCTTGATCCTGTTTCCTTATCTGGCGTGGCTGTGCGTGGCGGCGGCGTTGAACTTTTCCATCCTGATCAAGAACCGCTGATGACCAATGCCAATTGGGGTACTGAAACACCGTGGCCGCAGGGCGAGCGCGAGTTGAATGAGGTGCGTGCCTTCAACAGGAAGCTGGCCTGGCTGCCGCGTTTCAAGATCCGCAACCGCCTGACGCCGCGTTTGATTCAGGCGCTGTTGCGTGTCAGCCAGATCGGCGGCTCCGGCGTGTTGCGCAAGTTTGGCCTGACAGCTGAGCGCCGGCTGATCAATAAAGTGCCGGTGCGGATCATCCGCCCCAAAGGCCCGGCGAAAGGCGTGGTGCTGGATTTTCACGGTGGCGGCTGGGTGATCGGCAATGCGCAGATGGACGACAAACTTCAACGCGGCCATCGTCGACAGCTGCCAAGTGACCGTGGTCTCGGTGGATTATCGACTGGCCGTGTCCACGCCCATCGAAGGCTTGCTGGAGGATTGCCTCAACGCCACTCGTTGGTTGTTAAAAGAGGCTGAGTTCGCCGGCCTGCCCGTCGTGGTGATCGGTGAATCGGCGGGCGGCCACCTGGCGGCGGCGACACTGCTGGCGCTGAAACAATGGCCCGATCTGCTGCAAAGAATCAGCGGCGCATTGCTGTATTACGGCGTCTACGACCTCACCGGAACATCCAGCGTACGTAACGCGCCCGCCGACACATTAGTGCTGGACGGCCCCGGCATGGTCGAGGCGTTGCGCCTGCTCACGCCCGACATGACTGACGAGCAGCGCCGTCAGCCACCGCTGTCGCCGCTGTATGGCGACTTCAGCGGCTTCCCGCCGGCGCTGCTGTTTGCCGGCGAACTCGATCCGCTGCGCGACGACACCCTCGACATCGCCAAGCGCTGGGCGCAATCGGCGCGGGTCGAAATGTATATGTTGCCCGACTCGCCGCATGGCTTTATCCACTTTCCCACGGCCATCGCTCAAGGTGTGCTGGCGTACAGTCGCAAGTGGATTTCGGCGCGGGTCGAGGCAGTTGGTTCGCAACAAATGCGAGAAGCTTCCGCGCCTCGTTGAAAGGGGAGCTTCAGCGCGATATTTTTTGCTGCTCAAGCAAAGACAGCCAGGATTAAAAGCCCTGCCGCTATCGCAAGCCCACCGACAACTTTCCCTGCGCCTGCCCACTGATAATAACGGCGATTATCCCGCTGCTCCTTGGTTAGCAACTGTGCAGACTTCAATTGCGCTCGTTCGGCGTTTACGGACCTGGAATACCCGAACATATCGGATACATACAAAATCAGCCCTACGCCTATCACCAACAGTGCGGCCCCCAAACTCACCATATCGACCACCTCTATCAAAACGAACCAACAACTAACGGAACTTCCCACTCCAGCGTTTGAACGCCCGCCGCCCGCGCAAAACACCCCAGCACAACCACAGCCCCGCGCCAGTCGAGGCAATGAAAACGGCAATGGTCATCAGCAGATAAAAACCGAAGCGCCACGGCTGTTGATCGAAGACCAAGTGCTCGCGGACTTTGGAAACGCCCCGTCCCGTCGTGACGTCGAACTGCCCAAGGGTGGCGGCGTTGTGCAACTGTTCAGCGCAGGCCAACGTCACAATCAGACAAAACAGCGCACCGATGCAACAGTAAATACGAATTCGATAATTCGGGATCACGTACGTTTTTCCTCTCCGTGGAAGGCTGACGATCACCACGCTCAGGCGATATAGAAGAAGTACAGCGCCAAGCCAAGCAACTGCATGAGCAGCAGGATGGAAAGCAAATGATTACAGCCCTTCCACGCCTTGCTCACCGGTTGGTTTTTAGCGACTCGGTAACGCAGGTAACTGTCGAGTGAAAGCGATGCCGTGGGGATCAGCACGAACAAAAACGTCAAAAAGAAATTAAACATTTCCTTTGCCCGTCGACTCCCAACATGAACCCGGATTTGTT
This sequence comes from Pseudomonas fluorescens, assembly GCF_003732425.1. GTDB lineage: Bacteria > Pseudomonadota > Gammaproteobacteria > Pseudomonadales > Pseudomonadaceae > Aquipseudomonas > Aquipseudomonas fluorescens_BE. The sequence goes on from NZ_MOBX01000013.1 coordinate 683,752, forward strand.
CGCTGCATGGTGCGCTGCTCAAGTCGTCTGAGCAGACAGCTTAGCTGATCGGCATCCCCCCGGAATCCTTGGGATTGTGCACCGCAGTGATCCCGGGCAATAACACTCAGTGGGGACAAGTCAGTGACATGCAAACCCGCAACGCCGCCATTCAATGGCAGAATCCCCTGACCCTGATGATTTCGGAGACCACAATGCTTCGCGTGTTTGAACGAAGACTCGACCCCTTCCCCCCCGACGAAGCACCGCCTCCGCCCGTCGGCCTGATGCGGTTCCTGTGGGCCTGCACGCGCGGCGCACGCGGTTATATCCTCGCACTGGCGCTGCTCAGCGCCAGCGTGTCGATCTACGAAGCGTGGCTGTTTTCTTTTCTCGGCCAGGTCGTGGATCTGCTCTCGACGTGGCAGGCCGGCGGCGGAGTTAACGCGCAGGAAAGTCGTGTGCTGTGGGGCATCGGCATTGTGCTGTTCATCAGCATCGGCCTGGTGGCGCTGCGCACCATGGTCCAGCACCAGATTCTCGCGATCAACTTGCCGCTGCGACTGCGCTGGGACTTCCACCGACTGATGCTGCGGCAAAGCCTTTCGTTCTTTTCCGATGAGTTTTCCGGACGGGTCACGACCAAGGTCATGCAGACTGCATTGGCCGTACGCGAAGTGTTGTTCACCCTCATCGAAATCGCACCGGGCATCGGCGTCTACTTCATTGCGATCATCGCCCTGGCCGGCGGTTTTGCCCTGAAACTGATGCTGCCGTTCATTATCTGGGTCGCGTTGTTCGGGCTGGCCATGGTGTATTTTGTGCCGCGTCTGGGCCAGGTCGGTCAGGAACAGGCTGATGCGCGATCGTCGATGACCGGGCGCATTGCCGACGCCTACACCAACATCACCACGGTAAAACTGTTCTCGCACTCCAAGCGTGAAGCGCACTTCGCGCGCGCGGCGATGGAGGATTTCAAGCTCACCGGGTTCCGCCAGATGCGTCTGGTCAGCCAGTTCGAAATCGTCAATCAGGCGCTGGTGGTCGGGCTGATTATCGGCGCCGGCGGCTATGCTCTGTGGCTGTGGCATCTGGGTCAGGTCGGTACCGGTGCGGTGGCGGCGATCACCGCCATGGCGTTGCGCATCAATGGCATGTCGCACTGGATCATGTGGCAGATGACGTCGCTGTTCGAAAACATCGGCACCGTGCAGGACGGCATGGCCACCCTCACCCGTGGCCCTAAAGTGCAGGACGCGCCGAACGCCGGCGTGCTGGTGCCGGCGGGCGGCGCGGTGACGTTCGACAAGGTGAATTTCAACTACAACGGCGAACGTCAGGTCCTCGACAACTTGAGCCTGAGCATCCGCGCCGGCGAGAAAATCGGCCTGGTCGGCCGCTCCGGTGCGGGCAAATCGACGCTGATCAATCTGCTGCTGCGCTTCTATGATGTCGACAGCGGCGAGATTCGCATCGACGGTCAGAACATCGCGCAAGTGACCCAAGACAGCCTGCGCAGCGCGATCGGCATGGTCACGCAAGACACGTCGCTGCTGCACCGCTCGATTCGCGACAACATCGCCTATGGCCGGCCGGACGCCACCGACGAAGATATCCGCCGCGCCGCCGCCAATGCGCAGGCCGACGGTTTCATCAGCCAATTGAGCGACAAGCAGGGCCACAACGGCTACGACACGCTAGTCGGCGAGCGCGGCATCAAGCTCTCCGGCGGCCAGCGCCAACGCATCGCCATCGCCCGGGTGATGCTGAAGAACGCGCCGATCCTGCTGCTCGACGAAGCCACCAGTGCGCTGGACTCGGAAGTCGAAGTCGCCATTCAGGAAAGCCTCGATGAAATGATGCAGGGTAAGACCGTGATCGCTATTGCGCATCGGCTGTCGACGATTGCGGCGATGGATCGACTGATTGTCATGGATGAAGGGCGGATTATCGAGCAAGGGACGCACGCTGAATTGCTCAACAGAAACGGCATTTATGCGCGGCTCTGGCAGCATCAGAGTGGTGGGTTTCTGGGGGAAGATCAGGGCGTGGCGACGGCGATGGATCAGGCTTGAGGGTGTGGGGCTGAGTGGGGAGCAGTCGCTTGTGGGCGACTGCTATCGGCCAGAAGCGGACACTTAAAAGTGTCTATAAAAACTGGGCAGTTTCACTACGTTGATTTACTCGTTCCGAACTATTATCTGTGTGGCGGAAGCAGACGCTGGCTAGCCCATTCTGCCGATCGATCGAATTGGCGACTCATCCTCCAAACTACTAGCTTACCCAAGGGCGCCGGCCAATCGCGCATAGCACAGGTGCCAGATGCGCTTGCGCCCCTTCGCCATGCACCTCGTACCAGAGTCACATCGGCGCAGAAGGCTAGCCCAACGTGACCTTATCTTAAATACTTCGCTTCCAGCTCGCGCATATTCGCATCACCTTGCAAAGCAATAATGTCTTTGACTGACGGCAAAGACATTTCAGCATTGGCTATACCTCCTTCGGCCCTGATCGTTGCAAACACCGTGCGCATCGCCCACACCGCTGCTCTGATTGCGTGGTTCCCGTAAATCACAATACCAACCTTACCCAACGCAGCGATATCCGCCTCGGTCAGTTGAGGGTAAGTCGTGGGCACCAATACCAACGGCACGCTGCCGTTCCATGCATCAATAAACTCAAGGACCTCATCAGGTATTTTTTGTTTTGAGTGGATCAGGATCGCGTCGGCGCCAGCCTCTGCATAAGCTTCGGCTCGCTGGATGGCCTGCACCTGGCCCTGACCTGCAATCAGTGCTTCGGTGCGGGCGATCACCACAAAGTCTTTATCGCGACGAGCGTTTGTTGCCGCAGCTACTTTGCCCTGAAATTCTTCTATTCGGACCAGCTCCTGGCGGCCATCAGCACGCAGGCTCGTGTCCTTGGGAAAGGTCTTATCTTCCATGACGATCGCGGACGCACCCGCTGCCTCGTACTGCGGTACGACATAGCTGACGTTGATGGCGTTTCCGAATCCGGTATCGATATCGGCGATCAGTGGAATGGAAACGACAGACGCGATGGCTCTCATCATTTCCAGATGCGTGCCCGCCGACAGGATGTTGGCATCGGGCACGGCATAACTTGCAGACAGCTCAAAGCCGCTACCCCAAATGCCTGAAAAACCAGCTTCCTCCACTAGCTTGGCGGTCAGAGGGTTATGAGCGGCCATTGCCGTGAACAGCTCGCCATTGGCAAGCGCACTACGAAGCTTTTGATTCTTTGTCATGGCTAGAGCTCGACAAAAAATGGGTTGCGATAAAGGTTACGATCCGCACACTTAAGTTGTCAGCGTCTGATCAATAACGACAACATCGCGCTCGCCGCACAAAGTCCCGCTACAGTCGGAAAAATAATCGACGTATTACCGGTTGAATCGATCATGTGGCCAATGACCGGCTCCCCAATGCCAGCGCATATATAGGACATGGTATTGAGTACGCCCGTCGCAGTTCCCGCAACGTGACGTCCAAAGATGTCCGGGCAGAGTGCCCAAAACGACGATGCGGGCCCAAAGACAAAAAATCCACAAAGGAAAAGTAAGCCTATTGCGACCATGCTTCCGTGCGGTACGAACATCATGATAATCGCAGTTGCGGATGCAAGGACCATGTACGAGACGATCGCCAGATAACGCCTTCCCTGAAACACAACATCTGAAATCCAACTGTTCGATAGGGCACCAAGTGCCATCCCTACAGGTAGCGCGACCGTAATCCACTTCGGATCAATAAACGTTGCCGACGTCTTCCAGTCCAGACCAAGAAAATGCACGGGCACCCAGACCACTAACGCGTAGCGCGCAGCATTCTGAAAACCGATTGCAAAACCAGCGATATAAAGTCGCCAGTTGCGCAGCACTATTGCATAGCGCTGCGCACTGGTTAAATCATCCTCAATTGCTAACGGTGGAACATCATTGGCGTGTTCAAGGGCGCGGAGTTTTTTGTCCTCGGGGCGCTCAGAGACAAAAAGCCACAGCACCACCACGCCCAATAGCATGGAGAGTGGCGCCAGTCTGAAAATCCAGATCCAGTCCAGTTGCATCACGCCCAGAATGGCAAGAGGCAGAACATAAGCGAGAACAGAGGAAAACCCAGAGAACCCAACGTACACACCGTACACAAATCCGCGATGTTGATGCCCCCACCAGTTCGACAGTAAACGGCTGCCGGGGGCAAAACCCATGGACTGAAAATAGCCGTTCGCCCCCCAAGCGAGCAGGAAAAACCAGAATGAGTGGCCAAAACTAAACACCCAATTTGCCGCCAGCGAGAGAAGCGCGCCGGCGATCATCATTCGCTTGCCACCGAGCTTATCGCCCAGATTGCCGTTGATGAACTGGCCGGCGGCATAGCACCACAACATCGTTGCGCTGATCCAGCCAATTTCGTACTTCGACAAACCGTAATCATGCTGGATACCGGGGATGGCGAAGCCCAGGGTCTGGCGACCGGTGTAGTAGAAGAGATAGCAGAACGTCACGCCTATCAGTGCGCGCCATTTGTATTGATCAAAGGTGGATATTGGCAATGTCGCTTTGTATTGCAGGCTATCAGCGGTTTTTATAGTCATGCCTTTCTCCGCGTGGCGCGCAGCTTTGCGCTGCGCTGACCAGTTTTTGGATTAAGCGAGGGTGCGCAGTCTTCGCTGCGCTGTATTTGTTTTGGTTTAAGCGAGATGGTTGAGCGCGAGATCGATAATGTCGAAATTGCGCAGACGACCAGGGTTATCGAGCCCGACCAATTTGCGGTTGAACATCAGTGGCACTTTCTGCTCGGACACACCGCCGTGGGAACGCAAGGGCACCGTCAATCCGGACAAATCATGTTTATCGGCAGCGCTTCCAAGGACCGTCAGCCGCTCACCGAGTACCACCAGATCGCCGATTCGATCCTCGGGCAGTTCGAAACGCTGGCATGCCTGCGAACGCGTCAAGACTGCCTCGACACCAGCGATGCCGGCGAGAAAGTCGATGGCATCGCGTTGCGGTACCGCATCGCGCAAGTACACGGTAGCGTAAGACCCCAGCGCACCGTGATGCACCACGTACGGGTCAGTGATCGGCAGCAAAACACGTGTCCGCTGCGCACCGTACTGGACGTCTAGAAGGTCTTGCAAAAACAGGATGTTGGGGCGGCCGACCGAATCGGTCTTGGCATTCATGCCGTGATCCGCCGTGATCGCCACAACCGCGCCGTGCTCGTGATAACGCTTGAAGTAGCTGTCCATCATTGCGTAAAACGCATTGGCTTCTGGCGTGCCCGGTGCATGTTTGTGCTGTACATAATCGGTAGTGGACAGGTACATGAAGTCAGGGCGTTCGTTTGTCAGCAATGAGAGCCCGGCGGCAAACACGAACTCGGAAAGTTCCGCGCTGTAAACTGAAGGCACGGGCATACCAACTCTTGCCAGGATGTTCTCGACACCGTGTTCCTTCAGGTTCACCTGATCGGCTTTTTCAGCGGAGAAACAGATCCCCTTCAGTTGATGCCCAAGCAGGTTGCGCAATTTGTCCTTTGCGGTCACCACGGCGACGAGTTGGCCCGCTTTGGCCATCTCGGCAAGAATGGTCGGCGCGCGAAGGTATTTGGCGTCGTTCATTAACACCTCCTCTTGCGTCTCCTGGTCGAAAAAGAAGTTGCCGCAAATACCATGGACGGATGGCGGTGCGCCGGTAACGATCGATAGATTGTTCGGGTTGGTGAACGACGGCACCACGCAATCGCCCGTCAATACTGTGCCGTAGCCGATAAGCTCGGCGAGAAATGGCGCCTGTCCCGCTTGAATGGCTTGATTAATGTATTCCTGCTCGCACCCATCGATGCAGATAACAATGGTGGGAGCCGAAGGCAGCCGATAGGACCGGGCGTTCACGTTTATTATTTGAGTCATGGATAAATCTTCCCTTCAATGGTTGGGTGCGCCGCGCGATGAGTGACTTGCGCTGTTTGAAACCGGCAATTCACCGTATGCTGAGCGCATTACTCACACAATCGAATTAAAGTAGCGGTACCTGTGCACGGGAATCACACATGAGGCAAAAGCTTCCGCCGCTTCACGCGTTGCGCATCTTCGAAGTGGCCGCTCGGGCGGGCAGTTACTCGGCTGCGGCTCGGGAACTGAACCTGACTCACGGAGCCGTGAGTCGGCAGATAGCGGTCCTGGAGGACTGGCTCGGTCAACCGTTGTTTGTGCGTGATGGGCAGAGCATGGTGGCGTCGCCCCATGCCAGGGCCCTCGCCCGGGAAATAAGCGCCGCGTTCGATCACATCGCAGACGCTGCCGAGCGCTACGGTAAGAAACAACAACTGAAAGTAATCCGTGTCAGTGCACCGGCAACAGTCGCCATGCGCTGGTTGATTCCCCGGTTGCCTCTATTCGCCGAGACGCACCCCGGAGTGGATGTGCGCGTTTCGACCGTGCTCTCGACTCAACCGGCATTCAGTGGCAGTTTCGACGTCGCCATAAGGCGGGGCATTCCGCAGGGTGGTCAATTTCAGGCAATACCCTTGTTTCGCGAATCGAATACGGTGATAGCGAGCCCGTTACTGCTCGCCAGCACGGGTGTTGAAAGGGTCGAGCAACTGGCCGCCGAAACCTGGTTGTCCACCGAAACCCGCCCAGGTGACTGGGAAGCTTGGATGGAAAGTGCGAATCAACCTATGCTTCGAGCGAGTCGGAACCTGCGCTTCGATCATTTCTTCGTGACGTTGCAGGCAGTCGTCGATGGGCTTGGTTTCGGCATAGGGCCCTTTCCAACGCTGGAGGCTGAATGTGCGGCCGGGCGGTTGCAAACACCCTTCCCGACTCTGCGTTCGCTTGGTCCGACTTACTATGCGCTGGTTCCGTTTGACGCCGATAAGCCGGTCTATTTGCGAGCCTTTGTTGATTGGCTGCAATCAATGAGTGCGCAATATGAGGAGTCTCAGTGATGGTAGTCGTGGACGTTCGGGGCGACCATTAAGGCTCGCTGGCTATCACGAATAAAAATGGGTCATCGCTGAATGGCTGCTTCTGGCCGATAGCAGTCCTTAGGAAGTGCGGGCGCTGGACAAGCATGCGGGTACCACTATGGCCAAGCTACTTCGCAATGATCAGATCCGGTCCGTTTTTCCGAGCGTTCCCAACGGCATTGTCGACCTGAACCACTCAAGCACCTCTGACTGCTCACTTTGGTGAAGCATCATCTGCTCCGCAAGCTCCTTTGGCGTGGCCGGGTTAAACCATTCCCTTGTGGCTGTATGTTGCAAAAATGTTCATGGCTTATCCTCCGCGTTGAGTGAGAGCAAGGCTGGATAAGTGCGAAGCGGGCTTGCGCTGGTTCCGCGTTTTCATTGCTCGATGGGTTGATTGTATCGATCCTGGATGCGCTCCAGCTCGCCCGAGTGGCGCAGTTGCTCCAGGGCGTGGGCCCAGGAGGCTACCAATTCGTCGTCACAGTCGCGGCTGAAGGCGATGTACAGCGATGAGCGATAGAGCTCGATGGGAATCTGCCGCAGCGTGTCGGGGGCGATGTTCAACTGGCGGCTGTAGTAAGCCACCCCCGCATCGGTGTCGCCGATGATGATATCGGTGCGCCCGGCTAGCAGCATGCGATAGAGCTGCAGGCTCTCGGTTGCAGTTTTTTCGAGGTTGTTGAAGCCCCGCGACTGCAGAGTCTCGGGTATCAGGCCGGCATGTCTCGTCGTAATTTTTGGGGCGTGCAGTAGCTGCTCCAAGGAATTCACCGGCTGCTGCGCATTGGCTAACTGATAGGGGTGAATGGACTCTTCCACAATCGGTCCGACCCACTTGTATAACGGTTCTCGCTCTGCCGTGCGAAATAGTGAATACATGATGGTCTTGGGCCGGGTCTTCAATGCACGGGCGCTTCGCATACTGGGCAGCAGCACCACCTCAAAGTCATCCCCGGTCAGCGCCATTATGCCTCGAACGATCTCCGTGGCCATGCCGGTGAGCTGATTGTTCTCCTGGTAGTTGTACGGCGCCCACTCTTCAGTAACGACCTGATACTGCTCGGCCCTGACGGGAGTGCCAAGTAATAGGCAGAGCAGCGCGACAGTAAGTGTCGAATGTTTCACGTGTTCTGCCTGGTGGGCTGTGCGGTGATCAAGGGTGGATCTGATTAAAAGGGCGAAATTAGTATAGACCCTGACACACGTCAAACGCCTGATGCAGTCCCGTAAACCGTCACCACGGCGATTGATACATACGAACCAGTACGCATGGCGCAGGTTTCTCAAGAGCGTTTAGCGGATTGCCTCTTATCGGTATCGGTTGGGACACGTAGTGACCGTCCGGTTCTGGCCGTTCTCTGCCTGTCGCGACCGGAACACCATTAGGGATTAGTTGCACCGGGGGATGACTATTTAGCGGGTGATTTCGAGGCCTCCACCCGCAAACATTCCGGGGTACGGCGTTCAAGGGCTGGCATGGGTATCCGCGCATCCTGCCAACAGCGCTACCGCCAGCGCTCCTATCAATATCCGCAGATTTACTCCTCATGGCCTCGCGCGCTGATAGTCGAAAAATAGAAAGAGATTTTCTCTTCCTCAACATCTCTCAATTCGTACCTGATTCTGTCCAGGCCGTTATCGATTCGCGTCACGACGAGGTCCATGAATTGGGTTAGCCCGCCACCGAAGCCGTTTAGGTTCAGTGCGCTGACATCACGAAAAACAGCCGTCACGCCTTCTGTTTCCGGGTCTTTGGAGGACGACATAGTCAAGGTGAGGTTGTATTTGAAATCCATCATTTCGATATTCATCGAAGCTACACAATTGTGCTCGAAAAAGAGTTCATTTAAGCGAGAAATGTCCATGTACAGCCTCGAAAATAGCGGAGGTTTGGCTCTCGGAGCAGCGCGAGCTACTACGAACAACTTCGTGTAGGTCACTCCTGTGAAAGTGCTGGCAATGCAGCACCCGCCGGCCGGATTAAAAAATGAAGCCAAGAAGGCCTCAGGGTGCGACTGTCCGTGCATAGGCGCCTGCAGGAACCGCCATTGGTAAAAGTCGAGACTTACAGGTTGTTACCACGCCGCCAAGTCATTCAAGAACTCTCATTAACATCGTAGCCGTGCCGCAGCGCCAAGGGTCTGCTTGCCCAGTAAAGTTTTTTGAACTGCGCGCAATCCATAGCCTTCGCGAACAGCCATCCCTGAGCGTAACGGACCTGGTTCGCACGCAAGTAGTCGAGCTGCCCTGTCGTCTCGACGCCCTCTGCAATCAACGTCAATTCCAAAGCGCGGCCCATCTGAATGACGTGAGTGACCAAGAGCGTCTTTTCAGCAGCTGCACCGACCTGCTCAACGAACGACCGGTCGATCTTGAGCGCATCGAGCGGCAACTGCTGCAGATACTGCAAACTTGAATAGCCTGTACCGAAGTCATCCAGCGCGATAATGAAACCGGCATTACGCGCACGTTCTATGGTGATTTTGGCAGGAGCAGGATCGAGCAGGCTGCGCTCAGTCACCTCCAGCCAAATTTGCCCTGGGAGAACGTCCAGGCGCTGAACCTCCTCCAGTAGTTTCGGCAAAAAGTGCCCTGTACACACGTCGGCCGCCGCCAGGTTTAACGCCACGTGCATCGAGCGATCACTGGCCAGTATTGTCCCGAGGTCATTGAGAACGGTCTGGATCACCTGATTCGTGATGCCCTCAATCAAGCCACTGGACTCGGCCAAAGGGATGAAGTGGTCGGGATAGACGATTGTGCCGTCGGTTTTTTGCCAGCGGACCAACGCCTCGGCTCCAATGCATCGATGGCTTTCAATCTCGATGATTGGCTGGTAATGAACGAGAAATTCGTTCCGGCGTACAGCCTGCTCCAACGCGTTAAGCGGTGACAGTTTTCGCCGCCACCAGCGCAGATTAACCAATAGCAACGCTGCCGAGACAATCAGCCCAACAGGCAGCAGATAAAGCACATGTTTCCAGAGACTTCGCAGCAATTCCTGCCGCGGGATAGCGGCAATGACTGTGAAGTTGCCCTGCGCCGCCGAAGTATAGAGAAAACCGTCTTTCAGACCGTGAGTCGGGCCTTGGTGGACCAATGCCAGGAAGCTCGCCATGTTCGGCCGCGCAGGGCCCAGCAAGCGGCCTTGCCGCGTCCCCACTGCCAGCTTTATGCCTTCATCGAGGTCCACTTCGCGAAATTGCTCGGGATCCACCAGAACATTGAACGCCGCGAACTGCAGAGCCAGCATCGGCTTGATCAGAGGGTTGTCGTCGTACGCTTCGATGGAAACCTTCACGCCATCCTCGGTGACGAAATCTTCGGGCCACTTAGTGGCGCGTGGCGACGTAGCGCCCCAGGAAGTGCAGGCAAACACGTCTTCCTCGTAGCCCACCGACTCAACCGAAAAAGTGTTCATGGCAATCATGCGCATCTGCTCGATGCTTTCCGGCGTGCAAGGTTGCAGATCGGTAAGGGCAACGTTTTTGAGTGTTTGGGATGCCTGTTCAAACGTAGCACTGGCGCGTTGACTGGCAATCTGCGCGAGGGTGTGGAGTCGTTCGTTGGCGACATAGGTCGTCAACAGCCATCCACCCGCAAAAGTGAGGACCAGCGGGACGATCACCGATAGCAGCGCCAGGAGCATACCCTGGCTGCTGATCCTTGAACTGTTCATTTCACCGCCTGAGCAATGGCTATTGACGCGTCTTGGCCGTGGTTTGACGTGTCGGGTCGTTGATAAGGATTACTGCTTTTATCTTAAAATCCTGGAGCCAATCAACAAGCCATCAGCGAGTCGAAAGTGCGGGTGATACGCCTGATTCATCTTATTCTGGTCCGGCGCTTTGGAGCGTTGATGCAAGGCACGATTCCACTCGATTACGCCCGCTCTGTTTGGCGCGATACAAGCATTCGTCTGCCTGCTTGAGCACAACGTCCGCGGGAGTGGGTGCTTGCGCACAAGTTGCGACACCGATCGACGCGGTAATACGCCCGACCCCAGGGATGTCACTCGTAGCGATGGCCTGGCGAATTCGCTCGGCAATCAAGTTCGCCGAGTCGAGATCGGTATCCGGCAGAATCAGCAAGAACTCTTCTCCACCCGCTCTACACGCGAGATCACCGGTGCGTGAGTAGCTCGCCAGTGTTGCAGCGACCTGCTTGATCGCCAAGTCACCCTTGTCGTGGCCGAAGGTATCATTCACTTTTTTGAAATGGTCGATATCCAGTGACAGTACCGAATATGTGCGGCCTGCCTGCTCTAGCCCAAGCAACTCTTCATCCATCGCCCTGCGATTGGCAAGACCTGTCAGCGGGTCGGTAAACGCCTGCTGATTGAGACGGCCTATTTTTGCTTGCAAAAGCTGCACGCTGGTCAGCATCGCTTGACGAATAGAAAAAGCTTCCCGATACCATGCCTTCACGTGGTGAAGTTTCTCAGTCGCTTGCGGTGCCGACAGTTGGCCAGCGATGCTGGAAAGCTGGTGCAAAGGTCGACAGATCAACAGTGCCCCCCACCACATCAACACAAAGCCGATCAGAGCCGCCGGCACCATGCCCAAAATCACGTTATCCATCAACGTCTTCAGAGGCGCAAGACTGACCTCGCGCGGCTGCTGTGCGACCACAGCCCAACCGGCGCCCGGAACCTGAGCGTATCCAGCAAGCATCGGTATGCCCTTGTAATTAGGCACCTCCATGGATCCGCTCTCGCCGCGTAACGCAGCGTCCACGGTCTTGCTCCATCCAAGCGTTTCGCCAATTCGCGACGCCTCGGGGTGATAGAGCAGATGTCGATCCTGATCCGCGACGAAGGCAAATGTCCCTGTGTGATAAAAATGCCGGCTGATCAAGGTATGCAGCGCATTGTCCTGCTGCAGGTAAATTGAACCGCCAATGATGCCAACGTAACGGTTTGACGAATCATAGATGGGCTCAGAGACGAACACGACCAGGTTGCCAGCCGCTGATTTGTAAGCCGGACTGATAAACGGGCGCCTCGCCTCGATGGCGTTCTGAACGGCGTCGGAGTGCAGTCTAGAACCGATGATTTGGAGCGTATCCGGATACGCTTCCAGCACCCGGGCATCAACATCGACAATCGCTATTGAATTGAAATCGGCATCCTGCTTCTGCAGACGCATCGCTTCGGCACGCAATTCCTTGGCATTGCCCCACTCCTTGCCCAACTCCACAGCACCGTAGTGCAGGTGGCTCTGCGCCGAGCGGATAAATTCAGAAAGGCTCGAGGCTACTTTCGCCGCGTAAGCACTGTTTGACTGAAGCGCATGTTCTACCAACGCATCCCGCTGCACTCGATAGGCCGTGATGAGGCTGTTGCCTAAAGTGGCCAGTACCGAGAGCACCACGAGAGTGAGAATAAGCCAACGCAAGTCCAGAACCACGCCGGGTGGCCGGTCGCCTACCCTCTTGTCAGCGGCCGAATCCTTTTGATTGTTGGCTCTATCCATCGATGTCTACCGTGACGCATCTGTTTTCGTGAGACCGCTCAGCGGAGCAGCCCTGCCAATATCAATAGCTCTGCACACACGCCCTACGTGTGCTTCACGCAATATGCATGACACCCGGCTGTCTCTCAAGATCACTCATTTCGCTGTCCATCCCTTAAGCGAGCACCAATCGCTGTGAATACAAGCGCCCAACGAACAACCTAGAGCTGCATGACCGCGAGCGCCCTGCGCAGGGGCTCGTCGGATATCTGGATAGGACCATGAAATGGCACGTCCATGTCCAAAACCAGGTAGACGGAAGCCGCAATGAGCAATGACGAGATGATGAACATTCCTATCACCACCGAATTACGGGGAGCGCGGTATCCAAAACTGGCGAAAATGAGCGTCAACCAGGCCACAAGCATCCCAATAAGCGGGCCAGGAATCGCTCCCTCTGACTGCTCGACGATCCTCCAGCGTTGCTCGATGAGCGAATGATATTGCTGACGAATATCCTGAAGCATCGTTTCATGGTAGCGGTCCGGGGGCTTTATAAGAGCCAAAGACTTGCCTATATCATCCAGGTATTTAGCCGCCTCGCTGTTACGATGCTGCAGCGCCTCGTCTCCCCGATACGGGGTCTCGATAGCGCGCTCAAGATAGGTGATCAGACGATTTCGCGAGTCTTGTGCCGCATCGCCATAGCCCCGCAGTGTCCGATCAAAAATGATCATGCTGGTTGCATACCCATGGAAGTTTGCATCAATAGACTCGAAGGTGTTTTTGGCTGAATTAATCATCAAGCCAAAGACCAGCGATGTCATCACCACAAAAATGTTGGCTACCAGACGAATCACGGAGTTGGTTTCGTCATCCCTGTGGTGGGATGCCAGCTTTGGGTACCACTGCATCATGAGAAGCGAGGCAGCAACGAGGCACCCAAAAATGGCCAGTGCAATCCAGAGAGAGTTCATACATCAGCGCCCTGATCAATTGGAGTCAAGTCTTGAAGGATAGACCGTAGGGTTCTCTCCGAATTCTGCTCGGCAGAGACTGCGTTTGCAGTTCGGCAATGGCTCCAATATCGGTGTGAACGCCAGCGCTGGTCATCGGTAGATATTGATCGAGCTCTGCCAATCGTTAGAGGCAACAGATCACGACCGTCTGCTTCTGGCCGATAGCAGTCGTTCGTGAGCGGATATCGGCCAGAAGCGATCATCCAAGACATGGAAACATTTACCCGCTATTCCCCAAGACGCAGTCCATCGATTACCCACCGCTTGATGGACACACATTTTCAACCCATCGGCACCGCAAACACTGCACTGGCCCGCGCCACCGTTCGCTCCCCAACATGCAAACTGACAGCAGCAAACGCCAACTGCCTTCCCTTTTTCGAGTGCTCCAAACGCACTTCCAGCCACTCGTTCATGTGCACGGCGCCGAGATAATCCAGGGTCATGCTCGCCGTGATCAATGGCTGCGGAGGGTCGCTGGAAAATGCCATGGCGTACCCCATCCCCACATCGGCCAATGTCGCCAATACCCCGCCATGCAGGGTGCCACGGCCATTGGCATGGCGGGAGTCGGTCAATAAACCCAATTGCAATTGCAGCCCGCTGCCCCGCGCGTAGATCGGCCCCAGCAAATCGAGCAACGGGCTGCTGCGGGTAAACGGGGTGAAACCTTGGGGAATTGGCGTGGCGTTCATGATCCCTCCTGATGCCGGTGACTCACCGGCTTCATTGACCTTAATGGGAGGGTTTATGGGCAATTGCGTCATGGAGCAAGAACTATACGTATGCAGAATCTCCGGTGATCAACCGTCGACGCTGCCTGAGCGTTCAGCCCGTTGAAGCCAGATCGCCACGCTCCATCATTCGCACGCTGGCAAACGTCGATTCGTTGCGCGCCTGATCGAGCGTTGTCAGCGGTTTGATTGCAGACGGTTGCGCTATCGGTTTGCGGCTCATTTCAGAACCGGATCGCTCGTCACTCGGCGGCACGCCAAAATGCTCGCGATAGCACTTGGAAAAATGCGGCGTGGAAACGAAGCCACAGACATACGCCAGCTCAACGATCGACAAGGAGGTTTGCTTAAGCAGTTGCCGCGCGCGAATCAGCCGCAACCGCAAGTAGTAGATGACCGTGTCCGCCACCAAGGGATTGCTCCACGATCCATCCGGCGTAATCGGCGCACCGTCACTGGCCCAGACCGCCGCGCCATTGGGGCTAAAGGTATGCCAGCGATACAGCGTTCGCCCCGTCAGTTGATTGGCCATGCGCAATGGCTCCACGGCGGACGCCAGCGACATGAGGGTGAATTTGTCCAACAGCAGAAATCCGACGGATTGGGTCGCACCGCCGGCCATGGAGGAGATGGATGACATCATGTCCTCATAAGAATCGGTCTGAGACGCAGGCGTCTGTCATTCCCTTCGGCCTTCGCGGAGGGAGTATCAGGTTCGGCGCAAACGCCTACCCCACCGAGGTGACCCTCGCCGTCGGTGCAGGATGACGCGACGTCACCAGGCCGATAAAGGAAATCGCCAGTGCCAGGCCAATGGTTGTCGTGACTTCGGTGCGGTGCTGCGGGGTGATCATCATCACCGCCAGCGCTGCGCAGATGAACACGATCACCAGCCACGTCAGCCAGGGAAACAGCCACATGCGAAAGGTCAGCTCGACCTTGCGCTGTTGCAATATCCGCCGCATGCGCAGCTGCGATACCGCGATGGCGAGGTACACCAGCAAGGCAATCGCCCCGGAGCTGGCCAGCAGAAATTCAAACAGCCCGGCGGGCATGAAGTAGCTCCACACGGTAATCGACGCGCCGAGCACGGTGCTGGCAATAACCGCGGCGCGGGGCACGCCTTCCGAGGAGGTCGCCTTCAGGACTTTCGGCGCATCGCCACGCCGGCCCAGCGAGTACAACATCCGCGAGGCAATGTAGATCGAGGAGTTCATGCAACTGGCCACGGCAATCAGGACGACGACGTCGACCATGAACTTGGCATGGGGAATGTTCATGATTTCCAGAGCGCGCTGATAAGAACCGACCGAGGCCAGCAACGGATCATTCCAGGGCACCACAGAGATCACCACGAAAATCGACAGCAGGTAAAACACGCCGATACGCCAGATCACCGAGCGCGTGGCCTTGGCAATGTTTCGCGACGGATCGTTCGATTCGGCGGCCGCGATCGTCACCGCTTCAGTCCCGATGAAACTGAACATAATGGTGATAAACGCGCCGACCACCGCTGACAAACCGTTGGGCGCAAACCCGCCGTGCTCGGCCATCAGCCCGCTCAACCCGCTGACTTCCCTGTCGGGAATCCAGCCCATCAACACGGCAAAACCGACGCCGATAAACCCAATGATCGCCACGACCTTGGCCATGGCGAACCAGAACTCGAATTCGCCGTACTTGGACACGCTGAACAGGTTGGTCACCACCAGCGCAATGATCGAGCCCAACGCGAACAGCCAGGCATCGACCTGCGGGAACCACTGGTTCAGCACATGCCCGGCGGCCAGCGCTTCGATAGGGATCACCAGCACCCAGAACCACCAATACAGCCAGCCGATGGTGAAACCGGCCCAACGCCCAATGGCCTGGTCGGCATAGGTGGAGAACGAACCAGTGTCGGGATTGGCCACCGCCATTTCACCGAGCATGCGCATGACCAGCACGACGAGCAAACCCGAGAACAGATAAGCCAGCAGAACCGCCGGCCCCGCCGCCGCAATGGCGTGCCCTGAGCCGACGAACAATCCGGCGCCAATAATCCCGGCGATGGACAGCATGGTGACGTGACGAGGCTTGAAGCCCTGCGCCAACTGGCTACTCGAATCCATTGAGTTCGGGCTGATCATCGGTTTTTTTATTCTCTGCTGAACGACATTTAAGCGAGTTGACTGGGCAAACGAGCACGATCGTTGCCTGCTGAGCCTCCCGAAAGAAGCCCGTTCAACTGCCGCAGTTCTTATCAACCCCATGATCTGGATGGGATTATTTTGAAGTGAAGACGCGTCACCTTACCCGGCCTGTCAGATGATTCAGTAGCCTGATTGCGCCATGGTTATGTCTGATATCGACATGCGAGAACCTTTCGTTCGCAGTGGAAACCAACGGGTCACTGAAGGCACATTCCAAGCTATGTCTGCTACAGCTCCTCATAACTCGGCAACTCAATCGCATCCACCTTCGGTGAAAGAATTTTCCCGAACAAGCGCTTGAGCCCCGGCGCCGTTGCCAGGCGCTACACATCGCCACCTACCTTTCCTCCATTGCATGGAACCCTGCCGGATCTGCGTTCTCTATCGCAAAACCAACCGAGGAGGGATTCACCATGATTGCCCCTGAAACCGGTATGAAACCGGGTGAGCGTTATCGCATTGAAAGCGTCGAGCGCGCGCCGCAATTTCCTGGATTTTTCCTCGACGGCAAGTATTACCTGGGCCCCGAATTGCAGACGGCTGTCGGCTGGCTCGAAGGACAGAATTTCCTGTATGACCAACTTGATCCCAATGGTGAACCGGTTTATCCGGGCAGAATAGTTGGCACGATCACCGCGCGGACACTGGAACTGTGGGATGGGTTGCGTCTGAGCATCGACGAAATGCCGTTTCAGGCAGAAGCCGTTACGCCATTGCGCACGTTTGACGAAGTGACCGTTGAAACCCGACCACGGGCGATATCGCAGCGGCACACAGCAGCAGGCTTGCGCCAACCGATGCAACCTTCGGCGCTATTGGTTGCCGGCGCGGCATTGCTGGTCGGGCTGTGCCTGCTGGCAATCAATCGTTCTGGTGGTCGAGTCAGGTAGCCTTTGCACGGCGCGGGTGGTGACGGTTTTTCACGGCCCGCGATCAAAGGCTGATCACAGCGCTGGCTTCGCGCATGAAAATTTCCACGGTCTTCGGGCCGATGCCGTCGAATTGCGCCAGTCGCTTCTCAAACGCCGGGCGATCAGCGCTAGCCTCGACCATATGGCTGACCTTGCCCGCGTACTCGTCGTTAAGCTTGCGTGCCAATGCGTGCAGCCGCACGGCGGTGGTCTCGTCGTAGCGCACGTAATGCGCCTCCCCGAGCATCGCGACCAGTTCACGATGGCTGCACGCAGCCAGTTTGCGCGGTGTATCACGCCCGTGTTTATCGGCAATCACCCGATAGGCTTCGGCGGCGATTTCGGCCTGTATCCGCTTCCCCATCAGAAAACTGGCAAGCAACCATTTGAACAGGCCGCCGTCATCGTTGTGCTTGAGCTGAATGTTCAAATCCCTGGCGCTGATCGTCTTGTTCACCGGGTACCTCCGGATTTGAAATCGTGGGGATTTTTCGTGTTCAGTCTGCATGGCAAACACTTGATCTTTAGGCCTCCGCAGGTTCCAACCGTTCAAAGCAAAACAATTGTCAGCGGCCTGAAACAAACCCCGAAAAACCTTTGAATTTTTTTCGTCGGCAAAACTCATTTGCGTATGAGCGTAAGGAGGAACGCATGAGTAACGTCGACATCTTCGTCATCGAGTACAAACTTCACGGCCAGCCAAAATCGTTCGTCATTCGCGCCAAAAGCATGCGCAATGCCGACGCATGGCATTGGGCGAGTTGCGACGCCGGCATTGCGCCGATTCCCAAACCCGGCAAACCACCGTTGAAAGTCATCTCCAAACCCCAGGCCGAGCGATTTGGCATCACCGAGGTGAAATGGCGTGAAACGGCAACGGTGGCCTGGACGGAGGCTTAGTCATGCTCAAACAGATCGGTAACACGCTGATCCGCCGTGACCACCGCGCCAGTTGCCATTGGGAGTTATGGGATACACCGCTAGTGCATTTGAACGATCTGATGGTCGCTACTTTTTGAATCAGAATATCGCACCCGAACACCTGTTGATCGAGGCAAAACACCGCATCGAAGTGCGGGAAAGTGATGGCTCCGAGTACTTCGACGGCCAGCTTCTCGAAGCGATAGAAAATGTGAAGTCTCGGGGGCTAGATCTTTCTGGAGGTTGCTCTCGGAATAATTCGGTGAGTAGTTCACGCGCACCAAAACGGTTTTACGTTTCAACAGTTGAGTGAATGTGCATCACCGTCGACCTGAATGAGCGGCAGGTCGGCGGTGCTGCGTCTGCCGGGTGAACGAGGGCATGCCATCCACCAGTAATCACGGAAAGATCAGCGTGGGCACCAACCTGGCGGTCAACAACGTTGCGACGAGATGTATGACATGGACGCATACAGATCTCGGCTGGCTATAACGTTCCATATGATTTAAGGCCGTCAAGAAGCCCCCCAGCCCACTTACCTCAGGGTAACTACTTCCCGACTTCTGTCCGAGCAACTATATTCCCCATGAGCGAGTTACTATTCCTGCGCTCGATGAGTTCACATTATTTTTTGAAAGAAACCAGCTGGATAATTGGCCAACCCGCATCCTGCCAGCGAAAGCGTGCGAACGACTACAGCTGCCTGCTTGTTGGCTACCGTAATTCCATAATGAAGGAAACCAAAATGAGAAAAACACTCTTCTTTTCGGCTTTCATGGCCTTGGCCAGCATCGCAGCTGCAGCGCAAGCGGAGGAAGCGTCGCCGGTCATAGAGGTAGTCACTGCAACGCTTAAGCCTGGAGTCAGTCCTAAAGAGTTTTCCGCAATTGATAAGCAGGTCGAGGTTCAACACGTTTCCAAGCAGCCCGGCTTTTTGTCCAGAGAGTCGGCTTCTGGCCAAAACGGCCAGTGGGTTGTGATCGTTCACTGGAAATCTACCAAGGACGCGGATGCTTCAATGAAATCATTTGAACAGGCACCAGCAGCCAAGGCATGGATGTCGAGTATCGACCCGAGCAGCATGAGCATGAAGCGGTACATGGCGCCTTAAGACACAGCCTGGTGCACTCCGATGAAACGCCGGTGCAAGTGCTCATTCCCGGAGTGAAGCGCCCCTGGACCTATGTCGCTGCCGCGTCTGCCGATGTCTGCGCGGTGGCGGTCCAATGGTGCGCCTCAGCAAATTACCGGAGCCAGAACAATGATGTGCATACCAGAATCTTACTTGCCTCTGCGCGGACAGAGATCTTGGCCTTTAGCTTTTTCAGGTAGAGCAAGGAAAAGCTCCCCGAAGCAGTTCTTGGATCTCTGATCGTAGCAAGACGAAAATCATGGTTTTCGGTCGTATCGGACGGAGGTGGTGAACGCTTGCTAATCCGTAAATTAAAATATTGCGCCCTTTAGAGGCCTTTGATCAGCAAAAACGCCATCACCAGAAGCCCGCATCTAGTAAACAAGTCCATGTAACTCCACCCTGCCCAATACCGGACGCTACCCGCAGCGATGGGCAGTTCCAGGTGCTTCAGCACCTATTGGTGTAATAAAGATACCTGGCATCCAAAAAATACGACCAAAACCCGAAATCGGCTATCGTAGGCAGATGCTTGAATGGCCACTGCCTGTATCTCACTCCGAGACCTTCGTCTATGAACACTCAATCACCTTGGAATCCATATGTTTCCGAATGCCCAACCCGGGCCATCCTCCAGCGAATTGCTGACAAGTGGACGATCCTGATACTGGGCCTTTTGCATGAAAAAACGTGGCGCTTCAACGCGCTGTTAAAGCAGATCGAAGGGCTTTCGCAAAAGGTTCTCTCCCAGACGCTGAAGCGCCTGGAGCGAGATGGCTTGGTTCACAGGCAGGCATATCCGACAGTGCCAATCACCGTCGAATATTCTCTGACGCCGCTTGGCATAACACTTTCCCAAGCAGTCATAACTACACTTAACTGGGCTGAAGAAAATGCCACGGCAGTCTTGACCGCTCAAAAAGCCTACGACCAGAACATTTCCAACCTAGAACAACAACTGAAAAAATAATTTAGCCAAAACCACTCTTTGCTTTTTACCACCATGGCGAATGAGCAAAGGGTCTGCAACTATTCTCCGAGTTCAGCTCCAACTTCGTGGCTTTCATGAAAGCGTTCAAGAAAGGTAACTGGTTGCGGAGTATTTTTCGCAAAAAGCAAATACTTACTCACTATTAAATCGGGAGAAAAATTTCTCACCGCCGGAGTACCTTAAACCGTAACGCGCTCGATCTGGTTTCCTCGCGGTAACCAGATTACGAACAAGAAACCATCTTCCCGTATTTACATTCGGCAATTATAGTTCCCCGCAGATACATGATGAGTCAGAAAACTACTGTAGCGCTATCAAACCTTAATCAGTAACGCTCTCAAGGAAACCCGATATGACAACAGTTGCCATCGTATATTTTAGCGGTTATGGCCATACCGCCAAACAAGCAGAAGCCGTACTGGCGGGCGCCGCGTCGGTTGCCGATGCCAAAATCTACGCAATCGACTCCGAGGGCAACCTCCCGGAGAGCGCGTGGGAAGAAATCAGCAGCGCTGACGCTCTCATCTACGGCAGCCCTACATACATGGGCGGCCCTGCGTGGCAGTTCAAAAAATTTGCGGACACATCATCAAAACCTTGGTTTGGTCAAGCCTGGAAAAACAAAGTGGCAGCGGGCTTCACTAACTCAGCTTCTGTGAACGGTGATAAGTATTCGACGATTCAATACTTTTGGACACTTTCTCAACAGCACGGCCAGATTTGGGTAGGCACAGGTCTCATGCCCGCAAACACCAAGGCACATGGTCCTGATGACATCAACTGGACTGCCGGATTTGCGGGTGCTCTGGCAGTTTCTCCTTCGGACGCTTCTCCAGAGGAAGCTCCGCGCTCTGGCGACCTGGAGACTGCGAAATTGCTAGGAAAGCGCGTTGCCGAGGTAGCTGCAAAGCTTGCCTAAAGCCAACGTAACTCTGGCTCGATCTGCGGATTGGGCCGGTGTCACGACTAGGGAACGTAGTGCCGGCATGCATGTCCATGGGCTCGGTAGCGAGCCCTATGGAGTCGATGCGAGTCATCGCAGTAGGTCTCGCAGGAATGCGGAACACGCTGCAGTAAGATGCGAATTTAATCGAAAGAAGCTTCATACTGGATGTTCGCGCACTTGAAGAAAGCAGAGGCTTGTCGATCACCACAGTGGACCAAGCCCATCGCTCGAGAGAGCGCCAGCCCGCGGAGTAAGGCCTATCCGCAGGGCTGTTGCCAGCGGATGCTATCCGCTCAGTGAGTCTGAGAACTTCTTGAATGGCAGAGTGCAGCCGTTTGTGCTTGTGCGCGTGGACGTACCACCCAATCAGCAATGGATTCCGGCACTTCCGGGAGTTCAGGGGATTCACCAATCAAAGCGAATATTCGGGCAGGCTCTACGACTTTGCGTGAACGGTCTACCAAGAGTGCCTTGACGTTGGCCACTGCCGACACTTTCGACCCAACCGTGAAAACATGCTGGAAGTAAAACCATTTTTCATCCCAGTAAAGCAGTTCGGTTTTAATTTCAAACCGCTGAAACAGCTTAATAGACTTTTTGTATTCAATATCAACATTGCCTACCAGAGGCATCCAGCCGTTTTTCAGAATCCCCCCAAGCGTGCCGACAGACCACAGGAAATGCAGCCTGCCCAAATCAGCGAGCGATAGAAAACGACCGTTATTGATGTGCATGTTCAAATCGATATCAAGCGGTGTGGCGGTGAATCCAATCGCCGTCGCGCTCCTGAAATGGGCAGGCTTGCGCCATCTCTTGATAAAACCTACCAACGACATGACAAATAATCTGAAAAACAGGTTCATTGGGTAACGGCCTCGGCGGATCGTGAGAGGTTGTTGTAAAGAGATCTGATTTTGGCTCGGTCGATTTTTCCACTGGTCGTCTTGAACAGCTGACTCGCCGCAATGATATCGATAGTGGTTATTTGGATTCCCAGTTCGTCACTGATCTTTCTGCGGACAATTTGGGTCAGGTTCGATGGGTCATGGCCTTTGGCTGGGACGATAAGTAACGCGCACTCTTCAGTGTCCGACTCAGTCAGTGGAACTGCTGGGTCGTGTGTTCTACAACAGCACCATCGTGCAGAAGTTGAATGTCCTCGTCGGTCAACAAGCTTCTGTCCGAGCGAGATAGCGGAAGAGTTAACTTCACCGGAATGAAGGTAAAGATATTCATAGAAGTCCTTTGCAATGTTTACATCTCCATATCGGCACTTGAGCATGCCGCACCAGCACCATGACCGACAGGTCAGCTTATAGACCGAAAAGCTCCACATGGTCACGGTGAGGCGAGTATATAGCGGTTGGATCCAAAAAAAAATGACCTAATTAAAGGCTAGACGTAAGACCTTTGGCTGATTGTCCAAAAATATGCAAGTTCCTAAAACGAGCAAGGCGATTGCGCCCTCAGCAATCGCAGCAACCGTCGCCATCGATTCCTGCTCCCTCCGCTCCATCTTCATCCCGGCATACCCTCCGTCCGTGCGGCAAACGACAACACACCCGCAATCCCGAAAATTCGCCATCAACAAAGCAGTAACCGTTTCAACCAGACAGCCTCTGTCATCGTCTCTGGATCGATGATCAGTCGACACCTTGTACAATCTCGCTGGTTACAAAGCCCACCCCGCAAAGATCGCAATAAAACCCATCAACCAGTTGCTCCAGCGGCGCTGCTTTCAGAAGGGATGGTTTGCATTCGTCTACTGCTAGCTGATCCAAGCAAGGTCGATGGCGACTGGCCTCGCCTCCTGAGGTGATCGGCCGCTGAAATCCTTTAACCCCGAGCGCAGAGAAAAGCCTGTTATCCACCCACAAACCATCGTAATTTACCCGCCATAACTACAAGGTCGTTTGGGGATACAAGTGGGAGTCTATCGTCTGCTGTTGGCTGTTCTGGTCGCTGTTTCGCATATGGGCAAGACGTTCATGGGACTCAACCCCGGTGTAGTTGCCGTGATTTCCTTCCTGATCATCAGTGGTTTTGTGATGACCTCACTGATCGAACGCAACTATAAGGCGCCCGAGAAAATCGGTCTGTTCTACGTGGATCGGGCCTTGCGCCTTTACCCGCAATTTCTGCTCTACTTTGTCGTCGTTTGTACGGTGATCTATTTCCTGCTGCCCGGCACGCCGCAATGGGCCGAACTGACCTTCAAAAACATCGCCGCGAGCCTGGCCATTGTGCCCCTCGGTTTCTATATGTTCGGCGCGACCGGATCGTGGACGTTGCCACCGGCCTGGTCGCTCGGACTGGAAATGTGCTTCTACCTGGTAATCCCGTTTCTGATCATCTACAGGGCACGGGGCGTTGCCTTTGCCTTGTCCGTTGCGATCTTCATCCCTGCATGCCTTGGAATCATCAACACCGACTTTTACGGCTACCGCTTGTTGCCAGGTGTCCTGTTCATATTCCTGTGCGGCAGCTACCTCTACAAGCCACAGGCGAAGGGTTTAGCGATCGCCGCGGGCACCTCCGTCGTAACGGGATTGATCTTTGTTGCGATCATGGCGGGATGGATCGAACGCCGACCGTTCAACGCCGAAGTCGCCGCTGGCGTCGCACTGGGGATCCCGGCCGTGCACTGGCTGACGAAACTCAAGTTTCACCGGATTGACGAGTTTCTGGGGAATATCAGCTACGGCGTGTTCCTCAATCACTTCGTGGTGATTTACTTCCTGCACGGTCTTTGGCCGATCACTTCATTCGATTGGCTCAGGATGGTCGCGGTGTTGGCGCTGTCGTTCTTGCTGAGCGGTGTTTCGTATTATTGCGTCGAGCGGCCGGCGTTGAAGCTTCGGCATGCGCTGCGCAGTGGTGTGAGGAAGCGAGTCGAGGACGTGCGAGGTATTGAACCAGCGGTTTGACGGCGATGAGGCTATCATCGGAACATTCCAGCCTCTCCAGAACGCGCCCAATGCCCACCTCAAAAGCTCGCCCAACCCCCGCCCCGCTGCTGAAACCCGGCGAATCCGTGGTGCTGTTCGATGGCGTGTGCAGGCTCTGCAACGGCTGGGCGCGCTTTTTGATTCGCCATGACCACCAACAACACGTACGGCTGGCCGCCGTGCAATCCCCTGAGGGTCAGGCACTTCTGGCGTGGGCCGGGTTGCCGGTGGATCAGTTCGACACCATGGCCGTCATTCGCGACCGCCACTACTGGGAACGTTCAGACGCGTTCTTCGAAGTCATCAGCCAACTACCCGCCCGCTGGCAGCCATTGCGTCTGCTGCGCATCTTCCCTCGCGGCCTGCGCGATTGGGCCTACGACCGCATCGCGCTTAACCGCTACCGACTGTTCGGCAAGTACGACACCTGCCTGCTGCCAACCCCGGATCATCAACAGCGTTTCCTGAAAGCAACGGCATCTACGTCAACAAGCTGAACAACTGCAGCGGCGTCATCTTCGTCACCATCATCAGTACGATGACAAACATCCCGGCGAACCCGAGCACGCCCATCCAGAACCATTGGCGGTACACACTTTGGTATTGCCCATCAAGGCTGCCCCCCGCCTCGCCCGCACTCGACGCCATCACATGCAGGCGCTTCTGCAAGAGCAACACCGGCAACCACAGCGAGCCGACGCAGAAGAAAATGATCAGCGAGGTCAGCACCCACTCGGTGCTCATCGACAAGCCCGAAAGCCGCATCAACAGATAGCCCGTGATGATCTGCACGAACCCGGCCGGTGTGGTGATCCACGTGTCGAAGCGCACGACCATGCGCGCGACGTGGGCAATCACTTGCGGATTGCCGGTGCGGCTGGCGGCGATCAGGTAGAGGTAGGAGCCCATGCCGAAGCCGAACAGGAAGATCGCGGCGATGATGTGCAGGTATTTCAGGCACAGGTAGAGCATGTCAGCGCTGCCCGTCCGAGAACTGCACGGCCAGGCTCAGGTTGGCCGGGTCGTTGATCGCGGCCATGTACTCGGCGACGCTGATTTCGCCCACGCACGGTCGGGCGCCGGCGGATGGCACGTAGCCCTGCGCCATTTTCGTGGCCAGGGCCACGGCGGCGCAGCTGGGGATCTCCGGGCCTTTGTCGTTCAGGGCGGTGAGTTGCGCGGTCATCGACAGCGCTTTGCCGTCAACACCAAGGCCCTCTACGTCGATGTACATCGCACTTTTTCCATCGCCGAAACGCTCGAAACGCGTGCCGAGGCGATGCAGTCTGCCGGCCCACAAGGCATGGTCGCGAACCAGCCTGATTTTCAGCGCCTGAGCCAGCAGACCGTTGGCGATGCCGCCGAGTTTAAGACCGGCACCGGCCTTGAAGCTCAAGGTCTGCGCGCCATAACGATTGGCAAAAATATCCATGTCCGGGACATCAACGTTGGCCAGCAGCCGGGTGCCCATCTGCGGCATTTTGCGCAAGGTCAGGTCCAGCCAGCCCGAGACTTCATGCACCTTGCCGTTCTTGAGTTGCTTGATCGGTTTGCCGGCGTAAGCAAGGACACCTTCGATGGTCGACAGGCCCGGCATTTTCGCCGAGGAAGAAATGCCATGCTCGATCGAGTCGATGCGCGAAAAGCGCTGGCGCTGCTCATCGATGATCGCTGAAGACAGCGTCGGCACCGAGCTGCAACCACTGAGGATCGCCACGCCCGCTTGTTTCGCCCGGGCATCGAGCACGTCGATGCCGTTAACGAAGGTGCGGCAGTCCGCCAGATCGCAGTAATTCACTCCAGCGTCGATGCAACTCTGCGCAACGGCATAGGATTGCCCCTGAAACGGCCCGCCGGTGTGGACGACCAACTGAATGTTCAGCGCACGCAATGCGGCTTCGAACTCCGCGCCCATGGCGTCGCCGCACCAGCCTTCGCAGACCTTACCTGATTGGTTGTTCAACTCATCGAGTTTGCGCTGCAACTTGAGTGGATCACGGCCCGACAGCACCAGTCCGATGTCCGGCATCAGCGCCAGATGCCGGCACACGATGCTGCCGAAGTTTCCGTAACCACCGACCACCATCACCCTGAACGGCATGCAATTCTTCCCTAAGTCATCCCATCAAACAGGCGGGAAGGATATAGGGCCGAACGTCGGCAAGCCATTCAATCAGTTGCTCGCCACCCATTTGCGGTAATGCCGGGTGCGTAAGGCATTGCTGAGTTGTTGCGCGAGCAGCGTGCGCAGCGGTGACCCTGCTCCAGTGGTGGACGGTTTCCTGCCACCCTACCGTTTGGACAAACGGAACACCGTCATCGGCCATTGCACCCGCGTCGTGCCGTCATTGAACAGACCGACGCGATCCATTTGCGCAGCAGGCAGCCAGAGTGAGCCGTCGCGATCAAGAAACGGCGCATCGACCCAATGCAGGCGTGGGTCGACGATCAACGTCTCGATATGCCCATCAGGCCGGCGAACCCGTATGGCGTCTTGAGCCAGATCGGAGAAGTACAGATTGCCACTGGCGTCCATCACGGTGCCCCCGGTGGGTGGCAGGTCAGCAAAGGGTTCAACGCGACTGGCGAGTTGCGCAGGCGTCAGTGCCGAAGCGGTCAGATCAGCGATGCGAACCTTGGACCATGGGCCTGGCAGCGGCCCGAAATACAGCCATTCGCCGTTCGGACTGACCTCCAGTGGATCGGCATTGACACGAAGCGCAGTCCCGTCCGGCGCCTTGAGCGTTTGGCCGCCGAGCACAATGTTGCGCTCATGGCCGGCCGTCACCGAACGGTGCCCGTCCAGCACCCGTCTGGCGTCGCCGCTGACGAGATCAAGGACGATAATGCCCGCGTTACCGGCGTCAGTCAGAAAGGCATGCTGGCCCGCAAAACGAACGTCATCGATGTAACTGCCAGGACGGGCGACTTCAGCAGAAAACGGATAACTTTGCAGCACACGCTTTTCAACCAAATCTATCGCGACAAGTTTGGCGCCACCGGGTACCGGATTTCCGCCAAAGTCCGCCGCCCCGGTGTCCACGACCCACAACACGGACTTTTCAAGGCGCATGGCATTGATATTCACAAACGCGTTGCGCGGATCCTGCCCCGGCCGCCAGGCATTCCAGCTCGGGTCCGGGAAGGCCGAGCGCTGGCCCTGAGCATCGAAAACGCTGAGTTGCGAACCACTGCCGCCTGTCCAGCGAGGACCGGCAACATACGTCTGACCGTCGAAACGAGCCACTGCATTCCAGATCTGTTCTTTGCTTTGCAACGCAACCTCAAGCAGCGGAGGCTGTGGGGACTGGCTTGCACACCCGGCCAGCACGGCTGCGAGCAACAGCCCACATAACGGGGCGCGTGCGACTTTTACAGGCGTGACGCCGAATTCGAAAAAAGTACCGAACGACATGGATCTGCCTCTGATGTTGGTTGATGAAAGAAGCAACACACGACGTGAAGGCTCAGCAGTTCCAGGGGGCTTCGGCATCGGCGTCGATGCCGTATTTCGCCCGAGCCTGGGCATGTACCTGCGGATCGACCGAAGCAAGCGCCGCCAAAACGATGTGATAGCGATCCACTTCAAAGAAGCTGCGCAACGCCGAGCGTGTGTCGCTGCGTCCAAATCCGTCGGTGCCCAGGCAGATGCACGGCGCCTGTAAATACGGCGCCACCAATTGTGCATAGGCGCGCACGTAATCACTGGCCGCCACGACTGGAGCGTTGCCGGGCAGACAATGCAGCAGGTGACTCTGGCACTCGACATCGCCGCCGAACACTTGCTGACGCTGCACCTCGCGGGCATCACGGGCGAGTTCGGAGAAGCTGGTCACGCTCCACACTTCGCTGCTGACTTGCCACTCTTGATCCAGCATGTGCGCGGCGGCAATCACCTCACGCAGAATCGCTCCCGAGCCCAGTAAACGAACTGCCGGTACCTCCTCGCCATAGCGGGCATAGAGGCGCATGCCGCGAATCACGTCCGCGTGTTCGTCTGGTTCAAGTGAGGCCTGAACGTAGTTCTCGTTGGTTACCGTCAGGTAATAGAACTCATCCTCTTGCTGCTCAAGCATGCGCCGGGTGCCATGGTCGATGATGACCGCCGCCTCGCTGGCAAATGCCGGGTCGTAGGCGCGGCAGTTGGGCACAGTGGCCGCCATCAACTGACTGGAGCCGTCCTGATGCTGCAGTCCTTCACCGGCCAGCGTTGTGCGCCCCGATGTGGCGCCGATCAAAAAGCCTCTGGCGCGCTGGTCGGCCGCTGCCCAGATCAGATCGCCAATGCGCTGAAAACCGAACATCGAGTAGTAGATGTAGAACGGCAGCATCGGCTCGCCATTGACGCTGTAGGACGTGGCCGCAGCGATCCAGGAAGAAATCGCACCGGCTTCGGTGATGCCTTCTTCGAGCAGTTGCCCGTCGGTCGATTCCTTGTAATAGAGCAGCGCGCCGGCATCTTCTGGCTCGTACAACTGGCCGACAGATGAATAAATCCCGATCTGCCGGAACAGATTCGCCATGCCGAATGTGCGCGCTTCATCAGCAACAATCGGCACAATGCGTGGCCCCAATTGTTTGTCCTTGATCAGATGGGTGAACAGTCGCACCACCGCCATCGTCGTCGAGTTTTCACGCTCATCGGCCTTCAGCGCAAAACTGCCATAGCTGTCGAGCGGTGGCACTGCTATTGGTGCCGCCACACCGTTGCGCTTGGGCAAGTAACCGCCAAGTGCCCGGCGCTGCTGATGCAGGTATCGCAACTCGGCGCTGTCGTCGGCCGGTTTGTAGAAGCGCATTTGTGCCACGGCCTCATCATCCAGCGGCAAGGCGAAACGATCACGGAAGGCCTTGAGCACCTCGATATCGAGTTTTTTCTGCTGGTGCGAGGTGTTGCGCGACTCGCCGATCTGGCCCATGCCGAAACCTTTTTTGGTTTTGGCGAGCACCACGGTCGGCCTGCCCTTGTGCTTGCGCGCGGCCTCGAATGCGGCATGCAACTTACGAAAGTCGTGACCGCCCCGGCGCAACGCATCGATCTGCTCCGGGCTCATGTCTGCAACCAACGCCTGCAACTGCGGGTCCTGGTCGAAGAAATGGCTGCGGTTATACGCACCGTCATTGGCCCCCAGATTCTGGTACTCGCCATCCACCATCCCGGCGAAGTGGCGCAACAGTGCATTGCCGTCATCACGGGCAAACAACGGGTCCCAGTCCGAACCCCACAACACCTTGATCACATTCCAGCCGGCGCCGCTGAACAGTGACTCCAGTTCCTGAACGATTTGCCCGTTG
The DNA here is from genome assembly GCF_003732425.1 of Pseudomonas fluorescens. Classification (GTDB taxonomy): domain Bacteria; phylum Pseudomonadota; class Gammaproteobacteria; order Pseudomonadales; family Pseudomonadaceae; genus Aquipseudomonas; species Aquipseudomonas fluorescens_BE. The sequence goes on from NZ_MOBX01000013.1 coordinate 713,271, forward strand.
CCACGTACGGGGCCGTCGAGACGCTGCAGATTGCAGTTGATCACGAAGGTGATGTTGTCAAGATTCTCCCGCGCTGCCAACGAAAGCGCCGCGATGGACTCCGGCTCGTCCATCTCGCCATCACCGAAAACGCCCCAGACATGCCGCCCCTCCGTCGAGGCAATCCCACGATGCTGCAAATACCGCAGGAACCGTGCCTGGTAAATCGCATTGATCGGGCCAATACCCATTGAGCCCGTGGGAAACTGCCAGAAGTCGGGCATCAACCAGGGATGCGGATAGGAACACAATCCGCCGCCCTTCACTTCTTGCCGGTAACGCTCCAGTTGCGAGGCCTGCAAACGCCCTTCAAGAAAGGCTCGCGCGTACACCCCGGGGGCAGAGTGCGCCTGGAAGTAAACCAGATCACCCCGTCCGGCTTCGCTGTCCGCACGGAAAAAGTGATTGAAGCCGACCTCGAAAATTTCCGCCGCCGAGGCATAACTGGCGATATGACCACCCAATTCGCCATAGGCCTTGTTCGCCTTCGCCACCATGGCCAGGGCGTTCCAGCGAATGATCGAAGTGATGCGCTCCTCCATCACCAGATCACCGGGATAAACCGGCTGCTGTTCGAGCGCGATGGTGTTCTGGTACAGCGAATACGCACTCGCCGTCGTTTGCACGCCGAGACGGCTGGCCTGCTCGGCCAGTCGCAGCAGCAAGAACCGCACGCGCGGTCTGCCGCCGACTTTCGCGACACCGGCCAGTGCTTCCAGCCACTCATTGGTTTCAATGGCATCGATGTCTTCGTAAACCGGCGTTCCGTGGGTTGGCCGTTGCGCGGTATCTTTCATGGCAGAACACCCTGACAGGTTGAGTGGACGACTGGATCAGTTCGAGACGTGCTCAAGAAATATCAGTTGCAGCGGCTCCTCCAGCAGGTCATCCGCCGCGGCGGCAAAGCGCTTGAAGTAAGGCATGGCGAAATGCGCATCCAGTGCCGCCTGATCCTTGAAGGCCTCGCGCATGTAGAACGTGCCGCGCTGGTCGCGCAGTTCAAACAGCACATAGTCGAGATTGCCCGGCTCTGCGCGTGTCGGCTCGACCAGCGCCAGCAAGCCTTCTTTCAAGGCCTGCTCCTGGCCTGACCTGGCCTTGAGCACGGCAATCGAGATCAATGTTTCTGTGGACTGGCTCATCTTCAATACTCCAGGGACCGGTTGCATTCAGAGAAAGGTAAACAGCGACTGGGACGGCAAGCGGGACTTGGGCAGGCCTGCGTTGAAGTCTTCGCTGCTGTGATAGCCGAGGCTCACCACGACCAGACTGGTGAACCCCTGTTCGCGCAGGCCCAGTTCACTGTCGAGGACTTTGCTGTCGAAACCTTCCATCGGCGTCGCGTCGATACCCAGCGAGGCGGCACCCAGCAGCAATGTGCCCAGCGCGAGGTAGGTCTGCTTTTCCATCCAGTGCTGCAGGTCTTTCTGATCGAAACGATGCAGATCGACAAAACCACGCCGTCCACGCTCCTGCCCTGCTCGCGCCTCGGCATTGTGAAAACGCCCGTCCATGGCTTCCTGAGCCAGCAACGCCTGCAGGTATTCCTCCGGCAGATGCGTGCGAGTGCAAAAGACGATGACGTGCGACGCGTTGAGTATTTTCGGCTGGTTGAAGCTGAACGGTCCCTGAGTACTGTGGGCGATTCGCGCCCGGCTCTGATCACTCTCGGCAACCACGAAATGCCAAGGCTGGGAGTTGACCGACGACGGGCTGTTGCGCAGTTGTTCCAGCAGCAACTCCAGTGTGTGCCTGGGAATCTTGCGGTCGGCATCGAAAACTTTTGTGGTGAATCGGCGCTTGGCCAGAGAAACGAGATCCATGATTGAACTCCTGATCTGAAAAGTGAAAACGTAAAACTCAATGCCGCTTGGAAATCAGCGCGTCGGCGCCGGCGCTGCGTCGATCTTCAGACGCATCAGGCTGTAAGGTTTTTGCCGCTGATCCTGCCCGGAACGGAATGCCGCCTGGCGGTGCAACTGGTTGGCGATGAAATACAGATAGCCATCGGGGCCAATGGACAATGTGTCTGGCCAGAGCAGACGCGGGTCGTGTACCAGCGTTTGCCATTGCCCGTCCGGCAGGCGTTTGCGGATCGAGTTGTGCTCATAATCACCGGCATAGATGGCGCCGGCGGCGTCAGCCTCCAGACCATCGGACGCGCCCTTCTCCCCCAGATCCTGCACGGCGGCCGTCAGTTGCTGTTCACTGAAGTTGGCATCACGCAGCAACGCGGTGGACACCGAATACAGGTGCCGACTCGACAGCGGTGTGAAATACAGGGTCTTGCCGTCCGCCGACAGCGCGATGCCGTCCGAGGCCACGCCCAGCGGTTTGCGCTTGCCGTCCGGACTTTCAACGGTGAGTGGCAGGCCTTCAACCACCGGGACAAAAGTCGGGTCAACCGAGGTCGCCGGCACACCGCTCAAACGGCGCATTGCACTGCCGCTGGCGATGTCCATGACGATGATCGCGCCCGGTCCGCGCAGGGACGAGTCAGTGAGATAGACCGTACCCTCTGGGCCGGTGCGAAAGTCGAAACGCATGTCGTTGACGTAGGTGCTCGGCAACATGACGTTGTCCGGGAACACCAGACGCTTGACGATCTTGTTGGTGACCAGATCCACCGCGATCAGCTTCGCGCCTTTGGGTTTTGGGTCTGCGAAACCCGGCGCGGCGGTATCGAGCAACCAGACACGGCCCTGCCCGTCGGCCACCACGCTTTGTACGCTGATCAGACCATCACTGGGATCGTTGAGGTTTTCCTGGTTGATCGCCGCGTTCGTGTAAGCCACGACTTTGCCGTCGCGGATCTCGCCCACGGTGAACGGCACGTTGTCGCCCCAACGCGGGAAGTTGACGAAGATTCGCCCGGTCTCGGTGACGGTCACGCCGGTGGGCATCGCGTCGTAGAACGCATGGACCTGTTCGAGCTTGCCGAACGATCGGTCGGCGGGGGCATTGGCCGGCAACGCGACGGCGCTGATTGCATGGGCGAACGGCGCCGCCATAACCATGGCCAATGCAGCAGAAAGCTTTTTCATACGCATGAGCTGCTCCTGACCGGCCCGCGTGCAGGCCCGTCTGAATGAGAGAAATCAGAAACCTTCGAGAACCAGTTTGCCTCGCGCCTTGCCGCTCTCGACCAAGGCATGGGCACGGCGCATGTTTGCCGCGTTGATCGCGCCAAAATGTTCACCGACCGTCGTTTGCAAAATGCCTTGGTCAATCAGATCGCTGACGCGATTGAGCAGGTGATGCTGCTCAATCATGTCCGGGGTTTCGTACAGCGAACGGGTGAACATCAGCTCCCAGTGCAGCGACAGCGACTTGCGCTTTAGCGGCATCACGTCGAGGCTTTCAGGATCGTCGATCACGCCCAGACGCCCTTGTGGTCGAAGCACTTCGATCAGTTGGGCAAAATGCTGCTCGGTATGAGTCAGGCTGGCGACATGGCTGACCTCGTCGATGCCCAGTGCCTGCAACTGTGCGAGCAGCGGCTGACTGTGATCGATGACGTGATGCGCACCCAACTGCCGGACCCAGTCAGCCGTTTCCTGCCGCGAGGCGGTGCCGATAACGGTAAGCCGCGTCAACTGTCGGGCCAGTTGCACCAGCATCGAACCGACGCCGCCCGCTGCACCCGTGATCAACAGGCACTTGCCCTGCCCTGAACCTTCGGTGACACCGAGACGGTCGAACAACAGTTCCCAGGCGGTGATCGACGTCAACGGCAATGCCGCCGCATCCGCTGCAGTTAACGAACGCGGTTTGTGCCCGACGATTCGCTCGTCTACCAGGTGAAATTCGCTATAACTGCCGGTACGGGCAAGGGAGCCGGCGTAGAACACTTCGTCGCCAGGCTGAAACAGCGTCACTTCAGCGCCGACCTCGCGGACGATGCCGGCCGCATCCCAGCCAAGGATTTTCGGTTCTTTGGTGAAAGTGCCTGCGCGCACTTTGGTATCGACCGGATTGACCGACACCGCTTGAACTTCTACGAGCAAATCCCTTGGGCCGGGAGTCGGCACCGGGAGGTCGATGTCCTGCAACGACTGCGGATCCTCAATGGGCAAGGCGTGTTGGGTGAAGGTGATGGCTTTCATGGAAACTCGCTGTCTGAAGAGCTGATGTGCTCGCTTGCCGCCATCTTCGACTTCCCAAGCACAAAGAAAAACCAGCAGAATGCGCCAACACTTTCACTGCAGGAGTGAAAATGATCCGCATTGATGATCTTGGTTTGTTCACCCGCAGCGCCGCGCTGGGCAGCTTCACCGCTGCCGCCCTTGAGGCGGATTTATTGCCCGGTCAGGTTGCCGCGGCGATCAAGCGTCTGGAGCGTGAGCTGGACGTGCGCCTGTTTGCGCGCACCACCCGCAGCCTGCGATTAACCGCCGAGGGCGAGCAATACTTGCCCACCGCCCACTCGGTGCTGGAGGCGCTCAAGCAAGGCAAAGAAAACCTGCGCGGTGAAACCACCACGTTGCGCGGCGTGCTGCAAGTGACGGCGCCGTCAGATCTGGGGCGCAACATTTTGCTGCCGTGGCTCACGCTGTTTCGCCGCCAGCACCCGGAACTGACCTTGCGATTTTCCCTGTCGGACCAGATGGCCGACTTGTTTCGCGACCCGGTAGACGTGGCGATTCGATACGGCTCGAACGAAGATGCCAACTACGTGGCGCTGCCGCTGGCACCGTGGAACCGGCGGGTGCTGGTCGCCGCACCGGAATACGTGGAGCGCCACGGATACCCGCAAACGCCGGACGATCTGCACAACCACCCTTGCCTGCTCTACCAGCAAGGTGGCCGGATCTACGACAAGTGGAGCCTTGGCAGTGAAACGATCCAGGTGTCCGGACCGATGTTCAGCGACGACGCCGACATCGTGCGCCGCTGGGCGTTGAGCGGCGAAGGCATCGCCAACAAATCCTGGCTAGACGTCAGTGCAGACGTGATCGCAGGGCGACTGGTCGTGCTGCTGAAGGATTTTCCCGGCAATGCCTCACCGTTGAGTCTGGTGTGCCCGCATCGCAAGCAGATCACCCCGGCGGTGTCTCAGCTTTATACGTGGTTGAGTGGCCAGTTTGTCGCTCTGGAACGCATCCAATAGCCCCCACCCGTTGGTTGCCACATTGACGAGCCGCTCGTCGAATGTTCAGATGCTGGCCAGTTTCAGGTGTCCCATGCCGCCGTGCATGGGGTGAAACGGGAAACCGGTACGTTCTTTTCGAACAAGTCCGGTGCTGCCCCCGCAACGGTATGCGCGTGATGCTTTCAATACACCACTGTGGCCACACGGCCATGGGAAGGTGAAAGCCTCGATACGCGCGAGCCCGGAGACCGGCCTGGAAAGTGTTTGGCAAAATCCTGCGGTGGGCGGGCATGGGCCGGTATTGGCTGTGCGCGATGCCTTCTCTTGCATGCTCTTCTGCGAAGATCCTTTTCGAGAAGACAATGATTCGACCTTTCTACACCTCGGCTCCAACGTTCCTGTTCGGCTGCCTGTTCAGCCCTGTGCTGCTGGCCGACAACGCGCCACTACAACTCAATCAGCAAATCGTTTCCGCGCCGTCGGTGGAGTCCACCACCGTCGCCGACCTGGCCAGATTCGGCAGCAAGGTCGAAATCGTCACCCGCGAGCAAATAGAACGCGCCGGCCCCAGCGCCGATGTCAGTCGGGTCATGCAGATGTTCATTCCTGGCCTGTATGTGGCGCCGAAAAACGGCCCGTTCGACTACGGCACCTATTCGCTGTTGGGCGGGCGCAACGACGACACGCTGATCCTGCTCGACGGCGTGCGCCTGAACAACCGCCTGTACGGCGGCCTCTATCTGGACACCCTGCCGGCCAACGCCATCGAACGCATCGAAGTGCTCAAGGGTGGCCAGAGCCTGTTGTTCGGCACCCAGGCCGTGTCCGGCGTGATCAACATCGTCACCCGCAGCCCGCAGTCGCGCAAAGCCGCCGGCGAGGTGAATCTGGGCGTCGACAGCTTTGGCGGCACCACCGAAGACGCCCGCGTCGAAAACATCTTCACCAACGGCTTCGGAGATCTCGGCTTGCTGGCGTACGTCAGCCATAACGTCTCCGACGGCTACCAGCCGTATCGCAACCGCGACATGAAAAACGATTCAGGGAAGAACCGAGCCTACGAAGTCACCACGTTCGGCGGCAAGGCGATTCAGTCGTTCGACGATGATTCGCGACTGGAGCTGTTTTACCAATACGCCGACGCCAACCTCGATTTCGCCCGCCCGGTCGACAACCACAAGACCACCAACGACCGTGTGCAGCAGATCGCCACGGCGACCTTCGAGCAGACCGTCAACGAGCGGCTGAGCTACTTCGTCAAAGGCCATATCAACGACTGGGACACCCGCTACACCCGCGTCAACAACGTCAATGGCGGCGGCACCAAGGTCATTAATCTCAATGACTATTGGGGCTTCACCGACTGGGGGGTGCAGGCCGAAGGCAAGGCTGAATTGCCCGGCGGCCATGTGCTGGTGTTCGGCACCGACAATCAATGGTTCAAGGGTCAGGACGATGTGCTGATCATCGACAACGACAAGGCCGAAGCCCACGCGTTCTACACGCAACTGCGCCCGCAGATCGACGCCCTGCCCGACTGGCACCCGAGCATCGGTGTGCGTCACGAAGCCATGAGCGGTGGCGACGGCGCCACAGTCGGTATGCTCACTTCGCTGTATGACCTCAATGACAATTGGGCGGTGCGCGGCCAATACGGCAGCGCCTACAAACTGCCTAACGCCGAGCAATTGTTCGTCAATGAACCGGGCGACGAGATCGGCAATCGCAATCTGAAACCGGAAAAAAGCCGCAACGCGGAATTGGGTGTCGACTACAAAGGCTTTTTGCTCGACCGCGAATTCAGCGCCAGCGTGACCCTGTTCAAACGCAAGATCGATGACCTGATCACCCTCGATGACATTCAATGGGTCAACGGTGAAGGCCAAGTGCGCATGCGCGGTGTCGAGGCCGACGCCAAACTCGCGCTCAACGATCAGTGGAGCCTGCAAGCGGACATGACCCGCAACCTCACCGAATCGCGCAGCGGTGTGACCCTCAACGATATCCCGAGCTTCTTCGCCCGCTCGCGGCTTGGCTATGAATCGGAAAACCGCCTGTGGGGCGCCGGCGGTGCGATCCGTTATATCCGCGATATCAAGAGTTCGAAGCAGGTCGAGTACGGCAATTATTCCGTGGTCGACGCCGACGCATATCGCTACCTCGACAACGCCCGCCAGCACCGCGTGAGTCTGCTGGTGGAAAACCTCTTCGACCGTGATTACGTCACCAGCCGTTCGAACAACGTCGACAACCTCGGCCGGCCGTTCACTTGCGAAATGCGCTACACGTACCGCTTCTGATGAATGAGATCACAACCGTCGACGGCGTCGACACGCACCCGGACTGGTCGCAGGTGCCCGAGCATGCGCGCCATGTGTTGCTCTGCACCGGCCCGCGCTGCACCCAGCGCGGCGCCTTGCAGTTATGGAAAACCTTGCGTCGGCATTTACTGGCACACGATCACATCGAGACGCCGGGCGGGGTCTTGCTGACCCGCACGCACTGCCAGTTCCCGTGCAATCTGGGGCCGATTGTGACGGTGTACCCGGAACGTTGCTGGTATGGCGTGCGCAGCAAGGAAGATGTGCAGCGCTTGGTCGAGGGGCATCTGGTCGGCGGTAAGGTGGTCGCCGATTTGCTGATCAAGGAGCGAACATGAGCAGAGGATGGATGCTGTTGAGTGCCCTGCTCGGCGCGACTCCGACGCTCGCCGACAGTTACCGCAATTGCGGCGAGGAATGGACCGCAGCTCAGCCTTCGCGCATCGTCGCGCTCAATCAGCACGCGGCCGATATCATCCTGGCGCTGGGCGCCGGGCCAGCGTTGGTCGGCGTGGCCTATCTGGATGACACCGCTGCCGCTCAGCAGCCATCCGAGTATTTCGGTGTGCCGGTGATCGCGCGCCAGTACCCGGCCAGCGAAGTGCTTTACGCACAGCAACCGGATCTGGTGATCGGTGGTTTTGCCACAGCGTTCGGCGACGGAGTGACCTCTCGTTCGGGGCTGGCGCGCAATGGCGTCGCTTCCTATCTGCTGGAATCAGCCTGCAACGGGCACTCGCTGGATTACTTCGCGCAGGTGCGCAATGACTTGCTGACGCTTGGCAAACTGCTGCACAAACAGGCAAAGGCGCGGCAATTGAGTGAGGCCATGGACGCCGATCTCGCCAGCACCCGAGCGTTGGCCGGTTCGGGTAAGCCGCTGTCAGTGTTCTATCTCGACAGCGAAGTAAAAGGCCTCGACAGCGAAGGTCAACGCGGGTTTGTCACCCAGCTGTTGGCCGCTGCCGGTGCGCGCAATGTGTTTGCCGATATCAACCTTTATCGGGTCACCGTCAACAGCGAAATCCTGCTGGCCAGCAACCCCGACGTGATCCTGCTGGCCGACGCCGACTGGTCACCTGCCAGTCGCAAACGCTATCTGCTGAGCCACGACCCGGTACTGTCGCAACTGCGCGCGGTGCGTGAAAACCGAATGATCGACATCCCCTTCACGCACCTGCTGCCGACCTTCAACAGCGGTCGGGTCGCTCTGGAACTGGCCCGCCAGCTCAATGCCCTGAACAAAAATAAATGAACCCGCCGCACCCCACGCCACCTAACGAACAGACTATCAGGAGGTAGCCAATGCAAATCGAAACCGTGTGGATCGTACTGGCGGCAGTTCTTCTGCTTATCGAACTCTGGGCCATCAATCGGGTGCGCAAGAGCGAGGGCAAAGCGAGCAATAAAGGTGTGTGGATTGTGCTGATCGTGTTTGTGCCGTTGTTCGGGCTGATTGCCTGGGCGTTGGCGGGGCCCAAGCACGTGGTACAGCAGTGAGCATCAACGACAAGTTTTGAATCTCGCCGCCTAAGTCGTTACAAGAGGATGAGCTCGGCTTCGGCCGGGCTTTTTCTGGTTGCTCAAATCACCCACCCTGCTGCACGATCAGCCGTCGACAACAGGGAATGTTGAAATGGAACAGAAAGCACCTCAACGAATCGTGGTGATTGGTGCCGGCATCGTCGGCGCGTCCCTGGCGTATCACCTTTCACGCAAAGGCGCGCACGTCAGGTTGATCGAGGCCGGCGAGATTGCGAGCGGCGTGACCGGACGCTCCTTCGCCTGGATCAATACCACGTACGCCGGGGCTGATCCGATTGCGCCGTTGCGCGGTGCGGCCATCGAAGCGTACCACCGACTCGAAACCGAGCTGCCGGACTTGCAGATTCAATGGACCGGAGCGCTGTCGTACAGCGAATCTGCAGGACATCCTGCTGCTGCGACGCTGCTATCAGCTACCGAGGTGCTTGCCCGCGAACCCCACCTGAAGAATCCCCCACCCTGCGCGCTGTATCGCGCGGAAGAAGGCGCACTCGACGCCGTGCAGGCCACCCACGCCTTGATTGCCGGCGCCCAGGCGCTGGGCGCGCAATTGCTCACGCAAACCCGAGTGACCGGTTTCCAAACCTGCAACGCAGATGTCACCGGCGTTAATACTACAGCGGGCACGTTTGATGCCGACCTTATTGTGCTTGCCGCGGGGACCGGCACCCGGCAGTTGACACAGATGCTCAACGCCTCCCTGCCCATCGACGCATCACCCGCCATTTTCATCCGTTACACGGCCCAACCGGGCCTCGTCAGAGGCATCATCTCCAGCCCCTCAATGGAAATTCGGCAAAGTGCCGACGGCGCATTGGTGGCCGCTGAAGATTATCTGGGAGAAGCGTCGGGCAACTCGCCGACAGACATCGCCTGGCACACCGCCGAAGCCATACGACACGAGCTTCACGGCGTTGCTTCCATAGAGCCGCAAACCGTCGCCGTCGGATTCCGGCCCATGCCTGTTGACGGTATTCCCATCGTGGGCTTCCTGCCCGGCATTGGCGGGGTTTATGTTTGCGCGATGCATCCCGGCGTAACGCTCGCGGCAATCGTCGGGCGCCTCGCCAGTGAAGAGCTGCTGGATCGCCAGTCATCGGCGGCCCTTGCACCGTGCCGCCCAGAGCGTTTTTTTCTGAACTCCGGCACAGACAACGCGGCTCTTACCCGCTGAAAACCGGTCGCACTATCAACAACCACTCGAGAGGCACAGACGCACATGGACGTCATCAACACGTTACAACCCGCCGACTGTGCGGACATGCAAGATATTCGAAGTGAAATCGACCGACTCGATCAAGCGGTGATCAAACTGCTGGGCAAGCGCTTTCAGTACGTACTCGCGGCCTCGAAGTTCAAGACCTCGGCGACCTCAGTGCGGGCACCGGAGCGTTTTCAGGCGATGTTGGCAACCCGTCGCGACTGGGCCGAAAACGAAGGTTTGAATGCAGACGCCATTGAGAAAATGTACAGCGACCTGGTCAATCACTTCATTGCTGAAGAGATGAAGCACTGGGCAGCGGCGCAGACGGACAGCTGACTGCTTTGGCGCAATCTTCCGTTTGCGCCGTAGGCTGATAATCAAGGAGAGCAGCATTGACGCCCCCCAAGAACACCGCGTTCGCCTATCAGGAGGTCTACCACTACCTCGTCGGCCTGATCGAGGCGGCCAATTAAACGATAAATGTCGTCGAGATCAACGCGAAAATCTTCCATATATTGCCCAATTGCAAAGGATTCGAGCGCTCGATTATTCGCCTGACGTAAAAACATTCAATGCACAGATTTGCCTGAAAAAACGACCCAGCCGTACCTTGCTTCGTTGAAACACCCACAGAATTCGGGATGCATAATTTCGCCGTTTAACGCAGGATTGGAAGCCCGTGCAGCGCTCAAGGCGTATGTTCAACCACCCCGCCGGATCCCCCACACTATCAAGGAGCGCTATTCATGGAAGAAGTCATGACCTACCGAACCGCCACCGCCGAAGATGCTCTGGCGATGTGCGAGCTGGGCCAATTGCTCAACTCGGTCCACCACGCCGCCCGCCCCGATATCTATGCCGCCGCCACCCAAGATTTTGCCCGCGACTTGCCGCACTGGGCCGGGGTATTCGAGAAGCCCGGCCAGATCGTCTTCATCGCCAACGCCGGTGAGCGGCCCGTTGCGTTCATTACGGCCACCCTGTCCGCCAGTTCCGGCCCATTGATGCAACCGCAGAACGTGATACGCATCGGCTCGGTGTGTGTCGCCGAGCCGTTCTGGGGCAAAGGTATTGGTCGCGCGCTGATTCAACGCGTCAAGGACTGGGCCATTGAGCACGATGCGCAGGATTTGCGTTTAACGGTATGGCCGTTCAATGAGCGCGCGGTGCGTATGTATGCCGAGTTCGGCTTCGAGACCCGCGCCCTGGAGATGGGCGTGCGTTTGTGAGGAGCGGACAACTCAGAGCATGAATAACCGCTGCGAAATATCAGCACGAACCCTATCGGATGGTTCGATCCTGCCGACAACCTCATGGTGGGCTCCGAGAGGCTTTCACGACGCAAGTCCACCTCCACACAAGAGCCACTTTCCATTACGATTCAAGAGGCTGCACCCATGAGCAACGCCTGGAACGAAGGTTATTTCACGGATGAAGGCTACACCTACAGCTATAGCCGGGAAATCAATCCGGTTTTCCAGCGTTACTGCCTGTTGTTGCGCGGCGTTGCCGGTCTGGACAATCCCGACGGTTATCACTGCGAACTCGGCTTCGGTCAGGGTGTGTCGATCAATATCCACGCCACGGCCAGCCCCGGTGGCTTCGTCGGTACGGACTTCCACCCCGGTCAGGCAGCCCATGCTATTGAACTCGCAACGCTGGGCAACAACGGTGCGCGGCTGTATGACGACAGCTTCGAACAACTGCTGGCGCGCACGGATCTGCCACAGTTCGACAGCATCAGCCTGCATGGCATCTGGACGTGGGTCAGCCGCGACAACCAGAAGCTGATTGTCGAGTTCGCCCGACGCCACCTCAAACCGGGTGGTCATCTGTACGTCAGCTACAACGCATTCCCGGGCTGGTCGCCTGCCGCGCCGTTGCGCCAGTTGTTCAGCCTGCACGACCGCTTCGCCAATCATTCGACGCGGCCGGATCAGCGCATCGACGCCGCGTTGCAGTTTTCCGAAGCGCTGCTGGCGGCCAACCCCAAGTACGCCATGGCCGCGCCAAGTCTGGGTGCCCGGCTACAGACCATCAAAGGCCAGGACCGCCAATACGTCGCCCACGAATATTTCAATCGCGACTGGAACTGCATGTATTTCGCCGACATGGTCGATGCGCTGGCCCCGGCCAAGCTCGATTACGTGACGACGGCGGTGCCGCTGGATTCGGTCGATGCACTCAATCTGAGTGGCGAAGCCCTGGCCTTTCTCGACGGTGTCGAGCACCCGGTGATGCGTGAGCAGGCACGTGACTACTTCGTCAATCAGTCTTTCCGTCGTGATCTGTACGTGCGTGGTGCCAACCGGCTATGCGCAGCCGAGCGCCGGTCGCGCATGCTCAATACGCGATTTGTCCTGATGCAACCGGCAGAAACCGTAGCGTCCAGCGTCACCGGCCCCGCTGGCGAAGCGTCACTGCAAGCGGAAATCTACGGCCCGGTCCTCGATGCACTCGCGGGCCAGACGTATGAAGCCCAAACGATGCAGCAGTTGCTCGATGCGGTGTCGCCAATCGCCTATGACGATCTGGAACAGGCCATCGCCATTCTGGTCGGCATGGGCGCGGTAGCCCCTTGCCAGAGCGAAGCCGCCGAGGCGCTGGTGTACGAACGCTGCGCCGCGTTTAACCTGCAACTGTGCAAGCGCGCGCTGTTCAACGCGGACATTCAGGTGTTGAGCAGCCCGGTCACCGGTGGTGGCGTCATGGTCAGCCGCTTCCAGCAACTGTTTCTCATTGCAATCCGCCAAGGTAAACAACACCCGGCAGAGTGGGCGCAACTGGCGTGGAGCGTCATCGCCGAACAAAACGAAGTGTTGGTCAAGGACGGCCAACCACTGACCACTGCCGAAGCCAACATCGCCGCGCTTACCGAACAGGCCCAGGCATTCGCCGAGCAATCGCTGATCGTGCTGAGCGCTTTAAAAATCGTCTGATCGGGGTGGGGGGGTGCGCAGTGGTGCGGGAAGAAAATCTTAATCAAACGCCCCGTTGAGCACCTCATAAATCAGGCCGGTGGCCAGCGCGACCAGTATCAGGTCCGTGCCCACCTGCTGCCATTCGTACCCATCGTAATGCGGCAGATGACCGACCAGGCGTCCATCGAGCTTTTTCGCGATACCGGGCGGCAATGGTTTGCCGCGCGCAAGGTTCTTTTGAATGCCCGGTGGCAGCGCAGGCCCTGGGCTCCAGTAGTCGCGATAGCCGCCGACAATCCCGAGCACATTGCCGCGATCGATACTGGGGGCATGACCCCAGTCACCGCCGGCGTTGTTGCCCTTGTTGCCATTACCTTTCTGGTTCCCGTGGCCCTGCACGTTCTGCGAATTGCCCTTGCCATTGCCCTGCCCCTGACCTTTTCCGTTACCGGGATCAGCCAATGCCATCGCCGAGCTGAACACCAGCGCGAGGGAAGTAATAGTTGCAATCAACGTGCGTGACTTGGTCATGTGGCGCGCCTTCATGGTGGGTTGCTCCTGTGTCATCTTGACGTTACACATCAGCTTAGTTTATTCGGACTGGCCGCTCGTCGATTACAACCCAGTCCATCGACACTGCCTGACAGGAGCTATTTCATGGATTTGAAATTCAGCCACATCGACGTACTGGTCAACGACCTCGAAGAAGCCTGTGCCTATTACGCGCAGATCCTCAAGGCGCGGATCTCCACAACGCAGATCTGGAATCGTGGTGGCCTGCACGTGCGCTATGCCGTCGCGCTGATCGGTCAGGAACGCTTCATGCTGGTTCAGCCGCTGGCGGGGAATCTCAAGGATCTGTTGGATACGGTGGGCGAAGGCATGATTTACCGCCATTGCTACACGACTCCTGATATCGAGTTGGCCTACGACGAACTGCTCGCCAGCGGGGTGCAGCCAGAAGATGAAAACGGTCAGCCGCTGACCCGCGAGAACCTGCAATCGCCCTCCGGAGCCCGCATCATCTGGCTGCCCAAGCGCTTCGGGCATTTCTCGATCGAGATTCTTGAAGAGCAGGCGCTTGGGGCGTTTATCGAGGCGGCGTTTGCCTGAGGGTTGTGCGATATCCTTGTGCGCGACTTTATCGCGATGTGAGGAATGGGCATTGCCTTGGCCCGACGCTTACGTCAGGATTCGTCCCTTTTTGAGCGCAAGAGCAGGCCGGATAGAAAACATGAATCGTCAAAAGAAACTGCAGCAGCTGTTCAAGGAAAAGGCCAAAAAGGCCAGCGCCAAACTGGCACCGAAAAAGCCCAAGTACATCAGCAAGGCCGAGCGGGCGAAACTGGAGGCTGAGGCAGCGGTGGAACCAACCGATACCAGCGAGAGCTGATTCCTGCTCTACGAGAGCGGAGATGTTCAGCAGCGCCCGCTCGATACGGAGGTCTTTCTCCGCCACCCTCGCCTCGCTCCGTCGGCTACATCTTTTCGGTGCGGGCGAAGCAGGGAATACGTCAAGAAAGCGTTTTACACGCCAGCCACGCCCCCCAAAACAAACTGCTGAAAAACCGCGTCGCTTCGCCAAACCCGGCCTCATGCAACAGCGCCTGAACCGCCGCTTCAGAATGTGGCGGATCGGCGCCTTGCAGAATCTTGCCGAGCTTGGCCTTGACCTCCTCGGCACTGGCGCCCTGCTGCCGCCAACGCTGCGCCCACGCCTGAAGCAACAACGGTTGACTGGCATAGGCGTAATGATTGCCGGCGACAATCAGCGGCGCGCCCGGTTTGAGACGTGCCTGAATCGCTTGCAGGATCTGGCGCTTGGGTTCGTCACCGTTCAGATGATGGAGCACGCCGATCAACGTCGCCGCATCGAATGAGGCGGCAGCCGGCAGGTCTTCGACGTGGCCAAGAAGCACCTGGGTTCGGTGCAGTAAATCGTTGGCTTGCAACTGCGCAGTCGCGGTTTCCAGCATCGGTACGGAAGGGTCGACTGCGGTGAAATGCCATTGCGGCTCCAGTGCGGCCATCGCAATGATTTCCTGCGCCGTGCCGCCAGCGCCGACCACCAGTATGTTGGCCGGACGCGAGCCCAGGCTGGCCGCCAACATGCAGGCCGTCAGATCGTGGCAGGCGTCGTAGCCGGCCAGCGCGATGCGGCTTTGGCGGGCGTATTCGCTGGCGCGGGAGGTGTCAAATTTGGCTGCGGGATTCGGGTTCACGGCGAGGCTCCTTGTTTCTTTGACCTGAAGTTACGCCGTGAACTGAGATAAGAAAAATTCATTAATTTCATATGCTGCATTCCCATGTGGAATACGCCTTGAACACTCACTCATTAGTCGCATCAATAACAGCCATTAACTCAATGAAGTTCTCTTATCAGGCTCACGGCGTAAGATCGGCTCCAGACCCAACCACTACACCTCGGACCACACACTCATGAAACGCCAAGCCCTTCTCAGCATCGCTTTCTCGCTCTTCGCACTTAATGCTTTTGCCGCTGCCCCTGCTCAGCCTCTGGTCGCCGAGGGCGGTGCTGATCGTCTGCTGGAACAACGCACTGTTGCGGCGGCTACTCAAACCGACCCACTGTTCAGCGATGCCGTTGCCGCTGCCACCGAAACCGACCCGCTGTTCAGCGACGCCGTTGCCGAAGGTGGTTCCGACCGTTTGCTCGAACGCCGCGCAGTCTGAATGCAGCGCTTCACCGCAGTCACCGAAGAAAGGCCCGACCTCACCCGTCGGGCTTTTTGCGTCTGCAAGCTCCGCTCACCTGCCCTGCTCTGCGCGAAACTTTTCCTCGCCAATCGCCTCGATCACCTAACCTCATAGACTGTGTGATCAATTCGGGCCCGCCCCCCCATGCGCAACCCATTGAAGTCGTTGTTTTTTGTCGCGGTCATGCTGTTTATTGGCGGCAGTCCGGCGCTGTGGGCAGCCGATCTGCCGGCGCCGGCAACCACCGCCGCCGCGCCGCTGCCGGTGATTTCGCAAAGCGAACTGCAGGCCTTGCAACAACGCCTCGACGGCCTCAAACAACAGATTTCCGCAGCGAACAATTACAACCAGCTCGAAGGCCCGCAGGACCGGGTGCAGGCGTTCATTCTGGATATCGATCGGTTGTCGGCGGGACTGCTGCCACAGCAGGCGCAATTGGCGGTGCAGTTGGGAGTGCTGGGGGCGGCGCCGGATGCTGATCTGGCGGCGGAACAGGCGGATATCGTCGCGCAACGGGCAGCGCTCGCGGAGCAGAAAAGCAAGGTCGACGGAACGCTGAAGAGCCTAGCGGCATTGAAGCAGAGCGCGGCGGATCTGATTACGCAGATCGCCGGCATTCGCCGCACGTTGCTCGAGAGCGAATTGACCCTGGGCACTGACAGCGTGTTGAGCCCGTACTTCTGGTCGCCGCTGATAAGTCCCACCGATGATGATCGTCAGCGTCTGCGTTTTTTCGTGGCTCAAGTGCGTGACACCTGGGCCACAGTCTGGGCGCCGGGCGAAAGTTTCTTCACCAGTATCTTGGTGCTATTGGCGCTGGTCATCTGGACGGTCGGCCGCAGACTGGCCGAACGCGGTCTGACCTGGGTATGCATCTACCGCATGCCCGAGGGTCGCCTGCGCCGCAGTGCGCTGGCGTTCGCCTCGGCGCTGGCGACCATCGCCACCACCGCCATTGCCCTGCAACTGCTGTTCTACGCTTGCACCCGTCATCAAGCGTTGCCACCCGTTCTGGAAACCTTCTCCGAAGAGTTCGAAAAAGTCGTGTATGCCTGCGTGCTGCTCACCGGATTGAGCCGCGCGTTGCTGTCGACCGAGCATCCTTCGTGGCGCCTGCCGGCGATTGCCGATCAGGTAGCGCTGGCGCTCAAACCTTACCCGCGCACTCTGTCCTGCTCGTTACTGGTGCTGGTGACGCTGGTGCAGGTGAGCAATGCCACCGGCATGAGCAGCCAGATCGTGATTGCCGGCCGCGGGGTCATTTCGATCGTCGTGCTGGCGATCGTGACGGTCCTGCTGCTGCGCGTCGGCAAGGTGCGCAAGGCACTGGTCGCGGCCAATGATGCGGCAGCGGCGAACAGTACGTTTGCCGGGGTGATTTACACCATCGCCAGCGTCTCGATGTTCGTCTCGGCGATTGCCCTGCTCGCCGGCTACGTGTCGCTGGCGCGGTTCATCAGTTATGAGTTGGTGTGGGCGTACATCGTCTTGTCGGGTTTCTACCTGCTGGTCCAGTTGATCAAGGATGCCTGCGAGCATGTGTTTTCGCCCAGGCATGCGAGCGGCAAGGCGCTCAAACAGCTACTGGGCATCGGTGATCGACGCCTCGATCAGATCTCGATTCTGCTCTCCGGTTTCAGTCGGGCCGCGCTGATGCTGCTGGCGGTCATCGCTCTGTTTGTCGGCGGCATTGGCACCACTTTTGGGCAGTTGGTGAGCAATATCACAGCGATTCTCGGCGGCGCCGGGTTGCGCAAGCTGAACATCGTCCCCGGCCACCTGCTCAATGCGGTGCTGGCGCTGATGATCGGCATCTGGCTGATCCGCGCCCTGCGCCGCTGGCTTGACAATGAATTCCTGCCCAAGACCGAAATGGATCCTGGCATGTGCGCATCGTTGAGCACGTTGTTTTCCAATATCGGTTACGCGGTCGTGATTCTGCTGACGCTGTCGTCGCTGGGCGTGCAGTGGACCAATCTGGCGTGGATCGTCAGTGCATTGTCGGTGGGCATCGGCTTTGGTTTGCAGGAGATCGTGAAGAACTTCGTCTCGGGCCTGATTCTGCTCACCGAACGACCGGTGAAGGTCGGCGACTTGATCAGCATCAGCGGCGTCGAAGGCGACATCCGCCGCATCAACGTGCGCGCCACGGAAATCCAGCTCAGCGACCGCTCGATCGTCATCGTGCCGAACTCGCAACTGATCTCGCAGAACCTGCGCAACGTGACGCTGGGCGGCAGTGCGCAAGGCGTGGCGTCGCTGGAGTTGATGTTCCCGCTGGACATCGATCCTGAAGAGGTCAAGGAGCTGTTGCTCAACACTTACCGGGAGAACGAAACCATCCTCGACAAACCGGCACCGTTCGTGCGCTTCAGCAAGTTGTCGCCGGACGGGATTACCCTGACGGTGACCGGTTATGTGGGCAGCCCGAGGATCGTCGGGGTGACCAAAAGTGATTTGTTGTTCGAGATTCTCAAGCGCCTTGGAGCGGCGGGAATCGCGTTGGCGAAACCGGCCGGGACGACCTGATCGGGTTATTCCCGAAGCGCCTAAATGCCTGCCTTTTCGGTCTTTATTGGCGGTCAGAGCGCAACCTTATACTCGAGCGGTTCACCCATCGTTCAATAAGGATGTTCCATGCCTCAACGTCTTTTGCTGGCGGCCTTGTTCCTCGCCGTCGCCGGTTGCGCCAGCCCTCCTCCTGCCTCTGTTCACACCCATGATCCCGCCAGTTCGACCCTGCAAGGCGATGCCTCGCGGCCAGCGCAGGCGCAGTGGATTCGCACCGAGTTGTATTTTTCGGTGGGGTCGATTGATGGCAAGGACGGTGCGGTCAGTCCGGCGCGCTGGCGTGAGTTTCTTGATCAGGAGGTTACGTCACGGTTTCCCGATGGTTTCAGTGTGTTGGATGCCTACGGGCAGTGGCGGGATAAAGACGCGAAGGAGCCTGAGCGGTTAAGCACCAAGGTGATTGTGATCTTGCATGAGAACAGTGCGAAAAATGTGGCCAACATCGAGGCGATTCGCTTGGCTTACAAGCGTATTACCGGGGACTTGTCGGTGTTGCGGTTGTCGCAGCCGGCGGAGGTGTCGTTCTAGAAGCCCCTCACCCTAACCCTCTCCCCGAGGGAGAGGGAACCGATCCGGGGATATTGGAGGAATACGCCGACCTGAACGTGCTTCACTGAATCCATAATCGACCTCGACCTGTATTTGCTTCAAGCCATAATCGATTCGGTCTTTCAGGTCGATGTATCACGCAAGACACCTCGGTCGGCCCCCTCTCCCTCCGGGAGAGGGCTGCGGTGAGGGCTTGGCGTCAGTCGGCTCAACCCGGCCAGAATCACCGCCCCCACCAGCAACACCGCAATCCCCAAAAGCGCCCCATACCCCACCACCGTCACGCTGGAATACAGCATGTACAGGCACAAGCCGAAAAACAGCAGCGGCAACAGCGGATACAACGGCACCTTCACTGGCCGCGGCACCTTGGGAAAGCGCCGTCGCAGAATGATCAGCGCCACACTGCTCAGACTCAAGAACAGCCAGTACACCGGGGTCAGGTACTCAACCATGGTATTGAAACCGCTCTGGGTAAAACTGCCGAACAGCACCAGCAGCAACGCCACCGAACCTTCTGCCAGCAACGCTTTGCGCGGTACACCATCGCGGTCGTCCCAGGCGCCGAAACTGCGCAGTTGCGGCACATCGCGCGCGGCAGCGTAGGTGGTGCGGGCACCGACCAGCAGGGTCGAGTTGATGGTCGCGATCGCGGCGATACCGACCATCAGCAAAATCAGCAGGACACCCGGTGCACCGAATGCGCGGTTCAGTAACTCCACGGCCGGGGCATTGCTGGCCGCCAGTCCGGCAAACCCCAGACCTACGACAAACGCCCAGTTCAGCGCCAGATAGATCGCCATCAGCACGCTCAGCGCACCGAGCATGGCAATGAACATCCCTCGTCGGCCATCACGCACTTCTGCCGATAACGTCGCCGCGTCGCTCCAGCCACCGAACGCCAGAAAGACAAAAATCATCGCCGTCGAGAAGCCGGCCATGCCGGTGTTTTCGGCGCCGGGCGAGAGAGCAGGCGCAGGCGGTTCAATACCTTGCCAGACTAAAAAAACGCCGGCACTGGCAATGCTCAAAAAACCCAACGCCAGCAGCCCCACCAACAAGGTTTGAGTGATAAAACCAATGTGCTTGCCAGTGAGATTGAGCAGCACCAACGCGGCTATCACCGCACCGGCAAACAGCCCCGAACCGTACTGCCCCAGCGGCACCACCGCGTTGACGTAATCGGCAAACATGAACGCCGACAAGGCAATCCACCCGGTGTGCATCACCGAAAACCGCGACCAGGCGAACAAAAAACCCATGCGCTCGCCATACGCCGTGCGCAGAAAATGATAGTCACCACCCGGGTGCGGAAACGCCGTGGCCATCTCGGCAAAACACAGTGCACCGATCATCGACGCGACACCACCAAGCACCCACACCAGGTAGAAATGCTCCGGGCCAACGTTGAGTGCCACGGTCGGCGCGGTTTTCAGGATATCGGTGGTGATCACCATGCCCAGCGTGATCAGCAACGCCTGAAAAACCGGCAGATGCCGCCCCGGTCCCGCGTCAGAACCCATAGGTGGCGCGCGCGTAGTAGTAGGCGCCGTTGGTACCGATTGGCGAGAGCACGTCGTACGGCAGGTTGCCACCGTAGTTGATCGCCGAGCCGGAACGCTCCGGGTAGTTGTCGGTGAGGTTGTTGCCGCCCACGGCAATGTTGAATTTCGGGGTGAATTTGTAAGCCACCTCGGCGTCCAGTTGCCACACGGCACCGTAGGTTTGCTCCGGTTGCGAGTCACCGAAATCGAACACCCGGGTGGTCTCGCCCTGGCGCGTCAAGCGCCCGAGCAGGCCCCAATGCTCGCTGGCCCAATTGGCGGAAACGATGAAGCGATCCTTGGGCGCTGCGTCGGTCAGGGTGTTGGTTTCCTCGACGCCAACGAGGGCGTCATTGCCAATGCCCAGTGCCGTCAGTGGCGATGGCGTGCCTTTGGTGCTGGTGACTTTGGTGTGGTTGTAGGTGTACGCGGTGGTCAGGCCCAGTTGCCCTTCGTAGAACGGCTGATGGTAGTTGAGCACCAGTTCGGCGCCGTGGGTGCTGGTGTCCGCAGCGTTGGTGAAGAAGTTGACGTCGTGCACGCCGGCGACGCCGAAGTTGTCGTTGATGTAGTTTTCCAAGGCGTCGCTGCCAATGCGCTGCGACAAGGTGATGCGGTCTTTGACGTCGATGCGGAACACGTCCAGCGACGCGTCGAAGCGTTCGTTCAACTGGAAGGTCAGGCCGAGGCTGAAGTTCTTCGAGGTTTCCGGATCAAGCTTCTCGGCGCCCAGTGCGCGGGCGATCGGGTCGTTGACCGAGAGCACACGAATATCGGTCAGCGTGCCCCCATCGCCGAAGTTGCTGGTGGTGTTCTGGAAACCGCTCTGGGCCAGCGACGGCGCGCGGAAGTTGTTCGACACCGCGCCACGCAAGGCCCATTGTTCGGTGAGTTTGTAGCGACCGCTGAGTTTGCCGGTGAGTTTGCTGCCGGCGTCGTCGTAATGCTCCCAACGCGTGGCGGCATCGACGAACAAGCGATCGGTGAGATCGCCGGACAACTCGGCATAAGTGCCGAACACGTTGCGATCCAGATCCGACTCTTCGCTCGGGCGCAGGCCGTTGGCGCCGTCTGCCCCGGAGCCGATGTAAGAGGCCTGATCACCGGCGTAGGTCAGGTAGTTTTCGTAACGGTATTCGCCGCCGACCGCCAGTACGAACGAGCGCTCGCCGAGGCGCAGTTCACGGCTGAAATCGAGGTTGCTGGTGGTCTGGCGCAACTCGTAATCGCCGGTATCGAACTGGGTTGGCGAGTCTTCGCCGAGGCTGACGTTAAGCGTGCGCCGGGTCGAGCCATCGAAGCGGTTGCGACCGTGAGTGACGCTGCTGTCGAAGTCCCACTCGTCACCGATCAGGCCTTTGAAACCGGCGGTGGCGGAGACGTCCTTGTTGTCGCCGAGCGATTGCGGCAAATAGCCGTTGGGGTAGAACTGCGGTTGTTCGTACGGGTAGCGATAGAACTCGGCGCCGGTGGTGTGGCGCTGGTTGTAGGTGCCGAAGCTGTAGGCCTTGCCGCCCGCCAGCGGCAGCTCACTGTTGAACCAAAGGTTAACGTCACGCGCGACGCCGTCGCCCATTACATAGTTGCGCTGGCCGGGAGTATCGGCAAAACCGTCGAAACCGGCGCGGTTGGTCGGGTTGCGATCCTTGTATTCGGTGCCGCCACGGATAAACCCGCCCTCCTCGCCCAGGCGCGTGCCGATCTTCGCGGTGGTCACGCTGTTCTGGCCGTCGGTGGTGGTCTTGTCGATGGCGTCTTGATGGGTGTAATAGGCGCCATAACCGGTCGACACTTCGCCGCCCTCGGGGGCGTCATCGAGGATGATGTTGATGACCCCGGCAATCGCGTCTGAACCGTACTGCGCACCGGCGCCGTCACGCAGCACTTCGATGCGTTTGATCGCGCTGAGCGGGATCGAGTTGAAATCCACGGGAGCGGTACCGCGACCGATCTTCGAAGAGTCGTTGACCACCGCTGACGTATGGCGACGCTTGCCGTTGACCAGCACCAGCACCTGATCGGGACTCATGCCGCGCAGTTGCGCCGCGCGCACATGGTCGGCGCCACCGGAGTTGGATTGGCGCGGCAGGCTGAAGGATGGCAATAGCGTCTGCAACGCCGCGCCCAATTCACCGTCAGCGGCGCCAGCGGACTTGAGGTCTTCGGCGGTGAGTACGTCGACCGGCACTGGCGAATCCAGCACCGTGCGCGAAGTACCGCGAGTACCGGTAACCAGTACGGTGCCAAGTCGGGATTCGCTGTCGGCGCTGGCGGAGGTTTCTTCGGCGCTGGCCGGAAGTTGCCAGATGGCGGACACGACGGCAGCCGCCAGTAATGAACGGGAACGGTAATGCATATAACAGCTCCTTGAATCGCAGTTAATACCCGGCCGTTGCCAACAATAAAGTTTGGCAATCAATGCGCGGCAATGTCTGCTGTAGTTTTAAATTTCTGGAAGGCAGTGAAGGCTTTTTACGGTGAGTTGCAGTTTCCCCAGCGTGAGTCGTTTCCCCTTGAAACTCGATGCTAGACGAGCAGCTGCGGGGCGTAAAAGAACCAATAACGCTTAGGTTAGATCGCTCTAAAAAGTTGTTCTTAGTTCAACAGAAGTGTTGCTGAGCCAACACCTGAACCAACTAATCTACAACTAAGCAAGGTGCGGAATACATCACCCTGTGGGAGCGAGCCTGCTCGCGAAAGCGGTGGATCAGTCACCAAAAAGGCAACTGGCCCGGCCCCTTCGCGAGCAGGCTCGCTCCCACAGGTTGATCGTATTCCAATGTTTCAACAGGCTGCGTCCTGGAGTCTTAATCGAACTCTTTTTCCAGCCAGACATCCTCAGCGATATCCAGTTCATCCCCACTGAATCGCTGCTCGGCAAACGGATCAGCGTGCAGGTGAAAGCCGTTCTGCTCCCAGAAACCCGGCTGTTCCTGTTCAACAAATTCCAGCCCGCGCAGCCACTTGGCACTCTTCCAGAAATACCGCCCCGCCGCCACCAGCCGTAGCGGCCAGCCATGTTGCGCGCTCAACGGCTGGCCGGCGTAGTGGGTGGCCAGCAGAGTGTCGGAGTGCAACAGATCATCCAGTCGCAAGTTAGTCTGGTAATCGTGGTCGGCATGGGCCATGACGAAAGCCGATGTCGGTTGGATATCGAGCGCCTGCAACAAATCCTGCAGATGCACCCCGCTCCATTCGGTGTCGAATTTCGACCAGCGTGTCACGCAATGAATATCGCAGCGAAGTTGCCGTTGCGGCAGAGCCTGCAGATCGGCGTAACGCAATTCGATCGGCCGCGCGAGCTTACCGAACAGGCGCAGCGACCAGTTGACGAGGTCGTATTCCGGTACTTCGCCTTCGTGGAGGATTGGGAATCGCTCCGTCAGCACTTGGCCTGGAGGCAGTCGATTGCCAAGCGCCGGATCGGATTTCGGGGAACGGCTTTTGCGTAAGCGGTCAGCTTTGTTGTGCATGTAAGCTCCAGAACTTCCTCAGTTTGCGCAACTACGCGTTACCCCTGTGGGAGCGAGCCTGCGCGCGAAAGCGGTGGGTCAATCAACAGAGATATCAACTGATCAGACCTCTTCGCGAGCAGGCTCGCTCCCACATGGGCGATGTCGTGACAAATGTTCTAGTTGGCCACTGGAATCCACGAAGCCCGCGCGACATTCGCGGTATCACCGAAGCTCGGGAGCTTCTGCGCCAGATCTCGAACGTTCTTCACATCCAGATCCAGCAACTGCTGACGGGTAATCAGCGTCGGCGGTACCAGCACCTGATGCCCCGGATTTTCCCCGGCAATCAACATCGCCAGACTGCGCACGCTGATCGCCCCGGCCACTTGCGGGTTGACCGCCGCCGTCGCCGCCCAGGCGCTGTCCGGCTCTTTCATGATCTGAATATCAGCGGTAGAAATATCGGCGCTGTAGATCTTCACCTTGCTCGTCAGCCCTGCCTCGTCCACGGCGATTTTCGCGCCTTTGGCGAACTCATCGAACGGGGCAAAAATCACGCTGATGCCCGGGTTGGCGCGAAGTACGGCGCTGGCCTGATCCGCCACCGAGTTGGCGATCGGCGGATTCAACGTGCCGAAGCGCGCCTTCTCGACGATCCCCGGATTGGCCTTCTTCACCTGACTCCAGATTTCGTCGCGGCGCTCCATCGGCGTAAAGCCGCTGATATACACATAGCCGGCATCGAACTTTGTGCCGTTGTCCTTGACGGCTTGATCCAGCGCCAGACGCGCCAGCGCATGGTGATCCTGCTCGACCTGGGTCACTTGCGGCGTGTTCAGATCAACATCGAAAGCGACGACTTTGATGCCTTTGGCAATCGCCCGGTCGATCGGCGCTTTCAGGGTTTCGGCCAGGCCGAGCTGAACGATGATGCCGTCCACACCCAAATCGATCGCCTGATCGATCATCTCGCCCTGACTCGCCGCTTGCTGCCGGGCATCGAATACCCGCAGGTTGGCACCGAGCGCTTCGGTCTGTTGTTCCACGCCACGCAAGTACGCCTCGGGGAAGTCCCCGGAGAACAAATAACCGACCAATGCAATCTGTACCTGACCTTTGTCGAACGGCGCCGGTGCGCCGGGCAAGGCTTTGGCCTGAGCGCTCAGCGCCACGGCCGAGAGCAACGCGCCGGCGAGGCAATGACGGGCAAATTGCTTGATTGAACCGTGCATACAACTTCCTTGAATGAAGCGGCTCAACGCGCCCGATGCGCGAGGCCGAACGTGAACATCAGGGCCAGCACCAACACCAGTCCCTTGACGAAATCCTGCGCGTAGTAAGGCGCGTTAAGCATGGTCAGACCATTGAGCAGCGCCGCCACCAGCAGCGCGCCGACCAGCGTGCCGAATGCGTTAGGCTTCTTCGCGCCAAGCACGGCAAAACCGATCAACGCGGCGCCGAGGGCATCCAGCACCAGGCCATTGCCCGAGCTGACGTCGCCACGACCCAGGCGCGCCGCCAGCAACAAGCCGCCCAGCGACGCCAGCAATGCCGAGAGCACGTAAGCCAACAACTTGAAGCGCTGCACCGGCGCACCGGCCAGTCGCGCCGCTTGCTCGTTGCCGCCAATGGCATAGAACAAACGACCAATGCGCGTGCGTTCGAGAAATAACCACACCGCGATCGCCACCACGCTCGTGATCAACACCGGAATCGGCACTACCTCCCACAATCGCCCGCGCCCCAGTGCGAGAAACGCAGCACTGAACGTACCGTCGGTTTCCTCACCACTGGGCAAGGTCATGCCCACTGCAATCGAACGTCCGCCAGTGGGAATCAGTTGCACGCCGATCACCAGGAACATGCTGCCCAGCGTCGCGAGAATGTCCGGCACCCGCAGTTTGACGATCAGCCAGCCGTTGAGCAGGCCGACCAACGCGCCGCCCGCCAGACTGATCAACACCGCTGGCACCGCGCCCCAGCCGAGCACGACCATCACGTAACTGGCGATCATCAGGCTCATCGCCGCCACCGCGCCAATCGACAGATCGAGGCCGCCGACGGCCATGGTCAGCGTGACACCCAGCGCCAGCAGCGCGACGATTGATACCGATTGCAGGATGCTGAAGAGGTTGCCGACGCGCAGGAATGCTGGTTCCGCCACGCTGAAAAACACCACGATCAGCGCCATCAACCACAGCAGGCCGTAGCGGATCAACCCGTGCAGCAATCGCTCAGTGCGCGCCGGCTCGGTCGATAACAGTGAACTTGAATCAGGCACTCGCTCTGCTCCTTGGCGTGGCTTGAAGGGAATGTTCGGTCACGTCGTTGCCGGCCAACGCGGCCACCAGATCAGCGCGATTAAGGCCGGCACGCGGGTACTCGGCGACCACCGCATAATCGCGCACCAGCAGGATTCGGTCGGCAATTTCCAGGGCTTCATCGACGTCGGCGCAAATCACCAGCGTCGCCCGGCCCTTGGCGCTGTCGCGCAGCAGTTGGCCGATGTCGCGGCGGGCGCGCACGTCGACGCCTTGAAAAGGTTCATCGAGGATCAATACCCGGCCTTCGCCGAGCAGCCAGCGACCAAGCAAGACTTTCTGTTGATTACCGCCCGACAGTGCAGTCATCGGCACATCGATGCCGGCAGTCTTGATCCCCAGCGCCGCCACCTGTGCCTCGACCGCCGCGGCTTCGGCGCGGTTGCGGATAAAACCGCCACGGCTGAAGCGTTCGAGAAACGGCAAGGTCAAGGTCCGGCGCAGGGAAAAGTCCGGCACCAGTGACTGACTGGCGCGGTCTTCGGCGGCGAAGAAAACCCCGCTTTGAATGGCCTGGCGCGGTGAGTTTGCGTGCCACGCAACACCATCCAGTTGCACGCGGCCCGACAGCGCTTTACGCAGGCCGAACAGCACCTCGGCGATTTCACTTTTACCGGCGCCCAACAGCCCGGTCAGCACCACCACTTCGTTTTCGTGCAGGGTCAGATCGAACGCGGCAGAACGCGACAGAATTTGCATGGCGTTGAGTTTCAACACCTCGCGCCCGGCCACGCGCGGCTGATAGACATGCTCGGCCAGTGCCTGCCCGAGCATGGCGCCCACCGCTCCTGGCAATTGCCGCGCCGTGAACTCGCCCGCGAACTGGCCATCCCGCAGCACGATGGCGCGATCGGCCACCCGTTGCAGGTCGGAGAGTCGATGGGAGATGTACAGGATCGCCACGCCGCGATGGCGCAATGTGTCGATCAAGGCAAACAAGCGCTGCGCCTCGGCATCGGAGAGCGCTGCCGTCGGCTCATCCAGAATCAACAGACGCGGCTGCAACGCCAATGCCCGGGCGAGCACCACCAACTGCCGTTCAGCCTGGCCGAGAAGTTCGATCGGCTGCTCCAGCGGCAAGGTCAAACCCAGCCCGGCGGCAATACTCGCGGCGCGTGCCAACAGGCGTTGGCGATTGAGCCAGAAGTCCGCATCCGGTTTGCACAGTTCATCGAGCAGGAGGTTTTCCGCGACGCTCAAACCCGGCGCAATGCCCTCGTTGATCTGCTGGTGCACCGCAACGATACCGAAGCGCCGCGCCGACAGCGGCGAAGTGAATTGACGCGGCGCGCCCTCCAGCCAGATCTCGCCCGCGTCGGCGGTCTGGCTGCCCGCCAGAATCTTCACCAGGGTCGACTTGCCGGCGCCATTGGCACCAAGCAGCGCCACTACCTCGGCGGGAAAGATGTCCAGGCTGACCGCGTTCAGCGCCCGGCTCGCGCCAAATACTTTGCTTAGCTCACGTACACGAATCAGCGGTTCGCGTACGACGGCAACCGGCACACTCATACAATTCCTTAGCGGCGATGCGCCAGCGAACGAACCCATCGATCGCCCAGGCTTTGCACGCCCTGAACGAGGATCACCAACACCACCACCGTGGCAACCATCACTTCATTGTTGAAACGCTGATAGCCATACCGGATCGCCAGATCACCCAGCCCACCGCCGCCGATCACGCCGGCCATCGAGGAAAACCCAATCAGCATCACCAACGTCAACGTGATCCCGGCCAGCAAGGCCGGCAGCGCTTCGGGCAACAACACTTTGAAGATCACATGGCCGATGTCACCGCCCATGGCGAGGATCGCTTCGATGCGGCCCTTGTCGACTTCGTCCAAAGCGTTTTCGACGATGCGGGCGAAGAACGGAAACGCGCCAATGGTGATCGGCACTACCGCGGCGGTGCTGCCCAGCGTCGTGCCGACCACCAGCCGCGTCAGCGGGATCAGGGCGATCAGCATCACCACGAAGGGCAGTGAGCGGCCAAGGTTGACCACGCCACCCAGAGCAGCATTGAAGCGTGGCATCGGCAGCAGTCCGTCGCGGCGACTGATAAACAGCAACACGCCCAGCGGCAAACCGATCAGCAGCGTGAACAGCCCTGCGAGCAGAACCATGTACAAGGTTTCACCGGTGGCGTTGAACACCAGTTGCAGGATTTCATCCCAATTGACCGTGCGGTTCATGAGTGCGCCGCCCTTACGCCATATTGCTTGAGAAAACTCAGACCCGGCGCAGCGTGACCCAGCGGCAAGCCACAAGTCGGTCGCAGCGAGGCACCCAATTGCGATTGCGGATCGGCCAGCAACCGTGGCACTGGACCGGCCTCGACCAAACGCCCATTGGCCATGAACGCGGCGTGATCGCAGATCGCCTTGACCACCTCCAGTTCATGGGTGATCAACACGATGGTCACGCCGAGTTGCCGATTGATGTCGCGCAGCAATTGCAGGATCGATTCGGTGGTTTCCGGGTCGAGCGCACTGGTGGCCTCGTCCGAAAGCAGGTACGCCGGTTCTGCGGCGAGGGCGCGAGCGATGCCGACGCGCTGTTTCTGGCCACCGGACAACTGCGAGGGAAAGGCTTGCGCTTTGTCACTCAAACCGACCAGTTCCAGCAGTTCGCGAACGCGCACATGGCGCCAAGGTTTGCCCACCTTGGCGATCTCCAGCGGCACCGCGATGTTGTCGAACACCGTGCGCGAATGCAGCAGGTTGAAGCCCTGGAAGATCATGCCGATGCGCTGACGCTGGCGGCGCAGGTCGCTGACCGACAGCGTCGTCAGGTCGACGCCATCCAGCAGGATCCGTCCGCTGTCTGGACGTTCGAGCAGGTTGAGGCAGCGCAGCAGCGTCGACTTGCCCGCGCCGCTGCGCCCGAGAATCCCGTAGACCGCGCCGTCGGGAATGCTCAGCGAGACTTGATCGAGTGCCGGTTGCGCGGCCGAAGGATAAGTCTTGCTCAACTGCTCGACGGCGATCATGGCTTGTCGCCCGCCACTGGAATCACCGAACCGGCAAAGTGCTCGGTGATGTACTTGGCCACTTGTGGCGAGGTCAGGTCCTTGGCCAGTTGCGCGATGCGCGGATCGTTTTCGAGCCTGGGCGTGGTCACCAGAATGTTCGCGTAGGGATTGTGCTCGGCCTTCTCCAGGCCCAAGGCATCCTTGGCCGGCACCAGCCCGGCGTCGAGCGCGTAGTTGCCGTTGATCACGGCCAGATCGACGTCGTCCAGCGAGCGCGGAATCTGCGGCGATTCGATCTCCAGGATCTTCAGCTGTTTCGGGTTTTCGGCGATGTCCTTGGGCGTCGCCTGATCCGCTGCCGGGTCGTTGAAGCCGGGCTTGAGCTTGATCAGGCCATTGTCCTGCAACAGGTACAGCGCGCGGCTCAGGTTGGTGACGTTGTTGGGCACGGCGACGGTGCCTTTTACCGGCACGTCGGCGAAGCTTTTGTGCCGGTGCGAGTAGATGCCCAAGGGTTCGATATGCACCGTGGCCGCCACCGCGAGTTTTTCGCCAAGCGCCTGTTCCTGGGATTTCAGGTACGGCAGGTGCTGGAAGTAATTGGCGTCGACATCACCGTGCACCAACAGCTCGTTGGAGTTCACCCCGTTAGGGATCTCGATGACTTTGAGATTGAGTTGCGGATCGATTTTCTGGATGTACGCGAGAATCTGCGCGTGGGGCACCGGATCGGCGGCGACGCGCAACGGTTCCAGCGCCTGCACACCGAATGAAGTCACCAGCGCGCCGAGCACGGCCAGGGTCAAACCTGCTTTCTTGATCATGTGCGGAGTCCTTGAGCGAGTGATGAGTCAGGCGGATTGACGAGCCGGCGGTGGCGGCAGCAGCGCATCGGCGTAGAAGCGCTGGGCGACATCGGGATGCGAGCGCAAACGGCCCTTGAGGTAGTTCCAGCCGACATCGCGAAACAGTGGATTGAGCGGATCACTCGCCGGCCCGCGCGCCTCGCGCAACAGTGCGGTGGGCAGCGGATACAGCGGCACCACGGCATCCAGTTGCGCGCCGAGGAAGAACGCGACAGACAGGCGTTCACTGCCTTCGGGCGGCGACACCACCCGGTGCACCGTGGCACGCAAATAACCGTTGCTGGCCAGTTCGAGCAGTTCGCCGATATTCACCACCAGGGTGTTTTCACGCGGCAACGCGTCGATCCAGCGCCCCGCTTCGATCTCGACCTGCAGACCCGCCTGCTGGTCTTGCAGCAGGAAGCTGAGGAAACCGGAGTCCTTGTGCGCGCCGACACCCTGATGGCTCGACTCGCTCGCCTGACCGGGATAGCGCATCAGTTTGATGTGTTCGTTGGGTTTGTCGCCGTAGAGCTGATCAAACGCATCGGCGCGTAGCGACAGTGCCTGCGCGAAGGCACGTAGCAGGCGCAACGACATCCGCGTCATCGCCTCCTGCCATTCAAGCAGCAAGGGTTTCAGTTCCGGCAGTGCCGCCGGCCATTGATTGGGGCCTTGCAGCCGCGCCCAAAACGGGCTGTCCGCCTGCAAGGGCAGCGCCTCGCGCTCGGCGCCCAGATCGAACTGTTCACGCAGATCGGGCTGGCCACGGGTGATCTCCGAAGCGGCACGGTTGTACCCGCGAAAGTGCGGTGAGTTGATCATGCCGACGGCGGTTTTGTCGCTGTCGGGCAAAGCGAAGAACTGTCGGGCGTGGGCCTGTACCTGCTTGAGCAAGTCGCTGTCGATACCGTGACCGGTGAGGTAGAAGAACCCTACATCGCGGGCGGCGTGGCGCAGGTTTTCAAGAAATTCGTACCGCTGCTGCGCCGTGCCTTCGAACAGCGACAGATCCAGCGTCGGCAATGTGGTGATGTCGAGGGTATGCGGCATGATTCACTCCCGTGTGAATCAAACCTGAAGAACCTGTGATCGATTCAGCGTGCGCCGTCATGGCAATCGGGGTCTATCGGTTTGATGCGTGTTGATTCGTCGTTGAGACAAAACTAAACGATCTTAAAAAAGCGTAGCCAATATCTTTTTCGCATTACCTTAGGCCTGATTTCCCCTCTCCCCAGCCCTCTCCCGAGGGAGAGGGAGCCGACCGCGTCGTCCTGCGTTAGACATCGACCTGAAAAAGCGTGTTGATTATGGATTCAGCAAAAATCGTTCAGGTCGGCGTAGCGTTTAAGATCACCTCGGTCAGCCCCTCTGCCTCCAGAAGAACGTTGGAGTGAGGGCTTTAAACTATGCCTACACTCGCCGAAGAAATGGCCTACGCAACCAAGAAATCAAATATATAAAAATCCTACTTTTGACAGCCTTTAAAGAACAAAAAAAGCCCGTTCCAGTCGAAACTGAAACGGGCTTCTCCCACCTCAACGGCCGTTACTTCAGGTCGTCAAAATGGTCTCGCAGGAACTCGTAAAAGCGAAATGCTTTAAACAATCTCCATACAAGGCTCAGCGTACGCAGCAACAGCTTCATACGTTTTGGCCTCCAGGGCTGGGGGCCAAACCTCCGGCAAGCTTACCGGACCATGCTTGCCTTCAGCCTAAATGTCAGTTCGGCTAGTGAGGCGGCCGGTTGAAAACCCTCTGAGCCAATCATCCCGGCACGGGTGCAAAACCGTGTCAGAGGGAATGAAACCGTTAAGTTTCCAGCCAGACCTCACCGCAGAGCCAACACCTGAGCGCCGACATCATAACCTTCAATTAATGGGTCTCACGCAGAGAGAATTCTCGCTTTTGTAAAACGTTATTTCTGTCTGTTTATCTGAAATAAACAAGCCTGGAAAAAATCGTTCAAAAGACCAGATTACCGTTGCAAGGTGGCACCAAGGCTCATACTATCCTCACACGTCAGTTCGGCTAGTGAAGCATCAAACCTCGACCGCAAACCGAGGTTTGCAAAAGAACCGCCCCGCAAAGGCGGTTTTTTTTCGCCTGGAAATCAACGGTTACCGCTGACTCAGGCGGGTACGGAAAAGATCACAACGCCCGCGCCCACGTCTGACTCACCAAATCCTTGCCAAAGCTGTGAATCGCTTCCTCCTCCACCAACTCAAACCCGGCCTTCTGATAAATCTTGCGCGCAGCCGTCAGGTTGCTTGTCGTCCACAAGGTCATGTGCTTGTAGCCAATCTGCCGGGCAAAGCGCAGGCACTCCTCGACCAGACGACTGCCAATACCCAGGCCCCGCGCGCTGGCGTCGACGTAGAGCATGCGCAGTTTGGCGGTGGTGGCGTCCTGGCGGACGATGAACACGGAGCCGATGACCTTGCCGTCCTTTTCCGCAATCCAGCAGCGCTCACAGGTGGGATCGTAATCGCGCAGGTACTTGGCGACCACCTCCGCCACCAACGCCTCGAACTGCGAATTCCAGCCGTATTCGCGGGTATACAGTGCGGCTTGCTGTTGCATCACCGTGCCCATGTCGCCGGGCTGCGGATCGCGTAACACGTAAGTCGAGTCCTTATTGCCTTCCAACAGCGTCTGGATCAGCGTCATGGCGCCACTCAGTTGCTTCTGCTGCGGTTCAGGCAATCGCTCGAGCATGGCGACGATCTGTTCGCGGGAGGCCTTTTCCAGCGGGATCAGGATTTCGCGGCCCAGGTCGGTAAGGTGCAATTGCGCAGCGCGGGCGTCCGTGGGCGACGGGACTTTCTGGATCAGGCCGCGCTTCTCGAAACCACTGATAATCCGGCTCATGTAGCCGGCATCCAGCCCCAGCATCTGGCGCAGATCAGCGCTGGTCAGGTCGCCACGCGAGGCCAGCTCATAAAGGATCCGCAGCTCGGTCAGCGAGTAATCGCTTTGCAGCAGATGCTCCTGCAATACGCCGATCTGATGGGTGTAGAAGCGATTGAAGCCGCGCACGACGTCGGCTTGCGCGAGAAGATGGCTGCTGGACATGGCAGATACCCGGATAATTGCTTAAGGCAACTATATATTTGCCTTAAGCAACCATGTCAACAGAAAGCTATCGGCACTTGGCCAACACCACCTGACAGGTGTCCGGCGTGCCACCGGAGCGCCCGGCATAACGAATACAGTTGTTCATCGACTTCTGCCGGGCCATGTTCAAACTGGAGCCCCACGCCAGACCGCCCTCGCCCACCGTCGGCAAGGCTTTGGCATAGCAGGCATCGCCAACACCCGACGGCGGATAGTGTTTTCGGCTGGAGCAGCCTGCGACAAGCGTCAGGCTGAGGCCGATCAAGGTAAGCATGCCCCAGAGCGAGCATCGGTTGAGCATCGTGTTTCACCTGCCGACAAAGGGGTCATGACCTGCAGAGTCTAGCCCCCTCACCTGCACAAATCTTCTAAACGTCGATGATCATTGCGCGGTATTTTATGGGGCCGCACCTTCAATGGCGAACTCTGGAGCCTTCGTGGATAAACGCAACTGGATCGAGCTGTCCCAGGATGTCGACACCGGGATTGAATCGATTCGTGCTCATTTTCAGGGACATGCCTACGATCCGCACTGGCATGACAGTTTCCTCGTCGGCGTTACCGAGCAAGGTGTGCAGCAATTCAATTGTCGCCGTGTGCGCCATCGCAGTACGCCGGGCAACGTGTTCCTGCTGGAGCCGGGGGAAATCCACGATGGCCTGGCGCCAACCGAGGAAGGTTTTACCTACTCGATGCTCTACCTCGATCCGCACTGGCTGGAGCGTGAAATGCACGCGCTGTTCGAAGACGCACCGTCCGACAGCCAGCCCGGTTTTGCCGACACGCTGAGTCAGGACCCGCGTCTGGCCACAGCGATCAGTCACGCTTTCCATGCGTTGCATGAGGGTGATCTGCGCATCGTCCGGCAGACCGCCGTCGACGGGTTGCTGAGCTCGCTCACGCGCCATCTCGACTGGCGCAAGCGCCAGGTTTTCGATCCGCGCCTGCCGTTGGTGGCGCAACTGGCGCGGGATTATCTGCATGCGCATACCTATGAAGATATCGGCCTCGATGACCTGGCACGGGTCTGCGGGGTGGACCGTTTCCGTCTGAGCCGAGCGTTCAAGTCAGCCTTTGGCCTGGCGCCGCACGCCTACCTGATCCAGTTGCGCCTGGCCAAGGCGCGGCAGTTGCTGGCCCGGGGGGAGACGCCGGCGCAGGTGGCGAGTGTGCTTGGTTTCGCCGATCAGAGTCACCTGGGTCGCTGGTTCCGCCGCGCCTACCAACTCACCCCCGCCGACTACCGCAAGCGCTGCTCAAACCTTCCAGACTGACGCACGTCGACTGGCGATCATGGATGCCTGTTTTCATTTCAGGGAATCCGGAACATGGCGTCATTATTGCCCTTTCTGCTGTTTGCATTCGTTGCCTCGATCACGCCGGGGCCGACCAATATTCTGGTGTTGAGCCACAGTTCGCGCCAAGGCTTGCTTGCCACGCTGCCGATCATTTTTGGCGCCTGCGCGGCGGCGGCGCTGATTGTGTTGGTGGTCGGCCTCGGTGCCGGCGAGACCCTGCTGCGCTACCCGCGCGTGCAGCAAGCCATGGCCTGGGGCGGTGTGCTCTGGTTGAGCTGGCTGGCGTGGCAGATCTTTCGCAGCACGCCGCCATCGCTGGACCCTACGGATACGCAGGAAGAAGGTTTCAGCGTGCTCGGCGCCGCCCTGCTGCAACTGGTCAATCCGAAGGTGTGGATGATGGCGGTGGCAGTGGTCAGCGTGTTTGTCGGCGGTGGCGACAAGACCCTGCGCTTGCTGGTGTTGTCACTGGCGTTTCTGCTGGTGTCGCTGCCGTGCATGACGTTCTGGGCATTGCTGGGTGTGGGCAGCGCGCGGTTGATGGGTTCGCCGAAAGCGTTCAAGCGAATGAACGCGGCACTGGCATTGTTGCTGCTGCTTTCGGCTTGGCTGACTGTCCTGGCTTAACAACACATTCAATGGCCACTATCAGGGTGAAGTGGCCTGCCGATACTCGCGCGGGGTAAACCCGGTAGACGCTTTGAACTGGCGGGTAAACGCGCTGTGATCGGTGTAGCCGCATTGCAGCGCCACGTCGGTTATCGGCAAGTCGGTGTGCAGCAATCGATGCGCGTGTTCGAGGCGTACTTTCTGGATCATCTGCCGTGGCGTCAGGTGGAACACCCGTTTGCAGTAACGCTCCAGTTGCGCCACGGAAATACCGGCGATGCGGGTCAGTTCACCGAGGGTGACGCGGCGATTGAAGTTGGCGCGAATATGCTCATCGACAGCCGCCAGCCGCTCAAATGCCGGATGGGTTTCGCTGGCCGATTGCAGGTCCACCGAAATCCCCGCCAGACCAATAATCATCCCGTCGCGGTTGTACAGTGGCTGCTTGTGCGTCAAGCACCAGCCCGGTTCGCGGCTGCCATACAGATGCAGCTCGAGCTGATCCTCCAGTACAAAGCCCTCCTCCAGCACCTTGCGATCCTGCTCCGTATAGCCCGGCCCGAGTTGCGCCGGGAATACTTGCGCGCTGGTCTTGCCCAATAACGGACGCAAATCCTTCAAGCCACAGCGCTGCACCAGCGTGCGGTTGGCGAGTACGTAACGGGCCTGCACATCCTTGATGAAAATCGCCGCGTTGGGGATCACATCGAGCATCGGCAACAACAGCGCCGCGCCGGCCAACAGCTCCTCCAGTGTCTGCGGACGCTGGCCATCCACGCCTTGAGCCAGGATCGAAAACGCCTGCTGCATCAAAGATTCCCCTCGTAACGTGGACAGACCAAGTGCCCGCCATGCGCCGTTTGCACTGAAGATTGCAGCATCGTTCACGACGTGTCGAGGGCCATGATTCATAGGTGCCATTGTGCCGATTTCGTCATCGAACCCGGCAAAAAGCATCAATCGCCGCGAGGTCAATGAGTTCAAAGTCTGGCCGTCCCAGTGACACAACTGCCTATCCAATAACTCACAAGAAGGCGATGCCATGTCAGGCCAAGGCAAGTTCAAAAAACAGCTTTCACTGATTGACCTCACATTTATCGGGCTGGGGGCGATCTTCGGTTCCGGCTGGTTGTTCGCGGCCAGTCATGTGTCCGCGATTGCCGGGCCGGCGGGGATTTTTTCCTGGCTGCTGGGCGGCTTCGCCGTGTTGTTGCTGGGCATCGTTTACTGCGAACTGGGCGCCGCATTACCGCGCGCCGGCGGCGTGGTGCGTTACCCGGTGTACTCCCACGGGCCGCTGCTCGGCTACCTGATGGGCTTCATCACCCTGATTGCGTTTTCCAGTCTGGTGGCGATCGAAGTGGTTGCCTCGCGCCAATACGCAGCGGCATGGTTTCCCGGCCTGACCAAGGCCGGCACCGGTGATCCGACGATTCTCGGTTGGCTGGTGCAGTTCGGTCTGCTCTGCGTGTTCTTCCTGCTCAACTACCGCAGCGTGAAGACCTTCGCCAAGGCGAACAATCTGGTCAGCGTGTTCAAGTTCATCGTGCCGTTGCTGGTGATCGGCGTGCTGTTCACCTTCTTCAAACCGGCCAACTTCGAGGTGCAAGGCTTCGCCCCGTTCGGTCTGTCCGGCGTGGAAATGGCCGTGTCGGCGGGCGGCATCATCTTCGCCTATCTGGGCCTGACGCCGATCATCTCGGTGGCCAGTGAAGTGAAGAATCCGCAGCGCACTATTCCCATTGCGTTGATCCTCTCGGTGCTGCTGTCGACACTGATTTACGTGCTGCTGCAAATGGCCTTTCTCGGCAGCATTCCGACGGAAATGCTCGCCAACGGCTGGGCCGGTATCAGCAAGGAATTTGCTCTGCCGTATCGCGACATCGCGCTGGCGCTGGGCGTGGGCTGGCTGGCGTATCTGGTGGTCGCCGACGCGGTGATCTCCCCAAGCGGCTGCGGCAACATCTACATGAACGCCACCCCGCGGGTGATCTACGGCTGGGCGCAGACCGGGACCTTCTTCAAGGTCTTTACCCACATCGATGAAAAGTCCGGCATCCCGCGCCCGGCGCTGTGGCTGACCTTCGCCCTGTCGGTGTTCTGGACCTTGCCGTTCCCGTCGTGGGAAGCGCTGATCAACGTCGTCTCCGCCGCGCTGGTGTTGAGCTACGCCGTGGCGCCCGTGTCTGTCGCAGCACTGCGCCGCAATGCGCCAGACATGCCGCGGCCATTCAGGGTCAAGTGCATGGGCGTGCTCGGGCCGGTGTCGTTCATCATCGCCGCGCTGATCGTCTACTGGTCGGGCTGGAGCACCGTGTCGTGGCTGCTCGGCCTGCAGATCCTGATGTTCGTGGTGTACCTGCTGTGCGGTCGTTTTGTGCCGACCGCCCACCTGAATCTGGCGCGCCAGGTGCGCTCCTCGGCGTGGCTGATCGCCTTCTACGCAGTGACCATCGTGCTGTCGAAACTCGGCACCTTCGGTGGCCTGGGCATCCTCGCTCATCCGTTCGACACCCTTGTCGTCGCCGCTTGTGCCACCGGCATTTACTACTGGGGCGCGGCGACCGGTGTACCGGCGCATCTGCTGCGTCTGGAAGAGGACGATGAAGAAAGCGAAATCGCTGCCCCCGCCTCGACCGTATCGGCGCGCCCTGCCGGCGCCTACTGAAATCATCCAAGGGGACATGTTCATGAAACGAGTACACGTGATTGATTCCCACACCGGCGGTGAGCCCACGCGTCTGGTGATGACAGGCTTCCCCGATCTGCCCGGCAACAGCATGGTGGAAAAACGCGACGCGCTGCGCACTCAGCATGATCAATGGCGCCGCGCCTGCCTGCTGGAACCGCGCGGCAACGATGTACTGGTCGGCGCCCTGTATTGCGAGGCGGTCTCGGCGGACGCCACTTGCGGGGTTATTTTCTTCAACAACGCCGGCTACCTCGGCATGTGCGGTCACGGCACCATCGGCCTGATCAGTTCGTTGCAGTACCTGGGAAAAATCGAACCGGGCATCCACAAGATCGACACCCCCGTCGGCCCGGTCAGCGCCACGTTGCATGACGACGGCTCGGTGACCCTGGGCAACGTGCCCGCCTATCGCCATCGCAAGCAGGTGCCGGTGGATGTGCCGGGATTCGGCCGCGTATTGGGCGACATCGCCTACGGCGGCAACTGGTTCTTCCTCGTTTCCGAACACGGCCAGACGCTGACGATGGACAACGTCGAACACCTCACGGCGTACACCTGGGCCATGCTCAAGGCCCTCGAAGACCAAGGCATTTACGGCGAGGACGGCGCGGTAATCGATCACATCGAACTGTTCGCAGACGACGCTGTTGCCGACAGCCGCAACTTCGTCATGTGCCCCGGCAAAGCCTACGACCGCTCCCCGTGCGGCACCGGCACCAGCGCCAAACTCGCCTGTCTGGCCGCCGACGACAAGCTGCAACCCGGCTCGACCTGGGTGCAGGCGAGCATCACCGGCAGCCAGTTCGAAGGTCGCTTCGAATGGCAAGGCGAACGCATCCGCCCGTACATCACCGGCCGCGCCTACATGACCGCCGACAGCACGTTGCTGATCGACGAAGCAGACCCGTTCGCGTGGGGCATCTGAACCGCCACGCTGATTTTTCACCTCAATTTGAACGATGTGCCAAGGAGTTAAAACAATGAGCGACAACATCTTCACCGGTTGCATGCCGGCCCTGATGACCCCGTGCACCGCCCACCGCCAACCGGACTTCGATGCCTTGGTGGCCAAGGGTCGCGAACTGATCGATATCGGCATGAGCGCCGTGGTCTATTGCGGCTCGATGGGTGACTGGCCGCTGCTGACCGAGGCCGAGCGTCAGGAAGGCGTGGCGCGCCTGGTCGCGGCAGGCATTCCGACGATCGTGGGCACTGGCGCGGTGAACTCCCGCGAAGCGGTTGCCCATGCGGCCCACGCGGCGAAAGTTGGCGCGCAGGGTTTGATGGTAATTCCCCGTGTACTGTCCCGTGGCGCTTCGGTCACGGCGCAAAAAGCCCATTTCGCCGCGATTCTGCAAGCCGCGCCAAACCTGCCGGCAGTGATCTACAACAGCCCTTACTACGGCTTCGCCACCCGCGCCGATCTGTTCTTTGAACTGCGCCGCGAGTACCCGAACCTGATCGGCTTCAAGGAATTCGGCGGTGGCGCCGACCTGCGATACGCCGCCGAAAACATCACCTCCAAGGACGATGACGTGACCTTGATGGTCGGCGTCGACACGCAAGTGGTGCACGGTTTCGTCAACTGCAACGCCACCGGCGCCATCACCGGCATCGGCAACGCCCTGCCCCGCGAGGTGCTGCAACTGGTCGCGCTGAGCAAGCAAGCGGCCAAGGGTGATGCCAAGGCCCGGCGTCAGGCGCGGGAACTGGAATCGGCGCTGGCCGTGTTGTCATCGTTCGATGAAGGCTGCGATCTGGTGCTGTATTACAAACACCTGATGGTGCTCAACGGCGACAAGGAATACACCCTGCACTTCAATGAAACCGACGCGTTGAGCGACTCGCAGCGTCGTTATGCCGAGAAGCAGTATTCGCTGTTCCGTCATTGGTACGAGAACTGGTCGGCGGAACAGAACTTCGCCTGATCACGACCCCTTCACCTGCCGCGAAACCTTGTGATTCGCGGCAGGCCTCCCTCTTTTTATCAGGAAGACACAATGACTTTGACGGGCCACATGCTGATCGGGCAACACACGATTGCCGGCAATCGCAGCGCCATTCGCGGGATCAATCCGGCCACGAATGAAACGCTGGAACCGGCGTACGCCGGTGGGGCGGCCGAGCATGTCGAACAGGCCTGCGCGCTGGCCTGGGCAGCGTTCGATGTTTATCGCGAGACAACCCTGAGTGTCCGCGCCGAATTTCTGGAAAGTATCGCCGAGGAGATTGAAAGCCTCGGCGATGAACTGATTGACCGGGCCCACGCGGAAACCGGACTGCCGCGGCCTCGACTGCTGGGTGAACGCGGGCGTACTTGCCAGCAATTGAGAATGTTCGCCCGCACGGTGCGCGCTGGTGAATGGCTGGATGTGCGCGTCGATAGCGCGCAACCGCAACGTCAACCGCTGCCGCGTGCGGATCTGCGTCAACGGCAGATTGCGCTGGGACCGGTCACGGTGTTTGGCGCGAGCAACTTCCCGTTGGCGTTCTCCGTGGCCGGCGGTGACACCGCATCGGCACTGGCCGCCGGTTGCCCGGTGATCGTCAAGGCGCACAGTGCCCATCCCGGCACCAGCGAACTGGTCGGCCGCGCGGTCGCTCGGGCGGTAAAAACCTGTGGTTTGCCGGAAGGCGTGTTCTCGTTGCTGTACGGTTCCGGCCGCGAAGTGGGCATTGCGCTGGTCACGGATCCACGGATTAAAGCAGTGGGCTTCACCGGCTCGCGTAGCGGTGGTCTGGCGCTGATGCAAGCGGCGCAAGCGCGGCCCGAGCCGATTCCGGTGTACGCGGAAATGAGTTCGATCAATCCGGTGCTGCTGTTCCCGGCGGCGCTGGACAATCGCACGCTTGCGTTGGCCGAAGGGTTTGTGGCTTCGCTGACATTGGGCGCGGGCCAGTTCTGCACTAATCCGGGCTTGGTGATTGCCTTGAAAGGACCGGCGCTGGACAAGTTCATTGGGGCCACCGCCGATATCATTCAACGCAGTCCGGCGCAGACCATGCTGACACCGGGCATCTTCAGTGCTTACGAATCTGCCGTAAATGCGCTGGCCGAGAATGCCGCTGCGCGCATCACTGGCATCGGGCAGGCCAGCACCGGCCCGAACCAATGTCAGGCTCATGTATTCGTGACCGAGGCTGCTGACTTTCTCACCGATCAGCGCCTGCAAGCGGAAGCGTTCGGTGCGGCAGCGCTGATCGTGCAATGCAACAGTGAGGCTGAAATCCGCCAGGTCACCGAACACCTGGAAGGCCAGTTGACCGCCACGTTACAGCTGGATGAGCAAGACCTGGAACAGGCCCGCGCACTGTTGCCGACGCTGGAACGCAAGGCCGGGCGCTTGCTGGTCAACGGCTGGCCCACCGGGGTCGAGGTGTGTGACGCGATGGTGCATGGCGGACCGTTCCCGGCCACCTCCGACGCGCGCACGACCTCCGTGGGGACCGCGGCGATCCTGCGTTTCCTGCGCCCGGTGTGCTATCAGGACTTCCCGGACAGCTTGTTGCCTGCCGCACTGAAACAGGCCAATCCGCTGCAATTGCGGCGTCTGCTCGATGGCCAAAGGGAAGCGCAGCACCATGGCGAATAACGGCTCCCACGACGTCGCCGTGGTCGGCGCCGGCATCATCGGCGTCGCCTGCGCACTGCGTCTGGCTCGCCAAGGGTTGCGCGTGGTCGTGATCGATCAGCAGCAACCCGGCCACGGCGCCTCGTTCGGCAACGCCGGGCATCTGGCGACCGAGCAGGTGTTTCCGATTGCCGACGCGTCCATCCTCAAGCGCCTGCCGGCCATGCTGATGGACCCGATGGGGCCATTGCGGCTGGACTGGAAATACCTGCCCCGTGCCTTGCCCTGGTTTACGCGGTTGTTGCTGAATCTGCGTCCGGTGCCTTTTCAGAACACCGTGGCAGGCTTGCGTGCGCTCAATGAAAGCAGTCTGGAGGCTTGGCAGCGTTTACTCGCCGATATCCAGCGGCCGGAATTACTGAAGATCGACGGCTCGTTGCTGGTGTTCGAACGTCCCGAATCGCGTCAGGCGATCCAGGCATTACAGGCACGCCTGCATCAGCAACAGGTGCCGGTCGATTACTGGCAGGCCGGCGCCATCCGCGAAACCGCGCCGTCACTCAGCGAACAGATTCAGGGCGGCTTGTTCTTCCCGCGCACCGGGCACTTCATTGATCCGTATCGCGTGGTGTGCGAACTGGTCGAAGCAGCCAAGGCCAGTGGTGTGAGTTTTGTCCTGCAGCAGGTTCAGGGCGGCTACGTTCAGGAACACGGGGTTACGCTGACCACCGGCAATGGCGGTCTGACTGCAAGTCGCGTACTGATCGCCTGCGGCGCACATTCGGCGAAACTCACCGCCGCCCTCACCGGAAAAAAAGTACCGCTGGACACCGAGCGCGGTTATCACCTGATGCTGCCGCAGGAACACGACCGACTGCCCTTCCCCGTGACCTCGCTGGAGCGCAAATTCATCATAACGCCGATGTCCGAAGGCTTGCGCCTGGCCGGCACGGTTGAATTCGCCGGACTGGAAAAACCACCGAGCATGGAGCGCGCGTGGCAATTGCACCGGTTGAGTCAGGGCTTGTTCCGCAAGGATCTGAATGCTGAAGCAGCGACGCCATGGATGGGCTTTCGACCGTCGTTGCCGGATTCGTTGCCGGTGATTGATCAGGTCTGTGGGGGCAAGGTGTTGCTTGCTTTTGGACATCAGCATCTGGGGCTGACGCAGGCGGCGGTGACGGCGGAGATGGTGGTGCGGATGGCTTTGCCTGCGACTGCAAAAGAGGCCTGCCGGCTACCACTCAACGAACATTACAGGCTCGATCGTTTCTGAAAGGAAGTTCCTGACCCACAAGCCTGCTTTCCGGCGCAGGCTGGTGGCCGCGAACTGGCAGATCGGCAGGCGTTACAAAGGCATTAACCAGTGCCGCTCAATGGTCCATCCCAGAAAAACCCTCGCGCCCTCATCTTTCTGGCGACTCAAGGTCAGCCGATGCCCGGCAGCGGTAACACGCAAGCCAATCATGGCAGGCAGAAACCTTTCGCGGAATTCGCTGGATTGCGCTGCAAAATGCGACTCGAGGCTGTCGAGTGCAGCACGCAACAGCTCGCCATCCAGCATCGACAGGTAAAACATCATCTGACGCCACGCATACGCCGTGTTCTTCAACATCACCAGACGCGCATGGTAATGCGTGATGTGCATTTGTTGCCGCTTGCAAATCCACTCGAAGCACGCCAGCGCCAGCGCGCTCAAACGATGATGCAGCAGTGTTTTCAGGTTCAATTCGCCGAACAGGAGCGCGAGGTTTTGCGTCGTCAGAATCTGCTGCTGTTCGAGTATCGTGCCGTTGACCGCTGGCCGCCACGTGCCAAAGGAGGCGTTTGCACGCTGCGCGCACAGCGTTGCCAATGCATCACGGCTGTTGCTTCTGCGCCGTGATCGGCGCTGATCGGGAAGGCCTGCCAGGCCATCCGTATCAATGTCGTAATAACGAGCGTAAAGCGTCCCGGCCATAAATCTGGCCGATTGCCTGGCCGCTCTCGCGAACTTGTTGGAGAACGCGCCCATGAAAATGTCAGCCGCCACCTCATCGACGAAAGGAAGATCCAGCTTCGCCGTTTCAGCCAGTGAAACAAACTCCTGCAGTAGCTTGTTCGGAAGAATGGCCTGCGGAAACGCCGACAGGGTCATTGCAGAGGCCTCGACCAACGCCTGCCTGGCACCCGTGGCGGAAATAGCACTCGCCTCACGCTCACCCTCTAAAGCCGCGACCCACGGCAGCTCGGCAATTTTGACCTGACTTTGCAGGTTAAGCAGCAGCAACGAGCGCCGACGACGGAAGGCGCGATACGTTGCACCCGCCAACGACTGCAGCATCCCGTCCCGGTATACGCTGCTACAGATTTGCGCTGTCATTGCAGGCAGAACTTGCGCCACGGTATCGGCGGATGAGATCAAGCCATGATCAATCAACTCGGCAATGGTCCCCTTGCGGCAACGCTCGAGGCGGCAGCGAACCGCAGGCGGAATCATCGCCCCAAGGGTCAGACGGTGACGCTTCGCCTCCTCATCGGTGATCGGTTCAAGCAGCTGCGAAAAGTCACTAACGCCGTCCGAACCCGGGTAATTTGCCAGACGCGCCGAGACAGCCCGCGCGATCAAATGATGCCCGGGGGCCGCCACATGTTGGCGCTGCTCTGCTCGTTTAAGGGAATGTGCAG
Organism: Pseudomonas fluorescens; assembly: GCF_003732425.1. Classification (GTDB taxonomy): domain Bacteria; phylum Pseudomonadota; class Gammaproteobacteria; order Pseudomonadales; family Pseudomonadaceae; genus Aquipseudomonas; species Aquipseudomonas fluorescens_BE. Next base: position 757,318 of record NZ_MOBX01000013.1, read on the forward strand.
CGGACTCGGGATGCCCGTGTTTGGCCACAAAGTCATCAACAATGCGCCGGATGCGACCGACCTGGCGGCCCGTCAATGATGCTTGATCGCGCAAACACTGACCGAGCAACGCAAACAGTTCCGCCGCCCGGGTCTTGAAGGGACCGTTGCTGCGGTGTTCAGCGCTACAGGTCCGAGCGATCTGCGCGCCGAGTGCCGCTGCGCGTTCGAACCAGCCTTCAGGAAAATGTCTGCAAGGCCAGCCATCCTGACAGGTCAAAAGAAACAGTGAGACTGCAGCGTCGTAGAGAGGCAGACGATTTTCAACCACATGCTTTTGGACGGCCAGAAGCGGTTGAGCCAATTGCCGGTTCAGCCGCTGCCTGACACTGGCGCTATCAAAAACATGCACCTCCGCCGTGGAAATCGGCGACTCGTCAACGGCAGTCGGGAAGAAACGCAGGCGATCGAAGAAAGGCGAGATCTGCTCGATCAGCGTTCGCGCCTCGTCAGTACGCTGATGCCGCAAAAGCCATGACACTGTCAGCAGTGCGGCTTCCTCCGAAACGTCAATCTGATAGGTTCCGTTCGCCAAACGCTCTTGCAGCGTTGCGACGCCCACATCCGATAGATGCCAGATATTGAGATCGAACCGTTCATGACCAGCGCGAATACCGGGGATCGACGCGGCCAAGTGACGCTCATAGGCAGTCAGAGCGCCACCGGCCAGAAGTTGCCCGGTGGCAAATCCACCCGTCGCCACTTCCAGCGTGACCCATTTAGGCAAATCGGCGAAAGGCACGCGTGAACCGTATTGAGCGCTGCCCTGCATCAGGTGTTCGACCACCCGCTGCCAGCGCTCGACTCGGTTGCGTGCCTGCGGGTCAGCGTCGCGCTGTGTAGCGGTCAACGCTCGTGAGAGCTGGAATACCGCATAACCGGCATTCACGCCATCGTGCTCGCCGAACTCACCGTCGTCCCTGGACATACTTCCTTGTGACCCTACAGTGTAATGGGTCCGGGGGCTGGATTCGAACCAGCGCCCACCCGGTTAAGAGCCGAGTGTTCCACCGCTGAACTACCCCGGAACAGAGCGCGCATTGTCGACCAGCCACGAAAGAATGTGAAGCCGGTGTCTCGCACGCACGAGCTGAAACGAGCACGCCGTTACTATCTTCGGGGACCGGTCCTGTCACTCTTGAGCTCGTATCGAGGCGCGTCCGTCATGGCAGTCTTTTTCTGTTTAATGGCGTCCGTCGTAGACGTTCAGCCCGATAGGAATAGGCAATGCTCGAAGATAAACCGGCATAGGTGCCCCGTTTGCTGATCGCTACCATGGACTCAGACCTGACCCAATGGGAGCTTGACATGACTCACGCTAAAACCCTGTTCATCACCGGCGTCAGCAGCGGTTTCGGCCATGCGCTGGCCAAAGAAGCTATTGCCAACGGCCACCGTGTCATCGGCACTGTGCGCAATGAAACCGACCTGGAAAACTTCCAGGCACTGTCCCCGGACAACGCTTACGGGGTGGTGCTGGACGTTACTGATTTCGAGCGGATCGACAGCGTCGTTACGCAGGTCGAAGCCACTCACGGTCCCGTCGACGTTTTGGTCAACAACGCCGGATATGGCCACGAAGGCATTTTCGAAGAATCACCGCTGCAAGACATGCGCCGTCAATTCGACGTCAACGTGTTCGGCGCGGTGGCGGTGATCAAAGCGTTTCTGCCCTTCTTTCGCCAGCGTCGTGCGGGGCACATCCTCAATATCACCTCCATGGGTGGCACCATTACCATGCCGGGCATCGCTTACTACTGCGGTAGCAAATTTGCGCTCGAAGGGATCTCCGATACCCTGAGCAAGGAGCTGCAGCCGTTTAACATCTTCGTCACTGCCGTCGCACCGGGTTCGTTCCGCACGGATTGGGCGGGCCGTTCGATGCAACGCACCGCGCGCAGCATTGCCGACTATGACGCCAGTTTCAATCCGATCCGCAAAGCCCGCGAAGAGAAAAGCGGCAAGCAACTCGGCGACCCGCAAAAGGCTGCCCAAGCGATGCTGCAGATAATCGCCAGCCCGACACCACCGACCCATTTGCTATTGGGCAGTGACGCCTTGCGTCTGGTCCGTGACAAACTGAAAAATGCAGCCAGCGAGATTGACCAATGGGAAGCGCTGAGCCGGTCCACCGATCATTGAGAGAGGATGTGATGACGCAGGTCGATGCAGGCACAGCGCGCATGGTGCAGCTCATGAAAGCCCTCGCACCGATCGAGGGCTACAATCTCAGCGCCCTAAAAAGCGTGCGGTTCCTGCGTTCGAATCGCCCCCTGACGCGCACCCCGGTGCTGTATGACCCTGGCATCGTGATTCTCTGCCAAGGCCGCAAACGCGGCTATCTGGGAGAGGATACCTATGTCTATGACGCCCAGCACTATCTGGTAGTCTCGGTGCCGATCCCTTTCACCATGGAGACCGATGCCACTGAGACCGAGCCAATGCTCGCGATCTACATGCACCTCGATTTCCAGTTGGCCAGCGAGTTGATGCTGCAAGTGGATGACTTGCATGGCCCAAGCGATGCCCAGCCCAAAGGCATGTATGCCTCACCGATGGACGCTTCACTGCGGGCAACGACCTTGCGTTTTCTGGAAGCGATGAGCGTTGCCGGCGAAGCACAAATCCTCGGGCCGTCCCTGCTGCGGGAAATCTATTACCGCATCCTGACCGGCGAGCAAGGTGGCTCCATGCGCGCAGCGCTCAACCGACAAGGACATTTCGGCAAAGTGACTCGCGCAATCCGCAAGATCCACAGCTGTTATCAGCAGCGACTCGACATCGAGCAACTGGCCCATGAAGCGAGCATGAGCGTGCCGAGCTTCCATCTGCATTTTCGCAGCGTGACCGACACCTCACCTATGCAGTATTTGAAGTCGACGCGTTTGCATCAGGCGCGCCTGTTGATGTTGCGCCAGGCCATGAGTGCCTCGGCAGCCGCCTTCAACGTTGGCTATGAAAGTGCTTCGCAATTCAGTCGCGAGTTCAAACGCTTCTTCGGCAGGACGCCACAGGCAGAGATTGAATGGATGAAGGCAACGTATGCACTGCCATTGCCGACCACAGCCTCGGAGTATGTTTCGTCGCATTGACGGTCACGCCACAAACGAAAAGCCTGCTTTTCAGGGCAGGCTTTTTTCGTTGTGTGTAGCGGTGAACGCTGAAGGTGCACTAGTCGTAAAACGCCTCAACCAACACCCGACTCCCCACAAAGAAACTGTCCGCCACCAAACGCAACGGCTGCACATCCAGATCACTGGCCTTGTCGCCAATCAACTGCTGAAAATGCCGATACACCGCCGCGTACTCGCCCTCCTCCGAAACACTCTGGCGCACGCCATCGATGCTCAATAGCGCGCCGCCGTTATCCAGGCGCAACACGCCTTCAGCGCAACGCACCTCGATACTCCACAGCTCATCATGCCCATGGTCAAAATCAAACTCGGCGCGCACATCGAGGCGGTGCGGGTCGGACATTTGGATCGACGCGGCAATTGGCGACTGGCAGTTGCTTGGCACGCGCAGTTCCGCGGATTCGACAAACAGCGGCAGCGGCAGCAAATGAGTGACGATCGACAAGGCATTGATGCCCGGATCGAACACGCCGAGGCCGCCGGGTTGCCAGATCCAGGTCTGCCCGGGGTGCCACTTGCGCACGTCTTCTTTCCAGTCGATCTGCACGCTTTGCAGGGTGCGCGAGGCGAGCCAGTCGCGGGCGGCTTCGATACCGGGTGCGTAGCGGGAGTGCCAGGCAAACAAGGCGCTGACGCCCTGCGCAGCAGCCTGATCGACCAGCGCCAACGCTTCGCCCAAGGTGGCGCACGGCGGTTTTTCTACCAGTACGTGCTTGCCGGCGGCCAGCGCTTGCTGCACCAGCGCAAAACGACCTTGCGGCGGCGTGCAGAAGGCAATCGCATCCACCGGCGGACCGTTCTCCAGCAACTCGCTCAAGGACCGGAAATTCTCCACGCCCGCGCAGGGTTTGCCTTGGGTGGCGACGGAGACCAAGTGGAAAGCGGGATTGGCGTTGATCGCCGGCACGTGTTGATCCTGGGCGATCTTGCCGTAGCCCACCAGACCGAGACGGATTGGTTGCATCAATGACTCCTGTTTTGATTTTGTTGTCGTCAGTGAACCGGGAGATTACCTGCAAACGCCAAGAACGTCTGTCCGCGCAATGTCACAACAACACACAGGATCAGGCAAGGATTGCACAGGAATGCACTAGTGCCCGCAGCGCTGGAAAAGAAACAATGCCTTACGACAAACCGATTGAGGATGTTTCCATGCTTGTTCAAGCCTACGGTGCCCACGCGGGCGACAAACCCCTTGAGCCGATGCAGATCAACCGCCGCGCGCCGGCCGCCCATGATGTGCAGATCGACATCGCGTTCTGTGGCATCTGCCATTCCGACCTGCACCAGGTGCGCGCCGAGTGGGCCGGTACGCAATTCCCGTGTGTCCCGGGGCACGAAATTGTCGGTCGCGTTTCGGCGGTCGGCGCGCATGTTGCGGACTACAAGGTCGGTGATCTGGTCGGTGTCGGTTGCATCGTCGACAGCTGCAAACATTGCGATGACTGCGAAAGCGGTCTGGAAAACTATTGCGACGGCATGATCGGCACCTACAACTTCCCGACGCCGGATGCACCGGGCTGGACGCTGGGCGGCTACTCGCAAAACATTGTCGTGCATGAACGCTACGTCCTGCGCATCCGTCATCCCGAGGCGCAACTGGCCGCCGTCGCACCGCTGCTGTGTGCCGGCATCACCACCTACTCGCCGCTGCGCCACTGGAACGCTGGCCCGGGCAAAAAAGTCGGTGTGGTCGGCATCGGCGGCCTCGGCCACATGGGCATCAAACTGGCCCACGCCCTGGGCGCCCACGTTGTGGCGTTCACCACCTCCGAATCCAAACGCGAAGCGGCCAAAGCGTTGGGTGCCGATGAAGTGGTGGTGTCGCGCAATGCCGAAGAAATGGCCGCCCACACCAAGAGTTTCGACCTGATCCTCAACACCGTCGCCGCGCCACACGATCTCGATGAGTTCCTCGTACTGCTCAAGCGTGATGGTGCGTTGACGCTGGTCGGTGCGCCGGCCACCTCGCACCCGTCGCCGAACGTGTTCAACCTGATCATGAAGCGCCGCACGATTGCCGGTTCGATGATCGGCGGCATCCCTGAAACCCAGGAGATGCTCGACTTCTGCGCCGAGCACGGCATCGTCTCCGACATCGAACTGATCCGCGCCGACCAGATCAACGATGCCTACGAACGCATGCTCAAGGGCGATGTGAAATACCGCTTCGTGATCGACAACGCAACGTTGGCGGGCTAAGCGCAAACGGCCGATTGGCAGCCAAGTGTGCCAATCGGCTATTCAATTCCGTCGCCGGAATTTGACAGGCCCGGCGTTGCTCGCCAGAGTCGCACCCCTTTTTCCTGCCATCGGGCCGCAGGATTGTGCTGAACAGGGGTTGCCGTTGAACGAACAGACATTGTCCATGCGTCTTGAACGCGTGGCCGCTCACGTGCCCGCCGGTGCCCGGCTGGCGGATATCGGCTCGGATCACGGCTATCTGCCGGTGGCGCTGATGCGTCGTGGTCTGATCACCTCGGCCGTGGCGGGTGAAGTCGCATCGACGCCGTTCCACGCGGCCGCACGCACTGTGCGCGAAAACGATCTGCAGCAACACATCAGCGTACGCCTGGCTGATGGTCTGGCGGCGATCAAAGCCTGCGACGGCATCACCGCCATCAGCGTCTGCGGCATGGGCGGCGAAACCATCCGCGACATCCTCGACAGCGGCAAGGCTCACCTGAGCGGCGAGGAACGTCTGATCCTGCAACCCAACGGCGGCGAACAGCCGTTGCGCCAGTGGCTGATGGACAACGGCTACCGCATCCTCAGTGAAGAAGTGCTGCGGGAAAACCGCTTCGACTACGAAATCATCGTCGCCGAACGCGCCGAACCGGTGAGCTATACCGACAAGGAGCTGTACTTCGGCCCTTTGCACCTGCAGACCCGCAGCCCCGCATTCCTGATCAAGTGGCAGCACAAACTCCGTCATAAGCAAAAGACCCTGAGCCACCTCGCCCGCGTGCAGCACAATCTGCCTGAGCAAAAGCTGCAGGACATCAACCGACAAGCGCGCTGGATTAACGAACTGCTGGCCTGAGCGCCAGCGTTTCGCGCGAGGATCACCTGGGTCCTCACGCCCGCATTTGATACACCACATCACAAATGATGTACCTCAAGCCCCATTTATCAATTCCCGCCTGCCTCTTAAAGTTCTCTCCAACAGCCGCCCATCACTCCGACGGGCCAGCGACTGGAGATACCCGAAATGCCTTTCATCAGCGTACGTATCACCCGTGACGGCGTGACCCGCGAGCAGAAAGCCCAGGTCATCAAGGAAATCACCGAAACGATGGAGCGGGTTCTGCACAAGGATCCGAAACTCACCCACATCGTGATCGAAGAAGTCGACACCGATAACTGGGGTTATGCCGGCATCACCACCACCGAGTATCGCCAGCAGTTGGCGGACTCGCAGTCATGAGCCGGGCCGTGAAAATCGATTTCGTCTCAGATGTCGTTTGCCCTTGGTGCGCATTGGGCGCCACCGCTCTGGAGCAAGCGATCGAGAATCTGGCGGGCGAAGTCGACGTGGAGTTGACCTACAAACCGTTCGAGCTGAATCCCGACATGCCCGCCGCAGGTGAAAACGCCATCGAGCACATGATGCGCAAATACGGGCGCACTGCCGAGCAAGTGGCGGACCGCAACGCGATGATTATCGAGCGCGGTGAGCAGATCGGCTTTCATTTCGACCTGGAAAAACGCAGCCATTTCCACAACACCTTCGATGCTCATCGATTGCTGTTCTGGGCCGCCACACAAGGACGTCAGCGTGAGCTGAAGCAAGCCTTGCTCAAGGCCTACTTCACGGACGGCAAGAACCCGAATGACCACGCCACGCTGGTGATGCTGGCAGAAGCCGTCGGGCTCGATGGTCCGCGTGCGCAAGAGGTTCTGGCCAACGCTGAGTTCAGCCAGGCCGTACGCGAACTTGAACGGTTTTATCAGCAACGCGGCATCGATTCGGTTCCGGCCATGGTGATCGATGACAGACAGGTCATCCCCGGTTCCCAGTCCATTGCTTATTACGAGCAAGCATTACGTCAGGCAGCGCAGCTCCCGGCTCACGCCTGACCCGCGAAATCCGCTTTTTCAACCATCCAGATTGCATGAGGAAACATCATGAGCACGTCCAACAAAGTTGTTGTGATTACCGGTGCCTCGCAAGGCATTGGCGCAGGCCTGGTCAAGGGTTTCCGCGAGCGCGGCTATCAGGTTGTCGCGACGTCCCGCTCGATCAAACCGTCTACTGACCCGGATATTCTCGCCGTCGCCGGTGACATCGCCGACCCGCAGACCGCCGAGCGCGTGATCCGCGAAGCCGTCGCACGTTTCGGACGTATCGACACGCTGGTGAACAACGCCGGGATATTCGTCGCCAAGCCTTTCACCGAATACAGCAAGGAAGACTACGCCCAAGTCGTTGCCACCAACATGAGCGGCTTCTTCCATATCTCGCAACTGGCGATTACCGAAATGGAGAAAAACGCCAGCGGCCACATCGTCAGCGTTACCACCAGTCTGGTTGATCACGCAATTGACGGCGTACCGTCAGTGCTCGCGTCGCTGACCAAGGGTGGCATCAACGCGGCGACCAAATCCCTCGCCATCGAGTACGCCAAACGCGGTATTCGGGTCAACGCGGTATCGCCCGGCATCATCAAAACACCGATGCACGGAGAAGAGACGCACGCCGCCCTCGGCAGCCTGCACCCGGTCGGCCATATGGGTGAGATCGATGACATCGTGCAAGCGATTCTCTACCTGGATAGCGCGAACTTCGTCACTGGCGAAATCCTCCATGTCGACGGTGGTCAAAGCGCTGGCCATTGATACCACCCTGCTGCGCCGCCGGTATGTACCGGCGGTGTCGCTTCATGAGATAAGCCTGAGAATGGACCGTCAGTTGATTCCCGGTGTACTCACATGAAGCGCCACTTTGATGATTTGCAATTAGGCAGTATCGAACTCTTTTGCCTCGCCGCTGAAGCGGGCAGTTTCACTGCCGCCGCCCAACTCGCAGGGGTTACACCCGCCGCCGTGAGCCGCTCGATTCTTCGTCTCGAAAAGCGCTTGGGTTCACGCCTGTTTGCCCGCACCACCCGTAGCATTCGCTTGACCGAGGCCGGCAGGAACTTTTTCCTGCAGTGCAGCCAGGCCCTGACCCAACTGGTCGAAGCACAACAAGAGATCATGGGCGCACAGACGTCACCGTCCGGTCAGTTGCGCATCAGCCTCCCCACCACTTACGGGCATCACCGCATCCTGCCGCTGCTACCGAGATTCCGCGCGCTCTACCCCGACGTGACTGTCGACATCCACTTGGGCAACCGCAATATCGACTTCGTCGGCGAAGGTTACGATCTGGCAATCCGTGTCCGCGCCCAACCGGACTCGACCATGGTCGCGCGTCTGTTGGAGGATGCAAAACTGGTGGTGGTCGCCTCCCCCGAGTACCTGAAACAGGCGGGAACACCAAAGACGCTGGAAGATCTGCGGCAACACGAATGCATTCAGTTTGAGCTGCCCAGCAGCGGGCGGCGGATCTCCTGGCTGTTCCAGGAAAACGGCCAGGATCGTGAAGTGATTTCCGACGGCGGCTACTCCTGCTCCGATGATGTGCTCGGTGGCGTGACCCTGGCCAAGCATGGCGCCGGGGTCTTTCAGACCTACAAATTCATCGTTGAAAAAGAGCTGGCCGATGGCAGCCTCGTCGAAGTGCTCCAGCCGTACGCCGGGCGCTCGCGACCTTACACCTTGCTGTACCCGCACGGCCGGTATGTGCCGCAACGGGTCAGGGCTTTTGTTGATTTTCTGCTGCAGTTTCGTGATGAGTGGGCGCAGGTTTAGTGCTGAACAAGGGATAAATCGGTTGAAAGGCGTTTCACCATCATCCGGAACAGGACCTTGTTCGCGCTGACAGCCGGGCGCTGCTGGAAAATTTACAGGGCCGGCGCCATGCTATGCTTCGAAAGAGAAAACGAGGGGTTCATATGACGGGTTCAGCCACTGGCGGCGTTGCGAGCGAAGTCCGCAAACTCGCCCAAAAGCATAAGGTTACCGCTGAGCGTGACAGCATGAGCTGCATGGCAGCGACCATTACTCGCCTGGCAGGTGATGCTGTCGAGCTGGATGGCATTGAGCAATTGCTCGTCAATCTCAAGCGTAAAGGTGTACTGAACAAAGCAGAAATCATGGCCCTGCAAGGACGCTACCTTCAAGAAAAAAGGCGTTGCAAGAGGCAGCTTAGCGCATGACTTTCGACCCCTTCGGCGATTTCGAGACTGAAGGTTATCTTCAAAACTCGCTCAAACTGAAAGACCCCCTTGAAGTCAAAGAGTCCGAACACCTCTCCTTCGAAGCCAGTATCGAAGATGCCCTTGCTTATCTCGCCAAGAAAAAACCCATCGACTACAAAGCTGTCCTAAAGACCCACGAAATACTGTTCTCCGGTTTTTATCCGTGGGCAGGAAAAGACAGAAATGAACTGGTCCCCCACCTCGCAGTTTTCAAAGGGTCGAAAGATGATCCGCATCACACGATATTCGAACGTCCTGACCTGATCAAAAGATCCGTCGAATACGCCTTTGAACTCGCAGCAAATAAAAAACGCTTTCGTCAGCGCCCCGGCGAAGTAATGGGCCAGTTGGCGTCCGCCCACCCGTTTCTGGATGGCAATGGCCGCACAATCCTGCTCATCTACATGGAATTGAGCTATCGGACCCGGTTCGCCATTGACTGGTCAAAAACCAATAAAGACGATTACTTGCGAGCACTTGCCGACGAGATTCGAGATCCTTTCAAAGGCCATCTGGACGATTATCTGACCCCCTTCGTCATCGACATCTCCAGTCGCGATGAATGGCCGGCAATGATTGGCGGGATAAAGGGTCTGGACGGACTCGACAAGGAAGGGATTACGTATAAGAGCCTGGATGATCCTGAGGTCCAGCGACTTTATAAAGCGTATCGAGCAATGCCCCTTGAATGATCAACGCGCTCCTTGGCGTAGCTGTTGAAATCCGGGTTCTGGCTTCACAACAAACAAAAGCCTGCTTTTCAGGGCAGGCTTTTCGTTTGCATTACGCGGCTTACTTCTGCTGAGCGGTCAGCGCCGAGTAGCTGTTCATCAGGTTGCGATAGTTGGGGATGCGCTGCGACAGCAGATTGCCCAAGCCTTCAATGTCGTTGCGCCAGTCGCGGTGCAGCTCACACGCCACCGAGAACCAGTTCATCATCTGCGCACCGGCCTGAGTCATGCGGCTCCATGCGGCTTGTTGCACCGTGGTATTGAAAGTGCCGGAAGCGTCGGTCACTACAAACACATCAAACCCTTCTGCCAGCGCCGACAAGGTCGGGAACGCTACGCAGACATCCGTGACCACACCGGCAATGATGATCTGCTTGCGGCCAGTAGCCTTGATCGCTTTGACGAAGTCTTCGTTGTCCCAGGCGTTGATCTGGCCTGGACGAGCGATGTACGGCGCGTCCGGGAACATCTCTTTCAATTCCGGCACCAACGGGCCGTTCGGGCCTTGTTCGAAACTGGTGGTGAGGATGGTCGGCAGTTCGAAGAACTTGGCCAGATCGGCCAGGGCCAGCACGTTGTTCTTGAACTCGTTTGGCGAGAAGTCCTGCACCAGGGAAATCAGACCGGTTTGATGGTCGACCAGCAGCACGATGGCGTCGTCTTTGTTGAGGCGGTTGTAGGTTGGAGTGGTCATGGTGGGCGTCCCTTTTCAATGTTGGATTTGTTGTTGCGTTCAAGTTGGGTACAGATTACTGACGCACAGGAACGGGATAAATCGGCTGAAAGGCGTTTATCCGTCAACTCAAAAGGGACAATCTCTGGCGACCACGATCGCGCCACCTCGCCCACCGACCGCGTGCTGTTGAGCAGGAAATCGCGCGCCGCGTGCATCCTGCGCTCGAGCACCCGCTCACTAACGGGCATGTGCCGAAGCAGGCGCCCTCACCCTAGCCCTCTCCGTCAGGAGAGGGGACCGATTGGGGGATATTGGCGATGAACGCCGACGTGCAATAGCGCCTGTGAATCCATGACCGCCAAGCATTGCGGATGAACCCGTAATCGACGCGATCTGTCAGGTCGATGCATAACCCAAGACATCTCGGTCGGCACCCTCTCCCTCCGGGCGGTCCGACGTTTCGGGAGGGTTGGGGTGAGGGGCCGCCGTTGCAGCGTCGAACTCGGCTTACAAGGTGTAGGAAATCCCCACCTGCAGCGTTCTCGGCGCACCCGGATAGGCATAGATGTTACCGAACGCCCCCTCTTCATAATCGCGGTCAAACAGGTTTTTCAGGTCAAGGTTGAGCCGCACCTTCTCGTTGACCTTATAGAAGCCGAGCAGGTCGACCACGGTGTAGCTGTCCATCGAGAAAGCAGTGTTGGCGGTTTGCCCAGCACGCTCGTCGACGTACTTGAGTCCGGTGCCCAAGCCCAGGCCTTTGAGCGCACCGTCCTGAAACTCGTAGACGTTGAGCAGGCTGAAGCTGTTTTGCGGAATGTTCATCAGCCGCGTGCCCGAGCGGATCACGTTGTCCTTCGTCACTTCGGCATCCACGTAGGCGTAGCCGCCGATCACGCGCCATTCGGGAGTCAGGTTGCCGGCGACGTTCAGGTCAAAACCACGGCTGCGCACTTCCCCGGCGGCGACGCTGAAGGTCGAGTCCACCGGGTCGGTGGTCAGCACGTTGCGTTTTTCGATCTGATAGATCGCGGCATCCACGCTCAACTGATGATCCAGCGCTTCCCACTTGATGCCCATTTCGTATGACTTGCCTTTCTCCGGTGCGAAGCCTCCGCCCGTGCGGCTCGCGCCGGTGTTGGGCTTGAACGAGCGCGCGGTGTCGGCGTAGATCGCCAGGGTATCGGTCAGGTCGTAGGTCACGCCGATGCGCGGGGTCACCGCGTTGTCACTGGCCTGCCAGTTTTTGCCGCCCGGCACATAGGTTTCATAGTCGTGTTCGAAGCGCTCGAAACGTGCGCCGGCCAGGACCTTCAAACGCTCGGTCAACGCGACCTGATCTTGCACGAACGCAGCGTAGGTCTTGAGGTTTTCCTTGTCGTGGGTCGGCGTGCGGGTCAATGCCGGGCGCGACTGGCCGTACACCGGATCGAAGATGTCGATCGGGTAGGCGCCGACCGCGCCGCTGGAGCGCTGAATGATCGACTTGTAATCGTAGTCTTCGTATTCGATGCCGGTCAGCAAGGTGTGCTGCAGGCCACCGGTGCTGAAATGCCCGGTCAGGTTGAGCTGGGTGTCCTTGTCGGTCCATTCCAGTTTGCGGTAGTTGAAGTTGCGCCCCAGGGTGCGACCGTCAGCGGCAATGCCGTTGGCCTCGATCGCATTGCCCTCAAGCGAACCGTCGAGCCACTGGAAACCACCGCCCAGCGTCCAGTCATCATTGAGTAGATGTTCGAAGCGCAGTTGCGCCATGTTGTTGTCGTTGTGCAATTTGCCGGCGTCTTTCTCGCCGAAGAATGTATCGCGCGAGGCGGTGCCAATCTGCTTGGCGTAACGCGTCACACCGCGATCCAGCGGATGATTGTTGCGCATGAAATCACCCTCGAAGATCACCCGGGTGGCATCGCTGGCCTGCCAGGTCAGCACTGGCGTGATGCCGTAGCGCTCGGTCTCGACGTGATCGCGGAAGGTATCGCCGCCCTCGCCCACCACGTTCAGTCGATAGGCCAGGCGACCGTCTTCATCCAGCGGGCCGGACGCGTCCAGAGTGCCGCGCTTCATGCCTTGATCGTTCAACTGACTGCCCAACGTGACCGTGCGCTCGGCCAACGGCTGCTTGGACACGACATTGAAGGTACCGCCGGGATCGCCACGGCCATAGAGCATGGTTGCCGGCCCGCGCAACACTTCCAGACGCTCGATGGTATTGGCGTCGGGCATGTTCGGGTAGCCGCGATTGATCGGGAAACCGTTGCGGTAGAACTCGCCGGTGGTGAAGCCGCGCACGGTGAATGTGGTCAGCCCCTGCCCACCAAAATTGTTCGCCCGACCTACGCCGCCGGCGTAATCGAGCGCGTCTTGCAGACGCGTGGCGCCGAGGTCTTCGACCGCATCCTTGGTCACTACGCTGATCGATTGCGGGGTTTCATGGATTGAGGTGTCGGTACGGGTGGCACTGGCCGAACGCGTCGCGCGATAGCCCTGCACCGGGCCGTCGGCCCGTTCGTAATCCGCCGTGCCGACCACGTCGGTCGCCTCCAGCTCTAACGCTGAAGATGTCGAATCGGCCTGTTCGGCCCATGAGGAAGAAGACAACGCCTGCAGCACGCAAATTGAAAGCAGAGTACGACGCATGAAATGAAAACCTTACGAATAGGCCAGAACGAGGGGTAAAACCGCCAGCAAAGCGCCGCGGATGGTATACCAAGCGCTCCGTAATTGAAACTTATTCCCATTCGTATGTTTAACCGACCGAGTGCCGGCAGGTAGGTCACCCATTGCGTCGCACAAAAAACCTTGGTCAAACGTGCAAAAGCTGTTTCGTCATTGCCATCGAAGTATCTAGGGATTGCCCGGTACGCTGCAGCTTGTTCAGCAAACTGGCGCCCAACCACAGCTGATAAAGGGTTTCCGCCAGATGCCGGGCATCGCCCTTGGGCAGGCTGTTTTCAGCCTGACCCTGCTCGATACACAGGGTGATGCGCGCCACCACTTGCTCGGCGCCATCGCGCAAGGTCAGGCGCATCGACTCCGACAAGTCGGCGACTTCGGCGCTGAGTTTCACCACCAGACACTCATCGCCATGGCCTTCGAGGGTGCAGCGATTCTGCCAGCCCTGCCAGTAATCCATCAGCCGCTCGTAGGCGCTCAGGCCTGGCAGCGTCAGGCGCCGCTCCATGTCGGCGAGGTAGTCGACAAAGTAATCCGCCAGCAATGCCTGGCCGTATAACTCTTTGGATTTGAAGTAGTGATAGAACGACCCCTTGGGCACACCGGCGGTTTGCAGGATCTCGTTGAGGCCGACACTGGTGAAGCCCTTCTCGGCCATCATCCGGTGGCCGGTGTCGAGCAAATGTTGGCGGGTGTCGTCGTAGGTCGGTTTCATGGGGCGCGAATTACCAGGCAATAGACCAGTCGTATTTTGAGAGGAACGGAAGTTTGCCATACCTGTCGATGAAAAACCTTCGGATAAAAAATTACTAGACGACTGGTCTAATTGGAATCTATGCTGCGCCCCGACAAACGTTTTCTGACCGGTGTGGCCGATGCGCGAATGTTTCGCCCAATCGAAGACACCCGACCTACGCAAGGTGCTCTATGAAAATCTTGATGGTTCTGACTTCCCACGATCAACTCGGCGACACTGGCAAGAAAACCGGCTTCTGGCTGGAAGAGTTCGCCGCGCCCTACTACGCCTTCAAAGACGCCGGCGCCGAGATCGCCCTGGTTTCGCCGGCTGGTGGCCAGCCGCCGCTGGACCCGAAAAGCGATGAACCCGATGCGCAGACCGCCGAGACCGATCGCTTTCGCCAGGACCCGGCCGCACAACAGGCACTGGCCAACACCGGTCGCCTGGCCGACGTCAGCGCTGAGGGTTTCGATGCCGTGTTTTATCCGGGTGGCCATGGCCCTCTGTGGGATCTGGCCGAAGACAAGCACTCGATCGCGTTGATCGAAGCGTTCGACCGCGCCAACAAGCCCCACGGTTTTGTCTGCCATGCGCCTGGCGTATTGCGCCATGTCCTCACCGCTGACGGCAAACCGTTGGTGCAGCATCGCGAAGTCACCGGTTTCACCAATTCCGAAGAAGCCGCTGTCGGCCTGACGGACGTGGTGCCGTTCCTGATCGAGGACGAGTTCCAGCGCCTCGGTGGTCATTACTCGAAAGTCGCTGACTGGCAGGTTCATGTGGTCGCCGACGGGCAACTGGTCACTGGCCAGAATCCAGCCAGCTCCGCCGCCGTCGCCGAGAAATTGCTGAAGATGCTCGGCTAAACCCTCGCGCAACCCTTCCAAACGCCGGGTGCGTCTTGCCCGGCGTTATTTTTTCGCCCAATCAATAGACGACTGGTCTAATAAGCCACGAACAAGGTCATCCATGAACCACAGCAGTTTCTTCACCCCCGCCAAACTCGGTCACCACACCCTGAAAAACCGTATCGTCCTGCCGCCCCTGACCCGCCAGCGCAGCACCCAGCCGGGCAACACCGCCAATGAGCTGATGGCCGAGTATTACCAACAGCGCGCCGGCGCCGGTCTGCTGGTCACCGAAGGCACGCAGATCGAACCCCGTGGCCAGGGTTACGCGTGGACGCCGGGCATTCATACGCCGGAACAAATCGCCGGATGGCGCAAAGTCACTGAGGCCGTTCATGCTGTGGACGGGGTGATTTTCGCCCAGCTGTGGCACGTCGGCCGCGTCTCCCACACCGCGTTGCAACCCGGCGGCGCAGCCCCGGTTTCAGCTTCCGCCGTGGCCACTGACCGCGTCAGCGTGTTTATCGAAACCGCGCCCGGCGCCGGTGAACTGGTCACCCCGTCGGCACCGCGCGCACTGAGCACCGATGAAGTTCAGGAACTGGTGCAGCTGTATATCCAGGCCGCGCGCAACGCCATGGACGCCGGCTTCGACGGCATCGAATTGCACTGCGCCAACGGCTATCTGGTCAACCAGTTCATCTCCGCCCACAGCAACCTGCGCGACGATCAGTACGGCGGCTCGCTGGACAATCGCCTGCGTTTCTTGCGCGAAGTGGTGGCCGGCGTCGCCGAATGCATCGGCAAGGAAAAAGTCGGCGTGCGCTTCGCCCCGCTGTTCACCACCACTGATGAAGCGCGGACCTATTTGGGCATGGTCGAGGAAGACCCGCACACGACTTACATCGAAGCGATCAAAGTGCTACAGGACGTGGGCATCGCCTATCTGTCGATCGCCGAAGCCGATTGGGACAACGCCCCGGCGATGCCATTGAGGTTTCGTCAGGCCGTGCGCGAGACCTTCAGCGGCGCGATCATTTACGCCGGGCGCTACACCGCAGAATCCGGCGCGCAACTGCTCGATTCCGGGCTGGCGGATTTGGTCGCTTTCGGCCGTCCGTTCATGGCCAACCCGGATCTGCCGGCGCGCATTGCCAATAACTGGCCGTTGAATGCACTGAACCCGGCGACGGTGTATGGCGGCAACACCGAAGGCTATACCGACTACCCCGTTTATTCCGGCTGACCCTCCCTGGCGCCATCAAGCGCTCCCGAAACATCGGGAGCGTTCATCCGAGTCGGAGTGCAAGCCCTTGTGGGAGCGAGCCTGCTCGCGAAAGTGGCATGTCAGTCACCCAAAATGTTGAATGTGACGACGCCTTCGCGAGCAGGCTCGCTCCCACAGGGGAGATCTGAATATTCAGGCTTCGGTGAGATACGATTCGCCAATACCCGGAATCACTCAATTCACCGCACAAAAACCTATACACAAACTACAATCTGTACAACTATCTGGACTTAACGCTTAAACGTCCACGCGGCAGCCTGCTGCTCTTACCCTGAATTCGTGAAATGAACAAAACCCGTCGGCTGTGCCTGGTGCTGGGTGACCAGCTCTCTTTTGATCTGGCGTCATTGGCCGATCTGGATGGCAAACAAGACCATGTGCTGATGGTCGAGGTCATGGAAGAAGCCACCCATGTCGCCCATCACCCACAGAAGATCGCGCTGATTTTCAGCGCCATGCGTCACTTCGCTCAGGCGCTGGAGAACCAGGGTATCCACGTGCATTACGTGGCCCTCGACGACCCGCAGAACAGCGGCTCGGTGCCCGGCGAGTTGAAGCGCTGGCAAGATTTGCTGCAGGCCAGCGAGTTGCACGTGACGGAATGCGGAGACTGGCGCCTGGAGCAATCGCTCAAAGCGTGTGGTGTGCCGATCCACTGGCACGCGGACGGCCGCTTCCTGTGCAGTCGCGATGAGTTTCGCGCTTGGGCTGCGGGCAAAAAACAGTTGCGCATGGAGTTCTTCTACCGCGAGATGCGCCGCAAAAGTCGCCTGTTGCTCAACGGCGACGGCACACCGGTCGGCGGCGCGTGGAACTTTGACGCCGACAATCGCAAAGCCCTGCCGAAAACCGTCAAGGCGCCCTACCCGGCCGGTTTTAGCAACGATGCAATCACCGTCGAAGTCCTCGCCTTGGTAAAAGACCGTTTCGCCAGTCATTACGGCAGTCTGGATGATTTCAATTACCCGGTGACGCATGCCGATGCCCAGGCACTCTGGGCGTACTTTCTCGACTACGCCCTGGCCGGGTTCGGCGATTATCAGGACGCCATGGCCAGCGATGAGCCGTTTCTGTTCCACGCACGCATCAGCGCAGCGCTGAACATCGGCTTGCTGGACCTGCGCCAACTCTGCAGTGACGTGGAGTCGGCCTATTGGTCCGGCAGCATCGCGCTGAATGCTGCCGAAGGTTTCATCCGCCAACTGATCGGCTGGCGCGAATATGTCCGAGGCGTTTACTGGCTGCACATGCCCGAGTACGCCGAGGGCAATGCATTTGCCAACCAGCGGCCATTGCCGGAGTTCTACTGGACCGGTGCAACCAAAATGAATTGCATGCGCCAGGCCATCGGCCAAAGTCTCAAACACGCCTACGCCCATCACATCCAGCGCCTGATGGTGACCGGCAATTTCGCCCTGCTCGCCGGCATCGCGCCGAAGCAGATCTGTGAATGGTATCTGGCGATTTACATGGACGCGTTCGATTGGGTCGAACTGCCCAACACCCTCGGCATGGTCATGCACGCCGATGGTGGCTACCTCGGTTCCAAGCCCTATTGCGCCAGCGGCCAGTACATCAACCGGATGTCCGATTACTGCCGCGACTGTGCTTACTCGGTGCGCGAAACCACGGCTGACAACGCCTGCCCGTTCAACGCCTTGTACTGGCATTTCCTGATGCGCCACGGCGAGCTTTTAAGGAGCAATCAGCGCATGGCCATGATGTACAAAAACCTCGATCGCATGTCGCCAGATAAGCAACAGGCACTGTGGCAACGCGGCCAACACTTGCTCGATGCGCTGGATAACGGCGAATCGTTATGAAAACGCATGCGCCGCTGGCCCGCGTGCAACTTAAACAGGCCGCCCCGGGTCAATGGCTCACAAAGCTTACGAAGCAACCTGGGTGTTCGCTTGAAACACGCCTATTGAACGCAGACCAATAATCAAGGCATGAGGGGTGGATATCCTGAAACAGCTTACTCGCGAGGAGCTTGAGTCCGAGGTCACGCGCCTGCGCCTGGCCGTCAAAGCGACCTGCGACGCCGTCTGGGACTGGGATCTGACGACCAATCGGATTGTCTGGAACGACGCGCTGCAACAGGCGTACGGCTATGCACCGCAGGCCATTGACGCGACATGTGACTGGCGCTTTGCGCAGATCCATCAGCAGGATCGCGCGCGCGTGGAGACTTCGATTCGGGCGGCGATGGCGGGCACAGGCGACACCTGGAGTGCCGAGTACCGCTTCCGCTGTCAGGACGGTTCCTACGCCGAGGTGCTTGATCGCGGGCATCTGATCCGCAATGCCGATGGCCAGGCCGAACGGATGATCGGGGCCATGCTCGACCTGACCCGTTCGCGCAGTGCCGAAACCGCACTGCGCAAGAGTGAAGAGCGCTTCAGCACCATTCTGGAAACCATCGAAGCCGCGTTCGCCATCGTCAAAGTCAAATTCGACGCCGACGACCACCCCATCGATTACTGCTTCGTCGAGGCCAACCCGGCGTTCGAACGTCAGGCCGGGGTCAACCTGCGGGGCAAGTGGGTCACCGAGTTTGCGCCCAACCTGGAGAAATTCTGGTTCGAGACCTACGGCCACGTCGCCAAAACCGGCGAGCCGGCCAACTTCGAGAACTACGCCAACACCTTCGAACGCTGGTTCGATGTGCGCGCCGTTCGCGTCGGTGACCCGGCCGATCGGCAGATCGCGATCTTCTTCAGCGACGTCACCGAGCGCCGCGACGCGCAAGAGCGCTTGCGCGTCAGCGAGGCGATCGCTCGGGAAAACATCGAACGGGTGCAACTGGCCCTCGCCGCCGGCGCCATTATCGGCACCTGGCACTGGCACTTGCCCACCGATCGCTTCTACGTCGACGAAGCCTTCGCCCGGGTCTTCAACCTTGACCCTGCGCTGGGCCGCGACGGTTTGAGCCTGGAGCAAGTGGTGACGACCGTGCATCCCGATGACCGCGAGGGGCTGACAGTGGCAATCAATGACGCCATTGCCCGCGGCGGGGCGTATTCGCACCAATATCGAGTGCGCGGTGAAGATGGTAAATACACCTGGATCGAAGCCAACGGACGCGTCGAATGCGCCGAAGACGGCACGCCTTTGCGCTTTCCCGGCGTGCTGATCGATGTCGAAGACCGGCGCAATGTCGAAGACGAACGCGACCGGGTCACCGCCGCGTTAAAGGCGCTCAACGACACCCTGGAACAACGCGTCTCGGCGCGCACTGCAGAACTGATGCAGGCCGAAGAAAAGTTGCGCCAATCGCAGAAAATGGAAGCGGTCGGCCAACTCACCGGCGGTCTGGCCCATGACTTCAACAACCTGCTGGCGGGAATCTGTGCTTCCCTTGAGCTGATGGAAAAACGCATCGCCCAGGGTCGTTTGAACGACATCGACAAATACATGCTGATCGCCCAGGACGCGGCCAAACGCGCCACCGCCCTGACCCATCGCCTGTTGGCCTTCTCCCGCCGCCAGACCCTTGATCCACGGCCGACTGAAGTCAACGCACTGATTGCCGGCATGACCGAACTGATCCAGCGCACCGTTGGCCCGAGTATTCGCCTGAGAACGGTCGCCGCCGCCGATCTGTGGCCGGCGCTGGTCGATGCCAGTCAACTGGAAAACGCCCTGCTCAACCTGTGCATCAACGCCCGCGATGCGATGCCCGATGGCGGCAGCATTACCGTCGAAACCGCCAATCGAACCCTGGATGCTGAATCGGCGCGCACAAGGGAGATGCCCGAAGGGCAATACCTGTGCCTGTCGGTTGCAGACACCGGTACCGGAATGAGTGCGGAAGTCATGGCCAAGGCCTTCGACCCGTTTTTCACCACCAAACCGCTGGGCCAGGGCACGGGGCTCGGGCTGTCGATGATCTACGGATTCACCAAACAGTCCGGCGGGCAAGTGCGGGTGCAATCGACCGTGGGACAAGGCACCATCATCTGCATTTACCTGCCGCGCTACCGCGGCGAAACGCAGTGCAATCACGATGACACGCAAAACTCGGCAACCCTGCAGGCAAAGGCCGGCGAGACCATCCTGATTGTTGACGACGAACCCAGCGTTCGAACGCTGCTCAAAGACGTGCTGAACGACCTCGGCTACAACCTGCTCGAAGCGTGCGACAGCGTTGAGGGGCTGGAAGTATTGCGTTCCAGCGCGCACATCGATCTGCTCATCACCGATGTCGGTTTGCCAGGCGGCATGAACGGGCGGCAGATGGCCGATGCGGGCCGGCAAATCAGGCCGAGGCTGAAGACTTTGTTCATTACCGGGTATGCGGAAAACTCGGTGATTGGCAACGGCCAACTCGGCCCGGGCATGCAGGTGCTGACCAAACCCTTTGCCGTCGATACCCTGGTGTCACGCGTCAGTGGCCTGCTGGCCATTGATGTCGAATGAGGGTTGCGCAGCGGACGTCATGAACCGGTTGCGCCCCGCCGTCTTCGCTTGATACAGCGCCTGATCGGCGCATTCGATCAGAGCGTTCAGCGGCTCCAGGTGCTGACCACGCGCAGTGGCAATGCCGATGCTCAGGCTCACCCGGGCCACGGGACTGGTGGGGTGGGCAATGTTGGCTTGCTGCAAGCGCTCGATAATCAGCTGCGCCACCACCGCAGCGCCGTCAACATCGGTGTCGGGCATGATCACGGCGAACTCTTCGCCGCCATACCGCGCCACCAGGTCCGACGGCCGCCGCACACACGCATCCAGCACACTACCGACGGCTTGCAGACAGGCGTCGCCGGCAACGTGCCCGAGCGCATCATTGAAGCGCTTGAAATAGTCGATATCGATCATCAGCAACGCCAGCGACGAGCCGTCGCGCTTTGCCCGCCGCGCCTCTGTGGTCAGGGTCTGGTCGAAGCAGCGCCGATTCGCCAGCCCGGTCAGCGCATCATTCATGGCCAACAGTTCCAGTTGCCGATTAGAGCCGAGCAACTGCTGCTGAGCGATGCGCAGTTCGCCTTCCACCTGGGTTCGGCGACGGATATCGAGGATCAAGAACCAGCCGATCAGACCGGTGAGCCCCAACAGACCCGCCACCACCACCGCCGACAGCAGCGCCTCCGTACGCCACGCCGTAAGCGCTTCACGCTTGCCGATGGCGACAGTGGTGATCAGCGGCAACTTTTCACTTTTGCGGAAGGCATAGAGGCGTTCGACGCCATCCAGGCTGGAGGTATAAGACGCGGTGCCGACCGATTGATCGACCAGGTACTTGGCGTAGAGCAGCGACTTGGAAAAATTGCGGCCCATGTCCTGCTCGCGGAAGGGATAGCGCACCAGCAACGTGCCGTCGGTATAGGACAAGCCGATGGCGCCCTCCTGGCCGATGTCGAGTTTGCCGAACAGGCGCAGAAAGTTTTCCACGCCCAGGGTCACGGCCACGACGCCGGCAAACTCGCCGCGATCATCATTGAAACGGCGGCTGACGGTGATCACCCATTCCTGATTCGAACGACTGCGGATGGGTGGCCCGATAAAGGGTTCACGACTCGGGTCGTCGCGATGATGAATGAAATAGGCCCGATCAGTGCTGTTGGCACCCACCGGAATCGGCCGGTTCGACGACATCAGCCAATGACCATGGCGGTCATAGATGGTGATACCGCTCAGCTGTGGCATCAGTGGTTGCTGGCGTTTGATCAGCGCGCTCAAGCGCTGAATCTGCGCGGGGCCACTGCCTTCGGTTTCCAGGCGTTCGACCAGCCCGAGCAACAGCAGCGAACTTTGCCGGACTATACCTTCGGAATAGGTCTCGAGTGCCTGGGTCAGGTTCAACCCGTGCACGTTGACTTCCTCCAGCGCGCGATCGCGAGAGGACAGCACTTTCCAGATGGTCAGCGACGCCAGAGAGCAGCCGATGACCAGCAGCAAGAGGATGACGAGGTGGGTATCACGCTTCACGAAAGTACCTTATGGAAAGTCCGGTTTCCCGTTCCGGCCGTTACTGATCCAGGGCAATAACAGCAGTCGTATGTCCTCGACCGGCGCAAGGATACAAGTAGCGCGTTGAACGCGCAGCAACTGCGTGACGGAACGTCGTTTTCAGGCGATAGGCGTTGTTTCGCAACGACACGGCGTCGGCCTGCAACTTATATTCAAGGCCGCAGGTCATTAGGATTGCTGAGGTTGAATCCATCCGCAAACCTCTAAAATTGAAGACACTGCCGTGGCCGCTGACCTCGATCGCCGCAATAACCTGTCACTGGACAGCCTGAATTTTTTCCTCGCCGACGTGCGCGACGGCCTCGGCCCTTATCTGGCCATTTACCTGTTGGCGGTGCATCACTGGGAACCGGCGAGCATTGGTCTGGTGATGACCATCGCCGGGGTCGCCGCGCTGATCACCCAGACACCCGCCGGCGCCTGGGTCGACAACAGCCGGCGCAAACGTGCGTTGATTGCGATCGCCGCGCTGGTGGTGACCGGAAGCTGCCTGCTGCTACCCTTCGTGACGTCTTTTACTTGGGTGGCGTTGACCCAAACCTTGAGCGCAATGGCTGCCTCGATATTCGCCCCGGCCATTTGCGCGATTACCCTGGGCATGACCGGGCCACGGGCGTTCACCCGGCGAACCGGGCGCAACGAAACCTTCAATCATGCCGGCAATGCCTGCGCCGCCCTCCTCGCCGGTGTGTTCGCTTACCTGTTCGGCCCGGTGGCGGTGTTCTATCTGATGGCGGCCATGGCCCTGGCCAGTGTCATTGCCATCGCCTGCGTTTCTCCAGCAGCCATCGACCATGATCTGGCCCGTGGACTGGACCCCGCCGACGCTAGCCACCGCCAGCCTTCCAGTTTGTCGGTGTTGCTGAGCAACCGGCCGCTGTTGTTGTTCGCCATTTGCTGTGCACTGTTCCACCTCGCCAACGCGGCGATGTTGCCACTGGTGAGCCAAAAACTGGCGCAAGCCAATTTGCAGATGGCCACCCCGCTGACCTCGGCCTGCATCGTGGCCGCGCAACTGGTGATGGTGCCGGCGGCATTACTGGTCGGGGCGAAAGCCGACCTGTGGGGACGCAAGCCGCTGCTACTGGCCGGATTCCTGATCCTGCCGGTGCGCGGCGTGCTCTACACGCTGTCGGACGATGCCTATTGGCTGGTCGCGGTGCAGTTGCTCGACGGCGTCGGCGCGGGCCTGTTCGGCGCATTGTTTCCGATCATGGTCAAAGACCTCACCCAGGGCACTGGCCACTTCAACATCAGCCTCGGCGCACTGACAACGGCCTTTGGACTCGGCGCGGCACTGAGCAACGGCCTCGCCGGATTTGTTGTGCAGGAGGCCGGTTACAGCGCAGCGTTTCTGACCCTGGCCGGTATTGCGGCGGTGGCGGTTGTGTTGCTTGGGATCGGGGTTCCGGAAACCCAGCGCAGTGGCCGTCAGACTAAAACCGGGGTGGTCGAGGCCAGAACTGAACCCTCAGCGTAATCCATATCCCGTCCCTGCCCTCTCATCGCCGCCCTATCGTGTTTGCGCGCCGCGCCAAACGGGCGCGGCGGATGTGCGCGGCGTTAACAATCCAGATTCAGTGGATCAGGCAAGCAATCCAGAGGAATGCACTTCGGCGCTGAGGAGCTGATCGAGAGAATGTTCGTGCACAGGCTCAGACGAATAAACCCTCAATCGCAAGGACATTCCAGTGAAAGGTTTTTGCTTGGCCTTCGGGCTGCTCTTCAGTACTTTTTCAGCAATGGGAGCCGATATGTCGAACGGCGCAGACAACTTCTACACCAGCGATAAAGTGACCGTGGAAAAGGTCACCTTCAAGAACCAGTACGGGATGAAGGTCGCAGGCAATCTGTTCAGCCTGAAGAACCTCGACCCACAGTCCAAAAATGCCGCGATCATCGTCGGCCACCCAATGGGCGCAGTGAAGGAGCAAAGCGCTAATCTCTACGCGACCAAAATGGCCGAACAAGGCTTCGTCACGCTATCGTTCGACTTGTCCTTCTGGGGCGAAAGCGAGGGCCTGCCACGCCAGTCGGTTGCGCCGGACATTTATGCCGAAGACTTCAGCGCGGCGGTGGACTTTCTCGGCACTCGCTCACTGGTCGATCGCGAGCGTATCGGCGTTATCGGTATTTGCGGCAGCGGCAGCTTCGCCATCAGCGCCGCCAAGATCGACCCACGTTTGAAGGCGATTGCCACTGTCAGCATGTACGACATGGGTGCTGCCAACCGCAACGGCCTCAAACATTCGCTCACGCCAGCGCAACGCCAATCCATCATTGAACAGGCGGCGCAGCAGCGTAACGCGCAAGCCTGGGGCGGCCCGGTCCGCTACACCGGCGGCACACCGCTCAAACTCACCGGCAACGCCGTGGGTGACGAGTTCTACGATTTCTACCGCACCCCGCGTGGCCAGGTCACCCCGGCCGGTGCTTCGCCGCAGACCACCACCATGCCGACGCTGATCAGCAATGTGAAGTTCATGAACTTCTACCCGTTCAATGACATCGAGAGCATCTCCCCGCGCCCGCTGCTGTTCATTGCCGGTGCTCAGGCGCACTCCCGCGAGTTCAGTGAAGACGCGTACCAGCGCGCGGCCGAGCCCAAAGAGCTGCTGATCATTCCAGGATCCGGCCATGTCGACTTGTACGACCGGGTCAACCTGATTCCCTTCGCCAAATTGACCACGTTCTTCAACCATAACCTGAAGTAAAGTCATCGCAACACTGCTAGCGCTTTAAAACGCAGACACGACAAAAGCCTGCTTTCAGGGCAGGCTTTTGTTCGGTCGCGTCGGCTTACTTCTGCTGAGCGGTGAGCGCCGAGTAGCTGTTCATCAGGTTGCGGTAGTTGGGGATGCGCTGCGACAGCAGATTGCCCAAGCCTTCAATGTCGTTGCGCCAGTCGCGGTGCAGCTCACACGCCACCGAGAACCAGTTCATCATCTGCGCACCGGCCTGAGTCATGCGGCTCCATGCGGCTTGTTGCACCGTGGTGTTGAAGGTGCCGGAAGCGTCGGTCACTACAAACACATCAAACCCTTCTGCCAGCGCCGACAAGGTCGGGAACGCTACACACACATCCGTGACCACACCGGCAATGATGATCTGCTTGCGACCGGTAGCCTTGATCGCTTTGACGAAGTCTTCGTTGTCCCAGGCGTTGATCTGGCCTGGACGAGCGATGTACGGCGCGTCCGGGAACATCTCTTTCAATTCCGGGACCAGCGGGCCGTTCGGGCCTTGTTCGAAGCAGGTGGTGAGGATGGTCGGCAGTTCGAAGAACTTGGCCAGATCGGCCAGGGCCAGCACGTTGTTCTTGAACTCGTTTGGCGAGAAGTCCTGCACCAGGGAAATCAGGCCGGTTTGATGGTCGACCAGCAGCACGATGGCGTCGTCTTTGTTGAGGCGGTTGTAGGTTGGAGTGGTCATGATTTGCTTCCCTTTTGAGCTTTTGAAGTTGTTGTTGCGTTCAAGTTGTGTACAGGTTACTGACGCATCGAAAAGGGATAAATCGGTTGAAACGCGTTTCACCGTCAACCTGAACAGGACAATTCAGCGACAACGTTCTCTTCGCTCCCACATTGGAGCCAGCAAAGTCAGGGTTATTAGCTAATAACACCTTCATTAAACCGTCGCTCAAACGTTGTACTAGGATAGGATCCAAGTCTGCGGTATTTCGTCGACCAAGGAGATTGTCGACAGTGCGGCAGACGTTTTTGAATTAACGCCTCTCAGGGATGACACGCATATGAATTCACACTTGTTCCCCCACATCGGCAAGGTCATCGCCAGCACCGGCAGTCGGCACTTTCCGCGCATGCTGCATGACCTGATCCTGACGCAACTGGCGGTAGACGCCACGCACATCCGCCAGATGCGTGTCGAACCGGTGAGCCGCGCGTCGAGCCGCAATGAGCCGGAGCCACTGAAAGAGCCGGCGCTGCTCGCCGAAACGGTGTTTTCCGAACACAGTGCGGCTGCCCACCACTTACAGAATCCGCCGGCCACGACCAGCGCGGACGCCTCGCAACTGCACCTGACCCGGCGCAAGGACGGCTACCGCTACGTGATTTCGGTGTACCGCAACGGCGAGTCGCAGCGCTTTTCCGCGCAGGAACGCAGCCTGTTGCAGGACATTTCCCCGGTGCTGCTGCCGATGGTGGAAAAACACATCAACGCCCTGCAACCGGCCACCGCTGATCCGCAGACCCCAGCCGAGGCCGCCGAAGGCAGCGGCCTGGAAACCTTGCGCCTGCGCTTTGACGAGCGCCTGGAACAACTGGGGCTGAGCCTGTCCAACCGCGAAACCGAAGTGTGTGTCGGCCTGCTCGCCGGCCGCACGGCGCCGGAACTGGCGGAACAATTGGCGTTGAAGGTCAACACCGTGGAGAGCTATCTGAAACGGGCGGCGATCAAATTGGGCATCAGCGGGCGGCATTCGTTAATGCGCTGGATGTATTCGCCGTTGGAGGCGTCGGCGTCGAGTGCGGCGTGACAGAGTTGAATTTTGTGCACCGCTCTGGACCGCTACCCCCTCACCCCAGCCTTCTCCCCCAAGGGGGCGAGGGGGAAAGGGAGCTGATGTCCGGGCCTTTCAAAACCAGAGTTCGACTCGGTATCTCACGTCGGCGTATTTCCAGCAAACACCGTGGTCAGTCCCCTCTCCTACTGGGAGAGGGTCAGGGTGAGGGCAATCGCGCGACATGCTCCAATGCCTGATTCACCGCCAATTCCCCCAACATCACCACTTGCGCGATGCCCAGCAAGGTATTGCGATGCGGCCCCTCCAGCATCCCGGCGAAATCACACAACATGACCGAAGCCGAGGCCAGCGATTCACAAGCGTTTGCCAGCAGGGATTCGGTATCAGTTTGCGGGTTGACCCGGAACATAGCGTTGGGCATGTAGGGCGTGGCCATGATGTTGGCCGCAGTGACCGGCGGATCGGGTGTTTTTGACATTCGCACAAACTCCTTCTGCGCAGCGAGGGAGCAAGCTCCCTCACGCGGCCGTTTTGAGCGCGGAAGGGTTGAGGTAGAAATTGATCGCCCGTTGTGTGGCCTCTTTGATGTTTTGAGGTTCCAGTGCGGCGTCTTAGGGGATCGGATCGGTGTCCGGAGGGTTCGGCGTAACTTTGAACATATTTATCTAATTCCTGAAGTAGGGCCGCGACCGTTCTCTACTAAAAGAAGGGTGGCGGCTGTGCACAGGTTAGTAGACCGGTGGAATTAGCAAGACCGGCGCGCCCGAGGGCGCCCTGCGCACAACCACCATTGAGTGCAGGCAGTGACGCGCCTGACTAAATGGAACTCATGCACTTACTAATACCAATCGGGCTACTAAACCCGACCACTGATAGGCAGTGGCAGGGAAACGATAGAGCCCATGGGATAAGCGCACAAGCCGGCGGATTCTGGCGTACGCGTAGGTAACGACGCAAGGTGTTGTAGGCGGTATGACGTAACGGGTCGTGTAATTTAAACGCGCTCACGGCGTTGTGTTTATTGATGGAAATACTGGAGGGCGGCGGTTCCAGGTTTTGCGGTGTGTCAGTGGGATTCCCCCCTCACCCCAGCCCTCTCCCCCCAAGGGGGGCGAGGGGGAAAGGGAGCCGATCTTTGTGCGCTTCAAAACCAGAGTTCGACTCGGTATCTCACGTCGGCGTATATCCAGCAAACACCGTGGTCAGTCCCCTCTCCCTTTGGGAGAGGGTTAGGGTGAGGGTCAGCCCTTAATCCCGCGCCAACGCCTCAATCGGATCAAGCCGCGAAGCATTCCGCGCCGGCACAAAGCCAAACACAATGCCGATCAACGTCGAGCACACCACCGCCGTCAACACCGACGCCAGTGAGAACACCATCTCCCACTCCTTGATAAACACCGAAAACAAATGCCCGATGGCATACGACAGGGAAATCCCGATCGCCCCGCCCAACAGGCAGACCATCACCGCCTCCACCAGAAACTGCTGACGAATGTCCGACTGCCGCGCGCCGACCGCCATGCGAATACCGATCTCGCGGGTCCGTTCGGTCACCGACACCAGCATGATGTTCATCACCCCAATGCCGCCGACCACGAGGGAAATCACCGCAATCAGTGACAGCAGCAACGCCAACGAGCGGCTGGTTTTCTGCACGGTCTGCAGGACGCTGTCGAGGTTGTTGGTGAAAAAGTCCTTGGTGCCGTGGCGTTGCAGCAGCAGTTGGGTGACGTGCGCTTCCACCACTTTGCTCGGCTGGCCGTCCTTCATGCGCACGCTGATGCTATCCAGATAACGCTGGCCCAACACCCGCCCGGCCGCCGTTTCGTAGGGCACCCAGACGTTGAGGGTCTTGCCCGAGGCAAACAGGCTTTTATCTTCGGCGGCCACGCCGATCACCGTACACGGCAGGTTGCCGATCAGGATCACCTGGCCCAACGGATCGACATCCTGGCCGAACAGGCGCTGCCGGGTGTTGTGATCGATGACCACCACCTGCGCCTGGCGCCGCGCATCGCTTTCGCTGAACGGGATGCCTGCGGCCATCTTGATCCCGCGCACTTTGAAGTACTGATCGCTGACGCCGTTGACCTGGGCGTCGAGGTCGATATTGCGATAGCGCAGCAACAGGCTGCGGCCGATCATCGGCGTCGCGCTGTCGACGTAATACAGCTGATTCAGCGCGGTGACATCGGCAGGCGTCAGGGTTTCGATGGCGGCGGCACGTTTGTCGCCATAACTGCTGCCCGGATAGACATCGATGGTGTTACTGCCAATGGCGGCGATGTCCTTGAGCACGTAGTTTTTCGCGCCCTCGCCGACCGCCGAAATTGACACCACCGAGGTGATGCCGATGACGATGCCGAGCATGGTCAGCAAGGTGCGCATGCGATGGGAAATCAACGCCACCCACGCCATGGCGAACGCCTCTTTGAACAGCCCGAGGCTGGCGACCAGGCGCCTTGAGGCGTTGGCTTTCGGGGTTACCGGTTCTTCGCTGAGCAAGTGCGTGGTGTCGCGTTCGTTGGCTCGGTCGCTGAGGATTTCGCCGTCACTGACTTCGATGATGCGCTCGGCGTTGGCCGCGACTTTCGGGTCGTGAGTCACCAGAATCACCGTGTGCCCCGCCGCGTGCAGCTCCAGCAGGATGCGCATCACCTCCTTGCCACTGGCGGTGTCGAGGGCGCCGGTCGGTTCGTCGGCGAGGATCACTTCGCCGCCGTTCATCAAGGCCCGGGCGATACTCACCCGCTGCTGCTGACCGCCGGAGAGCTGGCTCGGCCGATGCGTCAAATGGCCTTCCAGACCCAGTCGCGCCAACAACTCACGGGCACGGGCATGGCGCTGAAGCTGCGGCGTACCGGCGTAAATCGCCGGCATCTCGACGTTGTGCATCGCACTCAAATGCGGCAGCAAGTGGTAACGCTGGAAGATGAAACCGAAGTAGTCGCGGCGCAGCTCGGCCAGGGCCTGATTGTCCAGATCGCGGGTTTCCTGGCCGTTGATCTTGTAGCTGCCGGCGGTGGCGTAGTCGAGGCAGCCGAGGATGTTCATCAGCGTCGATTTGCCAGAACCCGAGGCGCCGATAATCGCGACCATTTCCCCGGCATTGATCGTCAGGTTGATGTTCTTCAGCGCCAGAAATTCACGGTCACCGGCGGTGAAACTGCGGGTGATGCCGGTCAGCTGTAGCAGTGGCTCAGTCATGCTCAGGCCCCCGCCACATTGGTCAGCGGATCACCGATCACCACACGATCGCCTTCCGCCAGGCCGGCATTGATTTGCACTTTGACGTTGTTGTTGATCCCGGTCTGCACATTGCGCGACTGCGCGTGGCCCTTGGCGTCGAGCACCCGCACCGGAAAACTGCCATCGGCATTGCGCGGGCCGAGCGCCGCCACCGGCACGGTCAGCACCGACTTGGCGGTGTCGAGGATAATGCGCACCTGCGCGGTCATCGATATGCGCAAGCGATGGTCGGGGTTCGGCACCTCGAACAAGGCGTTGTAGAACACCGCACTGCTCTGTTTCGGCGTGCCGGCGGGCGGTGTTTCAAGAAAGTTCTGCGGCGCCGGGTCCGTGCCGCGCAGTTTCGCGTAGTAGCGTTTGTCCTCACCAAGAATGGTGAAATACACCTCTTGCCCCGGCGCAATGTGAATCACATCGGCCTCAGACACCTGCGCTTTCACCGTCATGGTGTCCAGATCCGCCAGTTTCAGCAGGACCGGCGCCAGTTGGCTGGCGATCACTGTTTGCCCTTCCTGTGTCACCACGCCCACCACATCGCCATCGATCGGCGCGACGATACGCGTGTAGGCCAGATTGACCTTGGCCGTGTCGATCTGGATGTGCGCGCTTTTGATCTGCGCGTCCAGCGACATCAGGTTGGCCTGCTGCACCTGATAGTTCGACTCAGCGGTTTCAAAATCCTGCCGCGAGATCGACGCGTCGTCCTGCAAATTCTTGTAGCGCTCGTAAATCGCTTTGGTCTGCCGGAGCTGAGCCTGGGTGGCGCGTTTTTGCGCTTGCAGGTTTTCCTCGTCGACCTGGGCCTGACGCAGGGTGTTCTGCAACACCAGCGGATCGATTTCCGCCAGCCATTGGCCCTTTTTCACCTTGTCGCCGACCTTGACCTTGAGCGACTTCAATTGCCCCGACACTTGCGCACCGACGTCCACTTGCTTGATGCCTTCGAGCAACCCGGTGGCGAGCACCGCGTTTTCAATATCACTGCGTTCCACCGGGGCGGTCAGGTATTGCGGCGCCTCGGCCGGTGCCTGCACCGCGTAGAACGCCAATCCCGCTACCGCAACCAATGCCAAACCCATACCGACTTTGCGCAACTTCGACTTTTCCATAAATAACCACAAGTCCGTTCAGGGGTGAGCCCGGCCAGCGGCCGGGCTCTGATAGATAAACAACAATCAGGACAGCACTTGGCCGGCCGGCACTTGCAGGCCGTCATGCCACCACGCCGCGAGACTGAAGACGTTGGGCGCCTTGAGAATCGTGAAGTGGTTGCCCGGCCCGTACCACACCGCCAGATCCGTCACCTGGCGCTGCCAGCCTTCGACCATCGCCGCTTGCTCGCGCTGATTGCCCCACGCATCCAGCGTCGGATCATCGACCAGCGCCAGCCGCACCGGACCGGTGTAGGCCAGTTGCGGTTGATAGACCGTGCGCAAGGCCGTGGCGAAGGTGCGTACCGGGCCGTGCATCGCCTGCGCTGACGAACGCGCAGACAACACACCGGCGCGCACCATGCCCTCGTGCAACAGGCGCATTTGCGTGCTGTCGTCAGCCTCGGCGAACGCCAGTGGATCGATGCCCAACGACTTGCCGCTGGACAATTGCAGCGTCTCGATCAAGCGTTCCAGTGCGGCAGTCGTGGTGTACGGTTTGCCCGCCGTGCCGTTGCCGCCGGGAGACTCGCTGTCGATCAGGGTCAACGACGCCACCTCACGCCCGGCAGCCTGCAATTGCGCGGCCATGGCATGCGCGACCCATCCCCCGAAAGAGTGGCCGATCAGGTGCACCGCACCTTGCGGATACAACTGCTCGACAGCTTGCAGATAGCACTTCGCTGCCGCTTCAACCTGGCTGTGCGGCACGCCGCTGCCATCGAGCCCGCGCGGTTGCAGGCCGATGATCGGCCACTCCGGACCCAATGCTTCGGTCAGGTGAATGAACCCGGTGACACTGTCGCCCGCCCCCGGCACGCAGAAGATCGGCGCATGACCGGCGTGCCCGCTCTGAATGGTCAACAGCGGCTGATAGGCCTCTGGCTCCGGAGCCTGCGCAGCGGCCATAGCCTGACTCAAGGCCTGGCCGAGCACCTGAATATCCGGGGCTTTCATCATGCTGCGGTGATCGCCCGGGACATCGATGCAGCACAGCAAACCTGTGCCGACCTTGTTCTCCCAACCACGGGTCGGACTCGGTTGTGCCTGCCCCGGCATCAGTGCCTGAGCGCGGAACAAGTGCACCGGCTGGCTGGCCGGGCTGACCCGGTAATGCGCCAGCGCCAGGCCATGAGCGGCCTCACGGTCAAAGTAACTCCAGGCCTGCGCCGCTGTCAGCGCGGCCAGCTCCGGGTCGGGCAATTGCTGTTCGCAGCAGCGCTGGAACAGTTCATCGAAGGCGATGAGTTCGACTTCAGCCTCCAGCCGCTCGACCTCAGCCAACGCTGGCAGCCCTTCTGCACCGCGCATCTGCGAACGCGCGCGGCAGTGCTCAAGCAACTGACGCTTGTCGCGATGCTCGCCGCTCCAGCGGGTTTTATCCTGACTGGCCGGATGCGGCGCGTAGGTATCGAGCAGACCGACAAACGCCACCGCCTCATCCAGGCCGAGCAACTGCTGAGCGACTTCATACGCCAGCAAGCCACCAAACGACCACCCGGCCAGACGATACGGCCCATGCGGTTGCACTGCGCGGATAATCCCGACCATCCGCGCGGCCATGCATTCAAGGGTACGCAGTTGCGGTTGCCCCAACGGCACACCGGGCAAACCGTAAATCGGAAACTGCCCCTCGATGTGCATCGCCAATGCCGGGAAATACACCTCCCTGCCGCTGAACTCATGGATCAGGAACAGCGCATCGCCGCCCTCGCCCGGCCGTACCACGACCAGGCCCTCCGGCTGTTCGGGCACCGTGTTGCGCTGACAGAGCAGCGCGGCCAGCGACTCGACACTCGGACGCTGGAACAGCTCCGCCAGCGTCACCTGTTGCCCCGCACGCTGCAGCAGGTTGACCAGACGAATCGCCAGCAGCGAATGCCCGCCTAATTCGAAGAAGTTGTCGTGGCGTCCGACCTGCTCGACATTCAGCACCTCAGCCCAGACCCGCGCCAACACGGTTTCGACCTCGCCTTCAGGTGCTTCGTAATGTCGGCTGAGTACCGCGTCGAGGCCCGGCGCCGGCAGCGCCTGACGGTCGATCTTGCCGTTGGGACTCAGCGGCAAAACGTCGAGCGCAACAAACGCACCCGGCACCATGTACTCGGGTAACTGCTCAAGAATGAACGCGCGCAGCGTGTCGATAGCCGGTGCAGCACTGCCCTCGCGCAAAGTGAAATACGCGACCAGTCGTTCGTCGCGCATCAGCACGACCACCTCGCGCACACCCGGGTGCTGGATCAACCGCGCTTCGATTTCACCGAGTTCCAGGCGCAAACCATACAGCTTGACCTGGAAATCATTGCGCCCGAGGAATTCGAGGTTACCGTCCGCGCGGTAACGCACCAGATCGCCGGTGCGGTACAAGCGGTCACCGGGCACAAACGGACTGTCGATAAAGCGCTCGGCCTGCATCTGTGGCAGTCCCATATACCCTCGCGCCACGCCGATACCGCCGATGTGCAACTGGCCAATAACACCGAGCGGTACCGCTTGGTCATGCGCATCGAGCACGTACAAACGGGTGTTACAGATGGCCTTGCCAATCGGCAATTCGGTGGATGGCACGGGCATGTGCGGTTCCAGTGTCCACGCTGTGCTGTCGACCGTGGCTTCGGTCGGGCCATACACGTTATGCAGGCGCACCCACGGCAGTTGCTGGCGCACTTCGCGGGCCAGGGCCGCCGTGAGTTCGCCGCCACCGCAGAACACATCGGTGAGGCTGGTGCATTCACTGACGTCTTGCAGCTCGAGAAATTGCTGCAACAGCGCCGGCACGAACTTGACCACCGTGACCCGCTGTTGACGAATCACTTGCGCCAGATACGCCGGTTCCCGATGGCCGCCCGGCCGTGCCAGCACCAGACGCACACCGGCCGTCAGTGGCCAGAAGAATTCCCACACCGAACCATCGAAACTGAATGGGGCTTTCTGCAACAACGCGCCCTCTGGAGCTGGCGGGCAAATCTGCGAGCCCCAATGCACCAGATTGCACAAGCCACGATGTTCGAGCATCACGCCTTTTGGTGTGCCGGTCGAACCTGAGGTGTAGATCATGTACGCCAGGTTCGAAGGACTCAGGCATGGCACTTGCGGATTGCTTTCCGACTGATCGTGCCAGGTGCATTGGTCAAGGTCGATCAGCATTGCCCCAGCCTCGGCAAACAGCGATCGCGTGGCCGTCTGCACCAGCACCGCCACCGGCGCGCAGTCCCTGAGCATAAAGTCCAGGCGCTCCGCCGGATAAGCCGGATCCAGCGGCACGTACGCGCCACCGGCCTTGAGAATGCCGAGCAACCCCACCACCAGATCGAGCCCCCGCTCGACGCACAGCGCCACCCGCGCATCCGGCCCAACGCCTTGCTCACGCAGGTGATGCGCGAGGCGGTTGGCACGCGCATTCAGCGCGCGATAGGTCAGGCTGTGTTCGCCCGACTGCACGGCGATGGCGTCCGGCTGACGCCGCACCTGTGCTTCGAACAGGCTCTGCACCGGTTGCTCGACCGGGCAATCAAGCGCCGTCGCGTTGAAGTCGCCGAGCAGGCGTCGCTGCTCATCCTCGGCAAGCAACTCGACTTGCGCCAAAACCGCCTGATCATCACTGACCAGCGCCGCCAGCAAGCGCTGGAGGTAACCGACAAAACGCTGCACGGTCGACTCATCGAACAGCGCGATGGCGTAGCGCAGCGAGCCACGCACCCCGTGCTGGCTTTCGCCCAGACTCAGCGACAGGTCGAACTTCACAAAGTGATTTTCCCCGGCCAGACCTTCCAGCGTCAGCTCGCCGAGTGCCAGGGCTGGCGCCACGCTGCTGTCCCAGCTCAGCAAAGTCTGGAACAACGGTGTGTGGGAAAGGCTGCGCAGCGGCCGGGTGATTTCCACCACGTGTTCAAACGGCAGATCCTGATGCGCCTGCGCGGCCAGCGTCTGCGCTTTGACCCGCGCCAACAACACTGCCCCCGTCAGATCGCCCGAGGTATCGATGCGCAGCGCCAGGGTGTTGACGAACATGCCGATCAACCCTTCGATTTCGGCGCGGGTACGGTTGGCGACGGGCGAGCCGATAACCACATCGGACTGCCCGGACAGACGCGTAAGCAGCATCGCCCAGGCGCTCATGATCACCATGTACGGCGTCACGCTGTGGCGCTGACACAACGCCTTGAGACCGGCGCTGGTCTGCGCGTCCAGTACGATCTCGACACTGCCGCCGCGGTGATCCTGTTGCGCCGGCCGTGGACGATCAGTCGGCAGGCTCAGCAACGCCGGAGCGCCGGCCAGGGTCTGCTGCCAGTAATCACTCTGGCGCTGCAACACCTCGCCGCTCAGCCAGCGCCGTTGCCATACCGCGTAATCCGCGTATTGCAGGGCCAGCGGCGGCAGCGGATCGGCCTCGCCGTGGCTGAACGCCTGATACAGCGCCATCAACTCATGGGTCAGCACGCCCATCGACCAACCGTCGGAGATGATGTGGTGCATCGTCAGCAACAGCACATGGTGCTCATCGGCCAACTGCACCAGCCGTCCACGGATCAATGGATCGTCCTGCAAATTGAATGGTCCGCGCGCTTCCGTATCGAGCAATGTGCGCAAGGCCTCCTCGGTCTGCGGCTGTTGCCGCCAATCTTCCACAATCAGCGGCAGACCACTGTCGACCGGGGCAATCAGCACCTGTGCTTCGTCGTTCAGTTGGGTGAACCGACTGCGCAGGGTTTCGTGACGAGCGACGATTCGCGCCAATGCCCGTTGCAGTGCCACGGCGTCGAGTCGGCCACGCAGGTGCAAGCCCAGAGGAATGTTGTAGGCGGTGTTGCCGCCATCCATTTGCGCGAGGAACCACAAGCGTTGCTGGGCGAAGGACAACGGCAGCGCCTGATCGCGCGGCGCCGGCAGAATCGCCGGCAAGCTGCTGCGTTCGGCCTGACTCAACACTTGAGCGACCGCCGCCAGTTCCGGGTTGGCAAACAGATCGGCCAGCGCCAGCTCCACGCCCAATTGCTGGCGCACCTGGGAGAGCATGCGCATGGCCAGCAATGAATGGCCGCCGAGTTCGAAGAAGTTGTCATGGCGACCGACCTGCCCGACCTGCAACACCTCGGCCCAAACCTGCGCCAGGCTTGCTTCCAGTGGATTGGCCGGGGCCTCGTAGGCCCGACTGAGCAGCGCTTCCTGGGTCGGTGCCGGCAGTGCCTTGCGGTCGACCTTGCCGTTGTTGTTCAGCGGCAACACCTCGAGTTGCACCCAGGCTGTCGGCAGCATGTATTCCGGCAGACGGGCATGCAATTGCGCGTGCAGTCCGGCGCTGTCCAACAGTCCCGCGTGCGCCGTGTAGTAAGCCACCAGACGCGGGGACTCCTGTCCGTCGCGGCGCGCCAGCACCACCGCCTCCTTGATGCCCGGACAATTCAGCAGGCGATTCTCGATTTCTCCCAGCTCGATGCGGAAACCACGAATCTTCACTTGATCGTCGTTGCGGCCGATGCAGTCGAGTTGCCCCGGCGCCAGCCAGCGCGCGAGGTCGCCGGTGCGATAAAGCAGCGCGCCCGGGGTATCGCTGAACGGATCGCGGAGGAATTTCTCGGCAGTCAGATCCGGCCGGTTCAGATAACCCAGCGCCACGCCCTGCCCGCCGATGTACAGCTCGCCGGTCACGCCCATCGGCACCGGTTGCTGATACGCGTCGAGTACGTACACCTGCGTGTTGCCGATCGGGCCGCCAATCGGCACGCTCTCGGCGTTTTCTGCCACTTCGCGCACTTCAAAGGTGGTGGCGTAGGTGGTGGTTTCAGTCGGACCGTAGCAATGCACGATGCGCAATGCGGGGGCCTCGGCCAACAGTCGACGGAACGCCGCCGGATCGCCACGCTCACCGCCGCACAGCAGAATCCGCAGGCCCTTGAGCGCCTGCGGAATCAGTTGCACGTATTGATTGAACAGCGCGGTGGTGACGAACAGGATCGTCGCGCCACTGGCGTTCAGTTCACGGCCGAAGGCATTCGGATCGAGCAAGGTTTGATGGTCGATGATCACCACGCGACCGCCATTGAGCAGCGGTCCCCAGATGTCCATGGTGCTCGCATCGAACGCCGGGTTCGAGGCGAAGACCACACGATCCTGTGCATTGAAATCGGCGTAACCGTTATTGATCACCAAGCGGCCGATGCCCCGGTGCGGCACCATCACCCCTTTCGGCGTGCCGGTGGAACCGGAGGTGTACATGATGTACGCCAGCGACTCGGACGACTGCAGCAGATTCGGGTTGTGCGTCGGCTGGCCGTTGAGGGTCAGCCTGTCGAGGTCGATACGCGGCGCGGCGTAGTCGATGACTTCGCCGCTCAACGTTAACAGTGCCACCGCCCGGCAATCCTCGACCATGAACGCCTGGCGCTCGCCAGGTGCATTGATGTCCAGCGGCACATAGGCCGCCGCGCATTTGGCAATGGCCAGTTGCGCCACCAGCAACTCCAGCGAACGTGGCAGCAGGATCGCCACGTGATCGCCCGGCTGCACGCCGTGTGCGATCAGGTGATGGGCCAGGCGGTTGGCTTGGGCATTCAGCTCAAAGTAGCTCAGTGAATGTGCGCCATGCACCGCCGCCACAGCCTTGGGATGCGCCGCAGCCTGCTGTTGGAAAATCCCGTGCACGGTCAGTGTTTGCGGGTATTCGCGCGCCG
Source organism: Pseudomonas fluorescens (assembly GCF_003732425.1). Taxonomy (GTDB): domain Bacteria; phylum Pseudomonadota; class Gammaproteobacteria; order Pseudomonadales; family Pseudomonadaceae; genus Aquipseudomonas; species Aquipseudomonas fluorescens_BE. Next base: position 795,281 of record NZ_MOBX01000013.1, read on the forward strand.
TGGCATTGAAGTCGCGGAGCAAGCGCTGGCGCTCATCCGCCGCCAGCAACGGCACCTGTTCCAGTACCGTTTGCTCACCGCTGATCATCGCTTCGAGCAGACGCTCGAAGTAGCCGATGTACCGCTTGATCGTCAGCGCATCGAAAAGCGCCGTGGCGTAGTTCAGCGAGCCGCGAATCACTCCGTTGACCTCGCCCAGTGTCAGCGTCAGGTCAAACTTGGCGACCTCGCCCGGCCCGGCGACGCCCTCCAGTGTCAGCTCGCCCAGCGCCAGTTGCGGGCCGACGCTGCCGTCCCAGCTCAGCGTGGTCTGGAACAGTGGGCTATGAGCCAGACTGCGCACCGGCCGGGTGATTTCCACCACCTGCTCGAACGGCAGATCCTGGTGCGCCTGCGCCTCGAGTGTCCGCGCCTTGACCCGCGCCAGCAGCGCTTCGACGCTCGGCGCGCCCGAGGTGTCGATGCGCACGGCCAGCGTATTGACGAACATGCCGATCAGGCCTTCGACTTCAGCGCGTGTGCGGTTGGCCACCGGCGCGCCGATCACCACATCGGATTGCCCGGACAGCCGACTCATCAGCAACGCCCAGGCGCTCATCACGGTCATGAACAGGGTCACGCCGTGACGTTGGCTCAAGGCCTTGAGGCCAGTACTCAGGCGCTCGTCCAGCAGCACTTCGACGTTGCCGCCGGCATAGTCCTGTTGTGCCGGTCGCGGGCGATCGGTGGGCAGCGTCAACAACGCTGGCGCGCCGTCGAGGGTCTGCTGCCAGTACTCGCTTTGCCGCTGCAGAACTTCACCGCTGAGCCAGCGCCGTTGCCACACGGCGTAGTCGCCGTATTGCAGGGTCAGTGGCGGCAGCGGATCAGGCTGACCCTGGCTGAACGCTTGATACAACGCCATCAACTCAGCCGTCAGCACGCCCATCGACCAGCCGTCAGCGACAATGTGATGCACGGTCAACAGCAACACATGATGATCGTCGGCCAAGCGCACCAACCGTCCACGAATCAACGAATCGTTCTGCAAATCAATCGCTGTCGAGGCTTCCTGCGCCATCAATATTTGCAAGGTTTGCTCGGCCTGCGGCTGTTGGCGCAGATCTTCTACGCGCAGCAGCAAACCGCTGTCGACCGGGGCAATCGACACCTGCGCGCTGTCGTCGATGCGGATGAAACGGCTGCGCAGGGTTTCGTGGCGGGCGACGATCCGCGCCAGCGCCGATTGCAGGGCATCAACGTCGAGGTGACCGCGCAGGCGCAAGCCGAGAGGAATGTTGTACGCCGAGTTGCCACCCGCCATCTGCGCGAGAAACCACAGGCGTTGTTGGGCGAAGGACATCGGCAGCGCCTGATCACGCGGTGCCGGCAAGATCTCCGGTAACGCGCTGCGGCCGGCACGATTCAATACTGCAGCGATTGCGCTCAATTGCGCATCGGCAAACAGATCACTCAGCGCCAGTTCGACGCCGAGGCGCTGACGGATCAGCGAAACCATGCGCATTGCCAACAGCGAATGACCGCCCAGTTCGAAGAAGTGGTCATGACGGCCAACCTGTCCAACCTGCAGCACCTCAGCCCAGATCTGCGCCAGGGCGGTTTCCAGTTCGCCTTGCGGCGCTGCGTATTCGCGGCTGGCTAGCGCGGCCAGATCCGGTATCGGCAATGCCTTGCGGTCAACCTTGCCATTGGCAGTCAGCGGCAAAGCCTCGAGCCGGACAAACGCTGCCGGCACCATGTAGTCCGGCAACTGCGCCAGCAGCTGTGCGCGCAACTCGCCCACTGCCAGTGGCTCGACCCCCGCCTGTTCGGTGAAATAGGCCACCAGTCGCGGCTGGCCGGGTTGGTCCTCACGGGCCAGCAGCACCGCTTCGTTAATACCGGGGAGCTGATTGAGACGGGTCTCGATTTCGCCCAATTCAATGCGCATGCCACGGATTTTCACCTGGTCGTCGTTACGCCCCGAGTAGTCGAGCGAGCCGTCTTCGCGCCAACGGGCAAGGTCACCGGTGCGGTACATACGAGCATTCGGCGTGCGGCTGAACGGGTCGTGCAGGAAGCGCTCGGCGGTCAGATCGGCGCGGTTCAGATAACCCCGGGCCACCCCCGCGCCACCGACGTACAACTCGCCCATCACGCCCATTGGCACCGGGCGTTGCTGCTCATCGAGCAGGTAAACCGCCGCGTTCGCCACCGGTTTGCCGATGTGCAACGCCGCGCCGACGTCAATACGCCCGGAAGTGGCGACCACGGTAGCCTCGGTCGGGCCGTAGTTGTTGATCACGGCGAAGCGCTGCTGACGGCTGAACTGGCGCAAGCGATCGCCACCGATCAGCAAAGTGCGCAAGGTCGGATGATCGAGGTTCTGGCTGAACGCATATTCGGCGACCGGTGTTGGCAAAAAGCTCACGTCCAGCGGCTGGGCACGCCACCAGTCGAGCAAGCCGTCGATGTCTTCAGCACCGTCATGGGTCGGTGCAAGGTGCAGGGTCGCGCCCGCGCACAGGGCCGGCCAGACTTCCCACGCCATCGCATCGAAGCCAAACCCGGCAAGGCTTGAGGTGTGGTTGCCGACGCGCAAGTCGAACGCTTCACAGTGCCAGTCGACCAGGTTCGACAGCGTCTGATGCTCGACCATGACCCCTTTGGGCAGGCCGGTCGAACCCGAGGTGTAGATCACGTACGCCAGATGCGCAGCGGTCAGGCCCGGCACCGCAGGGTTGTACTGCGCCTGCGCCGGCCACGCGCACAGGTCGACATCGATCACTGGCACGCTCAGCAGCGGCAGTCTCTGGTGCAGGTCGCTTTGCGTGAGCACCACGACCGGCGCGCTGTCGCTCAGCAAATAACTGATCCGCTCGGCGGGATGTGCCGGATCGATCGGTACATAGCCGGCGCTGGCCTTGAGGATGGCGACCAGCCCGACCAATGTATCCAGCCCCCGGCGGGCGACGATGGCCACACGGTCATCGGCTTTCACCCCCATGGCGATCAAGTGATGAGCCAAGGCATTGGCTTGTCGATTGAGCTGCAAGTAAGTCAGTGGCTGTCCGGCAAACACCGCCGCCACGGCCTGCGGACGCTCGGCGACCTGCGATTCGAAACGCTGCGCAATCGTCAGCCCACGCGGGTAGTCAGCCTCGGTTGCGTTGAAATTCACCAGTAGCTGTTGACGCTCTGGCGCCGGCAGGATCGACAACCGGTCAAACCCCACGTGCGGCGTGTGCTCCAGCGCATCCAGCAACGTCATCAGCGCCCCCTGCATGTAGCCGCAAATGCGTAGCGCATCGATGCCGGCCCCGGCCAACACCTTCAGGCTGAAGTCTTCACCGAGATCGTCAACGCTGAGGGTCAGGCGATAGTTGGTGTGTTCCTCGGCAGCGAGCAATTGCATGCCCTGCCACGCCGCTTGCAACTCGGCGGATATCGGCCCGACGGGGGCACTGTGACGATAGTTGAGCAGCGTGCTGAACAGCGGCGTGCCCGCCGGCATGGCGCTGCATTGCTGCACCTGCGCCAGTTGCGCATGTTCATGGGCCAGCAACTGACTCAGGCGTTCGTGGGTCGCCAGTGCGGCGCCTTTGACGCTATGGGCATTCAGTTCGATGCACAGCGGCAAGGTGTTGATGAACACACCGAGTGCGCGCTCCGCGCCTTCACCGCCCTGCAATCGGCCGAGCAACACCGTGCCGAATACGACGGCGTCGCGTCCGGACAATTGCCCCAGCACCTGCGCCCAGGCGAGGTGCATCAGGCTGGCAGCGCTGACACCCAAACGCCGGGCCTGCTGACGTACGCTGTGGCTCAGCGCGCTTTCCAGGTCCAGTTGCGCCTCTTGTGCGGGGCCGTCGTTGGCCAGATTGTGCCCGTAGGGCAAGGTCGGCTCATCAACAGCGCCGAGCATCTCGCGGAAGAAACCGGCGTGCTCTTGCGCGGTCAGGCCGGAACGGGTGTGCGCCACGTAATTGCGGTACGGCACCGGTTCGCTCAAGTGCCCGGTGTTGCCGAGCAGAAACGCCTGCATCTCGTGCTGCAACACCTCCAGCGCGACGTGATCCATCACCAGGTGATGAAACAAAAGCAACGCCACGACGCGTTGATGGGTCTCATCGCGGCCGTGCACCACGCGCATCAGCGGTGCCTCGGTGACGGTCATGCGGTAGTTATCGATGGTGAAGCGGCTCCGCAGCTGGCTCAGCGCATCGCCCGCTTCGGCGTCCAGCTGCAATGCCTCGCAGCTCAGCGCAGCCTCACGCCAGACCACTTGCACCGGCTCTTCGAGACCTTCCCAGAACAGCGACGTGCGCAGAATGTCATGGCGTTCGATCACCCGTTGCAGTGCCTCGGTGAATACCTGTAAACGCTGCTCGTCGGCAAAGGCAAACTGCGCCTGCAGCACGTACGGATCGCCCTGCGCGGCCGACAGATGATGGAACAGGATGCCGGTCTGCAAAGGTGCCAGCGGGTAGATGTCCTGAACGTTGCGCGCACCGCCGGGGACACTCGCGACGATTCGGTTGATCGTCGATTGGTCCAGCGCCACCAGCGGCAGCAGTTCCGGGGTAATGTGCGTGCAATCGGCCGGAATGAAATTCGCCGGCACCGCCACATCGGGTTCGCCGCCCACTGCCGCAGCGAGCGCGGCCAATGTCGGCTGGCCAAAGAGCACACGAATATCCGCCGACAGGCCAGCCCGACGCATACGCGCGACAAGGTTGACCGCCATTAACGAGTGGCCACCCAGTTCAAAGAAATGATCAAAGCGCCCTACCCGCTCGACCTTCAGCAACTCGGCCCAAATCTCGGCAATGACGGTTTCGACTTCACCGATCGGGGCTTCGTATTCACGGATCAGCCGCGCAGTCTGGTCGGGAGCCGGCAAGGCCCGTCGATCCAGTTTGCCGTTGGGGCTCAGCGGCAAGGCCGGCAAATGCACAAACACCGCAGGCACCATGTAGTCCGGCAGATGCTTGAGCAATTGGCTGCGTAGCTGATCTGTTTCCACTGGCTCGCCGCTGTAGTACGCGACCAGACGCTGATCGCCCGGCACGTCCTCACGGGCCAGCACGGTCGCTTCGCGCACGCCGTCGACCTGCGCCAGATGTGCCTGAATCTCGCCCAGTTCGATGCGCAAACCACGGATTTTGACCTGATCGTCGTTGCGCCCCAGGTACTCGATGTTGCCATCGGCCAGATACCGCGCGACGTCACCGGTACGGTACAAACGCGCGCCTGGCTGATCACTGAACGGATCGTCGAGGAAGCGTTCGGCCGTCAGCTCAGGCCGATTCAGATAACCCCGTGCGACCTGCACGCCGCCGAGATACATCTCGCCGACCACACCCAATGGCGTCGGTTGCTGGTGAGCATCAAGGATATACACGCGGGTATTGCACAGCGGTTTGCCAATCGGCGGCGCGCCTTGCGGTACCGGCGAATTCGCTTCCAGCGTCCATACGGTGCTGTCGACGGTGGCTTCGGTCGGACCATAAACGTTGTGCAGGCGCACCTGCGGCAGACGTTCACGCACGCTGCGCACCAGCGCGGCCGTCAGCTCACCGCCGCCACAGAACACATCAGTCAGGCTCTTGCATTCGCTAACCTCTTCCACTTCAAGGAATTGCTGCAACAGCGCCGGTACGAACTGGACGACATTGACCTGTTGCTCACGAATCAGCTGCACCAGCGTGAGCGGATCGCGGTGGTCGTCCGGCCCGGCGAGGACCAAACGCATGCCGCAGCTCAACGGCCAGAACAGCTCCCACACCGAGGCGTCGAAACTCAACGGGGTTTTCTGCAACAGCGCGGCGCCGGTAGAAAGCGGACACAGGCTGGCGCTCCAGTGCAGCAGATTGCCCAGGTTGCGGTGTTCGACCATCACACCCTTCGGCGTGCCAGTGGAACCGGAGGTGTAAATCACATAGGCCAGATTCGCCGCGCTCAGGCCTGGCACCTGCGGATTACTCTGCGCCAGGTCTTGCCAGCTGCACCGGTCGAAATCGACCCACACGCCGGCCCACTCGCCAATCAGCGCACGCGTTGGCGCATGCACCAGCACCGCCACTGGCGCGCTGTCCTCAAGCATGTAGGCCAGACGCTCAGCGGGATACCCTGGGTCCAGCGGCACATAAGCGCCGCCGGCCTTGAGAATCGCCAGCAGACCAACCAGCAGCTCCGGCCCGCGCTCGACGCAGATCGCCACCCGCGCATCGCGGCCCACGCCGCACTGGCGCAGGTGATGGGCGAGTTGGTTGGCGCGACGGTTCAACTCGGCGTAACTCAAACGCAATTCACCGGCCACCACGGCATCCGCGTCTGGCGTGCGCAACACCTGCGTCTCGAAGCGACCATGAACGGTCTGCTCAAGATCGTGGGTGACAGCGGTTGCGTTCAGATCGACCAACAGATGCTGACGTTCATCGTCGGCCAACAACGCCACCTGCTCCAGCACCGCTTGATCGTTGCTGACCATGGCCTGCAACAGGCGCTGGAAGTAGCCGACGTAACGTTGAATCGTCGACTCATCGAACAAGGCAACCGCGTACTCCAGAACACCGCGAATCCCGCCCGGCGCGTCTGCCAGCGTCAGCGACAAATCGAATTTGGCAAAGTGGCTGGGTTCGGCAACGCTTTCCAGCGTCAGCTCGCCCAGACTCAGGCTGGTGCCGTGGCCGCTGTCCCAACTGAACATCGCTTGAAACAACGGGCTGTGCGCCATGCTTCGCGCAGGCCGGATGACTTCCACCACTTGTTCGAACGGCAGATCCTGATGTGCTTGCGCATCCAGCGTCCGCGCCTTGACCCGCGCCAGCAGCGCCTCGGTGCTCAACGCGCCCGAGGTATCGATACGCAGGGCCAGGGTATTGACGAACATGCCGATCAAACCTTCGATTTCGGCCCGAGTGCGGTTGGCCACCGGCGAACCGACGACCACTTCGGATTGCCCGGACAATCGACTCAACAGGCTCGCCCATGCGCCGAGCATGAGCATGTACATCGTCACGCCGTGACGCTGGGCCAAGGCCTTGAGTCCGGCGCTCAAGCGTTCATCAAGCACCACATCGACGGTGCTGCCGGCATATTCCTGCTGCGCCGGGCGCACGCGGTCGGTCGGCAGTGTCAACAGCGCAGGAGCGCCCGCCAACGTTTGTTGCCAGTACTCGCTTTGACGCTCCAGGACCTCGCCGCCGAGCCAGCGCCGCTGCCACACCGCGTAGTCGGTGTATTGCAGCGGCAGCGGCGGCAGTGGATCCGGTTGACCCTGGCTGAACGCCTGATAGAGCGCCATCAGTTCACGGGTCAGAACACCCATCGACCAGCCGTCGGAGATGATGTGGTGCATCGTTAGCAACAGCACATGATGATCGTCGGCCAGGCGCACCAACCGACCGCGAATCAGCGCATCGTCCTGCAAGTCGAACGGCCCCGAGGCCTCGCCCTGAATCAGCGCCGCCAGGGTCTGGTCGGCTTGCGGGTGCTGGCGCAGGTCTTCAACCCGCAGCAGCAGGCCGCTGTCGACCGGGGCGATCAACACTTGCGCCTGGTCATTGAACTGGGTGAAACGGCTGCGCAGGGTTTCATGCCGCGCAACGATGCGCGCCAAGGCTTGCTGCAGGGCCGGTTCATTCAACTGGCCACGCAGGCGCAAACCGATGGGAATGTTGTACGCGGTGTTGGCGCCTTCCATTTGTGCAAGAAACCACAAGCGTTGCTGAGCGAACGACAACGGCAAGGCGCCGTCACGGGCCACCGCGACAATCTCCGGTTGCGTGCTGCGCCCGGCCCGCGCCACCGTCTCGGCAACCGCTGCCAGTTCGGCGTTGGCAAACAGATCGCCCAGTGCCAGCTCGACACCAAGACGCTGGCGAACCTGGGACACCATGCGCATGGCCAATAGCGAGTGACCGCCGAGTTCGAAGAAATGGTCCTGACGCCCGACTCGCTCGACTTGCAGCACCTGCGCCCAGATCTGTGCCAAGGCGCTTTCCAGTTCGTTGTGCGGCGCCTCGTATTCACGGGTGAACAGCGCCGCACGCTCGGGTTTCGGCAGGGCCTTGCGGTCGACCTTGCCATTGGCGGTCAACGGCAGTGCGTCGAGTTTGACGAAGGCCACCGGCACCATGTACTCCGGCAACTGGCTCAACAGGTGCGCACGCAACTCGGCCACGGCCAGTGGTTCGACCTGGCTCTGCTCGGTGAAATACGCCACCAGACGCGGCTGACCGGGTTCATCTTCGCGCGCCAGCAGCACGGCTTCCTGAATGCCGGGCAACTGATTGAGGCGGGTTTCGATTTCGCCGAGTTCGATGCGCACGCCACGGATTTTCACCTGATCGTCGTTACGCCCCAGGTATTCGATCGTGCCGTCGGCACGCCAGCGTGCGAGGTCGCCGGTGCGGTACATGCGCGCATTCGGCAAGGGGCTGAACGGGTCGTGGAGGAAGCGCTCGGCACTCAGGTCGGCGCGGTTCAAATAGCCGCGAGCGACCCCGGCACCGCCAACATACAACTCGCCCATGACGCCAATCGGCACCGGACGCTGCTGTTCATCGAGCAGGTACACCGTGGCGTTGGCCACCGGTTTACCGATGTGCAAGGCGTCGCCCGCCTCGATGCGTCCAGAGGTGGCGACCACGGTGGCTTCGGTCGGACCGTAGTTGTTGATCACGTCGAATTGCTGGTTGCGGCTGAACTGGCGCAAGCGGTCGCCACCGATCAACAGGGTGCGCAACGTCGGGTGTTCAAGGTTCTGGCTGAAGGCATATTCGGCCACGGGCGTCGGCAGGAAACTCACGTCCAGTGGCTGTGCGCGCCACCACTCGAGCAACGCATCGATGTCCTCGGCACCCTCATGAGTCGGTGCCAGATGCAGGGTCGCGCCGGCACACAATGCCGGCCAGACTTCCCAGGCCATGGCGTCAAAACCGAACCCGGCAAGACTGGACGTATGGCGACCAGCGCACAGATCAAACGCTGAGCAATGCCAGTCGACCAGATTCGACAAGGTGCGATGTTCGACCATCACCCCTTTGGGCAGGCCGGTGGAACCGGAGGTGTAGATCACGTAGGCCAGGTGTTCAGCGGTCAGGCCCGGCACCTGCGGATCAAGGGTCTCGCTCAGCGGCCAGGTGCGCGGGTCAAGATCGACCACCGGCACCGCCAGCGCCGGCAAGCGCTCACGCAGATTGTTTTGGGTCAGCACGACGACGGGGGCGCTGTCGCTGAGCAAGTAGTGCAGACGCTCGGCCGGGTGCGCCGGGTCGACCGGCACATAACCGGCGCCGGCCTTGAGAATGGCGACCAGCCCGACCAGCGTATCGAGGCCACGGCGGGCGACGATGGCGACGCGATCATCAGGCTTGACCCCGAGCGCGAGCAAATGATGCGCCAGAGCGTTGGCGTGCCGGTTGAGTTCGGCATAGCTCAGTTGCTCACCCAAGAACTGTGCTGCCACAGCTTCTGGCCGCTGCGCCACTTGAGCCTCGAAACGCTGGGCAATGGTCAACGTCGCGGGGAAATCGGCGTGACTGGCATTGAACGCCAACAGCAGCTGCTCGCGCTCGGCCGCCGGCAGAATTGGCAATTGGTTGAGCGCGGTATCGGGCGCCTGCTCCAGCGCCAACACCAAACTATCGAGGGCGCAATGCAAGTAATCGCAGATGCGCTGTGGATCGACCTCGGTGGTGGCCAGTAAGGTCAGGCTGAAGGCATCGCCGAAATCATCGACGCTCAGGGTCAGCGGATAGTTGGTGCGCTCTTCGGAGCTGATCGTGCTGATGCCTTCCCAGGCCGCCAGGGTCTCGGCACTTGCGGTCGCCGCCGCGTGGCTGTGACGGTAATTGAGCAAGGCACTGAACAACGGCGTCGGCGCGACCACGCCGCTGCAACGCTGGGCCAGTGCCAGCGGCGCGTGCTCGTGGCGCATCAGCGTGGTCAGGCGTTTGTGCGTCGCCTCCACCGCCGTACGCACGCCCTGCGCATCGACATCGACCCGCAGCGGCAAGGTGTTGATGAAAATCCCCAGCGCCCGCTCGGTGGCTTCGGCGCCTTGCATGCGCCCCATCAGCACCGTGCCGAAGACCACGTTTGACTTGCCGGTGAGCACGGCCAATACCTGTGCCCAGCCCAGGTGAAACAGGCTCGCGGCACTCACGCCGAGTTGCCGCGCCTGCGCGCGCAAACGCTGGCCGAGCAACGGGTTGACCGGCAAGCTCAGTTCGGCGATACCGAGGCCGTCACCCTGTACGTCCTGCAAACCGTATGGCAGGGTCGGCTCGGCAATATCACCGAGCATCTCGCGGAAAAACGCCTCGTGCCCGGCTTCACTGATGCCCAGTCGCGCTTGCGCCACGTAATTGCGAAACGGCACCGGGCGCCCGAGCGATTGATCCTCGCCGGTGAGGCAGGCGAGCAGTTCGTGACGCACCACGTCGAGCGCCGAGTGGTCCAGCGCCATGTGATGGAACAACAACGTCGCGACCACGCGCTGACCGTCCTCATCCCACGCGTACGCCAGCCGCAGCATCGGTGCGTGCCTGACATCCAGACGGAAATGCCGCGCATCGAAACGTTCGTGCAACTGCTGCAGCGCATCGCTCGCGCTGTCTGGCAGCACGACCTCTTCCATCGGCAACTGGGCCTGACGCCAGACCACTTGCAGCGGCACGTCCAGCCCTTCCCAATGCACCGCCGTGCGCAGGATGTCGTGGCGATCGATGACCTTTTGCAAAGCTTGGGCGAAGTCCTGCAGACGCTCACGGCTGCTGAACGCAAAGTACGACTGCATGACGTAGGGATCGCCCTGCTCGTTGCTCGCGTGGTGATAGAGAATGCCTTCCTGCAACGGCGCCAGTGGGTAGATGTCCTGCACATTGGCGGCGCCGCCCGGTACCTCGGCGAGCAAGCGGTCGAGGGTGGCCTGATCCACTTCGGCCAGGGTCACCATCGCTGGGGTGATGTGCGTGGTGCCGGGGAGAATGCCGTTGGCCGGAACGTCGATCTGGCCGACGCGGGTGGCCGAGTATTGGCCGGCCTTGATCAGTTCGATCAGCGCCGGTTTGTGCTCGCGCAGCGCAGCCAGCAGCGCCGGATCGCTCAACGCCTGTTTGTTACCGTTGACGCGCAATTGCTCATCGGTCACCGCCAACTGAATGTCTTTTTCCTTCAGGGTTGCCAACAGTTCGAGCACATTCACAGGACGATCTCCATTCTTTCCGTAATTGCGGCGTAGCCGGCCAGGGTCGGATGTTCGAACAACGCCCTGACATCGGCTTCCATGCCTTCCTGACGTAACCGGCCGATCAGACTGACCGCCAGTAACGAGTGACCACCCAGTTCAAAGAAATGGTCGTGACGCCCGACCCGCTCGACGTTGAGCAGTTCGGCCCAGAGCCGTGCGAGGGTGATTTCCACTTCGCCGACCGGGGCTTCGTATTCGCGGGTTTTCAGCGATTGCTGATCCGGCGCCGGCAAGGCCTTGCGGTCGAGTTTGCCGTTCGGGCTCAGCGGCAAACGATCGAGATGCACGAACACGGCGGGCACCATGTAGTCCGGCAAATGCTCGAGCATTTGACTGCGCAGCAGGTCGATTTCCAAGCGCTCGCCGGTGTAATACGCGACCAGACGCTTGTCGCCGGCCACCTCTTGGCGGGCGACCACCACGGCTTCCTGCACACCTTCGAGCTGGGCCAGGCGCGCCTGAATTTCGCCCAGTTCAATACGCAGACCGCGGATCTTCACCTGATCATCGTTACGCCCCAGGTACTCGATATTGCCGTCCGGCCGATACCGTGCGACGTCGCCAGTGCGGTACATGCGTCCGTTAGGCTGGAACGGATCGTTGAGGAAGCGCTCGGCACTCAGCTCAGGCCGGTTCAGATAACCGCGCGCCACCTGCACACCAGCGATGTACAACTCGCCGATCACGCCTTGCGGCACCGGCTGCTGTTGCGCATCAAGGATGTACATGCGGGTGTTGGCGATCGGTTTGCCGATCGGCGTGTTGTCCGGGGTCTGCTCGATCGTTCCCGCGCAGTCCCACGCGGTGACATCGACGGCGGCTTCGGTCGGGCCGTACAGGTTATGCAACGCGCAACCCGGCAATTGCAGCTTGAAGCGCCGCACCAGACTGCCCGGCAACGCCTCGCCGCTGCACATCACCTGCCGCACACCGTCGCAGCGTGTGGTGTCGCTGTTGGCGAGGAACACGTCGAGCATCGACGGCACAAAGTGCAGCGTGGTGATGTGTTCGCGCTCGATCACTTCGCTCAGGTAGTGCGGATCCTTGTGCCCGCCGGGCTGCGCCATGACCAGGCGCGCGCCGGTCATCAGCGGCCAGAAGAACTCCCACACCGACACGTCGAAGCTGAACGGGGTTTTCTGCAGCACCGAGTCGTTAGCGGTCAGGCAATAGGCGTCCTGCATCCACAGCAAGCGGTTGACCACCCCGGCGTGTTCGTTGACCACGCCCTTTGGCTGGCCGGTCGAGCCGGAGGTGTAGATCACATAGGCGCTGTGTTGTGGCGTCAGCGCCGGGATTTGCGGATTGTCGGCAGACAACGATTGCCAAGTGTCCTGGTCAAGATCGACCACGGGTGCGGCGATGTCCCCCAGCAACGCGCGGGTCGCCCCGTGCACCAGCACCACGGCCGGCGCGCAGTCCTTGAGCATGTAGGCCAGACGCTCCGGCGGATAGGCCGGGTCCAGCGGTACATAAGCGGCGCCGGCCTTGTTGATCGCCAGCAGGCCGATGACCATTTCCAGGCTACGTTCGACGCAGATTGCCACCCGTGAATCGACCTGTACGCCAAGGCTGAGCAGATGCCGGGCCAAGCGGTTGGCGCGCTCGTTCAACTGCGTGTAGCTCAATGCCTGTTCGCCGGCAACAATGGCCACAGCCTGTGGCGTACGCCGCACCTGCGCTTCGAACAAGCCGTGCAGCGTCTGCTGCAAATCGTAATCGACGGCGGTGTCGTTGAGACCGAACAGCAACGCCTGCCGCTCCTCGTCCGCCAACACCGTCAGGTGATTCAACGCTTGCTGCGGTGCGTGCTCCAGTGCGTCAACCAGTGCGGTAAGCGCGTTATGCATGTAATGGCCGAGGCGTGCCGCACCAATGCGCGACGGCGTCATCACTGTCAGTTCGAAACCGCTGCCGAGATCGTCGACGTTGAGGGTCAACGGGTAATTGGTGCGCTCCTCACCGGCCAGGGATTCGATGCCCTGCCAGGCCTCGCGCTTGGTATTTTGCTGAGCTTCGCTGTCGCTATGGCGGTAATTGAGCATCGCGCTGAACAGTGGTGACGGCGCCGCGACAGCGCTGCAACGCTGGGCCAATGCCAGCGAAGCATGTTCGTGAGCCAACAGCGCACTGAGCCGCGCATGGGTCGCCTTGACCCCGACGCGCACATCGGTTTCGTCGACATCCACGCGCAATGGCAAGGTGTTGATGAACATGCCCAACCCGCGATCCGCGCCGGCGCCGCCCTGCATGCGGCCCAGCAGCACCGTGCCGAACACTACCCGCTCCTGACCCGACGTTGCCGCCAGCACCTGTGCCCAGGCGAGATGGAACAGGCTGGCGACGCTGACGCCGAGCAACCGCGCCTGACTGCGCAGACGCTGCGCCACCATGGGCGGCAGTGGCTGGCAGACTTCCTCGATGTCGTTACCGTCGCCGTGGACATCCTGCAAGCCGAACGGCAGCGTCGGTTCGTCGATGTCGCCGAGCATTTCGCGGAAGAACACTTCGTGCTCTTGTTCGCTGACGCCAAGGCGGGTCTGCGCGACATAATTGCGGTACGGCACAGCGGCCTGCGGCAGCCGCTCATCACCGTGCAAAATCGCCTGCATTTCGGCGCTGACCACCGCCAGTGCCGTGTGGTCCATGGCGATGTGATGGAACAACAGCATGGCGACGACGCGCTGATTGTCTGGATCGAGGGCATACACCAGACGCAGCAGCGGCGCCTGGTCGAGGTCCAGACGCCAGTGCCGCGCATCGAAGCGTGCACGCAACTGGTCGATGGCTTCACCCTGCGCGGGCTCCAGCGCCACGGCTTGTACCGGCAGCTCGGCACGCCGCCAGACCACTTGCACCGGCGTCACCAAGCCTTGCCAGACCACCGAAGTGCGCAGGATGTCGTGGCGCGTCATGACCTGACGCAACGCCGCCGCGAACCCTTGAAAACGCTCAAGGCTGTCGAATGCCAGACACGATTGCAGCAAGTACGGATCGCCCTGCGCGGCGCTGAGGTGGTGATACAGAATCCCCTCCTGCAACGGCGCCAGCGGGTAAATGTCCTGCACGTTGGCCGCGCCACCCGGCACCGTGGCGACGATGCGCTCGATACTGGCCTGATCCAGTTGCACCAGCGGCAGCATGTCCGGGGTGATGTGCGTGCAGCCGGCCGCAATCAGATTCTCCGGCACGGCGACCTCGCGGCCGCTGCCCACCGCCGTCGCCAGCGCGGCCAGGGTCGGTTGGCTGAACAGCACGCGCACGTCGGTGCTCAGATCGGCCTGACGCATGCGTTCGATCAGCGTCACCGCCAGCAACGAATGCCCGCCCAGTTCGAAGAAGTTGTCGTGACGTCCGACCTGTTCGACGTTGAGGACTTCGGACCAGATCTGCGCCAAGGCGACTTCCACCGCGCCTTGCGGTGCAGCATATTCGCGGCTCAGCCACGCGGTTTGATCCGGCTCTGGCAAGGCCTTGCGGTCGAGTTTGCCGTTGGCGGTCAGCGGCAGTGCTTGCAGACGCACGTAAGCGGCAGGCACCAGGGCTTGCGGCAACTGCGCTTGCAGATGATTGCGCAAGTCCTCGATCTCGACGTTCAGCCGTTCGGTAAACCACGCCAGCAACTGGCCGTCGCGCACCAGCACCACGCAATCCTGCACGGCTTCGTGACTGCTCAACGCCGCTTCGATTTCGCCCGGTTCGATGCGCACGCCGCGCAGTTTGACCTGATCATCGTTACGCCCCAGGTATTCGATATTGCCGTCAGGTAGCCAGCGTGCGAGGTCGCCAGTGCGATACATGCGCGCCTGCGGTGCGTCGCTGAACGGATCGTCGAGGAAACGTTCGGCGCTCAGTTCGGGACGATGCAGATAACCGCGCGCCACACCGGCACCACCGACATACAACTCACCGGCGACGCCGACCGGGACGGGACGCTGCTGGTCGTCGAGCAAGTAAATCTTCGCGTTGGCCATCGGCCGACCGATATGCAGCACCTGCCCGACCTCCACCGTGCCGGAGGTGGCAACTACCGTGGCTTCGGTCGGGCCGTAGTTATTGATCACCGCGAAGGTCTGCTGACGCGGGAACTGGCGCAATTTGTCGCCACCGATCAGCAACGTGCGCAAGGTCGGGTGGCCGAGGTCGCGACTGAAGGCGTATTCGGCGACAGGCGTGGGCAGGAAACTCACCTGCAACGGCTGCGCACGCCACCACGCCAGCAACTCATCCAGATGCTCGTTGCTCACCGCTTGCGGCGGCAGATGCACGGTTGCGCCGACGCACAGCGCCGGCCAGACCTCCCACGCCATCGCATCAAAACCGCAACCGGCAACACTCGCCGTGTGGCTGCCGGCGTGCAGGTCAAAGGCGCCGTTGTGCCAGTGCACGAGGTTTTCCAGCGTCGCGTGTTCGACCATCACGCCTTTCGGCTGGCCGGTGGAGCCTGAGGTGTAGATCACGTAGGCCAGATGCGCCGGGGTCAGCGTCGGCACCTGCGGATTGCTGTCCGGCAGATGCGCCCAGTCACGGCTATCAAGATCGATCACGCGCGCGGTGCCGAGCAAATCACGCGTCGAGGCCTCGGCCAGGACCGCCAACGGAGCGCTGTCCTCAAGCAGGTAGGCAATGCGCTCCGCCGGGTACGCCGGGTCGACCGGCACATAACCGGCGCCGGACTTGAGGATCGCCAGCAGCGCCACCAGCATCTGCGGGCTGCGCCGCACGCACACGGCGATGCGGTCGTCTGGTCGCACGCCAAGGCTGAGCAGATGGTGGGCCAGACGGTTGGCGCGTTGATTGAGCTGGCCGTAGGTCAACACTTGCCCGCCCTGCACCACGGCCAACGCATCCGCGCGTTGCGCCGCCTGCGTCTCGACCAGCGCATGAAGGGTTGCGCCACGGGGAAACGCGACGGCACTCCGATTGAAATCGACCAGCAGTCGCGTCTGCTCCGGCAGCGACAGAATCGGCAGTTGATTGAGTGGCGTCCGGGGCTGCTGCTCCAGCGCTTGCACCAGTTGTTCCAGTGCGGTGTGCATGTAGCTGCAAATCCGCTGTGCACCGATCTCGGCGAGCGCCAGCACGTCCAAGGCAAAACCGTCGCCCAGATCGTCCACCGACAAGGTCAGCGGATAGTTGCTGCGCTCCTCGCCACCGAGCATGCGCACGCCTTGCCAGATCCCCTGACCGTCGCGCGGCTGTTGTGCGGCGGCGCTGTGCCGGTAGTTGAGCAAGGCGCTGAACAGCGGCGCGGAACCCGGCATGCCGCTGCAACGTTGAGCCAGCGCCAGCGATGCGTGTTCATGAGCGAGCAGCGCCGTCAGCCGCGCGTGGGTGGATTTCACCCCGGCGCGCACGCTTTCAGCGAGATCAACCCGCAGCGGCAGAGTATTGATGAACACTCCCAGCGTGCGGTCGGCGCCCTCACCGCCCTGCATGCGCCCCATCAGCACGGTGCCGAACACCACGTCGCGACGCCCGGAAACTACGCCCAACACGTGCGCCCAGGCCATGTGCATCAGGCTCGCCGGGCTGACGCCCAACTGCCGCGCCTGTTCGCGCAGGCGCACATTGAGCGCGGCATCGAGCGGTTGCAGCGCTTCTTCGATGCCACGTCCGTCGCCCTGAACATCCTGCAGACCGAAGGGCAAGGTCGGCTCGTCGATATCGCCGAGCATGTCGCGGAAGAACGCTTCATGCTCCTGCTCATCGGCGCCCAGGCGTGCCTGCGCCACGTAATTGCGGTACGGCGTCGGCGGCGTCAGCGTGCCGAGCTGATCGAACATCAACGCGTGCATTTCCCGGCCGATCACGTCCATGGCGGTGTGGTCGAGGATCGAGTGATGGAACAGCACGATGGCGACGACTTGCTGGTGCAGCGGATCCTCGGCGTAGACCATGCGGATCAGCGGCGCGAGGGTCAGGTCGAGGCGGTAATGCCGCGCATCGAAACGCGCGTGCAACTGCTCAAGCATGTCGCCGTCCTGCGCATCAAGCAGCGCTTGCTGCACAACCATCTGCGCTTCGCGCCAGACCACCTGATGCGGGCTCGGCAAACCTTCCCAGACCACGCTGGTGCGCAGAATGTCGTGACGGGCGATGACCTGCTGCAAGTGCTCGGCGAAGCTGTGCAGACGTT
Organism: Pseudomonas fluorescens; assembly: GCF_003732425.1. Lineage (GTDB taxonomy): Bacteria > Pseudomonadota > Gammaproteobacteria > Pseudomonadales > Pseudomonadaceae > Aquipseudomonas > Aquipseudomonas fluorescens_BE. The sequence continues at coordinate 812,659 of NZ_MOBX01000013.1, forward strand.
CAAGACTGTCGAAGGCCAGACGCGATTGCAGCAGGTACGGATCGCCCTGCTCGGCGCTCAAATGGTGATAAAGAATGCCTTCCTGCAACGGTGCCAGCGGATAGATATCCTGCACGTTGGCCGCACCGCCCGGCACCGTCGCGACGATACGCTCGATGCTGGCCTGATCCAGCGTGGTCAGGGTCAGCATGTCCGGGGTGATGTGCGTGCAATTGGCCGCAATCAGGTTGGCCGGCACTGCGATTTCCCGGCCACTGCCCAACGCACGCGCCAGTGCGGCCAGGCTCGGCTGATTGAACAGCACCCGCACATCAGCGCTCAGGCCGGCCTGACGCATACGCTCGATCAGGCTCACCGCCAACAGCGAATGGCCGCCGAGTTCGAAGAAATTGTCGTGACGGCCGATCTGTTCGATGTTGAGTACGTCGGCCCAGATCTGCGCCAACGCGATCTCGACCGGGCCTTGCGGCGCTTCATATTCACGGCTGAGCCACGCGTGCTGATCCGGCTCGGGCAAGGCCTTGCGGTCGAGTTTGCCGTGGGCGGTCAGCGGCAAGCTGTCCAGGCGCACGTAAGCCGCAGGGACCAAAGTGTCCGGCAGGCGTGCTTGCAGATGCTGGTGCAAATCGCCGATCTCGACAGATTCGATGGCGGTAAACCAGGCGACCAGGCGTCCATCGCGCACCAACACCACGCATTCGCGCACCGCGTCATGAGCGTTGAGCACTGCTTCGATTTCGCCGAGCTCTATGCGCACGCCGCGCAGTTTCACCTGATCATCGTTGCGTCCCAGGTATTCGATATTGCCGTCCGCCAACCAACGCGCGAGGTCGCCGGTGCGGTACATCCGCGCATGCGGCTCGTCGCTGAACGGGTCGTCGAGGAAGTGCGCCGAGGTCAGTTCCGGTCGATTCAGATAGCCGCGCGCAACCCCGGCGCCGCCGACATACAACTCGCCTTGCACACCGGTCGGCACTGGTTGCTGCTGATGGTCGAGCAGATAGATTCGGGCATTGGCAATCGGCCGGCCGATGTGCAGAACCCGCCCGGGTTCGACGCGCCCGGACGTCGCCACCACCGTGGCCTCTGTCGGGCCATAGTTATTGATCACGTCGAATGTCTGATCACGGGGGAATTGCCGCAGCTTGTCGCCACCGATCAGCAGCGTGCGCAGGGTCGGATGGCCCAGCCCGCGACTGAAGGCGTATTCGGCCACCGGGGTCGGCAGAAAACTCACCTGCAACGGCTGCCCGCGCCACCATTCGAGCAGTTCATCGAGGTGTTCGTTGCCGATCGAGGACGGTGGCAGATGCACGGTCGCGCCGACGCACAGCGCTGGCCAGACTTCCCAGGCCATGGCGTCGAAACCGCAACCGGCGACGCTGGCGGTGTGGCTGCCGGCGTGCAGATCGAAGGCCTCTGCGTGCCAGTGCACGAGGTTTTCCAGGGTGCGGTGCTCGACCATCACGCCTTTCGGCTGCCCGGTAGAACCGGAGGTATAGATCACATAGGCCAGATTCGCCGGGGTCAGCCTCGACAGTGTGGGGTTGCTGTCAGGCAAGTGCTGCCAGTCGCCGGCATCCAGATCGATGACGGGGACAACGCCGAGCAGGTCGCGTGTCGAAGCCTGCGCCAATACCGCGATCGGATCGCTGTCCTGCAACAGGTAGGCGATGCGCTCTGCCGGATAATCAGGATCGATCGGCACGTAACCCGCGCCGGCCTTGAGAATCGCCAGCAGCGCGACGAGCATGTCCGGCCCGCGACGCAGGCACAGCGCAACACGGTCGTCGCCTTGCACGCCGAGGCCGAGCAAGTGATGGGCGAGACGATTGGCGCGCTGATTCAGTTCGCGGTAGCTGAGCTGTTGCTCGCCCTGCACCACCGCCAACGCCTCGGGATGCGCCAAGACTTGCGCTTCAAAGAGGCGCGGCACGGTCTGCGCCGGCGGGTATTCACGACCGCTGATGTTGAAGCCGACCAGCACCCGTTGCCGCTCGCTCGGCGAGACAATCGACAGCTGCTGCAACGGTGCCTTCGGCGTGTACTCCAGCGCCGTGACGAGACTGTGCAACGCGGTTTGCAAGAAATCGCAGACCCGCGCGCCATCCACCTGTGGCACGGCTTGCACACTCAAGCGGAAGCCTTCGCCGAGGTCGTCTACGCTGACCACCAACGGGTAATTGCTGCGCTCGCGGGAGCTGAGAATTTGCACGCCGTCCCACGCTACAGCGGCCGACTCGGGCGCACTGTGGCGATAATTGAGCAAGGTGCTGAACAGCGCCTGCGCAGCGCCGACCCCGCTGCAACGCTGGGCCAGCGCCAGCGAGGCTTGCTCGTGGCCGAGCAACTGCGCCAGCCGCGCATGGGTACCCCGCACGCCGCTCTCTACCGAGTCCGCCCCGACGCTGACGCGCAGCGGCAAGGTGTTGATGAACATGCCCAGCGCCCGGTCTGCGCCCTCGCCGCCCTGCATGCGCCCGAGCAGCACAGTGCCAAACACCACTTCTTGCTGGCCGGAAACCTTTGCCAACACCTGAGCCCAGGCCTGATGCACCAGACTCGCGACGCTGACACCGAGCCGCCGCGCCTGCTCACGCAGACGTTGGCCGAGGCCGGCATCCAGTTCGGAATGACTGTCGAGAATGTCGCTGCCGTCGCCGTGCACGTCCTGCAGACCGAAGGCCACGGTCGGCTCGTCGATATCGCCAAGCATCTCGCGGAAGAACGCCTCATGGGCCTGATCATCAACGCCGAGCCGCGCCTGCGCGACAAAATGGCGGTACTGCACCGGCGGCGGCAGATCGCTGCTACGGTCGAGCATGACGTCATTCATTTCCGCGACCAGCACGTCCAGGGCAGTGTGGTCGAGGACGATATGGTGCATCAGGAGAATGCCGATCCAGCGCTGGTGCGGCTGGTCTTCGGTGTAGACAAAGCGCATCAGCGGCGCGCGATTGAGGTCCAGGCGATAGTGGCGTGGATCGAAACGCGCCTGCATCTGCTCCAGCACATCGCCGTCGAGTTCGTCGGCATCGACGCGTTCCAGCGCCAGCGGCGCCTCGCGCCAGACCACTTGCACCGCCTCATCCAACCCTTCCCAGACGATGCCGGTGCGCAGGATGTCGTGGCGCTGGATCACGCCGTTCAAGGCTCGGACGAACGCTTTGATCTGCGCCAGACCGTCGAAGGCGAATTGCGCCTGCAACACATACGGATCACCGGCAGCGGTGGCCAGATGGTGATAGAGAATTCCCGCCTGCAACGGCGCCAGGCCATAGATGTCCTGCACATTGGCGATGCCGCCCGGCACGCTGGCAACAACGCGGTCGATCGCAGCTTGATCGAGACTGGCCAGCGGCAGCATGGCCGGGGTGATGCGCGTGCAACCCGGCTCGATCAGGTTGTCCGGGACGCCAATGACGCGCTCGTTGCTCAGGGTTGCCGCCAGTGCTGCCACGCTTGGCTGACCGAACAGCACGCGCACATCACAGTGCAGATCCTGTTGGCGCATGCGCTCGATCAGCTTCACCGCCAGCAGCGAATGACCGCCGAGTTCGAAGAAATTGTCATGGCGGCCGACCTGCTCGACACCAAGCAATGTCTGCCAGAGCCCGGCAATCAGGGTTTCCACGGCACCGACCGGTGCTTCGAAACCGCGCCGGGCAAACGCCTCGCTGTCCGGCGCCGGCAGGGCTTTGCGGTCGAGCTTGCCATTGGCGGTCAGCGGAAAGGCATCCAGACGCACGAAGGCGCTCGGCACCATGTAGTCGGCCAGAACAGCCAGCAGTTGATCACGCAATTGCGCCACATCTGGCGCGGCGCCGGAGTCGGCCAGCCAGTAGGCGACCAGCCGTTGATCACCGGGGCTGTCCTCACGGGCGACCACCACGGCCTCGCGCACACCTGCGCAAGCGGACAGGCGCGCTTCGATTTCGCCCAGTTCAATGCGGAAGCCGCGAATTTTCACTTGATCGTCATTGCGACCGAGGTATTCGAGGCTGCCGTCGGCGGCCCAGCGTGCGAGGTCGCCGGTTTTGTACAACCGAGCATCGGCGTTCTCACCGAACGGATCATTGATAAAACGCTCGGCCGTCAGCGCTTCGCGATTCAGATAACCACGGGCCACCCCGGCGCCGCCGACGTACAACTCGCCAATCACACCGACGGGGAGCGGTTCGCGCTGTGCATCGAGGACATACAGTTGCAGGTCGGGAATGCGCACGCCAATCGGGCTGACGCCGAGCAATTGCGCGTCGGCGGCTTGCAGCGGTCGATAGGTCACGTGCACGGTGGTTTCGGTGATGCCGTACATGTTCACCAGCCGCGTTCCGGCATTGCCGACCCGCGCATACCACGGTTTGAGCAGGCCCGGTTCCAGCGCTTCGCCACCGAACACCACTTCCCGCAACGAGTGCTGCAACGTGCTGCGGCCCTGCGCGGCGATCAGTTGGCGGAACGCGCTCGGCGTCTGGTTGAGCACGGTCACGCCGGTCTGGCAGAGCAATGCATAGCAGTCGTCCGGCGAGCGGCTGACGGCTTGCGGGATCAGCAGCAATTGCCCGCCGAACGCCAGCGCGGCCCAGATTTCCCAGACCGAGAAGTCGAAGGCGAAGGAATGGAACAACACCCCGATGTCTTGCGGGTTGAACTGGAACCAATCGTGGGTGGCGGAAAACAGCCGCGCTACGTTGCGGTGCTCGACCATCACACCTTTGGGCAAACCGGTGGAACCGGAGGTGTAGATCACGTACGCCAGATGCGCCGGCTTCAGCTCGGGTATCTGCGGATTGCTGTCGAGTTCGGCCTTGAGGTGAGCGCTGTCGAGATCGATCTGCGGCACATCCAGATCGGCCACGCGATCGCGGGTCGCCGCCTGCATCAGCAGCGCTACCGGGGCGCTGTCCTGCAAGGTGAAACTGATTCTGTCCAGCGGATAGTCCGGATCGATAGGCACGTAACCGGCGCCGGCCTTGAGCACACCGAGCAGGCCGATGATCATTTGCGGGCCACGCTCGACGCAGATTGCCACGCGGTCGTCAGGGCGAATGTTCAGCGCCAGCAAATGGTGGGCGACCTGATTGGCGCGACGATTGAGTTCGCCGTAGCTGACCGTCTGCCCTTCGAAGATCAGCGCCGTGGCGTCAGGCCTAGCCTGTGCGTGGGCTTCGAATTGCTGGTGAATCAGCGGAGTTTCCGGGAACTGTGCCAGCGGTAAATTAACGCCGCGCAGCAAGTGCTCGCGCTCGCTCGCCGGGAGGATTCGCAATGCTTGCAGCGGCACATCGGCGCGGGTTTGCAGGGCTGCGAGCAGACTCTCCAGCGCCGCGTTCAGGTACGCGGCCATGCGCTCGGCACCCAGCGCTGCATCCGCCAGCGCGGTGATGCGCAAATCGGCGCCGAGGTCATCAATGTTGATGGTCAGCGGATAGTTGGTGCGCTCGCGGGCACCCAGCACCTGCACGCCGGGGGCAATGTCGACCACTTCCGCGACTTCTTCGACACTGCTGTGTCGGTAATTGAGAATCGCGCTGAACAGCGGCGTCGGCACCGCCACCGCGCTGCAGCGTTGCGCCAGGGCCAGCGAGGCTTGCTCGTGCGCCAACAACGCAGTCAGGCGCTGATGGGTCGCACGCACGCCGGCGCGCACGCTGTGCTCGCCGAGATCAACGCGCAGCGGCAAGGTGTTGATGAACATGCCCAACGCTTGCTCGCCGCCCTCGCCCGCGTCCATCCGCCCCAGCAACACGGTGCCGAACACCACCGCCGTGCGCCCGGACAATTGCCCGAGCACTCGCGCCAAGGCCAGATGCGTCAAGCTCGCGACGCTCACACCGAGCTGCCGCGCCTGCTCGCGTAACTGTTGGCTCAAGTGGCTGTCGAGCAGCAACGCGGCTTCTTCGATGGCATGACCGTCGCCCTGCACGTCCTGCAAACCACACGGCAGCGTCGGCTCGTCGATATCAGCGAGCATGTCGCGGAAAAACGCTTCATGTGCCTGCTCATTGCCGGCATTGCGTGCCCTGGCCAAGTGATCGCGATATGGCACGGCGGCAGGCACTTGCGCGGTCTGCCCGAGCAGACAGGCTTGAACTTCCCGACGCAGCACATCCAGTGCGACGTGATCCATGATCATGTGATGAAACAGCAACAGCGCGACCACGCGGCCCTGAGCGGGATCCTGCGCATACACCAGGCGCAGCAACGGTGCCTGCTGCATATCGAGACGGAAGTGCTGCGGGTCGTGGCGTGCGAGCAGTTGCGTCAGCACGTCGGCGTTGCTGTCGACGCTGATTTCCTCACACACCAGCGGCGCTTCGCGCCAGACCACTTGCACCGCTTCGTCGAGGTATTCCCAGACGAACGAAGTACGCAGAATGTCGTGACGCTTGACCACCCAACGCAGCGCGTCGGCGAACGCGTCCAGCCGTTCCTGACGGTTGAAGACGAAGCGCGCCTGCGAGATATAGGGGTCGCCGGCAGTGGCCGAGAGGTGGTGATACAGCATGCCCTCCTGCAATGCGGACAACGGGTAGATGTCCTGCACATTGGCGGCGCCACCCGGCACCGTGGCAACGATGCGGTCGAGGCTGTCCTGACTCAACTTCACCAACGGCAGCATGTCCGGGGTGATGCGAAAGGCCGGGCTCAGCCAGTCGCCGCCGTGTTGAGCGACCAGCTCCAGCAGTTGCGCCTTATGCGCCGCGAGGCTGTCCCACAACGCGTCATCCAGCGCGTCGTCGCTGCCCAGAATGACCAGGTCTTCATCTTCCTGTTGAAGGCGGATCGCATGGGTGGAAATGGCAGCCATCAGTTCGCTGAAATGCATGAGGTAACCTGCTGTAAATGCGGAAAAAAGGAGCGCGCAGCAGCAAGTCCGTGCACACGGCGCGCAGCCTGGAAAAACTAAAACATCGGGGCGTGGGTGTCTGACATGGGAAGCAGGGACAAGCCACCCGGCCTGCGGGTGAGAAGCCAGTACCTGTGGCGAGGGAGCTTGCTCCCGCTGGGGCGCGAAGCGGCCCCCGCGCTTGATCGGAGAATCTGGGACTGCTGCGCAGTCCAGCGGGAGCAAGCTCCCTCGCCACGGGTTGGGTGCTGACCGCGAAGGCCCTGATATCAGAGCCGGCGTTTACGGTTGAGGCTCGGGATGGTGGTCTGGGCGATTTCGACTTGCTTCGCCTGCCGCGAGGTCTGGGCCGCCAGCGCGGCCAGCGTCGGCTGGCTGAACAGCGTGCGCGCGTCGACATGCAGCCCGGCCAGACGCATGCGCGCGACCAGACTGACCGCCAACAGCGAATGCCCGCCCAGCTCGAAGAAGTTGTCATGCCGCCCCACCTGCTCGACCTTGAGCACCTGCGCCCAGATCTGCGCCAAGGCACTTTCCACGTCACCTTCGGGTGCCTCGTAAGGACGGCTGAGCAGCGCCTCCGCCCCCGGTTCCGGCAAGGCCTTGCGGTCGATTTTGTCGTTCGGCGTCAAGGGCAGCGCCGCCAGCGCCACGTAAGCGCCAGGCACCATGAATTCCGGCAACTGCGCCAACACATGCGCGCGCAATACTTCCAGCGTCGGTGCAGCCAGTTCGGTACGCAGGGTGTAATACGCCACCAGTCGCTCATCGCGCACCAGCACCACCGCCTCGCGAATGGCCGGATGTTCCAGCAGGCGCGCTTCAATCTCGCCCAGTTCCAGCCGCACCCCGCGCAGCTTGACCTGAAAGTCATTGCGACCAAGGAATTCGAGGTTGCCATCGGTGCCGTAACGCACCAGATCGCCGGTGCGATACAAGCGATCACCGGCCACGAACGGACTGTCGATAAAGCGCTCGGCCTGCAATTGCGGCAGTCCCAGATACCCGCGCGCCACCCCCACTCCGCCAATGTGCAAATGCCCACTGACGCCAAACGGCACAGGCTGATCAAAGGCATCGAGGACGTACAGCCGGGTGTTGCTCAGGGCCTTGCCGATCGGCACCAGCGTCTGCGGCACCGGTTCGCCGGGTTCCAGCGTCCAGGCGCTGCTGTCGACAGTGGTTTCGGTCGGCCCATAGACGTTGTGCAGGCGCACCCACGGCAGGCGCTCGCGCACTTGCCGGGCCAGCGCTACGGTCAATTCGCCGCCACCGTTGAGCACGTCGGTGAGGCTGGTGCACTGACTGACATCGTCTTGTTCGATGAATTGCTGCAACAACGCCGGCACGAACTTGACCACGGTAATCTGCTGCTCGCGGATCACTTGCGTCACATACGCCGAATCGCGATTGCCATCGGCCCGCGCCAGCACCAGACGCATGCCCGAGCACAGTGGCCAGAAAATCTCCCACACCGAACTGTCGAAACTGTACGGCGCCTTTTGCAGCAACGCCCCGTGCTCGGTCGGCGGCGCAAGCTGCGAGCCCCAATGCACCATGTTGCAGGCGCTGCGGTGTTCGATCATCACGCCCTTCGGCGTGCCGGTGGAGCCGGAGGTGTAGATCATGTAGGCCAGATTCGTCGCGCCGAGGCCCGGCACCTGCGAATTGTCGTACGGCTGGTCCTGCCAGGCACCGAGGTCGAGATCGATCAGCGGCACGCCGGGCTCGCCGAGCAAATCACGCGTTGCGGCATGCACCAGCAGCGCGACCGGCGCGCTGTCCTGCAACATGTAGTTCAGCCGTTGCAGCGGATAATCCGGATCAAGCGGCACGTAAGCACCGCCCGCCTTGAGAATGCCCAGCAGACCGATCACCAGCTCAGGCCCGCGCTCGACGCAGATCGCTACCCGCGAATCCGGCTTTACGCCGAGCCCGCGCAGATGATGGGCCAAGCGGTTGGCCTGCTCGTTCAGCTCGCGATAGGTCAGGCGTTGCTCGGCGAACTGCACGGCGATGGCATCCGGCTTGCGCTGCACCTGTTGTTCGAACAGTGCCTGCAGCGGTTGCTCCATCGGGCAGTCGACGGCGGTGGCGTTGAACTCGATCAGCAGCTGTTGCAGCTCTTGTTGCGGCAACAATGGCAGACGATTCAACGGTTGCTGCGGCGAGCTCTCCAGCGCCTCGACCAAGCCGCGCAGCGCTGACTGCACATAAGCGCCAATCCGCTGCGCGCCGATGCTCGACAGGGTTCGGGTGGTCAGACGCAAGCCCGTGCCGAGGTCATCGACACTCAGGGTAAACGGGTAATTGGTTCGTTCCTCGCTGGCCAGGGTCTCGATGCCCTGCCAGGTTTGCCGGGAGGTCGTTTGCTCGACATCCTCGCTGTGCCGATAGTTGAGCAACGCGCTGAACAGCGGCGCCGGCGCTGCAACGCCGCTGCAACGCTGGGCCAGCGCCAACGAAGCGTGTTCATGGGCGAGTAACGCGGTGAGGCGGGCGTGGGTGGATTTCACCGCAGCACGCGCGCCCTCGCCGACATCGACCCGCAGCGGCAAGGTATTGATAAACACCCCCAACGCCCGATCGGCACCGGCGCCGCCCTGCATGCGGCCCATCAGCACGGTGCCGAATACCACGCTTTGCTGCACGGAAGTCGCCGCCAGCACTTGCGCCCAGGCGAGGTGGATCAGGCTGGCGACACTCACGCCGGCCAGACGCGCCTGCTGCAGCAGGCGCTGATACAGATCGCTGGCCAGCGTCTGCTCGGCTTCTTCGATGTTGCTGCCGTCGCCCTGTACGTTCTGCAAAGCAAACGGCAAGGTCGGCTCGTCGATGTCGCCGAGCATCTGGCGAAAGAACGCTTCGTGCTCCTGCTCACTCACGCCCAGTCGCGTCTGCGCCACATAATTGCGGTACGGCACCGGCGCTGCCAGCGGTTCGCCGTGCCCGGACAGGCTGGCGTGGATTTCTTCGCGCATCGCCTCCAGCGCAATGTGATCCATTGCCAAATGATGGAACAGCAAGATGCCCACCACCCGGTCGTGCGCGGGGTCACGGGCATATATCAAGCGCAGCAGCGGTGCCTGGCTGACGTCCAGACGATAGCGCCGCGCATCGAAGCGCGCGTGCAATTGATTGAGGATCGCGCCGTCGGCAGGATCCAGTTCGACCTCTTGCACCGGCAGAATCGCCTCGCGCCACACCACCTGTACCGGCGACGTCAGCCCTTCCCATACCACCGCCGTACGCAAGATGTCGTGCCGCGCCATGACCTGGCGCAGCGCAGCGGCGAAGGCTTCGACTCGTTCGAGGCTGTCGAACGCCAGCAGCGATTGCAGCAGATACGGATCGCCCTGCGCGGCGGTGATGTGGTGGTAAAGAATGCCTTCCTGCAACGGCGCCAGCGGGTAGATGTCCTGCACATTGGCGGCGCCGCCGGGCACGGTCGCGACGATACGCTCAATCATCGTCTGATCCAGTTGCACCAGCGGCAACAGGTCGGGGGTGATGTGCGTGCAATCGAGCGGGATGCGGTTGGCCGGCACCTCGACTTCGCGGCCGCTGCCCTCCGCCGCCGCCAACGCCGCCAGTGTCGGTTGGCTGAACAGCACCCGAACATCGCTGCTCATGCCGATCTGACGCATGCGCTCGATCAGGCCCACGGCCAATAAAGAGTGGCCGCCCAGCTCAAAGAAATGGTCGTGGCGCCCTACCCGTTCAACCTGCAACACCTCGGCCCAGATCTGTGCGAGAGCGATTTCGACGTCACCTTGTGGCGCCTCGTATTGACGCCGGATCAACGCTTCCGGCCCCGGTCCCGGCAAGGCCTGGCGATTGAGCTTGCCGTTGGCCGTCAGCGGCAACGTCGCCAGGTGGATGTAGGCGGCCGGCAGCATGGCGGCTGGCAAACGCGAGGTCAGGTGCGCGTGCAGTTGCAGGATGTCCAGCGTTTCACGCTCGGTGAACCACGCCAACAGTTGGCCGTCGCGCACCAGCACCACGGCCTCCTGCACCGAATCATGGCTGGCGAGCGCCGCTTCGATTTCGCCCAGTTCGACACGCACCCCGCGGACTTTCACCTGGTCATCGTTGCGACCGATGTACTCAAGATTGCCGTCGGCGCGCCAGCGGGCAAGGTCACCGGTACGGTACATGCGCGCATCAGGCTGCGCACTGAACGGATCGTCGAGGAAGCGTTCGGCGGTCAGGTCCGGGCGATTCAGATACCCCCGGGCCACCCCGGCGCCGCCGACATACAGCTCGCCGATGATGCCGATCGGCACCGGGCGCTGCTGATCATCGAGCAAATAAGCCGTGGCATTGCTCAGCGGTTTGCCGATGTGCAACGCCTGCCCCGGGGTGATTAGCCCCGAGGTGGCGACCACCGTGGCTTCGGTCGGGCCATAGTTGTTGACCACCGCAAAAGACTGCGCGCGGTGGAACTGGCGCAGACGATCACCGCCGATCAGCAAGGTGCGCAAGGTCGGGTGATCGAGTTGTTTGCTGAAGGCGTATTCGGCAATCGGCGTCGGCAGAAAGCTGACGTCTAGCGGCTGCGCCCGCCACCAGGCGAGCAGCGCATCGATGTCTTCGCTGCCTTCGCTTGCGGGCGCAAAATGCACCGTCGCCCCGGCACACAGCGCCGGCCAAACCTCCCACGCCATCGCGTCAAAACCGAAGCCGGCGAGGCTCGACGTGTGCTGCCCGGGGCCAAGTCCAAACGCCGCGCAATGCCAGTCGACCAGATTGCCCAGTGTGCGGTGCTCGACCATCACGCCTTTGGGCAACCCGGTTGAGCCGGAGGTGTAAATCACATAAGCGAGGTGGCGGGTGTTCAATCCCGGCACGTCAGGATCGGTCACGTTGTCGAGCGACCAAACGCGCCGATCCAGCTCGATCACTGGCAGCGCTGTGGCGGGCAAACGATCACGCAGATCGCTTTGCGTCAGCAGCCCCACCGGCGCACTGTCGCTGAGCAGATAACTCAGGCGCTCGGGCGGATGCGCCGGGTCAATCGGCACATAAGCGGCGCCAGCCTTGAGAATCGCCAGCAGCCCGACCAGCGTCTCCAGGCCGCGGCGGGCAACGATCGCCAGACGATCGTCAGGGCGCACACCGAGGCCGATCAGATGGTGGGCCAACGCATTGGCTTGCCGGTTCAGCTCGGCATAACCCAGGGTTCGTCCCTGATACGTCGCGACCACGGCGTCCGGTTGTTCGGCTACTCGCGATTCGAAGCGCTGATGAATCAGTTGGTCTTGCGGATAACTGACCCGGGTGTCGTTCCACTCATTGAGCAGGGCCAGCTCTGCCGGGCTATTGAGGTTGAAATCGGCAATCGCCAGTGTCGGACATTCCAGGCCTTGCTGCAGAATCAGCAGCAAGCGCTCGGTCAACGCCGCGATCTCGTCAGCCGTGAAATAGGCCGGCGAGTACACCAGATGCAACCAGGCCTTGTCGGTGTAACGGTTGCTGCGCAAGTGCAAGGCCAGCGGTGTCGCCTCGTGCTGGTTGGAGACCTTGACCGAGTGTCCCGACGCCTCACCGTAACGGTAGTCATGGTCGTCCTGTTCGTAGGACACCGACAGCTCGAACAGTTGCGCACGGTCTTCACGCAACAGGCCCAGCGCGCGGTTCATCTCGCTCAGCGGGTAGCGTTGATGGCGGAAATCCTGCTTCAGACCAGCGCCGATCGCCTTGATCAATTCAGCGAATGACACCGCTCGGCCAAAGCCCATGCGCATTGCACTGACCTGGGTGAACAACCCCAAAGTGCTTTTGAAGCGGGCACCGGAGCGATTGAGAATCGGCAAACCGACCACCCACTCGTCACGTTGGCCGGTACGACTGAAATACACATGCAGCGCTGCCAGCAACACGTGGAAGGCCGAACCACCGAATTGTCGCGCGCAGTCTTTCATGCGCTGGTGCAGCACGGCGGGAAACGCCTCGACGTGGATGCGACTTGGCGCTGCTTCAGCGTCGAGGGGTTCGCGATGGCAGGGAGTCAACAAGGTCTCGGGAAGGCTACGGTACTTGTCCAGCCAGTAGCGTTGATCAACTTCATAGCGGGATGATTGATGGTAGCGCGCGTCATCTTCGATAAAGCCGAGATAGGACGGTGCCGCCACACGCGGGCGCTCGCCACGGCACAACGCGCTGTAGATCTCGCCCACCGACTTGAACAACAGCGCGAAAGCCCAGCCATCGATAATCAAGTGGTGAGCCTGCGCCGCCAGCCAGTGTCGATGGCGATCGAGGCGAATCAGGCTGAAGCGGAACAATGCTTGCCCGCTCAACACGAAGGGCTGCGCCATTTGCGCTTCAACCTGCGTCCGGGCCGCTGCCTGTGGATCGGGTTGGCCGCTGAGATCAAGCAGCGGCATGGCTACCGGCAGCACCTGCGTAAATCCTTGCAGCGGCAACCCATCGTCACCAACGTCCGATAACAGAACAATGCGCAAGGCATCATTCGCTGCCACCAGAGACTCAAGCGCTGATTGCATCAATGCCGGATCCAGCGGGCCGCTCAGTTCGACGTAACCGCCAATGTTGTACAGCGGCGAATCTCCGCGACTCAGTTGGTCCAGCCAGATATCCCGTTGGGCGGCGGTCAGCGCAAATGTCTCGACAGGCACGGACACATCGTCCGCCACGTTGGCAGAAGTAGGCTGCATAAGGTCCTTCTCATGTAATTTTGCCGGTATTCAAGCATCGGCCCTGCCACCGACATGACACCTGAAACCCGGACAACCACCCCGCTCATACGCGCCTGTCTGACGCTATGAGCGTGGTTATCGCAGGCTCTGTCTAAAAGTTCGGAGAGGAAATACTGAAAAGCTTGTAGGAAAAAAGCCACGCACCAGCGCCGCCATTTGCCCGGGTGCTAGCGCCCGGAAATCAGCAACCCTTGGATTTCCGGGGCCTTGGCGTGACTGAACAGTCACTCAAGCAGGCATGCCTGTCATCGATGCCGTCAGAACCCCGGCGCCAACATTCAGAAATGGTGGCACTTTGTGTCCCTGTTTTCCCCTACAGACGTAGGACAAATCCATGGGCTTAAATCCCGCTCCAGATCGTGCTCAAGGAGAAATGACGGCGTGGGTGGCTTTTGCATAAACGGAAGACGATTCAGTGAAGGTTCTGAACCAGGGATGACAAGGATATGAATCTGACCGGCAGTATTCGCAATATGGAAAACCCGCATTTCTACTGGCAACTGGGTGAACTGATTGCAAGCACTGGCGATGATCACTTCGCCACGAACATGTTCCAGTTGGTCGACACCTTGGTGCCGGTCAACCGGGTGGATCTGAGTGAATGGACGCTGGATGAACGTCAGGCCAGCGTGGTCGACATCAAGCCGTTGGGCAGCGCCGGTTTGACGCAGACGTGTGCCCCGCCCGATCCGCTGGAGAGTCCCGACGATCATCCGCTGTTGCAGAAGATGATCGAGATGAACGACTCGTTGCTGATTCAACTGAAAGCCTCGCTCCAGCCTCGCCATCCGCAGCACAGCGCCCATCAATGCAATCTGGTTTCGCGCACGTCCAACCGCCGTTGCGTGATTTCATTTTACCGGCCGCATACCCAACGAGTGTTTTCCCTGCCGGAGCTGTCGTTTCTCAAGCGCCTGTCCGACACCCTGCTGCCGCTGATCGAACGTCACGCGCAGATCAGTCGGCAAATCCTCGCCCGGCAAACCCGCCAGCCGTTGGCCGAACTGGATCAGGCGCCGCTGGCGCAAGTGTTCGATGAGCGCCTGGCATTCAGCGACATCGCCCTGTCGGTGCGCGAGAAAGAAGTCTGCCTGGGCCTGTTGACCGGTGGCACCGTGCCGCAAATGGCGGAGAAGCTGCGGGTCAAAAACAGCTCGATCGAGACGTACCTGAAACGCGCCACGGCCAAACTCGGCGTCAGTGGCCGCCATGGCCTGGCGAAATGGATGGCCGGGGCCTGACGTTCAAGAACAATGCAGGCCTTTGTGGCGAGGGCGCTTGCTTCCGCTGGACTGCGTAGCAGGCCCGTTTTCAGGAGCACAACAAGGGCTGATTCGCGACCCAGCGCGAGCAAGCTCCCTCGCCACAGGTTTGCTTTGCAAGCGTCTACCCCCTTTCAGATATGAGGCAGTTCGATGTTGACCTTGCGACTTTCCCTGCTGTCCATGGCGGTGCTGATGGGCGGTTGTTCATTGATTCCCGAGTATCAGCGCCCCGCTTCACCCACCGCCGCGCAGTATCCGACAGCCACGCAGCCAGCCACGAGCCGCGAGGACTGGCGCACGCTGTTCACTGATCCGGCGTTGCAACAGCTGATCGAAAGCGCGCTGGTCAACAACCGCGACCTGCGCGTGGCGGCACTCAACGTCGAAGCTTTCCAGGCGCAATACCGCATTCAGCGCGCCGACCTGCTGCCGGCGGTATCGGCCAATGCCAATGAGTTGCGCCAGCGCATGCCGCCGAGCGTGACCCAAGGCAAAGCGCTGATTAATTCGACGTATTCGGTCAACCTCGGCATCAGCGCCTATGAGCTGGACTTCTTCGGTCGCGTGCGCAGCCTCAGCGAGGAGGCCTTGCAGACCTGGCTCTCGACTGAAGAGGCACGGCGCAGTGCCGAGCTGAGTCTGGTGGCTAACGTCGCCAATGCCTACCTGACCTGGCGCGCCGATCAGGAGCTGCTGGTTCTCACTCGCGAGACCCTTGCCGCCGATGAACAGAGCCTGCACCTGACCACCCGCAACCGTGAGGCCGGCAAATCGTCGGCGCTGGAGCAGGCGCAGGCGAAGACCAGCGTCGACAGTTCACGGGCCAATCTGGCGCGCTATCAGCGTCAGGTCGCCCAGGACTTGAACAGCCTGACTTTGCTGGTCGGAGCGCCGGTGCCGGACTCCATGCCCGCGCGCCCGTTGGCCAGCGATCTGGTGAAGCAGCTGCCCGCCGGGCTGCCTTCGGATCTGCTGCAGCGGCGCCCGGACATTCTTCAGGCGGAGTACAAACTGAAAGCGGCCAACGCCAATATCGGCGCGGCGCGGGCGGCGTTTTTCCCCAGTGTCAGCCTGACGGCGAATGCCGGAACGTCGAGTCGCGATCTGTCCGGACTGTTCGACGGCGGCTCTGGCGCCTGGACCTTTCAGCCGCAGATCAGCCTGCCGATTTTCAATGCCGGCAGCCTGCGCGCCAGCCTGGATTATTCGAAGCTACAGAAAGATGTGGCGGTGGCCGAATACGAAAAGTCGATCCAGACCGCGTTTCAGGAAGTCGCCGACGGCCTCGCCGCACGCAGCACTTATCAGCAGCAATTGCAGGCGCAGCGCGATCTGGTCGCTGCCACGCAGACGTATTACAACCTGGCGCAGAACCGCTATCAGAATGGCGTCGACAGCAGCCTGACGTTCCTCGATGCGCAGCGGTCGCTGTTCAGTTCGCAGCAAGGCCTGATCACCGATCGCCTCGCGCAGCTGGTCGCCGAGGTCAATCTGTACACCGCGCTGGGCGGGGGCTGGAGTGCCGCTGAGTCACGCGTGCAGTAAGCCGCAGTCACTTTTTCTTACACCTTTTGTCGCGCGATCCTGTGCCGTGCGGCGATCCGTGGCCGGCGCCTGCCTTCAGTTTGGTATCATGCGCCGCTTTTACGGTTAACCCCCCGCCAGTCCTGCTGACTGACGGGCTGCAAAAGGCGGTATTAGATGACGGCTTTGTTGACTCGCCGCAAGGTGCTTGCGGGAATGGGCGTGCTCGGGCTAGGCCTGCTCGCCGGCTGCGACACCCGCGGCCAACTGTCGTACAAGTACGGCAAGGATCTGAGTAACAAGATCATGGGGCGCACCTTCAAACTGAAGAACACCGATGGCGAAACCATGACGCTGTCGAGCTTTCGCGGCATGATGCCGATGGTGTTCTTCGGCTTCACCCAGTGCCCGGCAGTCTGCCCGACCACCCTCGCCCGCGCGGCGAAAATCAAGAAACTGATGGGCGCCGATGGCGATCGCTTGCAGGTGATTTTCATCACCCTCGATCCCGAGCGCGACACCCCGGAAATCCTCGACGCCTACATGAAAGCCTTCGACCCGACATTCGTTGCGCTGTACGGCACGCTCGAGGAAACCGCGGCCACGGCCAAGGAATTCGACGTGTTCTACGAGAAAGTCCCGGCCGGCGACACCTATACCATCTCGCACACTGCCACCAGTTACGTTTACGACTCCAACGGCGGCTTGCGCCTGGGTCTGTCCACCTCGCTTTCGGCAGAACAATGCACGGAAGATTTGCTTACTGTTATGGAGGTTTGCTGATGCAACCTGTTCTGAACCACATCAAACGCGCTGTCATCGGTCTTTCGCTGCTCGGCCTGGCATTCCAGGCGACCGCAGCAACCAAAGTCGACGACGCGTGGGTCCGTGCCACCGTGCCGACCCAGTCCGCCAGCGGCGCGTTCATGACCCTCACCGCCGACAGCGACAGCAAGTTGCTCAGCGTCGCGACGCCAGCGGCCAGAGACGTGCAGATCCACGAAATGACCATGAAGAATGACGTCATGAGCATGGGCCCGGTGAAGTTCGTCGAGCTGCCGGCCGGCAAAGCCGTCAAGCTTGATCCGAACGGCTACCACGTGATGCTGATGGGCCTGACCGGTCAACTGAAAGAAGGCGAAAGCGTGCCGCTGACCCTGACCGTCGAGAACGCCAAGGGCGAGAAAGAAACCATCGAGGTTAAAGCGCCGGTTCGCGCGCTGACCAACATGGAAGGTCACGATCACAGCAAGATGCATTGATCTGACTGAGCGGTAATAACAAAGGGGCGGCCTGATCGATGATCAGGCCGCCCCTTTTTTGTTTTTGATGTGTGCAGAATTAGCGCTTGCGGGCCAATGCGTTGCCTACATTGATGGCGGTCATGGCCGCGGGCTTGGCCGGTGCCTGCACTTCAGACTGATCGGCCGTTTGTGTATGGGCAGATTGCGGTGTGTGGTACTGGCTTTCGACTCGCTGATTCAACTGGGCCAGGAAGGCATCCAGCGCGGTGATCAACAACTTCTTGCGCTTGGAACCCTGGACACACTGATAAATGTAATAGCCCGCCCCCACCAGAAAACCCAGTACGCCGGAAACAAAACCGATGCCGATCCACAAGGCAAAGGCGATCAGCAGCGGTTTCCAGCGAAAAGGTGACAGCCCAAGTTCGGTGTTCAGCGCCTTGCCGTCGCGAATCAGATAAGTCTTTGCCGCAGTCTGGTTTTGCAGATGAGTGTGCAGAACGGTCTTGCCATCGTTGCTCACGGCGCTGATCAGCGAAATGTCCTGCCCGCTGCGTAGCGGAATATCGAGACCGCGCAGATGGATATCGTGTTCGATACCGTCAGCTGTCTTGATCCAGAACTCATGATTAACGACCAGCACAGTGTTGATCTGAAGTGCGACAGCTTGACCATTGCTGTCGACTTGACCGTTACCACCGGTCGAAGTGATGCGGGTTTCGCTCCTCTTTTCGCTGCCCACCACTTCACCGCTCAGGACGGTGAAATTGACGGTTTTGTCGCCATGGCTGAACGTGTGCATTGTGGGGTCCTTGTTGCATCGGTCGACGGGCCGGAACGAATTCCATAGGCGGCGAATGCTACTAAGTGGCCATCTCCGTGTCCAGAAAGCCGCGCGACGTCGACGGCCCGACGACTTAACTCCCGGCGCCACCATGCGCCTCTTCAAAGAAGTAATCCTTCCAACTGCTGGCCTTGTTCTTCAGCACGCCCAATTCCTGCAACTTCTCGGCATAAATAAAGGTGCGCTGCGGCACCACGGTGAAGTCGATTTCCGGGTCTTTAACAATTTGCTCGACCAGGGCCAGTGGCAACTTCGATTGCTCGACCCGAATGTAAGCCTGAGCCGCCGCCGGTTTGTCGGCCTTAATGATCTTCTCGGCCTCGGCCAGCGCGTCGTAGAACGCCTTGTAGGTTTTCGGGTTTTCGTCGTGGAATTTTTCTGTGGTGTACAGCACGTTGAACGTCGCCTGCCCGCCAAGCACGTCATAGGAACTCAGCACTTTGTGCACGTTGGGGTTCTGCAGGGCCTGGTACTGGAACGGCGGGCTGGAGAAATGCGAGTTGATTTCCGAGCCGCCAGCGATCAACGCCGCTGTCGCATCGGGGTGCGGCAAGCTGACTGAGATGTCGTCGAATTTCTTGTATTGCGCGTCACCGAACTCCTTGGCGGTTTCGATCTGCAAGGTGCGCGACTGGAAGCCCACGCCGGCGGCAGGCACGGCAATCCGGTCCTTGTCGGTGAAGTCCTTGAGCGTCTTGATGTTCGGATTGTTGGTCAGCAAATAGTTGGGCATCGAGCCCAGTGCGGCGATGGCTTTGACGTTCTGTTTGCCTTTGGTGCGATCCCACACGGTGAGCATCGGCGGCACACCGGCGGAAACCACGTCGAGCGAGCCGGTGAGCAATGCTTCGTTCATCGCGGTGGCGCCGGAGATGCTGTTCCAGTCGACCTTGATGTCGAGGCCCTGCTCCTTACCGTGTTTTTCGATGAGATTCTGGTCGCGCACCACATCGAGAATCAGGTAACCGATGCCGAATTGCTGGGCGATGCTGATCTTGCCTTCAGCCTGAGCGCCGCTGCTGAACAACGCACTCGCGGCTAGAGACGCGGCCAACAGAGTCAGTGCGGAACGATTGAACGGTGTGGCCATGACAACCTCGCAGCATGGGGGTGGATTGCTGAAAGGCCTGACTTTATAGATATAAAAAATAGAAATTAAATATCTTTATCGCATATCGATAGCACGGGTTGTTGAGCGAAAGGAGGCAGCGCGCTTTCGATTCCGAGGTCAGGAAACGAAGTCAAAAGATCGCAGCGCACAGATTGGATCTGGTTGAGGGATAGGCCGATTAAACAGCCTGAAACAATAAATCCGTCGGCAGCAAGATCGCCGATTGCCGTGCGCCGCGAGAGCCGGTCAGGGCCGCAGACACGTCATCACCTTAATCAGCCCGCGCGCCAGCGCATCAGTTGCGCGTTTAAAAGGGCGATCAGACAGCCCACCCTTGGTATCATCGCCCACACTTTTTTGACGTTTTGATGACTTTGGAAGGTCTTTTTTGTGAGCGCTCTTTTTAACCGGTTGCGGCGGCCGCACGCCCGCCTCTTTTCCCTGATGGTTCTGGTGCTGGTGGTGCCGGTGTGCCTGCGTGCGGCACTGGGTTGGTCGGCACCGTTGGGCTATTTGTCAGATCTGGCCATCGGCAGCCTGCTGGTGGTGTTGCTGCATCGCCGGGCGTGGTGGCTGGCCTTGCCGGTGTTGCTGTTCTGGGGATTGTTGGCAGTAGCGACCGCTGAACTGGTCAGCGCTGTCGGCCGCTTGCCGACGCCTTCGGACATTCATTACCTGATCGATCCGCAGTTCGTGGAGAACTCCACCGGCGGCGGACTGGCCCATCCTGCACTGGGCATCACTTTGCTGCTGGCCCTGCTGTTCTGGTTGCTGACCCGGTTTGCCAACCGCGACATGCCGCGTCCGCCCCTGCCCCGCGCCGCCTGGAGTGCTCCGCTGGTGTTGTTCGCCGCACACTGGGGTGCGCAGAATCTGTGGCCGAGCGAAGCCGATCCGTGGCGCCAGTACAACCTGCCGCACCAATTGCTGGCCAGCGAAGTCGCTGATCTGCAGATTCAGGCCGAGGAATGGCTGGACGGCGATATCGAAGAAGCCACACCAGCCATGGCCGGACTCACCGATGTCGACCTCAACGGGCAGAAACTGCTGGCCGCGCCGGGTCAGGCGCGCAACGTACTGATCATCGCCCTCGAAGGCATTCCCGGTGCTTACATCCGCGCCAACCGCGAGGCCATCGGCAGCCATTATCAGGAAGACCTGATGCCCAACCTCAGCCGCTGGGCCGAGCGCGGCATGAACACCCCGGATTACGTGCTGCATACGCACCAGACCATTCGCGGTCTGTACGCGATGCTTTGCGGCGATTACGACAAACTCAACAACGGCACGCCCAAAGGCGTGGAGATGCTTACCCTCAACGAGCGCAATCAGGCCTGCCTGCCGGCGCAACTGCGTGAACACGGCTTCAGCACGCACTATCTGCAGGGCGCCGGGCTGCGCTTCATGGCCAAAGACAAGATCATGCCGCACATCGGTTTCGATGCGACCCATGGTCTGGAGTGGTTCAGCAACAGCAATTATCTGGAATTCCCCTGGGGCAAGGATGACAAGGCGTTTTTCGAAGGCGCACTGGACTATGTCGGCCAACTGAAAAAGCACAAACAGCCGTGGATGCTGACCCTGCTGACTGTCGGCACCCACCAGCCCTACTCCGCGCCCGAGGACTATCTGGAGCGCTACGAAACGCCGAAACAGGCCGCCGTCGGTTATCTCGACGATGCGCTGGAGCAGTTCCTCAGCGGCCTCGAACGTCAGGGCGTATTGAAAGACACCCTGGTGGTGATCACCTCGGACGAATCCCACGGCATCGACGGTGTGCGCCTGGCTTCTTCCTGGGGCTTCAACCTGACCCTGGCGCCGGAGCATGAACAACTGCCACGGCTCAACAAAGGTGTGTATGGCCACGTCGATCTGAGCACATCCATCCTCGACTATTTCGACCTGCCGGTGCCTTCCGCGCTGAGCGGCCGCTCGCTGTTTCGCGATTACGACAGTGGCCGCGAAATCATGTCGTTCACCAACGGCAAACTGCGCTATCACAACGGTCAGGGGATTTTTTCCGAGTGCGACATGCCACGCCGCTGCCGCTACTACGAAAGCGCCGGTTTCATCGCCGAAAGCGCCACGTACAAAGGCAACTACAGCGGTCATCCGGCTCGGCAGATCGCGGCTCGTGCCAACGCCCTCGACCTGTCGCTGCTGCGCACGCCGCTCAATCATCGCTATCAGTTCGGCAGCACCACCGTCATCCCGCTGCAAGCGCAGATCAACGATGACTGGGCCGACAACCTGATTGGCGCGCAGTACCTGGAAATGCCCAAGGGCTCGCACACTCGCGTGCGCCTGACCGTGCGTTCGGTGGATCCGCAGCAGGCGGCATACATTCAGCTCAAGGCCAAGGAGTTTGAACAGGACGTGCAGATTGGCTTGCCGCAGGAGATGGTGGCAACTGCCGACCAGCCGCTGGAAATGAACTTCAGCTTCGACAACCCGCAAGAGCGCAAAGCGTTTTCCTTCCATTTGCTGGGTTATGGGCTGGGGGCGGTTGAAGTGACGGATTTCAGTGTGATTACCGAATTGCCGGGGCAGGAAGATTTGATCGACAACGTACTGGACGATGAAGCGGCACATTCGAGTTGATACATGGGAGGACGTCTCGAATAGAGACGTCCCTATCAAACTGACTATTGCTCCCGGATGTTAAAGGAACCCGTCACTTTCCCGCCGCCTTTCAGGAAAAGATTAACGTTTCCCTTTACGCCTGTGCGCGCTTCGTTTTGAAAGGTAACGGTCACCGATCCCAAACTTACCCGATAGCGAACGTTTTCGATCTTGACCTGCCAGTCCAAAATTCCGGGGTAACAATCCACATCGTGTGGGCCTTCACCTTGCAGCGTCCCGGGAAGGGTAAAAATAATCCAGTTCTTATTGTTCTCGTTGCCCACGATGATGTACCCGGACCTCACCTTTTGAAACGTCAGAAAATTGCTTTCCAAAAAGGCCTTGCCATCAACGGCGCCGGTGAACATTCCAATAGCATTTGCTTCGACATCGAGCTGCGCGTCTTCAATTTTCATTCTTGTTCCTGTCATTTAGCTAATCGAGGGTCCTTGCCACTGCACAGTAGGTCAATGCCAAATTTAAGGTCACTGTCATATATGACAGTTCTTTAGACTTTATTTATCTAACTGATTTTTTCTGATATCGAATTGAATTAGCGCGGCAAAAGACTTTGCCTATCAACGCCCAATAGTCGGCCTATTAGCTGACTCGCCAAGTCGGGTCTAGCCTTACTAGTCCGAAGCCGGCACGAGCCGGCCGTAGCAGACCTGATAAGGACCCGAACATGGCAAACGAATCGAAATGCCCGTTCAACCACGCCGCCGGTGGTGGTACGACGAACCGTGACTGGTGGCCGAATCAACTCAACCTGAAAATCCTGAGTCAGCACTCGCCCAAGTCCGATCCGTTGGGCAAGGACTTCGACTACGCCAAAGCCTTCAAGAGCCTGGACTTCCAGGCGCTGAAACAAGACCTCAATGCGCTGATGACCGACTCCCAGGACTGGTGGCCGGCCGACTTTGGTCACTACGGCCCCCTCTTCATCCGCATGGCCTGGCACAGCGCCGGCACTTATCGCACTGCCGATGGCCGCGGTGGTGCCGGCTCCGGCCAACAACGTTTCGCGCCGCTGAACAGCTGGCCGGACAACGTCAGCCTGGACAAGGCCCGGCGCCTGCTGTGGCCGATCAAGCAGAAATATGGCCGCAACATTTCCTGGGCCGACCTGATTGTTCTTACCGGTAACGTCGCGCTGGAATCCATGGGTTTCAAAACCTTCGGGTTCTCCGGTGGCCGTCCCGACGTGTGGGAGCCGGATGAGGATGTTTACTGGGGTTCGGAAAACGAATGGCTCGGCGGCGACAGCCGTTACGGCAAAAGTAAGGAGCCGATGCAGGAACCCGGTGACGGCACGCTGGTCGCCGAGCCGGATTTGCATGGCAAAGAAGAGAGCCGCACCGATCAGGGCGAACGCAATCTGGAAAACCCGCTCGCCGCCGTGCAAATGGGCCTGATCTACGTGAACCCCGAAGGTCCGGAAGGCAATCCTGACCCGGTTGCTTCAGCCCACGACATCCGCGAAACCTTTGGCCGCATGGCCATGAACGATGAAGAGACCGTCGCATTGATCGCTGGCGGTCACGCTTTCGGTAAAACCCACGGTGCCGGCCCTGCCGATAACGTCGGGCCTGAGCCGGAAGCGGCCGGCCTTGAAGAACAGGGCCTCGGCTGGCGCAACGCGTTTGGCACCGGCAAGGGTGCCGACACCATCACCAGTGGCCTCGAAGTGACCTGGACCACCACGCCGACCCGATGGAGCAACAACTACCTGGAAAACCTGTTCGGCTTCGAGTGGGAACTGAGCAAAAGCCCGGCCGGTGCGCATCAGTGGATACCGAAGAACGGCGCCGGTGCAGGCACCGTTCCGCATGCCCATGACCCGAGCAAGAAACTCTCGCCAACCATGCTCACCTCTGACCTGGCGCTGCGTTTCGATCCTGCGTACGAGCAGATCTCCCGACGCTTCCTCGCCAATCCCGATCAATTGGCCGATGCCTTTGCCCGTGCCTGGTACAAGCTCATTCACCGCGACATGGGCCCGCTGTCGCGCTACCTCGGCCCGGAACTGCCGAACGAAGAACTGTTGTGGCAGGACCCGATCCCCGCTGTCACTCACCCGCTGATCGACGACAACGACGCGACTGCGCTGAAAGGCAAAATCCTCGCGTCTGGCCTGTCGGTGTCACAACTGGTCTCGACCACATGGGCCGCTGCCTCGACGTTCCGCGGTTCGGACAAACGCGGTGGCGCCAACGGTGGACGCCTGCGTCTGGCCCCGCAAAAGTTCTGGCAAGCCAACCAGCCTGAGCAACTGGCCAAAGTCCTGCAAACCCTCGAGGGCATTCAGAACGAGTTCAATGGCGGCGCCGCCGGCAAGAAAGTCTCGCTGGCAGACCTGATCGTATTGGCGGGGAATGCCGGAGTCGAGCAAGCAGCGAAAAACGCCGGCCATTCGGTCACAGTACCGTTCACCCCGGGACGTACAGATGCCAGCCAAGAGCAAACCGACGTTGATTCCTTCGGTTTCCTTGAGCCGATTGCCGATGGCTTCCGCAACTACAGCAAAGGCAAATACACCGTCTCGGCCGAAGCGCTGCTGATCGACAAGGCGCAACTGCTGACCCTCACTGCGCCGGAGATGACTGTGCTGCTGGGTGGTTTGCGGGTGTTGAACACCAACGTCGGGCAAACCCGGCATGGTGTGTTCACTTCGCAGACAGAAGCGCTGACCAACGACTTCTTCACCAACCTGCTGGACATGGGCGTGGAGTGGAAGCCGACTTCAAGGGATGCCGATGAGTTCGAGGGACGCGACCGTAAAACCGGCAGCGTGAAATGGACGGCGACGCGGGTTGATCTGGTGTTTGGTTCGAATGCGCAACTGCGGGCATTGGCTGAGGTGTATGCCAGTTCGGATGCCAAGGAGCAGTTTGTGAAGGACTTTGTGGCGGCGTGGACGAAAGTCACCAACCTGGATCGTTTCGACCTGAAATAGCGGTAAATGCAAAAACCTGTGGGAGCGAGCCTGCTCGCGAATACGGTGTACCAGATGACATTTACATCTCTGACACGCCCTCTTCGCGAGCAGGCTCGCTCCCACATTTTGTTACGCGTTAAGCCAGGCTTTTGCTGACAACTTCGTACACATCACTCGACAACTGCCCCGACGCCAGAATCCGCTCCAGTTCAGCCTTCATCAACGCCTGACGGGCGCTGTCGTATTTGCGCCAGCGGGTCAGCGGCGCCAGTTGACGCGAAGCAATCTGAGGGTTGAAGCCGTTCAGTTCGATTACCAGATCCGCGAGGAAGCGGTAACCCGAGCCATCGGCCGCGTGGAAGTTGATCAGGTTCTGTCCGGCAAACGCGCCGACCAGTGCACGCACCTTGTTCGGGTTCTTGATATTGAACGCTGGGTGTTGCATCAGCGCTTTCACGCGCTGCAGACCGCCCGGCAAAGTGCTGCCGGCCTGCACGCTGAACCACTGATCCATGACCAGCGGATTGTCCTTGAAGTGCTCGGCGAAACTGGCCAGCGCCAGCGCTTTCTGCTCTTCGAACGGCGAGTTGACCAACACCGCCAGCGCGGTCAGGCGCTCGGTCATGTTGTCGGCCGTTTCGAACTGCTCCAGCGCCGCCGCGAGGACTTCCGGCTTGCCGCTGAGCATCAGGTACGACAGCGCAATGTTCTGCAGCGCGCGACGGGCGAAGTGCTCGGCTTCGGCCACGTACGGGGTTTTCTTCGACAGGTCACGGTTGGCTTGATAACGCAGCCACAACGCCTCGAACAGTCCTTCTGCCAGTTGCTGGCGAGCGAACTCACGGGCGATATGGATCGCGTCAACATCAGCCACTTCGCTGATTTCAGTGAGATAGGCCTCACCCGGCAGCGAGAGCATTTCCGCGACCATCGCCTGATCCAGCGACTCGTCCGACAGCACCGTACGCAACGCCGACACCAGACGCGGATCGAGTTTCAGGCTCTCGCCCTTCTGCTGCTGGCCGATCAATTGCTGCAGGACCTGTACCGACAGTTGCTGACCGGCATCCCAGCGGTTGAAGCCATCGCTGTCGTGCTGCATCAGGAACATCAACTGATCGCGGTTGTACGGGAAGCTCAGTTTCACCGGCGCGGAGAAGCCGCGCAGCAGCGATGGCAGCGGTTGCTCAGCGATATCAACGAAGGTGAAGGTCTGCTCGGCCTCGGTAACCGAAATCACCCGAGTGGTGCCTTGCGCCGACGCTTCGCCAGCCAGACGCAGGGCAATTTCATTGCCTTTGCTGTCGAGCAGGCCGAGTTCGACCGGAATCACGAACGGCAGTTTTTCAACTTTGTCCGGGGTTTCCGGGCAGCTCTGGCGGAAGGTCAGGCTGTAGGTTTTTGCGGCAGCGTCGTAAGACTCGCTCACCGCCAGACGCGGTGTGCCCGCCTGGCTGTACCAGCGTTTGAACTGGGTCAGATCGACGCCGTTGGCATCTTCCATCGCTTTGATGAAGTCGTCGCAGGTCACCGCTTGGCCGTCATGACGTTCGAAGTACAGATCGCTGCCCTTACGGAAACCTTCGGCGCCGAGCAAGGTGTGGATCATGCCGACCACTTCCGAGCCCTTTTCGTACACGGTCAGGGTGTAGAAGTTGGAGATTTCGATAAAGCTGTCCGGGCGCACCGCGTGGGCCATCGGGCCGGCATCTTCGGCGAACTGGTGGGTCCGCAGGTACGCGACGTCCTGAATGCGCTTGACCGTGGCCGAGTTCATGTCGGCAGAGAAGCCGGAATCACGGAACACGGTGAAGCCTTCTTTCAGCGACAGCTGGAACCAGTCGCGGCAGGTCACGCGGTTGCCCGACCAGTTGTGGAAGTATTCGTGGGCGACGATCGCTTCAACGCGCTGGTGCGCGGCGTCGGTCGCGGTTTCCGCGCGAGCGAGTACGGCGCTGGAGTTGAAGATGTTGAGGCCTTTGTTCTCCATCGCGCCCATGTTGAAGTCGTTGACGGCGACGATCATGAAGATGTCCAGATCGTACTCGCGACCGTAAACCTCTTCGTCCCAACGCATCGACTTCTTCAGGCTGTTCATCGCGTGCTGGCACTTGTCGATGTTTTCCGGCTCGACGTAAATGCGCAGCGCGACGTTGCGGTTGGTCATGGTGGTGAAGCTGTCTTCGACGCACCACAAATCACCGGCCACCAGCGCAAACAGGTACGCCGGTTTCATGAACGGATCTTCCCAGGTTGCCCAGTGCCGGCCGTCTTCGCCCGGACCACTGGCAATCGGGTTGCCGTTGGAGAGCAGCACCGGGTAGCTGTGCTGCTCGGCGACCACGGTGGTGGTGAACTTGCTCATCACGTCCGGGCGGTCGAGGTAATAGGTGATCTTGCGGAAACCTTCGGCCTCGCACTGGGTGCAGAACATCGTGCCGGACTTATACAGGCCTTCCAGCGCGGTGTTGGTTTCCGGGTGGATCCTGACGCTGGTGTCGACCGTGAAAGTTTCGCTGGCCGGTTGCAGGGTCAGGTGGTTTTCCGTGAGCTGGTATTGGCCGTCAGACAGTTCCTGATCGGCCAGCGTCACCGAAAGTAATTCCAGCTGCTGGCCATCGAGCACCAGCGGCGGCAGGCCCGGGCCACGCGCGGGGTTGCGGCGCATCACCAACTGCGCGTGGACCAGGCTGTGATCCTCGAACAACTCGAAGGTCAGGTGTGTTTCGTCGATCAGGTACTCGGGCGCCTGATAGTCCTTCAGGTAAATCATCTTCGGTTGTTCGGTGCGCATGCTGAAGTCCTTATTGATGCACGGCGAGCTGATAAGCCGTGTACTTGCGAATGTTGATCACGCCGGTGTCGAAGATCAGGTACTGGCCCTTGATCCCCAGCAGCGTGCCTTCGGCAATCGGGTTCTTGTCCAGGTTGAAGCTGACAATCTTGGCCGGGTATTGCTCGACCGGGTAGCGGATTTCCAGCGGTTCGACATCGGCAATGGTCTGAATCGCCTGTAGGCCGAAGCGCTCTTGCAGGCCTTGCAGCCCTTCTGCGCAACTCTCGAACAGTTGATCGCGCACTTGCGCCAGATCGACCGCCACGGCATCGCCCTTGAGCAGCGCGCGCCAGTTGGTTTTATCGGCCACTTGGCTGCGGAACAGGTCTTCGACGAAACCGGACTGCTGCCGCGTGGCAACGCGCATGATCGGCAATGCCTGACTGGCGCCCTGATCGAGCCAACGGGTCGGCAATTGCGTAGCACGGGTGATGCCAACCTTGATCCCCGACGAATTGGCCAGGTAAACCACATGGTCGGTCATGCAGAATTTCTCGCCCCACTCCGGCTCGCGGCAGGTGCCGGCCTCATAGTGGCAGCGCTCCGGGCTCATGATGCACAGGTCGCACTGCGCCAGTTTGGTCATGCACGGGTAGCAGTAACCCTGACTGAAACTGGTTTTGGTCTTGCGCCCGCAATGGGTGCAGTGGATCGCCCCCAGGTATTCCAGACGCACCGTGGTGCCGATCATTGGGTTGACCGGCACCTCGACATCATCCAGACGAAACGCGTATTGCACGTTCGGCCCATCCAGGCGCGCCGACATTTTGCTGATTGCACCGCGGCCAATCTCGATCAATGGATGGCATCCGATTTGAACAGGATGTTCGGCACTTCGATCGACTTCGACGCACATTCCTGCGGGCCCATGTAACCGGTGCGCTGGTCTTCAGGCAGGTTCTGGATTTCCCAGGCGATCATCGCCTGCAGCGACAGCTCGCGCTGTTCGGCGGTGAGTTTGCCACCGTCGGACCACTTGCCGATTTCCACGGCCAGTTTCAGGCTCTCGTAGATGTCCGGGGTGATGTTGTTGATCATGTCGTTAAAAGAGGACATCAGGGTCTCCGTGCTCTTTATCTGCAGAAAAATTTCAGGCCGCCAGTTTACGGCGGTTATACAAACCGCCCAACAAACCGGTGAAGCATCCGATGAGTAACCCGCCGACGTGGGCGGCGTTGGCGATTTCGCCGAAACCGATCATCGAGATCAGCCCGGACATGCACACCAGCAACCACACCAGCATCATCACCAGCACGCCGCGCGGCAGGCGATAAGCCGGGTTCGGCGCCAGCAGCTGGAAGATCCAGCAATGACCGAGCAAGCCGTAAAGTACGCCGGACAGGCCGCCAAACAAGGTCGGGCCGCTCCAGACAAACTGTGCGTAGTTGGACACCAGGCTGAACAGCAGCGTCAGGCCGATCAGGTTGATGCTGCCCTGGCGCGACTCGATGCGCCGGCCCAGCTCCCAATACCACATGCCGTTCATGGCCAGATGGAGGATGCCGAAGTGGATCAGCATCGGCGTCACCAGACGCCACCACTGCCCCGCCGCCAGGCTGTCAGCCAACGGCGTGAAATGAATGTATTCGCCGATCACCTGAAAATCGAGGAAGGTCAGCCAGCGCAAGGTTTGCAGGTTTTCCCCCAGATAGGTCAGCCCGCCAACGATCAGGCACAGCAACAGGATGAACCCGGTGGCCTTGGCGTATTTGAGCTGTTCGGCAAAACCCGGACGCTTGAAGGTCTGCGCCACCGGGATGTCCAGCGTTTGCTCGGGATCACCCGCCGGGAAGCGTTCGTACAACGAGCGCACGTCTTCGCTGATTTCCGCCGGTGCCCACAGCACTTGCTCGCCCGCCTCTTCGCTGACGCGATGCGGCACCTGCATGCGTTGCAGCAGTTTGACGAAACCGCTCAGGTCCACCGCCAACGGCAGACGTAATACCGCTACCGCACTCATTGCAGCACCTCCGGCCGCTCGACGTCGACCCAGACAAACTTATGCGGATCCAGACGTGTTTCCTGATCCAGACGATAGGCGACCAGTTTGCCGTAGAGCACCGCGCTGTAATCCAGACACGCGAGGTTCGGGCGGATCGGCGCCGGTTTGCCGCTGCGCCAGTAATGCCCGACGAACAGCAATGGCTCGTCGACGCCGTAGCGCAGCAGGTTGTTTTTTTCACTGGACGTCAGCGGTGTCTGCGCGACCGGCTCCGGCAGTGCATCAGGCTGGAAGACGATGTCGCCGTAGGTTTTCGGGTCGTCTTCCCAGAACTTGGTGCGGAAGAACGAACGCACCAGACCGTCGCCGCTGGTCATGGTCAAACCGTGCGGCAAGCGCATGTCGGTGCCGCGCAGCAAACGATCGAACACGGTACAGGCGAAGCTGTCCGGCACGGCCGAGGCCTGCAGGAAGTGTTCATCGATGCAGCCATCGGGGAACAGCGCGCGCAACGGCTCGATCAGGCCGGCATCCCAACAGGCATGCACGACACGGAAGCGTCCGGCGTCGACAAACAGCGGCAACTCGTAGAACCAGCGCTGGAAATCGTGCCAGTCGCCGGGATGATCCTCGAACTGGGTCAGGGTTTCGTGAAGCAGGCGCGCGTGACGCGGCGTGTGTTCGCGGACGAACTGCTTGCCGCTGCCCGGTGGCGCCGGGGTGCTCCAGCCCAAAGCGTTGAATTCGTGGTTGCCCATGATGCACAAGGCCTGACCGGCCTCGACCATATCGTGGACGATGTGCAGCGCCTCGCGGATGCGCGGGCCTCGGTCGATGATGTCGCCGACGAACACGGCCATGCGCGATGGATGCCGCCAGACCCCGCCCTGCTTGTGGTAACCGAGACGGTCAAGCAAGTGTTCGAGGGTCAAGGCGCATCCGTGCACGTCACCAATCAGGTCATAACTGCGCGCGGGATCGAGCATCAGTCGCCTCCACCACCCAGCTTGCTGCCCCAGCCGAGCTTGGTCCGGCAGACTTCGTAGTAGTTGTGGTCGAGCGGATGAATCAGCCGCAGCTTCTGCGCTTTCTTGCTGACGGTGATGGTGTCGCCCGGCGCGCAGGTGAAGTGGTTCTGCCCGTCGCAGGAGACTTGCGGGTAAATCTGCATGTTTTTCGACACGACGATTTTCAGCTCACTGTTGCCATCGACCACAATTGGCCGGCTCGACAACATATGGGGGTACATCGGCACGATCACAATGGCATCGAGTTTGGGATGCATGATCGGCCCGCCGGCAGACAGTGCGTAAGCGGTGGAACCGGTCGGCGTCGCGACGATCAGGCCGTCGGCCTTCTGGCTGCAGACGAACTGGCCGTCAATGTACAACTCGAACTCGATCATCCGCGTCGATTTGCCCGGGTGCAGCACCACGTCGTTGAGCGCATCGCCCTGGCCGATGGCCTCGGCATGCCGGCGCACTTCGGCTTGCAGCAAGAAGCGGTTTTCCACCAGATAGTGGCCGTCGAGCACCTTGGCGACTTCGACTTCCAGCTCGTCCGGGCGAATGTCGGTGAGGAACCCGAGGCTGCCACGGTTGATCCCGAGCACCGGAATATTGTGTTTGGCCAGCGCGCGCGCGGCGCCGAGCAGGCTACCGTCGCCGCCAACGACGATGACCATGTCGCAGACTTCGCCGAGCATCTTGCGCGACGAGGTTTGCAGGCCGTGGCCCGGCAGGACTTCGGCGATGGTGTCTTCGAGGATCACATGCAGGTGACGATCGAGCAGAAACCGTTTCAGTCGGCGGACGGTATCCAGCACCTGGGAACTGCCCAGGCGACCGATGATGCCGATATTACGAAATTGCTCCATGGGACCTCTGCGGACAATCGAAAACGCGAAAAGCACGATTATGGGCGAAAGCGCCGGTTAGACAAAATCCTTTCAGCTTCAAGGGTGCGCTCATGTTTCAGGCTATGCTCGCAAGATGATCCTGTTCCCCGACTTGCTGCAGTTGCCCCACCAATTACGCCACCCGGAAGTGCGGGATCTGGCGTGGGTGATCCTCGCCCCGCCGATGCTCGCCACCACGCCATGGCCGCAGCGTCATCCGCTGGCCGGCAGCGATTGGGTGCATGACCCGCAGCGACTGGAACACTGGTTGCGCGAGCTCGACCGCGACAGTTATGGCTTGCTGCATTGGCTGTCGCAGGCGCGCACGCGGCGTCTGGGCCTGTATTACGAACGGCTGTGGCAGTTTGCCGTGGAGCATGCGCCGGGCATTGAGCTGATCGCCGCCAACCTGCCGATCCGTCGTGAGGGGCACACCCTCGGCGAACTGGACATGCTGTTGCGTGACCGCGACGGCGTGCATCACCTGGAACTGGCGATCAAGCTTTATCTCGGCCCACAGAATGGCGACGGTCGTGATCCGGCGCAGTGGCTGGGGCCGGGGTGTCATGATCGACTGGATCGCAAACTGGCGCATCTGGCCGAGCATCAACTGCCGATTTCGGCGCGCCCGGAGAGCCGCGAAGTGCTGGCGGCGCTGGATATCGAGGTGTTCAGTGCGCAGCTGTGGCTCGGTGGTTATTTGCTGTATCCGTGGCCCGGGCCGGCTGAATCACCGAGCGGTGCGCACCCGCAGCATTTGCGTGGTAGCTGGTTGCATCAGAAGGATTGGCCGGCGTTCGTCGCGCAACGTCCGGCCGGGCGCTGGCAACCCCTGCCCCGCCACGCCTGGCTGGCGCCGGCGCATTATCCGGCGGACCAGACGTGGACGTCGGAGCAGTTACGAATGTGGCTGGAGGATCTTGAACCGCTGGCCCCGGCGCAGTTGATGGTGCGCCTGATCGAGAATACGCAAGGGGAATGGGAAGAGGCTGAGCGGTTGTTTCTGGTGTCGGATCTTTGGCCGAATGTGCCGGGGCAGGCCTGAAAATTTCAGTGCCTGACCCGGCCTCTTCGCGAGCAGGCTCGCTCCCACATTTGGACTGCATTTCAAATGTAGGGGGAGGCGATACATTCCCCTGTGGGAGCGAGCCTGCTCGCGAATGGGCCGACTCGGTCTAAAGCGAAAGCCGCAAAGCCAAAGCAGCCAACGTCACCAACAACACCGGCACCGTCAACACAATCCCGACCTTGAAGTAATACCCCCAGCCAATGTGAATCCCTTTGCGCTCCAGCACATGCAGCCACAACAACGTGGCCAGACTGCCGATCGGCGTGATCTTCGGCCCCAGGTCACTGCCAATCACGTTGGCATAAATCATCGCTTCCTTGACCACTCCGCTGGCCTGACTGGCGTCAATCGACAGCAAGCCAATCAATACGGTCGGCAAGTTGTTCATGATCGACGACAGCAACGCCGTCAGCACCCCGGTGCCCATTGCCGCGCCCCAAACGCCATGACCGGCAAAGACATCCAGCCAACCGGCGAGATACCCGGTCAGCCCGGCATTGCGCAAACCGTAGACCACCAGATACATGCCCAACGAGAAAATCACGATCTGCCACGGCGCTTCTTTCATCACCTTGCGCGTGGAAATCTTGTGGCCACGGGCGGCGATACCGAGCAACAGCGCGGCGCACACGGCGGAAATAGCACTGATCGGAATCCCCAGCGGCTCCAGCGCAAAGCAGCCGATCAGCAGAATCACCAACACCGCCCAACCGGCGTAGAACGTGGCCTTATCATGAATCGCGGTTTCGGGATGTTCGAGTTGCTCAGGGTCGTACGCCGATGGAATGTCGCGGCGGAAAAACCACAGCAGCATACCCAGTGTCGCCGCCACGCTGACGAAGTTGACCGGCACCATTACCGCCGCGTAGCGGTTGAAACCGATGTGGAAGAAGTCCGCCGAGACGATATTGACCAGGTTCGATACCACCAGCGGCAGGCTCGCGGTGTCGGCAATAAAACCCGCGCCCATGACGAACGCCAAGGTCGCCGCCGGAGAAAACCGTAGCGCCAGCAACATCGAAATCACAATGGGCGTGAGGATCAGCGCGGCACCGTCATTGGCAAACAACGCTGACACCAGCGCGCCGAGCAGCACCATAAAGGCAAACAGCTTGCGCCCACTGCCGCGCCCCCAGCGTGCCACGTGCAACGCGGCCCAGTTGAAGAACCCGGCTTCGTCGAGCAACAGGCTGATGATAATCAGCGCGACAAAGGTGCCGGTGGCGTTCCAGATGATCTGCCAGACCAGCGGGATATCGCTCAGGTGCACAACGCCGAAGATCAGCGCCAGCACGGCGCCCAGCGTCGCACTCCAGCCGACGCCGAGGCCTTTGGGTTGCCAGATGACAAGGGTAATGGTCAGCAGGAAAATCAGTGACGCAGCGAGCATCCGCAACAGCCTTCAAAGAGTGAGGTAAAAAGGCCACGACGAGTGCCGAGCCAGAAAGATAACCTGTGGGAGCGAGCCTGCTCGCGAAAGCGCACTGTCAGTCGCCATTGATGCAACGGCTGACGACGCCTTCGCGAGCAGGCTCGCTCCCACAGGGGATTTCGGTGAAGTTACTTCTTGTGTTGTTCTACGAATTGTCCGTAGGCATTGATAAAGCTTTGCAGAAAAGGTTTCACCGTTTCGCTCAACTTGCCCGCCTCATCAAACGCCGAACCTGCGCCACCGAGGTACGCTTCAGGCTGCTGCATGCATGGCACATTGAGAAACACGAACGACTGGCGCAGATGCTGATTTGCCCCGAAACCACCAATGGCACCGGGCGATACGCTGATCACCGCTCCCGGTTTGCCACTCCATACTGCCTTGCCATAAGGCCG
Source organism: Pseudomonas fluorescens (assembly GCF_003732425.1). Lineage (GTDB taxonomy): Bacteria > Pseudomonadota > Gammaproteobacteria > Pseudomonadales > Pseudomonadaceae > Aquipseudomonas > Aquipseudomonas fluorescens_BE. The sequence continues at coordinate 847,350 of NZ_MOBX01000013.1, forward strand.
CGAGCCAACGTCAATCGCATTCTTCAGTGGCGCGGGCACTGAACGGTTGTACTCGGGCGTGACAAACAGCACCGCGTCGGATGAACCCACTTTTTGCCGGAAAGTGCTGTAGGCTGCCGGCGGTGAATCACCGTCGATGTCTTCGTTATAGAGTGGCAGATCGCCAATTTCGACAATCTCAAGTTTGAGATTCGCCGGGGCCAGTTCAGCCAGAGCCAGGGCGACTTTGCGATTGATCGAAGCTTTACGCAGGCTACCGACCACTACGGCGACGTTGTAGACATTGCTCATGGAAGACTCTCGATGTCCGTGGGAGGAGCCACAAGTTATAGATGATCCGGTGACGATTCCACCAGCACACGATGGGAAATTCCCGCGCGCTGATTATTTTTTTCCTGTAGGAAAACTTACAGGCCTTGATGGCGGTCTACCAAGCCGTAAATCAAGCGTTTTATCTCCAGAGGTTCTAAGCAGATGGCAGCAGTACTCGTCGGTCAGTTCCATGCAAGAGATGCGGAAGGCCGCGTTTATTCCGTGCATGAGTTCCAGGAATCCAACCCGTCGGCAGACGGTTCCACTGGCTCGGAGCCGATTTACAAACTGGCCATTGGCGATCGCGTCAACAAGGTCAGTGACACCGAGTTTCTCCTGGTTCAGTCAGGCATCACCCTGACCCGCGAGCCTGAGACAACCATCGCTTCATAACTGGCCGTTATGAGCAGAAGTCATATGCGCAGACTTGGGGTAGGATTCAGCCACTGACCCCACCTGCTGAACATGGACTTCACGCATGCGTTTACGTCATATCGAAGTGATTCAGGCGCTCTTGCAGACCGGTCACCTGGGCACCGCCGCCGAATGGTTGCAGTTGCCGGTGACCGAGGTCGAAGAGCGTTTGCGCGAAGCCGAGAGTCAGCTGGGGTTCATGCTGTTCGCCAGCGTACGCGGGCGCTTGCAATCGACGCCCGAAGCACGGGCGTTGCAGGTGGAAATCGCACACGTCTATGAAGCGCTGGAGCCGGTGCAACGTCTGGCCAGCAGCCTTAAACAATACCTCGCCCCGCCCCTGCGCATCATCGGCACCCCGCCGCTGGCGCAACAATTACTGCCACAAAGTCTCGCCGCCCTGCGCCGCCGCCTGCCCGATGCACCGTGCAGCCTGCTCAATGCGCCGACCCGCGACATCGTCCGTAGCCTGCTATTGCGCGAAAGCGATCTCGGCTTGAGCCTGCACGATCCCGAACACCCCGACATTGATTGCCGGCCACTGGCCCAGGGCAAGCTGCAACTGCTCGCTCCGCATGGCTGGCTGCAACCAAAGCAAAAATACATTTCCCTACAGGAACTCGCCGGTCAGGCCATGGTCGGCCTTGAAGGCCAGGACCCGCTGAGCCCGGCGCTGGAAAACAAACTTCAGGCCTTGCGCCCGGCACCGAGCATCCAGACCCGCGTACAAACCCATCAAATGATGCGCAGCATGGTCGAGGCCGGCGAAGGCCTGGCCATCGTCGACCCGTTCACGGCACTGGGTGCACGCTCCAGCGGGCTGGATGTCTGCCCGCTGTCGCCGGCCGTGCCGATCAGCCTCTACGCCCTGACGTTCAAGCACGCCGCGCCGGCATCGGCGATTCAGACGCTACTGGCGATCATCACGGAACAAGCCGAGGCGATGCTGGCGAGCTGACGGGCTTCTCCAGCGGATTATCGAACAATCGATACCAGAACAGCGCCACTTCGGCGGTGTTCGGATCAATGCCGCGATAGCGCAACTGGTCGATACCGCCAATCACATAACCGCAACGCTCATACAGACGACAGGCACCGAGGTTGTTGTTCTGGGTTTCGAGCATGATCCCCGGCAGCTTTTTCTTGCGGCTCCAGAACTGCGCGACATCAAGCAACGCCTTGGCCACGCCATGGCGCCGGGCCGGCGCATGCACCGCCAGCTCATCGATATGGGCAAAGCCATTCCAGTTGGTGCTGATCACCAGATGACCAACCGGCTCATCATCGAGATAGGCCATAAAAATCGCGCTGTCCGGCGCGTTGTGAAAAGCGCTGAACTCTTCCGGATCGATGCCGTAACACTTGCGGTACGGCACGATCGGCGTCACCCGCCATTTCTCGACAGGCTGACCGATCACGGCAGCGCCATAGGCGGCGACTTCGAAACTGAAATCGCTGCCCCAGATATACGGCGCAAAGCCTTCATCGGCGACGCGCACCGACAGCCCTGGGTATTTCGGATTCATGACCGGTTGCATACTGGGAAAAGCCCTCATTCCTTGACGCAATCGACGGTGTATTGCCGTCCATTGCCTTCATCTTCGTGCTGCAATCCATGCACATCCGCGACAAAACCGGGGAAGCTGCTATCGAACGTGCGAGCAAATTTCAGGTAATCAATGATCGAGCGAGTCGATTCGGTAAAGCGTTCGCCGGGCATGATCAGCGGAATCCCCGGCGGATACGGCACCAGCATCACCGCGGCGATGCGCCCTTCCAGGTCATCGATGGGCACCGCCTCGACTTCGCCACGCACCAGATGATCGTAGGCGTGCGCCGGCTTCATGGCAATTTCCGGCAACACGGTGTACATGCGTTTGAGGTGTCTGGCCGTGGCGTTGCTGCGGTAACAGGCATGCAACTGATCGCACAAATCTCGTAAGCCCATGCCGCGATAACGCACGGTGTCTTCTTGCGCCACACACGGCAGGCAAGTTTCCAGACGCACGTTAGCGTCGTAGCTGCGTTTGAATTCCAGCAACTCGGTGAGCAACGTGCTCCATTTGCCTTTGGTAATGCCCATGGAGAACAGCACCAGGAACGAGTACAGCCCGGTTTTCTCCACCACAAGCCCACGCTCCCAAAGGAACTTGCTCACCACCGCCGCCGGAATGCCCTTCTCGCTCAACGCACCGCCGGCGTTCAACCCCGGCATTACCAGCGTGACCTTGATCGGGTCGAGCAAGACGTAATCGTCACTGACCTCACCAAAACCGTGCCATTCGGCATCCGGTTGCAATAACCAGTCTTCGGTCTGCACGCGATCGATGCCCTCGACACCCGGCGGTTGCCAGATCGAAAACCACCAGTCATCAGCGGCGATGTGCTGACGCAGATTGGCCAGCGCGCGACGAAAACTCAGCGCTTCATCGAAGGTTTCCTGCAACAGCGAACGGCCGGCCGGGCCTTCCATCATGGCCGACGCGACGTCCAGCGAGGCGATGATGCTGTATTGCGGCGAGGTCGAGATGTGCATCATGAACGCTTCATTGAAACGGTCGCGATCCAGTTGCCGTGCGCCGCCGTCCTGCACATGAATCATCGAGGCCTGACTGAACGCGGCGAGCAGTTTGTGCGTGGAATGCGTGGTGAACACCAGCGGGCTGTCTTCGCTGCGGGAAGTGGCCATGCCATAACGCCCGGCGAAGAATTCATGAAACGCCGCGTAGGCGTACCAGGCTTCGTCGAAGTGCAGCACTTCGACGCTGTTGCCGAGGCTCTGCTTGATCAGCTCGGCGTTGTAGCACAAGCCGTCGTAAGTCGAGTTGGTGACCACGGCGAGTTTGACTTTCGGCGCACGGCCCTGGGTCAGCGGGCTGGCATCGATCTTCGATTGAATCGATTCGCGGCTGAATTCGCTCAGCGGAATCGGCCCGATGATCCCCAGCTCATTGCGCTCCGGACACAGGTACAACGGAATCGCACCGGTCATGATGATCGCGTGCAACACCGACTTGTGGCAGTTGCGGTCAACCAGCACCAGATCGTCGCGCGCGACCATTGAATGCCAGACAATCTTGTTGGCGGTCGAGGTGCCATTGATCACGAAAAAGGTGTGATCGGCGCCGAAATTGCGCGCGGCGCGTGCTTCGGCTTCGGCGAGTGGACCGGTGTGATCGAGCAGCGATCCAAGCTCCGGCACCGACACTGACAAATCCGAGCGCAGGGTGTTTTCACCAAAGAACTGGTGAAACGCCTGCCCGACCGGACTCTTGTGATACGCCACCCCGCCGCCATGGCCGGGGGTGTGCCAGGAATAATTGGAGTCGGCGGTGTGCTGCACCAGCGCCTTGAAAAACGGCGGCAGCAAGCCATCCAGGTACTTGCGCGCCGCCCGCGCGACCTGCCGGGCCAGGAACGGCACGGTGTCTTCGAACAGATAGAGAATACCGCGCAGTTGATTGAGCTCGGCCATGGCATCGGCCGGGGCATTTTCCAGGGTGACCTGCTCGCCCAGGGCAAAGATCGGCAGATCCGGTGCGCGCACCCGCGCCAGGCCGATCAGCTCGGCCATGTTCTGCAAAAGATGCGAATTGGTGCTGGCGTCCTCGGCGGCAATCAACATGCACGCGAGGCCGTGGTGGGTCGACGCCACCAACCGCCCTTCGGTGTAGTCGATGGCCGAAACGATATTGAAACCTTCCTGTTCCAACTCCCGGGCGATGCCACGGATACGGTCACCGGCGACCGTGTCGGCCTTGATGTCGCGATGGACGATCAACACCGGAAACTTCAAATCTTTGTACATGAGGCTCAGTGTCCTGAGGCGGCAGGTTTGAATCTGCCAATGCACTCAGGGTAGAGGGTTGCAGCGAAAGTGGCGAGAGTGGCCAGTTGGCTTCATGGCGCCTGACTTGGTTTTTGTGGCGAGGGAGCTTGCTCCCGCTGGGTCGCGAAGCGGCCCCCAGCGTACTGTCGGATACCGGCTTTGCGACTGCTTCGCAGCCGAGCGGGAGCAAGCTCCCTCGCCACAGGGGACCTCTTAAGCCTGGGCGTCAGCTTCGGCGATCTGCGTCCACAACGCCGGCCCACCTGCCGACTTGGCGATGATTTCCAGCCGCGCCATGTGCGCTGCCAGTTCTTCTTCCGTCGCACGAATGATCCGCGCCGGCTGACGATCGGCCGGCAAGCGACGAATCTCGGTCGCCGAGTTGTCCGCGCCCTCGCCTGTGCCATTACCGTCAGACGCATTGCCCGCCAGCGACAGGCTGGTCTGGCCACCGGTCATGGTCAGGTAGACGTCGGCGAGAATTTCCGAGTCGAGCAAGGCGCCGTGCAGTTCACGGCCGGAGTTGTCGACGCCATAACGTTTGCACAACGCATCGAGGCTGTTGCGCTGCCCCGGGTGACGTTCCCGGGCCATCATCAGGGTGTCGAGGATGCTGCAGTGCTGCGTGATGTCAGCACGATCGTGCTGGCCCATCAAGGCGAATTCGTTGTTGATGAAGCCAACGTCGAACGCCGCGTTGTGGATGATCAGCTGCGCGCCTTTGATGAATTCGAAAAACTCATCGGCGACTTCGGCAAAGCGCGGCTTGCCAACCAGAAATTCGTTGGTGATGCCGTGAACGCCGATGGCGCCTTCATCACTCTCGCGATCCGGTTGCAGGTAAACGTGAAAATGCCGGCCCGTCAGGCGCCGACCGATGAGTTCGACGCAACCGATTTCAATGATCCGGTGACCATCGGTCACCGGCATGCCGGTGGTTTCGGTATCGAGTACAACGGATCTGGTGGCCATCAGTGTTCAGCTCTCAACGGGTCGATCTTGCAAAAAACGCGGATGTTAGCACGCTCGGCGGGGTGTTTCAGTCTGACCGTGGCGCGCCCTTCGCGAGCAGGCTCGCTCCCACATTGGATGTGTTATGAGCACGATCCAGTGTGGGAGCGAGCCTGCTCGCGAAGGGCCACACCACGGTTCAGAAGCGAAATCAGCTCTGCTTGTAACCGCGAACCTCATCCACCCCACGGTTAGCCAACTGGTCAGCCCGCTCGTTACCGTGATGGCCAATGTGCCCACGCACCCATTTCCAGGTGACCTTGTGGCGATTGACCTGTTCATCCAGCTCTTTCCACAGATCGGCGTTCTTCACCGGTTCTTTCGCGGCGGTTTTCCAGCCGCGCTTCTTCCAGTTGGCCATCCACTCGTTGATGCCCTTCATCACGTATTGCGAGTCGGTCACCAGCAGCACGTCACACGGGCGCTTCAAGGCTTCGAGGCCGCGGATGGCGCCGAGCAGTTCCATGCGGTTGTTGGTGGTGTTGGCTTCGCCGCCCCACAGTTCCTTTTCGACGCCCTTGCACACCAGCAAGGCGCCCCAACCGCCCGGGCCGGGGTTGCCCTTGCAGGCGCCGTCGGTGAACAGCTCTACGGTGTCGACGCTTTCAACGCTTTCGCTCATGCCACTCTATCCAGAAAAATGCCTGTCTTGCCGATCACGGATCGACAATGACCGAGGCCGGGACAAACCCGGCCACAAATAAAAGAAGGTTTACGGTTCGATGCGGCGGCGGTTGACCTTGGCCATCGGCAGCGGAATCAGCTTGCCCATCGGCTCGCGGCGTTCCTGACGCAACGGCCGCAGCCCGACCACAATCTTGCGCGCGACCAACAAATAGAAGCCGCCACCCGACAGTTGCCAGTCACCGGCCTTGCGTTCCCAGCCGGCCAGACGGGCCTGCCACTTGGGTGACGCGAGCGGCGGACGATAGCACCCGAAGCGGCGTTTCTCCAGCGCGAAGCCCAGCAGATTGAGCCAGTCGGCGACCCGCGACGGCGAGATGCAGCGCGCCTGGCGCAAAGCGTCGTGGGCGAACACATGGCGCAAGCCCCAGGTGCTCCAGGGGTTGATGCCGATGATCAGCAAATGCCCGCCGGGGCGCACGCTGCTCGCCGCTTCACGCAGCAAACCGTGGGGCGACAGGCAGAAATCCAGACCATGCTGCATCACCACCACATCGGCGGCATGCTCGCTCAACGGCCAGGCCTGCTCTTCACAGACGATCTCAACCCCGGGCAACGGCGCACCAAGGCGCACATTGCGCTGCACTTGCGGTGCCGACGGCGGGGTTTCGGCCGATGGCCCGTAGTGCACCAGATAACCGCCAAAGAAACGGCCCAACTCGTCTTCGAGCATGCGCCGCTCTTCATCGAGCAGAAATTGCCCGAGCGGGCCGGACAGCCATTCACGGGCTGCACCGATCAGGGCCAGCCAGTCAGGATCAGCCTGTGCGAACGCTTTATCACTCATCGCATTCTCCAAAGCGCCAGGAACTACTAAGATGCGCCAATGTTTTCCGCTTGGCGAATTCCGACGATGATACAGATCAGTGCCCTGCCCGCGTTCACCGACAACTACATCTGGTTGTTACAGGATCACCGCACCCAGCGCTGCGCCGTGGTCGACCCGGGCGATGCCGCGCCGGTCCAGGCGTGGCTTGACGCCCATCCAGGCTGGGTGTTGAGCGACATTCTGATCACCCACCACCATCATGATCACGTCGGCGGCGTCGAACGCCTGAAAGCGGCGACCGGGGCCACAGTCTACGGCCCGGCCAGCGAAAACATTCCGGGACGCGACGTGGCGCTCAAGGATAACGACAGCGTCAGCGTGCTCGGCTGGGACTTCGCTGTCTATGCGGTGCCCGGTCACACCTTGGGGCACATTGCCTATTACCACCATGGCCTGCTGTTCTGCGGCGATACCCTGTTCGCTGCCGGTTGCGGCCGTCTCTTCGAAGGCACGCCGGAACAAATGCACCACTCACTCGGCCGCCTCGCCGCGTTACCCGAAGATACGCTGGTCTACTGCACCCATGAATACACCCTGAGCAACCTCAAGTTTGCCGCCGCCGTCGAGCCGACTAATCCGGACATCGCCGCCCGTCTGAAAGACGTCAGTGAAAAGCGCGAAAAGGGCGTCATGACCCTGCCCTCGACGCTGGCCCTGGAAAAGCTCACCAACCCGTTTCTGCGTACCGGTGAAACATCCGTTACACAAAAAGTGGACGAACGGGCAGGCGCTCAAAACCGGGCGCCGAGTGAGGTATTTGCGGCTCTGCGGGCCTGGAAAGATAAGTTCTAAGCCCCCCGTCACTTGGTACAAAAATTCTGAATGGTTGACCGCAGGGGGTGCGCTTTCTAGAATCCCCCGACATTTTTGCCCGGAACTTACTTCCAGCCAATGTCGTCATCCATACGTAAGTCCGTCAATTCAGACGCATTGACCCGCCTGGCGCAAGCCATCGCGGTGGCTGTGTCCGCCACGCTGGCGGGCTGTTCCAGCCATGCTCCGCAGACTGAAGCGACGCATACGCCGAACATTGCTGCGCGAGCCAAGCAGAAGCCGATCTGGCTGACCGAAAAGCCTAGCCCACAGGTTCCCCAGGACATCTGGGAACGCATGCGCCAGGGCTTTCAGCTGCAGGAAGGCCTCGGCGTCAACCCGCGCATCGAGCAACAGCGCCTGTGGTTCGCCAGCAATCCCTCTTTCCTCGAGAACGCCGGCGAACGCGGCAGTCTCTATATTCACTACATCGTTGAACGCCTCGAAGAACGCAACATGCCGCTGGAACTGGCCCTGCTGCCAGTGATTGAAAGCGCCTACAACCCGATGGCCTATTCCCGGGCCGATGCGGTGGGACTGTGGCAATTCATTCCGTCCACCGGGCGTTACTTCAACCTGCGTCAGACCCGCTTTTATGATGGCCGTCGCGATATCACTGCCTCGACCACGGCAGCGATGGATTACCTGACTCGCCTGCACGACATGTTCAACGGTGACTGGCTGCTGGCTTTGGCCGCCTACAACGCCGGTGAAGGTACGGTCAGCCGCGCCATCGAACGTAACGAGAAGCTCGGCCTGCCCACCGACTACTGGAACCTGCCACTGCCGGCGGAAACCCAAGCCTACGTGCCGAAGCTGCTGGCGCTGTCGCAAGTGGTGCTGGCGCCGGAAGCCTACGGGGTGAACCTCAACCCGATCGCCAACGAACCGTACTTCCAGGTCGTCGAAATCAACCAGCGTATGGACCTGTCCAAAGTCGCCGCGGTGGCCAACATCGACGAAGACGAACTGTTCCAGCTCAACCCGGCGTTCAAGCAACGCACTACCATCGACGGCCCTCAGCATCTGCTGGTGCCGACGTCGAAAGCACAGTTGCTGACCGCCAGTCTGCAGACCATGCGTCCGGAAGAGCTGATCAGCCCACGCTCGCTGAAGCCAGTGTTCGAAGGCGCCGATCCGTCGGAAGTGGCGCAACTCAAGCGTGCTTATCGGGTGAAGCGTGGCGACAACCTCGGCTCGATCGCGAAGGCCAATAAGGTCGAAGTGAAAGATCTGCAGCGCTGGAACAAGCTGACCGGCAAGAACCTCAAGGTTGGCCAGACCCTGGTCATGCAGGACACCACCAAGCGCAGCCCGGCACGCAAGTCCGGCCGGGTCAACACGGTGATTGCGGCCAACAGCAAGAGCAAAGGCAAGGACGACAGCGCGCAGCAGACCCAATACAAGGTCAAGCGCGGCGACACGTTGTACGTCGTGGCCAAGCGATTCAACGTTGAGATGCAGCATCTCAAGCGCTGGAATCCGGGTGCGGGTAAAGCGTTGAAGCCGGGGCAGATGCTCACGGTTTATCAGCCGCACTGATAGAAGAGCCCCTGACATTCAGGGGCTTTTTTTTGCCGAAACTCCTCGTGCCGATGAGTCCCTTGTGGCGAGGGAGCTTGCTCCCGCTGGGGCGCGAAGCGGCCCTCTACATTCTTCCAGACAAATCCGACATACAGGTTTTGCGACTGCTTCGCAGCCGAGCGGTAGCAAGCTCCCTCGCCACAGTTAACGCATCGGCCGACGCATTACATGCGCAATTAACCGCGCATTAAGCCGCGATCTTTTTCCTGTCCAGACAAGCTGTTACTGTACGGCCCACTAAGCCCAAGCCGCCTGGATCGGATCTGACTTGAAGCGTCCCCTCCTCCTGCTCCTGATCAGCCTGGCCTTGAGCTCAACCGCAAGCGCGACGATTACCGAAAGTCACGGTTATGCGCAGTTCGGCACGCTCAAGTACCCGGCCAGATTTACCCACTTCGACTGGGTCAACCCGCAAGCGCCCAAGGGCGGTACGTTGCGGGTGATGGCGTTCGGCACCTTTGATACGGTCAACCCGTACACGTTCAAGGGCACCAGCCCGGTCACCACAGCGAATTTCCTCCAGTACGGCATCAACGAGCTGAACGAGCCGCTGATGGTCGGCACGGGCCAGTATTCGCCGTCCGGTGACGAACCCGCGTCGAGCTATGGCTTGATCGCGCAATCGGTGGAGTACAGCGAAGATCGCAGCTGGGTCGTCTTCAACCTGCGCCCGGAAGCGCGTTTCCACGATGGCACGCCCATCACCGCCTACGACGTGGCGTTCTCCTACCGAACGCTGCTCAAGGACGGCCACCCGCTGTACCGCACCGCGCTGCAGGAAGTGCTGCGCGTCGACATTCTCAACAAGCAGCGCATCCGTTTCGTGCTCAAGCGCTCGGGCAATCCGTTGTTGATCCTGCGCCTCGGCGAATTGCCGGTGCTGCCGCAGCATTACTGGAAAGACCGCGACTTCAAGGCCACCACCTTCGAACCACCGCTGGGCAGCGGCCCGTATCGCATCACTTCGGTGACGCCGGGTCGCCAGTTGATCTTCGAGCGGGTCAAGGATTACTGGGGCAAGGATTTGCCGGTCAATCGCGGCAAGTACAACTTCGATCGCATGGAAGTCGAGTTCTACCGCGACAGCGATGTTGCCTTCGAAGCGTTCAAGGCCGGCGAGTTCGACATTTACATCGAGCATCAGGCGAAGAACTGGGCCAACGGCTACAACTTCCCGGCGATACGCCGTGGCGACGTGATCAAGGCGCAGATCCCGCATCAGATCCCGACCCAGAGTCAGGGCCTGTTCATGAACACCCGCCGCGCGACGTTTTCCGATGTGAAGACCCGCGAAGCGCTAGGCCTGATGTTCGATTTCGAGTGGACCAACCGCGCGCTGTTCAGCGATGCCTATAAGCGCACAACCAGTTACTACCCCAACAGCGAGTTCACAACCTCCGGCCTGCCGGTCGGGCATGAATGGCTGATGCTCAAGCCGTACAAGGAACAACTGCCGGCCAAGCTGTTCACCGAGCCGTTCAGCCTGCCAAAAACCGACGGGCGCGGCATTCCACGGGAAACCATGCGCAAGGCCTTGGCGTTGCTCGCCGAAGCCGGCTGGAAGCTCAACGGTCAGCGCCTGCAAAACGCTGACGGCCAATCGCTGCGGTTCGAGCTGCTGCTGGTCAATCCGAACCTGGAGCGCCTCTACCAGCCCTATATCGAGAACCTCAACAGCATCGGCATCGACGCGCGCCTGCGCACCGTGGATCGGGCGCAATACAAACAGCGCCTCGATCAATTTGATTTCGACATGATCTCGATGACGCTCAACCAGACCCTCAGTCCGGGCCTGGAGCAATGGCAGTACTTCCACTCCAGTCAGGTCGGGGTCAAGGGCAGCAAGAATTACGCAGGCATTGCCAACCCGGTAGTGGATCACCTGCTCGAACAATTGCTCGCCGCGCGCACCCGCGACGAGCAGGTCGCCGCCGGCAAGGCGCTCGACCGCGTGCTGCTCTGGCAGCACTACAGCATTCCCAATTGGTACCTCAATTATCACCGTCTGGCCTACCGCAACCGGTTGGCCTTCGTCACCACGCCGCCCTACACCCTGGGCCTGAGCGCGTGGTGGCTGAAGTCTTCGGAGAAAGATCAATGAAACCGATCCGCGCCCTGCTCGTCCAGGCCAGCGGCTTGCTGTTCGCCGGGCTGGCCTTTGCTGCCCCGCAACACGCCGTGACCCTGTACAACGAGCCGCCGAAATACCCGGCCGATTTCAAGCATTTCGATTACGTGAACCCCGACGCACCCAAGGGTGGCATCTTCCGTCAGGCCGGTTTCGGCGGCTTCGACAGCCTCAACCCGTTTATCAGCAAAGGCGTACCGGCCGACGACGTCGGGCAGATCTACGACACCCTGACCAAGCACAGCCTCGACGAGCCGTTTACCGAATACGGCCTGATCGCCCGGCAGATCGAAAGAGCCCCGGACAACAGCTGGGTGCGTTTCTACCTGCGCCCCGAAGCGCGCTTCCACGACGGCCACCCGGTACGTGCCGAGGACGTGGTGTTCAGCTTCAACACCTTGACCAAAGAAGGTTCACCGCTGTTTCGCGGCTACTACAGCGACGTTTCCGAAGTGATCGCCGAAGATCCGCTGAAAGTGCTGTTCAAGTTCAAGCACACCAATAACCGCGAACTGCCGCTGATCCTCGGCCAGTTACCGGTGCTGCCCAAACACTGGTGGGCCGAGCGCGACTTCACCAAGGGCAACCTGGAAATCCCGCTGGGCAGCGGCCCGTACAAGGTCGCCGATGTGAAGGCCGGGCGCTCGGTGCGTTACGAGCGGGTCAAGGATTACTGGGGCAAGGACCTGCCGGTCAACCGTGGTTTCTACAACTTCGATACGATGACCACCGATTACTACCGCGACAACACCGTCGCCGTTGAAGCGCTGAAGGCCGGACAGTTCGATTACTGGCTGGAAATGACCGCGAAGAACTGGGCCAATGCCTACAACATCCCGGCGGTTACCGAAGGCCGACTGATCAAGGAACAGATCGCCAACAGCAACCCGACCGGCATGCAGGGCTTCGTCTTCAATCTGCGTCGCCCGGTGTTTCAGGATGTGCGAGTGCGTCAGGCGCTCGGCCTGCTGTTCGATTTCGAGTGGACCAACAAACAACTGTTCAACGGCGCCTACTTCCGCACCCGCAGCTATTTCGAGAACTCGGAAATGGCCGCCACCGGCCTGCCTGATGCCGATCAGCGGGCGATCCTCGAGCCGTTTCGCAGCAAACTGCCGGCGCAGGTGTTCAGCGAAGCGTTCGAGAATCCGAAGACCGACGCCAGCGGCATGATCCGCGCGCAGCAGCGCGAGGCCTATCAACTGCTGCAAGAAGCCGGCTGGAAAATCGTCGACGACAAAATGGTCGACGCCACGGGCAAGCCAGTGGTGATTGAGTTCCTGCTCGCGCAGACCGAGTTCGAACGGGTTTTGCTGCCGTTCAAGCGCAACCTCAGCGACCTTGGCATCGATCTGGTGATTCGTCGTGTCGACGTCTCGCAATACATCAACCGTGTGCGTTCGCGCGACTTCGACATGATGGTCGGCAGCTTCCCGCAGTCCAACTCACCGGGTAACGAACAGCGCGAATTCTGGATGAGCGCCGCTGCCGACAAACCGAGCAGCCGCAACACCATGGGTCTGAAAGATCCGATCGTCGATCAACTGGTCGAGAGCCTGATCAACGCCGACTCGCGCAAAAGCCTGGTGGCCCACGCCCGAGCACTGGATCGCGTGCTGCAATGGGGTTACTACGTGATTCCCAACTGGCACATCAAGACCTGGCGCGTGGCTTATTGGAATCACATCGGCCACCCGAAGGTCTCACCCAAATACGACATCGGTATCAACACCTGGTGGGTCAAGCCTGACGCGAAACCGGCGGTAGAAGTCGAAACCAAACTGCAAGCCGACCCTGCGGGCACGGAGTAATCAGATGCTGGCATACATTTTTCGGCGACTGCTGCTGATCATCCCCACCCTGTTCGGCATCCTGCTGATCAACTTCGTGATCATCCAGGCCGCGCCCGGTGGCCCGGTGGAACAGATGATCGCCAAGCTCGAAGGCTTCGAAGGCGCCACCAGCCGCATTGCCGGTGGCGGTGCCGAGGTGTCGGTGGCCGGCTCGTCCTATCGCGGCGCGCAGGGTCTGGACCCGGCGCTGATCAAGGAAATCGAGCACATGTACGGGTTCGACAAATCGGCCCCGGAACGCCTGTGGATCATGGTCAAGAACTACGCGAAGCTGGATTTCGGCGACAGTTTCTTCCGCGACGCCAAGGTCATCGACCTGATCAAGGAAAAGATGCCGGTGTCGATCTCGCTGGGTCTGTGGAGCACGCTGATCATGTACCTGGTGTCGATCCCGCTGGGGATCGCCAAAGCCACGCGACACGGTAGCCACTTCGACGTCTGGACCAGTTCGGCGATCATCGTCGGCTACGCGATCCCCGCGTTCCTGTTTGCGATCCTGCTGATTGTGGTGTTTGCCGGCGGCAGTTATCTCGACTGGTTCCCGTTACGCGGACTGACCTCGAACAACTTCGATGAGCTGAGTTTCGGCGGCAAGATCCTCGATTACTTCTGGCACTTGGCATTGCCGGTCACCGCGCTGGTGATCGGCAACTTCGCGACCATGACCCTGCTGACCAAAAACAGCTTCCTCGACGAGATCAACAAGCAATACGTGGTCACCGCCAAGGCCAAAGGCCTGACGCGCAACCGTGTGCTTTACGGTCACGTGTTCCGCAACGCCATGCTGCTGGTGATTGCCGGTTTCCCGTCGGCGTTCATCGGCATCTTCTTCACCGGCTCGTTGCTGGTGGAAGTGATCTTCTCCCTCGACGGCCTGGGCCTGATGAGCTTTGAGGCGGCAATCAACCGCGATTACCCGGTGGTGTTCGGCACTCTGTTCATCTTCACCCTGCTCGGGCTGGTGGTGAAACTGATCGGCGACCTCACCTACACCCTGGTCGATCCGCGCATCGACTTCGAAAGCCGGGAGCATTGAGATGAACCTGTCCCCTCTCAACCGCCGCCGCTTCGAACTGTTCAAGGCCAACAAGCGCGGCTGGTGGTCGCTGTGGCTGTTTCTGATTCTGTTCGGCCTGAGCCTCGGCGCCGAGCTGATCGCCAACGACAAGCCGTTGGTGGTGCATTACGACAACAATTGGTACTTCCCGGCGATCAAGCGCTACCCGGAAACCGCCTTCGGCGGCGAATTCCCGCTGGAAGCCAACTACAAGAGCCCGTACATCCGCGAACTGCTCAAGGCCAAGGATGCGTGGGTGCTGTGGGCGCCGATTCCCTACAGCTACCAGAGCATCAACTACGACCTGAAAGTCCCGGCCCCGGCGCCACCGTCGGCGGACAATCTGCTGGGCACCGACGATCAGGGCCGTGATGTGCTGGCGCGGGTGATCTACGGTTTCCGCATTTCGGTGCTGTTCGCGCTGACGCTGACCGTGTTGAGTTCGATCATCGGTGTGATTGCCGGCGCGTTGCAGGGTTTCTATGGCGGCTGGGTCGACTTGGCGGGGCAGCGTTTTCTCGAGATCTGGTCGGGGCTACCGGTGCTCTACCTGCTGATCATCCTCGCCAGTTTCGTCCAGCCAAATTTCTGGTGGCTGCTGGGGATCATGCTGCTGTTCTCGTGGATGAGCCTGGTCGACGTGGTGCGCGCCGAGTTCCTCCGTGGCCGCAACCTCGAATACGTGCGTGCGGCGCGGGCATTGGGCATGCAGAACGGCGCAATCATGTTCCGCCACATCCTGCCCAACGCGATGGTCTCGACCATGACCTTCATGCCGTTCATCCTCACTGGCGCCATCGGCACCCTGACCGCGCTGGACTTCCTCGGTTTCGGCTTGCCCGCCGGTAGTCCGTCGCTGGGTGAGCTGGTCGCGCAGGGCAAATCCAACCTGCAAGCGCCGTGGCTGGGCATGAGTGCCTTCGCCGTGCTGGCGTTGATGCTGAGTTTGCTGGTGTTTATCGGCGAGTCCGCTCGCGATGCCTTCGACCCGAGGAAGTGAAATGAATCAGGACAATCTGATCGAAGTGCGTGACCTCGCCGTCGAATTCGGTTTCGGCGAGCGCGTGCACCGGGTCGTCGAAGGCGTGAGTTTCGACATCAAGCGCGGCGAAACCCTCGCGCTGGTGGGCGAATCCGGCTCGGGCAAATCGGTGACCGCGCACTCGATCCTGCGTTTGCTGCCCTACCCGATGGCTCGCCATCCGGCCGGCAGCATCAGCTACGCCGGGCAAAACCTGCTGGGCCTGAGCGAAAAAACCATCCGCCACATTCGCGGTAACCGCATTGCGATGATCTTTCAGGAGCCGATGACTTCGCTGAATCCACTGCACTCGATCGAGAAGCAGATCAACGAGGTGCTCGGCATCCACAAAGGCCTGACCGGCAAAGTCGCGACCAAGCGCACCCTGGAGCTGCTGGAGATGGTCGGCATCCCCGAGCCGCACAAGCGCCTCAAGGCCCTGCCCCACGAACTGTCCGGCGGCCAGCGCCAGCGCGTGATGATCGCCATGGCCCTGGCCAACGAGCCGGAATTGCTGATTGCCGACGAACCGACCACGGCTCTGGATGTGACCGTTCAGCTGAAAATCCTCGATTTGCTCAAGGAATTACAGGCCAGATTGGGCATGTCGCTGTTACTGATCAGTCACGATTTGAACCTGGTGCGAAGAATTGCGCATCGCGTATGTGTCATGCAGCGCGGTTGCATCGTCGAACAGGCATCGTGCGAAGAGCTGTTCCGGTCGCCGCAGCATCCGTACACTCGGGAATTGCTCGGCGCGGAACCCAGCGGAGGCCCGGCGACCAATAAAATCGGGCCGCCGCTGCTTGAGGTCGAGGACCTGAAAGTCTGGTTCCCGATCAAGAAAGGCCTGCTCAAGCGTACGGTGGATCACGTCAAGGCAGTGGACGGCATCAATTTCAGCCTGCCCCAGGGTCAGACCCTGGGGATTGTGGGGGAAAGCGGTTCCGGCAAATCCACGCTGGGTCTGGCGATTTTGCGGTTGATTGGCAGCAAAGGCGGGATCCGCTTTGAGGGCAAGCAGCTAGACTGCCTGACGCAGAACGAGGTTCGCCCGTTGCGTCGGGAGATGCAGGTGGTGTTTCAGGACCCGTTTGGCAGCCTGAGCCCGCGCATGTGTGTCAGCGACATCGTTGGCGAAGGCCTGCGGATTCACAAGATGGGCACCGCCGAGGAGCAAGAGGCGGCGATTATTGCGGCATTGAAGGAGGTAGGTCTGGATCCGGAAACCCGGCACCGCTACCCCCATGAATTTTCCGGTGGGCAACGGCAACGAATCGCCATTGCCCGGGCTTTGGTGCTGAAACCGGCGCTGATCCTTTTGGACGAGCCGACTTCGGCGCTCGACCGGACGGTGCAGCGGCAAGTGGTGGAGCTGTTGCGTTCACTGCAAGCCAAGTACAACCTGACGTATTTGTTTATCAGCCATGACCTGGCTGTCGTCAAAGCGCTGAGCCACCAGTTGATGGTGGTCAAGCATGGCCAAGTGGTCGAACAGGGAGACGCGCAAAGTATTTTTGCCGCCCCCCAACATCCGTATACACAGCAGTTGCTGGAAGCCGCTTTTTTGGCACCAGCCACTGCGCAATAACCTGAAAGAGGAGCAACACATGGGTTTTCTCGCCGGTAAGCGCGTACTGATCGTCGGTGTCGCCAGCAAGCTGTCCATCGCATCCGGCATCGCTGCCGCCATGCATCGCGAGGGCGCTGAGCTTGCCTTCACTTATCAGAACGACAAACTGAAAGGTCGTGTTGAAGAATTCGCTCAAGGCTGGGGTTCGAGCCCTGAGCTGTGCTTCCCGTGCGACGTGGCCAGCGATGAAGAAATCGCCAAGGTCTTCGAAGCACTGAGCAAGAAGTGGGATGGCCTGGACTGCATCGTCCACTCCGTTGGCTTCGCCCCGGGCGACCAACTGGATGGCGACTTCACCGAAGCCACCACCCGTGACGGTTTCCGCATCGCGCACGACATCAGCGCCTACAGCTTCGTGGCCCTGGCCAAAGCCGGCCGCGAAATGATGAAAGGCCGCAACGGCAGCCTGCTGACCCTGTCGTACCTGGGCGCCGAGCGCACCATGCCTAACTACAACGTAATGGGCATGGCCAAGGCTTCGCTGGAAGCTGGCGTACGTTACCTCGCCGGCTCCCTGGGCCCGGACGGCACCCGCGTCAACTGCGTATCGGCTGGCCCGATCCGCACCCTGGCCGCTTCCGGCATCAAGAACTTCCGCAAGATGCTGGCCGCCAACGAAGCGCAAACCCCGCTGCGTCGCAACGTCACCATCGACGAAGTCGGCAACGCCGGCGCCTTCCTGTGCTCCGACCTGGCGTCGGGCATCAGCGGTGAAATCATGTACGTGGACGGCGGCTTCAACACCACCGCCATGGGCAACATCGAAGAGTGATCTTCGCCTAGCCAATAAAAAACCCGCCTCTTCAGGCGGGTTTTTTATTGCTCAAATTCCCGCCACGACCCAAATCCCCCCTGTAGGAGTGAGCCTGCTCGCGATAGCGCTGGGTCAGGCAATGAAGATGTTGAATGGCAAGACGCTATCGCGAGCAGGCTCACTCCTACAAGGGATCTGCGGTGCATTCGCTAACAGCGCTTCAGGGCCTGCTTGTGCACATACATCGCACTGTCCGCATCCGCCAGCAGTCGATCCACGGTCTCATGGCGCTTGGCGTCGTACTCAATCTGGCCCACGCTGAAGCGAATTGCATAGCCCCTGTGCAACGTGGCATTGCGCTCTTCCAGAATTTCCTTGAGTCGCGCCATGATCGCCGTGGTTTCGACATGGCTGGAGCCGGTCAGCAACGCGACGAACTCATCCCCGCCCAAACGTCCGACCACGTCACTTTCGCGAAAGGCGATGCGCAGCACGTCGGCAAACGTCTTCAGCGCACTGTCACCCTCGGCATGCCCATACAGATCGTTGATCTGCTTGAAGTCATTAAGGTCGAAAAACAGCAAGGTCGCCGGCCGGCCAAGCCGCACGCAGGCATCCAGCGCATGCTGCGCCAGTTGCTTGAAACCACGGCGATTGGACAGCAAGGTCAACTCATCCATGCTCGCAATCTGCACGGCGGCCAACTCTTGCTCGGCCATTTCCGCCAGATCACGCAACAACGCGCGCTCTTCCTCGTCGAGGTCGCGGGGCTTGGTGTCGATCAGGCACAGCGTGCCCATTTTGTTGCCGTTGGGCACGGTCAGCGGGTAACCGGCGTAGAAGCGAATGTTCGGCGCGCCCGTCACCAGCGGGTTGTCATGGAAGCGCAGATCTTCGCGGGCGTCCGGCACCAGCAGCAGGCCATCGTTAAGAATCGCGTGGCCGCAGAACGAGACATCCCTCGGTGTCTCGCTGACATCAAGCCCCACACAGGACTTGAACCACTGTCGATTGCTGTCGACCAGCGTCACCAGTGCAATCGGCACATTGAACAAGCGCTTCGCCAAGCGTGTCAGTCGGTCGAACCGCTCTTCAGGGGCGGAATCGAGCAGTTCAAGACTGTGCAGCGCTTGAACGCGCGCCGTTTCATTCGCGGGTTTTCCTGGAACCAGCATCAGCACACTCCATTGGCAACAATGCTGTTAAGCGTAGCGCTAATTCGCCGAGGGGTTCACCTCATCAGATCCCCGCCACCGGGCACGGCCCGCCCGCATCCGCCCAGAGCTTGAATTGCGTGACAAAAATATCGTGCGGCACCGGCACCGGCGCGCGCCCTGCGCCGGGATTCCAGCCCCAGAGCACCAGTTTGTCTTCGCTGACGTGCTTGATCAGCGCAGCAAAGTCGCGATCGCCATTGCTCGAACGGTCCTTGATCATCGCGCAGAGCTTGTCCGGTGGCAGGCCGATCCAGGCCATTTTGTGCGCCGCTGGCGGCAGGCTCCAGTGCGGCGCCCCCGGTGGCGCATGCGGGCCGTAACTGGCCGGCGGATTGTTTTCCGCGTGGCAGGTCGCGCAGGGCAATCCGGCGGCGCCCTTGCCGTCCATGCCGCGCACCACGTTCATCGCATGGGGAATGCCGGCGTCGAACTGCAACGGCGAATCACCGGGAATGTGACAGTTCTGGCAGCGCGGGCTCTGGAAGACTTTCTGCACCGTGCCGAACGCCTTCAATGCTTCCTGATCATCGGCAAACAGGTCCGACGCATAACCGCCCAGCCCCAGCAGAATCACCGTACCCAACAACAGATGTCGTTTCATCTCACACCCCCGACAGTTGCAGCGGCAATTCGCGCAGGCGTTGCCCGGTCAGGGCGAATACCGCGTTGGCTACGGCTGGCGCGGTCGGCGGCACACCGGCCTCGCCGATGCCGCCGGGTTTGTCGCTGCTGGGCACAATGTGCACTTCCACCACCGGCATCTCGTTGAGCCGCAGCACCTGATAATCGTGATAGTTGGACTGCACCACCGCGCCATCCTTGAGCGTCAGTTTGCTGTGCAGCGCCATGCCCAGACCGAAAGTGATGCACGACTCCATCTGCGCGGCGATGCTCTGTGGATTCACCGCAATCCCGCAGTCCACGGCACAGACCACGCGATGCACGCGGATCGCCAGATTGTCCTGCGAAACTTCCGCGACCTGCGCCACGTAACTGCCGAACGACTCATGCACCGCCACGCCCAACGCATGACCGTCCGGCAATGGCGCTTTCCAATTGGCCTTTTCCACCGCCAGATTGAGCACGCCCAAGTGCCGAGGATGATCCTTGAGCAGGGTTCGTCGGTATTCGACCGGATCCTTGCCCGCCGCAGTGGCCAATTCATCGATCAGCGATTCCATGACAAACCCGGTGTGGCTGTGGCCCACCGAACGCAGCCACAACACATTGATCCCGGTCTGCGGTGAATGCAGATCGACTTGGTGATTGGCCAGGCCTTTGACGTAAGGACTGTCGGAAACGCCTTCGACCGAAGTCGGGTCGATGCCGTTCTTGACCATCGTCGCTTCCATCAACGTGCCAGTCATGATCGACTGCCCGACCAGCACGTGCTGCCAGCTCGACGGCATGCCATCAGCGCCGAGGCCGATCTTCGCCTGATGCAGGAACATCGAACGGTAATAACCGCCGCGAATGTCATCCTCACGCGACCATACGGTTTTCACCGGCATGGCGGCGGCTTTCGCCACTTGCACGGCTTCGGCGACAAAATCTGATGTCGGATTGGCCCGGCGGCCGAAGCCACCGCCAAGGAATTCGGTGTGGATTTCGACCTGCTCCGGTTTCAGCCCGGTGATCTTGCCGGCGACCATTTGATCCAGCGTCTGAAACTGCGTGCCGGTCCAGATTTCGCATTTTTCCGCGCTGATCTTCACCGTACAGTTGAGCGGTTCCATCGGCGCGTGGGCCAGGTACGGCACGCTGTATTCGACGTCAATCTTCTTCGCCGCTTTGCCAAAACTGCCCTTGGCATCCCCGGCCTGACTCGCCGATGTGCCTTGCGTCGCGGCCAGTTTGCGGAAACTCGCCAGCAGTTTTTCGCTACTTAGGTCCGCATGCGGGCCAAGATCCCAGTCGACCTTCAGCGCATCACGCCCCAGCTTCGCCGCCCAGTAATGCTCGGCAATCACCGCCACGCCCGTCGGCACTTGGACCACCTTGTGTACGCCCGGCACCGCCAGCGCTTCAGCGCCTTCGAAGGATTTAACAGTGGCACCGAATACCGGTGGGCGCGCGACCATTGCGGTCATCAAGCCATCAAACTGCACGTCCATGCCGAACCTGGCGCGGCCGGTGATTTTCTCCGGGGTGTCGAGGCGTTTGGTCGGTTTGCCAATGACTTTCCAGTCCTTGGCCTCCTTGAAGGTGATGGATTTCGGATCCGGCACCGGCAGTTGCCCGGCGGCATCCGCCAACTCGCCGTAGGTCGCGCGTTTATCGCCGGCAATCACCACACCCGACTCGGTACGAATCGCCGACGGCGCCACTTCAAAGCGCTTCGCCGCCGCCTCCACCAGCATCTGCCGGGCAGTCGCGCCTGCCAGGCGATAACGGTCGAACTCCATCCACGTCGATGTCGAGCCGCCGGTAATCTGCATGCCGCCAAACCCGGGCATGCCGTAATCCGCCGCCGACGCCGGCGAGTGCTCGACGCGGATATTCGACCAGTCCGCGTCCAGCTCTTCGGCAATCAACATGGTCAGACCGGTCCAGATGCCCTGCCCCATCTCAGAATGCCCAAGCAGCACCGTCACACTGTTGTCCGCCGCAATCCGCAAGAACGCATTCGGCGCAAACACCTTGCCTTCATTCTCTGCCGCATAGGCAAACTTGTGCCCGCCGGGGACGACAAATGCCACCACCAGCCCACCGCCCAAAACGGCGCTGCCCTTGAGAAAACCCCGACGCGATAAAGGACTGTTCATCGTCTATCTCCCACAAAAGCCATCAGCCGATTTCCGACGCACGCTTCACAGCGGCGCGGATGCGTGGATAGGTGCCGCAACGGCAGATATTGCCGGAGAGCGCCTGATCGATATCGCTGTCGGTGGGTTTGGGGATTTTCGCCAGAAGCGCCGCGGCCGACATGATCTGCCCCGACTGGCAGTAACCGCACTGCACCACGTCGAGTTCGGCCCAGGCTTGCTGCACCGGATGCGAGCCGTCGGTGGACAGGCCTTCGATGGTAAGAATTTTTTGTCCATGGGCCACAGCGGTTGCGGGCGTGATGCAGGCGCGCAACGGTGCCCCGTCAACGTGCACGGTGCAGGCCCCGCACTGGGCCATGCCACAGCCGAATTTGGTACCGGTCAGGTGCGCGACATCGCGTAGGACCCAGAGCAACGGCATGTCCGCGGGGACATCGAGCTCCTGATCCTTGCCATTGATATTCAAGGTCAGCATCGGGGAATTTCCTCAGACTCACGGTGTTCTGAAGGGGCGCCGCTACGGCCACCAATGCCTGTGCGCGCCTCGACTTATCCCTTTCAGCAAAGCCTAATTTGCGCCTGAAGCCAGACGTGGCGACCACCGGTCATGCAGATGTCGACTTTAATCCTACAGTTGATAACGGCTCTCACCGAGCCTGCGCAATAGAAAACTCGTCATGAGCGAAACCGGTCCGCGATTACCGCGCGGGTTATCCATCAGATTGGTCTGGAGTTGCGAACATGGGATTTGTCACCAGCAAA
>NZ_MOBX01000013.1:870025-1445444 GCF_003732425.1 Pseudomonas fluorescens
AAAGACGGCGTCGAGATTTTCTACAAGGACTGGGGCCCGAAAGACGCGCCGGTGATCCACTTCCACCACGGCTGGCCGCTCAGTTCGGACGATTGGGATGCGCAGATGCTGTTCTTCTTGGGCAAAGGCTTCCGGGTAGTTGCCCATGATCGCCGTGGGCATGGGCGTTCGAGCCAGGTCTGGGACGGGCACGATATGGATCATTACGCCGACGATACGCTGGCCGTGGTCAATCATCTGGGTCTGAAGAACGTCGTGCATGTCGGCCATTCGACCGGCGGCGGTGAGGTCATCCATTACATTGCCCGGCATGGTCAGGCCAACGTCGCCAAAGGTGTGTTGATCAGTGCCGTGCCACCGTTGATGGTGCAGACCGAGAGCAATCCGGGTGGGCTGCCGAAAGCGGTGTTCGATGATTTTCAGGCGCAACTGGCGGCGAACCGGGCGCAGTTCTATCGCGATATCCCGACCGGGCCGTTTTATGGCTACAACCGGCCGGGCGCCACACCTTCGGAGGGGATCATTGCCAACTGGTGGCGGCAAGGGATGATCGGCGGCGCCAAGGCGCATTACGACGGGATCGTCGCGTTCTCGCAGACGGATTTCACTGAAGATTTGAAGAAGGTCACGGTGCCGGTGCTGGTGATGCATGGCGAGGATGACCAGATTGTGCCGTATGCGAACTCGGGGCCGTTGTCGGCCAAGTTACTGCCGAACGGCACGCTGAAGTCGTATCCGGGCTTTCCACATGGGATGCCGACGACGGAGGCCGAGACGATTAATGCGGATCTGCTGGCGTTCATTCGCGGCTGAGATCATTGGCAGCCATACACTTCCCCCCTGTGGGAGCGAGCCTGCTCGCGAAGCAATCTGTCAGTTGAACTCGAGCTGAATGACCCACCGCTTTCGCGAGCAGGCTCGCTCCCACAAGGGGGATGTGATTGGGCTCACGTCCATTATTCCTCTGTGCGACTTGTGCTTTCACGATCACGCTCGTAGTGATGAGCCAGTGGAAGCGCCGGTAACCACGCCTCACGGCGAATGGTCCAGAGCTCATAAGTGGGTTTGCACTGGTTAGGTTCATCGAGCGAACCCACATTGACCTCAACTTCATCTGCCGAACGCGTGAACACCGGAGAGCCGCAGCGCGGACAGAAAAAGCGCCCGTTATAGTCGCGGGTTTCGCCGATGACTTTCAGCGCATCCTCGGGAAATATGGCCGAGGTGTGGAAGAGCGTGCCGTGGCGTTTACGGCAGTCGAGGCAGTGGCAGATGCCGACGCGGTATGGCTGACCTGTCACTTCGAAACGGACATCGCCGCACAGGCATCCGCCAGTCAATAGATTCATGTCGCACCTCCTCTAAGGCAGCCTGCCAGTGATCACAAATTTTCTGAAAACTTTTTGCCCTTCACGCGCAGCTTTCCGAACATCAAGAAATGACGGGGGCCCACCCTTCGCGGGCTACTATCTCTACTATCCGAATCGCCGTGAGCATTCATCAGCGTTCGGTGTTGTGGTGGATGCGCTGATCTACAAGCCATAGTGCGGCTCGTCTGCGATCAGCGTCCATACTGTGGCTTTTCAATAATTGGGACACCGCCATGCCCTCCCCCGAATCCACCCTTTTGCAGAGCTGGCACGACAACGCTGATGCCTGGATCGAAGTGATCCGCAGCGGTGCTATCGAAAGCCGTCAGCAGGTCACCGATCAAGCGATTCTGCTGGCGATCATGAGTCGTCAGCCGCAGCGTGTGCTTGACCTCGGGTGTGGCGAAGGCTGGTTGTTGCGAGCGTTGGCGGATCGCGGGATGGCTGCCGTGGGTGTGGATGGTGATACGCGGCTGGTCGAAGCGGCGCGTCTGGCGGGGTCGACGCAGGTGTATGTCGCCAGTTATGAAGCGCTTGTCGAAGCGAAGGTCGACGTGGGGCGTGATTACGATTTGATTTGTGCCAATTTCTCACTGCTGCATCAGGACATTATTGCGCTGCTGGCCGCTATGAATGCGTTGCTGATTCCTGGTGGCGCTCTGGTCATCCAGACCTTGCATCCGTGGGCGGTCGCGGCTGGGGATTATCAGGATGGCTGGCGCGAAGAATCGTTCGCCGGATTCAAGGGCCAATGGCAGCCGATGCCGTGGTATTTCCGCACGTTGTCGAGCTGGGTCAATGCCCTCGATATGGCTGGGTTCCAACTGGTCGGCCTGCAAGAACCACAACACCCGCAAAGTCTGGTGCCGCAGTCGTTACTGATAACGGCGCAGCGCCGCTGAACCCCAGGAATCAACACAATCCATTGTAGGCCCTCGGCTGCTCTCGATAGCGGTGTGCCAGGTCATATCAAGGTGTGAATGTCAGACCGCAATCGCTTGCAGGCAAGCTCCCACATAGGTTCTGGGCGTACCCGAATACTGTGAATACCACACAATGTGGGAGCCAGCCTGCTGGCGATGTGGTGGATCGATCTACGGCACCGGCAATCGACCAAGGACTGACTACGCTGTTATTCCAGCTTGTCTAACCTGCCGAGGATGACTGCCATGCAACGCTTTCAAAAACTTACGCCCTGCCTGTGGTTCGACGATCAGGCCGAAGCGGCCGCGAAGTTCTACTGCTCGATCTTCGATCACTCGAAAATCACCGGCCTGACCCACTACAGCAAGGTCGGCCAGGAATTTCACGGCAAGCCGGAAGGTGCGGTGATGACCGTCAGTTTCGAGCTCGACGGCCAGACCTTCACCGGGCTCAACGGTGGGCCGATGTTCAAATTCAGCGAGGCGATCTCGTTTCAGGTCAATTGCCAGAATCAGGAAGAAGTCGACCATTTCTGGGGCAACCTGTCCGAAGGTGGCCCCGTCGAAGCCCAGCAATGCGGCTGGCTCAAGGACAAATTTGGGGTGTCATGGCAGATCGTGCCGGTGGCGTTCATGCACATGATGCTGGATGCCGACACCAGCAAATCGCAGCGCGCGATGCAGGCGATGTTCACGATGAAAAAACTCGACATTGCCGAACTCGAACGGGCCTTTGCCGGCCAGAGCTAATACACTGGCGCCCTGGCCTGCCGGGAATAACAACGATGAAACACGCTGCCGCCAAAAACCCTGAAAAAGCCCCGCGTTTCTGGCGCGACGCGGCGCTGCCGTTCATTGAAGCACGGGCCATCGCCGATGGCCGCGAAGTCTGTTACGCCCGGCATTCCCACGCGCATTTTTCCATTGGTGCGATTACTACCGGACGCAGCACTTATGTGCATGAACATGCACAGTTCGAAGTAGCAGCGGGCACTGTCGTGTTGATGAACCCCGGCGATGTGCATGCCTGCAATCCGATCGATGATCAGCCATGGTCGTATGTGATGTTGTACGTCGAGACGCCATGGCTGACGGATTTGCAGCATCAGATGGGCTTTGCCCGTGATCTTGAGTTTCGGCGCTTTTCCGCTACTCACCTCGACGACACCGCGCTGTTCAATGGCCTCAATGGACTTTATGAAACATTGGTCGACGAACAACAGGACGTATTGCGCAAACAAAGTGCAGCGGTGGAGTTTTTCAGCGATCTGCAACTGGGCTTGAACCCCGCCGGCCCCTCTCTTCGCGAGCCTAACTTCAAGCTGGAACGCGCCGCCGATTTCATCCGCGAGCACTGCACCGAGGCACTGAACCTTGACGACATCTGCGCGGCCGCACAACTGTCACCGTCGTACCTGATCCGCGCCTTCAAACAGCATTACGGCATGACGCCCCACGCGTTTCTGGTCAACCAGCGCATCCAGTTCGCCCGCGAGCGTTTGCGGGGCGGGCAGTTGATTGCCGATGTGGCGCTTGAGGCGGGGTTTGCCGACCAGGCGCATTTTCAGCGGGCGTTCAAGCAGCATCTGGCGGCGACACCCGGCCAATATCGCGGCTGACCGATCCGCACTCATTCCTGTGGCGAGGGAGCTTGCTCCCGCTGGAGGGCGAAGCACTCCCAAACCTGATGAATGCGGTTCATCTGGATAACCGAGTCGCATGAGAGTGGGGCTGCTTCGCAGCCCAGCGGGAGCAAGCTCCCTCGCCACAAAAGTTGCCAGCCTGCTTTATGTGAACAGCAGGTAGATCGCGCTCAGTGCCAACAACCCCGCCATCACCCGATTGAACCAGCGCATTCCCGCCGCATTGCTCAAATACCCACGCAGAAACGTCCCGGCATACGCCCAGCAGCCGACCGACAGATAACAAATCACCAGATACACCGCCGCAAACTGCCAGACCAGCCGGGCCTCGCCATCGGCGACAAACGCGCCCATACCCGCGACGCAGGCCAGCCAGGCTTTCGGGTTGAGCCATTGCATCACCGCGCCATACAGCATCGATGGCGCCCGCCCTGACTCACCGGCATTCAATTGTCCATCATCGGCGGCGAGTTTCCAGGCCATGAACAGCAGAAACGCCACGCCCGCCAGTTGCACCACACGGGTCATGAACGGCCAGAGTTTCAACACCTCGTGTAAACCCAGGCCCATCAACACCAGCAGCAACACAAACCCTAACGTGGCCCCGGCGACATGCCGCTGACTGGCGCGAAAGCCGAACTGCGCCCCGGCACTCAACGCTACGATATTCACCGGCCCCGGCGTAATGGATGCTGCCAGCGCAAACGCCGCCATGGAAACAATCAGACTCATCGCACACCTGCTTCAAATCGAGGAACAAGGTGCTCACGGTATCGAGCGTCCGATCCTCGGTATTGAAGAAAATGCCCCTGCGATTCTGATGATTCCCCTGTGGGAGCGAGCCTGCTCGCGAAAGCGGTGGGTCATTCAATGCTGCATTGACAGAACAACCCCATTCGCGAGCAGGCTCGCTCCCACACTAAAGCTGCGCTCAGTCCAGGCGTGGCACGGTGAAGCGGAACTCGCTGCCCTGCCCCGGTTCGCTTTCGGCGAAGATCTGGCCGCCGTGGGCTTCGACGATGCCTTGGGTGATGTACAAGCCCAGACCAGTGCCGGTCGGATTGCCCTCTTTCACCGTCCAGTAGCGGTCGAACACGTACGGCAGATGCTCCTTGGGAATGCCCTCGCCGCTGTCGCGCACGGTGAAGACGATGTGATCGCCGACCGACGTGGCCTGCACGCCCACTGTGCCCAGGCGCGGGGTGAACTTGATCGCATTGCCGACCAGATTGGACAGCACCTGAAACAGTCGCTCCGGGTCGGCATGGATGCGCAGATCGGGTTCGGCGGCAAAGGAAATGCTGATGTCCTTGTCCAGCGCCAGCGGCGCGAGCAGCGCCTGCGCCTCCTCGAACATTTGCCCGACATCGAGCTTTTGCGGGGTGATGGAGTAGCGCCCGGCGTCGATCTTCGAGGTGTCGAGCAAATCCTCCAGCAGCGTGTTCATACGTCCGGCGGCCTGTTGCATGGTGTCGATCGCCGTGGAGATGCGTCGCGAGGTGTGCGGGCCGTCGGAGCTGAAGGCCTTTTGCATCATGCCGCAGAGCATCGAAATCACGGTCATCGGGTTGCGCAGATCGTGGGAGACCACCGCTACCAGTTCATCACGGGCGCGCACCGCTTCCTGCTCGCGACGCACCTGCCGGGCCAGATCGTTTTCCAGCGCTGAACGGCGCAGATCGTTGGCGGCAAACAGATCGCCGTGGCTCCACTTGGTGGAGATCCCGGCCATCTCGACCTTCCAGATTTCGAACGAGGTACGCGGGCGCAAACGCAGGCCGGCATCGGAGTTTTCCAGGTCCAGCGGTTTACGCGGATCGCCGCTCCAATTGATGTTTTCCTTGACCTCCGGACGGAACCAGAAGACGCCGTTGTCCACCGGTTTCGGCAGGCTCATGGCGAGCACCCCGCTGGCCACCTGCTGATACTGCGCGGCCGGCGGGTAGACGCTGGCCAGGTGATGACTGGCAAAAACCGCCTCGCCGCTGTCCTGCAGCCACTTGTGCAAGGCGCGGATTTCTTCCGGCTCAGGGCAGTTGCCGTAACGGTGCAGTTGTTTGTCTTCGATGATTGCGATGCCGCCGGCATTGGTCAGCGCCATCAACGTCTGCGGCTGATTGGCTAGACCGTCGAAGACATTTTGCGGCGAGTCGATCATCGCCTGATTGAGCAACGCCAGCGCTTCGACTTTCTCTTCACGCTGGCGGCTGATCTCGAGCGCTTCCATGGCGCTGATCTGCAGCGACAGCACCTGGCCGATGGTCTGGCACGCCGCGCGCAACTCGTGCGGCACGTGCAGCGGCTGACGATTGCCGCAACTGATCAAGCCCCACAGTTTGTCGCCCTTGAGCAGGGAAATGCTCATCGACGACAGCACGCCCATGTTCTTCATGTACTGACAGTGAATCGGCGACACGCTGCGCAGGGTGGCAAAACTCAGGTCCAGCGGCGTGTTCGTGTCCGGGCGCAACTTCGGCACCAGCGGCACCGGTTGGTAATCGGCATTGGGGATGATCCGCAGCCAGTTGGTGCGATACAGCTCGCGCGCCTGTTCGGGGATGTCCGACGCCGGGAAAAACAAGCCATTGAACACTTCCATCGACGGGTCGGAGGCTTCGGCGATGACCTGACCGTGGCCCTCCTCCTCGAAACGATAGATCAGCACCCGGTCGTAACCGGTCATGGCCTGGATTTCCTTGACGCTGATGTCATACAGCGCCTGCAACGTGGTGGCCCCTTGCAGACGCTGGAGCATGCGCCCCAGATGCGTCTGGTTGCCGGCGACGTTGCGCGGCTGGAAATTTTCCACGTGGATTTCCAGCTCCAGAATCAGTACCCCTTGATGGCGGTGCAGCAAACCCTCGAATGCCGTGCCGTTGAGCCTGAAGCGCAGCGGCTGCACATCGGACAGCGACGGTTGCAGCAAGGCTTCGCGCACTTGTGCCGCTTCGGCGTCGCCGATCAGGCTTTCCAGAGGCTGGCCGATCAGGCTTTGCGGCGCCCGGGCCAGCAGGGTTTCGACGTTGGCGCTGACCTGAATGATCGCCAATGCAGGCTCGCTCAGGGTCAGCAGCAAACCGTGGGGCTGGATCGCACCGGGGAAACGAATCGGCTCGTCGGCACAGTTGGCCAGCAATTCTTCAAAGGCGTCTTTGTCTTGCGGGTTCATGCCAGTACCTCCCGGCTTTCGAGCCAGCGCTCGAAACAACTGAATGTGGTTTGTGCGGCGGTGACGACCGCGGCGCGCTCGGCGGCGCTCATTGGCCGACTGCCGAGGTATTCGATGAAGTCACGCCAGCGCCGGCCCGTGGCGGCGCCGTAGATATCGAGAAAGGCCGCGCCGTTATCGGCTTCCAGGCCTAACCGGGTGGCGATTTCCCGGCGCAGAATCTGCCCGCCGAGCGTCGCACCCTCGAGGACGTAGAGCACGCCCAGGCAGGCAGCGCTTGAGTCGATGACCGGCAACGGCTGGCACTGCGGCAAATTCTGCAGCGCTTCGGCAGACACGCCCAGTGCGTGCAGATCAGTGCGCAAGGTTGAAGCTTTGAGACGAGGTGTCAGATCAAAATCGGCAGGCATTGCATCGCTGCGTAGCAAGGCGTTTTCCAGCGGCAGATAGAAGCCGTAATAAGCCTGCATCAAGCGCACAAAAGCCTGGGTATCGAGGGTATCGGAGAAAAAGGGAAGGCGTTTTTCCAGTGCGATGTGCAGTTCGGCAGTGCCGGCTCGCAGATCTTGCAGCACCGGTGGCACATAAACTTCACGGGCCTTTGCTTGCATGTAGATCGCTCTTGGTGGGGCCGCCTGGGGCCAAACGGGGTGAGTGCAACGTCGGCGAAATTTTACACGGCTATCGCGGTTTCTGACCGGCCGGATAGTTATTTCTGACGAAACCATCACCCTCTGATTGATTCAGAGTCAAGGCATCTGCAAAAAGTTCGACCGCGTTGCCCAATCGCGGCGGGCGCTGTACCGCGACAGCGCCGCGTGACTGTATGGGTCTGGGCGCGTGGGGGCTGTGATAAAAATATCGCTCTCGTTTCTGGAGTGCCGTCATGGATCTCGCCACGCTCATCCTGTTTCTCCCGGCCTGCTTCGCCCTGAACATGGCCCCCGGGCCGAACAACCTGCTGTCGGTCAGCAACGCTACGCGCTATGGCTTTCGCCGCGCCTGCACGGCAGGTATCGGGCGAATTGTGGCGTTCGCCGGCATGATTGCGCTGGCCGGTGCCGGCCTGTCGGTGGTGTTGCAGACTTCGGAATGGTTGTTCCATGCGATCAAGATCGTCGGCGCGGCGTATCTGTTGTACCTGGCCTGGCAGTTGTGGCGGGCCAACCCCGAGGCTGAACAGCAAGTAACAGGCGCAACCGTTGGCTTCTTTGCCTTGGCGCGGCAGGAATTTCTGGTGGCGGCGGGTAATCCCAAGGCGATTCTGCTGTTCACCGCGTTTCTGCCGCAGTTTATCGACCCGGCGCGTCCGGTGCCGGCGCAATTTGCCGTGCTCGGCGTGCTGTTTCTACTGCTGGAATGGATCGCCATCAGCGCCTATGCCTGGATGGGCCTGCACATGCGGCGCTGGTTCGCCGAGCCGCGCGGCAAACGGATCTTCAATCGTTGCTGCGCGGGCCTGCTGTCGGCAGCGGCTTCTGTGCTGTTACTGGCCAAACGCGCTTAAGCCTCGGACGGACCTTTGAGTTCGACCTGATTGCCGTCCGGGTCGAAGCAGTACAGCGACAGCCCTTTGCCCTCGGCGCCGAAGCGTGATTCGGCTTTTGCCACGCTCAGGCCGAAGGATTGCAAGTGTGCACTCAGCGCCTCTTCGTCGAACGGTTCGATGCGCAGGCAGAAGTGGTCGACGTTACGCCGTTCGTTGCCGGCCGCCCCGCCGCCCTTGCGGCCGAGTTCGCCTTGCAGGTCAACGAGGTCGATCATTGAAGTGCCGGCGCGCAGGTGCACCAGGCCCAGCGGTTCATTGCGCTTGACCACTTCGGCGCCGAAGACCTGGCTGTAGAAGTCGATGCTGCGTGACAAATCGGCGACGCGCAGGACGATGTGATCAATATGCTGGATGGAAAACGGATGCATCGGACACACCTCAACAAACGGTAGGAGCTGCCGCAGGCTGCGATCTTTTGATCTTGTTCTTTAGAGGCAAAGTCAAAAGATCGCAGCCTGCGGCAGCCCCTACACGGTAGTTCAGGGGGGGTGAAAATTCACTGTCGATTTTTCGGTGGAGCCATCGACAAACTGGTTTTACTCTCAGCCCATGAACATACAAACCGCTGTCCTGCCGCCCCACGCCGAAATGGTTCGCGCCATGCTCGAACGCGACACTGCCTATGAAGGCGTGTTCTTTACGGCGGTGAAAACCACCGGGATTTTCTGCCGCCCCAGTTGCACGGCGCGCAAGCCGAAACCGGAGAACGTCGAGTTCTTCGCCCATGCCGATGATTGCCTGTCGGCGGGCTATCGCGCCTGCCTGCGCTGCAAACCACTGGACGCCGCCGCCATCGCCCCGGACTGGGTGCAACGGCTGCTCAACGCCGTGGACGCCGATCCGGAGATGCGCTGGAGCGACGCACAATTGCTCGCTGAAGGCATCGAGCCGCTGAAGCTGCGGCGCTGGTTCAAGCAGCATTTCGGCATGACCTTCCATGCGTGGCTGCGCACGCGTCGGCTAGGCATGGCGCTGGGCGGGATCAAACAAGGCACCTCGATTGATCACGCCGCGTTCGATTCCGGCTATGAATCGCTCAGCGGTTTTCGGGATGCCTTCCAGAAGTCGTTTCACATCACTCCGGGCCGCGCCGAACACAGCGAGCCACTGCTGTTCACCCGGTTGACCACACCGCTGGGGCCGATGATCGCCATGGCTGAACGTCGTGGCCTGGTGTTGCTGGAGTTTCTCGATCGCCCGGCGCTGACCCGCGAAGTCGAAGAACTGCAGGGCCGCTATGGCTACGCGGTCGCTCCGGGGCACAACGCACATTTGCAGCAGATCGAGGAGCAACTGGCGGCGTACTTCGCCGGCAAGCTCAGCGAATTCAGTGTGCCGCTGCATTTGCCCGGCAGTGAGTTCGCCCGGCAGGTCTGGTCGGCGCTGCTGCAAATCCCTTACGGCCACACCAGCACCTACGGCGCGATCGCCGCAGGCTTGGGTAAACCCGGGGCCAGTCGCGCAGTAGGTCTGGCCAACGGGCACAACCGATTGTCGATCGTGGTGCCCTGCCACCGGGTGATTGGCGCGGATGGCTCGTTGACCGGCTATGGTGGAGGGCAGCCGCGCAAAGCGTTTCTGCTGCGACTGGAAAACGCCGCCGTGCAGCTCACACAACAACTGGCATTCTGACCAATCGAAGCAACTGACAAGAAGGATTTTTGATGAACGCGCTCGCTACGCAGTTTCACCAGTTGCACCAGCAAGGTCTGTTGATCCTGACCAATGTCGCCGACGCCACCGGTGCGCGACTGGTCGAGCATCTGGGCGGTAAAGCCGTAGCCACCAGCAGCGCGGCAGTGGCCTGGGCCCACGGCTACCCGGACGGCAACGCCCTGCCCCTCGAACGGCTGGTGTCGACGGTGCAAGCCATCGCGCGGGTGATCAGCGTGCCGTTGACCGTGGACGTCGAGGCCGGTTATTCCGATGACCTCGGGCACGTGGCCGAAGTGCTGGATGCGGTGATTGCGGCGGGTGCTGTCGGCATCAATATCGAGGACGGTTCTGCCGATCCTGAACTGCTGGTGCGCAAGATCGAAGTGGCGCGACAGGTGGCCAACAAGCGCGAGGTGAAGCTGTTTATCAATGCGCGCACCGATGTCTATCTGAAAAGCCTGGTACCGGCCGAAGATCGTGTCGCCGAAACCCTGCGTCGCGCCGCGCTGTATCAAGCGGCGGGCGCCGATGGTCTGTTCGCGGCGGGCGTCACGGGTGCCTATGAGATCGAGGCAATCTGCAAAGGCACGACGCTGCCGGTCAATGTGCTGGGCTTCACTTGCCTGCCGTCGCCTGCAGAGCTGCAGGCGCTGGGCGTACGCCGCTTGAGCGCCGGCTCTGGCATCGCCGAATTCCTCTATGGCGCGATGGGCGGGCTGGTGAAAAGCTTTCTGGCCAGCGGCAAACTCGATACCCATGACCTCAAGGCCTTCACCTACGGCGAAGTCAACGGCTTGCTGAAGTAACATGGCTGAGGATTATCAGGCGGCCAGTGCGTTTCTGGCCGCGCTTGATCCGGACTGGCAGCGCCATGTCGCAGCGGTCGGCCCGTGTCTGCATCAGCCGCATCCGGCGCGCGATCCGTACGAGTCGCTGGTGCGGGCGATTGCTTATCAGCAACTGCATGCCAAGGCTGGCGATGCGATTATCGGGCGCTTGGTGGGGTTGTTTCCCGGTCAGACATTTCCTCGTCCCGAGCAGATGCTTGCGACGGAGTTTGATCGTCTGCGCAGTTGCGGGTTTTCCGCGGGCAAGATTGCGACGATTCAAGGGATTGCTCAGGCGACACTGGATGGCGTGGTGCCGGATTACGCCACGGCACTGGCTATGGATGACGAGGCGCTGATCGAGCGTTTGATCAGTCTGCGCGGGGTAGGTCGCTGGACGGTAGAGATGTTGCTGATCTACAGCCTGGAGCGCATGGATATTTTGCCGGCGGATGATTTTGGCGTGCGCGAGGGGTATCGGCGGTTGAAGGGGCTGGAGGTGCAGCCGACGCGCAGGCAGATGGTTGAGATCGGGTTGGTTTGGAGTCCTTTTCGGACGGTGGCGGCTTGGTATTTGTGGCGGGTGCCGAAACCGTTGCCCTCACCCTGACCCTCTCCCAGAGGGAGAAGGAACTGATTGGCGGATATTGGAGATTGACGCCGACTTGAAATAGCGTCTGTGAATCCATGATCGCCAAGACTTGGATCCATAATCGACTCGGATTTTCAGGTCGATGTTTAATGCAAGACACCTCGGTCGGCCCCTCTGGGAGTGGGCTGGGGTGAGGGGCCTTTGACTGTATCGCACTGTATATTCCGAAGCCGCAGACACACCGAAAGCACAATTCCCCACCCTCGCCGACACATCCCCGATACACCCCAACGCTGAAATACCCCGGTCGACTTCACTCAACTCACCGGAGCTGCACCATGACCGCCACCCTTGCAACCGCCGTCAAAAGCCTGCACCTGAACCTCGACCGCGCCGGCACCTGGCTTGCGCCACTGACCCTGCGCCTGTTCATCGCCTGGGAATTCTTCGAGTCCGGGCTGGAGAAATTCAACGGGCAGAACTGGTTCGAAGACATCCAGGACAGATTCCCCTTCCCGTTCGATCACCTGCCGGCAACGCTGAACTGGGAACTGTCGATGTGGGCCGAGCTGATCTGCGGTGTGGCGATTCTGCTCGGTTTCGGCACGCGGATCGCGGCGGTTTCGCTGATCGTGGTCACCGTCGTGGCCACCGCCGCCGTGCATTGGCCCGCTGACTGGTCGTCACTGAGCGAGCTGGCGCAGGGGTATGCGATCACCAACAAAGGCTTCGGCAACTTCAAGCTGCCGGCGATTTACCTGGCGGCGCTGCTACCGCTGGTGTTCGCCGGGGCTGGCAAGTTGAGTGTCGATGCGTGGCTGGCGCGGGTGTTCTGGAACAGCAGCACCCGCTGATGCTCAATGCGCCCGATCAAGCCCGGCGAGCAAGGCGCTGTCGCGGCTGTAGATGTCCGGCGCGTAACGCACACGGCCACTGCTGTCGACCTGTGCCGTCCAGTAAGTCATCAGGATCGGCACCGGCGCCGACAGACGAAATTCGTGGGTGGTGCCGGTGGCCAGCAGGGTTTCGGTGCGGGCCTTTTCCGCCGGCGTGAGCAGCAGATCACGCAGTTGCATCGGGTGCTCGACCCGCACGCAGCCGGAACTGAAGGCGCGCGGGCCTTTCTCGAACAGCGCCTTGCTTGGCGTGTCGTGCAGGTACACCGAGAACGGGTTGGGGAAGCGGATGACCATTTGCCCCAGCGGATTACGCGGCCCGGCGTCCTGGCGCAGCATGATGTTGCCGGGGTTGTCCCAATCGATGTCCGCCGCCGCCAGCGGCTGCCCGTTGGCGTCGAGCACTTGCAGGTTCTGCCGGCTGAGGAAGGTCTGGTCCTTGCGGATTTCCGGGAGTTTGTCTTCCTTCCAGATGGTCGGTGGCACGGTCCAGGTCGGGTTCAGGGTCAGGCGCGTCACCCGGGATTTCAGCAGCGGCGTCTGGCGTGCGGCGCGGCCCACCTGAGTACGCGTCTGCCACACCGCCACACCGCCCTGATACAGCGTCAGTTCAGCAGCGGCGACGTTGACCAGCAAGACATTGGGCTCCATGTCCTGGGCCATCCAGCGGAAACGTTCGAGGTTGACCCGCAGTTGCTCACGGCGGCTCAGCGGACTGATGTTGAGTTCGGCAATCGTTCCCGGCCCGACCACGCCGTCAGCCTGCAGCGAATGGTTGGCCTGGAAACTCTTCACGGCGTCGACCAGCACGCCGTCATAAGCATTCCCGAGAGTCCCGATGGCGTCGGTCAGATAGCCTTCGCTGTACAAACGCTGGGCCAGTTCCGGCACGCGTTTGTCTTCCATGGCCGGGCGCAACAGCGGCCCGCTGCCCACCGACTGCCACTGCGGCAGGGCTTTGAGCCGTTGCGCCGCGTAGAGCTGGCGCAGGTCCTGATATTGCGCCAGGCGCGGACGGGCCAGATCAAACGCGGCGGGAATGTCGTGCATGCCCGGTACGGCGATGGCCAACAATTCCGCCTGACGGTCGCGCGGGAGATCGTCAGCGCGCCACAGCGGTTCGAAGTGCGATTGCAACAGGCGACCGTAGTGCAAATCCTGCAGGGCCTGGAGGTAGTTGCGACTGATATCGATGTCCGCGCACAACTCGCCATCCTGGGGCACGGTGGTCGCGATCGGATAGCGTTTAGGATTGAGGCCATCGTCGGCCAACAGCTGCAATTGCGCCTGCAAAGCCGGCAATCGTGCCGATTCGCTGGCCCACACCGGCATCCAGTCCTGCTGCTGGTAGAACGCCTGCAATTGCGTCAGCGCCGGGCCGTTGAGACGCGCGGCAATCGCCGGACACGACTGCGCCAGGCTGATCAAAACCGCCTGCAACGGACTTTGCGGTTCTACCGGCATTTCTGCCGGTGGCGTTGGCAATGTCTCCAGCGGCGGCAACGGCTCATCGGCACAAGCGACAAACGGCGCAGCGAGCAAACAAATGCTCAAGTAGCATGCGTACTTTTTGAACAACTGCTTTACTCCAATCCATGGCCGTCTAGATGATGGCCAACCTTACATCAGGTGCGCTGAACAGTCAGGCTCGATCTGTGGGCTTGCGGGTAACGACTGGGAGTCAAGAGCCAAAGTGCCAAATAAGTAGCAAGTGAGGACACTTTATAAATGTTGACGTTTTTGCGCCGACTTCTGTTGACTGCCACCGCTCTCGTCGTGACCAGTCCCGTTTTTGCCGCCGGCAAACCCTCGCCGGTTCTCTTCACCAGCCTCGCGCACGCCGCGCCAGAACTCAATCCCCAAGCGCTGAAAGGTGCGTTGAGCGCCATGCAGTGCGCGGTCAACAACGGTGCGAAACCGTCGCGCCACCTGGCGATCATCGACTATTCGCAACCGTCCACCGAACGCCGCCTGTGGATCTTCGACCTCAGCAAACAGAAATTGGTGCTGCGCGATCTGGTCGCCCATGGTTCGAATTCCGGGGAAAACTTCGCCACGCAGTTTTCCAATGTCGAAGGCAGTTATCAATCCAGCCTTGGCCTGTTCCGCACCCAGGAAAGCTATAGCGGCACCCACGGTTATTCGCTGCGCATGGACGGTCTTGAGCCGGGCTTCAATGACATGGCCCGCGATCGCGCCATCGTCATTCACGCCGCCAGTTATGTGAATCCGTTGTGGAGCAAGAAACAGGGACGCATCGGCCGCAGCCAGGGCTGCCCGGCAGTGCGGCCGCAGATTGCCAAACAGGTGATTGATCGTCTGAAGAACGGCCAGTTCATGTTTTCGTGGTACCCGGATCAGCGCTGGCTGAAGTCGTCGCCGTACCTGAACTGCCAGCCGCAGCAGGTGGCGAGCATCCTCAATACCCACGCGAGCTGACCGACCACCACAAATCCCCTGTAGGAGCTGCCGAAGGCTGCGATCTTTTGACTTTGACGTTTAGAAGCAAGATCAAAAGATCGCAGCCTTCGGCAGCTCCTACAGGGAGATTCGCAATCACTTTCATTACAACTTTGTCATTCAGCTGTCGGTTTGCCGTGCGGATCGCTCGGTAGCCTGAAGTTGTCCCGGCGCCAATGCCGATCAACCTTGACCACTGAGTGACTGACCATGAAAAGCCTCCTGCTCGCCTTCACCGCCCTCCTCGCCACCGGCAGCGCGTTCGCCGCGAACATGCCCGACACTTCCGTGATCCATGACAAATCCGGTTTCTACGTCAATCTGGATGTCGACAAAGTCCTGTCCAGCACCGATATTTCACAAGCGTGTGGCGTGGTCCCGGCGCAATTGAAATACCTCGACCATCAGGGCCGCGAACATGTGCTGGACTATCAGGTACAAGGCAGCGGCTGCATCAATGACCATTGAGACTGATCGATGAATATTCTGGTTGTCGAAGACGAACCCAAGGCCGGCAATTACCTGCTCAACGGTTTGCAGGAACTGGGTTACAGCGTCAGCCTCGCCCGCGACGGCGCCGACGGGCTGCACTTGGCGCTGGAACACAGTTTCGATGTGATCGTGCTCGATGTGATGATGCCGAAAATGGATGGCTGGGAAGTCCTGCGCCGGCTGCGCAAGGAAGCCGACACACCGGTGCTGTTTCTCACCGCCCGCGACGATATCGCTGACCGCGTCAAAGGTCTCGAACTGGGTGCCGACGATTACCTGATCAAGCCGTTTTCCTTCGCCGAACTGGTGGCGCGCCTGCGCACCCTGACCCGGCGCGGACCGATTCATGAAGACGAACAATTGCAGGTCGCCGACCTGCAGATCGATGTGCTCAAACGCCGCGTGACCCGCGCCGGGGTGCGCATCACCCTGACCAACAAGGAGTTCGCGTTGCTGCAGTTGTTCGCCACCCATACCGGGCAGGTGCTGGCGCGTTCGCTGATCGCTTCGCGGGTCTGGGACATGAATTTCGACAGCGACACTAATGTGGTTGATGTCGCCGTGCGCCGTTTGCGGGCGAAGATCGATGACCCGTTCCAGCTCAAGCTGATCCACAGCGTGCGCGGTATCGGCTATCGCTTCGATACGCAACCATGAGCAGCCCTCGGCCGTATTCGTTAACCCTGCGCCTGGCGCTGGTCTTCGCCCTGCTCGCGTTCGCCTCGCTGGCCGGTCTTGGCGCAGCGCTGTATGGCGAACTCGAAGCGCAACTGATTCGCCGCGACGACATCTCGCTGGTCAGCCGCGTCGACCAGTTGCGCACTTTCCTCAACGACAGCAACACCCTCGAATTGATCAAGAACAAACCGGCGCTGTTCCAGAACATGCTCGGCAATCGCGAAGCGCTGCTGACCATTGGTGCGCCGGGGCAGCCGCCGTTGCTGGTGGTCAATCCGGGCAATCTGAGCACGCCGACGTTGCCAGCAGTCCCCGTCGATCATGCGATGACGCTCAAGGATGTGCAGCATTTGCCAAGTGTCGACGGTGTGCCGTTTTCGGCGGTGGCGGCGAGTATTGATTCCGGTGAACTGGGCAATTTGCAAGTCACCACCGGGCGCCTCATGAGCGAGCGCACAGCGATGCTCGCCAATTACCGTTTGAGTGTCTATGGCCTCGCCTCGCTGGCGGCGTTGTTACTGGCGGTGGTGGGCTGTTTGCTGGTGTATCGCGGTTTGCTGCCGTTGCGGCGACTGGCGAAACACGCGCATGGCATTGGTGTCGGCAACCTTGGCGAACGCCTCGCCAGTCACGGAGCCCCACGGGAATTGCAACCGATGATCGAAGCGTTCAACGCCATGCTCGATCGACTCGCCAAGGGTTTTGCGCAGTTGAGCCAGGTATCCACCGACATGGCCCATGAGTTGCGCACGCCGATCAACAACCTGCTCGGCGAAACCCAGGTTGCGCTGCAGCAGAACCGCAGCATCGAGGCCTACCAGCAACTGCTCGCCTCCAATGTCGAAGAGCTGGAGCGCCTGACGCGCATGCTCGACAACATGCTGTTTCTTGCCCGCACCGATCCGGCCAGTGCCCTGAGCCAGCGGCAGGAGCTGGACGCGGCAGATGAAATGCAGCGCATTGCCGATTACTTTGAAGGCCTCGCGGCGGATGTCGGGGTTTGCATCGAGGCACGCGGCAGCGGTGTGATCTGGGCCGAACCGATGCTGCTACGCCGCGCACTGGCCAATTTGTGCGCCAATGCGATTAAGTACGGCACAGCGGATTCGACGGTGCAGGTGGAAGCGATTGCCGAGATCGACGGCGCCTATCTGCGGGTACGCAATCACGGCGAAACCATTGCCCCTGAGCATCTGGCGCGGCTGTTCGAACGTTTTTATCGTGTTGATCAGTCCCGTGAGCGCTCGGCGCAATCCAATGGTTTGGGTTTGTCGATCGTCGCGACCATCATGCAGTTGCATCAGGGCCGTTATAGCGCCAGCAGTGCCGATGGCATCACCTGCTTCGAACTCTTTTTCCCCGCGCGTCAACCTCGAGACTGAACATCACCACTTTTCCCCTGTGGGAGCGAGCCTGCTCGCGAAAGCGGAGTGTCAGTCACCGGAGATGTTACCTGTGCCGGCCTCTTCGCGAGCAGGCTCACTCCCACATTCGATCTCGGTTCGGCCGAAGATCTACTGATCAACCCGCCCCCTGTGGGAGCGAGCCTGCTCGCGAAAGCAGAGTGTCAGTCACCGGAGATGCTACCTGTGCCGGCCTCTTCGCGAGCAGGCTCACTCCTACAGTTGAACTGCGCTCGGCTTATGATCAAAGCCATAGCCATCAATGCCACCGCGACGCCGAAAGTGATGTGCAAGCCGCTGGCAATCGATGTTGCCGGCGCCTGCGTCGGATCGCCCGCCGCCAACGCAAACACTGCGCCCATCACCGCCGCCCCGGTGATCAAGCCGAGGTTGCGCGCCAGCCCGAGCATCGCCGAGACCACCCCGCGCTGCTCCTGACGAACACCTGCCATCAATCCGGTGTTGTTGGCCGCCTGAAACAGCGCATAACCGAGGGCAACCAAGGTTATCGGCAGCAAATACCCCGGCAACCCCAAACGCATCGGCAACAGTGCCAACAAACCGCAACCGCAGGCCATGGCGAACAACGCGCCCGGCACGATCCGCCGCGCGCCAAAGCGGTCCACCAGACGCCCGGCCGGCACGCCACCAAACGCAGACAACAAAGGCCCCACCGATAACGCCAAACCGACCACAGTACTGCTGAGGCCTAACCCACGGCTCAGGTAAAACGGCCCGACCACCAGCGTGGTCATCATCACGGTGGTCACCAACAGCGTCAGCGCCAGACTGCTGCTCAGTCGCGGATCGCTGAACAGTGACAAGCGAATCAGCGGCGCCCTGGCCTTCATCTCGACCACGACGAACAACCCGACACCGCACAGGCTGGCCAGCAGCAATGGCCACGAGAAACCTTCAACCGTCATTGCCAACGCATAGGCCCCCAGCGTGAAGACCAGCACCGCGCTGCCAACATAATCGAACGCTATGCGCGCCCCTGCTGCCCGATCCGCCGGCAGAAAGCGGTACACCAGCCAAGCATTGAGCAAGCCCAGCGGCACGTTGAGGAGAAAAATCGCCTGCCAGCCGACATGCGCCATCAACAGCCCACCCAGCGACGGTCCGAGGGTGGTGCCGGTGGCTGACATCGTTGCCAGCAAGCCCATCGCACTGCCCGCCCGCGTCTTCGGCACCGCGTCGGCGACCAACGCCACCGTCAAAGCGAACATGATCGCCGCGCCGACGCCTTGCACCGCCCGTGCGCCGATCAGCCAGCCAAGTCCCGGCGCCAGCGCGCAGGCCAACGAGGCGCTGGTGAAAATGCCAATCCCGATCAACAGCAATCGACGCCGACCGAAGCCATCGCCCAGACGCCCGACACTGACGATCAAAGTGGTGATTGCCAGCAGGTAAGCGAGCACGATCCATTGCACCTGTTGAAACATCGCCTCGAACGCCGTCGCCAGAATCGGCAGCCCCGCGTTGGCGATGCTGGTGTCCAGCGACGGCATCAACATCGACAAGGCCAGACTGGTCAGCGCCCAGCGGGCGGGAGTGCTCAGAGGTTCTTGGGGCATGGCAGGCTCGCAGTACAAAGGTGATCGGGCATAGCCTGAGCCTCGACAACACACGGCGCAAGACGCATGCTTTGCACTCAATACCTGCACGGAACGCCATGTCATGACCACTCCGGATCTGAACCTGCTGATCACCCTCGACGTATTGCTGCGTGAAGGCAGCGTCGCCCGTGCCGCCAAATGCCTGCGGTTGAGCCCGTCGGCCATGAGTCGCGCCCTCGCCCGTCTGCG
Source organism: Pseudomonas fluorescens (assembly GCF_003732425.1). Taxonomy (GTDB): domain Bacteria; phylum Pseudomonadota; class Gammaproteobacteria; order Pseudomonadales; family Pseudomonadaceae; genus Aquipseudomonas; species Aquipseudomonas fluorescens_BE. The sequence goes on from NZ_MOBX01000013.1 coordinate 889,492, forward strand.
CGAAACCACCGGGGATCCGCTGCTGGTGCGCGCGGGGCGTGGCCTGGTACCAACGACGCGCGCACTGGAATTGCGCGAACGGGTCAGTCATCTGGTGCAGGAAGCCGAGGCGGTTTTGCGCCCTGCCGAAGTGCTCGACCCGCGCCGCTTGCAACGCACCTTCACTCTGCGCAACACCGACGGCTTTGTTGAAACCTTCGCCGCCGCCCTGCTCGCGCGCATCGCCGAAGAGGCGCCCGACGTGCGTCTGCGTTTTGTGCAGAAAGCCGACAAGGACAGCACGCCGCTGCGCGAAGGCCGCGTCGATCTGGAAACGGGTGTGGTCGATGACAGCACCGACCCGACGTTGCACAGCCGCATCCTGTTCCAGGATCAATGGATCGGTGTGGTGCGTGAGGGGCATCCACTGAGTTCGGGAAAAATCACCAGCAAGCGTTTTGCCGGCGGCGAGCACATTCTCATTTCACGACGCGGGCGCAGCAGTGGCCCGGTAGACGAAGCGTTACTCGCGCTAGGGCTGACACGAGACATCGTCACCTCGTTCGGTGGATTCTCGGCGGCGCTGACGCTGGTGCGTGAATCAGACCTGATCGCCACTGTCCCGCAGCGTCATACGAGCAAACTGCGCACGGGCCTGCACAGTTTCGCCCTGCCCTTCGCGATGCCGGACATCAGCGTATCGATGCTCTGGCATCCGCGCATGGACGCCGACCCGGCGCATCGCTGGTTGCGCGAGTGTGTGCGGCAAGTCTGCGCTTAACGCGCGTCGCCACCGGCAGGTTTGTAGAAGAGAAATTTCTTCGTTTCGGCGGTCTTGCGGTACTCCTTGGCCCAGCTCGGATGCACATTGCGGTCATGGAAATACAACGCGCCATTGGTGCGATCCTTGAGCTGGCGGTTCAGCGCTTTGCGAGCGATATCCTTGGCCAGCGTGTATTCGGCATCTTCCTTGACCTGATCCGGACGCCCGTCGCACCACCAGGAAAACTGACAACTCTTGGTTTCCGAACCTTGTTTGACGACAGCGCACACCGTGTCGGGAAACCCTTCGTGACCGAGGCGATTCATCACCACGCTAGCCACGGCTTCCATTTCCGGCGTGTCTTTGCCTTTGGCTTCCCAGTAGATACTGCGCGCCAGACAAGTGATCGGATCGTCCAGCGGCGCGGCACCGGCGGGGTCGACCGCTTGCACTTCGGTCGGGGTGATGGCCTCGGCTTTCGGGGCCGGGGCGGCGCTGACTTTGTCTGCCGCTTTCTCTTCCAGCACTTGGGCTTTTTCTTCAGCCTGCGCTTTGATCGGGGCCTGATCGGTGGCCCATGCAGCGCCTGCCAACAGGGTGAATACGAGACAACCCGCCCAGCCTTTCAATCCCATGTCTGTTCTTCCGGCAGCGCCCGATGCGGGCAAGGTATTACGTCAGGGAGACACCCGGTTTGCGGGGTCTTCGGTGAGTGTAGACGGCAAATCCAGCGGCAAAGTTGCGCAGAAAAACCGCTGAATGAAGAAAAAAGACATTGCACTCACCGGGGGCCTTTCGCGCATCATGGGCGCACTCAGCTCAAGGGAGATTTCCATGCGCTTCATGCCATCTGTTTTGCGTCTTGCCGCGTTGTCCGTGGGCGTTATGTTTGCCATCCCGGCCCTCGCCGCCGATGAGTTGCAACTGATCGAGTCGATCAACAGCTACCGCAGCCAGCCGCAGCGTTGCGGTTCGCAGGCATCGAATGAATTGCCACCGCTGTCGGCTGATCCACGGCTGCGATTACGCGCCACCGGAGCTGTCGATCTGCAACAAGCCATGGCCAGCGCCAGTTATCCGATGGTCAATGTGCAGGCGATCACGCTCAACGGCCCGCGCGATGCAGCGTCGGCGATGAAGGCGATTCAGGAAAGTTTCTGTCAGGTGGTGCTCGATCCGCAGTTTGTCGATGTCGGGGTCAGCCGCGATGACCGCGACTGGCGCATTGTATTGGCGCGGCCGCTGCTGTCGGCCAAGCTGGGGGACGCGCAAAGTGAGGGGCAGAAGTTGCTGAGCGAACTCAACGTCGCCCGCAGTCAGGCGCGTCAGTGTGGCGGTCAGGCGTTCGCCGCTGCCGCACCGCTGGCCTGGAACGCGACGCTGGGCACGATCGCGCAGGATCACAGCCGCGACATGGCCAACAACAATTACTTCGACCACAAGGACCGCGACGGCCGCACCCCGGGCGATCGCGCGGAACTCGCCGGTTACAGCGGCCAACAGGTCGGCGAAAACATCGCCGCCGGGCAAGACACCGTGCACAAAGTCGTCGAAGGCTGGCTCGCCAGTCCCGGCCACTGCGCCAACCTGATGAACCCGCAATACCAGGAACTCGGCGCCGCTTACGCGACCGACCCGAAAAGCAGCGCGGGGATCTACTGGACCGCAATGTTTGGCGCCCAATAAATCTCCCTCCTGCCCTGCGGAGAAAATTACTTTCTTTACAAGACCTCGCTTAACTGACGAATAAACCTTCGGCGAAAAAAGTACATCATCGACGGGATCAATCAGCTGTTCATTAACAGTGATTGGACGGCACTGAAAGTTAGCCATAACCTGCACCGCCCCCCTTCAACCGGGGTTTTCATTCCTGCGAGGCTGTCATGTCAGAGCGTGTCTTGATCGATGGTTACAACCGCCGCGTCGACTATCTGCGCATGTCGGTCACCGACCGCTGCGACTTTCGCTGCGTCTATTGCATGGCCGAAGACATGCAGTTTCTGCCGCGTCAGCAAGTGCTGACCCTGGAAGAGATTTATCAACTGGCGCAGAGCTTCGTGGCGCTCGGCACGCGCAAGATTCGCCTCACCGGGGGCGAGCCGCTGATTCGTCCGGGCGTCGTCAAGCTCTGCGAGCAAATCGCCGCCCTGCCCGGCCTGCGCGAGTTGTGCATGACCACCAACGGCTCGCAACTGGGCAAACTCGCGGCGCCGCTGTTCGACGCCGGGGTCAAACGTCTGAACATCAGCCTCGACAGCCTCGATGCGCAGCGCTTCAAACAGATGACCCGCACCGGCGATCTGGCGCAGGTGATCAACGGCATCGATGCCGCGCGCAAGGCCGGTTTTACCCGCACTAAACTCAACGTGGTGGTGATGCAGGGCCGCAACGATGAGGAGATCAACGATCTGGTCAGCTTCGCCATCGACCGCCAGCTCGACGTCTCCTTCATCGAGGAAATGCCGCTGGGGATCATCAGCGAACACAGCCGCGCCGAGTCGTTTTTCTCCAGCGCCCAGGTGCGGGAAAAGATTGCCGAACGCTACACCTTGATTGACTCGGCCGAGTCGACTCAAGGCCCGTCGCGCTACTGGCGGCTGGCGGAGGCGCCGGAGATTCGCCTGGGCTTTATTTCGCCGCACAGCCACAACTTTTGCGGCACCTGCAATCGCGTACGCCTCACCGTCGAGGGTCGCCTGCTACTGTGTCTGGGTAACGAGCATGCGGTGGATCTAAAAGCAGTGCTGCGTGCCCATCCGGGGCAACCGCAGCGGCTGGAGAAAGCCATTGTCGAGGCGATGAAGCTCAAGCCGTATCGGCATAACTTCGAAGTGAACGACGATGTTCAAGTCGTGCGCTTCATGAACATGACAGGCGGCTAGACCGCCCCTTCCAAGGGTTATCGGAACCGCACAGCATGATCATCAGACCCAAGGTCAATCAGTTCGCCATCCTCTTCACCCTCAAGGGTTCGATCGCCAAGCGCATCGCCCTGCGCACGTTGATGGTCACTCTGCTGGCTTCGGCCATCGTGCTGGTGGAAATCCTCCATCCGAGCAACTTCACCAAGGTCAATGCCACGCCGTTTACCTTGCTCGGTTTGTCGCTGTCGATCTTTATGAGTTTTCGCAACAACGCCTGTTATGACCGTTGGTACGAGGCGCGCAAGGCCTGGGGCGAGGTGATCGTGCACATTCGCTCGGTGATTCGCGAAACCCATGTGATTCGTGAGTCGGCTCAGCGCAAGCCGTTGCTGCTCAATCTTTGTGGTTTTGCTCATGCGTTGAACGCGCGGTTGCGTAAAGAAAGCGAAGCGGACGCCAGTAGCCAATGGATCATGCCGAAACCCGATCCGCAGACACCGGATTACAGCGGACGCATTTTGCAGACGGTTGGCCAGCAGTGTTCCGATCTGCATCAGAACGGTGAACTGACAGAGTGGCGCTACATGCTGCTGGCCAACCATTTGACCAGCCTGACCCAGGCGCAAGCGGTGTGCGAGCGGATCAAAAACACGCCACTGCCGTTTCCTTACACTCTGTTGCTGCACCGAACGATTTATCTGTTCTGCATCCTGCTGCCGTTCGCAATGGCCGAACCGCTGGGCTGGCTGACACCGTTGTTCACGGCGATTGTCAGCTACACGTTCTTTGGTCTGGATGCGATTGCCGATGAACTGGAAGACCCGTTTGGCCGCGACGAGAACGACTTGGCAACCGATGCGCTGGTGCGCACCATCGAACGCGACATCCTCAGCGAACTCGGCGCCGAAGTGCCGCCGGCGCTGAAGCCTGTGGACTATGTCCTGAGCTGATCCTTAGCTCTCCAGACACCTCAAAACCCTGTGGGAGCGAGCCTGCTCGCGAAGAGGCCGTATCAGCCAACATCGATGTTGACTGACACTCCGCCTTCGCGAGCAGGCTCGCTCCCACAGTTTTTGCGTACACCGCGGATATTGTTGAGCACCACAAAACCACTGTAGGAGTGAGCCTGCTCGCGATGGCGCCGGCCCAGTCAACATCTTCGTCGACTGACCCTCCGTCATCGCGAGCAGGCTCACTCCTACAGGTTTTGCATTCACACCCGGATATTGATGAGCGCCATAAAGCCATTGTGGGAGCGAGCCTGCTCGCGAAGGGGCCGTATCAGCCAAAATCAATGTTGACTGACACTTCGCATTCGCGAGCAAGCTCGCTCCCACAGGTTTTGTGTACACCGCGGATATTGTTGAGCACCACAAAACCATTGTAGGAGCGAGCCTGCTCGCGATGGCGCCGGCCCAGTCAACATCTTCGTCGACTAACCCTCCGTCATCGCGAGCAGGCTCACTCCTACAGGTTTTGCATTCACACCCGGATATTGATGAGCGCCATAAAGCCATTGTGGGAGCGAGCCTGCTCGCGAAGGGGCCGTGTCAGCCAAAATCAATGTTGACTGACACTCCGCCTTCGCGAGCAAGCTCGCTCCCACAGTTTTTGCGTACACCGCGGATATTGTTGAGCACCACAAAACCATTGTAGGAGTGAGCCTGCTCGCGATGGCGCCGGCCCAGTCAACATCTTCGTCGACTGACCCTCCGTCATCGCGAGCAGGCTCACTCCTACAGGTTTTGCATTCACACACGGATATTGATGAGCGCCATAAAGCCATTGTGGGAGCGAGCCTGCTCGCGAAGGGGCCGTATCAGCCAACATCGATGTTGACTGACACTCCGCCTTCGCGAGCAGGCTCACTCCCACAGTTTTTGCGTACACCGCGGATATTGTTGAGCACCACAAAACCACTGTAGGAGTGAGCCTGCTCGCGATAGCGGTTGACCAGCCAACGCAGATGTTGACTGGGCCACGGCCTTCGCGAGCAGGCTCGCTCCCACAGTTTGATTGGTGGTGAGGTCAGAAGAGTTCGTTGAAGGGGATAAAGCGCAGCGGGTCGCCGAGGTTGTGGGTGCTGTTCTCCGGGATTTCCACCAGGCCATCGGCCCAGGTCGCGCCGAGCAGAACGCCGGAGCTTTGATTCGGATAAAGCACCGCACGCCCTGCTTCCAGCTTCACACGCAGATATTCACGTCGGCTGCCGGCCTTGTGCCAATCGAAGCCTGCGTTGACTGTGAAGCTCAGCGGCGTGACCGCTGCCACGCCTTGTATGCGCAGTAAATACGGCCGCGCCAGCAGGCCGAAGGTCACCAGTGCCGAAGTCGGATTACCCGGCAAACCAATCACCGGCACCGTGCCGAAATGGCCCACGGTCAGTGGTTTGCCAGGCTTGATCGCCAGTTTCCACAACAGCGGTTTGCCGCTTTCGCGCAGCACCTGCCCGAGGCAATCGGCATCACCGGCAGACACCCCGCCCGTAGTCAGAATCAGATCAGCGCGCACTTGCAGTTGCTCAAGCTTGAGCCGGGTCTGCGCCGGGCGATCCGGGAGGATTCCGGCGTCGATCACTTCGCAGCCCAGCTCACGCAACCAGTGGCCGAGCAACACGCGGTTGCTGTTGTAGATGCTGCCGGGGCGCAGCGGCTGGCCCGGCTCGACCAGTTCGTCACCGGTCGACAGCAACGCCACACGCGGGCGACGCACCACGTGCAAATGCGCCAACCCTTGCCCGGCGGCGACCGCCAGTTCGAACGGCCCCAGGCGTTTGCCGGCACACAACAGGATATCGCCAACGCGATTTTCCTGACCTTGTGCGCGAATGTTCTGCCCCGCTTTCAGTGGCTGCAAGAAGCGCACGCGGCCGTCCTCCAGCACTTCGACGTTCTCCTGCATCTCGACGCAGGTGGCGCCGGGCGGCAGCGGTGCGCCGGTGAAAATCCGTGCGCAGGTGCCGGGCAGCAACGTGTCCGGCGCCAGCCCGGCGTAGACCTTTTGCGAGACCTTCAGCGGCTGTCGGTGCAGATCGGCGAGATTGAGCGCGTAACCGTCCATGGCGCTGTTCGGCCACGGCGGCAGGTCGAGTGTCGCCACCAGATCACTGGCCAGCACCCGCCCACGCGCCTCGTCGAGCGCCAGCAGTTCGCTGTCGGCCAAGCGTTGCTCATTGGCCATGCCGAGCAATTGGTCGAGGGCGTCTTCGACTGGCATCAACGGTGCCTTGCTCATCCGCGTGGTCCGCAGGCTTGCACGGCTTTCAGGTGCGGGACGAAGTTGCACGGGCGATGACGGTTGTCCAGTTGCTCGGCCAGAATGCCTTCCCACGCCGTGCGGCAAGCGCCGGTCGAGCCCGGCAGGCAGCAAACCAGCGTACCGTTCGACAGCCCGGCCAGCGCACGGCTTTGCACGGTGGACGTGCCGATATCCAGAATCGAAATCGCCCGGAACAGTTCACCAAACCCGTCAATCTGCTTATCGAACAAGCAGGCCACCGCTTCCGGCGTGCTGTCGCGACCGGTGAAACCCGTGCCGCCGGTGATCAGCACCACCTGAATGCCTTCGTCGGCGATCCAGTTCGCTACCTGAGCGCGGATCTTGTACAGATCGTCCTTGAGCAGGTTGCGCGCGCTCAGCGTGTGCCCGGCTTCCAGCAACCGACTGACCAGCAACTGGCCGGACGTATCGCTGGCGTAATCGCGCGTATCGCTGACCGTCAGCACGGCAATATTCAGGGGGACAAACAGGGCATCGGCTTTGGCGCTCATGGCAGTTCTCCGGCAGCAGTCAATCAACATTGGCGAGCAGCCTAAGTGCCACTTATGAGGACTGTCTAATCACTCTGGCCAACCGTATTATCGACCGGCTCTATCGGTGTTTTTCACCTCGCTAAACGCCAGTAAAACCGGGCTTGATAGAGCTGAGCGATAGTCCCTTGAGCACTTCCGATTGGACGAATTTCCATTCAGATGAGATCGTCGCACCCTGCGCTTTTCGTGCGCCTCGCGCATCTGCGTCAAGACTCATTCAAAAATTCCCCATCGAGCAGGTGCCTTCGTGGACATCAAACAACTCAAGTTCCTGATCGCGCTGGACGAAACCCGCCACTTCGGCCAGGCCGCCGCCCGCTGCCACATCACTCAACCGACGTTGTCGATGCGCCTGCGCAATCTGGAAGACGAGCTGGATCTGGTGCTGGTCAACCGTGGCCAGCGTTTTGAAGGCTTCACCCAGGCCGGCGAGCGCGTGCTGGCCTGGGCGCGCACCTTGCTCGCAGCCCATGACGGTTTGTTCGCTGAAGCAGCAGCGTGTCGCGGGCAACTGGTGGGTAGCTTGCGGTTGGGCCTGGTGCCGCTGAGCAGCTTCAACCCGGTCAATTACATTCAGGGTTTGTCGGGGAGGTATCCAGAGCTGAAATTCAGTCTGTCGTCGCTCAGTTCCGACGAGATCATCGCCGGGCTGGGCAACAATCAGCTCGACTTGGGCGTGTGCTATCTGGATCACGTCAACCCGAGCTATTTCGAGTTTTTCGAGATTGGCGAAACCCGTGTCGGCCTGCTCTACGACAACCGCCACTTCCAGTTCGAAGGTTCTCAAATGAGCTGGGAAGACGCCGCCGAACTGCCGCTGGGGATGATCACCGCCGGCATGCATTACCGCAAATCCATCGACTTGAGCTTCCGCAGCCGTGGGCTCAGTCCGCAGCCGATCATGGAAAGCGATTCGACCTATCAGCTGTTGCAGGCGATTCACCAGGGCTTCTGTTGCGCGATCATGCCGCTGGACAGTGGGCTGGAAGAACCGATTGAGCACCTGTCGTTCATGCAATTGCCGGATGCCAGCGTGCTCGCGCCGTTGGGCCTGGTGATGCGCAAGACTGAACCGCGTTCGGCGATTGCCGAGAAGTGTTTTGCCGAGGCGCGGAGGCTGTTTGGGGTTGAGGTTCCAGCCGAATAAGCGCGATTCCCGTCGAACTCAAGACCCGCGCACCGTTCTGGAAGCACGAGACCACGGCGCACGCTGCGCATTGGGTCGAGGCGCGGGAGAGCGATCGGAATGCGGCGCTGCGCTGAAGTCTGGCGCATGCCTGACACCACGCCTAAACAAAAATCTGCTTAGATAGCCGCTCCGTCAGGATTCAACTCCGGAGTCTCGCTTGAGCACCGAGCCAAACAACCTGCCCCGCCCCGACCCCGTCACCCTGCGCCAGGCGTGGCGCTTTTGGCTGAAACTCGGCTGCATCGGTTTCGGCGGCCCGGCCGGGCAGATCGCGATCATGCATCAGGAACTGGTCGAGCGCCGGCGCTGGATCTCTGAAAAGCGTTTTCTGCACGCGCTCAACTACTGCATGTTGCTGCCTGGCCCCGAGGCTCAGCAATTGGCGACGTACATCGGCTGGCTGCTGCATCGCACTTGGGGCGGTGTTATCGCCGGCGCGCTGTTTGTGCTGCCGTCGTTGTTCATTCTGATTGGCTTGTCGTGGCTGTACGTCGCTTTCGGTGATGTGCCGGCGGTGGCCGGGGTGTTTTACGGGATCAAACCGGCGATCACCGCGATTGTGTTGCACGCCGCGCATCGCATCGGCTCACGCGCATTGAAGAATGCCTGGCTGTGGGCGATTGCCGGGGCGTCGTTCGTGGCGATTTTCGCCTTCAACGTGCCCTTCCCCTTGATCGTCCTCGGGGCTGCGCTGATCGGCTATCTGGGCGGACGATTCGCGCCGCAGCGGTTCAGCCACGGCGGTGCGCGCAACAGCGAGAAATCCTTCGGCCCGGCGTTGATCGACGACGATACGCCGGCCCCCGAACATGTCCGTTTCAGCCTGACGAAGTTGCTGCGGCTGCTGTCGGTCGGCGCCGCGCTGTGGTGTTTGCCCATGGCGTTATTGGCGGCGCTGTTTGGCCGGGACGGCACGTTCACGCAAATGGCCTGGTTCTTCACCAAAGCTGCCCTGCTCACGTTTGGCGGCGCCTACGCGGTGCTGCCTTATGTCTATCAGGGCGCCGTCGGGCATTACGGCTGGTTGACGCCGACGCAGATGATCGACGGCCTCGCACTCGGCGAAACCACCCCGGGGCCGCTGATCATGGTGGTGGCGTTTGTCGGTTTCGTCGGTGCCTACGTGCAACCGGCGTTCGGCCCCGAACATGCCTTTGCCGCCGGCGCGCTGGCAGCAACGCTGGTGACCTGGTTCACCTTCCTGCCATCGTTTCTGTTCATTCTCGCCGGCGGGCCGTTGGTGGAATCGACGCACAACGAACTGAAGTTCACCGCGCCGCTGACGGCGATCACCGCGGCCGTGGTCGGGGTGATTCTGAATCTGGCGTGTTTTTTCGCTTATCACGTGTTCTGGCCAAACGGTTTTGCCGGGGCGCTGGATGTGTTTTCGTTGATGCTGGCGGTGGCGGCGGCACTCGCGCTATTCGTTTTCAAGCGCGGCGTGATCAGCGTGTTGATCGTTTGCGCCCTCGCCGGGCTGGGCTTTCACCTGATGCGCTGAAGTGTGGCCTGCAAATCTCCCGTTTACACGCCCGCGAATTCCCCCTTACTATCCGGGCACACCGGTCGGCGGGTCAGCCCGCCACCGACGTTTTCCGCCAACGGAAACACGCGTTATGAGTACGTCACCACAACAACCAGAATCGTTGAACGTCTCTACCCTGCGCGCCCTCTCTCACAGGGGCGGCGTATGAATCGTATCGTCAATCTCCCCATGGCCTTGCGCCGCTCCAAGCTGCGTCACTCCGCACGCCCGCCGGATATCGCCTGCTGATTTCTGTCAGTCAGTAAAGATCCATTGTGGCGAGGGAGCTTGCTCCCGCTGGACTGCATGGCAGTCCCCAGGCTTTGAATCAAAAAGCGAGAGCTGCTTCGCGCCTCAGCGGGAGCAAGCTCCCTCGCCACAGGTTCCGTGTCACCTCTGACTGATATCCATTTGAAATCCCTGCCGGGACGCCTTCCGTGTGTCCGGCCCGAATCTGCGCGCCTGTGCGGCGCCATCGTGAGTGATTGATTATGAAATTCGCAGCCATCGAAGACGCACGCCTGTTCCTTGAACAGAACCCCGATATCGACATGATCGAGTTGTTCATCCTCGACGCCAACGGCGTGCCACGCGGCAAGCTGTTGCACCGCGAAGAACTGCTCGCCGTGTACCAAAGCGGCCGGCCGTTGCCGAGTACTATTCTCGGTCTGACCGTGCAGGGTGAAGACGTCGAGAACTCCGGTCTGGTCTGGGATGTCGGCGATATCGACTGCCGTGCCTATCCGCTGGAAGGCAGTCTGGTGCGCCTGCCATGGCGCAAGATTCCGACCGCCGCCGTGCAGGTCAGCATGCACCCGACCGAGGGCCTGCCGGCGAGCATCGCTGACCCGCGACACTTGCTGATCAGGGTCATCGACGGCCTCAAGGCCGAGGGTTATCACCCGGTGATGGCCTGCGAGCTGGAGTTCTATCTGCTCGATGCCAAACGCGATCACAATGGCCGCCCGCAACCGGCGCTGGACGCTGACGGTGGTCGACCGCGACATACCCAGGTTTATGGTTTGCGCGAGCTGGAGCAGATCGAACCGTTCCTCGCCGACCTCTACAGCGCCTGCAAATTGCACGGTATTCCGGCACGCACGGCGATTTCCGAATACGCGCCGGGTCAGGTGGAAATCACCCTTGAACACGGTGATGCGCTGGCGGCGATGGATCAGGCCGTGCGCTACAAACGTCTGGTCAAAGCCATCGCCCACCAGCACGGCATGCAGGCAACGTTCATGGCCAAGCCGTTCGATGATCTGGCGGGCACAGGCATGCACATGCACGTGAGTCTGGCCGATGGCGCGGGACACAATCTGTTCGCCTCGGAGGATCCGGCCGGTACGCCGCTGCTGCGCACGGCGATTGGCGGCATGCTTGCCTCGCTGCTCGATACGTTGTTGCTGTTCTGCCCGAACGCCAACTCCTACCGACGCTTTCAGGCCAACAGCTACGCGCCGCTGGCGCCGACCTGGGGCGTCGACAACCGCACCGTGAGCCTGCGCGTGCCTGGCGGCCCGGCCAACACCCGGCACATCGAACACCGCATCTGCGGCGCGGACGCCAACCCGTATCTGGCCGCAGCGGCGATCCTTGCCGGGATTCATCGCGGCATTCGTGAAGACCTTGATCCGGGGGCGCCGGTCGAGGGCAATGGTTATGCACAAGCGAAGGAGTTACTGCCGACCGATTGGTTGACCTCGCTGCAGGCACTGGAAAATTCGGTGTGGGCGCGGGATGCCTTGGGGCAGGAATTTCTCGGGGTGTATCTGGCGGTGAAGCGTGCCGAGTACCGGCAGTTCATGGCCGAGGTGGGTGAGCAGGATTGGCGGTGGTATCTCACCGAGGCCTGAGGTTTCAAGCCTCACCCCTAAACCCTGTGGGAGCTAGCCTGCTAGCGATTGCGGTGTGTCATTCACCCACGATGTGACTGATACGGCCTCATCGCCAGCAGGCTAGCTCCCACAGGGAATTGCATTCCGACTCCCGAATTTTGTGTGGACACTGACATGACCGAACGCTGCAATTCCTACTACACCGCCACCCTCAACCAGGACACCGACTACCCGACCCTGCAAGGCCGGCACAGGGTCGACGTGGTGATCATCGGCGGCGGTTTCACCGGCGTCGCCACCGCTGTCGAACTCGCCGAAAAAGGCCTGAAAGTCGCCATCGTCGAAAGCCACAAAATCGGCTGGGGCGCCACCGGGCGCAATGGCGGTCAAGTCACCGGCAGCCTTTCCGGCGACGGTGCGATGCGCAAACAGATGCGCGCGAAACTCGGCGATGAGGTCGATGATTTCATCTGGCACCTGCGCTGGCGCGGGCATGAAATCATCCAGCAACGCGTCGAGAAATATGGCATTCAGTGCGATCTCAAACACGGTCATTTGCACGCCGCGTACAAGCCCAGCCACATGACTGACTTGCGCAAGGATTATGAAGAAGCCGTACGCCGAGGATTGGATGATGAAGTCAGCCTGCTCGACCGTAGCCAGGTGCGTGACCTGCTGCAAAGCGACCTCTACCACGGTGCAATCAAGAACACCCGCAACATGCATTTGCACCCGCTCAACCTGTGCATCGGTGAAGCGCGGGCGGCGGAAAGTCTCGGTGCGCTGATCTTTGAAAACAGCGAAGTGCTGGAGATCATTCACGGCGCTACGCCCGGTGTGCGCACGGCTCACGGGCAGATCGATGCCAAGCAGGTGATGCTCGCCGGCGACGTCTACCACAAGCTCGAACCGGGGCAGCTCAAGGGCAAGATTTTCCCGGCCATGGGCGGCATCGTCACCACCGCGCCACTGGGGGATCTGGCAAAACAGATCAACCCCGAGGACCTTGCGGTGTACGACTGCCGTTTCGTCCTCGACTACTACCGCCTCACCGCCGACGGCCGCTTGCTGTTCGGTGGCGGTGCCAACTACAGCGGCAAGGATTCACGCGACATCGCCGCCGAACTGCGCCCGTGCATCGAGCAAACCTTCCCGGCGCTCAAAGGCGTGCAGATCGATTACCAGTGGAGCTGCGCGATGGGCATTGTCATCAACCGCATCCCGCAACTGGGCAAGCTCTCGGACAACGTCTGGTATTGCCAGGGCTACTCGGGGCACGGCATCGCGACGACGCACATCATGGGCGAAATCATGAGCCGCGCGATCACCGGGCAGATGGAGCAGTTCGATACGTTTGCCCAGTGCCAGCACATTCGCGTGCCGATGGGGGATTTGCTCGGTAACCCACTGCTTGCCGCCGGGATGTGGTACTACCAGATGCTTGAGCGCCTTCGCTGACACACCCTCCACTTGTAGGAGCTGCCGAAGGCTGCGATCTTTTGATCTTGTTTTTAAAAATCAAAATCAAAAGATCGCAGCCTTCGGCAGCTCCTACAGGGTCATCGATTCACTGAAGATCCATTGTGGGAGCGAGCCTGCTCGCAAAGAGGCCCTCAAACCCACCACAAAACCTCAATCCGGCAACTGCTCGACGACAATCCCCAACCGCCGATAATCCTCGACACTCCCCGACGCTACATGCTGCTCGGTAATCAGCGTGTGCAGGCGCGTACATGGCGCCACCACAAACGGCTCCACCGCCCCGAGCTTGTCCGCCGTGGTCACCGCAATCACCCGCGTCGCGCCATCGAGCATCGCCTGCTTCACCGGCACCTCATCGAAGTGCAGCGAGGTAATCCCCACTTCCGGATGAATCGCACAGACGCCGGTAATCGCCAGATCTGCCCTGATCCCGGCCAGCAGCCGCAGGGCCTCATGCCCACCCGCCGCCATCGTTCGCGGGTTCAGCTGGCCGCCGGCGAGAATCACCTTCACACCCTTGAACTCCGAGAGCGCAATCGCCGTTATCGGTGAAGCGGTCACTGCCGTAATGCTGATATCTGCACGCAGCGAGCGCGCCACCTGCAACGTGGTCGAACCGGAATCGAACAGCACAATCTGCCCGTCCTCAACCTCCTGCGCCGCCCGTTGCGCCAAGCGAATCTTGACCTCATCCGTCTCGTCCAGCCGGGTGAAGTAATCCTTGCCGGAATCTTTCGGACGCGGCAACGCCCCGCCGTGGACGCGTTGCACCAGCCCGGCAGTGTCCAGTTCGGCGAGGTCGCGGCGGATGGTGTCTTCGGACACCGCGAAGTGCTGGCTCAGCTCGGAGGCCATGACCTTGCCGTCACGTTCGAGGAGCAAAAGGATTTTCTGTCGGCGCAGGGATGGCAGCTCAGCTGCGGAATGATCGTGCATGGTTATGCCTGTTTATGCTTGTAATTGCAGGTTTTTGCGAGAGTAGCGAAAGCCTTGAGCAAACACAAACCGTCGGGGTATCAATTGTTTCGATCATTGGAATCGACAAGGCGCATTTTTTCTTTGCTTTCAACCTGTTCAGAATGGCAGCACTTCTAAAAGGCTCAGGATGAACACCTCATGAATCTCAATTTTGCGTTCGCGTGCATGATCGTCGTGTCGTTTGCGATTGCCTTGGGCCACGCCTGACAACACCTCAGGCCGACGCCGGATCTACAAGGATTTGCTGCACACATCATCTAATGCATCACACAAACCTGTGGCGAGGGAGCTTGCTCCCGCTCGGCGGCGAAGCCGTCGTAAACCCTGCCAACCCGGTTGCATCAGAATGTCCCGGTCGTCAGGTTTGGGTCTGCTGCGCAGCCCAGCGGGAGCAAGCTCCCTCGCCACAATGAGTTGTAATCAGAATCAAACGGACACCACTTTCGCCGTACCGCACAAATAGACCTTGTCCCGGAAATCGTTCTGGTTTCGACGTGCTGCCGCCCTTTCTGGTCTATCCGCGCCGGATCTACAAGGATTTGCTGCGCACATCATCTAATGCATCACACAAACCTGTGGCGAGGGAGCTTGCTCCCGCTCGGCGGCGAAGCCGTCGTAAACCCTGCCAACCCGGTTACATCAGAATGTCCCGGTCGTCAGGTTGGGGTCTGCTGCGCAGCCCAGCGGGAGCAAGCTCCCTCGCCACAATGAGTTTTAATCAGAATCAAACGGACACCACTTTCGCTGTACGCACAAAAAGCGCATGGGCCTTGTCCCAGAAATTGCCGCCCAGCACAAAGAAACTGCCGATGAACATCAGATCCCCAAGCATCTGCAACTGCCATAGATTGGGGCGCAACCCCGGCCAGAAGTTATCGAAATACGGTTCCAGAAACGACGTCAGCAACGGCAGGCAAAACATCACCACGCCCACCCTATGCCGCAGCGGCGAGACTTCGGCGACCGGCGTCGGAAGCATCCCCGAGACATGCCGGCCAATGGTGCGTTTGAGCTCGGCAAATCCGGCCTTGCCCATCACCGCGATGACCACCAGCAACAGCACCTTGTTACTGATAAAGAGCACGCCGGTCAGCGCCGCGACTTTCGAACCGGGCACGTCGAGGGCGGCGGCCAGTGGCACCATCAGCCACGAGCCCAGCATCAGGCAGATGATCGCCACGCCAACCTTGAAGCGCCAGGTGGCAGCGGGGGGCGGTGTCACCGGATCTTGGACAGTTTCCATGGTTTTGTACCTGTTTGGGTGGAGTGCAGACGCCTGCAAAGCGTAGCAGCAGATTCACCTGAACAACTTGCCATTCGACGTCTATGCTCCACTGATATTTGCGGGTCAGGGACATAACGCAATGCCTCCAACGACAGCCCTGCTGACACGGCCCGGTTACTTGTTGTTGCTTGGCGCCTTGGGCCTTGGCGGTTGCATACGTCTGGGACCAGATTTTCAGCCACCCGCCGAGGCGTGGAGTCAGCAATGGAACAGCACGGCGCTGGAACAGGCCAGTGAGCGCGCGGCCCAACCGGATCTTCGTCAGTGGTGGCAGGTGTTCGCCGACCCGATACTCGACCGCCTGATCAGTGAAGCCGATACGCATAACAGCAGCCTGAAAATCGCCGGACTGCGGGTACTCGAAGCCCGCGCCCAACTGGGTATCGCCGAGAGCGGTCGCTACCCGCAACTGCAGCAGGTTGGCGTCGACAGCCTGTACGTCGACCGCCATCAATCGGGCGGCAGCAACCCACAGGATCTGCACTTCTGGCAGCACAGCGCAGCGTTCGATGTCGGTTGGGAGCTGGATTTCTGGGGCCGTTTCAGCCGAGCCATCGAGTCCTCGGACGCCAGCTATTTCGCCGCACAGGCCAACTACGAAGACGCCCTCGTACTCCTGCGCGCGCAAGTCGCCGACACCTATTTTTCCCTGCGCACAACCGAGGCGCGGCTGCGCGTCGCCCGGGAAAACGCCGGCCAGCAAAAACGCAATTTCGAGATCACCGAAAAACTCTTCACCAGCGGCCAGAGCGCCGAACTCGATCTGCAGCAGGCAAAAACCCAATACCTCGACACGCTGAGCAGCATCCCGGCCTTCGAGGATCAACTGTTGCGCACCCGCAACGCTCTGGCGGTGCTGGTCGGCCAGCCCCCCGGGGGCGCAGCATTGCTGGCCGAGCAAACCGGGCTGATCCCGCTGACGGATCGCGCCGTCCTGCAGGACGTTCCGGCCAACCTGCTGCTGCGCCGCCCGGACGTGCGTGCGGCGGAACTGAATGTCGCCGCGCAATCGGCGCTGGTCGGGGTCGCCGAAACCGATCTGTACCCATCGCTGACCTTGCTCGGCAGCATTGTCTGGTCCAGCGATACCCTTGGCGCCACGCCGCGCAGCCTCGACCTGATAGGCGGCCCAAGCCTGCGCTGGAACATCTTCGATTACGGTCGCATCCGCAACAACGTGCGGGTACAGGACGCGCGTTTGCAGCAACTGATCGAGGCCTACCGCGACAAGGTTCGCCAGGCCGCACGCGAGGCTGACGACGCCGCCAGTGGCCTGAGCAAAGCGTTGGAGCGCGAACGCATTCTGCGTGAGGCCGAAGGGGCTGCGCGACGTTCGCTGGTGCTGGCCAACACGCAATACCGCGAAGGCTATTCGGACTTTCAGCGGGTGCTCGACGCGCAGCGTGCGCTGCTCGAGTTGCAGGACAACTATCTGGTCAGCCGCAGCAACGCCGTGAGCAACCTGATCGCGCTGTACAAAGCCCTCGGTGGCGGCTGGCAAAGCAATGCGCCGCAGGTCGATGAGCCGACACGACAACAGATGCAACAACGCACTAACTGGGGCGATTTGCTCAGCGCGCCAGCCGCCCAACCGGCGTATCCCCTTCCCTCGCAGGTAAGCCGCCATGACTGACGCCGCACTTCCAACGCCCGCTCCAGCCCCCGCCGCCTCCCCCGATCCGGCGAAAAAAGGCATCCGCTGGGTGTTGCTGTTGATCGTGTTGAGCCTGGCCTGGTATCTGCTCGCCGACCGCTACACGCCCTACACCCAGCAGGCGCGAGTCGGGGCATTCGTGATTCCGGTGGCGGCAGAAGTCGCCGGCCGGGTGATCCGGGTCAACGTGCGCAACAATCAGGACGTGAAGGCCGGCGACATCCTTTTCGAACTCGATCCACAGCCGTTGCAAATCGCCGTGGACCGAGCCAAAGCCGATCTGGAATCGACCCGCCGTCAGGTCGGCGCGAGCACCGCCGGCATCGCCTCGGCGCAAGCGTCGTTGCGCGCCGCGCAAGCCAACGAACTCAAGGCGCGACAGGACAATCAACGTCTCGAAGGTTTGTACAAACAGGATCCCGGCACCGTCTCCGTGCGCTTGCTGGAAGTGTCCCGAGCCAACCGCGAACAAGCCGTCGCCCAAGTCGCCGCCGCCCGTGCGGAGGTGCAACGCGCGCAGGAACAGGAAGGCGGCAACACCGAGACCAACGCGCAACTGCGCAGCGCCGCTGCGGCACTGGCCAAAGCCGAACTGGATCTGGCCAACACCCGCATCGGCGCGCGTTCGGCCGGGTTGATCACCGACCTGCGCACCGACGTCGGCCAGTTCGCCGCCGCCGGCAGCCCGGTGATGACCTTGATCGCGATCCACGACGTGTGGATCAGCGCCGACCTCACCGAAAACAACCTCGGCCGCGTGCAGCCCGGCACGCCGGTTTCGATCGTTTTGGATGCGCTGCCCGGCCAAGTCCTCGACGGCCAGGTGCGCAGCGTTGGCTATGGCGTCAGCGTCGGCCAGACACCGGCGCCGGGCACCCTGCCGAGTATCCAGAACAGCCGCGACTGGTTGCGCCCGGCGCAACGTTTTCCGGTGATCATCGAGTTCACGGACGAGGCGAAAAAACGCCTGATCGACAGCCGCGCGATCCGTGCCGGCGGTCAGGCTGAAGTCATGGCGTTTCCCAGCGAAGGCAATTTGCTCAATCCATTGGGGCGGCTGTTTGTCGGGCTGATGAGCTGGCTGTCGTATGCCTACTGAGCGCAGCGTCCCGGCGCAACGGGCCTTGCGCCTGGCGTTCGGCACCGCGCTGTGCACTGCCGCGAGTTATGCGCTGGCGTTGCCGCTGGCGTTTATCTCACCGGTGCTGGCGGTGTTGCTGCTGGCCAGCCTGCCGCGGCCATTGCCGTTGAAAGGCGCGTTGGTGCTGGCACTGGTCGCGGCGCTGACGACGAGCATCGGCCTGCTATTGGTGCCGCTGCTGCGCTATTACCCGGTGAGCGGCGTGCTGTTGATCGGCGTCGGTTTGTTTCTGGTGTTTCGCTTTGGCTTGCGCGGCGGCAACCCATTGATCGTGACCTTTTTGGTGATCGGCATGACCATGATCTCCGCCGCCGGGTTTGCCGAATTCGACCTGGCAATGGCGGTCATCGGCGCCCTCGTCAAAGGCCTGTTACTGGCGGTCGCGGTGGTCGGTGTCAGTCACACAGTGTTTCCTGAGCGGCCTGATAGCCCCGTCCCGCCCAAGCCGCCCGCCATGCCTGCCGACGAAGTCCCGCGCGTGGCCCTGCGCGCCACGCTGATCGTGCTGCCGACGTTTCTGCTGGCCCTGAGCGACCCGGCCAGCTACATGCCGATCATCCTCAAGGCCGTCAGCCTCGGCCAACAAAGCTCCACCACCCAGACCCATCACGCGGGCCGTGAACTGCTCGGCTCAACCCTGCTCGCCGGCGTGCTGGCGGTACTGCTCTGGTGCGGGTTGAGCCTGTTCGTGCATGTGTGGATGTTCTTTCTCTGGATGCTGCTGTTCGGGCTGTGGCTGGCGCGCAAACTCTATCGCCTGAGCCCGACGCGGTTCAGCCCTGGTTTCTGGATCAACACGTGGGTGACGATGATCATCCTGCTCGGCCAATCCGTGCAGGACAGTGCTGCCGGCAAAGACGTTTACACTGCGTTCGCCGTGCGCATGGGCCTGTTCATTCTGGTGACGCTCTATAGTGCGTTGATGATGCACCTGCTCGAAGCGCACAAACCGAGCCGTCAAGGCGTGACCTGATAGCCGCGCCCTTGCAGGCACCCGGTGTAGGCACTGGAACTGGCCGCTGCATTGGTCTTGTTCTGCGCGCGACGCTCTTGCCGCTGTCGAGAGCCACCGACTACCGCACCGGCCGCGGCGGTTTGCTGGGCACGGTTTTGTCGGTAATCCTGCTTGCGATCATCGTCGACGCGGTCGTAAACCTCGTCGTGTTGACGACCGCGGACTTCAGAACCTGCTGCTCCGGCGGCGGCACCGACAGCGGCACCCTTGAGACGACCACCCGCTTGGGGTGTTGAAGTCGTTGAAGTCGAGGCGATGGAGTGGCAATCGTTGATGTCGATCTGGGTTTGTTGCGAGGTCTGGCCTTTGAGCGGGACGATGGATTCGGCGCTGGCGTGAGTGGTAAATATCGCAGCGATCAAGAGTGGGACGAACGTTAGGCGATTCATGATTACCTCCGGCGGGGCCTGGGGTTGGCGGTGGTGCGGGGTAGTCAGGAAGTCTAGTTCAAAACGCAGGGTCAAGAGCCCCTCACCCTAGCCCTCCCGCACCCGCCGCACCTGCACCAACAACGCCGGCGCAAAGTGCAGCAGCACCATCCGCGCCAAGTGGTGAGTGAGGATAAACACCACATTCAGCCCGCCCGCAAACGCAACAATCGCAATCGTCTCGATCGCCCCCGGCATGTACGCCAGCCATAGCGACAACGGATCGCTGCCGAGCAATCGCGCCGCCACTTCAGCAAATGCCGCCGCCACCACGATCATCAACCCGACCGAGACCAGCGCCGTGCGGCCATGCAGGCCCAATTCCCTGACGCCCAAACCCTGAAACCGCGAGCCGATGCGCACGCCGAGAATCAGCGCCGCCAGATTCAAGCTCCAGTCGGGCATGTGAAAACCGTGCAACCAGCCTGCTTTTACAAAGACTGCGGTGATGATGATCGCCGTGAGCATGAAGGGCGCCGGCACGCCGATCACCAGCAGCAATCGACCGAGCACGACGCTCAAGCCGATTACCGAGAAAACCGTCAACGCCATGCCGGTGGTCAACGGATCGCTTTCAACAGCAGCCACCGACACCTGCCCCGGAATCAAAAAGCTCACCAATACCGTGATCAGCAGTAACCGCATCAGGTGCACGATGATGACTTTGCTCGACGCCTTCTCCGACTCGAGCAAATCAAACACCGCCGCCAGTGCCCCCGGATACACCGCGAGTAGCGCATCCGTGCGATTCCACCCTGCCCCACGCGTCAGCCACCAACCGGCCAGGGCAATCTGCACCGTCAGACACAGCAGTAACACGCCAAGGCTTGGGAGCATGGTCGACGCCGTCGCACTGTCCCACGCTTCGAACATCAGCCCGGTAGCGATGCCCAAGGTGACCTGGATATAACCCAAGCCATAAGGCGTTGCCGGTGCGAAGCCTGATCGCGTCACGATCAGCGCAGTGACGAGAATCGAGCCCAGCAGCAAGCCGTGAGGCACGCTGAGGGATTGCAGCACCGCGCCAAACACGGCGGCGATCAACAGACAGAAAATGGATTTCATATTCGCCTTCCTGGCAATTCAACTGACCCAACACGATCCCGTGTAGGAGCTGCCGCAGGCTGCGATCTTTTGACTTTGAATCTAAAAAACAAGATCAAAAGATCGCAGCCTGCGGCAGCTCCTACATGGGCGTGTCCATTTTTATGAGCGCAACCGTCCAATCGCGCGTCGGTATTTTTCGATCCGTTCCAGATCCTCCCAACTCGGCGAGGCGATCCGTGACAGGTCGCTGTTCTCTTCCAGATCCGCCAGTTTCACCACCCGGCCAATCGGGTTTTGCGCGGCGCGTTCGACGAAATCATCATAGGACTCGCCCGGCACTTTGGTCACCGACGCAATGGCCGTCAGCACCTCTTCGCTGAAACCTTCCTTGCGCAAGTCATCAAGACTGATATCGCAATCCTCGACCACATCGTGCAGCACCGCGACGATGCGTTCTTCCAGCGAGGTCATGCGCAACATCACCTTCAGCGGATGCAGAATGTACGGCGCCCCGCCCTTGTCCACCTGCCCCGCGTGCGCGGTGGCGGCGATGGCAATGGCGCGTTCGAGTGTTTGAGTCATAGGGGTTTCCTCGGGTTAAACGCCATACCGGCCGCCAACGTGGATATTGCGTTTGAGCCAGGCGCCAATGGCTTTCAAGCGACCGACAGGCTTCGCTGGCTCGGCGTGACGCTTGAGAATCATCGACACCAATGTCACTTGATCCGCACCAGGATGCGCGTCAATCAACTCAGCGACCCAGGCACAATCAGACTTCTTCAAATGCTCACGCCACTCACCGGGCCAGGCTTCCAGCTCATCCAGCGCCAACCAGCGCGCACCGCCCTGCCCACCATGCCCCCCGGCCGTCGACTGTTCGAAACAGAAAGGCGTGGCCGCTCGGGACAGGTCGATGTTGAAAATGTAGACGTCGTGGGTTGGGTGCTGCGACGTGGGGGCGTTGTTGCGACTGCCGATTTCAATCATGGGCAATATTCCAATCCTTGGGCGCTAGATGTGTCCGATTGTTTCGCAGTCTACGCGAACAGCGCAAATCAAAAACCTGATGGAACCTCCTTCCCCTGCGCAATCTCGAAACCATAAGCGCCAATTCATTGATCAAAACCGGCGCCATTGAAGAGGAAAGCCCGATGAACATTCGATTCCTGCTTCTGCTCGCCACGTTTTGCGTCATCCCCACCTGCGTCATGGCCGAAGGCTGCGACGTCGAAACCCGCTCCTCCAGCACCTCCGTGCCTACCGTTTCGGGCCACAGCTGCTATGAATACGAAGGCATGCCGGTCAATTCCATCGACTGGTCATGCAGCAACGAAAGCAAGGACATGGTCAACGCCGTCAAGAAAAAGGTGCAGCAGTGCGATGACCACTATCAAGCCACGTGCATCGCCACCCTAACCCAGGAATCCCTGGCCAACCCGCACTCCACCAGCAAGGACAAGAACGCCAAAGCGTTGAATATTCCCGATGGCGCGCAGGTGACCACGTATTACTACGGTGCGGAGAATCTGGGGCAGGCGAAGATTGATTGTGAAAGGGGCGGTGGGCATTGGAAGGCGAAGTAATGGTTGTTTAGCGCACATAAAAAGGGACACCGCTGGGTGTCCCTTTTTCGTGCATCAACACATCCACTGTGGCGAGGGAGCTTGCTCCCGCTGGGCTGCGAAGCAGCCCTCAATCAGCGCTTCATGGCTTCACACTGATTGCGCAGATCCCAATCGCCGATGCTCGCACAGCTACTGCCCTGCTTCGCTTCACAGAAGGCGCGCTGGTCACGATCCCCGATACCCGCGCATGAACCGCCTTTCTCCGCTTCGCAGGCCGTACGCAAATCGTAATTGTCGATGGAATAACAACTACTGCCCTTCTTGGCGTCGCAATAGGCGCGCTGGTTACGATCCTCGATACTTGCGCATGAACCACCCTTCTCCGCTTCGCAGGCCGTGCGTAAATCGTAATCGCCAATGGAATAACAGCTGCTGCCTTCCTGCGTGGCCTGGCAATAATTGCGTTTGTCAGGATCACTGATGCTGGCACAACTGGCGGAAACGTAACCGCTGAACATCAACAACATCGCAAGAATCAGCTTCATCTCACACTTCCTTGGGCTTACCAGGAAACAGCCTGGCACTGCTTGATCCGTTCTCAATGAGCGTCGCGACACGCCATCAAATTGACATCGTTTTTAAGGAAAGTTCCAAACCGGATGCAAAGCCATGATTTGAGATTCGACCGAATTTGAAGTCTGAAAAACGCGTAGGAAAACACCCCTTGTGGTGAGGGGATTCATCCTCGATGGGTTGCGAAGTGGCCCCGAACCCGCGAGCTGAATTCTCCTGACACAACGTGGGCGCCGGATTACGACGACTGCGTCGCCGAGCGGGAGCAAGCTCCCTCGCCACAGGGGTGGGTTGGCGTCCTACAGGTCGGTTGTGGCTGCGGGAATTGCTGCCTAGAGTGGGGCTGTCGCTGACCGCAGTTGGCGATGGGTTTCGCAGCCCTCAGAAGTGACACACACCGCTAGATGACAACTGTGGCAAAATTCGCCGCCGTTTCGTTATATGGCGGCTGTGTGTGGGAGACCTTCGGGTCTGCCGGTTTGACTCTTCTCCGGTCTGCGAACCCGCATACAGCTGCCACCCCTTTGTTTCGCAGCAGAAAGGTGGCACTTCTTAATTATTTGAAGAGCAATCTTATGACGATCAAAAAACCGCTCCACCACTACGCCCACATGTCCCACCCAGCCACCGACAACCCTGTCCTCCTCATCAACGCCGACGTCCCACTACGCGACCTCCACGCCTGCCTGGCCGAACGCCTCAACGCAGTCCTCAAATACCTCGACCTCATCGCCTGCACCAGCCTCCCCGACTACGCCGAACATGACATCAACACCGTCACCAACATCGCCAGGATCATGGTGCAGGATGTGAGTGATGTGTTTCGGGTAATCGAACAGCGAGGTTTCGACGCGCCAGCCTGATAACCAACACATTGCCAAAGTGCCAACTTCATAAACGCCCGGTCATCCCACCAGCGATAACGTAGTTGGCACTTGGGAATAATCACCTCCTGACTTCCGCGCCCCTTGTAAGACGCGTCTGAACTTCACCAATAGCGAACCGGCGCGCCACCGGTCTGGCTTTAGTTGACGGTTACTCTTCAAACAAGAGTTTTCCAGTCAATAAAGCAGAGCTTCCATGGCCAACCACAGCTACATGAGCATTACCGGAAACCGTCAAGGGCTTATCTCGGCCGGCTGCTCCGATATCGATTCAATCGGCAACAAATGCCAGTTAGGTCACCTCGACGAAATCATGGTTCTGGCCTACTCCCACAACATGACTACCGGCAATAACGGCGGCGTCAGCGCCGACCGTGGCAAGCACTTGCCGATCATGATCACCAAGAACATCGACAAATCCTCACCCCTCCTCTCCGCCGCACTTCACGACCGCGAAGTGCTGGACTGCACCATCTTTTTCTACCGAACCTCCCCCGCTGGCACGCAAGACAAATACTTCAAAATCCACATAAGCGGCGCAAAAATCGCCCACATCAACCTCCAGGTTCCTCACGCCATCCATTTGAACGACGCTCAGCCACAGGAACTGGTGTCATTCACTTACCGCGAAATCAGTTGGACCCATATCCAGGCGGGCACAAGCGGCTTCAGCAGTTGGGGAAATAACGATGAATGAGGATTCGTGTGACATCAACGACGTCACCCGGGCTGCTTCCGATCTGGTCGCATTCGGGTGCCAGATCGGCGCGACTCAGTTGTATGACAGCTTCAGCCAACTTCGATTTAGCGAGATCGTTTCGTCTTATGCGAATGAGGTTATTCGGGCGGTGGATGAAGGTGTTATTAGTGCGAAGCAAGGATTGCAGGAGCTCTGGGAGGAGTATTCAGAACTTTCTTCAAAGTCCATGTTTTATTTTCAGAATGGAGTGACTATCGCTGCGGGAAGCATGCAACTTCAGGCTGGCGCCTTAGCGATTGGAGCCACCCGAGGTAAAGCTGGCGTTACGGGCATCGCCTTAATCGGGCACGGCGTCAACAACATTTTTGAGGGTGTGGGGAACATCTTCAACGGCCCCGATAAACCAAGTGTTGTCGGGCCTATCAGGATGGGTTATCAGAACGTTTTTGGCATCAAACACGGTAATCTTACCTATTACAGCGTGGATCTCTATCTATCTATTCGAGGCATGATACATCTCGTTAGAAAGCCAGACTCGGTGCAACTCTTCAATAGAGACCCTATAAACTACGAACGGGCCCTCAAGCAAATGGGAACACTAACCCTAGCATTCGAAGCTTTAACCGACAGCTTCACGCTGAACTCAATCAGAGAATCAGGCCTTGAACAGTAGTCACAAAACCAGCCCGTCAACGGCGAGAGCGAAACGAACGCTGAAAAAAGCTTAAATAGCAAAACGACCCAAGAAAAGAAACAAACAGAAAAGACGCTACTACCCAGTACGAAACACCATTAAAAAAATCAAATCCCATCATAAAAGGAACAAAAGCAATGGCCAATATTCCAGATAAAAAGACTATTTCAATTAACACCCACCGTAAATTATAGTGCTTTTCTTCAATCACTTTTCCATCGAATATATTGCGAAGCGATGGAACAGAAAAAATAAAACCATGCAAAGCAAATAGAGCAAAAACAACAAAAAACACTACCCAAACCAGATCTCCCTCAAGCTTTATAAACTGACCAATACAGTTTAAGACCATCACACTCCAAAATAGTGAAGAAGCAAGAACTAGACAATAAACACGAGATAAACACCGAAGATCATTTAATTGCACAGCCCGCTCCCTCACATAGCTATAACACCCAAAAATCAAGCTCTACGGACAATCAAAAACGGCTTACGATCAACCACCACGAATGTAAACATGCCCGAAGAGCCATAACATCCTTAACCTCGCCTCATCACGCACCCATTCAGAAACTTCCTACAAATCAAAACCCTGCACCCTACAAACATTTCATCCACGCAAAAAAATACGAAACCCAGTAAAAGGTGTCGGATTTATTCACAACGCGCGCCTAATTTAAACAGCGATCAGAAGTTAGCCGGCGTATTCGCACTAATAATCTCAGCCTCATCCGCCCCGATATTCCGGAACTTATGCGGAATGGGGAAAGTATCGCTCGCTTTTGAGGCCTTGATTGACGGCATCACTATTAGAAACATTGACAACGAAGCCACACAACAAACCAAAAACAAAAATCACCGCCCACCTTTAAATTCTTTCCCGGACATAAAATATCCGTAAAAAGCGAAGAACACCGAAAAACTCAGCAACCTATACAGTACTTCTGACAAGCTCCAAGTATCGCTAATAAAGTAATAAGCGACCTCTTCAAATATAAGTGCGCAACTGCCAGCGATGAAATGCCTTACCCAGGCAGGATAGCGTCTAGACCCGGCATACCGACCTCGCAACTCAGCTACCTGATCGGGAAAGCAGTAGAAGAAACTTACATACAGATAAACCAGAAGCATGAAGCCCTCAGTAAATTCCCTGACCAGTCCTTCCAGCGGTAAAATCTGACTCAAAAAATTTATTAGAACCAACGTAAAAATAAAACCAAATGCGACAGTTAAAAAGAACAGAAGGACAACCTGACACAGAAATCGAATACTCAACTTCACGACGCCACCCGCATCAAACCATTAAAACAACTAATTGAGTTCAAAAAAAACAAAGCCCTGATCAACCAAGAAAGAAGCGCACAAATATCAAAATCAATGTAAACATGCCCAAAAAGTCATAACGTCATAAACCTTGCATCATCACGCATCAATTCAGAGTTTCCCTACAAATGAAAACCATCAAACCTACAAACCTTTCCTCGACTCAAAAAAAACCCGACGTCCTTCAACAAGGCGTCGGATTTACTTACAGCGTATGGTTTTTACCTAAAGCATCAATCAGAAGTTAGCCGGCGTATTCGCACTAATAATCTCAGCCTCATCTGCCCCAATATTGCGGAACTTATGCGGCAGCGTGGTAGGAAAGTAATACCCATCCCCCGCATTCAAAACACTCACCGAGCCATCCACGGTCAACTCAACAGTTCCCCGCGTCACCAACCCACACTCCTCACCTTCCGAGTGAACAATCGGCTCTTCCCCGGAGCTCGCGCCCGGTGCGTATTGCTCGCGCAGCAAGCGCATCTGGCGGCTTGGGACGGAGGCGCCGATCAGCAGCAGGCGCAGGCCGTGGCGGCCGAGGTCGGGTTGTTCGTTGGCGCGGAACACGTATTGGTGTTCGCGCGGCGGTTGGTCGAAGGTGAAGAAGTCGGCCAGGGACATCGGGATGCCTTCGAGCAGCTTTTTCAGGGAGCTGACGGAGGGGCTGACGCGATTCTGTTCGATCAGGGAGATGGTGGCATTGGTCACGCCGCTACGCCGGGCCAGCTCGCGCTGGGAGAGTTTGTAGCTTTCGCGTACTAGTTTGAGTCGAGAACCCGTATCCATGACAGCCTTATGTGAGTAGTACTTAAGGGTAATGGGGGTGGGTGGCGGGTGCCGCGCCGGGGCGCGGATCACGTTGCTCCCGTGTCCCGGAACCGTGAAAGGCGGCTATTAAATCACGTTTGCCGGTGTTGCTCAGCAGGTTCGATGGACGGTGAGGTAAAAGTCCTTCTTGCCTTGGTAATGCAGGCACTGTGGGAGCGAGCCTGCTCGCGAAAGCGGTGTGTCAGACGACGGGGATGGTGGCTGACATGGCCTCCTCGCGAGCAGGCTCGCTCCCACAGTTGGATCTCTTTTTTGTCAGTTGACTTAGTGGCGGTTGTCAGGCCGTCATCGCTGGCAAGCCAGACTCCCACAGGGTTCCAGGTGTTTCTGTGGGAGGGAGGATGACTGGGCTGGCCTCATCGCGAGCAGGCGAAGGCCTACAGTTGGAGCTTCGGTGTGTCAGGTAAAAAACCGGCGGGGTCTTGGGGGCCGCCGCCGGGGAGGTAACTTAGATGCCGAAGCGGTCGCGCAGCGAGTAGTAGACGGCGCCAAGGGCGGTTAGCGGCGCCGAGAAGGTGCGGCCGCCTAGCATTGGCATGTGCGGCAAGGACGCGAAGGCGTCGAAACGCTCGGCATCGCCACGGATCATTTCCGAGATCAATTTGCCGGCCAGGTGCGAGCAGGTAACGCCGTGGCCGCTGTAGCCTTGCATGTAGTAGGCGTTTTTCTCGATGCGGCCGAATTGCGGCATGCGTGACATGGTCAGCAGGAAGTTGCCGGTCCAGCGGTAGTCGATCTTGACGTCTTTGAGCTGCGGGAAGGTCTTGAGGATCTTCGGGCGGATCAGTTGTTCGATGTCGTCCGGTTCACGCGCGCCGTAGACCACGCCGCCGCCGTAGAGCAGACGGTTGTCGGCAGTCAGGCGGTAGTAATCCAGCAGGTAATTGCAGTCTTCGACGCAGTAATTATTGGTGATCAGGCTGCGCGCCTGCTTCTCGGTCAACGGTTCGGTGACGACGATCTGCGAGCCGCATGGCATGCTCTTCGCGGTCACGCGATTGTCCAGACCTTGCGGCAGGTAGGCGTTGCCGGCGATCAACAAGTACTTGGCGCGAACCTGGCCTTTGGCGGTGCGCACGACGTTCGGCTCGCCGTATTTGATTTCCACGGCAGCTGACTGCTCGTAGATCTTGCCGCCCAGACGCGTTATCGCAGCTGCTTCACCCAGCGCCAGGTTCAGCGGATGAACGTGACCGCCCTGCATGTCGAGCAGACCACCGACGTAAGCGTCGGAGCCGACTTCGCGACGAATGTCGGCTGCGTCGAGCATCTTCAGATTGCGGTTGCCGTAACGCTCCCAGCTGCGTTTTTGCTCAGCCAGACCGTTGAGTTGTTTCTTGTTCATCGCTGCGAAGATGCCGCCCGGGCGGTAGTCGCATTTGATGTCGTAATCCTTGATGCGCGAACGGATGATGTCGGCGCCTTCGAAGATCATGCTGCCGAGGATTTCTGCGGTCTTGTCGCCGTAGCGTTCTTCGATCACATCGACGTCGCGGCTGTAGGAGTTGACCAGTTGACCGCCGTTGCGACCGCTGGCGCCGTAGCCGACTTTGGCCGCTTCGAGCACCGCCACTTTGTAGCCGGCTTCAGTCAGGAACAGCGCCGAGGACAGGCCGGTGTAGCCGGCGCCAATGATGCAGACGTCGCACTCGACCGATTCTTCCAGAACCGGAAAGTCGATGACTTCGTTGCGGGTGGCGGCGTAGTAGCTGTTTACGTGTTGCTGTTTCATTTTATTGTTCTCCGAGGGTCGCCCATTGAAGGCGACCACCGCTGTAGAAAATCAGAGCTTGATCCAGGTCGCTTTCAGCTCGGTGTACTTGTCGAACGCGTGCAGCGATTTGTCGCGACCGTTGCCCGACTGTTTGAATCCACCGAACGGTGCGGTCATGTCGCCGCCGTCGTACTGGTTGACCCAGACGCTGCCGGCACGCAGACCACGGGCGAAGGTGTGCGCTTTGCTGAGGTTGCTGGTCCAGACGCCGGCGGCGAGGCCGAAGATGCTGTCGTTGGCGATCTGCAGCGCTTCTTCAGCGGTGTCGAAGGTGATCAGCGACAGCACCGGGCCGAAGATTTCTTCCCTGGCGATGGTCATGGCGTTGGTCACGCCGTCGAAGATCGCTGGTTGCACATAGAGGCCACCGGTTTCTTCGAGGGTGCGTTGGCCGCCGGCAATCAGCTCGGCGCCCTGCTCACGACCGATGCTGATATAGCGCAGCACGTTGTCGAGTTGACGCTGATCGACCACGGCACCGACCGTGGTAGCCGGATCCAGTGCGTGACCCGGTTTCCACGCCTGCAGTGCTTCCACCAGCAGCGGAATGAACTGCTCGCGAATCGAGCGCTCGACCAGCAGACGCGAACCGGCGGTGCAGACTTCACCCTGATTGAAGGCAATAGCGCCGGCCGCTGCTTGTGCTGCCGCGCGCAAATCCGGTGCGTCGGCAAACACCACGTTCGGGCTCTTGCCCCCGGCTTCGAGCCAGACGCGTTTCATGTTGCTTTGGCCGGCGTAAATCATCAGCTGTTTGGCAATCGCCGTGGAGCCGGTGAAGGCCAGCACGTCGACGTCCATGTGCAACGCCAGCGCCTTGCCGACGGTGTGGCCGAAGCCCGGCAGGACGTTGAACACGCCTTTCGGAATACCGGCATCCAGCGCCAGTTGCGCAATACGGATCGCCGTCAGTGGCGACTTTTCCGACGGTTTAAGGATGAACGAGTTGCCCGCCGCCAGTGCTGGAGCGAATTTCCAGCTGGCCATGATCAGCGGGAAATTCCACGGCACGATCGCCGCGACCACGCCGGATGGCTCGCGAGTCACGAGGCCGAGTTGATCGTGCGGCGTGGCGGCAACTTCGTCGTAGATCTTGTCGATCGCTTCGGCGCTCCAGCGGATCGCGTTGGCGGTCGCCGGGATGTCGATGCTCATCGAATCGCTGATCGGTTTACCCATGTCGAGGGTTTCCAGCAGCGCCAGTTCTTCCTGGTGTTGCAGGATCAGATCGGCGAAGCGGATCAGGATACGCTTGCGCTCGGCGGGGGCTTTTTTCGCCCAGATGCCGGATTCGAAAGACTGGCGCGCGACTTCAACGGCGAGGTTGGCGTCGGCTTCATCGGTGCTGGCCACGGAGGCGAGGAAACGGCCGTCGACGGGGCTCAGGCATTCGAACGTATCGCCACTGATGGCCGGGCGGTATTCACCGTTGATGAACGCGCGGGCTTCGATGGTCAGGGACTGGAAGCGTTGTTCCCAGTCGTTGCGGGTCGTTGTCATTGTTGTGGCTCGACAAGGGGGAATTGGGAGTGGCGGGCGATCGCCCACTAATCAAAATTTGGTAACCCGATCCCCTGTAGGAGCTGCCGAAGGCTCGGGCCGCGATCGGACGATCTTTTGACTTTGTTTTTCAAGATCAAGATCAAAAGATCGCAGCCTTCGGCAGCTCCTACAGGGTAAAGGTGGCGGATCAGTCACCGCAGGTGTCGCACAGCAGGTCTTTAGACCGTATGCAGATACCAGTTGTACTCAAGGTCAGAGATCGAGTTCTCGAACTCGGCCAGCTCGCTTTCCTTGCACGCGACAAACACGTCGATGTACATCGGGTCGATGTAGCGGGCCATGACTTCGCTGTCGTCCAGCTCGCGCAGTGCGTCGCGCAGGTTGTTCGGCAGGCTCTGTTCGTTCTGCTCGTAGCTGTTGCCTTCCACCGGGGCGCCCGGTTCGATCTGATGGGTCAGACCGTGGTGAATACCGGCCAGCACCGAAGCCATCAGCAGGTACGGGTTGGCGTCGGCACCGGCGACGCGATGCTCGATACGTACGGCGTCGGCCGAACCGGTTGGCACACGGACCGCAACGGTGCGGTTGTCGATGCCCCAGCTCGGCGAGTTCGGTACGTAGAACTGCGCGCCGAAGCGGCGGTACGAGTTGACGTTCGGGCAGAGGAAGGCCATTTGCGCAGGCAGGGTCTCCAGCACACCGCCGATCGCGTGTCGCAGCGCGGCGTTCTGCTCGGGATCCTCGCTGGCGAAGATGTTGTTGCCCTCTTTGTCCAGGATCGAAATGTGCACGTGCAGACCGTTGCCCGCCTGACCCGGATACGGCTTGGCCATGAAGGTGGTGTCCATCTCGTGGTCATAGGCGATGTTCTTCACCAGACGCTTGAGCAGGACCGCGTAGTCGCACGCCTTGATTGGGTCGGAGACGTGATGCAGGTTGACTTCGAACTGCGCCGGGGCGCTTTCCTTGACGATGGCGTCAGCCGGGATGCCCTGCTCTTTCGCGCCTTCGAGGATGTCTTGCAGGCAATCGACGTACTCGTCGAGGTCATCGATCAGGTACACCTGAGTCGACACCGGACGCTTGCCGGACACCGGCGAACGTGGCGACTGCGGACGGCCGTTCACGTTGTCTTGATCGATCAGATAGAACTCGAGTTCAAACGCCGCGCAGATGGTCAGACCCATCTCGTCGAATTTGCGTACGACGTTAGCCAGCACTTCACGCGGGTCAGCGAAGAACGGCTGGCCTTCCAGTTCGTGCATGGTCATCAAGAGTTGTGCGGTTGGGCGCTTCTGCCACGGCTCGATGCTCAGGGTGCCAGGGATCGGGTAGCAGATGCGGTCAGCGTCGCCGATGTCCAGACCCAGGCCGGTGCTTTCCACCGTGGAACCATTGATGTCGAGGGCGAAAAGCGAGGCCGGCAGATTGATGCCTTTCTCGTAAACCTTATGAAGACTGGTGCGTTCGATGCGCTTGCCGCGCACCACACCGTTCATATCCGCAATCAGAAGGTCGACGTACAAAACCTCAGGATATTTCTTAAGGAATGCGTTTGCTTCGTTGAGTTGAACGGTACGCAGAGGGACCGACATGATGCACCTATTTAGCTGTTAATTATTATGTTCACTGCCCTTTCACGCAGCCAGTCAACCCGAACGGCAAAGTGAAGTCAATAGCGAACAGATGGCCGCTCAGGGTTTATTTTTCGGGCTTTTTTTAACATCTATGTGCCAATACAGGCGTGACAACCCCGAGAATCATGAAGAAATGATGAACGGCGTTTAGAATTTTTTACATGGCAGTTGTTAATTAAAATCAACGAGGCTAAGCTCCGGAAAAGCTCGTTCAAGTGTCAAACTTCGAGGTGAATAAAAATGGCATTCAAGCCATTGATCGGCGTTACTGCGTGCGTCAAACAGATTGGCCTGCACCCCTATCACATCAGCGGCGACAAGTACGTACGTGCTGTCAGCGTTGGCGCTGAAGGGTTACCCGTGGTCATTCCTTCCCTTGGCAATCTGACTGAAATCGAAGACCTGCTCGGTCAACTCGACGGTCTGCTGCTGACCGGCTCGCCCTCGAACGTGGAGCCTTTCCACTATCAAGGCCCGGCCAGCGCTCCCGGCACGGATCACGATCCGGCGCGGGATGCCACCACCCTTCCTTTATTACGTGCAGCCATCGCGGCGGGCGTTCCGGTGCTCGGCATTTGCCGTGGCTTCCAGGAGATGAACGTGGCGTTCGGCGGCAGCCTGCATCAGAAGGTGCATGAGCTGCCGGGCATGCTTGATCACCGTGAAGCCGACAGCCCGGATGTCGCCGTGCAATACGCACCGGCGCACGCGGTAACCGTGCTCGCTGGCGGCGTGTTCGAAGCGCTGGAGCTGCCCGGCGAGTTTCAGGTCAACTCGATTCACAGCCAGGGTATCGATCGCCTCGCGCCCGGCCTGCGTGCCGAAGCGGTGGCACCGGACGGCTTGATCGAGGCGGTCTCGGTCGAGCACAGCCCGACCTTCGCCCTCGGCGTGCAATGGCACCCGGAATGGCAAGTACTGGACAACCCGAACTACCTGAAGATTTTCCAGGCATTCGGCGAGGCTTGCCGGCAACGGGCGGCGCGGCGCAACAAACGCTGACTCAACCCAAGAATACGTAACGATTGACTGCCCCCTCGGAGGTCGGGTGTGCCTGCGCACATCCGTCCTCCGTGAACAACAACACCCGTAATAACAACAAGTACGACCCAGGCAGCCAGGACGGCGGCGCCGAACAAGCCGGAGCAACCTGCCACAGACGCAGTCCCCTGTAGGAGCTGCCGAAGGCTGCGATCTTTTGACTTTGTTGTTAAAGATCAAGATCCAAAGATCGCAGCCTTCGGCAGCTCCTACAGGGACCGTGTGATGACGGGAATTGTTTTTCCAGGCTTGCAATCCACTTAAGCCAGGCCACATTGGCCAGGCGAACGAAACCTGTTGGGAGTTTCACATGGCAAACGCCTCCAGCACTTACAGGAAGGCACTTGAAGGTCATCAGCAACCGAAAAAGGTTCTGGTGAAAGTCGACCGTGTCACCAAGAAGTTCGACGAAACCGTGGCAGTGGACGACGTGTCCCTGGAGATCCATCAGGGCGAAATCTTCGCCCTGCTCGGTGGCTCCGGTTCGGGCAAATCGACCCTGCTGCGCATGCTCGCCGGTTTCGAGCGCCCGACCGAAGGGCGGATTCTGCTCGACGGCGTGGACATCACCGACATGCCGCCGTACGAGCGGCCGATCAACATGATGTTCCAGTCCTACGCGCTGTTCCCACACATGACCGTCGCGCAGAACATCGCTTTCGGCCTCAAGCAGGACCGTTTGCCGGCCAGCGAAATCGATGCCCGTGTCGATGAAATGCTGCGTCTGGTGCACATGACCCAATACGCCAAACGCCGCCCGCACCAGTTGTCCGGCGGTCAGCGTCAGCGCGTCGCCCTCGCCCGCTCGCTGGCCAAGCGTCCGAAGCTGTTGCTGCTCGACGAGCCGATGGGTGCGCTGGATAAAAAGCTGCGTTCGCAGATGCAGCTTGAGCTGGTGCAGATCATCGAGCGCGTCGGTGTGACCTGCGTGATGGTGACCCACGACCAGGAAGAAGCCATGACCATGGCCGAGCGCATCGCGATCATGCACCTGGGCTGGATCGCGCAAATCGGCAGCCCGGTCGACATCTATGAAGCACCGGTCAGCCGCATGGTCTGCGAATTCATCGGCAACGTGAACGCCTTCGACGGCACCGTGGTGGAAGACCTTGAAGGTCACGCGATCATCCACAGCCCGGACTTGCAGCAGAAGATTTACGTCGGTCACGGCGTCAGCACTTCGGTGCAGGACAAGTCGGTCACCTACGCGATCCGTCCGGAAAAAATGCTCGTCAGCACCACTCAACCTGAGTTCCGCTACAACTGGTCCGAAGGCAAAGTGCATGACATCGCCTACCTCGGCGGTCACTCGGTGTTCTACGTCGAATTGCCCGGCGGCAAAATCGTCCAGTCGTTCATGGCCAACGCCGAACGCCGTGGCGCGCGGCCGACCTGGGACGACAAGGTCTACGTGTGGTGGGAAGACGACAGCGGCGTGGTACTGCGCTCATGAGAACCTTCAATCAGCAATTCCTGCGCCTGGTGCCCAGCGGGCGAAAACTGGTGATCGGCATTCCGTTCATCTGGCTGTTCCTGTTCTTCATGCTGCCGTTCTTCCTGGTGATGAAGATCAGCTTCTCGGAAGCTGCGCTGTCGATCCCGCCGTACTCGGAGATCTACACCTACGCCGAACAGAAATTCCAGCTGATGCTCAACATCGGCAACTACACCATGCTCGGCGAAGACGAGTTGTACCTGTCGGCCTACCTCGGTTCGCTCAAGGTCGCGGCGCTGAGCACGATGATGTGCCTGCTGATCGGCTTCCCGATGGCCTACGCCATCACCAAGACCGGCAAGGAAACGCAAAACGTCCTGCTGCTGTTGATCATGATGCCGACCTGGACGGCGATCCTGATCCGCGTTTATGCGTGGATGGGCATCCTCAGCAACAACGGTCTGCTGAACGGGTTTCTGATGTGGACGGGGCTGACCGATCACCCGATCGAGATCCTCAACACCAACACGGCCGTGTACATCGGCGTGGTTTACGCGTACTTGCCGTTCATGGTGTTGCCGCTGTACGCCAACCTCGTCAAGCACGACGGCAGCCTGCTGGAAGCCGCGCAGGATCTGGGTTCGAGCAACTTCAACAACTTCTGGAAAATCACCGTACCGCTGGCCAAAAACGGCATTATCGCCGGCTGCATGCTGGTGTTCATTCCGGTGGTCGGTGAGTTCGTGATTCCGGAACTGCTGGGTGGCCCGGAGACGCTGATGATCGGTCGCGTGCTGTGGCAAGAGTTCTTCAATAACCGCGACTGGCCGGTGGCGTCTGCGCTGGCGGTGGTGATGCTGTTGATCCTGATTGTGCCGATTCTGCTGTTCAACCGCAGCCAGGCCAAAGAGATGGAGGCACGGGGATGAAACGCTTCGGTTTTTCCAAGTTCATGTTGATCTTCGGCCTGATGTTCATTTATCTGCCGATGCTGATTCTGGTGATCTACTCGTTCAACGCCTCGAAACTGGTGACGGTGTGGGGCGGCTGGTCGGTGAAGTGGTACGTCGGTTTGCTCGACAACACGCAGCTGATGGGCTCGGTGGTGCGCTCGCTGGAAATCGCCTGCTACACCGCGATTGCCGCTGTTGCACTTGGCACCCTCGCCGCTTTCGTGCTGACTCGCGTCACGCGCTTCAAGGGCCGCACGTTGTTTGGTGGTCTGGTGACTGCGCCGTTGGTGATGCCTGAGGTGATCACTGGTCTGTCGCTGTTGCTGCTGTTTGTGGCCATGGCGCAGTTGATCGGCTGGCCGCAGGAGCGTGGCATCGTCACCATCTGGATCGCCCACACCACGTTTTGTGCCGCCTATGTGGCGGTGGTAGTCTCCGCCCGCCTGCGCGAACTGGACCTGTCGATCGAAGAAGCGGCGATGGATCTCGGCGCGAAGCCGTTCAAGGTGTTTTTCCTGATCACCATTCCAATGATCGCGCCGTCACTGGCGGCGGGCGGCATGATGTCGTTTGCCTTGTCGCTGGATGACCTGGTGTTGGCGAGCTTCGTTTCCGGACCGGGCTCGACGACGCTGCCGATGGAAGTGTTCTCGGCGGTGCGTCTGGGGGTGAAGCCTGAGATCAACGCCGTGGCCAGTCTGATTCTGTTGGCGGTGTCGCTGGTGACCTTCCTCGTCTGGTACTTCGGCCGCAAGGCAGAAGCCAACCGCAAGCGTGCGATTCAGGAAGCGATGGATCAGACGGCGAATGAGTCGTGGCAACCTCAGCAATCCGCAGCGACTGCTTAATGCAAGATTGCTCTTGTGGCGAGGGAGCTTGCTCCCGCTGGGCTGCGCAGCAGACCCAAAAGCTTGTGAGCGCTGCGCGCTCAAGCGGGAGCAAGCTCCCTCGCCACAGAGATGTGTGTACATCAGGTTGTGTGTTGTGTTTTTGAATAAGAAGAATGGAGTTGTACCGATGAAAATGTTTGGCAGGACTCTGCTGACACTGTCCTTAATGGGCGCGATGGTCATGGGCGCCCAGGCCAACGACAAGGTGCTGCGTGTTTACAACTGGTCCGATTACATCGCGCCGGATACCGTCAAAAAGTTCGAAGACGAGACCGGCATCCGCGTGACCTATGACGTCTTCGACAGCAACGAAACCCTTGAGGCACGTTTGCTCGCGGGCAAATCCGGTTACGACCTGGTCGTGCCGTCGAACAGTTTCCTGGCCAAGCAGATCAAGGCCGGCGTCTATCAGACCCTGGACAAATCGAAGCTGCCGAACTGGAAGAATCTCAACCCGGTGCTGCTGAAAAACGCCGCCGCCAGTGATCCGGACAACGCCCACGCGTTTCCGTACATGTGGGGTTCGATCGGCATCGGTTTCAACCCGGCCAAGGTCAAGGAAGTGCTCGGCGCCAACGCCCCGACCAACTCCTGGGACTTGCTGTTCAAGCCGGAAAACGCTGAAAAGCTGAAAGCCTGCGGCATCAGTTTCCTCGACTCGCCGACCGAAATGATCCCGGCCGCCCTGCACTACCTGGGCTATCCGGTGAACGATAAGGACACCGCGCACATCAAGGAAGCCGAGGCGCTGTTCATGAAGATCCGCCCGAACGTGGCGTACTTCCACTCCTCGAAATACATCTCCGATCTGGCCAACGGCAACATCTGCGTAGCGGTCGGTTACTCCGGCGACGTGCTGCAGGCCAAGGCCCGCGCGGTGGAATCAGGCAACAACGTGGTAATCGACTACAGCATTCCCAAGGAAGGCGCCGGCAGCTTCTACGACATGGTCGCCATCCCGCGCGATGCGGCGAACGTCGAGAACGCCTACCTGTTCATGGACTTCCTGATGCGCCCGGACATCATCGCCGAGATCACCAACAGCAACGGCTACAGCAACGCCAACGCGGCGGCCACGCCACTGGTGGACGAAGCGATCCGCAACGACCCGGGCTCGTACCCGTCGCAAGCGGTGATGGCGACGCTGTATGCGGTGCCGGATCAGCCGATTGCCACGCAGCGAATCATGACCCGTGGCTGGACCCGGGTGAAACTCGGTAAGTAAAAACACCGGAGATCAAAAATGTGGGAGCGAGCCTGCTCGCGAAAGCGGTAGGACAGGCGATGGAAATGTTGGATCTGCCGACGCCTTCGCGAGCAGGCTCGCTCCCACAGTAAAGCAATGCAGTGCTGAAAAAATTCCCGTTCACGCAGCGCCTTACCACCGCTGCACCCTGCAATGAACGGCCTCACCTGGCTTCCTCGGTTCAGGTGAATTTCAGGCGCCCTCGGGCGCCTTTTTTTGTGCCTCAAATCAGCGGCCAGTCTTGCAGGACTCGATAGCGCCCCTTGTGTGATTCGAACAAGGCAAAGCGCTCGGCCCGCAGGAAGAACTCCGGCAGCGTAGCGGATTCCGGTTCCGGCGCGCGGTAGTCCCGCGCCAGAGTCAGATGCGGGCGAAACTCACGCGGTGTTTCTTCAAAGCCGAACGGCAACATTGCCTGTTCCAGCGCGTAGACCAGGCGCAACAACGCCGGCGGTGCCTGCTCGGGTGCGAGCGACAGCACCCCGGCGCGATGCCAGACCTGCAGGCGATCCAGTGCAATCTTCAGCGGTTCACCCGATGTGCGCACGTTACCAGCGGCTTCGCAGACCTCATTGATTTGCGCCAAAGGCACCGCCCCGAGAAACAACAGCGTCAGATGAAAATTGTCCGCTGGCACCGGTTTACCGGTTCTCAAGCCCAACTCCGCGCGCCATTGCGCAATGGCCTTGCGCTGCGCTGGCGGGCAATCGAGGGCAAAAAACAGCCGTTTGAACGGTTCATCCCTGCGCGCGTCATCGGTCATCGCCCTGCTCCCTTGTTGATCATGATCGGCCTGATTCTACACAGCCTGACCGGACGTCTCGTGACAGCTGGCTATAGTTCAAGGATTGCCATTAACCGGAGGCCGTCATGCGCGAGATCCTCAGCAAAGAACCGTGGTGGGCCCGTCCACCCAATCCCGGGCAGGATGAAAGCGAGCTGGAATGGGGCTGGCTGGTGCATTACAGCGAGGGTGAGCCGCGCTTCGAATTCGTCCGGGAACGCCCGACCGACGAGCAGATCCGCCACCGCAAAAGTTGCCGTATCACCCCCTCAGCCGAGTGACGCCCCCCTGTAGGAGCTGCCGAAGGCTGCGATCTTTTGATCTTGTTTTTTTACAATCAACATCAAAAGATCGCAGCCTTCGGCAGCTCCTACGGGGATATGTGGGAGCTTCAGGATTCAAGGATGTTCTTGAAGCCGCCAAAGATCATGCGCTGGCCATCAAACCCCATCGGGTTGACGTCCGGTTGCATGCGCGGGTCTTCCATCATTTTGGCCATGCCGGCATCGCGGGTGGCTTTGTCTGGCCAGATCAGCCAGCCGGACGACACCGTCTCGCCCTCCTTGAGTTTGACCGCCATCGGGAATGAGGTGACTTTGCCCTCCGGCACGTCATCGCCCCAGCATTGAACGACGTCTTTTGCACCGTACTCCTTGAACAGCCTGGCGGCGATCTCACAGTGTTTTTTGTACTGTTCACGATTGGCGTTCGGCACCGGCGCTACAAAAATATCGATGTAAGCCATGATCACTCTCCTTGCACGTTGGGTTCGATCTGCTGGTTAGTCGATTGCGGCGGCTGCCATTCGACACGATTCACACCCAAGCCGACTGACGGTTCATCGACCCCACCCAGATTGCGCTCGACCTGCCCGGCCATGTGCAGCGTGCCGGCCATAACGCCGGTGTTCGGGTTCTGCACCAGTTTCAGCCAGGCCTTGTCGAAGGTGCCGCCCAGGCTGCTGCGGATCAGTGCTTCGCTGTCGGGCCGGTCGTTGGCCTGGATAATGGCGCGAATGCCCGCTACACCCACCGAAATCAACCCGCCGGCCAGTTTTCCTGCGGCAGCGGCGACCGCACTGGCAGCGCCGCGTGGGGCCATTTCCGCTTCCATTCGCTGACTGGCACGTTTGGCCACCGGGGCCATGCCGGCATCGGTCGAGGCAATGCCCTTGGCGCCGCCCTCGGTGTGGATCTTGTCGATCAACGCGGCGTAGGCCGGCAAGGTGTTCAACGGTTCCGTGCTGATCACTTGAAACAGCGACGCGTCCCGCGCCGGCGGCGGCCCTAACGCAATGGCCGGGACTTTCTGCAAACGCCCATTGAGCTGACCAACGGGTACACCATGGCGCTGGGCGATGAGCGGCATCTGCTGCGCCATCAACTGCGCATAGAACGCCGTCGCCTGCCCGAGAATGGCGTCCGGATCGATCTCCACCGCCACCGGCGCCAGCACCCTTTCCTGATATTGCTCAAGCAGATACGCCGCCAGCCGCTTGGCCGAGGCGTCCTGCTCGCCACCGGCATTGATCGTGTACCAACTGACCTTCATCGACAGCCATTCCTGGGTCCAGTAGCTGCTGAACCACGGAATGAAATTTTCTTCAGTTTGCTGATAGACGCGAGTGCGCCAATGTTCCATCGAGCCACGGGCAAAGACTTTGACTTGCTCGGTGGACTGCTGCGAAGCGCTGACGATTTCCCGGTCGATCTGCTGCCAGGTCGCCGGCGAGACCACCACGGCTTGCGGCGCGGTCACTGGCGCCCGCGCCGAGGTGGCGCAGCCGGCCAGCAACAACAGTGCGACGACGAGCAGCGCACGCGGGTTCACGGTTGAGGTTTCCTTTAAACAGGGAGGAAGCAGATTTGAGTATAGGTGTGTGTATCGGGCCGTTTGTCCGGTTGTGGCTGGACTGGCGCCTTCGCGAGCAGGTTCGCTCCCACTTTGAATCGCACTCCCCCTGTGGGAGCGAGCCTGCTCGCGAAGGCGCCATCAGCAACACCACACAACCCGAACCATCACTGCCATCGATATTCACCATCGCCACGATTGCCTTCCGCCCGCCGTCCATGAAAGGCACGATTAACCCATCCGAAACACAACGAGGAGTTCACAACATGATTCACACCCACGTCACACTCTGCGTGAGTTTCCCGGTGTTCGGCAGCAACTATTACGACCAGCACGCCGTATCGCACAAAACGCAGGCGCTGGTGTTCAACGAAGATTTCGAAGATTTGCTGATGCCTGCCGCAACCAATCACTTCAGTAATGAAGTGGTCGGCATCAACGATCAGTTCCGTTTTCTGAGCGACATTCTCGCCACCCATTTGCTGGACATCGAGGCCTCCGTGCCTGCGCGATCCAGCGTCCGGGCGAGCGCTCACTTTTAATTGCTGCAATTGGGCGTCTCGACAAAACGAGCGCCACGAAAAAGCCCACTGGCCATGACGGCTCAGTGGGCTTTTTTACATCAGCGATAAACGCAGTCAGCGTTTCCAGCATTCGGAATAACGCGAGCAGACGTCGTACTGCTTATCCATTTGCGCCATGCGATCGAGATGATGATTGATGGTCTCGGCCATCACCTTATTGGTGGCCTGGAAATAATCCATGATCGCCAGTTTTTCCTGCTCGGCCGGGGCCGAATTACCGCGTTTGCCGGACGTGTCTTCGCTGTGCGTCCACTCTTTCAACTGCTTGTCGTCAACGCTGCGCAGGCGCTGCCGATATTCATCGGTAGCCACTTGCAGCGCCCGCGTCCCGTTAGTGCCAGCCTCTTTTTCGAATTCAATAAGGTTCTGACGGTACAGCGTCCAATACTCGTCTGGCATGGCAAAACCGAGTTTGCCCTTGCGCTCGC
Organism: Pseudomonas fluorescens; assembly: GCF_003732425.1. Taxonomy (GTDB): domain Bacteria; phylum Pseudomonadota; class Gammaproteobacteria; order Pseudomonadales; family Pseudomonadaceae; genus Aquipseudomonas; species Aquipseudomonas fluorescens_BE. Next base: position 931,185 of record NZ_MOBX01000013.1, read on the forward strand.
TGATCAGCGATTCGAGTTTCTCAGGCGTCATGCTGGCAGCCGGCTCTTTGGCCGGGTCGGGCTTGATCATGACAATCACGCTGCCATTAACAATCTGTTCGATCAGCGCAGCACGCTCTGGTGTGTCCGGCAGCAGCTTCGGCGGTTGCGGGAAAAGTGGATTGCGCCCGTAACAGGCAGGAAAACCACCACGCTTGACGGTCAGTGGCGTGCGCACATCCGTGCCGTTCACCCGCTGCAAGCGCTCCACCAACGTCGAACACTGGCCACGTCCGCTAAAGCCGAAGGTCACCTCATATTCGGCGCCGCGCTCCGGCTTCAAGTTGAATCCGGTACCACAGGTGCCGTGCCCCAACTGAGTCATGACCTGGAGATACAGATCCTTTTCCGGTGGCAATTTGATTTCCAGATACCCACGGGCGTCTTTGGGTGCGGCGACGTTCATGCCGACCCGGCGCTGGCTTTCGGCGATAAACAGATTGTTCAGCGGACCGGTGCTCATGCCATCGCAATGCTCGGCGTCGAAATAATTGATGGTGGCATTGGACATGTTAGCGACGAAGCGCAATTTGGCGGCGTCAGGCTCGCTGGCGTCCTGATAAGTCCCCGTCTGCGTGCAGCCAACGAGTACAAAAGCGGCTACGACCGAGCTGAACAGCGCAGGCGAACCGCGCAAAAAAGAAGCGACAGACATGATCATCCTTGGAGAAAGGCGCGAAAAAGCGGCAATGCTACTGAATTGCCACTATTGCGTCCATCTCTGTCATGCCTGCTCGCTCGGGTGGCAGCCGATTACGCCACGGCTCAGTCATCATCCCGGTCGCGATAGTAGCGACGCCCGTCGCGGCGATCATCGCGATCATCCCAGCGCCGGTCGTGGTCGTAATCGCGGCCATGATCACGGTCGTAATGCCGGCCATGGCGGTGGTCATCATCAAAGTCCGCGACACAGCCACCGAGCAATACGGCGGCGGTCACTGTCAGCAGCATCGTTGTTGCGCGCTTCATTCAACACTTCCCTAAAACCAAGGTCTTGACGACGGAATCGGCCACGCTGCCCGCGCCTTCAGGACGCGGTGCGCGCAGCCGCAGATACGACCGGGCAAATCCGCGTTGATTCAATGGCCACTATCGACCGTTTGTCGCCCCGCCCGCACTGCCCGAGCGGCGGCGAAATGCCACCTATACTGCTTGCAACCTAGCCCGACGCAATGGATCTGCGCCCTCAATAACAACAAGCAGAGGTGGACCATGGTCTGGCAGCAAATCTACGACCCGTTCGGCAACCCGGTGATTTCCACCCTCATGGCAGCGGTGCCGGTGGTGGTGATGCTTGCGGCACTGGCGTTCTTCCACGTCAAGGCGCATTTGGCGGCACTGCTGGCGCTGGCGTCCGCCCTGCTGATTTCGATCTTCGCCTTCGGCATGCCGGCGAGCATGGCCGGTTCTGCGGCGTTGTTCGGCGCAGCGAATGGCTTGCTGCCGATCGGCTGGATCGTCCTCAACATCATCTTTCTGCATCGCCTGACCACCGAAAACGGCTCGTTCAAAGTGCTGCAGGATTCCCTCGCACGGATCACCGATGACCGCCGTTTGCAGCTGCTGCTGATTGCGTTCTGCTTCGGTGCGTTTTTCGAAGGTGCGGCGGGGTTCGGCACGCCGGTCGCGGTAACCGGGGCGATCCTGATCGGGCTGGGGTTCTCGCCGTTGGCCGCGTCGGGCCTGGCGCTGATCGCCAACACCGCGCCGGTGGCATTCGGCGCACTGGGTACGCCGATCATCACGCTGGCCAAAGTCACCGGGCTGGATGAAATGGAACTGTCGATGATGGTCGGTCGACAGTTGCCGTTCTTCTCGGTACTGGTGCCGTTCTGGCTGATCTGGGCATTCGCCGGGTGGCGCAAAATGCTGGAGATCTGGCCGGCGATTCTGGTGGCTGGGGTGAGCTTCGCCGTGCCGCAGTTTCTGGTGTCGAACTACCACGGGCCGATGCTGGTGGACGTGATTGCCGCGCTGATTTCCATGGCCTGCCTGACGCTGTTTTTGAAGGTGTGGAAACCGGCGACCATTCACACCTCGGCAGCTCTTTCAGGGCGAGTCGACAACTCCAAAGTCGAGGAAGAAAAAGTCACCGCCAGCGCCGCGTTCAGCGATCAGGCGCGCCCGGCGGTGATGCGCGCGTGGATGCCGTGGATCATCCTCACCGTATTCGTGTTTGCCTGGGGCACTCAGGGCTTCAAGAATATGTTCGACACCCGGCCCGCCATTGATCCGGTCACCCACTCGGCCAAACTAGACCCGCAGGGCAAGCCGCTGCGCGAGGCCAACCCGATTTTCGCCCCGGCGGTGACCTTCACCACCCTGCACCTGCAAATCGAAAAAGTACCGCCGGTGGTCGCGGCACCGAAGGCTGAAGAAGCGGTGTACAAATTCACCTGGCTCACCGCCACCGGCAGCGGGATTTTGCTGGCTGCAATTGTCGGTGGTTTGCTGATGGGCTATTCGATCCCGCAACTGATCAAGCAATACCTGCGCACGTTATGGGTGGTGCGGTTTTCGTTGATCACCATTGCCGCAATGCTGGCGCTGGGTTTTCTTACGCGCTACTCCGGACTCGACGCGACCATGGGCCTGGCGTTTGCCGCGACGGGGATTTTCTACCCGATGTTTGGCACGTTGCTCGGGTGGCTGGGTGTCGCGCTGACCGGTTCCGATACCGCGTCGAACGTGCTGTTTGGCGGCTTGCAGCGGGTGACCTCGGAACAACTCGGGATCAGTCCGGTATTGATGGCGGCAGCGAACAGCTCCGGCGGAGTCATGGGCAAGATGGTCGATGCGCAATCGATTGTGGTCGCCTCCACCGCGACCCGTTGGTACGGGCATGAGGGCGAGATTCTGCGCTACGTGTTCTTCCACTCGATTGTGCTGGCGATTCTGGTCGGCGGGCTGGTGACATTGCAGGCGTATGTGGCGCCGTTTACCTCAATGGTGGTCGGCGGGCATTAGTCCGGCAGAACACATTTCAAATGTGGGAGCGAGCCTGCTCGCGAAAGCGGCCGGTCAGGCAATGAAGATGTTGGCTGTGCCGGCCCCTTCGCGAGCAGGCTCGCTCCCACAATGGTTTGATGTCGATCACTGGATTGATGAGCCACACGCATAACTCTATAGCGCAAATCCGACAAAACCTTTTCCTCTCTCCAGCAGTCATTCCTTAACGAGACCGGCGATGACGCTGGCTGCCCGCTTGGGCCATACACGACCCTGCTGCCCTGATGAAGAGAGAAAAGGAATCGAACCATGACGATTTCCCGACGCGGATTTCTGATCCTCGGCGCCGTGACCGCCACCGCGTTCGCGATGCCGCCGTTTATCAGCCTGAAGGCCTACGCGGCCAATCTGGAGCAACCGGCCATGAGCAAAGTGACGATCAACGTCAACGGCAAGCCGCGTGCGCTTGACGTCGACACCCGCACCACCCTGCTCGATGCCTTGCGCGAGCACCTGCACCTGACCGGCAGCAAAAAAGGCTGCGACCACGGCCAGTGCGGCGCCTGCACGGTGATCGCCGATGGCCGCCGCATCAACGCTTGCCTGACCCTGGCGGTGATGCATGAAGGCAGCGAGATCACCACCATTGAAGGCCTCGGCATGCCCGACAATCTGCACCCGATGCAGGCCGCGTTCATCAAGCATGACGGCTATCAGTGCGGCTATTGCACGCCCGGGCAGATTTGCTCGGCGGTGGCGGTCATCAAGGAAATCCGCGACGGCATTCCCAGCCATGTCAGTGAAAGCCTCACCGAAGCGCCGCAGTTGATCGCCAGAGAGTTTCAGGAACGCATGAGCGGCAATATCTGCCGCTGCGGCGCCTACTCGAACATCATCGAAGCCATCACTGAAGTCGCGGAGGTGCCGACATGAGACCGTTCAATTACAGCCGCGTCGACTCCCCCGCCGCTGCCGCTGCGCAAGCCGCACACGTCGAAGGCGCACGCTTCATCGCTGGCGGCACCAACCTGCTCGACCTGATGAAACTCGACATCGAAACCCCGCTGCACCTGATCGACGTCAATCACCTCGGCCTGGATCAGATCGACGCCACGCCCGAGGGCGGCTTGCGCATTGGTGCGCTGGTGCGCAATACCGATCTGGCCGCCGACGCGCGCGTCAGAAAGGACTACGCCCTGCTCTCCCGCGCCTTGCTCGCCGGGGCGTCCGGGCAGTTGCGCAACATGGCGAGCACCGCCGGTAACCTGCTGCAACGCACGCGCTGCCCATACTTCTACGACACCCATCAGGCCTGCAATAAACGCAATCCCGGCAGCGGCTGCGCAGCGATTGGCGGGGTCAGTCGGCAATTGGGCATCATCGGCGTCAGCGACGCGTGCATCGCCACGCACCCGAGCGACATGGCGATTGCCATGCGTGCGCTCGATGCGCAGATTGAAACGGTGAAACCCGACGGCAGCACCCGCAGCATTGCCATGGCCGACTTTCACCAGTTGCCCGGCACCACGCCGAACATCGAAACCAGCCTGACGCCCGGCGAGTTCATCACCTCGGTGACACTGCCCGCGCCCGTCGGCGGCACCCACATTTATCACAAGGTGCGTGATCGTTCGTCCTACGCATTCGCGCTGGTCTCGGTCGGCCTGATCCTGCAAACGGACGGCAGCGGCCGCGTTGCGGTCGGCGGTATCGCGCCGAAACCATGGCGGATTGAAGAGGCCGAAGCGCTGCTGCCAAAAGGCGCCAAAGCCGTCAGCGAACGCCTGCTCGACGGCGCCACGCCGACCCACGACAACGAGTTCAAACTGACCCTGGTCGAGCGCACGCTCGGCTCGGTGTTGGCGCAAGCGAGGGAAGACGCATGAAATTCGACACGCCCGCCACCACCAACCCGATCGACCAGTTGAAGGTCGTCGGCCAACCCACCGAACGCATTGAAGGCCCGTTGAAAACCAGCGGTCAGGCCACGTATGCCTACGAGCAACATGAAGCGGCCGCCAATCAGGCTTACGGTGTCATGGTCGATGCGGCCATCGCCAAAGGGCGGATCAAAGCCATTCATCTGGACGCGGCGAAAGCCGCGCCGGGCGTGCTGGCGATTGTCACCGCCGCTAACGCCGGCAAGCTCGACAAGGGTCAATACAACGCCGCCCACCTGCTCGCCGGTCCCGAAGTGCAGCATTATCAGCAGGCCGTCGCGCTGGTCGTCGCGGAGACATTCGAGCAGGCCCGCGCCGCCGCGCAACGGGTCAAGGTCGATTACGAAACCGTCGAAGGCAAGTTCGATCTGGCTAGTGTGAAAGCGCTGGGCGTCGAGCCAAAAGATGAGTTGCCCGACGTCAATCATGGTGACTTCGACAAGGCCTTCGCCGCCGCCCCGGTGCAGTTCGATCAGACTTACACCACCCCGGACCAGTCCCACGCGATGATGGAACCCCACGCAACCTTGGCGGCGTGGAAAGGTGATCAACTGACCTTGTGGACCTCCAACCAGATGGTCGCCTGGAGTGTCGGCGACATTGCGAAAACCCTCGGTCTACCGAAGGAAAATGTGCGTCTGGTCTCGCCGTACATCGGTGGCGGTTTCGGCGGCAAGCTGTTCATCCGCGCCGACGCGATCCTCGCCGCCCTCGGTGCGCGCATGGCTGGCCGACCGGTGAAAGTGGCCCTCGCCCGCCCGCAGATGGCCAACAACACCACGCACCGTCCGGCGACGATTCAGCGCATCCGCATGGGCGCCACCGCCGACGGCAAGCTCACTGCCATCGCCCACGAGGGCTGGTCGGGCAACCTCGCCGACGGCAAGGTCGAACTCGCCGCACAACCGAGCCAGTTGCTGTACGCCGCCGAAAACCGTCGCGTGAGCATGCGCCTCGCGCCGCTCGATTTGCCCGAGGGCAACTCCATGCGTGCGCCGGGTGAAGCGCCGGGGTTGATGGTGCTGGAAATCGCCATGGACGAGATGGCCGAGCAACTGAAGATGGACCCGGTGCAGTTTCGCATTCTCAACGACACGCAAGTCGATCCGGTAAAGACCGAGCGGCCGTTTTCCCAGCGTCAATTGATCAAATGCCTGCAGACAGGGGCCGAGAAATTCGGCTGGGATCAGCGCAAGGCTCAGCCGGGCAGCCGTCGTGAAGGTCGCTGGCTGATCGGCATGGGCGTGGCGGCGGCGTTTCGCAACAACCTGTTGGTCAAGTCCGGCGCCCGCGTTCGTTTGGAGCGTGACGGCAAGATTGTTGTGGAAACCGACATGACCGATATCGGCACCGGCAGCTATACGATCATCGCGCAGACTGCCGCCGAGATGATGGGCGTAAACCTCGACGCGGTGGTGGTGCGGCTGGGTGATTCGAACTTCCCCGTGTCGGCCGGCTCCGGCGGCCAGTTCGGCGGTAACTGCTCGACTTCCGGCGTCTACGCCGCGTGCGTAAAACTGCGCGAAGCGGTGGCGGGCAAGCTGGGGCTGGCGGCGGACCAGGCCGAATTCGTCGACGGTCAGGTGCGCGTCGGCAGCAAGAGCGTACCGTTGCGCAACGCGGCTGAAGGCGGCGCGCTGGTCGGCGAGGACAGCATCGAATTCGGTGATCTGGCCGAGAAGTATCAGCAGTCGACGTTCGGCGCGCATTTCGTCGAAGTCGCCGTCGACGCTGCCACCGGTGAAGTAAGCGTGCGCCGCATGCTCGCGGTATGCGCGGCGGGACGGATTCTCAACCCGACTTCGGCGCGCAGCCAAGTGATCGGTGCGATGACCATGGGCGTCGGTGCGGCGTTGATGGAAGAGTTGGCGGTGGACAAGAAACTTGGGTTTTTCGTCAACCATGACCTGGCCGGGTATGAGGTGCCGGTGCATGCCGACATTCCGCATCAGGAGGTGATTTTCCTCGATGAGACCGATCCGGTGTCTTCGCCGATGAAGGCCAAGGGTGTCGGCGAATTGGGCATTTGCGGGGTCAGTGCGGCGGTGGCCAATGCGATCTACAACGCCACCGGGGCACGGGTGCGGGAGTATCCGGTTACGCTGGACAAGATTCTTTCGTCGTTGCCGGAGATGATCTGAGCGCCCCTGAAAAGCCCCTCACCCTAGCCCTCTCCCAGCGGGAGAGGGAACCGATCCGGGGATATTCGGGATCAGCCCCGACCTGAACGTTTTGCTGTGAATCCATAATCGACACAGCACTTTCAGTTCGATGGATATCGCTTTGCTGTGAATCCATAATCGACTCGGTCTCTCAGGTCGATGTATGACACAAGACACCTAGGTCGGCCCCCTCTCCCACCGGGAGAGGGCTGGGGTGAGGGAAGCTCTTCACTCGGAAAGCGGATATTGCTCGGCACTCACCTGCTCCATCCAGTCCACGACTTTGCCATCAAGCACTTCAGCAATGGCGATATGCGTCATCGCCGTGCCGGGCGCCGCCCCGTGCCAATGCTTGGCCCCCGGCGCGATCCACACCGTGTCGCCAGGACGAATTTCACGAACCGGCTGCCCCCACTCCTGCACAAAACCGGAACCGGCCGTGACGATCAAGGTCTGCCCCAACGGATGCGTATGCCAAGCGGTACGCGCGCCTGGCTCAAACGTCACCGTCGCGCCACTGACCCGCGCTGCTTCCGTGCCTTTGAACGGCGCATCGACCCGCACAGTGCCGGTGAACCAATCCGCCGGGCCCTTGGCTGAAGGTTGCGAGCCATTCGGTGTGACGCTCACTCGTGGAATTTCATTGGCCTGCACCTCACCCGCCAGCAGGGAAAGGGTCAGTGCAGAAGCGGCAATCGGGTTCATGACTTTCTCCGAACAGATGAATGTAGGAGCTGCCGAAGGCAGAGATCTTTGGACTTTGATTTTTAGAGCAAGATCAAAGATCGCAGCCTTCGGCAGTTCCTACAGGGGTTGAGTCACTTTACCGAGGCGCACTCTTCAGATAATCAACTAGAATTCGAAAAAACTTATGCAGGACACTCATCAATGCTTCGGGAAAACGCCACCGATCTTCTCGCTTTCCTCGCCGTCGCCCGCGAACGCAGTTTCACCAAAGCGGCGGCCAAACTCGGCGTTTCGCAATCGGCGCTCAGTCACACGATTCGCGCACTCGAAGCCCGTTTGGGCCTGCGTCTGCTAACTCGCACCACTCGCAGCGTCTCGCCCACCGAGGCCGGCGAACACCTGTTGCACACCATCGGCCCGCGCTTCGAAGAAATCGAAGTGGAGCTCGCCGCCCTGAGCAACCTGCGCGACACCCCGGCAGGCAAGATCCGCCTCAACGCCACCGATCATTCGCTGGACTGGCTGCTGCGCCCGGTGCTCAAGGACTTTTTGCCGAAGTACCCGGATATCAGCGTCGAGGTGAGCTGCGATTATGGTTTCGTCGACATCGCCGGCCAGGGTTTCGACGCGGGTGTGCGTCTGGGCGAAGACGTCGCGCAAGGCATGATCGCCACTCGCATCGGCCCCGACATGCGCATGGCCGTGGTTGGCTCGCCCGCCTACTTCACCAAACGCCCTCCGCCGCAAACGCCACGCGACCTGACCGACCACGCCTGCAACAACCTGCGCCTGCCCACCAACGGCGGTTTGTACAGTTGGGAGTTCGAGAAGGATGGCGAAAGCCTGAAAGTGCGGGTGTCCGGGCAGGTCACCCTGAACGGCGTCTACCCGTTGCTCGACGCGGCGCTGGACGGTTTCGGCCTGAGCTACATCCCGGAGAATATCGTCGCGCCATATCTGGCCGACGGCCGTTTGCGGCAAGTGCTGGAAGACTGGTGCCCGGCGTTTGCCGGTTATCACCTCTACTACCCGAGCCGACGCCAGGCTGCGCCGGCGTTTGCGTTGTTGCTGGAGGCGTTGCGCTATCGCGGATGAGCGCCGTCTACCCGACCGATTACCCCGCCAACGCAATCAACTGATGCCGCTGCGCATCAGTGAGCATCGGCCCGAACCCGGCCTTGGCGTTATCGGCCATGTAGCGCGGGTTGCCTGTACCCGGGATCACGCAAGTCACCGCCGAATGTGACAGCAGAAACTTCAATGCCAATTGTGGCCAACTGTTGACTTGCACATCCGACACCCAGCCCGGCAGCGGTTTATCTTTGAGCCGCGCCAGCAGCCCCCCGCCACCGAACGGCCGATTGCAGATCACCGCGACGCCGCGTTCGCGGCACAACGGCAGGATGCGCTTCTCCACGCCTCGGTCATCGAGGGCGTAATTGATTTGCAGGAAGTCCAGTGGCTCGGCCTTCAGCACCGCTTCGACTTCCTCATACGCCGAGGGCGTGTAATGGGTGATGCCGATGTAACGGATGCGGCCCTGAGCTTTCCATTCACGCAGGGTCGGCAGGTGGGTTTGCCAGTCGAGCAGGTTGTGGATCTGCATCAGGTCGATGCGCTCGGTGCGCAGCAGGCTGAACGACTGCTCCATCTGCGCGATGCCCTCCGCGCGCCCGCGCGTCCACACCTTGGTCGCCAGAAACGCCGGCGAACGCGGTTCGTGGATCGACAGCAGTTCGCCGGTGGTTTGCTCGGCGCGGCCATACATCGGTGAACTGTCGATCAATGTGCCACCCTTTTTGAACAGTTCGTCGAGCACTGCCGGCAGCTGTTTATAGGCCGGGTCGCCGGGGCCTACGTCAAAACCGCGATAGGTGCCCAGGCCGACGATGGGCAGCGATTCAGCGCTGGATGGGATGGCGCGGGTCTGCATGGCGTGGCCTCCGGTGGTCGCGGGCGTGGTGGCGGTGGCCAACGCCCGATCAAAGGTAAAGACCGCCGAAACCCCGGCAGCCAGCGTGAGCAATCGGCGACGGGAGTAACCCTCAGTGTGGCTCATGCTGGTTCCCCTGCTGCGTGATCGGTTGCCGGTTGTGTGATTGAGCGGCCCGGTTGCAGCGCTGGACTACACTGCGACAGCCATCCTTCACACACCGTTAAAAGTAGCCGAATGTCCCGAACCCTGATGTCACTCGTCGCATTGATCGTTGCCGTGTACCTGGTGCTGTGCGCGGCGCTGTTCTTTTTTCAGCGCTCGCTGATCTATTTTCCGCAGCCCAATGCCGTCAACAGCGCCGACTCTCAACTGACCTTGTCGATGCCGGATGCGCAGGTTTCAGTGATCACCCGCGAGCGCGTCGGGCCACGGGCGCTGATCTATTTCGGCGGCAATGCCGAAGACGTGTCGCGCAATCTGCCGGAGTTTGCCGAGGCGTTTCCCGATTACGCAGTGTATCTGCTCAACTACCGCGGCTTCGGTGGCAGCAGCGGCTCACCGTCGGAAGCGGCGATTGCCGAGGATGCGCTGGCGCTGTTCGATCAGGTCTATGCCAGTCATCCGCAGGTTGCTGTGGTCGGGCGCAGTCTCGGTTCCGGCGTGGCGATACGCTTGGCCAGTCAGCGGCCGGTGCAACAGCTGGTTCTGGTGACGCCTTACAACAGCCTCGAAGAAATCGCGGCGCGGCAATACGCGTGGGTACCGGTGCAGTGGTTGCTCAAGGAACGCTTCGAATCCGGCAAGTACGCCGCGCATATCCGCGTACCGACAATGTTGCTCGCCGCGAGTGACGATGAGGTGATTCCGCGTGCCAGCACTCAGCGTTTGCTGGAGAACTTCCCGCCAGGCGTGGCAGTGCTCCGGGTGGTACCGGATTCGGGGCATAACTCGATTTCCGACCGTGCGCAGTATTTGCAGTGGATGGGGGATGTGTTGAATCGGTGAGGGGAACGCATTCCAAATGTAGGAGTGAGCCTGCTCGCGATAGCGTCATCCGGCGCAACATAGCGCTCTGCTTGATTCCACTGTTCGTCGCTCCACCGTAAAACCCCTCACCGCCCCTTGAACCAAGTCCAAAAAGCCCAGTCCTACTCGCGCCGCATTCTGCGGTTCACCCAACTTATGCGCCGTCCTCCTTCAGAGCTGCCCGTCTCATGCGCCACGCCGTTCGTTCGTCTCGCTTCGTTTCGCTGTGTCTGCTGATCCTCTCGCCATTGTTCGCCGAAACCGCCCACGCCGGTGCGGAGCGGCAACTGGTGGCCGCCATCAACGACTATCGCGCCCATCCGCAGCGCTGTGATCGGCGCCCGGCGCAGCGCCTGGCACCGTTGGCGCTGAAGTCGAACCTGGCCTTGCCGATCGGTTATCGCTACGCCGGGGGTATGCGCGAGGCGTTGAAGTCATCCGGGTATTCCGCCGTGGCGGTGCGCAGTATTCGCGTGATCGGGGCCGAGGACGCTGAAGAAGCCTTCGACCTGCTGCAGAACGACCACTGCGCCGCGCTGCTGGATGCGGGCTACGCCGACATCGGCGTCAGTCGTTCGCGCAATGAATGGCAAGTGGTGTTGGCACAACCAGTGCTCGACAGCCGTGTCGGCGATAACCGCAGCGTCGGCAAGGCCTTGCTCGCCGAGGTCAATGCCGCGCGTGCCCGACCACGGATGTGCGGACGCCAGCGATTCGCCGCCGCCCGGCCGTTGAGCTGGAACGCAGCGCTAGGCGCCGCCGCCCAGGGGCACAGTAAAGCCATGGCTTACGGCAACTACTTCGCCCACCGCGATCCGGACGGTGACCTGCCCGCCGATCGCGCCCGCGCGGCCGGCTACCGTGGTCGGCAAATCGGCGAAAACATTGCGGCCGGGCAGAGTTCACCGGGCAAAGCCATGGCCGGATGGCTGGCCAGCCCCGGGCATTGCGCCAACCTGATGAACCCGATGTTTACCCAGGTCGGCGCCGGGTTTGCCAGTGAGGCGCGCAGTGATGAAGGGGTTTACTGGACGATGGTGTTTGGCGCGCAGTAACTGGCAGCGTCCAGCGCCAATTTCAACAGTTCCTTGCGCAGCATTGACGGCGCGCGAACGGCCAGTCCGGCCTGCCAGTCGAGTGGCAATAAGTGATTGAGCTTTTGCTGGCTGACCTCGGCTGGCGCCAGGAAACAGCTCTTGCGGTCGCGGATACTGATCACATTCAGCAGCCAGTCATCGCCCTGCTCTGCCATCCAGCGCTTGATCATCGGCCGGTGTTTTTGCAGCAAGGCGTCGGCATCCCACACGGTCATTTGGGCGAAGAAGCCTGGCAGGTTGCTCTCGGGTTTCATCTGTTTCGAGTCGGCTGCCAATGCCGCGGCCAGGTCCGATTCGATACTGGCCTGGCATTCGAGAAAATACTGCCGGGGCCAGTCTGCCGGCAGTTGTGCCCGTGAAGCGAGGTCGGCGTAGGCCTCGATGTCCGCTGCAGTGGTCATCTGTCCGCTGAAATTCAGCGTGTTGTCGAGAATCGCAGTGGCCAGCAATGCCGCACTGTGCCGGCTGATGGCGGATAGCAAACCTGCGCCTTGCCAGCGCTGATAAACCTGGGTTGCCGCCGCACCGATCGGACGAATATCGGCGCCAGCCCCAAGCTTCTGCGCCCAGTAATGCTCGTACCCTGGATGATGATCGATAACTTCTACCACCCGTTCGAGCACCACCAACGGGTCGAAATGGTGATAGTCCGAGACATCGACCAGGACAAATTCATCGTTTGGCGTCGGCGGGTAATCGTCAAAAGCGCCAGGCCAGCCGAGCACGGTTGGCGCAACGCTGGCATTGGCTGGCGCGCTGCTGACGGCGCGGGCGGCAATGCCTTGCAGGTTGAGCAGTTCGGCGTAGGCGATGCAACAGGCGTAGGCGTCGATATCCAGATAGGACGCGCCGGAGGTGATGATTTTCATGGGCCGGCAACATCGCACAGGTATGTGACGTTTGGGTGACAGGAAAAGATCGCAGCCTCGTTTCACTCGACAGCTCCTACAAGGCTGCGATCTTTTGATCTTCAAGCCGCCCGCTGTCCTCCCGCCACCATCGCCGAAGCCGCCAGCATCGCCCGCAACAACACCGCACAACCCGCTGCCAGGTCATCCGGCGCGGCGTTCTCGATTTCGTTGTGGCTGATGCCGCCTTCGCACGGCACGAAGATCATCCCGGCCGGGCCGAGTTCGGCGAGGAAAATCGCGTCATGCCCGGCGCCGCTGACGATGTCCATATTCGACAAGCCAAGGCCTTTTGCCGCACCGCGCACGGCTTCCACGCAACCTTTTTCGAAGTACAGCGGCGGGAAGTCAGCAGTCGGGGTCAGTTCGTAGGTCAGGCCATGTTCTTCGCAGGTGGCGTCGATGACTTGCTTCACCTCGGCAATCATCGAGTCGAGGCGCGCCGGCTCCAGGTGACGGAAATCGAGGGTCATGCGCACTTCGCCGGGGATGACGTTGCGCGAGCCGGGATAGGCTTGCAGGCAACCGACCGTGCCACAAGCGTGGGGTTGATGGCCGAGAGCCGCGCGGTTGACCGCACCGACGATTACCGAGGCGCCGACCAGGGCGTCCTTGCGCAGGTGCATCGGCGTTGGGCCGGCATGCGCTTCGACGCCGCGCAGCTTGAGGTCGAACCACTTCTGCCCCAGCGCGCCCAGCACAACGCCGATGGTTTTCTGTTCGTCTTCGAGGATCGGGCCTTGTTCGATGTGCGCCTCGAAATAGGCGCCGACCTTATGCCCGCTGACCTTGCGCGGGCCGGCATAGCCGATGGCGTTGAGCGCTTCACCAACGGTCACACCATCGGCATCGACTTTGGCCAGGGTTTCTTCGAGGGTGAATTTTTCCGCGAACACCCCGGAGCCCATCATGCACGGGGCGAAGCGCGAGCCTTCTTCGTTGGTCCAGACCACCACTTCCAGCGGCGCTTCGGTTTCCACTTTCAGGTCGTTGAGGGTGCGCAGGACTTCGACGCCGGCGAGTACGCCGAAGCAGCCGTCGAACTTGCCGCCGGTAGGCTGGGTATCGATGTGGCTACCGGTCATCACCGGCGGCAGGTCGGGATTGCGCCCTGGGCGACGGGCGAAGATGTTGCCGACGGCATCGACCGTGACACTGCACCCGGCGTCCTTGCACCATTGCACGAAGAGGTCACGGGCCTGGCGGTCGAGATCGGTCAGGGCCAGGCGACAGACACCGCCCTTGACTGTGGCGCCGAGTTTGGCGAGTTCCATGAGCGAGGCCCACAGGCGATCGCGGTTGATGTGCTGATGGGTCGATTGCAGAACGTCTACGGCTGCGTTCATGGGGATCTCCTCAGGCTGCTTTTCTTATGGATATTTCTCTGGTGCCTGTAATGCCCTCATCGCCAGCAGGCTGGCTCCCACAGGGGAAACGCATTCCAGATTGCTGAATTGGAATACGGCCCACTGTGGGAGCTAGCCTGCTAGCGATGAGGCCATCCGCTACACCGCCGATTTCACGACCGAGGGCTGCGCACGCATCACGCACAACCCGTAATAAATAATCCCGCCCAGTGCCGAGCCGGTGAACCAGCCGTAGCTGTAAAACCAGCTGAACGCGTCGCTGCCCAGCGACAGCAAGGTCAGCACCACCGGCACCCCAAAGGCAACAAACCCGGCCCAGTTCCACGCCGGATACACGTCGTCGCGGTACAACCCGGCCAGGTCCAGTTGCTGTTTCTTGATCAGGAAATAGTCCACCACCATGATCCCGGCGATCGGCCCGAGCAGGCTCGAATAGCCCAGCAGCCAGTTGGAATACACAGTTTCGAGGCTGACATCGGAGACGATCAAACCGAGTTTTTTCAGCAGCTCATGGCCCATCAACAGCAGTCCGACAAAGCCTGTCAGCAACACGGCTTTGGTACGGTTGATCACCTTCGGTGCGATGTTCTGGAAGTCGTTGGTCGGGGAGACGATATTGGCGGCGGTGTTGGTCGACAGCGTGGCGATGATGATCAGCGCCATCGCCACCGCCACCCACACCGGGCTCTGGATGTGACCGATCAGGCTGACCGGATCGGAGACGGTGACACCGACCAGTTTCACCGACGCGGCCGTCATGATCACGCCGAGCGAAGCGAACAGAAACATCGTCAGCGGCAGGCCAAAAATCTGCCCGAGAATCTGATCTTTCTGGCTCTTGGCGTAACGGCTGAAGTCAGGAATATTCAGCGACAACGTCGCCCAAAAGCCGACCATCGCTGTCAGTCCCGCCGCAAAGTAACTGACCACACTGGCGCCCTCCGGACGCTTGGCCGGAATCGCCAGCAGCTCGGTCATCGACACATTCGGCATCGCCCACACCAACAGGCCGATGCCGACCGCCACCAGCAACGGCGCGGACAGGGTTTCCAGCCACTTGATCGACTCGGCGCCACGGATCACCACCCAGAGGTTCAGCGCCCAGAAAATCATGAAACCAATCACCTCCCCCGTACCGCCGAGGGATTTCCAGCCCTCGAACACCGAGCCGAGAAACAGGTGAATCGCCAATCCGCCAAACATCGTTTGAATGCCGAACCAGCCACACGCCACCAGCGCGCGGATCAGGCACGGCACGTTGGAACCGAGAATGCCGAACGACGAGCGCAGCAATACCGGAAACGGAATGCCGTACTTGGTGCCGGGAAAGGCGTTGAGCGTGAGCGGAATCAGGACGATGACGTTAGCGAACAGAATCGCCAGCAGCGCTTCACCGACCGTCAGGCCAAAGTAGGCGGTGAGTACACCGCCGAGGGTGTAGGTCGGCACGCAGATCGACATGCCGACCCACAGCGCGGTGATGTGCCATTTGTTCCAGGTTCGTTCGCGCACCTTGGTCGGTGCCATATCGTGGTTGTAACGGGGACTGTCGAGGACGTCGCTGCCGGCTTCGAGTTCGAACAAGCCGTCGCGCTCGGTCACTTGCGATCTGTTCTGTTGCATGGCCGCTCCACTGTTCTTCTGATTATTTTTTGCTCATCAGGCGGCTGGCACACGCGGGTGCGAGCCGGACGATGGCCGGAGGAACTGACAACTTTCGTGCACCGGCCATGGTGTCAGCGGCGGCATCAATAAACGTGCCGGGTGCCCCGCTTACGCATCGGGCCGAGGGTTAAACGCTTTGTAACTTTCTGATATTCATCAGTTTTAATTATTTATCTGATGAGCCCGTGGAAACTTGTCTGAACGCTCAGGCTAAACGCCGGGCAAGTTGTCCGAACTGTCAGGACTCAATCTGGTGCACTGCACTTTTTTTCATCGTGAGCGAGCAACCGCAGCTCAACTTCAAGCGGCTGATTTCACATAGGAAATCTTGCTCATATTTCCATCCTGTCAAGTGCGTCAAAATGGTGAGCAGCCTCACCATTTTGGTGATTTCATGTTTTTATCGTTATTTTTCATACACTTAAAACAGTCATAAGCTTATAAAAAATAATCTTGCTCTATTGCAAATCTGCGACTAGTTTCTATTCCTGACAGCGCTGACAGGAATACGACCTGCTGTGCCGTACATCAATAAAACATCTAGAACCGGCACAAGTCGGTCATGCCTGCGAGGAACTCGGAATGTCTCTGTTGATCCGTGGCGCCACCGTTGTTACCCATGATGAAAGTTATCGCGCCGACGTCTATTGCGCCGACGGCGTGATCAAAGCCATCGGTGAAAACCTTGATATTCCCGCCGGCGCCGAAGTCCTCGACGGCAGCGGCCAATACCTGATGCCCGGCGGCATCGATCCGCACACCCACATGCAACTGCCGTTCATGGGCACCGTGGCCAGTGAGGATTTCTATAGTGGCACGGCGGCCGGACTGGCTGGCGGCACCACGTCAATCATCGATTTTGTGATTCCCAATCCGCAGCAGTCACTGATGGAAGCGTTTCATCAGTGGCGCGGCTGGGCGGAAAAGTCCGCCTCCGACTATGGCTTCCACGTCGCCATTACTTGGTGGAGCGAGCAGGTGCGTGAGGAAATGGCCGAGTTGGTCAGCCATCACGGCATCAACAGTTTCAAGCATTTCATGGCCTACAAGAACGCGATCATGGCCGCCGACGACACGCTGGTGGCGAGTTTCGAGCGCTGCCTGGAACTCGGTGCGGTGCCGACCGTGCACGCGGAAAACGGCGAGCTGGTTTATCACTTGCAACGCAAGTTGATGGCCCAAGGCATCACCGGGCCGGAGGCGCATCCGCTGTCGCGGCCGTCGCAGGTTGAAGGAGAGGCGGCGAGTCGAGCGATTCGTATTGCTGAAACCATTGGCACGCCGCTGTACCTGGTGCACGTTTCGACCAAGGAAGCCCTCGACGAAATCACCTATGCGCGCAGCAAGGGCCAGCCGGTGTACGGCGAAGTGCTGGCCGGGCATTTGCTGCTCGACGACAGCGTCTATCAGCACCCGGACTGGCAGACCGCTGCCGGTTACGTGATGAGCCCGCCGTTCCGTCCGCGCGGCCACCAAGAGGCGCTGTGGCACGGACTGCAAAACGGCAATCTGCACACCACCGCGACTGACCATTGCTGCTTCTGCGCCGAGCAAAAAGCCGCCGGCCGCGATGACTTCAGCAAGATTCCCAACGGCACGGCCGGCATCGAAGATCGCATGGCGGTGTTGTGGGACGAAGGCGTCAACAGTGGACGTTTGTCGATGCAGGATTTCGTCGCCCTCACCTCTACCAACACCGCGAAAATCTTCAATCTCTACCCACGTAAAGGCGCGATTCGTGTGGGTGCCGATGCCGATCTGGTGCTGTGGGACCCGCAAGGCACCCGCACCATTTCCGCCAAGACCCACCATCAGCAGGTGGATTTCAACATCTTCGAAGGCAAGACCGTGCGCGGTGTACCGAGCCATACCGTCAGCCAGGGCCGGGTGGTCTGGGCCGACGGCGACCTGCGCGCCGAGCGCGGGGCCGGGCGGTACATCGAACGGCCGGCGTATCCGGCGGTGTTTGATTTGCTGAGCAAGCGGGCTGAGCAACATCGTCCGACTGCCGTCAAGCGCTGATCCCCCTGTGGCGAGGGAGCTTGCTACCGCTGGACTGCGCAGCAGGCCCAAAACCATTTACTCCTGAGTATCAGGATGACCGCATTACCTGGTTTTGGGGCGGCTTCGCCACCCAGCGGGAGCAAGCTCCCTCGCCACAGAGAAATACGAAAACCACTGCCCATCAGAGGCAGAGAACCTCAAATAACCGTGAGGCACAAAACCGTGATCGAGACCCTGAACCATCTCCCCCATCCGCACGAAAGCGCGGCCGCCCTCGCCGGGCATTTCACCGATCTGGCGCCGCCGCTCAACGCCCGGCAGGCGCATCTGGAAGCCTCGCGCTGCCTGTATTGCTACGACGCGCCGTGCGTCAATGCGTGCCCGAGCGAGATCGACATCCCGTCGTTCATCCGCAACATCCATCAAGACAACGTGCCCGGTGCGGCGCAGAAAATCCTCTCGGCGAACATCCTCGGCGGCAGTTGCGCGCGGGTGTGTCCGACGGAAATCCTCTGCCAGCAAGCCTGCGTGCGCAATAACGCTCAGGAATGCGCGCCGGTGCTGATCGGCCTGCTGCAACGCTACGCCGTGGACAATGCGCATTTCACCGAGCACCCGTTCCAGCGCGCCGCCGCCAGCGGCAAACGCATCGCCGTGGTCGGTGCCGGGCCGGCCGGTTTGTCCTGCGCTCACCGCAGCGCCATGCACGGGCATGACGTGGTGATTTTCGAAGCGCGGGAGAAGGCTGGCGGCCTCAATGAATACGGAATTGCCAAGTACAAACTGGTCGATGATTACGCGCAGAAGGAACTGGATTTCCTCCTGCAGATCGGCGGCATCGAGATTCGTCACGGGCAGAAACTCGGTGACAACCTGACGCTGAGCGAACTGCATCAGCAGTTCGACGCGGTGTTCCTCGGCCTCGGCCTCAACGCCAGCAAGCAACTCGGCCTGGCTCACGAAGATGCCCCCGGCCTGCTCGCCGCCACCGATTACATCCGCGAACTGCGCCAGGCCGATGACCTCACGCAACTGCCGCTGGCCGAACGCTGCATCGTGCTCGGCGCCGGCAACACCGCGATCGACATGGCCGTGCAAATGGCCCGCCTCGGTGCCCGCGACGTCAATCTGGTGTATCGCCGTGGCGCCGCCGACATGGGCGCCACCGGCCATGAACAGGACATCGCCAAGGCCAATCAGGTGCGCCTGCTGACCTGGGCGCAACCGGAGGAAGTGCTGCTCGACGATCAGGGCCAGGTGCGCGGCATGCGTTTCGCCCGCACCGATCTGGTCGACGGTCGTCTGCAAACCACCGGCGAGACCTTCGAGCTGGCCGCTGACGCGATCTTCAAAGCCATCGGCCAGGCCTTCGACGGCAGCGCCCTCGCCGACCCGTTGGCGCGTGAACTCAAGCGTCAGGGCGAACGCATCTACGTCGATGACAACCTGCGCACCAGCATCCCCGGCGTGTATGCCGGCGGCGATTGCACCAGCCTCGATCAGGACCTCACCGTGCAAGCCGTGCAGCACGGCAAACGCGCCGCCGAGGCGATCAACGCTCAACTGATGCTTAACGTGGAGGCTGCGTAAATGGCCGATCTGTCGATTGTCTTCGCTGGCATCAAAGCCCCCAATCCGTTCTGGCTGGCCTCTGCGCCGCCGACTGACAAAGCCTACAACGTCGTTCGCGCCTTTGAAGCGGGCTGGGGTGGCGTGGTCTGGAAAACCCTCGGTGAGGACCCGGCGGCGGTCAACGTGTCGTCGCGTTACTCGGCGCACTACGGCAATAACCGTGAAGTGCTGGGCATCAACAATATCGAGCTGATCACCGACCGTTCGCTGGAGATCAACCTGCGCGAAATCACTCAGGTGAAGAAGGACTGGCCGGATCGTGCGCTGATCGTCTCGCTGATGGTGCCGTGCGTCGAGGAGTCGTGGAAACACATCCTGCCGCTGGTGGAAGCCACCGGCGCTGACGGCATCGAGCTGAACTTCGGCTGCCCGCACGGCATGCCCGAGCGCGGCATGGGTGCGGCAGTCGGTCAGGTGCCGGAATATGTCGAGCAGGTCACGCGCTGGTGCAAGACCTATTGCTCGCTGCCGGTGATCGTCAAACTGACGCCGAACATCACCGACATCCGCGTCGCCGCCCGCGCGGCGCATCGCGGTGGCGCCGATGCGGTGTCGCTGATCAATACGATCAACTCGATCACCAGCGTCGATCTGGAGCACATGGTCGCCCTGCCCACCGTCGGCAGCAAAAGCACCCACGGCGGTTACTGTGGCTCGGCGGTGAAGCCGATTGCGCTGAACATGGTCGCCGAGATTGCCCGCGATCCGCAGACCCAGGGCTTGCCGATCTGCGGGATTGGCGGCATCGGCAGTTGGCGTGATGCGGCGGAATTCATGGCGTTGGGCAGCGGCGCGGTGCAGGTGTGCACGGCGGCGATGCTGCACGGTTTCCGCATTGTCGAAGAAATGAAGGACGGGCTGTCGCGGTGGATGGACAGTCAGGGTTACGCCAACATCGCCGAGTTTTCCGGGCGCGCGGTGGGCAATACCACGGACTGGAAGTATCTCGACATCAACTATCAGGTGATCGCGAAGATAGATCAGGACGCATGCATTGGTTGCGGGCGTTGCCACATTGCTTGCGAGGACACGTCACACCAGGCAATCAGCAGTCTCAAGCAGGCTGACGGGACGCATAAATATGAAGTGATTGATGAGGAGTGTGTGGGTTGTAACTTGTGCCAGATCACTTGCCCGGTGGCGGACTGCATCGAGATGGTGCCGATGGAGACTGGGAAGCCGTTTCTGGACTGGAATCATGATCCGCGGAATCCCTACCATGTAAGTGCCTGAATCACCGCCATCGCTAGCAGGCTAGCTCCCACAGTTGAAATGCGATCCTCTGTGGGAGCCAGCCTGCTAGCGATGAGGTCGGTAGCCACACCACAAAACTCAGGGCTCCAGCCCGATCCCGCGCAAGATCACACTGGTCACCGTTTGCACCGCCCGCTCGAACTGCATGTCCGACAACGGCTGGTGATCATTGAGGATATTCACCTGATGATCAAAGTCGGCGTAGTGCTGCGTCGACGCCCAGATCATGTACAGCAGGCTCGACGGTTCCACCGGCAGAATCCGCTTGTCCTCGACCCACTGACGAATCTTCGCTTCCTTCATCTTCGCCCAGTCATACAGGCTGACATCCAGTGCCTCGCCTAATGTCGGTGCGCCGTGGATGATCTCGTTGGCCCAGACTTTCGAGCCATACGGCCGGCTGCGTGAGTGGTTCATCTTGGCGCGGATGTAGCTGCTCAGTACCACGCGCGGATCGTCGAACATCTCGAAGCACAGCGCGTCCTGTTTCCACACTTCCAGCAGGTCGAACAGCACCGCGCTGTACAGCTCGCTCTTGGTGCTGAAGTAGTAATGCAGGTTGGAGCGCGGCAGTTGTACTTCGGCGGCGATGTCAGCCATGGCGGTGCCGCCGAAGCCTTTTTCGGCGAAAACCTTTTCCGCCGCCAGAAGGATTTTCTCGACGTTACTGCGACGAATCTCGATCTTGTGATTGCCCATAAGGGCTCCCTGACAGCAGCGTTGGCCAAGACTAGCATCCGCTCTGGTCTGCGGGCGACCGCTGCAAACAAAACTTCGTACTGGCGTGAGCGGATGGCTAAACTGACGCTTCTTCGATCCTGTCTCAGAGGTATCCGCGATGCTGTTCAAGAACGTCCTGACCACCACTGCCCTGCTCGCTTCGCTGTTCGCCGCATCTTCCGTATTTGCCCATGCCCACCTGAAAAGTCAGACCCCGGCGGCCGACAGCACCGTCGCTGCTCCGGCGGATTTGCGCCTGACGTTTTCCGAAGGTGTCGAGGCCAGTTTCACCAAAGTCACGTTGACCAAGGATGGCGCACCGGTCGCGGTCAAGCCGCTGACCACCGAGGGCGACAAGAAAACCCTGATCGTCACCCCTAGTGCTCCGCTGACCGCTGGCGAGTACAAAGTCGAATGGCACGCAGTGTCGGTCGATACACATAAAAGCGAAGGCGCCTACCAGTTCAAGGTGGGCCAGTAATTCATGAATGAAGCGCTGGTGCTGTGCCGCTTTGTGCATTTCATCGTGGTGTTGATGCTGTTCGGGGTCTGGCTGTTCAGGCCGTTGCTGCTCAAGGATGAAGCGTCACAAGTGGATCGGCACCTGGCGCGACTGGCGCGCTGGCTGGCTGCAGTGGCGCTGTTCAGCGGGATTGCCTGGGCACTTTTGATTACTGCAAGCATGGCCGGTTCGGCTACAGCGGCGTTTGATCCGGACACGGTTGCGCGGGTGCTGGGCCATACGTTTTTTGGTCAGGTCTGGCGTTGGCATCTGCTGATCAATGCTGTGCTGTTGGCGCTGTTGTTCACACCTTGGCGTTCAAACATGCCGTTGCGACTTGGCTTGAGTGCCCTGCTGCTGGCGACTCTCGCTCCGGTCGGACACGGCGCCATGCTCGATGGTTTGAGTGGGCAATTGCTGATTCTCAACCAGATCGTGCATCTGACCTGCGTGGCGGCCTGGCTCGGCGGGTTGTGGGTGCTGGTGATGATTTTGCGTCAGCCGACGGAGCCGATGCATGAAGTTTTGCGACGCTTCAGCGGGATCGGTTATGTGCTAGTCGCCGGGCTGCTCATGACAGGATTGATCAATGTCCGCGTGCTGACCGGCCAATGGTGGCCGACGCCGTTGTTCAGCGGGTTTGCGTTGATTCTGCTGATCAAGGCGCTGGTCGTGCTGGGGATGCTGGGGCTGGCGCTGTTCAACCGTTTGCGCATGGATGATTGCGAACAACGGATGGGCGCAATCAGGCGCAGTGTGATGCTGGAGTGGCTGCTCGGCATTGGCGCGGTGGCGGCCGTCTCGCTGCTCGGTACCCTGCCGCCAATGATCACTGGATAAACACAGTTCAAATGTGGGAGCGAGCCTGCTCGCGAAAGCGGTGTGTCAGATAAAGAAATGTTACTGATACGACGCTTTCGCGAGCAGGCTCGCTCCCACAGGGTTATGCATTGTGTCAGTGGGGTTGGGTGTCGCCCGCCGCGGTGTCGATGCTGACCACCACCGACATCCCCGGCCGCAACCGCTCCTCTTCCTGCTGATCCGGATCGATGGTGATCCGCACCGGCACCCGCTGGGCAATTTTCACGAAATTGCCGGTGGCGTTGTCCGCCTGCAACAGGGCAAATTCCGAGCCCGTACCCGGCGAAATATGCTGCACATACCCGGTGAATTTGCGGTGGTTCAGCGCATCGACGGTGAAACGCACCGGTTGCCCGACGCGGACGTTATCCATCTGGGTTTCCTTCAAGTTGGCGATCACCCATTTCTGGTTCGGCACCAACGCCATCAACTGCGCACCGGAGTTGACGTAGGCGCCGAGGCGCACGCCGATCTGCCCGAGCTGGCCGTCACGCGGGGCAACGATGCGCGTATTCGACAGGTCGATCCGCGCCAGTTGCACCGCTGCTTCAGCGCTGGCCACCGCCGCTTCCAGCGAGCCACGATTGACGATCACCGTTTGCAGATCCTGACGGGCGATTTCCAGATTGGCCTTGGCTTGCGCGACCGCCGCGACACTTTGCGCATTGGCCGCCAGCGCGACGTCCATCTCGCGCTTGGACACCGAACCGTCGCCAACCAATTCCTTGTTGCGGCGCAGATCCGCCTCGCTCTTGCGCAACTGCGCTTCGCTGTCGGCTTGCACCGCCTGACGCAACTTGATCGTCGCCTCGGCGCTGTTGCGTTGCTGCACCACATTGGCCAATGCGGCCTTCTGCACCGCCAGTTGCGCCAGTGCCTGGTCGAGACGCTGCTGATAGATGCGGTCGTCCAGGCGCACCAGCAAATCCCCCGCCTTCACGTACTGAAAATCCTGTACCGGCACCTCGTAAACATAACCTGCGAGTTGCGGGCCGATGATCGTCACCTGTCCGCGCACCAATGCGTTTTCCGTGGTCTCCACTGCACTGCTGAACGGCGGCAATTGCCACGCATAGAGCACGATCAACACGCCGACAATGGCAATCGCGGCAAAGCCCAGCGACGAGATGATCCGCACCCGCAGCGAGCGCGGCTCGGTGTTCGGCGATGACGGCGGCGCCACACCCTCAGGCGTGGCAGCAATGGCGTTAGTAGTTGTGGTGGTCGGTTCGGTCATGAAGAAGTGGCACCGCTCGAAGGTGTGGATGGCGCAGGGGCGACGGCTTTGGTGGTGCTCATCAGCCACAGCGCACGGATGGACAGCCAGATCATGGTCAGCACCGCAATCACGGCGATCAACATGAACACATCGTTGTAGGCCAGCACGTTGGCCTCGCGGGTAGCGGCGTTGGACAGACTGCGAATACCCGCAAGGTTGCGCAGGCTCGGGTCGGCCAGCAACGAGCCGTACGCCGAGCCGCCGCTCTGCACGCGTGCAGCCACCAACGGGTCAGACAGCGTCAGGTGCTCAACGATGTGACTGGAATGAAATTTTTCCCGGACGATCTGGAAAGTGCCCAGCAGCGCCGCGCCCAGCAGGCCGCCGAGGTTGTTGCAGATCCCGAACAGCACGGAAAAGCTCACCAGATTGCGCGGATTGGTCAGCACGTTGCGCGTACCAAAGACCATGGTCGGGCCGAGGAAAAACGTGCTGCCGAAGGCCAGCAGAAACTGACTGAGGTAGAGGTTTTCCGGGCGGGTCAGGTTGTTGGAAAAGCTGTCCATCACCGACCCGGTGGCCATCAGACCCAGCGAGATGATCAGCGGCATCAGCAGGTGCTTGGGGTCGATCGTCAGCGCGCTGGTCACCAGCCCCGCGACACTGCCGATCAGCATCACCACGTAGAGGCTGTGCAGTTGCTCATAACCCATGTTCAGGTTCTGCATGAAACCGACCGCACCGGTGGACTGCTCCGAGGTGACCATGCGAATCAGGGTCACCGCCAGCGCCAGGCGGATCATCGTTCCGCTGCCAAGCCAACGGGTCATCAGCAGCGGGTTGCTGCGGTTATGTTCGATGGCCAGACCGGCGAGGATCAACGCAATCGAGGCGGCCAGCGCATAGCCGATCCAGTTGGCCTCCAGCCACCAGTCAATCCGCCCCAGCGACAACACCGCGCACAACAACGCCACGCCCGTGGCGAGAATGGCGAAGGTGAGGAAGTCGAGTTTTTCGAAGGTTTTGAAACGGTCGCCCGGCGGCAACTTGAGCATCAATACGCAGCCCAGCGACAGCAGCGCCATGCCCAGCTCGAACAGGTACAAGCCGCGCCATTCGGCGATCTGCAGCAAATCCTCCGAGAATAATCGCGCCAGCGGTAGCGCGAGTTGTGAAGTGCCGAGGCCGAGCACCAGCGCTTTCATGCGCCACTTCGCCGGGAATGCCTGGATCATGTAATACAGGCCCAGCGAACTCAGCGCCGCGCCGACCATACCGTGGGCTGCGCGCACCGCCACCGCAGAGTTCAGGTCGTTGACGAACAGATGGCCGAAGGTCACCAGCGCATACAGCACCAGAAACACTTCGGTGAATGCACGCAAACCGAATTGCTGGCGGAACTTCACCAGCAGCAGGTTCATCGACACGTTGGTCATCACGAACGCCGCCGGCAGCCAGGCCATTTCCGCCGTGGTCGCGCCCAGTGCGCCTTGCAGATAAGGCAGGTTGGCCACCACCAGCGAGTTGCCCAAGCCACCGGTTACCGCCACCAGCACGCCGACCAGCGCATAGGCCAGGCGCTTGGGGTTGGAGTGCAATGGTGTTGAAGGGGAACCGGGCAGACTGGGCTTTTCGTGGGGCTGCCAGTTGCGCGGGGCGTATTGATCCATGGAAAGGCCTTGTGCAGAACGTGGGTGAAGTTTGCCGCAAATTCACCGGCAACACACATCCCATGGACAACACAAATCCTTGTAGGAGCTGTCGAGTGAAACGAGGCTGCGATCTTTTGATCCTGTTTTTTTTAAAAGCCAGATCAAAAGATCGCAGCGTGCCGCAGCTCCTACAAAGTGATCTGCGTCGCGACGGCAAGTCATCGTATAACTTGCTGTTGACATTCCCGGAAAACCGAGGAAATATCCGCACCCATGTTGTACGACGACGTATAACAAATAATAAAAACAACAAACGATACAGGGAGCGTCACAGTGAGCACACTCGTCTGCAGTTCCGTCCGCCCTTCCCGCATTGCCACGCTTTCTCCGCGCACCACCCTTAGCCTGATCGGCTGCAGCAGCCTGGCCCTGGCCCTGCCGATGAGCGCCGATGCCGAAGGCTTTCTCGAAGACAGCAAAGCCACGCTGAACCTGCGCAACGCCTACTTCAACCGCAACTTCGTCAACCCGGCCAACCCACAGGGCAAGGCTGAAGAATGGACGCAAAACTTCATTCTCGATGCCAAATCCGGCTTCACTCAGGGCACCGTCGGTTTTGGGCTCGATGTGCTGGGGATGTATTCGCAAAAGCTTGATGGCGGCAAAGGCACGGGCGGCACGCAACTGTTGCCGATCCACGATGACGGGCGCCCGGCAGACAACTTCGGTCGCCTCGGTGTGGCGCTGAAGGCCAAGGTCTCGAAGACTGAATTGAAGGTCGGCGAATGGATGCCGGTGCTGCCGATCCTGCGCTCCGACGATGGCCGCTCGCTGCCGCAAACCTTTCGCGGCGGCCAGATCACCTCTACCGAGATCAACGGCCTGACCGTCTACGGCGGCCAGTTCCGTGGCAACAGCCCGCGCAACGATGCGAGCATGGAAGACATGTCAATGAACGGCCGTGGCGCGTTCACTTCCGATCGCTTCAACTTCGGCGGCGGCGAATACACCTTCAACGACAAGCGCACCCTGGTCGGCGTGTGGTACGCCGAACTCAGCGACATCTACCAGCAGCAGTATTTCAACCTCAGCCATAGCCAGCCGCTGGGCGACTGGACGCTGGGTGCCAACCTCGGTTTCTTCACCGGCAAGGAGGACGGCAGCGCCCAGGCCGGCGACCTCGACAACAAGACCGCGTTCGCCCTGCTCTCGGCCCGCTACGGCGGCAACACCTTCTATGTCGGCCTGCAAAAACTCAGCGGCGACGACGCGTGGATGCGGGTCAACGGCACCAGCGGCGGCACCCTCGCCAACGACAGTTACAACGCCAGTTACGACAACGCCAAAGAGCGCTCCTGGCAGTTGCGCCACGACTACAACTTCGTCGCCCTCGGCATCCCCGGCCTGACCCTGATGAACCGCTATATCAGCGGCGATAACGTGCACACCGGCACCGTCACTGACGGCAAGGAATGGGGCCGCGAGTCGGAGCTGGCTTACACCGTGCAAAGCGGCCCGCTGAAAAACCTCAACGTGAAATGGCGCAACGCGACGATACGCCGGGACTTCAGCACCAACGAGTTTGACGAGAACCGGATCTTTATCAGTTATCCGATTTCGTTGTTGTAACCGCTGATTCAATTAAGAACCCATTGGCGAACCGATGACCTGTGGCGAGGGAGCTTGCTCCCGCTGGGTGGCGAAGCCGCCCCCGGCAATTTTCCGCAAAAAGCGACGACTGCTGCGCAGCCGAGCGGGAGCAAGCTCCCTCGCCACAGGAACGGGCAAGGCTGGAAATCCTCGCAGGCCTTCCGTCATCTACACCAAAAGTCGCGTTGACAAGTCCCGGAAACCCTACCGATACTTCAGCGAAGTCATACGACAACCTACAACAAACCTAATAACAACGTGTAAGGGCTTGCCATGACGTCTACCTCTACTCCCCGCGCCCCGTTTAACCGTCTGCTACTGACCGGCGCCGCCGGTGGCCTGGGCAAAGTCCTGCGCGAACGTATGCGCCCTTATGCCAATGTCCTGCGCTTGTCAGACATTGCCGCCCTCGCCCCGGCCGTCGATGATCGCGAAGAAATCGTTCCTTGCGATCTGGCCGACAAACACGCCGTGCACCAACTGGTCGAAGGCGTCGACGCGATCCTGCATTTCGGCGGCGTCTCCGTCGAGCGGCCGTTCGAAGAAATCCTCGGTGCCAATATCTGCGGCGTGTTTCACATCTACGAAGCCGCGCGCCGGCATGGCGTAAAACGGGTGATCTTCGCCAGTTCCAACCACGTCATCGGCTTCTACAAACAGGACGAAAAACTCGACGCCACCTCGGCCCGCCGCCCCGACGGCTACTACGGACTGTCCAAGTCCTACGGCGAAGACATGGCCAGTTTCTACTTCGATCGCTACGGCATCGAGACCGTCAGCATCCGCATCGGCTCCTCGTTCCCCGAGCCGCAGAACCGCCGAATGATGCACACCTGGCTGAGCTTCGACGACCTCACGCAATTGCTTGAACGCGCGCTGTACACGCCGAACGTCGGCCACACCGTGGTCTATGGCATGTCCGCCAACAAGGACGTGTGGTGGGACAACCGCTTCGCCAGCCACCTCGGGTTTTCGGCCAAGGACAGCTCCGAAGTGTTCCGCGAAAAAGTCGAGGCACAACCCATGCCGGCCGCCGATGACCCGGCGCGGATCTATCAGGGCGGCACGTTCGTCGCGGCAGGGCCGTTCGGCGACTGATCACTCTGACAACGACGCAAAGGAATGAGTATGCAAGCCGAACTGATCGTCGATGCCCGCAACGCCGTGGGCGAAAGCCCGGTCTGGGTGCCGCAGGAAAACGCGCTGTATTGGGTGGATATTCCCAACGGCGGGCTGCAACGCTGGAGCGCTGACACCGGCCATGTGCATGCCTGGACAACCCCGGAAATGCTCGCCTGCATCGCTCGTCACAGCGATGGCGGCTGGGTTGCCGGCATGGAGAGCGGCTTTTTTCATCTGCACCCGCACAGCGACGGCAGCCTCGACAGTGAGTTGCTTGCCACCGTGGCGCACAGCCGCGCAGACATGCGCCTGAACGATGGTCGCTGCGACCGCCAAGGGCGTTTCTGGGCCGGCAGCATGGTGCTGAACATGGGCCTGAGTGCGCCCGAAGGCAGACTCTACCGCTACGGCGCCGGGCAATCTGGCGTGATCGAAGCGCAGCTCGACGGCTTCATCGTGCCCAACGGCCTCGGTTTCAGCCCTGACGGCAAGACCATGTACCTGTCCGATTCGCACCCCGACGTACAACTGATCTGGGCGTTCGATTACGACACCGATAGCGGCACGCCGTCGAACCGTCGCGTGTTCGTCGACATGAACCATTTCCCCGGGCGGCCCGATGGCGCTACCGTGGATGCTGAAGGTTTTTACTGGATCTGCGCCAACGACGCCGGCCTGATTCACCGCTTCGCGCCGGACGGCCGACTCGACTTCTCACTGGCCGTACCGGTGAAAAAACCGACCATGTGCGCCTTCGGCGGCAACCGGATGGACACCTTGTTCGTCACCTCGATTCGTCCCGGCGACGACCACGATCCGCAATCTCTCGCAGGCGGCGTGTTCGCCCTGAACCCCAACGTCAAAGGCCTGCCGGAGCCGATGCTCAACGCTTTGCTGTAACACCCGCCTCTGCTGCACCGCTGTGCCTTGAACACAACAATAACAAGACTGGAGACTCACCCCCATGAACTTCAAACGCACCTTGCTGGCCGCTGCACTCCCGCTGATGTTCACCTTCACTGGCGCCGCTCAGGCACTGCAACTCAAATTCGCTGACATCCATCCCGCCGGTTATCCAACCGTGGTGGCCGAAGAAAACATGGGCAAGACCCTGACCAAGGAAACCAACGGCGAGCTGACCTTTCAGTACTTCCCCGGCGGTGTGCTGGGTTCCGAAAAGGAAGTCATCGAGCAGATGCAGGTCGGCGCAGTACAGCTGTCTCGCGTCAGCCTGGGTATCGTCGGCCCGGTGGTACCGGACGTGAACGTGTTCAACATGCCGTTCATCTTCCGCGACCATCAACACATGCGTAACGTCATCGACGGCCCGGTGGGCGACGAAATCCTCGACAAAATCACCCACTCCGAATTCGGCCTGGTGGCCCTGGCCTGGATGGATGGCGGCACGCGAAACGTCTACACCAAGAAACCGGTCCGCAAGCTCGAAGACCTCAAGGGCATGAAAATCCGCGTGCAAGGCAACCCAATGTTCATCGACATGATGAACGCCATGGGCGGCAACGGTATCGCCATGGACACCGGCGAAATCTTCAGTGCCCTGCAGACCGGCGTGATCGACGGCGCGGAAAACAACCCGCCGACCCTGCTCGAACATAACCACTTCCAGAACGCGAAGTACTACAGCCTCACCGGACACCTGATCCTGCCAGAGCCGATCGTGATGTCGAAAATCACCTGGGAAAAACTGACTCCGGATCAACAGGCGCTGGTCAAGACCGCCGCCAAGGCTGCCCAGGCTGAAGAGCGTGTGCTGTGGGACAAGAAGTCCGCTGCCAGTGAAGAAAAACTCAAGGCCGCCGGCGTCGAGTTCATCCAGGTCGATAAAAAGCCCTTCTACGACGCCACCGCACCGGTGCGGGAAAAGTACGGCGCGAAATATGCCGACCTGATCAAGAAAATCGAAGCCGTTCAGTAACGCCTCCCGCTCCGTAATTTTGAAAAAGGCCCGGCGCACCTGATGACTCAGGCGCGCCCGGTTACGGTGGAACCCGATGAAGAATCTAGTGCTGCGTATCAACGACAAGATCTACATGACGTGTATCTGGGTCGCCGGCCTTTCAGTCCTGGCGATTTCCCTGATGATTCCCTGGGGGGTGTTCGCCCGCTACGTGCTGGGCACCGGCTCGAGCTGGCCCGAGCCCACGGCGATCCTGCTGATGATGGTTTTTACCTTCATTGGCGCCGCCGCCAGTTACCGCGCCGGCGCGCACATGGCCGTGGCCATGCTCACCGATCGCATGCCGCCGCAGCTGAGATCCGCGGCGGCGATTTTTTCGCAACTGCTCATGGCCGCGATCTGCATTTTCATGACGATCTGGGGCGCCAAGCTGTGCATGTCCACCTGGAACCAGTTCATGGCCGCCCTGCCCGATCTGCGAGTTGGCGTGACCTATCTGCCGATTCCCGTGGGCGGCTTGCTGACGCTGATTTTTGTCCTGGAAAAACTCTTGCTCGGTGACCAGAGCAAACGACGGGTCGTGCAGTTCGACCTGGTTGAAGAAAGTGAAGGTGCCGCCTAATGGACGCTCTGATACTGCTGGGCAGTTTTATCGTATTGATCCTGATCGGCATGCCGGTCGCCTACGCGCTGGGCGCCGCCGCCCTGATCGGTGCATGGTGGATCGACATTCCTTTCCAGGCGGTGATGATTCAGGTCGCTTCGGGGGTGAACAAATTCTCGCTGCTGGCCATTCCGTTCTTCGTGCTGGCCGGTGCAATCATGGCCGAGGGCGGCATGTCCCGTCGGTTGGTGGCCTGTGCCGGGGTGCTGGTGGGCTTTGTCCGCGGCGGCCTGTCACTGGTCAACATTGTCGCCTCGACCTTTTTCGGCGCGATCTCCGGATCGTCGGTGGCCGACACCGCGTCGGTGGGTTCGGTGCTGATTCCGGAAATGGAACGCAAGGGCTATCCACGGGATTTCTCCACCGCCGTAACCGTCAGCGGTTCGGTGCAGGCCCTGCTGACCCCGCCAAGCCATAACTCGGTGCTCTACTCGCTGGCTGCCGGTGGTACGGTTTCGATTGCCTCGCTGTTCATGGCCGGCATCGTCCCGGGCCTGATGATGAGCGCCTGCCTGATGGTGCTGTGCCTGATCTTCGCGAAAAAGCGCAACTACCCCAAGGGTGAAGTGATCCCGATGCGCCAGGCGTTGAAAATCGTCGGCGAAGCCCTCTGGGGCATGATGGCGATGGTGATCATCCTCGGCGGCATTCTCTCGGGGATCTTCACGGCTACAGAGTCGGCGGCCATCGCCGTGCTGTGGTCGTTCTTCGTCACCATGTTCATCTACCGCGACTACAAGTGGAGCGAACTGCCGAAACTGATGCACCGCACCGTGCGGACGATTTCGATCGTGATGATCCTGATCGGTTTTGCCGCGAGCTTCGGCTACATCATGACCCTGATGCAGATCCCGGCGAAGATCACTACGCTGTTCCTGACCCTGTCGGACAACCGCTACGTAATCCTGATGTGCATCAACGTCATGCTGCTGTTGCTCGGCACGGTGATGGACATGGCGCCGCTGATCCTGATTCTGACGCCGATCCTGATGCCGGTGATTCTCGGCATCGGCGTGGATCCGGTGCAGTTCGGCATGATCATGCTGGTCAACCTCGGGATCGGACTGATAACACCGCCGGTGGGCGCGGTGCTGTTTGTCGGTTCGGCGGTGGGCAAGGTCAGTATCGAAAGCACTGTGAAAGCGCTGCTGCCGTTTTACGCGGTGCTGTTTCTGGTGCTGATGCTGGTCACCTACGTTCCGGCAATTTCGCTGTGGTTGCCGCATCTGGTGTTGTAAACCCATCTCTGTGGCGAGGGAGCTTGCTCCCGCTGGACTGCGCAGCAGGCCCTTTTTAAAAGAACGGCCGCTGCGCGCCCGAGCGGGAGCAAGCTCCCTCGCCACAGGGTTGCCTCAAGCCCGAAGTAACATATACCCCGCCACCACCAGGCACACACTGGCAAACCCCACCTGCAACGCCCGCGCCGGCACTCGCGTACAGAGCTTGCGCCCGATGATCATGCCGACAATGCTGGCAACGATAAACGCCGCACCCTGCGCATCAATCCGCACGCCTGCGTGAAACGATCCAGCCACGCCAATCGCCGAAATCAGACTGATCACCATCAACGACGTGGCGACAATCCCGCGCATCTGCACATCGGTCAGTTGCTTGAACGCCGGCACGATCAAGAAGCCGCCACCGACGCCGAGCAAACCGGACACCACGCCGGTAATCGCACCCAATGCCGCCAACGTCGCGGTGCACTTGGCAGTCCAGTCGAAGCGCCCGGTTTCGGCATTGAGCATGCAATTCTTCTGGCCCCAACTGGCGTGACCATGGTCGCTCGGCCCTTCTTGCTGACGCTCGCGGCGCAGCATGCGCCAGGCCACCATGACCATCAGCAGACTGAACAGGATCATCAGGATTTTCTCCGGCAACTGATGCGCGAAGTAAATGCCCAACGGAGAAAACACCGCACCCAACGCGGCAATCAATAACGCCGCGCGATAACGCACCAGGCCATGACGCAGGCCATCGATAGCGCCGACCGCCGCCGCACTGCCCACCGCAAACAACGCCACCGGCGCTGCTTGGGTCATCGTCCAGCCGAGGCCGAGAACCAACGCTGGCACCGCGAGAATCCCACCGCCGGCCCCGGTCAAACCGAGGACCAACCCCATCACCACACCAAACAGGCTTGCCAGCAACATAGGGTTTTCTCAGTCGACCTTGGACAGACGTGTCAGCCACTCGCGGCCCTTGAGCATGCCGTTCCAGTAGAACCACGGCAGCAGCGTCGCCTTGAGAAACCACGCCGAACGCCGCGCCACGGTCGGGTCCATCGGGAAGGTCGGCAGCAACTTACCGGCATAGCCGAACTCGGCAAGAATCACCTTGCCCTTCTCCACCGTCAGCGGGCAGGAACCATAACCGTCGTACTTCAGCGGCAGCGGTTGCTGCTTGCGCAGGGCCAGCAGGTTTTCCGCGACCACAACGATTTGTTTGCGCACCGCTGCGGCGGTTTTCGCGTTGCTGGTGCCGCAGATGTCACCGAGTGCGAACACCTCGGGATACCGCGGGTGCTGCAGGCTGTGTGGGTTGACTTCACACCAGCCAGCCGCGTCAGCCAGAGGACTTTGCGCGATGAAATCCGGCGATACCTGCGGTGGCACGACGTGGAGCAGATCGAAGGTTTTCGCCTCGAGGCTGACATTGCCGTCAGCACCCTTGACCTCGAACCACGCGGTTTTCGCCGGGCCGTCGACCTTGACCAGATTCGAGTTGAACGCCAACCGTGCGTTGTATTTCTCGATGTACTTCATCAACGGCGGCACAAACGTCGCCACGCCGAACAGCGCGGCGCCGGCCAGGTTGAATTCGACATTGATGTTGTTCAGCACAGCGCTTTTACGCCAGTGATCGCAAGACAGATACAGCGCTTTTTGCGGTGCTCCAGCGCATTTGATCGGCATCGCCGGCTGCGTAAACAGCGCCTTGCCGCCGCGCAGTTTCTGCACCTGATCCCAGGTGTACTGCGCGTGCTGATAGCTGTAATTGGAAGTGACGCCGTGTTGGCCAAGGCTCTCTTGCAAGCCTTCGATCTTTTCCCAGGCCAGACGCAGGCCGGGGCAGACGATCAGGTTCTGATAGCTGACCGTGCGTTGATCGTTGAGGGTGAGTTGGCGTTTGTCCGGGTCGATCGCGGTGACCGCCGCTTGCAGCCAGTTCGCTTGCCGGGGCATGACCTTGTTCATCGGCCGGGCGGTGTCTTTAACGTCGTAGGCGCCACCGCCGACCAGCGTCCACGCGGGTTGGTAGTAATGCTGGGCGCCGGGTTCGATCACGGTGATGTTCAGCGCCGGATCACGCTTGAGCAGACTGGCGACAAAACCGATACCGGCCGTACCGCCGCCGATGACCACGATGTCTGCACTGATGGATGGGCCCCAGTGTTGATCGTTCATTGCTTGTTCCTTTTGCTGCACGCAAGGATTGTTCGAGCCAAACCACAAATCCCAATGTGGGAGCGAGCCTGCTCGCGAAGGCGGCGTATCAGTCGATGCAAGTATTGCCTGACCTAGCGCTTTCGCGAGCAGGCTCGCTCCCACATTGAACCAGTGTCATGGCTGGCATTTATTGATGGCCGAGACTTTTCAGCACGGCCCCGCAATACAGTCCGGACAGGGTTTTCATCACCTGAATCACTTCCGGACTGGCGAGGCCATAAAAAATGTACTTGCCTTCACGACGGGTCGCGACCAGCCCTTCATCCCGCAAGATGCCCAGTTGCTGCGACAGCGTCGGCTGGCGTACGCCGGTCATCTTTTCCAGTTCGCCAACGTTGCGTTCGCCCTGGGTCAGTTGACACAGGATCAACAGGCGATCCTCATTGGCCATGGCCTTGAGCAAGGCGCAGGCCTTGGAGGCCGAGGCGCGCAGTTGGGCGACTTCACATTCGGTCAGACTGGATTGCATTTGCACGATGCCTTCAAGGTCACTTAAGCTGCGAACATTATGTTTTTAGATAAAGTGTTGCAACCCATTTTCCTTGTACAGGTTGGTGTCCATGCCCGCGCAGATTGAAGCTTTCCTCGACCCCGCCTCCTCGACCTACAGCTATGTGGTCTATGAAACCAATGGCGGGCAATGTGCGATCGTTGATCCGGTGCTCGATTACGACGGCGCCGCCGGCCGCACCTGCACCGCCCAGGCCGACAAAATCATCGCCTTCGTCCGCGCGCACCACCTGCAAGTGCAGTGGCTGCTGGAAACCCACGCCCACGCCGATCACCTGTCCGCCGCGCCGTACTTGCGCCGGGAACTGGGTGGGAAAATCGCCATCGGCGAATCGATCAGCAAAGTGCAGAACGTATTCAAGGCGCTGTTCAATCTGGAGTCGGAGTTCTGCGTCGACGGCTCGCAGTTCGATCACCTGTTCGCGCCGAACGAGTCATTCCGCATCGGCAACCTCAAAGCCACCGCCCTGCACGTCCCCGGGCATACCCCGGCGGACATGGCCTACTTGATCGACGGCGAACAGATTCTGGTCGGTGACACGCTGTTCATGCCCGACGTCGGCACCGCGCGCTGCGATTTTCCCGGCGGCAACGCCCATCAGTTGTTCAACTCGATTCATAAACTGCTGGCCTTCCCGGCCAGCGTGAAACTTTACGTTTGTCACGACTATCCACCCGAAGGGCGCGCCTCGCAGTGCCAGACCACCGTCGGTGAACAGCGCAAAAGCAATATCCATGTGCATGACGGCATTGATGAGGCGGCGTTCGTCGAGATGCGTACCAAGCGTGATGCCGGGCTGGGCATGCCGACGCTGTTGCTGCCGGCGATTCAGGTCAATGTGCGGGCGGGGAATCTGCCACCCGCTGAGGAAAACGGTGTCGTGTACCTGAAGATTCCGCTCAACTCTCTATAGGAAAAAGTCGTTCGAAACATCGCCGGATTATTTTTCCTACGGACGCTGGCGATAGTGATGAACTGGTGAAAATCCCCTCAGCGATCAGACTCCATTGGGCAAACATTCAATGGAGTTTTCGCAATATGGATATTCGCCGTAATCACCGTGACATGACCACGCAACAGAAAGCCGCATTCATCGACGCCATCCTGAGACTTAAAAACAACGTCGACAGCGTCCTGCGCCCCGGGCAGCAAAGTCGCTACGATGACTTTGTGCAGATCCACAAAAATTCGATGGGCCGGGGCAATCCGCTGGTACCCAATCCGCATCGCAGCCCTTTGTTCTATCCGTGGCATCGGATTCTGATTCGCCAGTTCGAACTGGCCCTGCAGTCCGCCAGCAATGATCCGACCATCACTCTGCCCTATTGGAACTGGCAACTGACCGGAGCAGACAACCCCTTCACCTCGGATTTCATGGGTTCAAACGGCGACAATCTGCAGGATCAACGCGTCACCAACGGCCCGTTTTCCAGAGAGCAGTCACAATTTGATGTCAGGGTCTGGGACGAAAGCATCGGCAACACCGGCATTCGTCGAAATCTGGGGGCAAGCGGCGCACTGCCCACGCCGCTGGATGTTATTTCGGCCCTGAACAGAACGCCTTACTGGGGGGATGAAAGCGGTTGGGAGAACGTCTCGGAAACCCTTCTGCACAATCCGGTACATGCCTGGATGGGCGGGAGCATGGCGCAAGCCGCCTCACCCAATGACCCGATATTCTTTCTGCACCACTGCCACCTCGATCTGTTGTGGGAGCGCTGGAAGCATCAGCATCGTGATATTCCGGGCTTTACCGACGAGGCCGGCTCGGAAGCCATGAACGACACCGTGCTGATCTTTCATCCCGCCAATGAACCGGCGCCCTGGGAGCAAAGCTTTACCGTCCAACAAACCCTCTATACCGCAGAACTCGATTACCGGTATGACTACATCTGACGTTCAGTTACCTAGCGTCAAGCCGTTCGCTGGCAACGGCAACGCAGTCTTGTAGCGCACCTGCTTGAGCGCAAAGCTGGATCGGATATTCGCCACACCGGGAACCTTGGTGAGGAAGTCCATCATGAAGCGTTCCAGCGACTGAATCGTCGGCACCAGGACCCGGATGAGGTAATCCGGGTCTCCGGCCATCAGGTAACACTCCATTACTTCCGGGCGATCGGAAATCGCCTCTTCGAAATGCTGCAACGCCTCCTCGACCTGTTTCTCCAGGCTGACATGGATGAACACGTTCACATGCAGCCCCAGCAGGTCGGCATCCAGCAACGTGACCTGTTCGCGAATCAGGCCCAATTCCTCCATCGCCTTGACCCGGTTGAAGCACGGCGTCGGCGACAGATTGACCGAGCGTGCGAGGTCGGCGTTGGTGATGCGCGCATTCTCCTGAAGGCTGTTGAGAATGCCGATGTCGGTACGGTCCAGTTTGCGCATGAGACAAAACCACCTGTTTTTTATGTTTATGCAGAATTTCTATCTGCAAATCGTCTCCAGCGCAACGAAACAGAGATAAATATTCTTCTTGCCCGGGCCTATGATTGTTGTAGGACAAGATTTCTTCTACCGAAGAACGACTGCCAGCTCACTACAAGAAATTCACAAGATCGAGCGTAGAAGCCATGACCCAAGCGTATGAACCGCTGCGCCTGCACGTCCCTGAACCCTCGGGCCGTCCCGGCTGTAAAACCGACTTTTCCTACCTGCATCTGACCGATGCCGGTACGGTGCGCAAACCTTCCATCGACGTCGAACCTGCCGACACCGCCGACCTGGCGCGCGGGCTGATTCGCGTGCTCGACGATCAGGGCAACGCACTTGGCCCATGGGCTGAAAACGTGCCGGTCGAGATCCTGCGCAAGGGCATGCGCGCCATGCTCAAGACGCGGATCTACGACAACCGCATGGTGGTCGCCCAGCGCCAGAAAAAAATGTCGTTCTACATGCAGAGCCTCGGCGAAGAAGCCATCGGCAGTGCTCAGGCCCTGGCCTTGAACATCGACGACATGTGCTTCCCGACTTATCGCCAGCAAAGCATTCTGATGGCCCGCGAAGTGCCGCTGGTCGACCTGATCTGCCAGTTGCTGTCCAACGAGCGCGATCCGCTCAAGGGCCGCCAGTTGCCGATCATGTACTCGGTCAAGGACGCTGGTTTCTTCACCATTTCCGGCAACCTCGCCACCCAGTTCATTCAGGCCGTCGGCTGGGGCATGGCCTCGGCGATCAAGGGCGACACGAAAATCGCTTC
This sequence comes from Pseudomonas fluorescens, assembly GCF_003732425.1. Lineage (GTDB taxonomy): Bacteria > Pseudomonadota > Gammaproteobacteria > Pseudomonadales > Pseudomonadaceae > Aquipseudomonas > Aquipseudomonas fluorescens_BE. Next base: position 969,318 of record NZ_MOBX01000013.1, read on the forward strand.
GGCATGGATTGGCGACGGCGCCACCGCCGAATCGGACTTCCACACCGCCCTCACCTTCGCCCACGTTTACCGCGCGCCGGTAATCCTCAACGTCGTGAACAACCAGTGGGCGATTTCGACCTTCCAGGCCATCGCCGGTGGTGAAGCCACCACCTTCGCCGGACGCGGCGTCGGTTGCGGCATCGCCTCGCTGCGCGTGGATGGCAACGACTTCTATGCGGTTTATGCGGCATCTGCCTGGGCTGCCGAACGCGCCCGCCGCAACCTCGGCCCGACCATGATCGAATGGGTCACCTACCGCGCCGGCCCGCACTCGACCTCCGACGATCCATCGAAATACCGCCCTGCCGATGACTGGAGCCACTTCCCGCTCGGCGACCCGATTGCCCGTCTCAAACAGCACCTGATCAAAGTCGGCCACTGGTCGGAAGAAGAGCACGCCGCAGTCAGCGCCGAGCTTGAGGCTGAAGTGATTGCCGCACAGAAACAGGCCGAACAGTACGGCACCCTCGCCGGCGGTCAGATTCCGAGCGCCGCGACCATGTTCGAAGACGTCTACAAAGAGATGCCGGAGCACTTGAAGCGCCAGCGTCAGCAGTTGGGGATCTGACATGAACGACCACAACAACAATATTCAGTTGGAAACCGCCATGACCACGACCACCATGACCATGATCCAGGCCCTGCGCTCGGCCATGGATGTGATGCTTGAGCGTGATGACAATGTCGTGGTGTTCGGTCAGGACGTCGGCTACTTCGGCGGCGTATTCCGCTGCACCGAAGGCCTGCAGACCAAATACGGCACCTCGCGCGTCTTCGACGCACCGATTTCTGAAAGCGGCATCGTCGGCGTCGCCGTCGGCATGGGCGCCTACGGCCTGCGTCCGGTCGCCGAGATCCAGTTCGCCGACTACGTCTACCCGGCCTCTGACCAGATCATTTCCGAAGCGGCGCGCCTGCGTTATCGCTCGGCCGGCGAGTTCACCGCGCCAATGACCCTGCGCATGCCATGCGGCGGCGGCATCTATGGCGGCCAGACCCACAGCCAGAGCATCGAGGCGATGTTCACTCAGGTCTGTGGTTTGCGCACGGTCATGCCGTCCAACCCGTATGACGCCAAAGGCCTGCTGATCGCCTCCATTGAAAACGATGACCCGGTGATCTTCCTTGAGCCGAAACGCCTGTACAACGGCCCGTTCGACGGCCACCACGACCGCCCGGTAACGCCGTGGTCGAAACACCCGCAAGCCCAGGTGCCGGACGGTTACTACACCGTGCCGCTGGACGTCGCCGCGATCACCCGTCCGGGCAAGGACGTCACCGTGCTGACCTACGGCACCACCGTGTACGTCTCGCAAGTTGCGGCTGAAGAATCCGGCGTCGATGCCGAAGTCATCGACCTGCGCAGCCTGTGGCCGCTGGACCTGGAAACCATCGTCAAATCGGTGAAGAAAACCGGCCGTTGCGTGGTGGTTCACGAGGCCACCCGCACCTGCGGGTTCGGCGCCGAACTGGTGTCGCTGGTGCAAGAGCATTGCTTCCATCACCTGGAAGCGCCGATCGAACGCGTCACCGGTTGGGACACCCCCTACCCGCACGCGCAAGAGTGGGCGTATTTCCCTGGGCCGTCCCGAGTGGGCGCAGCGTTGAAACGGGTCATGGAGGTCTGAATGGGCACGCACGTTATCAAGATGCCGGACATCGGCGAAGGCATCGCAGAAGTCGAACTGTCGCAGTGGCACGTCAAGGTTGGCGATCTGGTGGTTGAAGACCAGGTGCTGGCGGACGTGATGACCGACAAGGCCATGGTCGATATTCCCTCGCCGGTGCACGGCAAGGTGATTGCCCTCGGCGGTCAGCCGGGTGAAGTCATGGCCGTTGGCAGTGTGTTGATCAGCATCGAGGTGGAAGGTGCCGGTAACTTGAAAGAGTCCGCCGCACCAGCCCCGGTCAAAGAAGCACCGGTTGCGCCGAAAGTTGAAGCAGCCGTCGAAAGCAAACCCGCGGCAGCCGCCGCCCCGCGTCCGGCTGCTGCTTGCCAAGGCCCGATGGTTGCCCGTGAAGCCGATGAGCGTCCGCTGGCCTCACCGGCCGTGCGCAAACATGCACTGGATCTGGGTATTCAATTGCGTCTGGTGCGCGGCACTGGTCCGGCCGGTCGCGTGCTGCACGAAGACCTCGAGGCCTATCTGGCGCAAGGTCAGTCGAACGCTTCGGCACCGATTGCCGCCGCGTACGCCCAGCGTAACGACGAAGAACAGATTCAAGTCATCGGCATGCGTCGCAAGATCGCCCAGCGCATGCAGGACGCCACCCAGCGCGCCGCGCACTTCAGCTACGTCGAGGAAATCGACGTCACAGCGATTGAAGAGCTGCGCGCGCATCTGAATGAAAAACACGGCGCCAGCCGTGGCAAGTTGACCTTGCTGCCGTTCCTCGTCCGCGCCTTGGTTGTCGCTCTGCGCGACTTCCCGCAGATGAACGCCCGTTACGACGACGAAGCCCAGGTGATTACCCGTCTCGGCGCGGTGCATGTCGGCGTCGCCACGCAAAGCGATGTCGGCCTGATGGTGCCGGTGGTGCGTCACGCCGAGGCGCGCAGCCTGTGGGACAGCGCCGCGGAGATCTCGCGCCTGGCCAACGCCGCGCGCAATGGCAAGGCCAGTCGCGATGAACTGTCCGGCTCGACCATCACCCTGACCAGCCTCGGTGCGCTGGGCGGCATCGTCAGCACGCCAGTGCTGAACCTGCCGGAAGTGGCCATCGTCGGTGTGAACAAAATCGTCGAACGGCCGATGGTCGTCAAAGGCCAGGTGGTGATCCGCAAGATGATGAACCTCTCCAGCTCGTTCGATCACCGCGTGGTCGACGGCATGGACGCGGCGCTCTTCATCCAGGCCATTCGTGGCTTGATCGAACAACCCGCCACTTTGTTTGTGGAGTAAGGCGCGCATGCAATCTCTGAACACTACGCTGCTGATCATCGGCGGCGGCCCCGGCGGTTATGTCACGGCAATTCGCGCCGGGCAACTGGGCATCCCGACCATTCTGGTCGAAGGCCAGTCGCTGGGCGGCACCTGCCTGAACATCGGCTGCATCCCGTCGAAAGCGCTGATTCATGTGGCTGAACAGTTTCACCAGACCCAGCATCACAACCAGCACTCGGCGTTGGGCATCAGCGTTTCCGCGCCAACCCTCGACATTACTAAAAGCGTCGAGTGGAAGGACGGCATCGTTGATCGCCTGACCACTGGCGTCGCGGCGCTGCTGAAAAAGAACAAGGTTCAGGTCATCAATGGCTGGGCCAAAGTCATCGACGGCAAAACCGTCGATGTCGGCGACACGCGAATCCAGTGCGAGCACTTGGTTTTGGCCACCGGTTCGACCAGCGTCAACTTGCCGATCCTGCCGATTGGCGGGCCGATCATCTCCTCCACCGAAGCGCTGGCACCGAAATCCGTGCCAAAACGTCTGGTGGTAGTCGGCGGCGGTTACATCGGTCTGGAACTGGGCATTGCTTACCGCAAGCTCGGCGCCGAGGTCAGCGTGGTCGAGGCGCAGGATCGTATCTTGCCGGCCTACGATGCCGAGCTGACGCAACCGGTGCATGACGCGTTGAAGCAACTGGGCGTGAAGCTGTACCTCAAGCACAGCGTGCAGGGTTTCGACGGCACTTTGCAGGTGCGCGATCCCGAGGGCGAAACCTTGAATCTGGAAACCGATCAGGTGCTGGTCGCCGTCGGTCGCAAACCGAATACCCAGGGCTGGAACCTCGAAGTGCTGAATCTGGACATGAACGGTTCGGCGATCAAAATCGACAGCCGCTGCCAGACCAGCATGCGCAACGTTTACGCCATCGGTGACCTGAGCGGAGAGCCGATGCTCGCCCACCGCGCCATGGCCCAAGGCGAAATGGTCGCCGAGCTGATTAGCGGCAAAACCCGCGAGTTCAACCCGACCGCCATCGCCGCCGTGTGCTTCACCGACCCGGAACTGGTGGTGGTCGGCCAGACCCCGGACGAAGCCAAGGCTGCGGGACTGGACTGCATCGTTGCAAGCTTCCCGTTCGCCGCCAACGGCCGGGCGATGACCCTGGAATCGAAAAGCGGCTTCGTTCGTGTGGTCGCTCGTCGGGATAACCATGTGATTGTCGGCTGGCAAGCGGTGGGCGTGGGTGTTTCGGAGTTGTCCACGGCATTCGCGCAAAGCCTGGAAATGGGCGCGCGACTGGAAGACATCGGCGGCACCATTCATGCACACCCGACCTTGGGTGAAGCGGTGCAGGAAGCGGCGTTGCGTGCCCTCGGCCACGCACTCCACCTGTAAAGCAAAACCCTGTGGCGAGGGAGCTTGCTCCCGCTGGGCTGCGAAGCGGCCCCAAACCCAGCCACCTCTGTGCACCTGAAGCACCGCGGTGTCCGGTTGTACCAGTGCTGCGCACTGGAGCGGGAGCAAGCTCCCTCGCCACAAAAGAGGTGAAACATGCAGGAATGATGGGGATTTAGTAAGCAGGCTACTATTTTTGCCATCCCTCCATCGTCCGGGCTGCGAAACCGCTCAAGAATGAAGTATTGTTGTGCCCATCCAAAAAACGTCAGAAGCCTTGAACCGTTTCGGCGGTTGTTCAGTGATAGAGGGTGTCATGGGTAACGAAAGCATCAATTGGGACAAGCTGGGTTTTGACTACATCAAGACCGACAAACGCTATCTGTCGTACTTTCGCGATGGCGAGTGGGACAAAGGCACCCTGACCGAAGATAACGTGCTGCACATCAGCGAAGGCTCGACGGCCCTTCACTATGGCCAGCAGTGCTTCGAAGGCCTGAAGGCCTATCGTTGCAAGGACGGCTCGATCAACCTGTTCCGCCCGGATCAGAACGCCGCGCGCATGCAACGCAGCTGCGCCCGCCTGCTGATGCCGCACGTGTCCACCGAGCAGTTCATCGAAGCGTGCAAGCAAGTGGTTCGCGCCAACGAGCGCTTCATCCCGCCATACGGCACCGGTGGCGCGCTGTACCTGCGTCCGTTCGTGATCGGCGTGGGTGACAACATCGGCGTGCGTACCGCGCCGGAGTTCATCTTCTCGGTGTTCGCGATCCCGGTTGGCGCCTACTTCAAGGGCGGCCTGACCCCGCACAACTTCCAGATTTCCAGCTTCGACCGCGCCGCCCCACAAGGCACCGGTGCGGCCAAGGTCGGTGGCAACTACGCCGCCAGCCTGATGCCGGGCTCCCAGGCCAAGAAAGCGCACTTCGCTGACGCCATCTACCTGGATCCGCTGACCCACAAGAAGATCGAGGAAGTCGGTTCGGCCAACTTCTTCGGGATCACCCACGACAACAAGTTCATCACCCCGAACTCGCCGTCGGTCCTGCCAGGCATCACCCGCCTGTCGCTGATCGAACTGGCCAAGACCCGCCTGGGCCTGGAAGTGGTGGAAGGCGACGTGCTGATCGACAAACTGTCGGACTTCAAGGAAGCCGGTGCTTGCGGCACAGCAGCCGTGATCACCCCGATCGGTGGCATCAGCTACAACGACCACCTGCACGTATTCCACAGCGAAACCGAAGTCGGCCCGGTCACCCAGAAGCTCTACAAAGAGCTGACCGGCGTGCAAACCGGCGACATCGAAGCGCCAGCGGGCTGGATCGTCAAGGTTTGATCTGACGGCTGCTGATGCATAAAAGCCCTCCACCGAGTGATTGGTGGGGGGCTTTTTATTGTGCTGGATCTGGATTTTTATGTCGTGCTGGAGATCCTCGCCCCCTCATCCCAGCCCTCCCGAAACGTCGGACCGCCCCAGGGGAGCGAGGGGAAAAGGGGGACGATCTTTGTGCTATTCAAAACCTGGGGTCGACTCGGGCTTTCAGGTCGATGGATCAAGTCCGAACACCTCGGTCAGTCCCCTCTCCCTCTGGGAGAGGGTTAGGGTGAGGGGCTTTTCAGCGTTATCCGTTTACCAAGTCGTCCGGCAATCCCGCTCGCCTGCCCATTCTGCTGCTTACCCATCCGCGCCTGCGTAATCAGCCCGGGAATCAACTCCCCCTCCGGCAGGTTCTTCCAGAACCGCGCCGGTAAATGCCCCTGCATGACCTTCGGGTTCAACCGAGCCGGATTGAAAATGTGGCTGTAATAGGTCAGCCACAGATCGCCGTGGGGATCATCGACGTTCTGTGCCAGTTGCTGCCATTCCAGCGGGCATTGCCGCTGATGGATCAGTTGCTCGCCATCGTAATAGACCCCGTCACGCGGGGTGGCGATCAACCAGCGATGGCGGCCCATCCGCCCGATGAAATGCTCGCTGGCGCTGTGCAGGATGTCGTGGGCCGGTTCGTGCCACGCCACATACTGCGGACCCGCGCTGGAGGACGGGCGCTCGATGAAACGCACAAACGCATGCAGATGATGGGCTTCCCGATGCACTTGTTTGATCCGTCGCTGCAACTCGCTACCGAGTTTGTCACCGGCCATCATCGCCGTACGGTCACCGTGGCTGACGCGCCACAACACTTCATACAGCAAACTCCAGCGCTGATCACCGCGATAACGCGAGGCCTGTTCCAGGGTGTCGAGCAGCGCTCGCGGAATACGTGCCTGAAACGGCCCCTGCCCTTCAGGCACCGGATCATCATTGGCAAATAGATCACCCACACCTTGCGAAGCCCAGCTCACCAGACTCGGATCGACCTCATGGCTCAGCAGCCAGCGCGCCTGCTGGCGCCACGTGTCGAACAGGTCGTCGCAATCAAGATTGATCATCCCCACAGTCCCATCTGCTGCGGTATCGGCCGGTCGCGCAATTGCTGATAGAGCATATGGCTGGTGACCTCGGCCTGCTGCGGGTGATAGTCGCTGGTGATGATGAACGGCTTGGCCTTGGCCAGCACGCAGCGCATGCGCGCGACGTCTTCGTAACGGATGCGCCGCTGGCGGCGCAGCTCGACCAGACGTTCGGTGGTGCGCAAACCAATGCCGGGAATACGCGCAATCAACGACGCTTCGGCACGGTTCAGATCCAGCGGGAACACCTCGCGATTCTGCAGCGCCCAGGCCAGTTTCGGGTCGATGTCCAGCGCCAGATTACCCGGCCCCTTAAGCAATTCATCGGCGCTGTAGCCGTAGCTGCGCAGGAGAAAATCGGCCTGATACAAACGGTGTTCGCGCATCAGCGGCGGCGCGGCCAGCGGCACGCTTTTCGGGCTGTCGGGGATCGGACTGAAGGCCGAGTAATAGACCCGGCGCAAACGAAAGTTGCCATACAAGGCCTGAGCGCTGTGGAGGATGGTGCTGTCGTCGGTGTCGTCGGCGCCGACAATCAATTGCGTGCTCTGCCCGGCCGGGGCGAACTTCGCCGAGCGCGGTTCGTTTAAAACAGTCTGCACGCCGGTGTAGATGGTGTTCATCGCCTGCTTGATCGATGTGATGTCTTTCTCCGGCGCCAGCACTTGCAGGCTGGCATCGGTGGGCAGTTCGATGTTGACGCTCAGGCGATCGGCGTAGCGCCCCGCTTCTTCAATTAATGCCGGATCGGCTTCGGGAATGGTCTTGAGATGGATGTACCCACGAAATTCATGCTCTTCGCGCAGCAGCTTCGCCACCCGCACCAGTTGCTCCATGGTGTAGTCCGCCGAGCGAATGATGCCGGAACTGAGAAACAGCCCGCTGACGCAGTTGCGCCGGTAGAAGTCCATGGTCAGCGCCACGACCTCTTCAGGCGTAAAGCGGGCACGCGGGACATCGCTGGAGCGACGGTTGACGCAGTACTGGCAATCGTAAAGACAGAAGTTGGTCAGCAGAATCTTCAACAACGACACGCAGCGCCCGTCCGGCGTGTAGCTGTGGCAGATGCCCATGCCATCGGTCGAGCCCAAACCGCTCTTGCCTTCGGAGCTGCGCTTGGGCGCACCGCTGCTCGCGCACGAGGCGTCGTACTTGGCGGCGTCGGCGAGGATGCTCAGCTTGTCGATGATTTGCATGGCGCGGGCTCTATACTGTTTGCATATACAGTATAGAGTCAGGCGCGCGTGCACAAGATCGGCAATGACCCCTCGTCGGGGCAAGGCATAGATCAAAAGATCGCAGCCTTCGGCAGCTCCTACAGGAGTCGCGTACACCCAATAAATTTCAGCCTTACCCAATCCATGTAGGAGCTGCCGAAGGCTGCGATCTTTTGATCTGCCCGTCGACCGGCCACTCAACGCCAAACCGCACACCGATCTCCTTGCGCCCCGTCGCCGTCAACGCCAGTGCCCGACTGTCCAGATCCTGCGTCACCCACTTGCGCTGCAACGCCGTTCGCAACAGCGCCGCGCCCAGCGAACCTCCGAGATGCGGCCGGCGCATGCTCCAGTCCAGGCATGGGCAGGCAAACTTGCGGCGCAGGGTCGTCAAGTCCTGCACGTCGATGCCCAGCGCGAGAAACAACGCCTCGCCACTGTCGCTCAAGCGATACGCCTGCTCGTCGGTTGCCACCAGCCAACCGGCCTCGAGCAAACGGTCGTGCAGCAACACCGCCAGCGTCCCGGCCATGTGGTCATAGCAGGTGCGCGCGAATTGCAGGCGATCCGGGGTGTGCGCCTTGAACGTCGGCGCGGCGTTCTGGCCAATCACCATCAGCGCTTCCAGCGCTTGCGCCACCCGCTGATCGGCGAGGCTGTAATAGCGATGACGGCCCTGCACATGCAGGCGCACCAGGGCCAGGTCCTTGAGTTTCGCCAGGTGCACACTGGCGGTCGAGGCGCTGACTTCGGCAATCGTTGCCAACTCGGTGCTGGTGCGGGCGTGGCCGTCCATCAGCGAACAAAGGATTTTCGTTCGCGCCGGCTCGGCGATGGCGGCGGCCACTTGGGAAACGCCGATGTCTTGATGTTCTGCGTGCATAGTTCGCTCCCGGACGAATCGTCGTCGTTGCGCAGTGGAGATAGTAGCAACACTTTCCCCTCCGACAAGGATGCAAACCATGAACCCGATCAGCGCAGCAACGCACGCCGATCCTTATCCCTACTACGCCCAATTGCGCACAGAAGGTGGACTGACGTTTCATCCCGAGCTGAAATTGTGGGTCGCCAGCAGCGCCCGGGCGGTGTGTGCGGTGTTGGCCCACGCCGATTGCCGGGTGCGTCCGGCGCAGGAGCCAGTGCCCACGGCGATTGCCGGGGGCATGGCCGGCAAAGTCTTCGGCCAACTGATGCGCATGAATGACGGTGAGCGCCAGCGCTGTCCGCGTTCTGCGATTGAGCCTGAGTTGGCCGCGCTCGAACTTGGGGCCGTCGACAGACTGGTCGCCGCGCGGCTGATCACAGCGGACGCCGACGGTGTGTATAAGGCGATGTTTCGTGGCCCGGTGTGCGTGGTCGCGGCGCTGCTGGGCTTCACCCCGGCGCAGGCGCGGGTCATCAGTGAGCTGACGGCGGACTTCGTCGCCTGCCTTTCGCCGTTGAGCAATGACCTGCAATTGGCCGCAGCCGATGCGGCAGCCGAACAACTGCGCGGCGACTTCATCGAACTGCTCGCCGAGCCGGCCAGCCCGTTGCTCAGTGCAATCCAGCAGCGCTTCACCAGCGACGAGGAACCCCTGATCGCCAACCTGATCGGCCTCTGCTCGCAGACATTCGAAGCCTGCGCCGGACTGATCGGCAACACGCTGTTGGCGCTACGTCGGCAGCCGGCGTTGCGCGGCGAATCTGTCGAAGCGCTGCTCAGCGAAGTGCAGCGCTTCGATCCGCCCGTGCAGAACAGCCGGCGCTTTGTCGCCACGCCGTGCGAGATTGCCGGTGTGCGGGTCGAAGCAGGCGATGTGATTCTGGTTTTGTTGGCCTCGGCCAATCGTGATCCGGCGCTCAACGAACGGCCGGAGCAGTTTCTGCCACAGCGCGCCAACCGTCGCAGTTTCAGTTTTGGCAGTGGCCGGCATCAGTGTCCGGGGCAAGCGCTGGCGATGAGTATTGCCAGCGCAACGGTCAGGGAAATAATCAGGCATGACATCGACCTGAATCGCCTGAACTGGCACTACAAGCCTTCGCTCAACGGGCGCATTCCCGTGTTCAGCGACGTTGGCACCTGATAATCCGTCTTCGCGAGCAGGCTCGCTCCCACAGGATTACGGGGTGTACAGACTGTTGAAATCACCTTGAAAACTGTGGGAGCGAGCCTGCTCGCGAAGAGGCCAGCCCAGTCACTGCAAAATATGGCTCAAGCCGCCCACTGCAAAATCAACCAGCTGTTGGCGCCGCTGATCACCACAAACAAGCCCCACGCCAACACCCGGGTTGGCCAACGGTTCACAAACGGCCCCATCAGCTTTTTATCATTGGTCATGCGGATCAATGGATACAAGGCAAACGGCAATTGCAGACTCAACACCACCTGACTCAACACCAGCAATTTGCCGATCGCGTTATCGCCCATCAGCCACACGCCGATAAACGCCGGAATCAACGCCAGTCCGCGAGTAATCAAGCGCCGCTGCCAGCACGGAATCCGCAGGTTCAGATAGCCCTCCATGATCACCTGGCCGGCGATGGTGCCGGTGAAAGTCGAGCTCTGCCCCGACGCCAGCAGCGCGACGCCGAACAACACACTGGCCAGCGCGCCGCCCACCAGCGGATCGAGCAAGTGGTAGGCATCCTGAATGTCCACCACGTCGGTGTGCCCGGACTGGTGAAACGCCGCAGCGGCGAGGATCAGGATTGCCGCGTTGACCAGCAACGCCAGCGCCAGCGAACCGATGGTGTCGATGCGCGCCAGTTTCACCGCGTCCTGCTTGCTCGCGAGGTCCTTGCCGATCATCCGCGTCTGCACGATCGAGGTGTGCAGATAGAGGTTATGCGGCATCACCGTCGCGCCGAGAATACCGATGGCCAGGTACAACGGCGCCGCTTCGCCAATCGCCGCCAGCGACGGTTTGAAACCTTGGGCGACGTCCGGCCAATAGGGTTTGATCAGCAGCAGTTCAACGAAGAAACACACACCGATGGTCGCAACCAGCACCAGCATGATCGCTTCCAAACGGCGGAAGCCTCGATTCTGCAAGGCCAGCACGAGCAAGGTGTCGAACGCCGTCAGGGCAATGCCGAAGGTCAGCGAACAGCCGAGCAGCAAGTGAAACGCCAGCGCGCAGCCGAGCACTTCGGCCAGATCGGTGGCGATGATCGAGATTTCCGCCAGCACCCACTGTAGGCGCGCGGTCGGCGTGCTGTAGCGCTCGCGGGACAGTTGCGCCAGATCGCGTCCGGTGGCGATGCCCAGCCGCGAGCACAGGCACTGCACGACCATCCCCGCCAGACTCGCCAGCAACACCACAAACAACAGGCTGTAGCCAAAGCGTGAACCGGCCTCAATGGCGGTGGCCCAGTTGCCCGGGTCCATGTAGCCGATCGACACCAGCAAGCCGGGGCCGGCGAAACGCAGCACGCGTTTGAAGAACGAGGCATTGGGATCCACCGCAACACTGCCGGCCACTTCCGGCGGGCAAAACGGCGCGGTGGCGATTTTGGGCAAACTGAATTTCACGCACACATCCAGAAACAAGTCGGAAAGACGCAGCTTAGAGGTTTCCGCCACAGCCTTGAAGCGCAAAAGATCGCAGCCTTCGGCAGCTCCTACAGGAGAATGCGTTCCAATGTAGGAGCTGCCGAAGGCTGCGATCTTTTGCTCTTATCGATTTACCCCCAACAACTGTTCGCGCAAAGCGGGATTGCGCGTGCGCGGATCGAGCCAGATATCAAAAAACGCCCGGGCAAACAGCGGGTCATTGATCTCGTGCTGCAATTGCTGACCAACAAAAAAACGCGCGCCCTGCCCCGGCAGATACACGCCGGTAATCCGCGTGCCGGCCTGCACATCGACGAACGATTGCTGCATCTGTGCCTGCCAGCCGGCCAATTGCGCCGGGCTGACGCGGGCACCAGCCAGACGTTTGATTTCGTCGACACTGGCCTTGACCAGGTCGTCGCGGGAGATGTTGCGACGGTAGATCAGCTCCAGCGCAAACGGCTGACCGTCGACCAGGGGACGCGCGGCGCTCCACAGCCGCGCGTTGTAGACATCGAACCCGAACACGCTGAAATCACCGGTGCCAATGATCTGCGCGCCGGGCACTGCATCCTGCCAGTTGGCCCAGGTCGGCGTCAGCAACAGCGCCCACAAGCCGATACCGCAGCATCCCCGCAACAGCTTCGGTGTTCTTCTCATCGCAGCATCGACTCCGGTAAACCCTGATACACACATCATAGCCGGGTATCGCTCTCGATACTTTGTATACAAAAACTGCGTACATAGGCAGCAATCGCCGATCGACAATGCTAACGTGGCCTACCCTCAACGGACGGAGACACCTGCGTGCTGATCCTCAAACTGCTGCTGATTCCCGGATTTCTGCTGCTGATTTCCCTGGCGGGCAAACGCTGGGGACCAAGCGTGGCCGGATGGCTGTCTGGATTGCCGGTGGTGGTCGGGCCGATTCTGTTTTTCCTCGCCATCGAGCAGGGTCCCGCGTTTGCCGCACAATCGGCGGTGGCCGCGTTATCGGCGATGTTCGCGATGATTGCGTTCTGCATCACCTACGCGCAGATGGCGCAGCGGGCGAACTGGCCGTTGGCGCTGACGGTGTCGCTGTCAGTGTGGGCCGTGATCGCTTGGGTGTTGTCGCTGATCCCGGCGTCGCTGCCGTTCTCGGTGGCAGCAGCGGCGGTTGCGCTGTTGGCATCGCCGTACCTGTTTCCCACGGTGCAACCGGTGCTCAGCGGCCCGGCGCCGAAGTCGGACAAGCTGATCTGGCGGATGATCGCCGGCGCCGCGTTGACGCTGGTGGTGACCATGCTCGCCAGCACCGTCGGCGAGCGCTGGAGCGGTTTGCTCGCGGTGTTCCCGGTGCTCGGCAGTGTGATGGCGGTGTTCTCGCAACAGACCCGCGGCCCGGCGTTTACCGCCGCATTGTTGCGGGCGACGGCAACCGGGATGTATTCGTTTTCGGCGTTTTGTCTGGTGTCGGCACTGACCTTGCCGACCATGGGTCTGAGCGGATTTGCCGTGGGTGTGGCGGTGTCGGTGGCTATGCTCGGTGTGACGCGCAAACTGCTGGCCAGACCCGCCCTGGTAAAACAACCCCAGACTTGACATTAACTGTGGCGAGGGAGCTTGCTCCCGCTGGGGTGCGCAGCGCGCCCATGCTTTTTTGGGTCTGCTTCGCAGTCCAGCGGGAGCAAGCTCCCTTGCCACAGTGTGAATCATCTGTTCAGACGAGCCGGGCTGGAGTGACAGCGCTCTGCATGGGATGATCGCCCGCCCCGCGCGACCATCCTCCGGAGATCCCCATGTCATTGTTGAGCAAAAAAACCGTCGTCCTGCTGGTGACCGCCCTCGCCGGTTTCGGCGCCCTCCACGCGCAAGCAGCCAAGGAAAAAGCCACCACCGAGAAGGTCTCGATGCTCGATGGCAAGTTCACCTTTGTGTTGCCCAAAGGTTTCGTCGCCGACCCGCTGCCGGCCAGCCCCACCGGTGCCAAGGGCACGATGTACACCAACCAGTCGACCAAGACCGTGGTGATTGCTGCCGAAAACAAGATTCCCGAAGGCAACAACGTCAAGGACAACGACAGTGAGTTCCTTGATGGCAGCGTTTCGGACTTCATCGATGCCCAACGCAAGGCCTTGCCGGACTTCAACAAACTCAGCGAAAAAAGCCTGACCCAGAAAGGCACCGGCCTGGGCTTGCGCCAGGTCGACAGCACCGCGACCCAGGGCGGTGGCCAGACCCTCAACACCACGCTGATGGCCGGCTCCGGCACGAAGATGGCGCTGGTGCAGGTGATCTCCCGCGCCAGCGACAAGAAGGGTCACGATGCCCTGGTGAAAACCATCCTCAAGGATTGAGTTGCTGCAACCAGCCGTTCAAGTCACGCAGCTCGGCCGCACTGATACTGTGGCCGACGCCGGGGTACGCATGAAACTGCGGTTGGTAACCCAGTTTCTGTAGCTGCGCATTGGCCTCGGTGCCATCGTGGTACGGCACGCGATCATCGGCGGTGCCGTGGCCGATAAAGATATTCAGCGGCAACGGCTGCTGTCCGGCTTTGAGTTCAGCCTTCAACACTGGCAATAAGCGCCCGCTCAACGCGGCGATCCCGCCGACCGCCACTGGCGGCCGCAGCCCCACTTCGTAGGTCATCATCGCGCCCTGGCTGAAGCCGATCAGGTACACCTTGCTCGGGGTGGTGTGATATTTCTTCGCCGCTTGCGCGATAAAGTCGCGCAGTTTCTGGCCACTGACCTTCAGATCATCGGTCTCGCCGTTGTAGGCGCCTTCGCCTTTCTTGCGAAACCACTGGAAACGTCCTTCACCGAGCGACAGCGGCGCCTGCACCGACAGGTAGTTGTATTGCGCCGGGAGCTGAAATTTCATGCCGATCAGATCGGCTTCGTTACTGCCGTAGCCGTGCAGGAAAATCACCAGCGGACGCGCCTCGGCGTCGGCGTGAACCTGCTCGATGTACTTGAGCGGCAGATCGGATTGCAGCGTGGTTTGCGCCTGCACGGCGCTGGACGCCAGCAGGGTCAACAGAGCAAACACCTTCAACATAGAGCCTTCCTTTCACAGAGTGTCGGGTTCGGGGGGGAGCCTAACATCCTGCGGCGAGGATCCAAATTTGGTGTGATTGCTACTGGCCTCATCGCGAGCAGGCTCGCTCCTACATTTGGAATGCGTTCCCCTGTAGGAGTGAGCCTGCTCGCGATGAGGCCAGTAGCCCCAACGAAGATCCGTCAGTCGTTCGTCAACTTGCCCGTCCGAAACGCCACCCGCCCCGCCACTTTCGCCTGCCAGATCCCCGGCTCGGTATAACGCCCGCGATCCAGCGCAAACAACACGCCACTGGTGCCCGCGCGTACGGTGGTCACGCGATCCTGCAATGGATCGACCACCTCGAACACCGCATCGCCCTGCTCCACCCACTCGCCAGCATTGCGCAGGAAACTCACCACGCCATGGTGCGGCGCGAACAGGTATTCGGTGCCCTCGAACGGCAGACCTTCGCAGCACTCGCTTGGCGCCGCCGGCCACTCGCCGCTGATGAAACCCTGCTCCGCGAGGAATCCGAGGATCGCCTCACAATTGGCCTGCGCCTGATCGACTCGAGTGTCGCCCATGCTGCCTAGCTCCAGCGTGGTCGCCAGATTCGCCGCCGGAATCGCGGCATTCGGGAATGCCCGCGCCAGACGCAACCACGGCGTCGAGCAGGATTCATCGAACGAGCTGCCGCCGGAATCTTCACACAGCAGCGCCACGCCGGCCTTCAACCGTGCCGCCAGCGATTGCCACTGTGGCCAGTGCTGCGGCAGCGCGTACAAGTGAATCGCGGCGTCGAAATCACAGTGCAGATCAAGGGTGATGTCGGCATCGCAGGCATGGCGCAGCAGCAAGCGATGCAACGCTTCCAGTTGCGAAGCCGGGGCTGGCAAGTCATCGAAAACCTGGCCCATGGTTTGGCGGATCAGCGCCACGTTGGCCTCGGCATCCGCGCCCAGACGCTCACCGATCAACGCTCCGACCGGCGCGCTGAGTTCGACGAAGGCGCGGTTGAAATTCTTGCCGCTGCCCAGTTCAAAGCGGCCCATGTGCGCGCCTTGCACATGTTGATCGAGGCCGATCGGGTTGGCCACTGGCACCAGTTCGATCACGCCCTGCAAACGGCCTTGCTGTTCGAGTTGATTTAGGCGTTGCTTGAGTTCCCACGCGGTGCGCATGCCCGGCAGTTCATCGGCGTGCAGGCTGGCCTGGATGTACACCTTGCGGGTGCCCGCGCCGTAGCGGAACACGCTGAGCGAGCGCTCGCTGCCCAAATGGCTCCAGGGCAGAACATGGTCGATGCGTTGCATGGGAAAATCTCCTCAATTTCCGGATCACACTGATCCCCTGTGGGAGCGAGCCTGCTCGCGAAAGCGGTGTGTCAGTAAAGCAAACATTGACTGACACGACGCCTTCGCGAGCAGGCTCGCTCCCACAAGGTTCTGTGGTTTTATCAGAGCGCAAAAAAAGTGGCCACCGCGCAAACGGGGCCACTTTTTTCTACGGCGTATTAATGGCCGTACACATCAAAGTCGAAGTACTTGTCCTGGACTTTCTTGTACTCGCCATTGGCGCGGATTTCGGTGATGGCTTTGTTGAATTGCTCGGCCAGCGCGGTATCGCCCTTGCGCACCGCAATGCCGGCGCCGCCGCCGAAGTACTTGGCGTCTTCGTAAGTCGGGCCAACGAATTCAAAACCTTTGCCGGCGTCGGTTTTCAGGAAACCGTCGCTCAGGTTGACCGAGTCGGCCAGCATCGCGTCGATACGGCCGGAAACCATGTCGAGGTTGGCTTCCTGTTGCGAGCCGTAACGCACCAGGTCGATCCCGGCTGGCACCAGCACTTCGGTGGCGTAACGGTCGTGGGTACTGGCACGCAGCACACCAACTTTCTTGCCCTTGAGCTCCGTCAGCGGGTCTTTGACACCGGAGCCTTCCTTCATCACGAAGCGCGCCGGGGTGTGGTAGTACTTGATGGTGAAATCGACGTTTTTCTTGCGGTCGTCGGTGATGGTCATCGACGACAGAATCGCGTCGATTTTCTTCACTTTCAGCGCCGGGATCAGGCCATCGAATTCCTGCTCGACCCAGGTGCATTTGACTTTCATCTGCGCGCACAGTGCATCGCCGATATCGACGTCGAAACCGGTGAGTTTGCCGTCAGGGGTTTTCATCGAGAATGGCGGGTAGCCGGCTTCAATACCGATGCGGATCGGCTTGGCGTCTTCGGCCACAGCGGTCAGGGACAACATCGACAGTGCCAGGGCACCGAACATCACTAGCTTCTTCATTTATAACTCCTGTGTGCGGAGGCTTTTATTGGCAGCTTTCGATTCAGCGTTCGGTCATGGCCAATTGGCTATAAAAACCGAAGTGGCCGGCAGTCTATGGCGGCGCGCACAGGGTAAATTGTTTTTAAGCGACAAATACTTATGAAAGATCGGCGCACCGATTGACCGGGGTCAACGGGTGCGTCGTCGTGGTGCAAAAGCTGTAGGACAGAACCTTATTTCGCGCAGGAAATCTGCGATTGAGTACCATTTGTGGCGAGGGAGCTTGCTCCCGCTCGGCTGCGCAGCAGTCGTCTATGCAGGGGGCCGCTGCGCGACCCAGCGGGAGCAAGCTCCCTCGCCACAGGGATCAGCATTCGCAACCGATGGCGGTTTTGCCGACTGGCACCACGCTTAGTTGAAAACCTTCATCGAGCCATCCGGTAACGCCACCAATCATCTCCTTAACCGGGTAACCCAGCGCCGCCAGTTTTACCGCCGCCTTATTCGCGCCGTTGCAATGTGGGCCGGCGCAATAGACCACGAACAGCGTGGTTTTCGGGTAGCCCGCCAGCTCCGCCGCGGTCAGCAACCGGTTCGGGATATTGATCGCGCCGGGCACATGCCCGCGCTCAAAGGCCAGCGGGCCGCGCACGTCGACCAGGACAAAATCAATCTCGCCGGCCTCTTGGCTGCTGAATACGTCGGAACAATCGGTTTCGAAGGTCAGACGATTGCTGAAGTGCATCAGGGCGATCGCCGACGGAGCGGCAGGGATGTCGCGAACGAGGCTGGTCATGGGTGTTGCTCCTTTGTCTGTAGGGGGTTGAACAGACTTTATCGAGCGGCCGCTTGCGGCTACAGTGGCGCACAAGACACTCACCGGGAATTTTCCGCCAAATGCCGACATCACCAGGTCTGGTCGCCATTCTGGCCTACGACGGCCTTTGCACATTCGAGTTCGGCATTGCCGTGGAGGTCTTCGGACTGACCCGGCCGGAGTTCGATTTCCCGTGGTACACCCACGCCATTGCGGCGGTCGATCAAGGTCCGATGCGCGCCTTGGGCGGGATTCAGGTGCTGGCCGATGGCGGTCTGGAATTGTTGGCCGAAGCGCGCACCATCATTATTCCTGGCTGGCGCGATCGCAACGCGGCAGTGCCTCCAGCATTGATCGACGCGCTGTGCCAGGCCCATGCCCGGGGTGCGCGATTACTGTCGATCTGCTCCGGTGTATTTGTGCTGGCGGCCACCGGCTTGCTCGATGGCCACGGCGCCACCACCCATTGGCGTTACACGGCGGAACTGGCGCAGCGCTTCCCGGCAATCGCCGTCGATCCGGATGTGCTTTATGTCGACGCCGGGCAGTTGATCACCTCAGCCGGGAGCGCGGCCGGGATCGATGCCTGTCTGCATCTGGTGGCGCGGGACTTCGGCACGCAGATCGCCAACTCGGTGGCGCGGCGACTGGTGATGTCGCCGCAGCGTACTGGCGGTCAGGCGCAGTTTATTCCGACCCCGGTCAGCCCGACGCCGCGCAATGATCTTTCGCGGGTGATGCAGTGGGCGCGCGAGCGTTTGCATGAACCGCTGGAGGTGCGTGATCTGGCCAGTGAAGCGGCGATGAGTGAGCGCACGTTTCTACGGCGCTTTACCGAGGCCAGCGGGCAGTCGCCCAAGGCGTGGTTACAGCACGAACGGTTGGCGCGAGCGCGGGAGTTGCTGGAAAGCACACCGCACAACACCGAGCAGATTGCCGCGCGCTGTGGTTATCGGTCGGTAGAGAGTTTTCGCGTGGCGTTTCGCGGGGTGGTGGGGGTGCCGCCGTCGGTGTATCGGGAACGGTTTGGGCGGGGCGTGAGTGTCGGTTCCTGAGGTGATTTTCAGGATCTTTTGGCTCCCACCTGTTGGAATGCATTCCTCTGTGGGAGCGAGCCTGCTCGAGAAGGCGCCCGGTAAAACGCAGCATCATTTAGACATCAGCCACGAGGCTACAGCGCCTTGCGCCTTTGCCTACAACTACGCCAGAATCCGCCGGCTTGTGCGGCTTGGGGGCTGCCGGTAACTTGGTTCGCGTCACTGAATGTTCAGTGATCGGGTTTAGTCGCTCGGTGTCATCTCTAGCTAGCAAGCTGTTATTCAGTCTGGCATTTCCATGCCTGCACTCAATGGCGGCTATGCGCAGGGCGCTTTCGAGCGCGCCGGTTTAGCTAGGAGGCCGGTCGACTAACCTGCGTATAGCTGCCACCCAATGTTTAGTCGCAAACGGTGTCAGCCTCATTGAGGTTTCCTAGCATATGTTCAAAATTACTCCAAATCCGCCCGAAACAGACGCGGAAATCGATCCAAATCCAACGTCCCCCTATTCCACACCGGGCTCCAGAAAACTCCACGAAGCCGCCGAGCGCGCCCTCGATCATTACCTGAAACCCACACCCCCAGCGCCACCACGCAGACCCAGCACCATGTTCCTCGTCGACCCCAACACAGGCGCCGAAGACCTCATGGCCCACGCCTGCGAATCCATGGCCTCGGCCAGCATCATGCTCAGCGACTTTGCCGCCCTGCTCGACTCGCCCTACCGCAACACCGTGCTCGGCATCCAGCAAGTGGTCATGCTCGGTGAACTCGCGGTCAACCGCGCCCTCGACAAAATCGACCCCGCGCTGAGGCAATAACCATGTCCAACAAAACAGATGCACAAGTCGTCGCGGCACTGGTGGCCATGGGCTTCAACGAGCGGGACGGACGCTGGGCACAGAACGCCTGCCTGGTGCTCATCGAAAGCGAACGCGAAACCATCGTCGCCTCCGCCGTCACCGCCCTCGCCCAACTCGATGAACTGGAAATCGACGCCGTGCTACCCGCACTGCGCCGCGTGACACGCCGGTTCCCCTCACTGCAAAGAACCGTGGCCGACACACTGGCCGAAATGGCGCACGCAGCCTGATTGACCGCGTGATCGCTCTTCGCGAGCAGGCTCGCTCCCACAGGTGTTCGCGGTTACTCGCGGCATTCGAGTACACCGCCGTCCCAATGTAGGAGCGAGCCTGCTCGCGATGGCTTTCTTTCTGCAGACGAATATCTGAAAGCGAAAACCCAGGAAGGCTTAAACCATGAAGGAACATCCCCCCCGATTCCAAAGCTTCTCTTGTGTCTGGGATGCACTGGAAGACACTCCGCAGGATGCCGCCAATATGCGCCTGCTGGCCAAGTTGAGGCGCACGCTTTCACGAGAGAACTCCCCCGTAAGACCAGCCACTTCGATGGATGAGGCAGACAGGAAGCTAAAGATGTTTGTATGGATTAGCGGTTTCTCAAAAGGTGACGACGAAGACGACACCTTAAAATACGAACTTACAGTTGGGGCGAAATTTGAACCGGCAGTCTTGGCTGCAATGGGTTGGAAAGCCTTGATGAAAGTCCTGACGGCGAATGGCTGCTGACACTCGATCAAGCTCAAAAAATCGGCATGGCGATTAACGAGAAACTGCCGTCGGAACTCGATCTTTTTATCGGTATCAGGGGTTAACTTCGCCAATGAGCCTCATCTATCAAGATCCATCCATAAGCTATGACGAGGCCACAAGATTTTTTGCCAGCGGCACGGATGCAGACGTAAGCACCGCTCTCGTTTCCATAGGCTTGAATGAAACCGATCGAAACTGGGCTCAGGACATCTGCCTGAAATACCTCACCAGCAAAACCGAAACAATTGTGGCCGCTGCGGCTACTGCACTCGGGCACATCGCTCGCCGACATGGCGAGGTGGATACTGAGACAGTCATTGCGGTACTCGAATCAGCCAAGCGAACCCATGCTTCGCTGCAAGGGATCATTGAAGACACGCTCGACGACATAGACGTATTCACCTGATCTCCCAAGGAAGCTTCAGTCATCTTCGAAATTCAAAAAATCATTGATTCATAATGGTGAAGATAGCCCGGAGCCACCATTCAAAGCCCCTCCAGAACCCTTTATCCTTCGCCCCCCGTTAGAAAACGACATGGAATACAGGGAGTTTTCGGCACAGCATTTGAGACCTTAGCTCCCAAAGAGCTACTGCCCAGTTAGAGACTGGAACCCCAAGGACGAACAAGGATGATTCATGAGCGGTTATGTACCCAACCCGCCAAAGAACTACCGCTATAGCGGCGTTGAACCTGTTGATACCCATGCACAACGCTGGGCTGAATACAAAGACCTCCCTTCCAAAAAGGACACCAAGCCCAACACAATCGGCTGTGTATTTGCCAAGAGTTGTGACCTTCCAGACGGCGTGATTGATCACAAGACGCCAGCCGGATTTATCCCCGTCGAGAAGGTCGGTAACTTTGGCGAACTTACCATCCTAGGTGGCCGAGAGACGGACGCACAGGGAAACATCCCCCTCAAGAAGGTAAGCGGTGCAATACCGGCAACGCTTGGAACTCTCCTGTTAGGTGGGGCGGCCGCAACTGCTGGCGCGTCATGTGGTGGCCTGTGCACTGCGAGTGCCGCTGTTGCTGGTGGTAGTGCTGCAACGGGTGTAGGTACTACCGCAGCCACAGGTGGAGTGATGACTACTGGTGTTGCTGCTGGTGCGTTAGCTGGCTTTGTCGCGTTGCTGTGGCCTTCCAGTCTGGGCGATAGCAGCCTGTACACAGAAGAACAGCTTCAATCCCTTAAGCAAGGTCGCACACGGCTTCGGATTCACATCGAACAGCAGGCAAATGGCACTCTGAAGGGGTATGGGTACAACACCCAGAACCGCACTGACTGGGAGATGATTCCGGTGGTGCAATTCGTTGAGCAAGGCTCTCAGCAGGTTGCAGACTTTGGCAATGGTGTAACCCTGATCTGGACACCAGCCGTTGACCCGTCCAGCACTTCAGAAATCCCACCGTTAGAGGCTGCACCTCAAGCCCCGCAGATCTGGATTTATCCGCCGTCCGAAAAAGCGGATAGCATCATCGTCAACCCGATCTACCCGCCCGAGTACAAAGACTTCATTCTGGTATTCCCGGCTGACTCTGGCATTCAGCCGCTGTACATCGTTATCAGTGCTCGCTACTCACCTGGTGTTGTGACAGGCAAAGGACAGGATGTATCGGGCATCTGGCTTGCTGGAGCTGGCACAGGACTCGGAGCGCCCATACCTACAAGAATTGCTGACCAGTTGCGGGGCCAGAAATTTAAGAGCTTCGATGATTTCAGGGCTGCACTCTGGACTGCCGTAGCCAACGATCCAGAACTTTATGCTCAATTCAAACCAACCAACCAAGGCTGGCTATCCAAGGGTAATTCTCCGTTCGTTCCAAAAGCAGAACGCAACGGCAAGAACGCTCGCTACGAGATTCACCATATAGAACACATTCAACACGGCGGCGCTGTCTACGATGTTGATAACCTCTCCGTAGCCACGCCAAAACGTCACGTTGAAATTCATAGGGAAGACCGGCAAAAATCATGAAAACCACATTCAGTGAATACACCGAAAGCGAGTTCGTAGCCCTACTACAGCGCATCATTGACCACGATGGTACAGAACCCGAAGTAGATGAATTGGTATTCCACTTTGAGGAGGTGAGCGAGCACCCGGCTGGTTCCGACTTGATCTTCTACCCAGAAGACGGCGCGGATGACTCAGCGGCTGGCATCACGCAAACGGTGAAGGAATGGCGTGCTGCTAAAGGCCTACAGGGCTTCAAGGTCTGACAAAAACAGAAAAGCCCGCTCATGGCGCAATGCTGTTCACTTAAGGAAAAACGGCGCTTACCCCAAAATGGGAAAGCGCCGTTTTTCTTGGGCTTCGCCTCAGTACCAAAGATCAAAAGCTTTCGGTCTGCGGCTTAAGTGAACAGCATTACGCTCATGGCGGGCTTTGGCTCACGGCACAAGCTACTCGTTGATCGACGGATCTATCAGGCCCATCTTGGTCTTCTGATCCCGCACAGCCCCTTGTGCAACCTTAAGCTATGTATCCAGCTCCTGCACCTTACCTTCAAGGAAGCTAACAGCTTCTGATCCCGCTCCGCTGCATACTGAGCTTCGAATTCAGCCTCAAGACTCAAGCCTGTACGGGAACTAGCACTCAACGGACGAGAAACACATCGAACAGCAGGCAGATGGCACCTTGAAGGGGTAAAGCCCCGCGTGTGCGAAAAGCCCAACGCGTCGGAGGCAGGCTATCTTACGAGTTACACCGTCTCGAAAAAGTCTCAGAAGGTGGGGGCGTCTACGACGTCGATAACATAAGAGTGAACACGCCAAGAAACCATATTGACCTTCATCGGAACGAATAGGTCAGACATGACCGACACACTATCGAAAAGCAGTTTTTCCGACTACACCGAGGCTGAGTTCATCGAACTGCTGGAAGAGCTAGCACGGGAAGACGAAGCTGAAACGGATGATCGTGCTGATCTACTCCTCTTGCACTTCAAGAAAATCAGTGAACACCCAGCAGGGTCAGACCTAATCTACTATCCAGAAGCAGATAACTCCCCTAAAGGAGTAGCGAAAATAGTTGAAGAGTGGCGATCTGCCAATAGTTTGCCGGGATTTAAGCGTGACTGATCCCAACTTCTGGGAGGCTGTGTGATGGCGGGGATCCACATTCACACGGGAGTTCAGTAATGGAATTGAAAAACAATCTAGCTGACTACACCGAACAAGAGTTCAAGGCTTTGATTCAGGCGATTGAAGACGCAAAAACCGAGGATGAACGAGGTGAACTTGTCGATCACTTCAACAAGATTGTCCCCCATCCATCTGGTAGCGACTTACTGTTCTATCCAGAGGCTGAGGAGGATGATTCAGCAGATGGCGTAACACGTACTGTAGGTGAATATTGTCATGCAAATGGACTGCCGGGCTTCAAGACCTGAGTAACAAAAGAAAAGCCCGCGCAGGCATCTTTCTTCGCGGGCTACATTCCCGTTACCTCAATCCTCCCGCGTCAACACTTCCAACAACTCAATCTCAAACACTAGATTCGAATTCGGCGGGATCTTGCCCATCGTCCGCTCGCCATAGCCCAAATGCGCCGGCACCAGCAATTTGCGCTTGCCCCCCACCTGCATGCCCATCAAGCCCTGATCCCAACCCTTGATCACCCGCCCCGTGCCAATCACACACTGAAAAGGTTTGCCACGGCTGTAGGAAGAATCGAACTCGCTGCCGTCTTCCAGCCAACCCCTATATTGGGTGGTGATCAGCGCGCCTTTGACGGCGGCTTTGCCTTCGCCGACCTGAAGATCGATTACCTGCAGTTCATCATTCATAACATTCACTCTATTGTTCAGCCGGCCGCCGTTTTCCCAGAAATGCCGGTGATTGGCAACCTGCAAGCAACGATAAACGTGGTATCCGAACCGAGTATTGAAGCATTAACATAGCCAACCGCCACTACTCCACGGATCGATCCGCCATGCAGGCAAAGCCCGAATGACTCTGTTCTGGATCAGCCTTGCCGTGGGCGCGATCTTGCTCGCCATCATAGCCCTGCTGCTGTGGCGCGAACGCGATTTGCGCAAGCAGCTCGCGCAGTATCGTGATCTGCTGAGGCGGGCCGCCGACGGCCAGCACATTCATCAGGACGGCGACGTCGAGCGCTTCAAGCGCAGCCAGTACTTTGCGCGCATCGGCACCTGGGATTGGGAAGTCGACACGGATCGGCTGTACTGGTCGGATGCGATCTACGGCATGTTCGGCTTCAAGATCGGCGAGATCACGCCGTCCTATGCTTTGTTCTGTTCTTGTGTCCATCCCGATGACCGCACCAAGGTGCGCGAAGGCGAACTGCGTTGCCTCGAAACCGGCGAAAACCACGATGAGGAATACCGCGTAGTGTGGCCCGACGGCACGATTCGCTGGTTGCGGGAAACCGGCAACGTGGTGCGCAACGACCACGACGCGGTGGTCAAGATGATGGGCGTGGTGCGCGACATCACCGAAGAAAAAGCCTCGGCCAGCTACCTGCAACACCTCGCCCATTTCGATCCGCTGACCGGCCTGCCCAATCGCCTGGTGCTGGAACAACGTTTGTCCGAAGCACTGGATCACGCCCGGCAGACCGAGACCCGCGTCGCACTGGTGTTCGTCGACCTCAACGGTTTCAAAACCATCAACGACCGCTACGGCCATGCCGCCGGCGACCGCGTGCTGGTCACCATGGCCACGCGGCTGAAACGCATCCTGCGCGCCACCGACACCGTCGCGCGCATTGGCGGCGATGAGTTCGTGGTGATCCTGCAAGGCCTGGCCCCGGTCCTCGACCTACAGGACGAAGCGCGCAGCATCTGCCAGAAAATCTTCATCGAACTGTCGCCACCGATCAGCATCGGCAACGACCAGCGCCACATCGGTACCAGCCTTGGGGTGGCGGTGTTTCCGGATCATGCGACGGCTATGGATCGGTTGCTGCACGTCGCCGATCTGGCGATGTATGAGGCCAAGCGCAGTGGCAATAATCAGTATCGGTTGGGGGGTAGGCAGGTGATGAATCAGGTTCGGGTCGAGTGCTCGATCAGTCCGCAGGCAGGCCAAACGGAACGCCATTGAAGGTATGCGTGCAACACCGGCAATGCGGCTTCATGTCTTCGGCACTCAACTGCGGGTTGACGATTTGCAGTCGCTTTTGCTCATCGACGAACAAGCCGTTGAAGTAGGCCGACTCGCCCAGTCGCACAATGTCCTTGCGATCGTCTTCGTGGATGGCAACCATCCAGAAAACCGGTTCTGGCCGATCAAGGCGTGACACCGCTTCGCTGAAAATCTCGTCCCAATGACCGCCGACGCGGGATAACAGAAAACGAAACAACGGCGTGTAGTCATAGCCGTGGTGTTTGATTCCGTGCATGGACCCACGCGTGGCCTCGCTGCGACGTTCCGCTTTGGTGTTTCGTTGAGACCGGTAATGGCCACCGGGGTTGTTGCGCCAGACGTTGTGGGCAGTTGTGTTTTCTTTGCGATACAGCGGTTTCTTTTCCAACCTGTTACTCCTGACTTCCCTTCACTCGAAACGCCCCACGGGTTTTACCCGAACGGCGCTCGATTGCAATCAACCATCCATGGTCGATTATTACCGGGGGTTTAACGCTCGACCGGTTGCATCTCCACAATCGTACCGTTGGTGATCATCACCATCACGTACTTGTCGTTGATCTGCACCCATTGGGCCTGCTCGATCGGTGCTTTCAGGCCTTTGGCTTTCCAGTTTTGCAGGGCCTTGTCCTTGCGCTGATACATTTCAGGCGCACGGTCGTTGACTTTCAATTCGCGGTCGCTGGTCGGGGATTGAACGGCCTGTTCATTTGAGGTTTGCGCCGCTTGAACAAGTGGGCTGATCCCGGCAATGCCGGCGACGAGGGCCAGGCTGGCGATTAGGGTTTTGCTGTTCATCGGTGAACCTCCAGTGGTGTGTGATACCTGAACTCGGACTGCCGGGGTCGGGAATCATTCCTTGTTTTTTTGCCGGGGCTGGCTGGAGGATTGTAGTTGTCAGTTGGTCCGCTATCGCGAGCAGGCGCAGGCCGACAGATTCCGTGGTGTAAGCAGAATTTTCAGTTGCCACGAAAACCCCTGGGAGCGGGCCTGCTCGCGAAGGGGTTGGCACATTCGAGATCTTCTTTGCTTGGACCACCGCTTTCGCGAGCAGGCTCGCTCCCACAATGGTCTGCGGTATCAGCTTAGAGGGATTGATCCACTTTGCACATCAATCCATGCCAACAATGCAATTAACAGATTGTTACATCTGCGCCACCATCCGCCTTAATAAAAACCGTGCGCCGCCCTCCCGTCGCGCACGTCATAAAAGCGGTGGAGTACTTTTCTATGACAGCCTCAATCCCACACAGCGGCTCGCGGGCCGGCGCCATTTTCCGGGTGACCTCGGGCAACTTCCTCGAACAGTTCGATTTCTTCCTGTTCGGCTTCTATGCCACGCAGATCGCGGCAGTGTTCTTCCCGGCGAGCAGTGAGTTCGCCTCCCTGATGATGACCTTTGCAGTATTCGGCGCAGGCTTTTTGATGCGTCCGCTGGGCGCCATCGTGCTCGGTGCGTACATCGATGATGTCGGTCGGCGCAAAGGGTTGATCGTCACACTGTCGATCATGGCCAGCGGCACGATCTTGATTGTGCTGGTGCCCGGTTACGAAAGCATCGGCCTGTTTGCACCCGCACTGGTGTTGATCGGGCGCTTGCTGCAAGGCTTCTCGGCCGGTGCGGAATTGGGCGGTGTGTCGGTGTATCTCGCCGAGATCGCCACGCCGGGTCGTAAAGGGTTCTTCACCGCTTGGCAGTCGGCCAGTCAGCAAGTGGCGATCATTGTCGCCGCCGCATTGGGCTACGCCTTGAACGCATGGATGGCGCCGGATGTGGTGGCCGATTGGGGCTGGCGGATTCCGTTTTTCGTCGGTTGCATGATCGTGCCGTTCATCTTTTTCCTGCGCCGTAACCTGGCGGAAACCGAAGAGTTCGCCGCCCGCAAACACCGCCCGAGCATGGGCGAAGTGTTCCGCACCCTCGGCCAGAACTGGGGTGTGGTACTCGGCGGCATGTTGATGGTCGCGCTGACCACCACCGCGTTCTACCTGATCACCGTGTACGCGCCGACCTTCGGCAAAACCGTGCTGCACCTGAGCACCTCCGATGCACTGCTGGTGACCCTGCTGGTCGGTGTGTCGAACTTCTTCTGGCTGCCGATTGGCGGCCTGTTGTCCGACCGTATCGGCCGGCGTCCGGTGCTGATCGCCATGTCGCTGCTGGCTTTGGCCACGACTTATCCGGCGCTGTCGTACCTGGTGCAGGCGCCAAGCTTTAGCCACATGTTGCTGTCGCTGTTGTGGCTATCGTTTATCTACGGCTTGTACAACGGCGCGATGATTCCGGCGCTCACCGAGATCATGCCGGTTGAAGTGCGGGTTGCCGGTTTCTCCCTCGCCTACAGCCTGGCCACTGCGATTTTCGGTGGCTTCACCCCGGCGATGTCGACCTTCCTGATCCAGTACACCGGCGACAAAGCCGCACCGGGTTACTGGATGAGCATCGGTGCGCTGTGTGCCTTGTGCGCCACCCTTTATCTGTACCGCCGTGCCGGTGGTCGTCTGCAACCTGTCGCGGCCTGAGGAAAACTCGCCATGAAAAAACTGTTCACTGTCACCGCCCTGCTCGCCGGTCTCGCGTTCAACCTCGCGGCCCAGGCCGAAGAATTGAGCGTGATGACCTCCGGCGGCTTCACCGCCGCCTACAAAATCCTCGGGCCGAAATTCGCCGCCGCCAGCGGCAACACCCTGACCACCAGCCTCGGCCCGTCGATGGGCAAAGCCCCCGAGGCGATCCCCAATCGCCTCGCGCGCGGTGAACACGCCGACGTGGTGATCATGGTCGGCTACGCCCTCGATGACCTGATCAAGCAAGGCAAGGTCGACCCGGCCTCACGCGTGGAACTGGCGGATTCGCGGATCGGCCTGGTGGTGCGCGAAGGCGCGCCGAAACCGGACATCAGCAGCGTCGACGGCCTGAAGAAAACCTTGCTCGACGCGCAGTCAGTGGCCTACTCCGACAGCGCCAGCGGCGTATACATCGAGCAGCAATTGTTCAAGAAACTGGGCATCGAAGAGCAGTTGAAACCGAAGTCCAAAATGATTCCGAAAGTCCCCGTGGGTTCGGTAGTTGCTACCAGCGACTATCAACTGGGCTTCCAGCAGGTCAGCGAATTGCTGCCAGTGCCGGGCGTGAGTTTCGTAGCAAAGATTCCGGAATCGGTGCAGTCGGTGACGCGTTTTGCCGCCGGGATTCCGGTCGGCGCGCAGCATCCAGAAGAGGCCAAAGCGCTGCTCGCTTACCTCGCCGCACCTGCCGCGCAAGCTGATGTGCAGGCCACCGGACTGGACTCGGTCAAGCGCTGATCGTAGGCGGCTGGACCTTCATTTCCACCACCAGCCGCTCCAGTTCCAGGGCCGCCGGGGTCAACGTCCGACCCCGGCGCTTGATGATGCCGACACTGCGCATCACTTGCGGATCGGTCAGCGGCACCCGCGTCAGGATCGGATGATCCGGCCCCGGCATCGCCATCAGCGGCACCGCCGCCACGCCCAACCCCGCCTCCACCAGACCGATCATCGTCGTCACATGCCGGGTTTCGCAGATGCTCGGGCGCTGCGGCGCCACGCTGCTCAACGCCTGATCGAGCAGAAAGCGATTGCCGGAGGTCTTGTCCAGCGAGATGTAATCCTGCCGATAGAACTCGTCCCAGCTCACGCTGCTGCGCCCCGCCAGCGGGTGATCGCGGCGACAAGCGACGACGTAGCACTCCTGCACAAGCGGTTCGAACTCGACTTTGGCATCCTGCGTGCCGAGAAAACTCAAGCCAAAATCCGCCTCGCCATTGACCACCGCACTCAAGACATCGTGCGCGCTGGAGTCGAGCACTTTGACTTTGATCCGCGGAAATTGCTGGTGATAACGCGCGACCACGCGGGGCATGAAGTAGTACGCCGCCGAGGGCACACAGGCGACAGTGACATGCCCCAGACGCGTCGAAGCGACTTCGCTGATACCCAGCAACGCCACGTCAAGATCGTCCAGCAATCGCTCGACGCTGGGCATGAAACCACGCCCGGCCTGGGTCAGGCTGACCTTGCGCGTAGTGCGTTCGAACAGTTTCACGCCGAGGGCATCCTCAAGCTTTTCGATACGCCGGCTCAAGGCCGGTTGCGACAGGCGCACGGTGTCGGCGGCCTTGCGGAAACTGCCCTGCTCGACCACGGCGCGAAAAGCTTGCAGGTCGTTGAGGTCGAAGTTGATGGCCATGGCGGGACTCGGAGGATTGATTTGCAGAGGTTATAAATGTAACCAATTGATGCAAATTATTACAGAGCACATGAAGATCCCCTGTAGGAGCTGCCGCAGGCTGCGATCTTTTGATCTTGATTCTTTGGAGGCAAAAGCAAGATCAAAAGATCGCAGCCTCGTTGCACTCGACAGCTCCTACAGGGGATCTTCGGTGGATGAAAAGTCGCTGTAGCCCTTATCCTTGTCACCCCCGCCGTACCGTTGTCAGGAGTAACCCCCCATGCCCCATGAAGGCAATCTGTTGCAAGCCGCCGTCGTCTTTCTGTTCGCGGCCGTGCTCACCGTGCCTTTGGCCAAACGTCTGCAACTGGGTGCCGTGCTCGGTTACCTGTTTGCCGGGGTGATCATCGGCCCGTCGGTTTTGGGCCTGATCGGCAACCCGCAAAGCGTCGCGCACATTTCCGAACTCGGTGTGGTGTTGCTGCTGTTCATCATCGGCCTTGAGCTGTCGCCACGACGTTTGTGGGTGATGCGCAAATCGGTGTTCGGCGTCGGGCTGGCGCAGGTGCTGTTGACCGCATCGGTGATTGGCGTGCTGGCCTTATCGGTGTTTGGCCAACCGCTGAACAGTGCGATTGTGCTCGGCCTCGGTCTGGCGCTGTCCTCAACGGCATTCGGCTTGCAAAGTCTGGCCGAGCGCAAAGAGCTGACCAGCCCTCATGGTCGTCTCGCATTTGCGATTCTGCTGTTCCAGGACATCGCCGCGATCCCGTTGATCGCCCTGGTGCCGATGCTCGCCGGCGGCGCGCACGACACCAGCAACGCCGAGAGTCTGAATCACGCCTTGCAAGTGCTCGGCGGCATCGCCGTGGTGGTGGTCGGTGGACGTTATCTGCTGCGTCCGGTGTTTCGCGTGGTGGCGAAAACCGGCCTGCCGGAAGTGTCGACGGCCACGGCGTTGCTGGTGGTGATTGGCACCGCGTGGCTGATGGATCTGGTCGGTGTGTCGATGGCGCTGGGCGCGTTTCTCGCTGGCCTGCTGTTGGCGGATTCGGAATATCGCCATGAACTGGAAGCGCAGATCGAGCCGTTCAAAGGCCTGCTGCTCGGGCTGTTTTTCATCAGCGTCGGCATGGGCGCCAACCTCGGCTTGCTGCTGAGTGCGCCGATCACTGTGTTGGGGCTGACGCTGTTGCTGATCGGTCTGAAATTACCGTTGCTGTTCGTCGTTGGGCGTTTGGCCGGCGGCTTGAACAAGGTCAGTGCGATTCGCCTCGGCATCGTTTTGGCGGCGGGTGGTGAATTTGCCTTTGTGGTGTTCAAGATCGGTCGCGATCAGGGTCTGTTTGAGCCACGGCTGTATGACCTGCTGGTGCTGACCATCACCCTGTCGATGGCGGTGACGCCGTTGTTGCTGTTGATCTGCGCGCGGCTGGTCAGCCCGAAAGTGCAACCGGTGGAAGTGCCGGAGAAATTCCGTCAGATCGACACTGACACCCCGCGTGTGGTGATCGCCGGCATGGGCCGGATGGGCCAGATCGTGGCGCGGATCCTGCGGGCGCAGAACATCAAGTTCGTCGCGCTGGACACCTCGGTGGAAACCATTGAGCTGTCGCGCAGTTTCGGTGGTGTGCCGGTGTTCTATGGCGACCCGATGCGCGCGGAAATCCTCAATGCGGCCAAGGCCGGCGAGGCGGAGTATTTCGTGATTGCCACCGACGATCCGGAGACCAACATCAAGACCGCCGAGGTGGTGCGCAAGCTGTATCCGCACATGAAAATCATCGCCCGGGCGCGTAACCGTCAGCATGTGCACCGCTTGGTCGATGTTGGCGCGGAGGCGATTCGTGAGACCTACTATTCGAGTCTGGAGATGAGCCGGCGCACGCTGGTCGGCCTCGGTTTGACCCAGGCCCAGGCCGATGCGCGGATCAAGCGCTTCAAGCATCACGACGAACAGGTGCTGGAGGCGCAACACGCGATTTACGACGACGCGGCCAAAGTCCTGCAAACCGCCCAGGAAGCCCGGGCGGAGCTGGCGCGGTTGTTTGAATCCGACCAACTGGAAGAGGAATCACGCAACACCTGAGCCACACCCAGAACCCCATGTGGGAGCGAGCCTGCTCGCGAATGCAGTCTGTCAGTCACTGAGATGTTGACTGACACACCGCTTTCGCGAGCAGGCTCGCTCCCACAGGGGATTTGAGTCAAGCAGGCTCTAGCGCGCGCTCCTGTTTGGCCGGCGCCACTGCAAACCGGTCCGCCAGAAACGGCGTGATGTCCAGCGGCAGCGGTTCGTCATTCACCAGTTTATCCAGCAGCACGCCGGTAATCGCCGAGGTCAGAATCCCGGTACGGAAATGACCGCAGGCATTCAGATAACCCTCCACCCCGCGCATCGGCCCGAGAATCGGCAACTCATCCGGCGAACCCGGACGCAACCCCGCCCAAGTACGCTTGAGGTTGACGTCTTTCAGCTCCGGCAAACAACGTACCGCGCCCTGCACCAGCCCGGCGATTTCCGGGTAGGTGGTGGTGACGTCGAAGCCTTTGTCTTCGGTGGTGCTGCCAATCAGGATCTCGCCGTTGTCTTTCTGCGCCACGTAGCAGTCGCTGGTGGTCAGGCAGCCGTTGAGGATCTTCGGCATGCGCTCGGTCAGCAGAATCTGGCCCTTCACCGGTTTCACCGGGATGCGAATACCCGTCGCCCACTCGCTCAGATCTGCGGCCCAGGCACCGCCGGCGTTGATCAACGTCTTGCAGTGGAACACGCCCTCCTCCGACGTCTGCACCCCGGTCACTCGGCTGCCGTGATGCAACACGCCGGTGACGTTAGTGTTGACGAAGATGTCGACGCCATTCTGCCGCGCGCCTTCCATGTAGGCATCGGCGAGGCGGAACGGGCTGACCTGGTGGTCGCAGAGAAACTCCAGCGCCCCGCGTGCTTCGTGGCTGACACTCGGTTCTGACTCGCGCAGCGCAGCCTGATCGAGCCAACGGACCTGATCGGCCAAGTGCGGAATGCAGCCGACGATATGCTCGGCGTAGAGCCGGTCTTCATCGTCATAGATAACGAACTTCAACCCGGTTTTTTCGAACTTGAAATCCATCCCGTGGTTGTCTTTCAGCTCGCGATGCAGCGCTGGGTACAGCGCGTTGGACTGCAAGGCAAAATCGAAGAACGACTCCGGCAGAATGTGCGGCGTGCTCGCGTCCACGGCCACCGCCGCGCCCTGGGTTTCGCGCTTGCGGTTGGCCGACATCATGCGGAAGAAAATCACCCCGCAACCGAGGCCGACCGACTCACCGATCGCCCACAAGCCACCGGCCGAAGCCCGGGTGGCGTTGCCCGGACGCTTGGCATCAATCAGCGCCACTTTGAGGTTTTTGCGCTTGGACAATTGATAGGCGCAGGACGCCCCGATCACGCCGCCGCCAGCAATGATCACGTCATAGAACTTACTCATGGGCAGTGGCCTCCGTGCCGCCAGACTGAAACGCGGAAAAAGGAATCGGATCGATCGGGAAACGCGGGCGCAGCCAACCGACATCCTTGCGACCGGTGGCCTGGCGCAAGCGGTCGCTGCAGTAGCCGACACACATGCGCCCCTGACAATCGCCCATGCTCACGCGGGTGCGCATTTTCAGGCTGGCGATGTCCTGCACGCCCTGCTCCAGCGCCAGGTCGATGTCGGCGCGGGTCGCGTGTTCGCAGCGGCAAATGACCGTGTCGGCGGCGGGCAATGCGGTCTGGCCGACGCCGCGTTCGGTGTAGCGATCCACCGCCGCGCGGAAACGCACGATGGCTTTGAGTTTGCTCAAGTAACGGTCACGACGCACCCGCGCCAGCTCTTCTTCGAGCACGCCGCGTTGCAGCAGAATCGACGTTGCGGCGATCTTGCCGGCGAGCATCGCCGCTTCACCGCCGCGAATCCCGCCCATGTCGCCGGCCAGATGCACGTGGGGTTCGTTGCTTTGCTGCCAGATATTCGTGTTGGCGCGCAGGTAACCGTCGTCGCTGAAGCCATGATCCAGGCCCATCTGCTGGCTCAGTTGGGTGCGCGGAATAAAGCCGTAACCGACCGCCAGGGTCTTGGCTTCGAAGCGCTCGACGCGGCTCATGTCCGGTTCCCACGTGGCCGAGTACGGCGCGACGCTGACGCTTTTCAGCTCGCCCTCGCCGTGGGCTTCGACCACGCCCCAGCCGTAGTTCATCGGGATGCCATGCAGTTTCAGGTAGGCGAGCATGCTCAAGCCATCGAGGAACAGTTGCGGCTTGTTCAGCAGCGCCAGACTTTCCCGGGCAATCTTGCCGAACGCGCAAGCCTCATACACGCCCGCAACGCTGACGCCCGAGGCATGCAACTGCGTCGCCACCAGCGGCAACAACGGCCCGGTACCGGCGATGATCACCGGCCCTTGCGGCTTGACCACGCCGCTTTTGATCTGCAGTTGCAGGCCGCCGAGCATGATTACCCCCGGCAAGGTCCAGCCCGGAAACGGCACGCTGCGCTCATGGCAGCCGGCAGCCAGAAGCAATTGCGGATACTCGATCTCGTGCAATTGCTCGTCGCCATCGAGCGCCACCAGCGCACGAGTGCCTTCGGCGCCGACCACGCGATGGTTGAGGCGCACATCGATCAACCCGGCCTGCTCCTGAAAATCACCGTGCAGTTTGCCCAGCGCTTCGGAGTAACGCGGACCGAGATAATCCAGCTGCACGCCGTCGCGTAAAGGCCCGCGATAGACCACACCGCCAAGGCGCGAAGCTTCTTCAAGCAGGGTGCAGCGCACACCGTGGCGCGCCAGTTCAATGGCCGCCGCCATCCCCGCCGGGCCGCCGCCGACAATGACCGGTTGCTGGCTCATACGACCCCCTCTTGCGGGGTGATGCGATTGACCTGGGTTTCGATGTGCATGCCGTCACGCACGACGGTCTGACAGGCTCGGCGTTTGTGCCGGCCATTGATTTTCACCAGGCAGCACTGACAGACGCCCATGCCGCAATAGGCGCCGGTAATCTGGTTGTGATCGTTGCGGGCAATCTGGCGAACGCCGAGGGACTGGATAACGCTGAGTACGGTTTCGCCGATGGCGGCGGTGACCGCTTGACCGTTGATGTGGACGGTCATGTCCGCCTGCGCCAACGGCTGGATATCGAAAGTTCTTTCTTGGCAGTGCATTGCAATGTTCATCCGTGAAAGTTCGGTTGAGGTGGTGTCAGCTCCTTGCTGCACTACAGCGTGTCGACGCGTTTATTGTGGCTGTGAGGGGCGTCGACGCAGCTACTCCGTCAGCGCAACAAGGTGCGCGTGAAGCACTGTAGTTCATACCTCAGCAAAGGCCGGGATCATTTACGTTAGGCGATCTCGCCCGACGAAATATTGATCCAGGCCAGTGAAAACGATTGGATTGTCCAACGATCAGTTGGAGAAGACGAACTGCCCTTTGATCTTCCTTGCGCCGACCAGAGCTAGGTCCGGGAACAACAGCCATTTGACCCAGGCGGCGTAGAACACCATCGCCAGAATGAACGCCACGCCGAGCAGAGTCGACACGGGCTCTTCACTGAATCCGTAAAATTCACGAGGAATCTGGCTGATCGTGAAGGTGACATAGATTGTGTAAACCACCGCGATGCCCTTGTAAAAGCCCCACGCAAACAAGAGCGGAATCACGCCAATAATTACCACCATGGTCAATGCCATAGCGATGCCGCCGTCATTGATTTGAAGAAGCCCGGCTATCCCCCCGAGAAGTCCCCAGATACCCATCAGCGCGACCAGTATGTTGACTTTAACGGCGTGTCGTTTTCTCAGGGCGGGATCCGGATGCGCCCCGATCCAGGCCGCCAGCACTCGATCCTTGACCTTGCCACCCGAAAGCGCCTTGAAGGTTTCGGTCCTGGAATGCCCGCTATCGAGCATTTCTACGACTTTTCGTTTGATTGCTTGCTTGTCCAACTTATTCATCCTTAAACGTGCGCGCAACGGCCGCCCCGTTGCCGACGCGGATTCTCCCCTTGTTGATCGCCAGAAAGCAAAAAGCCGCTTCCACCCGAAGGTGGAAGCGGCCGAGGCATGCGCCTCAATAGAGCAATCAGTGCACGAACAGGGCGATCAGAATGATGATCGGGATTGGCACGCCGAGGAAAAACAGCAGTAGTGAGCGCATGGTGATGCTCCTTGTTTAACGGACTGGAGTAGTCGTGGTGTAGGTGTCGACTTCAACGTACTCGACGGCATCCCGACGCCGACCGCCGAAGGTGGCCGCGAGGCTGGCGAAGAAGGCACCGGCCAACAGCGAGATGAACATCCACAGCGAAGTCCAGGCAGCGACTTTCGCAGCGGTTTCGGCGGCTTGTTGCGCTTTGACTTTGGCGTCGGCAAGGGCTTTCTGAGTGCGCGCATAAATCTCGTCAACGCGACGCTCGGCATCGGCCTGAGTCAGGTTGGTGCGTTGCGCGACCAGTTGCGCGAGGTAGGTACGGTCTTCGGCACTCAGCTGACCGTTGGCCAGGCTTTGCGCGAAGATCCGGGCCACGGCGCCATGGGCTGCGTCATCGCTGACGGAGGCTGGACGGTCATCGCGGAACAGGCTGTCGATGTAGTAACCGTACTGGTTGCTGTCGGTATTCGCCGCAGCAGTACCGGCCGCTTGAGTCATGGCACTGGCTGCGCCGCCGGCCACGCTGGCACCGGCCTGCACACCACCACTGATGACACTGCTGACCGAGCCAACCACCAGAACGGCGGTGACCAATGTAGCCACACACCAGGCAAGGAAGCCGTGCGCGGTGTCGCGGAAATACACTTCGTCACCGTGCATGTTCGCCCACTTCACCCGCAGGCGACCGGCGATGTAGCCACCCATGCCGGAAGCGATGATTTGCGTCAGCGCCAGCCAGACAATCGTCGAAATGCCCAGGCCCTTGGCGCTCACGCCCTCTCCGGCCCACGGTGAAACGGCAGAGAAACCCAAACCGAACCCGAGCAGGACCAAAATCATCGACAGTGCAGCGGCAGCCGCGGCACCGGCGAAAATCGCGCCCCAGGACACGCCCGAAACGCTGCTCGACTCTTCAACGGCGGGATAAAACCCATCAGAGGATCTATTCATTGTTGTTCTGCTCCAGGCATGAAAAATGGTGTTACAACTCGTCGTCAGAGGAATTGCAGCGACCGTGCCAGTCGAACAAATTAAATAAACCCTTTAATTTCAGATAGTTATAAAGAATGAACTTCGGCAAACCTTGCAAATTGCAACAATTGCGGAATAACAGCGGGTTTTATGCATTGGCACAAATGGCGGTTATTTGCGTTTGTAGCTCTTGTTACCGCTGGGCGTCAGGCAATACACGCCACCGCGTGGGCCGGTGCAAAACGAACCGCTGCCGCAGGCGCAGCCATCGTCACTCTGCAGGAAGTTTTGCGGGCGGGCCTGCTGGCGTTCGCCAAACATCACCGCGCAGCTTTTCTTTGAGCCGCTGATGGAGCCGTCATTGCACAGAAACAGATCACCGTCACAGCGATCAATCCCGCCCTTCTTGCCGGAACACGGCGTGTTGGCCGCCCATGTCGAGGCGCTGAGCAGCACCAGCAACAGACCGGTGATTGGCATCCAGCCACGGCGAATGGAAATACGCACGGGACAACTCCTGTAGAGAATTATGGCCAGATGATATCAACGTTCCGGCAAATTAATCCCCAACGCGCGCAAATGACAGCTACAACATGAAAGTTAATTTAAAGCGTCAGCGGATTTTCTTGGCAAAATGCTGCCATTCCGTTTGAACCGATCAGCAGGCCTGCCTATGACTCGTATCTTGACCATCGAAGACGATGCCGTGACCGCTCGGGAAATCGTTGCCGAACTGAGCAGCCACGGGCTGGAAGTCGACTGGGTCGACAATGGCCGCGAAGGCCTCGACCGCGCCGTGAGCGGCAACTACGACCTGATCACCCTCGACCGCATGCTGCCCGAGCTCGATGGTCTGGCCATCGTCACCACGTTGCGCACCATGGGCGTGGCCACGCCGATCCTGATGATCAGCGCCCTCTCCGATGTCGATGAGCGCGTGCGCGGCTTGCGCGCTGGCGGTGATGATTACCTGACCAAACCGTTCGCCACCGACGAAATGGCCGCGCGGGTTGAAGTGTTGCTGCGTCGGCAAAACAGCGGCGCTACTCAGGCCACCACCCTGCAGGTCGCCGACCTGGAGCTGGATTTGATCAGCCACGAAGCACGCCGTGCCGAGCAGGTACTGACGCTGCTGCCGACCGAATACAAGCTGCTCGAATTCCTCATGCGCAACAGCGGCCAGATTCTTTCACGGATGATGATTTTCGAAGAGGTCTGGGGCTATCACTTCGACCCTGGCACCAACCTGATAGACGTGCACATCGGCCGTCTGCGCAAGAAGATTGACGCGGCCGGCAACGTGCCGCTGATCCGCACGGTACGGGGCTCGGGTTATGTCATTGCCGAACCCGTCTGACGGCTGGCGCTCCTCCAGCAGCCGTTTGCTGGCGCTGTACAGTTCGCTGTTCGTGGCCTGGAGCGCGATCCTCATGGGGGTCATGTATTACGAGGTCTCCGGCTACCTCGACAACCTCGCCAAACACTCGCTGATGCAACGTCAGCACCTGTTTTCGCACTTTCGCGGCGAACAACTGGAAGACGCCCTCGCCGCCAGCATGACCTTCGACATTCGCGGCATCGACGCCTATGGCCTGTTCGACGCCAACGGCGTTTACCTCGGTGGCGCGTTGCAGCAGATCCCCGAAGGCCTGCCGCTGGACGGCAAGATCCACATGCTCGCCGAATGCGCCGATTCCGATGACCCGACTCTGCCCAATGACAGCTGCGACGCGGTGGCCACACAAACTCGCGACGGTCGCTGGCTGGTGTTGCTGCGCGACAACGGCTCGCTGTTCGCCGTCACGCGGATCATTTTGCATGCGTTGTTCTGGGGTGTGTCGCTGACGATTCTGCCGGGGATTGCCGGTTGGCATTTGCTGCGGCGCCGACCGTTGCGGCGGATTCGAGCGATTCAGGACAGCGCCCAGGCAATTGTGGCCGGCGACCTGACCCATCGCCTGCCGCTGTCCAATCGCCGCGATGAACTGGACATGCTCGCGGCCATCGTCAACGCCATGCTGGAGCGCATCGAGCGCTTGATGAATGAAGTCAAAGGCGTCTGCGACAACATCGCCCATGACTTGCGCACGCCACTGACGCGCCTGCGCGCGCAGTTGTATCGCATGCAGCAACAGGCCGGCGAAGGCTCGCAGGAAGCGGCGCAACTGGATCTGGTACTGGCCGAAGCGGACACGCTGATGGCACGGTTTCGCGGGTTGTTGCGGATTTCCGAACTGGAGGATCGCCAGCGCCGCTCAGGTTTCGTCGAACTCGACCCGGTGCAATTGCTGGAAGAACTGCATGCGTTTTACCTGCCGCTGGCCGAGGAAGGCGAGCTGCGTTTCGAGCTAAACATGCCGGAGACCCTGCCGCCGCTCAATGGTGATCGGGCGTTACTGTTCGAGGCGCTGGCGAATCTGCTGAGCAACTCGATCAAGTTCACCCCCCCGGGCGGCACGGTAATGCTGCGTGGCGTGAACGCCGGTGGGCAGACACGGATTGAGGTGCACGATTCAGGACCGGGAATTCCCGAGGCTGAGCGTGAAGCAGTGTTCCAGCGTTTCTATCGCGCCGAGGGTGGACAACCGCAAGGTGGCTTTGGTTTGGGGCTGTCGATTGTGGCGGCGATTGTCAGTTTGCATGGCTTCAGTCTAGAAGTCGGCAGCAGTGATCTGGGCGGGGCGAAACTGGTGTTGGATTGCCGGCAGAGCCTGATCGAAAACTCCTGATTCCCAGTCTGAAACGCAACCCCTGTAGGAGTGAGCCTGCTCGCGATAGCGGTGTGTCAGTCAACTTATTCGTTACTGACAGATTGCTATCGCGAGCAGGCTCACTCCTACATTGAATCGTGGTGTTCTTCAGGTTGGGTAATTGGCTCGGAGTGCCTCGAGGCCACCCTGATAGATGCCGCTGAACAGCGCCACCACTTCCTCATCACTCACGCCTTTGGCGTTGAAGCGCCCCGACCACGTCACCCGTGCGCCCTGCCCCTGGGCTTCAACCTTGATCGTTGCCAGGTAATCAGTCGCCGGGAACGGTGCCTGTTCGATCGAATAGCTGTAAGTCTTCGCGGCGTTGTCGAATGCTTGCAGACGCTCGATCACCACAGCGCCGTCAGCGGTTTGCAGGGTGCGTACGCGGCCGCCGTCGCTCAGCTCACTGTTGGGAATAAACGGCAGCCAATCGGGCAGCGTGTTGAAGCCGCCGATCAATTGCCAAACCTGATCGGCCGAGGCCGGGATGTCGATGGTTGCAGATGCTGTTGGCATAAATAAACGTCTCTCCAGAATTCAGATGGTCAGGCTGTCGACCACGCCGCCATCGACGCGCAACGCGGCACCGGTGGTGGCCGAGGACAGCGGCGAAGCAATGTAGGTCACCAGGTGCGCGACTTCTTCAACATCCGCCACGCGCTGGATGATCGAGGTCGGGCGGGCCTTGCGCACAAAGGCGTCGGCTTCATCGCGCAGGTTGCGCCCGGATTCGGCGGCGGCCTCTTTGAGCATGTCTTCCAGGCCGTCGGTGAAGGTCGGCCCCGGCAGGATCGCATTGACCGTCACCCCGGTGCCAGCCAGACGTTTGGCCAGACCGTGAGACACCGCCAGATTGGCGCTTTTGGTCACGCCGTAGTTGATCATGTCGGCTGGCGTGGCCACACCGGATTCCGAAGACAGGAAGATCACCCGGCCCCAGCCCTGCTCGACCATCGCTGGCACGTAATGCCGCGCCAGGCGCACGCCGGAAATCACGTTGACTTCATAAAAGCGCGTCCACTCGCTGTCCGGCGTGTCGAAGAAATCGACGTCATTAAAGATGCCGAGGTTGTTCACCAGAATGTCCGCACGCGGCTCAGCGGCGAAGAGTTTTTGCGCGCCCTCGGCGGTGCCCAGATCGGCAGTCAAACCACGCAACTGCGCCCCCGGCACTTTCTGCCGAATGCTCGCCAGCGCCTGCTCGACCTTGGCCGTATCGCGACCGATCACTACCACGGTGGCGCCGGATTCGGCCAGCGACTGGCTGATGCCCAGACCAATGCCGGCGGTGCTGCCGCTGACGATGGCCAGTTTTCCACTCAGATCAATCTTCATGCTTTCACCTCATCGATTGGCAATGGTGCACGTTCGGAAACCAGTTGGGCGTCGCGCATCGCCTGCCAGAAACCGGCAGGAATGATCGCCGACAACGCCGCGACATCTTCAGCAATACGACTCGGTTTGCTCGCCCCGGGAATCACCGCAGCGACTGCGGGGTTGGCCAGCGAAAACTGCAGCGCGGCGGCTTTGATATCGACGTTGTAAGCGGCGGCGATGCGTTTGATCTGCTCCACTTTGGCGATGATCTCAGGGCTGGCCTGCTGGTATTCAAAGTGCGAGCCACCGGCGAGGATGCCCGAGCTGTAAGGGCCACCGACTACGGTTTCAACGTTCTGCGCCCGGGCCGCATCCATCAACCGTTGCAGCGGGCGTTCGTGATCCAGCAGCGTGTAGCGCCCGGCCAACAGGAAGCCATCCGGCTGCGCTTCGCTGAGGTCGAGGGTCAGTTCGCACGGCTCGACTTTATTCACACCCAGGCCCCAGCCTTTGATCACGCCTTCTTCGCGCAACCGGGTGAGGACTCTGAACGCACCGGTGCGGGCCTGATTGAAGTATTCCAGCCATTGATCGCCATAGAAGTCCTGCGCGATGTCGTGCACCCAGACAATGTCGAGGCGATCGGTTTGCAGACGCTTGAGGCTGTCTTCGATTGAGCGCAGGGTTGCGTCGGCGCTGTAGTCGTTGACGATTTTGTTCGGGAGGCCGTGTTCGAATACGCCACTTTTTT
Organism: Pseudomonas fluorescens; assembly: GCF_003732425.1. GTDB lineage: Bacteria > Pseudomonadota > Gammaproteobacteria > Pseudomonadales > Pseudomonadaceae > Aquipseudomonas > Aquipseudomonas fluorescens_BE. Next base: position 1,010,888 of record NZ_MOBX01000013.1, read on the forward strand.
CGCCGAGATCACGGGCGGCGGCGTCTTCGACTTCATCGAGAATCACCCGCCCGACCTTGCTGCTCAGCACGTAGTCGTCGCGCTTGTATTGCTTCAAAGCCTCGCCGAGGCGGATCTCCGACAGACCGGAGCCGTAAAACGGCGCAGTGTCGAAGTAGCGCACACCGGCATCCCACGCGGCATGCACAGTGGCTTGCGCTTCTTCTTCGGGAATGGCGCGGAACATGTTGCCCAGTGGCGCGGTGCCGAAGCCCAGTTGCCCGGGCAGTTTGTCTTTCAAGCTCATTGGTTTTTCCTCATAGGTTCTGGGTCTGTGTGACCGTTGAGCAGATCCTAGATTGCGACACCGAGACCGTCCAAGACATAATGCGCAGCACTTGAGTCCCTAAAGGTCTGACATGATCGACATCCGCCAATTGCGCTACTTCGTTGTCGTCGCCGAGGAAGAACACGTCGGCCGCGCCGCTGAACGGCTGCATATTTCCCAGTCGCCGCTCAGCCGGCAGATCGCCCAGCTCGAAGAACGCCTGGGGCTGACGCTGTTCGAGCGCAGTCAGCAACGCATTCGCCTGACCCGCGATGGCCAGACCTTTCTCGCCGAAACCCGCGCCTTGCTGACCCACGCCAATCGCCTGGAATCCCTCGGCAAACGCCTCGGTCGTGGTGAAGAAGGTGGCTTGTGCATCGGCTATATCGAGAACGCCATGCACGCCGGGGTTCTGCCCAATGCCTTGCGCGTGCTGCGCGCCGATCGTCCCAACGTCCACGTCGCGTTGTACAACCTCAGTTCCGCCGAGCAATTGGAAGGCTTGCGACAGCGTAGTCTCGATATCGCCTTGGTGAGCGAGCCGCCGACCGATGACGATGCGGATCTGCTGAGTTTCCAGGTGCTGGATGACCCGATGCTGCTGGCGTTGCCGGAACAGCATCCACTGGCGCAGCGAGCTGCGTTGAACCCGGAGGATCTGGCCAATCAGGAATGGATTGGCGTGCAGCCGCGCCAGGACGCCAATGATGAGTTCGTCAGCGCCTGCATCCGCGCAGGCTTCACCCCCGATGTGCGCATGCAGGCAACCGAGCCGTTTACTGCGCTGGGGCTGGTGGCGTCGGGGCTGGGAATTGCGATGATTCAAAAGGGTTTGAGTCATAACGCCCCGCCGGGCGTAGTGCTGCGCGAATTGCCGTGGCTGACCTTGACCACGCCGTTGTGGGCGGCGTGGCACCGGATCAATTTGCGGCCATTGGTCGAGACCTTCAGGAAAGTCCTGACTGACGGTGAGATAGCCGCTGACTGACAGGGCCTCTTCGCGAGCAAGCGCGCTCCCCCAGGTTCAGAAATGATCTCGCATTCTCTGTACGACGCAGATCCCTGTGGGAGCGAGCCTGCTCGCGAAGGGGCCGGCAGATCCAAGATCAAAATTGACTGACCCAACGCTTTCGCGAGCAGGCTCGCTCCCACAGGTTTTGCGGTGGATCTACACTCATCAGATCAGCATCCAGCCGTGAGTTGACCATGAAAATGTCCGCACAAATGACCGTCGTCGCGGTACTCGCCACCCTCGCCTACCTCGGCCTGGCGGTGTGGGGCATTGGCGGTGTGGCGATGTTCTTTTCCCATGGCTCGCTGGTGATCGTCGCGCTGGCAACGGTAGCCATGGTGATCGCTTCGCTGTTCAGCGAGGTCAACCTCAGTTCCGGCGAGCGTGAAGACCGTGCCAATCGCTGGGTGATACCGGCCTTTGGCGTGATTGGTCTGGTCAGTGGTTTCTTACCGGCCTATTGCGACCGGGTGAATTTCTGGACGGTGGGCGGTGAAGGCGTGCGCTGGCTCGGTGCTCTGCTGTTTATCGTCGGTGGCGCGCTGCGACTGTGGCCGGTGTTTGTGTTGGGGCGACGTTTCAGTGGACTGGTGGCGATTCAACCGGGGCATCGGCTGGTCACCGATGGCATCTACCAACGACTGCGTAATCCAAGTTATCTGGGACTGGTGATCAACGCGGTGGGCTGGGCGCTGGCCTTTCGTTCGGTGATTGGCTTAATGCTGGCGGCGCTGACGTTGATTCCGCTGATTGCCCGGATTCATTCGGAAGAAGCCCTGCTGCGGGCGCAGTTTGGGGCGGAGTATGAGGCTTATTGCGCGCGGAGCTGGCGGTTGGTGCCGGGCGTTTACTGATTTGCGAACACCGTCCCCTGTAGGAGTGAGCCTGCTCGCGATAGCGGTGGGTCAGTCAAATCTGTGTGTCTGACACACCGCTATCGCGAGCAGGCTCACTCCTACAAGGGGCTGTGTTGTGTCAGTTGCGCTGCAGGTGAAGCTGGCCGTCGCTGTCGACTTTGACCCGCACTGCAGCATAACTGGCCAGCGTCGCATGGGCCGTTTCCAGCGGATGCTGATGCGTCGTGGTGATGATCATCAACGGCGCACCGGCGGCTTCGGCAGCCTGAATACCGACCGTGGCGTCTTCGAAAATCAGGCAATCACGCGCTTCCAGACCAAGACGTTTAGCCGCCAGTAAATAACCGGCCGGATCAGGTTTGCCGGCCTTCACATCTTCAGCAGTGATCATCACCGCAGGCGTTGGAATCCCCGCCGCCGCCATGCGCCGCAAGGCCAGATCCCGTGGCGCCGACGTCACCATCGCCCAGCGCTCGGCGGGCAGGCTGTTGAGAAACGCCGCCGCGCCGGGAATCTCGACAATGCCTTCAACGTCTTCGATTTCCGCCTCGGTGATGACCGCCGCTTGCGCCTCGGCATCCACCCCCGGCAGGTTCAGGCGGGTGATGGTGTCGATCGCGCGCACACCATGAATGGTCGGCAAAAACGTTTCCACATCGACGCCATGGCGCACGGCCCAGGCTGCCCAGATCCGCTCGGCGGCGGCGATGGAATTGAGGACGGTGCCGTCCATGTCGAACAGAAACGCGCCGAACGCGCGAGTGAATACAGCATCGTGAGCAGACAAAAGATCGCATCCTCTGGCAAAAGACCGGGCGGGCAATGTAGCACCTGCCCGGCCGATCCACCCAGCGTGTCAGTGCAGGCGCGGGGCCTTGGACTTGAACGCGCTATCCACGCAGTCGAGCAACTGGCCGATGGCCCACGGTTTCTTGATGAACGCCACCGGATGCTTGACCCCCGACGTCTCCGGGGTTTCATAACCGGACATGACCATGACCGGCTTGTCCGGCCAGCGCTCGCCGACCAGATTGGCCAACCCGGCGCCATTGATTTCGCCGGGCATGGTGATGTCGGTCAGCAGCAAGGCTACTTCCGGCGCGTGCTCTTCCAGATACAGCTTGGCGTCATCCGCACTGGTGCGCGGCTCGACCTTGAAACCTTCCTCCTGAAGAATTTCGCAGAGAAATTCCAGAATCAACGGATCATCCTCAACCACCAGAATCAATCCGTCAGGAAGGTGCGCGTCCGCCGTAGGTGTTGGGCACATGGAACTGCACTCCCTGAATTGCATTAACGATTTAGCGGCTTGAATCCGCTGCTTAACTGGTATGAGCAGCGGGCTCTGCAGAAATTCATTTTTGATACAGGTCTTTTTGGAAAGGTGGTTTTTGGCCGTCAGCGGCAATCGTTCGCGACGGCGGATTTGTGGTTAAAATGCCGGCCCTTTTGCTTGCCGATCCTGACCGATGAACCCTGAAGCCCTCGCCACCCTCCACGCCCATCTGCTGCCGGCCCTCGCGGCCGCACCGAGCGAAACCCGTCGCCTGTTCCACGGGCGCGGCCGCTGCTGGGCGGGGCTGGAGCAGTTGACCGTGGACTGGCTGCAAGGCGTGGTGCTGGTGTCGCTGTTCAAGGAACCGGCGCCTGAGCAACTGGACAATCTCAAAGCATTGCTGCTGGAACTCACGGGTTCCGCCGAATGGAAACAGTCTGGCGCACATACGTTGTTGATCCAGCATCGCTACTTGCCGCAGAGCACTGCCGAATGGCTGCTCGGTGAAGAGATCGACGAAATGAGCATCGTCGAGGGTGGCCTGCAGTATCGCGTCGATCTGGGCCGCAAACAGAACGCCGGGCTGTTTCTCGACATGCGTTACGGGCGCAACTGGGTGCGCGAGCAGGCCAGCGGCAAGCGAGTGTTGAATCTGTTTGCCTACACCTGCGGTTTTTCCGTGGCAGCCATTGAGGGGGGCGCCAGCCATGTGGTCAACCTGGACATGTCCCGCGCCGCACTGAGCCGGGGCCGCGACAACCACCGTTTGAACGGCCATGACCTGAGTAAAGTCAGCTTCCTCGGTCACGACCTGTTCAAGTCCTGGGGCAAGGTGATCAACAGCGGCCCGTATGATCTGGTGATCATCGATCCGCCGTCGTTCCAGAAAGGCAGTTTCCTGCTGACCAAGGATTACCAGCGCGTGCTGCGCCGCCTGCCGGAATTGCTCACGGCGCAAGGCACGGTGCTGGCGTGCATGAACGACCCGGCGTTCGGTCCGGACTTTTTGATTGATGGCGTCACCCAGGAAGCGCCGAGTCTGCGCTTTGTAGAGCGGCTGGAGAATCCGCCGGAGTTTCCGGACATTGATCATGAAAGCGGCCTCAAGGCTTTAGTCTTCCAGCGCACCCCCTGACACCCCACAATCCCCTGAACGCCCGTATCCCCTGTGGGAGCGAGCCTGCTCGCGAAAGCGGTTTGCCAGTCTCCCGTAATGTTGACTGATCTACCGCATTCGCGAGCAGGCTCGCTCCCACAAGGTTATCGTTGTTCTTCAAATAACCGGTGGGCGCAACACCAGCGCAAACAACTCACCGTGCCCAGTGACATTGAGCTTGTGATACAGGTTGCGCCGATGCACCTTGACCGTTTCCGGCGAGATGCCCATCTGCTGAGCCATCGCCTTGCTGGAGAAGCCCTGCAAGATCAGCCGCGCGGTGTCGACTTCGCGCACCGTCAGCCGTGCATCGAAGCGATCAAGCAAGGTCGCCAGATCACCGACCAGCGTTTCCGCCACCGCGCCTTGCAGCGGCAGCAACTGCACATGCCGACGCATCGCCGCCAACACCCAATCGCGCACGCACAGCAACCGGCCCTGCTCGGCCATGTCGAACGGCGTCGAACGCCCCAATGACAAACCGAGCACGCCGCCCTCGACATTGATCATGAACTGCAACTCGTCCTCGCCCACCACCGAACGAAAGTAGCTCTGGTAGTACTCGCTGTGCAGAAACTGGTCCGGCGCCACCGAAGCCAGGCTGTGCAAGCCGTCGGCAATGCCGGTCGACGCGGTTTGATAAAACGGATCGAGCAGGTACATCCCGGCGCTGTAACCGGCCAGTTCTTCCTGCTCGTCGGGGCGGCCCTTGCTGTCGAAGTCGATCAGCAACTGCGGCGCCTGCCCGGCTTTCATCAGTGCCACCAGCGCGTTGTCCAGCGGCACCAGCAGCCGCAACGTGTCCACCAGCGCACGCCAGAAGCCGTCCTGACCGACCTTGGCAAATACCCGCGCCAGGCTTTGATGCACTGGCAGTTCCTGCAACAACGCGTCCACGCACTACCCCTTTTGAGTAACCCATGATGGGAATGGGTCAGGCGTGACCGGCCCGATAGGCTGACCACTCTTGTTCATCACCGGCCTGCACAGGCCAGGAGTGCCGCATCATGCGTCGTCACCGTGGCTGTATCAACCTCAGCATTCAACTGGGCCTGCTGGCCGGTATTGGCGCCAGCTCGATCGCCCTGGCCGCTGACGCGCCGAGCGTGCACGTCTACAACTGGTACGACTACATCGGCCCGACCACCCTCCACGATTTCCAGCGCGACAGTGGTATCCAGCCGGTCTACGACACCTTCGACAGTGCCGAAGTACTCGAAGGCAAACTGATGACCAGCCGCAGCGGCTACGACGTGGTGGTGGCGAGCAACTTCAGCCTGCCGACGCTGATCAAGGCCGGCGCCCTCGCCCCGCTGCCACGCGAGCAACTGCCGGGCTGGAAGAATCTCGATGCCGATTTGCTGGCGAAACTGGCCAATAACGACCCCGGCAATCAATACGCCGTGCCGTACCTGTGGGGCACCAACGGCATCGGCTACAACGTCGACAAGGTGCGCGCGGCGTTAGGCGCCAAGGCGCCGGTGGACTCGTGGGATCTGGTGTTCAACGCAGACAACCTCGCCAAACTCGGCCAGTGCGGTGTGGCGATGCTGGATTCGCCGTCAGAGATGCTGCCGGTCGCCCTGCATTACCTGGGCTTGCCACCGAACAGCACCGATCCTGAAGACTATAAGAAAGCCGAAGCACTGCTGCTGAAGCTGCGCCCGCACATCGCCTACTTCAACTCGTCGAAATTCATCAGCGATCTGTCCAACGGCAATATTTGCGTAGCGGTCGGTTGGTCGGGGGCGATGCTGGAAGCCAAGACCAATGCCGAGCAGGCCAACAACGGCGTGAAGATCGCCTACAGCCTGCCCAAGGAAGGCGCGCCGGTGTGGTTCGACACGCTGGTGCTGCTCAAGGACGCGCCGAATCGGCCTCAAGGCCTGGCCTTTATTGATTATCTGCTGCGCCCGGAAGTGATCGCACCGGTCAGCGATCACCTGTCGTACCCCAATGGCAACCGCGCGGCGACCCCGCTGGTGGCCGCCGCCACGCGGGACAACCCGGCGGTTTATCCCTCCGCCGCAGCGATGGCCACGCTGTACACCCTGGAACCCCTGCCCAAAGCCACCGAACGGGTGCGTACGCGGGTGTGGAGCAAGGTCAAGAACGGCCAATAAAGCCTTTTGAACATTCCACAAAACCCTGTGGGAGCGAGCCTGCTCGCGAAAGCGGTGGGTCAGGCACTGATGTGTTGAAAGTGCCGACGCATTCGCGAGCAGGCTCGCTCCCACAGGGTCTGCGAATAACCCAGCATTTTTTTGAGAGACAAATATCAATGAAACCTCGTGCCCGTGACCTCGACATCCGCATTGGCCAACTGCATCCCGGTCCGCTCAACGCCATCACCGATGTACCCGGCGTACGCGTCGGCCACAGCAATGTGCGCGGACGCAGCAGCGCCGGACGCGACATCTGCACCGGCGTCACGCTGATCGAACCGCGCTCTGGCTCGACCAATCAGCAACCGTGTTTTGCCGGCGTGCATGTGCTCAATGGCAATGGTGACGCCACCGGGCTTGAGTGGATTCGCGAAGCCGGTTTGCTGACCAGCCCGATTGCGTTCACCAACACCCACAGCCTCGGCGTGGTGCGCGATGCCTTGGTGGCCCTTGATCGCCAGCAACAACCGGACGACGGTCGTCTCTACTGGAACATGCCAGTGGTGCTGGAGACCTTTGATGGTTTGCTCAACGACATCAACGGTTTCCACGTGCGGCCCGAGCATGTCGCTGAAGCCCTGAAAAACGCGGTCGACGGCTCGGTGGTGGAAGGCGCCGTCGGCGGTGGCAGCGGCATGATCTGCCATGAATTCAAGGGTGGCATCGGCACTTCGTCGCGGCGCTTGAGCGCTGCGCAAGGCGGCTGGACGGTCGGCGCGATCGTCCAGGCCAACCACGGCATTCGCAGTGAATTGCGGGTCGATGGCTACCCGGTCGGGCGTTACATGGAACAGAAGGATTCGCCGTTCTTGCGCGCATCGCTGCCGCATCCGGGCATGGGCTCGATCGTCGTCTGCCTCGCCACCGACGCGCCGCTGCTGCCGCATCAATGCACGCGTCTGGCGCAGCGCGCGAGCCTCGGTCTGGCGCGCACCGGCGGCGGCAACGAGGATCATAGCGGCGACATCTTCATCGCCTTCGCCACCGGCAACGCTCATGTGCCGCCCGCCGCCTATGAAGGCAAAGGCGCACCGACCTGCGACGGTTTGCGCATGGTCAACAATGACCACATCAGCGAGCTGTTTCTGGCCGCGACCGAGGCGGTTGAGGAAGCAATCATCAATGCGTTGCTGGCCAGCGAAAGCACCGAAGGCAACGGGCATTCGGTGCCGGGACTGGATGCCGAAACCCTGCTCGCCGCGCTCGCCAAAGCAGGCTGGCCCGGATCGCGCTAGCAGCCAAAAACACTGTAGGAGCTGCCGAAGGCTGCGATCTTTTGATCTTGTCTTTTAAAAGCAAAAATCAAAAGATCGCAGCCTTCGGCAGCTCCTACAGGGGGGCTGTGAACATTCGGATGAACGAGGCCAGCGACGAGTTGTTCGCAACCATCCTGGCCATGGTCGGACGCGCTGCTGGCCGGGCGACTGGCGGTACTTGAGCCGCCACTGGCACACTCCTAGGATGGATTCACGCAGTGGCTCCGCTCTTCGAGCGCTGCGTAGGCACGGGTGCTCTGAACCCCAATCAAGCCCGTGCCTTGCTTCATGCGCATCTTGAGCCTCGAGGGCTCTACTTCCTCCCCATCAAAGAGCTTTGAGGCTCTTTTTTTGTCTGCGCAAATCAGCTGTCCGGCGACGCATCAGCGCGAATCGAGCGCCAGGCCGCTTGCGCCAGCAACTCGCGATAGTCCGCCGGACTGCCCTTCACGCGCACCGCCAACCCGTTCACGATACCGACGGCAAACACGTGTTCACGGCGCGGATCACCATGAGCGTCAAACCCGGCTGAATCGCGGACAGAAAAAAGCCCTTGCTGCGCGATTCACAGCAAGGGCTTTTTCACCACCCCGGGTCAGTGCACGGTCAGGCGCTGGCGGACAAATGCCTCGACATGGCGGGTGGTCTGATCGAGGTGTCGGTCGCGTTGTTTCTCGGCGTCGAGCATCGCCCGTTTGCCGTTTTTCTGCAGCAGGTACGTGTGGATCTGCTGCACTTCCAGCGACCGGTAAATCGGCGTGGTGTCGATAAACCCGCGTAAGCCATTGCTGCGGTAATGCCGGGTGCTCATCAATACCTGGGTTTCACGCTGGCCAATCACCTCAAAGCCCAACGCTTCGAAGTACGGCACTTTACCGACCGTGCAGGCCAGTTCCGCATGGGGGTAACGCCCGACCATTTCACCGATCATCGCCCGCGCCACGCCCTGACGCCGATGCCCTTCGCGCACCGCCATGTAAGCCACGCTGCAGGCTTCCCAGTCGCCCTGCACCGGCAGGTACAACAGAAAACCGACCACTTGCTCCGGATCATCCTCGTCGGTGGCGACCAGCAACTCGACGTCGGTGCCCTTCTCGCCATTCAACGCTTCCAGATACAGATGCACCTCATAACCGACCGCGTACTGATAGACGTTGTACAGCAGGTTGCTCGGGCCAAGACCAACCGCGCTGATGTCGGTCAGGTAGTCGACGACCATCTGCAGGATCTGGCTGTTGACGCCTTCGGGGCATGGGGATTTGTAATGGGTGATGCGTGGCATGACGGGTGAACTCCGGCGGAAAACCGCGACATCATACCTTGTAGGCTGAGCCAGCCTGCATTGGCAACGAAATCGAAGGTGGAAGCGAGCCTGCTGGGCAGTGTCTGACAAAAATTTCATCCGCCGCAGAGGGGATCTTTCGCAAATCAGGCATCCAATTCTGCAGCTGCGTTCACTTTTCGACGCAGGCCTTGAGGAGTTGTCATGAGCGTTTTGCGTTCCCTGTCCAAATGGCGAAAAACCCTGCTGCTGGTGCCGCTGACGCTGGCCGCGCTGAGCAGCGCCCAAGTGTTTGCGCAACCGGTGGTGATCGTCCAGCAAGCGCCACCGCCGATGCGCATGGAAGTGATGCCCGGCGCGCGCCCCGGTTATGTCTGGGATCAAGGTCATTGGCGCTGGCAAGGACGCGGTTATGTGTGGATACCCGGCCACTGGCAACCGGTGAGGTACGGCGCGCGCTGGAAACCCGGGCACTGGCAGGCACGCGGGCCAAACTGGTTCTGGGTCGAGGGGCATTGGGTGCGATGAAAGCGCGACAGCCTGGCCATCACTTCTTGCGAGAACACCACCATGTCGAAAACCGTTAAAGCACTGCTGGCCGCCACGCTGGTGGCCGTTACGTTGTCCGGTTGCGTCGTCGAGCCGGCCCGTCCGCATCGGCCTCCGCCGCTGGTCGAAGTGGTTCCGGTGATGCCGGCGCCGGGTTATCACTGGGTTGCCGGGCACTATCGCTGGGGCGGCAACCAATGGCGCTGGGTGCCGGGGCACTGGCGGGCCTATTGATTGCAACGGCGAGCGTCACTGCTGTGGCGCCACCACTTTGAATTTGATGGCGATGTCCTTGGACACCACGGTGTCCGCCCACTCCCCCGCGCCGAGGCCGAACTCGTCGCGCTTGAGCACCAGTTCACCGTCGAAAATGCCGATCTCGCTGCCCGGTTTCAGTTCCACCGGTACCTGCACTGCGCGGGTGATGCCTTTGAGGGTGAGTTGGCCATCGACCAAGTAACGATGTTCGGCTTTTTGAGTAAAACGCTTTGATTCGAACACTGCCACGGGAAATTTTTCGGTGTCGAACCACGCCGGTTTCACCAGCTCGGTGTTGGCATCTTCGCTGCCGGCATCAATGCTGTTGAGATCGATGTGCAGCGTGGTACGGGCGTTGGCGAGGTTATCGGTATCAAAGTCCAGCGTCGCCTCGAACTTGCCAAAGGTGCCGTACATCGGCGAGCCCATTTGGTTGTAGGTGAAGCTGATTTGACTGGCGTTGGTATTGACCCGCGTGTACTCGACAGCCTGCGCTGCACAGACGACACACAGCGAACACGCGGCAGCCAGCAGCAATCGGATCGACATGGGGATTCTCCGGGCGGGGCTGGCCGTCGAGGGCCTCGATTGACTTAAGCAAACATCCGCGCGTTACGCCAGCGCCTACACCAACCGCTCGATCTTCTGATGCTGCCAGACCAGTTTGTAATACAGGGTCTGCAACACCAGCATGCCCAGATACGCCACCGGAAACGCCATCCATACGCCTTGCAAGCCGTATTGCCCGTCCAGCCAGTACGCCGCCGGCAGTTGCACACCGACCACACAAATGATCGCAATGATCACCGGCACCAACACCGTGCCGCTGGCGCGCATGATCCCGCCGATGATGGCCTGGAAGCCGAACACCAACAGGCTCCACAACATGATGTGCAGCAGATGCTCAGCCATCGCCCGCGTCGAGTCCTCGGTCAGGAACAGGCCCAGCAACCAGTGCGACAACAGGTAACCGAGCACAATCAAACCGCCAGTCAGGCACACGTTGATCAACAGACCGGTGCGCAGAATCGGTCCCATACGTTCCAGTTGCCCGGCGCCGATGGCCTGTGCGCCGAGAATCGATGCGGTGATCGCAATCGACAACGCCGGGAACTGCACGTAGTTGACGATCTGCGTCACCGCGCCATACGCCGCCGTCGCTTGCGAGCCGTGCTGGTTGACCAGCGCCAGAATCACCAGCTCCGACAGCGACAGCACAATCATCTGCACGCCGGTCGGCAGACCGATGCGCAAGACCTTGCCGAGAATCACCCCGTCGAGACGCAGCGCGGCAAAGAACTCGCGGTCCGGCGCCAGCGGATGGCCCTTGCGAATCAGGCGCCACGCCAGCCACGCCATCGCCGCCAGGTTACCGGCCAGCCCGGCGTACGCCGCACTCTGAATACCCAGTTGCGGCAAGCCGAACCAGCCGCGAATCAGCGCCGGTGTCAGGGCCAGCCCGACGCAGGTCGAGACCATCAGCGCCAGCAATGGCGACAGCGTATCGCTGACCCCGCGCAACAGCTGCGTGAACAACACAAACACCAGCAGCGACGGCAAGATCCACATCATCACATGGGCATACGCCACCGCATCGTCGAGCACATCCGCCGGCGTCCCCAGCCCCGTCAGCGCCTGCCGCGCGAACACGCTGCCCAGCACCGCCGCCGCCAGACCGATTAGCACCCCGAGCAACAGCGTCGCCCCGGCAATCGCCTTGACCATGTGCGGCTCCCGCGCGCCCCATGCCTGACCGATCAACACCCCGGCGCCCGCGCCGAGGCCGATCACCAGTGCGATAAAGAAGAACACGATGGGAAACATCCCCGAGACCGCCGCCAGCGCCTGGGTGCCGAGCATCTGACCGATGTAGATGCTGTTGACCGTGCCCGACATTGATTGCAGAAAGTTCGACAGCACCATCGGCGCGAGAAACAGCAGGTAGGTGTGCCAGAGTGGGCGTTGGGCGACGGCTTGCATTGAATAGAGGTCCATCTCGACGGCGGGAGGGCTGATGGAGGATAGCTTCGGTGAGTTGCACGCGAGGCGCAATTAACATTTCAAATCGGTGTTTATGACCGATGCCCACGCCTGTGTAATTGGCACGGATCTGTAGGTGCCCGTGGCCGGCTGTGGTAAACAACTGCCCACTCCCATTTTTCCCATTGAGGCTCTGTTCATGCCGCGCTTTGCCCATCTGCTGACCGCCACCCTCCTCGCCGTGCTCGCCACCAGCGCTCACGCCGCCGCGCCCGCCGAAACGTTGAAGCCGTTACTGGAAACGCTCAACGAACGCCTGAACATCGGCGACCTCGTCGCGCTGACCAAATGGGACAGTGGCAAGCCGATTCAGGACAGCCCTCGTGAGGCTCAGGTCATCGCCAACGCGCGAACGCTGGCCACCGAGCGCCAGCTCGACCCTGAGGACGTCGCGCAACTGATCGCCGCGCAAATGGAGGCGAACAAACTGGTGCAGTACGGCTTGCTCACGCAATGGCAGGCGGCCGGTGCCGCGCCGGACACGCCGCGCCCCGACCTGGGCAAGCAGATTCGCCCACGTCTGGATGAGCTGCAAAGCCGGCTGCTGCAGCAATACGCCGATTTTGCGCCGTATCGCCATGATGCGAATTGCCCGGTGTGGCTGGCCAAGGCGCGCAGTGGCCTGACCCATGATGCGCTGCATGAACTTGCCCTGACACGGGCTACGGGTGAGCTGTGTGTTCGGGCGGCGAAGTCACTCTGAGAAACGGCCAGATCAAAAGATCGCAGCCTACGGCAGCTCCTACGGGGGATCGGTGAACCATCATTGCGGTCGATGTTTACCATCACGGCAATGAAGTTCTCATAAAAAATCCACGGCGTAACATCGGCTCCAGACAAACCAACAACACCCCGGAGCACACGATCATGAAACGCCAGACCCTTCTCAGCATCGCTTTCTCGGTTTTCGCCATTAACGCTTTTGCCGCCACCCCGGCACACACCCAAATCGCTGAAGGCGGTTCGGACAAGTTGATTGAAAGTCGTGTCGCTGAGGGCGGTTCTGATCGTCTGATCGAACGCCGTGTTGCCGAAGGCGGCGCTGATCGCCTGATCGAACGCCGTGTTGCCGAAGGCGGCGCTGATCGTCTGATCGAACGCCGTGTTGCCGAAGGCGGCGCTGATCGCCTGATCGAACGCCGCGTTGCCGAAGGCGGTTCTGATAGTCTGATCGAACGCCGCGTTGCCGAAGGTGGTTCTGATCGTCTGATCGAACGCCGCGTTGCCGAAGGTGGTTCTGATCGTCTGATCGAACGCCGCGTTGCCGAGGGTGGTTCTGATCGTCTGATCGAACGCCGCGTTGCCGAAGGTGGTTCTGATCGTCTGATCGAACGCCGCGTCGCATAAATCACTGGCTTCACCGCAATCCCCTAAAAAGCCCGGCCTGATCAGCCGGGCTTTTCTATGTCACACCGTCATCCATTACCCGACTGGCCACCCACCGCCCATTGCGCATACCATGCGGCCACAACTCCAAAACAGACGTCGCCAGCCCATGCTCAAAGCCAGTCTGCGTAGCCACCTCACCCTTTGGTTTGCCGGTTTATCCCTGCTGACGCTGCTGAGCGTGGGCTTCTATGTCGGCCATATCGCCACTGAACAGATGAAGCAGGCCAGCGGCAATGCCTTGCTTAACACCGCGCGTTCGGCCGCATCGTTATTGGGCGAGAAACTGCGTGAACGCCAGTTGGAGGTGTATCTGCTCAGCCGTGCGCCGCATCTGGAGCGTGGCGATCTGGACAACCCGGCGATTCTGAAATCGATGCAACTGCGCACCCAGGCGCGCGCCGAGTATGCGTGGATGGGCGTCACCGATGCTGAGGGCAAGGTGCATCAAGCGGTGAACGACCTGCTGGTCGGCCAATCGGTGCAACAACGCCCGTGGTTCCAGGCCGGGTTGCGCGGTGAGTACACCGGCGATCCCCATGAGGCGGTGCTGCTGGCGAAAAAGCTGCCGGCCCTGCCGAACGGTGAACCGCTGCGCTTCATCGACTTCGCCGCGCCGATCCGTAACGCCGACGGCCAGGTAATTGGTGTACTGGGCGCCCACGCGCACTGGAGTTGGGTGACACGCATTGTCGAGTCGGCGGCGTTCTCGCATAAAAATTCAACGCCGGATATTGAAGCGTTGATCATCGATCACGATGGCAAGGTGCTCTACCCGGAAGCGCTGATGGGGCAGCAACTGGCAACTGACACCAAGGGACAAGGCTGGACCGCAGGCAATGGATTCCTCACCAGCATGGTCAAGGTGCCGACGCCGTCAAGCACCGCGCTGTCATGGTCGATCGCGGTGCGCCAGCCTTTGGAAACCGCACTGCAACCAGCGCGCCTGCTGATGTACAAATTGCTGATCCTGGGCGTGGTCGCCGCAGTACTGTTCGGCTTGGTGGCCTACTACCTGGCGCTGTACCTGAGCCGTCCGATCGAACAACTCGCGCGCTCGGCCCGGCAGGTACAGCACAACCAGCCCGGCGCGCAATTTCCGTTGCAACACCCGGTGCGGGAAATCGCCCAGCTCGGCCAATCCATTGATGCCATGACGCAATCACTGCTCGGCAAGGAGCGCGAACTGCAAGAGGCCAATGCTTCGCTGGAAGCCACGGTGGCGCAACGCACTGCGGCGCTGACACAAGCCAACGCCGAACTGCTGAGCCTGGCGACTCACGACAGCTTGACCGGTGTTTACAACCGTCGCCGCTTCGACGAGAAACTTACCGAATACACCCTGCTGTTCCGCCGCACCGGGCGGCCGTTTGCCCTGCTGCTGATCGATGCCGACCACTTCAAGCGCATCAATGACAGCCACGGCCACGCGGTGGGTGACGATGTGCTGCAACAGTTGGCGCAGTTGATTCAGAGCAGCCTGCGCACCACCGATTTCGTCGCCCGCTACGGCGGCGAAGAGTTCGCGGTGCTGTTGCCGGAGATCGCCAAACCCGACACCCCGGAAGTCGTCGCCGAGAAGATCCGCGTGGCGGTCGCCGAAGCTCACTTCGCCGTGATCGGGCAAGTGACGGTCAGCATCGGCGTCGGCCTGGCGGACCCGGCCGACAACAGCCACAACGCACTGATCAAACGCGCCGATCAACAGCTGTATCAAGCCAAAGCGGCGGGCCGTAACCAAGTGGCGTAATCAGGCCTTCTTCACTTCGCAAATCCCGTTGGCCCGCTTCTTCCCGGTGTAGGACACCGCAGGCGAACCATCGGGATTGATGCTCAGGGAAATGGTCACGCCCGCGCCTTTGGCTTCGAAGTAGTTCTCATTGAATTTCTTCAACTGGCCTTCCTTGCCATTGATGTAGATCGGCCCGCCTTCATCGGCGTGCACTTCGATCTTGCCTGGGCACGTGGCGTTGAACAGGGGGATGCCAGCGTGTGCGAGTCCGGTGACGAGCAACAACGGCGCGGCCAGTAGCAAAGATTTCATGGTGGGCTCCTTGAGTGCGACGGTGAACCGGGCGATAGGTCAATAACGCATCAGTACCCTATCGACCCGTGGCCAAGTGCAGCGTTCCGCGAAAAAGATTGCTTTGTGCCGATTACGATTTCAAGTGATCGACCACACAAAGTCCCTGCAGGAGCTGCCGTTATTGCGAGAAGGTCTGGAGGTACGCCAGCAAATTATCAAGTTTCTCCTCATCACTCAGCCCCCAGAAGATCATCCGCGTACCGGGCACTACACCTTTCGGATCCTTAAGATAGGCGATCAGCGTCTCGCGATCCCACGTTTTTCCCGAGTTTTTCATCGCCTCGGAATACACGTAGTTGGCCGACGTACCAGCCGGACGGCCGATGATGCCGTTGAGCTGTGGGCCGAATCCCGGACGGGCCGATTCGCCGACCTGATGGCAGCCGCCACACAGGCGTGGGAAGATTTTCGCGCCGGCGTCGGGATCGCCTGCGGCATTAGCAGCAGTAGTGAACAGGCCTGCGGTGAGGCTCAAGGCCAGGGCGAGTGATACGGTGTTTTTCATCTGGATGTCCGGCTCTGCATAAAACGGCGGCGCAAGATTAGCACTTTGTGGCGAGGGAGCTTGCTCCCGCGGGCCTGCGCAGCAGGCCCTTCCTCAGAGCTGCGGCACGGCCGAGGGCGAGTCTACAGGTAAGCCGCGATGATCTTTCTGACCGTCATCAACGCCTGACGCAACACGTCCATCTCTACCGAGCCCAACGCCAGGCGAATCGCGTGCGGTGCATGGCTTGCCACCGAAAACGGTTCAGCCGTGGTGACCGAAATCTGCTCGTGCATCAGCTCTACAACAACCTGATCGGCGCGCACATCTTCCGGCAGCGGTAGCCACAAGAAGTACGACGCCGGATGGCCAATGCTTGGTAGCCCTTTCAATACTTCGCTCGCCAATGCCTGCCGCGCCTTGGCGTCGTTGCGTTTCTGTTCCTCCAGCAGCGTCACCGTGCCGTCGTCGAGCCAGCCGCAGGCGATGGCGGTCATGACGCCCGGCGTATTCCAGGTCGTGGCGCGGATGATGCGTTCCAGTGCTGGCACCACGTCGGTCGGGGCGGCGATGAAACCGACGCGCAGGCCCGTGGCGATGTTTTTCGACAGACCCGAGACGTACACCGTGCGCTCCGGCGCCAGATCGATCAGCGTACGCGGTGGGTTTTCCACCAGAAACGCGTAGGCTGCGTCCTCGATGAGGGTCAGATCATGCCGACGGGCAATCGCCACCAACTGCTCGCGCTGTGCCAACGGCATCACCCAACCCAGCGGATTGTGCAGCGTCGGCATGCTGTACACGGCGCGCACTGAGCGGCTGCGACAGAGTTTGTCCAGCGCGGCGAGATCCGGCCCCTGATCACCGAGCGGAATGGCTACGACCTCCAGATGCAGCGCTTCGGCCAGCACCTTGAACCCGGAATAGGTCAGCGCATCGGCGGCAATCACTTCACCGGGTTTGAGCAGCGCCATCAGCGTCACCGCCAGCCCTTGTTGGGCGCCGTTGACGATCAGTACTTGCTCGGCCTCGACCTTTACCCCGCGCATCAGCAGATGCCGCGCGACCGACGCGCGCTCGTGAGCACGACCGGCGTGCGGCTGATAACGCAGCAACGCCTCCAGATCACCGGACAAGGCCAATTGGCGCAACGCGCTGCGCAACAAATCCGCCTGACCGGGCAACGACGGGTAATTGAAATTGAGGTCGATCATGCCGACCGCCACTTGTTTCTGATCGATGCCCTGCCCCGGCGACAACGAGGTTTCGCGGACAAACGTGCCGCGCCCGGTCTCGCCGCTGATCAGCCCCATCGCTTCCAGCTCCGCGTATACCCGCGAGGCCGTGACCAGCGCCAACCCTTCCTGAGCCGCCAATTGCCGATGGGTCGGCAACCGTGTACCTGGCGGCAACATGCCCGAGCGAATGTCCGCCGCATAGGCGTCAACCAGTGTCTTGTAGCGCGAACGTGGCATCCTGGATGTATCCATGACAATTCTTTGATTGTGCTGATTCTCGGCTCTAGCATAACCGCAACGCAACCCACTTCTGAGCGTGAACGGCGATGGAAAGGACTTCGAATCTGACGACGCCGGCCCTGGAAAAAACCAGTGGCTGGATCAACGGCTTTATCGGCGTGGTGATCTTCAGCGGTTCGCTGCCGGCCACGCGTCTGGCGGTGCTGGAGTTCGATCCGGTGTTTCTCACCGTGGTCCGCGCCGCCATCGCCGGAGTGTTGGCGGTGGCGCTGTTGTGGCTGTTTCGCGAGCGGCGCCCGGCGCGCGATCAGTGGTTGTCGTTGTTGATTGTCGCGATGGGCGTGGTGCTTGGCTTTCCACTGCTGACCGCACTCGCCCTGCAACACGTGACGTCGGCGCACTCGATTGTGTTTGTCGGCTTGCTGCCACTGGCCACGGCGATTTTTGCCGTGCTGCGCGGCGGTGAGCGGCCGCGACCGGTGTTCTGGATATTCTCTATTCTCGGTAGCGCGCTGGTGGTCGGCTTCGCCCTTGCGCAAGGGCTGGCGGCCTCGCCCACCGGTGACCTGCTGATGCTCGCCGCTATTCTGGCCTGTGGCCTCGGCTATGCCGAAGGCGCGAAGCTGTCGCGAACCCTCGGCGGCTGGCAGGTGATTTGCTGGGCGCTGGTGCTGGCGCTACCGCTCATGGCGGTATTGAGTCTGTGGCTGGCGCCCGCCTCGTTCAGCACGATCAGTCTGACGGCGTGGCTGTGTCTGGGCTATGTGTCGCTGTTCAGCATGCTGATCGGCTTTGTGTTCTGGTATCGCGGCCTGGCCCAGGGCGGGATTGCCGCGGTCGGTCAGTTGCAATTACTGCAGCCGTTTTTCGGTCTGGCGCTGGCCGCGACCCTGCTGCATGAACACGTCAGCCTCGGCATGCTCACCGTGACGCTGGGGGTGATCCTGTGCGTGGCCGGGGCGAAGAAATTCGCCAGATGATCTTCAGGCGCCGGCCTTCCACTCGCGCGGACTGAGCCCGGTCTTGCGCCGAAACGCCCGGGCCAGCGCCGAAGGACTTTCGTAACCGACCTCCTCGGCAATCAGCGCAATCGGTCTGCCTTCGCGCAGGCGTTTCTGCGCCAGGCTGACGCGCCAGCTCAGCAGATAATCGGCCGGTGTCTGCCCGACGACCCGGCGAAACTGCTCGGCAAACCCGGCGCGGGACAGGTTGGCGACAGACGCCAGATCCGCCACGCTCCAAGGTTTTTCGGGTTGCTCGTGCATCAGGTTCAAGGCACGGGACAGGCGTGGATCGGCCAGCCCGGCGATCATTCCCGGTTGTTGTTCGCGACTGCTGATCAAGTGCCGCAACAGCAGAATCACCAGCAATTCGAACAGGCGATCCATCACCGCTACGCGCCCGCAATGACCTTCGAACGCTTCCTTGAACAGCCATTCCACGGTGTTACCCAGTTCCGGGATGTCCGTCAGTTTCAGCACTAGATAATCCGGCAGTGCCGCCGCCAGTGCATTGCCGGAGCCGCCGTCAAACGTCAGCGATGCGCAGACCAATCGGGTATCCATGGCTTCGTCGGCAAACATGCGATGGGCGAAGGGCCGGGGGAAGAAGATCAGCGACGGCTCGGTCAAGCGGATTTCACGTTCGCTGCCCGGCTTGAGCAGCAACTCGCCGGCCTGCAATAGATGCACATGCCCGACCGGTTCGTTGTCATGAACGCTGACGCCGCAAAACGTGCCGCTGTGGAAAGTACCGGCGTTTACGCCGAAGTGGCTGAGCAATGTTGAAAGGCGATCCATGAACGGCTCCAAGGGCATATTTGGACGATCTGTCGCATATCCTCGACGATTTGCCGCCAATCCACCAGCCCGGCTCAATAACATGACCTCCATCCCCGGCGCACTTCGCACCGGACTTTCGGAGAATCACCATGAGCCGCATCCACGCTATCAGCCTCGAAACCGCCGCCGACGCCAGCCGCCCTGTGCTGGAAGGCGTGAAAAAGAAAATCGGTTTCCTGCCCAACGTCTTCACCACCCTGGCCAAAGCACCGGTGGCCCTCGAAACCTACGTACAAGCCTCGGCGATCCTCGGCAAGACTTCGTTGAGCGCCCAGGAAAAAGAAGCCGTGTACCTCGCCACATCACAGGTCAACGGCTGCGACTACTGCCTGGCCGCGCATACTTTGTTTGCCGGCAAGTCCGGGCTGTCGGCGCAGGACATCGTCGCCGCACGTCAGGGCGAACTCAACGCCTACGCCACCCTCGCCCGCCAGTTGACTGAAAGCCGTGGCCACTTGAGTGACGAACAGATCGCCGCCGCCCGCACTGCCGGCATCGACGACGTGAAGATCATTGAAGTGATTGCGCTGGTGGCCGTGCAGAGCCTGACCAACTACCTGAACAATGCGGCGCTGACCGATATCGACTTCCCGGCCATCTGAAGTCTGACCACACACAACAACACCAGTGGGAGCGAATCTGCAAGCGCTAGCGGCGTGTCATTCAAAGCATCGTTGACCGACCCGAAGCCATCGCGAGCAGGCTCACTCCTACAATTGGATCGCCTACAATCCGCCAGAAACAGGTCGGCTGCCAGGCCGCCTTCATCGGACCGCCACCCGAAGCAAGCCCGCTCCCACAGAAAAGCAAAAACAGCCCCCACCGCATCTGCTTCTAACCACTCAACAGGATGAGCGTTAGCTCGGCTGCCGCTTTTGATCTTGATCCACGGGCGACGTCGGAAGGCTGAGTGGAGGGATTGATCCGGGCGTGGGAGCGCAGCGACCGTTCGACGCAGTCGAACACAGCGGGAGTAGGTGCAGCGAAGCAAACCGGAGACGCTGCGCCCGGATCGATCCCGGAGCGAAGGAACCCCGAGCCCCAGCGAGCGGGCCGCACGTAGGAGCAAGCCTTTTTGGTTACTTTTTCGGCGTCTGGAAAAAGTGACCCGCCGTAAGGGCGGAACCCTAAGTAGCCGTTACCGCAGCAATGGATATGTACTCCGTAATCCAGACAACCATAGCCATACCCACAGCTGATCAGTGATGCTCCTCACCCGCCCGCTTGAGCAATTTCTTGCAACGCTCCGACAAATGAAACACCTGCAAATGCTTACCCGCCTTGGCATAACGCTCCCGCAGAGTCTTCAAAGCCGCAATCGCCGAATAATCGACAAAACTCAAATGCCGACAATCCAAAGTCACGCGAGCCGGGTCATTGGCCGGATCAAACTGATTGAGGAACGGCGTAGTCGAAGCAAAAAACAACGTGCCATGCAGGCGATAAAGCTTACTGCCGTCAGCTTCCAGATGCGCATCGGCGTACAACTCACGAGCCTGCTGCCAGGCAAAGTTGAGCGCGGCGATGATGATGCCGCAGAGCACAGCGGTGGCCAGATCGGTGAGCACGGTGATAGTGGTCACGGCGATGATCACCAGCACATCATTGAGCGGCACTTTGTTCACCACCCGCAACGACGCCCAGGCAAAAGTCTGCTGCGACACCACAAACATCACACCCACCAGCGCCGCCAGCGGAATACGCTCGATCAGCGGCGACAGAAACAGAATGAACAACAGAATCAGCACCCCAGCGACCACGCCGGACAAGCGCCCGCGCCCACCGGAACTGAGGTTGATCACGGTCTGGCCGATCATCGCGCAACCGCCCATGCCACCGAATGCACCCGAGACCATGTTGGCCGCACCGAGCGCCACGCACTCGCGATCCGGGTAGCCACGGGTTTCGGTGATTTCGTCGGTCAGGTTCAACGTCAGCAGGGTTTCCAGCAGACCGACCAGCGCCATCAGAATCGCGTACGGCGCGATGATGCGCAGGGTTTCAAGATTCCACGGGATGTCCGGCACGGCGAAGGTCGGCAAGCCACCGGCGATGTGTGCCATGTCGCCAAGGGTGCGGGTCGGCAGGCCGAACAGGTAGACCAGCAGGCCAACGCCGAGGATCGCAACCAGTGCCGGCGGCACCGCGCGGGTCAGGCGCGGCAGGATGTAGACGATCGCCATGGTCAGCGCCACCAGCCCGGCCATCAGGTACAGCGGCGTACCCGTGAGCCAGTCTTCACCACTCTTGAAGTGCTCCAGTTGCGCCAGCGCAATGATGATCGCCAGGCCGTTGACGAAGCCGAGCATCACCGGGTGCGGCACCATGCGCACCAGTTTGCCCAGGCGTAGCAAGCCGAACGCCATCATGATCAAGCCACCGAGCAATACCGTCGCCAGCAAATACTGCACGCCGTGCTGCACCACCAGCGCGACGATGACCACCGCCATCGAACCCGCCGCGCCGGAAACCATGCCCGGTCGCCCGCCGAATAACGCGGTCAGCGTACAGATGATGAAGGCGCCGTACAGACCCATCAGCGGATTGAGGTGCGCCACCAGCGCGAACGCAATGCATTCGGGCAACAGGGCAAACGAAGTGGTGAGTCCGGCCAGGACATCGGCGCGCAGACGAATCGGTTTCATGGCTTACCTATCGAGCAGCCACCGAGCGCGGCTGCAGGTGTTCGGGAAAAAGAGGGTTGCGGATGTTACGGAATTGTCGCGGATCGGGCCAGTGAACGCTGACACTTGTCGACCCGGGCTTTATGCTGGCGCGCTCCTCTGCTGATTGAGTTGAACATGTCTGCATTTCTGAGCGCCCGCGAGGTCTGCCAGCGTTTGCGTGAAGCGGCGCTGGGCGTGCTCGCTTTGAAAATCTGCGAATGGCCTGCCGCCGCCGGGCTGGTCGCGGTCGATATCGAGGGCTGGCAGTTACTGCTGGATGTTGAAGGTGGGCGGTTACATCACTGTGAATGTGCCCGCAACGGCGACGGGCAAGAAGGCACGCTGGACAGTTGGCAGCGTTATGGCACCGATCCGGTGAGTTTGCTCAGTACCTGGGAATTGGCGCAGATCGAGCGATTGCTCAACGCGCAAACGAACGAGGTTGCTCAATGATGGCACTCTGCCCATAATTCGCGCCCGCTCTATTCCCACGCAAGGAACTGCCGTGAAGAAGTCGCTGTTGTTGATCCCGATGCTGGCTCTGCTGCTGCAAGGCTGTGGCATGACCATGACCCGTTACGAGCCAAGCTTCGAGAACGTGCAAAAGCTCAAACAAACCCCGCCGCTGCACGCGATCAGCAATCCTCAGGTCACGGCCGAATCCGGTGAAGGTTCGCTGGTGGTCCGCGCCAACCCGGTTCGCTCGCCGTCCGGCAGCATCCCGGCGCACATTCAGGACGCGATCACCGAAGAACTGCGCAAGGCCGGTCTGCTCGATCCGCAGGCTCAACGTCAGTTGAAAGTGCTGGTGGTGAAAAACGAACTGTCCGCCGGCATGGGCACCGGCGACGGCAAACTGGCCGCTCGCTTTACCCTGCTGAACGGCAACGATGTGGTGTATGACGCCACCAAAAATGTCAGCAGCCAGTGGAGCAGCAGCTTCTTCGGTTTCATTGCGATCCCGAATGCGGTCAACGCTTATAACCCGATGGTGCGTGACTTGCTCAAGGAACTGTACAGCGATCCACAGTTCATTCAGGCCCTGAAGTAAGGGCAAAAAAGAGCCGCAATTGCGGCTCTTTTTTTTCGCTTCAGGCCCGTGGAATGCGGGTTTCGAGTGCCGAGTATTTCAGGTTCTTGCTATCAACCATCTGCTTGAGCAGCGCGTTGACCTGACGGGTGAAGGTGTCATTCACCGCGTCTTTAGGCGTGTTGGCCATCAGCGGGATGAACCAGATACCGATCCAGGTACCGATCGCATCGTGGTTGCTCGCGGTGGTCAGGGCCTGACCTTGGCCATCCATGCCTTCCAGGCTCAAGGTGTACTGATCGGTGCCGTACGCCGGGATCACCATCATGCTGAAGCCGCTGATGAAGGCCAGCACCATGGAACCGGCATTCGGTGGATGGTTGTACATTTTCAGACGCAGGCTGTAATCGCCCGGCTGCTTCTGGAACTCGTCCAGGGTGACGCGGCCGAACAGACCCGAGTCAGTGAGGATTTTTTGCAGCTGTGGTTTCAGTTGATCGCGCGCTTGCGGCACTTCCACGGCGGAGCCGCTTTTCGGTTCGCCCTGATAGAAGTCGAAATCGACGTAGACGTTTGGCTTGTTGGCGTAGTTGGCCATCGACGGCATAGTCACCGGCGCCACTTCGTCTTTGGTGAAACTGGCACAACCGCCCAGCGCAAGTACCAGCCCCAGCGCCAGCATTTTCCCGAATTGCATGATGTCCGTCCCTATGTGTACACATCCAAATGATGGCATTGCGCCTTCATTGTGAAGGCCGGGCGGATTCTAGAGAGAGCAGCCTTCGGGCGAAAGCCTGAATTGGGGATATCGGCAAAAAAAGTTGCTCAGCCCTGCCGCAAGTCGAGGATGTAGGTGTAATACCCGCTGTCACGCACGTAGCCGAGGGATTCGTACAAGCCTTGAGCTGTGAAGTTGTCGGTGGCGGTTTCCAGCACCAGCCCTTTGGCGCCGGTCGCCAAGGCAAAGTCGCGCGCCGTGTTCATCAACAATCGGCCCACCCCACGCCCACGGGCGGCGGGTGCGGTGAACAGGTCGCTGAGCAGCCAGGTGCGGTGGGCATCGATGGACGAGAACGTCGGATACAACTGCACGAATCCCAACGCCTGAGCTTTTTCATCCTGAGCGAGAAAAATCGCTGATTCGTTGCCGGCCATACGCTCGGCGATAAAGGTTCGCGATTGCTCGAGGTTCGATGGTTGCTGGTAAAAGCCTCGGTAGGCGTCGAACAACTGCGCCACCGCATCCAGGTGTGTCTCGCCGGCCCGCAGCGCGTGAAGGGTCATGTGCCCGCTCCTTTTTCAGCCAATGATCGAAACAGCATAGCGCTGCGCATCAAGTGTGCTGGCCTCATCGCTATATAGTTTTGTATATTGCGAAACCGACATCACCAGAACCTTTTCATGCCGTCCAGCCAAACTGTGTGTCCATGAGCGCCATCCGCGTACGCAACGAGCAGTTGATCCTCGCTGCCGCCAGCGAAGAATTCGCCGCCAACGGCTTCGACGCCACCCAGACCCGCGACATTGCGGCGCGTGCCGGGGTGCCCAAGGCCAATCTGTATTACTACTTCCAGACCAAGGAAAACCTCTACGGCAAAGTGCTGCTGGGGTTCGTCGAACCGCTGCTGGAAGCCTCGGCGGTGCTGCGTGAAAGTGATGATCCACTGACGGGACTGCGCGCCTACGTGGCCGCACGCATTCGCATTGCCCGCGAGCATCCGGCGATTGCCAAGGTGTTCAGTGGCGAGTTGCTACTGGGCGGGCGACAGTTGCCCGACGAGTGCCGTGATCTGTTGCAGGCCGAAGCGCGGCGCAACGTTGAATGTCTGCGCAGCTGGATCGAGCGCGGCTTGCTGGCTCCGGTGGATCCAGAGCACTTGATGCTGTTCATCTGGTCGGCGACGCGTACTTACACCAACATCGGCTGGCAGATGGGCCGGATCATGGGGCGCGAAGTGCCGCAGGATGAGGATTATCAAACGGCGGCACAGACGATTACGCGGATGGTGCTGGAGGGCGTGGTGGTGACGCCGCGGGTAGGCGAGATTCGTGGTGTGTTGTTTGCGACGTGATGGAGGAGTGCTGCGCAGATCAGGGCATGAAGTCTACGGGGAGTTCCAGATGATCTTTCATGCGCTCGTTCCAGTCGTGCAAGGCGCCGGGTAGGCGTTTTTTCCATTTCGCAACGCCGGTGTAATAGCGCAGGCGCGAGTGACCGGTGTTGTCATCGGTAACCAACAAGACCCAGAAATGGCCATCGGCTGACCGCATCACGATGCCGGTGCCACCCAGGCCGCGCATCCACATCTCCCAGACCTGACTACCCGGCACATCGGTGCCTGGCTCGCCAGTCATCAAGGAGCCGGACTTTTCCACCAGTGTCTGATAATCAGTCTTGAGCAACGTGTGCAGTGCCTGATTCTCCTCCGGTGTTTGCGCCAGCCCCAGGCTGAGCATGTCGTAATCCAGCGTCAGCGGTTGCTGCGAAGCGACAAAACGACCGGTGTAGTAGACGCCCAACCCGGCACGGCAATATCCGCCTGCACCCACCAGAGAAATATCCAGCACACCATTGATGGGGGTGAACAACAGGGTGCACTCATCTTCCGAGTAAACGGCTTTACCTTCCTTGAGTGTGGCAACGCCAGCCAGATCACCGGAGTTGCCGCCCTCAGCCGCCGTGATGTCGATACTGATGTGCGTGGCATCGCGACGCTGAGTTATCACCGTCGCCGATGTTGAAGTCCCCGGCGGAATGAGCTGCCAGGTCGCGTCCCAACTGAAGGGTTGAGTAACATGCTCCAGTTCGGTCAGGCGCATCAGATACTGACGCTGCAAACAGGCCGTCTGTTCACCGCAGGCGTTGCGACTTTTCAGCCACTGTCGCTGATCAGTCTTGAGGGCTTTGGCATCGGGGACATTAGCCAATGTCGAGTGCCAGAGCTTGCCCAGCTTCTCATCAAGCAGCGAAATCTGCGGGTCGCCACAAATGGCTTTTTCAGTTTTGCTGGCGGCACTGGCGCAATCGAAACTGCTGGCGTGGGGGACAGAGGCAAACGCAAGGGACGTCAGCAGCAAGGCATGACGCAGAGGGGTAGAGAACATCGGGAGATTCCATTCTTCGGACGGCGGGCAGTATGCCAGTGCTGCTGCCGGAAATCCTTGATGTACATAGCAATCAGGTTTCTTCAATCACTGTGGGAGCGAGCCTGCTCGCGAACGCGGTGGATCAGCCACTATCAATGTCGACTGACACACTGCCTTCGCGAGCAGGCTCGCTCCCACAGGGTTTTGTATGCGCTGTCAGAACGTAATGTCGGCTGCGGGTTTGACGTCGATACGCGCCACGGAGCCGGTCAGGTGCGCCAGATCCTTGTTGTGTTCGCCGATGATGTCTTCGGCGCTCATATTGCCGTTGTCGACGGTGGAATGCGCGTCGGCGGCGAGCACTACGTCATAACCCAATTGATGGGCCTGGCGCACGGTGGCGTTGACGCAGTAGTCGGTTTGCAGACCGCAAATAATCAGGCGTTCGAAGTCTTCACTTGGCAATAATTTACTCAAGTCAGTCTGGTAAAACGAATCCGGGGTGGTCTTGCGCAGGCGCAGATCGTTCGGCGCTGTCTCAAGCCCTTCGGCCAGTTGCCAGCCTTCTTCACCATGGGCCAACGGGCTGTCCTTTTCTTCATGCTGGATCAGCACCACCGGCACGCCGGCCCTGCGTGCGCGCGCACTGAGACCGTTGATGGTGTCGATCACGCGCTGAATGTCGTAGCACTGATATTCGCCCGAGCAGAGGGCGCGCTGGACGTCGATGATCAGTAATGCGGTGGTCATGATGAGCCTTCCTTGATCAGTCCTTGAGAAAGGGGCGGAGTGAGCCCGCCCCCTTTTTACGCCCCTCAGTAACCCAGCGACAAGCCCGTGTTGCGGCGTGGATCGTTGGCGCCGTAGAAGCGGTTTTTGCCGACCGGTTTACCGCCCAGCGACGGCGCACCGACCAGAATCGCGGCGATGTGGTTGGCGTCCTGCGGCCCGGCAAACTTGTGCCCCCAGCTCTCGAGGATCTTCTTCGTATCGGGGCTGGCGGCGAAGTCTTCGAGGTTGGTTTCCTCCGGCATCCACTGCTGGTGGAAACGTGGCGCATCGACCGCTTCCTGCAGGCCCATGCCGTAGTCGATGACGTTGAGCATGGTCAGCAAGGTCGCGGTGATGATCCGACTGCCGCCCGGTGTACCGACCACCATCACCACTTTGCCGTCCTTGGTGACAATGGTCGGGCTCATCGATGACAGCGGTGCCTTGCCCGGGGCAATGGCGTTGGCTTCACCCTGCACCAGACCGTACATGTTCGGCACGCCGACCTTGGAGGTGAAGTCGTCCATTTCATCGTTGAGGATCACCCCGGTCTTGCTCGCCATCACACCTGCGCCGAACCAGTCGTTGAGGGTGTAGGTGACCGACACCGCATTGCCCCACTTGTCGACGATCGAATAGTGGGTGGTGTTGCTGCCTTCATGGGGCGCCGTGCCGGGCTTGAGTTCAGCTGACACGCCGGCCTTTTGCGGCTGGATCGCGTCGCGCAGTTTGGTCGCGTAGTTCTTGTCCAGCAGATGCTCGATCGGGTTTTTGACGAAATCCGGATCGCCAAGGTAGCTGTTGCGATCGACATAAGCGTGGCGCATGGCTTCGATCTGGTAGTGCATGCCCTGAGCCGAATGGAAGCCCAGGTCCTTCATCGGGTAGCCTTCAAGAATGTTCATGATCTGGCAGATCACCACCCCGCCGGAGCTTGGCGGTGGTGCCGAGACCACGTGGTAGCCGCGGTAATCGCACTCCACCGGAGCCAGTTCGCGGGTCTTGTATTTGTCGAGATCGGCCTGGGTGATGATGCCTTTGTTAGCCTGACTGGAGGTGACGATGGCGTCGGCCACCCAGCCTTTATAGAAACCGTCAGCGCCCTTTTCGGAAATGCTCCGCAGGGTTTTGCCGAGGTCTTTCTGCACCAGTTTCTGCCCGACCTGCATCGGCTCGGCGTTGTGCAGGAAGATCGAACCGGAGTCGCGCATGTCCTTTTTGAACACGTCGGTGGCGTACTCCAGCAGCTCGACGTCGCCCTGCTGCAGCTCGAAACCGTCTTCCGCCAGTTTGATCGCCGGCGCAATCATTTCCTTGCGCGGCCTGGTCCCGTATTTGCTCAGCGCCAACTCCATGCCGGACACGGTGCCCGGCACGCCCACCGCCAGGTGGCCACGGGTACTCAGGTCGGGAACAACGTTGCCTTCCTTGTCGAGGTACATGTTGGCGGTGGCCGCCAGTGGCGCTTTTTCACGAAAATCGAGGAAGGTCTTGCGCCCGTCCGCCAGTTGAATAGTCATGAAGCCGCCTCCGCCGAGGTTGCCGGCTGCGGGATAGACCACCGCCAGTGCGTAACCCACGGCAACCGCGGCATCGACGGCATTACCGCCACTTTTCAATACGTCGACGCCCACATGGGTGGCCAGATGTTGTGCGGTGACCACCATGCCGTTTTCCGCGGCAACCGGTGCCACCGACGCCGCGTGAGCCATGAGACAGCTAAGCGCCAGTGAGGTCGCTATCAGCGATTTGGCCAAAGGTTCGTACTTCATGAGTCGATCTCTTTTTTGTTTTCAGGGTCTGTGCAGAACAGAGCGGGAACGCTGCAAGAGCACCAAGCAGTATGGTCGGCTTTGCGTATTGCGCCTCCCCGATCAGGCAGTATGCTGGGCGCTGTTGCCGCCCTGATCCGGAGCCTGCCGTCATGTCTTACACGTTCATCACCCTGCCCTCGCCCGTCGGCGAGCTGAAGCTGGTCGCGAACGGTTCACGACTGGCAGCCATCCTCTGGGAAAACGACAAACCGAACCGCGTGCGCCTTGGGCCGATGACTGAAGCACCCGACAATCCGGTCCTGCAGAAAACCGCTCGGCAACTCGTAGAATATTTTTCCGGGACGCGGAACAGCTTCGACCTCGAACTGGATTTCGCCGGCACCGATTTTCAGAAAAAGGTCTGGGCGGCGCTGCTGACCATTCCCTTTGGCGAGACACGCACCTACAGCCAGATTGCCGAACAGATTGGCAATCCCACCGCCGTGCGGGCAGTGGGTGCCGCCAACGGACGCAATCCGATTTCCATTGTGGCGCCATGTCATCGGGTGATTGGCGCTTCGGGGAAGCTGACCGGGTTTGCCGGGGGGCTGGAGGCTAAAGAACGCCTGCTGACCCTTGAAGGTGGCGACTGGTCGCCAATTGGCAAAACCGGGGATCTGTTTTAGTCAGTTAAAACAGATCAAGAGATCGCAGCCTTCGGCAGCTCCTACCCTGGAATGCGTTTTCCTGTAGGAACTGCCGAAGGCTGCGATCTTTTGATTTATTGGGCAAACAGGTTATTCATCGCCGCATACTGCAACAGCATGATGGTCTTGGCGTCGCAGATCTCACCGCGCTGAAACGCCGCCAGCGCTTCGTCGAAACCCCACTCCAGCACTTCCAGTTCTTCGGTCTCTTCTTCCAGACCGCCACCGTCGCTGACCTTCGACGCAGCATCGTATTCGGCAATGAAGAAATGCAGCTTCTCGGTCACCGAACCGGGACTCATGTAGGCCTCGAATACCTTCTTCACATCGTGCACGCGATACCCGGTTTCCTCCTCGGCTTCATCGCGAATCCGTTGCTCCGGGGCGACACCTTCGAGCAACCCGGCCGCCACTTCGATCAGCAAGCCATCATGGCCATTGACGAACACCGGCAAGCGGAACTGTCGGGTCAGCACCACCGTGCGCTGCTCGCGGTTGAACAGCAGAATCGCTGCGCCGTTACCACGATCGTAGACCTCACGGGTCTGACGCTGCCACTCGCCGTTGTTGCGGTGATAGTCGAAGGTGATTTTCTTCAGCAGATACCAGTCATGGGACAACACCTGAGTGTCGACGATGCTGACCCGCTCGGCTGTGTTGGACATGACGCTTGTTCCCGTTTCCTGAGTAAGCCGCCATGGTCGAATAATTGCGCGAACAAAAAAAGCCCGGCAGCGCTACCGGGCTTCTTTATTTGCAGCTAACGAGCGATGTGCGACAGCTTGTCATCGACATCCGACTCGGCGGAACCGACCCCGTGAATCAACGGTCCATAACGCCGGCTGAACTCCCAGTTATACGGCACAAGATCCTTGCTGGTGCCGTTGTCCCAGTTTACCGACCAGGTCATCAGGCCTTTGATCGGCAGCCCCTTGATCGCCAGACGTTTGAGGACGTTACCGACCACGGTTTTGTCGATCACATAACCGGTGCCGGCCGCGTCATTGTTGGCCGGCAGGCCTATGACGAACTTGTCCGCCGGGATGCGGGTGAAGCCGCGTGTACCGCTCACCAGACTTTCGGTCAGGTAATAAAGGAAATCTTCCTTCAGCGCATCGTTGTTCTGCGCAATCCATGCACCCGCACCGTTATTGGCTTCCTGTACCCAGACGCCGTCGCCACCCTGGTTGTAGAACTGCGGGGCGATGAAGTCGTAGTAGCCTTCCAGCGCCTGCAGGTAGCTCACGTATTTGCCGGTGCTGGTCAGGTACGGAAACTCCGGGGCCATGCTGATGATGAAGTGCTTGCCTTGGCCTGCGTAGTGATCCTTGACCAGTTTCAGTGCGGCCGGCAGGACGGTCTTGTTGGCAGCGAAATCAATCGCGCTCTGTTCAAGATCGATGTCCAGCCCGTCGAAACCATAGGTCTCCACCAGACGGATGATTTCATTGGCCAGCGGTTGCTCCTGACCGCTGCGCAACTCGATGTGCGCATCGGCACCACCGAGGGAAATCAACACGGCTCGCCCCTGGCTGTTGAGCACACCGACCTGACGGCGGAACTCGGCATCGGAAACGTTGAACGGCTTGAAGGTCGGAATGCCGCTGCCCTTCATGAAGGCCACCGCGACGACGTTGTACTCCTTGGGCACTTCCTCCAGCGAGAGGTTGGCAAAGCGGCCCTGGCGGTAACCATCGCTCGGGCCTGCGGGCCAGTTGTGCCAGAAGCCCATAAGGATCTTTTTGCCGGCAATGCTCGGCATCAGCGAGGCGGCATCGCTCGCGGCGTTTTGCACTAAAGAGAAATCGATTTTTGACATGTTCTAATCCTTCAGAACGTGTGGGTTTGGCGACGCTGCGCCGTTATTTGAAGTCGACGTCGAAAGCCTGATAGAAGGCGTTGCCGGTGTTGGCAACAATCCACATCAGCACGATCACGTGATGGCCTTTTTTGTTGGCCGGCAGTTTCACCGCGTGATTGACCTTGGCCTTCAGCTCATTCGGGTAGCTGTAATACGGCACCTGAGTGTAGAAGTCCTCGAAGAACGGTTGGGCTTCCAGTTGCGCACGATTGATGCGCTGTTTCGGGTCCCAGCCATCCTTGGTGATCAGCCAGCGGTAGCCGCGAGTGGTGTGCGGTGCGGTGTATTCCCACTTGATTTCGAGGGTTTGTCCCGGGGTGACATTGAGCAGCGGCCAGGTGAACGGACGAGCGAGCTTCTTGCTCATCTCCTCATTGGTGAAGTTCACGCAGTCGCGGGCATCACTCTTGCCACCGCTGAGAATGTAGCCGTCGGCCGGCGGCGTGACACTGTCCGAGTCGCTCTGGTAAGGCGCCGGAAACGGCCCCGCTGCCAGCGCCGGGAAATTCTTCCCGCCTTCCATCTCGTTGACCTGCCAGGCACCGAGCAATCCTTGCTCAATGGCAACCGCACCGCGGCTTGCAGGGGAAATGACACGACCGTGTCGCAGTTGGGATTGTGTTTGTGGTTGGTTCATGTTTTTCACTCCGTTGATTTAAGAACTCTCCTTTCCGAGGAGAGGCCTTCAAGCTAACGGAGGCGAATTTTTTGTCCATCGGCGGTTTTGTCGCAGTCAGTGGGTGAAAGCCCGCAAAACACCGCAAACACTGGATGTATATACAGTTATTTACGATAACGCCCACCCGAGATGACGCCAAAAGATTACACGCCGACGCTGCAAAAACTGCCATTCAGTACTCACGACAACTGTGCCTGAAACTCCTTTTCGTATTGCCCGGCGAGCTGTTCTTTCTGTTTTTCGTTGAGCAATTTGCCGGCCATCTGGAAGAACTTCTGCTCTTCTTCTTTCAAATGATGATGAACCTTGTCCGAGAGCTTCTTCGCGGTTGCCAACCACGCCGGACTGGACATCTCGGTCTCGTCGAGTTCTTCCATCATCTCGTCCATTTCATGGTGTTCAGCGATGGCGTGGCGGCTCAGATCGACACCCTCATCAAGTTCCATCAACGGAATGTAGAAATGGCGCTCCTCAGCAGTTTCATGAGCCTGGAGCTCTGCCTTGAGCTGTTTGTAGGCTTCGACCCGCTCCGGCGTATCGCCGCTGGTTTCGATCAGGGTCTTGGCGTAGCGACGCTGGCGATCATGGCTTTCGCGAAGGGCTTCGAAAATATTCATGGGGGATCCTCATCAACCGCGTGCTGGAATGACGCTGTAAAAGCTAGACCCCAGCGCGTGAGCAGCAGTTCCACCGGGTTGAGAGGGGCTTGGAAGATCACCACTGGGCAGGATAGGCTGCGGGCTCACATCACAAGGAAGTCGGGCATGAACCTGCGAATCGAGCTGTCACAAAACCCTACCGAGGAAGAACGCACAGCCATCCTCGCGCCGCTGCGCGCGCACAACGTTGCCAAAGCCGGGCCTTCGACATTCGAGCCGATCGCTCTGTTAGTGCGTGATGAACACGACGCTATCCTCGGAGGCTTGTATGGGCACACGTTCTATCGTTGGCTGTTCATTGAGTTGCTGGCGGTGCCGGAACAGGGCCGCGGCAAGGGCATTGGTTCGCAGTTGATGCAGCGGGCGGAGGATCTGGCGCGAGAAAAAGACTGCGTTGGCATCTGGCTCGACACCTTCTCCTTCCAGGCACCTGAGTTTTACAAGAAGCTTGGATTTAGCGAATGCGGAGAGATTCTGGATTACCCACTGGGGCATAAGCGGCATTTCTTCCAGAAGCGGCTTATCAGTTGATTGCGTTGGCGCCTTCGCGAGCAGGCTCGCGAAGGCGGCTTGAGCCTCAACGCCACCATTGGCCCTACAGACAGGTCGCCAACGCCGCCAACCGGCGCTTGGCGACAAAGTCATCCTTCTGCGCGTAGTAATTCAGCGTCGTTCCCGACGCTTCAGTGAGCACATCGACAAACGACTCCGCCGAACGGGTATAAACCGTCGTACCGCCCGATTTACGCGGCTCCAGATACGCCGCCGCATCCACGCCGAACACCGCTTCATCTTGCCAGCCGAATTGCACACAGCGCGCCACGTCTTTTTCGGCTTTGTCCGACGTCAACACTTTGTACGGGGTTTTCGTGCGAGCATCGTCCATCACCGAGCCTGCGCAACCGGCCAGCAGTGTCGCGGCCAGCGCTACCATCAGAATTCGCATTGCATTCGCTCATTCAGAAAAAAGCGGACTGTATCATCGCAGCAGCAGGAATCGTTCTGCTTTACTGCATTTATAGCGCGACAGACGCAGGCCGCTGCGGCAACCTAAGGTCATCAGCCTCACAAGGAAAACATATGGCGCCTACCGATCAGCGACATGAACATGCCCTGAAAGTGTTTCTCGACGCGCGTCCCGAACTGCGCGAAACCCTCGATCACCTCAACCCGTTGCTGGCCCAGGCCAAGGGCGAAACGCAAGCGCAGTATCGTGAAGAACGTCTGCATGAAGCGTTTGAAGCCGAAGCGGAAAATCTCGGACTGTTTGCTTGGGAGTTAACGTTGCAACTGACCACTGATTCGCCAGAGGAGTATCAGGCGCATCGGTTGGAAGTGCACCGTGAAGTCGCGGAAATGGCCGGGATGGATTGGCTGGAATATTGCGATCTGTATGGCATAGAACCTTAACCGCCGCCCAAGGACACCCCTAACGATGCTGCCATCCGCCTCGACTGACCGCGCCAGCCCCGGCCATCTGCACACAAAAAAGTGGCGCGGTCGGATTGGTCTGGCGCTGGTGGCCAGCCTCTCGGTATTGGCCGGCATGACCGACGCCATCGGCTTTATGGCCAGCGGCGACTTTGTCTCGTTCATGAGCGGCAACACCACCCGACTTGCCGTGGCAATCAGCGATGGCGATATCGGCTTGACCGTGCGTTTGTTGATCCTCGTCGCCACTTTTATAGCCGGGAACGCCCTGGGTGTTGTCATTGCCCGTTTCGGTGGACGCCGGGCGCTGCCGTTGCTGCTGTGCATTGCCACTCTGCTGTGCGCGGCTGCCGCCTGGCCATTCGACACACAACTGCCGGCGCTGATGGCGGCGATCATTGCGATGGGCATGCTCAACGCGTCGGTCGAAGAAGTGAATGGCCTACCGGTCGGGCTGACTTACGTGACCGGCGCATTGTCGCGGTTCGGCCGTGGTTTGGGGCGCTGGATGCTCGGCGAACGGCGCAGCGGCTGGCGGGTGCAACTGGTGCCCTGGAGCGGGATGTTTATCGGCGCGATTCTGGGCGCGGTGCTGGAACATCACCTGGGACTCCAGGCGATGTTTGTCAGCGGTTTGCTGGCTGCAATCATCGGGTTGTTCTCACTGAAAATCCCGCGGCGCTGGCAGCTGGGCTACATGCCCCGCTAATGGATCAGTAAGCCAACCTCGTGTAGGCGCTGTCGAGTGAAACGAGGCTGCGATCTTTTACGGCCTGCAATGCTTTATCATGGCCGCAGTTTTGCTGATCGAGTCCGTCATGAAGTTCGCCATTGCGCTGTTTTCCGCCGCCCATGCGCCCTCCTCGCGCCGCGCCCTGCTGTTTGCGCAAGCCGCGCTGGCCGGTGGGCATGAAATTGTCCGGCTGTTTTTCTATCAGGACGGCGTTTATAACGCTTCGGATGCGGTGGTTACCCCGCAGGACGAACTGGACCTGCCCAAACAATGGCGCACCTTCATCACTGAGCAAAAGCTGGACGGAGTGGTGTGCATCGCCGCCGCTCTGCGCCGTGGTGCGCTAAATGCTGAAGAAGCCAAGCGCTATCAGCGTGACGCCGTCTCCGTCAGTGCCCCTTGGGAATTGTCCGGTCTTGGTCAGTTGCATGACGCGGTGCAAGACGCTGACCGCTTGATCTGCTTCGGAGGTGCGTGAGATGGCCAAATCCCTGCTGATCATCAGCCGTCAATCGCCATGGTCTGGCCCCGGCGCCCGCGAAGCGCTGGACATCGTGCTGGCCGGTGGCGCCTTCGACCTGCCCATTGGCCTGCTGTTTCTCGATGATGGCGTGTTGCAACTCGCCGCCGGGCAGAACGCCAAGGCCCTGCAGCAGAAAGACCTGAGTGCCAACCTGCAGGCGCTGCCGATGTTTGGTGTAGAAGAGTTGTTTTACTGCGCCGACAGCGCCAGCACGCGCGGAATTGGCAATCTGTCGCTGGACGAAGCGCAGCCGCTGGCCGCCGAGCAAATCACCGCCCTTATTGACCGTTACGACCAGGTGATCACCCTCTGATGTCGACTTTGCATGTGTTGTCTCATTCCCCCTTCGGCGATGATCGCCTGACCAGTTGCCTGCGCCTGATCGGCAGCGCTGATGCTTTGCTGCTGTCCGGCGATGCGGTGTATGCGCTGCAAACAGGCACCGCGCCCTTCACCGCGCTGCAAAACCGCCAGATCAATGTGTTTGCTCTCGCCGAAGATGCACAGGCTCGCGCCATCGAAGTCCCGGATTGGGCCGAAGCCATCGATTACCCGGCCTTCGTCGAGCTGTCGATCCATCACGACAAGGTCAACAGCTGGCTATGAATTCGATGACCGTCGGCGCCCGCGCCATCGAACTGGACAAGGACGGCTTTCTCGTCGACCTGAGCGACTGGTCGGCCGAGGTGGCCAGCGCTCTCGCCGCCGCCGAGGCCATCGAGTTGACCGCCGAACACTGGGAAGTCCTCGAACTGCTGCGCAGCTTCTATGCCGAATTCCAGTTGTCCCCGGCCACCCGGCCACTGATCAAGTACACCGCGCTGAAACTCGGCCCGGACAAAGGCAACAGCCTGCACCTGAACCGACTCTTCAAAGGCACCCCCGCCAAACTCGCCGCGAAACTGGCGGGCCTGCCCAAACCGACGAATTGCTTATGACCGACTTTCCAGCACTGACCCTCGAAACGCCTGCCGAACACCCGTTCGCTCAATTCGTGCGCATCCTCGGCAAAGGCAAACGTGGCGCTCGCGACCTCACTCGCGAAGAGGCCCGCGAAGCCATGGGCATGGTGCTCGACGACAAGGTTGAAGACACCCAGCTCGGCGCGTTTCTGATGTTGCTGCGGCACAAGGAAGAAAGCGCCGAGGAGATGGCCGGGTTCACCGAAGCGCTGCGTGAGCGCTTGCAGGCACCGCAGCTGAACGTTGACCTGGACTGGCCGACCTATGCCGGCAAGAAGCGCCATCTACCGTGGTATCTGCTGGCGGCCAAATGTCTGGCACAGAACGGCGTGCGCATCTTCATGCACGGCGGCGGCGCGCATACCGCCGGGCGCCTGTACAGCGAGCAATTGCTCGGCGCATTGAACATCCCGTTGTGCCGCACCTGGCAACAGGTCGGCGCGGCGCTGGACAACGGTGGCCTGGCCTTCATGCCGCTGGTGGACTGGGCGCCGCAGTTGCAGAAGATGATCGATTTGCGCAACACCCTCGGCCTGCGCTCGCCGATTCATTCGCTGGCGCGGATTCTCAATCCACTGGGCGCGCGTTGCGGCCTGCAAAGCATTTTCCACCCCGGCTATCAGGCGGTACATCGTGATGCCAGCGGCCTGCTCGGCGATACGGCGATTGTGGTCAAAGGCGATGGCGGCGAAATCGAGATCAACCCGGATGCCGACAGCCACCTCTACGGCACCACCGGCGGCGAGAGCTGGGACGAGGAATGGCCACAATTGTCGGCGCAGCGCCACGTCAAACCGGCGACCCTGGACGTTGAACATCTGAAAGCCGTCTGGCGTGGCGATGTGGTCGACAGTTACCCGCAAATGGCCCTGATTGCGACCATGGCCCTGGCCTTGCGCGGTCTCGGCCAAAGCCGTGAGCAAGCCTTCGCAACCGCCGAGCAATACTGGGCCGCGCGGGACAAATCGATTTAACCGATCATTCGCGCCCGATCTTTGCGCTATTTGTTCGAACTCATCGGAATAGACTCGACTCCAACGATTATTGGTTTACGGAGTCTTGATCATGGGGTTACTCGTCGACGGCCAC
The DNA here is from genome assembly GCF_003732425.1 of Pseudomonas fluorescens. Classification (GTDB taxonomy): domain Bacteria; phylum Pseudomonadota; class Gammaproteobacteria; order Pseudomonadales; family Pseudomonadaceae; genus Aquipseudomonas; species Aquipseudomonas fluorescens_BE. Next base: position 1,048,273 of record NZ_MOBX01000013.1, read on the forward strand.
TGGCAGGACAAGTGGTACGAAAGCAGCAAAGACGGCGCGTTTCAGCGCGAACAGGCCAAGCGCCGCAATTGGGTAACCGCCAACGGCGAACCCGGCCCCAGCGGTGAAGGCGGGTTTGCCGCCGAAGCCGGGCGCTATCACCTCTACGTTTCCCTCGCCTGCCCGTGGGCGCATCGCACGCTGATCCTGCGCAAACTCAAAGGCCTGGAAAGTCTGATCGACGTCTCAGTGGTCAGTTGGCTGATGCTGGAAAACGGCTGGACCTTCGACACGGCGCTCGGCTCGACCGGCGACCAGCTCGATGGCTTTGAATTCATGCATCAGCGCTATACCGCTGACACTGCCGACTACACCGGCCGCGTCACTGTGCCAGTGCTGTGGGACAAAAAACTCAAGCGCATCGTCAGCAATGAATCGGCGGAAATCATCCGCATGTTCAACAGCGCGTTCGATGGTTTGACCGGCAATGATCTGGACTTCTACCCGGCGCCATTACGTGGCGAGATCGATGCGCTGAACGAGCGCATTTATCCAGCCGTGAACAACGGCGTGTATCGCGCAGGTTTTGCGACGTCACAACAGGCTTATGAAGAAGCGTTCGATGAGGTGTTTGCCGAACTCGATCATCTGGAGCGACTGCTGGGTGCCAATCGCTACTTGTCGGGTGAGTACCTGACGGAAGCAGACATCCGCCTGTTCACCACGATGATTCGTTTTGATGCGGTGTACCACGGCCACTTCAAGTGCAACCTGCGGCGGATTGCCGATTACCCGAACCTGTCGAACTGGCTGCGTGAGCTCTATCAGTGGCCGGGGATTGCCGAGACAGTGGATTTCCAGCACATCAAGAACCACTACTACAGCAGTCACAAGACCATCAACCCGACGGGAGTTGTGCCGAAAGGGCCGGCGCAGGACTTTACTGTTGCCCATGATCGGGCGCGGTTGGCTGGGAAAGGGGTTTGGCGCCGGGGCTGATATCTGCATAGTGTTTGAAGGCGTCTTCGCGAGCAGGCTCGCTCCCACAGGGGATTCGTGCACGACACAGATCCAATGTGGGAGCGAGCCTGCTCGCGAATGGGGCGACTCGGTTCTCAGACCTGCGCTTGAGCCCCTTCGAACCACGCCAGTTTCTCGCGCAGTTGCACCACTTCTCCGACGATCACCAGTGTCGGCGCATGCACTTCATGCTCCGCCACCAGTCGCGGCAGATCAGCCAGGGTGCCGGTGAAGACACGCTGATTGACCGTGGTGCCCTGCTGAATCAATGCCGCCGGGGTATCGGCTGAACGACCATGCTTGATCAGTTGTTCGCAGATAACCGGCAACCCGACCAGGCCCATGTAGAACACCAGCGTCTGCGCCGGGGCGACAAGGTCGACCCAAGGCAGATCGGTGGAGCCGTCCTTCAAATGCCCGGTGACAAAGCGCACCGACTGCGCGTAATCGCGATGCGTCAGCGGAATCCCGGCATACGCCGCGCAACCGCTGGCCGCCGTAATCCCCGGCACAACCTGGAATGGAATGCCGTGGGCTGCCAGCTCTTCGATCTCTTCGCCGCCCCGGCCGAAGATAAACGGATCACCGCCCTTCAGGCGCACCACGCGCTTGCCGGCCTTGGCCAGGTCGACCAGTTGCTGGTTGATCTGATCCTGTGGCACGGCGTGATCAGAACGACGCTTGCCAACGTAGACCCGCTCGGCATCACGACGGCACAGCTCAAGAATCGCTGGCGCGACCAAGCGGTCGTACAGCACCACATCGGCTTGCTGCATCAGACGCAAAGCCTTGAAGGTCAGCAGATCCGGATCGCCCGGGCCCGCGCCGACCAGATACACCTCGCCGGTCGTGACCATGGCTTCACCATCGATCTTGGCTTGCAGCAGACGCTCGGCTTCGGCGCCCTGCCCGGCCAGTTGCCGATCGGCAATCGGGCCTTGGAACACGTCCTCCCAGAATCCGCGTCGCTGCTGCACATCCGGAAACAGGCTTTTCACCTGATTGCGGAAACGTGCGGCGAGTCCGGCCAATTGGCCGTAGGTCGACGGAATCCAGGTTTCGATCTTCGCTCGAATCAAACGCGCCAGTACCGGCGCGTCGCCGCCGCTGGAAATAGCAACGATCAGCGGTGAGCGATCGACGATCGCCGGGAAGATCACGCTGCACAAGGCCGGCGCGTCGACCACGTTGACCGGCACGCAGCGCTTGTGCGCATCGGTGGAGACTTGTGCGTTCAGCGTCTCATCGTCAGTGGCGGCAATAATCAGCCCGCAACCGTCGAGATCCGCCTCGACGTAACCGCGCAACAGGCATTCACCGCCAGAAGCGGTGACCAGCTCACGCAGTTGCGTTTCGATTTCAGGTGCGACCACCCGCAGCAGCGCACCGGCATCGGCCAGCAGGCGGGATTTGCGCAAGGCAATTTCCCCCCCACCGACGACCAACACACGACTGCCGCGCAGGTTGTGAAACAGCGGCAGATATTTCATTTAGCCGATGACCTCAAGGCCACCCATGTACGGCTTGAGTACGTCCGGCACACGGATCGAGCCGTCGGCCTGCTGGTAGTTTTCCAGCACGGCAACCAGGGTACGACCGACGGCCAGACCGGAACCGTTGAGGGTGTGCACCAGTTCAGGCTTGCCGGTTTCCGGGTTGCGGAAACGCGCCTGCATACGGCGGGCCTGGAAGTCGCCGCAGTTCGAGCACGACGAAATCTCGCGGTACTTGTCCTGGCTCGGGATCCACACTTCCAGATCGTAAGTCTTGACCGCGCTGAAACCCATGTCGCCAGTGCACAGTGCGAGGGTGCGGTAAGGCAGACCGAGCAGTTGCAGGACTTTTTCTGCGTTGGCGGTCAGGCCTTCCAGCGCTTCCATCGATTGCGATGGCTCAACGATCTGGACCATTTCAACTTTGTCGAACTGGTGCTGACGGATCATGCCGCGAGTGTCACGGCCCGATGCACCGGCTTCGCTGCGGAAGCATGGGGTGTGCGCCACGAACTTGATCGGCAACAGTTTCGAATCGACGATTTCGCCGGCAACAATGTTGGTCAGCGACACTTCAGCCGTCGGGATCAGGTACAGATCGGCTTCGCCTTCGCGGGCGATCTTGAACAGGTCTTCTTCGAACTTCGGCAATTGACCGGTGCCTTGCAGCGCCGGGGCCTGAACCAGATAAGGCGTGTAAGCCTCTTCGTAGCCGTGCTCGTTGACGTGCAGGTTGATCATGAACTGCGCCAGCGCGCGATGCAGACGGGCGATCGGGCCGCGCAGCAGAGCGAAACGGGCGCCGGACAGCTTGGCGGCGGTTTCGAAATCCAGCCAGCCGAACTTCTCGCCCAGGGCAACGTGGTCTTTCACTTCGAAGTCGAACGCGGTCGGCGTGCCCCAGCGGCGCACTTCAACGTTGTCGTCTTCGTCTTTGCCGACCGGCACGGATTCGTGCGGCAGGTTGGGAATACCGAGCAGGATCGAGTCCAGTTCGGTCTGGATCGCGTCCAGCTCGACTTTACCGGCACTCAGTTCGCCCGCCATGCGCTCGACGTCCGCCATCAACGGCGCGATGTCTTCGCCGCGCTGCTTGGCCTGACCGATGGATTTGGAACGCGCGTTACGCTCAGCCTGCAGTGCTTCGGTGCGGGTCTGGACGGTCTTGCGCTGTTCTTCCAGCGCTTCGATGCGCGCGGTATCCAGGGCAAAGCCACGGGAAGCCAGGCGGTCCGCTACGTCCTGAAGGTTGCTACGTAACAGTTTGGAATCGAGCATGTCGGTTTCTCGTTATCAAAGTTTGGTCAGGGACAGGCCAGCCCACGTCGCGAGCAGCCCGCCGAATACGCTGAGTGCCGCATAGCCCAGGGCCAGCGGCACTTGCCCGCTTTCCAGCAGGCGCACCGTATCCAGTGAAAAGGATGAAAAAGTCGTCAGCCCCCCGAGGAAGCCGACCATCAACCCGGCACGCACCTCGATCGGCACCTCCGGGCGTATCAAAAACAGGCCGTACAACACGCCAATCAGCAGACAGCCCACGATATTAACGGCCAGCGTCGCGGTATAGAAGTGCCGCGGCCAATTGGCGTTGACCCAATTGCCGGTGGCGAAGCGCAACAAGGTGCCGGCAACCCCGCCGGCGGAGACCGCAATGATCAATGGAAGCACTATTTTCTCCGTTGCCGAGGGCTTAAACGATCAAGTTGAGCGAGGTGGTTGAGCTTCTCGCCGATCTTCAACTCCAGGCCGCGCGGCACCGGTTGATAGAACGGGATGGGATCGAGCTCTTCCGGGAAATAGTCTTCGCCGGCAGCGTAAGCGTCCGGCTCGTCGTGGGCGTAACGGTATTCGTCACCGTAGCCCAATTGTTTCATCAGTTTGGTCGGCGCGTTGCGCAGGTGCAGCGGCACTTCCAGCGAACCGTTTTCAGCGGCGGCACGCAAGGCGGTTTTGAAGCCCATGTACACCGCGTTGCTTTTCGGCGCACAGGCCAGATAAGTGATGGCCTGGGCCACGGCCAACTCGCCTTCCGGGCTGCCGAGACGTTCCTGCACTTCCCATGCCGCGAGGCACAGACTGAGGGCGCGCGGGTCGGCGTTGCCGATGTCTTCGCTGGCCATGCGCACCACGCGTCGGGCCAGGTACAGCGGATCGCAACCGCCATCGATCATTCGCGCAAACCAGTACAACGCACCGTCGGGGTTGGAGCCGCGCACCGACTTGTGCAGCGCCGATATCTGGTCGTAGAACGCCTCGCCACCCTTGTCGAAACGCCGGCGGGTGTCGCCAAGCAGGCTCTGCAGCAGCTCGGTGCCGATTTCGCTGTTGTCTTCAGCCAGGTCCGAGGCGTTTTCCAGCAGGTTAAGCAGACGCCGGCCATCGCCATCGGCAGCCGACAGCAACATCTGGAAGCCTTCGTCGTTGAGCGTCAGGTTGCGCCTGCCCAGACCGCGCTCCTCGGTCAGTGCACGGCGCACCAGTTTGCGCAGTGCCGCTTCGTCGAGGCTTTTCAGCACGTAGACGCGGGCACGCGACAACAAGGCGTTGTTGAGTTCGAACGAAGGGTTTTCGGTGGTGGCGCCGATGAAGATCAGCGTGCCGTCTTCAACGTACGGCAGGAATGCGTCCTGCTGGGACTTGTTGAAACGGTGCACTTCATCGACGAACAAAATCGTGCGCTTGCCGTACTGGCCGGCCTGTTGCTTGGCGATTTCAACCGCCTGACGGATCTCCTTGACCCCGGCGAGCACCGCCGAGACCGTTTCGAAGTGCGCGTCCGAGACTTCCGCGAGCAACCGCGCCAAAGTGGTTTTACCCACGCCCGGCGGCCCCCAGAAGATCATCGAATGCAGGGCACCCTGCTCCAGCGCCTCACGCAGAGGCTTGCCGCGAGCGAGCACGTGCTCCTGACCGACGTACTCATCCAGATTGGTCGCACGCAAACGCGCGGCCAGTGGCTGGGCAATCGGTGCACTGCGAAACAGATCCATCACGTAGCGTTGAAACCTCGATTTTTCTGAAACCTGTTGATGACCCTGTGGCGAGGGGATTTATCCCCGTTGGGCTGCGAAGCGGCCCTGAAACCATTCGATGCGGTGTGTCAGAAAGAACTTGATTGCAGGTTTTGGGGCCGCTTCGCTGCCCAACGGGGATAAATCCCCTCGCCACAAAAGCCCCTCACCCAAACATCCCATCACAAGATCCAGGGGTTTATTCCTGAATCACGTCGGCACCCTTGGGGATGTCGAACTTGAACTTCGATGCCGAGACCGGCTCGTTGGCCTTGACCCCGGTAAACAGGATATTGGTGCGCTGACCGACGCTGTCGATCAGTTGCATGTCGTTGAGCAGACCGTTGCGGAACGACAGACGCAGGTTATCGAACAAGGTGTCCTTGGTTTTCGGCTTCAGAGTGAAGTCGATCACGCCGCCCGCCTCTTTCGCGGTGATATCAAAACTCTGGCTGATCTTCGACACATCACCGGACAGCAGCAACGCCGGGGTCTGGGTCAGACGCTCGTCGAGCTTCTTGATGGTCGCCTGTTCCAGATCAGGGTCCCACAGGGTGACTTTCTTGCCGTCGGAGACCATGGTCTGCTCGGCCGGCGCATTGGTGTGCCAGTAGAACAGGCCCGGGCGCTGCAGGGTCATGTTGCCGGTGGTTTCCTGCAACTGCGTGCCGCTGCCGTCGAGGGTCAGCTGCGAGAAATTCGCGCTCAGGGTTTTGGATGTTTCCAGCAATTGAGTCAGACGCGCCACGTCCTTGTCATCGGCGTGGGCCGTGAGAGTGGTCAGCGCCAGTACTGGCAGCAGCATGCGGATAAGACGCATGGGAGTCCTCTTGAATACTTGTTGGGAGAGCGGCGGCACATCATTGTCCCGCCTCTTGCGTTTGCAATCAGTCGCGTACCGGGCCCGGGGCCAGGACTTCACGGGAACCGTTGGTGTTCATCGAGGTGACGACGCCGGCCATTTCCATGGCTTCGATCATCCGTGCGGCGCGGTTGTAGCCGATCTTCAGCTTGCGCTGTACCGCGGAAATCGAGGCGCGACGGCTTTCCAGTACAAACTGTACAGCTTCGTCGTACAGCGCGTCCGCTTCCGGATCATCGCCGTCGCCGCCGCCACTGCTGCCTTCAAAACCGCTGCCGGCTTCTTCGACACCGTTGAGGATGTCGTCGTTATATTCCGGTGCGCCGCGCAGTTTCCACGCTTCGACCACACGGTGGACTTCATCGTCGGATACGAATGCGCCGTGAACCCGAATCGGCAGGCTGGTGCCCGGCGGCATGTAGAGCATGTCACCGTGACCGAGCAGTTGTTCGGCACCACCCTGATCGATGATGGTGCGGGAGTCGATCTTGCTCGACACCTGGAACGCCATACGCGTCGGAATGTTGGCCTTGATCAGACCGGTGATCACGTCAACCGACGGCCGCTGAGTCGCGAGGATCAGGTGAATACCCGCCGCACGGGCCTTCTGGGCGATACGGGCGATCAGTTCTTCAACCTTCTTGCCGACGATCATCATCATGTCGGCGAATTCGTCGACCACCACGACGATGGTCGGCAGTTTCTGCAGCAGCGGCGCTTCGTCGTGGATGCTTTCGCGTTTGTACAGCGGATCGCTCAATGGCTCGCCGGCGTCCTGGGCTTCCTTGACCTTGGCGTTGAAGCCGGACAGGTTGCGCACGCCCATCTTCGCCATCAGCTTGTAGCGCCGTTCCATCTCGGCAACGCTCCAGCGCAAGGCGTTGGCGGCGTCCTTCATGTCGGTCACGACCGGGCACAGCAGGTGCGGAATGCCTTCGTAGATCGACAGTTCCAACATTTTCGGGTCGATCATGATCAGCTTGGCGTCTTCCGGGCCGGACTTGAACAGGATCGACAGGATCATCGCGTTCACACCCACCGACTTACCGGAACCGGTCGTACCGGCCACCAGCAAATGCGGCATCTTCGCCAGGTCAGTAATGACCGGCTTACCGCCGATATCGTGACCGAGCGCCAGGGTAACCGGCGATTTGAAGTTGTCGTATTCAGGCGTCGACAGCACCTCGGAGAAGCGCACGATCTGCCGGTCTTCGTTGGGAATCTCGATACCGACGGTGGTCTTGCCCGGAATCACCTCAACCACCCGCACACTGGTCACGGCCAGAGAACGTGCAAGGTCTTTGGCGAGGTTGGCGATGCGGCTGACTTTAACGCCAGCGGCAGGCTGGATTTCGTAACGGGTAATCACCGGGCCCGGGTGAATCGAATCCACCGTGACCTCAACACCGAACTCCTTGAGCTTGATCTCCAGCAGATGGCCGACCGCCGCCAGGGATTCCGGTGAGTAATTGAGTTGTTTCTTTTCCGCCGGATCAAGAATCGAAATCGGCGGCAAGGTGCCTTCCACGGCGCTGTCGACGAACAACGGCACCTGCTTCTCTTTCTGCACACGCTTGCTTGGTTCGGGCGCTTTGGCCGGGGCCGGGGCGATAACCGGCGGCACTTGTTTCTCGCGATCGGACATGTGCTTGCTCAGGGCTTGCTCACGTTCGATCAGGCGTTCTTTGACTTTGGCCTGCTCACGTTTGTCGGTGACCGTCGGCGCGACCACATCGTGGACGCGATCATCGACTTCACGCAGTTGCGCGACCAGCTGTTTGCGCTCGGTACGCGCCGACCACCAACGGTTGAGCGCACCCTGGAACAGTTCGAACAGATCGAGAGTGATCTTGCCGGTGATGTCCATCACCTTGAACCACGACAGGTCGGTAAACACCGTCAGGCCGAACAGGAACAACGCGATGAACAACAGGGTGCTGCCCTGAATGTTCAGTGCGTTCTTCGCCAGATTGCCGAGGCTTTCGCCCAGCGCGCCACCAGCACCCGCCGGCAGACCCGAGGCCGCGTGAAAATGCAGATGCGCCAGCGCCGCGCCGGACAGCACCAGAAACACCAGACCGATCAGACGCCAGGAGAACAGCCAGCCGCTCCACTGCCAAGGCTCGTGGCGCTGGCGGAAGATCTGATAGGCCTTGATCGCCAGCAGCAACGGGAAGATATACGCGAAGTAACCCAGCACCATGAACAGGATGTCGGCGCTGTAGGAGCCCGCCGGGCCGCCGAAATTCTGTACGTCATCGATCTTGCTATTGTGGCTCCAGCCCGGATCGTCCTTGCCGTAGGTCAGCAAAGCCATCATGAGGAACAGGCACAAGGCACCGATGGCGATCAATGCACCTTCCTTGAGCCGGTAGTGCAACTGTTGGCGCCAGAGCGGAACGACTGTTTTTGGTGCTTCGGTGGATTTCTTCAAAACGCTTCTTTTCCTGCGCCCGAGGCGCGTCCATCTATTGAATGACGATAAAAAACTGCCCAATCCAGGCAGGTAAAAAAGTTGACGGGCACAACTGGGACTACTTTTAACACTGCACCGCCGTTTTTATGAACGGTGCACAGCGAATATTCTGTAACAGCTCGGCATTGTACGGGTTTGTGCGTCGGATGCCATGCTTCAAACCCCACTGTAGAGCATAGCCAAGCGCGCAAAACCTGCGGTTCAATTTGAGCACGCATTGTGTTTTGTGACAAAGGCTTATGAGGTGTATTTGATGAACGTAGCGAAGCATTGCCAAGCGATTGCAGGCCAACCCGCAGCGCTCGCTTACGACCGCATTAAACTCGCCAAGTTGCAGCACGCTCTGCGTCGAGCAGGATCGGCACGACATTCGTGTCATTTAACGGCACACTTTAGCGCGGGCCGAACAGCCCGCACCGCCCTCCCCTTCTGCAAGCCTGGATGCCATGCTGACTTGGTTACAACGTAATTCCCTGACTTTTCCACCACTGGAAAAGGCCATGCGCGACCCCAATGGATTGCTCGCCGCGGGTGGCGACCTGTCTGCCGATCGGCTGATTCAGGCATATCGCCATGGTTGCTTTCCGTGGTTCTCCGAGGGGCAACCAATTCTCTGGTGGTCGCCAGATCCTCGTACCGTCCTGTTTCCCGACGAACTGCATGTCTCGCGCAGCCTGGGCAAGTTGCTGCGAAAGGAACGCTACCAGGTCACATTCGATCAGGACTTTGAAGCGGTCATCCACGCTTGCGCTGCACCGCGCGATTACGCCGACGGCACCTGGATCACCGAAGCCATGCAGGACGCCTACGTTGAGTTGCACCGGCGCGGCTTCGCCCATTCGGTGGAGGTCTGGGATCAGGGCGAACTGGTCGGCGGCCTGTACGGCCTGGCGATGGGCCAACTGTTTTTCGGCGAGTCGATGTTCAGCCGCGCTGACAATGCCTCGAAATTCGGCTTTGCCACCCTGGTGCGCCATCTTAAAGAATCGGGATTCGTGCTGATCGACTGCCAGATGCCGACCGATCATCTGCACAGCCTCGGCGCCCGAGCGATTCCTCGCCACGAATTCGCCGACTATCTGACCTGCCACCTGGATCAATCCAATCGTGCCACCTGGGTTTGCTGAGCGACTTTTGCGCGCGTGGCTTACACTTAATTCACCAGCTTATCCCGAGGGTTGATCATGACCGAGTTGGCGCGTTTGAAGTTCTATGCCACTCAGCCTCACTCTTGCAGTTATCTGCCCGAAGAGCAGGCCACGACCCTGTTTCTCGATCCGAGTCAGCCCATGGATGTGCATGTCTACGCAGACCTGTCGGAAATGGGCTTTCGTCGTAGCGGCGATCATCTGTACCGCCCGCATTGCCAGAACTGCAATGCGTGCGTGCCGGCGCGCATTCCCGTGGCGCAGTTCATTCCCAATCGTCAGCAGAAGCGGATTTTCAAGCGCAACACGGATTTGCAGGTGCGCCCGGCCAAACCACAATTCAGCGAAGAATATTTCGATCTGTACCAGCGTTACATCGAACAGCGTCACGCCGACGGCGACATGTATCCGCCGAGCCGTGATCAATTCGCGACGTTCCTTGTGCGCGATTTGCCGTTCTCGCGCTTTTACGAGTTCCGACTCGACGGACGGTTGCTCGCCGTGGCGGTCACCGATTTGCTGCCGAACGGGCTGTCGGCGGTGTACACCTTCTACGAACCGGCCGAAGAACGCCGCAGCCTTGGCCGATTTGCCATCCTCTGGCAAATCGCTGAAGCACAGCGTCTCGGGCTTGAGGCGGTGTACCTCGGTTACTGGATCAAGAACTGCAAAAAGATGAACTACAAGACGCAATATCGCCCCATCGAATTGCTGATTAATCAGCGCTGGGTGATCCTCAACTAAACCCAAGCCGTAAACCCCTTGGCGTAAACCCCATTTTTCGGGCACAATGCACGCCGCTTTTGCCTGGCGCAGTTGCACCGGGCCATTCATTGGATACCGAGGGCTTTACTGCATGTCGAAAGAAGACAGCTTCGAAATGGAAGGCACTGTCGTCGACACCCTGCCCAACACCATGTTTCGTGTGGAGTTGGAAAATGGGCACGTCGTAACCGCGCATATTTCCGGCAAGATGCGCAAGAACTACATTCGTATTCTTACCGGTGACAAAGTGCGCGTCGAGCTGACGCCCTATGACTTGAGCAAAGGGCGCATCACTTACCGCGCTCGTTAATCAAGTCAATACAGAACGCCCGGTTTATGCCGGGCGTTTTTGTATCTGCGTATTGGGGTTTGGGGATTGGGATTGGGGGCATATCCGTTGCTGCGGGTGCTGCCGCTGGCGGTTTCGCTCTTACAGCGAGTCCCTTTTTCAAACGCCAAAAAGGAACCAAAAGGCTTTGCCCCTGGCGTACGGCCCGCTCGCTGGGGCTCGGGGTTCCCGAGCTACGGTGTCCATCCGGGGGCATCGCCTACGGTTTGCTTCGCTGCACCTCCTCTCGATGTATGCGGCTACGCCGCACGGCGCTGCGCGCCTAACCCCGGATGAACACCTCCGCTCGGCCTGCCGATGGGGCAAAAGATCAAAAGCCAAAGCAAGATCACAAGCCAGATCAAAAGCCCCTCACCCTAACCCTCCCGAAACGTCGGACCGCCCGTAGGGAGAGGGGACTGACCGAGGTGTTTGGGAGAGCTACGCCGACGCGCGATACCGTGTTGAACTCAGATTCTGAAAGGCTCACAAATCGGCTCCCTCTCCCTCGGGAGAGGGCTGGGGTGAGGGGCAAGAGCACCACAAACCCAAAGCCGAACACCCGCTCTTCACCACTCAATAGGCCGAGTGTCAGCTCGCCTACTCTTGATCTTGATCTGTAAGGCGACGTCGGAAGGCTGAGTGGAGGGATTGATCCGGGGGGTGGGAGCGTAGCGACCGTTTGGCGAAGCCGAACACAGCGAGAGGAGGTGCAGCGAAGCAAACCGTAGGCGCTGCGCCCGGATCGATCCCGGAGCGAAGGAACCCCGAGCCCCAGCGAGCGGGCCGCACGTAGGAGCAAGCGTTTTTTGCTTACTTTTTTTGGCGTTTGAAAAAAAGTGAGTCGCCGTAAGGGCGAAACCCTAAGCCGCCGTTACCGCAGCAACGGATATACACACAAAACGCAAAAACACCAGACAACAAAAAGGCGCCCGAAGGCGCCCTCTTGATCTAAGGCCCTCAGGCCATTTCTGCGGTAGTTTCGAAGTCAAACGTCAACTCACCATCCTTGATGTCGATGTGCACCACACCGCCATGCTCGGCCAGCTCGCCAAACAGAATCTCCTCCGCCAGCGGACGCTTGATCTTGTCCTGGATCAGACGCGCCATCGGACGCGCACCCATCGCCGAGTCATAACCACCCGCCGCCAGCCAACTACGCGCAGCATCAGTGACCTCAAGCAGGACACGCTTGTCTTCCAGCTGCGCCTGAAGCTCGGTAAGGAACTTGTCCACCACACTTTTGATGACCTCATGACTGAGGCGACCAAACTGGATGATGGTGTCCAGACGGTTACGGAATTCCGGCGTGAAGCTCTTCTTGATCACTTCCATCGCATCAGACGAGTGGTCCTGATGGGTGAAACCGATCGAAGCACGCGCCGCCGTTTCGGCACCGGCGTTGGTGGTCATGATCACGATCACATTGCGGAAGTCCGCCTTGCGCCCGTTGTTGTCGGTCAGCGTACCGTGATCCATCACCTGCAGAAGCAGGTTGAAGACTTCCGGGTGCGCCTTCTCGATTTCATCGAGCAGCAACACGCAGTGCGGCTGCTTGGTGATCGCCTCGGTCAACAGACCGCCTTGATCGAAACCGACATAGCCTGGAGGCGCACCGATCAGACGCGATACGGTGTGACGCTCCATGTACTCGGACATATCGAAGCGAACCAGTTCAATCCCCAAGGCCTTGGCCAATTGCCGCGCGGCCTCGGTTTTACCGACCCCGGTCGGACCTGCGAACAGGAACGAACCGACTGGTTTGTCAGGCGACTTGAGGCCGGCGCGGGATAGCTTGATCGCAGTCGACAGCGAATCGATCGCCGCGTCCTGACCAAACACCGTCAGCTTCAGGTCACGCTCCAGGTTACGCAGCAGTTCCTTGTCGGAACTGGTGACGTGCTTCGGCGGAATCCGTGCGATTTTCGCCACGATGTCTTCGACCTGCGGCACTTCGATACGCTTGACGCGCATCTCCACCGGTTGCAGACGCTGGTAGGCGCCCGCCTCGTCGATTACGTCGATGGCCTTGTCCGGCATATGCCGGTCATTGATGTAGCGCGACGCCAGCTCAGCAGCCGCGCGCAACGACTCATCGCTGTACTCGATATTGTGGTGCTGCTCGAAACGCCCTTTCAGACCGCGCAGGATACCGATGGTGTCTTCCACCGACGGCTCGACGACATCAACCTTCTGGAAGCGACGCGCCAAAGCACGGTCCTTCTCGAAGATGCCGCGGAATTCCTGGAACGTGGTCGAGCCGATGCAGCGAATGTCGCCAGACGACAGCAGCGGCTTGAGCAGGTTCGAAGCATCCATCACGCCACCGGACGCAGCGCCGGCACCGATGATGGTGTGGATTTCGTCGATGAACAGGATCGCCTGCGGACGTTTTTTCAGTTCATTGAGCAGCGCTTTGAAGCGCTTCTCGAAATCACCGCGATACTTGGTGCCCGCGAGCAGAGCGCCAAGATCGAGCGAGTAAACAACGCTGTTGGCCAGCAAGTCCGGCACCTGGTTGTCGACAATGCGCTTGGCCAGGCCTTCGGCAATCGCGGTTTTACCCACGCCTGCTTCACCGACCAGCAGCGGATTGTTTTTGCGCCGGCGCGCGAGGATCTGCGCGACACGCTCGACTTCCGACTCACGGCCGACCAGCGGGTCGATGCGACCCTGGCGCGCGAGTTCGTTGAGGTTGCTGGCATAAGCATCCAGAGGATTGCCTGAAGAAGAAGACTCACCGCCCTCGTCGTCCTGCATATCTTGTTCACCTTCAGAGTGATCGCCATGCCCCGGCACTTTGGAAATGCCATGAGCGATGTAGTTGACGACATCGATCCGTGCAACGCTCTGCTGTTTCAGCAGGAACACGGCCTGACTCTCTTGCTCACTGAAGATTGCAACCAGCACGTTGGCGCCGGTTACTTCGCGTTTGCCCGAGCTCTGTACGTGGAAAACAGCACGTTGCAGTACACGCTGGAAGCCCAGGGTTGGCTGGGTTTCACGATCTTCGTCATGAACGGGGATCAATGGCGTGGTGGAGTCGATGAACTCCTGCAGGTCATGCTTGAGTTTGTCGAGGTTTGCGCCACAGGCACGCAAAACGGTGGCGGCAGCCTCATTATCCAATAGGGCCAGCAAAAGGTGTTCGACGGTCATGAATTCATGACGCTTCGAACGAGCCTCCTTGAAGGCTAGATTGAGGGTGACTTCGAGCTCGCGGTTTAACATAGCTTCACCTCATACCCAAGTGGTCGGCGATTAACCGTCCTTCTCGATTTCACAGAGTAGCGGATGCTGGCTTTCCCTGGCGTACTGGTTGACCTGCATGGCCTTTGTCTCGGCGATGTCGCGGGTAAACACTCCACATACTGCCCGCCCTTCTGTGTGGACGGCCAGCATGACCTTGGTCGCCAGCTCGCGATTCAGGTTAAAAAACACCTCGAGCACTTCGACGACGAAATCCATCGGTGTGTAGTCATCATTAAACAAAACCACCTTGTACATCGGCGGCGCCTGTAACGCAGGCTTTGCTTCCTGAACAGCAACGCCTGCCGAATCGTCGTCGTGCTCCTGTGGAAGATCCTTTTGGAGAAGCGGGCGATCCTGATTGAATGTTAGTCGAATCTGGCTGATTGCATGCATGGAAAGAAAGGTTCGTCAGTTGTGCAAATACAGTGGTGGGGGCGGCTGTACACGTTTTCAACTCCGACTGCCCGGTCACCTTGACTATCGGGAAAACGGTGTTACAACCAATAGAGCCCACAGTGGGTAAAAAAGATCCGCGGAGTCAATTCTTTTCACGAATAAGATTGCGGATGAATTGGATGATACTCCAGCGATGGAGTCTGTTGCAGAGGGATTTGAGCATGGCTGTCGGCAAGGTGAAATGGTTCAACAATGCCAAGGGATTCGGCTTTATCAATACCGATGCCCGCGAAGGCCGCGATGAAGACGGAAAAGACATTGATTTCTTTGCGCACTACTCCGCCATTGAGATGGACGGGTATAAAACCCTCAAGGCCGGACAAGCCGTGGCTTTCGATATTGTTCAAGGCCCCAAAGGGCTGCATGCCGTAAAAATCACAAACGTCATCACCGAACCATCCAGTGCCGCCGAGAGTGCTGCTGTCGGCGCTGCCAAAGCGATGAGCTGACTGATTCTCACCTGAATTCTCTTGGCAATAAAAAACCGCCTGACTCAGTAAATGAGGCAGGCGGTTTTTATGTGCCGGCGTTTTTACATGTGCGAAATCAGCGCATCCCCGAAGCCCGAAGACGAAACCAGCTTCGCCCCGTCCATCAGACGCTCGAAGTCATAGGTCACGGTCTTGGCACCGATGGCGCCGTTGGTGCCCTTGATGATCAGATCCGCTGCTTCAGTCCAGCCCATGTGCCGCAGCATCATTTCCGCCGAAAGAATCAGCGAACCCGGGTTGACCTGATCCTTGCCGGCGTACTTCGGCGCCGTACCGTGGGTCGCTTCGAACATCGCTACGGTGTCGGACAGGTTGGCGCCCGGCGCGATACCGATACCGCCCACTTCCGCCGCCAGGGCGTCGGAGAGGTAGTCACCGTTCAGGTTAAGCGTCGCGATCACATCGTATTCGGCCGGGCGCAGCAGGATCTGCTGGAGCATGGCGTCGGCGATGGCGTCTTTGACCACAACGTTCTTGCCGGTTTTCGGGTTCTTGAACTGCATCCACGGACCGCCGTCGAGCAGAGTCGCGCCGAATTCTTCGGCCGCCACTTCGTAGGCCCACTCTTTGAAGGCACCTTCGGTGAACTTCATGATGTTGCCTTTGTGCACGATGGTCAGCGAATCGCGGTCATTGTCGACCACATACTGCAGGGCCTTGCGCGCCAGGCGCTTGGTGCCTTCCAGCGAAACCGGCTTGACGCCGATGCCGCAGTTTTCGTCGAAACGGATCTTGGTGACGCCCATTTCTTCTTTAAGGAATTTGATGACTTTGGTGGCTTCCGGCGAACCGGCCTTCCACTCAATACCGGCGTAGATGTCTTCGGAGTTCTCGCGGAAGATGGTCATGTCGACGTCGCCAGGCTTTTTCACCGGGCTTGGCACGCCTTCGAACCAGCGCACCGGGCGCAGGCAGACGTACAGGTCGAGTTGCTGACGCAGGGCCACGTTCAGCGAACGGATGCCGCCACCGACCGGAGTGGTCAGCGGACCTTTGATGGAAACCACGTAATCCTTGACCGCGTCCAGGGTTTCCTGAGGCAGCCAGGTGTCCTGATCGTAAACCTGAGTGGCTTTTTCCCCGGCGTAGACTTCCATCCAGGAAATCTTGCGTTTACCGCCGTATGCCTTTTGAACTGCAGCATCGACAACCTTGATCATCACCGGGCTGATGTCGACACCAATGCCGTCACCTTCGATGAAGGGGATGATCGGGTTATCAGGAACATTGAGAGAATGGTCTGCATTGACGGTGATTTTGTCGCCGACGGCTGGAACCTGAATCTTCTTGTAACCCATGCTGAACTCCATTGTTTGGATTGAACATCTGGCTTGGTTCGAGCGTAACCCAGTTAAATCAACACGCAAACCCTCTGTTCGTGGCGCGCCTACATCTCGTTTCGTACAAGCCTGAAAGCAAAGGGAAAAGCGCCAAACTCAAGCATTCGCGACGACTCTACGCCCCACCCTGCCCTGCGACCTTTAGACCAATGGACGAGAATCGTTGCATATGAACCATCGGCAGATTGCCAGCTACCTATGTATAATGCCGCCCGCTGACCACAGGGTCACGACGGCTGGCCTCTCTAGCACGAGACTTTCCGCCTGATTGGTCGGGTTGTTACCGCAGTCCGACTGCTTGACGCTCTACTGATGCACCCAACATCACCGCGAAGAATCTCGACATTCGGTTCATGGATGACTTTGAACGAACGCGCTTACCCGGCGCCCCTCGAGTTTCTGCGCACGCTTTAGCAAAGAAGAGAGAGTTAATCCGAATATGCCCACCCGCTCGAAGATCATCTATACCTTCACCGACGAAGCTCCAGCCCTCGCCACCTATTCCCTGCTGCCGATCATCGAGGCTTACACCGCCTCGGCCGATATCGCCGTGGAAACCCGCGATATCTCTCTTGCAGCACGTATTCTGGCCAGCTTCCCCGAGCAACTGGGCGACAAAGCCGTAGCCGACCACCTCGCTGAACTGGGCGACCTGGCCGTTACGCCTGAAGCCAACATCATCAAGCTGCCGAACATCAGCGCTTCGGTGCCACAGCTGCAAGCCGCGATCAAAGAGCTGCAAGCTCAGGGTTACAACCTGCCGGACTACCCGGAAACCGTGACCAGCGATGCCGACAAAGACGCCAAGGCGCGTTACGACAAGGTCAAGGGCAGCGCCGTGAACCCGGTTCTGCGTGAAGGCAACTCTGACCGCCGCGCTCCGCTGTCGGTTAAAAACTACGCACGCAAGCACCCGCACAAAATGGGCGCCTGGGCCAAAGACTCCAAGTCCCACGTCGCTCACATGAGCACCGGCGATTTCTACGGCAGCGAAAAAGCTGCCCTGATCGACGCCGCTGACGCTGTGAAGATCGAGCTGATCGCCAAGGACGGTACCGCTACCGTTCTGAAAGAAAAAACCACCGTTCAGGCCGGCGAGATCCTCGACTGCGCCGTGATGAGCAAAAACGCCCTGCGTGCGTTCATCGCTGCTGAAATCGAAAGCGCCAAGGCCCAGGGCGTGCTGCTGTCGGTGCACCTGAAAGCGACCATGATGAAGGTCTCCGACCCGATCATGTTCGGCCAGATCGTTGCCGAGTTCTATAAAGACGCCCTGACCAAGCACGCTGACGTGCTGGCCGAGATCGGCTTCAACCTGAACAACGGCATCGGCGATCTGTACGCGCGCATCAAGGCCCTGCCGGCTGAGCAGCAAGCTCAGATCGAAGCTGACATGGCAGCGGTCTACGCTGCTCGCCCATCGCTGGCGATGGTCAACTCCGACAAAGGCATCACCAACCTGCACGTGCCGAGCGACGTGATCGTCGACGCTTCGATGCCGGCAATGATCCGTGACTCCGGCAAGATGTGGGGCACCGACGGTCAGCTGCACGACACCAAGGCGGTGATCCCGGATCGTTGCTACGCGACCATCTACCAGGCTGTGATTGAAGATTGCAAAGCCAATGGCGCTTTCGACCCGACCACCATGGGCAGCGTGCCAAACGTTGGCCTGATGGCGAAGAAAGCCGAAGAGTACGGCTCGCACGACAAGACCTTCCAGATCAAGGCTGACGGCGTTGTTCGCGTTACCGACAGCAAGGGCAAGCTGCTGATGGAACAGGCCGTTGAAGCCGGCGACATCTTCCGCATGTGCCAGACCAAAGACGCGCCGATCCAGGACTGGGTCAAACTGGCCGTCAACCGCGCTCGCGCGAGCAGCACTCCAGCGATCTTCTGGCTGGACCCGATGCGCGCTCACGACGGCGTAGTGATCGAGAAGGTTCAGGCTTACCTGAAGGATCACGACACCACCGGTCTGGACATCCAGATCATGGCGCCGGTCGACGCCATGAAGTTCACCCTGCAGCGCACCCGCGAAGGCAAGGACACCATTTCGGTGACCGGCAACGTACTGCGCGACTACCTGACCGACCTGTTCCCGATCATGGAACTGGGCACCAGCGCCAAGATGCTGTCGATCGTGCCGCTGATGAACGGCGGCGGCCTGTTCGAAACCGGCGCCGGCGGTTCGGCTCCGAAGCATGTGCAGCAACTGGTTGAAGAGAACTTCCTGCGCTGGGATTCGCTGGGCGAATTCCTCGCACTGGCAGCGTCCCTTGAGCATTTGGGTGTGAACTACAACAACCCGAAAGCACTGGTTCTGTCGAAAACCCTGGATCAGGCCACCGGCCAGTTCCTCGACAACAACAAGTCGCCATCGCGCAAAGTCGGCAACATCGACAACCGCGGCAGCCACTTCTACCTGGCGATGTACTGGGCTCAGGCCCTGGCCGCCCAGACTGAAGACGCTGCACTGCAAGCGCAGTTCGCGACTTTGGCCAAAACCCTGACCGAGAACGAAGCAACCATCGTTGCCGAGCTCAACGCCGTTCAGGGCAAGCCAGTCGACATCGGCGGTTACTACCACGCCAATGCCGAGCTGATCAGCAAGGCCATGCGCCCAAGCGCAACCCTCAACGCGGCGATTGCTGCGCTGGTTTAAGGTTGTAGCGCGGTAAACAAACCCCGGCCCTGTGCCGGGGTTTGTGTTTCTGCTGACAACATAAATCCCTTGTGGGAGCGAGCCTGCTCGCGAATGCGGTTTATCATTCAGCATCTTCATTGGCTGACCCAACGCTTTCGCGAGCAGGCTCGCTCCCACATTTTGATTGCGTTTCAACCTTGAAATTTGAGGAAGGTTTTATGGAATGGCTCCCCCACATCACCGTCGCCACCATCGTCGAGGACAACGGTCGCTTTCTGATGGTCGTAGAGCACAAAGCCGGGCGTAACGTGCTCAACCAGCCCGCCGGCCATCTCGACCCGGACGAAACCCTGATCGATGCCGCCGTGCGCGAAACCCTCGAAGAAACCGGCTGGGACGTCGAGCCCACCGGCGTCATTGGCATTTACCTGTACACCGCGCCGAGCAATGGCGTGACCTACCAGCGCGTGTGCTTCAGCGCCAAAGCCGTGCAACACCACCCCGATTATCAACTCGACGACGGCATCGTCGGCGCCAAGTGGCTGACCCGTGACGAATTAATCGCCCAACCCGACAATTGGCGCAGCGAGCTGATCATCCGTTGCATCGACGATTATCTGGCCGGTCATCACTTCAGCCTCGAACTGATCCGCCCTTCTCTTTAGCCTTGAGGCCGCGAGCCTGCTAGAATCGCGTCCTTTTTCAAGACACTCATTGAATCCCTATGCGTGATCCAGCCCCTTCTGACACATCCAAGAAGCGCGTCATTGTCGGCATGTCCGGCGGCGTGGACTCTTCCGTTTCCGCTCTCCTGCTGATCGAGCAGGGCTATGAAGTGGAAGGCCTGTTCATGAAGAACTGGGAAGAAGACGACGGAACGGAATACTGCACCGCCATGGACGACCTGGCGGATGCTCAGGCTGTCTGCGACAAAATCGGCATCAAGCTGCACACCGCCAACTTCGCCGCCGAGTACTGGGACAACGTGTTCGAGCACTTCCTCGCCGAATACAAGGCCGGTCGCACGCCGAACCCGGACATCCTCTGCAACCGCGAGATCAAGTTCAAGGCGTTCCTCGACTACGCCATGATGCTCGGCGCTGACCTGATTGCCACCGGCCACTACGTGCGCCGCCGCGACATCGATGGCCGCACCGAACTGCTCAAAGGCCTCGATCCGAACAAGGATCAGAGCTACTTCCTGCACGCCGTGGGCGGCGAACAGATCGCCAAGACCCTGTTCCCGGTCGGCGAACTGGAAAAGCCGGAAGTGCGTGCGATTGCCGAGAAATACGAGCTGGCGACTGCCAAGAAGAAGGATTCCACCGGGATCTGCTTCATCGGCGAGCGTCGCTTCAGCGATTTCCTCAAGCAATACCTGCCAGCGCAACCGGGTGAGATCAAGACCACCGAAGGCGAAGTCATCGGCCGTCACCACGGCTTGATGTACCACACCATCGGTCAGCGTCAGGGCCTCGGTATCGGCGGCTTGAAAGACGCCGGCGACGAGCCGTGGTACGTGCTGCGCAAGGATCTGGACACCAACGAGCTGATCGTCGGCCAGGGCAACAACCATCCGTGGCTGTTCTCCAGCGCCCTGCTCGCCTCGGAAATCTATTGGGTCAACCCGATCGACCTGAGCCAGCCGCTGCGCCTGACGGCGAAAGTGCGTTATCGCCAGAGCGATCAGGCCTGCACCCTGGAAAAAACCGCGACGGGCTACCGCGCCGTGTTCGACGAGCCGCAACGCGCGGTCACACCGGGCCAGTCCGTGGTGTTCTACGACGGTGAAATCTGCCTCGGTGGCGGCGTGATCGAAGTCGCCGAGCCGTGGAGCAGCCAGGCATGAGCCCGACTCAGGAACAACTGACGGCGCTCGGCGGCGTGTTTCTCGCCGCCGTACTGGTCGACCGGATCGCCAAGACCGGCCAGACCAACGAAGCCGGCCTGAGCTGCATGCTCGGCAGCCTGCTGGTGCGCGACCCGAAGGACACACTGGATGTTTACGGTGGCGACGACATCAATCTGCGCGAGGGCTACCGCGCACTGATCGGCGCCCTCGAGCGCGATCCGAGCACGTTGCAGCGCGAGCCATTGCGTTATGCCCTGTCGATGCTCGGCCTTGAGCGTCAACTGGCCAAACGTGACGACATGCTCGACATCATCGGCAAGCGTTTGCCGCAGATTCAGTCGCAGGTCGAGCACTTTGGTCCGGCCCACGAAAACGTGGTCGCGGCCTGCGGCGCGCTGTATCAGGACACCCTGAGCACCTTGCGCCAACGCATTCAGGTCCACGGCGATATGCGCAACCTGCAGCAGCCAAGCAATGCCTCGAAGATTCGCGCCCTGCTCCTCGCTGGCATTCGTTCGGCGCGGCTGTGGCGGCAGCTCGGTGGCCATCGCTGGCAGTTAGTGATCAGCCGGCGCAAGCTGCTCAAAGAGCTGTATCCATTGATGCGCAGCGAGTAAAACGCCGCGCAATAAAAGCTTTGTAGTCTGTAACGCGTAATACGCCGGTCAGTTGGCAACGGACCGGCGGATTTTTTCATGTATGATACGCGCCCCATTTCGTTGCCCGACTGTCCGAGAACACCCCATGCAGCTTTCTTCGCTCACTGCGGTTTCCCCTGTTGACGGCCGCTACGCCGGCAAAACCCAGGCCCTGCGCCCGATTTTCAGCGAGTACGGCCTGATCCGTGCCCGTGTTCTGGTTGAAGTGCGCTGGCTCCAGCGCCTGGCCGCCCACGCTGGTATCCCTGAAGTGCCAGCCTTCTCCGCCGAGGCCAACGCCGTTCTCAATGAACTGGCTGAAAACTTCTCGCTGGAGCACGCCGAGCGCGTCAAAGAGATCGAGCGCACCACCAACCACGACGTCAAAGCGATCGAATACCTGCTCAAAGAGCAGGCGGCCAAGCTGCCGGAGCTGGCCAAGGTCAGCGAGTTCATCCACTTTGCCTGCACCAGCGAAGACATCAACAACCTGTCTCACGCCCTGATGCTGCGCGAAGGCCGTGACGACGTGATGCTGCCGCTGATGCGCCAGACCGCCAACGCCATCCGCGAACTGGCCATCCGTTTCGCTGACGTGCCGATGCTGTCGCGCACCCACGGTCAACCGGCCTCCCCGACTACTTTGGGTAAAGAGCTGGCAAACGTGGTTTACCGTCTCGAGCGCCAGATCGCCCAAGTCGCTGCCGTACCGCTGCTGGGCAAGATCAACGGCGCTGTCGGCAACTACAACGCTCACCTGTCGGCCTACCCGCAGATCGACTGGGAAGCCAACGCCCGCGCCTTCATCGAAGACGAACTGGGCCTGGGCTTCAACCCGTACACCACGCAGATCGAACCGCACGACTACATCGCCGAGCTGTTCGACGCCATTGCGCGTTTCAACACCATCCTGATCGACTTCGACCGTGACATCTGGGGCTATATCTCCCTGGGTTATTTCAAGCAGCGCACCATCGCTGGCGAAATCGGTTCGTCGACCATGCCGCACAAGGTCAACCCGATCGACTTCGAAAACTCCGAAGGCAACCTGGGCATCGCCAACGCACTGTTCCAGCACCTGGCGAGCAAACTGCCGATCTCCCGCTGGCAGCGCGACCTGACCGACTCCACCGTACTGCGTAACCTCGGTGTCGGCTTCGCCCACAGCGTGATCGCGTACGAAGCCAGCCTCAAAGGCATCAGCAAACTGGAGCTCAACGAGCAGAAGATTGCCGCTGACCTCGACGCTTGCTGGGAAGTGTTGGCCGAGCCGATCCAGACCGTGATGCGCCGCTACAACATCGAAAACCCGTACGAGAAGCTGAAAGAACTGACCCGCGGCAAAGGCATCAGCCCTGAAGCGTTGCAGACTTTCATCGACGGCCTGGACATGCCTGCCGAGGCGAAAGCCGAGCTCAAGCAACTGACTCCGGCCAACTACATCGGTAACGCTGTAGCGCAAGCCAAACGCATCTGATCGACCGCTTGATCCGTTTGAGACGCCCGGCCGCGCCGGGCGTTTTTATTCCCGTCTGAAAAGTGCTTTTTTTCAATAGGTTACATATGAATTCCGATATTCCTCTTCAACTTCTGGGCGGCCTCACAGCACGCGAATTCCTGCGCGACTACTGGCAGAAAAAGCCACTGCTGATCCGTCAGGCGATTCCTGACTTCGAAAGCCCGATCGACGCCGACGAACTGGCCGGCCTGGCCCTGGAAGAAGAAGTCGAATCGCGCCTGGTCATCGAGCACGGCGAGCGTCCATGGGAACTGCGTCGCGGCCCGTTCGCTGAAGATGAATTCAGCAAACTGCCGGAAAAAGAGTGGACCCTGCTCGTTCAAGCGGTCGACCAATTCGTCCCGGAAGTCAGCGAACTGCTGGAAAACTTCCGCTTCCTGCCGAGCTGGCGCGTCGATGACGTGATGATCAGCTTCGCCGCCCCGGGTGGCAGCGTCGGTCCGCACTTCGACAACTACGACGTGTTCCTGCTGCAGGGTCACGGCAAGCGCAACTGGAAAATCGGCCAGATGTGCGACTCCGAGAGCCCGCTGCTGCAGCACGCGGACCTGCGCATCCTCGCTGAATTCCACGAGACCGAAGAGTGGGTGCTGGAGCCGGGCGACATGCTCTACCTGCCGCCGCGTCTGGCCCACTGCGGTGTTGCGGTCGACAACTGCATGACCTACTCGGTCGGCTTCCGCGCACCAAGCGCTTCCGAAGTGCTGACTCACTTCACCGACTTCCTCAGCCAGTTCCTGACTGACGAAGAGCGCTACACCGACGCCGATGCACAGCCTGCAGCCGATCCGCATCAGATTCAACACGATGCACTGGATCGCCTGAAAGCCCTGCTCGCCGAGCACATGAGCGACGAGCGCCTGTTGCTGACCTGGTTCGGCCAGTACATGACCGAGCCGCGCTACCCGGAACTGGTGGTCGGCCCGGAAGAGATCGAAGAAGAAGACTTCCTCGCCGCTCTGCAGGACGGCGCCGTGCTGATCCGCAACCCGAGCGCGCGTCTGGCCTGGTCGGAGGTCGATGATGACCTGCTGCTGTTCGCCAGCGGTCAGAGCCGTTACCTGCCGGGCAAACTGCGCGAACTGCTGAAGCTGATCTGCGCCGCTGACGCCCTGCACACCGACAACCTCGGTGAGTGGCTGAACGACGAAGACGGTTGCAGCCTGCTGTGCCAACTGGTCAAGCAAGGTAGCTTGGGGTTCGCCGATGAATAAGATTCGCGTTCGTGTCGCAGACTGGCAGAAGGACATCGCCGAGATCCGGCGCATTCGTGAAACGGTGTTCATCGCCGAGCAATCGGTGCCACCTGAGCTGGAATGGGACGCGGATGACGCGACCGCCGTGCATTTCCTGGCGTTTGAAGGCGATTTTCCGATCGGCACTGCACGCCTTCTGCCCGATGGGCACATCGGCCGGGTGTCGGTGCTGAAAGACTGGCGCGGCATGAAGGTCGGTGATGCGCTGATGCAAGCGGTGATTGCTGAAGCAGAAACGCGCGGCTTGCAGCAGCAGATGCTCAGCGCTCAGGTGCAGGCCACGGCGTTCTATGAGCGCCTGGGTTTCAACCTGATCAGCGAGGAATTCCTTGAAGCCGGGATTCCGCATGTCGACATGGTTCGGCATTCGGCCTGATCAGCAGAGATCCTGTACAGGCGAAACCCTGTGGCGAGGGAGCTTGCTCCCGCTGGGCTGCGTAGCAGACCCCAGATTTTCAGGGCCGCTTCGCGCCCCAGCGGGAGCAAGCTCCCTCGCCACAAAAACAGTATGTGAACACCGTCAAAACGCCCCGCCATTCTCGGATGCCGGGGCGTTTTGCTGTCTACGATTCAACTTGCCCCACCCCAGGCCGACAAACTGGCAATATCAAGCCTTTCGAAAGCGGAGATAACGGACATGTCCCTACGCACCCTGCTCACCACCCTGCTGCTCGGTTGCAGTTTTTCGGTGATGGCAGCCACAGAAATCGTGCCCCTCAATTACCGCACCAGCGCTGACATGTTGCCAATGGCGCAAGACTTCCTCGGCAAGGACGGTCAGGTCAGCGCCTACGGCAACCAACTGATCATCAAGGCCGAGCCGGACAAGATTCAGGAACTCAAGGCGCTGATCACCCAACTCGACACTGCGCCAAAGCGTTTGCTGATTACCGTCGACACCAACGAAAACAATGGCCGTGGCGACGAAGGTTATTCGGTCAATGGCGCCCAGCCGAACCAGACTCGAATCATCAGCCGCAGCACCGCCAGCCGTGACGGCGGCGTGCAGCAGGTACAGGCCACCGACGGCATGCCGGCGCTGATTCAAGTCGGTCAAAGTGTGCCGATCACCAGCAGCCAGACCAATTCCTACGGCGATTACAGCAGCCAGACCCAATACCGCAACGTGACCCAGGGTTTCTATGTCACCGCCAGCGTCACCGGCGACATCGTTCACCTGGCGATCAGTACCAACCGTGACCGCATGAGCCAGGAACGTCCTGATGTAGTGAACGTGCAAAGCACCGACACAACTGTCAGCGGGCGCCTCGGCGAGTGGATCACCCTCGCCGGCGTGAATCGCCAGACTCAGGCCGATAAACAGGACCTGACCCGCAGTTACTCGACTCAAGGTCGGGATGACATGACCTTGCGGGTGAAAGTCGACGCCTTGGACTAAAGCACCGAAAACTGACTGATTAGTCGTATTAGACGAAAGATGTAGTGCCCTAAAAAAAGCACTACAAAACGTTTGACGAGCCCAAAAAGCGAAGGCATGATGGCCTCGCTCCCGCTAATCAGAGGCCCTGTCAAGGGCCTTCGAATCGATGTTCGCACCTACCCCGCGAACCGTTTCGTGTCTGTACCGCCCACAAGGTGTGTTTGACGAGGTTGCCGACTGGAACGAAGTTGTCCCGAGGGACGGAAGCGTAATTAGGTAACCCGGCTTCACGCTGTAGACCGTATAAAGGCCCACGACGCCCGAATGCGCCCGCAGTCCGCCACTACCTGCTCACTTCCCCTCGAGCCCATCGTTCATCCCGTCGCCTACCCCGCCGAATCCGACTTGACCACCTAAGCTTCTGGTCAGCGAGCGCAGGAATTTTCCACCGCAGAACAACTTTTCATAAAGACGCGACGAGGTTTATCTCCATGGCACTGACACGCGAACAGCAAATTGCAGCCCTTGAAAAAGACTGGGCTGAAAACCCGCGCTGGAAAGGCGTGACACGCACTTACTCCGCTGCTGACGTCGTCCGTCTGCGTGGCTCGGTTCAACCTGAGCACACTTTCGCGAAAATGGGCGCCGAGAAGCTGTGGAACCTGGTCACCCAGGGTGCCAAGCCGTCCTTCCGCCCAGAGAAAGATTTCGTCAACTGCATGGGCGCCCTGACCGGCGGCCAGGCTGTTCAGCAGGTCAAAGCCGGTATCCAGGCGATCTACCTGTCGGGCTGGCAAGTGGCTGCGGACAACAACTCCGCAGAATCCATGTACCCGGACCAGTCGCTGTACCCGGTGGACTCGGTGCCGACCGTGGTCAAGCGCATCAACAACTCGTTCCGTCGTGCTGACCAGATCCAGTGGAAAGCCGGCAAGAACCCGGGCGACGATGGCTACATCGACTACTTCGCGCCAATCGTGGCGGACGCCGAAGCCGGTTTCGGCGGCGTGCTGAACGCTTACGAGCTGATGAAGAGCATGATCGAAGCAGGCGCCGCCGGCGTTCACTTCGAAGACCAACTGGCTTCCGTGAAAAAATGCGGTCACATGGGCGGTAAAGTACTGGTTCCTACTCAGGAAGCCGTACAGAAGCTGACCGCTGCACGTCTGGCTGCCGACGTTGCCGGTACTCCGACCATCATTCTGGCTCGTACTGACGCTAACGCTGCTGACCTGCTGACTTCCGATTGCGACCCGTACGACCAGCCGTTCGTGACTGGCGAGCGCACTCAGGAAGGTTTCTACAAGGTTCGCGCTGGCCTGGATCAAGCCATCGCCCGCGGCCTGGCTTACGCTCCGTACGCCGACCTGATCTGGTGCGAAACCGCCAAGCCGGACCTGGAAGAAGCCCGTCGCTTCGCTGAAGCGATCAAAAAGGAATACCCGGACCAACTGCTGTCGTACAACTGCTCGCCTTCCTTCAACTGGAAGAAAAACCTGGACGACGCGACCATCGCCAAGTTCCAGCGCGAACTGTCCGCCATGGGCTACAAGCACCAGTTCATCACCCTGGCCGGCATTCACAACATGTGGCACAGCATGTTCAACCTGGCGCACGACTACGCCCGCAACGACATGACTGCCTACGTGAAGCTGCAAGAGCAGGAATTCGCTGACGCCGCCAAGGGTTACACCTTCGTGGCTCACCAGCAGGAAGTGGGCACCGGCTACTTCGACGACATGACCACTGTGATCCAGGGTGGCTCGTCGTCGGTCACCGCACTGACCGGTTCGACCGAAGAAGAACAGTTCCACTGATTCGGCTTCGCTGAGCAAACGGCCTTTGCGGATCGTATAGAAAGCTAACCGCAGAGCCGCAAAACTGACGCCCCGACTGGTTCGGGGCGTTTTTTTGCCCGAGACAATCTCCCAGACACCATCAATCCCCTGTGGGAGCGAGCCTGCTCGCGAATGCGTTGTGCCAGCTTGCACACGTGGTGACTGACACACCGCTTTCGCGAGCAGGCTCGCTCCCACAGGTTTTCTCTTCAGCCCGGGAGAGAAAACATTGATCCAGAGCGGTACAACCGTCAGAAAAATCCGCTAAAACGGGCACCGTCGCTACTTGCAGTAACGTGCAAGTAAGACAACTTCCCAACTGACATCCCGTTAAACAGTTACAAATCCACCGCAAACGATATCAATTATCATTTAGCCGAAACTATGTTCGTTACATTGCCGACAAAACATTATTTGCATAAACCCGCCTAATGCCCGCAACGCATGGGCTGCAGGGCATTGGAGATGCGCTATGTCCTTATTCCAATAAATAATTTCGCTATAGGAATTTTACTTGCAGGGTGTTTAGCCATAAAATCAGCGCG
Source organism: Pseudomonas fluorescens (assembly GCF_003732425.1). Taxonomy (GTDB): domain Bacteria; phylum Pseudomonadota; class Gammaproteobacteria; order Pseudomonadales; family Pseudomonadaceae; genus Aquipseudomonas; species Aquipseudomonas fluorescens_BE. The sequence continues at coordinate 1,076,570 of NZ_MOBX01000013.1, forward strand.
ATTGATTGCTGCGACATATCGTCACTGCCTATTTCTTTATCAAGCTCAGAGACCTTTGCTCTCTGTTAAGGATTACCAGCATGCCCGAAGCGACAGGACTCATGGCCCACAACTGGGGCTTTGCCATTTTCCTTCTGGGTGTCGTCGGCCTGTGTGCCTTCATGCTTGGCGTCTCCAGCCTCCTTGGGTCAAAAGCCTGGGGCCGCAGCAAAAACGAACCGTTCGAGTCGGGCATGCTACCTACCGGTGGCGCCCGCTTGCGGCTCTCAGCCAAATTCTATCTGGTCGCGATGCTCTTCGTGATCTTCGATATCGAAGCCCTCTTTCTCTTTGCATGGTCTGTGTCCGTCCGCGAAAGCGGCTGGACCGGATTCGTCGAAGCTCTCGTTTTCATAGCAATTCTGTTGGCAGGTCTTGTCTACCTGTTCCGAGTGGGCGCCCTTGACTGGGCTCCGGAAGCTCGTCGCAAGCGGCAGGCGAAGCTGAAACAATGAGGCTTTGGCAATGCAATACAATCTCACCAGGATCGACCCCGATGCTCCTAACGAGCAGTATCCGATTGGCGAACGGGAAACCGTTTCCGATCCGTTAGAAGATCAAGTCCACAAAAACATTTTCATGGGCAAGCTGGAAGACGTGCTGAGTGGCGCGGTCAACTGGGGACGTAAGAACTCCCTGTGGCCGTACAACTTCGGTCTGTCGTGCTGCTACGTGGAAATGACCACCGCCTTCACGGCGCCCCACGACATCGCGCGCTTCGGCGCCGAAGTGATCCGGGCATCACCGCGTCAGGCCGACTTCATGGTTATCGCCGGTACCTGCTTCATCAAGATGGCGCCGATCATCCAGCGTCTCTACGAGCAAATGCTCGAGCCGAAATGGGTTATCTCCATGGGTTCGTGCGCCAACTCCGGTGGCATGTACGACATCTACTCGGTGGTTCAAGGGGTGGACAAGTTCCTGCCCGTGGACGTCTACGTACCTGGCTGCCCGCCTCGTCCAGAAGCGTTTCTGCAAGGCTTGATGCTGCTGCAGGAATCGATTGGACAGGAGCGTCGTCCGCTTTCCTGGGTCGTTGGTGATCAAGGCGTTTATCGCGCCGACATGCCTTCGCAGAAGGAACAGCGCCGCGAACAGCGAATCGCAGTCACCAACCTGCGCAGCCCTGACGAAGTCTGATCCAGATCTGTTCTGACAAAGAAACGAGAAGCTGGCTTCATTCTTTACGTTGACCGAAAGCGAAAAAATAACCATGACTACAGGCAGCGCTCTGTACATCCCGCCTTATAAGGCAGACGACCAGGATGTGGTCGTCGAACTCAACAACCGTTTTGGCGCCGAGGCGTTCACCGCTCAGTCGACCCGCACCGGCATGCCGGTGCTGTGGGTCGCGCGCGCCAGGCTCATTGAAGTCCTGACTTTCCTGCGCAACCTGCCCAAGCCGTACGTCATGCTCTATGACCTGCACGGCGTGGACGAGCGTCTGCGCACCAAGCGTCAAGGGCTGCCATCGGACGCCGAGTTCACCGTGTTCTATCACCTCATGTCGCTCGAGCGTAATAGTGACGTGATGATCAAAGTCGCCTTGTCCGAGAGCGACCTGAGCTTGCCGACCGTCACCAGCATCTGGCCGAACGCCAACTGGTACGAGCGTGAAGTCTGGGACATGTACGGCATCGACTTCAAAGGCCACCCGCACCTGTCGCGCATCATGATGCCGCCGACCTGGGAAGGTCACCCGCTGCGCAAGGACTTCCCGGCGCGCGCCACCGAATTCGATCCGTACAGCCTCAACCTCGCCAAGCAACAGCTTGAGGAAGAAGCCGCGCGCTTCCGTCCTGAAGACTGGGGCATGAAGCGTTCCGGGGCCAACGAGGACTATATGTTCCTCAACCTCGGCCCGAACCACCCTTCTGCGCACGGTGCCTTCCGCATCATTCTGCAGCTGGACGGTGAAGAGATCGTCGACTGCGTGCCGGACATCGGTTACCACCACCGTGGTGCCGAGAAGATGGCCGAGCGTCAGTCGTGGCACAGCTTCATTCCGTACACCGACCGTATCGACTACCTCGGCGGCGTGATGAACAACCTGCCGTACGTGCTCTCGGTCGAGAAGCTGGCCGGCATCAAGGTGCCCGAGAAGGTCGACGTCATCCGCATCATGATGGCCGAGTTCTTCCGGATCACCAGCCACCTGCTGTTCCTCGGGACGTACATCCAGGACGTGGGTGCGATGACTCCGGTGTTCTTCACCTTCACCGACCGCCAGAAGGCGTACACGGTGATCGAAGCCATTACCGGTTTCCGTCTGCACCCGGCCTGGTACCGCATCGGTGGCGTCGCGCACGACCTGCCGCGCGGCTGGGAAAAACTGGTGAAAGACTTCGTTGAATGGCTGCCAAAACGCCTCGACGAATACACCAAGGCTGCCCTGCAGAACAGCATCCTCAAGGGTCGTACCATCGGCGTCGCCCAGTACAACACCAAAGAAGCCCTGGAATGGGGCGTCACCGGTGCTGGCCTGCGTTCGACCGGTTGCGATTTCGACCTGCGTAAAGCGCGTCCGTACTCCGGCTACGAGAACTTCGAGTTCGAAGTACCGCTGGCCGCCAACGGCGATGCCTACGACCGCTGCATGGTGCGCGTCGAAGAGATGCGCCAGAGCATCAAGATCATCGACCAGTGCATGCGCAACATGCCGGAAGGCCCGTACAAGGCGGATCACCCGCTGACCACGCCGCCGCCGAAAGAGCGCACGCTGCAGCACATCGAAACCTTGATCACGCACTTCCTGCAAGTTTCGTGGGGCCCGGTCATGCCGGCTAACGAATCCTTCCAGATGATTGAAGCGACCAAGGGCATCAACAGTTATTACCTGACGAGCGACGGCGGCACCATGAGCTACCGTACCCGGATCCGTACTCCGAGCTTCCCGCATCTGCAACAGATCCCTTCGGTGATCAAAGGCAGCATGGTCGCGGACTTGATTGCGTACCTGGGTAGTATCGACTTCGTTATGGCCGACGTGGACCGCTAAGCATGAACAGCACGCTTATCCAGACAGACCGTTTCACCCTGAGTGAAACCGAGCGCTCGGCCATCGAGCACGAGCTGCATCACTACGAAGACCCGCGCGCGGCGTCGATCGAAGCCCTGAAGATCGTTCAGAAAGAACGCGGCTGGGTGCCGGACGGCGCCCTATACGCGATCGGCGAAATCCTCGGCATCCCGGCCAGCGACGTTGAAGGTGTGGCGACGTTCTACAGCCAGATTTTCCGTCAGCCGGTCGGCCGTCACATCATTCGCGTCTGCGACAGCATGGTCTGCTACATCGGCGGCCACGAGTCGGTGGTCAGCGAAATCCAGAACAATCTGGGCATCGGCCTGGGTCAGACCACCGCCGACGGTCGTTTCACCCTGCTGCCTGTATGCTGCCTCGGCAACTGCGACAAGGCACCGGCGCTGATGATCGACGACGACACCTTTGGCGACGTACAGCCTGCTGGCGTGGCCAAACTGCTCGAGGGCTACGTATGACCCTGACATCTTTCGGTCCTGCCAACCGCATTCAGCGTTCGGCCGAGACTCACCCGCTGACCTGGCGTCTGCGTGACGACGGCGAAGCCGTGTGGCTCGACGAATACCAGGCCAAGAACGGTTACGCCGCTGCGCGCAAAGCCTTCGCCGACATGGATCAGGACGCCATCGTCCAGACCGTGAAGGACGCAGGCTTGAAAGGTCGCGGCGGTGCAGGCTTCCCTACGGGCGTGAAGTGGGGCCTGATGCCCAAAGACGAATCCATCAACATCCGCTACCTGCTGTGCAACGCGGATGAAATGGAGCCGAACACCTGGAAAGACCGCATGCTGATGGAGCAACTGCCCCATCTGCTGATCGAAGGCATGCTGATCAGTGCTCGCGCGCTGAAAACCTACCGTGGCTATATCTTCCTGCGTGGCGAATACACCACCGCCGCCAAGCACCTCAACCGTGCCGTGGAAGAAGCCAAGGCTGCTGGCCTTTTGGGTAAAAACATTCTGGGCAGCGGCTTCGATTTCGAGCTGTTCGTCCACACCGGCGCCGGGCGTTACATCTGCGGTGAAGAAACCGCGCTGATCAACTCCCTCGAAGGCCGCCGCGCGAACCCGCGCTCCAAGCCGCCCTTCCCTGCCGCCGTCGGCGTGTGGGGCAAGCCGACTTGCGTGAACAACGTCGAAACCCTTTGCAACGTGCCGGCGATCATTGCCGACGGCGTTGACTGGTACAAATCGTTGGCCCGCGAAGGCAGCGAAGACATGGGCACCAAGCTCATGGGCTTCTCCGGCAAAGTGAAAAACCCGGGCCTGTGGGAACTGCCATTCGGCGTCACCGGTCGCGAGTTGTTCGAAGACTACGCCGGCGGCATGCGCGACGGTTTCAAACTCAAGGCCTGGCAGCCAGGTGGCGCCGGTACCGGTTTCCTCCTGCCAGAACACCTCGACGCACAAATGTACGCCGGCGGCATCGCCAAAGTGGGCACCCGGATGGGTACCGGCCTGGCCATGGCGGTGGACGACAGCGTCAACATGGTCTCGCTGCTGCGCAACATGGAGCAGTTCTTTGCCCGTGAGTCTTGCGGTTTCTGCACCCCGTGCCGTGATGGTTTGCCATGGAGCGTCAAGCTCTTGATGGCCATCGAAGAAGGCCGCGGTCAGCCAGGCGACATCGAGACCCTGCTGGGTCTGGTCAACTTCCTCGGCCCGGGCAAGACCTTCTGTGCTCACGCACCGGGTGCCGTGGAGCCGTTGGGCAGTGCCATCAAATACTTCCGTCCAGAGTTCGAAGCCGGTATCGCGCCTGCAAGCGCCGCCGTCCCGCCTCTGGCAAGGCCGATCGTAGTCGGCGCGTAAACGCTTAAAAAGGCGAAGGGTCCGTGCCCTTCGCCTTTCGTCCGATGACGCCTTTCGGGGCTGACTGGATTCGGACGGATAACAAGATTCCATTAGCCACGCCCGCTGACACCGGGCCAACGAAGACCTTTGAACCATGGCCACTATCCACGTAGACGGCAAAGCGCTCGAAGTCGACGGGGCAGACAACCTGTTACAGGCATGTCTGTCGCTGGGCCTCGACATCCCTTATTTCTGCTGGCACCCCGCGCTTGGTAGCGTCGGGGCCTGCCGCCAGTGCGCGGTCAAACAGTACACCGACGAGAACGACACCCGTGGTCGCATCGTCATGTCCTGCATGACCCCGGCCACCGACAACACCTGGATCTCCATCGACGATGAAGAATCCAAGGCGTTCCGCGCCAGCGTTGTCGAATGGCTGATGACCAACCACCCGCACGACTGCCCGGTCTGCGAAGAAGGCGGTCACTGCCACCTGCAAGACATGACGGTGATGACCGGCCACAACGAGCGCCGTTATCGCTTCACCAAACGCACCCACCAGAACCAGCAACTGGGCCCGTTCATTTCCCACGAAATGAACCGCTGCATCGCTTGCTACCGCTGCGTGCGTTTCTATAAGGATTACGCGGGCGGCACCGACCTCGGTGTATTCGGCGCCCACGACAACGTGTACTTCGGTCGCGTTGAAGACGGCACCCTCGAAAGCGAGTTCTCCGGCAACCTCACCGAGGTCTGCCCGACCGGTGTGTTCACCGACAAGACTCACTCCGAGCGCTACAACCGCAAGTGGGACATGCAGTTCTCGCCGAGCATCTGCCATGGCTGCTCGAGCGGTTGCAACATCTCCCCGGGCGAACGTTACGGCGAACTGCGTCGCATCGAAAACCGTTTCAACGGTTCGGTGAACCAGTACTTCCTGTGCGACCGTGGCCGATTCGGTTATGGCTACGTCAACCGCACCGACCGTCCACGTCAGCCGCTGCTGGCCGACGGCACCAAACTCGGTCTGGACGCTGCGCTGGATAAAGCCGCTGATCTGCTGCGCGGTCGCAACATCGTCGGTATCGGTTCGCCGCGTGCCAGCCTTGAAAGCAACTACGCGTTGCGCGAACTGGTCGGCGCCGAGCACTTCTACTCGGGTATCGAAGCCTCCGAACTGGAACGCATCCGTCTGGTCCTGCAAGTGCTGAAAGACAGCCCGCTGCCAGTGCCGAACATGCGCGACATCGAAGACCACGACGCCATCTTCGTCCTCGGTGAAGACCTGACCCAGACTGCTGCGCGTATGGCCCTGTCCCTGCGTCAGTCGGTCAAAGGCAAAGCTGAAGACATGGCCGAAGCCATGCGCGTTCAGCCTTGGCTCGACGCGGCGGTGAAGAACATCGGTCAGCACGCGCTGAACCCGCTGTTCATCGCCAGCCTGGCGGAAACCAAGCTCGACGACATCGCCGAAGAGTGCGTACACGCCGCTCCAGACGATCTGGCACGCATCGGTTTCGCCGTTGCTCACGCTCTGGATGCCAGCGCGCCGGCCGTTGAAGGTCTGGACGCTGAAGCACTGGAACTGGCCAAGCGCATTGCTGATGCCCTGCTCGCGGCCAAACGTCCGCTGATCATCGCCGGTACTTCGCTGGGCTCCAAAGCGCTGATCGAAGCGGCGGCGAACATCGCCAAAGCGCTGAAGCTGCGCGAGAAGAACGGTTCCATCAGCCTGATCGTGCCGGAAGCCAACAGTCTCGGTCTGGCCATGCTCGGTGGCGAATCGGTCGACGCGGCGCTGCAAGCCGTAATCGATGGCAAGGCCGACGCCATCGTCGTGCTGGAAAACGATCTGTACACCCGCACCTCGAAAGCCAAGGTCGATGCCGCACTGAACGCCGCGCAAGTGGTGATCGTTGCCGACCATCAGAAGACTGCCACCACCGACCGCGCGCAACTGGTTCTGCCAGCGGCGAGCTTCGCTGAAGGCGACGGTACGCTGGTCAGCCAGGAAGGTCGCGCCCAGCGCTTCTTCCAGGTTTTCGACCCGCAATACATGGACGCGAGCATCCTGGTTCACGAAGGCTGGCGCTGGCTGCACGCCCTGCGCGCGACCCTGCTGAACCAGCCGATCGACTGGACGCAACTCGACCACGTCACCGCTGCCGTGGCTTCGAGCACCGAGCAACTGGCGCGTATCGTCGATGCTGCTCCGTCTGCCGCGTTCCGCATCAAGGGTCTGAAACTGGCGCGTGAGCCGCTGCGTTATTCCGGTCGCACCGCCATGCGCGCCGACATCAGCGTTCACGAACCGCGCACCCCGCAAGACAAAGACACCGCGTTCGCCTTCTCCATGGAAGGTTACTCGGGTTCGGCTGAACCCCGTCAGCAAGTGCCATTCGCCTGGTCGCCGGGCTGGAACTCGCCACAAGCGTGGAACAAGTTCCAGGACGAAGTCGGTGGTCACCTGCGTGCTGGCGATCCGGGCACCCGCCTGATCGAAAGCACCGGCGATTCGCTGAACTGGTTCGCTGCCGCACCGCGTGCTTTCAACCCGGCGCCTGGCACCTGGCAGGCCGTGCCGTTCTACCACCTGTTCGGCAGCGACGAAAACTCGTCGAAAGCCGCGCCGGTGCAAGAGCGCATTCCGGCTCCGTACGTGGCTCTGGCCAAGTCCGAAGCCGATCGCCTGGGCGTAAACGACGGTGCCCTGCTGAGCCTGAACGTTGCCGGTCAGACCCTGCGTCTGCCGCTGCGCATCAATGAAGAACTGGGCGCCGGTCTGGTGGCATTGCCTGCGGGCATCGCCGGCATTCCACCGGCATTCGCCGGCGTATCCGTCGACGGTCTGCAGGAGGCAGCGCAATGACCTGGTTCACCCCTGAAGTGATCGATGTGATCCTCTCGGTCGTCAAAGCCATCGTGATTCTGCTGGCCGTGGTGGTCGCGGGCGCGTTGCTCAGCTTTGTCGAACGTCGCCTGCTGGGCTGGTGGCAGGACCGTTATGGTCCGAACCGCGTTGGCCCGTTCGGCATGTTCCAGATCGCCGCCGACATGCTGAAGATGTTCTTCAAGGAAGACTGGACCCCGCCGTTTGCCGACAAGGTGATCTTCACCCTGGCACCGGTGGTGGCCATGTCCGCCCTGCTGATCGCGTTTGCGATCATCCCGATCACCCCGACCTGGGGCGTGGCGGATCTGAACATCGGCCTGCTGTTCTTCTTCGCCATGGCCGGTCTGTCGGTCTACGCGGTGCTGTTCGCCGGCTGGTCGAGTAACAACAAGTTCGCCCTGCTCGGCAGCTTGCGTGCCTCGGCGCAGACCGTGTCCTACGAAGTGTTCATGGGCCTGGCCCTGATGGGCATCGTGGTGCAGGTCGGCTCGTTCAACATGCGCGACATCGTCGAGTACCAGGCGCAGAACCTGTGGTTCATCATTCCGCAGTTCTTCGGCTTCTGTACCTTCTTCATTGCTGGCGTGGCCGTGACTCACCGTCACCCGTTCGACCAGCCGGAAGCGGAACAGGAACTGGCCGACGGTTACCACATTGAATACGCCGGTATGAAATGGGGCATGTTCTTCGTCGGTGAATACATCGGCATCATCCTGATCTCGGCACTGCTGGTCACCCTGTTCTTCGGTGGCTGGCACGGTCCGTTCGGCATCCTGCCGCAACTGTCCTTCGTCTGGTTCGCACTGAAGACCGCGTTCTTCATCATGCTGTTCATCCTGCTGCGCGCCTCCATCCCGCGTCCGCGTTATGACCAGGTGATGGATTTCAGCTGGAAATTCTGCCTGCCACTGACCCTGATCAATTTGCTGATAACCGCTGCGGTTGTGTTGTGGAACACACCTGCGGTTGCGGTTCAGTGAGGATTTGACCCATGTTCAAATATATTGGCGACATCGTTAAGGGTACTGGTACCCAGTTGCGCAGCCTGGTCATGGTCTTCGGCCATGGCTTTCGCAAGCGCGACACCCTGCAATACCCGGAAGAGCCGGTCTACCTGCCGCCACGCTACCGTGGCCGTATCGTCCTGACCCGCGACCCCGATGGCGAAGAACGTTGCGTAGCCTGCAACCTGTGCGCCGTGGCTTGCCCGGTGGGTTGCATCTCGCTGCAGAAAGCTGAAACCGAAGACGGTCGCTGGTACCCGGACTTCTTCCGTATCAACTTCTCGCGCTGCATTTTCTGCGGTCTCTGCGAGGAAGCCTGTCCGACCACCGCAATCCAGCTGACCCCGGATTTCGAGATGGCCGAGTTCAAACGTCAGGACCTGGTGTACGAGAAAGAAGATCTGCTGATCTCCGGCCCCGGCAAAAACCCTGATTACAACTTCTATCGTGTTGCAGGTATGGCAATCGCTGGCAAGCCGAAAGGCTCCGCGCAGAACGAAGCCGAACCGATCAACGTGAAGAGCTTGCTGCCTTAAGGAAGAACGATGGAATTCGCTTTCTATTTCGCATCGGGTATCGCGGTTGTGTCCACGCTACGTGTGGTCACCAACACCAACCCTGTGCACGCCCTGCTCTACCTGATCATCTCGTTGATCGCCGTGGCCATGACCTTCTTCGCACTCGGCGCGCCGTTCGCCGGCGTGCTCGAAGTGATCGCCTACGCCGGCGCCATCATGGTGCTGTTCGTGTTCGTGGTGATGATGCTGAACCTCGGCCCGGCCTCGGTTCAGCAAGAACGCACCTGGCTCAAGCCCGGCATCTGGGCAGGACCGGTGATTCTCGCCGCGCTGCTGCTGGCCGAACTGCTGTATGTGCTGTTCGCTCACCAGAGCGGTCAGGCCATCGGCCACACCACCGTAGACGCGAAGGCCGTGGGCATCAGCCTGTTCGGCCCGTACCTGCTGGTGGTCGAACTCGCCTCGATGCTGCTGCTCGCCGCAGCCGTCACGGCGTTCCATTTGGGCCGTAACGAGGCGAAGGAGTAAGACATGCCTGCTATCCCTCTCGAACATGGATTGGCCGTCGCCGGCATCCTGTTCTGCCTTGGTCTGGTCGGCCTGATGGTCCGCCGCAACATTTTGTTCGTGTTGATGAGTCTGGAAGTGATGATGAACGCCTCTGCACTGGCCTTCATCGTTGCGGGCGCCCGCTGGGCGCAGCCGGATGGACAGATCATGTTCATCCTGGTGATCAGCCTTGCAGCCGCCGAGGCCAGTATTGGTCTGGCGATCCTGCTGCAACTGTATCGCCGCTTCCACACGCTCGATATCGACGCTGCCAGTGAGATGCGCGGATGAATCTTATCTTTCTGACTTTCGTATTCCCTCTGATCGGTTTCCTGCTGCTGTCGTTCTCCCGTGGACGCTGGTCGGAAAACCTCTCGGCGCTGATCGGCGTGGGTTCCATTGGCTTGTCGGCGATTGTCGCCGCCTACGTCATCTGGCAATTCAACGTCGCGCCTCCCGAAGGCGGTCACTACACCCTGGTGCTGTGGAAGTGGATGGCGGTCGAAGGCTTCAAGCCTGACTTCGCCCTCTACGTCGACGGCCTGTCGATCACCATGCTCGGCGTGGTGGTGGGCGTCGGTTTCCTGATCCACCTGTTCGCGTCCTGGTACATGCGCGGCGAAGCGGGTTACTCGCGCTTCTTCTCGTACACCAACCTGTTTATCGCCAGCATGCTGTTCCTGGTCCTGGGCGATAACCTGTTGTTCCTGTACTTCGGCTGGGAAGGCGTGGGCCTGTGCTCGTACCTGTTGATCGGTTTCTACTACAGCAACCGCAACAACGGTAACGCCGCACTCAAGGCCTTTATCGTGACCCGGATCGGCGACGTGTTCATGGCCATCGGCCTGTTCATTCTGTTCCAGCAAGTGGGCACGCTGAACATCCAGGAACTGCTGGTGCTGGCACCGCAGAAATTCCAGGTCGGCGACTTCTGGATCACTCTGGCGACCCTGATGCTGCTGGGTGGCGCAGTCGGTAAATCGGCACAACTGCCGCTGCAAACCTGGCTCGCGGACGCGATGGCCGGCCCTACCCCGGTTTCGGCACTGATCCACGCCGCCACCATGGTGACCGCCGGTGTCTACCTGATCGCCCGTACCCACGGTCTGTTCACCCTGGCGCCGGAAATCCTCCACCTGGTCGGCATCGTTGGTGGCGTGACCCTGGTACTGGCCGGTTTCGCCGCGCTGGTACAAACCGACATCAAACGTATCCTCGCCTACTCGACCATGAGCCAGATTGGCTACATGTTCCTGGCGCTGGGCGTTGGCGCCTGGGATGGCGCGATTTTCCACCTGATGACCCACGCCTTCTTCAAGGCCCTGCTGTTCCTTGCTTCCGGTGCGGTGATCGTTGCCTGCCACCACGAGCAGAACATCTTCAAGATGGGCGGTCTGTGGAAAAAACTGCCACTGGCCTACGCCAGCTTCATCGTCGGTGGTGCTGCTCTGGCTGCTCTGCCTCTGGTCACCGCAGGCTTCTACTCCAAGGACGAAATCCTTTGGGAAGCGTTCGCCAGCGGCAACCACGGTCTGCTTTACGCAGGTCTGGTCGGCGCGTTCATGACTTCGCTGTACACCTTCCGCCTGATCTTCATCACGTTCCACGGTGAAGCCAAGACCGAAGCCCACGCCGGTCACGGCATCGCTCACTGGCTGCCGCTGTCGGTGCTGATCGTGCTGTCGACCTTCGTCGGCGCCATGATCGTTCCACCGCTGCACGGCGTTCTGCCAGAAAGCGTTGGCCATGCCGGTGGCGAAGCCAAGCACAGTCTGGAAATCGCCTCGGGCGCCATTGCCCTGGCCGGTATCCTGCTGGCAGCGCTGCTGTTCCTCGGCAAGCGTCGCTTCGTCACGGCCATCGCCAACAGCGGCATCGGCCGTTTCCTTTCGGCCTGGTGGTTCGCTGCCTGGGGCTTCGACTGGATCTACGACAAACTGTTCGTCAAGCCTTACCTGGCGATCAGCCACGTACTGCGCAAAGACCCGCTCGACCAGACCATCGGTCTGATCCCGCGTATGGCCAAGGGTGGTCACACTGCCCTGAGCCGCACCGAGACCGGTCAACTGCGTTGGTACGCTGCTTCGATGGCTGCTGGTGCCGTGCTGGTTATCGGCGCCATCGTGCTGGTAGCGGTCTGATATGAACCTTGCGAATTTGCGAAAGGAAACGAGCCCGTCATGATTCTGCCTTGGCTAATCCTGATCCCCTTCATCGGCGGCCTGCTGTGCTGGATGGGTGAGCGCTTCGGCGCTACCCTGCCCCGCTGGATTGCGCTGTTGACCATGACCCTGGAACTCGCCCTCGGCCTCTGGCTGTGGGCCCACGGTGACTATTCATTTGCTCCGGCGCCTGGCGCCGATCCGACCTGGGCGCTTGAGTTCAAGCACGTCTGGATCCAGCGCTTCGGCATCAACGTGCACCTGGCGCTCGACGGCCTGTCGCTGTTGATGATCCTGCTGACCGGTCTGCTGGGTATCTTGTCGGTACTGTGCTCGTGGAAAGAGATTCAACGTCACGTTGGCTTCTTCCACCTGAACCTGATGTGGATCCTGGGCGGCGTTGTCGGCGTGTTCCTCGCCCTCGACCTGTTCATGTTCTTCTTCTTCTGGGAAATGATGCTGGTGCCGATGTACTTCCTCATCGCGCTCTGGGGTCACAGTTCTTCGGACGGCAAGAAAACCCGGATCTACGCAGCGACCAAGTTCTTCATCTTCACTCAGGCTTCCGGCCTGATCATGCTGGTGGCGATCCTCGGTCTGGTGCTGGTCAACTTCAACAACACTGGCGTGATTACTTTCAACTACGCCGACCTGTTGAAAACCAAGATGTCGATGACCACCGAGTACATCCTGATGCTCGGCTTCTTCATCGCCTTCGCGGTCAAGCTGCCTGTCGTACCGTTCCACTCCTGGTTGCCTGACGCTCACGCCCAGGCGCCGACTGCCGGTTCCGTCGACCTCGCCGGTATCCTGCTGAAAACCGCTGCTTACGGTCTGCTGCGTTTTGCTCTGCCGCTGTTCCCGAATGCTTCGGCCGAGTTTGCGCCGATCGCCATGACCCTCGGTCTGATCGGGATCTTCTACGGTGCGTTCCTCGCTTTCGCACAAACCGATATCAAGCGTCTGATCGCCTTCTCGTCCGTTTCCCACATGGGTTTCGTGTTGATCGGCATCTACTCCGGCAGCCAACTGGCCCTGCAAGGTGCAGTGATCCAGATGCTGGCGCACGGTGTATCGGCGGCGGCACTGTTTATCCTCAGCGGTCAGTTGTACGAGCGTCTGCACACTCGTGACATGCGTGAGATGGGCGGTCTGTGGTCGCGTATCGCTTACCTGCCGGCGATCAGCCTGTTCTTTGCAGCCGCCTCGTTGGGTCTGCCGGGTACCGGTAACTTTGTCGGCGAGTTCCTGATCCTGATCGGCTCTTTCGCCAGCTGGCCTTGGATCACTGCGATTGCCACCTCCGGTCTGGTGTTCGGTTCGGTCTACTCGCTGATCATGATCCACCGTGCTTACTTCGGTCCGTCCAAATCGGATTCGATCCTGCACGGTATGGACGCTCGCGAACTGATCATGGTGCTGGGCCTTGCGGTGCTGCTGGTTTACCTCGGCGTCTACCCGCAACCGTTCCTCGACACTTCTGCCGCCACGATGCATGGCGTTCAGCAGTGGCTCGGCACCGCCTTCACTCAACTCGCTTCGGCCCGGTAAGAGCGCTATGGAATTCACGATTCAACACTTTATTGCGCTTGCGCCACTGTTGATCACCAGCCTCACCATTATCGTGGTGATGCTGGCAATCGCCTGGCGCCGCAACCACTCGCAGACCTTCCTGATCTCGGTGGCGGGTCTGAACCTGGCTTTGCTGTCGATCCTGCCGGCCCTGAAAGTCGCGCCTCTGGCCGTGACCCCATTGCTGCAGATCGACACCTTCGCTTGCCTGTACATGGCGCTGATCCTGGTCGCCACCCTCGCCTGTGTGACCCTCGCCCACGCCTATCTGGGCGATGGCGGTTCGGGTTACCCGGGCAACCGTGAAGAACTGTACCTGCTGATCCTGATGGCCGCCGCCGGTGGTCTGGTTCTGGTCAGCGCGCAGCACCTGGCCGGCTTGTTCATCGGTCTGGAACTGCTCTCGGTACCGGTTTACGGTCTGGTGGCTTATGCCTTCTTCAACAAGCGTTCGCTGGAAGCCGGCATCAAGTACATGGTGCTGTCGGCCGCCGGTTCTGCGTTCCTGTTGTTCGGTATGGCGCTGCTGTACGCCGACTCGGGTTCGCTGAGCTTCGTTGGCATCGGTCAGGCGCTGGCCGCGACTGGCCTGCCTAGCTCGCTGGCGCAACTGGGCCTGGGCATGATGCTGATCGGTCTGGCGTTTAAGCTGTCGCTGGTACCGTTCCACCTGTGGACGCCAGACGTCTACGAAGGTGCTCCGGCACCGGTCGCTGCATTCCTTGCGACCGCGTCGAAGGTTGCCGTGTTCGCCGTGATGGTGCGTCTGTTCCAGATCTCCCCTGCCGCGAGCAGTGGCGTACTGAGCGACGTGCTGACCGTCATCGCCATCGCCTCGATCCTGTTCGGTAACCTGCTGGCCCTGACCCAGAGCAACCTCAAGCGTCTGCTCGGTTACTCGTCCATCGCGCACTTCGGCTACCTGCTGATCGCACTGGTGGCGAGCAAGGGTCTGGCGGTGGAAGCCATCGGCGTCTACCTGGTCACCTACGTGATCACCAGCCTCGGCGCGTTCGGTGTGATCACCCTGATGTCCTCGCCGTACAACGGCCGTGACGCCGACGCCCTGTACGAGTACCGCGGCCTGTTCTGGCGCCGTCCGTACCTGACCGCCGTCCTGACCGTGATGATGCTGTCCCTGGCCGGTATCCCGCTGACCGCTGGCTTCATCGGCAAGTTCTACATCATCGCCACCGGTGTTGAATCGCATCAGTGGTGGTTGGTGGGTTCGCTGGTACTGGGCAGCGCCATCGGCGTCTTCTACTACCTGCGCGTGATGGTCACCCTGTACCTGATCGAGCCAAACCTGCGTCGCCACGACGCCCAGCTGCACTGGGAACAGAAGGCAGGCGGCGTGATGCTGCTGGCCATCGCCCTGGTCGCGTTCTTCCTGGGTGTGTACCCGCAGCCATTGCTGACTCTGGTTCAGCAGGCGGGTCTGGCGGGCTGATTGCTCGGCTGGAACTGGCTACAAACGGAAACGGCACCTTCGGGTGCCGTTTTTGTTTTTGTGGGATTTAACATCAAAAAGATCGCAGCCTTCGGCAGCTCCTACATTGGGATGGTATGCGGTCTGTAGGAGCTGCCGAAGGCTGCGATCTTTTGACTTACAACGCTCTCCCCTTTTTAGGAATTTGCCTGCAAACCCGTGAGCAACGGCTGACATTCCGTAGAAGACATTTGTAGTTAAATTTGAGGATCACCTATCAAGTGGAGATCCACGAACCATGAAGCGGGATATTTATTCAGAATTGATGGATGGCATTGGTGCGATAGCCAGAGAACGCCAAGGCAAAATCACATTGAAGAAGACGCGTGTAAAACGGATCGGCGACACGAAGGGCAAACTCATACTTCCCGCCGAAACTGATGCCTCTCTATCACACGGTTTGCTGGATACCTTCGAACGATAAAAAGCCACATCTGCACTCATGCGACCTATCAGACTCACTCAGACCACTGTGGGAGCGAGCCTGCTCCGGGCGGCGCTCCGACGAAGGCGTAGGCACTTTCAACATCTTGATTGGCTGACACTCCGCTTTCGCGAGCAGGCTCGCTCCCACAGTCTTGTGTAGCGTTCACTCAATCCATATAGCCACATGACGAAATTGTAATTCCCTCATCACCCTGGCGTTATCCGCAGCTTGCAACGATGTGACCCGGCGACCAATGCCGGCGGGCCCTGCTCCGCCGAACAATAAAACCCACGCCGAAGCACGTTCCCGTTCTGCCGAACCCAAGGAGTGTTTGATGGTTAACAATACAAAAATGTCGATGGCCGCTTTAGCGGTGGTGGTTGGCTCCGGGCCGTCCATGGTGTTTGCAGAAGAAAAAGCCGAAGGCTTTATCGAAGGCAGCAGCCTGACGGTGCTCAACCGTAACTTCTATTTCAATCGTGAGCACCGCAACGGCCAGTCCAGCCCGACCGGCAACGGTTATTCCGAAGCCTGGTCGCATGCGGTGATCAGCAAGTTCGAATCCGGCTTTACCCAAGGCACCGTCGGGGTCGGTGTTGATGCGTTTGCGATGATCGGTTTGAAACTCGACACCGGTGACGGGCGCAACGGTGGGCGCAGTTCGTTTGATGTGTTGCCGGTCAACAGTGACGGCGAGGCGCGGGACGAATACACCAAGGTCGGTGGCGCGGCGAAAGTGCGGGCATTCGATACGGTGGTCAAGGTCGGTGACGTGTTCCCGGCCAACCCGGTAGTGGCGGCGGGTGACTCGCGTTTGCTGCCGGAAAGCTTTCGCGGCGTGACGGCGACCAACACCAGTATTGAAGGTCTATCGGTGCAGGGCGGTCGACTGCACGCGATGAGCCAACCGGTGTCCAGCGACATGCGCGAGAACTTTGCGACCTTCTATGCCGGCCCGGTCAATTCGCCGTGGATCGCTTACGGCGGCGGCGATTATGTGCTGAACAAAAACCTCAGTTTCAGCCTGTACTCCAGTCGCCTCAAGGATGCCTGGAATCAGTACTACGCCGGCACCGCGTGGACGTATCCGCTGTCGGATGACTTGTCGCTGTTTGGCGGTTTGAATTACTACAAGGCAGTCGACGAGGGCAAACAACTGCTCGGCGAGTTCGACAACAACATCTGGAGCGGCCGTGTCGGCGTCAAACTCGGCGCGCATTCCGTCGCCCTCTCCCACCAGCGCAACAACGGCAACGACGATTTCGATTACCTGCGCCAGTCCGATTCGATCTTCCTCGACAACTCCATCCAGTACAGCGACTTCAACTCGCCCAAGGAGCGTTCGTGGATGGTGCGCTACGACCTCGACATGAGCACCTATGGCGTGCCCGGTTTGTCGTTCATGACCCGTTATGCGCGCGGCACCGACGCTGATTATTCCAACGCCAACGCCGTGTACATGCGTCGCGATGCCGAGGGCAATCCGCTGACCGATCAGAAACGCTGGGAGCGCGATATCGAAGTCAAATACGTGGTGCAGAGCGGTTCGATGAAAGACTTGTCCTTACGTTTGCGCCAGGCCACAACCCGCGCCACGGCGTTCGAGTCGGATCTGGATGAAGTGCGGGTGATTGTCGAGTATCCGTTGGCGATTCTCTGAGTTTACGAGCAATGCACATTCACCTTTGGAAGCTCCTTGCTCCTTTGGAAAGAGGTGAATTTTTTGGCGTCCTTTGGGGCGCCTTTTTTATGTCCGGACTTCAACGCAACGCCAAAACCTGTGGGAGCGAGCCTGCTCGCGAAGACGTCGGCACAGCCAACGCCATCGTCGGTTGACTCACCGCTTTCGCGAGCAGGCTCGCTCCCACACGATTATGCGGTGGGCTCGACGTTATCCAGCGCCCTGTTCACCGCCAGCTCACCAAGCATCACCACTTGCGCGATCCCCAGCAACGTCTTGCGATGCGTGCCTTGCAGCAGCGCCGCGAAGTCGCCGAGCATGACGCTGGCCGAGCCCAGGGATTCGCTGGCGTTGGCCAGCAGGGATTCGGTGTCGGCCTTCGGATTAACCTGGAACATCTGGTTCTGGACGTAGGGCGTGGCCATGAGGGCGGCGGTGGGTTTGAGGTAGAAATCGAGGGCGCGGTCGGCGGCTTCGTGGAGTTTTCGGGTGTCGACGGAGGCGTAGGGGGAAGTTGAGTTGGCGTCGGGGATGGCGTCTGCTTCGGGGGGATTGGGTGTTGGCTTTTTCATGTTTTTTCTCCTTCAGAACGTTGGAGCTGACCCGATCGGTTCCACGCGATGGGGTGGCAGCTGTACGCAGGTTGGAACCCGGGGAACGGAGAAACCCGGCAGACTCGAAGTCTCCCGCGCACAGCCGCCATAACAGACTGCACACCATGAAGGTGCGCAAGCATACGTCATGAAAGACGCTTTGGCGCTGACACGTTCTCCGGGGTTCCACTCCCGATCGCTGAATTGGCAGCGACCCACACAGCCTAGAGAGCCGACGTCCGACGGACAACCTGAAAACATTGTGGGAAGCTTCTGTATTTCCCACACAACCTTTAAACATCCCGAATCGAAATACACATCGTCATATCGCCCCCCCCTGTAGGAGCTGCCGAAGGCTGCGATCTTTTGATTTTGATTTTAAAGATCAAGATCAAAAGATCGCAGCCTTCGGCAGCTCCTACAGGGGACCGCGTTTTGATCGTTGCGGGGCGCTCGCGTTTTGATTGGGGCAGATCACCCGCGCTGGCGGCATTCGCCGGCCACGGTGTATCTGATGGTGTTGAGCTGGCCTTTCGAGTCTTCGTAGGTCATGACGGTGGGGACGACGGCACAAGTCGCCGGCGGCTTGACGACGCTTACGACTTTGACCACATCCAGCTTCATCCCGTACTCGTAATCCTTCACCACCGGCGCCGCTTTGCCTTGGTTGGCGGCGTATTGCTCCATGGCTTTGGCGTTGGCACTGAATGCGCGCTCAAACGTGCGGTCACCACCGCCCTCGGCCAGTACATTCATGGACAGCGCCATAACGCCGGCGAGGGTCATCCACTTGATCAACTTCATGTTCAATTCCTCCATAAAAAAGCCCGGCATCGATGCGCGATGACAGGCTTGTTCCAGCACGGCTGCGTTTACAGGTCTTGAGTCTTGTCGTCTTTCTTGTCATTGACGACGACCGGGTCACGGGCCTGTTCCCGAGCAACGTACAGCTCCACAGAACGGTCGTTGGCGGTCATCATTTTTTCGAAAGTGCGGTCGCCGCCGCCTTCGGCCATGGCCAGGGAAGACAGCGCCAGGGCTGCGGTGAAGGCACTGATTTGGGCGAATTTCATCTTTGATTCCTCGTTTAAGTAGCTGACGGGATCAAGGTAACAATCCGAACCTATCGGGACGGTGGCGCAGGGATTACATATTCGTAATGTGGACACACTAGAGAATCTGCAGGCCTGAAAAGTAACTGTGGCGAGGGAGCTTGCTCCCGCTGGGGCGCGCAGCGGCCCTCGCTCTTCTTTTGAAGAAAGCGGGGCCTGCTGCGCAGTCCAGCGGGAGCAAGCTCCCTCGCCACAGGGTTGTGTTCACAATCAGGTGGGGACTGAGTCCTCATCCCGGCGATGGGTGAGTTGATACAGCGCCGGCAAAATCAGCAGCGTCAGGATCGTGGAGGACAGGATTCCACCGATCACTACGGTTGCTAGCGGTCGCTGCACCTCCGCGCCAGTGCCGTGAAGGCACTGACTTGGGCAAATTTCATCGTTGATTCCTCGTTTAAGTAGCTGACGGGATCAAGGTAACAATCCGAACCTATCGGGACGGTGGCGCAGGGATTACATATTCGTAATGTGGGCACGCTAGAGAATCTGCAGGCCTGAAAAGTAACTGTGGCGAGGGAGCTTGCTCCCGCTGGGGCGCGCAGCGACCCTCGCTCTTCTTTTGAAGAAAGCGGGGCCTGCTGCGCAGTCCAGCGGGAGCAAGCTCCCTCGCCACAGGGTTGTGTTCACAGTCAGGTGGGGGCTGGGTCCTCATCCCGGCGATGGGCGAGTTGATACAGCGCCGGCAAAATCAGCAGCGTCAGGATCGTGGAGGACAGGATTCCACCGATCACCACGGTCGCCAGAGGTCGCTGCACCTCCGCGCCAGTGCCGGTCGCCAGCGCCATTGGAATGAAGCCCAGCGACGCCACCAGCGCCGTCATCAACACCGGCCGCAATCGCGTCAGCGCACCGTCGTTGATCGCATCGGATAGAGAACGCCCCTCCTCGCGCAAATTGCGAATAAACGCAATCATCACCAGGCCGTTCAACACCGCCACCCCGGACAACGCAATAAACCCGACACCCGCCGAAATCGACAGCGGAATATCGCGCAACCACAGCGCCATGACGCCCCCGGTCAAGGCAAACGGAATCCCGGTAAACACCAGCAAGCCATCCTTGAGATTGTTGAACATCATGAACAACAAGCCGAACACCAGCAGCAACGCCACCGGCACCACGATCTGCAAGCGCTTGGCCGCCGATTGCAGTTGCTCGAACTGCCCGCCCCAACTGGTCCAGTAACCGGCCGGGACCTGCACGTCACGCTCGATCACCTCACCGGCCTCGCTGACAAACGAGCCGATATCCCGCCCGCGCACGTTGGCGCTGACGATCACCAGGCGCTTGCCGTTTTCGCGGCTGACCTGATTCGGCCCGAGCACCAGGTCGAGGCTGGCGACGTCTTGCAGTGCGATGAAGCCGATCTGATTGGCCGTGCCATTCACCGCGGGCACCGGAATCAGAAGCGCCGACAAGCCGTCGATGTCCTTGCGCATGGCATCGGACAAACGCACGACCATGTCGAAACGCCGATCCCCTTCATACAACGTGCCGGCCTGACGCCCACCCACCGCCACAGCAATGGTGTCCTGCACATCACCGACGTTGAGCCCGTAACGCGCCGCTTTGTCGCGATCAATGTTGATGGTCAGCACCGGCAATCCGGTGGTTTGCTCGACTTTGACTTCGGACGCGCCGTTGACCTTCTGCATCGCCGCCGCAATCTTCGCAGCGGTGGCGTTAAGCACATCCATGTCATCACCGAACACCTTCACCGCGACATCGCTACGCACGCCGGAAATCAGTTCGTTGAAGCGCAACTGAATCGGCTGCGACAGCTCGTAGTTACTGCCCGGCAATGTCGCCGCTGCGGCTTGCAGTTCAGCCATCAAGGTTTCACGCGACTTGCCCGGGTCCGGCCATTGATCTTTCGGCTTGAGCATCACATAGCTGTCGGAGATGTTCGGCGGCATCGGGTCGGAGGCGATTTCCGCGGTGCCGGTACGAGCGAAAACGCGCTCGACTTCCGGCACTTTCGCCAGAATCAATGTCTCCAGACGCTGCTGCATGTCCACCGATTGCGTCAGGCTGGTGCCCGGCACGCGCAAGGCTTGCAGGGCGAAATCGCCTTCGCTGAGGCTGGGCACAAACTCGCTGCCCATGCGGCTGGTCAGCACGCCACTGAGCACGATCACGCCCAATGCCGCACCCACCGCAACGGCACGATGACTCATCACCCAAGCCAATGCCGGCGCATACACGCGACGCGCGCCGCGCATCACGGCGCCCTCTTCTTCCTTGACCTTGCCGGTGACAAACAGGGCAATGGCCGCCGGCACAAAGGTCACCGAAAGCAACATGGCACCGAGCAATGCAATCACCACAGTGAACGCCATCGGGTGGAACATTTTCCCTTCAACGCCGCTGAGGGCGAAGATCGGCAGGTACACGACCATGATGATCAACTGACCGAAAATCAGCGGTCGCCGCGCTTCTTTGGCTGCCGCAAACACTTCCTTGAATCGCTCGCTTCGCGTCAGCAAGCGCCCATGATGCTGCTGCGCGTGAGCCAGACGACGCAGAGTGTTTTCGACGATCACCACCGCGCCATCGACGATGATGCCGAAGTCGAGCGCGCCGAGGCTCATCAGGTTGGCGCTGACCTTGTTGCTGAACATGCCGGTGAAGGTGAACAGCATCGACAATGGAATCACCATCGCCGTGATCAACGCCGCGCGGATGTTGCCGAGGAACAGGAACAGAATCGCGATCACCAGAATCGCGCCTTCGATGAGGTTCTTTTTCACCGTGGCGATGGCTTTGTCGACCAGGTGCGTGCGGTCGTAAACCGGCACGGCGATCACGCCGTTGGGCAACGATTTGTTGATCTGCTCAAGCTTGCCGGCGACCGCTTGCGAGACCGTGCGGCTGTTCTCGCCGATCAGCATGAACACCGTGCCGAGCACCACTTCACGACCGTTTTCGGTGGCCGCGCCGCTGCGCAGTTCGCGGCCGATTTCGACGGTGGCGACGTTCTTGATGCGGATCGGCGTGCCGTCGACGTTGGCCATGACGATGTTGGCGATGTCCTCGGTGCTCGCCACTTGGCCCGGCGCGCGAATCAGCAACTGCTCGCCGCTGCGCTCGATGTAACCGGCGCCGACGTTGGCGTTGTTGCGCTCCAGCGCGGTGACCAGATCGGTGAGGGTCAGCTTGTACGCGGCCAGGCGTTTCGGGTCCGGCGCAATCTGATATTCCTTGGCGAAGCCGCCGATGGTGTTGATCTCGGCCACGCCCGGGACGTTGCGCAATTGCGGCTTGATGATCCAGTCCTGAATCACCCGCAGATCGGTTGGCGTGTACGGCGTGCCGTCGTCCTTCAGCGCGCCTTCCTTGGCTTCAACCGTCCACAGGAATATCTCGCCGAGGCCGGTGGATATCGGCCCCATGACCGCTTCCGCGCCTTCGGGCAATTGCTCCTTGGCGATCTGCAAACGTTCGTTGACCAATTGCCGGGCGAAGAACAGGTCGGTGCCGTCCTTGAAGATCACCGTGACCTGCGACAGCCCCGAACGTGACAGCGAACGGGTCTGCTCCAATGCCGGCAAACCGGCCATGGCGGTTTCAATCGGGAAGGTGATGCGCTGCTCGGTTTCCAGCGGCGAAAACCCGGCGGCGCCGGTGTTGATCTGCACCTGGACGTTGGTGATGTCGGGCACGGCGTCGATCGGCAGTTTTTGATAACTGGCGATACCGAGGCCGGCCATGAGCAGAACGGCGAGCAGCACGATGATGCGCTGCTCGATGGCAAACTGGATCAGGCGTTCGAACATGGGGACCTTCCAGAATTAATGACTGTGCTCGGCTGAGGCTTTGCCCAGTTCCGATTTGAGGACGAAGCTGCCGGCGCTGGCGACTTGCGCACCGGCCTCCAGGCCCTGGGTGATTTCCACCTGCCCCGCCGCGCGACTGCCCAGCGCCACTGCTTGTGCCTTGAAGCCGTCGTCGGTACGCACGAATACCGTGGGTTTGTCCTCGACGGTCTGGATCGCGGTTTCCGGCACCGCGACTGGCGCCTGACGGCTGTCGGTGGCCACCAGCGCCGTGACGAACAGCCCCGGACGCCATGAGCCCTGCGGGTTTTCCAGCGTGACGCGCACGGTCGCTGTGCGGGTTTGTTCGCCCAGCAGACTGCCGACGTACGCCACGCTACCGGTGACTTGCGCATTTAATTCCGGCGCGCTGACAGTGACCGCTTTACCCACCTGCACCTTGGTCAAGTCCTTGGGCGAAACGCCGAACGTCACCCACACCCGCGACAAATCCGAGAGCGTGAAGGCTGCGGTGGACTCATCGACGACCTCCCCCGGCGTCAGGTGTTTCTCCACCACGACACCCTCGAACGGTGCCCGCAGTTCATAGCGATTGCCGCCGGTGGCGACCACGCTGCCGCTGAGCACGCTGATTTTTTGCCGGGCGTTGCTGACGGCAATTTCGGCTTCCTCCAAAGCCTGGCGCGCCTGAAGGAAATCCTGCTCAGCGGAGATCTTGTCCTGCCAGAGTTTTTTCTCTCGCTCGTAGGTGGTGCGCGCCAAAGCCAAACGCCGTTGCGCGGCCGCCTGTTCGCTGCGTTGATCGGAGATCTGCTGACTGGCGATCACCGCCAGCAACTGGCCCTTCTTCACGGTTTGCCCGAGGTTGACCGCCACCGACTCGACCACACCCGGGACGCGCGGCACCACGTGCGCGGTGCGGTCTTCGTCGAAGCGCACTTCGCCGGGGAATGGCAAACCGAGGCTGATGGTCTGCGCCCGTGCCTGGGCCAGTTGAATGCCCGCAGCAGCGATCTGCTCGGCGCTCAACTCGATATGCCCTTCTTCGTCATGTTCGCCGACGGCGGCTGCGCCTTCTTTGGCGTGATCCGCATGTTCCGCTGCGTCATCGGCGTGGGCGTCGATGGACGCATTGCCCGGCCACATCGAGCCGATGCCAATGCCCAGCGCCAACGTCGCCGCAGCGACCACCATCAGTTTTTTATCCATGGAAACTCCTCTGCGCCAAACCATCGCGCAGTGATCAAAAAGATGAAATTCAAGGGCTGACGGCGAGGTCGCCGAAGATTCGTTCGATGCGCACACGGGCGTCGGTGGCTTCGCTGACAGCCTGGATGTATTGGCTGCGCGCACTGATCAGAGTGCGCTGGGCGTCGAGTACATCGAGGAAGCCGAACTTGCCCATTTCGAAACCGCGCGTGGCGCTGTCCACCGCACTTTGCGCGGCGGGCAGGATGGTCTGGTTGAACGCGCTGACTTCGCCGTTGGCGGTCTGCCATTGCGCCAGCGTTGTCTGGATTTCCGTGCGCAGACGCAGCTCGGTGGCGTTGCGCAGATCCCGCGCCTGATCGCTACGGCGCGCCGCTGCGAGGACGTTGCCTTGATTGCGGTTGAACAGCGGAATCGGCATCGACAGCCCGACCACGTTGACCCGCTCGCGCTCGGTTTCGCTGTATTGGCTGCCGATGCTCACGGTCAGATCGGGAATCCGTTGCGACTTCTCCAGCCCCAACGACGCTTCGCGTTGATCGATCTGTAGTTTGGCCAGACGCAACTCGGCGGTTTCGTTAAGACGATCAAGCAGTCGGGCTGGCGGTGGCACGACAGCGAGGTTTTGCGTGGCGGCTTGCACATGGGTCGAAGTGGGCAACGGCGCGCCCATGACCTGCGCCAATTGTTGGTAGGCGTTGGCCTGATCGCGTTCGGCGCGGCTCAGTTCCAGGCGTACTTCGGACAGTTGCACCTGCGCCCGCGTGCCCTCGACCGGCGAGGATTTACCCGCCTCGATGCGGCCTTGCGCCACGCGCAAACCGTGTTCGGCCAGTTGCATGGATTGACGCGACAACTGCAAGCGCTGCTGCGCGGTCTGGGCGCTGTTGAACGCCTGAAGCACATCGGCGCGCAAGGCATTGCGCTTGCGCTCCAGCTCAATGCCGGCGGCGTCCTGCGCGCGGCTGGCGAAGTCGATGCGCGCCCCGCGTTTGCCGCCCAGTTCGATCGGCTGGCTGAGCATCACCGTAGTGGTGCGCGAATCGCGGCGGGTGTCTTCGGCCTCCCACGAAACTTCAGGATTGGGGATCAGGCCAGCCTGTTTGCGGTCGCCCTCGGCAATACCGATTTCCCATTGGGCAGCGGCCAGATCGGGGTTGCCGGCGAACGCGGTTTGCAGGGCCTGCTCCAGGGTCAGGGTCGATGCAACCGCAAGGTTTGCAGTGGCCAGCAACAGAATGCCGCTGGCTATTTTTTTCAGGCGTGATCGCGCCATCAGTTCTGTTAAACCGGGCAATGGAAGACTTCCTTTAATCAAGAATCTTTGATGCCGCCACGGTAGAGTTTTGAACTTATCGACAAGGTGACTGGAAGATTACAAATCCGTTATCCACGGTTTCCGAAGTTGTTTTGTTCTAGGATGCGAAGTGCAAACGGGTTTATCGAAATACATCGAAACAAAAACACAATAGTTATCTGCTGAACAGCACTTGCGGGAATCAAACTCATAAGGATTTTGTGGCTTGTGCTGCGACCGGCTGTCGCAGAGCACCGTTTTAAAGCGCTTGGCGGTTGACCCTGTAGCCACTACAACCTTTATTGTCCGGACTTCCCCTCACCCCAGCCTTCTCCCGGGGGAGAGGGAGCCGACCGAGGTGTATGACACTTTCCATCGACCTGTTAAATCAAGTCGACTATGGATTCCGTAAAGATGTTCCACGTCGGTGCAGTTCTGAAGCATCCCACGTTTAGTCCCCTCTCCCTCTGGGAGAGGGTTAGGGTGAGGGGCTTCTTATCGCTATTGAACAACGTCCGGAAGACCTTACAAAAACAATAACTTTCCCGGTCACCTTAATTAAATATCCATTAAATAAAAGTGGTGATAGATCATGCGAATCCTTGTCATCGAGGACGAGCTTAAAGCTGCCGAATACTTGCATCAGGGTTTGACCGAAAGTGGTTATATCGTTGATCACGCCGCTACCGGCGCCGATGGCCTGCACCTGGCGCAACAACAGGTTTATGACCTGATCATTCTCGACGTCAATCTGCCGGAACTCGACGGCTGGGGCGTGCTGGAGCAACTGCGCCGCACTCACTCCACGCGGGTGATGATGCTCACCGCGCGCGGGCGTCTGGCCGACAAGATCCGCGGCCTTGATCTGGGTGCCGACGATTATCTGGTCAAGCCGTTCGAGTTTCCCGAGTTGCTCGCACGGGTACGCACGCTGATGCGCCGCAGCGAAAACATCCCGGTGCCGCAGGTGTTGAAAGTCGCCGATCTGGAACTCGATCCGGGCCGCCATCGGGCGTTTCGTGGCGAGCAGCGCATCGACCTGACCACCAAGGAATTCGCCCTGCTGCATTTGCTGATGCGCCAGTCAGGCGAAGTACTGACCCGCACGCAGATCATTTCGCTGGTGTGGGACATGAATTTCGACTGCGACACCAATGTGGTCGAGGTGTCGATTCGTCGCTTGCGGGCGAAGATCGACGACCCGTTCGACAGCAAACTGATCCACACCCTGCGCGGTGTCGGCTATGTCCTGGAGGCGCGGGAATGAAGCCCTCCAGCCTGTCGATGCGCCTCGGTTTGACGGTGAGTATTCTCGGTGCGCTGCTGGTAGTTTTTTTGGCGATCCTCGCCTATTTCGCCCTGACCCATGAACTGAACGCGCTGTCGCGCGACAGTCTGGAAAAGAAGATGGCGCAGGTCGAGCACAGCCTGTCGCTGTACGTCGATGCCAATGAGATCAGCGGTAAACCGCACATTCTGCTCGATCAGGTCATGGGCCATGACAACCTCACACTGACGATTTATGACCGCTTGAATTTGCGCGCGCCGCGGCTCAAATCCGGCAGTGGCTTGAGCGATCCACGGGTTGAATTGAAGGCGGTGCGGGCGACCACTGATCAATTGGCGTACTCCGACAGCATTGATGCTGAAGGGGCGAAATTCCTCACGGTTTCCAAGTTGATTCGCCTCAAGGATGGCAGCAGCGTGCCGGTGCTGCTGTCGATGGACAACGCCCACGATCAGGCTTTGCTCAGCGCTTATCTGCGTTCGACGCTGATTGCCTTGCCGTTGTTGCTGGTGTTTATCGGCCTGACCGCATGGGGTGCGGTGCAGCGTGGGTTAGCGCCGCTGCGTGAGTTTCGCAAAGTCGCGGCGATGGTCTCGACCCAGGATCTGGACCATCGATTGTCCGTGGTCAACATGCCGCAGGAACTGAGCGAACTGGCGCAGGGCATCAACTTCATGCTGCATCGGCTGGATGCCGGGGTGCAGCAGTTGTCGCAGTTCTCCGATGACCTGGCGCATGAATTGCGCACGCCGATCAATAACCTGATGGGCAAGGCGCAGGTGACCCTTTCGCGCGAACGCTCGGTGGAGGAATACAAAGACGTGCTGGTGTCGTGCACCGAGGAGCTGGAGCGCGTGGCGCGGATTGTCTCGGACATGTTGTTTCTCGCGCAGGTCAGTCACCCGTCGGCGCTGGCGCCGTTTGAATCGGTAGCGCTGGAGGTTGAAGCGGCGAAGGTGGCGGAGATGTTTTCGTTGTCGGCGCAGGATAAGAGCATTCATTTGAACGTTGTCGGCAGGGCGTCGGTGTTGGGGGACCGATTGATGATTCAGCGGGCAATTTCCAATCTGTTGTCGAATGCGCTGCGCCACTGCCCGAACGGGAAAACCGTGACGTTGCTGATCGAACAAGGTGCGACCCAGGCCTCCCTGCTGGTCAGCAACCCCGGCGCCGGGATTGAGGCGCAACACCTGCCACATCTGTTCGACCGCTTCTACCGCGTCGACAGCAGCCGCTCACGCTCGCAGGGCAGCACGGGATTGGGGCTGGCGATCGTGCGCTCAATCATGAGCCTGCATCAGGGGGTGGCGGAGGTTAAGAGCTTGCCGGGGGCGATGACCGTGTTCAGGCTTGGGTTTCCTGCGGTGACGCCAACGCCCCCTTCGCTTGCAGGCAAGCTCCCACAGTGATTTGCGGGGTACTCCGTTTTTGTGGACACCACTGCAATCTGTGGGAGCTTGCCTGCAAGCGATGGCGGCGGGTCAGTCACATCTTTGTTATTTGACACACCGCAATCGCGAGCAGGCTCGCTCCTACAGTGATTTGCGGCGTACACGCATTAGTGAACGACACACCACCTGTAGGCCTTCGCCTGCTCGCGATAGCAATGGCACAGACAGCAAAAAAGAACGGCACCTTGCGGTGCCGTTCGCCTTTCATGCTTCAGCTTTTACTTACGCGCATCCGCCCACGATTTCAGCAGTTCGTTGTAGCTCACGGTCTCGCCCTTCGGCTTCTCGTTAGCCAGTTTCGGTTTCGGTGCGCCCGGTTGATCAAACCAGTACTGGGCATCCCGTTCCGGGTTCATCTTAGGTGCACAAGTGGCTTGAGCCTTGGAGCGTTCCAGGCGCGTCATGATCGCGTCCTGATCTTTGGCCAACCCATCGAGCGCCTGTTGCGGGGTCTTCTCGCCGCTGGCCGCCTCGGCAATGTGGCTCCACCACAGTTGCGCCAGACGCGGATAGTCCGGCACGTTGGTGCCGGTCGGGGTCCATTGCACGCGGGCCGGGCTGCGGTAGAACTCGACCAGACCGCCAAGCTTCGGCGCCAGATCGGTCATCGCCTGCGAGTTGATGTCCGACTCGCGAATCGGCGTCAGGCCGACGATGGTTTTCTTCAGCGACACGGTTTTCGAAGTGACGAACTGCGCATACAGCCACGCCGCCAGTTTCTGTTTCTCAGGCGTGGATTTCATGAACGTCCACGAACCCACGTCCTGGTAGCCGAGCTTCATGCCCTCCTCCCAATACGGCCCGCGCGGCGATGGCGCCATGCGCCATTTCGGCGTGCCATCGGCGTTGACCACCGGCAGGCCCGGTTTGGTCATGTCGGCGGTGAACGCGGTGTACCAGAAGATTTGCTGAGCAATGTTGCCCTGGGACGGCACCGGGCCGGACTCGGAGAAGGTCATGCCCGCCGCTTCCGGTGGCGCGTACTTCTTCAGCCAGTCGACATACTTGGTGGTGGCGAACACTGCCGCCGGGCCGTTGGTGTCGCCGCCGCGAGTCACGCTGGAACCGACCGGGTGGCAGTCCTCGACGCGAATCCCCCACTCGTCCACCGGCAAACCGTTGGGCAAGCCCTTGTCGCCGCCACCGGCCATGGAAAACCAGGCATCGGTGAAACGCCAGCCCAGCGACGGGTCTTTCTTGCCGTAGTCCATGTGCCCGTAAACGCGTTTGCCGTCGATTTCCTTGACGTCTTCACTGAAGAATTTGGCGATGTCTTCATAGGCCGACCAGTTCACCGGCACGCCCAATTCGTAGCCGTACTTTTCCTTGAACTTGGCTTTCAGATCGGCGCGTTCAAACCAGTCAGCACGGAACCAGTAGAGGTTGGCGAATTGCTGGTCGGGCAGTTGATAGATCTTGCCGTCCGGCGCGGTGGTAAAGGAGATGCCGATAAAGTCCTTGATATCCAGGGTCGGCGAGGTGAAGTTTTTGCCTTCATTGGCCATCAGGTCGGTGATCGATTCGGTCTTGCCGTAGCGAAAGTGCGTACCGATCAGGTCCGAGTCGTTGACCCAGCCGTCGTAGATGTTCTTGTCGGACTGCATCACCGTCTGCATTTTTTCCACCACGTCGCCTTCTTGCAGCAGGTCGTGGGTGAGCTTGATCCCGGTGATTTCGCTGAAGGCCTTGGCCAGCACTTTCGACTCGTATTCGTGGGTGGTCAGGGTCTCGGAAACGACCTTGATGTCCATGCCGCGAAACGGTTCGGCTGCCTTGATGAACCACTTCAATTCTTCGAGTTGCTGATCGGCCGTCAGGGTCGACGGTTTGAATTCACTGCCGATCCATTTTTTCGCCGCGTCTTCGTAGGCATCCGCCCACGCGGCGGCGCTCAAACCGCTGAGTGCCAGCATGGCTGCCAATGAAATGCTATGTCGCAGCTTATTGTTTTTGTCGAACATAGAGACCTCCTGTTTAAGTTGTGGAGCCGCGTTGCCGAACGACTCGACTAGCCCCAACGCATCACAGCCAACAGCCACACCAGGGACAACGCGGACGCCACCCAGATGCTCCAGTCGGTGGCGCCGATCACCAGCAAATGCAGGTAGGCGCTGCCGAGAAGACCGATAAACAAACGATCGCCACGGGTGGTGGCAATCGGCAGAAAACCTCGCCGCAGGATGCTCGGCGAGCGCAATTCCCACGTCGTCATGCCGACCAGAATCAGGCCGATGACAATGAAGAATGCTGCGGTAGGCGTGGTCCAGCTCATCCATTCCATCATCAGCTCCTCAGACCCGACCGAGGGCAAAGCCCTTGGCCACGTGGTTGCGAACAAACCAGATCACCAGCATGCCCGGCAGAATGGTCAACACCCCCGCCGCTGCCAACACGCCCCAGTCGATACCCGACGCCGACACCGTGCGCGTCATGACGGCGGCAATCGGCTTGGCATTTACCGAGGTCAACGTGCGCGCGAGCAGCAGTTCGACCCAGGAAAACATGAAGCAGAAAAACGCCGTGACGCCGATGCCGGAGCCGATCAGCGGGATGAAAATCTTCACGAAGAACTTGGGGAAACTGTAGCCGTCGATGTAGGCGGTTTCGTCAATTTCCTTCGGCACGCCGGACATGAAGCCCTCAAGAATCCACACCGCCAATGGCACGTTGAACAGGCAATGCGCCAACGCCACGGCGATGTGCGTGTCGAACAGGCCAATCGACGAATACAGCTGAAAGAACGGCAGCAGAAACACCGCCGGCGGCGCCATGCGATTGGTCAGCAACCAGAAGAACAGGTGCTTGTCGCCGAGAAAACGGTAGCGCGAAAACGCATACGCCGCCGGCAGCGCCACACTCAGGGAAATCACCGTGTTCAGGCTGACGTAATACAGCGAGTTGATGTAGCCGCTGTACCAGCTCGGATCAGTGAAGATCACCTTGTAGTTCGCCAGCGTGAAGTCCTGTGGGAAAAGCGTCAGGCCGCCAAGGATTTCGGTGTTGCTCTTGAAGGACATGTTCAGCAGCCAGTAGATCGGCACCAGCAGGAACAGGATGTACACCAGCAACGGAATCAGCTTTCTCTTGCTCATGGCCGGGCCTCAGCGGTTGGCGTCGGAGTGCGTCATGGCGGTGTAGAACAGCCAGGACACCAACA
The DNA here is from genome assembly GCF_003732425.1 of Pseudomonas fluorescens. Taxonomy (GTDB): domain Bacteria; phylum Pseudomonadota; class Gammaproteobacteria; order Pseudomonadales; family Pseudomonadaceae; genus Aquipseudomonas; species Aquipseudomonas fluorescens_BE. Next base: position 1,107,619 of record NZ_MOBX01000013.1, read on the forward strand.
GGATGATCAGGAAGTACACCAGCGAAAACGCCGCTGCCGGACCGAGGTCGAATTGCCCTACCGCCATCTGCGTCAACGTCTGACTCAAGAAGGTCGTGGCATTGCCCGGCCCGCCGCCGGTGAGCACGAACGGCTCGGTGTAGATCATGAAACTGTCCATGAAGCGCAGCATCACAGCGATCAGCAGCACGCTCTTCAGTTTGGGCAACTGAATGTGACGGAACACTGCCCACGCCGAAGCGCGGTCGATCCGCGCGGCCTGGTAATACACGTCGGGAATCGCGCGCAAACCGGAGAAACACAGCAACGCCACCAGCGAAGTCCAGTGCCAGACGTCCATCACCAGCACCGTCACCCAGGCGTCCATGGTGTTGGCCGCGTAGTTGTAACTGATGCCCAGCGCGTTAAGGCTCGATCCCAACAAACCAATATCGGCGCGGCCGAATATCTGCCAGATGGTGCCAACCACGTTCCACGGAATCAGCAACGGAATCGCCAGAATGATCAGCACCACCGACGACCAGCGGCCCTTGGTCGGCATGGTCAGCGCGACGGCAATGCCCAATGGAATTTCGATCAGCAACACGCACGCGGAGTAGATGAACTGCCGCAGCAGCGAGTCGTGCAAACGCGGGTCGAGCAGCACTTGCTTGTACCAGTCAGCGCCAACGAAGTAGCGGCTGGACTGGTCGAAGATGTCCTGCACCGAATAGTTGACCACAGTCATCATCGGGATCACCGCACTGAACGCCACCAGCAGGAACACCGGCAACGCCAGCCACCAGGCCTTGTTGTTCTGCACCTTGTTCATGGCTGCACCTCATCGTCGGCTTCGAGCAGAAACTCATCCGCATAGACCATCAACCACTGCGCCGGGAAACTGATGTACGCGGTGCCCTGCGGCACCGGTTTGTCTTCGGCCAGACGCACTTTCAACGGCGCGCCGTCGAGGTCGAGGGTCATGATCTTGTAGGTGCCGAGGTCTTCGACGTGTACGACCTTTGCCTGCATCGCGTCATCAAACGGCTCGTCCCACACGTGAATAAATTCGGGACGGATGCCGACCTTCAGATTTTTCCACTGGCCGTGTTCGATATGTCGCTGCATAGCGTCGGACAACGGCAGATGCGTCGAGGCGAAACCGACGCCACCGGGTTGCGGCTGCACGTCGATCAGGTTCATCCCGGGGCTGCCGATGAAATAGCCGACAAAGGTGTGGCTCGGTCGCTCGAACAATTCCCGTGGCGTGCCGAACTGGACGATCTGACCGCCGTACATCACGGCAATCTTGTCGGCGAAGGTCGAGGCCTCCAGTTGATCGTGGGTGACGTAGACCATGGTGATGTTGAACTGCTCGTGGATCTGCTTGAGCTTGCGCCGCAGTTTCCACTTCAGGTGCGGGTCGATCACCGTCAGCGGTTCGTCGAACAGGATCGCTGAAACATCGTCACGGACCAGACCACGGCCCATGGAGACTTTCTGTTTTTCGTCGGCGGTGAGGTTGCGCGCCTTTTTGCTCAGGAGGTTTTGCAGGTCGAGGACTTCGGCAATTTCCTGCACCTTGCTGTGCACTTTCGCCTCGGCCATGCCCTGATTGCGCAGGGGGAAAGCGAGGTTATCGAACACGGTCATGGTGTCGTAGACCACCGGAAACTGGAAAACCTGAGCGATGTTGCGCTTCTCCGGCGTCAGGTCATTCACCGCTTTGCCGTCGAACAACACGTGGCCCTGCGAGGGGCTGAGCAGGCCGGAAATGATGTTGAGCAAGGTCGACTTGCCGCAACCCGACGGCCCGAGCAAGGCGTAAGCGCCGCCCTGCTCCCAGACGTGATCCATCTCGCGGATCGCATAATCCTCCGCGCCGCCGGGGGTTTTGCTGTAGCTGTGGGCGAGGTGTTGCAAGCGGATTTCGGCCATTAGGCAACCCTCGCGACACGCCGGCCCGGTGCTTGCACCAGACGGCCCTGCGCATCGAAAACGAACAGTTTGTGGGTCGGAATGTAAATGCGGATAGGCGCATCGACGTCGTATTCGTGAACGCCGGGCAGGTGCAGCACCAACAGAAAATGCTCGTTGCGCACGTGCAGGAAGGTTTCCGAACCGCTGATCTCGGCGACTTCGACGGTGACCGCCAATTCCAGATCGTCATCGTTGCTCGGCACCAGCGAGATATGGCTGGGGCGCACGCCAAAACGGAACTCGCCCTCGCCCACCGGGCGCAGATCGACGTTCAACGGGAAGTGGACGAAGTTGGCAAAACTGACTTCGTTGCCGGCAATTCGCCCCGGCATCAGATTGATTGGCGGTTCGGAGAACAACTCGGCGGCCAGCACGGATTGCGGCTGGTGGTAAACCGAGGTCGAAGGGCCGCTCTGGATCACCCGGCCTTCGTGAAGAATCGTCGTGGTGCCGCCCAGCGCCAACGCTTCGTTGGGCTCGGTGGTGGCGTAGATCGCGATGGTATGGCGCGCCTTGAACAATTCGCGCATTTCCTGACGCAGTTCTTCGCGCAGTTTGTAATCGAGGTTGACCAACGGCTCATCGAACAGGATCAGTTCGGCATCCTTGACCAGCGCGCGGGCCATGGCCGTGCGTTGCTGTTGACCGCCAGACAGCTCCAGCGGATAGCGTTGCAGGAACTTCTCGATGCGCAGCATCTTCGCGGTTTCCTGCACTTTGCTGTGGATGATCTCTTTCGACACACCGGCCTGACGCAGGGGCGAGGCGATGTTCTCGAACACGGTCATCGTCGGGTAATTGATGAACTGCTGATAGACCATCGACACGTTGCGCAGGCGCACCGGGCGTTGGGTGACGTCGACGCCGTTCATCAGAATGCGGCCGCTGTCAGGTTTATCCAACCCGGCCATCAGGCGCATCAGGCTGGTCTTGCCGGACAGGGTGCGGCCGAGCAAAACGTTGAAGGAACCGGGTTCGAATTTCAGGCACGCATCGTCGATCCAGGTCTGGCCCTCGACGGTACGGCTGACGTGCTCCAGGGTGAGTGACATGGCTCGGCCTTTTTATTATTGGAGTCAAGCGACCTGTGCACGGGAGCGAGTTTCGTGCCAGAAATGGCAAGTGGTTGATTTGGCGTGAAAATCGTTGAAAACGCCGCGAAGAGGCATTCAATGGTGAACACATTTGAACAGTTGGACGATTGACAATGAACAATAGTGAACAACACTCTATGCACTCTTCGCGCATCCCCGAATGCAAACGGAATTGCCTGCGAACGCAACATCGCCACCTGTAGGAGCTGCCGAAGGCTGCGATCTTTTGACGTTGCTTGTTAAAAACAAGATCAAAAGATCGCAGCCTTCGGCAGCTCCTACAGGGGATCGCATAACAATAATAAAAATGTTGTTTCAGAGGCTGACCGCCATGGCCGCACCTGCCCCGCCACTGTCCCACGACGCGATCATCCAGAGTTCCTGGCAACGTTGCCGCGCGTTCGGTCTCGACCATCAAAGCGCCCCGGCCTTCGATCAACTGCCCGCCGCCGGCATTGCGCAACTGCTCGACAGTCAGCACTCGCTGGTGCAGACCACCCATCAGGAAGTCCTGCCCTACTACGAAAACATCCTCAGCAACTCCAATTGCCTGATCATGCTCGCCGACAATCAGGGCCAGGTGCTGACCTCGTGGGGCACGCAACGCTTTATCGAACCAAGTCTGGCCCGGGGGTTTCAGGCGGGTGCAAGCTGGATGGAACGCTGCAGTGGCACCAATGCCATCGGCACCGCGCTGGCCTGTGAACAAGCGGTGCACATTGAACACGATGAACACTTTCTGAAAGCCAACCGCTTCATGACCGGGTCCGCCGCGCCGATTTTCGATGCCGAGCGCAAGGTCATCGCCGTGCTCGACGTGTCCAGCGACAGCTACCTGCCGCCCTCGCACACCCTTGGCATGGTCAAGATGATGAGCCAGACCGTGGAGAACAGGCTGATCCTCAATCTGTTCCATGGCCAGCACTTTCAACTGACCTTCAACACCGGGTTGAACAACCTCGACAGCCAGTGGGCCGGGTTGTTGATCTTCGATGAGAGCGGTCAGGTGCTGTCGGCCAATCGCCGCGCCGACAATCTGCTCGGCGTGCGCTTGTCGCGGGTCAGCGTTGAGAGCCTGTTCAAGGTGTCGCTGCTGGAATTGATCAATCAGCCGGAGGGCTTGCCGTTTGCCTTGCAGACGTCTGGGCGTAACCGTTTTCAGTGTTTGTTGAAGCGGCCGAAACAGGCGTTGATTCAAGCGCGCGTCTTTACTGCTGAACCCAAAGTAGCCGTGCCCAACGCAATCAGCCTCAACACCTTGCACTTCGGTGACAGCCGTGTGGAAAAAGCCGTACGGCAGGCTGAGCGATTGCTGGAGAAAGACATTCCCCTGTTGATCCATGGCGAAACAGGGGTCGGCAAAGAGGTCTTCGTTAAAGCCCTGCATCAAGCCAGTTCTCGCAGCAAACAGGCATTTATCGCCGTCAACTGCGCAGCGATCCCCGCCGAACTGGTGGAATCCGAGCTGTTCGGCTACGAGAAAGGCGCATTCACCGGGGCCAACCAGAAAGGCAGCATCGGCCTGATCCGCAAGGCTGATAAAGGCACGCTGTTTCTCGACGAGATTGGCGATATGCCGTTGCCGACCCAGGCGCGGTTGTTGCGGGTTTTGCAGGAGCGCTGCGTACAACCGGTGGGGAGTAGCGAGTTGTTCCCGGTGGATCTGCGGATTATTTCGGCGACCAACCGTTCGCTGCGGGAACAAGTGCAACTGGGCCGGTTTCGTGAGGATTTGTACTACCGCATTGGCGGGCTGACGTTGGAACTGCCGCCATTGCGCGAGCGCAGTGATAAGGAGGCGTTGTTTAAACGCTTGTGGGAGCAGCATCGTGAGCCAACGCAGTGGGCGGGCTTGAGCCGCGAAGTGTTGGAACTGTTCGATAAGCATCCGTGGCCGGGCAATCTGCGCCAGGTCAGCAGCGTGATGCAGGTGGCGCTGGCCATGGCTGAGGAGCAACCGGTGCGGCCTGAGCATTTGCCGGATGATTTTTTTGTCGATCTGGAGATGGAACCGGTGGAGAGCGCACAGCCACTGGGGCTGGACCTGAATGATGTTGAAGCGTTGAACCGCGAGTTGAAGGCTGCCGGCGGGAATATTTCGCACTTGGCGCGGCGATTGGGGGTTAGTCGCAACACGCTTTATAAGCGGTTGCGGCAGTTGGGCGGTTAACAGCGAAGATCAAAAGATCGCAGCCTGCGGCAGCTCCTACACGGTGTACACCATCCCCGTGCAGGAGCTGCCGCAGGCTGCGATCTTTTGACTCTAAATCCACGCAATCACTGGCACGTCGACTCTAACTGTGTCGCTGACGCTAAACCGAGCGTACGCAACCCAATCAACACAACCACCATCATCATCACCCCCGCGCCAATCGCCACACCGAACCCTGCTCGCGCGCCATAAGCATCAATCACCGGCCCCGTGAGCATACCGCCCAGCGCTACGCCAATGCTGATGCCAGTGGTCATCCACGTCAGCCCTTCTGTCATCCTGGACGCAGGGATGATGATCGTCCCCAGCTTCATGACCACGACCATAGTGGGCGCAAACGATATGCCCGCGATAAACAGCATCACTGACAGGACATAAACATCTGTTGAGAAAACCGGCAGTACGCCGGTGACGGCCGTGACCAATATGCCGATAAAGAACTGTTTTTCGATCGGCAGGGAAACCCGCAATGCACCGAAGGTCAGGCCTGCCACCAGTGAGCCGAACGCATAGGAAGCGAGGATAAAGGTGGCAGACGCTGGCCAGCCTTGGGCATTGGCGAACGCCACAACGGCGACATCGATTGCTCCGCCAATGACCCCCATCGCCAACAGCGACAGCACGATGGTGCGAACGCCGGGAATCAGCAAGGTGGAACCGGTGTGGCTCTTGTTGCCCAAGACCACTTTCGGTTCGGTCTGGCGCTGCAGGAGAAAAGCCGTCACTCCGATGGCCAGCAGCGCCACCGCCACAAGCGGTCCGGCTTCGGCGAAAAAGCTCACGCTCAAACCGATCGCCAGTGGCGGGCCGATGATGTAAGCAAGTTCGGTCAGGACCGTATCCAAAGAGAACGCTGTGTGCAGCTGCGGTTTGCCACGAAACAGCTGCGACCAGCGAGCCCTGATCATGGACGGCATGCTCGGCATCGTTCCCGCCAGCGCGGCAAGCACGAAGAACAATGCGGCGGGAGCCCTCATGTAGACGGCGAAGATCAGCGCCAGCAGCATGACAATGCTGAACGCCGTGACGATGGGCAGCACACGGCGCTGGCCCCGCTGATCAACCAGTTTCGAGATGCGCGGGCCGAGCAGCGCATTGGCCAGGGTGAACGTACCGGCGACCGCGCCGGCCAGCCAGTACACGCCTGTTTGCTGGACCAACATGGTGATGATGCCGATGCCGATCATTGCTTGCGGTAACCGCGCAATGGAACTCGCGAGCACTAACCCCGTGGCACCGGGGGTCGTTAGCAGTTCGCGATAGTGATTGGCCATGATTTCTCCCTTTATTCGTCGCTGGTCAGCTTCCCGCTGCACGTGCGCAGCCAGTGTTGACCGCGTCCGACATCAAGACCTACGCGGACTGCAAAAGCAACCATGGGCTAAAGCACAGATCAAAAGATCGTCCGATCTTTTGGCTTTAAGAAAACAAAAACCCGCACTAGGCGGGTTTTGTTTTGATCGTTCCCACGCTCTGCGTGGGTACGAACATCAGTCAGCCAGACGCCAGGTAGTCCCACCCTTGCCGTCTTCCAACACAACACCCATCGCCGTCAGCTGGTCACGGATACGATCGGATTCAGCCCAGTCCTTACCGGCCCGTGCCGCCAGACGCGCCGCAATCAGCGCATCCACTTCAGCCGCATCGATACGCCCCTCGGCGCCCGCCTGCAGGAAGTCATCCGCCTCCAACTGCAACACACCCAGCACGCTGGCCAGTTCTTTCAGACGTGCCGCCAGACCGGCCGCTGCGTCGAGATCGCTCTCACGCAGGCGGTTGATCTCGCGCACCATCTCGAACAGCACCGCACAGGCTTCCGGCGTGCCGAAGTCGTCGTTCATCACTGTGGTGAAGCGTTCAACAAACGCTTCGCCGCCAGCAGGCGCCACAGTCGGCAGACCTTTCAACGCGTGGTAGAAACGCTCGAGTGCGCCTTTGGCGTCCTTGAGGTTGTCTTCCGAGTAGTTGATCGCGCTGCGGTAATGGCTCGACACCAGCAGGTAACGCACGACTTCCGGGTGGTACTTTTCCAGCACGTCGCGGATGGTGAAGAAGTTGTTCAAGGACTTGGACATCTTCTCGCCATTGATGCGAATCATGCCGCAATGCATCCACGCGTTGGCGTAGGTCTTGCCGGTGGCCGCTTCGCTCTGGGCGATTTCGTTTTCGTGGTGCGGGAACTCAAGGTCGCTGCCGCCGCCATGAATGTCGAAGGTCTCGCCGAGGCAGCAGGTGGACATCACCGAGCACTCGATGTGCCAGCCCGGACGCCCGGCGCCCCATGGCGATTCCCAGCTCGGCTCGCCCGGTTTGGCAGCTTTCCACAGCACGAAGTCCAGCGGGTCCTGTTTCGACTCGTCGACTTCGATGCGGGCGCCGATGCGCAGGTCTTCGATCTTCTTGCGCGACAGCTTGCCGTAGCCCATGAACTTGGCGACGCGGTAGTACACGTCGCCATTGCCCGGGGCGTAGGCGTAACCTTTGTCGATCAAGGTCTGGATCATCGCGTGCATGCCCGGAATGTGATCCGTGGCGCGCGGTTCCATGTCCGGCTTCTTGATGTTCAGGCGCGCTTCGTCTTCGTGCATCGCGGCGATCATGCGCTCGGTCAACGCTTCGAACGATTCACCGTTCTCGTTGGCGCGGTTGATGATCTTGTCGTCGATGTCGGTGATGTTGCGCACGTAAGTCAGGTCGTAACCGCTGAAGCGCAACCAGCGGGTCACCAGGTCGAACGCGACCATGCTGCGGCCGTGGCCGAGGTGGCAGTAGTCGTACACGGTCATGCCGCAGACGTACATGCGCACCTTGTTGCCATCCAGCGGCTTGAAGACTTCTTTGCTCTTGGTGAGCGTGTTGTAGATCGTTAGCACGTTGGTTTCCTTGACGCTAAATCACTGGCCCCACGAATCACGCAGGGTCACGGTACGGTTGAATACCGGCTGACCTGGTTTCGAGTCCTTCATATCAGCAACGAAGTAGCCTTCGCGCTCGAACTGGAAACGGTCTTCCGGCTGTGCATTGCCAAGCGATGGCTCCGCACGACAACCGGTGAGTACCTGCAGCGAATCAGGGTTGATGTTGTCGAGGAAACTCGCGCTGTCTTCGGCCTTCTCAGGGTTCGGCGAGCGGAACAGACGATCGTACAGACGCACTTCGCACTCGACGCTGGCAGCGGCCGGCACCCAATGGACCACGCCTTTGACCTTGCGGCCTTCCGGGTTTTTACCGAGGGTTTCCGGATCGTACGAGCAACGCAGTTCGACGATGTTGCCGTCGGCGTCCTTGATCGCTTCGTCGGCACGGATCACGTAGCTGCCGCGCAGACGCACTTCGCCGTTCGGCTCCAGGCGCTTGTAGCCCTTTGGCGGTTCTTCCATGAAGTCATCGCGGTCGATGTAGATTTCACGGGCGAACGGCAGCTTGCGCACGCCAAGTTCTTCTTTCTGCGGATGACGCGGCAGTTCGAGGTTCTCGACCTGGTCTTCCGGGTAGTTAGTGATCACGACTTTCAACGGACGCAGCACGCACATGGCGCGCGGGGCGTTCGCGTCCAGGTCCTGACGGATGCTGAACTCGAGCATGCCGAAATCGACTACGCCATCGGAACGGTTGGTGCCGATCATGTCGCAGAAGTTGCGGATCGAAGCGGGCGTGTAGCCACGGCGGCGGAAGCCAGACAGCGTGGACATGCGCGGATCATCCCAGCCATGGACGTGCTTCTCGTCCACAAGCTGCTTGAGCTTGCGCTTGCTGGTGATGGTGTAGTTGAGGTTCAGACGGCTGAACTCATACTGACGCGGGTGCGCCGGCACTGGCAGTGCGTCGAGGAACCATTCGTACAGTGGACGATGGCTTTCGAACTCCAGGGTGCAGATCGAGTGGGTGATGCCTTCGATGGCGTCCGACTGACCGTGGGTGAAGTCGTAGTTCGGGTAGATGCACCACTTGTCACCGGTCTGATGGTGATGGGCGTGGCGGATGCGGTACATGATCGGGTCGCGCAGGTTCATGTTCGGCGAGGCCATGTCGATCTTCGCACGCAGCACGCGGGCGCCGTCCGGGAATTCACCGGCACGCATGCGGGCGAACCAGTCGAGGTTCTCTTCTACCGAACGGTCGCGGAACGGGCTGTTCTTGCCCGGCTCGGTCAGGCTGCCACGGTATTCCTTGGCTTGCTCAGGGGTCAGGTCGTCGACGTAAGCCTTGCCGGCCTTGATCAGCTCAACGGCCCAGTCGTGCAACTGGTCGAAATACTGCGAGGCGTAGCGCACTTCACCGGACCACTCGAAGCCCAGCCATTTGACGTCGCTTTCGATTGCGTCGATGTATTCCTGGTCTTCCTTGGCCGGGTTGGTGTCGTCGAAACGCAGGTGCGTGACGCCGCCGAACTCTTGGGCCAGGCCGAAGTTCACGCAGATCGACTTGGCGTGGCCGATGTGCAGGTAGCCGTTGGGCTCAGGCGGGAAACGGGTGACGATCTGGGTGTGCTTGCCCGAGTCCAGGTCTGCCTGGATGATCGGCCGCAGGAAATTGACCGGCACGGCAGGGCCGGACTTGGCATTCGAGGTAGGGTCGACAGTGGGCTTGCTCATAGGATCCTTGACTTACATGTGCGCGGCCGCAGAGGGGGCCAGACAAAACAAAGCCGCTATCATAGCCGATGCTGTCAAGGGGCTGACAGAGCACGGCTTATAAAGGAGCGCATTTAATCGCCGGGAATTGAAAAACAGCCTCGAAATTCGCGCCTGTCACGCTAAACTGCGCACCTTGGCCGAAGCAGGCTGAACCGGTTTCGGAACTCCGGGTCCGAAAACCACGAATTCCTTATAAAGAGTAGCGATCATGACTCAAGTTAAATTGACCACCAATCATGGCGACATCGTCATCGAACTGGACGCGGAAAAAGCGCCAATCACCGTTGCCAACTTTCTCGAATATGTTAAGGCCGGTCACTACGAGAACGTGGTTTTCCACCGTGTGATCAAGGGTTTCATGATCCAGGGCGGCGGTTTCCAGCCTGGCATGCAGGAAAAGAAAGACAAGCGCGCCAGCATCCAGAACGAAGCGGATAACGGCCTGAAGAACGAAAAGTACACTCTGGCCATGGCTCGCACCATGGACCCGCATTCGGCCTCGGCGCAGTTCTTCATCAACGCCACCAACAACAGCTTCCTCAACCACACCGCCAAGACCGCTCAGGGCTGGGGTTATGCCGTATTCGGTAAAGTGGTTGCCGGCACTGAAGTTGTAGACAAGATCGAAGGCGTTGCCACCACTTCCAAGGCCGGCCACCAGGACGTACCAGCAGACGACGTGATCATCGAGAAAGCCGAGATCATCGAAGCGTGATATTGCTGATTTCAGACTTGCATCTGGAAGAGGAGCGCCCGGACATTACCCGGGCGTTTCTGGATTTGCTCGCCGGACGCGCCCGCTCGGCGAGTGCGTTGTACATCCTCGGCGACTTTTTTGAAGCGTGGATTGGCGACGACGCCATGACGCCCTTCCAGCGTTCCATCTGCCAGGCCCTGCGCGAACTCAGCGACAGCGGCACGGCGATTTTTCTGATGCACGGCAATCGCGACTTCATGCTCGGCAAGGCCTTCTGCAAGCAGGCCGGCTGTACGTTGTTGAAGGATCCGAGTGTCGTGCAGTTTTACGGCGAGCCGGTACTGTTGATGCACGGCGACAGCCTCTGTACCCGCGACGTCGGCTATATGAAGCTGCGGCGTTATCTGCGTAATCCGATCACGCTGTTTATCCTGCGGCATCTGCCACTGAGCACCCGGCACAAACTGGCGCGCAAGTTGCGCAGCGAGAGCAAGGCGCAGGTGCGGATGAAGGCCAATGACATCGTTGATGTCACGCCGGAGGAGATTCCGCGGATCATGCAGGCGTTTGGCGTGAAGACGTTGATCCACGGGCACACCCATCGTCCGGCGATCCACAAGCTGCAGCTCGGTGAGCAGGCGGCAAAGCGGATTGTGCTGGGGGATTGGGATCGTCAGGGGTGGGCGTTGCAGGTAGATGAGAGCGGGTACGCCCTGGCGCCGTTCGACTTTGCCCCGCCACCAGCCCTGCCCGCCCCTGCAATCTAAAGCCCAACACAAAACCCTGTGGGAGCGAGCCTGCTCGCGAATGCAGTGTGTCATTCAGCAATCGAGTATCTGACACACCGCTTTCGCGAGCAGGCTCGCTCCCACAGGTCCTGCTTTGCAGGTCAATGACCGCTGGCGGCCGGACCTGCCTTGGCGGCAAACGGCGGTTTCGCCAGCCACACAATCAGAATCAACCCCATAAAGCCCCAACCCAGCAGCGTGAAGTAATCCACGGTGGAGAGCATGTACGCCTGGCTGGTCAAAATCTGGTCCATCTGTGCATAAGCCGATTGGCTCGCGCCGCCTAAATGATTCAAGGTCTCGCGGGTTGCCGGTTCGAAAGTGCTGATGCTCTCACTCATGTACGCATGGTGCTGATCGGCGCGGCGAATCCAGATCCACGTGGTCAGCGACGCGGCAAAACTACCGCCCAAGGTCCGCAAGAAAGTCGCCAGGCCTGCACCATCGGCAATCTGGCTCGGCGGCAAGTCCGACATCAGGATGCTCAGGGTCGGCATGAAGAACAGCGCCACGCCAATGCCCATGAACAACTGCACCAGCGCGATGTGCTGGAAGTCCACTTCGTTGGTGAACCCGGCGCGCATGAAGCAGCTCAAACCAATCGCCAGAAACGCCAGGCCGGCGAGCAAGCGCAGGTCGAACTTGTTCGCGTACTTGCCGACAAACGGCGACAGCAACACCGGCAGAATGCCGATCGGCGCCACGGCCAGACCGGCCCAGGTCGCGGTGTAGCCCATCTGCGTCTGCAACCATTGCGGCAGGATCAGGTTGATACCGAAGAACCCCGCGTAACCCAGCACCAACACCAGCGTGCCGATGCGGAAGTTGCGATAGGCGAACAGCCGCAGGTTGACCACCGGGTGCTGGTCGGTCATTTCCCAGATGACGAACACCGCCAGCGCGATCACCGAAATCGCCGCGCCGATGATGATGAAATTCGACTCGAACCAGTCCAGATCATTGCCCTTGTCGAGGATTACCTGCAACGCGCCGACACCGATGATCAGCGTGATAAGACCAACATAATCCATCGGCTGACGACTGGTTTCCACCGGGCGTTTGGCCAGTTGCGAACGCACCACCATCACCGCAAAGATGCCGATCGGTACGTTGATAAAGAAGATCCACGGCCAGCTGTAACTGTCGGTGATCCAGCCACCGAGAATGGGTCCGGCAATCGGCGCGACCACCGTGACCATCGCCAGTAACGCCAGGGCCATGCCGCGCCTGGCGGGCGGATAAACCGCGATCAACAGGGTTTGCGTCATCGGATACAGCGGCCCGGCAACCAGACCTTGCAGCACGCGGAAGCCGATCAGTTCCGGCATCGAGGTCGAGATACCACAAAGAAACGAGGCCAGCACGAACAGGATGGTGGCCCACAAAAACAGCTTCACCTCACCGAAACGACGGCTGAGCCAACCGGTCAGCGGCAGCGCAATCGCGTTACTCACGGCGAACGAGGTGATCACCCAGGTGCCCTGCTCCGAACTCACCCCGAGGTTACCGGAAATCGTCGGCAGCGCCACGTTGGCAATGGTGGTGTCGAGCACTTGCATGAACGTTGCCAGCGACAGACCGATGGTACTGAGCAACAGGCTGGGCGGCGTGAAAGAGGCGTTATTGCTCATTGTGAATCCTTTGAAACCTGATTGACGCTATGGAGCGGACCTTTGTGGCGAGGGAGCTTGCTCCCGCTCGGCTGCGAAGCAGTCGCAAGCTTTTGGGGCCGCTGCGCGCCCCAGCGGGAGCAAGCTCCCTCGCCACAAAGGCCCGCACCTGAGGAGTGTGATCTCAGCGTTGCGCAGTTTTGCTGAGCGCCGCGCTGTTGTCGTGGATCAGCTGCGCAATCATCGCGTCGGCTTCGGCCAGTTGGCGGTCGTAGACGTTGGTGCTGAACGAGGCCTTTTGCGGTGGCTGCTGCGCCAGTACCGGACCGCTCTGGTCGTGCAGGTTGACTTCAACGTTGGTCGACAGGCCGACGCGCAGCGGATGCTTGGCCAGCTCTTCGGCGTTGATGTGAATGCGCACCGGCACACGCTGAACAATCTTGATCCAGTTACCGGTAGCGTTTTGCGCAGGCAGCAGAGCAAACGCGCTGCCGGTGCCGGCGCCGAGGCTATCGACGGTACCGCTGTATTTCACGTCGCTGCCGTAGATGTCGGATTCGATATCCACCGGCTGACCGATGCGCATGTCGCGCAATTGGGTTTCTTTGAAGTTGGCGTCGATCCACAGCTGATCCAGTGGAATCACCGCCATCAACGCCGTGCCCGGCTGCACACGCTGCCCGAGTTGCACGGTGCGCTTGGCGACGTAACCGGTGACCGGCGCAATCAGCGTGCTGCGCGCATTGGTCAGGTACGCCTGACGCAGATCGGCAGCGGCCGACATCACGTCCGGATGCGACGAGACCACGGTGTCATCAACCAAGGCGCTGGTGGTTTTCAGTTGCTGCTTGGCGTTGGCCAGGGCATTTTGCGCCGAGGTCAGGTCATCGCGAGCGTGGGACAGTTCTTCCTGGGAAATCGCCCCGCCCTGCGCCAGGTTCTTCCGGCGGTTGTAGTTGTCCTGCGCCTTCTGCACTTCGGCCTGCTGAGCGTTGACCTGGGCTTTCATGCCGTCAACGTTGCTGTACAAGCCGCGCACCTGACGCACAGTGCGCGCCAGTTTCGCCTGGGCACTTTGCAGACCGACTTCGGCATCGTTGGGGTCGAAGTTGATCAGCACCTGACCTTCGTGAACCAGATCACCATCGTCAGCGCCGATGCTGACCACGGTGCCGGTGACCAGTGGGGTGATTTCGACGACGTTGCCGTTGACGTAGGCGTCGTCGGTGCTTTCGTTAAAGCGCCCGATGAACTCGTGGTACGCCCAGACGCCGGCGCAGGCGAGCGCGACCACAACGGCCAGCGCCAACAGCATCACTTTGCGTTTGCGCGGGTTGCCGGTGTCCGGGGTGTTGCCTTGAGCTTGAGTGTTTTCGGCAGTGGCCATGACAAATACCTTGAATTAGTTGTGCGACGTGGCTGGGGTGGCGTTGGCTGCGGTCAGGGTGTCTCCCTGGAAGCCGCCGCCCAGCGCTTGCATCAGTTGAATCGACAGGTCGATCTGCTCGGCATTGAGGTTGGCCAGTTGACGCTGGGCCTGGAGCAATTGCTGCTCGATGCTGAGCACGTCCAGGTAGTTGCCGATGCCGGAACCGTAACGCTGGACGACGGTGTTGTAAGAATCCTGGGCAATCTCGGTGGCGTGTTGCTGCGCACCGATCTGCCGGCCGATGTCACGCAACTGGTTGATCGTGTCGCTGACATCGCCCAGTGCCTTCACCAGGCTTTTGTTGTACTGCGCCACTGCCAGGTCGTAATCGGCGTCGCGCGCATCGAGGTTGGCGCGCAGGCGTCCGCCGTCGAAAATCGGCACCGAAATGGTCGGGGCAATGTTGAAGAAGCGACTGGCCGAGCCAAACATCGCGTCACCCAACAACGATTCGGCCCCGGCCAAGGCCGTGAGGTTCAAGTTGGGATAGAAGCGGGTTTTCGCCGAGTCGATGTCTTTACTCGCGGCTTCGACGCGCCAGCGCGCGGCGACCAGATCCGGGCGACGACCGAGCAGTTCCGCCGGCAACACCGACGGCACCGCCACGGCACTGGCTTGTAGCACTTTCGGGCGGGCAATTTCGCTGCCGCGATCCGGGCCTTTGCCGAGCAGCACCGCCAAGGCGATCTTGGCGCTGTTCAAGCGTTTTTCCGCGTCGATCAGGCTGGCTTCGGAACTGGCTTCCAGGCTCTGGGTTTGCTGGAACTGATACTGGCTGTCGATCCCGGAACTCAGGCGACGCTGGCTCAAATCGAGCATTTGCTTGGTGCGCTTGAGGTCTTCGTTCGCCAGGTCATAAACGATGTGTGCCTGCCCGAGATCGCTGTAAGCGCGAGCGACGTCGGCGGCGAGGGTCAGTTGTGCGGCCTGACGATCAACTTCAGCGGCACGGGCCTGACCGAGTGCAGCTTCCCAGGCATCACGCTGGCCGCCCCACAGGTCGAAGTTGTAATTGAAACCGGCGCTGACATTGCGCACCGTCGAATAAGCCCCACCCTGCCCCAGCGGATCCTGATCGCGAGCCAAGCGCGAACGGCTGATGCCGGCGCTGGCGTCGAGGGTCGGATAACGTTCGGCATCGGCGGCATACGCGGCGGCGCTGGCCTGATGTGCACGGGCTTCGGCGATTTGCATGTCCGGGCTGTCGTGCAGCGCTTCGCGGATCAAACCGTCGAGTTGCGGATCGCCAAGGCTGGTCCACCAGTCGCTTTTCGGCCACGCGGCCGGCGAGAGAGTCACGCCGTTCAGCGACTGGCCGACTTTCAGGCTTTTCGCATCAAGATTCTGGCCTTGGGTGTCGAGGCCGCTGTAGTTGGCGCAACCGGCGAGGATCATCGCCGACAGCACCAGCGTCAGGCTGCTGCGCAAGGTGTTACCGCTCATTGTGTTCACCTAACCGCTGGATAGTGATCGGGTCACCGGCTGCCAGCAGGATTTTCTTGAGGATGTATTCCAGGGTCTTCAACTCGTCCGGAGTGACGGCGCCGGCCAGTTCATTCATCGCATCGGCGCCGATGTACGGCAGGCGATCAGCCAGTTGCTGGCCCTGCTCGGTGAGTTTGAGTTGCACCTGCCGGCGATCGCCTTCGCTGCGTTGACGAACCAGAAAACCTTTCTGCTCCAGACGATCGAGCATGCGCGTCATCGAACCGCTGTCCAGCGACAGATGCCGGCACAGCTCGGCCGGGGTGTCGACGCCGAACTGGGCCATGATGATCAACACTTTGAACTGCGCGGCGGTGATGCCGTGGGGTTCCATGTGGGTGTCGATGATCCGGTCCTTGAGCAGCGCAGCACGGCCAAGCAACAGGCCAAGATGGCAGTGTTTGAATTCGTCCGGGGTGAAATGCTTCATTTGCTCACCTAATAACTGCCTAGGCAGTGAATGTATGTCGAGATGTTACTGCCTAGGCAGCGAATGTCAACGTAATAGTTAGGTGGCTTGGTAATTAGTTGACCAGTGGGCTGGGTTTTGTGTTGCACATGCGAACGCTATCGCTGGCAAGCCAGCTCCCACAGGGATCTGCGGTGAACACAAATTCTGTGAACACCCGAAACACCTGTGGGAGCTGGCTTGCCTGCGATGGAGGCGACTCGGTTTAAAGAGGGAGCGCGACCTAGAAATCGCGCTTGTAGAAGATATCCAGCGAACTCGCAACGCCACTGGCCGCTTCGACATAGACCTTCTTGCTCAGCTTGTAGCGCAGCGCGATGGTACTGGCCGGTTCAAACACGCCAACGCCATAGCGCAAACTGAGCTTCTCGGTAATATTGCCGCTTGCAACCACGCTGGTGGCATCGCCGCTGCCTTGGGTGTCAAGCTGGAAATCCTGAATCCCCAGATCCTTGGCCAGACCGCTGGTGACCCCGGAACTGCCCATCAAGCCCAGGCCCAGCGCCGCTTGCGCGAGCATGTTGTTGTCCTCGCCGTTGGTGCTCAGCGGTCGGCCCAGCACCAGATAGGACAACGCCTGCTCCTGACTCATCGCCGGCTCGGAGAAGATCTGCGTGGTCGGTTGCTCGGCGCTGCCGCTCAGGCGAATACCGGCGATCACGTCGTCGGTCTGGCGGATCGCTTCGATGTCCAGATACGGCTGATCGATCGGGCCGGCAAACAGCAGGCGCGCACGCCGCACCGACAAACGCTGGCCGTAGGCACTGTAGCGGCCATCGTTGAGCCACAGTTCACCGCGAGTGTCCATGTTGTCGCCGATGTGCACGTGACCTTGCACGTTGGCGGTCAGACCGAAACCGGCGAAGGCCAGTTTGTCTTCGCCGACCACCACGTCGATGTCCATTTTCATCGCCATCGGCGGTTTGCCCTCTTCGGTCTGCGCACCGACGATGATTGTGTCATCAGAGACTTTCACCGTGGATGGCGGCAGCTCACGCACGGTGATTTCGCCTCTGGGCACCTGCACTTTGCCGGCGATTTTCAGCTCATCGCCGGCCATGGAAATCTTCAGGTCCGGCGCCACTTCCAACTTGGCGTACGGCTCAACGCTGACCGGCAATTGCGTGCCTTTCAGCGCCAGATCGACCACCAGCGCCTGCCCCCAGGCGACGTTACCGTTGAGGCTGCCCTGCCCGCTCTTGCCACTTTTCCAGCCGCCATCGAGGCGCACCGATTCGCCGGCAATCACGGCGGTGAGTTGCAGATTTTGCAACTCCATCGGCAACTCGGCGCCGGACACTTCGCCGTCGCTGAGTTGTACGGTGCCGTTGACCAAAGGCGCGAGCAGTCCGCCGGAAATCGTGCCGCTACCATTCAGGCGTCCGGTTAGTTTTTCGACCATCGGCACAAACGGCCGCGCCACCGAAAGATCAAGCCCGGAGAGGCGGAACGAACCGCTCAGCGGTTTGTTTTTCGGCAGCGGATTGAGCTGCGCCTGCACCATCAACTCGCCGAGTTTACCGCCGACGAAGTTGAGTTCAGTGTCGACGCGCTTGGGCGTGAGTTTGCTGGTGAGTTTCAGGGTCTGGTACGGGAAGTCCAGCCACTGATCCTTTTCTTTCATGCGCAAGGTGCCACCGCTGGCGTCGATGCTGACCACGCCATTGGGACCGCTGGCCGGCAGATCCAGTTGCAGATCAGCGTTGAGCTTACCCTGCCAGGCGAAGTCTTTCGGCAACCATTGCGCCAGACTTTCGATCGGGAACTGCTTGAGGTGGTAGCGCAGTTTCGGCTCCGGCATCAGCCGCTGATCTTCACCGCACAGGCTGGCATTGCCGGACATCCAGCAATGCGCGCCGAAGTTGATTTTGCCGTCAGCCAGACGCTCAAGCTTGGCCGGATTCTGCAGCTTCCAGTCTTGGCCGCCGGCCTGAATGTCACCGCTGGCCAGGCGCCCGCGCCAGTTGCCTTTGTCGAGGTTACCGTCCAGACCAAGGGCGAGTTTCAGCTTCGGCCCGATCAGGTCGAGGTTGAGTTTCTGATTCTTGATGTCGCCCTGAGCGCTGGCGGTCAGCGTGCCCAATGAAGTGTCGCCGGCCTGAATGCCGGCGCCTTTCAAATCGATCTTCGCCCGTTGCGCGCTGTCGAGGGTGGCATCGAGGTTGAGGCTTTGCAGGCGATTGTCCTGGAACGCCAGTTGCGATCCTTGCAGGTCGAGCTTGCCTTGTGGCGCCTTCAGCGTGCCAGCCACATTGACCTGACCGCTGACCTGCCCGCGCAGTTGCGGCCAGAGCTGGGCCAGGCGCGACAGCTTGATGTCGATCTGCCCGCTGAGTTTCTGTTGCAGGCTGCCCTTGCCGTTGATGCTGTTGTCGCCGAGGCGGATTTGCAGGGCGTTGAGGTTCCACTGTTCGCCAGCACCGTCAGCCTTGGCCTGGAGGATCGCCGGTTGGCCGCGCAGTTTGCCTTTCAAGTCGAGGTCGGCGGTGAGGCTAAGGCGTTCGTTTTTCATTTCGCCTTGGCTTTTCAGCGGCCCGGCCAAAGTGCCCGGCAACTCGGCGACCCAGTAAGCCGGGTTGAGCGCCGACAGCTCCAGCGCCGTGTCCCAAGCGATGCCATCGGCGAACTGCACATTGACATGGCCTTCAGCCTTGCCCTGCCCGGCTTGCATTTTCAGTTGCGGCAGGGCGATCTGTTTCAGGCTGCCGCTGAACGGACTGCTCAGGGTAAACGCGCCCGCCGGGCCGTCCAGTGCAGCGGCGAAGTTGCCGAGGTATTGGCCGTCGGTGTAGGAGACTTCGCCAGTGAAAGTACGCAAAGCCACTTGTGGCTCGTCGATTTCGTTATAGAGCCGGTGCCACGGGAAATCCTGCCAGTTGATGTTGGCTTGGGCGCTGAGGCCTTTGCTCCAGTCAACACTGCCGGTGAGTTTCAGGCTTTGCTTGTCGTTGGCCGTCAGGTCGAGGCCGGCAATCTGCGCGCCGCTGGCGTCGACTTTGCCTTGCAGCAGCAGCGCTACCGGGCCTTTATCGGCAGGGAGCGTGGCGTTGCCGTTGAGCTGGTAACCGTTTTTCAGGTCGCCTTCGCCGGTCAGTACCAATTGATTGAGTTGCAGCGTGTCCGGCAGGTCGGCGCTCGGCTTGAACGCGTCGGAAGTGATGCGCACCTTGGCCGGCAGGTTTTCCACCAGCGGTTGCAACTCGCCGCTCAATTGGCCGTCGAGGTAACCCCGGCTGTCGGCGTGCAGGTTAAGGGTTTTCAACAGGTCGCCGTCGATCTTCAACGCCAGCGCCCACGGCCCCGCGCCCGGTGACGGAAGCGTCAGGTCACCGGCGATGTTCAGCGGCCAGTTGCCGCTCGGTTCAAGGGTGCCGGACAGGTTCAGGCTGAGCTCGTCGCGCTGCAGCTTCACGCTGTCGATCTGCATGCCCTTGGCGGTCCAGTGCGCCGCCAGTTGCAAGCCCTTGAGCTGTTCGCTGCCATTGAACAGCAGACTGCCAACCTGCACGTCGCCCAGTTCGATGGCCACCGGCAATTGCAGATCCGGCAGTTTGATCGGGCCACTTTCAGTGGTTTCTTCACTCGGCGGGAATTGCAGAATGACCTGATCAGCCTTGAGCTGTTCGATGCACAGCGTCATGCGCGTCAGGCACAGCGGCGACCAGGCGAAGATTGCCTGGTTCAGTTCGACGCGGCTGCTGTCCTGCTGCCAAATTAGATGATCGGCGCTCCATTGCCCGCCGAGGCGACCCTGGAAATTCTCCACGCTCAGCCCGGGTACCAGGCCCAACGCCCAACGGCTGCCCGCTTGCGTGCCGAGAACCGCGCTGATGCTCAATACAATCAACAACAGCAACGCCAGCAGCGTCAGTGCCGTTATTTTCAAACCACGCTTCACAGCTCAGGCCCCATGGAAAAGTGCAGCCGGATGCCGCCATCGTCGTCGAGTGCGTGGGCCAGGTCGAGGCGGATCGGCCCCACCGGCGAAACCCAGCGCACACCAATGCCGACCCCGGTCTTGAGGTTCGGCAGTTCGAGTTTGTTGAAGGAATTGCCCTGGTCGACGAAGGTCGCCACGCGCCATTTCTCGGCGATCGAGTATTGATACTCGACGCTGCCGGCAACCATGTAGCGACCGCCGATGCGATCACCCTTGGAGTTTTCCGGGGACAGGCTCTGGTAGTCGTAGCCGCGCACACTCTGATCGCCACCGGCGAAAAAACGCAGCGATGGCGGAATCGAGTTGTAGCCGTTGGTGGCGCTGCCGCCGACCTGCACGCGACCGAGGAAGCGGTGTTTGTCGAACACGGTCGTCAGGCCTTTGACCAGCGCCGTGCCATATAAAAGGTTGTTGTCCGAGCCGAGGCCTTCTTTCGCCACTTTGCTTTCGAAGCTCAGGCGATAGCCGTTGTGCGGGTCGATGCGGTTGTCACTTTTCAGGTACGAGTAACTGATGCCGGGCATCAGCAAGGTACTCAGGCCCGAGTCATCGCCGAGTTCATATTCTTCGCGCTGCCATTTCAGCGAGATCACCCGCTGCCAGCCGCTCGGTAATTTGCTGTGCCATTCCGGGCCGAAGGTCAGCAGTTTGCTCAAGGTGTCGGAGCCGTCGATGTCTTCGAACTGATAGCCACCGGCCCAGCGCAGTTTGTCGGTCAGCGGCGGGTCGAGCGGGATGTCGTAGAACAAGCCAACGTTTTGCCGTGGTGCCGAAAGCTCGGCTTCCCAGCCATAACTGTCGCCTTGCGGGTTGACCCAATGGCGCGTCCAGTTGGCTTTGATGCGCGGGCCGACGTCGGTCGAATAACCGAGGCCCAGGCCCATCGTCCGTGGTTTGCGCGTGTCGAGTTTGACGTCCACCGGGATCACGTCGTTCTGCGCTGCGGTCGGTGCGGCATCGACGCGTATGCCTTCGAAATAGCCACTCGATTGCAGATCGCGGTTCAATTCGGCGATCAGTTCGGAGTCGTAGGGTTCGCCTTCCTTGAACGGCACCATGCGTTGCAGCAGGTCTTCGTCGAACGGCGTGTCACCTTCGAATTTGACTTTGCCCAGCGCATAACGCGGGCCGCTTTCGTAGATCAGTTCGATGTCGGCCACCCCGGCGCGCGGGTCGACCATGAGTTTTTGGCTAGTAAAGTGGCCGCTGAAGAAACCGAAGCGCGAGGCCTGATTCTGAATAAGTCTTTTGGCGTCTTCGTAACGGCCATGGTTGAGCACCGCGCCGGACTTGAGCGCGTCGCTTTTCGGTACACGAAAGGATTTGAGGGAGGCAGCCGGGCCGTCGACACGAATGGTCACGTTGCGCAGGTGAATCGGCTCGCCGGGATCGATGTTCAGCACCAGGCGCGGCTTGTCGCCACCCTTGACGTCACTTTCGATCTGCGGCTGGTAGTAGCCCAACGCCTGGGCCGCTTTGCGCGCCTGCTCTTCGGCACCGCGACTGAAGCGCTGCAGGGCTTCTTCGTCACGGTCGCCGAGGCCGCCGATATAGCCTTCTATATTGGCTTTAAGTTCATCGTTGGACGGTTTGATCCGCACGTCCAATTCACTTTGCGCCAGCGCCGCGCAGCTGGTTAACAGCATGAGCACGCCACTGGTAAATCTTCCTGGAAACTTCATAGGCGCGGATGCTATCACGGGCTTGGGAGCGTGATAGAACAGGAAATTTCCCAAGAAGTTCGATTGTTATGCTGTTGCAGTTTGTAACACCTGCGGATTGGCGTGGAAAAATACGTGTTCGCGCACCGGCCCGACGGCAACTTCGCCGATCTCTTCGTATCCCTGCCTTTTATAGAATTCCAGATAACGCGGGTTGCCGGTGTCGAGCACCACACCCTGCGAGGTTTCGTCGACGGCGCACCAGTTGTGGACCGCCGTCAGCAATTGCTCGCCGAAATGTTTGCCCTGAAATTGTGGGTGAATGCCCAGCAGCGGCAGCATGTGCACCGAATCACTGGGCACGCAGGCGGCGACGGCATCGTGGTATTCCAGATAGCGGCGGGTGCAGCGGAAACCGGTGCTGAGCACCATGCGCAGGCGCCACGCCCAACTTTCGGTGATGCCCAGGCGCCGTTGTGGCGGCGCGATCAGCGCGATGCCGATCAGGCGGTCGTTGACCAGCAGGCCGATGGCGGGCAGGTCCTGCAGAAAGTGTTGCTTGACCAGTTCCCGCACCGTCGCCCGCACCCGTTGCTCATAGCCGGGGCGCTCGGCTTCGAACAGGTAGCCGAACGTTGGCTCGTGGCGATAGGCCTGATAGAGCAGCGAGCGGGCTTCGCGTGAGTAGCCGCGGTCGAGCATATGAATGTCGGCGATGGCGGTCTGGGTTTCAGGCATGACGGTGATTCTCCCCGGGGCGCGTTCAAATGGCGGCGCTCTTGTTGGTACGAACCTTGTGGCAGTGACACAGTTCCCCACAGGTATAGACCAACCCTGGATCTTCATCGATTTTGCTGGCCTCTTCGCGAGCGGGCTCGCTCCCACATTTAGACCGCGCCCCCCTGTGGGAGCGAGCCTGCTCGCGAAGAGGCCGGTACTGGCAGCACAAATCCCACAGGCCAAAATGATTTCTCCCACACTGGCCCATCTCCCCCATGTCAGCTAGCATCGCCCTTTTGCCAGGACTGCCGACATGAAGATCGTTTCCTTCAACATCAACGGACTGCGCGCCCGTCCGCATCAGCTGGCAGCGCTGATCGAAAAACACCAGCCAGACGTGATCGGCCTGCAGGAAACCAAGGTCCACGACGACCAGTTTCCGCTCGAAGAAGTCCGCGCCCTCGGCTACCACGTGTACTTCCACGGCCAGAAAGGCCATTACGGCGTGGCGATGCTCTCGCGCCAGGAACCGATCGCCATCCATAAAGGTTTCGCCACCGACGAAGAGGACGCTCAGCGCCGCTTTATCTGGGGCACCTTCGCCGACGCCAATGGCGTGCCGGTGACCATCATGAACGGCTATTTCCCCCAGGGTGAAAGCCGCGACCACCCGACCAAATTCCCCGCCAAGCAGCGCTTCTACAGCGACCTGCAGGCACTGCTGGAAAGCCAGTTCCACAACGAACAGCCGCTGGTGGTGATGGGCGATGTGAACATCTCCCCGGAAGACTGCGACATCGGCATCGGCCCGGACAACATGAAGCGCTGGCTGAAAACCGGCAAATGCAGCTTCCTGCCGGAAGAGCGCGAGTGGATGGCACGCTTGAAGAACTGGGGTCTGACCGACAGCTATCGCCACCTGAACCCGGACGTGACCGACATGTTCAGCTGGTTCGACTACCGCAGCCGTGGGTTTGAGGATGAGCCGAAACGTGGGCTGCGCATCGACGTGATTCTGGCATCCCATGGTTTGTTGCCACGGGTGAAGGCCGCCGGTGTCGACTACGAACTGCGCGGGATGGAGAAGCCTTCCGATCATGCGCCGATCTGGCTGGAACTCAGCTGATATCAGCCAGGATCAAAAGATCGCAGCCTTCGGCAGCTCCTACAGGGGAACGCATTCCAAATGTAGAAGCTGCCGAAGGCTGCGATCTTTTGACCTGTCATTTTTTGGTCATGCGCCTGACTTAATCTCCCCGGCAATCCCCTTGGCTTGATTCGGTGCCGGCATGACCCTGCGTGTTTTGTGCGTTTTTCTCTTGAGTGCCTGGCTGACGGTTTCTGCCGCCGCCCTGCCCCTTCCTGAAAACGGCCCGGCATTGCGTATTCAGGGTTCCAACACCATCGGCGCCGAGCTCGGCCCGGCACTGGTCGAAGGCCTGCTGCAAGCGCAAGGCCTGCTGAAAATCCACCGCGAAACCCCGGACAGCGCCAACGAACTGCGGATCGTCGGCCAGACCAGCGAAGGTCAACGCGTGGTCGTTGAAGTCGCCGCCCACGGTTCCAGCACCGGTTTCACCGCGTTGAAAAATGCCAGCGCCGACCTGGCCGCGTCTTCCCGCGAGATCAAGGACAGTGAGCTACAGACCTTGCAATCACTGGGCGATCTGAAAAGCCCTGCCGCCGAACAAGTCATCGCCATCGATGGCCTGGCGATCATCCTTCATCCCGACAATCCGCTGCAGCAACTCGACACCGAGCAACTGGCGCGGATCTTCGCCGGCGAGGTGAAAACCTGGGAAGACCTTGGCGGGCGGGGCGGCGCGATTCATTTATATGCGCGCGATGATCAGTCCGGCACCTATGACACGTTTAAGGAACTGGTCCTCAGCCGTCGTGGGAAAATTCTGAACAGCGCCGCGAAACGCTTTGAATCCAGTGAGCAATTATCCGACGCCGTCAGCGCGGATCCGCAAGGCATCGGTTTCATCGGTTTGCCCTATGTACGCCAAGCCAAAGCCGTGTCGATTGCTGATGGCGCATCGCAGTCGATGCTGCCGCTCAATAGCCTGATCGCTACCGAAGACTATCCATTGTCGCGGCGGTTGTTCTTCTATCTACCGCCCGAAAGCAGCAATCCTTGGGCGAAGGCGTTGGTGACGTTCACGCAAAGTCGTCAGGGCCAGGCGATTGTCGCGGCAAACGGTTTTATCAGTCAGACCGTGCATGCCATGAGCGTTGCGCCGAATGCGCTGATGCCCGAGGGCTATCAATCCCTCAGCCGTCACGCCCAACGTCTGACGGTGAATTTCCGCTTTGAAGAAGGCAGCGCGACGCTCGATAACAAGGCGCGTCAGGATCTGGCGCGGGTGTTCGACTATATAAAGCGCCATGACAAGACCGAACGCGCGGTGACGCTGGTGGGTTTTGGTGATGCCAAGGACGACCCGGCACGGGCGGATCTGCTGTCGAAGCTGCGGGCGATGGCCGTGCGGCGGGAGTTGGTGAAAAACGGCGTAGTGTTGCGCGAGGTTCGCGGGTTTGGCGCGTTGATGCCGGTGGCGGCGAACAATGCGGATGAGGGAAGGATCAAGAATCGGCGGGTTGAGGTTTGGGTGTACTGAACTGCAAGCTGAACCGCTGTTGTGGCGAGGGAGCTCGCTCCCGCTGGGTTGCGAAGCGACCCCATAACCAGACAACTCGGTTTTGACAGCTATACCGAGTCGTCCGGATTTACGACTGCTGCGCAGCCGAGCGGGAGCACGCTCCCTCGCCACACTGAATCAGCGTTCGCTACGCAGCATTTCCTTCGGCACATACTTGCCGATCTCGAACTTGCCGATTGCCGCGCGGTGCACTTCGTCCGGTCCATCGGCCAGGCGCAATGTGCGTTGCATCGCATACATGTAGGCCAGCGGGAAATCGTTCGATACACCTGCCCCGCCGTGCATCTGGATCGCCCGATCAATCACCCGCAGCGCGACGTTCGGTGCGACGACTTTGATCTGCGCGATCTCGCTCTTCGCCACTTTGTTACCCACGGTGTCCATCATGTACGCCGCTTTCAATGTCAGCAGACGGGCCATGTCGATTTCCATCCGCGAGTCGGCGATCTTGTCGACGTTACCGCCCAGACGCGCCAGCGGTTTGCCGAACGCAGTGCGGCTTACCGCACGTTTGCACATCAATTCCAGTGCACGCTCAGCCATGCCGATCGAGCGCATGCAGTGGTGAATTCGGCCTGGGCCAAGGCGACCTTGCGCAATTTCAAAGCCGCGTCCTTCACCCAACAGTACGTTTTCGTACGGCACACGTACGTTGTCGAACAGTACTTCAGCGTGGCCGTGTGGTGCGTCGTCGTAACCGAATACCGGCAATGGACGGACGATTTTCACCCCGGGGGTGTCGACCGGCACGAGGATCATCGAGTGCTGCGCATGGCGCGGTGCATCGGGATTGCTCAGGCCCATGAAAATCAGGATTTTGCAGCGCGGATCGCAGGCGCCGGAGGTCCACCATTTTTTGCCGTTGATCACCCACTCGTCGCCATCACGCACGGCGCGGGCGGCCATGTTGGTCGCGTCAGAAGAGGCCACGTCCGGTTCGGTCATGGCGAATGCCGAGCGGATCTCGCCGCGCAGCAGCGGTTCGAGCCAGCGCTGTTTCTGTTCTTCGTTGGCGTAGCGCACCAGCACTTCCATGTTGCCGGTATCCGGCGCCGAGCAGTTGAACGGCTCCGGGCCGAGCAGCGAGCGGCCCATGATTTCGGCTAATGGCGCGTATTCGAGGTTGCTCAGGCCGGCACCGAGTTCCGACTCAGGCAGAAACAAATTCCACAAACCTTCGGCCTTGGCCTTGGCTTTCAGCTCTTCCATGATCGCCGTCGGCTGCCAGCGATCGCCTTCGGCAACCTGGCGTTCGAATATCGCCTCAGCCGGGTAAACGTAAGTGTCCATGAACGCGGTCACGCGCTCACGCAGTTCTTGCACCTTGGGCGAATAAGCGAAATCCATGAGCAGCTCCCGATGGTTAAGGCAGTTCTTGAGCGGAGGTTGTTTAAGCCATGCAATCGATGCTAGAACAGCGTTGATAATTTACCTAGCCTATTCTCGGCGTGTATAAACATTCATCACCGATATATGATCGACTGATTGCCAGCCCCTAAAACACCGCCCTAAATAACAAGAGAAGCCGCGTTATGAATCTGAGTAAGGTCGACCTCAACCTTTTCATCGTCTTCGACGCGATCTACACCGAAGCCAATCTGACCCGCGCCGGGCAGATTGTCGGCATCACCCAGCCTGCGGTGTCCAACGCCTTGGCACGGTTGCGCGAAACCTTCAACGATCCGCTGTTCGTGCGCACAGCTCAGGGCATGGTGCCGACGCCAATGGCGCAGAACATCATCGGCCCGGTGCGCAACGCCCTGTCGTTGCTGCGCGTGTCGGTTCAGGAAAGCCGCATTTTCAACCCGGCGCAAGCGGTCAAGACCTACCGCATCAGCATGACCGACCTCACCGAGGCGGTGATTCTGCCGCCGCTGTTCCAGCGCCTGCGTCGTCTGGCGCCGACGGTGATCATCGAAAGCTTCCTGTCCAAACGCCGCGAGACCACCAAAGAGCTGGCCGCCGGGCGCCTGGATTTTGCCGTGGATGCGCCGCTCAACACCGACCCGCAAGTGCGCCACGTCAAGCTGATGGAAGACCGTTACGTGTGTGCGATGCGCAAGGGGCATCCGATGGCGAGCAAGGAAAAACTCTCGCTGGATGATTACTTGTCGCTGACCCATATCCACATTTCCAGCCGTCGCAGTGGTCTGGGTTATGTCGATCTGGCCCTGGGAAAAATGGGCATTCAGCGCAAGATTGCCCTGCGTTCACAGCACTATTTGATGGCGTCGCAAGTGATGCAGCAGACTGATATGGTGATGACCGTGCCGGAGCGTTTTGCCCGTCGCCATGAGCTGCAGGCGTTTAACCTGCCGGTGAATGATGTGCCGCCGGTGGAGACGCACCTGTACTGGCATGAAAGCACTGACCAGGATCCGGCAAATCGCTGGATGCGCGAGCAGATGATCGAGTTGTGCCAACAGGTCACGGCGCAGGAGAAGAAGCTGGATAAGGTGTAGGCTTTTTACCGCGTTATCGTTCTTCGCGAGCAGGCTCGCTCCCACAGAGGATTTGTGAACGCCACATAACCTGTGGGAGCGAGCCTGCTCGCGAAGAGGCCGGCACTGACAACAACGATCCATCCCGCTTGACGTAAACGTCAACCTGCCATTAGCTTAGCGCCAAGACCTTTTTCGAGCGCTTCCATGAGTAGCCAGACTTACAGCATTTCCGACCTCGCCCGCGAGCTGGACATCACCACCCGGGCGATCCGCTTTTATGAAGAGCAAGGCCTGCTCAGCCCTGAGCGCCGTGGCCAGGAACGCATCTATTCACCGCGCGACAAGGTCAGCCTGAAGCTGATCCTGCGCGGCAAGCGCATCGGCTTCTCGCTGGCCGAGTGCCGCGAACTGATCGAACTCTACGACCCGTCCAGCGGTAACACCAAACAGCTCAACAGCATGCTGGCGAAAATCAGCGAGCGCCGCGAGCAGCTTGAGCAGCAGTTGCTGGATATCGAACAGATGAAGCTGGAACTCGATACCGCTGAAGAGCGCTGTGTGCAGGCGCTCGAGCAGACGCTCAAGAGCCAGCAAGCCGTTCAGTAACAACCCCATTCCCTGTGGGAGCGAGCCTGCTCGCGAATGCGCCGGGTCAATCACCATAGATGTTGAATGACAAATTGCATTCGCGAGCAGGCTCGCTCCCACAGGGGGATATCCGCTGATTTCAGATAACTACAGCAGGTCAACCGCCATGTCCCTCCCCTCCCAAGTACGCCTGATCGAAGTCGGCCCGCGCGATGGTCTGCAGAACGAAGCCCAACCGATCAGCGTCGCCGACAAGGTGCAACTGGTCGACGCCCTCAGCGCTGCCGGCCTTGGTTATATAGAAGTCGGCAGTTTCGTTTCACCGAAATGGGTGCCGCAAATGGCCGGTTCTGCCGAGGTATTCGCGCAGATCCAGCGCAAACCCGGGGTGACTTACGGCGCACTGGCGCCAAACCTGCGCGGCTTTGAAGATGCGATTGCCGCCGGGGTCAAGGAAGTCGCGGTGTTCGCCGCCGCGTCTGAGGCGTTCTCACAGCGCAACATCAACTGCTCAATCAGCGAAAGCCTGGCGCGCTTCGCACCGATCATGGAAGCGGCGCAACAGCACGGCGTTACCGTGCGCGGTTACGTGTCCTGCGTGCTGGGTTGCCCGTACGAAGGTTCGGTCGCACCCGAGCAAGTGGCGATGGTCGCCCGCGAGTTGTACGCGATGGGCTGCTACGAAGTCTCGTTGGGCGACACCATCGGCACCGGCACTGCGGGCGCGACCCGTCGCCTGTTCGAAGTGGTGTCGGCGCAAGTGCCACGGGACAAACTCGCCGGGCATTTCCATGACACCTACGGCCAGGCCATGGCCAACATCTATGCCAGCCTGCTCGAAGGTATTTCGGTGTTCGACAGCTCTATCGCGGGCCTCGGCGGCTGCCCGTACGCCAAAGGCGCGAGCGGTAACGTTGCCACCGAAGACGTGGTGTACCTGCTCAACGGTTTGGGAATCGAGACCGGTATCGACCTGGACGCCTTGATTGTTGCGGGTCAGCAGATCAGCACGGTGCTCGGCCGCCCGAGCGGTTCGCGCGTGGCCAAGGCGCGTAGCGCACAGTGAGGGGGAAGGTGTTACCGCTGTGTCCGAAATGTGGGGCTTAAGCGAGTAACACGGAAACAAAATGTCTGGTTTCGCTGGAGTGAAAATTCGCTGAAATTCTCAAGCTGTTGATTTATAAGGATTTTTAAAAGTTGGCACGGCTTCTGCTATCTCTATGGCATAACAAGAATAAAAAGCAGCAAACCAATAAAAATAAGACGTACCGACTCTGACATAACAAAAACAACACGGCAGAGACGCAGCTAACAGATTTTTTTGGAGAAGGTGTGCTTTTCAGGGTGCTCTCAGGAGTGACCCGCAACCGGGCAGAGAACAATAAAACTACCTTCAGGTAGCTCCCGAATCGGTTGGATCGTTTAACGAGAAAGTAGATCAGCGCTCAAAAAAATACGTTTGCTCTTGACCCCGGATGGGGGTCGCCAAAAACAGCGGTAAAGGGCCACGGTTGCCAAAAACAACAACAGACCGACCCTCAATAATAAAAAAGAGCACGCGACGACAAAATTAAAGGGGAGCTTCGGCTCCCCTTTGTGCTTTCTGTGATTTGTGTTTTCACTGCGTATCCCTTGTGGGAGCGAGCCTGCTCGCGAAAGCGGTGTATCAGACACATCTGCGCTGAATGACACACTGCATTCGCGAGCAGGCTCGCTCCCACATTAGATTGTCATCACATTAAGTTCTGTGTCAGGCGTGCTTTTCGCGTAGTTCTTCGATGCTTATTTCCCGCATCCTGAATTTCTGAATCTTGCCTGTCACCGTCATCGGAAACTCTTCAACGAACTTGAAGTGCCGTGGCGTTTTGAAATGCGCGATGCGCTCCTTGCACCAGGTTTGCAGCTCCAGCTCAGACGCACTGTGGCCGGGATGGAACTTGATCCAGGCGACAATCTCCTCGCCGTAACGGGAGCACGGAATGCCGATCACCTGCACGTCCGCCACCGCTGGATGGGTGAAGAAAAACTCCTCAAGCTCGCGCGGATAAATATTCTCGCCGCCACGAATGATCATGTCTTTGTTACGCCCGGCGATGTTGACGTAACCCTCCTCGTTCATGCTCGCCAGGTCGCCGGTGTGCATCCAGCCTGCCTCATCGATGGCTTCGGCGGTGGCCTGCGGATTGTTCCAGTAGCCGAGCATCACGCTGTAACCACGGGTGCACAGTTCGCCGATGGTGCCGCGCGGCACCAGGTTGCCGGCCTCGTCGATGATCTTGCTTTCCAGTTGCGGCTGGGTGCGGCCGACAGTGGTCACGCGCAGTTCCAGTTCATCGTTCGGACCGGTCTGCAGCGACACCGGGCTGGTTTCGGTCATGCCGTACGCGATCTGCACTTCGCTCATGTGCATCTCGCTGATAACCCGGCGCATCACTTCGATCGGGCACGTCGCGCCGGCCATGATCCCGGTGCGCAGGCTCGACAAGTCGAACTCTGCGCGTTGTGGCTGATCGAGCATGGCGATGAACATGGTCGGCACGCCGTACAGGCCAGTGGCTTTCTCTTCGGCGACGGTTTGCAGGGTCAGCAACGGATCGAAGGCATCGTTGGGGTAAATCATCGTGCTGCCGTGAGTGATACAGCCGAGGTTGCCCATGACCATGCCGAAGCAGTGATACAGCGGCACCGGGATCACCAAACGATCGCGCGGGGTCAGGCCGATGCTTTCGCCGACCATGTAGCCGTTATTGAGGATGTTGTAGTGGCTGAGGGTTGCGCCTTTGGGGAAACCGGTGGTGCCGGAGGTGTACTGGATGTTCACCGGTTGGTCGAAGTGCAGGCTGTCACTGCGTTCGCTCAGGTGTTCGGGGGAGATGCTGGCGGCCAGATCGGCCAGTTGCGACCACGGCAGAAACCCTGACGGTGGTTGCGCGTCAAGGCTGATCACCCCGCGCAACTCCGGCAGGCGCTCGCTGCGCAGTTGGCCGATGGATTGCTCGGCCAGTTCCGGCACCAGTCCCTGCAACATGCCGTGGTAGTTGGAGGACTTGAATGCCCCGGCGCAGACCAGCCATTGACAGCCTGATTGTTTGAGCACGTATTCGAGTTCGGAGCTGCGGTAGGCCGGGTTGATGTTGACCAGAATCACGCCGATTTTCGCTGTAGCGAACTGGGTGATGCACCACTGCGCGCAGTTCGGCGCCCAGATCCCGAGCCGATCCCCCGCCTGCAAACCCAGGGCAAGCAGCGCTCTGGCGTGCAGGTCCACTGCATCGGCCAGTTGTCGCCAGGAATAGCGCAGTTGCTGATGGCGCACGACGAGCGCTTCACCGTCAGGGTATTGCACGGCGGTGTGATCGAACTTCTGCCCGATGGTCATCGCCAGCAAGGCTTTATCTTGAGAACCGCGTGTGTAACTGCGCTGCGGGTTTGCACTGGGTTGATCCATGACGACCCCTATTGTCTTTATTGTAGGAGCGAGGCTTTTGTGGCGAGGGAGCTTGCTCCCGCTCGGCTGCGCAGCAGTCGTGAAATCAGCGATCCGGTGCAGACTGACACACCGCGAACACCCATTTTGCGACCGCTTCGCGCTTGAGGGGGAGCAAGCTCCTTCGCCACAGAGAGCGCCGCTGGTCTTTCAGAACTGCCCCTACTCTCGCTCAAGTTGACGTTAACGTAAAGGGTGATTGACAGCCATTCATCACAAGCTTACGTTAACGTAAAGGTGAGAGCTGATTGAGCGCTCTCCCCACCCTACAAAAAAGCCAAAAGGTGACCCATGAGCTATCCATCCCTGAACTTCGCCCTCGGTGAAACCATCGACATGCTGCGCGATCAGGTTCAGTCCTTTGTCACTAAGGAGATTGCTCCGCGCGCGGCGCAGATCGACAGTGACAACCTGTTCCCCGCCGACATGTGGCGCAAATTCGGTGACATGGGTCTGCTCGGTATCACCGTGCCGGAAGAGTACGGCGGTGCTGGTCTGGGTTACCTGGCGCATGTGGTGGCGATGGAAGAAATCAGCCGTGGTTCGGCCTCGGTGGCGCTGTCCTACGGCGCGCACTCCAACCTCTGCGTCAACCAGATCAACCGCAACGGCAACCACGAACAGAAATCCAAATACCTGCCGAAGCTGATCAGCGGCGAACACGTCGGCGCCCTCGCCATGAGCGAACCGAATGCCGGTTCCGACGTGGTCTCGATGAAACTGCGCGCCGACAAACGCGGCGACCGTTTCGTCCTCAACGGCAGCAAAACCTGGATCACCAACGGCCCCGACGCCAACACCTACGTGATCTACGCCAAGACTGATCTGGAAAAAGGCCCGCACGGCATTACCGCGTTCATCGTCGAGCGTGACTGGAAAGGCTTCAGCCGCAGCAACAAGTTCGACAAGCTCGGCATGCGCGGTTCCAACACCTGCGAGCTGTTTTTCGACGACGTCGAAGTGCCGGAAGAAAACATCCTCGGCGTGCTCAACGGCGGCGTGAAAGTGCTGATGAGCGGCCTCGATTACGAGCGCGTCGTTCTTTCGGGCGGCCCGACCGGGATCATGCAGTCGTGCATGGACCTGATCGTGCCGTACATCCACGACCGCAAGCAGTTCGGCCAGAGCATCGGCGAGTTCCAGCTGATCCAGGGCAAAGTCGCCGACATGTACACCCAACTCAACGCCAGCCGCGCCTACCTTTATGCGGTTGCGCAGGCCTGCGAGCGCGGCGAAACCACCCGCAAGGATGCCGCCGGGGTGATCCTCTACACCGCCGAGCGCGCCACGCAAATGGCCCTCGACGCGATCCAGATTCTCGGCGGTAACGGCTACATCAATGAGTTCCCGGCGGGCCGCTTGCTGCGTGACGCCAAGCTGTACGAAATCGGCGCCGGCACCAGTGAGATCCGTCGCATGCTGATCGGTCGCGAACTGTTCAACGAAACGAAATGAATTTCGTCAGCGGCAAGCGGCAAGTTTCAAGCTGCAAGAGCACCGCGCTCTTGCTTCAACTTGTAGCTTGTCGCTTGCAACTCGAAGCTGCTACGGAGTAGCCCCATGATCCTGCACACTCAGCTCAATCCCCGTTCAGCGGAGTTCGCCGCCAACAGCGCGGCGATGCTCAAACAGGTCGACGCCCTGCACACCCTGCTCGCCCAAGTGGCCCAGGGTGGCGGCGCGAAAGCTCAGGAACGCCACACTTCGCGCGGCAAACTGCTGCCGCGTGAACGCATCAATCGTTTGCTCGATCCCGGTTCGCCGTTTCTGGAGATCAGCCAACTGGCTGCTCACGCGGTATATGGCGAAGACGTACCGGCCGCCGGTGTGATTGCCGGTATCGGCCGGGTTGAAGGTGTCGAGTGCATGATCGTCGCCAACGATGCGACGGTGAAAGGTGGTTCGTACTATCCGCTGACCGTGAAAAAGCACCTGCGCGCGCAGACCATCGCCCAACAGAACCGCTTGCCATGCATTTATCTGGTGGACTCGGGCGGCGCCAACCTGCCGCGTCAGGACGAAGTGTTTCCGGACCGCGAACACTTCGGGCGGATCTTCTTCAATCAGGCCAACATGAGCGCGATGGGCATTCCGCAGATCGCCGTGGTCATGGGCTCGTGCACCGCTGGCGGCGCTTATGTGCCGGCGATGGCGGACGAAGCGATCATGGTGCGCAATCAGGCGACGATTTTCCTCGCCGGCCCGCCGCTGGTGAAAGCCGCGACCGGTGAAGTGGTCAGCGCCGAAGATCTGGGCGGTGCCGATGTGCACTGCAAGATTTCCGGGGTGGCCGACCATTACGCCGAGAGCGACGAACATGCCCTCGCCCTTGCCCGCCGCAGCGTTGCCAATCTCAACTGGCGCAAGCTCGGCGAGGTGCAGCAACGCGCGCCGATTGCGCCGCTGTATGCCAGTGATGAGTTATACGGGGTGGTTTCGGCCGATGCCAAGCAACCGTTCGACGTGCGCGAAGTGATTGCGCGACTGGTCGACGGTTCGGTGTTCGATGAATTCAAGGCACTGTTTGGCACCACGCTGGTGTGTGGCTTTGCGCATCTGCACGGCTACCCGATCGCAATCCTGGCGAACAACGGCATCCTCTTCGCCGAAGCCGCGCAGAAAGGCGCGCATTTCATCGAACTGGCGTGCCAGCGCGGCATTCCGCTGCTGTTTTTGCAGAACATCACTGGCTTCATGGTCGGCCAGAAATACGAGGCCGGCGGCATCGCCAAGCACGGCGCGAAACTGGTGACCGCCGTGGCCTGTGCCAAGGTGCCGAAATTCACCGTGATCATCGGCGGCAGCTTCGGCGCCGGTAACTACGGCATGTGCGGGCGCGCTTACGATCCGCGTTTCCTGTGGATGTGGCCAAACGCGCGGATCGGCGTGATGGGTGCCGAGCAAGCGGCGGGCGTGCTGGTGCAGGTCAAACGCGAACAGGCTGAACGCAGCGGCCAGGCATTCAGTGCCGAGCAGGAAGCCGAGATCAAGCAACCGATCCTCGACCAGTACGAAGAGCAGGGTCACCCCTACTATTCCAGCGCACGGCTGTGGGACGACGGCGTCATCGACCCGGCGCAGACCCGCGATGTGCTGGCCCTGGCCTTGTCCGCGTCGCTGAACGCACCAATCGAACCGAGCCGCTTCGGCGTGTTCCGGATGTGATTTTTTGTGGGCGCCGGCTTGTGTGGCGAGGGAGCTTGCTCCCGCTCGATTGCGCAGCAATCGTAAACCCGGGCCAATCCCACAAGAACCGTGGAGACGGAAGAATATGAGCGACTTCAACACCCTCGAACTGCAAAGCGACCCACGGGGTTTCGCGACGCTGTGGCTCAACCGCGCGGAAAAGAACAACGCCTTCAACGCCGAGATGATCCGCGAGCTGATCCTCGCCCTGGACAAAGTCGCCAGCGACGCCAGCCTGCGTTTCCTGTTGGTGCGTGGCCGTGGCAAGCACTTCAGTGCCGGCGCTGATCTGGCGTGGATGCAGCAATCGGCCGAACTCGATTACCACACCAACCTCGATGACGCCCGCGAACTGGCGGAGCTGATGTACAACCTCGCCAAGCTGAAGATCCCCACCGTGGCCGTGGTGCAAGGCGCGGCGTTCGGTGGCGCGCTGGGGCTGATCAGTTGCTGTGACATGGCGATTGGTGCCGATGACGCGCAGTTCTGCCTGTCGGAAGTCCGCATCGGTCTGGCGCCGGCGGTGATCAGTCCGTTCGTGGTGCAGGCCATCGGCGAACGCGCTGCGCGGCGCTATGCCCTGACCGCCGAGCGTTTCGGCGGGCAGCGTGCGCGGGAAATCGGTTTGTTGTCCGAGAGCTATCCTGCTGCCGAACTTGATCAGCAAGTCGAGCATTGGATCAACAATCTGTTGCTCAACAGCCCCGCAGCGATGCGTGCCAGCAAGGACTTGTTGCGCGAAGTCGGCAACGGCGCGTTGACCCCGGCGCTGCGCCGCTACACCGAAAATGCCATCGCCCGTATCCGCGTCAGCCCTGAAGGCCAGGAAGGCTTGCGCGCCTTTCTGCAAAAACGTCCGCCGAGCTGGCAAGCCGCAACCACCACCAAGGAGCCGCGTTGATGAGCGCACCTGTTCTCACCACCCTGCTGGTGGCCAACCGTGGCGAAATCGCCTGCCGCGTGATGCGCACCGCCAAAGCCTTGGGCCTGACCACGGTCGCCGTGCACAGCGCCACCGACCGTGAGGCGCGGCACAGCCGTGAAGCGGACATTCGCGTCGACCTCGGTGGCAGCAAAGCGGCCGACAGTTATCTGCAAATCGACAAACTGATCGCGGCGGCCAAGGCCAGTGGCGCGCAGGCGATTCATCCGGGTTACGGGTTTCTCTCGGAAAACGCCGGATTCGCTCGTGCCATCGAAGCGGCCGGGCTGATTTTCCTCGGCCCGCCCGCCTCGGCCATCGATGCCATGGGCAGCAAGTCCGCCGCCAAAGCGCTGATGGAAACCGCCGGTGTACCACTGGTGCCGGGTTATCACGGCGAAGCGCAAGACCTCGACACCTTCCGCGATGCCTGCGAACGCATCGGTTATCCAGTGCTGCTCAAAGCCACGGCCGGTGGCGGTGGCAAAGGCATGAAAGTGGTCGAGGACGTCAGCCAGTTGGCCGAAGCCCTCGCCTCGGCTCAGCGTGAAGCGCAGTCATCGTTCGGCGATTCGCGGATGCTGGTGGAGAAATACCTGCTCAAGCCACGTCACGTGGAAATCCAGGTGTTCGCCGATCAGCATGGCAACTGCCTGTACCTCAATGAACGGGATTGCTCGATTCAACGGCGCCATCAGAAAGTCGTCGAAGAAGCGCCGGCTCCGGGGCTGTCCCCGGAGCTGCGGCGGGCGATGGGTGAAGCGGCGGTGCGCTCGGCGCAGGCGATCGGTTATGTCGGCGCCGGTACGGTGGAGTTCCTGCTGGATGCGCGCGGTGAATTCTTCTTTATGGAGATGAACACGCGGCTGCAGGTCGAGCATCCGGTGACGGAAGCGATTACCGGGCTTGATCTGGTGGCCTGGCAGATCCGCGTTGCTCGTGGTGAAGCGTTGCCGATCACTCAGGAACAAGTGCCGTTGAACGGCCATGCGATCGAAGTGCGCTTGTACGCCGAGGATCCTGCGAATGACTTCCTGCCGGCGACTGGACGTTTGGCGTTGTATCGCGAATCGGCCGAAGGCCCGGGGCGCCGGGTGGATAGCGGGGTTGAAGAAGGCGATGAAATTTCGCCGTTCTACGACCCGATGCTCGGCAAGCTGATTGCCTGGGGCGAGGATCGCGAACAGGCCCGGTTGCGTTTGTTGAGCATGCTCGACGAGTTTGCGATTGGTGGTTTGAAAACCAACATCAATTTCTTGCGGCGGATCATTGCCCACCCGGCGTTTGCGGCGGCGGAACTGGATACCGGGTTTATTCCGCGTTATCAGGAGCAATTGCTGCCTGCTCCGGACACGCTGAGCGATGCGTTCTGGGAAGCGGCGGCGCACGCGGCGGCGCAGAGCCTGCCGCAGCTTGCACGCCAGGATGACCCTGCTTCACCGTGGTCTCTCAACAGCGGTTTGCGGGCGGGACTGCCACGGGAAATCACCCTGCATTTGAGTTGTGAGGGACAGGATCGCGCCTTGACGCTGAATGCCACTGGCCACGCCAGACTGTCCGGCGAAGCACTGACCGTCGAGCACGACGGCGTGCGTCGTACGTTGCGTGCGATTCGCCAGGGCGATGTGTTGTACCTGCAATGGGAAGGCGAGTTGCGCCGTATCGAGATGTACGACCCGATCAGTGCCGTCGAGGCCAGTCACAGCCATCAGGGTGGCCTGACCGCGCCGATGAACGGCAGCATTGTTCGCGTGTTGGTTGAGGCCGGGCAATCGGTTGAGGCCGGTGCGCAACTGGTGGTGCTGGAAGCGATGAAGATGGAGCACAGCATCCGTGCGCCGCATGCCGGAGTGATCAAAGCGCTGTATTGCCAGGAAGGTGAAATGGTTGGCGAAGGCAGCGCTCTGGTTGAACTGGAAGAAGCGTGAACGGGAAGATCGATCCTGCGCCGGGCGAGGATCGATCTGACTAGTAACGTGCCGTTGCCTGGACCACAACGCCGATGATTCGACACTCATCGGTCAGCAGGGCCTTCGGCCAGGTCGGATTGAGCGGCACCAGGTAACGCTGGCCGCCCTCCTCGTCGAGTTTGCGAAAAATCGCTTCAGTGCTGTCGGGCCACTGGGCGATCACCAGTTTGCCGGGCAGCGCTTCGGCCGCCGGGTCGACCAGAATCAGCATGCCTTCGGCAATGCTCTGGCCACTGGGCGCGGTCATTGAATCCCCCGTGACCGTCAACCAGAATGCCGGGCCACGCGCGTGGTAATCCGTCAGCTCGAAACGCTGCTTGCCTGATGCCTTGTCGTAGGACGCCGGATCGCTTTCGCGCACTTCGCACGTCGTCTGCCAATCGCTGACCGGGTAGCGGAAGTACGGGTTGTACTTCTGCGCCAGCGGCATCTCGTCGTCCGGCGTAGGTTGCGGTTCACGGATCACCAGCACCACCTCGAGGAAATCCATGCCCAGCGCCTGCAGCACGCGGTTCATTTCAGTGATACCGGGTTCGCGACGCTTGTTCAGCCAATGGCCGATCCCGCCCTGGGACATGCCGACGCGCTCTCCGAGCTCTGTTTGAGTGATTTTGAGTTCACTCATCTTGGCCTTGACCAACTCAATCCATTTATCCATGTGCAGCACCTTACGTGGACGCCTTCGGCCATCAAAACACATATTGTAGTATTTAAATTCTCGTCACAACTACACAACGTACTATCCTGAAAGCACGGATTTTCCATCGACCAAGGAGTGCCCCGTCATCATGAATATCAGCAGCAAAGACTTGCCCGATCTGCAAATGGACACCACCTTCACCTCGCCCCAAGGCAATGCCGCGGCGCAGCGAGCGCTGGACTACTACTTGAAACCAGCTGTGTCAGAACCCGAGGTTGAAGAGCGTTTTTTCGATGTCAGGCGCCATCTCAGTGGCGAAGAAGCGCTGGTGCACGCCTCGGATCTGTTGCGCTGCGCGGCAGCCACTGCGTTCAAGGCAGCCGAAAACCTGCAAGGCGCGAGTCGCGATCTGGCGTTTTCAGTGGTGCATATGGTGGATATGGCGCGGGCGATGGTCGACCATTCACTCGATGGCGATGAAGCCTGAGAAACGGCACTACGGAAGGACAGGAAAGAATTTTCCAATCGCGCAGGTAAAAACATTTGACTTGCAAATGATAATGATTATTATTGCATGCAGCTGGTCGCGAGATCAGTCGATGGACCAGAGACCTTAGGTCGGTCTTCTGGACTATCTCCTCATCAGGCTAATCACGGTTTTTGACCCGGCTTTTTGCCGGGTCTTTTTTTGCCCGTTTTTCGGGCTTTTGGCTTCAGGCTAATGAAGTCTTTAGATGCTGCAAATTCGATGGCGCGGATAATATCAAAAGAATATCGGTTGGCAAGCGAAGCCCGCCCACATTGGGTCTAACTAATGAAAATTAGCACTTGAGAATCAATCGCACAGTCTCTAAGCTGCCTGCGCGTCATGGAGGACGCCCCCCGCCACACCCCGCAATTCCCCTCGGTTTCAGTCCTGCCTGCGTGTAAAGTAACGGCCATAAAAATCATATTCAGGAATCGATTATGACCGTGGCCAAATCTTCGTTCGACATCAGCGCCAACTTCGACAGCGGCAACATCCAAGTCATCGACATCAGCAATCCGCTCAATCCGGTCCTGGCCATTCGCCCGGATACCCGCAGTGCCCATTTTCAGTGGTTCCACTTCAAGGCCAGCGGCCTGCATGTTCATCAGGAACACTGGTTTCGCCTGGTCAACGCCAGCCAGTCCTCCTATAACAAAGCCTGGACCGGTTATCAGGCAGTCGCCTCCTACGACCACGTCAACTGGTTCCGCATTCCAACCAGTTTTGAAGGTGACAGCCTGCGCTTTTGCCTCGAAGCCGAGCAAACCCACGCCTGGTTCGCCTATTTCGAACCCTATAGCCGAGGCCGTCACGACTGGCTGATCGACCAGGCCCTGAGCAAGGCCGGCACCGAATTGCTGGCAACCGGCAAGAGCGTCGAGGGTCGCGATATTCAGTTGCTGCGCAAAGGCACCGGAGCCGAAGGCCAGCGCAAAGTCTGGATCATTGCTCAACAGCATCCCGGCGAACACATGGCTGAATGGTTCATGGAAGGCGTGATCGAACGCCTGGAAAGACAGGACGATCCGGTACTCAATAAGCTGCTGGCGAGTGCCGATCTGTACCTGGTGCCAAACATGAATCCGGATGGCGCGTTCCATGGTCACTTGCGCACCAATGCGATGGGCCAGGACTTGAACCGCGCTTGGCAGAACGCCAGTCAGGAAGTCAGCCCTGAGGTACTTTTCGTCCAACAGCAAATGGAAAAGTATGGCGTCGACCTGTTCCTCGACGTACACGGCGACGAAGAAATTCCTCATGTATTCACCGCCGGTTGCGAAGGCAATCCTGGCTACACGCCGCGCATCGAGAAGCTCGAAGAGCATTTCCGCAGCCACTTGAAACACACCACCAAAGACTTCCAGACCAAATACGGCTACACCCGCGATGAACCGGGCCAGGCCAACATGACCCTGGCGTGCAATAGCGTCGGCCAGAAATACGACTGCCTGTCGTTGACCCTCGAAATGCCATTCAAGGATCACGACGACCATCCCGATAAACTCACCGGCTGGTCGGGCAAACGCTCTAAACAGCTAGGCAAAGATGTGCTGACAACCATCGCTGACATGGTTGATACCCTGCGCTGATCCCCGCCTCCGTCCCTAAAAAGATCGCAGCTTGTCTGCGATCTTTTGCTTTCTGCATTCGTACTTTCGCGCAAACAGGTTGCAAAATAAAACCCGAATCAATACCGTGATCAAGGTTTTATTTTGAAACCTAAAAGGATGCGGGATATGAAGCCTCTCAAAAGCAGTGCCGTTTTGCTTTTCTCTGTGGCCTGTGGGCTGGCCGTGGGCAACGTGTATTACGCCCAGCCATTGCTGGACGCGATGGCTGAAGCCTTTGCGATGTCGCCGGCAACCATCGGCATCGTCATCACCCTGACGCAGATCGGCTACGGCATCGGTCTGGTGCTACTGGTGCCC
This sequence comes from Pseudomonas fluorescens, assembly GCF_003732425.1. Taxonomy (GTDB): domain Bacteria; phylum Pseudomonadota; class Gammaproteobacteria; order Pseudomonadales; family Pseudomonadaceae; genus Aquipseudomonas; species Aquipseudomonas fluorescens_BE. The sequence goes on from NZ_MOBX01000013.1 coordinate 1,148,680, forward strand.
CTCGGCGATCTGCTCAACCGGCGCCGGTTGATCGTCACTCAAACCCTGCTGTCGGCAGCGGCGTTGCTGATGATCGCGTTGGCGCCCAACAGTGCCTGGCTGCTGCTTGGCATGACCTTGACGGGACTGCTCGCCGTGGTGACTCAGGTGTTGGTGGCTTACGCCGCCACGCTGGCGCTCCCGGCCCAACGCGGGCGCGTGGTCGGCGTGGTCACCAGCGGCATCGTCGTCGGCATATTACTGGCGCGCACGGTCGCTGGCGGCATGGCCGATCTGGCCGGATGGCGAGCGATCTACTTTCTGTCAGCGGGGCTGACCCTGTTGATGGCGTTGCTGCTGTTTCGAGTCCTACCCAAGCATGAATCCCCACAACCGGCGACCCGTTACATCGCACTGATCGCTTCGGTATTCAGCCTGTTCAAAGAAGAACCGGTGCTGCGTCAACGCGCGCTCCTCGCGTTGCTGACTTTCGCCAGCGCGATGGTGCTGTGGACGCCGATGGTGCTGCCACTGGCCGCGCCGCCGCTGTCGTTGTCGCACAGTGAAATCGGACTGTTCGGGCTGGCCGGTGCAGCGGGTGCGCTGGCTGCCGCACGGGCCGGGCATCTGGCTGATCGCGGACTCGGGCAATGGGTCAGCGGTCTTTCGCTGTTGCTGATGCTTGCTTCGTGGCTGCCGATTGCCCTGACTCAATCTTCGCTGTGGGCATTGCTGCTCGGCGTCATCACCCTGGATCTGGGTCTGCAAGCCGTGCACGTCACCAGCCAGAGCATGATCTACAGCGTGCGCCCCGAAGCGCAAAGCCGTCTCACCGCCGGTTACATGCTGTTTTACTCGATCGGCAGCGCGCTCGGCTCCATCGGCTCGACCGCGATATATGCGTGGGCCGGCTGGATCGGCGTATGCCTGCTCGGCGCCGGCATCAACTCTGTGGCGCTGGCGTACTGGTGGCTGACCCTGAAACGCGGCGCACCGCTACGATGCGCCACGCCAACGGGTTAACTGCGATCGCGACCGCGCAACATGCTGTCGAGCACCTCATCACGGCGGACCCAGCCATGAAACAGCGCCGCCGCCAGGTGCAGCAGCACCGTCAGGAACAGCAGATAGGCCAGATACCCGTGAGCCTTGCGCAGAAACGCGAACAACTGCGCATCGGCCGGAACGATCGCTGGCAACTGCAAGGTTGTGCTCAGCATCACCGGTTCACCTGAGGCACTGATCATCGCCCAACCGAGCAACGGCAACACCAGCATCAACGCGTACAACAGCAGATGCGAAGCCTTGGCCGCCAGCACTTGCCAGCCCGGCAAATCGGCTGGCAGCGGCGGCTGGCGCGTGGTTAACCGCACCAGCAAACGCACTATCACCAGCACCAGAATCGCAATGCCCAGCGGTTTGTGCAGATGGATCAGCCATTCATGTCGCTCGGACACCGAGGTGACCATGCCGGCGCCGATAAACAGCATGGCGATGATCATCAGCGCCATCAGCCAGTGCAGCAGCCGCGCCAACAGGGCGAAATGCGTCGGTTGAGTGCTCATGGGCGAGCCTCCTGTTTGGCGGCGGGCAACTGGCTGACTTCGCTGGTGCGGCGCAGGTAGGAATTGGCGTAACCGGCGGAACGGGCCGCGAGCAACGGGTCGTCGGAACCTTGAATGCCGGCCGGCAGCACCAGCGGGTCATAGTTGATGTCACGGCATTCGCCGCTCAATTGCGGCTGGGTCTTTTCCAGCACCAGCGTGCCGGCGTTCAACACTTTGCGCCCGGCTGGCCAGGCCTTGCTGGCGTCGTTCACCGGGTCCTCAGGATTGGCCAGAGTGATATTCAACTGAAAACGCAACGGCGCCGCCGCCAACCGTTGCACCAGATCCTTCTCGAGAAAATCGCCGCCCTCAGGCGCACTGGCGCCTGCAGCATCGCGCGCCAACGGCGTCATGCTCCAGCGCACGGCCTGTTTTTTACCGCTGGCGTCGACCAGATAAAACGCGTTGACGCTGTTATAGGTTTCGGTGGCGTAACTCGCCGACGGTTTGGCCGTCTTCACCCAGGTCAGAAACGGCACGGTCTCCGGGTGCGCAGCAAAAAACGCCGGGACCTTCGCCGGATCAGGTTTACCGGTGGCCGGATCTGGCGATTGCGCCTGCTGCAATTGATAAAACGCCTCAGGCGTACCGACCGGGAACACCGGCATGCTGTTCATCCCGGTGCGCCACTGTTGCCCGTTGGCCTGGGTGAACCGCAACGCCAGACTGCGAATCGGCACGCTGCTGTCCGGTGCATAGGGATTGCCCGCCGGCAGCGCAAAACGCCCGACCACCGGAGTCTGCGGCTCATTGAACACCTGCGCAGAGGAAAACACTCGCGCCTCACCACTGCTCTCGAAATGCCCGATCACGCACACGCCTTTGGCATGGTTACGGCGAAACCCGGGATGCACGCCGTTGTTCTTCTCCAGCACATCGACCAGCGCCTTTGGCGTCAGGCGTTGTGGGTCAAAGTTGCCATGAACGTAGGCAAACGCCCCGGCCACTGCGGCGACTACCACGGCAATGCCGCCCAGACGCAATATCAGGCTCGCGGCACTCAGTGGCGGGCGCTGCGGCCCGCCGGGCGGTGAAGCGTTGGGTGAGGTGCGATCAACCATGAAGAACTCCAGGGCCAATGGCCATAAGTAGGAAGAATCAGCAAGACGCGCCCCGTCCGGGTTTATTCCACGCGACGGTATTTATTTTTCCGTACGTGGAATAACCTCCAACGGCGGGCGTCTCCCTAGTCCACAGCGTAGTGACTAGCAGAATTTCATGAGCGAATTCGACGAACAGTTGAGAGAAATCATTCCCAGATTGCGCCGCTTTGCCGTGTCACTGACACGCAACAGCAGCAGCGCCGACGATCTGGTGCAGGCGTGCCTTGAGCGGGCACTGTCGAGTTGGGGCGACAAACGCGCCGACGGCGACTTGCGTGCCTGGCTGTTTGCGATCCTGTATCGGCAGTTTCTCGACGCCCATCGCCGCTCCCGACGCTATGCGCGGATGCTCGAATTCTTCACGGGTCGCGACGATGCCGAACCGTCGGTGGAGCGCACCGTCATCGCCCAGTCGACCTTGCAAGCCTTCGACCGCCTCCCCAGCGAACAACGCGCCCTGCTGCTGATGGTCTCGGTGGAAGGCCTTTCCTATAAAGAGGTGGCCGAGATTCTCGGCGCCCCGATCGGCACCGTGATGTCGCGCCTGTCCCGCGCCCGCCAGGCCTTGCGCCAACTCAGCGACGGCGAAATCAGCAGCCCTTCTTTGCGGAGACTCAAATGATCAGCCTGCCTCCCAACGAGCGTGACCTGCACGCCTATGTCGACCACCAGCTCAGCGACGCCGACCGGCGTGTGCTGGACACCTGGCTGGCCAGTCACCCGGATGAAGCGGCGCAGGTTCGCGCCTGGCAACAGGATGCCCAGCAACTGCGCGCTGCACTTGGCGGCGCGTTGCAGCAACCGGTCAATCCGGCGCTTGACCCGGCGATGATTCGCCAGCGCCGCCAACGCCAGGCACGGCGGCATCTGGCCAGTGCCGCGGTGCTGCTGATTGCGGTCAGCGTCGGCGGTTTCAGTGGCTGGCAGGCCCGCGAAATGACCCTTGTCCGCCCATCCATGCTGCCGATGACCGACGCCCTGCAGGCTTATCGCTTGATTGCCCAACAAGGCATGTTGCCGGCCGATTACAAAGTCGAGAACGATGGCGACATGCAGCGTTGGCTCGACCGCTATTTCACCCGAGCCAGTCGCTTGCCCGATCTGAAAGCGGCCGGGTTTGAACCGGTCAGCGGACGCCTGCTCAGCACTGATGAAGGTCCGGCGGCGATGGTGATGTATGAGGATGGCAGCGGCCACAAGGTGAGTTTCTATGTGCGCCCGCCGGGGCCGAAGAACACTTTTTTACCCCGTGGCAGCCGCAGTGACGGGGATTTGCAGGCCGAGTACTGGTCAGGTGGTGGCTATAACTACGCGATGGTCAGCCCGGTTGATACACCGGCGGCGCAACAGCTCAAGCAATCGCTGCAATTCTGAAAACACCGCTGCTCTCTGTAGGAGCTGCGGCACGCTGCGATCTTTTGATCTTGTTCTTAAGGGCAAGATCAAAAGATCGCAGCCTCGTTTCACTCGACAGCTCCTACAAAGGATCGTGTCAGCTCAGAAACCTACGTCCAAAACAACGTTGTCCAGATAGGTACCGGCCGGCGGCGTGGTCTGGTCGGTATAGATCTTCGCGTTGTAGTTGAAGATCTGGCTGCCCGTGCCCAGCCCGTTACCCGGATTGACCTCAGCATCGGTGCTCGCCCGCCGCGCCGCGCCGACACTGCCCCAGCGCGTGGTGCCGGCACTTTTGAAAATGTCGTAGGCCAGATAATTGCTCCCGGAAATCATCCGTCGCCGTCCGCCGACACTCACCGCGTTCTGCCCGTCACTCAGCCCCACGGTGTAGGCACTGCCCTTGGTGCACGCCAGATTGATAGTCTGCCCGGTCACCGGCGTGAACGCGCTGACCACCGGCGCGCTGCCGAACGCGATGTTTGGCGCAGTAATCGTGCAGTCGTTGGACACCGTCAGGTTCACCGTCAACGAGGTCGTTCCACTGGCTATGTCGCGCCCAAGACAGATAGAACCAATACCAATCCCCGAGCAGTAATTCCAGTTCCAGAAAATGCTCAGTGTTTCGCTGTACACCCCGGCGGCGACGTTGCTGCCGATAGTTGTACCGAGATAGAGCGGCACCGTTTTCGGCGTCGTACCGTTGAGCAGGCCCAGGGCATCGATGATGCCGTTGCGCGCAAAGTCGAAGGCCGTGCCGCGAGTCAGCGGATAGCTGGTGCTGTTGTTGGCGTAGACCGTGTAACTGATGACATCGCCGGTTGGCCCGACCAGACCACTTTGAGTCGAAGACACCGTGCCCCAGAAATGGTCGTTGCTGGTCAGCAGGGACAGCAGCGAACCGGTACAGCTCAAACCTGCATTCAGCGTGGAGCTGGGCTGCGACGTCGTGCGCACGGCGATCGAACTGAGCGTGCCGAACGCCGCTGGCGTGGTGCTGACCACCGAGCACGCAGCCTGCGCCGCCCCCGGCAGCATCAGCGCCAGCAACAAAAGCAATCGTGTGCGGATCATTGGCACACCAGCGGGCCAATCAACGGCACCTGGTCCTGATTCAGATCGACACTGAACTGCGCCTGACAGCTCTTGCCGTCGGCCAGCGTGACCTGCAGCGAGTTCTGCGCCTGGAGGTTTTCCAGATACACCAGCCCGTCCCAACCGACCACCGTCCGCGTACCGCTCTGCTCATGCAGCACGCCCGCGCCCAGCGGCAGTTCGCGCTGTTGCGCGTCGACCAGTACGATGCTCGCGGCAATCACCCGGGTCAGTGGAAACTCCAGCAGATAACCGCTGCCGCGCCTTACAGCAATGCGTTGTTCGACATTGGGGCTGCGTACGTTGGCCGGCAGATTCAGGGGATCGATTTCATACTTGCCCCGGTAATAGGCGCTGCTCCACGGCACCAGCAGATGACCGTTCTTGTCGGTCTGACCGACTTGCTGGTTTTCGTAACGTACCGGAATGTCGGCAAAACCTTCGGTGCTGACCACTACAAACGCGTCGTCGATGCGGTTGGCGGCGAACACCTGACGGTCCATCCACACCAGCGAACCACTGGCATCGGCCCAACGGGTTTCAGCCTCGGAAGTGCCGTAGACACCGGCCTGCAACTGCACCGATTGCAGGCGCCAGGTGACGTCGGCCTGACGATAATCAGCGCCATCACCCTTGGCGTAGCCGAGGTTGAAACCCACGCCGCCCTCGCTCGGCACCGCGCGACTGTAGTTGACCCGCTGCTGGCTCTGCCCGGTCTTACTGCGATCACTGCTGATCGACAGACTGCCGCGCAGATCGAACGGAATCACCAGCTGCGCCTGCACCGCCCAGTTGCTGTCGCCGATCTCGCGGTTGGCCGACAGGTAGAAGCTGCTGTTGCGCCACAGCGGTTTGCTCCAGCTCAGATTGAGCAGCCGCGTGCGCGAGTCGTCCGCCGCGCGCACATCGAAATAACCGGCGCCGAGGCTGCCCCAGCGCTCAAGGTTAAGGCTCAGGGTCGCCTGTTCGCTGCGCCGACTGAGGCTGATGTAGGGGCTGTCGACCACGCTGAGGTCGGCGTATTGGTCGTGGCGTTGCAGGCGTTGGTACGAAAAGCTGAAACGCTGATTGCTGTACTGATAGCCCAGGCTTAATTGCTGACCGCCCTCGCCGTCGAAGCGGCTTTGACTCATGGCGCTGTTGAGTACGCCGAAATTGCCCAGACGCAGGTTGCCGCCGAGACCGCCCAGTGTCAGCGAATCGGCCGCTTCGGCGTGGCTTTCCAGGGTGAAACTGTCGCTGACGCCGTAACGCAGGCTGCCGGAGGTGACACCCGGGCCATAACTGAAATCCTTCAAGCCGTAGTCGCGGCGCAAGGTACCGGCCGCCACGGAAAAATCGCTCAAGCCTTTTTGCAACAACGTGCTGGTGACATAGAACGGCACCGTGGTCGACACCTGCCGGCCCAACGCATCGGTGGTCACCACCACCGCTTCGCCGGCGCCGTTGATGAACGGAATATTGGTCAGCGTGTAAGGCCCGGGCTGCAAATCTGCGCTGCTGGACTTGTAGCCATTGATGAACAAATCCACCGATGACGGCACCGCCGCTTCGCCGGCAAATTGCGGCAATGGATACGTGACCAGGTCCGGGCGCACGGCAAAGTCCCGCGAGAACTGCACGCCGCCCAGCCGCACCGAACTGCTCCACGGCAACGCTCCGCTGATTACGTCACCGGCCTCGTAGGTGAGCATTCGCTCATCATCGGAGTAACGCCACGTGGTGTCGTAACGCAGGTAACCGTTGTCCAGCGTGTTGAGCGAGTCCCCGGACAAGGTGCGCCGGTATTGCCCGGTGTTGGACAACGTGCCCCAGCTGTCGAACAGCCGCACTTCGTTCCACGCCGCCAGATACGTACCGGCATCGTCGGTGTCGTTGAGGTAGAGGTCATAGTTGAACAGCGCGCCGAAACTGCTCAGCGCCGGGGTGCGCGGGTAAGCCTGGCGATTGCCGATGAATTGTTCCGGCAGCCAGTCCGGCGGCACGTCCAGCAGCAAGCGCTGACCGACGCTGTCGTAATCACTGTGCAGCCCCGCCAGACTGTCGAGATCGACCTCGGCGCCGAGGCTGTCGGGCAACTTCATGCCGGTTTCGCGCAACGCGGTCGCCGGCACGAACAAGCGCCCGTCGCGCTGCTGCACCGCCACCACGCGACCGGTATTCATCTGGTTGACCACCAATTCCAGAAACAACTGTGCATCACTCACGGCCTCCATGCCGCTCGGTGGCGGCGGCAGATCGCCGGCCCCGGATGGTTGAACAAACATCAGGCAACACGCGCCGGTGATGAGCCACAACGGACGCTGAATACGGCGAACCCGTCCTGGGTTCATACGCGCTTTACGTCCGTCAATGGACTCAATCCTCCCTGATACCGCTTTAGCCGATCCCGGGCATCGCGGGGCGACTCGATTTCTGTGGCGAGGGAGCTGGCTTCCGCTCGGCGGCGAAGCCGTCGTAAATCCAGCCGATGCGGTCTGACTGAAGCATCTGGTTCGCCATTTTGGGACCGCTTCGCAGCCCAGCGGGAGCAAGCTCCCTCGCTACAAAAGCTTTTCTTGGCACAGCCCACTTATCTCGCAGGGGTGATGCTCTGCACCTGCGGCGCGCCATTCACCCGCACCCGCAACGCCGAATCACCGGCCAACGGCCCCGGTGCCGGCCAGCGCATCACCGCGCCCGGCAGCACATAACCCAACAGCCCTTCGGCCAGCGGTTTGCTCTGCCCTGCCTGCTTGATTGCCACGTCGGTCAGTCGCGCATGCACCGCGCCCTGATTACGCACTTCGACATAGGGCTTGCCGTCCACGGCCACCGTGCGCCAGCTCAATTGCGGCAGGCCGACACCTTTGGGATCGCGCGCGCGGTTACTGTCTTCCTTGCTCCACAGCCCGGCGCCGTAGGCAAACAGCGGCACCGAGTAGCGCATCTGGAAACGGATTGCTGCGGCGGTTTTGCCACCGTCAGCGGTCGCAGGTTGCGCGGAAGGAATTTCGTCGATGATGATCCGGTAGGCCAATTCTTGCCCCGGCGGCACTTCCTTGGTTCGGGTCAGACGGACCAACTGCTTTTGCCCCGGTTCGATTTTCGCCACCGGCGGGCTGCCGATCACGTCGCGCTGGTTCTGGTATTGCTCGGCGAAACCACTCTGACTCCAGCCGAATACACGGATCTGAAGGTTGGCGGTTTCACTGCCGCGGTTTTCCAGCCACAGCGCACTGGCCTGTTGATCAGCCTCCAGCACCGGATCGATCGGCCAGATCAGCACCGAACTGGCCGCGTGTACATTGCTGGCCCCCAGCATGACTAACGCCCACATCGCGCAGCATACGAGCGAGTGCCGTGACGTAACTGACCCCATAAACCTGCTCCTTGTCGGCCATTCAACTTCGCCTTACCACGACAGTTGCACCTGCAACACGTCGCTGTACGTCCCCCCAGGCTGATTGCCCGGCAATTGCACCTGACCGTAAATCGGCAGGCTGATGTTGTTCGCATCGCTGTAGGCCACCGCCACACTCTGGCCGATGCCCAGGCTCTGGCTGTATGCCGCATCGCTAAACAACGCATACGCCACCCGCGCACTGCCGCTGTTGACCTGCATGTGCCGGCCACTGTTGTTGTACTGGCCGCCATCGACGCTCATGTTCAGCGTCACGCCCGGCGTGCATTGCAATTGCACCCCACCCATCAGCGCGACCTGCACGGTGCCGGTGGCCAGTGCCGAACGCGAACCGAAATTCAGCCCGCCATAGTTCGACACCCCGCCGACCACCAGACACCCGGCGGTGACCGTGGCGCTGACCTGAAAGCTCTGGCTCGTCGCGGCGCTCAAGGGCAGCGGCGCACTGCCTGCGCAGAGCAGGAGCAGCGCGGCACAGCCATGGCGGCGCATGGCATCAGAACGTCAGTTCAACAGCGACGGTGTCGGTGTACGTCCCCGCTGGCAAACCGGCCTTGCCCACCGCCTGACCGTAGATGTTCACCGTCTGCGCGACTCCGGTACTGGCGGCGAGGTTGATTGTCCCGTCAATCGCCAACAGTTGTGAGTGCCCGGCATCGGTGTACAAGTCGTACGGCACATAATTGGCGACACCGTCGTACAACGCTCGTGTGCCGCCCGGTGACATGCCGTCGTGGGCACCGGCACGGACCTTGACCGTCGGCGTGGTACCGCTGGAGCAGAGAATCGACAAGGCCCCGCCACCGCCGCCCAACACTTGCCCGGTGGCCGTGGTGAACAGGCTGTTGGCGGTACCGAAATTCAACGCACCGAAGTTCAGCCCGGTGGAGCCGCCAGCGCCGTTGACCTCACAACTGCTGATCAGAATCAGACTGGAGGTGATCTGGCCGGTGACCGTGGTGGCGGCATTGGCACCGGAAACCAGCGCCAGGCCGAACAGCGACAAACCTATCCTTGTTGCAAACGTACGCATGGTGTCCGTCCTCTACGGGGTTACCAGTCGAGCGTCACCGTCAGGGTGTCGGTATAGACCCCTGCCGGTACCGCGCGGGTATTCGCCACCACCGAGCCAAATACCGGAATGGGTATCTGCGCAGCGCTGGTGACAGCGAAATTGTGTTGCTGGCCGATGCTGTAGCTCCGGGCGCCGGAGGGATCGACGAACAGCTGATAGGGAAGGGTCTGGCGACCGTTGCTCAGGCGCCGGGTATTGCCGTCACCGTGGGTGCCGCCGTCGATAGTGACGGTGAAACCGGTGACCGATGGATTGCAGGCGACGTTGAGTTTGCCGCTGCTGTCGCCATCCAGACTGGCCTTGATCGGTGCATTCCAGGTGGGGCCTTGAAGGCCGAAATCGAGGGTACCGAGGGCACTGACCGGGTTCTCGGGCGTGCTGGTATTGGTAACTTCGCAGCCGGCAATCAGGATCAGCCGCGCATTGATCTGCCCGCTCATCGCCGCTTGCACGTCGTCTGCGAGTAATGCCAGCGTACCTGCTGCCACCACCATCCAGTGTTTACCTGTCATTGCGTCCGTCCCTGCTCCTTTACGCTGACTCAATCACCGCGCTCATCACTGAACTCCTTCCCTGCGCACCCGCGTCCATCGGCTGCCTTGAAACCGCGATCACCAGGTGACCGTCACCTTGACCAGATCCGAATAACGGCTGACGCGTGGCACCTCAGCCAAACGTTCGATCCGCGCATACAGCGGCAGATCCACCGTGCCACTGTCCGGCACCCGCCCGCTGACCGGCACATCCACCACCAGCGGGACCCGGCGCGCCGCGTCCTGATACAAGCGGTACGGAATCGGTTTGCTGCCGGCCGAACCGGCCATGTAGCGGACTTCACCGACACCCCCATGCAAGCCGCCATCGACGCGCATCTGGTACGGCGTGTCGGGGTTACACTCGAGCCGTGGCAGGCGCTGATTGGTCAACGCGGCTGCCAACGGCCCGGCCGGGTCATCGAGGCGTGCGGTGCTGCCGAAGTCGAGCACACCCAGTTGCTCGATGCCGGCGTCACGTTGCTGGCCGATCAACTGGCAGCCACGCTGCACATCGACGCGCACTTCAACCTGAAGATCCGCCGCGTAGACGGGCACAACCAATACACCCAGCAGCCCGATGACCCCATGTACATTCACTGCGCCGTTCCTTGTCAGTGATCGCTTGCGACGTCGTTTCTGTGATTGAGGTTAGCAACGGTCGACGATTCCGCCAGTCGATTGGATCCATGGATCGGCCGGGATATGTTTCGAAAGATTGGCACCAGGTCGGGCCGTGTCGCTGAAAATAGCTATACGCGCCGCACAAATTTGTTCAATAACCGCCCACTGTCGATGCGTCGCGGTGGCTGGTCAATCCAGCATCTGGTTACACTACAGCGCCGCGCTCCCGGGAGCCGGTTTTGACGAACACGGAGACGCCGACAGTGCCTGCCCACCCGCCGAAACGATCGCGACTGATCCAGCGCTGGCCGGCGTTGCGCCGCTGGTTCGGCAAGGGCTTGCCGGCCAGCGCCGGGCATGACGCCAGTGCGCAGTCGATCCGCGATTACTTCCGGCTCAAGGCCAGCGGCCAGGGTTACACCCTCAGCCACAGCCAGCAGCGCGTCATCGAGTGCATGGCGCAGCAGGTCAGTCTGCTGTTTGGCGCAAGCAACCGAACCGCGCCGAGCCTCTATCTGTTCGGCGCCGTCGGGCGCGGCAAGAGCTGGCTGCTCGACGGCTTCTTTCAGGGCCTGCCGATCACCCAGAAACGGCGTCTGCATTTCCATCAGTTCTTCGCGCAATTACATCAGGGCATGTTCAGCCATCGCCAGCAGGACGATGCCCTCGAAGTGACCCTCGACGAACTGCTGCAGGATTGTCGGGTGCTGTGTTTCGACGAGTTTCATGTGCACGACATCGGCGATGCCATGCTCATTTCCCGGCTGTTCAAGGCGCTGTTCAAACGGCGGATTCTGCTGCTGGTGACCTCCAACTATGCGCCGGAAGGTTTGCTGCCCAATCCGCTTTATCACGCCCGCTTCAAACCGGTGATCGAACTGATCAATACACACATGCAGGTGATGGAAGTCGGCGGCCCGCACGATTACCGCAGCCAGACGCGCCCCGCTGCGCACCAGATATTCAGTCAAGGGCATTACGTGTGGCCGGCCACGCCAGCCCAACGCGCCGCGCTGGATCTACCGCCTGCTGAAGCACCGGCCGTTGCGCTAACGGTCGGTACCCGGCAGTTTCAGGCGCGGTTGTGTGAAGAGCGGCGTGTCGGTTTTACCTTCAACGATCTATGCGAACAGCCGACGGCGGTCATGGACTACCTGGAACTGTGTCGCCGTTTCGACCGCTGGATCATTGATGATCTGCCAGAACTGGAGAAGTGCTCGATCGCCGCACAACAGCGCTTCATCAATCTGATCGACGTGCTGTACGACCAGGACAAGCACCTGATGCTGCTCGGTCGGCTGCCTTTGTGCGCGAGCCTGGATGGCCAGGCCAGTGACCTGGCGCGCACACGCAGTCGGTTGGGGCAGTTGCAGCAGGTACACAACGACGACTGACCACACAGCTTCTGTGGGAGCGAGCTGCTCGCGAAGGCGGGGTGTCAGTTAATACACAAGCGACCGACATTCCGCTTTCGCGAGCAGGCTCGCTCCCACAAAAGGCATCTGAAGTTTCGCCACCTATCCAATTTCAAATCAGGGTATTGCCGTTATCATGTCGCCCATTCCCAGCGCCCCAGCGTCGCTCCACTGATCAATAGCGAACACCCACATGCACACCCTTGCTCAATTGCGCGCCGGCGAGTTGTCGGGCATTACGCGGCTGGATCTGTCCTGCGGCCTGACCGAGTTCCCGGCCGAGATTTTCGACCTGGCCGACACCCTGGAAATCCTCAACCTCAGCGGCAACGCCCTGAGCAGCCTGCCGGATGACTTGCACCGTCTGACGCGCCTGCGCGTGCTGTTCTGCTCCGACAACCCGTTCACCGAACTGCCGGCCTGTCTCGGCCAATGCACTGCGCTGACGATGATCGGTTTCAGGGCCAATCGCATCGTCAACGTCCCTGCTGCTGCCCTGCCGCCAAAGCTGCGCTGGCTGATCCTGACCGACAACTGCCTCGAAAGCCTGCCGAGCGAACTCGGTGAGCGCCCTGCCCTGCAGAAACTCATGCTGTCGGGCAACCGCCTGCAAGCGCTGCCAGCCTCGCTGAGCAACTGCCATCGTTTGGAGCTGTTGCGCATCTCCGCCAACCGCCTGACCGAGCTGCCACAGTGGCTGCTCGCGCTGCCGAGCCTGACCTGGCTGGCCTATGCCGGCAATCCGCTGGAAACCGAAGCGGACGCTGCCGCGCTGGAGGCGACACCGCAAATCGCCTGGTCAGCGCTGCGTCTGGAACAACGCTTGGGCGAAGGCGCCTCGGGGGTGATTTCCCGGGCGAGCTGGCAACGCGAAGATGGCGCCGTGACGCCGGTCGCGGTGAAATTGTACAAAGGTGCAATGACCAGCGACGGCTCGCCGCTGCACGAGATGAATGCCTGTATTACCGCAGGCTTTCACCCCAATCTGATCCGTGTCGAGGGCCTCATCAGTGGCCATCCACAGGGCCAGCAGGGATTGGTGATGCAGTTGATCGATCCGTCTTTCCGCAACCTCGCCGACCTGCCAAGCCTGGCGTCCTGTTCGCGGGATGTGTATGCCGATGATTGCCGGTTCACTGCCGAGGTTGCGCTGAACATTGCCAAAGGCATCGCTTCGGCAGCCGAACACCTGCATCGGCAAGGCATCACCCATGGCGATCTATACGGGCACAACATTCTGTTTAACGAGCACGGCGATTGCCTGCTCGGGGATTTTGGCGGGGCGTCGTTCCACGCCGTCGCCGACACTGCGGAAACACGCGCGTTGCAACGCATCGAAGTGCGTGCGTTCGGGATTTTGCTGGGGGAATTGCTGGCGCGCATCGACTCGGGATTGAGTGATGAACGGCGTGCGGTGCTGGAGGAACTGGAGCGGCGTTGCTGTCAGCCTGAAGTGCTGGCGCGGCCGGGATTCGCTGAAGTGATAGAACAACTGCACAATCAGTGACCGAGACGAACACTGTGGCAAGGGAGCTTGCTCCCGCTGGATGGCGCAGCCGTCCCGAAAAAGCGACGACTGCTGCGCAGCCAAACGGGAGCAAGCTCCCTCGCCACAGTTCAATACAGCAGTCGATCAGCCTGCCAGACCGACAAACATATCCTGCACGTCATCATGGTTGTCGAGGCCTTCGAGGAATGCTTCAACCTCAGCCATCTGCTCGTCGCTCAAACCGCTGACCGGGTTCTTCGGCTGGTAGCCGAGCTTGGCCGACAGCACAGTGAAACCTTGCTCTGGCAGTGCTTTCTGCACCGAATCCAGGTCGGTTGGATCGGTCAGGAACAGCGTCGCACCGTCCTCACCCGCTTCGAAATCCTGCGCACCGGCTTCGATCGCGGCCATTTCCGGATCGGCGTCCGGGGTGTCCGGCGAGGCTTCGATCATGCCGACGTGGTTGAAGTCCCAGGCCACGGAGCCGGAAGCCCCCAGTTGGCCCTTACGGAACGCCACGCGGATTTCGGCGACGGTGCGGTTGATGTTGTCGGTCACGCATTCAACGATCAGCGGCACCTGGTGCGGGGCGAACCCTTCGTAGGTCACGCGATGGTATTGCACGGTCTCACCCAGCAGACCGGCGCCTTTCTTGATTGCGCGATCCAGGGTTTCTTTTGGCATCGAGGCTTTCTTGGCCTGTTCGACCACCAGACGCAGGTGTGCGTTGGTGGCGGTATCGGCACCGTTGCGGGCAGCGATGGTGATTTCCTTCACCAGTTTGCCGAAGATCTTGCCCTTGGCGTTGGCTGCCGCTTCTTTGTGTTTAACCTTCCACTGTGCGCCCATTACTTACTCTCTTGATCTGTGGCGCCGAGACATCTATTGGCCGACGCGTGGCGCCAAGTTTATACGGCCTAAAGTCGGCAATCGACCAAAAAAACACAATGCAGAATCGACATCTTCACCAGAGCTTGTAGGGGGATTCTGAAAACCGCCTTTGACATGACCATTCAGCGCTGTGGTTTCGTACCCTCTCAGGCCCGTATTGCCTGACAGAGCCTGTTCGAATGCTCAATGACAAGGAAAGTCCTTTTACCCTGACCCTGACCGACAGCGGTCTGTGCCTGCCGGTGGTGCGTTTTCAAGGCGAGGAAGCGCTCAACCAGCCCTACCGGTTCGACGTCGAGATCATCGGTCTGGCCCCCGCCATGGCGCCGGGGACACTGTTGCAGCAACCGGCATTCTTGCGTCTGGACGACCATCACGGGATTCACGGGATCATCCACAGTGCCAGCTGCGAACATCGCGGTGCGCATCGCATTGGCTATCGCCTGATGATAGTGCCGTCGCTGCTACGGTTGGCACAGCCGAACAAACTTCAAGGCGAGGAAGCGCTCAACCAGCCCTACCGGTTCGACGTCGAGATCATCGGTCTGGCCCCCGCCATGGCGCCGGGGACACTGTTGCAGCAACCGGCATTCTTGCGTCTGGACGACCATCACGGGATTCACGGGATCATCCACAGTGCCAGCTGCGAACATCGCGGTGCGCATCGCATTGGCTATCGCCTGATGATAGTGCCGTCGCTGCTACGGTTGGCACAGCCGAACAAACGTCGGGTGTTCGTGCAACAGGACGTGCCGCAGATTCTCCAGCAATTGCTCGCGGGAAATGCTCTGCCCGCCGAGGGCTACCGGATTGAAATGACCGTGGGTTGCTATCCGGTGCGGCCGTTTTGCATCCAGTTCGAGGAAAGCGATCTGGCACTGCTGCACAGGCTCTGCGAGGAAGAAGGTATCCACTATCACTTCGAACACCGCACGGACGGTCACGTCGTAGTGTTCGCCGATGACAGCCTGAGCTTGCCGCAAGCACCGGCCCTGGTGCCGTTCATGAATGATGAGCAAGCGCGCTCACCCTGTGTCAGTGCGCTATTCCAGCATCACCACGCCGCCCCCCTCCCGACACTGCCCGTCGTCCGTAATCGGGGCCAACAGACAATCGGCGAGGACGCCGCCAATCAGACCCGCTCAATGGCCCAACCGCCGATGCTTTCTCTGGAACAACGCCACAGCGAGCAGCGCAGTCGGCGGCACCTGGAGCGACAACGCGGTCATCTTCGCTCGGTCAATGGCCGCAGCGACTGTATCGGGTTGTTCAGCGGACATTTGCTGCAAGTCAGCGAACATCCGATCAACAGCTTCAACGAACAATGGCGGATCACTGCGATTAGCCATCAGGGCCAGCACCCCTCGATTCTTGACCTGAAACCGACTGTGCACCGCTATCACAACGATTTTACTGCCCAACCCTGGTCGACAGACTTTCGCCCGCCGCTTAAACAACAGCGCCCGAGCATCGCCGGTTATCACTTGGCAAATGTACTTGGCGTCTCAGGGCAACCGCCAAAACTCGACGACCAAGGCCGCGTCGCCGTCAGGCTGTGGCCGTCGGATCCAGCGACTGATGGCAATGCCGATGCCGATGCGATCTGGCTGCCGATCGCATTGACCAGCGCCAACGGGCGAATCGTCTCAGATGAGTTACCCGGCGTTGGCAGTGAAGTGTGGGTAAGCTTTCTCGACAGCGATCCGGACCGGCCGATACTGTGTCTGGGCAAGTCACCCAATCCAGCGCCAAGCGAACCACCGCACGCACGCGACAGCAGCTTGTTACTCGACTGGTTGCTTAACAGCGACGTCCGCTGATGCAACCTGTAGGCGCTGCCGCAGGCTGCGCCTGTCTCAGCGAGCAGTGCTTCAACCTTTGTCAGCCTTGCCCGCCGCCGCAGCGAATTTCGCCAGGCGCACGTCCAGATGTCGGGGTCGTCGCCCGTGATCTTCGGCGCGTTCCTTGCGGCGAATGGCGTTGCGCACCATCAACGAACCGAGATAGCGGATCGGCTCCGGCGGGAAATAACCCAACGGCCCGTTGACCAGCGGCGAGCGCGTCCACGGGTTGTCCAGGCCTTGCACCAGCGACGCAAGAATCTGCCCGCCCATATGGCACGGGCCGACGCCGCTGCCGGAATAGCCGAAACCGTAAAACACATTGCCGGCGCTGCTCATTTGGCCGAAGAACGGCAAACCGGTGACCGAGCGATCCGACGGACCGTTCCAGGTGGCATCGACTTTGACATCGGCAAAGGCCGGGAAGAAGTCCGCGAGGCTGTTTTTCAGCAGACCGGCATAAGGCGACGGCTGATCGAATACCGGCAGCATCCGTCCGCCAAAGGCGAAGGTGTTGCCACCCTTGCCGAGCATGATCCGGCCGTCCGGGGTGTTGTGGTAGTAGTGCACGAAAATCCGCGAATCGAGCACGGTGACGCCACTGGTCAGGCCGATCTCCTGCAACAGATCCGGGCGCGGTTCGGTGATCAGCATGTCGCTGGAAACAATCGCCACGCTGCGTTCGAACTGTGGAAAGGCACGCGCCATCCACGCATTCATCGCCAGCACCACGCGATCGGCGACGATGCTGCCATTCGTTGTTTGCAGGCGTGCCGGACGCCCTTCTTCCAGCCCGGTCATCGCCGTGTTTTCGTGAATCTTCACGCCCAATTGCAATGCCACCCGACGCAAGCCACGCACCAGTTTGCCTGGCTGCACACTCGCCGCCGCCGGCGAGAACCAGCCCTCCAGATGCTTGCTCGAACCGGCCATGCGTTGCACATCGGCCAGCGGACGCTGGGTGAACGAGTTGATGCCGTTGCGCTCCAGTGCGGCGATCACCGCATCGGTCGAGCCGACCTGCGCGCGGTTGGTCGCGGTGTACAGCGTGCCGTCGAGACGGTAATCGGCATCGACGCCGTACTGCTCACAGAACTCGCCGATCGCGTGGATGCTGCGCTCCGATTCCTTGACCAGGCGCACCGCTTCCTCGACGCCAAACAGGCGCTCAAGGGTGAAATATTTCGCCGACCACGACAGCGCACAACCGCCATTGCGGCCACTGGCGCCGGCACCGCAGATGTCCGCTTCGATCAGCAATACATCGAGCTCGGGGTTCTGTTGCTTGAGCATGATCGCCGTCCACAACCCGGTATAGCCGCCGCCGACGATGCACACATCGGCGCGGACTTCGCCCTGCAACGGTGGGCAGCTTTGCGAAGTGTCGGCCTGCAGGGCCTGCTCCAGCCAAAACGGTCTCATGGGGTTTCTCCAGTCAGTGGGCCACGACACAGCCTGCCGCGAGCGCCGCAGCAGGCCGCGAGGCAAGGGTTTCAGGAACGCAGGGGTTTGATCGTCAGCGGGCAATTGGGGATCGCGGCGCGCGGCTCCATCACGCCGACCGGACGGCTGTTCCAGTGCGGAATCAGCACCAGCGCCGAGAACAGCGCACAACCGGCGAAGACGATGAACACCGTCACCGAGTCGAAGTAACCCGGCAGCAAACCGCCGAGCACCGCGCCGACCGAGCCGCAGCCGTTGACGAAACCGGCCGCCGTGGCGCCGGCCTTGGCTTTGCCGAAGTCGATCGCGGCGGCACCGCTGATCATTGAATCCGGGCCGTACAGGGTCAGGCCCATGACAAACAACAATGCGACCACCAGCAACACACTGCCGCTCTGCAGCGCGGCCATGAACAGCGCCAGCGTCACGGTCAGCGCCAGCAGGCTCAACACGCAGGCCGGCATCCGCCGGGCACCGAAGAGTTTGTCCGAGGCCAGCCCGATCAGGATCGGCCCGAGCAACCCGGCCAGTTCGAACGAAGTGGGAATGATCGCCGCGCCGACTTTGCCGACACTGGGCATCTGTTCAAAGACAATCACCGGGCCCCACAACAGAATCGCGTAACGCGCCGGTTTCAACATGAAATACGCCAGGCCCAGCACCAGCACCGTGCGGTTACGCAGGATTTCCTTCAACGGCTCCCAGACACTGAGCTTGCTGTTGGCTTCGGTTTCTTCCGCTGTCAGTTCAGGCTCCGGCTCGACCGCCGGCAAGCCGACGTCTTCCGGTTTGTTGCGCTGGAAGATAAAGAACAACACCGCCACCACGGCGACCACCACCGCACTTGAAATGAACGCTGCGTGCCAGGTGCCCATCAAGGTGTACGCCCACCAGCCGGCAAATGGCGACGCCACCAGACCACCAAACGCGTAGCAGGAACTCCATAACCCGAGCACTCGCCCGCGTTGTTGGGAGGGAAAAAAACTGCCGAGGTTTTTGCACAATCCCGACCATCCGGTGGACTGCGCCAACCCCTGAATCAACATACAAGTGGCGAAGATCGGCAGCGTCGCGTAACTGCCCATCACCAGCGCTGCGGCGGCGGAAATCAGCAAACCGCCGAGCACCACGACCCTTGGGCCAAAGCGGTCGGCGAGCATGCCCCAGGTGAACTGGCCGAGTGCATAAGCCGCCAGATAGATCGCATCGAGGTTGGCCATGGCCATCTTGTCGAGCATGAAGCTGGGGTCTTCGGCGATGCCCAGTTTGGCCACCGAAAACGCTTTACGGGTGAAGTAGAAAGCGGCGTACGCAAGCCAGGTAATCGCGAAAATCTGCACGCGCCAACGCGCAATGGTGCCGATGTGCTTGTTCATGGTGGTTCTGACCTCAGGGTGTGAGTGTGCCGGCAGAATCGTTAAGAAAAACGCCTGTGTTTTTATTGTTGAGCACTGCGATATCACCCCGTCCCTGGGGCGATATCGGTCAGATGAGTCCTGTTGTTGCACGCACAGGCTCATGGCCACCGTGCGGCCCGAGCGGGCAGTCAGCGATGGCGTGAGCCGATCAAAGCAATTACTGTTTAATAAATAAAATCGATTTATCGTATTTCACACATAAGCTCAGCTTGTTACTGACCTAACGATCAGGTGACTTCATGTCGGTGTCCCACGCCCAACTCAAAGCCTTCCACGCCGTGGCCGTGCATGGAAGCTTCACCAAAGCCGCCGAGCGCCTTTTTCTCACGCAACCGGCGATATCCGACCAAGTGCGCAAACTCGAAGAGCGTTTCGGCGTTTTGCTGTTTCACCGCAATAAACGTTCCGTGCGCCTGACCGACCTTGGCGAACGCTTGCTGGCGATCACGCAACGGCTGTTTGTGATCGAAGCCGAAGCGCAGGAATTGCTGCAGGAGTCCCAGGCCCTGCAGACCGGCAGCCTGATCCTGGCGGTGGATGCGCCGGTGCACGTGCTGCCGCAGATCGCACGGTTCTGCGAGCGCTATCCGGGGATCAGCGTGAAGATCGAGACCGGCAACACCGATGAATCACTGTTTCGCCTGTTCAACTATCAAGCCGATCTCGCGTTGCTCGGGCGTGATGTCAGCGATGAGCGCTTGCTGTGTGTGCCGCTGCGCAATGATCCAATGGTGGCGTTCGTGTCGCGCAATCATCCGTGGGCCGAGCGTGAATCGATCTGCCTGGCCGACCTGGATGACACGCCATTGGTGTTGCGTGAGCACGGTTCGGTAACGCGGCAGACGCTGGAAGAGGAAATGGCCCGCGCGGGGTTTCGCATTCGCCCGGCGATTCAGGTTGAGGGGCGAGAGGCGGCGCGTGAGGCCGTGGTGGTCGGGATTGGCGTTGGCGTGGTGTCGGCGGCGGAGTTTGGTGCGGACTCGCGGGTATTTGCGTTGCCGATTGTCGATTGCACCCGACGGCTGACGGAGACGCTGGTGTGTTTGCGTGAGCAGAGCAATCGACGGGTGGTGGCGACCTTCCTCGACATGGTTCGCGAGAGTCTTGTGTGAACAGTTCTGGCCCCTTCGCGAGCAGGCTCGCTCCCACAGTTGAAATGCATTCCATTGTGGGAGCGAGCCTGCTCGCGAAGGACGCACCACGGTGTATCAGCCTGGCGCCAGACCAAAGAACGCCTGAATCAGGCGCAACTCCCGCCGCCGCTCCATGCAACCGATCATGTGCCGGTTCACCAGCCCTTCGCCAGCAATCGGAATCGCCACCACGCGCGGGTCATGGCTGACCTCAACCGATGACACCACGCCAACGCCCAACTCGGCCGCCACCGCTTCGGTCACCGCCTCACGGCTGTCCAGTTCCAGCAACACGCGCGGATGGATCGAGGCCCGCGCACAGGCCTCATCAAACGTACGCCGGGTGATCGAACTCGGTTCACGCAGCACCATGATCACCTGATCCAGCTCTTTGAGTTTTACCTCCCCGGCGCGCATCGCCCACGGGTGCCCTGCCGGCACCAACGCGCAAATCCGCGACTCGCTCAGTGCTTGCAGATGCAGGCCTTTGCGCGGTTCGACTTCGGTCAACACCGCGACATCCGCGTGTTCCGACAACAACGCCGCCAGAGTTTCCTGGGCATTGCCCAAACGCAGATTCACCGTGATCCCCGGATACCGCGCGCGCAGGCTCGCCAACATAGGCATGACCATGTGCGGCCCGTCCGCCGCCACCTCCAACCTGCCGGTCAGCAATTGCCGATTGGCCTCGAGCATCGTCTGCGCCTCTTCCGCCAGACCAAACATCGCTCGGGTAATCGCCGCGAGTTTGGTGCCCTCTTCGGTCAGTTCCACCCGTCGCGCGGTGCGCCGCAACAGAGTGATCTGGTAGTGCTCCTCCAGCGCCTTGATGTGCCCGGTGACCGCCGGCTGACTGATAAACAAACGCGCGGCGGCGCGGGTGAAGCTGCCTTCGCGGGCCACGGCGTCGAAGGCACGGAGCTGGAACAGGTTCATGAATAACTCTCGCTGATGGCTGGCATAACAACAAACAATTTGATTGATGCAACGGCGAATTGCAACGTATGCCCCGTAGCTTCATCCCACAGCGCTATCCGAGGACACACGAATGAGTATCGCCGAACCCATCCTGCTCACTCCCGGCCCGTTGACCACTTCGGCCCGCACCCGCCAGGCGATGATGGTCGACTGGGGGTCATGGGATGACCGCTTCAACCAACTGACCGCCAGCCTGTGCGAACAACTGCTGGCGATCCTCAACGGCGCCGCCAGCCACCACTGTGTGCCATTGCAAGGCAGCGGCACGTTCGCTGTCGAAGCGGCCATCGGTACACTGGTGCCGCGTGACGGCAAGATTCTTGTGCTGATCAATGGCGCCTATGGCAAACGACTGGCGAAGATCTGCGAAGTGCTCGGGCGTTCGTTCAGCACCTTCGAAACCGCCGAAGATGAACCGACCACCGCTGCCGACGTTGACCGCCTGCTGCGCGCCGACAGCGCCATTACCCACGTCGCGCTGATCCACTGCGAAACCAGCACCGGCATTCTCAATCCGCTGCCGGAGATCGCCGAGGTCGTCCAGCACCACGGCAAACGCCTGATCATCGACGCCATGAGTTCCTTCGGCGCACTGCCGGTGGACGCGCAGAAAGTGCCGTTCGACGCGCTGATCGCCGCCTCCGGCAAATGTCTGGAAGGCGTACCGGGGATGGGTTTCGTCTTCGCTCGCAAAGAGTCACTGGCCGCTGCCGCCGGTAATTCGCATTCGCTGGCGATGGACCTCTATGACCAGCACACCTACATGAAGAAAACCGGGCAATGGCGCTTCACTCCGCCGACCCACGTGGTCGCGGCGCTGCACGAAGCGTTGCTGCAATACAACGAAGAAGGTGGCCTGCCTGCACGCCATGCGCGCTATGCCGCCAACTGCCAGGCGCTGATGGACGAGATGGGCAAACTCGGTTTGCGCAGCTTCCTGCCGGCGGCGATTCAGGCGCCGATCATTGCTACGTTCCATGCACCGAACGATCCGCGTTATCAGTTCAAGGATTTCTACGAACGTGTGAAGGCCAAGGGTTACATCCTCTATCCGGGCAAATTGACTCAGGTCGAGACCTTCCGTGTCGGCTGCATCGGCCACGTCAGCCCGGACGACATGCGCCAGGCCGTCGCGGCGGTCGGCGAAGTGCTGCGCGAAATGGAAGTGCTAGAAATCTAAGCCACATCCTAAATCCCCTGTGGGAGCGAGCCTGCTCGCGAAAGCGGTCGCACATTCAACATAGATCTCGACTGATCCGACGCCTTCGCGAGCAGGCTCGCTCCCACATTTTTGAATTGCATTGCCATTACAGGAATTTGATTGCCATGAACTATGTAAACCCAAACAAACTGCAAGCCGCGATCCTCGACTGGGCCGGCACCGTGGTCGATTTCGGCTCGTTCGCGCCGACGCAGATCTTCGTCGAAGCCTTCGCCGAGTTCGACGTGCAGGTCTCCATCGAAGAGGCCCGTGGCCCGATGGGCATGGGCAAGTGGGACCACATCCGCACCCTCTGCGATCAGCCGCAAGTGGCCGAGCGTTATCGCAAGGCATTCGGCCGCACGCCGACCGACGACGACGTCACCGCGATCTACAACCGTTTCATGCCGCTACAGATCGAGAAAATCGCCGAGCACTCGGCGCTGATTCCCGGCGCCCTGGAAACCATCGCCAGTCTGCGTCAGCAAGGCATCAAGATCGGTTCCTGCTCTGGCTACCCGAAGCAAGTGATGGACAAGGTTGTCGAACTCGCCGCCACTAACGGCTACGTCGCTGACCACGTGGTTGCCACCGACGAAGTGCCAAATGGCCGTCCGTGGCCGGCCCAGGCTTTGGCCAACGTGATCGCGCTGGGCATCGACGATGTCGCAGCGTGCGTGAAGATCGATGACACCGTGCCGGGCATTCTCGAAGGCCGCCGCGCCGGGATGTGGACCGTGGCGCTGATCTGCTCGGGCAACGCGCTGGGTCTGGATTACGCCGGTTTCCGCGCGTTGGGCAGCGATGAACTGGCCAGCGAACGCAAACGCATTCACGCGCTGTTCGAAGGCTCGCGCCCGCACTACATGATCGACACCATCACCGATCTGCCGGAAGTCATCGCCGACATCAACAAGCGCCTGGCCAACGGTGAGATGCCGCAAAACGCTTGAGGCTGAAAATGAAAAACACCGCTGATCGATGACAATCAGCGGTGTTTTTTTTCGCAATATAAAAACCAGCACAAGTTTCGGTAATTAATTACTCCGAAACAAGGTTGCCTTCTGCATCGTACGCAAGGCCATCGGGATATTTAACACTTCCATCCGGTAACTGTTCAGTTCCGTCTTCCCAAACAATACGTCCATCCGGATATTCAACGGCATTATCCGGCCAGATAATCCGCCCGTCTGGATACTCGACCCGGCCATCTTCATATTGAATGATGCCATCGGGACGCTTGATTGAAGTTGTATCGGTGTCAATCAAACTACCGTCAGGCAGTGTGGTCGAACCATCGACATTGACTGTCGCACCAAGTGTCTGGATGAGCGCTATCAAGGCCACCGGATCGACGTTGACGTTAATGGTCGGCCATGGCATTGGCGGTCGCTGGGTCTCGGTCGGCGTGGCAGGACTGGTCGGACGCACCTGCTGGTTCGGTGCTACCGGTTTGATCGGTGCCACTGGCTTGCTCGGTGCCACTGGCTTGCTCGGCGTCACCGGTTTGCTCGGCGCCACTGGCTTGCTCGGCGCCACCGGTTTGCTCGGCGCCACTGGCTTGCTCGGCGCCACCGGTTTGCTCGGCGCCACTGGTTTGCTCGGCGCCACTGGTTTGCTCGGCGCCACCGGTTTGCTCGGCGCCACTGGCTTGCTCGGCGCCACTGGCTTGCTCGGCGCCACTGGCTTGCTCGGCACAACCGGCCTGGTTGGAACTGCTGGCTTTGGCGCAGTAGTAGAAGGGCGAGGTTTCGAAATCGGACTTTTCATATTAATTCTCAACTTAAAAAATATACTTTTAATCTTTAACAACTCAATAAAGACTGGACCCGACAATAACCATCTAAAACAAACCATTCAAACCAAAAGAAAACACAAAATATAAACAACACAAAGTTACGCCTGGCAAGACCACATACAAACCTGAACTTTAACTAACGAGCAAATCAAAACCGGGCATTGAATACTTTTCTTTCGTGCAAAAAACATCACGAGCTCCGGGCAAAAACATCCCGGCAGGTTTACAGTGAAAAGAGTGCCGTCACGACAGCCTGATTGCACATCGATCCCGAGGAAATATCTTATGCCGTGGACAAGCTCAGAATCGCGTTACAGCACCGTTTCAGTCCTGTTGCACTGGCTGATGCTGGTCCTGCTGGTGCTGGTGTACGCCAGCATGGAGTTGCGCGGGCTGTTTCCCAAAGGCAGTGGCGGGCGCACGCTGATCCGCGAAGTGCACTACATGCTCGGCCTGACCGTGTTTGTGCTGGTGTGGTTTCGCCTGCTCGCTCGCAGCCTCGGCCCGGCACCGAAAATCTTTCCCGCCTCGCCACAATGGCAAACCGTGCTGGCGCGGCTGATGCACTGGGCGCTGTACCTGTTCATGATCAGCATGCCGATCCTGGGTTGGCTGATTACCAGCGCCGAGGGACATCAGGTGATGTTCTATGGTTTTGACCTGCCGCTGTTGGTGGGTGAAGACAAGGCTTTCGCCAAACAAGTGGAGGGCTGGCACGTGCTGATCGCCACGATCGGCTACTGGCTGATCGGGCTGCATGCACTGGCGGGCATCTATCACCATTATGTAGTGCGCGATAACACGCTGCTGCGGATGATGCCCAAGCGCGGTTGAGCATAGGCTCAGCGAGTTAACCCTGTGGCGAGGGAGCTTGCTCGCGCTCGGCGGCGCAGCCGTCGTAAACCCGACGAACGCGGTGTACCTGACAGTGATCACTCTCAGGTTTTGGGTCTGCTGCGCAGCCCAGCGGGAGCATGCTCCCTCGCCAGAGGTGTCTGGCTCACGTTGATGTGGGGATAAAACCGCGTCGACCCTGAAGGCCGCCGGTGTGGATGAAGATCAGCCGCGTGCCGGGCGCGAACCTGCCCGCCTCCACCTGCTGCTTGAGCGCCAGCAACGCCTTGCCGGTGTACAACGGCTCCAGTGGTACGCCGCTGGCTTGCTCCGTTTGTTCAATGAACGCGAGCAACCCCGGATCAACCTTGGCAAAACCGCCTCGGCTGGCATCGATCAGCTCATAGTCGGCAGTGGCCAGTCCGGCTGACTGCATAATCGACTCGACCTGCGGCGCCACGCCGTGATCATCAGGAACCGCCAACGCGCCATAAACCGGGTGTGCGCCTCCTTCGGTAAGAACCAGCCCGGCCAGCGTGGTGCCGGTGCCGCAGGCCAGCCACCATCCGTGATAATCAGTCCAGCCCAGCGAAGGCAATTGTGCTTGCGCCTGTTCCTTAATGACTGCACAACCGAGCGCCCCCGCTAATCCACCGCCACCCTCCGGCACCGCATACAGTTGCGGATACTGCGCCTGCCAGGGCGCCCAGAAGTCCGGTTCATTGCGAGCGCGATAGCCACCGTAACCCAACCAATGCAATTGCATACCGAACGCTTGCAGATCGAGCACCGTGGGAGTTTCCTGCGCATGCCCGCGCAGCAACCCCACGGTTTTGAAACCCAGCCGTTTCCCCGCCGCCGCCAAGGCGTGCAGATGATTGGAGTGAGCCCCCCCGAGACTGATGATGCCCTCGGCACCCACACGTTCGGCGGCTTTGAGGTGTTCGACGAGTTTGAACCATTTGTTGCCGCTGATCAGCGGGTCGATCTGGTCGAGGCGCAGGAGGGCGACTTCAATGCCGGCGGTGGTGAGCCAGTCCAGATGAAGGTGTTCGAGAGGGGCTTGGGATAGCCAGTTGGTGGGAGGCAAAAGCATAAATGCCGGCTCAGTTTAAAGAGCCGGCATCTTAACAGTGCTTTTGTGGCGAGGGAGCTTGCTCCCGCTCGACTGCGCAGCAGTCGTAAAACTGTATATACAGAACGAAGGGGCCACTACGCGCCCCAGCGGGAGCAAGCTCCCTCGCCACAATTGTCGACTTAGAGCTCAGCCGCCAGACGCGAGCCCTGGTTGATCGCGCGTTTGGCATCCAGCTCAGCCGCGACATCCGCGCCGCCGATCAGGTGCACGTTCTGCCCCGCTTCCACCAGACCGTCATGCAATTCACGCAGCGGATCCTGCCCCGCGCAGATCACAATGTTGTCCACCGCCAGCACTTGCGGCTCGCCGGTTTCGCCGATGCGGATATGCAGGCCTTGGTCATCGATGCTCAAGTATTCAACGCTGTTGAGCATCTGCACCTGCTTGTTCTTCAGACCGGTACGGTGAATCCAGCCAGTGGTTTTACCGAGGCCATCGCCGACCTTGGTTTTCTTGCGCTGCAACAGAAACACTTCACGCGCCGGCGCGTGCGGCGCAGCTTTGATGCCGGCGACGCCACCACGGGCTTCCAGTTGCGTATCGATGCCCCACTCTTTCCAGAACGCGGCGCGATCCTGGCTGGTCGCGACGCCTTGGTGAACGAGGAATTCCGAGACGTCAAAACCGATACCACCGGCGCCAATCACCGCCACGCGTTTGCCAACCGGTTTGCGCTCAAGGATCACGTCCAGGTAGCTCAGCACCTTGGCATTCTCGACACCCGGAATCGCCGGCACACGCGGCGCAATGCCGGTAGCAAGGATGATCTCGTCGTAACCGCCTTCCAGCAGTTTCGCCACATCGACGCGGGTGTTCAGGCACACCTCGACATGGGTGGTCTGCAACTTGCGTTTGAAGTAGCGCAGGGTTTCGAAGAATTCTTCCTTGCCCGGCACACGCTTGGCGATGTTGAACTGGCCACCGATTTCACTGGCAGAATCGAACAGGGTCACCTGATGGCCACGCTCGGCGGCCACGGTCGCGGCGGACAGCCCCGCAGGACCGGCACCGACCACCGCGATTTTCTTGATCTGCTGCACCGGCAGGTAGTTGAGTTCGGTTTCGTGACAGGCACGCGGGTTGACCAGGCAACTGGTCAGCTTGCCGCCGAAAGTGTGGTCGAGGCACGCCTGGTTGCAACCGATGCAGGTGTTGATTTCGTCGGCGCGGCCTTCAGCGGCCTTGTTGACGAAGTCCGGGTCGGCGAGGAACGGCCGCGCCATCGAGACCATGTCAGCATCACCCTCGGCAAGAATCTGCTCGGCGATTTCCGGTGTGTTGATACGGTTGGTGGTGATCAGTGGAATCTTCACCGAACCACGCAGCTTGGCCGTGACCTTACTGAACGCCGCACGCGGCACTTTGGTGGCGATGGTCGGAATCCGCGCTTCGTGCCAGCCAATGCCGGTGTTGATAATGGTCGCACCGGCCTGCTCGATGGCTTTGGCCAGGGTGACGATCTCGTCCCAGGTGCTGCCGCCCTCGACCAGATCGAGCATCGACAGACGGAAAATGATGATGAAATTCGGGCCAACCGCTTCACGTACACGGCGAACGATTTCCACCGGCAGGCGCATACGGTTTTCGTAGCTGCCGCCCCAGCGGTCGGTGCGGTGGTTGGTGTGCGCGGCGAGGAACTGGTTAATGAAATAACCTTCCGAGCCCATGATCTCGACGCCGTCGTATTCGGCGGTTTGCGCCAGTACTGAACAGGTGACGAAATCGCTGATCTGCTTTTCGATGCCTTCCTCGTCCAGCTCTTTGGGCTTGAACGGGTTGATCGGTGCCTGAATCGCACTCGGCGCCACTTGTTTCGGGCTGTAGGCATAACGCCCGGCGTGCAGGATCTGCATGCAGATCTTGCCGCCCGCCTCGTGTACCGCGCGGGTGACGATGCGGTGCTTGAGAGCTTCTTCTTCGGTGGTCAGCTTGGCCGCGCCGGAGTACACGCCGCCCTCGTCGTTCGGGCCGATACCGCCGGTGACCATCAGGCCGACACCGCCACGGGCACGTTCAGCGAAGTACGCCGCCATGCGTTCGAAACCGCCCGGTTTTTCTTCCAGACCGGTGTGCATCGAGCCCATCAGGGTGCGGTTGCGCAGCGTGGTGAATCCCAGGTCCAGCGGGGCCAACAGGTGCGGGTAATGAGCGGCGGTCATCGGTAACTCCACAACGAGCGATCACGGAAAAGTTGCGGGCGCTCTGCGGCCCCCGTCAGTCATGCTCGACAGACTAAGAGTCGCATCGCTGTCACTCAATGACCGAAACTGACAACTTATTGATCCAAATGCGCAGCGCCCCTTGGCAATCAGGGTCATGAGCCCTACCCTAGTCGCCATACCCTGTACCCGGTAGTTGTTGGTTTTCATGCGCAAACTTTTGTACCTGTTTTTTTCCATGGCCCTCGTCGCCGCCCTGACCACCTACGCCATGTGGGCGGCAGACCGGCCGGCGGGCCATTATCTGTCGGACTTACGCATTACAGTGGCGGTCGATCAAGGCACCCCGGCCGATCGCGGCAATCTGCTGGGCATCCAGCCCGAGCTTTTTCCCACCGACTACCAAAGTACCGAGCGCTTGCACCGCAAACTCGCGGCCTATCTGCAACAAGCTCAGGATCAAGGCCTGTTGAACGACAAAACCGTCGTGGTGCTGCCGGAGAACGTCGGCACCTGGCTGCTGCTCAGCGGCGAGAAAGACGAGCTGTATCAGGCCCCGACCCTCGCCGAAGCGATGAACTGGCTGGCGGCGAGCAATCCGCTGCTGTTCGCCCGCGCCTGGCTCAGCGCCAACGGCAGCGACCGCCTCAACGACGCCTACCTGCGTATGAAAGCCAAGGCGATGGCCAAGGATTACCAGGCACTGTTCGGTGGTCTGGCCAAAGAGTTTCACGTGACACTGGTGGCTGGCTCGATCGTGCTGCCCGAGCCGAGTATCCGCGACGGCCAGCTCAAACCCGGCAGCGGCGCCCTGTTCAACAGCAGCGTGGTGTTCGGTCGCGATGGCGTACCGCTTGGCCAGCCGCAACGGCAGATGCACCCCGTGTTCGATCAGCGCGATGTCATCCAGGCCAGTGAACAAACGATCAATGTTGTGGACACCCCGGCCGGACGCCTCGGCGTGCTGATCGGCAGCGACAGCTGGTACCCAGACAACTATCGCAAGCTCGACGAGCAAAGCGCGCAACTGGTGGCCGTACCGGCGCAGGTGCTCGGTCATCGCGCCTGGAACCTGCCATGGCGCGGCTACAAGAGCTCGAACACCCCGAGTTCGGTCAGCCTCAAACCCGGTGAAGTCACCGAAGGACAGGCCTGGCATCGACTGACACTGACGGCACAACCGCCGAGCAGTCGAGCGATTGCCGGCATCAGTGTGTTCCTGCGCGGGCAGTTCTGGGACAAGTCCAGTGCCGGTCAGAGTTTCCTCAGCAGCAACGGTCAGCAGTTCGCCGATGGTGATGCCCGCGGCGCGCGTTTGCTGAACATCTGGTTGTAAGCCATGAAGCCGCTGCCGATGCGCCTCGGGGACCTGTCGGTGGGCTTTGTTCACAGCCTCGCCGATGCCGTGCGCAGTCATGGGGCGGATCCGCAGCCGTTGCTGGAGCAATATGGTTTGGACGCGGCGCGACTGGCCGAGGCAGGGGCGCGTTTGTCGATTCCGCGCTATATGCGACTGGGCCACGCGGCGATTCAGTTGACCGGCGATTCGGCGCTGGGCCTGCGCATGGGCCAGCTCAGTCGCCTGAGCCAGGCCGGGCTGGCCGGTGTCACTGCCGCACAAGCGCCGACCGTGCGTGAAGCCGCGCGCTGCCTGATCCGTTTCGAGGCGTTGTATGGTTCCAATTATCGCGGCCAGTCCAGTTTTCACGAAGACGCCCATGGCGCGTGGCTGCGTTTCTATTCGATCAGCCCGTACAACGCCTATAACCGTTTTGTCGTGGACTCGATCGTCGCCGGATGGCTGCATCAGCTCTCCAGTGTCAGCCGCGAAGCGCTGCGCGCCGAACGCATCGACATCGAATTCGATGAGCCGGATTACCGCGAGGCCTATAGCGTGCTGGGTGATTGCCCGATCCAGTTTGGCGCCGAACGCAATCAACTGCGCCTGAGCCTGAGCAGCCTCGCACAGCGCAATCCGGACCACTGCCCGAGTACCTGGCGACATCTGCTGCAACTGTGTGAACGGGAACTGGAACAATTGACCCGCACCCGTAGCCTGCGCGAACGCATCACTCAGCTGTTGGGGCCGTTGCTCAATGGTGGCCGGGAACCCGACCTGGAAGAAGTGGCAGCACGCCTGAAGCTGCCGACCTGGACGTTGCGGCGCAAACTGGCCGAGGAAGGCACGCAGTTTCGCGCGATCCTCAATGACACTCGCCGGGATCTGGCGATGACCTACATCCGCGATACCGAACTGGCATTCGGCGAGATCGCCTACCTGCTGGGTTTTGCATCAGCCGAAGCTTTTCAGCGGGCCTTCAAGCGCTGGAGCGGTCAGACGCCTGGCGAATTCCGCCGCAGTCACCGCAAAACGGCATAAAAGCAGCGGCGAGTTACAAGCTTCAAGCTGCAAGTTAAAGCTCGGTGGCGTCTTCGGCTGGCTCGGGTTGATCCAGTTCAAAGGCCTGGTATTCGAGCAGCTCTTCTTGATAATCATCCATCGTGTAATCCCCCTGCTGCTCTCTTGAATGGGCCTGAGCAAATGCCCAGTGCCTCGAGCTTAACGTGCTCGTATGAAGGAAAAGTGAAACCCGGCCTTCATGAATAAAACGTAGCAGGTGGTCAGGAATTTATCGCAGGATTTTTGTCAGGGGAATGTAACGAGATTTAAGCCACGCCAAAAACCACTGTGGGAGCGAGCCTGCTCGCGAAGGCGGACTCTCAGTCACATAAGTGCTGAATGTACCGACGCTTTCGCGAGCAGGCTCGCTCCCACAGGGGGTTGCGGTGAGGCTGATTACTGGCCGGACGCTGGCATCGCCGGAATCGGCTCGGATGGCGGCGGGATATCCGGGTTGGCCGGTGGCGTGATGGTTTCGGTCGCCGGTGCCGGCGCAGGTTCTGCGCTCGGGGCCGGGGTGATCGGCGCCGCCTCTGCGGGTGGAGCGACCGGCTCCGACGTCACCGGCGTTGCTTCAGCAGGTGCGGCCGCCGGTTCTGCAGCAGGCGCAGGTTCAGCCTTCGGCGTTGGCGTTGGCGTTGGCGTTGGCGTTGGCGCCAACGCTGCCGGAGCAGCCTTCGCCTCAGGCACACCGAGGTCAGCCTTCGGCTTCTCTTCAATGTGTGCAGCCTTCTTCGCATCCGCCGGCAGGAACAATTCCACCAACGTAAAGAAACGCTCATAGAACTTCTGCGACGTCACTGTTTCGCTGGCGACCTTGACCATCGAATCGTCAGACGAGCCGATCGGCATCGACACCGAGCCCAACACACCGACGCCGAGGCTGGCCGAGTTGTTGGTCTTCTTCAGTGCGTAGCGATCCTGCAGGGCGTTGGCGAACATCGTCGCATGGTGCCCGGCACTGCCGTCATCGGCGCAGACCACGTTGAAGCTGATCTCCATGTGGGTGTCGCCGGTTTGCTGGAAGCTCTTGTGGCCGCTGACCAGTTTCGGGTCACTGCTGGTGATGATGTAGCCCTGGCTGAGCAATGCACGGCGCGCCGCTTCGCAGCTCACCGCGTCGGTCACCGGGTAATTGCGCGAAAACGTACCAGAGTCATCGAAGTTCTCATGCTCATACATCGGCTTGTCTTTCGAACAGCCGGCAACAGCGGTCAACAATAGCGCCAACCCGACAACACGCATGGGAGTGGAAATCAACATTGAACATCCTGAGAGAAAACAGTCCGGGGCGTATTGTGCAACAGATCACGCCCCCGCGGCGCATGGATTAGTGTCTTAAAGCAGTTACAACTCTATCGACCGTCAGTTGCGGGAAAAAGTCGCAACACCAGATGATCGATGAACACGCGCAATTTTGCCGTGGCGTGGCGACTGGATGGCCATAGGACCCAGAACTGCCCGGTGTGTTCCAGATGCGCATCAAGCACGCGACGCAAGCGGCCTTGCGCCTCGGCCTCGCGGGTCATGAAATCCGGCAGACAGGCAATGCCCATACCGGCCAGCGCCGCATGGCTCACCGCTTCGATGGACGTGCTGACCAGCCGGGTTGGCAACGTAGGCTCTGCGGCCCCTTGCGCGCGGATCAGCGGCCAGGTTTCCAGTTTGCCGGTGGCATGAAAGATGTGCCGAAGGCACGCGTGAGCCGCCAGATCAGCGGGGGTTTGCGGCTCACCGCGCTGTTCCAGATACGCCGGGCTGGCCACCAGCACCATATGAAACTCGCCCAACGCGCGCGCCATCAGTCGCGAATCACGCGGTTTGCCGGTGCGAATCACCGCGTCGAAACCTTCCTCAACCACATCGACCATGCGATCAGTCAAATCCAGATCCAGTTCAATCTGCGGGTACAACGCCATGAACTCGTTCATGACCGGCATCACCAGGCCATGCACCTGCGGCAGACTGATACGCAACTTGCCATGGGGTTTCGCAGCCGCGTCACACAACTCGAACTCTGCCGCCTCGACCTCCGCGAGAATTTTGCGACAGCGCTCCAGAAACAGCGCCCCTTCACTGGTCAGCGTGACACTGCGAGTGGTGCGCTGAAACAGCCGCACGCCGAGTCGCGCTTCCAGCCGCGCAATACTTTTGCCCACCGCCGACGATGACACCCCTTGCAACCGACCAGCCTCGGTAAAACTGCGGGTTTCGGCGACCTGAACAAACACCGAAATACTGCCCAGGCTATCCATACCAATCTCCCATTGCTGACATCCATGTCCGATATGTTCGGAACCTTAACCCGTTTTTCGCCGCAGTGCAGCGCCCTACCCTGTGCTCCTCGTCAACTCTGCACATGGATGCCGGCTCATGAACGACGCACACCTCGGTTGCCCTGCACTTGAACAACCTGTTGATCGCCGCGAGCGATTACCCCTTGGCGCGCTGCTGGCACTGGCCACCGCCGGATTCATTACGGTCATGACTGAAGCCATGCCGGCCGGCCTGTTGCCGCAGATGAGCAGCAGCCTGAACGTCTCCCAGGCACTGATCGGGCAATTGGTCACGCTGTACGCGATCGGCTCGATCCTCGCAGCGATCCCACTGACGATCGCCACCCGCGGCTGGCGACGCAGACCGCTGCTGCTGTCCGCCATTGGCGGTTTCGCCATCGCCAACAGCCTAACCGCCCTGTCGGAGCTGTACTGGCTCACCCTGCTCGCACGCTTTATTGCTGGCGTATTCGCCGGGTTGCTATGGGCCCTGCTGGCCGGCTACGCAAGCCGCATGGTCGCCCCCCACCTGCAAGGCCGCGCCATCGCCGTGGCCATGCTCGGCGCGCCGCTAGCGCTCTCACTGGGAATCCCCGCCGGCACCCTGCTCGGCAGCCTGATCGGCTGGCGCCTGAGCTTCGCCATCATGACCGGACTGACCGTGGTGCTGGTGGTCTGGGTACGCTGGCAAGTACCGGACTTTGCCGGCGAACGCGTGGGGAACCGCCTGCCGCTGCGTCAGGTGTTGACCTTGCCGGGCGTGCGATCGGTATTGTTGGTCACCCTCACCTACGTCGTCGCACACAACCTGCTGTACACCTACATTGCGCCTTTCCTGCAACCGTCCGGGCTTGCTGCAAATGTCGACCGCGTGCTGCTGGTCTTCGGCCTCGCCTCGGTACTGAGCCTGTGGGTCGTCGGCAGCCTGATTGATCGCTGGCTGCGCGAACTGATGCTAATCAGCGCTGGATTGTTCATGCTCTCAGCGATAGCGCTGAGTCTGTGGCGCGACTCGCCAAACGTGGTTTACATCGCCACTGCTGTTTGGGGTCTGGCGTTTGGTGCAATGCCGTCGCTGCTGCAAACCGCCTCGGCGAAAACCGCGAAAGAGGCTGCCGATACGGCGCAATCGATGTTGGTTACTTTGTGGAATGTCGGGATTGCAGGCGGTGGTCTGATGGGCGGTTTATTGCTGGGCAACCTCGGAGTCGGGGCGTTTCCGTGGATCGTGGCAGGATTGTTGGTGTTGACCCTGTCAGTAACTATCAAAGCTCGGGAACATGGTTTTCCAAGAGCCGAATGAGACCGAATGCGCTGTTGGGTTGAAGCCATACGGCTGGAAAACGGTCGGCTGGCAGGCCGCCTTCGCGAGCAGGCTCGCTCCCACAATTGGATTGAGTACATCCGCAAGAAACAGGTCGGCTGGAAGGCCGCCTTCGCGAGCAGGCTCGCACCCACAATTGGATTGAGTAAATCCGCAAGAAACAGGTCGGCTGGAAGGCCGCCTTCGCGAGCAGGCTCGCTCCCACAATTGGATTGAGTAAATCCGCAAGAAACAGGTCGGCTGGCAGGCCGCCTTCGCGAGCAGGCTCGCTCCCACAATTGGATTGAGTACATCCGCAAGAAACAGGTCGGCTGGCAGGCCGCCTTCGCGAGCAGGCTCGCTCCCACAATTGGATTGAGTACATCCGCAAGAAACAGGTCGGCTGGAAGGCCGCCTTCGCGAGCAGGCTCGCACCCACAGTTAATTTGTGTACCGCCCACGCGGCGAAGCCGCCCCACTCAACAGGATGAGCGTTAGCTCGGCTGCAGCTCTTGATCTTGATCTGAAGGCCCGTCGGCAGGCTGAGTGGAGGGATTGATCCGGGGGGGGGGAGCGCAGCGACCGTTTGGCGAAGCCAAACACATCGAGAGGAGGTGCAGCGAAGCAAACCGGAGGCGATGCGCCCGGATCGATCCCGGAGCGAAGGAACCCCGAGCCTCAGCGAGCGGGCCGAACGTCAGGGCAAAGACCTTTGGTTCCTTTGGGGCGTTTGCCAAAGGGACTCGCCGTAAGGGCGAAACCGCCAGCGGCAACAACCGAAGCAACGGATATTCACCCAAAACCCAAGAGCATGGCCGGCCCAAAGGCCGCCACGCCCCCCAAAAAACGCCCCAAAAAAAAGCCCCGACCTATTCAGGCCGGGGCTCTCACATCACATCTCAGTCAACCATCAAAACCGCTTGATGTCCGCCTGACTCTCCAACTGCTTGCGATACGCAGCAAAGTCCTGCTGCCCCTCACGCGAAGCAAGGAAACGACGGTACTGAACCTTCTCTTCATCCGTCGGTGCAGCCGCTTCGTTAACGCCGTTCAGACGCACGATCATCAGACTGCCATCCGGCAACGTCACGCTGGTGAACGTCGGCTTGTCCTTGGCAGCTGGCTTCGGCATACGGAACAGCGCTTGCAGCACCGCCGGATCAACACCTTCCTGACCACGGGTGGCCGCTTCAGTGGCTTTCCAGTTCTGACCATCAACCGCCTTGTCCAGTGGAGCCTTACCGTCGCGCAGATCCGCAATCAGCTTCTCGGCCTTGGTCTTGGCAGCCGCGCTGGCGTGCTCTTTGGTCAACTGAGTGCGGATCGCCGTATTCACGCTTTCCAGCGGCAATTGCGCAGGCTTCAGGTGCTCCTTGGAACGCAGCACAATCACGGTTTCCGGATCCAGTTCGATGGCGGTGCTGTTCGCACCTTCATCGATCACTTCGGTGCTGAACGCAGCGGTGACTACGGCACGGTTGGCCGCGACACCTTCGCCACCCTCACGGCCGAACGGCTTGGAGGTGTGCACGGTCAGCTTCAGATCCGCCGCGGGCTGAGCCAGGTCAGACGCTTCGAATGCGGAGTCTTCCAGTTGCTTGGTCGCCTCGACGAAACGCTGCTCGACCTGTGCGGCTTTCAGCTCGCGGGTCAACTTGTCTTTCAGGCTGGCCAGGGTCGGCACTTCAGGCGCTTCCACACCCAACAGCTTGATCAAGTGGTAACCGAAGTCGGTACGAATCGGCTCGGACACCTGGTCTTTCGACAGCGAGTACAAGGCTTTTTCGAACGCCGGGTCGTAAACACCCGGGCCTGCGTAACCAAGGTCACCGCCATTGTTGGCCGAACCCGGGTCCTGCGAGAACTCTTTGGCCAGCGCTTCGAACTTCTCACCCTTGGCCAGACGCGCCTGGACTTCGTCAATCTTCGCTTTGGCCTGAGCTTCGGTAGTCTTGTCGTTCACTTCGATCAGAATGTGCGCGGCACGACGCTGTTCCGACAGGTTGGCGATCTCTTTCTGATACGCCGCCTGCAGGTCTTCGTCTTTGACGGCGACCTGATCGAAGAACGAAGACTTCTTCAGTTCTACGTAATCGATGATCACTTGATCCGGAGTCATGAACTCCTTGGCGTGTTCGTCGTAGTACGCCTTGACTTCGTCGTCGGTCAGTTTGACCGCCGCCGGGTCAGCCTTGACGTTCAGGGTTGCGAAATCGCGGGTCTGCTTTTCCAGACGGGCGAATGCCAGCACTTCGGCGTCGGTGACGAAACCGCTGCCCGCCACACCGGCGCGCAGTTGGCCGATCAGCATTTCCTGAGCCAGCATCTGGCGGAATTGCATACGGCTGTAACCCAGTTGACGGATCACCTGGTCGAAACGCTCGGAGCTGAACTTGCCGTCCACCTGGAATTCAGGTGTCTGCAGGATCACTTGGTCCAGTGCGGCTTCGGAGAAAGCGAATTTCGCTTGTTCGGCGCCTTGCAGCAGCAACTTGCGATCGATCAGGCCCTTGAGCGCCGATTCACGCAGCATTTTCTCGTCAAGCAAAGATGCATCGAAGTCTTTGCCCAACTGTTGCATCAGCTGGCGGCGTTGCATATCAACGGCCTGGCTCAGCTCGTTCTGGCTGATTTCTTCACCGTTGACCTTGGCCGCCTCATTCTTGTGAGTCGTGGCCTGGAAAATGGCGTCGAAACCGGTCAGAGCCATCAGTGCAACGATGACCCCGATAATGGTCTTGGCAATCCAGCCTTGTGAATTGTCCCTGATATTCTGCAGCATGCGTCCCCCAGAAACGGTTGAACTTCAAAATTAGGCAACCGTGGAGCGTGGGTAGAATCCGGATAGAAGAAAGGCGCATCCGAGGATGCGCCTTCTCGTAACTGGCGGAGCGGACAGGGCTCGAACCCTCGATCCCGGCGTTACAGGCGACTGTTTCAGCTGCCTGTTCTACCGCTCCGCTGCCAAGTCAGGCATGACCCCGACCCGGATGGGTAAAAACCTGAAAACTTAGTTAACAGCTTCTTTCAGTGCTTTACCGGCTTTGAAACCTGGCTTCTTGGCAGCCGGGATTTCCAGAGTCTTGCCGGTTTGAGGGTTACGACCGGTACGAGCCGGACGGTCCGTCACAGAGAAAGTACCGAAACCAACCAGAACAACGGAGTCGCCAGCCTTCAGAGCGCCAGTGACGGATTCGATTACAGCGTCCAGCGCACGGCCAGCAGCAGCTTTCGGGATATCAGCGGATGCAGCGATAGCATCAATCAGTTCCGACTTGTTCACTCTAAGTCCCCTTATATCTATTTTGAGATGATTCTAAGTTTTTTGGTGAAAGCAAAAACGAGTGCTGAATGGCCTACAGACACTTAAGAGCCGCTTTATAACAAGGGCTCTAAAAAACTGTCAAGGAAGCCCCCCAGGCAAAAGCGTATTAATGCGTGCTAATTCTTTCCTTAGAGTCAGACTCACGTTTTTCGTCCTTGGCAACTATCTCCGGAGCCACATCCGGCAAGGGCTCCGGCGCGTATTGCAGCGCAATTTGCAGGACCTCGTCAATCCATTTAACCGGTTTAATCTGCAGATCCTGCTTGATATTGTCAGGAATCTCCTTCAGATCACGTACGTTCTCTTCCGGAATAATCACGATCTTGATTCCGCCGCGGTGAGCCGCCAACAGTTTTTCCTTCAGACCGCCAATCGCCAGCACTTGACCACGCAGAGTGATTTCACCGGTCATGGCGACATCCGCGCGCACCGGAATGCCGGTCAATGCCGACACCAGCGCCGTGCACATGCCTACACCAGCGCTAGGGCCGTCTTTCGGCGTCGCCCCTTCCGGCATGTGGATGTGCGTGTCACGCTTCTCATGGAAGTCCAGAGGAATGCCCAGACTCTTGGCGCGGCTGCGCACAACAGTCAGCGCCGCAGTGATCGATTCGACCATCACGTCGCCCAGCGAACCGGTCTTGATCAACTGACCTTTACCCGGCACAACTGCAGCTTCGATAGTCAGCAATTCACCGCCCACCTGAGTCCAGGCAAGGCCGGTCACCTGACCGATCTGATCCTGCTGCTCGGCCAGACCGTAGCGGAATTTGCGCACACCGAGGAAGTGTTCCAGCAGATCAGCTGTCACTTTTACCGAGAAGCGTTTTTCCAGGGCGTGCTCTTTAACGGCCTTGCGGCAGACCTTGGCGATCTGACGTTCGAGGCCACGCACACCGGCTTCACGGGTGTAGTAACGGATGATGTCGCGGATCGCTTCTGCGTCGAATTCAAGCTCGCCTTTCTTCAGACCGTTGGCGGCGATCTGCTTTGGCGAGAGGTATTTGACGGCAATGTTGATCTTCTCGTCTTCGGTGTAGCCCGGCAGACGGATCACTTCCATCCGGTCGAGCAGCGCCGGCGGAATGTTCATCGAGTTCGAGGTGCACAGGAACATCACATCGGAAAGGTCGTAATCGACTTCCAGATAGTGGTCGTTGAAGTTGTGGTTCTGCTCTGGATCGAGCACTTCCAGCAACGCCGACGCCGGGTCGCCGCGCATGTCGCTGCCCATTTTGTCGATTTCATCGAGGAGGAACAGCGGGTTGCGCACACCCACTTTTGTCATCTTTTGAATCAATCTTCCTGGCATCGAACCGATGTAAGTCCGGCGGTGACCACGGATTTCCGCTTCATCACGCACGCCACCGAGGGCCATGCGCACGAATTTGCGGTTTGTGGCGTGAGCAATCGACTCGGCCAGCGAGGTTTTACCCACGCCCGGAGGACCGACCAGGCACAACACCGGGCCACGGATTTTCTTCACGCGTTTTTGCACGGCGAGGTATTCAAGGATACGTTCCTTGACCTCTTCGAGACCGTAGTGATCGGCATCAAGAATGTCTTCTGCGCGCGCCAGGTCCAGACGTACCTTGCTCTGGGCCTTCCACGGGACTTGCACCAGCCAGTCGATGTACGAGCGCACCACGGTGGCCTCAGCGGACATCGGCGACATTTGCTTGAGCTTGTTCAGCTCGGCAGTGGCCTTGGCCAACGCGTCTTTCGGCAGACCGGCAGCGTCGATACGCTTTTTCAGGTCTTCGATTTCGTTGTGGCCTTCGTCGCTGTCGCCGAGTTCTTTCTGAATGGCCTTCATCTGCTCATTCAGGTAGTACTCGCGCTGGCTGCGTTCCATTTGCTTTTTGACGCGACCGCGAATGCGTTTTTCGACTTGCAGCAGATCGATCTCGGCATCCAGCAACGCCAGAACGTGCTCGACCCGGGCCGACAAATCGATGATTTCGAGGATTTCCTGCTTCTGCTCGATTTTCAGCGCCATGTGCGCCGCCATGGTGTCGACCAGGCGACCCGGCTCATCGATGCTGTTGAGCGACGACAGGACTTCAGCCGGGACTTTCTTGCCCAATTGTACGTATTGCTCGAACTGCGACAGCAGGGTGCGCACGAACACTTCGGATTCGCGCTCGGCGGCGTCGACCTCTTCGATCAACGACACTTCGGCACGGCAGTGGCCGTCGACTTCGCTGAAACGTTCGACGGTGCCGCGCTGCTCACCCTCGACCAGCACTTTTACGGTGCCGTCAGGCAGCTTGAGCAGCTGTAGAACAGTGGCGATGGTACCTACGCGATAGAGAGCGTCTTCACCGGGATCGTCGTCAGCCGGGTTTCTCTGAGCCAGCAGCAGGATCTGCTTGTCGCCCGTCATCGCGGCCTCGAGGGCTTCGATGGATTTCTCGCGCCCCACGAACAGCGGGATAACCATGTGCGGATAAACCACGACATCACGCAATGGCAGGAGAGGCAATTCGATGGTTGTCTTCATGATTTCGCCTCTACGGCGGCCATATGGCCGTAATCAGATGGAATTGAGCTTGAAACCAAGATGGGGGCTGCCTTGAAAAAAAACAAGCGCAAAGCGGATGTAAAAAACGACATAAAAAAAAAGAGGCCCGAAGGCCCCTTCTTTGTTGCGGCGCAGTGGACGCTTACGCGTCCGGCGCTGCCTTGGCCGCCGGCTCACTGTTTTCGTAGATATACAGTGGCTTGGACTTGCCTTCGATCACGCTTTCATCGATCACGACTTTGCTCACCTCGGACTGCGAGGGGATTTCATACATCGTGTCGAGCAGTACACCTTCGAGAATCGAACGCAGACCACGGGCACCGGTTTTACGCTCCAGGGCACGCTTGGCGACCGATTTCAGCGCGTCGGAACGGAATTCCAGATCGACGCCTTCCATCTCGAACAGCTTGGCATACTGTTTGGTCAGAGCATTTTTCGGCTCGGTGAGGATCTGCATCAGCGCAGCCTCATCCAGCTCGTCCAGCGTCGCGAGGACCGGCAGACGACCGACGAACTCCGGGATCAGACCGAACTTGACCAGATCGTCAGGCTCGACTTCACGCAGGGATTCACCGACTTTCTTGCCCTCTTCCTTGCTGCGCACTTCTGCGTTGAAGCCGATGCCGCCCTTGGTGGAACGGTTTTGAATAACCTTTTCCAGACCGGAGAACGCACCACCGCAGATGAACAGGATGTTACGGGTGTCGACCTGCAGGAATTCCTGCTGCGGGTGCTTGCGGCCACCTTGCGGCGGTACGGAAGCGACCGTGCCTTCGATCAACTTCAGCAAGGCCTGTTGCACGCCTTCACCGGAAACATCCCGAGTGATCG
Source organism: Pseudomonas fluorescens (assembly GCF_003732425.1). Classification (GTDB taxonomy): domain Bacteria; phylum Pseudomonadota; class Gammaproteobacteria; order Pseudomonadales; family Pseudomonadaceae; genus Aquipseudomonas; species Aquipseudomonas fluorescens_BE. The sequence goes on from NZ_MOBX01000013.1 coordinate 1,189,892, forward strand.
ACGGGTTGTCGGACTTGCGGGAAATCTTGTCGATTTCGTCGATGTAGACAATACCCATCTGGGCCTTCTCTACGTCGTAATCGCACTTCTGCAGCAGCTTCTGAATGATGTTCTCGACATCTTCACCTACGTAACCCGCCTCGGTGAGGGTGGTTGCGTCGGCAATGGTGAACGGAACGTTCAGCAACCGGGCCAGTGTTTCGGCCAGCAGGGTTTTACCGGAGCCTGTCGGGCCGATCAGCAGGATGTTGCTCTTGCCGAGTTCGACGTCGTCAGCCTTTTTGTCACGCTGGTTCAGGCGCTTGTAGTGGTTGTACACCGCTACGGCCAAAACCTTTTTCGCACGCTCCTGACCAATGACGTACTGGTCAAGGATGCCGCTGATTTCTTTAGGCGAAGGCAATTTATGCGCGCTGCTTTCGGCCTGGGCTTCCTGCACCTCCTCACGGATGATGTCATTGCACAGGTCGACGCACTCGTCGCAGATAAAGACCGAGGGGCCGGCAATCAATTTGCGCACTTCATGCTGGCTTTTGCCACAGAAGGAGCAATAGAGCAGCTTGCCGTTGTCCTCGCCGTTGCGGGTGTCAGTCATTCGTTCGATCCAAATCCGATAGGCTTGCAACACAAGATGAAGGCTATTGCGGGCTTTTTCAAGCCCGCCGCTGATCAGACCAGCCGACCAAGCCTATTTTGAGCTGCTTATTTTAAGCTGGGCGCTGGTTGATCACTTCGTCGATCAGGCCATATTCCTTCGCAGCTTCTGCACTCATGAAGTTGTCGCGATTGGTGTCGCGCTCGATTTCTTCCAGAGTACGCCCGCTGTGCTTGGCCATCAGCGTGTTCAGACGCTCGCGAATGAAGAGGATTTCCTTGGCATGGATTTCGATGTCCGACGCCTGGCCCTGGAAACCGCCCAGTGGCTGGTGAATCATCACGCGCGAGTTCGGCAGGCAGAAACGCTTGCCCGGGGCACCTGCGGTCAGCAGGAACGCACCCATGCTGCAGGCCTGGCCGATGCAGGTGGTCGACACGTTCGGCTTGATGAACTGCATGGTGTCGTAGATCGACATGCCAGCTGTCACCGAACCGCCCGGGGAGTTGATGTAGAGATGGATGTCCTTGTCCGGGTTTTCCGCTTCAAGGAACAGCAGTTGCGCACAGATCAGGTTGGCCATGTAGTCCTCTACCGGACCAACCAGAAAGATCACTCGCTCCTTGAGCAGGCGCGAATAGATGTCATAGGCGCGTTCGCCACGAGCAGATTGCTCGACAACCATCGGGACCAGGCCGCCGGCGGCCTGGATATCAGAGTTCTGCTGAATATAAGAATTACGGAACATGCTCTGCAGTCGCTCCCAAATAGTTATGTCTTGAATACGCATAAGCCAGCTCGAGAGCTGGCTTATGGTGTGTACTTCTTAACGCTAAATCAATCAGTCGGCTGCTGCTGGAGCTTCTACCGGCTTGACTGCTTCTTCGTAAGAGACCGCTTTATCGGTCACACTAGCTTTCTGCAGAACAGTATCCACAACTTGTTCTTCCAGCACAACCGAACGCACTTCGTTCAGTTGCTGCTCGTTTTTGTAGTACCACGACACAACCTGCTCAGGCTCCTGATAAGCGGAAGCCATTTCCTGAATCATTTCGCGAACGCGAGCTTCGTCAGGCTTCAGGTCGAACTGCTTGACCACTTCAGCAACGATCAGACCCAGCACGACGCGGCGCTTGGCTTGTTCTTCGAACAGCTCGGCAGGCAATTGATCAGGCTTGATGTTGCCGCCGAACTGCTGAACAGCCTGCACGCGCAGACGGTCAACTTCGTTGGACAGCAGCGCCTTAGGCACTTCGATCGGGTTGGTGGCCAGCAGACCGTCCATTACCTGATTCTTGACCTTGGATTTGATCGCCTGACGCAGTTCACGCTCCATGTTCTTGCGAACTTCGGTGCGGAAACCGTCGATGCCGCTTTCCTTGATGCCGAATTGAGCGAAGAATTCTTCGTTCAGCTCAGGCAGCTTAGGCTCGGACACAGTGTTGACAGTCACGGTGAACTCGGCGGTTTTGCCAGCCAGGTCCAGGTTCTGATAGTCCTCTGGGAAGGTCAGGTTCAGAACGCGCTCTTCGCCAGCTTTAGCGCCAACCAGGCCTTCTTCGAAGCCCGGGATCATGCGGCCGGAACCCAGCACCAGCTGAGTGCCCTTGGCAGAGCCACCAGCGAATACTTCGCCGTCAACCTTGCCAACGAAATCGATGTTCAGTTGGTCTTCGTTCTGGGCAGCGCGATCGGCCACTTCAAAACGGGTGTTCTGCTTGCGCAGGATGTCGAGCATTTTGTCCAGGTCAGCGTCAGCCACGTCAGCGCTCAGGCGCTCAACGGTGATGCCTTCGAAACCGGCAACGGTGAACTCAGGGAACACTTCGAAGACAGCAACGTATTCCAGGTCTTTGCCAGCTTCGAGCGACTTCGGCTCGATCGATGGCGAACCTGCCGGGTTCAGCTTCTGCTCAACCACAGCTTCGTAGAAGGAAGACTGGATCACGTCGCCTACAGCTTCCTGACGAGCATCAGCACCGAAACGGCGCTTGATTTCGCTCATTGGCACTTTGCCTGGACGGAAGCCAGCAATCTTGGCCTTTTGGGCAGTCTGCTGCAGACGCTTGTTGACCTGAGTCTCGATGCGCTCAGCCGGCACGGTGACGCTCATGCGGCGCTCGAGAGCAGTAGTATTTTCAACAGAAACTTGCATGGATATTCCTCGTTGCACAGACGTTAGCCGGCCGTTTCCGACCCCAGAATCAAGGGCATGCATTCTAGTGGGTCAAACTCAAGAAGTCACCCTACTGAAAACGGGTAAAAAAACAGCAGGCATTTTATCGGGACCGCTACACCAATGCAGCGCGCCCCACAGGCGAATACAACCAATCACGCCAGGGCTCTGCGCCAACCGCTTCTATATAATAGAAGAGGCTGCCAATCAGTCCCTGACGGCCGAACCCGCAAGCAAGTCCGGCGAGCAGCACAGCATCATCGAGCAACATAAATACGACGAAGCGCCCTGCCCCCGCGCCCCGAAACCGGCAATTGCCGCTTTTCAGAACCGCTAAAACAAAAAAGGCGCCAGACTGTTAAATCTGGCGCCTTTCGAAATATGGGGTGGACGATGGGGATCGAACCCACGACAACGGGAGTCACAATCCCGTGCTCTACCAACTGAGCTACGCCCACCATATTGCGTAACAAAAAAGCCAAACAACTTCTTTGTTGAAACCTCACCAGCCCGAAGACATGACTGAAGCTTTAATTGGTGCGGATGAAGAGACTCGAACTCTTACGCCTCGCGGCGCTGGAACCTAAATCCAGTGTGTCTACCAATTCCACCACATCCGCGGATGAAGCTTTTAAAGCAAAGGCGCCAGACTGTTACATCTGGCGCCTTTCGAAATATGGGGTGGACGATGGGGATCGAACCCACGACAACGGGAGTCACAATCCCGTGCTCTACCAACTGAGCTACGCCCACCATATCGCGTTACTTGTGCCAAAGCTGCCTAATGGCGCACCCGGCAGGACTCGAACCTGCGACCATCCGCTTAGAAGGCGGATGCTCTATCCAGCTGAGCTACGGGCGCCTTATTAATCTGTACTCTTAAAGGACTACAAACTAAGTGCTTTCCAGTGTTGCAGAACCTTGATTCCGCTTCACCTTCTTAACCAGTGCTAGGCTGTGCCCGACAAGTGCGACGAATAGTATAGAGCGCTCCGAAGGTCGTCAAATCCTTTTTGAAAAAAATTCATTTAATTAAAGGAGTTAGAGGAATTTGCTGACCAAGCGCCTTTGCCCTCACCGCTCGACATGCGAGAATGCGTTCTCATTTTTTCCCCTCTCGATGGTTAATCACGCGCAATGACTGCACAACTAATCGACGGCAAATCGATCGCCGCCAGCCTGCGCCAGCAGATCGCCCAACGAGTTGCCGAGCGTCGCCAGCAAGGCCTGCGCACTCCCGGCCTCGCGGTGATCCTGGTCGGCAGCGATCCTGCCTCTCAGGTTTATGTCTCGCACAAGCGTAAAGACTGTGAAGAGGTTGGCTTCCTCTCTCAAGCCTACGACCTGCCCTCCGAAACCTCGCAAGACGCACTGACCGATCTCATCGATCGCCTCAACGACGACCCTGCGATCGACGGCATCCTGCTTCAGTTGCCACTGCCCGAGCACTTGGACGCCTCCAAATTGCTGGAGCGTATTCGCCCGGACAAAGACGTCGACGGTTTCCATCCTTATAACGTCGGTCGCCTGGCCCAGCGCATTCCGCTGCTACGCCCATGCACGCCCAAAGGCATCATGACGCTGCTGGAAAGCACTGGCGCTGATCTTTACGGTATGGACGCAGTGGTGGTCGGTGCTTCCAACATCGTCGGTCGCCCGATGGCGATGGAACTGCTGCTGGCCGGTTGCACCGTGACCGTGACCCACCGCTTCACCAAGGATCTGGCCGGCCACGTCGGCCGTGCCGATCTGGTGGTGGTGGCCGCCGGTAAGCCGGGCCTGGTCAAAGGCGAGTGGATCAAGGAAGGCGCGATCGTGATCGACGTCGGCATCAACCGTCAGGACGACGGCAAACTGGTCGGCGACGTTGTTTACGAAACCGCCCTGCCCCGCGCCGGCTGGATCACCCCGGTGCCGGGCGGCGTAGGCCCGATGACCCGCGCCTGCCTGCTGGAAAACACCCTCTATGCGGCAGAAACCCTGCACGCTTGATCGGTACTTTCAGCAATAAGAAAAACCCGCCTTGTGCGGGTTTTTTCATGCCTGAGAAAAAACTGTAACCGTTCGCCGGAAACCCCTCTTTTTACAGGCCTTTTCACGAGATTTTCAGGTCACTCAAACAACCATCGACAGATCTTCAGCCATACTCCTAGAATGCGACGCTTTGAAGAAATAACCCGTTACAAACTAACGGAATATCCAACCTTTATGAGTTCGCCCGCGTGAAAATTCGTCTTTCGATTCTGAGCCTGTTTTTTGCTTTTACAGGCACATTCATCACGCCAACGATCAACGCTGCGGAAACCACCGCTGCCCCTCGTGATGCTTCGACCCTGAAGATCGCCTCCGGCAGTGCCCTGCTCATGGATATGCAGACCAACAAAGTCATCTACTCCAGCAACCCTGACGTGATCGTACCGATCGCCTCTGTCAGCAAGTTGATGACCGGTTTGGTAGTGGTTGAAGCCCGGCAAAACATGGACGAATGGATCAATGTCGATATCAGCAACACGCCGGAAATGAAGGGCGTGTTCTCCCGAGTCAAACTCAAGAGTGAACTGCCGCGCCGCGAAATGCTGCTGATCGCCCTGATGTCCTCGGAAAACCGTGCCGCCGCCAGCCTGGCACATCACTATCCCGGCGGCTATGCAGCCTTTATCGCCGCCATGAACGCCAAGGCTAAAGCCCTGGGCATGACCAGTACGCACTTCGTTGAACCAACAGGCTTGTCGGAGCGTAACGTTTCCACCGCCCGCGACCTGAGCAAGCTGCTGGTGGCCGCGCACAAATACCCGATCCTCAGCGAACTCACCACCACCAAGGAAAAGACCGTGTCGTTCCGCAAACCCAACTACACCCTGGGTTTCCGCAATACCGATCACTTGGTCAACAAAGCCGACTGGGACATCAAGATCACCAAAACCGGTTTCACCAATCCTGCCGGTCATTGCCTGGTCCTGGTGACCAAAATGGGCAACCGCCCGGTCGCGCTGGTGATTCTCGACGCGTTTGGCAAATACACCCACTTTGCCGACGCCAGCCGCATCCGTAGCTGGGTGGAAACTGGCAGGAGCGCCAATGTTCCTGCGGTGGCTCAGCAATACAAGGCCGAGAAAAACCTCAAGTCGCGCCAGAGCGGCGTGGTTGAAGCGTCCAAGTAACCCGCCACGCAAGAAAAAGCCCCGAATCATCGGGGCTTTTTTTCATCGGTGCATCAGTCATTGGGCAGTGGCATCTGGTCGTCATCAGGAATGCCATCGCCCTTACTCGGATCCCGTGCAGGCTCGGGGGTCAACACATTAGGTCGGGCCATCGGGTCGCGTAGCGGGCTGTCCGGGTCCAGCACCGGATCAACCTCCGGCTCTGGCGTCGTAGGTACGCTGTCCGGTGTTTTTTGGTCGTCGAAGCTCGAATCGGTACTCATAAGCACCTCCCATCAAGGTTTCAGATTAGCCAATGGATCATAGGGTTTAGCGGGCTTCTTAGCGTCCTCGCCGGGCTCGACGTCTAGAGGCGCCTTGGCGGGACCGACAGGATCGACTTGCGGATCATCGAGGTCGGGCGAGTCCGGATCAAACCCCAGATCATCTCCCGAAGAATGCTCGGACGAGTGCGGGCCTTTCGGTGCTTGGGAATCTGTCATGTCGCCTCCTGATTCACCCGCTGAAAGCGGGTTCTATTGGTAGGAGGCTTGCCGGGCGCAGTCGTGCCCGGCAGATGACGAACGGAACCTCAGTGTGCAGCGAGCGCCTTGCGCGCCTGCGCCGCTTCGTTTTCCTGACCGGCCTGGGCCAATTCATCCGCCGCTTTGAGCCAGCGTTGACGGTCGACAGCGGCCGGGATCTGCGACGGCTTCTGAATCAGCACGGCCCAGCCACCGGACTTTTCCAGTGCTGATTCAAAGGAGCTGAAACTCATCAATTCGCGACGGTTCATGCCGGCGCGCAGCAACACCTTCTGTTTGTTGCGATCGTAACCGGACAGGATCGCGTAACGCGGCTCGGCCCAGAATGCCGAACCCTCGCTGAAACGCACCATCACCGGATAACCCGCCGCCACCTGGGTCAGCAGCGCTGGCAAGTTGCTGTCCAACGGATAAACCACCATGCCGTACTCACGGGCAAGGTTCTGGATATTCTGTTGCAGCTTGTCTTCGCCACCGGGCAGGTGCAGCGGTTTTTCCAGCAGGCCCGGGGTGATCACGATGCCCTGCTGCGACAATAGGCTCGCCAGGACTTGCGGCCCGCTCTGATTGGCTTCGCCACGATAGAACGTACCGCTCAGCTCGACCCGCTCCGGCAGACGCTTGACCTCTGGCGCGACACTGCCTGCACATCCGGCCAGCACGGCCGCACAACCCGCCACCAACAGCGCCGCACGAATTCGGGAAAATACCTGCACCATCATTACTCTCTGTTCAGACGCCGGTCATCGTGTTCCGGCAACGCCTGCGATCATAGGGCCGCGCCAGGCTGCGGTATAGCCTTAAGCGGCAGACACGTCGATTGCATAGAGCAAAGTAATTGGTCGACACCGACCTTTGGTCAATAGTCTGAAACACCCCATTGTCTAGACTGTCACTGAAACAGAGCGAATTGAAAAAGTGGATGCCCGATGCAGGGCAAAGAGGAGGCACTGATGAGCCTGACCATGACCATTGTGATGTTGATTGCCAGCTGGCTGGCCGTGGCCGCTGCCATGCTGTGGGGTGTGCTGCGGATTTCGCGGCGCCACCATCACCACCCGATTCAGTCTGCTGCGGTTGAGAAAACCGAGAAACACCGCATAAGGCATGCGACTGCCCATTGATGTTTCACGCCAGAATCAAAAGCCCCTCACCCCCGGCAGAGGGTTGAGGTGAGGGGCTGGTTCTAATACGCACCACCAATTTTGAATCAAAAAAAAGCCGCCTGATCTCAAAGAGTCCAGGCGGCTTTTTCGCTTTCAGCGGTTACGCGTGCTCAGCCAGCTTCTTCTGCTTCGCACGACGGGACATCATGTTCAGCACTTCAATCCCTGCCGAGAACGCCATGGCCGCATACACATAACCTTTCGGTACATGGGCGCCGAAGCCTTCCGCGATCAAGGTCATACCGATCATGATCAGGAAGCCCAAGGCCAGCATCACCACTGTCGGGTTGTCATTGATGAACTTGGCCAGCGGATCAGCGGCCAGCAACATCACCAGTACCGACACTACCACCGCGATAATCATGATCGGCAAGTGTTCAGTCATGCCGACGGCAGTGATGATGCTGTCGATCGAGAACACCATGTCGAGCATCAGGATCTGGCCGATAGCGGCGGCAAAACCCAGGGTCACCGTCGAGGTCGCCGACTTCGGATCTTCCGGCGCCGGGTCCATGCTGTGATGGATCTCGGTCGTGGCTTTCCAGACCAGGAACAGGCCACCAGCGATCAGGATCATGTCTTTCCAGGAGAAAGCCTGACCCAGGATCTCGATCACAGGCTCGGTCAACTGCACGATGAACGCGATGGTGCTCAACAGCGCCAGGCGCAGAATCAACGCCATGCCGATACCAATGCGGCGGGCTTTCTGCCGATGCTGTTCGGGGAGCTTGTTGGTCAGGATCGAGATAAAGATCAGGTTATCGATGCCGAGCACGATTTCCATCACCACCAGTGTGGCCAAAGCAACCCAGGCGGTGGGGCTGGCGGCGAGTTCTAACAGATATTCCATGGGTCAGTCCTGACTCTGTGTAAGACGGTTTAGATGGTCTTGGAGGAAGATTCGGATTGTTCCGTATCTTTTTCCGGTGTTTCTTTCTTCTCGATCAACCCGCCAGTGGCATCGCTGAGCGCCTGCTCGGCGGCTTTATGGGTGTCGTCGATTGCTTGCTTGGCGCTCTCGGCGGCTTTGCCCATCAATTGCTGGGCGCTTTTCTCGGCCTGATCGCAACCGGCCAGAAGCAGTAAAGACGTAAACATCAATGCGGGGATGGTGTATTTCATAAGGCTTCCTTCGAATAAACAGACAGGGTCACAGACCGCCCGTCGATGGCTGGGCATTCTAGGGAGACAAACACTTCAGGAAAATTCGTATTTTTAGCGGCTATACTTCGGTTTTTACGAATCCGGCAGAGGGGCGCGACGGTGCTTAATTACCGACAACTGCATTATTTCTGGGTGGTGGCGAAAACCGGCAGCATCGTGCGCGCCTGCGAGCAACTGAACCTGACGCCGCAAACCATCAGTGGGCAGATTTCCTTGCTCGAACAGACTTACGGCATTGAGTTATTCAGACGAGTTGGTCGCCAACTCGAATTGACCGAAGCCGGACGCCAGGCCCTGCCCTACGCCGAGCAGATGTTCCAGCTCGGCGGTGAACTGGAACTGATGCTGCGCGCACAACCCAACGAGCAGCAGATTCTGTTCCGCGTCGGCGTTGCTGACGTGGTGCCGAAATCCATCGTCTATCGCCTGATCGCACCAACCATGGAGCTGAACGAGCCACTGCGCATCACTTGCCGCGAAGACAAACTCGAACGCTTGCTTGCCGATCTGGCGATCCAGCGCCTGGACCTGGTGATCTCCGATAGCCCGATGCCCTCGCACCTCGACATCAAGGGCTACAGCCAGAAACTCGGCGAATGCGGGATCAGCTTCTTCGCCACCCCGGAACTGGCAGCACAATACGGTCAGGATTTCCCGCGCAGTCTGCACGGTGCGCCACTGTTGATTCCCGGCGCGGAAACCGTGGTACGCAGCCGCTTGCAGCGCTGGTTTGCCGAACAGCAGATCCAGCCGCAAATCGTCGGCGAGTTCGATGACAGTGCCTTGATGCAGGCCTTCGGACAATCCGGCAGCGGGATTTTTATCGGCCCGAGCGTGATTGCCGATGAGGTGAAGCGCCAGTATGGCGTCGAGCTGATTGGCCAGACCGACGCGGTGACCGAGTCCTTCTATGCCATTTCGGTGGAGCGCAAGGTCAAGCACCCCGGCATCGTTGCGATTACCGAAGGTGCCCGACGCGAGCTGTTTACCGCGTTATGAGGCCTCGGCGCACATTTCGCGCGGCTTGAGCGTCATCAGCACCATGGCGAGGAACACCGACAGCAAAATGAACCCGGCGGCAGCAAAGCCGAGGAAGCCCAGACCCGCGCTGTCGATGACCCGGCCACCAACGATGGCGCCCAGGCCGATCCCCAGATTGGCCCCGGCGATATTCAGGGAGGCGGCAAAGGCTGGCGCTTCTGGCGCAGCTTTCATCAAGCGAACATGGCTGACCAGGAACAACGCTGCCTGGGTCACCCCCCAGATCCCCATCGCCACCGCCAAGCCCAGCGGCGAATGAATATTCGGCACCAGCGAGACCATGCCGGCAATCATGAACGCACAGAACAACACCGATGCCCCCAGCGGATGGCGATCCACCGCACGACCGCCCAGCGAGTTACCGATCAACCCGACCGCGCCGAACGCCATCAGGCACCAACCGACCACGGTGCCGTTGAAGCCGGCGAGGCGCTCAAGAATGTCCGCCAGATACGTGTAAGCGGTAAACATGCCGCTGAACACCAGGATCGACAGCACGATGTGGCCGATCATCAATGGACTGCGCAGGATTTTGAACTGCGAACGGAAGCTGACCTGATGTTGGTGCAGGCTGGTTTTCGGCAGATAAACAAACAGCAACAAGGCTTTGGCAAAAGCGATCACCGCCAGAATGCCAAAGGCACTGCGCCAGCCGAACGCATCGGAAATCAGCGTGCCGACCGGGATGCCGAACACCGTGGCGCAGACAATGCCGAAGCCGATCTTGGCGATCGCACGACCGGCGAAGTCCGGGCCGACGATGTCCACCGCGGTCTCACTGGCCAGGGCCCAGAACACCGGCAGACCGAGCGCCGGGATCAACCGGGCAATCGCCATCACCCAGATGTTCGGCGCCAGCGCCGCCACGGTATTGGCCAGACCAAACATGATCAGGATGCTGATAAACAGTTTGCGCCGCTCGAAACGGGCGAAATACGCGGTCAAGAAAGGCCCGAACATGGCCACGGTAAAAGCGAATAAAGTCACCAGCAACCCGGCCTGCGGGATGGTGACTTCGAGGTCTCGGGCAATCGCCGGCAACAGGCCGACGATGACGAATTCCGTGGTCAACACCGTGAAGCCGGCAGCGGACAACAGAAGAATGGGCAACAGCATGCGCAACTCCAGCAAAACGACGACACCAGCGTTGACCCGGAGGCCCGCTGGCGGAATTTGAAAATAAGGATGCGCAATCTTAACAGAGTGTGTCCGGGCTGACTTGCACAAACCTGTCTATCTGGTTGACTGATCCGGTGGCAGATCGTCACATGCCTGAAGGATAAGGCCTACGCTGTGATAAAGTCCGCGCCCTGAAAAACGTACAGCCTGTTCAACGACCGGTTTATTGGCGTTGATGTCGCGTCAACACTTTCGGTTCGTGGCGGTGGTCTGCCCCTGTTTTGCCATCGCTTCACGCAACCTTGCACCCTATAAAAAATCAGAGATGCCGCTATGACCGCTTCATCCCCTTCTCTATTGCAACGCCTCAAGAACCTCAGCCTGGTCACGCAGATCCTTATCGGCCTGATCGCCGGTATCGCCCTGGCGCTGTTCGCCCCGGAAGCGGCGAAAGGCACCGCGTTCATCGGCAAAGTGTTTGTTTCAGCGTTAAAAGCCGTCGCACCGATTCTGGTGTTCGTGCTGGTAATGGCCTCGATTGCCAACCACAAGCACGGCCAGGAAACCCATATCCGCCCGATTCTGTTCCTCTACCTGCTGGGCACCTTTGCGGCGGCAGTCGTAGCGGTGGTCGCGAGCATGGCGTTCCCGTCGCATCTGGTGCTGTCGACCGACAACGTCTCGGTGACGGCGCCGGGCGGTATCGGCGAAGTGCTGCAAAGCCTGCTGCTGAGCGTGGTCGACAACCCGGTCAGCGCGCTGATGAACGCCAACTTCATCGGCATTCTGGCCTGGGCGATCGGCATGGGCATCGCGATTCGCCATGCCGGCGACACCACCCGCGAAGTGCTGGGTGATCTGTCCAATGGCGTGACAGTGATCGTGCGTGTGGTGATTCGCTTCGCGCCGCTGGGCATTTTCGGTCTGGTGGCATCGACACTGGCCACCTCCGGTTTCGGCGCGCTGATCGGTTACGCGCATCTGCTGGCCGTGCTGCTCGGCTGCATGCTGTTCGTGGCGCTGGTGATGAACCCGCTGATCGTGTTCTGGAAACTGCGTCGCAACCCGTACCCGCTGACCCTCAAGTGCCTGCGTGAAAGCGGTATCACTGCGTTCTTCACCCGCAGCTCGGCGGCGAACATTCCGGTCAACCTGGAATTGAGCAAGCGTCTGGGCCTGCATGAAGACACCTATTCTGTGTCGATCCCGCTGGGCGCGACCATCAACATGGCCGGTGCGGCTATCACGATTACCGTTCTGACACTGGCTGCGGTGCATACGCTTGGCATCGCTGTGGACATTCCGACCGCAATTCTGCTCAGCGTTGTTGCGGCGATCTGCGCTTGTGGTGCTTCGGGTGTGGCCGGTGGTTCGCTGCTTTTGATTCCGCTGGCGTGCAGCCTGTTTGGCATTCCGAGCGAAATTGCCATGCAAGTGGTGGCAGTCGGTTTCATCATCGGTGTGTTGCAGGATTCGGCAGAGACCGCACTGAACTCGTCGACTGACGTGCTGTTTACCGCAGCGGCGTGCCTGGGTGAAGAAGCGAAAGCCCAACGCACCGCATAACCGCCGGCCCCTGTGGGAGCGAGCCTGCTCGCGAATACGGTATATCAAACGACGTTGATGTCGACTGATCTGTCCCCTTCGCGAGCAGGCTCGCTCCCACACTGGAAAACAAAAAGCCCGCCAAGGCGCAAACCTTGGCGGGCTTTTGTGTATCTGGGTGTTTTAGAACGCGCCCATGTAATCGCGTTTACCCACTTCAACACCGTTATGACGCAGCAGCGCATAGGTGGTGGTGACGTGGAAGAAGAACTGCGGCAAACCGTAAGTCAGCAGGTACGCCTGACCGCTGAAGCGCTTCTCTTTCGGGGTGCCCGGACGGGTAACGATTTCGATGCCTTCCTTGCCATTGATCTGCTCTGGCTTGATCTCGCCGATAAAGGCCAGAACCTTGGCGATCAGGGCTTGCAGCTCGGCGAAGGTGGTTTCTGTGTCGTCGTATTTCGGCAGTTCAACTTCGGCCAGACGTGCCGAAACACCTTTGGCGAAGTCGACGGCGATCTGCACCTGGCGGGTCAGCGGGAACATATCCGGGTACAGACGGGCCTGCAGGAAGGCGTTCGGGTCGATGTTTTTCTCGGTGGCGTGGGCTTCAGCCTTTTTCAGTACATCGCTCAGCGCGTTGAGCATTTGTTGAAAAACCGGGACGGATGCGGCGTACAGGGAAATGGTCATGGCAGTCTCGTGTGGTGGCTGGGTGGAACAAGGAGGCGATTATAGCCATGCTTGAAGACCACACGGCTTGCCTTTTGTTTGGCAAGGATTAGGCTAGGCGCCTTCGACTGCAGAGGGAACGCGCGATGACCACAGAACCAGAATCCACCTTCGACGAACCACGGCTCAATGCCACGGAAGTCCGCATCCTTGGTGCGCTGATCGAGAAACAGGCGACCAGCCCGGAAACCTACCCGCTGACCCTCAATGCACTGGTGCTGGCCTGCAATCAGAAAACCAGCCGCGAACCGGTGATGAACCTGACCCAAGGCCAGGTCGGCCAGAGTTTACGGGCGCTGGAAGGGCGCGGTTTCGCCAAGCTTGTGATGGGCAGCCGTGCCGACCGCTGGGAGCATAAGGTCGACAAGGCGCTGGAACTGGTGCCGGCGCAAGTGATTCTCAGTGGATTGATGTTTCTGCGCGGCCCGCAAACCGTCAATGAGCTGCTGACCCGCAGCGGACGCATGCATGATTTCGAAGACGCCGAACAGGTGGTGCATCAGCTTGAACGTTTGATTGCACGGGGGTTGGCGGTGCTGATTCCACGTCAGGCCGGGCAGCGTGAGGATCGATATACCCATGCATTGGGTGATCCGGCGGATATCGAGGCAGTGATGGCGGCGCGGCAGAATCCATCGGATCGCGGTGCAAGCAATGGTGTCTCGATCGAGCGCATCGAAGAGCTCGAAGCGCGAATAGCCGCGTTGGAAGAACGCCTGGCCCGCCTCGAATAATCACCACCGTTTTATCGGGGGAGCGAGCCTGCTCGCTAAGAGGTTGTGTCAGCCAGATCATTTTTGAATGACACACCCCATTCGCGAGCAGGCTCGCTCCCACTGGGTTATTCATCAGGCTTCAGGTCTTGGGGTTATTCGCCATCCCAGTAATCCACGCCATCCGCCTGCCGTGCCACCGCCACAAAGCCTGAGGCGTTGCCCTCGGCATCCACCTTGAAGTTATCCATCACCACGTACTTGTTCGAATCCGGGTATTGGCAAATGTCCGGCTGCTGCTGGGTGCTGACCGCCAGATAACGCAATTCGGCCTGACTAGTGTTGATGATCTGATGCGCCTTCTCCGGCCCACCCGGCGGACAAGCGATCACGTCGCCTTCGCGGATCGGAAAGCGCTCGGCGCCAAGTCGCACCTCACCCTCCCCGGCCACCACGTAAAACATTTCCTCATTGACCCGATGACTGTGAAACGGACTGCCGCGCATGCCCGGTGGCAAGGCGTACAGGCGATAACCGAGTTTCTGCGAACCCAATTGCTGACCGACGCGAGCCATGCGCTGCTGATAACGGCTGGCGGTTTCGCCTTCCGGGGCCAGCGCTTCGGGCAGGGGTTCGAGATCGACCTGATGCAGGTTGAGGATGGGTGGGTGCATGGGGGGCCTCGGTCACGGTTTTTGTGGGGGGCAAGTCTGTGCTTGCTGGTGAGGCAGTATAGGCATTGATGCCCGGCGTGAAACCGCGTCGCGCCCTTCGCGAGCAGGCTCGCCCCCACAGGGGGGTCTACAGCGAACACACAATCTGTGTATGACAAAAATTCAACTGTGGGAGCGAGCCTGCTCGCGAAGAGGCCCGCCCAGCCACCACAACACATCAGCTCCGGGCAAACGCCACCGCTGCCGCAAACTGTTCTTCAGTCGGCCGCACACCGGTGTACAAGACAAACTGCTCCAACGCCTGAATCGCAATCACCTCAAGCCCGGTGATGACCTTTTTACCCTCGGCCCGACCACGCACGATCAACGGTGTCTCCGACGGAATCGCCACCACATCAAACACCGTTTCGGCTGCCTTGATCAGCTCTGGTTCAAACGCCAACTGCCCCGCCTCCGGCCCGCCGTCCATGCCCACCGGCGTCACATTGATCAGCATCTGCGGACGCTCATCGCCCAGTTCAGCCTGCCAGCGATAACCCAGCGAATCCGCCAGCGCACGCCCGGCGCGCTCGTTGCGGGCAACGATTAAACCGTTTTTGTAGCCGCCATCGCGCAGGGCGCTGGCCACCGCTTTGGCCATGCCGCCGCTGCCGCGCAGGGCAAACGTCGACTCCTTGGGCACCGCGTGGGTTTCCAGCAATTGCGCCACGGCGATGTAATCGGTGTTGTAGGCCTTGAGATGGCCGTTGGTGTTGACGATGGTATTGATCGACTGGATCGCCGCCGCCGATGCATCCAGTTCATCGACCAGCGCGATGCACGCCTCTTTGAACGGCATCGACACACCGCAACCACGGATGCCCAAGGCGCGAATCCCGCCAACTGCGCCGGTCAGGTCCTGGCTGCTGAACGCTTTGTAATAGAAGTTCAGACCCAACTGCTCATACAAATGGTTGTGAAAACGCAGACCGAAATTCCCCGGGCGTCCCGACAGGGACATGCACAACTGGGTGTCTTTGTTCGGGTTCATCTGCATGAAACTTCTCCTTCAAACGCACTTTCGGATAAACGGGATTAGCCAGCCCATCGGCTTCTGAACGATCATAGAAGCCTGTTGTAAACGTGTTCCGCGGCCAATACGCGGCACGGTAAAGAAGCCGGTACAGACCTTACACAAAATTTACCCAGCGGCTGTGCTGATTTTCAGAATTTCGCTGTCTTAGAAGTATCCCCGCGACAACTATGGGCCTGGTGCAGGCCCCGATGCCGGGTCGAAGAACCGAGGAATTATCATGATTCGTAAACTCCCCATTATGGCCTTGTTGATTGGCGCACTCGCGGTCACAGGTCAGGCAGAAGCCGGTGGTGGCCACGGCTGGCAAGGCCCTGCGGTGTTTGGCGCGATCGTCGGCTCGGCCATCATCGGCTCGGCGCTGATCAACCAGGATCGACCGGTCTATGTGCAACAGGCGCCGGTCTATGCCCCACCACCGGTCTATGTGCAGCAACCACCGCCACCGGTCTACTACCAGCCCGCGCCGGTGTATGTGCAACAACCGGTCTACGTGCAACCGGCCCCGGTGTATTACGGCCCGCCGCGCGGCTACTACGGTCGTCCGCACTACTACGGTGGCCCACGCTGGTAACCGAAACACAAAGCCCCGCTTTTACAGCGGGGCTTTTTTATGACCGTTGGTCGGCCAGCGTCTGAAAAAATCTTGCCAAGGTCGCTGTGGGGACAGTTTCAGCGGCTAAAGTCGGCATGATTGATTGACCGTTATGTAGATTTCCACAAAACGGTCATTTATTTGTCATGACGGAACCGCAATCTGAATCCGTCCGTAAACAACAGGTTGATAACAACAAGGACGACTGTATGCCAACACAAAACCCCCACCGCATCGTCGGTCTGTGCACCTCCAGCAAGGTGTACAGCGCGCTGACCGAACTCAAGCACCTGGAAGGCCATCGCTGCGCCAAGTTTCTTTCGCTGCTGGCGGAAAACCTCGTGCACAAAGGGCTGCTCAACGAGCGCGAAGTCATGCACATGCTCGACCAAGTGGTTGATTGAGCCAGCCCTCAACGGCGTCAATGACCACTATCGAAAGCGTTGATTGTCCGTAGAACCGGCGAATCTCTAAGGTAGCTCCATTGATAGATGGAGGTACTCGTCATGGCTCAGGTTCAAATCATGTCCGTTATCGGCAGCGCCGTTCCCGCCTCACTCAGGGCCTCGGGCCTGCTCGCCTGCTGGTATCTGATGCGTGATGGCGAAGCGATCAGTGGCCCGCTGACGTCCTTGCCCGCTGCGCAGGCCCTGTCGCAGAAGCTGGTCAGCGAGCCGTTTCACGCTTAAGGCAGTTGCACCTTGGGCTTGGTCTCGGCGAACAGTGCCCAGCTCGACATGAACAACGCTGCGATCAGCGGCCCGATCACAAAGCCATTCAGGCCGAAGACTGCCAGGCCACCAAGGGTCGAGATCAGAATCATGTAATCGGGCATTTTGGTGTCCTTGCCCACCAGAATCGGTCGCATCACGTTGTCCACCAAACCGATCACGAACACGCCGAACAAGCCCAGCACCACACCTTGCCAGATCATCCCGCTGAGCAGGAAATACACCGCCACCGGCGCCCAGACAATCCCCGCGCCCACTGCGGGCAGCAGCGACAGAAACCCCATCAACACCGCCCACAGCAATGCGCTGGGGATGTCGAGAAACCAGAAAATCGCCCCGCCCAATGCGCCCTGCGTCACCGCGACCACCAGATTGCCTTTCACCGTCGCGCGTACCACGCGGTTGAACTTCAATTGCAGGCGACGCTTGTGATGCTCTTCCAGCGGCACCGCACTGCGCACCTTGCGCGCCAGCTCGGCACCGTCGCGCAGAAGGAAAAACAGCAAATACAGCATGATGAAAAAGCTCACCACGAATTCGAACGTGCCCTGGCCAAAACTGAAGGCCTGACTCGCCAGCACCTGGCTGCCCTGCATCGCCGATTTAACGATCTTCTCGCGCAGACCATTGAGTTCACCCATGCCGAAGCGGTCGAGCAAGTGCTGAAAGTACGGCGGCAGGCTGTGTTTGAATTGCGCCAGGTAGGCGGCAATGTCCAGCTCGCCGCTTTCGATGTTCTTGTAGACCGTCGCCCCTTCCTGCACCAGCAGCACACTGAGGATGATCACCGGCAGAATCGCGATCACCAGGCAGATCGACAAGGTACACAGCGACGTTAGATTACGTTCCCAGCCAAATTTCGCCTGCAGCCGGCGTTGCATCGGCGCAAACACAATGCCGAGAATCACCGCCCAGAACACCGCGCCGTAGAACGGCAAGAGGATCCAGATAAACGCCACCGTGACCAGCAACAGCAGCACGGTGAGGGATTTGAATTGAAGGCTTTTTTCGTTCATGTCCGATCCATGTCAGTCAGGCGTCGTGCACGCCCCGATGCTTAGTCAACCGGGGCCTGCACGAGTGCCATCTTTTATTCATGGAGCATAGTTGCGGATCAGCGCGAGCCGCTTATCGAGATCGATCACCCACAACAAAACACGCTCAGTGCAAAGCGTAGATCCAGATCAATAAGCCGCGCCCGAGTCCGCATTACCCTGCTGCGCTTTGCGACCGACACCGCCATGACCTCTACCCTCGCCACCCCCGAACTGCTCGCCCCCGCCGGCACTCTGAAAAACATGCGTTACGCCTTCGCTTACGGCGCCGATGCGGTCTACGCCGGCCAGCCGCGCTACAGCCTGCGGGTGCGCAACAACGAATTCGATCACGCCAACCTGGCACTGGGCATTCGCGAAGCGCAGGCACAGGGCAAGCGCTTTTACGTGGTGATCAACATCGCGCCGCACAACGCCAAGCTGAAGACCTTCCTCAAGGATCTGGCACCGGTCATCGACATGGCACCCGACGCGCTGATCATGTCCGACCCGGGACTGATCATGCTCGTGCGTCGACATTTCCCGCAGATGCCGATCCACCTGTCGGTGCAGGCCAACACGGTGAACTGGGCGAGCGTCGAGTTCTGGCAGCAGCAGGGCTTGAGCCGGATCATCCTGTCGCGGGAATTGTCGCTGGAGGAAATCGGCGAGATTCGCGAGCAAGTGCCGGGCATGGAGCTGGAAGTGTTTGTCCACGGCGCGCTGTGCATGGCCTACTCCGGGCGCTGCCTGCTCTCCGGTTACATGAACAAGCGCGATGCCAATCAAGGCACCTGCACCAACGCCTGTCGCTGGAAATACTCGGCGCAGCACGCCACGGAAAACCAGCTCGGCGAGATCGTCCAGACCTTCCAGCCCGAGCCGACACTGGGCCTTGGCACGCCCACCGATCAGGTATTTCTGCTCCAGGAAGCCAACCGTCCCGACGAATTGATGCCGGCGTTCGAGGACGAGCACGGCACTTACATCATGAACGCCAAGGACCTGCGCGCGGTACAGCACGTCGAGCGCCTGACGCGCATGGGCGTGCACTCACTGAAAATCGAAGGCCGGACCAAATCGCACTTCTATTGCGCGCGTACCACTCAGGTGTACCGCCGGGCGATTGATGATGCAGTCGCTGGCCGTGAGTTTGATCGTAGCCTGATGACCGATCTGGAATCGCTCGCGCAGCGTGGCTACACCGAAGGTTTTCTGCGTCGGCATGTGCATGACGAGTACCAGAATTATCAGAATGGCAGCTCGGTGTCGGACCGTCAGCAATTCGTTGGTGGGTTGACAGGTGAGCGGCGTGGGCGGCTGGCCGAGGTCAAAGTGAAGAACCGCTTTGCCCTGGGTGATCATCTGGAATTGATGACGCCCAAGGGCAATTTCCACTTTGATCTGCATGAGTTGCAGAGCCTCAAGGGTGAGGCCATCGATGTGGCGCCGGGGGATGGGCATACGGTGTATCTGCCGATTCCGGATGCGGTGGATTTGCGGTTCGGGTTGTTGATGCGGGATTTAGGCGTTGCCTGAGGAGGGGTCTGATCGAAAGTATGTATGGAGGGTTATGCCGTCTTCGCGAGCAGGCTCGCTCCCACAGGGGAATGCGTTCCACTGTGGGAGCGAGCCTGCTCGCGAAGGGGCCGGTAAATCCAGCACAACAACCAAGTCTCAGCGCCGATCATCCGACAACGGCGTCGGCTCATCCGCCGGCGGCACATCCTCATCATCCGCACCCGGGTCTTTCCAATCATCCGGCCGGTCGGCGTCACTCAATGGATCGCGCCCCGGGGGCATTCCCATCGGTGAATCGTGATCAGCCAGTGACGGCTCATCGGTACCAGGCAGCGGCCGGATCGGATCGGTCGGCAGCACGCCACCCTGAAACAGCAAATCATTCGCCATGACACACCTCAACCAAGGAGGTCCGGAAAACCCGGGCCGTACCACTTGGAATCAGGCCTTTGCACGGCGTGCTATCGAACAGACCAACGGCCATCAACCCCGCGCGGAAAAGCGGTCGCGACTGTTGGTCAGGTGCAGCCACATCGCTGCCCGTGCGGCATCCGCATCCTGACGCTTGATCGCATTCAGAATCGCCTCATGTTCCAGATGGGCCAGTTGCCCGAGCTTGCTCAGGTCCGCCGCACCGCGCTCGGCGGCATTGAGGCGATGACGCGGAATCATCGCGCTGCCCAGGTGCTGCATGATCTCGCTGAAGCAAACATTGCCGGTGGCCTCGGCGATCAGCAGATGAAAGCGCCGATCCGCCTCGACGCAACTGTCGTTGCTGTCGAGGAGCCGCTGATAGTCATCCAGCGCCTGACGCATCTGCAGCACTTGCTGCTCCGTGCGCCGTTGCGCCGCCAGCGCTGCCGCTTGGGTTTCCAGGCCCAGGCGCAATTCAAGAATGCTGCGCACACCGAGCGCCGTGTCGACATTAAGGCGTAAGCCCTGCTCCGCTACACGCTCGATGACAAAGGTGCCGATGCCATGGCGCGTCTCGACCAGCCCGGAGGCCTGCAATTTGGAAAGCGCCTCGCGCACCACCGTGCGGCTGACCCCGTATTCCTGAACGATGGAATTCTCCGACGGCAGCTTGTCGCCGGGTGACAACTGGCCGAGCAGGATGCTTTGGGTGAGCTTCTCGACCAGATCATGGGCGAGGTTGTGCGCACGTTTGCGAGCGGGGGCGTCGAGGTCTTCTTGCATGGTCGATTCCGGTGATCGGGGCTTGTGGATCGTAGCATCCTGCGGGGATGACCAAGTTGAGTTTAGCGGCTCAGCTTGTATGACAACATTCGAATAAATCTAAATATCTTCAGGCAGTCTTGGCGATCAAAGCCGTTTTTCCGAGGGATGCCGCCACGTTCTACGACCTGAAAACTCCAATAAACGCTGGACATTAACGCAAAACAGCATAAAAAACCGCCTTCCCAGAGAAAAATAATCGGCCCCACCCACTTGTAGGACAAAAATTCTGAGTTGTATGATGTCTATCAACAACGCAGCACCTGCCCTACCCCGCATAAAAATAATCAGTGGGAGAAAACCAAGTGAAAACCTCCGTCTCCGGGATGAACGAGGGCGTCGATTCGACACTCGCATCGGCCATCTCGAAAGTAAAACGCCACGTCCTGCCGCTCTTCGTCATCATGTTCATCGTCAATTACATTGACCGGGTGAATATCGGTTTCGTCCGCACCCACATGGAACACGACCTCGGTATTGGTGCCGCCGCTTATGGCTTCGGCGCCGGGCTGTTCTTCATCGGTTACGCGCTGTTCGAAGTCCCGTCGAACATGCTTCTGCAGAAAGTCGGCGCACGCATCTGGCTGACTCGCATCATGTTCACCTGGGGCCTGGTCGCCGCCGGCATGGCGTTCATTCAGAACGAAACCCACTTCTATGTGTTGCGCTTTTTGCTTGGCGTAGCCGAGGCCGGGTTCTTTCCCGGGGTGATCTATTACTTCACCCGCTGGCTGCCCGGCGCCGAGCGCGGCAAGGCCATTGCGATCTTCCTCAGCGGCTCGGCTGTGGCATCGTTGATCTCCGGCCCGCTGTCCGGCCTGCTCCTGCAGATCAACGGGCTGGGCATGCACGGCTGGCAGTGGATGTACTTTATTGAAGGGATGTTCTCGGTGGGCCTGTGTGTGTTCGTCTGGTTCTGGCTCGACGCCAAACCCCACGACGCGAAATGGCTGACCCGCGCCGAACAGGACGCACTGGTCAACGCCATCGACGCTGAACAGAAGGCCCGCGAAGCCGCGACGCCAATCCGGCCGTCCATGGGCAAACTGCTCAAAGACCGGCAGATCATCCTGTTCTGCCTGATCTACTTTTTCATTCAGCTGACCATCTACGCCGCGACCTTCTGGCTGCCAAGCATCATCAAGAAAATGGGCGAGATGAGCGACTTCCAGGTCGGCCTGTTCAACTCGATTCCATGGTTGCTGTCGATCATCGGCATGTACGCCTTCGCTTCGTTCTCGGCCAAGTGGAAACACCAGCAGGCGTGGGTCGCCACCGCCCTGTTGATTGCCGCAGCGGGGATGTTTATGTCCACCACCGGCGGGCCGATCTTCGCTTTCGTTGCGATCTGCTTTGCCGCGCTAGGGTTCAAATCCGCGTCGTCGCTGTTCTGGCCGATTCCGCAGGCGTATCTGGATGCGCGCATCGCTGCAGCGGTGATCGCGCTGATCAACTCGGTGGGCAACCTTGGCGGCTTCGTTGCGCCGACCACGTTCGGCCTGCTCGAAGAACACACCGGCTCGATTCAGGGCGGCCTCTATGGCCTGGCCGCGACGTCGATCATTGCCGCAATCATTGTCTTCTTCGCGCGCACCACACCGAAACCCGCTGCCGACATCGCCGTGGTCGAGACCGCGCCGAAACACGCCTGAATTCTGCATAAGAAGGATAAAAACCATGACTGCACACGACACTGCCAAAGCCCCGATCATCACCGACATGCAAGTCATCCCGGTGGCCGGCCACGACGGCATGCTGCTCAATCTGAGCGGCGCCCACGGGCCGTTTTTCACCCGCAACATCGTCATTCTCAAGGACAACGCCGGCCACACCGGCGTCGGTGAAGTGCCCGGTGGCGAGCGTATTCGCCAGACCCTGGAAGATGCGCGCAGCCTGGTAATCGGCAGCCCGATCGGCACGTATCAGAAGATCCTCAATCAAGTGCGCCAGACCTTCGCCGACCGCGATGCTGGCGGTCGTGGTCTGCAGACTTTCGATCTGCGCATCACCATCCACGCGGTGACCGGCCTCGAAGCCGCGCTGCTCGATCTGCTCGGCCAGCATCTCGATGTACCGGTGGCGGCGTTGCTCGGCGAGGGTCAGCAACGCGATGACGTGAAGATGCTCGGTTATCTGTTCTACGTGGGTGATCAGCGTGAAACCGACCTTGCTTACCGCAGCGAACCGGACGCCGACAACGACTGGTTCCGCGTGCGTCACGAGAAGGCGATGACCGCTGAAGCCGTGGTGCGCCTCGCCGAAGCGGCCCATGCGAAGTACGGTTTCAAGGACTTCAAACTCAAGGGCGGCGTGCTCAGTGGCGATGCGGAAATTGAAGCCGTCACAGCGCTGGCCGAACGCTTTCCCGAGGCGCGCATCACCCTCGATCCGAACGGCGCGTGGTCACTGAAAGAAGCCATCCGTTTGTGCCGTGATCAGCACCAGGTACTCGCCTATGCCGAAGACCCCTGCGGCGCGGAAAACGGCTATTCCGGCCGCGAAGTCATGGCCGAGTTCCGTCGTGCCACCGGACTGAAAACCGCCACCAACATGATCGCCACTGACTGGCGCGAAATGGGCCACGCGATCCAGCTGCAGTCGGTGGACATTCCACTGGCCGACCCGCATTTCTGGACCATGCAGGGCTCGGTGCGCGTGGCGCAGATGTGCCATGAGTGGGGCCTGACCTGGGGCTCACACTCCAACAATCACTTCGATATCTCGCTGGCGATGTTCACCCATGTCGCTGCGGCCGCACCGGGCGAGATCACCGCGATCGACACCCACTGGATCTGGCAGGACGGCCAGCGCCTGACCAAGGCGCCGCTGCAAATTGTCGACGGTCTGGTGCAGGTGCCGAAGAAACCGGGGCTGGGCGTCGAGCTGGACATGGACCAGGTGGCCAAGGCCCACGAACTGTATAAAGGCATGGGCCTCGGCGCGCGCGATGACAGCGTGGCGATGCAGTTTCTGATTCCGGGCTGGAAGTTCGATAACAAGCGGCCGTGTCTGGTGCGCTGATGCCTCACTAATAACTGTAGGAGCTGCCGAACGCTGCGATCTTTTGATCTTAAAAACAGAATCAAAAGATCGCAGCCTCCGGCAGCTCCTACAGGGTTTGTGTCAGGTAGAGATTTGCAGCAGCCAGTTTTTGAAGGCTGTCATCGCCGCTGTTTCAGGCCGCGACTGCAACCGCGTCAACCAGTAGCTCCCCGTCGTAATCTCAATCGCAAACGGCTGACAAATCGCCTCCGCCGCCAGTTGCCGGGCGAACATCAACGGCGGCGCCAACGCGACCCCGCCACCCTGCAACGCCGCCTCCATCATCGCCAGCGACGAGTCGAAGACAATGCTCTGCGGTGGCGCCGCATGGGTCGCCAAACCGGCAGCCTGAAACCACTCCGGCCATTCATCGGTGCGATAAGAGCGCAGCAAGGTCTGCTGCAAAAGATCCCCCGGCGAATGCAATTGCCGGGCGATTTCCGGCACGCACAACACCGACAGCGGTGCATCGAGCAAACGCGTCGCTTCGATGCCATGCCACGCCCCGGCGCCGAAGCGGATCGCGTAATCCAGCCCTTCTGCCGCGACATCCACGCGATTGTTGTTGGTCGACAGCCGCAAATCTATGAGCGGATGTTTCGCCCGGAAGTCCGCCAGCCTCGGCAACAACCAACCTACGGCGAAGGTGCCCACCGCGCCGACGGTCAACATTTCGCGATACTGTCCACCGGCGAGACGTTCGAGAATCTGCGCGATGTGATCGAACGAAGTGCTCAGCACCGGCAGCAAGGTTTCGCCTTCACTGGTCAGCATCAGCCCACGGGGCAGGCGTTTGAACAGGGTAACGTTGAGTTGCGCCTCAAGGCTTTTCACCTGATGGCTGACCGCCGCTTGTGTGACGCACAGCTCCACGGCCGCGCGAGTGAAACTCAAATGACGCGCGGACGCTTCAAAGGCGCGCAGTGCATTGAGCGGCAATTGAGGTCGAATCATGCCCATTCCCAAATTTTTCTAATGGCTCGTGCGAGTTTTCATCGTTTGTCGATTGTCGCCGCGCTGACTAGATTGGCGGCGCTGATCAGCCACCCAACAAAGAAAACGCCCGCAGTGTAGCGGGATAACACTATCAACACTCATGGAGAGTGATTCATTCATGCCATCCATTCAATCGAGCAAAGTCATTTCCTGCGCCGCTTTCGGCCTGTTTTTTGGTGCCACATCCTGTCTCGCCGCCGTATCCAGCGATGCGCAGTTGCAAGCGTTGGTCAACGACGCGGTAACGCCCGTGATGCAGCAGCAGAACATTCCCGGCCTGACCGTAGCACTGACCGTTAACGGCAAGGCGCATTACTTTAACTACGGCGTCACCAGCAAAGACACCGCGCAAAAAGTCAGCGAAAACACCCTGTTCGAAATCGGCTCGGTGAGCAAAACCTTCACCGCCACCCTTGCCGGTTACGCCCAGGCCAGCGGCAAACTCGACCTGTCGACCAAGGCCAGTCAGCTCTGGCCTGAATTGAAAGGCAGTGCCTTCGACAATATCAGCGTGTTGCAACTGGGCACCTACAGCGCCGGCGGTTTGCCGCTGCAATTCCCCGACAATGCCGACTCGCCTGACAAGATGCTCGGCTATTTCCAGCAGTGGAAACCGGTTTATCCGGCAGGCAGCCATCGCCAGTATTCCAACCCCAGCCTGGGCCTGTTCGGTTATCTGGCCGCAAAAAGCCTCGGCCAGCCGTTTGAGCAGGCGATGACACAGACCTTGCTGCCGAAACTCGGTTTGCAGCACACCTACCTCAGCGTGCCTGCCGCGCAAATGAGCCTGTATGCGCAGGGCTATGACAAGAACGACAAACCGGTCCGCGTCAGCCCCGGCGCGCTGGACGCGCAGGCCTATGGCGTGAAAACCAGCGCGGTGGACATGCTGCGTTACGTACAGGCCAACCTGAAACCTGAAACGCTTGAAGCGTCCCTGCAAAAAACCATCGCCAACACCCACACCGGTTATTACACCGTCGGCGACATGACCCAGGGCCTGGGTTGGGAAATGTACCGCTACCCGATCAGCCTGGAGCGCTTGCTCGCCGGCAACTCGACGGAAATGGCCATGGAGGCGCACAAGGTGCAGTGGCTGAATCCGCCGCGACCGCAACCGGATAATGTGTTGATCAACAAGACCGGCTCGACGGGTGGCTTCGGGGCTTACGTGGCGTTTGTGCCGAGCAAGGATATTGGCATCGTGATCATGGCCAACAAGAACTTCCCGATTCCTGAGCGGGTGAAGGTCGCCCACAAAATCCTCAGTGCTGTCGCTGACTGAAAATCAAAAGATCGCAGCCTTCGGCAGCTCCTACATGAGATCTACGTAGGAGCTGCCGAAGGCTGCGATCTTTTCGCGGGCAATAAAAAATGGGCGACCTGCTGAGGTCGCCCATTTTTTTGATTCAGGCCATGCCATCAATCATCCGGCATTTCCGGCGGCTTGGTCGGTTTTGCAGGCTTGGTCGGCTTGGCGCCCTTCGCCCCTTTGGCCGGTTCAGGCTCGGCGGCGGCCGGGGCCTGAGCGGCGGCGGCAGCGGCTGCTTCCTTCTCAGCCATCGGCATGGCATCGATGGTGTCGAAAATCTTCTTCAAATCCACCGACTTCGCTTCATCCCCCGACGCCGAGAGTTTGGTCTCGCCGTCCTTGCCCACCAGGAACACTTTCGGATAGGCCCCGGCGCCGAGCTTCAGCGAGCGTAGCAGCGCCATGGTGTCTTGCTGGCCCATGTCCTTGCCGTCGAGTTGGCCGGCCATGTTGAGGATGGTGTAGACCTTGATATTGCGATCGGTCACGCCCTTTTTGTTCACGGGGTCTTCCAGCGACTTTTTCAGGGCGACCCACACGGGGTCAACGGTGCTTTGTGCGATCACGATCAGCGGACGGGCGCGGCCCATGTCCCCGGCGATGGGCGAATCGTTGTCAGCGGCGAACAAGGGGCCGGCAATCGCCAGCAAGAGTGTCAGGGTCAATGACCTGATGAGCATGCGCATCTCCTTTTGATATCCACGCACTACTGATTGCGCATCGTGGCGATTGTTCCGGGGCAACCCGGCAAATAGGTGTCGCCTGTTAGAAGCTTAGGACAGGCACGACATTGCGCAACATCGCCGAAGTGATCGCAACCCGGATTTGATTACCTTTTATGAGCGCATTAGGGTGGCGGTTCTGCCCATGAAATGGAGTTCACCCGCATGCACATTGATTACCTGTGCGATCACCCCGAATTGATTGAAGAACTGGCCACACTCAACTTCAAGGAATGGGGCGAGTTTCGTCCCGGGCAAACCGTCGAACATCGCATCGAACACATGCGCGCCTCCTGCGGCAAAGGTGCGATTCCCAGTGTAGTGGTGGCACTTGAAGGTTCACGTTTGCTGGGCGGCGCGCTGCTGATCGAAAACGACCTGAAGCTGCGACCGAACCTGACGCCATGGCTGGCTGGCGTTTATGTGAAGGCTGAGGAACGTGGTCGCGGGATCGCTTCGCAACTGGTTAATCGGGTGGTTGCAGAAGCGGCGGCGCTGGGGGTGCCTGAGTTGTATCTATACACCGACACGTCGCAGTCGCTGTATGCACGGCTGGGTTGGGAAGTGGTTGAAGAGCTGGTGTACGAAGAGTTACCGGTGACGGTGATGAAATACATCATTCAGCGCTGACCTTTGTGGCGAGGGAGCTTGCTCCCGCTCGGCTGCGCAGCAGTCGCAAACCCGGCAACCTCGATTGTCCCGAGGAGTGCATCTACCGGGATTGGGGCCGCTTCGCAGCCCAGCGGGAGCAAGCTCCCTCGCCACAGTTTTTTGTTCCAGTCCGGCAATTGAGGCCGATCAGAACGCCAGTTTGTAACCGATCAGCACCAGCATCGTCGCCAGGCACGGGCGCAGCACTTCGTCGGAGATGCGTCCGGTCAGGTGGCTGCCGAGCCAGATGCCTGGCAGCGAACCGACCAACAAGAAGCCCAGCACGCCCCAATCCATATTGCCCATGCTCGCGTGGCCAAGACCTGCAACCAGTGTCAGCGGTACAGCGTGGGCGATTTCGGTGCCCACCAGGCGACGGGTCGGCAGCAGCGGATAAAGGATGAACAGCGCGACAGTACCGAGGGCGCCCGCACCGATCGAGGTCAGGGCGACCATGGTGCCGAGGATCAGCCCGGTGATGACGGTCATTACGTTCAGCCGTGAACCGCTCGGGTTGTAATTGCCGCCAGCGCGCTTGTGGGCGAAGTCGAGCAAGCGTTTCTTGAAGAAGATCGCCAGCGCCGTGGCGAACAGGACGAAACCCAGCGCCTGCTTGATGATGGCGTTCATCGCGTCCGGCGCGGTGTGCAGAGTGCTGAGGAACCACAGTGTCATGGCCACCGCAGGCACGCTGCCGAGGGTCAGCCAGCCGGTGATGGCCCAGTCGATGTTCTTGTTCTTGCGGTGAACGAGCACGCCACTGGATTTGGTAATGGCGGCGTACAGCAGGTCAGTGCCCACCGCCGTTGCCGGGTTGATACCGAACCACAGCAGGATCGGCGTCATCAACGAACCACCGCCGACACCGGTCATGCCGACAATAAAACCCACCACCAGCCCGGCAATCACCAGGCCGAAATTTGCCAATTCCATAAACCGTCCAGAAAAACGACAGGAAAAATCTGGCCCGCAGCATAGCGATTTTTCTTATAACCACATATATCGATGCGGTCTATCGTTATGCCATATCAAACTCAGCATCGCTTTCCTGTAGGAGTGAGCCTGCTCGCGATAGCGGTGTTCCAGTCACTGAGTTCGTCACTGATAGACCGCTATCGCGAGCAGGCTCACTCCTACAGGGGATTTTTGGTGGGCCCTAGATCAGTGCACTCGCCGACCCGGTTTAAAGCTATGGGTTTTGTTGATCCACACAGTGGCCAGCGCGATGAGGGTCAGAATCAGCAGTGCCCACGGAAACGACATCGCCCCGGCCCGATCCAGCAACAACCCGCCAAACAAGCCACCGCCGGCAATCGCTACGTTCCACGAAGTAGTGAGCATCGCCTGCACCACATCGACATGCTCGCCGGCCGAATCCGCTGCCGAGGTCAGCAGTAAGGTGGCCGAGCCGCCGAACGACAAACCCCACACCGCCATGCAGGCATAAATGATCAGCGGCGACGGTGCAGCCAGCGCCAACACCAGCGCTGTCAAGGCAAACACCGCGAGGCTGATCAATGTCAGCCAGCGCAACCAGCGATCCACCAGCAGGCCGATGATCCAGATCCCGCCCAGTGAACACAGGCCAAACACCAACAGCACCAGATCAACCCGATCAGCGAGACCAGCCTGCATCAGAAACGGTGAGATATAGGTATAGAGAATGTTGTGCCCGAGCATCCACGCCAGCACCACGAACAACACCGGTCGCACACCCGGAAGGCGCATTGATTCGAGCAGCGGCAGACGCTCGTCACTGGCCTGCCCCGGACGATCGGGCACCGCGATCACGATCCACGCGGCCAGCACCAGAGCCAGCGCCGACATGATCCCGAACGACGCACGCCAGCCAATCAGATTGCCCAGCCACGTGCCCGCCGGCGTGCCCAGCGACAGCGCCACCGGGGTGCCGAGCATGGCAATCGCCAGCGCCCGCCCCTGTTGATGCACTGGCACGATGCCGCGCGCATAACCGGCCATGATCCCCCACGACAGCCCCGCCGCCATCCCGGCGAGAAACCGCGAAGCCAGGGTCAGGCCGTAATGACTGGAGAACGTGGTGACGGTGTTGAACAACAGAAACCCGCCGACCGTCATCAACAATACCCGCCGCCGCGGCCAGCCGCGCGTGGCGACAGTCAGCGGGATCGCCGCGACAATCGAACCCAGCGCATACAGCGTCACCAGTTGCCCGGCGAACACTTCGCTAACGTTGAGCCCGGCACCGATTTGCGGCAGCAGCCCGGCGGGCAGGGTTTCGGTGAGGATGGCGATGAACCCGGTCATGGCGAACGCCAGCAACGCGGCATAGGGCAGTTTGTCCGCACGGGCGGTGCGGTCGACGCGGCTGAAATCGGCGCTGGCGGGGTCAGTCATGACGGGTGCGGCTCCTTTTGACTCAACTATGGCGGGTGATTGTATACAACTTATCCCGCTGCCACGCCACCCACACTGTAAGGACTGACACAACACTGAATTCCTGTAGGAGCTGCCGAAGGCTGCGATCTTTTGACCTTATAAACAGCAAGATCAAAAGATCGCAGCCTTCGGCAGCTCCTACACGGGTTGCGCTGTTTTACGGTTTCGGTACAGCCCAGCAGCTTTACTGCACGGGCAAGAAATTCAGGAACAACAAACTCTGTGCGTAGTTAAGGCCGATCCGCCGGTAACGCTCATCAAGCATCTGCGTGAGCAAATCCAGGCGTGCGACGATTTTGCTGAATTCGGTGGCGAAACTCAGGTTGCTGCCCTCCTCCGAAATCTCGTTGGAGAACAACAACGGCTGGCCCTCCTTGTTCTGCCGCTGCGACAGAATCCACATGGCCTTCTCAATGTTGCGCGCCGAGTTATGCACGAACGTCGGGTTGATCGCGTCAGTCATGTAGAACTCGGTGCGATTGCCGTGGGCGGTCACCAGCATGCTGCCGATCGCATAGATGAACGCGCCAACGCGGTCACCGAGAAATTCCGGACTCATCGCATAACTGAGTGCGGCCAGATCCTTGCGACCGCCAAGCACCGGCAACGGCTGTTGCTGCTCGATGGCCAGGCGCACCTGTTTCACCGCCGTGTTGATGTTGAGGAACCCCGATTTGCGCAGCTCTTCGGGGTTGCGCAAGTACAGCTTGCCCATCAAGCGATAAAGGCTGTTGAGGTTGTCGCGCATCGCCAACGTGGCCATGCGGTCGACGCTGGTCTGCAAAAATTCCTGCGGCTGCCCCTCACGCATCTGATTGAAGAAACCATTGCCGTCCTGGTGAGTGCAACCGCTGAACAGCAGCGACGACAAACACGCCAGCAACAGGCACGGGCGACGGAAAAAAGCAGCGATCAGGGCAAAAGCTCTCGGCATGAAATCTCGAACAGGCACATTCCTGTGCGGCGGGAGTCACCGCATCCTGGCCATGGATAGAGCCGCCGATTGCGAAAAAGTGCAGTGGTGCGCACGACCAGCCGACCTTCGGCAATGCCTGCCCAACCAATTAGTCAGTCTTTATTGTTGAAATAAACGATTAATCAGCTATAAATTTTCACTACTCACACAAATAGCATGACTAGTCATCCTGTAGGAGCTGCCGCAGGCTGCGATCTTTTGACGTTGGGGTTTAGAAGCAAGATCAACAGATCGCAGCCTGCGGCAGCTCCTACACGGCATCGGCGCCATTTTGAAAACAACAACAAAAAGGAAGGTCAACCATGCTTCAATCCCGTCACCTGCTCTCCGGCCTCGGACTGTCCCTGATGATCGCCACGCTCTCCGCCAACGCGGCCGGCCTTAGCGCCGAACACAAAGCCTTCGGCAAAACCAATGACGGCACGCCCGTCGAGCAATACATCCTGCGCAACAGCCACGGCATGCAAGCCACCGTCATCACCTACGGCGCGACCCTGCAATCGCTGAAAGTCGCCGACAAGCACGGCAAGTTCGACGACGTCGTGCTCGGCTTCGATGATGTACAGGGTTACCAGAAAGGCACCGCCTACTTCGGCGCAACCATCGGCCGCTTCGGCAATCGCCTCGCCGACGGCGCCTTCGAACTCGACGGCAAGCGCTATCAAGTGCCGCAGAACGACAAGACCAATGCGCTACATGGCGGAACTCAGGGCTTCGACAAGAAGGTCTGGAAAGCCCAGGAAACCAAGGACAAGGATTCCGTCGGCGTGACCCTGACCTATCTGTCGGCGGACGGTGAAATGGGCTTTCCCGGCAACCTCACCACCGAGGTGACCTATCGCCTGACCGACAACAACGAGTTGCGCATCGACTACAAGGCCAGCACCGACAAACCGACCGTGCTCAACCTGACCAACCACAGCTACTTCAACCTCGCCGGCGCCGGCAATGGCGACATTCTCAAACAGGTCGCCACCCTGCACGCCAGCCATTACACCCCGGTCACCGCCAAACTGATCCCGACCGGCGAACTGGCGCCCGTGGCCGGCACGCCGATGGACTTCACCAAACCCACTGCGATCGGCACGCACATCAAGGCGGATCATCCGCAGTTGAAATTTGCCGAACCGAAACAGGGTGGCTTCGATTTCAACTGGGCGCTGGATACCCAGGGTGATATCGGCAAAGTTGCTACTGAGGTCAGTGATCCGCAGTCCGGTCGTGTGCTGCAGCTGTTCACCACGGAGCCGGGCGTGCAGTTCTACACCAGCAACTTCCTCGACGGCACGGTCAAGGGCAAGGGTGGCAAGGTCTATCCGCACTGGGGCGCGTTTACCCTGGAGACTCAGCACTATCCGGACTCGCCGAATCAGCCGGACTTCCCGAGTACTCGGCTTGATCCGGGGCAGACTTACAGCCACAGCGTGGTGTTGAAGTTCTCCGCGAAATAACCTGCCACCACCCAACATTGTGGCGAGGGAGCTTGCTCTCGCTGGGTCACGCAGTGGCCCGCGCTTTTCATTCAGTTGAAAACGCGGGGGCCTGCTGCGCAGTCCAGCGGGAGCAAGCTCCCTCGCCACAGGTTCGTCTGCACGCCGGCCTGCCTTCTTTCGGAACCCCTGCGCTATCCTGCTGCCCACTAAAAGGTATCGACACATTCAGCAAGGAGGTTTGCATGCGTACCCTCGAATTGGCCGGCGTCCAGGTTCCCGTCATCGGTCAGGGCACCTGGCGCATGGGCGAAGACCGCTCAGCGCACAAACGAGAAGTAGCGGCGCTGCGCACGGGTATCGAGTTGGGCATGACTCTGATCGACAGCGCCGAAATGTACGCCGAGGGCGGTGCCGAAACCGTGGTTGGCGAAGCCATTGCCGGCATTCGCGATCAGGTGTTTCTGGTCAGCAAGGTCTACCCGCACAACGCCAGCCGCACTGGCATCCCGCAGGCCTGCGAGCGCAGTCTGCGGCGGCTCGGCACCGATTACATCGACCTCTATCTGCTGCATTGGCGCGGCCAGTATCCGCTGGAGGAAACCGTCGAAGCTTTCGAACGCCTGCGCGAGGATGGCAAGATCGGCCGATGGGGCGTGTCGAATTTCGATGTCGACGATCTCGAAGAACTGTCGAGTTCAGCCTGCGCGACCAATCAGGTGCTCTACAACCTCGAAGAGCGCGGCATCGAATTCGACCTGCTGCCGTGGTGCCAACATCAGCGCATGCCGCTGATGGCCTACTGTCCGATTGGCCAGGGTGGCGCCATGCTCGCCGAGCCGGTGTTGCAAGACATTGCCGCTCGTCACGGCGTAACCCCCGCACAGGTTTCGCTGGCGTGGATTCTGCGTCAGGATGGTGTGATTGCGATTCCCAAGGCTGTGCGACCGGAACACGTGCAACTCAATGCACACGCCGCGCAACTGCAACTGGAGGCCGGGGATCTGGCGGCGCTGGACCAAGTGTTTCAAGCGCCACAACGCAAGCAGCGGCTGGCCATGGTCTGAGCCGCCGACTGGCGAGGGCTTCGCGATGAGAAGCACAGATCAGTACGACCCGTTCAACCTGCAACGTTTTATCCAGGCTCAGGATCCAGTGTTCGAGCGCGTGCAACGCGAACTCGATGAGGGCCGCAAGCGCAGCCACTGGATGTGGTTTGTCTTCCCGCAGTTCGCCGGCCTGGGCGGCAGTGAAATGTCCCGGCGCTTTGCCATCGGTTCGGCCGAGGAAGCCCGGGCGTACCTGGCTCACGAACTGCTCGGCGCGCGCCTGCGTACGTGCACGCAGTTAGTGCTGAAGGTGCGTCAGCGTTCGATCGCGGAGATTTTCGGCCATCCCGATGACCTGAAATTTCATTCCTCGATGACCCTGTTCGCCCAGTTCGCCGATGAAGACAGCCTGTTTAATCAAGCACTGGAGCGCTACTTCCACGGCATTCTTGATGAATGGACGCTACAACTGCTCGACTCAAAACAGGCCCAGCTGCCCCCCGATCAGGGTTGAGAAATCGTCGTCGACAAACGGCAGAATCGCATCCGCTACGGGTTGCAGTTGCCGGGTGATGTAGTGGTCGTAATCGATGGCG
Organism: Pseudomonas fluorescens; assembly: GCF_003732425.1. Lineage (GTDB taxonomy): Bacteria > Pseudomonadota > Gammaproteobacteria > Pseudomonadales > Pseudomonadaceae > Aquipseudomonas > Aquipseudomonas fluorescens_BE. The sequence continues at coordinate 1,223,883 of NZ_MOBX01000013.1, forward strand.
GCGCGGCGCACTTCCAGCGGTTCGGGACCTGCCAGGGTGATGACGTAGCTGATCCAGCCACCGTTCTGGTATTGCCGTGGACGCCCGTGTTGCGCGTTGTAATCGTCGGCCAGGCGCGCCGCACGCACGTGGGGCGGTACGTTGCGTTCGTAATCGTCGAGGGTGCGGCGCAGGCGTTTGCGGTAGACCAGACGATCGTCGAATTCGCCGGCGAGGGTTTTGCGCACGTAGTCGCGCACGTAATCCTGGTAGGGCTTGCGCTGGAAAATCCGCTCGTAAAGTTCCTGCTGGAATTGCCGCGCCAGCAGCGACCAGTCGGTGCGCACGGTTTCCAGGCCTTTGTAGACCATTTCATCAGTGCCGTCGGCGCGGGTGACGAGGCCGGCGTAGCGTTTCTTGCTGCCCTCCTCCGCACCGCGAATGGTCGGCATCAGGAAGCGTTTGTAGTGAATTTCGAATTGCAGTTCGAGGGCGCTTTCCAGGCCATATTCATCCCGCACATGCGCACGCCACCAATCGTTGACGTGCTTGACCAGCGCCTGACCGATATTCGCCGCCTCCTCCTGCCCGTGCGGGCGACGCAGCCAGACGAAGGTCGAGTCGGTGTCGCCGTAGATTACCGCGTGGCCCTGCTCTTCGATCAGCTTGCGTGTGCGCAGCATGATCTCGTGACCGCGCAGGGTGATCGATGACGCCAGCCGCGTATCGAAGAAGCGGCAGCCGCTGGAGCCGAGCACGCCGTAGAAGGCGTTCATGATGATCTTCAGCGCCTGCGACAACGGCGCGTTGTGCTCGCGTTTGGCAGTCTCCCGCCCCTCGGCGACACGCGAGACGATCGCCGGCAGGCAATGCCGGGTGCGCGAGAACCGCGCACCACGGAAACCCGGCACCGAATCGGCATCGTCCGGGTGCTGCAAACCTTCGATCAACCCCACCGGGTCGATCAGAAAGGTGCGGATGATCGACGGATACAGACTCTTGTAATCGAGCACCAGCACCGATTCGTAAAGCCCCGGTTGCGAGTCCATGACAAAACCGCCGGGGCTGGCTTGTGGCGGGTTGGTGCCGAGGTTCGGCGCAACGAAACCCTGGCGGTGCATCAACGGCATATACAAATGCGTGAACGCCGCCACCGAACCACCGCTGCGGTCGGCCGGCAATCCGGTAACGCTGGCGCGTTCGAGCAAAAAGGTCAGCAATTCAGTCTTGGCGAAGATCCGTGTGACCAGTTCGCAGTCCTTGAGGTTGTACTTGGCCAGCGCCGGTTTGTCCTCGGCGAACATGCGGTTGATTTCGTCCATGCGCTGGTACGGGTTGTCGATCGACTTGCCTTCGCCGAGCAACGTCTGGGCGACGTTTTCCAGACTGAAAGACGGGAAGCTCCAGGTCGCCGAACGCAGCGATTCGATGCCATCGATGATCAGCCGCCCCGCCGCCGAGGCGAAGTAGTGATTGCGGCTGCCATGCTCGCGCCATTGCATCTCTTCGCCGCCACGGCCGATCTTCAGCGGCACACCCAAGCGCCGCGCGTGTTCGTGGAGGATGCGCAGATCGAACTGCACGACGTTCCAGCCGATGATCGCGTCAGGGTCGTGGCGCGCGAACCAGTCGTTGAGTTTCTTCAGGATGACGGTGCGCGAATCGCAATATTCAAGGTCGAAATCGACGATGCTGTCGTCGCCATTCGGCGCGCCGAGCATGTACACCTGACGCTCACCACAGCCTTCGAGGGCGATGGAATACAGCTCGCCGGTTTCGGTGGTTTCGATGTCCAGCGAGACCAGGCGCAGCTTCGGTCGGTAATCCGGGTCAGGTTTGAGCTGGGCGTTGAGCAACACGCCGTCGGCATCGGGCGTGCCGCTGAACCGCACCGGCGCGGTGATAAAGCGCTCCATCAGATAGCGCTCCGGCGGGCGCACGTCGGCTTCGAAGACGTCGACCCCGTTGCGGTTGAGCGCGGTTTCCAGGCGCATCAACTGGCCGTGTTGCTGGCAATACAGACCGAGCACCGGGCGATGCTCGAAATCCTGCAGGGCCAATGAGCGCAGTTCGACGTTCTTTTCATCGTGCAGCAGGCGTTCGGCCGCTTCGCGCTGCTCGGCGGGGATAAACGCCACCGACGGCTGATGCGGCAGGCGCACACGGCGCGGCCCGGCGTCGGTCGCCAGCCAGAACTCGACTTCGGTGCCGGCCGCTGTGTCGCGCCAATGCCGGGTCAGGACGAAGCCCTGCGGTAAATCCACCACTGCAACCTCAGGAATTGAAACAGAGGGGCATTCTACGCTGCCCTTCCTGAGATAACCCCATCCCCTGTGGTGAGGGAGCTTGCTCCCGCTGGGCTGCGCAGCAGACCCAAACCCTGCCACCCCATTTCTCCAGACACACTGTGCCTGCCGCGTCTGCGGGTGCTTCGCCCCCGAGCGGGAGCAAGCTCCCTCGCCACAGGGTCATCTTTCACAGGCTGATGGGGTGTTTTTTCGGCAAATGACGTTTTTTGCGTGTTATCTGCCGCTTTGCCACCTTGCCCTGCGCGCTTGCGTCTACGATGCTTGAATAACAACGACAACACCTGAGTAACCACCATGAAGACCGTCGCCCAGCTGCTCAAGCTCAAAGATCAGAAAAATCAGGAAGTGCACCAGATCAAACCTGATCACATGGTGCTCGAAGCACTGATGAAGATGGCCGAGAAAAACGTCGGCGCCTTGCTGGTGGTCGAAGACGAAAAAGTGGTCGGCATCATCAGCGAACGGGACTACGCGCGCAAACTGGTGCTGCATGGCCGCTCATCCGTGGGCACGCCGGTGCGCGACATCATGGTGGCGAACGTGATCACCGTCGACACTCACCAAACCGTCGACACGTGCCTGGGCATCATGTCGGACAAACGCCTGCGGCACTTGCCGGTGGTGGAGAACGGCAAGTTGATTGGCTTGCTGTCGATCGGTGACCTGGTCAAGGAAGCGATTGCCGAACAGGCGGAGCTGATCAAGCAGCTGGAGCAGTACATCCGCGGGGAATAAATCCCGAAGCCGCCGCCCTGTAGGAGTGAGCCTGCTCGCGATAGCATTCTGTCAGTCACCTTATTTTTAGCTGACAGACCGCTATCGCGAGCAGGCTCACTCCTACATTTGAATCTGCGGTGTGTTCAAGAAGGCCAATGCCGGGCGAACACCGGCGCCAGCACCGGATGCCGGTCAATCCGCTGCAACCACGCATAAAACCCCGGTCGCGCCTGGCGCAAATGCTCACGGCTGCCGGCCCAGCGTGTCACCACCGCCGCCAGCACATCCAGCGCCCCCGGCGTCTCGTCATCCAGATACAGCTCGGCGGAAAACTGGTCGGCAAACACCTCCCAACTCCAGTGCAAACGCGCGCGCGCGCCGCCGATCAGATTCTGCCGCGAGGCGTCGTCGGGCATCAGCAGCCAGCGCTCCGGATAATCGATGACGCCGATCGCCGCGTAGCAATTGCTGACGATGTAGACCAGACCGCGAATGGCCTGGTCGCGATCATCGGCCTTGGCAGGCAGCAGGCCCGACCTGGGAAACGTCAGGCCCAGATGAATCAGGATCGCCGCGCTCTCGGTGATGGCACTGCCGTCGGGCAGTTGCAAGGTCGGTATCTGCTTCAGTGGATTGAGCTGGGCCAGCGCCTCGGCGGCTTCGGTGCTGGCTTCGATATCAATGAAGCGGTAAGCGATCTGGCACAGTTCCAGTGCCGCTTCGATGGCGGCTGCACCTGAATTGCGATGTCCGTAGAGCTGATACATGACTTCCCCTTCTAATGATTACTTATCCCCTGTGGCGAGGGCTTGCTCCCGCTTGGCTGCGCAGCAGTCATAAAATCAGAGACTGCGGTGTATCAGTTGTAGTGCATTTACCGGGTTTGGGTCTGCGTCGCAGCCCAGCGGGAGCAAGCTCCCTCGCCACAGTGGCAATTCATTTGGCTGTTGTATCGGTTTTGGCACGGTTTTCCCATGCTCTCGCGACTTGCGAATTCAAACCTCGCAAAACAGCGCTGGCGGTGCCCATCCCGCACCAAAAGCAATCATCGAACGCTATCCGCGTTCTTGTAAGGTGCGATACCGAATCAAAAGTTCGCGTATCCGAGCTGGCAACAAGGAGTTCACCGCGTGAATCTTCAAACGCTCTGCCGCATCATTCTTTGCCTGTTTGTTTATCCACAACGCCGAGTTCATTCGAACAGTCCCGGCGGCCAGCACTTTTACTTTATTACCTGACTTCATGAGCGCATACCGTGATTGGCGATGACCTCTTCGCCGACAATGGCGTGCTATTTATTTTTTAAATACAACTCGAAAAGTTATTGCACAAACGCCGCATTAAATGAGCGCAGGCGGGATTGTCGGACAATAACTTTCAGCGACTCTGCAAGTGCACCAAAACAGCTCCAGTGACTTGAACTCTTCAGCACTGCAAACATTGATTTCATTTAAACAAGAATAAGGAACATACGCCGTGACCCGCTAAAACATTGACCCGCACCAAATCAGTCCGCCGCGCACCAGCAAGTGCCCCGGCCGCCAGCCAAGCCGCCGCTCTATCCCGCCGATCAGCGTGATAGCGCGTAGAGCCTGACTCGCCTCTGAAAAAACTCCGCTAACCGGAGTAACGGGAATCCGCGCGCCAAAGAAAAATCATGACAAAGGCAAAACTTATATAAATGCGACATGGGTAACACTCATGAAATAAGCGCTCTACATTTCGGCAATATCTGGCACAACCGTTGCTATATGTAACAAGCATGAGACACCGACAGTGCGCTCACGTAAAAGAAGAACAACCAGGGAATGGCCAATGAACACCCAAAGTCGATGGCGCTAAGCCAGTAAGTTTGCACAAGCCTTGTTAACTGGATAGTTGAACTATCGGCTTCTGCACACCTTGAAGAAAGTTGCACCCACCCACTCGAACATCCTCTGGATGTTCGGACGGCACCTTATTGCCCTTCATCAACCCGAGGGAGCTTTAATGAACGACGCGGTAAAGCACAGAACCCTGCCGGGGCCGTTACGGGAAGCGCCGATCCCGCCGGTTTCGGGCAGGCCGGCCTTTAAAGCCAATACCTCGCAACCCGGTGGTCTGAATAGACAGCAGATGGTCTTGCTGGTGGCGGTGTCGGCGCTGATACATGGCGGCGCCTGGTGGTTTCTCCAGCAGTCCAAGACAGAGCCATTGCCAACGCCGCCGCAGATTCCGGAAATGACCGTCGAACTGACCAGCCCGACGCCACCGGCACCGCCCACCCCGGAACCACCACCGCCTCCTCCGCCACCACCGCCTCCCGAACCGGAGCAGCCGGTGGAAGACGAGGACGCGGTCAAGCCACCGCCGAAACCGGTGGAGAAACCCAAGCCGATCGAAAAACCGAAACCGGTCGAGAAGCCGAAACCAGTGAAAAAGGTCGAGCCGCCGAAAGCGCCACCCGCCCCGGCACAACCGGCCGCTCCTGCGGCGCCGACCACACCGAGCGCGCCACCGGCCCCCGCCGCCGCACCCGCTCCGGTCAAGGAATCGGCAGCCGTTTCCGGCCTCGCCAGCCTCGGCAACCCGCCGCCGGAATACCCGTCGCTGGCGCTGCGACGCAACTGGGAAGGCAGCGTGGTGCTGCGCATTCAGGTGCTCGCCAATGGTCGCGCCGGCACGGTGACGGTGACCAAATCCAGCGGCAAGCCGCAACTGGATGACGCTGCCGTCGCGGCGGTGAAGAACTGGAAATTCATTCCAGCCAAACGCGGTGACACGCCGATCGACGGCTTCGCCACCCAGACCATCGATTTCAAATTGCCGCAATAACCGAACGCTCAATCAACGCACAACCGAATAACGCAAGCGAGGTGTAACCATGAACGATTTGTCTTCGATGATTGTCCCCGGTGTCCTCTGGGGTCTGGTGCTGTTTTCCGTGGTCAGCTGGGCGATCCTGCTGGTCAAGTCGGCGCAGTACCTGCGGCAGAAAGCGCAGAACAAACAGTTCAGCAAAGCCTTCTGGGGCGCGCCGGATCTGCTCACCGCCGCCGAACACGCCAGCCAGTATCCGGGCTCGCTGGCGCGCATCGCCAGCAGCGGTTTCGAGGCGTTGCTGGTAGAAGATTCGCCGCGCACCACCCAGCAATTGGCGCACACCATCAATCGCTCGGATCGCCTGGAACGCAACCTGCGCCAGCAGATCCAGAAAGAACGCCGCTCGCTGGAAAACGGCCAGGCGATCCTCGCCAGTATCGGCAGCACCGCGCCGTTCATTGGCCTGTTCGGCACCGTGTGGGGAATCATGGAAGCGCTGAAAAGCATCGGCGAAACCGGCTCGGCCAGCCTGGAAGCGGTGGCTGGGCCGATCGGTCACGCGCTGATCGCCACTGGCGTGGGTATCGCCGTCGCGGTGCCGGCGGTGCTGATTTACAACTTCTTCCTGCGCCGCTTGAAGCTCGCCTCGGCAGACATGGATGACTTCGCCCATGACTTCGACGCCCTCGCCTCGCGCAGTGCGTTTTCCATCAGCCGTCAGGCCATCGCCAGCAAAACCACAGCCGCCGTGCGGGAGGCCAGCTGATGTCCTTTTCCACTCAAGACAGCGATGAAGTGCTCAGCGAAATGAACGTCACGCCACTGGTCGACGTGATGCTCGTGCTGCTGGTGGTGTTCATCGTCACCGCGCCGCTGATGACCAACGCAATCAAAGTGAACCTGCCGAAAACCGACGCCGTCGCCCCCGCCGAGAAGAAAGACCCGGTGGTGGTCAGCGTCGATCAGGACGGCAAGTTCTATCTGGCGAAAACCGAACTGGCGCCGGAATCCCTGGAAGCCAGCCTCAAGGAGGTCAAGGCCAAGGACAGCGAAGTGCGCGTGCAGCTGCAAGCCGACTCCGCCGTCAACTACGGCCAGGTCGCCAAGGCCATGGCGTCTATCGAACGCTCGGGCATTACCAAGATTTCGGTGATGACCACCCACTGAGTGCGGTGCCGGCCGCGTACTGAAAACACGCGTCCGGCACCGCTGACCAAATCCCGTCGCAATCGGCCGACCGAAAAAACGCCACGCGTCTTCGGAGGGGATCGGCTTGCTTGAAGAAAGTGGTTTTCCGCACGCGGTATCACCGAAAGCGGAGCAATGAGGGGCTCACAAGGCCAATTCGATAACGTCTAATAAAGTCGGAAACAACCATGCTGATGAACACTCCACGCTTCACGCTCAAACCATTGGTGGCAACGATTTCTCGTCACCGTTTTGTTCCGCTGTATCTGGTGGCCATGGGGATGGGCGCCGGGACCGTGCAGGCGGCCGAGGACGACAACGCTAACGTCCCGGCAGCTGCGGCGGTGGTTGCGCCGACCACGCAATTGCAACGGGTGGAAGTGACCGGTTCGGCGATTCGCCGGGTCGATGCGGAAACGGCGGTGCCGATCACCATTCTCAAAGCCGATGAGCTGCGCAAACAGGGCGTGACCACCACCGCCGAACTGGTGCAGCGCATCACCGGCAGCCAGTCGATCAACAACAGTGCAGGCTCCGTGGGCGCAGCCACTGGTGGCGCCTCGTTCGCCGACATGCGCGGCATCGGCGCGAACAAGACGCTGGTGCTGCTCAACGGTCGACGCCTGGCCAACAACGCCTTGTCCGGGACTAACTCGGCCGGCGGCGCGGTGGATCTGAACATGATCCCGTTTGCCGCCATCGAGCGCGTGGAAGTGCTGCGCGACGGCGCCTCGGCCCTGTACGGCACCGACGCCATCGGCGGCGTGATCAACTTCATCACCAAGAAATCCCTGACCGACGGCCAGTTGACCCTCGGTGGCGAAACCCCGACCCACAGCGGCGGCGGACAAACCAAAGACATGAGCGCCAGTTGGGGCTACGGCGATCTGGAAGAAGACCGCTTCAACGTCCTCGGCGTGTTCAACTACAACAAGCAGCAGAACCTCGACGCCAACGACCGCTCCTTCGCCACCGACTACGCCCCCGGTCGCGGTCTCGATCAGACCTCCGGCACCGCGTTCCCCGGCAACTACAGCCAGAACGGCAACGCCACCAACCCGTTGGCCAACAGCAATTGCAACGGCCCCAACCTGATCGCCCGCGACGGCTTGTGCCGCTTCAGCACCCGTGAATTCATCGACCTGGTGCCACAGACCGAGAAAACCTCGTTCTTCGGCAAGACCACCGGCAAGCTTGGCGACGATCACAACGTCAACCTCGAATACTTCTGGTCGCGCAATAACAACGCCACGGCGATCGGCCCTGCTCCGCTCACCGGTCTGAGCCTGGATTCCTCGTCGCCTTACTACCCGGGCAACGGCATCACCCCCGCGCCGACCGATTTCGCCCTCGACCCGACGCAACCGGTCGACGTCAACTGGCGCGAGACCGCTGCCGGCCCGCGTGAATCAAAAGACCAGAACACCAGCCAGCGCTTCCTGCTGAGCTTCGATGGTCTGGTGGGCGGCTGGGATTACAACGTCGGCGCCTCGTATAACCAGAACAAAATCGTCTCCAGCGTCACCAGTGGCTTTGTCAGCGACCAGGCGATGATCGCCGGTCTGGCCAGCGGTCTGCTCAACCCGTTCGGCCCGCAGTCGGCGGCCGGTCAGCAGTACATCGACGACGCGGCGTACCACGGCGCCTACTCCACCGCTGTTGGCCGCGTGGCCGGTTTTGATGGACGCATCAGCCGAGAGATCGGCGACTGGTTCGGTGCCGGGCCGTCTGGTCTGGCGTTGGGCGGCGAGTACCGCAAAGAGAAATTCCATCAGGACTTCGAGCAGTTTGCCGGCGACATCCAGAGCCTCGGTATCGACCCGGCCGGCAGCGTCGAAGGCGACCGCAGCGTCAAAGCCGCCTACGCAGAAATCAACGTGCCGGTGCTCGACAGCCTCGAACTGTCCGCCGCCGTGCGTCACGACAAATACAGCGACTTCGGCAGCACCACCAACCCGAAATACTCGTTCCGTTATCAGCCGTTGAAAGAGCTGGTGGTGCGTGGCGCCTACAGCGAAGGCTTCCGTGCGCCGTCGCTGTACGAGCTGTATTCGCCGCGCAGCATCACTTTCACTCAGGGTTACTACAACGACCCGGTGCTGTGTACCGGCGGTGTGGTGCAACCGGGCGGCAACGGCGGCCGCGATTGCGGTCAGCAGTTCCTCAACCAGATTGGCGGCAACGAAGATCTGGCCCCGGAGAAGGCACGCAACGTAACGCTGGGCTTCGTCTATCAGCCGATCAACAACCTCTCGGTCGGTCTGGACTTCTGGTGGATTCACATTTCCAACCAGATCCAGCCGTTCCCGGAATCCACCGTGTTTGATCAGGCCGGCTCCTACCCGGATCGCTTCGTGCGCAATGCCGACGGCACGCTCAACTACATCGTCACCGGCAACGCCAACCTCGGCATCGTCGAAACCAACGGTGTCGATGTGTCGCTCGACTATCGCTTCCCGAACACGCCGTACGGTCAGTTCGGTCTGGGCCTGCAAGGCACTTACGTTGACGAGTACGACTTCCAGAGCACCATCAAAGGCCCGTTCACCGACAAGGTCGGCGACTTTCAGGGTGACGGCGTGATCGCGCGCTGGAAGCACAACCTCACCGGCAGCTGGACCTTCGGCGCGGCGCGGGCGGCACTGACCAACCGCTTCACCACCGGCTACAACGATTACGACCGCGATACCCACGCGCGGGTGGCGTCGTATTCGGTGTGGGACCTGTCGGCCGGTTACACCTTCAATAAGGTGCTGGATGTCGATGCCGGGATGAAGAACGTGTTCGACCGCAACCCGCCGTTCTCCAACCAGGCCTACAACTTCCAGAGCGGCTATGACCCGCGCTACACCGACCCGCTGGGCCGCACGTTGTTTGCGCGCATGACGTACCACTTCTAAGGCACAAACACCGTAAAACCGGGTGAATGCAAACCTTTGTGGCGAGGGAGCTTGCTCCCGCTTGAGTGCGCAGCACTCACAAAAATCTGCAGGGTTAGTCTGATTTCCGGGGCTGCTTCGCAGCCCAGCGGGAGCAAGCTCCCTCGCCACAGTTTTTAGCGCCGCTAGTGAGTTTTCGGGCTTAGAGGAAAAACTTCATGAAATTCATGCGCAACATGGCCGCTCTGCTGCTCGGCGGCACGCTGCTGTGCAATGCCGCACATGCGCTGGCCGGCAGCAGTTATGCGCTGACGGTATACGGCGAGGCGCCGAAGTATCCGGCGAACTTCGAGCATTTCGATTTCGTCGATCCCAACGCGTCCAAGGGCGGTTCGCTCAGCCGCGCGTCGATGGAGATCGGCCAGTACAACTACATCAGCCCATATGCCGATCAAGGCATTTCCGTGGTGCAGGTCAACGACTGGGTGTACTCGCCATTGGCGTTTCGTTCGCTCGACGAGCCGTACACCGTTTACGCACTGGTCGCGCAGCAGATCGAGCGCGATCCCGATGGACTCTGGGTGCGTTTCACCCTCAATCCAAAGGCACGCTTCGCCGACGGTACGCCGATCACCGCCGAAGACGTGCGCTACACCTTCAACCTGTTGATGACCAAGGGCAGCCTGAGCTATCGCCAGCAATACGCCGACGTCCAGGATGTGCTGATCGAAGGCCCACGACAGGTGCGCTTCACCTTCAAGAACAACCTCAACCGCACCCTCGCGCTGGATCTGGCGACGATGCGCATCGTCCCCGAACACTGGTGGAAAACCCGCGACTTCGCCAATGGCGGCGGTTTCGAGCCACCGCTGGGCAGCGGCCCGTACCGGGTGAGCAAGGTCGACGCCGGGCGCAGCATCAGCTTCCAACGCGATCCGGACTGGTGGGGCAAGGACCTGCCGGTCAGTCGCGGGATGTACAACTTCGACACCCTCACGGTGAATTTCTACGGCGACACCGACGTCGCCCGCCAACTGCTGCAGGCCGGTGCATTCGACTACAACCGCGAGTTTTCCTCGTCCGGTTACGTGGTCGGTTACGACAGCCCAGCGTTGCGTGACGGACGCTTGCAGCAGTCGATCCTCGCTCCGGACAAACCCACCGCCGCTCAGGGCTTCGTGTTCAACCTGCAGAACCCGATCTTTCAGGATCGCCGCGTGCGTCAGGCAATCAGCCTGCTGTGGGATTTCGAGTGGACCAACAAGCAGATGATGCGCGGCTTTTACGTGCGCCAGAACAGCTTCTGGCCGAAAAGTGAAATGGCCGCCACCGCCCTCCCTGATGCCGAAGAATTGAAGATCCTCGAACCGCTGCGCGGGCAGATCCCCGACGAGGTCTTCACCACGGTGTATGAAGCACCGAAAACCGATGGCAGCGGCTATATCCGCGACAAACAACTGCAAGCGCTGAAGTTGCTCGCCGAGGCCGGCTGGACGCCGCAACACAATCGTCTGGTCAACGCTGACGGCGAGCCGCTGGAGTTCACTTTTCTCGACGGTCAGGGCGCTTTCGACCGCATGCTGTTGCCGTTCAAACGCACCCTCGCGCAGATCGGCATCACCCTCAATTTGCGGCGGATCGATTCGGCGCAGTACGTCAACCGCCTCAACGCCCGCGACTACGACATGATCGTCACCAGTTTCCCGCGCAGTGGCGACCCGATCGTTTCCCCCGGCCGCGAGCTGTACAGCCTCTACGCCTCACAAAGTGCCACACAAGTCGGCAGTTCCAACTCGATGGTGCTGGCCAATCCGGCGGTCGATCAACTGATCGACGGGCTGGTCCAGGCCAATACCCGCGAGGCCATGGTGCATTACGCCCGCGCCCTCGACCGGGTGCTGCAATGGGGTTACTACATGATTCCCAACTACTACTCCAAAGGCACACCGACGGTGTATCAGAACCGCTTTGGCATGCCGCCCGTGCAACCGGCGTACGACGAAGGCCTCAACACCTGGTGGGAGGTGTCGACCCAGGCGCTGACCACGCAACAGATGCACAGCCAGCTTGCGGGGGGCCAGTGACATGCTGCGTTATCTGAGTCGACGTTTGTTGCTGATCATCCCCACGCTGCTGTGCATTCTGGTGGTGAATTTTCTGATTGTGCAGGCCGCGCCTGGCGGCCCGGTGGAACAAGCCATTGCCCGCTTGCAGGGCTTTGGCGGGCACAGCATGGGCGGCGGTGGCGAGGTCGCCGCGATTGGTGGCGCGGGCCGCAGCAGCCGTGGTCTCGACCCGGTGCTGATCGAGGAAATCAAACACCATTACGGCTTCGACAAACCAATGCACGAACGCCTGTGGCTGATGCTGAAAAACTACGCACAACTGGATCTGGGTAACAGTTTCTTTCGCGGCGCCAAGGTTACCGACCTGATCGTGCAGAAGCTGCCGGTGTCGCTGTCGCTGGGCTTGTGGGCGACGTTGATCACCTACCTGATTTCGATCCCGCTGGGCATTCGCAAAGCGATCAAGAACGGCAGCGCGTTTGATGTCTGGAGCAGCACGGCAATCATCATCGGCTATGCGATGCCCGCGTTCCTCTTCGCAATTCTGTTGATCGTGGTGTTTGCCGGTGGCAGCTACGTCAACTGGTTTCCGGTACAAGGGCTGGTCTCGGATAACTTCGACAGCCTCAGCACGTTGGGCAAGGTTGGCGATTACCTCTGGCACCTGGTGTTGCCGGTGACGGCGCTGGTGATTGGCGGCTTCGCCACGTTGACGATCCTGACCAAGAACAGCTTCCTCAACGAGATCAGCCGCCAGTACGTGATCACCGCGCGGGCCAAGGGTCTGACGGAGAGGCGCGTGCTCTACGGCCATGTGTTCCGCAACGCCATGTTGTTGGTGGTGGCCGGTGTGCCGTCGGCGCTGATCGAGGTGTTTTTCGCCGGTTCCTTGCTGATCGAAACCATCTTCAACCTCGATGGCCTCGGCCGCATGAGCTACGAAGCAGCAGTGTCGCGGGACTATCCGGTGGTGTTCGGCGCGCTGTTTCTGTTCACCCTCTTCGGTTTGCTGATCAAGCTGATCGGCGACCTCTGTTACACCCTGCTCGACCCGCGCATCGACTTCTCGGCGAGGACTGCCTGATGTTCACACTTTCTCCTCTGGGTCAGCGTCGCGTTTCACAGTTCAAAGCCAACCGGCGCGGGCGCTGGTCGCTGTGGCTGTTTATCGGTCTGTGCCTGATTTGTCTGGGCGGTGAGCTGATCGCCAACGACAAGCCGCTGGTGATCCGTTATCACGACGCTTTCTACTTCCCGATCCTCAGCGACTATCTGGAAACCGATTTCGGCGGCGAGCTGCCGTTTCAGCCGGATTACGCCAGCAGCTACGTGCACAAACTGATCGAGGATCAGGGCGGCTGGATGTTGTTTCCGCCGATCCCGTTCAGTTACGACACGGTCAATTACGACCTTAGCGAACCGGCGCCGAGTCCACCGTCATCGAGCAATTGGCTAGGCACCGATGATCAGGCACGCGACGTGTTGGCGCGGGTGATTTTCGGCACGCGGATTTCGATTCTGTTTGCGCTGAGTCTCACGGCTATCAGTGCATTGATCGGCATCGTCGCCGGGGCATTGCAGGGTTATTACGGCGGTTGGGTCGACTTGCTCGGGCAGCGCGTGCTGGAGATCTGGTCAGGGTTGCCGGTGCTGTATTTGCTGATCATTTTGTCCGGCTTCGTCTCGCCGAGTTTCTGGTGGCTGCTGGGGATCATGGCGCTGTTTTCCTGGCTGGCGCTGGTCGATGTGGTGCGCGCCGAGTTCCTGCGGGGGCGCAATCTCGAGTACGTCAAAGCCGCGCGTGCACTGGGCCTGACCGACAACGAACTGATGTGCCGGCACATCCTGCCCAACGCGATGACCTCCACCCTCACCTACCTACCATTCATTCTGACCGGCGCCATCGCCACCCTTACCGCATTGGATTTTCTCGGCTTCGGCATGCCGGCGGGTACTGCATCGCTGGGCGAATTGATCGGTCAAGCCAAGCGCAATCTGCAAGCGCCGTGGCTGGGGCTGACGGCGTTTTTCGCCCTGGCGCTGATTCTGTCGTTATTGGTTTTTATTGGTGAGGCTTGCCGTGACGCATTCGATCCCCGGAGTTGAGATGAACGACAACCTGATTGAAATTCGCGACCTGCGCGTCGCCTTCGCCGGGCAGGCAGTGGTGCACGGTTTGAACCTCGATATCCGCCGTGGCGAATGTCTGGCACTGGTCGGTGAATCCGGCTCGGGCAAGTCGGTGACCGCACATTCGATCCTGCGCTTGTTGCCGGGCAAGAACGTCAGCAGCAGCGGCGCGATCCGCTACAACGGCGTGGATTTACTGCACGCCAGTGAGCAGCAGATGCGCGGCTTGCGCGGCAACCGCATTGCGATGATTTTCCAGGAGCCGATGACTTCGCTGAACCCGCTGCACACGGTGGAAAAGCAGGTCAGCGAAGTGCTGGAAATTCACAAAGGCCTCAAGGGCCGCGCCGCTCGCGAACGGACTCTGGAGCTGCTGGAGCTGGTCGGCATTCGTCAGCCTTTGCAGCGTTTGAAAGCCTATCCGCATCAGCTTTCCGGCGGTCAGCGGCAACGGGTGATGATCGCCATGGCGCTGGCCAACGAACCGGAACTGTTGATCGCCGATGAGCCGACTACAGCGCTGGATGTGACGGTGCAGCAGAAAATTCTCGAGTTGCTGATCGAGTTGCAGCAACGGCTGGGCATGTCGCTGTTGCTGATCAGCCACGACCTCAATCTGGTGCGGCGCATCGCGCAACGGGTGTGCGTGATGCGCCATGGCGAGATTGTTGAGCAGGCCGATTGCGAAACGCTGTTTGGTGCGCCGCAGCATCCTTACAGCCGCTTGCTGATCGAGGCGGAACCGAGCGGCGCGCCAGTGCCCAGTGAGTACGACCACAACCTGCTTGAGGTCGATGATTTGAAAGTCTGGTTTCCGCTGCCCAAAGGGTTGTTCAGTCGCCAGCAGGATTACATCAAAGCCGTGGATGGCGTGAGTTTCACCCTGCAACGCGGCAAGACCTTGGGCATCGTTGGCGAGTCGGGTTCGGGCAAGTCGACGCTGGGTCAGGCGATCCTGCGCCTGGTGGAATCGGAGGGCAATATCCGCTTCGGCAACAAGCAATTGAGCCTGCTCAATCAGCGTTTGATGCGACCGTTGCGGCGGCAGATTCAAGTGGTGTTCCAGGATCCGTTCGGCAGCCTCAGCCCACGGATGTCGGTGCAGCAGATCATTGCCGAGGGCTTGCTGACCCATGGCATCGGCACCGAGGCCGAGCGTGAGGCGGCGGTGATCCGGGTGCTGGAGGAAGTCGGCCTCGATCCGCAGAGCCGCCATCGTTATCCCCACGAGTTTTCCGGCGGCCAGCGCCAGCGCATCTCCATCGCACGCGCACTGGTGCTGGAGCCAGCGCTGATTCTGCTCGATGAACCGACGTCGGCGCTGGATCGCACGGTGCAGAAGCAGGTGGTGGAGTTGTTGCGGCAATTGCAGATCAGGCATGGGCTGACCTATTTGTTCATCAGCCATGATCTGGCGGTGGTGCATGCGCTGGCGCATGACTTGATGGTGATCAAGGACGGCAAGGTGGTTGAGCAGGGTTCGTCACGCGAGATTTTCGCCGCGCCGCAACACCCCTATACCCAGGAACTCCTGAACGCCTCCGGCCTCAAGCCCGACAAAAATCCCTGTGGGAGCGAGCCTGCTCGCGAATACGGTGTGTCAGTCACATAAGTGCTGGCTGACCCGACGCCTTCGCGAGCAGGCTCGCTCCCACAGGGGTTATTGTCGGGTTTGAAATTTATTTTTCAGGCACTGCATCCAAACGTCTCCGTCACGGGTAGTCCTTATAACAGCCCTCTTCGGCTGTCAGCGGTCTACCCTTTTCGGAGATAACACTGATGAACATCACCCAGCTGATTGGCCTCACCGGTTTGCTCGCCCTGTCCTCGACAACCTTCGCCCAAAGCAGTTACCCCGACGCGATCAAAGTTCCGGACGGTCACAAGATCGCCATGGAAACCACCGGCGTCGGCGAGATCACCTACGAGTGCCGCGACAAGCCCAACGCGGCGGGGCAGACCGAGTGGACGTTCGTCGGCCCGAAAGCGGTGCTCAATGATCGCAGTGGCAAGCAGGTCGGCACCTATTTCGGCCCACCCGCCACCTGGCAGGCCAAGGACGGTTCGAAAGTCACCGGTACGCAATTGGCCGTGGCGCCGTCGACTCCGGGCAACCTGCCCTATCAGCTGGTCAAGGCCAACCCGGCCGAGGGCAAAGGCGCGATGAGCGGCGTGAGTTACATCCAGCGTGTCGCGCTCAAGGGCGGCGTGGCGCCGGGCAGTGAATGCACGACGGCGAACAAGGGCAAGCAGGAAGTGGTGAAGTATCAGGCCGATTACATTTTCTGGGCGGCGAACTGATTCCCGGACTAACCGAGATCCAATGTGGGAGCGAGCCTGCTCGCGAATTTGCTGGGTCAGATATGAATGTGTTGCCTGACACTGCGCCTTCGCGAGCAGGCTCGCTCCCACAGGTGACAACTGTGTAATCTGGATGTTTGGGGAATGTGAGCTAGATTGCACGACATGCCTTTAGCCGAATCCGTTTTCGATTACGAAGCCCGGCTCGCTGCCTGTGCCCGTGGCGAGCGTTCGGCCCTGCGCGATTTGTATGTGCAGGAAGGCCCGCGCCTGCTCGGCGTGGCCAAGCGCCTGGTGCGCGATACGGCGCTGGCGGAGGACATTGTTCATGAGGCCTTTATCAAGATCTGGAACGGCGCAGCCGGATTCGACCCGGCGCGCGGTTCGGCACGTGGCTGGATGTTCAGCGTGACCCGGCATCTGGCGCTGAATCTGCTGCGTGATCACGGCCGGGAAACGCCGTTCAGCGAGGCCGACGAAACCGCTGCGGACGATGCCGGCTTGGACGCCCATGCGCATGCGGCGCGCATCCACCATTGCCTTGAACAGCTGGAGCCCCAACGGCGCAGTTGCGTCTTGCACGCCTATGTCGACGGCTACAGCCACGCGCAGATTGCCGCGCGCCTCGACACGCCGCTGGGCACCGTCAAAGCGTGGATCAAGCGCAGCCTCAATGCCTTGCGGGAGTGCATGGGATGACCAGCGAATCAGCGCAAGAACGGGATGAACTGGCCGGCGAATATGTACTCGGCACGCTGTCGTTCGAGCAGCGCATCGAGGTGCAACGGCGTTTGCCCGACGATTCCGAGCTGCGTGCGGCGGTGGACGCCTGGGAACGGCGTCTGCTGGAGCTGACGGATCTGGCTGAACCGCAACAACCGTCGGCGCAGTTGTGGCGGCGCATTGAGCGCAGTGTCGGACGTCTGACGCGGCAAGCACCTTCAACTTCATGGTGGAATCTGTTGCCGCTCTGGCGTGGCTTGAGCGCGGCCGGATTGGCCGCCACATTGATTCTGGGCTCGATCCTGGTGACCCAGACCACGCCGAAACCGAGTTATCTGGTGGTGCTGGTCGCGCCGCAGGACAAGGCCCCGGGCTGGGTGATTCAGGCGAGCAATTCGCGGGAGATACAGCTGATTCCGCTGGGCGTGGTCGAAGTGCCGGCGGACAAGGCGCTGGAGTTCTGGACCAAGGCCGATGGCTGGCAAGGGCCGGTGTCATTGGGGCTGGTCAAACCCGGGCAGGCATTATCGGTGCCGCTGGACAAGTTACCGCCGCTGCAACCGAACCAGTTGTTCGAGCTGACGCTGGAGGGTGCCAACGGCTCGCCGATCGGCAAACCAACCGGGCCGATTCAGGCGATCGGGCGCGCGGTAAAGGTGCTGTGAGGCTCTGACCTGCGGTTTACAGCAACCATCATCGGCATCGATGTTCACCATCACGGCAATGAAGTTCTCATAAAAAATCTGCGGCGTAACATCTGCTCCATACCAACCAACAACACCCCGGAGCACACCATCATGAAACGCCAGACTCTTCTCAGCATCGCTTTCTCGGTTTTCGCCGTTAACGCTTTCGCCGCTACCCCGACTCACACGATGATCGCCGCCGATGGCTCGGATCGTCTGTACCAGAACGCTGTCGCCGCTGATGGCTCCGATCGCCTGCAGGGCAACACTGTCGCCGCCGATGGTTCCGATCGTCTGCAGGGCAACACTGTCGCCGCCGATGGCTCCGATCGTCTGCAAGGCAACACTGTCGCCGCCGATGGCTCCGATCGTCTGCAGGGCAACACTGTCGCCGCCGATGGCTCCGATCGTCTGCAGGGCAACACTGTCGCCGCCGATGGTTCAGATCGTCTGCAGGGCAACACTGTCGCCGCTGATGGCTCCGATCGTCTGCAGGGCAACACTGTCGCCGCTGATGGCTCCGATCGCCTGCAGGGCAACACTGTCGCCGAAGGTGGCGCAGATCGCTTGAACGAACTTCGCAACGCTTGAATGCAGTGCGACATCGCAACAACCCAGAGAAACCCGGCGTACATCAGCCGGGTTTTTTATGTCTGTGTGTTTTATCCCGCCCTGGCCATACAGCGCTTGTAGCGCTCATCCACGCGTTTGGCGAACCAGGCCGTCGTGAGCTTGCGGGTGATCTTCGGACTCTGCAGCACGATCCCCGGCAACACCGCACGCGGAAGCTTTTTCCCCTCCGCTTGCTCCGCCAGTTCGAACACCCGTCGATAGAGCTTGGTCTCTTCGAATTCCAGGGTTTTGCCCTTCTCCAGTTGATCGCGAATGGTCGGATTGCGCATGCCCAGCGACTTGCCCAGAGTGCGCACCGCCAGTTCCGTGCCGCCGGGCATGATCGAGTCGTAGCGGATCAGATCGCCATCAAGCGCCAGCGGAATACCCGAGGCGCGGCTCACCGCATTTTGAAACGCGGCATTGCGACTGGCGTACCAGCCGGCGTTGAAATCGGCAAAGCGATACAGCGGCTCGCGGTAACTCACCCAATAACCGAGCAAATGCGCGATGCCGAAATACATGCCTCCGCGACGGCTGAACACCTCGCGGCGGATGGTGCCGTCCACCGGATACGGATAATCCTTGGCGTGTTGTTCGGCAAACTCGATGCTGACCTGCATCGGCCCGCCGGTGTGCACCGGGTTGAAGCCGCCGAACAGCGTGCGGCCCATCGGCACCCGGCCGATGAAGTCGTCGAAAATGCCACTGAGTTCTTTTTCACTGCGCGCCGCGTTCAGGCGTTCGCTGTAGGTTTTGCCGTTGGTTGAACGCACTTGCAGAGCACCGCTGACCAACAGGCTGGGAATGTGCACTTTGGCGGCGCGACGGTCGATTTCGTCACGGGCGATTTTGCCCAGGCCGGGCACCGTGGGGTCGGCCTGAAAGGTGGATTCCTGCTCGGCGACGGCCAGCACCGAACACAGATTCTGCGTGGTCGGGCTGATGTTCTGCGCGGCAAACGCGGCGTAAATATCGGTGGCCCAGCCTTGCCGGTCGGCCGTCTTGGCCGGCATCAGCCGCACGATCTCGGCCTTCACTTCGGCGGGCGCACGGGGCACCGGTTCCTGGCTGCGCTGCCCCGCGCAACCGGCGAGCACCAGCAGTGCGGCGAGGGTGATCGGTAATCGAAAGTTGTGCATGAAGCCTCATCCAGTCCGTTGTGCCGGGTTCACCATACGTTCAATGGTGTGGCGCAGGCTAGGACTGCGCTGATCTGACCCTGTTCCCTTGATGCTCAGCATCCTTGTGGCGAGGGAGCTTGCTCCCGCTCGGCGCGCGCAGCCGTCGTAAACCCGGTTCACCCGTTGTAATTGAAGAACCCGGAATAACAGGGAACCGGGGCCGCTTCGCAGCCCAGCGGGAGCAAGCTCCCTCGCCACAGTATCCAGTGCATCGGACCCAGGGTGAACCGCGGGTGGCGAAGTTGTCGGGCACCATTGATTTCCAGGCAACACCGCAGCATGAAAAAGACCCGCGCCTTCCCGGTTGCGGGGCTTTTTTGTGGTATCTCATCCAACCCCTTCGCGAGCAGGCTCGCTCCCACAGAGAAATGCATTCCAATGTGGGCGCGAGCCTGCTCGCGAAGGGGCCGGCACTGGCTACCCTTTACATCTGATCCATACTTGTTGCACAGCAAACGGAGGACAGGCCCATGAATCGCAGCGACGTTCTGATCATCGGCGCCGGCCCCACCGGGCTGGTGCTGGCCCTGTGGCTGAGCAAACTCGGCGTGCGCGTGCGCATCATCGATAAAACCTCCGCGCCCGGCACCACGTCGCGAGCGCTGGCAGTACAGGCGCGCACGCTGGAGTTGTATCGGCAACTGGACCTCGCCGACACCGTGGTGCGCAACGGTCATCGGGTGGCGGCAGCGAATTTCTGGGTCAACGGCAAACCAGTCGCGCAATTGCCGCTGAACCGCATCGGTGAAGGCCTGACGCCGTACGCATTCGTCGAAATCTTCCCGCAGGATCAACACGAACGGCTACTGATCGAGCGTCTGGAAGACTACGACGTCACCGTCGAACGCGATACCACTCTGGAAAGTTTCGAAGAGACCGGCGACGGCCTGACCGCGCATTTGCGCCTGCCCGATGGCGAACAGGAAATCTGCCAGGCCTGCTTTCTGGCGGGATGTGATGGCGCCCGCTCAGTGGTGCGCAAAACCCTCGACACCGGTTTCCCCGGCGGCACCTATCAGCAGATTTTCTACGTCGCCGACGTCAAGGCCAGCGGCCCGGCGATGAATGGCGAGTTGCATCTGGATCTGGACGAAGCGGACTTCCTCGCGGTGTTTCCACTGGCCGGCGAAGGCCGTGCCCGCCTGATCGGCACGGTGCGTGATGAGCGCGCGGATCGCGCCGAAAGCCTGGAATTCTCCGATGTCAGCAGCCGCGCCATCGAACACCTGAAAGTGCACATCGAAGACGTGAACTGGTTCTCGACCTACCGCGTGCATCATCGCGTGGCCGAGCATTTTCGCAGTGGCCGCGCGTTTCTGCTCGGCGACGCCGCGCATGTGCACAGCCCGGCGGGCGGTCAGGGCATGAACACCGGCATTGGCGATGCGATCAATCTGGCGTGGAAACTCGCCGCCGTGCTCAGCGGCGCCGCCGAACCACATCTGCTCGACAGCTACGAAACCGAACGCATGGCCTTCGCCCGTCGATTGGTGTCGACCACCGACAAGGTCTTCAGTTTTGTCACCGCCGAGGGCCGTATGGCGGACTTGCTGCGCATGCGCGTGGCGCCGTTTCTGATCCCGAAAATGGCGTCGTTCGAGGCCAGTCGCGAGTTCCTTTTTCGCACCGTGTCACAAGTCACCCTCAACTATCGCGGCATGCCGCTGAGCCAGGGCGCAGCCGGCCACGTCCACGGCGGCGACCGCTTGCCGTGGGCCCATGATGGTGAGGGGGATAATTACGAACCGCTACGACAACCGTGCTGGCAGGTGCATGTGTACGGCGACACCAGCGACGAAATGATTGCCTGGTGCAATGAACACCATCTACCGCTGCATGTGTTCGACTGGCGCCCGGCGTTTGAAGCGGCGGGTTTGGGGCGCAACGGTTTTTATCTGCTGCGCCCGGATACCTATGTGGCGATGGCCGACAATAGCGCCGACCCAAAGGTGATTGAACGGTATTTCCGCGATCACGGGATCCGGCCCTACTTCAACTTCCCCTGACCCACCACAAATCAAATGTGGGAGCGAGCCTGCTCGCGAAAGCGTCGCTTCAGTCAACATGGATGTCAGCTGAAGTACCGCTTTCGCGAGCAGGCTCGCTCCCACAGGGGCAATGCGGTGGTCTTTAGATTCCGGCCAGTGCCAGATCCATCGCGAAGTAAGTGAAGATCAGATCCGCCCCCGCACGCTTGATCGCACCCAGGCTTTCGCGCACCACGCGATCCTCATCAATCGCCCCGGCCTGCGCGCCGAACTTGATCATCGCGTACTCGCCACTGACCTGATACGCCGCCAGCGGCAGGTTCGACGCCTCGCGGATATCGCGGATGATGTCGAGGTAGGCACCGGCCGGTTTGACCATCAGCGCATCGGCACCTTCCTGCTCGTCGAGCAGCGATTCGCGCAGGGCTTCGCGGCGGTTCATCGGGTTCATCTGATAGCTTTTGCGGTCGCCTTTCAGCGCGCTGCCACCGGCCTCGCGGAACGGGCCGTAGAGCGCTGAAGCAAACTTGGTCGAGTACGCCATGATCGGAATCTGGGTGAAACCGGCCGCATCCAGCGCCTGGCGAATCGCCCGCACCTGACCGTCCATCGCTGCCGATGGCGCGATCACGTCGGCACCGGCGCGGGCAGCGGCTACCGCTTGTTTGCCGAGGTTGA
Organism: Pseudomonas fluorescens; assembly: GCF_003732425.1. GTDB lineage: Bacteria > Pseudomonadota > Gammaproteobacteria > Pseudomonadales > Pseudomonadaceae > Aquipseudomonas > Aquipseudomonas fluorescens_BE. Next base: position 1,246,125 of record NZ_MOBX01000013.1, read on the forward strand.
TCAGGGTCTGGTCGTTGTCGACCTCATGGTTGTGCATCACGCCGCAGTGGCCGTGATCGGTGTATTCGCAGAAGCAGGTGTCGGACATCACGATCATTTCCGGCACGGCGTCTTTGGCGATGCGCGACATGCGCGAGACCAGACCGTCTTCGCGCCAGGTGTCGCTGCCGTTGCTGTCCAGATGATGCGATACGCCGAAGGTCATCACCGACTTGATGCCGGCGCGGGCATAGCGCTCGATTTCGCCGGCCAGTTTGCGCTCGGGAATGCGCATCACCCCAGGCATGCTTTTAATCGGCACGAAGTCATCGATGTCTTCCTCGACGAAAATCGGCAGCACCAGATCATTCAGGCTGAATTCGGTTTCCTGGAACAGGCTGCGCAGGCTCGCATTGCGGCGCAGACGGCGGGGACGTGCTTCGGGGAACTGACTGGACATGGGGGCCTTTCCTGAAAACGGCAGATGAGACGAAAGTCGTAGGGGGCGAAGCTTATGCCTTGCGGGGGTTGGGGTACAAACCTGGATCAATCAAGAGTGCATTACCGGGGGTGCAATAATCCCAGACAGTATCTAAATCCCCTGTAGGAGCTGCCGAAGGCTGCGATCTTTTGATCTTGCCTTAAAAATCAACATCAAAAGATCGCAGCCTTCGGCAGCTCCTACAGGGGCATGTCTTGGTGTCAGGAAGGGATGGTCAGGCCGCGAATGACCGCTGGGCGGGCGAGGAAGCGCTCCAGTACGCGGGTGACGTTGGGGAAGTTCTGAATGCCGACCAGATCACCCGCTTCATAAAATCCGATCAAGTTACGCACCCACGGAAACGTGGCGATATCGGCAATGGTGTAGCGCTCGCCCATGATCCAGTCACGGCCCTCGAGCCGGCCGTCGAGCACCTTGAGCAGGCGTTTGCTTTCGTCGACGTAACGATCACGCGGACGCTTGTCCGCGTAGTCCTTGCCGGCGAATTTGTTGAAGAAGCCGAGCTGGCCAAACATCGGGCCGATGCCGCCCATCTGGAACATCAGCCATTGAAGGGTTTCGTAGCGCTGCGCGCCTTCCTGCGCCAGCAACTGGCCGCTTTTGTCGGCCAGATAAATCAGGATCGCCCCCGATTCGAACAGCGGCAGTGGCTGATCTTCGGGACCGTGCGGGTCGAGGATCGCCGGGATCTTGTTGTTCGGGTTCAGCGAGAGGAATTCCGGCGACAACTGGTCGTTGCTGTCGAATGCGACCTTGTGCGGCTCGTACGGCAGGCCGATTTCTTCGAGCATGATCGAGACTTTGACGCCGTTGGGCGTCGGCAAGGAATAGAGCTGAATCCAGTCAGGGTACTGCGCCGGCCATTTCTGGGTGATCGGGAACGCGGACAGATCGGTCATGGGAAGCATCCAGTCACAAATTAAAGCCCGATCATAATGTAGGCGCTGCACAGGCTGCGATCTTTTGACCTTGAGGCTTTGCAGTCTGCAAAAAGATCGCAGCGTTCGACAGCGCCTACATGAACCGTAACATCCTGTCGCTAACCTGCCCCCAGGCCGCTGAACGTTGCCGTTAGAGTGCTGCGCACTCGGACGATCGAACCAAACGGCCCTCAGGGGACTCTGAGCTATGCCTTTGTTGCAGAGGAAGCCGTTCACGACAGGGAAAACACCCGGTGCTGGGAGCCCGCGGTGTAGAGGTTTGTCAGCCTTAACCGAATTTGCTGAAGAACTTTTTATCTCATGACGATCCTTATGCGATTCGCCAAACGTTTCAAACACCGCGCGTATGTGGCCCTGCCTTCCCTGCTGGCCGTGAGTGCGCTGTTCCTGTCGCTGGAGTCCAGCGAAAGTCGCGCACAACCGGTGGACGGTACGCAGACGCTGGTCTTCCTGCGTCATGCAGAGAAACCCGAGGGAGGTCTCGGCCAGCTCAACTGTCAGGGCCTGAACCGCGCCATCGACCTGTCGACGCTGCTGCCGGAAAAATTCGGCAAGGCCGATTATGTGTTCGCCGCCAATCCGACGCGCAATGTCGAGGAAGGTGAGCTGGACAACTCCTACAGCTACATTCGCCCGTTGATGACCATCAGCCCTGCCGCGATCAAGCTCGGCCTGCCGGTGAACATCGAGTTCTCGGCCAACGACACCAGCGACCTGGCCCGCGAACTGCTGAATGACAAGTATCACAACTCGACGATCTACACCGCCTGGTCCCACGGCTATCTGCCGGAGCTGATCAACAAGGTGGCGGGCAATGCGGTCGGTGAGAAACAGAACATCACCGATGATTGGGCGGGCAACGATTTTGACTCGCTGTACGTGCTGACGCTGACCTGGCACAACGGCAAGGCCAGTCTGCAGAGCCACAGCTACAAGCAAGGGCTGGATCATGGCAAGGAAACCTGCCCGACCTGAGTGTTGTGTGGCCTGACCCGGCCCCTTCGCGAGCAGGCTCGCTCCCACACGGGATTTGTATTTCACTCAGATCCAATGTGGGAGCGAGCCTGCTCGCGAAGGGGCCAGCCGCTACATCCTCAATCTTTCTGGCTGGCCCGCTCACGCAAATACTCAAGCACCGCCCCACGCTCCCCGGCAAACTCGATCCGCCCGCCCTTCTTCTCCCGCTGAAATACATACATCGGGTCGTAGTAATCGCGCAGCAATACGCCGATCCACTCACGAAACAGCTCGACCGAGCCGCTGCACGCCTGTTCGGCCAGCGCCGCTTCCATCTGCAGATACATGCGTTGGTAACGCTCGCCACCCAGTCGACGCTGGATATTGTTCAGGCTGGAAATCAATCGCTCGGCAAATAGCGCGAAACCCTGCTCGCCATGTACGGCGACGAACTCGGCATGCAGGTCGACGACATAATCCTGCAGGATTCGCTCGACCCGATTGTCGAGACTGTCCTCCAGCCATACCAGCGGGGCAGCTTGCATGCCCCGGTACAGCGGCAACGGCAAAGCACAGCTACCGACCACCCGACTCTCGTCTTCCAGGACAAATTGCCTGATCCCGCCGGCGCGTTTTTTCAGCACGTCGACGGCCAGGCGGTTTTCGAAATCGATATTGCCCGGTTGCCCGGTGGCGCGCTTGCCAAAACTCGAGCCCCGGTGATTGGCATGGCCTTCCAGATCCAGACCATTGCTCAACTGCACCAGCACTTCAGTTTTGCCAGTACCGGTCATGCCACCCAGCAGGACCAGATCGCATTCGGCCACAGCCTGATCGACCGTCTCCAGCAGGAACGTGCGCATGGCCTTGTAGCCACCGCCGACACGCGGGTAATCAATGCCGCCCTCGTCCTTGATCCATTGCTGGACAATCTGTGAACGCAGGCCGCCGCGAAAGCAATACAGATAGCCATCGGGGTGGTTACGGGCAAATTCGACCCAGCCTTGAATTCGCTCTTCGCGAACCGTGGAAGACACCAGCCGCTCACCCAGGGCAATCGCGGCCTGCTGTCCATGCTGTTTGTAACAGGTACCCACCTGTTCGCGCTCACGGTCGTTCATCAGCGGCAGATTGACCACGCCGGGGAACGCACCGTGGGCGAACTCGACCGGCGCACGGGCATCCATCATTGGCCGGTCGTTGAGGAAAATGTCTCGGTAGTCAGTGCAGTCGCGGAGCATCAAATCACCTCGACTGCGTGCGTCTGTCGCTCAACCAGTTCGCCGATTGGCGCAAGGTTCAGGCCCAGTTCGGCGGCGACGGCGAGGAATGCTTCATTGCCTTGCGGCGTCACCGCGATCAACAGACCACCGCTGGTTTGCGGGTCGCAGAGCACGCGTTTGTGCAGCTCCTGCACGCGACCCACCTTGCTCGCATAGCTGTCGAAGTTGCGCAACGTGCCGCCGGGCACACAACCCTGATCGAGGTAATACTCGACGCTGTCCAGACGCGGCACACGGTCATAGGCGATGCGCGCGGTGAGCTGGCTGCCATCGGCCATTTCCACCAGATGCCCGAGCAGACCGAAACCGGTAACGTCGGTCATCGCTGTAACGCCGGCGAGTTTGCCGAAACGACTGCCGGGTTTGTTCAGGGTGCACATCCAGTCGCGGGCCACACCGACGTCGGCCGCACGCAACTTGCCCTTTTTCTCGGCGGTGGTAAGGATGCCGATGCCCAGCGGTTTGGTCAGGTACAACAGGCAACCGGCGGTGGCGGTGTCGTTGCGCTTCATGTGGCGCTTCTCGACCAGACCGGTGACGGCGAGGCCGAAGATCGGCTCCGGTGCATCGATCGAATGCCCGCCCGCCAACGGAATCCCCGCCGCATCGCAAACGGCACGACCACCGCGAATCACTTCGCGTGCCACTTCCGGCGCCAGCACATTGACCGGCCAGCCGAGAATGGCGATGGCCATCAGCGGATCACCGCCCATCGCATAGATGTCGCTGATCGCGTTGGTCGCGGCAATCCGGCCGAAGTCGAACGGGTCATCGACGATCGGCATGAAAAAGTCGGTGGTCGAGACCACACCGCGCTCGGCATCAATTTCGTACACCGCCGCATCATCGCGCGAGGCGTTGCCTACCCACAGTTTCGGATCAAGGTTCTGCGCGCCGCTGCCGGCCAGAATCACTTCCAGCACTTGCGGGGAAATCTTGCAGCCGCAACCGGCGCCGTGGCTGTATTGGGTCAGACGAATCGGCTCGCTCATGGGGGAGTCTCAGGCTGTTGATGGGGCCGATTCTAGCAGAGCACGGACGGCCGGACCGAAAGCCAACAGATCAGAAGATCGCAGCCTTCGGCAGCTCCTACAGGGAAACGTAAATCCCCACTGTAGGAGCTGCCGAAGGCTGTGATCTTTTGATCCTGAAAAAAAACCGCCCTTACGGGCGGCTAAAAGTGCTTCGACCCTAAATCAGAAGCCAAGGCTGAAGCTGATGGTCATTGCATGGTCGTTGCTGTCATTCGACAGTTGCCCCGAGTAGCCGACTCCGAGTTTGCCGGTCGGACTGATCTGGAAGTCGACCCCCGCTTCGACGATGGCGCTATCCTTGGCAATCGGCACGCCTTGGGTGCTGAACGAAGCGCCGCCGTCGATGAAGGTCAGATCGGCATCTGGCTTGGTGTCACCAAAGGCATGGCGCCAGCCGAGCGCCGCGCGCGGGGTGAATTGACCGCCGTTGGCCAGGGTGATGACTTTGCCGGCGCGCACACCGAGGGTCGAGAAGGTGATGTCTTGATCGGCATCGGCCTCCAGGCGCCCTACTCCGCCTTTCTCCTTGGCTTTGTCGGTGTCGTAGTTGACGTAGGCCAGACCGGCGAACGGTTCAAGTGCAATGCCACCGGCGTCAAGGGTGTAACCGACTTCACCGAACACCTGGGCGCTGCGTGCGTCGTAGTTGGCTTTCAGACGGTCGTTGTAGCTGCCGACGCTGACGTTGCGCTTGGTTTCGATGTCGTGCCAGCTGTAAGCCGCGCCGAGACGCACCGCCAGGGCATCGAACTGCGAGTTGAGGTACGCCGCCAGGTGGTAGCTTTCGACGGTGGCATCCGAGCGACGATCATGGGCATCGAGGTCGCTGCGGGTGTAACCGGCGGCCATGCCCACGCGCCATTGATCGTCGAGTTGCTTGTCGGTGCCGAGCATGAAGCCGCTGAGGTTGCGGTCGAGTTTCGCCGCGTTGCTGTCGCCATCCGACTCGCCCCAGGCACCGAGTGCCCGCGCCCAGCCGACCATTTCGCCGTGGCAACCGTTGCTGCTCAGTTGGTTGTCACTTGGCGCCAGGGCGCGGCGTGGATCGTCCGCCGCACTGCACGACGGTTGGCGCATGCGATCGTTGACCGCGTCACGCACGTAGCGCGAATCCTCGAGGATGGCGCTGGCGGTGCTGGCATGGATCTCACCCGATAAACTGTCGAAGGCATTACGCGCGCCGGCGACACTGAGGTTGACGATCTCGTTCTGCAACGCCGCCCCTGCCGGGCCGTTGTTCGACAGCGCGGTGGCGGTCCGGAACTGGTTACCGGTGGCGGCGACATCGGCGAACGAATTGCCATTGCGGCTGACCACCAGGTTCACTGCGTTGGCGTCGTACACCAGTGCCGTGTTGAGGAACGCGTATTGCGGCAGGTCCGCTGCGCTGAAGGTGCCATTCACGCCGCCGCCTGCGGTGATCAGCGAGTACGTGGTGTTGCCGGTGAACGGTGCCAGCGAGTTCACTTGCAAGGCGCCGCCCAGCGTCGCGGTGCCCCCTACGGCCAGCGGCGTTGCGGTTGGCGAACTGACTGTCAGCGCCAGCACACCGTCGCTCGCGTTGGTCAGGTTACCGGCCACGCTGAGGGTTCCGGCTTCGGCACCGGAAGTCACCACACCCTGGTTGAGCAGCGAGCCGACGCTGCCGTTACCGCTCAGCCCTGCGCCGCTGGCGACGGTCACCTGCCCGCCCAACGATGCCCGCGCCGCACGACTGCCGACTTGCAGCACGCCTTGATCGACCGACACGGTACCGCTGAACGGCTGGTCACCGGTCAACAGCAAGGTCCCGGCGCCGCGTTTGGCCATCGCCCCGAGACCGCTGAGGCGACCGTTGAACTGGCCATTGACGTTCTGTACAAAGAACAGCGAAGCGTTGTTGAGGATGTTGCCTTGCAGGCTGGTGGTGTTACCGATCAGCGTACCGCCGCTGACCGTGGTGCCACCGCTGTAGGTATTGGCACCACTGAGCACCAGCGTACCGGAGTCGAGTTTTTCGATCCCGCCAGTGCCCGCCAGTGGTGCGGAAACTTCCGCACTCGCGCCAGCGTTCACTCGCACGGGTGCAAGGCTGCCATCCGCGCCATTGACCGGGGTCAGCGTACCGCCAGCCCCCGGAACCAGGCTGTAGCCGCCGGAGAGGAATTGCAGACCGGTGAAGTTCTGATTGCCCTGCACGGTAACAGTACCCGCCTGACCACCGAACACGGCGAACTGACCATTGGAGGCCAAGGCCTGCGTGCCGTTCGGGTCGGTCCAGTTGGTGCCTGGCCCCCACACACCACTGCCGCCAGCGATGCTGCCATCCGGATTGGTTTTGCCGCCGTTCCAGAACTGCACCTCGCCCGGCGTACCTTGCACCAGCAGGTTGATCTGATTGGCAATAGCGGTTTGCAGGGTCAGGTTGGCCGCCGACACCGGCAGGCTGCCATAGACCAGACCGTTGTCGGTCAGGCTGCCGCCGTAGCTGAACAATTGATAGACACCGGTGCCGAAACCGCCGGCGTTGCTGACGTTGAGGGTACCGTCGAGGGTCAGGTTGCCCGCGACATTGACCACCGTGGTCGAGCTGGTTGCGGAGCCGAGGCTGAAGTCCAGGTTGGTCCCCGAGGACAATGCCAGCGAACCGACCGACAACGGCGTCGCCGTGCCGCCACCAGCCAGCGTCGCACCGGCGGCCAGTTGCACAGCGCCGCCGAACTGGCCGCCACCGCCGATGCCCGCGCCGCTGGCGACGTTGACGTTGGCGCTGTTGAGCACGCCGTTGACGATCAGGTTGCCGGCCTGCACCGAGGTGTTGCCGGTGAAGGCGTTGTTGCCCGTCAGCAGCAAATCACCGGTCCCGGTTTTGTTCAGCGTACCGGCGCCAGTGAGGTTGCCGGTGTAGCTGCCATCGGCGTTTTGTTCGAAGGTCAGGGTCGCGTTGTTGACGATTGCACCTTGCAGGCTGCTGGTGTCACCACGCGTCGTCCCGCCGTTCAGCGTGGTGCCGCCGCTGTAGGTGTTGGCACCGCTGAGCACAAGATCGCCGCTGCCGTTTTTCAGCAGACTGCCGGTGCCGGTCACCGCACCGAGCAGCGTGGTGTTCTGGCTGCCTGCGAGGGTCAGTTGCGCGCCGAGGTTGACGGCATTGGCCAATTGCAGCGCCGAGGTGCTGTCGAGCGTGCCATTGCCAGTCACATTGAGCGCAGCGCTGCTGAGTGCACTGTTGTTGCCGAGTATCAGCGTACCGCCCGCGAGCTGAGTGCCGCCGCTGTAGGTGTTGCTGCCGTTGAGGGTCAGGCTCGATGCGCCAGTCTTGATCAAGCTGCCCGCACCGCTGACCACACCGCCGAGGGTCAAGGCGTTGGAACCGGCAACGGTCAGGCCACCGTTGACGACCACGCCGTTGCCCAGCGTAACGGCGGTATTGCTGTCCAGAGCGGTGCCGTCAGCTGCGGTCAACACTCCAGTGCCAAGCGCCGCGTTGTTACCGACCACGATCTTGCCACCGTTAAGCGCCGTGCCACCGGTGTAGCCGTTGGCCGCGTTGAGCACCAGCGTACCGCTGTCGTATTTGCCCAGCGTGCCGCTGCCATTGAGCGCAACGCCGAGGGTTGCCGTGGCGTTCGGGTCGACCCGCACCGTGGCATTGCCGAGCGAACCATTGACCAGGTTCAACGAACCCGCCGTGCCGTTCACCAGACTGTAGCCATCGGTGACGAACTGCAGGCCGGTGATGGTTTGCGCGCCATTGACGGTCACCGTGCCGGCCGCGCCCTGGAACACCGCGAAGCTGTTGCCCCACGCCTGGTTGGTGGTGCCGTTGACGTCGGTCCAGTTAGTGGTGCCGGTGCCCCAAGTGCCGCTACCGCCCTCTACCGAACCATTGGCCACCAGCTGATTGCCGTCCCAGAACTGCACGGTGACGCCCGGTGCGGTGACCAGCAGGTTGATCTGATTGGCCAGCGCGGTTTGCAGGGTCAGGTCGCCCGGCGTCACGCTGCCCGGCACGGTGCCGATCAACATGCCGTTGTCGGTCAGGCCGCCGGTGTAGTTGATCAGCCGATAGACGCCGCTGCCAAATCCACCGATATCGCTGACGTTGAGCGTGCCGTCGAGGGTCAGGTTACCGCCGACATTGACCAGCGCATTACCGCCACCGGACACCGGTGTGCCGAGGCCGACGTCGAAGTTGGCGTTGCCGTTTAACACCAGCGAATCCACCGACAAGGTGCTGCCGGTGACGCCCGCCAGATGACCGCCATCGGCCACCGTCACCGCACCGGTCAAGGTGCCGCTGCCACCGAGGGTGCCGCCGTTGTTGACCAGCACATTGCCGCTGGCCAGCGAGCCGTTGACCTGCAGGGTGCCGGCGTTGACGTTGGTGTCGCCGGTCAGGTCGCTGATGCCGCTGAGGGTCAGGGTGCCGCTGCCGAGTTTGCTCAGGCCACCGTCACCGCTGAGAATGCCCGCGAACGTGCTGCTGACGTTGTTGCCACCGAGGCTCAGGGTGTTGCCGGTACCGATCAGTGCCGTGCCGCTGCCGGTGAGGCTGGCGAGGCTGCCCGAGGCGCCAAGGTTGAGCGCCGCGCCGCCGCCAAGATTGACCGTGGCGTTGTTGCCCAGCGCCGTGCCACTCAGGGTGGTCAGGCTGCCGGACAGTACATCGAAAGTGCCGCTGAAGGTGTTGTTGCCGGACAGCGCGACGTCGGCCAGACCGTTCTTGGTCAGGGTGCCTGCCCCGGCAATCACGCCGCCCAGGGTCAGGTTGTTGTTGCCGGCCAGGCTCAGGTTGGCATTGACGTTGAGGTTGTTGGCAAGCACCAGCGGCGCGGAGTTGTCGAGGGTCGAAGTGCCCGCGACGGTCAGCGCACCGGAACCCAGTGAGGCGCCGGTTCCAAGCGTCACTGTGCCGGCGTTCAACGTGGTGCCGCCGGTGTAAGTGTTGATGCCGTTGAGCGTCAGGTTCGACGCGCCATTCTTGATCAGCCCGCCCGCGCCGCTGACCACACCGGCGAGGGTCAGGTTGTTGCTGCCGGTGTTGCTCAGGTTGGCGTTGAGCACGATGTTGTTGCCCAAGCTCAGCGCGCTATTGCTGTCCAATGCCGAAGCGCCGGCAACGCTGAGGTTGCCCAGACCCAGCGCCGAGTTGCTGCCGGCGGTCAGGGTGCCCGCGTTGAGGGTGACGCCGCCGAGGAAGTTGTTATTGCCGCTGAGAGTCAGGTTCGACGCGCCGTTTTTGCTCAGGCTGCCAGCACCATTGAGCGTGCCGGCCAGGCTCAGATCCGCCGTGCCGACAATGCCGAGATTGCCGGCGAGGTTCACCGCGTTGTTCAGCGAAACTGCGGTGGCAGCATCCAGCGTAGTACCGCCCGCAGCATTCAGCGTGCCGGAGCCCAGCGCCGAGTTCGACGCCAGGATCAACCCACCAGCGTTCAACGCTACCGGGCCGAGGAAAGCGTTGTTGCCACCAAGGGTCAGGTTCGCCGCGCCGTTTTTGATCAGCCCGCCGGTGCCGCCAATCACCCCGTTGAGGGTCAACGCATTGCTGCCGACCACGGTGAGGTTGCCGTTGAGCGTCGCGGCATTGCCGAGGGTCACGGCAGTGTTGCTGTCCAGTTGCGTACCGGCGTTGGCGGTCAGCGTGCCGCTGCCCAGCGCGGTGTTGCTGCCGACGATGATCTTGCCGCCGTCCAGTTGCGTGCCGCCGCTGTAAGTGTTGGCGCCATTAAGCACCAGGGTGCCGGCGTCGAGTTTATTGAGAATGCCGCTGCCATCGATATTGACGCCGATCGTGCCGGTGACGCCCGGATCGACCCGAACTGCTGTGGTGCCGCCAGTGCCGTTGACGGCAGTGAGTTGCCCCGCCGCGCCGTTGACCAGGTTGTAGCCGTCAGTGACGAACTGCAGGCCGGTGAACGCTTGCGTACCGTTCACCGTCACCGTGCCCGCACTGCCCTGGAACACCGCGAAGTCGCCGGCCCACGGTTGGTTGACCAGGCCGTTGGCATCGGTCCAGTTGGTGCCGACCGCGTTCCAGGTGCCGCTGCCGCCATCGACCACGCCGTTGGCAATGGTCTGGCTGCCGTCCCAGTAACGGATGTTGCTGTTCGGCGCCGAGACTTGAATGTTGATCTGATTGGCCACCCCGGTTTGCACCAGCAAATCGCCGAGGCCGTAGCCGACCGGCACGCTGGCCACGTCCAGACCGAGGTTGGTCAGGCTGCCGGTGTAGTTGAACAAGCGATACACACCGACGCCGAAACCGCCGGCATCGGTGACATTGAGATTGCCGTCGAGAGTCAGGTTGCCACCAACGTTCATCAGCGACGAGGTCGACGGCGTACCCAGTGCCACATCAACGTTGCTGCCGGCGCCGAGCGTCAGCGAAGACGCAGACAGGGTATTGCCCGATGACAACGCAAGATGCCCACCGTTGTTAATGTTCACCGAGCCGAGCGCCGAGCCGGTGCCGGTCAGAGTGCCGCCGGTATTGACGTTGAGTTGTGCACTGCCCAGCGAACCACTCAGGTTCACAATACCGCCATCGATCGCGGTGTTGCCGGTAATGCCGTTGATGCCAGTGAGGTTCAAAGTGCCAGTGCCGACTTTGACCAGACCGCCGCTGCCGCTGAGGTCACCGTCAAATGTACTGGTGACGTTGCCGCTGCCGACGGTCAGGGTGTTACTGCCGGTCAGTTGCACACTGCCGCTGCCGGTCAGCGCACCGAGGCTGGCGTCGCTACCCAGATTCAGCCCGGCGCCGGCGCTGATGTTGACGCCGGAGGTGTTGCCCAGCGCGTTGGTGTTGAGCGTGGTGACGCTGCCGGAAACGATGTTCAGCGCGCCGGTGAAGGTGTTGTTGCCCGCGAGGGTCAGGTCCGAAAGACCGTTTTTGGTCAGGCTGCCAGCACCGTCGATGATGCCGTTCAAGCTCAGATCGTTGTTGCCGGCGACGGTCAGCCCGGCGTTCAGCGTAATGGCGTTGCCGATGCCGAACGATGCACTGTTATCCAGAGTCGCCGCACCGCCGACGGTCAAGCCGCCGCTGCCCAGACCATTGGCATTACCCAGGGTCAGGGTGCCCGCGTTGAGGGTGGTGCCGCCGCTGAACGTGTTGTTGCCGTTGAGGGTCAGGTTGGCCGCACCGTCCTTGATCAGTTGGCCAGTGCCGCTGGTGACGCCGCCGAGGGTAAGGTTTTGCGTGCCGCCAACGGTCAGCGCCGCATTCAGGGCGACGGCATTGTTGAGGCTGACCAGCGGCGAATTGCTGTCCAGCGTTGCCGCGCCAGCGACGGTCAGCGCACCGGAACCCAGTGCCGAGCTGTTACCGACGGTCAGTGTGCCGGCGTTCAGCGTGGTGCCGCCGAGGTAGTTGTTGGCGGCGTTGAGAATCAGATTGGCCGCGCCGTCTTTCACCAGACTGCCAGCGCCGCTGACCAGACCGGTCAGGGTCAGATCCGCCGTGCCGCCGATGTTCAATGCGCCAGCCAGCGCCACGGCATTGTTCAGGCTGACTGCCGTATTGACGTCCAGCGTGGTGTTCGTCGCCGCGTTCAACGTACCGGAACCCAGCGCGGTGTTACTGCCGACAATCAGTTTGCCGGTGTTCAACGCGGTGTTGCCAAAATAAGTGTTGGCGCCGTTGAGGGTCAGGTCGGCCGCGCCGTTCTTGGTCAGCCCACCGATACCGGCAACCACGCCGCCTAGGGTCAGCGCATTGGTGCCGCCCACCGTCAGAGTACCGCCGAGGTTGACGTTGTTGGCCAGCGTGGCGGCGATGCCGGCATCCAGTGTGGTGCCGTTCGATGCGTTCAGTGTGCCGGTGCCGAGTGCGGTGTTGGAACCGACCACCAGCGAACCGGCGTTCAGCGCGGTGGTGCCGCTGTAAGTGTTATTGCCGTTGAGGGTCAGGCTCGATGCGCCGGTCTTGATCAAACCATTGCTGCCACTGATCACGCCGCCGAGAGTCAGCGCGTTGGCGCCGCCAGCGGTGAGGTTGGCATTGAGGGTGATCGCGTTGTTCAGGGTCACCGCCGTGCTGCTGTTGAGGGTGCCCGCCCCGGCCACGGTCAGTGCGCCAGTGCCCAGCGCCGCGGCGTTACCGACGGTCACACTGCCGGCGTTCAATGTGGTGCCGCCGCTGAACGTGTTGGCGCCGCTGAGGGTCAGGTTGGCCGCGCCATTCTTGATCAACTGACCGGCACCGTTAATCAAACCGGACAGAGTCAAGCCGCTGCTGCCACCGATGGTCAGGGCACTGCTGTTGAGGTTGACAGCGTTGGTCAGATTGACGGCGGTGTTGCTGTCCAGCGTTGCCGAATCGGTGACCGACAAGGCGCCGGTGCCCAGCGCCGCAGCGTTCCCCACGGTGAGGGTGCCGGCCGCCAGCGTGGTGCCGCCGGTAAAAGTGTTGGCGCCGTTGAGCACCAGATTGGTGAACCCGCGTTTGGTCAGCCCGCCATTGCCGCTGACGACACCGCCGAGGGTCAGGTCGGCGCTGCCGCCGATCTCCAGATTGCCGCCGAGGCTGACGGCGTTGGTCAGTGCAACCGCGGTGCTGGCGTCGAGGGTGGTGCCCGCCGCCGCAGTCAAGGCGCCCGAGCCCAGCGCGGTGTTGGAACCGACAATCAGCGTGCCGGCATTCAGCGTGGTGCCGCCGGAGAAGGTGTTGTTGCCGCTGAGGCTGAGGTTGGCAGTGCCGTTCTTGATCAGATTACCGGCACCGCTGATGACGCCGCTCAGGCCCAGCGCCTGCGTACCGCCGATGGTCAGATCCGCCGCCAGCGCGACGGCGTTGGCCAAAGTCACCGCCGTGGTCGCATCCAGCGTGGTAGTCGCCGCCGCATTCAGTGCGCCAGTCCCCAGCGCGGTATTGCTGCCAACGAACAGGCTGCCGGCATTGAGCAGCGTGTTGCCGCTGTTAGTGTTGTTGCCGCTCAGGGTCAGGCTGGCGCTGCCGGATTTGGTAATCCCGCCAGTGCCAGACAACACGCCGCCCAGAGTCAGGGCATTGCTGCCGAGCACGTTGAGCGCGCCAGTCATCGCGATGTTGTTGGCCAAAGTGACGTTGGCGGTGCTGTCGAGACTGGTACCGGCGGCCGTGTTCAGCGCGCCGCTGCCCAGCGAGTCGTTATTAGTCACCAGCAGGCTACCGGCACTCAGGGTGGTAGTGCCGGTGAACCCGGTGTTGGCGCCACTGACGGTGAGGCTGCCGCTGCCGGTTTTGGTCAGGCCGCTGCTGCCGCTGATCAAACCGCCGAGGGTCAGCGCGCCAGTACCGCCGGCGGTCAATGTGCCGCCGAGGCTGATGGCGTTGTTCAGGCTGATCGTCCCGGGGGCGCTCAGGGTTGTCGCGCCGGTCACGTTGAGGGTGCCGGTGCTCAGCGCCAGGTTGTTGCCCAACTGCACGGTGCCGCCATTGAGCGTGGTGTTGCCCAGGTAGGTGTTGGCAGCGCTGAGGTTCAGTTGTCCGGAACCGACCTTGGTCAGGCCACCGCTGCCGGAAATGACGCCGCTCAGGGTGGTGGCGTTAGTGCCTTGGACGGTCACCCCGCCCGCGCCGAGGGAGATCAGGTTGCTGACGTTCAACCCGGCATTGCTGGCCTGCAGAATCCCGCCGTTGGAGGTGATCACGCCGCTGCCGAACGTGGCGTTGTTGTTGAACTGGGCGACACCGCCATTGAGCGTGGTCGCGCCGCTGACCAATGGCCCCTGTAAGGTCCAGGTGCCACTGTTGAGGGTCAGGTTGTTGAAGTTGACGTAGGTCGCGCTCGAAGCGGTGCCGACACCCGTGGTGCCGCCGCCGACGCCGATCGGGTTTTGCAGGATCAGGCTGTTGGTGCCGCCCGCGCCGCCATCGACCGTACCGGTCGGGGCGAAGGTCAGGTTGATGCCGATCAAACCGCCGAGGCCGACGCTGATCTGTACACCGTCACCGACGTTGACGCTGGAGCCGGTCACCGCCGTGAAGGTGTTGGTGCTCGCCGCACCCATCGACACACCGCCGTTAATCGCACCGGCGTTGGTGAAGGTGTTGCCCGCCGCCGAGGTCTCGAACGCGATCCGGCCGTTGATGACGCCGGTGCTGCTGTTGGTCATGTTGACCTGCGAGCCGCCGTAGACGCCGACCACCGGGGTGTCGGCCAGGGTGATGCCGCCGACCGACAAACCGGTCGACGTGATGGTGCCGTTGTTGGTGATGCTGGTGGTGCCGGCAGCAGCGTTGTTCACCGCAATGCCGAGGCCGTCGATGCTGGTCAGGTTGAGGCCGAGCAACATGCCCGTGCCGCGAATGATCCCGCTGGCGTTGTTGAGCACGCTGACCGTACTCGTCGCACCCGTGCCGATGAATGCACCGCCGCTCAACACTGAAACCAGGCCGAGCAGCGCCGGGTCAATCGTGCCGGAGTTGTTCAGGGAGATATTCACCCCGGTCAGGTCCATTACATGACCGCCGAGGGTCGCGTTCATCTGCGCCCCGCTGTTGACGTTGACCGTCAAACCGCTGGTGGCACTGGAGAAGTTGTTGAGAAACAGCGGCAGGCTTGGCACGCCGGTACAGGTCACGGTGGAACCTGCCGTGGAGCATGTGGCCAGTGCAGGTGTGCTGACGCCGCCGAACAGCAGTCCGGCAACGCTCAGGTGCACAGCAAGGGAAAGAGGGGAAAAACGCGAAACGAGGGCAACACCAAACCTTGCTTCCACGGGCTACTCCTTGTAGTGGCCTGAATCTTCCTTGAGGGGCGTGCACAAGCAGCGGGCTTATTCGACACGCGAATCAAGACTGCGACGGTCATTACAAAACCGTTCTATTCCTGACACACGCTAGTCGACGCCCTGCAATGGGGCATTGGTTAAATGGCATTAATACTTTGGTGCTATTGGCCTCTGTCATGAGTTCTTCAACCCATACCCACGGTACTTCAGCCTGCCGCAGCCCCCTGTAGGAGTGAGCCTGCTCGCGATAGCGGCGTGTCAGTCAGCCCATCCTTTGTTGATAAAGCGCTATCGCGAGCAGGCTCATTCCTACAAGGGTTATGCGGTGAGCGAGGAATATCTGATCGTCCTATCAAAAAATGCGCTGAAACCTTCGAAATTTCAGCGTATTGAAAAAATTGGTACGCCTTGTGCAAACGTTTGCGTAACGTCAATCCCAGCGTTTTCGTAACAAAACCGTACAAGCCCACGGAACTCGGGCCCTGATCCGCAAAAAAGGACTTTAAATGCCCATCGCATGCCCTTTTCGCGCACCTTTCTCGCGCACGTTTGCTGTTTCCCTGCTACTGACCGGCGTTACCGGACTTCTCAGCCACAGCGCACTGGCGCAACCAGCCGCCAAGGAAGAATCCGCCCAGGGCGAAACCCTCAGCCCGGAAGCGAGCCCGCCGAAAAAAGGCGCGTACCTGTCAGACTGGTACAACCAGGACCTGACCCTGATCGGCAGCAAAGACATCAGCTTCGGCCCGCAACCGGCCGACGATATCTATCTGGAATACGAGTACTTCGGCCGCAAAGGCCCGTTCGAACTGTACGGTTATGTCGACATTCCGAAGATCTTCAACATCGGCAACAGCCACGACAAAGGCGTGTGGGATCACGGCTCGCCGGTGTTCATGGAACACGAACCGCGCATCTCCATCGACTACCTCGCCGGCCGCAGCCTGGCCATCGGCCCGTTCAAGGAATGGTATGTGGCGTTCGACTGGATCTACGACCACGGCAGCCGCAAGGAGAACCGTGCCAATACGCTTTACAGCGGTTTCGGCACCGACATTGACACCCATTCGCGGGTCAATCTGTCGGCCAACCTGTACGGTCGCTATCAGTGGGAAAACTACGGTGCGAGCAACGAATATTCGTGGGACGGCTACCGCGCGCAGCTCAAGTACATCGTGCCGATCGACACCTTCAGCAACGGTGCTTCGCTGACCTATATCGGTTTCACCAACTTCGATTTCGGCTCGGACATTCACAAGGACAACCCGGCGCGCACCGCCAATGCAACGGTGGCAACCAACGTCCTGCTCTACTCGTTCACCCATTTGCGCTTCACCCTGGTCGGCCGTTATTTCCACAACGGCGGCAACTGGGAAGACGGCAGCGAGCTGAATTTTGGCGACGGCAATTTCCGCGCGCGGTCCAACGGCTGGGGTTATTACGCCGGCATCGGTTATCAGTTCTGAATCAAGGAGTTTTCCATGCAAGCAATGATGCGTTTGACCCTGGCCGGTGCGGCCCTGCTCTCTTCCACCGCGTGGGCGGCCGAGGCGCCGATTCAACCGAAAGTCGTGCTGATCACCATGTTTGCCCCCGAGGCGCAACACTGGATCGATCGCCTGGCGCTAAAGCAGGAAATCCGCGTGCCGGGCCTGTCCGCCGAGTACCCGAGCATCCGCTGCAACGCGCAGCAGGTCTGCCTGCTGACCACTGGCATGGGCCAGACCAACGCCGCCGCCTCGACCCTGGCGTTGGCCTTGTCACCAAAATTCGACCTGCGCAAAAGCTACTTCCTGATCGCCGGCATTGCCGGCATCAGCCCGAAACACGGGACCATCGGCACCGCCGCATGGGCGCATTATCTGGTGGAGTTCGGCACGCAATGGGAGATCGATTCGCGCGATGCGCCATCGAACTGGCCGACCGGCTACCTGGGCATCAACACCAAAGGCCCGAACGAAAAACCGCCGCTGGACTACAAGACCGAAGTCTTCGAGCTCAACCCGCAGCTACAGGCCAAGGCCTTCGCCCTGAGCCACAAAGTCGAGCTGAGTGAAAGCAAGGAGTCCGCCGCCTGGCGCCTGAAATACCCGTCTGCCCCGGCCAATCAACCACCGGTGGTTACCCGTTGCGACACACTGGCCGGCAACACCTGGTTCTCCGGCACGCGCCTGAGCGAACGGGCCGAGGTCTGGACCAAACTGCTGACCGACAACAAGGGCGAATACTGCACGACGCAACAGGAAGACAACTCCACCTATGAGGCCTTGCTGCGCGCCAGTCGTGAAGGCCTGGTCGACGTGCAGCGTCTGGCCGTGGTGCGTGCCGGCTCCGATTTCGACCGTCCTGAGCCGGGCGGCAGTGAAGTGGACAACCTGCTCAAATACGCCGATCAGGGCGGCTTCGTGCCAGCGCTGGAGAATCTCTATCGCACCGGTAATCCGTTGGTGCAGGACATCCTGAAAAACTGGTCGGCGTGGGAAAACGGCGTCCCGCAATCCTGAGCCCAACACCGATCTACTGTAGGAGTGAGCCTGCTCGCGATAGTGGTGTGTCAGTTTAATCATGAGTGACTGACACACCGCTATCGCGAGCAGGCTCACTCCTACAGGGGTTTTGAGGTGGGTCAGGGAATTAGGATGACCTTGTCGCCGCTGCCCTGATTGACGTCGGCGTAGCGCGCGAGGCCTTCGGCCAACGGCACCTCGACCAACCCTTGCGGCAACGGCAGCAAGGGTTGGTCGAAGAACCGCCCGAACTGCTCGAGCATTGCCGCGCAGGCTTCTACGCCGTACAACAGCGAATTGATCCCGACCACCGAACCGCCCTTGCGATACAGCGCCAGTGCCGGCAATTGCACATGCCCGTCCACCGGTGCGGCGATGATCGCGATCCGGCCGAAGGGGGCCAGTGCCGCCACCGATGCCGGCAGCCAGAAACCGGTGGTGTCGAAGATCACATCGGCGCCGCCGCGATACACCGCGTTGACCTGCGCGCCGAGGTCTTCAGGCTTGTCCAGTTGCAGCGTCTGAAAACCCTGCGCCTGCAAATCCTTAACCTGCTCCGGCCAACGATAGAGACCGTCGGACAATCCGAATGAATTTTCCCGGTGCGCCGCGATCCCTCTATTACTACAGGGAGGAATACGGGCTTTATGAACAACGCAAAACTCTATGTCATCGAATACACCCTTCACGGCACGCCCAAGTCCTTCATTATCCGCTCGGACAAAATGGACAACGTCGAGGCATGGCACTGGGCGAGCTGCGACGCCGGGGTCGGTCGCATCCCGCGCTTTGGCCGTGAGAAGGTGCAGAAGACCAGCAAACCGATGGCGGAAAAATTCGGCGTGGAAAACGTCGTGTGGCGACCGACCAGCTAAGCTCAGCCTGGCAATCGGCATCATTCGGGGGAATGCACCATGACCAGCATCAACAGCCCGGCGCATCTGGACTATGGCCTCGATACGCTGTTCGGGCGTATCACCAAAAGCGTGGACTGCCGCGTCGGGCTGGAGGCGGTCGAGGATGATCCGTTTCGCTTTGCGCTGCGAGTGCCGGCCCCGCTGCCGGACGACCTTGACCAGGCGAAAACCGTGGTGGTCAGGGTTGAAGGCCGGCGGCTGCAAGGTACGGTGCGCCATGCGGAGCGAATGGATGATGAAAGTCTGAAACTGGAAGTGGAGCCTGATTAGGCTCCACTTTTTTTTGCGTCGCTCGTCATCCGTGGGCGCACTTACAGCCCTTGGTTGAACATTCCTCGCCACTTTTGTGGTGGTGGGCGCAGGCTTCACAGCAATAGTGTTTGCCGTGCACGGCGTAAGCATGGTCGCCTTCCTTGATTGTGCACTTGCATCCGGGGCAATCGCATTTTCTATCGGGCATGGGACAGACTCCTTGGGTGGTGGTTGTCTGGGGCTTGAAGGGCAAGCCGTAATACCCAGTGTAGGAGCTGCCGCAGGCTGCGATCTTTTGATTTTGTTTGCGATGGTGAATGGGATTGGGATTGGAGATTGTGATTGGGGGCATATCCGTTGCTGCGGGTGTTGCCGCTGGCGGTTTCGCTCTTACAGCGAGTCCCTTTTTCAAACGCCAAAAAGGAACCAAAAGGCTTTGCCCCTGGCGTACGGCACTTCGCTGAGGCTCAGTGTTCCCTCGCTACGGTGTCCATCCGGGGGCATCGCCTACGGTTTGCTTCGCTGCACCTCCTCTCGATGTATGCGGCTACGCCGCACGGCGCTGCGCGCCTACCCCCGGATGAACACCTTCGCTCGGCCTGCCGATGGGGCAAAAGATCAAAAGCCAAAGCAAGATCACAAGCCAGATCAAAAGCCAGTTCAAAAGCCAGTTCAAAAGCCCCTCACCCTAACCCTCTCCCGGAGGGAGAGGGGACTGACCGCGGTGTTTGGGCGAGCTACGCCGACGTGGGATATCGCGTTGAACTCAGGCTTTGAAAAGCAAACAAATCGGCCACCTCCCATGAGGAAAAGGGGACTGACCGAGGTGTTTGGGAGAGGTACGCCGACGTGCGACACCGTTTTGAACTCAGATGGTTAAAGGCTCACAAATCGGCGCCCTCTCCCTGGGGAGAGGGCTGGGCGGGCGGCGTTCCGATGAGGGGCAGCCCCACCGCAAAACCAAAGCCGAGCACGCTGTGCACCTCACCACTCAACAGGATGAGCGTTAGCTCGGCTGCAGCTTTTGATCTTGATCTGAGAGCCCGTCGGCAGGCTGAGTGGAGGGATTGATCCGGGCGTGGGAGCGCAGCGACCGTTTGGCGCAGCCAAACACAGCGAGAGGAGGTGCAGCGAAGCAAACCGGAGACGCTGCGCCCGGATCAATTCCGGAGCGAAGGAACCCCGAGCCCCAGCGAGCGGGCCGAACGTCAGGGCGAAGACCTTTTGGTTACTTTTGGGGCGTTTGCCAAAAGTGACCCGCCGTAAGGGCGGAACCCTAAGCAGCCGTGACCGCAGCAACGGATATGTACTCAACCCAACCCAACCCAACTCACCCAACCCGACGCGAACTCCTATACATAAACACCAAAGCCAACCCCAAACACACCATCGCCAAAATCCGACTCGAAGAAAGCTCAATCGCCGGATTCCCCAACCAGCCAAAATTATCAATCAACATCCCCATCCCCAACTGCCCGACAATCACCGCCACCGTCGCCACAGCCGTCCCCACCACCGGCACCGCCCCGACCATCACCATCATGTAGACCACGCCAAACAGCGCCCCGGTCAACTGCCACTTCGGCACATCCAAAAGACTCACCGCATGGGCCGGCTCAAAAAACAAAATCAACAACCCGGTCGAAACCGCCCCCACAACGAATGTCAGCAAACTACTGCGCAACACCCCGACGCTTTCACCCAAACGCCCATTGATTGCCGCCTGCACACTCAACACCGCACCGGCCAACACCACCACCGCCAACAAAATAACCAGACTCATCACTCAACCCCGCGCAATCAAAACAAGTGCCACCACAATCAACCCCAACGCCAGCCACCGCTCGGCATTGACCTTCTTGCGCGTCGCCCCGAACCAGCCGAAATGGTCAATCAACACACTCTTGCCGACCTGCCCGGACAGAATCGCGATCATGGTCATGGCAATGCCGATATGCGGCGTCGCCAACGTCAGCACCACCACATACATCGGTCCCAGAAAACCGCCAATCAACTGCCAGCGCGGCAGATCGGTCAGTGCCGGACCTTTTTGC
The DNA here is from genome assembly GCF_003732425.1 of Pseudomonas fluorescens. Lineage (GTDB taxonomy): Bacteria > Pseudomonadota > Gammaproteobacteria > Pseudomonadales > Pseudomonadaceae > Aquipseudomonas > Aquipseudomonas fluorescens_BE. Next base: position 1,267,252 of record NZ_MOBX01000013.1, read on the forward strand.
GGGCCGGCGAATAACAGCAGCAAAAACAGAATCGCCGAGCCGACCCCAAAAATGCTCAAGGTCGCCCACAGATGCCCGACCTGCACACCCAACGGCCCGAGCAACCCCGCCTCCACCGACAACCCCATGCCCGCGAGAATCACCAGCGGCAGCAGCAACAAGCGCAAGCCCGATTTCGTCGCCGGTGCGCCGACACTCACCTCATCCAACGTCTGCATAAACAACATTCCACTCAAATAAACGATGGCGCGGATTATCGGCTGGCGCCGCTGTGCGATAAATGGGAGCATCCGGACAACACTTTTGCGCAACTCGCACAACAGGACGATTCATGCACGGGCTCAATGAACTCGGATTCAAGGCGCTAAGGCTGTTTGTGGCGGTACTCGACCACGGCAGTTTCTCCGAAGTCGCCCGCCGTGAAGGCGTGGCACCCTCGTCGATTTCGCGGCAGATCCAGTTGATGGAGCAGGCGCTCAATCAGCAATTGCTCTATCGCCACACCCGAGCGGTGACGCCAACCGAAGCCGGGCGCATGCTCGGTCACCATGCGCGGCTGGTGCTGGTGCAACTGGAAGAGGCCGAACAGGCCTTGCAGGAACAGCAAAGCGAACCCACCGGCCTGGTACGCATCAACGCGCCGGTGGTATTCGGTCAGCGGCATCTGACGCCGTGGCTGGGCCAGTTGTGCGCGCGTTATCCGAAGCTGCAACTGGATATCCAGCAGACCGACCATTACGTCGACCCGCTGCAGGAAGGCGCCGACCTGCTGTTCCGCATCGGCCCGTTGCACGACTCGAGCATGCAGGCACGGATTCTGGCGCCGCATCGCTTTCAGGTCGCGGCCAGCCCGGCGTATCTCAAGCGCCACGGCACGCCGCAGAAACCTGAAGATCTCGCGCATCACCAGTGCCTCGCCTACAAAGGCGCGACCGGCCAGCAGCGCTGGTTTTTCCGCCGCGATGGCCAGGACTGGACACCCTACTCGGTCAAAGGCCCGATCACCGGCAACCACGCCGACACCCTCACCCAAGCCGCCGAGCAAGGGCTGGGGCTGGTGATGTTTCCGTCATGGCTGATTGGTGAGGCGGTACGCGAAGGCACGCTGGTGCCAGTGCTGAGGGACTATCAGGTGTCGAACAGTCTGGAGCCGCAGCAGATTGCGGTGCTGTGGCCGGGGAGCCGCAGACTGTCGGTGAAGGTGCGAACGGTGATTGATTTCTTTATTGAATGCTTCGGCGAGGTGCCCTACTGGGACAGACCGTAGTCGCACACAAATCCAAATGTGGGAGCGAGCCTGCTCGCGAATGCGTTGTGTCTGATCTCACAGTGGCGACTGACACACAGCTTTCGCGAGCAGGCTCGCTCCTACAGGGTTTTGCTTCGAGCTCCGAATCGCGTCAGATCCGGAACTGGCCTACGAGTTTGCCCAAGCGCTGCCCCAGCTCTGCCAGACTGCGCGACGTCTGCGCACCCAACTGCGTCTCATCGGCCACGCTGTCCACCGCCACCGCAATCTGATGCACGCTGCGGTTGATCTCTTCCGCCACCGCCGTCTGCTCTTCCGCCGCACTGGCAATCTGCGCGTTCATCGAGTTGATCGTCGCGATCAGCTCGGCCATCGCATCCAGCGAAGCCCCGGCCTGATTGGCTTGCTGCGAAGTGCCGTCACCCGCTTCGCTGGAACGGCGCATCGCCTCTACCGCTTGCTGCGTACCCGCCTGCAAACGATCGATCATCCCTTGAATCTCCTGAGTGCTGATCTGCGTGCGACTGGCCAACGCACGCACCTCATCCGCCACCACGGCAAAACCACGCCCGGCCTCACCGGCCCGCGCCGCTTCAATCGCAGCGTTGAGCGCCAGCAGGTTGGTCTGTTCGGCGATCGAACGAATCACCCCGAGCACGCCGACAATCGAGGTCACGTCTTGCTGCAGGCTGTCGAGCGACACGCCGCTGCTGCGTATGTCATCGACCAGCGCATGAATCTGTTTGATGCTGCCCGCCACCACACGCTTGGCGCTCTGGCCTTCTTCGTCGGTCTGCTGAGCGGCGACGGCGGCGTTCTGCGCGCTCTTGGCCACTTCCTGCGCGGCGGCAGACATCTCGTTGATCGCCGTGGCGACCTGATCGGTTTCGTGGCGCTGACGCTCCATCGCCTGATCCGAGCGCTGGGCCTGATCCGACACTTGGGTGACCAGCCCGGTCAGTTGCGTGGTCATCTCGGTGATCTGCCGCACCAGGCCATGAATCTTGTCGACGAAACGGTTGAACGAGCCAGCCAGTTCGCCGAGTTCGTCCTGGCTGGTGATGTTCAGGCGACGCGTGAGGTCACCCTCGCCCGCTGCAATGTCGTCGAGGTTGGCTTTCATCAGGGTCAGCGGACGCAGGATGGTGTTGGCCAACAGCATACCCGCTGCCGCAATCACCAACAGCACCACCAGCGCCACGCCGACGATGCTCAGCACCACGCCTTGCATGCGTTCCTGCACCTGCGCTTCAACCAACGCCACTTGCGCTTCAATGCCATCGAGGTTGACCGAGGTACCGACGGCCATGTCCCACTTGGCCAGGTATTCGGTGTAGCCGAGTTTTGGCACCAGCACGTTGGCTTTGCCCGGCAGTGGCGAGCTGTATTGCAGATAGTGGGTGCCGTCCTTCGCCACGCTCACCAGACCACGATTGACGTAGACGCCGTTCGGGTCGCGGTTGTCCTTGAAGCTTTTGCCCACGCCTTCGGGATCATTGGCCTTGAACAGGCGCACGGTCTCGGAGTCGTAGCCGAAGAAATAGCCGTCCTTGCCGTAGCGAATGCCCGAGAGCAATTTGATCGCCTGTGCCCGCGCCTCAACGTCACCCGGCGCAGCCGCGTCGTACAGCGGCTTGATCGTGGTCATGGCCACGGCGACGTAGCTTTGCAGAGTGGCTTTGGCATCGCCGAGCAGACGCTCGCGGGTCTGTTCGACCTCTTTGTGCGCCTGTTCCTGAAGGATGAACAGCGTGGTCAGACTGATGACCAGCGCAAAGAGCAACACCGGGAGAACGGCGAGGGACAGGACTTTAGTCTTGAGGCTCAGGCGCATTGTGGGAGCTCACTCTTTTGGTTTTATTGGCGTGGTTAAAGGCTTTAACGGCACGCGCAAGCAAAAGTTGAGTCAGGGATTTCCCCAATCCCCTGTGGGAGCGAGCCTGCTCGCGAATGGGCCGGGTCAGTCACTATCAATGTGAATAAACCACCGCTTTCGCGAGCAGGCTCGCTCCCACAATCGGGATTTTGCAAATCAGAGAACCATCGCGGCCACCCAGCCGAACGCCAGCAGCGGCAGGTTGTAATGCAGGAATGTTGGCACCACGGTGTCCCAGATGTGGTGATGCTGGCCGTCAATGTTCAAACCGGAGGTCGGACCGAGGGTCGAATCCGAGGCCGGCGAGCCGGCATCGCCCAACGCACCGGCGGTGCCGACGATGCAGACAATCGCAATCGGACTGAAGCCCAGTTGCACGCACAGCGGCACGAAAATCGCCGCCAGAATCGGCACCGTGGAAAACGACGAACCGATGCCCATGGTCACCAGCAACCCGACCAGCAGCATCAACAACGCACCGATGCCCTTGCTGTGATTGATCCACGACGCCGACGACTCGACCAGGGTCTGCACCTCGCCAGTGGCCTTCATCACCTCGGCGAACCCGGAGGCGGCGATCATGATGAAGCCGATCATCGCCATCATCTTCATGCCCTCGGTGAAGAGGTCATCGGTCTCGCGCCATTTCACAATGCCCGACACCGAGAAGATCAGGAAACCGACCAGCGCCCCGATAATCATCGAGTCCAGCAGCAGTTGCACGATGAACGCTGCGGCAATCGCCACGAGGGCAATCATCAGGCTCAACGGGTTGTATTGCACTGCCACTTGCTCGACCTGCTCGATCTTCGCCAGGTCGTAAACACGCCGCTTGCGATAAGTGATGAACGCCATCGCCAGGCCGAAGACCATGCCCAGCGCCGGAATGCCCATGGCGTGGGTGACATTGATGCCGCTGATGTCGACACCGCTACGGGCAACGTTGGCCAGCAGGATTTCATTGAGGAAGATGTTGCCGAAGCCCACCGGCAGGAACATGTACGGCGTGATCAGACCGAACGTCATGACACAGGCGATCAAGCGGCGGTCGAGTTGCAGCTTGGTCAATACGTAAAGAAGCGGCGGCACCAAGAGCGGAATGAAGGCAATGTGGATCGGCAGAATGTTCTGCGATGCAATTGCTACCACCCACAACAGGCCGATCAGCAGCCATTTGACGCTGCCACCGCCGGTCGCGTGCTGGCGATCGACCATCGCCAGGGCCTTGTCGGCCAGGGCATGGGCCAGGCCGGACTTGGCGATCGCCACGGCGAAAGCGCCGAGCAAGGCGTAGGACAACGCCACTGTCGCGCCGCCGCCCAGGCCGCTGTTGAACGCCTTGAGCGTGGCGTCGATGCCCAGACCACCGGTCAGGCCGCCGACCAGCGCGCCAACGATCAAGGCGATCACTACGTGCACGCGGGACAGGCTGAGCACCAGCATGACGCCGACCGCCGCTATGACTGCATTCATTTCACTACCTCAAAAAACACTGCGATGGAAAACACATCGCCAGACAGGATGAGTCCGCACAGGTTAACCGGCGGATTTGCAAAGAAGGGTCTTATTAGAAGGGCGCGCACTGTGCCGCAGAGTGGCGGCGGTGTCAAAACATCGGGGAGGACTGACGACAACCCTGTGGCGAGGGAGCTTGCTCCCGCTCGGCTGCGCAGCAGTCGCAAACACATCGTTCGCGGTCTCGCTGGATGACCGCATTTGCAGGTTTTAGGGGGCTTCGCCCCCAGCGGGAGCAAGCTCCCTCGCCGCAGGTTGTGAGGCCAGCCAAAAGAGGAGGATTCAGCCAGAGCATGCGGCAATCGGTCATATTGTATTTCAAGGATAAAGAAAGCCGGTTTGCGGCCGTTACAGTGCAAAGTCTCAGATATTTATCGAATAAGGACGTCTCCATGTCGCTCAGACAACTTTCCATCCAATGGAAAATCACCCTGCTCGCCGGCCTCTGCCTGGCCGGTATCGTGACCCTGTTGGTGGGTCTTTCGCTGTATCGCATGGAGCACAGTTCTGAACTGGTAAAAGCTTCGAGCATGGAAATGCTCACCGAGTCGGCGCAAGCGCGCATCGAGTCGCAAGGTGAAGTGCAGGCCGCCGGCATTCGCCAGCAGTTCATGGATGCCTATCAGTACGGCCACGGCTTTTCGCGGCAAGTGCTATTTCTGCGCGAACAGGCCGAGAAGCGTTTCCTCGATGCCTTCGACCTGCGCGAAGACATGACCCGTCAGGTCAAATCGGCGCTGCAAGCCAACCCGGACCTGCTCGGCCTGTCGCTGGTGTTCGAAGCCAATGCGCTGGACGGCAAGGACGAACTGTTCGCCGGTCAGGCTGAACTCGGCAGCAACGACAAGGGCCGTTTCGCCCTGTACTGGTCGCAACCGACCCCGGGCAAAGTCACTTCGATGGCCCTGCCGGAAAGCGACATGACCGACACCAGCACCGGCCCCAGCGGTCAAGCGGCCAACGCCTGGTTCACCTGCCCGCGCGCCACGCTCAAGCCGTGCGTGATCGAACCGTACTTCTATGTGATCGACGGGCAAAAAGTGCTGATGACCAGCATCGTCTTCCCGCTGATGGTCAACGGCAAAGTCATCGCTTCGCTGTCGGTCGACATCAACCTCAACAGCCTGCAAGCGATCAGCCAGAGCGCCAGCAAGAAGCTTTATGACGGCCAGACCGCCGTGAGCATCATTAGCCCCGCCGGCCTGCTCGCCGGTTACAGCCGGGATGCCGGCAAACTCAGCCAGCGCCTGGACGCGGTGGATAAAACCAGCGGCGCCGAACTGCTGAGCAAACTCGCTTCCAGCACCAGTGTGAGCAGCCTGCACAGCAACGGCCAGTTGAAAGTGTTGTCGCCGTTCCAGCCGATCCCCGGCGGCCCGGCGTGGGGCGTTTTGCTGGATGTGCCGGAAAAAGTCCTGGTCAGCCGCGCCGAAGCGCTCAAGCAACAACTGGATGCCAGCAACAACTCAGGCACGCTGATCGAATTGAGCCTCGGCGTGCTGGCCGCATTGATCGGCTTGCTGCTGGTATGGCTGATGGCGCGCAGCGTGACCAAACCGATCCTCGGTGTGGCGCACATGCTTGAAGACATCGCCAGTGGCGAAGGTGATCTGACCCGCCGTCTGGCCTACGACAAAAAGGACGAACTTGGCCAGTTGGCCGGTTGGTTCAACAAGTTCCTCGACAAGTTGCAGCCGATCATTGCCGAGGTAAAACGCTCGGTGCAGGACGCGCGCAACACCGCCGACCAGTCCTCGGCCATCGCCACTCAAACCAGCGCCGGCATGGAGCAGCAGTACCGTCAGGTCGATCAGGTCGCCACCGCGTCCCACGAAATGAGCGCCACCGCGCAAGACGTCGCCCGCAGCGCTGCGCAGGCTGCCGAGGCAGCCAAGGATGCTGATCGCGCCACGCGCCAGGGCCTGACCGTGATTGATCGCACCACGGCGAGCATCGACACCCTCGCCGCCGACATGAGTGCGGCAATGGTGCAAGTCGAAGGGCTGGCGGCCAACAGCGAGAAAATCGGCGCGGTGCTGGAAACCATTCGCGCCATCGCCGAACAGACCAACCTGCTGGCGCTCAACGCCGCGATCGAAGCAGCGCGTGCCGGTGAAGCCGGACGCGGTTTTGCCGTGGTCGCCGACGAAGTACGTAACCTCGCCCGCCGCACGCAAGAGTCGGTGGAAGAAACCCGTCAGGTCATCGAGCAACTGCAAACCGGTACGCAGGATGTGGTCGGTTCGATGGGCAACAGCCATCGTCAGGCTCAGGGCAGTGTCGAACAAGTCGGCCAGGCGGTGACCGCACTGCGTCAGATCGGCGATGCGGTGACGGTGATCAGTGACATGAACCTGCAGATTGCCAGTGCCGCTGAAGAGCAAAGTGCGGTGGCCGAGGAGATCAATAACAACGTGGCGACGATCCGCGATGTGACCGAGTCGTTGTCCGGACAGGCGAATGAATCGGCGCGGGTGAGTCAGTCGCTCAATAGCCTGGCGAATCAGCAGCAAAGCCTTATGGATCAGTTCCGCGTCTGACTCAGACTCAAGTCCGACGGAACTCTAATGTGGGAGCGAGCCTGCTCGCGAAAGCGCTAGATCAATCAACAGAGATGTCGACTGACCTGGCCACTTCGCGAGCAGGCTCGCTCCCACAGGTTTTTTGGGTGTTTTGACGATCAGCGTTTAGGCAACTCGATCACCACTTTCAAACCGCCCCATTCACTCTCGCCCAGCACCAGCAGCCCGCCCCACGTGTCGACGATGTCGCGCACAATCCCCAGCCCCAAGCCATGCCCGTGGGTCTGCTCATCCAGCCGCGTGCCCCGGCTGAACACCTCAGTGCGCTGCTCTTCGGGAATCCCCGGGCCGTCATCTTCGACGCTCAGAGCGAAGCCATCCGAACGTTCGATCACACTCAGGCGCACCTCGGCATCCGCCCATTTGCAAGCGTTGTCCAACAAGTTGCCGAGCAGTTCCAGCAAATCCTCGCGATCCCACGGCAGTTGCAATCCCGCTGGCGCGACATAACTCAACGCCAGATGCTCACCGTGAATCATGTTCAGCGTCGCCAGTAACCCCGGCAGTTCCGCATCGCAATCAAACAGCGCCCCCGGCAGCGCATCACCGGACAGCCGCGCACGGTTCAATTCGCGATTGAGTCGCTGCTGCACCTGCTCCAGCTGTTCCTTGAGCACCTTGCGCAACTCGGGATGCGCATCGAGTTTTTCACTGGAGGCCAGGCTCAACAGCACCGCCAACGGCGTTTTCAATGCATGCCCGAGATTGCCCAAAGCATTGCGCGAGCGCTTGAGGCTGTCTTCAGTGTGTGCGAGCAAATGGTTGATCTGCGCCACCAACGGCTCCAGTTCCACCGGCACCTGATCATCCAGTTGCGAACGCTGGCCCTGCTGCAATTGCGCGATCTGCTCGCGGGCCTTTTCCAGCGGTTTCAACGCGCGGCGCACGGTCAATCGCTGCAAGAACAGAATCAGCAACAATGCCGCCAGGCCAAGGCCCAGACCGATCTGGCGCATGCGCTGGAAGCTCTCGCGCACCGGCGTGTAATCCTGCGCGACGCTGATCGAGATCGACTGGCCCAGGCGCCGGTAATCCGAGCGCAGCACCAGCAATTGCTGGCCGTCCGGCCCCAGTTGCAGATTGCTGTGCAGCCCGGGATGGTCGAGCAGCGGCAGGTCCTGATCCCACAATGAGCGCGAACGCCAATGGCTGTCGGCAAAATCAATACGGAAGTAGTGCCCGGAAAACGGCCGCTGATAAGCCGGCGACAGATGCCGTTCATCCAGCTGCAAACCTTGCGGGCCGCGAACCAGCGCCACCAGCAGGCTTTCGCTGTCGTTGCGCAGGCCGGCTTCGAGGTAGCGCTGCAAACCCACCTCGAACAACCACAGACTGGTTTGTGCGAGCACCACGCCGACGACCACCATCACGCTGATCAGACCCAGGCTCAAGCGGCGCTGGATCGACCTCACGAAGCTTGCCCACCAAACAGGTAACCCTGGCCGCGACGGGTTTCGATCACGCTTTTGCCGAGCTTGCGCCGCAGGTGATTGACGTGCACTTCGAGGACGTTGGAGTCGCGCTCGGTTTCACCGTCGTAGAGGTGTTCGGCGAGGTGGCTTTTAGAGAGGATCTGCTCCGGGTGCAGCATGAAATAGCGCAGCAGACGAAATTCGGCGGCGGTCAGTTGAATATCGGCGCCGTCGCGCACCACGCACTGGCGGCCCTCGTCCAGATGCAGACCGGCCGCCTGCAATGTCGGTTGATTGGCCTGGCCTTTGGAGCGGCGTAGCAGCGATTGGATGCGCAACTGCAACTCTTCAGGGTGGAACGGTTTGGTCAGGTAATCGTCGGCGCCGGCCTTCAGGCCTTCGATGCGTTCGGCCCAGGAATCGCGCGCCGTGAGGATCAATACCGGAATTGCCAGACCGCCGGCACGCCACTGCGCCAACACCTCAAGCCCCGGCACGCCCGGCAGGCCGAGGTCGAGAATGATCAGGTCATAGGGTTCGCTGCTGCCCTGATACAGCGCATCACGCCCGTCCGCCAGCCAATCCACCGCGTAACCTTGCCGTTGCAGGCTGGCGAGCAATTCGTCGGCCAGCGGTACGTGGTCTTCCACCAAAAGCAAACGCATCGATCAATCTTCCTTGTCTTTCACAAGTTCACCGGTATCGGCCTTCAAGTGCAGCTCACGGGCGACACCTTCGACGGTGAGCAACTCGACTTCATAAATGTACACGTCGTGTTTTTCTTCCAGCTCGACTTCCAGCAGTTTTGCGCCGGGATAGCGATCCATCGCCTGCTGCAGCACTTGCTCCAGCGGCAGGATCACGCCCTGCTTGCGCAAATTGAGCGCTTCGTCCGGGCCGAGGTCGCGAGCCATCGCCGTCGAGCAACACATTACCAGCGCCAACGCCGTGCGGCGGGTGGCGCAAACATTAACCTTCATTACGTATCCTGATGATCCTTGAGAACCTGCCCAGTCACCGCGTCTAATTCCAGATCCCACTCCAGCCCCTGCGGATCACGCATTTCGACCTGATAGATGTACTTGCCGTACTGCTCTTCCAGCTCGGTGTCGGTGATCTTCGAGCCCGGGTGTTTGGCCAACGCAGTGGCGTTGAGCTTCTCGAAGGAGACGATAGTACCAGCGTCGCGCAGACGCAGGGCTTCGTCAGGGCCGAGATCGCGGGCGTGGGCGAGGCTGGCAGTGGAGCCGATGATCGCGGCAATGGACAGGGCAGTCAGGGTTTTCATGGTGTCTCCGTATTTTTATGTATTGCTTACGGTGGGCACCTTAGCGGGATGAACTTAACTGAAACTGAATTGCCATCATTGCCCCAGCTCAACACATGCCCCCGTGTAGGAGCTGCCGCAGGCTACGATCTTTTGATCTTGTCTTTAAAAAAAAAAATCAAAAGATCGCAGCCTGCGGCGCTCCTACAAGGTTTTGTAACATGTGCTTATAATTGTTCGCTTGCTAACGATCGAGACCGGTATGACCGCCATCCACATCAAATTCCCCGCCCTCACCCTCAAGGCCGGCCCACGCGCCATGGCGCGCATTCGTGCCCAGGGTCTGAACGCTGCCGACGTCGGCACCCTGCCCGGCGCCGCCGGTGGGCCGAAGGCGTTGGGCATTCAGGGGCTGGATCTGGCGCTGTTCGGTGAATGGCTGCCGACGGCACCGCGCGAACGCTCGCTGATCGGCGCCTCGGTCGGTTCCTGGCGCTTCGCCAGCGCGTGTCTGCCGGACGCTGCCGAAGGCATCCGCCGCCTCGGTCATCTCTACGCCGAGCAGAACTTCAACAAAGGCGTGACCATGGCCGAGATCAGCCAGAGTTCGCAGCGCATGCTCAATGACCTGCTCGACGGCCGCGACGCGAGCATCCTCAACAATGCCGACTATCGCCTGAACATCATGGTGGTCAAAAGCCACGGACGGCTGGCCGACGACCATCGCGGCCGCCTCGGTCTGGCACTGGGCTCGGTGATCGCCGACAACCTGCGCGGCCGCGCACGGCTGTCGCGGCACTTCGAACGCCTGATCATTCACGACCCGCGCCTCGCCCCGCCGGTGAATGCGCTGAACGACTTCCCGTCACGCTTCGTCGCGCTGAACGCCGGCAACCTGCGTCAGGCCCTGTTGGCTTCCGGTTCGATCCCGATGGTCATGGAAGGTGTGCGCGACTTGCCGGGTGCGGGTGCCGGCACCTTCCGCGACGGCGGTCTGCTCGACTATCACCTCGACCTGCCCTACAGCGGCGACGGCATCGTGCTCTATCCGCACTTCACCGACCGGGTGATTCCAGGCTGGTTCGACAAGACCCTGCCATGGCGCAAAGCCTCGATCCAGCGCCTGCAAGACGTGCTGCTGCTCGCGCCGTCGAAGGAATATTTGGCGCGCCTGCCTTACGGCAAACTACCCGACCGCAACGACTTCAAGCGCTTTATGGGCGATGCGCCGAGCCGGCAGAATTACTGGCACGCGGCGATGGACGAGAGCCGTCGCCTCGGTGATGAGTTCCTTGAACTGACTGCCAATGGTCGCCTCGCCGAGCGCTTGCTGACCCTTTAGTCAGCACGGCCAAACACAAGCTGGTAAACTCGCCGCCTGCCCGAATCGCTGCGGCGAACGCCATCTGAACAGAGCTAAAAATACCGTGGAAATCTTCAAAGAGTTTACTTTCGAATCCGCCCACCGCCTGCCGCACGTCCCGGACGGCCACAAGTGCGGGCGTCTGCACGGTCACTCGTTCAAAGTGGCGATTCACCTCAGCGGCGACCTCGATCCACACACTGGCTGGATCCGCGATTTCTCCGAGATCAAGGCGATCTTCAAGCCGCTGTACGAGCGTCTGGATCACAACTACCTCAACGACATTCCCGGTCTGGAAAACCCGACCAGCGAAGTGCTGGCCAAATTCATCTGGAAGGAATTGAAGCCACTGCTGCCGGAACTGAGCGCGATCCGCATTCACGAGACCTGCACCAGTGGTTGCATCTATCGCGGTGAGTAACCTGGGATAGATCTCCCTTGTAGGAGCTGCCGAAGGCTGCGATCTTTTGATCTTGGTTCTTAAAAGCAAAATCAAAAGATCGCGGCCTTCGGCAGCTCCTACAGAGGGATTGGTGTTTTGCCAGAAAACAGCCTTCATGGCTGTTTTTTTACGCCTATGCTTTTTGGCTCCGACCCGCCAAGAGGACAGGCCCATGACGGACTGGTTGCTGGATCAGGTCTTTGACTTCAACGGCCGACAGGTACGCTACGCCATACGCGGCGATGGCCCGCCGTTGGTGTTCGTGCATGGCACGCCGTTTTCGTCGTACGTGTGGCATCGGATCGCACCGCACTTTTTCGCCAGCCATCGCGTGCATTACTTCGATCTGCTGGGCTACGGGCGCTCTGAGCAACCCGACGCCGACGTCTCCCTCGGCGTGCAAAACCATCTGCTGGCGCAACTGCTCGATCACTGGAATCTAAAGTGCCCTGACGTCGTCGCCCACGACTTCGGCGGCGCCACCGTGCTGCGCGCGCACCTGCTCAACGGCAAGGATTATCGCAGCCTGACGCTGATCGATCCGGTGGCATTGTCGCCATGGGGTTCGCCGTTCGTGCAACATGTCCGCCTGCATGAAGCGGCCTTCAGCGGCCTGCCCGACTACATCCAGCGCGCCATCGTGCCGACCTATATTCGCGGGGCGATTCACCGCGATATCCCCGACGACGAACTCGCACCCTACGTGCAACCGTGGCTCGGCGATCCCGGGCAAGCGGCGTTCTATCGGCAGATTGCACAGATGGACGAGCGCTATACGTTGGAAGCGCAACCGCTGTACCCAACCATCCGTTGCCCGGTACAGATTCTCTGGGGCGAAGAGGACCAGTGGATCCCCATCGAGCGTGGCCGAGCGTTACATCAAATGATCCCGGGATCACAATTCCACCCGATTGCCAACGCCGGCCACCTCGTTCAGGAAGACGCCCCCGAAGCCATCGTCGCCGCCCTACTGCGCTTCCTCTGACCCAACACCTATCCACCTGTAGGAGCTGCCGAAGGCTGCGATCTTTTGATTTTGCTTTTTAAAACAAGATCAAAAGATCGTCCGAACGCGGCCCGAGCCTTCGGCAGCTCCTACATTGGGCCTCGGTCTGTTCAGGTGCACTGTTTTCGCGCCTGCCGACGCGACTCGTCTATACATAACCCGCGCCACCCGGCATTTGGCACGACCACTGCAACCCTCCCCCGCGTCTCCTCCATTTCAGCAAGGACCGCCCCATGACGCAGAACGATCCCGGTAACGATTACCCGCTCAGCGAAGTCCCCATGCATGCCCGCAAAGGCCTGGCCTCCACGGCCATGGTCTTGCTCGGCTTCACGTTTTTCACCGCGACCATGTTTGCCGGCGGCAAGCTCGGTGTGGCATTCAGTTTTGGCGAGATGATGGCGGTGATCGTCGTCGGCAACCTGCTACTGGGTTTATACGCGGCGGGCCTGGGTTACATCGCTTTCAAGAGTGGCCTCAACTCAGTGTTGATGGGCCGTTTCTGCTTCGGCGAAGTCGGCAGCAAGCTCAGCGACCTGATTCTCGGTTTCACCCAGATCGGCTGGTACGCCTGGGGCACCGCTACGGCTGCCGTGGTGATCGGTAAATATTTCGATCTCGACGAAGGCACGGTGCTCGGTTTGATGGTGCTGTTCGGTCTGCTGTTCTGCGCCACGGCTTATGTCGGTTATCGCGGACTGGAGATTCTGTCGTACATCGCCGTGCCGGCGATGATGTTATTGCTGATGCTGTCGATGTGGGTGGCGACGGTGAAAGTTGGCGGTTTCGAGGGTTTGCTCAGCGTCGTACCAAGCGGTTCGCTGGACTGGTCGACGGCGATCACCCTGGTGTTCGGCACCTTCGTCAGCGGCGCAACGCAGGCGACCAACTGGACACGCTTCTCGCGTTCGGCGCGCGTGGCGGTGCTGGCCAGCCTGATCGGTTTTTTCATCGGCAACGGCCTGATGGTGCTGATCGGCGCGTACGGCGCCATCGTCTACCAACAACCGGACGTGGTTGAAGTGCTGCTGTTGCAAGGTTTCGCCATGGCTGCGATGGCCATGCTGTTGCTGAACATCTGGAGCACCCAGGACAACACCATCTACAACTTCGCCGTTGCCGGCTGCAATCTGCTGCGCACCGGCCGGCGTAAAACCGTGACCCTGGCCGGTGCAGTCATCGGCACCCTGCTCGCGCTGCTAGGCATGTACGACATGCTGGTGCCTTACCTGATTCTGCTCGGCACGGTGATTCCGCCGATTGGCGGGGTGATCATGGCGGACTTTTTCTTCCGTTGGCGCGGGCATTATCCGCGCCTGGCCGACACACGGTTGCCGGCGTTCAACTGGCCGGGGCTCGGGGCCTACGCGGTGGGTACCGTTGCCGCGTTCAGCTCGCCGTGGGTCGCGCCGCTGGTAGGGATCGCCGCTGCCGCGCTAACGTATGTCATCGTCACCGGCGTGCTCGGCGCTCGCAGCGCGACCGCGCCACTACAAGACCTATAAAAAAGGATTCGCCTGATGCACATCATCAACGCCCGTTTGCGCAACCAGGAAGGTTTGCACGAACTACACCTCGAAGACGGCCTGATCCGCAGCATCGCCCGGCAGACTGAAGCGCCGACCCTCGGCCCGGATGACCTCGACGCCGGCGGCAATCTGGTGGTGCCACCCTTCGTCGAGCCACACATTCACCTCGACGCCACCCTCACCGCCGGCGAACCGCGCTGGAACATGAGCGGCACGCTGTTCGAAGGTATCGAGTGCTGGGGCGAACGCAAGGTCACCATCACCGAAGAAGACACCAAAACCCGCGCGAAGAAAACCATTCAGGCGCTGGCCGCCCACGGCATCCAGCACGTGCGCACCCACGTCGACGTCACCGACCCGCAACTCACCGCGCTCAAAGCCATGCTCGAAGTGCGCGAGGAAAGCCGTCACCTCATCGACCTGCAAATCGTCGCGTTCCCGCAGGAAGGCATCGAGTCGTTCCGCAACGGTCGCGAACTGATGGAAGAAGCGATCCGCATGGGCGCGGACGTGGTCGGCGGGATTCCGCATTTCGAGTACACCCGCGATCAAGGTGTGAGTTCGGTGAAGTTCCTCATGGACCTGGCCGAGCGCACCGGTTGCCTGGTCGACGTGCATTGCGACGAAACCGACGACCCGCATTCGCGCTTCCTCGAAGTCCTCGCCGAAGAAGCGCGCAGCCGCGACATGGGCGCCCTCGTCACCGCCAGCCATACCACGGCGATGGGTTCTTACGACAACGCCTACTGCGCCAAACTGTTCCGGCTGCTCGGCCATTCCGGGATCAGTTTTGTTTCCTGCCCGACCGAGAGCATTCACCTGCAAGGGCGTTTCGACAATTTCCCGAAACGCCGGGGCGTAACCAGGGTGAATGAATTGCTCGAAGCCGGAATGAACGTATGTTTCGGTCAGGACTCCATCGTCGACCCGTGGTATCCACTGGGCAATGGCAACATCCTCCGAGTGCTTGAGGCCGGGCTGCACATCTGCCACATGCTCGGTTACCGCAACCTGCAAAGTGCGCTGGATCTGGTCACCGACAACAGCGCCAAAGCCATGCACCTGGGTGAGCGTTATGGGCTGGAACAGGGGCGGCCGGCGAATCTGCTGATTCTGTCGGCGGACAGCGATTATGAGGTGATCCGCAGTCAGGGCTTGCCGTTGTATTCGATTCGCGGCGGCAAAGTGTTGATGAAGCGGCAGATGCCGGTGGTGGAGTTCAGTGGTGAGCTGAGCTGAGAGGCGCACCGTGAATCCAATGTGGGAGCGAGCCTGCTCGCGAAGAGGTCGGCACATCCGCCATCATCGCCTCAGACAGACCGCTTTCGCGAGCAGGCTCGCTCCCACAGGGTTCGGTGTTTGAACAGGGTATTTGTGTTCGCACAAAACCCTGTGGGAGCCTGACTTGCCAGCGATGACGCCGGCGAATTCAACCCATCAACCGCGCCGCACCAAACAACCTGACCCGCACCAACTCCGCACCTGCGGCTTCGAGCAAAATCGGCGCCGTGCCGCCAGGCATCACCACCTGCACTTCTCCCGCCGCCACCCAACCCACACGCCAGGCCGCGCAGGCCACTGCACTGGCACTGGTGCCGGAAGACGCCGTCGGCCCCTCGCCGCGTTCGAACACTCGGGCGAGAATTTTTTGTGGTGACTCCAGCACCGCCCATTGCAGATTGACGCCTGCCGGGCATGGATCTCCGGCACCGGTGGGCATGGCGTAGGCGATTGCGGTCAACCCTTCGTTCAGCGGTGACTCACGCATCTGTTGATTGCTCGGCAACGCCGCCCTGTCATCCAGCAGCGTCACGCAATGCGGATTGCCGATGCGCACGAACTGGCTGTGTGACCATGCCGGATCGAGTGTCGCGAGTGGTTTTACCTGACTCACGTCATGTCCGTTGAAGTCGACGCTTTCCACGTTCTGCGCAGCCACTGCGCGAGGCCCGAAATCGGGTTGCCCCAGGTCAAGCCAGAAACCCTGAACGCCTTCGACTGCAGCCGGTTTCACCGAGGTCTTCACCGCTTCGCCCTTGTCGTGATGCACGCGCAACAACGCGCCCTCCTCCGGCATCAAGCCTTGCTCCGTGAGCGCTTGCGAGAAAATCGTCAGGCCATTGCCGCTGCGCTCGGCGAGGGTGCCGTCGGTGTTGACGATCAGCACGTCGAACGGCGGCGATGTCTGGAACGGGCCGATCAGCAGGCCGTCGCTACGGTGGGATTTGCTGTTCGCCGGGCGCTGGTCTTCGGGCCAGTCGCAGCAAAGTTTGATTGCTGCTTCGCTCCAAGACTGACGCGAAGAGGCGCATTCGGTGGCGCTGGCAGGCAAGGCAATGCCCGCGTCGCTCAGTGCCTGCGGCGAAATCACACCATAGATATTGCCGCGTGCATCGTAAAACTGCGTCATCAGTGTTTGTCCCTGTTGCCGAAGAAGGCCACTGTAAAACGCAATCCCTTGTGGGAGCGAGCCTGCTCGCGAATGCAGTGTGTCAGTCGATATATTTTTAGCTGATACGGCGCCTTCGCGAGCAGGCTCGCTCCCACAGGGTAGGATGTCGGCTGTACTGCCTCGAATGATTGGCGATCGAACCTCGTCGCCGTATCACTGTCCTTCGGGGACGCGATGTTTTTTGCCAAGGATCGATATGACCAGCCTCAACCCCCAAGACACCTTCGTCCCCGGACGCCTGCAACAGATGTCCACGCGCATCGCCTTTTTCATCGCCGGGCTCGGCATCGCCGCGTGGGCGCCACTGGTGCCGTACGCCAAGGCGCGCGCCGGGCTGGATGAAGGCACGCTGGGGTTATTGCTGTTGTGCCTCGGGGTCGGTTCGATTCTGGCAATGCCGCTGGCGGGGATTCTGGCCACGCGCTTCGGCTGTCGGCGCGTAGCCACTGGAGGCACGTTGTTGATTTGTGCGGCGCTGCCGCTACTGGCCACGGTGTCGTCGATCCCGGCGCTGATCGCCACGCTGTTCATGTTCGGCGCTGGCCTGGGCACGGTGGATTCGACGGTGAACCTGCAAGCGGTGATCGTCGAACGCGCTAGCGGCAAGAACATGATGTCGGGCTTTCACGGTTTGTTCAGTCTAGGCGGGATTGTCGGCGCGGCGGGTGTCAGCGCCCTGCTCGGCCTTGGCTTGACGCCGCTCGCGGCCATGCTGGTGGTGGTCGTCGTGCTGATCGCGGCGCTGTTCAAGTGCGTGCCGCACATGTTGCCTTACGGCAGTGAAAGCTCGGGACCGGCCTTCGCCATCCCCCACGGCATCGTGCTGTTTATCGGCGGGATGTGCTTCATCGTCTTTCTCACCGAAGGCGCAGCACTGGACTGGAGCGCGGTGTTTCTGGCGCAGGAGCGCGGGATCGACACCGCGTATGCGGGGCTGGGTTATGCAGCGTTTGCATTGACCATGACGGCCGGGCGTTTGCTGGGTGACCGGATTGTACGGATGGTCGGTGCAACGCGGATCATTCTGTTTGGCGGTCTGCTGGCCGCGGCAGGCTTGTTTCTGGCGACCTTCGCGCCGAGCTGGGAAGCGGCATTGGTCGGATATGCACTGGTCGGGGCCGGCTGTTCGAACATTGTGCCGGTGCTGTATACGGCAGTGGGCAAGCAGACGGTGATGCCGGAGAGCATCGCGGTGCCGGCGATCACCACGCTGGGTTATGCGGGGATTCTGGCGGGGCCGGCGGTGATCGGCTTTGTAGCGCATGCCAGCAGTTTGAGTTTTGCCTTTGGCTTGATGGCGGTGCTGCTGGTTGCCGTAGCCATCGGCGGTAAAGTCCTGAAGGTCTAATCCCTGTGGCGAGGGAGCAAGCTCCCTCGCCACACTTTCAGAGCTTAGAAACCGACGCTGGCCTGCACAAAGAACGTCCTCGGCGCGCCAACATACATCCCCGAGTTGTTGTCGCTGGAGCGGGTGAAGTACTGCTTGTCGAAGATGTTTTTCACCCCGGCACCCAACTTCAGGTTCGACACCTGCGGGCCGAAGTCATAGCCGCCACGCACGTTCCAGGTTACGTACCCCGGAATGTCGCCGTATTGCCCGTCCGCCGTGCCATCGGTGATGTAGTTGCCGTTGAAACTGCCGTCGGCATTCACCCCGGTGCCCGGCGAGCGCTGCTTGGACTGGGCAAAACCGTCGAGGTTGTAAGTCCAGCGGTTGATGTCGTAGCGCAAACCGACGGTTGCCACCTGACGCGAATAGAACGGCAGATCACGGCCCTTGAAGCCCGGAATCTCACCTTCATAAGTAGCGCGGGTGTAGGTGAAACCCGCGTTGGCGGTCAGACCGTCAAGACGTGGATCGAGCGCCGCCATGTCGTAATGCACAGAGGCTTCGATGCCTTGGTGCTTGGTCGCGCCGAGGTTGGTCCAGCCCACGTCGTTGCTGATGTATTGCAGTTCGTCGTCGAAGTCGATGTAGAACAGCGTCACTTCACCGCCCCACACGTCATCGTTGTAGCGCGTACCGATCTCGTAGGTCTTGGCTTTTTCCGGCTCCAGACCATTGGCGGTCTGATCACCCGAGCCGCCCTGGCCGAGCTGGAAATACTGCAGGCTGCCGAACGAGGTTTCGTAGTTGGCGAACAGCTTCCACGCATCAGACAGGTGATACATCACGCTCAGCGCCGGCAACGGCTCGTTGCTCTCGATGCTGCGGTTTTTCGCCTGTACCGGTCTGCCGGCGGTGTCGAGCACGGCGCGGTCATGCCAGTCGGTGCTGATGTGTTCGAAGCGAATGCCGGGGGTGATGGTCCAGTTGCCGACGTCGATTTTGTTATCGATGTAGACCGAGTTGGCCTCGGTGCCGCCCGTGCGGTCCTGGAACACATGGCCGTCGGAGGTCGGTGTGAGCACCGGCTGATTGTTGACCAATGCCACGCGGCTCGACGATTCGTGCATCGCCTCTTTCAGGTAGCGATAACCGACACTGACTTCCTGGGTGGTCTGGCCGACATCAAATACCCGCGATACCCGTGGCTCGATGCCCAGGGTGTAGTAGGAGCGCGGGTACGAACTGAGGGTTTTTTGATCGCGGGCGGCGATGGTGCTGCCACGGAAACTGTCGGTGTAATAGGTGAGGATTTCCGCTTGAGTGCGCTCGTCGATCTGGCGGACCCATTTGAACGACACATCTTTGCGCCGCCCGGTGAACTGGTCGTAGTCACGCACCGAGTCGTACGGTTTGTCGTCGTACTGCTTCTGCGTCAGACCGCCGGGCATGTCGGCCGTGGCGTCGTAGTAGTGAAAGTTGAGGCTGAAGTCGTCCTGATCGGTCGGCGCCCAGTGGGTCTTGAGCAGCACGTCGTCGATGTCGTTGCCGTTATTACGCTCGCGGTAGCCATTGCCGTTGACGCCGGAGTACAGCAACGCCACACCCATGCCGTTGTCGGCGGTGCCGCCGAGGAACGCGGTGTCGATGTGCTTCCAGCCACCGTACTGAGTGGTTTCCAGGGTGGTGCCGATTTCACCGGTGGCTTTTTCCGGAATCGCGCGGGTAACAAAGTTGATCACCCCGCCAACGTTCTGCGGCCCGTAACGCACGGAACCAGCGCCACGTACCACGTCGATGCTGTCGAGGTTGCCCGAAGAAATCGGCGCCATCGACAGTTGCGGCTGGCCGTACGGCGCGAACGCCGCCGGCACGCCATCGATCAGCACGGTGGAGCGCGGCGACAGGCGCGAGGTCAGACCGCGCACACCAACGTTGAGGGAAATATCGCTGCCGCCGGTGCCGTTGGAGTCCTGCACCTGCACGCCTGGCACACGCTTGAGCACGTCACTGACGTTCATCGCGCCCTGCTCGACCATCGCTTCGCGGCGAATCACCGTGCGCGCGCCGGCGTGGTTCTGCACCACGGCGGCGTTGGCGTCACCCAGCCAGTCGCCGACCACTTTGATGTCGGTCACGCCGAGTTCCAGCGGACCGTTGCCGGCGGCCGAAGTCGCGGCTGGTGACAGCGTCACCGAACCTTCATTGATCTGATAGTCCAGACCGCTGCCCTGCAGCAATTGGCGCAATGCCTGCTCCGGCGAGATATCACCGTCGACCGCCGGGGCTTGTTTGCCGGCGACCAGGTCCGGGCTGAAAAACACTTGCAGCGACGTCTGCTGGCCCAGTTCGCTCAGGGCCTGACCGAGTGGCTGCGCACGGATATGAATGGCTTCAGCGGCAAACGCCAGCGGCATGGCAGCGTTGACCGCCAGCGCGAGAGCCAGCGGCAGCCAAGGGGATTTTTTGTTGTTGGCAGGGGTGGTGTTCACGTCGTACGTAGTCCTGTGGATCGCAAGAGTGTGCGGCTGTTAATGCAAACCAGTTGCAGTTGAACAGGAAGACGATGAACTCGAAAAAAACCTGAATTTTATTTTGCGATTATTTCCTGACTGCCATCGGCAAGGGTGCGAACGGCCACCGGCAGGATGCTCGGCAAGGCTTTGAGCAAGGCGTCGGTGTTGTCGGCGTTGAACACGCTGGTCAGGCGCAAACTGGCCACGGCCGGGTTGGCCACGGTCAGCGGCTTCTCACGATAGCGCGACACTTCGGCCGCGACTTCGCTGAGGCTGGCGTTGTTGAACACCAGTTTGCCGCCGCGCCATGCCGTCAGTTGTGCCGGGTTGACCGCATAGGCTGCGGCCACTTGGCCTTGCGCATCGACATGGGTGCCGAGGCCGGCAGTCAGGCTGATAAATTGATTATCCGGCGCATCGCGCCCCTGCACTTTCACCGTGCCCTGCTCCACCGCCACGCGGGTTTGCGTGACATCGCGGCGCACATCGAAACGCGTGCCAGTGACCGTAACCTTGCCATTGCCGGTCTCGACCACGAACGGTCGCGAGGTATCGTGCGCGACGCTGAACATCGCTTCGCCTTCACTTAACTCGATCAGGCGCCGATCCTGTTCAAAGCGCACCTGCAAGCGGCTGCGGCTGTTCAGATCAATCACCGAACCGTCCGGCAGCGCCACATGTTTGCGCTCGCCCAACGCCGTGGCGAACTCGGCGCGGTAACCGCCAGGATGATTCAAACCACTGAACAAGCCCAGCCCGAGCGCCACCGCCAGCACACTGGCAGCCACGGCAAAACGCAGCAATGGACGGCGTTCGCGACGGGGCGGCGGTGTTTCAACAAGGGCTTTGAGGCGTGGCGCCGGGAGCAAATCGGCGGCCGACCACAAGCCCTGCAGCAACTGGAATTCGTCACGGTGCTGTGGATGTTGATTCAGCCAGGCGTCGAAGCGCTGCTGCTCGTCGGCCTCAATGGCCGGCTCCTGCAAACGCACAAACCAGCGAGCCGCATCATCGCGCACCGTTGTTTGCCCGCACGCGCAAGCACGCGTATCCATCATGGAATGTCCTGTTGGGCTGGGGATAAAAGGAGGCAGTGGCTCATGACTGCAACCCGTCGAGGCGATCACGCAGATGGCGCAGGGTGCGGATCATATACTTTTCGACCATGTTCTTGGACAGACCCAGGCGTTCGGCGATTTCCGCCTGGGTCAATCCTTCGATCTTCTGCCAGACGAAAATCTTCCGGCAATTGACCGGCAGCTCGCCGAGCGCCCGTTCGATGGAGTCAGCCAACTGGATCGCATGCATGTAATGCTCCGGGTCGCCGGACGACGACACACTGTGATCAAGGGCCTCCGACTCCATGGCACCGCGCCGATCTTCACGGCGGTAGCCATCGACCGCAATATTGCGCGCGGTCTGGTGCAAGTACGCCCGGGGCTGCTGCACCACCGCCGAATCCGACTCAAGCACGCGCACAAAGGTATCGTGCGCCAGATCCTCGGCCTGCGCGCGATTGCGCAGGCGACGAGTCCAGGTGCCGATCAACTCTTCGTAATGCTCGAAAAAGCCGGGTCTGCGGGGACGCATGGGGGTATGGGCGGCGTGCTGAGGAAAAGGACGTGAATAGTAATGGTTACCATTAAGCCGAAGCAATGGATTCCTCGCCCGACCGTCCGGACCGTCTCTGCAACTCAGCGTTTTATCGAAATCACACCGCTCATGTATTCATGCAGATCGCGCAGATCCTTAACGCTCCAGGCGTGCGGCGGTATTTTCACCCCGTTCTCCTTCAGCGTTTTCGGAATCAGGTTGCCGTTCGGGCGAAGGATGATCGACGACACAATCACGCCCGGATATTCATTCAGGCGTTTTTTGAACGCGGAGGTTGTCAGGTCAGGTGTGGGCGGATTGCTTTTATGCGCCAGCGGTCCGGTGCCTTTTATATCGGCGCCGTGGCACACCGCGCAGCGCTGTGAATAGAGGTTTTTGCCGTTGCTGTTGTCCGCAAAGGATGCGGATGGTTGAGCGATCAACAAAGCCCCGAGTACAGCGACGAATGCTGCTTTCATTGTTTGCCTCCCTGGCGTCTTTAAGGTCGCGCATGATGCGCGAGATTTAACGCCTGGCGCAAAACAATGTGGGAGCGAGCCTGCTCGCGAATGCGGCACACCAGTCACTTACTGCATTGACTGAATGGACGCCTTCGCGAGCAGGCTCGCTCCCACAGGGTTTGGTGGTGGATGCAGGTTCAAGTGCATCCACCAATGGCCAGTGAATCAGCCTTTTTCGTCGACGCCTGCTTGCAGGGTCTGGGTATCCAGATGCCCGCTCAGGGTGACTGGGCCGACTCTCAGGTTGCCGTTTTCCAGGGAAACCTTCGGTGCGTTTTCCTCGGCTTTATGGGGCAAGTCCAACCCGGCCTTCACACCATAATCGCGATTACTCAGATCAGTACTGATGACCTTCGAACCACCGAGATCGACCTTTCCTTCAGCCGCCGAAATCCGCGCGCCGGTCAGTTGCATGCCGCCGCCGACCGTGAGGTTCAGACCTTGGTCAGCACTGATCGCGGACGCCTGCGCAACGCTGTCTTTATGCGCATATTCGCCCTGCGCTTTCAGCGTTGGCTTGTAGTCGGTGCCGGCGAGTTTTTCCTTGTCGTTCGGTGGATTTTTCTTCGCGGTCAGGCCCAGATCGACATCGACCTTGGCGTGGTTGCTTGAGTCTTGACGACTTTCGACCTTCAGATCACCCGCGACCTTGCCGCTGACATCTTTAGCGTCGATCCGCGCCCCCGCCAGCTGTGCGTCACCGGCACTGTTCAACACCACGCCGTCAGCCTTGATCTGGCTGTTCTGCTGGGTGCTGCCCTGCAAGTAATCGACACCGACTTTGGCCCCGGCATTGAAACCGTGATCGCTGCTCGCTTTCTCGTCTGCAGCAGTCGGGGTTTTGCTGCTCAGGTTGCCGCCGGCATTCAGCGCGACATTCCAGTTATTGCGCTTGTCGGTGGACTGCGCCGACTCCTGCACATAACCGCCCTTCTGCGCATCGATGCTGACGTTCGGCGCGCTGACTTGAGTGCCTTGCAGGTGAATCGAGTCACCGCTCAAGGCGATACCGTTATGGCTGTTGAGCTGGCCACCGGTAAGGGTTTTCGAATCCTCGTTGACCCGCCCGATATTGAAGTTGCCACTCAGATTGCCGCCCTGATCACGGCTCTTCTCGCTGCTGGTTTTGCTACCACCGCCCTTCAAACCGCCGCCGAGATTGCTGCCGGTAGCGGTGTGAGTGTCGGTTGCGGCTTGCAGATCGAGCTTGCCGTCAGCGTGCAGATCGATGGCGCCAGCGCTGTCGATCTTGCTGCCTTGCTGGACTTGGTCGCCGCCGCTGCTGAGTTGCACCGGACCGTTGCCGCTGATGCTCGCCACATGGGCCTGGGTGTCAGCGCTTTGCTTGCCGGTGTGATCGAGCTGGAACCCGGCGCCAACATCGACGTTGGTGCCATCGGTGCCCGGCAAGGTGCCGACCGTCAGCGAGCCATTGCCGCGCAGGCTGGTGTCATTGCTGCTCTGATGATCGTTGGCCTGATTCAGCGCCAGATCACCACCCGAGTTGATGCTCACACCGCCCTGCCCGCCGTCGAAACGGCTGCCTTCGAACTGCGCATCGCCGCCAACCTTGATGTTCACACCCTGGCTGCCGGCGTAACCGCCGACCACTGCGCTGGAGCTGTCCTTGCTCGACGCACTGCTACCCCCCGCACCACTGCCGGCGACGTTCACGTCTTCACCTGTCTTGGTGTAGACGCGTACGTCGACCTTGGCATCCACCGCGTCAGCGCTGCTGTTGTGCGTGTTGCTGGCGGCGTCGGCAAGCAGTTGGTCAGCGCTGATGTTCACTTGGCCGGCGCTGGCGTTGTATTGAGTGCCTTGGTCACGCAGCGTGCCGGTGGTTTTCACATCGACGGTGCCACCCTCAAAACGGCTGACCACTGCGTTGCTGCTCTGCTCGGTTTTGCTGGCACTGCCATGCCCCACCGCAACGTCGATACCGACATTCGGCTGACCGAGATTGGCCAGGGCGTCCTTGTCCGGCACCTTGCCGTTGAGCACGTCGTTGACCGCGCCAGCGATTGGCCGGGCGATGTCTTTGTACTCGACATTGGCGCCGATGTCCGCCGACCAGTTGCTCTCGCTATGCGTGCGGCTGTCAGTGTTGCTGGCCGCACGGTTGTCGATTTCGTTGGCAGCAACATTCAGACCGTTGCCGGCCTTGAGCTGCGCGCCTTCGGTGGCGAGTTTGTCGGCATTGATGGTCAGGCCACCCCTGCTCTGCACGCTGGTGGTTTGCGCGATGGTTTTGCTGGTCGAATCCTGCGCCGTGCTGTGGGCGAAATCGACGCCACTGCCGGCACGGTCGAGGCCGCCGGTGTAGTAGAAACCACCGCCGGTGCTGGAGGTGTCGGTGGAGGTTTTGTGGCTGTCGGCTTCGGCCAGCAACGACACGTTTTTGCCGCTCAACGTCGTGTCGCCAGCAGTGGATTTCACTTCCGCGCCTTTGAGCGTAACGTCACCGCCCGCCTTCACCTGCACACTGCCGCCGCTGAGGCTGGAGCCTTGCTGGGTGACATCGTTGCGGGTCACGGTTTGTTGCTTGTCTTCGTAGTGAATCCCGGCGCGATACTGCTCCGGTGTCTGCTCTTTGGCGTACGCATCGAAGCCACGGGTGTGCGTGGTGTCAGTGCTGTCGTGAGTGTTCTGCGCAGAATGCACATTGACGTCACCCGCCGCGTCGGCCGTCAGCGCTCCGTCAGCCTTGACCTTCGAGCCCGCCACTTCAATATCCTTGGCGCTCTTGAGCTTGAGGTTGCTGTCAGACACCAGCTCACTGCGCACGGTGCTGCTGTCTTTGCTGTTCTGCCGCGACTCGTCCTTGCTGATGCCGAAGAACTTGCTGTCCTTGTCGTGGTTGTTGCTGTGCGCGGTGTCCTGCACACCGTCGATCACCAGCGAACCCTTGTCGCTGATCACGCTGGCGTCGGTGCCGCCGCGCACCTGACTGCCGCTGATGCGCACGTCGTCAGCCTTGACGAGCAGTTTGCCGCTGGCGTTGATTGTGCTGCCCTGATGCTGGGTCTTGCCCTTGTCGGCATCGCCGGTCTTGCCGAAGAAACCACCGCCGACCAGGTCACCGGAGTAACGGTTGTCGCTGCTGCGGTTGGTGCGTGTGGCGGTGCTGATTTCCACTTGTTTGCCGGCCAGTCGCACGTCGCCGGCGCTGCTCAACTCGGCGCCTTCGGAACGCAATAACGCGGCGGTTTGCAGGGCGATGTTACCGGCCTTCAACTGGCTGGTGACGCTGCGCTGTTCTTCGCTGCTGCTGTTCCAGTCGGCTTTCCACAGGTGCTTGCGGTGGTTGCCTTGATCGGTCTGCGTGTGGCTTTCGGTGGCGGCAGTCAGGCGCAGATCACCGCCGCTGTGTACGTCGAGATTGTTCGCGGCTTCGACTTTGGCGGCTTTCAACTCGGTGTCTTTGCCGGACGACAGTTTGGCGTCGCGACTGGCGATAATCTGGCTGCCGTGTTGACGCGATTCGCTGTCGGTCTGGGTACGGTCGTAGGTTTCCCAGGTGATGCCGATGGTGCTGTTGTTCCAGTTTTCGCGCTTTTCCTGAAGCTTGCGGCTTTCGACCGTGGACAGGGTCAGGTTGCGTTTCGCCTCGACGGTGACGTCGCGAGCGCTGACATCAGCAGCGGCCAACGTCAGATCCTTGCCGCTGTGCAGGCCGACATCGCCCTGACTGCTACGGATACCGGCACGGGTCACGTCGAGGCTGTTGGCCACGGCTTCACCGCTGACACTCAAGTCACCGGCCGAACGAATCTGCACGCCGTCACGCCCGGCGACTTGCACCGCGCCCACCCGCACGCCCGCGCCTTCGGCGGTGCTGACAATATTGATGCGCCCGGCCTGCATCGCGCCGAACAGGCTGGCGTCGATGCGCTGATCGGAAGTGTTGCCCGCCGGGTCGACAGTTTTCACCTGACCGCTGGCGTAGTCGACCTGATTGCGCCCGACCGTAAGGTTCAACTGATCGCGCGCAGTGATCGCGCCCTGACTGTCGATACGCGGCGCGATCAGGTTGATCGAGCCCTCGCCGTTACGCAGGCCACCGCTGTGAATCTGCAACTGACCGCTAGCGTCGCGGCTGTTCAGGCTTTGCAGTTTGCCGTCATTCAACTCCGGGCGACCGACCAGCAGATTGGCATTTGGCGTGTTGATGAAACTGCCGCCATTGACCGAGATGCCGTTGGGGTTGGCCAGCACATAATCGGCGGCGCGACCGAAGATTTCCTGCGCGCCGTTGATCGCGGAAGGATTGCGGCTGATCACTTCGTTGAGGATCACACTCGCGGCCTGCCCTTGCAGTTGCGGGTTGGCCGCCAATTGCCCGGCCAGTTGCGATTGCCCGGCCTGCAAGGCGTTGTTCAGCACCAGGCCCTGACGGTCGACGTTGTAGTCGAGGAACTGGTTGTGCGACAGGCCCGAACCATTGGGCGCGACGATGTTGACGATGGGCACACCGCCCTGGGTCTGCAATTGCGCGGTGCCGCCGGGGCCTGGTGCGACCACGACGCCGCCGGCGAGCGCGCTCGGCAGGTGCACGGCGAAGAACAGGCTGGCAATCGCCCAGCGCAATTTGCCCCGAGGGGAAAGATGAAATGCAAAGGTGTGTGCTGGCATAAAAACGTCTCCATGTGAGTACGGCATCACGTCGCGCGTTTAGTCTTGGCCGTGGCTGACGCGCTCAGATCCGACGGCTGTTTGTTCACTGCGTTGTTCAGATTTGCAGGCCCACTCGCATCAGCCAGGTTTCAGGCTCGTGCTGCAAACCACTCGGGGTGTTGAGGGCGCGTTGGTAATCGACGTCCACTTGCAGGTTCTTCCAGCCCAGATTCAGGCCGACACTGGCGCCACTCAGGCGTTGGCCCTGAGCACCGTGATCAGCCTTGATCCAGCCGTGGTCGAGGCCCACGCGCGGGGTAATCTGCAACGGCCATTCAATGCGCAGCGGCAGGCGCAAGGTGTTGCGCCAGATCGCGCCGCTGGCGCCGGAGGCACTGCTGACCCGATAGCCGCGCACCGCCGAATCGTCGGTGCCGAGCAACTGTTCGATGGCCGGCAACGGATCCGGGCTGTACTGCACGTTGAGTTGGCTCTGCCATTGCCACGCCTGCGCGCCGAACCGACCGTTACGCCATTGGCTGAGGCCGGCGCGGTACTTGCGGAACTGCGCCTTGGGCAGGTTGTTGATCTGCTGCTGCGTGTCATCGTCGGCGCCAAACCAGCGCAGGCCTTGGGCGTAATTGACGTCGAGGTTCCACACCGCACGGTCGAGCCAGAACAGATTGAGTCCGGCTTCGGCCACGGTCAGGGTCGGGCTCTGAATACCCAAGCGAACGTCTTGCAAGTAGCTGTCGACATCCTTGTGCGCCAGTTGCAGGTTGGCGCTGAGCTGCCGGCTCTGGTCGCGCCACACCACACGGTCGGCGCGCAGGCTGACCTGATCGGTGATGCCGGTGCTGTGAAAAGTCACACTCGGCAGTTTGAACGGCGCGCGGTATTCGGCGTGGCTGGCGAATACGCTGTAGGTCCAGTAACCGTAAGGGATCGCGTAATACAGGCTGGCATTGCGGCTGTAGCGGTCACCCTGATTGAGGGTGTCGCTGGCGCTGAGGCTCAACAAGTCGTTGAGTTGCAGCGGGCTGTCGAGGCTCAGGCTGACCGTGTCGCGATCACGTCCGGTGCTGGCGCTGCCGAGGTTGTCGATGCCCGCGTTCAAGGCCCAGCGCGAATGCGCGGCGGTGCGCGAACGCAGGATGATTCGCGAGGCGCCGGGCTGGCTGCCGGGGGCGATGTCGGCGGTGAGATCGATCGAGCGCAGGCGATTCAGTTGATCGAGGCCTTGCTCCAGGTCACGTAAATTCAGCGGCTCGCCGAGCATCCCCGGAAACGCGCCGCCCAACGAAACCGGCAAGCTCTGATCGGCCAGTTCGATGGACTCGATGTAGCCTTCGTCAACGCGGATATCCAGCGACTGCCCCACTGCCGGAGCACTGAGCAGATACGGACGGCTGGCGATGTAACCCTTGTCGACGTAGATCGCGGTGATGGTGGCCAGCAGATGATTGATCTGGCCGACGCCCATGCATGGCGCCAACAGCGGTTTGATCTGCGCGTTGAGTGTGTCGCTGTTGATCAGCGTGACGCCGCCGATGCGCGCACCGCTCAACGGCCAGCAACGTTCATCGGCGGTGACGGTTGGCGGGAGGCCCGGGGTAACCGGCGCCGGACCGAACGCACCGCGCTCCAGTTGCCGTTTTCTTTGCTCAAGTTGCAGTTGTTGCAGATCACGCTGCTGCTGTTGCTGCTGGCGCAGCACTTCCTGGCCCGGCGCGACAGGTTCGGCCGCATCAACCGAGGCGGCACACACACTCAACACAAAGGCCGACAACAGCGGGCAACGCGTGGAGCGACAACGAAAAACAGCGTGAAGCGAATACGGCACGCAACATCCTTGCAATCAACTGGCGCAATGCCACCCCATCAATAGCCGTGATAGTCGGAGCCCTCCTACGCAAATGCAAGACGCTTCCTACAGCGCTTACATTTCTTAAACAAATACGAACCCTTCCTTAAACGGCGGCGAACTGACGATCGGCGCTAAAAATGAATTGCCACAAAATATTACTCACGTCATATTACACTCGTAATAACGACCCTCTGCGCAGGAATGACGCGATGACCAGCATGCCCACCCTCGAAGCCGACCGCGTTGCCTCGGTCAAAACCCGGCCGCCAATGCTGAAACGTCTGTGGCTTCCTGGCGCAGGTTTGCTCGCGCTGATTTTCGCCGGTGTTTACGCCGTGCATTGGTGGGGCACCGGGCGCTTTATCGAAGAAACCGACGATGCTTATATTGGTGGCGATGTCACGGTGATCGGCCCGAAAGTCGCCGGTTACATCGACGAAGTGCTGGTCAGCGACAACCAGCAGGTGAAGGCCGGCGATGTGTTGATCCGCCTCGACGCCCGCGACTATCGCGCCAATCTGGCCAAAGCCGAAGGCGCCGTCGCCGCCGAAGAAGCGCTGCTGGCCAACCTCGACGCCACCGAACAACTGCAACAAGCGGTGATCGGTCAGGCCCGCGCCGGCATCGATGCCGCTGGCGCAGAGACTGCGCGTTCACGGGATGACAACGCGCGCTACAAACGCCTGGTGACCACCAACGCCGTGTCGGTGGAAAGCGCACAACGCGCCGACGCCACCTTCAAAACCGCGCAAGCCCTCAGCGCCCGCGCCCAGGCCGAACTGCTTGCCGCGCAACGTCAACTGGCGGTGATCGACACACAGAAACAACAGGCCCGCGCCGCCCTTCAACAAGCCCGCGCCGAACGTGATCTGGCGCAATTGAACCTCGGCTACACCGAACTGCGCGCACCGTTCGATGGGGTGATCGGCAATCGGCGCGCACGGGTCGGCGCCTATGCCCAAGCAGGTTCACAGCAGTTGTCAGTGGTGCCGGCCAGCGGCTTGTGGGTCGATGCCAATTTCAAGGAAGACCAGTTGGCGCGGATGAAACCCGGCCAGCGCGTGAGCATCCGCGCCGACGTGCTCTCCGGTCAGGAGTTCCACGGTCGCCTCGACAGTCTCGCCCCCGCGACCGGCTCGCAATTCAGCGTGCTGCCACCGGAAAACGCCACCGGCAACTTCACCAAAATCGTCCAGCGGGTGCCGGTGCGAATCCTCCTCGACCCGGCCGACGGCGTGCTCGGCCACTTGCGTCCAGGCCTGTCGGTGACGGCAGAAGTCGACACCCGCGCGCAACCGCAAACCAGCGCCGTGGCTGTCGCGCCATGAGCACCGCCCTCACCGCCCCGGCGCAACCGTTCAACGCGGCAGACATGGCGACCGCGACCAAAGTGTTCGCCTTCGCGACCATGTGCATCGGCATGTTCATTGCGCTGCTGGATATCCAGATTGTCTCGGCGTCGCTGCGTGATATCGGCGGCGGACTGTCCGCCGGCACCGATGAAACCGCGTGGGTGCAGACCAGTTACCTGATCGCCGAAATCATGGTGATTCCGCTGTCGGGCTGGCTGTCGCGCGTGTTCTCCACGCGTTGGTTGTTCTGCGCCTCGGCGGTCGGCTTCACCCTCGCCAGCCTGCTCTGCGGCGTGGCCTGGAACATCCAGAGCATGATTGCCTTTCGGGCGCTGCAAGGTTTTCTCGGCGGCTCGATGATTCCGCTGGTGTTCACCACCGCGTTCTTTTTCTTCACCGGCAAACAACGGGTGATTGCCGCCGCGACCATCGGCGCCGTCGCGTCATTGGCACCGACGTTGGGACCGGTGATCGGTGGCTGGATCACTGATATTTCTTCGTGGCACTGGTTGTTCTATATCAACCTGGTGCCGGGGATTTTCGTCGCCGTGGCAGTGCCGATGCTGGTGAAAATCGACCAGCCGGAACTGGCCCTGCTCAAGGGGGCGGACTATCTGAGCATGGTGTTTCTGGCGCTGTTTCTCGGCTGCCTGGAATACACCCTCGAAGAAGGCCCGCGCTGGAACTGGTTCAGCGACCAGACCATTCTGACCACGGCGTGGATCAGCGGCCTCGCCGGGTTGGCCTTCATGGGTCGCACCTTGCACGTGGCCAATCCGATCGTCGATCTGCGCGCCTTGAAGGATCGCAATTTCGCCCTCGGCTGCTTCTTTTCGTTCGTCACCGGCATCGGTCTGTTCGCGACGATTTACCTGACGCCGCTGTTTCTCGGCCGGGTGCGCGGCTACAGCGCGCTGGACATTGGTCTGGCGGTTTTCTCCACCGGGGTGTTCCAGATCATGGCGATTCCGCTGTATGCCTTTCTGGCCAATCGCATGGACCTGCGCTGGATCATGATGATCGGTCTGGGCTTGTTCGCGGTGTCGATGTGGGAGTTCAGCCCGATCACCCACGACTGGGGCGCGGGGCAATTGATGCTGCCGCAAGCGTTGCGCGGGATTGCCCAGCAACTGGCGGTGCCGCCAGCGGTGACATTGACCCTGGGCGGGTTGGCGCCCGCGCGGTTGAAGCATGCATCAGGCCTGTTCAACCTGATGCGTAATCTGGGCGGGGCGATTGGTATTGCGGCGTGCGCGACCATTCTCAATGACCGCACCAACCTGCACTTCACGCGGTTGGCCGAACACTTGAACAGCAGCAATGAAGCGATGAATCAGTGGCTGACGCAGGTCGGCGGCAACCTTGCAACGTTGGGCCAGAGCGGCGAAGTCGGGGTCACCGCCAGCCTGCGCCAGTTGTGGCTGCTGACTTACCGCGAGGCGCAGACGCAAACCTACGGCGACACCTTTTTGATGATCGGCGTGTGCTTCGTCATCGCCACCGCGATGGTGCCCTTGATGCGCAAGGTGCAACCACCGGCGGCGCCGAGTGCGGATGGGCATTGATCCAGCTTTCTGAAGTTTTCCCGGCCCCTGTAGGAGCTGCCGAAGGCTGCGATCTTTTGATCTTGTCTTTTAAAAGATCGCAGCCTTCGGCAGCTCCTACAGGGGATTGTGGGTAGCTTAAGCCTGCGGGATTTTGCGGAAGCCCACCGCCAGACGGTTCCAGCTGTTGATGGTGCTGATCGCCACGGTCAGGTCGACCATTTCTTTCGGTGTGAACTGCGCCGCGACCACGTCGTAATCTTCGTCCGGGGCGTGGGTCAGGCTCAGTTGCGTCAGCGATTCGGTCCACAGCAGCGCGGCGCGTTCGCGGTCGCTGAAGAACGGCGCCTCACGCCAGGCAGTGACCGCGAACAGGCGACGCGGGGTTTCACCGCCCTTGATCGCATCGCTGGTGTGCATGTCGATGCAGAACGCGCAGCCGTTGATCTGCGAAGCACGCAGCTTGACCAGTTCGATCAGGGTCTTTTCCAGCGGCAGTCTGGAAACGGCGGTTTCCAGGGCCATCATCGCTTTCAGGGCGTCTGGGGAAGCGGTGTAGAAATCGGTACGAGGTTGCATGGTGGCTCCGGGTAGCAAGTGAATGTGTGGCTACGTTAGTCCTCGCAACCGGTTCGGCAAATAGCCAATATTCCCGAAGTTCAGGAGGCCACTTGGCTGACCGCTCGTCAGCCAACAGGCACCAAGGGCCCTGCGCGTCTGACCAATATCAGGTACATCCCCTTCTGGAGACGCATCATGATCACGCGCAAACTCACTTCATTGTTACTGGCCGGGCTGCTGGCCAGCGCCTCGGCCGCCAGCTTCGCCGCCAACGATGGCGCTGATGCCACCGGCACCAAATCCGGCGCTACAAGCGGTTCGACCATGCCACCGGATAACACGCCGGGCGCGCCTTCGGGCGGTAACGGTTCTTCGGGCACAGGTTCCGGGACTGGCACCAATGGTGGGGCCAGCGGTTCGGGCTCGGGGGCTGGCGGCGGCACGGGTTCGGCCGGCGGCGGGACTGGCGGTGCGGGCGGTGGCACCGGCGGCTGAACCAACAAGAGCCACCCCGATTAGACAACGTCCCATGTGGGAGCGAGCCTGCTCGCGAAGGCGTTGTGTCAGATAACCTTTTATTCGCCTGACACGACCTCTTCGCGAGCAGGCTCGCTCCCACAGGGTTTGTGCCAGGCTTTGGATCAGCGATCGGAGCGCATCAATTAGGCCTGGTCGCTGTCCAGTGCCAGCACCGCCGCGCGATTGCGCCCGGCATTTTTCGCCTGATACAACGCCGCATCGGCGCGCTGGATAAACACTTCCAGGCTGTCATTGCCGCTCGGGATAAATGAATAACAGCCCAGACTCACCGTCAGATACCCGGTCGGCGAGCCGCTGTGGATGATGTGCTTGTCGATCACGCTGCGCCGAATTTGCCCGGCAATCGCCAACGCGCCGTTGATGTCAGTGTCCGGCAACAGCACCGCAAACTCCTCGCCGCCATAACGTACCGCCAGATCGGACTTGCGCTGGCAGCACGTCTGCAGCACTTGGGCGACCTGCGCTAGACAATGATCCCCCGCGACATGACCGTATGCATCGTTATAGCGCTTGAAAAAATCGATATCGAGCATGATCAGGCTGACGGGGCTGACCTGCCGCGCGCCACGGGCGAATTCGATCTCCAGCGAACGCTCGAACAAGCGTCGATTGGCCAACCCGGTCAGGCTGTCGTGCGTCGCAATCTGCTCCAGCGTGCGCTGGGCCTTGCGCAGGTTTTTCTCGATCCTTTCGCCGTCGCGCACCTGATAAATGAACACCCAGCCAAACAGGCCGACGCCGAGAATCACCAGCGCGACTATCAAACTCGACTGAAACGCACGCTCGTACCAGCCCTTGAGAATCGTGTCGCGCGACGTCGCCGCCGAGACGACCAAAGGATACGCCGACAGGCGCCGATAGCCGTACAACCGCACAATGCCATCGACCACCGAATCGATCATCGCCGTGCCGGCCGCCGCCTCCGGCAACAACGTTTGATAGATCTGGCCCTGCGCCAGCGAGGTTCCGATCAGGCGTTCATCAAACGGTCGGCGGGCAAGCAAGGTGCCGTCGCTCAAGCCGAGAAACATGATGCCTTGATCGTCGAGGCTGAAGCTTTCGAAGAAGCGGTCGAAGTACGCCATCTTGATCCCGGCCATCAGCACACCCTGGAAATTACCGGCGTGATCATTGACGCGTTTGGAAATCGGGATGACCCACTCGCCGTTCTCGCGGCTGCGAATCGCCGGGCCGATGTGTGCCAGCGTCGAGGCGTTCTGCTGGTGGAACTTGAAATACTCGCGATCGGCCACGCCATTGCCACGGGGCAGATCGGTGAATGAAGTAATCACCCATTGGCCCTGCGTGTCGAAAAGAAAAATACCGTGCAACTGATCCAGTTGCTGCACGCGCCGGGCGAAAGTTTTCTGCAGGCGTGGCTTCTGCGCGGAGCCGTAACCGTCATCCTGAATCCAGTCGACCAGGCTGGTCATCACCAGATCGGCGGCCAGGAAAGTGTCCTCGGCCTGCTGGGCCATCGCCCGGGTCAGGTTGCTCGATGCCACTTTCGCCACGGCCAGATCCTGGCGCCGCGATTGCTCCAGTTGCAGGTACAGCAAACCGGACAGGCACAACCCCACCGCAACGATAAACAGCACCGCCGCTTTGCGCAGCGGCAGGCGTTTAAGGGTGCCTCCGGGGGCTTGGTGCGGATCGTGAATGGGGATAGGCAAAAGCAAGTCCTGGGCAGGTACGACAAGGGCAAAGGCCCGTAACCCTTATGTTTTGTGAGCGTAGCCCACCGGGATGCACGGGGCAAACGCCACGGTCCCGCCCAGTTATATCGGCGCGCAGCGAATTTGGATGATCGCTGTTCGCAGATTTATTTTCGATTGCCTCTTTAGGGTTAGTCAGTTGTGAAGGCGTGTGAGCGGGTGCAGCGTGGTCTGGTGGCGTTTTGCGGGGAGAGTCAGGAGTGGATGCCGCAGGACTTGCCTGATGATCAGGCTTGTCGAAAACCCCGTGGCGAGGGAGCGTGCTCCCGCTTGAGCGCGCAACGCTCAGAAAATCTTTGGGGCCGCTGCGCGACCCGGCGGGAGCAAGCTCCCTCGCCACAGGTTTATTGTTCAATCGATCAGTTCTGACACCTCAACGCGACGGCGGCACCCGAATATCCCCCGCGCGGCACTGGGTTTTCACGCCCTTGCCACAGGCGCCGAACTGCAAATCCTTGCCCATGCACACGCGCACTTCCGAGAGTTCCGGGCCGCTGCAAATGACGGCGATGCCATCGGCTGGAATCCCCGGGTTGGCCTTGCGGAACAGGTCGGCGATTTCCTCGGCTTCGAAGTAATACGAGCTGCTGAGCGGTTGCAGTTCCTGCGGGATTTTCACCGCGCCAACGGCTTTGTCCGCTTCATCCAGATAACCCATCGCGCCGAGGCCGCTGCAAGTGCCGTGCTTGGACCATTCGTGGTCGAGCAGTTTTTTGGTCGGGAACAGTGTCAGGCCTTTGCTGGTTTCCGCCGCCGAGAGTGTGGTCAGCGGCGGGCAGGATTGCGGCCAGCCACCCTTGGCGTATTGCGGCCACAAGCCGTGCAGCACGAAACCGTAACCCTTGCCGGAACACTGCACATCATCTGTGTGGGTCAGGCAAAAGGTCGGCGACCAGGACAGCGTCAGCAGGTAGTAATCGAATACCCCCGCCACCGATTCCGCCTGGACCTTGCTCGACTGCGATTGGCGTGCCGAACTCAAACCGATGCTACCGGCCGTCAGAGCAATCACTGCCAAAATTGTAAACAGCTTTTTCATCTACCCGCTCCTTGGGACGCCTGCGTCCGTGGTTTTCGATCCTGACCAGACTTGGCCAGTGCTGATTTCGACACGCTTGTGTTGCAGGCGCATGACGCAAGGCAACGCCGTACCCCGTTGAAAGGTCTACGATTAACAGGCAGACATCAAACCAAGGGATCCGAAATGAGTAAAGCAGACGAACTCGCCGCCAAACTCAAGCAAACCCGGCACACCCACGCGGATGCCGCGCTGGAGATCGATTGCTGGCCGGCGCAGGTGTACGACTTGTACCACCGCATCGAGGCGTGGCTGCAACCGGTGACTGAGGTTGGTTTGAAGATTCGGCGCAACCCCACGCACATCTGCGAAAGCTCCCCGGATGGCGAAACCCACGATTACGCCATCGACCAACTGGTGATCGAAGCCAACAATCAAAGCCTGACATTTGATCCCATCGCACGGTTTACCGAGGATGGCGCCGGCCGGGTGCAGATCACCCCGTCAGCCACGGACACCTATCTGCTGCGCACCGTGGATGAGCACGGTGAGAGCCATTGGTGGATGCAGTCGATTGAAACCGGTCAGGAGCTGGATGCCATCGCGCTGACCGAGAACAATTTGCTGCAGGTGGTGCAGGATGGGTTGGGCTTGTAATCCTCTTCTGCCAGTAGGGATCTGCCTCGAGAACGTGGTTAACTTCTCGCTCCGATCCCTTTGAAGCCCGACAGACATGACAAAAACCATATTCTTGCTCGGTACACTGTTCGCCCTGACCTTGAGCGCTCAGGCCGCAGAACAGACCTCACATCTCGATAGCATCCAGCAACAAGGCCAGTTGCGCGTGTGCACCACCGGCGACTACAAGCCCTACACCTTCAAACGCACTGACGGCGACTTCGAAGGCATCGACATCGCCATGGCCCGTTCGCTGGCCGACAGCCTCGGCGTTAAAGTCGAGTGGGTGCAAACCACCTGGAAAACCCTGATGCCGGATATGCAGGCCGGCAAGTGCGACATCGGTATGGGCGGCATCTCGGTCACCCTCGAACGGCAGAAAAAGGCCTATTTCAGCAACACCCTCGACACCGACGGCAAGATCCCGCTGGTGCGTTGCGACGATGTCAGCAAGTACCAGACTGTCGAGCAAATCAACCAGCCCAACGTGCGCCTGGTCGAACCCGCTGGCGGCACCAACGAAGCCTTCGTCCACGCCTTCCTGCCCAAGGCGCAATTGGCCCTGCACGACAACGTAACGATCTTCCAGCAACTGCTCGACAACAAGGCCGACGTGATGATCACCGATGCCTCGGAAGCGCTGTATCAGCAGAAACTCAAACCGGGCCTGTGCGCGGTGAACCCGCATCAGTACATGCAGTATGGCGAGAAGGCTTACCTGCTGCCGCGCGATGACATCAGCTGGAAACTGTACGTCGATCAGTGGCTGCACCTGAACAAAGTTACCGGCAAGTATCAGCAGGTTCTCGGCGAGTGGCTGGCAGTGCCGCAGTAAAAAAGTCTGACGCTATTGCTGTGGCGAGGGAGCTTGCTCCCTCGCCACAAATCGGGCTTCCAATCAATCGTCATGCAACATCCCGGAGCTGTACTGATTGAGACTGCTGCCGATACTGTTGCCACCAAACTTTAAGGTATTGGCGTTGCGCCCCTCCGGCGACTGACAGTCGCTGGAGAAACAACTAGTGGTGGTCAAGCCACCGGCGCCCGAACAGGCACTTAACACCGATACCGCAGCAGCAATCAACAGCACTTTGACGACAGTAAGGCGCATGGCACGATTCCCCTCGGGATGAACAGCGACGATCTTGTGCCAACATCCTAGGCCTGCGCCGCACCCGGCAAGATGAAACTTTGCTGATCGACAGCGCCGGTTCAGAATCGTTAACCCGCCGACAAGGACATCCCATGCAATTCCTCCCACTCACCGATGCCTGCCCCGATATCCAGGCCCATGTCCGCACCCTGCGCAATCAGCCGGACGTGCGTAAGTTCATGTACACGTCGCATGAAATCAGTGAGCAGGAACATGCCAACTGGCTGGTCTCTTTGCAGGGTAATCCGCGGCAGCAAGTGTTTGTGGTGATCAAGGATGAGCAAGCGGTGGGTGTGGTTTCGTTGAATGCGATCAACGTTTTGCACAAGAGCGCGGATTGGGCGTTTTATCTCGACACGGGTTTGCAGGGCAAGGGCTTGGGCAGTGTGGTCGAGTTCTGGATGCTTGATTACGCGTTTGGCGTGGCGGGGTTGGAGAAGCTCAACTGCGAAGTGCTGGCGATGAACGCGGCGGTGGTGAAGATGCATCAGAAGTTCGGGTTTGAGATTGAAGGTGTGCGGCGCCAGAACGTGGTGAAGGATGGGATTCGGGTGGATGTGGTTTTGTTGGGGATCACCAAGTCTGAATGGCTCAGCAAACGTCCGACGCTGGCCCACGTCATCGAGCGGATCAGTGCGAGCTGAAAGCGATCATCGCTTCAGCCACGCACTTGTCGGGATCTGCGCGATGGATTTGAAGGCAGGCCTGGCGAACCAGTAGCCCTGCATCAGATAAATGCCGCAATCGGCGAGAAAGTCTCTTTCCTCAGCATCTTCTATGCCCTCGGCGATCACCTCCACCCCCAACTCTCTACACATGTTCACCACGTTACGCACGATAGTCTGGCGCACCCGGTCACGGTGAATATCCCGGATCAGTGCCATATCCAGCTTGATCAAGTCCGGTTGAAAATCCGCCAACAAGTTAAGGCCGGAATAGCCTGCGCCAAAGTCGTCGATCGCCGTCTTGAAACCAAACTCTCGATACTCACGCAAAATAGTCATCAAATGCTTGTTGCTTTCAACGTGCTCGCCTTCCACTGCTTCGAAGATCAGCCGCTCCAGCGGAAAGCCGTGAGTGCGCGCCGCTTCCAGCGTGCTGCGAATACACATCTCCGGCCGGTAAACGGCATTCGGCAGAAAATTGATCGACAGGTACTGCGTCATGCCTAACTCAGCCGCCGTGGAAATCGCCCGCACACGACACAGTTGATCGAATCGATAGCGGTTTTGATCGTCCACCTGCTCCAGGACAGACAAGGCACCTTCACCGTTCACGCCGCGAACCAACGCTTCGTGGGCAAACGTCGTTTGATCGCGCAGATCCACAATGGGCTGAAAAGCGAAGGAGAAATCCATGTCCGGCACGCCTTTGTTCTTACAGCCCAGGCAGCCTCCGGCAGACACGAATGTTTTTGGAAAGTCGATCATGACACCCTCTGATAACGGGTTTTAACCTTCCATGGCGATAAATAAATAGCTGCAGGTTTGAGTCATCTGCAAACCAGGCCGTAGCTAAAGCCCGACGGCGCCTGAGTATTTGAAGGCGCCGCGTGCTTTACGTACAAATGATCAGGTGCGGAAATGCGCGGTCATTCGCTGCAGGTCCTGCCCCAGTGACGCCAACTCAATCGTCGCTGCCGCACTCTCTTCGCTGGCGACAGCCGACTGGTCAGCCACATCACGCACACTGACAATGCTGCGGTTGATTTCGTCGGCCACGGCACTTTGCTGCTCGGCGGCGGCCGAGATCTGCAGGCTCATCTCCTGAATCGTACCGATGGACTGGTTGATCTCGGTAATTGCCAATTCGGCCTTCTGCGCCAGCTCCACGGTATCGAGGGTGCGCTCGCGGCTCGAGGCCATCAGCGTCGCGGCCGCTTGCGTGCCTTGTTGCAGGGTGACGATCAGCGCTTCGATTTCCTTGGTCGAGTCCTGCGTGCGCTGCGCCAGCGAGCGCACTTCGTCTGCCACCACCGCGAAACCACGGCCCTGCTCACCCGCCCGCGCCGCTTCAATCGCGGCGTTCAATGCGAGCAGATTGGTCTGCTCGGCGACGGCTTTGATCACATCGATCACTTTGCCGATCTGCTCGCTGTCCTGAGTCAGCACGTTCATCGCACCGCCCAGCTCTTCAATGGCCATAGCAAGTTCGCTGATCTGCACCGTCGCCTGCTTCACCACCGTACTGCCGTGGCGCGCCTGCTGATCGGCCAGGGTCGCGGCAGCGGAGGCATCGGTCGTGTTACGCGCAACTTCCTGCACGGTCGAGGCCATTTCGTGCATCGCCGTGGCGACTTGATCCACTTCGCTTTTTTGCTGACGCACACCCGCGCTGGTCTGCTCGCTCATGGCCGAGAGTTTTTCCGCAGAGGTGGAAATCTGCGTGACGCCATTGCCGATACCTTGCACCAGCGTGTTCAGGTTCTGCGCCATGTCCTGCATCGCATTCTGCAGATCGCCCAACTCGTCTTTGCGGTTTGATTTGGCTTGTACCGTCAGATCACCCTTGGCAATACGTCGAGCCAGTTCAACCGTCAGCGCCAGCGGCGCAGTAATCTGGCGCGAGATGACCACCGAAGCAAACAGCCCGATCACCAGCGCCAACACAGTCAATCCGGCCATCTGAATAAAGGCCGAATGCTGATCCTCACGCGCCAGGCGCTGCTGGGTGTCCATCAGGCCAGTCATGATCTTGTCCATCGCCTTGCTTTCCTGATCGACCTGCTCGCGCATGTTCTGCTTCTGCTCAAACAGCCCGGCCACTTCCACCAATACTTCGCGATAACGCCGCATGCCGGCATGCGCTTCTTCCAGTTGGCTCGACAGGGCCGTCGGCAGGCTGGTGCGCGCCTTGGTGATATCACTCAAGAAGCTATCGATGGTCTCCATCATCATTTTTTTGTTCACGTCGTTGGGCACCGCAATGTAACGACGCAACATCAGGCGAAACGTGGTCATGCCATTGCGCAAATCGGCCACCGTGCGCAGCTCCCGAACGCGTTCGCCATCGGCAGACGCCAGCGCACTGGTTGTGGTGCCTTCAAGCATGCCGGCAAAAGTTTGCGCGTATTTGTCCGACAGCGCCGTCAGCGGTTTCAGGGCATCCGTGGTCGACTGATCGGCAGCGATCAACCGTTTGACCTTCTGATCGTAGGCAACAATCGTGGTTTGCAAAGCCTTCAGGGCTTGCTGGTTCTCAGCACGGGTCAAGGTGTCCAGCGCCTTGCTGACAAGGCCCTGCAAGACATTCAACTGAGCGTTATAGGCCTCGGCGAACGCTGCGTCAGCGGCGGCTTCGTACTGTTTCTCGGACAGACGCATATCTTGCGTAGCGTCATTCAACGTGCCGATCAGACGCGTCGTACTCAAACGATCAACCAGCACGCTGTTGCTGTTATAGCCAATGAAGGCAACCGCCAAAACGGCCAGCAGAAGAATGCCGAAGCCGGTTCCCAGCTTGCGGGAAACCTTGATGTCACCCAGGAAATTCGATGCAACTGCCATATTCAGCCTCAAACGCCCTGACGCGAAA
The DNA here is from genome assembly GCF_003732425.1 of Pseudomonas fluorescens. Lineage (GTDB taxonomy): Bacteria > Pseudomonadota > Gammaproteobacteria > Pseudomonadales > Pseudomonadaceae > Aquipseudomonas > Aquipseudomonas fluorescens_BE. The sequence goes on from NZ_MOBX01000013.1 coordinate 1,308,481, forward strand.
CGCCAGGCACAAAAAATTGATCTCCGGTAACCACAGTCACCGTCCAGACATTCGGGGGTCGTCATCCAAGGCGTAATACGGGACGCTCCAGCTGTCCCTGAAATGCAAATGCCGATGCTGTTGAAGCGTCGAAAACAACCCGACGCGAGCACCGGCAGACAAACCCGTCACGTCGCAAACAGAGCGTCTGCACGCTGGATTTATCGTTTCAGCAAAGGTGTCTGGGGGGATGCTATTAATTTTGCGAAAACTTGTACAACTTTATATTTTTGTATAATCGTTGAACTTTTTGAGCAGCGTGATGACGCATTGCCATCATTGTTTGTGGCACATCGCTACTGGCGCAAAAAGAGGCTGAAAATGCTGATTCAGGCGCTCGCCCCTCTGCGGCGAGCACTGGCTGCACGCCACAGAGAAGCAAGGGGTTTACGGCTTGATTTCGACCTTATCCAACACCTGATTCACCGCCAACTCCCCCAACATCACCACCTGCGCAATGCCCAAAGCGGTTTTGCGGTGCGAGGGGTCGAGTGCGGCGGCGAAGTTGTTGAGCATTTCCGAGGCGGAACTCAGCGTTTCACTGGCATTGGCTAACAGGGATTCCGAGTCGTACTTCGGATTGGCGAGGTACATGCGCTCGGGCTCGTTGACGCTGGCCATGATGTGGCTGGTCGGAAGGAGATAGTGATCGAGGGCGCGCTCGGCGGCTTCGTGGAGTTTTTTGGAGTTGAGGGATTCGTAGGGGGATGCGGGATCGGTTTCTGGTGGATTCGGTGTTGGTTTGAACATGGTGTAACTCCTGACGGATAAACGAAAAGGAGCCATCACTCTCGCTACCAAACGAAGGGTGGAGGCCATACGCAGGTTGGTAGACCGGTCGTCAGGAACCCCGGCGCATCCGAAGACGCCCCGCGCATGACCACCATAAAACGAAGACGAGAAACGCCCTCGCAAGACAGTAGTCTTGTGCTTCTGACGGAGACGGGCTACCAAACCCGATCACTGGTTTTCAGTGACGTAGGGACGATAGAAGCTGCGGGCTAGACGCACAAGCCGGGGGATTCTGTCTTAGGTGTAGGGCGAGGCGCAAGGGAGTGTGGGCTAATGACTGCGGCAACAGACTCCATTTAAACAGAAACGTTTTTTCCGTTTAGAAAGGCTTTACTGGCACGTTGATTGATCCAAGTACCGCCAACAGCAAAGAGAGCACTGCGTGCTTTTTCAGGCGCTATCCGTCGATCCGATGATGGATCGGATTGATTATTTGTTTACCCCCTGTAAATAGGGGCCCAAATGATATCGAAATAAAGCCCGTACCAGTTACGTACCAGCGAATTTTCAAAACTCAGAAAATCCCGCTACCCCTCTCGCTCCATGTAGCAATTTTTAAGCAACCATTTTCGGCTACAACCTGGGCACTACCGACACTGTCACAACCTCTGATGACAACGTTGGACTGTGCATAGGAATCAACCTTATCCCCACCTGCCAAAAATATTTGCCATGTTGTTTCAGCATGCAGCGAATACCGCCCAACATATGGCAGTACCTCAATAAAAGCGTTACGAAAAGAAAGGGTCCCCCTGATGGATGATCGACGCACTACACTTGCCGTTCAACCGTAAGCCATTAGGAGTTTGTGTATGAGCTATGCCCATATCGGAAAAATCAAGGAAGTTTATGACGTGATCGAGGCCAATCGGCTGATCGAGGCGGGAAATGAGCTGCTAGCCATCGTGCCGGGTTGGACCAGCGACAACACGCCGTGCACGCTGTTCTATATCGGCCAACACAAGCCAAAGCCCACAGAGCCCGAGGGCGATTATGTCGATGGCGACTGGGTGCCAAAAGGGTAAGCCCTCGCGTTACGGGTAACGAACTGAAAGGCCCTCGCCACGGTGGGGCTTGTCTACAATGAGACCCAAACAAAAGGAGCGGAGCCATGAGTGAGCATTACGATCCACAAGGCTGGTACGACGTGATTGAGCCGGAAGGCCAAAAGACAGGTGAGCTGCGGGCGGGCGTTTATTACGAGGAAGGTAATGTGCTGGGGCGCGTGGAAAATGGGATATTCACCTACGATATCCTCCCCAATGGAGGGAAGGGGCATATTGATGGTCTGACGCTGATCCGAACCGAGCCGCGACCAATGACCCGTTTTGCATTAGTACTTCAGGAGGGGCAGCCTGCGTAAGGTCCCGCATTACTTATAACGCCGTTTATGGTCAACAGTGAGCGATGGAGAAGGAAACTGGTCGATGAACCAACAAGTCGAGTTTGAAGGTGATGACGGGCAGGAAGATGCTGTTCTAGCTGTCAAAGCACGGAATGAAGCCGAGAAAATCCGCATCCTTTCTGCAATCGCGGGCAATAGTCCCACCCGAGCAATTGATAGAGTCGCGTGGATTCTAAATCACTACCCACAAGCACGAGACTCTGACGTTAAATGCCAGCTGCTGTATTGGAAAACTTTCCAACAAGATTTGTACAGCGGCGGTGACATTTCAATTGATAATTACCCCAAACTCGAACGCCTTCCTTCCATTGCCCGTGCTCGTGCCTTTATTCAAAATACGCACGGATTATTCATTGCCTCCCCGGAAGTTAGACGCACCCGAGGCAAGCTTGAGGAGGAAGAAAAGCAAAGAATTCTGGATGCCAGGCCAGCCCACCCTGTGTATTGCATTTATGCAGATGAAAGCGGAAAAACAAGTAAATATCTTCTAGTTGGGAGTTTATGGGTTCTACGCAGCTATGACACGATGAAAATCACTCGCGCCATTAATCAAAGGAAGGATGAATTAAAATTTAAAGGTGAAATGCACTTCAAGGATATAAACAATGGAAACCTCGAAACCTACCTTGAACTACTCGGATCCATTGTAAAAAACTCTGAAGCCGTTTCCTTCAAAGGCCTGGCCATCGAACGCCGCGGACTAAAAAACATTGATGACACTCTCGACAAGCTTTTTTATCACATGACAATTCAGGGTATTCAGGAGGAAAATAAATCAGGCCGGGCGGTGCTCCCTAGAAATTTACAATTTCGAAAGGACTCAGAGGAGGCCTCTAAAGATAAGCTATCAATAATGGAGATTGAGCTTCAGCTCAAGAATGCTGCAAAAAACATTTTTGATGACAACGTTTACATTGATATTGTTGCATCCGAAGACTCATCGATATCACCCCTCATGCAAATTGCCGATTTATTTGTAAGCTCCATTTCACGAGTGCTGAACAAGGAAGAAGGGAAAGAGGGACCTAAAGACGTCTTTGCCAAGAAGTTTTTGGCATCGTTCGGTGTTAGCACATTAAACACAGAGCTCGATATTTTTGGTGACTGTGTGCGTTTCTCTTGAGCGCGAGACGGTCATATCTCGACAACGTCTGTATCTTCATACTTCGATTGCGTTGGGGTATTTCGCCCGTAAAGCCTTAAACCCACGTCTCTATTGAGGTTCAGCGCATATTCACCACTCCATGCACAAACGCATGTTTGGCATAAATGGCATGGAATGGCGTACGGTTTGCCCCACTTTTCCCATCCCAAGAGGCCTATGGCCGGACGTTTCGAAGTGACAAATATGCAACGGTGAGAACCGGCGCTGCTCGCTTGGGACTAGGATCATGCAGAACAAATGACTGATTCAGCCGCACATCGACTTCAAGGACGAACAACATGCCAGATACCTCAGATTTCAATATCGTCACGGCAGATGCTCTGACATTGCTCCTGCATAACCAGCATGCACTCGGTGCGGCGATCGAAGAGATGACCCATTGGATCTCAGGGTCTGGCGCAGACACTGTTGCCGATAACGCCGTTGCGGCCCTGGAAACGCTTGATCGAAATGCGCAAGCGATCACTGACGCGATCATGCGACTTAGGCAGTTTAGTGTGCCTCGATAGATAGAACGCCGTTCACGTTCAAGCGCGCCCGGCATCTCGACCAGGTGTTGGATCTTAAATGTGTCTATGGAGATCCCTTCAGGAACTGGCTCGCCCATTGGACCAATTGCCGCTACTGACATTTTGGATAGGGATTCGAACCCCTTCTAGGATCACTTCAGACCGCTACAGGCCATAAAGTACGGGCAATTAAGCCGAGTGCTTTGGTGCTTAGCGGCCTCGTGCGGCCTCTGATCTGCCCTAAATCTGCCCTAAACCGCATCCAACAATCTGACCACCAAGGTCCGCTTTCGGCCATTAGCGTACGCTCAGAAGCGACCGCTTTAGGCCAGAAGTGGACGTCTGGGCATGGGCGAGCAGGTTGTCCCGGATCGCAGGATTCGGCTCCGCTCTCCTCCCTTAGATTTGGTGTGAAAAGTCGGCGAGCGAAGGCCAGGCAATACAAAAACCGCCCAAAGCGGACGGCTGCAATGGGCTGTTTTTTTGGTAATGAGACCTCTAGGTGTGGGTCAAGCAGGCTCACTTCAAGCTTATCCACACAATAACTACATCCATAAGGCGTTGATTGATAGAAAATAGAATTGACTGTTATCTTATCGATTTTTTGTAACCAATGCCCCAAGCAGCCACCATCGACGCTAAGCTAAGAAGCTGATTATCAAGATCAACATCAAAACACTCAGCCAATTTCTTAGTACTCATCCCACTCATAATCTCGACACTTCTATCTAAGAAGCTTGAGCCTAGAGGATCTGAAATCCAATAATCCCCCTCGTCATCCTCTTCGTAAAGGGTAGACCAGTGGGGGGCATTTAAGGTCCTATCAATGTCTAATGCAGCACTGAATCTTAACCCCTCTTTATGGTCAAGAAACTGCCTGGCTTCGGGGGTTAGAGCCTTAAATTTTTGAAGAGCCGCATTGGCGCCGACTTGATGGAGTGCTTCTTCAGCAATCCTCATAGGAACTAAATTTTCGGCTTCAGTACAATCCAAAATGTGCAACCAATAGCGCTGCCCCCATCCTTTTTCGTATGCGTCAAACCTCAAAGCCGTCTCTTTGACTAATGCATTAGGATGGGACTTATCACTGTCAAGAATACAGATTACTAAGCTGTGATTCCGAAGGTGGTTTTCAAACGAGCAAATTGTGGTATTCCCACCACCCCCTACCTTAAGAAACTTCAAAGCGTATTCCTTGAGCAGCTTTGAATTATTCAAGAAAACCATGCCCGACATAACATAAAAGTCTATGTCCGTTATATTTTCGCAGACAAATACAGGCAATTGGACACGAGCACTATCAACAAAGTAATCATAACTTAAGCGAAAGGTTCTTGGAGCGATAAAACCTATCGGCACAGGCTCATCAAAACCAACATCAACATAAAAATCCAGCTGATCCAAATGCGCTTTCGTAAGGCGGCTCTGCTCACGTACAAAATACAGCACGTTTAATTGATACCCGCTAATTATGTTTTCCTGAATTATCTGATCCGCAAGCTTAGCGGGCATCCAAAGTACGTGCTTTCCTTCACCGCACGCCATCAAAATATTATTTAAAGCTCGAATCTTATCTTCATTTTGAGCCAATCCCACCACATTGCTAATCTTTATCATCATGGCGATAGAAATCCAGCAGGCCAGACTTCTAAGTATCCATGCTCATCGAATCCCGAGCCTGATGTACTGGTTACGCCACTATCGTTTCTGTCGAACAAGGAGACATTCACATCACTATTTTTGATAATCCCATCTTCAATGCTCTCGCCTATAGAATCTATGATATGTTTACTATGCGTTTCCACGATAAAACAGAAATCATCTTCACCTTTAAGGTTGGCAATTTTTGCTATTGCTTTACCAAATTTGTGTTGCATATGAGGATGCAGATGAAGCTCCGGTTGTTCAATGGCAAAAACGAGCTGTCGATCTTTATATAATCCGAAAATCCCAGAGTTTTTCTCACGACTTTCGAGCCATATCGAAACAATAATTGGAAGTAGCTGTGAATAACCAAAACCCATATCGCTTACATTATAGTATTGCAAGCTGCCGGCATCTTTAATTTTTATAGCATAGTGCGAACCTGTATTGGTTATATCAAGTTCAAACTCAAAATTTTCTAAGATCCAGTTATTCAACTCTGCTTTTTCGGAAACACCTAATGAGTTAAGCACCATCGGCAGATTCGATCCAGTATGATCAACTTGCCCTACTTGAAGATCCTGATAACGATAAAATCGCTCAGCAGATGCCCTGACCGGCCCCAAATAACGAACACCTTTGTAAAAGTTTGTCAGTGCCTCATCAACAGCGCTGAGTATTTTTGAGAGATTAGCGCTTACTAAATAGGCGAAGGAAGTTCTAACAATCTCATCTTTTGCTGCAGCAAGATTACTCAGAAATGTCTTATCATCTGAAAAAGATTTCTTCAGCGCAGCATGTATTTTCGATGACGGTAGAAATACAATTTCAGTAAGAGACTTAACAATCGCCTCTCTCTTTTTATTAGAGTGATGCAGCCCCGCTATATATTCGACAAAAGCTTTCCTAAACACCGGCTTTGAGAGGGCTGGAGGCCACGCCCTAAGCTCAGCCTCACTTAAAAAGTCAGTAGGAATTAGATTCCCTTTAGTATTAATCGTTCGGCCTTCAAAACCCTCATAAAGCAATACATCGTCCAAATATACAGAAAGACCAATAACTTTGGTTCCGGAATATAATATTAAAATTTTAACAGATTCAATCTCTAACTGGATACGATTGGTGCTCTCCAGGCCGGCACCCTTGCGTAAACCTAGTGTAAAGCCCACATCAAGCTTATAATTTTTATTATTTCCCACAGTAAATCTTTCAGCGATATTCTCTGAGAGCTGCTCCCAGAAGTCTATTGAGTCATCTATGCTGAGATTAAGTTTGAAATCAAACATAACTTCATCTGTATCTGCTCTGGTCGCAGTTTGCAGATCACCGAAATCGACAAAGCTTCCATACCACAAAATTGGGCTTCGCGTGTCGGCCTCTGCCGATTGCCTTATGAGAGGAAAGGTACGTAAAAATGTACTTTTCCCGCTGCTGTTTCTACCCACAAGTAGATTTAACTTTTTTAGAGGAACAAAATCATTCTCTAAACCAAAGCTTCTGAGATTTCGTATTCGGAGTGACTTTATATTTTTCATTAGTGCAAAACATCCTTGAGAAGACTGCTGAATATTTAAAGCATAATCTAGCTATCTTAATGCGTTACGATTATCGGATACCCCTCCGCCGTTGCCCTGCGCTCAAGAGCCGTAGCATTCGGAATCTCCTCGCACTCATAGATTAAGACAATCAGATTTTTTTGCGCATCTAATGTAGACAAGCAATGATAGTGCTCGAGAGCCAAGGGACTAAATTTTAAGGTGCGTTGCGACCACACCCGAATCGTGTGCTCTGCAAGAGCGTTGGGTGTCTGAAACTGATGCCGAAGAGGCTTTAGGGAGCAAGTCTCAGAGGCCTTCCCATCCCGAATTCGAACATTGTGCCTGAACGGCCAGTCACGGAATGCATGTGGCAGTGGGCGCTCCACCGGCAGCGGGATAGGTTTTTCCCAAACGCAATGAAGGATGCTGTCCACAGTCATAGCAATGCGCCTCCTTGGCACTCGGGAACGAAGCGCGTTGCGCAGTCCTTTCTAGCATGAGTCTACTGGGAGCCTGCCATCAAAATGGCTTGGTATACAACCTCCCGTCAGGACAAGCTCAATCCTGCACTCTCCACATACCTATGAATAAAGTGAGACATTTACGGGGTAGGCTGAAATACTTGTTCTATATGATGTCCCAAGGCTGATTCGAACTGCAAGCTTTCCTCTTAGGAGGATAGCTGCTTTTGGCCGTTTTCTGTCTGTCACTGAACGTTGAAAACGCCCCGAAGCTGGCAATTGCTATATCCCCAGGGTGATTCTCGTGCGAAACGACCAACGCCTTATGCAGATTAATACTGAGGTTTATCAGCGGGGGGCTGCTGCGTACTGAGTTGCTCGGTGATTAGCCGGACTAAAAATCATGCAGTGGGCTTAGATCCAGCTTTCCTGTCGGAAAAGATGCATCTACACCCTGTAGTGCATCGACGTATTCATCCCGGTTGCGACAAATCAGCTCAGGAAGGATCGTAGTCCTTGGTTTTGCTCAAGCGCACCGGGCATTCGAGCGTCGTTAACTCGGCGGGCGGACGCCCTTCGTAGCGGGCAATCACGGCAACAGTGGCCAAACCTTCAAAGACGTGAGACATGAGTCGGGTTCCTAAGCGAGTCAGTAGCCGTCAAGGGGAAAACCAGAGGGTCTGTTAATGGTAGACCAGCCTAGGGGGGACTGGTTGCCACGCGGCTAAAAAAAGGCCCCCACACCGGGGTCAGGTGTGGGGGCCGATTGAACATAGGCTGGAATTATATGACTTCGATTTTCGTGACGTTCAATTGGGCGCGGAAAATAAGGTCTCGTTCGGCAAACCATTCCTTGGCTTTTTCTTTTCCGGAATCTTGATTGGCTTGTTCTAAAGCGTACTTCGCCGACTTGTATCGTTCTACTTTGTCCGCAGTAATGTAGCAAAGCAGACTTAAATCACTGCCTGCAAACTTTCGCTCTTGTTCAATGAGTTGAAAAGCGCTTGTTCTGGCCAGCTCAATAATATCCATCTTCTTTGTGAGTGCATTAAGCTTTAGCGTAGTGACGTTCTGCTCTATCTTCTCTGCTTCATCGTAGGCTTTTTTGACGTCAGAGAGATTGTGCAAGACGTCTCGGTATTTCTCATCTAGAAGAAAGGATGTATTAGCTATCGTCCCCAGTGTCATGCGCTGGGTACGACGATCAGTTTTTTTCTTCCCTTTCTTATCCGTATATTCCTTTATCGTCACGCCAGTTACTGACAGAACGTAAGCTCCGGTGCGGGCGATCGACTCAAGGTGTCTCATGGTCTGAGGTCCGAGTTTCTCGCGCATTGCATGCACTCGCCCTTGGACTATAGCCAAATCAGATTTAACTTGTAGAACCTCTTTTAGTGCAGAGTCTTTTTGCTCAACGAGCGCTCGAAGGCGCTCAAGCCCTTCTTCATGTTTCTTTTGATTCAGGTACTTTGTTCTGTCAGCACTAAGTTTTGACTCACCGTTAAACTTTGTTTGAGCACAATCGTTTCCGACAAGAGTAATACTGTTGTCAGAAAGCACAGCAACAAAACCCCACTTATGGCCCTCATTGCATAGTTTGTCATTGTCTTTCAGCAGACAACACTTCACTTCATCGCTAAGGAAATAATCCCCAAGAAGATGCTTATAGTTTTTTGGCGATACTGGATTTTCTTTTTTGAAGCCGGGGAGCGCCTCAATCTCAGAAATGGTATTGAAGGTGCGGATCTCAACAGTTCTATCGAGTGTCTCGTGCATGCGGACCTGTACTCAGATATCAAGATTCTAGTGCTAACCATCATTCGACTGCGGAGCTGCGTCGTCGTCATGGCTAGATTTACGAAGTGCCGTGAGCCTTGGTTGGAGCCGAACCATGCCTTGGCGCAATGCGCCCGCTGGGCCTACAAGAGTCAACGTCACAAGCGAAACCACTGTTAATCAATACAGTATAGCCTGACTTTTTGATGGTAGTAGATCTGCCCCGCATTCCGCCCTGTGAGGCTGAACAAACTGCGTTTATCTGATGAGATTGAATGCTATGGCCGACTGTCGCTGGCCAGGACGATGCCTAAGACTGCCGTATTCGCGTAATAGCATCTGTAATCGCTTTGGCATTCGTGTCCAAGGTCTCCATGGCCACGAGCGCGTTATCGGCAACACTCTCTGCGCCATTCTCTGAAAGCCATCTAGTGACCTCTTCTATTGCTGCACCCAGGGCATGCTGGTTGTGCAGAAGCAATGTCAAAGCGTCAGCAGTGGCGATGTTGGAGTCTGAGTTATTTGGCATGGATTCGTCCTTGATTGAGGCGTCTGCAGAGACTAGTCCATTACATCCGGATCATGCTCAACCGATCAATCGCGAAGCCCTGTTTCCGCCCCAAAATAGCGCGCCAGTCCCATCTCAGTCCCATATGGCCTTTTTTCAGGCGCCAAAAACCACAAACCCCCGACTTTCTCTAGGAAAATCAGGGGTTTGCGTTTACTGAATGTGGCGGTGAAGGAGAGATTCGAACTCCAACACTGTGCCGCCATCTACAACGTATTTGGAAACGCCGTTGTCGATGGACGAACTGGTGACAGCGGTGGCAAATTCACTTCAACCGATCACCCGCTTCGTAAGATGTTATCTCCCTGAGTATCCATTCAAAAAAGATTCGGCGGTTGCAGCCCTCGACCGGAGAAGGCACCGGGCAACCTCGTCACCAGGGCTGGCGTCGCCAATTGCAATCGGGGGGGGCTTAACCATGGTAACTGATACTAGTAACCAGCTGAGTTCAGCGCTGGTCTTAAACCAAGAGCTTTTTAACTTCGGCAATGATCAAGTCAATGTTGAATGGCTTCGCCACCACTACATCAAATAAATCCGATCGCTGCATACCGATATGCGCCTGAGCACCGCTCATCAAGATGATCGGCAAATGCTTTGCTGATGGAAGGGCTCGGACGGCGGTGGCGAATTCTAAGCCGTCCATGACCGGCATCATAAAGTCAGTAATGATCAAAGCTGGACGCTCCCGATCCAGCACTTCAAGCCCTTTCTGGCCATTGCTGGCCGTCACCACCATGAACCCCTCATCCTCCAACGCAAAGCTGAGGATGTCAGCGATCAAATACTCGTCGTCGACGACCAGGATAGTGGTCATGTTAATTCAACCCGCACAAAGACTTAAGATTTTGAACCGGGCGATATCTCAGTAGGGACTGAAGGTTCATGTCTTGAAGCCTTTTTCAGGAAAACGTCTTGATCACGGATCACGACCTCAAATCGGGAAGGATCGTAGGAGCTGTCTCGTACTTTAAGAATGGAGAGCGTCCTGCTTAGTTCAGAATGATTCTCTGAGAATCGCATCAGCATCAGGTTGTCGACGATGCTGGATAGATCAGAGTTTGGTGCGCTGACCTCGGAGCCAAATAGATCGCGCATTTCCCAAGAAGCAAATACCGTAACCCCCCTGGATCGGAGCTCGTTCATCAGAGCACTGAAGAAGTCAGTAATCCGCGCCGGATTTGTCGTGACACGAGTCATGCCGCTCAGGCTATCGATGAACAGCCGTTTGATGCCTTTTTCTTCAACAAGACACAGCAATCGTGCCCCAAGTGCATCGAGAAGGCCCTCTGTAGTGGGCTGCCACGCGATACTCAAAGCTCCACTTTCCTCCATCCCTTTAATGTCAATGCCCAATGAGAGGCCTTTTAGGCGTAGCCGTTGCGGACTTTCATAGAACCCAAAATGTAGACCCGGTGCCTCCACCGTAGACTCAGCTAGGAATTTCAAGCCCAAGGTCGTTTTACCAATCCCGGAAGGGCCTATCACCAAAGAAACACTGGAACTGTGCAGGCCTCCGCCTAATATATCGTCCAATGATTCAATGCCACTGTCGATGCGCGTCATGTCAGCGCTGTCGGGAGAGGACGGGTGGCTGTAGAGACTTTCGAGTCGCGGGTAAACCACCAAGCCATTTTCGGTAATTTCACACTCGTGAAGACCGGTCATTGCTGAGCTGCCGCGAGTTTTACGAAGCTGAATTCGACGCACTGAGCGGGTGCCGTAAAGCTCTTCGCCCATCTCAATGACGCCATCAACCATGGTGTGCTCGGGACTGCCGTCGTCGAGGCGCGAGCTAGTGAGAAACAGCACCGTACAACCAGCGAACGCTGCATGACCTTGCAGCTCTGAAATGAATTTCTTGGTATCGATGTGCGAATCAGCTTTTGAGCGGGCATTGAGTAGACCGTCCACCACCATAACTGTGGCTTTTTGCCGGCTTATTTCGCGTCGAAGCAGTTTCACCACCTCGCCTAAACCTTCGTTTTCCAGAGTATCAAACGCGCTGACAAACTGGATTTCAGCCCCTACTTTGGCAGCATCGAAAAAGCTCAGGGTTGAAAGGAATTGAAAAAGGCGATCATGCGATTCAGCCAGCAGTGTGGCGACCAGAACCCGCCCCCCGCTTTTCGCATGATGAAATCCAAGCTGGTTGGCAAGGATCGTTTTTCCAGACCCCGGACGTCCTTGGATTATGTATGAAGCTCCCTCGACAAGCCCGCCCTTGAGCAGAGCATCGAGCCCTTCTATTCCGCTTTGAAGGCGTTTTAGCTTTTCCACAATGCGACCCTGATCCGAAAGACAATCTATTTATACCAACTCAATGGGATGCTACCGCCAATTCCGCTTTGGAGCCATTCAGATTAAGTGGAAAGCTTGAACGATATCGCACTCTTGATTTCGGAAGAGATGCTCACAAGCGAATGCATTTGCCCGGTAAGTGCCGAACACCGAGGCATCGACTGACCGAGGGCTGACCGTGATTCATTTACAGTTGACCGTCCACAATTGATCCAGTTGCGTAGTGAAGCTTTGACTCACGGACGATGAGATGGTGCTCGATATATTTTAGAACAGCCCTCCCAATGATTCCGGCTCCCAATTCATGATCACCAGTTCGCCGCTGACCTCAGCTTTGGTCTGGCGTTGATTGGTGTTGCTGTAGCGAATGTCCAGTGTCTCGAAATAAAAGCCTGCGAATACGCGCCGGATATCCGGATGATCATTGATGCTGACCATCACTTTGCCTTTGCATCGGCGCATGAAATCGGCCATCCGTTCGTAGTTCTCGAACGGAAAGTCCACGCCGTAGCCGGCGGTCTGCCAGTAAGGTGGATCCATGTAGTGGAAGGTGTGGGCACGGTCGTAGCGTTCCGCGCATTCAAGCCAGGGGAGATTTTCGACGTAGGTGCCGGACAGGCGCTGCCAAGCAGCCGAGAGATTTTCCTCGATGCGCAGTAGATTGATGGCCGGGGCAGTGGTCGCCGTGCCGAACGTCTGACCCGAGACCTTACCGGCGAAGGCGTGATGCTGCAGGTAGAAAAATCGGGCGGCGCGCTGGATGTCGGTGAGAGTTTCGGGGCGGGTCATCTTCTGCCATTCGAACACCTGCCGCGAACTGAGCGCCCATTTAAACTGGCGCACGAACTCTTCGAGGTGGTTCTGCACGACGCGGTAAAGCGTTACCAGGTCGCCGTTGATGTCGTTCAGGACTTCGACCGGCGATGGTTGGGGCTTCATGAAGTAGAGCGCGGCACCGCCGGCAAAAACTTCGACATAGCATTCGTGAGGCGGAAAAAGCGGAATGAGGCGGTCGGCCAGACGGCGTTTGCCGCCCATCCAAGGGATGATGGGTGTAGACATAAATAGCAAGACCTTTACTGTATGGATAAACAGGTGCTAGGCTCGCCGCGCTTTGTGCACGGAGCAAGAGCCTTGGCTGGACTTGCAGGGACCATCTGCAGGGACGGTGGCTGGTCCGGATGTTGACGCATCCGGACCAGCCGCTCTTTTTCACTTCGGTGTTGAGACTTCTTTGGCGTATGCCTGACAGGCCGCGAGGGCAATCAGGCCCCGGTCGCCGTCATCGGTGACGCCGATAATTCGTTGAGCATGCGCTGGGTCAAGTTCGGCTCTTGTGGAGTCATGAACCACGCCGCCGGTGGCGGTGGTGGCTGACAACGATCCGTTGCCGGCGCCGGTGGTGGCATCGAGTAGGACTGACAGGCGCAGATCAGCAGTGGCAAGGCGGTCGCGCAGGCGACCTTGATCACGTTGGGCATCACTCAAGGCTCGGTAATGGGTTTGTTCGCTGGTAGCCAGGCGCTGCTCGAGCGCGAGGCGTTTGTCCTGTTCGGCACGCTGCTGAGCGGCCGAGACCTGATTCAGTTGGTTGAGGGTTTCGGTGTGGAGTCGGGCCTGCTCTGCGAGCTGTTTGCCATAGCGCCAATCCTGGACTTGCCAAGTAATGGCCGCGGAACCACCGACCAAGACGACCAGCAGCACGCCTTTTGCCAGTAGCCGGTACGGCGCCGGGATCAGTTCGCCGAAACGCATAGCACCGCCCTCGCCCGCCCCCACAACTCCAGCCGATCCTGCAGGCCGTTGAGACCGCCATTGATCCTGCGGGTGATCGTGTTGAATTCGTTTTGATCTGCCAGCGCGTTCAGCCCGTTCACCGCCCAGAACCACGCGGCAGACTCGGCGGCCCATTGCGGCAGCTCAAGCAACTCAGGCGTGCGCAGCAATCGCTCGTCGCCGAACAACGCCAGGCTGCAGCGTAGATAATTGTCGTGGCCGGTGACCTGGATCAGACCGCGACCGCGATAGCGCTGGCCATCACCATCTGCTGCCGGCGTGTTGCCCAGTTTTGCAGCCAGGTTGCCGGTGTCGTATTTGCTCAGGTACTGGTTGCCGCCTAGCTCGCGGACGTACTGCAATTGGCCCGACTCGTGACCGACTTGCGCCAGAAACGCGGCTTGGCGTTTCGGCGTGTTGATCTGCCGATGCGCCATGGCTGCGTTTAGGGCAGATACAAAAACGCCCGCTTGGCGGCGGGCGTTCGGCATGATGGTTTGTAGCTGTTGCTCCGTGATCGACATAAACACTCCAGACACAAAAAAGCCGCTCGATGGCGGCGACAGGTTGGGTTACTGCTTCTCGACGTTCACCACCTTCAGCGGCGGCTTGGCGCCCTTCTTTTTCTTGCCCTTACTCTTACCTTCCTTGCCGGCATTGCATTCGACAGTGGTGGACCAGCCGGATTGGGTGAAGACCTGTTCCACCGAATCGGCGAGGTACTCGCCATCGAGTCCGACCTTGAAGCCCAGGGCGATGATGGGCCGCTCGGCGAAGATGTCCGTTCGCCCGGGCATCTCGAAACGCACGTCAGCGGTCGACCGGTTGAAAGCCGCCAGTCGGGCTTTAGCGGCCGCCTTCGCCGCGCTCTCGTTCGGGTAGATATGCCGATCGGTATGCACCGCCGGCAGGCCATCCGGCGAGTCGTCGTTATCGACGTTGACGACAGCAAGCTTGCCGGTCTTCTTGTCCTGATGCTTGGCCGAAACCGACTTATGTGAGTTGCGATCGCCGAGACTGAACTGCCAGCGGCTGAGGTCGCTTTTTGTCAGGGTGATCGCGCCGAAGGCCTTGCCGCTTGCGGTCTGCCCGGCTTGGCGCGGCATTACCAGCAACTTGCCATCGGCCACCTTGGCCGTGCAGTCGTACTGTTTGGCCAGCCGGGTGATGAAATTAAAATCGGACTCGTTGAGCTGGTCGACGCGGGGCACCTTGGTCGACACCGGGCACACCGGTTGCCAGCCATTACGCGCGGCAATGTCGGCAACGATCGTCGACAGCGGCACGTCCTCCCAGCTTCCGCTGCGGATGGTCTTGCCGCTGCCGCGCATGTCGCTGGCCTTGCCCTTGATCACAATGGAATCAGGCGGCCCGGACACCTCGACCGTGTCCACCGTGTAGCGGCCCATGCGCGCCAAGCCTGTTTCCGTATAGCCCAGATAGACCTCGATCGAGCTACCGCGTCTTGGCAGTTGCACCTGACCGTCGCGGTCGTCGATGCGCAGCTCAAACTCGTCGGACTCCATCCCGGGTTTGTCCGAGGTTCGCAGCAACAAAAGCCGATCGTTGATCTTGGCCGTCACGTCGGCCCCATCGGCGACGATTCGAAACATCGGGGTCATTGTTTTTTTCCAAAAAAAAACCCGCACGAGGCGGGTCTTGAAGGGGTGTAGCTGCAGGTGTCGCAAGTGCTACACCATAAATGTAGCTCATTAATCCCACAGCGAGATGCTTTCTTGAGTCGGGGCGTGCAGATCCGGCAACGTGATCAGCACCCCGACCCGGTAGGGTTGTGGCTCATCGGCCAACCCCTGATTGGCATCAAGCACGGCCTCGGTGCTGCCGTTGAGGTGGCCGTAGTAGTTGTGGCAAATGACATCGAGCATGTCGCCGTCAGATGTCCTGCATGTCATCGCCATAGCGCTCAAATTCCAGAGTGAAGCCCTGTTTACGGGGAATGCCGCCGTGCAGCAGCACGCTTTGTTCTTCGTTGATGCTCTTCAGGCACCATGTCCCGATCACCTCGCCATAACCCGTGGTCAGGGTCAGCGGCTGTAGCCTGGCGCCGATCGAGCGCAAGGTGTCGAGCTGCTTAAGCCCACCCTTGAAGCCCGGGTAGATCGTGCCCTTGAGCGTCATTTTTTCATCGCCCATACCGATAGCCTGCTTGGCCGGCCGGCGCGTCAAACGCTCCTGCGAGGCCCAGCGGAATTCTGTCGAGCGGCTCAGCTCGTCGAATGCGGCCGTGTCCAGGTTGAAATAGTACGGCTGTAGTTTCGGGTCGCGCGGCTGGATGATCATCAGGTGCGGGAACGGCTTCACCGCTTCCGGCGCCGGCGTGGCGTCCACGGCAAAGGCGCTGGTCGGCACGATGTTGGCCAGCGCCGGGCTGACCTTGCCGGCGACGTTGTTGATCGCCGTCGCCGCCTTGCCCGCCTGCTCCTTCAGTGTGCCGAGGCGCTCCTGCACCTCGGCGGCGGCGCGGGTCGCTCGACCGTACACCGCCACCACCTGACCGACCTTGGCTTGCGCGGCATCCACACTGCGCATCACCCGCTGAAGCTTGGCGCCGATCGCCGGCCCCACGAACGGAATGTTTTCCAGCTCGGACGCCGCGCCGGTCAGTTCGCTGATTGCGCCGTTGACCGGCGTCAACATCCCTTCGGCGCTGCGCCGGCCCGTCTCGGCCGCCTCGGTCAAATACTTGAGGCTTGATTGCATCTGCTCCATGTAAGCCATGAATGCCCCTTAGATATGCGGTTCGTCGTACAGCTTGGCGGCGTTCTGTTTAGCCGCGTCGGCCATCATTAGCTGCATGTGCGGCATCAGATCCCGAGCCATTTGCTGCGGGTCTTTGACATCACCCTGCACCGTGACCGGCATGTTCAGCGAGTATTGAAACTGCTGATCGACTTTCGCCGGCACCGGCTTTTCTGGCTCCTTGGCCTGTATCGCCAACGCCGCCGACTTCAGTGGCTCGTTGACCGCCATCGAGCGGGCGGCATCACCCAGCACCGGGCCTTGCGGCGGAACCTGCGCCATCATCAGCGGGGTCGTCGGCACCGGGTTTTTTTCCTCGGGCTTTTCTTCCTCGCCACCGAACAGCGCTTTGCCCAGGGAACCGCCCAGCGCGGCGCCGCCCTGGCTACCGAGGTAAGCCCCGATCAAGCCGCCGATCGCTGTGCCGATGACCGGCACCACCGAACCGATGGCCGCCCCTGCGGCCATGCCGGCCATGGTGCCCGCCATATTGCCGGCCGCCGCGCCGTAACCCTCGGCCTTTTCATCCTTGGTCTTGGCGTTCTCAAAGGTGTCGTAAGCCATGGAACTGGCTTCCATCAGCGAACCGCCGGGAATGAACTTGCCGACCTTGCCGACCTTGCCGGCCACCTTCATGACAGTGCCCAGCTTGGACGCCGCCGCCCCGGGTACCGGCGGTACTGGCGGAATCGGCGGCCGTGGCACAGGCACCGGCGGACGGGGCACGGGCGGACGCGAGCCACCGGCACGACGGCGGGAGCGTCTCGATCCTCGCGAACGTCGACGCGATTCACCCGGCCCGTCCGCACCACCCGCACCGCCGGCGCCGCCCATGGCACTGCCGTTGACGACAAACACCTTTTTGACCTCGTCGCCGCCACCGCCTGACTCGCCGCCGTCGCCATCGTCGTTGCCACCTGAGGCCGCTTCCTTGGCAATTGAAACCACTTTGAGGCCGGTGCTGATCAAGTCGAACTTGCCGGCCTTCTTGTCTTCACCCTCGCCGCCCTCGTCGTCGCCTTCGCCGTCGACGGGCACGCCCTTGTACGCGGCCACAGCCTTGAGGCCGGTTTCTACCAGCGACAGCGCCTTACCGGCCTTGCCTTTGGGTTCGGCCTCCTTGTCGTCGCCGCCATCCCCGTCCTTGGCGTTGGTCACAAAGACCTTTTGCACTTCGCCGGACTTGCCGCCGCCCAAGGATCCGCGCGCCAGATTGAACAGGCCTTTGCCGATCTTGAACGAACTGAACAAGCCTTTGAGCGCGATCAGGCCACCGCCGACGGCGACGACACCCGTCACCACCCCGGGCGCGCTGTCAGACAGCGACGTGATGCCCTTGGTGACCTTGGTCAGCGAATCGGCCACCAGATCCGTGACCGGCCGTAACGCGTCCCCCACGCTGCGCATGGCGTCGTCCATCGACTGCGCCACCTCGGCCCACTTCTGCGACGACGATTGACGCCGCTCGGCAAGGTTCTTGTCGAGGATCCCGGCCGCATCGCGCGAATCGTTCTTGAGCTGCGCATACAGCGCTTTGTTCTGCATGTAGGCCGACAGCGCGGCCTTAACCTGCATGTCAGCGAACAGGTCACCGGTTTTCAACGACTCTTCCAGCGAGGCCATCATGGCCTTGGCCTTGTCCGGGTCGGCCTCCTTGCTGATCTTCGACGTCGCTTCAGCCATCGCCGCCGCACGCTTCGGATCCGTGGCCTGAATGTACTTCTGAGCCAACGCCATGCTGGTTTCGAGCGTCGACATGCCGTTTTGCAAACCGGTCTGCATCGAGCCTTTGTAGTCGATGCCGGCCTTCTCGTACGCCTTCACGGTGTCGGTTGAGCCGATTTTGCCCATCCAGTTTTTCAGGTTGTTGGCTGCCTCGTCCGAGCTGCCCGCCTGTTTCATCTGCACCTGCAGCATGGCACCCAGTTGCGTCACCGCGTCCATACCGGTGATGCCGTTGCTGGCCATGTTGGCTAGCAGTTCGGGGAACCACTTGGCCATGTCGGCCGCTTCAAAGCTGCCCGCCTGCCCTTGATAGGCGATCGCTTCAAGGGCCTGCTGCATCTGTTTGGGGTCGGTGATCTTGGCGTTCTGCCCC
This sequence comes from Pseudomonas fluorescens, assembly GCF_003732425.1. Classification (GTDB taxonomy): domain Bacteria; phylum Pseudomonadota; class Gammaproteobacteria; order Pseudomonadales; family Pseudomonadaceae; genus Aquipseudomonas; species Aquipseudomonas fluorescens_BE. The sequence continues at coordinate 1,327,313 of NZ_MOBX01000013.1, forward strand.
AGGGCATTGATCATTTTCGCCGTGTCGACGCCGCTGGAACCTTGCCCGACTACGAACTTGGCCGCGACCGGCGCGTACTCCAGCGCCTTGCTCAGATCCATGCCGGCGCCGACCAACTGGTTGACCACGTCGGCCACGTCGTTGCGCGCCATGCCGGTATCGCGCGAGGTGTCGATGATCTTGCGCGACATCTCCTGCTCTTGCGGCTTGTTGGCAATGCCGGCCTTGATCGCGATGTCCCGCACGATCGCGCCAAAATCAGCGCTGACCTTCGTTGGCACCGCCAAGGCGCCGATCCCCACCACTGCCGCACCAGCGGTTCCCTTCATGCCTTTAACGCCGGCATCAAGCTGCTGATGTCCCCGGGCTTTCTGCTCGGCCTTGTTCGCCGCCCGGCCCATCGACTGATAGGCCTTCTCCAGTCTGCCGACCTCGACCCCCTGTTTTTTCAGGCTGTCTAGATTGGAATTCAACCGGCCCAGCAGTTTCGACGCGCCGGCCGCACCGCTGTCATGCGCCTTTTTCCACTCATCGCGCAGGCGAATGGTGTCGCCGATCGCACGCTGCAAAATGCGCGCTTTCTTGCCTTCTTCCTCAAGGCGCTTGATGCGCCCGGTGACGTCCTTGAATGCGGCGCCGACCGTCGCACTGACAGCCCCGCCAATGACCAGCCCGAGGGCAAGTTTGTTCGCCATGTCATGGCCCCCATGTGCCCAGCCTTACCGGAAAGCGGCTCAGTCCGTGAGCCACCACACCATTTCCGCAAAGGGCATTGCCTGGATTTCGGCAGCAGAGAATCCAGTCTCCGCCGCCAGACGTTTTGCCGCCCCTTTGATCACGTTGGGGTTAAAGCCCGTCGTCGTTGTCCATGCGAAAATAGCCGGCCTGCAAGCGGCTGAAGTCCACCAGCTTGAGATTCTCCAGATCCGCCACCGGCGCACCGGACAACGCGGAGAACAGCACCAGCTCGCGCTGCTCGGCGTCACCGCCGGCCTCGCGGTTGGCTTCGCGCACATCACGCACGGTCGGCGAACGCAAGGCGAGCTTGTCGACCAGCACGTCGTTGATCTTGCTCGGGCTGGAAAACGTCACCAGCGCCTGATCGGTGGTGACCGACAGCCAAGCCGGTTTCGACGTGGAGTAATCGGTATCAGGTGCCAGAGTCGAATAAGCCGTTTGCACACGGCGATAGTCCGTCAGCTTGAGCCCTTCCAGATCCTTGAGTCCGACCTCGGTCAGGCCGGCGAACAGCATCAGCTCGCGCTGCTCGTCGTTACCGTTCGACGCGTGATCAGCAGCACGTACCGCGCGCACCGAGGGCGCGTGCATGGTCAGCGTTTCGACGTTGACGCCGTTGGCCTCGCTCGGACGCGTGAGCGTCACCACAGCGCCGTCAGCGGTGATCGACAGCCAGGCCGGCAGTGGTTTATTAGTTGCTTGAGTCATGTTGTTCCAGTCCCTTAGAGGCCGAGCGCGGCGCGTACTTCCGCCAGTTGGTCTTTACCGTCGACGACTTGAATGCCGGCAACCATGTCGATTTCGTACATCAAGCGACCGTCGATTTCGAGCTTGTAATAGGTGACCGCGACGGCGTGCTTGATCTCGGCCGCATCACCGGCCTTCCAGTCGCCCAGGTCGACCTCTTTGAGGCGGCCGCGCAAGGTGGCGACGGCGGCTGTGGTCGCACCCTTCAAGCCTTTGAAGGCGCCCCGGAACGTCGCATTGAAGGCCGTACCATCGGCGAGACCGAAATACTTCAGCGACTCACGGCGCACGCCCTTGGTGACGAAACTCGCCTCCATCTTTTCAAGACCCTGATCCATCTCGACCGGACCGGCCATGCCGCCGCCGCGATACTCGTCGGTCTTGGTGGTCAGCTTGGGCAGCGTCATGCTCGGCACGTCGCCGGAAAAGTTCACGCCGTCGACAAACAGGTTGGTGTTAAACAAAGTCTGAGGAATCATTTGCTAGGCCCCCTTAGGCTGCTTCAAGCACTTCGGTCATCCATTGATCGGTGACCTCGAAAAGGAAATTCGGGTTTTCTGCCGGCGGCACGTCGGTGAAGCGAATGCGCCAATACACCTTGCCCTGGGCGATCTGGCTGGCCGTGTTCAGCTCGGTGTCCGGGAACACTTCAAAGTTGATGATCGCGCCCCGGGCTTTCAGGTCGGCCATAAATGCGTTGAGGCCGTTGGTCACGTCGCTGACGTAGGTCTTGGTGATCGAGCGATCGACCGCCCACTTGTGCCCGGCCTGTACCGCATCCATCAGGATGAACAGCGTGCGCACGCGGGTGACGAACGCCCATTTCGGATCGCTCGACAGCGTGCGGTTACCCCACAAGCGATAACCGTCGTCACGGATGATCGTGGCGATATTGGCGTTATTGAGCAGGTTGGCCCGGCACGTCTCGTCGCCGTCCAGGTACTCGACCGCGCGGCCGGTGCCGGTGATGCCGGCGAACTCTTTGTTCGACGGCGAGGCCCAGAATCCGTACTCAGCATCCGTCCACGCAAACAGGCCCGCCGCCCAAGCCGAGCCGGGCGCGTCGATCGTCGCGCTGGTGACGGTGTCCCAGAACTGCACGCCCGGGTCGACCATGTACAGGTTGCGGCTGCCGAAGTTCTCGGCGTAGGCCATGGCGGCCTCATCGGTGGTGCCAGGGCCGTCGATGATGGCGATCGCGCGCAGCTTCTGCGCCACGCTGTCGATCGCCGTGGCCACCGCTTGAGTCCTGGTATGACCCGGCGCAATCAACAACCGAGGCTGTGCGTTGTACAGGCTTTTGCCGTCGATCAGCGCTTGCAGGCCGGTACGCTTGCCCGAGACCAGAACGCCGCCGATGATCGCCGAGGTTTGCAGTGCAGCGTCTTCAAGCTTGGGCACGCCGATGGCGACGATCACCGCCTTGGCTTTGACGTAGATCGCCTGACAGGCCTTGGTGATAGCCGAGTCAGCACCAAAGGCGGCGATCGCCTCGCGCTCGGTGGTGATCAACTTCAGTTCGCCGGCCTTGGCCGTACCGCCGCCGAGAAGGCCCGGGGTGAAGGTTTCGCAAAGACCGATGATCGAAGACGACGGCAGCGAAATGGTGCGCGCGCCCGTCTTGATTTCGGTGGTCGTAACGCCGTGAAAGAAACTCATAAAGTCCAATCTCCAGAAACGAAAAAGCCCCGCATCCGCGAGGCTGTTGTGGGGTGTTCGTGTTACGCGTAACGGAAAAGAAAACGCCCCGTCAGTGCGGGGCGTTTATTGCAGCTCGGCAGGATCTGGCGGCAGGGAATCCGGCCAGCCTTGCGACAGCAAGTCGTCGTGAAAGTCGCCCGCCTCGATCGCGCGCAACAGCGTCAGCTCACGGTCAAAACAGGCTTGGACGTGCGCCCGCACCGCCTTGGCGATGGCGATGATCTGCGCCGCGCCAATCTCGACAAAGCCGCCGACCGTTTTGAAGTTGCAGCGGTATTCAGGATCGAGGACGGCCGACAATCCGGTACTGGCAATCAGCGCCTGGCTGTCGCGGGTCGTTTCGATTTGCAGGCCGTCGACGACAATGCCAACGCCCTCACGCGCGAAGCGCTCAGACGCTACAGCAGCCTTGAGTTCATCCAGCGAGACAACCGGAACACCCTCTGGCGCAAACTGCTTGCCGTCATAGAACCAGCCTTCCTCGACCTCACCAGGGCACTCGATCCAAATCATGTCCGGGTGAAACATCGTTTTTATGTCGCTGTCGGTTTCAAACAGCTGAACGGCCTTCCCCATGTAAAGAAGGGCATACTTTTTCATCAGGCATATTCCTCGAAAATTGCCACGCCACCAGCTCCCGGCGCGCCGTTGCGAGCTGGTAAAGATGGGCCGACAGCCACGCCACCAGCCCCGCCCCCATATCCCACACCGGGAGAAATCGGCGCGCTAGAGCCGGCTCCATATCCACCCGAACCCAGTGGGCAGCTACCACCGTGACCCGCCAGCGTCGAATAATTCACGACAATGGCGGGCGCACCCGGGCCGCCTGCCATGCTGACAATATTTCCTCCAGAGGCAGGCGCTCCCGGATAACCGTTTGACATCAATCCAAAACCTGTCCCTGAGATCCCGGCGCCAAAGCCTGACCCCAAACCACCCGGCGCAGACATCAAGGCCCCCACCGAAGTCGCCCCCCCTGCACCACCACTGGCTCCACTGGTTCCCGACCCGGTGCCCGCGATACCTCCCGCGCCAATAATCACCGACTGGCTCGCACCAATGTCTGCCGCCGTCAGCAGCGCTTCCGCATAGCTTCCAGCTCCACCGCCACCAGACGCAGAAGTCTGGGTAGAGGTGGTAGCCGACGCACCGCCAGATCCACCCCCGCCCCCCACAATACGAATCCGTACCTTCTTCATCCCCGGCGTCGGAATGTAGGTGCCGCCGGCCGTAAACTTCTGAATGTTCAGCAGGCGTCCGAATTCGTTGTTATCGACCCGCTGTTCTAGCGCCGCAATGTTGATAACGCCCTGATTGATCGGCGCGTTCCAGGCCTTGAGGCACCAGATGACCGCAAGATTTCGCCCGCGCGTCTCAACGCCACCACTGTTTACCGTGTTCATGGCGTTGACCATCTGCCATGCGTCGCCACTGTTGGCGCCAGCAGCCACAAACGCGCCGGTCGAAATTGTTTGTTGGTTGCCGTTCACTTTCGCGGAAAGTGTCCCGCCAGCAGGATCCATGGTTGCCGCAACGTCATCGAAATAACGATGGTTATGCGCCTTCAACATGTCCTCTTGAAGCGTACCGAGAACACGGCCCACATCGACACCGCGCCCATGATCCCAACCCCGCAGGAACTCACCGCGCGATTCCGGCAAGCGGAAATTACCGGCGCCCTCGTCACCCTTGTTGAACACCGTGCCGAGAAACATCGCAAGATCGGGATAGAGCGCAGCGCTCTTGACACTGCCGTCCAGCTCCAGGAAGCCGGGCGCGACCTTGTCCACCGGAAACGCGACCATTGCGCCCACGGGCAACGCCGAGGCCTGGGCAATCATCGCCTCGATCTCGGCCTTGGTGTAGCTGTCCTTGATCCCCATTTTCGCCAGCGTGTCGGGGTTGTCGCCCGAGACCACAATCCCGCGATCGTTGACCTTGACCCGTGTGTATTCGCCGGGCGTCTTGTTCTTCGGCAGCACTTCCAGAATGGCCGCGTCGACGTAGACGCGCGAGGCCAGGACAATCGCCGGATCGATCTTGAGTGTGATGTTGCCGGTGCTGGTGACAATGAAGTTCATGCGCACGATTTGCGTGCGGCCCGAGCCTTGCGACAGCAGCGGCTTGAAGCTCGGCGCGCAGTTGGCCACCGCCACCAGATCGCCGTCCGCATCGTACAGGCCGATTTCGCGGATCCACTTACCGCCCTCGTCGGCCGGGATAACCTGCTCGGCGATGATCACCGCCGGGTTGACCGGATCGATCTTCAGTTGGTTCAGCGGCCTGCGGCGCCACTCGTTGATCAGTTTGGTTTGACCGGCCGACGGCACAGGATTGGGCGGGATTTCCAAGCCGGTCGGGTTGGCATCGCCAACGCCCATTTGGGTGATCAGCCAGGGAATGCCGAGCGCGTCGGCGTTCGCCTGCTTGGCCATCCCCACATTCGTGAGGATCGCGAAAAACTGCGAATTCGCATCAATCATAATAAACGTCCAGGGTGTCTATGGTGTGTTCGCGACCGACCACGCCGAAGCTGCCGGTGACCTCGATGTCACGCATGACGGGTGGGTAAACGTCGATTTCGTCGCCCTCAAAGAGGGACACGGCAATATTCAAATCGCCTTGTGTTTCGAGGCTGATCGCCAGCCCGGTCAGGTGCCGCGTGACGGGTTTGGCGTCGTCAATCAGGCGCTCAAGCTCCTGATACATTTCCTCGGTGATACCTGTATCCAGCACGCCGACCTTCAAGGCGAAGGTGCCCGGCACGCCCTCGGGCACGGTCTGGAACCATTCGACAATCTCGATCAGATAGCCCAGCGGTTCGACCACCCGGCGCAGCGCGCCGATCGTGCCCTTGTGCTTGTGGATGTAATACGAGGCCTTAATGGCCGCGCGCTTGGTCGCCTCGGGCCATCGGTAGTCCCAGCGATCGACCGACCACGCCCACGCCAGATGCGGCAGCAGATGCGCCGGACAGGTATCGGCGTTGTACAGGTCACGCAGCGGGACAATCGTCTTCTCGAAAAAACCGGCCTCCATGGCCCGTTCCAGTTGCGTGCTGTTGATCGGCAGAAAACTCTTCATGTCAGCCCGCCATCGTCACGGTGTAGCCCAAGCAGTACGCCGCCTGCTCTTTCGTCGGGGCCAGATCGACCCAGTCGGGCAACTCCACCCGGGAAACGCCGGCAACGTGCAATTGCGCGTCGATCGCGGAACGCGCGACTTCCACACCCAGGCGCTTGCGGGGATTGATCCATGCCGCTAGCCGGGCCTTGGCTTCCGCCAAACTGGCATCCATTTCGGGGCCGGCGCCGGTCATGTGCAGAATCGCGTCAATGCGGTAATCAATGATTTCCGCACTCTTGACAGTGACCCGATCACCAACCGGGCGCACGTCATCGTCGTTCAGCTCGACCCGCACCGTGGCCAGCAACTCAGGACTGGCCACGCCGCGCCCGTCACCCTCAGAACTCAGCACCGTTACCGTAACGTAACAAGGCGCCGGGCTTTCGGCCGACGCATCCGCCACCAGCCCCGAGGCATTGCGTGCGTGCAGGATGTAGCTGTTACGCGGGCCGGCCGTGGTCAGGCCTTCATAGGCCAACTGGATGCGCTCGCGAAACGGGTCGTCTTCTTCCTTGACCTCAGGCACCGGCGGCACCGCTTGCAGATCCGCCGCCTGAATAACCAGGCGTTTCAAATTGACGTTGGCCCCGAGGTGATCGAGGTCGCCGCGAATGGCGTACGCCAGCAGCAACCCTTTGCCGGCGTCGTTGACCCGGGCGCGGTTGCCAATCTTGATATAGGCGCCTGTCTCCAGCACCTTGACCACCGGATCACTCTCCAGCACCGCCGTCCAGTTGTCGCCCATGTATCCGCGAAAGACGCCTAGCGTGTCTTGATAGGTGTCCTCGAAGTCGAGCGGCTCCAGCACGGTCGGCGCCGGCAACGCCGACAGATCCACGATATTCATACGGTCACCTCTAACGTGACGCTATCGCCCAGGTACTGCCCGGCGATTTCCAGATTGATTTGCCCGCCGATCACCGAAACGACGCTGACCCGATCCAGCTTCAAACGCGGCTCCCAGCGGCCCAGCGCGCGCGCGACTTCCGCCTGCACGGAGCTGATCCAGCCCTTGTTAACGGGCAAGTCGATAAACCGCCGTATCTTGCTGCCGTATTCCGGCCGGTGCCGCCGGCTACCCAGCGGCGTGCCCAGAATGTCGGGGATCGACTGGCGCAAGTGAGCGATGCCGGAAATGGGTTTGCCGGTGTGGCGATCCATTCCGATCATCTATGTCACTCCAGCGGTTCAAGTTCGGGATGCGCCTTCAGGAAGCTGACAGCCTGCTCATCGGACGCCGACACCTCGACCTCGTGCTTGGCCACCGCCAGCGTGCGATCCGTTCCAGGGATGCACAGCGTGCGCGAGGTATAGACTTTGTCGCGAAACTTCAGCAGCAGATCTGGCGCGCGCAGTGGGGCGGTAACAGGCTGGCGAATCGTCGACGGTAGTTGCTCCTCGACAGACTGGTCATTGATCTTGGCCATGGGTTTTCTCCAGGTATAAAAAAGCCCGCACGCGGCGGGTCAATGAGAGAGGGTTTACTTGATTTCTAATTAAGCCCCAGCAACGCACTTCTTTAAACGCCTAGGAGGACAACCCTACGCGCACCAGAATTTGCTGAGAAAGAATTTGGATCAGTGCTTTTAAACGGCGAACGTCAGATGAGGTCAACCAATTGGATGTGGATATTTTCGTGATAAAGGCTCCATCAACCAAAATCGAGCGAGCCATTTTCTTGGAGCAATTGCCCTTTTTGGTAAAGGGGTTAGTGCCAATGAGCAATACCTTGTCCGGACAAAGATTCCAAGACAGCTCAAAGTCGGCAGATGACATCTTTCTGGTCATATAACAGCCCACCTCTACTTGATTTTCTGATCCCTAAAAGCGCACGGCCGTAGAGATCAGTGCTTGTGATTAGGAGTGTTACCCGTGGTGTCGAGGATCGCCGCATCACTCGTAATGTTTCGCGTGACGTGTAACGAGCCGTCGATCATCACCGCTGCTTTCAGGTTGATGTTCCCAGTGGTCACGTTTACGGCGCTCTCAGTTACAACTGCTTCCGTGCTGGCCACTTTTATAGTGACCGTGCCACTTGGTAGGGTGATGGTGTAAGACTTGGCCTGCCAGTCGTAGACCAACGACCCGCCGTCATCAAAACGCCAGACCTCGACGTGATCGCGGTTGTCCGGTTGGCTGCCGGCATTGCCGTACAGGCCGGGAATAAAAGTACCTTGCGAGACGTCACCGCTGGCACTGATCAGGCTGCCCTGCTCGCCCATGCTCGGCGCGCGCCAGTGGCGGGCCTTACCAGCAGCGATGCTGTGCCAGCGCACCCAGGCGCTTGTCCATTCACCATCCGATACCCGACACACCGGCGGCGACGCCGCGAGGTCCACCGCCACCACATAACAAGCTTTGACCACCCCCGCCAGCATGCGGTCATGTTGGGCCGTTGCGTAACTCACGGTTCTTGCTCCGCATCGACAACCACCTCAACGGCGTAGTCTTCCAACAGGAGTTCACCCGGATGATCATCTGGCCATGGCCATTGTTCGGTGCCGAGGCAAATCTGTTGGTTCCACTCCACCAGCCAGACCGTATAACCATCGAGCTGCGGCTGGGTCCAGTCCTGCAGTGCTTGGACAAACTCGGCGGGTTCGACAGCCAACCCCCACGTCTGCGCACGCAGTAGCACGGCCAATTGAGTCACCAATTGCACGGCCTGTTGGTGATGGTTCGGCTTGATCGGGTCGACGATGACGCGCGCCTCGAACTTGCAGACCAGCGAGGTTTCGCCGGTACCGATATCGGTACCCGGCTCGATCTCGGCCAGTTCCAGAAATACCGCCGGCAGCACCACGCGATCCGCGATGTTCGGCCAGGCAGTGACAGCCTGCACGCCCGGCAAGTGGGTACGCAGATGCTGTTCTACCGCCCGATAAAGCTGGTCCAGGCTGAACGGTTCGTCAGACATTGCCGATCCTCTTGAGGTACTTCTGCAGCTCAAAGTTGAGTTCTTGTTTGAGAATCGCCAACAGGATCTCATCGGCCTTTTTGACCCAGCTGTCGAAATGGGGCCGGGCTTGCTCCAGCGACACCTTGGCCTTGGCCAGCGGGAAACGACTGCCGTGTTCGGCGACCCAGCCAGAACTCGCCCCGCGACCGGGGGAGACCGTGCTGTCGGGGTAGTCGTCCCCGTTGAAATGCTTGCTGGCTGTGCGGATCCAGATGTCGGGTTTGTTGCCGTAGACCTTCTTGAGGAAAGCCCCTTGGTAACGCCGACCCGCCACCGACACACCACTACCGGTTTGCCGCGCCCGGCCGATCCGGCTGGACTCGATGGCGTTCAAACCGAACCACAGTTTGCCGCTCGCGGCACCGCCGGAAACCGGATAGCTGCGCAAGCGCTGACGCACCGCTGCTACGGCAATGCGTTCTGACCGGCTAACAGCCCGGGCAATGTGCGTGCGCAATCTTCCCAACGTCTTATTGATCGCACGCCGGTGCGCCGCTGCCGCTGCCTTGGGGACCAACGCCGCGAAGTCCTGAAACGCCTGAAAGTCTGGGGCCGAAGACTGGATGGAAATCATCCCGCCGGCGGCCGAGGGTTTGAAATAGCTGCCGACGCTCATGGACGCAACCTCAGAATCAGGGCGACCAGACCGTCACCGCTCGGCTCGAGCTGGATCAGGTCGTAGTCGCCGCCGCCATCCAAGGCCGGCAACTCGACGCTGACCAGCATGCCCTGTTCCAGACCTTGCGAATCACTGACGCGGATCTCGAAGCGAGGCTCGCGCAGCCCGGTGTTGAGCTTGCCGAACTTGGGTTGCAGCCAGGGCGCGGCAAACATGCCGAACACTCGCTCTTCGCGACCCTCGATCCGTGCGGTATCACCCAGCGTCTCGAACACCACCGCGTCCACCTCGGCGACCAGATCGCGAAAGCCCATGGTCAGAGCTCCAGGGTGATCTGAGCGCGAGGCCGGGTGCAAATGTGCAGCGGGTTGGACTGCGCTTCGCCGGCCATGCCTTTGCCGAACTGCATCGGCTCGATCTTGCTGTAGTAGGGAATGCCCTGTGTGTTGACCGTTTCCATGTAATCGGCCGGCGCAAACGCCGAGATGTACAAATCGGGTACACCTTCAGGAACCAGCAACGCCTGATCGTCGTGGACGAAAGACACACCGGCAACCTTGCCACGGTAGCGTTCCCAGACGATGCCTCCGAGTTCAAAGCTCTCCCGGGCGTCACCGCGCAAGGACGCGGCCTGTTGGCTATTGAGATAGGTTTCCTTGATCGATGGGTGGACGATGAGTTCGTTCCAGAAATGCTTACCGCAAAAAGCACGAGAACCCGTGCTGGTCACGGCACCGAGTGCGTCCTCCTGCATATCCAACGCCTCGACACATTTAACGCGCAGCTCCGTCTTAGGATCCTTAAGACCCATGGACAGCTTCTGACGCTGCACACCGAAGCGCTCATAAAGATCCAGCAGTACAGTCTTGCCATCGGCGTCGAGGATCTGGCCATTCAGTGCGCCCATACGCTGGAATTCGTGCGTGGCGTCCAACTGACGCCGCGCCTTAGCGAGGCGCGCATTGACCACGTCCTGCACCGCCTGCAGCTCAGTGCGAGTGCCGAAGGCACGAATGCCCTGAATCTCATCGGCCTTGATGGTGAAGCGCTCCGGCAGATGCACGGTGTTGAACGGGATCAGGGTGCGCTTGCTGGCAGCAACCACCAAACCCGAACCACCGCGTTCACCGGCCGGCACCAGTGCCAGGGTGTCACCGTCCTTTTCGATCTGCACGGTCAGCGTGGTAATGCCTTCCTCGCGGAACAGGCCCAAGGCGCTGATGCGGCCCGGCAGGTAGGGTTGATCATTGAGTGCAGCGGTCAGCGAAGTGACAGTGAATGCTTCGTCATCAAAAATGGCGATATCGGCCATGGGTACTCTCCAGAAACGAAAAATCCCGCACGCGGCGGGATGCATAAAAAAGAAGGATGGACTTAGCGGACGATCACGAAATGAGTGGCGAGTGCTTTCTCGGCGGCCAGATCCAGACCGGTCAGGTGTGCTTCGCTGACTTCGGCCAAACGCACCACGGCGCGACCGCGACGCACCACATCGGATTCGCCAAGCGAGCCATAGAGAATCGCGACTGCGTTTTCAGTGCCGTCCTCGGCCGTTGGTTCGTACGGTGCGAATTCGCCGGAGGCGGTCACCAGGCCGAGGATTTGCCCCGGCCACAACGCGGGGCCGGCCGCGACATTGATCGCCTCGCGCGAAATGGTGCCCGCGCCCTCGGACAGCAGGAACTCGCCTGCGTGCATCGGTTCCCGTTTGATGGTCATGCTCATGCTCCTTTTGCGCCGCGCGCGGTTTGAGTTTGAGCCGCTTGGCGAGCAGCCCAAATCGAGTTGGGGTCAGGTTGTTTGGCCAGCACCTTGGGTGCCAGGTCGTCGGCCAACGGCAGACTGTTGTCGATTTCAAAGCCTTTGCCGCTGGTGACGATCTTGTCGAACAGACGCGCCCGTACCGCCGCCGCATCCAGGCCTGCCGCGACATACTCGGCGCTGAATTCCGGCAGCCGCGCGGCCACGCAGAGGTCGTTCACCGCCTTGGCGCGTGCCAGGCCGGCCAAAACGGTTTCTTCGCTTTCAAGCTGGGTGGACTTGAGCAGCGGCTCGATCAGGTTGCTGATGCCCGCCGCCGTGCAGCGCTGACTGACCATCAATGCCAACTTGGCCGAGTCTACGACGGGCGGCACCGGCGGCGGTTCGACAGGATCAAGATCCGGATCCGGTTCGGGTTCCTCGTCGAGCTGGGCCAGCAAATCAGCCGGTGCGTTCTGGAATCGTTGCAGCACCGCGCCTTGACCGAGACAGGCTTTGACCTTGACGCCGTCGCCCACTTCATCGGCCAGACCCAATGCCACCGCTTCGTTGGCGGTCAGCCAGGTTTCAGCCGCCACCAAACGCCGCAGCTCGACCTCGTCAATATCCGGTGCCTTGGCCTTGTACGCCGCGATGATCGCCTCCATGGTCTGGTCGAGGACGTCGGCCACCTTACGAAAGTTTTCCGCATCACCGGCGGCGTAGGTCCAGGGGTTGTGGATCATCAACATGGCGTTGGAGGCGATCACCACACGGTGGGCACCGCAGACAGCCACGCTCGCGGCACTTGCCGCCAGCGCATCGATCCGTCCGGTACAGCGCTCGCCCAGACGCGACAACGCGTTGTGCATGGCCAGCCCGTCGAACAGATCGCCACCGATGCTGTTGAACGCGGCCACCACCGGTGACACGCCATCGTCCATGGCGCGCAGATCCTGCACGAACTGATTGGCCGTGATGCCCCAGCCGCCGATCTCGCCGTAGACAAACACTTCGATCACTCGCTCGGTGGCCTCGCCGCTGGCCTGCACCGCGTACCAGGTCTTGTCCTGCACCTCGACGCGTTTGCCGGCGCGGTTGTAAATGCGCGGTCGCGCTTGTTTGCTCATGATTGCTCCTTGTCGTCGTTGTCATCGACGGCATCCAGGGTGTTGTAGTTGAGGCCCAGTGTTGTGGCCCGCGCCAGATCGGCAGCGTTTTCCAGATCGACCGTTTCGGCGTCGTAGCCGGTGCGCAAGACCATCTCGCTGCGCGAAGCAAACCCGGCCTGCACTTCCATCCGCCGCGCCTGCACGTCCTGCACCGGCTGGATGTAGGCCCAGCCTTGCGGCACCCAGCGAGTGCGCAGGTACTGGCGGCGCTTCTGTGCGTAATCGTCCAGCACCAGAACACCCGACAGCACCGCCATGTCCATCCACGCGGCCCGTACGGGGCGGCAGAGTTGATGCACGTAAACGCTGAATTGCAGTTGTTCCAGGCGGCGACGGAACTCGTTGAGCACCACCCGCAGCGCGCGGTCGTTGATCCCGCGCATGTCGCCGGTGAGAATCTCGTAAGGCGTGCCCGAGCCCGCTGCTGCAGCCATCAATTGCTGCCGCATAAAGTCCGGGTAGTTGTTGCCCGCGTCCGGTGGCTTGGAGAATTCAACCTCCTCGCCTGCCCCCAGCTCCTGCATGGTGCCGGGTTCAAGCGCAACCATTGGGGTGAAACCGTCGCGGTCCAGATCCAGCAACGCGCCGGTGACCGGATCGCGTGGAGCCGGACCCGAATCTGGCGCCGGCCGCTTGATGAAACCGGCAAACAGGTTGGCCACTTCCTGGCGGAACAGCACCGCGTCGTCGTAGTTGTCCAGACTGCGCAGGCGTTTCAGCACCGGCGACAATCGCGGCACGCCACGCAACTGGCCAGGCTCGACCGGTTCGAAGATGTGCAGCACCTGGGCGGCTGGCACGCGCACCAGCTGGTTGTAACCGGCATTCAACGAGGCCGAGTCACGCGGATGCGCCAGGTACATCCAGTACGCCACCCGCTTGCCGCCGGGAGTGAACTCGATGCCGGCGCGGATGACGTTGCCGTTTTTGGTGGTCTCGAACTTGTCGTGCGGCACGAATTCCGGTGCGAGAATCTGCAGCTGCAGCGGAACTGCCAAGCCTTCATCAAGCCCGCGCGGACGCAAGCGCACAAAGCATTCACCTGAGGTTTCCACGGTGCGCGCCACCAGCGCCTGCTGGCCGTAGAAGTCGGTACGGTCATCCGCATCCGACTCATCAACCCAATCGCCCCACAGCTCCTGCAGCAGTTTGCGCAGGGCATCATCGTCGGTTGTTGGCCGAGGGGTGATGCCGGTGCCGATCAGGTTGCTGACGCGCTTGTCGATGACGTTGAAGGCATACGGGTCATTGCGAACCGCTGCCCGGGAGCGCGATCGCAGGTTGCGCAGTGCCGGGGTGTTGATGCTGTTGATCCCGTTGTCGGGAGCGTCCCAGCCGGCGGATCGGCGGCCCTCACCAGCGCCTTCGTAACTGGCTTTGATGTTGGACGGCAGCACGAAGCCGTTACGGGTCAGCGTCGGAAAATGCCGAGCCATCAGACCCCCTTCCCTGCGTGGTACAGCCGGACCACACGCGAACGTGGCCCAGCGGCGCTGGCCAGCGATGAACGTATTTCTTCGCGCGCCTTCAGCAGCTCATCGACCGTGCGGTATTCCACGGTACGGTCGGTGTAGCGCACAGTTTTTTCACCGCGAGCAATGGCCGCCTCAACCGCGTCGAGGTGCTTTTTCGTAAATGACATATCAGCGTCTCTTCAGATAACCGCTGGCAGAGCTGCGGCGTTGAGGGGATGCTGCAGCCGGTCGCGGTGTGGCGGCCGGTGCAGCAGGTGGCGGTGCGGGTGACGCGGCCACAGCGTTAGATGATGATTGCAATGCAATGGCGACACGTTCGCCCTGAACAGGTTTGGTGTTTGCTGCGTCGTCAAATAAACCGGCCTGTGCCAGTGACTGGCGGACCCGCTCCCAATCGTGTTCCTGATATCGGTTGATACCCAGGTAATGAGCCATCGCCAGGCAATACACCATCAGATCGAGTGCCTCGTTGCGCTCGGCCTTGCCCTTGACCCACTCAATGCGCTTGTGACCGCGCACATAGCGGGCGACCTTGCGTTCGGCCACGCACTGGGCGAAGAACTCGTCCGGCAGGTCGTTGGCAAAATGCAGCGATCCCGGCCCATCCGGGAACGGGTAACGGTTGTAGATCCAGTCCTTGGCGGTGTCGGTACCGACAAACCATAGCTCGGCGCCGTTGCGTTCGGTCTGGCCCTTCCAGGTCACGTCGACCATGGACGGGCGCTGAGCGATCACCGGTCTACCCGGCTTGCTCGCCCCCTTGATGGCGAAGACGTTGCGCCAACGACGCACGCGGCAGAACTGGTAAACCTCATCGGTGTGGTGACCACCAGAGTCGACGCCCGTGGCGAGAATCCCCAAGCCGACGCCGCAGGGATGCCGGTACCGCGCTTTGAGTTTCTCGTCCAGCACCGCCCAGGTGCGCTCGTCGGCCGGGTCGCCCCAGATGATCTGGTGGTCCACCACCCAGCGTTCCATGCCGACGCCGAAGCCCATCACCATCAACTCCAAGCGGTTGGCCTGGACGTCGACGGCGCCGGTCAGCATCAGCACGCCCGGCGGCATCGCGCCGAGGCTGTAGTTTTCCAGCCGCGCCCGAGCGATCAACACTTCGGCCTTGGTCTGTTCGAGCGCGCTGTCCCAAACCTTGGCCAGACGGGTGTTGTAGAACACCTGCATCAGGCTGGTATCGCCTTGCGACTGGGCTTTTTTTGCGTCCTCGAACTCGACGGCGAGAGAGGCCCAATCCATCCAGCCGGTCGGCGAATACAACGCACTGAGATGAAACCCAACGGTCTTACCATCGCCACGACCATGCGCACGCCATTCACCTCGGGCGAGCATGTCGCTTTTGTGGTGCTCCTCGATCAGCACGTCGCACTCAGGGGCGGCGCACTCGTAATGCACGGTGGCGTAGTCCGCGCTGTAGTACAGCCGTTCCCACTCCAGTACCTGCATATGACCGCAGGTAGGACATGGCACGTAGTAGTGACGCTGGTCGCTGGACTCGAACAAATCGGCGATACGCGAGGCGCCCTTGATCGTCGGCGAGCTGGAGAAATAGATCTTGGCGTTGCGACCGAAGTTGGTCGCCCGAGTTTCGGCCAGCCGGATGGGATCACCCTCCTGGCCAACATCGTTTTCCCAGCGATCGACTTCGTCGCCGTAGATGTAACGTGCCGACAGCTCCGACAGGTTGGCCGCAGAACCGGCGGTGGTGACGTATAGCGAACCACCTTCGAATTCCTTGGTATCCATCGTATTGCGCGCATCCCGTGAGCGGCTCGTTGCCACGCGCTCGCGCAACACCGGGGTGGCCTTGATGGTCTTGCTGATCCGCCCCGAAACCCGCTTGGACAATCCAAGGCTGGGCAGCAAGGCCAAGATGTTCGATGGGGCCATGTGGATCAGCCCACCCATCCAGTTCAGCGCGATCTGGGTTTTCATCAACTGCGAGGCCACCATGGTGACCACCCGCCTGCAGGGATGAGCTGGCGACAGGCAGCGCATCGGCTCGCGGGCATAAGGTGTGCGTGAGGTGCGGTACTGGCCGGGCTCCGGGGCGCCGGTGTCTCGCGGAATTCGCATGTACTCGTCGGCCCATTCATCGATCCAGAGGTCTGGATCCGGGCGCAGTCCACGGAAGTAGTTCTCACGGTACACCTTTGCACCGTCAGAAAATTCCGTGTGCATGGTTTCAATCCGATGTCAGGGCATGTTCAAGATCTGCTGAGGAGAGGCGCTCGGCCTCTTCCAGCGTTCGTCGAATTGTCGCGGTTAGGTGCTTTTCGATCTGCCAGGGATCCGTCATTGCCGCCAGGTCATACGACAGCTGAGGCAGCGGGCCGAACAACTGGTCGCGCAACAAGCGGCCGGCGTCGTAGGCGCCGGTCTCCACGGCCTCCCTGGACACCAATGAACCTTGCGCTTTGCCCAGTTCGATCTCGGCCAGTTTGGCCATGTTGTGCTCGCGTAGCGCGCGGGATTTCTGGTAGTCGGGGTGTTTGCCGTCGACGGATATCAGCTGCGGCGGCGCAGCCGTGGAAGTCGGCTCGGTCAGAGGGGACAGTTGGCTGTAAACATCACGCTGAATCCGGTCCTGCTGGTGACGTTCGGCGACGGCGGCCTTGCTAGGGTCGCTGGTTTTATCTAGCAGCGCCTCCGTGGCCTCAAGATCGATTTTGCCGTTTTCAGTAAGCACCAGCCGATCCTGGCTGGCCAATTTGGAAACATAGGACTTGGCCCAACCGCGCCGGGCCGCAAACTCCGTTTTGCTGATAACAGTCATGGTTAATTTCTCCAGTTCACCCCGCGAGTTCACCTGTTCACCCCCAGTTCACCTCAGTTCACTAAGCTGGTGAACCGCCCGCTAACACAATCCCGCGGGTTTCCGACCCCGTACCCACCGAATAACCCCAGGGTCCCCTGCGGTTTCAGGCCTGGCCGCCGCCATTCGGCGGAACTTCGCACACGCCCAGTCGCTTGGCGGCCCATCGTTCGTACAACCCAATGGCTACGTCCGCGCCGGCCATTGCCGTCAGGCAACCCAAGGCGCCCGCCGTCCAGATCGTCATGCCGGCGGCAATCATCAACATCATCGCCGACACCCCGCAGACAATGCAGGCGCCGGACCGAAGTGCCAGTCTGCGCAACAATGCCCAGCCTCGCGCCCCGTCCTTGTCAGCCCGCCACATTTCCCCCGATACGCCACCGACCAGAGCCAGGACGATCACTAACCAGATCGGCATTTCTGCCAGTGCTTGTTGCTCGCTTGTCATCGCCTACCCCATGAACGCAAAAACCCGGCGCAATGGCCGGGTTTGGTGGTGTGGTGCCTGCCGCGCTCTGCGGTCGCACCTATCGAAGATGACTACTTTTTACAGGTCGATTCCGGTGGCAGCAACCCTGTTTTAATGCCACCCGGTGAATAAGTGGGCAACGTAGGGTGAACGCCTAGCGAATGTCGGCGAATACACCTACTCGGCATTCTCTTGCCTCGGCGGTGTCCCATATGTCCCACTATTCAGAGTCGAAGTAGGACACCTGAGAACGCCTAAATTCAGGGCCTCGCCCCACTGTCCTACTTATCTTTCTACTTTCTCGTGTAAAGGTAGAAATTTAAAGAACACGCGTTCGCGCGTAAGCGCGTACTGCTTGCCCGCTACGCTCACACGGGAGGGAGGCACTTCTAGGCGGGACGGTGGGACAGCCCAACAACGACAAGGCCCGCACCTGTCCCACTGCATCAAAACGCAGCGAGACAAGACGGGCCAGCGGGACAGCAACAGCCGGACGAATGCTTGGGGTCACGCAGCCAGCCCCATCATCACGCCGAAGATCTGCAGATGCGCCTCATGCAAACGCTGATAGTACGTATCGCGGCCACAACCGCAGTGGGCATACCGCAAGCGCATATCCAGATCGAGCGTGCAGTAATGCTCCCGCACCACCGTCACCAGCTCTGGCGCGAGGTGCTTGTTCACGATCAGCTCAATGTCCAACGAACTTTCGAGCGGCGCACGGAATGCACGCCGCCCTCTGATCAGTTGCCCGTTGCTCTCCATCATCATGGCAACCATATTTCCCCCAGCCAGCCCTCCTTTCGAATGTTCTGAATGCAGCTCCTGCGCCCATAACCGAAGCAGCGAATCGATCTCCTTAATCAAAACAAGGCTCCTCGAACGCTTCACGCTGCAGCGCCGAGGCACCGCCCCACCCTTCCGGTTTCTTGTAAGCCCATGGCCGCTGCCCGCTCTTAGCCAACGCAGGCAACCGCACACGTCGCCAACCCAGCCGATGCATGATCGCCCCGACCCGCATCTGCTCCGGCTTGCCCCAATGCCCAAAGTCCAACTTCAGCGCATTGGCCAGCACCTCGCTCCCGGTGGTGGTCTCACCGATCTGCGACTCTTCCAACCAGGTCAGAATCGGTCCTTCCCATTCATCCACAACAAAGCGCTCATCCTGCTCCTCGCCGAACATAGGCGCCTCATCCAGCGTCACCCACCAGAGATCGCCCGCGTCGTAACAGAACACCGCCTCGGCCCACAGCTGATCGCGCATCGAGCGCAACAACTCCAGATCGACCTTGGTACACGCGACCGGCCAGTAACGCCGGTTGCCGGTGGCGTCCTTGAGGTACTCGTCCTGGTTGGTCGTACCCACGAAAACACACTGGCGTGGCACGTCCATCGTTCTGCGGCCGTAGCTCTCGCGATAAGTGTCAGTGGACGCCGAAAAGAACTGCTTGGCCTTCGTGCTCTCGGCCTTGTTAAAGCTATCCAGCTCGCCCAGCTCGACGATCCACTTGCCCCGGATCGCCTGAAAGCCGTCCTTGTCACCCAGCGCAAACGGCGTGTCCATAAACCACTCGCCGCCGAGGATACTCATCGCCGTCGACTTACCGGCGCCCTGTGCCCCTTCCAGAATCATCACCGAGTCAGCCTTGCAACCCGGCTTCATCACTCGCGCGACGGCCGACAACATCCAACGCTTGCCGACTTTTGAGGAGTAATCCGTGGCCTTAACACCCATGACCTCCGTCAGCCAGCTTTCAAGACGCGGCACCCGATCCCACTCAAGCTTGCGCAGGTACTGCCGCACTGGATGAAACGCATGGTCATGCGCAACAACGCTCACCGCCTCGATCACATGCGAGGCCTTGACCCGCAAGTTGTACTGCTGCGCGAGCCACTTCATCACCCGCACATCATCAATGTCCGCCCAATCACCCGTGCCGCCGCCATATGGTGCCGCACGTAGCTTCACGATCTTGGAACTGAATGCGCTGTAACTGATCACACCGGCCCAGCGCTCATCGTTGGCCAGAATCAACTCGACGTTCTGCATGTGCGCAATCAACGCACCGCTCTCACTGCGGGCCAACATGTCCTTCCAACCACCAGCGGCCGGTGGCTTGACCACCGCCAACACCTGACGGCGTACCGCCTCCAAACCTTCCGCGATATGCAGATCGTTGAAGTCGGTCCACTTGGCTTCCCGCTCACTGGAAAAGATCGGCGCAACCACTTGGCCACCAACAATCAGCGCCGCGTTGTTCGCTTTCTCTTCACCGGGGTTCCACGCCTCGCCATTCGGCTTGGTGGTTTTCCAGTCATCGTCTCGGCAGATGATCAGCGGGCAACCGGCGAAGCGCTCCCGCATGGCCTTGCAAACCACCAGCAAATTGCCCGCATCGAACGCAACCGCCACGGTCAGTGACGTGGCCATATGCAGACTTGCGCCGGTCGCATAGCCCTCACACACTAGTACCGGCTCGCCCGGATCCGGGTGCGGCCCGATCAGATGGAAAGCACCCTCCTTGGACATGCCGTAAGGCCAATAGGACTTGTCCCGTCCGGTGTCCTCTTGCTTGGTCGGGAACACCACCTGCAGGCCGACAATCTCGTCGCGCACATTGCTCATCGGCACCAGAAACGCACCGGAGCGTGGCGCATACCGAACGCCGAAGCCGACAATCTGCTTGCGATCCAGATAGTCGCTACGGCCCTTCACCGGCATGCGCTTGAACATACCGGCCGCTCGCTTGGCCGCACGACGTGCCGCGTTGGCCGATATCTCAGCCGCGCGGCGTTTGGCCTCTTCCTGTCGAGCGCGCATAACTTCGCGTTCTTCAGGCGACATCCGTCCAGCCTTGACCTTGATCTTCTGAGACTCGCCAGAACGCCAGTCACCGAACGCACCGAAGATCAGCGTCTCGCCTTTCTCCGTGTGCTGTTCATGGACGACATACCAACCGTTCTTTTCCTTGCCTTTGTCCTGCGAAGTCTTACACCGGGTCAGCTTGCCAAGCACCAGCGGTTGCGCAGGCTCAAGGCCGTAGTCCGCGAATTGCCCCAACACTTCATCGAGCATGGATGGCCTCCATGATCTCTTTGACCTCCTGACAGCTCACGCATTGCGTGCAGCCAGGAACAGCTAAACGCCGTCCCTCGGGAATTGGGCTGTCGCAGTTTTCACAGAATAAAAACGAATGCGCCGCCAATGCAGATTTAGCGGCGTTGCGTGCAGCGAGCGCCTGATCGATACGCTCTTGCACCAGGTCATTAGCGAAGTCAGCAATGTCAGCCACGATCAACACCCCCCGTCGTCTGGTTGACATACGTGGCGCGGTTGAACAAACCCAACAGCCCCTGAATCCCACGAAACACCTGCAGGCGAATCGCGGCCAGTTCCTCATCGGAAACAACCCCGTCGCCAATGCTCTTGGCCCAGGTATCCGCCAGATCCGCCACCTGCCGGAAGTACTCGGCAATCCCGGTGGTCAGTGTCTCAGGCATGTCATTCGTGTAAGCCTCAGCCAATTCCTGCCAAGTCGTATCACCTACTAAAGCATGCACTGCATCGAGAATACGGCGATCCTTTGTCAACTCCAGAATCTCGCCGAACTCTTGAATGTTCACCGTGTGGCTGGGGTGGGTTGGGGACAACTTGTGCTGCAGCGTGGTTGCATTCCGGCCGGTGGTGGCGGCGATGGCTGCGGCGCCGCCGGGGTAGTCCCGGGCAGCATGGTAAAGCGCGAGATCGAGCGGCAAAACTTCCCGCTGCGCCCGCTCAACAGAACTCAGAGCAATACGGCTCATGGCATTAATCCTTGTAAGTTGCCAGTGCCGCGCGACATGCAGTGGTGATACATTTGCCGCGTGGCTTGAAAGGGCCCAAACGCCGGCTAGATCTTAGGGATCGATACCGGCACCGTGCCGGGACGAGCAATCCGTTGCTCACCCCTGGCGCAACAGCTGCCAAATCTGTGGTGGAAGAGGCAGCAACACCAAGGCTTCCGAGCCTTGGAAAAGCGCGATGAAGAGAAGTGGTTGCATGTGGTGTGCCCGCCTATCTTAATCGCGACCCGACAGCGCTGTGGTGGTGCGTGCCGGGAGGAACTGGGCGGCCCTTGGGTCGCCTTTTTTCTTGCTACGCTGCAGCTTTGTGAGGGGCCGAAGCGTTCAGCAGCCAAGCTGCTTGGAAGGCGTTGCCTTTCTGCTTTGCAGCGGTCGCCAGCAGCTCGGCGTATTTGGTTTCACCTGTGTAATCCGTTCGCGGCAGGCATGCGGCCCGACGCCATTTGTTCAACGCCTGATAGCTTCTATTGCATACCTTCGCGGCGGCCCCGATGCCGCCTACGGCTTCAAACGCGAATGCAATCGCGCTCGGAAAATCTGCGGGGTCCAGCATGACAACCTCCAATTATCAACCCGTGGTTGATGTTATAGATCAACTGACTATTGCGCAACCTTTATGAGACTCTCAACTAATGGTTGATAAAAACTTTCTCCGCGCAGCTTTCAGTGAGCGCCTACACGAAGCTCTCGACGATGCCGGCATACGCAGACGGGGTCGTGGGGTGGATATCCATCGTCAGTTGAAAAGCATGGGAGTCGAAAAGACCACGCAGGCCATCAGCAAGTGGCTGAATGGAGAAGCGATGGCAGAAGCTGACAGCATGACTGCACTCTGCTCATGGCTAAAGATAAGGCGTGAATGGCTTGAGTACGGCGTGCTGCCGAAAGAGCAAACCGGTGAGAGTAATGTTCGCAAAATAGCAGTTGGTGAGGGAGGCAACGTCTGCGAAATCAATCAGCGCTTTGGTAAGGTTCCATTGATATCGTGGGTTCAAGCAGGTGCATGGTGTGAGGCAATCTCTAATTTTGAGAATTATGATGCTGACTCTTGGCTATCGTGCCCTGTTCCGATCAGCAGTCATGGTTACGCTTTAAAAGTTCTAGGGGATTCGATGACGAATCCGGGCCCAGGGCGAAGCTATCCTACAGGATGCATTATTTTTGTAGATCCTGAGGCAGAAACGAAAACTGGTGACCGAGTAATTGCCAGGGTTCCCCGCACTAATGAAGCTACGTTCAAAATCCTTGTAGAGGATGCAGGTCGACAGTTTTTACGTCCGATTAACCCGCAATACCCAATAATAGACATTACAGAAGAAACCCATATATGTGGAAAAGTTGTGGGTTCGTTTATACCCGAATAAGCTGTAAAACAGCCCACAACTTAAGCTATCATTCTGAATAAATGAAAATTTCCGCTTTCTTAGGAAACTTGGTAGCAGACTTTATCCCGACGACTCCATCACTAACTTGCTCAGCCTCTACCCCATCCACCTGCAGCGACTGAATGATATGCTTGCTATAATGCATGTCTTTCTTAGCAATAACAGTATCCCCTACTTTTACTCCCCCCCCGTCAAGATCAACGACAACAACAGCACCATTCATTAAATATTCAGATGGCTGCCCTAGCGACTTCATATCGGAAGGGATCAAATTTATGAGCCCAAAAGCGAACAACTGCTCCCGCACATCTTCCTTTCTTAGGATTTCATCTCTTATCAGAAAGAAAGCCAAATACAGTTGGTACGTAGTCAAGAGCCCTCGCTCATCCAGTAAAGCATCCTGTAATTGGTGTTCCGTAAATGGCGGGTTCTTCCTATTATCTGGCGCCACATATCTTTCATGATTAACAATATAAAGACCGTAAACATCAAAACTTTTCCTTTGCTTCATCCTTCTATTTTTTATTTTTGTAATCTGTGAACACGCTTTGTCAGTTGAGGTTCCCCCAATACCCTTCACCTCTACGACCAATAGCTTGTCTCCACAATCAATCTGCAAATCTTCCTCTAGAACCCCTTCAGCTTCCTCGTCTTGATTTAAGACCGAATCAAACCCCAACCACCGAAAATAATGCTGGACAGCACATACTAGTGAATCGCCAGTTTCGGATATCAAATCCCTTAGAAATTTGTACTCTTCCTTCAAAGCAACAAGATCATTTTCAGCTTTTGCAACTTGTGATCTATAGACCTCCTCCAACTTCACCCTATGAGCTTGTAGCTCGATCTCTCCCGGCACAGGGAAATTCCCACTGTCCAGCCATGCGAATTGCCCACTAAATGGAAAGACTTGTGGAAAGTGCTCAGCCAAACAGTGCTCAAATAAATCCTTGATAAAACCTGCTTTATCCTCAACTTGAGGGAATACAAAAACAGCCCCTTCCCCCACCGCATGAAAATAAGAAATTATCTCATCGCTGTCATTAAGAACCAGAGGAACAAAATCTTCATTCTGAACGGATGCAAACTGGTCTGAATCCCAATAAGTTGGATGCTCAAAAACAACTTGATATTGACTACTACCAAAATACTTTTTAACTAGCGAAAAATAAACATTTTCGACCTCAGGCGATTTTATGCGTCGCCCTACTTTATTGGAACATGACGGAAACCCTGCATACAAGTTTCTAGTCGAGCAAGAGTACGATTCATCCCACGAACTCCCTCCCCTATCAATCTTGACGGTCTGGTAATTCGCCTCTTCAATAGTACTGGAAAAAATCACAACTATTGACAACTTCCTCAATAAAAGATCCAGCTCACCTCCGACGATATGCATTCCGCCAGGTCTTGGATTGAATAAACTCTCAGGGTATGCACTATAAAAAGCGTAGGCGACACCGCCCGTAGCATTTCCTAGCGGGGCGGAAGTGTATTGAGTCTCTTTTATCTCCCCACCCAAATCAATCACAACGACATCATATTCGTGTAAATTTTCTGGGAGGCTAAAATTTAGTTTCACATGTTTCGCATCGCCCCTATTTCTGTTTCCTACCCGAATAGGTTTTCCTAACGATGCCGAAACCACGTCATAACGCTTTTCAATTAGCGCATCAGTTACACTAGGATCAACATCAAACACGCAGATCAGCGGCTTCTCGTGCTTAGCTTTGTCTTTATTAATTTCTTCCACCGCACCTACCATATCCAATCCTTTTGAAATACTTTATGAATTCAAATCAATATAGAATCTTTCTCACTATGTCAATGCGCCACCAGCTCGCACCTGGTAGCGAACAAAATCATTGACTAATATCAACTGACAGTTGATATTGACCTCACTCTTCCACCACAGAGCGAGGCAAAACCATGCACACCACAGCAACCCTGCACGTCCACCCGGCCGCTGCTGACCCCTTCCGAATCTTCGAGATCCGCCGTCTGGCCCGCGAAAGCGGCTGCTCGTTTGTCACCACCAAACCGAAGCAGCAACCTCGCACAGCCTCCACCCCATTCGATCCGAACGGCGGAGGGCACGCAGCATGATCAAGTTCAAAATCGACAACCGCACCCTGCAATTGCTGAATGCCCAGGTCAACCTGAGCGAGACCTTTAACCACGTCCTCAGAACAGCGCCCAAGCGTGAGTGCTTGGCGTTCCGGCTCAAGGTCGAACGCGGCACATTGGAAAGCACCTTCGTCGTCGAGCTGGGTAGCGAACGCCACACGCTGACCCTGCAGAACGACAAGAAAACGCACCTCAAGCTGGCCGACTTCATCGAAGAAATCGCCAATGGCCCGTTCGACGCGAGCAACACCAGCGACCTGGTGCACCGCCCGCATGCCACCCGCGAATACGGCCGCTTCGAAGTCTCGGACAAACAACGCGTTTTCGAGCTGGTCCGCACCGGCGGTGTGCTGAGCCTCGACATGGGCTTCGACTACCCCCTAAAGGTCGCGCTGCACCGCACGCAATCACGCTCGGGCGTCACCATCATCCTGAGCATCGGCAACACAAGCCCGCACACCCGCTGCTTCACCGCCTACGGCACCGATGTCGAGATCTACGGCAAGGTCAGCGAGTCCATCTACCACCTTGCTGCAGCAGCAACTCCTGCTGCGCACGCGGCATGAGGGGCACACCATGGAACGCACCCTCGCCCAAGCCGCAACACAACTCGGCCTGACCCGGCCCAAGCTAATCGCTCGCATGCGGGAAAAAGGCCTGCTCAACGAACGGAACCTGCCGGCCTACCCCAACCGTGACCGCGAGTACCTGCGAATCAAGGACGGCCAGTGGTACCACGACCAGCTCGGCATGCAGTACAGCCAGTCAACCCGGATCAAACAACCTGGCATCCGCTGGCTAGCCGAACAACTGGGCATCGATCTACCCGCCATCCCGGCAGACAACCGTGACGTGGCCTAGGGAATACGCCCGCCAGATCATCGCTATGCGGACACGAGAGGAGCGCAACGCCGCGCTCCTCGAAGTGCCCGAACATCTGCGCGAGCTGACCAGAACGCACTGCCTGAACGCCTGGAACCACCCGGCCAGAAAACAACGCAAGGAGGCCCAACAAAGCCATGAGTAACACAGCACAAAAACCGCTGCTCCTGCACCCGGCGCCGGAGTCAGCCACCGTCGAACTGCTTTACCGCATCTTCGGCGATGTTCTGATCCCGCTCGACAAAGTGCGCGAGCAGTACTTTCGCAACCTCAACGAGCAGTCCTTCGTCGCCGAGATCAGCAGCGGTCGCATCCAGCTCCCCATCACCACGCTGGACACCAGCCGCAAGGCACCTAAGTACGCACACATCCGGCACGTCGCTTCCCTGATAGACATCCGCGCCTACCAGGCCGACGAAGACATGCAGCGACAGCAGGACGACACCAACGAGTAACACCCACAAACCGAACGGCTGCCACCACCAGCCTGTGACATCAACAGGAGCACACCACATGACCGCAATTCAGATCTGCGCACTCATCGCCCTGATCATTCTGGCCGGACTACTAGTATGGGCCGGCTACTTCATGGGCCACAGCGACGGCATGTCTGCCGGCATGAAAGAAAGCGACAACATCCAGCGCGTAGAAAGCGCCAAGACCATCCGCGAATTAAGGGCCTCCCTCGACTTCATCAAGGCTGACCACGCTCGCTTGGCGCAATTCAGCAAGCGCCTTCAGCAAGCATTGACGCTTGGCGAACCCGAACGCCAGACGTTGCTCGAGATCGCGGAAAAACTTCGCATTGCCGCCGACACATATGCAGCGTTCCGCACGGGAAAAAAACTCGAGCGCGAAACCCGCGTCTTGCGCGATCAAGCGCTCGCCATCGCAGCCCTTCTGGAGCCGGCAAATCAAGAGAGCGCCGCATGAGCCAGATCTGCCCCCAATCCAACACCCACCGCATCCCGGCTCACGCCCCACCAGCGGCAGATGAACCCACGCGCATTCGAACCTCGGAGGAAAGCGGCATGCAAAAGGACCCGCACAACACTCAATCCACGACCGCTTTGCTCTGCAAGAAAACCAGCGTCGACACACCAGAAACAAACAGCCTCTGCTGCGCAGCAGCAGGCATTATTGCTCCTTCCAACAGCACCACCGAGGCGCTTATACCCCACGAAAAGCTGCGCGAGGCAGCCACACCCAATGCAACGCTAATCGCTCAGAATCGCCCGCCCGCGCAGCCTGCTGTGGGGTATACGCACCCTGAATGCATCTTCGAAAGACCGCCAAGGCTGGTCGTCGAAGTAGTTCAGATCGACGAGCCAGTCGAGTTCGAGAAAGAGTTTCCAATACCTGAAGGCCTGCAGTACTGCATAAAGCGCGTGACGTACATCAGGACACCAGGAGCGAGTACGTCTGACACGTTCGCCCGCGAGCATTACGCCTATAAAGCGGGTTTCGCAGCATGGATGCGTCGGGCGTGGAAGCAGGCAGCGCCGGAATGGCTGAAACTCAGGAGAGAACAACAGGATCAACCCGCAGTCCAGGAGGTAAAATGAACACTGCTTTCATCCTGATGGCTCAGTACAACGGCCAGGCGATCATCCCACTGGACATGGTTTGCAAGGACTACTTTACGCACCTAACCACCGATATGTTCCAGCGCAAGGTCATGGCCGGGCAGATCAAAATCCCGATCACGCGGATGGAGCCGAGCCAAAAAAGCGCAAAAGGTATTCACATTACTGATCTGGCGGCTTATCTAGATCTGCAACGGGAGGCTGCGGTGAAAGAATTTAACCAGCTCAACGGATACCGCCGAGCTAGCTGATTCACTGCTTACCCCAGGCGCCAAGCTTCACGGGCGCCTGGATAACCTTCTCTAACCACGGCCATTCGGCATAGTGGTCACCCCTCCCTCGCAGATGGGTATATCTACGTAACGAGTTCCAGTCACGATGCCCGGAAACACTGGCTACTCGCGGAATATCCCAATCCATTTCGAACAAACGGCTCACACCATCGTGTCGCAGATCGTGGAAGTGGAGATCTTCAATTTCCAGAAACTTGCATGCCTTCGCCCAAGCCGTGGAGATCGATGACGAGTTGTACGGGAAAATCTCCGCACGCTCTTTTGGCATGCTCTGCAGAATGCTCCATGCTTCATCTGGAAGGTGGCACCAAACGTCATTGCCGATCTTCTGCCCTGGGTTCTTCATGTCGCGCACCAGCACCCGCTGACCCGTTTCATCGACGTCTTCCCATCGGATTCGGCTGATCTCATCCTGTCGACGCGTGGAGAACACCGCGAAGCCAATAACCTTAAGCATGTTGATCGAACTGGGTCGACGTTGCTGCATGCCAGTGAAATGCTCGAGCAACTCATTCAGTTCCTCCTTGGTCGGCCGTCGGTCGCGCTCTCGGCTCTTCATGTTGTAGCCCAACTTCCGAAGCACCTTCCGAGCGTCCGCCATCGCGTGTGGGTCTACCTCATACCCCCAAGCAGGTCGCGCGATCGAAAGGACAGCCCCAAGGTGCGCCAGATCGTTGCCTGCAGTCTGTGGCTGAACACCACCGCCCTCCTTGCTCATTCGCCAAAGCGCAAAGTCCACCAACCGCTGACTATTGATATCTGAGTCCACGGTCTGACCAAAGTACGATGCTGCAATAGCATTGAGGGTGGCTTCTTTGGTCTTTCCCAGCGGCCGGACCTTCTCAATTTCGGCCAGGTATTGTTTGATCATGTCCTCTACGTTGACGCCCTTGCGGTTCGCGCGCTCAATCGCACCAGGCTGATTTAGCTCTGCCTCACGTCGCCGCACCCACGCTTGTGCCGCCTGTTTCCGGGCGAAGGTCTGGCTCTCTTGGTAGACTTGCGCTCCATCGCGAAACAGGCGTATCTGTGCCGTGTAACTGACTGAGCCATCGGT
The DNA here is from genome assembly GCF_003732425.1 of Pseudomonas fluorescens. Classification (GTDB taxonomy): domain Bacteria; phylum Pseudomonadota; class Gammaproteobacteria; order Pseudomonadales; family Pseudomonadaceae; genus Aquipseudomonas; species Aquipseudomonas fluorescens_BE. The sequence goes on from NZ_MOBX01000013.1 coordinate 1,356,062, forward strand.
GCGTTTTCGTGCTCTGATCGTTGCCATGGTCGACTGGTACAATTCCGAGAGTGATTGGTACATTGTACCAGTGCAATCGAAAAAACGCCTGAAAACGCCTAAAAACACGCTATAAATACGTTGAGCCAAATGGTACCAAACACCCACTCCAGCCCAGTAAATTCAAGCCCTGCGCTATCTCGGCGGTTCTCCGTTGCGCCCATGATGGATTGGACGGACCGCCATTGCCGTTTCTTCCTACGCCTCCTATCGAAGAACGCCCTGCTCTACACCGAAATGGTCACCACCGGCGCGCTGCTCAACGGCGATCACGAACGCTTTCTCCGTCACAACGAAGCCGAGCACCCTCTCGCGTTGCAGTTGGGCGGTAGCGTTCCGTTGGATCTGGCCGCCTGCGCCCGCATGGCTCAGGAACACGGTTACGACGAGGTGAACCTAAACGTCGGCTGCCCGAGCGATCGTGTGCAGAACAACATGATCGGCGCCTGCCTGATGGGTCACCCGCAACTGGTGGCGGATTGTGTGAAGGCGATGCGTGATGCGGTGTCGATTCCGGTAACGGTGAAGCATCGCATCGGCATCAACGGTCGGGACAGTTACGCGGAGTTGTGTGATTTCGTCGGCACAGTCCGCGATGCCGGGTGCACCAGTTTCACCGTGCATGCGCGGATTGCGATTCTGGAGGGGTTGTCGCCGAAGGAGAATCGTGACATTCCGCCATTGCGCTATGACGTGGCAGCGCAGTTGAAGGCGGATTTTCCGGAGCTGGAGATTGTGCTGAATGGCGGGATCAAGACGATGGAGGCTTGCCACGAGCATTTGCAAACGTTCGACGGCGTGATGCTGGGGCGTGAGGCTTATCACAATCCGTATTTGCTGGCGGAGGTGGATCAGCAGTTGTTTGGCAGTTCGGCGCCGGTGATCAGTCGGGCTGAGGCGCTGGCGCAGTTGCGTCCTTATATAGCCGAGCATTTGTTGGCCGGTGGGGCGATGCATCACATCACACGGCATGTGCTGGGCTTGGGCACGGGGTTCCCGGGGGCGCGGAAATTCCGTCAGTTGTTGTCGGTGGATATTCATAAGGCCAAGGATCCGCTGGCGTTGCTGGATCAGGCGGCTGAGTTACTTGAAGGTCGTTGATTGATGGTTTGAGTGTGCGGGCGATGCATGAGCGTTGCCCGGTGTTTTGTTGTACTGACAGGATGTCTTTTGTTTATGCCCGCGTTTAGTTTTTCTGCTTTCAAGCGTTTCACCCTCCTCGCCTTGTTCTGCTTCACTTCCGACGTTTATGCGCACTGCGATGGCTTTTGCATGGGCCGTACCGAAACACCGTGGGAGGTGACGCAGTTCTCTGGCCTATCGATCATGGTGCTGTTGCTGACGCCCTTCTCTGCCACCAATAACACCACGGAAAGCTTTAAACGCGTTTACTCCGCCGAGGAGCAGGAAGACGCGCGACTCTATCTGGCCAGCGACGGCATGCTGCAGGCCGCGTATTTCACGTCGGCCTTGCAGCGCTATCGCCAGGAGTCGCCGAATTCAGCGTTAAACGATCTCGCCGTTGCGGCGTTGATCAGCGCGCAATGATCAGGCTGCCGCTGCGGCCGTCCAGTTGACCCAGCCAAACAGCCACGTCGCCAGAATCAGCAAGCCAAACGCGATCCGGTACCAGGCGAACGCGGCGTAGCTGTGGTTGGCAATAAACTTGAGCAAGCCGCGCACGGCAATCATGGCGAAGATGAACGCGGTGACGAAGCCGAGGGCGAAGACTGGCAGGTCGTTGGGCTGGAACAGGTCGCGGTATTTATAGCCGGAGTACACGGCGGCGCCGACCATGGTGGGCATGGCGAGGAAGAACGAGAACTCGGTGGCGGCTTTGCGCGACAGGCCGAAGAGCAGGCCGCCGATGATGGTCGAGCCGGAGCGCGAGGTGCCGGGAATCATCGCCAGGCATTGTACGAAACCAATCTTCAGCGCGTCAGACCAGCGCATGTCGTCGACGTGTTCGACGCTGATCACATGACTGCGCTGTTCGGCCCACAGCATGATGATGCCGCCGACGACCAGTGCCACGGCGACGGTGATCGGGTTAAACAGGTATTGGTGGATCGCGTCTGCGAACAACACGCCCAACACCACGGCGGGCAGAAAGGCGATCAGCAAGTTGAGGGTGAAGCGTTGGGCATTACGTTCGGTGGGCAGGCCTTTGATGATGTCGAAGATCTTCGGTCGAAACTCCCAGACGACGGCAAGAATGGCACCCAGTTGAATAATGATGTTGAACGCCATGGCGCGTTCGCCGCCGAATTCCAGCAGGTCGGCGACGATAATCTGGTGGCCGGTACTCGAGATCGGCAAGAACTCGGTCAGGCCTTCTACCGCACCTAATATCAACACCTGGAAAAGGGTCCAGAAATCCATTAATCCTCCGTCAGAGCGCTCTTGACGAGCGACCGGGTAATAACACTCAGGGGTTGAGTATCTGAAGTTACACAATTGGCACATTATGAAGATCAAAAGGTCGCAGCCTTCGGCAGCTCCTACAGGGGAATGCATTTCAAATGTAGGAGCTGCCGAAGGTTCGGGCCGCGATCGGACGATCTTTTGATCTTGAAGAATAGGTCTTATGAATTGCCACACTCAAGCCATGTTAGTAATCGTCGGCTGACGAAACTACGCAGAAAATATTTAGGCCTTTTTGCAGAAAAAAGTTGCTCTGGCAATAAAGTGTGATCAATATCACATTATCCAGAGATGGCCAGACAGTGGCAATTGGACATGGACAAGGCTATCGCAATAAGCTCAAAATAGTGGCACAATTGCATATCGCCACCATCTAAGCAGTAGTTCACCCTTCCGAGAAAATCAACTAAAAGCTTGAAATGCTTAATTATTGTTAGAAAACTCGGGAGCCACGTCTAAAAATCGCGTGAATGTTACCAATTGTCAGTCACAGATGAGAACCGGTGCTTTAACATCCCGATGTCAGCACTTAATTCGAGTCAATGCATGATGCTCTCAGGGAACTTAGCGACTAGATGCCCGCGCCCGACAAATGACGAACCTGGTGTTCTTACTCTGGGTCGTACCCGTGGCGTGGCTGAACATTTCAAAGCGCTAGTCGCCCAGCATATACGTACCGATATGGCGCTCGAAGCCAGCGCGTACACTAGTTCATATCAGTTAAATGAACAGTCTGGTTCGTATCGAGCGATCTTCCTTGTTATCGACAGCCCACAGGCCCTCGAAGACAATCTTGCCCTGGTCGAGAACCTGCGCAGCGACAACTTGAAACCGATCATATGCGCGGTCATCACCGGTCGCGGCGCCTTCAACAAGATCAAATATTATCTGGCTGGCGCGGATGTTTGTATCAAGCTCAATACCCTTTCCGACGATGGTGCCGAGTTGCTGGGCGAGTTCTTCAACAGTGAAGAATGGCAACGCGATATCGATCTGACGCTTGATCCGACCCGTATCTGCCTGATGAGCACCAGCAAGAAACTCGATATCTCGTTTGCCGAAATGAAGATCCTCGAAGCCTTTGCGCAAACCAGTAATCACATTCTGAGCCATGATGAAATCGCCAGCATCATGGGCCTCAACACCAATTTCTACGACCCTCGAGCACTGGAGAAGTCAATCAGTCGCTTGCGTGGAAAAATCAAGGAGATGTATGGTACAAACGCGATTCAGAGCATTCGCGGCTATGGCTATCGCCTGCTGCGAGGTCTGATATCGACTGCCTGACTCTCGGGCAGCCATCCCTTTTGCATACGTACGAAGGATCGTCTAATGCAACCATATAGCTCCCGTTCTGCTTCACGCCTGTTTGAAATCAAGCAATTGAATGAGCGCGACAACACGACCCATAACAATAAAACTCCATAACATAGCAGCAGATCGAGTGGAATTTATCGAGGGCCATTTTTGGGCCCAAACCCTGCCTATCGATTACTTCCGAGGAAGTCATTGCTCGCCTGCCGATTTATCTTTTAGCCAATTTTGGTATGTATTCAGGAGAGAGACATGGAAACTAGTACAACCCTCCCAAGGAAATATTTTGTTGTCGTGACTCACAGTACAACGTCGCAACGCGAACTGGAGAGCATGCTGTCCAGTGAACGTTTCAATTCGTTTGAAGGGGTTGATTCGCCCTCTTCCGCTCCGATGGTGATGGAGTTCACATATCCAGGCATCAACCGCAAAAATGTCCCGCGCAGTATCGAGCACGATACTCAGCGAATATTGGCCACGCTCGAGTCCGAATGGCGCGCCGCACAATCGGCTAATCCTTTCCAGAATGTCCCGGTAATTACCGGGGAGTCCCGCAATATGCCGCCTGCCGTTGAAGGTGATATGCCCGGCAATGAAACCTGGCATCTCCACCCTGATCAGGGTGCGCTGGTCAAAGAGGGTGTCGAAATCAACCTGACAGGCCTGGAAACAGCATTGGTCAGGAAAATGCTCAGCCATGAAGAGCGCGTTGTCAGTCGTGACGAGCTGATTCTCAGCATCGGTCGAGAACCGGAACAATATCGCGGCCTGGAAATGTGCCTGAGTCGCCTGCAAGACAAATTCAAAAGCGCCAGTAATGGAGAGCGACTGTTTCGTGCCGTCAGAAATCGCGGTTATTGCCTGATTCAGGAAGTCGTCGCGTAACCCCGCAAGACTTCCACGAACAGAACAAACAGACCAAAGTGCGATTACAAAAATAACAAGAGCACTCTGTTTGGCTTCATCTTCCTCCCTGAATTAAACATTCCCTGCCTCCACCCCTCCAACAGTAACAAATACAACATCATTTATTCACCCCCCGCTCTGCGACCTTTTCTAACACCCTTCTATTTAATTATTAAAAAGTTGGCACTATGCCATCTTGTTAGAACTCGTCAGACACCACTCCAGCCAATAACTTAGTCTATTGACTGACGACAGTTCGGCATATCGATGTTGTTACCTCAGGACACTCGTTACAACAAAAACAATAAGTCTGCATAACAACTCGGATTTCAACTGTTGAAACCTGAATGGACGTCTTTTGGGGATACCGTATGGATCTTTCTTTAAGTATCAATCGAAGCACAGGCCTCAAGGGACTGACCTTTTGGGGCCAATGGGCGCTGGCACAAGGCTTTGTCGTGACGCTGTTGTTCATACTCGCCGAACAGCACACCGGGACGGTCGCGTTCTACTACCGGATGTGTGCAACGCTGGCGGTACTGGCGTCGGTGCCGGCTTATACGTTTAGCGGTGTTTATCGCAAGCGTGACAACTACCTGACCGGTCTCGGTCGACTGTTCATGGGTTGGTCGATGACCATGGCGGCGCTGGCGTGCATCGCCTTTGTCTGCCAGGCCGATGAGCTGTTTTCGCGGCAGGTGATTCTGAGCTGGGCGGTGTATGGCTTCCTCGGTCAGGCGTTTCTCTACGCGCCGCTGCATGCGTTTTCCAAGTACTACCAACGGTCGCGTAAAAGCGAACACAAGACGCTGATCGTCGGCACTGGCGAACTGGCGCTGGGTCTGGCGAAGAAGCTCAGCCAACTGGAAAACCTGCCGCTGGTAGGTTTGGTCAGCAATGGTGAGGTGTCTGCGCTGGGTTCCGATGCACCGCGTGTGGTCGGTGATCAGGAACAGTTGCTGGAGCTGATCGAGGCACATGACATCCGCCGGCTGTACATCACCTTGCCGCTGTGCGAAGCGGCGAAAATCGAAGCGATGTATGTCGATTTGCTGGGCGCCAACGTCGACGTGGTGTGGGTGCCGGACCTGAACAGTCTGACCCTGCTCAATCACTCGGTGAAGGTTGTGGACGGTCTGCCGGCGATCTACTTGAACGAAAGCCCGCTGACCAGCCGCCCTACCGCTGCTTTGAGCAAGAGTCTGGTCGAGAAAACCGTGGCGTTTCTGGCGATCATCGCGCTGAGCCCGATCCTGCTGATCATTGCGTTGGCGGTGAAGATCAACTCGCCCGGCCCGGTATTCTTCAAGCAGGATCGCCATGGCTGGAACGGCAAGGTGATCAAGGTCTGGAAGTTTCGCTCGATGCGTGTTCACGATGACCGTGACGTGAAGCAGGCCAGCCGTAATGACTCGCGCATTACCGCAGTCGGTCGCTTTATTCGCCGCACTTCGCTGGATGAACTGCCGCAACTGTTCAACGTGTTGCAGGGGCACATGGCCCTGGTCGGCCCACGCCCGCATGCCGTCGCGCACAACAACTATTACTCGGGGAAAATCCTCGCGTACATGGCGCGTCACCGGATTAAACCGGGGATCACCGGGCTGGCTCAGATCAGCGGCTGCCGCGGTGAAACGGACACCATCGACAAGATGCAAAAGCGTGTGGAGATTGACCTGCAGTACATCAACAGCTGGTCGTTGTGGCTGGATCTGAAGATCCTGGTGAAGACGCCGTTTACCTTGTTGTCGAAGGATATTTACTGAGGTTCAACGCTGTACACCGCAAGGGGACGAAAGTCCCCTTTTTTGTGCCTGGGATTTGGGGGTGGGAGTAGATTGTGGTGGGATGCAAAAACCTGGGGGAGCTGGCTTGCCGGCGATGGCGGTGGGTCAGGCGAAGTCGATGTTGGCTGACCTGGCGCCATCGCTAGCAGGGCTAGCTCCCACAGGGGGATCGGGATCGGCTCAGTATCTGTGGTGTAACCAATATCCAATGTGGGAGCTGGGCTTGGGATCGGGATTTGTGGCGTGACAGATCACCAATGTGGGAGCCAGCCTGCTGGCGATGGCGGCGAGTCAGGCGAAGTCGATGTCGGCTGACCTGGCGCCATCGCTAGCAGGGCTAGCTCCCACAGGGGAATCGGGATCGGCTCAGGATCTGTGGTGTAACCAATATCCAATGTGGGAGCTGGCTTGCCAGCGATGGCGGCGGGTCAGGCGAAGTCGATGTCGGCTGATCTGGCGCCATCGCCAGCAGGCTAGCTCCCACAGGGGGATCGGGATCGGCTCAGTATCTGTGGTGTAACCAATATCCAATGTGGGAGCTGGGCTTGGGATCGGGATTTGTGGTGTGACAGATCACCAATGTGGGAGCTGGCTTGCTGACGATGGCGGCGGGTCAGGCGAAGTCGATGTCGGCTGACCTGGCGCCATCGCTAGCAGGGCTAGCTCCCACAGGGGTATCGGGATCGGCTCAGGATCTGTGGTGTAACCAATATCCAATGTGGGATTTGGGCTGGGATCGGGATTTGTGGCGTTACAGATCGCCAATGTGGGAGCCAGCCTGCTGGCGATGGCGGCGGGTCAGGCGAAGTCGATGTCGGCTGACCTGGCGCCATCGCTAGCAGGGCTAGCTCCCACAGGGGTATCGGGATCGGCTCAGGATCTGTGGTGTAACCAATATCCAATGTGGGAACTGGCTTGGGATCGGGATTTGTGGCGTGACAGATCACCAATGTGGGAGCCAGCCTGCTGGCGATGGCGGCGGGTCAGGCGAAGTCGATGTCGGCTGACCTGGCGCCATCGCTAGCAGGGCTAGCTCCCACAGGGGAATCGGGATCGGCTCAGGATCTGTGGTGTAACCAGTATCCAATGTGGGATTTGGGCTTGGGATCGGGATTTGTGGCGTGACAGATCACCAATGTGGGAGCCAGCCTGCTGGCGATGGCGGCGAATCAGGCGAAGTCGATGTCGGCTGACCTGGCGCCATCGCTAGCAGGGCTAGCTCCCACAGGGTTTTCGGAAGACTGGAGGTTACTCAGTGATCTTCTCGAAATTGCGATAGAACATATCCCCTTCCCGGCTATCGGTCATCGAGTGCAGTTGGTAGCTGCGATTGAGTCGCGCACCACCGTCACGGGTCAACGGGGCCCAGACCAGGTTCGCGCGGCGCATGGTCGACATGCTCATCATTTCGTCGAACGGGATCGACAGGTAGATGCCTTTGTCGAAACTACCTTCGCCATACTCCGCGCTACCCGCCGTGGTGATCGTCGCCCACGCACCGAAACGCACGCCATTGAAAAACTCCCGCGAGATGTCCAGCGTGCCGCCCCAGTCACCGGCCAGATAGCGCCCGACGCTAACCGCCGCCAGCGTATCGAACGGCAAATCGGTATACGCCGTGACATGCCCGGTCACCACCGAGTAATCACGCAGGGCAAAACCCTGATCGAAATCGCGCTGACGCACCCAGTTCAGATCCGCACCCACCGACCAGCGCTCACCGGTCGGGCGGAACAACACCTCACCGCCGACACCGGCAAACATCGACTCCAGATAACCGCCATACACCATGCCATACAGGTCTTTATCCAGTTGCTCGGCATGGCTGACCTGGAACAACGGCATGGTGGTGTTGGAGGTGGTCAGGTACTGACGCAGATCCGTGCGCACACGCGGCAAACCGCTCGGCGCGTCGTAGGTGAACTTGTCGAAGTTGTTGGCCAGGTTGGCACTGAGCAAACCGCTCCACCAGGTGTTGCGGTTGAAGCGGTATTCAGCGTCCGCATCAGCACTCAATTGATAGAGCAAGCCATCCGGGCCGCCAACGTTCTGCTTGAAGCCCAGCCCTACGCCATAACTGAAATGCTGCGGCGCTTCGGTGTAGAGGGTCTTCTCGTTGTGCGGCATCGCCGGGTTGATTTCGGTGGTGCGGTGCAACGACTCCAGTGGTTCCTCATTGTTGATCACTTCGCGGAAGGTCTGGCGCGGTACGCTGGTTTCTTCCAGCGGCAGGTCGTAGCGCTTGTTGACCACGGTGAACCAGTCGATGTCGTCGTTGACGCTGTTATCGAGAATCCGGCTCGCCCGCCCGACCGCCTTCGACGAATGGAAGTAGCGCTGCTGCTCGCCATACACGATCAGCTCGGAATCACGCTGCGTAATGCGCTCGACCTTGTAACCGGCATTCTGCTGCAAGCGTTGCGAGACGTTGGCCCAGTTGACCTGATCCATCGCTGTGTTCGGTGCCTTCGCCGGCAGCGGTTCCGGGGTCGGGTCGTAGGTCTTGGCCGGCGCTTTGCGGCTGACGAAATTGGTGTGGAAGGTCACGCCAAACATCGCCGTATTACCGCGCTCCCACGCCGCGCTGACATCGACCGAATCGGTGACTTTGAACACCGCGCCGAGGTTGATCGGCGAGTCCTGTTTGATCTCGTTTTCCTTCGGCTCATGCTTGTAGTCATTGCCTTCGAACTCGAGTTTCAGGCTGAGGCGATCCCAAGGCGTCTGATAGCTCACGCCACCGAAGAACGATGGCTGGCCACGAAAGTACGAACCCGAGTTGACGTCACCGGTGCCTTCCAGGGCCGGACGGGTATCGAAGCGGTCGCTGACGTAACCCAACGGATTGTCCATGTCGCCGCGATTACCGAGGTAACCCCAGGCAATCCCGGCGCTGAAATCGAAATTGTCGTAGCGCTTGTTGGCGACGAAAAACTCACTGGAAAACAAACCCGTACCGCCGATGTCTCGGAAGCCCAGGGCCACGTCGGGCAGCCAGTGACTTTCCTGCCACAGCCGGACTTTGACGTCGACCGCCTTGTCCTTATAGCTTTGACTGCCGCTCAGGGCCTCCGAGCCGTACGGCCGGTTGGTGATCGCGGTGTAGCGAAACGAGCCTTCGAGCCAGTCCAGCGGCTGCAACGAAACGCTGTAGCGACTGTACGGTTCGGTGCGGTTGGCGTTGACGCTCAACTCGCCGGCCGGGGCCATGCGCGCGGTCGGCGTCTGCAACAGACCGGTGCCACCGAAGTCATTCTGGGTAATGCGCGGCTCGGCATGAGCCAGACCGCAGGGCAATAACAACACAGCTGCAAAACGTAACTTCAACGAACCACCTCAGCCAACTGCGTGGCAATGAATTCGGCCAACTGCTGATTCAGTTCAGGAAGAGGCGGATCAAGATCATCATTTTTCACCGGCACCAGAATCTTGCTGCCGGCCACCGGAAACTGCCCGGACTCGCGATTCCAGTGGGCAATGCCGACGCGCCGCGACACGCCGTTGGGCTGGATCAGCCACAGATAATCAGCTTCGGCATCGGCCAGAATCGAGCAGCCTTCCAGGTACTCACGCGCCTCCTGCAACGGCTGATACGGCAAGTGGCACGCCTCGGCGACCGCGCCCAGCACTTGCACTTCATCGACGCGTTTCGGATAAACCAGACGATCGCCGTCGTCGAGGCGAATGTTGCGCGCGAAGCCAACCTCCAATGCGACCGGATCGAGATCGGCAATCTGCCGCCCCGTCACCGGCATCTGCCGCACTTCTTCGGCCAGACGCTGCGCCAGCGCCGCACGACTCGGCCGGTCGAACAGCATCGACATACGTTGCAGCACATCCAGATCGAACAGCACGCCGACCTTGAGCCGCGTCTGCTCTTCAATCAGCGACTGCCGCAGCAATCCGCCCGCCAGCCAATAGCCTTCGGCATTCGGCACGGCTTCACCGATCACATCGAGCAAGCGCCCGCCCGGTGGCAACGCGACCGGCCCGGGATTGGCGACATCGCCCGACACCGTGACGGCCGCCTGACTCACACTGGCGACCAGCATCAGGCTCGCCGATAACATTTTCAGGCGCATCACGGCAGGTGCCTGCGATCTGGGGTCAGTTGCACAACCTTGACGCGCAACTGCGACGTCAGTTGCTGCTCGCTCTGCAAAATGAAACCGTCACGCGGGTCGACCCAGTAACGATTGGTCGCGCTCAGGCCGATGGCCGGGGCGTCAATGTGTTCATCGACACGCAGCACGGTGTATTCCTTGTCGAGAATCTGCAGGGTTTGTTCGGCGCGGCGCGAGAAGCGGCTGTTGACGATCACCCCGACTTCCTGGCCCTTGTAGAGGTCGATCCAGCGCCGCGTGGTGAACCCGTCGGCGACGTGATGCAGGCCTTGTTTGAACGGCGAGTCATCGGCCAGCCGCGTGCCATCGAGATCGCCTTCCAGGCCCAGGCCAATGCTGCGCACAGCAAGACCATTACGCAGCAGCAGCACTTGTTTGCCCGAGGCGACCCAGAACTGCAGGTCTTCCCGCTCGCGCACCAGCGCCAGCACCCCGGAGCCGGACGGCGTGGTCAGTTTCAGTTGCGGGTAGTTGACCCCGGCCACTTCGGCCGCCGACACGTCGACTTCATCCGGGCCGACAACCGCCGCTTTAAGGTTATTCAACGAAGCGCTCATCAGCGGGTTACAGCCGCACAGCAACGAGGCCGCCATCAGGCACAGGCCAACTTTCAAAATGTTCAAAGTCGGCGACCTTATTTGCTGTTGTTACTGTATTCGCTCCAGTTCTTCGCAGCGGAAGCACCGGTGCCGACAATCGATGCCGACGGCACCAATTGGCTGATCAGACGGTTCCAGCGAGTCACGTTGGCAGGCCCGACATACACCACGTCCTGCGGGCGAACTTCGAAGTGCGAAGCGAGGGCCATGGCGGTCGGCGATTCGGCTTCCAGCTGGTAGATCTTGGCCGGTTCGACATCGAGGTTTTCCACGCCACGAATGACGTACACCGCGTTGCCGTTGGAGGTGGTCTGTGCCAGGCCGCCAACCGAACCGAGCACGTCGGTGAGGTTCATCGTCGCGGTCTTGAAACTCAACGCACGGGGCTGATTGACCTCGCCCATCACGTAGATGCGCTTGTTGTCGTTGTATGGCAGATACAGCTGATCGCCGCCCTTGAGGTAAACGTTCTGCAACTCGGAATCCTGCTGATTGAGCGAGTCGAGATTCAGCGGATACGTGCGCCCCTTGCGCGTCAGCAACAACCCGGACAGGTCGGCGTTGTTGGTGTCGATGCCGGCCGAACCGAGGGCCTCGACCACGCTCAGCGGGTTGGTGGAAATCGCTTGCGGGCCGGCCTTGGCCACCGCGCCGGTCACCACGACTTTCTGGCTGGCGAAACGCAACACCGCGACATCCACTTGCGGCTCGGCGATAAATGCCGACAGCCGCTGTTCAATGTCCGAGCGCAGTTGCTGGATGGTCCGGCCGGTGGCCTGGACTTCCTTGATGAACGGGTAATACAGCGTGCCATCGGAGCGCACCAGACGGCCGTTGGCATCGATCTGTTGTTGCGCGCCGGACGGGGCCGTCAGCTCAGGGTGATCCCACACGGTGATGTACAGAACATCATTGTTGCCGATGCGGTATTCGGCCGGGGTCGCCAACAACTCCGGCGGCAGCGACTCACGCTTTTGCGTGGCGCGGTTCATGGCAATCAGCTTCGGCGTGATCGGAATCAGCTCGACCCGGCTGCTCTCGCTGGCACCCTGGCGGGTGATGTCACTGGTGCTGAGGTATTGACCGGGGGAAAACATGCAACCTTGCAAAGCGAGACTTGCCAACATTAAAAGATAAACACTACGAGTCATAATGGCACTACGCTATTCAAGGGCGAATCCAAAAACAAAGTCACCCGACTTGCGTCGGGCGACCTTGTACTGCACTAACAGAACTTCCTGTTAGTTATGCGTGCCGGTTGTACCGGTGGTACCCGTCGTACCGGTGGTACCGCCGTTGGCACTGCCACCGCTGTTAGACGCCGCTACAGCACTGGCAACCATTGCAGTACTGGCTGCGGGCGCTTGAGAAGCCGCCACGTTGCCACCTACATTGGTTACCGCTGTCAGCGGTGCTTCAGCGGCGGCAGCCCAGTTGCTCAACATCGTCAACAGGGCAACTGCCATCACTTTTTTCATATCAACTCCTTTCTAACATTCGACTTGTTAAAAAACTCGTCTGAGTTAGCGGTGGTGAGTTCAAGTCCGCAAAAAGCGCGAACATGATCCGTCGTTCTTTCACAGTCTTACCCAACTGATAAAAGTCGAACGGCAGGTTTATATCTACGGACTTGTAAAAGGCATTGCCAGTGTAATTTCCCGACGTTATCTAACAACCTGACTGAAAATAACATTGGACTAAATGGCCATCATCGCGAGTAGCCTTGAGGATGATTCGATTGCCAGCGCCAAGTGTCAGTGACCATGTCCTGCAAGTTGCGCGTGGCTTTCCAGCCCAGCTCTTTTGCCGCCTTGGAGGCGTCGGCCCAACTCTCGGCGATATCCCCGGAACGACGCGGCATCATCCGGTATGGCACCGGTTGCCCGCAGGCTTGCTCAAACGCGTGGAGCACTTGCAGCACGCTGTAGCCATCGCCGGTGCCGAGGTTCCAAGTATGAATGCCGCTGCGTTCGGAGATGGATTGCAACGCCTTCAAGTGGCCGTCCGCCAGATCGACGACGTGGATGTAATCGCGCACGCCAGTGCCATCGATGGTCGGATAATCGTTGCCGAAGATCGACAACTCCTGAAGGCTGCCGACCGCAACCTGGCTGATGTAAGGCACCAGATTATTCGGGATGCCGTTGGGGTCTTCGCCCATGTGCCCGCTGGCGTGGGCGCCGATCGGGTTGAAGTAGCGCAGCAAGGCAATGCTCCAGCGCGGCTCGGCCTGGCTCAGATCACGCAGGACATTCTCGACAATCAGCTTGGATTGGCCGTAGGGATTGGTCGGATTGCCGGTGGGGAAATCCTCGCGAATCGGCATCTGCTCAGGCTCGCCATACACCGTAGCGGATGAGCTGAACACCAGCCGGAACACCCCCGCCGCCGCCATCGCCTGACACAGATTGATGCTGCCGCTGACATTGGTCTCGTAGTACTCCAGCGGCTTGCGCACACTCTCGCCGACCGCTTTCAGGCCGGCAAAATGCAGCACCGCTTCGATGTTGTGCTCGCGGAAAATCCGGTCGAGCAGTGCCCGGTCACAGACATCGCCGCGGATCATCCAGGCACTCTTGCCGCAAATGCCTTCAACCGCCTGCAACGCGGCTTCGCTGCTGTTGCAAAGGTTATCCAGTACGACAACTTCATAACCTGCTTCAAGCAGTGCAAGTGTGGTGTGCGAGCCGATATAGCCGGCACCACCCGTTACCAGAATCTTCATAGTGCGATCCGTCTTTGAATGAGTGACAAGTAGCGTGTCAAGCCTGATTCATTGAAGATGTGTCACAATCCACACAAATAAGGCGACAACAACCGAAAACAAAACTAGTTCAATGACTGGCAATAAATATTTTTGCAGGTCACACTGTATTGCCCGTTACTTATTAGCACTCCCTGCGCACTCATCACTATCAACAGATACCGACTAAAAATAACTAATAACGCACTCGCCGACATCTCATAACATTGTCATGTTTTACCGGCCCAACTAATTGCCATTAACAACCTGACTCAGGTATTAAAGTAGTCCTTCAATCAATATTGAAACTTGCAGCCATTGTTTATGGCTCGCATCCGTCGCCTGTGTTCCATGACTGTCCAGGATACTTTTATGATTCGTAAATGTTTGTTCCCCGCTGCCGGCTATGGCACGCGTTTCTTGCCGGCCACCAAAGCCATGCCGAAAGAGATGCTGCCGATCGTCAACAAGCCGTTGATCGAGTACGCCGTTGAAGAAGCGCGGGACGCCGGTCTGCAACACATGGCCATCGTCACCGGTCGCGGCAAGCGTGCGCTGGAAGACCATTTCGACATCAGCTACGAACTCGAACACCAGATTCGCGGCACCGAGAAAGAGAAATTCCTCGCCGGCACCCGCGAGCTGATCGACACCTGCACTTTCTCTTACACCCGTCAGGTGGAAATGAAGGGCCTGGGCCACGCGATTCTCAGCGGTCGTCCGCTGATCGGCGATGAACCCTTCGCCGTGGTGCTGGCCGATGACCTGTGCCTGAACCTGGAAGGTGACGGCGTGCTCACGCAGATGATTCAGCTGTACAAAAAATTCCGCTGCTCGATCGTCGCCATCCAGGAAGTCCCGGCCGACCAGACCCACAAGTACGGGGTAATTGCCGGCGAGCTGATCTCCGACGGCATCTACCGGGTCAACAACATGGTGGAAAAACCGGCCCCGCAAGACGCGCCGTCAAACCTGGCGATCATCGGTCGCTACATCCTCACCCCGGACATTTTCGACCTGATCGCCGACACCCAGCCGGGCAAGGGCGGCGAGATCCAGATCACCGATGCACTGATGAAACAGGCGCAAAACGGTTGCGTGCTGGCCTACCAATTCAAAGGTCTGCGCTTTGACTGCGGTGACGCCGAGGGTTACTTGCAGGCGACCAATTTCTGCTACGAAAACGTCTATCTCAAGGGCCGCTGAGACGGCTCCCTTCTCCCGACGAGGCCACCATGAACATTGCACAACATTCCGTAGAGATTGAACGCGAGGTGGGTAACCTCGGGGTGATGAGTTGGTTGTCCCGCCATCAGCCGTTGCCCAGCGCCAACGAGTCCTGGCTGGGCACGATTTTGCTGGTGGAGCGGATTGGCGTGTTTCCGGCGTCCGGTGATATCCGCCGGCCGCTGCGCGATCCCTATCCCCTGCTCGCTCATTTGAAAAACCTGTATGGCGAGCAGGCGCTGGAAATGGATGATCAGGATGGTCTGAAGGTGATCTTCAGCGACTGGCGCTTTCGCGTGCGCATCTGCTGCAACGACCCGGCGATCATCATCAACGTTGAGACGCGGTGTGATACGCGGTTGATGCCGCAGAAGATTGCGGAGCTGCTCGAGCAAGTCGACGCCTTCACGCAAGACGTCTGATCACTCCCGATGTAGGAGCTGCCGAAGGCTGCGATCTTTTGATCTTGTTTTTTAGAAGACAAGATCAAAAGATCGCAGCCTTCGGCAGCTCCTACCGTGGGTTTACCGTGTTATTTCGGAGCGGCGTCGCACCGGTCCTTGACGCCCATGATCCAGCCATAAAAGTAATCCGCAATCACCTTCCCGCCCGTGGCCGGAACCGGATGAATCTTGTCCGGGCCGATCATTGCCGCCGCGTAGCGTTTGACGTCCGGCCCGAACGCACATTGCAGGTTGGCGTACCCCAGATGCTGCTCGCGCGCCCAAGGTTCAAGCACTTGCGCGTACGCCGACATCGGATAAGCGCTGGAGCGCGTAGTGTCCTGGCGCATGATCAGGTTGATGCTCGCCTTCGGTTGAATCTCACGCAGCATCCCGACCAGACCCTGAACGTTCTGCAGATACTGCGCAGGCTTCACGCCGAAACCCTGGTCATTGCCACCAAGCATGATCAGGTAAACGTCGGCCGGGATCCTCGACACCGCGGCTTTCCACTGCACCTGCCATTGCGGATCCTTGTGATAGAAGTCCGCAGACGCCGCACCCGATGCCGCCAGTTTCGAGACCCGCACGCCGTTCTGATCGTTGCTCATCCACAGGCCGAACAACGTCGGTGCGCCCTTCACCACTTCCAGTTTGAAGGACCAGTCTTTCGCGGCCGGGAGCCCTGTCAGCGGTACTTCCTGTACGCCTTCACCTTCAAGATTCAGGGGTTGCCAGTCTTGCGTGGGTGTCCAGCGGTAGCGGATCTCACTGGATTCGCCGTTACCCAGATAAAGCAGTTTCGCCTGAGTGACCGCCGTATCGATGCGCGGCGAAGGATTGGCATCCACCTGCAACCACGCGCCGGGCCGGCCTGTCACCGTGCGGCTGTCCGGGCTCGCTTGCCCCAGGTCTGAAACCTTCCAGTCGCCGCCAAAGTACTTGTCACTGCTGCGGGTGTATTTGAAATGCGTGCCGCCCAACGCGGCACCGTGGTTGAAACCGACATAACCCGGCCCGGCAAATCCCACCTCACCGGCCACGCGCTGCACCAGTTTGTTCAGGTAGAAATCCTGCCCGGCGCTGTAGCTGTCGCCGATCACCGAGACCGATAGAACCTTGCCGGCCTTGCCTTCACGCCATTGCGCAAAACGCTCACGGGCATCGCCCACCTGAACCACCGACGCTGCGACCGGTTGCGCATCATCTACTGCCAACATGCAAAATTTCCTTCAGTCTGGAATGGCCCACTGAATGCCGGGGTGTACACAGATCAACTGTAGGAGCTGTCGAGTGAAACGAGGCTGCGATCTTTTGATCCTGCGCTTCAAAAACAAGATCAAAAGATCGCAGCGTGCCGCAGCTCCTACAAGAGATCTTGTGTACGACACGGCCCTAGTGTGGGAGCGAGCTTGCTCGCGAAGCTCTTAGCTGTTTTGTGGTTGCACCACCGGGGTGACAGGCGCCGCCGCTTTCTTCTTCGCCGCCCGCTCCCCAAGAAACAACACCGAGGTGAAATTGAATCGACTGAAAACCATCGACAACAGCACCGGCCCGAGCAAGCCAAAGGTCAAACCACCGAGCACCAGCAGGCTCTCATCCTTCACCCCCAACCGCCCCAGCACAAACCGCGACGTCGCGGCGAACAGCACATGGAACAGGAAGATCGCATAGGAATAGCCACCGAGCCAGGTCAGCGCTTTGGAGCGCATATCACTCGACAGCAAAGCGATGCAGGACACGCAACCCACGGTCAGACCGATCAGACTGCGACGATCGACAATCAACTCACGATCAATCGCCGCCACATACAGCAACGTCAGCGAGATCAACACAAACACCAGCGGCCCGATCACTTTGAAGCGCTGCTTCAGCGCGTCGACGTTTTCCTGGCCAATCATCCCCGCGACAAAAAACGGCAGCAGGTAAATCGCGCCGTTGATCCCGAATGCATCGAACTTGAACGGCGGCAACAGAAACAGCAGCGCCGCAAACGCAAACAGCCCATACAAGCGCGTCGCCGAACGCAGCATCCCGCGCCACTCCAGCAATCCGACGAACATGAAAATAATGAACACCGCCTGCAGGAACCAGAAGTGGTTGATCGGCACCCAGAACGACAACAACGCGTCGATCACCCCGACATCCTTGTTCACCCCCGGCCCCACCGCTTGCAACACCGAGAACGGCACGCCGACGCAAAACAGCGGCACGATCAAGCGACGCACCTTGCCGCTGAAGAACGCGGAAAAGTCATTGCCGCGAATTTTGTAGATCGAATAGATGTACCCCGAGATGAAGGTGAACAGCGGCATGCGCACATAGACCATCGAGTCGGCGATCACCCGGAACGGCGAGCCGATGTCGATCTTCAAGCCACCGCCCAGCGGGCCGATGACGTGATAGAGCACCAGCAACAGGCACGCCAGGCCGCGCAGGGTTTCGATCTCCAGGGACTTTTTCTTGCTCGACATAAAGCACCTGCCTCAATTCAGAATTCGTGATTCAACCTGCACCGGTTTGTTCGCCCGCAGCATCAAGCCCAGGCCGACAAACAACACCGGCACCACCATCGAAAAGTGCCGGGCGAAGGAGCCGAAGTCCGGCTCGAACAGACCTTGCACCAGCAGGAACGCCAGCGGAATCGCGATCAGTTCCTTGGGTTTGGTCTGGATCGGCGCGCCTTTGTAATCGGTCGAGGTGATGACTTTGAACAGCAGCAACGCGGTCATGATCATCAACGCGACGAAGATCACCTGGCCCGGACCGGACAACAGAATCAGCTCCACCGGAAACGACAAACGGAAGAAGATGATCATCGAGTCCAGCGCTTGCGAGACGAAGTCGCTGCCGCTGAGCCACGAGACGATCAACGATTTCGAGCCCTCCTCGCCCGCCGTGCGCAGTTCATTGTTACTGGCGCGAATCGACGACACCGGAAAGCCCAAGGCGAGCTGGATCGACATTGCCACTGCGAGGTAGAACAGGAACAGCATCAGAAAGAACGTCGTGCGCGACACGTACTTTTTCATCACGCAGACGCCAACCCACGACAGCGAAAACAGAATCCAGTAGGGCCGGATCAGCACACCGTAGATCACCGCCGAGAGGAAAAAACCGCCGCGATATTTGCGCGTCAGCGAGCTGAGCAGAATGCTCAACACCGCCACCGAGACGATGATTTCCTTGGTCAGATTCTCGAGGAAGAACGAGCGCACGATGCCCCACAGACACAAGGTGCCAAAGATCGCCAACGGCATGCGCCGGAACACCACCACCGGAATCGCCGTGAGGAAGAAATTGCAGAACATGCCGTAGGCCCAGGCATTGGTCAGGTTGATCCCGGTGGGCCGCAGCAGGAATGCCGAACACTCGTAGGACGAGCGATCCGGCGAGAACGGGTTCCAGAAATTGCAGTTGTCGGCGCGGGCGTAGGACGACCACAAGGTCATCGCATCCGGCCCCGGATCACGCGGGATCAATAGCGGCATCGCCACCGACAGAAACAGCCCGGTGAAGAGGATCAGGAACGAAACATACGAATCGAGTCGCTTGCCACGAAACTCGATGCACGGCAGTTTCAGGCCCATGACAATGTGGCCTTTTTCCCGGCCGTCGCGCGGGTCAGTACGGCAATCACCAGCAGTTGCACGATGATCGCGAAGACGTTGCCCCAAGCGGCGCCGTAAATCGAATAGTGCTTGATCAACACATAGCTGACCGGCACCGACACCAACAGGCAGATCGCCGCGCTGGCGAGTGACACCCGGCTGTTTTTCGAGGCGATCAAACCGCCCCAGACGATGTCGCCAATCGCGCGCAAGGCGAAGGAAAAAATCAGCACACCGAGAATGGCGTTGTCCGGACGCGGCACGCTGGTGGCGACGTAATCGAGCACCACGTTGAAAAACACATAGATCGCCACCGCCACCGCCGCCGACACCAGCAGTGAGCGCATGACCCACTTGTTGATGAACAGTTGCTTGACCGTGAACGCCTGCTGATCAGCCTGAAAACGCTTGGCCAGCAGCGGAATACCGACTACCGCCACCACCGCGTACGACAACGTCTGCAAGGTGTTCGCCGCCGACCACGCGTACACGTATTGGCCCAGTTTGGCGTACGGTTCGAGGTCGGCGATCAGAAACCGCTCGGCGTACTGACTCAACGCGATCAACCCGGTGCCAAGGTAAAACGGTAATCCCGCTTTCCACACCGTTGCGGTGGCCAGTGTCCCGGCTTCTCGGCCGTGATGAACGTTCACCACGATCAGGTAACCGGCGATGATCACCAGCACGTTGGCGGCCACCCACAGCCACAACACACTGGCGATACCCGAGACCCACCCGAGCATCATCCCGCCCACGGCCAACACCGCCCACAGGCCGGTCTTGATGAAAAACAGCAGTGCGCCCGCCGTGGCTTTCTGCGCGGAAAACACAAACGAGTTGATCTCGAACGACAGGTGCTCAGTGAGCAACACCAGGGTCACGCAAAGGATCAGCGCGGCCGTCGCTTCAACCGTCTGGAACAGTGAATAAATCAGCACCGTCACCACCGACAACAGCAGCCCCACTGCCAGATACAGCAGCAAAACCTTGTCGACTACCCGGCGCGAACTGCCGCCGACACTGATCAAGCGATTGATCTCGGAACTGAAGCCGACGCTGTAGAACTTCGACGCAATCAGCGACGCCGCGACCACCACGCCGTAAAAACCCAACGCCTCATACCCGAGGTAATGGGTGATCGCCAACACCAGCAAAAACTTCGCGCCCAAGGCTCCGCCGCGAAGCAGTAGCCGAAATATCATCGAACGACACCTTTGATGATCTCGTCCATGGCCACGGTTTTCGCTTCGATTTCACGGCAGGTGTCGGTCAGGCGTTTGCCGAAGTTCGACAACGCATCCGGCGCGTAAACCGTGTCGATGATGGTGTCGACATTGATGTCGCCGCCGTTGATCACCCAGTCGTCCACGCCCATGTCCTGATAGGCGCCAAAGCCTTTGCGCTCATAGCTGATGTGGTACGCCGGCACACCGGAAAGCAGCGACTCAATGGCGCCGTGCAGACGCACGGAAATCACCAGGTCCGGCTGATATTTGGCAATCGTCGCCTTCAACGACAGCAGATCTTCAGTGATGCCCAGTTCGCGATAAAACGCGCCGTCATCGTTGCCGCGCACCGCGCTCTGTACGGCGCAAACCACTTTGCTTTTGTTCTTCAAACGCTGCAGCAGCAACTTCAGGTTGGCCACGTAAGCGACTTTCTTTTCCTTGCTCCACTCCGGCGGCTTGCGCAGGACTACGCACACCGTGGCCGGTGACGACGCGCAGCGGGTGAACTTCGCTTGCTGAAGGATTTTGCTCGCCAGCGATTGCACGGCCAGATCCGGCGCGCGGTAGACGTTTGCACAGGCATCGAACATGGCCGAAGAGCGATTGTCACGGACGAATACTGCGTCGGCGTTGGCGTAGTGCTCGACGATCTTGCTGCTCTCGCCGTGAAACGGGCCGATGCTTTGCGGCAGGTACACCGACGGCACTTTGCTGAGGATCGCAGTTTCCAGTTGTTTGGCGTGGCCGAGCTTCAACTTGATGTGTTCGAAGGCACTTTTCGAGCGCATGTAGCCGCCGCCGACGCCGACGATCAGGTCGGTTTTCTTCAACAGATCCGCCAGCCCGGCGTAGGACTGATTGAGAAACACCGCTTGCTTGACCCGGCCCAAACCCTTGGCCGCCATCACTGGCGCGTCGAAACGCGGGTGCGGCAAGTAGCTGAAAGAATCCGGATCGGAGGCCACGACACTGATCGCCGTGTCTTCGCCAAAGTTGCGCTGCACCAGCGCGATGGCCAGATCGACGAGCAAACCGTCACCGGAGTTGGACGCACTGTAGCCATGCAAAATCGTTACGTTCATATGCTTGAGTTCTACTTAAAAAGTGGGAGCGCGATACAGGTCGTAGGTCTGGCGAATCATCAACGCGGCGCTGAAGCGCTCGCGGACGATGCTCCGACCTTCGTTGCCGAGGTCGAGCAGGCGTGGCTTCTGGATGATCGTCAGCACATCGGCCAGTGCCTGGTGATCGCCGGACGGGAAGACATAACCGGAGACTTCATTGGTGACCAGTTCCGGCAGCGAGGTGCAGTTACTGGCGATCACCGGCAAACCCATGGCCATGCCTTCCAGCGGCACCATGGCGAAACCTTCCCAGCGACTCGGCACAATCAGCGCATCGGCCTTCTGATACAGCGCCTGCACTTCGCTCGGCGTGACCCATGGCAGGTATTCAACGGCGTCCATCGGTGGGCATTCCACCGAATCCTCGTTCACCGCGCTGCCGACCACGGTCAGCTTCAAGTCTTTGCGCTGCACTTTGGCAAAGGCCTTGAGCAGCACGTCGAAGCCTTTCTGGTAATCGAGGCGGCCGACGAAGAGCAGATGAATCGGCTCGGGGCTTGCCGCTTTCGGTGCGTCATCCTTGCGATGAATGCCGTTGTAGATCAGCTTCATGCGCTTGCGCTCGATGCCGAAGCGCGCGGCTTTGTCGAGTTCGTACTGACTGACGCAAATGATCACGTCAGTGACTTTCTGCAGCACCCGCTCGATCCACGCATAGACTTTCTGCTTGGTCGGCGAGCTCTCCATGAGGAACGAAAACGCATGCGGGCAGTAGACGATTTTCGGCTGGCGCCACGGTCGCAACAGCACGCACACGCAACGGCCGATCACCCCGGAAAAGGTGCTGTGCAAATGCACCACGTTGGGTTTTTCCTTGAGCATCACCTGGGTCAAACGCCAGGCAAAACGCAACAGCGACGGCACGTTGCGCCCGGTACGCGGGAAGGTGCGAATCTGTTGCGGGCCGATACCGTGTAGTTCTTTGGCCTGATCATCCGGCACCAGATACACCAGCTCGTAATTCGCGGCGTCATCTTCGGGAGAAGCCGAAATCGTGCGGATAACGGTCGCGACGCCACCTTTGATCGTCTCTGCCACGTGCAGTATTTTTTTCACAACTCACCCACTTCAAACAGAATGAACAATCGCCAAGACTCAGGATTTGTCGGATGCGTATTCGTAGTTGTAATAGCCGTAGCCGCCGTTGCCGTAGTAGCTGGCCGCGCGCTTCTCGACGCCGTTGAACACCGCACCTTTCAACTCGATGCCGTTCTGCGCGAAGCGGCGGATGGTCAGTTCGATCTCTTTGGCCGGGTTCACCCCGAAGCGCGTGACGATCAGGCTGATCCCGGCTTCACGGCCAACGATCGCCGCATCGGTCACCGCCAGCAGCGGCGGCGTATCGATGATCACCAGGTCGTAGCGCTCGCTCAGTTCCGCCAGCAGTTCGCGGAAATTGGCGTGCATCAACAGTTCGGAAGGATTCGGCGGCACCTGGCCGCGACTGATGAAGTGCAGGTTGTCGATTTCGATCTTGTTGATCGCCTGATCGATGCTGCAGCGCTTGACCAGCAGATCGGACAAACCGTTGGTGATCGGTGTGTTGAGGGTTTTGTGCAGGTGGCCTTTGCGCATGTCGGCATCGATCAGCACCACACGCTGACCGCTCAAAGCCATGACCGCGGCGAGGTTGGACGAGACGAAGGTCTTGCCGACTTGCGGGCTCGGCCCGGAAATCATGATGCGGTTGTTGGTTGAATCAAGCCCGGCGAAGTGCAGGCAGGTGCGCAAGCTGCGGATCGATTCGATCGACAGATCCGTGGGATTACGCAGGGCCAGCAGGTACGCCGGTTTGTCGACGCCGTCGCGGGCGCGCCCCTTTTTGTTGTCTTCTTCATCCTGCAAGGCGCTGTACGGAATCGACGCGTACACCGGCAAACCGAGCTGCTCGATGGCTTCGGGACCTTCCAGACCACGGCTCAGGGATTTGCGCAGCAGCACCAGCGCCACGCCGACGAAGGCACCGAGGAAGGTAGCAATCAGCACGATCAGAGCTTTTTTCGGTTTGACCGGGCTGGTCAGGTCAACGTCCGCCGCGTCGACCAGACGCACGTTACCGACGGCACCGGCGCGGACGATGTCCAGCTCCTGGGATTTGTTCAGCAGTTGCGTGTAGATCTGCGAGGCCACTTCGACATCGCGGGTCAGGTTGAGCAACTCCTGTTGCGTGGCGGGCAAATCGCCAACCTTGCCTTCCAGCGACTTCTGTTGCTGGGTCAGCTCGCCGATCTGGCTCATCAACGCGCGATAGGCCGGGTGCTGTTTGGTGAATTTGCGGTCCATCTCCGCCTGCTGCATTTTCAGCTCGGAAATTCGCGTTTCCAGCGCCACCGACTGACCGAGCACCGACTGGGTTTCCAGCGAGATGTTCACGGTCTTGCCGTGGGTCTGGTAGACGTTCAGCGCATCGCTGGACTTGGCCAGATCACGCTTGACCTGGGGCAACTGGCTTTGCAGAAAGGCCAGGCTCTGCGCCGCTTCCGCCGAGGTGCGGCGCACGTTCTGATCGACGTACAGCGCGGCAATCTTGTTGAGGATTTTCACCGCTTCAGCGGCGTCGCTGCTGGCTAGCGCCAGTTTGATAATCCCCGACTCCTTACCCTGCTCGGAGATATCCAGCGCGTCCTGATAACCCTGAATCGTCACGATCCGTGGATTGCGCACCACTTCGAAACGCGTGCCGGGGTTGGCCAGCAACTGAGTGATCTGCCCTTCTACACCGTCCTGCGCAAACGCTTCGCCGGCGATCCCTTCAACCAGCAGGTTGTCGTTGTCATCGAGCAACTGGAAGCGCTTCTGTTCGCCAGCGATCAGGCTGAGCTTTTTGCCCAACAGCTCTTTAGGCAGATTGAGCCGGGCAAACTCCAGGCGCTCACCGCCCCAGGCGTAACTGTTCAAGCCGAAACGCGGCGCCGCGACACTGGTCTCGGTCTCGCCGCGATAACGCCGCGCGAGAAAGCCGCCAATCATCGGGAAGGTGTTGGGGGTGACATCGATGTCCAGGCGCAAGTCGTCGACGGTTTTGCCGATCACTGCGCGGGATTTGATGATGCCGATTTCGGTCACCGATGGCGATTGCCCACCGAGCATGCTGTTGAGGTCGGAAAACCCGAGCATGTCGTTCTTTTTCGGCTCGACCTGTACCAGCGCATTCGCCAGGTACACGGGCGTGGCCAAAACCGCATAGGCCACGCCGGTGACCATAAAGGCCCCGGTCAGTGCACCGATCAACCATTTCTGGTCGATCAGGCTGCCAAATATGCCGAGCAGATCAATACTGTCTTGATCGTTGTCACGGGTGCCGATTACTGACGGTAACTGCATAAGTCTGTTCTTACCATTCACTGATCTGAAGAATATTTATCAATGCCCGAGGCGCTGTGCCCATGAACTAACAGCATCTTCAATCAATGCATGGGCATGAATAAAAGCGGCCTTGCCTTGACGATACGGGTCTTGTATTTCGCGCTCGCTCTGCCACTTGCCGAGCAGAAACACTTTGCCTCTGGCGTGAGAGGCAATCTTCAGTACTTGATTAACATGCTGTTTTTCCATGACCAGAATCAGGTCTGAGTCATTGACGATGTCCGCGGTCAGTTGCCGTGCCTTGAACGTTTCGGCGCTGTGCCCATGGTCTTCGAGAACCTGCCGGGCCGAAGCCTCGACGCCTTCACCGACTCGGGCAGCAAGACCTGCGGACGTCACCGTGATGGCCGCGGAACCTAACGCGTTACGCAACAACAGTTCTGCCGTCGGACTCCGGCATATATTGCCCACGCAGACAACAAGGATCTTTCTGAACAAGGTTTTACTTTCCTGTGTAATGTCAAACGGCCAACATCCCGAGAGCATTTGAATGAACCCTCAAGATCTTTTTTCACTCAGAAATAGATTCGCCCTGTTAGTACCGAAGTATTAAGTACCACAGCGTTTAAAAGCTCCCCAACCACAATTAGCGGACTAAAAATAACTGTGATTTTCGAGCACGGGTTTTCCGACAAAAAATAACATTCGCGCACTAAGTGCCAGCACCTCACTCGAAACTTGAGAAAAGAGATCATTTATTCGCAGTTGTCACTTCTCTTCGGGAGAGCAGACATGAAATCAGTACATCTCAAAAATCTTGGCGCATTGGCACTGATGGTGGCAGGCGCGACGACTCAGGTTCACGCCAGCGAACTGTTTCCCAACCTTCCGGCCAAGAACATCGGCGTACAAGTGAAGATCCAGAACTTCACAGCCGCCGACGCCGCGCAGATCAAATCGGCCGGCTTCGGTTTTGTCCGCTTCGGTGTGTGGAGCGACAGCCTGACGGCCAAGGCTTATCAGAAACAGGTCAGCGATGCCTTTGCAGCAGCCCAGTCTGCAGGCCTGCCGGTGTTACTGACGGTCCGCGCGATCAAGCCGTTGCCGGCCACCTCGAGCACCGAGCTGACCACTGCCGGTGAAGGCTTCGCTAAAGCCGTGACCGGGCTGCAACAGTCGTACAGCGCGCAACTGGTGGCGATCGAGTTGTGGAATGAACCCGATCTGGAAACCTATTGGCCGACGCGCAATTTCGACACCACGTTTGTGCCGTTCATGAGCGGCGTGTGCAAGGCGCTGCAGGAGCAGCCGCCATCGACGCCGGTGATCGGTTACGGCTTCGCCCGCCCGCCTAGCGCAGGCTCGGCTTCCACCGTGGCGCTGAACCGCATCGTCAGCGAATACCCCAAATGCCTGAGCGCCGTGTCCTATCACCCCTACGGCATGACCGCCACGCAGATCAGCAACGCGCAGAACTTCATTCAGCAGAACTTCCATCTGCCCGGGGTCATCAGTGAATGGGGCATCTCGGCGCTCGGCTCCAATGGCGGGCCTGAAGGGCAAGCGAGCAAGATCAACGCGTTTATTGGCGATGTTAAAAAACTCAAGATCCCGCTGACCTCCATCTATGAATGGAAGAACAGTGATTCCGGCAGCAACGATCGCGAGAAGAACTTTGGCCTGCTGACCTCGGACGGCCAGCCAAAACCGGCGCGCATGTCGGTCGAAGCCTTGTTGAACGCCCAGTAGCACATGCACAACCGGCCCGTACGCAGGTCGGTTGCTTTGAACCTGTTGGCTGTTTTGGCATCGTATTCATCGATACCTCGCCCCGCCTTTCAAACAATTGTTTTCAGGTTGTTGCCGCAGGGGCCATCGATACACGCACCTACCCTTGAGTGGCTGTCAGCGCTCGGGTAATGTCATCAGACCCATAGGACAGAGCACGCCCATGACTTCCAAGCTGGAACAACTCAAACAATTCACCACCGTGGTTGCCGACACCGGCGACTTCGAAGCGATCGCCCGAGTCAAACCGGTCGACGCCACCACCAACCCGTCCCTGCTGCTCAAAGCGGCAGCCATTCCGGCCTACGCCGAACTGCTGAATGCTTGCGTCAGCGACTGCAAAGGCGATGTCGGCCTGGCCAGCGACCGTTTCGGCGTCGCAGTCGGCCAGGAAATTCTCAAAGTGATCCCGGGCCGTATCTCCACTGAAGTGGATGCGCGTCTGTCGTTCGACAAAGATGCCGTGCTGAAACGCGCGCATCGCTTGATCGAGCTGTACGACAAGGCCGGCGTTGGCCGTGACCGCGTACTGATCAAGATCGCCTCGACCTGGGAAGGCATCCGCGCCGCCGAAGTGCTGGAGAAGGAAGGCATCCAGACCAACCTGACCCTGCTGTTCTCCTTCGCTCAGGCCGCCGCCTGCGCTGACGCGGGTGTGTTCCTGATTTCGCCATTCGTGGGCCGCATCTACGATTGGTACAAGAAGGCCAACGGCAACGACTACACCGGCGCTGATGATCCGGGCGTGCAGTCGGTCACCCGCATCTACAACTACTACAAGTCCAATGACTACAAGACCGTGGTCATGGGCGCGAGCTTCCGCAACCTCAACCAGATCGAGCAACTGGCCGGCTGCGACCGCCTGACCATCAGCCCGGACCTGATCGACAAGCTGGCGGCCGATACCGGCAAGCTGGAGCGCAAACTGGCACCGGGCAACGCCGGTGAAGCCCGTCTGAGCCTCAATGAAGCGCAATTCCGCTGGTTGTCCAACGAAGATGCAATGGCCACCGAGAAACTGGCTGAGGGCATTCGTCAGTTCGCTCGCGACCAGGAGAAGCTTGAGGCGCTGTTGCAGGCCAAGCTGTGATTTGAGTTAGCGAAATGCAAAAAGGGCGAACCTGTGAGGGTTCGCCCTTTTTGTTTGTGCCGGAGAATCGGGGGGCATTTGCCACCGCAAATCGCTAGCAGGCTAGCTCCCACAGGGGATTTGTGGGGAGATCACAATGGTGAGTCGAATGAAAAATCTGTGGGAGCTAGCCTGCTAGCGATGGGGCCAGCAGGCCCGACATCACTTAATGCCGCTCCAGGGCATTGACCAGGTCATGGAACGCTTCACGATTGGAGTCGTTCAGGCCCATGAGGATCTTGTGCGCTTCAAGCACCTTGATCCGCACCACTTCTTCCGACTGGTCCTGATCCGGCAGGTCATCCAGGCACTCCGGGCATGGCACCGGGTGGTTGACGATGTTGAACACCTGCTCGAAACCCATCGACTGCAGCAGCCGGGTGATGTCTTCGTGGGTGGTGACGACGGTCGGCAACAGGCCGACCTTCTGCCGCGACAGGATCGACAGTTTGGCCAGCAGGCCCAATGTCGTGCTGTCGATGCTGCGGGTTTCGGTCAAATCGATCACGATCGCGTTGAAATTCAGCGCGGTGAAGATTTTCTCAATAGTCGCATCCAACGCCGAACACAGGGTCAGGCGAACTTCACCGACGAACTTCAGGACGAAGGTGCCGTCCTGCTCGGCGAACTGGATTCTACCGGTACTCATTAAAGATTCCTGCTCAACACCAACAGGGCGATATCATCCGGCATCTCCCCTAGCGTGGCCAATCCAAACACTTGCCGCAGACCATCCAGGCTGCCGCCCGCCGACTTCACCCGCTCGGGCAAAGCAGCTTCTTTTTCTTTGAGCGTAGGTTCTGGTAAAAGATCCAGAATGCCATCAGACATCAGCGTCAGGCTGAACGTCGGCGGCAGCTCAAGCACGTGATCTTCGTAGGTGGCTTCATTGAAGAGGCCCACCGGCAGACCACGTCCTTCGAGATAACGAACACTGTCAGGCGTGTACAACACAGGCAACGGCAGATGGCCGCCGATGCTATAGGTCAACAAACCGGTCTCCTCGTCGATGACTCCACCGACCATTGTGACGTGTTTACCCAGCTTACAACTGATCAGCCCCCGGTTGATATGACCAAGGACTTCCGAAGGCTTGAATTCCGGCAATGTGCCGTTGCGCTTGGATTCGAACAGCAAGCGCGTGGTCATGAATTTCAGCAGCACGGTGACGAAGGCTGAAGAGGCGCCATGCCCGGATACGTCCGCCAGGTAAAACGCGACCCGGCGCTCGTCGACCCGGAAATAGTCGACAAAATCACCCGACAGGTACAACGACGGGATGATCTGGTGCGCGAACTTGAACTCGTCGATGCTCCACGGGCTTTCCGGCAACATGTTCATCTGCACCTGGCGACCGGCGTTCTGGTCTTCCTGGAGCAGGTTCAGGCTGGCCTCAAGCTCGCGATTGGCCTTTTCCAGCTTCTCGCGGTAGCGCTGATTTTCCACCAGCAGGCGCGCACGATCCAGGGCCCGGCGCACGGAGTGCTCGAGCACAGCCAGATCTTCGAGAGGCTTGATCAGGTAATCCGCCGCGCCCAGGCGCAGGGCCTCGACCGCGTCGTTCATTACACCGGCACCCGACACCACGATCACCGGTGTCTGCGGTGACAGCTCGGTGACCTGACGGATCAGTTCGAGACCGCCCATCTGCGGCATGCGCAGATCGCAGATGACCAAGTCGGGCTTTTCTTGCTCGAATACCTGAAGACCCTGTTGGCCGTTGCTGGCCTGCAGGACGCTGAAACCACTGTCTTCCAAATAGGCCGCGAGGCTCGCGCGCACTACTTCGTCATCATCGATTATCAGCAGCGTGGCACTGGTTTTTGGCATGTGGGCAAACGGCGCCAGAATTAGGTTGGCGTAGTTGGCGGGGCATCGGGCCCTGCGCAGACTACTGGATTCGCTTTCTAGCCTCTCTACTGCACCGCTTTCGAGCATTGGCTGCAAACGCGGTTACACCAGAGGTGCCCTTCTAAGGCGCAGACGGTACTCCCATCCGCAGAGCGTTTCAAGCATGCGCCGATGGTCGCTTGACGACTTTACTTGTCAAATCACCGAGAGTTATAAGAACGGCTCAAACCGTAACCCAATGGAAGGACGAACCTATGAGTCAAACCGGTCGGGACTACAGCGAAAAGCGCGATTTCATCCGCATGCGGGTCGATGCCGATGTCGTGTTGATTCATGCAGGCGATCAGATTTCAGGGGTGTGCATTGATCTCTCCAGCAGCGGCATGCAGGTCGAAGCGCCGCGCCAGTTCGCGGTCGGTGACCGTCTGAGCGTGCGCATCGATTCAGACCATGCGGCGCTCAGCGGCCTTGAAGCCGAGACCGAAGTGGTCTGGGTCAAGGCGCAGGACGGCGACAGCCAGAGGCTCGGTCTGACCATTCTGGAGATGAAATAGCTACATACAAAAAAGGCGACCCTGAGGTCGCCTTTCTTTTTACCGGTCGAGATTAAAAATCGTCTACAACCTGGCCATCCTTCACTTTGAACTCGCGGTTCTGCAAGTAAGCGTTGCGGATAAATGTGTACTTGTCGCCGCTGATCAGTTTCTCGCTCGACAGCAGGCTGGCGCGGGTGTCGACGATGTTCAGACCGAAGATCGAGTTACGCGCAGGTACGTCGTCGATGTAGTGGTACATACCGGTGTAGCCGTCGACGTATTTCGACGGCGCATCACGCAGGGTGCTTGGGCCGAGTAATGGCAGCATTACATACGGACCGCTGCCGACGCCCCAGTAACCGAGGGTCTGACCGAAGTCTTCATCGCTGCGGTTCAGGCCCATTTTGGTGCCGACGTCGAAGAAGCCGAGCAGACCGAAGGTGGTGTTGAAGATCAGACGTGCCGTGTCGACACCCGCGGCAGCCGGTTTGGCCTGCAGGATATTGTTGGCAAGGTTGGTGACGTCACCGACGTTGCGGAACATGTTGTGAATGCCGTCTTCGAGAAACTGCGGTGTAACGAACTCATAGCCCTGCGCCAATGGCTTCAGCGCGTAGGTGTCGACGAAGTCGTTGAACTGGAAGATCGGACGGTTGACGCTTTCCCAAGGGTCTTCTTCCGTTGCCGCCTGAGAGGCAAACGGGGCCAGCAACAGGCCGGCACATACACAAAGCTGAGCGAGCGGATTGCTCCAGCGCATAGAAAAACTCCTTGGAATTGTACTGTCGCGGACCTCTGGGTCCGGGTATTCGGTCGCTAGTATAAGCGCAAAAGCCCGTTTGGACAGTCTGCGCAATGAAGCAGTCTGTAGGACGCTTCGCGCGTCGCCCTTCACACAGCTGTCATCCAACTGTCACCGACACACCCTAGCCTGATCGTTATTTCAGGGACGTTGCCATGACACACGCCGAAACCTTGCCCGTCGCCGCGCCCAGCCTGACGGCCGTACTGTTTGGACTCAGCGGCTGTCTGGTGGATTTCGGCGCCCGCGCCCGGCAACAGACGATCGCCCTGCCCGAGCATGCCGAGGCGACACCGGGCGCACTCGACAGCCTGCGCAGCCTGCAGCGTCAGCAGATTCCCTGCGCCTGGCTGGATGAACTGCCCACGCCCCTCGCGCAAGCCTTATCGGCCTCACTGCCGGCGTGGATCAAACCAGTGCAACATTCGGCAACAATCAACCCATGGCCCGCCCCGAACGCCTGCTGGCAAGCCTTGATGGACTTGAACGTCGGCAGCCTAGACGGCTGCGTGCTGGTCAGTGGCGAACCACGCCTGTTGCAGGCCGGCCTGAACGCCGGGCTGTGGACCATCGGCCTTGCCTCTTGCGGCTCACTGTGCGGC
Source organism: Pseudomonas fluorescens (assembly GCF_003732425.1). Lineage (GTDB taxonomy): Bacteria > Pseudomonadota > Gammaproteobacteria > Pseudomonadales > Pseudomonadaceae > Aquipseudomonas > Aquipseudomonas fluorescens_BE. The sequence goes on from NZ_MOBX01000013.1 coordinate 1,387,646, forward strand.
GTGGCCCCCCACGAATGGCAAGCCTTGAGCCAGAAAGAACGCGAACACCTGCGTGGCAAGGCCACCGTGCAGTTATTCGGGCTGGGCGTGCACTCGGTGATCGATCATCTGGGCGAACTCGACACCTGCCTGGCGGACATCAGCCTGCGCCGCCTCAAAGGCGAAAAGCCCTGATCGGGATCATGCAGGTTTGCCGGGAGTGGATTAATCTAAAGGTCAGCCATAGACCTTTGGCGCGCGGCTGCGGTCAATGCCAGTGCCTATTGATAAAAGGAAAACACCATGCCCGCCCAAGAACTGCAAAAACAGCTCGATACCCTGCGCGAGCAGCTGGAGCAGAATCCGCCACTGTCGGAAGCCGAGCGTGAGGATTTGCATGCGCTGATGGCGCAGATTGAATCCGAAATTCAACTGGAGACTGCCACGCAAGACGTCAGCATCGCCGACGGCGTGAACCTCGCGGTCGAACGCTTCGAAGTCGAACACCCGGCCATTGCCGGCACTCTGCGCAATATTGTTAATGCGCTAGGTAGCATGGGGATCTGATTCCCACAGAAACGCAAAAAGCCCTGCCATCACTGGCAGGGCTTTTTCATTTCCGGACTTGAAACACAGCCCCTGTGGGAGCGAGCCTGCTCGCGAAGGCGTCGTGTCAATCGACATCATCCTTGAATGACACACCGCATTCGCGAGCAGGCTCGCTCCCACATTGGATATCGCACATTCTGGATCTTTATTGGCGTACCAACCGATGGTTCGGCAGTTGTACGCTTTCAGTGCTGCGGTACGGGTTGATGTCCAGGCCACCGCGACGCACATAACGTGCAAATACCGTCAGTTTTTCTGGTTTCAACAAACGCTGCAGGTCGAGGAAAATCCGCTCCACACATTGCTCATGGAAGTCTGAGTGCTGACGGAAGCTGACGATGTACTCCAGCAAACTGGCGTGATCCAGTGCCGAACCACGGTACTCCACCACCACACTGCCCCAGTCCGGTTGACTGGTTACCGGGCAGTTGGATTTGAGCAGATGGCTGTGCACGCTCTCCTCGACAATCCGCGACTCATCGCAACGCAGCAGTTCCGGTCGTGGATGCTCGTAGTTGCTGACGCTGATATCCAGATCATCAATGCACACGCCGGGCAACGCCACGACGCCTTCGGCTTCAACGTCCTTCAGGCTGCGAACCCGCACGCCCACCGGTTTGCCGGCGGCGGCGGACAAATCCTTGACCAGCGTCGCTTCCAGGCTCGCAACGTCGGCAAACGGCGTCTGGTTCAGCGAGTTCAGGTACAACTTGAACGACTTCGACTCGATGATATTCGGCGAATCCGCCGGAATGCTGAATTCGCCGATCGCCACCACCGGCTTGCCCGAAGGCAGCAGCCACGACAGCTCGAAGCAGTTCCAGAAATCCACACCTTTATACGGCAGGGTGTCGGCGGTCAGGCCCAGCTCGGCCCATTTCGCGGTGCGCGGAATCGGGAACAGCAAGGACGGCGTGTACGTGGCGATGTATTCGCTGGATTTGCCCAGCGGCGAATGTTCGGCTGCGGGATGCATGGCGGAAACCTGACTGAAGAATCAGCGGATTCTACCAGCCTTTGCCCGCGCCTTTGAGTGCTTACTGACTGACAGTCAGTTTGCCGACCATGCCGGCCTGATAATGCCCGGGAATATTGCAGGCAAATTCCAGGCGGGTGGCCTTGCTGAACGTCCAGGTCAGCTCAGCAGTTTTGCCCGGCTCGACCAGCACGCTGTTCGGGTCGTCGTGCTTCATGCCATGGCCCATCGCTGCGTGATCCATGCCGGCCATATCGTGGGACATTTCTTTCATGCCGGAGGGCGTAAGCATGCCGCTTTGCTGCATCTGCAACATTTCCTGCTGGTGCTGGGCATGCATCGCCGCGTCACCGAGGTTGAATTCGTGCAACAACTGGCCTTTATTCACCAGGACAAAACGAACCGTCTCACCGGCCTTGATCTGAATGGCCTTGGGATCGAAGGACATATCGCCCATTACCACCTCAATGCTGCGCGTGGCTTTGGCGGCCGGTGCTGGCTGGCCAAAATCGTAGGTGTGAGCTGGCGCGGCCCACACTGGCGAACTCAGCGCCAACAGACAGGCAGCCAACGTCAGGAATTGGCGTAAAAACATGGTCGTTCTCCAACAAGATAAGGTTCAGCCTGTGGGAAACTTTAGCCGGCCTGCGCTGGCATCTACCTGACAGGCAGATTACAACTTTGTCAGGTTGGCGCTCACCGCACGCGCTCACGGTATAAAGCCTTAGTTACTACCACCCGAGTCGCCCATGAAATTGTTGATCGTCGAAGACCAAGCAAAAACCGGCCAATACCTGCGCCAGGGCCTGACCGAGGCCGGCTTCAACACGGAACTGGTGGCCGACGGCAACAGCGGTCAGCAACTGGCACTGAGCGGCGATTACGCGCTGCTGATCCTTGATGTGATGCTGCCGGGGCGCAGTGGCTGGCAGATCCTGCAAGCGGTGCGCAACGCCGGGCTGGAAACGCCGGTACTTTTTCTGACGGCGAAAGACGCTGTGGAAGACCGGGTTCATGGCCTCGAACTGGGCGCCGACGACTATCTAGTCAAACCGTTTGCCTTCTCCGAACTGCTGGCGCGGGTGCGCAGCCTGTTGCGTCGCGGCAGCGCCACACCACAGGAAACCAGCCTGCAATTGGCCGATCTGCGCCTGGACCTGATTCGCCGCCGGGTCGAACGCAGTGGCCAGCGCATCGACCTGACCGCCAAGGAATTCGCGCTACTGGAAATGCTCCTGCGTCGCCAAGGCGAAGTGCTGCCGAAATCGCTGATCGCCTCACAGGTCTGGGATATGAATTTCGACAGCGACACCAATGTCATCGAAGTGGCGATCCGCCGTTTGCGCCTGAAGATCGACGATGAGTTCCCCAACAAACTGATCCACACCGTGCGCGGCATGGGTTACGTGCTCGAAGAGCGTGGCGCCTGATGCGCCGGCTGTCCCTCAGTTCGCGCCTGGCCTTGTTGTTTGCTGCGTGCACTGCGGTGGTTTCACTGTTCGCCGGCGTGCTGTTCAATCGCGCCAGCGAAGCGCACTTCATCGAACTCGACCAGCAACAACTGGATGCCAGGCTGATCGGCCTGCGCCGCGCCCTGCAGGATGTTCAACCCGGTCAACGCGAGGCGCGGCTGGCGGATGAGCTGAGCCGTCAGGCCGATCTGTCGCTGCGCATCACCGGCCGCGACGGCCAACGCTGGTACGACAGTTCGACGCAGATCCCCGAGGATTTGCCGTCACAATCCGGCCTGTCGACCATCAGTCACGCCGGCACGGACTATCGCGTGCTCAACGCCCCGCTCTACCCCGACAAGGCCGAGTCGCCGCAATTGACCTTGCTGCTGGACATCACCCATCACCAACACTTCCTGCAACGCATGCAGCACCTGATCTGGCTGACCGTCGGCCTCTCGGCGCTGGCCACGGCCTTGCTCGGCGCCTGGGCTGCCCGCAGCGGCTTGCGTCCGTTGCGGCGCATGAGTGCAGTTGCCCGTGGGATTTCCGCACAATCGTTGAATGCCCGACTGCCGGAAGCGCAAATGCCGCCCGAGCTTGCGGAAATGGCCCACAGCTTCAATGCCATGCTCGCACGCCTCGACGACTCGTTTCAGCGCCTCTCGGCGTTTTCCGCCGACATCGCCCATGAACTGCGCACACCGCTGTCGAACCTGCTCACCCACACTCAAGTCACCCTCACCCGCCCCCGGCCGATCGAGGATTACCGCGAAGCGCTGCACAGCAACCTCGAAGAGCTGCAATGGATGGCGCAACTGGTCAACGACATGTTGTATCTGGCCAAGGCTGACCACGGTTTGCTGATGCCCAAGCGTGAACCGCTGGAACTGGCCGATGAGAGCGATGTGTTGCTGGAGTTTTTTGCACCGCTGGCGGAGGACGCCAAGGTCAAACTGAGCCGAGAGGGCAAGGCGCGGATCGAGGGTGATCGCAGTATGTTGCGCCGGGCCTTGTCGAATTTGCTGGATAACGCGCTGCGCTTTACCCCGGCTGAGGGCTATCTGAGCTTGCGGATCGTTGATCAACCGAGCGCTGTGCGCGTTTCAATCGAAAACAGTGGCGAGGGGATTTCTGCGCAGCTGCTGCCACGCTTGTTCGACCGGTTTTATCGGGCGGATCCGGCGCGGCAGGAAGGCAGCAGTGAGCATGCGGGGTTGGGGTTGGCGATTACTCAGTCGATCATCCGCGCCCATGGCGGGCAGATTCATTGCGAATCAGAGGCGGGATGGACGCGGTTTGTGATTGAGTTGCCCAAGGGAGATTGAGGCTGGCAGCGCTGACCCTTTCGCGAGCAGGCTCGCTCCCACACTGGATCAGTGCTGACCGAAAATCTGTGGTTCAACTCAATCCAGTGTGGAGCCATCACCACACTGGATCTGTGTCGTATGCAAATCCCCTGTGGGAGCTAGCCTGCTAGCGATGGCGGTCGAGAGGCTTACGAATATCTCAGGGCGTGAGCCGGCTCGATCTTCGCCGCCCGCCAGGCCGGATACACCGTCGCCAGGAAGCTCAGAATAAAGCCCGCCGAGCAAATCAACAGCACATCCCCGCCCTGCAATTCAGAAGGCAGATTGCTGACGAAATACACATCCGAACTGAAGATATGCTGCCCGGTCACCCGCTCGACCCAACCAACCAGCTCACTGACATTCAGCGCCGCAATCACGCCAAGCACGCCGCCAATGATGGTGCCGACAATGCCGATCACCGTGCCCTGGACCATGAAGATCGCCATGATCTGTCGTGGCGTGGCACCGATCGTGCGCAGGATCGCGATGTCCGCGCCCTTGTCGTTCACCACCATGATCAGGGTCGCGATGATGTTGAACGCCGCCACCGCGACGATCATCAGCAACAGCAGGCCGATCATGGTTTTTTCCATTTTCATCGCGCTGAACAGACTGCCCTGGGTGTGGGTCCAGTCGTCGGCCCTGAACTCGGCGCCCAAACCGGCGGCGATGTCCGAGGAGACTTTCGGCGCGGCGTACAGATCCTTGACCGCCAGACGCACGCTCTGCACCTGATTCGGTTCCCAATGCTGCATGGTCGCCGCATCAGCCACGTGGATCAGGCCCATGGAGCCGTCCAGTTCAGCGCCAACCTTGAACACGCCGACCACGTTCAGACGCTGCATACGCGGGGTGATCCCGCCCGGCGCGGTACTGACTTCCGGGACGATCAGGGTGATCTTGTCGCCAACATTGAGACGGAAACGGCGGGCGGTGATTTCGCCAATCACCACGCCGAACTCGCCGGGTTTCAAGGCATCCAGGCGCCCCTGGACGATGTGCTGGGCAACAATCGACACCTTGCCTTCCTGCGCAGGATCGACGCCGCTGATCTGGATCGGCTGCATCAAGCCCTTGTAGGACAGCATGCCTTCCATCTCAGTGAACGGCACGGCGGCAGTCACTTCAGGATTTTTCATCGCGGCGGCGGCCACCGGCTGCCAGTCATCGATCGGCTTGACGCCAACGATGGTCGCGTGGGGCACCATGCCGAGGATGCGCGAGCTCATTTCGCGCTGGAAGCCGTTCATTACCGACAACACCACGATCATCGCCAGCACGCCGAGGGCGAGGCCGATCATCGAGGTCATCGAAATGAACGAAACAAAGCGATTGCGGCGCTTGGCGCGGGTATAGCGCGTGCCGATAAAGATCGATAACGGTCTGAACATTCGCTGGGGCACCGTATAAAAATAAAAGACCCGACGCCTTTACAGACGTCGGGTTTCAGCCAATCAGATGGGCGTCAGGCGACCTTCTTGCAGGTGCAATACGCGATCCATCTGGCGAGCCAGGTTCATGTCGTGGGTCACCACCAGGAACGCCGTGCGCATCGAGGTGCTGAGTTCCAGCATCAAATCCTGAATGCCCTGGGCAGTGTGGGAGTCGAGGTTGCCCGTTGGCTCATCCAGCATCACCAGACCCGGCTTGTTCACCAAGGCGCGGGCGATGGCCACACGCTGACGTTCACCACCGGACAGCTCGGCCGGTTTGTGCTCCAGACGATGACCGAGGCCGACGCGCTCCAGCAATGCCGTGGCGCGCTGACGGGCTTCCGGGATCGGCGTCTTGCCGATCAGCAGCGGCATGCAGACGTTTTCCAGGGCGGTGAATTCCGGCAGCAAGTGGTGGAACTGGTAAACGAAACCGAGCGCACGGTTACGCAGCAGGCCACGCTTCTTCTCGCTCAGCGCCGACAGCTCTTCACCGTCGAGCCAGACGCTGCCCTTGGTCGGCGTATCCAGACCACCGAGCAGGTTGAGCAACGTACTTTTGCCCGAACCCGAGGTGCCGACGATCGCCACACGCTCGCCCGGGTGTAATTCCAGTTGCAGGCCGGCCAGTACTTCTACCGATTCCGGACCTTCCTCGTAGGATTTGCCCAGGTTGCGGCAGCTCAGGATTGCTTGTTCACTCATGCCCGACTCACTCATAACGTAGCGCCTCCGCCGGCTGGGTGCGCGCGGCACGCCAGGCTGGATACAGGGTGGCGAGGAAACTCAGGACCAACGCAGCCGCGCAGACCATGACCACATCCTGGCTCTGCACCTGCGACGGAAGATAATCAATGAAATACACGTCAGCACTAAGGAACTTGTGGCCAATCAGGCCTTCCAGTGCCGAAATCGCCGCGCTGACATTCAGTGCGGCGAAAATGCCGACCACCGCGCCAATCGCCGTGCCGACCACACCGATCACCGTGCCTTGCACCATGAACGTACGCATGATCGTGCCCGGCGTCGCGCCCAGTGTGCGCAGAATGGCGATGTCGCCCTTCTTGTCGTTGACCACCATCACCAGCGTGGAAATGATGTTGAACGCAGCGACGGCGACGATCAGCAACAACAGCAGGCCGATCATGGCTTTTTCCATACGGATCGCCTGATACAGGTTGCCGTGGGTGCGGGTCCAGTCGCGGGCGTAGTAGTGGTCTTCGCCAAGCTGCTGGGCGATGTTCCATGCCACACGCGGCGCCTGGAACAGGTCATCGAACTTCAGGCGGATACCCTGCACCTGATCAGGCTTCCAGCGGTGCATCTTCGCCAGATCCTGCAGGTTGGTGACGCCCAGGTAGCCATCAAGCTCCCCGGCGCCGACATGGAAAATGCCGACTACCGTGAAGCGTTTCATGCGCGGGAACATCCCGGCCGGGGTTACGCTGACCTCCGGCGCGACGAAGGTGACCTTGTCACCGATGCCCACGCCGAGCTTGGTCGCAGCCTTGTCGCCGATAACGATGCCGAAGCTGCCCGGCGTCAGATCGTCGAGTTTGCCCTGCTTCATGAAGTTGTCGATGATCGACACATTGCGCTCGAGCGCAGGATCGATGGCGTTGAGCAACACCTTGGACACCTGACCGTTATTGGTCAGCAAGCCCTGCATTTGCGTGAACGGCGCTACCGCCGTTACCTGCGGGTTCTGCTTGACCTGGGTCGCCAGGCTTTGCCAATCGTTGATGGGGTCAGTGGATTCAATGGTCGCGTGGGGCACCATGCCCAGCACGCGGGTGCGCATCTCATGATCGAAGCCATTCATCACCGACAACACGACGATCATCACGACCACGCCCAGGGCGAGCCCGATCATCGAAGTCAGGGAAATGAATGACACAAAATGATTGCGACGCTTTGCACGGGTATAACGCGTGCCGATAAATACGAAGAGAGGTCTGAACATGTCGGGGCTTGTTCGGAGGGAAAAGGAACGTCCTTGTGGCGGGGGTCGATAACCAGCTTTACACTCAGACCACCGCCGCTACCATGGGTTCGCCATGTCGACATTAGATGAAGAAGATCGCCGCGAATACTACCGTATCGAGGACACGATCGCACTGGAAATTCGGCCCCTGTCTGCTCCCGAAGCCGCAGGCCAGGAAGTGTTGCAGGATGCTTCCCCGCTCTTCAACCTGCTCAGCGAACTGCACCTGAGCGAATTCGAGTCACAGCACCTGTTGCGCCAGATCAGCGAGCGCGACCGGGCCATTGCCGCATTCCTGAAATCCCAGAACAAACGCATCGACCTGCTCAGCCAGGTGGTCGCCCTGACCGTGCTCGGCCATATCGGCGAGCCGCAACCGGTGATCATCTCCGAAGGCGGGATCGACTTTCAGCACCCGACGCCGATTGCCACCGGTGCACACCTGTCGGTGAAACTGGTGCTGATGCCGCAAGCGCTGGGCCTGCTGCTGCGCGCCCGCGTCACCCATTGCGACCGCAAGGGCGAAGGCTATGACATCGGTACCGAGTTCGAACACCTGACCGATGCCCAGCGCCAGTTGCTCGCCCGCTATATTTTGCAGAAGCAGGCCCAGGAACGACGTCTGGCCCGCGAACAGAACGAATCAGGCATTTAACTTAAGGAAGAACCGTGACCCTCATCTACGGCCACCGCGGCGCCAAGGGCGAAGCACCGGAAAACACCCTGAGCAGTTTTCAGGAATGTCTCAAGCACGGCGTGCGCCGCTGCGAACTGGATCTGCACCTGTCCAAGGACGGCGAGTTGATGGTCATCCACGATCCGACCCTAAAACGCACCACGGAGCGGCGCGGCAAAGTCGTCGAACACACCGCGGCTGAACTGGTGACCTACGACGCGCGTAAGGGCGGCCCGGGCTGGATCAAGCCGTGCCCGATTCCGACCCTGGAAGAGTTGTTCGAAAAATGCGATTTCGAGCACTGGCAACTGGAAGTCAAAAGCGCTTCGCGCACGCGCGCGGCGACCACCGTGCTGGCGATTCGGGAAATGGCTCAACGCCACGGCCTGCTCGACAAGGTGACGATCACCTCGAGTTCGCGGGAAGTGCTGAAAGCGGCGCTGGATCTGGTGCCGGATGTGTCACGCGGACTGGTCGCCGAATACGCCTGGCTCGACCCGTTGAAGGTCGCGGCCAGCTATGGCTGTGAGATTCTGGCGTTGAACTGGACGCTGTGTACGCCGGAACGCCTGCAGAAGGCGCAGCGTCAGGGGCTGCATGTGTCGGTGTGGACCGTCAACGAGCCTGCACTGATGCGCAGACTCGCCGACTTCGGCGTTGACAGCCTGATTACAGACTTTCCCGGTTTGGCCACTGCCACCCTCGAGAATTGCTGAAATCGGTCTCCCCGGCCGGCTCAGGCCACCGGCCGGAGCCCGTCAAAAAAGCCGGTTGAGGCCGTCGTACGCCGCTACCCGATAGGCTTCGGCCATGGTCGGGTAGTTGAACGTGGTGTTGACGAAGTACTTCAGGGTATTCAACTCACCCGGCTGGCTCATGATCGCCTGACCGATGTGAACGATCTCCGACGCCTGATAACCGAAGCAGTGAACGCCCAGCACTTCCAGGGTTTCACGGTGGAACAGGATCTTCAGCATGCCTTGCGGCTCGCCGGCGATCTGCGCACGCGCCATGCTCTTGAAGAACGCCTTGCCGACTTCGTACGGCACTTTGGCCTGGGTCAGTTCCTGCTCGTTCTTGCCGATCGAGCTGATCTCCGGAATGGTGTAGATGCCGGTCGGCACGTCATTGACGAAGCGCCAGCTGCCGTTATCAACGATGCTGCCAGCGGCCGAACGGCCCTGGTCGTGGGCGGCACTGGCCAGGCTCGGCCAGCCGATCACGTCACCGGCACCGTAGATGTTCGGTACGCAGGTGCGGTAAGCCTCGTCGACTTCGATCTGGCCACGGCTGTTGACCTTGACCCCGATGTTCTCCAGACCGAGCTGGTCGGTGTTACCGGTACGGCCATTGCACCAGAGCAAGGCGTCGGCCTTGATCTTCTTGCCGGACTTAAGATGCAGGATCACACCATTGTCGACGCCTTCAACGCGATCGTAATCTTCGTTGTGGCGCACGGTGATGTTGTTGTTGCTGAAGTGGTAGCTCAACGCCTGGGAGATTTCCGAGTCGAGGAAGCTCAGCAACTGACCACGGTTGTCGACCAGCTCGACCAGTACACCCAGACCGCTGAAGATCGAGGCGTATTCGCAACCGATCACGCCGGCGCCGTAAACGATCAGTTTGCGCGGGGTGTGGTTGAGGCTGAGGATGGTATCGCTATCGTAGATACGCGGGTGGTGGAAATCGATGTCCGCCGGGCGATACGGGCGCGAACCGGTGGCGATGATGATGTGCTTGGCCACCAGTTTCTCGACCACGCCGTTAGCGCAAACCACTTCAATGGTTTGCTCGTCGGCGAAGCTGCCGGTGCCGAAGAACACGTCGACGCGGTTACGGGCGTAGTAGCCGGTACGCGAAGCGACTTGCTTGGAAATGACTTTCTCGGCGCTTTTCAGCACGTCCGGAAAGGAGAACCAGCGCGGCTCGCCGATCGCCCGGAACATCGGGTTGGTGTTGAACTGCATGATCTGCCGCACCGAGTGACGCAGTGCCTTGGACGGGATGGTGCCGAGGTGGGTGCAGTTGCCGCCGACCTGGCGACGGCTGTCGACCATCGCGACCTTGCGCCCTGCTTTGGCGGCGTTCATTGCCGCGCCTTCTCCCGCCGGGCCGGAACCCAGCACCACCACGTCGTAGTTGTAGACAGCCATGCGTACTCCTCAGAACAGGCCGCGGTGCCAGCAGCACCGGCGGCTAAATCACGCCGAACGGCGGCGCGAAGGAACAATTGGGGGTCAATCAAGAACCCGGACACAGTCTATAGAAGCGTCAACGCCGCGCACATTAACCCTTGGTCGCGTCGTAGGCTAGTTTTGCCTGCACTACAACGCCAGCTTTCGTATTGTTCTCAGTCAGTTTTTGCGCCACTAAGGCGTTCAAAAGCCGTGTTGGTGCGGACGACAAAACCTGTATCGGCACGAATCACAAAGAATGCACCAATGTCATGTTTTTCGGCATAGTCCCACGCCCTTTCCGGGCCGAGAATCAGCAACAGCGTCGATAGTCCATCGGCCATCAACGCTGAAGGATGAATCACCGTGACTGACGCCAGATCGTGTAGGACCGGTGCACCGGTACGCGCATCGAAGGTGTGGGAATAACGTCGGCCGTCCTGCAGGAAATAGTTGCGGTAATCACCGGAGGTGGAAACACCGTAGCCGTCGACATCGATGATGCGCTCCGCGACCTGCTGATCGTCACGTGGCTCCTCCAGCGCAATACGCCAAGACGAGCCGTCGAGCTTTTTGCCTTTGGCCTTGAGCTCACCCGTGGCCTCGGCCAGATAATCATGAATGCCCATGGCGTCGAGCCGGGCCGCGATGGTGTCGACGGCATAACCGGCGGCGATGCTGTTGAAGTCGACTTCGACGGCGGCGTCTTTGCACAACTGATCGCCATTGATATGCAGATGCTGGTGGCCGACGCGCTGCATCACCTCGGCCAGTGTGGCGGCGTCGGGGACTTTCTCTTCACGACCTTGCGGGCCGAATCCCCAGAGATTCATCAGCGGTTCGACGGTCAGGTCGTAGGAACCTTCGCTTTGCGTTGAGAGCTGCTCGCCTTTGCGGACCAGGTCAAGCACCGGCGCGGGCATTGTCTGACAGCTGTTGGCCGGCAAGGCGTTGAAGCGCTCAATGTCCGAATCCTGGCGGTAGGTGGAAAGTTGTCGGTCGACTTCGCCGAGGATGCCTTCCACTTCCCGGCGAACTTGCGCGGAATCTGCCAGGCCGGTGTGGCGCACGTATTTGATCGAATAGGTGCTGCCCATGGTCGGCCCACCGAAACTCTCCATGGCATCACCATTACCGCAGCCGGCCAACCCGCCAGCCAACATCACAAGCCCAAGTAACCGTCCAGTGAACAATTATTCATCTCTCCGCAAAACCGCGACGGCCATTATGAATTAAAGGATCTGCAACATCTTTATACAAATCCAATAGTGAGTACCTGAACATGTCCTCCACCACGGGCAAAGGCAAAGCGATTTTTCGCGTTGTCAGCGGCAACTTCCTCGAAATGTTCGACTTCATGGTCTACGGCTTCTACGCCACGGCCATTGCCAAGACCTTCTTCCCCACCGACAGCGCCTTCGCCTCGCTGATGCTTTCACTGGCAACCTTTGGTGCCGGCTTCCTGATGCGACCGCTCGGGGCGATTTTCCTCGGCGCCTACATTGACCGTCATGGCCGTCGCCAAGGGCTGATTATCACGCTGGCGTTGATGGCTGCCGGTACGGTGCTGATTGCCTGCGTGCCGGGCTACGCCATGCTCGGCGTCGCCGCGCCACTGATCGTACTGTTCGGTCGCTTGCTACAAGGCTTTTCGGCCGGCGTCGAGCTGGGCGGTGTATCTGTCTATCTGGCAGAGATCGCCACACCGGGCCGCAAGGGCTTCTTCGTCAGCTGGCAATCTGCGAGTCAGCAGGCGGCGGTGGTCTTCGCCGGATTGCTCGGTGTCGGTCTCAATCATTGGTTGAGCCCGGAACAAATGGGTGACTGGGGCTGGCGCGTGCCGTTCCTGATCGGCTGCATGATTGTGCCGGTAATCTTCGTTATTCGCCGCTCGCTGGAGGAAACGCCGGAGTTCCAGGCCAGAAAACACCGCCCTACCCTGCGGGAAATTGTTCGTTCGATCGGTCAGAACTTTGGCATCGTCATCGCCGGCATGGCGCTGGTGGTGATGACCACGGTGTCTTTCTACCTGATCACCGCGTACACCCCGACGTTCGGCAAGGCTGAGCTGCACCTGTCGGACTTCGACGCATTGCTGGTGACGGTTTGCATCGGTCTGTCGAACTTCTTCTGGTTGCCGGTGATGGGCTCGGTGTCTGACAAGATCGGCCGCAAACCCCTACTGCTGGCCGCGACGATTCTGGCAATCCTGACCGCCTACCCGGCGCTGTCGTGGCTGGTGGCGAACCCGAGCTTCAGCCATTTGCTGATCGTCGAGTTGTGGCTGTCGTTCCTGTACGGCTCGTACAACGGCGCGATGGTGGTGGCACTGACCGAGATCATGCCGGTGGAAGTGCGCACGACCGGGTTCTCGCTGGCCTATAGCCTGGCGACAGCGACATTCGGCGGGTTTACCCCGGCGGCGTGTACATATTTGATTCATGTGCTGGATAACAAGGCTGCACCGGGGATCTGGCTCAGTGGCGCGGCGGTATTGGGGTTGATTGCGACGCTGGTGTTGTTCCGTGGCAACAAGCATGAGCTGCGTACTGCGCAAGCGGCCATACCCGGCGGCGCAGGATAAATTGCTATCGCTAGCAGGCTAGGTCCCACAGGGGAGTTGTGATCGACGCAGATCCAGTATGGGAGCCAGCCTGCTGGCGATGAGGCCACAAAGCAAAGATCGCAGCCTTCGGCAGCTCCTACAGAATCAAATGCGATCTCCTGTAGGAACTGCCGAAGGCTGCGATCTTTTGCATGTCCCCAAACAAAAACGCCCCGACCTAAGTCGGGGCGTTTTCATTCGCAGCGAGTGCTTAGCGCGGGAACGCTGGCGGGTTTACACCGGCCATGTCTTCCATCACACGAACCACCTGGCAGCTGTAGCCGAACTCGTTGTCGTACCAGACGTACAGAACAACGCGGTTGTCCTGAACGATGGTCGCTTCAGCGTCGACCACGCCAGCGTGGCGCGAGCCCACGAAGTCAGTCGAAACCACTTCCTGCGAGTTGACGAAGTCGATTTGCTTGTGCAGATCGGAGTGCAGCGCCATGTAGCGCAGGTACTCGTTCATCTCTTCACGGGTGGCGGCTTTCTCAAGGTTCAGGTTGAGAATGGCCATCGACACGTTCGGCGTCGGAACACGGATCGCGTTACCGGTCAGCTTGCCGGCCAGCTCAGGCAGGGCCTTGGCAGCAGCGGTAGCAGCACCGGTCTCGGTGATTACCATGTTCAGCGCGGCGCTACGGCCACGGCGATCGCCCTTGTGGAAGTTGTCGATCAGGTTCTGGTCGTTGGTGTACGAGTGAACGGTTTCGACGTGACCGTTGATGATGCCGAACTTGTCATTCACAGCTTTGAGCACCGGCACGATGGCGTTGGTGGTGCAGGAAGCGGCGGACACGATCTTGTCGTCAGCGGTGATTTCGCTGTGGTTGATACCGTGAACGATGTTCTTCAGCTTGCCTTTGCCAGGCGCGGTCAGAACAACGCGGTCGATACCCGGGCAGGCCAGGTGCTGACCCAGGCCATCGGCGTCACGCCATACACCGGTGTTGTCCACCAGCAGCGCGTCTTTGATGCCGTACTGGGTGTAATCCACCTCGGTCGGGTTCTTCGCGTAGATCACCTGGATCAGGTTACCGTTGGCGGTGATGGTGTTGTTTTCTTCGTCGATGGTGATGGTGCCGTTGAACGAACCGTGTACCGAATCACGACGCAGCAGGCTGGCGCGTTTGGTCAGGTCGTTGTCGGCGCCTTTGCGCACCACGATGGCGCGCAGACGCAGACCGTCGCCACCACCGGTTTTCTCGATCAGGATGCGCGCCAGCAGACGGCCGATACGACCGAAGCCGTACAGCACAACGTCGGTGCCTTTACGTGCGGAAGCGTTTTGCTGGCCAACCACATCAGCCATTTCTTCACGAACGAACTGCTCGGCGCTGCGGCCATTGCCTTCGTTGCGGAATTTGAACGCCAACTTGCCCAGATCTACCGAAGCCGCGCCGAGCTTGAGCTCGCTCATGGCTTTGAGCAGTGGGAATGTTTCGTGGACGGAGAGTTCGCTGTCGTCGGAAGAACGGTGGCGAGCAAAGCGGTGAGCTTTGAGAATCGCGATGACAGACTGGTTGATCAGGCTGCGGCCATAGATCGAGCTCACCACGTTGTTATTGCGGTAGAGCTGACCGATAAGCGGAATCATCGCTTCTGCGAGTGCTTCACGGTCGATCCATTCACCAAGACACTGGTCGGGCTTCTGAGTCACGGTAACCTTCCACATGTAGGGGCAGAAAAAAGGGGCTACATTATGCCGCCGACAACCTCATTCAGCAATGCGCGCTTGTCGCGAAATCGGTAACAAAATCCCGTTCAAAAAAATTACGCCTCGCGCCAGCCCAGTAAAACCGGGGCTTTCAGCGCAGTCAATTTTTCGACGACTGTTAGACGATGTCTGTAACCCTCCGTAACACCAGCCACTTTTGGCACTACATAATCGCTAAAAAACCGCTGGTTTTTATGGTTACCACTACATTTCTCGCAAACATCGAAGATAGACGTAGTCTGCAACTGACAGGCGGCACCGGACGCCGCTACAATTACCGACTTTGTCGCAAAGCCTGGAGCTCAACCTTCCGTGCCCGTTCTGCGTCTACCGCTACTCCCTGCCGAGGCAGGTAAACAGCATTGGGGCAATCTGCCCGGTGCTGCCCTCAGCCTGGCGATTGCCGAGGCTGCCAGCGCTGCCAAGCGCTTCACCCTGCTACTGACCGCCGACAGCCAAAGCGCTGAACGACTGGAACAGGAGCTGAGTTTCTTCGCCCCGGATTTGCCCGTTCTGCATTTTCCCGACTGGGAAACCCTGCCCTACGATCTGTTCTCGCCGCACCAGGACATCATTTCCCAGCGCATCGCCAGCTTATACAGGCTGCCGGAGCTGGCGCATGGCGTGCTGGTGGTGCCGATTACCACGGCCCTGCACCGTTTGGCGCCGACCAAGTTCCTGCTCGGCAGCAGTCTGGTACTCGATGTCGGACAGAAACTCGATGTCGAACAGATGCGTTCGCGGCTCGAAGCCAGCGGCTATCGCTACGTTGACACGGTGTATGAGCACGGCGAGTTCACCGTCCGCGGTGCGCTGATCGACCTGTTCCCGATGGGCAGCAAACTGCCCTACCGCATCGACCTGTTCGACGACGAAATCGAAACCCTGCGTACCTTCGATCCGGAAAACCAGCGTTCCATCGACAAGGTCGAATCGGTCAAGCTGCTGCCGGCGCGCGAGTTCCCGCTGCAAAAAGATGCAGTCACCCGCTTCAAGGCGCGCTTTCGCGAGCGCTTTGACGTCGACTTCCGTCGCTGCCCGATCTTTCAGGATCTGAGCAGCGGGATTACCCCGGCCGGCATCGAGTACTACCTGCCGCTGTTCTTCGATGAAACCTCGACCCTGTTCGATTATCTGCCCCAAGACACGCAAGTGTTCTCGTTGCCGGGTATCGAGCAAGCGGCAGAAAACTTCTGGAACGACGTGCGCAATCGTTATGAAGAGCGCCGCGTCGACCCATCGCGTCCTTTATTGCCACCAGCAGAACTGTTCCTGCCGGTGGAAGACTGCTTCGCCCGCCTGAAGAGCTGGCCACGGGTGGTTGCCAGCCAGCAAGACGTGGAAACCGGTGTCGGCCGCGAGCGCTTCCCGGCACAGGCTCTGCCGAATCTGGCGATCGAAGCCAAAGCCACACAACCGCTGGCCGCGCTGTCGGCATTTCTCGATGAGTTCCCCGGCCGCGTGCTGTTCACCGCCGAATCGGCGGGTCGTCGCGAAGTGTTGCTGGAGTTGCTCGAACGCCTGAAGCTACGACCGAAAACCGTCGACAGCTGGCCTGATTTCGTCGCCAGCAAGGATCGCCTGGCGATCACCATTGCCCCGCTCGACGAAGGCCTGATGCTGGATGACCCGGCGCTGGCACTGGTCGCGGAAAGCCCGCTGTTCGGTCAGCGCGTGATGCAACGTCGTCGTCGCGAGAAACGCAGCGACGTCAGCAATGACGCGGTGATCAAGAACCTCACCGAGCTGCGCGAAGGCGCACCGGTGGTGCACATCGATCACGGTGTCGGGCGTTATCTGGGCCTGACGATTCTGGAAATCGACAATCAGGCGGCCGAATTCCTCACCCTCGAATACGCCGAGAATGCCAAGCTTTATGTGCCGGTGGCCAACCTGCATCTGATCGCGCGCTACACCGGCAGCGACGACTCGCTGGCCCCGCTGCATCGCCTCGGCTCCGAGACGTGGCAGAAAGCCAAGCGCAAAGCCGCCGAACAGGTGCGTGACGTTGCCGCTGAATTGCTCGACATCTATGCCCGTCGCGCCGCTCGCGAAGGCTATGCATTCGCCGACCCGAAAGCCGATTACGCGACGTTCAGCGCCGGTTTCCCGTTCGAAGAAACCCCGGATCAACAATCGACCATCGAGGCCGTGCGCGAAGACATGCTCGCGCCGAAACCGATGGATCGACTGGTCTGCGGCGACGTCGGTTTCGGCAAGACCGAAGTGGCCATGCGCGCGGCGTTCATCGCCGTGCACGGCGGTCGCCAAGTGGCGATTCTGGTGCCGACCACCCTGCTCGCCCAACAGCACTACAACAGCTTCCGCGACCGCTTCGCCGACTGGCCGGTGACCGTGGAAGTGATGAGCCGCTTCAAATCGGCCAAGGAAGTGAACGCGGCGATCGCCGATCTGGCCGAAGGCAAAATCGACATCGTCATCGGCACGCACAAGCTGCTGTCCGACGACGTGAAGATCAAAAACCTCGGGCTGGTGATCATCGACGAAGAACACCGCTTCGGTGTCCGCCAGAAAGAACAGCTCAAAGCCCTGCGCAGTGAAGTCGACATTCTCACCCTGACCGCCACGCCGATTCCGCGCACGCTGAACATGGCGGTGTCGGGCATGCGCGATCTGTCGATCATCGCCACGCCGCCGGCGCGACGCCTGTCGGTGCGCACATTCGTCATGGAGCAGAACAAGAGCACGGTCAAAGAGGCCCTGCTCCGCGAACTGCTGCGCGGCGGCCAGGTTTACTACCTGCACAACGATGTGAAAACCATCGAGAAGTGCGCCGCCGATCTCGCCGAACTGGTGCCGGAAGCCCGCATCGGCATCGGTCACGGGCAGATGCGCGAGCGCGAACTCGAACAGGTGATGAGCGACTTCTATCACAAGCGCTTCAACGTGCTGATCGCCTCGACCATCATCGAGACCGGCATCGACGTGCCGAGCGCCAACACCATCATCATCGAGCGCGCCGACAAGTTCGGCCTCGCGCAACTGCACCAGTTGCGTGGTCGAGTCGGCCGCAGCCACCACCAGGCTTACGCCTACCTGCTGACCCCGCCGCGTCAGCAAATCACTTCGGACGCGGAAAAGCGTCTGGAGGCGATCGCCAATACTCAGGACCTCGGCGCCGGTTTCGTGCTGGCGACCAACGACCTGGAAATCCGTGGCGCTGGCGAACTGCTCGGCGATGGCCAGAGCGGGCAGATTCAGGCTGTGGGTTTCACCCTGTACATGGAAATGCTCGAGCGCGCGGTGAAATCGATCCGCAAGGGCGAGCAACCGAACCTCGATCAACCGCTGGGTGGTGGCCCGGAAGTTAATCTGCGGGTGCCTGCACTGATTCCGGAAGACTACCTGCCGGATGTTCACGCGCGTCTGATTCTGTACAAACGCATCGCTTCGGCCACCGACGAGGAAGGCCTGAAGGATCTGCAAGTCGAGATGATCGACCGTTTCGGCCTGCTGCCGGAGCCGACGAAGAATCTGGTGCGCATCACCGCGCTGAAATTGCAGGCTGAACAACTGGGTATCAAGAAGGTTGATGGTGGGCCACAAGGTGGACGCATCGAGTTTGAAGCACAGACCCCGGTCGACCCGATGACGCTGATCAAACTGATCCAGAGCCAGCCCAAACGCTACAAATTCGAAGGCGCCACGATGTTCAAGTTCCAGGTTCCGATGGAACGTCCGGAAGAGCGCTTTAATACTGTAGAGGCGCTGTTTGAGCGCCTCCTCCCGAAATCTGTTTGAAGGACGCCCAATGCGCCTGTTCCGCTCAGTGACTTTGCTACTTGCCTTGGTAGCCCCTTCGGTTTTCGCCGATGACCTGTATCAGGTCGAAATGATTCTGGTGCGCCAGAACGCCGTGCCGGCTATCGTCAGCCGTGCCGCGCCGGAAGACTGGGCCGCTGGCGCTCAACGTTTGGGCGACGACAGCAAGCGCACGCCTGCATTGAATGACGTTGTCACCAAGCTCACCGCCAGCGGCGACTACAGCGTGCTGATGCACAAGGCCTGGCAGCAAACCCTTGGCGAAGCACCGGCAAAAGTCGCGGTCAGCGACGGCCAGGAGCAATTCGGCCAGTTCCCGATCGAGGGTACGCTGGAAATGAAACTGGGGCGCTTCACCGATGTGAACGCCGACTTCTGGGTCAATCAAATCGACGCCAATGGCCTGGTCACCGCCAGTGAGCGTCTGAAACAGGACAGCCACACCAAGAACGGCCAACTCAACTATCTGGACAACGGCCATCTGGCCCTGCTGATCAAGATCACTTCCCTGACCGCGCCTGCGCCACGGGAAGCGCCTGAAGCCATTCCGGACTGATCGAAGTCCTTATGTCCCCGCCCCTGAGTAAACCGTTGGCACCCTCCTGGGTCAGCCGATTCAAGGAACAGAGCCTGGAGCGTGGCCGCCGCTACGCCCTGGAAAACCGGGTACGCATCGCCCAGGTCGGCGATGCGACCATCACCGCCAGTTGCGAAGGTTCTGGCGGCAACGTTTACCGCCAGACCATCCAGCTTCGCGAATCCGCCAAAGGTACCTTGCTGCTGGTTGATGCCAGCTGCACGTGTCCGGTTCGCAGCAACTGCAAGCACTGCGCAGCGGTGCTGCTGAAAGTGCAGGAAACCCTCGATTACCCCGCCGCCGCCAAAGACGCTGAGCTGTTGGAGAAGCTGCAAGCCGTGCTGGAAAACCGCAGCCCGAAGGCGCCACCACAAGTGCTGGTCGACAACGTGCAGCCGTTGCCGCGGCTGTGGCTGGCCAGTGTCGAATTCAGCGCTTTCGAACCGCGCAACGGCAAGATGCAGCGCTACATTCAGCATCGCGCGGCGCTGTCGTTCAGCTACCTCGACGAGTACGTCAGCGGGCAGAAGAACAGCGACATCCTGATTCGCCAGGAAAGCCAGACGCTGCGAGTCAAACGTCACCCGGACGTCGAGCAGTCCTACCGCGAACAGTTGCGCATCCTCGGCTTCCGCATCGCCACCCGCCAGAGCAAAGCCCTGCCGGAAAGCGCCGGCGAGCTGTACGAGATGGTCAATGACAGCGCTTGGCTGACGTTCACCCTCAACGACCTGCCGAAACTGCGCAGCCAAGGCTGGGAGCTGCAGATCGATGAGGAATTCGGCTTCGACCTGACCGCCGTGGATGACTGGTACGCTACCGTCGAGCAGGCGCCGGAGCGTGATTGGTTTGACCTGGAACTGGGGATCATCGTCAACGGTGAACGCCTGAGCCTGTTGCCGATCCTGCTCAACCTGATGCGCTCGCACGCGGAAATCCTCAATCCGGAACGCCTGGCGCGCCGCCGCGATGACGAGCTGATTCTGGTGAATATTCCGCAACGTAACAGCGAGCACGGGCCGTTGCAGGTGGCTTTGCCGCTCGGGCGCTTGAAACCGGTATTGATGACGCTTGGCGAGTTTTATCTGCAGGAACCGGGTGAAACCACACTGCGTCTGAGCAAGGCCGATGCCACCCGCCTGAATTCGCTGGAAGGCCTTCCGCTGCTGTGGGAGGGTGGCGAGCAGATCCGCACGTTCGCTCAGCGCCTGCGGGATATTCGTGATTTCAGCGCCGAAGCGCCGCAAGGTTTGAACGCGACGCTGCGCCCGTACCAGCTCGAAGGTTTGAGCTGGATGCAATCGCTGCGGCAACTGGAAGTCGGCGGGATTCTCGCGGATGACATGGGGCTGGGTAAAACCCTACAGACCCTGGCGCATATTCTCAGCGAGAAAAACGCCGGACGCCTCGATCGCCCGTGCATGGTGGTGATGCCGACCAGTCTGATTCCGAACTGGCTCGATGAGGCGGCGCACTTCACGCCGCAACTGAAAGTCGTGGCACTGTACGGTGCCAGCCGTAAAAAGCATTTCGACAATCTGGCGGATTTCGACCTGATCCTCACCACTTACGCACTGCTGCCCAAGGACGTCGAGCGCCTGACCAAGCAGCCGCTGCATGTGTTGGTGCTAGATGAAGCGCAGTACATCAAGAACCCGAACAGCAAAGCCGCACAAGCGGCGCGCGAGCTGAATGCGCGCCAGCGCTTGTGTCTCAGCGGTACGCCGCTGGAAAACCACCTGGGCGAGCTGTGGTCGCTGTTTCACTTCCTGCTGCCGGGCTGGCTCGGCGACGTAAAAAGCTTCAACGCCGATTACCGCGTGCCGATTGAAAAGCGCGGCAGCGAAGTCAGACTTCAACACCTGAACGGTCGGATAAAACCGTTTCTGCTGCGCCGCACCAAGGAACAAGTGGCTACCGAGTTGCCGCCGAAAACCGAGATCATCCATTGGGTCGATCTCAACGAAGCGCAGCGCGATGTGTATGAAACCATGCGCCTGGCGATGGACAAGAAGGTCCGCGACGAGATCACCCGCAAAGGCGTGGCGCGCAGCCAGATCATCATTCTTGAGGCACTGCTCAAACTGCGTCAGGTCTGCTGCGATCTGCGCCTGGTCAATGACGCCACCCTGCCCGCTCGCGGCAGCACTTCGGGCAAACTCGACAGCTTGATGGAAATGCTCGAAGAGCTGTTTGAGGAAGGTCGGCGGATTCTGCTGTTTTCGCAATTCACCTCGATGCTGTCATTGATCGAGGACGAGCTGAAAAAACGCAATGTCGCCTACGCACTGCTGACCGGCCAGACTCGGGATCGGCGTACGCCGGTGAAGGAATTCCAGAGCGGCAAGCGTCAGATCTTTCTGATCAGCCTGAAGGCTGGCGGTGTCGGCTTGAACCTGACCGAGGCGGATACGGTGATTCACTACGACCCGTGGTGGAACCCGGCGACCGAGAATCAGGCGACGGATCGCGCGTATCGAATCGGCCAGGAGAAACCGGTATTCGTCTACAAGATGATTGCCCGGGGCACCGTGGAAGAGAAGATTCAACACCTGCAAAAGGAAAAATCCGACTTGGCGGCAGGCGTGCTGGATGGGCGCAAGGCCGGGGACTGGAAGTTGCAGAGTGATGATATTGAAGCGCTGTTTGCGCCGTTGCCGGACAAGCTCGACAAGCGTTGAGTTTTTCGGTGTCAGTCAGGAAGTTATTGCTGGAAAGCCAGCTCCCACAGGGTTATGAGTCGTACACAAAACTGTGTTTCAACTCGATACCTGTGGGAGCTGGCAAGCCAGCGATGGAGCCAACCCGGTCTCGGTCAGCCTCAGCCCTTGAGCACTCGCGCCAACGCCGACTTCACCTTGCCCATGCCGTCATGCAGCGCCTGCTCGATTTCGGCCATGGTGATCACTTCGGTGGTCTTGCCCGCCGCCGGATTCACCACCAGCGCCAGGCAGGCGTAATCCAGATCCAGCTCACGCGCCAGCGCCGCTTCCGGCATGCCGGTCATGCCAACGATGTCGCAGCCATCGCGCTCCAGACGCACGATCTCCGCCACGGTTTCCAGACGCGGACCCTGAGTACAGGCATACACGCCTTGATCGCTGTACTCGCAACCTTCGGCAGCCACCGCCGCAATCAATTGCTGGCGCAGTGGCTCGCTGTAGGGGAAGCTGAAGTCGATGTGGGTGACGTGCTCCAGATCATCGGCAAAAAAAGTGTGCTCACGCCCGCTGGTGTAGTCGACGATCTGGTGCGGCACGCAGAAATGCCCAGTGCCCATCGCCGGGTGAATACCGCCCACCGCGTTAACGGCGATGATCGCTTCGGCACCGGCCTGCTTCAACGCCCAGAGGTTGGCGCGGTAGTTAACCTTGTGCGGCGGAAAGCGATGTGGGTGGCCGTGACGGGCGAGGAACAGTACTTCCTTGCCGGCGTACTCGCCGATCTGCACCTCGGCCGATGGCGCACCGTAGGGCGTGTCCACTGCCAGCGATTGGCGAATAGTCAAGCCTTCGAGCTGGGTCAGGCCGGTGCCACCGATGATTGCGTAAACCGTCATAGCAGAAATCCTTAATCGATCAGTTGAGCGTCTTTGAGCGCGCCGATTGCGGTGAGCCAGCGCGGATCCTGACGGTAATCGGTACTGGCGAACGCCTGGCCGCGCATACGCGCGATGCGCGCGGATGGCTTGACCTTCATGCGTTGCGCGGCACTGAGGGCCAGCTCAGCAGCAGCGCGGTCGTTGCACACCAGGCCCATGTCGCAGCCAGCAGTCAGCGCCGCCTCGATGCGACTGGCGGCGTCGCCGACCACGTGGGCTCCAGCCATCGACAGATCGTCGCTGAAGATCACGCCATCGAACTGCAATTCGCCGCGCAGAATGTCCTGCAACCAGCGCCGCGAAAAGCCGGCAGGCTGCGAGTCGACTTGCGGGTAGATAACGTGGGCCGGCATCACAGCGGCCAGTTGTTTGCTGAGTTTGGCGAAGGGTACAAGGTCGTTGGCGCGGATCTCGTCGAGGCTGCGCTCGTCATTCGGGATCGCCACATGGGAATCGGCTTCGGCCCAGCCGTGGCCCGGGAAGTGCTTGCCGGTAGCGGCCATTCCAGCACTGTTCATGCCGCGAATGAACGCCCCCGCCAGCAACGCAGCACGCTCTGGGTCACCCTCGAACGCACGGGTGCCGACCACGGCGCTGCGTTGATAATCGAGATCGAGCACCGGGGCGAAGCTGAGGTCCAGTCCGACCGCCAGTACTTCCGTGGCCATGATCCAGCCACATTGCTCGGCGAGGTATTCGGCATTCGGATTGTCGGCGATGGCACGCATGGCCGGCAGACGGACGAAGCCCTGCCGCAGGCGCTGTACACGACCACCCTCTTGATCCACTGCCAGCAACAGATCAGGGCGAACCGCGCGGATCGCCGCACTCAATTCACGCACCTGACGCGGATGCTCAATGTTGCGCGCGAAAATGATCAGGCCACCCACTTCGGGCTGACGCAACAATTGGCGATCTTCGGCCGTCAGCCAGGTACCGGCGACGTCCACCATCAACGAGCCTTGCAGGCCAGCAGTCATAGAAATTCCTTGAAAACGAAAAACCCGATCCACAGCAAATCGCTACCGTGAGCAATGCTCGGCAGGTCGGCAATTTCTATGGATTTCGGGTTCAGAACGAGAGTCGGCATGGGCGGCTAGCTTAGCGGATACAAGCTGCCGCGCCCACCCGTGCGCGGTTAAACCTTGGCGGCGACCGGCGTTGATTTGCTGCGCGGACGCAGTTGTGCTGTGGCCATGGCGGCGTCGGTGACGCCGGTTTCGGCGCGCATGCCCGCAGCGAGGAACGGCACCATCAGGCGCATCACTTGCTCAATGGAGGTGTTGACGCCGAAATCGGTCTCGGCGATCGCGCGCAACGCCTTGATGCCAGACATGCTGAACGCCGCAGCGCCGAGCATGAAGTGCACACGCCAGAACAGCTCGATCGGTGGAATGCGTGGCGCAGCCTCATTGACCAGCAGCATGTAGCGACGGAACACCTTGCCGTACATGTCTTCCAGATAACGGCGCAAGTGGCCCTGGCTCTGGCTGAACGCGAGGCCGAGCAGACGCATGAAGATCGACAGGTCGTTACCACTGCGCGGCTGGACCACGAGGGCTTGCTCGACGAGGATTTCCAGCAGATCTTCAAGCGTCGGCTTGTTTTCAGGCTTGGCCTGACGTCGCTCCAGCTCTTTGTCGAGGCTGATGCAGAACGGGCCGAGGAAGCGCGAGAAAACCGCTTGAATCAGCGCTTTTTTCGAGCCGAAGTGATAGTTCACCGCTGCCAGGTTGACGCCGGCCTTGCTGGTGATCAAACGCAATGAGGTTTCGGCGAAACCTTTCTCCGCGAACAACTGCTCGGCAGCATCAAGAATGCGTTCAACGGTTTCCGACTGGGCCATGGCTACTCCGCCTGACAAACACTTGTTTGAAACATACGTTTCAGCCTGTGCCTTGTCAAGCCTGCCGGTTCGTTTTGGGAATGGTCGGTCAGCTATTTAACCACACAAGACCGATGCATTAATAAGCAAGCCTGTTGACCGTCCGGCGGCCTGCAAAAAAACGGGCATTGCCAAGGACGCTTCACTGTATATAATCCCAGTCACTGTATAAAAAGACAGAGCGATCAATATGCTAAAGCTGACGCCACGCCAAGCCGAGATTCTGGCCTTTATCAAACGCTGCCTAGAAGACAACGGCTACCCGCCAACCCGTGCGGAAATCGCTCAGGAACTGGGCTTCAAGTCGCCGAACGCGGCTGAAGAGCATCTCAAGGCACTGGCCCGAAAAGGCGCCATCGAGATGACACCGGGCGCTTCTCGCGGTATTCGCATACCCGGCTTTGAAGCCAAGGCCGACGACTCTACCCTGCCAATCATTGGTCGGGTTGCTGCCGGCGCGCCGATCCTCGCCCAGCAGCACATCGAAGAGTCCTGCAATATCAACCCGGCCTTCTTCCATCCGCGCGCCGACTATCTTTTGCGCGTACATGGCATGAGCATGAAGGACATCGGCATTTTCGACGGTGACCTCCTCGCCGTGCACACCACCCGCGAAGCACGTAATGGCCAGGTCGTCGTTGCCCGTATCGGCGACGAAGTGACGGTCAAACGCTTCAAGCGTGAAGGCAGCAAGGTCTGGCTGATTGCCGAAAACCCCGAGTTCGCCCCTATCGAAGTCGACCTGAAAGATCAGGAACTGGTGATCGAAGGCTTGAGTGTCGGCGTCATCCGCCGCTAATTGGAGGCTTTATGCAGTTCCCACACACCCCTCAGCAAACACAACTGCCTTTATTCGAAGCGTTTCTGGCGCAACCGATGGCGCCGATCCTGAAAGACGTGGTCGAACGCCCCTGGAATGCCGAACCCGAAGTATTCAGTGAGCTGTCACTGCGTGGTGCTGCCGGGAACTGCCTGAGCCTGCTCGCCCCGATTCTTCGCGAGCTCAGTGAAGACCAGGACGCGCGCTGGCTGACATTGATCGCACCACCTGCCAGCCTGACCCAGACCTGGCTGCGGGATGCCGGCCTGAACCGCGAACGTATTCTGCTACTGCAACCACGGGGCGCCCAAAGCGCTCAGCAACTGGCGTGCGAAGCTCTACGGCTGGGTCGCAGTCACACTGTGGTCACCTGGCTCAATCCGCTAAACGCCAACTCGCGGCAACAACTGATCAGCGCCGCACGCACGGGCGAAGCTCAGAGCCTGAACATTCGTTTGGGTTGATGGTTGGTATACGCGCTGTGTGAAGCGCAGGGCTTCTCCAGGGACAGAGAAGCCGATCTGAAGCGGTCACGTCAAAAAGCAGAAAGGCGGGGATCAATGAAGAACCCGCGGCCCCTCTTCCTTATCAAACTCGCCTTCGACCATTCGACCGGCCATCTGCACGCCGACGCTCAACATCGCTTTGGCGATTTCCACATGCTGACCTTGCAGGAACGCCTTGGCATCCTCGGAGAAATCCAGCGTCACCAAAGAACCCTCGTCCTCAGCCCTGCGCAGCTCGATTCGGCCGTCTGGTAACTCGACAATTTCTAGAAAGGACGTTGGCATAAAGGTCTGTTCTCCACGAAAGGCAGGGATTATATAGACATCATTCAGGCTTCGCTCGAGATCTTGACCAGCAGCATGTTTCAGATTGCCACCGTGTCAATCGTCCTCAGCACTCGTTCAAGCCTTCGCGAAAGCGAATCGCCAAGCCTTTCAGATTCTGCCGCCAGCTCTCCAGCTCCTCTCGACTCAACTCTTCTGGCGCCTCCTCTTCATCCAGGTTAATCGCCTGAATCAGCGGTTGCGTCACATCCCCTTTGGGCTTGTGTGGCACCCGTGGCGGCTGAAACAGCGCCGAGTGCGCAGCCAGCAGTTTTGCCAGCCAGGTTTCAGAGTTACCCGCGAGTTCGACCATCTCGGCCAACTCTGGAATCGCGATCGACTCGAGGACTTCGCGCGTTAGCAGCATCTCGGCGCGCGGTGCATTGGCCTGCGGCAGACGATAGAAACCAGCGATCTCATGACAGAGCCCCAGCAAGGCGCCATACAGGTGAAACAACGCCGATTCACGCCCAGCCTGAATCAACGCCAGCGAATTCATCGCACGCCCTTCTTCAGCACGAGCCAGAGCTTCGAGCGACAGGCCGGCGAAATAGATCTTCTGGTTGGTGCGGGTATAGAGTTCGTGGGCCATGACGGCAGTCTCCACTACGAAATAATTGCTTCACACGGGCCGGACAGTGTCGTGGATCAGCCGATAACACCGCAAGTACAAAACAAAAAGGCCGCATGAAAACCCGAGGGTGCTCATGCGGCCTTTCAGTTTCAGGCTAATGCTTACTCAGCCTTGGCCTTCGTACGCTTGTCTTCAACCGTCCACTTGCCCCCGTCGTAGTAAGCCTTCCAACCGGTAGGCTTGCCGTCGACTTCGGTCTGCACGTATTGCTCCTTGGTCTTGCGGCTGTAGCGGATCACCGCTGGCAGACCATCAGGATCCTTCTGCGGCGCTTCGCACAGGAAGTGGTACTTCGGATCGATCTCATCCTTGTGCGGCAGAATCTCGATCACCAGCGGAGCACGGGTCTCGCGGTTTTTCGGGAACTGGCTGGCCGCCAGGAACAGACCGGACGCACCGTCGCGCAGGATGTAGGTGTCGTTGACCTTTTCGCATTTCAGCTCAGGCATCTTCACCGGGTCCATCTTCGGCGGCGCCGCGTCACCGCTCTTCAGCAGTTTGCGGGTGTTCTTGCAGGTCGGGTTGGTGCAACCGAAAAACTTGCCGAAACGGCCAGTCTTGAGCTGCATCTCGCTGCCGCACTTGTCGCATTCCAGGCTCGGACCTTCGTAGCCCTTGATGCGATAGCTGCCTTCTTCGATTTCATAGCCGGCGCAATCCGGGTTGTTACCGCAGATGTGCAGCTTACGCTTCTCGTCGAGCAGGTAAGCGTCCATCGCCGTACTGCAGATCGGGCAACGATGCTTGCCACGCAGGACCAGCGACTCGGACTCACCCTCGTCGTCCGCGGCAATTTCATCGCCCGGCACCAGGTTGACCGTGGCCTTGCAGCGTTCTTTCGGCGGCAGGCTGTAGCCCGAGCAACCGAGGAACACACCGGTCGAGGCGGTACGGATCTGCATCGGACGACCACAAGTGGTGCACGGAATATCGGTCATGACCGGCTGGTTGGCACGCATGCCGCTGTCCGGGTTTTCGGCTACTTCGAGTTTCTTTTTGAAATCGCCGTAGAACTCGTCCAGTACGTTTTTCCAGTCGCGCTCGCCCTGCGCCACGTCATCGAGATTCTCTTCCATGCCGGCGGTAAAACCGTAGTCCATCAGGTTCGAGAAGCTTTCCGACAGACGCTCGGTGACGATGTCGCCCATCTTTTCCGAGTAGAAACGACGGTTGTGCAGGGTCACGTAACCGCGATCCTGAATGGTCGAAATGATCGCGGCGTACGTCGAAGGACGACCGATACCGCGCTTTTCCATTTCTTTAACCAGACTGGCTTCCGAGTAACGGGCCGGTGGCTTGGTGAAGTGCTGCGACGGATCGAGCTTGATCAGTTTCATCACGTCGCCTTGCGCCATGTCAGGCAGAACGTCGTCGTCACCTGGCTTGGCAATCTGCGGCATGACGCGGGTGTAACCGTCAAACTTGAGGATACGGCCCTTGGCGCGCAGCTCGAAGTCACCCGCGCCTACACTGACGGTGGTCGACAGGTATTGTGCCGGCAGCATCTGGCAAGCGAGGAACTGACGCCAGATCAGCTCATAGAGACGCTCAGCGTCACGCTCCATACCCGCCAGCTTGCTTGGCGTGGTGTTGGCGTCAGAAGGACGAATCGCTTCGTGAGCCTCTTGTGCGCCTTCCTTGCTGCTGTAGACGTTCGGCGTTTCCGGCAGGTACTTCTTGCCGAACTCGTCTTCGATGTAAGTACGCGCCATCGCCACGGCATCAGCCGAGAGGTTGGTCGAGTCGGTACGCATATAAGTGATGTAGCCGGCTTCGTACAGACGCTGGGCCATCATCATGGTTTTCTTCACGCCGAAGCCCAGGCGGTTGCTCGCAGCCTGTTGCAGGGTTGACGTGATGAACGGCGCCGAAGGCTTGCTGCTGGTCGGCTTGTCTTCGCGCTTGACGATGCTGTAGCTGGAAGACTTGAGCTTCTCCAGCGCGGCCATGGCCTGGGCTTCGTTGAGCGGCTTGAAAGCTTCGCCTTTCTCGCGAGCTACTTCGAAACGCACGGTCGAGCCTTTGGTGGTGCCGAGATCGGCGTGCACTTCCCAGTACTCTTCCGGATTGAACGCACGGATTTCGCGCTCACGCTCAACCACCAGCTTCACGGCAACCGATTGCACACGACCGGCAGACAGGCCACGGGCAATCTTCGCCCACAGCAGCGGCGAGACCATGTAACCCACAACACGGTCGAGGAAGCGACGCGCCTGTTGAGCATTGACGCGATCGATGTCCAGCTCACCCGGTTCCGAGAAAGCTTCCTGAATCGCCTTCTTGGTGATTTCGTTGAACACCACGCGCTTGTAGCGGCTGTCGTCACCACCGATGGCTTCGCGCAGATGCCAGGCAATGGCTTCCCCCTCGCGATCCAAGTCGGTTGCGAGATAGATGGTGTCAGCATCCTTGGCGAGCCGGCGCAGCTCTTCGATGACCTTCTCTTTACCCGGGAGGATCTCGTACTGGGCTTTCCAGCCATGATCGGGATCGACACCCATACGCGAGACGAGCTGCTTGCGCGCTTTCTCTTTCGGCGTGAGCACCGGACCTTCGCCCGCGGCAGCCTTGCCGCGCTTGGCGGCTGGCTCTTTGCTGGCGCTAGCCGAACCGCTGGTGGGCAGGTCTCGGATATGGCCGATACTCGACTTCACCACGTATTGGTTACCCAGATACTTGTTGATGGTCTTGGCCTTAGCCGGGGATTCCACAATGACCAGCGATTTGCCCATGGATCAGAAAATTCCTGAATTCTAGAAGTGAAAGGCGGTTGGCGCCTGACGCGGCACCGCTATATATAGTTGATACAAGGTGAGGTCAAGCACAGGGTTCTGTGCGCACTCGCCTCATGCCTTGGAAAAAAGGCTCGGTTCGGCTTGCACCAAAGCAAAGCGTGGCACCTGCTCGCCGTCAACCTCGACTGACTCGACAAACATGCTCAGAGGGCGCACCCAAAAGCCGTAATCGCCATACAGGGCTTGGTAAAAGACCACTTCTTCTTCGGTCTCGGAATGCCGCGCAACACTGAATACGCGGTACTGCGGACCTTTGTAATGTTGGTAGAGCCCAGGTTGTATCGGCATGCTTCGGCCCTCACTCAAATTTTTTCAAAAATAAAAACAAAATAAACCCACAAAAACAAAAACCGGGGCACTTGGCCCCGGCTTCCATCGACGAGACGCTTAAACGCGTTCGAAGACGGTGGAGATGCCTTGGCCGAGACCAATGCACATAGTGGCCACCCCGAAGGTGCCGCTATTCTGCTTCATCACGTTCAGCAAGGTGCCGGAAATACGGGCACCGGAGCAACCGAACGGGTGACCCAGGGCGATCGCGCCGCCGTGCAGGTTAACCTTCTCGTTCATCTTGTCGAGCACTTTCAAATCTTTCAGCACTGGCAGGGCCTGTGCGGCGAAAGCTTCGTTGAGTTCGAAGAAGTCGATATCGTTGATGCCAAGACCCGCACGCTTCAGGGCTTTTTGTGTCGCCGGAACTGGACCATAGCCCATGATCGCCGGATCCACACCCGCCACTGCCATCGAACGGATAACCGCCATTGGCTGGATACCCAGGTCCTGCGCACGCTGCGCCGACATCACGATCATGCACGAGGCACCATCGGTGATCTGCGACGAAGTACCAGCAGTCACGGTGCCGCCCTTTGGATTGAAGGCAGGCTTGAGGGCCGCCAGACTTTCCAGGGTGGTTTCCGGACGAATGGTTTCGTCGTAGTCGAACAGTTTCAGGAAACCGTTCTCGTCGTAGCCCTGCATCGGGATGATTTCGTCTTTGAACTTGCCTTCCACGGTTGCCTTGTGGGCCAACTGGTGGGAACGCACGCCGAAAGCGTCCTGCTGCTCGCGAGTGATGCCGTGCATTTTGCCAAGCATTTCAGCGGTCAGGCCCATCATGCCCGAGGCTTTCGCCGCGTACAGCGACATGTGCGGGTTCGGATCGACACCGTGCATCATGCTCACGTGACCCATATGCTCGACGCCGCCAACCACGAATACGTCACCGTTGCCGGTCATGATCGCTTGCGCAGCGGTGTGCAGCGCGCTCATCGACGAGCCGCACAGACGGCTGACGGTCTGGCCGGCCGAAGTGTGCGGGATCTGCGTCATCAGCGACGCCATGCGCGCGATGTTCCAGCCCTGCTCCAGGGTCTGGTTCACACAGCCCCAGATCACGTCCTCGACTTCTGCAGGATCGACCTTGGCGTTGCGTTCCAGCAATTTGCTGATCAGGTGCGCCGACATGTCTTCGGCGCGGGTGTTGCGGTGCATGCCGCCCTTGGAGCGGCCCATCGGAGTACGACCGAAGTCGACAATCACGACGTCTCTAGGATTCAAGCTCATAAGTTCACTCTCACTCTAGTTGGGGGCGCTTAACCGAAGAAGCTCTGGCCGTTTTTGGCCATTTCGCGCAGCTTCGCGGTCGGGTGGTACAGCGCGCCCAAATCAGCGTACTGGTCAGCCAGGGCAACGAACTCGGCAACACCGATCGAATCGATGTAGCGCAGCGCACCGCCACGGAATGGAGGGAAACCGATACCGTAGACCAGACCCATGTCGGCTTCGGCGGCGGTTTCAACGATGCCGTCTTCCAGGCAACGCACGGTTTCCAGGCACAGCGGGATCATCATCCAGTTGATGATGTCTTCGTCAGTGACTTCGCGCTGCTCGTAAACGATCGGCTTGAGCACTTCCAGCACCGATGGATCGGCTACTTTCTTCTGCTTGCCTTTCTTGTCGGCCTCGTAGGCGTAGAAGCCCTTGCCGTTCTTCTGACCCAGGCGCTTGGCTTCGTACAGCACGTCGATGGCCGAACGACGGTCATCCTTCATGCGGTCCGGGAAACCTTCAGCCATCACGTCACGACCGTGGTGACCGGTGTCGATGCCGACCACGTCCATCAGGTATGCCGGGCCCATCGGCCAGCCGAATTTTTCCATGACCTTGTCGATACGGACGAAGTCCACACCGGCGCTGACCAGCTTGGCGAAACCGCCGAAGTACGGGAACAGTACGCGGTTAACGAGGAAGCCCGGGCAGTCATTGACCACGATTGGGTTCTTGCCCATTTTCTTGGCGTAGGCAACGGTGGTGGCAACGGCCAGTTCGCTGGACTTCTCGCCACGGATCACTTCCACCAGCGGCATCATGTGCACCGGGTTGAAGAAGTGCATGCCGACGAAGTTTTCCGGACGCTTGAGGGCCTTGGCCAGCAAACTGATGGAAATGGTCGAGGTGTTGGACGCGAGGATGGTGTCCTCTTTGACCTGCGCTTCGACTTCAGCCAGCACGGCTTGCTTGACCTTCGGGTTCTCGACAACTGCTTCAACCACCAGGTCAACGTGACCGAAGTCGCCGTAGGACAGGGTCGGACGAATGCCGTTGAGCACTTCAGCCATTTTCGCAGCGGTCATGCGACCTTTATCAACGCGGCCAACCAGCAGTTTGGCGGCTTCAGCCAGACCCTGCTCGATACCGTGCTCGTTGATGTCCTTCATCAGGATCGGCGTACCTTTGGAAGCCGACTGATAAGCGATACCGCCACCCATGATGCCGGCGCCGAGTACGGCTGCCTGCTTCACGTCTTTGGCGATTTCGTCGTAGGCCTTGGCCTTTTTCTTCAGTTCCTGATCGTTCAGGAACAGACCGATCAAGCTTTGCGCGGCAGAGGTCTTGGCCAGCTTGACGAAACCGGCGGCTTCGACTTCCAGCGCCTTGTCACGACCGAAGTTTGCGGCTTTCTGGATGGTCTTGATCGCTTCAACCGGCGCCGGGTAGTTCGGGCCAGCTTGACCGGCGACGAAACCTTTGGCGGTTTCGAAAGCCATCATCTGTTCAATGGCGTTCAATTTGAGTTTTTCAAGTTTCGGCTGACGCTTGGCCTTGAAGTCGAACTCGCCGGAGATGGCGCGCTTGATCAGTTCAAGGGCAGCTTCCTGCAGCTTCTCTGGAGCAACTACGGCGTCGACGGCGCTGACTTTCAGGGCGTCTTCAGGGCGGTTTTCCTTACCAGCGGCAATCCACTCGATGGCGTTGTCGACACCGATCAGACGCGGCAGACGCACGGTGCCGCCGAAACCTGGGTAGATGCCCAGTTTGACTTCCGGCAGACCGATCTTGGCCTTGGTCGACATGACGCGATAGTCAGCCGCCAGGCACATTTCCAGACCACCGCCCAGCGCGATGCCGTTGATGGCCGCTACGGTCGGGACGTTGAGGTCTTCGAAATCGCTGAAGATCTTGTTGGCTTCGAGATTGCCAGCAACCAGCTCGGCATCCGGCAGCTTGAAGTTGTCGACAAATTCGGTGATGTCGGCGCCGACGATGAACACGTCCTTGCCACTGCTGACGATCACGCCCTTGATCGAAGCATCTGCCTTGATGGTGTCTACGGCCTGACGCAGTTCGTTCAGGGTTAGACGGTTGAACTTGTTGACGGACTCACCCTTGAGGTCGAATTTCAATTCGACGATGCCACTTTCAAGAGCTTTAACCGTGATGGCTTTACCTTCGTAAATCATCAACTGATCTCCACGATATGGAAGCTGAACAGTACACGTCGGACGCAGGCGAATGGCTCGGCAGGACGCTTTTTCGTCGATGCTAACGCCAATCCACCCGGCACACCCGCCAACGCGATAGTCGGGATTCTGTAGGAGCGGTCTGTAAGACAAACGCTCAATTCATACGCCCGTTTGATTTGGGTACGTCACCTTTACGGAATTTCCGACAATTGTCAATCGCCCAAAATACGGGTTGAAATGCGACTTTGCGGTCATTTCTGTAAGACGAAGACCCGCAACACGCGTCTGCATGTGAAGCCATTCATAGAATCAATAGTTAGAAAAGTCGCCCTAATTCGCGGCAGCCCTTGTTTAAAGGGCTACGCTGGGTGGACTACCGAGAGATGTGCCGACCCCGTCAGCATAAAAAAAGGTTTCCGGCCTGCCTGGCCACCCCGCCCGATGAATCATGTCGGGCTTTTTATTGCGCGTCTGCCGGACGTTTCACACCGTTGCAGTGCGAAAAGTCCGCGCGTTACGCCAGCGCTTTCAGAGTCGCGTCGATATCCTGCAAAACCGTGGCTTCGCCCTTCTCGCCCCAGTACAAGGCGATCATCTGCTTGTCGGCCTCGATCTTGAAGACGTTGCCCGGCAACTTTTCGAAATGATTGAGCAGCGCACGGTCCTCACAGACTTCCTGCCACTGATTGACCCACACACCCGGTGTTTTCTGCCAGTAAGTCCAGCAGGCAGGTTCTTTACCGCGGCGCGGCCGATGATATTGCGCACACGGGTTCGGCGGCTCCTGTGCCAGCCAGTGCGGCCACTCCTGAGGTGCCAGCTGCATGGCCAGCCCCATGCGTCGAGCCTCCATGCGCAGCGCGATGCGACCGCTTTGCGCACGCGATGGGCGTAACCACGCCAGGGGACTTAAAACCACCAGCAGGATTGACACCACTAACCAGACCGTCATATCTCTATTCCCAATTCTTGGTGAGCGCATTGTGTCACTTTGGAACCAATACGCTTGAAACCAGCCATACTTAACAATATCGAACCGTCACGAGGAGCACCTCATGCCCTACACCCATATCCTGGTCGCCGTAGACCTGACCGAAGAGTGCGACCCTGTGATTCACCGCGCCCGCGAGCTGTCGACGAGCAATGGCGCCAAGCTGTCGCTGGTGCATATCGTCGAACCGATGGCCATGGCGTTCGGCGGCGACGTGCCGATGGATCTGTCACAACTGCAACAGCAGCAGTTCGATCAGGCCAAGGAACGACTTGAGCGCTTGAAAGCCAAATATGCAGAACTTGAAGGTGCCAACTGCCACCTGACCTATGGCCAGCCACGCCAGGAAATCCATCATTTCGCCAAGGAAAACACCTGCGATCTGATCGTGGTCGGCAGCCATGGCCGTCATGGTCTGGCGCTGTTGCTCGGCTCGACCGCGAACGACGTACTGCACGGCGCGCCATGCGATGTATTGGCGGTACACCTGGTCAAACGCTGATCCTTCGGCAGCTCCTACAAAAAGCCCGGCCTCACGCAAATGAGGCCGGGCTTTTTCGTTACCGGATCAATCAGGCATCCAGCTCGGCCCAACGCTCCACCAGCGCATCCAGCTCAGCCTGCAACTGCTCCAGCGAAGCAATCACCTTGGCCGTTTCTGCCGGCGGACGTTGATAGAAACCGCCTTCAGCCATTTCGGCTTCTACCGCAGCGATCTGCTGTTCCTTGGCGTCGATATCGCCCGGCAATGCTTCCAGCTCGCGCTGCAGTTTGTAGCTCAGCTTTTTCTTGGCAGCCGGGGCTGCAGCGGCAGGCGCAGCAACCACAGCAGGCTCAGCGGTGACCACAGCCGAATTCAGGTCAGCCTTGCCCGATTTGCTTTCAGTCACGCCCAACAGGCGCGGTGAGCCGCCCTGACGGATCCAGTCCTGATAGCCGCCGACGTATTCACGCACCTTGCCTTCACCTTCGAAGACCAGGGTGCTGGTGACCACGTTGTCGAGGAATGCCCGGTCGTGGCTGACCATCAGCACGGTGCCGTTGAAGGTCAGCAGCACTTCTTCGAGCAGTTCGAGAGTTTCCACGTCGAGGTCGTTGGTCGGTTCGTCGAGGACCAGCAGGTTCGCCGGCTTGCTGAACAGTTTGGCCAGCAACAGACGTGCACGCTCACCACCGGACAGCGCCTTGACCGGCGTACGAGCACGCTGCGGGCTGAACAGGAAGTCGCCGAGGTAACTCAGCACGTGACGGCTCTGGCCGTCGATATCGATGAAGTCGCGACCTTCGGCGACGTTGTCGATCACGGTCTTTTCCAGATCCAGCTGATGACGCAACTGGTCGAAGTAGGCCACGTCGATCCGCGTGCCCTCTTCCACTTTGCCGCTGGTCGGTTGCAGACCGCTGAGCATCAGTTTCAGCAGGGTGGTCTTGCCGGTACCGTTGGCGCCGAGCAGACCGATACGGTCGCCGCGCTGCAGGACCATCGAGAAGTCCTTGATCAGGAACGGCCCGCCCGGATGCGCAAAGCTCACATCTTCGAGCACCATCACCTGCTTGCCGGACTTGTCGGCGGTTTCCAGTTGAATGTTGGCCTTGCCGGTGCGCTCACGACGCTCGCTGCGCTCAACGCGCAGGGCTTTCAGGGCGCGGACGCGACCTTCGTTACGGGTACGCCGGGCCTTGATGCCTTGACGGATCCACACTTCTTCCTGGGCCAGACGCTTATCGAACAGCGCGTTGGCAGTTTCTTCAGCGGCCAGCGCGGCTTCTTTGTGCACGAGGAAACTGGCGTAGTCGCCGTTCCAGTCGATCAGGCCGCCACGATCCAGTTCGAGGATGCGCGTGGCCAGGTTTTGCAGGAAGGAACGGTCGTGCGTGATGAACAGCACGGCGCCCTGGAAATCTTTCAGGGCTTCTTCGAGCCAGGCAATCGCACCGATGTCCAGGTGGTTGGTCGGTTCGTCGAGCAGCAGCAGATCCGGCTCGGACACCAGCGCCTGCGCCAGCAACACGCGACGACGCCAGCCGCCGGACAGTTCGGCGAGGGTCTTGTCGGCCGGCAGTTGCAGGCGGCTCAGGGTGCTGTCGACGAGGGTCTGCAAGCGCCAGCCATCACGGGCTTCGAGGTCGTGCTGAACGTGCATCAGCTTGTCCAGATCGGCGTCGGTGACAATGTTCTGGCTCAGGTGATGGTATTCGGCGAGCAACGCACCGACGCCGTCGAGGCCTTCAGCCACCACATCGAATACGGTCCGCTCGTCGGCCACCGGCAGTTCTTGCGGCAATTCGCCGATTTTCAGACCGGGGGCACGCCACACCGAGCCGTCATCGGGCTTCTGGTCGCCCTTGACCAGTTTCATCATGCTGGACTTGCCAGTGCCGTTGCGGCCGATGATGCACACCCGCTCACCACGGGCGATCTGCCAGGACACCTTGTCCAACAACGGCATAGCGCCGAACGCAAGGGACACATCGCTGAATTTGAGCAGGGTCATGAGCTTCTCCAAAAACCGGGCGCGCATTCTACCTGAGTTAGGGCTTCAGCAGGCCGGCAATTTGTCTGTCGATGCACTCTGCATAACAATTGTTGCGAACTTGTGCTGCGAGGCCCGCAAAGCTTTCGCCGCTTGCTGGCAAAAGGCTAAGCTACAGACAATTCAGTGCTGATCGAGGTCGGCACTTGTCATGATTTCTCTGCCCGGATGTCTCATGCGCAGTCGCCTTTTCAGTGTCTTGTCCTGCTTGCTACTTACCGCCGCTGCCGCTCAATCCGCCCAGGCGGTGGACCTGTCCACCCAACGTCAGTATTACGATGAAGCCAAGCGCGCCCTGGCCAAGGGCGATACCGGCCCGTATTTCCGTTACAGCCAGGCCTTGGCCGATTACCCGCTGGAACCGTACCTGGCCTACGACGAACTGACCGCGCGGTTGAAAACCGCGAGCAATGCGGAAATCGAGAAGTTCCTCGCCGAACACGGCGACCTGCCCCAGGCCAACTGGATGAAACTGCGCTGGTTGCGCTGGCTCGCCGACCGTGGCGACTGGGCAACCTTCGTTAAATATTACGACCCGAAACTCAATTTCACTGAACTGGACTGCCTGAATGCGCAGTACCAGATCAGCAGCGGACACAAGGCCGAGGGTTACGCCAACGCTGACAAACTGTGGCTGACCGGCAAATCGCAACCCGCCGCGTGTGACGCGCTGTTCGGCATCTGGGCCGCCGACGGCCAGCTCACCGAACAAAAACGCTGGGAGCGCACCAAACTCGCCGCGCAGACACGCAACTATCCACTGGCCAACAGCCTGGTCAACGGCCTGACCACCCTCGCCCCACGCGGTCGTTTGCTGGTGGATGTGGCGCAAAAACCGGAGTTGCTGAATCAGCCTTCGCGCTTCACCCCGGCCGATGAGCCGATGTCCGATGTGGTCAGCCTCGGCCTGCGCCGACTGGCACGTCAGGATCCGGACAAGGCCATGGCCCTGCTCGACGGTTACGCCAGCAGCATGCATTTCTCCCGTGACGAAAAAGTCGCGATTGCCCGGGAAATCGGCCTGACCCTCGCTCGCCGTTTCGACAGCCGCGCGCTAGACGTGATGACCAAATACGACCCGGAGTTGCGCGACAACACCGTCTCGGAATGGCGTTTGCGCCTATTGCTGCGCCTCGCTCGCTGGGACGACGCATACGAACTGACCAAGCGTCTCCCGCAAGACCTGGCCACCACCAACCGCTGGCGCTACTGGCAGGCGCGTAGCCTTGAACTGGCCCAGCCGCAGAACCCGCAAGCGCAAACCCTGTACAAAAACCTGGCGCGGGAACGGGACTTCTACGGTTTCCTCGCCGCTGACCGCTCGCAGTCGCCCTACTCGCTCAACAACAAGCCATTGGTGCTGAGCCAGGCGCTGATCAACAAAGTGCGCAACACGCCGGGCGTACGCCGCGCGCTGGAATTCCATGCCCGCGGGCAGATCGTCGACGGTCGTCGCGAGTGGTATCACGTCAGCCGCCATTTCAATCGCGATGAAATGGTTGCCCAGGCCAAACTCGCTTACGACCTGAAATGGTATTTCCCGGCGATCCGCACCATCAGTCAGGCGCAATACTGGGACGATCTGGATATCCGCTTCCCGATGGCCCACCGCGAAACGCTCGTGCGTGAAGCCAAGGTCCGTGGCCTGCATTCCAGTTGGGTGTTTGCCATCACCCGTCAGGAAAGCGCCTTCATGGACGACGCCCGTTCCGGCGTCGGCGCCAGTGGCCTGATGCAGTTGATGCCCGGCACCGCCAAGGAAACCGCGCGCAAGTTCAGCATCCCGCTGGCCTCACCGCAGCAGGTGCTCGATCCGGACAAGAACATCCAGCTTGGCGCCGCTTACCTGAGCCAGGTGCACAGTCAGTTCAACGGCAACCGTGTCCTCGCCTCAGCAGCCTACAACGCCGGCCCGGGACGCGTGCGTCAATGGCTGCGGGGCGCCGATCATCTGAGCTTCGACGTCTGGGTGGAAAGCATCCCGTTCGATGAAACCCGCCAGTATGTGCAGAACGTGTTGTCGTACTCGGTAATCTATGGCCAGAAGCTCAACTCGCCACAGCCGCTGGTGGACTGGCATGAGCGGTATTTTGATGATCAGTAACCGGTAACGCCGGTTAAGTAGGAGCTGCCGAAGGTTCGGGCCGCGTTCGGACGATCTTTTTGATTCTGATTCAAACAAAAATGCCCGCATTTTCATGCGGGCATTTTTACATCAAAAGATCGCAGCCTCCGGCAGCTCCTACACAGCCACCGCGTGACCATCATTGAACTGCAACGCCGCCAACCGCGCATACAGCGGATTGCTGGCAATCAGTTCCTGATGGGTACCGATGGCCACAAGCTTGCCCTGATCCATCACCGCAATCCGGTCAGCGTTTTTAACTGTGGCCAGTCGATGCGCGATCACCAGCGTGGTGCGGTTCTGCATCAGGCTCGGCAGCGCTTCCTGAATCAGATGCTCACTCTGCGCATCAAGGGCACTGGTGGCTTCGTCCAGCAGCAGGATCGGTGCGTCGACCAGCAACGCCCGAGCGATCGCCAGACGCTGACGCTGACCACCGGAAAGACCGAGTCCACCATCGCCGAGATGGGTCTGGTAACCGTTGGGCATTTTCTCGATGAAGTCGTGAGCATGAGCAATTTTTGCCGCGTCCTTGACCTGCTCCAGCGTCGCCCCCGGATTGCCGTAACGAATGTTCTCTTCAACGCTGCCAAAAAACAGCGCGGGTGACTGCGATACCAACGCAAAGTGACGGCGCAGGTCCAGCGGGTCGAGACGGGTCAGCGGCACACCATCGATGAGGATTTGTCCTTCCAACGGGTCATAAAAACGCAAGAGCAAGTCATACACCGTGGACTTGCCGGCGCCGGACGGCCCCACCAGCGCCAGCGTCTCGCCGGCCCGAATGGTCAGATTCAAGCCATTGACCGCGTAGCTTTCAGGACGCGATGGGTAGGAAAAGCGCACGTCCTGCAATTGCAATTCACCCCGCACGCGCTCCGGCAGAGTCACCAGCCCGGTGGTGGGCGGCTGGATGATATTTTCCGAACCCAACAATTCAGCGATGCGCTCGGCGGCTCCGGCCGCGCGCTGCAGTTCGCCAATCACTTCGCTCAAGGTGCCAATGGCACTGCCGACAATCAGGCTGTAAAAGACAAACGCAGCCAGTTCGCCACCGGTGATGCGCCCGGCGATCACGTCCATGCCACCGACCCACAACATCACCGCCACTGCGCCGAGCACCAGCACGATCACCATGGTGATCATCCATGAGCGCTGAAAGATGCGTTTGCGCGCGGTGTCGAACGCGTCTTCGACCGTTGTCGCGAAACGCCGCTCATCCTGGACCTGGTGGTTGTAGGCCTGCACGGTTTTGATCTGGCCGAGGGTTTCCGACACGTAGCTGCCAATATCGGCGACCCGGTCCTGGCTCAGCCGCGACAGATTGCGCACGCGCCGGCCGAAAATCAGGATCGGCGCGACCACGAAGGGCAAGGCAATCACCACGATGCTGGTGAGTTTGGCATTGGTGACAAACAGCAGGATGACACCGCCAATCACCATCAACAGGTTGCGCAGGAACATCGACAGCGACGAGCCGATCACCGATTGCAACAGCGTCGTGTCGGCAGTCAGCCGCGACTGGATCTCCGAACTGCGGTTGTTCTCGTAAAAGCCGGGGTGCAGATAGACCAGATGGTTGAACACCTCGCGGCGGATGTCGGCCACGCAGCGCTCGCCGATCCACGACACCCAGTAGAACCGGGCAAAAGTGCCAACGGCCAAACCCAGCACCATCAGCATGAAGATACCGATGCTCTGGTTGAGCTGGTGCGGCGACTGGGTCATGAAGCCACGGTCGACCAACAGTTTGATCCCCTGCCCCATCGACAACGTGACGGCGGCGGTGACGATCAGCGCCAGCAGCGCAGCGATGACTTGCCAGCGGTAAGGGGCCAGAAATCGACTGGTCAGACGCAGCGCGCGACGGTGTCGTGAAGAAAGCTTCGGGGTCATTCAGGTACACATCCGTGTTGATGAAAGGGCTAGCGTAAACCTTCTTTGGGGGTGGAACTCTGTAAATCACAATGAGTCAGGTTAAATATGCCCCCAAAGACTAGGCCATAGTTGCTATCGGTCTAACGTCAAGGTTGAGACGAACGGTCATTTCTGTTGGACTGGAATGGCCGCTCATGACGGATCGACAGGCGCTGTCACAGCCTGGTCATGTGGCGGTTTTAATCTGGGTAAACAACCTGATGAGGAGACAGGCCATGTCCTTGCAACACAGCAGCGAAGACAAGATTGAAGTGATCCGCACCAAGCCCGGCCAACCTCTGGGTTGCTCGATTATCGATAAGGATGGGCGTGAAGTACCGATCACTGAAGACATGATCCAGGACGCGTGCCGCGAGCTGGACAAGCGCTTGGTCAAGCCTGTCGAACAAAAGTGATAAAGCCACCGTCTTCCTGACCCGGCCCCTTTGGCCGGGTTTTTTCTGCCTGCAGATCCGTGGACTTTTGGCGCGACCTTCGCGAGCAGGTTCGCTCCCACATGGATCTCTCATTCACTGAGAATCCCCAGTGGGAACGAGCCTGCTCGCGAAGGGGCCAACTCGGGTGCTAGACAGCCACCGCCCCCAGCGCCGCCACAATCCTCGCCAACGCCGGCGAATCCCCTTCAATCCGCACCTTCAGCCCTTCAATCTCGCGCCGCACTGGATACTGTTTGCGCAACACATCGAACGCCGCCCGCTGCTCGCCGACATTACCTACAAGGCTGCGGCGAAAATCCGCATCATCGCGGCGCGGGTCGTACACGCCCCGGCACAACATCGCCAGCGCCCAGGCCGGATCGCTGTCGCCATGCAGGGTCACTTGCGACAACCACGGCGCCGGCAGCAGCTCACTGAGTTGAATGCTTGCTGGCTGGCCGATGAATGCGCAGTAAGCCTGATAAATCTGCGCCGTTCCGCGCTGTTTCCCGTCGAGGCTGTAACCGGCAATGTGCGGCGTGGCCAGTACGCAAAGTTCGGCCAGCGTCACGTCAACCTCAGGCTCGGCCTCCCAGACATCGAGGACGGCTTGCAGGTCTTCACGCTCCAGCAGCACTTCGCGCAGCGCGGCGTTATCCACCACCGGACCCCGCGCCGCGTTGATCAGCCACGCACCGGGCTTGAGTTGCTGCAAACGCTGCTGATCAAACAAATGCCAGGTCGCACCGGTGCCACTGCGTGTGAGCGGCGTATGCAGACTGATCACGTCGCATTGCTCGATGATTTGCTCCAGGCTCACGTAATCGCCGCCCTCGGCAGCCTGACGCGGCGGATCGCAGACTTTGACGTTCCAGCCCAACCCTTTCAGAACCTTGATCAGGCGCCCTCCCACCTCACCGGCGCCAACGACACCGTAAGTCCGCTGGGTGAGATCGACACCTTCGATTTCGGCGAGGGTCATCAGACTGCCCAGCACGTAATCGACCACGCCCCGGGCATTGCAGCCGGGTGCACTCGACCAGGTGATGCCGGCCTCATTGAAGTAGTCGAGATCCAGATGATCAGTCCCGATGGTGCAGGTGCCGACGAAGCGCACCTTGCTGCCCTCCAGCAACGCGCGGTTGACCTTGGTCACCGAGCGCACGAGTAACACGTCGGCCTGCTCGACCGTCGCTCGGTCGATGGAACGGCCCGGCACCCGACGGATTTCGCCGAAACCGGCAAAAAAGGCATCGAGCAGCGGGATATTTTCGTCGGCAACAATCAGCATGGCGGGCTCCTTTGGCGGATCGGCAGTTTAGGTGCAGATCGGTCGCCGGGCCAGCAAGCTTTGCGCTTACAAATCCGCAACAGAGGATTTTTCCTGACCAAGGCGTCAGCGGCGTAGAATGCGGCGCCTTGCGCATCAACACCTGTGGACGTTTTGCCCGTGAATTCTGTAACTGATCAACCTGTCGCCGTCTCCCTCACCCGCCCCGCGCGGATTCGCCTGGAGTTCAAGAACCTGCTCGCCCTGGCGTTGCCGATCATCATCGCGCAACTGGCGACCACGGCCATGGGCTTCGTCGATGCGGTAATGGCTGGCCGCGTCGGGCCGAAGGATCTGGCCGCCGTGGCACTGGGCAACTCGATCTGGGTGCCGGTGTTCCTGCTGATGACCGGCACTCTGCTGGCAACCACACCGAAAGTCGCCCAACGTTTCGGCGCCGGTACCCATAGCGAAATCGGCCCGCTAGTGCGGCAGGCGCTGTGGCTGGCGCTGGTGGTCGGACTGATCGCCACCGCCATGCTGGTGGCCGCCGAGCCGGTGCTGCATTTGATGAACGTCGATCCCGAGCTGATCGGCCCGTGCATGCAATACCTGCATGGCATCGCCAGCGGCTTGCCGGCAGTGGCGTTCTATCACGTGCTGCGCTGCACCAGTGACGGCATCGGTCGTACCCGCCCGGCCATGGTGCTGGGCCTGTGCGGTCTGGCGCTGAACATTCCGCTGAACTACA
Organism: Pseudomonas fluorescens; assembly: GCF_003732425.1. Taxonomy (GTDB): domain Bacteria; phylum Pseudomonadota; class Gammaproteobacteria; order Pseudomonadales; family Pseudomonadaceae; genus Aquipseudomonas; species Aquipseudomonas fluorescens_BE. The sequence goes on from NZ_MOBX01000013.1 coordinate 1,431,295, forward strand.
TCTTCATCTATGGCCACTTCGGTGTGCCGGCGATGGGCGGCGTCGGTTGCGGTTGGGCCACGGCCATCGTGATGTGGGTGATGGCACTGGGGCTGGCCGGTTATGAACGCTGGGCGCCGGCCTATCGTTCGAGCGAAATCTTCAGCCGTTTCGACTGGCCACAATGGGCGGTGATCAAGCGTCTGTTGACGATTGGCCTGCCAATCGGCATCGCCGTGTTCGCCGAGTCGAGCATTTTTGCCGTGATCGCCCTGTTGATCGGCAGCCTTGGCGCCACCGTAGTGGCCGGGCACCAGATTGCACTCAACGTCAGCTCGCTGGTGTTCATGATTCCCTACTCGCTGGGCATGGCCGTTACCGTGCGCGTCGGTCAGGCATTGGGCCGCGAAGAGCCACGTGAAGCACGCTTTGCCGCGGGCGTCGGCATGGGCACCGCGCTGGCCTACGCCTGCCTGTCGGCGAGCATGATGCTGATGCTGCGTGAGCCGATTGCGGCGATCTACACCGCTGACCCGACGGTGATTCACATTGCGGCGATGCTGATTGTGTATTCGGCGCTGTTTCAGTTTTCCGACGCGATCCAGGTCACCGCTGCAGGCGCGCTGCGTGGCTATCAGGACACGCGGGTGACGATGATCCTGACCCTGTTTGCCTATTGGGGCATTGGTTTGCCGGTGGGTTACGCCCTCGGCCTGACCGACTGGCTCGGTGAGCCACGCGGCCCGAGCGGCTTGTGGCAAGGTCTGATCGTTGGCCTGAGCTGTGCGGCGCTGATGCTGTCGATCCGCCTGACGCGCAGTGCGCGCAAGCGTATTCGGATCAGTCGCTCGGCAGGTTGAGCCCCTAACGCAAGACAAAAAAATGTGGGAGCCAGCCTGCTGGCGATGGCGGACAGTCAGTCAACAGCAATGTTGAATCGACTACCGCTATCGCCAGCAGGCTGGCTCCCACAATTGTTTTGGGTGTAGCCGCTGTTACGCGTGTTTCTTGCGGATCCAGTACAGGTAAGTACCGGCCTCTTCGTGCTGGCTCACCAGTTCATGGTCGAGAAACACGCAGAACTTGGGGATATCGCGTTTGGTCGAGGGGTCGGTGGCGATCACCTTGAGCAGGCCGCCGGGCACCAGATCACGGATGTGCTGGTGCAGCATCATCACCGGTTCCGGACAATTGAGGCCGGTGGCGTCGAGGGTGCCGTCGACCGGGGTATCGATCATTTCACTCATGATTCACTCCTGAAACTGGCCGGCATTGTCGCGCATTGCCGGGTATTCGGTCATCTGTGGAGTTACGCCACACCCTGTGTAGGAGCTGCCGCAGGCTGCGATCTTTGCTTTTTAAGATCAAAAGATCGCAGCCTGCGGCAGCTCCTACAGGGGTTATGTGTTGTGTCAGCGTGATTTGGGCTTCTTGGTGTCGTGACGACGCAAGTGGCAGGTTACTTCCTCGCGGTCGTGATACAGCTGTTTGCAACCGATATCGACCTTGATCCCGCGCGCCTTGAAACCATCGGCAATGCGCTCGAGCAAGCGCTTCACTTCGGCGTAACGCTGCTTCATCGGCAACTTCAGGTTGACCACTGCCTCGCGGCAATGCCCCTCGCCGATCCACTCTTCCAGCATCGCGGCGTTACGCGCCGGTTTCTCGACGATGTCGCAGACCATCCAGTCCACCGGTTGCTTGGGCTTGAAGGTGAAACCGTCGGCCATCAAATGCTGAACCAGACCGGTGTCCATCAGGCTTTCGGCCATCGGACCGTTGTCGATGGCAGTCACCAGCATGCCGCGATTGACCAGTTGCCAGGTCCAGCCGCCCGGCGCGGCGCCGAGGTCAACACCGGTCATGTCGCTGTGCAGACGATCTTCCCACTGATCACGCGGGATAAAGTGGTGCCAGGCCTCTTCCAGTTTCAGCGTCGAGCGGCTTGGCGCTTCACGCGGGAACTTCAGACGCGGAATGCCCATTGGCCACATCGCCGAGTTACCGGCATCGGCCATACCCAGAAACACCTCACGACCGCTCTTGAAGGTCAGTAGCAGGCGCGGCTTGTTCGCGTCATCCACCAATTTGCCGGCGCCGGTCAGCGCCTTGCGCAACGGGCCTTCGAATTTCTTGCAGAAGTTCGACAGTTCCTTACCGTCGTTGGTGTCGACCACCTCCAGCCACAGGCTGCCGCACACCGGGAAGTCGGCCATGTGCGCGAGGATCACGCTGATACGATCGGTTTCCGGCAGATCGATGAAAACCCCGCGCGCCCATTGGCGCGGGAAGATCAGTTCGGCGAAACGCTGACCGCGCATCAGGCGCTCGGCGCCGTCTTCTTCGGTGCAGACAAACTCGGCACACGCAGTGGCCGCTTTGGCCTTGGCGTAGCCGGCCACGTTGAGTTGGGCGGCGAGGTCGGAAATCTCCGAACAGACTTCGCCTTCGAAGCCTGGCCGGCAATGCATGAATAGGGTGTTCATTCTTACTCCTGGGCAGCGGGCGATCATTCGGCCGCTGCGCGATGCTCAGGCCTTGCGTTGAAGCAACGCCTGTCACGAAAACCGGCGCATGATAGCCGATGTCGGAACCTTGGTTCCGCTCATAGAGTCCAGTTATTAGCCAGCTACCTAAAACAGGGCTAGGTTTAAAGCTCTATTCGTCCCCCGATCCGTAGCCGTGCGGATTCAAAGGAGTGATTGTAATGCCGTCCCTCGATAGTCTGAAAACGCTCAAAACCCTGCAAATCGACGACAAGACCTACCACTATTTCAGTTTGCCGGATGCCGCCAAAAGCCTGGGCGATCTCGACAAGCTGCCCATGTCGCTGAAAGTCCTGCTGGAAAACCTGCTGCGCTGGGAAGACGAAAAAACGGTCACCGGCGCCGACCTCAAGGCGATTGCCGCCTGGCTCAAGGAGCGCCGCTCCGACCGCGAAATCCAGTACCGCCCTGCCCGCGTATTGATGCAGGACTTCACCGGCGTGCCCGCCGTGGTCGACCTCGCCGCCATGCGCGCAGCGATGGCCAAGGCCGGCGGCGATCCGCAGCGAATCAATCCGTTGTCACCGGTGGATCTGGTAATCGACCACTCGGTGATGGTCGACAAGTTCGCCACCGCCAGCGCGTTCGAGCAGAACGTCGACATCGAAATGCAGCGCAACGGCGAACGTTACGCCTTCCTGCGTTGGGGCCAGAGCGCTTTTGACAATTTCAGCGTGGTGCCGCCGGGCACCGGCATCTGCCATCAGGTCAACCTCGAATACCTCGGCCGCACCGTGTGGACCAAGGTTGAGGACGGCCGCACTTACGCATTCCCGGACACGCTGGTCGGCACCGATTCGCACACCACCATGATCAACGGCCTCGGCGTACTCGGCTGGGGCGTCGGCGGGATCGAGGCGGAAGCGGCGATGCTCGGGCAACCGGTGTCAATGCTGATTCCGGAAGTGATCGGCTTCAAGCTGACCGGCAAACTCAAGGAAGGCATCACCGCCACCGACTTGGTGCTGACCGTCACGCAAATGCTGCGCAAGAAAGGCGTGGTCGGCAAATTCGTCGAGTTCTACGGCGACGGTCTCGCTGATCTACCGCTGGCCGACCGCGCGACCATCGCCAACATGGCCCCGGAATATGGCGCGACGTGCGGCTTCTTCCCGGTCGATGACGTGACTCTGGAATATTTGCGCCTGTCCGGCCGACCGCCGGAAGTGGTGAAACTGGTCGAGGCGTACACCAAGGCTCAAGGCTTGTGGCGTCTGCCCGGTCAAGAGCCGGTATTTACCGACAGCCTCGCGCTGGACATGGGCAGCGTCGAAGCCAGCCTTGCAGGGCCAAAGCGCCCGCAGGATCGCGTCTCGCTGCCGAATGTTCCGCAAGCCTTCAGCGACTTCATCGATCTGCAATTCAAACCCACCAGTAAGGAAGAAGGGCGCCTGGAGAGTGAGGGCGGTGGCGGCGTTGCGGTGGGCAATGCCGATCTGGTCGGCGAAACCGAATACGAATACGAAGGCCACACCTATCGCCTGAAAAACGGCGCGGTAGTGATCGCCGCGATCACCTCTTGCACCAACACCTCCAATCCGAGCGTGATGATGGCCGCCGGCCTGCTGGCGAAAAAAGCCGTGGAGAAAGGCCTGACGCGCAAACCGTGGGTCAAGAGCTCGCTGGCACCGGGTTCGAAAGTGGTCACCGACTACTACAAGGCTGCGGGGCTGACGCAATATCTTGATCAGCTCGGCTTTTCCCTGGTCGGTTACGGCTGCACCACCTGCATCGGCAACTCCGGGCCGCTGCCGGAGCCGATCGAGAAAGCTATCCAGAAAGCCGACCTGACCGTGGCATCGGTGCTATCCGGCAACCGTAACTTTGAAGGCCGCGTACATCCGCTGGTGAAAACCAACTGGCTGGCCTCACCACCGCTGGTGGTCGCCTACGCCCTGGCCGGCAGCGTGCGCAGCGACATCAGCAGCGAACCGCTGGGCGAGGACCCGCAAGGCAACCCGGTGTACCTGCGCGATATCTGGCCATCGAGTAAAGAGATCGCCGACGCGGTGAGTCAGGTCAACACGGCGATGTTCCACAAGGAATACGCCGAAGTGTTTGCCGGGGATGAGCAGTGGCAGGCGATCGAGGTGCCACAAGCGGCAACGTATGTGTGGCAGGACAATTCGACCTACATTCAGCATCCACCGTTTTTCGATGATATTTCCGGGCCGCTGCCGGAAATCCAAGATGTCAAAGGTGCACGGGTGCTGGCCCTGCTCGGTGATTCGGTCACCACCGATCACATCTCCCCCGCCGGCAACATCAAGGCTGACAGCCCGGCCGGGCGTTATCTGCGCGAAAAAGGCGTCGAGCCACGGGACTTCAACTCCTACGGCTCACGGCGCGGCAATCATGAAGTGATGATGCGTGGCACCTTTGCCAATATCCGCATCCGCAATGAAATGCTCGGTGGCGAAGAAGGTGGCAACACGATCTACATTCCCACTGGCGAGAAACTGGCGATCTACGATGCAGCGATGAAGTACCAGGCTTCGGGAACGCCACTGGTGGTGATTGCCGGGCAAGAGTACGGCACCGGCTCCAGCCGTGACTGGGCGGCGAAAGGCACCAATCTGCTGGGGGTCAAAGCGGTGATCGCCGAAAGCTTCGAGCGGATTCACCGTTCCAACCTGGTGGGCATGGGTGTGCTGCCGCTGCAGTTCAAGCTTGATCAGAACCGCAAGAGCCTCAACCTGACCGGCAAGGAAACGTTTGAGATTCTGGGTCTGACCGGGGTCGAGCTGACACCGCGGATGAATCTGCCGCTGGTGATTACCCGTGAGGACGGGCGCCAAGAGAAGATCGAGGTGCTGTGCCGGATCGATACGTTGAATGAGGTGGAGTACTTCAAGTCGGGCGGGATTTTGCATTACGTCCTGCGGCAGTTGATCGCCTCGTAACTCACAAACCAGTGTAGGAGCTGCCGCAGGCTGCGATCTTTTGACCTTTGGCTTTTAAAAGCAAAATCAAAAGATCGCAGCCTGCGGCAGCTCCTACATGCAGGCGAAAAAAAACCCGCCGAAGCGGGTTTTTCCCAAGACCATTATCGACTCCCTGTCGGCAGCGATCCTTGCAAATGGTCGATCATCCTTGATCCTGAAACACTCCCTGTGTCTCAGTTGATGTGTGTAGATTACGCAGTGGATCCAATCGGCAATAGTCGTAAAAGCTACCAGTGCGTGTAAGACATTCGCCATAGCAACCCTTCCGAAAACCCCTAGCTGTGTCAGGCACCAAGGATGGCAGTCGCGATTTGCGCGACTTTCAGTTGCCCCGAGGCCTGTTCCAGCGCGTCATCCTCCAAAAACCAGGCTGCGGACAAACCGGCGAACGCCAGCACCCATTGCAGCAGCCTGCGTCGATCAAGTCCGGCAGCCTCGACAATCACATCCAGCTGCCGGCGAAAGCGCTGGGGATCGGTGGCTGTCGGCAAGTCCGGGTTGCAAATCAGGTTGGCGTAATCAAAACCGCGCTCGCCCTTGACCCGTTTCGGATCAACGGCCAGCCAGCCACGCGATTGGAAATCCAGCACATTGTCGTGATGCATGTCGCCGTGCAGCACCACGACATCCTGTGGGTTGGCGAGCAAGTTCTCCGCGGTTTGCAGGCTCAGAGCGTAGAGACCGCCATGTTGTGCAGCCGCGATGCGCAGCGAAGCAAACCATGGCCACAACTCCACCAGCGGCGGCGGTGGCGTTTCACGCGGTGCATGCAATCGCGCCAGCGCCGAACACAGAATCCGGCTCGCCTCGTCGTCTTCGCCATTCATTGCCATGTGCATCAGCGATCGGCTGCCCATGGCGCGCTCCATCAGCAGACCATCCTGGTGATGCGCCAACACTTGCGCAGCACCATCACCGTCCCACCAGGTCATCAGCCGATTGCCGTACTTCTCGTCAACATCCAGCGCCACCTTGAGCATCGCCGGCCTGTCGTTCAGGCGTACCGGCAACAAACGGCTGCCGGGCGTGATGATCGGCGCGCCATCCGGTAGCAGTGCCCAGCGCTTGAGCCAAGGTTCGAAAATGTCAGCCACCGTCACGCTCGCGGGCCTTGGCGCTCTCGGCAAGAAACAGTTCAAGCCGGCTCAACTGCTCTTCCCAGCCACGACTGTCCATGTAATAGGCCTCTTTCTGGCGAATGTCGGGAATGTGCGCGAAGCCCGATTCAGATACCTTCAGCAAGGTGCCGTCCTCGTAATCCTGCAGCTCGAACTTGACCAGCGTGGTCGGCTCCTGGGAATAGTCAATTTTCGGATTGACCGCATACGGATGCCAGCGAAACGAAAACAACTGTTGCGGCTCGACCCGTTCGATCAGGACATTCCACAACACATGTTCATAACCCGGATACGTGACCTGCCCCTGCGTCCATTCACCGGCAATAAACCGCCGGCCCTCCAGCGCCACCCCAAACCACTGGCCGAACGCCTCGGCATCGACCAACGCACGCCAGACATGCGAACGCGGCGCCTTGAGCGTGATCTTGCGTTCGAAACTGTTGGGTACTGGTTTCATACGTCACCTCCTGTTCTGAACACTAGGCTTGTATGACCACATGTCCAATGTGAAGTTGTATCAGAGCGGTGCAGTCATTCACCTTAAAGGAAACATGCAGCCGCATTTTTCTGACCGCTGCAGCGATGGATCTCGGCGCCCTTTCACAGCGAAACTGTTACCTTTTCCAGCGAATTTGAATGAACAAGGACGAATCATGCATCCCTCCCTCGCCGAACGGTATCGAGGTGCTTTGCTTGGTCTGGCGTGCGGCGATGCCGTCGGTACTACGGTGGAGTTCAAACCACGGGGAACATTCCAACCGATGACCGATATGGTCGGTGGCGGCCCGTTCCATCTCAAGCCTGGGCAATGGACCGATGACACCTCAATGGCCCTGTGTCTGGCAGAAAGCCTGCTGAACAAGAATGGATTCAATGCTGCCGATCAGATGGGCCGCTACCTCAACTGGTGGCAGTGGGGTTATCTGAGTTCGACCGGTCAGTGTTTCGATATCGGCATGACGGTCAGTCAGGCGCTGACGCAGTATCAACAAACCGCTGAACCCTTCGCTGGCTCTACCGATCCTCATAGCGCCGGCAACGGTTCGCTGATGCGCCTGGCTCCGGTGGTGCTGTTTTACTTTCCAGACGCCCGGCAGGTCCACACGTTTGCCGCCGACAGTTCGCGCACCACCCACGCCGCGCCTGAAGCCATCGAGTGCTGCCAATTGCTGGCCGGGCTGATCGCCAGAGCGCTTGAAGGTACGAACAAGGCAGAACTGCGCCAACTGCTGCGCGTCAACTTCTCACAGCCCAAAGTCGCGGCCATCGCTCGCGGGGATTACCTCAACAAAACTCAAGCGACCATTAAAGGCAGCGGTTATTGTGTGCAGTCGCTTGAAGCCGCTTTGTGGTGCTTTCATCAAACGGACAGTTTCGAAGCGGCAATCCTGCAAGCCGCCAATCTTGGCGATGACGCCGATACGACCGCCGCGATCACCGGTCAGTTGGCCGGTGCTTATTACGGTGTCCGTGGTATCCCCGAGCGCTGGCTGGAAAAGCTGTATGACGGCGAGGAAATTGCCGCAACCGCCGATCGTCTGCTCGAAGCATCCAGATTGCGCATACCTGAATAGCCTTTATTCAGGCGCTACACTGGCTGGCAATGACTTCCGACACAGCGAGAATCCCTATGCACCCACGTTTGCTCCTGCCCCTGATACCCCTGATGTTCACCCCTCTCGCCTACGCCGCAGTCGACTGCGAGAATGCCAGCGATCAGGCGACGATGAACCAGTGTGCCGGGCAAGAATTCAAAGCGGCCGACAAGGATCTGAACGCGGTTTATCAGCAGATCACCGGGCGCTTGAAGGACAACCCGGACGCCAAAAAGCTGTTGGTCAGTGCACAACGGGCGTGGGTCGGCTTTCGTGATGCCGAATGCCAGTTTTCGTCGTCCGGGGTGACGGGCGGGAGTGTTTATCCATGGGTTTACAGCAGTTGCCTGAGCGGGCTGACCAAGGTGCGGGTCGAGACGCTGAAGCGGTATTTGAAGTGTGAGGAAGGTGACATGAGCTGCCCAGTGCCTGGAAGCTGAATTGGCAGGGGCCTTCGGGAGCATCTTTGCGAGCAGCTCGAAATGGTATCTCTCGACAGTTTTTAGCACAGGCTCTGCTCGCTTGAGCCCGTGCTGTCACCCGTTCACCATTAAACGTGCGGGTCACCCTGCGCTTTCGACGGCGCGGCGTATTGCGGCTTGAGGTGACCGTCCTGATCGAGTAGCCAGGCGTCCATGATCTGCCGCACCACTGGGCCTGCAACACGACCACCGGCCTCGCCGTTTTCGATCATGACCGAAATTGCGATTTTCGGATGCTCCGCCGGAGCGAAACCGACGAACAAGGCGTTGTCGCGATGACGCTCGAGGGTCTTCTCGCGGTTGTAACGCTCGCCCTGCTTGATCGCCACGACTTGTGCCGTACCACTCTTGCCAGCGATGCGATACTGCGCACCGGCAGCGGCCGCACGCGCAATGCCTCGCGCATCGTGCATCACCATTTGCATGCCGTGGTTAACCTGCTCCCAGTCGCGCGGATCCTTGAGCAGAATGTTCGGCATCGGATGCTCGTCGACCGGGGCGACGCCATCAACGGTCTTGGCCAGGTGCGGACGATTCCAAACACCTTTGTTGGCGATCAATGCCGTGGCCTGAGCCAGTTGCAGCGGCGTGACCTGCATGTAGCCCTGACCGATGCCAAGGATGACCGTTTCACCCGGGAACCAGGCTTGACGGCGAGTCGCGCGCTTCCACGCCTGCGATGGCATCAGGCCGGGCGACTCTTCAAACATGTCCAGCGAGACTTTTTCGCCGAGGCCGAACATCGCCATGTAATCGTGCAGGCGATCGATACCGAGCTTGTGGGCCAGGTCATAGAAGTAGGTGTCGTTGGAACGCATGATCGCCGCGTCCATGTCCACCCAGCCGTCGCCGCTGTGGTTCCAGTTGCGGTACTTGTGATCGAAGTCCGGAAGTTGGTAATAACCGGGGTCGAAAACGCGCGTCTGCGGTGTCACGACACCGGCGTCGAGGCCGGCAATGGCCACTTCTGGCTTGATCGTCGAACCCGGTGCGTAGAGCCCGCGCAGTACGCGGTTGAACAGCGGCCGGTCGATCGAGTCTCGCAGTGCCGAGTATTCCTTGGAGCTGATGCCCGTGACGAACAGATTCGGGTCGAAGCTCGGATTGCTGACCATGGCCAACACTTCGCCGGTCGACGGATCGAGCGCTACCACGGAACCACGACGATTACCCAGGGCGGCCTCGGCAGCTTCCTGCAGTTTGATGTCGAGGCTCAGGACAATGTTCTGACCCGGAACCGGGTCGGTGTGCTTGAGCACACGGAGTACGCGACCTTGAGCGTTGGTCTCCACTTCTTCGTAGCCCACATGGCCGTGTAGCTGCGCCTCGTAAAAGCGTTCGATGCCGGTTTTGCCAATGGATTGCGTACCGCGATATTCCACCGAGTCGAGACTTTTGGATTCTTTTTCGTTGATCCGCCCGACGTAGCCGATCGAATGGGCGAAGTGTGCGCCAAGTGGATAGTGCCGGACGAACTGCGGCTCGACATCAAGACCGGGGAGTCGGAACTCGTTGACGGCCAGTACAGCGATTTGCTCTTCCGTCAGCTCATAGAACAGCGTCACCGGCGTAAACGGGTGGCGGGACTGCTTCATGGCTTTATCGAAGACTGTGCGATCTTCTGCAGGCAAGTGCAGCAGGTTAATGACCTCGTCCAGTTCTTGATTGACGTCGGTGGCGCGTTCGCGGGTGATGGTCAGGTTGAAACTGGGGCGGTTATCGGCGAGCAGCACGCCATTGCGGTCGTAGATCAAGCCGCGTGTCGGCGGGATCGGCAAGACGTGGACGCGGTTGTTTTCGGAGATCGTGGAGTGGTAGTCGAATTCCACCACTTGCAGGATGTACAGGCGCACGACCAGGGCGCAGCTGATGGCGAAGACGAACAAGGCGCAGGCGATCAAACGTTTGTTGACCAGACGCGTCTCTTTTTCGTGGTCCTTGATCGGAATGGGTTCAGGCATTTCTACAGCAACTCTTTGACATAAATGAGTGCCGATCCGTGGGCATGACATCAGTCCGTTAAAAAACGAGCTGCACCATACCAAAAACTGCCCGGTCATTTCAGAAGGAATTTTCCCAATGGCAGCCCTTGCGACGGTTGGGGCCGGTCAATGTGTGGCAACAACTTTCCTGCGGACAAAACAAAACCCCAACTGCTTTCGCAATTGGGGTTTCGGAATTTAATCTTGACGATGACCTACTCTCACATGGGGAAACCCCACACTACCATCGGCGATGCATCGTTTCACTGCTGAGTTCGGGATGGGATCAGGTGGTTCCAACGCTCTATGGTCGTCAAGAAATTCGGGTACTGACTCGTGACCAGATGGTCTCGCTTCAGCAAATTGGGTATGTGACAGCTTTCGGTGTTTTGTGAACTTCGAACTTTCGGTTCATTGCGTCTTCACACACCGCAATCTGGTGCTCTTTCGCTTTTCAGCTCGAAGCAAGCAAATTGCTTGGGTGTTATATGGTCAAGCCTCACGGGCAATTAGTATTGGTTAGCTCAACGCCTCACAGCGCTTACACACCCAACCTATCAACGTCGTAGTCTTCGACGGCCCTTCAGGGAACTCAAGGTTCCAGTGAGATCTCATCTTGAGGCAAGTTTCCCGCTTAGATGCTTTCAGCGGTTATCTTTCCCGAACATAGCTACCCGGCAATGCCACTGGCGTGACAACCGGAACACCAGAGGTTCGTCCACTCCGGTCCTCTCGTACTAGGAGCAGCCCCTCTCAAATCTCAAACGTCCACGGCAGATAGGGACCGAACTGTCTCACGACGTTCTAAACCCAGCTCGCGTACCACTTTAAATGGCGAACAGCCATACCCTTGGGACCGGCTTCAGCCCCAGGATGTGATGAGCCGACATCGAGGTGCCAAACACCGCCGTCGATATGAACTCTTGGGCGGTATCAGCCTGTTATCCCCGGAGTACCTTTTATCCGTTGAGCGATGGCCCTTCCATACAGAACCACCGGATCACTAAGACCTACTTTCGTACCTGCTCGACGTGTCTGTCTCGCAGTCAAGCGCGCTTTTGCCTTTATACTCTACGACCGATTTCCGACCGGTCTGAGCGCACCTTCGTACTCCTCCGTTACTCTTTAGGAGGAGACCGCCCCAGTCAAACTACCCACCATACACTGTCCTCGATCCGGATAACGGACCTGAGTTAGAACCTCAAAGTTGCCAGGGTGGTATTTCAAGGATGGCTCCACGCGAACTGGCGTCCACGCTTCAAAGCCTCCCACCTATCCTACACAAGCAAATTCAAAGTCCAGTGCAAAGCTATAGTAAAGGTTCACGGGGTCTTTCCGTCTAGCCGCGGATACACTGCATCTTCACAGCGATTTCAATTTCACTGAGTCTCGGGTGGAGACAGCGCCGCCATCGTTACGCCATTCGTGCAGGTCGGAACTTACCCGACAAGGAATTTCGCTACCTTAGGACCGTTATAGTTACGGCCGCCGTTTACCGGGGCTTCGATCAAGAGCTTCGCGTTAGCTAACCCCATCAATTAACCTTCCGGCACCGGGCAGGCGTCACACCCTATACGTCCACTTTCGTGTTTGCAGAGTGCTGTGTTTTTAATAAACAGTCGCAGCGGCCTGGTATCTTCGACCGGCATGAGCTTACGGAGCAAGTCCTTCACCCTCACCGGCGCACCTTCTCCCGAAGTTACGGTGCCATTTTGCCTAGTTCCTTCACCCGAGTTCTCTCAAGCGCCTTGGTATTCTCTACCCAACCACCTGTGTCGGTTTGGGGTACGGTTCCTGGTTACCTGAAGCTTAGAAGCTTTTCTTGGAAGCATGGCATCAACCACTTCGTGTTCTAAAAGAACACTCGTCATCAGCTCTCGGCCTTAGAATCCCGGATTTACCTAAGATTCCAGCCTACCACCTTAAACTTGGACAACCAACGCCAAGCTGGCCTAGCCTTCTCCGTCCCTCCATCGCAATAACCAGAAGTACAGGAATATTAACCTGTTTTCCATCGACTACGCTTTTCAGCCTCGCCTTAGGGACCGACTAACCCTGCGTCGATTAACGTTGCGCAGGAAACCTTGGTCTTTCGGCGTGGGTGTTTTTCACACCCATTGTCGTTACTCATGTCAGCATTCGCACTTCTGATACCTCCAGCAAGCTTCTCAACTCACCTTCACAGGCTTACAGAACGCTCCTCTACCGCATCACCCGAAGGTGATACCCGTAGCTTCGGTGTATGGTTTGAGCCCCGTTACATCTTCCGCGCAGGCCGACTCGACTAGTGAGCTATTACGCTTTCTTTAAAGGGTGGCTGCTTCTAAGCCAACCTCCTAGCTGTCTAAGCCTTCCCACATCGTTTCCCACTTAACCATAACTTTGGGACCTTAGCTGACGGTCTGGGTTGTTTCCCTTTTCACGACGGACGTTAGCACCCGCCGTGTGTCTCCCATGCTCGGCACTTGTAGGTATTCGGAGTTTGCATCGGTTTGGTAAGTCGGGATGACCCCCTAGCCGAAACAGTGCTCTACCCCCTACAGTGATACATGAGGCGCTACCTAAATAGCTTTCGAGGAGAACCAGCTATCTCCGAGCTTGATTAGCCTTTCACTCCGATCCACAGGTCATCCGCTAACTTTTCAACGGTAGTCGGTTCGGTCCTCCAGTTAGTGTTACCCAACCTTCAACCTGCCCATGGATAGATCGCCCGGTTTCGGGTCTATTCCCAGCGACTAGACGCCCTATTAAGACTCGCTTTCGCTACGCCTCCCCTATTCGGTTAAGCTCGCCACTGAAAATAAGTCGCTGACCCATTATACAAAAGGTACGCAGTCACAGAACAAAGTCTGCTCCCACTGCTTGTACGCATACGGTTTCAGGATCTATTTCACTCCCCTCTCCGGGGTTCTTTTCGCCTTTCCCTCACGGTACTAGTTCACTATCGGTCAGTCAGTAGTATTTAGCCTTGGAGGATGGTCCCCCCATATTCAGACAAAGTTTCTCGTGCTCCGTCCTACTCGATTTCATGACTAAGAGATTTTCGCGTACAGGGCTATCACCCACTATGGCCGCACTTTCCAGAGCGTTCCGCTAATCTCAAAGCCACTTAAGGGCTAGTCCCCGTTCGCTCGCCACTACTAAGGGAATCTCGGTTGATTTCTTTTCCTCAGGGTACTTAGATGTTTCAGTTCCCCTGGTTCGCCTCTTGCACCTATGTATTCAGTACAAGATAACCATCTTATGATGGCTGGGTTCCCCCATTCAGACATCTCCGGATCAAAGTCTGTTTGCCGACTCCCCGAAGCTTTTCGCAGGCTACCACGTCTTTCATCGCCTCTGACTGCCAAGGCATCCACCGTATGCGCTTCTTCACTTGACCATATAACCCCAAGCAATCTGGTTATACTGTGAAGACGACATTCGCCGAAAATTCGAATTTCTCAACTAAGAGAACTCACAAATTTTACCTTAGCCTGATCCGTTACCAGTGAAAGTAACGT
>NZ_MOBX01000014.1:0-300584 GCF_003732425.1 Pseudomonas fluorescens
CGAAACCCCAATTGCGAAAGCAGTTGGGGTTTTGTTTTGTCCGCAGGAAAGTTCGTACAGCATTCACGGACGCCGTCCGGCTGTCATACCCTGCCGACAATGCTAAGGTTCTGCCTGGCTTTTGTACTTCTCCAAGGAAACCCTTATGCCGGACGCCCAGTCCCTCAACGCTGCATTCATGGTGGTCCAGAGCAATAGCCTGGACGAACTGCGCAGCCTTGTGATCAGCATCATGCGGCGCTACCCACTGGCCCCCTTGGAAAACGAAATCGCTCTGGTACAGAGCAACGGTATTGCCCAATGGCTCAAATTGGCCTTGGCTGAAGATCCAGAGGACGACGACCTCGGAGGTTGCGGCATCGCGGCAGCGATTGATGTGCAATTGCCGGGCAGTTTCATGTGGAAGCTATACCGCACGGTAATGGGCCGAGATGAAATCCCTCCCAAGTCCCTGCTTGATAAGGCCCCTCTGACCTGGCGCCTCATGCGTCTGCTCCCACAGGTCATTGATCGGCCTCATTTCGAGCCATTGCAACGCTTTCTCACCCACGACACCGACCTGCGCAAACGCTATCAATTATCCGAGCGCTTGGCGGATCTGTTCGACCAATATCAGGTGTACCGGGCCGACTGGCTTGAAGACTGGACCGAAGGTCGGCATCAATTGCGCAGCGTCAGGGGAGAAGTAAAACCGCTGTCCCCGACCAGTTGCTGGCAGGCGGAACTGTGGCGAGCGCTGCTGGATGACGTGGGCGAACAAGGAATGGCGCAGAGTCGTGCCGGCGTTCATCAACGGTTTATCGAGCGCATCAACAACCTCACCGAAGCGCCTGTGGGATTGCCTTCGCGAGTGATTGTTTTCGGGATTTCTTCTCTACCAGCCCAAGTGCTTGAGGCGCTGGCCGGGCTCGCGCGTTTCAGTCAGGTCCTGCTGTGTGTACACAATCCGTGCCGCCACCACTGGGCTGACATTGTCGCCGACAAGGATCTGCTACGGCACCAGTACAAAAGACAATCGCGCAAGACTGGAATGCCAGCAGTGCTGGACCCTGAGGCCCTGCATCAACACGCCCATCCACTCTTGGCTGCATGGGGCAAACAAGGCCGGGACTACATCAACCTGCTCGACAGTTACGACGACCCCAATAGCTATCGGGCGGCTTTCCGCGACGGCCGCATAGACCTGTTCAGCGAAACTCAGCCGCACAATCTGCTCAATCAACTGCAGGACGATATCCTGGAGTTGCGTCCACTCAACGAAACACGTGAACTCTGGCCTGCTGTCGATCTGGCGCAAGACGAGTCGATCCGTTTTCACATTGCCCACAGCGCTCAACGTGAAGTCGAAATACTGCATGACCAACTCCTGGCACGCTTTAGTGCCAACCCGGATCTGCGCCCTCGCGATGTGATCGTGATGGTGCCTGACGTCGATAGCTACGCGCCGCATATCCGCGCAGTGTTTGGTCAGCTTGACCGCCATGATTCGCGGTTCATCCCTTTCACATTGGCAGACCAGGGGCAACGTGGTCGTGATCCACTGCTGATCGCGGTCGAACACCTGCTCAAGCTTCCCGACAGTCGTTTCCCGGTCAGTGAAATTCTCGACCTGCTCGACGTTCCTGCACTCCGCGCGCGCTTTGGTGTAGAGGAGCGCGACCTGTCAACACTTCACCGCTGGATAGAGGGTGCAGGTGTTCGCTGGGGCATGAATGCCGAGCAACGCGCGGGCCTGGGGTTACCTGAGGAGCTTGAGCAAAACAGCTGGCATTTCGGTCTGCGCCGCATGCTTCTGGGCTACGCCGTCGGCAGTGCCAACGCGTGTGAGGGGATTGAGCCCTATGATGAAATCGGCGGACTCGACGCCGCACTGATCGGGCCGTTGGTGGCTCTGCTCGATGCCTTGGAACTCGCCCACCAGCAGCTCACCCAACCCGCTCAACCCAAGGAGTGGGGATGCCGGTTGCAGGCGCTGATGCAATTGTTCTTCAAGGCCAGTAACGAGCATGACGACTACTTGTTGACTCAACTCGAAGAGTTGCGCGAAACCTGGCTGGAAACCTGCGAGGCTGTAGGTCTGGTGGATGAGCTACCACTGACAGTGGTTCGTGAAGCCTGGCTCGCCGGCCTGGACCAGGGCCGGTTGTCTCAGCGCTTTCTGGCCGGTGCGGTGAATTTCTGTACGCTGATGCCCATGCGTGCCATTCCGTTCAAACTGGTCTGTCTGCTGGGGATGAACGACGGCGACTATCCCCGCGCACAGCCACCGCTGGACTTCGACCTCATGGGCAGCGATTACCGTCCGGGAGATCGCTCGCGGCGTGAAGACGATCGTTATCTTTTACTTGAGGCGCTGCTGTCTGCACGTAATCAGCTCTACATCAGTTGGGTTGGCCGCAGCATTCGCGACAACAGTGAGCGACCGGCTTCCGTGTTGATCGGCCAGTTGCGCGATCACCTCGCCAGCGGTTGGCGATTGCTGGATGAAAACCGCGATCTGCTGAGTGCCATGACGCAAGAGCATCCGCTGCAACCGTTCAGTGCACGCTATTTTCATGAGGGCGATCAACTCTTCAGCTATGCCAGCGAATGGCAGATTCTGCATCAACAGCATGAGCCTCAAAGCGAAGCGCAGGTACTCACGCCTTATGTCCAAGAGGAGCCATTGAGCCTGGCATTGCTGCAGGACTTTTTGCGCAATCCGGTTCGGCACTTTTTCACCCAGCGTCTGAAGGTGTATTTCGAGGCGGCCGAAGCACCGCTGGCCGATGAAGAACCCTTCGTGCTGGACGCATTGCAGCGTTACACGCTCAGCGACAGCCTGCTCGAAGCTGCTCTCAGGCAACCGGACAATGTCGAACAGGCGCTGACTGCCCAGGCCCGACGTCTGCAGAACAGCGGCCTGTTGCCAATGGCCGGGTTTGGCGAGTGCCTGCAACGAGAGCTGATCGAACCCCTGCCGGATTTGCTGCAGCGTTATCAACAACTGCTGACACTGTGGCCGACCCCGTTGACCAGTGCGACGCCGGTCAATCTTGAATTGCAGGGCTTGCGACTTGAGGGCTGGCTCGCCGGTTTGCATCAGCGCGCTGACGGTGGCCTGTTGTCGGTCACGACCATTCCGAACAGCATTGGCTCGATCAAAAGCCGTAAATGGCATCGTCTGAGTAAACCTTGGGTCAATCATCTGGTGGCCTGCGCCAGCGGACTTTCCCTGAGCACCGCATTGGTGGCCAGCGATGACACGCTGCTGCTTGATCCGATGGAGCAAGATCGAGCGATACGTTTCCTCGGCGACTTGCTCCTCGCCTGGCAGGCCGGGATGCGCCAGCCACTGCCGATCGCAATAAAAACCGCCTTCGCGTGGCTCTCTCAGGCCGACCCCCTGAAGGCCGAAGCGGCCGCGCGTAAAGCTTACGAAGGTGACGGGCAGACCAGCGAAGGTGAGCGCCGCGAGAGTCCGGCATTGTCACGGCAATTTGCCGACTTCGAGGCATTGCTCGCCGACGAGACATTCTCCGGTTGGTGTGACGCTTTGTATCGTCCGTTGTATGAGGCGCCTTGGCGTTCGCTGTCCATCGAGGGGGCTCGGGCATGAGTACAAAGACACCCCTCGCACTGGCATTCCCGCTACAGGGTAGCCAGTTGATCGAAGCCAGTGCCGGGACCGGTAAAACGTTCACCATTTCTGCTTTGTATTTGCGGCTTATCCTCGGGCATGGTCACGAGGCGAGCGGGTTCGGCCGCGAATTGCTGCCACCTCAGATTCTCGTCGTGACCTTCACCGACGCCGCAACCAAGGAACTGCGTGAGCGCATACGCACGCGTCTGGCTGAGGCTGCTCGATTCTTTCGTGACGAAACGCCTGCGCCCGACGCGCTGATCGCCGAATTGCGTGATCAATTCGACTCCCAACAATGGCCCGGTTGCGCCAACCGCCTCGATGTCGCCGCGCAGTGGATGGACGAGGCCGCCGTTTCGACCATCCACAGTTGGTGTCAGCGCATGCTGCGGGAGCACGCGTTCGACAGTGGCAGCTTGTTTACCCAATCCCTGGAAACCGATCACAGCGACTTGCTCGGCGAAGTGCTGCGCGATTACTGGCGGCTGTTCTGTTACCCGATGCAGGGCGATGCCTTGAATTGGGTTCGCAGCAATTGGGGTGGGCCGGCGGCGTTGTTGCCTCGCGTGCGCGGCCTGTTCGCCAGTGAGCGTGACAGCGACGAGGGCAAGGCGCCCGCGGAATTGATCGATGAGTGCCTGCAAGAACGCCGCGCGGCGTTGATCGAATTGAAAATGCCCTGGCGCCAGTGGGCAGATGAGTTGCTCGCCATCTGCCAACAAGGCGTTGCGAGCAAAGCCGTCGATGGGCGCAAAATGCAGGCGCGTTACTTCGAACCTTGGTTCGAAAAGCTCAAGGCATGGGCCGAAGACGAGACCTTGGAGCAACTGGATATCGGCACCGGTTTCACCCGACTGACTCCCGACGGGATGGCCGAAGCGTGGAAAGACCAGGCTCCAAGTCACCCCGGTCTGGATGCCATGGCGAAGCTCAAGTCGAGCCTCGATGCATTGCCGACTCCCGATGCCGCTGTGCTGCAACATGCCGCCAAATGGGTGGGCGCACGTTTTGAAGAAGAGAAGCGACGTCGCGCCGAGATGGGCTTCGACGACATGTTGTTGCGTCTGGATGCCGCTTTGCAATCCGACGGAGGCGAACGTCTCGCGACGTTGATTCGCGAGCAGTTCCCGGTCGCGCTGATCGATGAGTTCCAGGACACCGATCCGGTGCAGTACCGGATCTTCGAAAGCATCTATCGCATCGAAGACAACAGTCCCGAGACCGGCCTGTTCCTGATCGGCGATCCGAAACAGGCGATCTACGCTTTCCGCGGTGCAGACATCTACACCTACCTGCGCGCGCGTCAGGCGACCACTGGCCGACTGCATACGCTGGGCACCAACTTCCGTTCCAGCCACGGTATGGTCAACGCGGTCAATCATGTATTCGCCCGCGCCGAGTCCCGAGAGCAGGGCCGCGGCGCGTTTTTGTTCCGCGAGAAAAATGGCAAGAATCCGGTGCCATTCCTCCCCGTCGAATCTCAGGGGCGCAAGGAGCAGCTGCAAGTTGCCGGGCAAGCTGTCGCGGCGTTGAATGTCTGGCATTTGTCCGCCGACCAGCCACTGTCGGGTGCGGTCTATCGTCAGCAGTTGGCCGCAGCGTGCGCCAGCGAAATCACCGCGCTGCTCAATGGCGGGCAAAACGCTAGCGCAGGGTTCACTCAGGACGGCAAAGACTTCAGAGGCCTGAGGCCGTCCGACATCGCGATTCTCGTGCGCGACGGCAAAGAGGCCCAGGCCGTGCGCGGTGAGCTCGCCGCCCGTGGCGTGCGCAGCGTTTACCTGTCGGACAAGGATTCGGTATTCGCGGCGCAAGAGGCTCACGACCTGTTGTCCTGGCTCAAGGCCTGTGCCGAGCCGGATGTCGAACGCTCCCTGAAAGCCGCATTGGCCTGTATCACCTTGAACCTGCCATTGGCAGAGCTGGAACGCTTGAACCAGGATGAGCTGGTATGGGAAACCCGGGTCATGCAGTTCCGTGGCTATCGCGAGCTATGGCGCAAGCAAGGTGTGCTGCCGATGTTGCGCCGCCTCCTGCACGACTTCCATCTGCCGCAAACCTTGATGACACGCACGGATGGCGAGCGTGTGCTGACCAACCTTTTGCACCTGTCGGAATTGATGCAGCAAGCCGCTGCGGAACTGGACGGTGAACAAGCGTTGATTCGTCATTTGGCCGAGTTGCTGGCAGTGTCAGGCCAGGCCGGTGAAGAGCAGATTCTGCGTCTGGAGAGTGACGAGCAACTGGTCAAGGTCGTGACCATCCACAAGTCCAAAGGCCTGGAATATCCATTGGTGTTCTTGCCGTTCATTTGTTCGGCAAAACCCGTGGATGGCAGTCGCTTGCCGCTGCATTATCACGACGCCGAGGGCAAGGCTCAGGTGAGCCTGAAGCCAACCGTCGAGCTGATCGAGCAAGCGGATGATGAGCGTCTGGCCGAAGACCTGCGCTTGCTCTATGTTGCTCTGACTCGCGCGCAGCATGCCTGCTGGTTGGGTGTGACGGATCTCAAGCGGGGTAATAACAACAGCTCGGTGCTGCACCTTTCGGCGCTGGGTTATTTGCTCGGCGGTGGCGCATCGCTGAGCGAGTCCAGCGAACTGAAACGCTGGCTGCAAGAGCTGCAACAAGACTGCCCGGCCATCCACACCGATGAAATGCCCCAACCCACCGACGAGCATTACCAGCCGCCGCGCAACGACGCCGTGCTGAGTGCCACGCTGCTGCCCAAGCGCAAGGCCAGCGAAAACTGGTGGATCGCCTCCTACAGCGCTCTGCGCATCAGCGACGTACTGAGTGTCGGCAGCGATGAAGCACCGGACAGCCCGCAAGCGCAAAAGCTGTTTGATGACGAACGCCTCGACCCCGATGCGCCGCGGGAAATCATTACCGGCGGTGCCGATATCCACCGCTTTCCGCGCGGTCCCAATCCGGGAACATTCCTCCAC
Source organism: Pseudomonas fluorescens (assembly GCF_003732425.1). Taxonomy (GTDB): domain Bacteria; phylum Pseudomonadota; class Gammaproteobacteria; order Pseudomonadales; family Pseudomonadaceae; genus Aquipseudomonas; species Aquipseudomonas fluorescens_BE. The sequence goes on from NZ_MOBX01000014.1 coordinate 6,571, forward strand.
GGGTTGCTGGAATGGGCCGGTGATGATGGTTTTGCCGTTTCCCGCGAGGCGCTGGAAGACGCCATTGCCCGGCGCTGCAACCTGCGCGGCTGGGAAGGCTGGATCACCACCCTGAGTGACTGGTTGCAACATCTGCTCAAATCGCCACTGCCGATTGCAGGCGGGCAGCCGCCTGTGGTCCTCGAACAACTGAAGCAGTATCGGGTCGAGATGGAATTCTGGTTCGCCAGCCATAAAGTCGATGTCGTCAAACTCGACGAACTGGTGCGGCAGCACACACACCGGGGCGTCGCCCGCGTGGCAGCCGAACCGGTGCAACTCAACGGTATGTTCAAAGGCTTCATCGACCTGACCTTTGAACACGACGGGCGTTATTACGTAGCGGACTACAAGTCTAACTGGCTTGGCGTAGATGACCTGGCCTATACCGAGCAGGCCATGGAACAATCGATCCTCGACAACCGCTATGACCTGCAATACGTGTTGTACCTGCTGGCGTTGCATCGCCAGCTCAAGGCGCGGCTGCCTGATTACGATTACGACCGGCATGTCGGTGGTGCGCTTTATCTGTTCCTGCGTGGCACTCGTGCTGACAGTCGCGGTGTGTATTTCGCCCGTCCACCCCGTGAACTGATCGAGCGTCTCGACCGTATGTTTCAAGGAAAACCCGAACCCAAGTCCGAACCCGCCTGGGAACAGGGAGTCCTGCTATGAGCCGCACCTTTGCCGATCTGCTCCCTACGCCGCTGACCAGCGCCGATGACCTGTTGGTATTGCTGACTCGTTGGGTCGAGCGTGGCTGGCTGCGTGCGCTGGACAAAGCATTCGTCGCTTTCCTTCACGAACTTGAGCGCGACACGGATCCGCTGGTGCTGCTCGCTGCCGCATTGACCAGCCATCAACTTGGCCATGGGCATGTCTGTCTTGATCTGTACGAAACCCTGAAAGCTCCCGACTTCGCTCTGTCGCTGCCCCCCGAAGGTGACGAGCAAGGTGGCGTGCTGTTGCTGCCTTCGCAATTGCTCGAGGCGCTCGACGGTGCTCACTGGTGCAAGGTTTTGGCAGGTAGCTCTTTGGTCGCACTGGCGGCGGATACCAGCGATTTCGCACAGCAACGCCCGCTGGTGTTGTCGGGTAAACGTTTGTATCTGCGACGCTACTGGACCTACGAACGGCGTATCGATACGGCGTTGCGCCAGCGCCTGCAGCAGGTCGAGCCGACGCCGGCCGATCTGCCGCAACGCTTGAACGAACTGTTCGGATCAGCCGGAACCGGTGAGGTGATCGACTGGCAGAAACTCGCCTGCGCCCTTGCCACTCGTGGCGCCTTCAGCATCGTCACCGGCGGTCCGGGCACCGGTAAAACCACCACCGTGGTGCGTTTGCTGGCCCTGCTTCAAGCGCCTGCGGTCGCCACCGGTCATCCGCTGCGGATACGTCTGGCGGCGCCAACAGGCAAGGCAGCGGCGCGGTTGACCGAGTCCATCAGCCAACAGGTGCAGTCGCTGAAAGTCAGCGAAGAGGTGCGGGCAAAAATTCCTTGTGATGTCACCACCGTGCATCGCTTGCTGGGCAGCCGTCCGGGCACCCGACACTTCCGTCACCACGCGGGCAATCGCTTGCCACTGGATGTGCTGGTGGTCGACGAAGCCTCGATGATCGACCTGGAAATGATGGCCAATCTGCTCGATGCCCTGCCAGCCCATGCACGTCTGGTATTGCTGGGCGACAAAGACCAATTGGCCTCTGTGGAAGCCGGCGCGGTGCTAGGAGATTTGTGTCGTGACGCGGAGGGTGGCTGGTACAGCCCACAGACCCGACAGTGGCTGGAGTCGGTCAGCGGTGAGTCGTTGCAGGACAGCGGCTTGCATGAGGACATCGGGGGCGCTCACCCGCTGGCCCAGCAGGTGGTGATGCTGCGCCACTCCCGGCGCTTCGGCGAGGGCAGCGGCATCGGTCAGCTCGCACGTCGGGTCAACCAGCAGTTGCCGGACGAAGCGCGTCAGTTGCTTACCGCTGGACACTATGACGATGTGTATTCGTTGCCACTCAAGGGCGAACACGATCACAAGCTCGAGCGTCTGTTGCTGGAGGGGCACGGCGATGGGCCGCAGGGTTACCGCCATTATCTGAGTGTGCTGCGTGATCTGCGTCCTCCCTCGGGCCGGCCACTGGAACATCCGGACTGGGTCATTTGGGCCCGCGAAGTCTTGCAAGCATTCGACACCTTCCAGTTGTTGTGTGCCGTGCGCAAAGGGCCGTGGGGTGTCGAAGGCCTGAATCAGCGCATCACCGCCGCATTGCTCAAAGCACGTCTGATCGAAAATGATCAGCAATGGTACGAAGGTCGTCCGGTCCTGATGACTCGTAACGATTACGGTCTTGGCTTGATGAACGGCGACATCGGAATCGCCCTCAAGCTGCCCGAGCGCGAAGGGCCGGACGCGGGCAAACCGGTATTGCGCGTGGCGTTTCCGCGCAACGACGGTCAGGGCGGTGTGCGCTTCGTATTGCCAAGCCGCCTCAACGACGTTGAAACCGTCTATGCCATGACGGTGCACAAGTCCCAGGGCTCGGAATTTGCCCACACGGCGCTGATTCTTCCCGATGCCTTGAACCCGGTGCTGACCAAAGAATTGATCTACACCGGCATCACCCGGGCCAAGCATTGGTTCACCCTGATTGAATCCCGACCGGGGGTGTTCGAGGAAGCGGTACAGCGCAAGGTCAAACGCCTGAGCGGGCTGATGCTGGAACTGGAAGAGGGGAGCGTGCCTGCGAGGTGAAAACCCCGACGATTGGCGGCGATTACTGACCAACCGGTCAGAGGTCGCTGTCTCGCTGGTGTTTCACTGCTGTGCTATCGTTGCGGCATCATTTCGCTACGATCGAAGAGAATCCCTGCATGAAGGTGTCTGTCTGGGCGACAGAGCGCGTAGTTGTCTGCAAGCACGCGTTGCTTGTTGCTCTGCTCTGGGTGTTGACGGGCGCGGCTATCGCGCAGTCGCAAGCGCCGGCGGGCATGGCCGAACAACGGGCCAAATCTGTCACTCAGGTGGTTCTGGGCATTCTCAGCTACGCGCGCTGGCCGGTGGAACCGGCGCAATTGCGCCTGTGCATCGTCGGCCCCACCGAGTACACCGACGATCTGGTCAAAGGCACCACTCAAGCCACCGGCCGGCCGGTGACCGTACGTCGCCTGCTGGCCGACAACCCGGCCATCGTCAGCGAATGCGATGCGGTTTACATCGGCAAGCTCACCACAGATGAACGCGCTCGCTTGTTCGCTTCGCTGATTGGTCATCCGGTGCTGAGCATCAGCGAAGGTGGCGATGAGTGCACGGTCGGTAGCCTGTTCTGTCTGCGGGTTGGCGATGAGCAAGTGTCTTTTGAAGTCAATCTCGACTCTGTTGCCCGTAGCGGCGTGCGTATTCACCCAAGCGTGCTGCAATTGTCGCGTCGCAAACCGGCGGCGCCATGAAACTGTTCCGAGCGAAAAGCCGCCCAACTCTGGGGTCGGTCATCGGCCGAGGGCATTTGACGGTCGCGCTGGTGGGCGTGGCGATGGCCAGTGTTTCGCTGACATTACTCGGTGTACTGGCGCTCCGGGTTTATGCCGACCACAACCTGCACCTGATCGCCCGCTCGATCAGCTACACCGTGGAAGCCGCGGTGGTGTTCAACGACAAGACGGCCGCCACCGAAGCGCTGGCCCTGATTGCGTCTACCGAAGAAGTCGCGCAAGCCGAGGTGCTGGACAGCCAAGGGCAAGTGCTCGCGCATTGGCAACGCCCGGAAAACGGCTTGTTCTCTGAGCTGCAAATGCAGATCACCCGCGCCGTCCTGGAAAAACCCATCAGCCTGCCGATCGAGCATCAAGACCGTGAAATCGGCCGGGTGCTGCTCATCGGTCATGGCGGCAGCCTGATGCGTTTTCTGCTCAGCGGTCTGGCAGGGATCATCCTCTGTACCGCGATCAGCGCCTGGGTTGCGCTCTACCTGGCGCGGCGCCAGTTACGCGGCATCATCGGTCCCCTGCGCAGCCTCGCGGCCGTGGCCCACGCCGCCCGCAGCGAACGCGCGCTGGACCGCCGCGTACCGCCGGCGCAGATCGCTGAACTCGACAACCTCGGCAATGACTTCAACGCCTTGCTCGACGAACTGGAGTCGTGGCAAACCCACCTGCAAAACGAAAATGAAACCCTGGCCCACCAGGCGACTCACGACAGCCTGACCGGTCTGCCGAACCGTGCCTTTTTCGAAGGGCGATTGATCCGCGCATTGCGCAATGCCGGCAAACACGATGAGCGCGTGGCCGTGTTGTTTCTCGACAGTGACCGCTTCAAAGGCATCAACGACAACTTCGGCCACGCCGCCGGTGATGCGGTGCTGGTGGCCGTGGCCAACCGCGTTCGTGCGCAGTTGCGCGAAGAGGATCTGGTGGCGCGGCTGGGCGGTGACGAGTTCGCCGTTCTGCTCACGCCGCTGCACAAGGTCGAAGACGCTGAGCACATTGCTGACAAAATCCTCGCCAGCATGGACATGCCCATCGCGTTGCCGGGCGACACCAGTGTGGTGACCTCGCTCAGTATCGGCATTGCGGTTTTTCCCGATCATGGTGCCACGCCAGGGGCCTTGCTCGATGCTGCCGATGCGGCGATGTATCAAGCCAAGCGCCTGTCACGCGGCGCCCAATTCACGGCCGGGGCGGAGCACCCGGTCGATATCGTGCAAACCAGGAGCTGACTCTCGTGTCCACACTGACCTTTCGAACTTTCTACGCTGTGCTGTTGATGGCCGTACTGGCCCTGACCGGTTGCCAGACCGCGCCGCAAAAAGGCCTGACCCCGGCGCAAGTCGCGGTCCTCAAACAACAGGGCTTTGAACTGACCGACGAGGGCTGGGAGTTTGGCCTGTCCGGCAAAGTGCTGTTTGGCAGCGACGTCGAAAGCCTGAACACGCAAAGCACTGAGATCGTCGAACGCATTGGCAAGGCATTGCTGAGTGTCGGCATCGAGCGCGTGCGCGTCGATGGTCACACCGACGCATCGGGCAAGGAAACCTACAACCAGCAACTGTCGCTGCGTCGTGCGAAAAGTGTCGCCAACGTCCTGCGCACAGTCGGCATGAAGGACGAGAACATCCAGCTGCAGGGCCTGGGCAGCAAAGAGCCAGTGGCGTCCAACGACACGGCGGCCGGTCGCACGGAAAACCGCCGGGTGTCGATTGTGGTCAGCACCGACTAGTCGGCGAACTGCATTTCGCGGGTCTGCCCCATCAGCAGACCCTGATTGCGCTCAGTCACCTCACGGATGTAATCCCACAGCAGGGTAATCCGCTTGAGCTTGCGCAGGTCCTCGCGGCAGTACATCCAGAACTGCCGGGTGATGTCGATGTCCTCCGGCAACACTGGCAGCAGGCGCGGATCCTGCGCGGCGAGGAAGCACGGCAGAATTGCCAGTGAGCGCCCTTGCTGCGCCGCGACGAACTGCGCAATCACGCTGGTGCTGCGCAGATGGGCGTTGGCACCGGGCAGCACGTTCGCCAGGTACAGCAGCTCCGAGCTGAACGCCAGATCGTCCACATAACTGATGAATTGATGCTTGCTCAAATCGGCCGGGCGGCGGATCGGTGGGTGTTTGTCCAGATAGTCCTGGGTCGCGTAGAGCTGCAAACGGTAGTCGCACAGTTTGCAGCAGACGTACGGCCCATGCTCCGGCCGTTCCAGCGCGATAACGATGTCAGCCTCGCGCTTGGACAGGCTGATGAAGTGCGGCAGCGGCAGGATGTCCACCGAGATTGCCGGGTAGGCGTCGACAAAATGGCTCAGCTGCGGGGTGATGAAAAAACTGCCGAAACCTTCGGTGCAGCCCATGCGCACATGCCCGGAGAGGGCCACGCCAGAGCCGGACACCTGCTCGCAGGCCATGTGCAATGTGCTTTCAATCGACTCGGCATAACCGAGCAAACGCTGGCCTTCGGTGGTCAGCACAAAACCGCTGGTGCGCGACTTTTCGAACAGCAAAGTCCCCAATGCCGCTTCCAGCGAACTGATGCGCCGCGACACGGTTGTGTAGTCGACAGCCAGCCGTTTGGCGGCGGTGCTGGCCTTGCGGGTACGGGCGACTTCGAGGAAAAACTTGAGGTCGTCCCAGTTCAGCGAGCCTAGAGAGGTGATGTTTTTTTGCATGATGGACGGGCTTATATGTGCGTTCTTATTAGAAGTTTGCACATCTATACTCCAAAAACAGTCCGACAACCAATTCGTGACACACGCCTCATCTCAAGGCGAACCCTTCGCCTTGGCTCCTACGATAAAAACAAGTTCTGGAGACCAGCATGAACGCATCGCTTACGCCCAACGACACCACACTGCAAAAGGTCAAACTGTTGATCGACGGCGAATGGGTCGAGTCACAGACCACCGAGTGGCACGACATCGTCAACCCGGCGACCCAGCAAGTGCTGGCCAAAGTCCCGTTTGCCACCGCCGCTGAAGTCGATGCCGCCGTCAGCGCCGCCCAGCGCGCTTTCCAGACCTGGAAACTGACCCCGATCGGCGCGCGCATGCGCATCATGCTCAAGCTGCAAGCGCTGATCCGCGAACACTCCAAACGCATCGCCGTCGTCCTGAGCGCCGAGCAGGGCAAAACCATTGCCGACGCCGAGGGCGACATCTTCCGTGGCCTGGAAGTGGTCGAGCACGCCTGCTCCATCGGAACCCTGCAAATGGGCGAATTCGCCGAGAACGTCGCCGGCGGCGTCGATACCTACACCTTGCGTCAGCCGATCGGCGTGTGCGCCGGCATCACCCCGTTCAACTTCCCGGCGATGATTCCGCTGTGGATGTTCCCGATGGCCATCGCTTGCGGCAACACCTTCGTCTTGAAGCCTTCAGAGCAGGATCCGCTGTCGACCATGCTGTTGGTTGAGTTGGCGATCGAGGCCGGTGTTCCGGCCGGTGTGCTGAACGTGGTTCACGGCGGTAAAGACGTGGTCGATGGCCTGTGCACGCACAAGGACATCAAAGCGGTGTCGTTCGTCGGTTCGACCGCAGTGGGCACTCACGTTTACGACTTGGCTGGTAAACACGGCAAGCGCGTGCAATCGATGATGGGCGCCAAGAACCACGCCGTAGTGCTGCCAGATGCCAATCGTGAGCAAGCGCTGAATGCGCTGGTCGGCGCCGGGTTTGGTGCCGCCGGGCAGCGTTGCATGGCCACCTCGGTGGTGGTGTTGGTCGGTGCGGCGAAACAATGGCTGCCGGACCTGAAAGCGCTGGCGCAGAAACTCACCGTCAACGCCGGTAACGAACCGGGCACCGATGTCGGTCCGGTGATTTCGAAGAAAGCCAAGGCACGCATTCTCGACCTGATCGAAAGCGGCATCAAGGAAGGCGCCAAACTGGAACTGGACGGTCGCGACATCAAGGTACCGGGCTACGAGCAAGGCAACTTTGTCGGCCCGACCCTGTTCTCGGGCGTGACCACCGACATGCAGATTTATACCCAGGAAATCTTCGGCCCGGTGCTGGTGGTGCTGGAAGTCGACACCCTCGATCAGGCGATTGCGCTGGTCAACGCCAATCCGTTCGGCAACGGCACCGGCCTGTTCACCCAGAGCGGTGCGGCGGCGCGTAAATTCCAGACGGAAATCGATGTGGGTCAAGTCGGCATCAACATTCCGATTCCAGTGCCGGTGCCGTTTTTCAGCTTCACCGGTTCGCGCGGTTCGAAACTCGGCGACCTCGGCCCGTATGGCAAACAAGTGGTGCAGTTCTACACGCAGACCAAAACGGTCACGGCGCGCTGGTTCGATGACGACAGCGTCAACGACGGCGTCAACACCACCATCAACCTGCGCTGAGGAATCGACCATGAAAATCGCATTTATCGGTCTGGGCAACATGGGCGCACCGATGGCGCGCAACCTGATCAAGGCCGGCCACTCGCTGAACCTGGTCGACCTGAACAAAACCGTGCTGGCGGAACTTGAGCAACTGGGCGGCAGCATTCGTGCTTCGGCACGTGAAGCAGCAGAAGATGCCGAACTGGTGATCACCATGCTCCCGGCGGCGGTGCATGTGCGCAGCGTCTGGCTCGGTGAGGATGGAGTGTTGGCTGGCATTCGCCAAGGTGTGCCAGCGGTGGATTGCAGCACCATCGATCCACAGACGGCCCGCGATGTTGCCGTCGCTGCGGCGAAACAGGGTGTGGCCATGGCCGATGCGCCGGTGTCCGGTGGTACGGGTGGCGCCACTGCCGGCACGCTGACCTTCATGGTCGGCGCTTCTCCGGAACTGTTCGCCACTCTGCAACCGGTACTGGCGCAGATGGGCCGCAACATCGTCCATTGCGGCGAAGTCGGCACCGGGCAGATCGCCAAGATCTGCAACAACCTGCTGTTGGCGATTTCCATGGTCGGCGTCAGCGAGGCGATGGCACTGGGCGATGCGTTGGGCATCGACACCTCGGTGCTGGCCGGGATCATCAACAGCTCGACCGGGCGTTGCTGGAGTTCGGAGATGTACAACCCGTGGCCGGGTATCGTCGAAACAGCACCGGCCTCGCGCGGTTACACCGGCGGGTTTGGCGCGGAACTGATGCTCAAGGATCTGGGGCTGGCGACCGAAGCGGCACGTCAGGCGCACCAACCGGTGGTACTCGGCGCGGTGGCGCAGCAGTTGTATCAGGCGATGAGCCAGCGCGGCGACGGCGGCAAAGACTTCTCGGCGATCATCAACAGCTATCGCAAACCGCAATAACCGGAGAGCCCGTGAGCCTGGGCTCACTTGAGTTTTTGTGGTGAAGGCGTTTTTTGTGGCGAGGGAGCTTGCTCCCGCTGGCCTGCGCAGCAGACCTAAACCCGGCAAATGCGGTTCCCTCAGAAAACCGCATTTGTTGAAGTTACGTCTGCTTCACAGCCGAGCGGGAGCAAGCTCCCTCGCCACAAGTGATCTTCCGGCTTTTTTGCTTCAGGCAAACACGAAATACTTGCGCACGGTTTCTACCACCTCCCACGTGCCTTTCATCCCTGGCTCTACCACGAAAATATCGCCGGCGCGCAGGTGAATCGGCGACATGCCGTCCGGGGTGATCACGCAGTAGCCTTCCTGGAAATGGCAGTACTCCCACTTCACGTATTCCACGCGCCATTTGCCCGGGGTGCAGATCCACGTGCCCATGATCTTGCTGCCGTCTTCGCTGGTGTAGGCATTGAGGTTGACGGTGTGCGGGTCGCCTTCGAGTTTTTCCCATTTGCAGGCATCGAGTACCGGCAGTGGGTGGGTGTCGCGTAGAACGGTGATAGGGGCGGGCATGATGGCTCCAGACAAATGACGGTTTGAATCGCCACCGTAGCGTCTGAAGGGGCGCGCAAGATGTCTAGGGTCGACCTCCGGATGCCTGTAAGCGATGGTCAACTGTCCTTGCGCTATCGAGATTTGCACCACTGCTGTGCGTATATGACGGAATTAATACTGTCGTGCCCCATAAAAGTTCAATAAATTTTTAGACTAAAACGAGATAACCGTTCGGACACCTATTGCAAAAGAAAATCGTCTGTACTATAACATTCGTACTAAAGGACATTCCCCTCTGATGGAGTTACACCTGAGTCACGGACAGACTTGAATTCGCTTTTTCTCGCACAAACTACTGACTTCGCCAATTTTTGGCGCGAGCGTCAACTTTCGTCTGTCGTTAGTGAAAAACGACAATTGAATGGAACAGTCAGTTAATAAGTTGCGCAGACGCAATGTCATGCGTGCTTCGAGAGAAAAGTTTAAATAAAGCGTTCATTAAAGAATTTGCATTTATTGACTGCGTGCGCGGGATATCCGTGCTCATCAAATCACTTGTGCCCGGCATCATGGAATGAGGCTAGATTGTGGACGACGTAAATGTAATTGAAGTTTCTACGACAGTTGACAGTTGCACTGTGCTTGGCCGACAGGTGTGGGTGCGTGCCGGTACTCGTTTGCAATCTGTCCAGGTGGCTGATGACTGTTTCATTGGTTTTCGCTGTGATGTGCAGTTTGCCGAGATCGGCAAATCCAGCATGTTGGCCACGGGTGTGCAATGCACGGGCACCGCACAGGCCCCGATCAGGATTGCCGAAAATGTCTGGCTGGGTGCCAGGGCTAGCGTGAGTGCGGGTGTCAGCATTGGTGCTGGCGCTGTGATCGCAGCGGGAGCGCTGGTGACCGCAGATGTGCCGGCCGATGCCATCATGGTCGGTCGTCCGGCTCGCTTCATCGGGTTTCGCTCGGTGGTCGAGGATGGTCGTCCGAGTCCTGAGCAGGTCTTGGCGAAGGTCCGTGAAAGAGCCCGTTCGGGCTTGCCTTCGATGCTGGATCGGTCAACGCAATCGGTATCCAGGCTTAAATCGATCAACCCCGACACCGCGACATGGGACATCAGCGACGCAGCCTTGATCGATGCCGAGTTGCGCGGTGGTGCCTCGGCGGAAATCGCCCGCGATTGCATTCTGATTGGCCGCAGCACTCGTCAGGGCGGTATGTCGCAACTCGGTGGCATTGAACTCGGCACGGGTGTTCGACTCAGCGAAGGCGTGGTTATCGAAGCCGCGGGGGGCGTGTCGATCGGTGAGTTCAGCGAGTTGGCGGCGAACGTCACGATTGTTGCTTCAACCCACGATCATTCTTTCCGCTCGCTGCCTTGGGAAGAGGCGCCCGTGCGGATTGGAAGTCGTTGCGTCATTGGTGAGGGCGCGCTCTTGGTTGGTCCACTGAATGTCGGTGACGGTGCAGTTATAAAACCTCACTCAGTGGTTATAAGGGATGTATTGGAAAACACTGTGGTTCATGGCGTTGTTCAACTAATGGAGATTCAAGAATGATTTTATTTGCCCCTAATCCGACGGGTTCAGGTCATAACATGCGCGCGCTTTCCATCGCTCAGGCGATCAAAAAGCAAACTCCTGATATGCCCCTGACCGTGGCACTGGCTTCTTTGCAGCCGACCTTTACGCCGCTGTTCGAACAGTCCGGTGTCGAGGTGGTGGATATCGCCGGTCGTTTGGTTGATTACTCGAAAAAGAGCAACTTGTCGAAAGAGCTGGACTGGGCCAATTATATTGGCGGGTATATCGCCAACACCTTTTTGTCGGGCGAGCGAATTCTCTCTTACCTGGCGTTGATCGCAGAATACAAACCCGCTGTACTGGTTTCCGACTACAACATGGCCGCCTGCCTTGCGGCGATTTTCAGCGGTACACCGCTGGTATTTGTCACCGAGCGCTATGACTTTACCCTGTGCCAGTTGCAAGACCATGACCTGGCGGACGGTGGCTTCGAGGTCAACGCACTGGAAATGGCGCGTGCCCGTACCGCCCTGCACAGCCAGTTCAACTGGATGATCAATCAGAGCCAACTGGTGTTGACCGACAAGCCCTATGTGGCCTCTCTCGATCAAGGCACGCCTGTCGCCGAAGCGCTGAGCAGCGGCAAGGCACACTTTGTCGGGCCGATGATTCGCGACTTCAATGCGCACAGCGGTTTGAACGTCCGTGAGCAACTGAATCTTGGCGATTCGCCGTTCATTGTCGCGTCCATCAGCGGCACCACGATGTTTGCGCAAAACAAGGATGCGTTGCTCGCCGCTTATCTGGACAGCTTCAGAATCCTGCGCGAGCGCAATCCGCAGCTCAAACTGGTGCTGTTGGGTCGTCAGGATATCCAGGCCCAGGAGGGTGTGGTCTGCGTACCTTACTATCCGGACTGGATGGGCCTGTTGCGCGAAGCCGATCTGCTGATTTCGGCACCGGGCTGGATCACCGTCACGGAAATTGCCGCATTGCAGGTGCCGACCCTGTTCGTGCTGTCATCGAAGTCCGAGTACCACGAACTTGAAGCCTTGCGTCGCCTGGAACTGCTCGGCTTCCCGACTCACCTGGGCCACGATCGCGATCGTCTTGTCGAGCTGGTGCAAAGCGAGCTGGAAAAAGATCGCCAGGCGCCGGCGTATTACGCAGCGCACCAACAGGTGGCTGCACCCGACGGCGAAGGCGCGGCTCGCGCAGCACAGCACATCATCCAATTGTGCAATGGCGCTGTTGTGCCGTTGACCGAAAGCAAAGCGGCTTAACCTCAAGGAAGAGGGATTCACCATGGCGCTGCATCCGCAGTTTCTATTTGATCAAGGTCTCAAGGATCTCGAGTTCGGTGGTTTTTTTGCCATCACCGATACCAGCGGGCAAGTCGCGATATCCAGCGACAAACAGTTGCAGGATCAAATCGACGCAACGCTTTATCACGCCGAACACAGCGATGATGCACAACTGCGTTTTGCCCATGCCGGGCTGATGCGTTTGCACGATGCAACGAATGCGGGTTTTCACGAACTCGCTGATCGCTACTGGACGCCCCATGGGTCGGGTCGTTGCCGAACGCTGGCGGTGCAACTCGATGCGCTGGCGGCATTGATTGCCTATCAGCGCCGGGTGCCTGAGGACGCAACGAACCGGGCGGTGGTTGCCGCCCTGCTCGAGCAGGTGGAAGCGCTCTACGCCAGGTCCAGTGTTGCCGGTATGTACAGCAGTGACTGGTCGACGCCACTGGAACTGGCGACGTCGATTGATCTGGATATCAGCGCCACGGCACTGCTGGCGCGTATCGGTCACGAGCCTCTGGGCCTGGGTCTTACCGGCCATTTGCAGGTGCATGCGGAGAATCTGATTGCGCGTGTGGCCGGCAGCGATAGCGAATCCTGTGTCGATGTGGTGTTAAGCCGATGCGCGGTGCGCGCTCAAGTCAGCCTGGTGCTGGCGCGTCTGGCCGCCGTGCGCGACGACAACGCGCTGTCGAATCTGGCCCGCTCGTTCTTGTTGCAGACCCTGGCTCTGTTCCGCGATCCGGCCTACGGCGGCTATTGGGATCGGGTCGGCATCAACGGCAAGGTGCGCTGCGACTGGCACACCTCTTACAAGCATCACCAATCGCCATTCCCGATCAAGACGGCGTATGACGCGGCGTTGCTGTTACAGGCAATCCAGGCGCTGCCGACGAGCGCAAGCGCCAGTGATCAGGCGTCCGTGACGGCGGCGTTGCTGGAGTTTCACGACACCTGCAACGGCGGGCTGTTCATGGGGAAAGGCTATTTCTGGTCGACGCCCGATGACCCGACGGTACCGTTCATTCGTCAGTTCTGGGCACCGCCGCGTCAGCCGGGGATCTTCAGCATCGGCAATCTGACGTACTTGCCGCTGCACTTGAAGAGTCTGAAAACCCAACTTGCTGCCGCACACGCCTTGCAGTTCGTTGCGCCAGTAACCGCTACGCCGCCGCATGACGGTGCCGAGCGGGTGAACCGCGAGTTGGAGGTGATTGATGGCGGGGGCGACGTGCAGGACATTCATCCGCGCGGCGTGCCGGCTATCAATGTCGACCTGCAACGCTATCTGGGGTGGCTGGCCAAGGCCCGTGCATCGAATCAGACCCCTTACGGGCTGACTGCCGAAACCACGCCGCTGGGCTTTCGCGCCGACAAGACCTGGCAGGTGTTTTCCGGCCTGCATGTGATCTCCGATCTGCATGCCCTGGGCCTGCAGATCGAGAACAAGGCGAACCTGATTGATTGCATCCTGGCCGCGCAAAATATCGATGGCGGGTTTGCCGAACAACCGGGGCACCTGAGCGATGTATTCGCCACGTACTGTGCGGTGTTGTCGCTGCGCGTGCTGGGCGCTTTGCCTGGCGATGTCGACGCTTGTGTGCGCTACCTGCAAGCGTGTCAGAACGCCGATGGCGGGTTCGGCGACGTGGCAGGTTTCGGCTCCGATATCTGGCACACCAACCTCGCCGTCCTGTCGTTGCACGCGCTGAACGCCAAGGCCCCGGATGAGCAAGGCGTGATGGCGTTTGCCTTGCGTTGCCGTTCGGCCGAAGGCGGATTCGGCAACAAGCCGGGTTATCCGCCGGACGCGTTTTCGGTGTACCGCGTGGTGTCCACGCTGTTCATTCTCAACCGGCGCATCGTCGACGCACGGCAGACTGTGGAGTGGTTGCAGAGCCTGCAACTGGCAAACGGTTCGTTCCACTATCGGCCGGGCAAAGCGGTCAGTCTGGTCGGCACGTACATGGCGATCGCGGCGATGTACTTGCTCGACGCTCAGCCGGCCTACTTGCAAGCGTCGAAGGACTGGATCGCGTCCCACCAAAAACAGGATGGTGGTTTCGGCCCGCTCAACTCGACCTCGGCCACCACCGACGAAAGCTTCGTCTGCATTCAGACGCTGCTGATTCTCGAGCAAGGGCTGTCGCAATACTGGGTGGCATTGCTGAACTGATCCGCCGTTGCAGGCGGGCAGCATCGCAGGACCGTGAATCATCATTTTGCCAGGGGAGGCGCTGATGAACATTTTAGTGACAGGGGGAGCGGGCTTTATCGGCTCGGCAGTGGTGCGGTTTCTGATCAACGAGACCGACTGCGAAGTGATCAATGTCGACAAGTTGACCTACGCCGGCAATCTGGAGTCGCTGGCTGATGTGGCGGACTCGCCGCGTTATCGGTTCTGTCAGGTGGATATTTGCGACAAGCCGGCGCTGGACGAAATCTTCGCGCGTCTGCAGCCGGATGCCGTGATGCATCTGGCGGCCGAATCCCATGTGGATCGCTCGATCGACGGCCCTCAGGCCTTCATCGAAACCAACATTGTTGGCACCTACACCTTGCTTGAAGCGGCGCGTGGTTATTGGAATCGCCTGGACGCTGAGTGTCAGCAGGCGTTCCGCTTCCATCATATTTCTACTGACGAAGTTTACGGTGACCTGGAGCCTGAGGATCCGGCGTTCACCGAAACGACTGCCTATGCGCCCAGTTCGCCGTATTCGGCGACCAAGGCCGGTTCCGATCATCTTGTGCGGGCCTGGCACCGCACCTTTGGCCTGCCGGTGGTGATGAGCAATTGCTCGAACAATTACGGGCCGTATCACTTCCCGGAAAAACTCATTCCGCACGTGATTCTCAACGCGTTGCAAGGCAAACCGCTGCCGGTGTACGGCGACGGCGCGCAGATTCGCGACTGGCTGTTTGTCGAAGATCATGCCCGGGCGCTGTATGCGGTGGTCAGTCGCGGTGAGGTCGGACAGACCTACAACATCGGTGGCCACAACGAGAAGACCAACCTTGAGGTGGTGCACACCCTGTGCGATCTGCTGGAGTCGCGGGGTGCGCAGAAGCCGGTCGGCGTCGAGCATTTCCGCGACCTGATCACCTTCGTCAAGGATCGCCCGGGCCACGACAAGCGCTATGCCGTGGATGCCACGAAGATTCATGCACAGCTGGGCTGGACGCCGCAGGAAACGTTCGAAAGCGGCATGAAAAAAACCGTCGACTGGTACCTCGACAATCGCGCTTGGTGGATGCGCGTGATGTCCGGTGCCTATGCCCTGGAGCGTCTGGGCGATCACCTGCAAGCGGCCCGCGTGGCCTGAAATCAACCCCCGTTCAACGACGCCTGTCGGCGTCAGTCATCTATTGCTTAGAAGGAAACAGGCATGGCCAAGTACAAGGGAATTCTGTTGGCGGGCGGCGCTGGCTCGCGGTTGCATCCCATCACGCTGGGCGTCTCCAAACAGTCGCTGCCGGTGTATGACAAACCGATGATCTACTACCCGCTTTCAGTGCTGATGCTGGCCGAGATTCGCGAGATTCTGATCATCTCCACCCCGGAAGATCTGCCGGGCTTTCAGCGCATGCTCGGTGACGGCAGCCAATTGGGCCTGAGTCTGAGTTATGCCGTGCAACCCAGCCCGGACGGTCTGGCCCAGGCGTTCATCATCGGTCGCGAATTCGTCGGTGACGACAATGTCTGTCTCGTTCTCGGGGACAACATTTTCTACGGTGCCGGTTTTGGCGAAACGCTGTTGCAGGCCGCCGCCCGCGATGAGGGAGCCACCGTTTTCGGCTACTACGTGGCCGACCCCGAGCGCTTCGGTGTGGTGGAGTTCGACGCCAGCGGCAAAGCCCTGAGCATCTGCGAAAAGCCGAGCGAGCCGAAGTCCAACTTCGCCGTCACCGGCCTGTACTTCTACGACAACGAAGTGCTGCGCATTGCCGCCGATATCAAGCCGTCGCCGCGCGGCGAGCTGGAGATTACCGATGTCAACAATGTCTACCTGCAACGCGGGCAATTGAATGTCTCGGTGATGGGGCGGGGCATGGCCTGGCTGGACACGGGAACCCACGACGCGTTGATGGAGGCCGGCAATTTCGTACAGGCCATCGAGAAGCGTCAGGGCCTGAAAATCGCCTGCCTCGAAGAGATTGCCTACAAGAAAGGCTGGATCGATGACGCGCAGTTGCTGGCGCTCGCGGGCCGCATGAGCAAGACCGGCTACGGTCAGTATCTGGCGCGCCTGATCAACGACGATGTGCTGACGGTGATGGACGCTCAGCGTTCGCTCAAGGGCGCGGCTTGAGTGCATCTGCACGTCATGGGCAGCGAGCTTGCAGACCTTCGAAAGCAAGCTCGCATTCACCGGTGTCAGTGGCCGGTTACGCTGTCAGATTGTGGGACTCTGGCGTCCGGGCGCGAGTCGGCGGGTGGCGTTTGCAAGGATTGCAGACGTGCCAGCCGATTGGCGTGGGTCGGTGCTTCGGCGGCCAGAGGCGAGCGCCGCTTGCGGGTTTCCTCGCGCAATACCGGCAGCACTTCTTTGCCGAACATATCGAGTTGCTCCAGCACCGTTTTCAGTGGAATGCCGCCATGGTCGAACAGGAAAAGCTGGCGCTGGTAGTCGCCGAAGTACTCGCGAAAGGTCAGCGTCTTGTCGATGATTTCCTGTGGGCTGCCTACCGCCAGCGGGGTCATTTCCATGAACTCTTCCAGAGAAGGCCCGTGGCCATACACCGGGGCGTTGTCGAAGTAGGGACGGAATTCGCGGCGCGCATCCTGAGAGTTACGGCGCATGAAAATGTGTCCGCCGAGACCGACGATGGCTTGTTCCGGAGTGCCGTGGCCGTAATGAGCAAAACGCGCGCGGTAGAATTTGACCAGTTCCATGAAATGCTCACGCGGCCAAAGAATATGGCTGGCGAAAAAGCCGTCGCCGTAATAGGCCGCTTGTTCGGCGATTTCCGGGGTGCGGATCGAGCCATGCCAGACGAAGGGCGGCAGGTCATCCAGTGGGCGCGGGATGGACGTGAAGTTTTTCAGTGGTGTGCGAAAGCGCCCGCTCCAGTTGAGATCTTCTTCGCGCCAGAGCCGGTGCAGCAGGCGGTAGTTCTCCATTGCCAGCGGCAGTCCGTCGGTGATGCTTTTGCCGAACCAAGGATAGACCGGTGCGGTGTTTCCGCGGCCGAGCATCAAGTCCATGCGCCCGCCGCAGAGGTTTTGCAGCAGCGAATACTCTTCGGCCAGGCGCACTGGATCGTTGGTGCTGATGAGGGTCGTGGACGTCGAAAGAATGATCCGTCGGGTTTTCGCTGCGATATAGGCCAGCAGTGTCGTGGGGGAGGAGGTGATGAACGGGGGATTGTGATGCTCGCCGGTGGCGAACACATCCAGCCCGATGTCTTCGGCTTTCTGCGCAATCTGCAGGGTCGCCTGGATGCGTTCCGATTCGCTGGGGGTACGGGCGTTGGTAGGGTCTTGTGTGACGTCGCCAACGGTGTAGATCCCGAATTGCATAAAGCCTCCTTGCCTTGGGTAAAGGTGTGTTTGAAACCCTGCCGCGAAGGTTAAATCTTCGAGGTACTTGAAATGTACGCCTGTACACGTACAATCGCAATTGTGATCATCGCTCGAATGGATTTCGAAGACCTCATCAAGACGGGAGCGCGACATGGAACTGGGATTTATCGGGGTGGGCACGATGGGGGCACCGATGGTGCTGAACCTGCTGAAGGCCGGACATCGGGTGCGCGTCTGGAACCGCTCGGCGGCACCGTTGCAGGCGTTGGTCAATGCCGGTGCCGAAGCGGTCGATACGCCGGCACTCGCAGCCAGCGCCGAGGTGCTGATTTCGATGCTGGGTGACGATGCGGCGATTCGTGCTGTGTTTCTGGACGCCGGGGCCATGGACGGCCTGGCGCCTGGCAGCGTTCACGTCAACATGTCTACGGTGTCCGTCGCCCTGGCCCGGGAAATGGCTGCCCTGCACAAGGCGCGCGGTGTGGGTTATGTGTCGGCGCCGGTGCTGGGGCGGGTTGATGTCGCGGCGGCAGGCAACCTGAATATCCTCGCTTCCGGGGCTGCCGAAGCGCTGGCGCGCGTCCAGCCACTGTTCGACGTGCTGGGACGCAAGACCTGGCCATTCGGTGAGGACGCGGAGCGCGCCTGCGTGGCCAAGCTGTCGGCCAACCTGATGATCGCGGCGGCGATTGAGTCCACCGCCGAGGCATCTACGCTGGCCAACGGTTACGGGATCAGCCGCGCGGATTTCATCGAGATGATCACCTCGACGCTGTTCGCGGTTCCGGTCTATCAGGGCTACGGAAAACTGATGGTCGACCGACATTTCGAACCTGCCGGGTTCAAGCTGTCGCTGGGGCTCAAGGATGTTCGTCTGGCGCTGGAGGCCGGCGAAGCGGCGCGGGTGCCACTGCCGTTTGCCAGTGTGCTGAAGGACAATTTGCTCGATGGCATGGCCCATGGTCAGGCGGACCAGGATTGGGCCTCGCTCTCGGAGGTCAGTGACCGGCGCGCCGGTCAAAATTAAATGGATTGGCAGGCCGTAACTTCCCTAGAAGTTCGGAGGTCGTCTGGCGTTTTCAGTTTTGTCGGACAATGGGTTTACTTTTATTGAAAAATAAAAGAAGTCTGATAATAACGCTTGTCAATGTACGACTGTAGACGTACATTTTTGCCGGGGTTTAACAACAATAAAAGTTCTGACTGTTTTTTCATCTGCTGACCCTTTAATAAATAATAGCAAGGAGCCGTTATGAAGAATCTAATGCAATGGAACAGCCTTCCCACCGAATCCAGTGAATGGCTTGAGAAAGTGCGCGCACTGAACCCGTTGATTGTTCAGCACAGAGATTACAGCGAGCAGACAAACGCGACTCACAAGGATGTGATGGCTCGGTTTTTCAAGGATGGATTTGGCCGTACTTCGGTGTCCAAGGCGTTCGGTGGATCGCAGGTCGACATCCAGACCACGTCCGCGCTGTTGCTGGAATTTGCCCGTCACGATGCGTCGCTGTCATGGCAACTGGCGGTACAAGTGGCTATGGGCCGACTCTCCGACTACTTGCCGGAAAGCACTTCTGAAGCGATCTACAACCACTGCGACGGTTTTGTGATCGGCGCGATTCACTCCGGTGGCGAAGCGCTGCCAATGGGTGACGATTACCTGCTCAGCGGCCGTTGGGCGTTTGCCAGCGGTTCGGCGCATGCCGACTGGCTGGTCTGCACCGCGACCGTCAAAGGCACGGAAAACAACACCACGCCTGAAGTGCGGATGTTCTTTGTGCCCGCCAGCCAATGCAAAATCCTGCCGACCTGGGACACCCTTGGCATGCGTGGCACTGGCAGTCATCACTTCGAATGCTCGCAGGTGCTGGTCAACAAGGCCTTCTCCCTGAATACCGAAACCCTGAAGCAATCTCCTGAAGCGCGCAGCTCTCGTGCCTACGCCACCGGTTACTATGAGTTCGGTACGCTGGCGGCAATGTCCACCGTGCTGGGCGTGGCCCGGGCAGCAGTCGATCACTTTCGCAACGATCGCGCCGTCAATGCCGACCCAGGTCTTGAGGGCGTGATTTTCGAGAAAACCGGTCGGGCAATCTCTTCGGTGCACACCGCCCAGCTGCTGCTCGAAGATGCGATACACCAAGTGATCAATCGCGGTGAAACCATCGGTGAACCCGTCAGCGCCCGAGTGGGGCTAGCGGCCTCGGTACTCACCGAAAACTCGGTGAACGCGGTCAATCAGATCTTTTCGATGGCTGGCTCCAAAGCCGTTTACAAGTCGCACTTTCTGGAGCGTTGCTTCCGCGATATTCATACCGGTTCAAAGCACTTCACTTTGTCGCCTTTGAACTTGCATGGTATCGGTAAATATTATCTGGATAAGACCAACGCGCTGGCGGCGGCCTGACCGTTAATTAATAAATCAGGCGCGTTAAACGTGAATTGCCACAGGGATATTTGACGCGCCTGTTTTATGTAACACCCTTTATTTCTTAATAACTGAACTTTTGTGCTCGCAATAAAGAGTCAAGGGAGTGCCATATGCTTGCCCGAAATATCATTAAGTCGATTGTTTTTATTCTAGTTGTACTGATCTTTTCCGCGGTACTGGGCTGGCGCTTCTGGTCGCCACCGGAGGCCGCCGCCGAGCAACGCATCCCGAGTACCCGGGTCGGTCTGGCCGTGGCCAAAAAACAACCCTACACCTACTACCTGGAAGCGATCGGCAAACTGGAAGCGCAGCGTCAGGTGCTGGTCTCGGCCGAAGTCAGTGGCAAGGTGGTAGACATCGATTTCGAGTCTGGCGATCAAGTGGCGGCAGGGCAGGTACTGCTCAAGCTCAATGACGCGCCGGAACAGGGCGAGCTGGTACGCCTGAAGGGCGAGTACGAATCGGCCAAGGCTCAATTCAGCCGGGTCCAGGAACTGGCCAAAACCGGTGCGGAAAGCCGTCGAGCCTTCGACAGCGCCCGCGCTCAATACGACGCGGCGAAAGGTGACATGGAGCGGATGCAGGCGCAGATCGCCCAGCGTCATATCCGTGCGCCGTTCGCCGGCACTCTCGGTATTCGCCAGGCGCACCTTGGGCAATACCTGCAAGCGGGCAGCGCGGTCGCAACTTTGACGGATCCAGGCGTGCTGCGGGTCAATTTCACCCTGGCCGAACGCGATGGTTCGCGGGTGCAACTGGGTCAGACGGTGCAGGCCAAGGTTGATGCCTGGGCGGACGTCAAATTTGCCGGAAAGATCGTCGCGGTCGATCCGCAGATCAACCAGTCTCACACCATCAATGTGCAAGCGGTCATTACCGATACGAAAAAATTGCTGCGTCCCGGCATGTATGCGCGGGTCTCGGTGACGTTGCCGCAAACCGCCGAATTGCTGATCCCGGAAACTGCCATTACCTACAACGCGTATGGCGAGAGTGTGTTCTCGGTCTACACCGACGAAGCCGGTGTCCAGAAGGTCAAGCGTGAAAGCATCAAGGTCGGCGAGCGTCGCGATGGCTGGGCGGTGGTCGACAAAGGCTTGAGCGACGGTGTGCAGGTGGTGACATCGGGTCAATTGAAATTGCATGACGGCGTAGCCGTGGAAGGTATTCCAGACACGATTGCTCTCAAACTCAGCGGGCTGGAAAAATGAATTTCACCGACCTCTTTCTTCGCCGGCCGGTGCTGGCCGTGGTGGTCAGCACGCTGATCCTGTTGTTCGGCGTCCGTGCGCTGATGAACCTGCCGATCCGCCAGTATCCGATGCTGGAAACGTCGACCATCACGGTCACGACTCAATACCCGGGTGCCTCTTCCGAACTGATGCAAGGCTTCGTCACACAGCCGATCAGTCAGGCGGTGGCCTCGGTCGAGGGTATCGACTACCTGTCTTCGGCTTCGACCCAGGGCCGCAGCCAGGTGACGATCCGGATGGCGCTCAACAGCGATTCCATCGCAGCGCTGACCGAGGTCATGGCCAAGGTCAACCAGATCAAGTATCGCTTGCCCAAGGATGCCTACGACCCTGTAGTGGAGCGCACGTCCGGTGGTTTCACCAGCGTGGCTTACGTGGCATTCGCCAGTTCCAACCTGACCATTCCAGAGATGTCGGACTACATTTCCCGCGTCGTTGAGCCGATGTTCGCCGGCATCGAAGGCGTGGCCAAGATCAACATCATGGGCGAGCAGAAACTCTCCATGCGCTTGTGGCTCGACCCGCAACGCCTGGCTGGCTACGGCATGACCGGACAGGACGTTTCCACGGCCATCGAGGGCAACAACTTCCAGGCGGCGCCAGGCCAGGTCAAAGGCTTGTATGTGGTCAGCAATCTGCGCGTCAACACCGACCTGAACAGCGTGGAAGACTTCCGCGACATGGTGCTGCGCAACGATAACGGTCACATCATTCGAGTGCGTGATGTCGGTACGGTCGAACTGAATGCGGCATCCACCGACACCAGCGGCGCAATGAGTGATGTTCCCGCGCTGTTCCTCGGTCTGGACGCAGCCCCCACCGGTAACCCGCTGGTGATCGTCAAGCGGGTACGCGAGTTGCTGCCGCAGATTCAGGAAACCCTGCCACCGGGCGTGACTGTGCAGATTCCTTTCGAAGTGGCGCACTTCATTCAATCGTCGATCGATGAGGTGTCTTACACACTGCTCGAAGCGCTGGTGATTGTGGTGCTGGTGATCTACCTCTGCCTGGGCACATTCCGCACGGTATTGATTCCGCTGGTGACGATTCCATTGTCGATGCTCGGCGCGGCGATGCTGATGCAGATGTTCGGTTTCAGCCTCAATCTGCTGACGTTGCTCGCCATGGTGCTGGCCATCGGGCTAGTGGTGGACGACGCCATCGTGGTGGTGGAAAACGTGCACCGTCACATCGAAGAGGGCAAGAGCCCGTTCGACGCGGCGCTGATCGGCGCACGGGAAGTGGCCGGACCGGTAGTGGCGATGACGTTCACGCTGGCGGCGGTGTATGCCCCGATCGGTTTGATGGGCGGCCTGACCGGTACGCTGTTCAAGGAATTCGCGCTGACCCTGGCCGGCGCTGTGGTGATTTCCGGCATCGTCGCGCTGACCTTGTCGCCGATCATGAGTACCCGCTTGCTGGATGCCAAAACCAGCGAAGGCTTCATGGCGGTCAAGGCCGATCGCTTCTTCCAGAGCCTGGCCCGTCGTTACGGCGCGTTGCTGGGTGGTTCGCTGGCGCGGCGCTGGATCAGTCTGAGCGTGGCGCTGGTGATCTTCTTCAGCCTGCCGTTTCTGTATCGCTCCGCGCAGACCGAACTGGCGCCGCTGGAAGACCAGAATATTCTGCTGACGGCGATCAAGGCGCCGCAGCACGCGAACCTGAACTACCTCGAAGCCTACGCGCACAAGCTCTACGAAACCTTTAACGAAATTCCCGAGGGTTACAGCAACTGGGTGGCGAACGGTACTGACGGTCTGTCGAACAGCGTCGGCGGGATCAACCTGGTGGACTGGGAAAAACGTGGGCGCGACGCCAATACGATCCAGCCGGATCTGCAGGCTCGGGTGAACCAGATCGAAGGCACCAGCATTTTCGTGTTCCAGATGCCACCGCTGCCGGGGTCCACCGGCGGTTTGCCGGTGCAGATGGTGATCCGCAGTGATCAGGAGTATCTGGCGCTATTCAACGTGATGGATCAGCTCAAGCAGGCGGCCCAGGCCAGTGGTCTGTTCGCGGTGGTCGACAGTGATCTGGACTTCAACAATCCCGTGGTGGAAATCCAGGTTGATCGCGCCAAGGCCAACGCATTGGGCATTCGCATGCAGGACATCGGCGAGACGCTGAACAGTTTGATCGGTGAGAAGTACGTCAACCGGTTCTCCTTTCACGGGCGCTCGTACGACGTGATTCCCCAGTCAATCTCTTCGGACCGACTGACCCCGGAAACCCTGAAGCTGTATTACGTCAAAGACCAGAAAGGCAACCCGGTGCCGTTGTCGACACTGGCGACCCTCAGCGTCAAGGTCGAGCCGAACCGCCTGACCCAGTTCAACCAACAGAACTCCGCCACGTTCCAGGCCATTCCGGCACCGGGCGTGACCCTGGGTGATGCCGTGGGTTTCCTGCAAAAACAATCGGAAAATTTCCCGGCCGGCTTCAGTTTCGACTGGCAGTCTGACGCGCGCCAATACGTGCAGGAAGGCAACAGCCTGGCGTTCACCTTCGGCCTGGCCCTGGTGATTATTTATCTGGTGCTGAGCGTGCAATACGAGAGCTTCCGCGATCCGTTCATCATCCTGATCAGCGTCCCGCTGTCGATCTGTGGCGCTCTGGTGCCACTGGCGCTGGGCATGACCTCGATGAACATTTACACGCAGATCGGTTTGATCACGCTGATCGGCCTGATCAGCAAGCACGGGATTCTGATGGTTGCCTTCGCCAACGAGCTGCAGCGTCAGCAAGGCATGGATCGTGTGCAAGCCATTCAGCATGCCGCACAAGTGCGCCTGCGGCCGATTCTGATGACCACCGCGGCGATGGTGGTCGGGCTGGCGCCGTTGTTGTTCGCCAGTGGTGCCGGCGCCAACAGCCGTTTCGGCCTGGGCCTGGTGATTGTGGTGGGAATGCTCATCGGTACGTTGTTCACCCTGTTCATTCTGCCGTCGGTCTACACCCTGCTGAGTTCGATCAAGCAGCCGACCCGCACCACTGAAGCCGCGTTGGCCAGTGCGCCGCTACCTACCCTGTGAGGACGTTTCATGTATCGGATTACACGCTTCATGCTGGCGCCCCTGGCGGTATCCATCCTGCTGTCTGCAGGGTGTGTGAACTACGCCGGAATCAATCATCAGGGCAAACTGCTGTCGCTTGGCGAGGCGCCGTCCGACAGCCTCAAGGACCAACTGCCGCCGGCCGAGTGGCCGCGCAGCGACTGGTGGACATCGTTGGGTGATCCACGTCTGGGGGCGTTGATCGAAGAGGCTTATGCCAGCAACCCGGACTTGCAGGAAGTCACTGCGCGGGTGGCCAAGGCCAATGCGTTTCTCGACCTGCGTGACGCCGAACGCTATCCGGAAATGGACGCGGCGGCCGGCGTGACCCGGGGGCGACTGTCGAAGTTCGAGGACTACAGCGGCGAGGGGCACAAGTATTTCACTGCGCGCAATCTGGCGGTCAACTTCAACTACACCTTCGACCTCTGGGGCGGCCAGCGTGCCGCCTGGGAGTCGGCGCTCAACAGCGCCATGGCGGCGGAAGTCGATCTGCAATCGTCGCGCCTGATTCTGACGGTCAACGTGGTCAAGGCCTACAACCAGTTGGCCTATGCCTGGCAGGTGTCGGAGCTCAATCGTCGGGATCTGGAACGCCTGAGCAAACTGGTGGAGCTGACCGACTCACGCTACGGCTCGGGGCTGGATAACCTGTCGCAACTCAAGCAGGTGCAGAGCCTCAAGGCGCGGTCGGAGTCGACGCTGATCGGCGCCAACGAAGACATTGAAATCGCTCGCTTGCAGTTGTCTGCGCTGATCGGCAAAGGCGTTGATCGTGCTCGTACCATCGAGCGTCCATCCAGCCTGCGGGCCAGTGTCGTGGCGTTGCCGACGCAATTGCCTGCGCAACTGCTCGGGCGCCGCCCGGACATTGTCGCGGCGCGCTGGCGGGTCGAAGCCGAGAGCAAAAACATCGAAGCAGTGAAGACCACGTTCTATCCCAACATCAATCTGGTGGCGGCCGCAGGCTCCCATGCGTTAACGGGGGATGCGCTGTTCGCAGGTGTCAGTAAGTTCTGGAATGTCGCGCCCACCGTATCCCTGCCGATCTTCGATGCCGGACGGCTGCGTTCCGACCTCAAGGCCGGCAACGCGCAACTGGACAGTTCGATCGCGCAGTACAACCGCGTGTTGAGTTCGGCGCTGCATGAAGTGGCGATTTCTGTGACGCAACTGCGCTCTTTCGAGCAGCAGATTGTCGTCCAGCGGGATGCCTGCACGATTGCCCAGTCGTCTTACGATTTGTCGCAGTCGCGCTACAAGGCGGGGGAAGACACGTTCCTGGATGCGCTTAACATCGAGCAACAATTGATTCAGGACGAAATGCGTCTTGCGTTCCTCAATAGCAAGCACATCGACAGCTCGATTTCGTTGATGGCGGCGCTGGGCGGCGGCTTCCAGGAGCCGCCGCTGCAGGGCGCGCGAAGCGCTGGCTTGTAGTGTCCGGCGTACCGTAGCTACCGGGACGGCTGTCGCGGGGGAGGGGCTTGTTGTGTATAGTCTTACTGTTCTCGTATAGACGAATCCAAACAAGTTTTCTCCCGCCTATATCATCAAAGGTACCTACCTATGAACGTCCCGAATCATCCCAATCAGGATCAGATCCTTCTAGAAAATGTCCTGTCTGCATTGGGAAGCCCGTTGCGTCTGACGGTGT
Organism: Pseudomonas fluorescens; assembly: GCF_003732425.1. Lineage (GTDB taxonomy): Bacteria > Pseudomonadota > Gammaproteobacteria > Pseudomonadales > Pseudomonadaceae > Aquipseudomonas > Aquipseudomonas fluorescens_BE. Next base: position 32,623 of record NZ_MOBX01000014.1, read on the forward strand.
TGAAGGTGTTGGCCGATGGCCAGGAACACCCCTGCGGCCGCATTCTCAAGGGGGCATCGAAGTCGACCATGACCCATCACTGGCGGGTCCTGCGTGACAGCGGTCTGATTTGGCAACGGCCTTACGGTCGGGAAAACCTGCTGTCGCTGCGTCGCGAAGACATGGACGTGCGTTTCCCGGGCCTGCTCGACTCGCTGCTCACGGCGGTGAAGTTCGATGAGCAGACCGTCGATGTGATCAGCAAGCACGAAGTGACAGAAGACAACAGTACAGAGTGACCACCACGACATGGCGCAGAAGGACTTGTCCCATCGCCGCGAGCAAATGGATTGAAGATCAACAGGGAGGTTGAGTGCGGTATGGATACGAGTCATTACTGGTCGTCGCGACCACTGGCGCAATTGACCGAACCGGAACATCACTGGTTGTTTCTGCCGGGGGCGCTGACGCCGCGGTTGAAGGCCATGGGGGCCTATTCCATCGAAGTGGTCGAGCAGTCAAAGGGCATGCTCAACCTGGATGAGGCGCAAGCCTTGAACGTGCCAGCGGCCAGTACTGGCTGGGTACGTGAAGTGGTCATGAGGCTCGATGGCGAGGCGTGTGTCACGGCACGCAGTCTGACCAGCATGCCGGCGTTGAACGGCGACTGGGCAGAATTGAATGACTACGGCGGGCGACCGCTGGCGGAGATTCTCTACGCTTCGGAACAGACGCTGCGTGAACCGTTTCAGTGTGCTTTGTTATCCCCCGGTGTGCCCTTGGCGACACTGTCCCACCGCTTCGCCCCCCAGGCTAAACGCCTCTTGGCGCGGCGTTCGCGTTTTACCCGCAATGGCTCGGCATTGCTTGTCAGTGAGTGTTTTCTGCCGGCGTTCTGGGCGCGGATCGAATATGCCTCGGGCTTGAAATCGGCCTCGTAAGGCATGCGTTGCGGGAGCAGGCTCCCGCAAGGTCAAAGCCGAATCACCGCTTCGATCTGGCTGATCGCCGGGGTTAACGCCTGCGCCAGTTGCTCGGCTTTGGAGGTGGGGTGCATGGTTCTCGATGAACGCAGAAACAGCGGGTCATCGAAGCGCTTGCGCAGCCGCGCCAGCGAGCCACTGATGGCCGGTTGTTTGACGTTCAGGCGCTCAGCCGTGCGCGAAACGCTGCGCTCGCGAAACAGCACCAGAAAGATGATGATCAGGTTCAGGTCGATATCCGCGAAGTTGTCTTCATTGAATAGCATGGTCACTTCCCTGTATTGCCTTCCAGGCCGGTGTGCGCCATTGCCGCACGCCGGCCTGGAGGGGAGTCACTGATCCGGGGCCAGGCGCAGCTCGTCGTTCAGACGGTAGTAATTGCGATTGAAGTAGACGAGGCCTTCCGTGGCTTCGCTGTGCTGCAGTTCGAGGATTTCACAGTAAAAAATGCTGTGAGTGCCGACCTCGTCTATCTTGGCGACGCGGCAATCAAGGCTCACCAACGCCTCGGCGATGACGGGCGAACCGGTCACCAGTGTCTGGCAGTTCACGCTGGAAAAGCGCTCCTGCATGGTCAGCTGCCGGTTGGCGAACGCCCCGGACGTCGACTGATGCCCACCGGTCAAGACGTTCACGCACAGCACGCCGTTGGTTTTGAAATGCTCGTGATTGGACGACGAGCGATTGACACAGACCAGCAGCGTTGGCGGCGAATCCGTCACGCTGCACACCGCCGAGGCGGTAAACCCGAAGCGCCCGGCGGGGCCATCGGTGGTGACGATGGTGACGGCACTCCCCAGCATCGCCATTGCATTACGAAACTCCGTTGAATCAACCACAGCGTCACCTCATTCCATGTAGGTCATTGGGAGCCGATCCGTTCTTCCTTGGCCGTTGTCGTTGTGCGAAAACGGTATCGGGCAACACGTTCGCTCTGACGATATAGTACGTATGTATCCGTACCTTGCAAGCTATTCCTGATGCTTATTTTGCAGAAAATTTCGTTCGGGTATTCAACCGCGATGCGTGCTTCTCAAACACCTGACAACGCCTCGAGCAGGGTCTTGGCATAAGCTGGCAACGCGCTGAAATCACGTGCACACAACAGCAGTTTTCGGCGCGCCCAAGGTTCGTGCAGTGGCAGGCTTTTGAAACGTTGCGCGGGCACGCGCTCGATGGCCGCCGAAGGCACGATGGCGATCCCGGCCCCCAACGCGACCATGCGCAGTACACCTTCAAAACCGTCGGCGCGGATGCGCAACTGCAGGCGCGCGCCCGCATGCAGCGCTTGTTCTTCCAGATAGACCGCCAACGCGCTGTCGGCGCGCAGTCCGACAAAGTCATGGCGCAAGGTGTCGCTGAAACTGACTTCGTTCGAGTCGGACAGTGGGTGATCGAGGGGCAGAATCAGTACCAGTGGATCGTCGCGAAACGGCTGGGTCTGCAGGTCGCTGGTGTCCACCGCATCGGAGACGATGCCGATATCCGCCGCGCCCTGGCGCAAGGCGTGAGTGATGCGTGCGCTGGGCAACTCCTGCAGGTCGATATCCAGATTGGGATGATCGCGCAAGAAGGTCGCCAGCACTTCCGGCAGGTATTCGCTGATCGCTGTGGTGTTGCACAACAGCCGAATCTGACCTTTGACGCCTTGGGCATAGTCGGCCAGATCCTGGCGCATGCGTTCGGCTTGTTGCAGCAGGATGCGTGCGTGATGCGCCAGCGCCTTACCGGCCGCTGTCGGCGTGACGCCACGGCGGCCGCGTTCGAGGAAATCGGTACCGAGCGAGGCTTCCATGGCGCGGATTCTGGCGCTGGCGGCGGCCAGGGATAAATGGCTGCGGGCGGCGCCGGCGGTGATGTTGCCGGTGTCGAGGATGTGCAGATAGAGGCGCAGGTCGGTGAGGTCGAAGTGCATGAGGGCAGCCTCTGGTTTTAGGGTGTTCGGGCTGGCCTTTTCGCGAGCAGGCTCGCTCCCACAGGGGAGTTGTGTACGACACCCATCCAATGTGGGAGCGAGCCTGCTCGCGAAGGGGCCAGAGGCTTTAAAGAAAATATCAGCCTCTTGTCAGGCGAGAGGCAGCCTCAGTATATGGCAGATTTCCAGCCAACCCGGACCGGCGCACAGTAGCGCCATGAACACACTCACAGATTTCTACCAACACCTCGGCCTGGCCCTGTCCCTGCTAGTCATCATGACCTTCGTCCTCGCCGGTCTGATCAAAGGCGTGATCGGCCTCGGTCTGCCCACCGTTGCCATGGGGTTGCTCGGTCTGGCTATGCCGCCGGCGCAGGCAGCCGCTTTACTGATCATCCCGGCAACCCTGACCAATGTCTGGCAACTGGCATTCGGCGGGCATTTGAACGTACTGATCAAACGCCTCTGGCCGATGCTGCTGATGATCTTCCTCGGCACCGCAATCGGCACGTTGTCGATCGGCATGGCGGGCGGGCATTGGGTGGTGCGCGGGCTGGGCGCGGCGTTGTTGCTCTATGCGTTGAGTGGTTTGTTTCTGCCAACGCTTAGCGTAAATCCACGCCATGAAGACTGGCTGGGTCCGGCGTGCGGCTTGATCACCGGCATGATCACCTCGGCCACCGGCGTCTTCGTGATTCCGGCAGTGCCATACCTGCAAGCGCTGGGCTTGAATCGCGATCAACTGGTGCAGGCGCTGGGGCTGTCATTCACCGTCTCGACGTTGGCGCTGGCCGCAGGATTGCTCTGGCGGGGCGCCCTCGGTGGTGGCGAACTCGGTGCTTCGCTGCTGGCGCTGATTCCGGCCATTCTCGGCATGTTGCTTGGCCAATGGCTGCGTGAACGGATCAGCGCCGTGCTGTTCAAGCGGGTGTTCTTCATCGGTCTGGGCGCGCTCGGCGCCCACTTGTTGATCAGCGGTTAGCCGAGGCTTCGCTGAGCATGTCGATCTGGCGGATATCAAAATCGCGCTCCAGAAAATCCATGCGACGTTCAAAAAACGCTTTCATGTGCGGCAGTTTCGAATGCACATCCAGATGCGCCTGGGAGGCCCAGATCTCGTAGAAGATGAACAGCGTCGGATCTTCTTTATCGCGCAGCATGTGGTACTCGATGCAACCCGGCTCCGCGCGGCTCGGCTCGACATAGGCGCGAAACAGCGCTTCGAAAGCCTCGGCCTGTTCCGGGCGGGTCTTGGCGTGCAGGATAAAACCCAAGCGTTCACTCATCACAACGACTCCTCACATTCAGAATGCCGCGGATGTTATTGCAACAATCGGTGATGGATTCGTGATTTTTGATCAAATGTATTTTGCGCAATCCGGCCTTATTCCGCGCGAGGCGGATCGTTAATCTGCCGCCATTCCAGTTTTCCTTCTCCATCCAGCCCAATGGCTGCGCCGAGGCTTTCTCATGAAAAAAGTGCTGTTGCTCAATGGCGGCAAGAAATTCGCTCACTCCGACGGTCGCTACAACACCACCCTGCACGAAGCCGCACTGAGCGTGCTCGATCGTGGCGGTGTCGACGTCAAGACCACCTTCATCGACGAGGGCTATGACGTTGCTGAAGAAGTCGCCAAATTCCTTTGGGCCGACGTGATCATTTACCAGATGCCAGGCTGGTGGATGGGCGCGCCATGGACGGTGAAAAAGTACCTCGACGAAGTCTTCACCGAAGGCCATGGCAGCCTTTACGCCAGCGACGGCCGCACCCGTTCCGATGCGTCGCAGAAGTACGGCAGCGGCGGTCTGATTCAGGGCAAGCAATACATGCTGTCGCTGACCTGGAACGCACCGCAGCAAGCTTTCGATGACCCGACTGATTTCTTTGAAGCCAAAGGCGTGGACGCGGTGTACTTCCCGTTTCACAAGGCCAATGAGTTTCTGGGCATGACCGGTTTGCCGACGTTCCTCTGTGTCGACGTGATGAAACGTCCAAACATCGAAGCTGATGTGGCGCGTTATGAGCAGCATTTGACCGAGGTGTTTGGCCTCAAGGCCTGAGTGTTTCAAGCTACTATCGAATAGCTTGGCCAACCCTGTGGCGAGGGAGCTTGCTCCCGCTGGAGTGCGCAGCGCTCCCCTGTTCTTGAGGTAAAAGCAGGGGGCTGCTTCGCACCCCAGCGGGAGCAAGCTCCCTCGCCACAATGAATGTGCATTCGATTAGAGGACACCCGTGAAAGCCAGATCCGATGAGTTGCAGATTTTCGTCTGCGTGATCGAATGCGGTTCGATTTCCGCCGCCGCCGAGCAGGTCGGCCAGACGCCGTCGGCGGTCAGCCGCACGTTGTCGAAGCTGGAAGCCAAGCTCGACACCACGTTGATCAACCGCACCACGCGGCGCATGGATCTGACCGAGGAGGGCAAGTATTTCTTCGAACAGGCCAAGCTGATTCTCGATCAGATGGATCAACTCGAAGAACGCCTGTCCTCACGCCAGCAGATCCCGTCCGGACGTTTGCGGATCAACGCCGCGTCGCCGTTCATGCTCCACGCGGTCGTCCCTTATATCGACGAATTCCGCCGTCTCTATCCGGACATCCAGCTCGAACTCAACAGCAATGACCTGATCATTGACCTGCTGGAACAAAGCACCGACATCGCCATCCGCATCGGCACCCTCGCTGACTCGACGCTGCACGCGCGTTCGCTTGGGTGCAGTCCGCTGCTGATCGTCGCCAGCCCGGCCTATCTGGAAAAGCGTGGCGCGCCGCAGCAAGTCGCGGACTTGAGCGAACACACCCTGCTCGGCTTCACCCAAAACGAAGGCCTCAACCAATGGCCGCTGCGCTATGTGCACGGCGACCGCTGGCCGATCACCCCGGCGATCAGCGCCTCCAGTGGCGAGACCGTGCGCCATCTGGCGCTGGAAGGGCAGGGCATCGCCTGCCTGTCGCACTTCATGACCATCGATGACATTCGGGCCGGGCGCCTGAAAGTCCTGCTCGGTGAATTCAACAGCGGCTATCGCCAGCCGATCAACGCGGTGTACTACCGCAACTCGCAACTGGCGTTGCGCATTCAATGCTTCCTCGACTTCATCCAGAGCAAACTCGCCGCTTACGCCAGCGCCGATTTCAAGGGCTGATTCGTGATCTCTGCGCAACAGTGATTTGGTTGAGGGCGGGTTTTTCCCTCGGACCCACAGGTCGATACTCGTCCCATCACTTATTCACGCAGGGAGTTTCTCCATGAACGTTTTCGTCACCGGCGCTGCCGGTTTTATCGGCGGCTCCATCGCTAGTGGCCTGGTCAAGGCCGGGCATCAAGTCACTGGTCTGGTGCGCAACCCTGAGCAAGCGGCTGAGCTCAAAGCACTCGGCATGACCCCGGTCATCGGCACCCTCGACGACAAAGCATTGCTCGCCGAACAGGCCCGTGCTGCCGACGCCGTGATCAACGCCGCCAGCAGCGACCATCGCGGCGCGGTAGAAGCGTTGCTCGACGCCTTGCGCGGTTCCAACAAAGTGTTCCTGCACACCAGTGGTTCGAGCATCGTCGGCGATGCGTCGGGCGGCAAATCCAGCGACGTCATCTACTACGAAGACAGCCTGCCGGAACCGACCGTGGACAAAGCCGCGCGGGTGGCGATCGACAACCTGATCCTCGCGGCGGCGAAGGACGGGGTGAACTCCGCCGTCATCTGCAACACGCTGATCTACGGCCACAGCCTGGGCGTCATCCGCGACAGCGTGCAATTGCCGCGTCTGCTCAAGCAGGCCCGTAAAAGCGGCGTCGTGCGCCACGTCGGCACCGGCCAGAACATCTGGTCCAACGTGCACATCGAAGACGTCGTTGCCCTGTACTTGCTGGCGCTGACCAAGAACGTTCCCGGTACTTTCTACTTCGTTGAAAGCGGCGAAGCATCGTTCATCGACATGACCACTGCCATGGCCGAAGCGCTGAACCTGGGCCAACCACAAGATTGGCCATTGCAAGACGCCGAAGCCGAATGGGGCTATGAAATGGCCAACTATGGCCTCGGTTCCAACAGCCGCGTACGCGGCAAACACGCCCGCGAACGGCTGGGCTGGGCACCGAAGCGCACGTCGGTGGTTGAATGGATTCGTAACGAAATGGTGTGATTGCCGTTTGAGCCCCGCCGGGCTTTGTGATCACCCTTTAGAACGGCTGCCATTGGGCAGCCGTTTTCGTTTCGGGCTTTGCGCTTGTGTCACGCCAGACCTATGGTGCTCTGAACATCGCCAGTTCAGCAGGTACAAGGATGATTGACCGTTACGACGCAGAAGGTGCACAGAGCAGCTTTCAGCCTGGCTCGAGGGATCAAGTGCTGAGCAATAAACTGGGAATTATCGAGCCCGAAGACATGGATGATGCAGAGCTGGTTTTGTTGGAGAAACTCTACCAATCTGTACTCATCGAGCATTTGCCTGATCGGGCACTCACTGTTCAGGATCTGAAGGATTGGCATCGACACTGGCTCGGGAACCTCTATCCATGGGCTGGCGATGTCCGTGCGGTAAATTTGGGCAAGGATGGATTTTTCTTCGCCGCTGCGCCGCAGATTCCTCGGTTGCTCGATGGATTTGAAAGGGACTGTCTTGCCAAATACACGCCATGTCGGCCCGATCTGGACGAGAACCTGATTCGCGCCATTGCTGTAACGCACGTCGAGTTCATTCTTATTCATCCCTTTCGCGAAGGTAACGGACGCTTGTCGCGATTACTGGCAGATGTCATGGCCGTGCAGGCGGGCTATGTGCCGCTGGACTACAGCAGTTGGGAGCGAAACAAAGAGGCTTATTTTGCAGCCATCAACCAAGGGCTGAACTGCAACTACGAACCCATGGAGTATTGGGTCCGGCAGGCATTATGGACTTGAGGTCGAGGCTACTTGGCCAGCGCCAAGTGCAGGAACTTACTGGACTTGAGTTTGAGTTTGCGCTCAATGGTCTCCACGCTTTGACCCGTCTCGATGGCTGTCGAACTGGCAACTGCGCGAATCAACGTTTCGGTTGTCAGTTTTTTTCGGGTGCGAGGCGTGGGGCTCATGGCAGGGACTCAGCGGAGGTTGTCAGGCGAGTATAGCGCTTGGCTGGATTTGAAAAACATGTCTATGGCTGGGCACCGAAGCGCACGTCGGTGATTGAATGGATTCGTAACGAAATGGTTTGAGTCGTCCACCAGCTCCCACAGGTTTTGCGCATCCTGTCTGGAGGAATGCGATCAAAAATGTGGGAGCGAGCCTGCTCGCGAAAGCGGTGGTTCAGTCGGCAGAGATGTTGAATGTGAAGCCGCCTTCGCGAGCAGGCTCGCTCCCACATTGGTTTCTCGTTCACCGAAAAGCCATGTAAATCCCGCCCCACGATTTTCATTAATCACGACAAGACATACCCCTCAGCGACACGTCTTGCCTCTCCACGAAAATTACTTTCATGCGGTTTGAAATCTCGATCTCGAAATGATTTATGAGTTTCACAACCCATTCGAACGTGACCCTTTCGAGGAGTACCGCATGACGCCTTCCTTCGGCTATTGGCTGCTGGTCTATGCCGCCGTCGCCATCATTGCGCTGATCGTGTTGATCGCCCGTTACCGGCTCAACCCGTTCATTGTCATCACCCTGATTTCCATCGGCCTGGCACTGGTCGCGGGGATGCCGCCGTCGGGGGTGGTGGGGGCGTATGAGGCCGGGGTGGGCAAGACGCTGGGGCATATTGCGCTGGTGGTCGCGCTGGGGACGATGCTCGGCAAGATGATGGCCGAGTCCGGCGGCGCCGAGCAGATGGCACGCACGTTGATCGACAAGTTCGGCGAGAAGAACGCGCATTGGGCGATGGTCTGCATCGCCTTTCTGGTCGGCCTGCCGTTGTTCTTCGAAGTCGGTTTCGTGTTGATGGTGCCGATTGCCTTTACCGTGGCGCGCCGCGTCGGCGTGTCGATTCTGATGGTCGGTCTGCCGATGGTGGCCGGCCTGTCGGTGGTGCATGCATTGGTGCCGCCGCACCCGGCGGCGATGCTGGCAGTGCAGGCCTATCAGGCGTCGGTCGGGCAGACCTTGCTGTATGCGATCGCCATCGGCATTCCGACCGCGATCATTGCCGGTCCGCTGTACGCCAAATTCATCGTGCCGCGTATTCAATTGCCGGCGGATAACCCGCTGGAAAAGCAATTCCTCGACCGCGAACCCCGCGACAAACTGCCGGGTTTCGGCATCACCATGGCGACCATTCTATTGCCGGTGGTGCTGATGCTGATCGGCGGCTGGGCCAACCTGATTTCCACGCCGGGCAGCAGCTTCAACCAGTTCCTGTTGTTCATCGGCAACTCGGTGATTGCCTTGCTGCTGGCGACCTTGCTGAGCTTCTGGACGCTGGGCATCGCCCAGGGTTTCAACCGTGAATCGATTCTGCAATTCACCAACGAATGCCTGGCGCCGACCGCCAGTATCACCCTGCTGGTGGGCGCTGGCGGTGGCTTGAACCGGATTCTGGTGGATGCTGGCGTGACCGATCAGATTGTCGGCCTCGCCCACGAATTTCACCTGTCGCCGCTGCTCATGGGCTGGCTGTTCGCCGCGTTGATGCGCATCGCCACCGGTTCCGCGACCGTGGCCATGACCACCGCGTCCGGCGTGGTCGCGCCGGTGGCCATTGGTCTGGGTTATCCACACCCTGAACTGTTGGTGCTGGCGACCGGCGCGGGCTCGGTTATCTTTTCCCACGTCAACGACGGCGGCTTCTGGTTGATCAAGGAATACTTCAACATGACCGTCGCGCAGACGTTCAAGACTTGGACCGTGCTTGAGACGCTGATCTCGCTGGTCGCTTTTGGTCTGACCGTCGGCCTTTCTTACCTGCTGTAACCGGAGTCTGCCGCCCATGGACATCCTCTACCAGATCCGCGCCCGCCAGGATTCCTTCAGCGCCGGCGAAGGCCGCATCGCCCGGCTGATGCTCGATGACGTCGGTTTTGCCGCCAGCGCCAGCCTCGAAGACCTCGCGCAACGCGCCGAAGTCAGCACCGCCACACTGTCGCGTTTCGCCCGCACGGTGGGCTGCCGCGACTTACGAGATCTGCGCCTGCAACTGGCTCAGGCCAGCGGTGTCGGCAGCCGTTTTCTCGACCCGGCGGGCACGCCTGAACAGTCGGCGTTCTACGGGCAGATCGTCGGTGATATCGAAACCACGCTGCGCCAGCATCTGGCCGGATTCGACGAATCGCGCTTTGCCGATGCGGTGAAAATGCTCGGTCAGGCACGAATGATTCACGCCTTCGGCATGGGCGGTTGCTCGACCCTGTGCAGCGATGAATTGCAGGTTCGACTGGTGCGCCTCGGCTACCCGATTGCCGTGTGTCATGACGCGGTGATGATGCGCGTCACCGCCGCCAGCCTGAACGCCGAACAGGTAGTGATCGTCTGCTCGCTGACCGGTATCACTCCAGAGCTTTTGGAAACGGTGGAGCTGGCGCGCAACTACGGCGCGCGCATTCTCGCCATCACCCGCGCCGATTCGCCGCTGGCCGAACGGGCCGACATTGTCCTGCCGCTGCAAGGCGCAGAAACCTCGTTCATCTACAAGCCGACGGCGGCGCGCTACGGCATGCTGCTCGCCATCGACGTGCTCGCCACCGAGCTGGCGCTGGCCAATCCTGAAGACAATCAAGAGCGTCTGCGGCGGATCAAACTCGCCCTCGACGAATACCGTGGCGGCGACGATCACCTGCCGCTGGGAGACTGACATGCTGTACGACACCCTGATTCGCAACGCTCTTATCGTCGACGGCAGCAACACGCCCGGATACAGCGCCGACGTGGCGATTCTTAACGGACGCATCGAGCGCATCGGCGACTTGCACGACATCAGCGCCAGCGAGGAAATCGACGCCGCCGGCCGCGTGCTGGCGCCGGGTTTCATCGATGTGCACACCCACGACGACACCGTGGTCATTCGCCAACCCGAGATGCTGCCCAAGCTCAGCCAAGGCGTGACCACGGTGATTGTCGGCAACTGTGGGATCAGCGCTTCGCCGGTCAGTCTGAAAGGCAATCCGCCGGATCCGATGAACCTGCTCGGTACGGCGGCGGCATTCGTTTATCCACGCTTCAGCGATTACCGCGCCGCAGTCGAAGCGGCCAACACCACGCTGAACGTCGCCGCATTGGTCGGCCACACGGCGCTGCGCAGCAATCACCTCGATGACTTGTTTCGTACCGCGACGCCGGACGAAATTGCCGCGATGCGCGAGCAACTGCGCGAAAGTCTGGAGCACGGCGCCTTGGGTTTATCCACAGGCCTGGCGTATGCGAGTGCCTTCAACGCCTCCACCGATGAAGTGAAGCAACTGACCGAAGAACTGACCGCGTTCGGCGCGGTTTACACCACGCACCTGCGCAGCGAATTCGAACCGGTGCTGGAGGCGATGGAAGAAGCGTTCAGCATCGGCCGTCACTCGCGGTCGCCGGTGATCATTTCCCACCTCAAATGTGCCGGCGTCGGCAACTGGGGGCGCAGTCCGCAATTGCTCGCCTCATTGGAGGAGGCAGCAAAAACCCACCCGGTTGGCTGCGATTGCTACCCGTATGCAGCGAGCTCGTCGACGCTGGATCTCAAGCAAGTCACCGACGCCCACCGCATCACCATCACCTGGTCGACGCCGCACCCGGAAGTCAGCGGCCGCGACCTGATCGACATCGCCGCCGAATGGAATCTGCCGCTGCTCAATGCCGCCAAACGCCTGCAACCGGCGGGCGCGGTGTACTACGGCATGGACGAGGCGGATGTACGAAGAATCCTCGCGCATCCGTTGTCGATGGTTGGGTCTGACGGACTGCCGGAAGATCCTTTCCCGCATCCACGTCTGTGGGGCGCATTCCCACGGGTGTTGGGACATTTCAGTCGTGATGTCGGGCTGTTTCCATTGCACACCGCGGTGCACAAGATGACCGGTCTGTCGGCGGCGCGGTTTGGTTTGAAGGAACGCGGCGAGATTCGTGAAGGCTATTGGGCGGATCTGGTGTTGTTCGACCCGGTGACTGTGCGTGATGTGGCCGACTTTCACGACCCGCAACGTGCGGCGTTGGGCATCGACGGTGTTTGGATCAACGGTGTTCTGAGCTATCGCGACGGGCAGGCGAATGGTCGCAGGAAAGGGCGGTTTCTCGCACGCGATGGGAATTTACGCGACGGGTTTAAGTGATTCTGCTGACGTCAAAAGATCGCAGCCTTCGGCAGCTCCTACATGGGAATGCGACCTTCTGTAGGAGCTGCCGAAGGCTGCGATCTTTTGAACTGTGTCTCATAGTGGCACTGTGCGATTAAAGAAACGCCAGCCCAAGCCGAATTGCTGACATCCACCCCGTCTACACTGTGGGGCCAATCAGTCAGGGAGCACCCCATGAGCTTCGGCAAAACCACCCCGATCCTGCGGATCTTCGATGAAGCCAAAGCTGTCGAGTTCTACGTCGATTTTCTGGGTTTCAAGATCGACTGGCAGCATCGCTTCGAGGCGAATTTTCCGCTGTATCTGCAGGTGTCGCGGGGCGAGTGTGTGCTGCATCTGTCCGAGCATCATGGCGATGCGACGCCGGGTTCGGCATTGCGTATCGAGACCGATGAGCTGGAGGCGTTTCAGCAGCAGCTGGTGGCCAAGGATTACAAGTTTTCGCACCCAGGGATTCAGGCGATGCCGTGGGGCAGTCAGGACATGACGATTGTCGATCCGTTTGGTAATCGGTTGGTGTTTACCAACGCGATCTGTCTCTGAGCCGAGACATATGGAAAAGCCCGCAGGCAAACCCTTACGGTTTGTTTGCGGGCTTTTTCGTTACTCGGTCGGCACGAACTTATCCAGCACCTGATTGACTGCCATCTCCGCCACCATCACCACTTGCGCGATGCCTTGCAGCGTCTTGCGGTGCGAGCCTTCGAGCACGGCGGCGAAGTCGTTGAGCATTACCGAGGCCGAGCCCAGCGTTTCGCAGGCGTCGACCAGCAAGGGCTCGGTCGCGGATGCCGGGTTGGCCATGTAGAGGCGGTTGGGTTGGTAGGGCTTGGCCATGATTTGCGCGACGGGTGGGGCGAGATAGTGGTCGAGGGCGCGCTCGGCGGCTTCGTGGAATTTCTTTGAATCGGCGGATTCGTAGGGGGAGGCCGGGTCGGTGACCGGCGGGTTTGGCGTTACTTTGAACATAGCTGTGTTCCTGTTGTTGAGCGGCAACCCTTTGGCTACTAAACGAAAGGGTGGCAGCTGTACGCAGGTTAGTAGACCGGGGAACTCAGCTAAGCCGGCGCGCCGAAGCGCCCTGCGTACAGCCACCATCAAGCTCAGGTACGCGAGCACCTGTGATGAATGTACGACCAGCAGAATTACCTCCGGGCTACTAAACCCGATCACTGGGAATCAGTGACCGAATCAAGTTACGCAGCATGCTCAGGGCGCACAAGCCGGCGGATTCTGGCGCAGGCGTAGGCAGCGGCGCAAGGATTTGTGGGCTGTTTCGCGTAACGCAGAGTGTCCTTAAACACCTTTGGTTAGCGGTGTTTGCTGTGCGATGAAGCAGGCGACTTATCTGTCGGACTGGGGTGCTGCGACTGACGTCTTCGCGAGCAGGCTCACTCCCACATTGAGTCGGCGGTGAACATTAACGTTGTGAACAACGGAGATCGAATGTGGGAGCGAGCCTGCTCGCGAAGAGGCCGGAACATTCACCCGCGATGCATCTGCCGAAACTCCCCCGGCGGCATCCCCCGGCGACTCTTGAACGCGCGATGAAACGAGCGCGGTTCGGTAAACCCCAGATACTGCGCAATGTCCTGAATCGGCAACGTGCTGTTGAGCAAATAATGCTCAGCCAGTTCCTGACGCAAATCATCCAGAATCTGCTGATACGACGTCCCCGCCTGATGCAACTGTCGCTGCAACGTCCGCACGGACACAGCGAGCTGTTCGGCGACCTGCTCCTTGCGCGGCAAGCCTTCCTTGAGCAACTGGCGCAGGATGTTCTTCACCTGCTGCTCAAGCGACGCATCCTCCAGCGTCGCCATCAAGCCCAGCGCATGTTCTTCCAGCGTTCGCAGTAACTGCGCATCCGCCTGACGCAACGGCAACTGCAAATACGCCAGCGGTACGATCAACGCCGAATACGGCTGATCAAACAACACCGGGCAACCGAAAAACGCTTCGTATTGCGCCGGCGTGGCCTCGGCCGGGCACGTATGTTCGAGCCAGACCCCGGCCGGCGACATCTGCGTATCGGCGATCCAGCGCGCATAGTGCAGCCACGAACCGAGGACGTTATCCACCAGATGCCGACGAATGCGCGGGGGCTGATAGCGACACGTCCAGATCAAATGTACGTGGCCGTCCTGCACCTCGGCGCGGCTGACGCCCATGTCGCCGACCAGTTTTTCGAACGGCATGATTCGGCTCATCGCATCACCGAGGGTCGCGCAGTTCATGGTGATATAACCGAGCACACTCCACGAATTGGGCAGGACGAAATTCGCCGCGTTGAGGCCGAACAGCGGATCGCCCGAGTGTTCGCAAAAATAATCCAGCAAGCGTTCATGCGCCTCACCGGGCAAACGCAGGGTGTTGTCGCTCAACTGCTGCGCCTGCAAACCCGCCGCCGCCAACGCAGGCTCGATGGCCATGCCCAGTTGTTCGGCATGGCGCAGGTACTTGAGCAGGGGCGGAACCGAGGTGAAGCCGAGCGATTGCATGATCCCTTCCTTTGATCGACGGCCGCGTGGGCGAATGAAGGCCTGAAAGGTAATTTGAAACCACGGCTAAAGTAAATGGCTGACGCTTGCGCGACGTTTGACTCAATTGGCTACATGAACTGGCCGGATGCGACCGTGACACTTTACGGCCGCTGGCTAGTATGGAGGCCTGAAACATCACTGATCCGACGGTTAAAAGGACACACGCATGCGACGCTGGAACGGCTGGGGAGATGCAAGCACGGTGGTCGAGTTGCCGGCCCAGGGCGCGGAATTTCTTCATGAGCGCCTGGGCGAGGGGCGCGCGCTGCCCGATGCCACGCTGGAGGCCGCAATGGCCCGCGTGCCGGCCTCGCGATTGTCGGCGCACAGCTTGTACAGCGTCGACGCCCATGATCGTTTGCTGCATGCGCGGGGTCAGAGCCTGCCGGACTGGCTGGCGTTGCGCGAAGGTGCGCTGGGCAATTATCCCGATGCGGTGGCGTTTCCCGAGACCGCCGAACACATCCGCCAGTTGCTGGCGCTCGCCCATGAACAGGACGTGTGCCTGATCCCTTATGGCGGCGGCACCTCGGTGGCCGGGCACATCAATCCGCCGCAGTCGGTGCGACCGGTGGTGACGGTGTCGCTGGCGCGGATGAATCGCCTGATCGACCTCGACGAACAGAGCCTGCTGGCGACGTTCGGCCCCGGCGCGAGTGGGCCGCAGGTGGAAAGCCAGTTGCGTGCGAAAGGCTACACGCTGGGGCATTTTCCGCAGTCGTGGGAGCTGTCGACGCTGGGTGGTTGGGTCGCCAGTCGTTCCAGCGGTCAGCAGTCGCTGCGCTATGGCCGCATCGAGCAACTGTTTGCCGGCGGAACCCTGGAAACCTTCGCCGGGCCGCTGCAGATTCCAACCTTCCCGGCCTCTGCCGCCGGGCCTGATCTGCGCGAAGTGGTGCTCGGTTGCGAGGGCCGTTTCGGGATCATTTCCGAGGTCAAGGTGCGGGTCAGTGCTTTGCCTGCCGATGAGCGTTTCTACGGTGTGTTTCTACCCGATTGGCCGCAAGCGCTAAGGGCGATCCGCCAATTGGCTCAGGCGCGCGTACCGCTGTCGATGCTGCGCCTGTCCAATGCCGTGGAAACCGAAACGCAACTGGCGCTGGCCGGTTATCCGCAACAAATCGCCTGGCTGGAAAAGTACTTGAGCCTGCGCGGCGCCGGTGCGGGCAAATGCCTGCTGACCTTCGGCGTAACCGGCAATCGTCGACAAAACGCACTGTCGCTGAAACAGGCGCGACAACACCTCAAGGCCTTTGGCGGCGTGTTCACCGGCACTTTGCTCGGCAAGAAATGGGCGCAGAACCGCTTCCGTTTCCCCTACCTGCGCGAGAACCTGTGGAACGCCGGTTACGTGGTCGACACCCTCGAAACCGCCACCGACTGGAGCAACGTCGACAACCTCCTCAACCTCGTTGAAAACAGCCTGCGCGCGGCCTTGGCCGCTGAGGGTGAGCGCGTGCATGTGTTCACCCACCTGTCCCACGTCTACGGCGAAGGCTCGAGTATCTACACCACCTACGTGTTTCGTCCGGCGGCGGATTACCCGGCAACGCTGGCGCGCTGGAAAGCGCTGAAACACGCGGCCAGCCAGACCATCGTCGACAACCACGGCACCATCAGTCACCAGCACGGTGTCGGCAAGGATCACGCGCCGTACCTGCTGCGGGAGAAAGGCGCACTGGCGATGGATACCTTGCAGGCGCTGAGCAAGCACTTCGATCCGGCCGGGCGCCTCAACCCCGGCACGCTGCTGCCGGAGTGACGGCCATGAGTCAGGACTGGAACGCCGCGTGGCGCCGGCAGATATTGCCGACGCTGGCCGAGGAAACCTGGGATCTGATCGTCATCGGCGGCGGCATCAGCGGCGCCGGCATTCTGCGTGAAGCCGCGCGCCGCGGCTGGCGCTGTCTGCTGCTGGAACAGCGCGATTTCGCCTGGGGCACCTCCAGCCGATCATCGAAAATGGTCCATGGCGGTTTGCGTTACATCGCCAAAGGCCAGTGGCGCCTGACCCGCGATTCGGTGCGCGAGCGCCAACGCCTGCTCGACGAAGCGCCGGGGCTGGTCGAGCCGATGAGTTTCCTGATGCCGCATTATCGCGGCGGTTTTCCTGGGCCACGGGTGCTGGGTGGTTTGCTGAGCGTGTACGACGCCTTGGCCGGTCGCCGTAGCCATCGCTTTCATGATGCGCAACAGCTTCGATATCTGGCGCCGGGCGTCAAGGAAAACGACTTGCTCGGCGGCACCTGTTTTGTCGATGCGCTGACCGATGATGCGCGGCTGGTGATGCGTGTGTTGAGCGAGGCGCGGGCCGAGGGTGCGGTCGTGGTCAATGGCGTGCGCGTCGAACAGCTGCTGCGTGAAAACGGCCGAGTGTGTGGCGTTCAGGTCGAGGATTGCGAGGCCGGTTCGTCACTGCAACTGCGCTGCGGCGTGCTCGCGGTGGCGACTGGCGCCTGGGCTGAACGCTTGCGCCCGCCAGAGGCGCCACGGCAATTGCGACCGTTGCGCGGCAGTCATTTGTTGCTGCCGGGTTGGCGATTGCCGGTGGCGCAGGCATTCACCTTTCTGCATGAGCGCGATCGGCGTCCGGTGTTTGTTTTTCCGTGGGAGGGCGCGACGGTGGTCGGCACTACGGACCTCGATCATCGCGACGATCTGGATCAGAGCGCGAGCATCAGCGGCGAAGAGCTCGACTATCTGCTGGCCGCCTGTACGCAACAGTTTCCCGGCGCCGAAGTGAGCGCGGCGGATGTGTTGTCGACCTGGTCCGGCGTGCGTCCGGTGGTGGGCAGCGCAAGTGCGCATCAAGACAAACCGTCGAACGAAACCCGCGAGCATGTGCTGTGGCAGGAACCCGGTTGCGTGACACTGGCCGGCGGCAAACTGACGACGTTTCGCCCGCAAGCCATCGAAGTGCTCAAGGCCTGCGCGAGCCTGCTGGGTCGTGCCTTTGTCGATGACGCCGCGCCGGTGTTTGCCGCCGTACCTGCGTTGCCGATCCCGGCACTGAGCAGCCATCAATGGCGACGTTTGGCCGGGCGACATGGCCGCGACCTGCCAAGGCTGGCGCAACTGCTCACGGAAATCGGCCACGACACGGTTGGCGCTACGGACACTTTGTGGGCCGAACTGGCTTTCGCCTGCGACTCGGAAATGGTTCTGCACCTCGACGACCTGCTCCTGCGTCGCACGCGTCTCGGTCTGCTGTTGCCGCGCGGTGGTGAAGCGTATTTCGCCGCCATCCGCCAACTGTGCCAGCCACGACTGGCCTGGAGCGATGACCATTGGCAGCAGGAACAACAGCGTTATCGGGCGTTGTGGCAACGCCATCACGGTTTGCCGGATGCCACGCCTTGATGCCCCTTGAAGAGAGCTCCATGGATAACCACCCGAACAAGCGTTACCTGCTGGCCATCGACAACGGCACCCAGAGCGTGCGCGCGCTGCTCTTCGATTTGCAGGGCAATCTGCTTGGCAAAGGCAAGGTCGAATTGCAGGCGTATTACTCGGCGCAACCGGGCTGGGCCGAGCAGGATCCGGAGTATTACTGGGCAAAACTCGGCGAGGCGTGTCAGCAGGTCTGGCAGCAGACGGGGATTGATCGCGCGCAGATTGCCGGCGTTTCCCTGACGACTCAGCGTGGCACGGTGATTAACGTCGATGCTGAGGGCAAGCCATTGCGCCCGGCGATTCTGTGGCTCGATCAGCGTCAGAGCGAAGTCGAAGGCGGCATCAAAGGGCCGTGGGGCTGGCTGTTCAAACTGGTCGGCGCCCAGGCGACTGTGGATTATTTTCGTGCTCAGGCCGAGGCGAACTGGATCGCTCAGCATCAGCCGGAAGTATGGGCGGCAACGGACAAGTTTTTGCTGCTGTCGGGGTTTCTCACCCATCGCCTGTGCGGGCGTTTTGTCGATTCGGTGGGCTGTTGCGTCGGCTACCTGCCGTTCGACTTCAAACGCCTGAAATGGGCTGCGCCGAGTGACTGGAAATGGCAGGCGCTGGCGGTGCGCCCCGAGCAATTGCCGAGCCTGCACAAGCCCGGTGAAACCCTCGGCTACATCACCGCTGAGGCCGCTCGCCACACCGGTATTCCCGAAGGCTTGCCGCTGATTGCGGCGGGGGCTGACAAGGCCTGTGAAGTGGTCGGGTCCGGCGTGGTCGATGCGAGCACGGTGTGTCTGTCCTACGGCACCACGGCGACGATCACCAGCACCCGCTCGCGCTATCTGGAAATCGTCCCGTTGATCCCGCCGTACCCGTCGGCGGTGCCCGATCAGTACAACTGCGAGGTGATGATTTATCGCGGTTACTGGATGGTCAGTTGGTTCAAGAACGAGTTCGGTTTGCGCGAGATGCAGCAAGCGAAAGAGCAGGGCGTCGAACCGGAGCAACTGTTCGACGCATTGGTCAATGCGGTGCCGCCGGGCTCGATGGGCCTGATGCTGCAACCGTATTGGTCGCCGGGGATTCGAGAGCCGGGTGTCGAGGCGAAAGGCGCGATGATCGGCTTCGGTGATGTGCATACCCGTGCGCATATTTATCGGGCGATTCTGGAAGGGCTGGCGTATGCGTTGCGCCAGGGCATGGAGAATATCGAGCGGCGTTCGAAGGTCTCGATCAAGCGGTTGCGCGTGGCCGGTGGCGGCTCGCAGAGTGATGCGGCGATGCAGCTCACGGCGAACATTTTCGGCCTGCCGGCGGAGCGTCCGCATGTCTATGAAGCGTCGGGTCTGGGCGCGGCGATCTGCTGTGCGGTGGGCTTGGGACTGCACGCGGATTTCCCCACGGCGATCGCGGCGATGACTCGGGTGGGCGCGGTGTTCACCCCGCAGCCCGAGGCGCAGAAAATCTATGAGCAACTGTACAAAGACGTCTACCTGCGCATGTACCGCCAGCTGAAACCGCTGTACCAAAGCATCCGCAAAATCACCGGTTACCCCGCCTAGCAGACCACCACAAATTCCCTGTAGGAGCTGCCGAAGGCTGCGATCTTGTGATCTTGTTTTTTAAAATTAACATCAAAAGATCGCAGCCTTCGGCAGCTCCTACAGGGACCGTATTGCGATTCGATGTGGCGCCATCGGAGAACTTTTCTGGTGAGATCGGACAGTGTCAGCGGCGGGGTCGGTTGTTAGGCTCATCCCCCACGGCACCGCCAATAAGAACGACAAGCAATGAAGCTGACCTTCCTCCTGTTGCTGCTTTGTGCAACGGCCCCGAGCGCCTGGGGCTGGTCGAACCATACGGTGGGCAGCTATCTGGCGTTGCAGGAACTGCCGGCCTTGCGCGATGCGCCAGCGGTCGAAGTCGAATCACTGGAGCGGTTTCTCAGCGAGCAATACCCGGCCGTGCTGGCGCTGTTGGAGCAACAGGAAACCTTCGCCCGCGAGCACTTCAGTCAATACCCGCCACGCCCCGACAGCCTGAAATTGCCCGCAGTGCCGAGTGACAATCTGCGCCACGATTTCTTCACTGCGTTGCGCATCAATCCCGAGATTCACCTGGCAATGATCATCCAGCCATTACCCGGTAAAGACCTGCCCGAGCGCGAGCATCTGCAGGCCAATCAGGTCATGGTCGAGCAGACCCTGTCACCGTGGAATCGCCAGCGTTTCATCGTTATCGCCGAGCACGAAAAAGTCGCGCCGCTCGCCGTGCTCGCCAGCGCCGCTGATGAACCGGACTACGGCCACGACATCAATCTGTTCA
The DNA here is from genome assembly GCF_003732425.1 of Pseudomonas fluorescens. Classification (GTDB taxonomy): domain Bacteria; phylum Pseudomonadota; class Gammaproteobacteria; order Pseudomonadales; family Pseudomonadaceae; genus Aquipseudomonas; species Aquipseudomonas fluorescens_BE. Next base: position 52,998 of record NZ_MOBX01000014.1, read on the forward strand.
GCGACAACCCTGGCGAGGTCGGCGCGCTGTACGGCTTCGGCCCGCAACCGTTCGGTGATGCGCGTTTCCAGTACAGCTCGCAGGCGCCGTTCCACATGGGCTTCTTCCACGAAAGCCCCGTGGTGTACGCCGCTGCCGGTTTCCTCGAACGCAGTTGGCCGGACTGGCGCGCGTATCAGTACATGGGCCTGGCGCGACTGGCGTTTGCCAGCGGTCATCGGTATTGGGGTTATCGCTTTCTCGGCTGGGGCCTGCACCACATTCAGGACCTGACCCAGCCGTATCACGCCAAGCCATTGCCCGGTGTCGATCTCGCGAGTCTTTTGCTGCTGGAAGGCAAGGCCATCGCCGGTTTCGCTGAGGACAAACAAGCTTCCATCGAGCGCGTCGCCACCCGGCATATGGAAGTAGAGAAGTACCAGTCGACCTGGCTGCGGCGCTTGCTACGCGCCGGTCAGCCGCATCCGATGCTCGCGGCTTACGCCGACGTGGCCCAGGACAAAACCTACCCGCCGTACTCGGTCGACTACCTGCGCGAAGTGGTCAGCGCCGAAGCCGTCAACGATTCCGCAGCCTTCGACGAAGCCATTGGCCAGTGGCTGGAAACGGCGCCCGTCAGCAGTGATTTCAGCAGCGGCAATCAGCTGCAACGAGAAGACTTCGACCACCCGGCACTTAACCAGCAGTTGTTCAAGTTGCTCGGGCATTTCGGCGCGCACAGCCGGATTTACGTCAGCGCCGGATTGGCGCCGTAGCGCGCGGCAACGCACACCACAACAATAAAAAACAGGGAAGGAGGAACAGATGATCAACACTCGATTGCGCCTGACGGGCGCCGCGCTCCCCGGTGTCGGCCTGGCAGGGCTGCTGCAGTTGTGCGCAGTCGATGCGGCGCACGCGGTGGAGTTCAACTTCATGGACAAGCAGGTCACCGGTTCCCTCGACACGACCTTGTCTTACGGCCGTTTGTGGCGGGTGCAGGGCCGCGACAAGACTAACGATGACGTCAACACCAACGACGGCAATCGCAACTTTGACACCGGGCTGGTTTCCGAGGTGTACAAGATCACCTCCGAGCTTGAGGCCAATTATCAGAACTACGGCGTGTTCGTGCGCGGCACCGCGTTCTACGACACGCAACTGATGGACAAGCGCAACGACTACTATGACAACAACAGTCCTTCACAGCCGAGCCAGAGCTACCCGCAGGACAACCATTTCACCGGTCAGACCCGCGACATCGCCGGCAGTCGCATCGAGATGCTCGACGCCTACGTGCACGGCAGTTGGGACGTTGCGCAAATGCCGGTGACCGCGCGCGTCGGTCGGCAGGTGTTTAACTGGGGCGAGGGGATTTTCTATCGCGGCGGGATCAACACCACTAACCCGGTGGACGCCGCCAAGTACCGCTTGCCCGGCGCCGAAGTCAAGGAAGTGCTGGTGCCGGTCGAGGCGCTGAGCTTTAACATTGGCCTGACCGACTCACTGACCCTGGAGAGTTTCTACCAGACCAACTGGAAGGAAACCCGCATTGACCCGGTCGGCACCTTCTACTCGCAAACCGACCTGTTCGCCGACGGTGGCAACACCGGTTACAACAACTTCAGCGGCACAGCGCTCGACACGCCAGTGCCGGGGTTTGGCAACGTCATCGGTTTGTACAGTGCGCTGGGCAACAACCCGTTGCTGAACTCCGCCTTGCAAACCACTGGCCTGTACGCCAACGGCGTGACGCCGGCCTACGGCAACACGCTGAAAGTGGCGAGCGTCGGCAAGGACTACAACGCACGCAACGATGGGCAGTTTGGTTTTGCCTTTCGCTATATCGCCGAACAGCTCAACAGCACCGAGTTCGGTCTGTACATGGTCAACTACCACGCCAAGGAACCGACCATCGCGGCGGATCTGGGCGGCTACAAAGGCATCGACATGGCTGCGCTGACCAACCTGTTGTCCGGTGTCGCCGGCAGTCAGGCCGGGGCGCTGGCCAATGGTCTGGCCACGGCGGATGTGATGGGCAATATCCAGGCGCATCGGCGTTATGCCGAAGACATCCGCATGTACGGCTTCAGCTTCAACACCACGTTGGGCGAGGCGTCGGTGTTTGGTGAGATTGCTTATCGGCCCAACCTGCCAATCGGCGTTGCAGCCACCAACGATCTGATCGGTGACCTGGCCAACGGCGCAGCAGCAGCGGTGACGGGCAAGTCGGTCAATGTCGGCGGGCAAATGGTCACCCTCGACAGCCAGATCAATAACGCCGAGCGTGTGGAAGCGTTCAATACTTCGCTGGGGACCATCTACAACTTCGGCCCGACGGCTTCGTTCGATTCGCTGTTCGGCATCTTCGAACTGGCCTCCGAACACCTGCGCGGCAGCAGCCTGCAATACACCGCGTATGACGGCAGTCGTCGTTACTACGCCGGCACCGGTAACTATTCCTATGTGTCGGGCGGTGATCGTGACGATCAGGTCAACCGCAATTCCTACAGCTACACGGCAATGCTCAACGGCACCTGGAACGACGTTTACGCCGGGGTCAACGTCTCGCCCTACATCGTTTACAAGGACGATTTCGAGGGCAATAGCTATCAGGCCGGCAACACCATCGAAGGGCGCAAGGCCTACACGCTGGGGATCAAGGCCAACTACCAGAACAAGCTCGAAGCCGAACTGCAATACACCGAGTTCTACGGCGGCGGGCAGAACAACGGTATTCGCGACCGCGACAACGTCGGGTTCAACCTCAAGTATTTCCTTTGAAGGCTACACACAGCCCCTGTGGGAGCGAGCCTGCTCGCGAAGACGCCGGCACATTCAACATCGATGTTGACTGACCCACCGCTTTCGCGAGCAGGCTCGCTCCCACAGGTTTTTGCATTTTGGAGAAGATCATGTTTCACACTTCAAGATTGACCAAGGCTTCGCTAGGGCTGGTATTGGGCCTGGCTGCTGGCACCGCTCTGGCCGCCATCACCCCGCAACAAGCCGAACAACTGAAAACCACCCTGACCCCTATGGGCGCCGAGCGCGCAGGCAACGCCGCCGGTACCATCCCGGCCTGGACCGGTGGCATCACTCAAGCCCCGGCCGGCTACAAACCTGGTCAGCATCACCCGGATCCTTTTACCGCAGACAAACCGCTGTTCACCATCACCAAAGCCAATCTCGATCAATACAAAGCCCACCTCAGCCCCGGTCAGATCGCGCTGTTCAACAGCTACCCCGACACGTTCCAGATGCCTGTCTATCCGTCACGCCGTTCGGGTTCTGCGCCGCAATGGCTGTACGACAACACCCTGAAAAACGCCACCTCGGCCAAGTTGCTCGAAGGCGGCAGCGGCTTCTCCGATGCCTACGGCGGTGTGCCGTTCCCGGTGCCCAAGGACGGCGTTGAAGTGTTGTGGAACCACATCACGCGTTATCGCGGCATCTACGTCGTGCGCCGCGCTTCCGAAGCGCCGGTGCAGCGCAACGGCAGCTTCGCGCTGGTGACCTCGCAGCAGGAAGGCCTGTTCAACTACTACCGCCCGGGCGGCCAGTTCGCCGACCTGAAAAACATCCTGTTCTACTACCTGGCCTTCGTGAAAAGCCCGGCACGCCTGGCCGGCGGTGCCGCACTCGTGCACGAAACCCTCGATCAGCTCAAGGACGCGCGCCAGGCCTGGATCTACGATGCCGGCCAACGCCGCGTGCGCCGCGCACCGAACCTTGCCTACGACACGCCGATTGCTTCATCCGATGGCCTGCGCACCGCCGATGACACTGACCTGTTCAACGGCTCGCCGGATCGCTACGACTGGAAGCTCAAGGGCAAACAGGAAATCTACATTCCCTACAACAACTACAAAGTCAGCAGCCCCGATGTGAAGTACGCGCAACTGCTCACCCCGGGCCACCTCAACCCGCAATACACCCGCTATGAGCTTCACCGGGTCTGGGTGGTCGAAGGCAACCTGAAACCGGGCGCGCGGCATATCTATTCCAAGCGCGTGCTGTTTCTCGATGAAGACAGCTGGGGCGCAGCACTGGTCGATCAGTACGACGGGCGAGGGGAGTTGTGGCGGGTGTCGATGGCCTACCTGAAAAACTTCTACGACCTGCCGACCACGTGGAGTGCGCTGGACGTGTTCCACGATTTGCAGGCGCGTCGCTACTACGTGCAGAACCTTGATAACGAAGAAGCGGAGACCGTGGATTTTGCGCAGCCGGTGCCGGAGGATGCGTACTTCATGCCGTCGGCGTTGCGCCAGCGGGGTACGCGGTGAGGATCCATTAACTTGTGATCGAACACGGCCCCTGTAGGAGCTGCCGCAGGCTGCGATCTTTTGATTCTGCTTCTGATTGTTCGAAAGCGAAGATCAAAAGATCGCAGCCTGCGGCAGCTCCTACATTAGGCGGAGTTTTTTCCGGGACATCGGGGTGATGGGGCGGACGCAATCGCGAGCAGGCTCACTCCTACAGGGGATTGGCGTCGTTCACATAATCTGTGATCAACACCATTTCTTGTAGGAGTGAGCCTGCTCGCGATGCGGTTGTAGCTTCAGCGCTGAATCAGGATCAAACGCGGAAGTGGCTGACCATCTGCTGCAACTGACCACCCAGACGCGCCAGTTCAACGCTGGACTTCGCCGTCTCGTCACTAGCCGCTGCAGTCTGTTCCGACACATCGCGCACATTGATGATGCTGCGGCTGATCTCTTCAGCCACGGCGCTCTGCTGCTCGGCAGCGGCGGCGATCTGCTGGTTCATCGACTGGATATTCGACACCGTACGGGTGATGTTTTCCAGGGATGCGCCGGCCTTGCGGGTCAGCGCCACGCTGCTGTCGGTCAGGGCGCGGCTGTTGTTCATCACGGCCGAGACTTGCTGGGTGCCGTTCTGCAGGCCGGCGACCAGGCCTTCGATTTCTTCGGTGGATTTCTGCGTACGCTGAGCCAAACCACGAACTTCATCGGCGACCACGGCAAAACCACGACCGGCTTCGCCGGCACGCGCCGCTTCGATCGCGGCGTTGAGGGCCAGCAGGTTGGTCTGTTCGGCCACAGCCTTGATCACGTCCATGACGCTGCCGATCTTGTCGCTTTCCTGTTGCAGCACGCTCATGGCTTCGGTCGAGCGCACCACTTCGCTGGCCAGACGCTCGATCTGCGCGATGGCTTCGTTCACCACTTTGTCGCCTTCACGGGCTTCGCCGTCAGCGGCGGCGGCAGCTTGTGACGCTTCTTCGGCGTTGCGCGCGACTTCCTGCACGGTGGCGGTCATCTCGTGCATGGCGGTGGCAACCTGATCGGTCTCGACCTTCTGGCTGTTCACACCGGCGCTGGTCTGCTCGGTCACGGCCGAGAGTTCTTCGGCGGCGCTGGCGATCTGGGTGACGCCGTCGCGGATGCCGCTGATCAAGTCGCGCAGGGTCACGCCCATGCGCGCGATGCCTTGTTGCAGCACGCCGAGTTCGTCGCGGCGGGTGACGGTGACATTCTGGGTCAGGTCGCCGCTGGCGATGCGCTCGACCACGGCCAGGGTTTCCTGCAACGGACGGGTGATCTGACGGGTGATGATCACCGCAGCAATGATGCCCACCAGCAGCGCCAGCAAGGTGCTGATCAACTGGAATGTCCGCGCCTGGGCGCTTTCAGCGTCACGACGATCGAGCTGGATCTGATACAGCTGCTCGCTCAGGGCGACGATGGTCGTGCCCTGGTCGGTCATTTCCTTACGGGCCTGCACGGCGTCGGTGTTAGCGTTTTTATACGCCATCAACGCACTGCGGTAGTTGACCAATGCGCTTTCCAGCTGACGCAAGGCGTCTTGCTGAGTGGTAGCGAAATGCACGTTCAGTGGCTTGAGGCTGGCGATGGCCGCGTCGATCTGGCCGACGGCTTTCTGCTCGGTTTCGGCGTTGGTGGTGGCGGTGTAGCCGCGCACTTCGTAACGGGCGAGGATGAATGCTTCTTTGGCGGCGCTGATCGCCTGGAACTGGTCGAAACGCTGTTCGCTCATGTCCATTTGTTGCACGCGTTTGCTGATCGAATCGATCAGGTTGTACGCGGTCTCGGCGTTGACGCTCATGGTGTCGCGGGCGCTGTTGCCGGTGCGATAGGCATTGCGCATTTTGTTCAGCGACGTCTGGTATTCAGCGATGGTCGCTGCCTGCTCCTTGAGCAGTTTGACGTTTTCCGGGCTCTTGAAGCTGTTGATCAGCTTCTGTTGTTGCGCGGCAAAACTTTCAAGGGTGGTCTGCACGTTCTGCGCGGCGGTTTCATCGCCATTGGTCAGCATGTACTGCAGGCGCACCACGCGCAGCTTGGTCAGGCCGGCATTGAGCTGGGTTATATCACTCATCCAGTTGCTGCGGTCGATCAGGCCACCGAGGCTGGTCCAGCCCGTCAGGGCCAGCACGCAGGTCAGGGCCAGTACGAGGCCGAAGCCCAGGCCCAATTTCATGTTCACGCTGATGTTGCCGAACCAGCTATTCATCAAAAATCCTCCAGAAACGTTAGGTTTCTTGTCGTCAGTTAGGCTGGAAGATTGTTGTTTTTTTGAGCCAGCAAGGGTGTTAGCAGGTTTGTATCGGCCGCATTTCCCAGAGCTGAAAGGATTTTGTCCTACGGAATTTGTAACATCGGATCCCAAGATTTTTTTCACATGGGTTTCACTGGCTGCCCACGCGCGCCTCTGTACCTTCGCCGCATCGAATGAACCCGTGATGCAGTGGCGAGGCGGTTTTTGTGGAATTGAGACTGAGTCTGTTCGGCGTCAAACGCTCGATCGACCTGAGCGGTCTGGCGCGTTTTCGCAACACCTGGGTGGTGTTGGCAGCATCAATATTGGTGATCCCTCTGACCCTGTGGTTGCTGGCGCCGGCGGCGGTGCCGGATCTGGCCCACGGCAATGTTGCCGGTGCGCAAGCCCTGGCGACGGGTTGGGCCAAGGGCGAGATGATCGTGCTGGTGCGTCATGTCGAGCGCTGCGATCACTCCAAAGCCGCGTGCCTGAGTGGCAATGAAGGCATCACCGATCGCTCGCGCAGTGTCGCGGTGGCGGTCGGTGCGCGGTTCGAGCAACTGGGTCTGAACAACGCCGACATCTATAACAGCCCATCGATGCGCACCGTGCAGACCGCCGGTTACATGTTCAACCATGCCGCCAGCGGCGACGACTGGTTGATCAATTGCCGGGGGCGCATGTTGCAGGACGCGCTGGCCCACAAGATCCCGGGGCGCAACTTGATTCTGGTGACCCACAGTGAGTGCATGGGGCAAATCGAGAAAGACCTCAACGTACCGACTTCGAGCGCGGGTTACGGCTCGTCGTTGTTCGTCTCCGCTGCCAGCCCGGCGGCTCCCAAAATGCTCGGCTTTATTGAAGCCTCCGACTGGCGCACGGTGAACACCCGATGAAATCCCGCTTCTACGCTTACAACTTTGGTATTCCGCTCGCTTGCGCGGCGCTGGTGTTCCTGATGTTCGACATGACCAAAATCGACATCGCCTTCAGCAACCTGCTGTTCGATCCGCTGACACAGACCTTCCCGCTCGACAAAATCCACTTCTTCGAAAAGCTCACGCACAAATGGGCGCGGATTATTCCCAACTGGACGGCGGAAATTGCCTTGATTGGCGCGCTGCTATCGGTGGTCTGGCCATTGGTCAATCCGCAGAAACGTCCGCGACTCGGCGCAATGCTGGAGCGCAGCAAAGTCGCGCCAGTGCTGCGCTTTGCCGCTGATCATCGTAGGGATTTTCTGTTTGTGGTGGTTGCGTTTGCCGTTTGCACCGGGGTGATTCACTTCCTCAAATCCCACACTAGCGTTTACTGCCCGATCGAGACCACGCTGTACGGCGGGAAAATGGCCCACATTGAGTGGTACAGCAATTTTCAACTGTTCCATGAAGCCGGCAGTGGCCGTTGCTGGCCGGGTGGCCATGCGTCGGGCGGCTTCACCATGCTGGCGCTGTATTTCGTGGCGCGACGCTATCAATGGCGTTTTTCCAGTGCCATCTTGTGGGGCTCGCTGCTGCTGGGATTGGTTTACGGCACCACCCGCGTCCTGCAGGGCTGGCACTACATGTCCCACACGTTCTGGGCCGGAATCTTCGTCTGGCTGGCGTGTTTGCTGACGGCGCTGGCGTTCTACGGGCGTGCGCGGCTGGAGAAGCCTGTTTTGCGCAAGCACCTGCAATCTTTTAATGAGCAAGCCTCATCAGGGCTGAAAGTGCCGATCAATCAGTACGAATAACCTGTGGCGAGGGCGTGCCAGATTCAGTAGCCGACGAAGTAATACGCCTGGCGCCCGACCATCAGGGTTTTGAGTACTTTCAGTGGTGCAGCGGGTTCGCTGTCGCCAGCCATCACAACCACGTGGGCCGGTGAAGCGGCGAGAAAGTCTCGCAACTGCACTTCGGTATCCAGGCCTTTGAGCACTTGCTGTGTATAGAAGACCGTGGCGCCACCGAGTCGCTCGTTGGCCTGAAACAGTGCGACTTGATGCCCGGCGGTTTGCAGCGTCTGAATCTCTGCACTCAACGGCAGGAACGAAAGCTTTTTGTCGGCATGAGGCAGTGCCCACTGCGCGGCGGCGAGGTAACTGCCGATCACCAGCGTGAGCACACCAACTGCCAGAGTCTGACGCTGCCTGGCGATTCGGCCTACGAATCCATTGCCGGATTCATACCGCTTCAAGCGCTCGAACAGCACGCCCGCATACTCTGCTGCGATCACGGCTGCGGCGGGTGTCATCGACATCAGGTACACCGTGCGTTTGCTCGACGCCAACGTCAGCATGATGAACTGCGCCACGATCCACAGGCTGAAAAACAGCAGGTAACGGTTGGCCTTCAGTTGTTTGCGGAAATGCCAAAGCCCCAGGTACACCAGAATGTTCCACGGCAGAAAGGCTTCCGGCAGTTTGGCGAGGTAGTAGTAGAACGGTTCGTAGTGCCCGGCCTCGACGAACGAACCGCTGAAGCGCCCGACGCTGTTGGTCAGCAGCACCTCTTTGACCGCTTGTTCGCCGCCGTGCTGGTAGAGGATGACGAGCCAGATCAGCAGCGGAATCAAACCGAGCAGGGTCAGTAAACCGGGTCGCAGCCAGTCCGCGATTTTCAGGCGCTTGTTCATCAGGTTGTCAGCCAGCAGATAAGCAAAAATCACCACCCCCGGCATCGCCAGCCCCAGCACGCCTTTGCTCAACGTGGCGATGGCGATCCCGACGACAAACAACAGCGAGTTGCCGCGCGTCGATGCCCGCTGTGCCTGGAAAAAGGCCAGCAACGCTGTGGTCACGCCGAGTGCGAGCAGCGCATCCTCGCCGACGCCGCGCACATTGCTCCAGTAACTGGCCATGGTCGCGAGCAGAATGCCAGCGGTCCAGGCAATCACTTTCGGCCGCTCGAAACGCCGCAGCATGCCGTACAGCAGCATCACACTGAGCAAACCAGCCACCGCCGATGCGAGCCGCACGGCCCACGGTGAAACGCCGAACACGCGCATCGCACCCGCATCCAGCCATAGGCTCAACGGTGGTTTTTCCAGAAACGGTTCGCCAAACAAACGAGGTGTCACCCAGTCGTCGTCCAGGTGCATCTCCATCGCGATACCGGCCACGCGGGCTTCGGTGGAGCCTTGCAATTGATGGCCACCCAGCGCGAAGAAAAACAGCAGGGCGGCAAGCAGAAACAGCGAAGTGACGGCACGCGACATAGGGTTCAGGCAACCGAAAGGGGCGGGAGGCCTGAGCATACGTCGGCAATCCTGAACAAATTGTGAAGCTAGGCCAGTTGTCGTGACCAACGCTTCTCCGGCGTTTCGAACAGCGGATTGACCAGCGCCGTCAGCACATGATCCTGCCAGCGCCCGGCAATGTTCAGATACGCCTTCGCGTAACCCTCACGTTCGAAGCCCAGGCGTTCAAGCAGGCGTGCACTGCGCTCGTTGCCGGGAATGTAATTGGCCATGATACGGTGCAGGTTCTGGGTATCGAACATGTAAGCGATGCCAGCCTCCAGCGCTTCCTGCATCAGGCCTTGCCCCTGTCGGGCCTCGTCGATGTGATAACCCAGGTAACACGCCTGAAAGGCCCCGCGAATGATGCCGCTGAAGTTGCACGCGCCGATCATCTGCTGGCCATCCGGGGTCAGCAACGCAAAATGCATGGCCAATCCGGCCTCGAATGCGCTGGCCTGCACGTCGAGGCGCCGGCGAATCTGCTCGGTGGAAAAATATTCGGTTGTGCGGATCGGTGACCAGGGTGCGAGGTGGCGCTGGTTGCGTCGGTAGAACTCGCTTTCAAGCTCGGCCTGCTCTGGAGCGAGTATTGCGAGCGTCAGGCGTTGGCAGGGCAGGGTCAACAGCGGCATCGGGCGCTCCGGAATGGGGGATCTTCCGGCAGGTTGGCGCACTCGCCTGTGGGAGAGCAAGCCCTCGCAGGTTGGCGCGGTAAATCCGAGGCAAAAAAAAGCCCGCAGGAGCGCGGGCGAACCGTAGTTTCTTGAATGAGCGAGCAGACTGTACAAGGGTTGGCCGCGCAGCTGCAGTGAAGAAAAATTCATCTCGATGGGCGGCTCCAATGCAATCCGATGCGCAACCGAGCGCCGGAGTTTCGCCCGTCAATGGCGGGTTTCAGGCCCGCTAGTGTTCTGCGGTTTCTGCGGATCAAGATTGTCCCGTGCCCGGCAAATCAGGATCTCGGCCAGCGCGCTCAATTGCTTCATCGCCACCGCCACATGACGTTTCGAGCCGTCGAACTCATCGGCAAAGTTTGCGCTGATGGCCGCAAGGGAATCGAGGATCTCGCTGGCGTGGGTGAGCAGGGTCAGGGTGTCGACATCGTCGCGCACTCTGATGAGCTGATTGAGCGGGATGCTACGCCGCCGGTTGTGCGCTTCGCTGCGTGCGGTGGTATTCGATTGCGGTTGGGTGCTGGACGTTGGCGCATCGGACGGTGCCGGGCCAACCAGCGAAAGGCGGGTGATTTTCTTCATGACGTAGCTCCGTGGAGTGAACATTCACTGCAATTGCGGCTGCCAAACCGTCCGCTGGATGGCAGTGGTCGTGGAGCGTAACGCCATGAGGAAAGGTGCACCAGTTCATCAAAGTCGACGCGTGTTGCGGGAATTTTCCTAGGACGTTCGATGTGGGACGGAGGACGTGGCGATTAAGCGCTATCGGGTTTTATTCGCTGGCTTGAGTCCGGTGCCGGGAACTCAATACTCCGCCACCTTATCTTCGCGCAGAACCCACCCGGCCTCGCCCGCCATCAACGTGTATTGAACCTGGCGCATCTTCCCCGTGCGGCCTGCGCCTGCGTCAGCGCTGTCATACACCGGGAAGCGCTGCACCAGCGTGTTTTCCACCACTGCAAACGAATCCTCGCCCTGATAGCCCTCGGCGATTTTCGGATTGTCGCTGACCGGCGGCAGGTAGATTTCGCTCAGGGATTTCTTGTTGTTGGCGGAATAGGCGATCAGATCGCCCGGCATGCCGCGTCCGGGCGAGCGGGTAAACACGTAGAGTTCGGGGGAGCCGTCGTTATTGAGGTCAGCAACCTCGGCACGCACGACTTCACCGGTGAGCGCCTGGCGGATGACCGCGTTATCGATCGCCAGACCTTTGGGGGTGATGCGCAGCGTCGGTTTGCCATCGACCTGTTCGGTGCTGACGTGAAAGGCAATGCCCTGCAATTCCAGCGTCTGGTCGAATGGCTGTTTCCCGCTGGAGGCATCGCCATTGACCCGTCTCAGAGACAGCTGGTAGTTGGCCACTTCGTTGCGCCGTGCGGCATTGCGCATGAGATAGACCTGAACCGTGTACTCGCCATCGGCCGGCAATGTTCCGAGGAAATGATTGCCCATGATCGAGCCGTTGAACAGCGCGTAATCCGCACCCTTGGCGGTGATGTTGAAGTAGGCGGAGGTGTTGGACGGTTTGAAATCGACGGTGAGCAGTTGGCCGGCCTTGGCGTTGAATCGGTACTCCGCCGTCTGGTCGCCCTTGATCGACTGTTTGCGCTGGACACTGTCGGCGCTGGTTGTGAAATCGATCGGTTCGACGCGCACAGCGCCAGTATCTGCCGCGAGGACAGGCAGAGAAATCAGTGCGGCCAGTGCGGCGGCAATCCAGGTTTTCATCTTCAACTCCATTGCATCTCGATGTACGCAGCTTAGAAGCTGCGTCGAGCAGGCGCCCAGTGATTACGCGGATTAAATGTTGCTGGATTTGAGCACGTGCTTGAAGTGATGTTCCCTGACACGAATCAGCTGTTCACATAATTCTCACCTGAGTTTTGCGATGATCATTGCCGGTATTCCATCGGCCCGAGCGAGTGATCCCGTCATGAATGTGAGCGTTCTCTACGCTTTGGTTGCGGCAGCATTGTTTGGCGCCAGTACGCCACTCGCCAAGCTGCTGGGGGTACAGATTTCGCCGATTCTGTTGGCCGGATTGCTCTATCTGGGCAGCGGTCTGGGTTTGACCGTCCTGCGTTTCGCCCGCGATCGAGGCTGGCAGCGGTCCGGACTCGGCACCGGCGAATGGCCGTGGCTGATCGGAGCCATCGGCTTCGGCGGTGTGCTGGCGCCGGTGGCGTTGATGTTCGGTTTGACCAGAACGTCCGGCGCGAGCGCGTCACTGATGCTCAACCTGGAATCAGTGCTCACGGCACTGCTGGCGTGGGTAGTGTTCAAGGAAAATGCCGATCGGCGAATCGTGATCGGCATGCTCGCCATCGTGGCCGGCGGTATCGTGTTGTCCTGGCCGCAGGAGGCCGTGTCGGCGCAGGACTGGACAGGTCCGCTGGCCGTCGCCTTCGCCTGCTTTTGCTGGGCCATCGACAATAACCTCACGCGGAAAGTCTCTGCCTCGGACGCGCTGTTCATCGCCGGCAGCAAAGGTCTTGTGGCGGGTTTGGTCAATTGCGGCCTGGCCTTGTTCATCGGCACGCAAATGCCTGCCGCCGCCTCGCTGGTGCCCATCCTGTTGGTCGGGTTTCTCGGCTACGGCGTCAGCCTGGTCATGTTCGTCCTCGCCCTGCGCGGGCTGGGCAGTGCGCGCACCGGCGCGTACTTTTCCACCGCGCCGTTTCTGGGCGCCGCTATCTCGATTCTGCTGCTGGGCGAGTCGGTATCGCTGATGTTCCTGCTCGCTGCGGCATTGATGGCCGTGGGGGTATGGATTCACCTGATGGAAAACCATACTCACGAGCATCAGCACGAACGGCTCGAGCACGATCATCGTCATACACACGACGAGCATCATCAGCATACGCACGGGGTTGAATGGGATGGAAGGGAGCCGCACAGTCATCCCCATGTGCATATGCCGATGCGTCACCAGCATGCGCATTTTCCGGATGTGCATCATCGGCATGAGCACTGATTGAATGTCTGAAACCTGACGATTGATATCACTGTGATATCTTTTTTTAGTCGGTTTCTTCAGTCTTTCATTCGAGTCATTCCATGAAACCCTTTTTCCTGCTGCCCCTTGTGACCCTGTTTTCGGCCTTCAACGTCGCCGCTGCTCCCTCACCGGTGACGTCGTTTGCCGCTTGTGACGATCACTCACTGGCCGTTGTGCAATCACCTTTGATCAAGGATCTGGTGCCGAGCACTGTCGAAAATGGCCAGATCAAATTGTCCGGTGGCACCAAGAGCGACATGGGGCAGCGCTGGATTTTTGCCAAACCGGTCGAGATCGATGGCATGTCGTTGACTGGCTTTTACGCCGAAGACATGGACCTGATGGGCACGCGCATCATCAGTTGGGGCTTCTACGCCAAGCAGACCCCGAATGAACTCCACACTCAACTGGAAAAAGCCGGCGGACCACGCCTGGACATGTCGCAGGGACTCTACGCTCGCGCGGAAATCTGGTCCCACGGCAAATCCAGCTGGCAGCCGGAAGATCCTGCTGCCACGGCCGGTAAACTGGTGGTCGACAGTGCTGAGCGCGTGTTCCTGATTGAACCGGCTCCGGAAGAGCTGAGTGCTGGGAGTAAGGGGATGTTCACCTGCTCGATTCAGGGCAAGGTTAATGAGGCGATGCTTAAGTCCAGTCGTCCGGATTTGGTTAGTGTTGCTCGTTGATTGTTCTGGAGTGCAGGTATGGAAAAGGACGACATTAGGTCGTCCTTTTTTGTGGGTGGGGCATTGCCAGGGGTATTGAGCCTGAGCGATTGCAGGCTGCGGTCTTGTGTGTCCGGTTTGGCTAAGGTGCAGATGCGACAAAGCCCGCACTAGGCGGGCTTTGTCGTTGAGAGTTGGTGGGCCGGGGTAATCTGAATTCGTTTAGTAAACTATTGATTTATGGGGTTAAAATAAATTTTTATTTTCAGCTGGAATACCGATTGGAATACCGTTCAGTTGAAAATTGCTTCGCCCAGGATTATTCAGAGTTTCCAGTCGAGGATCGTGTGGGTAAAAAGTGGTCGTTGCCTGTAATGTCGCGAATATTTATATACGGTAAGCGCCTGTGCAGCCGCCGGCTAAGTAGTCGATCCGTGTCCCTATGGAGGAGGTCCCCTCGCTCATGATCAATTAGGCGCTGGACTCAGTCGGGTGGTAATCCCTCTGTGTAGCGCCGAGCTGAAGGTCGTTTCATCCGCTGCATCATAGCTGCTTCCACCTAGGCCTCCAAAACACTTGGAAGCAACCGGAATAGCGGCCTTAAGCCACATTCTCGCTATTTCGAACCAAGCATTCCCTCACCATCTTCGTCCTCATTGCCTGGGACTTAACGCTCTTTTGTTCTTGCGAGGAGGCTGAAACCCGCTGTGCCCAATGGCCCTGAATGATATAGTCTTGAGTGATGGTATGTTGCTACCATCAGTCCCTCGGAAGGCCGAAATTTCAAGGAGAATCATATGCCCCGCCTTAAAGCACTACTACGGAAAAGCAAGGCATCTTTGAAGAAATAGTCTCGGAGTGTCGGTAAGCGATCCAGCGCGATTCATGCCTGATCGATGGGTTTACGTGTTCCAAATAGATGAATGGATCGGACGATGGATGATAATGAAACCAGTTATTGGTACCAGTTTAGAGCTGCTCTTGCATCACGTTCAAAAGATCCGTGGGGGCACCCTTCTTTCGTAATATTCTTTTTTGTCGGTGTTTTATTTTTTGGCGGCCTTGGGATATGGGTTGAGATAGTGCGAGTTAACGTGCTTTTCTCAAGTGAGGCTAGTTTTAAAACTATCTGTTTTGCGATAAATGTTTTTTATCCCTCGTTAGGCTGTGCATCAATGCTGCAGTTTATTATGGGGGATTACCCTAAAATGCTCCGTGCATTAGGTGTATTACTCTGTTTGATCTTTGTTATTGCATGCGGTTCAATTGGATTTCTGCAGTTGTACACTCCACTTGGCTTGGTTGTTGAAATCATTCTTTCAGCTCTTGCGTTGTGGAGTTGGTGGATAGCCAACGCAAAAAATCCTGACTTCCTAGAACCGGATCCAACCGCTGCATATGGACCCGCAGATGCCAGCACTCCACTCTCAGGCAATTTAGATGGATTTAAGGTATAAAAATGAGTAAGCCAATTACATATCCATTGACGGTGCCCGCACTACAAGTGTTTCAACCTCTTGGGGTTTTCTATGTTATATCACTTCCCGCTAAGGTAGTACTTCAAGTTGCGGAAAGCGAACGATTGCGAGCGGTATACTCTAGCGAGACAGGGACTTACCACCTAGAAGGTACTCAGCGAGAAAGACAGGAAAAACGTCTGGATTCAATTACAGAGTATATAAATCGTTCTGATGCCGCGTTTCCTAATGCGATCATATTAGCTGCTAATAGTCGATCAGATGTTGATTTGGATAGTGAAGGGCAGGACGAGTTTGGAAACGAAGAAGTAGAATGGTTTGTTTCAAAAGGGGCGGGCGGGGGTTATGAACTTACGATTCCATCGCAGGCAAAGACTGCTTCAATAATCGATGGGCAGCATCGTTTATTTGGATTTGTAAACGCCAATCCAGAGCGGCTTGATATGGATTTAGTTTGTGCAGTATTCATAGACTTGCCACTACCTTTTCAAGCGCAACTGTTTGCTACTATTAACTCTACGCAAAAGCCAGTCGATAAGAGTCTGACTTATGAACAGTTCGGCTACAATATTGATGATGAGACGCCGGAGTTCTGGACGCCGGAAAAACTTGCAGTTTTTTTGACCAGAAAACTCAGCACGGAGGCGGATTCACCTATCCAAGGCAAAGTCTTAATAGCTCCCAAAAAAGACTCTCACCTACAAGCGCTATCCTTGAACCGCTCATGGCGCGTGTCAACGGCCGTTATAGTTGAAGGTATCCTGAGGCTTATTTCATCTAATCCTAAGCGTGATGCTAATTTCATGCTTACAGGAAAAAAGAGCCCTAGACAAGAGTTGCTCGAATATCGTAAGGATAAGTCACCCTTGCGTGATCTGTACTTGCAAGGAAATGATGCTCTGATATATAGAATTGTTAGCAATTATTTAGCTGCCTGCGACGATGTTTTTTGGAGTAGCGCTACAGCAGAGTCGTTTATTACTAGAACCGTCGGAGTGCAAGCTCTCCTTGATATACTTCGTTCGATGGCGATAAGCGTGGTAGGAAATAAGGACGTTAGTGTGGAATATTTCACAACGACTTTGCTACCTGCCGGGAAGATAGATTTTTCAGACGTACAATTTAAGAATGCGTCAGGGTCTGGGCGGTCGATGATTGCACGATCGATTAAGGGAGCCATAGGGCTGAAATGATAATTTTAACCTGCTTACCTCGATCAAACTGTTTGAGGTAAGCAGTTACTTAGCTAGTAAGCGAGCCACGAGGTATGCCTACCGCAGGGTCGGCAGTCGCCAACTGCGGCATCTCTGGTGAGCGCAAGCCACGTCATCTTCGATCGAGGCAGCCTGAGGTAAACAGTTAAATACGTGGTGCAGCAGTCCAAACATACGGTAGTCTCGATGGGTGACCGTCTAAATTATAAATATCTTAGTTCCTATCTCCACTAAGCGTAATTTTCGAGAGTGAATTATTTCCGCCGTCCAAACTGGTTCGGCAGCTATTTGCTGATTTAGCGTAGATGTCGATGCAGCGAATACAGCTCTTTTCTCTGCGAAACTTGCTGCCCCCACATTGTTATTTTCAAACTGACTCAGTATTGTGAGATTGCCCAGTGTATCTAATAATGGGTCAAGTTCGTCGTCACGCTCATTAGCATTTTCCGCGTAAACATGTTCAATAGTTGCCATTTCGAAATCAAATACTCTCACCTTGTCTCTGCATAGAGGACTGCCTTGTGCGCCGCCATCGTACCAGTTGACGAAGTGTTCAAGGGTCATAAGGAAGTACTTAACTATTTTCTTAGATTGCGAGCGCGGATAATGAAGCAGTGAGAGACGATCTCTAAATAAATCATCTGGTGCATGGGTTTCTAATAGTTCGCGGAGGTCATTGGTTAGCGTGCGTGGATCATACTTGGCCGGATTCCTTCGTATGTCAACCGCATGCCTATTAAAAATACTAATCGCTTCAGTCTTGGACGCTTCGACAATAATTAGGTAACGAAAGCAGAATTTTTCTAATACATGTATGACTTTTGAAAAAGTAACAGGTGACAATAGTGACGCAGCAGAGATGATTAAGGGCATACAATCGGTTTGTTTCAAGTGGACGATGAGTAACCTCAATCGATCACGATCCCATATGGTCACACTTTGATGGGGGGTACAAGGCCATTCACCTCGGAGAATGGTCTCCAGTAAACTCACCTCAGTCCTCAAGATGCTTACCGCGGAGCCTATTTCGCGCGCGACACCAATAGTGATTTCATTCTCATTGCTCAGTGCAGGAAACAACGCGTTCTGTACGTCGGTCAGTAATGTTGCCTGGTTGGGCGACGTTCCCATATTGGAAGCATAAATCCAGCTCAATGCGTCGCGTATATCAACGTCTTTGCCGCTTAAAATATCATCCCAGCAAGTCTCTACGACCCCGAGCTCCGCTGCTGATACTAATGACTCCATTGCTTCCATAGTGCTGGAGCGCAACAATTCAGCCTCAGTGAGGCTCACGCCACGGTCATTTAATACTTGGAATAGCATGTATGCATGAGCGCGTGAGGACGCCCCCATGTGAATTACGGTCCAGTCGGATTCAAATACGTCGTGGACAGCATTCAAGGCGGTAGCCTTTTCATCATCGGTATTTTGGCTGGCAACGATTTGAGCTAATTTGGTTCCTATCATATCGTAAGCTAGCTGCAACAACCGGTGCGACTTTCTTTCCGCCTGTGCCGGGCGCCCTGCAGCCATTTGAGAGTAAAATTCATGATCAGGCACAGATAGGTTTAGACGCGGTATTTCCCGCACTCTTAGTTGAATAGAATCGGAATATATTTGATATTTTTTTTCAAAGGAATCCGCTCTTTGCCGTAGAAATGCATCGAGCTCTGAGTTTTCCGGCAAAGTATCCGCGAGCGCTAACATTGTACGTTTTAGTTGCATCATCAGAATCTGAAATGTAACCAGTCTTTGCTGGCCGTCAATCAATTCGTGATTGTGGCGGCTGCTTCCTTGCACTGGGGCGGCAGCAGTTACAATACCACCAAAAAAGTGATCCCTTCGCTCTCCTGCGGCACGTGCAAGGAGGCACTGATCTAGATCTTTGATAAATGCTGAAACCTGGTCAGGACCCCAGGCGTAATTTCTTTGGTAGCGAGGTACCTCAAATGTTATCGTTCCGCCCAGAAGATCTGCAATTGACTGGTGTACGGGATGAATGTGCATCCGTTGAGAATCCGTCATTCGTGAGTATCCTTCTCTTTCCAAATTCCATAATAAGCAACTAAAAAGTCCTCTAGGTTTTCGGGACTAGTTATTGTTTCACGAATCCTATCAAACCCACTGGCGGCGTATCTATTCAAGAGACGGTCTCCCTCCGCACTCAAGCGAGTAGAAGACGTTAAGTCTAATAGCCTGACCATGACTCGTTCAATATCTGTCCTGTTGTCGGAAGCGACTTCTCGCCGGGTCAGTTCTGCGTCCACCAGCAGCCCGGCAATTAATTCTGCTTGCCCTTTATAGCTGTCGGGGTAGCTGTCTAAAAATTTTTCTTGCTCTATATTCTTTTCGTCTCCTAAGTGACGAGCATCTAAACCCAAAAGAAGACAGCAATAGTAGGCGTCGAAAAGTAGAAAGCGAGGAGCTAATTCCCTCTTAGGTTCGATTGATCTAGCGAACATACGATTTGAATCAAAGTTGAAAAAACTTCTCATTCCAACAGGCGCTTGGAAGCTCATAATGCTGACTCCGGTGCCTGGAAGTTCTTGAAAAATTCGAGACCTTCTGTGATTTGCACGTTACCACTTTTAAAAGGCGTTACAGTAATATACTTAACGTCTGCGCTTTTTCTATAAAATGACTCCGCAAATCCATCGCGTTCGCTTGATATAACAAACATTATCATCTGACCGAAAAAATCAGGGATGATTTCACCGACTTCTTTCCTGGCAGCGTTGTCTAGCGAGACGGCCGGGCTGTCAACGATAAATGGCAGCTTGTAAGTGGCCTCCGCTAAAAGAGAGGTTAGAAACGCATAAGCGATAGCCAACTTTTGCCCTTCACTTGCGCCAGCTTTTGCTCCAAGCCCAGGAGATGAGAGAACCAGGCCTCCTTCAATTTTGGAAACCTCAATCATTTCATTTTTATTGATTCTTTTGAGTTTTTCATTAGTTGCGAGTCGGACACGCTCCCGCAGTATTTCCAAAGCGATTTGTACAGTTGTTGTAATCGCGTTTTTAAGCTGATCCCCCTGCAGTGCGAAATTTCGAGTTCTTGTCGCCGTTTCTAGTCGAAATTTTCGATTTTTCAACTCTGTCTCGCAGAGTGGAAGGTTTGTCTCCCAGGTGGCACGTAACGCTTTATGACGAAGCGGGTCTTTTGTCGTCAGTCGTTCACTACTCGCCGTTAATTTTTCCATCTCGGCTATGCAGTTACGTAGTTCAGAGCGTTGAGAGTTTAGAATCTCATCACCTTCAGCAATCTTTGCGGATGCTACCCTGTCTCTCTCATTACTTAGTTTGCGTCGTTCGATTAACTGCGCTTGCAAACTGGAAATTGCTTCGGATAATCCGTCTGCATCACCGGAGCTTTCCCTAAGCGCCAGCTTCATTTGGTTAATTACAGAGATTTGATCCTGCGCAAGATAGCGTTCAGCACCCTCACTGATAGCATGTCTTTCTTCGTGGCCAATGGGTCTACCGCACACGCACGTATCTTGTGCAGAAAGCTCGCGAAAGAATTCCCGTGAAATTGTTTCAGGTAGCTTTAGTTCGTAAAGTTTCCCGCCCAAGTTTTTTAATCTGGACAAGAGAACTGGATGAACTTGCGATGGCCTCCGCAAAATTTCCAGAGCTTGAGTGCTCAGGATATTGATGTTGTCATCAGTTTCTGATTTCTTCTCGTAAATATCAGACAATTTTTCGCGAAGTTCGGAGTCTTCGGCTATTCTGGCCTCTATCTGCGCCTCTAGTCGTGATCTATCTATATTTAGCTGGGAAATATGTGATAAGACCCGCTTGCTGGACTCCTCTAGACGTTTTTTCGCTGCTTCCGCTTCTGCAAACGCGTTCTCGAGCTGAGTAATGCCTTTTTTCTCTTTTGCGGCTGTAACTGAGGCTGCTCTGCGTTGCTCTTGTTCAATAAGCGCATTAACACGTTGTTTTACAGCATCGATGGTATCAAGGCCATATAATGCTCGAATCGCTTCTGCAGCCCGCGTTTTACCAAGATCAATAATTTGGGTAGCTAACTCACCGTTGAAAACGAAAAGTTCGGTAAGGGCTGGCTTCAGTAATAGTCGCAAATCCGCTGGAAGATTGCGGCCTTCGTCGATACCACCCATTCGTTCACCGGCACGAGCAGTCCAGTAAGAAGCGCTTGATTCAATGAAGTTAAGTCTGAGCTGCAGCCGAATTACTTTGGTGTCTACTTGAAGTCTTACTTCAAAGAGCCCGTGCTCCACACTATCGTCAGCCCGCAAAGCTCGGACGTTAGCTTTAGTCAGGTCTGCGCCGCTCAGTGTTGCTCTAAGCAACTCCATCGTCGTTGTTTTACCAGTCCCGTTAGGCATTTGAACTAATGTCCAACGTTTTGGGTTAGGGCCCAACTCGATGTCAATATCTCGTAGGCCTCCCCGTATATTTTGACTGCTCCAGCCAGTTAAACGCACGTCCATGTTATTCCTCCGGATCAACAATGACAGATAAGCTTTCCATAGTATCTCTCACTTCACTATCATCGTAGCTACCCGAGAGGACATGTTTTATCAAAAGGCGAAAGCGCCTTTTAAAGTCTTCATTTTGATCCGGCATACCTACCAATACACTGTCAATTGCTTCTAGAACTGCCGAATTTATTTCCATTAGACTGCCTTCACTTGTAAGGAATCAGAGGCTAAGTCTGAAGTTTTTATTTGAGCTAAAGATAAAAACCACTCTCTGCGCTCTTCGTCCGCATTTAGATAGCCATCTTCTTGGTTTTCTTCTTCGCTTAACGAAGGTTCAATAAAGTCGATAACACGCGCCTTTTTTAACGTATTATTGGGATCGATACGTAAACATCTGCCTAGGCGTTGGATCGTTTCAAGTCTAGCGCGAGAAGATGAGAATAAAACAATATTATTTACTGAGTGTATATCGATACCTTCAGATATGCGATGGCAAGTGACCAGGCACTTTAGACTTCCGTCAGCGAAGAGCTGGAGGTTTTTGCGATCGTCATCTTGGTAATACGTGTGGTAATCAGTACTATATTCCATTAAAATTTTTTGTACTAAAGCTCCGTACTCCGCGGTTTCTACAAAAATAATACAGCGCTTTAGTATGTCTGGGTTTTTTGATACGAACTCTCGAAACGGTTGGATTTTTTCTTTTGTAAGTTTTCGGATACGAGAAATATTTCTGTATAAGGTTTCTATAGGCTCTGCTTGGCCAGACTTTATTTTGGCATAGTGACTACGAATTATGGCTCTAATGTCAGCTCTATCTAATGGGGATAGGAAGTATCTGAGTTCAATGTAATCCATTTCACACAATACACCTCGCTCAATCGCCTCTCTCAAACCAAAACGAAAAATCGTCGGGCCAATTTCTTTTTGAATAAATTCGTTACCTACTTGATCGTAGGTCCTATCTGGTGTCGCGCTTAGGCCTAGTCTGTAATGAAATTTTATTAGTCGTCCTGCCAATTTCTTTACCAGTGCCGTAGAGCCTAAGCGATGAACTTCGTCACACACCAATAGACCTTGTGCAATCTTAGCTTCATCAAGCTTAGTTAATACCTTGTCAAGGTTATCTAATGAAATCAATAGAACGGAATTATTTAAATCATTGATGAAGGCGAGAGATTCACGGTGTTGGGCATACGCACGATAAATCCTCAAGTTTGTCTGTTTTAGAAGTTCTCCATACCACTGATCTAGCAGGTCTGTACCAAAAGCCGCGACGATAACGATTTCTATCAGTCCCTCGTTGGACAGCTGATTGATGATGTTCAAGGCTGTGCGCGTTTTCCCCGAACCGGTTGCCATCTCCAGAACACCGTTGTGAGTGCTCAGGAATGCTCTCATCGCTTGAAGTTGATGAGCCCAACGGCTAGAAAGCGGTGTAGGGGAGGTCATCCGATATCCCTACGATGGTGTCGCGTTAGGCAACGTGTCATTTCCACAATCCTTTGGTGGCTTTAGGACCGCCGGTTGACGCCACAGGCATCGGTCGAATTCCTTGTCTGCAAGCTCACCGCCCGCCCAGAATAGGCGTTCTGAGTCAAAATGATACTATATCCGGCGGGCGGAGAATATCCATTGACCGCTTCAGGTTTTGTCAAAGGCCGGGAGCGTTGTGCAGGGTTGTGCGATATCCTCGGCGATTGCCTCAGTCTCATCGGTGGGGACTTCGAAGTCTTACTACCGTGAAACTGCTCGCATGAGATGTCAAGGTAACGAAAAACCCTATCCTGGAAGGGAGCTGTGGCGCGTTTACTGAAGACAACCGTGCGCACCGAGCCTATCCAATGTGTGTTTTTGCGGAAACTTCCCATCAGGAAATAATCTTATGGAATTGAAAATCTCTGATGTTTGCATTTGCGCGAACGACAACTGGGATAGTATTGTTACTTATCGTGTCCGAGAAATTAACAAAGATGCGTATGTATTGGAGCCTGCTTCTGATCCCTTTAGTGGTAAAAACCTGCGGGCCGTGCCAGTAAGCGAACGCGGCGCATTATGGATTTATCCATTCTCGCTATTTTCACATGAAAGATATAGGGCGCTTGCTGAGTCAATGCACACTATTGGAGACTTGGTTTGTGCTCTGTTGGGCAAGCACAAAGATTTGCCGCTCGAAGAATTAATCAGTCTGATGATAAAGCATAAGGATAAGTACAAGTTTAGGGACGAACACGCACCTTGGATCCTACGCTGCCTCGTTGCTGCCAAAAAAATTGTAGCAAAGCAAAAGGGGAAAGCCGTAGTACTTTCCCTTTCTCCTGCCCAAAGCGCACGCGAGAAACAACGAAAATTCTCCGCAACAATTGCCTCCGAATTGGCCTCATTGAGCGAGCGTGTCAGGTTTATAATCGACCACGGTCCTACCGTGGGGACTTACCGAGAAAATCTGCTGCAAAATTCACTTAGAAAGCATCTTCCTGAACGTTACCACGTCGCAACAGGATTCATCTACGGACTTAAAAAACAGATCGACATTCTGATCTACGATCGGATTGACTATGCGCCCGTATTTCGAGAAGGGGACCTTGTGATAGTGCCTCCAGAATCGGTACGTGCCGTCATTGAAGTCAAGACCAGTCTCACAGCTGAAAATCTTGTATCCGCATTAGAGTTATTGGATTTAGCCTCGTACTTCGACGACAAAGAGCCGCCATTCTTTAAAGGTATATTCGCATTCGAGAGTCCTTTGAAAAGTCATGTTTTGTACGAGAAGATCGCAAAATTTTATACTGATTGGAATTTACAGTCACAGGGCGGGCCAGGCGAGATGATTTCGCGACCATTCCAACATTTGACGTGCGCCTGCGTTAACAATAAGACCTTTGCATACACGCGGTATACACGAAATGAAAATGGCAGATTGGTTCCAGTACTATGCTCCAAGAATAGCGCGACCGACCTCGAAAGCCAATCCAGCTTCTTCATGCAGAGTTTGCTGTCCCATCTTAAATTTGGTGGCATGAAGCCGTTCAAGATGGATTACATGGGAAGAATGCTTGGCGAAGATACGTATAGCGAAGATATCAAGGACCTGAGGGCAGGCGATGACAGTTGGGGCGCTTACTTCGGCTTTGACGAAGGCGATGAAGAGGAAATTGCAGTCGAAGAAATGGAAAAACTTATCATTGGAGCACAGCGCTGGTTGGACGGAGAAGATAATTTTGATGCGTAGCTACCCGCTCGATGCTTGAAACGCAGGTGCGTCCCCTTGGCAGACAGTTTTCGCAGTAACGGCCGGTGCTTAGCTAGGCGGAGGGCGCGTCTTGACACTCTGAAAGTCGAAACGAGTCCGCGGGGTAATTTGGACGGGGTGATTCAATCGATTTTTGAAAATTTACCGGCTTAGGATAAAGATTAGCTCTTTCACCTCTGGTATAGGAGAGCATCATAGGTGTCAGATAAGGACTTTGAATGTGTATTTGGTGTTGCAGTTACGGTTTGGTCATTGGTGAGAAGATACACGGCATTCATCCTGGCGGCAAAAAGCGGTTAAGGGTTGTGGCGGTTTGGTGACCGCCACAACCAAGGAGACTCAGCCAGTGGTCAGCGATCGTTGGTTAATGATGTCATCAAATTGCGGCAACGAAGCTCTTCAGGTTTCGATGAGTACGCAATGCGGATATCCCATCATTAACATGAGCGGCCCACGCCTTCACCAAATGTTTTTGATCCATATTCGGATACCGTAACTGTAGAAGCAGTTCGGTCACGAGTGCAGTTTCTCCCAGCCAAGTCACTTTATCCAGCACAAGCGACCCATCTAGTTTTCGCTCATCTTCTTCATAGTGAAAATTTGTCTCTATCGAGCGAAAGAACGCTAGCCTGGCTGCTATGTTGGGAGTAACGCCCGTGTATCCTTTCAGGCGCTTAAGCTGTTCCTCTGTTTCGCTGGTTAGCTGCATTCTATTGGGTAGCATTGTAGAAAACCTCGCCGTTATCTCGAGACCAAAAATAACCTGGATTCAACTGAGCAGATTTCGTCGCACCATCAAAGCTAATCTGGTAGCTATGTGACGTATATTTAGATAGCTGGTCGATATAATACCGCTCATTTATTTCTGTATCAGTGGACAGTAAAACAACTTGATGGCTCGCTGATGGGAAATAATTTTCGATAAGATTCTCTCTATGGCGAGAGTCCAACCGTCCAAGTGGCGTATCGATGATCACTGGAAGCTGCCGACCAGACGTTTTAGCTAGAGCATCCAGAATTGCAATCGCATAAATTTGCTGCTCACCGGCAGAGAGTGACCGTCGATTGATAACTGATCCGCCATCATCAATTAACTCCACGTCAAAAGTAGAAGCATTGATGCGCGCAGTTATTCTTAGGTCATCTTTTCGAGCTAGACGTCGATATGCTTCTGCGAACATTTTTTCCAGTTTTTGAACCCTAGCCCTTGTCAGCTCCACTCCATACTCATCTAGCAATGCCAGAGTGCGATTGGCATTCTCTGTGGCTCCGTTTGAACTATGCTCTGTTCTTCCTTTGTCATGAAGCTTTTGTAGTTTCTTGGCGCAGTCCAACTGATCCAGCAACGCCTTCCGAGCTTTTTCAAGCAACGCTTTGTACCCAGTCAATACTGCTTGGTATTTTTTATCGAGATCCCGGATATGTTGAATGGCGTCCATTAGCTGTTCGTCATCGGGGGCGCGCTCGATATTACTTGACGCTTGTTCAAGTTCGCGTTCAGATTGTTCCAAATCTGAACGGGCTTTATCAAAGCGTGCGTAAGAAATGACCGCCTCGCTATTTATAGCTTTCTCAAGAATGCCCAGCTCTCGTTCGGAAATGTCCAGTATTATCTGGTCATTGGAGGAGGTGCCGACATATTTTTTAAATTCTTTATCAATCGTGGCCATTAATGATGACTTTGACGGTAATGCGCTTAGTTCGGAATTCTTATTGAGAGTGTTGATAAACGCGTTGAATTCGGAGGTGAAAATTGAGCGTTTTTTTAGATCTGATTCAGTTTCCAGTTGCTTCAGCAGTACGCGGAGTGCATTGGGGGCTAATGCAAACGGTAGGGCTCCCTCCAGCTCGTGGCGGATAGACTTTTCGGAGCTAGCCCTTGCCTTGATTAGTTCGTCTACACGCGTCTGCTCGGTGGCTTTGCTGGAGGCAAATGCCCCGCCTTGAGTGGCAAGCAGCGCTTCTTGCTTCCTGATGTCATTCAAGATGATTTCTAGCGAAATTTTCTCCAAATCTGCTGCGTACCGAAAGTTTTCGGCGCTCAGACCATGTCTTAACCCATCCTGTTCGAGTTCCATCAGTTTGTTTTGATGTTCAATGCTTGACGCGGCCGCGGCTTGGCGTTTTAGAAATATCGCCAAGTCGTTACGGAGTTTTGAAATCAGATCTAAACCGAGCAACCGGCGGACTGCAGTTTGTAGAACTCGACCAGACTCGTCCTCAGCAAGAGAAGCGATTTTCTCGCCATCGAAAAAGAATAAATCTGCTATTCCATGGGGTATTAATTCGTTGAGAAAGCCTTGGCACTGGTCATAATTTAGCTCATTTAAAATAGCCCCGTCTTGAAAAAGGGTGAGCCGATCCTTCTCACCTCGATTCCAGGTCCGGTCCACTTTGAAAATTGATTGCTCGCCGTTCTTATTATAGGTGAAAGTCAATGTGACGGCGGCGTAACCCGGTTGCTCGGGTGCTTTGCTTCCGTTATGAACGAACGATTCAAGCTTTTCAATATAATCCTGATTTTGGTGTAAACCCTCAAATGCATTTCGGCCATACAGTGCTAAACGTATGGCGGTCAGAATAGAGGTTTTCCCTGCCCCGTTCAGACCTCCAATCAATATGATCGGCTTGGAGCCATGCGCGCTGTCTTTAGGCTCTAAATCAATCTCATGCACACCTTGAAATACTCTGAAATTTTCAAGGGTTAAATTTTTTATCATCATCTTAGGCTGTCCAGTCCGCAGGGTTTTGCATTCCCGCGGTCACAATCTGATCTTGGATATTTTTAATTTCTTTTTCGATGTTCGCTATATCCAATTGATGAATATCCTTTTGGTGTCGCTTTTGAAGCAGCACTTGGTTCTCTTCAATCTGTTCTAGGGAGCCCCAGTCCTTTCGGAGAATACTGTCGATTTTTTCGAAAATCCCATGGCGGCGGCTCAACCCTTCCATGGATACTTCGAGTTCGATCAGTTTCATAACCATCTCTGGACTGGTGTTATGCTTCTCTGAAATGTTGCTCAACAGTTCCGCGTCACAGGTGTCGAACCGAGACTGGTCGTCGATTACCCAGTCAAGATTATTGCTATAGACGCTTTTATAGATAGACGGCAGCTCATCTGTCCAATCTGGTTCATTTGGGTCTCTTAACCATTCTTGCCGGATTGCATGTAGCTCTGGTTCTGTAATCAGAGTTATTTCATGTCCGTCATCATTTAGTTGCTTTTCAAGTTTTAAGAGTTCTTTGAGCCAAATTTTTCGGTATTTCAGCCAATATGGACCAGGAATATGCTTGCGCTCGGCAGCAACATCTTCACCTTCTTTGGCATACTGATATGTTACTTTTCCATTCCGCCGTTTGTAATTGCGGTATACGTCTTTTTGTTGAGGATCCGTTGTATTGGCGAGAGTATCGCGAAAATTCAACAGCGGTAACATCCAGTCTTCACCATTCTGGATTAGATTTTCCATGGCACGATCTTTCGTGACCACAGTACATGTCCAGCAACCAAATCGGGAGTTGCCGCATGATGGGGTGCTCTCGTCAATCACCAGCGGACATTCGCCTTGTCCTGATGAGTGCATATACAAAGTCCACAAAGGACGATTGCTGCCACCCCAAGGAGTTTCCCATTCGTCGATGTCATTCGTGGAGTAGCGAAATGCACCACGGAGCAACTTCCAGACATCGTCCGTGCTCCAGTGGTCGATGGGAGTATAGATAAATGCGTTTGCTAGGGTTGTGTGTCTCGCGAGCCGAGAGCCATCGATCTTGTGCTTGGCGATCACCTGAGCCCTTGACGCACTTTCGTCGCTTCGCGCTCCTAGAAGAACTATGACCTCATCATATTGGCTAATTTTTTCGCGAATAAATTCACTTACGGGGTCAATCTTCATCCGTTCTGTGCACCACCGGAAGCTACGGCTGGGGGCAGGGTAGCCTTTACCCAGAAGATTCACCCAAAAAGTATCATCTGTTTGCGGAGTCACAGTGTGCTGCGTGATCGGCAGCTCATCCCGTTTTGCAGACTTTTCGATCAGAAGCATGCTGCTTTTGATCAGGTCTACAACAACTGGTGTTTCAACCAATGTGTCGGAGGTAATGATGAAAATATGTTTTAATCGGAGTTCAGGCGGGAGACCGAGTAATGCTAGGTAAACCAATGTTACAACAGCGGACGAGTCTTTACCTCCGCTGTAGCCAATGATCCACGGCCGTGAGTCCATGCAATACATTCGTTGAATTTCACTGATCGTTTCAGAAAGTGATTTTCCAGCGAATTGTTCATGATTTATGAACTCTTCATAGTCCGTCAAGTCATAGGCTAAAGCGAGCTTAGTCATTATTTAAAACCTGTTTTTCAAGCAATATTTCTTCCGCCGAAAGCGGAAGTGATAGAGCATTTTTTAGTGCGTTGCATGTGAGACGAATCGCCGAAGTCGATTTGCTTAATTTTCCATGTGTCATAGTACGCCGCAACCATTCGGGGTTCGTCTTACGCCAATCCACACTTCTAATACCTGCCAAATCAGCTTCCCACGTATGCGGGTTACATTTGATGAGACTGCGCCCAAGTAATCCTAAGGCATGCAAGCCAACAGCGTGAGCATGAACGTACTCTTGACGAAGGTGGGCGGCAGAAACGTTTTTGCTCATTGCCATTTGCCAGTCTGGCATGTAAATGCAAAGGGTTTTCCAGAACTTTGTTGCAAGCATTGCCTCGTCTTCGCTATAACCATCTTTCGAGCCTTTAGCCAAAAGTGAGCGAGTGGCCTGCTTAATACTACTCAATGTGAATAGCTTACTTGACAGTGCTGATACGCTGGATCTTTCCATTTCGGTCAGGCCGACAAAAGGTTCAGTTGTTTTCGCAAGGAATCGAGCGAGTTCAGATGAAGGGTCTCTGTGGTCGTAAAGTGTTGCTAATGAAGGACTGGGTTTGATTGCATGCTTATTTAAGTCAGCGAACATTTGCTGACTACGCTGTAGTCCTTCGTCAACAAAAAATAGTACTGGGATGTTGTCTTGTCCTAGTTCCGGCCTTTCAAGCAAAGCTTCTTCTATCGCTTTTCGTCGGTGTTGACCGTCGTTTATTAGAATCTGAGCATCCATCGGCACGCGAAGGGTTCCCAGGTTTTGAGACTGCGGATATTCCTCAAACGCAATTTCCACTGCAATAGAAGCGGTTAGCGCTGAGAAAACGTAGTCATCGGGATTGTCTAGGAGATATCTGACCATCTCAGGTATCCGGGTTTTATTCAGAGTGCGCTGCGCTCGTAGCTCAGGCGGGACCTCTGTCTCATCAAAGCTGAAGATTTTGGGAATTATCCGCATTGGGCAGGTCGCGATGTAGAAGGGGCGACCAGCCTGTATTCCCCTCACGGCGGGAAAGGAATAGCAGTAGTTGGCATCAAATGGCTTCATCGTTTCTCGCGAGCTGCGGGCTCGGCTGCGTCATAGAAGACGTAGCTTACTTTTCCTGCGTCATTTTTTCACGTAATTTTTTGTCTTATGACGTAGCCCCATTGATAATCAGAGCATTTCAGATTCCTGCGGCGTTCTGACGCTTGCCACGCACGGAAGCCTGCCACCCGTGCTGTTTCTAGGTCTGCCCAGCGCGCAGTGTCACGGTTTTTCCCTGCATCACTATGGTTTGTGAGCGAAGTGGTTGAGCCAACCTATAGGTGAGTTTTTTCCAAGGTGATTTACCACGCAAGCTGCTCTGACCGACGACGAGAGCGGCCGTTCTTTGAAAGCGCCTTGCAAGCGAGCGTTATCAGGTGCTGTCGGGGGATACGCTGGACATACTAGTGGCGAAATAGTGGCTTCAGGTTCAAGGGGGGTAGCAGCGTCATCCTGCGCCCCACAGAACATAAATATCGACGCAATACAATGTGCGTCTACTTGAGTCCCATATATGACGATCACTGAAGCGATAAGGCAAGTTATGGAATTTCATAACTCTCCAATGACCGCCGAAGAAGCCTATCGCGCTATCATTGATGCTAAGCTTTACGAATTCCATGCTGACAATCCAGGGCATGTCGTCCGAAGTCAAATTCGTCGTCATTGCATAGGGCTTGACTTCCCCAGCGCTGCGCCGACTAAGTACTTTAGGCTTGTGGGCGAGAATCGCTACGAGCCTGTAAACAAAATTATCCGACAACCACGCCAGCATCGCGTCACAACCCCAACTAAGACGCCGGTGTTGGTACGAGAGCCTCACGCTTCGAGCCTTCTTGAGCTACAGAGCTTACACGCAAAATATGTTTCCGAGCTCAAGCGAAAGATATTAGCCGATCTTAGGCGGATGTCACCAACTGGGTTTGAGCTTTTTGCTAAGCGACTGTTGGATGTATATGGATTTCATGATACTAAAGTGACCAAGGTCTCAGGTGACGGTGGAATTGACGGGTATGGTAAGCTTAAAGTAGGCCTTGCGAATCTTAATGTTGCATTCCAGTGCAAGCGCTGGGCCAAGGGGAACATTCAAAGGCCCGAAATCGATAAGTTTCGTGGTGCGGCGCAGGGTGATTTCGAGCAAGGTCTTTTTTTTACCACCGCATCATTTTCTGAAGGGGCTGTTGGTGCGTCCATTAAAAGGGGAGCGGTGCCCATCGTTCTAGTCGATGGACGTTCCATTGTCGATCTTATGATTGAAAAAGGATTCGGTGTCCAAGTAGAAACGCTATCAATTCCCTCCTATGCGCTTGATCTTGCACTGGGAACTGAAAGCCACGGTTAACTTGTTTGGTCGTAGACTGTGGCAAATTAACGGTTAAATAGAAAGTTGAGCAGATCCTAATGCTGCTTAGCAACTAGCCGGCTCATGCGCGGCCTTCTTTCAATTCCTCTTTCTTGCTCTTATATACTTTTAAATGATCCATTGCTTTTAAGTGATGAGGTTGATCGTTAAGACGTGGTATTTTGTGGTGTCTGGGTAGCCCCGAATATTTTAATAGCCCTCGGCTTCTACATAATAGCGGATGTTAACATCGAGCGACTATTGATCCCAAGATTGAAGAGAGAAAGAGCGCTATTGGGCATCTTACTTTGCTTGATCTAGAGATAAATTCAAGCGCAGATAAGAAACCTTGTAATGATGAGCGGGATATTTAAAAAAACCTCAATTACGTTGAATGTAAAACTGCCGCCAAGCGAGTTTGGAGCTTTAAAAGCTCTACGAAATATGAAAAGGATCTTTTCGCTATGGCGAGGGTGATATTTGTCGCTTAAGTTCAATTTTGGAAGTGTTTGTGATGGTCTGGGTTTGCGATATATGTTAGCCCGGAAATTTATGATTCTTCATTGAGAGAAAAGGATTGTCGGCAGGCATAGATCCAGGTTCGAATAATAGAGATGGCTTTTCTAGCAAATAACCTTTGAGTGTTGCTTTTTTCCGAGGACCTTGGACCTGGCAGATGCAGATATTAAAACCATTTTCACGTTTCCTGTGGACCTTCAGTTTTTCAAACTGCTTCTGTACCCAGCGCCACTCTTCAATCTCTTGACCTACACCTTTGGCGATGCCTGGAAACTCCCGAACGTATCGCTGGAAGAGGCCAGGCGTTACCAGAAACACAGTACCGCTAACAGTGTGGATTTTAGCCTTGCTGTCGTTGATGAGCAGCTCGTGGCTTTGGATGCCTTTTCTGACCCAGTCCAGAAAAATCTGACCAGGGTTATTCGAAGGATGAATTGAGATTTCGAGAACATTTTCCGACGGCGTATCACGCACCTCGGATTCTCCCATTTCGAACATATTCAACAACGTGTCGAGATAGTCAGCGTCTTCTATCGCCGTTGGATCTGGCAGAGAAGAGCTTTGACGCGATCCTGTACTGACAGTTTCGGGCGCTGGTATTGGTACCTGGGTGTCAGTTGAGTGGTCATGGGCCGCAATGCTCACCGTTCCACTGAAAGCCTCGGGCCGGTCTTCGTTCCCCCAAATCAGTGCGGGTTGAAGGCGCAGAAAGGTGAAACTCTGCTGCCAGGTTCCCTGTGTCACATGTGCGGTCCAGATGGCTTTGCCTTCCGGCGTGGACTCGACCAATCCATGTGACTGTAGCTCGTCGAACACCGCGAGATTGGATGAAGGAATACCCTCAATCGATTGCGACAGCAGATAGGCCCGTAGCTTGTCCGTGACCGTCTTGCTGACGAGCCAAAGGGCGTCCTGGGTCAGCCACCCTGCGGCACCGGGCTGGTTGAGTTTTAGCACGTGCTGAACCAGGTGACGCAGTCCGCTGATCAAGTGATGTTGCAGCGAATGAATCGGCGCTTGCAGCGCCTTGCTCGGGTTACCACCAATATTCTGTGCGGTGGAAACACGGTCGGCCTGCATCACCAACTCACCGAGCACGCCGGCACGTTCGTACTGGCCCGCCAGGAAATACAGCAGGTTGGCCCAGAGCGATGGAAATCCACTGAGCCAATCGAGGATTGGGCGCTCGAGAATCTGGGTGTAGAGCAAACCTGCAGCGGCGCCGTGCAAGTGATAGTCGCGACCCTTGATGTAACGAAAACGGTAGGGCTGATCCAGCGGCCCCTGCCAGGGGTGCCAAACACGGCCGTCTTGGCGTTCGACCTGCAGGTCCACGGCGATCTTGCCGATGTCATGCAGCAGGGCGCCATAGGCGATGCCAGCCGACCAGGCATCGGTCTGGGCGGCTTGGTCTTCGGGCGCGGCGCCGGTGGGAAGCAGATAGGATTGGCGCAGTTTCAAACTGCAGGCGACCAGTTCCAGTCCATGGTCGAGCATGCCTCCGAGATAAGCGTGATGGTGTGTCTCGCTGGCCGGGAGTTGCTGGACCTGTTCGGCGTAGCGATGGATCGGATTCAAATAGAGCTGGATGAACTGCGCGTGGGAGAGGGCGGTGTACTGCCAGATGCGATCGAGCAACTGGCGGCGGTGCTCCGCTGCTAACAAACTGTGGGCCGATTCGATGGGCAGGTAACCTTCGGCGACGTTGACGGTCGGTGGCGGAAGGGGCTTCAGCCTTTTGCGGCGAAACAGGCTGAGCATCGTGACCTCCGTAAAGTGGCTGGATCAGTGGCCTTTTAGCCTTTTCGGATAGAGCTCTTACCCTTGAGCACCCATTCCCTCCCAACCCTTATCCGTCCTTTTGGCTCGTATCCCTTTGCATGGCAATCGCAATATGGATACGGCTAGGCATCGTTTTGTTGGGGCTAGTACAGCAAAGAAAAGAGTCGGTACACTGCGGTGCCTATTTTTTGGGTCTTGCCATGAATCTCACTGACGCCACGCTCGTGCTGCTGCTCGCGGCACGTATCCATGGGACTGACGAAGCCGTCCGTGCCTCGGCGAAGAGCGTGGTCAAGAAGTTGCCGCGCAGTAAGCGTGATCTGATCTACAAGGTAATCGACAGTCGGAGTCCCCTCGAGCTGGTGGATTTTCTGGCGCAGAACCTGGATGCGGAATGACAGGCTGCGGGTGTGTGCCCATCTCTGATTCTTTGCATCAGAGCCCCGCGGCATGGGGATTTTTCTGAGCGCAGAAAAAAGGGCCCAACTCGTGTCGGACCCTGTGAAGCGTTTGCAGCGGTGAGGTAACGATCAAGCTCCATCGTTCATGCATAATGAGTCATCCAAGACCGCTTGCTTCAGTTGCTGCTCCAGGTTGAGTACATACTCTGAGGCGCTTCGGGCCTGGCCGCTGGCACGAAAGATCGCGCGTTTGTCAGCCTTGAGCAGGCCGAGCCAGGAATCGATATAGCCCTCGTGCCTCAGCTCTCCCTGAATGCCGGCGTAAGCACATAAAAACGCAGCACCCATCTCGGCGATCAACTCCTCAAAGGCATAGCCTGGCGAGCCGAACGGATAGGCTGACGTCACCCCGTCGCGCTGCAACCGAGCGTGATGCCCGGTCCAGTGCGTCAGCTCGTGCAGTGCGGTGGCGTAGTACCCGCCTTCATCGTGAAATTGTGCTTTTGTCGGCAGTTGGATGAGATCCCTGATCGGGTGGTAAAAGGCTTCGTCGGCAGGCCGATGAACGATGCGGGCACCTGAACTTAACAGCAGATTTTCCGCAACGCTGTTGGCCTGGAAGGGATCGGTCGGTTCCGTTTCGAGCAGGGTTTTATTGAGCGCTTCGAGCCCCTCCGTTTGCTCGATGTTGAACAGAAAATGCGTCCTGAGTATGCCGAAGTGAGCGACCTTGGGCTGACCGTTTTCATCGAGTACGGGGTGGCCTGACTCGGTCTGTTCCTTGCGCTCCATCGGCTTGTAGAGCACAGCCAGAGTGCTGTGCTCACCCTTACTGATGTGCCCACCGGCCTTTTTAGCTTGGTTGAAGGTCAGCCAACGATCTTGAGTGAACCCCTGCAACCTGGCCTCGGCCCAGAGCAGCGGTAAATTGATGCCCGAATACGGACGTCGCGTGATGGCGTTGATGGGGTAAGGTTGATGACCGATGTCAACTGAGCCACTTGAGGACCAGGGTTTGATCCAGGGAACAACGCCTTGGTCTAACGCAGTAACGATCTTGTCTGTCACGTCTTGGTAGATATCGCGCATGGCAATTTCCTCGAGAGAAAAACGGAGGAACGCCTTGCCCGTCGGGGGAGGGTTCCCCGGTTGGGTGATGGGTTGGATTGATGCAGGTCTTGCATGCCGTCCGAATGTGGAGGTGGGCGCCACCCATTGCGCTTAGCGCTGGTGTTCTCCTGCAAGCGCTATCAGTAAGGCGCCAGGCTGACCCGGTTCTTGGAGTAGGCTGAGACTCAATTGCAGCAACGGGTCGTGGTCGAAGTGATCGGTTGGTTCAATGTGGACTACCTCGAACAGCACATAGGGCTTTTGTGGATAGGCCAGGTGGGCTTCGAAGGCTGCGCGCAATACGTTGCTCAACCGATCGACCTGCCGCTTCTCAGAGTGATCGGAGTGCTCGAGCAGTACTGCGCGTTGCCACGCGCCATGTGTGAACACGATGGGCAACCGAAGGGTGTTCAGTGTTTCCGGTGTAAGTGAGTCGGGCATGGTATGTCTCCGTTGAAAACGCGAAGAAACCTGTCCCGTGCGGGGAAAGATTTCCCCGCAATGGGTTGAAGAAAAACAAGAAGGTTTGCCTGGCGAGCAGCGCTCGAAAGGCGCTCAGGAGAGCAGTAGGCGTTCATCACCGTTGAAACGGTCACCGTGCGAGCTACCGAACGCTAATCGCACTTGGGGAGAACCGGTTCGCGAATATCAGCCCGGAGTTGACCCCGTAGGTCATGATCTCGTTGAGCCGTTGGCTCAATCGCTTCACCGTTTCGAGACTGCCTTTGGCCTCAATTGGACGGAGGATCTTGATAACCATCGGAGCAGTGATTTGCGAAAGCGGCGTCGTTTTCATGCTCGGGAAAATATGAAGAGTTAGCGAACGCCAAATGTCTTCGGCGTAGGCGTTGGTTACGGAGTCTTTCTTCAGCTCGAACCAGGCTGTGGCCACTTTCTCGAAGGTGTGCTCAGTTTCAGCGAGTTTGGCTTGCCGTACCTCATCGCGTTGGGTTTTGGGATCAATACCCAGGGCAAGCAACTCACGTGCCTCTGCAGCTTTCTTTCGAGCGTTGGCTAACGAGAGGTCCGGGTATGGACCGAGCGCCATATTGATACGGCTTCTGGTTAACGGCTCGCGGTAATTAAAATTCCACATCATCGAGCCGCTGGCGCGTACTCGAAGCTGCAAGCCATCTCCGTCACTGAGGACGAAGTCTTTACCAGTTGCCTTAACTGCCTTGAGCTGGCGATCAGAGAGGCGGGTTGCGTTAGTAGGCATGGGGGCTACCTCCAGCACCGTTTTGGTATCCTGAAAATAGCACCTGGTAGCTCGGGATACCACCTGGGATACCAAAGCGCCTGGAACTCAGAAAACTTCCAAAGCCCCCAATAGCCTTAAAACTCCCCTATTTACTGG
Source organism: Pseudomonas fluorescens (assembly GCF_003732425.1). Lineage (GTDB taxonomy): Bacteria > Pseudomonadota > Gammaproteobacteria > Pseudomonadales > Pseudomonadaceae > Aquipseudomonas > Aquipseudomonas fluorescens_BE. The sequence continues at coordinate 89,374 of NZ_MOBX01000014.1, forward strand.
GTTTCAGGCACAAAAAAAGACGTCCGTGGACGTCTTTAGATGATGAAGTGGTGGAGCCGGGGGGATTTGAACCCCCGTCCGCCAGTACTCCGCTGTCGGTACTACATGCGTAGCCGTGTCTATTAAGTTAACCCTCAGCGACCCGACGGGCAGGGTGCTTTGGGCGAGTTGTGTAAGTTTTAGCCGCTTCGTCCACAACGTACTGCACGGCGATTCTGTTCTATATGACAATCATTTTGGGTTTACAGACATCCCCTGATGATTGCTGGACCCGAAGGTACCAGGAGCATTGTCAGCTGCAATTAAGCAGCGAGAGCAACACCGTATTGGTCGTCATTGGCAACTATAAGTAGTTGCAACAGTGGATTTACGACTTCTGTTACCAAGTCGGCATGCACCTAAAGTTTCGCAACCGGCGTCGAATCCTAAACGGCCCCGAACTCATTGCTCTGTACATCTGGGTGAGCAACAAGCCTGCGCAGTGTACGCCAATCGGCGGACAAGGCCAACCCGAAGGTTGGCCTGATGGTGTGTCAGTTACGGGTTGGATTGCGAATCTGCATTTTCGTGATCAAGGCCGAGGTGACCTCTACGCATTCCTTGTCATTCCCGGCTGCCTGAGCCGCCAAGGCCTTGTCCTGATCAGCCTTGATGTTGTTCATCGAGGTTTCAGGAAGGGACGGCTGACTGGTCACGAAGTCTTTGATGCTTTGAAGGTTCCCGGCACAAAGGTCTTTATCCGCCGCAAACACCGGCGACGTCAGCAGGGCACCAGCGATGAACAATCCAGCAATTGCAGAATGCTTCATGGGTATCTCCTTGAACGGTTGGGCTCGGTGCTGCCGGGTGATCTGGCGGCGATGCCGAGGTCGTAACAGGCCGTGTTTGTAGTGGGCCTGTTCAATCGACCGCGACGGAGCACAGGAATTCGGTTTTTTACGTCTGGTATGAAACGGCCAGCTCAAAGAATCGTAAGTCACTGAGCCAACACAAGGCTGGTTGATTAAAGAATCACTTCTTGGCGGCACCCGAAGCGTTCTGAATGTCCAGAATGGTTCGCTGCGTCTCTGCCAGGCAATCATCAATCTTGCCTTGGTTCTTGAGATCCTGAGCCTTTTGCACACTGGCCGAGACGCGTGCGTTCAGATCCGGCGACGACTGATATTGCGTCTTTGCATTGTTGATGGTCTGCAAATTGGCCTCGCACAGGCTGGTTGGCTTATCAGCGGCAAACGAAGTAGATGCCATCATCGAGGCAGTAACGAAGAGACCGAGCAGTACAGAACGTTTCATGTGAATCTCCTTTCGCTGAGGGATCCAGACTTCGCTGACCATAAGCGCCGGTCACCGAAAGAAGGAACGGCCCCGAGGGTTCGGGGCCTGCTCTGTGGACTGCGGTCTCGCGCAAGGGTTCTGTTTTTCTTCAGCAGGCCTTCGCCCGTGTCACCCGATCTACCAGGTAAACCAGGCCGTGATAGTCGATCCCGCCATGTTGGGTCAGGCCGATTTCGCACGTGCGACTGGTGGAAATGCCTTCACTGCAATGCTGTACCGCGTCCTTGAGCGTGCGCAGTGAGTGGCCGTTCAACTCAGGCGTGGTGAAGCCCTTGTCGCCGGCAAATCCGCAGCAGTGAATGCCTTCCGGAATCACCACGTTGTTGCTGCACTTGTGCGCCAGATCGATCAGCGCCTGACTTTCGCCCAGATGCTGAGTGCTGCACGTTACGTGCACAGCAATCGGTGCTTCTTGTGGAGTGAAGTCCAGTCGATCAAGCAGATGCGTACGGATGAAACGCACCGGGTCGTACAAATCCAGGCGGGTTTCTCCTACGTCCTGAACCAGCCGCAGCGTGCACGGACTGGTGTCGCAATAGATCGGATCGAGCCCTCCGCGACTGGCGTGGAGCAATGCACTGATCAGCTCCTGACGCTTGTGCTCTGCTTGCTCGGCGTAGCCTTTGGAGGCGAATGGCTGACCGCAGCAGAGGTTGTCCAGATTGTCCGGGAAAACCACTTGGTAGCCGGCCTTTTCCAGCAGCCCACGGGTTTTGTCGTACAGCGACATTTGCTCTTTATCACCCGCCGCCGGGCCCATCACTCGCGACACACACGCGGCCAGGTAGACAACCCGCGGGCGCTCGTCCGACACGTTGGGGCTGAAGCGAATGGCTTTCTCAGGTTGCGGCATTGCGTTCGTCCACAACGGCACTTGGCCTTTGGACAGGCGCGTAATCGTTGCCGAAAGTTTCGCCAGACGCGGTGCGCCGAGCATCATCCGTGCGCCGTTGGCCACATGCAGGGTGAAACGTGCGCCTTGCAAGGTCTTGGCGAAATTTCCTTCGATCCAGTCAGCGGTTTTCTGATGCGTCGCGTGTCGGCCACGCAGCTTTTTCACCAGCTCACCGGTATTGATGCCTACGGGACAGCGCTGCGCACACAGCCCCGTCGCGGCGCAGGTGTCGATGCCTTGATATTCGTAGGCTTCTTCCAGTTCGCGGGTATCGACGCCGGCACGTTTTTTCGCCTGAATATCGCGCCAGATCACAATGCGCTGGCGCGGGCTGAGGGTCAGGCCTTTCGACGGGCAGACCGGTTCGCAGAAGCCGCACTCGATGCACTTATCGACAATCTCATCCGCCGCCGGCAGCGGCTTCAGGTGCTTGAGGTGGATCTGCGGGTCTTCGCTGAGCACCACGTCCGGGTTGAGAATGCCGTTAGGATCGAGCAGACGTTTGAGCTGCCACATCAGTTGATAGGCGTCGCTGCCCCATTCCAGTTCCACGAACGGCGCCATGTTGCGCCCGGTGCCGTGCTCGGCTTTCAGCGAACCGCCAAATTCCACGGCGACCAGTTGCGCGACGTCGTCCATGAACGCTTGATAGCGTGCGACTTCTTCCCGGTTGTTGAAGCCTTGGGTGAAGACGAAGTGCAGATTGCCTTCCAGCGCGTGTCCGAAAAGAATCGCTTCATCGTAGGCATGTTTGTCGAACAGCTCGATCAAGCGGTTCACGCCGATGGCCAGTTGTTCGACGGGGAAGGTCACGTCTTCAATGATCACTGTGGTGCCGGTTTTGCGCACGGCGCCAACGGCGGGGAAGGTGTCCTTGCGGATCGCCCAGAGTTTGGCGTTTTCCACAGGGTCTTCGCTGAAGTCGACCTGCTTTTCCACCGGGAAACTACTGAGCGAGGCCATGATCTGCGCCAGTTGCTCCTGCAGCAAAGTGGAAGATGCGGCGCGGGATTCGATCAGCAGCGCGCAGGCATTATTCGACAGCCGTTGTACGAAAGCGGGCATGCCCGGTTTGTTCTGCACCGAGCGCAGACTGCGCCGATCGAGCAATTCCACGGCGGACACCGGTTGGCTTTTCAGCACGGTGACCGCGTTGCAGCAGGTTTCCACATCCGGGAACACGATCAGCGCTGACGCCTTGTTCGGGTGATCGATCACCGTGTCGTAAGTCACCGCGCTGATAAAGCCGAGGGTGCCTTCGGAGCCGACCAGCAAATGGCTCAAGATATCCACAGGTTCGTCGAAATCCACCAGAGCATTGAGCGACAGGCCGGTGGTATTTTTCAGACGGTATTTGTGGCGGATTCGCGCGGCGAGTTCGGCGTTGGCGCGGGTCTCGCGGCCCAAGGTCGCCAAGCGCTCCAGCAACTCGCCGTGACTGTTGCGAAACGCGGCGACACTGGCAGCGTCTTCGGTATCCAGGCGCGTGCCATCGGCCAGCACCAGACGAATCCCGGCCAGCGTGTGATAGGTATTTTGCGCGGTGCCACAGCACATGCCGCTGGCATTGTTGGCGACGATGCCGCCGATCTTGCAGGCGTTGATCGACGCTGGATCCGGGCCGATCTTGCGCCCGAACGGTGCCAGCCATGCATTGGCCTGTGCGCCGATCACCCCCGGTTGCAGGCGGATTTGCATGCCCTGGCCGCGAATCTCGCGAGCGTTCCAGTTATCCCCAAGCACGATCAAAACGGAATCGCTGATCGCCTGACCGGAGAGGCTGGTGCCAGCAGCGCGGAAGGTCACCGGGACATGGTCGCGCTGAGCCAGTTTCAGCAGCGCCACCACTTCATCTTCGGACTCGACGCGGATCACCAGTTGCGGGATCAGCCGATAAAAACTGGCATCCGTACCAAAGGCCAGCGTCGATAACGGATCATCAAAACGGCGCTCGGCCGGAATCAGTTGCTGCACATCACGCAGGAAATTCACTGGAAGCGTCATTGGTCCTCCAGGATCAGCACCACGAGGTCTTTCGGGCCGTGGGCGCCGTAGGCCAGCACTTGCTCGATGTCAGCGGTTTTCGACGGGCCGGACACCAGCAACGCATTGGTCGGCATGCCTTGGGCCCACTCGAATTCCTCTTGCACCTGATAGAAGTTGTCACGGATTTCGCTGGCCTTGAGCAGGGCGAAATGTACCGGCGGCACCAGGCTCATCAAACGCGGTTCTTCGCGGGTTGGCCAGATGATCAGGCTGCCGGTGGCGGCGATTGCGCCGAGGGTGCCGGTGAGGCTGGCCGGGGTGTCGTTGAACAGTTCGGCTTTCCACTCTTCCATCGGCCGATCGTAGGATTTCAGTGTCGGCAGATCAGGATTGTTCGCCCAATGCTGTGTGATTTTCTGCCCGTGCGCTGTCGTCGGCGCGATCAGCAGACTCGGCAACTGCCGATCGCGCAGCAATTGCGCAAGCAGTGCCGGCCATTCTGCGTCGGAGGTCAGGTGGATTTCGGTGTGCACCGCTTCCATCAGTTTGCGCAGTTGCGGGATGCGTTGTTCGGCGCTGTAGGTGTAAGGCTGCGTCACCAGATCGACGTCGAAGTTGTCGGTAATCGGTGTGGCGCCAGTCAGACTTTTCCGAAGCTTGCCGAGGATATTTTGCTTGGCGCTCATCAGCGATCTCCCTGTTTGGCCAGATGCTCGCGGGCCATGTCGTGCAGTGAGCGGGCGGCGGGCTTAGGTGCACTGTGGTTTTGCGTCCACGGGCCGACATTGTTGGGTGTGAGTGCACGCAGGCGCGTGGCGAAGAAACCGAACAACCGATACAGCGTCGGTGAACTGTTGAGCCTGGCCCAGGCGTTCCAGATAAAACGTTCCTTGCGCGAATATTTGCTGCCCTGACCGCGCATTACTTGATTCGGGCTGTCCGGGGCTTTGACGTTTTCTTCGCGCAGACGCCGCAGGATCGCCGGGATAGGAATTTTTACCGGGCAGACTTCACCGCAGGCACCGCACAGCGATGACGCACTCGGATGATCCGGGACTTTCGCCAGACCGACCATGTGCGGCGTGATGATTTTGCCGATCGGCCCCGGATACACCTCGCCATAGGTGTGGCCACCGACGCGGGTGTACACCGGGCAATGGTTCATGCAGGCGCCGCAGCGGATGCAATTCAGGGTCTGGCGCAATTCGCTGTCTGCAAAGGCCTGGCTGCGACCGTTGTCGAGCAGCACCAGATGCACTTCCTGCGGGCCGTCGAGTTCATGCGCCTTGCGCGGGCCGGAGATCATGTTGACGTAAGTGGTGATCGGAATGCCCAGCGCCGAGCGTGTCAGCAGTGACAGCAGCGGCACCACGTCACGCAGGTTTTCCACGACTTTTTCGATGCCGGTGACGGCGATGTGCACCGGCGGCACGGTGGTTGTCATGCGACCGTTGCCTTCGTTTTCCACCAGCAGCAGGGTGCCGGTTTCGGCGACGGCGAAGTTGACACCGGAGACGCCGATGTCCGCTTCGAAGAATTTCTGCCGCAGGACTCTGCGACCGATCTGAATGAGTTGGTCAACGTCCTTGGTGTATTCCACGCCAAGTTTGTCGTGGAACAAGGACGCGACCTGACCGGCATTCTTGTGGATCGCCGGCATAATGATGTGTGAAGGCTTCTCGTGGTCGAGCTGGACGATGTATTCCCCCATGTCGGACTCCAGACATTCAATGTCTCGAGCCTCGAGGAAATGGTTCATCTCCATCTCTTCGCTGACCATCGATTTGCCCTTGATCACTTGCCGCGCCTCGTGAGCGCGGATGATCGATAAGACGATGCCATTGGCCTCGTCCACCGTTTCCGCCCAGTGCACTGTCACACCGTTGCGGGTCAGGTTCAGTTCCAGTTGCTCGAGCAAGTCAGGCAACTTGGAGAGCGCGCGGGCCTTGATCGAATTGCCCAGTGCGCGCAAATGTTCTCTTTCGTGGGCATCACTGAAAGCGGCTGCCCGCTTGACCATCAGTGAGTCCATGGCCGTGCGGAAATTATTCCGCAGCTGCTGATCACCCAAGGCGTTGTGCGCCCGGGTGCGGAAATCTTCTTCTACGGCGACCGTAGGAATAATCGCGGAAGTGCTCATTGCGCACCGCCGGTTCGTTGCCACAAGAAGCTCGCGAGATGTTGCCCGCGCAGCGCTACTTTTTGTTTCTCCAATGCGCCGTTGATGTTCATCAAACAGCCACAGTCGGCGCTCAACACCTTGTGCGCGCCGGAATCCTTCAACGCTTTGGTCTTGTCAGCCACCATCGCGCCGGAAATGTCTGGCATACGGACGCTGAATGTCCCACCGAAGCCACAGCATTCGCTTTCGTGGTCGTGGTTGACCCGTTCCACGTTGCTCAACTGCGCCAACAACTCGCGGCCGTGCAGGTGGGTGTTCATTTCCCGCCGTGCCGAACACGAAGTGTGCAGCGCGACTTTGACCGGTTCGCCGCTGTCCTTGAGCTGTACCTTGCAGACGAACAGCAGAAATTCGGCCAGTTCAAAGGTGCGGGCTGCGAGGGCCTGAACCTGTTTCAACGTCTCCGGCTCGTCCTTGAACAAGTCGGCGTAATGCTCGCGCAGCATGCCGGCGCAGGAACCCGACGGCACCACCACCGGATAATCCCCGGCAAACAGCGCCAGTTGCGAGCGCGCTACCGTCCGCGCCTGCTCGGTGTAACCCGAGGTGTAGGCCGGTTGCCCGCAGCAGCTCTGCCCTTGCGGGTACTCGACCCGGATCCCTTCGCGCTCCAGCAAGTGGATCGCGTCCATCCCGGCTTCGGGGTAGAACAGATCGACCACGCACGTGCCGAACAGGTAGACCCGCGACGGTTTCTCGCTGGGGTATTGCCGAGGTTCGGGCAGTGGCGGTGCCACGCGGGTCGCGTTGGGCACGGCGTTGTAAAAAAGCTCGCTCATCAGGCGTGTCTCCGGGTGGGCCCGGTTATCCGTCTGTGGCGGCTGCTGAATATAAAGCGCGTGGCTTTCAGCAGCCTTACAGACCGGGTTGTGAATTGCTGACGCCGAAATCACGGATCGGCGTCGGTTATTTCCATTTCGTTTGTAGGCTTAGTGCACCAGCATGCCGGTGAACCAGTAGGCCTGAGCCAGCGTGATCAAGCCGACAATCGTTGCAAAGAATAGGCTGTGCTTGAGGGTGAAGCGGAACAGATCCGATTCCTTGCCGACCAGCCCGGTCGCGGCGCAGGCCACGGCGATCGATTGTGGCGAGATCATCTTGCCGGTCACGCCGCCACTGGTGTTCGCCGCCACCAGCAGGGTGTCATTGACGCCGATCTGGTGTGCGGTGGTCGCTTGCAGCGAGCTAAACAGGGCGTTGGACGAAGTATCCGAGCCGGTGAGGAACACGCCCAGCCAGCCAAGGAACGGCGAGAAGAACGGGAACGCTGCGCCCGTACCAGCCAGCACCAGCGCCATGGTCGAAGACATGCCGGAGTAGTTGGTGACGAAAGCGAACGCCAGCACCATACCGATCGACAGAATTGGCCAGCGCAGTTCGTAGAAGGTTTCTTTCAAAGTGGTAAGACCAGTTTTGAAATTGATCTTCAAGACCAGCATCGAGATCAGCGCGGAGAAGAAAATCGCCGTGCCGGTCGCGGAAATCGGGTCGAGTTTGAACACTGCTGGAATGGCGGTAGGGGTGGCCACGATCGGTGCGGTTTTGATCACCAGTTGATCAAGGTGCGGAATCGCGAAATTGAACACCCAGCTGTACATCGAACCGCCAGCGGCGAACATCGCTTTGAAAGGCTTCAGCGTCCAGATGGTCACCAGCACGGTGAGAATCAGGAACGGCGACCAGGCCTTGAAAATTTCCCCGAGGCTGTAAGGCGAAGCCTCAGTGGTGCGCTTCTGGCCGAAGCCGCCGACGCTGGCGGTGATCGCTGCGCTCGACGTGGCGCCGGCGATTTGCGCGCCTGCGGTGCGTTTTGGCTGCCAGATTTTCAGGAACAGGGTCAGCGATATCAGGCTGGCCAGTGCCGAGGTGATGTCCGGCAATTCTGGCCCAATGAAGTTCGAGGTGAAGTATTGGGTGATGGCGAAGCTCAGGCCCGCCACCAGCGCAGCCGGCCAGGTTTCACGTACGCCGCGCAGGCCATCCATCATGAACACCAGCCAGAACGGCACGAACAGCGACAGCAGCGGCAGTTGGCGACCGGTCATGGCGCCGATCTTGAACGCGTCGATACCGGTGACTTGGCCGGCAACGATGATCGGGATCCCCAGTGCACCGAACGCAACCGGTGCGGTGTTGGCGATCAGGCACAGGCCGGCGGCGTACAGCGGGTTAAAGCCCAGTCCGACCAGCAGCGCGGCAGTAATCGCCACGGGCGCGCCGAAACCGGCAGCACCTTCCAGAAACGCACCGAAGCAGAAACCGATCAGCAGTACTTGCAGGCGCTGGTCGTCAGTGATCGATAACACCGAACTGCGAATGACCTCGAACTGACCACTTTTGACCGTCAGTTTGTAGAGGAATACCGCCGCAACAATGATCCAGGCAATCGGCCACAGGCCGTAGGCGAAACCATACCCGGCAGCGGCGAAGGCCATGTCGACCGGCATGTGGAACGCGAAGATCGCCACGGCAATCGACAGGGCGAGGGTGATGCTCCCGGCCACGTGGCCTTTGAGGCGGAACACCGCCAGCGCGAGGAAAAAGAACACGATGGGGATGACGGCCGCGAGTGCGGACACGCCGAGACTGCCGAGCGGGCTGTAGAGCTGTTGCCAGGTTTGCATATGGGGTGGCCCCTAATTGTTGTTGGTCAGGCACTGTCAGCGTTCTTGGATAATTGGTAAGACCAATTTACAATCGCTGTTGGCTAGGGTAAAAGCCTTGATGTCGGTGTGTCAATTTGTCGCCCTGAAACTTTTGTCGAACAAGCGGTGCAGATCGCATCTGATCCGGTTTGGGCAAGTGGCGTCTGGTAGGTGCCGGCAAGGCGTCGATAGGCCAGAATAGAGAGCCCGGCGAGCGGTCGGGATCGTGGAGAAATGAGTTATGGGGTTTGATCAGATACGTCAGCGCCGTTTGTCTGACGATATTGTCGAGCGACTTGAGGGGATGATCCTCGAGGGCACGCTGAAGTCCGGTGAACGGCTGCCGGCGGAGCGTACGCTGGCCGAACAATTCGGCGTATCACGACCGTCGCTGCGCGAAGCGATCCAGAAACTCGCGGCCAAAGGGCTGCTGGTCAGTCGGCAGGGCGGCGGCAACTATGTCGTGGAAAGCCTTGGATCGACTTTCAGTGATCCGCTGTTGCAACTGCTCGAAAGCAACCCTGAAGCGCAACGCGATCTACTGGAATTTCGGCACACTCTGGAGGCATCGTGCGCCTATTACGCTGCATTGCGCGCCACCGATGTCGATCGTGAGCGGCTGACCGCCGCGTTCGAAGAACTGCAGGACTGCTATTCGCGTCACGACGAAGTCAGTCGGGCGGAGGAGGGCGCGGCGGATGCGAAATTCCATCTGGCGATTGCCGAGGCCAGCCATAACGCCGTGCTGTTGCACACCATTCGCGGGCTGTTCGATCTGCTCAAGCGCAACGTGGTCACCAACATTGGCGGCATGTACAAACAGCGCACGGAAACCCGCGACATGCTGATCACCCAGCATCGGGAGTTGTATCTGGCGATTATCGAAGGTCGCGCGGAGCAGGCGCGGGAAGTCTCCAGCCGACATATCTTGTATGTGCAGGAAGTGCTGGAAGAGGTGCGGCAAGAGGTTCAGCGCATGGCTCGGGCGGAGCGGCGCAAGGGGATGTGATTCTTTAAAGCAAAAGATCGCAGCTTGCGGCAGCTCCTACATTGAGATTCGTAATCCTCTGTAGGAGCTGCCGCAGGCTGCGATCTTTGCTTTCAAGGGTGGAAGGTCAGTCTTCCTTGCCCTTGTTGCGCACGGCACGCTGCAGTTCGCGACCGGCATCGCGCTCACGCTCGGTATCACGCTTGTCGTATTCCTTCTTGCCCTTGCCCAGAGCAATTTCGCACTTGACCATGTGCTTGCTCCAGTACCAGGACAGGCAGACGCAGGCGTAACCCTTTTGCTGCACAGCGGCGGCGAGCTTTTCCAGCTCGCGGCGGTTGAGCAGCAATTTGCGTGTGCGCACCGGGTCAGCGATGACGTGGGTACTTGCGGTCATCAGAGGCGTGATGTGGCTGCCGAGCAACCATGCTTCGCCATCCTTGAGCAGGACATAGCTGTCGACCAGCTGTAGCTTGCTTGCCCGCAGACTTTTTACTTCCCAGCCGGCCAGGACCAGACCAGCCTCGAACTTATGCTCGATGAAGTAATCGTGTCGCGCCTTTTTGTTCTGCGCGATGGTCCCTGTTGGGTGTTTCTTCTGTTTAGCCATAGGGGCGGCATTATATGGAGATAAACCGCCGTCGGCTACGGTGATGCTGCGTGCTTGAGCAGGTTGAGTGAATCCCGGACAATGCGGCCTCTTTTTCTAACGCTTGGGCGTGATAAACGATGTCGACAGACAAGGTTTCTGTCCACGGCAGTTGGGCTAGCCGCTGGGTATTCATACTCGCCGCGACCGGTTCGGCCGTGGGACTGGGTAGTATCTGGAAGTTCCCCTACATGGTCGGGGTCTACGGCGGCGGCGCCTTTGTGCTGATGTTTCTGGCGTGCATCGCGCTGATCGGCATCCCGGTCATGCTCGCTGAAACCCTGATCGGCCGGCGCGCCCGGCAAAGTCCGGCGAACGCCTTGAAGGTGCTGGCACTGGAAGCCGGGCACTCGGGCAAGTGGTCGTGGGGCGCATTTGCCGGGATGATCACGGCATTGCTGATCCTGTCTTTCTATAGTGTGGTCGGCGGCTGGTCGCTGGACTACATCGTCGACATGGGCCGCGGTGACTTCCAGGGTGCCACGGCCGATCAGGTCGGCGCTTATTTCGGCAATGTCATCTCCAATCCATGGCGTCTGACACTTTGGCATACGATTTTCATGCTGCTGTCGGCCTTTGTCATCGCCAAAGGCGTGGTCGCCGGACTTGAGCGCAGCCTGCGCATCATGATGCCGCTGCTGTTCGTAATGATTCTGGTGTTGCTGGGTTACAGCATGACCACCGGGCATTTCATGGAAGGCGTGCATTTCATGTTCGACTTCCACCCGGAAAAAGTCCTCGACGGTTTGTTGCCGGCGATGGGGCATGCGTTCTTCTCGCTGAGCGTCGGTGTCGGTTCGATCATGATCTACGGCGCTTACATGCCGAAGAGTTCGTCGTTGTCCGGCACGGTTGTCGGTGTCGCGCTGCTCGACACGTTTGTGTCGCTGATCGCAGGTCTGGCCTTGTTCCCGATTGTGTTCGCTGGAGGTCTGAATCCTAGCGAAGGACCCGGCCTGATGTTTGTCAGTCTGCCGTTTGCCTTTGGTAACGTGGCGTTCGGGCAACTGATGGGCGTGGTGTTCTTTGTGCTGGTGGCGATTGCTGCCTGGAGTTCGGCGATTTCCCTGCTGGAACCGATGGTCGCCTATCTGGTTGAACGCACGAAAGTCAGCCGCGCGTGGGTGACTTTCTGGCTGGCGTTCATCTGCTGGTTCGTGGGTCTGGGTACGGTGTTCTCCTTCAATATCTGGAAGGAAGCCAAGTTTTTCGTGAATGAAGGCGGAATGTTCCATCTCTACCAATGGGGTGCGCAGAGCGGTCTGGACTTCTTTGGCGTGATCGATTTCTTCACTTCGCGGATTATGTTGCCGCTCGGTGGCCTGTGCTTTGTGCTGTTTGCTGGATGGGTGATGGGGCGTGAGGTGGTACGCGACGAGTTGTCGATCCGCAATCCGGCACTGTTCGCCCTGTCTTTGTTCTTGATGCGCTACGTGGCGCCCATCGGCATTCTTGTAGTGTTTGCCGCTCAGCTCTGGAAGTAACGCTCACATGACGACACATATTCAACGATCGGCGCTGCTGCCATACCCGGCGCAGTTTCTCTATGACCTGGTCAACGACGTCGCGCGTTACCCGGAATTCCTGCCGTGGTGCTCTTCGGCTGAAGTGCTGGAAAGCTCGCCGGAACATATGCGCGCCAGTGTTGGCGTGGCCAAGGGCGGTCTCAGTCAGCATTTTGTCACGCGCAATACGCTGGTGCCGGGGCAGTCGATCGAGATGAACCTGGAAGAAGGGCCGTTCAATCAGCTGCACGGCGTCTGGGTGTTCAAGGCGTTGAATGAGAAGGCCTGCAAGATCAGCCTGGATCTGTCGTTTGATTACGCCGGGCCACTGGTGCGCGCGACGTTGGGGCCGCTGTTCAATCAGGCTGCGAATACATTGGTGGACGCGTTCTGCCAGCGTGCCAAGCAGATGCATGGTTGAGCCGGTGATCGAGATAGAGGTGGTATACGCGGCCGTCGATCGTCAGGTATTGCGCTCATTCAGCGTCGATGAAGGCGCGACGGTGCGGGCTGCGGTGCTTGCATCGGGTATCGGTAGCGAGTTTCCCGAGTTGAATCTGGCGGACTGTCCGCTGGGCATCTTTGGCAAAGTGGTTGCAGATCCGGACTCCCGGGTGATTCTGGCGGGGGAGCGCATCGAGATTTACCGCCCATTGCTTGCCGATCCGAAAGAGGTTCGACGCTTGCGAGCGGCCAAGGCTGCCGAAGCCAAGGCTCGAAACGCCTAAAAAGCCAAATCGCAGGCAATAAAAAACCCGGAATTTCCGGGTTTTTTATTGCCTCGCCAATTATTGCGGCGAGGTGTCCAGCGGCTCTGGTGTCGGAACCGGAACGGTTTCTACACCATCGACGTCCTTCTGGATCTGATCCAGCAAGGAACCTGGCTTGACCGGTTTTTCCGGTTTTGGCTTCTCGGCGTTTTCAGCAGGAGCGGTCACGGTCGTGCCACTGTCTTTGCCGAGAATGGCTTCGTCACGGCTTACGCCCGGCATAAAGTCACCGGACAGGCTGACAAGCTGGTCGTTTGAGTTGAAAATAACGCTGATGCGTTCCTGTTGGCGTTCACCGCCACCCGGTTGCAGGCTGTACAGATAATCCCAGCGATCGGCATGGAACGTGTCGACAAGCAGAGGGTTGCCCATAATAAACCGTACTTGCGGCCGGGTCATTCCCGGGCGTAACTGGTCTATCATGTCCTGCGTGACGACATTGCCCTGCTGGATGTCGATTTTGTAAACCCCGGGGAATGAACAACCGGCGAGTGCGAGCAGTCCCACAAAGGTGAAACTGGTTAGCAAGAGCTTGGTGTTTTGCATCGGTGGGCGACTTCCACTATCTTGGCTGGGACAACGTAAACGCCGATCATACCCGCATTAAGAGAAGCTGCGAAGCAGCATCGCGAGAAAGCTGACCATGGTTGAAAATAGCGAACTACGCAAAGCCGGCCTTAAAGTGACCCTGCCACGGGTCAAGATCCTGCAAATGCTCGATTCCACCGAGCAGCGTCACATGAGTGCCGAGGACGTCTACAAGGCGTTGATGGAAGCTGGTGAGGACGTCGGTCTGGCCACGGTTTACCGTGTTCTGACCCAGTTCGAAGCGGCTGGCCTCGTGGTCCGTCACAACTTCGACGGTGGCCATGCGGTATTCGAATTGGCCGACGGTGGCCACCACGACCATATGGTCAACGTGGAAACCGGTGAAGTCGTCGAATTCGTCAGCCCGGAAATCGAAAAGCTCCAGAAGGCAATCGCCGAGGAGCACGGTGTGGATCTGGTAGATCACAATCTGGTGCTGTACGTGCGCAAGAAAAAGTAAGCATGTCGCGCGAACTTCACATTCGCGAAACGAACGAAGGCGACCCAAGGGTCGCCTTCGTGCTTTCTGTCATGCCTAAACCTTGGCGGTGACCACCATTTTTTTCGCGTGGGCCAAAGATTCTTTGGTCAGGTCAATGCCGCCGAGCATGCGCGCCACTTCTTCTATACGGTCGTTCTTGCTCAGTTTGGAAACGGCGGTGTGCGTCGCCTCTTCGCCGCGCACCTTGTGCACGAACAGGTGTTGATGGCCCTGGGCTGCCACTTGTGGCAAATGCGTGACGGTCAGTACCTGGCCGCGATCCCCGAGGCGGCGCAACAGTTGGCCGACAATTTCCGCGGTCGGGCCACCGATACCGACGTCCACTTCGTCGAACACCAGCGTTGGAACGCGAGATGTCTGTGCGGTAATAACCTGAATCGCCAGACTGATCCGTGACAGCTCACCGCCGGAAGCGACTTTCGCCAGCGCCTTCAGCGGCTGGCCCGGGTTGGCGCTGACCAGCAATTCGACCTGCTCCAGCCCGTTGGGCAATAACTCGTCGCTGCTGTTGGCCTTCAATTCGATCGTGAAGCGCCCCCCCGGCATGCCCAGTCGCTGAATTTCCTGCTCAACAGCACTGGCGAGACTGCCGGCGGCCTGATGACGCAAATCGCTCAGTTCCCGGGCTTTCTCTTGATAGTGGCGGGCGTAGGAGGCCAGTTCTTCACCCAGGCGCTCGATGGATTCGTCGTTGGCGTTGAGGGTTTCGATCTCATCCAGCAACTTCTGCTGCATTTCGCCGACTTCGGTGGGTTGAATCCGGTGTTTGCGCGCCAAGGTATAAATAGCGTCGAGGCGCTCTTCCAGATGCTGCAGGCGCGCCGGATCGGCATCGAAGTTATCGAGGAAGCGATTGAGTTCGCCAACGGCCTCTTCTACCTGAATCTGTGCGCTGGTGAGCAAACTGCTCGCTTCGCCCAGTGCGCCGACGGAGTTGTTCACGCTCGACAGGCGATTGAGGCTGGCAGTCAGTGCATTCAATACATTGCCGGAATCGCTTTCGCTGCATTGCTCGACCACTTGCCGGCATATGCCTAGCAAGGTTTCGGCGTTGGTCAGGTTCTTGTGTTCCTGCTCCAGTTGCTCCAGCTCGTTATCGCCCAGGCCGAGGTTTTCCAGCTCTTCAAGCTGATAACTCAGCAATTGATGACGGGCGCGTTGTTCGTCGCCGGAATTGGAGAGACGCTCCAGCTCCTGACGAGTCTGGCGCCAGCGCTGGGCGGCGAGCTGAACCTGGCGGGCCAGATCGGTCGCGCCGGCGTACTCGTCCAGCAGGCGACGATGGGTATCGGTTTTCAGCAGGGACTGGTGCTCATGCTGGCTGTGGATATCAATCAACAATTCGCCCAATGACTTGAGGTCGCCGAGCGGGCAGGGGGTGCCGTTGATGTAGCCGCGTGAGCGACCTTCCGACGTGATCACTCGGCGCAGAATGCACGGGCCATCGGTCTCCAGATCGCGCTCGGCCAGCCATGCGCTGGCTTCAGGGATGTCCGCCAGATCGAAGGTCGCGAGGATGTCGGCCTTGTCGGCGCCGGGACGCACCACGCCGCTGTCGGCGCGATCGCCGAGGGTCAGGCCCAGCGCGTCGAGCATGATCGACTTGCCGGCGCCGGTTTCACCCGTGATCACGCTCATCCCGCGATCAAGTTCGAGATCGAGATGTTCAACGATGGCGTAGTTATGTACGGACAGGTGCACCAGCATAAAGGCCGCTCCCAAGCTAAAGGTCTGGTTATTTATACAGTGTTTTGTTTCGCGCTGACAATGCCCTCCCTTAGCTCGATTTGCTTGAGCCGCAAATCTGCTTAGCGCATTGAGGAATGAAGATTCGACACTTTTTTGTAGGGTTAATGTTTGAAGGCCCTTGAAGCCTGATTTTGCGGCCCCATATATCGGGGCAGAAGCGCGAGTCAGGCTCGCGGACGAAATTGAAAGGAGAATTCTATGGCTGACGAACAGACAGTAGATACGCAAAACCCAGAAGCCAATCAGGCGCCCGAAGGTTCGGGTGATGACCTGGCGACCCGTGTACAAGTGCTCGAAGAGCAATTGGCCGCCGCGCAGGATCAATCTCTGCGTGTTGCTGCCGATCTGCAGAACGTCCGTCGCCGTGCCGAACAGGACGTCGAAAAGGCGCACAAGTTTGCCCTGGAAAAATTTGCCGGCGACCTGTTGCCGATCGTCGACAGCCTGGAGCGCGGCCTCGAGCTGTCGAACCCGGACGACGAAAGCATTCGGCCGATGCGCGAAGGCATCGAGCTGACGCTGAAGATGTTCCACGACACCCTCAAGCGTTATCAGCTAGAAGCGATCGATCCGCATGGCGAACCGTTCAACGCCGTTCACCATCAGGCGATGGCTATGCAGGAAAGCGCCGACGTAGAACCGAACAGTGTTCTGAAGGTGTTCCAGAAGGGCTACCAGCTCAACGGTCGCCTGCTGCGTCCGGCCATGGTTGTGGTCAGCAAGGCGCCTGCGCCAATTTCGCCTTCGATTGACGAGAAGGCTTGAAATTAGCCGCAAGGCCCCCATTTAGAAGTCAAGCGTTTAAGTATTACCGCAGTTAGCCACCACTGCTGCGGCAAAAAAATCCAAAGTTTCGGGAGAGTTAACATGGGCAAAATTATCGGTATCGACCTGGGGACCACCAACTCCTGCGTCTCCGTGCTGGAAAACGGCAAGGCAAAAGTTATTGAAAACGCTGAAGGCGCGCGTACCACGCCGTCGATCATCGCGTACGCCAACGATGGCGAAATCCTCGTAGGTCAGTCGGCCAAGCGTCAGGCTGTGACCAACCCGCACAACACTCTGTACGCGGTAAAGCGTCTGATCGGTCGTCGTTTCGACGAAGAAGTTGTGCAGAAAGACATCCAGATGGTCCCTTACAAGATCGTCAAGGCTGACAACAACGACGCCTGGGTTGAAGTGAACGGCCAGAAAATGGCACCGCCACAAATCTCGGCTGAAATTCTGAAGAAGATGAAGAAGACCGCCGAAGACTACCTCGGCGAGACCGTGACCGAAGCGGTGATCACCGTTCCGGCCTACTTCAACGACAGCCAGCGTCAGGCGACCAAAGACGCCGGCCGCATCGCCGGTCTGGACGTAAAACGTATCATCAACGAACCAACCGCAGCGGCTCTGGCCTACGGTATGGACAAGGCCAAGGGCGATCACACCGTGATCGTTTATGACCTGGGTGGCGGTACTTTCGACGTTTCCGTGATCGAGATCGCTGAAGTAGATGGCGAGCACCAGTTCGAAGTACTGGCCACTAACGGTGACACGTTCCTGGGCGGTGAAGACTTCGACATTCGTCTGATCGACTACCTCGTTGACGAATTCAAGAAAGAAAGCGGCATGAACCTCAAAGGTGATCCGCTGGCCATGCAGCGCCTGAAAGAAGCCGCTGAGAAAGCCAAGATCGAGCTGTCCTCCGCTCAGTCGACCGACGTCAACCTGCCGTACATCACTGCAGACGCCACCGGTCCTAAGCACCTGAACGTGAAAATCTCGCGTGCCAAGCTCGAAGCACTGGTTGAAGACCTGGTTCAGCGCACCATCGAACCTTGCCGCATCGCCATGAAAGACGCCGGTATCGACGTTGGCGCGATCAACGACGTGATCCTGGTCGGCGGTCAGACCCGTATGCCTCTGGTACAGAAGCTGGTTACTGATTTCTTCGGTAAAGAAGCACGTAAAGACGTTAACCCGGACGAAGCTGTGGCCATGGGTGCTGCGATTCAGGGCGCCGTTCTGGCCGGTGACGTGAAAGACGTTCTGCTGCTCGACGTCAGCCCGCTGACCCTGGGTATCGAAACCATGGGTGGCGTGATGACCGCGCTGATCGAGAAAAACACCACGATTCCTACCAAGAAATCGCAAGTGTTCTCGACTGCCGACGACAACCAGGGCGCTGTGACCATTCACGTTCTGCAAGGTGAGCGTAAGCAAGCCGCACAGAACAAGTCCTTGGGCAAGTTCGACCTGGCCGACATTCCACCTGCTCCACGTGGTGTGCCGCAGATCGAAGTGACCTTCGACATCGACGCTAACGGCATCCTGCACGTTGGTGCGAAAGACAAGGCTACCGGCAAGACTCAGTCGATCGTGATCAAGGCCAACTCTGGTCTGTCCGACGAAGAAATCGAGCGCATGGTGCGTGACGCCGAAGCCAACGCTGAGGAAGACCGCAAGTTCGAAGAGCTGGCTGCTGCCCGCAACCAGGGTGATGCACTGGTTCACTCGACTCGCAAAATGATTGCTGACGCGGGCGACAAAGTCACCGCCGAAGAGAAGACTGCGATCGAAGCGGCTGTGGTTGCTCTGGAAGCCGCTGTCAAAGGCGACGACAAGGCTGCCATCGAAGCGAAGGTTGAAGAGCTGTCGAAAGTCTCCGCTCCGGTTGCTCAGAAGATGTACGCCGAACAGGCTCAGCCTGCGGAAGGTGCGGCACCGCACGACGAGAAAGCTGAAAAGGCTGACGATGTTGTCGATGCCGAGTTCGAAGAAGTCAAAGACCACAAGTAAGTTGTTGGTCGGCCGGTTGACTGCCTTTAGGCGGTGACTGGTAGGATGTCGCCGCGCGGGAGCTTGCTCCCGCGTTGGCGTATCTGGAATACGCGAATTTTTACAGCATGCGACAAGCCTCGTGTGTTGCTGGTATGGCCGAAAATGCTCCTGCTTTTCGCGCCGCAAGTACCGCGTGAAACAAAGACCAGGATCGTTGAATTGACGTGAGTTGGGTCCGGGCCTGTATTGGGGCTCAACGAGTTTGGTGATCCTCAGGAGGGGTTTGCCGGACGTCCTCAAGAGTGCAA
Source organism: Pseudomonas fluorescens (assembly GCF_003732425.1). Classification (GTDB taxonomy): domain Bacteria; phylum Pseudomonadota; class Gammaproteobacteria; order Pseudomonadales; family Pseudomonadaceae; genus Aquipseudomonas; species Aquipseudomonas fluorescens_BE. Next base: position 108,242 of record NZ_MOBX01000014.1, read on the forward strand.
AGACTTATGGCAAAGCGTGACTATTACGAAGTGTTGGGTGTTGAGCGTGGCTCAAGTGATGCGGACCTGAAGAAGGCCTATCGTCGCCTGGCGATGAAGCACCACCCGGACCGTAATCCCGATGACAAAGCATCGGAAGAACTGTTCAAAGAGGCCAACGAGGCCTATGAAGTGCTGTCCGACTCCAGCAAGCGTGCTGCGTACGACCAGTACGGTCATGCTGGCGTTGACCCAAGCATGGGTGGCGGCGGCGCCGGTTTCGGCGGTCAGAACTTCTCTGACATCTTTGGCGATGTCTTCAGTGACTTCTTCGGTGGCGGTCGCGGTGGTTCCCGTGGCGGCGCTCAGCGTGGCAGCGATTTGCGCTACACCCTGGAGCTGAATCTGGAAGAGGCGGTACGCGGTACGACCGTGAATATCCGCGTTCCGACACTGGTCAACTGCAAGCCGTGCGATGGTTCCGGTGCGAAGAAAGGCTCGTCGCCTTCGACGTGTCCGACCTGCGGCGGCATTGGCCAGGTGCGCATGCAGCAGGGCTTCTTCTCGGTGCAGCAAACCTGCCCGCGTTGCCATGGCCAGGGCAAGATCATTTCCGATCCGTGCGACTCCTGCCACGGTGACGGTCGCGTTGAAGAGTACAAAACCCTGTCGGTCAAAGTGCCGGCCGGCGTCGATACCGGCGACCGCATTCGTCTGTCCGGCGAAGGCGAAGCGGGTACGCAAGGTGGTCCGACGGGCGACCTGTATGTAGTCATCAATGTGCGCGAACACGACATCTTCCAGCGCGATGGCAAACATCTGTTCTGCGAAGTGCCGATCAGCTTCGTCGATGCAGCCTTGGGTGGCGAGCTGGAAATTCCGACCCTCGACGGTCGCGTCAAACTGAAGATTCCCGAAGGCACCCAGACCGGCAAGCAGTTCCGTGTGCGCGGCAAGGGCGTGGCGCCGGTGCGTGGCGGCGGCGCGGGCGATTTGATGTGCCGAGTGGCGGTCGAGACTCCGGTCAACCTGAACCGTCGTCAGCGCGAACTGCTGGAAGAGTTCCGCAGTTCGCTGGCGGACGACAACAGCCATTCGCCAAAAACCACTGGTTGGTTCGACGGTGTGAAGCGCTTCTTCGGTGATCTGTAAGGAGTCGGCATGCGACGTATAGCTGTGATGGGCGCTGCTGGGCGCATGGGTAAGATTCTGGTCGAGGCCGTGCAGCAGCGCGCGCCGCTGACCGGTTTGACCGCCGCGGTGGTTCGTCCCGGCAGCACGCTGATCGGCGTCGATGCCGGTGAGTTGGCCTCGCTGGGTCGTATCGGTGTGCCGCTGTCCGGGCATATCGAGGCGGTGGCTGAAGAGTTCGACGTCTTGATCGACTTCACCCTGCCGGAAGTGATGCTGAAGAACCTCGCGTTTTGCCGCAAGGCTGGCAAGGCCATGGTCATCGGCACCACCGGGCTGGACGCTGCGCAGAAGCAGTTGCTGGTCGAGGCGGGCAAGGATATTCCGATCGTGTTCGCGGCCAACTTCAGTGTCGGCGTCAATCTGTCGCTGAAGCTGCTCGACATGGCGGCGCGCGTGCTGGGTGATGATGCGGATATCGAAATCATCGAAGCGCATCACCGGCACAAGATCGATGCGCCGTCGGGTACGGCATTGCGCATGGGCGAAGTGATTGCCAGTGCGCTGGATCGTGATCTGCAGAAGGTTGCGGTCTATGGTCGTGAAGGTCACACCGGCGCCCGCGAGCGCGAAACCATTGGCTTCGCTACCGTGCGCGGTGGTGATGTGGTGGGTGATCACACCGTGCTGTTCGCCTGTGAAGGTGAACGTCTGGAAATCACGCACAAGGCCTCGAGCCGGATGACGTTCGCCAAGGGGGCGGTGCGTGCCGCGTTGTGGCTGGATGGTCGCGAACCGGGTCTTTACGACATGCAGGATGTGCTCGACCTGCGTTGATTCATTGCTGAACCCAGCGTAAACGCCCTGTTTGCGCTGGTTTTCTCCGCTCGGCGACGACCTGTCGCATTCTCCGGCCTTTTAGGCTCTTTAACGGTGGACCAAAAAAGCCTTTTTCTGTAAGCTACAGCTTTAGTGTGTCCACTAAAAGCGCGCAGAATAATTCAGTGAAGAAGCGGGGTGACGTGTCCATACGTCACTCCGCTTTTTTACAACCTGCGATCGCCCTTTCATGCGTTATTTACGGGAGGTCTTCTTGACTAAGCCAGCCATACTTGCCCTTGCTGATGGCAGCATTTTTCGCGGCGAAGCCATTGGAGCCGACGGTCAAACCGTTGGTGAGGTGGTGTTCAACACCGCAATGACCGGCTATCAGGAAATCCTTACCGATCCTTCCTACGCCCAACAGATCGTTACCCTGACTTACCCGCACATCGGCAACACCGGCACCACGCCGGAAGATGCCGAGTCCGACCGCGTCTGGTCCGCTGGCCTGGTCATCCGTGACCTGCCGCTGGTAGCGAGCAACTGGCGTAACACGATGTCCCTGTCCGACTACCTGAAAGCCAACAACGTTGTGGCGATCGCCGGTATCGACACCCGCCGCCTGACCCGCATCCTGCGTGAAAAAGGCGCACAGAACGGCTGCATCATGGCCGGTGACAACATTTCCGAAGAAGCGGCAATCGCCGCTGCGCAAGGCTTCCCGGGCCTGAAAGGCATGGACCTGGCGAAAGTCGTCAGCACCAAGACCCAATACGAGTGGCGCTCGACTGTCTGGGACCTGAAAACCGACAGCCACGCGACCATCGAAGCCTCCGAGCTGCCATACCACGTGGTTGCCTACGACTACGGCGTCAAGGTCAACATCCTGCGCATGCTGGTCGAGCGCGGCTGCCGCGTCACTGTGGTGCCTGCCCAGACTCCGGCCGCTGATGTGCTGGCACTGAAGCCGGACGGCGTGTTCCTGTCCAACGGCCCTGGTGATCCGGAGCCATGCGACTACGCGATCAAGGCGATCAAGGACGTCCTGGAAACCGAAATTCCGGTCTTCGGCATCTGCCTCGGTCACCAGCTGCTGGCACTGGCCTCCGGCGCCAAGACCCTGAAAATGGGCCACGGCCACCACGGTGCCAACCACCCGGTGCAGGATCTGGACACTGGCGTTGTAATGATCACCAGCCAGAACCACGGTTTCGCGGTAGACGAAGAAACCCTGCCTGCCAACGTCCGCGCGATCCACAAATCGCTGTTCGACGGCACCCTGCAAGGCATCGAGCGTACCGACAAGAGCGCGTTCAGCTTCCAGGGTCACCCTGAAGCGAGCCCGGGCCCGAACGATGTCGCGCCACTGTTCGACCGCTTCATCAACGAGATGGCCAAGCGACGCTAAGCGTTCGCCTTGAGACTGTAGAGAGAAGCCCTCGAGGGCGGCCCCGGCACCGGCGGCCCCTTCGAGACTTCAGAAATCGATCAAGACGGCTTGCCGACTGACCTGCGGATTTGAGTGACAAACCCATGCCAAAACGTACAGATATTAAAAGCATCCTGATTCTCGGCGCTGGCCCGATCGTTATCGGCCAGGCCTGCGAATTCGACTACTCCGGCGCCCAGGCCTGTAAAGCCCTGCGCGAAGAGGGTTACCGCGTCATCCTGGTGAACTCCAACCCGGCCACCATCATGACCGACCCGGACATGGCCGACGCGACCTACATCGAGCCGATCAAGTGGCAGACCGTTGCCAAGATCATCGAGAAAGAGCGTCCGGATGCCGTGCTGCCAACCATGGGCGGCCAGACTGCTCTGAACTGCGCCCTGGACCTGGAACGCGAAGGCGTTCTGGAGAAGTTCGGCGTGGAAATGATCGGCGCCAACGCCGACACCATCGACAAGGCTGAAGACCGTTCGCGTTTCGACAAGGCGATGAAATCCATCGGCCTGGCGTGCCCGCGTTCCGGTATCGCCCACAGCATGGAAGAAGCTAACGCGGTTCTCGAGACCCTGGGTTTCCCGTGCATCATCCGTCCGTCCTTCACCATGGGCGGCACCGGTGGCGGTATCGCATACAACCGTGAAGAGTTCGAAGAGATCTGCGCCCGTGGTCTGGACCTGTCGCCGACCAAAGAGCTGCTGATCGACGAATCGCTGATCGGCTGGAAAGAATATGAAATGGAAGTTGTCCGCGACAAAAAGGACAACTGCATCATCGTCTGCTCGATCGAAAACTTCGATCCGATGGGCGTGCACACCGGTGACTCGATCACTGTTGCTCCAGCTCAGACCCTGACCGACAAGGAATACCAGATCCTGCGTAACGCCTCCCTGGCGGTACTGCGCGAGATCGGCGTCGAGACTGGCGGTTCCAACGTTCAATTCGGTATCTGCCCGAACACTGGCCGCATGGTCGTGATCGAAATGAACCCGCGTGTATCGCGCTCTTCGGCACTGGCTTCGAAAGCCACCGGTTTCCCGATTGCCAAAGTCGCGGCCAAACTGGCTGTGGGTTACACCCTCGACGAACTGTCGAACGACATCACCGGCGGCAAGACCCCGGCGTCCTTCGAGCCGTCGATCGACTACGTCGTGACCAAGCTGCCACGCTTCGCCTTTGAGAAGTTCGCCAAGGCCGACGCACGCCTGACCACGCAAATGAAGTCGGTGGGTGAAGTCATGGCCATCGGCCGGACCTTCCAGGAATCCCTGCAGAAAGCCTTGCGCGGTCTGGAAGTTGGCGTTTGCGGTCTGGACGAGAAGCTCGACCTGAGCAATCCGGAAAGCATGAGCGTACTCAAGCGCGAACTGACCGTGCCGGGCGCCGAGCGTATCTGGTACGTCGCGGACGCTTTCCGCGCCGGCATGACCGTCGAAGAAATCTTCGGCATGAACATGATCGACCCGTGGTTCCTGGTGCAGATCGAAGATCTGATCAAGGACGAAGAGAAGGTCAAGACTCTCGGTCTGTCTGCGATTGATCGCGACCTGATGTTCAAGCTCAAGCGCAAGGGCTTCTCCGATCAGCGTCTGGCCAAACTGTTGGGCGTGACCGAGAAAAACCTGCGTACTCATCGCCAGAAGCTGGAAGTGTTCCCGGTCTACAAGCGCGTTGACACCTGCGCCGCCGAGTTCGCCACTGACACCGCTTACCTCTACTCGACGTACGAAGAAGAGTGCGAAGCCGCGCCGTCGGGTCGCGACAAGATCATGATTCTGGGCGGTGGTCCGAACCGTATCGGCCAGGGCATCGAGTTCGACTACTGCTGCGTACACGCCGCCCTCGCTCTGCGCGAAGACGGCTACGAAACCATCATGGTCAACTGCAACCCGGAAACCGTTTCCACCGACTACGACACTTCCGACCGTCTGTACTTCGAGCCGGTAACCCTGGAAGACGTGCTGGAAATCTGCCGCGTCGAGAAGCCGAAAGGTGTGATCGTCCAGTACGGTGGCCAGACTCCGCTGAAACTGGCGCGTGCTCTGGAAGCGGCAGGCGTGCCAATCATCGGCACCAGCCCTGACGCCATCGACCGCGCTGAAGACCGTGAGCGCTTCCAGCAAATGGTTGAGCGCCTGAACCTGCGTCAGCCGCCAAACGCCACCGTACGCAGCGAAGACGAAGCTGTTCGTGCTGCCGCGAAGATCGGTTATCCGCTGGTGGTGCGCCCGTCCTATGTGCTGGGCGGCCGTGCGATGGAAATTGTTTACAAGGAAGACGAGCTCAAGCGTTACCTGCGTGACGCAGTGCAAGTGTCCAACGACAGCCCTGTGCTGCTCGACCACTTCCTCAACTGCGCCATCGAAATGGACGTGGATGCGGTCTGCGACGGCAAAGACGTGGTGATCGGCGCGATCATGCAGCACATCGAACAGGCGGGCGTTCACTCCGGTGACTCCGCGTGCTCGCTGCCGCCTTACTCGCTGCCGGCGCACATCCAGGACGAGATGCGCGAACAGGTCAAGAAAATGGCCCTGGAGCTGGGCGTTGTCGGCCTGATGAACGTGCAGTTGGCGCTGCAAGGCGAAGACATCTACGTCATCGAAGTCAACCCGCGCGCTTCCCGTACCGTACCGTTCGTATCGAAGTGCATCGGTGTCTCCCTGGCCATGATCGCTGCCCGCGTGATGGCCGGTAAGACCCTGAAGGAAATCGGCTTCACCAAAGAAATCATTCCGAACTTCTACAGCGTGAAAGAGGCGGTGTTCCCGTTCGCCAAATTCCCTGGCGTTGACCCGATCCTCGGCCCAGAGATGAAGTCGACCGGTGAAGTGATGGGCGTCGGCGACACCTTCGGTGAAGCATTCGCCAAAGCCCAGATGGGCGCCAGTGAAGTGCTGCCGACCGGCGGTACCGCATTCATCAGCGTGCGCGATGACGACAAGCCACTGGTTGCAGGCGTGGCTCGCGATCTGATCAACTTGGGCTTCGAAGTGGTTGCCACTGCCGGTACTGCCAAGCTGATCGAAGCGGCAGGCCTGAAAGTGCGTCGTGTGAACAAGGTGACCGAGGGGCGTCCGCACGTGGTCGACATGATCAAGAATGACGAAGTCACGCTGATCATCAACACCACCGAAGGTCGTCAGTCGATCGCTGACTCCTACTCCATTCGTCGTAATGCCCTGCAGCACAAGATTTACTGCACCACTACCATTGCTGCGGGCGAAGCTATCTGTGAAGCGCTGAAGTTCGGTCCTGAAAAAACCGTGCGCCGCTTGCAGGATCTACACGCAGGATTGAAGGCATGATCAAATACCCAATGACCGTCCAGGGCGCTAAAGCCCTGGAAGAAGAACACGCTCATCTGACCAAGGTCGTCCGTCCGAAGCTCAGCCAGGACATCGGTACGGCCCGCGAGTTGGGTGACTTGAAGGAAAACGCTGAATACCATGCCGCCCGCGAACAGCAGGGCATGGTCGAGGCGCGGATCCGTGATATCGAAGGCCGGATTCAGAACCAGGTCATCATCGATGTCACGACCATCCCGCACACCGGCAAAGTGATTTTCGGTACCACCGTCGAAATCGCCAACGTCGAGACTGACGAAAGCGTCACTTACCACATCGTGGGTGAGGATGAGGCTGACTTCAAACTTGGCAAGATTTCGGTTGGCTCGCCTTTGGCCCGTGCCTTGATTGGCAAGGAAGAGGGCGATGTGGTCGCCGTGAAAACGCCAAGCGGCGTGATCGAGTACGAGATTGTCGAAGTCCGTCACATCTGAAAAAGGGCGCCCGCTGCATGCGGGCGCCATGCTTTGGCAGCTGACCCAGATGCTTTGGGTTGGCGGTCTATGGTTGATTCATCTCGGTTTGCAGCCGGCGTTGGGCAAGATTGGCCTGGCACCGCTGCTGATCGATGAAGTGGCCAGTGCATTCGAAGTGCTGGTGGTGGGGTTCGCCGCCGTATGCGTGATATTTCAGTCTTTGGTGCTGGTACAGGCCGAGGGCCTTGCCAGTCTATGGCGGGATTTTCGCGGGCAGGTGCTGCTGATGGCGTTGTATGCGTGTGCGATGTATGTCGCAGTGCGTGTCGGCTGGCCGGATGCGCAGCGCTGGCAGGTGTTCAGTTATCTGGTTCTGGGCTTTTCCGGGCTGGTGCTGGTGATGCAGCCGGTGCCGGGATGGAGTGGCAGGGTGCGCCAAGCACACCCTTGACCCTTGTCATCACTTGAAGCGATGAACGTTCGACAGCTGCTTGTTGACGCTGAAGTTCTTGCGATAAACCAGTGCCATCTTGCCGATGACCTGTACCAGGTCCGCTTTGCCGACCTTGCACAGTTCTGCGATATGCGCCAGGCGCGACTCGCGATCGAGGATATTGAGCTTGATCTTGATCAGCTCGTGATCCGCCAAGGCGCGTTCAAGTTCGGCTAAAACACCTTCAGTCAAACCGTTGTCAGCCACTGTCAAAACCGGTTTCAGGTGGTGGCCAATGGATTTGTACTGTTTCTTCTGCTCTGGAGTGAGCGGCATAATCTGACCCTTTCGTCTGGATTCTGTAAAATGGCGGCCATTTTACCCGAGGGCTCGTGGATCCGCCCAATTAATCACGACCCTAATCATCGAGGTGCCCAATGGCGCGTTCCAAGACAAGCCTTGGTTGGCTGAAACGACATGTCAACGATCCCTATGTGAAGCAAGCGCAGAAGGATGGCTACCGCTCGCGTGCGAGCTACAAACTTCTGGAGATCCAGGAGAAATACAAACTGATCCGTCCCGGCATGAGCGTTGTCGACCTGGGCGCCGCGCCTGGCGGCTGGTCGCAGGTCACTAGTCGGCTGATCGGTGGTCAGGGGCGTCTGATCGCTTCGGATATCCTGGAAATGGACAGCATTCCGGATGTGACTTTCATTCAGGGTGATTTCACCGAGGACGAAGTGCTCGGTCGAATTCTTGAGGCCGTGGGTAATTCACAGGTGGACCTTGTGATTTCCGATATGGCCCCCAATATGAGTGGTACGCCTGAAGTGGATATGCCAAAAGCCATGTTCCTTTGCGAGCTGGCGCTTGATCTGGCGGAACGGATACTCAAGCCGGGTGGAAATTTCGTGATCAAGATATTTCAGGGCGAAGGGTTTGATGTTTACCTGAAGGATGCTCGGAAGAAGTTCGACAAGATCCAGATGATCAAGCCAGACTCTTCCCGTGGCAGTTCCCGTGAGCAATACATGTTGGCTTGGGGCTACCGCGGCCGTAGCGAGTAAAACGAGGTTTTTGAGTGGGGTGATAGGTTTTTCGTATTTCGCCCCGCGTGCATAAGCGAATATTGTGTAGAAAGTGTTTCACAAAGGGTTACAGACGGCGCCTGCCAGAGTCGTAGGTAATGTAGTAAGTTAGGCCGGTGAATATCATGCGAAGCGCGCGCCAGTAGCGGAGCTTGCTTCAGAGGGTAGTTAATTGAACGATATGGCAAAGAATCTGATCCTGTGGTTGATCATCGCGGCTGTCCTGGTGACGGTGATGAACAACTTCTCCAGCCCTAACGAGCCGCAGACCCTCAACTATTCCGACTTCATCCAGCAGGTCAAGGATGGCAAGGTCGAGCGCGTAGCCGTTGATGGTTATGTGATTACCGGCAAGCGCAACGATGGCGACAGCTTCAAGACCATTCGTCCGGCAATCCAGGACAATGGCCTGATCGGCGATCTGGTCGACAACCACGTTGTTGTTGAAGGCAAGCAGCCTGAACAGCAAAGCATCTGGACCCAGTTGCTGGTAGCCAGCTTCCCGATCCTGGTGATCATCGCGGTGTTCATGTTCTTCATGCGCCAGATGCAGGGCGGTGCCGGCGGCAAAGGTGGGCCAATGAGCTTTGGCAAGAGCAAGGCGCGCCTGCTCTCCGAAGACCAAGTGAAAACCACTTTGGCTGACGTTGCCGGTTGCGACGAAGCCAAAGAAGAAGTTGGCGAGCTTGTTGAGTTCCTCCGTGATCCGGGCAAGTTCCAGCGTCTGGGCGGTCGCATTCCGCGTGGCGTGCTGATGGTCGGTCCTCCGGGTACCGGTAAAACCTTGCTGGCCAAGGCAATTGCCGGCGAAGCCAAAGTGCCGTTCTTCACCATTTCCGGTTCTGACTTCGTAGAAATGTTCGTAGGTGTCGGTGCCAGCCGTGTTCGCGACATGTTCGAACAGGCGAAGAAGCACGCCCCTTGCATCATCTTCATCGACGAAATCGACGCCGTCGGTCGCCATCGTGGCGCTGGCATGGGTGGCGGTCACGATGAGCGTGAGCAGACCCTCAACCAGTTGCTGGTTGAGATGGACGGCTTCGAAATGAACGACGGCATCATTGTTATCGCTGCAACCAACCGTCCTGACGTACTCGATCCTGCGCTGTTGCGTCCGGGCCGTTTTGACCGTCAGGTTGTGGTGGGGCTGCCGGATATCCGTGGTCGCGAGCAGATTCTCAAGGTTCACATGCGCAAAGTGCCAATGGGTGATGATGTCGCTCCTGCCGTAATCGCACGTGGTACTCCGGGCTTCTCTGGTGCTGACCTGGCCAACCTGGTCAACGAAGCGTCGCTGTTTGCTGCTCGTAGCGGCAAGCGCATCGTCGAGATGAAAGAGTTCGAACTGGCCAAAGACAAGATCATGATGGGTGCCGAGCGCAAATCCATGGTCATGTCCGAGAAAGAAAAACAGAACACTGCTTATCACGAAGCTGGCCACGCTATCGTTGGTCGCGTAGTGCCTGAGCACGATCCGGTGTACAAGGTGTCGATCATCCCGCGCGGTCGTGCGCTGGGCGTGACGATGTTCCTGCCGGAAGAGGATCGGTACAGCCTGTCCAAGCGTGCACTGATCAGCCAGATCTGCTCGCTGTATGGCGGTCGTATTGCAGAAGAAATGACTTTGGGCTTCGACGGTGTGACCACCGGTGCTTCCAACGACATCATGCGTGCGAGTCAGATTGCGCGAAACATGGTTACCAAGTGGGGCCTGTCGGAAAAACTCGGTCCGTTGATGTACGCCGAAGAAGAGGGTGAAGTATTCCTCGGTCGCGGCGGTGGCGGTCAGGCTGCCAGCTTCTCCGGCGAAACGGCCAAGCTGATCGACTCCGAAGTGCGCAGCATCATTGATCAGTGCTACGGCACCGCCAAGCAGATCCTCACGGATAACCGTGACAAGCTCGATGCCATGGCTGATGCGCTGATGAAGTACGAAACGATTGATGCCGAGCAGATCGACGACATCATGGCCGGTCGTACGCCTCGCGAGCCTCGCGACTGGTCGGGTGGCACGGGTGCGCCGCCGCCTCCTGTTGTTCAGGATGAGCGTCCGGAAACACCTATTGGCGGCCCGGCTGCTGACGTTTAAGGTTTGAAATGACTTCTGTTCAGTCCCTGACCCGGTTGCCTTGCGGCAACCGGGTTCTTGATTTGGCCCAGACGCATGTCATGGGTATTCTCAATGTAACCCCTGATTCTTTCTCCGATGGTGGTCAGTACAGCCAGCTCGACGCGGCCTTGCGCCACGCCGCGGCCATGGTTGCCGCGGGTGCGACGCTGATTGATGTTGGTGGCGAATCCACTCGGCCTGGTGCGCGAGCAGTGTCGCCGCTCGAAGAGCTTGAGCGTGTGGCGCCGATCGTCGAACTGATCAATCGCGAGCTTGATGTGATCATCTCGGTGGATACCTCTACACCCGCTGTCATGCGCGAAACTGCGCGGTTGGGTGCCGGGTTGATCAACGATGTGCGGTCGCTGCGGCGCGATGGTGCGCTGGATGCGGCGGCGGCTACTGGTTTGCCGGTATGCCTCATGCATATGCTCGGTGAGCCCGGAGACATGCAGGACAATCCGCAGTATCAGGACGTCACTCGCGAGGTCGCTGATTTTCTTGCTGAGCGCATGGTGCAGTGTGCTGCAGCCGGTATTCCTGCCGAGCGGATCATTCTCGACCCGGGTTTCGGTTTCGCCAAAACCCTTCAGCACAATCTAAGCTTGTTCAAGCACATGGAAGCTCTACATGCGCTGGGCAGGCCTTTGCTTGTCGGCGTTTCTCGAAAGAGCATGATCGGGCAGGCCTTGAATCGTCCTGTCGGTGAGCGGCTGCATGGTGGTTTGGCACTGGCGGCGCTGGCATCTGTGAAGGGGGCGCGTATATTGCGCGTCCATGATGTAGCGGAAACGGTAGACGTGACGCGCATGATCGCGGCCGTGGAATCAGCCGAATAAAAATGATGGAGCGCTTATGAGCAAGAAATATTTTGGTACTGACGGCATTCGTGGTCGAGTCGGTGAATACCCGATTACTCCTGACTTCATGCTCAAGCTCGGCTGGGCGGCCGGCATGGCTTTTCGCAAGATGGGTGCCTGCAAGGTGCTGGTCGGCAAGGACACGCGGATTTCCGGTTATATGTTCGAATCGGCACTTGAGGCCGGTCTGACATCAGCGGGTGCTGATGTGATGCTGCTGGGGCCTATGCCGACGCCCGCCATTGCCTATCTGTCGCGAACATTCCAGGCTGAAGCCGGCATCGTAATCAGCGCTTCGCACAATCCGCATGATGACAACGGCATCAAGTTCTTCTCTGGTAAAGGTACAAAGCTGCCGGATGAACTGGAGTTGATGATCGAAGAGCTGCTCGATACCCCGATGACCGTGGTTGAATCGAGCAAGATTGGCAAGGTCTCGCGGATCAACGATGCGTCGGGTCGCTACATCGAGTTCTGCAAGAGCAGCGTGCCAACGGGTAGCAGTTTTTCCGGCCTCAAGATCGTTATCGATTGCGCGCATGGTGCGACCTATAAGGTGGCTCCGAGCGTCTTCCGCGAGTTGGGGGCAGAAGTCGTTGTGCTATCAGCGCAGCCAAACGGTCTGAATATCAATGAAAACTGCGGCTCGACCCATATGGGCCAGTTGCAGGCTGCGGTGCTGGCGGAGCATGCCGACCTGGGTATTGCTTTCGACGGTGATGGTGACCGCGTCCTGATGGTCGATCACACTGGCGCCATCGTTGATGGCGACGAATTGTTGTTCATTATCGCCCGTGATCTGCATGAGCGAGGCAAATTACAGGGCGGCGTCGTTGGCACCCTGATGAGTAACCTGGGACTGGAATTGGCGCTGGCGGATCTTTCGATTCCGTTTATTCGTGCGAATGTAGGCGACCGCTACGTGATCGCTGAGTTGCTTGAGCGCAATTGGCTTGTCGGCGGCGAGAATTCTGGACACATCGTTTGCTTCAATCACACCACGACCGGTGATGCGATCATCGCGGCGTTGCAAGTGTTGATGGCATTGAAGGCCCGTAATGAAGGTTTGGCGCAAACCCGCCAGGCATTGCGCAAGTGCCCTCAGGTGCTGATCAATGTACGTTTCGGCGGTGGCGAAAGCCCGCTGGAACATCCGGCTGTAAAGGAAGCCAGCGCGCGCGTTACCCAGGCAATGGCGGGGCGTGGTCGCGTGCTTCTGCGCAAGTCCGGTACAGAGCCGCTGGTGCGGGTAATGGTCGAAGGCGAGGACGAAACTCAGGTTCGCAACTATGCCGAAGAGCTGGCAAAACTGGTAACTGAAGTTTCTGCCTGATACGGCTTGCAAGCCATGATTGTGTTGGGTAACATCTGCGCCCACTTTGACCGACGAGGTACAGCATGCGTCGCCCTATGGTAGCTGGTAACTGGAAGATGCACGGTGCCCGCGCCAGCGTCGCTGAGCTGATCAATGGCCTTCGTCATCTGGCCTTGCCTAGCGGTGTTGATGTCGCGGTATTCCCGCCTTGCTTGTATATCAATCAAGTGATTGATGGCTTGAAAGGCAAGTCGATTTCGGTCGGCGCGCAGAATTCTGCGGTGGAATCCATGCAAGGTGCATTGACCGGTGAAATTGCTCCGAGTCAGTTGGTGGATGCAGGTTGTTCCCTGGTGCTTGTCGGGCACTCCGAGCGCCGCCAGATAATGGGCGAGCGAGACGGGATGCTGAATCGCAAGTTCGCAGCGGCACAGGCATGTGGCTTGATTCCGGTGTTGTGTGTAGGGGAAACCCTGGAGCAGCGTGAGGCCGGTAAAACTCTTGAGGTTGTCGGGCGTCAGCTGGGCAGCATCATCGAGGAGCTAGGTGTCGGTGCCTTTGCCAAGGCAGTCATTGCTTACGAGCCTGTCTGGGCCATTGGTACCGGAGTGACTGCAACGCCGCAACAGGCTCAGGATGTGCATAAAGCCATTCGCGAGCAGTTGGCGGCAGAGAATTCTGAAGTCGCACGAGGTGTGCGTCTTCTATACGGCGGCAGCGTGAAGGCGGCCAATGCGGTCGAACTGTTCGGCATGCCGGATATCGATGGGGGGCTCATTGGTGGAGCTTCCCTGAATGCAGATGAGTTCGGTGCGATCTGTCGCGCCGCGGGAAACTGAAAAAATGCTGGAAACAGTCGTAGTCGTTTTTCATCTGCTGGGTGCATTGGGCGTAGTTGCTCTGGTTTTGCTGCAGCAGGGTAAGGGTGCGGACGCTGGCGCGTCTTTCGGAGCAGGTGCTTCAAATACTGTGTTCGGAAGCCAAGGTTCCTCTACCTTTCTTAGTAAGTTTACTGCTATACTTGCCGCCGGTTTCTTCATAACCAGCTTGGGGTTAGGATACTTTGCTAAAGAGAAGGCTCATCAGCTGACTCAAGCAGGTTTGCCAGATCCAGCAGTGTTGGAAGTACCTAAGCAGCAACAACCGGCTTCTGATGATGTCCCGGTGCTTCAAGAGCAAAAGTCGGCTACTCCAGCGACTGACGTACCTCCAGCTCAAGAGCAGAAGTAAGAAGGGTTTCAAACGTAGTTTTGCCGAGGTGGTGGAATTGGTAGACACGCAACCTTGAGGTGGTTGTGCCCATAGGGTGTAGGGGTTCGAGTCCCCTTCTCGGTACCAATTAGTCAGGAGAGCCCGCTGTTGCGGGCTTTCTTGCAGGTGGAAGGTTACATTGACCCTATAAGGGATCGGTCGTATACTTCCGCCCCAGCTTTGTCGCGGGGTGGAGCAGTCTGGTAGCTCGTCGGGCTCATAACCCGAAGGTCGTCGGTTCAAATCCGGCCCCCGCAACCAGTTTAAGGAGCCCCTTTTAAGGGGCTTTTTGTTAGCTGGACACTTTCAACGCCGCTGTTCGACGGCGTTTCAAGGATGGGCGTTAAGCCCATTTTTTTATTTTGCAAAGCATGCACATATCATGCACTAGGGGGTTCAGGTGTCGAGCAAGCTAGAAGAGTTGCAGGCCTTGCTGGCCCCGGTGGTCGTGGCCCTGGGCTATGAATGCTGGGGTATCGAGTTTTCGGCTCAGGGTCGTCACTCGATGTTGCGCGTTTATATTGATAAAGAGGGCGGTGTGCTGGTGGACGATTGCGCCATTGTCAGCCGTCAGATCAGCGGTGTACTGGATGTTGAAGATCCAATTTCCGTTGAATACACCCTCGAAGTTTCCTCGCCTGGCATGGAGCGCCCACTGTTCACTCTTGAGCAGTTTGCAAAGTTTGCCGGTGAACAAGTGAAGATCAAGCTGCGCTCGCCTTTCGAAGGGCGACGCAACTTTCAGGGCCTTCTGCGCGGTGTAGAAGAACAGGATGTCGTGGTGCAGGTAGACGACCATGAGTTCCTGTTGCCGATCGATATGATCGACAAGGCCAACATTATTCCCAGTTTTGACTGAGACGCGGATCCCGCGGATCCAATGGCTTGCGAAAGGCGAGGCGTACGATGAGCAAAGAAGTACTGCTGGTTGTTGAGTCGGTATCCAATGAAAAGGGCGTACCGGCAAGCGTAATTTTTGAAGCGCTGGAGCTGGCTCTGGCCACTGCTACCAAAAAGCGTTTTGAAGACGAAGTAGATCTGCGTGTGGAAATTAACCGCCACACCGGTTCTTACGAAACTTTCCGTCGCTGGACGGTCGTTGAAGAGAATGATCTCGACGATCCGGCCATCGAAACCTGGCCAAGCAAGGTTGCCGAAACGCATCCTGGCGCCAAGGTTGGCGACGTCGTTGAAGAAAAGATCGAATCCATCGAGTTCGGCCGCATTGCTGCACAGACTGCCAAGCAAGTCATCGTGCAGAAAGTTCGCGAAGCCGAGCGCGCTCAAGTGGTTGACGCCTATCGCGAGCGCCTGGGAGAAATCATCTCCGGCACCGTGAAAAAAGTCACCCGCGACAACGTGATCGTCGATCTGGGTAACAACGCAGAAGCGTTGCTGGCCCGTGAAGACATCATTTCTCGCGAAACTTTCCGTGTCGGCGTGCGCCTGCGTGCGCTGCTCAAGGAAATCCGCACTGAGAACCGCGGCCCGCAGTTGATCCTGTCGCGTACCGCGCCGGAAATGCTGATCGAGCTGTTCCGCATCGAAGTGCCGGAAATTGCCGAAGGCCTGATCGAAGTAATGGCTGCGTCCCGTGATCCGGGTTCGCGCGCCAAGATCGCCGTTCGCTCGAAGGACAAACGCATCGACCCGCAGGGCGCTTGCATCGGTATGCGCGGTTCGCGCGTCCAGGCAGTGTCAGGTGAGTTGGGCGGTGAGCGTGTTGATATCGTCCTGTGGGATGACAACCCGGCTCAGTTCGTGATCAACGCCATGTCCCCGGCTGAGGTTGCGGCAATTATCGTTGACGAAGATGCCCACGCCATGGACATCGCCGTTGGCGCAGACAATCTGGCTCAGGCCATCGGTCGTGGTGGTCAGAACGTGCGTCTGGCGAGCCAGTTGACTGGCTGGACCCTGAACGTGATGACCGAATCGGACATCCAGGCTAAGCAGCAAGCAGAAACCGGCGACATCCTGCGCAACTTCATCGACGAGCTGGAAGTCGACGAAGAACTGGCTCAGGTGCTGGTTGATGAAGGCTTCACCAGCCTGGAAGAGATTGCCTACGTACCGTTGGAAGAAATGCTCAACATCGACGGCTTTGACGAAGACATCGTCAACGAGCTTCGCGCTCGTGCCAAGGATCGTTTGTTGACCAAAGCCATCGCTACTGAGGAAAAGCTGGCAGACGCCCATCCGGCCGAAGACCTGCTCTCGCTTGAGGGTATGGACAAGGATTTGGCGATGGAACTGGCGGTGCGCGGCGTAATTACCCGCGAAGACCTGGCCGAGCAGTCTATTGACGACCTGCTCGACATCGACGGCATTGACGATGATCGTGCCGGCAAGTTGATCATGGCCGCCCGAGCCCACTGGTTCGAGTAATTAGGCGCGGCCTGAGGAGAGAAGTGCATGACGCAAGTCACGGTGAAACAACTGGCCGATGAGGTCAAAACACCGGTAGAGCGCCTGTTGCAGCAGATGCGTGAGGCAGGTCTGCCGCACACCGCCGCCGAAGAAAATGTGACTGACAGTGAGAAGCAGTCCCTGCTGACTCACTTGAAAAGCAGCCACAAGGCGAAAGTGGAAGAACCACGCAAGATCACGCTGCAGCGTAAAACCACCAGCACCCTGCGTGTGGCTGGTAGCAAAAGCATCAGCGTAGAAGTTCGCAAAAAGAAAGTTTTCGTACAGCGTAGCCCGGAAGAAATCGAAGCCGAACGCAAGCGTGAACTGGATGAGCGTCGCGCAGTAGAAAATGCTGCTCGTCAGAAGGCTGAAGAAGAAGCCAAGCAGCGCGCCGAAGAAGAAGCGCGCCGCCAGCCTGCTGCTGCGCAGACCGCTACCAGCGACGCCGTTGCGGCGCCGGCTGCAGTTGCCGAACCAGTTCGCGAAAGCGCGCCGGTGGTTGCCGCTGCTCCAGCTCCGTCTGCTGAAGTTCGCAACAAGCAGAACGAACAGCGCCGTCCTGACAAACCACGTGCCGACGACAACAATCGTCGCAGCGGTGGTGGTGATGGCGAGCGCAAAAACGCTCCGCATCGCGCATCGGTCAAAGAAAAAGCGCCGGCTCCACGTGTGGCGCCACGCACTACCGACGAAGAAAGCGATGGCTTCCGTCGCGGTGGTCGCGGCAAGGCCAAGCTGAAGAAGCGCAACGCCCACGGTTTCCAGAGCCCAACCGGCCCTGTCGTGCGTGATGTGCAGATCGGCGAGACCATCACTGTTGGCGATCTCGCCAATCAGATGTCGGTCAAGGCTGCTGAAATCATCAAGTTCATGTTCAAACTGGGTACTCCAGCGACCATCAACCAGGTGCTTGATCAGGAAACTGCTCAACTGGTAGCCGAAGAACTGGGCCACAAAGTGACCCTGGTCAGCGACACCGCCCTGGAAGACTCCCTGGCCGAGTCCCTGAAGTTTGAAGGCGAGTCGTTCTCCCGTGCTCCAGTCGTGACCGTAATGGGCCACGTTGACCACGGTAAAACTTCCCTGCTCGACTACATCCGTCGTGCCAAGGTAGCTGCTGGCGAAGCCGGTGGTATTACTCAGCACATCGGTGCGTACCACGTTGAGACTGATCGTGGCATGGTCACTTTCCTCGACACCCCGGGTCACGCGGCGTTTACCGCGATGCGTGCCCGTGGTGCCAAGGCGACCGACATCGTGATCCTGGTGGTTGCGGCGGACGACGGCGTGATGCCGCAAACCATCGAAGCAGTCCAGCATGCTCAGGCTGCCGGCGTGCCTCTGGTGGTTGCAGTGAATAAGATCGACAAGCCGGGCGCCGATCTCGATCGCATTCGCAGCGAACTGTCGGTTCACGGCGTGACTTCCGAAGACTGGGGTGGCGACACGCCTTTCGTTCCGGTTTCCGCGAAGATGGGTACTGGTGTGGACGAGCTGCTTGAAGCCGTCCTGCTGCAAGCTGAAGTGCTCGAACTGAAAGCGACTCCATCGGCTCCTGGCCGCGGTGTTGTGGTTGAATCGCGTCTCGACAAAGGTCGTGGTCCGGTGGCAACCGTTCTGGTTCAAGACGGTACCCTGCGCCAAGGCGACATGGTCCTGGTCGGTTCGAACTATGGCCGCGTACGTGCCATGCTCGACGAGAACGGCAAGCCAATCAAGGAAGCCGGTCCTTCCATCCCTGTCGAGATTCTCGGCCTGGACGGTACCCCGGACGCTGGCGACGAGATGAGCGTGGTGGCTGACGAGAAGAAAGCCCGTGAAGTGGCTCTGTTCCGTCAAGGCAAGTTCCGCGAAGTCAAACTGGCTCGCGCTCACGCCGGCAAGCTGGAAAACATCTTCGAAAACATGGGTCAGGCCGAGAAGAAGACGCTCAACATCGTCCTCAAATCCGACGTCCGTGGTTCGCTGGAAGCGTTGAACGGTGCCTTGAATGGCCTGGGCAACGACGAAGTACAAGTGCGCGTAGTGGGTGGCGGTGTCGGTGGTATCACCGAGTCCGACGCTAACCTGGCACTGGCTTCCAACGCTGTACTGTTCGGCTTCAACGTGCGTGCCGATGCTGGCGCACGGAAGATCGTCGAGCAGGAAGGTCTGGACATGCGTTACTACAACGTGATCTACGACATCATCGAAGACGTCAAGAAAGCCCTGACCGGCATGCTCGGCAGCGATGTTCGCGAGAACATCCTGGGTGTGGCCGAAGTGCGTGACGTATTCCGTTCGCCGAAGTTTGGCGCGATCGCTGGTTGCATGGTGATCGAAGGTGTTGTGCACCGTAACCGTCCGATCCGTGTACTGCGTGAAGACATCGTTATCTTCGAAGGCGAGCTGGAATCCCTGCGCCGCTTCAAGGATGACGCTTCCGAAGTACGTGCCGGCATGGAATGCGGTATCGGCGTGAAGAGCTACAACGACGTCAAAGTCGGCGACAAGATCGAAGTCTTCGAGAAGGTTCAGGTTGCTCGCAGCCTCTAACTCGCGCACTTCAGGAGCCGTGATGGGCTGCCGTACTCAACAGTGCGGCGCATCACCCGGACTCTAAACGCAACGCCCGGTCTGGCTTTTGTCAGGCCGGGCGTTTGCCGCTTTCAGACCTTGCGGGTTTCACCGCAGGGCAGTAACAGGTAACAAATCATGGCAAAAGAATACAGCCGTACCCAGCGTATCGGCGATCAGATGCAGCGTGAGCTGGCCCAGCTGATCCGTCGTGAAGTCAAAGATCCACGTGTTGGCCTGGTCACCATTACCGCTGTAGAAGTCAGCCGTGACGTCGGTCACGCGAAGATCTTCATCACCGTGATGGGGCAGGACAACGCTGAAGACATCGCGCAAAGCATCAAGGTGCTCAATGCCGCCGCAGGTTTTCTGCGCATGCAACTGGCCCGTGAAATGAAGCTGCGCAGCGTGCCGCAATTGCACTTCCACTACGACGAATCCGTCGTGCGTGGTGCGCACCTGTCGGCCCTGATCGAGCGCGCCGTGGCTGAAGACAATCAGCACGTTGCCGCTCCAGCGCCTGAAGACACCAAGGAGTAATTCGGTGGCTCAGGTCAAACGTATCCGTCGTAACGTCAGCGGCATCATCCTGCTCGACAAGCCGTTGGGGTTTACCTCCAACGCCGCGTTGCAGAAGGTTCGCTGGCTGCTCAACGCCGAGAAGGCCGGGCACACCGGCAGTCTCGATCCGCTGGCCACCGGCGTTTTGCCGCTGTGCTTCGGTGAGGCCACCAAGTTCTCGCAGTATCTGCTGGATTCCGACAAGGGTTATGAAACCCTGGCGCAGCTGGGCAAGACCACCACCACGGCGGATGCCGAGGGTGAGGTTTTGCAGGAGCGCCCGGTGACCGTTGGTCGCGCCGATGTCGAGGCTGCCTTGCCGAAATTTCGCGGGCAAATCAGTCAGATACCGCCGATGTACTCGGCACTCAAGCGTGATGGCCAGCCGCTGTACAAGCTGGCGCGTGCAGGCGAAGTAGTGGAGCGCGAACCGCGTTCTGTTACTATTGCGCGCTTGGAATTACTGGCCTTCGAAGGCGATACTGCGCGACTCGCGGTGGATTGCAGCAAGGGCACCTATATTCGTACCCTGGTGGAGGATATCGGTGAGCAACTCGGTTGTGGTGCGTACGTCGCTGAATTGCGTCGTACCCAGGCCGGGCCTTTCACCCTGGCGCAGACCGTGACTCTCGAAGAGCTGGAAGCGGTACATGCCGAAGGCGGCAACGAAGCGGTCGACCGCTTCCTGATGCCATCGGACAGCGGCCTGCAGGATTGGCCGCTGCTGCACTTCTCGGAAGCGAGCGCGTTCTACTGGCTCAACGGCCAGCCGGTACGTGCTCCGGATGCTCCGAAGTTCGGCATGGTGCGGGTACAGGATCACAATGGTCGCTTCATCGGTATCGGTGAAGTGAGCGAAGACGGGCGCATCGCGCCACGTCGTTTGATTCGGTCAGAATGACCGGAACCGGCCTGTGTCACAGCAGGTCGGCGAGTGTGGCTGTTAACAGGCACGGTCACGACTCATTTATAGATACAGGGATTTGTCCCTGGCCTGTTGAAGCTGTTTCCCTGAAACAGTTTCCTGATAAAAGGATTGCCTCATGGCTCTCGACGTTCAAGAAAAAGCTCAAATCGTTGCTGACTACCAGCAAGCTGTTGGTGACACTGGTTCGCCAGAAGTGCAAGTTGCACTGCTGACCGCCAACATCAACAAACTGCAAGGTCACTTCAAGGCCAACGGTAAAGATCACCACTCCCGTCGTGGTCTGATCCGCATGGTAAACCAGCGTCGCAAGCTGCTGGACTACCTGAAAGGCAAGGACGTGAGCCGTTACAGCGCTCTGATCGCTCGCCTGGGTCTGCGTCGCTAATCAGCGATTGCGCTATGAGGTTGGTGGTCTGCAAGACGTCCGCGGTTTACCGCGGTCGCCTTGCAGGCTCCCAGCCTCAAGTTTTATCTGGATACACGTTTTACCCCGGACAAGGGTCGGGCCGATTCCCGACATTGCCCAAGAATTCGCAAGAAACCAGTTCCCCCAAGAGCCACAAAGAAGGTAGGACACCGTGAACCCGGTAATCAAAAAATTCCAGTTCGGTCAATCGACCGTTACCCTCGAGACTGGCCGTATCGCCCGTCAGGCCTCCGGCGCAGTATTGGTCACCGTTGACGACGACGTCAGCGTATTGGTGACTGTAGTCGGTGCAAAGCAAGCCGATCCGGGCAAGGGCTTCTTCCCTCTGTCCGTTCACTACCAGGAAAAGACTTACGCTGCCGGTAAGATCCCTGGCGGTTTCTTCAAGCGTGAAGGCCGTCCTTCCGAGAAAGAAACCCTGACTTCCCGACTGATCGACCGCCCGATCCGTCCACTGTTCCCAGAAGGCTTCATGAACGAAGTGCAGGTTGTCTGCACCGTCGTTTCCACCAGCAAGAAGACCGATCCGGACATCGCTGCGATGATCGGTACCTCGGCTGCCCTGGCCATCTCGGGCATTCCGTTCGACGGCCCGATCGGCGCCGCTCGCGTGGCTTTCCACGAAAGCACTGGCTACCTGCTGAACCCGACTTACGAACAGCAAGCTGCTTCGAGCCTGGACATGGTCGTTGCCGGTACTTCCGACGCCGTTCTGATGGTTGAATCGGAAGCCAAAGAGCTGACCGAAGACCAGATGCTGGGCGCGGTACTGTTTGCTCACGACGAGTTCCAGGTGGTGATCAACGCCGTTAAAGAACTGGCTGCCGAAGCTGCCAAGCCAACCTGGACCTGGGCTCCTGCTCCAGAAGCCACCGAACTGCTGGGCGCGATCCGTGCCGAGTTCGGCGAGGCGATCTCCCAGGCTTACACCATCACCGTCAAGGCCGACCGTTATGCGCGCCTGGGCGAGCTGAAGGATCAAGTCGTTGCCAAGCTGTCCGGTGAAGAAGGCCAGCCTTCGTCCAGCGAAGTCAAAGCAGCTTTCGGCGAAATCGAATACCGCACCGTTCGCGAAAACATCGTTAACGGCAAGCCACGTATCGACGGCCGCGACACCAAAACCGTACGTCCGCTGAACATCGAAGTCGGCGTTCTGCCGAA
The DNA here is from genome assembly GCF_003732425.1 of Pseudomonas fluorescens. GTDB lineage: Bacteria > Pseudomonadota > Gammaproteobacteria > Pseudomonadales > Pseudomonadaceae > Aquipseudomonas > Aquipseudomonas fluorescens_BE. Next base: position 130,486 of record NZ_MOBX01000014.1, read on the forward strand.
GACTCACGGTTCGGCGCTGTTCACCCGTGGTGAAACCCAGGCTCTGGTCGTTGCAACACTGGGCACCGCCCGTGACGCACAGCTGCTGGACACCCTGGAAGGCGAGAAAAAAGACCCGTTCATGCTGCACTACAACTTCCCTCCGTTCTCGGTGGGCGAGTGTGGTCGCATGGGTGGCGCTGGTCGTCGTGAAATCGGTCACGGCCGTCTGGCTCGTCGTTCGGTTTCTGCCATGCTGCCAGCCGCTGACGTGTTCCCGTACACCATCCGTGTGGTTTCGGAAATCACCGAATCCAACGGTTCGAGCTCGATGGCTTCCGTTTGCGGCGCTTCCCTGGCCCTGATGGACGCTGGTGTGCCGATGAAGGCGCCGGTTGCCGGTATCGCCATGGGTCTGGTTAAAGAGGGCGAGAAATTCGCCGTCCTGACCGACATCCTCGGTGACGAAGACCACCTGGGCGACATGGACTTCAAAGTAGCCGGTACCGCCAAAGGTGTGACCGCGCTGCAGATGGACATCAAGATCAAGGGCATCACCGAAGAGATCATGGAAATCGCTCTGGGCCAAGCCCTGGAAGCGCGCCTGAACATCCTCGGCCAGATGAACCAGATCATCGGCCAGTCGCGTACCGAACTGTCGGCCAACGCTCCGACCATGATCGCGATGAAGATCGACACCGACAAGATCCGTGATGTTATCGGTAAAGGTGGCGCGACCATCCGTGCGATCTGCGAAGAAACCAAGGCTTCGATCGACATCGAAGACGACGGTTCGATCAAGATCTTCGGCGAAACCAAGGAAGCGGCTGAAGCAGCACGTCAGCGCGTTCTGGGGATCACCGCGGAAGCCGAGATCGGCAAGATCTACGTCGGCAAGGTTGAGCGCATCGTCGACTTCGGCGCATTCGTCAACATCCTGCCAGGCAAGGACGGTCTGGTGCACATCTCGATGCTGAGCGACGCTCGCGTAGAGAAAGTCACCGACATCCTGAAAGAAGGCCAGGAAGTGGAAGTGCTGGTACTGGACGTGGACAACCGCGGCCGTATCAAGCTGTCCATCAAAGACGTGGCAGCAGCCAAGGCTTCGGGCGTTTAATCACCCCATAGCTTTAGCGCAATAAAAATGCCCCGCCGTGAAAACGGCGGGGCATTTTTTTGTCTGCCATAAACATCAACAGATCGCAGCCTGCGGCGGCGCCTACATGATCGGATGATCACACCGCTTTTGTAGGCGCTGCCGCAGGCTGCGATCTTTGCTTTTGTGAAAACCGGTGCTAGGTTTAGCCCACCGCCCGTGTAGCTCAGCCGGTAGAGCAGCGCACTCGTAACGCGAAGGTCGCAGGTTCGATTCCTGTCTCGGGCACCATCTTCTTCCCCGCTCCCTCTCATCACATTGCGGATTTATGTTCCGCAGGTCAGCTTTTTGTGGGAGAGATGTAAAGACCCGTGTAATTCGTCATGCAAACGTCCTATATTCGGTGCCTGCATGAGCATCGCTTAGCAGTTTTCAGATGATCCCGAATGGTTCCGAAGGCCGGTCAATCCGCGTCAGAGAGATCCTTGATGATCCAGATCCATCCTCCATTCCTATGATCAGCGAGAACGCCATGACCGAATTAACTCAAGAGCAACGTCACGAACAAGCGCTGGAAAAGTACATTCTGGACGTACCGGACCTCAAAGAAGAGATCAAGGACCTGAGTCCTGATGATCAGAAAGACCAGATCCAGTGGGCCTTCGAAGACGAAGCCGAAGCCCAGGGCCTGCAGCCGTGGGAGTTGACGCTCAAGTACACGAGCACGCCGGAGGAGTTCGAGGCGCAACGCCTTGTGCTGCATAAAGAGGCGGCTGAAGTGCTGGGTGTCGAGTGGGAAGAGTACTGCGAGATGAATAATCTCGTCGTTTGACGAGAGCTGCTAGTTTCAAGCAGTAAGCTGCAAGTCAAAGCAAAAGCGCTGTGGCTTGCAGCTTGTAGCTCGAAACTTGCAGCTGCTGTTAAAGGCTGAGGCGCATCGACAGATCCACCGCTTTGACATCCTTGGTCATCGCACCGATCGAGATGTAATCCACCCCGGTTTCGGCAATTGGCAGCAGCGTGCTTTCGTTGATGCCACCACTGGCTTCCAGCTTCGCCTTGCCGCCGTTCAGGCGCACGGCTTCGCGCATGTCGTCGAGGCTCAGCTCGTCGAGCATGATGATGTCGGCGCCGGCGGCCAATGCTTCCTTCAACTCCTGCAGACTTTCCACTTCGACTTCCACCGGTTTGCCCGGCGCAATTTTGTGCGCGGCGGCAATGGCTTGTGGAATGCCACCGCTGGCGGCGATGTGGTTTTCCTTGATCAGGAACGCGTCGTACAGGCCGATGCGATGGTTGTGGCAGCCACCGCAGGTCACCGCGTATTTCTGCGCCAGACGCAGGCCCGGCAGAGTCTTGCGGGTGTCGAGCAGTTTGACCTGCGTCGCGGCAACAAAATCAGCCAGGTATTGCGCACGCGTGGCTACGCCGGAAAGCAACTGCAAGAAGTTCAGCGCACTGCGTTCCCCGGTCAGCAGTGAACGGGCCGGCCCTTCCAGATGAAACAACGGCTGATTGGGTTTTACCCGCTCGCCATCGACCACTTGCCAATGCACCGCGACCCGCGGATCGAGCTGACGAAACACGGCATCAACCCACGCCGTGCCGCAGATGACGGCGGCATCGCGCGTGATGATGGTGGCTTTGGCCAGACGTTCGGCCGGGATCAGTTGCGCGGTGATGTCGCCGCTGCCGATGTCTTCGAGCAACGCACGGCGCACGTTGGCTTCGATTTCGGCGGTCAAATCGGCGAGACGTAGATTCGGCATAACGGGCTCCACAAACAAAGTGGTTCGATTATAGGGGCATGGCGCGAGCCAACCCAAGGCGAGAACGTGCGCGCTTGCCTGCATCCGGTCGATTTTCTTTGAGCAAACCACGCCGGGACATGGTCACTGAAAGGGCATAGGGGAAACCCTGACGGCTATGGCGTCGGGTACAAGTTATGAAAGATAATCCGCCTTGTATTTGACGTCATAGCCTTGACGTCCTGATTGAACTTGTGGGAGCGAGCCGGCTCGCTCCCACAGGGGATCCGGGTTGGCTTGACCGAACGAATCACCGTTTCAGGAGGCTTGGATGCACAACGACGGGAAAGTGGTGCCTTTGCACAAGGGCACTACCGATCAGGCGAATCACTCGCCGCTCGCCCGCCTGCCTGTGATTCTGCTTCAGGTTCGCGACAAGGCTGCCCAGCAACTGCGCCACGGTTTGCAGGAGCTGTTCGACAACGCTGACGACACGCTGTTTGAAATGGCCGACCGGGCGCGCAATGACGTCGAGCAGAACATCTTCTTCGAAGCCATGCGCGACCTGCGCCTCAAGCGCAAAAACATTGAGCGCGGCTTTCTTGAGCAATTCTTCGAAGCGTTTGTCGGCCTGACGCAATTCGACCCCACGCACAGCACACAGTCCCACACCTTGATGTACGACGAGCTGGCACCGCGCAGCGACGACATGGAGCGCAGCGTAGCAGTCGAGACCATGGTCGGTCGTGTACTCAAGCGTGACGGCTTCGCCCTCGACCAACTGACCGCGCGCCTTAACGCGCTGCTCGGCAACACCCTCGACGATCAGCACAACCCGCTCGGCCCGGCGCTGCTCTGCGAGTTCTTCCTGCAGGCCGGACGTAACCTGGGCGTGGAGATCAAGGTCAAGCTGATCCTGCTCAAACTGTTCGAGCGCTATGTCCTGGCCGACACCGAACAACTGTACGCCGAAGCCAATCAATTGCTGCTTGCCACCGGTGTGTTGCCGGAGCTGAAGGCCGCCCCGGCGCGGCGTGCGATTGATCGTGCGCTCGCCAATGTGCACAGCGAGGAAAGCGACGACACGCCGCCCGTCGACGAAGGCGTGCAGGAGGTCTTCGCCGCGTTGCAACAATTGCTTGCGCAGGTGCGCGGCAGTGTTGCGCCGACGCTGGAGTCCAGTGTCGCGGCGCAACCGATCTCCACGCGCGACCTGCTGCGCCTGCTCTCGCACTTGCAACAATATGTGCCGGCGCTGGCGGCTCAGGATGACTTCGATCTGCGCAATCAGCTCGAACAGCTGCTGACCCGCGTCAGCGTGAGAAGTGGCAAATCGCGGATCGTCGGCGATGCGGATGAAGACGTGATCAACCTGATCGCCATGGTCTTCGATTGCATTCTTGAAGACCGTAATGTGCCGGATTCGCTCAAGGCGCTGATCGCCCGGCTGCAGATCCCGATGCTCAAGGTCGCGGTACTCGACAAGAGCTTCTTCAGTCGCAGCACCCATCCGGCGCGGCGCCTGCTCAATGAAATCGCCGCGGCGGCCATGGGCTGGGACGATTGCGACGGCGAGGCGCGCGACAGCTTGTACCTGCGTATCGAACAAGTGGTGCAGCGCCTGCTGAGCGACTTCGTCGACGATCCGGCGATCTTCTCCGAATTGCTGGCTGATTTTCTCGCCTTCACCAGCGATGAACGCCGCCGCAGCGAGCTGCTGGAACAGCGCCTGCGTGACGCCGAAGAGGGGCGAGCGAAGAGCGAGCTGGCACGGCGCCGGGTCGAACGGGCGTTGAATCAAGCGCTGCTGGGCAAGACCCTGCCGCCGACCGTGGTCACCTTCGTCCAGGACGCCTGGAGCAAAGTACTGCTGCTGACCTGTCTCAAGCATGGCGATCAGTCCGCTGAATGGCAGGCCGATGTGCAAACCATGGAGCAACTGATCTGGAGTGTGCAGCGTCATGACGACGCTGAATCCAGCCTGCGCTTGCTGGCGCTGGTGCCGGGTCTGCTCAAGTCGCTGCGCGATGGCCTGAGCAGTTCGGCGTTCGATCCATTTGCCACCAGTGAGTTTTTCAGCGAGCTGGAAGGCCTGCATGTGCGGGTGCTGGAGCGCTCCGACCAGGCCGGTCAGGCTTTGCCCATGGTCGAGGTGTCGCAACAGATCGTCCTGCAAACTGCTGATGAGGGCAGTGCGGCGTTGATGTCGGTACGCCTGCCCCATGACGCCGCCGGTCTGCGCCAGGTCGAACAACTGCGGCTGGGCAATTGGGTGGTGTTTCAGGAAGACGATGAACACAGCCTGCGCTGCAAACTTGCGGCCATCATCGAAGCCACTGGCAAGTATGTATTTGTCGATCGCACCGGCATGAAAGTCCTGGAGCGCAGCCGCATCGCACTGGCCGAGGAATTCCAGCGTGGGACGGTGCGTGCGCTGGACGATACCTTGCTGTTCGACCGCGCGCTCGAATCGGTGCTGGGCAATCTGCGGCGACTCAATCGCGCCAAGTGATCGCGCGCGGGGGGCCGATCACGGCATACTGGGCGCCAACACAGTCGGCGTTGAAGGAATCGGTATGCAGTTGGATCCCGCTAGCGGGTGGTGTCACGGGGTGCAGGTCTGCCCATCGCCCAACTTCAATGAACGCCCGGCGGGCGAAATTTCCCTGTTGGTGATCCACAACATCAGCCTGCCACCGGCGCAGTTCGCCACGGGCAAGGTGCAGGAGTTTTTCCAGAATCGTCTGGATGTCACCGAACACCCCTACTTTGCAGGGATTGCTGACTTGCGCGTCTCGGCGCATTTTCTGATTGAACGTGACGGCAAGGTCACCCAGTTTGTCTCCTGTCTTGAGCGGGCGTGGCATGCCGGCGTGTCGGTCTTCGAAGGAAGGGAAACCTGTAACGATTTTTCCGTGGGCATCGAACTGGAAGGCACCGATGATCTGCCGTTCACCGATGCGCAATATCACGCGTTGACGGCGTTGACCCGCCAGTTGCAAAGCGCATTTCCGGCCATCACCGGCGCCCGCATCTGTGGGCACAGCGACATAGCACCCGGGCGTAAGACCGATCCTGGCCCGGCATTCGACTGGGCGCGTTACCGCGCGGCCCTGGCACAAGAGGAAGGACAATGAGTTTTCTGGTGTTACTGCTGGCGCTGTGGATCGAGAAGTTTTCGGCCCTGCGTCATCGGGTTCAACGCGACGGCGGATGGATCCGCGAACTGAACAAGCTTGAAACCAGCACGCGCCTGGCCAAACGGCCCTGGCTGGTGCTGACGATTCTGGTGCTGTTTCCGGTGGCGCTGCTGGCGTTATTGCTATTGGTGCTGGAGCCGGTGGCCTACGGCTTGCTGGCATTGCCAGTGCATTTGCTGGTGGTGATTTACAGTCTGGGGCGCGGCGATTTGCTCGGCGGTCTCGGGCCGTTCCGTGATGCCTGGCGGCGTGAAGATCTGCAAGCTGCGGCGCATGTGGCCAAGCGCGATCTGGATATCTGCGCCGACAGCGGCGAGCAGTTGCTTGAAAGCGTGCAGGGGCATCTGCTGTGGCAGGCCTATCAAAGCTTTTTTGCGGTGATCTTCTGGTATTTCGTGCTCGGCCCGGTGGCGGCGTTGGCGTATCGCCTGTTGGCGCTGGCGCAAGAACACGGCCAGAACCCGGCACTGGTCGAGCGCGCCGCGCAACTGCGGCATGCCTTTGACTGGCTGCCGGTGCGCTTGTTGGCCGCGAGTCTGGCGCTGGTCGGCAACTTTGTCGCGGTCAGTCGGGTGATGCTGCATGAGCTGCTCAACTGGAACATCAGCGCTGCGCAACTGATCAACCGGGTCGGTCTGGCGGCGGGGGAGGTTCCACCTCCGGTGGTCGGGCCGGACGGCATCAACACCCTCGATTGCCTGTGGGAATTGCTGCTGCGCGCGGCGGTGCTGTGGTATGCCGGTTTTGCCCTGTGGACAGTCTTGATCCACTGATTTCATTGATTTAAAGAAAAATCAAAAGATCGCAGCCTGCGGCAGCTCCTACACGGGGATTGTGTGTTTCCTGTAGGAGCTGCCGCAGGCTGCGATCTTTTTTGTCGTTAACCTTAAGTTACAAAACCTCCCTCCGATTTGAGCTATACAGAGATGGCGCTCGATAGTGGCTATCTGCTGTCGTCCCGCGCCTGCCAATAAAAACAAGAAAAACCAAGGGAGACTTCCAGTGAAGAGCTTGCTCTATCCCGCCGTCTCGCTGATGAACCGTCTGAGCTTCGGCATGAAGTTCAGCCTGATCAGCGTGCTGTTTCTGGTGCCGATGCTGGTGACCAATTTCTATCTGGTGCGCGATTCCTATCGCGAATTCCAAGGCACTCGGGTCGAGCTGCAAAGCCTTGATCTGCTGGGCAGCAGCCTGGCCCTGCGCCGGGATCTGGAAACCCTCAACAACCTTGTACAGATCAACGTTACCCTTGGCCAGTCAGGCAAGGCCGACAACGTCGAGGCGCAGATCACCACCCTTGAGCAAGCGGTGTTGGCGCGCTTGCAAGGGCTGACAGCGATGACCGACGATCCCGAGCAGATTCAGGTTTTCGACGGAAAACGCGATGAAATGATCGACGCGTTCAAGGCCCAGCAAGTGGAAAACTCGCTGCAAAGCAAAAGCGCGTTGATCGGCAAATTACTCGCCAGTGCGCAGATTTTCAGCCAGATCATCACCAGTCAGGCCGGACTGAGCCGCGATAACCAGAGCGACATCCGTCAGCTCAGCGAGCTGGTCACGTTGGTCACACCGACCGTCACGCAAACCCTCGGCGAAGGCCGGGCGATGGGCTCGTATTCACTGGGCCAGGGTTTTCTCAACAGTTCGTCGAGCACCCGTTTTGATGAGTTGCTGGTGCAGATCGAAAAACTGCAGGCCGAGTACGCTCTGAAATTGCAGGACGCCCTTGGCTCCAGCAAAGCCGCGCGGGATACCCTCAGCGCGGCGGCTGACAGCAGCAAGGCCTCGCTGAAACAGGCCAGCGAACTGTTCGAAGAGCAGGTGGTGATGGCCGATACCCTCGATGCGCCGTGGCAGGCGTTTTACGATCAGGTCACCGCGCTGATCGACAGGACTTACCAGCTCAACGAAGCCACGCTGACATTCCTCGACACCCAATTGCAGCAACGTCTGGCGCAGAACCGCACGCATATGGTCCTGCAGGCTGTGGCGCTGTCGGTGGTGTTCGTGCTGATTTTCTATCTCTACGGCGGTTTCTACGCCTCGACCCGCACCACGCTGAAACGCCTCGGGGCGATGATGGACAAGGTCGCGGCCGGCGACATGACCGTCAACTTCAAGGCCAACAGCCGCGACGAGCTGGGCGAGTTGGGCGAAGTGTTCAATGGCACGGTGAGGAAGATTCACGACTTGATCGAGCGCGTAGGTCAGACCGTCGCCGAGGTCGAACGTCAGGCCGGGCAGGTCGAGAACGTCTCCGCGCAGAGCAATCAGGCGGTAGCGGGGCAACGCACGCAGATCGAGCAAGTGGCAACGGCGATGAACCAGATGTCGGCCACCTCGCTGGAAGTGGCGCGCAGTGCAGCGGCAGCGGTGAGCAGTGCCCACAGCGTCAATGACGAGACCATTAATGGTCGTGGCCTGGTCGAGTCGCAGCAGGGCAGCATTGCCGCACTGGCCAGCGAGATCGACCAGTCGGTGTTGGTGATCAACCAGTTGGCCAGCGACAGTCAGTCGATCAGCCGCGTACTGGAAGTGATCAAAAGCATTGCCGAACAAACCAACCTGCTGGCGCTCAACGCTGCGATTGAAGCGGCGCGTGCCGGCGAGCAGGGACGCGGTTTTGCCGTGGTCGCCGACGAAGTGCGCACGCTGGCCAAACGCACTCAGCAATCAACTGAAGAAATCGAACAGATGATCGCCAAGCTGCACGGCGGCGTCGGCGCTGCGGTGAAAGCCATGGGCGTCAGCCATCAGATGGCCAATGGCACGGTCGGGCAATCGGAAAAGGTCCAGCAGGCGCTGGAAAACATCCTCGGTGCGGTCGGTATGATCGTCGATCAGAACCAGCAGATCGCTGCGGCAGTTGAACAGCAAACGGCGGTGGCCCACGACATCGATCAGAACATCGTCGAGATCAACCGCGCCGGCGAGCGCACGGCGCAAGGTGCGCACCAGACCGAAGATGCCAGCCGGGCGCTGTCAGCCCAAGTGGTAGAGCTTAAACAGCTGATCAGCGCCTTCCGCGTCTGAGTCGTCACACACCTGTGGGAGCGAGCCTGCTTGCGAATCTAATCTGTCAGTGACGTCGCTGCCACCTGACACACCGCTTTCGCGAGCAGGCTAGCTCCCACCGGGTTCTGGGTTTTGTCAGAATTTTTTGTAGTACTTTTTCACTTCAGACCGTAAGCCCAATCCTGTTTCTCGCCGTGTTCTGGCGTTTACCCAGCAATGAGCCAGTATCCATGCTCAACGTTAGCGTAGAGGAGGCCGCTCATGTCTGCCGCGACTCTTGGAGTCCAGGGGCGCTGTGCTCATTGCCAGACCACGCAGCTGCTCAAACCGTGGCAACTCAATGCCATCTCGATCAATGAACCGTTCACCTGCGAGCATTGCCAGAAAGCGCTGGAGCTGCGTTGCCCGCAACAGATCAAGCGCTTCAAGTCCCTCGACTCGCTGGCGCTGCTGCGCTTCAGCGCTTCGTTGACGGTGTGCACCGCGCTGCTGGTGGCGTTGGTGATGGAATGGCTGGGACTGCTTAGCGTCACCGAGCAACTGAACGCGTCACTGATCACGATTTTCTTGTACTTCGTGGTCGTCCGTTACGCGCGTCAGCGTCGGCATATGACGCTGATTCTGGAGGCCGCCAAGGCTTACGCCGACTGATTACCAGCCGAACACTTCGCAGCTGTTGGCGGTACTGGCCGTGGCCAGTTGCTGCGGGGTGATCTTCATCAGCTCGGCCAACGCCGCGCAGATCGCCGGCAAGTGCGCCGGGCTGTTGCGCTGGCCGGGAAACATGACAGGTGCCATGTCCGGTGAATCGGTTTCCAGCACGATCGAATCCAGCGGCAGTTCCGCCAGCACCCGATGCATGCGCAACGCTTGCGGCCAGGTCGGTGCGCCGCCGAGGCCCAGTTTGAAACCGAGTTTGATGTACTCCCGCGCTTCTTCACGGCTACCGGCGAAGGCATGGATGATCCCTGCGCGTTTGAGCTTGAAGCGCTTGAGCGTCGCGATCACTGCCGCGTGGCTGCGGCGCACATGGATCAGCGCTGGCAAATGGAAGTCTGCGGCCAGTTGCAGTTGCGCCTCGAACAGCGTCTGTTGCCGCTCGCGGTCGAGGGTTTCGATGAAGTAATCCAGACCAATCTCGCCCACCGCACACAATTGTCGATGACCGCGCAATCGCGTCAGCCAATCACCGAGTGCCGATAAATCTTCAGGACGATGCTGATCGAGATAGACCGGATGCAATCCAAGCGCCGCGTATAAATCGGCATCGCTCTGCACCAGATCCCAGACCCGTTGCCAGTTACCTTCATAGACGCCCAACACCACCATCCGCCGCACCCCGAGGGCGCGGCTTTCGGCGAGCAACGCCGAGCGATCGGCGTCGAAGTCGGGGAAGTCGAGGTGGGTGTGGCTGTCGATCAGCTCCACGGCTCAGTCCCGGTGAATACGCTGCTTGAAGGTCCGCGCGATGGCCTGCACGCCGGGCTTGTACTCCGACTGCTCGACCGCCGCCAGGGCCAGTTCCAGCGCCTTGTCGGCGATCAGTTGGTGCTGCTGGGCCATGGCGTTGACCGGCAGCGGCAGGAAATCCAGCAACTGCGTATCACCGAAGGTGCCGAGGCGCAGCGGGCGCGATTTCAGCGGGAAGTCATGCAGTGCATCGAACACGCCTTGCAGCAGCACGTAGGACGTCGTCACCAGCGCATCGGGCAAATGCCCCAGACGCTGCAGGAGTTCTTCCATCAATTGTTTGCCACATTCGCGGCTGAAGGATTCGGCGTGTTCGACCAGCACTTCGCCTTTGAAATCGACCAGCGCCTGTTTGAAACCGGCGGCACGCTCCTGGCTGATGCTCAGTTCCGGGCGCGCACCGAGCAGGACGATCTGCTTCGGTTGCGGATCGAGCAGGCTCTGGGTCAGGTGCAGGCTGGCTTCGCGGTCGTCGCTGATCACCGAGCAGAAGTGCTCGGGTTCCATGACCCGGTCGATGGCGATGATCGGCAACCCTTTGGCCTGCAACTGCCGATAGCTGTCATCGCCGGCCGGCAGGCAACTGGCGACGATCAGCGCATCGCAGCGGCGCGCCTTGAACAGTTGTAGCAACTGCCGCTCGCTGTCCGGCGCATCGTCGGAGCTGGCGATCAGCAATTGATAGCCGCGAGCCCGCGCACCTTGCTCGAGTAGTTTGGCGATCCGCGCGTAACTGGGGTTTTCCAGATCCGGCAGAATAAAGCCCAGCGTGCGCGTGTGCCGACTGCGCAGCCCGGCCGCTTGAGGGTTTGGCGTGAAGCCGTGCAGATCGACCACCGCCCGCACCCGCTCGACGGTGGCGTTGCTGATGCGTTGCTGTTCGGCCTTGCCGTTGATGACGTAGCTGGCGGTGGTCACGGACACTCCGGCCAACCGCGCGATATCACTGAGTTTCAACCCGGGATTTCCTTGTTTTTTCGAGCTTGCCGCCACATTTTCGCCAATCCTACCCGATTAGGGCAGGCGACTATTGTCGCAGCGCATCCGACAAGTTGGACTTCAAGGATGAGACATTATCGAGTAACGTGCCGATCAATCTAGATTAAACGTTTCAGCAAGCGTATTTTCTACGTTTTAGACGTCTTTGGCCGGTTCTGCCGTGAAACCGCCAAAACTGCCGCTGAAAAGCAAAGCGGTAAAGCGCCTAAGCTGCAAACATCCAAAACAATACCTGGCACTCATAAAGCGCCAAAAAGGAGATCGCATGCTCGAGCTCACTATAGAGCAGATATCCATGGGCCAATCGGCCGTGGATAAACCCGCTGCCCTGCAACTGCTCGCCAATCACCTGGTGGCTGATGGTCTGGTTGCCGACGGTTACCTCGCTGGATTGCAGGCACGGGAAGCCCAGGGCTCGACCTTTCTCGGTCAAGGTATTGCCATTCCCCACGGCACCCCGCAAACCCGCGATCAGGTGTTCGCCACTGGCGTGCGCTTGATGCAGTTCCCGGAAGGCGTGGATTGGGGCGATGGCCAGATCGTTTATCTGGCGATTGGCATTGCTGCCAAATCCGACGAACACCTGCGCCTGCTGCAACTGCTGACCCGTGCCCTCGGCGAGACCGATCTGGGCCAGGCCCTGCGTCGCGCCAGTTCCCCCGAAGCGCTGCTGAAATTGCTACAGGGCGCGCCGCAAGAGCTGGCGCTGGATGCGCAGATGATCGGCCTCGGCGTCTCGGCCGACGATTTTGAAGAACTGGTCTGGCGTGGCGCGCGTCTGTTGCGGCAGGCCGATTGTGTGAGCAACGGTTTTGCCGGTGTGTTGCAGCAGGTCGAAGCACTGCCGCTGGGTGATGGTTTGTGGTGGCTGCACAGCGAGCAAACCGTGAAGCGTCCGGGGCTGGCTTTTGTGACGCCGGACAAACCGATGCGCTATCTCGGTCAGCCGCTCAGTGGTCTGTTCTGCCTGGCCAGCCTTGGCGAGGCGCATCAGGCACTGCTCGAGCGTTTGTGCGCGTTGCTCATCGAAGGTCGTGGCCATGAACTGGGCCGCGCCACCAGCAGCCGCAAGGTCCTCGAAGTGCTCGGCGGTGAGTTGCCCGCCGACTGGCCGAGCGCACGCATTGTCCTGGCCAACGCCCATGGTTTGCACGCACGCCCGGCAAAGATCCTTGCGCAACTGGCGAAGAGTTTTGATGGCGAAATTCGTGTGCGCATTGTCGACGGCCAGGACAGCGCCGTGTCGGTGAAGAGCCTGAGCAAACTGCTCAGCCTCGGCGCCCGACGCGGTCAGGTGCTGGAGTTGATCGCCGAACCGAGCATTGCCGCGGATGCCTTGCCGGCGTTGCTCGCTGCTATCGAAGAAGGTCTCGGCGAAGAAGTCGAGCCGCTGCCCGCCGTCAGTCAGCAGCGTGAAGTCATCGCTGACATCGCCGAAGTGCTGATCGCCCCGGCGTCCGGTGCTCAGTTGCAGGCGATCCCGGCAGCCCCGGGCATTGCCATCGGGCCTGCGCATATTCAGGTGCAACAAACCATTGATTACCCGCTGCGCGGCGAGTCCGCCGCCGTTGAGCGCGAACGTCTCAAGCAAGCGCTCAGCGACGTGCGCAGTGATATCCAAGGCCTGATCGAGCGCAGCAAAGCCAAAGCCATTCGCGAGATCTTCATCACCCATCAGGAAATGCTCGACGACCCGGAACTCACCGACGAAGTCGACACCCGCCTCAAGCAAGGCGAAAGCGCCGAAGCGGCGTGGATGGCGGTGATCGAAGCGGCGGCCAAACAACAGGAATCGCTGCAAGATGCGTTGCTCGCCGAACGGGCGGCTGATCTGCGCGACATCGGTCGCCGCGTACTGGCGCAACTGTGTGGCGTGCAAACGGCGAGCGAGCCTGAGCAACCGTACATTCTGGTGATGGACGAGGTCGGCCCGTCCGACGTCGCGCGGCTGGATCCGGCGCGTGTCGCGGGGATTCTCACCGCGCGCGGCGGCGCCACGGCGCACAGTGCAATCGTTGCGCGAGCTCTGGGGATTCCTGCGCTGGTCGGCGCTGGCGCGGCAGTGTTGCTGCTGAAGCCGGGCACACCGTTGCTGCTCGACGGCCAGCGCGGGCGCCTGCATGTCGACGCTGATGCGGCGACCCTGCAACGTGCCGCCGAAGAGCGCGATACCCGCGAACAACGCCTGAAGATTGCCGCCGAACAGCGTCATCAACCGGCACACACCACTGACGGTCATGCCGTCGAAGTGTTCGCCAACATCGGCGAAAGCGCGGGCGTGATCAGTGCGGTGGAGCAGGGCGCCGAAGGCATTGGCCTGCTGCGTACCGAACTGATTTTCATGGCCCATCCGCAAGCGCCGGACGAAGCCACGCAAGAAGCCGAATACCGCCGCGTCCTCGATGGCCTCGCCGGGCGGCCGTTGGTGGTGCGCACGCTGGATGTCGGCGGTGACAAACCGCTGCCGTATTGGCCGATCGCCAAGGAAGAGAATCCGTTCCTCGGCGTGCGCGGTATTCGCCTGACCTTGCAGCGTCCACAGATCATGGAAGCGCAATTGCGCGCGTTGCTGCGTTCGGCGGATAACCGTCCGCTGCGCATCATGTTCCCGATGGTCGGCAGCGTCGAAGAATGGCGCCAGGCACGCGACATGACCGAACGTCTGCGCCTGGAAATCCCGGTCGCCGATCTGCAACTGGGGATCATGATCGAAGTGCCGTCCGCCGCTTTGCTCGCGCCGGTGCTGGCCAAGGAAGTCGACTTTTTTAGCGTCGGCACCAACGACCTCACCCAATACACCCTGGCCATCGACCGCGGTCACCCGACCCTGTCGGCACAAGCGGATGGCTTGCACCCGGCAGTACTGCAACTGATCGACATCACCGTGCGCGCGGCCCATGCCCACGGCAAATGGGTCGGCGTGTGCGGCGAACTGGCGGCGGATCCGCTGGCGGTGCCGGTGCTGGTCGGCCTCGGGGTCGATGAACTCAGCGTCTCCGGGCGCAGCATTGCCGAGGTGAAGGCACGCATCCGCGAACTCAGCCTGACCCAGGCGAAAACCCTTGCTCAACATGCCCTGGCCGTGGGCAGCGCGAATGAAGTGCGCGCACTAGTGGAGGCCCTGTAATGGCCAAGATTCTTACCCTGACCCTCAACCCGGCGCTCGACCTCACCGTCGAACTGCCACGCCTGGAGGCCGGTCAGGTCAATCGCAGCGACGAGATGCACACCCACGCCGCCGGCAAAGGCGTGAACGTCGCGCAGGTGCTGGCTGATCTCGGCCATCAACTGACGGTCAGTGGTTTTCTCGGTGAAGACAATCTGCAAGCGTTCGAAACCCTGTTCGCCAAGCGCGGTTTTGTCGACGCGTTTATCCGCGTGCCGGGTGAAACGCGCAGCAACATCAAGGTCGCCGAACAGGATGGCCGCATCACCGACATCAATGGTCCGGGGCCGATGGTCGACGCCGCCGCGCAGCAGGCGTTGCTCGAACGTCTGCTGCAGATTGCACCGGGTCACGATGCCGTCGTGGTCGCCGGCAGTCTGCCGCGTGGCGTGACCGCGCAGTGGTTGCGTGAGTTGATCGAACGGCTCAACCAGCTCGGTCTGAAAGTCGCCCTCGACAGCAGCGGCGAAGCCTTGCGCGCAGCGTTGCAGGCCGGTCCATGGCTGATCAAACCGAACACGGAAGAGCTCGCCGATGCACTCGGTTGCGAGGTGGTTTCTCACGCGGCCGAAGCCCAGGCAGCGGCGCGTTTGCATGCTCAAGGTATTGAGCACGTGGTCATCTCTCACGGTGCTGACGGCGTGAACTGGTTCAGTGTCGGCTCGGCACTGCATGCCACGCCACCGAAGGTCAGCGTTGCCAGCACGGTCGGTGCCGGCGATTCGTTGCTGGCCGGCATGCTCCACGGTCTGCTCAGCGCCGATACGCCCGAGCAAACCCTGCGCACGGCCACCGCGATTGCGGCGATGGCGGTGACTCAGATCGGTTTCGGCATCAACGATGCTGCGCAACTGGCGCAGCTCGAACAGGGCGTGCGCGTGCGTCCCCTGACAGAACAATAAGAGGGTTTGTCATGAAGTTAGCCATTGTTACGGCTTGCCCGAACGGCATGGTCACCAGTGTGCTGTGCGCGCGTTTGCTCGATGCGGCGGCGCAGCGTCAGGGCTGGAGCACCAGCGTTGAAGTGGTCGATGCGGCGCACCCGGAGCGCGAATTGTCGGCGGCGACGATTGCGGCAGCGGAGTGGGTGTTGCTGGTCGCCACAGGCGCGGTGGACATGAGCCGCTTTGTCGGCAAACGGGTGTTTCAGATCGCCCCGGCGCAGGCGCTGCAGGATGTCGAAGCGGTGCTGCGTCGTGGTGCTGAAGAGGCGGCTGTCTACGTTGCCAGTGCGGCTGAACCGACGACTGATGCACCGCGTGCACCCCGCATCGTCGCCATCACTGCTTGCCCGACCGGTGTTGCGCACACCTTCATGGCGGCCGAAGCCCTACAGCAGACCGCCAAGCGTCTGGGCTACGAATTGCAGGTCGAAACCCAAGGCTCGGTGGGCGCGAAAACCCCGTTGAGCGCAGCGGCGATTGCCGACGCGGACGTGGTGTTGCTGGCGGCGGATATCGAAGTCGCCACCGAGCGTTTCGCCGGCAAGAAAATCTATCGCTGCGGCACCGGGATTGCCTTGAAACAGTCCGAAGCCACACTGAAAAAAGCCTTGGCCGAAGGTGTCGTGGAAAGCGCGGCGGCTGACGGCAAGGCGCCGGCCAAGCAAGAGAAAACCGGCATCTACAAACACCTGCTGACCGGCGTGTCGTTCATGTTGCCGATGGTCGTGGCCGGCGGTTTGATGATCGCGCTGTCGTTCGTGTTCGGCATCACCGCGTTCAAGGAAGAAGGCACGCTGGCGGCGGCATTGATGCAGATCGGCGGTGAGACCGCGTTCAAGTTGATGGTGCCGCTGCTGGCCGGTTACATCGCTTATTCGATCGCCGACCGTCCGGGTCTGGCGCCGGGGATGATTGGTGGTTTGCTCGCCAGTACGCTGGGCGCCGGATTTATCGGCGGCATCGTCGCCGGGTTTATCGCCGGTTATGCGGCGAAGGCAATCAGCCGATATGTCGCCTTGCCGCAAAGTCTCGAAGCGCTGAAACCGATTCTGATCATCCCGTTGTTCGCCAGTCTGTTCACCGGTCTGGTGATGATTTACGTGGTGGGCAAACCGGTCGCCGGCATGCTCGGTGCGCTGACGCATTTCCTCGACAGCATGGGCACCACCAACGCGATTCTGCTCGGTGTGTTGCTCGGCGGCATGATGTGCGTCGACCTCGGTGGGCCGATCAACAAAGCCGCGTATGCGTTCTCGGTAGGGCTGCTGGCGTCGCAGAGTTATGCACCGATGGCCGCGACCATGGCGGCCGGCATGGTGCCGCCGATTGGCCTCGGTATCGCCACATTTATTGCGCGGCGCAAGTTCGCCCAGACCGAGCGCGAGGCGGGCAAAGCGGCGCTGGTGCTGGGGCTGTGCTTTATCTCCGAAGGGGCGATTCCGTTTGCCGCGAAAGATCCGTTGCGGGTGATCCCGGCGAGCATTGCCGGTGGCGCGCTGACCGGTGCGCTGTCGATGTACTTCGGCTGCAAACTGATGGCGCCGCACGGTGGCTTGTTTGTGCTGGCGATTCCAAATGCGATCAACCATGCGTTGTTGTATTTGCTGGCGATTGTCGCGGGAAGTTTGTTGACTGCTGTGGTCTACGCGACGGTCAAACGCCCCGAGGCCGTCGAGTTGGCGCTGGAGCCCGCCAAGGCCTGACGGACAACACTACCCTTCTGTGGGAGCGAGCCTGCTCGCGAATGCAATCTGCCAGCGACATACATGTTGACTGGCACACCGCTTTCGCGAGCAGGCTCGCTCCCACAATGGTTAGTGGTGTCATGGCGAGTTCATATAGGCGTGCTTAAGTTTTCCTTTTTTCAGGGAGAACACCATGAGCGATTTCAACCCCGGTCGCCGGCGTGTCGTGCAAGGTATCGGTGCCGGTCTGCTGATGCCGGGTCTGGCGCCGGCGGTGATCGCGTCGGTCAAGGACCGTCCGCAACTGACCGATGGCGTGCAGTCCGGCGACCTGCAAGGCGACCGCGCGATGATCTGGAGCCGCAGCGATCGCCCGGCGCGAATGGTGGTCGAGTGGGACACCCGCAGCCAGTTTCGCCACCCGCGCCGGGTGTTCTCGGCGCTGGCCGATGCGCGCACGGATTTCACCGCCCGGGTTGAACTCACCGGGCTGCCGGCCGATCAGGCGATTTTCTATCGGGTGTATTTCAAGGACGCGCAAACCGGTGTCGCCAGTGAGCCGTGGCTCGGTCATCTGCGCAGCGCTCCGCTGGCGCGGCGCAATATTCGTTTTGTCTGGAGCGGTGACACCGTCGGCCAGGGCTTCGGCATCAACCCGGACATCGGCGGCATGCGCATCTACGAGTCCATGCGCCTGCGCCTGCCGGACTTCTTTATCCACAGCGGCGACACTATCTACGCCGACGGCCCCGTACCCGCGCAGCTCACCACCGAAAACGGTCGCATCTGGCGCAACATCACCACCGAAGCCAAGAGCAAAGTCGCGCAGACCCTCGCCGACTATCGCGGCAACTACCGCTATAACCTGATGGACGAAAACATCCGCCGCTTTAACGCCGAAGTGCCGCAGATCTGGCAGTGGGACGACCATGAAGTGGTCAACAACTGGTCGCCGGGCAAGCAGCTCGACGAGCGTTATCAGGAGAAAGATATCCACACCCTGGTTGGCCGCGCGCGTCAGGCGTGGCTGGAATATTCCCCGATGCGTTTGCAGGCCGCCGACGGCGGCGGGCGGATTTATCGCAAGATCAACTACGGGCCGATGCTCGATGTGTTCGTGCTCGACATGCGCAGTTATCGCGGCGCCAATGACGACAACCTCGGCGCGGCGAAACCGTTTCTGGGACGTGAGCAACTGGATTGGCTCAAACGCGGTTTGAAGAAGTCGAAAGCGCAATGGAAGGTCATCGCCGCCGACATGCCGATTGGTCTGGGCGTGCCGGATGGTGAGGTCAGCCCGGGTGTCGCGCGTTGGGAAGCGGTAGCTAACGGTGACCCGGGACCGGCGCAGGGCCGCGAGGTGGAAATCGCCGAATTGCTCGGTTATCTGCGTGCGCAGCAGGTACGCAATTTTGTCTTCCTGACGGCGGATGTGCATTACTGCGCGGCGCATCACTATCACCCCGATCGCGCGGCGTTTCAGGATTTCGAACCGTTCTGGGAGTTTGTCGCCGGGCCGTTGAATGCCGGGAGTTTCGGACCCAATCCGCTGGATAAAACCTTTGGCCCGGAGGTGGTGTTCGAGAAGGCGCCACCGGCGCAGAACACTTCGCCGTTTGCCGGGTTTCAGTTTTTTGGCGAGGTGAATATTGAAGGGCAGAGCGGGGAGATGAGTGTGGTGTTGCGGGATTTGAATGGGGTGGCGGTTTTTGAGCAGAAGTTGCAGCCGGCCTGAACACCGCATCCCCTGTGGGAGCGAGCCTGCTCGCGAAAGCGGACTTACAGCCAACACAATTGTTGAATGTTAAATCGCCTTCGCGAGCAGGCTCGCTCCCACAAGGGGATGGTGTCGGGTCAGTAAACGTCGCGGCGATAGCGGCCCTGTTCGATCAGGCGTTCGACTTCGGCGCTGCCGAGGATGTCGTTGAGCGTCTGATCAACACCTGAGGCCATCCCTTGCAGGCTGCCGCAGATGTAAATCACCGCACCGTCCGCCAGCCATTTCTTCAACTCGTCCGCCGACTCGCGCAAGCGATCCTGGACGTAAATCTTCTCGGCCTGATCCCGCGAGAACGCCAGGTCCAGCCGCTCCAGATCGCCATTGATCAACCACTCTTCCAGCTCCGCGCGGCAGAGGAAATCGTGTTCCCGATTGCGCTCGCCAAACAGCAACCACTGGCGCTGTTGACCGTCGGCAATCCGCGCCTTGAGCAAGCTGCGCAACCCGGCCAGACCGGTGCCGTTGCCCAGCAGAATCATCGGCACGGGTTCGTTCGGCAGGTGGAAGCCGCTGTTGCGGCGCACGCGCAAACTGATGCTGCCGCCCAAAGGCGCGTGCTCAGTCAGCCAGCCGGAACCGATGCCAAGGGTGCCATCGGCATGCTGTTCCTGACGCACGATCAACTCCAGGACGCCGTCGGCGGCAATCGAGGCGATCGAGTATTCGCGCATGGCCAGCGGCACCATCGCATCGACCAGCGATTGCGCATGCAGACCGACCAGATGCGCGCGGTGCTCGGGCAATTGGCGCGAGGCCAGCGCGACGTCCAGCGGCTCGTCGAGGCCGTTGATTTTCACGGTGGTCTCGCCACGAATACCGAGGCCGTCGAGGAAGTGTTCGATGGCCCACGGGCAGTTGCGCGGCAGTATTTCGACCAGGTCACCGGCCAGCCAACTGCTGGTGTTCGGTGCGCTCAGGCCCAATAGATAAACCGGTGCGCCTTTGCTGTCCGGGTTCATCAGCTCGCGGCGCAGCAGCGTCCAGTTGTCGTAACTCGGCGCTTGCCAGGTATCAACGGGGGCTTGCCCGGTGAGCAGGCCCAATTGAGTCTGCCAGTGGCGCAGGGCGTAGGGATCGCCGCTGTCGACCTCCACCGGCGCGAACAGCGTCTTGCCGCCGTGCTCCGCCAACCATTGGTGCAAGCGCTTGGCGAAACCACAGAAGTGCTGATATTGACGATCGCCGAGACCGAGTATCGAGTAATTCAGGCTGTCGAGCGTTGCCGCCTTGCCCAACACTTTTCGTTCGAACCCACGCGCGCTGTCCGGCGCTTCGCCGTCGCCAAACGTGCTGACCACAAACAGTGCGTTGTTCGATTCACGCAGATCCTGTTCGCTGACATTCGCCAGCGGCTGCACTTTCACCGGCAGTCCGGCGGCCTGCAATTGCCCGGCGGTCTGCCACGCCAGTTGCTCGGCAACCCCGCTTTGGCTGGCGAAACCGATCAGCCATGCCGAGGCATCGCCGCCCGGTTGTGCGAGGCCTTGGCGCGCATCCTTGATCTGCTTTTTCTTGCGCCGACGATCGAGGTACAGCAGCCAGCCGGTGATGAAAAACAGCGGCATGCACACCGCCGCGACGGTGATGATGATCCGCCCGACCAGACCGAAATAGCTGCCGACGTGCAGCGCATAAATGCTGGTCAGCAGTTGCGCCTTGAAGCTCTTGTCGGCGTAACGGTCGACACGTTTGACGATGCCGGTGGCCGGGTCGAGGGTGATCTGGTTCAGCGCGCGATCATGCGGCGAGCTGTCGAGCAGATAGAACACGGTCGCCGGTTGGCCTGCGACGGCCGGCATACGAATGTTGTAGGTGGCCAGACCCGGGCCGGCAGCGCTGTAGATGCTGCTCCACATTGCTGCGTAGTCGGCAGTCGGCGCCGGGCCTTCCGGCGCCGGGCCGCGACCACCGCGCACGCGCTCGTTTTGCGGTGCGTCGGAGAGCAATTGGGTCAGGCCTTTGTTGTACCACTCGTAAGACCACGACAACCCGGTCAGCGCTAGCAGCAGATAGACCAGCAAACACCAGGTGCCGGCCACCGAGTGCAAATCCCAGTTGAAGGCGCGGCCCTTTTTCTTCCAGTCCAGGGTCAGCCATACGCGCCAGCTGTGCCACTGACGCGGCCAGCGCAGGTACAGACCGGAGAGGCAGAAGAACAGCAGGATCAGGGTGCAGGCGCCAGTGATGTTGCGCCCGGTGTCGCCCATGGCGAGGAAGCGGTGCAGTTGCAGCATCAGGCCGAAGAAATCCTGGCCGACCGCGTCGCCCATGAACTCGGCGGTGTACGGGTCGAAGTAGCGCATCTCGCCACGACGCTCGCCTTTGGGCGGGGTGAAGAACACCTTGGCCGCGTTGCCGCTGTCGGTTTCGACCCAGAGCATCGAGACTTTTTTCCCCGAGGTGGCTTCGATGCGTTCCACCAGTTCGACGGGCGGCAGCACGCCGGCCACCTGCTTTTCCACTTGCAGGACGGACGGATTCAGCGCCCGCAGGATTTCGTCCTGAAACGAATAGGCCGCGCCGGTGATGCCCATCAACGCCAGCACCAGGCCTGCGGTGATGCCAAAAAACCAGTGCAACTGGAACAGGGTTTTCTTCAACACGTCACTCGCCGTCCGTTCGGAAATTGTCTTCACGGCGCGCATTATGCCGTGGGTTATCGAGAAGCGTTCTTTCTTACGCACAAAAGCCCCGTTCAATTGAATGAACGGGGCCGGATCTGGTTAGCAGATCTCCTGTGGGAGCTAGCCTGCTAGCGAATGCGATCTGTCAGTGACATGGATGTTGACTGATACACCGCTTTCGCTAGCAGGCTAGCTCCCACATTTACAGCGTTGTTTAGAAGTGGAAGTTGGTGCTCAACAGTGCCGTACGGCCCGCCGCCTGGTTGGCGAAGTGGGTCGAGAAGGCTTTGTCGTAGTAGGTTTCGTTGGTCAGGTTCTGCACGTTGAGTTGCAGGTCGACGTTTTTGGTCAGCTTGTACGCGGCCATCGCGTCGTAGCGAACATAGGAATCGACCATGGTGGTGTTGGCCACGCTGCCGTACACGTCGTCGACGTAGAACGCACCGCCACCTATGGTCAGCTTCGGCGTGACTTGGTAAGTGGTCCACAGGCTGGCGCTGTTTTTCGGCGTGTTAGGCAGTTCGTTGCCATCGTTGGCCCTGCCCATCGGACCGCCGTCGACTTGTTCGCTGTCCATGAAGGCGTAACCGGCGAACACTTGCCACTTGTCGGAGATCTTGCCGCTGGCCGACAACTCGACGCCTTGCACGCGGGTCTTGCCGGCGTTTTCGTACGACGAGGTGTCGATTTGCACACGAGCGTTTTCTTTCTCGGTGCGGAAGACGTCAGCGGTCAGTGACAGGCGATCGTTGAGCAGATCCCACTTGGTGCCGATTTCATAGTTCTTGGTGGTTTCCGGCTCCATGTCGCTGCTCAGCAGGTTGCCGCTGCGATCCGGGGTGCCGCCCAGCGGGTTGCCTTCCTGACCTTCGCCCAAAGTGTTGCCCGGTGGCGTGGCGGAGGTGGCATAGGAGGCGTAGATGCTGCCGTTTTCCGCAGGCTTGTAGACGACGCCGAACTGACCGGTGACGAACTCGCTGGTGTCATCGCCCTTGGACGTGGTGGTGCCAGCGGCGTTGTAGGTTTTGTAGTCGGTGTCGAAGTGGTCGTAACGCAGGCCCATGTTCACCAGCCACTGCTCGTTCAACTCCAGCGTATCGAACACATACAGCGCGTAGGTGTTGGCCTGGGTGTCGGTGCCGGCGTAGTTGCGCGAAATCGCGCCGTTCCACGGATCGTTCGGGTTCGGGTTTGACAGCGAGGTGCAGTTGTAGCCACTGGCTGCGCCGATCAGGCCCGGGTTGCAGTTAGTGGTCACTGCGCTGGTGCGCGGCGTGGTGTCGGTGTTGACGTTGTACGAAGACTTCTGGCTTTCCTCACGGGTGTATTCAACGCCAGTGGAGAAGCTGTTCTTGAAGCCGGCGACGTAGAAGTTGCCGAACAGGTCAGTCTGGTTGGTGGTGGTCTCGGTGTTGCTCACCCGAGTATTCGCCCGACGCCAGAGGCTGCCATTGTTGACGTTGCCCTTGCTGTCGTCGGGTTGGGTCAGGATGTAATCCTGCATGCTGGTGCCGTGACGCAGGGTGTTCTTGATCGTCAGCGAATCGCTCAGGTCATGCTCGATGGCGAAGGTCGCGGTGTCGGTGCGGCCCTTGCGAAAGTCGCGATCCAGACCGTAGAAATTGCTGTGGTCACCGCCGGCGTATGGCTTGTCCGGATTGGACTTGGTGCGTGCAGCGGAGCCACCGGTCGGGATGGTGTAAGGGATGCCGGAGTCCGGGGTGTCGTTGCTTTCGAGATGGTAGTAGTCGAGGTTGACGCGGGTGTCGGTGCCCAGGCCAAACGCCAGGGACGGGGCGATACCCCAGCGGTCGTAATCGACCTTGTCGCGACCGGCGAAGTTGCTCTCGTGGCTCATCAGGTTCAGACGGCCAGCGGCGGTGTCGCTGAACTGGTAGTTGCCGTCGAGGGTGTAGCGTTGGGTCTGGTCGGAGCCGTAGGTGAAACCGCCGTCGAACGAGTTGCCCAGGTGCGCCTTCTTGCTCACCAGGTTGATGCTGCCGCCTGCCGCTCCGCGACCGCCGATGGCGGAGTTCGGACCCTTGCTGACTTCAATGTTTTCCACGGCGAAGATTTCGCGGCTTTGCGAACCGGTGTCGCGCACGCCGTCGAGGTAGGTGTCGCCCTGCGCGTCGAAACCGCGAATGAACGGGCGATCGCCCTGTGGGTTCCCGCCTTCACCGGCGCCGAAGGTGATGCCCGGCACGGTGCGCAGCGCGTCCTGCATGTTCAGAGCGCCGGTGTCTTTGAGCACTTGTTGCGGAATAACGGTGACCGAACGCGGCGTGTCGACCAGCGGTGCGGTGTACTTGGGCGAGGAGGCTTTCTCGACCTGGTAGGACGTCGAGTCCTGGGCTTCGCCCGTGATCGCGGTGGCGTCCAGGGCGATGGCGTTGCCGGTGGCTTTGCTGTCGGTTTTTTCTGCGGCGAACACCATGTGACCAGCGGAGCCGGCGGTGATTGCCACACCGATTGCAGAGGCGAGCAGGCGTGGTGAACTGACCGGTAATTGTGCGTGTTGACGTGCCATTTTTATTCCCCTCCCCAAGGATTTGAGGCGGCGGAATATAGGGTAAACAGGTATTCGTATCAATTGCGAAACATTGTTATTCGCACTGAATTTACATTCTTTACAATTTAACCTTACGGTTTTTGCCAGTTCATTCGTCTCTCGGGTTTTACACAGTCAATAAGAATCAATACCATTGCCGCCTCTTTGCCATCAGGTGACATCGCCATGCTGCTGCACATTCCCGGACTGTTCGCGAAAGACGAAGTGCAGCGTATCCGCGAGGCGCTGGAGCAGGCCGATTGGGCCGATGGCAAGATCACCGCGGGCTTTCAATCGGCCAAGGCCAAACACAATCTGCAACTGCCCGAAGGCCATCCGCTGGCCAAGGAAATCGGCGCGGCGATGCTCGAGCGGTTGTGGAAAAACCCGCTGTTCATGTCCGCCGCGCTGCCGCACAAGGTCTTCCCGCCGTTAGTGAACTGTTACACGGCTGGCGGCAGTTTCGATTTCCACATCGACAATGCTGTGCGCCAGCCCAAGGGCAGTATCGAGCGGATGCGCACTGATCTGTCGGCGACGCTGTTCTTCAGCGAGCCTGAGGATTACGACGGCGGCGAGCTGGAAATCCAGGACACCTTCGGCACGCAACGGGTGAAGTTGCCGGCCGGCGACATGGTGTTGTACCCCGGCACCAGCCTGCACAAGGTCAACGCGGTCACTCGTGGCGCGCGCTATGCGTCGTTTTTCTGGACGCAAAGCCTGGTGCGTGAGGACAGCCAGCGTGCGTTGCTGTTCGAGATGGACGGTGCGATTCAGCAGCTCACGCAGGACCTGCCTGATCACCCTTCGCTGATCCGCCTCACCGGCACGTATCACAACCTGCTGCGGCGCTGGGTCGAGGTATGAGTTTTCAACTGCGTCGCGAGGAAGTCCTCAGCGGCGAACAACTCAGCGTCATGCTTGCAGAAAGCCCGGCCCGTGCCGCGCAGGCGATTTTGCTGGCGGCGGGCGAGGGCGAAGTTGAAGCGCAGGCGTTGCTTGGGCAAATCCTGCTGGATGGTCAGGGCATCGCCCAGGATCAACCGCTGGCGCTGCGCTGGTTTGGCATCGCTGCCGGGCGCGGGCATCTGATGGCGCGCAACATGCTCGGGCGTTGTCATGAGCATGGTTGGGGTTGCGCGGCGGATGCGGCGATTGCCGCGCGGCATTACCGGATTGCAGCGGATGCCGGACTGGATTGGGCGATGTACAACCTCGCCAATCTGCTGGCGACCGGGCGGGGTGTGGCGGTGGATCATCAACAGGCGTTGGCGCTGTATCGGCGCGCGGCTGAAGTGGGCCATGCGAAATCGATGAATCTGCTGGGGCGGTATCTGGAAGAGGGACAGGTGTGCCCGGCGGATCCTGCTGCGGCGCGTGATTGGTATCGGCGTTCGGCTGAGGGTGGGGATTTTCGCGGGCAGTTCAGTTTTGCGGCGGTGTTGGCGGGTGAGGGGCGGATTGATGAGGCGGTCGATTGGCTTGAGAAAGCCCTGGCGGGCGGCAATCTGAATTTTCTGCGGGTCGCAGGTCAGGCGCTGGCTGGCGCGACAGATCCAAAGATTCAGGTCTTGGCATCCAGATATCAGCTTCGCGCCGATGAGTTAAGCCGCACCGCATAACCCCTGTGGGAGCGAGTCTGCTCGCGAAGGCGTCTTGTCAGTCACCAACACCTGCACTGATTCACCGCTTTCGCGAGCAGGCTCGCTCCCACAGGAAAGTGCATCAGCGAATACAAAAAAGCCCATGACACGTCATGGGCTTTTCACTTGCAGCTAGCAGCTTGAAACTCGCAGCTGCTCTTACACGTAAAACGATTTCAGCGGCGGGAAGCCATTGAACTCAACCGCGCTGTAACTGGTGGTGTAAGCACCGGTCGACAGCCAGTACAGACGATCACCAATCGCCAGGTTCAGCGGCAGACCGTACTTGTAGTTCTCGTACATGATGTCGGCGCTGTCGCAGGTCGGGCCGGCGATCACGACTTCTTCCATCTCGCCTTTCTTTTCGGTCCAGATCGGGAACTTGATCGCTTCGTCCATGGTTTCGATCAGGCCGGAGAACTTGCCCACATCGGTATACACCCAACGCTCGACGGCAGTACGCGACTTGCGTGCAACCAGTACCACTTCGCTGACCAGAATACCGGCGTTGGCAATCAGCGAACGGCCCGGCTCGAGAATGATTTCCGGCAGGTCATCGCCGAAGTCTTCCTTCAGGAAGCGGATGATTTCTTCGGCGTAGGTTTCCAGGCTGTTGGTGCGGGTGATGTAGTTGGCCGGGAAGCCACCGCCCATGTTGATCAGCTTCAGGTGGATGCCGTCTTCTTCTTTCAGGCGTTCGAAGATCACTTTGACCTTGGCGATCGCTGCGTCCCAGACGCTGATGTCGCGCTGCTGCGAACCAACGTGGAAGGAGATGCCGTACGGCACCAGGCCCAGATCACGGGCGAGGATCAGCAGGTCCATGGCCATGTCGGTCTGGCAACCGAATTTGCGCGACAGTGGCCAGTCAGCCGTGGTCGAGCCTTCGGTGAGGATGCGCACATAGACTTTCGAACCCGGGGCAGCCTTGGCGATGTTGCGCAGGTCGGCTTCGGAGTCGGTGGAGAACAGACGCACGCCCTTCTCGTAGAAGTAGCGGATGTCCTTGGATTTCTTGATGGTGTTGCCGTAGCTGATGCGGTCCGGGCTGACGCCACGATCCATCACCTTGTCCAGCTCATAGATCGAGGCGATGTCGAAGCTCGAACCTTTTTCTTTGAGCAGGTCGATGATCTCGACGGCCGGGTTGGCCTTGACCGCGTAGTAGACCTTGGCGAATTCGAAACCGGCGCGCAGGTCATCGTAGGCCTGGGCGATCATCGCGGTGTCGATCACCACGAACGGGGTTTCCTGTTTGTCGGCGAACGCCTTCATTTTGTCGAATGTAGCGCGCGCGAAATAGTCTTCGACCTGGATCGACATACTTGGGACTCCTAGTGGCAAACGTCGTTAATCAATGGGTGCAAATGAACGTCCTCCGTATCCCCACTTTGGTTCGCCTACTTCCCAAGGCATGTCGCCGAAAGCAAAAAGGCCACGGGTGTGAAGCTTCCCTTGGCCTTGCTGTCTCGTCGTCAGTACTTGAGCCGGATGGATCGTTTCCAGCATGGACGTTCGGCGCGAACTTTAGGGCGTGAGGGGCGCGAGATCAACTAAAAATGTCGCGTTTTTGCACGCTTCTGACGTGCGTCGCGTTCATCACTCTTTGTAGCCGACCGAGATGACGGGCAGATGTTCCCCGGGAATTTTCGAGTGTTAAAAATACCTGCACGTTCGCGGCTTTTGTCGGCTAAGTCGTGGGTAAGTGTGATGGCGGCAATATCGGCGACGTTGGCCGCGAGAGGAGAGGGTGAGGGGGATTTTGGTTGTTTCGCGGGTTGTCTCATACATGCTGTCCGGTCCGCAGGTGTTGAGATTCTTTTCCGCTAGGCGAATGAAGAAAAAATCACGCAGATCCTGTGGGAGCGAGCCTGCTCGCGAAGGCATTTTCACAGCCAACATCATTGTTGACTGATATTGCGCTTTCGCGAGCAGGCTCGCTCCCACAGGTTTCGTGTTTTACGCGACTACCGCCTCAGCCGGCGAGACGATATTGGTCTTCATCCCGCGCGAACGTCCCGAGCTCAGATAAGCCGCAATCGACTCCTGCGTGACTTCACCAAGGAACACCCGCTCGGCATCCATCACCGGCAGCCACGCACGGTTGAACTCGTACATCCGCGACAGCAGGATGCGCAAATGCTCGTCATAGGCGGCGGTGGCGTTGAACTCACGCAGGAACTGCGCGCAAGTGCCGGTCTGGCGGTGCAGGTCGCGACGACGCACATAACCCAATGCCTTGTTCTCGACACAGGTGACCACCACGTAGCGACGGTCATGTTCGTCCATCAATTCCAGCGCATCGGCCACTGGCGTCTCCGGGCTCACCGACGGCGCGTTGTCCGCCGCGTCTTCTGCCTTGACCAACAACAGACGCTTGAGCGTGCTGTCCTGGCCGACGAAGTTGCTGACAAAGTCGTCCGCCGGGTGCGCGAGCAGAGTGTCCGGGTGATCGATCTGCAGCAGTTTGCCGGCGCGGAAGATCGCAATCTTGTCGCCCAGCTTGATCGCTTCGTCGATGTCGTGGCTTACCATAATCACGGTCTTGTTCAGCGCGCGCTGCATTTCGAAGAACTCGTTCTGGATCATCTCGCGGTTGATTGGGTCGACTGCACCGAACGGTTCGTCCATCAGCAACAACGGTGCGTCCGCGGCCAGTGCGCGGATCACACCGATGCGCTGTTGCTGGCCACCGGACAATTCACGCGGATAACGATGCAGATACTGCTTGGGCTCTAGCTTGATCATGCTCATCAGTTCGCGGGCGCGGTTGTGGCATTTCTGTTTGTCCCAGCCGAGCAGTTTTGGCACCACGACGATGTTCTCTTCGATGGTCATGTTCGGGAACAGACCGATCTGCTGGATCACATAGCCGATGTTGCGGCGCAGGGTTACTTCGTCGAGATCGGTGGTGTCTTCGCCGTTGATGAGGATCTTGCCCGAGGTCGGTTTGATCAGGCGGTTGATCATTTTCAGCGTGGTGCTTTTGCCGCAACCCGATGGCCCGAGGAACACACAGATTTCGCCTTCATTGACGGTCAGGCTTACCGAATCCACGGCTTTGACATCTTTGCCGTTGCTTTGGAAAGTTTTGCTGAGGTTTTGAAGTTCGATCATTTGAGGAGTCCTTTTGGAGTCAGCGTACGTTGCAGCCACTGCAGGAGAAGGTCGGCGAAGATCGCCAGAAGACTGACCAGCAGCGCGCCGACAATCAGCATCGACATGTCGCTGCGGCTGATGGAGGCGAGGATCAATACGCCGAGGCCACCTGCGCCGATGGTCGCGGCGATGGTCATCACGCCGATGTTCATCACCACGGCGGTGCGCACACCGGCAAGGATCACCGGCACGGCGATCGGCAGTTCGACCATGCGCAGGCGCTGGCCGAAGGTCATGCCGATACCGCGTGCGGCTTCACGGATGCCCGGTTCTACACCGGTCAGGGCGAGGTAGGTGTTACGCATGATCGGCAGCAGTGAATAAAGAAACACGGCGGTGATCGCCGGCATCGGGCCGAGGCCCTGGCCGAACTTGGAGTAGAACGGCAGCAGCAAACCGAACAGGGCAATCGACGGCACGGTCAGCAGCACCGTGGCGCTGGCTTGCAAGGGGCCTGCGAGGGTCGGAAACCGCGTCATCAGAATGCCCAGCGGCACGCCAACGACAATCGCCAGGGTCACGGCGATGCCGACCAGAGTGATGTGCTGCCAGGTCAGGTGCATCACCTGCTGCCAGTCGAGGTGGGAAAAGGCGTTCAGAAATTCCATGACTTTTCCTCCTTAGTTGAGTGGGTGCTGGCGCAGGAAGTCGGCGGCGACTTTCGACGGGCTTTCGTGATCGACGTCGACCCGCGCGTTGAGCTGGCGCATGGTTTCGTCATCGAACAGTTCAGCCAGTGGCTTGAGTTGCTCGGCCAGTTGCGGGTGCGCGTCCAGATACGCCTGACGCACCACCGGCGCGGCGGTGTAGTCGGGGAAGTAGTGCTTGTCGTCTTCCAGCAGCTTCAGGCCGAAGGCGTTGAGACGACCGTCGGTGGTGTAGACCAGACCGGCAAACACCTGACCGTTGCGTAATGCCGTGTAAACCAGCCCGGCATCCATCTGGCGGATGTTCTTGCGGGTCAGATTCATGCCGTAGAGATCGACCATGCCGATCAGACCGTCGGAGCGGTTGGCGAACTCGGTATCCAGCGCCACCAGATGATTGGTTTTGGCCTCGGCGCGCAGCACTTCGTTCAACTGGCTGATGTTGTTGATCTGCGGATATTCCTCAGCGACCTTTTTCGGCAGCGCGAGGGCGTAGGTGTTGCTGAATTTCGACGGGGTCAGCCAGATCAGGCCTTTTTTCGCGTCGAGTTCTTTTACCCGGGCGTAGGACTGGGCGCTGTCGAGTTTTTCGGTGACATGGTTGTAGGCCACCAACGACACGCCGGTGTATTCCCAGAGCATGTCCAGTTGTCCACTTTCGTGGGCGCTGCGGGCCAGATTACTGCCCAGACCACCGGTGATCTGCGCGTCATAACCTTTGCTGCGCAGGTATTGCGCGGTGATTTCCGCGAGCAGCGTCTGTTCGGTGAAGACACGGGCGCCGAGACGGATCACTGGTTTTTCAGCGGCTTGCGCGATTCCTGCGAACAGCAGGATGCAGCCTGCTATCAATCCCAAAGACGAGCTAAATCGTTTCATATTCATTCCTTCGCAAAAGCCTTAAGACGGGCGCAAACCGCGTTCCAGCCAGAGACGGCTGGCGAGGGTGACGACGCCATCGAGCAGCAAGGCCAGCAGCGCGGTGCACGCGGCGCCGAGCAGCAGTTGCGGCTGATTGTTCAGGGCGATGCCAGGGAAGATCAGGCTGCCGAGGCTGTTGGCGCCGATCAGGAACGCCAGCGGTGCGGTGCCGACGTTGATCGCCAAGGCCACACGCACACCACCGACGATGATCGGCACGGCGTTGGGCAATTCGACTTTCCACAGCACCTGACGCGGGGTCATGCCGATGCCGACGGCCGCTTCTTTCAGCGAGCCCTGCACATTTTTCAGGCCTTCGTAGGTGTTGCGCACAATCGGCAGCAACGAAGCGAGGAATAAAGCGAAGATCGCCGGGCCACTGCCGATGCCGAGGACGCCGAGGGCAATCGCGAGCACGGCCAGCGGAGGCACGGTGTTACCGATATTGAAGATCTGCATGAAGCGTTCAGCGCGGCCGACCATGGTCGGGCGACTGAGGAAGATGCCGGCGGGGATGCCCACGACCAGGGCGGCCAGCATTGAAGCGAGGACGAGAATCAGATGAGCTTGCAGGTAAAACAACAAATCGTCGCGGTAGTGTTCGATCGTGTTGATGCCGATCCAGTGGACCAGCAGGGCCAGGAGCGCGATCACCACCGCACCTCCCATCAGCCCTTTGCCATAGCGGATAGCCACAGGCGGACTCCTTTTTTTGTAGTCGGCGAGCGCAGTCCCGTGTGGCATGCCAAGCCTTGGCCGCCGGGAGTGAACGTTCGCGAAAAGTGGCCGTTTTTCAGGACCGGCAAAGCGGTCTGAAAGCGAGCCATGAGCGCAGCCTCGTCAGGCTAACTTGCTGATTTTTCAGCCCCTGACGAAAATTCGTAACAGGGGATGGACGTCTCCGTGCTTTAAAAGGTTCCCATCTGCGGCAGCATTTGGCCACCCTTAATGTGCTCAACGGTTCGGTTATTGCATCGAGTTGGGCTATAATCGCGGCCCTTTTTTGAATCACCGCCAGGCGATTTCCCATGACCAACCAGGCCGCCGAAGTCGCGAAACGCCGCACTTTCGCCATTATTTCCCACCCCGATGCCGGTAAAACCACGATCACCGAAAAGCTCCTGTTGATGGGCAAGGCGATTGCAGTGGCCGGTACGGTGAAATCCCGTAAATCCGATCGCCATGCGACATCCGACTGGATGGAGATGGAGAAACAGCGGGGTATTTCCATTACCACGTCGGTCATGCAGTTCCCGTATCGCGACCACATGATCAACCTGCTCGACACCCCGGGCCACGAAGACTTCTCCGAAGACACCTACCGTACCCTGACGGCGGTCGACTCGGCATTGATGGTTCTCGACGGCGGTAAAGGTGTTGAGCCACGGACCATTGCGCTGATGGACGTCTGCCGTCTGCGTGACACGCCGATCGTCAGCTTCATCAACAAACTCGACCGCGACATCCGTGACCCGATCGAACTGCTCGACGAAATCGAAGCCGTTCTGAAGATCAAGGCCGCGCCGATCACCTGGCCGATCGGTTGCTACCGCGATTTCAAGGGCGTGTACCACCTGGCCGATGACTACATCATTGTCTACACCGCCGGTCACGGTCACGAACGCACCGAAACCAAGATCATCGAAAAACTCGACTCCGACGAGGCGCGCGCGCACTTGGGCGACGAGTACGACCGCTTCATCGAACAGCTGGAACTGGTGCAGGGCGCCTGCCACGAGTTCAACCAGCAGGAATTTCTCGACGGTCAGTTGACCCCGGTGTTCTTCGGTACTGCTTTGGGCAACTTCGGTGTTGACCATGTACTTGACGCCGTTGTTGATTGGGCACCGCGTCCGCTGGCCCGTGTGGCCAATGAGCGTACCGTCGAGCCGGTGGAAGAGAAGTTTTCGGGCTTCATCTTCAAGATCCAGGCGAACATGGACCCGAAACACCGCGACCGCATCGCCTTCATGCGTATCTGCTCCGGCAAATACGAGAAAGGCATGAAGATGCGCCACGTGCGCACCGGCAAGGACGTGCGCATTGGCGACGCCCTGACGTTCTTCTCCTCCGAGCGTGAGCAACTGGAAGAGGCGTACGCCGGCGACATTATCGGTCTGCACAACCACGGCACCATTCAGATTGGCGACACTTTCAGCGAAGGCGAAGTCCTCGGCTTCACTGGCATTCCGCACTTTGCGCCGGAGCTGTTCCGTCGTGTGCGTCTGCGTGATCCGCTGAAGTCCAAGCAGCTGCGTCAGGGTCTGCAACAACTGGCTGAAGAAGGCGCCACTCAGGTGTTCTTCCCGGAGCGCAGCAACGACATCATTCTTGGCGCCGTGGGTGTGCTGCAGTTTGATGTGGTCGCGAGCCGTTTGAAGGAGGAATACAAGGTTGAGTGCTCGTATGAGCCGATTACTGTGTACTCCGCGCGCTGGATCGAGTGTGACGACAAGAAGAAGCTTGAGGAATTCTCTAACAAGGCTGTGGAGAACCTGGCACTGGATGGTGGTGGTCACTTGACTTACCTTGCGCCGACGCGGGTTAACCTGGCGTTGATGGAAGAGCGTTGGCCGGATGTGAAATTCCGCGCGACACGTGAGCATCACTAAGCGCTGAATTGGTTTGTTCGAAAGCCCCCTCGGTGTGTGCCTTGGGGGCTTTTTTGGCTTTTGTTTTGGGGGGATATCCGTTTCTGCGGGTGTTGCGGCTGACGGTTTCGCCCTTACGGCGACTCACTTTTTTTCAAACGCCAAAAAAAGTAAGCAAAAAACGCTTGCTCCTACGTACGGCCCGCTCGCTGGGGCTCGGGGTTCCTTCGCTCCGGGATCGATCCGGGCGCAGCGCCTACGGTTTGCTTCGCTGCACCTCCTCTCGCTGTGTTTGGCTTCGCCAAACGGTCGCTGCGCTCCCACGCCCGGATCAATCCCCCCACTCAGCCTTCCGACGTCGCCTTACAGATCAAAAGCTGCAGCCGAGCTAACGCTCATCCTGTGTAGGAGCTGCCGAAGGCTGCGATCTTTTGATCTTGATTTTGCTTTTCTGTGCGAGCCGGCTTGCCAGGCGACCTGTTTCTTGCCGTTGTACTCAATCCAATTGTCGGAGTGAGCCTGCTCGCGATAACGGTCCGACAGCCGACCACCCTCTGGCAGATTGAGCTCAATCCACTGTGGGAGCCTGGCTTGCCAGTGATGGCGGCCTTACAGCCGACCATTTTCTAGTTGAGTGCACTCAACAACTGAGCTGCCGAAGGCAGCAAAGTCAAAAGATCGCAGCATGCGGCTGCTCCTACAGGGGGATGTAGGGCGACTCCGTTTTTGTCGAATCAATGTACTTGAACGCGACAACCCGCCTGTTGGACGTTAGTGTTCCAGCTCCCCGCAAGTCGCTTTGAGAGGTCAATGGAATGACGAGTCGACTGACTCACCTGCTGCGCCTCGGCAGTTATTTCGGTGTGATGGCCTGGGTGCTCGGTGCGCTGTTGTTCATCAATCGCCTGAGCAGCATGGTCAAGCTGTTCATGGCGTTGTACCTGCGTCAGGAGTTGGGGCTGGCGATCGAGACGGTGGGCTGGTTGCTGTCGGCGTATGGCGCGGGTTTGCTGGTGGGTTCGATGCTCGGTGGCTGGCTCAGCGATCATGTGCGCACGGCGCGGCTGACGGCGGCACTGTTCTTCATTTCGGTGTGGGTGTTGATTCTGCTGGGGCTGGTCACGCAAGTGCCGTTGCTCGCTGCATTGTTGTTGCTTAGCGGGACGATCGATGGGGCTATTCGCACCCTGCATCAGCGGCTGATCATGGAATATTGCGAGGTGGCGCAGCGTTCGCGTGCGCAGGCCTTGAGCCGGGTGGCGCGCAATCTGGGCATGGCCGCCGCCGGGGTGGCGGGCGGGGTGTTGGCGCAGACGGATTTTCGCTGGGTATTTTTTGGCAGTGCGGCGATGACGTTGCTGGCGCTGCTGTGGTTTGTCCGCACCACGTGGCGTCGTCCGGTGCTGATCAATGACGAGCCATCCACGAGCGGCCCAAGTGGATCGGGTGCGCCGTATCGCGATAAACCGTTCCTGTGGTTGCTGGCGGCGACGGCCGTGCTCGGCATCGCCTTCGACACGGTCTACAGCACGCTGGGCAACTACCTGCGTGATTACTATCAGTTGAGCACCGAGGCGATCGGCTGGCAGTTCGGGCTCAATGCGTTGCTGGTGATCGCGCTGCAGATTCCGCTGTCGCACTGGGGTGAGCGCTGGGGTACGCGTCGGCAAATGCTCGCAGGGAGTTTGTTGCTGGCCGGCGGATTGGGCATGTTGCCGTTCGGTTCCGGGCTGGCGTTCGTCTGTCTGTCGACGCTGATCTGGACCTTGGGTGAAGCGTTGTTCATGCCACCTTTGAATGTACTGGTGATGCAGTTTGCCCAGAGTGGCAAAAGCGGTCAGTACTTCGGCCTGTTCTTTATGAGCTGGAGTGCCAGTGCGCTGTTGTCGCCGGTGCTCAGCGGTCAGTTGTACGGCAACTTCGGTGGCCACAGTGTCTGGCTGGCCAGCACTGTGTTGGTGCTGATATCGATTCCCTTGACCTGGCAAGCTACGCGCCCGCTTAGCTGATCCGGCGATAGGCATTATTCGAAACCTGTCTGTCGGTGAAGGGCATTTCTGCCGGCTCGTTAGCGTCCTATCTGGTGAACCCGATGGATCGGAACTAGATTTCACACAGCGCCAGTCAGGCACGAATGTCTCACCTGAAAATGGATGGAGTCGGCTATGAAAAGCAGGTTGCTACGGGTTTTATTGCTATTGAAAGTGATGGTCATGCTGTCCCTCGGCACCGCGACGGCCTGGGCCGAGTGCGAGGATCATGATTCCCAGGCCTTTAACGGCCAGGTCGGGCACAGCGGCTTGATGCTCGCCAAGTCTGAGTCCGAGCCGGGCGATCAGGGCCAGGGTGGTGCAGCCGATGATGACGACTCGACCACTGACGAGCCGGACACTGATGATCCGGATGACGAAGGCGATAGCCAGACGTAAATCGCAGGCAAAAGAAAACCCCTTCTGCCTCGACTGATGCGCAATCGAGGCAGAAGGGGTTTGCTCAACACTTTATCCCTGAATAAACACGATCCCCGTAGGAGCTGCGGCACGCTGCGATCTTTTGATTCTGATTCTGACAATCAAAAGATCGCAGCCTCGTTTCACTCGACAGCTCCTACAGGTTTCGTGTCGGTCTCCGGATTTGCTTACGCCGCGCCATCAAGGAACTGCTCGGCGTAGTGGCAAGCCACCTGCCGGCTGTCGAGCTGGCGCAACGCCGGCTCTTCCGTGCTGCAACGCTCGGTCGCATACGGGCAGCGCTTGTGGAAAGCGCAGCCCGGTGGCGGATTCAGCGGGTTAGGCAGTTCGCCGACGATCTTGATTTTCGGCTTGTTCGGGTCCGGGTGAATGGTCGGGGTCGCCGACAGCAGCGCCTGGGTGTACGGGTGCAGCGGGCGTTCGTAGATGTCGTTCTTCGGACCCAGTTCCACCGGGCGACCGAGGTACATCACCATCACGTCATCGGCCACGTGTTGCACCACCGCGAGGTTGTGCGAGATGAACACGTAAGCCGTGTTGAACTCCTGCTGCAGGTCCATGAACAGGTTCAGCACCTGCGCCTGAATCGACACGTCGAGCGCCGAAGTCGGTTCATCCGCCACCAGCACTTTCGGTTGCAACATCATGGCGCGTGCCAGGGCGATACGCTGACGCTGACCGCCAGAGAACATGTGCGGATAGCGCTGATAATGCTCAGGGCGCAAGCCGACCTGCTTCATCATCGCCTGGACTTTCTCGCGACGCTCAGCGGCGGAGAGGTTGGTGTTGATCAGCAGCGGTTCGCCGAGCTGGTCACCGACTTTTTGCCGTGGGTTCAACGACGCGTACGGGCTCTGGAACACCATCTGCACGTCTTTGCGCAGTTGCTTGCGCTGGGCCTTGTCGGCGCCGGCGACTTCTTGGCCGGCGATTTTCAGCGAGCCGGACGATGGGTCTTCGATCAGCGTCAACGCACGGGCGAGGGTGGATTTGCCGCAGCCCGACTCACCCACGACGGCGAGGGTCTTGCCGGCTTCCAGTTCGAACGACACGCCATTGAGTGCGCGTACGATCGCATGGCCCTTGAACAGGCCACGGGAGACTTCGTAGTGACGGGTCAGGTCGCGGGCGGTAAGTACGACGGCCATTACGCCACCTCCTGGTTCAGCGGGAAGAAGCAGCGGGCGAGGCTGTGGCTTTTCGGATCAAGACCTGGACGCTGCGCACGGCAGCTGTCCTGCACGTACGGGCAGCGCGGCGACAGCAGGCAACCCTGCGGACGGTCGTAGCGGCCCGGGACGATGCCCGGCAGGGTCGACAGGCGTGAGGCGCCGAGGCTGTGCTCGGGAATCGCCTTGAGCAGGGCTTCGCTGTACGGGTGCGCCGGGATGTCGAACAGTTGCGGCACCTGACCGACTTCAACGGCTTGACCGGCGTACATCACACAGACGCGCTGGGCGGTTTCAGCCACGACCGCGAGGTCGTGGGTGATCAGCACCAGGCCCATGTTCTGTTCTTTCTGCAACGCCAGCAGCAGATCCATGATCTGCGCCTGAATCGTCACGTCGAGTGCCGTGGTCGGTTCGTCGGCGATCAGCAATTTTGGCTCGCCGGCAATCGCCATGGCGATCGCGACACGCTGGCTCATACCGCCGGACAGTTGGTGCGGGTAGGCGTCCATGCGGCTGGCGGCGCCCGGGATTTCAACTTTTTCCAGCAGCTCGATCGCACGTTTGCGCGCTTGCTTGCCGGACATTTTCAGGTGCAGGCGCAGCACTTCTTCGATCTGGAAACCGACGGTGTAGCTCGGGTTCAGCGCGGTCATCGGGTCCTGAAAGACCATCGACAGGTCTTTGCCAACGATCTGCCGACGCTGACGGTTGCTCAGCTTGAGCATGTCTTTGCCGTCAAAGCTGAGCGAGTCGGCGGTGACAATGCCGGGGTGCTCGATGAGGCCCATCAGCGCCATCATGGTCACGGATTTACCCGAACCCGATTCGCCCACGATGGCCAGTACTTCGCCCTTGTCGACTTTCAGGTCGAGGCCATCGACCACCGGCGTCGCGGTTTTGTCGCCGAAGCGAACGTTGAGATTCTTGATTTCTAGCAGTGACATGGGAATCTCCTCAGGCGGCGTTCTTGAGTTTCGGGTCCAGCGCATCGCGCAGACCGTCGCCCATCAAGTTGATTGCCAGCACGCTGAGCAAAATGGTCAAACCAGGCAGGCTCACCACCCACCAGGCGCGTTCGATGTAGTCGCGGGCCGAGGCCAGCATGGTGCCCCACTCAGGGGTTGGCGGTTGTACGCCAAGGCCGAGGAAGCCCAACGCAGCGGCATCGAGAATCGCCGAGGAGAAGCTCAGGGTCGCCTGCACGATCAGCGGCGCCATGCAGTTGGGCAGCACGGTGATGAACATCAGACGTGGCAGACCGGCACCGGCCAGGCGCGCGGCGGTCACGTAATCGCGGTTCAGCTCACCCATCACGGCAGCGCGGGTCAGACGCACATAGGACGGCAGCGACACCACAGCGATAGCGATCACGGTGTTGATCAGGCCAGGGCCGAGGATAGCGACGATCGCCACAGCCAGCAGCAGCGACGGCAGGGCCAGCATGATGTCCATCAGGCGCATGATGGTCGGGCCGATCATCTTCGGGAAGAAACCGGCGAACAGACCAAGGAGGATCCCTGGAATCAACGACATCACCACCGACGACAAACCGATCAGCAGCGACAGGCGCGAGCCCTGGATCAGGCGCGACAGCAGGTCGCGACCCAGTTCATCGGTGCCGAGCAGGAACTGCATCTGCCCGCCTTCCAGCCACGCCGGCGGCGTCAGCAGGAAGTCACGGTATTGCTCGCTCGGGTTATGCGGCGCGACCCATGGCGCGAAAATCGCGCAGAAGATGATCAGCAGCATGAACAGCAGGCCGGCAACCGCGCCTTTGTTCTTGGAGAAGGCTTGCCAGAATTCTTTGTACGGTGACGGGTACAGCAGGCTTTGATCCGCGCTGGAAGCAGCGGTGGCTACTGAGGATGTTGGAGTGCTCATGGTATGGACCTCAGCGCTGATGACGGATGCGTGGGTTGGCAAAGCCGTAGAGGATGTCCACTACGAAGTTGACCAGAATCACCAGGCAGGCGATTAACAGGATGCCGTTTTGCACAACCGGGTAGTCCCGGGCGCCGATGGCTTCGATCAGCCATTTACCGATGCCGGGCCAGGAGAAGATGGTTTCGGTCAGGACGGCACCGGCCAGCAGGGTGCCGACTTGCAGACCGACCACGGTGAGTACCGGAATCAGTGCGTTACGCAGACCGTGCACGAACACCACGCGCGACGGCGACAGGCCTTTGGCCTTGGCGGTGCGGATGTAGTCTTCGCGCAGTACTTCGAGCATCGACGAACGGGTCATCCGCGCGATCACCGCCAGCGGAATGGTGCCAAGCACGATGGCCGGCAGAATCAGGTGATGCAGGGCATCGAAAAACGCCCCGACTTCATCGGCCAGCAGCGTGTCGATCAACATGAAGCCGGTGCGCGGCTCGATGTCATAGAGCAGGTCGATCCGCCCGGAAACCGGCGTCCAGCCGAGGCTCACCGAGAAGAACATGATCAGGATCAGGCCCCACCAGAAAATCGGCATCGAATACCCCGCGAGGGAGATGCCCATCACCCCGTGGTCGAAGAGCGATCCTCGCTTGAGTGCCGCAATCACCCCGGCCAGAAGGCCCAGAATGCCGGCGAACAGCAGGGCGGCCATGGACAGTTCCAGGGTCGCCGGGAAGAGGGAGGTGAACTCGGTCCATACGCTTTCACGGGTACGCAGGGATTCGCCGAGATCGCCGTGGGCCAGTTTGCCGATGTAGTCCAGATACTGGGCATACAGCGGTTTGTTCAGACCTAGGCGTTCCATTGCCTGAGCGTGCATTTCGGGGTCGACCCGACGTTCGCCCATCATCACTTCCACGGGGTCGCCCGGAAT
The DNA here is from genome assembly GCF_003732425.1 of Pseudomonas fluorescens. Classification (GTDB taxonomy): domain Bacteria; phylum Pseudomonadota; class Gammaproteobacteria; order Pseudomonadales; family Pseudomonadaceae; genus Aquipseudomonas; species Aquipseudomonas fluorescens_BE. Next base: position 170,162 of record NZ_MOBX01000014.1, read on the forward strand.
CATGCGAATCAACGCGAAAGTCAGCAGGGTGATGCCGAAAAACGTGGGGATCAACAACCCCAGTCGGCGGGCAATAAAACTAAACATCTTGTGTGGTACCTCATCAGCCGGTTAGGCGTGCCCGGTGTCCCTGGGGTCAGGGGCACCGGGAGTTTCTTATCTACTTCACCTGGGTAGTGGCGAAGTTATTAGTTGTCAGAGGGCTGATGTGGTAGCCCTCTACGTTCTTGCGCATTGCAGTAAACATCCGGGTGTGGGCCATGCTGATCCACGGTTGATCCTGATTAAACAGGACCTGAGCCTGCTCATAGAGTTTCGCGCGTTCGGCCGGATCTACTTTAGCCCGTGCTTCGTCGAGCAGTGCCTGGAATTTCTCGTTGCACCAGCGCGCGTAGTTTTCGCCGTTCTTGGCGGCCTCGCAACTGAGCATAGGCGTCAGGAAGTTATCCGGGTCGCCGTTGTCGCCCGCCCATCCGGCCGAGACCATATCGTGTTCGCCAGCCTTGGCGCGTTTGAGCATTTCGCCCCATTCCATCACGCGGATATCGATCTTGATCCCGACTTTCGCCAGGTCAGCCTGCATCATTTGCGCGCCGAGCATCGGATTCGGGTTGGTCGGGCCGCCACCGTTGCGGGTAAACAGGGTAAACACGGTGCCTTCCGGAACCCCGGCTTCCTTGAGCAGGGCGCGGGCCTTGTCGAGGTCACGTGGCGGGTTCTTCAGGTCGTGGTTGTAGCCGAGCAGGGTCGGCGGGTACGGGTTGACCGCGACCGACGCATTGCCTTTGCCGAACAGGGCGTTGACGTAGGCTTCCTTGTCGAAGGCAATGTCGATGGCCTTACGCACGCGCACGTCGCTCATGTATTTGTGCTGGGTGTTCATCGCGATGTAGGAGACGGTCATCGCGTCCAGCTCATCGACTTTCAGGTTGCTGTCTTTCTTGATGCTCGGGATGTCATCCGGTTTCGGATACAGAGCGATCTGGCACTCGTTGGCCTTGAGCTTTTGCAGGCGTACGTTGTTGTCGGTGGCAATCGCCAGGATCAGCGCGTCAGCCGGCGCCTTGCCACGGAAGTAATCCGGGTTGGCCTTGAAACGTACCTGGGCGTCTTTGGCGTAGCGCTGGAAGATGAACGGGCCGGTGCCGACAGGCTTGTTGTTGAGGTCGCCGGTCTTGCCGGACTTGAGCAACTGGTCGGCGTATTCGGCCGGGTAGATCGAGGAGAACGCCATGGCGATGTCGGCCAGGAACGGCGCTTCGCGGCGGGTCAGGGTGAACTTGACCGTGTTGTCGTCGACTTTTTCTACGCTTTTGAGCAGTTCTTTGAAGCCCATGCTTTCAAAGTACGGGAAGCCCACGCTCGACAGTTTGTGCCACGGGTGATTCGGGTCCAGCTGACGCTGGAAGCTCCAGACCACGTCGTCGGCGTTCATGTCGCGGGTCGGCTTGAAGTATTCGGTGGTGTGAAACTTGACGCCTTTGCGCAGGTGGAACGTGTAGGTCAGGCCGTCTTCACTGATGTCCCAGGATTCGGCGAGCGCCGGAATCACCTCGGTGGTGCCGGGCTTGAAGTCCGCGAGACGGTTGAAGATGGTTTCGGCCACCGCATCGGCAGTGACTGCAGTTGTGTACTGGACCATGTCGAAGCCTTCCGGACTGGCTTCGGTGCAGACCACCAAGGGTTTGGCCGAGACGCCGATGGCGGCGCTCAACAACGCGGCAGCGACGGCCGCACGTAGGGGAAGCATTTTCATCGATAACCCTCTGCAATCGGTTGAAGACAAAAAACCGAACGGCCGACTCATCATGAGTCAGCCGTCGGTTGGCGTTTTTTACAGGATGTTGAATGGAATCGTGGTCACGAGACGGAACTCGTTGATGCTGCCGTCAGCCTGGTTTTCGCTGGCGCGGTGCGTGGTGTAGGTCGCGCGGATGGTAGTGGCCTTGAGCGGGCCGCTCTGCACGGCATACGAGGATCCGATGCCGTATTCGTAATGGTGTTCGCCGTCCATGTTGCGCACGTCGTAAGCGGTACCGACGTAGTGAGTACCGTCGATGCCCCAGCCGCGAGCGCTATAGGCGTTGAACTTCAGGCCTGGAATGCCGTACTCGGCCATGTTGATGCCGTAGGCGATCTGGAAGGACTTCTCGTTCGGACCGTTGAAGTCCGACAGCAGGGAGTTGGCCAGGTAGATGCCGTTGGTTTCGTGCAGGTAGTCGAAGTACTCGTTACCGTTCACTTCTTGGTACGAGAAGGTCAGGGTATGTGCCTGGTGAGTCAGACCGAACGACAGCGAGTAGGTGTCATTGTCGATCTCACCCATCAACTTTTTGCCTTCGTCGACGGTCTTGTAGTAGTTCAGGCCGGTGGTCAGGCTCAGTACCGAGCTGTCGCCCAGTTCGTGAGTGGCGCCGAAGTAGTACTGGTTCCAGAAGTCCTCAGCCTGGGTCGCGTAGAGGCTGGTTTTCAGGCTCTTGAGCGGCTGGTAGTTCACGCCGGCGGTGTTGACGTGGTCGGTTTCAACACCGGTATTGCTGTATTCGGTGCGGAATTTCGACAGGCTCTGTTCGGTACGTGGCGACACGCGATCGAAGGTTGCGAGGTCGAACGACAGGTTGTCGAACTCTTCACTGTGGATTGCCACACCTTCGAAGCTCGAAGGCAGCGGACGGTTGCCGATGACGTCGACGATCGGGCTGCTGAAGTTCATGCGGCCGGCGGTCAGGGTGGTGTTGGAGATACGCGCCTTGACGTTGGCCAGACCGAGTTTGCTCCACTGGTCGACGGCGTCGCCGTTGGAGTGGGCGAGGGTACGGTTGGAACCGCCCTTGATGTCTTCGCGGCTGCGATCCAGTGCAATGGCGTTGTACGCCGCGACTTCAGTGCTGATCCCCACGGTGCCTTGGGTGAAGCCCGAGGTGTAGTTGAGGATGGTGCCCTGAACCCAGTTGATCCGGCGCGAGCCGGTCAGGGTTTCGCCGTGGCGTTCATAGCTGAAAGTGCCGCCGCGCTTTTTTTCTTCGTTGGCGTACCAGTTACGGGTCGAACCCGACAGGCTCTGGCCATCGATAAAACCTTTGGCTTCGGACTGGGCGCTGGTGCTGGCCAGTTGCGTCGGCATGAAGTCCTGGCTGACGCTTTCAGCATGGGCTCCGGCGGTGATGCTGCTGATGGCCAGGGCCAGTATCGCGGTGTTGCTCAGTTTCATGGGTGAAGCTCCTTTACTTTCTTTTTATGCCGGCTTTTTTGGGTTGGCCGGTTATTGGTTTAGAACCTATTCACACATCGCAAACGTTTGCAAAAAGCCGGATTGGCGAATTTCGGCAAAGCGCTTGCGTGAGGGGCTAGACAGCGCCCCCCAGCGTTGCGGCTAATCGGCTGGTTTAATCGATACCCACACCCGAGAACACGTTGCGACCGAACGGGCTGACTTTGAAGCCCTCGATCCTGGCGCTTAACGGTTGGTTGACCGTCGAGTGGGCGACAGGCGTGATCGGCACTTGCTGTTTAAGCAATTGCTGAGCCTGTTTGTAGAGCACGGTGCGCTGCTCGCGGTCAGTGACGACCTTGGCCTCTTTGATCAGCTTGTCGTAAGCCGGATCGCACCACATGGAGTAGTTGTTGCCACCAATAGCGTCGCAGCTGTACAGCGTGCCGAGCCAGTTGTCCGGATCCCCGTTGTCACCGGTCCAGCCGATCAGGCTGATGTCGTGCTCGCCATTTTTGGTGCGTTTGATGTACTCGCCCCATTCGTAGCTGACGATCTTCACTTTCAGACCGATCCTGGCCCAGTCGGCCTGGAGCATTTCGGCCATCAGCTTGGCGTTCGGGTTATACGGACGTTGTACCGGCATCGCCCACAGGGTGATCTCGGTGCCTTCTTTGACGCCGGCAGCCTTGAGCAGCTCTTTGGCTTTTTCCGGGTTGTAGGCAGCGTCCTTGATAGTGTCGTCGTAGGACCATTGCGTCGGTGGCATGGCGTTGACGGCCAGTTGGCCGGCGCCTTGATAGACAGCGTTGAGAATCCCTTGTTTATTCACCGCCATGTCCAGCGCCTGGCGCACTTCAAGCTGGTCGAACGGCTTGTGCCGCACGTTGTAGGCGATGTAACCGAGGTTGAAACCCGGTTTGGAGATCAATTGCAGTTTCGGGTCCGCCTTCAGCGCTTCAACATCGGCAGGGCGCGGGTGCAGGGTGATCTGGCATTCGCCAGCCTTGAGCTTCTGCACGCGCACCGAGGCGTCGGTGTTGATCGCGAAGATCAGGTTGTCGAGTTTGACCCGGCTCGGGTCCCAGTAATGTTTATTACCGGTGTAACGGATGTTCGAGTCTTTCTGATAACTCTTGAACACGAACGGCCCGGTGCCGATCGGCTTCTGGTTGATGTCGCTCGGCTTGCCTTCGGCCAGCAACTTGTCGGCGTATTCGGCGGACAGGATGGCGGCAAAGCTCATGGCTATGTTCTGGATGAACGCGGCGTCGACGCTGTTGAGGGTGAACACCACGGTCAGCGGCCCGGTCTTCTCGACCTTGGCGATGTTCTTGTTCAGGCTCATCCCGTTGAAATACGGGAATTCTGTGGGATAAGCCTTACGGAAAGGTTGCTGGGCATCCAGCATGCGATTAAAGGTGAACAGCACGTCATCGGCGTTCATGTCGCGGGTCGGTTTGAAGTACGGCGTTGTATGAAACTTCACCCCTTCGCGTAGGTGAAAGGTGTACTTGAGACCATCCTCGGAAATATCCCACGTGGTTGCCAGGCCCGGGACGACGTTGGTCGCGCCTTTTTCGAACTCAACCAGACGGTTGTAGATCGGTTCGGCGGCGTCGTTATCGGTCGCTGTCGTGTACTGCGCGGTATCAAAACCTGCCGGGCTGCCTTCAGAGCAGAACACCAGACTTTTGCTGGCGGCGAAACTGACGGACGATGCGGCCAACAGGCCGGCACCCAGCAATGCGGAATAAATCAAGGTATGGCGCATGACGCTCCCTCTTTTTTAGTGTTGTTCAATGTGCCGTCGTCTCATCCGGAGACGTTTTGGCAGCATTGAGCTCAATCCAGTGCGTACGGCAAACCGGTAGCCCACGCAGACACTGGTCAGTACCCGACGGTAGGGGCCGCGGTTCTGGCAGTAAATGCGTAAATGCCTTAAAGCTCGTAGGAAAAGGCGACGCGTCCTATACCGCTGCGGTAATCCACTGCGGAATTGGCTGTAGGCAATTTCCTAACTTCCCGGCAGGTAAAACAACGGCGACGTTAAAAACGTCGCCGTTGCAATGCCTTATTTGCTGACGCTGACGCCGTAGAAGGAGTTCAAGCCGAATGGGCTGATCTTGAAGTCCTGCACGTTGGCGCGCATGGGTTGGTACACCGTCGAGTGAGCGATAGGTGTCATAGGGACTGCATCTTTGAGAACGTGTTGCGCCTGTTTGTACAGTTCGGTGCGCTTGGCCTGGTCGGTCGTGCGTTTGGCTTCTTTGACGAGGCCGTCGAACTTCTTGTCGCACCACTTGGAGAAGTTGTTGCCGCTGAGCGAGTCGCAACCGAACAGCACGTTCAGCCAGTTGTCCGGATCACCATTGTCACCGCTCCAGCCAATGATCATGGCCTGGTTCTCGCCACCTTTGGAGCGCTTGATGTACTCGCCCCATTCGTAGCTGGTGATCTTCACTTTCAAGCCGATCTTGGCCCAGTCGGACTGGAGCATTTCAGCCATCAGTTTGGCGTTCGGGTTGTACGGACGCTGCACCGGCATCGCCCACAGAACGATTTCGGTCCCTTCCTTGACGCCGGCTTCCTTGAGCAGCTGTTTGGCTTTCTCAGGATCGTACTTGGCGTCCTTGATGGTGGTGTCGTAAGACCATTGGGTCGGCGGCATGGCGTTGACGGCCAGTTGGCCCGCGCCCTGGTAAACCGAGTCGATGATCTGCGGCTTGTTCACGGCCATGTCCAGCGCCTGACGTACGCGCAGGTCAGCCAGCGGGTTTTTCTCGTCGCTGCCTTTGACCTTGTCCATCACGTTGTAAGCGATGTAGCCCAGGTTGAAACCGGCCTGGTCAGGCATCTTCAGCGACTTGTCTTCTTTCAGCGCTTTCAGGTCGGCTGGACGTGGGAACAGGGTGACCTGGCACTCGTTCTTTTTCAGCTTCTGAATACGTACCGACGGGTCGGTGGTGATAGCGAAGATCAGGTTGTCGATCTTCACATCCTCAGGCTTCCAGTAATCCTTGTTGCCGGTGTAACGGATGTTGGAGTCTTTCTGGTAGCTCTTGAACACGAACGGACCAGTGCCGATCGGCTTCTGGTTGATGTCGGCAGGCTTGCCTTCTTTCAGCAGCTGCGCTGCGTATTCGGCGGACTGTACCGAGGCGAAGCTCATGGCCATGTTCTGGATGAACGCGGCATCTACTTCTTTCAGAGTGAACTTGACGGTGTGATCGTCGACTTTATCGATCTTGGTGATGTTGGTGTCCATCCCCATATCGGTGAAGTACGGGAATTCGGTCGGGTACGCCTTACGGAACGGGTCATCCTTGTTAATCATGCGATTGAAGGTGAACAGCACGTCGTCGGCGTTGAACTCACGAGTCGGCTTGAAATACGGAGTGGTGTGGAACTTGACGCCTTCACGCAGGTGGAAGGTGTACGTCAGGCCGTCATCGGAAATGTCCCACTTGGTCGCCAGACCAGGAATCACGGCGGTGCCGCCGCGCTCGAACTGGGTCAGGCGGTTGAACATGGTTTCGGCTGAGGCGTCGAAGTCGGTTCCGGTGGTGTACTGGCCTGGGTCGAAACCGGCCGGGCTGCCTTCGGAGCAGAACACCAGGTTAGTCGCAGCGGATGCGAAAGGTGCGGAGGCTAACAAGCCTGCGCCGACTAAAAACGGAATGACCGCGTGTTTAAGCATGTTGGCCTCATGATTTGTTGTCATTTTTTAGTTGTGAGGTACGACCTCGTGAGTCGTGCCTGCGGATACTTATGCAGGGGCCATACCCATTGCAAGATCCAGAACGACTGCCGGCCTCAAAGCGTGGCACGAACGTACCTTAATGTCGCATCTGTATAACTTCTGACGCATTTGACCGTTTGCGGGTGGTTTTTACGGTGCAAATGAAGCCCCAAAATGGTGCGTTGGTCACGTTGTGCGCGCCGCCTTGGGGCTTGGTGTTACTTATTTATACCCACGCCATAGAAGGGGGTAAGACCGAACGGGCTGATCCGGAAGTCAGTGACTTCTTTGCGCAGCGGCTGGAACACCGTGGAGTTGGCAATCGGGGTGATCGGCACCTGCTGTTTAAGGATCAGTTGCGCCTGTTGATACAGTTTTACCCGTTGCGCCTTGTCGGTCGAAACCTTGGCCTGTTGCACCAGTTTGTCGTAGGCCGGGTCGCACCATTTGGCGTAGTTGCTGCCTTTCACCGCCGCGCAGCTGTAGAGCACGCCGAGCCAGTTGTCCGGGTCGCCGTTGTCACCGGTCCAACCATAGATCATCGCGTCGTGTTCGCCATTTTTGGCGCGTTTGATGTACTCGCCCCACTCATAGCTGACGATGTTGGCCTTGATGCCGATTTTCTCCCAATCCTGCTGGATCATCTGCGCCGACATCCGCGCATTCGGGTTCGAGGCGCGTTGCACTGTCATCGCCCAGAGGTTGATGGTTGTACCCGGTGCAACCCCTGCTTCTTTCAGTAGCACCCGCGCTTTTACCGGGTCGTAAGGGGCATCCTTGATATTCGGGTCATATGACCATTGCGCCGGCGGCAAAGCGTTTTGGGCCAACTGGCCGGCGCTTTGGTAGACGGCTTTGATGATCGCCGGTTTGTCGATGGCCATGTCCAGCGCCTGACGCACCTTGAGCTGGTCGAGTGGCGCGTGAGTGGTGTTGTAGGCGAGGAAACCGAGGTTGAAACCGGCTTGTTTGAGCACGCGCAGGTTCGGGTCTTTTTCCATCACTTCGATGTCGGCCGGGCGTGGGTAGCCACTGACCTGGCACTCGCCGGTCTTGAGTTTTTGCAGGCGCACGGCGGCGTCCGGGGTGATCGAGAAGATCAGGTTGTCGATCTTCACATCCTCGGGTTTCCAGTAGGCCGTGTTAGCGGTGTAGCGGATCTGCGAGTCCTTCTGGTAACGCTTGAACACGAACGGGCCGGTGCCGATCGGCTTCTGGTTGAGGTCGGCGGCTTTGCCTTCTTTCAACAGTTGCGCGGCGTATTCGGCTGACTGCACCGAGGCGAAGCTCATGGCGAGGTTTTGCACGAAGGCGGCGTCGACGTTGTTGAGGTTGAAGCGCACGGTGGTGTCGTCGAGTTTTTCGACCGATTTGATCGTGGTGTTCAGGCCCATGTCGGTGAAGTACGGGGACTCGGCGGGGTAGGCCTTGCGGAAGGCGTTTTCTGGGTCGAGCAGGCGCTCGAAGGTGAAGAGCACGTCGTCGGCGTTGAAGTCGCGGGTCGGGGTGAAATATTCCGTTGTGTGGAATTTCACGCCTTGGCGTAGGTGGAAGGTGTATTGCAGGCCGTCGCTGGAGACGTCCCATTTGGTTGCCAGGCCGGGTTCGATGTCGGTGCCGCCGCGTTTGAATTGGGTGAGGCGGTTGAAGACGGTTTCGGCGGAGGCGTCGAAGTCGGTGCCGCTGGTGTATTGGCTGGGGTCGAAGCCGGCGGGGCTGGCTTCGGAGCAGTAGACCAGGGTGGTGGCGGCGTTGGCGATCGGGGCTATGGCTGTTAGGGCGAGGGAGATCAAGAGCGGTTTTAGGGTGGATCTTGGCATGGGGTCCCCGGGGAATCGGCGGTGGTGATCTTGGAAGAGTAGCTGGGGCGGGGGTGTTGGCGGAAATATCGTTTTTCTTGGGGAGGTGTCTATCTCGGTATATCCAGCGGTTGTGGGTATATCCGTTGCTGCGGTAACGGCGGCCTAGGGTTCCGCCCTTACGGCGGGTCACTTTTGACAAACGCCTCAAAAGTAACCAAAAACGCTTGCTCCTACGTGCGGCCCGCTCGCTGGGGCTCGGGGTTCCTTCGCTCCGGGATTGATCCGGGCGCAGCGCCTACGGTTTGCTTCGCTGCACCTCCTCTCGCTGTGTTTGGCTGCGCCAAACGGTCGCTGCGCTCCCACCCCCGGATCAATCCCTCCACTCAGCCTTCCGACGTCGCCCGTGGATCAAGATCAAAAGCGGTACTCGAGCTTGCGCTCATTGTGTTGAGTGGTGCGGACTTCGCCGCGTGCGGGTTGTACTTGCCCCCTCTGTAGGAGCTGCCGAAGGCTGCGATCTTTTGATCTGGCTTTTGCTTTCTGTGGGAGCTGGCTTGCCAGCGATGAGGCCCACCCAGTCACCCGATTACTTTTCTGTGTTTAGAGGCGTGTGAAATAACCAGAACCTTCCCACAAGGTTTTCAGGTTGTCCGTCGGACGCTCGCTCTCTAGGCTTGGGTTGTCGCTGAAGGTTCAGCGATCGGGTGTGAGAACCCGGCAATTCATAGTCATTCAGTGTTCATGCCCGCATAATTGCCGCCAGCCAATCCGCTGCATGCAAATGCGTTATGGCGGCTCTGTGCGGGCAGACTTATGTCTGGCCGGGTGCCTATGACCGGTTTTCTCACCCCGCACAAAGCTGCCACCTCTTCGCCGTGTGAGAAACGGCAGGAGATGGCTCAATTTCATAGGTGAAACGCATGACTAAGCCTGTACCCGATCCACCCGAAGAAAAACCAACCCCACTCGAAGAAGCCCTCCGCGCCGAAGACCTCGCCCGAAACCGCGAAGCTATCAAACGCGCCCTCGATTTCTACCTCATCCCCGAAACCAGAAAACCGCGCCAACCCAGCACGATGTTCATGGTCTGTCCCAACGTCGACACCGAAAGTCTGCTCGCCCATGCCTGTGAATCACTGGCCTCTGCCAGCGCCGCAGCCAGCAACTTTGCCAATGAGCTGAGCGGTTTGCAGCGAAATACGGTGTTGGGGATCCAGCAGATCATCATGCTGGCGGAGCTTGCGGTAAACCGGGCGCTGGATCGGGTTGATCCGCAAACCTGAGGACCGCGTCATCGTTTATCGCGAGCAGGCTCACTCCTACATTTGGAATGCGTTCCCCTGTAGGAGTGAGCCTGCTCGCGATGACGCCAGAACAAACAACACAAATCCCGGACACAAAAAAACCGGCGATCATTGTCTGATCGCCGGTTTTTCATTCAGCCCACATCACATCACTGCATCAACACTTCAATCGAGCCATCAGCGGTCATGCTGACCTGACTGGTGCCCGCTTCAACTTCCGGCGTCACTGGTGCCGAATCCATGGCCGCCGCTTTCATCATCATCGGCGCGCGCAGGTACGGTTGTGGATAACCGTTGCTGTTGAGGTTCAGGTTGACGATTTTGTAGCCCTTGCCGCCCAGTGCATCGGTGGCCAGTTGGGCGCGCGCCTTGAAGGCCGTCACGGCTTCTTTGAGCAACTGATCTTCGCTGGCCTTGCGAGTCGGGTCGGCGATGGCGAAGTCCATGCCGCCCATTTTCAGGTCACCGAGCAGTTCACCGGTGAGTTTGGACAGGGCGGCGAAGTCGGCGCTTTCCAGGCGCAGTTCGGCGCGTTCGCGCCAGCCAGTGATCTTCTGGCCTTTGGTGTCGTAGATCGGGTAGCTGTTGCGGCTGCCCTGGCGCAGGGTGATGTCTTTGACTTGCTTGGCCTGGGCCAGGGCCTTGTTCATGGTGGTGCTGACGTCGGCGGCGAGTTTGGCCGGGTCGGTGTTTTGCTCTTCGGTATAGAGCGTGACGATCATCAGGTCGCGGGCCACTTCCGTGCTGACTTCGGCGCGCAGGGCAATCTGGTTGTAGTGCAGCTCATCGGCGGCCAGGGCCGGAAGGCTGGCGATGCTGCCGACGGTCAGGGCGAGAAGGGCGGCGCTGCGGCGGAATGTGTGCATGAAGGCTCCTTGATGAGGGCGCAGGTGTTGGATCGGGCCTGCGTGAAACCATCAGACTCTAGCTTTTATGATCCGGTTCGCCCAGTTACAACTTCTATACAGATGGCCGGGGCTGCTGTGCAGCCCTTCGCGAGCGGGCTCGCTCCCACCTTTGAAATGCGTTCCCCTGTGGGAGCGAGCCTGCTCGCGAAGGCGTCCCTATAGCCGCCGAAAATGTTTTCGCCATGTGGTCGTTTGCCGCACTTTCGCCTCTGGAGGCCGCGGCTTGGTTATACTCCGTGCGATCCGCCTGGAGCGCTCATCAGGAGAGCTCATGCTCGCCCCCGTACAATTGACTTCCGCCACTCGCCAGAACCTCTGGCGGCTGACTTTTATCCGCACCCTGGTGCTCGCCGCGCAGGCCGGTTCCGTGGGTCTGGCCTACTGGCTGCAATTGTTGCCGTTGCCGTGGGTGCAACTGGCGATGACCCTTGGCTGCTCGACGCTGCTGTGCGTGTTCACCGCCGTGCGCTTGCGCACTTCGTGGCCGGTGACCGAACTCGAATATGCGCTGCAATTGGCCTGTGATCTGGTGATCCACAGTGCACTGCTGTATTTCTCCGGCGGCTCTACGAACCCCTTCGTTTCTTATTATCTGGTGCCGCTGACCATCGCCGCGGTGACGCTGCCGTGGCGCTATTCGGTGATTCTCTCCGGCATTGCGCTGGCGCTTTACACCTTGATGCTGACGCGTTTCTATCCGCTGGAAACCCTGCCGGTCGCCCGTGAAAACCTGCAGATCTACGGCATGTGGCTAAGCTTCGCGCTCGCTGCGGCAGTGATCACGTTTTTCGCCGCGCGCATGGCTGAGGAGCTGCGCCGCCAGGAAGAACTGCGCGCGATTCGCCGCGAAGAAGGCCTGCGTGATCAGCAATTGCTCGCCGTTGCCACCCAGGCCGCCGGCGCCGCCCATGAACTGGGCACGCCGCTGGCGACCATGAGCGTGTTGCTCAAGGAAATGCAGCAGGACCATCCTGACCCGATGCTGCAGGATGATCTGAAAGTGCTGCAGGATCAGGTCAAGTTGTGCAAGGAAACCTTGCAGCAACTGGTACGCGCCGCTGAGGCCAACCGGCGTCTGGCCGTCGAGATGCAGGACGTCACCGATTGGCTCGACGAGGCGCTGAACCGCTGGCACCTGATGCGTCCGGAGGCCAGTTACCGCTTCCACCGGCTCGGCCAGGGCACGGTGCCGCGCATGGCGCCGCCGCCGGATCTGACTCAGGCCTTGCTGAATTTGCTCAACAACGCCGCCGACGCCTGCCCGGAAAACCTCAAGGTAACCCTGGACTGGGACACGGAAACCGTGACCATCAGCATTCGCGACCACGGCGCTGGTGTGCCGCTGGCCATCGCCGAACAGATCGGCAAACCGTTTTTTACCACCAAGGGCAAAGGTTTCGGCCTGGGCCTGTTTTTGAGCAAGGCCAGCGTGACACGCGCCGGCGGCTCAGTGAAACTCTATAGTCATGAGGAAGGCGGCACGCTCACCGAGCTGCGCCTGCCCCACGGCGCCCGAGGAGACCAACATGAGTGACGAAATCCAAGTCGAAGGCGAAGAACTGCCGCATTTGCTGCTGGTCGACGACGACGCAACGTTTACCCGAGTGATGGCCCGCGCGATGGCTCGCCGTGGCTTTCGCGTCAGCACCGCCGGTTCCGCCGAGGAAGGCCTGACCATCGCCCAGGCCGATCTGCCGGACTACGCCGCGCTGGATCTGAAAATGGACGGCGATTCCGGCTTGGTGCTGCTGCCGAAGTTGTTGGAGCTGGACCCGGAAATGCGCGTGGTGATCCTCACCGGTTACTCGAGCATCGCCACCGCGGTCGAAGCGATCAAGCGCGGCGCCTGCAACTACCTGTGCAAACCGGCCGACGCCGACGACGTGCTGGCGGCTTTGCTCTCCGAGCACGCCGACCTCGACAGTCTGGTGCCGGAAAACCCGATGTCGGTCGACCGCCTGCAGTGGGAACACATCCAGCGCGTGCTCACCGAGCACGAAGGCAACATCTCCGCCACTGCCCGCGCCTTGGGCATGCACCGCCGCACCCTGCAGCGCAAACTGCAGAAGCGCCCGGTTCGTCGCTGAACCTGCGCTGAACGACCATCGCCAGCCCTCGCGATGAAACGCACCGATCAACTATGATCGGTGCGTGTCTGTTCTTTTCTATATCGAGCCTTATCCATGAATCAGAACGCTGAATATTCCGCGGTCAACGACGCTGTGCGCGGGCAGTTTTTTCGCAAAGTGTGGGCGATGATCACGCCTTATTGGCGCAGTGAGGAGAAGGTCAAGGCCTGGACGCTGCTGATTGCAGTGATCGCACTCTCGCTGCTCAGCGTGGGCATCTCGGTGTGGTTCAACACCTGGTACAAGGATTTTTACAACGCCCTGCAGAAGAAGGATGAAGCGGCGTTCTGGCGCTTGATTCTGTATTTCTGCGGGATTGCGGCGGTGGCCATTGTTGGGGCGGTGTATCGGCTCTATCTGACGCAGATGCTGACGATTCGCTGGCGGGCCTGGCTCACTGAAAAGTATTTTTCCCGCTGGCTCGCCGACAAGAATTACTACCAGCTGGAGCAGGGCGGTTATACCGATAACCCGGACCAGCGGATTTCCGAAGACCTGAACAACTTCACCTCCAATACCCTTGAGCTGGGTATCGGACTGCTGCGCAATATCGTCAGTCTGGTGTCGTTCTCGATCATTCTGTGGGGCGTGTCGGGCAGCATCGAAGTCTATGGCATCACCATTCCCGGCTACATGTTCTGGTGCGTGCTGGTTTACGCCGTGGTGGGCAGTTGGCTGACGCATTTGATCGGTCGTCGTTTGATCGGCCTGAACAACCAACAACAACGCTTCGAAGCCGACCTGCGTTTTTCCATGGTGCGGATTCGCGAGAATGCCGAGAGTATCGCCTTGTACAACGGCGAACCGAATGAGAACCGCCGGCTGAGCAACCGTTTCGGGATGGTCTGGCATAACTTCTGGGACATCATGAAAGTGTCCAAGCGCTTGACGTTCTTTACCGCCGGTTACAGTCAGGCGGCCATCATCTTTCCGTTTATTGTGGCTTCGCCGCGTTACCTGTCCGGCAAGATCGAACTCGGTGAGCTGATGCAGATCAGCTCGGCATTCGGCAACGTTCAGGAAAGCTTCAGCTGGTTCATCAATGCATACCAGAGCCTCGCTTCCTGGCGCGCTACCTGTGATCGTCTGCTGAGCTTCCGTCAGGCCATGACCGATAACGAAGAGCGTGCCCCGGCCATCGATGTGCAGAATCAGGGCAGCGAGTTGAAAGTGCATAACCTCGGACTGGATCTGGCCGACGGTCGTCATCTGCTGACCAATGCCGACATGACCGTTGAACCGGGCGAGCGGGTGATGCTCAGCGGGCGTTCCGGCAGTGGCAAGTCGACGCTGTTGCGGGCGATGGGACATCTGTGGCCGGCGGGGCACGGCAACATTCGCTTGCCGGCGGCGCGGTATCTGTTCCTGCCGCAGAAACCGTATCTGCCAATCGGCACCCTGCGCGAAGCCTTGAGTTATCCACAACCGGGCGACACCTACGCGCCGGAACGTTATGCACAAGTGCTGGAAACCTGCCGCTTGCCGCATCTGGTCGCGCGGCTGGAGGAGGCCAATCACTGGCAGCGCATGCTCTCGCCGGGCGAGCAGCAACGACTGGCCTTCGCTCGGGCAATGCTTTACGCACCGCAGTGGCTATACATGGATGAGGCAACTTCGGCGATGGATGAGGAAGACGAAGCGACGCTGTATCAGGCGTTGATCGATCAATTGCCGGGGCTGAGCATTGTCAGCGTTGGCCATCGCAGCAGTCTGAAACGCTTCCATCCACGGCATGTGCGGATCGACAGCGGGCGTCTGGTCGAACAGGCCGTAGCCGTCTGAAGACCCACCTGTGGGAGCGAACCTGCTCGTGAAGGCGTCATACCGGTCGACAAGTTTGTCGCCTGAAACGACGTTTTCGCGAGCAGGCTCGCTCCCACAGTAGGGCAATGTGATCTGGGCGGTGATCGTACAACCCGCTTGAGCTATGATGGCCGCAAGCCGAACTTTCGAGACAAGATACAAATCATGGAAAAGCTGATCGACACCCCGCGCCTCCCCCGCAAGCGCCGCAGCCTCGCCCAGGAATTGGTGACGGTGTTGAGCGAGCAGATTCGTGATGGCCTGCTCAAGCGCGGTGATAAACTGCCTACCGAGTCGGCGATCATGGAAGCTCATGGCGTCAGCCGTACCGTGGTCCGCGAGGCGATTTCCCGTTTGCAGGCCGCCGGCCAGGTGGAAACCCGCCACGGTATCGGTACTTTCGTGCTCGACACGCCAAGCCCGAGTGGTTTCCGTATCGACCCGGCCACCGTCGTTACCCTGCGCGACGTATTGGCGATTCTCGAATTGCGCATCAGCCTCGAAGTGGAATCCGCCGGCCTCGCGGCACAACGCCGCAGCCCCGAGCAACTGGCAACCATGCGCGCTGCGCTCGACGCCTTGAACGAAAGCGCCGCTCATGCCAGCGATGCGGTGTCATCGGACTTTGCTTTCCACCTGGAAATCGCCCTGTCCACCGGCAACCGCTACTTCACCGACATCATGACTCACCTGGGCACCAGCATCATTCCGCGTACGCGGCTGAACTCGGCGCGCCTGGCTCACGATGATCAGCAGCACTACATGAGCCGCCTGAGCCGTGAACACGAAGAAATCTACGACGCAATTGCCCGTCAGGATTCCGATGCGGCCCGTGCAGCGATGCGTCTGCATCTGACCAACAGCCGTGAAAGACTGCGCCAGGCCCATGAAGAGGCGCAGGCGCAGAGGGGTTAAGTCGTCAAGCCTCGATCCGCAACGTCAACGCCTGCGAAAACGGCTCCATACTCGACTCGTCGGAAAACTTGTAGCGCAATTCAACCTCTGTGTTCAGGTACGGACGCAGCACCTCTTTGGGGATCTGCAACTCGATCCCCGTCAGTTTCTCCAACTCGTCTTCAGCATCGTCCCAAGTGCCAGTGTTGACTTCCTCACCTTCCCATTCCGGCTCTTCCGGGTCGTCGCCGAGAATCGGGTAAACGCTCCAGTTCGCCGGGAAATCGCTGGAATCCGGGACCTGTGCAATCAGGACAGCGGGCAGCGTCGATAGCTGAAGAGTGAGAGTGTCGGAGGCCGAAGCGGCAATTTGCGAAAGGGTCGGGGCAGCGTAATTCATGGACATTCGGTTTCCTTCGAGTGGTCCGCCACGATCCTTCGTGGCAGTCCTCGCACCTTACCCGGCGTGGTAGCAGCGCTCAGTAAACGAATCTTGACCAGACATTTCTGCAATGTAATCCAGTAAAAACGGGCCTTTGCGCTGGTTCGTGCTGTGGTTTAAACACGGTTGTCCGACAAAAAAACACCGACAACGATGAAATGCAGTTGACGGTTATCTTTTAAGTTGTACGATGACCTACAACTTCGGCGAAGGCTGAACGGTCCACTCACAAAAAACGTTGCTACCAGGGTGTTCGAATAATGAATCCACAAGAACTGAAGTCCATCCTCTCTGCCGGCCTGCTGTCCTTCCCGGTGACCGATTTCAACGCGCAGGGCGATTTCAACCGCGCCGGCTACATCAAACGTCTGGAATGGCTGGCTCCGTATGGCGCTTCAGCCTTGTTCGCCGCCGGCGGTACCGGTGAGTTTTTCTCCCTGGCCGCCAGCGAATACTCGGAAATCATCAAGACTGCCGTCGACACTTGCGCCACCAGCGTGCCGATTCTGGCCGGTGTCGGTGGTTCGACCCGTCAGGCCATCGAGTACGCTCAGGAAGCCGAGCGTCTGGGCGCCAAAGGCCTGTTGCTGCTGCCGCACTACCTGACCGAAGCCAGCCAGGACGGCGTTGCCGCTCACGTTGAAGCTGTGTGTAAATCGGTCAACATCGGCGTGGTCGTCTACAACCGCAACGTTTGCCGCCTCAACGCGCCGCTGCTGGAACGTCTGGCCGAGCGCTGCCCGAACCTGATCGGCTACAAGGATGGTCTAGGCGATATCGAGTTGATGGTGTCGATCCGTCGCCGCCTCGGTGATCGCTTCAGCTACCTGGGTGGTTTGCCGACCGCCGAAGTCTACGCCGCTGCCTACAAGGCTTTGGGCGTGCCGGTTTACTCCTCGGCGGTGTTCAACTTCATCCCGAAAACCGCGATGGACTTCTACCACGCGATCGCCCGTGAAGATCACGCCACCGTTGGCAAGATCATCGACGACTTCTTCCTGCCGTACCTCGACATCCGCAACCGCAAGGCCGGTTACGCCGTGAGCATCGTCAAGGCAGGCGCGAAAATCGCCGGCTATGACGCAGGCCCGGTGCGGGCACCGCTGACCGACCTGACCGGCGAAGAGTACGAAATGCTCGCTGCGCTGATCGACAAGCAAGGTGCGCAGTAACACCCGATAAAAAGCGAGGCCGCTGAGCAATCAGCGGCTTTTTGCGTGAAGGCTTTGAGATGTGAGGGCTGCCCCTGTGACAACTGCAAAACGCTACGACAACTACATCAACGGTGAGTGGGTTGCCGGTGCCGACTACTCGGCCAACATCAACCCGTCGGAACTGAGCGACACCATCGGCGATTACGCCAAGGCTGATCTGACTCAGGTTCACGCCGCCATCGACGCCGCCCGCGCCGCGTTCCCGGCATGGTCGACCTCAGGTATTCAGGCCCGTCACGATTCGCTGGATAAAGTCGGCAGCGAAATTCTCGCCCGTCGCGAAGAACTCGGCACCTTGCTGGCCCGGGAAGAGGGCAAGACCCTGCCCGAGGCCATCGGCGAAGTGACCCGCGCCGGCAACATCTTCAAATTCTTCGCCGGTGAATGCCTGCGTCTGTCCGGCGACTATGTGCCGTCGGTGCGTCCGGGCGTCAACGTTGAAGTGACTCGCGAAGCGTTGGGAGTGGTCGGTCTGATCACCCCGTGGAACTTCCCGATCGCCATTCCTGCCTGGAAAATCGCTCCGGCGCTGGCCTACGGCAACTGCGTGGTGTTGAAACCGGCTGATCTGGTACCGGGTTGCGCCTGGGCACTGGCGGAAATCATCTCTCGCGCAGGCTTCCCGGCTGGCGTGTTCAACCTGGTGATGGGCAGCGGTCGCGTGGTTGGCGATGCGTTGGTGCAGAGTCCGAAAGTCGATGGCATCAGCTTCACCGGTTCGGTGGGCGTGGGTCGGCAGATCGCGGTCAACTGTGTGTCGCGGCAGGCCAAAGTACAACTGGAAATGGGCGGCAAGAACCCGCAGATCATTCTCGACGACGCCGACCTCAAACAAGCGGTTGAGCTGTCGGTGCAGAGCGCGTTCTACTCCACCGGCCAGCGTTGCACAGCGTCGAGCCGCTTGATCGTGACTGCCGGGATCCACGACAAATTCGTCGAAGCCATGGCCGAGCGCATGAAGTCGATCAAGGTCGGCCACGCGCTGAAATCCGGCACCGACATCGGCCCGGTGGTTTCTCAGGCGCAGCTGGAACAGGACATGAAGTACATCGACATCGGCCAGTCCGAAGGTGCGCGTCTGGTCAGCGGCGGTGGTTTGGTGACCTGCGACACCGAGGGCTACTTCCTCGCGCCAACCCTGTTTGCCGACAGCGAAGCGTCGATGCGCATCAGCCGTGAAGAGATTTTCGGCCCAGTGGCCAACATTGTTCGCGTGGCGGATTACGACGCGGCACTGGCGATGGCCAATGACACCGAGTTCGGTTTGTCGGCGGGTATTGCGACCACGTCGCTGAAGTACGCCAACCACTTCAAGCGTCACTCGCAAGCCGGGATGGTGATGGTCAACCTGCCGACCGCTGGCGTCGATTACCACGTTCCGTTCGGTGGCCGTAAGGGCTCATCCTATGGCTCACGTGAACAAGGCCGCTATGCGCAAGAGTTCTACACCGTGGTGAAAACCGCCTACGTAGGCTCCTGATACACGCAATACCCCTGTAGGAGCCGCCGCAGGCTGCGATCTTTTGATCTTGATTCTCTGGCGTCTCGGATGACGCCGAAGATCAAAAGATCGCAGCCTGCGGCAGCTCCTGCAGGGAACCCGGAACACCGGGAAAAACAACAGATTCACCCGCGCATAAAAATAATCAGTGGGAGTACATCTACATGCAATCGTCCAAGCCGACTCACGTCCGCTATTTGATCCTGCTCATGCTGTTTCTGGTGACCACGATCAACTACGCCGACCGGGCCACGATCGCCATCGCCGGCTCCAGCCTGCAAAAAGATCTGGGCATCGACGCGGTCACCCTCGGCTATATCTTCTCCGCATTCGGTTGGGCCTACGTGGCCGGGCAAATTCCCGGTGGCTGGCTGCTCGATCGCTTCGGCTCGAAAAAAGTCTATGCACTGAGCATCTTCACCTGGTCGCTGTTCACCGTGCTGCAAGGCTTTGTCGGTGAGTTCGGCATGTCCACAGCGATTGTTGCGCTGTTCATGCTGCGCTTCCTTGTGGGTCTGGCCGAAGCGCCTTCGTTCCCCGGCAACGCGCGCATTGTCGCGGCGTGGTTCCCGACCGCTGAACGCGGCACCGCTTCGGCGATCTTCAACTCGGCGCAGTACTTTGCCACCGTGTTGTTTGCACCGCTGATGGGCTGGATCGTTTACAGCTTTGGCTGGGAGCACGTGTTCATTGTCATGGGCATCCTCGGCATCATCTTCTCGCTGGTCTGGCTGAAAGTGATCTACAGCCCGCGTGAACATCCGCGCATCAACGAGGCTGAGTTCAACCACATCGCTGAAAACGGCGGCATGGTCGACATGGATCAGAAGGGTAAAAAGTCCGACGGTCCGAAGTGGGATTACATCCGTCAGTTGCTGACCAACCGCATGATGCTCGGCGTGTATCTGGGCCAGTACTGCATCAACGGCATCACTTATTTCTTCCTGACCTGGTTCCCGGTGTATCTGGTGCAAGAGCGTGGCATGACCATTCTCAAGGCCGGTTTCATTGCCTCGTTGCCGGCGATCTGCGGCTTCATCGGCGGTGTGCTCGGCGGGGTGATTTCCGATTACCTGCTGCGCAAGGGGCATTCGCTGACCTTCGCCCGCAAGGCTCCGATCATTGCTGGCCTGCTGGTGTCGAGCAGCATCGTCGCCTGCAACTATGTTGATGTGGAATGGATGGTCGTTGGCTTCATGGCCCTGGCCTTCTTTGGCAAAGGCGTTGGCGCATTGGGCTGGGCGGTGGTCTCCGACACTTCGCCAAAACAGATCGCCGGTCTGAGCGGTGGCCTGTTCAACACCTTCGGCAACATCGCTTCGATCACCACGCCGATCGTGATTGGCTACATCATCAGCTCCACCGGCTCGTTCAAATGGGCACTGGTGTTCGTCGGTGCCAACGCACTGGTCGCGGTGTTCAGCTATCTGGTGATCGTTGGCCCGATCAAACGTGTGGTACTCAAAGAGCCGCCAACCCATGGCGATGCTGAAGCCACCGGCAAATTGTCTCAAGCGCATTCCTGAGGAGCGGCGTCATGCAGTTGATTGAACATTCCGACTCGCCGCGCTACATCCGCCTGCACGAGCGGGACAATGTGGTGGTAGTGGTCAACGACCAGGGCGCACCGGCCGGCACTGAGTTTGCCGATGGCCTGGTGACGCTGGAATTCGTGCCGCAGAGCCACAAGGTCACCCTCGAAGACATACCCGAGGGCGGCCAAGTGATTCGCTACGGTCAGGTGATCGGCTACGCCTTGCAGCCGATCCGCCGCGGCAGTTGGGTCAAGGAAGATCAACTGCGCATGCCGACTGCGCCGCCGCTGGACAGCCTGCCGCTGTCCACCGACGTGCCGGACGCGCAGGCACCGCTGGAAGGCTTCACCTTCGAGGGTTACCGCAACGCTGACGGCACCGTCGGCACGCGCAACATTCTCGGGATTACCACCACGGTGCAATGCGTCACCGGCGTGCTCGATCACGCGGTGAAACGCATCAAGGAAGAGCTGCTGCCGAAGTATCCCCACGTCGATGACGTGGTGGCACTGACCCACAGTTACGGTTGCGGTGTAGCGATCACGGCGACCGACGCCTACATCCCGATTCGTACCGTGCGCAACCTGGCACGCAATCCGAATCTCGGTGGTGAAGCGCTGGTGATCAGTCTGGGCTGCGAGAAATTGCAGGCCGGGCAGGTGATGCACGAGGACGATGCGTCGGTGGATCTCAGCGATCCATGGCTGTATCGCCTGCAGGACGCCAGTCACGGTTTCACCGAGATGATCGAGCAGATCATGGCGCTGGCGGAAGTCCGTTTGAAGAAGCTTGATCAACGCCGCCGCGAAACCGTGCCGGCGTCCGAGCTGATCCTCGGCATGCAGTGCGGCGGCAGCGATGCGTTTTCCGGGATCACCGCCAACCCGGCGTTGGGTTATGCGTCGGATTTGCTGTTGCGTGCGGGGGCGACGGTGATGTTTTCTGAAGTCACCGAAGTGCGCGATGCGATTTACTTGCTGACTTCACGCGCCGAAAGCAAAACCGTCGCCGAGGAACTGGTGCGCGAGATG
This sequence comes from Pseudomonas fluorescens, assembly GCF_003732425.1. Lineage (GTDB taxonomy): Bacteria > Pseudomonadota > Gammaproteobacteria > Pseudomonadales > Pseudomonadaceae > Aquipseudomonas > Aquipseudomonas fluorescens_BE. The sequence goes on from NZ_MOBX01000014.1 coordinate 191,678, forward strand.
GACTGGTACGACCGTTACCTGGCCAAGGGTGAAGCAGATCGCAGCGCCAACACCACGCCGGGCAACAAGAAGGGCGGGCTGTCGAACATTGTCGAGAAGTCGCTGGGCTCGATCGTCAAATCCGGCAGCAGCGCGATCAATGGCGTGCTCGGCCCGGGTGAGCGTTTCAAGCAGAAGGGTTTGATTTTCTGTGCGACCCCGGCGAGTGATTTTGTCTGCGGTACGTTGCAGTTGGCGGCAGGGATGAACCTGCACGTGTTCACTACCGGGCGTGGCACGCCGTATGGTCTGGCGATGGCACCGGTGGTGAAGGTGTCGACGCGCACGGAATTGGCACAGCGCTGGCCGGACCTGATCGACATCGATGCCGGGCGGATTGCTACGGGGCGGGCGACCATCGAGGCGTTGGGTTGGGAGCTGTTCCACTATTACCTGGATGTGGCGAGCGGCAAGCAGCAGACATGGGCGGAGAAGCACAAACTGCATAACGACATTACCTTGTTCAACCCGGCGCCGATTACTTGACCCTGTGGCGAGGGAGCTTGCTCCCGCTGGACTGCGTAGCAGTCCCATCTTTTGGGGCCGCTTCGCGACCCAGCGGGAGCAAGCTCCCTCGCCACAAGTGTTGATCGTTCCCTCGCAGAGCATGGGAACGATCGGGGTGAAAGTGGCTTATCATTAGCCCCCTAACGACGCTCACCCAAGGCTCCCCGGCATGCTGGCAATTTTCCTCGAAACCCTGAATATCACCGCGCCGGTGTTTGCCATGCTGTTTCTCGGTGTGCTGCTCAAGCGCATCGACTGGATCAACGACAACTTTATCCACACGGCCTCGTCGCTGGTGTTCAACGTCACCATGCCGGCGCTGCTGTTCCTCGGCATTCTGCATGCCGATCTGCACGCCGCACTGCAACCGGCGCTGCTGATCTACTTCTCCCTCGCCACGCTGGTGAGCTTTGCCCTGGCCTGGGGCTGGGCGATTTTCAAATGCCCGCGTGAAGATCGCGGCATTTATACCCAAGGCGCGTTTCGCGGCAACAACGGGGTGATCGGTCTGGCACTGGCGGCGAGCATGTACGGCGATTACGGGATTTCCCTCGGGGCGATTCTCGCGGCGCTGGTGATCCTGTTTTACAACACGCTATCGACCATTGTGCTGGCGGTGTACAGCCCGGTGATCAAGTCCGATCCGTGGAGCATCTGCAAAAGCGTGTTCAGCAATCCACTGATCATCAGCGTGATTGCGGCGGCGCCGTTTGCCTATTTCAAAATTGGCTTGCCGGGTTGGCTGGAGACCTCCGGTCAGTATCTGGCGCAGACCACCTTGCCACTGGCGCTGATCTGCATTGGCGGCACGTTGTCGCTGGCGGCGTTGCGCAAGAGCGGCAGCATGGCGCTCAGTTCCAGCCTGGTGAAGATGATCGGTTTACCGGTGCTGGCAACGCTGGGGGCCTGGTTGTGGGGCTTTCGCGGGGCGGAGTTGGGGATTCTGTTTCTGTACTTTGGCAGCCCGACCGCGGCGGCGAGTTTTGTCATGGCCCGGGCGGCGCAGGGCAATCATGAGCTGGCGGCGGCGATTATCGTGATGACCACGTTGATGGCGGCGATTACTACCAATATCGGGATTTTTGTTTTGCAGTGGGGTGGGTGGATATAAAGGCAAGATCAAAAGATCGCTGCCTGCGGCAGCTCCAACATGGGAATGCGCTCTCCTGTAGGAACTGCCGAAGGCTGCGATCTTTTAGCTTTTCTCGTAACTGTCGATCACTTCCTGCGCCGCGCGAAACGCATCGATCGCCGCCGGCACACCGGCGTATACCGCGCAATGCAGCAACGCTTCACGGATCTCGTCTACCGTGCAGCCATTGTTCAGCGCGCCGCGCACATGGCCTTTCAACTCTTGCGGGCACTTCAGCGCCGTCAGCGCGGCGAGGGTGATCAGGCTGCGGGTTTTCAGCGGTAGACCTTCGCGATTCCACACGCCACCCCAGGCGTGTTCATTGACGAAATCCTGCAGCGGCTGGGTGAACTCGGTGGCGTTGCCCAGCGCCCGATCAACAAACGCATCGCCCATTACCTGGCGGCGGACTTCTACCCCGGATTGCTTCGATTCGGTCATGGCGTATCACTCTTGTGGTGTTGGCGGCGCCAGGCGCGGATCGACGTGAACAGCAAAAACGTCAACAGCGTCGGCAAGACATAAAACAGCATCAGCCGCTCAAGCTTGCCGGCCAGTGGCATGCCGGTGGTGAACGACACCACGTGCAACCCGTACGCCAGGTACAAACCGAGCAACAGCAAACCTTCGGCGCGCGTCACGCGGTAGCCGGAATAGAACACCGGCAGGCACAGCGCGGCGACGCCGAGCATCACCGGCAGGTCGAAATCCAGCGCGTTCGGAGATACCGACAGCGGCGTCGGCGCGATCAGTGCGGTCAGGCCGAGCACGCCGAGCAGGTTGAACAGGTTGGCACCGATTACGTTGCCGACGGCAATATCCCGTTGCCCGCGCAAAGCTGCGATCAATGAGGTCGCAAGCTCTGGCAGTGAAGTGCCGACGGCCACCACGGTCAGGCCGATCACCCGCTCGGAGAATCCAAGATCGGTGGCCACCACGACGGCGGCGCCCAGCAGCAGATGCCCGGCAAACACCAGCATCGCCAGACCGATAACGATCATCAGCAGGCTACTGAACCAGGAGGCCTGTGCTGCTTCAGGTTGTTCTGAATGCGGTCGCGTCGAATGCCGTGACTGGCGAAACAGCAAACCGAGATACAACGCCAAAGCCGCCAACAACAGGATGCCGTCGACGCGTCCGATTTCTTCATTCCATGCCAGCACGAATACCAGCAGGCTGGCACCGATCATCAGCGGAATATCCAGGCGCACCAGTTGCCGCGAGACGCGTAGAGGAATGACCAGCGCGGAAAGCCCGAGAGTGACGAGGATATTGAAGATGCTGCTGCCGACCACGCTGCCAACGGCGATGTCCGGGTTATGCGCCAACGCCGCTTGCAGGCTGACGGCCATTTGCGGCGCGCTGCTGCCGAGGGCGACGATGGTCAGGCCGATGATCAGCGGCCGTACGTGCAAACGGGCCGCCAGACGTACCGCCGCGCGTACCATCAGCTCGGCGCCGAAGATCAGCAGGCACAGACCTGCGAGCAATTCGATCACGCTGATCAGGGGTAAATCGGTCAGTCCGAAAATGGTCAGCGCTCCATCAGTCAAGGGCCTGCACACGAACTCGCGCGGTGCCGCTGCGCAGCATGCCGAGCTGTTCGGCGGCTTCGCGGGACACGTCGATCAGGCGCCCACGGGTATGCGGGCCGCGGTCGTTGATGCGGACCACGACGGATTCGTCGTTTTTCAGGTTGGTGACCTTCACCCGCGTGCCGAAGGGTAGCTGGCGGTGGGCGGCGGTCAGAGAATTCTGGTTGAACGGCTCGCCACTGGCGGTGCGTTTACCGTGGTGTTTGGCACCGTAATAAGAGGCGACGCCGGTCTGGTCGTAACCGTGCGGGTCGATGGTGTCGGTGCTGGCGCAACCGGCCAGGAGAGAGAGCAGGGCGCAGCTGATGAACAAACGCTTCATTCAAAGGTTCCCAAAACTGATTGTGGCGAGGGAGCTTGCTCCCGCTCGGCCGCGAAGCGGTCGCAACCCGGCAAACGCATACTTACCGAAAGAATGCATTGTCCGATTTGGGCCTGCTGCGCAGACCAGCGGGAGCAAGCTCCCTCGCCACAGGGATCGGAGCCAGTAATAACTACTGCTGGCTCCATTGTGGTCAGCCTTCGAGCTTGCTTTTCAGCAGTTCGTTCACTTGCTGCGGGTTGGCTTTGCCTTTGGACGCTTTCATCGCCTGACCGACAAAGAAGCCGAACATCTTGCCGCGTTTGGCTTCATCCGCCGCACGGTATTGTTCAACCTGTTCGGCGTTGGCTGCGAGCATTTCGTCCAGCACTGCCGAGATCGCGCCGCTGTCGGTAACCTGCTTCAGGCCGCGTTTCTCGATGATCTCGTCCGCGCTGCCTTCACCGTTGGCCATCGCTTCGAACACCACTTTGGCGATCTTGCCGGAGATGGTGTTGTCCTTGATGCGCTGCAGCATGCCGCCCAACAGTTCAGCGGAAACCGGCGACTCGTCGATGTCCAGGCCTTGCTTGTTGAGCAGGCTGCCCAACTCGACCATCACCCAGTTCGCCGCCAGTTTGGCGTCGCCGCCGATGGCTGCAACTTTCTCGAAGTAATCCGCTTGCTCACGGCTGGTGGCCAGCACGTTGGCGTCGTAGGCCGACAGACCGAACTGGCTCTGGAAGCGCTCGCGTTTCTGCGGTGGCAGTTCCGGCAGGGTGGCGCGCACTTCGCCGAGGAACGACTCTTCGATGACCACCGGCAGCAGGTCCGGATCGGGGAAGTAACGGTAGTCGTTGGCTTCCTCTTTCGAACGCATCGGACGGGTTTCGTCCTTGTTTGGATCGTACAGACGGGTCTGCTGGATCACTTTGCCGCCGTCTTCGATCAGCTCGATCTGACGCTGGATCTCGGTGTTGATCGCCTTCTCGATGAAGCGGAACGAGTTGACGTTCTTGATCTCGCAGCGGGTGCCGAACTCAACCTGACCTTTCGGACGGACCGACACGTTGCAGTCGCAACGCAGCGAGCCTTCGGCCATGTTGCCGTCGCAGATGCCCAGGTAACGCACCAGTGCGTGGATCGCCTTGACGTAAGCCACGGCTTCCTTGGCGCTGCGCATGTCCGGCTCGGACACGATTTCCAGCAGCGGCGTGCCGGCACGGTTCAGGTCGATGCCGGTGGCGCCGTTGAATTCTTCGTGCAGGCTTTTGCCGGCGTCTTCTTCCAGGTGCGCGCGGGTGATGCCGACACGTTTAACGGTGCCGTCTTCCAGAGCGATGTCCAGGTGGCCCTTGCCGACGATCGGCAATTCCATCTGGCTGATCTGGTAGCCCTTGGGCAGGTCCGGGTAGAAGTAGTTTTTACGGGCGAACACGTTGTGCTGACCGATCTCGGCGTCAATCGCCAGACCGAACATCACCGCCATACGCACCGCTTCCTGGTTCAGCACCGGCAACACGCCGGGCATGCCCAGGTCGATCAGGCTGGCCTGAGTGTTCGGCTCGGAACCGAACGTGGTGGAACTACCGGAAAAGATTTTCGACCGGGTAGTGAGCTGAGTGTGAATCTCCAGCCCGATCACGACTTCCCATTGCATGTGTGTCTCCTCAGAAGCCGGTTGGGGTGCGGGTGTGCCAGTCAGTGTTGAGCTGATACTGGTGCGCAACATTGAGCAAACGGCCTTCCTGGAAATACGGCGCGAGCAATTGCACGCCCACCGGCAGACCGTCGACAAAACCGGCCGGCATCGACAGGCCCGGCAGGCCCGCGAGGTTGGCGGTGATGGTGTAGACGTCTTCCAGATAGGCAGCGACCGGGTCGCTGTTCTTGGCGCCGAGTTTCCAGGCCGGGTTCGGCGTGGTCGGGCCGAGGATGATGTCGACCTCATTAAAGGCAGCCATGAAGTCGTTCTTCACCAGGCGACGGATCTTCTGCGCTTTCAGGTAGTAGGCGTCGTAGTAACCGGCGGACAGCGCGTAGGCGCCGACCATGATCCGGCGCTGCACTTCAGGGCCGAAGCCTTCGCCACGGGAGCGCTTGTACAGGTCGATGAGGTTTTCCGGGTTCTCGCAGCGGTGGCCGAAACGCACACCGTCGAAACGCGACAAGTTCGAAGAGGCCTCTGCCGGCGCAATCACGTAGTACGCCGGAATCGCGTGCTGCATGTTCGGCAGGCTGATTTCCTTGATGACGGCACCGAGCTTCTGCAGCTCTTTGATGCTGTTCTGGATCAGCTCGGCGATGCGCGGGTCGAGACCGGCGCTGAAGTACTCCTTCGGCACACCGATGCGCAGGCCTTGCAGCGAGTCGCCGAGACTGGCGGAGTAATCCGGCACTGGCTCATCGATGCTGGTGGAATCGTTCTGATCGAAGCCAGCCATACCTTGCAACAAAATCGCGCAGTCTTCGGCAGTGCGCGCCAACGGGCCGCCCTGATCGAGGCTGGAGGCATAAGCGATCATGCCCCAGCGCGAAACGCGACCGTAGGTCGGTTTCAGGCCGGTGAGGTTGGTGAACGCGGCGGGCTGACGGATCGAACCGCCGGTGTCGGTGGCCGTCGCTGCAGGCAATAGACGAGCGGCAACCGCCGCCGCCGAACCGCCGGACGAACCGCCCGGCACGTGTTCCAGGTTCCATGGGTTTTTCACCGCGCCGTACCAGCTCGACTCGTTGGCCGAACCCATGGCGAATTCGTCCATGTTGGTCTTGCCCAAGGTCACGGCGCCGGCAGCCGCCAGTTTCGCGACCACGGTGGCGTCGTACGGGGCTTTGAAGTTGTCGAGCATCTTCGAGCCGCAGCTGGTGCGAATGCCCTGGGTGCAGAACAGGTCTTTGTGAGCGATCGGCGCACCGAGCAGGGCGCCGCTCTCACCGTTGGCCCGGCGGGCATCGGCGGCTTTCGCCTGCTCGAGCGCCAGCTCTTCGGTGAGGCTGATGAAACTGTTGAGCTGCGGATCGAGCTGGGTGATGCGCGCCAGCAGGACTTTGGTCAGCTCTTCGGAGGAAAACTTTTTATCGGCGAGACCGCGGGCGATCTCGGCCAGAGTCATTTGATGCATTGCAGGCTCTTTCCCTTTAGTCGATGACTTTCGGAACCAGATACAGGCCGTTTTCGACCGCTGGTGCGATGGACTGGTAGGCCTCGCGGTGATTGGTCTCGGTCACAACGTCGGCGCGCAGGCGCTGACTGGCTTCCAGCGGGTGGGCCAGAGGCTCGATTCCGTCGGTATTAACAGCCTGCATTTCGTCGACCAGACCGAGAATGCTGTTGAGGGCGGAAGTAATGTGTGGAAGATCGGCATCATTAAGGCCAAGGCAGGCCAAATGAGCGATTTTTTCCACGTCGGAGCGTTCTAGCGCCATCGGGATTCTCCTGTGGAAAACAGAACGGACGGCGTCCGTGTGTTAGATTGTCGGAACACTACCGCACTTCTACGGTCATAAGGCCGCGATTGTGGGGCTTGGTGCACAGAAAAGCGGCCAATTTAACATATTGGCGCCTTGCCCAAAATCCCTGTCGTTGTTAGAGTTTGCCGCACTTTTTTACCCACGCGTTGCCTAGGGTCCCTTTCCCATGTTCAAGAAACTGCGTGGCATGTTTTCCAGCGATCTTTCCATTGACCTGGGCACTGCCAACACCCTTATTTACGTGCGCGAGCGCGGTATCGTCCTGAATGAGCCATCGGTTGTGGCCATTCGGACACACGGTAACCAGAAAAGTGTCGTTGCTGTCGGCACCGAGGCCAAGCGCATGCTCGGCCGTACGCCGGGCAACATTGCTGCCATTCGTCCGATGAAAGACGGCGTGATCGCCGACTTCAGCGTTTGCGAAAAGATGCTGCAGTACTTCATTAACAAGGTTCACGAAAACAGCTTTCTGCAGCCTAGCCCTCGTGTGCTGATCTGCGTTCCATGCAAATCCACCCAGGTTGAGCGTCGCGCCATCCGTGAATCGGCCCTTGGTGCCGGTGCCCGTGAAGTGTTTCTGATCGAAGAGCCAATGGCCGCTGCGATCGGTGCCGGCCTGCCGGTCGAAGAAGCGCGCGGTTCGATGGTCGTGGATATCGGTGGTGGTACCACTGAAATCGCACTGATCTCCCTGAACGGTGTGGTCTATGCCGAATCCGTCCGCGTGGGCGGCGACCGCTTCGACGAAGCGATCATCACTTACGTGCGTCGTAACTACGGCAGCCTGATCGGTGAATCGACCGCTGAGCGCATCAAACAGGAAATCGGTACGGCCTACCCGGGCGGCGAAGTTCGCGAAGTCGACGTTCGTGGTCGCAACCTGGCCGAAGGCGTTCCACGCGCATTCACCCTGAACTCCAACGAAGTGCTGGAAGCTCTGCAAGAGTCCCTGGCTACCATCGTTCAGGCTGTGAAAAGTGCCCTGGAGCAATCGCCGCCGGAACTGGCTTCCGACATCGCCGAGCGTGGCCTGGTGCTGACCGGTGGTGGCGCGCTGCTGCGTGACCTCGACAAGTTGCTGGCCCAGGAAACCGGTCTGCCAGTGATCGTTGCCGAAGATCCGCTGACCTGTGTGGCTCGCGGCGGTGGCCGTGCATTGGAAATGATGGATAAGCACACCATGGACCTGCTCTCGAGCGAATAAGTCGCCGGGTGCAATACGTGGGTGAGCGCGCAGGCAGCACTTTGCAGTGCTGCCTGTTGGCGTTTATCTTCTGTCAGTCTTCATCCAGGCCGGTTTGATGCCGTATGAATAAACAGAACATTTGCCTGGGAGGAGCGGCTTATTAAACCGCTTTTCGCCAAGGGCCCTTCGTTGGGCGTGCGCCTGTTGGTGCTGGCCGTGCTATCGATCGCGCTGATGGTGGTCGATGCCCGCTTTGATCTGCTCAAGCCTGCGCGCAAACAAGCGTCGCTGGTGCTGATGGATGCCTACTGGATCACAGACCTGCCCGGTCGCTTGTGGGAAGGTGTCGCCAGCCAGTTCGGCAGCCGCACCGAGCTTGTCGCCGAAAACGAAAAACTCAAGACCGAAAACCTGCTGCTGCAGGGTCGCATGCAAAAGCTTGCCGCCCTCACCGAGCAGAACGTTCGGCTGCGCGAGTTGCTCAATTCTTCTGCACTGGTCAACGAAAAGGTCGAAGTGGCCGAGTTGATCGGCATGGACCCCAACCCGTTCACCCATCGCATCATCATCAATAAAGGTGAGCGTGATGGCGTGGTGCTCGGTCAGCCAGTGCTCGATGCACGCGGCTTGATGGGTCAGGTGGTCGAGTTGATGCCTTACACCTCGCGTGTCTTGCTGCTTACTGACAGCACACACAGCATTCCCGTACAGGTCAATCGCAACGGGCTGCGGGCCATTGCCAGCGGCACCGGCAACCCGGAGCGCCTGGAATTGCGTCATGTCGCCGACACGGCGGACATCAAGGAAGGCGATCTGCTGGTCAGCTCCGGCCTTGGTCAGCGCTTCCCGGCTGGCTATCCGGTCGCGACGGTGAAGGAAGTGATCCACGATTCCGGTCAGCCGTTTGCCATCGTCCGCGCCGTGCCGACCGCCGCACTCAATCGCAGCCGCTACATGTTGCTGGTGTTCAGCGACAGCCGTACCGCCGAAGAGCGAGCCAACGATGCGGCGCAAGCCCAGGAAAGTCTTGATGCCTTTGGCGGCGGCCCGATTATTCCGGCGACCGTGCCGAAAACCGTGACCCCGCCTGCTGCGGCGGCTGCGACGCCCGCGACGCCTGCCGCACCGGCCGCTGCCGTTGGCTCCGCACCGGCCAAACCTGCTGCAAGCAAACCGCCCGCGGCTGCCAAGCCACCGGCAGCGACGCCAGCGGCGGCCAAACCTCCAGCTGCCCAGCCTGCTGCGCGACCTGCGGCCAAACCGCCAGTCAATGCACCAGCGACAACCGGGAGACAAGAATAATGGTCGGGGCCACTGCGTCGCGTAATGGCTGGATTGTCTGGCTGACCTTTGTTGTCGGCATACTCCTGAGCGTGTCGCCATTACCGATTTTCATGGAGATCCTGCGTCCGTTATGGCTGGCCTTGCTCCTGACATTCTGGGCTTTGTATATGCCGCATACAGTCGGCATGGTCACAGCGTTTTGCCTGGGCCTGGCCGAAGACGTGCTGCAGGGTGATCTGCTCGGTCAGAACGCGCTGATCCTGACCCTGATTACCTTCCTCGTGCTGTCATTGCAGCAACGCCTGCGAATGTTCCCGATGTGGCAGCAATGCCTGGTGATCCTGGTGATTTTCGGCCTCGCGCAACTGGTGCAGTTGTGGCTCAGTGCCTTGACCGGTAACCGTCAACCAACCCTGGCGCTGGTACTGCCGGCGCTCGTCAGTGCCTTGCTCTGGCCTTGGGTCAGCTTTGCCCTACGCGGATTGCGCCGACGCTACAAAATCAATTGAGCCGGTGAAGCTGGGCACTGAACAGGGAGATGTTTTGATGAAGCCGCTTTACCTCGCCTCCGGATCGCCGCGTCGACGTGAACTGCTCACGCAGATCGGCGTTCCGTTCTCCGCCATCAGTGCGGACATCGACGAAACCCCAATACCCGAAGAATCGCCCTCGGCCTATGTCGAGCGTCTGGCGCGCGGCAAAGCCGAGGCCGGACGCCGCACGGTCGTGTCCGCTCAGCCGTGCTGCGTGCTGGGTGCCGACACCGCCGTGGTGCTGGACGGCAAAATTCTTGGCAAACCGGTGGACGAAGCCGATGCATGCGCCATGCTGATGATGTTGTCCGGCAAGGAGCATGAAGTGCTGACCGCCATTGCCGTGCTCGAAGGCGAGCGCTGCGAGTCGCGGGTGGTGCGCAGTCTGGTGCGGTTCCGCGCGATCAGTATTGAAGAAGCTGCCGCTTACTGGGCCAGTGGCGAGCCACGGGACAAGGCCGGCGGTTATGGCATTCAGGGGCTTGGCGCGGTATTTGTCGCGGGCCTCAATGGCAGTTACTCGGCGGTGGTCGGGTTGCCTGTTTGCGAAACCGCAGAACTGTTAGGCCATTTCGGCATACCCTGTTGGCAAAACCTGAACGCGCCATAAGCGTCGTACCCATCCAGATGCGGCCATTATCGTGAACACGCCTGAACGAGATCCTGCCATGAGTGAAGAGATTCTGATCAACATCACGCCGATGGAGTCGCGCGTGGCGGTGGTCGAAAACGGTGTGCTGCAAGAAGTGCACGTTGAGCGCACGCAAAAACGCGGGATCGTCGGCAACATCTATAAAGGCAAGATCGTCCGCGTGCTGCCGGGTATGCAAGCCGCTTTCGTCGACATCGGACTGGATCGCGCCGCGTTCATTCATGCCGCAGAAATCTCCCTGCGCGAAGGCCCGGCGGTGGAAAGCATCAGCGCGCTGGTGCACGAAGGCCAAAGTCTGGTGGTGCAGGTCACCAAGGACCCGATCGGCTCCAAAGGCGCGCGGTTGACCACGCAGTTATCGATCCCATCGCGTTACCTGGTGTACATGCCGCGCACCGCCCACGTCGGCATTTCCCTGAAAATCGAAGATGAAGCCGAGCGCGAGCGCCTCAAGCAGGTGGTCAGCGATTGCGTGGCCAAGGAAGGGATCAAGGAGGCCGGCGGTTTCATCCTGCGCACTGCCGCCGAAGGCGCTGGTGCCGATGAAATCCTCATGGACATCCGTTACCTGCGGCGCCTGTGGGATCAGATCAACGAACAGATCAAAACCATCGCCGCGCCGAGCGTGATTTACGAAGACCTCGGTCTGGCGTTGCGTACCTTGCGTGATCTGGTTAACCCGAAAATCGAGAAAATTCGCATCGATTCCCGGGAAACCTTCCAGAAAACCACGCAATTCGTCGCCGAACTGATGCCGGAAATCGCCGATCGTCTGGAACATTACCCGGGCGAGCGACCAATTTTCGACCTGTATGGCGTCGAAGACGAAATCCAGAAAGCCCTCGAACGCAAGGTGCCGCTCAAATCCGGTGGTTATCTGGTGGTGGATCCGGCGGAAGCCATGACCACCATCGATGTGAACACCGGGGCTTTCGTCGGTCACCGCAACCTCGAAGAAACCATCTTCAAGACCAATCTCGAAGCGGCCACCGCGATTGCCCGGCAAATGCGCCTGCGCAATCTGGGCGGGATCATCATCATCGACTTCATCGACATGGAAGATGAAGAACACCAGCGCCAGGTATTGCGCACTCTGGAAAAGCAACTGGAGCGTGATCACGCCAAGACCAACATCATCGGTATTACCGAGTTGGGTCTGGTGCAGATGACCCGCAAGCGTACCCGGGAAAGTCTCGAGCAAGTGCTGTGTGAACCGTGCAGCAGTTGTCAGGGGCGCGGCAAGCTCAAGACTGCGGAAACCATCTGTTACGAGATCTTCCGCGAGATCCTGCGTGAAGCCCGCGCCTATCAGGCCGAGGGGTATCGAGTGCTGGCGAACCAGAAAGTCGTCGACCGTTTGCTCGACGAAGAATCCGGTAATGTCGCCGAGCTTGAAGGGTTTATCGGTCGCACCATCCGCTTCCAGGTGGAAACCATGTATTCCCAGGAACAATATGACGTGGTGCTGCTCTGATCCCCTGCGTCACTTTTATTCCACCGCGGCTGGCCTCAGCTTTTCGCAGTATTTTTGCCATGGGAGCCAACTGACATGGAGCGTCTGACACGCATTCTGGCCACACTCACCCGCTGGGGGCTGGGCCTGTGCGCGTTGGTTCTGGTGTTGATGGCGTTGTACGTCAGTCTCGGTCGTGAGCTGACCCCGCTGGTGGCCGAATATCGCGCCGACATTGAAGACAAGGCCAGTGCCGCCCTTGGTATGCCGTTGCAGATCGGCGAACTGGAAGGTAACTGGAGCGGCTTTGCGCCGATCCTGCTGGCTCATGACGTGATGGTCGGCGACGGTGCCAATGCGCTGCGTCTGGATCGGGTGCGGGCGGTACCGGATCTGTGGGCCAGCCTGTTGGCGCGCGAAGTGCGCATTGCCCACCTTGAACTCAATGGCCTGAAAATCAGCCTCAAGGAAGCCGAAGACGGCAGTTGGGCGCTGGAAGGCTTGCCGGTGCAGAACGATCAGCCGCTCGATCCGCAGCAGTTGTTCAATCGCTCGCAAATGATTCAGCAACTGTCGGTGCTCGACAGTCAGGTGACCTTGCAGCCGCTGGATCACGCGCCACTGACCCTCACCTATGTCGGCCTCAATCTGAAAACCGGCGCCAGTCGTCAACGGCTCGATGCGCGTTTGACCTTGCCGGATGGTCAGCCCGTTGCACTGAGTCTGCGCACGCGGATTCGCCCCGAGCAATGGCAGGACAGTGTGGTGGACGGTTACGCCAGCCTGCCGCAAAGCGACTGGTCGAAGTGGCTGCCGGAACGCCTTACCCAGCAGTGGAATTTTTCCGAGATCAAGGCCGGCGGCGAACTCTGGGTCAATTGGGCCAAAGGTACGCTGCAAAGCGCAGCGCTGCGTTTGAACGCGCCGCAACTGACCGGCGCCTATGCCGACCGCAAGCCAATTCAGATCAATAATCTGGCGCTCAACGCGTATTACGAGATCGGCGCCGAGGGCGCGATCCTCACCCTCGACTCGTTGGCGATGAATTTCGGCGAAAACCGCTGGGAGTCGCATGTACAAGTGAGACAGACGCGGGCGACCGACAAGGTCGATGAGCTCTGGCATCTGCAGGCAGATCGTCTCGACCTGACCCCGATCACTCCGCTGCTGAATGCCTTGGGGCCACTGCCACAAGGGTTCGCCACGGCCGTCGAGCATCTGAAAGTCACCGGTGGTCTGCGCAACGTGCTACTGGATTTCCGCCCCAACGCCACCGATGGCAGCAAATTCAGTTTCGCCACCAATCTGGATAACGTCGGTTTCGACGCCTATCACGGCGCTCCGGCAGCTCGAAACGTCAGCGGTAGCCTCAGCGGCAACCTCGACGGTGGCGAGTTGCGCATGGACAGCAAGGATTTTGTCCTGCACCTCGACCCGATTTTCGCCAAGCCATGGCAGTACATTCAGGCCAATGCGCGGCTGACCTGGAAGCTCGACAAAGACGGTTTCACCCTGATCGCTCCGTACCTGAAAGTGCTCGGCGAGGAGGGCAAGATTGCCGGCGACTTCCTGATTCGCCTGCATTTCGACCATAGCCAGGAAGACTACATGGACCTGCGGGTCGGCCTGGTCGATGGCGACGGTCGCTACACGGCCAAGTATTTGCCCGAAGTCCTTAGCCCGGCGCTCGACGAGTGGCTGCGTACGGCGATCCTCAAAGGTGCAGTGGATCAGGGGTTCTTCCAGTATCAGGGCTCACTGAGCAAAAATGCCGGGGAGGCTGATCGCAGCATCAGTCTGTTCTTCAAGGTCCACGATGCCGAATTGGCCTTCCAGCCGGGCTGGCCGCACGTGAGTAAAGTCAGTGGCGACGTGTTCATCGAAGACAGTGGCGTGCGGATCGTGGCCGACAAGGGCCAGTTGCTCGACACTCAGGTCAGCGATGTCTTCGTTAATATTCCCCATGTGCCGGCCGGGCAGCACACGCACATGTACCTTGATGGCGGCTTTGCCGGCGGTCTCGGTGATGGGCTGAAAATTCTTCAGGACGCACCGATCGGCACCGGTGAGACCTTTGCCGGATGGGAAGGCGCGGGGGATCTGCAAGGCAAGCTCAAGCTCGATATCCCGCTGGACAAGGGCGGCGACCAGCCGAAAATCCTCGTCGACTTCAAAACCGCCAATGCGCGACTGAAACTGGCTGAGCCGAAGCTGGAGCTGACGCAACTCAAAGGCGATTTCCGTTTTGACAGCGCCAAAGGACTCAGCGGGCAGAACATCGCCGCGCGGGCGTTCGACAAACCCGTGACCGCACAGATATTCGCCGATGGCAGTCCCGGCAAGCTCAAGACCCGGGTCGCCGCATCCGGACAGGTCGAAGTGAAGAAACTCACCGACTGGCTGGGCGTGACGCAACCCTTGCCGGTTTCCGGGACCATTCCCTATCAATTGCAATTGAATCTGGACGGCGCCGACAGCCAGTTGCTGGTCAGCTCCAGCATGAAAGGCGTGGCGGTAGATCTGCCGGCACCCTTCGGCATGGCGGCGGATGTCGGGCGCGATACCGTGTTCCGTATGACGCTGCAGGGGCAGGAACGGCGGTATTGGGTCAATTACGACCAGTTGGCCAACTTCACCTTCGCCGCACCGCCAAGCAATTTTGCCGAGGGCCGTGGCGAATTGTTCCTCGGTGCCGGCGAAGCGGTGCTGCCGGGCGCCAAAGGCTTGCGGATTCGCGGGGTGCTCTCGGAACTGGACGTCGCGCCGTGGCAGGATCTGGTCAACAAATACGCTGGGCAGGATCCGGGCGGCAGCGCCAAGCAACTGCTCAACAGCGCTGATTTCAAAGTCGGCAAGCTCACCGCATTCGGAACAACGCTGGATCAGGCGTCGGTTCAGGTCAACCGCAAGCCGGGCGCGTGGAATCTGGCCCTCGACAGTCAGCAGGCCAAAGGCTCGGCGAGCCTGCCGGACGCCAAGGGCGTGCCGCTTGCGGTCAATCTGCAATACGTGAAACTGCCGGCGCCGGACCCGACGGTGCAGGCTGACGAGAATTCGCCAGACCCATTGGTGTCGGTTGATCCGACGAAGATTCCGGCGCTGGATATCACCATCAATCAACTGTTTCTCGGGCCGGACCTGGTTGGCGGCTGGTCGCTCAAGGTACGCCCGACCGCCAAAGGCATTGCGCTGAATAACCTCGACATGGGCCTCAAGGGCATCCTGTTGCAGGGCAACGGCGGTTGGGAAGGCGCGCCGGGGGCGACCAATAGCTGGTTCAAAGGCCGGATTGGCGGCAAGAACCTCGCCGATGTGCTCAAGGGCTGGGGCTTTGCGCCGAGCGTGACCAGCGAAGAATTTCATATGGACGTCGACGGCCGTTGGCCGGGCTCGCCGGCCTGGCTGGCGACCAAGCGCTTCTCCGGCACGCTCGATGCGTCGTTGAACAAAGGTCAGTTTGTTGAAGTGGAGGGCGGCGCGCAGGCGTTGCGAGTATTTGGCCTGCTTAACTTCAACTCCATCGGCCGGCGTCTGCGTCTGGACTTCTCCGATCTGTTCGGCAAAGGCTTGAGCTACGACCGGGTCAAAGGTCTGCTGGTGGCGAATAATGGTGTGTATGTCACCCGTGAACCCATTCGCCTGACCGGCCCATCGAGCAACCTTGAGCTGGACGGTACGCTGGACCTGGTCGGTGACAAGGTCGATGCCAAGTTGCTGGTGACCTTGCCGGTGACCAACAACCTGCCGATTGCGGCGCTGATCGTCGGTGCGCCGGCGGTCGGCGGCGCGTTGTTCCTGATCGACAAGCTGATCGGTGACCGCGTGGCGCGCTTCGCCAGTGTGAAATACACCGTCAAAGGCCCATGGAAAGAGCCGAAAATCACCTTCGACAAGCCTTTTTGAGTAGCATGACTCTATTCCCGATGCAGGAGCTGCCGCAGGCTGCGATCTTTTGATTTTGTTTTTTAAAATCTAGATCAAAAGATCGCAGCCGGCGGCAGCTCCTACACGGTTATGTGCAGATCCCGAGGAGTGGCCATGTCTTTAGCGGTGATTCAAATGGTCAGCCAGAGCGACGTGCTGGCCAATCTGGCCCAGGCCCGGCGCCTGCTCGAACAAGCTGCTGCCGGCGGTGCGAAGCTGGCGGTGCTACCGGAAAACTTCGCCGCTATGGGCCGTCGCGATATCGCTGACATCGGCCGTGCCGAAGCAATGGGCGAAGGACCGATCCTGCCATGGTTGAAACAGACCGCCCGCGACCTCAAGTTATGGATAGTGGCTGGCACCTTGCCGTTGCCGCCGGTGGATCAGCCGACGGCCAAGGCCAATGCCTGCTCGCTGCTGTTCGATGATCAGGGCGAAATCGTTGCACGCTATGACAAGCTGCATCTGTTCGATGTCGATGTGGCGGACAATCGCGGCCGTTATCGCGAATCCGATGACTATGCTTATGGCAGTGGCGTCGTCGTTGCCGACACGCCGGTGGGGCGAGTCGGTTTGACCGTGTGTTACGACTTGCGCTTTCCCGAGCTGTACAGCGAATTGCGTGCTGCCGGTGCCGAGTTGATCACTGCACCGTCAGCCTTCACCGCAGTAACCGGCGCAGCGCATTGGGATGTGCTGATTCGCGCGCGCGCCATCGAGACGCAGTGTTATGTGCTCGCCGCAGCGCAGGGCGGAACCCATCCGGGACCGCGGGAAACCTTCGGCCATGCGGCAATCATCGACCCCTGGGGTCGTGTGCTGGCGAGTCAGGATCAAGGCGAAGCGGTGTTGTTGGCCGAGCGCGATAGCCATGAACAAGCGTCCATCAGGGCGCGAATGCCGGTGGTGAGCCATCGGCGGTTTTTCTCGCAGGGCGCACAGCGGCCTGCTTCAGAACACGAATTTAAGGCGTAAACCTATGAGCGAGTTGTTGTCCTCAGTCAGTGATCACCTGTTGGCGCCCGGCGGCGTGACGATCGAGAGCCTGCAAGGCGTGCTCGGCGACCTTGCCGGCCCCGGCATCGACGCCGCCGACCTGTATTTCCAGGGCCAGATATCCGAGTCCTGGGCGCTGGAAGACGGCATCGTCAAAGAAGGCAGCTTCAACCTCGACCAAGGTGTCGGCGTCCGCGCGCAGTCCGGTGAAAAGACCGGTTTTGCCTACAGCAACGCGATCACCCTCGAGGCCCTCGGCGCAGCGGCCCGTGCCGCGCGTTCGATCTCCCGCGCCGGGCAGAACGGCACGGTGCAGGCGTTCACCACTCAAGACGTCGCGCAACTGTACGCGCCGGATAACCCGCTGGAAGTATTGAGCCGTGCCGAGAAAGTCGAACTGCTCAAGCGCATCGATGTAGCCACACGCGCACTCGACCCGCGTATCCAGCAGGTCAGCGTCAGCATGGCGGGTGTGTGGGAGCGGATTCTGGTCGCGTCCACCGATGGCGGGCTGGCGGCGGATGTACGGCCACTGGTGCGCTTCAACGTCAGCGTGATTGTTGAGCAGAATGGCCGTCGCGAGCGCGGCGGGCATGGCGGAGGAGGGCGTACCGACTATCGTTATTTCCTCGCCGAAGACCGCGCCATGGGTTATGCCCGTGAAGCTCTGCGCCAGGCGCTGGTGAATCTGGAAGCGATTCCGGCGCCGGCCGGCACCTTGCCGGTGGTATTGGGTTCTGGCTGGTCCGGCGTGCTGTTGCACGAAGCGGTTGGTCATGGTCTGGAAGGCGATTTCAACCGCAAGGGCAGTTCCGCCTATAGCGGGCGCATGGGTGAAATGGTTGCGTCGAAACTCTGCACCATCGTCGATGACGGCACATTGTCTGGCCGCCGCGGTTCGCTCAGCGTCGACGACGAAGGCACACCGACCGAGTGCACCACGCTGATCGAAAACGGCGTACTCAAAGGCTACATGCAGGACAAGCTCAACGCGCGCCTGATGGGTGTGGCCCGCACCGGCAACGGCCGTCGTGAGTCTTACGCTCACCTGCCGATGCCACGCATGACCAACACTTACATGCTCGGCGGCGAAAGCGATCCGGCGGAAATCATCGCCTCGGTGAAGAAGGGCATCTACTGCGCCAACCTCGGCGGTGGTCAGGTCGACATCACCAGCGGCAAGTTCGTCTTCTCCACCAGCGAGGCGTACCTGATCGAAGACGGCAAGATCACCGCACCGGTCAAAGGCGCGACATTGATCGGCAACGGCCCTGAGGCGATGAGCCGGGTGTCGATGGTCGGTAACGATCTGGCGCTGGACAGCGGTGTGGGTACGTGCGGCAAGGATGGACAATCGGTGCCGGTAGGCGTCGGTCAGCCGACGTTGAAGATCGATGCGATCACCGTGGGTGGCACGGGCGCATAAGTAAACCAGCTATAGGTGCTGCCGAAGGCTTCGATCTTTTGATCTTGCTTGTAACAACCAAAGCCAAAAGATCGCAGCCTGCGGCAGCTCCTACACGTGGCGAGATATCAACGCAGACCGCGTTGAGTCTCGTCCAGCTCACGGATGTACTTGAAGATCTTGCGGCTGGAAGCAGGAGGTTTGTTTTGCGCAACCTCGTGCTGAGCCTGACGGATCAGGGAACGCAGTTGCTGGCGATCGGCGTCCGGGTACTCGACGACGAATTTCTCCAGCACGGCATCGTCGCCTGCGATCAGGCGATCACGCCAGCGTTCGAGATTGTGGAAACGCTCGTTGTACTGACGAGTCGAGGCATCGAGTTGATCGAGCAGCGTGAGAATCGCGTCAGTGTCCTGATCGCGCATCAGTTTGCCGATGAACTGCAAGTGCCGTTTACGCGCGATGTTCGCGGTGTGCTTGGGCGCATCGGCCAAAGCCCGGCGCATGGCGTCGGTCAGCGGCAGTTTTGCGATCAAGTCTGGCTTGAGTGTGGTCAGGCGCTCGCCGAGGTCAACCAGAGCATGCAGCTCGCGTTTGACCTGAGATTTGCTTTTTTCTCCCGTATCGAGGGAGTCGTCGTAAGAATCAACCATGGTGGCAGTCCGCAAAGAAACGCCGCCATGATAACCAGTCGGGGGCCGCTTGTCCGGCCCGGTCGCTCGATGACCCCAGCCGAAAGCAGAATTTGAGTGGAGATGAGCATGAGTGCAGTTCAAAGCGTCGGCCCGCAGGCATTGCCGGCACTGCAGGAGCAAGTCGAGCAGATCATCGCCGAAGCCAAGCGTCAGGGTGCCAGTGCCTGCGAAGTCGCGGTGTCGCTGGAGCAGGGCCTGTCGACATCGGTGCGCCAGCGCGAAGTCGAAACGGTCGAGTTCAACCGCGATCAGGGCTTTGGCATCACATTGTATGTGGGCCAGCGCAAAGGCTCGGCCAGCACCTCGGCGACCGGCCCGGAGGCGATTCGCGAGACCGTTGCTGCAGCTCTGGCCATTGCTAAACACACCTCCGAAGACGAGGCCTCGGGTCTGGCCGACGCGGCGTTGATGGCCAAGGAACAGCATGATTTCGATCTGTTCCACGAGTGGGACATCACCCCGGAGCAGGCCATCGAGAAGGCCTTGCTCTGTGAGGCAGCGGCTTTCGACGCCGATGCGCGGATCAAGAACGCCGACGGCACCACGCTCAGCACTCATCAGGGCTGCCGCGTGTACGGCAACAGCCACGGTTTCATTGGTGGCTACGCATCGACCCGGCACAGCCTGAGTTGCGTGATGATTGCCGAGGCTGATGGCCAGATGCAGCGCGATTACTGGTATGACGTGAACCGTCAGGGCACTTTGCTGGCTGATCCGGTGAGCATCGGCCAACGTGCTGCGCAGCGGGCGGCAAGCCGTCTGGGTGCGCGTCCGGTGCCGACCTGCGAAGTGCCGGTGCTGTTTTCTGCCGAACTGGCTGGTGGTCTGTTCGGCAGTTTCCTCTCGGCGGTGTCCGGCGGCAGCCTGTATCGCAAGTCGTCATTCCTTGAAGGCACCCTGGGGCAGAAGCTGTTCCCGGAATGGCTGACCATCGATGAGCGTCCGCACCTGATGCGCGCGATGGGCAGTGCTTCGTACGACGGTGATGGTCTGGCTACGTATGCCAAACCGTTCGTCGAAAAAGGCGAGTTGGTGTCGTACATCCTCGGCACGTACTCCGGACGCAAGCTCGGTATGCCGAGCACGGCCAACGCTGGCGGCGTACACAACTTGTTCGTCACCCATGGCGATGAAGATCAGGCTGCACTGTTGAAGCGTATGGGCCGTGGCTTGCTGGTCACCGAATTGATGGGCCATGGCTTGAACATGGTCACCGGCGACTATTCGCGCGGGGCGGCGGGTTTCTGGGTCGAGAATGGCGAAATCCAGTTCGCGGTGCAGGAAGTCACTATCGCCGGCAACATGCGTGACATGTTCAAGCAGATCGTCGCGGTCGGTAATGATCTGGAACTGCGCAGCAACATTCGCACGGGTTCGGTGTTGATCGAGCGGATGACCGTCGCGGGCAGCTAAGCCTCAGCCGTCACAAGATAAGGCGCGCCACCTCAACGGGTGGCGCGCCTTTTTTATTGGTTCCACACAAAACCATGTGGGAGCGAGCCTGCTCGCGAAAGCGATTTAACTGCCGATCGCAGTGCTGACTGACACGACGCCTTCGCGAGCAGGCTCGCTCCCACAATGAGATATGCAGAGTTCGGCGCTCTTGTTTTGGTTCTCATTATCATCTAATAATAAATCTCATTATCGGATGAGCCCCGGATCATGAGTTCTGCCTTGCACGAGCAGCCGTACCTCGAAAGCTGGCGCTGGATGAGTCGCCAGATCCGTTGCGCGATGGATCCCGACGAACCGCGCCTGATCGAACACTATCTGGCCGAAGGCCGGTATCTGGCCTGTTGTACGGCGACTTCTCCCTGGACCATCGCTGAAACCTCCTTCCGTCTGCTGCTCGACACGGCCACCGACATCGCGTTGCCGTGGCACTGGCGCAGCTTCTGTCTCGATCAAGCCTGGCGCCCGCTGCGTGAAATGGAGCGCCTGTCCCTGTGCAAATGCCGGCTCCAGCGCTGGCAACGCTACACCTGGCAGCTCGCTACCTGCGAACTGCTGCCCTCGATTCCTCTTATTGAACTGGTGCAAGGATTTTCAGATGACCAAGACACGTATTGAGCGCGACAGCATGGGCGAACTGCAGGTGCCGGTGGACGCTCTCTACGGCGCGCAAACCCAGCGCGCGGTGGATAACTTCCCGATCAGCGGCAAACCGATGCCGACGCAATTCATTCGCGCGCTGATCCTCGCCAAAGCCGCCGCCGCCCGCGCCAACGTTGAACTCAACCAGATCAGCGCCGCCCAGGGCAAAGCCATCAGCGACGCCGCGCAAGGCCTGCTCGAAGGCGACTTCATGCCGCATTTCCCGGTGGATATCTTCCAGACCGGTTCCGGCACCAGCTCGAACATGAACGCCAACGAAGTGATCGCCACCCTGGCCAGCCGTCTGCTGGGTGAGCCGGTGAACGCCAACGATCACGTCAACTGCGGCCAGAGCAGCAACGACATCATCCCGACCACCATTCACGTCAGCGCTGCGCTGGCCTTGCACGAGCAACTGCTGCCGGCGCTGCTGCACCTGGTGCAAGTGATCGAGCAAAAAGCCACGCACGTACATCACCACGTCAAAACCGGCCGCACGCATTTGATGGATGCGATGCCGGTGCGCATGAGCCAGGTGCTGAACGGTTGGGCGCAGCAGCTCAAAGCCAATATCAGTCATCTGCAGGATTTGCTGCCGAGTCTGCAATCCCTGGCGCAGGGTGGCACGGCGGTCGGCACCGGGATCAACGCGCATCCTGAGTTCGCCGCTCGATTCAGCCGTCATTTGAGCCAGTTGGCCGACGTGCAATTCACTCCGGGCACGGACCTGTTTGCGCTGATCGGCTCGCAGGACACCGCCGTCGCCGTCTCCGGCCAGCTCAAGGCCACCGCGGTGTCGCTGATGAAAATCGCCAACGACCTGCGCTGGATGAACTCAGGCCCGCTCGCCGGCCTCGGCGAAATCGAACTCGAAGCCCTGCAACCGGGCTCGTCGATCATGCCGGGCAAAGTCAATCCGGTGATCCCGGAAGCCACTGCCATGGTTGCCGCACAAGTGATCGGCAACGATTCGGTGATCACCATCGCCGGCCAGTCGGGCAACTTCGAACTGAACGTGATGCTGCCGATCATCGCGCAGAACCTGCTGAGCAGTATCGAGCTGCTGGCCAATTCCAGCCGCTTGCTCGGCGACAAAGCCATCGCCAGCTTCAAGGTCAATGAATCGCGCTTGAAAGAAGCGCTGTCACGCAACCCGATTCTGGTCACCGCACTGAACCCGATCATCGGTTACCAGAAGGCTGCCGAAATCGCCAAGCAGGCTTACAAGGAAGGCCGCGCGGTGATCGACGTCGCCCTGGAACACACCGACCTGTCACGCAGCCAACTGGAAGAGTTGCTCAACCCCGAGAAACTCACCGCCGGCGGCGTGTAAACCCCGCAACCGCTTTGGAGGCTCACCATGGAGCACTGGAAACGCACGATCGAACGGGCCAATCGCTGCTTCATGCTCGGCGAACTGATCGACGCCCGTGAGGCTTACCTGCAAGCCCTGGCCCTCGCGCAAGTGTTGTTCGAACGTTGGGCGGATGCCGACGAAGCGGTGGCGGCTTGCGTCATCTCCCACCACAACCTGGCGGATCTGCACTTGCGTCTGAATCAGCCGGAGGAGAGCGCCGAATACCTCTGCGCCATCCATCAGCGCTTGTTGCAGACCATGCAGGACGAACGTCAGCGCTTGACCTTGCGTGAAGCGGCATTACGCCAGAGCAGCAAGACCTACGTCGAACTGCTGAATTTCATCAGCGAACACGGCGAATACCCGCGCACTCAACGTCTGCTGCATCCCGATACCGGCAATGCGCGCCGCGCGCCTGCCCCCCATCACCATGGAGTCCATTGAAATGGCTTTTACCTTGCCTGCTTTGCCTTACGCCTACGACGCCCTCGAGCCGCATATCGATGCGCAGACCATGGAGATCCACTACACCAAGCATCACCAGACTTACATCAACAACCTCAACGCCGCGGTAGAGGGCACTGAATACGCTGAGTGGCCGGTGGAAAAGCTGGTCGCCAGTGTTCAGCAACTGCCGGAAAAGCTTCGAGCGGCGGTGATCAATCAGGGCGGCGGTCACGCTAATCACTCATTGTTCTGGGAAGTGATGGTGCCCAACGGTGGCGGTAAGCCTGATGGTGCGCTGGCCAAGGCCATCGATGAGCAACTGGGCGGCCTCGACAGCTTCAAGGAAGCTTTCACCAAAGCCGCGCTGACCCGTTTCGGCAGCGGCTGGGCGTGGCTGAGCGTGACTGCGGAAAAGAAATTGATAGTGGAAAGCAGCGGCAATCAGGACAGCCCGTTGATGAACGGCAACACGCCAATTCTCGGTCTCGACGTCTGGGAGCACGCCTACTATCTGCGCTACCAGAACCGTCGGCCGGAATACATCAACGCCTTTTACAACGTGATCAATTGGCCTGAAGTGGCTGCGCGCTATCAGGCCGCACTGGTTTAAGTCTTCTATAAAAACAATCCAAGGCTGACTATGGGCACTGAAACACTGGCGATCGGAAGTGGGCGTATGTTTCGTTACGCGGTGGGTTCGCTGTTGCTGTTGGCGGGCATGACCTTGCTGGTCGCTCACGGACTGGAATGGCTGAATCTGGAGCCAAGGCTGTTGCGGGCGTTGCAGGGTGGCGCGATCTGCGCCCTCGGTACGGCGCTTGGCGCAGTGCCGGTGCTGGTGATTCGGCGCATGCCGCAGGCACTCAGCGATACCTTGCTGGGCTTTGGTGCCGGGGTGATGCTGGCGGCGACGGCGTTTTCACTGATCGTGCCGGGCATTTCCGCCGCTGAAAGTCTTGGGCTGACCCCGTGGGGTGCCAGCGGCCTGATCTGTTTCGGCATCATGCTGGGTGCGTTCGCGCTATATCTGGTCGATCGCAAGGTGTCCGGCGCGTCCCCGGAAATGCTCGTCGGCACTGTAGAGCATCCGGTGATTCCGCCACGGATCTGGCTGTTCGTGTTTGCCATCATTGCCCATAACATCCCGGAAGGCATGGCGGTCGGCGTTTCCGCTGGCGGCGGCATGCCGGATGCGGACAGCCTGGCCATGGGCATCGCTTTGCAGGATGTACCGGAAGGTCTGGTGATTGCGCTGGTGTTGGCCGGGGCGGGCATGTCGCGGGGCAAGGCGTTTCTGATCGGCGCGGCGTCAGGTCTGGTTGAGCCTGTGTTTGCGCTGTTGTGTGCGTGGCTGGTCAGTCTGGCGCAGGTATTGTTGCCGTTAGGTCTGGCACTGGCGGCGGGGGCAATGCTGCTGGTGGTGACTCACGAAGTGATACCCGAGTCGCGACGCAATGGTCATGACAAGCTGGCGAGTCTGGGTTTGCTGATCGGGTTTTGTTTGATGATGGTGATGGATACCGCGTTGGGTTGAAGATCAAAAGATCGCAGCCTGCGGCAGCTCTTACAGGGAGCTGCCGCAGGCTGCGATCTTTTGACTTTGGCTGTCAGCCGCCTTCATCGAAGTAGTTGTTGATCAACGCCACCAGCGCATCCAGCGCTTCCTGCTCCTGATGCCCTTCAGTACTCAGATAGATTTTGGTGCCTTTGCCAGCCGCCAGCATCATCATTGCCATAATGCTTTTGCCATCAACCGTGGTCTCTGGTGTACGACCCACTCTGATCGTGCAATCCGGATACTGCCCGGCCACCCCGACAAACTTGGCCGATGCGCGGGCATGCAGGCCCAGCTTGTTGATGATTTCGATTTCCAGAGCAGGCATCGCGGTGTGAATCCTTTAAGTGAGGTCGCGGTGGCGAACCTGGACGTTCTTCAGGGTTTTCTGCAGGGCCTGACCCAGGCGTTCGGTCAGGTAGACGGAGCGGTGATGCCCGCCGGTGCAGCCAATGGCAATGGTGACGTAGGCGCGGTTGCTCGCGGCGAAGCGTGGCAGCCACTTGTGCAGGTAGGTGAAGATGTCCTGATACATTTCTTCGACATCCGGCTGTGCCGCCAGGTATTCGGCCACCGGCGCATCGAGACCCGATTGCGCGCGCAGTTCCGGCTTCCAGTACGGATTGGGCAGGCAGCGCACATCGAATACCAGATCCGCATCCACCGGCATGCCGCGCTTGAAGCCGAATGACTCGACCAGGAACGCCGTGCCCGGCTCCGGCTGGTTCAGCAGACGCAGCTTGATGGAGTCGCGCAACTGGTACAGGTTCAGATTGGTGGTGTTGATCTTCAGGTCCGCGAGATCGGCAATCGGGCCGAGCAGGGCGGTTTCATCCTGGATCGCCTCGGCCAGCGAGCGGTTGGCGTTGCTCAGCGGGTGACGACGGCGGGTTTCGGAGAAACGCTTGAGCAGGGTCTCCTCGTCGGCGTCCAGATACAGCACATCGCACTGGATGTGCTTGCTGCGGACATCTTCCAGCAGTTCGGGGAAGCGTGTCAGGTGGCTCGGCAGGTTGCGCGCGTCGATTGACACGGCCACCAGCGGCTGCGCCAGTTCCGTGTGAATCAGCGCGCGTTCGGCCAGTTCCGGCAGCAAGCCTGCGGGCAGGTTGTCGATGCAGTAATAGCCGTTGTCCTCAAGAACATCCAGAGCCGTACTTTTACCCGAGCCGGAGCGGCCACTGACGATGATCAAACGCATGATTAATGCCCGTTCTGCTCGCTCAGGACGACCTGATACAAGGCTTCGCTACTCGGTGCGCTGCGCAGTTTTTCGCGCACTTCCTTACGATCAAGCATGCTGGCGATCTGACGCAGCAACTCCAGATGCGCATCGGTGGCAGCCTCCGGGACCAGCAGAACGAACAGCAGGTCAACCGGTGCGCCGTCAATGGCGTCGAAATCAATTGGAGCATCAAGGTGCATCAGCGCACTGATCGGTGCTGTGCAACCCTTGAGACGGCAATGGGGGATGGCGATGCCGTTACCAAAACCGGTAGAGCCGAGTTTTTCACGGGCAATCAATGCCTCGAAGACATCTTGCATCTCCAGATCCGGCACTTCGCGGGCGATCAGGTTGGCAATTTGTTCGAGGGCTTTCTTTTTACTGCCGCCCGGCACGTTCACCAGGGAACGGCCGGGGGTCAGGATACTTTCAAGTCGGATCATGGTTTAGGGATGTTAACGACCGGTCGCGCCCTGGAGGAGGCTCTGGGTCTTTTCCTTATGCTTTTTGAGTTGGCGATCCAGCTTGTCGGTGAGTGAGTCGATCGCAGCATACATATCAGTATCTTCTGCGTTGGCGACCACTTCGCTGCCGGGTATATGCAAGGTGGCTTCGATTTTCTGCTTCAGCTTTTCGACGCACATCGTGACCTGCACGTTGGTGATCTTGTCGAAATGGCGCTCCAGTCGTTGGAGTTTTTCCTCGATATAGGCGCGCAGAGGTTGGGTCACTTCCAGTTGGTGTCCACTGATGTTGACTTGCATACAGCTTCTCCTTCGTTGCCAGTGCATAAAGCGGCAGGCTGGATAGCCTGCCACTGGAACGCTGTAACGTGGCTTACATCAACCGCTTGCGTTCGCTCGAAGGCGCGATCCCGAGGGATTCGCGGTACTTGGCGACGGTGCGGCGAGCCACCTGAATGCCTTGTGCCTCCAGTAAACCAGCGATCTTGCTGTCACTCAACGGCTTTTTCTGATTTTCCGCGGCAACCAGTTTTTTGATGATCGCGCGGATCGCCGTGGACGAGCATTCGCCGCCTTCGGAGGTGCTGACGTGGCTGGAGAAAAAGTATTTCAGTTCATAAATACCGCGGGGGGTATGCATGAATTTTTGCGTGGTCACCCGGGAAATCGTCGATTCGTGCATGCCGACCGCTTCAGCGATGTCGTGCAGAACCAACGGTTTCATCGCTTCGTCGCCGTACTCCAGAAAACCGCGCTGATGCTCGACGATCTGGGTGGCTACTTTCATCAGGGTTTCGTTGCGGCTCTGCAGGCTCTTGATGAACCAGCGGGCTTCCTGCAACTGATTGCGCATGAAGGTGTTGTCGGCGCTGGTGTCGGCGCGGCGGACGAAACCGGCGTATTGGGCGTTGACGCGCAGGCGCGGTACCGATTCCTGATTAAGTTCGACCAGCCAGCGCTCGTTGTCCTTGCGCACGATGACGTCAGGGACGACATATTCGGCTTCAGTCGACTCGATCTGCGAGCCCGGACGCGGATTGAGGCTTTGTACCAGTTCGATGACCTGACGCAGCTCGTCTTCCTTGAGCTTCATCCGGCGCATCAACTGGCTGTAATCGCGGCTGCCGAGCAGGTCGATGTAATCGCTGACCAAGCGCTTTGCTTCAGCCAGCCAAGGCGTCTTGGCCGGCAGCTGACGCAATTGCAGCAGCAGGCATTCGCCAAGGTTGCGCGCGCCGATACCGGCTGGTTCAAATTGCTGGATGCGGTGCAGGACGGCTTCGATTTCGTCGAGTTCGATGTCCAGTTCCGGATCGAATGCCTCGAGGATTTCTTCGAGGGTTTCGTCCAGGTAGCCCTGATTGTTGATGCAATCGATCAGGGTTACAGCGATCAGGCGATCGGTGTCGGACATCGGTGCGAGGTTCAGTTGCCATAGCAGGTGGCTTTGCAGGCTCTCGCCGGCGGACGTGCGGGTGGTGAAATCCCACTCGTCATCATCGCTGCTGGGCAGGCTGCTGGCGCTGGTCTGGTAAACGTCTTCCCAGGCCGTGTCGACCGGAAGCTCGTTGGGGATGCGTTCGTTCCATTCGCCGTCCTCGAGGTTGTCTACCGTCGGGGCGGTTTCCTGATAGGAAGGTTCCTGGATCTCGGTGTTGGGTTTCTGTTCGGCGTTGTCGGCCAAGGGATCGGAATTGTCGAAGTCGTCGCCTTCTTCCTGGCGTTCGAGCATCGGATTGGATTCCAGCGCCTCCTGGATTTCCTGTTGCAGATCCAGGGTCGACAATTGGAGCAGGCGGATGGCCTGTTGCAGCTGCGGTGTCATCGTCAGCTGCTGGCCCATTCTCAAGACTAGCGATGGTTTCATGGCAGGGGCTTAACACCTTATTCGCCGGCGCTATGCGCCATCCACTACAGGGCGCCGAAGCGCCAAACTTAAGCAAATTATATGCCTGAAACTGAAGTGTTTGCCTAGAGCGCTGTAACAATTAAAGCGTATTAAATCCTGCTTGAATCGATACAGCGCCCGGGCGGCGCACCGGGCACTGTTGCGCTTACAGGCGGAACTCGTGGCCCAGATACACTTCCTTGACCAGATCGTTGGCCAGGATGGTTTCTGCGTCGCCTTCAGCGATCAGTTGACCATCGTTGACGATGTAAGCGGTTTCGCAGATATCCAGCGTCTCACGGACGTTGTGGTCGGTGATCAATACACCGATGCCCTTGGCCTTGAGGTGGTGGATTATCTGCTTGATGTCGCCGACCGAGATCGGGTCGACACCGGCGAACGGTTCGTCGAGCAGGATGAATTTCGGGGCCGTTGCCAGCGCGCGCGCAATTTCCACGCGGCGGCGTTCACCACCGGACAGGCTCATGCCGAGGTTGTCGCGGATGTGGCTAATGTGGAATTCCTGCAGCAGGCTTTCCAGTTCCTTGCGACGGCCGGCCTTGTCGAGCTCCTGACGGGTCTCGAGGATGGCCATGATGTTGTCGGCTACCGACAGTTTGCGGAAGATCGACGCTTCTTGCGGCAGGTAGCCGATACCAGCCTTGGCGCGACCGTGCATCGGCTGGTGGCTGACGTCCAGATCGTCGATCAGGACGCGGCCCTGATCGGCCTGTACCAGGCCGACGATCATGTAGAAGCAGGTCGTCTTGCCGGCGCCGTTCGGGCCAAGCAGGCCGACGATCTGGCCGCTGTCGATCGACAGGCTGACGTCACGCACGACCTGGCGGCTTTTATAGGCCTTGGCCAGGTGCTGAGCTTTCAGAGTTGCCATTACTGGGTTTTCTCGTCGGTTTTCTTCTTCGGCTGGATCACCATGTCGATGCGCGGACGCGCCTCGGTGACCTTGCTGCCGGTAGCGCGACCGGCGCTGGCGAGTTTCTTCACGGTGTCATAGACGATTTTCTCGCCTTGCGTCGTGTTGTTGTCCTTGTCGACAACCTTGGCCTTGTCGATCAGCACAACGCGGTTTTGCGCGGCGTGGTACTGAATCGTCACGCCCCAGCCCTGCACAGGCTTGGTGTCACCTTGAGTTTGCAGTTGTTCGAAGTAGGCGAGGTTGCCCACCGACGTCACGACGTCGATATCACCGGTCGGGGTGCGAGTGATGGTCACGGTATTACCGGTCACCTTCATCGAGCCCTGAGTGATGATCACATCACCTTTATAGGTAGCGATGCCGTTCTTGTCGTCCAGTTGGGCGTCGTCGGCCTGAATGCGGATAGGTTGCTGCTGATCGTTCGGCAGAGCCCAGGCGCTCACGCTTCCCAGTGCTGCGCCCAGACTGAGCAAAATAGGGAGGGTTTTAACGAGCCTCATACTGTCCTCTTACGTTCGATTGCAGGTGTATCCTGCTTTCCTTCAGGTACGCTTTCATTCCGACGCCAGTCGATACACCGCCAGCACCCTCGATTCTAACGGGTTGCTCGGTCTGCGCATATTCTTGCTGCGGGAACACGGTCATGCGGGTACTGGTGATCAGGGTGCCGCGGTTTTTCTCATCGGTGCGCTGCACGCGTACCGAGTCGATCAGTTCGACTTCGGTGCCGCCCGAGTTCACTTCGCCACGCTCGCTGGTCACGTGCCATGGGAAGTCAGTGCCGCGATACATGTTCAGATCCGGCTTGGTGACCAGGGTGACATCGGTGGCCTTGACGTGCTCGGCCTTGTCGGAAGTCATCTCGTACTGCACCTTGCCGTCGGGCAAGTACTGAATGGTGTGTGTGTTGGTCGCGTACCAGTCGATCGGATTCTCGGCAGTCGAGACGGGTGGCTTGTCGAGGAAGCGTTCCGGGCTGATG
Organism: Pseudomonas fluorescens; assembly: GCF_003732425.1. Taxonomy (GTDB): domain Bacteria; phylum Pseudomonadota; class Gammaproteobacteria; order Pseudomonadales; family Pseudomonadaceae; genus Aquipseudomonas; species Aquipseudomonas fluorescens_BE. The sequence continues at coordinate 221,800 of NZ_MOBX01000014.1, forward strand.
TTCCAGTAGCCCACCGCGGCAAATATCGCGGCGATGCAGCCGAACAGCAGGAAGTTGCGAAATTTTTTGCTAAACATGGTTTGGCTCACAGGTACGCGGCATTGGCCGCATCGAGGCGGCCCTGGGCGCGCAGGATCAATTCGCAGAATTCGCGGGCGGCACCTTCGCCACCACGGGCGCGGGTAACGCCATGGGCGTGTTCGCGGACGAAATCGGCAGCGTTGGCCACGGCCATACCCAGGCCCACGCGGCGGATTACCGGCAGGTCGGGCAGGTCGTCACCGAGATAGGCGACCTCTTCATAGCTTAGGCCCAGTTGCTCCAACAGGCCGTCGAGAACGACCAGTTTGTCTTCGCGCCCCTGAAACAGGTGGGGAATCCCCAGGTTTTTCGCTCGACGCTCGACCACCGGGGTCTTGCGACCGCTGATGATAGCGGTCTGCACGCCGGCGTTCATCAGCATTTTGATGCCTTGACCGTCGAGGGTGTTGAAGGTCTTGAATTCGCTGCCGTCTTCAAGGAAATACAGGCGCCCGTCAGTGAGGACGCCGTCGACATCGAAAACCGCCAGTTTGATCGCTTTGCCGCGTTGCAGCAGATCGTTGCTCATTACATGACTCCTGCGCGCAGCAGGTCGGAGAGGTTGAAGGCGCCGACCGGGCGATCTTCCTCGTCTACGACGACCAGTGCATTGATTCGGTGATCTTCCATGATTTTCAGGGCTTCGGCGGCCAGCATCTCAGGTCGTGCAGTCTTGCCGTGGGCCGTCATCACCTGGTCGATGGTGGCGCTGCGAATGTCGATGCTGCGGTCCAGCGTGCGGCGCAAGTCGCCGTCGGTAAAGATCCCGGCCAGTTTACCGTCGGTTTCAAGGATGACGGTCATGCCCAGACCTTTACGGGTCATTTCCATCAGTGCGTCCTTGAGCAGCGTGCCGCGTTGTACTTGCGGCAGCTCCTGTCCGGCGTGCATGACGTTTTCCACTTTCAGCAGCAGGCGACGGCCGAGGGCGCCACCCGGGTGCGAAAAGGCGAAATCTTCGGCGGTGAAGCCGCGTGCTTCCAGCAGGGCTACGGCCAGCGCATCACCCATGACCAGCGCCGCGGTGGTTGAAGAAGTCGGCGCCAGGTTCAGCGGGCAGGCTTCATGCTCGACATGAACGTTGAGATTGACCTCAGCAGCCTTGGCCAGCGGCGACTGCGGGTTGCCGGTGACGCTGATCAGCTGGATGCCCAGACGTTTGATCAGCGGCAAAAGGGTCACGATTTCGTTGGTCGAGCCGGAGTTCGACAGGGCCAGAATCACATCGTCGCGAGTGATCATGCCCATGTCGCCATGACTGGCTTCGGCCGGGTGGACAAAGAAAGCAGGGGTGCCGGTGCTGGCCAGGGTGGCGGCAATCTTGTTGCCGATGTGCCCGGATTTGCCCATTCCGACCACGACTACACGGCCCTTGCTGGCCAGAATCATCTCGCAAGCGCGTACGAAATCGGCGTCGATATGGGGCAACAAGCCTTGTACGGCCTCCACTTCGAGTTGGATGGTGCGTTGTGCCGATTGAATCAGGTCGCTGGATTGGCTCATGTCAGAAATCGTATAGCCCGATGAAAAGGCGGCGATTATAGCGGTTATGTGGCAAAGCCTCACGCATGTTCGTCGTGCTTTGTCATTACTCGTTACCAAAACCCGGTAAAAGAGCCTGCGCCCCTGTCAAATCGCCGAACTCAGGCTGGTCAAGCCTTGGGCGCTTTGCCTTTGCAGTGATATAGTTCGCCGCCAGTTCGGCCTGCCCGGGATGTACGTGCTTTTTAAGTAAAGACAGGCGTCCGAGTGAGAGGCTGCATCGCAAGGAGTTTAGATGAGTGCCGATAACGCCTACGCGGTCGAGCTGAAGGGAGTCTCCTTCAAGCGCGGTGCGCGCAGCATTTTCAATAACGTCGATATTCGCATACCGCGCGGCAAGGTCACCGGCATCATGGGGCCTTCCGGGTGTGGCAAGACCACGCTGCTGCGATTGATGGGCGCACAATTGCGCCCTGCCAGCGGCGAAGTCTGGGTCAACGGCCAGAACCTGCCTGCGCTTTCGCGCAGCGATCTGTTCGATGCGCGAAAGCACATGGGTGTGCTGTTTCAAAGCGGCGCGCTGTTCACCGATCTCGATGTGTTCGAGAACGTGGCTTTCCCCCTGCGTGTTCATACCAATTTGCCGGAAGAAATGATCCGCGACATCGTCCTGCTCAAATTGCAGGCGGTCGGTCTGCGCGGCGCCATCGACTTGATGCCGGATGAACTGTCCGGCGGCATGAAGCGCCGCGTCGCACTGGCGCGGGCGATTGCGCTCGATCCGCAGATCCTCATGTACGACGAACCGTTCGTCGGGCAGGACCCGATCGCGATGGGCGTGCTGGTCCGTCTGATCCGCCTGCTCAACGATGCACTGGGGATCACCAGTATCGTGGTGTCTCACGATCTGGCCGAAACCGCGAGCATCGCCGACTACATCTATGTCGTCGGTGACGGTCAGGTGCTGGGGCAGGGTACGCCGGACGAGTTGATGAACTCGGACGAGCCTCGTATCCGTCAGTTCATGACCGGCGATCCCGATGGCCCGGTGCCGTACCATTTTCCAGCGACGGATTACCGCGCAGATCTTCTGGGGAAGCGCTGATGCGCAGAATTTCATTAATAGAACGCGTGCGCCGGTTCGGCGAGGCGGCGATCGATGCCGTCGCGGTGTTCGGTCGTGCGACGCTGTTCCTGTTTCATGCCCTGCTGGGGCGTGGCGGGATCAGTGGCGGTTTCGGTCTGCTGGTCAAACAGTTGCATTCGGTCGGCGTGATGTCGCTGGTGATCATCGTCGTTTCCGGGATCTTCATCGGCATGGTGCTGGCGCTGCAGGGCTTCAGCATTCTGTCGAGTTACGGTTCCGAACAGGCGGTGGGGCAGATGGTTGCGCTGACCCTGTTGCGTGAGCTTGGCCCGGTGGTGACGGCACTGTTGTTTGCCGGTCGTGCCGGTTCGGCACTGACCGCCGAGATCGGCAACATGAAGTCCACCGAGCAGCTTTCCAGCCTGGAAATGATCGGTGTCGATCCGCTCAAGTACATCATTGCCCCACGCCTGTGGGCCGGCTTCATTTCCTTGCCGGTGCTGGCGATGATTTTCAGCGTGGTGGGCATCTGGGGCGGTTCGTGGGTGGCTGTCGACTGGCTGGGTGTGTATGAAGGCTCTTATTGGGCGAACATGCAGAACAGCGTGAATTTCACCAGTGACGTACTCAATGGCGTGATCAAAAGTATTGTTTTCGCCTTTGTAGTGACCTGGATTGCCGTATTTCAAGGCTATGACTGTGAACCCACTTCCGAGGGGATCAGCCGTGCCACCACCAAGACCGTGGTGTTTGCCTCGCTGGCAGTACTCGGTCTGGACTTTATTCTGACCGCTTTGATGTTTGGAGATTTCTGATGCAAAACCGCACCCTGGAAATCGGTGTCGGCCTGTTCCTGCTGGCAGGGATCCTGGCTTTGTTACTGCTTGCTTTGCGGGTCAGTGGCCTGTCTCCGACGTCGACCACCGACACCTATAAACTGTATGCCTACTTTGACAATATCGCCGGTTTGACGGTCAGAGCCAAAGTGACCATGGCCGGTGTGACCATCGGCAAGGTCACGGCGATCGATCTGGATCGCGACAGCTTCACCGGTCGGGTCACCCTGCAAGTGGATAAAAAGGTCGACAACCTGCCGACCGACTCCACAGCGTCTATCCTGACCGCTGGTCTGCTGGGCGAGAAGTACATCGGTATCAGTGTCGGCGGGGAAGAGACCCCTCTGAAGGATGGCGGAACCATTCACGACACGCAGTCGTCACTGGTACTGGAAGACCTGATCGGTAAATTCCTGCTCAATACCGTTAGCAAAGACGCCAAATGAGGAGCTTTTGAATGATCTCTACCTTGCGACGTGGCCTGTTGGTGTTGCTCGCAGCCTTGCCTCTGATGGCTAACGCTGCGCCCGGGCAATCCGCGCATGATCTGGTTCAGGACACTACCAACCGGATGCTTGCCGATCTGTCGGCCAACAAAGAGAAGTACAAGCAGGATCCGCAGGATTTCTACACGGCGTTGAATACCATCGTCGGTCCGGTGGTGGATGCCGAAGGCATTTCCAAAAGCATCATGACGGTCAAGTATTCGCGCAAGGCCACGCCTGAGCAGATGCAGCGCTTTCAGGAAAACTTCAAACGTGGCCTGTTCCAGTTCTACGGCAACGCTCTGCTCGAGTACAACAACCAGGGCATTACCGTTGATCCTGCAAAAGACGAGTCGGGCGACCGCACCAGCGTCAACATGACTGTCAAGGGCAGCAGCGGCGCGATCTATCCTGTGCAGTACACGCTGGAGAAGATCAGCGGCGAATGGAAACTGCGCAACGTGATCATCAACGGCATCAACATCGGCAAGTTGTTCCGCGATCAGTTCGCTGACGCGATGCAGCGCAATGGCAACGACCTGGACAAAACCATCAATGGTTGGGCCGGTGAAGTGGCCAAGGCCAAGCAGGAAACCGACAAAGCTGCCGTGAAGCCAGCGCAATGAGTGAGGCCGCAGTTCGTATGAGTGATGTCGACGAGCTTTTGCTCAGCGGAGTGCTGGATTACCGCACCGGCGCCGACCTGCGCAAGGAAGGCCAGGCGCTGATCAAATCGAGCAAGGCGTCCTCGCTGGTGATCGACTGTTCGGCGGTGAAGAAGTCCAGCAGCGTCGGCTTGTCGTTGCTGCTGTGCTTCATGCGCGATGCGAATGCGGCCGGCAAGGCTGTCAGCATCCGCGCGATGCCCGAAGACATGCGCGAAATCGCTCAGGTCAGTGAACTGACCGAACTGTTGGCGCAACCCTGAACCCGCATCTATAAAGAAGCCCCCCGTCAGAGTCCTGCGTTGCGGGGTTCGCAGGCGCGGGGCTTTTTTGTATGATGTCCGACCCGTGCGCACAGGGCGCCGATTGAGGTTGAGCATGCAGGCCGTAGAAGTGAAGAGCTTCCTTGAAGGGAAGCTGCCAGGAATTCAGGTAGAAGTTGAGGGCGAAGGCTGCAACTTTCAGCTGAACGTGATTAGCGATGAACTGGCGGCGTTGAGCCCGGTCAAGCGTCAGCAGAGCATCTATGCCCATTTGAACCCATGGATTGCTGATGGCAGCATCCACGCGGTCACTATGAAATTTTTCAGCAGCGCGGCCTGGGCCGAGCGCACCTGAGCCCTAGGGCGTCGAGATTCTTATGGATAAATTGATTATTACCGGTGGCGCTCGTCTTGATGGCGAGATCCGCATTTCCGGGGCAAAGAACTCTGCCCTGCCGATCCTGGCTGCCACGCTGCTGTGCGATGGCCCGGTGACCGTTGGCAACCTGCCGCACCTGCACGACATCACCACCATGATCGAGCTGTTCGGTCGCATGGGCATCGAGCCGGTGATCGACGAAAAACTCAGTGTCGAAATCGACCCGCGCACCATCAAGACCCTGATCGCGCCGTACGAACTGGTGAAAACCATGCGTGCGTCGATTCTGGTACTGGGCCCGATGGTTGCCCGTTTCGGTGAGGCCGAAGTCGCACTGCCTGGCGGTTGCGCCATCGGTTCGCGTCCGGTCGACCTGCACATCCGTGGCCTCGAAGCCATGGGCGCGGTCATCGACGTCGAAGGCGGCTACATCAAGGCCAAGGCGCCGGAAGGCGGCCTGCGCGGTGCGCACTTCTTCTTCGATACCGTCAGCGTGACCGGTACCGAGAACATCATGATGGCCGCTGCTCTGGCCAAGGGCCGCAGCGTGTTGCAGAACGCCGCCCGTGAGCCTGAAGTGGTTGACCTGGCGAACTTCCTCAACGCCATGGGCGCCAAGGTTTCCGGCGCCGGTACCGACACCATCACCATCGATGGCGTCGAGCGTCTGGGTTCGGCTTTCTACAAGGTCATGCCTGACCGTATCGAAACCGGCACCTACCTGGTCGCTGCTGCCGTGACCGGCGGCCGTGTCAAGGTCAAGGATACCGATCCGACCATCCTTGAAGCCGTTCTGGAAAAACTCCGTGAAGCCGGCGCAGAGATCACCTGCGGTGAAGACTGGATCGAGCTGAACATGCACGGCAAGCGTCCGAAAGCAGTCAACGTGCGCACTGCGCCGTACCCGGCTTTCCCGACTGACATGCAGGCGCAGTTCATCTCGCTCAACGCCATTGCCGAAGGCACCGGTGCCGTGATCGAGACGATCTTCGAAAACCGTTTCATGCACGTGTACGAACTGCACCGCATGGGCGCCAAGATCCAGGTCGAAGGCAACACCGCCATCGTCACCGGTACTGAAGTCCTCAAGGGCGCGCCTGTGATGGCGACCGACCTGCGTGCTTCGGCCAGTCTGGTGATCTCGGCACTGGTTGCCGAAGGCGATACGCTGATCGACCGCATCTACCACATCGACCGTGGTTACGAGTGCATCGAAGAAAAACTGCAGATGCTGGGCGCCAAGATCCGTCGCGTTCCGGGCTGATCGCTGCATTGGGACACAGGGACGTGTCCGTTGAATTCGTTTTGAGTCGAGCCGGTTTCCGGCTCGATGTGTGTCCGGCGCCGATTGCGACCGGACATGAGTACCTTGATAAGGACTGACGTTTCCCATGTTGACCATCGCACTGTCCAAGGGCCGCATCCTTGACGACACCCTGCCGCTTCTTGCCGAAGCAGGCATCGTGCCGACCGAGAATCCGGACAAGAGCCGCAAGCTGATCATTCCCACGACTCAGGACGACGTTCGTCTGCTGATCGTGCGCGCCACCGATGTGCCGACTTATGTCGAGCATGGCGCGGCCGACCTCGGCGTTGCCGGCAAAGACGTGTTGATGGAATACAGCGGCCAGGGTCTCTACGAGCCACTGGACCTGCAAATCGCCCAGTGCAAATTGATGACCGCCGGCAAGATTGGCGCGCCTGAGCCGAAAGGCCGTCTGCGCGTGGCGACCAAGTTCGTCAACGTTGCCAAGCGTTATTACGCCGAGCAGGGCCGTCAGGTCGACATCATCAAACTTTACGGTTCGATGGAGCTGGCACCGCTGATTGGCCTGGCCGACAAGATCATTGACGTGGTCGACACCGGCAACACCCTGCGCGCCAATGGTCTGGAACCTCAGGAACTGATCGCCACGATCAGCTCGCGCCTGGTGGTCAATAAAGCTTCGATGAAAATGCAACACGCCCGAATCCAGGCGTTGATCGATACCCTGCGCAACGCAGTGGAATCGCGACACCGCGGCTGATTCACCTGCGCGACGCTGAGTCGCGCCCGTCTATCCGCCTCATAGCCAGAATCTCAGGTGCCCAAGCGGAAACGACTGCTAAGTTAGGGCGCCTGAGTTTTTGCCATTCCTATGAGGCTCTCGCTATGACCGCACCGACTGCAATTCGCCGACTCAACGCTGCTGACCCGGATTTCGCGCATCATCTGGATCATCTGCTGAGCTGGGAAAGTGTGTCTGACGACTCGGTCAATCAGCGCGTGCTGGACATCATCAAGGCAGTGCGCGAGCGCGGTGACGCAGCGCTGGTCGAGTTCACCCAGAAGTTCGACGGCCTCGAAGTGGCCTCGATGGCCGACCTGATCCTGCCGCGCGAGCGCCTGGAACTGGCCCTGACCCGTATCACTGTCGAACAGCGCGAAGCGTTGGAGAAAGCGGCGGCCCGTGTCCGCAGCTACCACGAAAAACAGAAACAGGATTCCTGGAGCTACACCGAAGCCGACGGCACCGTGCTCGGCCAGAAGGTCACGCCGCTGGATCGCGCAGGCCTGTACGTGCCGGGTGGCAAGGCGTCGTACCCGTCGTCGGTACTGATGAACGCGATTCCGGCCAAAGTGGCGGGCGTGACCGAAGTGGTCATGGTCGTGCCAACCCCGCGCGGTGAAATCAACGAGCTGGTGCTGGCGGCCGCGTGCATCGCTGGCGTCGACCGCGTGTTCACCATCGGCGGTGCGCAAGCGGTAGCGGCGCTGGCTTACGGCACCGAAAGCGTGCCGCAGGTCGACAAAGTGGTTGGCCCGGGCAACATCTATGTGGCTACCGCCAAGCGTCACGTGTTCGGTCAGGTCGGCATCGACATGATCGCCGGCCCTTCGGAAATCCTTGTGGTGTGCGACGGCCAGACCGATCCGGACTGGATCGCCATGGACCTGTTCTCGCAAGCCGAGCACGACGAAGACGCCCAGGCGATTCTGGTCAGCCCGGACGCCGAGTTCCTCGACAAGGTCGCTGCGAGCATCGACAAGCTACTGCCGACCATGGACCGCGCCACCATCATCGAAACCTCGATCAATGGTCGTGGTGCGTTGATTCACGTGAAGGACATGGCCCAAGCCATCGAAGTCGCCAATCGCATTGCCCCTGAGCACCTGGAATTGTCGGTCGCCGATCCGCAAGCCTGGCTGCCGCAGATCCGCCACGCCGGCGCGATCTTCATGGGCCGTCACACCTCCGAAGCGTTGGGCGATTACTGCGCTGGCCCGAACCACGTGCTGCCGACCTCCGGCACCGCGCGGTTTTCTTCGCCGCTGGGCGTGTACGACTTCCAGAAGCGTTCGTCGATCATCTTCTGCTCCGAGGCGGGTGCTTCCGAGCTGGGTAAAACGGCATCGGTGCTGGCCCGTGGCGAATCGTTGAGCGCTCACGCGCGCAGCGCTGAATACCGCATCAAAGACGAAGACTTTCTACAAGGGCAGGGGAACTGAGCGATGAGCAAATTCTGGAGCCCGTTCGTTAAAGATCTGGTGCCTTATGTGCCGGGCGAACAGCCGAAGCTGACCAAACTGGTCAAGCTCAATACTAATGAAAACCCGTACGGCCCCTCGCCAAAAGCCTTGGCAGCGATGCAGGTCGAACTGAATGACAACCTGCGTCTGTACCCGGACCCGAACAGCGACCTGCTGAAAACCGCTGTCGCCCAGTATTACGGCGTGCAGAGCAATCAGGTGTTCCTCGGCAACGGTTCGGACGAAGTGCTTGCTCACATCTTCCACGGTTTGTTGCAGCACGATCAGCCATTGCTGTTCCCGGATATCAGCTACAGCTTCTATCCGGTGTATTGCGGTTTGTATGGCATTCAGTTCGACGCGGTGCCGCTGGACGCGCAGTTCCAGATCAACCCGGCTGACTACGCCAAGCCGAATGGCGGGATCATTTTCCCGAACCCGAACGCACCCACCGGTTGCCTGCTGGCGCTGGACGCGGTCGAGCAAATCCTCAAGGCCAGCCCGGATTCGGTGGTCGTGGTGGACGAGGCGTATATCGACTTCGGCGGCGAAACCGCAATCAGTCTGGTGGATCGTTATCCGAACCTGCTGGTGACGCAGACCCTGTCCAAGTCGCGTTCGCTGGCCGGGCTGCGCGTGGGTCTGGCGGTCGGGCATCCGGACCTGATCGAGGCGCTGGAGCGGATCAAGAACAGCTTCAACTCTTATCCACTGGATCGACTGGCAATTGTCGGTGCGGCAGCGGCGTTCGAAGATCGCGAATATTTCGACAAGACCTGCCGTTTGGTGATCGAGAGTCGTGAGTGGGTGATTGCGCAGTTGCAGGCCAAGGGTTTTGAAGTGCTGCCGTCGGCGGCGAACTTCATTTTCGCTCGGCATCCGCAGCATGACGCGGCCGGGCTGGCGGCCAAGCTGCGTGAGCAGGGCGTGATTGTGCGGCACTTCAAGCAGGAGCGGATTGCGCAGTTCCTGCGGATTTCGATTGGCACGCCGGAGCAGAATCAGGCGCTGATCGATGGGCTTGGCGATCTCTAAACGGCGCTGAACCTGTGGGAGCGAGCCTGCTCGCGAAGAAGGCTCGCTCCCACATTAGCTTGTGATGTTTATTCGTGATGCGGCTCGCCAAGGAATGTCAGTGAGGTAAACAACCCACGACTATCCACATCCGCGCTGCCCTTCACCGGCACCTCAACCTGCGCCGCAATCACGTTCAACCCCTCATTCCTCACCAACACCTGCGCGCGGCCATCCTTGTCGGTCTCAGTACTCAGTGTGTTCGGCGCGCTGCGATAGTCGCCAATCAACTTCACCCCAGCCGCCGGTTTGCCATCAAGCAACACCCGCACTGGCAGTGACTTGCCCGGCCCAACGGTCAACGGATCGACCTCAGGCACGATCAGCAACTTGATCTGATCCAGCTTGGGCAACTTCGCCCCCGGCTGATAAATCGCCAGGCTGTACTTGAACGTCTCCGTCGCTTCAACCGCGCCCGGGACTTTGCTGCGACCTTCGTTGATCCACTTCTTGTCAGCCGTCTGCGACCACATGCCATTGTTCAGCGCTACCGCCATCACTGCGGGGGCCTTCAGTGGTTTCAGTCGTGCGTGATCGGCCAGGCGCTCGACGGTGACCGGAATCATCTTGCCGCCCGCGTCATATGCCCAGGCGCCGCTGATCTTCTGCGCCTTGAACGCATTGTCCTCAGCGCCATGACCGTAGACCACTTCGATGTGGCCGCGACGCTGTTCTGTCCACAGGCCATGAGCCGAGACTTCGCCTGCGAACAGCGCGGCGATAAGCACAAGGGATTTGCCGTATTGCATGGTGACGTCCTTTTACAGGTTGAGTGTCAGGCTGACGGTGAAATTGCGCGGCTCACCGGGATTGACCCAGTAGTTGCTGTAAGAGCGCTCGTAATACTTCTCGTCGAAGAGGTTGTTCAGGTTCAGGCCGACGGTGACATTGTCGCTGGCCTTGTAATGCGCGAGCAGGTCGACGGTGTGATACGCCGGCAATTCGAAGTCGCTGCCGGATTCTCCCGAGCGATCGCCGACATAAGTGAACGCCGCGCCGACGTCCGAGCCGCGCAAATGGCCATCCTGAAATTCATAAACCCCGAGCAGACTGCCGCTGCGTTTGGCCACGCCAAGGATGCGGCTGCCGGTGGGAATCACCGCGTCGCCTTTGGTGACTTCGGCATCGATGTAAGCGAAGGCGCCGATCACTCGCACGGCGTCAGTCACTTGCCCGCTGACTTGCAGATCGAAACCGCGACTGCGTGCCTTGCCCATTGCGCGGCTGGTGTCGGTGCCCGGGTCGAGGGCGAGGACGTTTTCCTTGTCGATGTGGAAGAAGGCGAGGGTGCTGCTCAGGCGCTCGTCGAACAGCTCGTTCTTGATCCCGACTTCGTAACCGACGCCTTCCTCCGGATCGAAGGATTTGCCGGCGGCGTCGAGGCCGTTGTTCGGTTTGAACGAGGTCGAGGCGTTGGCGAACACACCCGTTTGGGGCGTCAGTTGGTAGAGCAGGCCGACCCGCTGGGTGAGCGCGTCATGACGTTGATTGCTGGTGGCATTGCGGCTGTGATCGTCGATGTGCTGATCGAAATGCTCAAAACGCGCGCCGATCATCCCGCGCAGTTTGTCGGTGAAGATAATCTGGTCCTGCAGGTTCAATGCTTGGCTTTCGACGTGTTCGAAAGTGTCAGTGCCCGAGCGTGCACCGTTGGGTTTCGGCTGGCCGTAGATCGGCTTGTAGATGTCGGTGGTGTAAGGGCCGCCGGCGATGGTGGTGACGCGCTCGTTCTTGCGGAAGTTTTCGTACTCGGTGCCGATCAGCAGTTCGTGTTGCCACGGGCCGAGGTCGAACAGGCCGCGCAGTTCCAGTTGGGTAATGCTGTCGTGCCAATGGGTGTCACGCTCGCGATAGCGGCGGTTGACGGTGTGGCCATCGGCGTTCAACGGGCGGGATTCGGAGGCGTCGCCCCAGAGTTTGCCTTCCTTGTAGTGACTGGCCAGGCGCAGCTTCCAGCTTTCATTGAGGTGATGTTCCAGCGTGGCCTGAAGCAGGTTGTTGTGGTTATCGATGTTGCCGTCGTTGGGTTCGCCGAGGAAGGTCGAGCGGGAAACACCGCTCCATTTATTGTTCGGGGCGACGATGCCGCGATCGAAGGTGGAGCTGTGACGGACGATTTCGCTTTCCACCAGCAGCGACGTGTCCGGGTTCAATTGCCAACTGATTGAGGGTGCGACAAACACGCGCTGGCTGTCGACGTGATCGCGGAAGCTGTGGTTGTCCTCGACCGCGAGGTTGATCCGCGACAGCACGTTGCCCTGCTCATCCAGCGGTGTGTTGATGTCCAGCGCGGTGCGATAGCGATCCCAGCTGCCGGCGCTGGTTTGCAGGGTGGTAAAGGCTTCGGGCTGGGGCTTTTTGGTGACGATGTTTACCGTGCCGCCGGGATCGCCGCGACCGTAGAGGCTGGCAGCCGGGCCTTTGAGCACTTCGATGCGCTCGATATTCGCCGCGTCCGGCGTGCTCGGATAGCCGCGATTGGCACTGAAGCCGTCCTTGTAGAACTCCGATGTGGTGAAGCCGCGCACGCTGTATTCGTAAAGCGTCAGGCCGCCGAAGTTGTTTTGCTTGGATACGCCGCCGGCGAAATCCAGCGCGCGCTCGACGCTGGTGCTGCCCAGATCCTTGAGCACGCTGGCAGGCACTACGCTGATCGCTTGCGGGATATCGCGGATCGCCGTGTCGGTTTTGGTCGCGCTGGATGAACGCGTGGCGCGGTAGCCTTTGACCGGGCCGGTGGGGGACTCGTAGTCGGAGATGACGCTGATGGCGTCGAGTTCGAGGGGTTTGGGTTCTTCGGCGAACGCTGGTTCGACCAGCAAACCCAGGCTCAGGCCGAGCAGGGAGGCCTTTGTTCGAGACGACATGTTATGTTGTTCCAATTGTCAGAATTGAAACAATATAACATGCCTGTTGAGAATGTCTTTTATCCGCGCAGTTGGCGCGGAAAAAGTCTTACTCTTGTTTTTCCTGCACTGGCGCCGGTGGCGGGCGCAGGCCGATTTCAGCCGTGAGCTTCAGCTCTTTACCGTTGCGCATCACCTGAATCGTCACTTTGTCAGTCGGTTTGATCCGCGCGACCTGGTTCATCGACTTGCGACCATCACCGGCCGGTTCGCCATCGATGCTCAAAATCACGTCACCCAGTTGCAGGCCGGCCTTCTGCGCCGGGCCATCGCGGAAGATCCCCGCGACGACAATCCCCGGACGCCCGGACAAGCCGAACGACTCGGCCAGTTCCTGGGTCAGCGGCTGCACTTCAATGCCGAGCCAGCCGCGAATCACCTGACCGTGCTCGATGATCGACTTCATCACTTCCGTTGCCAGCTTCACCGGAATTGCAAAGCCGATACCTTGCGAGCCGCCGGACTTGGAGAAGATCGCCGTGTTGATGCCGGTCAGGTTGCCGTTGGCGTCGACCAGCGCACCGCCGGAGTTGCCCGGGTTGATCGCCGCGTCGGTCTGGATAAAGTCTTCGTAGTTGTTCAGGCCCAACTGATTACGCCCGGTGGCGCTGATGATGCCCATGGTCACGGTCTGGCCGACGCCGAACGGGTTGCCGATGGCTAGCGCGACGTCGCCGATGCGAATGTTGTCGGAGCGGCCGACCGTGATGGCCGGCAGGGTTTTCAGATCGATTTTCAACACCGCGAGGTCGGTTTCCGGGTCGCTGCCGATGACGCGGGCGAGGGTTTCGCGGCCATCCTTCAGGGCGACCACAATCTGATCCGCGCCACTGGTCACGTGGTTGTTGGTCAGAATGTAGCCTTCCGGGCTCATGATCACGCCGGAACCGAGGCTCGATTCCATGCGCTTCTGTTTCGGCGAGTTGTCACCGAAGAAGCGCCGGAACTGTGGATCCTCAAACAGCGGATGCGCCGGTTTGTTGATGACTTTGGTGGTGTAGAGGTTGACCACCGAAGGTGCGGCAATGGTCACCGCGTCGGCATAGGACACCGGCCCCTGCTGCACGCTAGTGGTTTGCGGAGCCTGTTGCAGGTTGACGTCGAGGCTCGGAAGCCCGACCCACTGCGGGTAACGCTGAATAATCAACAGAGCGATAAGCACACCGGCCAACAACGGCCAGCCGAAAAAACGCAGCGCCTTGAGCATTAAGCACGTCCTGGAAAAGTTGCAGGCGGGGTCAGACCGCCCATAATGTCGCGCATTATACGAGGCCGCGCGTGCCTCTGAACGGGATATTTAGGAGTCTTTCATGGCCGTTGCCCTCAGCACCCTCGTCGAAGAAGCCGACCGTTACCTCAGCAGTGCAAAAATTTCTGATTATTGCCCCAACGGCCTGCAGGTCGAAGGCCGGCCGCAAGTGATGCGCATCGTCAGCGGCGTCACCGCCAGTCAGGCCTTGCTGGATGCCGCCGTCGAAGCTGAGGCGGATCTGGTGCTGGTGCACCACGGTTACTTCTGGAAGGGCGAGAACCCGTGCATCACCGGCATGAAGCAGCGGCGCCTGAAGACGTTGCTCAAGCACGACATCAGTCTGCTCGCTTACCACTTGCCGCTGGATCTGCATGCTGATGTTGGCAATAACGTGCAGCTTGCTCGCCAACTGGATATCACCGTTGAGGGGCCGCTGGATCCGGACAATCTGAAGATCGTCGGTCTGGTCGGTTCGTTGAGCGAGCCGATGACCGCGCGCGATTTTGCCCGCAAGGTGCAGGAAGTCATGGGCCGTGAACCGCTGTTGATCGAGGGCAGCCCGATGATTCGTCGGGTTGGCTGGTGCACCGGTGGCGGTCAGGGCTATATCGATCAGGCCGTCGCGGCGGGTGTCGATCTGTACCTGAGCGGTGAAGCGTCCGAGCAGACTTTCCACAGCGCCCGCGAGAACGACATCAGCTTCATCGCCGCCGGCCACCACGCCACTGAACGCTACGGCGTGCAGGCACTGGGCGACTACCTGGCAAAACGCTTTGCCGTCGAACACATCTTCATCGACTGTCCCAACCCCATCTGACTTCACGCCGTTCCCTGTGTAGGAGCTGCCGAAGGCTGCGATCTTTTGATCTTGTTTTTTAAAAGACCAGATCAAAAGATCGCAGCCTTCGGCAGCTCCTACAGGGGGCGGCGCCCAAACGAGTGGGCATATTCATATGCCCTTTCGTTCTAGCTTGCGTCCTGATTAGAAGAAGGTCGCTGTGCTAGGATTCCCCGCTCGAACACGGCCCGCTGGCCGTTCATAAGAAAGCTTTCGTGAGTAGCCATGGTCGACAAACTGACGCATCTGAAACAGCTGGAGGCGGAAAGCATCCACATCATCCGCGAGGTGGCAGCCGAGTTCGATAACCCGGTGATGCTGTACTCCATCGGTAAAGACTCCGCCGTGATGCTGCACCTGGCACGCAAGGCGTTCTTCCCGGGCAAACTGCCGTTTCCGGTGATGCACGTCGACACCCGCTGGAAATTCCAGGAGATGTACAAGTTCCGCGACAAGATGGTCGAAGAACTGGGCCTGGACCTGATCACCCACATCAATCCCGATGGCGTGGCGCAGAACATCAACCCGTTCACCCACGGCAGCGCCAAGCATACCGACATCATGAAAACCGAAGGCCTGAAACAGGCACTCGACAAACATGGTTTCGACGCAGCGTTCGGCGGCGCACGTCGCGATGAAGAGAAATCCCGTGCCAAAGAGCGCGTGTACTCGTTCCGCGACAGCAAGCACCGCTGGGATCCGAAAAACCAGCGTCCGGAGTTGTGGAACGTCTACAACGGCAAGGTCAACAAGGGCGAATCCATCCGCGTATTCCCTCTGTCGAACTGGACCGAGCTGGACATCTGGCAGTACATCTATCTCGAAGGCATCCCGATTGTGCCGCTGTACTTCGCCGCCGAACGCGAAGTGATCGAGAAGAACGGCACGCTGATCATGATCGACGACGAGCGCATCCTCGAGCACCTGTCCGATGAGGACAAGGCACGCATCGTCAAAAAGAAAGTGCGTTTCCGTACCCTTGGCTGCTACCCGTTGACGGGCGCGGTGGAGTCCGAGGCCGAAAGCCTTACGGACATCATTCAGGAAATGCTCCTGACGCGAACTTCCGAGCGCCAGGGCCGTGTCATCGACCACGATGGCGCCGGCTCGATGGAAGACAAAAAACGTCAAGGCTATTTCTAAGGGGCTGTCATGTCGCATGTTTCTGATTTGATCAGCGAGGACATCCTCGCCTACCTGGGCCAGCACGAACGTAAAGAACTGCTGCGCTTTTTGACTTGCGGTAACGTCGATGACGGCAAGAGCACCCTGATCGGGCGCCTGCTGCACGACTCGAAGATGATCTACGAAGATCACCTCGAAGCGATCACCCGCGACTCGAAGAAAGTCGGCACCACCGGTGACGACATCGACCTGGCATTGCTGGTCGACGGCCTGCAGGCCGAGCGTGAGCAAGGCATCACCATCGATGTCGCCTACCGCTATTTCTCCACCGCCAAACGCAAATTCATCATTGCCGACACCCCCGGCCATGAGCAGTACACCCGCAACATGGCCACCGGTGCGTCCACCTGTGACCTGGCGATCATCCTCGTCGACGCCCGTTACGGTGTGCAGACCCAGACTCGTCGCCACAGCTTCATCGCGTCCTTGCTGGGGATCAAACACATCGTTGTCGCCATCAACAAGATGGACCTGAAGGACTTCGATGAAGGCGTGTTCGAGTCGATCAAGGCTGACTACCTGAAGTTCGCCGAAGGCTTGAAAATGAAGCCGACCAGCATGCACTTCGTGCCGATGTCTGCCCTCAAGGGCGACAACGTGGTGAACAAGTCCGAGCGCTCGCCTTGGTACACCGGCCAGTCGCTGATGGAAATTCTCGAGACCGTGGAAGTCGCGGGCGATCGCAACTTCACCGATCTGCGTTTCCCGGTGCAGTACGTCAACCGTCCGAACCTGAACTTCCGTGGTTTCGCCGGCACGCTGGCCAGCGGCATCGTGCACAAGGGCGACGAAGTCGTGGTGTTGCCGTCGGGCAAGAGCAGCCGCGTGAAATCCATCGTCACCTTCGAAGGTGAACTGGAACACGCCGGTCCAGGTCAGGCTGTAACGCTGACCATGGAAGACGAAATCGACATCTCCCGTGGCGACCTTTTGGTGCATGCCGACAATGTGCCGCCAGTCACCGACAGTTTCGAAGCGATGCTGGTGTGGATGGCTGAAGAGCCGATGCTGCCGGGCAAGAAATACGACATCAAACGCGCCACCAGTTACGTGCCGGGCTCGATTGCCAGCATCGTCAACAAGGTCGACGTGAACACCCTTGAAGAAGGTCCGGCGAGCGCGTTGCAGCTCAACGAAATCGGCAAGGTGAAGATCGCGCTCGACGCGCCGATTGCCCTCGACGGTTACGAAAGCAACCGCACCACCGGCGCGTTCATCGTCATCGACCGTTTGACCAACGGCACCGTTGGCGCCGGCATGATCGTCGCGCAGCCAGTGACCCATGGCACTGCCACGCATCACGGCAAACTGGCGCACGTGGCCACTGAAGAACGTGCTCAGCGTTTCGGCCAGCAACCGGCGACCGTGCTGTTCAGCGGTCTGTCCGGCGCGGGCAAGAGCACGCTGGCTTATGCGGTCGAGCGCAAGCTGTTCGACATGGGCCGTGCGGTGTTTGTGCTGGACGGTCAGAACCTGCGTCACGACCTCAACAAAGGTCTGCCACAGGATCGCGCCGGGCGTACCGAGAACTGGCGTCGTGCCGCGCACGTGGCGCGTCAGTTTAACGAAGCCGGTCTGTTGACCCTGGCTGCGTTCGTCGCCCCAAGCGCTGAAGGTCGCGAGCAGGCAAAAGACCTGATCGGCAAGGATCGTCTGTTGACGGTCTACGTACAGGCCTCGCCGGCCGTGTGCGCCGAGCGTGATCCGCAAGGTCTGTACGCCGCCGCTGGCGACAACATCCCGGGCGAATCCTTCCCGTACGACGTGCCGCTGAATGCCGATCTGGTGATCGACACGCAGACGCTGAGCCTGGAAGAAAGCGTCAAGCAAGTGCTGGATCTGCTGCGCAAGCGTGGCGCGATCTAAGACAGAAGCAGCTGCAAGCTTCTAGCTGCAAGAAAAAGCCCGTCGATGAGTGATCATCGGCGGGCTTTTTTGTCGCTTTGAGAATGTCAAAAGATCGCAACCTTCGGCAGCTCCTACAGGGGTGTACGCCGATCTAATGTAGGAGCTGCCGAAGGCTGCGATCTTTTGCTCTTTAATTCTTTGGGTATTGGCGGTGCATCTGTTCGAGCAACGCATCCTTATCGAGCCACAGCTGGTTGATCCAGCCCTGAAACTGCAGGCGATACTCGCCGTCCTGATCGTAGTTCTTGCCAATGAATTGCTGAGGAATCTTCAGCTCTTCAAAGTGCACCACCACATCGCGCACATTGCCGCAGAGCAAATCCCAGAACCCTGGACGGCCGGCCGGGTAGTGAATCGTCACGTTGACGATCGACTCCAGCTGCTCGCCCATTGCATCCAGTACAAACGCAATCCCGCCAGCCTTGGGCTTGAGCAAATATTTGAACGGCGACTGCTGCTGCGCATGCTTGCCTTCGGTAAAGCGCGTGCCCTCGACGAAGTTGAAAATCCCCACCGGGTTATCACGAAACTTCGCACAGGTCTTGCGCGTGGTTTCCAGGTCTTTGCCTTTCTTTTCCGGATGCTTTTGCAGATAAGCCTTGGAGTAACGCTTCATGAACGGAAAGCCCAAGGCCCACCATGCCAGACCAATCACCGGGACCCAGATCAGCTCCTGCTTGAGGAAGAATTTCAGCGGCTGAATACGGCGGTTGAGCACGTATTGCAGCACCAGAATATCCACCCAACTCTGGTGGTTGCTGGTGATCAGATACGAGTGCTGATAGTCGAGGCCTTGCAGACCACTGATGTGCCAGCGGGTGCGCCGCACCAGATTCATCCAGCCCTTGTTGTTGCTGATCCACGCTTCGTGGGTATGGCTCATCAGCCACAGCGAGGCGCGCCGGGCGAGGTCGA
This sequence comes from Pseudomonas fluorescens, assembly GCF_003732425.1. Lineage (GTDB taxonomy): Bacteria > Pseudomonadota > Gammaproteobacteria > Pseudomonadales > Pseudomonadaceae > Aquipseudomonas > Aquipseudomonas fluorescens_BE. The sequence continues at coordinate 240,667 of NZ_MOBX01000014.1, forward strand.
ACGGCAGCACTTTGATCAGTGCCACGCAGAACAGAAACGAGCACAGCAGAATCGTATTGAGTGCCAACAGCAGCGAGGCGATCACACCGCGCAACGGTGCAGGTAGAAAATCCAGCATTTACACATCCATAGGTCGGTTGGCGGCTTGAATCGCGGTGAGGGCGATGGTGTAGACGATGTCATCGACCTGCGCGCCGCGCGGCAAATCGTTCACCGGTTTGCGCAGGCCCTGCAGCATCGGACCGAGGCTGACGCAGTCGGCGCTGCGTTGTACGGCTTTGTGCGTGGTGTTGCCGGTGTTCAGGTCGGGGAAGACGAACACCGTGGCACGGCCGGCCACCTGACTGTTCGGCGCCAGTTGTCGGGCGACGTCAGCATTGGCGGCGGCGTCGTATTGCAGCGGGCCGTCGATCAGCAGCGAATGCTGTTGTTCGTGAGCGAGCAGGGTGGCCTCGCGCACTTTCTCGACTTCTTCGCCGGTGGCCGACTCGCCGCTGGAGTAACTGATCATGGCCACGCGCGGAGTGATGCCGAATGCCGCGGCCGAGTCGGCGCTTTGCAGAGCAATCTCGGCCAGCTCGGTGGCGCTTGGGTGCGGGTTCATCACGCAGTCGCCGTAAACCAGCACTTCTTCCGGGAAGAGCATGAAGAACACCGACGACACCAGCGTGCAGCCCGGTGCGGTTTTAATCAGTTGCAGCGCCGGGCGGATGGTGTTAGCGGTGGTGTTGATCACGCCCGAGACCAGGCCGTCGACTTCATCCAGGGCGAGCATCATGGTGCCGATCACCACGGTGTCTTCCAGTTGCTGCTCGGCCATCGGCGCGTTGAGGCTTTTAGTCTTGCGCAGGGCGACCATCGGTTCGACGTAGCGCTCGCGGATCAGGTCCGGATCAAGAATCTCCAGGCCCGGCGGCAACACGATGCCTTGGGCGCGGGCGACGGCTTCGACGTCTTCCGGTTTGGCCAGTAACACGCAACGGGCGATCCCGCGTTCCTGACAGATCGCCGCCGCTTGCACGGTAAACGGCTCGCTGCCTTCGGGCAGAACGATGCGCTTGTTCGCCGCTTGCGCACGCTGAATCAACTGATAGCGGAACACTGCCGGCGACAGGCGCATTTCCCGTGGCGTGCCGCAGCGCTGGTGCAGCCATTTGGCGTCGAGATGGCTGGCGACGAAGTCAGTGATGATCTCCGCACGTTCGCGGTCGTCGATCGGGATTTCCTTGTTCAGACCGTTGAGCAGGTTGGCGGTGTCGTAGGAACCCGTGCTCACCGACAACACCGGTAAACCGGCCTGCAACGCGCCACGGCACAAGTCCATGATGCGCGGATCGGGCAGGGTGTCGCTGGTCAGCAACAGGCCCGCCAGCGGCACGCCGTTGATCGCCGCGAGGCTGACGGCGAGGATAATGTCGTCGCGATCACCCGGCGTTACCACCAACACGCCGGGCTTGAGCAGCTCGACGGTGTTGCGCATGGTCCGCGCGCAGATAATGATTTTGGTCATGCGCCGGGTTTCGTAATCACCGGCGTTGAGCACTTGTGCGCCCATCAGGTCGGCGACGTCGCGGGTACGCGGCGCGTTGAGTTCCGGCTGATAGGGAATGCAGCCGAGCAGGCGGAAATCACCGCTGCGCAGCAACGGCGAATGTTCCTTCAGGCGCGCGGCGAAGGCGTCCATGCTCTCGTCGGTCTTGACCTTGTTGAGGATCACCCCGAGGACTTTCGGGTCTTTCGGGCCACCGAACAATTGCGCCTGCAATTCGACCCGGCCGGAGAGTTCGGCGAGGACTTCGTTTTCCGGCGCCGAGACCAGAATCACCTCGGCATCCAGACTTTTGGCCAAGTGCAGGTTGACCCGCGCGGCGTAACTGGCGCTGCGGGTCGGCACCATGCCTTCGACAACCAGCACGTCTTTGCCGATGGCGGCTTGTTGATAGAGAGTGATGATTTCTTCGAGCAGTTCATCGAGCTGACCGTCGCCAAGCATCCGCTCAACGTGGGCCAGGCCCAGTGGTTGCGGCGGTTTCAGGCCGTGAGTGCGCGCTACCAGTTCAGTCGAGCGCTCAGGGCCGGTGTCGCCCGGGTGCGGCTGGGCAATCGGTTTGAAGAAGCCGACTTTGAGGCCGGCTCGCTCAAGCGTACGCACCAGCCCGAGGCTGATGGAGGTCAGACCCACACCAAAATCGGTGGGCGCGATAAAAAAAGTTTGCATGCGAATTCTCTAAAGTTGCATGGCAATGGCGGTCGCCTATAGTTGAAGACCTACCGAAATTCAGTCGCCAAGGTTATCGCTAACCGAGCCTTGTGCGCACCAACCGCAGGCAAAGGGTTGGCCTATTTTTTCAATACGTTGCGCCGGGTCCAGCACCCAGGCGCGCGATTGCCAGGGCGGCTGATGGCGCAGGTGCTGGGTGTGGCCGCAGGAAAGCTCGACGACCCAGTGACCGTCCTCGTCCTGATGAAAGCCTGCGATCGTCGAAACCCGTTTGTCCGGGTTGTGTTCGCTTTCGCGCGATTGCTTCGCTAAACTTGGCCTTTCTATATTCTTATGCAAAAGGTCTCGCCCCATGCTGATCGCCGCCAATAAGGCTGTCTCCATCGACTATACCCTGACCAACGACGCTGGTGAGGTCATCGACAGCTCCGCCGGCGGCGCTCCGCTGGTCTACCTGCAAGGCGCAGGCAACATCATCCCGGGCCTGGAAAAAGCTCTGGAAGGCAAAGCTGTTGGTGACGAGCTGGAAGTGTCCGTTGAGCCGGAAGACGCTTACGGTGAATACGCCGCTGAGCTGGTCAGCACCCTGAGCCGCAGCATGTTCGAAGGCGTTGACGAGCTGGAAGTCGGCATGCAGTTCCACGCTTCGGCGCCGGACGGCCAGATGCAAATCGTCACCATCCGTGACCTCGACGGCGACGACGTTACCGTTGATGGCAACCACCCACTGGCTGGTCAGCGCCTGAACTTCAAAGTGAAGATCGTTGCTATCCGTGACGCCAGCCAGGAAGAAGTCGCTCATGGCCACGTCCATGGCGAAGGTGGCCATCACCACTGATTTTCTGCGCTAAGCTTCGAGTTACTGGAGAGGCGCCTGCGGGCGCCTTTTTAGTCCGCGGCTGTCCTTGGTGATCTCGCCAAGTGGCTGTTTCGAGTAGAACACGGGAATCTTGGAGTTCGTCATGAGTGCTTTTCACGACCTTAAGTTGACAGCCCTGGATGGTCAGGAGCTACCGCTGGCACCGTTCAAGGGCCAAGTCGTGCTGGTGGTCAACGTCGCCTCCAAATGCGGCTTGACGCCACAGTATGCGGCGCTGGAAAACCTCCATCAGCAATTCAAAGGCAAAGGCTTCAGCGTGCTGGGCCTGCCGTGCAACCAGTTTGCCGGTCAGGAGCCAGGTACCGAACAAGAGATCAAGGATTTCTGCAGCCTCAACTATGGCGTGACGTTTCCGTTGTCGAGCAAGCTTGAAGTCAACGGTCATGATCGTCACCAGCTCTATCGTCTGCTGGCAGGCGAGGGCGCCGAGTTTCCCGGTGACATCACCTGGAACTTCGAGAAGTTTCTGCTCGGCAAGGACGGCCGGGTGCTGGCCCGGTTCTCGCCGCGCACGGCGCCAGATGATCCGACCATTGTTCATGCGATTGAAAAAGCGCTGGGCTGAAACACAAAAATCGTCGCCTTCGGGCGGCGATTTTTTTTGCCTGCCTTTTGACCCTTAATCATTCAGATCAATAATGCTATCGCGGCAACGTCTTCACGCATATTATCGCCGTCATATGGTTTTATGCCCTGTCGACAACGTTTTCGTGGAGCCTTTCGATGCCCGTTCAAGCCTTGTTCAAACCGTTCCAACTCGGTGCCCTCGAACTGCCGACCCGCGTGGTCATGGCGCCGATGACTCGCTCGTTTTCTCCAGGCGGCGTGCCTAATTCGAAAGTCATCGAGTACTACCGTCGTCGCGCGGCTGCCGGTGTTGGCCTGATCATCACCGAAGGCACCACCGTTGGCCACATAGCCTCCAACGGCTATCCGAACGTGCCGCAGTTCTTCGGTGACGCGCCATTGGCCGGTTGGAAGAAAGTCGTTGATGCGGTTCACGCCGAAGGTGGCAAGATTGTTCCGCAACTGTGGCACGTCGGCAGCGTGCGCCGCATCGGCACCGAGCCGGATGCCAGTGTGCCGGGTTACGGCCCGTCGGAAAAACTCAAGGACGGTCAGGTCGTAGTGCACGGCATGACTAAACAAGACATCCAGGATGTGATCGCTGCGTTCGCCCAAGCGGCCAAGGATGCACAAAACATCGGCATGGACGGCGTCGAAATCCACGGCGCCCACGGTTACCTGATCGACCAGTTCTTCTGGGAAGGCAGCAACCAGCGCTCCGACGAATACGGTGGCAGCCTGGCCAACCGTTCGCGTTTCGCCATCGAACTGATTCAGGCGGTGCGTGCGGCGGTCGGTGAAGGCTTCCCGATCATCTTCCGATTCTCGCAGTGGAAGCAGCAGGATTACACCGCGCGTCTGGTGCAAACCCCGGAAGCCCTGGGTGAATTCCTCCAGCCGCTGTCCGACGCTGGCGTGGATATTTTCCACTGCTCGACGCGGCGCTTCTGGGAGCCTGAGTTCGACGGTTCCGAACTGAACCTGGCCGGCTGGACGCGCAAACTGACTGGCAAACCGACCATCACTGTCGGCAGCGTGGGTCTGGATGGCGAGTTCCTGCAATTCATGGTCAACACCGACAAAGTCGCGCAACCGGCCAGTCTGGAGAACCTGCTGGAGCGACTGAACAAAGAGGAGTTCGATCTGGTGGCGGTGGGGCGTGCGTTGCTGGTCGATCCGGACTGGGCGCAGAAAGTTCGTGAAGGGCGTGAACAGGATATTTTGCCGTTCAGCCGTGAGGCGTTGATGACGCTGGTTTAAGCGGCGCTTTCACTGGCCCCTTCGCGAGCAGGCTCGCTCCCACAGGTTTCTCTGCTGTTCACAAAATGTGTGTTCACCGAGGATCCCCTGTGGGAGCGAGCCTGCTCGCGAAAGCAGTTCTAAGGTCAGCAAAGATTCAAGGCAATGTCTGCGCATTCGGGACAACCTGCTCCCCCACACAAGCCCCGCGCAAATGCTTTTCAAACTGCTCGATAACCGCCGGCCAACCCTGGCGACTCGCATGCTGCCGCGCATTCAGGCGCACACAGCGCAGCCGCTCATCCTCTTCCAGTAACCATGCAGCGGCATCGCAAAACGCCTCTTCATCTCCGGGCATCGCCAATACGCCGTTGTAACCGTGGCGAATATGTTGCGCCGCCGCTGCCTGATCGTAAGCCACCACACCCAACCCGGAGGCCAACGCTTCCAGCACTACGTTGCCGAAAGTCTCGGTCAGGCTGGGAAACAAAAATACGTCGCCAGAGGCGTAATGCGCCGCCAACGCTTCGCCGCGCTGCGCGCCGCAGAAAATCGCCTCGGGCACATCCTTTTCCAGCGCCAGCCGCTGCGGCCCGTCACCGACGACGACCAATTTCAGATTGCGTTGTGGATAAGTGTCCCGCAGTTTTTCGAAGCAGCGCTTGAGCAGGCCAAGGTTCTTCTCCGGCGCGAGGCGTCCTACGTGAATCACCGCAATGTCCTGCTCGGACAGGCCCCATTGCTCACGCAAGGCATTCAGCCGTTTGCTCGGGTGAAACAATTGGCTGTCCACGCCACGCGACAACAGCGCCAAGCGCTCGAAATGCCGCCGCTCCAGTTCCAGCCGCTGGCTGACGCTCGGTACCAACGTCATCGCCGAGCGATTGTGAAACCAGCGCAGATAATGCGTGAGCATTCGCGTCAACAGACCGAGGCCATACTGACTGGTGTATTGCTGAAAGTTGGTGTGAAACCCGCTGACCACCGAAATCCCCAAACGCCGCGCCGCCCGTAACGCCGACAAACCGAGCGGCCCTTCCGTGGCGATGTACAGCACGTCCGGACGCTGACGTTTCCAGCGTCGCAGCAGCTTGTGCATCGACGACTGACCCCATTGCAGCCCCGGATACCCCGGCAGTGGCCAGCCGCGACACAACAGCAACGCGTCATCTTCACTGCGCTGTGGATCACCGGCCTGACGCGGGCGCACCAGTTCCACTTGGTGGCCACGCGCGCGCAAGCCATCGCACAAGCGGCCAAGAGTATTGGCCACCCCGTTGATTTCCGGTGGGAAGGTTTCGCTGATCAGAGTGATATGTAGAGCTGTCGTCATGACCTCAGTGTCGACTGAGGCCATGTCGTGCTTGTGACGTTCGGATGATGGATTTGTGACGCGCTGTCGGTCAGTGGCTCAGCGCTGAGTCACGAGGTTTTCGGCACCACGCTCACGCACCCAGAACAACGTCGCTCCGGCGACAGCGGCCGGCATCATCAGGATGTTGACCACTGGAATCAGCAGCACCAGATAAACGATTCCGCCAAAGCTCATGCTCTGCCAGCGCTTCTGCCGCAGCCAGGCGAGCATCTCGTTCCAGCCCAGTTTGTGGTTGTCCGCCGGGTAGTCGATGTACTGGATTGCCATCATCCACACGCCGAACAGCAGCCACAGTGGTGCGGCAATGATGTTCACCACCGGGATGAATGAGAGGATGAACAGGCCGATCGCCCGTGGCAGGAAGTAACCGAGTTTGCGCATTTCCCGGGCGAGGGTGCGCGGGATCATCGCGATCAGTTCGCCCCAGCTGAACGCCGGGAAGTCATCGGTGCCGCGCACCACCACTTCCACTTTCTCGGCAAGGAAGCCGTTGAACGGCGCGGCGATCACGTTGGCCAGCATGGTGAAGGTGAAAAACACCATCAATGCCACCAGCACCACGAACAAAGGCCAAAGAATATAGCTGAGGAAGCTCAGCCATTCGGGCAGCGACGGCATCAGCGTATCGACCCACAGGCTGAACTGGTGGCCGGCCAGATAGATCAATCCGACGAACAGCACCAGGTTGATCGCCAGCGGCAACAACACGAACAGGCGCAAGCCTGGGCTGAGGACCAGTTTCAGGCCTTCGCGCAGGTATTGCGGGCCGGACAGAACAGGGGCGGGCATAAGGTGCTCCGAGCAAGGGAAAACGCGCCGACCTTACCGGCTTTGCACCAGTGGTGAAAGCGCGGCAGAGTGATCGACATGCACTGTAACAAAGACGTCCATCTCGTCAGTGTGTCGGCATAGAGACCACCTATGAGCTGGATTGTTAAACCGTATTTCCTTAATCTTGCCCCCCTCGATACGCTGCACCCAACTTTTTACAGGACTGTCGAGCTCAAGCCTTCCCCAAGGTTTTCCACGGTCCTTTTTTATTCCCGCCGGCAGTCCGGCGATCCGCGCCCGTTTTTCGGCCCGGTCAACAGGAGCAGGTCATGTCTGAAGTCCGTCATTCGCGAGTGATTATTCTCGGTTCCGGCCCTGCCGGTTACAGCGCTGCGGTATACGCAGCCCGCGCCAACCTCAAGCCACTGCTGATCACTGGCATGCAGGCTGGCGGTCAACTGACCACCACCACCGAAGTCGACAACTGGCCGGGCGACGTTCATGGTCTGACTGGCCCGGTACTGATGGAGCGTATGCGCGAGCACGCCGAGCGTTTTGAAACCGAGATTGTCTTCGATCACATCAACGCTGTGGACTTCGCTTCCAAACCGTACTCCTTGACTGGCGATAGCGCGACCTACACCTGTGACGCCCTGATCATCGCCACTGGCGCCAGCGCCCGTTACCTGGGCCTGCCGTCGGAGGAAGCGTTCATGGGCAAAGGCGTTTCCGCCTGCGCCACCTGCGACGGCTTCTTCTACCGCAACAAGCCTGTTGCAGTGGTTGGCGGCGGCAACACCGCTGTTGAAGAGGCGCTGTACCTGGCCAACATCGCCAGCACCGTGACCTTGATCCACCGTCGCGAAACCTTCCGCGCCGAGAAGATCCTGATCGACAAGCTCAACGCCCGTGTGGCCGAAGGCAAGATCATCCTCAAGTTGAACGCCAACCTCGACGAAGTGCTGGGCGACAACATGGGCGTGACCGGCGCGCGTCTGAAGAACAACGACGGCAGCTTCGACGAAATCAAAGTCGACGGCGTGTTCATCGCCATCGGCCACACCCCGAACACCTCGTTGTTCGAAGGCCAGTTGGAGTTGAAGGACGGCTATCTGGTGGTGCAAGGCGGCCGTGAAGGCAATGCCACCGCGACCAATGTCGAAGGCATCTTTGCTGCCGGTGACGTAGCTGACCACGTTTACCGTCAGGCCATCACTTCGGCCGGCGCCGGCTGCATGGCCGCACTGGACACCGAGCGTTACCTGGATGGTCTGCAGAACGCTTCGTTCTAAGATCGCAGACATAAAAAAACCGGCCGATCGGCCGGTTTTTTTGTGCCCGTTATTCACAGCCTCCACAAATCAAATGTGGGAGCGAGCCTGCTCGCGAAAGCGGTGTTTCAGTCGACATCAGTGTTGAGTGTCAGTGCTTATTCGCGAGCAAGCTCGCTCCCACAGGGGAAAGTGTTGGATCTGCTATCAGCGGCGGGTCAGGGGCTGTGTTTCGAACTTCACCCCGGCCAGACCATGCTTGATCAGCGCTCGAATATTGCCGTGGTCGCTGCCTTCAGGCGTCGCCACTACGGAGCGATAATGCTCACCGAACGCCAACAGCGCTTCTTCATCGCTCAGGCCTTCCAGCAGTGCCAGACCCAGGGTTTTGCACGAGCCTTCGTTCTGCCCGGCGGCGTTTTCAACGCCGCCGTTGTTGAAGGCCTGCGGCTGGTAGTCGTAACCGTCGGCGATGAACGCCAGGGTGTCAGCGAATGCGTGTTCGCCGCTCTTCAGGCTGGCGCGCAGGGTGTTCAGATCACTCATGGGGTTTTCCTTTGGCGAACGCTGCTTGTTGTTCAGCGTTGGCTTCTTGCTGAAATTGGGCTTTCCACTCGGCGTACGGCATGCCGTAAACCACTTCGCGGGCGTCATCGAGGCTGACCTCGATCTGGCGCTCGTCGGCTTCGGCCTTGTACCACTTCGACAGGCAGTTGCGGCAGAAGCCGGCGAGGTTCATCAGGTCGATGTTCTGCACGTCCTTGCGGCTGTCCAGGTGGGCGACCAGCCGGCGGAAGGCGGCGGCTTCGAGTTCGAGGCGTTGTTGCTCGTTCATGGGAGTCTCTGCGAGACAGCTTCAAGCGGCAAGCTTCAAGCTGCAAGATTGGATCGGGGGCGGCCGTTAGCTTACCGCTTGCAGCTCAAAGCTTGAAGCTCAGCGGCTAGCCGCGAGCGTGATTGACACTGATTCGGCAAAACGCAGCGCGTGCGGCTTGTCGACTTCGACTTCGGCATACAGCACCGAATTATTGCTCATCACCAGATCGAGCAATTCCTGAGTCAGGCGTTCGAGTAGCGCAAAGCGGTTGCCCTCGACGTGGGCGATGATGGCCTTGGTGATCGTGCGGTAATTCAGTGCGTGGTCGATGTCGTTGTCACGCACCGCTTCCTGCGCGGCATACAGAATGGTCAGGTTGATCAGCACATCCTGCTTGTTGAGGATTTCGTCCTCGTTGATCCCGATAAAGGTGCGCAAGCGCAGATCCTTGACCCGGATGCGCGCCATTCCCGGCTGAAGTTGTGGCATTTACTTGCTCCGTCCAATCAATTGCAGGAACTCCTGGCGGGTGTTGCTCGACTCGCGGAACGCGCCGAGCATGACCGAAGTGTTCATGGTCGAATTCTGTTTCTCGACACCGCGCATCATCATGCACATGTGTCTGGCCTCGATGACCACGGCGACGCCGGCGGCATCGGTGACCTGTTGCACTGCATCGGCGATTTGCCGGGTGAGGTTTTCCTGGATTTGCAGGCGCCGGGCGAACATGTCGACCAGTCGCGCGATTTTCGACAGACCCAACACCTTGCCCGTCGGAATATAAGCCACATGGGCCTTGCCGATGAAGGGCAGCAGGTGATGTTCGCACAAAGAGTACAACTCGATGTCGGCGACGATGATCATCTCGTCGCTGTCCGAGGCAAACAACGCGCCGTTGACGATTTCTTCAACGCTCTGTTCATACCCGTGACACAGGTATTGCATGGCCTTTGCGGCGCGCACCGGGGTGTCGAGCAACCCTTCGCGGTCGGGGTCTTCACCGAGGCCGATGAGGATTTCGCGGTAATTCTCGGGCAGTGAACGGGTCATGGACATCCTCGCGAGTCGGCTTATTTGACGTGCCGTCCGCCGTTGACGGTCAGGGTCGTACCGGTGACATAGGGATTGTCGAGCAGATAACGCAGGCTCTGATAGATCACTTCGCTGCCGGGCTCGATGCCCAGCGCGGATTTGGCCAGGGCCTTGGCGCGGTACGCCGCGTCGTCGTCGGGATTGAACAATAGCAGGGCCGGGGCGATGCCGTTGACCTTGATGGTTGGCGCATAGCGGGCGGCGAAGGACAGGGTCAGGCTGTCGAGCCCGGCTTTGCTGGCGCAATAGCCGATGTGCTTGCTGCTGCCTTTGCGCGTGACATCGTCGCTGATGTGGATGATGTCGGCAGGCGTTGAGCGTTGCAGTAATTCGCCGCAATGCAAGTTGATCAGATACGGCGCAAGCATGTGCAGATTGAACATGCGCGTGAACGCTTCGGCTTCGCTGCCCGGGGCTTCGGCCAGCCACTCGGAGGCGTTGTGCACGATGGCACGCAGGCTGTCGGTGTGGGTTTTCAGATCGCTGATGAAGGCGAGAATCCCGGCTTCGCTGGAAAAGTCTGCGAACAGGCCGATGGCGCCCAGATTGCGCAGCGTCTGTACGCCGGGGCGTTCGCTGCGGTAGGTGAAGATGACGCGATAGCCGTCCTCGAGCAAGCGCTGCGCACAATGCAGACCGACACGCTGGCCGGCACCGGTAATGAGGATCGGGGCTGAGGAATCAGGCATGAACGGCTCGCATCGCGGTGGGAGCAAAAACTATAACAGCGAAGAGCCTGAAAAGATCGCAGCCTGCGGCAGCTCCTACCTTGGCCTGTATTCAGTCCTGTAGAAGCTGTCGAGTGCAACGAGGCTGCGATCTTTTAGTGATTTTGTGCAGAAGGTGTCACCGGCAAAGGGCGCGTCGGCGTGCTGTTCAGCCAGTTCGCCAGCCATCGGGTTGAGAGCGGGATAAAGAAATAAACCATCAACGGCGTCAGGCACGCGGTGCTGATCAAAATACGCGGCAACAGGCTCATGTCTGCGAGCAACGGCCCAAGAACGAAGTTGAACAGCAGCGACACCGGAAAGAACGCCAGCCAGATCGCGACGGCCTGTTTCCAGCGCGGAGGACGTTGGCCGGCAGCGCCGAACCAGCCTTCGATACCGCTGACACGATGTTCTTTAGGGTGCGCAAAGAGATCGCTGCCACGGCTCAACCACGCGGTGGGTGATGCTGAATGCTCCCAAGCATGCAACGTTTGCTCATCGACAAAACGGAAGATGATCTGGAACTCGTTATCGCCGGGCGGCGGAGCGAGTACGCCAGAGCCCAGGTAACCGGGGAAATCAGTGGCCAGTTGTTCGCCTTCGCGCAGCCAGGCGATTAAATCTTGATAGCGGCCATCGGCGACGCGACGCGCAACCATCAGCGTGACGGGGGAAGTAGACATTATGTATCTCCGTATTTCGATTGCGTCGCTCCGGGTAGGAGTTTCGCCTGACGCAGGACCGGGGTAGAGGTCTGCGTTTTTCAACAAGCAAGGATTATTCCGTTTTTTCGTCAATAAGCCAGCGACTTTCGTCGCCCTTCATCACTTGAAATCCAACGGGGCATAAGCGGTAGAATGGGATCCAATTGAACCGACATTGAAGTTGAACGCTATATGCCTGTGATCACGGACGCGAACCCTGCAACTCAGGCCTTTGTTTCGCTCGAACGGGCCGATTTGTTCCCGATTCGTGAGGTCGCACGCCTGACGGGTGTAAACCCGGTGACCTTGCGCGCGTGGGAACGGCGCTACGGTTTGATTCAGCCGACACGCACCGAAAGCGGGCATCGGCTCTATTCGATGACCGATATCGAGCGCGTGCGCAGCATCGTCGACTGGATTGATCGCGGTGTCGCCGTGAGCAAGGTCGGCAAGATCCTCGCCAAGACCGAGCCGAAGAAAGTATTGGCGCACTTCATCCCGGATGACTTGGTGCAGGCTGATTACCTGCAATGGCAGGAGCAGATCCAGCAGGCGGTCAGTGCGTTCGACGACCAGCAACTGGATCGCGTCTATGGGCAGATTTTTTCTTCCTACGCATTGTCCGTGGTATTTCAGGACATTCTGATGCCGTTGTGGCTGCAGATGTTGCAGCGCCAGGACGCGTTCGGACAAACCAGCGAGTGGCTTTTCTTCGACGGGTTCCTGCGGGTGCGGGTGTTGCAGCGGATTGTCATGCTGCGTGGCACCCAGCCGCACCGTGTGATCGTCAGCGCGCTGGCCGGGCAATGTCGAGAGCTGGAGCTGCTGGTGGCGGCGCTGTTTCTCACTGATAGCCATTGCGGTGTGCGAGTGCTGACCCCCGACCAGCCGTTCGATGAACTGACGCTGGTGTGCGAAAAGATCGAACCTGATGCACTCGTCCTGTTTTCCAACCATGCGCCCTGCGCCGAATTGCCTCGGCGTCTGAACCGGTTGGCATTGAGTCTCGATTGTCAGGTGATGCTGGCAGGCGATGCTTCAGATCTGGCGCAGGACAGCCTGGCCGGATCCTCAGTTGCGTGCCTGGGCAATGAAGGGGTGAACATGCGCCAGCGCATGTTGCAGTTTCTCGCGGGGAAGCTGGATACCTGAAACTCAGGTATGAAGGGCTGGATGCGTCAGGCGATGTTGCTGCAGGATGAACTGGCGCAGGCGCTCGGTTTCGTCGGAGTCTGTCTGGCTCAGTTCGTAAGCATAGAAACCGCTCTCGGTTTCCCGTTCGAAATTGCCCCGCAATGAAATCCGCTCATAACCCGAAGGGCTGAACCACAGCGCGAAATGCTTGGGCGGCTTGGTCTTGTTGCGCACTTCCAGCAGCACACCTTTGTGCGATACCTCGTGGACCCACAACGTGCCCGGCTGACCCTTGGCATTTTCCAGGGCAACCGGCTCTTCGAGAGTCAACCGCCATGGCCGCACCATCGGGCCGTCTTCATAAATACTCGGTACACCGAGACGCAGATGCAGCGCGTGAAACTCGTCTTCCACCAGATGCAACGGGAAGGTCATCTGCTGATTTTCGAAGTTGGCCTGAATGGTCACTTGCTCGTGAGCGGCCAGGCGAGTGAGCAAATCACGGATCTGCGAACCGCCGTTAACCAGCAGACTCGACGTCGCATCCCGCACGTTCAGTTGCGGGTTGTGCTGCATGGTCTGGATGAAATCCAGCTCATCCTGAGTGAGGAGGGCGTCGCGCTGCATGGCTAACTCTAAAGATATAGTGACAAAGTCATTGGTGATTGTAGTTAATGACACTTAGTTCGCGATTTTGTTTTGACCGTTTGTCGCTTTCAATGCAGCCAGTTCTGCTCCGAGGGCAGCGACCTGGGCTTCCAGTTGCGCCACGCGCTGTTGAGCCTTGACCTGAACAGTGACGTCTTTCTGCACGCCAACAAAATACGTCTGCCCGTCATCGGCGTTTTTCACCGTTGAAAGCGACAGTTCATTCCAGAATGGCGTACCGTCCTTGCGATAATTGCGCAGGATTTCCCGGCACGATCCGCCGTTATCCAGCGTCTCGCGAATCAGCTTCAGGCTTTCCTGATCGCGGTCTCCAGACTGCAGAAAGCGGCAGTCCTGATAGAGGATTTCTTCGCTGGTGTAGCCGGTCAGTCGCTCGAACGCCGGGTTCACATAAATCAGGATATTGTCCTGCTCACCTTCTTTCTCGGCGACTACGATCCCGTCGTTCGACGCGTTGATCACCATTTGCAGCAGGCTGGCGTTGATCATCTTTGAATCCTTTCAGAGTTGTCAGTGGCAGGCATTCTAGAAGAACCGTAGGTGCTGTCTACTGGCCATTCCCGCCAATTGAGATCCAGTCGCAGCTTTGCGCTTGAGGCTGTTACTATCGGCGCTCTTTTTTCCAGTTTCAGGATCAGATTGATGAAAGTCGCCATCCTCTCCGGTTCGGTCTACGGCACCGCCGAAGAAGTCGCCCGCCATGCCCAGAACCTGTTGAAAGACGCTGGCTTTGAAACCTTCCACAACTCCCGCGCCAGCCTAGCCGACATCCAGGCGTTCGGCCCTGAAGCATTGCTTGCGGTGACCTCGACCACTGGCATGGGCGAGTTGCCCGACAACCTGCAACCGCTGTACTCAGCGATTCGCGACCAGTTGCCCGCCGCACTGCTCGGCTTGCCGGGCGCGGTGATTGCCTTGGGCGACGCCAGTTATGGCGACACCTTCTGCGGCGGTGGCGAGCAAATGCGTGAACTGTTCGGCGAGTTGGGCGTGCGTGAAGTGCAAGAGATGCTGCGTATCGACGCCAGCGAAAGCGTCACCCCGGAAACCGACGCCGAGCCTTGGCTGGCGCAGTTGATCGGCGCGCTCAAGGGCTGACCGCGCGCTCGCGCAACAAGCTCAGCCACGCCTGTGCAGCCTTCGACAGATACGCGCCCCGGCGCCAGATGAAGGCGATATCCCAGCGTAGATAATCCGGCGCGCGCAAGGCCAGGCGTACCACACCTGGCCGCACCAGCCCGCGTGCGACCACGCTGGGCAACAGCACCACGCCTTGCCCGGCGGCCACCAGCGCCGCGAGAAAATCTGCCTGACCGCTGCGTCCGCCTTCCTTTGGCGTGAAGCCCAGTTGTTGACACGCCTGCAGCAAGCGGTCGTTGAGCACGAAACTGCGCTGATAGAGCAGGAATGGCGTCTCGGCCAATTCTTCCAGACCGATTTCACCCCGATCGGCCAGCGGATGATTCACCGGCAGCAGGGCGTCGAGTTTCTCATCGCAAAACGGCTGGCAGTCGAATTGCGGATCCTTCGGCAGCAGACTGCCACCCAATTCCAGTTCACCGCTCAGCACGGCTTGCTCGATGTTGCGGCTGCCGCCCTCGAGCAATTGGATGCTGATATTCGGATAGCGTCGCCGGTATTCGGCAAACAGCCCGGCGAACAGCGCGTCACTGCCGAGCAGCGGCAGGCCGAGGCGCAGTTCTCCACGCGCCATATGACTGAGATCGTCCAGTTCCGCGAGCAGTTCGTTGCGCAAACGCAACATGCCCTCGGCCCGTTGCAGCACCACGCTGCCAGCGGCGGTCAGGCGCAATTGCGAACCGAGCCGTTCAAGCAAGGGCGTGCCGAGGCTCTGCTCCAGTTGTGCGATCTGTTTGCTCACCGCTGACTGGCTGATGTGCAGGGTTTTTGCGGCTTGAGTGAAGCCGCCCTGATGCATGACTTCGACAAAACTGCGCAGCTGTTTGAATTCCATCGCCTGATTCCATTTTGGAATGGTATTGAGTCTAACAATTCGTTTCGGGGATGGCAGCGCGCTTTGTAAAATAAGCGCCTGTCTGGAGCACAATCATGAACACCGTCCCCTTCAAGCATCTGTCTCGTCTTCTCGCCGAACTCGCTGTATTGCTCGGCCTCTACCTGCTCGGCTGCCAACTCGCGGCCTGGCTGGCGTGGCCGATTCCCGGTGGTGTGATCGGCATGGCGCTGTTGCTGCTGGCCTTTGCCTTTGGCTGGATAAAACCCGCAGCCCTGCAATTGGGCGCGGGCTTGCTGATGGCCGAAATGTTGTTGTTCTTCATACCGGCGCTGATGAGTCTGCTCGACTACGGCGCGCTGTTGCGCCACGACGGCTGGCGAATCCTGCTGGTGATCGCCGCCAGTACATTGATGGTGATGCTGGTGACGGCTTTCACCGTAGAGCTCGCCGTACGCATGAGGCGTTCCCATGAAGCTTGAATGGATGCCGATGTTCTGGCTGGCCTTCACGCTGTTGGCGTACCTGTTCAGCCGCTGGATTTATCGGCGTACCGGGCGCTACGTGTTGTCGCCGCTGATCCTGGTGCCGGCCTTGCTGTTGGCGCTGGCCGTGCCGTTGCACACGGCTTATGCCGAATATTCCAGCAATACCCATTGGCTGATGCTGGTGCTGGGCCCGGTCACTGTCGCTTTTGCTGTGCCGATCTGGCAGCAGCGGCGCTTGCTGATGCGGCATTGGTCAGCGCTGCTGTTGGGCATGGTTGCCGGCAGTGCAGCGTCGATCGGCACTTCATTCGGGCTGGCCAGGGCACTGGCGCTCGACAGCTCGGTGACGCTGTCTCTGGTGCCACGCTCGATCACCACGCCATTCGCCATGCCGCTGGCGCAGGACCTCGGCGGCGTGCCGGAGTTGACGGCGGTATTCGTGATGTTCACCGGCGTGTTCGGGGCGATGCTCGGCGGCGTGTTGTTGAAGTGGTTGCCGCTGCGCAGTGCCTTGGCGCGCGGTGCGCTTTTCGGGGTTGGCGCGCATGGTGCCGGTGTCAGTCGGGCCCATGAAGTGGGCGGCGAAGAAGGCTCTGTCGCCGGGTTGGTGATGGTCTTGACCGGGTTGCTCAATCTGTTTGCCGCGCCTTTGTTGGCGTCGTGGCTTTGACATGGATCCAAGGAGTTTGCATGGCTGACCCGCTCAGTCATCAAGCTGGCTGGCAATGCAACTACGCAATGCTCTGCGCCTGACTAGACTGCTCGTACGTGCAGAACAATAAGAACGCAGAGGTGCATACAGTGAGCGTAGCCCCCGTCCAATCGTCCCTTAATGTCAAAGACCAGGTCAGCGCCGCAGAGTGGCAGACCCGTGTCGATCTCGCCGCTTGTTATCGTCTTGTCGCGCTGCATGGCTGGGACGATCTGATCTTCACCCATATTTCCGCCAAGGTGCCGGGCACCGAAGATTTCCTGATCAACCCGTTCGGTCTGATGTTCCACGAGATCACCGCCTCGAGCCTGGTGAAAGTCGATCTGGCCGGCAACAAGCTCATGGACAGCCCCTACGAGATCAACCCCGCCGGCTACACCATCCACAGCGCCGTGCACGAAGGGCGGCACGATGTGGTTTGCGTGCTGCATACGCACACCGCTTCCGGTGTAGCGGTGTCGGCGCAAAAGCAGGGCGTTTTGCCGATCAGTCAGCAGTCGCTGTTCGTGTTATCGAGTCTGGCTTATCACGGCTACGAAGGCGTGGCGCTGAACCACGAAGAGAAGGCGCGCTTGCAGGCCGACCTCGGCGAGAACAATTTCCTGATGCTGCACAACCACGGTTTGCTGACCTGTGGCGGCACCGTCGCCGACACATTTCTGATGATGTTCACCTTCCAGCGCGCCTGCGACATTCAGGTCATGGCGCAAACCGGTGGTGCTGAACTCATCGCCATCGAACCGCAAATCCTTGCGGGCGCCAAAGCGATGATTGCCGGCGTCACCAAAAGTGCTCAAGGCATGGGGGGCGCGCTGGCCTGGCCGGCGTTGCTGCGCAAACTCGATAAACAAGACCCCGGATATAAACTCTAATGCCTCTTGCCGAGATTCCTCTGTGTGTCTGGCGTAAACGCAGCCAGACGTTTGTCTTTCGTGGCCAGCCGATTCGCTACTGGACGGCCGGGCAGGGTGAGCCGTTGTTGCTGATTCACGGTTTTCCGACCGCCAGTTGGGATTGGCATTACCTGTGGCAGCCACTGGCTCAGCGTTATCGGGTGATCGCCTGCGACATGCTTGGTTTTGGCGATTCGGCCAAGCCGATCAATCACACCTACAGCCTGCTGGAGCAGGCTGACTTGCAGCAGGCCTTGCTCGCGCATCTGCAGGTCGAGCAACCGGTGCATGTGCTGGCGCATGATTACGGTGACAGCGTTGCGCAGGAACTGCTCGCCCGGCACTACGAAGACAAGATCGAGGTGGCCAGTTGTGTGTTCCTTAACGGTGGACTGTTCCCGGAAACCCATCGCCCGGTGCTGATGCAAAAATTGCTGCTCAGCCCGCTGGGCTGGATGATCGGTCGTGCGTTCACTCGCGACGCTCTGGTGAAAAGCTTCTGGCAGATCTTCGGCCCGCAAACCCGGCCAAGCGAAAGCGAACTGGACGATTTCTGGAGCCTGGTCGACAGCAATCGCGGGCCACGGATCATGCACAAGTTGATCAGTTACATTCCCGAACGCCGGGTGCAGCGTGATCGCTGGGTCACAGCGATGCAGCGTGGCGAAATTCCGTTGCGGGTGATTGATGGTGAAGTCGATCCGATTTCCGGGGCGCACATGGTCGAGCGCTACCGTGAATTGATCCCCGACGCCGACACGGTGTTGTTGCCGGGCATCGGCCACTATCCACAGACCGAGGCGCCGGTTCAGGTGCTCAAGCATTACCTGGAATTTCGTGACCGGTTTGTATTGCCGCCGCGCAAGGTGGCGTGCTCCTGAAAATCAAAAGATCGCAGCCTTCGGCAGCGCCTGCACAAATTTAAGGTGGGAGCTGCCGAAGGCTGCGATCTTTTGATCTTTTGATCTTTTGACGCCTTCATCATCCCCCAACCTTATCGCGCACCATTCAGCCTCAGCCGTATTCGTTGTGACCCAAAGCCCTGTGCCTGACACTCGGACTCAATACTGGCCTGCTGGAGTTGCTGCGATGAATGAGTCTGTGCGTTTCGAAGATAAAGTCGTAATCGTCACCGGCGCCGGTGGTGGCCTCGGACGCGCCCATGCATTGTTGTTCGCCAGACAGGGCGCGAAAGTGCTGGTCAACGACCTCGGCGGCTCGACCCAGGGCGAAGGCGCCAACGCCTCTGCGGCCGATCGCGTGGTGGCGGAAATCCGCGAAGCCGGCGGCATTGCCGAAGCCAACCACGACTCGGTCACCGATGGCGACAAACTGGTGCAGAACGCCCTCGATGCCTTTGGCCGCGTTGACGTCGTCGTCAACAACGCCGGGATCCTGCGCGACAAGACCTTCCATAAAATGGACGACGCTGACTGGGATCTGGTTTACCGCGTCCACGTCGAAGGTGCCTACAAAGTCACCCGAGCCGCATGGCCACATATGCGTGAGCAAAACTACGGCCGAGTGATCTTCACCGCCTCGACTTCCGGCATCTACGGCAACTTCGGTCAGTCCAACTATGGCATGGCCAAACTGGGTCTTTACGGATTGACCCGCACGCTGGCCATCGAAGGTCGCAAGAACAACATCCTCGTCAATGCCATTGCGCCGACTGGCGGCACGCGCATGACCGAAGGCCTGATCCCGCCGCAAGTGTTCGAGCAATTGAAGCCGGAACTGGTCAGCCCGCTTGTGGTGTATCTGGCCAGTGAACAATGCCAGGAAACGTCGGGGCTGTTCGAAGTCGGTGGCGGCTGGATGGGCAAGGTGCGCTGGGAACGCAGCCTCGGTGCCGGGTTTGATCCGCGGGTGGGTTTCTCGCCGGAAGATGTCGCGGCGCACTGGCAGCAGATTTGCGATTTCGAAGGCGCGGCGCATCCGAAGGACAATATTGAGGCGTTGAAAGAGATGATGGCGAATTTGCAGAAGTATTCGCTTTAAGAAACGTTTGAGCCTCGCTGCGTTCTGGATGCGGCGAGGCTCCTTCTGTTACTCCTCGTACCGCTTATCAATCATGAATTCCGGGATTTCCCAGTTTGGACCCGGAATGGCAACAGCCGCATTACCCTCAGCCAGTACACCCTCACGAAATAATTCCTCGTATGTTCTCCACAATTCACCGCGCGCAATAACTTCAAAACGATAACGTCCGAACAATGTGTCGATCGAGGGAAATGCCAAACCGATAGCCAAAACTGATAACAAATCTCTGAGATTTTCTTGCCTGACAGCTTGTTCGAGTTTGGCCGTCGAACTCTTGGATCTGCTGACGCATTCAAATGCTTCCAACTCTTGTTTTTTCGCCGCGTCGATGGCCTCTTCCGTATAGCGTAATGACTCATCGTCGCTCAGTTTGAAGTCTTCAAGTGTGGCCGTATGGAGGCTATTCCAAAGGGACGGATTACTTTTGGGAATGTAGTCGTCGGCGAATCCCATCGCTCTGAATCGCTCCATCATTCGAAGTGAATAGGCATAGAACCGTCGATCGGTATCGGTCATCTCGAGCTTGCGCTCCAGTATGGCGTCAAGACGCTTGATCATGATGAGGTTGGCTGTAGACCCTTTTCCTTCAATTTTTGTTTCGGCGCCCTCAACAAAACTTTGCTCCAACATTCGTTTTACTCACTGCGAATTTTTCGGTTTGCGGAGCAATTAACCTACATCAGCTTTCGAACGGAAATATCTGCATCAATCGTCAGTAATGACCTGCCTGGTTGTATGAATAATGTGGAAAGCGGTTTGATAGCTTGGCATTAAAAGACCAAAAGGATATTTCCTACAGCAATGGGGGGATCTTCCCGCTGATGCAGGTGAGGTGAGTAAAACGGCGCCCATAAAAAAGGCCGCTGCAAACGCAGCGGCCAAGGTAAGACGTTGGATCAAGGAGCTACAAATCAACGTCAGTGAACACCGGGGCGATAAACCGAAGTCTTCGATTCATCTGAAATCTGTCAGCAATGGCCTGAGTCGCTCAAAGGCCAGTGCTTCCTGCTTTGCGGCGTGTCCCGTGAAAGCGCGTTCAGAATAAGGTCTTGAGCCTGTAGGAAAAATACCGATTCCGGACATGCACTGTTACGGGGCATGCAACAGTCCCGTGATCCGATGTGCACCATGCGCTGCACTGATGATCCTCCATCCAGCCGATCCATGAGCGGCGCAAAGCCCCGTCGCGCAAGGCCATTCATCCTTTCGAGCGACAACACGAATACCTCCTTGGTGCGCTTATCGATGCGGTTGCCCGGCAGTAGGGTGGGGCCTTCTGTCACTCACCGGGGAAGACGCATGACAACAAAAACAATGCGCGCCATCTTCACACCGCAGGCGCTGGCAGCCGCGGTGGCTCTGGGTTGCTGTGCCCAGGCGCAAGCGGTTTCGTTCAACATCGGGGAAATCGAAGGCACGTTCGATTCGTCGCTGTCGGTCGGTGCGAGCTGGGGCATGCGCGATGCCGACAAGTCGCTGGTCGGCACGGTCAATGGTGGTAGCGGGCAATCCTCCACCGGTGATGACGGGCGCCTGAACTTCAAGAAGGGCGAGACCTTCTCGAAAATCGTCAAAGGCATTCACGATCTAGAACTGAAATACGGCGACACCGGTGTGTTCGTGCGCGGCAAGTACTGGTACGACTTCGAGTTGAAGGATGAAGACCGCGAGTTCAAGCAAATCAGCGACAGCGGGCGCAAGGAAGGTGCGAAGTCCTCCGGCGCGCAGATCCTCGATGCGTTCGTCTATCACAACTATTCCATTGCCGATCTGCCGGGCACCGTACGCGCCGGCAAACAAGTGGTGAGCTGGGGCGAAAGTACCTTCATCGGCAACTCGATCAACAGCATCAACCCGATCGACGTCTCGGCATTTCGTCGCCCCGGTGCGGAGATCAAGGAAGGCCTGATTCCGGTGAACATGCTGTTCGG
Organism: Pseudomonas fluorescens; assembly: GCF_003732425.1. Taxonomy (GTDB): domain Bacteria; phylum Pseudomonadota; class Gammaproteobacteria; order Pseudomonadales; family Pseudomonadaceae; genus Aquipseudomonas; species Aquipseudomonas fluorescens_BE. The sequence goes on from NZ_MOBX01000014.1 coordinate 262,159, forward strand.
CTCGCAAGGCCTGACGGATCAGTTGACCGTCGAAGGCTTCTATCAACTGGAGTGGGACCAGACCGTACTCGACAACTGCGGCACCTTCTTCGGTGTCGATGTGGCGGCGGACGGTTGCAACAACGGGTACACCGTCGGTAATCCGGCGATTGCGCCGTTGGTGCCGTTGACCACAGCTTTTGGCCAAGGCATTCAAGTGACCCGCGAAGGCGTGGTGATTCCCCGTGGCGGCGACCGCGATGCGCGTGACTCCGGGCAATGGGGGACCGCGTTGCGCTGGCTCGGTGACGACACCGAGTACGGCCTCTACTTCATGAATTACCACAGCCGCACGCCAACCGTGGGCACTACCACGGCGGGGCTTTCGACCCTCGCGGCGTTGCCGGGCATGGTCGGTATTGCCAACGGCCTGGCCCCCGGTAGCGGTTCCGGCCTGGCCCAGAGCGTGATGCTCGGACGCGGTGGGTATTACCTCGAATACCCGGAAGACATTCGTCTGTACGGCGCGAGTTTCTCCACCACGCTGCCCACCGGTACGGCATGGACCGGCGAGATCAGCTACCGGCCAAACGCTCCGGTACAGGTCAACACCAACGACCTGACACTGGCGCTGCTTAACCCGATTGCCGGTGGTGCCGCTTCGCCGATCGCTACCACGCCGGGGGCGGACAACAAAGGCTATCGGCGCAAGGAAGTCACGCAAATCCAGAGCACCCTCACGCACTTTTTCGATCAGGTCCTGGGCGCCGAACGCCTGACCGTTGTCGGTGAAGCAGCGGTGGTGCGGGTCGGTGGTCTGGAGTCTCGCAGCAAGCTGCGTTACGGCCGCGATTCGGTGTACGGCCAGTACGGTTTCGGCGGCGATACCGACGGCTTCGTTACCTCAACCTCGTGGGGCTACCGTGCCCGGGCGATCCTCGATTACGCCAACGTGATCGGCGGGATCAACCTCAAGCCAAACCTGTCGTGGTCGCACGACGTCGCCGGTTACGGCCCCAACGGTTTGTTCAACGAAGGTGCGAAAGCGATCAGCGTCGGCGTCGATGCCGACTACCGCAACACCTACACCGCGAGCCTCAGTTACACCGACTTTTTCGGTGGCGACTACAACGTCCTCGAAGACCGTGACTTCGTCGCCCTGAGCTTCGGCGTGAACTTCTGATCTGCCCGAGAAGGATGAAAGCAATGCGCAAAATGATTCTGCAATGCGGTGTGCTGGCCCTGAGTCTGCTGGCGGCCAACGTGATGGCCGCGGTATCTGCGGAGGAGGCCAACAAACTCGGCACCAGCCTGACGCCGCTCGGCGCCGAGAAGGCCGGTAACGCTGACGGTTCGATCCCGGCATGGACCGGCGGCATCCCGAAAAACGCCGGTGCGGTGGACAGCAAAGGCTTCCTCGCCGACCCGTTTGCCAATGAAAAACCGCTGTTCACCATCACCGCGGCCAACGTCGACCAGTACAAGAGCAAGCTTTCCGATGGCCAGGTGGCGATGTTCAAACGCTACCCGGAAACCTACAAGATCCCGGTCTACCCGACCCACCGCACCGTCGCCGTGCCGCCAGAAATCTACGAGTCGGCCAAGCGCAGCGCACTCAACGTTACCAGCATCAACGACGGCAACGGCCTGGCCAATTTCACCGGTAATCGCTATTACGCCTTCCCGATTCCGAAGAATGGTGTCGAGGTGTTGTGGAACCACATCACCCGATATCACGGCGGCAACCTGCGCCGGATCATCACCCAGGTCACGCCGCAGACCAACGGCAGCTACACGCCGATCCGCTTCGAAGAAGAGATCGCCGTGCCGCAATTGATGAAGGATATCGATCCGGAAAAAGCCGCCAACGTGCTGACCTTCTTCAAGCAGTCGGTGACCGCGCCGGCGCGACTGGCCGGTAACGTGCTGCTGGTGCACGAGACCCTCGACCAGGTGAAGGAACCGCGTCTGGCGTGGATTTACAACGCCGGCCAGCGCCGTGTACGCCGCGCTCCGCAAGTGGCTTATGACGGCCCGGGCACCGCCGCTGATGGCTTGCGTACGTCGGACAACTTCGACATGTTCTCCGGCGCGCCGGATCGCTACGACTGGAAACTGGTCGGCAAGAAGGAAATGTACATTCCCTACAACAGCTACAAACTCGATTCGCCGAAGTTGAAATATGACGACATCGTCAAGGCCGGGCACATCAACCAGGATCTGACCCGCTATGAACTGCACCGCGTTTGGGAGGTGATCGGCACGGTCAAGCCGAGCGAGCGGCACATCTACGCCAAGCGTCACATGTACATTGACGAGGACAGCTGGCAGGTGGCGCTGGCGGACCATTACGACGGTCGCGGGCAACTGTGGCGCGTCGCCGAAGGTCACGCGCAGTACTACTACGATCACCAGGCGCAGGCCTACACCCTCGAAGCGCTCTACGACATTATCGCCGGTCGATACATTGCCCTCGGAATGAAGAACGAAGAGAAGCACAGTTTCGAGTTCGGCTTCGAAGCCAAGGCTGCCGACTACACGCCATCGGCCTTGCGCGCCGAGGGGGTGCGGTAACGTTTCGGATACATCGACTGAACAAAAGGCGACCGCACGGTCGCCTTTTTTATGGCTATAAATCAGCGTGCTGAATACTTGTCAACAAGCCGGCGGGAGACGGCTAGGGTGAGCCTACAACTATAAAAAGGCTTACCCGATGACCGCCATGACGCCGTGTCTGGATCGCCCCGGATTTTTGCCCAGGCTTTCTTCGCATCATCAGCCTCGCAGTCGCTTGAGTGCACCTCTGCTGGCGTCGAACGCGCGGGTCAGACTATTGTGCGCGCCCGCTGGCAGTGGCAAAACCGTACTGCTCACCGAATGTCTTCTGCAGGTGCGTGCAGACTGCGAGACGATTTGGCTGCCGCTGGCGGGAGCCGCGCTCTGCCGCAAGGAGTTTTGCCTGCATCTGACTCGAGCGCTCGGGCTGGTCGAAGGCCTTGACGTTACGCAGCTGATGGCGGAGCTGGCACATTGGTCCAGGCCGACTTCGCTGTTTATCGACGATTACAGTCGTCTGCCGGATCCGGTTCTGGATGCTTTACTGGATCGATTGCTGGCGGTCAGCAGCCCGTCGCTCACCTGGTGGATCAGCACTCGCCGCCGGCCGCAGTGCAACTGGCCGCGTTTGTTGCTCGATGACGAACTCTATGAAACCGAGCGCGCCAGCCTGGCGCTGACTCAGGATGAGGTTGTATCGGTGTTGCGCCATTTGCCGCCAGACCAGGCGGACCGTGTCGCCGTCCGCATCATCCAGCGTACCGGCGGTTGGTGCGCGGGTGCGCGCATCGCGCTCCTGCAAAAATGCGACTGGTCGCAAAACCTGCAGCCGCAGCAGCGTGTCGACACCTTGCTCGATTATCTGCAGCACGAACTCTTCAGCAACCTGACGCCGGAGCAAGATGAGGCATGGCGTGTTCTGGCTCATCTGCCACGGTTCAACGTGCAGTTGTGCGAGCATTTGTTTGGCCCCGGCGAAGGCGCACAGCTGCTGCATGATCTGCAAGTGCTGGGCTGTTTTATCGAGCCATGGCAGGAATCCGCTGACTGGCTACAGGTCTTCCGCCCGCTGTCGCAAATCATGCAGGAGTCGCATTGGCCGTGTGCGCGATCCTGGCACCGCCGCGCCTGTCAGTGGTTCACCGCGGCGCAGGATTGGCGAGCAGCGTTCGAGCAAGCGTTGTTGGCCGAGGAGTACGAAACCGCCGTAAGCCTGTTGCAGCATTTGAGCTTCGAGGACTTGTTCGAAGACCAGGCCGTCGTCCTGCTGTTGCGCTTGCATGAGCAACAGAGCCAGGAGCTGACTCTGTTGACACCGCAGTTGATCGGGCTGGTCACGGGAGCTTTATTGTTCGCTGGCCGATTCGAACAGGCCGGGCAATGCATGGCCCATCTCGCCCGTTTCATGCCGCAGCCGACAGCACACCTGGAGCAGCAACTGCTGGCACGTTGGCAGGCGCAACAAGGTTGGCTCTGCCACCTGCGAGGGCAAGTGGAGCCGGCGCGCGCCTGCTTTCAGGAGGCGTTGTCAGCGTTGGCTGACGATGCCTGGCAGGCCCGTTTGATGTGTCTGTCGGGACTGACGCAGCAGGCGTTATTGTGCGGTGAGCTCAATCAGGCCCATGCCCTCAACCGTGAAGCTCTGTGCCTGGCCCGCGCGCATGGCTCCTTGTTGTTGGAAGGATTGCTTGAGCTTGATCATGCGCAATGGCTTGAGCAGAGAGGGGCACCCCTGCGTGCTGAACGACTGCTGGTGGACATTGAGCACTTGCTGCGCCAGCGGACCAATGTGCCCACGCCGCTGCTGGGCCGGATTGCCCTGCGACGAGGACGGTTGGCGTTGTGCATGGGGCTTGAAGAGCAGGCTGCGGATATGTTCAGACGAGGCCTTGAAGATTGCTCGCGCAGTGAAGACAAACGGGTTTTGTATGGCTATCTGGGGCAGGCTCAATTAGCCGGCAATCGAGGCGATTATGCCTGCGCTTTCGAACGCCTGCGCGAGGCCGAAAGGGTCATGCAGCAGCGGCAGATTCCCGATACGGTCTATCGCGGTGTCGTGCTGCAGGTCAGCAGCCAGTTCTGGTTGCAGCAGGGCCGACCGCAACTGGTGCAAGAGGCGCTAGGCCGGCTGTTACGGCACTACCGCGGCCCGTCTGCCCTGCAAGCGCCTCCCGCGACCTTCGAACTGATTACCCGTATCGAATATCTGCTGGCCTGCGCAAATGCGCAGCTGAATCCATGCGACAACGGTCTGCTGACGGTAGAAAAATTATTAAAAATGGCCCAGGCCAAGGGCATGCTGACGATAGAGACTGAGTTACTGCTGGTCGTCGCGCAACTGGCCGAGTCGCAGGGCAGCAATGCACTGGCGCAGCAAGCCTTGCAGCGCGCGCGGATGCTGGCCGAGCGCTGTTCGTTGCATCAAGCCATGCGGGAATGGCAATTACGCCGTGGTGAAGTCGTTACAGGGTCGCTCATGGCAGTGGCGACTTCGCAACCTGAGGGCGACGGCCCTTCGCCAGGCCTTAGTCGCCGAGAGCGTGAAGTGCTTGTTTTGATTGCCCAAGGTGCTTCCAATCAGCAAGTTGCCGATCAACTTTTTATATCGTTACATACGGTCAAGACGCATGCCAGACGAATTAACGGTAAGTTGGGTGTGGAGCGCAGGACACAGGCTGTAGCAATGGCGAAGGCAATGGGTATATTGGGTTAGTGAAGTTCTGGTTTTATAAGGTGTTGGAGTTGTTATTTCTTTTTGTTGTGCATGATTTGTAAAGTGTTGGAACTTTTGATTAGTTCGAGAAAGATCTACCTTGCAACTATCTGCAGTGGCTGCCAAACGCAGTTCTGGATAATGAAGCAAGGACATGTCATGAGTAAGTTATTCAAAAGTTTGATGCGCGATTCGTTTGCTGAACTGGTTTCCTGGACTGATGAGTGGGAGAAGGCGAGTCGGGTCAAATCCGAGCTTTTTACAATTATCGATGCGATTCCGACTGTTCGGACTATTCTGAGGAATATGCTTGAAAGCGAATTGAAGCGTTTAGGCAAAAACGTTGATATCGACAAGGTCTATGTCAACACGGACAATACTTTACCTGCCAGCGAAAACCGCCCGACAGGTACGCTTCATGAAGTGGTTTTTCATTGCCTGGATAGCAATGTGACCCCCGCCTACATCCTCGGTGGTGACGGCGTTTTTTTTCTGCCTGACACACTGAGTGATCAATTCAAAGTCAGCGGACTGAGTATTTTCATTGTTGAGGATCTGATCGCGTTTGCCTCAGCGGGACTGGACAAAAGACTGCGAGCCGAGCTGGAAGGATTCTGGGCGGCTGCGGTGCAATCCCCACGTCCTGAAAGTGCGCCGTTGTCCAATAAGCAGGCGTTTATCCAAGCCTATGGTTTGCTCACAAGTGCAGAGTTGTCGTTGTCAGTCATGGCCAACAACTTTGATGCCCGATTGGGCGAGCGATTCGCTTATCTGCTCGACTCGGAGAGCGGCCAAGGAGCGTTTGAAGTCAACCTGCGGCCAGGCCGGGATTATCTCGAATCGCTTCAGCCTTGTTTCGTCCTCGACAATGCCGAACGTTCGGATGCAGAAATGAAACTGGTTAACGAGTCAACCGGTTACCTTATGCACACGCCGGAAAACGGCTTCGAATATTTTGAAAAAAACACCGAACTGCATGGCAAGTTACAAGGTCGGTTGTCCGTGCGCAGCAGTCAGATACAGTACCTCAAAGCCACGCAAAGTCTGCATGCCTATTGTGCTGAGGCGCATATCAAGGGCCAGCTGGAAAGCGTATCGTCGCTCATTGAAAGCCGTGATCAACTGGCAACTACGCTGATGTCGGTGCTGCAGGATAATCAAGGCATGCATGTGCTGCGTTACGGTTTGGACACCCGCTTACTGTTGTTGTGGGCCGCATTGAAACGTACCGAGTGGCCGCTTTGGATGAAGAATGCGAGCGCCGACGATCAAGAACGCTACAGCGAACTTGAGGACTCGAAGGATCAATACCAAGTTGATTATCAGAGGGTTTTCGACGCAGGCTTCTCGTTCAAGGATTATGTACTGCGTACGTTCTCGGAGTGGGCAGACAGGGTATTGGGCGAAAAGCTTGATCCGGAAGCCATTACTGTCCATAGCTCGTACACCCTGCAAATTGCAGGTCGCACTATTGAACAGGAAGAATCCCGAACGCTCACTGAGTTTTTGGTCTTCGGTCTGCATGATAATGGCTATAAAGCCAAACTCAGTATCATCGGCGCGCCGAGCGGAAGTCATTTTACCGTTGATGCGCTTGAGCGGTGGTTAGAGTATCGAAACATGCGCTTGGATTTTGCAGGCGATCTCGCACTCTCTCCTTCCAGTGAATATCAGACGGCCTATCGTAATTATCTTTTCAGCCAGATAGATTTTGCATTGTTTGTTGCTCACCAGTCAGGTGAGCTTAACGACACGGATAAGCAAGTCATTTCCCGCGCGCTGGGCAACGATGCCTCGGTGAAGATTCGCGGCTTGAAATTCTGGCAAGGACCAGCGTTAAAAGAGGTACTGGTTTTTACGGCACAAGAATATTCAGGCTGTCTGGTGTTTTTGCGAACCCCTGAAGGTACCTTCATTTTCCGCAAGTTTCCCAATGTGTTTGACATGAACACCTGGGTTGAGTCTGCTCTTTCTGCGGACCGCGAATACGCGGCATTGTTGATTCATCCCGAGTATCTTCACGAGGCGGGTGTCCCGCTTGGCGACGGCAGTCATTATTACAGACTGGAGCCCTCACAGGCGGATTTGCACCTGGATGCCAGAGCGCCATTGGCTGATTATGTCAATGTCGCCTATCGCGCAGAAGTTGGCCTGCACAAAGCGATTGCGCCGGTAGGTTATCGAGCACTGGCAGTCGAGGGCCGCAAGCGCTATACCCGGTTACAGACCGAGCTAAAGGCACTTTCAACGGTTGATACGCGAGACAATGGCTTTCCTTCATTCGAGCAATTCACTTATGACTCGGTGAAAACTGCAATTGAAGAGATTCTGCGCGCTCGTGGAATGCAGGTTGATGTTGATCCTGATCGGATAATCGTGCAGACCGAGGAGTTTCGCAAAAGCATCACTGATCTGCTGATCGAAGGGCTCGCATTTGAGGCGGTACATCCAGCCTATGAAACCAAATTCAGCCCGAAATATTATTTGCTGAATGGGCACCCGGCCATCGACAAGCTGGATATTCGCGATCTCTCATCGTTGTCGAAGACGTTTCGCCCCGGTGATCGATACACCGCGATGCTAAAAGAGAATTACATGAGCGAGACTCATCCCGGCTACGCATTCAAGCGTGCTGTGCACGCTAGAAAAGTTCGTTGTGAAATGTATTGCAACGCGTTTGCCGATTTTACCAATGGCAGGTTGTCAGGTGAGTTGTTTGCAGCTGTTCAGCGAGTTATTGGTAGTCTTAAAGAGAGCGGCCGTTATCAGCGGATTATAGATGACATCAGCGAAGGGGACGAAGGGCTTTATAAGTTCAACATTGGCAAGTTGGGTTTATCGACGACATGGGACCGTACGGTGGGCGGCGTCTATATATTCCGCTTGAGTACAATATCGGGATTCTTTGACTTGCTGTATACGCCTGACGCGCCTGATCTTGTCAGCTTTCGACCCATCGCGGAGTTTATTCCCTCGATACGTTATCGCCGAGGGCCGTTCAGGGAGTATTACATCAAGCGGATATTGCTCGTTGATCAAAAAGTGATCAATGATTACTTTGACAGTCTTTCCGCGACGTTTGATACCAAGCCAGTGATCCGCACGCAGAACCGCGCAAAATTGCCCGACCTGTACACTTTTCATAATGAGCGGATTCGGCGTGTGCTCAGTGATATCGATGAACGCACCATCAGCCTGAATGAGCTGATTGCCGGTCTCGTTTACGACAACGTGTTAAAAGCCGCGAGCATTGTGAGCCTGTTGGTACCTCCGGTCGGGACGGTGGTAGTGGCCGTCCAGATGATGAAGAGCCTGTATGACGCCGCACAGGCGGACAGGCGGGGTGATTACTCCGCCGCACTGGGCCATGTAAAAGACATGTTGGTCGGACTGCTGACGCTGGGCAAAGCCGCAGCAGCGGGCACCCCCGTCAAAAAAGTCACTCAAACGCAACGGTCGTTCCTCAGTTTATTCAAGGATGCGCGTACGGTCGCGGAAATGGTTACTTATTACACTGGCCAGGAAACACCGAAAGAAATCCTGATCGGTTTTTTCCAAACGCTGATGGAAAGCGGCGATTCTTCACTGAGTAAAACAACGGTTCACTGATTTTCCAGCATTCACTGTTTTTTCATGACTCAATGCGCTGACTTTTCGTAACCCATCCGCCAACTCACGGCCCGCGTCGCAGCCAATAACCGCTGCGCCGCCGGGCCGTTTTCGTCGGCGTGGAACAGCGAGGCAGGGCCAACGATGGTCAGGACGGCAGCGACTTGGCCGACGGCGTTGAACACCGGAGCCGATAAGGCATCGACACCCGGCATCAACAAACCATGTACGTGATGCAGTCCGCGTTCGCGGATCTGTTCGCACAGCGTTGCGTAAGTCCTTTCATCCTTAAGCGGATGATCGGCGGCGGCGATTTCCTGATTGCGCAATTCGTCAGTTTCCCGATTCGGCAAGTAGGCACTGAACACCAACCCGGTCGACGAACTGAGCAGCGGCAGCACCGAACCCAACTGAGTCACCACCGTCACCGCGCGCACCGCTGGTTCGATATGCACCACGGTCGCACCCTGATTGCCCCATACCGCCAAAAAGCAGGTTTCGTTGAGTTCGTCGCGTAGCTCGGACAACGGCAGGGCGGCGACTTTCAGCACGTCCATACTGTTGAGTGCAGCGAGGCCGACGCGCAGCGCTTCTCGGCCGAGGCCGTAATGGTTGGTGGCGGCGTTCTGCTCGGCAAACCCCGAGGCGATCAGCGCTTGCAGATAGCGGTGCACCTTGCTCGCTGGCATCTGCACGTGTTCTGCCAGACGCGACAACGAAGTGGACGGTGACAACTCGGCCAGCGCCTTGAGGATGTCGGTGCCGACTTCGGCGGAGCGGACTTTCTGTTTGCCGTTGCTGTCGCTGGTTTTTTCCATGGTGCGGCCGGGTTCCGAAACGAATGGGCGTCTTTATAGCTTGACGCTGGATAGCGAGCAAATTACGTTATGCGTAATCGAATTACGATAATAACAACCCCGGCGTGCCGAAACCTCTGAGCCAGAGCGATGGGCCACTGCCGACTCCCTGTTCAGGAGGCTCCATGAACCTCGATTCAACCGCCCAGGCGCTGGCGTATCAGTCCGGTTTCGGCAACGAATTCAGCTCTGAAGCGTTGCCCGGCGCGCTGCCTGTCGGCCAGAACTCCCCGCAAAAAGCTCCGTACGGCCTCTACACCGAATTGTTTTCCGGCACCGCGTTCACCATGACCCGCAGTGAAGCGCGGCGCACCTGGATGTACCGGATTCAGCCGTCGGCCAATCACCCGGCTTTCGTAAAACTGGAGCGACAATTGGCCGGTGGCCCGTTGGGTGAAGTGACACCCAATCGCCTGCGCTGGAATCCGCTGGAGATCCCGGCCGAACCGACCGATTTCATCGACGGTCTGGTGAGCATGGCCGCCAACGCCGGCGCAGAAAAACCGTCCGGCATCAGTATCTACAACTACGTCGCCAACCGTTCGATGGAACGCGTGTTCTTCAACGCTGACGGCGAACTACTGCTGGTGCCGCAACTCGGGCGTCTGCGCATCGCCACCGAACTCGGTGTGCTTGAAGTCGCGCCGCTGGAAATCGCCGTGCTGCCGCGCGGCTTGAAATTCCGCGTTGAACTGCTCGACCCGCAGGCACGCGGTTACGTCGCCGAGAACCATGGCGCGCCGCTGCGCCTGCCGGATCTGGGGCCGATCGGCAGCAACGGTCTGGCCAATCCGCGCGATTTTCTGACCCCGGTCGCCGCTTATGAAAACCTGCAGCAACCGACCACGCTGGTGCAGAAATTCCTCGGTCAGTTGTGGGCCACCGAACTCAATCACTCACCGCTGAACGTCGTCGCCTGGCACGGCAATAACGTGCCGTACAAATATGACCTGCGCCGTTTCAACACCATCGGCACGGTCAGCTTCGATCACCCGGATCCGTCGATCTTCACCGTGCTGACCTCGCCGACCAGCGTGCACGGTCTGGCCAATCTCGACTTCGTGATCTTCCCGCCACGCTGGATGGTCGCCGAGAACACCTTCCGTCCGCCGTGGTTCCACCGCAACCTGATGAACGAATTCATGGGCCTGATCCAGGGCGAATATGACGCCAAGGCCGAAGGTTTCGTGCCCGGTGGCGCGTCGCTGCACAGCTGCATGAGCGCCCACGGCCCGGACGGCGAAACCTGCACCAAAGCGATCAACGCCGAACTCAAACCGGCGAAAATCGACAACACCATGGCCTTCATGTTCGAGACCAGTCAGGTCCTGCGCCCAAGCCGTTTCGCCCTCGATTGCCCACAACTGCAACCCAGTTACGACGCCTGCTGGGCCACGCTGCCCGCCACGTTCGACCCGACCCGGAGATAACCCATGACTCAGACTTCCATCACCCGCAGCTGGGTTGCCTCGGCCAACGGCCACGCTGATTTCCCGCTGCAGAACCTGCCGCTCGGTGTGTTCAGCAGCAACGGTGCCGCGCCGCGTGCTGGCGTGGCGATTGGCGAGCACATCTTCGATCTGCAAGTGGCGCTGGAGGCCGGGCTGTTCGATGGTGCTGCACGTAGCGCCGTCGAAGCCATGCATGGCGGCCAGTTGAACGCGTTCTTCGAACTCGGTCGCGAGGCACGTGTGGCTCTGCGTTCGCGTCTGCTGGAACTGTTCAGCGAAGGCAGCACACACCGCGGCAACATCGAAGCCCAAGGCGCGAAACTGCTGCCACTGGCTGCCGATTGCCAACTGCATCTGCCGGCACGCATCAGCGATTACACCGACTTCTACGTCGGCATCGAGCACGCGCAAAACGTCGGCAAACTGTTCCGCCCGGATAACCCGCTACTGCCGAACTACAAGCACGTGCCGATCGGTTACCACGGTCGCGCCTCCACCGTGCGTGCCTCCGGCACTGACGTGCGCCGTCCGAAAGGCCAGACCTTGCCGGCCGGTCAGACCGAACCCGTGTTCGGCCCGTGCGCACGTCTGGACTATGAATTGGAACTGGGCATCTGGATCGGCCAGGGCAACGAGATGGGTGATTCGATCGCCATCGGCGATGCGGCTGAACACATCGCCGGTTTCTGCCTGCTCAATGACTGGTCGGCGCGCGATATCCAGGCCTGGGAATACCAGCCACTGGGTCCGTTCCTGTCGAAGAGCTTCATCACCAGCGTCTCGCCGTGGGTGGTCACCGCCGAAGCGTTGGAGCCGTTCCGCACCGCGCAACCGAAGCGTCCTGAAGGTGATCCGCAGCCGCTGCCTTACCTGTTCGATAAACGTGATCAGGAGGGCGGTGCCTTCGACATCGAGCTGGAAGTGCTGCTGCTCACTGAAGCCATGCGCGAGCAGAACCTGCCGGCCCATCGCCTGACTCTGAGCAACACCCGCTACATGTACTGGACTGTCGCGCAAATGGTCGCGCACCACAGCGTCAACGGTTGCCAGTTGCAGGCCGGTGACCTGTTTGGTTCGGGCACGCTGTCCGGCCCGCAGAGCGGTCAGTTCGGTAGCCTGCTGGAAATCACCGAGGGCGGCAAAAAACCGATCGAACTGGCCTCTGGCGAGGTGCGTAAATTCCTTGAGGACGGTGATGAAATCATCCTGCGCGCGCGTTGCGCCCGTGACGGTTTTGCCTCGATCGGCTTCGGCGAATGCCGCGGTAAAGTGCTGGCGGCGCGCTGACAGGAGCGGCTTATGGATCTCTATACCTATTACCGTTCGACCTCGTCGTACCGGGTGCGAATCGCGCTGGCGCTGAAGGGGCTCGACTATCAGGCGTTGCCGGTCAATCTGATCGCGCCGCCGGGTGGCGAGCATCGGCAGGCAGCGTATCTGGCGATCAATCCACAGGGGCGGGTGCCGGCCTTGCGCACTGACGAAGGAGGTTTGTTGATTCAGTCGCCGGCCATCATCGAGTATCTGGAAGAACGTTATCCACAGGTGCCGTTGCTGCCTGAGGATCTGCTTGCCCGTGCGCAGGTGCGCGGTGTGGCGGCGGTGATCGGTTGCGATGTGCATCCTCTGCACAACGTCAGTGTGCTCAATCGCCTGCGTCAGTCGGGGTACGACGAGCCGCAGGTGGTCGAGTGGATCAGTTACTGGATCAGCCAAGGGCTGGCGACGGTGGAGCAGTTGATTGGCGACGAGGGATTCTGTTTCGGCGAGTGGCCGTGCGTGGCTGATGTGTACCTGATTCCGCAGTTGTACGCGGCGGAGCGCTTCAATGTTTCGCTGGAGGCTTACCCGAAAATTCGCCGTGTGGCGGCGCTCGCGGCTGAACATCCTGCGTTCATCAAGGCCCATCCCGCCCATCAACCCGATACCCCGTAACACCCCTGGTGGGAGCGAGCCTGCTCGCGAAAGATGAGTGTCAGTCACCATTCATTTGGCTGACACACCGCATTCGCGAGCAGGCTCGCTCCCACAAGGTTTGGCGTTGAACTACCAAAAAACATAAAAACAAAACAGGTACCTTGCGATGCACAACCAGATTGCCAGCTTCCGGGCGGCACTCGACGCCCGTCCTGTGTCCCGCTATCAGTGGTTGCTCTTGATCCTGCTCGCCTTGCTGCTCGTTACCGATGGCTATGACGCCCAAGTGCTTGGTTATGTGGTGCCTGCACTGGCGCAGGACTGGGGGCTGGAAAAGTCTGCGTTCGGGCCTGTGTTCAGCGCCAACCTGCTCGGCCTCACCCTCGGTTCGCTGGCTGTCACACCGTTGGCTGACCGCTTTGGCGTGCGCCGGATTCTGCTCGCCTGCGTGCTGATTTACGCCACGCTGACGGTGCTGATGGTTTTCGCCGACTCGCTGAACACGCTGATGATCGCGCGCTTCATCTGTGGCATCGGCATGGGCGGGGCGATGCCCAGTGCCATGGCATTGATGTCGGAATACTCGCCACCTCGTTTGCGCACCTTGATGGTGACGCTCGCGGCCTGTGGCTTTTCGTTCGGCGGGGCGGCGGGCGGTTTCGTCGCTGCCGGGTTCATCGACCGGTTCGGCTGGCAAGCGGTGTTCCTCGCCGGTGGCGTCACGCCGTTGCTGCTGTTTCCGTTTCTCTGGTGGATGCTGCCGGAGTCCCTGCCACGTCTGCTGCGTGATGCACCGCCGTATGCGCGGCTGCGCAAAGTTACTGCGCGCATGCTGCCGGACTGGCAACCGCCCGTTGCAAGCGTCGAACAGAACGAGCGTGAGCAGGGCAGCAAACTGACGGTGGTCGAGTTGTTCCGCAACGGCTACGCGCGGCCGACCTTGCTGATCTGGGCGACGTTTTTCGTCAGCCTGATTCTGTTGTATTTCATGATCAGCTGGTTGCCGACACTGCTGCTGGAAAGCGGCCTGAAACTCAACGAAGCCAATCTGGTGACGTCGATGTTCCTCTTCGCCGGCACCCTCGGCGCGATCTGCATGGCCTGGTTCGCTGACCGTTTGAAACGCAAGGTTCGTTTGTTGTCCGCAGTGTTGGCAGGGGCGGCGTTGTGCACGATTCTGCTCGGACTCAATCACGACAATCCGCGTTATCTGGTGGCGTGTGTCTTCGCCGCCGGGTTCTGCATCATCGGCGGGCAACTGACGCTGAATGCGTTTGCCAGCAATTTCTACCCGGCGCATGTACGCGCCACGGGCACCGGTTGGGCGTTGGGTGTGGGGCGTTTTGGTTCGATTCTCGGGCCGCTGTTTGGCAGCCTGTTGTTGGCGATGCACATTCCGGTGGCGCAGATTTTTTTCTTCTGCGCGATTCCGGCGGTGATTGCTGCATTGCTGATCATTCAGGTGCGTTCGCCCACCGAAGGAAGTTCGGCAGTTGGAATGGGGATATCTGTCAAATCCTGAAGAGCAAAAGATCGCAGCCTTCGGCAGCTCCTACATGGGAATAAACATTTCAATGTAGGAGCTGCCGAAGGCTGCGATCTTTTGTTTTTAATGGACGACGGAATTGGGCGGCAAGTGCCCGAGGCGTTCGGTCAGGCGCAGGCGTTGAATCGGGTCGTCGCTGAGCATCAGCGCGTGTTCCAGATCAAAGCGCTCGGCATTCGGGCAGTCGAGCCGCTGATAAAGACTGGCCCGGGCCAAGTAATCGGCGGCGCCGGCGTCCCCCAGTTCGAGCACGCGTTCGGCGTCGATCAGCGCGGCGATGTAATCATCGTGGGTCAGGTGCAACTGGCGCAGGTTGCGGGACAGGCGCTGGAGCATCTGCTGGGGGCTGGCGGTCAGTAGATGCTCGGCGGTCAGCTTCATGTTCGGCCCATACTGGCGCTGCAACAATTCGCGACAATCATTGGGGTACAAGCGCCGGCCGCCGCACGGATCAAGCAAGTGATCGGCACCGGGCACCCGCAACAGGAAGTGCCCGGGGAAGTTGACCCCGACCAGAGGAATCTCCAGGCCGCGCGCCAGCTCCAGAGCAATCAGAGCCAGTGCCAGCGGCTGGCCGCGACGGGTTTGCAACACTTTGTGCAACAGCGCCACCTGCGGGCGCAGCGGCAGAAAGTCGTCCTGGGCAAAGCCCAGATCAGTCATCCGGCGTAACAGGGGCTGGGCCAGTTCGCTGACCGGCAGCATCGGCAAACCATAGCTGACACGTTGTTGCAGGTCGTTGAATTCCTGCACCACTGCTTCGGGATCGACCGCTTTTTCGTGCTCGGCCGCCATCCACAGCGCTGCTTCGAACAGCGCGGGCGGTGAACGGTGCAGGCATTCGAAAAAACGTTGACGCGCACTCATCAAAATCTCCGGGGAATGCCTCGTTTTAGCCCCGTCCGCGAGATTCGTCCAGTACCCCGCTGCGCAGGTGCCGGGTTATGCCGCAAAGCGGTTGTCAGCGCGGACGCTTATTCCGGTGCGCTCCAGCAATTTTCAGGCGCAGGCCTATACTGGCGTTCTACAAGAAGTGATTCGGGAGCCCAACGATGTTTGCGCTCATGCAAAGCACTCGCCTGGAATCGCTGCACCTTAGCGTCGACCCGGTTACCGGGTTAAAGGCGGTCATTGCCATCCATAACAGTCGCCTCGGGCCAGCCTTGGGCGGATGTCGTTATCTTGCCTATCCCAATGACGAATCTGCCGTCGAGGACGCTATTCGCCTCGCTCAGGGCATGAGCTACAAGGCCGCGCTGGCGGGGCTGCCGCAGGGCGGTGGCGTGGCCGTGATCGTGCGCCCGGCTCATGTGGAAAACCGTGGCTCGCTGTTCGAAGCCTTTGGCCGTTGCATCGAACAGCTCGATGGCCGCTACATCACCGCCATCGACAGCGGCACCTCGGTAGCGGACATGGACTGCATCGCCCAACAGACTCAACACGTCACCAGCACAACGTCCGCCGGCGACCCGGCGCCGCATGCCGCAATGGGCGTGTTTGCCGGCATTCGGGCAACGGCCATGGCACGGCTGGGCAGCGACAACCTCGAAGGTTTGCGCATCGCCATTCAGGGCTTGGGCAATGTCGGTTTTGCCTTGGCCGAGCAACTGCACGCCGCCGGGGCGGAACTGCTGGTCAGCGATATCGATCACGGCAAGGTGCAACTGGCGATGGAGCAACTCAATGCCCACCCGATCGCCAACGACGCGTTGCTCAGCACACCGTGCGACATCCTCGCGCCGTGCGGTCTGGGCGGGGTGTTGAACAGCCATACGGTCACGCAATTGCGTTGCTCGGCGGTGGCGGGTTCGGCAAACAATCAACTGACGCATCTGGATGTCGCCGATCAACTGGAGCGGCGCGGGATTCTGTATGCGCCGGATTACGTGATCAATGCGGGTGGGCTGATTTACGTCTCGCTGAAACACCGTGGTGAGGAATTGCCGACGATTACCGCGCATCTGTCGAAGATCAGTTCGCGGCTGACTGAAGTATTTGCTCACGCGCAGGCGGAAAAACGCTCGCCGGCGCGGGTGGCGGATGAGTTGGCAGAGAAGGTTTTGTATCGCTGAAACGCAAAAGATCGCCGCCTTCGGCAGCTCCTGCATTTGGAATGTGTATTCCCTGTAGGAGTTGCCGAAGGCGGCGATCTTTTGGTGTGGCGCTGATTATTTTGCAGCTTTCGCCGCTTTCGCAGGCTTGGCCGGCGCTTCAGCAGGTTCTGCCATCTCAGCTTGTTCAGCAGGCTCGGCCGGTGCGTTGATCAGCTCCGACAATGCATCCGGCTGGCTCTTGAACGCCCGGGCGAACACATCGCGATTCTTCGCCATGTAGATCCCGGCTTCTTCCACTTGCTGTTCAGTCAGGGACGGAACGGCTTTTTGCAGGACATCGGCCAGATATTCGGCCAGTTCGAGCATTTTGTCATGACGGTCAGCTTCGGCTTTATCCATGAACAAGCGCTCCAGATCTCGGCTGCTGCGGTATACCACTTCGACGGCCATTCACCACCTCACATGCCTTCACATTAAGTTGTCTTGACGACTACTGTATCCATATACAGCGAAAAGGATAAGCGAATCCCTGCGCCATGGGTAGTGGCTTTTTAATGTAGACCGGATTCAGGGTTTGTCAGGGGGGGGTGTTGCAGCATTCGCGAGCAGGCTCGCTCCCACAAAAGCACAAGCGGTGCGACCAAACGCCACGGCGCGGGTTTGGCGGCGGCTCGCCATGATGGCGTGGCCTCTTTTCTGCATGAAAACCGTTACGTGCAGAAAACCGTCACGTCCAACACGCATCATCCGCTCGCATTCGAGCTAAGGAACATCATCGTGAAAATAAACTGGGCCGAGAAATTGCGGCAAAACGTGCATCAACTGGCCGAGTCCCTGGGCAACCTGTTCGTCGAGACCTTCCACTATCTGGCGTTGTTCGCCATCGGTGCGGTGACGGCGTGGGCGGCGGTGATGGAGTTTCTCGGGATGCTCGAGGAAGGCCACATCAAGATCGATGACATTTTGCTGCTGTTCATCTATCTCGAATTGGGGGCGATGGTCGGGATCTACTTCAAGACCAACCACATGCCGGTGCGCTTCCTGATCTACGTGGCGATCACCGCGCTGACCCGTCTGCTGATCTCCAACGTCTCGCACCACAACCCGCCGGACATGGGCATCATCTATCTGTGCGGCGGCATTCTGTTGCTGGCGTTCTCGATTCTGGTGGTGCGTTACGCCTCGTCACAATTTCCCTCGGTGAAGATCGAGAAACCGCAGCGCAAACTTGGCGCCGGTTCCAGCGAGCATCCGGAAGTCGAGAAGGGCGAGCTTTAAAGCCCGGCCGCTTGTCCGGGCTGGCCGATGACGCGTGGCGGTGGCGGGGTTAGCCCGTCGCCGCTGGTCATGGCTTCGAGGATGGCCATGGCACTATGGCCCTGTTCGATGGCAATGCCGAATTGAATGCTTTGCACCAGACGCTTGAGGCGCACGGGGTCGTTGCGCTGCTCGGCGCTGATCATGCGTTTGGCCACGATCCGGCCGCTGTTGGACAGGGTCAGCATGATGCTGCCGTCCAGGCCCTGAATGCTCAGGTTGATCTGATAGTCCGGCGCGAAGGCATCGGTAATGATCTGAAAAGGATTGTCCATGATGCGTCACCGCCTGATTGAACGTGCAGTTGTTGACCGGCCGTGATCGGGTTGGTTCGCCCAACCGGATCACCGGCGATTCCGTGGCCTGTATTTGTTGCTTTGTGTAGGAGCTGCCGCAGGCTGCGATCTTTTGCTCTTCAATGTTTTGATTTCGGTCACGAAGATCAAAAGATCGCAGCCTGCGGCAGCTCCTACAGGGGTATAGCAAGGGCTGTGCCGGGAAAATTGTCGAACAATGAACACGGGGATAAAAAAGGCGAGCCACGTGGCTCGCCTTTTTTAATGGCCCGTTTTCAGGGCAGAACCGAGTAGATGATCGCTGACAGTGCAATCAGGCCGATCAGTACCACAAACACGTTCGAAACTTGTCCCGAATACTGGCGCAAGGCTGGCACACGGCGGATGGCGTACATCGGCATCAGGAACAGCAGGCAGGCAATCACCGGGCCGCCGAGGGTTTCGATCATGCCCAGAATGCTCGGGTTGAACGTGGCGACGGCCCAGCAGCTGAGGATCATGAACACAGCGGTGGCGCGGTTCAGCCAGCTTGCCGACATCACCCGGCCACGGCTGCGCAGGCTTTTCACGATCATGCCCTGGAAGCCTTCGCTGGCACCGATGTAGTGGCCGAGAAAGGATTTGGTGATCGCCACCAGCGCAATCAGCGGCGCGGCGTACGCGATGACCGGGGTCTGGAAGTGGTTGGCCAGGTACGACAGGATCGAAATGTTCTGCGCCTTGGCCGCAGCCAGGTCGGCCGGTGACAACGCCAGCACGCAACTGAAGCAGAAGAACATCACCGTCACCACCATCATGCCGTGGGCCATGGCGAGGATGCCGCTGCTCTTGCGTTCGGCCTGCTCGCCGTAGCGTTGTTTCTGATCAACCGCGAACGCGGAGATGATCGGCGAATGGTTGAACGAAAACACCATCACCGGGATCGCCAGCCACATCGTCTTGAGGAACACCGACATCGGCATGGCTTCTTGGGCACTGGCGAAAAAAGCGCCGTTCCAGTTCGGAATCAGGCTGAGCGCCAGTAGCAGCAATGCGGCAACAAACGGATAAACCAGCACGCTCATGGCTTTGACGATGACGCTTTGACCACAGCGCACAATCGCCATCAACCCGAGGATCAACGCCAGCGAGAGGATCGCCCGTGGCGGCGGAGCGATGTGCAATTGGTGTTCGAGGAAACTGCTCAGGGTGTTGGTCAGCGCGACGCTGTAGACCAGCAGGATCGGGAAGATTGCAAAGAAATACAGCAGCGTGATCAGCTTGCCGGCACCGATGCCGAAGTGCTCTTCGACGACCTCGGTGATGTCCCCGGAGCGCCCGGACAACACGAAACGGGTCAGCCCGCGGTGAGCAAAAAACGTCATCGGGAACGCCAGTACGGCGAGAATCAGCAACGGCCAGAAACCGCCGACGCCGGCGTTGATCGGCAGGAACAAGGTGCCAGCACCGATCGCGGTGCCGTAGAGGCCGAGCATCCAGGTGGTGTCGAATTTGTTCCAGCCCTTGTGGGCCGTTTCTGCATTGCGTGTGCGGTCTACAGCGGGATTTTCGGCAGCAGGTGTACGTACATCGGTCATCGGTATCGCCTCGTTATTATTTTTGCTCGGGCTCACGGTTGGCAGACCGCTCTGTGCGGTCTGCCGGGGCGGTCAGGGAATGCGCCTCAGCATTCCACCCAGCTCACGGCCAGGCCGCCCCGTGAAGTCTCTTTGTATTTGTCGTGCATGTCGGCGCCCGTATCGCGCATGGTGCGGATCACCCGGTCGAGGGAAATGAAGTGTTTGCCGTCGCCGCGCAGGGCCATTTGCGTGGCGTTGATCGCTTTCACGGCGGCGATGGCATTGCGCTCGATGCACGGCACCTGTACGAGGCCACCGACCGGGTCGCAAGTCAGGCCGAGGTTGTGTTCCAGGCCGATTTCGGCGGCGTTTTCCAGTTGTTCCGGAGTGGCACCGAGCACGTCGGCCAGGCCGGCAGCCGCCATTGCGCAGGCCGAACCGACTTCACCCTGGCAGCCGACTTCGGCGCCGGAGATCGAGGCATTTTTCTTACACAGAATGCCGACGGCGGCCGCACCGAGAAAGAAAGCGACGACATCATCGTCAGACGCGTCCGGATTGAATTTCATGTAGTAGTGCAGAACGGCCGGGATGATTCCGGCTGCACCGTTGGTCGGCGCAGTGACCATGCGCCCGCCAGCGGCGTTTTCTTCGTTGACGGCGAGGGCGAACAGGTTGACCCATTCCATTGCCGACAGCGTCGAACTGATCACATTCGGCTTGCCGATTTCCAACAGGCTGCGATGCAGTTTCGCTGCGCGCCGCGGCACATTAAGACCGCCGGGCAGAATCCCCTCGTGACGCAGGCCCTGTTCAACGCACTCACGCATCACCGACCAGATGTGCAGCAGGCCCTGGCGGATTTCCGCGTCGCTGCGCCAGGCGCGCTCGTTGGCCATCATCAGTTCGGAGACGCGCAGGTTGTGCTGTTTGCACAGCGACAGCAGTTCGGCGGCGCTGGAAAAATCGTACGGCAACACCACGTCACCCGCCGGGGCGATTCCGGACTCGGCTTCGGCCGCTTCGATGATGAAACCGCCGCCCACCGAGTAGTACGTTTGCTTGAACAGCTCGGCCGTTTCGCCAAAGGCTGTCAGCGACATGGCGTTGGGGTGGTAGGGCAGGCTCTCATCCAGGAGCAGGAGATCACGCTGCCAGTTAAAGGCAATTTCTCTCTGACCGGCAAGGGACAGTTGGCCTGTCTCGCGCAGTTGCTGAATGCGTGGATCGATGGTCGCCGGATCGATGCTGTCCGGCCACTCACCCATCAGGCCCATCACCGTGGCGCGGTCGGTGGCGTGACCGACGCCAGTGGCCGACAGCGAGCCGTATAAACGGATTTCCACACGGCGCACATCGTTCAATAAACGTTGATCAATCAGCGCCTGAGCGAAGGTCGCGGCAGCGCGCATAGGGCCGACGGTGTGGGAACTGGACGGGCCGATGCCGACTTTGAATAGATCGAAAACACTGATAGCCATGCTAAACCCTTACAAGCAATGGAGTAGGAATCGCTGCCATTTTTTGTCGGACAAGCGCAATGTCGGCGATACTGCCTACCTCGGTCCCACGTGACTAACGAAACTTCCTAAGTAAGCCTTTAGCAGGACTAAACGATGAGTCGTCAATTGCATGCCCAGACCTATGTCTGGCTGCAGGTGTTTTCCTGTGCCGCGCGGCACCTGTCGTTCACCCGTTGCGCCGAAGAACTGCACATCACTCCGGGGGCGGTCAGTCAGCAAATTCGTCAACTTGAAGAACGCCTCGGCTTCCGTCTGTTTCATCGGCGCGCACGCGGTGTAGAACTGAGCGCGGAGGGGCAGCGGCTGGCGATCACCGTCAACGAGGCGTATGGCAGCATCGATGCCGAGTTGCGTCGACTGGACGCCGGGATGATCAGCGGGATTCTGCGCGTGCGCTCGATTCCGTCGTTCCTCAGCAAGTGGCTGACCCCGCGCTTGCCACGCCTACAGCAACGCTACCCGGACATTCAGCTGCGGCTGGTCGCCGAAGACAGCAGCGTGCCATTGCATGAGGGCGACTTTGATCTGGCGATCGATTTGAACGACGGCAGTTACCCGGGATTGTTATCCACAGCCTTGCTCGACGAGCAGATTTTCCCGGTGTGCGCACCGAGCCTGTTGCGCGGGCGACCACCGTTGCACGGGCCGGCGGATCTGGTGCATTTCCCGTTGCTGCACGACATCACCGCCTGGCGTGGCAGTTATGAATACGCGGAATGGGAATTCTATTTGAACGCGATTGGTTTTGAGGGCGCCGACGTACGGCGTGGGCATACCTTCAATCGCAATCACCTGACCATCGAAGCGGCGATCGCCGGCATGGGCGTGGCGATTGCCCGCCGCACCTTGCTTAACGATGAATTGGAGCGAGGGACGTTGATTGTGCCGTTTGGCCTGTCGGTGCCCAATCACAAACGCTACGTGTTGCTGTATGCGCCGGGGGCTTTAAGCCATCCGGGCGTACGTGCGGTGCATGATTGGCTGGTCGAAGAGGCGGGGATATTTCGCAGTTTGCACCCGTTGAACGACGGGCAGTTGTGAGCAAGTTTTGCAGCCTCGCGAGGCGACCCAACTCCCGACCTTACCAGTGCTTTGCCCGGTTGTCCGGCTTTTTTTGCGAATGAATATTTATCTTTTTTCAGGGGTTGAAATGTTCGGCAGTCGGGCCGATTGTTGTAACCAAGAGGTCATGAAATTCAATTCAAGGCCTCTCGCGAGCTAGCTGAAATAAGGGATGAACTATGCAAATCCAAGTCAACAGCGATAACCATATTCAAAGTAGTCAACGACTGGAGGAGTGGGTACGTACAACCATTGAGAGCACGCTCGAACGTTATGAAGAAGACCTGACCCGTGTCGAAGTCCACCTGAGCGACGAGAACGGTGACAAACCAGGTCCCCATGACTTGCGCTGCCAACTGGAAGCGCGGCCAAAAGGCCATCAACCGATTTCCGTGACCCATAAAGCCGATTCGCTGGAACTGGCGATCGACGGCGCTGCCGAAAAACTCGAGCACGCACTGGAGCACCTTTTCGGCAAACTGCGAGGTAAGCCACGTGCCGCTGTGGTGCCATTTAGCAAGGCGAATGACGCTCTGCTGGAGGAAGAATTTCTTGAGAACGAACAGGCAGCGATCAACAGTTGATGCGCTGATTTCATAAGCCACCCAATGAGAACGGGCCTGCCAATGCAGGCCCGTTTTTGTTTGTGTCTCTGTCAGAACGCAACCGAAGTCTGCACATAAACCGTGCGCGGCTCACCCACATACTTGCCCTTGTTGTTGTCATCAAACGAGCGCGTGAAGTACTGCGTGTTGAAGATGTTCTTCACCCCCACTGCCACGTTCAGATCCGACAACTGCGGACCGAAGTCATACCCCGCGCGGCTGCTGAACAGCATGTAACCCGGGATCTTGCCGGTGCTGCCATCGGCACTTTCTTTCGAGGTGTTGGCGTTGTCGGCGAACTGGTTGCTCTGGAAGCTGCTGTCGAGATTCAGTTTCCACGGCCCTTCGGTGTAACCGACGCCAATCGTGCCTTTGTGTTTCGAGGAGAACGGCACGCGATTGCCTTTGTTCGGCCCGTCTTCGCGGATGGTCGCGTCGACATAGGCGTAGGTGGCGTAGACATCGAAACCGGCCAGCGCCGGGCTCAAGTCATCCAGTGCGTAGTTGACGCTGGTTTCGATGCCTTGATGGCGGGTTTCGCCTCGTGCGATCACCGAATCGTTGGTCTGGTTGCTTTCGTACTGGTTGTCGAAGTTGATCAGGAACGCGCCGATCTCCGCGCGCAACGCGCCGTTGTCATAGCGGGTGCCGAGTTCCCAGGTGCGGGCCTTCTCCGGTTTCACTTCGCCGCTGGTTACACGGTTGGGCATCTGGCTGTATTGCACACTGCCGAACGAGCCTTCGGTGTTGGCGTACAGGTTCCAGCTGTCGGTCAGGTGATAGAGCACGTTCAGCGCCGGCAGTGCGGTGTTGTAGTCACCCTTGTATTTGACGTTGGTCAGGTTGTTGGTCTGCTGCGATTCGATCATCTCGTAGCGCACGCCCGGGGTGATGGTCCATTTGCCGATGTCGATGCGGTCGTCGACGAAGAACGCGTTGGCTTCGGTGCCGCCACGGGTGTCGCGGTCGTTGCGGCTGGCGGTGGTCGGGTATTCATTACTGCTGATCGGTGTGCGATAGCGCAATTCGTGACCGGCTTCGTTGATGTAGCGGTAGCCGACGCCGACTTCATGGCTGGTCGGGCCGAGGTCGAAACCTTGGGCAAAACGGGTTTCCAGACCGCGCACCCAGTACTCGCGCGGTGACAGCGAGAGGAAGGTGCCCTGATCGAGATAACCGCTGCGCAAGGTCTTGGTGAAGAACGTGTTGGCGGTGAATTCGCGGCGATCTTCCTGATAGCGATAGCCGAAATTGAACATCGTCCGGCGACCCCAGAACTGGTCTTTCGGCCGCGTCGACTGATAAGGATCGGCGTCGTAATCGGCAACGTTCAAACCGCCGGGCATGTCAGCCTTGCCTTCGTAATACTGGGCCATGGCGTTGAAACTGTTGGCTTCGTCGAGCTGATATTTACCCTTGAGGATCAGGTCGTCGATTTCAGTGTCGCTGTGTTCACGCCAGTCGCCGCCACGGGTGCCGGAGTACAACAACGCACCGCCGAGGCCATTGGCGTTGGTGCCGCCGGCCAGCAGGTTGGCGCTGGTCTTGAAACCGTCGTGGCTCGACGATGGGCTGGTTTCAGTCTGGAAGCCACCCTTGACCGTTGGCTCGTCAGGAATGGCCCGGGTGACGAAGTTGACCACGCCGCCGACGTTCTGCGGGCCGTAACGCACCGCGCCACCGCCGCGCACCACGTCCACGGCATCCATGTTGCCCATGCTGATTGGGGCGAACGACAGTTGTGGCTGACCGTATGGCGCGAACGGCACAGGAATGCCGTCCATCAACACGGTCGAGCGTGCAGCCAGTCGCGGATTCAAACCACGAATGCCGAAGTTCAGCGCCATGTCATGGCTACCGGTGCCGTTGTTTTCCGGGGCGTTGACGCCGGGGATGCGGTTGAGCACATCGCGCGCCTGCGTTGCGCCCTGGCGCTCGAACTCTTCGCGGCGAATCACGTCGCGAGCACCGGGATGTTCGAACACATTGATCTGCGCAGCATCGCCGAGCCAGTCGCCGACGACGGTCGAAGTATCCAGTTCCACCGCGCCATCCGCCACCGGCTGCAGGCTGAAGGCATTCTTGCCCTCGGCGCGGGCTTGCAGGCCGCTGCCTTCGAGCAATGCATTCAATCCCTGCTCAGGTGTGTAACTGCCTTCCAGGCCACGACTTTGCACACCGCTGGTGACTTGCGAACCGAAGGAGATCAACACCCCGGCGTCACGGCCAAACTGGTTGAGGGCATTTTCCAGCGACGACGGCGCGATGTGATAAACCTTGGCATCGGCAGCCACTGCGGCGGGCAGGGCGCTGAAACTCAGACTGGCGCCGAGGACGAGGTTGCGCAGGCTGCGAGCCAGTGGCGTGAGGCGGGTGGGGTGCATGGTGGATGATCCTGAGAAGGTTGAATCAAGGGGCTTTCCTTCTCTGTCACGCCAGATCTGAAAAACGGCTCACGATTTACAAATATTTTTTTGAATGTCTGCTTTTGTGGCGAGGGAGCTTGCTCCCGCTGGACTGCGCAGCAGGCCCCTTCTTTAAAAGAGGGGCCGCTCCGCGCCCTGGCGGGAGCAAGCGCCCTGGCGGGAGCAAGCGCCCTGGCGGGAGCAAGCTCCCTCGCCACAGTGTTCTCTCAAGTTCTGGTGTTTAAGCCCGCGCTTCGACGCTTACCCAGTAGCGGGTAAAGCGCTTCACTTTCACTGGCAAACTGATCTCCAGCAGATCAAGAATCCGCTCGCTGTCGTCCAGCGGGTACGTCCCGGAGATCAACAGATCGGCGACTTTCCGGTCGCAATTGAGCTGGCCGCGACGGTAGCGGCCGAGTTCATCAAGGAAGTCGCCCAGACGCATATGCGCAGCGACCAACATGCCATCGGCCCACGCGCCGCTGTTGGCGTCCAGCGGTTTGGCTGCGCCCACGGACGCAGAGGTGAAACTCAGTTGCCGCGCGACCGGCAGCAAGATCGGCGCACGTCCATTGCTGCTCAGTTCGACCCGACCTTCAAACAGCGCAACCTGGGTGCGATCGGCAAACTGGCGCACATTCAGGCGCGCGCCTTGGGTTTTCAGCAGGCCCTGAGCCGTGCGTACTTCGAAGGACTGTGTGGCGGTCAGAAGGATTTCGCCTTCGAGCAAGCGGATCAGTCGCGCCGAAGCGTCGACATCTGCCGCGCTGGCGGTGTTGAGTTGCAACTGATCGCCGCTGCCCAAGGAAAATTTGCGCCGCTGACCCAGCGGGCTGCGGTAATCGGCGAGCAACGACGGCAGCGGATTGTGTTCGCGCATGCCCCAGGTAACCGCCGAACCGGCGCCGAGAATCAGCAGAAGCTTGAGCGCCTGACGACGGCTGCCGGCTTTCGCTCCGTTTAACGTCGCATGCGCCAGCGGCGACGACACGCCGCGCAAACGCTGATTGACCCGCTGAATATGCTCCCACGCCCGCCGATGTTCGCTGTGCGCCTCAAGCCATTGTTGCCAGGCCTGTTGCTGGCGCGGGGAGAGCGTGCCTTGCTGCATTTCCATCAGCCAATGCACGGCCTGTTCAGCCACTTGGGAGGAGAAATCCGGTGCGCGGTTCATAGGGCGAAGTAGCAGCGCATGGCGGCTTTGTTCAGATGACGTTTGACCGTGGCCACGGAAATGCCGAGTTCGGCGGCAATCTGTGGATAAGTCAGCCCATCGACCTGCGCCAGCAAAAAGGCGCGTTTGACCTGACGCGGCAAACCGTTGAGCCATTCATCCAGCTCCATCAGGGTTTGCAGGATGATTGCTCTGTCTTCTTCCGACGGCGCGGCCATTTCCGGCATCTGCGCCAGAGTCTCGAGGTAGGCGCGCTCCAGATCCTGGCGGCGGTAATGATTGAACAGAACGCGCTTGGCCAGCGTCGTCAGAAAGGCGCGTGGCTCGATGATCACCGGCGGCTCGCGGGCGGTCAGCACCTTGATGAAGGTGTCCTGCGCCAGGTCCGCCGCGCTGTCCGGGCAACCGAGTTTGCGCCGTAGCCAGCCGGTGAGCCAGCCGTGATGGGCCTGATAGAGCGATTCGACGGGATGGACGGACGACAACGGTGAACTCCGGGCGCTTTCTTTGCGCGGTAGAGTGTGCGTTAGAGAACAAGAACTGTTCGCATTGTAGGGGGCGAAAGCATCAGCCGGCAATCAGATGCTTTTGCGTATGAGAATATTTATCATTAATATTGCTCGCCTGTAGGTTCGGCTCACCGGTCGGACGGTTTTCGTTTCAGGGTCGAAACATGAAAGGCAAACTCGCCACACTTCCTATGTCCTATCGCCTGGCCGTCACCTCACGGGTGTTGGCCGCGGTGTTTGGCGGCTATCTCGTTGCGGCGCTAGCCAGTGTCACCCTGACGCTGTGGCTGCCGTTGAGCCGTGCCGAAGCGGTGGTGACCGGCATGACCGTTTCCTTTCTGGTCTATCTGGTGGCGGTGCTCTGGTGTTTTGCCTGCCGCACGGCATGGTCGGCCTGGGTCGGTTTGCTGGTGCCGAGCGTGATTCTGGCGACCATCTCCGGCGCCGCACGCGGATTGGGCCTGGCATGAAAGAAGGTTTTCGTCAGGCGATGGCCTGGCTGCACACCTGGGCCGGACTGGTGTTCGGCTGGTTGCTGTTCGCGATTTTTCTGACCGGGACGCTGGCGTACTTCAAGGATGAGATCAGCCACTGGATGCAGCCGGAAATCCCCGCGCGCTCAGCGAGTGCCGAGACCAGCCTGACGCTGGCGCAAAATTATCTGCAGCAACACGCGGCCGGCGCCTCACGCTGGCTGATCGATTTGCCTGATGCCCGAGATCCGGGCCTGACCGTGCGCTGGCAGCCAGCGCCGGCCAATCCCGGCGAGCGCGGGCGTTTCGAGTCGAAAACCCTCGATGCGCAAACCGGCGCCGAAGTGCAGGGCCGCGACAGCATGGGCGGCGAGTTCTTCTACCGTTTCCACTTCCAGTTGCAAATGCCTTATCCGTGGGGCCGTTGGCTGGCGACGATTGCCGCGATGGTGATGTTGGTTGCGCTGATCACCGGGATCATCACCCACAAGAAAATCTTCAAGGACTTCTTCACTTTCCGCCCGCGCAAGGGCCAGCGTTCCTGGCTTGACGGGCATAACGCGGTGGGTGTGCTGGTGCTGCCGTTTCATTTGATGATCACCTACAGCAGCCTGGTGATTTTCATGTCGATGGTCATGCCGGCGAGCATCGTCGCGTCGTATGGCAGTGACGTGCGCACGTTTTACGACGAAGTGTTCCCGGCGTCGAAAACCCCGCAGCGCGCTGACATCGCGGCACCGTTGGCGGCCATGGCGCCGCTGTTGAGCAAGGCCAGCGAGCAATGGTCGGGCGGCCACACGGCGCGTCTGTCGGTGAGTAATCCGGGGGATGCCAATGCCACGGTGGTGCTGTCCCGTGCGGGCGACCGTGTGGTGCATGATTTCGGCCGCGCCGTGACCTTCAACGGTGTGACCGGGCAGATGCTCGGCAGCACACCGGAGCAACCGCTGGCGATGGCGGTGGGTGGTGCGTTCTACGGCTTGCACATGGGCCACTTTGCCGGGCCGCTCTTGCGTTGGCTGTATTTCATTTGCGGATTGGCTGGCACGGCGATGATCGGCACCGGGCTGGTGATCTGGCTGGGCAAGCGTCAACTCAAACATGCCAAGAGCGGCGTGATGCCGTTCGAGTTGCGGCTGGTGGAGGTATTGAATATCGCCAGCATGGCCGGGCTGGTGTCGGCGGTGGCGGTGTTCTTTTTGGCCAATCGTCTGTTGCCGGTGAATCTCGCCGGGCGCGCAGATTGGGAAGTGAACGCGTTCTTCCTGGCTTGGGGCTTAAGCGTGCTGCACGCGCTATTACGACCGGGACGCAAAGCCTGGGTTGAACAGCTTGTGCTCGGCGCCGCGCTGTTTGTCGCGGTGCCGCTGATCAATGCGCTGACCACCCCTTGGAATCTCGGCGTCACCTTGATGCAGAGTGATTGGGCATTGGCCGGTTTTGATCTGACGTGCCTCGCAACCGGTGTCTTCCTCGCTTGGGCCGGGTGGAAAATGCAGCGTGCCGGCAACACCGTCAGCGTAAAAAAGCCCCGCCGCGAACAGGCTCGGCCGATCACTCTTGAGCAAGGGGCGAACTGATGCTGCTGGCCCTGTTGCTCACCTACACTGGGTTCACCACGTTATGCCTGTCGATGCCTCGCCACCACGATGAATTGCTCGGTCACAAACCGTCCACGCGTCGCCGTCAGGGCCTGAAAGCCGGCGGATGGTTATTGCTGTGTTTGTCGCTGTGGGCGGCGGTGAAGGCCAACGGCTGGAGCTTCGGCCTGGTCGACTGGTTTGCGGTGCTGATGCTCAGCGCCTTGGCCTTGGTCTTGCTGCTGCCGTATCGCCCGCGTCTGGCCTTGGCGCTGGCCGGGTTCAGCCTGCTGGCCAGTCCGGTCGCCGCATGGGCGCAGTGCTGACGTGCTGATCGGTCTGCCACCGGAATCCCGCGACGATGAGCCGCGCGGGGCGCGTGCGCATTTTCTTCAGGTGTTCCTGTCCCAGCGTTCGCAAATGGAAGCGCTGGTGAACCGGCGTGTCGGTTGCCGCGCGACAGCGGCAGACCTGGTGCAGGATCTGTTTCTGCGTTTCTGGCGGCGACCGCTGGTGCAGGTCGAAGAACTCAGCACCTATCTTTTGCGCTGCGCCGGCAACATCGCCATCGACCACCTGCGCAGCGAAGGCACGCGCACGCGGGTCAACGAAGGCTGGCAACCGGACGCGCCGGACAGCCACGGCAGCGAACCGCAAGCGGCACTGGAAGCGGGCAATGATTTGAAGCATGTCGAAGCGGCGTTGCGCGCCTTGCCGGAGCGCACCCGACAGATCTTTTTGCTCAATCGCATTCATGGCCGCAAGTACGCGGACATCGCCAAAGCCATGGGCCTGTCCCAAAGTGCCGTGGAAAAACATATGATGCGCGCCCTTGAGGCCTGCAAGGCCAGCCTGCGCGAACCCGCGCCACGCCTGCCAGGGAAAGCACCGTGAAACCCTCCGATTCCGTCATCCCTACGCCCGCGCAAGAGCAGGCCGCGTTCGCCTGGCTGAGCCTGTTGCATGATCGGCCGAGCGCCGGCGATCAATTGACTTTCAGCCAATGGCTGCGCGCCGATCCGGCGCATGCCGAGGCGTATGCCCAGGCGCAGGTACTTTGGGAACTGAGCGAAGGCCCGGCGCGAACGCTGGCCGATGAAGAGGCCTCGGCCCTGCAAGGCTATCTCGATGCAATGGATCGCCCGCGTCGTCCAGCGCTGTTGCGATGGTCGGGGGCGCTGGCGATGGCAGCGTGTCTGTTGCTGATGGTCAGCCTCGGCACGGGGTGGCAAGCACAGCGCTGGCTCGATGATCTGGGCGCCGATTATGTTTCGGCACCCGGTGAGATCCGCACGGTGACACTGGCCGATCAATCGCAAGTGACGCTGGATGGCGACAGTGCGATTGCCGTGGACTTCAGTCACGGCGAGCGCCGTGTGCAGTTGCGCCGTGGTGCCGGGTTCTTCAGCGTCAGCCACACCGGCGAGCCGTTTGTGGTCGCGGCGGAGCAGGGCGAGGCGCGGGTGCTCGGCACGCAATTCGAAGTGCGTTTGCAGCCTCACGGTGCGCAGGTCACGGTGTTGTCCGGGCGCGTTGGTGTGACGGCGAATCGTGATGCTGAGCAGCAAATTCTTACGGCCGGTCAGCAGGTCGCTTACGGTGACGGTATGGCGGAAAAACTGCACGCGGTGGACAGTGAGGCGCAGTTAGCCTGGCGTCAGGGCTGGCTGACTTACTACAAGTCGACGCTGGCCGATGTGGTGGAGGATCTGCGCCGTTACTACCCGGGACGGATTGTGTTGCTCAATGATGAACTGGCGGCGCGCAAGGTCAGTGGCAGTTTTCCCAGCAAGGATCCGCAGGCGGTGCTCAGTTCGCTGCAAGGGGTGATGGGGTTTGAGCAGCATCAGGTGCTGGGGCATCTGATTATTTTGCGTTGAAGCAAAAGTCAAAAGATCGCAGCCTTCGGCAGCTCCTACAGGGGATCGCATTCCAATGCAGGCGCTGCCGAAGGCTGCGATCTTTTGATCCTGAAAAATATTTTCAGATTTGTGGTGAGGTAAACCCAAGGCCCATCCGTGTAGTGACTGAAACTGCGAGTCATTCGCATCCGTTGCGGTTCTACACAGGTCATTGAGCAATGAAGTCCAGGGCAAAATCGGGTTCGGTCAAACAATGGTTAGGCGTGTCGGCACTGAGCTTTTCGGCATTGGCGCTGTTGCCGATGAGCGTCGCGCTCGCCGCTGAAACCGTCAGCAGCCAGGCGCAAAAGCAGTTCAACTTTTCCCTGGCCGCCAAACCGCTGCCGCAAGCCTTGAGCGACTTCAGCCGCGTCACCGGGCAAAGCGTGGTCTACACCGACGAAGCGCCTTACGGCCTCACCGCGCCGGCCGTCAATGGCCAGATGAGTGCCGAGCAGGCACTGCAACGTTTGCTTAGCGGTTCCGGCCTCAACTTCCGCCGCACCGACAGCCACACGCTGGCGCTGGAGCCCAAGCCTACCGAGGGCGCGCTGAACCTCGGCGCCACCACCATCACCTCGACCCGCGACGAATCGATGAGCTATCAGCCGCCGGAAACCAGTTCGGTGATGCGTTCGTCGGCGTCGTTGCAGGAAGTCCCGCAGACCGTCAACGTCATCCCGGCGCAAGTCATCCGCGATCAAGCGCCGCGTAATCTGGACGATGCACTGGCCAACGTCAGCGGCATCACTCAAGGCAACACCTTGGGCAGCACTCAGGATTCGGTGATGACGCGCGGCTTCGGCGACAACCGCAACGGCTCGATCATGCGCGACGGCATGCCGATCGTGCAGGGCCGC
Organism: Pseudomonas fluorescens; assembly: GCF_003732425.1. Taxonomy (GTDB): domain Bacteria; phylum Pseudomonadota; class Gammaproteobacteria; order Pseudomonadales; family Pseudomonadaceae; genus Aquipseudomonas; species Aquipseudomonas fluorescens_BE. The sequence goes on from NZ_MOBX01000014.1 coordinate 294,105, forward strand.
GGCATGAACGCCACCGTCGATCGGGTTGAAGTGCTCAAAGGCCCGGCATCGCTGCTGTACGGCATTCAAGACCCGGGCGGCGTGGTCAACCTGGTCAGCAAGAAGCCTGAACTGACGCAATACAATGCGCTGACCTTGCGCGGCTCGACTTACGGCGAGGGCAAGAACGGCAGCGGCGGCACCCTCGACAGCACCGGCCCGTTGGGCGATTCCGGGCTGGCCTATCGCATGGTGCTCGACCACGAAGACGAAGATTACTGGCGCAACTTTGGCACCCACCGCGAAACTCTGATCGCCCCGTCGCTGGCCTGGTTCGGTGAAAGTACCAAGCTGTTGTTCGCCTACGAGCACCGTGAATTTCTCACGCCGTTTGACCGTGGCACGCTGATCGATCCGCGCACCAATCACCCGCTGAACATCTCGCGCAAAGAACGCCTCGATGAGCCGTTCAACAACATGGAAGGTCGTTCGGACCTGTACCACTTCGAAGCCGACCACGACCTCAACGACGACTGGAAAGCCCACTTCGGTTACAGCTGGAACCGCGAAACCTACGACGCCAGCCAGGTCCGCGTGACCGCCATCGACGCCAACAAGGGCACGCTGACGCGCAGCATGGACGGCACCCAGAATGCGATCAGTACCGACCGATTCACCACCGCCAGCCTTGAAGGCAAGGTCAACGTGCTGGGCATGCAGCATGACCTGGTGTTCGGCGTCGATGACGAGTACCGCAAGATCTACCGCGAGGACTTGATCCGGCAGAAAAGCCTGACCACGTTCAGTTACCTCAATCCGGTGTACGGCCGCGAAGTCGCCGGCACCACCGTCAGCGCTCCCGACAGCGCGCAGACTGATGAACTGCGTAGCGATTCGGTGTTCATGCAGGACTCGATTCACCTCAACGACCAGTGGATTCTGGTCGCTGGCGGGCGTTTCCAGGAGTACGACCAGTACGCCGGCAAAGGCGTGCCGTTCAAAGCCAACACCGACAGCAACGGGCAGAAGTTCGTCCCGCGCGCAGGTCTGGTGTATCGCTACACCGACGCCTTGTCGTTCTACGGCAGCTACACCGAATCGTTCAAACCCAACTCGACCATCGCCCCGCTGAGCGGCAGCAGCACCGTGCTCGACGGCAGCATCGCGCCGGAGGAAGCCAAGTCGTGGGAACTCGGCGCGCGGCTGGACATGCCGGGGCGTGTCACCGGCAACATCGCGTTGTTCGACATCAAGAAACGCAACGTGCTGGTGGCCAATTCCGAAGGCCCGACGACGATTTACAGTGCGGCCGGTGAGGTACGTTCGCGCGGTCTGGAAATGGACCTGACCGGTCAATTGACTGACCACTGGAGCATGATCGGCAGCTACGCCTACACCGATGCCGAAGTGACCGAAGACCCGGATTACAAAGGCAAGCGCCTGCAGAACGTGGCGAAGAATTCCGGTTCGTTGTCGGCGGTGTATGACTTCGGCAGCGTGATCGGCGGCGATCAATTGCGCGTCGGTGCCGGTGCGCGCTATGTCGGCGAACGTGCGGGTAACGCGGTGAATGATTTCGACCTGCCGAGCTACACCGTAGCCGATGCATTTGCCACGTACGACACCAAGGTCGAAGGGCAGAAGGTCAAGTTCCAGCTGAATGTGAAGAACCTGTTTGACCGCACGTATTACACCTCGGCGGCGAGCCGGTTCTTTGTGTCGATGGGGGATGCGCGGCAGGTGTCGTTGTCGAGCACGTTGGAGTTTTAAGGCAAGATCAAAAGCCCCTCATCGGAACGCCGCCCGCCTAACCCTCTCCCCGAGGGAGAGGGGACTGACCGAGGTGTATTGCGCGATACGTCGACCTGAAACATCGAGTCGATTATGGATTCAGAAAAGTACTTTCAGGTCGGTGTAAAGCTTGAGCATCTCCCAATCGGCCCCCTCTCCCTCTGGGAGAGGGCTGGGGTGAGGGGAAAAGGGCTCAACGCAAAAACGCCTGCCGATATTCCCCCGGCGTCCCACCCAACACCTGCTTGAACCGATTAGTGAAATGACTCGCACTGGCAAACCCGCACGCCAGCGCAATCTCGCCCAACGGCAGCGCCGTCCCGCGCAACAATTCCCGTGCCCGACTCAAGCGCCGCGCCAACACATACTGATGCGGCGGCAGGCCGAAACTGGTGCGGAACATCCGCGCAAAGTGGTATTCCGACAGCGCACACAATCCGGCCAATTGGCCGAGGCTGATCGGCTCGGCCAACTGGTTGTCGATGAACTCCACCAGTTGCCGACGTTGATGCGGTGCCAGTCCGCCCTTTAAACGCAACCCCTGACGCGCGCCGACCTGACTGAGCAAGGTGTGGCTGATCAACTCATGGGCGAGGCTGCTGGTCAGCAAGCGTTCGGCGGGTTCGTCCCAGTTCAGCGTCAGCAGTTGCCGGAAGCGTTGCGCCTGTTGTGGGTCTTCGAGAAAAGTCTGCTCGCGCAACTGCATCTCGCGGGGTTCGCGATCGAGCAGTGTGACGCAACCGAGGGCGAATTGTTCGGCGCTGAAATACAGGTGCGCGAGACGGATGTCACCGTTGATCACCCAGCCCGATTCATGATCGGCCGGCAGGATGCACAGCTTGTCCGGTCCGCCTTTTTGCCCGGGTTGATCGCGACGAAAGGTGCCGGTGCCACCGGCGATGTAGCAGGACAACGTGTGGTGGGTGGGCGCTTCGTAATCCTGCGCATCGTGGTGGTTGGTCCACAAAGCGGCAGACAAACCGTCACCGAGCTCGGCGCTGTGCACCAGGCGTGCATTGGGCGAGCTGTTTAACGCTTGAAAGACTTGCAGGGTATCGATGGCGGCCATGGTCGGTTCTCTTCAACGCCTTGCATCCTACTCCGTAGACACCGCGCTGCCAGCCTGCCGCAAGACAAAAGCGCAAGAATCTGCAAGCGCCCCGACGCCGGGTGCATCACGCTCAATCCCTATCCAACGCAAAAACTGTGGCGAGGGAGCTTGCTCCCGCTTGAGTGCGCAGCACTCACAACGATGTATCGGTCGCCCGATATTTGGGGCCGCTTCGCAGCCCAGCGCGAGCAAGCTCGCTCGCCACAGAAAAGCGTTCGGCATTATCTCCAGGAGCTTGCGCTATGAACCTGTCGTTGTATTTGCTGACCGTGCTGATCTGGGGCACCACGTGGATTGCCCTGAAATGGCAACTGGGCGTGGTGGCGATTCCGGTGTCGATCGTCTATCGCTTCGGCCTCGCTGCGTTGGTGCTGTTTGCGCTGTTGCTGCTCAGCCGGCGCCTGCAACCGATGAACCGTCGCGGGCATCTGATCTGCGTGGCCCAGGGCCTGTGCCTGTTCTGTGTCAACTTCATGTGCTTTCTGACCGCCAGTCAGTGGATCCCCAGCGGTCTGGTCGCGGTGGTGTTCTCCACAGCCACTTTGTGGAACGCGCTGAATGCGCGGGTATTTTTTGGCCAGCGCATCGCGCGCAATGTGTTGATGGGCGGTGCGCTGGGGCTGTTCGGTCTGGGCATGTTGTTCTGGCCGGAACTGGCCGCGCATCACGCCAGCCCGCAAACCTTGCTGGGGCTTGGCCTGGCCTTGTGCGGCACCTTGTGTTTCTCGGCGGGCAACATGCTGTCGAGTCTGCAACAGAAGGCTGGACTCAGACCGCTGACCACCAACGCCTGGGGCATGGCCTATGGTGCGGCGATGTTGTCGGTGTGGTGCCTGGTCAAAGGCATTCCATTCGACATGGATTGGAGCTCGCGTTATGTCGGCGCGCTGCTGTATCTGGTGATTCCGGGTTCGGTCATCGGCTTCACTGCTTATCTGACGCTGGTCGGGCGCATGGGGCCGGAGCGCGCGGCTTACTGCACGGTGCTGTTTCCGGTGGTGGCGCTGAACGTTTCGGCGTTTGCTGAAGGCTATCAGTGGACAGCACCGGCGCTGGTCGGGCTGGTGTTAGTGATGCTGGGCAATGTGCTGGTATTTCGTAAACCGAAAAGAGTTGCGGCGCCAGTGCAGGGAAAGTTGGCCTGAAATAAACGAGCGCTGAACTTCAGCGCTCGACTTTCAGGGTGATGTAAATCATCACCGGGAATATGAAGTCAACAATATGTCGTGCCCAGTCCTTGGCGTTCCATGATTGCGAAGTGTCCATGTCAAACCATTCAACCCCCACGGTTTGCAGGCACACGTAATAAATGAAGATGGCCGCGAGTATACCCATGATCGAGAACTTTTTTGCCTCGTGGAATACCTCGGCGGAAGCGTTGATGTTGCGGTATAGCTGATAGGTACCTATCAGGCACAACACCGTATAGGTGACTTCGAGGGTGATGATGAACCAGTAGATACGGTGATGGATCATCGGCGATTCAATGGCTCGATACTTGAGGGTTTCACTGGCAGTGGTGGTGTCCATGCTCAGGATGTGGGCCACGTAAGTGTAGTTTGAGCCATAGTCAGTGAAATTGTGGAACATCACCAGCAGGCCAAAGAAACTGATGTAAGCCATCAATATAACTTTGCTGTAGCGGATAAGTTTTTCGGTGGTCAGGGTGTTCAAGGTTTTAGCTCTCCTTAGCGCTTGTCGATGATTCGATGGCCAGGCGAAGCTTATAATGCTGTTATTTGATTTGGTGTGTTGTTCAATTTCAAGTTGTGTATGGCAGTAACTAACGGGCAAGTGCGTTGTTGCACTTGCCCGTATTTTTTTATCCGCGCCAGACTTGCGGGTTGACCAGATCCTGCGGGCGTTCGCCGAGCAGGGCGCTACGCAGATTGGCCAGCGCACGATTGGCCATGGCTTCGCGGGTTTCATGCGTCGCCGAGCCGATGTGCGGCAGAGTGACGGCGTTACTCAGCTGGAACAGTGGCGATTCGGCTAGCGGTTCTTTTTCGTAGACGTCGAGGCCGGCACCACGAATGCGTTTGTTTTGCAGGGCTTCGATCAATGCCGGTTCATCAACGACCGGGCCTCGGGAGATGTTGATCAGGATGGCGCCGGGTTTCATCAGGGCCAGTTCGCGATGGCTGATCAGGTGGCGGGTCGTGTCGCTGAGTGGCACCACCAGGCAGACGAAGTCGGCTTCGGCGAGCAGTTGATCGAGGCTGCGAAATTGCGCGCCGAGTTGTTGTTCCAGTTCGGTCTTGCGGCTGTTGCCGCTGTAGATAATCGGCATGTTGAAGCCGAAGTGGCCACGGCGGGCGACGGCCGCGCCGATGTTGCCCATGCCGACGATGCCGAGGGTTTTGCCGTGGACGTCACAGCCGAACAGCGGTGCGCCGACGCTGGCTTGCCATTGGCCGGCCTTGGTCCAGGCGTCGAGTTCGGCGACGCGGCGTGCACTGCTCATGATCAGGGCGAAGGCCAGGTCGGCGGTGCTTTCGGTGAGCACGTCCGGGGTGTTGGTGAGCATGATTCCGCGTTCGTTGAAGTAGTCGAGGTCGTAGTTGTCGTAGCCGACGGAGACGCTTGAGACCACTTCCAGTTTTGCGGCGTTTTCCAGTTGTGCGCGGCCGAGTTTGCGGCCGACGCCGATGAGGCCGTGGGCGTGGGGCAGGGCTTCATTGAATTGGGCGTTGATGTCGCCGTTCTTTGGGTTGGGGACGATGACGTCGAACTCTTGCTGGAGGTGTTCGATCATGGGCGGGGTGATGCGGCTGAAGGCCAGGACAGTTTTTTTCATCGTTTTTGGCTCTTGTTCGGGCTTGATACCTAGCAAGCTAACATTTTTGTTTTGGGGTGTCTTGGCGGCCTTTGGGCCGACCAGGCTTTGGGTGGTTTTGGGGGTATATCCGTTTTTTGGGTGATGGCGGCTTAGGGTTCCGCCCTTACGGCGGGTCACTTTTTCCAGACGCCGAAAAAGTAACCAAAAAGGCTTGCTCCTACGTGCGGCCCGCTCGCTGGGGCTCGGGGTTCCTTCGCTGCGGGATCGATCCGGGCGCAGCGCCTACGGTTTGCTTCGCTGCACCTCCTCTCGCTGTGTTTGGCTGCGCCAAACGGTCGCTGCGCTCCCATGCCCGGATCAATCCCTCCACTCAGCCTTCCGACGTCGCCCGTGGGTCAAGATCAAGAGCTGCAGCCGAGCTAACGCTCATCCTGTTGAGTGGTGAGAAACGACGCGATACGGGTATCAAATGGTTGAACTCAATCCCTGTGAGAGCTGGCTTGCCAGCGATGGCGGCCTGACAGCCGACCAATGTCTGGAAGGCTGCACACAATCCAAACTGTGGGAGCTGGCTTGCCAGCGATGCCGGCCTGACCGCCGACGAATGTCTGGCAGGCAGCATGCGATCCCAATGTAGGAGCTAGCCTGCTAGCGATGTCGGCCTGATAGCCGACCAATGTCTGGCAGGCAGCATGCGATCCCAATGTAGGAGTGAGCCTGCTAGCGATGTCGGCCTGACAGCCGACCAATGTCCGGCAGGCAGCATGCGATCCCAATGTAGGAGTGAGCCTGCTCGCGATGGCGGCCTGACAGCCGACCA
>NZ_MOBX01000014.1:300815-1022722 GCF_003732425.1 Pseudomonas fluorescens
AGGAGTGAGCCTGCTCGCGATGGCGGCCTGACAGCCGACCAAGTCCGGCAGGCAGCATGCGATCCCAATGTAGGAGTGAGCCTGCTAGCGATGTCGGCCTGACAGCCGACCAATGTCTGGCAGGCTGCATGCGATCCCAATGTAGGAGTGAGCCTGCTCGCGATAGCGGCCTGACAGCCGACCAATGTCTGGCAGGCTGCACACAATCCAAACTGTGGGAGCGAGCCTGCTCGCGAAAGCGGTGTGTCAGGCGCCATCAATGCTGAATGCGCTGACGCCTTCGCGAGCAGGCTCGCTCCCACAGGGGGTTAGCTGTGTGTTGAGGGTTGAGTGATTTCTACGTTATCCAGCACCCGATTCACCGCCAGTTCAGCCAGCATGATGATCTGCTGAATCGCCAGAATCGTCCGTCGCTGCGGCAGGTCGATGTAGGCGGCGATGTCGCTGGTCATGAGGCTGGCCTGGGCCAGTGATTCGCAGGCGTGGACCAGCAGGCTTTCGCTGTCCTGTTCCGGTGCGACCTGGAACATGGTGCTGGGTTTGTGGAAGCGCAGGGTCAGTGCGTTGGGTTTGAGGTAGTGATCGAGGGCGCGTTCGGCGGCTTCGTGGAATTTCTTTGAGCCGGGGAATTCGTAGGGGGTGGTGTCTTCCGTTTCAGGCGGATTCGGTGTTGGTTTGAACATAGGAAACATACTCGTGGCAAGTTGAGTTGAAGCTGCCACTTTTCGTTTTCCAGGCGAAAGGGGTGGCAACTGTGCGCGGACTGGAAAAACCGGTCAACTTAGCCAAAACCGGCAGGCCCTAGGGCCTCCCGCGCACAGCCGCCATAACATTGCGAGCTAAAAGCGCCGCAGTATGCCATGAGCTTTGGTAGTTGAAATCGGGTTTTCCAGACCCGGTCGCTGATGCGTCAGCGACAACCAAATCCTAGCCACCGCACTTCCGACGGACAACCTGCAAAACCTGTCGGAAAGATCCGCGAAATCCCCGTTCTGTAGGAGCTGCCGTAGGCTGCGATCTTTTGATTTTTAAACATCAAGATCAAAAGATCGCAGCCTGCGGCAGCTCCTACAGGTTTCGTGGTGTGTTGAAAATCAGTTGGCGACGCGCGCGCCGGCGAGGCTGCCGCTTAATTCGTAAACGGCCAATTCGGCTTGGTGGGCGGCGAGAATCTCTGGCAACGAGCCGCGCAAATACTCAACCCACGTTTTGATCTTCGCATCCAGATATTGCCGCGACGGGTAGATCGCATACAGGTTCAGCTCTTGCGAGCGGTAGTTCGGCATGACCCGCACCAGTGTGCCGTTGCGCAGACCTTCGATCGCTGCATACACCGGCAACACGCCCACGCCCATGCCGCTGGTGATCGCGGTTTTCATCGCGTCGGCGGAGTTCACCAGAAACGGCGAGCTGTTGATGGTGACCATTTCCTGGCCTTCCGGGCCGTCGAAGGCCCATTTTTCCAGGGGGATCACCGGGCTGACCAGGCGCAGGCAGGCGTGGTTGAGCAGGTCGCTGGGCTTTTGCGCGGCGCCGTTGGCTTTCACGTAGGCCGGGGAGGCGCAGACGATGCTGTAGGTGATGCCCAGCCGTTGCGAAACAAAACCCGAATCCGGCAGTTCGCTGGCGAGCACGATGGACACGTCGTAGCCCTCGTCGAGCAGGTCCGGCACGCGGTTGGCCAGGGTCAGGTCGAAGGTGACGTCCGGGTGGGTCTTGCGGTAGCGGGCAATGGCGTCGATGACGAAGTGCTGACCGATGCCGGTCATGGTGTGCACTTTCAATTGCCCGGCCGGGCGCGCGTGGGCGTCGCTGGCTTCGGCTTCGGCCTCTTCGACGTAGGCGAGGATCTGTTCGCAGCGCAGCAGGTAGCGCTTGCCCGCTTCGGTCAGGGCGATGCGCCGCGTGGTGCGGTTGAGCAAACGGGTTTGCAGGTGGGCTTCCAGGTTGGAGACCGCGCGCGAGACGTTGGCGGTGGTGGTGTCGAGTTGCACGGCGGCGGCGGTGAAGCTGCCGGCTTCGGCGACACAACTGAAGGCGCGCATGTTTTGCAAAGTGTCCATGGGGTGCTCTCAAGGGAGATGGCAAATTGTGACACGAAGTTTCGGGGGCTGAGACCCCAGACTTAAGGATTATCTCTTTAACCGTAACAAAGATTCACAGAAATCCCAGCTTATCGCCGTACAGGGCGTTCCCTAGAATTGCGCCGATCCCTGTAGGAGCTGCCGCAGGCTGCGATCTTTTGATTTTGTTTTAAGGGAATCAAGATCAAAAGATCGCAGCCTGCGGCAGCTCCAACACGGGTTCTCGATCTACCCCTCTCTCAGGAATTCGCAGCTGTGCCGCGTCGCATCAACAGAGCGCTTTTGCCGCTCAGTGTTCTGGCTTTTACCCTGGGTCTTGGCGGCTGCATCTCAACGGACGGAATTGCCCCACAGGGCACGGCAATCGAGGCCGACACGCTGGCCACCGATGACGCCATCGCCCACGCCGCCCGTGACGCCCACTGGCCCACCGCGCAATGGTGGCAAGCCTACGGCGACCCGCAACTCAATCGCTGGATCGACCTCGCCGTGCAAGGCAGCCCGAGCATGGCCATGGCGGCTGCGCGGGTGCGTCAGGCTAAAGCCCTGGCCGGCGTTGCCGAGGCCGCCGAGTCGTTGCAGATCAATGGCGAGTCGACCCTCAAACGGCACAACTGGCCGACCGATCAGTTCTACGGCCCAGGCGATCTGGCCAACACCACCACCTGGGATAACAATGCCGCGCTGGGTTTCAGCTACGCGCTCGATCTCTGGGGCCGTGAAAGCAATGCCAGTGAACGTGCGGTGGATCTGGCGCACATGAGCGCCGCCGAGGCGCGATTGGCGCAGCTTGAATTGCAGAACAACATCGTCCGCGCCTACATCGAACTGTCGCTGCATTACGCGCAGCGCGACATCGTTGCCGCGACGCTCAAACAGCAACAGCAGATTCTCGATCTGGCGCAGAAACGTTTGAACGGCGGAATCGGCACGCACTTCGAAGTCAGTCAGGCCGAAACGCCGCTGCCGGAAACCCATCGCCAGCTCGATGCGCTGGACGAAGAAATCGCCCTGAGTCGCAACCAGATTGCCGCGCTCGCAGGTAAAGGTCCGGGGGCGGGCGCGCAGTTGCAGCGCCCGACATTGTCCCTCGGTGCGGCGCTGAAACTGCCGTCGGCACTGCCCGCCGAATTGCTCGGCCAGCGTCCCGATGTGGTCGCCAGTCGCTGGCAAGTGGCGGCGCAGGCGCGCGGTATCGATGTCGCTCACGCCGGGTTTTACCCCAACGTCGATCTGGTCGGCAGCCTCGGCTACATGGCTACCGGCGGCGGCGCGCTGGAGTTTTTGACCGGCAAGAAACTCAACTACAACGTTGGGCCGGCGATCTCGCTGCCGATCTTCGACGGTGGCCGACTGCGCGCCGAACTGGGTGAAGCCTCCGCCGGTTACGACATCGCCGTGGCGCATTACAACCAGACGCTGGTCAATGCGCTGAAGAATATTTCCGATCAGTTGATCCGCCGCGAGTCGATGGACAAGCAGCAAGGCTTCGCCGCCGAATCGGTTGCGACGGCGCAGAAGACTTACGACATCGCGATGATCGCGTATCAGCGCGGCCTCACCGACTACCTCAACGTGCTCAATGCGCAGACGTTGCTGTTCAAACAGCAGCAGGTGCAGCAGCAGGTGCAGGCGGCGCGCCTCAGTGCTCACGCGGAGTTGGTGACTGCATTGGGCGGTGGCCTCGGCGCTGGCAACGACGTACCGACGGCCGAGAAAACCCAAGCGCCGAAAACCCCGGCTCTTTTGCGTTGAACACAGACCACACAGCTTGCACCTACCTGTGGCGAGGGAGCTTGCTCCCGCTTGAGTGCGCAGCGCTCACAAGATTTTTGGGGCCGCTTCGCTGCCCAGCGGGAGCAAGCTCCCTCGCCACAGGAATTGTGTGATCCACAGATTTTTTCTTCATTCATTGAGCAAGACCAAATGACTCCCTTGCCCGCACCAATACGCTGGCTCTACGCCCTGGAATGGCGCCGCGGTTTCTTTGACTGGGCGCGCAGCGATGGCGTGACCTGGGTCTACATCTTCAAGGTACTGCTCGCCGCGTTTCTTACGCTGTGGCTGGCCATGCGCCTGGAATTGCCGCAACCGCGCACGGCGATGATCACCGTGTTCATCGTCATGCAGCCGCAGAGCGGTCAGGTGTTTGCCAAGAGTTTCTATCGCTTCCTCGGCACCTTGGCCGGGTCGGCGATGATGGTCACGCTGATCGCGTTGTTCGCGCAGAACACCGAACTGTTCCTCGGTTCGCTGGCGATCTGGGTCGGCATCTGCTCGGCCGGCGCTGCGCGTTGCCGCAACTTCCGCGCCTACGGTTTTGTCCTCGCTGGGTACACCGCAGCGATGGTCGGCTTGCCGGCCTTGGCGCATCCGGACGGCGCGTTTATGGCGGCCGTTTGGCGGGTGCTGGAGATCTCGCTGGGGATTCTCTGCTCGACCCTGATCAGCGCCGCGATCCTGCCGCAAACCGCCAGCGCAGCCATGCGTAACGCCCTGTATCAGCGCTTTGGTGTGTTCGCGCTGTTCGTCACCGACGGCCTGCGCGGGCGCAGCAAAGCTGAAGCTTTCGAGGCGAGCAACGTGCGCTTTATCGCCGAAGCCGTGGGCCTCGAAGGGCTGCGCAGCGTGACCGTGTTCGAAGACCCGCACATGCGCCGGCGCAACGGTCGACTGAGCCGTTTGAACAGTGAATTCATGGGCATCACCACGCGCTTCAACGCGCTGCATCAGTTGCTCGAACGCCTGCGCGGCAATGGCGAAGAACATGTGGTTGCGGCGATCAAACCCGGTTTGCAGGATCTCGCCGAAGTGCTCGACGGTTTCAGCGGTCGCGCCCTGACCAGCCCCGACGCCGCCCGTTTGGCGACAGCGCTGGCGAGCTACAAGGAAGGCCTGCCGGCACGTGTGCGCAGCCTGCGCGGGATCTTCCAGGAGAGCGAACCGAGCGACGCCGAGCAACTGGATTTCCACACCGCGTACGAACTGCTTTATCGCTTCGTCGATGACCTGCACAGTTATGCCCAGACCCACGCCTCATTGGCCGATCACCGCCATGAACGCGAGCGCTGGGACGAACCGTTCACCCCGCAAACCAACTGGTGGGCTGCTGCGGCTTCGGGGATTCGCGCCTCGTTCATTCTGGTCGTGCTGGGCAGTTATTGGGTCGCCACTGCTTGGCCAAGTGGCGCGACCATGACCCTGATCGCTGCCGCCACCGTGGGCCTCTCGGCGGCCACGCCGAACCCGAAACGCATGGCATTCCAAATGGCGTGCGGTACGTTTCTCGGCGCGCTGATCGGCTTCGTCGAGATGTTTTTCATCTTCCCGTGGATCGATGGTTTTCCGCTGCTGTGCGTGACGCTCGCGCCAGTCATCGTGCTCGGTTCGTTCCTCACGTCGCGGCCGCAATACGCCGGTGTCGGCCTCGGTTTGCTGATCTTCTTCAGTACGGGTTCGGTGCCGGACAACCTGACCATTTACAACCCGTACACCTTCATCAACGACTACATCGCCATGGTCATGGGCATGCTGGTCTGCGCGGCGGCGGGGGCGATTATTCTGCCGCCGAACAGTCGCTGGTTGTGGAAACGCCTGGAGCAGGATCTGCGCGGCCAAGTGGTCTACGCGATCAGTGGAAAACTCAAACGCCTGGCCTCGAGTTTCGAGAGCCGCACCCGCGATTTGCTGCATCAGGCTTACGGTCTCGCGGCCGGGCAGCCGAAGGTGCAGAAGAATCTGCTGCGCTGGATGTTCGTGGTCCTCGAAGTCGGCCACGCGATCATCGAGTTGCGCAAGGAACAGGCGATTTTGCCGGTACATCCGGCCTATGCCGAATCGCAACCGTGGCGCCAGGCGATCCGCGTCATGGGCCGCGCGCTGGTGCGTCTGTTTTTGCAGCCGAACTCCAGCAATCTCGAACGGGCGCTGGTGGCGGTCGATCATGCGATCAGTCGCGTGGCGGCCACCGACGAACCGTTCGCGCCGCACTTCGACACCTCGGCTTTACGTCGAGTGAAGAGCTATTTGCACTTTATCCGCACTTCGCTGCTCGACCCGCAATCACCACTCGCTGCCTACGCCATCGCCAAGCCCGAAGGACTTGCCCATGCCTCGTGAAATCGCCTTCCACGGCGTGTACATGCCGACCATGACCTTGATGTTTTTCATCGCTGCGGCACTGGCCTGGGCGGTGGATCGGTTCTTGTCCGGGTTCGATCTGTACCGCTTCTTCTGGCACCCGGCGCTGCTGCGTCTGAGTCTGTTTACCTGTCTGTTCGGCGCCATGGCGCTGACTGTCTACCGTTGAGAACGTCCCGATGAAAAAGTTTTTCAGCCTGCTCGCGACCCTGCTGGTGCTGGCTCTTGCACTGTGGATCGGCCGCACGTTGTGGGAGCACTACATGAACACGCCGTGGACCCGCGATGGTCGCGTGCGTGCCGACATTATCAACGTTGCCGCCGACGTCACCGGTGAAGTCATCGATGTGCCGGTGCGTGACAACCAGTTAGTGAAGAAAGGCGATTTGCTCATGCAGATCGACCCGGAGCACTACCGTATCGCGGTGAAACAGGCGCAGTCGCTGGTCGCCTCGCGCAAGTCGACGTGGGAGATGCGCAAGGTCAACGCCCACCGCCGCGCCGATCTCGACAACCTGGTGATCTCCAAGGAAAACCGCGACGACGCCAGCAACATCGCCGACGCCGCCCTCGCTGATTACCAGCACGCGCAGGCGCAACTGGAAGCCGCCGAACTCAACCTAAAACGCACCGAAGTACGCGCGGCGGTCGACGGTTACGTGACCAACCTCAACGTGCATCGCGGTGACTACGCGCGCATCGGCGAGGCGAAAATGGCCGTGGTCGACATGAATTCGTTCTGGGTTTACGGCTTCTTCGAAGAGACCAAATTGCCCCGCGTGAAAGTCGGTGATAAGGCCGACATGCAGTTGATGAGCGGCGAAGTGCTCAAGGGCCATGTGGAAAGCATTTCTCGCGGCATCTACGACCGCGACAACCCGGAAAGCCGCGAGCTGATCGCCGATGTGAACCCGACGTTCAACTGGGTGCGGTTGGCCCAGCGGGTGCCGGTGCGGATTCACATTGATGAAGTGCCGGAGGGTGTTCTGTTGGCGGCGGGGATTACGTGCACGGTGGTGGTGAAGCAGGACACGGGAGAGTAAACCTGTGGCGAGGGAGCTTGCTCCCGCTCGGCTGCGTAGCAGTCGTAAAATCTGACTGCGCGTTTGCCTGACAGGGTTGTGGGGTCAGCTATTGGGGATGCTGCGCAGCCCAGCGGGAGCGAGCTCCCTCGCCACAAAGGGATCGCATCAGCCTTGGCAGAACGTCTCTTGCAAATGCCGCCAGACCACTCGCCCGGACTCGGTTTTTTCAAACACCACCGTCGCTCGCCGATCCGAGTGCAAGCCGCTCGCATCGGTCTGCTGTTCGCGATAACTCACCGTCGCACCGCGTTCATGCAATGCAAGCCCACGCAGTTCGCTGAGCTCGATCCTGAACCCGTGTTTCCTTCCTCCAGCCATTCGAAACAACTCACCCAGCGCTTCGAAATCCAGCACCCGGCCCAGCGGCGAGACCATGGAAAACATGGGTGAAAAACGCGTCAGTAATCGCTCCAGCGCGGCGTGATCCTGCTCCACGGCAAACCATTGTTCGATGGCCTCATGGGCCTGGATCACTTCGGCAAAATAGTCTTGGTAGTCGCTCATGTGGGTTTTTCCTCAAGGGGTGACGGGCTCAGCAGGGCGAGCACCGTTGTCGAATCGAAACGCAGCACGCTGACCATCGGCAACAGCGTGAGCAGCGCGGCAGCGGTAAAACAGGCTTGGAAACCGACATCGCCCAAGGCGTCTAGCAGTGAACCGAGCAGCGCCGCCGCGAGGCAGAAGCCGAGTTGGCGATTGATGTTCCACAGGGCACTGGAGTGGCCCATTTTTTCTGGCGCAATGCCAACGAAGGCCAAGGTCTGCGCGGTGACGCTGCACAGGCTGCCGCCCAAACCCATCAGGGCATAGGCGATGATCAGCGGCGTGTTGGCGGGTTGTTCGATGCGCATCAGCAAAACGATGCCCAGGCATTGCAGGAGCATGCCGGCGCTGAGCAATGGCTTGGGGCCGATGCGGTTGAAGCTGCGCTTGCCAAGCATGATCGCCACCCCCGAGCCGACGGCCCACGGCAGCATCAGCGCGCCGGTTTGTGCCGCACCGACGCCGAGGTTGTGCAGGTACAACACGGCAATCATTTGGGTGCCGGTGAACACCCCCGGCACGCACAGGTAGATCAACATCGCCAGACGCAGCGACGGGTTCTTGATCAGTTGCAGGTCGAGGATCGCGCCGGGTTTGCGCCAGCCATCGCGCAGGTAAATGCACAGGGTCAGAAGGCTCAACAACAGGGCAAAGATGCCGAGGGTTCGGGTGTCGGCGTCGCTCAACAGACTGATGGCAATCAACAATAAACTGAGCGCCGAGGCTGCCAGCAGCAGGCCGCGCGCGTCGAGTGCCGGGCGTTCAGTCAACGGTTGATCGGCTTTCAGCCAGAGCAGGCCAAGCCCAAGTGCGAGCAGCGTTAGCGGCAGATTCAGGTAGAAAATCCAGCGCCACGACAGCGCCTGAACAATCAACCCACCGGCCGCCGGCGACAGTGCCGGCACCAGCAGCGCCACCAGCAACACCACCCCGGTGAAGTGCGCACGTTGCGTCGCCGGGAACTGTCGATACGCCAGGGCCTGGCCCACCGGAAGCAGCAGTCCGCCACCGAGGCCTTGCAGCAGTCGCCAGGCAATCAGGCTTTCAATCGATCCCGCCTGCGCCACCAGTGCCGAGCCCACACCGAACAGCAGCAGCGAGGCGAGGATCAAGCGCCGCTCGCCGATCCGGGTCGCCAGCCACACGCTCAGTGGAATGATCAGCGTGAGTCCGAGCATGTAGGCGTTGCTGATCCACGCCAGTTGCGTGACCGAGGCGTGCAATTGTTGCGCGATGTCGGGGTAGGCAATGCTGGCGACGAACATGTTCAGCAGGTCGAGCGCAAAGCCCAACAAATACACCAGCGCGACTTTCGAGCGATAAGCCATGGCAGCTTCCCTGTAATGAGACGTGCAGGGTAGGGCGCTTTTGGTCATAGGAAAACGCTGGTTTGCCTGCTAGTTTGTCAAAATTATTTTGACAAGTGGTGCCGTGGATATGGTCAGTCTGGATCGGTTTGACACCTTCAAAGCCGTGGTCGAGGCGGGATCACTCACGGCTGCTGCCGACACATTGGGGCAAACCCGCGCCGTGGTCAGTTTCAACCTCAAGCGCCTGGAGGAAGAGCTGGGCGTGACCTTGCTCACGCGCAACACCCGGCAACTGGCGCTGACCGATGCCGGTGAGCGCTTTTATCGCCGCTGTTTGCGTACGCTGGATGAGGCGCGGCTGGCGATCGAAGAGGCGCGCTCGGAGCACGCACAGCTCAAGGGCACATTGCGCATCACCACGACTGTCGAGTTCGCCCTGGCCCAAGTGGTGCCGGCGCTGGAAGTGTTTCGTCAGCAGCAACCGCAACTGAATATTCATTTGTCCACATCATCGACCCATGCCGATCTGATTTCCGAACGGTTTGACCTGGCGATTCGTCTGGGGCGCATGCACGACTCCAATCTGCGTGCGGTGCAGTTATCGACGTTCGAGGTGTTTGCGGTGGCGGCGCCGGGGTTGGTCGAGCGCTTTGCGCCGGTGGCCACGCTGGCAACGCTGGAGTCGATGCCGACGTTAGGGCATGGGCGAGTGCCGGAAATGACCGTGAGCGATCCGGCCGGTGTGGAGCATTTCTATCAGCCTAAACCGGGGAACACCGCGATTGTTGCGGATAACTCGGCGACGCTCAGGGCCTTTGCATTGACCGGGCAAGGTGTGGCGATACTGCCGCAATGGTTGATTCAGGACGATCTCGATGCCGGGCGGTTGCAGCGTTTGCTGGTGGATTACCGGTTTGCGCAGCAGGGGGTGTATGCGCTGTACCCGGACACCCGGCATTTGCCGCTGAAAGTGCGGGCGTTCATTGATTTCATGAAAGGCTGGGGATGAGTGTTGGCTGATCTGGCCTCTTCGCGAGCAGGCTCGCTCCCAAAGGGGACCTTCGGCATGACAGATATCCAATGTGGGAGCGAGCCTGCTCGCGAAAGCGTCAACCCGGTCTCAGAGCTTTGCGCGCAAGCCGAACCGCTTCATCAATGTCGACTCCAGCAACCCTTTAGGCAACAACGCCGCCAACAACGGCAACGCGCGGCTGCCATTACCAATGCGGATCAACCGTGGCGGTTTGCTCTGTTGCACAGCCTTCAACAGTTCAGCCGCAAACTCACTGGCCGGGGTCGGATTGTCCTGCGACGCCTTGGCCCGTGCGCGAATCCCCTCACGCAACGGAAACCACGGTGATTGCTCGTTGATCAACTGCTCGGCCTCATGCCCGGCGTTCTTGGCGAAACTCGACTGAATCGCCCCCGGTTGGACCTCCATGACGCGAATGCCGAACGGTGCCAGCTCCATGCGCAAGGCATCGCTCAACGCATGCACTGCCGCTTTCGAGGCGCAATACGCACCGGCAAACGGCGTGACCAAAACACCGGACACGCTGCCGATATTCACCACCAGCCCCTTGGCCCGGCGCAGCACCGGGAACAGCGCGCGAGTGACGCCGACAATCGAAAACACGTTGGTCTCGAACTGCCGTTGCATGGCCGCCACTCCGCCGTCGAGCAGCGGTCCCATGGCGCCATACCCGGCGTTGTTGATCAGCACGTCGAGGCCGCCGTGTTGCTGGTTGATCCGCTCGCCGAGTTGTTCCAGCGCCGCGTTGTCATTGACGTCGAGTTGCACGGCGGTGAACCCGGCTGTCGCCAGCAATGCGACATCTTCAGCCTTGCGCGCACTGGCCCAGACTTCGTAACCGGCGGCTTTGAACGCATCGGCGAGGGCGCGGCCGATGCCGCTGGAACAACCGGTAATCAACGCAACGGGCATGGCGCATTCCTTGTGCAGAAAAGTTAAGAGAGGAGATCAGTCGGAGAAACTGCCCTGCAAGCGCTCGGCGCGAAACTCCAGGGTTTGCGGGCGATAACCGGGGCGTAGCGGCGGCATTGGCAGGCAGTCTTCCCAGTCGCCGCCGGCCTGCAGTTCACCCGGGCCGCGATAGCGTGGCGCGGTGTATTGGTTGTCGGCCAGATTGACCGTGTCGCCCGGCGCGTAGGCGGCGATGCGCCAGCGCAGTTCGGTCAGGGGCACGTCGTTGCCGTTTTTCATTTTCAGTTGCAGCGGACGATCCGCCGGGCATTGTTCGGGAGCGTAGGCGATACGCATCTCAAGACGCGCCAGTTGCTTGATCTCGCGGTTGTCCAGCCACACCACCCACATGGCCACGAAACCCAGGCCAATCGCCGCCGCCACCGAGACCGGCAGGGCTTTGGCCGGATAGCGCAGCAGGAGGATCAGCCAGGTGATGACCAGCAGAATGCCGATGAACATGTTGGAACGCTCCAATAGGTCGTGAGCACCATCCTACCGAAGGCCCGCTGGAATGGACATTCACGCGTAATCTGAATGTACCGTTAGTCGGTACTGTAATTTCTGACAGTTGAAAGTCGTAAGCCCGGATGCTTTGATGCCTTGGATCAAGGATGACGTTAGTGCCCGGAGCACGCTGATGAATAGGTACGGCAGGACACCGACGCTTGCGGCAAGCGACCCGCGCGGATTGCGGGTTCGGACGGTGGGTTATTGGCGCGGCGACGACATTGGCCCCGCGCAAACCCGCATCGATCGCACTCTGCATGACGCTGCCGGAAGGGCGGTGGACCAGTGGGATCCGCGTTTGTGGGCACTGCAAACGACCGAGGCGCTGACGCCAGCCAACCTGAGCACCGTTTATTCGCTGGTCGGGCAAACGCTGCGCTCCGACAGTGTCGATGCCGGTACGCAGCTGGCATTGTACGGGCTCGGCGCGCAGAGGCTGTTCGATTGGGACAATCGAGAAACCCGGCGCGAGGTGCAATACGATCCGCTGCTACGGCCGATTGCCGTATTCGAAGAAGGTGCATCCGAGCCGAGGCGGTGCGTCGAGCGCTTCACTTACGGCCAGTCCGGTGCGGGTGACCCATCGCGTAATCAGATGGGGCAGTTGATTCGGCACGATGATCCGGCGGGTAGTGTGTTGTCGCAAAGCTTCGCAATCAGCGGGCAATGCATCGAAAACACCCGGCACTTTACCCCCGAACCCAACGTCGCCGATTGGCCGCCAAACGTTGATGAGCGCCAGCGCTTGCTGGAGCCCGGTGAGGGGGCAACGACCCGTTGGCGCTTCGGGCCGCTAGGCCAGGTACTCGAACAGGTCGACGCACGTGATAATCGTCATGGCAGCGAGTTGACGCTGGACGGTCGGTTGCGCGCCAGCCATCTGCAACTGAAACACCAGAGCAAAACGCAAACGCTGGTGAGCGACATTCGTTACAACGCTGATGGGCAAGTCACTCAGGAACTGGCGGGCAATGCTGTGCTGACGACCCTGACCTACCAGCCCGAGGATGGTCGACTGCAAACCCGCCATGCGAGGAAAGCCGGGGGCGAGGTGTTGCAACATCTGATCTACGACTATGACCCGATAGGCAACTTGCTGGGCATCGAGGACAAGGCACTGCCGATCCGGTATTTCGCCAACCAGCGTATCGATCCGGTCAGTCGTTTCAGCTACGACAGCCTCTACCAGTTGTGTGTGGCGACCGGTTGGGAAGCGGGCGCTGCTGCTCAAGGTCCGGCGTCCATCGGCCGTGACGATCCGGCGGCAGTGAGCAATTATCGGCAGACGTTTCACTACGATGAATCCGGCAATCTGCTGGTGCTGACGCATGTTGGCGCGCGCAATGGCCGCCAGCTCAAAGCTGCCCGATCAAGCAATCGCTGTTTGCCTTATCGTGATGGCGTTCCACCGACTGAAGAGGAGATTGCCGCCGCGTTCGATCCCCGTGGCAATTTGCGAGCGCTGGCGGCGGGGGGCTCATTGACGTGGAACCTGCGCAACCAGTTGCAATCGGTCACGCCGGTCGAACGTGCCAGCGGACACGATGACCTTGAACATTATGACTACGACGGTGCCGGTCAACGTGTGCGCAAGATGCGCTCGTTACAGACAAATGCGCGTGGTGTCGTTGCCCAGGTGCGTTATTTGCCCGGGCTGGAGCTACGCACCGATACGGCCACCGGTGAGCAACTGCAAGTGATCTCCGTCGAGGGCGTCATCAACCGTGTACGCGTGCTGCACTGGGAAAGTGCTCCGCCCACCGGTTCCAATGACCATTATCGCTACACGCTGACGGATCATTTGGGGTCGAGCTGTCTGGAGTTGGGCGAGGATGCTCGCCTCATCAGTCAAGAAACGTTTTTCCCCTTCGGTGAGACGGCGTGGAGCAAGGACACCGAGGCCAGTTACAAAACCCTGCGTTATTCGGGCAAGGAGCGCGATACCACAGGGCTCTATTATTATGGCTATCGCTATTACATGCCGTGGTTGCAGCGCTGGTTAAATCCTGACCCGAAAGGCTTTATCGACGGGCCAAACCTTTACCAGATGGTGGGTAACTCGCCCATGGGCCATGTCGACAGTGATGGTGGCGGGAGGACTGCCACCTCAGACTTGGCTGACAGTGTGCAAAAGCAGGAGTCATTGATGAAAACGATGACCTCGGCGGCGGGGGACGTCAGAAACTCACTGCTCAACCACACTCAGGCGCGAAACCGGCTTCAGGCCCTGGCCCGGCGAGTCGGGACGCAACTGGCCAGCAGCGCGTTCAGCGCAGGCGCTCAAGCCGTAGGTGGCACGATCGGCACTGCCGTGGGCGCCGCACTCGGACCGGCAGCAGGTTCAGTTGGCGGCATAGTTGGCACGAAGGCCGGCGCCAAGTTGGCGGATGCAGCCATCAACAAGGTGGTCGACATCTATCAGTTGAACCGACCTGTTGACTTCAAGGGCAGCGAATTGAATCCCAAGGCTTTGGTTGAAAGCGTTGAGCCGAAAAAGACGCTGAGTCTTGCCACAGTGAAACTGGAATTGGCAGCGCATGATCCGCGCACGGCCGACGGTCGATCACGACTGATTAAGATGGCGCGCGCCAAGGTCGAGGACAAAACGATTGAGGCTGTCTCCAAAAAACTGGGATCGGAAACTCGGGGACTGATCCAGACGGGACGGGAATTCGTCCATGCAGCCCAAGGCTTGAATGCTGAGGCGTTAAGCAACACGTACGAGCATCTTTCGGCTGGCATCGACATGGTCGAGTTCAGGACGCAGGCCATCGTTATCGAGCTGGCAACCGCCGGCAGCGCAGCCCCGGGACTTTTCGAAGCGGTCTCCAATTTGTCGATGCAAACGTCCAGTACGGTCCGGACGCTGGAGCGAACCCAGGACTTTATCGGACTTGTCGCACCTGCTCCCTACGCAGGAAGACACCAATCGTTGGGGGGGCACTCCCGGCCAACACTGACTCGGCAACATTCTTTCAGTTGAAAAAAAGCCCCCGCCCAACCCGCTGCGGATAGGGGACGCAGCGGGCTGGACGAGGGCTTCTTGTTTTATCGATCAGTTATTGCGCGATGGTTTTCACCGACACGCCACGCTCGATCGGGGTGGAACGCCCGTAGATATCTTCGAAACGCTCGATATCGTCCTCACCCAAGTACGAACCCGATTGCACTTCGATGATTTCCAACGGGATCTTGCCCGGGTTGCGCAGGCGATGCACCGAGGCGATCGGGATGTAGGTGGACTGGTTCTCGCAGAGCAGGAACACGTTTTCATCGCAGGTCACTTCGGCGGTGCCGCTGACCACGATCCAGTGTTCGGCGCGGTGGTGGTGCATCTGCAGCGACAGGCACGCACCCGGTTTCACCGAGATATGCTTGACCTGGAAGCGTCCGCCCATGTCCACCGAGTCGTAGGAACCCCACGGACGATAGACTTCGCAGTGGTTCTGGGTTTCGCTGCGGCCCTGCTCGTTGAGCGTGTTGACCATCTGCTTGACGCCCTGAACCTTGTCTTTGTGGGCGATCATCATGGCGTCTTTGGTTTCGACCACGACGATGTTTTCCAGGCCGATCACCGACACCAGTTTGCCGTTGCCGTGGATCATGCAGTTCTTGCTGTCCTGAATCACCACATCGCCCTTGGTGACGTTGCCGTTGGCGTCTTTCTCGTTGACTTCCCACAGCGACGACCAGCAACCGACGTCGCTCCAGCCAGCGGTCAGCGGCACGACGCAGGCACGCTGGGTTTTTTCCATGACGGAATAGTCGATGGAGTTGTCCGGGCAGCAGGCGAAGGTGGCTTCGTCGAAGGTAATGGTGTCGGCGTCCTGCTGGCTGCGCTCAAGGGTCAGCAGGCAGGTGTCGTAGATGTCCGGATCGTGCTTTTTCAGTTCTTCGAGGAAGCGGCTGGCGCGGAACAGGAACATGCCGCTGTTCCAGTAGTAACCGCCGGACTCGACGTACTCGGTGGCACGTTTGACGTCAGGTTTTTCAACGAAGTGCGACACGCGGCTCACGCCTTCGGGCAGCAGCGAGTCGCCGGTGGATTTGATGTAGCCATAACCGGTTTCCGGTTTGGTCGCCGGCACGCCGAACAGCACCATTTCGCCGTTTTCGGCAGCAACGGTAGCCAGGGCCAGAGCGCGTTGCAGGGCTTTCTGGTCTTCCAGCACGTGGTCGGCCGGCAGCACCAGCATCAACTCGTCACGACCTTCATTGACCAGCATCATCGCGGTCAGCGCTACGGCCGGGGCAGTGTTGCGTCCGAACGGTTCCATGAGGATGCGCTGGCATTCCAGCTTACGATTGGCCAACTGCTCGTTGACGATGAAGCGGTGATCCTTGTTGCAGACCACGATCGGGGTGTCCATGCCTTCGAACACCAGGCGCTCGAGGGTCTGCTGGAACAGGGTGTGTTCGCCGGTCAGGGCGAGGAACTGTTTAGGGAACTGCTTACGCGAAAGCGGCCAGAGACGCGAACCGCTACCACCTGACAAGATCACCGGAATCATATTGTTTACTCCATAAAATCGATTGGTTAGAGGCACGAACGCTGTGTCGTTTCACTCTTGTTTTTGTCTCGTACCGAGAGGCTGCCGCATTCCCGCGTAGGAGCTGCCGAAGGCTGCGATCTGTTGATCTTGATCTTTGAAAACAAAGTCAAAAGATCGCAGCGTGCCGCAGCTCCTACAGGGATCAGCGTCTCATCGGGATATGTGTTAGCGCGTCGAAACCGGGCGTTTCACCCAGACTGGCGACAGGCTGCTGCCGCTGCCGGTGACGTACAGCACCGCTGCTTCACCGCGCTCCAGGGCGACCGGCTTGACGTCGCCGACTTTCTTGTCGCCTTCGTACAGCGCCAGGCTGACTTTCACCGGGTTGATTTCACGTTCGCCACGGCCCTTGGCGGCCACGTTTGGCACCACGTCGGTCTTGCCGTCAGCAGTCTTCAGGGTCAGCGGTTTGTCGCTGAGGTTCTGCACGCGTACCAGGGATTTCTGCTTGTTCTTGAACGGCGGCTCTTCGATCAGTTGCGGCGCGCCGGAAGCGTTGTTGACCAGGGTGTAGTAGTGGTCGCCGGCCAGTTTCACCGGCAGGGTCTGGCTGCCGACCTTGGCGCTGTAATCGCCACCCGGCATGAAGCTGAAGTCGCTGCTGGCCAGTGGCGCAACGTCGCTCAGGTTGGTGCTGCCGACAGTCGCGCTGACTTCAGCGTTGCTGGCGTTGTAGACCCGCACAAAGCTCGAGCCTTTCGGTGCGGTCGGGCCGTACAGGGCGGCGTCGCCACCGGCAAAGGCAGGGACGGAAAGCACGCTGAGGCCAGCAACCAGTGCGAAGCTTTTAGCGAGACGACGAGGAGTAGTAGTGAAAGTCATGGTGTACCTCTCTTTCAGTTTTGCGCCCGATCGGGCGTCTCGGATTTAGTGTTGATGGCTACGTTTTGTTGGCGAGCACCGGCTTGTTTAAGCTCTGCGACCCACTGCGGGTCGGCGTCGCCGATTTCGTTGTTCACAGGCAGATAACGTTCAGGAAACTCCCAGATCAGCACCTGTGGCGGGCTGTTCTTGAAGTCATCACTTTTCAGGTAGCTGAGCATCGGCAGGATCGGGCCGTGGCCGTCTTCGGCGTAGCTCACCACGTCGCTGTGCAGCGCTTGTTTCAGCGCACCGACGAAGTTCCAGTTAGGGTTGGCGCTGTAGCTGGTACCGACCAATGCCACCGGCACTTCATTGCTGGCGAACAGCGCGTCGTCACCGGCAGGCTGCTCGCCGGCCGCGACGGTGTTGCGCTTCTGCAGCGGCTCTTGCGCCGGCATCAGGTTTTCGAACAGCGGATCGAGCGGCAGGAACAGACGCAGATCGCCCTTGTGCGTGACCTTCTCGGCTGGCGTGGTGACGAAGCGCTGCGGCTCGCCGCTGAGCGGGAACTTGTCAGCAATGGTTTTCGCCAGGGTGTTGGCGGCGATTTCGGCGCCTTCCGGGGTCCAGTGGGTGTCGGTGCGCAGGAACACTTGCTGACCGTTCTGCTTGGCCTGTTGCAATGGCTTGAGCAGGTCAGGGGCGAGGATCTTGTCGGCCGCCACACGGTGGTGGAAATCCTCATAGAGGTTTTCGTGGATGCTCGCCGGTTTCACTTCACCCAGATGTTCCGGGTACAGACGAACCTTGGCCGGCACGATCGCCATCACCAGTTTCACGCCTTTCTCTTTCAGGGTCTGGCGCACGCCTTCGACCAGCGCGTAGTTGCCTTGCAGGTTCAGCTCTTCGTTGACGATCGGGTTGAATTCTTCATCGCTGTACAACCACTGATCGCGACCGAGTACGACGCCCGGACGACCTTCGTTGAACAGTTTGAAATCCAGCGCGGCCCAGAGGTTGGTGCCTAGACGCTTGATCGGGAATTCATCGTCGTAGTGGGTTTCCACCGCTTTGGTCCAGCGGCCGTTGAGCACCGTCGCGTCGGCGTTAGTGCTGAAGCCGAAGAAGCTGCGGACCGACCACAGACCGAGGACCAACAGGGTCACCAGGAACAGGGCGATGTAGAAGATGCGTAATGAGCGGGTCATGTCAGATCCCTCAGAACTGGAAGTAAAGGAACGGCGAGAAGCTTTGCGCCGAGAGTTTGAGAATCGAGGCGATGAACAGCAGCAGGATCAGGCCGCGCATCACGTAGCGTGACCAGTCCGCCGTCCAGTAAGCCGGTTGCACCTGGGCTTCGACGCCGACGGTGTAGCCCGGCTCGTGGATGCTTGCCGGGTTTTCGCCAGGAGCGGCTTTGATCATCCCCGGGGTCGCGGTGGCAGGGCCGTTGGCCTCGACGTTGACTTCAGGTTTGCTCTTGGCTGGCGGCTGGTTGGTGTACAGATCGCGCAGACCGAAGAACGCCAATGTCACGTACGCCACAACAAGGGTCGCCACTTGCAGACCGGTGAGGCTGGCCTGATTGAGTTCCGACAGCGACCAGTCGCCGAAGCTGAACATCGCGCCGTACATGCGTCCGGCAACGTGCAGGTTCTCGGCACGGAAGATCACCCAGCCCATGACCACGAGCAGGAAGGTCAGCGCCCAGCGAATCGGGTTGAGGCTGCGCGGCGAGGTGTTCAGGCCCAGCGCTTTTTCGATCGCCAGCCACATGCCGTGCCAGGCGCCCCAGACGATGTAAGTGATGTTCGCGCCGTGCCACAGACCACCGAGCAGCATGGTCAGGAACAGGTTGCGATAGGTCATCAGCGTGCCTTTACGGTTACCGCCGAGGGTGATGTAGAGGTAGTCACGCAGCCAGGTCGACAGGCTGATGTGCCAGCGGCGCCAGAACTCGGTGATCGACTGGCTGATGTACGGCTGCTTGAAGTTTTCCATGAAACGGAAACCCATCATCAGGCCCAGACCAATCGCCATGTCGCTGTAACCGGAGAAGTCGAAATACAGCTGCGCGGTGTAAGCCAGTGCGCCGAGCCAGGCATCGCCGGTGGTCGGGTTTTGCAGGGCGAAGCAATGGTCGGCGACCACCGCGAGGGTGTCGGCAATGAAGACCTTTTTGATGAAACCCTGCATGAACCGCGTGCAGCCTTCGGAGAATTTGTCGAGGGTGTGCGTGCGGTTGTTGAACTGGTCGGCGAGGTCACGGAAACGCAAAACCGGGCCGGCAATCAAGTGCGGGAAGATCGCCACGAATGCCGCAAAGTCGATCAGGTTGCGTGTGGCCGGGGTATCGCCGCGATACACGTCGATGATGTAGCTGATCGACTCGAAGATGTAGAACGAGATACCGATCGGCAACAGCACGTGGGTCAGGATGAACGGCTCAAGACCGACCGATGTCATCATCGCGTTGATGCTGTCGACGCCGAAGTTGGCGTACTTGAAGTAGCCGAGGATGCACAGGTCCACCGCGACGCCAAGCAACAGCCAGCGCTGCGCCGGTTTGGTCCGCACACCGGCGGCACCGACTTTGAGGCCGATCCAGTAGTTCCACAGCGTGACGGCCGCGAACAGCGCGAGGAAGTCCACACGCCACCAGGCGTAGAACACGTAGCTGGCGATCAGCAGCAGCAGGTTGCGATAGCGTTGCCCGCTCAAGTAGTACAAGCCGAGAAAGATCGGCAAGAACAGAAACAGGAACACGTTGGATGAAAATACCATCCCGATCTCTCCATGTTTGAACCAACAGTCAAGGGCCAAAGCCCCCCCAAACCCCCCACGTAAAACCGGAGGGCTAACTCACAAAACTCAAACCTGACACCGAACCCTGTAGGAGCTGCCGAAGGCTGCGATCTGTTGATCTTGATCTTCAAAAGCCAGATCAAAAGATCGCAGCCTTCGGCAGCTCCTACATTGGGGGGTGTGCGATCTATGAACCCTTGTTGCCCTTTTCATGGGACGGGTCGTAGACCTTGGTCAGGTCGCCACCCAGGCGGAAGGTCTTGAACGGCTGCATGCCGTGCTTCTTCTCGATCACATCCGGCGGGCAGGTGTAGAGGGTGCAGAACGGTTCGAGCCAGGCGAATTTCATGTCCTCTTTGAGATCGGTCATGTCCTGCTCTTTACCGTTCTTCTTCTCGAATGCATCCGGGTCTTTCACCCCGGCCAGCACCCGATCACCCAGACGCTTCAGCGCGCCGTTGTTTTCCTGACGCAGATCGACACCGTTGACCTGGGCGAAACTGGCGATCATCGCCAGCGGCGGCAGGGCGTAGTTGTGATAGGCGAGGGCGCGTTGCTGGCGCTTGAGTTCGTTCGGCAGGAAGCCGTCGGCATCGACTTGATTGACGCCAACCTTGTATTCCTTCACCGCCCAGTCAAACAGGTCGCGGCGGTTTGTTGCGATCGAGGTCGCCATCACCGACCAGGCGGCCCAGTACGAGTGGTTGTTGGTTTTTTCCAGCGGCAGGTTGTCCCAGTCGCTGACGACCTGATCGGCCATTTTGCTGAACCACGCCTCGATCAACTGCGCTTCCTGCTGATGCTGAGCCAGTGGATGCGAGTCGGAGAATTTTAGGCGAATGTACGAAGAGGCCATGCTGCCCAGCGCCCATTTGCGCATCGACTTGCCGGTGTGGTTGAAGTCTTTCGACATCAACGCATCGGCCTTGGCCCACGCGGTCAGCCAGTTCAACGTGCAATCGAGCTGTTCCGGACGACCGTCGCGCATGAACTGCATCACCCGTTTGGCGGTGCCGCGTTCCAGGGTGGTGATGTCTTTGGTGGTGTCGCGAAAGGCTTTTTCCGACTGCACGTTCAGTGTCGCGCGGGCCTTGTCCGAACCTTCGTATTTGCTGCGAAATTGCAGCGGCCCGGTGTACGGCGTTGGCATTGCATCGCAGCCTTCGCTCTTGTCACCGGTCTTGAATTTATCCACCGGCGCAAAATAGCCCTGTGGCGGACGCAGTGGTGCGGCGGCCTGCGCGGTGCCGGCGAAGATCGCCAGCCCGAGCAGCGTCGGCGCTAAAAGGGTTTTCAGTTTCGAGTTTCGCATAGCAGACCTCATTGCCCGACCTGAGCGGTTTGTTGCCCAGCGCCCGGGAATACGTTGCGTTTGCAGATTTTCGCTTCGACTTTCTGCGGCGCGGTGCCCGCTTCCGGGCCCTGGACTTCGACTGCCAGCAGGTTTTGCGAGGCCCAGTCTTCGTCCGTGCGCAGCTCAAAGGCGAAACGACCGTCGGTGTCGGAGGTTTCCGGTTTCTCGATCTTGATGTCCTCGTGGCGACCGTTCATGTACCAGAGGGTGGCTTGCAGGGTTTTCACCGAAGGGTCGGCGAAGCGGATGTCGACCTGATGGCTGCTGTTCTGCAGGTTCAGGTTTTTGCTGTTGACCAGCAGTTCTTGTTTGCTGCCCGGCTTGAGCGTGGTGCTCGCGGACATTTGCGCGTCTTTGCCCTCGCAGCCGTTGTCGAGAAGAGACATCATCTGGCGATAGATGGTTTCCTGGTCGAGGCGGTACAGCGGCGAGAATTCCCAGATAAGAATCTTCGGCGGGGTCTTCTGGAATTCGTCGCTACCGAGGTACTGCAACATCGAACCTTCCAGGCCACCGCCGGGGAAGGCGACGTTGAGAATGTCGGCGCCGATGGCTTCTTCGAGGAAGCCGGCGAAGTTGTAGTTTTTGCCGCTGTGCGAGGTACCGACCAGGGTGATTTGCGGGTTGCCGGAATCACCGAACAGGTCGCCATCACCGGCTTCGCCTTTCGGCTCGGTGGTGAACTGGTCCATGTACTGGATCGCGTAACTGGTGCCGCACAGTTGCCCGGCCATGTTGTGCAGGGTGCCGGTCTTGCCCATGCGCCCGGAGCGTTTGGTCTCGAATTCACGCTTGGGAATGTCGGCGAAGGCCGGGATTTGCTTGACCTTCTCGGCGACGATTTTCGCCGTGCGCTGCGCGCCGTACGGGGTCCAGTGCTGGTCGCCGCGGAAGTAGAAGTCATGGGCGGGCAGGGTGTCCGGCAGCGATTCGTTGGTCAGCGGCGACAGGTCTGGCACCACGTAACCCATCTGCGCGAAACGGCCGAGCATGGTCTTGTAGTTGCCCAGCGCTTTCTCGTAATCGAACGCGGCTTTTTCCTGCGGGTTGAGCTTGTTGCGGTTCACCAGACCACGGGTCGGCTGGTAAACGATCACCAGCTCAACGCCCTTGGCCTTGAACGCATCGTGCAGTTGTTGCAGGCGTTTGTAGCCGGCCGGGGTGGTGTTGAATTCGGTGCGCAGGTCTTCCTGCGTCCGGAACAACCAGTCGCCTTGCGCCTGCACCAGGGTGGTGAAGTTCTGCTGATAACGCGTGGTGTAGTTCTTCGCGTCATGGGCTGCCGGGCACAAGTTGCAGCACGGTTCGGCGCTGAATTTTGGCGGCGTGGCAGCGGCGCCTTCATCAGCGCGGGCGCCTTGGCTGGCCGCGAGAATGCCCACGGTCAGGGCCGACAGGCTGAGTAATTTGATCAAGTGTGGGTGCATAAAATTATCCTCAGTCCTGCATTTCGGTCTGGCGTTCGACAGGGTCGATCAGCACGGCTTTCTGCTGGCGCACCAGCAGGTCGAGAATTTCATCCTGGCGCTCGCCGAGGATGCCGTTGAAGCTGATGCCGCTGGATTTGGTCGGCGCCAGCATCGACACGCGATACAACTCGACACTCAATGGTGAATCGATCGACAGCGGGCCGCTGCCGTTGGCCGCCAGTTCACCGCCAACGACGATCAGCGACACCTGGGCATCGAACGGGTCGAGCTTGATGTCCCGGTCGGTGTCGGTGAGGTCCTTGATGTGGCCGTAGACGCCGGTCAGACCGTTGGCCATGGCGACGTTTTCGTAGAGGCGGATGTTCACGCTGTTACGAATGCGGATGCCGTGGCGCTTGTTGCTGATGACCTTGTTGCCCCACAGCAGGTTGTCGGCGGACTCGTAGAGCGTGATGCCGTCAGTGTGGTTCTTGTAGATCTCGTTGTAGGCAATGATGTTGTTGACGCTGTTCCGGTCGATCACCAGACCCGAGAGGTGGTTGTCGAAGCTCTTGTTGTTGAAGATGAAGCTGTCGTTGACCTCACGGGAAATAATGATCCCGTGCTTCTTCTTCGTGCCGTACACGGTGTTCTCCGCGATGATCAGGCCGTGTGAGCGGTCGTGCGGGTCGATGCCGTAGACGATGTTGTCTTTGTAGGTGTTGCCCTTGACCACGAAGTCGCGGGTCTCGTAGCAGTAGAAGCCGTACCACATGTCGGAGAACTCGGAACCGACGATCCAGCCGGTCGGCTCAGGACGCTTGAGGACCTTGGCCATGTTCGGCGTGTACTGGGAAATACTCACCCCGTACGACTTACTGTTGGCGTAGCCGAAACTGGCCATCTTGCTGTTGACGATGTAGGTCTCGGTGCCACCCCAGGCGAGCAGGAACGGACGGAATTCCTTCGGCGAACGGAACGTCGCCGGGCCGTTGTCCTTCTCGCGCCAGCCAGTGATTTTGGTATCGCGCACGAACAGTTGGCCGTCGTTGACCATGAACGCACCGGCTTCTTGCGACAGGCGCAATTCCTGGGTCTGGCCGTCGATTTCGAGGATGCCTTTACGGCCAACCACGATCGGCAGCTTCGACAGGTACACACCCGGCGAGGTCTCGCTGAAATACTGCTTGGGCAGTTTCTGCGCCAGATCCTTGAGGTTCATGTAGCCGTCGTCGACGAAGATCGCCTGCGGGATGCCGTGCTGACGCACCACCCATTCGGCCATCTTGTTGTCGCCGCCGATGAAGTCTTTCAGGGCGTCTTCCTGCATCATCCGGCGCACGCTGATCTTGCCCGGTTTGCTGCGCACGATCTTCGCGGCAGCGGCTTCGGCGGTGTAGCCGGAAATGTCCGGCAGTTTTGGCGCGGCCAGATTCAGCGCCTCGGTCGGCGCGCTGCTGACGGTGTAGGTCTTGGCTTGTTGCAGCTCTTTGGCGGTGGTCACCGGCTTGCCCTGTTGGGGCACAGCCGGTTCCACGCTGGCGAAGGCGCCAGCGGAGGCCAGCAGCATGGCGCCGGCCAACAGGCTGAGCGAGCCTTTCCTTGCATGGTGCATGTCGGGCACTCCCTTGGCGGTTTGCATCAGAAGCGCCAGATCACGTCGATGAACGCGCGGTGCATGTACGAATCAACCTGGCTGCCGTAGGCATCGCCCGGTTTGAACACACCGCCACGGAAGCGCACGAGGGCCGACGGCTCGTCGATCGACTGGCTCAACGCCGCCGGCAACAGGCCTTGCTTGAAGTACTTGGTGACGACCAGGTCCATCTCCTGACCCAGGTCCTTGTTGCCGTCTTCAAGCGGCAGCGAAGTGCTGGAAAGAATCGCGCCGGTGGCGTCGTCGGTGTTGTTTTCCACGGCGTTGATGCCGTTGCTGCCCACCGGCTTGTTGCCGTCGACACGCCAGAACTTGTGGTAGATCAGGCTGGCGTCGTACTCGTCGTTGACCATCCACGAACCGAACAGGGTCGCGGTCTGCATGTTGTTCATTTCGCCACGGAAGGCTTCGCCGAAACGGTGCACCCGCGAGCGCGTACCGGTGTAGTTGGAGCGGTTGCTCTCCAGACCGTTCTGTTCGTAATCGGCGCTGGCGCGGGCATACGCGGCACCGACCTGCCACTGCGGATCGAGGCGCAGACGCACACCGATGTCGGTGGCCCAGCCATTCACATCATCGCTGCGCTTGGCTTGTGCCGGACGCGAACCATCGGCGTTCAGCGCGTTGACCGAGTCGCGGTCGCCGCTCATGCCGGTGATGCTGCCCCAGTAGTTGACGGTGTTGGTGTTGCGCCAGTTGTAGGCATCGCTGTCGGCGGTCAGGCCGAGCCAGCTGATGTCGCCGTTCTGGGTTTTATCCAGTGAGTCGCGCGGCACGCCCGGTTCGGCGTAATCGAGTTTGCCGTCATCGTGGGTGTGATGACCGCGAATGCCGACCCAGTTGCCCGGCGTCCACTGGTAAGCGGCGTCGGCGTAGGCGTGCAGGCGGTCCTTGTCTTTCGGCGCCAGCTCTTTCAGGTCGGTGCGGTATTCGCTGAAGCGTTCGGCAACACCGGCGTTGGCGCGCAACAGGGTGGTGTCGAAGGTCCAGTTCAATGCTTCGATGTTGGTGTCGCGCCACTGCCCGTCGTCATTGCGCAGGCGC
Source organism: Pseudomonas fluorescens (assembly GCF_003732425.1). GTDB lineage: Bacteria > Pseudomonadota > Gammaproteobacteria > Pseudomonadales > Pseudomonadaceae > Aquipseudomonas > Aquipseudomonas fluorescens_BE. The sequence continues at coordinate 326,098 of NZ_MOBX01000014.1, forward strand.
TGGCGACCGAACTTGAGCATCTCGCCCGGGTACGGCGTAAGGCCGCTGTAGCCGACCCAGAACTCGCGCATCGCCAGGTAGTTCTTCTTGGTTTTGCGATCACTGTTGTCGGTGGCTTGTTCACCGTCGGATTGTTGCAGGGTGTCGGTCTCGATGATGTCGGTCGAGGTCACGGCCTGACCCATGGCGTAGGCGCTCCACGCGCCGCTTTCGCCGTAGATCCACGGACGCAGGTCGAGCCCGACGCCGTTGACGTCGCCGCCACTGGCGGTGCCGAGGTCACGGTCGTCTTCGGACTGGCCGGTGACTTTCACTTCGAGGCCAAAGTTCTTGGTTTCAGTCATCGCGGCCAGTGTCGGGCAAGACCAGATCAGCGCGAACGAAAGGCCAATGCCGGCCTTCACGAATGGATTCAACTTCATAATTTTTCCTCGCCGTCTTCTTCTTGCAGGGCGTGCAGTTGCAGCGTGTTCGGGTTCAGAGCGCCACGGCTGGCTTGCTCTTGTTGCAGCAGACGTTGCGCTTCGGCCAGACGCTCGGGCGGCAGTTGCGCGGCGAGGGTGGTCGCCAGCTCATCGGCTTGCGGGGTGTTTTGCGCCTTGGCCAATTGGCTGAACACATAGGCGTTGAGCGGGTCGGGCCTGGTGCCCTTGCCTTGGGAGAACAGTTGGGCGATAGCGAAGTCGGCGCTGTTCTGGCCATTGCGCGCAGCGGTCAACAAGTGGTCGAGAGCCTTCTGCGGATAGACCTTGCCCAGGTAGCCACGGCGATAGATCTGGCCGAGGTAGTAGTCAGCGGCGACTTCGCGGCCAACGGCTTTCTGGAAATGTTCTTCGGCGACTTTGGCGTCGGCCGGGACCAGTTTGCCTTCGTAGTAGAGCTTGCCCAGCAACAGCTCGGCGCGTGGCTGGTCGGCGGCACGGCCGTTGTCGAGGTACTTCATCATCTGATCGACGTCGCCCAGTTCCGGGTAGTCGTAGAGCAGTTGTGCGAGGGTCACCCACGACGCCGGATAGCCCGGAGCAATCGGCTCGAGCAGCGACTGCGCGGTTTTCTCGTCGGTCTTGCCGAGGGTCGAATCGGCCAGCACGCGGGCCACGGAATCGACGCGTTGTGCTGTGACGGTGCCACGGCTGTAACCGGCCTGCATTTGCTTGATCAGCTCGGCTTGTTGCTCAGGCTGGGCACGTTTCTGATAGACCGTGGCCAGTTCGACGTAGCAGATGTCGGTGGTGTTGAGCGCGGCTTTGCAGATTTTTTCCACGTCATCCAGATGCTGGTCGTAGGTGCCTTGGGTGCGATACAGCAGCACCTGCGCCAGACCCGCTTCCGGGTAACCGGACTTGCGCCACTGATCGATCTGCTGCTGCGCGTTGATGTTGGGGAAGCTGTGCGGGTATTGCAGGTACAGCATCGCCAGCGGGATCAACGTATTGCCTTCGCCATTGGCGGCGGCTTTTTTCAGCAGGCTTTCGGCTTCGTGGTGCTCGGCTTCGGTAGAACCCGGTTTGGCCACCAGCAAGCGACCGAGACGGGCCTGCGCACGCGGCGAAACACTGGCGGCGGCGCGGTAAGTCGCTTCGGCCTGTTTCATTTGCTCAGGGTCACGGCTGTCGACCTGGATATCGGCGAGGCCGACTTGCGCTTCGCTGTAACCCAGGTCCGCCAGTTGCTGATAGTTCTGCGCGGCGGTGGCAGTGTCGCCACGCTTGAGCGCTTCGTTGGCCAGGCGCTGATCGGGCAGGCCGGCGCAACCGGCCAGACTGACTGCCAATGCCAAGGCACACACCGTCCCCATGTAGGAGTGAGCCTGCTTGCGATTCAGGCAACTCGGTACATCAGACAAACCGCGGCGCTCCCATCGCGAGCAGGCTCGCTCCCACAGGGTCGGCGGTGTGTTGAAGATATGAGTAGTCACAGGCATGTCCTCGACTTAAAGACCGGCAGCCATGGCTTTGTCGATCAGCCAGTTCAGGTTCGGGCCACGGTCGCTGTTCACTTCCACCGGGCGGCCGGCGAGGCTGCTGTCGAGCGGCTCGTCAGGCTGGATCTGTACGCGGATATCGGAGGACAGGTCGGCGCTTTTCAGGCTGGTGCTGCTGACGATCTTGCCGGTGCGGGTCTTGTCTTCGCCGGCGATCTGGAAACTCACCGGGGTGCCTGGACGCACGTCGCCGAACTGGCGATAGGAGAAGCGCGCATCGACGGTGGCCTGGGTGTTGCGCGGCACCAGTTGGAAGATCACGTCGCCCTTGCTCGCGTACTGACCGTCGGCCACCAGTTGCTGGGCCACGGTGCAATCGCACGGCGAGGTCAGGGTACCGGTCATTTGCTTGCCGAACAGTTCTTCAACCTTGGCCGGGGACAATTGATCTTCTTCCAAATGGCCCTTGAGCACGTCGAGCATGCTGGTGCTGAAGGTCGCCAGTGGCGCGCCTTTGGCCGCCACGCCGTCGGACTTGATCAGGCTTTGCACGGTGCCGTCGCGCGGCATGGTGATGTTCATCCCCGGCACGCTGACCAGACCGGCCTGCGCGTGGCTGACGAAGTACATGCCGTATACCGATTTGAAAATGAAACCCGCTGCGACCAGACCAACCGCGAAGATACCGGCGCTGAACGTCACCGCCTTCAAACGACCGAACGGGGTCATGCCGCTGCCGCCGTCCTTGACCTTGCGCGCCTTGGTGAAGTTGTCACGCTGCAGGGTTGCCAGCACTTCACCCATGCTGACGATGTCGCCGGCCAGGTGCGAAGTGATCAAGTGGCGCAGGGTGGAAATATCCTGCGGCTCGAGGTTCTGGAACTGGCAGCCGGCACGGCCGGTCTGGCGGTCGAAGGAACGCACTTGCAGTTCAACGTCCATGGCCAGGCCGAGGTTGTCGATGACAAATTGCAGGCGGGCCTTGTACACCTCACCGATAGTCAGCGGCATTTGCCCGGCGTTGAACGCCAGACCACCGGCGGACAGGTCGAGGACCCGCGCTTCCATTGGCGTCCGGTCGGGGCCGAAGAAGCGCAGTTTGGCCGGGATTTTCACTCGGGCGTGTTGGCGCTGGGCTTCGGATTCATGCACTACGTTGGCGTTGACGGCGGTATTCATGGGGGCGATTTCCTTGTTAATTCAATAGGGGCAGGTCAGACCATCATCAGCAGCACGGCGACGAAAATGCTGCCGGCGGAGAAGGTCATGGTCCGAGACGACCAGGTGTTGAACCAACGTTGAAAGCTGGCGAGATCACGGGTCAGGGAAGTGGGTTGGCGAGTCCAGGATTGCTGGTCGAGGCGGAAGAACACGTAGATCTTCACCAGCGCGCCGACGATCTGGTTGTAATAGAGGATCGCGGGGTAAGCCGGGCCGATCCGGTGACCGGAACACGACAACAGCAACGTCAGGATCAAGCGGGTGATGCCGATCCACAGCAGGTAAACCAGGATGAACGCGGTGCCGTACTTGAAGCTGGCGATCATCGCCACGGTCAGGCCGAGCAGCGAGGTCCACATCGATACGCGTTGGTCGAACAGCACCACCGAGGTGAAGGCGCCGAGACGTTTCACACCCAGGCCCAGCGCTCGTGAGTTCTGTCGCAGGTTGTTGCCGTACCAGCGGAACATCAGTTTGCGGCTGGCCTTGATGAAGCTCTTTTCCGGCGGGTGCTCAACGGTGTTGATCGCCGCGTCAGGCACGTAGAAGGTGTCGTAACCGAGGCGCATCAGGCTGAACCAGCTCGACTTGTCGTCGCCGGTCAAAAACTTGAAGCGGCCCAGACGCCAGTGTTGCAGCGAGTCGCTTTCAACGTCGGCGATGAACTCCGGGTTGGTGACCACCGTGGCGCGAAACACCGACATGCGCCCGGTCATGGTCAGCACGCGTTTCGACAGGGCCATCGAGCACATGTTGATGTGGCGCTGGGCGAAACGCAGCTTGTGCCATTCGCTCATGATGTAGCCGCCGCGCACTTCGCAGAACTCGTTGGTGGTCAGGCCGCCGACGTTGCCGAACAGCTGGAACCACGGCACGGTCTTGCGTACGGTGCCTTCGCCGAGCACGGTGTCACCGTCGATCACGGCCACCACAGCACGGTCGTCCGGCAAGTGACGGGAGATTGCGCGGAAACCATAAGCCAGGCCATCACGTTTACCGGTGCCGGGAATGCGCACGAAGTCGAGCTTCACGCGGTCGGGCGGATTCATCCGCGCCCACAGTGCCTTGACCAGCAGCTCATCGGACATTTCCACGATCGAGCAGACCACGGTGGTCGGCAGTTCGCAGTCGATGGCTTCGCGGATCACCGAGCTGTAGACCTGCGCAGTAGTCAGCGCGTCGATACGGAAACTGGTGACCATCAGGAACACATGCGACGGGTCCGCCGCCTTACCCAGCTTGCGCACTTTGCGGCGCAGGTGCGGGTAAACGATGTAGAGAAAAATCATGCCGCGCACAAAGTGCGTTGCACCCATCGAGTAGCGCCAGATACCCACGGCGCCAATCAGGAAAATGAAGTCCTTCGACTCGGAGTCGAATGTGGACGTGGGCAGCATCAAGGCCAGGCCCATCAACAAACTGAGGTAAAACAGCCAACCGGCGGCCTGAAGTAGGCCGTGCTTTAGCCTGTGCATAATCTGCATCCGTCTCTATCTCGGGCGAGCCCGATGGGGTTAAGGCAGGCTTACAAAGAACTGCGATGTCACGCGCAATTCGGGCGAACCCTGTAGGAGCTGCCGAAGGCTGCGATCTGTTGATCTTTGCCGGTTCACTCGGGACTTAAGCGTTTGGGGCAAAGATCGCAGCCTTCGGCAGCTCCTACATTCGGGTTCACACATTGGTTGCGCGCCGCCTATGGGTTACGCGGCGGCGCGCAACGTCTGCTTTACCAGCAGATACCTTCGGTGCGAGTACCGGCGTCGGTGGCTTTGGCCATGAAGCCCACCAGGTCGATGACCTGTTTGCCGTGCGGCGCTTGCTGTGCCAGCGGGCGGAACTTCTCGTCGCGGTTGCCGAGGATGATCACGTCGGAGTTATCGATCACCGAATCGAAGTCCGCGTTGAGCAGGGACGATACGTGCGGGATCTTCGACTCGATGTAGTCCTTGTTCGCGCCGTGAACACGGGCGTACTCGACGTTGCTGTCGTAGATGCTCAGGTCGTAACCCTTGCCGATCAGCATCTCGGCCAGTTCCACCAGCGGGCTTTCGCGCAGGTCGTCGGTGCCGGCCTTGAAGCTCAGGCCGAGCAGGGCGACTTTGCGTTTGTCGTGGCTTTCAACGATGTCGAAAGCGTTCTGCACTTGCGATTCGTTGCTGCGCATCAGCGAGTTGAGCAGCGGCGCTTCGACGTCCAGGGAACCGGCGCGGTAGGTCAGGGCGCGCACGTCTTTTGGCAGGCACGAACCGCCGAAGGCGAAGCCCGGGCGCATGTAGTACTGGGACAGGTTCAGGGTCTTGTCCTGGCAGACCACTTCCATCACTTCACGGCCATCGACGCCGACCGCTTTGGCGATGTTGCCGATCTCGTTAGCGAAGGTCACTTTGGTGGCGTGCCAGACGTTGCAGGTGTACTTGATCATCTCGGCAACGGCGATGTCCTTGCGGATGATCGGTGCGTCGAGTTCTTCGTACAGCGATTGCAGAACGTCGCCGGAGGCCTTGTCGAACTCGCCGATGACAGTCATCGGTGGCAGGTCGTAGTCGGCGATGGCGGTGGATTCGCGCAGGAACTCAGGGTTGACCGCAACGCCGAAGTCGACGCCGGCCTTCTTGCCCGAGCAGTCTTCGAGAATCGGGATTACCACGTTGGCCACAGTGCCCGGCAGTACGGTGCTGCGCACGACGATGGTGTGGCGGGTGGTTTTTTCACGCAGGACAAAACCGATCTCGCGGCACACCGCTTCGATGTAGTTCAGTTCGAGGTCGCCGTTCTTTTTGCTCGGCGTACCGACGCAAATCATCGACAGGTCGGTGTCGCGAATCGCCTCGGCGAAGTTGGTCGTGCCACGCAGACGACCGGTCTGGATACCCTGTTGCAGAAGTTCGCCCAGGCCCGGTTCAACAATCGGCGACTTGCCGGCGTTGATCATGTCGATCTTGTCTTTGGCAACATCGACGCCAACTACGTCATGGCCCCGTGCAGACAGGCAACCGGCACATACTGCGCCAACGTAACCCAAACCAAATATGCTGATGCGCATCGCAATTACCTCTGTATATATCAGGCCTTAGAGGGCCGGAGTTAATGGTGTTCAGCGTTCATTAGTGCACTCGAAAGTGCGGCATACAGGCGCCACAATGCCGTGTGCAGGCATACTAAGTTTCGAGTGTCTAAATAAGTGCACTCAAGATGTGCGCAACCAGGCCTTGTTGTTATGACTTGCCCTGTTATGCAGCCGATCTTCTTTGGAGAAGACTCTTGTGCAATCGTCTTACGCGCTCGATGTCAGGAGGAAAGTCCAGTAAATCAAGCGGTTGGGTGCTCAGGTGAGCACGTTTATAAGGGCGCGGTCATGGCCTTGTAGGGGATATAAATGCTGCGTATCTCCTGTCCATCGTCTGTTTTGAGACTAGTTAGTCATCTAGGCAAGTTGCTGTGACAACTTGGTTACATGGCTATCTGCTCCGCGTAAGTTATCTCGTACAAACTCGGCGAGAATCGTTACCGGTGGTATGAGCTATGCATTCGGACGAAGTTCCTGTCCGCTCATCGCGAAAGCTGAAATTTTTTGAAATATTGTCAAAGATGGCACTAGTCTCAATTTGATAGCACTTTCGTTTTCGACCTTTATTAACAGGCGAAAAATCACGTTAGATAGTTTTGTGCCACTACGGTGAAAAAAATCAGGTGCCACTACTGAAAAAAGTGATCAGTGTCGAGTGAAACTAATATTAGAAAAGGTAGGGGTATTATTCTGGCGCCATAAAAATGGCGAAAACAGGCGGGGGATTTTTGACATCGTGCGAGCTGCACGACTCTTTATAGAAAGAGTCGTGCATTAGGCATGCTTTATTCGGGGGCGTGGTCGCGCAAAAACACCAGATTGTCCGGTTTCGACTGCTCAGCGCTGTAGCGATAACCCTGCACATCGAACTGTTTGAGCTGGGCCGGATCGTTGATCTTTTCCTGGATCACGAAACGGCTCATCAGGCCTCGGGCCTTTTTCGCGTAGAAGCTGATGATCTTGTATTGGCCGTTCTTCTGATCCTTGAACTCGGTGTTGATGATCCGCGCGTTCAGGGCTGTGCGTTTGACCGCCGAGAAGTATTCGTTTGAGGCGAGGTTGAGCAGCACGTCATCGCCCTGATCGGCCAGCGCCTCATTCAGCCACTCGCTGATGCGCGTGCCCCAGAAGGCGTACAGGTCTTTGCCACGGGCGTTGGCCAGTTTGGTGCCCATTTCCAGACGGTACGGTTGCATCAGGTCGAGCGGGCGCAGCAAGCCGTAGAGGCCAGAGAGCATGCGCAGGTGTTTTTGCGCGTAATCGAAATCGGCTTCGCTGAAGGACTGCGCGTCCAGACCGGTGTAGACGTCACCCTTGAACGCGAGCAGTGCCTGTTTAGCGTTCTCTGGCGTGAACGCGGGTGTCCAGCTGCCGAACCGCGCGGCGTTGAGCCCGCCGATTTTGTCGGACACGTGCATCAGTTCGCTGATCTGCGCCGGGGTCAGGTCGCGCAATTGCTGGATCAGCTCCTGGGAATGGTCGAGGTATTGCGGCTGGGTGAAGCGCTGGGTCGCCGGCGGTGTTTCGTAATCGAGGGTCTTGGCGGGGGAAATCACCATCAGCATGAAGTCGTCTCCTTTAATCGTGGGGGCGATTCTAGGGGGTTGTCCGAGTTGACTCCAGCTATCAAGCCCATAGGTGATCGACGGCAAAAGCATCTTGCCCATACCCCTGTGGCGAGGGAGCTTGCTCCCGCTCGAGTGCGCAGCACTCGCAAACCCGGCAAACGCATTTTTCCTGGACGACTGCGATTGCTGCATTTGAGGCTGCTGCGCAACCCAGCGGGAGCAAGCTCCCTCGCCACAGAATGCGCCATCCTTCAGGAGGTTTGGGTGGCTTATCAGCTATAGTGCCGCGCGGGTTTTGTTATGGAGACATCCCTTTTGCGCATTGTTCTTTTATTCACCGCGTGGCTGTTGAGCTTCGGTGCCGTGGCGGCGCCGGGCGATGTGGCGACGCTGGATCGCAGCACCTGGCCGGAGCAGCTCAGCAACCCGACCCTGTTTGACGTGGCGTCGCGGGCGGAAATCCTGATGTTTGCCCGTGGCCTGCTGGGCACCGAGTCGATGGACGAGGCTGCTCTGGGTCAGCGTCTGGGTCTGCGCACGGTCAACATCGATGCGGTCAACATTCTGCGTCAACACCTCTGGCAGCGCCTGTTGGCCAATTACAACTACGCCCAGCAAAGCTGCGATCAGGACGCCTCGTTCTGCTTCCTTGTCGAAGACTTGCCGACGCTGCGCGAGCAAGCCGCCAAGTTCGTGGTCAGCGACGACAGCTATTACACCAAGTGGGCCGAGCCGAGCCGGATCTTCCATCTGCAGTATCTCGACGAGTTGCTGCGCAAGGCCGCTCTGTCGCCACAGACCAGCAACGAATTCGATCGTTTCGGTGACTACGAGCGTAATGGCGACGAGATGCACGATCGCCTGTTTCTGCTGACCTTCGACAGCGCCGCCAACCTGCAACCGGACAACACCGATTGGCTCACCGAGTACCTGCGCAAATCTAATCTGAGCGGCACGTTCTTCGTGTTGGGCAAGGATATTCAGGCGCGGCTGGCCGATCGTTCGGTGAGCAGCCTGCAAGCGGGATTCTCCAGACAGTGCGTGGGCGTTCAAGGTTGGGAGTTCCGCTCCCACAGTCACTGGCAGGACTGGCAGGATTCGGTGCGGCGCAGCGCTGATCTGGTGAAGAACAAGTTGCCGGAAAACTACGTGCCGCTGTTCCGTCCGCCGGAAGGCCAGCGGCGTAGCGATGCGCAAGGTTTCTTCAACAACCAGGGCCTGCAAGTGGCGCTGTGGGACATCGACGCCCAGGACGGCGCTGGCAAACTCAAGGGCGCGCCGAGTGCGCAGCGGGTGCTGACCCTGATGCTGTTGTGGCGCCACGGGGTGATCAATTTCAACATGAAACAGGACGCGGTGAAGACCGCGTTGCCGTGGTTGATCACGCAAACCGCGCAGAGCGGCATCGGTTGGGAAGACTGTCAGGACGCGTTTCGTTGAGAAACGGCAAAAGCCCGGAAACATTGGGCTTGGGGCGATTTTCTTGAGGAATTCGATGCAGGCGGACTTCCGACTTTAGCGGGGTCTGGGCAGTCCGCCAAGGGCTTTTCGTCACTCTGCAAAATAAACTTAAAAAAACCGTCAAAGTGCTTTTTTATGTCATCGGTTTTGGAGTATTACGAAGACAGACCGCCGAAACCTGCAACACAGGTGGCGTCTTCCAAGACCCGTTTGTTTGCAGTCACTTGACTCTCCGCAGGTGAGATTCGGCAGTCACTTCGAGGCGCAGCACCGCCCAGGTATTGCGTCCAATGGCTCTGACAAAGGTGACCGAGTATGGATGATCACGGACGTAGCCCTTCCTCCAACCAGCCAATCCTTTATGTACTCGATACCAACGTATTGATTCACGATCCAAACGCCCTGCTGAATTTCGAAGAACACCACGTCGCGATCCCGATGACCGTGCTGGAAGAGCTGGACAAGCTCAAGAGCGGGCATCACAGCGTTGCCGCCGAATGCCGTCAGGCCATCCGGCTGATCGACAAGACCTTGGGCGACGCTTCCCCGGAAGACGTTGAACTGGGTGTGCCGATCCAGCGCGGCAAGGGCGGGCCAAAGGGCTTGCTGTCAATTCTGATGAGCAAACAGGCCGAATCGAACCTGATTCTGCCCGAGCATCTGAACGACAACAAAATCATCAACCAACTGATTGACCTGCACACCCGCGACCCGAAAAAGCCTGTGGTGCTGGTCACCAAAGACATCAACATGCGCCTCAAGGCGCGCGCCTGCGGCATCGATGCCGAGGACTACAGCACCGACCAACTGGTCGATGACGTGTCCCTGCTGCCCAACGGCTATCACAACATGACCGGCTCATTCTGGGACCGCGTGAGCAAGGTCGACACCCGTCAGGATCACGGCCGCACCTGGCATCAAGTGCAACTGATCGACAACCTGCCGGCAGTACACATCAACGAGTTCATCATTGACGAACAGGGCTTTGTCGGCTGGATCAAGGAGATCGACGAGGCCAAGCTGCTGATCCTCGACCTGCATCAGGAACCGCTGCTGCACCAAGAGGCCTGGGGGCTCAAACCACGCGACATCTATCAGAGTCTGGCGCTGTACGCGTTGCTGGATCCGGACATTCATCTGGTCAACCTGTCCGGTGCGGCAGGCTCCGGTAAAACCATTCTGGCACTGGCTGCTGCGATTGAGCAGACCATGGTCAGCAAGCGTTATCGCCGCATCATTGCCACTCGCAGCGTGCAGGGTCTGGATCAGGAAATCGGTTTCCTGCCCGGCACCGAAGCGGAAAAAATGGAGCCTTGGCTGGGCGCCATCACCGACAACCTCGAAGCCTTGCACATGGATGACGAAAACACCCATGGCAGCGTCGACTACATCCTCAGCAAAGTGCCGTTGCAGTTCAAATCGCTCAACTACATTCGCGGTCGCAGCTTCCAGCAGAGCCTGATCCTGATCGACGAATGCCAGAACCTTACGCCGCACCAGATGAAAACCATCATCACCCGTGCCGGCGCCGGTTCCAAAGTGGTGTGCCTGGGCAACCTCGCACAGATCGACACCCCTTACCTGTCCGCGACCAGCTCCGGGCTGACGTACCTGACCGAACGCTTCAAGGATTTCCCCAACGGTGTACACATCACCCTGCAAGGGGTGCCACGCTCGATCCTGGCCGAATACGCCGAATCGCATTTGTAACCCTTCACCCAAAACCGGGCGGCCCAAAAGCCGCCCGGTTTTTATGTCCTGCACAAATCTAAATGTGGGAGCGAGCCTGCTCGCGAAGGCGGTATGTCAGTCGACATCTATAGTGAATCTGAATCCGCTTTCGCGAGCAGGCTCGCTCCCACAGGGGGCAACGGTGATTTCATAATCAGTGATGCGGATATCTGACCCGCAGGTTTACAATCCACGCTCCTGATCAGGAGTAATCCCGTGCTGACTCATCTCGATTCCCAAGGTCGCGCCAACATGGTCGACGTCACCGAAAAAGCCGTGACGTTCCGTGAAGCGACGGCCCAAGCGCTGGTGCGCATGCTCCCCGAAACGCTGCAGATGATCGTCAGCGGCGGCCATCCCAAGGGCGACGTGTTCGCCGTGGCGCGCATCGCCGGTATTCAAGCGGCGAAGAAAACCAGCGATCTGATTCCCCTGTGCCATCCGCTGATGCTCACCGGCGTCAAAGTCGAACTCAGTGCCGACGGTGAAGACACTGTACGCATCGTCGCCCGTTGCAAACTGTCCGGGCAGACCGGCGTCGAGATGGAAGCGCTGACCGCCGCCAGCGTCGCCGCCCTGACCATCTACGACATGTGCAAAGCCGTGGATCGCGGCATGACCATCGAAAGCGTTCGGCTGCTGGAGAAGGTCGGCGGCAAGAGCGGGCACTTCCAGGCGGAGCAGCCATGAACCTGACCGTGAAGTTTTTTGCCCGTTACCGTGAAGCGCTGGGCGTGGATTCGGTAAAGGTTGAAGGTGATTTCGCCACCGTCGATGACGTGCGCGCACTGCTCGCGCAGCGTGACGGCGCCGAGGTGCTGAGCGAGCAGAACCTGATGTGCGCACGCAACGAAGATCTCTGCCAGCTCGACGAGCCGGTGACCGATGGCGACGAAGTGGCGTTTTTCCCTACCGTGACCGGAGGCTGAGTCATGGCGATTCGCGTGCAGGCCACGCCGTTCGATCCGGGCGCTGAAGTCAACGCGATGCACGCGGCCAATGTCGGCGTCGGCGCGGTGGTGAGTTTTGTCGGTTACGTGCGTGATTTCAACGACGGGCTGGATGTGGCGGGGATGTTCCTTGAGCACTATCCGGGCATGACCGAAAAAGCCCTCGGCAAGATCGCCAGCGAAGCCGAACAGCGCTGGCCGTTGCTGAAGCTGGAAGTGTTGCACCGCATCGGCGCGCTGGAACCGGGCGAGCCGATCGTGTTTGTCGGTGCCGCCAGCGCCCATCGCCAGGCTGCATTCGATGCCTGCGCCTTCGTCATGGATTACCTGAAAACCCGCGCACCGTTCTGGAAGAAAGAAAACACCAGTGACGGCCCGCGTTGGGTTGAAGGGCGTGACAGCGATCATGCGGCTGCCGATCGCTGGAAAAAGTAAGTCTTGTAGCGCCCTTCAGTAAGCCTTCGCGAGCAGGCTCGCTCCCACATTGGATCTTCATGAGCGCAGATATTGTGTTCGCTACAGATCCCCTGTGGGAGCGAGCCTGCTCGCGAAGGCGTCATCTGCATCACCAAAATCCTCTCTCTTTGCCCGATTGACGAAATGTACATATAAGTCCAACATGGATTTATAAGTACAAAAAAGCTTCAGTCTTGCCGCTCGTAGCTTCCCGCTCCCAGCTGCTCTTCTTCATCTTGCCAAACCAACAACAACCCGCGAGAGAATGAACATGAAGAAACTCCCCCTCATCACCGGTCTTGCCCTCAGCCTGTTGGCCTCTGCCAGCGTGTTCGCCGCCGAGCAAACCCTGCGCATCGGCATTGAAGCCGCTTACCCGCCATTCGCTTCGAAAACCGACAAGGGCGAAATCGTCGGTTTCGACTACGACATCGGCAATGCCCTGTGTGCGCAGATGAAGGTCAAGTGCGTGTGGGTCGAGGGTGAGTTCGACGGTCTGATTCCTTCGCTCAAGGTGAAGAAAATCGACATGGCCCTGTCGTCCATGACCATCAACGAAGACCGCAAGAAATCGGTGGATTTCACCCACAAGTACTACTTCACTTCGTCGCGACTGGTGATGAAAGAAGGCGCCACGGTCGACGATCAATACGCCAGCCTCAAGGGCAAGAATGTCGGCGTGCAGCGTGCGACCACGACCGATCGTTATGCCACCGAGGTGTTTGAACCGAAGGGCATCAACGTCAAGCGCTACAGCAACAACGAAGAAATCTACATGGACCTGGCGGCCGGTCGCCTCGATGCGATTTTTGCCGACACCATTCCGCTGAATGATTTTCTGTCGATGCCGCGTGGCAAGGGTTATGCGTTTGTCGGGCCTGAGTTGAAGGATCCGAAGTACGTTGGCGAAGGTGCAGGGATTGCGGTGCGCAAGGGCAATACTGAACTGGTCAGCCAGTTGAATGGCGCCATCGATGGGATTCGCGCGAGTGGCGAGTACCAGAAGATTTCCGAGAAGTACTTCAAGTCCGACATTTACGGCGATTGATAAAAAAGATCGCAGCCTTCGGCAGCTCCTACATGGAAATGCGTGCTCCTGTAGGAGCTGCCGCAGGCTGCGATCTTTTGCTCCTCAGCCCTTCATTTCCTTCAGATGTTTGTACACCGTCGCCCGCCCCATGTTCAGCACATTGGCCACATAGTTCGAGGCGCTCTTGCCCTTGAACGCGCCTTCGGCGTGCAGCGCCAGCACCAGTTCGCGCTTGTGATCGCGGGTCAGCAGATTCAGGCTCAGTTGCCGCTCGCGCAGCCAGGCGTGGAGGAAGGTGTTGATGCGCTCCTGCCAGTCATCGCGAAACAGTGAATCCGGTTGCGGGATCAGTTTGCTCGGCGAGAGGAACAGGTCCAGCGCGGCCTTGGCATTCTCGAACAGCGAAATATTCAGGTTGATGCACAACACTGCCAGCGGCCGGCCTTCGCTGTCGCGCAGCACGGTGCTCAGGCTGCGAATCTTCTGGCCATCCCAGTTGAGCTTTTCGTACGGGCCGATATTGCGGTCGCTGACATCCTCGCTGAGCATGTCTTCCAGTGACGAGTCGTCGCCGATCTCGCGTTTGGACAGGTTGTTGGCGATGTAGTCGACCTTTTGCGTGCGCAGGTCGTGCAGCACCACTTCGGCGTGGGGAAAGAACAGCGTGGCGATGGCGTCGGCGACGGCGCGGAAGTTATCCAGCGCCGGGTCGAATTCAGGGGCAGTCATGACAGTGGAGCTCCAGGCAGCGTCAACGCCCCCGTGATCAGGAGGCGTTGCGAGTGTGCCGCAATCCGTTGGGCGCGTCATCCGCAGGGACGCTCAGGCGAGGCGGGCAGGGGCGAGCATGGCGCTGTCCAGCCCGAACCGCTGCAAGTGCTCGGGCAATGGCTCACCGCGTACCAACGCCGCGCTGGCCTGGCCCATCGCCGGCGAGGTCTGAATGCCGTAGCCACCCTGCGCCGCCACCCAGAACAGCCCCGGCACCTGTTGATCGAAACCGCTGAGCAAATCACCGTCGGCGACGAAACTGCGCAGCCCGGCCCAAGTGCGCGTCGGCCGGCGGATGGTCAGCGTCGTCGCCTCTTCGATCTGGTAGATGCCCATGGCGATGTCCAGCTCTTCGGGCTGCACATCGTGAGGCTCGACCGGGTCGGCATTGGCCGGCGAGCCGAGGAACATGCCAGCGTCGGGTTTCATGTAGAAGGATTCGTCGAGGCTGACCAGCATCGGCCAGTGATGAATATCCACGCCTTCCGGCCCTGCGAAAATGAACGCGGCGCGGCGTTTCGGTTGCAGGCCCAGCGGTTGGGCGCCGGCCAGTGCGCCGATCTTGTCGGCCCAGGCGCCGGCGGCGTTGATGATCACCGGTGCGCTGAACGTCTGGCCGTTGGTCTGAACGCTCCAGAGGCCTTCGGCATCGTGACTGAGGCCAAGCACTTCGCAATCAGTATGCACTTCGCCGTGGTTCCGGCGGATCCCGCGCAGGTAGCCCTGGTGCAAGGCGTCGGTGTCGATGTCGCTGGCGCTCGGGTCGTAGATCGCGCCATGGACTTTTTCCCGGCGCAGGATCGGCAGTCGCGCACAGGCCTCGTCGGCGCTGAGCAGTTGCATCTCCGGCACGGTGGCTTTGGCGCTGAGGTATTGGTTGTTCAGTTCGGCGGTATCACCGGTGAAGTCCACGGTCATTTCGCCACGCGGGGTGAGCAGTGGGTGTTCACAGAAACCGGCCGGCGGGTTGTCGAAAAATGCCCGGCTGGCCTGGGTCAGCGCGCGTACTTGCGGTGTGCCATACGCAGCGGTGAACAGCGCGGCAGAGCGCCCGGTGGAGTGATAAGCCGGGTGGGATTCACGTTCCAGCACGATCACTTTACCGTGCGGCGACAGCCAGAAACCGGTGGAAGCGCCGGCAATCCCGCCGCCGATGATGATGAAATCTGCCTGGCTCATGAGGTTCTCCAGTGATGACGCAATATCAAGGCGTTCGCTATCCCCTGTAGGAGTGAGCCTGCTCGCGATAGCGGTATATCAGTCGACATCTTCGGTGTATGTCAGACCGTATTCGCGAGCAGGCTCGCTCCCACAGGGGATTTTTGGTGTTAGTGGGTTAGGTGGTAAACCGCATTGGCCAGGGCAATGTCTTCCAGGCCCAAGCCGATTGAACGGAAGAACACGTGACGGTCGTAACCCGGGCGCTGCACTTTCTCACTGAGCAAATCCGCCAGATCACCCACAATCGAGTCCTGGCTCCAGCCATGCTGCTCGGCCGCAATCAGCATCTCCCCCGCCGAACCCGGCGTGGTCAGACGATAGTCGCAGAACACCTGCATGTCGTTGAGGCTCGACGGCGGCACTTCGTGGGCGCGTGGGGCGTTGGTGCTGATCGAGGTGATCAGGGCTGGTTTGCTCAATGCGGCGGGATCGATGACCGGGCCGGCGGACGAGGTGCACAGCATGATCACGTCGGCCTCAGCGATGGCGGCTTCGCGGGTTTCGGCAATGTTCAGATCGGCTGCGATGGCTTTCAATGCTGCCTGTGTTTCAGCATCTTCGAGCAGGGACGGCGAATACAGGCTGATGCTCTGCCAGTCACGCAGCGATTGCACGTAGTGCAGATGCGCCTGCGCAACCTTGCCGCTGCCGATGATTGCCAGTCGCTTGGCATTCACCGGCGCGAGGGCGTCGACCGCCACGGCCGTGGTCGCGGCGGTGCGTGCGGTGGTCAGCTCACCGGCATCGCAGAGCAGCAGCGGCTGGCCGGTTTTCATCGACATCAACAATGTCCAGGCCGTCACCAATGCACCTTGCTCACGGACGATGTACGGCGAAGTCTTCACGCCGTACACGCCATCCTCGGCCAACACGCCCAGATAATTGATGAAGTCGCCGGCACCCTGAGGGAACTCCACCAGTTGCTGCGCCGGTTGTACGGCGTTACCCGCCGCAAGGTCGCGAAACAGCTTGCGCAGGATTTGCGGTACGTCAATGCGCGCCAGCAGCTCACGGGCCTGGGTTTGGTCGATCACGTAGGGCGTACTGGACATGTCAGGCTCCGCAGTCTAGATATAAACTAATTTGTCTATTATGGACTTTTAGTGTTCTATCGCAAGCACCTGATGAAATCCAGGCGAAAAAAAAGCGCAGTCCGTTGCCGGCTGCGCTTTTTTTTCAGGCGTCGCTTACTGCGGACGCTTGCGCTCAACCGCGCGCAACAGATGCGTCGGTGGCGTTTCACAGCTGATCTTGCGACCGAGCTTTTCTTCGATGGACGGCAACTGGTAGGAGTCGTCCTCACCGGCGAAGCTGATCGACACACCGTCAGCGCCGGCACGACCGGTACGGCCGATGCGGTGCACGTAATCGTCAGGGACTTCCGGCAGGGTGAAGTTGATCACATGGCTGATGCCGTCGATGTGGATGCCGCGACCGGCCACATCAGTGGCGACCAGCACGCGAATCTTGCCTTCGCGGAAACCTTCCAGGGTCTTGATGCGTTTGTGCTGCGGCACATCGCCGGACAGTTGCGCGGCGTTGATGCCGTCGCGCACCAGGCGTTCTTCGATGCGGCGCACTTCGTCCTTGCGGTTGGCAAACACGATCACGCGTTCCCAGCCGTTATCGTTGACCAGGTTGTAGAGCAGTTTGTACTTATCGGCACCGGCCACCGCATAGATGTGCTGCTCGACGTTTTCGTTGGCCACGTTGGTGATTTCGATTTCGACGATCGCAGGGTCGGTGGTCCACTGCTTGGCGAGGTTCATCACGTCTTCAGTGAAGGTCGCGGAGAACAGCAGAGTCTGGCGCTCGGACTTCGGTGGCGTCTGGCGAATGATCTGGCGCACTTGCGGGATGAAGCCCATGTCGAGCATGCGGTCGGCTTCGTCCAGCACCATCACTTCGACCATGTCCAGGTGCACGTCGCCGCGCTGGTTGAAGTCGAGCAAGCGGCCCGGGGTGGCGACGAGAATGTCGCAGTGGCGCGCTTCGAGGTGCTTGAGTTGCTTGTCGAAGTCCATGCCACCGACGAACGTCATGACGTTGAGGCCGGTGTACTTGGTCAGGTCGGCGGCGTCTTTGGCGATCTGCACCACCAGCTCACGGGTCGGCGCGATGATCAGCGCACGGGGTTCGCCCATGTAGCGTTCTTTCGGCGGCGGCGTTTGCAGCAGCTGGGTGATGATCGAGATCAGGAACGCGGCGGTCTTGCCGGTGCCGGTCTGCGCACGACCGATGGCGTCTTTGCCGGCGAGGGTGTAGCCCAGCACCTGCGCCTGGATCGGCGTGCAATAAGGAAAGCCCAGATCCTGAATGGCGTGCATCAGTTCGGGAGACAGCTTGAAATCATGGAAGCGGGTTTTGCCTTCCTGTGGCTCGACGGCGAAATCTTCGAGTTTCCACGGAATGACCGGTGCCTTGGGCTTCGGTTCGCGGCGCGGTCTGGCCGGTTTCGGCGCTTCGCTGCGGGCAGGCTCGGCAGCGATGGGCGCGGCCGTTGCAGGTTGCGGTGCTTGCTTCGGTGCCGCTATGGGAGCGGGGCGGTCGGCCTGTGGCGCATCGTTGCGATGACCGCGGGCGTGCGACGGCGCACTGGGAACTGGCGCGAGCTGCTCAGCCTCGCTTTTACCGAACATTTTCTTGAGTGCTTTGAGCACGGTCATCTCATCAATTGATTAAGGAATGTACGCCGGCCAGTGTAATGCAAGAAACGGGCGCGGCGTAGTAGGAGGGATCAAAGGGCGTTTTTAAACTTGATGTTTAGCGCAGGCGTTCGCTCAACCAGACGCCGATGTCGCGAATTTCTTCGGGTAACACTTCGTGCTCCATTGGGTATTCCTGCCATGTCACGGTGACACCATGGTGCTTCAGATACTCATAAGCGCTGCGGCCCATGGAGTTTTGCACCACGTTGTCGAACTGCCCGTGCAGGCACATCACCGGAATTCGCTGCTGACTGGCGGACAATTGCAGTTCATCACTGAACGTCGGCGCATACGTCGACAACGCCAACACGCCACCCAACGGCCCCTGCCATTTCAAAAATGCAGTGTGCAAGACCACCGCGCCACCCTGGGAAAACCCGGCGAGGAAAATCCGCGAGGCGTCTATTCCGCTGGCCCGCTCGTTTTCGATCAATTCAATGATGCGATCCGCCGACGCTTCCAACTGGTCACGGTCAATCGCCCGCGCCGGACTCATGGCTTTAATGTCGTACCAGCTCGGCATGGCATATCCGCCATTTATCGTCACCGGACGCGTCGGCGCCTGCGGCAGCACGAAGCGCGTGCTCAGCAGGCTTTCCTGCAATGCCTCGGCCACCGGCAGGAAGTCGTAACGGTCGGCGCCGAGGCCGTGCAGCCAGATCACGCAGGCGTCTGCGTGCTTAACAGGCTGAAGAATCAAGGGCTCGGTCATGTTTGCTCCAAATATGTGCGGACGCTCTCATTAAGTGCGTGATTCGAGTGCGCGTCCGGTTGATCCGTTAAGAAGATGTCGCAAGGTTACAAGTTTTGCTATTGACCTGTCGCCGAATCGATTCGGCGAGCAGTGTGGTACGGGCTTTGCTATGGCTTGATCCGTGCAACCGATCTTGCGTGGGCGGTAACACTATCAGTGTACGACCCGCGACGGGATTGCAAAGAATCCGGTGATGGATGTTCGCCAATGGCCGCTACGGGCTTAGCGAACGTGAAAGGGCTACAGCCCGTTCGGCCGATTGGTGAGAAGTGAGTTGTCCATGATGTGGATTTTCTCCTACTAGACTCATAGCGAAGGTCTTACGTCGGTTGACCCCAAAAAAAGCCAACACGGGTCAACAACGCCTCAAAAGGGTGCGACTGGACTCAAGCTCCGACACAACAAGAGCAAAACTGGAGGTTTGAATGAAGATGTTGAAATCCACTCTGGCGATCGTGACTGCAGCAACAGTTCTCGGCGTCAGCGGGTTCGCTCAGGCGGGTGCAACCCTGGATGCCGTGCAGAAGAAAGGTTTCGTGCAGTGTGGCGTGAGCGACGGTCTGCCGGGCTTCTCGGTACCGGACGCAACCGGCAAGATCCTCGGGATCGACGCTGACGTCTGCCGCGCAGTGGCCGCTGCCGTATTCGGCGACGCGACCAAAGTCAAATTCAGTCAGTTGAACGCCAAGGAGCGCTTCACCGCGCTGCAATCGGGCGAGATCGACATCCTGTCGCGTAACACCACCATGACCAGTTCGCGTGACGCGGGCATGGGCCTGAAATTCCCGGGCTTCATTACCTACTACGACGGCATCGGCTTCCTGGTGAACAACAAGCTGGGCGTGAAGAGTGCCAAAGAGCTGGACGGTGCAACCATCTGCATCCAGGCCGGTACCACCACCGAGCTGAACGTTTCCGACTACTTCCGTGGCAACGGTCTGAAATACACCCCGATCACCTTCGACACCTCCGATGAAAGCGCCAAGTCGCTGGAATCCGGTCGTTGCGACGTGCTGACCTCCGACAAGTCCCAACTGTTTGCCCAGCGCTCCAAGCTGGCGTCGCCGAAGGACTACGTGGTTCTACCGGAAACCATTTCCAAAGAACCGCTGGGCCCGGTCGTGCGTAACGGCGACGACGAGTGGCTGGCAATCGTACGCTGGGTTGGCTACGCGCTGCTCAACGCTGAAGAGGCCGGTATCACTTCGAAGAACGTCGAAGCGGAAGCCAAGTCGACCAAGAACCCGGACGTTGCCCGTATGCTCGGCGCTGACGGCGAATACGGCAAAGATCTGAAACTGCCGAAAGACTGGGTTGTGCAGATCGTCAAACAAGTCGGCAACTACGGCGAAATCTTCGAGAAAAACCTCGGCAAGAGCACTCCGCTGGAAATCGACCGCGGCTTGAACGCCCTGTGGAACAACGGCGGCATTCAGTACGCACCACCAGTGCGCTAATGGTTCTATCACCCGGCGGGCCAACCGCCGGGTGATGTTCTTGTTCCATTTTTTCCGGGGCACTTCATGCAAAATTCAATCGGCGCACCAAAGCAGAGGCTCAGCCTCAGCGATCCACGAGTGCGTGCGTGGCTATTCCAGATCATCACCGTTGTGGCGGTGGTCTCGCTGGGCTGGTACTTGTTCGACAACACGCAAACCAACCTTCAGCACCGGGGCATTACCTCCGGTTTCGGCTTTCTGGAGCGCAGTGCCGGGTTCGGCATCGCTCAACACCTGATCGACTACACCGAAGCGGACAGCTATGCCCGCGTCTTTGTCATCGGTCTGCTCAACACCCTGTTGGTAACCGTCATCGGCGTGATTCTGGCGACGATCCTCGGTTTCATCATCGGTGTGGCACGGCTGTCGCAGAACTGGATCATCAGCAAACTGGCGACCGTGTATGTGGAAGTGTTCCGCAACATTCCGCCGCTGCTGCAAATCCTGTTCTGGTACTTCGCGGTGTTCCTGACCATGCCGGGACCGCGCAACAGCCATAACTTCGGCGACACCTTCTTCGTCAGCAGCCGTGGCCTGAACATGCCGGCCGCGCTGGCGGCTGACGGTTTCTGGGCATTCGTGATCAGCATCGTGGTGGCCATTGTCGGCATCGTGCTGATGTGCCGCTGGGCCAACAAGCGCTTTGAAGAAACCGGCGTGCCGTTCCACAAGTTCTGGGTCGGCCTGGCGATTCTGCTGGTGATCCCGACCTTGTGCGCCCTGATCTTCGGCGCACCGCTGCACTGGGAAATGCCTGAACTCAAAGGCTTCAACTTCGTCGGCGGCTGGGTGTTGATCCCGGAACTGCTCGCCTTGACCCTGGCTCTGACCGTATACACCGCGGCGTTCATCGCCGAGATCGTGCGTTCCGGGATCAAGTCGGTCAGCCATGGCCAGACCGAAGCGGCGCGTTCGCTCGGCCTGCGCAACGGCCCGACCCTGCGCAAGGTGATCATTCCGCAAGCCCTGCGCGTGATCATTCCGCCGCTGACCAGCCAATACCTCAACCTGGCGAAGAACTCGTCGCTGGCGGCCGGTATCGGTTACCCGGAAATGGTGTCGCTGTTTGCCGGCACGGTGCTCAACCAGACCGGTCAGGCGATCGAGGTGATTGCCATCACCATGAGCGTGTACCTGGCGATCAGTATCAGCATTTCCCTGCTGATGAACTGGTACAACAAGCGCATTGCGCTGATCGAGCGGTAAGGAAAAGCGCATGAGTACTCATACTTTCAAACCTGACATGCCCCCACCGAACAGCAGCATCGGCGTGGTGGCGTGGATGCGCGCGAACATGTTCTCCAGCTGGCTCAACACCCTGCTGACCCTGTTTGCGTTCTACCTGATCTACCTCGTCGTGCCACCGATCCTCAGTTGGGCCATCCTCGATGCCAACTGGGTCGGCACCACCCGCGCCGACTGCACCAAGGACGGCGCCTGCTGGGTGTTCATTCAGCAGCGTTTCGGCCAGTTCATGTACGGCTACTACCCGCCGGAACTGCGCTGGCGCGTGGACCTGACCGTGTGGCTGGCGGTGATCGGCGTGGCACCCCTGTTCATCTCGCGCTTCCCGCGTAAAGCGGTGTACGGGCTGAGCTTCCTGGTGCTGTACCCGATCATTGCCTACATCCTGCTGCATGGCGGTTTTGGTCTGAGCAATGTGGCGACCAGCCAGTGGGGCGGCCTGATGCTGACCTTGGTCATCGCTACCGTCGGTATCGCCGGGGCCTTGCCACTGGGGATTGTGCTGGCGCTGGGTCGTCGTTCGAACATGCCGGCAATTCGTGTGGTCTGCGTGACCTTCATCGAATTCTGGCGTGGCGTGCCGTTGATCACCGTGCTGTTCATGTCCTCGGTGATGCTGCCGCTGTTCCTGCCCGAAGGCATGAACTTCGACAAACTGCTGCGGGCATTGATCGGCGTGATCCTGTTCCAGTCGGCCTATGTGGCTGAGGTGGTGCGCGGCGGTTTGCAAGCGATCCCTAAAGGTCAGTATGAAGCGGCTGCAGCGATGGGCCTCGGTTACTGGCGTTCGATGGGCCTGGTGATCCTGCCGCAAGCCCTGAAGCTGGTGATCCCCGGCATCGTCAACACCTTCATTGCGCTGTTCAAGGACACCAGTCTGGTGATCATCATCGGCCTCTTTGACCTGCTCAACAGCGTCAAACAAGCCGCTGCCGATCCGAAATGGCTGGGCATGGCCACCGAAGGCTACGTGTTCGCCGCCCTGGTGTTCTGGATTTTCTGTTTTGGTATGTCGCGCTATTCCATGCATCTGGAACGCAAGCTCGACACTGGCCACAAGCGTTAGGAGTTCTGTAAATGAGTGAAGCAATCAAAAAGCCTGTAGGTCCTGAAGGCATTATTCAAATGCAGGGCGTCAACAAGTGGTACGGCCAGTTCCACGTGCTCAAAGACATCAACCTCAACGTCAAGCAGGGCGAGCGTATCGTCCTGTGCGGCCCGTCGGGTTCCGGCAAATCGACGACGATTCGTTGCCTCAATCGTCTGGAAGAGCACCAGCAGGGCCGCATCGTCGTCGACGGCGTGGAACTGACCAACGACCTCAAGCAGATCGAAGCGATCCGCCGCGAAGTCGGCATGGTGTTCCAGCACTTCAACCTGTTCCCGCACCTGACCATTTTGCAGAACTGCACCCTGGCGCCGATGTGGGTACGCAAGATGCCCAAGCGCAAGGCCGAGGAAATCGCCATGCATTACCTGGAACGCGTACGCATTCCGGAGCAGGCGCATAAATTCCCGGGGCAACTGTCCGGTGGTCAGCAACAGCGCGTGGCGATCGCTCGTGCTCTGTGCATGAAACCGAAAATCATGCTGTTCGATGAGCCGACTTCAGCACTCGATCCGGAAATGGTGAAGGAAGTACTCGACACCATGATTGGTCTGGCTGAAGACGGCATGACCATGCTTTGCGTGACCCACGAAATGGGCTTTGCCCGCACCGTGGCCAACCGCGTGATCTTCATGGACAAAGGTGAAATCGTTGAGCAGGCGGCGCCGAATGACTTCTTCGATAATCCGCAGAATGACCGGACGAAGTTGTTCTTGAGTCAGATTTTGCATTGATGGTTTGTGGGTAAAAACGAACCCGGCCTTGTGCCGGGTTTGTTTTTTGTGGGTCAGGATGCGCTAAGGGGCTCTTTTTCTTTGTGCTCGGTGAAAGTGAATGCTCCCCTTAAATCAGCACCTTCGGCCAGGACTCTCGCATCAGCGAGCAAATGCGGGTAGCGATCCAGAAGACGCATAAGCAGCACTAACGCTTTTGGCGCAGGTGATTCACCGCGTTCGTACCGGGAGAATGCATTATGGCCACCGCCTGAAAGCAAGAGGACCGCGTCTTTTTGCGTCAAGTGAAGTTTGCGCCGGATCTTTTTCATCTCGTTTCCGATCATTTTTCTTCCGGCAATAACGAGTTCGTCGCATGCGTGCGAATAACGCAGCCCGCACTCGTCATCCAATTCGACTTCACCGCATTTCTGGCACTCCCAGCCTGACAGATCATCGACCCGACGCTCCATTCCCTCGACGCTCACGGTCTCGGCCCGGCCCCGGAAATGCAACATGCCTTCCGGGGCACCGCAACTGAAGCACTGTTGGGTATTCATGAATTGCTCTCCTTGAAGGAGATCACTGGTGGGCGCCTGTCGTAGTGATATGACACCTTTATGTAAATCTCCAAATCATGTGATTTGATGTGATAGACGTCTTGCCAGATTCGGTGATCGCCATATGTCGTCATCGACTTGTACAACATGTTGCGTTGCAGTTTGAAAATGACTTCCTGCATCTCTTTGAGTGTCAATTCGAGTGCAGTGCCAGTCCTTCGCGCTGTGTGCGTGAATGCTCTCCAGCCAAGCCGCCTGACATCCGCCTTTACCACCGCCAAGTCGTAATGGGGTGTGTTCTTCTCCATAAGAAATCAAAACCCTGTCCCTGAAATTACCCTTAAAGGGTAATTTTGACCAATCGAAAATCCCGCTCCATGCGTCTCCGATTGACCCTAGGTGGTTGCCGTCCTATACGGGTCTGACTAACATGTCAGAAAATTCATCCTATGATTGGATGAAAGGGCGAATTCCATGTCAGACATTTCTCCACTCATTAAGCGATCCCTGGTCGATCAGGCCCTGGATCAACTCCGCCAGCGCATCAACAGCGGTGCTTGGCAGGTCGGCGAGCGTTTGCCGACCGAACCGGAGCTGTGCGCGGAGCTGGGCATCAGCCGCAATACCGTGCGCGAAGCCATGCGCGTGCTGGCGTTTTCCGGATTGATCGAGATTCGCCAGGGCGATGGCAGTTACTTGCGCGCGGTGGTTGATCCGCTCGATACGCTGAAGGCGTTATCGCGCTGCTCGCTCGATCAGGCACGGGAAACCCGGCACATCCTCGAAGTCGAGGCCATCGGCCTGGCAGCGTTGCGCCGCACCGACGAAGACCTCGTCGCATTGCGTGAAGCGCTTGGCACCAGCGGCAGTCACTACCACGGTGATCTGGACACCTACATCGCCTGCGATCTGGTGTTCCACCGTCGTCTGGTCGATGCCGCGCACAACCCGACCCTCAGCGAGCTGTATCGCTATTTCTCCAGCATCGTCGGCGCGCAATTGCGCCAGACCCTGAACATCGTCCCGCGCCGCCAGGAAGTGTTCGACCTGCACATCGAGCTGCTCGATGCGGTCGAGAAACGCGACCCGGAACGGGCCAAAGCTTTATCGAGACAGTTGATCAATGAACCTTGAAACCGAGAAATCCATGTCACGCAGTGAGATATCCACAACCCCGAAGCGCACGGCAGAACTCGAAGAACTGCTGATCGACGCCGAGGCCGATGATGAGCAAGTGCAGCAGAGCCATCCGCTGGTGCGCCGGCCATGGCTGTTGCTGCTGGGCTTGATTCTGGTGGCGCTGAACCTGCGTCCGGCGCTGTCGAGCATGGCGCCGCTGCTCAGCGACGTTTCGAAAAGCCTCGGACTGTCGGCAGCTCAGGCCGGTTTGCTGACCACGTTGCCGGTACTTTGCTTGGGCTTGTTCGCCCCATTGGCACCGATTCTGGCGCGGCGTTTCGGTGCCGAGCGGGTGGTGTTGGGGATTCTACTGACGCTGGCCGGCGGGATCATTTTGCGCAGCAACTTCGGTGAGATCGGCCTGTTTGCTGGCAGCGTATTGGGCGGTGCGAGCATTGGTATTATCGGGGTACTGCTGCCGGGCATCGTCAAGCGCGACTTCGCCAAACACGCCGGCACCATGACCGGCGTCTACACCATGGCGCTGTGTCTGGGTGCGGCGATGGCGGCGGGCTCCAGCGTGCCATTGAGTGAACATTTCGGTAACAGTTGGGCGATGGGCCTGGGTTTCTGGGTAATTCCGGCGCTGGTTGCGGCGGTGTTTTGGCTGCCGCAAGTCGGGCAGAAGCAGGGTGCACACAACGTTGCTTATCGTGTGCGCGGGCTGCTGCGTGATCCGCTGGCCTGGCAGGTGACCTTGTACATGGGCCTGCAATCGTCGCTGGCCTACATCGTGTTCGGCTGGTTGCCGTCGATCCTGATTGGTCGTGGTCTGACGCCGACCCAGGCCGGTCTGGTGTTGTCCGGTTCGGTGATCATCCAGCTCGCCAGTTCGTTGGCCGCACCGTGGCTGGCGACTCGCGGCAAGGATCAGCGTCTGGCCATCGTCGTGGTCATGGCGCTGACCCTTGGCGGTCTGTTTGGCTGCCTGTATGCGCCGATCGAAGGCCTGTGGGGCTGGGCGATTCTGCTGGGACTGGGGCAGGGCGGTACGTTCAGTCTGGCGTTGACGTTGATCGTGCTGCGCTCGCGGGATTCGCACGTCGCGGCGAACCTGTCGAGTATGTCTCAGGGATTCGGTTACACCCTCGCGTCGATGGGGCCGTTCGCGGTTGGCGTGGTGCATGACTGGACCGGCGGCTGGAATGCGGTGGGCTGGATCTTCGGCATTATTGGCACAGGCGCGATCATTGCCGGGCTCGGCGCCGGGCGTGCGCTGTACGTGCAAGTGCAAAGCGAAAAAATCTGACGCGGTTCAAACTGTAGGAGTGAGCCTGCTCGCGATAGCTTTATACCAGTCAACGTTGCGCTGACTGACACACCGCTATCGCGAGCATGCTCACTCCTACATGGGTTTTGTGTACAGCGGGTATTCGGTTTACGAATGCCGATAGTGTTTCTGCGCATTGCAGATTATCGTGCTGGCACTCTGTACCTATTTTGGAGTTTGCCCATGAGCGAAGCCCACGCCGCGTTGATCACCCGCTTCTACCAAGCCTTCCAGCGCCTCGATGCCGAATCCATGGCCGCCTGTTACACCGACGACGTCGTGTTCAGCGATCCGGCTTTCGGTGAACTGCGCGGGCGTGATGCCGGCGACATGTGGCGCATGCTCACCACCCGCGCCAAAGACTTCTCGCTGACCTTCGACAACGTCCGCGCCGACGAGCGCAGCGGCGGCGCGCATTGGGTTGCGACCTACCTGTTCAGCCAGACCGGCAACATCGTCATCAACGATATCCAGGCCCGCTTCGTGTTCCGTGACGGCAAGATCTGCGAGCACCACGACCACTTCGATCTGTGGCGCTGGTCGCGTCAGGCACTGGGTTTCAAAGGCCTGCTATTGGGCTGGACACCGCTGGTGCGCAACGCCGTACGCGCCCAGGCGCTGAAGGGACTGAAGGCATTTCAGGCCGGTCGCTGATAAGATCGCAGCCTGTTTCCTACACGTCTTGATCCCGAAGTGACCAGCCTTAGCGAAAAATCTGTCGATGTTGCCGAACCGGTGAGCAAGTCCTGGTTCGTCTACCTCGTTCGCGCGGCCAATGGCTCGTTGTACTGCGGAATCAGCGACGACCCGGTGCGCCGCTTCGCCAAGCATCAAAGCGGCAAAGGCGCGCGGTTCTTCCTCTCCAGCCCGGCGATGGCGCTGGTTTATACCGAGCTGTGCCGCGACAAGAGCGATGCGTTGCGGCAGGAACGGCTGATCAAAAAGCTCAGGAAGAGCGCCAAGGAATGCCTGGTCGCGTCTTATCAATCTGACTGATCAGTTCCCATCAGGCAGATCTGTAGGCTGCTAAGCAAATGCACGCTAAGCTGCGGGCTCACTATCTGAGCGGCGGAGCCGAGCATGTCCGAGTTGATTCTGCATCATTACCCGACCTCCCCATTTGCCGAAAAGGCCCGCCTGCTGCTGGGGTTCAAAGGCTTGTCGTGGCGCTCGGTGCATATCTCGCCGGTGATGCCGAAACCGGATCTGACCGCCCTGACCGGTGGCTATCGCAAGACCCCGGTGCTGCAGATTGGTGCTGACATCTATTGCGACACATCGTTAATCGCACGCCGCCTGGAGCAGGAAAAGGCGTTGCCGGCGTTCTTTCCCGAGGGCCAGGAATTCACTGCCGCCAGTTTTGCCACATGGGCTGACTCGGTGGTGTTTCAACATGCGGTGAGCCTGGTGTTTCAGCCGGAATCGGTGGCGGTTCGTTTCGCCAAGTTGCCGCCGGAAGCGATCAAAGCTTTTATTGCCGACCGCGCCGGTCTTTTCAGTGGTGGCAGCGCCACGCGTTTGTCTGCCGAACAAGCCAAGCATCAGTGGCCGACGATCATGGCGCGTCTGGAGCAGCAGTTGCAGCGCGAGCAAGGCGACTTCTTGTTCGGCGAACCGTCGATTGCCGACTTCGCATTGGCGCATCCCATGTGGTTCCTCAAGGCCACGCATGTCACGGCTCCATTGGTGGATGAGTATCCGGCTGTTGCGGCCTGGTTGGGCCGAGTGCTGGGCTTTGGCCATGGCGCAGCCAGTGCGATGACGTCGGAAGAGGCGCTTGAGGTTGCACGCAACGCGACACCGGCTGCATTGCCGGATGAGCAGTTTGTTGATCCGAATGGCTTCAAGGCCGGGCAGCAGGTGGCGATCGCTGCGACCGATTACGGGGTTGATCCGGTGGTGGGTGAGTTGCTGTTTGCCGGTAGTGAAGAACTGATCATTCGTCGCGAAGATGAGCGTGGCGGCGTGGTGCATGTGCACTTCCCGCGCTTCGGCTTCCGCATCGAAGCCCGCTAACGGATTGCACACAACACCCTGTGGCGAGGGAGCTTGCTCCCGCTGGGATGCGAAGCGGCCCCCGTTTTTCCAAGGCGAGAGCATGTTCGCAGGTTTGCGACTGCTGCGCAGTCGAGCGGGAGCAAGCTCCCTCGCCACAGGTGTGTGCGTTACTTCAGGGCGGCGAGGATTTCGTCCGGGTCAAACCCGCGAATCAACGTGCCATTCACGTCGATCATCGGAATCCCGCGCCCGCCCAATGCTTCGTACGCCTTGCGCGCCTCGGCATCCTTCTCGATATCGAACTCCTTGAATGGAATCCCCTTGCTGTCGAGAAAACGCTTGGTCTGCTTGCAGTAGCCGCACCAGTCGGTGGCGTAGAGCACGACATTGGCCTGCGCCCGCGTCTGCTCCGAAACCATCTGCGACGGGTTGAACACCCGCTCGATCTTGCCCCAGTTCTGATAGACCACGACCACCAGCAGAACCAGCGCGACCTTCTTCAGCACATTGCCGAACATCAGTTACGGCGCTTCAACTGATCGGTGAGTGATGTCGGCAGGCCTTTGATTACCAAGGTGCCAGCCTCTTCGTCGTATTCGATCTTCGAGCCCAGCAGGTGTGCTTCAAAGCTGATCGACAGGCCTTCGGCGCGGCCGGTGAAGCGGCGGAACTGGTTGAGGGTGCGTTTGTCCGCCGGAATCTCTGGGGACAGACCGTAATCCTTGTTGCGGATGTGATCGTAGAAGGCTTTCGGGCGCTCTTCGTCGATCAGCTCCGAGAGCTCTTCCAGGCCCATCGGTTCGCCGAGTTTGGCCTGGCTGCTGGCGTAATCGACCAGGGTCTTGGTCTTTTCGCGGGCGGAGTCTTCCGGCAGGTCTTCGCTCTCGACGAAGTCGCTGAAGGCCTTGAGCAGCGTACGGGTCTCGCCCGGGCCGTCGACGCCTTCCTGGCAGCCGATAAAGTCGCGGAAGTATTCCGAGACCTTTTTGCCATTCTTGCCCTTGATGAACGAGATGTACTGCTTGGACTGCTTGTTGTTCTGCCACTCGGAGACGTTGATCCGCGCCGCCAGGTGCAATTGCCCAAGGTCGAGGTGGCGCGACGGGGTCACGTCCAGCTCGTCGGTCACCGCCACGCCTTCGCTGTGGTGCAGCAGGGCGATGGCCAGGTAATCGGTCATGCCTTGTTGATAGTGGGCGAACAGCACGTGGCCGCCGACCGACAGGTTCGATTCTTCCATCAGCTTCTGCAGGTGCTCGACCGCGACTTTGCTGAACGCGGTGAAGTCCTTGCCGCCTTCCATGTATTCCTTCAGCCAGCCGCTGAACGGGAACGCGCCGGACTCCGGATGGAACAGGCCCCAGGCTTTGCCCTGTTTGGCGTTATAGCTCTCGTTGAGGTCGGCGAGCATGTTTTCGATGGCTGCAGACTCGGCCAGTTCAGTGTCACGGGCGTGCAGAACTGCGGGCGTGCCGTCGGGTTTTTTGTCGATCAGGTGGACGATGCAATGACGGATCGGCATGGGCTTCTCGGCTGTTGGAAGGGAGGAGGGCAGGCTCCCCCGAAAAAGCGCTAAGTGTACCCGAATCTCCGGTCGAGACTCTCCGTAGGAGCTGCCGAAGGCTGCGATCTTTTGATCTTGTTTTCTTGAAAAGCCAGATCAATAGATCGCAGCCTTCGGCAGCTCCTACAGGGGGTTGAAGGGCAAAACCGGGGCGTGCGCTGACGCTTATGCAGTTTTTTCGCGGTTTAGAGCAATAAAGCTGACCAAATGGGTAGCTAGAGGCGGATATTTCCCCGTCTCTGTGCTAGTTTTGCCCGGTCTTACGCGAAGTCACTGCGTTAAGCGTGCATTCAGCATTTGTCAGGTCGAACCAAACCCTGATTTCGGTATCTATAACCCGACTCGTCGTGGTTATCGCCGAGGGTGCCAGATCCAGAAGATCGGGCTCGATGGCTGACACTGCACTCTGCAATCCATATGAATTTGATAGGGAAGGAACACTACATGGCTCTTACTAAAGACCAACTGATCGCCGACATCGCTGAAGCTATCGACGCGCCGAAAACCACCGCGCGTAACGCTCTGGACCAACTGGGCCAAATCGTTGCCGATCAGCTGGAAAACGGCGGCGAAATCACCTTGCCAGGTATCGGCAAGCTGAAAGTGACCGAGCGTCCTGCCCGCACTGGCCGTAACCCTTCGACTGGCGCTGCCATCGAAATCCCTGCAAAGAAAGTGATCAAGCTGGTTGTGGCCAAAGGCCTGACCGACGCTGTGAACAAGTAAGACGCAGCGATAAAAAACCGTGCACCGGAGTGATCCGGGCACGGTTTTTTTGTGCCTGTGATTTGGCGAGGAATTGACCCCGCCTTGTAGGCGCTGTCGAGTGAAACGAGGCTGCGATCTTTTGATCTTGTTCTTCAGGATCAAGATCAAAAGATCGCAGCGTGCCGCAGCTCCTACAGCGGGGCAGTGATCAGTGTTAGCGAACCCAGCGCTCGCGGCGCCAGATCTGCTGCTCGGACTTGGTCTGGAACGTCCACGCCACAAAGCGGCTCTGCTTCTGCCCCTGCGACATCTCCACCACTTGGCTTTCCAGCACTCCGGCCTTTTTCAGCGCCGTTTCGATGGCCGGCAGGTTCGACGCTTTCGACACCAACGTGCTGAACCACAGCACTTTATGCTGGAAGTTCGCGCTCTCGGCGATCAGTTGCGTCACAAAGCGCGCTTCGCCACCTTCACACCACAGCTCCGCCGACTGGCCACCGAAGTTCAGCACCGGCAGTTTGCGTTTCGGATCAGCCTTGCCCAGTGCGCGCCATTTGCGCTCGCTGCCCTTGGTCGCTTCTTCCATCGAAGCGTGGAACGGCGGGTTGCACATGGTCAGGTCAAAGCGCTCACCCGGCTCCAGCAAGCCGATCAGGATGTGCTTGCGGTTTTCCTGTTGGCGCAGCTGGATGACCTTGCTCAGATCGTTGGACTGAACGATGGCTCTGGCGGCCGCCACGGCGGTCGGGTCGATTTCCGAGCCGAGGAAGTGCCAGCGATATTCGCTGTTGCCGATCAGCGGGTACACGCAGTTGGCGCCCATGCCGATGTCCAGTACGTTGACGATCGCGCCGCGCGGGACTTTACCGTCGTTCATGCTCGCCAGCAGATCCGCGAGGAAGTGCACGTAATCGGCACGGCCCGGCACCGGTGGGCAGAGGTAGTCCGCCGGGATGTCCCAATGCTGGATGCCATAAAATGCCTTGAGCAGCGCCCGGTTGAACACGCGTACCGCATCGGGGCTGGCGAAGTCGATGCTTTCCTTGCCGTACGGGTTGGTGATCACGAACTTCGCCAGTTCCGGCGTGGTCTTGATCAACGCCGGGAAGTCGTAGCGACCCTGATGGCGATTGCGCGGGTGCAGGCTGGCCTTTTCACGCGGCTCAACGGCTTTGGCCGGGGGCGCGGTGTCAGGCTTCTTGCGCGCAGGTTTGGGTGTGCGGGGGGCGTTCATGGGCGTGGTCGATTCGGGTATGGCTGAAAGTGGCGGGTATTGTCCCACATTGATGAGCCATGCGCCGAACCCATGTAGGAGCTGCCGAAGGCTACGATCTTTTGATGTTGATTTTTAGAAGCGAGATCAAAAGATCGTCCGATCGCGGCCCGAGCCTTCGGCAGCTCCTACAGGGGAAATGTGGTGTGGTCATAAAAAAGGGAGGCCACCTGGGCCTCCCTTTTTCATTGCGATTTGCCGTTACAGGCTGGCAATCCGCGCGTGCTGCTCGGCCAGTTTGCCCAAGGCTTGTTCAGCCTCGGCCAGTTTGGCGCGTTCCTTCTCGATGACTTCGGCCGGGGCCTTGTCAACGAAACCGGCGTTGGACAGTTTGCCGCCAACCCGCTGGACTTCGCCCTGCAGACGCAGGATTTCCTTGTCCAGACGCGCCAGTTCAGCGCCCTTGTCGATCAGACCGGCCATTGGCACCAGCACTTCCATCTCGCCAACCAGTGCGGTAGCGGACAGCGGGGCTTCTTCGCCAGCCTTCAGAACGGTGATCGATTCCAGACGCGCCAGCTTCTTCAGCAGCGCTTCGTTCTCGGTCAGACGGCGCTGGTCTTCAGCGCTGACGTTCTTCAGGTAGATCGGCAGTGGCTTGCCCGGGCCGATGTTCATTTCGCCACGGATGTTACGCGTGCCGAGCATCAGTTCCTTGAGCCATTCGATGTCGTCTTCGGCTGCCGGATCGATGCGCTCTTCGTTGGCCACTGGCCACGCTTGCAGCATGATCGTCTTGCCCTGAATGCCGGCCAGCGGCGCGATGCGCTGCCAGATTTCTTCAGTGATGAACGGCATGAACGGATGCGCCAGACGCAACGCCACTTCCAGTACACGCACCAGCGTACGGCGAGTGCCGCGCTGACGTTCAACCGGCGCGTTCTCGTCCCACAGCACCGGCTTGGACAGTTCCAGGTACCAGTCGCAGTACTGGTTCCAGATGAACTCGTACAGCGCTTGCGCGGCGAGGTCGAAACGGAACTGATCCAGCTGACGGGTCACTTCGGCTTCAGTGCGTTGCAGCTGCGAGATGATCCAGCGATCCGCCAGCGACAGCTCGTAGGCTTCGCCGTTCTGGCCGCAGTCTTCGCCCTTGTCCAGCACATAACGCGCGGCGTTCCAGATCTTGTTGCAGAAGTTGCGATAGCCTTCGACGCGGCCCATGTCGAACTTGATGTCGCGACCGGTCGAGGCCAGCGAGCAGAAGGTGAAGCGCAGGGCGTCGGTGCCGTAGCTGGCGATACCGTCGGCGAACTCGTCGCGGGTCTGCTTCTCGATCTTCTTCGCCAGTTTCGGCTGCATCATGCCGGAGGTGCGTTTCTGCACCAGTTCTTCCAGCTCGATACCGTCGATGATGTCCAGCGGGTCAAGGACGTTGCCCTTGGACTTGGACATCTTCTGGCCCTGGCCATCACGCACCAGACCGTGCACATAAACGGTCTTGAACGGAACCTGCGGCGTGCCGTCCTCGTTCTTGATCAGGTGCATCGTCAGCATGATCATCCGGGCGACCCAGAAGAAGATGATGTCGAAGCCGGTGACCAGCACGTCGGTGGAGTGGAATTTCTTCAGGAATTCGGTCTGTTCAGGCCAGCCCAGGGTGGAGAAGGTCCACAGGCCGGAACTGAACCAGGTGTCGAGTACGTCGTTGTCCTGTTGCAGCGCAATGTCCGGGCCGAGGTTGTGCTTGGCACGCACTTCGGCTTCGTCGCGGCCTACATAGACCTTGCCCGACTCGTCGTACCAGGCCGGAATCCGGTGGCCCCACCACAGCTGGCGGCTGATGCACCAGTCCTGGATGTCGCGCATCCACGAGAAGTACATGTTTTCGTACTGCTTCGGCACGAACTGGATACGGCCGTCTTCAACGGCGGCAATCGCAGGCTCGGCCAAGGGCTTGGTCGATACGTACCACTGGTCGGTCAGCCACGGCTCGATGATGGTGCCGGAGCGGTCGCCTTTCGGCACTTTCAGCGCGTGATCGTTGACGCTGACCAGGAGGCCGGCGGCGTCGAACGCAGCCACGATCTGCTTGCGCGCTTCGAAACGCTCGAGACCGGCGTATTCGGCCGGAATCTTGCCGTCGATGCTGTCATTCAGCGTGCCGTCGAGGTTGAACACCTGGGCCGCTGGCAGCACGTTGGCGTTCTTGTCGAAGATGTTCAGCAGCGGCAGGTTGTGGCGCTTGCCGACTTCGTAGTCGTTGAAATCGTGGGCCGGGGTGATTTTCACGCAACCGGTGCCGAATTCAGGATCGCAGTAATCGTCGGCGATGATCGGGATGCGGCGGCCAACCAGTGGCAGCTCGACGAATTTGCCGATCAGGGCTTTGTAGCGCTCGTCGTTCGGGTTAACCGCGACGGCGGAGTCGCCGAGCATGGTTTCCGGACGGGTGGTCGCGACGATCAGGAAATCGTTACCTTCAGCGGTTTTCACGCCATCGGCCAGCGGATACTTGAGGTTCCACAGGAAACCTTTCTCGTCGTGGTTTTCCACTTCGAGGTCGGAAATCGCCGTGTGCAGCTTGGTGTC
This sequence comes from Pseudomonas fluorescens, assembly GCF_003732425.1. Taxonomy (GTDB): domain Bacteria; phylum Pseudomonadota; class Gammaproteobacteria; order Pseudomonadales; family Pseudomonadaceae; genus Aquipseudomonas; species Aquipseudomonas fluorescens_BE. The sequence continues at coordinate 360,609 of NZ_MOBX01000014.1, forward strand.
CCAGTTGACCAGGCGCTTGCCGCGGTAGATCAGACCGTCTTCGTGCAGGCGCACGAACGCTTCTTTAACCGCTTCCGAGAGGCCGTCGTCCATGGTGAAGCGCTCGCGGCTCCAGTCGACGGACGAACCGAGGCGACGGATCTGACGGCTGATGTTGCCGCCGGACTGATCCTTCCATTCCCAGACTTTCTCGAGGAATTTTTCGCGGCCCAGATCGTGGCGATTCTGGCCGGTGGCTTCCAGTTGACGCTCCACCAGCATCTGCGTGGCGATACCGGCGTGGTCGGTGCCCGGCTGCCACAGGGTATTGCGACCCTGCATGCGGCGGAAACGGATCAGGGCGTCCATGATCGCGTTGTTGAAACCGTGACCCATGTGCAGGCTGCCGGTGACGTTCGGCGGCGGGATCATGATGGTGTAGGAGTCGCCCGCGCCTTGCGGGGCGAAGTAGTTCTCGGACTCCCAGGTGTTGTACCAGGAAGTTTCAATGGCGTGCGGCTGGTAGGTCTTATCCATGCGCGGCGGGACCCTATTGGCATTTATTCAGGAAAAGCCGGGAAGTATAGCGGGGCATGGGGCCGAGGGCGAGCGGGGCGGGCCGGATGGAGACCTAAATGTGATCGCGAACTCTGTGGTGAGGGAGCTTGCTCCCGCTCGGCTGCGCAGCAGTCGTAAACCCTGCCACCCAGGCTTCGCGGACAAAACACTGTTGAATGGTTTTGGGGGCGCTTCGCACCCCAGCGGGAGCAAGCTCCCTCGCCACAAAAAATACCGAAGGCCGGGTTATTCGTACTGGCTCAGCAACCGTTCCATGCGCGCGTCGAGGCGGCGTTTGATTTCGGTTTCGATGTGCGGCGCGAAGTCGTCGATCACATCTTGCATGATCAATTGCGCGGCGGCGCGCAGTTCGCTGTCCAGGTGGAGCAGGGCGTCCGGGCCTTTGGCAGCGGGCGCAGCAGGTTGTGCGGCGGGTGCAACGGGGGCGGGAGGCGGTTCGACGGCAGGCGGTTCGTTGCCGACCGCTTCGAACAACATAGGAATCTGTTCCTGTTCACCTTCGTCGACCGTGTCGGTCAACAGTGGTGGTTGCAGGTTGTCATCGCCGAGCAACTGGCGGATCGATTCAAGATCATCCAACAGGTGTGCGGACTTTTGTTGCGGTTTCGGAGTGTCCATTGGAATGCTCAGAGTCGCTGTAAACGGTGATCTTGCAGAGGATAGCCCTGTTCGCGGTAGAAACGGAAACTCTCCCGCGCGGCTGCTCGAATCGTCGGATCTTCAACCACCACTTCCGCCACTCGGGCGAATTTGTTGGCGAAGGCGGGGACTTTCAGGTCGAGGTTGACCAGCAAATCCTGATGCTGACCGCAGTCATCACCCACGCCCAAAACGATCAAGCCGTCCGGTTCGCTGTCGGCCGGGCCATGCGGCACGAAACTTTCGCCTTTAAATGCCCACAGCCGCGCATCGAGCGCGTCACGCTGAGCCGCGTCGCTGCAATGCAGATAGATGCGGTGCCCCATGCGCCAGGCTTTCTCGGTGAGCTTGCAGGCAAAGTCCAGGCGAGCCGAAGGATCGGCGCTGGGCAGGATATAGAAGTCGACTTTGGTCATTGCGGTTCCAGAGCAGCAAGCGGCGTCACCCGAAAGTGACGCCGCCCGTCAGCGGGTTCAGGCTTTGGCGCGATCCAGCAGGTACTGGGTCAGCAGAGGTACCGGACGGCCAGTGGCGCCCTTGTCCTTGCCGCCGCTGGTCCATGCGGTGCCCGCGATGTCCAGGTGCGCCCAGTTGAGGTTCTTGGTGAAGCGCGACAGGAAGCACGCAGCGGTGATGGTGCCGGCTTTTGGCCCGCCAATGTTGGCGATGTCGGCGAACGGGCTGTCCAGTTGCTCCTGGTACTCGTCGAACAGCGGCAGTTGCCAGGCGCGGTCGTCAGCGGCTTTGCCAGCAGTGAGCAGTTGGCCGATCAGCTCGTCGTTGTTGCCCAGCAGGCCCGAAGTGTGCGCACCCAAGGCAACGACGCACGCGCCGGTCAGGGTAGCGATGTCGATCACTGCTTGTGGCTTGAAGCGCTCGGAGTAGGTCAGTGCATCGCACAGCACCAGACGGCCTTCGGCGTCGGTGTTGAGGATTTCTACAGTCTGACCGCTCATGGTGGTGACGATGTCGCCCGGACGCGTGGCATTGCCGCTCGGCATGTTTTCCGCGCAAGCAAGGATGCACACCAGGTTGATCGGCAGTTTCAGCTCAAGCACGGCACGCAGGGTACCGAACACGGAGGCAGCGCCGCCCATGTCGTACTTCATTTCGTCCATGCCGGCGCCCGGTTTCAGGCTGATGCCGCCGGTGTCGAAGGTGATGCCTTTACCGACCAGGGCATACGGCTTCTCGGATTTCTTGCCGCCGTTGTATTGCATGACGATCAGGCGTGGCGGCTGGGCGCTGCCCTGGCCAACGGCGTAGAACGAGCCCATGCCCAGCGACTTGATCTTCTTCTCGTCGAGCACTTCGACTTTCAGGTCCTTGAACTCTTTGCCCAGGTTCTTCGCTTGTTCGCCAAGGAAGGTCGGGTGGCAGATGTTCGGCGGCAGGTTGCCCAGATCGCGGGTGAAGGCCATGCCGTTGGCGATTGCAGTGGCGTGATTCACGGCGCGCTGTACTTCAGCTTGCGCAGCCTTGATGGTCAGCAGGGTGACTTTCTTCAGGGCGCGCGGTTCGGCTTTCTGGCTCTTGAACTGGTCGAACGTGTATTCGCCGTCCACCAGGGTTTCTGCCAGTAAACGGGTCTTGCCGTAGCTGTCGCGGCCTTTGACGATGACTTCATCCAGCGCCAGCACGGCGTCGCTGCCGCCCAGGCCTTTGAGTGTGTTGAGGATGCCGGCAACGATTTTGCGGAACGGACGGTCGCCCAGTTCTTCATCCTTGCCCACGCCGACCAGCAGCACGCGTTCGGCTTTGAGGTTTGGCAGGCTGTGCAGCAACAGACTCTGGCCAACCTTGCCGGCCAGATCGCCACGCTTGAGCACGGCGCTGATCGCGCCACCGCTCAGTTCGTCGACCTGTCTGGCGGCGGCGCCGAGTTTGCGGCCTTCGCCGACGGCAACCACCAGGGTGGCGGTTTTCAACGTTTCTGGGCTAACGCTTTTTACAACCAGTTCCATGTCCGGATCCCTGAATGAATGGTCAACACGCAGGCGTTCGACGGTGTCCGCTGTCGCCTGCTTATAGATAGAAGAGGCGCAGGCCAAAGCCTGCGACAAGGGCCGCAGTTTGAACCTCGCTCCCCGCGCCTGACAACCCTAGGGGGCGTTCTCAATTAGTTTCCACGCCGCGTTGTCGCCTTAAAGCCAGCCAGGCAAGGCGCAGGCCGCTGGGAATGGTTGTTCCCTTTCCAAGGCCTGCAACGCAGACTGGCCGGCTTTAAGGCACAACCCGAAGGGCCGGGCCTGCTGTTGTGCAGGGCTGCGTTGCTCGAAGCTTATTTGGAATGACCAAACCACGCTTCTCGCGCCTTGCCCTGCACAACAGCAGACCCGGCGCGGTGTGAAAACTAATTGAGAACGCCCCCTAGGTTGTACGATCTGCAAAGGATTACAGACATGGATGAGTGTGCGCAGTGACAGGCGCCCTCAATCACAGGATAATGCCGCATCTTTTTTCGACGGCTCTGCGTTGCGGGCCGGTCGATGTGTTTGCTTGTTTGGCCGCCTTAGCCTGACAACCCTGGAGTGTCTGGTTTGATCGTCTTCCGTTATCTGTCCCGCGAAGTCCTGTTGACCCTCAGTGCCGTGAGTGCCGTGCTGTTGGTCATCATCATGAGCGGTCGCTTCATCAAATACCTCGCTCAGGCCGCTGCCGGCCAGCTCGATCCGGGTTCGCTGTTCCTGATCATGGGCTATCGCCTGCCGGGTTTCCTGCAGCTGATTCTGCCGCTGGGCCTGTTCCTCGGGATCCTGCTGGCGTACGGTCGCCTGTACCTGGAAAGCGAGATGACTGTGCTTTCGGCCACCGGCATGAGCCAGCAGAAGCTGTTTCGCATGACCTTGTTTCCAGCGACCCTGGTTGCGCTGGTCGTAGCGTGGCTGAGCCTGGGCCTGGCCCCGCAAGGCGCCAACCAGTTCCAGTTGCTGCTGAACAAGCAGGACGCCCTGACTGAATTCGACACCCTCGAGCCAGGTCGCTTCCAGGCCCTGCGTGACGGCACTCGGGTCACCTACACCGAAACCTTGAGCGACGATCGCGTCAATCTCGGCAGCGTGTTCATTTCGCAGAAAAACCTCGGTGCCGATCAAAAGGATCGCGGGATTTCCGTGCTGGTGGCTGAAAAGGGCCGTCAGGAAGTACGCCCCGACGGCAATCGTTACCTGATTCTCGACAACGGTTACCGCTACGACGGCAGCCCGGGTCAGGCCGATTACCGCGCCATTCACTACGAAACCTACGGTGTGCTGTTGCCCAAACCGGACGTCAGCGAAGAAGTCACCGACCGTGACGCCATGCCGACTTCGTCCCTGCTGGGCAGCGATGACATCCGCTCCAAAACCGAGCTGCAATGGCGTATGTCCCTGCCGCTGCTGGTGTTTATCGTGACCCTGATGGCGGTGCCGCTGTCGCGAGTCAATCCGCGCCAAGGGCGTTTCCTCAAGCTGCTGCCGGCGATTCTTCTTTATATGGCTTACCTGACCATCCTGATTGCCGCCCGCGGCGCCCTTGAAAAAGGCAAGATCCCGCCGGCCCTCGGCCTGTGGTGGGTACACGCGATCTTCCTGTTCATCGGTCTCGGCCTGCTCTATTGGGAGCCGCTGCGCCTGAAGCTGGCCAGCCGTCGCGCTGCAGCGCTGGAGGTGGCCCGTGGTTAAACTCGACCGCTACATCGGCAGCAGCGTGTTCATGGCGATCATCGCCGTGCTGGCAATCATTCTCGGCCTGGCAACCTTGTTTGCCTTCATCGATGAGATGGGTGATGTCAGCGACACCTACACCCTCGTTGATGTGTTGAGCTTCGTGTTGCTGACCGCGCCACGCCGTCTCTACGAAATGCTGCCGATGGCCGCATTGATCGGCTGTCTGATCGGTCTCGGCAGTCTGGCCAGCAGCAGTGAGCTGACGGTCATGCGTGCCGCTGGCGTGTCCATCGGCCGGATCGTCTGGGCCGTGATGAAGCCGATGCTGGTGCTGATGCTAGCCGGCGTGTTGATCGGCGAATACGTCGCTCCGGCAACTGAAAGTATGGCGCAGGCCAATCGCTCGCTGGCGCAAGGCAGCGGCGACGCACAAAGCGCCAAGCACGGTATGTGGCACCGCCAGGGTGAAGAGTTCATTCACATCAACGCCGTGCAACCGAACGGCCTGTTGTATGGCGTGACGCGCTATCACTTCGATAAAGAGCGCCACCTGCTGAGTTCGAGCTTCGCCAAGAAAGCCGAGTTTGACGGCAATCACTGGCAGCTCACCGATGTCGCGACCACCGTGTTCCATGAGCGCAGCACGGAAGTGGTGAACACCCCGACCGAGCGTTGGGACGTGTCCCTGAGCCCGCAATTGCTGAGCACCGTGGTCATGGCTCCGGAATCGCTGTCGATCAGCGGTCTGTGGGGTTACATCCACTATCTGGCCGAGCAGGGCCTGAGCAATGGCCGTTACTGGCTGGCATTTTGGGTCAAGGTGTTGCAGCCACTGGTGACCGCAGCGCTGGTGCTGATGGCGATCTCTTTCATCTTCGGGCCGTTGCGCTCGGTGACCCTCGGTCAGCGGGTGTTTACCGGCGTACTGGTGGGCTTCACCTTCCGTATCGTCCAGGATTTGCTTGGCCCTTCGAGCCTGGTGTTCGGCTTCTCACCGTTGTTTGCGGTGCTGGTGCCGGCCGGGGTCTGTGCGTTGGCGGGTGTCTGGCTGCTTAGACGAGCCGGTTGATGAACAAGCTTTCATCGACTGTTTAACCTTGAAAACGCCTCGGTCGACAGATCGGGGCGTTTTTGCATGCAATCCGGGTGACAGGCGAACGTGACGCTTGCGCCGTGTATCAGGTACAATTCCCGGCTATTTTTCGGCGGGCTATGCCTGCAGCCTTTTTGAGTGTTGATCCGTGAGTGATTTGAGTCATATCCGCAATTTCTCCATCATCGCCCACATTGACCATGGCAAGTCGACGCTGGCCGATCGCTTCATCCAGATGTGCGGCGGCCTGGCCGAGCGTGAAATGGAAGCCCAGGTACTGGATTCCATGGATCTGGAGCGTGAACGCGGGATCACCATCAAGGCCCACAGCGTCACCCTCTATTACAAAGCCAAAGATGGCGTTACCTACCAGCTGAACTTCATTGACACCCCGGGCCACGTTGACTTCACCTACGAAGTCAGCCGTTCCCTGGCCGCGTGTGAAGGCGCCTTGCTGGTGGTCGACGCGGGTCAGGGCGTTGAAGCCCAGTCCGTGGCCAACTGCTACACCGCGATCGAGCAGGGCCTTGAGGTCATGCCGGTGCTGAACAAGATCGACCTGCCGCAGGCCGAGCCAGACCGCGTCAAGGACGAGATCGAGAAGATCATCGGCATCGACGCCACCGACGCCGTCACCTGCAGCGCCAAGACCGGCCTGGGCGTCGACGAAGTGCTCGAGCGTCTGGTCGCGACCATTCCTGCGCCAACCGGCAACATCGAAGATCCGCTGCAAGCGTTGATCATCGACTCCTGGTTCGACAACTACCTGGGCGTTGTTTCCCTGGTGCGCGTGCGCCATGGCCGCGTGAAGAAGGGCGACAAGATCCTCGTCAAGTCCACCGGCAAGGTGCACCTGGTCGACAGCGTCGGCGTGTTCAATCCGAAGCACACGGCCACCGTTGACCTCAAGGCCGGCGAAGTGGGCTTCATCATCGCCAGCATCAAGGACATCCACGGTGCACCGGTCGGTGACACCCTGACCCTGAGCTCGACCCCGGATGTCCCGGTACTGCCCGGCTTCAAACGCATCCAGCCACAGGTTTACGCCGGTCTGTTCCCGGTCAGCTCCGACGACTTCGAAGATTTCCGCGAAGCGCTGCAGAAACTGACCCTGAACGACTCGTCGCTGCAATACACCCCGGAAAGCTCTGACGCACTGGGCTTCGGCTTCCGTTGCGGCTTCCTCGGCATGCTGCACATGGAAATCATCCAGGAGCGCCTTGAGCGCGAATACGACCTGGACCTGATCACCACGGCGCCGACGGTAATTTTCGAGCTGGTGCTGAAAACCGGTGAAACGATTTACGTCGACAACCCATCGAAGCTTCCAGATGTCTCGGCCATCGAGGACATGCGCGAGCCGATCGTGCGCGCCAATATCCTCGTGCCGCAGGAGCATCTGGGCAACGTCATCACCCTGTGCATCGAGAAGCGCGGCGTTCAAGTCGACATGCTGTTCCTCGGTAATCAGGTGCAAGTCACCTACGACCTGCCGATGAACGAAGTGGTGCTGGACTTCTTCGACCGTCTCAAATCCACCAGCCGCGGCTATGCTTCGCTGGATTACCATTTCGATCGTTACCAATCGGCTAATCTGGTGAAACTGGACGTGCTGATCAACGGCGACAAGGTCGATGCCCTCGCATTGATCGTGCACCGCGACAATTCGCACTTCAAAGGTCGCCAGTTGACCGAGAAGATGAAAGAGCTGATTCCTCGTCAGATGTTCGACGTGGCGATTCAGGCCGCCATCGGTGGTCAGATCGTTGCCCGGACAACCGTCAAGGCACTCAGAAAGAACGTATTGGCCAAATGCTACGGCGGTGACGTAAGCCGTAAGAAGAAACTGCTTGAGAAGCAAAAGGCCGGTAAGAAACGCATGAAGCAGGTCGGCAACGTGGAAATTCCACAAGAAGCCTTCCTTGCCGTGCTCAGGTTGGAATAGTCAGGTCCTATGTCACTAAATTTCCCGCTGTTGCTGGTCATCGCCGTGTTCGTCTGCGGCCTGTTGGCGTTGCTTGATCTGTTGATCCTGGCGCCGCGTCGCCGGGCGGCCATTGCCTCTTATCAAGGCAGTGTCAGCCAGCCCGATGTCGTGGTGGTCGAGAAACTGAACAAAGAGCCGCTGCTGGTTGAATACGGAAAATCGTTCTTCCCGGTGTTGTTCATTGTGCTGGTGCTGCGTTCATTCCTCGTGGAACCGTTCCAGATCCCGTCGGGTTCGATGAAACCAACCCTGGACGTCGGCGACTTCATTCTGGTGAGCAAGTTTTCTTACGGGATCCGCCTGCCGGTGATCGACAAGAAAATCATCGAAGTCGGTGACCCGCAGCGTGGCGATGTGATGGTGTTCCGCTACCCAAGCGATCCGAACGTCAACTACATCAAGCGTGTAGTGGGTCTGCCGGGCGACACGGTGCGTTACACCGCTGACAAGCGTCTGTTTGTGAATGGCGAATCGATTGCCGAGCAGATGGTCGGCGCCGAGCCGGGCACGCTGGGCAGCGCCGAGTTGTACAAAGAGAAACTGGGCGCCGCCGAGCATCTGATCCGCAAGGAAATGAGCCGCTACCGCGCCACGCCGGACCGCTCATGGACAGTGCCCGCCGGGCACTACTTCATGATGGGCGACAACCGCGACAACTCGAATGACAGTCGCTACTGGGATGATCCGAACATTCCCAAGGATCTGCTGGGCATGGTTCCCGACCAGAATATCGTCGGCAAGGCCTTCGCGGTCTGGATGAGCTGGCCGGAGCCGAAACTCAGTCACCTGCCGAATTTCTCGCGGGTTGGCCTGATCAAGTAATCACACACGGCGCTGTTGACCACAGCGCCGAATGCATTTCTGGAGCCGGCACAATCGGCTTCGCAATCGCCAGGATTTAATTTTTGAACACAGCGTTAATTGTCCCAGGCCTGCGCCGCATCCCGGCGATGGCAGTGGAATCCAGCCACGAACTCAGCGTGGGTAAACCGTGAGCGTTTCTCTAAGCCGTCTCGAGCGCCAGCTCGGTTACACCTTCAAGGATCAGGAGCTGATGCTGCTGGCCCTTACGCACCGCAGTTTTGCCGGGCGCAACAACGAACGCCTGGAATTTCTCGGTGATGCCATCCTCAACTTCGTCGCCGGCGAGGCGCTCTTTGATCGCTTCCCGCTGGCCCGCGAAGGCCAGTTGTCGCGTCTGCGCGCACGCCTGGTAAAAGGTGAGACGCTGGCCGTACTGGCTCGCGGCTTTGACCTTGGCGATTACCTGCGACTGGGTTCCGGTGAGTTGAAAAGTGGCGGTTTCCGTCGCGAATCGATTCTGGCCGATGCCCTCGAAGCCTTGATCGGTGCGATCTATCTCGACGCCGGCATGGACATGGCGCGCGAGCGTGTGCTGGCCTGGCTGGCCGGTGAGTTCGAAGGCCTGACGCTGGTCGACACCAACAAGGATCCGAAGACCCGCCTGCAGGAACACCTGCAATCGCGTGGTTGCGAACTGCCACGCTACGAAGTGGTGGATATCCAGGGCGAGCCGCACTGCCGAACCTTCTTCGTCGAGTGCGAAGTTGTCTTACTGAATGAAAAAAGCCGAGGTCAGGGTGTGAGCCGTCGTATTGCCGAACAGGTAGCGGCCGCCGCAGCACTGATTGCCCTGGGCGTGGAGAATGGCAATGACTGATACAAACGCAACTCGCTGTGGCTATGTTGCCATCGTCGGCCGTCCCAACGTCGGCAAGTCGACGCTGCTGAACCACATCCTTGGCCAGAAGCTTGCGATCACCTCGCGCAAGCCGCAAACCACTCGCCACAACATGCTCGGCATCAAAACCGAAGGTGACGTGCAGGCGATCTACGTCGATACCCCCGGGATGCACAAGGGTGGCGAAAAGGCTCTCAACCGTTACATGAACAAAACCGCTTCGGCGGCGTTGAAAGACGTTGATGTGGTGATCTTCGTGGTCGACCGCACCAAGTGGACCGACGAAGACCAGATGGTTCTCGAGCGCGTTCAGTACGTCACCGGCCCGTTGATCGTCGCGCTGAACAAGACCGATCGCATCGAAGACAAAGCCGAGCTGATGCCGCACCTGAGCTGGTTGCAGGAGCAGTTGCCGAACGCGCAGATCATCCCGATCTCCGCACAGCACGGGCACAACCTCGAAGCGCTGGAAAAGGTCATTGCCGAACACCTGCCGGAGAACGATCACTTCTTCCCGGAAGACCAGATCACCGACCGCAGCAGCCGTTTCCTTGCCGCCGAACTGGTACGCGAGAAAATCATGCGCCAGATGGGCGCCGAGCTGCCGTACCAGATCACCGTGGAAATCGAAGAGTTCAAGCAGCAGGGCAAGACCTTGCACATTCATGCTTTGATTCTCGTTGAGCGCGACGGCCAGAAGAAGATCATCATTGGCGACAAGGGCGAGCGCATCAAACGCATCGGCACCGAAGCGCGCAAGGACATGGAGCTGCTGTTCGACTCCAAGATCATGCTCAACCTGTGGGTCAAGGTGAAGGGCGGCTGGTCCGACGACGAGCGTGCGCTGCGTTCGCTGGGTTACGGCGACCTGTAACCACCAGTTTCACTGTGCGAGCGGGCTTCTGTGGCGAGGGAGCTTGCTCCCGCTCGGCTGCGAAGCCGTCGTAAAATCGGCCGCCTCGGTGTGCCTGACACACCAAATCGCTGATCTTGGGGCTGCTTCGCAACCCAGCGGGAGCAAGCTCCCTCGCCACAATTGATGATCTTCAGAGATCTTTCGGCTTATGTCGCAAACCCCACCTCCCGCCCAACCCGCCTACGTCCTGCACAGTCGCGCCTACCGCGAAACCAGCGCCTTGGTGGATTTCCTCACGCCGCAAGGGCGGTTGCGGGCGGTGTTGCGCAGTGCGCGGGGCAAGGCCGGGACATTGGCGCGGCCGTTCGTGTCGCTGGAAGTCGAATTCCGTGGCAAGGGTGAGCTGAAGAACGTCGGGCGCATGGAGAGTTCTGGTACTTCGGCGTGGCTTAATGGTGAGGCGCTGTTCAGCGGTCTCTATCTCAATGAGTTGCTGATTCGCCTGTTGCCCGCCGAAGACCCGCATCCGGATGTATTCGATCATTACGCCGCGACCTTGCTGGCATTGGCGGAAGGGCGGCCATTGGAGCCGTTGCTGCGCTCCTTCGAGTGGCGGCTTTTGGACGATCTCGGTTACGGTTTTTCCCTGAACACCGATATCCACGGCGAGCGCATTGCGCCGGATGGCCTCTATCGTCTGCAAGTGGATGCGGGGCTTGAGCGGGTCTTCCTGCTGCAACCCGGCCTGTTCAACGGCGTCGAATTACTGGCCATGGCCGAAGCCGACTGGACCGCCCCCGGTGCTTTGTCCGCCGCCAAGCGTCTGATGCGTCAGGCTCTGGCCGTTCACTTGGGTGGTCGCCCCCTCGTCAGCCGCGAGCTATTTCGTAAGCCCTGATATGCTGTGCGCCGAATCTCTCAATTCAGGAGCGCGCATCCGTGACCACCAGCAATCGCATTCTTCTTGGCGTGAATATCGACCACGTCGCCACCCTGCGTCAGGCCCGTGGCACGCGCTACCCGGATCCGGTCAAGGCGGCGCTGGACGCGGAAGAGGCGGGTGCCGATGGCATTACTGTGCACCTGCGTGAAGACCGCCGGCACATTCAGGAGCGCGACGTACTGCTGCTCAAGGACGTGCTGCAAACCCGCATGAACTTCGAAATGGGCGTCACCGAGGAAATGATGGCGTTTGCCGAACGCATCCGCCCGGCGCACATCTGCCTGGTCCCGGAAACCCGTCAGGAACTGACTACCGAGGGCGGTCTGGACGTAGCGGGGCAGGAGGAGCGGATCAAGGCTGCTGTTGAGCGTCTGTCGAAGATCGGCAGTGAAGTGTCGCTGTTTATCGATGCCGATGAACGTCAGATCGCTGCGTCGAAGCGCGTCGGTGCGCCGGCCATCGAGCTGCACACCGGGCGTTATGCCGATGCAGAAACCCCGACCGAAGTGGCAGAAGAATTGAAGCGTGTGGCGGACGGCGTGGCCTTTGGTCTGGCCCAAGGCTTGATCGTCAACGCGGGTCACGGCTTGCATTACCACAACGTTGAAGCCGTAGCGGCGATCAAAGGCATCAACGAACTGAACATCGGCCATGCGCTGGTGGCGCATGCGTTGTTCGTCGGCTTCAAGTCCGCTGTTTCCGAAATGAAAGCGTTGATTCTGGCTGCTGCTCTCAAGGGCTAAGATCAAAAGATCGCCGCCTTCGGCAGCTCCTACAGGGTTATGTGTACACCTGTAGGAGCTGCCGAAGGCGGCGATCTTTTGCTTTAAAGAGGGGCAGGCTCTTGCGCCGGTTTTGACTTGTCGATGCCGGGCACATGCAGATTGCCCTCTGCCACTTGATCGCCTTCAAGCTGCGGCTGGGTCACCCAGGTCAGAATGTCGTAGTAGCGACGGATGTTCGCCACGAAATGCACCGGCTCACCGCCACGGGCGTAGCCATAGCGGGTCTTGCTGTACCACTGCTTCTGCGACAAGCGCGGCAGGATCTTTTTCACGTCCAGCCATTTGTCCGGGTTCAACCCTTCCTTGGCCGTGAGCTTGCGCGCGTCATCGAGATGACCGCTGCCCACGTTATAGGCTGCCAAAGCAAACCAGGTGCGGTCTGGCTCCTTGATCGAATCGTCGAGCTGGTCCTTCATGTAAGCCAGGTACTTGGCGCCGCCCATGATGCTCTGCTTCGGATCGAGGCGGTTGGACACGCCCATCGCCTGTGCTGTGTTCTGGGTCAGCATCATCAGCCCGCGCACGCCGGTTTTCGAGGTGACCGTCGGTTGCCACAGCGATTCCTGATAACCAATGGCCGCCAACAGGCGCCAGTCGACTTTCTCTTTCTTCGCGTAATTCTTGAAGTGCTGTTCGTATTTCGGCAGACGCTGCTGCAAGTGCTGGGCGAAGGTCGTGGCGCCCATGTAGCCGAGGACGTCGACGTGGCCGTAGTAACGATCCTTCAAGCGTTGCAGGGTGCCGTTCTTCTGCACCTTGTCCAGATACGCGTTGATCTCGTTGAGCAGGCTGTTGTCTTCGCCCGGGCCGACCGCCCAGCTCTGACTGCGCGCATCGCCGAGGTCAAAAGCCACGCGGATGTTGGTGAAGTACACCTGGTTCATCGCCACTTCGTTGGAGTCGACCAGGGTCAGGTCGATCTGGCCTTCATCGACCATGCGCAGCAGGTCGACCACTTCAACCGCGTCGGACTCTTCGTATTCGATGCCGGGGAATTTCTTTTTCAGCTCCGCCAGTTGTTCGGCGTGGGTGCTGCCTTTAAGCACCATGATCTTCTTGCCGACCAGATCACCGGGATCGGTCGGCCGCGACTGGCCGTTGCGATAAATGATCTGCGGGGTGACTTCGAGGTAGGAGTGCGAGAAACGCACCTGCTTTTTGCGCTGCTCGCTGCTGACCAGACCGGCGGCAGCCAGCACCGGGCCATTCGGTTTGCCAATCTGGTCGAACAAGTCGTCGAGGTTGTCGGCGGTCTCGATCTTCAGTTCAACACCCAAATCGTCGGCGAAACGCTTCACCAGCTCGTATTCGAAGCCGGTTTCACCGCTGCGATCCTGAAAGTAGGTGGCGGGGCTGTTACGGGTAATCACCCGCAGCACACCATCCTCCTTTACGCGCTCGAGTGTGTTGGGTTTATCAACACAGCCACCGAGCATCAGGAAGAGTCCGGTTGCGATCAGCCATTTGGCGTACCGCGGACGCAAAGCCGTTGGGAAAAACATCTGCGCAGTATACGCAAACGGCCGCGGGCGCCATATCTCGACAGTGAGGGGGTTGTCTGCTAGAGATCACAAAACTGCACGAAACCCCGCAGGATCAAGGCTTGACGGCATTTTGTTACAGTAAAAATAAGCCTGCATCAGACCCCCGTTAAATCTGACTTCAAAGGCAGAAACACAGATTGATATTCGAGTGCAACCGTGCGTAGCGTTTCGGGTGATGTTGAGGGCGGTTTAGGCTAGAATGCACGGCCTCAAAGCACACCCCTTCCCGAGGCTGTCCCGAAGATGTTGATCCTGCGCGGCGCTCCTGCCCTTTCTGCCTTTCGCCACAGCAAACTCCTTGAGCAACTGAGCCAGAAGGTTCCAGCTGTCAGTGGCCTGTATGCTGAATTCGCTCACTTCGCCGAAGTCACCGGCGTCCTGACCGGCGACGAACAGCAGGTGCTTGCGCGCCTTCTGAAGTACGGCCCAAGCGTTCCGGTACAAGAGCCGACCGGTCGTCTGTTTCTGGTGTTGCCGCGTTTCGGCACCATCTCGCCATGGTCGAGCAAGGCCAGCGACATCGCCCGCAACTGCGGTCTGAGCAAGATTCAGCGCCTGGAGCGCGGTATCGCGTTCTACGTCGCCGGTCAGTTCAGCGACACCGAAGCCCAGCAGATTGCCGACGTACTGCATGACCGCATGACGCAAATCGTTCTGGCCAATCAGGAACAGGCTGCCGGCCTGTTCAGCCACGCCGAGCCGAAGCCGCTGACCGCGATCGACATCCTCGGTGGCGGTCGCGCCGCGCTGGAAAAGGCCAACACCGAGCTGGGCCTGGCCCTGGCCGAAGACGAGATAGACTACCTGGTCAACGCCTTTAACGGTCTCAAGCGCAACCCGCATGACATCGAACTGATGATGTTCGCCCAGGCCAACTCCGAGCATTGCCGCCACAAGATCTTCAACGCCAGTTGGGATATTGATGGTGAGAACCAGGAAAAAAGCCTGTTCGGCATGATCAAGAACACCTACGTGATGCACAGCGAAGGCGTTCTGTCGGCTTATAAGGACAACGCCTCGGTGATCGTCGGCAACGTTGCCGGCCGTTTCTTCCCGAACCCTGAAACCCGCCAGTACGGCGCGGTGCAGGAGCCGGTGCACATCCTGATGAAGGTAGAAACCCACAACCACCCGACGGCGATTGCCCCGTTCCCGGGCGCATCGACCGGTTCCGGTGGCGAGATCCGTGACGAAGGTGCAACCGGCCGTGGCGCCAAGCCAAAGGCTGGTCTGACCGGTTTCACCGTATCGAACCTACAGATCCCGGGCTTCGAACAACCGTGGGAAGTGCCGTACGGCAAGCCTGAGCGCATCGTTACCGCGCTGGACATCATGATCGAAGGCCCGCTCGGCGGCGCTGCGTTCAACAACGAATTCGGTCGTCCGGCCCTGACCGGCTACTTCCGTACCTTCGAACAATCGATCACCACTCCGCACGGTGACGAAGTTCGCGGTTACCACAAGCCGATCATGCTGGCCGGCGGCATGGGCAACATCCGCGAAGAACACGTCAAGAAAGGCGAAATCGTCGTTGGCTCCAAACTGATCGTGCTCGGCGGCCCGGCGATGCTGATCGGTCTGGGCGGCGGCGCCGCTTCCTCGATGGCCACCGGCACCAGCTCGGCGGATCTCGACTTCGCTTCCGTGCAGCGTGAAAACCCTGAAATGGAGCGTCGCTGCCAGGAAGTCATCGACCGTTGCTGGCAGCTGGGCGACAAGAACCCGATCAGCTTCATCCACGACGTCGGCGCGGGCGGTCTGTCCAACGCCTTCCCGGAACTGGTCAACGACGGCGACCGCGGTGGCCGTTTCGAACTGCGCAACATTCCCAACGACGAGCCGGGCATGGCCCCGCACGAAATCTGGTCCAACGAATCCCAGGAGCGTTACGTTCTGGCGGTCGGCCCGGAAGACTTCGAGCGCTTCCAGGCGATCTGCGAACGCGAGCGCTGCCCGTTTGCCGTAGTGGGTGAAGCCACTGCCGAGCCGCAACTGACCGTGACCGACAGCCATTTCGGCAACAACCCGGTGGACATGCCACTGGAAGTGTTGCTGGGCAAAGCGCCGCGCATGCACCGTTCGGTGGTTCGCGAAGCCGAGCTGGGCGATGACTTCGATCCGTCTAACCTCGACATCACCGAGTCCATCGAGCGCGTTCTGCATCACCCGGCCGTGGCGAGCAAGAGCTTCCTGATCACCATCGGCGACCGCACCATCACCGGCCTCGTGGCCCGTGACCAAATGGTCGGCCCATGGCAGGTTCCGGTGGCCGACGTTGCTGTCACCGCCACCAGTTTCGACGTCTACACCGGTGAAGCGATGGCGATGGGCGAGCGCACTCCGCTGGCACTGCTGGACGCTCCGGCGTCGGGCCGCATGGCCATCGGCGAAACCCTGACCAACATTGCCGCTTCGCGCATCAACAAGCTCTCCGACATCAAACTGTCGGCGAACTGGATGTCCGCTGCCGGCCACCCGGGCGAAGACGCGCGTCTGTACGACACCGTGAAAGCGGTCGGCATGGAACTGTGCCCTGAGCTGGGCATCACCATTCCGGTGGGCAAGGACTCGATGTCCATGGCCACTCGCTGGAACGACAACGGCGAAGAAAAAACCGTGACCTCGCCGATGTCGCTGATCGTGACCGGTTTCGCGCCAGTGGCTGACATCCGTCAGACCCTGACCCCGGAACTGCGCATGGACAAGGGCACCACCGACCTGATCCTGATCGACCTCGGTCGCGGTCAGAACCGTATGGGCGCCTCGATCCTCGCTCAGGTGCACGGCAAACTCGGCAAACACGCACCGGACGTCGATGACGCCGAAGACCTGAAAGCCTTCTTCGCGGTGATCCAGGGCCTCAACGCCGACGGTCACCTGCTGGCTTACCACGACCGTTCCGACGGTGGTCTGCTGACCTCCGTGGTGGAAATGGCCTTCGCCGGCCACTGCGGCCTGAGCCTGAACCTCGACAGCGTTGCCGAGTCCTCGGCAGAAATCGCTGCGATCCTGTTCAACGAAGAGCTGGGAGCGGTGATCCAGGTTCGTCAGGACGCCACGCCAGACATCCTCGCGCAGTTCAGCGCAGCCGGTCTGGGCGACTGCGTGTCGGTGATCGGTCAGCCGATCAACAACGGCCAGATCAACATCACCTTCAACGGTGACACCGTGTTCGAAGGCCAGCGTCGTCTGCTCCAACGTCAGTGGGCCGAGACCAGCTATCAGATCCAGCGTCTGCGTGACAACGCTGACTGCGCCGAACAAGAGTTCGATGTGCTGCTGGAAGAAGACAACCCGGGCCTGAGCGTCAAGCTCAGCTACGACGTCAACCAGGACATCGCCGCGCCTTACATCAAGAAAGGTATTCGCCCACAGGTTGCCGTGCTGCGTGAGCAGGGCGTCAACGGTCAGGTGGAAATGGCCGCTGCGTTCGACCGCGCCGGTTTCAACGCGATCGACGTGCACATGAGCGACATTCTCGCCGGCCGTGTCGACCTGAACGAGTTCAAAGGTCTGGTGGCGTGCGGTGGTTTCTCCTACGGCGACGTACTTGGCGCCGGTGAAGGCTGGGCCAAATCGGCACTGTTCAACAGCCGCGCCCGTGATGCGTTCCAGGGTTTCTTCGAACGTAACGACAGCTTCACCCTCGGCGTGTGCAACGGTTGCCAGATGATGTCCAACCTGCACGAGCTGATCCCGGGCAGCGAGTTCTGGCCGCACTTCGTGCGCAACCGCTCCGAGCAGTTCGAAGCGCGTGTGGCGATGGTTCAGGTTCAGGAGTCGAACTCGATCTTCCTGCAGGGCATGGCCGGTTCGCGTATGCCGATCGCCATTGCTCACGGTGAAGGTCATGCCGAGTTCTCCAGCGAAGAAGCACTGCTGGAAGCCGATCTGTCCGGTTGTGTGGCGATGCGTTTCGTCGACAACCATGGCAAGGTCACCGAGCGTTACCCGGCCAACCCGAACGGTTCGCCGCGCGGGATTACCGGTCTCACCAGCCGTGATGGCCGTGTGACGATCATGATGCCGCACCCGGAGCGTGTGTTCCGCGCGGTGCAGAACTCGTGGCGTTCGGAAGACTGGAACGAGGACGCTCCTTGGATGCGCATGTTCCGTAATGCTCGCGTCTGGGTGAACTAAGGCCTGTGTACAAGCTGGCGTTTTTTGTTCCTGACAGTCATGTCGAGGTGGTCAAGGGGGCTGTGTTCGCTGCCGGTGGTGGGCGGATCGGTGACTATGACCACTGTGCGTGGCAGGTGCTTGGGTCTGGCCAGTTTCGACCTTTGGACGGGAGTCAGCCGTTCATTGGTGAAGCGGGGCAGGTTGAGCGGGTTGAGGAATGGAAAGTTGAGCTTGTGGTGGCGGATGAGTTGATCGTTGCTGTAGTGGCGGCGCTTAAGTTGAGCCATCCCTACGAGACACCGGCTTATGAGGTGTGGCGGCTGGAAGATTTCTGATCTTTCTTGCTGCTTAAACAGGAAACCTGCAGATGAGTGATTGTCTGCGGGTTTTTTGTTGCCTGCGATTTTCCGGGTAATAGGGTTCCAATGTGGGAGCGCGCCTGCTCGCGAAGGCGTCGGATCAGGCAATGATGTTCTGACTGATCGGGTACATATCCGTTGCTGCGGTAACGGCTGCTTAGGGTTCCGCCCTTACGGCGGGTCACCTTTTCCAAACGCCGAAAAGGTAACCCAAAAGGCTTGCCCCAACGTTCGGCCCACTCGCTAAAGCTCGGGGTTCCTTCGCTCCGGGACTCATCCGGGCGCATCGCCTACGGTTTGCTTCGCTGCACCTCCTCTCGATGCATTTGGCTGCGCCAAACGGTCGCTGCGCTCCCACCCCCGGATGAATCCCTCCACTCAGCCTGCCGACGGGGCCGGTGGATCAAGATCAAGAGCTGCAGCCGAGCTAACGCTCATCCTGTTGAGTGGGGCGGCTTTGCCGCTTGGGTTGGACTTACATTCACGCTCTGGGGGGGGGCGCCTGACAGTCGACCAATCTCCGAGGGTGTATTCGTTCCCCTGTAGGAGCTGCCGAAGGCTGCGATCTTTTGATTTTGATGTTGATGTTGAAACGTCAAAGTCAAAAGATCGCAGCCTTCGGCAGCTCCTACAGGGGGATGTTTTGTGTTTAAGAGTGTGTGGAATTACCAGAACCTTCCCACAAGGTTTTCAGGTTGTCCGTCGGACGTGTGGTCTCTAGGCTTTGGTTGTCACTGAATGTTCAGTGATCGGGTGTGAGAACCCGCAGAGCTTGAAACTAGCACCAGTACGACCATAATTGCCGCCGGCTCATTTGCCGTCGCAATGCTCTATGGCGGCTGTGTGCGGGCGGACTTCGGTCCGGCCGGTTTTCTGCTCACCGGTTTCTCACTCCGCACATAGCTGCCACCCTTTGCCACGTGAGAAATGGCTAAGGGTGGCTCCAAATATGAGTAGAGCTTTTATGAAAGACAAAATTGTCCCCGACCCACCTGAAACCCAAACCCCACTCGAAGAAGCCCTCCGCGCCGAAGACCAGGCCCGAAACCGCGAAGCCATCAAGCGCGCCCTCGACTTCTACCTGTGCCCCGAGCCTGCAAAGCCCCGCCGACCAAGCACCATGTTTATGGTCTGCCCCCAGGTCGATACCGAAAGCCTGCTCGCCCACGCTTGCGAATCGTTAGCCTCGGCAAGTATCGCCGCCAGCAACTTCGCCAATGAGCTAAGCGGTTCGCAGCGCAGTACGGCGTTAGGTATCCAGCAAATCGTCATGTTCGCCGAACTGGCGGTAAACCGGGCGCTGGACCGCGTCGATCCACAATCCTGACGACCGCGTTATCGTTGATCGCCAGCAGGCTGGCTCCCACAGTTTGAAAAACATTCCCCTGTGGGAGCTGGCTTGCCAGTGATGAGCTCGATCCAGACAACCCATGTCTGGCAGAACGCACACAGTCCACACTGTGGGAGCTAGCCTGCTAGCGATGAGGCCAGTCCAAACACCAGACTTCTAAACCTTGGCACTGACCTCACTGCGATTGACCAGCGCCTCAAGTGCGCCCCTCAAACTCGCAGCCTTGTCACCCACCAGCAAATGCCAAACGCCACCGTCCAACTGGCTGACACCCTGGCAGCCCAATTCCTTCAACTGCGCCTCGGACAGTGCTTTGCCATCCGCCAGCAGCAAGCGAATCCGGCTCATGGCAATGCAATCCAGTTGCAGCACATTGTCGCCACCGCCTAGTGCATTCAGCCATTTCTGTGCCTCGGCGCCTGCGACCATCACTGCTTTTGGCTCTTCGACAACTGCAACAGATTCGGCAATAACAGCACGTCCCAACGCCGGCATCGCCAAGCGAATTTCATCCGCAATGCTGTCAGCCAGCGGCCCGACCACCACCTGCAAACTCCCACCTTTACCCGGACGCACAACCGCCATCGCACCCAGCGCTTTCAGATCGGCATCCGAGGCCTTGTTGCGATCAACCATTTCCAGGCGCAATCGCGTGGTGCAAGCGCCAACAGTCAGCAGATTTTCAGCACCGCCCAGTGCCTTGATGTAGGCACTGGCGCGCTCGTTCTCAGTCAACACGGCTTTTTCACTGACAGCGACGTCCTCACGCCCCGGCGTCTTCAGATTGAAACGACGAATGCAGAAATCAAACACTGCGTAATACACCACGGCATAGGCCAGCCCGACCGGAACCACCAGCCAGCCATTGGTCGAGCGGCCCCAACCCAGCACCATGTCGATGAAGCCGCCAGAGAAGGTGAACCCCAAGTGAATGTTCAACGCATTGGTAATCGCCATCGACAACCCGGTCAGTAGCGCATGCAGCAGATACAGCAACGGCGCCAAAAACATAAAGGCGAACTCAATCGGCTCGGTCACCCCAGTCAAAAACGAAGTCAAAGCCATCGACAGAAAAATCCCGCCCATGACCTTGCGCCGCTCTGGCAGGGCGTTGCGGTACATCGCCAGGCACGCTGCCGGCAGGCCGAAGATCATCATCGGGAACATGCCGGTCATGAACTGGCCGCCCTTCGGATCGCCGGCGAAGTAACGCGACAGGTCGCCCGTCACCAAGGCCCCGGTAGTCGGATCGGTGAAGTTGCCGAACACAAACCACGCCATGTTGTTGAGGATGTGGTGCAGGCCGGTGACGATCAGCAGGCGGTTGAACACGCCAAACACGAACGCGCCGATACTGCCGCTTTCCATCATCAGCGCGCCGAAGGCGTTGATGCCATGCTGGATCGGCGGCCAGATATAGCCGAACACCACGCCCAGACCAACCGCCGCGAACCCGGTGACAATCGGCACAAACCGTCGGCCACCAAAGAACGCCAGGTACTCCGGCAGCTTGATGTCCTTGAAGCGGTTGTACAGCGCGCCAGCCATCAGGCCGCTGACGATCCCGGCGAGCATGCCCATGTTGATGCTCGCATCGAGCACTTTGAGGGTGGAGATCATCACCAGATAACCGATCACCCCGGCCAGACCCGCAGTGCCGTTGTTGTCCTTGGCGAAGCCAACGGCGATGCCGATGGCGAAGATCATCGCCAGGTTGGCGAAGATCACCTGACCGGCGTCGTGGATGATCGCGATGTTCAGCAGGTCGGTGTCACCCAGACGCAGCAGCAAACCGGCAATCGGCAGGATCGCGATCGGCAGCATCAGCGCACGGCCGAGGCGTTGCAGGCCTTCGATGAAGAGTTGGTACATGGTGGTTCTCCCTGCTCTTTTTATAGAGAGCTTTTTTGTTAGCGCAGAGGCCAATGTTGATGACAGGCGTGACGCACCGCGGCGGCGCTGCTCAGCTTGAGCAAGTCACGAGCGAGGCGTTGGCATTCGGCTTCGTGCAACTGGCGCACGCGGTCCTTGATTTCACCGATCTGCACCGGGCTGACCGACAGTTCGCTCACCCCCAGGCCGATCAACACGGGCGTGGCCAGCGGATCGGAGGCGAGGGCGCCGCAGACACCGACCCAACGTTTGTGCACCGCCGCGCCTTCGCAGGTCATGGCGATCAGCCGTAGCAGCGCGGGGTGCAAGGCATCGACGCGGGCGGCAAGACCTGCGTGATCGCGGTCCATGGCCAGGGTGTACTGCGATAGATCGTTAGTGCCGATCGAGAGGAAGTCGGCATGTTCGGCGAGTTGTTCGGCTTGCAGCGCGGCGGCGGGGACTTCGATCATCACGCCGATTTCCGGGCGTTGGGTGATGTTCAGCTCCAGGCACAACGCATCGACGCGTTGGCGGATGTGCAGCAACTCATCCACTTCGGTGACCATCGGCAACAGGATCCGGCAGCGGCGCAGCGGGCTGACTTGCAGCAGCGCGCGCAGTTGCTGGTCGAGGATTTCCGGGCGGGCCTGAGCCAGACGAATGCCACGCAGACCGAGCACCGGATTGGCTTCGACCGGCAGCGGCAGGTAGTCGAGTTGCTTGTCGCCGCCGACGTCAATGGTGCGGATGATCACCGAGTGCTCGCCCATCGCATCCAGCACGCCTTGATAGGCTGCACGCTGTTCTTCGACATCCGGCGCGGTCTGGCGATCGACGAATAAAAACTCAGTGCGCAGCAGGCCGACGCCGTCGGCGCCATTGGCAAAGGCATCTGCCGCTTCACCGCTGGAGGCGACATTGGCGACGACTTCGATGGTCACGCCGTTGCGGGTTTCTGCTGGCAAGTGAGCCTTGGCTTGTTGGGCGTCGCGGCGTTGTCGGCGGTCGATCTGCGCTTGCTGAACCTCAGCCAGACGTTCGGCATTTGGCGCCAGTTCGAGGCGTCCACCGTCGGCATCGAGCACCACTGATTGGCCTGGCGGTTGATCAAGCAATGCCGAGCCCAAAGCCACCAGACACGGCAGACCTTTGCCGCGCGCGAGAATCGCCACGTGGGAAGTCGCGCCACCCTCGGCCATGCATAACCCGGCAACACCTTGGGCGCTAAGTTGCAGCAGATCCGAAGGTGTCAGTTCGTGAGCTGCGACGATGGCACCGGCCGGCACGTCGTAATGCCAGGCTTCGCCTAGCAATGCCCGCAACACCCGTTGTTTGAGGTCGCGCAGATCGTTGGCGCGTTCGGCCAGCAGTGCGCTGCCGGTGTGTTGCAGTACTTCGCACTGCACGTCGATCGACTGACTCCAGGCGTGAGTGGCTGCAGTGCCTTGTTCGATGGACTGTTGTGCGGCATCAAGCAGCGCCGGGTCTTCGAGCAGAGCCAGATGTGCGGCGAAGATCGCTTCTTCGTCGACATTCTTGTGTTTTTTCGCTTGCGCGAGGGTGCCGTTGATTTCGCTGCGCACCTGATTCAGCGCCGCGTCGAGCACCTGCTGTTGCTGCAGCGGATCATGATTGCCCGCATCCGCCGGCAAACTGATCGCGTTCAGGCGAAACAACGGCCCGCCAACCAGTCCCGGCGCAGCACATACACCGTGCAACACGCCAGCCTCGGGCGGACGCTTAAGAGTGGCAACACTGACCGGCGCCGCCGCGTGATGATCATCCGGCAGCGCCGTGGCCAACGCGCTGAGCAACGCTTGCAACGCCGCTTCGGCATCCGGTCCCTGACAACTGACCTGCACTTCGTCCTGTTCGCCAACCGCCAGGCCCATCAAACCGATCAGGCTGTTGCACGGCGCCGATTTACCGGCGAAGTGCAGTTGTGAGTGGCTTTTGAAACCTTGCGCAGTCTGCCGAATCAGCGCGGCAGGGCGTGCATGCAAACCGCCGCGATGGGCCACCAGGACATGGCCATGAACCTCAGGCCCGTCTACGACTGCTGCGCTCGCCGCCGCACCGTTGCGCGCAACAATATGCAGCAGCGGTTCGCCGACTTTCACGGCTTTCAACGTGATCGGCCGCACCTGAAAATCCTGGCTGTTAGTCAGGATCAACAGGCTGACAAGGCTTTTGCATTGCTGGCCGACCTTGTCCAGGTCGTAGCGCAACAACGGCTGGCCCTTGGTCACGCGGCCACCTTCTTTGACCAGCATCGAGAAGCCTTCGCCGTTCAACTCAACGGTGTCGAGGCCCAGGTGCAAAAGGATTTCTGCGCCGTTTTCAGCGCGTACGGTGAGCGCGTGGCCGGTGCGGGCGACGTGAATGATCACCCCGGCGCACGGCGAATACAGTGTGTCGTTGATTGGGTCGATGGCAATACCGTCGCCCATCGCGCCGCTGGCGAACACCGCGTCCGGGACTTTGGCGAGCGTGAGCACCGGGCCGCTGAGCGGGGCGCTGAGGGTCAGCTCTTTATTGTTGTTGTGCATGGCTCGGTCTCATCGGTTAGATCTCGGTTCGATGTCCCCTGTAGGAGCTGCCGCAGGCTGCGATCTTTTGATCTTGTTTTTCTGTGAATCAAAATCAAAAGATCGCAGCCTTCGGCAGCTCCTACAGGTTTTCTTCAATTAATGCGTGCGGGTCACTTTGCTCAGATGGCGTGGCTGATCCGGGTCCATGCCACGGGCCACGGCCAGACCTGCGGCCATCACGTAGAAGCTCTGGATCGCCAGAATCGGATCAAGGGCCGGGTGCTCGGCGCGGGTCAGGGTCAGGTCGCGCTCGCTGACATCGTCCGGCGCAGCGAGCAATACGCGAGCACCGCGTTGGCGCATTTCCGCCGCGAGACTCAACAGGCCGGCCTGCTCGGCGCCGCGTGGTGCGAAGACCAGCAACGGATAATGTTCATCGATCAGTGCCATCGGGCCGTGACGGACTTCGGCGCTGCTGAACGCTTCGGCCTGAATCGCCGAGGTTTCCTTGAATTTCAGCGCCGCCTCTTGAGCAATGGCAAAACCGGCACCACGGCCGATGACCATCAAACGCTCGCAATCGCGCAGCGCTTCGATGGCCACGCTCCAGTCCTGTTTCGCTGCTTCGCGCAGGCCTTCGGGCAGGGCGTTGCCGGCTTCGAGCAGTTCGCTGTCCTCTTTCCAGTGCGCAATCAACCGGGCGCTGGCGCTGAGGGTGGCGATAAAACTCTTGGTCGCGGCGACGCTGCTTTCCGTCCCGGCGAGCAGTGGCACGCTGAACTCACACGCGGCTTCCAATGGCGAATCGGCGGCGTTGACCATCGTCACACTGAGCGCGCCTCGCTTGCGCAACAGGCGCAGGCTGTTGACCAGGTCCGGGCTCTGCCCCGATTGCGAAAACGCGAACGCGACCTGACCGCTGACCTTCAACGGCGCTTGCTGCATGGTCACCACCGACATCGGCAACGACGCCACGGGTACGCCCAGTTGCTGCATGGTCAGGTAGGCGAAGTAGCTCGCCGCGTGGTCGGAACTGCCGCGGGCAACGGTCATCGCCACTTGCGGTGGCTGACGGCGCAGGCGCCCGGCGATCTCGATCATTGCCGGGTCGAGTTGTTGCAGTTGGGCTTGCACGGCCTCGAACGAGGACAGCGCCTCCTCAAGCATTTTTGAAGTCAATGTCTTCTCCTTCGACCATGACGGCGGTCAGTGTGAGTGAGCGATCCAGCCGCACGCAGTCGGCCCAGGCCCCGGGTGCAAGGCGCCCGCGTTCAGTAATGCCGAGATAGTCGGCGGGGAATTGCGAAAGACGTTGCGAGGCCTCGCTGATCGGCAAGCCGATCTTCACCAGGTTGCGCAGGGCCTGATCCATGGTCAGCGTGCTGCCGGCCAACGTGCCGTCGGGCAGGCGCACGCCGCCCAGGCATTTGGTCACGGTGTGGCTGCCGAGCTTGTATTCACCGTCGGGCATGCCGGCGGCGGCGGTGGAGTCGGTGACGCAATACAGGCACGGGATCGAACGCAGGGCCACGCGGATCGCGCCGGGATGCACGTGCAGCAAATCCGGGATCAGCTCGGCAAATTTGGCGTGGGCCAGTGCGGCGCCGACGATGCCCGGCTCGCGGTGATGCAGCGGGCTCATGGCGTTATAGAGATGGGTGAAACTGGTCGCGCCGGCATCGAGGGCGGCAACGCCTTCCTCGTAACTGCCGAGGGTGTGGCCGATCTGCATGCGGATGCCACGGCTGCTCAGCTCACGGATCAAACCGTTGTGGCCGGCGATTTCCGGGGCAATGGTGATCACCCGGATCGGCGCCAGTGCCAGATATTCTTCGACTTCGGCCATCAATGCGGTGTGGGCGAAGTTCGGTTGCGCGCCGAGTTTTCCCGGATTGATGTACGGGCCTTCGAGGTGTACGCCGAGGACCCGCGCGGCACCTTTCGGACGCTGTTCGCAGAACTCTCCGACTTCCTTCAGCACGCTGGAGATCTCGGCGCTCGGCGCGGTCATGGTGGTGGCCAGCAGCGAGGTGGTGCCGAAACGCACGTGGGTTTTGGTGATGGTCTCGAAGGCACTGGCGCCTTCCATGATGTCTTTGCCACCGCCGCCGTGGACGTGCAGATCGATGAAGCCCGGCAGCAGATACGGCAGGTCATTGTCGGCCGGATCGCAGGGTACGCCTTCGATCGACACGACTTTGCCGTGTTCGTGGATCAGCCGGCCGCGAATCCAGCCGCTGGCGGTAAGGATGTTGTCTTCGGACATTTTGGTTCTCGCTTGTGACTGCGCTTATCGACGCAGCTCTTTATCTACGAAGCTCTGCAACAAAGTCGTAGTAGTCGTTGCGGCAATAGGTGTCGGTGACTTCGATCGGCGTGTTGTCTTCGAGGTAGCCGACCCGGGTCATCAGCAGCATCGCGGTGCCGGGGGCGATGCCGACCAGCGCGGCGAATTCGTCTGAGGCGTTGATCGCCTGGATGTGCTGCAGGGCGCGGACAATCGGTTTGCCGATGCCGTCGAGGTATTCGTAGAGCGAATCGCCGACCAGTTGCGGCTTGGGCATGATCGAGGCGGGCAGGGTGCTCATTTCGATGGCCATGACCGTGTCATCGGCTTTGCGCAGACGCTTCATGCGCGCGACCTTGTCGTTCGGCGACAGGCTCAGGCGGATCAGTTCTTCGTGGGTCGGCAGGGTTATTTCGCGCTCCAGCCATTGCGAGCTGGGCACGAAGCCCTTGAGGCGCAGCATCTCGCTGAAACCCGAAAGGCGTGACAGCGGTTGTTCGAGGCGTGGGGTGATGAAAGTGCCGGAACCTTGCAAGCGACGGATCAGGCCTTGATCGAGCAGGACTTCCAGTGCCTTGCGCGCAGTCACCCGGGAGATGCCCAGTTGCTCGCTGAGGTTGCGTTCCGAGGGCATTGCCTGCTCGGACTTCCACTGCCCGGCATGAATCGCGGCTTCCAGATTGCGCGCCAGCTGCAAGTACAGCGGCGTCGGCTGGGAGTCGTCCGGGCGTAGGGTATGGAGGTCGTTCATGTAGGGCATTTCCGTCGCGAGTATAGGATTGTTGTGGCTCGCTTGTGGGGCGGAAATTAATACCACTTGAATACCATGTCAACGCAGTGAAATGGCTGTAAGTCCAGTGAAATGGCGGGTTATGACGGGGTGGGTTTCAAGTGGTATTAGTGTTGGCCTGTAAAAAGCAAAAGATCGCAGCCTGCGGCAGCGCCTACAGTTGAGAGTGGTATCACCTCTGTAGGCGCTGCCGCAGGCTGCGATCTTTTGATTTATTTTTTTGCAGGTGACCAGTGGTCAGGGACTAAGGGCGGATCTCGACCATCGTGCCGTCCGGCACCAGGTTCCACACTTCGCGCATGTCGACGTTACGCATGGCGACGCAGCCGTCAGTCCAGTCCAGGGTATGGAACAGGTCTTCCGGGGTTTCTTCCGAATCCGGCGTGCCGTGGATCATGATCATCCCGCCGGGCTCGACGCCTTCACGGCGGGCGCGGGCCGAATCGCTGATATTCGGGTAGGAAATGTGCATCGACAGATTGAATTTGTCGCTGGTCTTGCGCCAGTCGATCCAATAGAAGCCTTCCGGCGTGCGCTTGTCGCCCTCTATCAGTTTCGGGCCTTTCTTCGCGCCTTTGCCCAAGGAAATGCGATAGGTCTTAAACGGCTTGCCGTCGGCGATCAACTGTAGTTGATGAGCCGCTTTGAGCACCAGGACTTTCTCGATGAGCGGGGTATTCGACGGCGTCACGGTGGTCACGAATGACGCTTGGGAGACGGTAACGAACGACAGGCAAAACAGGGCAAGCAACCAGCGCATTGAAACGATTCCCCAGGAAGTGACGCAAATAACCAACATTTTATATGTATGTGTACATGTAGGAGCTGCCGAAGGCTGCGATCTTTTTGTCGGCCATCACGCCAATGTCTTGATTAAATAATGACCGGCTGCGCCAACGGCGGAATCGATTCCGACCGAACCGGATACGCCTCGATACGTCGATCAGCGAAGAAGCATTCTAAGGTACGCCCCACCGTGCGGAAAGCCAGCTCGTCCCAGGGAATGTCGGCTTCGTCGAATAGTTGCACTTCAAGACTTTCGGGGCCGGCGGCAAAGTCCAGGTCGACCAGTTCGGCGCGGAAGAACACGTGCACCTGACTGATGTGTGGCACGTCGATCAGCGTATAGATGCTCAGGTTGCGCACCCGGGCGCAGGCTTCTTCGGCGGTTTCGCGGATGGCGGCTTGCTCGATGGTCTCGCCGTTCTCCATGAAGCCGGCGGGCAAGGTCCAGTAGCCGAGGCGTGGCTCAATGGCGCGGCGGCAGAGCAACACTTTGGTGCCCCAGGTCGGCACGCAGCCGGCGACAATATTGGGGTTCTGATAGTGAATGGTCTGACAGCTTTCACAGACAAATCGCAGCCGCGAATCGCCTTCGGGAATGCGCTGGGTGACCGGGTTACCGCAGTGGCTGCAAAATTTCATGCTGGGCTTCCTGAATGCTGCGCCTATCTTGGCGTGCAGCGGTGTCGGTCGGCAAGTTGTCGTTTCGCGACACGACGGGTTTCGGGGGCTTGGGCGCTCGCAACGATTGGTGCATGATGCAGAGTAAGGCACAGATCGAGAACACTCATGCTGGACGAGCTACTGCATAGGGTTAGCAACCACACACCGCGCACGCTGGAGACCGATACACGTTTCCCCGAGGCCGCCGTTCTGGTGCCGATCACCCGCAGTGACGAACCGGAACTGGTACTGACTCTGCGCGCCAGCGGGCTCTCGACCCACGGCGGCGAAGTCGCTTTCCCCGGTGGCCGTCGCGACCCGGAAGACCCGGACCTGATCTTCACCGCGCTGCGCGAAGCCGAAGAAGAGATCGGCCTGCCGCCGGGACTGGTCGAAATCATCGGCCCGCTCAGTCCGCTGATCTCCCTGCACGGCATTAAGGTCACGCCATATGTCGGCGTCATCCCCGACTTTGTCGAGTATCTGGCCAACGATGCCGAGATTGCCGCGGTGTTCACTGTACCGCTGGAGTTCTTCCGCAAAGACCCTCGTGAACACACGCACCGCATCGACTATCAGGGCCGCAGTTGGTACGTGCCGAGTTATCGATTTGGCGAGTTCAAGATCTGGGGGCTGACAGCAATCATGATCGTCGAGTTGATCAATCTGCTCTATGACGCCAAGATCAGCCTGCACCAACCGCCGAAAACCTTTCTCAATACTTGAAAGCATCAATACCTGAGCCAGCGGCAGAATGGCCATTCACCGTGAGCCCTGAGGAAAACAAGATGAAATACCGCCTGGGCGACGCCCGTGTCGAAACCCACCCGCAGAGCTGGGTCGCGCCCAATGCCGTGCTGGTGGGCAAGGTCAAACTGGAAGAGGGCGCCAACGTCTGGTTCAACGCCGTGCTGCGTGGCGACAACGAACTGATCCTGATCGGCAAGAACAGCAACGTCCAGGACGGCACGGTGATGCACACCGACATGGGTTTTCCGCTGACCATCGGTACCGGCGTGACCATCGGCCACAACGCCATGCTCCACGGCTGCACGGTCGGCGACTACAGCCTGATCGGCATCAACGCGGTGATTCTCAACGGCGCGAAGATCGGCAAGAACTGCATCATTGGCGCCAACTCGCTGATTGGCGAAGGCAAGGAAATTCCCGACGGTTCGCTGGTGATGGGCTCGCCTGGCAAAGTCGTGCGCGAGTTGACCGAGGCGCAGAAGAAGATGCTTGAAGCCAGTGCCGCCCACTATGTGCATAACGCCCAGCGTTATGCCCGCGATCTGGTTGAGCAGGAAGAATGAACACACCCGAAAGACCCGTTGCCTCGCCGTGCGTGAATATTTGTGCGCTGGATGAGGATGACATTTGTACGGGCTGCCAGCGTACGGTCGCGGAGATCACCCGCTGGGGCCGGATGACCAATGACGAGCGCCGCGTGGTGCTGGGTTTGTGTCATGAGCGGGCGAAGGCGAGTGGCTTGGTATGGATGATCCCCGGGAAATCAGGCGCCTGAAGCGCCGCTTTCGCGAGCAGGCTCGCTCCCACCTTTGAAATGCATTCCTCTGTGGGCGCGAGCCTGCTCGCGAAGGGGCCGGCAAAGACGCCCACTCTATTGGCGCAACACCAGCCCTGAAGTAATCTGTGCGCCAAATTGACAGGTCCCCCCCCATGATTTTCCTCATCGCCTACATCAGCAGCGTCGTGCTGATCAACTTCGCCTTTTCCACCGCGCCACACCTGGACATCATCTGGTCGGCCTGGGGCGGCTTGGTGTTCGTGTTGCGCGACATGGTGCAAACCCGCTTCGGCCACGGCGCGCTCGTGGCGATGCTGGCGGCGCTGGTGCTGTCTTATGTCACCTCCGATCCGTCGATCGCGTTGGCCAGTGCCACGGCGTTCGCGGTGTCCGAGATCATCGACTGGCTGGTGTTCAGCATCACCAAACGACCGTTGCGCGACCGCTTGTGGATCAGTTCGGCGCTGAGCATTCCCCTCGATACCTTCATCTTCTTCGGCATGATCGACCTGTTGACGCCGCCGGTGATCATCACCGCGCTGGCCTCGAAGTTTGCCGGCGTCACTGCCGTCTGGCTGATCATGGCCTGGCGTGAGCGCAAACAGGCCGTCGCCAGCTGAAGCCAAAGCCTCAGGTTCATGTAAAATGCCGCGCTTTCTCCCCATGGAAAGCGCGTCTGGCGTTGCTTTCCTCGATGATCCGCTTCTTTGAGGACCTGAGATGACCCGTATCGGAACTCCATTGTCGCCGACCGCGACCCGCGTATTGCTGTGTGGCTGTGGTGAGTTGGGCAAGGAAGTGGTGATCGAGCTGCAACGCCTGGGCGTTGAAGTGATTGCCGTCGACCGTTACGCCAACGCGCCGGCCATGCAGGTTGCCCATCGCAGCCACGTGATCAACATGCTCGATGGCGCCGCCCTGCGCGCGGTGATCGAAGCCGAGAAGCCGCACTTCATCGTGCCGGAAATCGAAGCCATCGCCACCGCTACCCTGGTCGAATTGGAAGCCGAAGGCTTCACTGTGATCCCGACCGCGCGCGCTGCGCAACTGACCATGAACCGCGAAGGCATCCGTCGTCTGGCCGCTGAAGAACTGGACCTGCCGACCTCGCCGTACCACTTTGCCGACACCTTCGAGGACTACAGCAAAGCTGTTCAGGACCTCGGCTTCCCATGCGTCGTTAAACCCGTCATGAGTTCGTCGGGCAAAGGCCAGAGCCTGCTGCGCAGCGCCGATGACGTGCAGAAAGCCTGGGATTACGCGCAAGAGGGCGGTCG
This sequence comes from Pseudomonas fluorescens, assembly GCF_003732425.1. GTDB lineage: Bacteria > Pseudomonadota > Gammaproteobacteria > Pseudomonadales > Pseudomonadaceae > Aquipseudomonas > Aquipseudomonas fluorescens_BE. The sequence goes on from NZ_MOBX01000014.1 coordinate 391,929, forward strand.
TGCCGGTAAAGGCCGGGTGATCATCGAAGGCTTCATCGATTTCGACTACGAAATCACCCTGCTGACCGTGCGCCACATCGGCGGCACCACGTTCTGCGCGCCGGTCGGACACCGTCAGGAAAAGGGCGACTACCAGGAATCCTGGCAGCCGCAGGCGATGAGCCCGATTGCCCTGGCTGAATCCGAGCGTGTTGCCAAAGCAGTAACCGAAGCGCTGGGTGGCCGTGGTCTGTTCGGCGTTGAGCTGTTCATCAAGGGCGATCAGGTGTGGTTCAGCGAAGTCTCGCCGCGTCCGCATGACACCGGTCTGGTGACGCTGATTTCCCAGGATCTGTCGCAGTTCGCCTTGCACGCTCGGGCGATTCTGGGTCTGCCAGTGCCGCTGATTCGCCAGTTCGGGCCTTCGGCTTCGGCAGTGATTCTGGTGGAAGGGCAGTCGACTCAGACCGCATTCGCCAATCTCGGCGCTGCGTTGAGCGAGCCGGATACCGCTTTGCGTCTGTTCGGTAAGCCAGAAGTGAATGGCCAGCGCCGCATGGGCGTGGCGCTGGCGCGGGATGAGTCGATCGAGGCTGCTCGTGCCAAGGCGACCCGTTCGGCTCAGGCTGTTGTGGTCGAGCTCTAAACCGAGTCGCGTCCATCGCGAGCAGGCTCACTCCTACAATTGGAATGCGTTCCCCTGTAGGAGTGAGCCTGCTCACGATAGCGATCTATCAGGCAACCCGATTCAGATCGTTATCCCGCGTTTCCTTCAGGCACAGCACTGCAATCAAACTCAGCACCGCTGCCGCCGACACATACCCGCCGACATAACCCAAACCACCCATCGCCACCAGTTTCTGTGCAAAGAACGGCGCCGCCGAGGCTCCGACGATCCCGCCCAGGTTATACGCCGCCGAAGCGCCGGTATAACGCACGTGGGTCGGAAACAGCTCAGGCAACAGCGCGCCCATCGGTGCAAACGTCACGCCCATCAAGAACAGCTCAATGCATAGAAACAGCGCTACGCCCCAGGTCGAGCCTTGAGTCAGCAACGGCTCCATCAGAAATCCAGACAAAATTGCCAGCACGCCACCCATGATCAGCACCGGTTTGCGCCCGTAACGGTCACTGGCCCAGGCTGACAAAGGCGTCGCAGCGGCCATGAACAGCACGGCAAAGCACAGCAGCCCTAGAAACGTTTCGCGGCTATAGCCAAGTGTGGAAACCCCGTAACTCAGGGAAAACACCGTCGAGATATAGAACAGCGCATAACAGACCACCATCGCCGCCGCGCCCAACAGCGTCGGCGCCCAGTACTGACTGAACAGCTCGACCAGCGGCACTTTCACCCGTTCCTGACGGGCGATGGCGTTGGCGAATACCGGGGTTTCATGGAGTTTCAGGCGCACATACAGGCCGACCATCACCAGCGCCGCGCTGAGCAGAAACGGAATCCGCCAGCCCCAGCTGCGGAACTGCTCGTCGGTGAGCGTCATGGCCAGGGTCAGGAACAAACCGTTCGCTGCCAGAAAACCAATCGAAGGGCCGAGCTGCGGGAACATGCCGAACCACGCACGTTTGCCTTTCGGCGCGTTTTCCGTGGCGAGCAACGCCGCACCGCCCCATTCGCCGCCCAGTCCCAGGCCCTGACCGAAACGCAGCACACACAGCAGAATCGGCGCCCAGGCGCCGATACTGTCGTAGCCCGGCAGCACGCCGATCAGCGTCGTGCACACACCCATCAACAGCAAGGAGGCGACCAGCGTCGATTTGCGCCCGATGCGGTCGCCGAAGTGGCCGAACAACGCCGAACCCAGCGGCCGGGCCAGAAAGGCGATACCAAAAGTAAGAAACGCCGAAAGCATCTGCGCGGTGCCGGAGGTCTGCGGAAAGAACACCGGCCCGATCACCAGTGCAGCGGCCGTGGCGTAGACATAGAAATCGTAGAACTCGATCGCGGTGCCGATAAAACTCGCCGTGGCCACGCGGGTGGCGGAGTTGGTCGGCTGGGCAGGCGCGGTGGCGCTGTAAGCGGTACTGGTCGTCATGCGGTGATCCCTGACAGTCATGAGCTCCATTGGAGCGAATTATTATGGTCGAGCACCCAGGGATGTGGGATGAGGCGCGGTCGCTGTTTCAGGTAGGAACAGTCGCCGGAGTACAGCGAAAATGGCCGAAACCGGTCTAGTGCGGGGTAAGCACGCGGTTTGGCGGGAGCTTGGGTAAGCGGCTTGATTATAGGAAGCGGGCTAACGATCAAACAAGAGGGATAAAAAATCAGCTTAATCTGAAGTCTGGTGATTCTGTGGCGAGGGAGCTTGCTCCCGCTCGGGCGCGAAGCGGCCGCATAAGTGGGCAGGTCAATCAATAGCGAGGGCTGCTGCGCAACCCAGCGGGAGCAGGCTCCCTCGCCACAAAAGCTTTAAACCTTGGCCGGCACCAGGCTCGTATGCCAGATCAACACCTTGCTCACCCGGTTCTCCTCGGTCTCGAGAATTTCCAGGCGATAGCGGCCAATCTTCAAGCAAACCGCACTCTCGGGAATCGTCTCCAGCGCCTCAGTCACCAGACCATTCAGCGTTTTCGGCCCATCGCTCGGCAAATGCCAGCCCAGGCATTTGTTCAGCTCACGGATCGACGCCGTGCCATCGATCACCATCCGCCCATCCGCTTGCGGATGAATATGCGGATTATCCAGGCTGTGCTCGCTCTCAAACTCGCCGACGATTTCTTCGAGAATGTCTTCCAGCGTCACGATGCCGAGCACTTCGCCGTACTCATCCACGACCATGCCCAGGCGCCGCTGCTGCTTGTGGAAATTCAGCAGTTGCAGTTGCAGCGGTGTGCTTTCCGGGACGAAGTACGGCTCGTAACTGGCCGCCAGTAACGCTTCGCGGGTCAGATCACCGTTGTTCAGCAGGTGACGGATCTGCCGGGTGTTGAGCACCGCTTCAACCTGATTGATGTCGCTATGGAACACCGGCAGGCGTGTGCGCTTGTTATGCCGCAGTTGTTCGATGATTTCTTCGATCGAGTCGTCGAGGTTGATGCCGTCGACGTCACTGCGCGGCACCAGAATGTCGTTGACCGTGATGTTGTCCAGCGCATGAATACCCGAAACAGGGTGCGCCCGGACCGGATGCTCTTGATCGTCATACCGGTCGGCAGGCGAGTCATCTTCGCTTTGCTGCACGACCTGAACCTTGCGCGCAAACGGGCTCATCAGCAAACCGCTGATGCGGCTGAACAGCCAGGCCAGCGGATAAACAATCTTCAGCGGCACCGCCAGCAGGGTATTGCCGAACGCCAGCACCGCATCGGGGTAACGCTGAGCGACGGTGCGCGGGAAGTAATCGGCAAATACCAGCAGGATCGCGCCGGCACCGAGGCACGCGGCCCAAGGGCCGTTTTCTTCGCAGAGGAAAATCGCCAGCAACGTCGCGATGACGACCGCGAGCGCGCGGCACAGGGTGTTGCAAAGGATCAGGCTGTCGAGCGGGAAGCTCAGCTTCGCCAGCGGCTTATCGCTGGCGCGCGAGGCGGTGCGTTGCGCGAGCAAGTGCTGCTGCGCTATTTCGACGGCGGTAAACAGTCCTGACCACAAAATCAGCAGGACAAATACCGCGAGCATCGGCCCCAGGGGCAAACCGTCCATTTATGCCGCCCGTCAGATGTGCAGGATGTATTCACGAACCAGTTTGCTGCCGAAGTACGCCAACATCAGCAGGCAGAAACCGGCGAGGGTCCAGCGAATCGCCTTGTGACCGCGCCAGCCGAGGCGATTGCGGCCCCACAACAGCACGCTGAAGACGATCCAGGCCAGGCACGCCAGCAGAGTCTTGTGCACCAGATGCTGGGCGAACAGGTTCTCGACGAACAGCCAGCCGGAAATCAGCGACAGCGACAACAGCGTCCAGCCGGCCCAGAGGAAGCCGAACAACAGGCTTTCCATGGTTTGCAGCGGCGGGAAGTTTTTGATCAGCCCGGACGGGTGCTTGTGCTTGAGCTGGTGGTCTTGCACCAGCAGCAGCAAGGCCTGGAACACGGCGATGGTGAACATGCCGTAGGCGAGGATCGACAACAGAATGTGCGCGAGGATGCCCGGCTCTTCGTCGATGATCTGCACCGTGCCGGTCGGCGCGAACTGCGCCAGCAGCACCGTGATGGCGCCCAGCGGGAATAGCAGCACCAGCAGGTTTTCCACCGGGATTCGCGAGCAGGCAATCAGGGTCAGCGCGATCACTGCCGCCGCGATCAGGCTGGAGGCGCTGAAGAAATCCAGGCCCAGGCCGATCGGGGTCAGCAGATGCGTGAGCAGGCTGGCGGCGTGAGCTACCACTGCGAAAACGCCGAGGCCAACCAGCAGGCGCTTGTTTGCCTTGGCGCCGGTAGCCAAGCGGGTGCTCTGATAAAGGGTCGCAGCGGCATACAGAAGGGCGGCGGCGAGGGTGGTCAATAAACTGGGTGACAAGGGGAGCATAAATCCTGTTAGGCAGGCCCGAAAGGGGCTGAGTTTGGCATAGAACCGCCATGGCACGAAAGACTCAGGAAGCTGACAGCGAGGTGTCCGCCGGCCGCAGTCTTCGCTATAATCCGCGACCTGCCCACGCCGCAGGCTCGCCGAGCACATGTTGATTCCGGTCTGGGCCGCCATTATCCCGGTCTACACAGGGCCTGAAAGGATCGCGCAATGTTTGAAAACTTAACCGACCGTCTCTCGCAGACGCTGCGCCATGTCACCGGCAAGGCGAAGCTGACCGAGGACAATATCAAAGACACCCTGCGTGAAGTGCGCATGGCGTTGCTCGAAGCCGACGTCGCCCTGCCGGTGGTCAAGGACTTCGTCAATTCGGTCAAGGAGCGCGCTGTCGGCACCGAGGTGTCGCGCAGCCTGACGCCAGGCCAGGCGTTCGTGAAGATTGTCCAGGCCGAGCTCGAAAGCCTGATGGGCGCGGCCAACGAAGATTTGAACCTGAGCGCTGTGCCGCCAGCCGTCATTCTGATGGCCGGTTTGCAAGGTGCGGGTAAAACCACCACCGCTGGCAAACTGGCGCGCTTCCTTAAAGAGCGCAAGAAGAAGTCGGTCATGGTCGTGTCGGCGGACGTTTACCGTCCTGCGGCGATCAAGCAGCTGGAAACCCTGGCCAACGACATCGGCGTGACGTTCTTCCCGTCCGACCTGAGCCAGAAGCCGGTCGACATCGCCACCGCAGCTATTAAAGAAGCAAAACTGAAATTCATCGACGTGGTCATCGTCGACACCGCCGGTCGTCTGCACATCGACGAAGAGATGATGGGCGAGATCAAGGCATTGCACGCTGCGATCAACCCGGTCGAAACCCTGTTCGTGGTCGACGCCATGACCGGTCAGGATGCGGCCAACACGGCCAAGGCCTTCGGTGATGCCCTGCCACTGACCGGTGTGATCCTGACCAAGGTCGACGGCGACGCCCGTGGCGGTGCTGCACTGTCGGTACGCGCCATCACCGGCAAGCCGATCAAGTTCATCGGTATGGGCGAGAAGAGCGAAGCGCTCGACCCGTTCCACCCTGAGCGTATCGCTTCGCGCATCCTTGGCATGGGCGATGTGCTCAGTCTGATCGAACAGGCTGAAGCGACCCTCGACAAGGACAAGGCCGACAAACTGGCCAAGAAGCTGAAAAAGGGCAAGGGCTTCGATCTCGAAGACTTCCGTGATCAGCTGCAACAGATGAAGAACATGGGCGGCCTCGGCGGGCTCATGGACAAACTGCCGAGCATCGGCGGCGTCAACCTGTCGCAAATGGGGAATGCCCAGAACGCTGCAGAGAAGCAGTTCAAGCAAATGGAAGCCATCATCAACTCCATGACCCCGGCCGAGCGCCGCGACCCTGAGCTGATCAGCGGTTCGCGCAAACGTCGCATCGCCATGGGTTCCGGCACTCAGGTGCAGGACATCGGCCGCTTGATCAAGCAGCACAAGCAGATGCAGAAGATGATGAAGAAATTCACCGCCAAAGGCGGAATGGCGAAAATGATGCGCGGCATGGGCGGTATGTTGCCCGGCGGCGGCATGCCGAAAATGTAAAGTATCCGCGCCGGTCGTCGCACCGGCGCAGACCCTGCAAGGACGCAGGATCAACAGCAAACCCGCACTCGGCGGGAGCTGACTGGCCGTTTTCATCGACGGCTCTATATGCAAATCCGCACGGCATGCCATAGGCGCCGGAAAAAGTCATTTGCAAAAGTCCGGATATTCCTTAGAATATGCGGCCTTTCGGGCACCCATGCCCGCTGTGCATTTAGATTTGCAGCACCGACTACAGGAACGATGTTCACATGCTAACAATCCGTCTTGCCCTTGGCGGCTCCAAAAAGCGCCCGTTTTACCACCTGACCGTAACCGACTCGCGTAACCCGCGTGACGGCTCCCACAAAGAACAGGTTGGTTTCTTCAACCCTGTTGCCCGTGGTCAGGAAACCCGTCTGTCCGTGAACCAAGAGCGCGTAGCCTACTGGCTGAGCGTTGGTGCACAACCTTCTGAGCGCGTTGCTCAGTTGTTGAAGGAATCTGCCAAGGCTGCGGCCTGAGCAATATGAACGCGACGCCTGCTGTTGCTGATGATTTGATCGTTATTGGCAAAATTTATTCTGTTCATGGCGTTCGCGGCGAAGTGAAGGTTTATTCCTTTACTGATCCGACTGAAAACCTGTTGCAGTACAAAACCTGGACGCTCAAGCGCGAAGGCAATGTGAAACAGGTCGAGCTGGTCAGTGGACGCGGGAGCGACAAGTTCCTGGTCGCAAAGCTCAAGGGTCTCGATGATCGTGAAGAAGCTCGTCTTCTGGCCGGTTATGAGATCTGTGTGCCGCGCAATCTGTTCGCTGAATTGACCGAAGGCGAGTACTACTGGTACCAGCTGGAAGGTCTGAAGGTTATTGATCAACTCGGGCAATTGCTCGGGAAAATCGATCATCTTCTGGAAACCGGCGCCAATGATGTAATGGTCGTCAAGCCTTGCGCTGGCAGCCTGGATGATCGCGAACGCCTGTTGCCCTATACGGAGCAATGCGTGTTGGCCGTCGACCTGGCCGCGGGCGAGATGAAGGTGGATTGGGACGCGGACTTCTAAACGTGGCTAATTTGCGTGTAGAAGTGATCAGTTTGTTTCCCGAGATGTTTTCCGCCATCGGCGACTACGGCATCACCAGTCGTGCGGTCAAACAGGGGCTCTTGCAGCTGACCTGTTGGAATCCGCGAGATTACACGACGGATCGGCATCACACTGTAGACGATCGCCCGTTTGGCGGTGGTCCGGGCATGGTGATGAAGATCAAGCCCCTGGAAGATGCTCTGGTTCAGGCCAAGGCAGCAGCCGGGGAGGCGGCGAAGGTGATTTACCTGTCCCCCCAAGGCCGTCAACTGACTCAGTCGGCGGTACGCGAGCTGGCACAATCGGATGCATTGATCCTGATTGCCGGCCGCTATGAAGGCATTGACGAGCGCTTTATTGAGGCTCATGTCGATGAAGAGTGGTCGATTGGCGACTATGTACTGTCTGGCGGCGAGCTGCCGGCCATGGTCCTGATCGATGCGGTTACACGACTGCTGCCTGGAGCTTTAGGGCATGCGGATTCCGCTGAGGAAGATTCCTTTACGGATGGTCTGCTGGATTGCCCGCACTACACCCGACCTGAGGTGTATGCGGATCAGCGTGTTCCCGACGTGTTGCTGAGTGGCAATCACGCGCATATCCGGCGTTGGCGTTTACAGCAGTCCCTTGGTAGGACCTTTGAACGACGCGCCGATCTTCTGGAAAGCCGCTCGCTTTCTGGAGAAGAGAAGAAGCTGCTCGAGGAATACATCCGCGAGCGGGACGATAGTTAACAACGTATCGATGGTAGATCGAACGATTTACCTTAGGAGCACAGCATGACCAACAAAATCATCCTTGCACTCGAAGCAGAGCAGATGACCAAAGAAATCCCTACCTTCGCCCCAGGCGACACTATTGTCGTTCAGGTGAAAGTGAAGGAAGGCGATCGTTCCCGTCTGCAAGCGTTCGAAGGCGTTGTAATCGCCAAGCGTAACCGCGGCGTGAACAGTGCGTTCACCGTTCGTAAAATCTCCAACGGTGTTGGTGTAGAACGTACTTTCCAGACCTACTCCCCGCAGATCGACAGCATGGCTGTTAAACGTCGCGGTGACGTACGTAAAGCCAAGCTGTACTACCTGCGCGACCTGTCGGGTAAAGCAGCTCGCATCAAGGAAAAACTGGCTTAAGTCCAGCTTCCGATGCAGAAAAAAGCAGCCTACGGGCTGCTTTTTTGTTGCCCAGAATTCCTGTAGGAGCTGCCGAAGGCTCGAGCTTCGATCAGACGATCTCTTGATCTTGCTATACCCGGTACCCGCACACACGAGCAGTAATAACCATGACCACCCGCGACCAGGAAATCCAGCGCCGTACCGAACTCTCGGTAACCCGCGTGACCAAGGCTGTCTTCCCGCCAACCACCAACCACCACAACACCCTGTTCGGCGGCACCGCGCTGGCATGGATGGACGAAGTGTCGTTCATCACCGCCACACGCTTCTGCCGCTTGCCATTGGTGACCGTGTCTACCGATCGCATCGACTTCAATCACGCGATCCCGGCCGGCTCCATCGTTGAACTGGTCGGGAAGGTGATCAAGGTCGGCAACACCAGCCTCAAGGTCGAGGTTGAAGTGTTTGTCGAGAGCATGAGTTGTGATGGCCGCGAGAAGGCGATCCACGGGCAATTCAGTTTTGTGGCGATCGATGATGACAAGCGGCCGGTGCCGGTGCTGCCCGGGTTTGCAGCCTGATCTGATCCCGCATCGCGCCCTTCGCGAGCAGGCTCGCTCCCACAGGTTTTGTGCCGGACACAGATTTTGTGTTCACCCCGATCACTGTGGGAGCGAGCCTGCTCGCCAAGGCGTCAGCTCAGGCGGCTAAGGCCTCAGGCTGAATCAACGCCAACAACGTCCACCCCGCCCCAGGCTTCACCGTAGTCTCAGGCGTCACCACATGCACCCACCCGCTGTCATCACGCATGAACAGCAAGGTCGCACGCTGACCATGCAGCGCGCGGTAATCCTCCCAGCCAAAACCAGCCGTCAGCGTCGTGCTGTACAGCTCGGCACCCTGGCCCATCTGGCTGGCCAGTTTCGCGTAGGTAAACGCCTCGCTGCCCAACTGATTGCCACGATGCTCCAGGCTCGCGCGGTGCTTGTCGCTGCGCCGGCTTTCATGACCGCTGGCCAAACCAAACAGGCGCTGATGGCCGAAATCATGGCGAAAGCGCATCGCCGCCAAGGTATTGAGTTCGCCCGACGGCGACAGCGCGAGCAAATGCCCCAACCCGACCAGATCCAGATGTGCGTCAGCATGCTGCGAGGCCGGATTACCGAAATAGGTCGGCAAACCTTCCATGCGTGCGGCGCGAATGTTTTCCCAACTCGAATCAGTCAGCAGCACCCGGCTACCCAGTTGCTGCAGCGATTTGCCCAGTTCCCGCGCCGGGCCGTTGGCGCCGACGATCAGGAATCCACTCGGCGCCGGCTCCGCGACTTTAAGCAGTCGTGCCAGCGGTCGTGCAGTGGCACTTTGCAGGACAACGGTGCCGATAATCACCGCAAACGTCAGCGGCACCAGCAGTAATGCCCCTTCATGCCCGGCCTCGTGCAGGCGAATCGCGAAAATCGCCGACACCGCCGCCGCGACAATCCCGCGCGGTGCAATCCAGCACAGCAACGCGCGCTCACGCCAACTCAGGCTGGAACCGGCCGTGCTGAGCAGCACGTTCAGCGGTCGAGCGATGAGTTGAATCACCAACAGCAGAATCAACACCAGCGGCCCCAGTCCGATCAACGCGTACAAATCCAGGCGCGCCGCCAACAGAATGAACAGTCCGGAAATCAGCAGCACGCTAAGATTTTCCTTGAAGTGCAGGATGTGCCGCACATCCACGCCTTTCATGTTCGCCAGCCACATGCCCATCAGCGTCACTGCCAGCAGGCCGGATTCATGCATCACTGCGTTGGCGGCAATGAAAATTCCCAGTACCGCCGCCAGCGAGGCGAGGTTATGCAGGTACTCCGGCAGCCATTGCCGGCGGATCACCGTGCCGAGCAGCCAGCCACCGACAATGCCGAACACCGCGCCGCAGAGAATCACGCCGCCAAAGGTGAACAAACTCTGCTTGAGACCATGCCCTTCGCCGCTGGCAATGATGAAGCTGTAGACCACCACAGCGAGCAGGGCGCCGATCGGGTCGATGACGATGCCTTCCCAGCGCAAAATGTTGGCGATCGAGGCTTTCGGTCGCACCACGCGCAGCATCGGTACGATCACGGTGGGGCCGGTGACCAGCGTCAGGCTGCCGAACAGGATGGCCAGCATCCAGTCGAAGCCGAGCAGGAAGTGCGTGGCGACCGCAATGACGATCCAGGTCGAGATCGCGCCAATGGTCACCAGACGATGGACGACGCTGCCGATCTCCTTCCACTCCGACAGGTGCAGGGTCAGGCTGCCCTCGAACAGAATCAGCGCTACCGCCAACGACACCAGCGGCATCAACAGCGGCCCGAACATCTCCTGTGGATCGAGCCAGCCCAGCACCGGGCCGACCAGAATCCCGGTCAGCAGCAGAAACAGAATCGCCGGCAGCTTCAGGCGCCAGGCCAGCCATTGGCAACCCAGCGCCGCGGCGCCAATCCCGCCAAATGCCAAGAGAATTTGCTGCTCGTTCATTGAAGCTCCCTGTTCCTTGAATTAGCGGGCTATGAAAGACTAGCGCCCATTCCTACAGTTCACTCTACATTTGCGCACAGTCCTTGAGGCTGTGTGACTTGAGCGCCCATGCCTGCCATCGACCATCCGCTGATTGATCAATTCCTCGACGCTTTATGGCTGGAAAAGGGCCTGTCCGATAACACCCGCGGCGCCTATCGCAGCGATCTGGCGCTGTTCAATGGCTGGTTGCAGGAGAAAAACCTCGAGCTGATCAATGCCGGTCGTGAACTGATCCTCGATCATTTGGCCTGGCGTCTGGAGCAGAACTATAAACCGCGCTCCACCGCCAGATTCCTCTCTGGAGTGCGTGGCTTTTATCGCTATCTGCTGCGGGAAAAACTGATCAGCGTCGACCCGACATTGCGCGTCGACATGCCGCAACTGGGTAGACCGTTGCCTAAATCCCTGTCGGAAGCCGACGTCGAGGCGCTGCTCAAGGCACCGGATCTGAGCGAAGCCATCGGCCAGCGTGACCGCGCCATGCTTGAGGTGCTGTACGCCTGCGGACTGCGGGTGACCGAGCTGGTGAGCCTGACGCTGGAACAGGTCAACCTGCGCCAGGGTGTGTTGCGGGTGATGGGCAAGGGCAGCAAGGAGCGGCTGGTGCCGATGGGCGAAGAGGCGATCGTCTGGGTCGAGCGTTATATGCGTGACGGTCGTAGCGAATTGCTCGGTGGCCGGCCTAGCGATGTGCTGTTCCCCAGTCAGCGCGGCGAGCAGATGACCCGCCAGACGTTTTGGCACCGGATCAAGCATCAGGCCAAGGTTGCCGGAATCGGCAAGTCGCTGTCGCCGCACACCTTGCGTCATGCGTTTGCTACGCACTTGCTTAACCATGGCGCGGATTTGCGCGTGGTGCAGATGTTGCTCGGGCACAGTGATTTGTCGACCACGCAGATCTACACCCATGTGGCGCGGGCGCGACTGCAGGACTTGCACGCCAAACATCACCCAAGAGGCTGATACAAACCCCGCTTTTTGTGGCGAGGGAGCTTGCTCCCGCTGGGGCGCGAAGCGGCCCCCGAAATCTGTCAGTCACATCGGTTGTGCGATATTTACGACTGCTGCGCAGCCGAGCGGTAGCAAGCTCCCTCGCCACAAGGTAATTCGAGTCACCCTGCGGTGAAAGTGTGGCGACAGGCGCATTCGGCCACCGTGGCCTTATGTGTTAGGCTTTGCCGGTTTGCACGATGGACGGTTATGACCCGGTGTTCCGGCACGGGCGTTCTGATCGTTCCATTTGTCCGCCTTCAGGAGTTCTCATGCGTCTGATCCAGATTTTCGCCGCCGCAGCCATTGCGTTGGCCAGCACCTTTGCCGTCGCCGATGACGCGGCCGACAAAGCCATTCGTCAAAGCCTGGAAAAACTCGAACTCGAGGTTCCGGTAGAAAGCATCAGCGCCAGCCCGTTGCCGGGTATGTACGAAGTCAAGCTCAAGGGCAGCCGCGTGCTTTACGCCAGCGCCGACGGCCAGTACATCGTTCAGGGTTACCTGTTCCAGCTCAAGGACGGCAAACCGGTCAACCTGACCGAGAAGACCGAACGCCTGGGCATCTCCAAACTGATCAATGCCATTCCGGTTGCCGAAACCGTGGTCTACCCGGCCGTGGGCGAGACCAAATCGCACATCACCGTGTTCACCGACACCACTTGCCCGTATTGCCACAAGCTGCACGCCGAAGTGCCTGAGCTGAACAAGCGCGGCATCGAAGTGCGCTACGTCGCGTTCCCGCGCCAGGGGCTGAACTCGCCGGGTGACGAGCAACTGCAAGCCGTGTGGTGCTCGAAAGACAAGAAAGCCGCCATGGACAAAATGGTCGACGGCAAGGAAATCAAGGCCGCCAAGTGCGATAACCCGGTTTCCAAACAGTTTGCCCTCGGTCAGTCGATTGGCGTGAACGGTACACCGGCCATCGTTTTGGCCGACGGACAAGTGATTCCGGGCTACCAGCCTGCGCCACAAGTCGCCAAACTGGCGCTGGGCGCGAAGTAATTCGCATCGTCACGGTCAGCCGTGACGATCATGGTCCGGCAGCCACATCGCCGGGCCATCAATAGAGAGCCGCGAGCACGCGGTTGTTTTCCGGCCGACCCCGCGTCGGCCGTTTTATGGGGAGTTCACAGTGAATCCGGTCAAAGTAGGCATCTGTGGGTTAGGGACCGTCGGTGGCGGTACCTTCAACGTACTTCAGCGCAACGCCGAGGAAATTGCTCGTCGTGCCGGGCGTGGAATCGAAGTGGCACAAATTGCCATGCGCACGCCAAAGCCTCAGTTCCAGACGACCGGTATTGCGATTACCAACGATGTCTTCGAAGTGGCCACGAACCCTGAGATCGACATCGTCATAGAGCTGATGGGCGGCTACACCGTTGCCCGCGAGCTGGTACTCAAGGCCATCGAGAATGGCAAGCATGTGGTCACCGCGAACAAGGCACTTATCGCCGTTCACGGTAATGAGATTTTCGCCAAGGCGCGCGAGAAAGGCGTGATCGTGGCGTTCGAAGCGGCCGTGGCCGGTGGCATTCCGGTGATCAAGGCGATCCGTGAAGGCCTGTCCGCCAACCGCATCAACTGGGTCGCCGGCATCATCAACGGCACCGGCAACTTCATCCTCACCGAAATGCGCGAGAAGGGCCGTACCTTCGAAGACGTGCTGGCCGAAGCCCAGGCACTGGGTTACGCCGAAGCCGATCCGACCTTCGACGTTGAAGGCATCGACGCCGCGCACAAGCTGACGATTCTGGCCTCCATCGCGTTCGGCATTCCGCTGCAATTCGACAAGGCTTACACCGAAGGCATCACCAAGCTGACCACCGCTGACGTGAACTACGCCGAAGCGCTGGGCTACCGCATCAAGCACCTCGGTGTAGCCCGCAGCACCGCTGCCGGCATCGAGTTGCGCGTACACCCGACGCTGATCCCGGCCGATCGTCTGATCGCCAACGTCAACGGCGTGATGAACGCGGTGATGGTCAACGGTGACGCCGCCGGTTCGACGCTGTTCTACGGCGCTGGCGCAGGCATGGAGCCGACCGCTTCGTCGGTGATCGCCGACCTGGTCGACGTGGTTCGCGCCATGACTTCCGACCCGGAAAACCGCGTGCCGCACCTGGCCTTCCAGCCGGATTCGCTGTCGGCCCATCCGATCCTGCCGATCGAAGCCTGCGAAAGCGCGTACTACCTGCGCATTCAGGCCAAGGACCATCCGGGCGTACTCGCTCAGGTGGCGAGCATCCTCTCGGAGCGCGGCATCAACATCGAGTCGATCATGCAGAAGGAAGTCGAGGAACACGACGGTCTGGTGCCGATGATCCTGCTGACCCACCGCGTGGTCGAGCAGCGTATCAACGATGCGATCGCCGCCCTTGAAGCGCTGGCCGGCGTGAATGGTCCGGTTGTACGGATCCGCGTCGAACACTTGAATTAACAGCAGCGGCAAGTTTCCAGCTTCAAGCTGCAAGTAAAAGCAGAGCCGCTTTTCACTTGTAGCTTGCAGCTCACAGCTTGTAGCTCAAACCGAAGGTTTGCCCTCATGCGTTATATCAGTACCCGCGGCCAGGCACCGGCCCTGAATTTCGAAGACGTCCTGCTGGCTGGTCTCGCCACCGACGGCGGTCTGTACGTCCCGGAAAACCTGCCACGTTTCACCCAGGAAGAGATCGCTTCGTGGGCCGGCCTGCCTTATCACGAGCTGGCTTTCCGCGTCATGCGCCCGTTCGTCACCGGCAGCATCCCGGACGCCGATTTCAAAAAGATCCTTGAAGAAACCTACGGCGTGTTCGCCCACAGCGCCGTTGCGCCGCTGCGTCAGTTGAACGGCAATGAATGGGTGCTGGAGCTGTTCCACGGCCCGACCCTGGCGTTCAAGGACTTCGCCCTGCAACTGCTCGGTCGTCTGCTCGACTACGTGCTGGAAAAGCGCGGCGAACGCGTAGTGATCGTCGGTGCCACCTCCGGTGATACCGGTTCGGCCGCCATCGAAGGCTGCAAGCACTGCGAAAACGTCGACATCTTCATTCTGCACCCGCACAACCGTGTGTCCGAAGTGCAACGCCGCCAGATGACCACGATTTTCGGCGAGAACATCCACAATATCGCCATCGAAGGCAACTTCGATGACTGCCAGGAAATGGTCAAGAACAGCTTCGCCGACCAGAGCTTCCTCAAAGGCACGCGCCTGGTCGCGGTTAACTCGATCAACTGGGCGCGGATCATGGCCCAGATCGTCTACTACTTCCACGCAGCCCTGCAGTTGGGTGGCCCGGCGCGCTCGGTGTCGTTCTCGGTGCCGACCGGTAACTTCGGCGACATCTTTGCCGGTTACCTGGCACGTAACATGGGCCTGCCGATCAACCAGTTGATCGTCGCCACCAACCGCAACGACATCCTGCACCGCTTCATGAGCGGCAATCAGTACGTCAAGGAAACCCTGCACGCCACGCTGTCGCCGTCGATGGACATCATGGTCTCGTCGAACTTCGAACGTCTGCTGTTCGACCTGCACGGTCGCAATGGCGCGGCCATCGCCGGTCTGATGGACACGTTCAAGCAAGGAGGCGGTTTCAGCGTCGAACAAGAGCGCTGGACCGAAGCCCGCAAACTGTTCGACTCGCTGGCTGTGGACGATGCGCAAACCTGCGAAACCATCGCCGAAGTCTACGAGCAAACCGGTGAAGTGCTGGATCCGCACACTGCCATCGGCGTCAAGGCCGCGCGCGAATGCCGTCGTAGCCTCGATATCCCGATGGTGATTCTCGGCACCGCACATCCGGTGAAATTCCCGGATGCGGTAGAGAAAGCCGGTGTAGGAAAAGCGCTCGAGCTACCTGCACATCTTTCTGATTTGTTTGAGCGAAACGAGCGTTGCACCGTTCTGCCAAACGAGCTGAAAGCCGTGCAAGCCTTTGTCAGCCAGCATGGCAACCGCGGCAAGCCGCTTTAAGCCAGTAAAAGCTGTCACATTTTGAAGCCCGTCTCCTGACGGGCTTTTTTGTTTCTGCTGCCACACTGCTCGGGTTTTCACCCACGAAGGACGGGTGAGTCGATCACGAAGGAAGTGGCAATGCTGTTTTATAGAGGTTTGAAACCGGCACTGGGTTGGTTGTTCTTGTTCGGGCTGCTCGGGTTAATGCGCTGCAGTGTGGCGGCGCAACTGGCGCTTAATGACGACATTGTGGCACTCAGCGTCGAGCCTGTTGAACTGGACGCACACGAACGCCAATGGATTCGCGATAACCCGCAGGTAACGGTCGCGTCGGTGCAATACCCGTTGTATTTGTTCCAGGATGAACATGGACAGTGGAGCGGATTGAACAATGATGTGCTCAAGCGAGTCAGTGCGATGACCGGGCTGAAGTTCATGCATCAGGAGTCGTTTTCCACCGATCACATGCTGGAGCGCCTTGAAAGTGGCCAGGCGGACATCAGTACGACCCTGGCGATGAGCGATGAGCGCAAGGCGTTTCTGGATTTCAGTCACGCCTTCGGCGGGGCAGGCTGGGTGTTTGTCGGGCGCGCCGGTGCGCCGTCGGTGGAGTCACTGGAACAACTGACCAGGCGGGTGTTGGTATTGCCAGACCGGCACGCACTGGAGGATGTCATTCGCCGCGATTACCCGTCGATCGAGATCCGTTCGGTCAAGACCTATGCCGAGGCGCGGGCATTGGTCGAGAGCGGCGAGGCCTACGCGACGATTGAAAATGAAATCGGTGCGCAACTCTACCCGCTGGGTCTGCTCAAGGTCGGTGGCCTGGTGGAAGGCAAATGGGAGGCTGATCATCTGGCCGTGCGCAAGGGCATGCCAGAGTTATTAAGTATTCTCAACAAGGCACTGGAAGCGTTTCCCGCAACCGAGTTACGCGCCATTCGCCTGAAATGGCTGGAAGGAATCTCGCTGAAGCCCGTCCCCACGCTCTGGCAACGGATGATTGAATGGGGCTGTTGGGCAACGGTGTTCCTGGGGGTGTTCGGCTTGTTGTCGCTGGTTTGGAACCGCCGCCTGACGGTGGTGATCAAGCAACGCCGTGCTGCCGAGAAAAGCCTCGGTGATCAATTGACGTTCCAGCACGCATTGATCGATTCCATGCCGGATCCGATGTTTGTCCGTGATCTTCAGGGTCGCTTGATCATGTGTAACCGTAGCTATGAAGAGGCGCTTTCGGTTCGCCAGGATCAGGTGCAGGGGCGGTTGTTGATGGAGGTCGATGCGCTGCCAGAAGCGACCGCGCAGATGCTTCACGACGAATTCATGGTGCAGTTGCGTACGCGTAAGTCACGATTCAGCAAGCGGCAATTGCTGTTCAAGAACGGGACGCGGGAAATTTATCAGTGGACGGTGCCGTTTTACAGCGCCGACGGCAAATTGCGCGGACTGCTGGGCGGCTGGACGGACATTACCCAGCGCCGCGCGGAAAGCGGGTGCCGATGTCTGCATTGAAGATGGGAAATGTCCTATAAGACGCGGCTACTTTTCTGATGGGAGCCTTCAGAGGGCTGCCCTACAGTGAGTGGCAACTGCGGTGAAAGTCCGCGATTGTCGCTCCAGAGGCCGCCTATGCGCTCGCTTAAAGTCCTGATTCTTGAACCCAATCCGTTCCAGCTGATGGCGTTGCACCAGATGCTCAATGCTATCGGTATTTATGATGTCCTGACCGCGCCATCGCTGGCATCGGCCTTGCGTTCCCTGGGGCATCGCGGCGCGGTCGATATCGCCATTTGCGATCCGCAGCTCAAGGGCGGTGATGGCCTGGCTCTGATTCGGCACCTGGCGGTGCAGCGCCACGCGCGTGCGCTGATCCTCCTGGGCGCGGTGGCGCCGAGCCTGTTGAACGACCTCCGGCCGGTGCTGTGCGAGCATCGGTTGCGACTGCTGGGTTGTCTGCAAACGCCGGTTTCGGCGGTGCTGATGCGAAGTTTGGTGGACAGCTACCTGATTGCTCCTTCGCTGCCTGCCGAGGCCTGATGCGGCCGGTTATTGTTCTGTCATCTTCGCCGTGCATGCTCTGACAGGCCGGTGACACGCCGATGCTGACGACCGGAATGCAGAACTTTCTTCTCGGGCCGGTGGTCATTTACAGTGGACACGCCCCAGACACAATGTTTTCGGACTATTGAGTGGAGATCGAGATGGAAAGTATCAGTCTATTGCTCGGTGAGGCTCTGAGCCCGTATCAGGTTTCGTTGTCTCCAAGCGGTGCCCACGGTGAATGCCTGGTGACCTTGAAAAACAGCAACGGCGCGATCGTGGTGGAGCGCCAATTCAATCAGGCGCAATTGACCGACAAGCGTCAGTTGACCGATGTCGTTGACGGCTTGCACCGCGATGTCCTTATTGCGGAAGGAAGGCTGGAACCCTGTGTGATCGCGGCATTGCGCAACGCTGCGCTGGACAAACGTGCGGCGCTGTAAAGATGAAATATTTTTTGTGGGAACCTTCCTGCGTCCTTGTCAGTCAGACCCCGTAACAGCAGGATCAAGCATTGTGCTCCGGTGCTTGTCGCTTGCTGCTACGGGTCTTTATGTAGGCCACGTTTAACCCCGAGTCGTCTCCCCACTTCTCGGGGTTTCTTTTGCCTGCGATTTGCCTACTGCGCGGCTTGATGGTCGAAGAACGTGCGGGCCTTTTCCAGATAATCCTCACGTCGGTCGGGATCCAGCCAGTCGGCGTAGAGCTGATTCAGGTGTTCATGGGGCAGGGTGCGTAGCAGATGGTTGATCTCGGTTATCGCCTGACGTCCCAGGGTGGTGTCGGAACATGCAACATAGCCTGACAGATATTTCCCGTTGCCCTGAATCGGATAGAACTCCAGCTCATCCTCATTGATCTGCGCCTGTTTCGCCTGATAGCGAATCTCCGGCCAGTAGCCCAGCACCACCTGCAAGCGACCCAGTCGCTGCATCGAGAGTAGATTGGTCAGCGCGTCGTTGCCGTAATGGGACGTCAATGCACCACTGGGCGCCTGATGCAGAATGTTGTCGATAAATTCACCATAACTGCGCTCAGCGACCACGCCGACTTTTCTGTCGGTGGCGGCCAGCAAGGCCGACAGATCGACTTCGCCCTTCACCAGATAGGGCTCAAGCACCGCGCGATCCTGCTGGCGAACCACCAGGCCATTGCTCACCGCGCGGATCGCCGGAATCGAATACGCCACCCACTGTGCGCGCTCCTTGTTCCACAGCAGCGCGGGATCACAGGCAAACGGGTGCTCGTGGAGCATCTGCAGACCGCGGGCGCGATTGACCCGCATCAGTGTGTGCTCATATTGCGGCATGCCGGCAATCAGCAGCGGCATCAGTTGATCGATCACGCCCTGGCCCTTTTTTGGGCCTTCGAAAATGGTCAGTGGCGGCAGGTCGCGCAGTAACCAGATCAGCATCGGTTTCGCCTGCGCGCTGTTCGACAGCATGAGCAAAAACAACAAGCCGAACAGCCGCCACGTCCACCAGTGGTGGGCGCGGTTGGCGTGCGATGTTTGTCGGCGTTTCAGCTCAAATGGCTCCGTCTTCGCGCAACTTGGCGATCTGTCGCTCGTCGTAGCCAAGATCGTGAAGTACCTGCGCATTGTGTTCACCCAGTTGCGGTCCGACCCATTCTGAACTGCCGGGTGTCTCAGAGAGTTTCGGCACGATGCCCGGCATCTTGAAATCTTTGCCGCCGGGCAGCTTGGCCTGCAGGAACATCTCTCGGGCCAGGTACTGCGGATCGCTGAACATGTCCTCGGCGCTGAAGATCCGACTGGCCGGCACTTCGGCCTGATTGAGCAGCTCGAGCACGGTTTGCAGCGGCAACGAATTGACCCAGCGATCGATCACCCCGTACAACTCGTCGCGGCGATTGTCGCGCCCGTCATTGCTGGCCAGCGTAGGGTCATTGGCCAGGTCATCACGGCCGATGATCAGCATGAAGCGTTTGAAGATCGCATCACCATTGGCGCCGATCTGCACGTGCTTGCCGTCGGCACTGGTGTGGATAGAGGAGGGCGTGATGCCGGGCATGATGTTGCCGCTGCGCTCGCGGATGAAACCGAACACGTCGAACTCCGGCACCATGCTTTCCATCATCGCGAAAATCGCTTCATACAGCGCTACATCGACAACTTGTCCGGTGCCGCCGTTGACTTCGCGATGACGCAGGGCCATCAGTGCGCCGATCACACCCCACAATGCGGCAATCGAATCGCCGATGGAAATCCCGGTGCGCACCGGTGGCCGATCCTCGAAACCGGTGATGTAACGCAGTCCGCCCATGGACTCGCCGACCGCGCCGAAACCAGGCTGATCCTTCATCGGCCCGGTCTGGCCGAAACCGGACAGGCGCACCATCACCAGTTTCGGGTTCAAGGCGTGCAGGGTTTCCCAGCTCAGGCCCAGTTTTTCCAGGACGCCGGGGCGGAAGTTCTCGATGAGGATGTCGGCTTCACTGAGCAGTTTTTTCAGGATCGCCAAGCCGTCAGGGTGTTTGAGGTTCAGCGTCAGCGACTTCTTGTTGCGTGCCTGAACGAACCACCACAACGACGTGCCTTCGTACAGTTTTCGCCATTTGCGCAGCGGATCGCCGCCGTCCGGTGACTCGATCTTGATCACTTCGGCGCCGAACTCGCCGCAAATGCGCGAGGCAAACGGCCCGGCAATCAATGTACCCAATTCAATGACTTTCACACCCGAGAGCGGTTTGTTGGCGAACGGCATACTGAATCCTGTAGGACAAGGCTGTGCGGATACAGCGTTTTAACATAGCCGGCTGTCAGACGGCGCAGCTTGATCGCCATCAATTCGATGATTGCCTACCGCATCGGTTAGACTTGCCGACTTTCCTCGTATCAAGAAGCCCGTTCATGGCCCAGCCGTCCACTACCTACAAATTTGAACTGAACCTCACCGACCTCGACCGCAGTGTCTACGAGAGCGTCAAGCAGACCATCGCCCGTCATCCTTCGGAAACCGAAGAGCGCATGACCGTGCGACTGCTGGCCTACGCGCTCTGGTACAACGAGCAGTTGTCGTTTGGTCGCGGTCTGTCAGACGTGGATGAACCTGCGCTGTGGGAAAAGAGCCTGGATGACCGTGTCCTGCACTGGATTGAAGTCGGCCAGCCAGACGCCGATCGTCTGACCTGGTGCTCGCGCCGCACCGAGCGCACCAGCCTGCTGGCCTACGGCAGCCTGCGTGTCTGGGAAACCAAGGTGATTCCGGCGATCAAGAACCTGAAAAACGTCAACATCGCTGCGGTCCCGCAAGAAGTACTGGAAACCCTGGCCAAGGACATGCCCCGCGTTATCAAGTGGGACGTGATGATCAGCGAAGGGACGATCTTCGTCACCGACGACCGTGGTCAGCACGAAGTCCAGTTGCAATGGCTGCAAGGTGAGCGCGGCTGATCCTGCGTCACCACCGCAATAATCCCACGTAATCAAGAGAAGTCTCCGTCACCCCATGCGTATCGAACCTCGTCAACTGCCTGCCACTCTGCCGTTTCTCGGTGACCTGCCACCTTTGCTGACCCGTTTGTACGCGGCGCGGGGCGTGCAGTCCGAGGCGGAACTGGACAAGAGCCTGGCGCGGTTGATCCCGTTCCAGCAGCTCAAGGGCATCGACGCAGCGGTAGACCTGCTGGTGACGGCGCTGGAGCAACGCCAGCGCATCCTCATCGTCGGCGACTTCGACGCGGACGGGGCGACGGCCAGTACCGTCGGCATGCTCGGTTTGCGTTTGTTGGGCGCGGCGCACGTCGATTATCTGGTGCCGAACCGCTTCGAATATGGCTACGGCCTGACCCCGGAAATCGTCGAAGTCGCGATGACCCGCGAACCGCATTTGCTGGTTACGGTCGACAACGGCATCTCCAGCGTCGAAGGCGTGGCGGCCGCCAAACGTCATGGGCTCAAAGTACTGATCACCGACCACCACTTGCCCGGCGATGAGCTGCCGTTGGCCGATGCGCTGGTCAACCCGAACCAGCCCGGTTGCGAATTCCCGAGCAAGGCACTGGCCGGCGTCGGCGTTATTTTTTATGTATTGATGGCATTGCGCGCGCGTTTGCGCAGTCTTGGCTGGTACGAGAACAAGCCGCAGCCGAACATTGGCGAACTGCTTGATCTGGTGGCGCTGGGCAGCGTCGCCGACGTGGTGCCGCTGGACGCCAACAACCGGATTCTGGTGCATCAGGGCCTCGAGCGGATTCGCGCCGGTCGCGCCCGGCCGGGGATCAAAGCGATCCTTGAAGTGGCCAAGCGCGACGCTGCACGCATTACCTCCACGGATCTGGGGTTTATCGTCGGCCCGCGCCTGAACGCCGCCGGGCGTCTAGATGACATGAGCCTGGGCATCGAATGCCTGCTCACCGCCGACGCCAACCTGGCCCGGGAAATGGCCGCGCAACTGGACGGCATGAACCAGGATCGAAAATCCATCGAGCAGGGCATGCAGCGTGAAGCGCTGGCGCAGCTCAAGGACTTGCCGGTGGAGTCGATGCCGTTTGGGCTGTGCCTGTTCGATCCGGAGTGGCATCAGGGCGTGATCGGCATTCTCGCGTCGCGGATGAAAGAGCGTTATTTCCGTCCGACCATTGCCTTTGCCGATGCGGGTGATGGTTTGCTCAAGGGCTCCGGGCGCTCGGTGCAAGGCTTCCACATTCGTGATGCCTTGAGCGTGGTGGCGGCGCAGCATCCAAACCTGATTGCCAAGTACGGTGGCCACGCGATGGCGGCGGGCCTGACCTTGCCGCAGGAGAACTTTGCGCTGTTCGCCGAAGCATTTGACGCTGAAGTGCGTAGGCAGCTTCGCGAGGAAGACCTGACCGGGCGCATGCTCTCGGACGGCACGCTGGCGGTTGAAGAATTCCACCTCGAACTGGCGCGCGCCCTGCGCCATGCCGGGCCCTGGGGGCAGCATTTCCCGGAACCGCTGTTTCATGGGGTGTTTCAGTTGGTCGAACAGCGGGTGGTCGGCGAGCGGCATCTGAAGGTGGTGCTGAAGAGCGAGTGTGGCTCGGTGAAGCTGGACGGTATCGCCTTTGGCATTGACCGTGATATCTGGCCGAATCCGACGATTCAGTGGGTTGAACTGGCTTACAAGCTCGACGTTAACGAGTTTCGCGGTAATGAGACCGTTCAGTTGATGATTGCCCACATCGAACCGCGCTAAGCCCTTCGCGAGCCTGCTCGCTCCCACAGGTACGGTGTTGTCCTTGTGGGAGCGAGCCTGCTCGCGAAGGCGGACTTTCACACACAGAATTACTCTGAACCCTCCCTCATCCCCGGTTGTCGACTAGGCTCTAAGCACTGCTTGATTGGCCTTGTGACGTCTTGTCGAATTTTTTGCCCGCGGGGGCGGGTGCTGCACCTTTTTCTGTCACTCGTCGACTATTCAAACAGAACCCTGGAGCCTGCCCACTGATTTGAGAGGTGCCCCATGAGTCTGCTGCTTGAACCCTTCACCCTGCGCCAACTGACGCTGCCCAACCGCATCGCCGTGTCACCGATGTGCCAATACTCCAGCGTCGACGGCCTCGCTAACGACTGGCATCTGGTACACCTCGGCAGCCGCGCGGTAGGTGGCGCGGGTCTGGTATTTACCGAAGCCACGGCGGTCACCGCCGATGGGCGGATCACCGCCGAAGACCTTGGCTTGTGGAACGACGAACAAATCGAACCGCTGCAACGCATCACTCGCTTCATCACCGCCCAGGGCGCCGTCGCCGGCATTCAACTGGCCCATGCCGGGCGCAAGGCCAGCACCCATCGGCCGTGGATCGGCAAGCACGGCAGCGTCAAACCCGATGATGGCGGCTGGACCCCGGTCGGGCCGTCGCCGATTGCTTTCGATCCGCAACACATGCAACCGAAACAGCTGGATGAAGGGCAGATCGCCGAGGTCATTCAGGCCTTCGTCGACGCCGCCAAACGCGCGCTGAAGTCGGGTTTCAGCGTGGTTGAAGTGCACGCGGCGCATGGTTATCTGCTGCATCAGTTTCTTTCGCCGTTGAGCAACCAGCGTCGTGATCAATACGGCGGTTCGTTTGAAAACCGCATTCGTCTGGTGCTGCAAGTCACCGAAGCGGTGAGGGCGGTCTGGCCTGAGGAATTGCCGGTGTTTGTCCGTGTGTCGGCAACTGACTGGGTGGAGGACGGCTGGAACCCGGATGAAACCGTGGAGCTGGCGCGACGCCTGCACACCCTTGGCGCGGATCTGATCGATGTGTCGTCGGGCGGGACGGCGGCCAACGCAGAAATCCCGGTCGGGCCGGGCTATCAAACCCGCTTCGCCGAACGCGTACGCAAAGAGTCAGGCATTGCCACCGGCACCGTGGGAATGATTACCGAGCCGGCGCAGGCCGAGCACATTCTGCGCACCTGTCAGGCTGACATCATCTTCCTCGCTCGGGAGCTACTGCGTGATCCGTACTGGCCGCTGCATGCCGACGATGATCTGGGGGGGCGCAAAGCGGTGTGGCCGGCGCAGTATCAGCGCGCGACTCACCGGGATCAGCCGATTCATGAGTCGGATTTGCGCGATTGAGTGAGTTGCGGTGAAGCAAAAAGCCCCGGTCAGTGATGGCCGGGGCTTTGTTTTGTCTGCTTGTCGTTGCGCTGCCTGGTCGGACGCTATCGCGAGCAGGCTCACTCCTACAAGGGGCATGTGTCGTTCACAAAATACGTGTTCGACACAGATCAACTGTAGGAGTGAGCCTGCTCGCGATGAGGCCCAATCAGGTGCTACATAACCCTCAAGGGTATTTACGCTTATCCGGCGCCGGCGGGAAGTACTGGTACAACCACGTCTCGCTCAGCGTGCGGTCATTGGTGCGGATAAACAGGCGCAGTTCCACCGGCTCCACGCTGTCATTGGTCGGGTACCAGTCGAACAGGATCCGGTAACCCTTGATGTCATCCAGCACCAGCACGCTGAAGTCCTGCACCTTGCCGTTCGAGCACGTCACTACCGGTTCAATCCCGGTGCCCTGCGGCAGTCGATCCAGACCGCCACCAGTGAAATCCACGGCAAAACGACGCGCCCAGACCGGCGGGTAATGCTCGCCCGGCGCCCAGCCTTCGGTGAAGCCGCCCATGCCGGAACGGGTCGCGTGTACGCGGGCCAACGGCGTGCCCACGGGTGGCAGCGCGCTCCAGTAAAGCTTGTAGCCATAGTTCAGCGAATCCCCGGCAGCCACCGGTTTTTTCGGTGTCCAGAACGCCACGATGTTATCGAGGGTCTCGCCGGTGGTCGGGATTTCCAGCAGATCGATCGAGCCTTCGCCCCACGCGGTGGTCGGTTCTACCCACAGGCTCGGGCGCTTGCTGTACCAGTCGACGGTGTCCTGATAGTTGGCGAATTCATGATCGGTCTGTACCAGACCGAAACCCTTCGGATCGGTGTCGGCAAACGCGTTGAACTGCAGGGTCGCCGGGTTGTTCAGCGGACGGCAGATCCACTCGCCATTGCCGCGCCACATCGCCAGGCGATCCGAGTCGTGGATTTGCGGGTGAATGGTGTCGCACATGCGGCGCTCGTGGGTGCCGCAGCTGAACATGCTGGTCATCGGCGAGATGCCCAGTTGTTCGATGGCGGTGCGCGCATTGATGTGTGCGTCGACTTCCATCACCACGCGCTCGGCCTGGCAATCGATGTCGAAGCGATAGGCGCCGGTCGCGCTCGGCGAGTCGAGCAGCGCGTAGACGACAAAACGCGTGGCGTTTTGGTCCGGGGTCTCGAACCAGAACTTGGTGAAGTCGGGGAATTCTTCGCGCTTCTTGGCGTAAGTGTCGATCGCCAGGCCGCGAGCGGAGAGGCCATATTGGCCAGTCGCATCCACCGCGCGGAAATAACTGGCGCCGAGGAACGACACCACGTCATGGCGATCCAGTTCCGGCGCCTTGAACAGTTTGAAGCCGGCGAAACCCAGATCGCCTTTCAACTGCTGCGTGTCGACCGAAGTGTTCTCATAGTTGAACAGCGCCGGGCGGAAATGCACCTCGCGGGCGGTGCGGGTCTTGGGATCGACGCTGTACATGCGCACCGGCTGACGGAACCCCATGCCGACATGGAAGAACTGCACGTCCAGTTGGCCCTTGTTCTCCTTCCACAGCGAATGCTCGCCGTCGTAGCGGATCGCGTTGAAGTTCTGCGGGGTCATGGTCGCCAGTGTCGGCGGCAGCACCTGTTTGGTGTCCTGATAAGCGTTGCCGGCCAGTTGCTTGGCCTGGCGCTTCAGCGCTTCGAAGTCGAACGCCTGCGCCTCACCATCGGCAGCGCCGCCATTGGCCGCCCAGGCACGGGTGGCCAGCAGGCCGGTGGCCGAAAGACCGGTGTAAGCCGCAATGGCCATGGACGCTTTGAGCAAATTCCTGCGGTGCATAAATACAACCTGTCGTGTGCAATCCCGCGCCGTTCCTGGCACGTGCTGGATCAGAAATAACGGTTCGGACAAGCCTTCGGCCAAACGCAACGGACTATTAACAGATGCCCGCTAGCTTAAACGGTTCGCTCGCAATGCAAAATTCGTTGATTCACCGCGTAAGTGTGTCAATGAAACAAGACATGTCGGTTAAAAATCTGACAGGGCGTTCTGATTTACACGGCATATCTGCTTTTTTCGACTAATTACTCTAAAAACCGCTTTTCAGCGCCGATTTAATTTCTATTCTATGGGCATGACCGGTGCAGCCAAAAGAGCCGGTAAGGCACACGACACTGCTGTAAGGGGCAGGGCGATGTGGTGGTTTAGCAGTTCTTTGACGTATTAGAGAAGGACATCGTCCATGGCAAAAATACAAGGTATCACCGACATGCTGGGCATCTTTCCCTGCCTCGGCAGCGGCCGCAAAAGACGTCGGCTCAGCTCTGACGAAGTGAAGCTGGTGGAGCGTTATCGGGAGCTTTCGGAGAATGACCGGATTGCGATGAGGTATCTGGTGGATGCGATGCGGAGTGTTTCGCGGTTTTAACGCTGGGGTGGGCACTGTGAAAGCCATTTGGCTTTTACGGTGGCCAGGTCAATCAAATTGCCTGCGTCGGCATCGGCGATGCCAACTTTTATTGCTTCCTGGCGCATGGCTACGCTGATTTGCTTTAGGTAACACTCTGCGAAGAACTCATCACTTGGGATGACTTCTAGAACGTGGGACATTTCAGTGATTGGCGATCTCATCTGCAAAACAACTCGTCTAGAGGTTTAAACGCTGGACCTGTGGCGAGGGAGCTTGCTCCCGCTGGACTGCGCAGCAGTCCCCTGCTTTTTGTAGAGGGGCCGCTGCGCGACCCAGCGGGAGTAAGCTCCCTCGCCACAGGTTTTTTTATTGAATGGACTTCAGCTACAGGCTCCTGAAACCGGATACGGCCGCTGGCCGTGCATCAACTCCGGCACATCCCGCCATTTGACCCACGCCTGCTGTTGCCAGTGCAGCAACGGCACGGTGACGCCCGCCCAACGCATCGAACTCAGGCTCGGGTGGTTTTCTGCAGGGTTTGATTGGCTTTCGCGCAGCATCGGGATGACTTCATGGCTCAGCCATTGGCGCAGGTAACGGTTTTCCGGGACGAAGTGATGAACGAGCAGGGCGAACAGGCCGGATTCGCTGACCATCGCGCAGTCGACGATTTCGCCGTCCTTGCGCAGGAGGACATTGCGACGCTGGTCGGGATCGAGTTTCAGAGTGAGGCGTTCGTTCAGCGGATAGCCCATCAGACGACCGAGATCCTGGACGCAGAACCAGGCTTCGTGATCTTGCATGAAGGCGTGGAGGAAGCGGTTATGGCGGGTGAAGATGGTGGGGGTGAAGTGCGAGTGTGTTTCAGCTGAATTTGACGTATGCATTTCTGACTCCATGTTGAAATGAGAGCCGCCACGAATCCTTCGAAAGATCTGGGTGGCGAACCGTGCGGCGTTCGAAGTCGGAACATTCTCGATCAACATGTAAGCCGAGAGGCCCGCGCCACACGGCCCGCCATAAAGCGAAACTGACAGACAGAAATGCCTGGGTTTCTATGGTGGGCGCAGAGCGTCATGTTGATGATGTTCCGGCTTCGACCCCGGGTCGCTGAATTAACAGCGACGGGATGAAGCCTATCGGTCAGGCGCTTGCGGCGACAAGTCTACTCTTTCGACGCACAGCGTAGGAAATGGGGCTTTTTCAAGAAGGCCGTATCTGTAGGAAATGCCTGATTTTGCACTGATGACGGTGAGCTCATCCTGACCGGCATTTTTTCCGTTATTCATATGAATCTCTAGAAGCGCTGCAGATGATTTGAACTCAATGACCACTGTATTTATTGCCGGCTCTATCAATATCAAGAACCTTGATCCGAAGGTTAAAGAGCGTATCAATAATATCGTTGCGTCTGATTTTGAGGTGGTGGTGGGTGATGCAGGGGGGGCCGATACCTCCATTCAGGAGTACCTGTTGAGCCTCGAACGATCCAGAACCACGGTGTTCTGCAGTGGTTCAACGCCGCGGAATAACCTTGGGCAGTGGCCCGCCAGAACAGTCGACTCCAAACATTCTAAAGGGTCGAGAGCTTTCTTCACCGAGAAAGACGTCGTCATGGCCGAAGCAGCCGACTACGGCTTGATGATCTGGGATGCAAAGAGCACCGGTACGCTCAGCAATGTCATTGAATTGTTGTCGAGAAAGAAGAAGTCGCTTGTTTTCGTCAACAAGGAAAAGGAATTCAAAGTCGTCGGAGACGTCAGTCAGCTAGAAGAGTTGATTGCATTCATGTCCGATCACGCCAAGCAAAAAGCCAACGAAAAAATCAAATTGTTCGATCGTATTTCCTTGCTGAAACACGATCAGGCAGAGCTTTCTTTTTGATGGTTTTTCTCGGCTTTCCTGAACCCCGGCACCTTGTCGGTGCCGAGGTCAAAAACTCTTAGCGACTCACCTTCCAGGCATCCCCAGCCGGCGCCTTCCCATGGTCATACGGCTTGCCAATCCACATATAAACCAGGCCTGCTCGCGATGCTTTTTTAATGCTTGAACATCACATGCCGAACCGTGGTGTAGTCCTCCAACCCATACATGGACATGTCCTTGCCGTAACCGGACAGTTTCTGACCGCCATGGGGCATTTCGCTGACCAGCATGAAGTGCGTGTTCACCCAGGTGCAGCCGTATTGCAAGCGTGCCGATAGGCGATGCGCACGTCCTACATCCGCGGTCCACACCGAGGAAGCGAGGCCGTAGTCCGATTCGTTGGCCCACTCCAGCGCCTGCGCTTCATCAGTGAATTTGGTCACCGAAACCACCGGCCCAAACACTTCGCGACGGACGATTTCGTCGTCCTGCTGCGCATCGGCCAGCACCGTCGGTTCGAAGAAGAAGCCGTTGCCTTCAACAGCCTTGCCACCAGTGATCAAGCGAATGTGCGGCTGTGCCACAGCACGCTCGACAAACCCGGCAACACGATCGCGATGTTGCGCAGTGATCAACGGCCCCAGTTCAGTCGACGGATCATCCTGCAAGCCATACTTGATGCTGCTGACCGCCGCGCCGAGCTTCTCGACAAACTTGTCGTAAATGCCCTGCTGCGCATAGATCCGGCACGCAGCGGTGCAATCCTGCCCAGCGTTGTAGAAACCAAAGGTGCGAATACCTTCCACTGCAGCATCGATATCGGCGTCATCGAAAATGATCACCGGCGCCTTGCCACCCAGCTCCATGTGCATGCGTTTGACGCTGTCGGCGGTGCTGGAAATGATGTTCGAACCGGTGGCGATCGAGCCAGTCAGCGAGACCATGCGCACTTTCGGGTGCGTAACCAATGGACTGCCCACGGTAGGACCGCGGCCAAACACCAGATTGAGGACACCGGCCGGGAAGATTTCCGACGCCAGTTCGGCCAGACGCAACGCGGTCAGCGGGGTTTGTTCCGACGGCTTGAGCACCACGGTATTACCGGCGGCCAATGCTGGAGCGATCTTCCAGGCAACCATCATCAGCGGATAGTTCCACGGCGCGATGGAGGCGATCACGCCGACCGGATCGCGGCGGATCATCGAGGTATGGCCGGGCAGGTATTCGCCCGCCGCCGAACCGCTCATGCAACGGCTGGCGCCGGCGAAGAAACGGAACACGTCGGCAATCGCCGGGATCTCGTCATTGAGCGCGGCGCTGTAGGGTTTGCCGCAGTTGTCGGATTCCAGTTTGGCCAGTTCTTCGCCGTGGGCTTCGATGGCGTCGGCGAGTTTGAGCAGCAGCAGCGAGCGGTCTTTCGGCGCGGTTTGCGACCAGTCGGCGAAGGCGTTGTCGGCAGCGCGCACGGCGGCATCGACCTGGGCTTCGCTGGCTTCGTTGATGTCTACCAGGACTTCGCCAAGCGAAGGGTTGAGCACCGGTTGCGCCGGGCCTTCGCCGTTGACCAGTTGGCCGTTGATCAAGAGTTTGGTTTGCATGGTTTTGTCCTCTTCGAATCTATTATTTTTCTGCCGAAACCGGACCCCGTAGGAGCTGCCGAAGGCTGCGATCTTTTGATGTTGCTTTGAAGGTCAAGATCAAAAGATCGCAGCCTTCGGCAGCTCCTACAGGGGAATCCGGTTTCTTCAGTTATTCGGTTATTTGCCGCCACTACCGGCGACGCTTTCGCCACCCCGCGTCAGGTAATACGCGCCGAGGATCGGCAACATGGTCACCATCATCACCAGCATGGCGACGACGTTGGTCACCGGCACATCCCGTGGCCGGCTCAGCTGATTGAGCAGCCACAACGGCAACGTGCGTTCATGCCCGGCGGTAAACGTGGTGACGATGATTTCGTCGAACGACAGCGCAAACGCCAGCATGCCGCCGGCCAGCAACGCCGAGCCGAGGTTCGGCAGGATGATGTAGCGAAAGGTCTGCCAGCCGTCGGCGCCGAGGTCCATCGAGGCTTCGATCAGGCTGTGCGAGGTACGGCGCAGGCGGGCGATGACGTTGTTGTAGACGATCACCACGCAGAAGGTCGCGTGGCCGACGATGATGGTGAACATCCCCGGCTCGATCCCCAGCGTCTTGAAGGTTGCCAGCAGCGCGATCCCGGTGATGATCCCCGGCAGCGCAATCGGCAAAATCAGCATCAGCGAAATGCCCTGCTTGCCGAAGAAGTCGCGGCGGTACAACGCCGCCGAAGCCAACGTGCCGAGCACCATCGCAATCAACGTTGCGATAGCAGCGATCTGCAGCGAGAGCTTGATCGCCTCCAAAACATCCGGCCGCGAAAACGCCACGCTGAACCAGTGCAGCGTGAAGCCTTTAGGCGGAAAGCTGAACGCCGCTTCCTCGGTGTTGAAGGCGTAAAGAAAGATGATGAGGATCGGGAAGTGCAGAAACACCAACCCGCCCCAGGCTGCGATTTTCAGGCCAATAGAGGCTTTCTCAGAGCGCATCGAAGGCCCCCAGACGTTTGACGATGGACAGGTAAACCGCGATCAACACAATCGGCACCAGCGTGAACGCCGCCGCCATCGGCATGTTGCCGATCGCCCCTTGCTGCGCGTACACCATGCTGCCGACGAAGTACCCCGGCGGCCCGACCAGTTGCGGCACGATGAAGTCGCCCAGCGTCAGCGAAAACGTGAAGATCGATCCCGCCGCTATGCCCGGAATCGACAGCGGCAAGATCACCTGCATAAAGGTCTGGCGCGGCTTGGCGCCAAGGTCGGCTGAAGCCTGCAACAGCGACGGCGGCAGACGCTCCAGCGATGCCTGAATCGGCAGGATCATGAACGGCAGCCAGATGTAAACGAACACCATGAACCGCCCCAGGTGCGAGGTCGATAAGGTGCTGCCGCCCACCCCGGGAATCCCCAGAATGAACTGCAGTACCGGCTCCAGTCCCAAGTGCTGCACGAACCATTGCGCCACACCGCCCTTGGCCAGCAGCAACGTCCACGCGTAAGCCTTGACGATGTAACTGGCCCACATCGGCATCATCACTGCGATGTAGAAAAACGCCTTGGTCTTTCCGGTGGTGTAGCGCGCCATGTAGTAGGCGATCGGGAAGGCGACGATGGCGCTGGCGATCGACACGACGATGGCCATGCTCAGCGTGCGCAGGATGATGTCGAAGTTCGACGGCTGAAACAGCGCGGCAAAGTTCGCCAGGGTCAGGTCCGGAGTGACCGCCATGGTGAAGTCGTCGAAGGTGTAGAAGCCTTGCCACAACAGCACCAGCAACGAGCCGAGATAGATCGCGCCAAACCACAGCAGTGGCGGCACCAGCAGCATCGACAAATACAGGTTCGGCTTGCGATAGAGCAGGTTGGAAAACCTACGCAACGGCGGTGATGGAGTCATCGCGAGCGTGCTCATGTCACACCCCGCCGGCAACGGTGTCGTGCAGCGGAACCATCGCTTCCCGTGCCCAGCGCGCACTCAGACGCTGGCCGGTCTGGTGCTGTGCGCTGCTGTCGATCCACTGATTATTGGCGTGGCTGATGCTCAGGGTCTGGCCGTTTTCCAGCGTCAGTTCATAGCGCGTTGCACTGCCTTGATATTGAATGTCGTGGAGCAATCCGCTGACTTCAATCTCGTGGCTGGCCAACGGGCCTTCGGCAAACCGCACGTGTTCCGGACGGATCGAAAACGGCTGCGGGTGACCGCTGAGCTGACGCGCCAGATCGCCACGAATCACGTTCGAGGTACCGACAAATTCGGCGACGAAAGTGGTGGTGGGTTTCATGTACAGATTGCGCGGCGTGTCGACCTGTTCGATACGGCCCTTGTTGAACACGGCGACGCGGTCGGACATCGACAGCGCTTCGGTTTGATCGTGGGTGACGAAGATGAACGTGATGCCGAGCTGGCGTTGCAGCTTCTTCAGTTCGCTTTGCATCTGTTCGCGCAGTTTCAAATCGAGCGCACCCAAAGGTTCATCGAGCAACAACACGCGCGGACGATTGACCAAGGCGCGGGCGAGGGCCACCCGCTGGCGCTGACCGCCGGACAACTGCACCGGTTTGCGTGCGCCGTAACCGCCGAGGGCGACCATGTCCAGAGCCTCTTCAGCGCGTTTGTGCCGTTCGGTTTTGCCGACACCTTTGACCTTCAAGCCGTAGGCGACGTTATCGAGGACGTTCATGTGCGGGAATAGCGCGTAATCCTGGAATACGGTGTTTACGTCACGTTGATACGGCGGCAGACCGGCCGCTTCGGCGCCGTGAATGCGAATTGAGCCGGCGCTCGGTTGTTCGAACCCGGCGATCAGGCGCAGGCAGGTGGTTTTGCCCGAGCCGGAAGGGCCGAGCATGGAAAAGAACTCGCCGTCCTGGATATCGATGGAAACCCGGTCAACGGCCTTCACTTCGCCGAACTGCCGGGAAACGTTGGTGAACTGGACTGCAAGCGTCATGGTGCGGTGCTCCGGTAAAGCAGGCTTTCAAAGAATGATCAGGTGTTGCGTCGAAAAGATCGCAGCCTTCGGCAGCTCCTACAGGATGTGTGCCGGACGCTGAATTTTCGGTGCTCGCGGTCGGTGTAGGAGCTGCTGAAGGCTGCGATCTTTTGATCTTGAAGGGGCTTACCTGCCGCCCATGATCGCGATGTAATCCTGGGTCCAGCGGCTGTACGGCACAAACTTGCCGCCCTCAGCCTGCGGGGTTTTCCAGAAGGCGATCTTGTCGAACTGGTCGAAACCGTTGGTCTTGCAACCTTCCGCGCCGAGCAATTCGCTCTCCTTGCACGCCGCCGGTACCGCCGGCAACGAACCGAACCACGCCGCCACATCACCCTGGACCTTCGGCTTCAGCGACCAGTCCATCCACTTGTACGCGCAGTTCGGGTGCTTGGCCTCGGCGTGGAGCATGGTGGTATCAGCCCAGCCAGTGGCGCCTTCTTTGGGAATGGTCGAAGCAATCGGCTGTTTCTCGTTCATCAAGCCGTTGACCTGATACGGCCAGGCGCTGGAGGCGACCACGCCTTCGTTTTTGAAGTCACTCATCTGCACCGTGGTGTCGTGCCAGTAGCGATGGATCAGCGGCTGCTGCGCGCGCAACAGATCGAGCACGGCTTTGTATTGATCTTCGGTCAGTTGATACGGATCCTTGATACCCAGTTCAGGCTTGGTCGATTTCAGATACAACGCCGCGTCGGCGATGTAGATCGGGCCGTCATAGGCCTGCACGCGGCCCTTGTTCGGCTTGCCATCGGGCAGATCCTGCGCGGCAAACACCACGTTCCAACTGGTCGGCGCGGTCTTGAACACGTTGGTGTTGTACATCAGCACGTTCGGACCCCACTGGTACGGAGTGCCGTAAGTCTGCTGGTTGACCACGTACCACGGTGCATCTTTCAAGCGTGGGTCGAGGGTGTTCCAGTTCGGGATCAACGCAGTGTTGATCGGTTGCACACGCTTGCCGACGATCAACCGCAACGACGCATCGCCCGACGCGGTGACCAGGTCGTAACCGCCCTTGGCCATCAGGCTGACCATTTCGTCCGAGGTCGCCGCCGTCTTCACATTGACCTTACAGCCGGTTTCTTTTTCGAAACCGGTCACCCAGTCGTAGGCCTTGTCGCTCTCGCCACGTTCGATGTAACCCGGCCACGCAACGATATCCAGCTGACCTTCGCCAGCGCCGACAGCCTTCAGTGGCTCGGCGGCTGAAAGGCTGGCGCTGGCCAGCAGGGCCGTGGTGATTGCACTGAACAGTGCGGTCTTGTGCACGAACATGGTTGAACCCTCTTCTTTAAATTATGGTCGGGGCAGTTGTGAACGCGGTGAAGCATGCCGTTGGCGGCTTGTTATTAGCGTAGTCAGAGATGCTGGCCGTGGCGGGCCATGATGTGCCGCACCACGCTGTAGTCCTGCAGCGAATCAGTGGATAAGTCTTTGCCGTAACCCGAACGTTTCAGCCCGCCGTGAGGCATTTCGCTGACCAGCATGAAATGGCTGTTGATCCACGTGCAGCCGTACTGCAAGCGCGCGGCAACCTGCATGGCCTTGTCCAGATTCTGTGTCCACACCGACGAGGCGAGGCCGTATTCGGAGTCGTTGGCCCAGTCGACCGCTTGTGCGAGTTCGTCGAAACGGGTCACGGTGACCACCGGACCGAACACTTCGCGCTGGACGATTTCGTCGCTCTGTTTGCAACCGGCGAGCAGCGTCGGTTGATAGTAGAAACCGGCGCCGGAATGCACCGCCGCACCGGTCACACGTTCGATGTGCGGCTGGCCGAGGGCGCGCTCGACAAAACTGGCGACGCGGTCGCGCTGACGGGTGCTGATCAGCGGGCCGATCTCGTTGTCGGCATCACGTTTGCCGGCGAAGCGCAGGCTGCTGACGGCCGCGCCGAGTTCGGCGACCAATTTGTCGTGAATCCCGGCCTGCGCGTAAATCCGGCAGGCAGCGGTGCAGTCCTGCCCGGCGTTGTAGTAACCGTAAGTGCGCACGCCTTCGACCACGGCTTGAATATCGGCGTCGTTGCAGACAATCACCGGGGCTTTGCCGCCGAGTTCGAGGTGCGTGCGTTTCAGGGTTTTCGCGGCGGCCTGGAGGATTTTCTGCCCGGTGACGATATCGCCGGTCAGCGACACCATGCGCACCTTGGCGTGGCCAACCAAATGGCTGCCGACGCCTTCGCCACCACCGCAGATGATGTTGATCACCCCGCGCGGGAGGATTTCGGCCAGTGCGGGTGCCAGGGCGAGGATCGACAGCGGCGTGTGTTCGGAGGGTTTGAACACCAGCGTGTTGCCGGCGGCGAGGGCCGGGGCGATTTTCCACGCGGCCATCATGATCGGGTAATTCCACGGCGCAATCGAGGCGACCACGCCAATCGGATCGCGACGCACCATGCTGGTATAGCCCGGCAGGTATTCGCCGCTGAGCTGACCGGTCTGGCAACGCACGGCGCCGGCGAAGAAACGGAACACATCGACGGTCGCCGTCAAATCGTCTTGACGCGCCAGGTGCAACGGCTTGCCGCAGTTCAGCGATTCGAGGCGGGCGAGGTGGTCGGCATGTTGTTCAACGGCGTTGGCGATATCCAGCAACAGGTTCGAACGTTGCTGCGGCGTGGTGCGCGACCATTCGGCAAAGGCGCGGTGGGCGGCGAGGATGGCGGCTTCGACTTGCTCGGTGCTGGCCTCGGCAATGTGGGTGAGGATTTCCCCGGTGGCCGGGTTGAGGATCGGTTCGACAAAACCCTGCCCGGCGACCAGTTCGCCATCGATCAACAACGCAGTACACATCGGGGTTTGCGCGCCAGCCATTTTCCGCGATCTCTTTTCTTGTGTGGCCATTGTTGCTCCCGTGCCCGGGAGCCGACCGTCTTATAGATGCAGCAAGACTAGTGCGCGGCTCCGAGGTCGACAAATTCTAAATACTGAAGGTGCCATTCGATTAAATAGATGGCTTGCGTCCGCCGTGGGGTTGTTCGCGGGCCACGGTCAGGAATGGGTCGACCAGCGCCGGGCGCGCGGTGCCACGGCGCCAGGCAAGGCCGACGTCGAGGGTCTGGTTAAGGTCGGCGATGGGTCGCGCTTCGATGATGTCGCCCTCCAGTGACCATGGGCGATAGGTCATGTCTGGCTGGATCGACACGCCGAGACCGGCGGCGACCAGACTTCGCACGGCTTCGGTGGAGGCGGTTCTGAGGGTGATCTTCGGTTGCAGCCCGGCGCCACGCCATAAACGTTGAGCATTGCGATCCATCTCATCGACGTTGAGCTGAATCAACGGCTCGCGGGCGACGTCGGCGAGGTTGATGCTGTCATGTTCCAGCAACGGGTGCTGGGCCGGCAGCCACAACCGGTGTGGCGAGTGGGTCAGCACTTCAGTCTGCAGGGCGTGGCGATCTTCGAGGTTGGACAGAATCAGCACGCCG
Source organism: Pseudomonas fluorescens (assembly GCF_003732425.1). Taxonomy (GTDB): domain Bacteria; phylum Pseudomonadota; class Gammaproteobacteria; order Pseudomonadales; family Pseudomonadaceae; genus Aquipseudomonas; species Aquipseudomonas fluorescens_BE. The sequence goes on from NZ_MOBX01000014.1 coordinate 428,506, forward strand.
ACATCGATCTCGCCGCTGACCAGCAAATGCTCGATATAGGGCCGCTCGTCTTCCATCACGCGGATCTCGACATTGGGATAGGCGCGTTGGAATCGTGTGAGCAAATCCGCCAGATAATATCCGGCGACCAGGCTGGTCACGCCAACGATCAACTGCCCGGCAACCTGGTCGGTGCTCTGTTGCAGGCTGCGCTTGGCGTTATCCACGGTCGCCAGAATCAGGTGAGCCTGGCGCAGGAATTGATGACCTTGATGCGTAAGGGTCATGCCCTTGGCGTGACGGCTGAACAGGCTGACGCCGATTTCTTCTTCCAGTTGCTGGATGGCCAGGGTCAGGGTCGATTGGGATATGAATGCGGTTTGCGCGGCGGCGGAGATCGAGCCGGTTTCAGCCACGGCGATGAAGTGACGGATCTGACGCAGGGTCATCATGAGAGGGTTACCCAGTGGGCGGTTTTTATAGATTGGCCTGAGTGTATATCGTTTTTTTAGAGGGTATGACTTGCGGATTCCTTGTGGCGAGGGAGCTTGCTCCCGCTCGGCTGCGCAGCAGTCGCAAACCGGCGAACTGGGTCTGTCTGAAATAATGGATTGGGGGCCGCTTCGCAGCCCAGCGGGAGCAAGCTCCCTCGCCACAGGGGCATCGAGCAACATCTGGAAGCACACTCGCAAACAGGGCAAGGGCACTTTCGAACTAGGCTGAGGGCCTTATAGATCCGGATAACCCCTGTTTTGGAGGCGGAACATGAACACCCGTGGATTGCTCGATCAACTGCTCAAGTCTGGCCAGGATCTGTTGCAGAACAAGGCTGGCGGAACGCAGAACAAATCGGCCGGCGGTGGCCTGGGCGGTTTGCTCGGCGGCGCTTCTGGCTCCGGCGGCCTCGGTGGTCTGCTGTCCGGTGCCGGCGGCGGTGCACTGGCGGCTGGCGCGATGGGCCTGCTGCTTGGTAACAAGAAAGTGCGCAAGGTCGGCGGTAAAGTCGCGATTTATGGCGGCCTCGCGGCGCTGGGTGTGTTGGCCTACAAGGCTTACGGCAACTACAACGCCCAGAAGGGCACTGCTCCACAAAGCGAACCGCAGACCCTCGATCGCTTGCCGCCGGCGCAAGCCGAGCAACACAGTCAGGCCATCCTCAAGGCGCTGGTCGCCGCCGCCAAGGCCGACGGCCATATCGATGACCGTGAACGCCAACTGATCGAAGGCGAATTCACCAAACTCGACAACGATCAGGAACTGCAACACTGGCTACACGCCGAACTCAACAAACCCCTCGACCCGACCGACGTCGCCCGCGCCGCGAGCACGCCGGAAATGGCGGCGGAGATGTATATCGCCAGCGTGATGCTGGTGGATGAGGAGAACTTCATGGAGAAGAGCTATCTGGATGAACTGGCGCGACAGTTGAAGCTGGAGCCGGGGCTGAAGGTTGAGCTGGAAAAGCAGGTCAGGCTGGCCTCTGTATAGCGACGGCGTCCTTCAATCAGCGCAAATCCCCTGTGGCAGCGAGCCTGCTCGCGAAAACACCGGCCCAGACGATATCGACCTGACTGTTCCGGCCTCTTCGCGAGCAGGCTCGCTCCCACAGATTTTCGGTGGGCACGGAGCCTGCTCGCGATGATGTTTTCGGCCTCACGACACAAGTCATGACCGATCCATCGCCCCTTTTTGCCATTACCCCACTGGCACGCTCACCCGCAATTGTCGGACAGTCCCACCCCAGAGCCGTCCCGCTAACCACGCCGGACAGGCCCGAGGGTTACAAAGCGTCTTATAAATGAAACACCGCCCTCGGCTATACTCCCCGCATTTCGATCAGGCACGAGGAATCACTGTGAAGAACTGGACGTTGCGCCAACGTATTTTGGCGAGCTTTGCGGTGATTATCGCCATCATGTTGCTGATGGTCGTCGTTTCGTATTCACGCCTGTTGAAGATCGAGGCCAGTGAAAACAGCGTGCGTGATGACGCGATTCCCGGCGTCTATTACAGCTCGATGATCCGTGGCGCCTGGGTCGACAGTTATCTGCAGACGCAAGAACTGCTCGGACTCAAGGAAGGACAGGGGATTTCCAGCGAAGACGCGGCAGATTACAAGGCGTTTGAGGCGCGTCTGCAGGAGCAGATGGCCAACTATCGCAAGACCATGGCCACCGACGAGGACCGTACCGAGTTTGCCGCTTTCGAGAAGTACCACGACGCCTACATCCAGATTCAGGATGCCGTGCTTGATCTGCACAAACGCAACCTGGAAGCGGATGCGGTCAGGATGTTCCACGACAAGCTCACGCCAGCCTGGTATTCCGGGCGCATGAAGCTCAACGACATCATCGGCGAGAACAAGAGAGTCGCCGACCAGGCCATGAACAATATCGATGACGCTGTGGCCGCGGCCAAAGTCAGCATGCTCATTTCCCTGTTGGTCGCCGTCCTGGCCGCTGGTTTGTGCGGCCTGTTGTTGATGCGCGCAATCATGGCGCCGATGAACCGTATCGTGCAGATCCTTGAAACCATGCGCACCGGCGACCTCAGTTCGCGTTTGAACCTCGACCGCAAGGACGAATTTGGCGCAGTGGAAACCGGCTTCAACGACATGATGACCGAGCTGACCGCACTGGTGTCCCAGGCGCAGCGCTCGTCGGTGCAGGTGACCACCTCGGTGACCGAGATCGCTGCCACCTCCAAGCAACAACAAGCCACCGCCACCGAAACCGCCGCGACCACCACCGAAATCGGCGCGACGTCCCGCGAGATTGCGGCCACGTCGCGCGATCTGGTGCGCACCATGACTGAAGTGTCCACCGCCGCCGATCAGGCCTCGGTGCTGGCCGGCTCCGGTCAGCAAGGCCTGGCGCGCATGGAAGACACCATGCATTCGGTGATGGGCGCGGCGGATCTGGTCAACGCCAAACTGGCGATCCTCAATGAGAAGGCCGGCAACATCAATCAGGTGGTGGTGACCATCGTCAAAGTCGCCGACCAGACCAACCTGTTGTCGCTCAACGCAGCGATTGAAGCCGAGAAGGCCGGTGAATACGGGCGCGGTTTTGCCGTGGTCGCCACTGAAGTGCGGCGTCTGGCGGACCAGACTGCTGTCGCCACTTACGACATCGAGCAGATGGTGCGCGAGATCCAGTCAGCGGTGTCGGCGGGTGTCATGGGCATGGACAAATTCTCCGAAGAAGTGCGCCGTGGCATGTCCGAAGTGCAGCAGGTCGGCGAGCAGCTGTCGCAGATCATCCACCAAGTGCAGGCGCTGGCGCCGCGGGTGTTGATGGTCAATGAAGGCATGCAGGCTCAGGCCACCGGCGCCGAGCAGATCAACCACGCGTTGGTGCAGTTGGGCGACGCCAGCAGCCAGACGGTCGAATCGTTGCGTCAGGCCAGTTTCGCCATCGACGAACTGAGCCAGGTGGCCGTCGGGCTGCGCAGCGGCGTTTCGCGATTCAAAGTCTGATGAGCGAAATCCTCGCCAAACGCAGCGCCGCGCAGGTGGCGAAGCCGGCGTTGTTCCTGCAGTTTCGCATCGGCAGCGAGCGCTACGCCTTGCGCGCCACCGAAGTGGCGGAAGTGCTGCCGCGCCTGCCGTTGAAGCCCATCGCCCGGGCGCCGCAGTGGGTCGCCGGGGTGTTTGCCTATCGCGGTGCGGTGGTGCCGGTGATCGACCTCAGCGCATTGACCTTCGGCCATCCCGCCGAGGCGCGGACCAGCACCCGTCTGGTGTTGGTCAATTACCAGCCGGATGAATCGCAGCCAGTGCAATGGCTCGGGCTGATTCTCGAACAGGCCACCGACACCCTGCGTTGCCATCCGCAGGAGTTTCAGCCTTATGGCCTCGACAATCGCGAGGCGCCTTACCTCGGCCCGGTGCGCGAAGATGCCCAAGGATTGGTGCAGTGGGTGCGGGTCAATGACTTGCTCGATGACGCCGTGCGCCGCTTGCTGTTCCCCGATCCGCCGCTGAACCCGGCGCAGCTTGAGGCGCAGTCATGAGCAGCGAGCAGCGGTTTTTCGATTTTCTCAAAGAACGCATCGGCCTCGATGTGACCTCGGTGGGGCCGGCGATCATCGAGCGCGCCGTACGCCAGCGCACAACACTGTCGCAAGCGGCGCATGCCGATGAATATTGGCACCTGCTGCAAGGCTCGCGAGACGAACAACAGGCGCTGATCGAAGCGGTGATCGTCCCCGAGACGTGGTTTTTCCGTTATCCGGAATCCTTCGCCACGCTGGGCAAACTGGCGCGCAATCGTCTCGCCGAACTGAACAATATGCGCGCACTGCGCATTCTCAGCCTGCCGTGTTCCACCGGCGAAGAACCCTATTCGATTGCCATGGCTTTGCTCGATGCCGGGCTCAAGCCGCATCAGTTCAAGGTCGACGGCATGGACGTCAGCCCGCTGTCGGTGGAGAAGGCGCGACGTGCGCTGTATGGCAAAAATTCGTTTCGCGGCCAGGATCTGGACTTTCGCGACCGGCATTTCACGTCTGAGCAGGAGGGCCATCGGGTCAATGAGAACGTGCGTGAGCAGGTGCGTTTGCAGGTCGGCAATGTGCTCGATCCGACGCTTCTGACCAGTGAGCCGGCGTTCGATTTCGTGTTCTGCCGCAACCTGCTGATCTATTTCGATCAGCCGACGCAAAAACTGGTGTTTGAGGTGCTCAAGCGCCTGACTCATTTCGATGGCGTGCTGTTTATCGGCCCGGCCGAGGGCAGTCTGCTCGGGCGTTTGGGGATGCGTTCGATCGGTATTCCGCAGTCCTTCGCATTCAGCCGCCACAGCGAGCCGCACCCCGAACCGCTGCCGACAGCCAAACCCATCGCGGTGCCGGTCAGCCAACCGCCACGCAGTACGCCGCCAGCGCCTGTGCGCAATCGACCGTTTGCCGCCGTGACGCCGCTGCCGATCGCTAGCAAAAGCGCCAACCCGGACGCCGCGACCCTGCTGGCCAACATCGCCACACTGGCCAACGAAGGTAAAAGTGCCGAGGCCCGCGCCGCTTGCGACCAGTATTTGCGCAGCCATGAACCGGTGGCTCAGGTGTTTTACTGGCTCGGCCTGCTCAGCGACGTCGCCGGCCTGACCCTCGAAGCTCAGGGCTTTTACCGCAAAGCGTTGTACCTTGAACCGCAACACCCCGAAGCGTTGATGCACTTGGCCGCGCTGCTGCAGGCTCAGGGCGATACGGCGGGTGCCAGACGATTGCAGGAGCGCGCTGCCCGCAGCGGCCGCACCGCCGACAGTGAGCGTAAACGATGATCCCGTCCGACACTTTGAACGTCACCCACGAAGACGCCCGGGCCATCGACGATTGCTGGAACCGCATCGGCATTCATGGCGACAAGTCCTGTCCGCTGCTGGAAGAGCACATTCATTGCCGCAATTGCTCGGTGTATTCCGCCGCCGCCACGCGCCTGCTTGATCGTTATGCGTTGCAGCAGGACGAGCGCGACCCGGTAGCGATCGCTGTGGAAAGCGAGGTGAAAACCCGCTCGCTGCTGATGTTCCGTCTCGGCGAAGAATGGCTGGGGCTGGCGACGCGCAGTCTGGTCGAAGTCGCACCGCTACAGGCGATTCACTCGTTGCCGCACCAGCGCTCGCGAGCCTTGCTCGGCGTGGCCAATGTGCGCGGCGCGCTGGTGGCGTGTCTGTCGCTGGTCGAACTGCTTGATCTGGATGGCAATGCCGCGCCAGCCAGCGGCGCGCGCATCATGCCGCGCATGTTGATCATCGCTGCCCATGGCGGGCCGGTGGTGGTGCCGGTGGATGAGGTCGACGGCATTCACGCCATTGATGAGCGCATTCTTGATGCCGCCTCGCAATCCGGAGCGCAAGCCAGTGCCAAATACACCCGTGGTGTTCTGCAATATCGCGGTCGCAGCCTGCGTTGGCTGGATGAAGAACAGCTGCTGTCCGCCGTGACCCGGAGCCTCACATGACCCCCGAGCAAATGCGCGACGCCTCGCTGCTTGAGCTGTTCAGCCTCGAAGCTGAAGCCCAGACCCAGGTGCTCAGCGCCGGGCTGCTGGCCCTGGAGCGCAACCCGACCCAGGCCGATCAACTGGAATCGTGCATGCGCGCGGCGCATTCGCTCAAAGGCGCGGCGCGGATTGTCGGCATCGACAGCGGTGTCAGCGTCGCCCATGTCATGGAAGATTGTCTGGTCAGCGCGCAGGAAGGGCGGTTGTTACTGCGTCCCGAACATATCGATGCTTTGTTGCAGGGCACTGATTTGCTGATGCGCATCGCCACGCCGGCCAATGCGCCGCAAGCGAGCGATATTGAAGCTTATGTGGCGTTGATGGCGGGTTTGCTCGACCCGTCGACGCCGCCGGCAGCATTCGTTGCGCCGCCGATGGCCGAGTTGCAGCTTGAAGCACCGCCCGTGTTGGAACCCACGCCCGCGCCGATTTTCGAAGCCCCGGTCGGCTCCCCGGAACCTGCACCACGCAAAAGCAAACGCAGCACCGAAAGTGGCGAGCGGGTGCTGCGGGTTACCGCGGAACGCCTGAACAGTTTGCTCGATCTGTCGAGCAAGTCGCTGGTGGAAACCCAGCGCCTCAAGCCGCATCTGGCGACCATGCAGCGCCTCAAACGCATGCAGAACAACGGCCTGCGGGCGCTGGAAAACCTCAACGTCCACCTCAAGGAACATGCGCTGAGTCTGGAGGCGCTGGAGGCCTTGGAAGACGCGCGCCGTTTGCTCGCCGAATCCCAGCAACTGCTGAGTGAGAAAAACGCCGAACTCGACGAGTTTGCCTGGCAGGCCAGCCAGCGCGCGCAAGTGCTGTACGACACGGCGCTGGCCTGCCGCATGCGGCCCTTTGCCGATGTGCTTACCGGGCAGGTACGCATGGTCCGGGATCTGGGGCGCAGTCTCGGCAAGCAGGTACGGCTGGAGATCGAAGGCGAGAAAACCCAGGTCGATCGCGATGTGCTGGAAAAGCTCGAAGCACCGCTGACGCATTTGCTGCGCAACGCCGTCGATCACGGCATCGAAACCCCGCAGCAGCGCCTGCTCAAGGGCAAACCGGAAGAAGGCCTGATCCGCCTGCGCGCCTCGCATCAGGCCGGTCTGCTGGTGCTGGAATTAAGCGATGACGGCAATGGTGTCGACCTGGAGAAGGTCCGCCGCAGCATCGTCGAGCGTCAGTTATCCCCAGCCGAAACCGCTGCGCAGCTGAGTGAAGAAGAACTGCTGACCTTCCTGTTTCTGCCCGGTTTCAGCCTGCGCGACACCGTCACCGAAGTATCCGGGCGGGGCGTTGGCCTTGATGCCGTTCAACACATGGTTCGCCAGTTGCGCGGGGCCGTGGTGCTGGAGCAGACGGCGGGCGAGGGCAGTCGCTTTCATCTGGAAGTGCCGCTGACCTTATCGGTGGTGCGCAGTCTGGTGGTGGAAGTTGGCGAAGAGGCGTACGCCTTCCCGCTGGCGCACATCGAACGCATGTGTGATCTGGCGCCGGAAGACATTGTGCAGGTCGAGGGGCGTCAGCATTTCTGGCACGAAGGCCAGCACGTCGGGCTGGTTGCGGCCAGCCAGTTGCTCAACCGCCCGGCCAGCCAGAACAGTGGTGAAACCCTGAAAGTCGTGGTGATCCGCGAGCGTGATGCGGTTTATGGCGTTGCTGTGGAACGCTTCATTGGCGAGCGCACGCTGGTGGTCTTGCCACTCGATGAGCGTCTGGGCAAAGTGCAGGACATCTCCGCCGGCGCGTTGCTCGACGACGGTTCGGTGGTGCTGATCGTCGACGTCGAAGACATGCTGCGTTCGGTGGACAAACTGCTCAATACCGGGCGGCTTGAGCGCATCGCCCGTCATGGCAATCAGGCCGCCGAGGCGGCGCGCAAGCGGGTCCTGGTGGTCGACGATTCGCTGACCGTGCGCGAGCTGCAACGCAAGCTGCTGCTCAACCGCGGCTACGACGTCGCGGTGGCGGTGGACGGCATGGACGGCTGGAACGCGCTGCGTTCGGAGGACTTCGATTTGCTGATCACCGACATCGACATGCCGCGCATGGACGGCATCGAATTGGTCACCCTGCTGCGCCGCGACAACCGCCTGCAATCGCTGCCGGTGATGGTTGTGTCGTACAAGGACCGTGAAGAGGACCGCCGCCGTGGCCTCGATGCCGGCGCCGACTATTATTTGGCCAAAGCCAGTTTTCATGACGACGCCCTGCTCGACGCAGTGGTCGAGCTGATCGGAGGAGCGCGGGCATGAAGATCGCCATCGTCAACGACATGCCCATGGCGGTGGAGGCCCTGCGCCGGGCGCTGGCCTTCGAGCCGGCGCATCAGGTGGTCTGGGTCGCCCGCAACGGCGCCGAGGCGGTGCAACTGTGCGCCGAAAATACCCCCGACCTGATCCTGATGGACCTGATCATGCCGGTGATGGACGGCGTCGAAGCCACCCGCCGGATCATGGCCGAAACCCCGTGCGCGATCGTCATAGTGACCGTCGACCGGCAGCAGAACGTGCACCGGGTCTTCGAAGCCATGGGCCATGGCGCCCTGGACGTGGTCGATACCCCGGCTCTCGGCGCCGGCAACGCCCAGGAAGCGGCGGCGCCGTTGCTGCGCAAGATCCTCAATATCGGCTGGCTGATCGGCGAGAAACCCACGCGTTCCCGGCCGGCACCGCCGGCCCAACGCAGCTCTGCGTCGTGTCAGCGACTGGTGGCGATCGGCTCTTCCGCCGGCGGGCCAGCGGCGCTGGAAGTGCTGCTCAAAGGCTTGCCCAGGGATTTCTCGGCGGCGATCGTGCTGGTGCAGCATGTCGATCAGGTCTTTGCTGCCGGCATGGCCGAATGGCTGGCCAGCGCCAGCGGCCTCGATGTGCGTCTGGCCCGCGAAGGCGAACCGCCGCAGGCCGGCGCGGTGCTGCTGGCGGGCACCAACCACCATATTCGCCTGTTGAAAAACGGCACGCTGGCCTACACCGCCGAACCGGTCAACGAGATCTATCGCCCTTCGATCGACGTGTTTTTCGAGAGTGTCGCCAGTTATTGGAATGGTGACGCGATCGGGGTTTTATTGACCGGTATGGGGCGCGACGGCGCGCAAGGGCTTAAGCTCATGCGCCAACAGGGTTACCTGACCATCGCGCAGGATCAGCAAAGCAGTGCGGTGTACGGCATGCCCAAGGCCGCCGCGGCGATTGATGCCGCGGTTGAAATCCGTGCACTGGAAAAGATAGCGCCACGATTGCTGGAGATTTTTCCCAAATGAACAGGTTTATCCGCAATCCTGGCCCCCGCAGTACACAGGTGACCGCCCATGAATGACTTACAGATCGACGACATTAAAACCGACGAAAACGCCGCCATGGTGTTGTTGGTGGACGATCAGGCGATGATCGGCGAAGCGGTGCGCCGTGGGCTGTCGAATCAAGAAAACATCGACTTCCACTTCTGTTCCGACCCGCAGCAGGCCATTGCCCAAGCGGTGCGGATCAAGCCGACGGTGATTCTCCAGGACCTGGTGATGCCCGGCCTCGATGGCCTGAGCCTGGTGCGCGAATACCGTAATCATCCGGCGACCAAAGACATCCCGATCATCGTCCTGTCGACCAAGGAAGACCCGCTGATCAAGAGCGCGGCGTTCTCCGCCGGCGCCAACGATTATCTGGTGAAGCTGCCGGACACCATCGAACTGGTGGCGCGCATCCGCTATCACTCGCGCTCGTACATGACCTTGCTGCAGCGGGATGCCGCGTACCGCGCGCTGCGCGTCAGCCAGCAGCAATTGCTCGACACCAACCTGGTGCTGCAACGGCTGATGAACTCCGATGGCCTGACCGGGCTGTCCAACCGCCGCCACTTCGACGAGTATCTGGAACTGGAGTGGCGCCGCTCGCTGCGGGAACAGAGTCAATTGTCGCTGTTGATGATCGACGTCGATTACTTCAAGTCCTACAACGACAGCTTTGGCCACGTTGAAGGCGACGAAGCGCTGCGCAAGGTCGCCACGGCGATCCGTGAGGCCAGCGCACGGCCGTCGGATCTGCCGGCGCGTTATGGCGGTGAGGAGTTTGTGCTGGTGCTGCCGAACACCTCGCCGGGCGGCGCGCGGCTGGTCGCGGAGAAACTGCGCCAGACCGTGGCCTCGCTGAAGATTCCGCACAATACCCCGGCGGAAGGGGCGAGCTTGACCATCAGTATCGGTCTGGCGACCATGGTGCCGCAGGCGGGTAGCGATTGCCGGTTGCTGATTTCGGCGGCTGACCGTGGCCTGTACCTGGCCAAAAACAATGGCCGTAACCAGGTCGGCATCGAATAACCTGCGGTCACGGCAATTCCCTGTGGGAGCGAGCCTGCTCGCGAAAGCGGCAGCACAGTCGACATTGATGTTGCCTGATGCACTGTCTTCGCGAGCAGGCTCGCTCCCACATTTTAAATGTGTCGAGCCAATGTCAAGTGAATCACCCCGACACCCGCCAGACGGGCTGCCGTGACAGCCTGATTACGTTATACTCGCCGGCTTTCAAAAGTTCGCCAACGAGTGCTGCCCGTCATGGAAATCAACCCGATCCTGAACACCATCAAGGACCTGTCCGAGCGCTCCGAAACTATTCGGGGGTATCTTTGACTACGATCAAAAGCATGAGCGTCTGACCGAAGTCAATCGCGAGCTTGAAGATCCGAGCGTCTGGAACAAACCTGAATACGCCCAGGAACTGGGCCGCGAGCGCGCTGCGCTGGCGCAGATCGTCGACACCCTCGACGAACTGAACGGCGGTCTGGCCGATTGCCGTGACCTGCTGGACATGGCCGTCGAAGAAAACGACGAAGGCGCAGTGGGCGATGTCGTCGCCGAGCTGGCCCGTCTCGAGGAAAATCTGGCCAAGCTGGAATTCCGCCGCATGTTCAGCCATGAAATGGACCCGAACAACGCCTACCTGGACATCCAGGCCGGTTCCGGCGGCACCGAAGCCCAGGACTGGGCCAACATCCTCCTGCGCATGTACCTGCGCTGGGCGGATAAACGCGGTTTCGACGCGACCATCATGGAACTGTCGGCCGGTGAAGTCGCCGGTATCAAAGGTGCGACCGTGCACATCAAGGGCGAATACGCCTTTGGCTGGCTGCGCACCGAGATCGGCGTGCACCGTCTGGTGCGCAAGAGCCCGTTCGACTCCGGCAACCGTCGCCACACCTCGTTCTCCGCGGTTTTCGTCTCGCCAGAGATCGATGACAAGGTGGAAATCGAAATCAACCCGGCAGACCTGCGGATCGACACCTATCGTTCCTCCGGTGCCGGTGGTCAGCACGTAAACACCACCGACTCGGCCGTACGTATCACCCACGTACCGACCAACACCGTGGTCAGCTGCCAGAACGAACGTTCCCAGCACGCCAACAAAGACACCGCCATGAAAATGCTGCGGGCCAAGTTGTACGAGCAGGAAATGCAGAAACGCAACGCCGCGTCGCAAGCGCTGGAAGACACCAAGTCGGACATCGGCTGGGGTCACCAGATTCGCTCATACGTGCTCGATGCGTCGCGGATCAAGGATCTGCGTACCAACATCGAACGCAGCGACTGCGACAAGGTACTCGACGGCGATATCGACGAATACCTGGAAGCCAGCCTGAAATCGGGGCTGTAAAAGACGCACACAGGATCGCTGATGCAACGCGATCCCTGTAGGAGCCAGCCTGCTGGCGATCCCCGGGCCGCAAGGCCCGGGGGCAACGAACCTGATGGAATATCTAAAGACATGAGCGACCAACAACTCGACCCGCAAGCCCTGCAACAGGAAGAAAACTCCCTGATCGCGCTGCGCAAGGAAAAGCTGGCTGCCGAGCGCGCCAAGGGCAACGCCTTCCCGAACGACTTCCGCCGCGAAAACTACTGCGATGCTCTGCAGAAACAGTACGCGGACAAGACCAAGGAAGAGCTGGCAGAGGCTGCAATCCCGGTCAAGGTTGCCGGTCGCATCATGCTCAACCGTGGCTCGTTCATGGTGATTCAGGACATGACCGGTCGCATTCAGGTCTACGTCAACCGTAAAACCCTGTCCGAAGAAACCCTGGCTGCGGTGAAAACCTGGGACATGGGCGACATCATTGCCGCCGAAGGCACCCTGGCACGTTCCGGCAAGGGCGACCTGTACGTTGAAATGACCCACGTGCGTCTGCTGACCAAGTCGCTGCGTCCGCTGCCGGACAAGCACCACGGCCTGACCGACACCGAACAGCGCTATCGTCAGCGCTACGTTGACCTGATCGTCAACGAAGACGTGCGCCAGACCTTCCGCGTGCGTTCGCAAGTGATCGCGCACATCCGCAGCTTCCTGATGAAGCGCGACTTCCTCGAAGTCGAAACGCCGATGCTGCAGACCATTCCTGGCGGCGCCGCAGCCAAGCCATTCGAAACCCACCACAACGCGCTGGACATGGAAATGTTCCTGCGTATCGCGCCAGAGCTGTATCTGAAGCGCCTGGTGGTCGGTGGTTTCGAGAAGGTGTTCGAGATCAACCGCAACTTCCGTAACGAAGGCGTTTCGACTCGTCACAACCCAGAATTCACCATGTTGGAGTTCTACCAGGCGTACGCCGACTACGAAGACAACATGGACCTGACCGAAGAACTGTTCCGTGAACTGGCGCAACTGGTGCTGGGCAGCACCGACGTGCCGTACGGCGACAAGGTGTTCCACTTCGGCGAGCCGTTCGTGCGTCTGTCGGTGTTCGACTCGATCCTCAAGTACAACCCTGAGCTGACCGCCGATGACCTGAACGACATCGACAAGGCGCGCGCCATCGCCAAGAAGGCCGGTGCGAAGGTGCTGGGCTTCGAAGGTCTGGGCAAGCTGCAGGTGATGATTTTCGAAGAGCTGGTCGAGCACAAGCTGGAGCAGCCGCACTTCATCACTCAGTACCCGTTCGAAGTGTCGCCGCTGGCCCGTCGTAACGACGACAACCCGAACGTCACCGACCGCTTCGAGCTGTTCATCGGCGGCCGTGAAATCGCCAACGCCTACTCCGAGTTGAACGACGCGGAAGACCAGGCCGAGCGCTTCATGGCGCAGGTGGCCGACAAGGACGCCGGCGACGATGAAGCCATGCACTACGACGCCGACTTCGTGCGTGCGCTGGAGTACGGCATGCCGCCAACGGCCGGTGAAGGCATTGGCATCGACCGTCTGGTGATGTTGCTGACCAACTCGCCGTCGATCCGCGATGTGATCCTGTTCCCGCACATGCGACCGCAAGCGTAAACGTTTCAGTTAAAAAGCCGCCTAAAACAGGCGGCTTTTTATTGCCTGTCTGGTACAAATGTATCAATTGGTTAATTTTGCAATAGCAGAGGAAGTTCTGTCGTGATGGGTGCAATAGCTCAAGAAGGTGCAGCGGGTATCGCCACTGCGGTCGCTGAAAGCGTTCAGTACCAGGGTCGCAAGGCCAGCCGACAGGGCAGTGAGCAGCGTCGACAGGACATTCTCGACGCGGCGATGCGCATTGTCGTGCGTGACGGTGTACGTGCCGTGCGTCACCGCGCGGTGGCGGCCGAGGCCGGTGTGCCGCTGTCGGCCACCACCTATTACTTCAAGGACATCGATGACCTGCTCACCGATACCTTTGCCCAGTATGTGGAGCGCAGCGCGGCGTACATGGCCAAGTTGTGGATCAACAACGAAGGTTTGCTGCGCGAGATGGTGGTCAGCGGCGACGGCAGCCCCGAGTCGCGCTCGCAACTGGCCGATGACATCGCACGGTTGATGGCTGATTACGTGCATCGTCAATTGGTCAACCGTCGCGAGCATTTGATGGCCGAGCAGGCGTTCCGTCAGGAAGCGCTGCTCAACCCGCGTCTGGCGATTCTGGTGCGCTCGCATCAGCAAATTCTGTTGCAGGGCACTTGCCAGTTGTTTCAGGTACTGGGCTCGCGGGAACCGCAACAGGATGCCAAGGTGTTGACGGCGATTATCGGACGGATGGAATATCAGGGCCTGCTCAATGACGCCGAGCCTTTGGCCGAAGAGGACATGCTCGGCATTCTGACGCGCTACATGCACCTGGTGCTCGCGTCGGTGTAACGCAATGTTGTCCGTCTGACGGCGATCCCAAGGTAGGAGCTGCCGAAGGCTGCGATCTTTTGATCTTGCTTTTTGAGACCAGTATCAAAAGATCGCAGCCTTCGGCAGCTCCTACAGGAAGGTGTTTCAGATTCATAGGGAGTTTTGAATGAAAGCCTGGCGTGGCGCGTTGATCGCCTTGTCGTTCCTGCTGCTCAGCGGTTGTCTGGTGACTTTCAAGGAGCCAATGGCCGTCAGCGACCCCGCGCCCAAGGGCTTGCTCGGCAAATGGTCGAGCACCAACGCCTGGGGTGAAGCGATGAACCTTGAGCTGACGCGGTTGGGCAACGATCGCTATCAGGCCGTCACGTACTTCAAGGCCAAACCCCACGAACGCGAAGCCTATCCGTTCACCGTGTCGCGCCATGGCAGCCGCTGGTATCTGTCGGCGAAAGTGCCGGCGCGCTTCGGCGGCCACTTCACCATCGCCGGCTTCGAACTCACCGACAAACACGAACTGGTGGTCTACAACCTCGATCTCGAACAGATCAATCAAGCGATCAAGCAAAAAGCCCTCGACGGTCAGACCTTCCAGACCGACGATGGCGACGGCGTGCAGGTCGACAGCAACCTCGACCAGGTCTTTGCTTACCTCGACGATCCGGCCAATTCCGATGTCTTCGTTGAAGCCGTGCGCTATCAGCGCCAGACCCGCGCCAAATAATTCAGTTTTCTACAGGAGTTTCGGGTGGACGATTACCAGCAGACGATACGCATGTTGTCCGATCGCATTGTGCTGGCGCAGACGCCGATTCGCGTACTCGACGCGGTCAAGTGGGACGAGAACGTGCGCAAGGGCTTTCTCAAGGCCAAGGGCAAGGAAATGCCCGCCGTTGATCGCGACTACTACCTCAACCGGCCGCTGACCTTCGATTCGAGCAAGGTCAAACTGGAATTCCAGAACATCGAGCGCGACATCACCCGCCAGCTCGGCCAGTTCAACCCGGTCGGGCAGATCATGCGGCGCATGTGCAAGGAATACCGCATGGTGGTGCGCATGCTCGAAGCGCGTGGCACCGAGGATTTCGGGCTGATATCGCAGGAACTTTACGGCGCCGCCTCCGATGCTTTCCACGCCGGCGACCCGACCCTGGCCGACCTCGGCCTGATGATGTCCGACTATCTGAACAACATCGATGGCCGTGGCGATTTGAAGGACGAGCCGAAGATCCTCACCGCCAAAGACGCCGTACACCTGCTGCAAACCCGTTTGAACAAAGTGTTCGGCGAGGCCGAGGAAACCATTCGCGTGTTCGAATCCGACGGCATCGTCGCTGACGCGGCGGCCGGTGCCGACTACATCAAGATCCGCACCGACGCGATGTTCAACGATCGTGACGTGCGCGCGCTGGAAGTCCACGAAGGCCTGGTGCACGTCGGCACCACGCTCAACGGTCTGAACCAGCCGATCTGCACCTTCCTGTCCAAAGGCCCACCGTCGTCGACGGTGACCCAGGAAGGCCTGGCGATCCTGATGGAAATTATCACGTTCGCCTCCTACCCGAGCCGCCTGCGCAAACTGACCAACCGCACCCGCGCCATTCACATGGTCGAGGAGGGCGCAGACTTCCTGCAAATCTTCGAATTCTTCCGTGAGCAGGGTTTCGAAATGGCGGAAAGTTACGGCAACGCCAGTCGGGTTTTCCGTGGCTCGACACCGACCGGTCTGCCATTCACCAAAGACTTGTCGTACCTCAAGGGCTTTATCATGGTTTACAACTACATTCAGTTGGCCGTGCGTAAAGGCAAGCTTGAGCAGATTCCGCTGTTGTTCTGCGGCAAGACCACGCTGGAAGACATGCGTACCCTGCGTCAGTTGGTGGACGAAGGATTGGTGGTGCCGCCAAAGTATCTGCCGGATCAGTTCCGCGATTTGAATGCGTTGTCGGCGTGGATGTGTTTCTCCAACTTCCTCAATCACTTGAGCCTGGACCGGATCGAGGCGGATTACTCCAATATCCTTTGAGCAACTGATATTCCCTGTGGGAGCGAGCCTGCTCCGGGCGGCGTTCCGACGAATGCGATTTCACATTCAACATTAATGTTGGCTGACACACCGCTTTCGCGAGCAGGCTCGCTCCCACAGGGTTCTTTATTGCCACAATTATTGTGTGCCAACCCGAATCTTTGCGAGGTTTCACCGGATGAGAATCCTCGGCATCATTTGCCTGCTCCTGACCCTCGGCGGTTGCAGTTCGCTGTTGTTCTACCCCGAGCCGGGCCAGATTTTCACCCCGGAAAAAGCCAAACTCCAATACCGCACCGTCACGCTGGTGACGGCCGATGGCTTGAAGCTGAATGCCTGGTGGCTGCCTGCCAGACCCGGCGTCGAGGTTAAGGGCACGGTCCTGCATTTGCACGGCAACGGCGGCAATCTGCCGATGCACTTGGGCGGCAGTTGGTGGTTGCCGAAAAACGGCTATCAAGTGCTGCTGGTGGACTATCGCGGTTATGGCTTGTCCGAAGGCAAACCGAGCCTGCCGGCGATCTATCAGGACATCGACGCCGCGTTCGCCTGGCTGGACAAAGCGCCCGAGGTCAAAGGCAAGCCGCTGATTCTGCTCGGCCAGAGCCTTGGCGGTTCGATGGCGGTGCATTGGCTGGTGCAGCATCCCGAGCGGCAGAAACAGCTCAAGGCTTTTGTGCTCGACGGCGTGCCCGCCAGTTACCGCAGCGTCGGCCAGTATGCGCTGAGCACCTCGTGGCTGACCTGGCCGTTCCAGGTGCCGCTGTCGTGGCTGGTCCCGGACAGCGACAGCGCGATCAATTCGATGCCACAGCTAAACGGCGTGCCGAAGCTGATTTTCCACAGCATCGACGATCCACTGGTACCACTTTCCAATGGTATCCGTCTGTATCAAGCGGCGCCGCCTCCGCGGGTGCTGCAACTGACTCGCGGCGGCCATGTGCAAACGTTCGGCGACCCGGTGTGGCGTCAGGTCATGTTGCGCTACCTCGACGACCCCGAGCATTTCAACGGCCTGCGCCGCCTCGGCGAAATCCCCAATTATCCGACACCCCCGAATTCTGAAGACGAGAGTCCGCAATGACTGAAGAACGTAACGCCATCCCGCTGATCATCACCGGTATCTGCAGCATCCTCGGCACCGTCGGTGCACTGTGGTACTACGGTTACCTGCACTTCGCCAAACCCGAGGATGCGTTGCTGCTCAACGAATTCACCATGCTCAAGACCGTACCGGGGGAGGATTACAAAATCTCGCTGCAGCCTGCGCCGCAAGTGGCGCAGTGCATTGATGGCGTGCTGGTGCTGTTTGATACCGAACAGAAAGGGTTGACCGGCGTACTGATCAACGCCCAGAAAAAAGCCGTGCGCTGCATGGGCGAAGAGACCCCGCAGAAACTGCAACCTTAAAAGCCAAAGATCGCAGCCTTCGGCAGCTCCTACAGGAGAAAGCATTCCAATGTAGGAGCTGCCGAAGGCTGCGATCTTTTGATCTTAAAAAGCCCCGCCTGATCACTCAGGCGGGGCTTTTGCGTTACTGCGTGAGGCTTAGTTCGAGCTGACCGCCGAACGTGGCATCACTGGCTGGTTGTCGTTGGAAATGGTCACTTCCACACGACGGTTCATCGCACGGCCGGAAACGCTGCCGTTATCGGCAACCGGGTATTCCTTGCCATAGCCCTGAACCACGATGCGCGAAGGATCTACGCCCATCTTGATCAGCGCAACCTGCACCGAAGTAGCACGACGCTCAGACAGCGACTGGTTGTACGAGGCAGCACCGGTGCTGTCGGTATAACCCTCGACGATCACTTTGCGATCCGGGTTTTCCTGAAGGAATTGCGCCAGTTTGTTGATGTTCACCAGGCCGCTGGATTTCAGGTCAGCCTTGTTGGTGGCGAACAGCACGTCACCGAAGGTTACCAGCGTCCCGCGATCGGTCTGCTTGGCATTCAGGCTGTCCTGCAGCTGTTTGATCTGCTGATCACGCGCATCCAGACGCGCCTGGGCACGTTGAGCGGCGGCGTTCTTCAGGTTGTTTTCCGCGGTGCGCAGGGCGATGGTCTGCTTGGCCACTTCCACGCGCTGGTTGGTCAGGTAAGCCAGTTGGTCAACCTTGGCCGCGTCTTGTTTGTCCAGATAAGCCTTGTCGGCTTTGTCCAGGTAATCGCTGGCGTCTTTGGTTTCCAGCGCCGCGACTTTGCTCGCTTGCGGGTTGGCTTGCAGGCCGGCGTAGTTGGTGCGCGCCTGTTCCAGGTTCGGGTTAGGCGGGGTGGAGCAGGCAGCCAGTGCAACGCTTGCGGCGAGGAGAGCGGGGATCATCAGTTGCTTACGCATAATTTGTCGTCCTTTCTATCGGTAAGAGATTCAGCTTTGCGGTCCGGATGCGCGCTTACTGCACGGTGCGCTGACTTTCCTGACGCAGTTCCTGAACACCTTTCTGGGAATCCTTCACAGCCTGTTCGGCTTTCGCTGCCTGAGCCTTGCGTTCTGCTACGCGAGCGTCCCACTCGGCTTGCTCGGACAGGATGCGAGCTTCGTCATACTTCTTGTCGTGCATGGCGATTTCGGCTTGTTTCAGTTTGTCCTGCGCTTGTTTCATCTCAACGGCAGCAAACTCGGTACCGCCGGCGCTGACGGCGCTGTTCACGGCCGACTGGGTCACGGCGTACTGCTCGGTCGGCGGGTTACCGGCGCAACCGGCCAGCACGAAGCTGGTGCCGATCGCCAGAGCCGCCAGTTTCAGACCGCGCAGGTGGGTAAACGAGGTTTGGTTTTTCATGGTCTTCAACTCCATTAGGCATCTCCTGAAAATACAACTGAATCCATCCTGGCAGAGGAGCCAAAAGCATCGCTTGTTAACGCGAATTGAAACGCTCGTTCCAGGCGTGGTTACTGGTTCCGACCGGCGGGATTTTTCAAAAGTTCAGAAAAGATGGCCTATCGCCAAAAAAAACTTTGACCGAATGGACAAGGCTCTGGGACGGGAACTTTGGCGGGAGAGAGTGGTACGCGCGGGTGTTTCCAATACTGAAAACACGTCGATCTAGAGGCAGAAATGCAGTCAATGTGGGAGCGAGCCTGCTCGCGAAAGCGGTGTGCCAGTCACCATCAATGTCGACTGATATAACGCATTCGCGAGCAGGCTCGCTCCCACAGTTTTGATCTGTGGAGTGTCAGTGTTTTTGCTTGCCGGCAGTGGCCGAGAGGTCATGCAGATGCCGGCGCGAAAGGGCCAGGAAACGCGGTGTCGGGCCGACGTCTTCGTACAGCGGATCACCTTCCTCATCGGTCGCCACCACGGTCGAACCCTTCACATACGGCAGGCTCGCTTCAAACTCTTCAAGCGCCGCGCCGATCAGTTCGCCGAGCAGTTCTTCGACATGACGTTTGGGGTACATCTCGGTAATCGCCGCCAGACGCGCAGCGGCTTCAACGTCCAGATGAATCGCATAGCCAGTGTCGGTCAGGCGACCCTTGGCGTTTTCTTCCCAATGCTGGGCGAGTTCACGAATTTTCATGATGACCTCATTTCGCACCTGCTCATGGCAGGTCTGGGTGAGTGTCCGCCGGGGGCGGCGGCAAGCCGTTGTACGGCTTACTGTTGAGACTAGCTTTCACGCACAAGGTTTAACGTCCCTTCGTCGGCTGCTTGTAAGAAGCGTCACAGAGCGGCACTCTCTAGGTCATGCACTCGTTTCTAAGCCGTCCGGATTACTGCTGGGGAATTGCTGATGACCGATATTGATGCACGCTTGCGCGAAGACGTTCACCTGCTCGGAGAGCTGCTGGGCAACACCATTCGAGATCAATACGGCGAGGCCTTCCTCGACAAGATCGAGCAGATCCGCAAGGGCGCCAAGGCCGACCGGCGTGGCTCGATGGACGCCGAACTGAGCGCCAGCCTCAATCAATTGAGCGAAGACGAATTGCTCCCCGTGGCGCGAGCGTTCAACCAGTTTCTCAACCTGGCGAACATCGCCGAGCAGTATCAGTTGATTCATCGTCGCGAAGAATCGCAGCCGGCGCCATTCGAATCCCGGGTGCTGCCGGAATTGCTCGCGCGTTTGCGCAATGAAGGCCACAGCGCCGAGTCGCTGGCGCGGCAACTGGCGCGTCTGGAAATCGAACTGGTCTTGACCGCGCACCCGACCGAGGTGGCGCGGCGCACGCTGATCCAGAAGTACGACGCGATCGCCGGGCAACTCGCCGCGCAGGATCATCGCGACCTGACCACAGCCGAACGCGAACAGATTCAAAACACCCTGCAACGACTGATCGCCGAAGCCTGGCACACCGAAGAAATCCGCCGCACGCGCCCGACGCCAGTCGATGAAGCCAAATGGGGTTTCGCGGTCATCGAACACTCACTGTGGCAGGCGATTCCCAACCATATGCGCAAGGCCGACAAGGCGTTGTATGAAGCGACCGGCTTGCGTCTGCCATTGGAGGCCGCGCCGATTCGCTTTGCGTCGTGGATGGGCGGCGACCGTGACGGCAACCCCAACGTCACCGCAGCAGTAACCCGCGAAGTGTTGCTGCTGGCGCGCTGGATGGCCGCCGATCTGTATTTGCGCGATGTCGATCATTTGGCTGCCGAACTGTCGATGCAACAGGCCAGCGATGCCCTCAAAGCCCAGGCCGGCGATAGCGCCGAACCGTATCGCGCGGTGCTCAAGCAACTGCGCGAACGCCTGCGCGCCACGCGCAATTGGGCACACGCTGCGCTGACTGCACCGACGCCAGCGCCGGCAGACGTGCTGCACAACAACCGCGATCTGCTCGATCCGCTGGAGCTGTGCTTCAACTCGCTGCACGAGTGCGGCATGGGCGTGATCGCTGATGGTCCGTTGCTCGACTGCCTGCGTCGGGCGGTGACCTTCGGCCTGTTCCTCGTGCGCCTGGACGTGCGTCAGGACTCGTCGCGGCACAGTTCGGCGATGACGGAGATCACCGATTACCTCGGCCTCGGTCGCTATGAAGACTGGGATGAAGAGCAACGAATCAGCTTCCTGACCCGCGAACTGAGCAACCGTCGGCCCCTGCTGCCAGCGCATTTCAAACCGTCAGCCGACACCGCCGAAGTGCTCAACACCTGCAAGGAAATCGCTGCGGCGCCGGGTGCTTCGCTGGGTTCCTACGTCATCTCCATGGCCGGCGCGGCTTCCGATGTACTTGCCGTGCAACTGTTGCTCAAAGAGTCCGGCGTGCTGCGGCCGATGCGCGTGGTGCCGCTGTTCGAAACCCTCGCCGACCTCGACAACGCCGGGCCGGTGATGGAGCGTTTGTTGCTGCTGCCGGGTTACCGCGCACGGCTGCAAGGCCCGCAGGAAGTGATGATCGGCTACTCCGATTCCGCCAAGGACGCTGGCACCACGGCGGCGGCCTGGGCGCAATATCGGGCGCAGGAACGCTTGGTGGAAATCTGCCGCGAGCAACAAGTCGAACTGCTGCTGTTCCATGGTCGCGGCGGCACCGTAGGGCGTGGCGGCGGTCCGGCGCACGCGGCGATTCTGTCGCAACCGCCGGGATCGGTGGCCGGGCGGTTCCGCACCACCGAGCAGGGGGAAATGATTCGATTCAAATTCGGCCTGCCGGACATCGCCGAGCAAAATCTCAATCTGTATCTGGCGGCAGTGCTTGAAGCAACATTGCTGCCGCCTCCACCGCCAACGCCCGAATGGCGTCATCTGATGGATGAGTTGGCGGCTGATGGTGTCAGCGCTTATCGCCAGGTGGTGCGAGAAAATCCGCAATTCGTCGAGTACTTCCGTCAGTCCACACCTGAGCAGGAGTTGGGGCGTTTACCACTCGGCAGTCGTCCGGCCAAACGTCGCGCCGGCGGCATCGAAAGCCTGCGGGCGATTCCGTGGATTTTCGGCTGGACGCAAACGCGGCTGATGCTGCCGGCGTGGCTCGGCTGGGAATCGGCGTTGAGCAAGGCGCTGGAGCGCGGCGAAGGCGAATTGCTCGGGCAGATGCGCGAACAATGGCCGTTCTTCCGTACGCGTATCGACATGCTGGAAATGGTGCTGGCCAAGGCTGATGCGGATATTGCGCTGTCCTACGATCAGCGTCTGGTCGAGCCGGACTTGCTGCCGTTGGGCGCGCAGTTACGCGACCTATTGTCGCAGGCGTGCGCAGTGGTACTCGGCCTGACTGGCCAGTCGCAGCTGCTGGCACATAGCCCTGACACCCTTGAATTCATCCGACTGCGCAACACCTACCTCGACCCGCTGCATCTATTGCAGGCCGAGCTGCTGGCCCGTTCGCGGCAGCAGGATGTCGAGCAGGGCAGCCCGGTGGAACAGGCGTTGCTGGTGTCTGTGGCGGGGATTGCCGCCGGTTTGCGAAATACCGGCTAACGTTTTTGTCGTGGGGCGCGGCACCGGCAACCAGCGCCGGATGCCGCTTTGCCTGACGGCGGAAAGTGCCGCCAGGCGACAGTTAATGATGGGGTTGCGACTTGGGTTACCGCGTCGCAAGGTCGCGGGGGGCGTCGGTTTCTCCGACTTTTGGCGTCTTGTGTGGGCGCAGCCTGCTGTGTATCTTGATCAGCCTTTGGCCGTTTGTGCGGCCACGACCCGTATTTTTCAGGATTCGTCCCAAGCGGCGAATCCTTTGTTTTGTAAAAGCTTTTTATAAAAAAATTGAGGAGCACATCTAATGCGCGTCATTCTGCTGGGAGCTCCCGGGGCCGGTAAAGGTACTCAGGCTAAGTTCATCACCGAAAAATTCGGCATTCCGCAAATCTCCACCGGCGACATGCTGCGTGCAGCGGTCAAGGCTGGTACGCCACTGGGCGTTCAAGCCAAGAGCATCATGGATGCCGGCGGCCTGGTGTCGGATGACCTGATCATCGCACTGGTTCAGGATCGTATCGCTCAGCCAGACTGCGCCAACGGCTTCCTGTTCGACGGCTTCCCGCGCACCATTCCGCAGGCTGAAGCACTGGTCACTGCCGGCGTTGAGCTGGATGCCGTGGTGGAAATCGCGGTTGAAGACGAAGAAATCGTTCAACGCATCGCCGGTCGTCGTGTTCACGAAGCCAGCGGCCGCGTTTACCACATCGTCTACAACCCGCCGAAAATCGCGGGTAAAGACGACATCACTGGCGAAGAGCTGGTACAGCGCAAGGACGACACCGAAGAAACCGTACGTCATCGTCTGTCGGTCTACCATTCGCAGACCAAGCCGCTGGTGGAGTTCTATCAGAGCCTGTCCGCCAAAAACGCTGGCAAGCCGAAGTACAGCCACATTCCTGGCGTTGGCTCGGTAGAAGCCATCACTGCCAAGGTGCTTGAAGCGCTGAGCTGAAATAGCTGATTTGCTGCATCATCCACGGCCCGCTTGCGGGCCGTAGTTGTTTATACTGACGCCCTTTTCCCACACCTGTTTTGGAAACATCGATGAGCACCTTGCTGGCCCTGGACACCGCGACTGAAGCTTGCTCCGTTGCCTTGCTGCATGACGGCAAGGTCACGAGCCATTACGAGGTGATCCCGCGCCTGCACGCGCAGAAGCTGCTGCCGATGATTCAGCAACTGCTGGCCGATGCCGGCACTACGCTGCAGGCGGTCGATGCGATTGCTTTCGGTCGTGGGCCGGGTGCGTTTACCGGGGTGCGGATTGCCATTGGCGTGGTGCAGGGGCTGGCGTTTGCGCTGGATCGTCCGGTGTTGCCGGTGTCCAATCTCGCGGTGCTGGCGCAGCGTGCGTTGCGCGAGCACGGCGTGAGTCAGGTCGCGGCGGCGATCGATGCGCGGATGGATGAAGTGTATTGGGGCTGCTACCGCGAGACGGCGGGGGAGATGCGTCTTGTGGGGGGCGAAGCGGTATTGCCGCCGGAAGTCGCCGCGCTGCCGGCCGATGCCAGTGGCGACTGGTTCGGTGCCGGCACCGGTTGGGGATATGGCGAGCGCATCGCAGTCAGTCTGACTGGTTCGGATGCCGGCATGCTGCCCCACGCCGAAGACCTGCTGACCCTGGCGCGCTTTGCCTGGGAACGCGGCGAGTCGATCCCGGCGGATGACGCGCAACCGGTTTATCTGCGCGACAAAGTCGCCACCCCCAAGGCTCGTTGAGCCTTTAAAAAGATCGCAGCCTTCGGCAGCTCTTACAAGGATCGCATTCCAAATGTAGGAGCTGCCGCAGGCTGCGATCTTTTGATCTTCCAAAGCCAATCGTCAGTTTCTAACCCCTCGCTTTAAACCTTTTGCGCTTTATGTGTTCTAGTTATCACTCGGCAGTTTGCTAAGTCGGTCAAGTGCCGCTAAATTGCCATCATCGATACCGAGCATGAATTTATGCGTATAGACGGCCTTTCCTCTCAGTCCTACCCCATCAAGCGCAAGCCTCGCAAAGGCAATGCAGCGCTAGATGAATCCGTCGACGATATCGACGGCGAGCTGGAATTCCCGACTGAAGCGCAATTGGCCGCCCGCGCTGCCAAAGCCTCGGCACAACGCCTGAGCAATCTGCCTGCCCGTCAGCAAGACATGATCTACCACCGTGCGATGAAAAAGAGCGTAGCCATGGCCCTCGCCAGCTACCTGAGCACCGCCGGTTTTGTCGATTGGGATGCAGACGTGCTGGGCCTTGATCTGTACATCTGATGGATCTGCCTTACTACCTTGGGTGCCCGTCCTGGAGCGATAACGCCTGGCGCGAGTATCTGTACCCGGTAGACGCCAAAACCTCCGAATTCCTCGGTCTCTATTCGCAAGTGTTCAACGCCGTTGAAGGCAACACGACCTTCTACGCCAGCCCGTCGCCCGCCACGGTGCAGCGTTGGGCCGAGGTCATGCCCGAGCACTTTCGTTTCACCGCCAAATTCCCCGGCGACATCAGCCACAGCGGTGATCTGCGCGATCAACTGACCGCCGCCGAGACCTTCCTGCAATTACTCAAGCCCCTCGGTGAGCGGGTCTCGCCGCTGTGGCTGCAACTGTCGAAAAGCTTTACGCCGCAGCGGCTGCCGGAACTGGCGGCGTTCATTGATGCGCTGGATTGCCCGTTGGCAGTGGAAGTGCGGCATGAACAGTTCTTTGCCAAGGGCGAGAGCGAACGCTTGCTCAATCGCTTGCTGCTGGACCGGGGCGTCGAACGCATCTGCCTCGACCCGCGTGCGCTGTTCAGTTGCCTGTCGACCGAATCCTCGGTAATCCACGCACAATCGAAAAAACCGCGAGTGCCGACACGCCCGGCGGCGTTCACCCGGTTCCCGCAAGTGCGCTTCATTGGTCATCCTGAGCTTGAGGCCAACGACCCGTTCCTGCTGCCGTGGGTGGCGAAAATCGCCGAGTGGATCGAAGAGGGGCGCATGCCGTACATCTTCCTTCATACGGCCGACAACCTGTTGGCTGCAAAACTGGCGCAACGTTTTCACGCACAACTGATGCAACGTTTGCCTGGCCTGCCAGCGCTGCCTGAGCTATACAGAGAACCCGCCGCGGAGCAACTTGGCCTGCTCTGAGGCGGATTTTTTTCCTGCTCAGGAGCCTGCCGATGGATGCCCAAGCCCGTAAAGCCCACGCCTTCAAAGCCCTGCATGAACGTCCGGGGATTTTCGTGATTCCCAATCCGTGGGATGCCGGGTCGGCAAAAATGCTCGCCAGCCTCGGCTATCAGGCCCTCGCGACCACCAGCGCCGGTTATGCGTTTTCCCAAGGCAAGGCCGATGGCGCGCTGAGTCTTGATGAGACCTTGGCCAATGTCCGCGCGATTGTCGCCGCTACTGATTTGCCGGTAGCGGTGGATTTGGAAAACGGTTTCGCCGATGACCCGACCGAGGCCGCGAAAAGCTTGCTGCGTGCTGCCGAGGCGGGCGCCGTCGGTGGCTCGATCGAAGACGCCACGGGCCGCGCGGATGCGCCGATCTATTGCTTCGAACACGCCGTGGCGCGCATCGAAGCCGCCGTCGCCGCTGTGCGCACGTTGCCATTTCCCTTCATCCTCACCGCCCGTGCGGAAAACTATCTGCACGGCAATCCCGACATCAACGACACTATTCGCCGCTTGCAGGCCTTCGCCGAAGCGGGCGCCGACGTGTTGTACGCGCCGGGTTTGCGCAGCGCCGAAGAAGTGCTGGCGGTGGTGCGCGCGGTGGCGCCGAAACCGGTCAATGTGCTGATGTCCGGCGGTTTGAAACTGACCGTGCAGGAACTGCAAGAAATGGGCGTGCGGCGCATCAGCACCGGTTCGGCGCTGGCGTTGGCAGCGTTCGGCGAGTTCTTCCGCGCCGCTGAAGAGATCCAGCAGTCCGGCACGTTCGGCTTTACCTCGCAGTCGATGCCGTACGCCAAGGCCAATCAGTTCTTCAAGGGCTGAACATGGGGCGATGGATTGCGCTTACCGTGCTGCTGATCATTGGTGGTGCGTTGATCAGTGTCTGGCGCGGTTGGCTGGACGTACCACCAGAATGGAATCCATGGGCGCCGCTGGATGTGAAAGCCACGCCGAACTGGCTGACCGGCTACAAGCTGATGCGTTTGCGCAGTGATGCTGAACTCTGCGCCCGGGCGTTGGGCAGTTCCGATCTGCGCGTCACGCGGCAAGCCGACAGCCCTGACGCCAAGTGCCCGCTGATCGGCGCCTTGCGCGTACAGGGCGGCGAGGTGGCGCTGAGCAGCAGTTTCCTCGCCAGTTGTCCGTTGGCGGTGGCTTACGCGATGTTTGAACACCACACGCTGCAACCCGCCGCACAATCCGTTTACGGGCAAAAGGTCGCGCGGATTGATCACCTCGGCAGCTTCGCCTGTCGCAATGTCTACAATCGCGAAAGCGGGGCGCTAAGCCGCCATGCCAGTGCGGATGCGCTGGACATCGCCGGATTTCGCCTGGCGGATGGCCGCACGGTCAGTGTGCTCAAAGACTGGCCGAAGCAAAATCAGGACGCGCAGTTTCTGCGTCAACTGCGCGACGGCGCCTGCGAAGCGTTCAGTGTGGTGTTGAGCCCGGATTACAACGCCGCCCATCGCAATCACTTTCATGTCGATGTCGGGCGTTGGAGCGTGTGTCGCTGAGGGTTAGGCGGCGAGGCGCAGGTTCTGCAGAACGATCGGGCGCGCCCAACCGTTATCGAAGTCCAGCGCTTTCTGTTGCTCGACGATTTCTTCCGGCGGGAACGGCGGATAAGGCTTTTGCAGCAGATCCAGGTCGAATTCGGCAATCGGCAGGTACAGCGGCTTCTTCTGCGGGGCCGGGCCAGGCTCTGGAACGGGCTGACCATTGTTGATGACCACCGGGCGAACCCAACTGCTGTCAAAATCCTGCTGCGCCTGCTGAGCTTGCAGTTCTTCTGGCGGGAACGGTGGGAACGGCTTGTCCAGCAGTTCCATTTCGAATTCGGCGATCGGCAGGAACAATGGCTCCGGCGGACGCACTTCGGTTTCCACCACATCGCACTCGCGCTGGCTGACGATGTGTGCGTGCAGCTCGCTGCCGATGGTCGGTTCTTCCGGGCTGCTCAGATCTACCGGCGGAAACGTGCCGCAGGCGGGCACCACTTCACTCGTCTGTTCGGCCATCGCCTGGGCAAAGAAATCCTGCCACAGGTGACTGACGCCGCTCAGTGCTTGAGTGTTGTGACGGCTAAAGTCGCCATGGGGCGAGATGTAGCCAATCGATGTGGGAAGAATGCCTGACATTTTTTTCGGTTGACGCTCAGCTCTGGCAAAATGCGCGTTGAATGAATTATCGGCGGTTTTTGCCGATCCTTGAATTTTTGAGCGTGTTTTCCATGATCGAGCAACCTGCGGCCTGCCGCATCCATGTCCAGGCCCTTGGCGCAGCGTTTGAAGCGCAAGCCGGGCAGTGGGCCGAACGCCTGGGACTGCCGCGTGAAGTGGCGGACGGCGAGTTTGCCTTACAGGTTGGCGAGCAGGGTTTGCAACTGCAACAGCTCGGCCCGGACGCACCGGGGCCGGTGCGGGTCGACTTCGTTGAGGGCGGCGCGGCACATCGGCGTTTATACGGTGGCGGCAGCGGGCAGATGATCGCCAAGGCTGTCGGCATCGCCCAAGGTGTGCGTCCGCGAGTGCTGGATGCCACGGCGGGTTTGGGCAAGGATGCGTTCGTGCTGGCCAGCCTTGGTTGCGAGATGAGCCTGATCGAGCGCCAGCCGCTGATTGGCGCGTTGCTGGAGGACGGTCTGGCGCGGGCGGCGGAAGATTTCGACGTGGCGCCGATTGTGGCGCGGATGACGTTGCTCAAAGGCAATTCCATCGAGGTCATGCAGAACTGGGAAGGGGAGCCGCCGCAGGTGATCTATCTCGATCCGATGTTTCCCCATCGCGAGAAGACGGCGCTGGTGAAGAAGGAAATGCGCCTGTTCCGGCCTTTGGTGGGCGATGACCCGGATGCGCCGGCGCTGTTGCAGGCTGCTTTGGCATTGGCCACGCACCGGGTGGTGGTCAAGCGGCCGCGCAAGGCGCCGTGTATTGATG
Organism: Pseudomonas fluorescens; assembly: GCF_003732425.1. GTDB lineage: Bacteria > Pseudomonadota > Gammaproteobacteria > Pseudomonadales > Pseudomonadaceae > Aquipseudomonas > Aquipseudomonas fluorescens_BE. The sequence goes on from NZ_MOBX01000014.1 coordinate 457,003, forward strand.
GGCCGAAACCGAGTCATGCGTTGGATGGCAAATCGAGCCGCTATGACATTTACCCGAAGAAAGCGCTCAAGCCCTGAGATCGAGTCGCCGCATTCGCGAGCAGGCTCGCTCCCACCTTGGAATGCATTTCAACTGTGGGAGCGAGCCTGCTCGCGAAAGCGCCCGCCCAGACACCGCAAGGCTGTCAGGGCCGATAGGCGCGCATAAACAACGCTACAACTTCCTGCACATGGCTTTCCGCTGCCTCTTCAGTCAACGGCTCACCACAGCCATACAGCAAACGAAAATTCCCCGCACCCTTGATCAGGCAAAAGAAGTGCTCAGCGGCATTGCGTGGCAGATCAATGCTCAGCGCGCCGGTCTCGTGGACGCGCGTCAACAGCCGTTCCATACCCTGCACCATGCGCTGCGGGCCGGCCTCGAAGAAGATCAGCGACAGCTTCGGGTCCTGACTGCCCAGGGCCATGATCAAACGGTGCAGATTCACCGATTCATCGCTGTTGATCAGGTGATGAAAGCCTCGCGCAATGTTCAGCAACACATTTTCCACGGCGATGCCGTCGGGCAATTCGAAGAACAGTGGCGGTAATTGCTCCTCGCATTTGGCCACCACGGCAGCGGAGAACAGCGTCTCCTTGTCGTTGAAATGGCTGTACACCGTCAACTTCGACACGCCAGCCTCGCTGGCGACCGCGTCCATGCTGGTGTTGGCGTAGCCATGACTCAGAAAAAGGATTTTCGCCGCGTCGAGGATCGCCTGGCGCTTGGCCAGATCCTTGGGGCGGCCCGGGCCGTTTGGAGCTGAAAGATTGTTCGACATTCTTCGCTTTTAATACTGGACTGGTGAGTTTGCTATTAATAACATACCCGCCAGTATAATTATTCCAAGCACCATTAGCGAAAGGTCCGTCACCATGTTCCGCCATGCGTTGTCCCTCGCGTTGCCAGTGAGTCTGGCGTTCCTTTTGTCAGCATGCGGTCAGGAAGAGGCGACGCCAGTCACCGTGCGACCGGCCATGGTGGTGCATCCAGAGCCTTCGGCGCAGGCGATGGAAAGTTATCCGGGCGAGGTGCGTGCCCGTTACGAACCCGATCTGGCGTTCCGCATTGGTGGCAAAGTCAGCCGACGACTGGTCGATGAAGGCCAGCGCGTGAAGGCTGATCAACCGCTCGCTGAACTCGATCCGCAGGACGTGCGCCTGCAACTGGAAGCGACCCGCGCCCAGGTCGCCGCCGCCGAAGCCAATCTCAATCTGGTCCGCGCCGAGCGCGATCGCTACAAGACCCTGATGGATCGGCAGATGGTCAGCCGCTCGGCCTACGACAACGCCGAAAACCTTTACCGCTCCGGTGAGGCCCGCCTCAAACAAATCAAAGCTGAATTCAACGTGTCGACCAATCAGGCCAGTTACGCGGTGTTGCGTGCGCCGCAGGATGGCGTGGTCGCCAAGCGTTCGGTCGAGGTGGGGCAAGTCGTCGCCGCCGGGCAAACCGTGTTCACCCTCGCCACCGACGGCGAGCGCGAAGTGCTGATCAGCCTGCCGGAGCAGAGCTTCGGCCGCTTCAAGGTCGGTCAGCCAGTGACGGTCGAGCTGTGGACGCAACAGAACCAGCGCTTCGCCGGGCAGATCCGCGAACTGTCACCTGCCGCCGATCCGCGCTCGCGCACCTTCGCCGCGCGCATCTCCTTTACCAGCGGCAAAGTCCCGGCCGAACTGGGCCAGAGCGCCCGGGTGTTTGTGCAGTCGGCCGATAGCGTTTCCCTGTCGGTGCCGCTCTCGGCACTCACCGCCGAAAACGGCGCGACCTACGTCTGGGTCGTCAGCGCCAACAACAGTTTGAAGAAAACCCCGGTGCGCGTCGGCCCGTTCGGCGAGAAAACCGTGCCGGTGCTCGAAGGCCTGAACGCCAGTGACTGGGTGGTGGCTGCCGGCGTGCATGTGTTGCTCGATGGTCAGCAGGTGCGTCCGGTGGATCGCTCCAATCGCGTGGTCAATCTGGCGAACAAGGAGTAAGCCCCGATGCGCTTCAACCTTTCCGAATGGGCGTTGCGTAATCGCCAGATCGTACTGTTCCTGATGCTTCTTCTGGCCATCGTCGGTGCGTTGTCCTACACCAAACTCGGCCAGAGTGAGGACCCACCGTTCACGTTCAAAGCCATGGTGATCCAGACTCGCTGGCCGGGGGCGACCGCGCAGGAAGTTTCGCGGCAGGTCACCGAACGTATTGAAAAGAAGCTGATGGAAACCGGCGAGTACGAACGCATCGTGTCGTTCTCGCGCCCCGGTGAATCCCAGGTCACGTTCATTGCCCGCGACTCGATGCATTCCAATCAAATCCCTGACCTCTGGTATCAAGTGCGCAAGAAGGTCAGTGATATTCGCCAGACCCTGCCGCCGGATATTCAGGGGCCGTTTTTCAACGATGAGTTTGGCACCACGTTCGGCAACATCTATGCGCTGACCGGCGACGGTTTCGATTACGCGGTGCTCAAGGATTACGCCGACCGCATCCAGATCCAGCTGCAACGGGTCAAGGATGTCGGCAAGGTCGACCTGCTCGGTTTGCAGGACGAGAAAATCTGGGTCGAACTGTCCAACGTCAAACTCGCGACCCTCGGCTTGCCGCTGGCGGCAGTGCAACAGGCGCTGCAAGAGCAGAACGCGGTCTCGACCGCCGGGTTCTTCGAGACCGGTAGCGAGCGATTGCAGCTACGGGTCTCGGGGAATTTTCAGACGGTCGAGGAGATAAAGAATTTCCCGATCCGCGTCGGCGATCGTACGTTCCGCATCTCCGATGTCGCCGATGTGCGTCGCGGCTTCAACGATCCACCGGCGCCGCGCATGCGCTTCATGGGCGAAGATGCGATTGGTCTTGCGGTGGCGATGAAGGATGGCGGCGACATTCTGGTGCTCGGTAAAGCGCTGGAAGGCCAGTTCTCGCGTATCCAGAAAAACCTCCCGGCCGGCATGCAATTGCGCAAGGTGTCCGACCAGCCTGCGGCGGTGAAAACCGGGGTCGGCGAGTTCGTTCAGGTGCTGGTCGAAGCGCTGGCGATTGTCTTGTTGGTGAGTTTTTTCTCCCTCGGTGTACGCACCGGCATGGTCGTCGCGCTGACCATTCCGCTGGTGCTGGCGATGACCTTCGCCTGCATGTATTACCTCGGCATCGGCCTGCACAAAATTTCCCTTGGCGCGTTGGTGTTGGCGTTGGGCTTGCTGGTGGACGACGCGATCATTGCCGTGGAAATGATGGCGATCAAAATGGAGCAAGGCTTCGATCGGATCAGGGCCGCGAGCTACGCCTGGACCAGTACCGCGTTCCCGATGCTCACCGGTACGTTGATCACTGCCGCCGGATTTCTGCCGATTGCCACGGCGCAATCCGGCACTGGCGAATACACCCGCTCGATCTTCCAGGTGGTGACCATCGCGTTGCTCGCGTCCTGGGTGGCGGCGGTGGTGTTCGTGCCGTACCTGGGGGAAAAACTCCTGCCGGACCTGGCGAAAATTCATGCAGCCAAACATGGCACGGGTGACGGTCAACCAGATCCGTATGGCACACCGTTCTATCAGCGTGTTCGACGTTTGGTGGAGTGGTGCGTGGCGCACCGCAAGACCGTGATCGTGCTGACGGTGGGGCTGTTTATTGCCTCGGTGATGTTGTTCCGTTTCGTCCCGCAGCAGTTTTTCCCGGCCTCCAATCGACTGGAGTTGATGGTCGATCTGAAACTCGCCGAAGGTGCGTCACTGGCCAATACCACTGGCGAGGTCAAACGTCTGGAAGCGATGCTCAAGGATCACGCTGGCATCGACAATTACGTGGCTTATGTTGGCACCGGATCGCCGCGTTTCTACCTGCCGCTGGATCAGCAATTGCCGGCGGCGAGTTTCGCGCAGTTTGTGGTATTGGCGAAAACCATTGAGGAGCGTGAAGCGCTGCGCAGTTGGTTGATCGAGACGCTTAACGAGCAATTCCCGGCGCTGCGTTCGCGGGTTACACGCCTGGAAAACGGTCCGCCGGTTGGCTATCCGGTGCAGTTTCGCGTGACCGGTGAGCACATTGAAGAAGTCCGCGCGTTGGCGCGCAAAGTGGCGGCCAAGGTTCGCGAGAATCCGCACGTGGTCAATGTGCATCTGGATTGGGAAGAACCGAGCAAAGTTGTTTATCTGAATATCGATCAGGATCGCGCGCGGGCATTGGGTGTAAGCACGGCCAATCTGGCGAAATTCCTGCAGAGTTCGCTGACCGGGTCGAGTGTCAGCCAGTATCGCGAAGACAACGAGTTGATCGAGATTCTGCTGCGCGGCACGGTGCATGAACGCACTGAATTGTCCTTGCTGCCGAGTCTGGCGGTGCCGACGGATAACGGCCGCAGCGTGGCGTTGTCGCAGATTGCCACGCTGGAATACGGCTTTGAGGAAGGGATTATCTGGCACCGCAATCGTCTGCCGAACGTGACCGTACGGGCGGATATTTATGGCAAGGAGCAGCCGGCGACATTGGTGAAGCAGATCATGCCGACGCTGGATTCGATTCGTGCTGAATTGCCCGATGGTTATCTGCTGGATGTCGGCGGTACGGTGGAGGATTCCGAGCGTGGGCAGAAGTCGGTGAATGCCGGGGTGCCGATGTTCATTGTCGTGGTGCTGACCCTGCTGATGGTGCAGTTGCGCAGTTTTTCGCGCACGGCGATGGTGTTTTTGACGGCGCCGCTGGGGTTGATCGGGGTGACGCTGTTTTTGATGGTGTTCCGTCAGCCGTTCGGTTTTGTGGCGATGTTGGGGACGATTGCCTTGTCCGGGATGATCATGCGTAACTCGGTGATTCTGGTGGATCAGATCGAGCAGGATATTGCCTCGGGGCTTAAGCCTTGGCAGGCGATTATCGAGGCTACGGTTCGACGCTTCAGGCCGATTGTGTTGACGGCGCTGGCGGCGGTGCTGGCGATGATTCCGTTGTCGCGCAGTGTGTTTTTCGGGCCGATGGCGGTGGCGATCATGGGGGGGTTGATTGTTGCGACTGCGTTGACGCTGTTGTTTTTGCCGGCGTTGTATGCGGCCTGGTTCAGGGTTCGCAAAGACGCCGTTTGATTTGTGGTTTGTGTGGCGGCCTTCGGGCCGACCATGCTCTTGGGGTTTTGGGTGAATATCCGTTTGTGCGGGTGATGCCGCTGGCGGTTTCGCTCTTACAGCGAGTCCCTTTGGCAAACGCCCCAAAGGAACCAAAGGTCTTTGCCCTGACGTTCGGCCCGCTCGCTAAGGCTCGGGGTTCCTTCGCTCCGGGATCGATCCGGGGGCATCGCCTACGGTTTGCTTCGCTGCACCTCCTCTCGATGTGTTTGGCTTCGCCAAACGGTCGCTACGCTCCCACCCCCGGATCAATCCCTCCACTCAGCCTGCCGACGGGCTCTAAGATCAAAAGCTGCAGCCGAGCTAACGCTCATCCTGTTGAGTGGTTAAGAGCAGAGGCGATCTGTTCTTGCTCTTCTGTGGGAGCGAGCCTGCTCGCGAAGGCGGCCTGACAGCCGACCTGTTTTTTGCAGATGTACGCAATCCAACTGTAGGAGTGAGCCTGCTCGCGATAGCGGCCTGACAGCCGACCTGTTTTTTGCAGATGTACGCTATCCAACTGTAGGAGCGAGCCTGCTCGCGAAGGCGGCCTGACAGCCGACCTGTTTTTTGCAGATGTACGCAATCCAACTGTAGGAGTGAGCCTGCTCGCGAAGGCGGCCTGATAGCCGACCTGTTTTTTGCAGGTGTACTCCATTCAACTGTGGGAGCGAGCCTGCTCGCGAAGGCGGCCTGACAGCCGACCTGTTTTTTGCAGATGTACTCCATTCAACTGTGGGAGCGAGCCTGCTCGCGAAGGCGGCCTGACAGCCGACCTGTTTTTTGCAGATGTACTCCATCCAACTGTGGGAGCGAGCCTGCTCGCGAAGGCGGCCTGACAGCCGATCTGTTTTTTGCAGATGTACGCTATCCAACTGTAGGAGCGAGCCTGCTCGCGATGGCGTTCTGAGATCCAACTATCCTCTGCCTGAATGCACCCAGTTCAAATTGTGGGAGCTGGCTTGCCAGCGATGACGGCCCGTCAGTCGCTACCTGTCTGTCTGAATATCCAATGCTCGCTCTGCTCCCGCGACTTCCTACAGCTTTTTCAGAAACCTCCGATATTGAGCCAGGGTGCCGCGAATGCTGTACTCAAGCCTCTGCTTTTCCAGAGTCCTTGAGTCCGCCTTGATGAAAAAGCCTCCACCCTTGAAGGGCCGATCCGACCCGGTGTTCGACTTGTTGGTGCGCCCGCCCCACAAGCAGCGTCTGGCGGATTATCTTGCGCTGCTCAAGCCGCTCGACGATCAAGGTCGTTATCTGCCGTTTGAAGCGTTGCGTTATCGCTGGGCGCCAGGGCTGGATGCCAAACTGTGTTGGGCGTTGGTCAAGAAGGCTCGGGCTGCTCAGCACGTCAATCTGCTGTCGCTGGGCGAGCCGGTGCAGTGGGGCAAGTATCTGTTGACGCCGTTGGCACAGAAAACCATCTCCATTGTCGATCGGCAGGCCACTACGGCCGCGCTGGAATTCATGACCAGCAAGATCGGCGAGCGAGCGCATTTCAGTTATCTGCTGAATGATTTGATCGAAGACGAGGCCATCGCCAGTAGCCAGCTGGAGGGTGCGGCGACCACCACGCGTGTGGCCAAGGACATGCTCAAGCAGCAGCGCCAGCCCCGTACTCCGGATGAACGCATGGTGATGGGGAATTACCGGATGATGAATTTTGCCTGGGAGAGACGTTACGAACCCATGAGCGTGGATTTGATCGCAGCGATTCATCGGGTGGGTGTCGAGGGTATCGATGACGAGCAGTATTCCCCCGGGGTGTTCAGGGTCAATGACGAAGTGGTCGTTCAGGACGGGGCGGGCAACACCGTGCACCGGCCACCACCTGCAGCAGGACTGGTGTCGCGGCTGGAGCGGCTGTCGCATTGGATCAACCTGCCCGATGGCTCACCGCAAGCGACGAGCTATCTGCATCCGCTGATCAAGGCGATCACGCTGCACTTTGCCTTGGGCTACGAACATCCCTTTCGCGACGGTAACGGGCGGGTCGCCAGGGCGTTGTTTTACTGGTTCATGTTCAAGAACGAGTTTGCGGCGTTTCGCTACATTGCGATCAGTTTATTACTGCGTAATGCGCCAGTGAAGTACGGACGCTCATACCTGCACACCGAGGCGGATGAGCTGGATCTGACTTATTTCATCGAGTTCCAGTGTTCGGTCATTCAGCGAGCCGTACTCGGGTTTACGGATGTTTACCGCGAGAGCGTGGCCTACACCGAAGCGTTCGAGCGTTGGCTAACGAATTCTGGCTACTTCGATCAGATGACGGAAAAACAGCACGCGGTGTATCAGGCGGCAAAACGCGGGGAGGCGAAGGAGTTCACCGCGAGTAATGTGATGGATAATTTTGGTTGCTCGTACAGCGAGGCGACTTCGGTTCTGGAGGGGCTGGACCAATTGCAGCTTTTTGAGAGAAGGAGGATGGGGCGGGAGTGGGTGTTTTTTTTACGTAGTCCTTTACGCGGAGGGAAGCACGGGAGCGAATTGATTCGCCCCCGTGTTCTCACTGCTTAGAGCGTGCCGAACACCTTCTTCGCCAGGCTGGTCGCCGCGGCGGCCGGGTTCTGGCGAATGGTTTCTTCCTGTTTGCCGATCATTTCGAACAAGCCATTGAGCGCCTGTTCGGTGACGTAGTTTTCAACGTTGGCGCTCTTCGCATCGACAACGCCAAACGCTGCAGCTTGGCCGGCGAACGAGTTGTACTTCTGCGCTACGCCAACCTTGTCGGTCGCCTGTTTGACGATCGGCAGGAACTTGGCGCGGATCTGTTCGCGGCTGGATTTGTCGAGGTATTGCGTGGCCGAGTCCTTGCCGCCGCTGAGGATGCCTTTGGCGTCTTCCACGCTCATTTTCTTCACGGCGTCGACGAGGATTGGCTGCGCTTGGGTCACTGCGCTTTCCGCCGCTTTGTTCATCGCGGTTTCCAGTTCTTCAACCTGGGCGCCCATGCCGAAGGCTTTCATCTTGCTCGCGGCTTTGCCGAGTTTGCCCGGCAGTTCGATCTTCACGTCCGGGTTGTTGCTGAAGCCGCCGGGTGTACCCAGTTGCTTGACGGCGATTTGCGCGCCTTGGGTCAGGGCATCCTTGAGGCCGCCGGTGGCGTCTTTTTGCGACAGGTCGCTGAGCGACAGGGCCAGCGCGCTGGCGGAGATCATCAGGCCGGCGCACAGGCCGGCGAAGCGAAGGGTAGGGCGGAGCATGGCGGCTTCCTTGTTGCAGAAAATGAATTAACGAACGGCGTCGACGCGGATTTTCAGCGGCTGCGGGTCGTTGCCGTCGAGTTGCACGGCGTGGTTTTCGGGGGGGATGAACATCAACTCACCGTTGACTTCAATGCGCGCGCTGACCGAATAACGATGGCCGGGTTTGACCTGCGCCGGATCGTAGCTCAAGTGGAAGGGCAGTGGCACCTGGCCTTTGACCGGGCCTTTTTGCTCGTCCAATACGACGGCTGGGGCATCGGCCAGTGAGACGTCTTGCAAGCTGACGCTGAGGGTCGCGCTCGGTGGCAGGGCGATGCGCTGCAGGTAGAACACTTCACCGTCGAGGCCGACCTTGCCGGCGGGGGTGGTCGATTGGCAGGCGCTGAGCAGTGTGGCAGCGGCAAGCAGAGTCAGTTTTTTCATGGTGTTCTCCATTCAATGTAGGAGTGAGACTGCTCGCGATAGCGGTTTAGCATTCAACATTTCAGTTGTTTGACACTCCGTCTTCGCGAGCACCGTCGCTCCCACAGGGTTTGCATCAGGTCTCGGCTTGAGTGATGACCTGATCGGCAGCATCTTCGCTGCGATGCAGTGCGACTTGGCGGATCGACAAGCGAATCTCCGCCGGCAACACGCGTTTTGCTGCACCTTCGGCAAGCTCGCCAAGCAGCTCGTGATAACTCAGTTTGCCGGCCTCGTCGCGGCGCAGTACGTCGAGGTCGAGCATCGTCTGGATGAAATGGCGGAACAGGCTCTTGTCGAAGAACTCCGGGGCATTTAAGCCATGGAGGATCGACAGGCGCTGGGCCATGACCGTGCAGAGGTCTTCCAGTTCTTCGGCGCTGATGCTGTTCTGGCCGCTGTTAAGCAGCAAGGATACGGTCATGTAGAAGCGCTGCAAGGTCTGGGCGATGCTCTTCGACAGCAGCGTCAGCAGGACGAAATGCCGCGAGCTTGGTGCCGGGCGCAGGTAAACGTCTTTCTCGAAGCGCAGCAGGCCTTGCTCGACGAACGCTTCCAGCCATTGATCGACCACGCCGTCCAATTCCTCCAGCGTCCAGCGAATGAACAGCTCCGATTGCAGGTACGGATACAGCGCACGGGTGTAGCGCAGGATCTGTTCGCGGCTCATGCGCGAGGTGCTCTGGAAGAAGCTCGCCAGCAGCGCCGGCAACGCGAAGATGTGCAGCACGTTGTTGCGGTAGTAAGTCATCAGGACGGCGTTCTGCTCGTCCAGATAGAGAATCTTGCCCAACGCGTCGTTCTGTTCGGCGAGCAGGTCCATGTCTTTCACGTGCTCGATCAGCGCACGGCCGTCGCCTTCCGGCAGCGTGGTGTGCGGCGAGTACGGGACTTTGCGCAGCAGCGCCAGATACAGATCCAGCACCCGCGCCATGGCGCGATCATCCAGCGCCAGACGCGTGGTCGACAGCAGCGCCAGCGCCACCAGGTTGACCGGGTTGATCGCCGCCGCTTCGTTCAAATGCTGCGCGACTTTTTCGCCGAGGCGATTGGTGGTTTCGTTAAGCCACGTCGGTTTGTACTGCGGGCCGAGTTCCTGCTGGCGCCAGTCCGGTTGTTCGGCGTCGAGGAATTCCGCCAGTTTGATCGGCTCGCCGAAGTTGACAGCGACCTGACCGAAGCGCTGCTTGAGCGCGCCGATGACTTTGAAAATGTCGAAGATCGATTCTTTCTTCTTGCTCGCGCCACGTAATTCGCCGAGGTAGGTGCGTCCTTCCAGCACACGCTCATAACCGATGTACACCGGCACAAACACGATCGGCATCCGCGATGAACGCAGGAAGCTGCGCATCGTGATCGCGAGCATGCCGGTTTTCGGTTGCAGCATGCGCCCGGTGCGCGAGCGGCCACCTTCGACGAAGTACTCGACCGGGAAGCCTTTGGTGAACAGCGTGTGCAGGTATTCGTTGAACACCGACGTGTACAGCGGATTGCCCTTGAACGTGCGGCGCATGAAGAACGCGCCGCCACGGCGCAGCAGGCTGCCGATCACCGGCATGTTCAGGTTGATCCCGGCGGCGATGTGCGGCGGGGTCAGGCCGTTGCGGAACAGCAGGTACGAGAGCAGCAGGTAGTCGATGTGGCTGCGGTGGCACGGCACGTAGATCACTTCGTGACCCTGGGCGACCTTCTGCACGCCTTCGATGTGATTGACCTTGATGCCGTCGTAGATCTTGTTCCAGAACCAGCTCAACACCACTTCAAGGAAGCGGATCGCGGTGTAGGTGTAGTCCGAGGCGATCTCGTTGCCGTAGCGCAGAGCCTGGGCCTTGGCTTTTTCCAGAGAGATGTTCTCGCGCTCGGCCTCTTCAGCGATCGCCTGCTTGACCAGTGGCTGGTTGAGCAGGCCTTTGACCAGGTTACGGCGGTGGGAAATGTCCGGGCCGATGACGGCGGCTTTCAGGTTGCGGAAGTGCACCCGCAGGATGCGCTGGGCCATGCGCACGGTGCGTTCGTGGCCCTTGTTGTGCTCGATCAGCTCGCGCAGGTGGATCGGCGCGGAGAATTGCACGCGGGTCTTGCGCCCGAGGACGATGATGCTCAGCAGCCGGCGCAAGCGCCCGGTGACTGCCCAGCTGTCTGCGAACAGCAGTTTCCACGGGCTGTTTTCGCTGTCCGGCGACTGGCCCCAGAACACGCTGACCGGAATGATCTGCGCGTCTTCGGCGGCGTTCTGCGTCAGGGCGCTGACAAGGCGGGTCAGGGTCGGCGGCGCACCGCGTTTGTCCTGGCGGCCGAGCCAGTCCGGATCCGGCGTCAGGTAGAAAAACGCCGCCGGTTCGATCAGCGAACCCACCGACACCGGCAGCACCGGACGCGGCAGACCGGCCTTGGTGCACTCGGTGTCGACCACGGCCAGATCGGTCAGCGAAGGGTTTTGCAGGACGTAGAACACCGGACGACTGCGGTCGAGGTTGAGGGTGAACGACGACTGGTTGATCGTCTCCGAGCGAACCCAGAGGTACAACAGTCGGCGCAAGGTGCCAAACACTAGACGGCGGAACGGGGAACGGGTCATACGGCTTCTGCGTGAGTGAGTAAAACCGAGCAGGTGCTCGGGTGGGCGATAGTGTGCCGTATTAGCTGAAAATCGGCAAAAAAGCAGCGAAGTAATCTCCTGTTGAGACTTTTCGCACCTGTCATATACTCGGCGGTCTGTCGCCGAGGCCCTTTTATGGACGTCGGACGCAGGCTGACGTTCCTCTAAGGCTTTCCTGCGAAAAGCCTGTTCAATAATAAAAAAGGAGTATGAACAGATGGCAACACGTGAAACCGGCAACGTGAAGTGGTTCAACGACGCCAAGGGCTACGGCTTTATCCAGCGCGAAGACGGGGTGGACGTGTTCGTGCACTACCGCGCGATTCGCGGCGAAGGGCATCGGTCGCTGACTGAAGGCCAGCAGGTAGAATACGCAGTGATTACTGGCGAGAAGGGTTTGCAGGCTGAGGATGTTGTAGGCCTGTAACCTTGAAGATCAAAAGATCGCAGCCTTCGGCAGCTCCTACGGGTGTACACATGACCCTGTAGGAGCTGCCGAAGGCTACGATCTTTTGCTTTTAGGCGGTTTTCCAGGTGATTTCTTCTTCACCGTCCGCGCTGATGCGAATCCAGCGATCCGCCGTTTCCTCACCTTCTTCCTCGACCCACGTCCCCGGTGCGCATCGCACTTCGACGTTCAGCGCAGCAAATGCGGCGCGGGCGCAGGCGATGTCGTCGTCCCATGGGGTCTGGTCGCTTTCCAGGTACAGGCTGTTCCATTTGCCCACGGCTTTCGGTAGCCAGGTCACCGGCACGTTGCCGGCCTTGCACTTGTAAGTCTGGCCTTTCTGTACCCAGTCACTGCACGGGCCCAGCGCGGCGCCCAGCCAGGCGGAAATGGCCTTGTGGTCGACGTCGGCGTCTTTCAGGTAAATCTCGATATCCGGTTGGCGCATGGATGTCCTCACTGCGGGTCTGAAAAATCCATTCGCGGATTTAGCCGGCCCCGGGCGTTTGCCCGAGACCAAAAGTTATTGAAGAACGAAATAATCGTAGCGCATCGACACGGTGGTCACGAACGGCTCGGCCTGTTCGATCACCGCTGCGCGCCGCTCGGCACTGGCGCGCCAGCCGTGGGGTGTCATCGCCAACAGGTTGGCGCGATCCTCGGGCTTGTTCAGCGTCAGCGTGAATTCCAGGGTTTCACTGTGCGCCAACGCCATGCCTTCCGGCACCAGGGCCAGATGCTTGTCGTCGGTGTACTCGCGCACTTCGTCGTACAGGCGTTCGCGCAGTTCCATCAGGTGGCCGCTGGTCGGGCCGACTTTCATCAGACCGCCGCCAACACTGAGCAGACGCTTGGCTTCCTCCCAGTCCAAAGGGCTGAAAACGCTGGCGAGAAACTGGCAACTGCCCGACGCCAACGGCACGCGGGCCATGCTGGCGATCAACCAGCTAATCGCCGGATTTCTTTTGCAGGCGCGTTTGACCGCTTCGCGGGAGATATCCAGTGCGTAGCCGTCAGCGTTCGGCAACGCCTCGGCGATCTGCGCGGTGTAATAACCTTCGCCACAGCCGATGTCGACCCAGCGATCTGGCGCATAACTCGCCGCCAGCTCGGCCAGACGCTTGGCCACCGGCGCGTAATGCCCGGCGTTCAAGAAGTCCCGGCGAGCCTCGACCATGGCCTGGTTGTCACCGGGATCGCGGCTGTTCTTGTGCTGCACCGGTAGCAGGTTCAGGTAACCCTGACGCGCACGGTCGAAGCGATGGCCTGCCGGGCAGACCACGCCATTGTCCACCGCATTCAGCGGTTCACTGCAGATGGGGCAAGCAAGCATCAGGCGAGCAACTTGATCAAGGTCTGGTAGTAGATCTCGGTCAGTACGTCGAGATCCGCCGCCAGTACGCGTTCGTTGACCTGGTGAATGGTCGCGTTGACCGGCCCCAGTTCAACCACTTGCGTGCCCATGGTCGCGATGAAACGGCCATCGGAGGTACCGCCGCTGGTGGAGGCCTTGGTCTCGCGACCGGTGATGTCCTTGATGCTCGCCGACACCGCGTCGAGCAGCGCGCCCGGTTCGGTGAGGAACGGCAGACCGGACAGCGCCCAGTCGATGTGCCAGTCCAGGTCGTGCTTGTCGAGAATATCGGCCACACGTTTCTGCAGGCCTTCGACGGTCGATTCGGTGGAGAACCGGAAGTTGAACACCGCCACCAGATCACCCGGAATTACGTTGGTCGCGCCGGTGCCGGAGTTGACGTTGGAGATTTGGAAGCTGGTCGGCGGGAAGAAGTCGTTGCCGTGATCCCAATGCTCGGCGGCCAATTCAGCCAGCGCCGGAGCGGCGAGGTGGATCGGATTCTTGGCCAGATGCGGGTAAGCGACGTGGCCCTGAATGCCTTTGACCGTGAGCTTGGCGCCCAGCGAGCCGCGACGGCCGTTCTTCACGACGTCGCCAACCAGAGTGGTGCTCGACGGTTCGCCAACGATGCACCAGTCCAGACGCTCGTTGCGTGCTGCCAGACGCTCGACCACAGCCTTGGTGCCGTGGTGCGCCGGGCCTTCTTCGTCGCTGGTGATCAGGAACGCGACTTTGCCTTTGTGGTTCGGGTAGTCGGCGACGAAACGCTCAGCGGCAACGGTCATCGACGCCAGGCTGCCTTTCATGTCCGCTGCGCCACGACCGCAGAGCATGCCGTGTTCATCGATCACGGCGTTGAACGGGTCGATCTGCCACGCCGTCACCGGGCCGGTCGGCACCACGTCGGTGTGGCCGGCGAAGCACAGCACCGGGCCGTCGTTGTTGCCGTGGGTCGCCCAGAAGTTATCCACATCTTCGATGCGCATCGGCTCGAGGTTGAAACCGGCATCGCCCAGGCGCTGCATCATCTGCTTCTGGCAATCGGCGTCGACCGGCGTCACGGACGGACGGCGGATCAGGTCGATGGCGAGTTGGAGGGTCGGCGAAAGGTCGGCGTGGGCCGTCATGTAAATAACTCCGGGTGCGCACGGTAAACCTGTAGGAGCTGCCGAAGGCTGCGATCTTTTGATTTTGTTTTTTAAAATCAACAGCAAGATCAAAAGATCGCAGCCTTCGGCAGCTCCTACCGAGTTTGTTGGCATTGAAAAAGGCGGTCATTCTAAAGCAAAACGGCGGCCCGAAGGCCGCCGTTTGACGTTATCCGTTACCGATTATGCGGCTGCCGGTTCCGCTGCAGCCGCCGGTTTCGGCAACGACGACAGGAACGCCATGATCAGCGCCGCCAGATACGGCAGTGACTGCACCAGCAACATCACCACCCAGAAACGCATGTCGTTGCTCGGCATGCCGTTGACCAGGAAGATCCCCAGCGCCGCGCCCCACAACAGCAGCATGATGAACAGCTCTTCCCGCGCCTCGGAAATCGCCACCCAGAAGCCATGGTTGTCGGCGTTTTTCGGCGTGCGGAAGAACGGAATGCTGCTGGTGAAGAAGCCGTACAGGACCGCTTTGGCGATGGTGTGCGACAACGCCAGCCCGGCCAGTGCCGCGCAGAAGGCATCTTTCAGGTTCACACCGACGGCGCGGCGGTAGAGGAAGATGATCTTGCCGACCTTGAACACGAACAGCGCCAGTGGCGGGATTGCGAAGATCAGCAGCGGCGGATCGACCCGTTGCGGCACGATGATCATCGCCGCCGACCACAACAGCGCGCCGACGGTGAAGAAGATGTTCATGCCGTCCGCGACCCACGGCAACCAGCCCGCGAGGAAGTGGTAACGCTGGCCACGAGTCAGTTCAGTGTCCTTGCCGCGCAGCAGGCTGCCGGTGTGACGCTTGATGATCTGGATCGCGCCGTAAGCCCAGCGGAAACGCTGCTTTTTGAAGTCGATGAACGTATCCGGCATCAGACCCTTGCCGTAGCTGTCGTGGTAATACGCCGCCGACAGGCCTTTTTCGAACACGCGCAGACCGAGTTCGGCGTCCTCGCAGATGCACCAGTCAGCCCAGCCCAACTCTTCCAGCACCGAACGCCGGGTCATGGTCATGGTGCCGTGCTGAATGATCGCGTCACGGTCGTTACGAGTAACCATGCCGATGTGGAAGAAGCCTTTGTATTCGGCGTAGCAAAGCTTCTTGAAGGTGCTTTCGTTCTGGTCGCGGTAATCCTGCGGCGACTGCACCACGGCGATTTTCGGATCGGCGAAGTGCGGCACCATGTGCTTGAGCCAGTTCGGGTGTACGCAATAATCGGAGTCGATCACCGCGATCACTTCGGCATCCTTGGCGGTGTGTGGAATCAGGTAGTTCAGCGCGCCGCCCTTGAAACCAGCCAGGGGCGAGACGTGGAAGAACTTGAAGCGCGGGCCGAGCGTGGCGCAGTAGTCGCGCACCGGTTCCCATACCGCCGGGTCCTTGGTGTTGTTGTCGATGATCAGGACTTCGTAGTCCGGATAATCGAGCGCCGCCAGTGCGTCGAGGGTCTGTTTGACCATCTCCGGCGGCTCGTTGTAGCAAGGCACGTGGATCGAGACTTTCGGGCGATAGCTGGAGTCGCCTTCGACCGGCAGGAACTCGCGCCGACGCTTGTGAATCCACACCGCTTCAGCCAGTTCATGGGCCTCCGTCAGCAAGACGATAAACACTCCGAGCGCACCGAGCGCCAAGAGGAAGCCGACCGTCAAACTGAACCACGTGCTGTACTGCAGGCTGTAGTCGTAACCGATCCATACCAGCACCGAACCACAGAGGAACGCGATAAAGGTCAGGAAGATCCGCCCACGCTGACGCAGCGCCGAGCCGTCGATCATCAGCAGGGTCAGCGACAGCAGCGCCAGCACCACTGAGCCGACCGCCAGTACGCGCCATTGCGGAATCGCTACCACCGGGCCTTCGAAATTGAATTTCTGCTGACGCGCGGCGTTGAACACGCCCCAATACGCGCCGACCGAGCCTTCGTCGCTGGCCTTCCACGGTTGGTCAAACGCTTCGATCACGAAGTAGTTGAAGCCTTGGCGGTTGAGTTTGTTGACCAACGTACGCAGATAGATCGCCTGATCCGCCGGTGACGCATCGGCGCCACCGCGCATGCGGCCGTTGCTCGGCCAGCCGACTTCGGAGAGCAGCAGCGGTTTTTTCGGGAACAGCTTTTTCAGGTCGCGAGCACGGTCGAAAACGAACTGGCCGGCCTTGTCCACCGGAATGAACTCCCAGTACGGCAGCACGTGGGCGGCGATCAGGTCAACGTGCTTGGCCAGCTCCGGATGTTCTTCCCAGACGTGCCATTGCTCGGAGGTGGTCACCGGCACTTTCACCGCCGCGCGCACGCGATCAAGCAATACGCTCAGCTCTTGGGCGGTGATTTCCTTACGAAAGATCGCTTCGTTACCGACCACCACGCGAACCACGCTGCGCGAGGTGTTGGCCAGTTCGATGGCGCGGGTGATTTCCCGTTCGTTGCGCTCCTGGTCGGGGCTGATCCAAATCCCAAGTGTCACGCGCAGGCCGAATTCTTCAGCCAGTTTCGGAATGTCTTGCAGGGAGCCGTCGACCGAGTAGATACGGATGTTATCCGTCAACTTGCTCATGATCTCGAGGTCGCGGCGCATCTCGTCGTCAGACGGATACTGGTCCTTCTGTGGGTACTGTCCCTGCTGGAACGGCGAATAAGAGAAACCGGAGATCTGTTCCGGCCAGTTGGGTGCGGAGACCGGGCGATTGATCAGCGCCCAGAAACCAGTGAACAGGGCGGCGATTGCCAGAACCACCACCAGGTTGAGACCAAATTTACGCGATGACATAGCTGTTTCGGGTTCCAAAGGCTGTGGAACGAAGGATCGGTAGGCTATACGCCAAAGGGGCGCGCATCCTACACCGACAGTTCGCCGGTCGTACATCAGACAGGGAAATGGCTCACATTGGGCAAGTCTCTTTGACTTAAGTTCTTACACTTGTCGCTTGAAGCTTAAAACTTGTGGTTGCGTGGCCCTATAATGCGCGCCGGTTTTTGGGGTAATGGTCATGAGTACAGAAGATCCGCGGTTTGCAGGCATCGCCCGTTTGTATGGCATCGAAGGCATGGAGCGTTTGCGCGCGGCCCATGTGGCGATCGTCGGCGTCGGTGGCGTCGGTTCCTGGGCGGCGGAAGCCATGGCCCGCTGTGGCGTCGGCGAGATTTCGCTGTTCGACCTCGATGACGTCTGTGTCAGCAACGCCAACCGCCAGTTGCACGCGCTGGACAGCACCGTCGGCAAGCCCAAGGTCGAAGTGATGGCCGAGCGCCTGCGCGGGATCAACCCGGATTGCACGGTGCACGCGGTGGCAGATTTCGTAACCCGCGAGACCATGGCCGAATACATCACGCCGAACATCGACTGCGTGATCGACTGCATCGACGCGGTCAACGCCAAGGCTGCGCTGATCGCTTGGTGCAAGCGCCGCAAGATCCAGATCATTACTACTGGCGGTGCGGGCGGGCAGATTGATCCGACGCTGATTCAAGTGTGCGATCTCAACCGCACCTTCAACGACCCGTTGGCCTCGAAAGTGCGCTCGACGTTGCGTCGCGACTATGGCTTCTCGCGTACCGTGACCCGCCATTACAGCGTGCCGTGCGTGTTTTCCACGGAACAGCTGCGCTACCCGAAACCCGATGGCAGCATTTGCTTGCAGAAGAGTTTTGTCGGCGATGGCGTGAAGCTCGACTGCGCCGGCGGGTTTGGCGCGGTGATGATGGTCACGGCGACGTTCGGCATGGTCGCGGCGACCAAGGCTGTGGATAAGATTGTGGCGGGAGTTCGCCGCCCGGCTGACCGAGTCAAACCTCAGGTTTGATGCTGGGGCTGATGGACCCATCGCGAGCAGGCTCACTCCTACAGGGGAACGCATTCCAATTGTAGGAGTGAGCCTGCTCGCGATGGCTGCGAAGCAGCCGCTTTAAAGCGCCAACTCATTCATCCGCTGGAGCACTGCATTGAGGCCATTACTGCGCGATGGCGATAGCTGGCGCGAAAGCCCTAGCTGATTAAACCAGTCCGGTAAATCAACCTGCTGCAGTTCAGTGGCCGACAAACCGTTAACCCGCAACAGCAACAACGCCACCAAACCACGAATCATCCGCGCATCGCTGCTGGCGCTGAATTGCCAGTGACCGTCGTGCAGTTCACCAACCAGCCAGACCTGACTCTCACAGCCATGCACCCGGTTTGCGTCGCACTTATCCGCGTCATCCAGCGCCGGCAAACGATCACCAAACTGCATCAACAACCGCGCCCGCTGTTCCCAGCCAGCGGCATTCTGGAAGGTGTGCAGCGCTTCGGCAGCGGCGAGCGGCAAACTCATCGCAACAACTCCAGCGCCTGATCCAGCGCTTCAAAGAAGCGCTCCAGATCTTCCGAATCGTTGTACAGCGCCAGCGACACCCGAATCGCTCCAGCCAGTTCTAAGCTTTTCAGTAACGGCATTGCGCAATGGTGCCCGGCACGCACCGCAATACCTTGTTCTGTCAGCAAGTGCGCCAAATCAGCGTTATGCACACCCTCGACGACAAAACTGGCCAGCGCTAGTTGCGGCTTGCCAAGCAAACGAATGCCGTTTCGCGCCGCGAGGCCGCGCAGCAAATAGTCATGCAGCGCTGCTTCGTGGACGGACACCGCGTCTTGATCCAGACCGGCCAGATAATCCAGCGTCGCGCCAAGGCCGATCACGCTGGCAATCGGCGGCGTACCCGCCTCGAAACCCAGCGGCGCCGGGCGGAAGCGCGAGTCGTGATAGTTGGCTTCCAGGACCATTTCGCCGCCGAACTGCCAAGGCTTCAATTGCTCAAGCGCAGCGTTGCGTCCGAACAGCACGCCGAGGCCATCGGGGCCATACAGCTTGTGGCTGGAAAATACATAAAAGTCGCAACCCAGCGCCTGCACGTCGTGACGACCGTGGACCACGCCTTGGGCGCCATCGACCACCGTCAGCGCGTTCTGCGCCTTGGCCATGCCCAGCAGCGCCGGCAATGGCTGCCACGAACCGAGCACGTTGGACAACTGACTGACCGCCAGCAACCGCGTGCGCGGGCCGATCAGATGCACAGCGGCAGCGAGGTCGATCAGGCCGTCGGCATCCAGCGGCAGGATCACCAGCTTCAGATTGCGCCGTTGTGCCAGTTGCTGCCACGGCAGCAAGTTGGCGTGATGCTCCAGGGCGCTGATGACAATTTCATCGCCCGGGTGGAAAAGAGGTTCCAGGCCATAAGCCAGGAGGTTCAGCGCACTGGTGGCGCCGTGGGTAAAGATGATTTGCCCGCTGTCACCGGCATTCAGCCACTGGGCCACCTTGAGCCGACTGTCCTCGAACGCCTGCGTCGCGTGAGCGCCAGGCAGGTGTTGCGCACGATGCACATTGGCCGCGCCGTTGGCGTAGTAATGCGTCAGTGCGTCGAGCAGGGCTTGGGGTTTTTGCGTGGTGGCGGCGTTGTCCAGATAAGTCTGGTCTTGCCGTTGCAGCGCGGCGATGGCCGGGAAATCGGCACGCCAGGGGGAGGGAATCATCATTTGTTCAGCCCTGTGAACTTGGGCGGGATGTACACAAGACACTGTGGGAGCGAGCCTGCTCGCGAAGGCGTTCTTGAATACGCCAAAAGCTTCGCGAGCAGGCTCGCTCCCGCAGGAGGTCGATGTGCTGCTTAGTTGTGAGCGTGCAGCGCTTCGTTCAGTTCGATCGCCGATTTGTGGGTTTTGCACTCCACAGCACCGGTTTCCGAATTGCGGCGGAACAGCAGGTCGGTCTGACCGGCCAGCTCGCGCGCTTTCACAACTTTAACCAGATTGTTGTGCTCGTCCAGCAGAGCAACCTTGGTGCCTGCGGTCACGTACAGGCCCGACTCAACGGTGTTGCGGTCGCCCAACGGGATGCCGATACCGGCGTTGGCGCCGATCAGGCAGCCTTCGCCAACCTTGATCACAATGTTGCCGCCGCCCGACAGGGTGCCCATGGTCGAGCAACCGCCGCCCAGGTCCGAACCCTTGCCGACGAACACGCCAGCGGAAACACGACCTTCGATCATGCCCGGGCCTTCGGTGCCGGCGTTGAAGTTGATGAAACCTTCGTGCATCACGGTGGTGCCTTCACCGACGTAAGCACCCAGGCGCAGACGTGCCGCGTCAGCAATACGCACGCCAGCCGGCACCACGTAGTCGGTCATTTTCGGGAACTTGTCCACCGAGAACACTTCCAGCAGCTCGCCACGCAGACGGGCTTCGAGTTGCAGTTCAGCCAGTTCACTCAGGTCGATGGCGCCCTGGCTGGTCCACGCTACGTTTGGCAGCAGCGGGAAGATGCCGGCCAGGCTCACGCCGTGCGGCTTGACCAGACGGTGCGACAGCAGGTGCAGCTTGAGGTAGGCCTCAGGTGTCGAGGTCAGTTGCGCGTCTTCGGCCAGCAGGGTGGCGACCAGCGGCTTGTGGCTTTCCGCCAGACGGGTCAGCAGCTTGCCTTGCACGGCGTCGATGCCTTTCACGGCTTCAGCCAGTTGCGCCGCTTGAGCAGTGGTGAAGGTGATGGCCTGGTTGCCTTCGGTGTAACCGAGGATCGGCGCAACGGCCGCGACCAGTTCCGCCGAAGGGTTGAGCAGTGGCTGTGCATAGAACACTTCCAGCCAGGCGCCTTCACGGTTCTGGGTGCCGACACCAAAGGCGATGCTGAACAGGGAGTTGGACATGTGAATACCTCTAGCAATAAGTGACGGGCTGCTTATTTGAGTGCGGCCGCGTAGATGTCTGGCTTGAAGCCAATCAGGGTTCGGTCACCGAGATCAAGCACCGGGCGCTTGATCATCGAGGGTTGAGCGAGCATCAGTTCGATAGCTTTCGACTGGTCGAGATCGGCTTTGCGTTCGTCGTCGAGTTTGCGAAAGGTCGTGCCTGCGCGGTTCAACACCGTTTGCCAGCCGTGTTCGTCACACCATTGCGTCAGGTGCTCACGGTCGATGCCGGCGGTTTTGTAATCGTGAAAGTCGTAGCTGACAGCGTGTTCATCGAGCCAGGTGCGCGCCTTCTTCATGGTGTCGCAGGCTTTGATGCCGAAAAGGTGCAACGTTTTACTTGAAACGGTCAAGGAATCGCCCCCTTTACAGGTGCTGGAGAAAAATGGTGTCGGATTATGCCATGACCAAACGGTTTCGGGCGCCCGGCTTCATTTCCTTGCATAAATCCCTGTAGGAGCTGTCGAGTGAAACGAGGCTGCGATCTTTTGATTTTGTTTCAAAGATCAAACGATCGCAGCGTGCCGCAGCTCCTACAGGTTTGGTTTTGGGGCGTGCGACATAGGTGCAACGGTCAGATCCATCCTAAGCGGCTAATATGGCAGTTCAACGCTGTCGATTGTCTGAGATTTCCGCTTTATGCAAACCGCTTACACCGTCCTCATCCTGCTGATGCTGGTCAGCGTCTCGCGGCTGGTCGGACGGGTCATCCCGTTGCCGCTGCCGTTGGTCCAGATTGCCGCCGGCGCCTTGCTCGCCTGGCCGACCCTCGGTCTGCACGTGGCCCTCGATCCCGAATTGTTCCTGTTTCTGTTCCTGCCGCCATTGTTGTTTTCCGATGGCTGGCGCATGCCCAAACGCGAGTTCTGGCAGCTGCGTGGGCCGATTTTGACGCTGGCCGTCGGGCTGGTGCTGTTCACCGTGGTCGGCGCCGGGTACTTCATTCATTGGTTATTGCCGTCAATTCCGTTGCCGGTGGCCTTCGCCCTGGCGGCGGTGCTGTCGCCAACGGACGCCGTTGCCGTTTCGGCCATTTCGCAAAACCGCTTGCCGACCCCGCTGATGCATATATTGCAGGGCGAGGCGCTGATGAACGATGCCTCGGGTCTGGTGACGTTCAAGTTCGCCCTGGTGGCGGCTGTTACCGGCGTGTTCTCGCTGACCAATGCCAGCCTGACTTTTGTCCTGGTGGCGCTCGGCGGGTTGGCGGTCGGTGTGGCCTTGAGCTGGCTGGTCGGGCGCTTGCGGGCGTGGATGGTTGCCCGTGGCTGGGATGATCCGGCGACTCACGTGGTGTTCATGTTACTGCTGCCGTTCGCTGCTTATGTGTTGGCCGAACGTCTCGGCGTTTCGGGCATTCTCTCGGCGGTGGCGGCGGGGATGATGCAGAGCTGGCTCGATCTGTTGCCTCGGCAGACCAGTACTCGCTTGCTCAATCGCAGCGTTTGGTCGCTGCTGGAGTTCGCTTTCAACGGGCTGATTTTCCTCCTGCTTGGCCTGCAATTGCCGGACATCATCAAAGCCGTGGTCAGCCATGAGCCGACGTTGTGGCCAACGCTGTTCTACCGCTGCCTGGATGTCGTGGCGATTTTCCTTGCGCTGGTATTGCTGCGGTTTATCTGGGTGCAGAGCATCTGGCGTTTGTCGGTGCTGTTGCGCCGTTTGCGTGGCAAGGGCGAGCTGACTCAGGTGCCGACTGCGCGCTCCTGCTGGTTGCTGACCGTCGGCGGTGTACGCGGGGCGGTGACGCTGGCCGGCGTGATGTCGGTGCCGATGTTGATGGGGGCGGACGCGTTTCCCGAGCGTGACCTGCTGATCTTCATCGCCGCCGGGGTGATTCTGCTATCGCTGATTTCGGCGTGTATCGCGCTGCCACTGTTGCTGCGGGGCATCGAAAAGAGTCCCGACGACAAGCGGCGTCAGGAAGTGCGCGACGCCTGGCGCAAAACCGCGGAAGCGGCGATTCATGCGCTTGAAACGGAGGAGATCCCCCCGCAGGACGCTGCTCAGGCTGCTTTGTCAGCCGAGCTTAAGGCGCGGATCATGTCCGAGTATCGCCATCAGCTGGATGTCTTCAACGACTCCGCCGAAGCGCAGGCCCTCGCGTTTCAGATGGATCTACTCGAGCGTCGCATGCGCCTCAAAGCGCTCAGGGCGCAGCGTCTGGAACTCTATAGCCTCAGTCGTCATCACCAGATAGGTGATGACGTGCTCAGAGAAGTGTTGGCCGATCTGGATTTGAGTGAGGCCAATCTGGGGAAGGTCAAATAACCCATCGCGATGCCCGCACAAGATTGCCTGATGCGGGCACGACGATTACTTCTGGCGAGTGATGAAGGCACGAATCCGTTCAGCGGCTTCGACACATTCGGCCAGCGGCGCAACCAGTGCCATGCGCACACGGCCGGCACCTGGATTGACGCCATCGACGTCGCGGGACAGATAAGAACCCGGTACCACGGTCACGTGCTCTTGCTCAAACAGATCGCGGCAGAACGCTGCGTCATCACCTTGCACGTTCGGCCACAGGTAGAAGCTGCCATCCGGACGCTGTACGTCCATCACCGGGCTGAGGATCTCGAGCACCGCATCGAATTTTTCGCGGTACAGCGCCCGGTTGGCGCGCACATGCACTTCGTCGTTCCACGCGGCAACGCTGGCCAGTTGGGTTTGTACCGGCATCGCGCAACCGTGGTAAGTGCGATACAGCAGGAAGCCCTTGAGGATGTCGGCGTCGCCCGCCACGAAACCGGAGCGCAGCCCCGGCAGGTTGGAACGCTTGGACAGGCTGTGGAACACCACGCAACGCTTGAAATCCTTGCGGCCCAGTTCGACGCAGGCAGTCAGCAGGCCCGGCGGCGGCGTTTGCTCATCGAAGTACAACTCGCTGTAGCACTCGTCGGCGGCGATCACGAAATCGTACTCGTCGGCCAGGGCGATCAGCTTCTTCAGGGTGTCGACCGGGATCAGCGCACCGGTCGGGTTGCCCGGCGAACAGAGGAACAGGATCTGGCAGCGCTTCCAGATGTCCGGCGAAACGGCATCGAAATCCGGGTTGAAGCCGTTCTCGTCCAGACATGGCAGGTAATGCGGCTTGGCCCCGGCGAGGAACGCCGCGCCTTCATAGATTTGGTAGAACGGGTTCGGGCTGACCACCAACGCATCGTCGCCACGGTTGACCACGGTCTGGGTGAACGCGAACAGCGCTTCACGGGTGCCATTGACCGGCAGCACGTTGCGCGCCGGATCGATCCAGCCGCTCGGCACGCCGAAACGTAGTTCGCACCAGCCGGCAATGGCCTCACGCAGCGCCGGGATACCCAGCGTCGTCGGGTACACGGCCATCTGATCCAGGCTGTTCGCCAGCGCTTCGGCGACAAAGCTTGGCGAACGGTGTTTCGGCTCGCCGATCGACAGGGCGATCGGGCGTTTGTCCGGGTTCGGCGTGACGGTGCCGAGCAGGGCGCGGAGCTTTTCGAACGGGTACGGCTGGAGCTGGTTCAGAGCGTTGTTCATGGATGCCTCGTTCAATGTGGAGAGGACTCCGTGGCGAGGGGATTCATCCCCGATCGGCTGCGCAGCAGTCGCAAAACCATGGCATGCGGTGTAGCGGGTACACCGTGATTGCAGATTTTTGGGGCCGCTTCGCGACCCATCGGGGATGAATCCCCTCACCACAAAAGCTCTGGGCAGATATATCTGCCTCCACAGGGATAGTTTGTTAATTCAGATACTGATGCGTGAAAGTTTGATATCGGGTTCCTGATTGACGCTCAGTTGTTCAACGATTGCATCCTGCAAGCGGCTGCATAGCAGCGGGTCGGAGAGCGGCTGGTTGTGGGCATCGGTGATGAAGAACACGTCTTCCACCCGTTCGCCCAAGGTCGCAATCTTGGCGTTCTGCAGCGACAGGTCGAACTCGAGGAAAATCCCGCCGATACGTGCCAGCAGGCCCGGGCGATCAGGTGCGGTCAATTCCAGCACGGTCACCGGGCGCTGAGCGTCGTTATGGATGGTCACCTGCGGCGCAAAGGCAAAATGCTTGAGCTGACGCGGAACCCGACGCTGGATGATCGTCGGGTAATCGTCCGGATTGCGCAGGGCTTCGGTCAGACCTTCGCGGATCTGTTTGACTCGCGTCGGGTTGTCACCAATCGAGTCGCCATCGGTGTCGAGCACGATGTAGGTGTCGAGCGTAAATTGGCTACTGGACGTGATAACCCGAGCGTCGTGAATGTTCAGGTTGAGCTGATCCATCGCAGCCACGGTCACGGCGAAGAAGTCGTGCTGGTCCGGCGCGTAAATGAAGATCTGCGTACCACCCTCGAACTCGCGTTGAGTGGTTTCCTTGATCAGCACCAGCGGGCCGCCATCGGCCGGCTGCTGGAGGATCGCGTCGCTGTGCCAGGCCACGTCGCCGGCGGTGTGCCGCAGGAAGTAGTCATCGCCCAACTGCGCCCAAAGCTGCTCGACGTCGTCCGGATCGGTGCCGCCGCGCACCAGAATGTCCAGTGCGGCGCTTTGCGTCTGCCGGATCTGCTCTTCGCGATCCACCGGGTTTTCCAGGCCACGGCGCAAGGCGCGCTTGGTTTCGGTGTAGAGCTGGCGCAACAGGCTGGCGCGCCACGAATTCCACAGCGTCGGGTTGGTCGCGTTGATGTCGGCCACCGTCAGCACGTACAGATAGTCGAGGCGGGTTTCATCGCCCACGGCCTGCGCGAAATCGTGAATCACCTGCGGGTCGGACAAGTCCTTGCGTTGCGCGGTGGTCGACATCACCAGATGGTTTTGCACCAGCCAGACAATCAGGCGGCTGTCCCATACCGGCAATTGATGACGCTGGCAGAACGCCTCGGCATCGACTGCGCCGATCTCCGAGTGATCGCCATGCCGGCCCTTGCCGATGTCGTGGTACAGGCCCGCCATATAGATGAGTTCGGGCTTGGGCAGTTTGGCCATGAGCTTGGCCGCCAGCGGGAATTTCTCCGAGACTTGGGTGTACTGCAATTTGCGCAGGTGTTTGATCAGGTTCAGCGTGTGCGCATCGACCGTATAGATGTGGAACAGGTCGTGCTGCATTTGCCCGACGATAAAGCCAAACTCCGGCAGATAGCGCCCGAGAATGCCGTAACGGTTCATCCGGCGCAGGTTGCGGTGGATGCCGATCTTGCACTTGAACAGCTCGATGAACAGGCTGGTATTGCGAATATCGTTGCGGAAGTTGTCATCAATCAGGTGGCGGTTCTCGCGCAGCAGGCGAATGGTGTCGGCGCGCACGCCTTTGATTTCCGGCTGCTGGGCCATCAGCACGAAGATCTCGAGCATGGCGAACGGCGTGCGGCGGAATACGTTGTCGTTCCGGGCCTCGATATAGCCGTCGTGCAACTGGAAGCGCGAGTTGATCGGCTGTGGCGGCGCCTCGTCTTCCGGGGCGAGGATGACTTCTTCGAAGTGCTGGATGATCAGGTCGCTGAGCTGGGCGATGCTCATCACCACACGGAAGTACTGTTGCATGAAGTTTTCGACGGCCTGCTTGGCGTCGTCACCTTCAAAGCCGAGCAGCCCGGCGATGTTGCGCTGATGATCGAACAGCAAGCGGTCTTCGGAGCGCCCGGCGAGCATGTGCAGCGCATAGCGCACTTTCCAGAGGAATTCCTGGGAGGAGGCGAGCAGGGCGTTTTCGCTTTCGACCAAAAAGCCTTCGCCGGCGAGGGCGCGCAAGTTCAGGGTGCCGTACTGACGCCGGGCCACCCATAGAATCGTCTGGATATCCCGCAAGCCGCCGGGCGAGCCTTTGACGTTGGGTTCCAGGTTGTATTCGGTGTCGTTGTACTTGTGGTGACGGGCCTTTTGCTCGGCGCGTTTGGCGAGGAAAAACTCCTTGGCCGGCCACATGTGTGCGGTGCTGGTGACGTCGAGCATGCGTTGGCGCAGACGCTCGGGGCCGCAGATGGTGCGGCTTTCCATCAGGTTGGTGACGACGGTGAGGTCGGCGCGCGCCTCTTCGGCGCATTCATCGACCGAGCGCACGCTCTGGCCGACTTCCAGGCCGATGTCCCACAACAGCGTCAGAAAACGCTCGATGGAATCGCGGAAAACTTCGTGATCAGCGCTGTCCAGCAGGATCAGCAGATCGATGTCGGAGTAAGGGTGCAACTCACCACGGCCGTAGCCGCCAACCGCGACCAGTGCGATGTCGGCGTCTTCGCTCCAGTTGAACTGCTCCCAGGCCTTTTGCAGGATATTGTCGACGAACCAGGCGCGGTCTTCGATGAGGCGACGGATGTCGCGGCCGCTGCGAAAGCGCGCGTCGAGTACCTCACGAGCCTGGCGGATCGCTTTCTTGAACGCGGCGATAGGACTCGCTTTCAGGGCCAGTTCAGCCTGGAACTGGCCGCGATCAAAGAGTTCGGGATCCACCTGCGGCATCGATTGGCTTTCCTTCTATAAAAGGCTGGGAGCGTTGTTGGATCAGGCCGAGATGCGCGGGATGGTGTCATCGGCGCGCAGGGTGAAGATCTCGTAGCCAGTCTCGGTGACCAGCAGGGTGTGTTCCCACTGGGCCGAGAGCTTGCGGTCCTTGGTGATCGCGGTCCAGCCGTCGCCGAGTACTTTGGTGTCGGCCTTGCCCTGGTTGATCATCGGCTCGATGGTGAAGGTCATGCCGGCCTTCAGTTCCATGCCGGTGCCCGCGCGACCGTAGTGCAGGATCTGTGGCTCTTCGTGGAAGACCTTGCCGATGCCGTGACCGCAGAATTCGCGAACCACCGAGAAACCGTTCTTCTCGGCGTGCTTCTGGATCACTTCGCCGATGTCGCCGAGGCGGCAGCCGGGTTTGACGATCTCGATCGCCTTGTACATGCATTCCTGGGTGATCTGCGACAGGCGCTCGGCCCAGACCGGCACTTCGCCGACGTGGAACATGCGGCTGGTGTCGCCGTGGTAGCCGTCCTTGATCACGGTGACGTCGATGTTCAGGGTGTCGCCGTTTTTCAGCGGCTTGTCGTTCGGGATGCCATGGCAGACCACGTGGTTGATCGAGGTGCAGATCGACTTCGGGTAGCCCTTGTAGTTGAGCGGGGCAGGGATGGCTTGCTGCACGTTGACGATGTAGTCGTGGCAGATCTGGTTCAGCTCATCGGTGGTGACGCCCGGTTTGACATGTTCGGCGATCATTTCCAGCACATCGGCGGCCAGTTTGCCGGCGACGCGCATGCCAGCGATGTCCTCGGGGGTTTTGAGGGTGACGGTCATACAGGCTCTCTCTGCGCTCGGCGGCGCTTGCTGATACGAATAGGGTGGCAGGTGTTCGATTTGCGACCCTGAAAAACGCGATTCTAACAGACGCACGGCGCAATTCAGCGCCTGCGTGCATCGCTTCTGTCTATACAATGGTGCGTTCGGGGCCGATTCCAAGGGGGCTGCGCCCATGTCCTTGGTGCGAATACAGATTCCGGGTTCCGTTTCTGCGCACCCTGTGGTATAAAATGCGCCGCTTTCCGGGGATACCCCGAAAAGCTTAAATCCACACACGTGTCGACACGATGACCTGGGTGCTTTTGGCTTTATGCCACTGGTTGGTCATTGGGATACGTGGAGGCCAAACCCGACTTATTAAGGAACTATCATGTCCCAAGTCAATATGCGCGATATGCTGAAGGCCGGTGTGCACTTCGGTCACCAAACCCGTTACTGGAATCCGAAAATGGGTAAGTACATTTTCGGCGCGCGTAACAAGATTCACATCATCAACCTTGAAAAAACCCTGCCAATGTTCAACGAAGCTCTGACTTTCGTAGAGCGTCTGGCCCAGGGCAAAAACAAGATTCTGTTCGTCGGCACCAAGCGTTCCGCTGGCAAGATCGTTGCTGAAGAAGCAGCACGTTGCGGTTCGCCGTACGTCGATCACCGCTGGTTGGGCGGCATGCTGACCAACTTCAAAACCATTCGTGCTTCCATCAAGCGTCTGCGTGACCTTGAAGTTCAAGCCGAAGACGGTACTTTCGCCAAGCTGACCAAGAAAGAAGCGCTGATGCGCTCCCGTGACCTGGAAAAGCTGGATCGTTCGCTGGGCGGCATCAAGGACATGGGCGGTCTGCCAGACGCACTGTTCGTGATCGACGTTGACCACGAGCGCATCGCGATCACCGAAGCCAACAAGCTGGGCATCCCGGTCATCGGCGTTGTCGACACCAACAGCAGCCCGGAAGGCGTTGACTACATCATCCCAGGCAACGATGACGCAATCCGCGCTATCCAGCTGTACATGGGTTCGATGGCTGACGCAGTGATCCGTGGTCGCAACAATGTTGCTGGCGGCACTGTAGAATTCGCAGCTGAAGAAACTCAGGCTGCAGCTGAGTAATAGACGCCCTGGCGTTGACTCAGTAAGCAAAAAGGGGGCTTGGCCCCCTTTTTGCCACCTCGAAAACCAATTGTCGGCGCCCACTTGTGGCAGCGCCCGCCCTGTATTTGTAACGTGCAGCGGCTACAAGCTGGTTCGGGAAGAATTGAACGCCCGTTCGATCGGGTGGAATGGTTGAAAACCTATCCAAGAGGAATTTGAAAATGGCAGCAATTACTGCAGCGTTGGTTAAAGAACTGCGCGAGCGTACCGGCGAAGGCATGATGGATTGCAAGAAAGCCCTGGAAAAGGCTGACGGCGACATCGAAAAAGCCATTGATGACATGCGTGCTTCGGGCGCGATCAAGGCTGCCAAGAAAGCGGGTAACGTTGCCGCTGAAGGCGCAATCGCCATCAAATCGAACGACAAGGCAGCCGTGCTGCTGGAAGTTAACTCGCAGACCGACTTCCTGGCCCTGCAAGATGACTTCAAAAACTTCGTTGCTGCCAGCGTAGAAAAAGCCTTCGACGAAAAACTGACCGACGCAGCTCCGCTGATCGCCGCTCAGGAATCGGCTCGTGAAGCTCTGGTTGCCAAAGTGGGCGAGAACGTCAACATCCGTCGTCTGGTACGCGTAGAGGGTGACGTTGTCGGCACTTACCTGCACGGTAACAAGATCGGTGTTGCTGTTGTCCTGAAAGGCGGTGACGTCGAGCTGGCCAAAGACATCGCGATGCACGTAGCTGCAAGCAATCCTGAGTTCCTGCTGCCTTCGCAAGTTTCCGATGAAGCGATCGAGCGTGAAAAAGCTGTATTCCTGCAGCTGAACGAAGAAAAAATCAAAGGCAAACCAGAAAACATTGTTGAGAACATGGTCAAAGGCCGTATCAGCAAGTTCCTGGCAGAAGCGAGCCTGGTTGAGCAGGCGTTCGTCAAGAACCCTGAGGTCAAGGTTGGCGAACTGGCCAAGAAAGCCGGCGCAGAAATCGTTTCCTTCACTTACTTCAAAGTAGGCGAAGGCATCGAGAAGCCGGTCGACAACTTCGCTGAAGAAGTTGCTGCCCAGCTGGCTGCCGCCAAGCAATAAGACGGTTTTCCAACTGTCGCCCGAAAGAGGCTGCCCGCTTACGCGCGCAGCCTCTTTTCAGATGGGGTTGCCAATTTTTAATTGGTTTCCACTTGGAACTGACTTACAAAGCCATGTTCCGATGGCGCTGAAGCAGCGCCAAGCTAGAGTGAACGCCAGCTGTAAACAGCTCGCAAAGAATTTTAAATACGCCGCAGGAGAGATTCGCAATGGCTCAGCAGGGCAGTGGTTATCAGGCTCGCTATAAACGCATTCTACTCAAGCTTAGCGGCGAGGCCCTGATGGGCTCGGAAGAGTTCGGGATCGATCCAAAAGTGCTGGATCGGATGGCGCTGGAAGTCGGCCAGCTGGTCGGCATCGGCGTGCAGGTCGGTCTGGTGATCGGCGGTGGCAACCTGTTCCGTGGCGAAGCCTTGAGCAAAGCCGGTATGGATCGGGTCACGGGCGACCACATGGGCATGCTGGCCACTGTGATGAACGCCTTGGCCATGCGTGACGCGCTGGAACGTGCCAATATCTCGGCCATCGTAATGTCGGCCATTTCCATGGTTGGCGTGACCGATCACTATGACCGCCGCAAGGCCATGCGCCACCTGAACTCCAAGGACGTGGTGATTTTTGCGGCCGGTACCGGCAATCCGTTCTTTACCACGGATTCGGCAGCCTGCCTGCGTGCAATCGAAATCGACGCCGACGTAGTGCTCAAGGCGACCAAGGTCGATGGCGTTTACACTGCAGACCCGTTCAAAGACCCGCATGCCGAGAAGTTCGATCATCTGACTTATGATGAAGTACTGGATCGCAAGCTGGGCGTGATGGATCTGACCGCCATTTGCCTGTGCCGCGACCATAAGATGCCGCTGCGCGTATTCAACATGAACAAGCCCGGTGCCCTGCTGAACATCGTACACGGCGGCGCTGAAGGCACCCTGATCGAGGAAGGTCAACAATGATCAACGAAATCAAGAAAGACGCTCAAGAGCGCATGCAGAAATCCCTCGAATCCCTGGCCCATGCGTTTGGCCAGATTCGTACCGGTAAAGCCCACCCAAGCATTCTGGGTAGCGTGATGGTGCCGTACTACGGCGCAGACACTTCCATCACCCAAGTGGCGAACATCACTGTAAAAGACTCGCGCACCCTGCAAGTCGTGGCCTTCGAGCGCAACATGCTCGCGGCTGTCGACAAGGCAATCCAGAGCGCCGGTCTCAACCTCAATCCGACCAACCTGGGCGAATTGTTGCTGATCTCCATGCCAGCCTTGACCGAGGAAACCCGTAAGGGCTTCACCAAGCAGGCGCGCAGTGCTGCTGAAGACGCGCGTGTTGCCGTGCGCAATATTCGTCGCGATGCCTTGGGCGAGCTGAAGAAGCTGGTCAAGGATAAGGAAATCAGCGAAGACGAAGAGCGCCGCGCTGCTGCCGATATTCAGAAAATCACCGACAAGGCTGAAGCTGATATCGACGCGGCTACCAAGCAAAAAGAAGCGGATCTGATGGCCGTATAAGGTTCGAGCTTTTAATGGACAAGACCAAGCAGACTGCGCCGTCCGCGGTGCCGCGCCATGTCGCGATCATCATGGATGGCAACAATCGCTGGGCGAAAAAACGCTTTATGCCGGGTGTCGCCGGGCATAAAGCGGGCGTGGATGCTGTGCGTGCCGTCATCGAGGTGTGTGCCGAGGCCAAGGTCGAGGTGCTCACCCTGTTCGCGTTTTCCAGTGAAAACTGGCAGCGTCCGGCCGATGAGGTCAGTGCCTTGATGGATCTGTTCTTCAAGGCGTTGCGTCGTGAGGCCAAGCGTCTCAACGACAACAACATCAGCCTGCGCATCATTGGCGATCGCTCGCGCTTTCATCCGGAGCTTCAAGCGGCCATGCGTGAAGCTGAGGCGATGACCGCCGGCGCCAATCGTTTCATTCTGCAGATCGCCGCCAATTACGGCGGTCAGTGGGATATCGCGCAAGCTGCACAGCGCCTGGCGCGTGAAGTCCAGGCCGGGCACCTGCGCCCGGAGGACATTACGCCGGATCTGCTGCAGACCTGTCTGGCCACCGGCGATCTGCCGTTGCCGGATCTGTGCATTCGCACGGGTGGTGAGCACCGCATCAGCAATTTCCTGCTGTGGCAGCTGGCCTACGCCGAGCTGTACTTCTCCGACCTGTTCTGGCCGGACTTCAAACACGATGCCATGCGCAATGCGCTGGCCGATTTCGCTTCGCGCCAGCGTCGCTTCGGTAAAACGAGCGAACAGGTCGAAGCTGGAGCCCGGGTTTAATGCTTAAACAACGAATCATCACTGCGCTGATCCTGCTGCCGATCGCCTTGTGCGGTTTTTTCTTGCTGGAAGGTTCGGGTTTTGCCCTGTTCATTGGCCTTGTCGTGAGTCTGGGCGCTTGGGAATGGGCACGGCTGGCAGGCTTTACCGCTCAATCGTTCCGCGTCGGCTATGCCGCGGTCGTCGCATTGATGTTGTTCGTCATGTATGTGCTGCCAGGCCTGGCGCCGTGGGTGCTGGGGGCTTCGGTACTCTGGTGGGCGGTAGCGACTTATCTGGTGCTGACGTATCCGCGCTCCAGCGAGCATTGGTCCACGGCCGCCACCAAGCTGGTCATTGGCCTGCTGATTCTGTTGCCGGCCTGGCAGGGCCTGGTGCAGATCAAGCAGTACCCGTTGGGTAACTGGCTGATCATGGCTGTGATGGTGCTGGTCTGGGGTGCCGATATCGGTGCTTACTTCTCTGGTCGCAAATTCGGCAAGCGCAAACTGGCTCCGCAAGTCAGTCCGGGCAAAAGCTGGGAAGGTGTCTACGGTGGTCTGGCGCTGAGCCTGCTGATCACTGCGATTGTTGGTCTGGTACGTGACTGGACGGTAGCCGAGCTGCTTAAAGGCCTGATTGGCGCTGCGCTGATCGTGTTCATTTCCGTAGTTGGCGACCTGACCGAAAGCATGTTCAAGCGTCAGTCCGGTATCAAGGACAGCAGTAATCTGCTGCCGGGGCATGGCGGTGTGCTTGATCGTATCGACAGTCTGACAGCTGCAATTCCGGTGTTTGCCGTGCTGCTTTGGATGGCTGCACCGTGAGTCGCCCTCAGCAGATTACCGTTCTGGGCGCGACGGGCTCGATCGGCCTGAGCACGCTGGATGTCATTGCTCGTCATCCTGAGCGTTACCAGGCTTTCGCGTTGACGGGTTTCACCCGTCTGAGTGAGCTTTTCGCCTTGTGCGTGCGCCATGTGCCGCAATTTGCCGTGGTGCCTGAAGTGACTGCCGCGCGCGGTCTGCAGGATGATTTACGTGCCGCCGGTCTGCCGACTCGCGTGCTGGTGGGGGAGGAGGGCCTGTGTCAGGTCGCTGCTGCTCCGGAAGTCGATGCGGTGATGGCTGCAATCGTCGGTGCGGCAGGTCTGCGTCCGACCTTGGCGGCCGTTGAGGCGGGCAAGAAAATTCTTCTGGCCAATAAAGAGGCGCTGGTGATGTCTGGCGCCTTGTTCATGCAGGCTGTGCGCAAGAGTGGTTCGGTGCTACTGCCGATCGACAGCGAGCACAACGCAATTTTCCAGTGCATGCCACAGGATTTTGCCCGTGGATTGAGCTCGGTCGGTGTCCGTCGGATTTTACTCACGGCCTCTGGCGGTCCGTTCCGACAGACACCGATGAGCGAACTGGCGCATGTTTCACCTGATCAGGCGTGTGCGCACCCGAACTGGTCCATGGGGCGCAAGATTTCGGTCGATTCGGCCAGCATGATGAATAAAGGGCTTGAGCTGATCGAGGCCTGTTGGTTATTTGATGCAAAGCCGTCGCAAGTCGAAGTAGTGATTCACCCGCAGAGCGTGATTCACTCGCTGGTCGATTATGTCGACGGTTCGGTACTTGCGCAGTTGGGCAATCCCGATATGCGTACGCCGATCGCCAATGCCCTGGCCTGGCCGGAACGCATTGATTCGGGTGTCGCACCGCTGGATCTGTTCGCCGTCGCGCGTCTGGACTTCGAGGCGCCGGACGAACAGCGCTTCCCTTGTCTGCGTCTGGCGCGGCAAGCTGCCGAGGCTGGCGACAGTGCTCCGGCGATGCTCAATGCGGCCAACGAAGTCGCGGTGGCAGCGTTTCTCGACGGACGGGTTCGTTACCTGGAAATCGCGAGTATCATCGAGGAAGTTCTGAATCTCGAACCGGTCGTCGCGCTGGGTGATCTCGAGGCGGTGTTCATCGCCGACGCCAAGGCGCGAGTTTTGGCCGAACAATGGTTGAGTCGTCACGGCCGATAGTTTTGCAAACCAATGGCTTCACGCGGCACTGAACAGGATTGCGGAGAAAGTAGATGAGCGCGCTCTATATGATTGCCGGCACCCTGATCGCCTTGGGTGTGCTGGTCACCTTTCACGAATTCGGCCACTTCTGGGTCGCGCGTCGCTGTGGCGTCAAGGTTCTGCGCTTTTCCGTGGGCTTTGGGATGCCGCTGTTGCGTTGGCACGACAAGCAGGGCACCGAGTTTGTGGTTGCCGCGATTCCGCTTGGCGGCTATGTCAAAATGCTCGACGAGCGTGAGGGCGAAGTCCCGGTCGATCAACTTGATCAATCTTTCAATCGTAAATCCGTGCGTCAGCGCATTGCCATTGTCGCGGCGGGCCCGATCGCCAACTTTCTCTTGGCGCTGGTGTTTTTCTGGGTTCTGGCCATGCTCGGCAGCGAGCAGGTGCGTCCGGTCATTGGTGCCGTAGAGTCCGGCAGTATTGCGGCCAAGGCCGGTTTGAATGCCGGTCAGGAAATTGTCGCCATTGATGGTGAACCAACCTCTGGGTGGGCAGCTGTCAATTTGCAGTTGGTGCGGCGACTGGGGGAAAGCGGTTCCTTGCAGTTAATTGTGCGTGAACAAGGTTCCACAGCTGAATCGCCGCGTGAACTGGCGCTGGATAACTGGTTGAAAGGCGCTGATGAGCCGGATCCGATTCGCTCTCTGGGTATCCGTCCATGGCGTCCGGCCTTGCCGCCGGTGCTTGCCGAACTTGATCCGAAAGGCCCGGCCCAGGCCGCCGGCCTCAAAACCGGTGATCGCCTGCTGGCCCTTGATGGGCAGGCGCTGAATGACTGGCAACAGGTCGTTGATACCGTTCGTACGCGTCCTGATACCAAAATCATGCTGCGCGTTGAGCGCGACGGTGCTCAAATCGACGTCCCTGTGACCCTGGCGGCGCGTGGTGAAAGCAAATCGCCAAGCGGATATCTGGGGGCGGGCGTAAAAGCTGTCGACTGGCCACCGGAGATGATCCGCGAGGTCAGTTACGGGCCGCTGGCCGCAATTGGCGAGGGTGCCCGTCGTACTTGGACGATGAGCATTCTGACGCTCGATTCACTAAAGAAAATGCTGTTCGGCGAGCTCTCGGTAAAAAACTTGAGTGGACCGATAACCATTGCTAAAGTGGCGGGCGCTTCTGCCCAGTCGGGCGTTGCTGATTTCCTGAATTTCCTTGCTTATCTGAGTATTAGCCTGGGGGTTCTGAATTTGCTGCCCATTCCTGTACTGGATGGGGGGCATTTGTTGTTTTATCTGATCGAGTGGGCGCGTGGTCGTCCCTTGTCGGATCGGGTGCAAGGTTGGGGGATACAGATCGGTATCAGTTTGGTGGTCGGGGTGATGTTGCTTGCTCTGGTCAACGATCTGGGTCGTCTGTAACGCTTCGCTGAATTGCGAATCTGCCGCATTTTGCGGCAGTTTGTTTATTGCCAGTTGGAATAAGAAAGGACTTCATGAAACGTCTGCTGCTAACTGCGGTTCTCACCGTATTGATGATCGCCGAAGTTCACGCCGAGTCCTTCACTATCTCTGATATTCGCGTCAATGGCCTCCAGCGGGTCTCCGCGGGTAGCGTCTTTGGTGCCTTGCCGTTGAACGTCGGTGAGCAGGCGGATGATCGTCGCCTGGTGGAATCCACTCGTGCGTTGTTCAAAACCGGTTTCTTTCAAGATATCCAGCTGGGCCGCGAAGGCAACGTTCTGGTCATCACGGTCGTCGAGCGTCCGTCGGTTGCCAGTATCGAGATCGAAGGTAACAAGGCGATCTCGACTGAAGACTTGATGAAAGGTCTCAAACAATCCGGTCTGGCCGAAGGCGAGATCTTCCAGCGCGCCACTCTCGAGGGTGTGCGTAACGAACTGCAACGTCAGTACGTCGCGCAAGGTCGTTACTCGGCCACCGTTGATACCGAAGTGGTCTCGCAACCGCGTAACCGCGTGGGTCTTAAAGTGAAGATCAACGAAGGTACCGTTGCGGCCATCCAGCACATCAACGTTGTGGGCAACACGGTTTTCCCTGAGGAAGACCTGACCGACCTGTTCGAGCTGAAAACCACCAACTGGCTGTCGTTCTTCAAGAACGATGACAAGTACGCCCGTGAAAAGCTTTCCGGTGACCTGGAGCGTCTGCGTTCCTACTACCTGGACCGTGGCTATATCAACATGGATATCGCTTCGACCCAGGTGTCTATCACCCCGGACAAGAAGCACGTCTACATCACTGTCAACGTCACTGAAGGCGAGAAGTACACCGTTCGTGACGTCAAGCTCAGCGGTGATCTGAAAGTCCCTGAAGATCAGGTCAAGTCCTTGCTGCTGGTGCAGAAAGGTCAGGTGTTCTCGCGCAAGCTGATGACCACCACGTCCGAGTTGATCACCCGTCGTCTGGGTAACGAGGGTTACACCTTCGCCAACGTCAACGGCGTGCCTCAGCCGCACGATGATGATCACACCGTCGACATCCTGTTCGCTGTTGATCCGGGCAAGCGTGCCTACGTCAACCGCATCAACTTCCGTGGCAACACCAAGTCCGAAGACGAAGTGCTGCGTCGTGAAATGCGTCAGATGGAAGGCGGCTGGGCTTCGACCTACCTGATCGACCAATCCAAGACCCGTCTTGAGCGTCTGGGCTTCTTCAAGGAAGTCAACGTTGAAACCCCGGCCGTTCCGGGTGTCGACGACCAGGTGGACGTGAACTACAGCGTTGAAGAACAGGCTTCCGGTTCGATTACCGCCAGCGTCGGTTTCGCCCAGAGCGCCGGTCTGATCCTCGGTGGTTCGATCACCCAGAACAACTTCCTCGGTACCGGTAACCGCGTCAGCGTCGGCCTGACCCGAAGCGAATACCAGAGCCGCTACAACTTCGGCTACGTTGACCCGTACTGGACCGCCGATGGCGTGAGCCTGGGTTACAACGCGTTCTATCGCACCACTGACTACGATGAACTCGATACTGATCTGTCGAGCTACGCAGTGGACAGCTTGGGTGCCGGCGTCAATGTGGGTTATCCGATTAGCGAGACTTCGCGTCTGACCTTCGGTGCCTCCGTTCAGCAGGACGAGATCAGCACCGGTAAATACACCGTTGACGAGATTTTCGACTTCGTTAACAAAGAAGGTGACAAGTACCTGAACTTCAAGGCGTCGGCCGGCTGGTCCGAGTCGACCCTGAACAAAGGCGTATTGCCAACCCGTGGTCGTTCCCAGAGCCTGACCCTGGAAACCACCATTCCAGGCAGCGACCTTTCGTTCTACAAACTTGATTACCGTGGTCAGCTGTTCCAGCCGATCAGCGAAAATTACACCCTGCGTCTGCACACCGAGCTGGGTTATGGCGACGGTTACGGTTCCACAGACGGCTTGCCGTTCTATGAAAACTACTATGCTGGTGGCTTCAACTCGGTACGTGGCTTCAAGGACAGTACGCTTGGCCCGCGCAGTACTCCGAGCCGTGGCACGAACCCGGGCACTCTGGCAGACCCGGACCAGGATCCACTGCCGTTTGGTGGCAACGTCCTGATCCAGGGTGGCGTCGAAGTTCTGTTTCCTCTGCCATTCGTGAAAGACCAGCGTTCCCTGCGTACTTCGGTATTCTGGGATGTGGGTAACGTATTTGACTCGCAGTGCAAGGACACTACCAATGCGAACGGCTCGACGTCGAACACCAAGTGTAACGACATCAGCCTGAGCAACATGGCCAGTTCCGTGGGTGTTGGCGTGACCTGGGTCACCGCACTGGGTCCTCTGAGCTTCGCGTTGGCAATGCCGATCAAGAAACCGGATGAAGCTGAAACTCAAGTGTTCCAATTCTCCCTCGGCCAGACGTTCTAAGCGTCTGACCCAAGATAACGACAATGGATTTTGTAGGGGTGCATCGTGCGTAAGTTGACTCAATTGGTTCTCCTGGCCTCCGTACTGGTGGCAGGTCCGGCGTTCGCCGACATGAAAATCGCTGTTCTGAACTATCAGATGGCACTGCTGGAATCCGATGCGGCCAAGAAGTACGCCGTGGATGCCGAGAAGAAGTTCGGTCCGCAACTGACCAAGCTGAAGACACTGGAAAGCAGCGCCAAGGGCATTCAGGATCGTCTGATGGCCGGTGGCGACAAAATGCAGCAAGGTGAGCGTGAGCGTCTGGAGCTGGAATTCAAGCAAAAGGCCCGTGACTTCCAGTTCCAGTCCAAGGAACTGAATGAAGCCAAAGCCGTTGCCGACCGCGAAATGCTCAAGCAACTGAAGCCAAAACTGGATAGCGCAGTGGAAGAAGTCATCAAGAAAGGTGGTTTTGACCTGGTGTTCGAGCGTGGCGCAGTGATCGATGTCAAGCCTCAGTACGACATCACACGCCAGGTTATCGAGCGCATGAATCAGCTGAAGTAACCCATGACCGTGACTATCAAGCTCGGCCAGTTGGCCGAGTTCCTCGGCGCCACCCTGCGTGGCGACCCTGAGAAGCAAATTACTGGGCTAGCCACTTTGCAAGAGGCTGGCCCAGCTCAGTTGAGCTTTCTGGCAAACCCTCAATATCGCAAGTACCTGGCGGGCTCGCAGGCAGCAGCACTGTTGCTCAAAGAAGCCGATGCCGAAGGTTTTGCCGGTAATGCGTTGGTGGTGCCTGATCCTTACCTGGCGTACGCGCGTATCTCCCACCTGTTCGATCCGAAGCCAAAAGCCATTGCCGGTATCCATCCGTCAGCGGTCATTGCGGCGGACGCGGTGGTTGATCCAACCGCCAGCATCGGCTCATTTGTGGTGATCGAGGCCGGTGCGCGAATTGGTGCGCAGGTGACACTGGGCGCGCATTGCGTTGTCGGTGCCCGTAGCGAAATCGGCGAAGGCGGCTGGCTCGCCCCGCGCGTAACCCTGTATCACGACGTGCGCATTGGCAAGCGAGTGGTGATCCAGTCCGGTGCCGTACTCGGTGGTGAAGGCTTCGGCTTTGCCAACGAAAAAGGCATCTGGCAGAAGATCGCCCAGATCGGTGGCGTGACCATCGGTGACGATGTCGAGATTGGCGTGAATACCGCCATCGACCGCGGCGCGCTGGCCGACACCGTGATTGGCAATGGCGTGAAGCTCGACAATCAGATCCAGATCGCCCACAACGTTCAGGTTGGTGATCACACCGCCATGGCGGCGTGCGTCGGGATCTCCGGCAGCACCAAAATCGGCAAGCATTGCATGCTCGCCGGCGGTGTTGGCCTGGTAGGCCACATTGATATTTGCGACAACGTTTTCCTGACCGGGATGACCATGGTGACCCACTCGATTACCGAGCCGGGTGCCTATTCTTCCGGCACAGCCATGCAACCGGCGGCCGAATGGCGCAAAAGCGCGGCCCGCATCCGTCAGCTCGATGACATCGCGCGACGGTTGAAACAGCTGGAAAAGCGCGTAGGGGAAGTGACCCCTGACGGCAATGCTTCATCAGATGGCTGATACCATTTCCATATCAAGTGTGCACAGCCTCTAGACTGCCTCCTTGATTTGCTAGAGGAGTGCGCGTCAGTCGCGCTCCCAATCTTTACATAGGCTTCCCCCCGAAATGATGGACATCAACGAGATTCGCGAATACCTGCCTCACCGTTACCCGTTCCTGCTGGTGGACCGGGTGGTGGAACTGGACACTGAAGGCAAGCGCATTCGCGCCTACAAGAATGTCAGCATCAACGAACCGTTCTTCAATGGTCACTTCCCTGCGCATCCAATCATGCCGGGCGTACTGATCATCGAAGCGATGGCTCAGGCTGCCGGGATCCTCGGTTTTAAAATGCTCGATGTGAAGCCTGCTGATGGCACGCTTTATTACTTCGTTGGCTCCGACAAGCTGCGCTTCCGCCAGCCTGTGTTGCCGGGCGATCAGTTGATCCTTGAAGCCAAGTTCATCAGCTGCAAGCGTCAGATCTGGAAATTCGAATGCCAGGCTTCGGTCGATGGCAAGCCGGTCTGCTCGGCTGAAATCATCTGTGCGGAACGCAAGCTATGAGTTTGATTGACCCTCGCGCAATCATCGATCCGTCGGCCGTTCTGGCTGATGGCGTCGAGGTCGGCCCGTGGTCGATCATCGGCGCAGGTGTGGAAATCGGCGAGGGTACCGTGATCGGGCCGCATGTAATCCTCAAAGGCCCGACGCGCATCGGCAAGCACAATCGCATCTACCAGTTTTCCTCGGTAGGCGAAGACACGCCCGATCTGAAATACAAGGGTGAAGAAACCCGTCTGGTGATCGGTGACCACAACG
The DNA here is from genome assembly GCF_003732425.1 of Pseudomonas fluorescens. Lineage (GTDB taxonomy): Bacteria > Pseudomonadota > Gammaproteobacteria > Pseudomonadales > Pseudomonadaceae > Aquipseudomonas > Aquipseudomonas fluorescens_BE. Next base: position 498,030 of record NZ_MOBX01000014.1, read on the forward strand.
TCATCCGCGAAGGCGTGACGATTCACCGTGGCACTGTGCAGGACCGTTCGGAGACCACGCTGGGCGATCACAACCTGATCATGGCCTATGCCCACATCGGACATGACAGCGTTATCGGCAACCACTGCATTCTGGTCAACAACACCGCGTTGGCCGGGCATGTGCACGTGGATGACTGGGCGATCCTCTCCGGCTTCACTCTGGTTCACCAGTATTGCCACATTGGCGCCCACAGCTTTTCCGGCATGGGCACCGCCATCGGCAAGGACGTTCCAGCATTCGTCACCGTGTTTGGCAACCCGGCCGAAGCGCGCAGCATGAACTTCGAAGGCATGCGCCGTCGCGGTTTTAGTGAGGACGCGATCCACACCCTGCGCCGCGCTTACAAAACCGTCTATCGCCAAGGCCTCACGGTCGAGCAGGCGTTGGCCGAACTGGCTGAACCTGCTGCGCAGTTCCCGGAAGTCGCGGTGTTCCGTGATTCCATCCAGTCGTCGACTCGCGGCATCACTCGCTGATCATGGCCAATCTGCGTATTGCGCTGGTGGCGGGTGAAGCTTCCGGTGACATTCTCGGCGCTGGCCTCATGCGCGCCCTGAAGGCACAGCATCCGGCGGTCGAGTTCATCGGTGTCGGTGGCCCGTTGATGCAGGCCGAAGGACTGATTTCCTACTTTCCCATGGAGCGCTTGTCGGTCATGGGGTTGGTGGAAGTCCTTGGTCGGTTGCGCGAACTGCTCAAGCGCCGCAAGGATCTGATTGCCACGCTGATCGCCGAGAAACCGGACGTATTCATCGGCATCGATGCCCCGGACTTCAATCTCAACATCGAACTCAAGCTGCGTCAGGCCGGGATCAAAACCGTGCATTACGTCAGCCCGTCGGTGTGGGCGTGGCGCCAGAAGCGTGTGCTGAAGATCCGCGAAGGCTGCGATCTGATGCTGACATTGCTGCCGTTCGAAGCCAAATTCTACGAAGAGAAAGGCGTGCCAGTGCGGTTCGTCGGGCACACCCTGGCCGATACCATTCCGCTGGAAGCCGATCGCGCTGCGGCGCGTGCTGAACTCGGCTTGCCCGAAGGCCCGCTGGTGGCGTTGATGCCCGGCAGCCGTGGCGGCGAAGTCTCTCGTCTGGGCGCGCTGTTCCTGGATACCGCCGAACGTCTACGGGCGATGCGCCCAGGCTTGCGCTTTGTCATTCCTTGCGCCAACCCGGAACGTCGCGCGCAACTTGAGGAATTGCTTGCCGGCCGTGACCTGCCAGTGACGTTGCTCGACGGCAAATCCCATTTGGCTCTGGCAGCGTGCAACGCCGTGTTGATCGCCTCCGGCACCGCGACCCTCGAGGCGCTGTTGTACAAGCGGCCGATGGTGGTGGCGTACCGCTTGGCACCGCTGACGTTCTGGATCCTCAAGCGCATGGTCAAAAGCCCTTACGTGTCCTTGCCGAACCTGTTGGCCCAGCGTCTGCTGGTCCCGGAATTGTTGCAGGACGATGCGACGGTCGAGGCTCTGGCGCAGACGCTGTCGCCCTTGATCGAGGGCGGCGAAGAACAGACCCGCGGCTTCGACGAGATCCATCGCACACTGCGCCTGGATGCCTCCAATCAGGCGGCGGACGCCGTCCTCAACCTGATCGGTCAGACACGATGAGCAAGGCAAGCATGCAGATGGGCCTGGATTTCACTCTGGTCGCCGAAGTTGAAGAGCTGGTCGCCGGCGTCGATGAAGTCGGCCGTGGCCCGTTGTGCGGTGCAGTGGTGACGGCGGCAGTGATCCTTGATCCGAATCGGCCGATCCTCGGCCTCAATGATTCGAAGAAACTCACCGAAGCCAAGCGCGAAAAGCTCTATGACGAAATCATCGAGAAATCCCTGAGCTGGTGCATCGCACGCGCCGAAGTCGAAGAAATCGACGAGTTGAACATTCTGCACGCGACCATGCTCGCTATGCAGCGCGCCGTCGCCGGCCTGCACATTCAGCCGAAACTGGCGATGATCGACGGTAATCGCTGCCCACATCTGCCGATGCGCGCCGAAGCGGTGGTGCAGGGCGATGGCAAGGTGCCGGCCATTGCTGCCGCGTCGATTCTGGCCAAGGTTAGCCGCGACCGCGAAATGGCTGCCTTCGAATTGATCTACCCGGGCTACGGCATCGGTGGTCATAAGGGCTACCCGACGCCCGTTCATCTGGAAGCCTTGTCGCGCCTTGGGCCAACACCGATTCACCGGCGCTCGTTCGCCCCGGTGCGTCTGGCTTACGAAGCGTTGGAAGGTCTGACGCAGGTTTAGTCGCAAGGCTGATGTTTTGTTCGAGGCCCGGTACAATCCGGGCCTTGTTGTCTCTATGTAACTGGACAGGATCACTATGCCGGCTTCATTCGTTCATCTACGCCTGCACACTGAATACTCCCTGGTCGACGGGCTGGTGCGGATCAAGCCGCTGGTCAAGGCACTGACCGGCATGAACATGCCGGCGGTCGCGGTCACCGACCAGAACAACATGTGTTCGCTGGTCAAATTCTATAAAAACACCATGGGCGCGGGGATCAAGCCGATCTGCGGCGCCGACCTGTGGCTGTCGAACAAAGACCCGGACGCACCGCTGAGCCGGCTCAGCCTGTTGGTGATGAACGCCAAGGGTTATCGCAATCTCACCGAGTTGATCTCGCGCGGCTTCATCGAAGGCCAACGCAACGGCATGATCATTGTCGAGCGTGAGTGGGTCGCCGAAGCCAACGAAGGCCTGATCATGCTGTCCGCCGCCAAAGAAGGCGAGATCGGCATGGCCATGATCGGCGGCAACCCGGCCGAAGCCGAAGCCTTGGCGCGCGAATGGATGGCGGTATTCCCGGATCGTTTCTATCTGGAAATCCAGCGCACCAACCGCCCTAACGATGAAGAACAGCTGCATGGCGCCGTCGCGCTCGCCGACAAGCTCGGTGCGCCGCTGGTGGCGACCAACGATGTGCGCTTCATCAAGCAGGAAGACTTCGCCGCCCACGAAACCCGCGTATGCATCGGTGAGGGCCGCGCCCTCGACGATCCGCGGCGCTCGAAGAATTACAGCGATCAGCAATACCTGAAAAGCGCCGAGGAAATGATCGAGCTGTTCAGCGATATTCCTGACGCGATCGAAAACACCGTCGAGATCGCCAAGCGCTGCAACATCGAAGTGAAGCTGGGCACGCACTTTTTGCCCAACTTCCCGATCCCCGATGGCATGACCATCGACGAATATTTCCGCAAGGTCTCCTTCGACGGTCTCGAAGAACGACTGGCGGTGCTGCTGCCCAAAGACACCACCGAAGACTACGAAGCCAAGCGTCAGGTCTACGTCGATCGCTTGAATTTCGAGCTGGATATCATCATCCAGATGGGCTTCCCCGGTTACTTCCTGATCGTGATGGACTTTATCCAGTGGGCCAAGAACAACGGCGTACCGGTAGGTCCTGGCCGTGGATCGGGTGCCGGTTCGCTGGTGGCTTATGTACAGAAGATCACCGACCTCGACCCGCTGGAATACGACCTGCTGTTCGAACGTTTCCTTAACCCGGAACGGGTATCGATGCCCGACTTCGACGTCGACTTCTGCATGGACGGTCGTGACCGGGTGATCGACTACGTGGCCGAGAAGTATGGCCGCAACGCGGTAAGCCAGATCATCACCTTCGGTTCCATGGCTGCCAAAGCGGTGGTGCGTGACGTGGCGCGGGTGCAGGGCAAGTCCTACGGCCTGGCGGATCGTCTGTCGAAGATGATTCCGTTCGAAGTCGGCATGACCCTGGAAAAAGCCTACGAGCAGGAAGAAATTCTGCGTGACTTCATCAAGGTCGATGAAGAAGCGGCAGAGATCTGGGAGATGGCGCGCAAGCTCGAAGGCGTTGTGCGTAACGTCGGTAAACACGCCGGTGGTGTGGTTATCGCGCCGACCAAACTGACCGACTTCTCGCCGATCTATTGCGACGAGGCCGGTGACGGCCTGGTAACCCAGTTCGACAAGGACGACGTTGAAGCGGCCGGTCTGGTGAAGTTCGACTTCCTCGGTCTGCGCACCCTGACGATCATCGACTGGGCGCTGAAAACGATTAACCGCGACCGCGCCAAGGTCAACGAGCCGCCGCTGGATATCGCGTTTATCCCGCTGGACGACAAACCGACGTACTCGTTGTTGCAGAAAGCTGAAACCACAGCGGTGTTCCAGCTTGAATCCCGCGGCATGAAGGAGCTGATCAAAAAGCTCAAGCCCGACTGCCTGGAAGACTTGATCGCACTGGTGGCCCTGTTCCGTCCGGGCCCGCTGCAGTCCGGCATGGTGGACGACTTCATCAACCGTAAGCACGGTCGCGCCGAACTGGCTTATCCGCACTCGGATTACCAGTACGAAGGTTTGAAGCCTGTTCTGGCGCCGACTTACGGCATCATCCTGTATCAGGAACAGGTGATGCAGATTGCCCAGGTCATGGCCGGTTACACCCTCGGCGGTGCGGACATGCTCCGTCGTGCAATGGGTAAGAAAAAACCCGAAGAAATGGCCAAGCAGCGCGGCGGATTCATTGAAGGTTGCGCGACCAACAATATCGACGCCGACCTCGCCGGTAACATTTTCGACCTGGTGGAAAAATTCGCCGGTTACGGCTTCAACAAATCCCACTCCGCCGCCTACGGCCTGGTCTCGTACCAGACCGCTTGGCTGAAAGCTCACTACCCGGCGCCGTTCATGGCTGCGGTGCTGTCGGCGGATATGCACAACACCGACAAGGTCGTGACCTTGATCGAGGAAGTGCGCACGATGAAGCTGCGCCTCGACGCGCCGGACGTGAACACTTCGGAGTTCAAGTTCACGGTGAACGACGACGGCCGCATCGTCTACGGCCTCGGCGCGATCAAGGGCGTCGGTGAAGGCCCGGTTGAGGCGATTACCGAAGCGCGTCAGGAAGGTCCGTTCAAGGACCTGTTCGATTTCTGCGCGCGTGTCGACCTCAAGCGCATCAACAAACGTACCCTCGACGGCTTGATCCGCAGCGGTGCGCTTGATCGTCTTGGGCCGTACTTCCACGACGAACAAAAAGCCTATCAGGCCAACATCGACCGTAACCGCGCCGTGCTGCTGGCGGCGATGGAAGAGGCGATCAAGGCGGCCGAGCAGACCGCGCGCACCCACGACAGCGGCCACGCCGACCTGTTTGGCGGGCTGTTTGTCGAGGAAGACGCCGACGTTTATGCGTCACATCGCAAGGCCAAGGAGCTGACGCTCAAGGAACGCCTCAAAGGTGAGAAAGACACCTTGGGCCTGTACCTGACTGGTCACCCGATTGACGAATACGAAGGCGAAATTCGCCGTTTCGCTCGTCAACGCATTATCGACCTGAAGCCGGCGCGCGATACGCAAACCGTGGCCGGGATGATCATTGCCCTGCGCGTGATGAAGAACAAGAAGGGCGACAAGATGGGTTTCATCACCCTCGACGACCGCTCGGGGCGGATCGAGGCGTCGCTGTTTGCCGATGCGTTCCATTCTGCGCAGTCGTTGTTGCAGACTGACGCGATGGTGGTGGTCGAAGGCGAAGTCAGCAACGACGACTTCTCCGGCGGCCTGCGCCTGCGGGTCAAGCGCGTGATGAGCATGGAAGATGCGCGCACCAACCTCGCCGAGAGCCTGCGCCTGAAGCTGCAAACCCAGGACCTGAAAGGCGATCAGCTACGCTGGTTGGGTGAATTGCTCAAGCGTCATCGTGGCGCGTGCCCGATCACCATGGAGTACACCAGCCCGGATGCGAAGACCTTGCTGCAGTTCGGCGAGACGTGGCGAATTGATCCGGCGGATGCGTTGATTCAAGCCCTGCGTGACCAGTTCGGGCGAGACAACGTCTTCCTCCAATACCGTTGACCGGCAAGTGCCATTATTGCGCTTGCCCGCAACCTGAATTTTTAATCTCGACCTCAGCGCGCCTCTCCCTTAAGGTAGGGCGCGAATAGACAACCGGCCGGCCCAAGCTCATTTGGGACACGACCCAAGACGGACGCCTATGAACCCGAATTTTCTAGATTTCGAACAGCCGATCGCCGACCTGCAAGCCAAGATCGAAGAGTTGCGCTTGGTCGGTAATGACAATTCGCTGAATATCGGCGATGAGATCTCCCGCCTGCAGGACAAGAGCAAAACGCTGACCGAAGATATCTTCGGCAAGCTGACCAGCTGGCAGATCGCACGCCTGGCGCGTCACCCGAAACGCCCGTACACCCTCGACTACATCGAGCACATCTTCACCGAGTTCGACGAACTGCACGGCGACCGTCACTTCTCTGATGACGCGGCCATCGTTGGCGGTATCGCCCGTCTGGAAGATCAGCCGGTGATGATCATCGGTCACCAGAAGGGCCGTGAAGTGCGTGAGAAGGTGCGCCGCAACTTCGGCATGCCGCGTCCGGAAGGCTACCGCAAGGCTTGCCGTCTGATGGAAATGGCCGAGCGTTTCAAAATGCCGATCCTGACTTTCATCGATACCCCGGGCGCCTACCCGGGTATCGACGCTGAAGAGCGCAACCAGAGCGAAGCGATCGCCTGGAACCTGCGCGTGATGTCGCGCCTGAAGACTCCGATCATCGCCACCGTTATCGGTGAAGGTGGTTCCGGCGGTGCACTGGCCATCGGCGTCTGCGACCAGTTGAACATGCTGCAGTACTCGACCTACGCAGTGATTTCGCCGGAAGGTTGCGCTTCGATTCTGTGGAAAACCGCCGAAAAAGCGCCGGATGCTGCTGAAGCGATGGGCATCACTGCCGAGCGTCTGAAAGGCCTGGGTATCGTCGACAAGGTGATCGGCGAGCCTCTGGGCGGCGCCCACCGCGATCCGGCGGCTGCGGCTGCATCGATCCGTGCCGAGCTGAGCTCGCAACTGGCGATGCTGAAGAAGTTCGATAACGACGCGCTGTTGAAGCGCCGTTACGATCGACTGATGAGCTACGGTCTCTAAGTCGAGCGCAATACCCCTGTAGGAGCTGCCGAAGGCTGCGATCTTTTGACTTTGTTTTTCAAGATCAAAAGATCGCAGCCTTCGGCAGCTCCTACAGGGATCTTTGAGAAGCGGCCCTCTCCATGAATTCATCGAAGAGTGATTTGCCTTCACGGCTTCTGCCGCACCTTGAGCCTTGGCGCAACGCCGCTCATTGGCGCGTCGCGTTCTCCGGTGGTCTCGATTCCACCGTCCTGCTGCATCTGCTTGCCTCTCTGGCAAAAACCGAATCCCTTCCTGCGCTAAGCGCCATCCATATCCATCACGGCCTTCAGGCTGCGGCTGATGCGTGGCCACAACACTGCCAGTCTGTCTGCGATGCGCTGGGGGTGCCGTTGCTGATCGAGCGGGTGAAGGTGCAACCGGGTGCCAGTCTGGAACGGGCGGCGCGGGATGCGCGTTACGCGGTGTTCGATGCACAGACACTCGCCAATGACGTATTGCTCACTGGTCAGCACCGCGATGATCAGGCGGAAACGCTGCTGTTCCGGCTGCTGCGTGGAGCGGGAGTGCGCGGATTGTCGGGAATGCCACAGCAAAGGCCAGTGGGGCAGGGCATGTTGATTCGCCCGTTGCTGGATGTCTCTCGAGCCGAGCTGGAAGCCTATGCGCAGGCTCACCAATTGGTCTGGATCGAAGACCCGTCGAACCAGGATCGGCAATTCTCGCGCAACTACTTGCGCCATCAGGTCATTCCACGGCTGACCGAGCGCTGGCCGCAAGCACAGGCGAGCATGGCCCGCAGCGCCGCGCATCTGCGTGAAGCGCAGGGGCTGCTCGATGAGTTGGCGCAGATCGATCTGGTCCACGCCGCCACCGCGCATGATTTCGCATGGCTGGGGCTGCCATCGCTGGAACTGGCGCCGCTGGCTGCGCTGTCGGCGGCCCGGCAACGCAACGCCCTCAGTCACTGGCTGGAACCGCTGACCCGCTTGCCCGACACCGACCATTGGTCGGGTTGGGCAAATCTGTGTGATGCCGCTCTTGATGCGGCACCAATCTGGCGCCTGACCGATGGTGAACTGCACCGCAGCGCCGGTCGTCTGTGGTGGCTCTGCGGTGACTGGCTAAGCACGCCGATGATCGGCGCCGAGTGGCAGAGCCCGGCGTCAGCGCTACGCTTGGCGAATAATGGACGTGTCATGTTCAGCGGGCAGACTCCCGTCGGGCCTTTGCGCATAGCCTATCGTGAGGGCGGTGAAGTCATGCAGGTGGCGGATCGCGGTCACCGTGACCTCAAGCGCCTGCTCAATGAGCGCGCGGTACCGGGCTTCGTACGTGGCAGATTGCCGCTGCTGTTTCGCGGCGATGAATTGCTCGCGGTGGCGAACCTGCCGGGGCTTGATGGCAATGAGCTGGACGGCTGGAAATTGCATTGGCAGCCAACAGACGAAGATCAAGGTTTGAGCTGAAAGGAGCATTCCGGTAGACTACGCTCCCTTCTTGATACAACTTCTGTGGATTCGCCTGAATTGCAGGAGTTGCCGATTACCAAGCAGTCTTTGCTGGGCGATTCCAAAAAATGTGTAGCGAGCAACGTACCGGTGTTTCTTCTGCCGGTCTGTCCCAACGCGGCGGTTTTTTTGAAAGGTGCACTGTGATTAATGCAGGTGATCGGGGGCTTCGGCCTTCCTTCGCTTTCCCCGGCGGCTCGTACCGCTTTAACGCAGACTTCTAGGGTTTTTCATGACGCGCTACATATTCGTCACGGGCGGTGTTGTTTCTTCATTGGGGAAAGGCATTGCATCGGCTTCATTGGCAGCCATCCTGGAGGCGCGGGGACTTAAGGTCACCATGCTGAAGCTGGATCCGTACATCAACGTCGATCCGGGCACCATGAGCCCGTTCCAGCACGGTGAAGTGTTCGTCACCCACGACGGCGCCGAGACCGACCTGGACCTGGGTCACTACGAGCGGTTCATCCGCACGACCATGACCCAGAACAACAACTTCACCACCGGCCGTGTCTACGAGCACGTGCTGCGCAAAGAGCGCCGTGGTGACTACCTGGGTGCAACCATCCAGGTGATCCCGCACATCACCGACGAAATCAAGCGCCGCATCATCAAGGGTGCCGGTGACGCTGACGTGGCGATGGTTGAAATCGGTGGCACCGTCGGTGACATCGAGTCGCAACCGTTCCTCGAAGCCATCCGTCAGCTGCGTTTCGAAGTCGGCGCCAAGCGCGCGATGCTGATGCACCTGACACTGGTGCCGTACATCGCCACCGCTGGCGAGACCAAAACCAAGCCAACCCAGCACTCGGTAAAAGAGCTGCGTTCGATCGGCCTGCAGCCAGACGTGCTGGTGTGCCGTTCCGATCACCCGATCGACATCTCGTCGCGTCGCAAGATCGCTCAGTTCACCAACGTTGAAGAGCGTGCGGTAATCGCGCTGGAAGACGCCGACACCATCTACAAAATCCCGGGCATCCTGCATTCGCAGGGTCTGGACGATTTCGTTGTCGAGCGTTTCGGCCTGCAATGCGGCAGCGCTGATCTGTCCGAGTGGGACGCAGTGGTTGACGCCAAGCTGAACCCGGAACACGAAGTGACCATCGCCATGGTCGGCAAGTACATGGAGCTGCTGGACGCTTACAAGTCGCTGATCGAAGCGATGAGTCACGCTGGCATCAGCAACCGCACCAAGGTCAACCTGCGCTACATCGATTCCGAAGACATCGAAAACCAGGGCACTGCGCTGCTCGAAGGTGTCGACGCGATCCTCGTACCAGGCGGCTTCGGTCTGCGTGGTGTGGAAGGCAAGATCACTGCCGTTCAGTACGCTCGCGAAAACAAGGTTCCGTACCTGGGTATCTGCCTCGGTATGCAGGTGGCGGTCATCGAGTTCGCCCGTAACGTGATGGGCTGGAAAGACGCCAACTCCACCGAGTTCGATCGCGCCAGCGGCCATCCGGTGGTCGGTCTGATCACCGAGTGGGAAGACGCGACCGGTGCCGTTGAAGTGCGTACCGAATCGTCCGACCTGGGCGGCACCATGCGCCTTGGCGCTCAGGACTGCCTGCTCGAAGCCGGTTCCAAGGTCCACGACTGCTACGGCAAGGACGTGATCGTCGAGCGTCACCGTCACCGTTACGAAGTGAACAACAACCTGCTGCCACAGTTGATCGAAGCCGGCCTGAAAATCTCCGGTCGCTCCGCTGATGCTGCGCTGGTTGAAGTGGTTGAAGCGGCCGATCACCCATGGTTCGTTGCTTGCCAGTTCCACCCTGAGTTCACCTCGACACCACGTGATGGCCATCCGCTGTTCAGCGGTTTTGTCAAAGCAGCGTTGGCCCAACACCAGAAGAAGGCGTAACCCCGATGGCACAGAAGATCATCCGCGTCGGCGACATCGAGATTGCCAACGACAAACCCATGGTGCTGTTCGGCGGCATGAACGTGCTGGAAAGCCGTGACATGGCCATGCAGGTTTGCGAGGAGTACGTAAAGGTCACCGAAAAACTCGGTATCCCTTACGTGTTCAAAGCCAGTTTCGACAAGGCCAACCGTTCTTCTGTGACCTCCTATCGTGGTCCTGGCCTGGAAGAGGGCATGCGCATCTTCCAGGACATCAAACAAGCCTTCGGCGTACCGATCATCACCGACGTCCACGAGCCTGCGCAGGCCGCGGTCGTCGCTGAGGTCTGCGACATCATTCAACTGCCGGCCTTCCTGTCGCGCCAGACCGATCTGGTCGTCGCGATGGCCAAGACCAATGCCGTCATCAACATCAAGAAAGCCCAGTTCCTCGCGCCTCAGGAAATGAAACACATCCTGAACAAGTGCGTGGAAGCGGGTAACGATCAATTGATCCTCTGCGAGCGTGGTTCGAGCTTCGGCTACAACAACCTCGTGGTCGACATGCTCGGCTTCGGCATCATGAAGCAGTTCGAGTACCCGGTATTCTTCGACGTGACCCATGCGCTGCAAATGCCGGGCGGTCGTGCCGACTCCGCCGGCGGTCGCCGTGCCCAGGTTCTGGATCTGGCCAAGGCCGGCATGAGCCAGTCGCTGGCGGGTCTGTTCCTCGAAGCGCATCCGGATCCGGACAACGCCAAATGCGACGGCCCTTGTGCCTTGCGTCTGGACAAACTGGAGCCATTCCTGGCCCAGCTCAAAGCTTTGGACGAACTGGTGAAGAGTTTTCCGACGGTAGAAACCGCGTAAACCTCAATTCTCCGGTAAAGTACCGCACGATTTGTCGCTCATGCCCTCGGGCATGAGCGTTATCGTCTGCAAGCCTGCCCGCTGCACACCCCTTGCCGACGGTAAAAAGATTTCCTCTAGCTGCGTCGTTTTCGTCAACTTTGGAGTGTTTACAACAATGGCAAAAATCGTCGACATCAAAGGTCGTGAAGTTCTCGACTCCCGTGGCAATCCCACCGTGGAAGCGGACGTGCTTCTCGACAACGGCATCATCGGCAGCGCGTGCGCGCCGTCCGGTGCATCCACTGGCTCGCGTGAAGCGCTCGAGCTGCGTGATGGCGACAAGAGCCGTTACCTGGGCAAGGGCGTGCTCAAAGCGGTAGCCAACATCAACGGTCCGATCCGCGATCTGCTGCTGGGCACCGACCCAAGCGACCAGAAAGCTCTGGACCACGCGATGATCAAGCTCGACGGTACCGAAAACAAAGCGACCCTGGGCGCCAACGCCATCCTCGCCGTGTCCCTGGCTGCGGCCAAGGCGGCTGCTCAGGATCAGGACCTGCCGCTGTACGCACACATCGCCAACCTCAACGGCACCCCGGGTGTTTACTCGATGCCGGTGCCGATGATGAACATCATCAACGGTGGCGAGCACGCCGATAACAACGTCGATATCCAGGAATTCATGGTGCAGCCAGTTGGCGCCAAGTCTTTCTCGGAAGGTCTGCGCATGGGCACCGAGATTTTCCATCACCTCAAAGCCGTGCTGAAGGCCCGTGGCCTGAGCACTGCCGTTGGCGACGAAGGCGGTTTCGCACCGAACCTGGCGTCCAACGAAGACGCGCTGAAAGTGATCTCCGAAGCAGTGGCCAACGCTGGTTACAAGCTGGGCACCGACGTGACCCTGGCTCTGGACTGCGCGGCCAGCGAATTCTACGAAGACGGCAAATACAACCTGTCCGGCGAAGGTCAGGTGTTCACCGCTGAAGGTTTCGCCGACTACCTCAAAGGTCTGACCGAACGTTATCCGATCATCTCGATCGAAGACGGTCTGGACGAGTCCGACTGGGCTGGCTGGAAGATCCTCACCGACAAGATCGGCGAGAAGACCCAACTGGTTGGCGACGACCTGTTCGTGACCAACACCAAGATCCTGAAAGAAGGCATCGATAAAAAGATCGCCAACTCGATCCTGATCAAGTTCAACCAGATCGGCACCCTGACCGAAACCCTGGAAGCCATCCAGATGGCCAAGGCTGCCGGTTACACTGCCGTGATCTCGCACCGTTCGGGCGAAACCGAAGATTCGACCATTGCCGACCTGGCTGTGGGCACTTCGGCTGGCCAGATCAAGACCGGTTCGCTGTGCCGTTCCGACCGCGTTTCCAAGTACAACCAACTGCTGCGTATCGAAGAGCAGTTGAATGGCAAGGCCAAGTACAACGGTCGCAGCGAGTTCCGCGGCTAAGTACAAATCGATGGAAGGACACCGGATTGTGTCGAAAAAGTCGTGACAGCGATGGATTTGCCACTAATCTGATGCCTTAACAGCACAAGCCTGGGTCTTCCAGGCTTCGTGCTATCAGATGCTTCAAAGTTTTTGCGTGGCTGTCTTTTTTCACTGGATACCTGATATTCGATGCGCAGTCCTTACTGGTTGTTTCTCGTTTTGCTCTTGCTACTGGCCGGTCTGCAGTACCGCCTGTGGGTGGGCAATGGCAGTCTGGCGCAGGTTGCCGAGCTGAATCAGCAGATTGCTGATCAACACGCCGAGAACGAAGGTTTGCTGGAGCGCAACCGGGTGATGGACGCTGAAGTCAGTGAGTTGAAGAAGGGCATGGAGACCGTTGAAGAGCGAGCTCGTCACGAACTGGGCATGGTCAAGGACGGCGAAACCCTTTACCAGTTGGCCCAATGATCAACTCCCTGCCGGCCTTCTGGGCCGTGATTCCTGCCGCGGGCGTCGGTGCCCGAATGGCCGCGGACCGTCCCAAGCAATACCTGCAACTGGGCGGACGCACAATTCTCGAACACAGCCTCGGCTGTTTCCTTGATCACCCGAGCCTCAAGGGCCTGGTGGTCAGTCTTGCTGTTGATGATCCTTATTGGCCGAACCTGGCCTGCGTCAGCGATCCGCGAATTCAGCGAGTTGAAGGCGGGGCCGAGCGTTCCGGTTCGGTGCTCAATGCCTTGCTGCACCTGCATGCGCAGGGTGCCGATGATGAAGATTGGGTGCTGGTGCACGATGCGGCACGGCCTAATCTGAGCCGCGATGATCTCGACAAGTTACTGGATGAACTGGCGGATGATCCGGTCGGTGGCCTGCTCGCCGTCCCGGCGCGCGACACCTTGAAGCGGGTCGACAAGCACGGTCGTGTGCTGGAAACCGTCGATCGCAGCGTGATCTGGCAGGCTTACACGCCGCAGATGTTCCGCCTCGGTGCGTTGCATCGGGCGTTGGCGGACAGTCTGGTCGCTGATGCGCTGATTACCGATGAAGCTTCGGCGATGGAGTGGGCCGGGTTGGCGCCGCGACTGATTGAAGGGCGGGCGGATAACCTCAAGGTCACCCGGCCTGAAGATCTTGAATGGTTGCGCCAGCGTTGGGCGAATCGCCACTGAGTGCAGTGGCGCTTTTCAGATTGCCTTCGCGAGCAGGCTCGCTCCCACCTTTGATTTGTGCCAGCCACACGTTTCGCATCCACTGAAGATCCCCTGTGGGAGCGAGCCTGCTCGCGATAGCGCATTTACAGCCAACGCAACACTCATTCCTGATACTCCGGCCGCTCAGCCAACCCTTCCTTGAGAAAATCCACCAACTTGCGCACCTTCGGCGACAAGTGCCGCTGTTGCGGATACAGCGCCCACACCGCCGTATTTGGCGGCTGATGCGCCTCCAGCAGCGAAATCAACGCACCACTGTGCAAATGCTCCAGCACGTAGTAATCCGGCAACTGACACAACCCCACCCCCTGCAACGCCGCATCCAGCACTGCCTGCCCACTGTTGCAGCGCCAATTGCCCTGCACCCGTTGGGAAAACTCCCGCCCGTTTTGCTCAAGCTGCCAAATGTCTGAGCTGCCGATCAGGCAATTGTGCCGACTCAATTCCGACAAGCTATGTGGGCGACCGTACCGCTCAAGGTAGGACGGTGACGCGCACAGATACATTCGCCGTGGCGCCAGGCGCGTCGCGACCAATCGCGAATCCTGCAAGCGGCCCAGGCGAATCGCCAGATCAAGGCCTTCATGCACCAGATCGAGCTGGCGGTTGCTCAGTTCGATATCGATGCGCAGTTGTGGATAAAGCCCCATGAACCGCGTCACCAGCGGCACGATAAAACGCTCGCCGTAGGCCACCGCGCAGGTCATGCGCAGCATGCCTTTCGGTTCGCTGGTCAGGTCGCCGACCGCACGCAAGGCTTCTTCGCGACCGTCCTGCAAACGTTGGCAATGTTGCAGGAAGGTCTGCCCGGCTTCGGTCAGCGTCACTCGACGGGTACTGCGATAGAGCAGGCGCGTCTGAAGTCTTTCTTCCAGCCGTACGATTTGTCGACTGATGTGTGAGGACGAAACCCCAAGGCGTTCGGCTGCAGCGGTGAACTGGCTGCATTCGGCAACGGCAACAAACTCGTCAATGCCTTCCCAGCGATTCTCGGACATCGGGATTATCCCTGTATGGCAATAATGTTTTGCTTTTGTCCGGATTATTCATCAATACGTGCTGAACTACACTGGGTGTCTGTTTTTTTATTCAATGGATTCACTGGAGAGTCAGCATGATCAAGTCGCGCGCCGCCGTTGCCTTCGAGGCCAAGAAGCCGCTGGAAATCGTAGAAGTCGATGTCGCCATGCCCAAGGCCGGTGAAGTATTGCTGCGTGTCGTCGCTTCCGGGGTTTGCCACACCGACGCTTACACCCTGTCCGGCGCTGACCCGGAAGGTATTTTTCCGTCGATCCTCGGCCACGAAGGTGGCGCCATCGTTGAAGCCATCGGCGAGGGCGTGACTTCGGTTGCCGTGGGCGATCACGTGATTCCGCTGTACACCCCGGAATGCGGGCAATGCAAATTCTGTAAGTCGGGCAAGACCAACCTGTGTCAGGCGATTCGCGCGACCCAGGGCAAGGGTTTGATGCCGGACGGCACTTCGCGTTTTTCCTACAAGGGCGAAACCATTTTCCACTACATGGGCACTTCGACGTTCTCGGAATACACCGTGTTGCCGGAAATCTCCGTGGCCAAGATCTCCAAGGATGCGCCACTGGAAAAGGTCTGCCTGTTGGGCTGTGGCGTCACCACCGGTATCGGTGCAGTGCTCAACACCGCCAAGGTCAAACCGGGTGACACCGTGGCCATCTTCGGTCTGGGCGGCATCGGTCTGTCGGCGGTGATCGGTGCGGTGAAAGCCAAGGCTGCACGCATCATCGCCATCGACATCAACCCGGCCAAGTTCGAAATCGCCAAGCAACTTGGCGCCACCGACTGCGTAAACCCGAAAGACTTCGATCGTCCGATCCAGGAAGTGATCGTCGACATGACCGATGGCGGCGTCGACTTCTCCTTCGAGTGCATCGGCAATGTGCAACTGATGCGCGCCGCCCTTGAGTGCTGCCACAAAGGTTGGGGCGAGTCGGTGATCATCGGCGTGGCCGGTGCCGGCCAGGAAATCGCTACCCGTCCATTCCAGTTGGTGACCGGTCGCGTCTGGCGCGGTTCGGCATTCGGTGGCGTGCGCGGTCGTACCGAGTTGCCGAGCTATGTCGACATGGCCCAGAGCGGTGAGATCCCGCTGGATACTTTCATCACCCACACCATGGGTCTGGAAGATATCAACAAGGCGTTCGACCTGATGCACGAAGGCAAGAGCATCCGCACCGTCATTCATTTCTAAAAGCAGCGCCAAGTACAAGCTTCAAGCTGCGAGTAAGGGCGCTTCTGCCTTTTCTTGAAGCTCGAAGCTTGCCGCTTGTAGCTGGGAGAATCCCATGAGTCTGGAAAACATCTCCTGTCAGAAGAGTTTCGGCGGTTGGCACAAGCGCTATCGCCATCGCTCTGATGTGTTGGGTTGCGACATGGTGTTTGCCGTGTACCTGCCGCCGCAGGCGGAGCAGGGCGGCAAGTTGCCGGTGCTGTACTGGTTGTCCGGCCTGACCTGCACCGACGAGAACTTCATGCAAAAGGCCGGGGCGATGCGCATGGCTGCCGAACTGGGCCTGATCATCGTCGCACCGGACACCAGCCCTCGTGGGCCGGATGTACCGGGTGATCCGGATGGTGCATGGGATTTCGGTCTCGGTGCCGGGTTTTATCTGAACGCCACGCAGGAACCTTGGTCGCGCCACTATCGGATGCATGACTATGTCGTGCAGGAATTGCCTGCACTGGTTGAAGCGCATTTTCCCGCTTCGGACAAACGCAGCATCAGCGGCCACTCCATGGGCGGTCACGGTGCGTTGGTCTGTGCGTTGCGCAATCCCGGGCGTTACCAATCGGTGTCGGCCTTTTCGCCGATCAACAATCCGATCGATTGCCCGTGGGGCCAGAAGGCTTTCTCGCGTTATCTGGGCGAAGACCGTTCGAAGTGGAAAGAGTGGGATGCCTGCGCATTGATTGCCGAGGCGAACGAAAAACTGCCGCTGCTGGTCGATCAAGGGGATCGCGATGACTTTCTTGCCACCCAGCTCAAACCCGAAGCCCTGCAACAAGCCGCAAAACAAGCGGGCCATCCGCTGACCTTGCGCCTGCAACCGGGCTACGACCACAGCTATTTCTTCATCTCAAGCTTTATAGACGACCACTTGCAGCATCACGCACGCGCTCTGCGCGGTTAATGCAGGTAGAATCACGCCCTGACAAAAATCGGGGCGTTTTTTTTATGCGTATTGGCCACGGCTATGATGTGCACCGTTTCGCTGAAGGCGATTTCATTACTCTGGGCGGCGTGCGCATCGCACACAGCTTCGGGCTGCTCGCTCATTCCGACGGTGACGTCCTGCTGCACGCCTTGAGCGATGCCTTGCTCGGCGCCGCTGCGCTGGGTGATATCGGCAAACATTTCCCGGATACCGACCCGCAATTCAAAGGCGCCGACAGCCGTGCGCTGCTGCGTCATGTGGTCGCGCTGATCCATGCCAAAGGCTGGAAAGTCGGCAACGTCGACAACACCATCGTCGCTCAGGCGCCAAAAATGGCTCCGCATATCGAATCGATGCGCGCGCTGATCGCGGCGGATCTTCAAGTTGAGTTGGATCAAGTGAACGTGAAAGCTACCACCACCGAAAAGCTTGGCTTTGTCGGTCGCGAAGAAGGCATTGCCGTGCACTCCGTTGCCTTGTTGCTGCGCGCATGAATGAACTGCAATTGCTCGGCCCACGGGCCTATGGCGAACCCCTCGGCACCGCGGTACTGAAAGCCATCGCTGAAGACTTTCAGGTCGATGAAGTCCTCGATATCCCGTTCAGCGGCGACGGCGAACACCTGTGGATCTGGGTCGAAAAACGCGGCCTGAACACTGAAGAAGCCGCGCGGCGTATCGCCAAGGCTGCCGGCGTGCCATTGCGCACGGTCAGCTATGCAGGTCTCAAGGATCGTCAGGCGCTGACCCGTCAGTGGTTCAGCGTGCAATTGCCGGGCAAGGCTGATCCGGATCTGTCGGCGGCGGAAAACGACACGCTGAAGATCCTCAAGACCACACGCCACAAACGCAAACTGCAACGCGGTGCGCATTCGGCCAACGGTTTCACCCTGCGCCTGACCCAGTTCGCTGGCGACCAGGCGGCGATTGAGCAGCGCTTGCAGTTGATCGCCAAACAAGGCATTCCCAATTATTTCGGCGCCCAGCGATTCGGCCACGACGGCGGCAACGTTGTCGATGCCCGTTCGTGGGCGGCGCGCGAGGCTTTGCCGGAGCAGCGCAACGTGCGTTCGCGTTTGCTCTCGACCGCGCGCAGTTTTCTCTTCAACAAGGTGCTGGCGGCACGGGTTGCCGATGGCACTTGGCAGAAAGCCCAAGTCGGCGATCTGCTCGCGTTCACCGACAGCCGCAGTTTTTTCCCGGCAGGTGAAGCTGAGTGCAGCGACCCGCGTCTGGCGATTCTCGATCTGCATCCGACCGGACCGCAGTGGGGCGCAGGTGACTCGCCGACCGCAGGCGCTGTCCATGCTCTGGAGCAGGGGATTGCCGCCGGTGAAGCGCAGCTGCGCGATTGGTTGATCAACGCCGGTATGAGCCACGAACGTCGTATCCTGCGGCTGCCCATTGGCGGGTTGACGTGGCATTATCCTCAGCCTGACATTCTGCAACTGGAATTCGTCCTCCCGGCCGGATGCTTCGCCACCGTATTGGTGCGCGAACTCGTTGATCTGGTGCCGGTGGGGCAGACGGACAGCCCATGCGTATTCTGATTTCTAACGACGATGGGGTAACCGCACCCGGTCTCGCCGCGCTTTATGCTGCGCTGGCGGATTACACCGAGTGCGTGGTTATCGCCCCGGAGCAGGACAAAAGCGGCGCCAGCAGTTCGCTGACGCTCGACCGTCCGCTGCACCCGCAATACCTGGCCAACGGCTTTATCAGCCTCAACGGCACACCGACCGACTGCGTGCACCTGGGCCTCAACGGCCTGCTGGAGCGCGAGGCGGACATGGTGGTTTCCGGGATAAACCTCGGCGCCAACCTTGGCGATGACGTGCTGTATTCCGGAACCGTGGCAGCCGCCCTTGAAGGACGTTTTCTCGAACGTCCGTCGTTCGCATTTTCGCTGGTCTCGCGGCAAGTGGATAATCTGCCGACGGCGGCGTACTTTGCGCGCAAACTGGTTGAAGCCCATGCCGGGCTCGATCTGCCGCCGCGCACGGTGCTCAACGTGAACATTCCCAACCTGCCCATCGACCATATTCGCGGCATCCAGCTGACCCGTCTGGGGCATCGCGCCCGGACGGCGGCGCCGATGAAAGTGGTCGATCCACGGGGCAAGGCCGGTTACTGGATTGCCGCTGCCGGCGACGCCGAAGACGGCGGCCCTGGCACTGACTTTCATGCGGTGATGCAGGGCTATGTGTCCATCACGCCGTTGCAGCTCGATCGCACCTTCAACGATGCGTTCAGAAGCCTCGATGGCTGGCTGGAGGGATTGCGCTGATGGCCCGTGAACACGAAGACAGACTGCGCAGCGGGATCGGCATGACCTCTCAGCGTACCCGCGAGCGGCTGATTCAGCGCCTGTACGAAGAGGGCGTGTCCAACGCCAAGGTGCTGGAAGTGATCCGGCGCACGCCGCGTCACCTGTTCGTCGACGAAGCGCTGGCCCATCGCGCTTATGAAGACACGGCGCTGCCGATCGGTAATAACCAGACGATTTCCCAGCCTTATATGGTGGCGCGCATGAGCGAGCTGCTGCTGGAGGCTGGGCCGCTGGACAAGGTACTGGAGATCGGTACCGGTTCCGGTTACCAGACGGCGGTCTTGTCACAACTGGTCGAGCGGGTGTTCTCGGTCGAGCGCATCAAGGTGCTGCAGGATCGCGCCAAGGAACGTTTGGTTGAACTGAACCTGCGCAACGTGGTGTTCCGCTGGGGCGATGGCTGGGAAGGCTGGCCGGCGCTGGCACCTTATAACGGCATTATCGTCACCGCCGTGGCCACGGATGTACCGCAAGCCTTGCTCGATCAACTGGCTCCGGGCGGGCGCATGGTGATTCCGGTGGGCTCCGGAGAAGTGCAGCAATTAATGCTGATCGTGCGTGAGGAAAACGGCTTTTCCCGACACGTTCTGGGAGCTGTGCGTTTTGTGCCGTTGCTCAATGGGCCACTGGCCTGAGCATTTGTTTACGCGCGCTGAATTCCTTTCGTTCGCCTGTGTCTTACTCGGGCAGCGATGGTTTAAACGCAGCAGATTGTCAGCTTGCAAACGTGTGCGCGAAGCGATTTCGCTTCATTAAAGGTAAAGCCGATCCGGCCCGTTATACTGACGACACTTCATGCCGGAATTCGGTATTTCACATTTTTCAGCCACCACAAAGGGAGCGGCGGGTGAGTCTCACAGTCATTGCGCAGCGTATGGGTAACACGAGCTTTCAGCGCCTGGTGACTGGCCTTGTCTTGAGCACCTTGCTGGTCGGTTGCTCCAGCACCAAATCGAGCAATGTCCGGGTGGTCGATCGCAACAACGCGGTGGCCCAGCGTCCTACCGTGACGACCGGGCAGTATGTAGTCCGTCCGGGCGATACGATGTTCTCGATCGCGTTTCGCTACGGTTGGGACTACAAAGCTCTCGCTGCCCGGAACAATATTCCTACGCCGTACACGATCCATCCGGGTCAGACAATTCGCTTTGACGGCCGCACCGGTTCAACGCCGACGACGGTGGTGAGCAACAGCAGTTCTGCGCCTTCCTCGTCGAGCAAAACCACGGTAATCCGGCGCCAGGCAAATGGCACGACGACCACTACAACCACCGGTTCTACTGGGGCTGTACCGTCCGTCGCCAACAAGCAAGCACCCGCGCCGCTGCCTCCGGCAGGTCCGGCCCCGACCGGCTGGGGATGGCCATCTAATGGCATTCTGATTGGAAAATTCTCTTCAAACGGTAGTTTGAATAAAGGAATTGATATCGCCGGGGATTTGGGACAGCCTGTTTTAGCCGCGTCTGATGGGACGGTGGTATACGCCGGGAGTGGCTTAAGGGGCTACGGCGAATTAGTCATCATCAAACACAGCGAAACCTACGTCAGTGCCTACGGACATAACCGCAGGCTGTTGGTTCGGGAGGGACAGCAGGTCAAAGTCGGACAGACAATTGCCGAAATGGGGTCAACGGGTACAGACCGGGTGAAACTGCATTTTGAGATTCGCCGCCAAGGTAAACCTGTAGATCCGCTGCAGTTCCTGCCAAGACGTTGATTTGTAAGCCAGCCTGTTCCGTCGCGTAGAGGGGACAGGCTCCAGCGCTGCCAAGGATAAAGGCGTCGCTTGAGCTTGGGGTCGAACTCACCAAAGGACTATAACAATGGCTCTCAGTAAAGAAGTGCCGGAGTTTGACATCGACGATGAGGTTCTCCTTATGGAGGCCGGCATCGATTCGGAATCTTCGATGTCGAATGATGAAGGGGCTGCTCCACCTTCCGTTCGTTCCAAATCCAAACACTCCGCTTCACTCAAACAACATAAGTACATCGACTACACGCGTGCACTTGATGCCACGCAGTTGTATCTCAACGAAATCGGCTTTTCCCCACTGCTCTCCCCGGAGGAAGAAGTTCATTTTGCGCGTCTGTCGCAAAGTGGCGATCCGGCCGGGCGCAAGCGCATGATTGAAAGTAACCTGCGGCTGGTGGTCAAAATCGCCCGACGTTACGTCAATCGGGGGCTGTCGCTGCTGGATCTGATCGAAGAGGGCAACCTCGGGCTGATCCGGGCGGTGGAAAAGTTCGATCCCGAGCGCGGCTTCCGCTTCTCGACCTACGCTACGTGGTGGATTCGTCAGACCATCGAGCGCGCGATCATGAACCAGACCCGGACCATCCGGTTGCCGATTCATGTGGTCAAGGAGCTCAATGTGTACCTGCGGGCTGCACGGGAGCTAACGCAAAAGCTCGACCACGAACCTTCACCCGAAGAAATCGCCAACCTGCTGGAAAAACCGGTGGGCGAGGTCAAGCGCATGCTGGGCCTGAACGAGCGGGTTTCTTCGGTCGACGTCTCGCTGGGTCCGGATTCGGATAAAACCCTGCTGGACACCCTTACTGATGATCGTCCGACCGATCCTTGTGAATTGCTACAGGATGACGACCTGTCGCAGAGCATTGATCAATGGCTATCGGAGCTGACCGACAAGCAGCGCGAGGTGGTTGTACGTCGCTTCGGCCTGCGCGGTCATGAGAGCAGCACGCTGGAAGATGTAGGCCTGGAGATCGGCCTGACTCGGGAACGGGTGCGGCAGATCCAGGTGGAAGGCCTCAAGCGCCTTCGTGAGATCCTCGAGAAGAATGGCCTGTCGAGCGAGTCGCTGTTTCAGTAAGCGCCTCACACGACCGCCCGCAAAAAGCCCCGACTGGTTCGGGGCTTTTTGTTGGCCGGGATAAGCCATTGGTCTGATCGAGACTGATGTAGTCACTCGCTGTAAGCCATGGCTTACTGTTTCGTAAGTGTTCGTTATTTTTACACGGCGGTAGACGCTGATTGTGTTTGTTGTGTTTGTATAACTTATTGATAAATAAGTTTATTTTTTATTATTAAGTGCTTATGACAGTCAGTTTCTCCGTGGAGGAGCCATTGCTCTCGTCAGGGAACTCTCTAGTATCTGGGTTGTGTCGACGGACAGACACGCCCTTCAAGGATGAGGGGAATGGACATCGCAGGATGCGATTCATCAGGACGATGAAAAGGAACACAGGGAATAGGGAAAAAATGTGGGCGGGTCATACCGCCCCTTTTTTTTGTCCGCAAAAAAGCAAATCCGGAAAAGCAAAAAGGCCCGCAAGGGGCCTTTTATTCGAGCGCGGGGCAAATCAGCGTTCGAGGTCTTTGATCTTGCCTTTGACGCCATCCCACTCTTCGGCATCCGGCAGGGATTCTTTCTTCTCGGTGATGTTCGGCCAGATTTCAGCCAGCTCAACGTTGAGTTGAATGAATTCCTGCATCTCTTCCGGAACTTCGTCCTCGGAGAAAATGGCGACGGCCGGGCATTCCGGTTCGCACAGGGCGCAGTCGATGCACTCATCCGGGTGAATCACCAGGAAGTTCGGGCCTTCGTAAAAGCAGTCCACCGGACAGACTTCTACGCAGTCGGTGTACTTGCACTTGATGCAGTTGTCGGTGACGACGAAGGTCATTTCTAATTTTCTCCTCAGGCGGCGGCAGCGTTGCCCCTTCACGGTAGGGGTCGCCAGGTTCGGGAGCGATGCCTGCTGGCCAGGCTATTAGCCAGCAGCATCCCAAACCGCGCGAGATTCTAACAGCTTGAAGCCGTTTGCGTTATATCCGCTTCTTCAGTGCTTAGATCCGGTTCTTCAGTGCATATAACATTTCGAGCGCGCGGCGCGGTGTTACATCATCCAGATCCAGTTTGGCCAGCTCATCCAGCACTGGGTGGGGCAGGCTGGCGAACATGTCGCTTTGCTGCGGGGCGGCCGGTTTGCCTTTGACGGCAGGTTTCGGCGCTTCATGCGGCAATGCGGTGTCTTCCAGTCGACTCAGGTGTTCACGAGCACGCACGATCACTTCGCTCGGTACGCCGGCCAACTGCGCCACTGCCAAGCCATAACTCTGGCTGGCAGGCCCCGGCAGAACGTGGTGCAGGAACACGATGCGCTCGTTGTGCTCGGTCGCGTTGAGGTGAACGTTGGCCACCAATGGCTCGGCTTCCGGCAATACGGTCAGTTCGAAGTAGTGCGTCGCGAACAAAGTATAGGCGCGTAAATGAGCCAGGCGCTCGGCGGCTGCCCACGCCAGCGACAGACCATCGAAGGTGCTGGTGCCGCGGCCGACTTCGTCCATCAACACCAGGCTGCGCTCGGTAGCGTTATGGAGGATGTTGGCGGTTTCGCTCATCTCGACCATGAAGGTCGAACGGCCACCGGCCAAGTCATCGCTGGAGCCGATCCGCGTGAAGATGCGGTCGACCAGCGACAGTTTGCAACTGGCCGCCGGCACGAAGCTGCCGATGTGCGCCAGCAGCACGATCAATGCGGTTTGCCGCATGTAGGTGGATTTACCGCCCATGTTCGGGCCGGTGATCACCAGCATGCGCGTGTTGTCGTCCAGGCTCAGGTCGTTGGCCACGAACGGCGTGGTCAGAACCTGCTCAACCACCGGGTGACGACCCTGGGTGATGCGCATGCAGGGCTCGCTGACGAAACGCGGGCAGTTCAGGTCGAGGTTCAGCGCACGTTCGGCGAGGTTGCTCAGCACGTCGAGTTCGGCCAGCGCGCCGGCGGTGTCCTGCAGCGGTGGCAACTGGCTGATCAAATCTTCCAGCAGCGCTTCGTAGAGCATTTTCTCGCGGGCGAGGGCACGGCTCTTGGCGGACAGCGCCTTGTCTTCGAATTCTTTCAGTTCCGGCGTGATGAAACGCTCGGCACCTTTCAGCGTCTGGCGACGGATGTAATCCGCTGGCGCCGATTCAGCCTGCTTGCTCGGCAGCTCGATAAAGTAGCCGTGGATGCGGTTGTAACCGACTTTCAGGTTGGCCAGGCCAGTACGCGCCTTCTCGCGCGCTTCGAGATCGATCAGGAACTGACCGGCGTTTTCGCTCAGCGATTGCAGCTCGTCGAGTTCGCTGTCATAGCCGGTTTTCAACACGCCGCCGTCACGGATCACTGCAGGAGGGTTGTCGATGATGGCTTTTTCCAGCAGCGCCGCCAGTTCCGGATAGGTGCTGGTGGTCGTCGCCAGGTTCTGCAGGTGCGGCGCTTCGAGATTGGTCATCGCCACTTGCAATTGCGGCAGTGCGCCAAGGGCATCACGCAGACGAGCAAGGTCACGAGGACGCGCGTTGCGCAGGCCGATTCGCGCGAGGATCCGCTCGATGTCGCCGATTTCCTTGAGCTGCGGTTGCAGTTTTTCGAAACGGTAGCCGTCGAGCAGGCACGTGATCGAGGTCTGGCGTGCCAGCAGTACGGTCAGATCGCGCAGCGGGCGATTCAGCCAGCGGGTCAGCAGGCGACTGCCCATCGCGGTCTGGCAGCGATCGACGACGGATTGCAGGGTGTTGTCGCGGCCACCGGCCAGGTTGGTATCCAGCTCAAGGTTGCGACGGCTCGCACCGTCCAGCACCACTGTGTCGTCGAGGCGTTCATGGCGCAGGCTGCGCAGGTGGGGCAGGGCGGTACGCTGGGTTTCCTTGGCGTACGCCAACAGGCAACCGGCAGCGCCGATGGCCAGGGTCAGGTTCTCGCAGCCAAAGCCCTTCAGGTCTTGGGTGGAGAATTGCTGGCAAAGGCTTTTCAGCGCCGAATCACGCTCAAAATCCCACGGTGCACGGCGACTGACGCCACGGCGCTTTTCCGCCGGCAGGTCCCTTGGCCAGTCATCCGGGATCAGCAACTCAACCGGATTGATTCGCTCCAGTTCTGCGAGCAGGTTCTCCCAACCTTTGATTTCCGACACGCTGAAACTGCCGCTGGTGATGTCCAGCACGGCCAGACCGAACAGACGCTCATCACCCAGCAGCGCAGCGATCAAGTTGTCGCGGCGCTCGTCTAGCAGCGCCTCATCACTGACCGTACCCGGCGTGAGGATGCGCACGACCTGGCGTTCTACCGGGCCTTTGCTGGTCGCCGGGTCGCCGACTTGTTCGCAAATCACCACCGACTCGCCAAGCTTGACCAGTTTCGCCAGATAGCCTTCCGCCGCGTGATAAGGAATCCCGCACATCGGAATCGCCTGCCCCGCCGACTGCCCGCGCGCGGTCAGGGTGATGTCGAGCAACTTGGCAGCCTTCTTCGCATCTTCGTAGAAGATCTCGTAGAAGTCGCCCATGCGGTAGAACATCAGCTGATCTGGGTGCTGGTTCTTCAGACGCCAGTACTGCTGCATCATTGGGGTGTGGGAGGACAAGTCTGAAATAGCTTTATTCATCAGTGGTTTAGCTTTACCGAAAAAAGTGACGAGGCAAAAAACGGGTAAATCGCATCGAAAAAGTGGCGAGTGTGTTGCCGGTGATACGGCCCGTGGATTGATTCAGTGGCGCGAGTATGAAGTTTTTTTGAGGTTGATGCAGCAACACGCCGCCGCTCGGCCTGGGATTGTGTCCTACAGTGCCGAAAAGCTTTCGAATGATCAGATTTCGTAGGTTGAAGGCCAGACGAGGAAGCAGCCTGGAACAGTCAGAGGGCATCGGCTCAGGAGCGTCATCGAGCGATTGCTTTTAAGATGCGGGCAAAATGACTCTCTGTCGATCGGGGCAGTCGACCAATCTGGGCAGCAATGAAAGCGATCTGTTGCTAGCACTGATCGCTGGCGTGACCGAAAAGGAACAGCTCATCTCCCGGGTCTGGGGACAGCGGGGCTGGTCATGTCCGACAGCAGTTACTACAAAACCCTGCACGTGCTTCGCGCGCATTTTGCCTGACGTCGGTTTGCCACGAGACAGTCTCAAAACTTTACCTCGGCGTGGCGTGGTGTTGTTGTGTGAAATTCGATTAGTAAACGCTGAGTTGGCGGAGCCTGAATCCGTGATAGCGACGCCAGCGCCTGACGAGCCGGCGTTCATCACAGTGACGCAGCCGTCGCGCCGCTACTGACGCTTTCTGTTGCCAGCGCTCGTTGTACCAGCGCTCGCACTCCCGCTGTTTTACGCCTGGTAGAATTTTAAGAAACCCGCCGATCTGGAAGAGTGGGAACTTATCTGGCAAGAGGGCGAAGCGAAGTTATATGTGGAAGAAAGTGAAAAGATGTCCACGGACGAGATTGTGAAAGCGCTCCGCGAGTTCGAACCGCAAATTGTTGTCCGATACCAATTACTATTTGCGATAACTACTCTCCCAGTTGTTGATCAAGTGCGTCAAACCTGAAAGTAAAGGGGAGGCTATATGCGTGAATTACCCGTTCATTGGAAAAAAATAATCGCGCTTTCGACCTTCGCTTCAATATATTTTTTCGGTGTGTTGATGATCCATTATTTCTATCTGATTAGTCGCGATATTCCCCGTGCACCGTATTTTACTTCCATCGATTTTGTCCATACCAATGACCACAAAGTACGTTGGCATGGCGTCGGTGACATGACGATCGATCCGAAAGATGGCGCCCTTTATGTCTATTACGTGATTAAAATGCCGGAGGGGAAATTCATATGCCTATGACCGCAAATTCGACATTACTCTCACTCACTTCGACACTTCGAGGTTTCTATTCAAGACGCGATCCATTGTGGAGTTTGATGCCGATACTGCCGCAGATGAACTACCGTTTATGGAAAGAGGCTTTCAAGGCGGAATGGTCACCTTCAATTATTTCTCCGATGCCGAGTATTACTACAATCTCAATAACCTGATCAATGGCGTCTGCCACGTCCCGCGCTAGCGAAAATCAGGGGGTGTGCCCCCCCCCGGAATGGCTAAGTAAGACTGAGTAAGACGCGCTGAGGCAACGGATTACGTTTATCGCAAGGCGGGCCTGGAACAAGCGCTGGCCAATGTTGAGCGTTACTGTCGCGAGCCCTCTGCAGAGGATGAACACGAAAGGGCCATTCAAAAGGCAGAAACCGAAGTTAGGCGCAGACAAAACCATCTGAAAGCTGCGCGTCAGTACGGCGATGTGAAAGTCATCAAGAAGCATGAAGCCAGACTCGAACGGGCCGAAGCCAAGCTGCACTGGCTGGTGAATGAGTAATGGATCGGTCGGATTATTTTTTCGTTGAACGTTGGAAACTCAATATGAAAAGCGTACTTGTCTTTGCTTCAGTCTTTACAACTGCCGTGCTGCTTTCTGGCTGCACCGCCACTGATTGGGTGCACGCCGGAGGCGGCATCATGAGCGCCAAAGATGATTATCAGAAAAAAGCCAGGAACGATCGGCTCAAGCGCGCCAATGCGGCGGCACGTCGAGTCAGAGGCTGAGGTAGTTAAACGCGTAGAGGACAGTTGATCCGCACGAGGGCGGTTCAGGCACCGGCGAGGGCAAAAATGCGTCGTACCACAACGCTTTTTGCCCTTTCGCGACGTTGATCCCTGTTGTCTGTTTCAAGCCACGGCGAATCGGGATTTGAGGTTGCGCGACAATTTCTCGCCGTGCCTTCTCATCGGGTTTTCGATGTAGCGGTAGTTGAATTCGGAAAACAACAAAGTGATCGCGACAAAAGCACCGATATACAACGCAGTGTATCCACCGTCGAAAGGGGTTGGCTGCGTGTCGCCAGGTGCGGCAAAGAACCAATGCCTGACTAGCGACAGCGCAATGACGTGCGTCAGGTAGATGGCGTAGGAGCGCGAGCCGATGTAGTTGCACAAGGCTGCCACGGCGCGGTTGGCCGTCAGATAATCCTTGTTGTAGCTCGCGACCCAGACCAGTAAACCTGAGCCGACGGCGGTCAGTCCCATGGCGAAAGGCAGGGGCGGGTTAGGGGCGGTCAGCGCGGCGAGGAGCCAGATCATCGCCGTCAGTAACAGCACAGCCACTGCCTTGTTTTTCAGGAAGGTCGGTTCCAGGCGCTTGTAACTTTCGCTGCTGTGCCACAGGGCCAATAGCACGCCCAGGGAAATGGCGTCGGTACGGAACGCCCACAACTCTGGTGTGGGGCGAATCAGTTGCCGGGTGAGAAAGAACTGCGCCAGGAATACCGCAATGAATACCGCAGGCATCCAGCGCCGACCGGCCAGCACCGCAATGATCGGCAGCACCAGATAAAACTGGTTTTCCAGGGAAAGGCTCCAGTAAATCCCGGCATCGCCCAGCGTACCGGTGTCTCGGCTGACGGCGTACACCACATTCATGTACTGCAAGGCTGCGGCGAGAGCGGAGTGGACGAAAATCTCCAACTGCAAAAACACCCCTTTGCCGCCATAGAGATGAGACAGCAACAGCGATACCGCAATCCAGAACAGGGCCGATGGCATTAGTCGCCAGAACCGCCTGACCCAGAACGGCGCGCACAACTCCAGCAAGTCACGAAAGCTTCGGCTGGCCGGAATCTCACTGGCAATCGATTTGGTAATGATGAACCCGGAAACGCAGAAGAAAATATCGACGCCGTAGCCGAATCGATAGTCCGCCAGCACGTTCCAGTAGACCGATTGCGGGGACAGGATCAAGGCAATGTGGGCAAAGATGACAAGGATAATCGCCAGCGCACGCAACGCTTCAATGTCGCTGTTCTTGCGCTGTTTTAAATGGGGTGTGGTCATGGATGGCTCAGTGTTGATCAATCGCTCGACTGTCCAATCCTGCTGGCTGGGCCACAGGCGACAGTTGCTTGTTCAGGGCAGAAGTCATTTCAGCGTCGAATCTGAAGGAGGTTGGATTGAAATAAGATTGTTCTGATGGACTTGTAGGAAGTTTCCTAGTTGTCGCTAGGTTACCACGGCTGATTGGCACGTCGCAGCCGTGAAACGATTGGGTGCGGATGAGTATCTATGCGTCATTTATGCAAATCAGCATTTGTGTTCGCAAAAGAGTTCAAGCACTATGCGCGTTATGCAAAAACGCAACGTAGCCTCCGTCTTAAGAGCACTGCTCGACCAGCACGGGATCTCCCCCACGGAGCTCCACCGTCGCACCGGCGTGCCTCAATCCACTCTCTCGCGGATTCTCAGCGGGAAGATCGTCGATCCTTCGGATAAACACATCTCGAAGATCGCCGAGTACTTCGCTGTGAGCACCGATCAATTGCGCGGGCGCGCGGATGTCGCGCCTTCGGCCGGTGCCGCGCGTGATGACGTGCATGCGGAACTCAAGGACATAATGCTGTGGGACGACGACACACCTGTCGATGACGACGAAGTGTCGGTGCCGTTCCTTCGCGAGGTTGAATTGGCTGCTGGATCAGGAAGATTCGTCATCGAAGAGAGCGAGCGCTCTAGCCTGCGCTTCGGCAAGCGCAGCCTGCGCCATAACGGTGTGCAGTTCGACCAGGCCAAATGCGTGACAGTGCGCGGCAACAGCATGTTGCCGGTGTTGCGCGATGGCGCCACTGTCGGTGTCAATGCGGGCAAGTGCGGCATCGGCGACATCATTGATGGCGACCTTTACGCGATCAATCACAACGGCCAGTTACGCGTAAAGCAGCTTTACCGCTTGCCTACCGGCATTCGTCTGCGCAGCTTCAATCGCGATGAACATCCGGACGAGGACTACAGCTTCCAGGAAATCCAGGAAGAGCAGATCGTCATCCTCGGTCACGTCTTCTGGTGGGGCATGTACGCCCGCTAACCCGAACCTCTTCAGACAAACCCGCCCATTGGCGGGTTTTTTTTCGCCTTGAGAAAACCGCCAAGCCCTTGAGTTGCGGGGCTTTCATGCATTCGCGCATTTATCGTGCATAAATAAATGCATTTACGCATTGACTGTATATGCATACATGCATATTCTTGCCACCAAGCCGCTCGACAAAGCGGCTGGCAAGAAAGCTCTTTAGTTCCACAAGAACAGGCAGCGATGAACCGGCCTCAACGGTTCAGAGGGTTGGCAACTGACCCGGGTGTGCAGCGTAAAGCACCAGAAGCAGTTATCCGGCGGGCAGGGACCGCGGTCGGAAAAACAATTTGAATGGACTCGTACCGCGCCAGTAGCGCCGAACAGTCAGCTTCCTTCTTGAACACAGGAATTGAAGGAAGGCGAAGGAGCGCATTACTGAAAAGCCCGGTGCATCGCCGCCGGGCTTTTTGGAATGCCTGCCTAATGCTCAAGCATCTCCATAAATTGTCGTAGGCATTGCATGTTCGACAAATCGCTCAATAAGCCACTCTGAAAAGGAAAACACCATGCGCCGATATGGACGTGTTGATCAGGATCGAATCGTCGAGTTCTTCGAAACGGACGGTGACATCACGCAAATGTTTCACCCCAGCATTATCTGGGCAGAAGTGACCGACCATCCGGAAGTACAACTGGGTTGGGTCGCCACCAAAACTGACGGCGTCTGGGCATTCGCCGCCTACGTGCCGCCGCCACCGACCGAGCAAGAGCTGATTGATCAAGCGCAATTGCAGAAATGGCAATTGTTGAACGGAGCGGCTAACTGGCTGCTGCTTAACTCCTTGCAGTTCAAGGCTGACATTAATGTCGCCACGCCAGAGGAGCAGTCCCTGCTGCACGCTCACAAGCTCTATTCGATTGCTGTCAGCGACATCGACAAACAACCGGGTTACCCGGCAACCATTGTCTGGCCAGTCGCGCCTTATTGAATTGGGCAGCGCATCGCTTGATCCCTATGCGCATGACTGGTTGAGCGATGGCTGCTCCTTCTTTCAGCCAGCCTCCCATAGCGATGCCAACGCCGTGCGCCGTCAAAACCTCACTGTGAGAGCGCATTACTGAAAAGCCCGGCCCCCGCGCCGGGCTTTTTGGAATGCCTACCTCAAGAGAAACCGTTTGAACCCAACACTCATCATTCATCAATCACCTACGGAGGCGTGACATGACAAACGAGCAACAAGCGTTGGCGGACATGCCGATCTGGCTGGTCATCCTCCTTGCCGTCGTCGGCGGGGTGTCCGGCGAAATGTGGCGCGCTGACAAGGAGGGCGCCCGTGGCTGGTCATTGCTGCGGCGCCTGGCCCTGCGCTCCGGCGCCTGCATGATCTGCGGCGTATCGGCAATCATGTTGCTGTACGCCGCCGGATTGTCGATCTGGGCCGCCGGCGCCTTCGGTTGCTTGACAGCGATGGCTGGCGCCGACGTCGCCATCGGGTTGTACGAACGCTGGGCCGCCAAGCGCATTGGCGTCTGCGAAGTTCCGCCTCGCGACCAACCTTAACCAAAACCAATTCTCCGTGCCGCCATTTTGGCGGCAGGGCTGCGCGTGGACGATTGAAAAGGAGGTCATGTATGCCCACACCGATCCAGCAGCCGTCGCAACTGTTCACAGCCATCGCGACGACACTGCGTAACACCGCCGGGCTGAACCTCAACGTCGGTAATCACGAGGCTTTCAGTGCTCCCGGCGAACAGGCTTGGGTGCTGATCGACTTCGACCGAAATGCATCGGGAGTGCGCGCCGCTGATGGGCGAATTGCCCATGTCATGACGGTGTCCCTGCAAGTCATCCCGGCCCTTGCTGCCAGCGCATTTGCAGCGTGCGATCTGATCGCTGCGCTGAAAAACCTGATCACCGACAACCGCTGGAACCTGCCCGGCGATCAGTGCGACCTGCCAATGAACATTGATGGCTTGCCGTCATTGCTCGTCCGTGGCGAACAGCAATACAAAGCCTGGACCCTGACGTTCATCCAGACCCTCTACCTCGGTCCGACGCTGCTCGACGACCCGCTGGGCACGCCTAAATTTGCTCGCACCTGGGAAGTCAGCGATATCGACGACCCCGGCCAATACACTGCGCTGGAGGCCTGAGATGTTCGATGCACTATTGCGCATGCAACTCGGCCCGATCATCGAACGCCTGGCCGAGATGGAAGCGGAAATCGACGACCTGCACCGCCGCGCCGAAAGCTTCTGCCGCATAGGTATTTGCCAGACCGTCGATGTTGCGAGCAACACCTGCCAGGTCAGCCACGGTGGTTTGCTGACACCAACCATCAAGTTTTTCAACCCGAGTGCCGGGGCACAAAGCGAGTCGCGGATTCCGACGGTAGGCGAGCAGTGTCTGCTGTTCAATTACGGCAGCGGCGAAAGCGGCGCACAGAGTGTGGCGTTGTTTGGTTTGAACAGTGACCGTTTTCCACCAGCCTCTACGGTGCCGACGCTGACCCGTCGAGTGCATCAGGACGGCAGCGAAAGCGGCTACGACGATGCTTCGCACACCCTGCACTGGAAAAACGGCCCGGCAGCCTTCAGCGGTTCTCGCGAATCGCTGGAACTGAGCATCGGCCCGGCCCGGTTAGCGATGACACCACAAATCATCACCCTGCAACTCGGTGCCGTCGGCCTGACTATCGACACCTCGGGCGTGCACTTCAGTGGCCCATTGGTCGATCACCAGGGCCGCGTCATCAGCCCCTGATTCAAGAGCTTCCCATGATCGGAATCGATAGAGACAGCGGGGCCACGGTCGACGACTGGCTGCAGTTTGTGCAGCGCGCGACCCGGGCCCTGACCACGCCGCTGGGCACCCGGCAAAAACGGCCCTTGTACGGATCGTTGATCCCCACGCTGCTGGGGCAGAACCTCGGTGACGACGTTCTGCTTCTGGCCCAGAGCCACGCGGCGCAAGCGTTCTACAACGCGCAGAACGGGATCAGCGATTTTCAGCCGCAAGTGATCGTCGCCAGCCGTCAGGGCGCCGGCCTGTTGTTGCGGTTTGCCGGCACCTGGAAAAACCGTCAACAAACCTTCGAGGTCGTGACATGAGTATGTTGATCCCCGGCCAAAACCAATTGGCCGAACCCGCGCTGATCACCGTTGAAGCCTTCGAGGATCTGCTCGCCGAGTTCAAGACTTTCGTCATCGAATACGTCGGTGCGCGCTCGCCGGACAGTGCAGCAAAACTCAAGACCAGTCTGGATAACGAAAGCGAACTGCTGACCCTGGCACTTGAGGCTTTCTGTGTGCGGCTGCAAACCCATGAGCGCAAATACAACGCTCGCATCAAACAGATGCTGGCGTGGTGGGCGACGGGCAGCAATCTCGATGCACGCCTGGCGGACATGGGCCTGGAGCGGCAGTTGCTCGATCCGGGCGACCCGGCGGCATTCCCGCCGGTGCCGGCGATTTATGAAAGCGACGACGACGCTCGCTTGCGTTATTACCTGGCGCCCCATGCGCCGGCAGCCGGTTCGCGGATGCAGTATCGCCGCGAGGTTTTTACGCTCGGCGAACGTCCGACGGTGCAGGTCGAATCCACTGAGGCGGGTGTGGTGAACGTCACTTACACCTTCGACCCGGACGGCCTCGCTGCGCAGGTCAAGGATGGCAATGCTCGACGCACCGCACCCGGCGAAGTGCAGGTCACCGTGCTGTCCCGCGAAAGCGATGGCACACCTTCCGCAGCATTACTTGAGGGCGTGCGTCAGCACTTCGCGCGGCCTGATGTGCGACCGGAAACCGACCTTGTCACGGTCAAGGCTGCCGACATTCAGCGCTACAACATTCGTGTCGTCGCCAAGATCAATTCCGGGCCCGACTCGGGCTTGACCAAAGTCGCCGCGCAACAGCAATTGCAGGCTTATGCCGACAGCTGTCATCGCCTCGAAGGTCGGGTCGATCCGAGCTGGATCGACTACACACTGCACAGCGCCGGTGCCGTGCAACTGCAGATTCTCGAACCGCTGGCGCCGATCGTGACCACGGCGTTTCAAGCACCGTACTGTACGGCGGTCGAAGTCGAGGTGCTGACGCTATGAGTGAAAAAACTCAGCGCCCGACGCTGCTGACGGCGAACAGTTCGGCACTTGAACGGGGTTTGGATCTGGGCTTCGGCGCACTGCTTGATCGCATCGCGCCGCCGTTCCCCGAACTGATGAACCCGAGCGAAACGCCGGTCGCGTTTCTGCCGTATCTGGCAGCGGATCGCGGTGTTGCTGAATGGAGCACTGCTGCACCGGAAGCGGAAAAACGCCTGACCGTCGAACTGGCATGGCCCACCGCGCGCCAGGCCGGCACTCGCAAGGCGCTGGAAAACGCCGCCAAGGGTTTGCAGTTAAGACCCGAGATTCGCGCCTGGTACGAACAGACACCGCCCGGCGCGCCGTACAGCTTTTCCGTACGAGCCTTCAGCGACCAACCCTACAGCGAAGAAATCAACGCCCGTCTCGACCGACGTCTGGCCGATGCCAAAAGCGAACGGGATGTGCTGTCGGTCTCCGTTGGCTTGAGCACTTTCGGCAATCACGTCATCGGCGCCGCGACGTTTTGCGGCGAACTGACCACGGTTTATCCGGTGTTCATCGAAGGGCTCGAAACCTCGGGAGAGGCGTTCCTGGCCGCCGGCATGTACACCGTCGAAACATCCACTATTTATCCTCAGGGGGCCTGAATGGCTGACTATTACACCCTGCTCACCAACGCAGGGATTGCCTACGAAACGGCGTGCAAGGCCGCGGGCGTGCCGATCAAGTTGACGCAGATTTCTGTCGGCGATGGCGGCGGCTCGGTCTACAACCCGGCTGCGACTGCCACTGCGCTGAAACGCGAAGTCTGGCGCGGGCCGCTCAATGCCCTGTTCCAGGACGAGAAGAATCCGAGCTGGCTGCTCGCTGAAGTGACCATTCCGCCGGATGTTGGCGGCTGGTATGTACGGGAAGCGGGGCTGTGGACTGATACTGGAATTCTCTACGCCATCGTCAAATATCCGGAATCGTTTAAACCGGTTCTGGCTACGTCCGGCTCGGGGAAAGAGTTTTACATTCGCTCGATTTTCGAGACCAGCAATGCGTCGCTGGTGACGTTGTTGATTGATGACACCGTTGTTAAGGCCACGCGTGCCTGGGTCATGAGTTATCTCGCCGAAGAACTCGGCAAACTCGATGGCAAGCAGTCGGTGCGTGTTGCGGCATCCAGCAACATTGTGTTGAGCGGTGCGCAGCAAATTGACGGCGTCGCTGTGGTCGCTGGTGACCGTGTGCTGTTGCCGAATCAGACGCTGGCCAAGGACAACGGCCTGTGGATCGTTGCCAACGGCGACTGGGTGCGGGCGACCGATGCCAACAGCAGCGCCAAGGTGACGCCGGGTTTGACCGTGATGGTGGAGGAGGGCACGGCGAACGGTGATTCGTTGTGGCATCTGACCACCAATGCACCGATCACCCTTGGCACGACCGCGCTGACCTTCAAGATGCTGGCCGGGCGCACCGGGATTGCTGCCGGGACTTACAAGAGTCTGACCGTTGATGAATATGGCCGTGCGACTGCGGGTGCGAACCCCGAGACGTTGGCCGGATTTGGCATCAAGGATTCGTACACCAAGGCTGAAGTTGAAGCGCTGATTGCCAAGGCATCGGCGTTGCCGGTGGGGTCGATTGTTGCGTTTCCGGTTGATGCTCCGCCGCCGGGCTTTCTGGAGCTGGATAACAGCGTCAAGAGCAGCGCGACTTATCCGGACTTGAGCGCTTATCTTGGCGGCAAGTTCAATAAGGGGGATGAGGGGGTTGGGAACTTCCGGTTGCCGGAGGCGCGCGGGGAGTTTTTGCGCGGTTGGGATCATGGGCGGGGTGTAGACGCTGGCCGTGTGGCTGGCTCGACCCAAAAGGGTACGGTAACTACTTTCGACAGCAACCCGAATCCGAACCTCACGGTCGAGGTTGTGCAGGCATCGGTGGCGGCTGCACAGGCCGATGTATTCATATCCACTGATTATCCTGGGGTAGCCAGGACGTACACGACTTCGGGGGTTGTAACCTCATCGATACTGGCGGATGGCGGAGTTGTGAGGCCGCGTAACATCGCCGTCATGTGGTGCATCAAGGCCTGGAATGCGCCGATCAATCAGGGAACCATCGATGTAGCCGCACTGGCCAAGGAAGTCGAACGCCTCAAATCCGCCGTTCCAGTGGGGGCTGTTCTGGCATTCCCGACGGGCATCGTTGCACCCGGTTATCTGGAGCTGGATGGAAGTGTGCAGAGCATTGCGACCTATCCGGATCTAGCCGCTTTTCTCGGTACAACTTACAACAAGGGTGACGAGGGCGCGGGCAATTTCCGGTTGCCGGAGTCACGCGGCGAGTTTCTGCGTGGTTGGGATCACGGGCGTGGTGTAGATGTCGGACGAGCTGTTGGCAGTGCCCAGGTCGACACCCTAAAAAATCATTTCCACTATCTCCCGACAGAAAGTGGTGGTGGTCAGCAATTTGATCCTGCAGGGCTCATGCCTTCAGTCGTGCTGAAAGACAACCCTGTGGATTGGTTGGTTCGGACAGCGGGTGATAATCACGGCTTCAACGTGCCTTTCGGAACGCCTAGAACCTACAGTCAGAGCGCCGAAGCTGAAACCCGCCCTCGAAACATCGCTGTCATGTGGTGTATCAAAGCCTGGAACGCACCGATCAATCAGGGAAGTATCGACATCGCCGCATTGACCGTTCTGGCGCAGCAAGCGACCGAACTCAATCAAGGCACGACCAAAATCGCAACTCAGGTATTTGTTGACGCAGGCCTCGACGACACAACGATTGTCTCTCCCAAGAAGCTGAGATTTGGCTTTTCGATGAGCCTCGCCAGCAATGGCTTCATCGCACTGCCTAGTTGGCTCGGTGGTTTCATTATTCAGTGGGGAGTAACGACGTTAATCAATAGTGGCACAGGTGCCACGGTTACGCTGCCTATCCCTTTTCCTAATGCAATTTTGAATGCGTTTGCTTCAGTACACGGCAGTGGTGCCTTTACGGCACCCATCAGCGGGGCAGTGGCCCCTGCCTCTAAAAGCACGATCAGCATTTATCACTATGCCGGCGGTGGTGGCGGTGCGAGCTACCGTTGGCTAGCTTTAGGCTATTGAGGTTATGTTTATGAAATACGCAGTATTCAATGACGATGCGACTTTAATGGCTTGCCTCGTCAAAGGGATTCATGAAGTGCCGCGGGACGCCATTCCTCTGAGTGAAGCATTATTTTTGCGAATTACTCAGGAGTTAGATGGGGTATGGACGTTGGTCGATGGCGAGGTGGTCAAGATGCCATTGCCGAAAATCGTTCCTGATTTCGCAAAAAAAGTGGCCGCGGAGCGTTTCAGACGTGAAGCGGTAGGCGTTGAAGTGGATGGCATGCAGATCGAGACGACACGCGACAGCCAAGCCTTGATCGCCAGTACTGGCCTCTCGGCGGTCCTCGACTCCGAATACCGCTGTAACTTCAAGACGATGACAGGCTTTGTTTCGATCGGCTCGACACAGATCATTGCGATTGCCAAGGCCGTCAGGGCGCACGTCCAAGCCTGTTTTGACCGTGAGCTGACTTTGTTACGTGCAATCGAGGCGGGCGAGTATCGGGATGAAATGCTCGCAGAGGGCTGGCCGGATTCATCACTGCCTGAATCCGCAAGTTTGTAATAAACGCCCCGCACCCCGGGGCGTTTTATTGTCCGCTTAAAACAAATCAACACCCGCCAAGCCCCTCCCCACGAGGGGCTTTCCCGTTTATGGAGAAACGAAAAATGGCAACCCGCCAAACCTACACCGTGCTCGTCCCATTCCCCACCGGCGGTGGGCACTGGTCGAGCGTCGGTCAAGACCTTGATCTGCTCGACGTCGAGGCCAGTGCCTTGCACACCGCCGGTCGACTGGAACTGAAAACCCCCACCACCCAGGCCAAAAAGGCCGCTGCCAAGAAGGCTGACTAACCATGGCTGAGGTTCTGAACTTCGAGCACAACGGCATTACCGTCAATGCCACCGAATCCCCCGAGGCCATGGGTGGCCTGGGTGACAACGTTATCGGTCTGGTCGGCACTGCGCCGAAAGCCGATCCGCTGATTCCGCGTAACGCACCGTTCCGCATCAACAGCTTCACCACCCACGCGCTGCTCGATCCGACCGGTTCGGAAGAGGGCACCCTGTACCACGCGGTTTACCAGATCCTCAAAGTGGTCAAGGTGCCGGTCTACGTGGTGATCGTCGAGGCAGGCGCGACCCCGGCCGACACCGTTAACGCGGTAATCGGCGGCGTCGATCCCACCACCGGCCGCAAGCTCGGTCTGGCGGCGCTGGGCAGCGTTCCGGAAGACCTGACCATCATCGGCGCGCCGGGCTTCACCGGCACCAAAGCGGTGG
This sequence comes from Pseudomonas fluorescens, assembly GCF_003732425.1. Taxonomy (GTDB): domain Bacteria; phylum Pseudomonadota; class Gammaproteobacteria; order Pseudomonadales; family Pseudomonadaceae; genus Aquipseudomonas; species Aquipseudomonas fluorescens_BE. Next base: position 536,504 of record NZ_MOBX01000014.1, read on the forward strand.
CCGGCGAGTTCGCCTCGTTCGGCAAGCGCATCAAGGCCCGTGTGGTACTGGACGGCAAGGACGCCTCGGTTGCCGATCAAGTGCTGTACAGCCAGGAACTCGGCGGTGCCGACCTCGGTTTCGACCGTTGCCTGGTGGTGCACAACATGCCGGCCGTGTACTCGAAAGCAGCGAAGAAAAACGTCTTCCTGTCGCCTTCCAGTCTGGCGATTGCTGCGCTGGCCAAGGTCAAGCAGTGGGAAAGCCCGGGCAATCAGGTGACCTACGCCGAAGACGTCTCGCGCGTCGTCGAGTACAACATTCTCGACACCTCCACCGAAGGCGATCTGCTCAACCGCTACGGCGTGAGCTACTACGCCCGCACCGTGCTCGGCGGCTTCTCGCTGCTGGGTAACCGCTCGATCACCGGCAAGTTCATCAGCTACGTCGGCCTCGAAGATGCGATCAGCCGCAAGCTGGTCAAGGCTGGCCAGAAAGCCATGGCCAAGAACCTCACCAAATCCTTCATGGATCAAGAGGTCAAGCGCATCAACGACTGGCTGCAAACCCTGGTCGCCGACGAAACCATTCCTGGCGGCAGCGTCTACCTGCACCCGGAACTCAACAGCGTCGAGAAGTACAAGAACGGCACCTGGTACGTGGTCATCGACTACGGCCGCTACGCGCCGAACGAACACATGGTTTATCAACTCAACGCCCGCGATGAAATCATCGAGCAGTTCCTGGAGGACGTTCTCTAATGTTTACCAACCGCGTAAGACAGGCCATCGCGGCCACCCTGCAAGGCCTGCCGTTGTCGGCCACCGTTGAAGAGTTCACCCCGCCGAAGATCGACTTCGACATGGAAAGCATGACGGGCGGGCGCTTCATCGTTGAGGAAATGGCCAAGAGCGCCAAGGCGCTGAATGCCACGCTGAAGCTGCAAGGCACCGGTGCTGAAGTGTTGCTGGCGATGGGCGTGAAGCTGGGCGACGACATCCTGCTGAACGTGCGTGAAGCCGGTCAGGATCAGGACGGCAACACCTGGTTCACCTATCACACAGTAGGCGGCAAGCTGAAATCTCTGGCTGAAGATGCGCTGAAAATGGGTAGCAAAGCCATCACCACACTGGAGCTGTCCTGCCGCACCTACAACCGCCTGGAAAACGGCATCCCGGTGATCGACATCGACGTACGCACCCAGAAGTTCGTGCTCAACGGCGTCGACATCCTCGGTGATGCCCGGCGTGCGGTGCTGATGCCGTAACCCCTCCCGACACCGCAAAACCCTGTAGGAGTGAGCCTGCTCGCGATGAGGCCAGCACATTCAACATCAATGTGACTGAACGACCGCTTTCGCGAGCAGGCTCGCTCCCACAGTGGGCCAGTGTGACTGGCAGAAATTGAGTAATCCCTAAGAATCACCAAGGAATTCATACATGTCGTGGATGCCACCCCAGCATGACCTGTTGTCGCCGATCACCGGCGACGACGGTTCGCAGATCGAGACAATCCAGCTCAAGCCGCTGTTCTACGCCGCGCAAAAAGAAGCGCTGGAACGCGCCGGCGATGATGAAGACGACCAGTTCTTCGAACTGGCGCTGCTCGCCACCGGCCTGTCGGTCAAGGAACTCGACCAGCTCAAGCGCCCGGACTACGTGACCATCGCCCAGTACGTGCACGAGATGTCGACCCGTCCGGCCTCGCACTTTCTCGACCAGGTCGAAGACGCGGAAAAATCCGCCGATCCCGATCAGGTGCAATTGCTGCAACCGCTCGCCGTGACCGGCCGCACCGTGACCTCGCTGTCGCTGGAAATGCCTGCACTGCGTGCGACCAAAGTGATGAAGAAACTGAAAACGGCCAAGGAACGCGCCGAGTTCATCACTGCCCATTGCACCGGCCTGATGATCCCCGATCTGGCCCTGATGAGCGTCCCGGACTGGACGCAATTGCAGGTGCGCATCGACGATTTTTTAAACCAGCCGGCGGCCTACTTTCGGAACGCGACATCGAAGTAATCCTCGATATCGTCCCGCTCATTTACCCGGTAAGTGAGGCGGAGATTCTGGAATGGGACGCCGAAAAGGCGTTGCGCCGCTACGACATAGCGATCACTCGCCTTGGCGTGAAAAAGGAGTAGAGCGGCAATGGCAGACACATCGTTTTCGCTGATGTACGCCGCGCAAACCGCAGGCGCGGGTTCCGGTTTGTCGGCAGGGGGATCGGCCACAGACAGCCTGATCAAACCACTGTCCGAACTGAAAGAGGCGCTGCTCACGGCCAGCCTGGACATCCGCAGTCTGGTGCGTGAACAGATCAAACTCGGCGCCGTTGTCCTGGGGCTGAACACGGCCCTGGCATCGTTCAAGGTGCCAATGGTAACTGCCGCGCCGGCGGCTGGCGGCGAGAGCAAGTCAAAGCTCAAGGCTGAGATTGAACAACGCTCGCCTCCGGCCTACCTGCAATCGGCCATGGCGCTGGAAACCGCCATGGCCCAGATCAAGCAGGTTCAAGGCCTGACTGGCGACCTCGACACAATGTCGAAAGCCAACCTCAAACTGGCCACCGACAAACGATTTGCCGGCAGTGGGGCGACGGTCGTGGATCTGGTGCAGGTCGAAGTCGCGGCTGGCCGATCCGGGATTGGCGCGGGTCTCAAGGGCGCCGACAAGGAACAGGTGCTGCTGGACTTTGCCCAGGATGCAGCGGTCAATGCGTCGGCGTTCGGCATCAGCCTCAAGTCGGCCGGTGAAATGCTGTCGGCCTGGCAAGTGTCGATGAAACTGGATCGCACTCAAGGTCAGCTGCTGGCCGATGCGACTCAGCATCTGGGCAACAGCGGACTGAATGCGACGGCTGCCGACATCGGCTCGGTCGTGCAGCAATCCGGCGAGTCGGCCGTTGCAGCGGGGATCCTGCCCGAGCAGTTGGCGGCGCTGTCAGCCGCGTTGCTCAATGCTGACGTCGACAAGGCCGGTGCCGGGGCGTCGGTGAAAAGCATCAGCGCAGCCCTGGCCAAAGGCCCCCAAGGCTCGGCGGCCGAGCAGTCGGCGTGGAAGGCGTTGGGGCTTGATCCCGGCAAGTTGACCGAAAACGTACCGGACAGCCTTGTCAAAGCGTTGGCGGCATTGAAGCAACAACCGGCAGAGCAGCAAGCAGCGCTGATCAAGACACTTTTCAGTGGCGACGACGGTGTACGCAAACTGCTGGCGAAACCCGAAGACCTGCAAAAAGCGTTTTCGCTGGTCGCTCCGGCCAAACTGGAAGGAACGTCGACGCTTGTGCCCTCGCAAGCGACCCAGAGCAGCCTCGCATCGCCATTCAAGGGGGAGGGGGGCGTGCGCCAGTGGATGGGCAAACCCGGCCAGGCACAGACGCCGCTTTCATTGCTCAAGCCCAATGATCCACTGACACCGGCTTACAGCGGCGCGATTGAACGCAGCGCCGAGCCTGCGGGCAAAGACCCTCAGCGAAGCTGGAACGCGTTCGATGCCAGTCTCAATCGTCTGATCACGGCGTTGGCTCCGGATGCGACCGGCACGCTGGATTCGCTGACGAATATGACCAATGGCGTGGCCGATATCGCTGAAGCCCATCCCAAGACCTCGACGGCGTTGGCCCTTGCGGGCGTTGGACTGTCGGCCATCGTGGTGGCGGTGATGGCCAAGGCATTCGGCAATTTCACCGACAAACTGCTCAAGGGCGTCGCTTCAAAATTGCCGTTCGGTCTTGGCGGTTTGATTGCCGATATTGAAGACCCGAAAGCCAAGAAAACGTCGGCCGGAAATGGCGCGGGCCATGACTGCTGTTGCAAACCGCTGGGCGGCGGGACGGGTGGCAGACTCAAGCCTCGCCGGTCAAGCATCAAGCCTCGAGTCCGACGTGAACAAACCGGTCAAGGTGCGAAAAGCCCCCGCACGGTGACCCCTCGGCCACCACGCATCAGTGCTCCACCGGCACCACCCGTTCTGCCCCGCATGTCCGGCACGTACTGGCCGGGAACCATGACGGCATTTGCAGGCTCATCAGCCGTCAGTCCTGCACCGGCCGCTCCACTGTCCGGTTCTTACGCCAGGGCAGGCAGACTGCTTGCCAGACGGGCACCGCCGCTGCGGTTGCTTAGCGCCGGATATGAAATGGTCAACGGCGTCATGAGCGGCGATAAGCGTGCCGTCGTGTCGTCCGGTGCATCGTTAGCCGGGTCGTCTGTTGGTGCCGCTGTCGGTGCTGCACTGGGTACGTTGATTCTGCCGGGTGTGGGCACCATGGTCGGCGGGTGGCTGGGGAGCATGGCGGGCGGGGCCATCGGTGAATCCCTGGGCGACAAGCTAGGGACACAAGTCGATCGTCTCGGCTCTCCTGCACAGGTCAGTAAAGACCTCATCGCGACCTCGGCGACCTCCACGATCCCTGCGGCACTTGCCTCCACAGCCGCCAGCCAGCCTGTCACGTTCAATTCCACCATTCACATCAATGGTCAGGATCAGGGCAGCGCCCAGGCACTGGCCAATCTGGTGGTGCAGACAACAATGAGTCAGTTGGGCCAGATCATGCCGACCAATCCTCTCGCCACACGACGTGACGCAGCCCTGACCGACGGAGTCGCCACATGAAACAACAAATGGCGCTGGGCAGTTTTATCTTTGGTCTGTCACGCGGCTTTGCCTACAGCAGTTTTCTGCGCAAGTCCGACGGCGGCTGGACGGAACTGCAGATTCTCACCAGCAAACCCAAGTCCCATCAAATCGGACAGAAACCCGAAACCCTGACCATCACCGGCAAATCAATGTACGCGGTGGCCATGGATCGGCTGGATGAGCTACGGGCGCTGCAAGCCCTTCGTGTGCCGCTGCCGCTGATTGATGGCATCGGCCGAAATTGGGGCCTGTGGCGAATCACCATGGTTCAGGAAACCCAAACCTGCATCATCGATGATGGTACGGCGATGGTGGTCGACTGGACCCTCGAATTATCGGAGTTCAACAATGCGTAAGGTTCGAAGCGTGGCCGGTGATTCGTTGAATCTGCTGCTCTACCGCGAAACGGGGCGCAGCGATGATGTGGCTGAAGAAGCGTTGTGGAAACTCAATCCGACCCTGGCCGAGCATGGTCCGATCCTGCCTGCTGGTATCTGGATCGTACTGCCTGAACTCGACAGCAAACCCACCGCAATCAAACCGCTCACAGCCTGGGATTAAGGAGGTCGCATGACACTGGGTTTTACCCCGGCGGTAGAAATCTACGGCGCAAATGCGGCTCTGCTCAATCAACGCCTGATCAGTTGGGAGCACATCGATGCCGCCGGTATCGAGTCCGATCAACTGACCTTGACGGTGGATCTTGAGGGCCTCGAAGGGCTGCCGAATCTGGGCGGGAGGATCGGCCTGAAAGTCGGTTATCTGGAATCCGGGATGGTCGACAAGGGCCAGTTCAAAGTGACGCGACTGACGCCGACGCTGTTCCCGTTCCGCCTGACCCTGGTCGCCACTGCGGCGCCGTTCAGCAAGGATGATGAAACCGGCTTCAAGCAGCGCCGCACTGCCAGTCATGGGCCAACGACACTCGGTGAATTGTTTAGCAAACTGGTCTCGCTCCATGGCTTTTCACCGCGTGTCGCAGCGGACGTGTCGTCGATCAAGATTGCCCACGTCGACCAGTCCAATGAAACCGACATGGGTTTTCTGACGCGCCTGGCGAAAAAGTACAACCTGGTCGCCAAACCTTATGGCGATGCGTATGTGCTGGCGCGGCCCGGTCAGATCAAATCAATTTCGGGCCAGGAACTTCCGGATGTGACGTTGTCGGTCACCCACAACAATCGTCCCGGCGATCAGGCCTTTATCAGCGCCACCCTGGAAGAGGCCGCACGCGAACAGACGCAAGGCTGCAAAACCTGTTTCTGGGATGCGGCGGCGGGTGTGGTGCGCTGGATTGAAACCGGTGTTGCGCCGCACAAGGTCATCCGTCAGCAACAGCCCAACGAAGCCGATGCCATCGCGGTCGGCGAGGGTGAAGTACGCAAGATGTTGCGCAAAAAGTACAAGGTGAAAATCACCTGCCCGGGCAATCCGCTGCTGACGGCTGAGGGGCTGTTGTTGCTCGACGACACCTGGCCGGACTTCATGCGCGGGCGCTGGTCGATCGAAAAAGTCACTGCCAGCGGCAATCGCGAGAACAGCTATCGCTGCCTGATCGATGCCAGCTGCCTCGATCCAAAGGCTGAATCCAAAGACTGACGACACAACTCCCTGTGGGAGCGAGCCTGCTCGCGAAGAGGCCGGAACATCCAACATTGAAGGCGACTGAGACACCGCTTTCGCGAGCAGGCTCGCTCCCACATTGGGTCCTGCGCAATTCTCATCATTCTGGAACACCCCCCATGAAGATCACCCCGATCCTCACGCAGCTGCGTGGGCAATGCCCAAGCCTGGCCAATCATATTGCGGTAGGTGTCGATCTGGCATTGCTGCAAGGCAATGCAGACCTGCCGACACCCTCGGCTCACGTGCTGCCAATCGCCGACGTGGCCAGCAACAGCACCACCCAAAACCTCACCACCCAACCGATCCGTGACCGCTTCGAAATCGTTCTGGTGCTTGACGCCAGCGACGCTACAAAAGCGCTGGATCTGTTGCACGACCTGCGCGCCGAGTTGTGGCGCGCGCTGGTCGGTTTCAAACCCGATGCTGACTACAGCGCCATTGCCTATGACGGTGGTGAGTTGGTGTCGATCAACAGCAGCCGCGCCTTCTACCGGCTGCGCTTTTTTGCCGAGTTCCAGCTCGGTCGCAATCTGCCGAGTCAGCCTGCGGAGAGTTGGCACGAACGTGAACTGGACGGTTTGTCGTCCTTTACCGGGGCCACCGTGCGGGTCGATGCGATCGACCCGGCCGACCCCAACCTGAAACGCCCGGGCCCCGATGGGCGCGTGGAAATGACTTTCTCTGGAGACGTAACCCCATGAGCAATCGCATCACCGTACTGCCGGCCGCTGGCCGCGTCGTACCTGACCCGGAGGCGGGCGATCTGCTGCCGGCCGAAGGCCGTGAAGTGCTGGACAGCGCCTGGTGGCGCCGGCGTCTGGCCGACGGCGATATCACCCTCAAAACTGCAACTGCTAAACAAAAGGGAGCCAAATAATGGCGATCGGATTCAGCAACATCCCTGCGGACATTCGTGTACCGCTGTTCTATGCCGAAATGGACAACTCGGCCGCCAATAGCGCGAGCTCGACCCTGCGTCGTTTGATCGTGGCTCAGGTTAACGACAACATTGCGCCAACCGAAGTCGGCAAACTGGTGTTGGTCTCCAGCGTTGCGCTGGCGAAAAGCATCGGTGGCCAAGGCTCGATGCTCGCCTCGATGTACGAGACCTTCCGCAAGGCTGACCCGATCGGCGAGATCTGGTGCCTGCCGCTGCACAACACTGAAGGCGCGATCGCCAAAGGCGTGCTGACCCTGACCGGCACCGCCACTCAGGCCGGTGTGCTCAATCTGTATGTCGGCGGCGTGCGTGTGCAAGCCACCGTGGTCAACGGTGCTACTGCCGCACAAGCGGCCACTGCACTGGCGCAGAAAATCAACGCCACTGCCGATCTGCCGGTGAGCGCTGCCGCTGCCGAAGGTGTGGTCACCCTGAACGCCAAATGGACGGGCGACAGCGGTAACGACATCAGCCTGCAGTTCAATCGCCTGGGCAAGAGCAACGGCGAAGAAACCCCGGCCGGCCTGACCGCTGCGGTCACCGCCATGACCGGCGGCGCCGGTGTGCCGGATCAGGTGGCGGCGATTGCCGCGCTGGGCGACGAGCCGTTCGAGTTCATCGCACTGCCATGGTCCGATCTGTCGACCCTCAACACCTGGCAAGCAGTCATGGATGACAGCACCGGTCGCTGGTCCTGGGCCAAGCAACTGTTCGGTCACGTTTACAGCGCCAAGCGCGGCACCGTCGGCACGCTGGTCGCAGCTGGCCAGGCGCGCAATGACCAGCACATGACCATTCAGGCGCTGGAGCCGGGCGTACCGCAACCGTTCTGGGTACAAGCGGCGGCACTGGCTGCACGCACCGCGGTGTTCATCTCCGCCGACGCCAGCCGTCCGACCCAAAGCGGCAGCCTGCCGGGTGTCGACCCTGCGCCGGCGAGTGAGCGTTTCACCCTGACCGAGCGTCAGTCGCTGCTCAACTACGGCATCGCCACTGCTTACTACGAGGGCGGTTACGTGCGCATCCAGCGCTCGATCACCACCTACCAGAAAAACGCTTACGGTCAGGCCGACAACTCCTACCTGGACAGCGAAACCATGCACCAGTCGGCGTTCATCGTGCGTCGTCTGCAAAGCGTGATCACCAGCAAATACGGGCGCCACAAACTGGCCTCGGACGGCACCCGTTTCGGCGCCGGCCAGCCGATCGTGACGCCTGCGACCATTCGCGGTGAGCTGATCGCGCAGTACGCCAAGCTCGAACTGGAAGGCCACGTCGAGAACGCTGAGCTGTTCGCCGAGCACCTGATCGTCGAGCGCGACGTACAGGATCCGAGCCGCGTGAACGTGCTGTTCCCGCCGGATTACATCAACGGTCTGCGCGTGTTCGCACTGCTCAACCAATTCCGTCTGCAGTACGACGACGCGGCCTGATAAGCGCGTTTGACGTCAAGCATTCAGCCCACCTCGCGTGGGCTTTTTTATTCAAGGGAGTAACACCATGGGTCAACTGATTGCAGGCACCTGCTACGTCAAAGTCGACGGCGCACAACTGACCATCAATGGCGGCTGCGAAGCCCCGCTGATGGCGGTAAAACGCGAAACCGTCGTCCCCGGCTTCTACAAGGAAACCGACATCGCGCCGTCGTTCAAAGTGACCGCGCTGCACACCGCCGACTTCCCGCTGAAAAAGCTGATCGAAGGCACTGACATCACCGTCACCTGCGAATTCAGCAACGGCAAAGTCTACGTACTGGCCGGTGCCTACCTGGTCGAAGAGCCGGTTTCCAAAGGCGATGACGCCACCATCGAACTGAAATTCGAAGGCATCAAGGGGACCTGGCAATGAGCGGCGCCGTGAAGCTTCAGGTTGCGATCGAAGCTCACGGCGAGCCCCTGACCGAACTCGTCCTGCGTCGTCCGACGGTGCAGGAAGTGCGAGCGATCAAGGCGCTGCCGTACAAGATCGACAAGAGCGAAGAAGTCAGCCTCGACATGGACGTGGCGGCCAAGTACATCGCCGTGTGCGCCGGTATTCCACCGTCGTCGGTCAACCAGTTGGATCTGGCTGACCTCAACGCGCTGAGCTGGGCCGTTGCGAGTTTTTTCATGAGTGCGGCGTCGGCGCCATCACCGACCTGATCGCCGTCGCCTATGACCTGGCCTGGTTCTGGAAGGTTGACCCCGAACAGATGATGGCCAGGCCACTGGATGTGCTCCGCGAATCGCTGGAGCACGCGCAACGGATCAATGCGATGCAGCAGGTGCAGTGATGGCGAATACAAATTTGAGCCTGATCCCGCAGAACTTTCCCGTCACGGTCAACATGCTCGTGGTGCTCAAGGGCGCCGAGAAGATGGAGACCGAGATGAAGGGGCTGCGCGGCAAGGTCGCAGCATTCAAGAAAAGCATGGAAGACAGCGGCCTTGAGCCGCTGGACGTCGCCGGTTTCATTGCCGAAGGTGGTCTGCTCAAGCCGTTTCAGGACGGCATCAAAAAGGCCATCGAAGCGCAGGATGCACTGGCGAAAAAAGCCAGGGCACTCAAGGGGCTGAAAGTGCCGAAGGTGGTGCAGGGGGAAACCTCGGCCAACCTGGAGAAATTCAACAAGGCGCTGGACAACATCTCGCTGAAAATCGGTCAGGCATTGTTGCCGGCGGTTAACGGCATCGTCACGGCGCTGACACCGGTGATGACGTCCATCGGCCAGTTCGTCGCCAACAATCCGTATCTGGTTGAAGGGCTGGCAGCCGCTGCTGTGGCGTTTACGGTGGTCACGGTCGGGGCGATGGGGCTGGTCGCGGTGCTGGGAATTCTGACCTCGCCCATTGGCCTGATTGCTGCCGGGATTGCGGCAGCTGTGGCCGTGATCGTGATCGGCGCACGGTTGATCACCAACAACTGGGGGGCGATCTCGGGCTTCTTCAGCCGAACCTGGCAATCGATTGGCGATGCGACCCGACGCGGCATCGACGACGTGCGCCAAGGCTGGGATGAGATGGTTGCGGATGGAAGGCAACGGTTCGAGTCGATGCGTGCCACAGCTTCGCTGAAGTGGCAAGAGATGCGCGCCGACGCTATCGCAGGTGCCAGCCGTATTGCGGCGGGAGCGTCCGAACGTCTGCACGCATTCGGCGCGTCCATCGAGCAGACCTGGGATTCGGCTCGCACCTCTGTCGGCGCTTACTGGGACAGTGCAGCTGCCAGCACTGCGGCTGGATTGCAAAGCCTCAAGGCCCGGTTGTACACCTCGCCACTGGAGAAAATGAGCGCACTCTGGGACTCGGCCGATGAGTCCGTCACTGGTTACTGGAATCGTAGCTATGCAGCTACGCTGTCCGGTTGGGAATCGGTCAAGTCGACGTTTGACGGCACGCTGACAGCAAAAATGTCAGGCGTATGGGATTCCGCACAAAGCGCGGTCTTCACGGCCATCGACGATATGAGCACCAGGGTTGCTACCGGTTGGTCGAGCATCACATCGCTGTTCGACGGCACGCTGACAACGAATATGTCGAGGGCCTGGGGTTCCGCGCAAAGCACGGTTTTCGATGCGGTTGGCAGCATGCACAGCATTGCGGCGAGCGGATGGGAGCAACTCAAGTCGACGTTCTCCTGGTCTCCGACCGCTATGGTCGAAAGCGCCTGGCAACCCTTGGCGCCGGTTTTTTCAGCGCTGTGGGACGTTCTCCGGGCAGGTGCCCAGCCATTGAAGAACGAGTTTCAGAACCTGTTCGGCAACGCTCCCGTGGAAACGGTCATAGCGAAATGGAATGGCGTCACGGAATATTTTTCCGGTTTGTGGGCAACGCTGAACACAGACGCACAATCGGTGAAAGCAACCTTGGGTGATCTGTTCAGTCAGTCGCCGCTGGAATCTATCCAGCAGAAGTGGCAGCCCGTTCTCGTCTGGTTCAGCGATATGTCGACAAGACTCCAAGGTATTTTCGGACAGATCAAAGAACTGCTCGGCGGCAATGTCTCCGGGTTCTTCGCCACAATCACCGGCACCAGCGCTGCTGCGCCTGCCGGGGCGCCAGGAATGAGCAGCACACTGCCACAAACCTCCGGCGCACTGATTCAACAAAGCGCAATCAACAACCGCACACAACTCGAAGGCGGCCTGACCGTGCGCTTCGAAAATGCGCCGGCAGGGCTGCGCACCGATCAACCGCAAACCAATCAACCGGGCCTGGCGCTGTCTTCGCGCATCGGCTATCGCTCGCTGTCGGCAGGAGGTTCCAATGAACTGGCGTGACCGTTTGTTGCCGGCATCCTTTCGTGGTGTCGGTTTCTGGATTGATCAGGCGAAAACCCCGGTCGGTCGCAAGGGGCAGTTGCACGAGTATCCGCAACGCGACCTGCCGTATTTCGAGGATCTTGGCCAGCAGGCCAAGACCCACGACATCACGGCATTCATCATCGGCGCCGATTGCCTGGAGCAGCGCGACAAGCTGCTCAAGGCATTGGAGGCAGGCAATGGTGAGCTGGTGCACCCGTGGCTGGGACGCCTGCAAGTCAAGGTCGGTGAATGCGACATGACCCACACCCGCCAGGACGGCGGGCTGGTGACGTTCAGTCTGAAGTTCTACCCCGACCGGCCGTTGCCGTTTCCCACCGCCACCGTCAGTACGCAGAAAGTTCTGTTGGCCAAAGCTGATACGTTGCTGGGTTCGGCGGTGGCGCGTTTCGAGCAGGCGATGACGCTGATCAAGGCTGCGCGGATCGGCATCGCCAATCTGCGCAACAGCCTGACCGGGGTCTATGAGGTGATCAAAGAGCAGCTCAAACCGCTGATCGAGCAGTACCGGCAAATCACTGAACTGGTTAAAGCCGTGAAGGAGTTGCCCAAGGAAGTGGCGGCGGAGTTCAAGGGGTTGCTCGGCGATATCAAGGAGCTCAAGGCGTTCGCGAAGGAGGGCTACCGTGGCGTGATTGCCGACGTCTCCCAACAACTCGAAGCGATCCGCAAGGCCGATGCGCCGAAGATCACCACCGGCAAGGACACCAATGCGGCGGCGCAAGCCATGGCCGATCTGGTGCAGGACACGATGCTGGTCAAAGTGGCGCAATGGGTCGCGTCGATGCCGGTGGCGACCCCGGCGGTAAAACTGACGTCGACACCTTCGGTGGCGCATCAGGCGGATCAACCGGTGACCCGTCAGGAAGTACCGGTGACCGACGAAATGAAAGCGCTGCAGAAAGCGGTCGGGGTGGCTATTGATCCGATGCTGGACAAGGCCGATCCCAAGCATCACCAGGCAATCAATGATGTGAAGGAAGCGCTGATTGCGCATCTCAAGGCTGTGGCGTCATCCGGTGTGCGACAGGTCACTAAATCGTTCCAGGAAAGCCTGCCGGCGCTGGTTGTGGCGTACCAGCAATTTGCCGACGCCACACGGGTGACTCAGGTGACTCAGAGCAACGCGATGAACCATCCGGGCTTTTCACCCAACGATGTGAAAGTGTCCAGGGAGTGAGCCATGAGCGAGATGGATAACCATGTCACGCTGACCGTCAACAACATGGAATACGGCGGCTGGAAAAGCGTGGAAATCACCGCTGATCTGGAGCGCCAGTTCCGCACCTTCAAACTCGACATCACCTGGCAGTGGCCAGGGCAGACGGTGGATCAGCGGATCAAACCGGGTGACCCCTGCGAAGTGAAAATCGGCCAGGACCTGGTGCTCACCGGCTATGTGTTCAAGGCCCCGATCAGCTATGACGGACGCCAGATCAGCCTGAGCATCGAGGGCAGTTCCAAGACTCAGGATCTGGTCGACTGCGCGGCCACCAACCGGCCGAATCAATGGCAAGAGCAACCGTTGCTGAGCATCGTGCAGGCGCTGGCGATGGAGTATTCGCTGATGGTGGTCAATCAGATTCCCGAGACTGCGCGTCTCGCCAAGCACACCATCGTGCCGGGCGAGACTGTGTTTCAGTCGATCGACCGTCTGCTCTCGCTGTTTCGGGTGTTTTCCACCGATGACGAGCAAGGCCGGCTGGTGCTGGCCAAGCCCGGCAGCGGTGGTCGCGCCAGCGATGCGCTGGAGCTGGGCAAGAACATTTTGTCGGCCAGTGCGCCGATGGATCAAAGCCAGGTGTTCTCCGAATATCGGGTGATCGGCCAGCAGAAAGGCTCGGACAAGAAGAGCGGGGCGGCGGTCAGCGAGGTTGAATCCAGCGCGGCCGACCTGAGCTTCAAACGTCGACGCACCACGATCATCAACGAGGGCACTGCGCTGACCTTTGAGTTGGCCCAGCAACGCGCCCAATGGGAGAGCGCCACGCGCATGGGCCGGGCGCAGTCCACCATTTATCAGGTGCAGGGCTGGCGTCAGTCCAACGGCGATTTGTGGCGCCACAACACGCTGGTCAAGGTCAAGGATCCGGTGCTCGGGTTTGATGGCGACATGCTGATTTCCAAAGTCACGTATTCGCTGTCGGCGCAAGGCTCGGTGACCACGCTGCAAGTGGCGCCGCCGCATACCTTCGATCCTGATCCAACGCCCCCGAAAAAAACCTGAGCCTGACTCCGAATCCTGTGGGAGCGAGCCTGCTCGCGAAAGCGTCGCCAGCCTCAACATCACAGTGCCTGACCCACCGCCTTCGCGAGCAGGCTCGCTCCCACACTGACCCCATTCGGGCCACTTTTTTGAAGGACAATTCATGAGCCTACTGACACGCCTGCTGGCGCGCGGCACTGTCGTGCTCGCCAATTCGGCATCCAAGCTGCAATCGCTGCAAATGCGCCTCACCGCCGGCGAAGTGAACGACGACCTCGAACACTTCGAACCCTATGGTTTCACCAGCCACCCGCTGGCCGGCGCCGAAGGTGTCGTCACCTTTCTCGGCGGCGACCGCTCCCACGCCATCGCGCTCGTCATCGCCGACCGCCGTTATCGCCTGCAATCACTGGCGTCGGGCGAGGTGGCGATCTACACCGACGAGGGCGACAAGATTCATTTCAAGCGCGGGCGGATCATCGACATCGAGACCGCCACGCTGAACATCCGCGCCAGCAGCGCGGTGAACTTCGATACGCCGGTGATCAACCAGACCGGCAAGATCGTTTCCACTGGTGATCAACTCGCCGCTGGCATCAGCCAGATCAACCACGTGCATGTCGGCGTACAGGCCGGTAGTGGCCAGACCGGTGCGCCGGCAGGAGGCAAGTGATGCTGATCAGCCCGAACCTCCATGCCGCGCTGACCCGCGCCGTACTCATCAGCCTGTTCACCTGGCGCCGCGCCGCCGATGACGACGCCCTCGACGACGAAGAACGTTTCGGCTGGTGGGGCGACAGCTTTCCCACCGTTGCCGACGACCGCATCGGCTCGCGGCTGTGGCTGTTGCGCCGGGTCAAGCTAACTCGACAAACGCAGATGGACGCCGAGTTCTATGCCCGCGAAGCCTTGCAATGGCTGATCGACGACGGCCACTGCAGCGCCATTGACATCATCAGCGAACGCCTCGACGCCCAGCGCCTGAACCTGCGCACGGTCCTGACCCTGGCCGACGGCGAACGTCTGGACATCAACCCCGATAACAGTTGGCAGGTGATCTATGCCGTTTGAAACCCCTTCGCTGCCGGTGCTGATCAAGCGCACCCAAAGCGACCTGGCCGGCGATTCGCTGCGCCAGTCCGATGCGCAAGTGCTGGCCCGTACCCTCGGTGGCGCGGCTTATGGTCTGTACGGTTATCTCGACTGGATTGCCGAGCAGATCCTGCCCGACAAGGCTGATGAGTCGACCCTGGAGCGCATCGCCGCACTGCGTTTGAACCAACCGCGCAAACCCGCGCAAGTCGCCACCGGCAGCGTCAGTTTTACCGCCACTGCCGGTGCCGTGCTGGATGTCGATACGCTGCTGCAAGCGAGCGATGGCCGCACCTACAAAGTCACCACCGCACGCACCACCGTTAATGGCAGCAACATCACAACCATCGCGGCGCTGGATGCCGGCAGCCTCGGTAATGCCGACGCCGGTCTGGCACTGAACCCGGTGCAGCCGATTACCGGCGTCGTCGGCAACAGTTTTATCGTGCTGGCACCGGGGCTCAGCGGCGGTGTGGCACGGGAAAGTCTGGAGTCGCTGCGCTCGCGGGTGATTCGTTCCTACCGCGTCATTCCCCATGGCGGCTCGGCCAGTGACTACGAGACGTGGGCGCTGGAAGTGCCGGGCGTGACCCGCGCCTGGTGTCGTGGTGGCTTGCTCGGCCCGGGCACGGTGACAGTGTTCATCATGCGTGATGAAGACCCGCAACCGGTGCCCAACGATGAGCAATTGGCGGAGGTTCAGGACTACATCGAACCGCTGCGTCCGGTGACCGCGGAAGTGCACGTGCAGCGACCGATTCAGGTGCCGGTGGTGTATCGCTTCAAGAGCGTCAATCCGGACACCACCGCCGTGCGCGCCGCCGTTGAAGCGCAGTTGCGCGACCTGCACAACCGCGAGGCCGATCTGGGTGTGCCGTTGCTGATCAGCCATATCCGCGAAGCCATCAGCAGCGCCGGTGGTGAGTACGATCACACGCTCACTGCGCCGGCCGCTGACGTGCCTGCCGGGCAAAGCGAACTGCTCACCTTCGGAGGCTGCGTATGGGGGGCATAAGAACCGCCGCGCAATATCAGGCGCAACTGCGCGCCTTGCTGCCCAGTGGCCCGGCGTGGGATCCGGAGCGCGTGCCGGAACTGGAAGAAGTGCTGCAAGGCGTCGCCGTCGAACTGGCCCGCCTTGACGCCCGCGCCGCCGACCTGC
This sequence comes from Pseudomonas fluorescens, assembly GCF_003732425.1. Taxonomy (GTDB): domain Bacteria; phylum Pseudomonadota; class Gammaproteobacteria; order Pseudomonadales; family Pseudomonadaceae; genus Aquipseudomonas; species Aquipseudomonas fluorescens_BE. Next base: position 552,448 of record NZ_MOBX01000014.1, read on the forward strand.
TCAACGAGATGGACCCGGCCGGCGTCAGCGAACTGGTGCCGGATTGGGAGCGGGTGATGAACCTGCCCGACCCCTGCCTCGGCGCCACGCCACTGTTCGACGACCGCCGCCTCGCCGTGCGCCGCCGCTTGCTCGCGGTCGGCAGCCAGGCCGTCGGTTACTACCTCGACATCGCCAAAAGCCAGGGCTACCCCAACGCCACCATCACCGAACTCGAAGCCCCACGCATGGGCCGCTCGCGTTTCGGCTCGGCGCATTGGGGCACTTGGGAAGCGCAGTTCATGTGGACGCTCAACACCGGCGGACGCCTGCTGCTTGGCCGGCGTTACGGCGCGAGTTACTGGGGCGAGCGTTTCGGCGTCAACCCGGGTTCGGCGCTGGAATGCCTGATCCACCGCAGTGCGCCGGCACATACCAAGGTGCACATCAATTATGACTAGGGAGGAATGAGCCATGGACTATCCGAACAGTGTGCCCAGCGCCGGCTTGGTGAATGGGAAGTTTGTCGATGAAAACCCGATGACCGGGACGCCGGGATCTTTGATTCCGGCAGATTGGGGGAATGGGGTTACGCAGGAAATTCTCAATGTGATCAAGGCCGGGGATCTGACCCCGGACGAGAAGAAATACGATCAGTTGTTGCAAGCGATTCAGAGCGTTTCGGCCAAGGGCTGGAATTTGGATTCGGCGTTGCCGATTGGCGCCTTGCCAACCGCTACCGTTGCTACGGCAGACGGGCGATTGCCAATCACGCCGACCGCGTTTGCTACCAGTGGCGGGCGGTTATCGATTCTGCCTGGTGTACTGATCAGCCTGGGCCAGGAAGTACTGGCAGGTCAGTTGGGTCGTCCGCGCACGTTTACGACACAAGCCTGGAGCAGTGCCGATCTTTTGCCCAACTCTGGTTACTTTCTGCGTGCGCAAGTGGTTGCCGGCGTGCTGACCTTCTACACGCAGCGCGGCACGATCTATGACGCCACGCCCGAAGGCTTGAAGGGCACGATCAATGGTGCGGCGGGAGGCGGTTTCCAATCGACGACGCTGGATCTTTGTCTGGCATGGGTGGTGACAGCCGGTCCCGGGACGGTGCCGATTGTCCGGCCGATTTATAACCGCAGCCGTTTGTCGTGGACGCAGACAGTTAACGGCAATGGTGTGGTTTACCTTCCACTCGATCCACATGCGCGGGCAGCGCGGCTGGTGGTGGGCAATCCGACGCCGCATCCGACGGCTATCAGTTCTGTCGGGTTTGCACCCGCAGGGTGGCTCGGCGGCAATTACTGTTTCTTGAACCCGACGATTGGAACCTCCAATAATTGGGACGGTTGGGCAACTGCAAATGCACCTGTATTGATTTTCTCCAGCAACGTCGTGAGTGACACGACCGTCTCGACCCTCACTGCCAGCTTTGACCATGCTGAATTGCGCTCGCTTTGGCAGAGCTACCAGACAGAACACACGTGGGGCGCCAGCAACGCCGCAAGCGATGAACTGCTGTTCAGCATGGGGCTCAAGAGTCACGGTTTGTCTGACTATGCATCGGGTATCGCTGTCAATTTCACCGCAGCGGTCAACATCAGTTTTTCCTGGGAGTTGATCCGATGATCATCATTCAAGAACTGCATCAGTTCGAGGACGGTCTACGTCCGGCACAACCTTCTGTTGCTCATGATTGGGATGGCGAAAAGTGGCAGATGAATCCCGCCAGAGCCGCCGAGCTAGAACAGCAGGAAGCCGAGCAGCTGTGCAGCAAAGTCGATGCCGCCGCTGACAATGCTCGTACCGCACTGGCCGGCGACCCGCTTAAAGCCATGGAATACGCCCAGGCAGCGGCCGACGCGCAGGCCTATCAGGACGCCGGTTACCCGAAAAAGGAAGTGCCGCTGTCGGTCGCTGCCTGGGTGGTCAAAGGTCGCACCGCCAAACTGGCCGCCGAGCAGATTCTGAGCAAGGCCGATCAACTGACCGACCATCTGTTGGCGCTGCGTACGCTGCGCTTGAAGGCCAAAGCGCAGATTCGCGCGCAGGCTGCCAAAGGCAACATGGATCTGGCGCGCAGCGCTGGTGACGAAGCTTTGGTCGCCATTCGCGAACTGGTCAACGGTCCATCCAGCTAAATCAAAAACCTCAGTTCTGCGTCACCCAAGCCCACTTCGATGTGGGCTTTTTATTTTCTGAAAACAGACCGTGAACAGGCACGCAGAAAGCGCTGTGCCGATGCCGGTCATTTGTCATTTCAAAGGAACGAACATCCTATGGATTATCCAAAAAGCGTCCCCAGCGTCGGCTTGGTTGATGGCCGCTTCGTCGATGAAAACCCGGTGGCGGGAACGCCGGGATCGTTGATTCCAGCGGTGTGGGGCAACAGTGTGACTCAGGAGATTCTGAGTGTGATTACAGGGGGTGGGTTGGTGGCCTCAGAGGCGGATACTAGCCAATTATTCAAGGCGATTCAGTTGATCGTCGGCAACGCCAGCCCAATGCGTTCTGTGATTACTCGGGTTGGAGGGTCCAGGTCATTGACCACCGATGAGTTGGGCTTGGTTCTGATCGATGCCGGGGCCAGCACACTGACCGTCAGTCTGCCTCCAGCCAATACCAGTTTGGGGGTGCGTGACGTCATTGTGCGGCGCGTCGATAACAGCGGTAACCGCTTGATCGTGAGAAGTGCAAGCGGCGATGCGATCAAGTTTCACACCCACCTGAATGCTTCGGGTTATCCGTTTCTCGTATTGATGGGAGCCGGTGACTGGTGGCATTTGCGCAGTGATACAGCGGGCAATTGGTGGCCGGTCGGTCGTCTGGACGGTTCGTCACTCGGGTACGTAGCCTTCGAGACCACTCTGGCTGTGCTGCCCGGGGGCTATGCGGCATTGAATGGTTCCGTACTGAATCGCTCGGAATGGCCGTGGCTCTGGGAACACGCGCAGCAGTCGGGCATGTTGCGTTCCGAGGCGGATCGTGGCGGTGCGTGGACTTCTGGAGACGGCGCCACGACTTTTCGCCTGCCAGAAGCCCGTGGTGAATTCTTGCGTGTCCTGGCCGAAGGCGGTTTGGTCGATACCGGTCGTGCGGCGGGATCTTGGCAAAAAGGTTCGTTGGTTCAGGGGGACAACGGCGTCGCCGACAATATTTTGTTTGCGACAAACATCATTTCCCAGAAGGCCCAGTTGGGTTTCGATATGGGCAACTACGCCGATTACGCCGGCGCCACCGTCAAATACATCACACCTGCTGCGCCGATTACGCCAATTGCCGATTCAGAACTGCTGAACCACGGCGGTATCACGCGTCCTCGAAATATTGCTTATCCGGGTCGAATCAAACTTATCTGAGGTGCCCATGTTTAATTATCTGATTGATCATCTGGGCTGTTTGACCGGCCCTGTCGAGTTTGATGTCACCCCCGGTCTTGGTGTTCAACTGCCGAGTAATGCCGTTCAACTTTCATTCGAGCTGCCGTCGCCCGAAAGCGGGCGAGTGTGGACACTGGTTAACAATGTTCCTCGAGAGCTGACAGACCGGCGCGGTGTGGTTTACCGCAAACACGATGGAGTCAGGCAAATATGGACCGAACTGGGTGAGTTGTCTGACACCCATACAACAGAGCCATGGCCAGGGGAGTTCCATATCTGGCGCGACAACTCCTGGGTACTCGATGAGCAGGCTCGCCTGGCGAGCGTAAGGCAGCAATGCCTCGATCAGCGCGACGCGTTGCTTCGCGATGCCGTGCTGAGAATCGCCCCCCTGCAATACGCCGAAGACATCGGCGATGCCAGCCATGACGAACAACTGCTGCTGATCGAGTGGAAGCTCTACAGCGTAGAGCTGAACCGCATTGAAAAGCAAAGCGGTTTTCCCGAGAACATCTCTTGGCCGGTGGCGCCTGGCGCCGCTGTCGCTGACTGATCCCGCACAAGGAGTCGTGTAATGGATTATCCGAAAAGTATCCCCGGTGTGGGACTGGTCAATGGTGGCTTCATCGATGAAAACCCCGTCGCCGGAACACCGGGTTCACTGATCCCCGCCGCGTGGGGCAACAGCGTCACGCAAGAAATTCTCAATGCGATCAAGGCTGCCGGATTGACCCCGGATGAAGCCAGAACCGATCAACTGGCCACGGCCATTGGCGCTCTCGTTGATTTCACCAAACTGAAAAATACCCCAACCACGTTGGCTGGTTATGGCATCACCGATGCGGTGGGGCGGCTGCTGGCGGTCCGGCAGATCGAGACGGTCGGGATCACGGTTTACAAACCCAACCCAAGAGCCAGGCGCATTCGTGTGCGTCTGGTTGGAGCCGGCGGCTCGGGGGGCGGCTGTGCACCGGTGACAGCGGGTTATCACAGCATCGGCGGTGGCGGTGGTGGTGGTGGTGGTGGTGGTGGTGGTGGTGGTGGTGGTGGTGGTGGTGGTGGTGGCGCCTATGGCGAGAGTTTGTATGACGTGAGCGCGGAAATGATGTCCGGCGTGCCGGTTTCACTGGGAGCGGGTGGCGCTTCACGTAACGCGATGGGGCAGGCCGGTGGTGGTGCTTCTTTTGGCAGCTATATGAGCGCGGCGGGAGGCATGGGCGGGCAAATCCTGACCTTCCCCGTGACAGCCACGGCAGTCGGCTTCGTCCAGGGTGGCGCCGGAGGGCAAGCCGTCACGGGTGGCAACCTGGCTAACGCACGTGGAATTGGCGGTGGTTATGCCATGTACAACGCCAACTGGGGCGTACTGGCAGGAGGTGGTGGGGCGAGTCCATTTGATGGCGGCGGCCCGTTGATGGGCCTCAGTGGTCCCGGTACCTCAGGGAGTCGAGGCTCGGGTGGCAGTGGTTCTTGTTCAACCAGTGCGTCCGCCTCTGTCCTTAGCGGTGTCGGCGGTAACGCCTTCTGTGAAATCTGGGAGTACGAGTAATGGCCGTTTATGCACGGATCGAGAACGGCGTAGTCGTCGAACGGATCGACACCGGTGACTACGCAATCAGCCAACTGTTCGCCCCGTCTTTTGTCGAGTCGATGGTGCGAGTGCCGGATGGTCAGGCGGTCGAAATCGGCGCGCCGATCAGTCAGTTGCCGACAGCTATCGACCCACTGCCCGCGCAGGAAAGTCCGGTGATCCTCCAGGCGTCGGTTGTTGCAGATCAAGCGCCTTCGACAGCCGAACGTAGCTGGCGTCAGGCATCCCTTTCAGCGACCGAATGGCTGGTCACTCGCCATCGCGATGAGCAGGAACTGGGGCGCGGAACCTTGCTCAAGGCTGCGCAATATCTGGAGCTGCTTGAGTACCGACAAGCGCTGCGCGACTGGCCTGATTCTGCGCTTTTCCCCGCAGCGGATTCCCGGCCGTCAGCACCGCTTTGGCTGGTCAGCGTGATTGGCTGAATTCGCCCCGAACTGTATTTCAATCAAGGAGATGAACATTGGACTACCCAAAAAGTGTGCCCAGTGTCGGCCTGGTCAATGGCCAGTTTGTCGATGAGGACCCGATTGCCGGAAAACCCGGCTCGCTGATCCCGGCGGCGTGGGGTAACAGCGTCACGCAAGAAATTCTCAACGTCCTTCAGGCGGCCGGCATGACGCCGAACGAGTCGTCGAACAATCAGTTGTTGGCAGCGTTGCGCAGTCCGGCGCTGTTCATGACTGCGCCGCAGTTTGATGGCGGACGCTCGGCAGCAACGTCCGAGTTTGTGCAGCGGGCGCTGGGCAGCTATGCCAGTGCTCGTGGTATATCCACCGCCGCCCAATTGACTCAGGCCGATGTCGGCTGCTCAATCGGTCTGGGCGGTAACGCGGCATATACCGTGACGCTTCCGGATGCCGCTGCGGTGCCAAGCGGCGCGACGATTAGCCTGCATTGCCGTAACAGTGCGCCCGTCACGGTGGCCAGTAAAACCGGCACGCAGATCAGTCCGCAAGGGGCTTATCTGGCGTCGATCGTGATGAACAATGGGGAGAGTGCGAACTTCGTCAGGGAGTCTGGAGTGTGGGTGGTCTATGGCACCGCTGCGCTGAAGTATTCAGCTAATTACGCCGCACAGTTCGCCACATCGGGATATCAAAAGTTTCCCAGCGGTTTGATCATTCAGTGGGTAACGGGGGGCTCCGATGCGAATGGCAACATGACGGTGTCCTTGCCGATCAGGTTTCCCAATGCTGTCCTCGGCGGTGTTGCCAATGAAGGCTATCCGGCAGGTTGGGGGAGCTCCAACGTCACCGTTTGGGCATTTGACGGCGCGAACTCCACTACAACGACAGTGGTTGCGCGGGTCCGAAATGTGCTGGCTGCAAGTGTGAAGGCTGAGCCGGGTATCTCGGGCCGTATTCTGGTTTGGGGGTACTGACCATGACGATTTACTTTTATGCACAAAGTCTCGGCTTTGATCGCGTCGACAGCGCGCTTCCTGAACTGCCTGCAGGGGCGGTGGAAATCACCCAGGCGCAATACACCGAACTGTTTGCCGGGCAGGCTAGTGGCAAAGTCATCAGCGCCAGTGCCAGTGGTCAGCCCGTTTTGACCGACCCCGTCGTTTCTCCTGAAACGCTTGCCAGCCACGAGCGCGCATGGCGCAACCGCGTTCTGCAAAACACCCAGTGGCTGGTGTTTCGTGATGCCGAAGAACTGGAGGTGGGTGAGGGCACGACCCTGCGTACCGAGGAGTTCAAAGAACTCCTGGCCTATCGGCAGGCGCTGCGCGACTGGCCCAATCATCCAGACTTCCCGGAGGCGCGTTCGCGCCCGGTCGAGCCTGACTGGCTTGAAGATTTGCTGTAGGCCAATGGCTGAGCGGTTCGCTCTCAATCAAGGATAGATATACATGGATTACCCAAAAAGCGTTCCTGGCTCAGGCTTGGTCGACGGCAAGTTTGTCGATGAAGATGCCATCGCTGGAACACCGGGATCGTTGATTCCGGCGAGCTGGGGCAACAGTGTTACTCAGGAAATACTCAGCGCAATTACCGCAGCGGGGTTGAGCCCGGATGAGCAGCAGACCGACCAATTGGCGCAAGCGATCCGGCAGTTGTCCAGACCCGACCCGATGCAACAATTTCCTGTGCAGGTGTATCGCAGGAATCTGCTCATTAATGGCGATTTCCGAATCTGGCAGCGTGGGGCGAGCAATCAGGCCCCCAATATCGGTGGTTACGTGGCAGACCGTTTTCGTTGCGACTGGAACGGCAACGCCGGAGTAAGTATCACGCGTCAGACGTTTCCACTCGGGCAAGGGGAGGTTCCTGGCGAACCTGCCTGTTTCATGCGCTGGCAACAAACTGCGGCAGGCGCAGGGGCAACGACTCACAGAATTTCACAAAGTATCGAATCGGTCAGAACACTCGCCGGTAGGACTGCAACATTGACGTTCTGGGCGCGATCCGATGCCGCGCGGCCATTGCAAGTCGCCATCGCCCAACAATTCGGTGTGGGAGGATCGGCCGCTGTTGTGAGGGTTGTTGACGTCTTTCAGCTGAGTACAACGTGGAGCCGACACACAGCAACGTTTCAGGTGCCTGCCATTTCCGGAAAAATGCAAGGGGCCAGCGATTGCCTGACATTGTCTTTCGACCTGCCTTTGAATGTTTTGCAGACGGTCGATCTGACCCTTGTGCAGCTGGAGGAGGGACCTGTTTCCACGCCTTTCGAAGTTCGACCACTCGCCGAAGAACTGATGTTGTGTCAGCGCTATTACGAAAAGTCTTTTGCGAGCGGAATACCGGTCAGGGCAAACAACGGAACCAACACCTGTATTTCGACATTTACCCAAGTACCGTCAGGCAACATGGGGCAATACGGTATGACCATCGGTTTTCTGGTGCAGAAAAGAGTTCAGCCCACCGTGACCGCGTATTGCCCGGCTGACAGCAGCAATCAAGTCTGGAATCAAACGATCAGCAAGGCATGCACTGGCACTACGTTGCAAGGTGTAACGGATCGCAGTATTTCATTTGCAACTGTCACGCCTGTAGGAAGTGCCCCTGGGCAAACCTTGCAACTGGAATGGACAGCGGACGCGGAAATCTAGGAGAGAATTCATGACCTATCAATTGACCGCTTGCGGTGTACTGCGCACGGAGGATTCAGCGTTCATCCCACCTGATCCAACCAATCGTGACTGGCTTGAATATCAGGAGTGGCTTTTATCGGGCGGTCAGGTGCAGTCCCCCGAGGGAACACTTGGAGAAGCCGTAGAGCAGAGCACCCTGAAAAGTCTGGCAAATAAATGGCTGGCAGGCCTTGGCCGTCAACCATGATTCAATCGGGGCAATATCCAGGGAGGATCAAGCATTATGCAAATAACTGAAAACAACCTTATCGACATCATGCCCAACGCCCGCTCCCAAGCGGGCGTTTTTGTTTCTGCACTCAACAGTGCCATGGCTCGCCGCCATATTGACTCGCCCAAACGTGTCGCGGCGTTCCTCGCGCAAATCGGACACGAGTCGGGTCAATTGCGTTACGTGCGCGAACTGGGCAACAACCAGTACCTGAGCAAGTACGACACCGGGACGCTGGCGCTGCGTCTGGGCAACACGCCCGAGGCCGATGGCGATGGACAGAAATATCGCGGTCGCGGGCTGATTCAGATCACTGGCCGCAGTAACTATCGTCAGTGCAGCCTCGGATTGTTCGGCGATGAACGTTTGTTGTCCCTGCCCGAACTCCTCGAACAACCACAATGGGCCGCCGAGTCCGCAGCATGGTTCTGGGAGCAGAAAGGTTTGAACGCACTGGCCGACCGCGACGAGTTCAACACCATTACCCGGCGCATCAACGGCGGGTTGAACGGTTTGCAGGATCGCCTGGAAATCTGGGCGCGGGCGAGGGCGGTGCTATGCCAATCCCCTGGCGAGTGATCGGCATCCTGTTGCTGGCCGCTGGTGCGTTTGCAGCGGCCTGGCAGTTTCAGGAGTGGCGCTACGGTCGGCAACTGGCCGAGCAGGCCCGGTTAAACGCCGAAACCCTCAATCAACTGACGCAGACCGCCGCGACCGCGCAACAGGCCGAGCAGGATAAACGCCTGGCGCTGGAGCAGCGGCTCGCGACCAGTGAACAAACCCATTATCGAGCGCTGAGCGATGCCCAACGTGATCAGGATCGCCTGCGCGATCGCCTTGCCACTGCTGATCTGCGCCTGTCAGTCCTCATCGACGCAGGCGACGCTGCCCCAGGCTGCAACGTGCCAGCCACCACCGGCGCCAGCGGCGTGGATCATGCAACCGTACGCGCCCGACTTGACCCGGCGCATGCTCAACGAATTATCGCCATCACCGACAGCGGCGACCGTGGACTGATCGCCTTGCAGGCGTGTCAGGCCTATGTCAGAGCGCTGGCGCCCGAACATTTTGAATGAGTCTGTGTATTGAAAGCGCAACCTGCTCGTGTACGGTGGAGGCATTCCACACGATCCGGAGCACGCCGTGAAAGAGATCACTCAACTGGCCGCCGACCTTGGCCGACGTCTGCAACTGCTCAATGCCCACGTCACCACCGCTGAATCCTGTACCGGTGGCGGGATTGCCGAAGCGATCACGCGGATCCCGGGCAGTTCGGCGTGGTTCGAGGCCGGTTACGTCACGTACTCCAACCGGCAGAAAACCCAGCAACTGAATGTGTCGGCCGAGTTGTTCGAGTCGGTGGGCGCTGTCAGTCGCGAGGTCGTTGAGGCGATGGTGCGTGGCGCTCAGGAGAAGAGTCTGGCGCGATTTGCCGTGGCGGTCAGTGGTGTGGCCGGGCCGGACGGCGGCTCGCCCAACAAACCGGTCGGTACGGTGTGGCTGGCCTGGGGCGTTGGCGAGACGGTCACCACTGAGGTTCAGCACTTCCCCGGCAACCGCGACGAAGTCCGCCGACAAACGGTGAAGGCCGCGCTAGAGGGGCTCCTGCGACTAGCGGCACGAGAAATCGAAAATCAGGGGTAGGCGATCCGCGAACGCTGTGGAATAATACTGGCTACTTATACAGGTGTTGGCCGTCAGGCCTTATTGATTACGTGAGGACTTTAATGGACGACAACAAGAAGAAAGCCTTGGCTGCGGCCCTGGGTCAGATCGAACGTCAATTCGGCAAGGGTGCCGTAATGCGTATGGGCGATCAGGACCGTCAGGCGATCCCGGCTATCTCCACTGGCTCTCTGGGCCTGGACATCGCACTCGGCATTGGCGGTCTGCCAAAAGGCCGTATCGTTGAAATCTACGGTCCTGAATCTTCCGGTAAAACCACGCTGACCTTGTCCGTGATCGCCCAGGCGCAAAAAGCCGGTGCGACCTGCGCATTCGTCGACGCCGAACACGCCCTCGATCCTGAGTACGCCGGCAAACTTGGCGTCAACGTCGACGACTTGCTGGTGTCCCAGCCGGACACCGGCGAACAGGCCCTGGAAATCACCGACATGCTGGTGCGCTCCAACGCCGTTGACGTGATCATTGTCGACTCCGTGGCAGCCCTGGTACCGAAGGCTGAAATCGAAGGCGAAATGGGTGACATGCACGTGGGCCTGCAAGCCCGTCTGATGTCCCAGGCGCTGCGTAAAATCACCGGTAACATCAAGAACGCCAACTGCCTGGTGATCTTCATCAACCAGATCCGTATGAAGATCGGCGTGATGTTCGGTAGCCCGGAAACCACTACCGGTGGTAACGCGCTGAAGTTCTACGCCTCGGTCCGTCTCGACATCCGCCGTACCGGCGCGGTGAAGGAAGGCGACGAAGTGGTCGGCAGCGAAACCCGCGTCAAGGTTGTGAAGAACAAGGTCGCTTCGCCGTTCCGTCAGGCCGAGTTCCAGATTCTTTATGGCAAGGGTATCTACCTCAACGGGGAGATGATCGACCTGGGCGTGCTGCACGGTTTCGTCGAGAAGTCCGGCGCCTGGTATGCCTACGAAGGCACCAAGATCGGTCAGGGCAAGGCCAACTCGGCCAAGTTCCTGGCGGATAACCCGGAAATCGCCGCGAAGCTCGAGAAGCAACTGCGTGACAAACTGCTGTCGCCAGCAGTGATCGCCGACTCCAAGGCCTCTGCAGTCAAAGAGACTGAAGACGACCTGGCTGACGCTGATATCTGATTACAGCGATGACCACCGCCGTACTCGATACCCTCGTCGCGGTGCGGCGAACCGCCATGGACCTGCTCGCACGTCGCGAGCACGGTCGAGTCGAGTTGACGCGTAAATTGCGACAACGCGGCGCAGAGGCGGAGATGATCGAAACAGCCCTCGACCGTTTGACGGAAGAGGGGCTGCTTTCAGAAGCCCGTTACCTTGAAAGCTTTGTTTCCTACCGCGCCCGTTCCGGCTATGGCCCTCTGCGGATTCGCGAAGAGCTGAGCCAACGCGGTTTGCAACGCGCCGATATCGAACTCGCCCTGCGCGAAAGTGGTATCAGTTGGCAGGAGCAATTGCAGGAGACGTGGCAACGCAAGTTCTCCGGGCATTTACCGATTGACGCAAAAGAACGGGCCAAGCAGGGCCGTTTCCTGGCCTATCGGGGGTTCTCGATGGAGATGATCAACCGCTTGTTCAGCGGTCGAGGGATGGACGATTAAATCGCTACAATAAAAACGGCCCGCTATGAAAATAGCGGGCCGTTTTTTTTTGCCTTCAGATTGCCTTTGACGGCTCGCGGCTGCGTTGTGCTGTTGGGGGTCTTAAGTCGGCCCAGTTTTCCGGCAGGTTGATGTAATCAATCAACTCCCTCAGACGCCCGTGAGTGCGGGCATTGAAGGCGAAGGCCAGTCGCGTCAGATGGCTGAACTGCGCATCATCCTGTTCCTCACCGCTGTAGGCATGTTGATGAAACTGGTCGCTCAGGCACAGATCGGCAAAGGCCTCCTGCATATGTTCCAGCGCTTGATCGCTAAGTTTGTGATTCATGCGGATCACGAATTGGCGCTTGAGCCAGCGGCTGGAGTGGAAGTTACTGTAGAACTGGTTGATCTGTTCCACCGCTTCCTCAACGGTGTAAACCAGTCGCATCAGTTTCAGATCGGTCGGCAAGATGTAATGGTTTTCCTCCAGTTGCTGGCGGATGAAGTCCATCGCGCCTTGCCAGAATGTGCCGCCCGGCGCATCCAGAAGCACCACCGGCACCAATGGACTTTTACCGGTCTGGATCAGCGTTAGCACTTCCAGCGCTTCATCCAGCGTGCCGAACCCGCCGGGGCATAAAACCAGAGCGTCAGCCTCTTTGACGAAAAACAACTTGCGGGTGAAGAAGAAGTGGAACGGCAGCAGATTGCCGGTGCCATCGACCGTGGGGTTGGCATGTTGTTCGAAGGGCAGGGTGATATTGAACCCGAGGCTGTGATCGCGCCCGGCGCCTTCGTGCGCGGCGGCCATGATGCCGCCCCCGGCGCCGGTGATGACCATCATTCCCGAACGCGTCAAAGCCGCACCGAGCTCGCGGGCCATGGCATACAACGGATGTTCGACCGGCGTGCGCGCCGAGCCGAACACGGTGACTTTGCGTCGGCCCTTGAACTGCTCCAGTACCCGAAACGCCTGTTCCAATTCGCGCAGGGCTTGCAAGGTGATCTTGGCGTTCCAGCGATTGTGATCTTCCTGGGCCATGCGTAGCACGGTCAGAATCATGTCGCGGTAGATAGGGATATTCGGACTGTTGGGGGAAACACGGTTGAGTTGTTCTTCGACCTTGCTGATGAGGTCGGGGCCGCTTTCCTGAAAATGACGGCTGAGCAAGTCATTCGGTTGGTAAGGCATTCAACGTCTCCTTCTGCACAGAGCGGATGGCCCTGACGAGCGGCGTCAGTGCCGCGCTGCAAAAAACACACGATCGGCAGTTCCTTGCCTGCCGTTGAAAAATGATCGGGAATACTCTGAATCTAGACCCTTGCACGCATTTGCGCTGACTTGATCATTGCGCCGTAAAGTTTTGGCTGGCAACCGTTTATTGATTTTCCGCCCGTTGTTTCACCGCTCGTCCGAACGTACACCGAACCGCAAACCCTCTGATTAACTAAAGTACAGGCGCCTTGCGACAGCTTTGCGTATAGGCGCATGCGATTCAAGGATTTGCGGGTGGCAAGGAGGCGGGACACATGGCCAGAGTGATTCTGGAGATCGATACGCAGCTGTATCGAATGTTGAAAGCGGCAGCCGAGACCAATCAACTCAGTCTTGAAGAGGAGTGTTGCCGGCGCTTGGCGGGCGGCGAGCGCCGTTCGCACTATCTGCAGGCCTTGCTGGCCGAACTGCGCGCCGAGGATGAACAGCGGCGCGCCAATTCGAGATGATTACTTCTTCTTCGCCGGGGCCGCTTTCGGGCAATCCGATTCCTGGTAGCTGGCGGAGCCGATCGCCTTGTTGGTTTTTACTTCCGTGAAGTCGTAACGCATGATCGCGCCCTTGGCCATCAGCTTACGGTACGACGGGTTGTTGCACACCGAGGCGCCCAACTGGAAATACACGGCTTTAGGGTCAGCACGCATCTTGTCGGCGTGGCTTTTTTGCACGCTCAGGTGGTTGATCAACTGAGTGCCTTCAACGGTGTAGCCCTGATCAAGAATGTCTTCATTGATTGCGCGTGGCGTGCCGACGCTGCTTTGGGCGGCGACGTTGCGCAGCTCGCGGTTCAGATTCTGCTCACTCAGGGATGCAGCCTGAGCGGTGAAGGACGACGCCAGCAGAATGGCAGCGGTGGGAACGATAAGGCGCAGCATGAAACTCTCCTGATTCGGTGACTGGTGGTTCGACCAGCCCCGTGACTGTGCGTTCAGTGGCGGCGAATTATAGGGGAGCCGGTCGGGAGGGTACAGGCTTGTGCCCGTCGCTCTGATAAACTGCCGGCCTTTATTGCCCTGCCGAGTGTTGTTCGTGTCGAGTTTCCCTGTCTGCCGGCGCTGCCCGCGATGAATCATGCCCCCAACGCCGTAGCTCGCCTGCGCGATCAGCGTGAAGACGAAGGCATCAAGCCGATTCAGGCCCGTGGCTTTCGCTCCGAGCGTTGCCGCGATTGCCGGGTGATCATCAGCCATTGCCTGTGCGCCTGGCGTCCGACTGTCGAAACCCGTTCGGGCGTGTGCCTGATCATGACCGGCAAAGAAGTGTTCAAACCGAGCAACACCGGTTGGCTGATTGCCGACGTCGTGCGCGACAACCACGCGTTTATCTGGTCGCGCACCGAGCCCGATCCGCAGATGCTGGCGCTGCTCAATGATCCGCAATGGCAACCGTATCTGGTGTTTCCCGGCGAATACGTGGAGCCGTCGCGAGTGACCAATACTGTCGCGATCGATAGCAACAAGCGCCCGCTGTTCATTTTGCTCGATGCCACCTGGACTGAGGCACGGAAGATTTTCCGCAAGAGCCCGTATTTCGACCGTTTGCCGATTCTCAGTCTGCTGCCCGACAAACTTTCGCGCTACCGCTTGCGCCGTTCAACCCGCAGCGAGCACTTATGCACCGCCGAAGTCGCGGCTTTGTGCCTGGAGCTGGCCGGTGACAGCGACGCCGCCTCGGCGCTGGACGCCTATTTCGACGTGTTCAGCCAGCACTACCTCGGTGCCAAACAACAGTTGGACATGAATGAATCGACGCCGGCCCACGCCGAGTTGTTGCCCTATATACGAAAGCCGCAGCCGGAGTTGGCCCAATAGTGGCCCATACTGTACAAGCCAGCGGCCGTGCTGCTTGACCACCCCGTCTTCGCTGGGCATGCTTGGCGCCGATTAGGGTGCGGCCAAGGTTTGAAACGCCGTGTTTGCTGATGATTGGCGTTGAACGTGCCCCTGTAGATACCGCTTTCAAGCGGCATCTTGAGTTGCTTTGGCCAGCCCGGAATGCACCGGGTCTGCCATCAAAAACAGGATCATTTGAAAAATGGCCACATACGACATCCTGATTGCCGATGATCACCCCCTGTTTCGTAGCGCCCTGCATCAAGCGGTGACGCTGGGCCTTGGCCCGGATGTTCGGCTCGTGGAAGTGGCGAGCATCGCCGAGCTGGAAACACGCCTGACCGAAAAAGCTGACTGGGATCTGGTCCTGCTGGACCTGAACATGCCCGGCGCTTTCGGGTTTTCCGGGTTGGTCATGCTACGCGGACAGTACCCGCAGATTCCGGTGGTGATGGTCTCGGCGCAGGAAGAGGCCTCGGTGATGGTCAAATCCCGTGAGTTCGGCGCCAGTGGTTTTATTCCCAAGTCCAGCGACCTCAGCGTGATTCAGGAAGCCGTACGCAAAGTGCTCGATGGCGATGTGTTCTGGCCGCCACAAGCGTTCGAGGCGGTCAGTGTTTCCGACGAAGCCAAAGCCGCCAGCGATGGTCTCGCCAGCCTGACGCCGCAGCAGTTCCGCGTGCTGACCATGGTCTGCGAAGGCCTGTTGAACAAGCAGATTGCCTATGAACTGAGCGTGTCGGAAGCGACCATCAAGGCCCACGTCACGGCGATCTTTCGCAAGCTGAATGTGCGCACCCGCACGCAAGCGGCTTTACTGCTGCAACAACTTGAGTCAATTCCGAGCCAATAAAGGCTGGCGTCTTCACGCTTTTTTGACTTTTGTTGATCTAGCTTTCCCCACTTCTTTTTGGTTGGTTTCTACTTTATGTCACCTTTCAAGGGCCAGACCGGCCTGAAACGTATCCTCAATGCCTCCGGTTATTCGCTGGACGGCCTGCGCGCAGCTTTCACCGGTGAAGCGGCCTTCCGCCAATTGGTACTGCTCAATGTCGTGCTGATTCCGTTGACGTTCTTTCTCAATGTCAGCCGTGTCGAGCAGGCCGTGCTGATTGCCGTGTGCCTGCTGGCGCTGATCGTCGAGTTGCTGAACTCGGCGGTGGAAGCGGCCATCGACCGCATTTCGCTGGAACTGCACCCGCTGTCGAAGAACGCCAAAGACATGGGCAGCGCCGCGCAATTCGTCGCACTGAGCATGATCGCGCTGGTGTGGGCAGTGATTCTGCTTTAAGCGATTGTCGGCAAAACGATCTCGTCGCTGCGCTGCACCCCGGCGGTGAAAGCGCGGCACAGATCGAGAAACTCGCGCATGGCTGAAGTCTGATATTTCTGTTTATGCCAGATGAAGTAGAACTGCCGCGCCAGGTCCAGGTCCGGCGTCTCCACCGGCACCAGACTGCCACGGCGGAACGCATCACGCAGTGCGAGCCGCGAGATACAGCCAATCCCCAGCCCCGATTCCACTGCGCGTTTGATCGCTTCGGTGTGTTCCAGCTCCAGACGGATATTCAGCGCGCTGCGATGATGCCGCATGGCCTGATCGAACGTCAGGCGCGTACCGGAACCCTGTTCACGCAAAATCCACGCTTCGTGAGTCAACTCTTCCATGGTCGCGCTGCCGCGTTGGGCCAATGGATGCTGCGGCGCGCAGAACACCACCAGCTCATCCTCGACCCAGCTTTGCACTTCGATGTCCGGGTGGCTGCAATCGCCTTCGATTAGACCCAGATCAATTTCGTAGTGGGCGACTTGTTGCACGATATTGGCAGTGTTCTGCACGTGCAGCTTCACCTGGCTTTCCGGATGGCGCTGCATGAAGCTGCCGATCAGCAGGGTCGCCAGGTAATTGCCGATGGTCAGTGTCGCGCCCACCGACAGCGAGCCGAAACCGGATTTGCCGTTGAGCAGGTCTTCGATTTCCTTGGCCTGATCGAGTAGCGCCACCGCTTGTGGCAACAGCTGTTTGCCGAGGGCGTTGAGGCTCAGCCGTTTGCCGGCGCGGTCGAACAGCTGGCAGCTGGATTGGCGCTCGAGTTCGGTGATCGACGTGCTGGCGGCCGACTGCGAGAGGTTGAGCAGACCCGCAGCACGGGATACGCTTTCCTGCTGAGCGACGGCGACGAAGACTTGCAGTTGACGGAGAGTAAATCGCATATCGATATAACCGATAACCCTTATCTTAATAATCCAGTTAACAGATATTGTCGTCGCTATTAGAATGCGATGCAATTGCGCACCGTCGCCTTCAAAAGCCAGCGCAGACCCAATATCCAGGAGTCAAACGTACATGAGCAACATGAACCACGAGCGTGTCCTCAGTGTTCATCACTGGAACGACACTCTGTTCAGCTTCAAGTGCACCCGCGATCCGGGCCTGCGCTTCGAGAACGGTCAGTTCGTGATGATCGGCCTGCAACAGCCCAACGGCCGGCCGCTTATGCGCGCTTACTCGATCGCCAGCCCGAACTGGGAAGAGCATCTGGAGTTCTTCAGCATCAAGGTGCAGGACGGCCCGCTGACCTCGCAACTGCAGCACTTGAAAGAAGGCGACGAGATCATCATCTCGAAGAAGCCTACCGGCACTCTGGTTCTCGACGACCTGAACCCGGGCAAGCACCTGTACCTGCTGAGCACCGGCACCGGTCTGGCGCCGTTCATGAGCGTGATTCAGGACCCGGAAACCTACGAGCGCTTTGAGAAAGTGATCCTGGTTCACGGTGTGCGTTACGTCAACGAAGTCGCCTACCGCGAATTCATCACCGAGCACCTGCCGCAGAACGAGTTCTTCGGCGAGGCGCTGCGTGACAAGCTGATCTACTACCCGACCGTGACTCGCGAGCCTTTCGAGAATCAGGGCCGTCTGACCGACCTGATGCGCAGCGGCAAGCTGTTCAGCGATATCGGTCTGCCACCGATCAACCCGCAGGACGACCGCGCGATGATCTGCGGCAGCCCGAGCATGCTCGACGAGACCAGCGAAGTGCTCGACAGCTTCGGCCTGAAGATCTCGGCGCGGATGCGCGAGCCGGGTGATTACCTGATCGAGCGTGCGTTCGTCGAGAAGTAAGCCCCCCCTAAAAAGCCCCCATTGCCTATGCAGGCAATGGGGGCTTTTTTATGCCTGAAATATTTCCTTCATGCCTGCCACGATCCATGTAGGAGCTGCCGAAGGCTGCGATCTTTTGATCTTGATCTTAAAAAGCAAGATCAAAAGATCGCAGCCTTCGGCAGCTCCTACATTGGGCGCGGCCTCAGGCCGTGGCAGGAATGACTTCGAGTACGCGGATCTGCTCAGGCGTCGGGTAATGCCAGCGCACATCCAGATCCCAGAATTGCGCGCCGTATTCGCGTTCTGGCGCCGGGGTTTGGTAGGCCGGACGCGGATCCTGGGCCAGGCACTGCTCGATCAGCTCGACCAACGGCTCGCCAAGGCGCTGAGCGTGCGTGTGCGCCTGTTTCAGTGCAGCGTCCGTCCACTGCACGTCAATCAGTTGCGGCGCGGCACTGGCGATGCTGTTGGAGGCGCCGGGGATAATATCGGCGTACGGTACGTAGGGTTTGATGTCGAGAACCGGCGTGCCGTCGAGCAGGTCAATGCCGGAGATGAACAGCCGATTGGCTTCGACTTTGTCCAGCTTCACCACCGATTGACCGATGCCGTTTGGCCGGTGTGTGGCGCGGGTGGCGAACACGCCCATGGACTTGTTGCCGCCCAAACGGGGCGGGCGCACTTTCAGGCGCGGTTTGTCCTCAAGCGCCTGATGGAACAGAAACAGCAGCCACACATGGCTGACCTGTTCCAGGCCCTGCACGGCGTCACCCTGATCGAACGGCGTCACCAGTTCCAGCACGCCACGGGCGGCGGGGGCCAATTGCGGTTGGCGGGGGATGGCGAATTTCTCCTTGAAGCAGGAGCGCACGAAGCCGATGGGGGAGACGCTGTAAGTCATGGTTTGCATTCGAAGCGGGGCGGGGTGCGCATGATAACCCGGCGGGCTTCAAGTCTGGTGCTGCTAGGGCTGGCCTATTCGCGAGCAGGCTCGCTCCCACAGGGGTTGTGTGCATGACACAGATCCAATGTGGGAGCGAGCCTGCTCGCGAAGGCCGCACCGCCGATGTCAGAGGCTAAACCCACCATCCAGCGGAATAATATTTCCGGTCATATAAGCCCCTGCCGTACTCGCCAGACTGATCGCCAACGCCGCCATCTCTTCCTCCCGCCCCCAACGCTTCATCGGGATCAACGCGGTGTCCTCAGCCAACGCCTGCTGATCATTGCCAATATGCTGAGTCATCTTGCTCGGAAAGCGCCCCGGCGCAATCACATTGACGTTGATGTGCTGGCTCACCAGTTCGCGGGCGAGAATCCGCGACAATTGGTGTAGGGCGGCCTTACTTGGCCCGTAGGCATACGCCTGCTCACCAAACGAAGAAATCCCCGCCACCGAACCAATGTTGATAATCCGCGCCGGGTTCGCCGCCGAACCAGCCTTGCGCAACAGCGGCAGAAATTGCTGGATGCAGCTGAACACCGAGGTCACGTTGAGCTGCATGACTTTTTCCCAGCCCTTGACCGGGTAACTTTCCAGCGGCGCGCCCCACGTGGTGCCGGCGTTGTTCACTAGAATATCCAGATGGGTGATCTGCTCGCCCAGGCGTGCGGCCAGTTCCTGCACGCCTTCTTCGGTCGCAAGGTTCGCCGCCACGCCGTGGCACTTGCCCAAGGCGCTGAGCTCTGCCGCGGTTTGATGGCAGGCTTCGGCGTCGCGCGAGCAGACGTAAACGCGCGCGCCAGCCTCGACAAAGGCTTTGGCGATCATTTTGCCGATACCACGGGTGCCGCCGGTCACCAGAGCGGTGCGGCCTTGCAGGGAAAAATACGGGTGCATGGCGAGTCCTGAGTGCTAGGGATCAATACACCCTAGTCGTCAGCCGCAAAAAGCGGAGCCACTATTTTCGCAGGGAATGAACGGTCATGCGCTGCGGTGGCGACCATCAGTCGCCACCGCAGAAGGGGATCAGGCCGGGCGAACGCGCAGGGTCAGACCCTTGAGGAAGTTGCGCAGCAACTGGTCGCCGCATGGGCGGTAGTTGGTGTGGCCAACCTTGCGGAACAGCGCGCTCAGCTCAGGCTTGGACACCGGGAATTCGGCGGCCTTGAGGATCGCGTGCATGTCGTCTTCTTTCAGCTCGAAGGCCACGCGCAGCTTTTTCAGGATGATGTTGTTGGTCACCGGCACTTCGATCGGCTGCGGCGGACGGCTTTCGTCCTTGCCACGCTTGAAGATCACCAGACCGTCGAGGAAGTGCGCGATGACTTCGTCCGGGCAGCGCACGAAACCTTCTTCGTCTTCTTCTTTCTTGTCGAGCCAGGTCACTACGTCAGCGAGCGCCACTTCCATGCCGCCGAGTTTGATGATCTCGACCACCTTCTTGTCGCTGATGTCGAGCATGTAGCGCACGCTGCGCAGTACGTCGTTATGAACCATGTGGGTAATCCTGATGCGTTGTGGGCAGCACGCGGGCGCGCTGCCGGAATGTGTGGCGGCAGTGAAGTCTTAGAACTTCTCTTTGCCGGACAGGTAGCGCCATTGGCCGACCGGGACCTTGCCGATCGAGACGCCGCCGATGCGGATGCGGCGGATTCCGACGACCTTCAGGCCGACCGCTTCGCAGAACTGGGCGATGATCCCCGGCTGCGGGTTTTTCATGGCGAAGCGCAGACGGTTTTCGTTCTGCCAGCTGGCCTTGACCGGCGGCAGTTCCTTGCCCTTGTGGGTCAGGCCGTGCTGCAAGCGGTTGAGGCCGTGAGCGACCATGTCACCTTCGACCTCGACCACGTATTCCTGCTCGATCTTCGCGGCGTCAGCGGTGAGCTTGCGCAAGATCTTCCAGTCCTGGGTGAACACCAGCAGGCCGCTGGCCTTGGCTTGCAGGTCGGCGCTGGCGGTCAGGCGCAGGAAGTGCCCGCGCAAAGGGCGCTTGCTGAAGCGGTGCTCTTCGCTGAGGGTTTCGGCGCTGAGCGACTGCATGGCGGTCTCGACGTCCATACCGGCCGGCGCGTTGAGCAGGATGGTCACCGGCTCCGGCGCAGTGGCTTTGGCGTCCTTGTCGAGCTCGACCTTCTGATCGCCGACCTTGAATTGCGGCTCATCAATGACTTCGCCGTCCACGGTGACCCAGCCGCCCTCGATGAACAGCTCGGCCTCCCGGCGGGAGCAACCGACCAGTTCGATGAGGCGTTTGGAGAGGCGAATCGGGTCAGTCATGACAGGGCCGTAACAAAAAAGGGGTGGGCATTGTACCTGTGTGGCGCCGGTTAAGCCCGGTTCCATTTACACGGTGTTCGTATTCCTTGTGGGAGCCAGCCTGCTGGCGATTGCATCACCGCGGTGTATCTGACTGACCGCGGTGCCTGCATCGCTAGCAGGCTAGCTGCCACAGTTGTTTTTGGGTTGTGTCAGCCGTTACTGGTGCGTTGTTGGTTTTGGCGCAAACGCATGTGCAGCAACGGGTACGGCTGGCCCATGCCATCCACCTCCGAGCGGCCGATCACTTCAAAACCCTGCTTGAAGTAAAAGCCCAAGGCCTGCGGGTTCTGTTCATTGACGTCGAGTTCATCGGCATTCAAATGTTGCAGGGCGTAATTGAGCAGTTTTTTGCCCAATCCCTGGCCGCGATGGGTGGGGTCGATGAACAGCATCTCGATCTTGCCCGCTGCAACTCCGGCAAACCCGGTGATGCGCTGATTGGCGTCTTTGGTGCAGACCAGCATCACCGCATCCAGATAACGGGTGAGCACCAGGTTGCGCAACAGTTCGATGTAGCTGTCCGGCAGAAAATCATGGGTCGCACGAACCGAGGCCTCCCAGACCCGGGTCAGTTCCTGATAATCGCTAAGTTTCGGTGTGTGGATGACCGAATGGTGACGCATGCCCGTCTGCCTCTTGTCCGTTTCAAGGGAGTCCGTCCCCCGCTAAACGATAGCCGTAAAAAAGCCCCGCATCTTGTAAAAAGAGTGGGGCTTTTCAATACAACACTATTCCCTTTGTGGGAGCGAGCCTGCTCGCGAAGGCGTTGGTTCAGTCAACATTTTCAGCAAGTGACCCACTGCATTCGCGAGCAGGCTCGCTCCCACAGGTATGGGGTGATGCTTAGATCTGCTCAGCCCACAGATCATATTCGTCAGCGTCAGTCACTTTGCACCAGACCTTGTCGCCCGGCTTCAGATTGCTGCCATTGTCGATAAACACGTTGCCGTCGATTTCCGGGGCGTCGAAGAAGCAGCGGCCAACCGCGCCTTGCTCGTCGACTTCGTCCACCAGCACTTCGATTTCACGGCCGATGCGCATTTGCAGGCGGGCCGAGCTGATCGCCTGCTGGTGCGCCATGAAACGATCCCAACGGTCCTGCTTGACGTCGTCTGGCACCACTTCCAGATCCAGATCATTGGCCGGAGCGCCATCAACTGGCGAGTACTGGAAGCAGCCAACGCGGTCGAGCTGGGCTTCGGTCAGCCAGTTCAGCAGGTACTGGAAATCTTCTTCGGTTTCGCCCGGGAAGCCGACGATGAAGGTCGAACGGATGATCAGGTCCGGGCAGATTTCGCGCCAGTTCTTGATCCGCGCCAGGGTCTTGTCTTCGAACGCCGGGCGTTTCATCGACTTCAACACTTTCGGGCTGGCGTGCTGGAACGGGATGTCCAGGTACGGCAGGATCTTGCCGGCGGCCATCAGCGGGATCAGCTCGTCAACGTGCGGGTACGGGTAAACGTAGTGCAGACGGACCCAGACGCCGAGGGTGCTCAGCGCTTCGCAGAGTTCGGTCATGCGGGTTTTCACCGGCGCGCCGTTCCAGAAACCGGTGCGATATTTGACGTCAACGCCGTAGGCGCTGGTGTCTTGCGAGATCACCAACAGCTCTTTAACGCCGGATTTGACCAGACGCTGAGCTTCGTCGAGGACGTCGCCGACCGGACGGCTGACCAGTTTGCCGCGCATCGACGGGATGATGCAGAAGCTGCAGCTGTGGTTGCAGCCTTCGGAAATCTTCAGGTAGGCGTAGTGGCGCGGAGTCAGCTTGATGCCTTGCGGCGGCACCAGGTCGATCAGCGGGTTGTGATCCTGACGCGGCGGCACCACTTCGTGCACGGCGTTGACCACTTGCTCGTACTGCTGCGGACCGGTCACGGCCAGCACGCTCGGGTGCACGTTGCGGATATTGCCTTCTTCCACGCCCATGCAACCGGTGACGATGACCTTGCCGTTTTCCTTGATCGCTTCGCCGATCACTTCCAAAGATTCAGCCTTGGCCGAATCGATGAAACCGCAGGTGTTGACCACCACGACGTCGGCGTCCTGATAGGTGGACACCACGTCATAGCCTTCCATGCGCAGCTGGGTCAGGATGCGCTCGGAGTCGACCAGTGCTTTCGGGCAACCCAGAGATACAAAGCCAACCTTTGGATTGGCCGGCGCAGGAGTGGTGGACATGTCTAACCTCGGTATTTTGTGACATCGCTTTCTTGGTGCGAAAGCCGACGGACGGGCGCTTAGGGCGCGCCTCTGATCAAAAAGTGCGCAATTCTAGCGGTGAGCAACGCACTTGACCAGCTTTATGCAGGGAAATACGACGAGTGCTGCGCTATGCTTCGCGCCGTTGAGCTTTACCAATTTTTTACAGTCAACAAAACGTCTGTAACAACCGGTAAAACAGCGCATGCTGCACCACAAAGCATAGTGCTTCATTCAAAGAAGCCGGATCTGAGAAGTAGGAGTGTTGGATGGGTCAGGCAAGTAGTCAGGCGGCGGGCGCCGAGCATTCGGCTGCAAAACCGCTGAGCATGCTGGTCGCGGCAGTCGGGGTGGTTTACGGCGACATCGGCACGAGCCCGTTGTACACCCTCAAAGAAGTTTTCGCTGGTCACTATGGGGTGCCGGTTAACCACGACGGAGTTTTCGGGATTCTGTCGTTGATTTTCTGGTCGCTGATTTGGGTCGTCACCATCAAGTACGTGTTGTTCGTACTGCGCGCTGACAACCAGGGGGAAGGGGGGATCATGGCGCTGACCGCTCTGGCGCGACGTGCATCCAGCCGCTACCCGAAACTGCAAACGGTGCTGGTGATTCTGGGGCTGATCGGTGCAGCGCTGTTTTACGGCGACAGCATGATCACGCCGGCGATTTCTGTATTGTCCGCGGTTGAAGGTCTGGAGCTGGCGTTCGATGGCCTGGAGCGCTGGGTGGTGCCGATGGCACTGGTGGTGCTGGTCGCGCTGTTCCTGATCCAGAAACACGGTACCGATCGCATCGGCAAGCTGTTTGGCCCGGTGATGGTGGCGTGGTTCCTGGTACTGGGCGGTTTGGGTATCAGCGGAATTATTAAACACCCGGAAGTATTGAGCGCGCTGAACCCGATTTGGGGTGTGCGTTTCTTCATCGTGCATCCGGGCATGGGCGTGGCGATTCTCGGCGCGGTGGTGCTGGCACTGACCGGCGCCGAAGCCTTGTACGCCGACATGGGCCACTTCGGCCGCAAGCCGATTGCCCGCGCCTGGCTGATTCTGGTGCTTCCGGCCCTGGTGCTGAACTACTTCGGTCAGGGCGCGTTGCTGCTGGAAAACCCGGAAGCGGCGCGTAACCCGTTCTACCTGCTGGCGCCGAGCTGGGCACTGGTGCCACTGGTGGTACTGGCGACCCTGGCCACGGTCATTGCTTCGCAGGCGGTGATTTCCGGCGCGTTCTCGTTGACCCGTCAGGCCATCCAGCTTGGCTACATTCCGCGCATGCACATACAGCACACTTCCAGTGCCGAACAGGGCCAGATTTACATCGGCGCGGTGAACTGGGCGCTGATGGTCGGCGTGATCCTGTTGGTCATTGGCTTCGAATCCTCGGGCGCGCTGGCGTCGGCTTACGGTGTGGCGGTGACCGGCACGATGCTGATCACCAGCATATTGGTGTCGGCAGTGATTCTGCTGTTGTGGAAATGGCCGCCGTTGTTGGCGGTGCCTATTCTGATTGGCTTCCTGCTGGTCGATGGCCTGTTCTTCGCGGCCAACGTGCCGAAGATCATTCAGGGCGGTGCGTTCCCGGTATTGGCGGGGATCGTGTTGTTCATCCTGATGACCACCTGGAAACGCGGCAAGGAGCTGCTGGTCGATCGCCTCGACGAAGGCGCGCTGCCGCTGCCGATATTCATCAGCAGCATCCGCGTGCAGCCACCGCACCGCGTGCAGGGCACAGCGGTGTTCCTCACCGCGCGCTCCGACGCCGTGCCGCACGCGCTGTTGCATAACCTGCTGCACAACCAGGTGCTGCACGAGCAAGTGGTGCTGTTGACGGTGGTCTACGAAGACATCCCGCGCGTACCGCCATCACGGCGCTTCGAAGTCGAAGCGCACGGCGAAGGCTTCTTCCGGGTGATCCTGCACTTTGGTTTCACCGACGAGCCGGATGTGCCGCAAGCGCTGAAGCTGTGTCATCTGGATGATCTGGATTTCAGCCCGATGCGTACCACGTACTTCCTCAGTCGCGAAACGGTGATTGCTTCGAAGCTGGAAGGCATGGCGCGTTGGCGTGAGGCGTTGTTTGCGTTCATGTTGAAGAATGCCAATGGCAATTTACGGTTCTTTAATTTGCCGTTGAACCGGGTGATTGAGTTGGGGACGCAGGTGGAGATGTAAGCTTCTCCTCAACTGAAAAGCCCCCGTCAGCCTAGTGGCTGGCGGGGGCTTTTTTGTGGGCGGCAACTTCAGATCAAAAGATCGCAGCCTTCGGCAGCTCCTACAGGTTTCGCATTCCATGTAGGAGCTGCCGAAGGCTGCGATCTTTTGATCTTCAAACCTCTACAGGCCTTCAGTTATCTCTGCTCAGACTCGGTCTTCGTCCGCGCAGGTCGTGGGATCAGTGTCTGTATCACATCATCAAGCAAAGCCTTGCCCATCACCGTCAGGTAATGCGCCGCCCAAGCGTGGCGGTCGGTGTCTCTGATGAAGGCAGCGTCCTCGGCGAAGGATTTTGCGAGGGATAGCAGGTCGGAGGATTGGGACAAGGCATCGATGATCGGGATGCCGGCGCGGACGTTGAAGAACGCTTGATCCGAGTTGTAGAGGAAAGGGGTGAAGCCGATGGTTTTAAGATCAGATGGATTGTTCATTGTCAGTTCCCTTGATTTTGAGAGCTGCCGCATCCGATACCAAGCGAATGGGTGGCAGCTGTGCGCAGGTTGGTAAACCGGGGAACCAAGGAAACCGGCACGCTCGAAAGCGTCCCACACACAGCTGCCATAACACAGGGGCTCGGACGGGATTTCGCCTGAGTCGTGTCGGGTGCGCTGTTGCGCCTTATTCCACCGGGTTACCAAGCCCGATCGCTGAATGGGTCAGCGACGTCCGGAGGGTATCCCGTCAAAAAACAGCGCAATAGAGCGGCAGAGCGTCGAAACACGAGTTTCGGAGTTTGCCTACAAGGTCTGTGGGCGTCATCTGATATTGCGAGACGGGAAGTAAACGATACTAAACGTCACGCACGAACCGACGTGTGCAAAGCATTCAGGTACGTATGACGGCATCAGCGGAACAAGAAGTACAGGATGAACCAGAGGAGCTTCGGATCGAAAAGAAGGCCAGTGAACGATTGCTCATCTTTGATTTGGCCCAAGCAATCAGCCATGACGATATGAGGGCAAGGTATGCAGCGATTAGTGATCGACTCAAGGGCTTGACGACCCGGCCTCGTCAGTGAGACAAGTGTCCACGTTTTATGGAATGTGGACACTTGAGGTTTTGATCTAAATGAAGAGTCAAGACATTTTACTTTTGTTCAAAATGGCCAGTCTCCACGCTCAGGAAGAGAACCTCTTGGGGGAGATGGAGGCCGAATCGAATTCGGACAGGGTCGAAGAGCTGCTCAGGCCTTATGTCGTCAGCCGAATGACCGCAGGGGAGAGTGTGGGGAAGCCATTGGTCACCTACTCCACTGATGGGGAAGACACAATCTTCCATCGCCGCGAACTTGATTCGCCTTTCGCTGATGGGCCAGGCTGGGAGGGATGGGCGGAACCAGCATCTGATCCACCGCTGACCAGTTGGAGCGATCTGTACTCTCTGCGTGCGCTGTCTGCCTCTCTCGGACTGAGCAAAAGCGAAGTCTCAAATGCTCTCGCCCGATGCCGGGAATCCGGACTGCTCATTCATGACTACGACACCGGGCTTGCCAAAGTGCACCGCCGGGAACTGCTGAAAATTACCGAGCACGCGCTGAAGTACTTCTTCCCGGTCAAGCCTGGCGCGATGGTTCGTGGCATACCCACAGGTTTTGCGGCGCCTGCGCTGTCCAAAAGCATCAAGAGTGCGGGTGGTTTGATTCCGGTCTGGCCGGATGCGCAGGGAACCGAGCGAGGCCAAGCGATAGTGCCGCTTTACAAAACAGTGCCGGAAGCGGTGAAAAAAGACCGGATCCTTTACCACTATCTGGCGCTAGCTGATGCAATCCGTCTGGGGGGGCCACGTGAGTGTGGTGTGGCAATCAGTATTCTGAAGGCAGGGATGGGGCTGAAATAACATGTCGTCAAACGCGGATCACAACTACGAACTCATTGAGTTCGTGGCTGAAGGCTTGGGCGAGGCGTTTCTCGCCGAAGTTGCCTTTGTTGGCGGTTGCACAACCGCCATGCTGGTTACAGATACAGCCGTGCTGGACGACATTCGTTTCACTGATGACGTTGATCTAGTGATCGAGTTGGCCGGTATCAGCGCCTGGAACCATCTCACCGAACGGCTGGCGGCCAAGGGTTTCAAGATCACGGGTGAAGACGAGGTCAATTGTCGTTTTCGCTTCAATGACGTCGTCGTTGATGTCATGCCTTCCGACCCAGCAGTGCTCGGCTATGCCAACCGCTGGTTCGTCGAGGGGCTGGCGAGGGCGGATAAATTCACCCTGCCCAGCGGCACTGTCATCCAGATATTCCAGCCCACGTATTTTCTCGCGACGAAACTGGAAGCTTTCGCCGGTCGGGGAAATGGCGATCCTTATCACAAGGATGTCGAGGACATGATCATCTTGATCGATGGTCGGCCTGAGCTGTTGGAGGAGGTGGGCCAGACTGACAAGGACCTCAAGGGGTTCATCACAGAGGGAGTCCAGAAGCTGATGGCGCTCGATGGGGTTGGCTACGTGATCGAAAGTTCAGGCTCGGTGCAGGCGAATCCGGGCAGAGGGCAGATTATTCACAGGCGTATGAAAGCGCTGGCCAACGCATGAGATACCACTCCCGATCAATCACTGGGCAAGCCAGCAGAACAAATAATGACTATGCCGGAGCGACCTGTGAGGGTGACGGTGGTTTTTTTGTTGTCGCGGATGGCACTTCCAAGCGCGGCAGTGGACAGCTGGCTGAAAGCTTCGTAAGCGGCATGTTGGCGGCTCATTCCACACAGATGGAGCAGGGGAGCTATCCTGCAGAGCCCGCAGCTGTTGAGCATCTATTGGGTTCAATACTGGCGGATTTTCATGCGTCGTTGCCTGCTGATCAGGCGGGAGCCATCTGTTACCTGATTGGCTTGGTCGCTCATGGCCGACTCACCGTTGCATACGAAGGTGACTGTTCATGCGGGATTGTGACGCTTGCGGGAGCCATCGAGTGGATTACGTCACCTCACTGCAAAGCCAATTGGCGGCGCGACCGTTCGCACTGCGAGTTGGCGCAAGACCCCGCGCGAAATTCGGTAACACGATGCTTGAAGATCAATCGGGTTCCGAACCCTGACTTTGTTTGTTGTGCACTGGACGCTGTTGAGCGCTTGGTTTTTGTCACTGATGGCTTTTGGGCGGATTTGACGCAAGCCCAGCAAAGCAGTTTGTTGGCGGCGCCGGATAGCGACATTAGCGTTGGCGACGATGATGTCACATGGATAGATGTTCAGCTTGGCCAGCAAGACTGAAGAGTTGTCTGAGTTCGGCCCAATACCCCTGTGGGAGCGAGCCTGCTCGCGAAGGCGTAGTGTCAGTCGACGAATCTGTAAACTGACCCACCGCTTCGCGAGCAGGCTCGCTCCCACAGGGGATTTTCGTGGCTGCTGGAATGTAAAAAGCCCCCGTAACTGTGAAGTTGCGGGGGCTTTTTTTGGGCGCGGCTCAGATCACTCTTCGGCAACCGAGTCCTTGCTCTGACGCTTTTCGATCAAATCCACCAGACGCTTGGCCAGCGCCGGATAGTTCTCGTCGAAGTGGTGGCCGCCAGGCAGTTTCACCGCTTCACCCACCGCAGTCTTGTCCGTGCAGCCGCTTTCATCCGTCTCTTCTTCACCATAGATGCACACAACCTTGGCGGCTGGCAGCTTGGCCATTTCCGGGCCGGTGGCGGCTTCTTTGCCGGCGTTGCCGAGCCAGCCTTCGACTTCGATTTCGAAGCTGCCGGTGCGGGCGAAGGCCAGCAGGATGATTGCGTCGACGCGTTGCTGCTCGGTGTCCGGCAGGCGGTTGTAGATCGCCGGCAGGACGTCAGCACCGAACGAGTAACCGGTGAGGATGAAGCGTTTGGTGCCCCATTTCTGCCGGTAGTGCTGCATCAGTTCGGTCAGGTCCAGGGCGCTTTGCTCCGGGCTCTTGTGCTGCCAGTAGTAGCGCAGGGTGTCGATGCCGACCACCGGGTAGCCGATCTTCGCCATCTCGCCGGCCACGTCGCGGTCGAGGTCGCGCCAGCCGCCGTCACCGGAGAGGAACAGGGTCACGGTGTCTTTCGCTTGGCCGGCCGGCACTTCCACCACCGGGATGGCCAGACCGCCGTTGGCCTTGTCGCCGCCAACGAGGATCTTGCGCAGTTCGTTGTTCAGCACTTGCGGCAGGTTGATGTCGTAGTCGCTGATGCTGGTTTCGGCGTTCGGTTGATCGCGCACGAAACCTGCGCTGGCGTCGTCCGGGTTGTCGTTCCAAGCCACCAGCCAGTGGCCGTGGGCGGCGGATTTCGGCAGCAGGTGGGTGCAGCCACCCTTTTCCAGGGCGAGGTCAACGGAGACGGCTTGGGCCTTGTCGTCTTTTTGCTCGGACAACCAACGCCAGGCCAGTACCGCGCCGGGGCCGATACCGCTGACCAGCGTGGCCGGGCCGTTCAGTTCGCGCAGACCGGTTTGCAGGGCGCGGCTTTGCAGCAGGCAGTCCTTGGGCAGAATCACCTGAACGATCTGCGCCGAAGCGCTGCGGCTCAGGGTGGTCAGTTGTTTTTCACTGAGCTTCTGGTCGTCATTAACGGCGATCAGCACCTGCGCCTTGGGCTTGGTGCCGGGGATGATGCGGGTCAAAACGGTGCCGTCTGCCGCCGTAATAGGTTCGAGCGTCGGTTCCGGTGCCGGACGTTTGAGGTACCAGAAACCGCCGCCGGCAATCACGGCCAGCACGATCAGTGCGGCCAGGATGTACTTCAGGGAGCGTTGAATCATCAGCGTTTCACCAATCCAGTCAAGCCGCCCGCGATCAGGGCAGCAGTGTCGGCCAGCGCTACCAACGGATCGAGTCCGGCGGGCACGGCCATATAACGGGGTTCCCAGTCAGGCTGGAACTTGTCTTTGAAGCGGCGCAAGCCTTGGAAGTTGTACAACTGCTCACCACGGCGGAAGACCATCGAGCCCAGACGCTGGGTCAGCGGTGCACCACGCCGGGGTTGCAACCCCGACAACGGCACCATGCCCAGACTGAAGCGCGCGTATCCGTGACTCTTATAGTGTTGAATCAGGCCGACCATCATGAATTCCATGGTCAGCTTGGGGGCATCCGGGTGCGAACGCATCAGATCGAGGCTGGCCAGGTCGTGGCTGTAAGTCTCGAGCAGGTTGGCGAATGCCACCGGGCGCCCTTCGAAGCGAATCACCGCGATGCGGAAATGCTTTAGGTAATCGTCACTGAAACGGCCGAGGGAGAAACCTTTCTCACGCACGTTCTTGCCGGTCAGCCACGCATCGGAAATCACTTTCAGCTCGTCCATCGGCGCCTGACCGGGCTCATGGATTTCCAGCGACAAGCCGTCGCGGGTGCCACGGTTCCAGGTGTAACGCAGGTCCTTCATCTCTTTGCCCTTGGCTTCCAGGTCAAAGCGATGCAGATCGACCCGGGCTTCTTCGCCGAGTTTGATCGCGGTCAGGCCGATGTCCATGTAGTACGGCAGGTTCTCCGCGCGCACCTGGTAGAAGACCGGGCGGGCGTGGTGAATATCGCAGAGGTCGCGGAACTGCCAGATCATCTCGGCGCGTTGCTGGCCGGGGCCGATCGGGTCGTACAGCGCCACCAGGCTGCGGCCACGGCGTGCGTACATCAGGAACGCTTCGTCGTTCTGGTAAAACAGCAACGCCTTGTCACCGGTCAGCGCGAGGCCACCGTCGGGTTGCGACGATGCCATCAAAATCTTCGCCGCGCGATCGAGCTCGTCAGGCGTCGGCAGGTGAATGACCGGGCGCGCGGTGCGCAACAGCCAGGTCAGTGCGATCACCAGCAACAGCACAGCGGCACCGAGCAGCGAGCGCAGGCCACGCGGGGCGTCAGCGTCGAGGGTGAACTGCCACCACAGTTGATGGCTGTACGGTACGTCCTGATAGGCGAACAGCAGTAGCCACGTCGAAGCGCCCAGCACGCAGAGGCTGGCCACCAGATACAACGGCGAGAACGGCAGTTCGGTCAGGCGGCTCGGGCGATAGAACGAGCGACGGAACACACCGAGCAATGCTGCGGTGAGGGTCATCAGCGTGGCTTCTTCCCAGTCGAAGCCTTTGAGCAGCGAGAGCAGGGCGCCGACCAGCAGCAGAATGGTGGTGAGCATCCACGCGGCCGACAGGCGCCGACGCAGGCCCTGAGCCAGCATCAGACAGAGTACGCCGATCAGGCTGGCGCCGAAGTGCGAGGCGTCGACCAGACGATGCGGGATCAGAAAACCGATGTGCTCCAGGCGTGTATCGATCTCGGGGGTAGCGCCAGAAAACAGCAGTACCACACCGGACAGGAACACCAGCACCGCCAGAATAGGTGCTGCCAGACCCGATGCTGCGCGCATGGTCTGAGTCTGAAACAGGCGCTGACCTTCGTTGATCAGCAGGAATACGCACGCGACCAGCAGCGGCAGCACCACATAGATCAAGCGATACAGCAGCAACGCCGCGGCCAGTGGTGCGGCGCCGAGCGTGTCGGCGAAAGCGGCCAACAGGATCGCTTCGAAGACGCCGACGCCGCCGGGCACATGGCTGAGTACGCCGGCAGCCAGCGCCAACAGGTACACCAGCAGGAATGCACCAAACGGCGGCGCTTCTGGCAGCAATAGATAGAGGACAGTCGCTGCAGCGGCAACGTCGAGCGCAGTGATGACCAGTTGCAGGAACGTCAGGCGGCGACCCGGCAGGCGCAGGGTACGGCGACCAACCCTGACCAGCAGGTTGTCGCGCAACGGTTGTTCCGGCAGGCGCCGACGGTAGATGCCGATAGCCAGTACTGCGCCTAGCAACAGCACGGCAGCGGCGACCGTGCCGAGCAAGCCTTCGGACAAACCCAGTGCCTGGGAGGCCGCTGGCAGGTCGCTCAGCGTTGCCAGTGCGGCCAGCGGCGGCAATGCGCAGCCCAGCGACAGGCTGGCGAACAGGGTCATGTGCGCGACTTCCGACGCCCCTAGCCCCAGCCGTGCATATAAACGGTAGCGCACCGAACCGCCGGACAGCAGCGACAGACCGATTGCATTGCCGATCGCAAACGCGGTGAAGCCGCCCAACGCCAAGGTGCGCGGCGGCAAGGTCACGCCGGCATAGCGGCTGGCCGACCATTCGTAGCCGAGCAGGATAATGAAGCCGACCACCGTCGCACCGAATGCACCGAGGAGCGCGGGTTTCGGCACGTCGAGAATCGAGTCGTGCAAGGCATCGAGATCGAGTTCGGCGAGCAGATGACGACAGGCAATCAGCGCAATGGCGAACAACAGCAAGGTGACCCCCAGCCCGATGGGCTGACGGTATTTGCTCAACCGATCCAGCAAGCGCAGGCGCTCGGGTTTGATCGGGTGTTCCGCTGTGACGGTGTCTTGTGGATCAGACGAGTTGGCGCGCATCAATCACCTCTTGGATTGTGCGCGACAGGATGGAGGTATCCAGCCAAGTTACCAATCCCTGTAGAAAAAAATAATCACAAAATACTACGCCTCTCACCGGGCATCGGCGAGGGCAGTTCCTGGATTGCAGAGGCCTTGCCTGCGACTCAAGCATAGTCGCAAGTGAGTACTTCTGAAGATCCCAAGCGGTTCACTGCACAGTGACAGATCATTGTTGCGAAAGGACTTTTTCAACAGATACAAAAAAGGCCACTCTTTCGAGTAGCCTTTTTTGATGTTTGGTTGCGGGAGCCGGATTTGAACCGACGACCTTCGGGTTATGAGCCCGACGAGCTACCAGACTGCTCCATCCCGCGTCTGTGTGGCGGCATTCTACAGGCGAACGGCGAGGTGTCAACCGCTAATCCCATAAAGGGTCAAATAAGTGTGCATTCGCGTCAAACGGTCGCAGCTGATGCGTTAAGTTTCGGAAATGCAAAGAATTCCTGTTTGGCGATCGCTTCTTTATAAGAAGAGGAAATCGACAAAACAGACGCGCACAAAAAAGGCCACTCTTTCGAGTAGCCTTTTTTGATGTTTGGTTGCGGGAGCCGGATTTGAACCGACGACCTTCGGGTTATGAGCCCGACGAGCTACCAGACTGCTCCATCCCGCGTCTGTGTGTCGGCATTCTACAGAGGAACGCAGGGGTGTCAACCCGAAATCTGGATAAATCTGTTGAGGTTCAATCGGTTAGCGCATTTTTCCGGGTGTTTGTTACGCTACAGGTCAGGCTGGGCAAGGCTTTCAGCTCTATTGGCGGCCGCTCGTCGATTGAGAAAATAAATTCAAAGGACATTTCCTACCGCCTGGAAAGAACATTCACACCACTGGTGCTATATACAGGTGTCAGTGAGATACTGCCGATCCGGTTCGCCACGTTTCCTTTTCTGACATGACTCAGCGAAAAATCATCCACATTGACTGCGACTGTTTCTACGCCGCCATCGAGATGCGCGATGACCCGCGTCTGGCCGGCAAGCCGTTGGCGGTGGGTGGTTCGGCGGACCGGCGCGGGGTGATCGCCACCTGCAATTACGAAGCGCGGGCCTATGGCGTGCGTTCGGCGATGGCTTCGGGACATGCTTTGAAGCTGTGCCCGGACCTGACCATCGTCAAGCCGCGCATGGACGCCTATCGCGAAGCGTCGAAAGAAATACACACGATCTTCAGCGACTACACCGACCTGATTGAACCGCTGTCGCTGGATGAGGCTTATCTGGATGTTTCCGATAGCGCGCATTTCGGCGGCAGTGCCACACGCATTGCCCAAGACATTCGCCGGCGGGTCTCCAATCAATTGCACATCACCGTGTCTGCGGGCGTGGCGCCGAACAAGTTTCTGGCAAAAATTGCCAGTGACTGGAAAAAGCCCAACGGCTTGTTCGTGATTACGCCGGATCAGGTCGAGGACTTTGTCAGCGGTTTGCCGGTGAGCAAGTTGCACGGCGTCGGCAAGGTCACCGCCGACAAGCTCGGCAAACTCGGCATCGTCGACTGCCAACACCTGCGCGAGTGGGACAAGCTGGCGCTGGTGCGCGAATTCGGCAGTTTTGGCGAGCGACTGTGGAGTCTGGCCCGTGGGATCGATGATCGGCTGGTGCATAACGACAGTCGGCGTCAATCGATCAGCGTGGAAAATACCTACGACGTTGATCTGCCGGATCTACGCAGTTGTCTCGACAAACTGCCAGAGCTGCTGGAAACCCTGAAAACCCGTATGGCGCGGATCGACAGCAGTTATCGACCGGGCAAGCCGTTCGTCAAAGTGAAGTTTCATGACTTTACCCAGACGACACTTGAGCAGGCCGGGGCAGGGCGGGATCTGGGCAGTTATCAGTTGATGCTGACGCAGGCGTTCAATCGCGGCGGCAAACCGGTGCGGTTGTTGGGGGTTGGGGTGAGGCTTGAGGATTTGCGCGGCGGGTTTGAGCAGATGGAGTTGTTTGAGCGGTAGTTTTCCGGTGTGTCTCAGGGCCTCTTCGCGAGCAGGCTCGCTCCCACATTGGATTGTGTTGTTCACCAATCCCCTGTGGGAGCGAGCCTGCTCCGGGCGGCGTTCCGACGAAGCTTTTAGCTGTCAGTTCGGCCCTGGATCAGCCACCAGACGCCCGGCATCCTTGGTCAGCGACTTGAGAAACTCAGCCTGCAACTCAGGATCGTTTCGCGTCAGTTCGATCAGGCTTTGTTCCAGTTCGCTGGCTTCTTCTTCCAGACCCAGTTCCGACAGGCGTTTGACCCGGTGCACCCACTGGCTCACTTCGTCGTCTTCCAGATCGTCATAGATCAGCCCGTGCGCTTCCAGCAACTTGCCGCGCAGACGACTGCTGATCATCAGCGATGAGTCAGAGTGCACGTCATCCTTGGCGTCTTCGACGCTGATCTGCAGTTTGCCGACATGATTGAGGTCATTTTCGGCAAATGGACTGTCGAGCAGGTTCAGGCGCAGCACACCGTTACGATCGGTGGTCATGTCGAAGGTCTGTTTGCCAGCCTTGACCTGTACCGGACGCTCGCTCCACGGCAGGCTCGAATACTCCGTGCGCTTGTCGCGCTGGACTTCATCAATGCCGGCCAGGTTCTGTTGCGCACGACCGTTGGACTGCGCGTTCATGAACGGGTTGAGCCCGGCAAAACCATAGCTCAGCCAGTCCCTGGTGACGCTGTCCGGCAAGTTGCCGAGGGCGAACACATTGACCACGTTGGCGCCGATGCCACCCACCACGGCTACCGCGCCCAGCGGAATCTCATAGACTTCCCGCCAGGGTTGGTAAGGCGTGTAGCGGTCGTAGCGACGCGTCACTTCGAACTCGGTGACTTCGAAGGTCTTCTGCTCGTTGATCTTCACGCGTCGTTGCGGCAGCTCAAGTTCCTTGGGCTCACCGACATCGATCTGCAGGCTGTGGTCGAGCAGTTTTCGCTCGACCCGCTCTTCGTGCTCGCTGCGTTGTGACATGTGATTGGCACAGCCGCTGACCAGCAGGGCACCGCACAGGGCGGTGCCTCCGAGGCCTAAGGTGTTTCGCTTGAACATGACGTCTCTATCTGGTTTCAGCGGCGGATACGGGCCTGAAGGAAGGACACCACATCGGCGACCGGCAGCGCTTGCGCTTCCGGCTCGGTACGGCTCTTGTATTCCAGATTGCCTTCGGCGAGGCCGCGGTCGCTGACCACGATCCGGTGTGGAATGCCGATCAGCTCCATGTCCGCGAACTTGATGCCCGGGCTGGTTTTCTTGTCGCGATCGTCCAGCAGCACTTCGAAGCCGGCCGCCGTCAGTTCGGCGTACAGCTTGTCGGTGGCTTCGCGCACCTGCTCGGTTTCATAACGCAGCGGTACCAGGGCGATCTGGAACGGCGCCAGGGTGTCGCTCCAGATGATGCCGTTTTCGTCGTTGTTCTGCTCGATGGCCGCAGCCACCACGCGGGATACGCCGATACCGTAGCAACCCATTTCCAGGGTCACCGGCTTGCCGTTCTCGCCCAGCACTTCGCACTTCATCGCCTTGCTGTACTTGTTGCCCAGCTGGAAGATGTGCCCGACTTCGATGCCGCGCTTGATTTCCAGGGTGCCTTTGCCGTCCGGGCTTGGATCGCCGGCGACCACGTTACGCAGGTCTGCGACAGTCGGAACCGGCAGATCACGCTCCCAGTTCACGCCGAAGTAGTGCTTGTCGTCGATGTTCGCGCCGATACCGAAGTCGCTCATCAGCTCGACCGAGCGGTCGATGATGATTGGCAGTGGCAGGTTCAGCGGACCGAGCGAACCGGCGCCGGCGCCAATGGCGTCACGCAGTTCGGCATCGCTGGCCATGACCAGCGGGCTGGCCACGCCAGGTTGCTGGGCAGCCTTGATTTCGTTGAGCTCGTGGTCGCCACGGATGACCAGTGCGATCAGCTTGCCTTCTTCTTCGGCGTGCACGATCAGGGTCTTGATGGTCTTTTCAATCGGCAGATTGAATTTTTCCACCAGCGCCGCGATGGTTTTGGTGTCTGGCGTATCGACCAGGCGCAGCTCTTCGGTCGGAGCAGGGCGCGACGTTTCACGCGGCACCGCTTCGGCTTTTTCGATGTTCGCCGCGTAGTCGGAGCCATTGCTGAAGACGATGTCGTCTTCGCCGGACTCGGCCAGTACGTGGAATTCGTGCGAACCGGCACCACCGATCGAACCGTTATCGGCTTCAACCGGACGGAATTTCAGGCCCAGACGCGTGAAGATGTTGCAGTAGGCTTCATGCATGCGGTCATAGGTGATCTGCAGCGACGCCTGATCAGCGTGGAAGGAGTACGAGTCCTTCATGATGAACTCGCGACCGCGCATCAAACCAAAGCGTGGGCGGATTTCGTCACGGAATTTGGTCTGGATCTGGTACAGGTTGATGGGCAGCTGTTTGTAGCTGCTCAACTCGTTGCGCATCAGATCGGTGATCACTTCTTCGTGGGTCGGGCCCGCGCAGAAGTCGCGACCGTGGCGGTCTTTGATGCGCAGCAGCTCAGGGCCGTACTCTTCCCAGCGCCCCGATTCCTGCCACAGCTCGGCCGGTTGGGTGCTCGGCATCAACACTTCGAGAGAACCGGCAGCGTTCATCTCTTCGCGAACGATCGCTTCAACCTTGCGCATTACCCGCAGACCCATGGGCAGCCAGGTGTACAGGCCCGAGGCGAGTTTGCGGATCATGCCGGCGCGCAGCATCAGCTGGTGGCTGATCACGACCGCATCGGAAGGCGTTTCTTTCTGTGTGGCGAGCAAAAATTGACTGGTGCGCATGGTTGGCCGTTGTCGGTTGCTATGACTGGAAATGACGGAGCAGTGTACCGGCGAGTTTTGCTGACGTACAGAAGTGTGGCCGGAGGAGGGGGCCAACGGCAGGAATCCTCCTGCCGTTGGTGAAACGTCTTACGACTCTTCTGTAGCCGGCGTCGGTACAGGCTCGGGCGTTGGCGTCGGGCCTTCGCGGCGGCTTTCCTGAAACCAGTGCAGGGCGATCAGTATCAGCGTCGGCACACCGAGCAGGGCGGTGATCAGGAAGAAGCTGTGGTAACCGAATTTCTCCACCATCACGCCGGAATAGCCACCCATCAGGCGCGGTAGCAGCAACATGATCGAGCTGAGCAGGGCGTATTGCGTGGCCGAGAACTTCAGGTTGGTCAGGCTCGACAGGTAGGCAACGAACGCCGACGTCGCCAGGCCCGAGCTGAAGTTGTCGAGGGAAATGGTCACCATCAGCATCTGCAGGTTCGGGCCCATGTCAGCGAGCATCACGAACAGCAGGTTGGTGGCTGCCGAGGCTGCGCCGCCGATAAACAGAATCGGCAGAATGCCGAAGCGCACGATCAGCAGGCCACCCATGCCGGCACCGACCAGCGTCATGATCAGGCCGAAGATCTTGCTGACACTGGCGATCTGATCCTTGGTGAAACCCTGATCGATGTAGAACACGTTGGCCATGACGCCCATCACCGTGTCTGACATTCGATACGTGGCGATCAGGCCGAGCAACAGCAGCGCCTGCCAGCGATAGCGCAGAATGAAGTCGTTGACCGGCGTCAGCACCGGGGCGAGGCCGCGACGCCCCATGGTCGACAGGCACAGACCGGTGAGCAGCGTATACAGAATGGCGCGCAGAAAGGCGCGGTCTTCGAGCAGCAGGTCGAGCGGGCTCATGCCGCCGAACAAAACGCTGGCGAAATCGGTGTTGTAGAGCTGAGTGAACATCGCTGGCACGGAGACCAGCAACACGATCAGCACGAACACCGACATCAACTGATGCATGAATGTATAGCGACCGGCCTGCAACTGCGTGCGCAGCGGCACCGGCGGCTCGCGCATGAGCAGCGTGGTCAGCAGCGCGGGAATCATCAATGCGCCGAACAGCGCGTACGTACCGGCCCAGGCTGAGTGCTTGTAATTGAACCCGGTAGACCCGAAGCCCTCAGCGAAGAACAGCGCGCCAGCGGTAGCCAGCAGCGCCGCTACGCGATACCCGGACATATAACTGGCGGCGAGGGCGGCCTGACGGTTGTCTTCGGCGATTTCCAGGCGATAGGCGTCCACCGCGATATCTTGAGTGGCGGAGGCGAAGGCAACGACGACGGCAATGGCGATCAGCCAGGACAGATGCTTCTGCGGATCACAGAAACCCATGCCGATCAGGCCGAGGATCACCAGCGCTTGCGAGAGCACCAGCCATGAACGGCGACGGCCGAGTTTGCCCAGCAACGGCAGGCGCCATTGGTCGAGCAGCGGTGACCAGACCCATTTGAACGCGTAGGCCAGGCCGATCAGACTGGCGTAGCCGATGGTTTCACGGGCGACACCGGCTTCACGCAGCCAGACGGAAAGCGTAGAGAACACCAGCATGTACGGCAGGCCGGCGGCGAAACCGAGCAACAACAGCACGAGCGTCGAAGGACTGGCATAAGCGGCTAGCGCGGCGCGCCAGGTTTTACGGGGCATGGGCTGAAGTCTGCCTCAAGATTGCGAAAACAAAGCGCGCACTCTAACCGCTGTGCTCTACCGGACGCC
This sequence comes from Pseudomonas fluorescens, assembly GCF_003732425.1. GTDB lineage: Bacteria > Pseudomonadota > Gammaproteobacteria > Pseudomonadales > Pseudomonadaceae > Aquipseudomonas > Aquipseudomonas fluorescens_BE. The sequence goes on from NZ_MOBX01000014.1 coordinate 591,763, forward strand.
AGCCATGGCGCTGAATATCCACACGATTGTTCCGGACGGTGATGCCTTCCATGCGCAATCGCGCCCGTTGTTCATCGCCGGACGGGCTGCCGACCGGCAGGCTGATCCGACCGCCAGCGCCCAGTACGCGGTGCCAAGGCAGTTTGGTATCGCCGGGCAACTGACTCAAGGTGCGACCGACCCAGCGGGCGGCGCGCCCCAACCCGGCCAGCTCGGCTAACTGACCATAGCTGACGACTTTGCCTTTGGGCACTTGGGCGAGCGTCGAATAAAGCGCCGTGCGTCGGATTTGCGCATCGTTTTCAACGCTGTCGAGCGGGTCTGTCACGTACACGGTTCCTGAGCATGAACAGTTTGATGGCTTTCAGAGTAATCGGTGATCGCGCAATTGAGAAATGAACTCATCGGAAATAGTCCGGTCAGTCCTTGTCAGGGTCTTATTCCTACGGATAATGCCGACCTTTTCGCAAACTTGAGCCTTAGATTTGCTTATGTTGTCCAGATCCTTGCTGTGCCTTGCTGTTCTCAGTGCGTCCACGCCCCTGCTTGCCGACACCGTCTGGTTGAAGAACGGTGACAAGTTGAGCGGCACCATCACCGTATTCGATGGCGGCAAGCTGTTGATCCAGACCAAATACGCCGGTGCGGTCACCATTGACTGGAAAGAGGTCAAGACGCTGGACAGCGATCAGCACCTGCTGGTCAAGCAGGATGCCTACAGCGGTGAAGTCTCCAAATCGTTGACGGCTGCTGAAGATGGCAAGGTCACTCTGGCCAACGGTGAGGCGCCGAAAACCGTTGAACTGGCGAGCATTCAGCAGATTCTCAAGCCGAAACCGGTAGTCGAGGATCTGGTCTGGAAGGGCAATGTCGACCTGGCACTGGATTATCAGCGCGCCGAGAAAGACACCGATGACTACGATATCGGCTTCAAGACCACGGCGCGTCATGGTCGCTGGCGTCATACCGCCGAAGGCGAGTACAACCGCGAAGTGCAGGACGACGAGACCACCACCGACAACTGGCGCGCCGAATACGCACTCGACCGCTTCATGACCGATAAATGGTTTTGGCAAGGCCGTCTGAACTACAAGCGTGATCACATCGAAGAGCTGGCCCGTCAGCGTGTGGTCGGTACCGGTCCCGGCTACCAGTTCTGGGATGATGAGCTGGGAGCGTTCTCGCTGGGCTCGCTGCTTAACCGCACCGACTACGAGTATCGCGATGGCAGCAAGGACAACTTCTATTCTGTCGCCATGAAGTGGGATTACAACCGTTACCTGATTGGCAAGAAGGTCGAGTTCTTCACTAACGGTGAGGTGGGCAAGCCGCTGTCGGGTGTTGCCGATTACGCGCTGGATGCCGAGATGGGCTTGCGCTACAAGGTCACCGATTGGGCCTCGCTCAATCTCAAGGCTGAGCGTGACATCATCAGCGGCACCAATGATGCGGACTTGAGCAAGACCCGTTACACCGCGGGGTTTGGCGTGGCCTGGTAAGCCATCCACAAAAAAATCGCAGCCTTGCCGGCTGCGATTTTTTTTGCCTGTACAAAACAGACGCCCACAAAAAAGCCCCGCTTTTAAGGGCGGGGCTCTTTTCTAAAGAAGCTACAAGTTAGATAACTTGTACTTCTTCAGCTTGCATGCCTTTCTGACCGCGGGTAGCGATGAAAGAAACCTGTTGGCCTTCTTTCAGGCTTTTGAAGCCGTCGGATTGGATAGCTTTGAAGTGAACGAACAGGTCGTCACCGGATTGTGGAGTGATGAAGCCGAAGCCTTTTTCATCGTTGAACCACTTAACGGTACCGGTTTGGCGATTAGACATGGTGTAACTCCTTGAACAAAGATAACTGCGACTCAGGAAGAACCCTGGCCGAGACTGAGTGCAAAGAGCAGGAAAAATTCTTGTAGATGGTTGGATCGAAATTCAACATATCGTGTAGAGATTCTCAGTGACACAAGCAACACAGTGACGCCACCTTAACCCAGTTTCCGAGAAGTGCCAATGCTTCTTGCGAAGGTTTCTCTGTTTTCGGGATCGGCGGTGTGACGGTTCGTCGCCAAAGCCCGTATTTCATGGGTGTTCGGCGAGAATTGCAGCCCGCACTTTGAACCCGGCGGCGCGCCCGGTAAGATGCGGGACAGAATTTTTCCACCTCGCTATTCAGGACACCCCCGCCATGAGCATCAAATCGGACAAGTGGATTCGCCGCATGGCGCAGGAACACGGCATGATCGAACCGTTCGTCGAGCGCCAGATGCGCGGCAGCGATGACAGCCGAGTGATCTCCTACGGTGTGTCGAGCTACGGCTACGACGTGCGCTGCACCAACCACTTCAAGGTGTTCACCAACATCAACTCGTCCATCGTCGACCCGAAAAATTTCGATCCGGGCAGTTTCGTCGACGTCCACAGCGACGTCTGCATCATTCCGCCGAACTCCTTCGCCCTGGCCAGCACCGTCGAATATTTCCGTATTCCGCGTAACGTGCTGACCATCTGCCTGGGTAAAAGCACCTACGCGCGTTGCGGCATCATCGTTAACGTCACACCGCTCGAACCTGAGTGGGAAGGTCACGTGACCCTGGAATTTTCCAACACCACCAACCTGCCGGCGAAGATTTACGCCAACGAAGGCGTGGCACAGATGCTGTTCCTCGAATCCGACGAGGAATGTGAAGTGTCCTACAAGGATCGCGGCGGCAAGTACCAGGGCCAGCGCGGCGTGACCTTGCCGCGCACCTGATCGGTCCATTCGACAGATCGCGGGAATTCTTTGGCGGGCAGACACTCTATGGGGTGTACTGCCCGTTTTTGCTTTTGGCAAAGCGGGCCTTCGCCGAGGAGTGCCCTATGAAGATCGATCCGCAAATCACTGCCGAACTGGCAAGGCTCGAGCCCAATCAGATTGGCGTATTGGCCTGGTCCTTGTTGGCGCATCCGCCACTGAGCATGGCCGGCGGAATTCCCGGACAGCCCGATCCCGATACCCCCAACGAACAACCGACCGAGCCGGGCGAACCGACGCTTCCGGACGAGCCACCACCGGCACCGGTTGCCTGATCTGCATTGAAAATGAATGGCCAGTCAGCTGAGGTCTACCCAGATTTCAACTGACTGGCCATATTTCGTTGTCACCGATGACGAAAATCCTGCAGCTATCCTCCTTCTCGACCGGATAGCCCCCGGTAAACGCGCCAAAGGCCGGCAACAGGCTAATGCTTTCGCTGAGCCTGAAACACGCCAGACGCAAGCTTTGTCGACCCCTGCCATGCAGCCGATAGACCGGATGCACATGCCCGGCCAGCACGTGTCGTTCAGGATGCGGGTCCGGTTCATGTTGCAAGGCGAATGGCCCGATCAACAGCGGTTCGGGCACGACGCGGATGTTCAACGAGTCAGGCGGATCGCCCGCCCGTTTGTCGTGGTTGCCGCGAATCAGCGTCATTGGCAGCTCGGCATGACGCGCGCGCCATTGCGCCAGAGCGTTTAGCGTGCCCGCTGCATGGGAGCCGGGCCCGTGCAGAAAATCGCCGAGAAATATCAACTGGCGGCAGGGCAGTTTCGCCAGCAATCGATCAATCACCGCGATATTGCTCGCCGTGGTGCCTTGCGGGACCGGTTGACCGAGGCTGCGGTAAGCGGCGGCTTTGCCGAAATGCACGTCGGCAATCAGCAAGGCCTGCTGCGCCGGCCAGTACAGCGCTTTTTCCGGCAGCAGCCAGAGGTCTTCACCCGCGAGGCGCACCGGGTAGGGCGCGCTCATCGGGAGTTGCCCTTGTCGGCGGATTTTTCCAGGTCACCGACCATACGTCTGATGCGGTCAGCCAGTTTCTCTGAGCTCATGCTTTCGCGCATGCGTTCCACCAGCAGTGGAAAACCCAAAGGTGTAGGACGCTTTATCTGATGCACGTCGAGTTTCATCCGGTTGATGTGCTCCAGTGTCTGTTCCAGACGTTGAATATCCAATTCTTCTCGTAAGACTTCTTCCCCGGCCTGGGCCAGCAACAGGTTATCGGCGTCGTATTGTTTGAACACTTCGAAAAACAGACCGCTGGACGCCTGTACCTGCCGGGTGCTTTTTGGCGCACCGGGGTAACCGGCGAAGACCAAACCGGCAATCCGGGCAATTTCACGGAAGCGGCGCAGCGCCAATTCACCTGCGTTGAGGCTGGCCAGCACATCCTTCAACAGGTGATCGGCGTTGAACAGCTGTGCATTCAAATGCTCAGTCCAATCGACGGGTGTAGCGCTGAGCAATTCCAGACCGTAATCATTCACCGCAATCGAGAAGGTCACGGGCTGGCGCTGGCTGACACGCCAGGCCAGCAGGCTCGCCAGCCCCAGATGCACCTGGCGCCCGGCAAACGGGTAGAGGAAAAGGTGCCAGCCTTCGCGGGATTTCAGCACTTCGGCCAACAGGTTTTCGGCGCTGGGCAAGCCAGACCAGCGCATCTGCGTTTCCAGTAATGGCCGCAGTGCGTGCATTTCCGGCCCGACAAACTCACCCTGCGCGGCCGCGCTGAAACGACTGACGACGGCAGCGGCAAGTTCATTGGAAAGTGGCATCCGCCCGCCATTCCAGCGCGGTACGGCGGCTTTTTTCGCGGTGCTGCGTTTGACGTAAGCGGTCATGTTTTCCACCCGCACCAACTCCAGCAAACGCCCGGCGAAGAGAAAACCGTCACCGGGTTTGAGCCGCGCGATAAAACCTTCCTCGACACTGCCCAACTGTTTGCCACCGCCGCCCTTGCTCCAGAATTTCAGATGGATGCTCGCGTCGCTGACGATAGTGCCGATGCTCATGCGATGGCGCCGTGCCAAGCGCGCATCCGGCACCCGCCAGATACCGTGTTCGTCTGGCTCGACCCGGCGGTAATCCGGATAGGCTGTCAGAGACATTCCGCCATGGCGTACGAAAGCCAGCGCCCAGGCCCATTCGGCAGCTGTCAGGTCGCGATAGGCCCAGGCGCCGCGGACTTCTTCGTACAACTCATCGGGTAAAAATCCGCCACCGAGGGCCATGCTGACCAAATGCTGGACCAGCACATCCAGCGGTTTGTGCGGTGACTGACGTGGTTCAATGCGCCGCTGTTCGACGGCGTCACGGGCGGCGGCCGCCTCGATCAACTCTAGGCTGTGAGTGGGCACCAGCGTCACCCGCGACGTGCGCCCCGGGGCATGACCGGAGCGCCCGGCACGTTGCATCAAACGCGCGACGCCTTTGGCCGAACCGATTTGCAGCACGCGCTCGACCGGCAGGAAATCCACGCCCAGGTCCAGGCTTGAGGTGCAGACCACGGCTTTCAGTTGCCCATCCTTCAAGGCTTTTTCCACCCAGTCACGGGTATCGCGTGACAACGAACTGTGATGCAAAGCGATCAACCCGGCCCAGTCCGGCCGCTGTTCTAGCAGCGCCTGATACCAGATTTCCGATTGCGCCCGCGTATTGGTGAACACCAAGGTGCTGGCGCAGGCATCCAGTTCGGCAACGACCTGCGGCAGCATCTTCAGACCGATATGCCCGGCCCAAGGAAAACGCTCGATGGCCGGTGGGAGGAGGGTATCGACCTTAAGCGTTTTTTCGCTTTGCCCCTGAATGCTGATGCCGCCGCCCTGTGGGATCAGCACCTGTTCGGCGTGGGATTGATTACCGAGGGTGGCCGACACACCCCAGACGATCAATTCGGGTTGCCAATGCCGGAGGCGGGCCAGGGCCAATTGCAATTGCACGCCGCGCTTGTTGCCGAGCAATTCGTGCCATTCATCGACGACGATCATGCGCAGGCTCGACAGCGCCACTTGTGCATCGGCGCGGGCGAGCAGCAGGGTCAGGCTTTCCGGGGTGGTGATCAGCGTGGTCGGCAGGCGTCGGCTCTGCCGGGCGCGCTCGCTGCTGCTGGTGTCGCCGGTGCGCAGGCCAATGCTCCACGGGATCTGCAAGTCATCGACCGGCGCTTGCAAGGCGCGCGCGGTGTCGGCGGCGAGGGCGCGCATGGGCGTTATCCACAAGACGGTCAGTGGTTCGGCCGGTGGTTTGCGTTTGCGTGGGCTTTCAACGACAGCGGCGGGTTTGGCAAAGCGATTGAGCGCGGCGAACCACACCGCATAGGTTTTACCGGCGCCGGTGCTGGCGTGGAGCAAACCGGATTCGCCGTTTTTGACCGCTGTCCAGACCTGTTTCTGAAAGGCGAACGGCTTCCAGTTGCGGGCGCTGAACCAGATTTTTGCCAGGTCGGAGGATTTCGCCATGCGGGCTGCGCGCGTTCTGGAGGGGGTTCTTCCAGTGACCACATCAGTGGGCGAAAGGTTTAATCAGGGTGACCGTGTAGGAGCTGCCGAAGGCTGCGATCTTTTGATCTTGATCTCTACAAAGCAAGATCAAAAGATCGCAGCCTTCGGCAGCTCCTACATGAGCCGCACGGCGGCGTTATTTCAGGTTGCCGCTGAGGAATTGCTTCAGGCGTTCGCTTTTCGGGTTGCCGAGTACATCCTCGGGCGCACCTTCTTCTTCCACCAGACCTTGATGCAGAAACAGCACTTGGCTCGACACCTTCCGGGCGAAGCTCATCTCATGGGTCACCATGATCATGGTCCGGCCTTCTTCGGCGAGCCCCTGAATCACCTTCAGCACTTCCCCCACCAATTCCGGATCAAGCGCCGAAGTCGGTTCATCGAACAGCATCACCTCCGGCTCCATCGCCAGCGCCCGGGCAATCGCCACGCGCTGTTGCTGCCCGCCGGAGAGAAACGCCGGGTATTGATCCGCCACCCGCGCCGGCAGGCCGACCTTGTCCAGATAACGCCGCGCACGATCGTCGGCTTCCTGTTTGCTACAGCCCAGCACCCGGCGCGGGGCCATGGTGATGTTTTCCAGCACAGTCATGTGGCTCCACAGGTTGAAATGCTGGAACACCATCGCCAGGCGCGTGCGCAGACGTTGCAGTTCATCGGCGTCGGCGACGTGCATGCCGTGGCGGTCGGTGACCATGCGGATCGCCTGGCCATCGAGGCTCATGGCGCCGTCGTTGGGTTGTTCGAGAAAGTTGATGCAGCGCAAAAAGGTGCTTTTGCCCGAGCCGCTGGCGCCGATCAGGCTGATCACGTCGCCGGTCTTGGCCTTGAGCGAAACGCCTCTGAGCACCTGATGGTCGCCATAGCTTTTGTGCAGGCCTTCAACGGTCAGTTTGTACATGGGACAGACATCCTCAAGGCGAAAGTAGGTAGCCGCTGCGATAGGCTTCAGCGCCCGCGACGTGGGCGATGACCATGCCGGCAGTGGCCATGCGTCGCAGCGAGCGGGCGTACATCACGCCGGCGCTGGTGCAATGAACGGGGGTGACCCGATCGTGGATCGGGTCGATGATTTCAGCGATCTGTTGTCCGGCTTCGAGGTATTGCCCCGCCGTGGCGGTGTACACCAGCAGACCACCGACCGGGGTGGTCACCGGTTCCACACCGGCCAGCGGCGTGGCGGGGAACGGCAACGGCGGTTGCGGTTTGGTCTCGCCGACAATCGCATCGGACTGGATCAGGTAATCGATCAGCGCCTGGCAGTCGCGACTGGCCAGCGGATGGGTAACGTCGCCCTGGCCGCGCAACTCGACGGTCACCGAGAAACTGCCCAGCGGAATCTCGAAGTGTTCGCCGAAGCGCTCCTTCAATTGCCACCACAGCAGGGTGAAGCATTCGTCGAACGACTGACCGCCGGAGTCGGTGGCGAGCAGGCTCGCCTGGGCTTCGATATAGCGCGCCAGCGGTTCGACCTGCGGCCATGCTTCGGGCGTGGTGTAGAGGTGCACCACGGACTCGAAATCGCAGTGCAAGTCCAGCACCATGTCAGCGTCGCAGGCCAACCGTTGCAGGGTCAGACGCTGGGATTGCAGTTGCGTGCTGGCGGTCTGGCGGGCGAGGGCGTCGCGCAGATGCGTGCGGATCAGTTCGAGGTTGTGCTGCGGGTCATCCTTCAGCTTGCCCTCGATGGCGTTGCCGATTTCTTCGCTGAGATCGACGAACCAGCGGTTGAAGTTCTGCCCGCTCTCCAGTTCGTAGCGGCCCAGCGGCACGTCCATCAGCACTTGTTCGAGGCCGACCGGGTTCGCCACCGGCACCAGCACGATTTGGCTGCGCAGGCGCCCGGCGGCTTCCAGCTCCGTCAGACGCTGCTTGAGGTGCCAGGCCACGAGCATGCCGGGCAGTTCATCGGCGTGCAGCGAGGACTGGATGTAGACCTTGCCCTTGGCCTGCTCCGGGCCGAAGTGGAAGCTGTGGATCTGTCGTGCGGTCCCCGGCAGCGGGGCCAGCAAGTCATGAATCAGGTGGCGCATTGTTTATCTCTTTATTCCTGAGCTGGGCCTAGTGAGTCGGCCCGAGGAAGGCCAGCCATCGGCGTTCGGCAAGGCGGAACAGGCCGACCAGCGCAAAGGTGATGGTCAGGTAGATCAGCGCGGCGATGCCGAACGACTGAAAGGTCAGAAAGGTAGCCGAGTTGGCGTCCCGTGCAACTTTCAGGATGTCGGGGATGGTCGCGGTGAAGGCCACGGTGGTCGAGTGCAGCATCAGGATCACTTCGTTGCTGTAATACGGCAACGAACGGCGCAGCGCCGAAGGCATGATCACGTAGGCGTAGAGCTTCCAGCCGGTCAGGCCGTAAGCCTTGGCCGCTTCGACTTCGCCGTGGTTCATGCTGCGGATCGCCCCGGCGAAAATTTCCGTGGTGTAGGCGCAGGTGTTCAGGGCGAAGGCGAGGATCGTGCAGTTCATCGCATCGCGAAAGAAACTGTCGAGCAGCGGCTGCGCACGCACGGCGGCGAGGCTGTAGATCCCGGTGTAGCAGATCAACAGCTGGATATACAAAGGCGTGCCACGGAACAGGTAGGTGTAGAACTGCACCGGCCAGCGGATGTAGAAGTGCGGCGAAACCCGCGCGATCGACAATGGAATCGATACAAGGAAACCGAAGAAGATCGAGGCGCTGAGCAGCCACATCGTCATCGCCAGCCCGGTGATGTTCTGGCCGTCGGTATAGAGGAAGGCGCGCCAGTATTCCTGCAGAAGTTCGATCATCGTACGGCCTCCCGGGCACCGGCGGCGTAGCGGCGTTCGAGCCAGCGCAGAATGACGTTCGAGGCACTGGTGATCAGCAGATAGATCAACGCGGCGAGGACCAGGAAGTAGAACAGTTGATAAGTGCTTTTACCGGCGTCCTGCGCGGCTTTGACCAGATCGGCCAGACCGATGATCGACACCAGCGCGGTGGCCTTGAGCATCACCATCCAATTGTTGCCGATGCCCGGCAGGGCGAAACGCATCATTTGCGGGAACACCACGAAGCGAAAGCGCTGGCCGCGTTTGAGGCCATACGCGGTGGCGGCTTCCACCTGACCGCGCGGCACGGCGAGGATCGCGCCACGGAAGGTTTCGGTGAAATACGCGCCATAAATGAAGCCGAGGGTCAGCACCCCGGCGCTGAACGGGTCGATTTCGATGTATTCCCATTCCAGGTAATCGGTCAGGGTCGTCAGCCAGGTTTGCAGGCTGTAGAAAATCAGCAGCATCAGCACCAGGTCCGGCACCCCGCGAATCAGCGTGGTGTAGAGCTGGGCGGGCAGGCGCACCAGTTTGACTTTTGACAGCTTGGCACTGGCGCCGAGCAGGCCGAGCAACACGGCCACCAGCAGCGACAACGCCGACAATTTGATGGTCATCCAGGTGCCTTCCAACAGCAAAGGGCCAAAACCCTTGAGGCTGAAGGCTGCAAGCCCCAGATTTTGTAAGAGGTTTTCGAACATAAATCAGCAACCTGAGCGGATGGAAAAGGCGCCCATCGAGGATGGGCGCCGGGGCATTATTTGCCGCTGTACAGATTCAGATCGCCAAAGTGTTTCTTTTGAATCTCGGCGTATTTGCCGTCATCGTGTAACGCTTTGATACCTTTATCTAAAAGCGCTTTCAGCTCAGTGTTACCTTTCTTAATACCGACAGCGGTTTTGGCTGGCAGCAATTCGCTGTCGACTGGCTTGCTGACGTCATAGTCGGCGCCCTGTGGCGACTTCAAAAAGCCCAGTTCGGCTTGCAGCATGTCCTGAATGCCGGCGTCGAGACGGCCGGAGGTCAGGTCGGAGTACACCTGATCCTGGTTCTGATAGGCCTGGGTTTTCACGCCGGCCTTGTCCAGCACGGCTTTGGCGTAGGCTTCCTGAATGGTGCCTTGCTCGTAACCGACGGTTTTACCTTTCAGCGACGCAACGTCGGCGGTGATGCCGGAGCCTTTCTTGAACACATAAGCGGTCGGGCCGGAGAACAGCTCGCTGGAGAAGTCGATGACTTTTTCGCGGGCCGGGGTCACGGTCATCGACGAGATCACACCGTCGAATTTATTGGCCTTGAGGCCCGGAATCATGCCGTCGAAGTCACTTTCGACCCACTTGCACTTGACCTTCAGTTCAGCGCAAATCGCGTTGCCCAGGTCGATGTCGAAGCCCACCAGGCTGCCGTCGGCCGCTTTCGACTCGAACGGTGCGTACGAAGGGTCAACGCCAAAGCGCAGCTCTTTGTATTCCTTGGCCAGCGCGGAGCCGGCGGCCATGCACAACGCCAGTGCAGAAAGGGTCAGCAATGCTTTTTTCATTATTCAATCCCTAAGAACCAATATGAGCGCTTGTGGCGCAGAATTATTGTTACTGGAACGCGTACGACCTATAGAAAGTAGCAATTTCCGAACCAGAGTCCCGAACAAGTGTTTTAAAAGGTTGGAGAGAGGTCGTCGAAGAGGATTGCATGCCCGGAAATGGGCATGGCGATTTCGTTGCACTGTTTCGGATCAAAACCCGACCTGGAACGGTGATTTCCTGTGGCGAGGGAGCTTGCTCCCGCTCGGCTGCGCAGCAGTCGCATAACCTGCAATCCAGGTATGTCTGGAAAAATGCCGGGGAGTGCTTCGCCCTCCAGCGGGAGCAAGCTCCCTCGCCACAGGTGATCCAGGCAAGTGAGCTGTTCCCAAAAACACTGTCCCGGGAAAAGGGGTCAGGCCAGCAGATCCTGCAGGGTGGCGAGGCTATCGGCCTCATCCACGGTTTTGTCCTGGCGCCAGCGCAACATCCGTGGAAAGCGCACGGCGATCCCGCTCTTGTGCCGCCGCGACAGGGCAATGCCTTCGAAACCCAGTTCAAACACGAGGCTCGGTTTCACACTGCTGACCGGGCCGAACTTTTCCACGGTGGTCTTGCGCACGATGCTGTCGACCTGGCGCATCTCCTCATCGGTCAGCCCCGAATAGGCCTTGGCAAACGGCACCAGCGCGCGCTGGCTCGACTCGGGCGGGCCGTCCCACACGGCGAAGGTGTAATCGCTGTACAGACTGGCCCGGCGGCCATGACCGCGCTGCGCGTAAATCAGCACCGCGTCGACACTGAACGGGTCGACTTTCCACTTCCACCAGACGCCCATGTCCTTTGTCCGGCCGACGCCATACAACGCGTCGCGTGCCTTGAGCATCATGCCTTCGACACCCAGTCGCCGTGAGGCTTCGCGCTGACGGGCGAGGTCGAGCCAGTCGCTGCCGGTCAGCACCGGCGAGGGTAAAAGTACCGGGCTGTTGCAGCGGGCGATAACATCTTCCAGCTGCGCGCGGCGTTTGATCTGTGGCTGGTTGCGCCAGTCGTCACCCTGCCATTCCAGCAGGTCGTAGGCGAGCACCACCACCGGCACGTCTTCGAGGATTTTCTTGTCGAGGGTTTTGCGGCCGATGCGTTGTTGCAGCAGGGCGAAGGGTTGCACCGCCGGCGGTTCGGTCGATTGCGGATCGAAAGCGTCTTCAGTGCGGGGATGCGTGCTTTTCCACACGACGATTTCGCCGTCGATCACCGTGCCGTCGGGCAAGCCGTGCACCAAGACATCCAGTTCCGGGAAGCGCTCGGTCACCAGTTCCTCGCCCCGCGACCAGATCCACAACCGGCCTTCACGCTTGACCACTTGTGCGCGGATGCCGTCCCACTTCCACTCAATCTGCCAATCGCTGGCCGGGCCGATCAGCGTTTCGAATTCTTCCACCGGTTGCGACAAGGCATGGGCGAGGAAGAACGGGTACGGCTGACCGCCACGCTGGGCATGTTCATCGCTGGATTCAGGCGCAATCAGCTTCAGATAGCTGGCGGCGCTCGGCCGGTTGGACAGATCGGTGTAACCGACCAGACGCTGCGCCACACGCTTGCTGTCCAGCCCGGCCATCGAGGCCAGGGCTCGGGTGACCAGTAGCTTTGACACACCAACGCGGAAACTGCCGGTGATCAGTTTGATGCACAGCATCAGGCTCGATCGATCCAGTTGCGCCCACAGCGCAGGCAATTGGCGGCTCAGGTATTCCGCGGTTTCACCGCGCAGCGGCAGCAGTTTGTCTTCGATCCACTCGGCGAGGCCGGCGTCGGAAGTGTGCGGGTTTTCCGCGAGCACCAGCGAAATGGTTTCCGCCAGGTCGCCGACCGCTTGATAGCTTTCCTCGAACAACCACGGTTGCAGGCCGGAGACCTCGACGGCGAGCTCGCGCAGAATTCTCACCGGGACCAGTTGCCGGGGCCGGCCACCGGACAGAAAGTACACCGCCCATGCGGCATCATGCGGTTCGGCTTGGGCGAAGTAAGTCTGCATCGCCGCCAGTTTGGCGTTGCTCGAGGTGGTCGCGTCGAGTTCGGCGTATAGCTCGGCAAAGGCTTTCATGCGGGCATCTCGGCGATGGTCGGTTCGGTGGCGAGGTTTTCTTCTTCGTCATCGCCGTATTCGGTGTTGAACCCCTGGGCATCCAGACCCTGTTCGCGCAGATGCCGCACCAGTACGCCGATCGAGCCGTGGGTGACCATGACGCGTTCCGCGCCGGTCTGCTCGATAGCCCAAAGCAAGCCGGGCCAGTCGGCGTGATCGGAGAGCACGAAACCGCGGTCAACGCCGCGCCGCCGTCGGGTGCCACGCAAACGCATCCAGCCGCTGGCAAATGCGTCGCTGTACTCGCCAAAACGGCGCATCCAGCTGCTGCCTCCGGCCGAAGGCGGGGCGATGACCAAGGCCTGGCGCATGATCGGGTCGTTCTTTTTCACGTCTCCGGCGTAGATCGTCGGCGGCAAATACACGCCGGCCTCGCGGTAGACCCGGTTCAGCGGTTCGACCGCGCCGTGGCTGAGGATCGGGCCGAGGGTTTCATCGATGCCGTGGAGAATCCGCTGGGCCTTGCCGAACGAGTAACAGAACAACACGCTGGCCTTGCCGGCCGCGATATTGGCCGCCCACCACTGGTTGATCTCGCTGAACACCTGCGCCTGTGGCTGCCAGCGATAGATCGGCAGGCCGAAGGTCGATTCGGTGATGAACGTGTGGCAACGCACCGGTTCGAACGGGGCGCAGGTGCCGTCCGGTTCGATCTTGTAGTCACCGGAGGCTACCCAGACTTCGCCACCGTACTCCAAACGCACTTGTGCCGAACCAAGCACGTGGCCCGCAGGATGAAAACTCAGGGTGACACCGTGGTGCGTCAGGCGCTGGCCGTAGGCGAGGGTTTGCAGGTTGATGTCCTGACCCAGGCGCGCGCGCAGAATCCCTTCGCTGGCGCTGCTGGCCAGGTAATGTTGGTTGCCGCTACGGGCGTGATCGCCGTGGGCATGAGTAATGACCGAACGCTCGACGGGGCGCCACGGGTCAATGTAGAAATCTCCGGCAGGGCAGTACAGACCCTCGGGGCGGGCGATAACAAGGTCCATGTCCTTACCAGAATGGGGGGCTTGTTAGCTATGAGGCTGGCGCCTGTCTGGAAGTTCTATCGACTTTGAAGAGCAACCCTCACCCCAGCCCTCTCCCGGAGGGAGAGGGGGCCGTCCGAGGTGTCTGGCGAGTGACATCGACCTGAGAAACCGAGTCGATTATGGATTCGGCAATGCTCGTTCAGGTCGGCGTATGACTCCAGCAATCCCCGATCAGTCTCTCTCTTTTTGAGGCGACCGAGGTGTCTGGCGAGTGACATCGACCTGAGAAACCGAGTTGATTATAGATTCGGCAATGCTCGTTCAGGTCGGCGTAAGTCTGCAGCAACCCCCAATCAGTCCCCTCTCCCTATGGGAGGGGGTTAGGGTGAGGGGCTTTTGATCTGCAGCTTATTTGCCGGGAGTAAGGGTCAAACGAGTTTTGCCGTACACCCGGTCAAAGTTCTGCGGCTGCATCGGCAAACCGATGTATTGCCCCTTCAACCACGCATCGATGCCATTGAGGTAATTCGGACTCACCGGATTACCCGACTGCCCCGTACCGTTCTGGCCCATCAGCGGTTCGGCCTGGCCGAAGTCGACGATGAAACGCATGGACGGCGCGCGCGTCGTGGTGAAATCCTGACCCCAGGCGAACGCCGAGGTGTTCAGCGTGGTGTGATCACCACCGGCTGCCAGTGGTCCGCGCACGGTCTGGCCATTGCTGTTCTTCCAGGCATAGCTGTGCAGCTTGCCCCACTGCCAGGCGCGGTGGTCGCCGCCCAATTGGCTGTCGCCCGCGCTGATCGCTGCTGCGAGGCTGCGCGCGAGAATCACCGCTTTGTCTTCTTTCTGTGGCGTGCGCAGATCATCCCAGAACGGACTGTCCTCGCGTCCCAACAAATGGTCAGCCTGCGCTGCGTAGGACAAATCACCATTGGCGATAAACGCTTTCCACGCCGGGCTGGATTCCGGGCCGAGTTCGTCGAGGAAGATCTGCTTCATGCTTTCCTGCAGGAACAGCTCATAGATCGCCGCGTCCGCCGACGTCGGGCTGAGCTTGCCGTCGAACGCCATCAACCGCGTGAACGCTTCGCGCGCCTTGCTGCGATCCGCTTCCGGCAGAGCATCGATCGCCTGTTTCAGCGGCTGCTTCATGCCCGGCGCTTCGAAGACTTTCTTCAACTTGGCGGCGAAGGTGGTGGTCTGGTCGTACTGCATGGCGATCACGCTGCGGCTGTCGTGCTTGCCGCTGCCGGCCAGTTCCGCCATGCGCTCGCCACGTTCCGGCGCCGCCCAGGAGTTCGACAGTTGCATGCCGTAACCGTGAGGAATCACGCGCTGGTTAGCGGTGCCGAGCCAGCCTTGCGCCGGATCCTGATCGTACGGATGCAGCATCGGGTCGGCGTAACCGTCCCAGTCGTAGCGGCCTTCCCAGCCCGGCGACGGCAGCAAGCCTTCGCCTTCGCGGCGATTCGGGAAACGGCCGGTGACTTGCCAGCCGATGTTACTCGCGTCGGCAAATACCAGATTCAGGGCAATGGCGCGGATTTCACGGCTGGCATCCGAGGCGCGTTCAACAGTTTGCGCACGGGTCAGATCAAAAAATGCATCCAGCGACTTGTCGTCGGTGAAGCTCGGGGTCTGTAAGGCCAGGCCGAAACCGTTGCCTTGCGCCGCGGCTTGAGCGCTGTTGAGCAACGCGCCGTGGCGGGTTTCGTACACCGCTTCGCGAATCGGCCGCTGGCCTTTGACGAAGTAGGTTTCGTTACGTACGCCCAGCGGTTGCCATTTGCCGTTGACCTCGTAGGTCAGGCTGCTGCCCTGGCGACGAATTTTTTCCAGAAACAGATCCTGGTTGTCGCCGAGCACGCTGGTCATGCTCCACGCGACTTTGCCGTTGAAACCGCCGAGGACCAGTGGCAAACCGGCAACGGTGACGCCGGCAGCCTGATATTTCGGTGCACGAATCTGCACGAAGCTCCACAGCGATGGCGCGGCCAGCGGCCCATGGGCGTCGCTGGCCAGCAGGCTCTTGCCGCTGCGGCTGCGTTGCGGGGCGATTGCCCAGTTGTTCGAAGACGTCGTGCCGAGCAGGGTCAGCGCCGACAGTTGCTGGCTGGCATTGCTCAGCTCGGTCAGCCCCGGGATCTGCCCGTTGAGCTTGAGCCCTTGCAGCTTGTCGGCCTCGGCCAGTGGCAGGTTTTCGTCAGGCGCGGACGGCGTCAGCCAGGCGAGCTTGTCGCTGGTGACGGTTTGCGCGAGTACCAGCGAGGAAATTTCCTCCGGCAGGTTGGCCGACTGGCTGAAATTCAACAGAGCAAAAATCAGCGCCGAATCTTCCGGTTTCCAGTATTCCGGCTTGTAGCCGCTGGAGGCGAGGTCGCCCGGCAGTTTGTCGGCGTAGCGGAACAGGTAGGCGTTGACGCCCCGCGCATAGACTTCAAAGAAGCGCTTGAGGCGGGGCGACGAGGCTTTGTACAGCTCGCCGGCGCTTTTCTTCAGATTGACCGCGCGCATGTAGCGGTCGGCGTCGAGCATCGACGCGCCGGACATTTCCGCCAGACGGCCCTGCGCCAACAGGCGCAAGGTCACCATCTGATTGATGCGATCACTGGCGTGGACGTAGCCGAGGCTGAACAGTGCGTCGTGGAAGGTGTTGCTTTCGATCAACGGCATGCCCATGGCATTGCGACGTACCGACACGTTCTGCGCCAGACCCTTGAGCGGTTGCACGCCGGAGGTCGGCGGGAGGGTGTCCTGAGCGTTCCAGGTCTGGCAACCGGACAGGCCCAAAACACCGGCCACTGCTGCGGCAACGCCGAACCGGGGAAGAAAATGTGTGAGGGCTGGCGAGGCCATGGCAAAGCTCCTGCGGGGGGTAGCGTCAGTAAAGGCGCTACGTTAGTGAGCAGGAGGGTGCCGCGCAAGCGGACGACAGAGTTATTTCTGCGTTTATAGGAAACCTGTGGCGAGGGAGCTTGCTCCCGCCGGCTGCGCAGCAGTCGTCATCCGGACATCGCGGTTCGTCTGATAAATCGCGGTGTCTGGTTTGGGAGCGCTTCGCACTCCAGCGGGAGCAAGCTCCCTCGCCACAAAGGGCTCCTCAGCGATCCTCAGGATTTGGGTGGATTGATCTTCTGCACCAGTGCATACGCCTTCACCG
The DNA here is from genome assembly GCF_003732425.1 of Pseudomonas fluorescens. Lineage (GTDB taxonomy): Bacteria > Pseudomonadota > Gammaproteobacteria > Pseudomonadales > Pseudomonadaceae > Aquipseudomonas > Aquipseudomonas fluorescens_BE. The sequence continues at coordinate 608,656 of NZ_MOBX01000014.1, forward strand.
TCGCCGGGCGATCCTTGATGTGGTTGAACCAGCGCAGCACATGGGGGAAGTCCTCAAGGTTCTGGCTCTGCCACTTGTGCGAGACGATCCACGGGTAAATCGCCATGTCGGCAATGCTGTATTCGCTTCCGGCGACGAATTCGTTATCGGCGAGTTGCTTGTTCAGCACGCCATACAAACGTGCGGTCTCGTCGATGTAGCGTTTGATCGCGTAAGGGATTTTCTCCGGGGCGAACTGGCTGAAGTGATGATTTTGCCCGGCCATCGGCCCCAAACCGCCCATCTGCCAGAACAGCCACTGCAGCGCCGTTTGTCGACCGCGCAGGTCTTTGGGCAGGAACTTGCCGGTCTTCTCCGCCAGATACAAAAGAATGGCCCCGGATTCGAACAACGACAGCGGCTCGCCGCCATCGGCCGGCTCATGATCGACGATGGCCGGGATGCGGTTGTTGGGGGCAATCTTCAGGAAGTGCGGCTGGAATTGCTCGCCCTGACTGATGTTGATCGGATGCACGTTGTACGGCAGGCCGGCTTCTTCGAGGAACAGGGAGATTTTGTGGCCGTTGGGGGTGGTCCAGTAATACAGGTCGATCATGGAGAACTCCAAAACTGAAATGGACTTGCGTGCGGACAGCAAACGCCGGCGTCAGGTCGTCCCGTGTGCGTTCGATAGCTTGCTCAACAAGAACAGGTGATGCTGAACTGCGCAGAATTCAATGACCTCGCGTGAGAAAAATCGCCATGGAGCTTCAGGGCAACGCTGCACTGATCATCATCGACCAGCAAAAAGGCATCCTGCAGCCACGTTTGGGGCGGCGCAATAATCCGCAGGCGGAAGAGCGAATCCTTGATTTGCTGGGGCTTTGGCGGCGTAGCGGGCGACCGGTGATTCATGTGCAGCATCTGTCGCGTGAGCCGGATTCGGTGTTCTGGCCGGAGCAGGACGGGGTGGAATTTCAGCAAAGGTTTTTGCCCCAGGACGGTGAATGGCTGATTCAGAAACAAGTGCCGGATGCGTTTTGTGCCACCGGGTTGGCGGTGCGGTTAGCAGAGGCGGGGATCGGGCAATTGGTCATCGTCGGCGTGGCCACTAACAACTCCGTGGAATCGACGGCGCGCACGTCGGGGAATCTGGGGTTTGATGCGTGGGTGGCGGAGGATGCGTGCTTTACCTTCGACAAGGCTGATTATTTCGGCACGCTGCGCACAGCTGAAGAGGTGCACGGGATGTCGTTGGGGAATTTGCACGGTGAGTATGCGACGGTGGTCAGCTGTGCACAGATTCTGGCGGCTGGCTGACAAATCTCTGTTGAATCTCCCGCCGCCATCGCTGGCAGGCCAGCTCCCACAGTGGATTGCATTACAACTGAAGAAACCCGCTTACCTGTAGGAGTGAGCCTGCTCGCGATAGCGGTCTGTCAGGCGACAACGTTGTTGCATGTGCCGGCCTCATCGCGAGCAGGCTCACTCCTACAGGGATTGCATTCCAGCTGAAAGAACGCGGTCAACTGTGGGAGCGAGCCTGCTCGCGAAGGCGTCAGGTCAGGCGAAGTGATTTTTCGCCCAGAGCATCAAGCGCCGTGGCACTTCTTGAATTTCTTGCCGTTGCCGCATGGGCACGGGTCGTTGCGGCCGACGTCTTTCAGGGCGTTGCGCACCGGTTCCTGGTGGGCGTGGCCGCAGTTCGGGCCGTGCACGTGGCCATGGTCATGCTCGTGATGATGGTCATGATCGTGGTTGCAGTCAGGGCCATGGACATGAGGTTGCTGGGTCATCGGTGTTGCTCCGGAATTAAATCGGCGGGGATTATCACGCCATTGCGCTCAAGGTGCACGTAGTGGGCGATGAATAAACCGGTTTCCATCTCACCCTGCAAGCGATAGGGAATCTGCTGGTTCGAGCTTTTCAGCATTTTCACCACGTCTTTTACCCGCGGCCACAGGTTGGTGCGGATCGGCACTTTGAAATACGCGCTGCGTTTCGGCCCGACGGTGAACCAGTGTTCATGCTCGCCCTCAGCCAGCAACATGTCCGCCAGATGAATGCGGTATTCGATGCCGCGTACGGTCAGGTCGCTGTCGTTAGGGTTATCGACGCGAAAGTGCAGGATAAATTTCTGTTCGAGCAGTTTGGCCCGCACCACCTCGACTTTCACCAGATGCACGGCGGGATCGACGCTGTCATCGCTGAACCACGACGCGCAACCGCCGAGGTTCAGGATCAGCATCAAAAACAGAAAATGTAGTGTGCGCCAGCGACCGAGCATGGTTTTACTCCCTTTGCGGGCAGTCTAGCCGCTAAAAGATCGCAGCCTTCGGCAGCGCCTACACGGGAAACGCAAATCCTGCCGCAGGCTGCGATCTTTTGCTCTTAAGCGCCGAAATACCCCGCACAGCACTTCTTGAACTTCTGCCCACTGGCGCACGGGCAACTGTCATTGCGCCCCAGCTTCAACTGCACCGTCGGGTCGATGAAGTACCAGCGCCCGGCGTTCTGCACAAATGAGGAACGCTCGCGATGGCTGTGTTCACCCTGGCTGTCATGCCAACGCGCGGTGAAGGTGACGAAGGCGTGTTCCGGCTGGCCGCCGAAGACTTCCGAACTCTCCACCTCAAGGCCGAGCCAGGTGCTCTGAGCGCTCCAGTTGCTGATCGACTGGCGATCCAGGCCCGCCTGCTGGGCGGGCAGGGTGGTCGCCACCAGATACTCAATCAGCCCCAGCACATAGGCGCTGTAGCGCGAACGCATCAGCGCTTCGGCGCACGGTGCTGGATGGCCGTCGTGATAATGGCCGCAGCAGGCCTCCAGCAGATTGCCGCTGCCGCAAGGGCAAATGGCTGTACTCATTGCATTACCACCAGTATTTCCCGAAGTTTTCCGGATTGGCCCAGAACCGTGAGTTGAGCCAGTCGGGGACTTGTTTGTAGTCAAGCAGATCATAGGTGAACAGGGTCAGCACTTGCTCGTCGCGTTGAAAACGTTCACTGGCTTGCAGCGCCAGTGAATAGAAGTCGGTTTCCTGCCAGCCGCTGGCCGACAGGTCCGCCAGCACGGCGATGCGGCTGGCGTTGAGATTGCGAATCCCGCCCAACAGGTTCAGGCCATCGCGCTTGGGCAAATGTTCCAGGCAATCGACCACCAGCGCCAGGTCGAAACGCTGCGCCGCCAGTTCAGCAGGCAGTGCGCCCGGTGCGGCATGGGCGACAACGGTATCTGGATGTGCCTCTTTAAAGGCATTCAAGGCCGGAAACTCGCTGGCGCCAATCAGCAGCAGACGCGCCGGGGCGTAACGATCCAGCAAAGCGGCCAACGCCTGTTGCGGCGTTCGTTTAGAAATGGCGACGTTCATCAAGGCTCCTCAATCAGACCGCCAAGACTAGCCTGCCTGACGGTAGCGGCAAAGAGCCCTGTTTCGCCCGTTTGCGGCAAATGTGCCGAAGTCCTGTGAACACGCTTGCAAACAGCGGTGGCCTATTGCTGGCGGAGATTAAAACTCCGGTCTTTACTCCCTGAATCGGTTCTAAGCCGATCCCTCAGGAGAAAACCAGATGAGCATAGTTCGGACAGCATTACCTTTGATTCTGCTAACCAGTGTGTTGACGGGTTGCGCAGGTTTACAGAAAACCGACTGGCCGACCTGTGCGGCGGTCGGTGGTGTTGTCGGTGCCGGTCTCGGCGCGACCGAGAGTTCGGCGTGGGCGGGCTACGGCGCGCTGATCGTCGGTGGTACGGCAGCGGCCTATTGCTGGGTACACGGTGACGGCGACGAAGATGGCGATGGTGTGCCGGACAGTCGTGACAAGTGCCCGGGTACGCCTAAAGGCGTACAGGTCGACGCTGACGGTTGCCCTCCACCAGCCCCTGCGCCGGTGGTTGAAGAAGCTGTAGTGGTCAAGGAAGAAACCATTGTCATCCGCGATGTTCACTTCCAGTTCGATAAAGCCACGCTGACCGGCCCTGACAAGCAAGTGCTCGACAAGGTCGCCACCCGCCTGAAACAGGAATCCTCGACGGCGCAACTGACCGTGACCGGTCATACCGACAGCGTGGGCAGCGATGCCTACAACCAGAAACTGTCGGATCGTCGCGCGCACTCGGTGGTTGAGTACTTGATCCAGCAGGGTGTGCCACGCGCCAGTTTCGTTTCGGTGTCCGGTATGGGTGAAAGCCAGCCAGTGGCCGACAACAAAACCGCCGACGGTCGTGCGCAAAACCGTCGTACCGAAATCAAAATCCAGCGTTAAGCCCCTCTCGCATCTGCGGCTTGTGCAGTCGCGGATGCGGGTCTTTACTCCTGTGTAACCGGTATGGGCCGGTGACACAGGAGCTTTCACAATGACTGTTTTCTCAAGGTCCGTCTTGCCGGTGCTGCTGCTAGGCAGCTTGCTCACCGGTTGCGCCACCCACAGCGATGGCACTGCACCCCTCAATCAACGTACGTGGCCGATCTGCAGCCTTATCGGCGGGCTGGTCGGTGGCGGTCTCGGCGCCCTCGAAAGTGGCGGCTGGGCCGGTGGCGGCGCAGCGCTGGGGATTCTTACTGGCGGACTGATCTGTTACGCCCAGGACGGCGATGAAGACGACGACGGCGTATTCGACCGCCGCGACCGTTGCCCGGACACCCCGGAAAATACCCCGGTCGATCACCGTGGTTGCCCGCTGCCACAGTACCCGGTCACGGAAAAAGTGCCGGAGCCTGCGCCGCAAACTGAAGTCATTACCCTCAGTGATGCCGGCAACGTGCTGTTCGATTTCGACAAATCTGACCTGACCCCGGCGGCGAAAGCCCAGCTCGATACGCTGATGGATAAACTGCGCAATGCCGACGTGGTGAGCATCAAGGTCATCGGTCATACCGACAGCAAAGGTTCGGATGCGTACAACCAGGCCTTGTCGGAACGGCGTGCGAGCAGTGTCGCCGCGTATTTGCTGAGCCAGGGGCTGGCGCCGGACAAACTCACCAGTGAAGGGCGCGGTGAAAGCGAACCGGTTGCCGATAACGCCAGCGATGAAGGTCGCGCGCAGAACCGTCGTGTGGAGTTGCATATCAACCGATAGGAAGCGTCTGTAGGGCGCAGACTAGAGCTGCCGGGCGACGATCAGCGTCGTTTCGGCAGCCATTTGGCAGGCGATCGGTGTTTTTTCATTTCCCCCTCTGGCTTATCCCCCGCAGAAGCCGTTACTGTGCGCCCAAAGAATAATTTGCAACACGGGGGAGCGTATGAAAGTGTTCTGGGGGCTGGGGCGGTTGTTGACCCTGCTGTTCTGCTGCGTGGTGCTGGCCAATCAACTGGTGCCGTTCGTACATCCGTTGCATCTGCTGGTCAATCTGGCCGGCGGTCTGTTGTTGCTGATCCATCTGCTCGAAGTCCTGCTGTGCAATCGCAGCCTCAAAGGTCGCCCGCACCCTTGGCGCGATCGTGGCCGCATCCTGCTGTTCGGCGTATTCCACCTGCAAACCATCCCGGCCCCGGCCGCTCCGGAGGCTTCTTCCCATGCGTAAACTCTGCTTGCTCGCTGCATTCATCAGCCCATTGGCCTGCGCCCAAGTGGTCAGCGTCGAAACCAATTCCCTGATGCGTTTGCCCAACACCACTAGCACCTTGCAACTCGAACGTCTGGATGTGGCTGATTACGGCACCTTGCTGATTCCCGCCAACGTGACCGAGCTGACCGTGGGCGAGTTGCGTCTTGGCCATGAAGCGCGCATTGCGATCGTTCCGGCTGAACAAGCGCTGGAATTGAAAGTGGCCCGCGCCGAACTGAGCGAAGGCAGCCAGATCACCGCGCGCGGGGCGCCGGGGACTTATGAAAAAGCTGCCCGTGCGGGGCGCAATCTGAATCTGCAATTCAAGGCGTTGAACGCGCCGCAACTGTTGGTCGATGCCCGTGGCGGCACCGGTGCGCCGGGTTTTGTCGGCCTCGATGGCGGGAATGGTGAAGACCCGGGCTGTACCTATGGCTCGGCCGGGCATGGTTTTGATGGCAGTAACGGCAGTGACGGCCAACCGGGCGCACCGGGTGCGCTGGTGCGGCTGGAAGTACCGCGTGAATTTCCGGCTGAGCTGATCAAGGTCAATGTGGCGGGTGGCAACGGTGGCCCGGCGGGTGTTGGCGGCAAAGCAGGGAAGGGCGGCAAGTCCAAGGGCTGCCTGGTGTACCGCGCCGATGGCGGCAAGAACGGCAAGGCCGGGGCTGATGGTCAGCCTGGGCCAGTGGGGGCGGCGGGTGCGGTGACTGTGCAGCGCCTGTAAAGCTTTCCCTCATCGGAACGCCGCCCGCCCAGCCCTCTCCCGGAGGGAGAGGGGGCCGACCGAGATGTCTGGCGTTATACATCGACCTGAAATTCCGAGTCGATTATGGATTCAGAGCCAATCGTTCAGGTCGGCGTATCCCTCAAATATCCCCCATTCAGTTCCCTCTCCCTCTGGGAGAGGGCTAGGGTGAGGGGCTTTTGATCTTTGCCCCTATCTTCAGAATAACGGCCGAGCCGCCGCAATCGCCACCAACACCAACCCGACAATCAGATTAAGCCCCACCACCCGGCGAATTCGCCCCAGCACCGCCGCACCCGCCGGCCAGTCCTTTGCTTCCACCGCTTTACGCAGCTCAGGCAGCATCAACCCCTGAATGCGGATAAACAGCGCCGTCATCACCACATACAAGCCCATCATCACCTGCACATACTTCGGCGCGGTCTCAAAGCCGACCTGTTGCAAATGCAACATGCCCACGCCGCTGATCGGCAACAGGATCACCGCGACCCACACCCAGCGGAAAAAACCTTGAAACACTTCCACCCACAAGGTCAGGCGGGCAGGGCCGTCGAGGGCCTTCACAGCCGCCGGGCGCAGGACCATCCAGGCGAAAAACATGCCGCCGACCCAGACTAAAGCGGACAGGACATGCAGGGGGTAAACGAGGCTAAAAGGTGTCATTGGGGCACTCCGTTCTGCGCGGGATTAATTAGCGGGGTATGATAGCCGCCATCCGAAACCACTGAAAATTTATCCAGCGTTTTTTGCGCCCGACAATCCATGATCAGCACTGAACTCAAAACCACGATCCAGGGCGCCTATTCGCGTTTTCTAGAGGCCAAGAGCCTCAAGCCGCGTTACGGCCAGCGCCTGATGATCGCTGAAATCGCCAAAGTCCTCGGGGATATCGACACCGACGACGAAGGCCGGCGCAGTGGCGACCCCGCAATTGTTGCGGTGGAAGCCGGCACCGGTACCGGCAAGACAGTCGCCTACAGCCTGGCCGCGATCCCCACCGCGAAACTGGCCGGCAAGCGCTTGGTGATCGCCACCGCGACCGTGGCCCTGCAAGAGCAGATTGTCTACAAGGATTTGCCCGACCTGATGCGCAACAGCGGGCTGAACTTCAGCTTTGCCCTGGCCAAGGGCCGTGGCCGCTACATGTGCCTGTCCAAGCTCGACATGCTTTTGCAGGAAGGCCACGCGCAAACCGCTACGGCGCAGTTGTTCGAAGAAGAAGGCTTCAAGATCGAGGTCGATGAGGCCAGTCAGAAGCTGTTCACCAGCATGATCGAAAAGCTCGCCGGCAATAAATGGGACGGCGACCGCGACAGCTGGCCGAATGCGCTGGAAGACGCTGACTGGGCGCGCCTGACCACCGACCACAGCCAGTGCACCAACCGTCATTGCCCGAACTTCGGCCAGTGTGCCTTTTACAAGGCCCGCGAAGGCATGGGCAAGGTCGACGTGATCGTCACCAACCACGACATGGTCCTGGCTGACCTGGCGCTGGGCGGCGGCGCGGTACTGCCGGATCCGCGCGACACCATTTATGTGTTCGACGAAGGCCACCACCTGCCGGACAAGGCCATCGGCCACTTCGCCCATTACACCCGCCTGCGTTCCACCGCCGACTGGCTGGAAACCACCGCGAAGAACCTGACCAAACTGCTGGCCCAGCATCCGCTGCCGGGCGATCTTGGCAAATTGATCGAACAAGTGCCGGAGCTGGCGCGCGAGATCAAGGCCCAGCAACAATTCATGTTCAGCGCCTGCGAGCAGGTCGCCGATTTCAAACCCGGCGAAGACGTCGAGGGCCGTGAGCGCCCGCGCCATCGTTTCGTCGCCGGGGTGATTCCCGAACACATGCGCGAAATGGGCATCGAGCTGAAAAAGGGCTTTGCCCGTCTCAACGATCTGTTCACGCGCCTGACTGACCTGCTCAAGGAAGGCATGGACGGCGAGGTCAACATCGGCATCGCCAGCAATCAGGCCGAAGAGTGGTACCCGCTGTTCGGCAGCCTGTTGTCCCGCGCCTCCGGCAATTGGGAACTGTGGACCGCATTCACCGCCGAAGACCCGGAAGACAGCCCGCCGATGGCGCGTTGGCTGACATTGGCCGAAAGCGGTTCGCTGTTTGACATCGAGGTCAACGCCAGCCCGATTCTGGCAGCGGAAACCTTGCGCCGCAGCCTGTGGAACGTGGCGTACGGCTGTCTGGTGACCTCGGCGACCCTGACGGCGCTGGGCACGTTCGACCGTTTCCGCATGCGTGCCGGCCTGCCGAAAAAAGCCGTCACCGCCGTGGTGCCGAGCCCGTTCCATCACGCCGATGCCGGCGTGCTGCGGGTACCGGATCTGAAAGCCGACCCGCGCGATGCCGCTGCTCATACGGCGGCGATCATTCGTGAATTGCCGGATCTGGTCGAAGGCTCGCGCGGCACGCTGGTGCTGTTCTCTTCGCGCAAACAGATGCAGGACGTGTTCGACGGTCTCGATCGCGACTGGCGCAAGCAAGTGTTCATTCAAGGCAACCTGTCGAAACAGGAGACCCTGAACAAGCACAAGGCGCGGGTCGATGGCGGTGATTCCAGCGTGCTGTTCGGTCTCGCCAGTTTCGCCGAAGGGGTCGACTTGCCGGGTGCCTACTGCGAGCACGTGGTGATCGCCAAGATCCCGTTCTCGGTGCCGGATGATCCGGTCGAAGCGGCGCTGTCGGAATGGATCGAGGCCCGTGGCGGCAATCCGTTCATGGAAATCTCCGTGCCCGATGCTTCGCTGAAGCTGGTTCAGGCCTGCGGGCGACTGCTGCGTACCGAAGAAGACCGCGGCACCATCACTTTGCTTGATCGGCGTCTGGTCACCCAGCGCTATGGCAAGGCGATCCTCAATGCGTTGCCACCTTTCCGTCGTGAAATATCCTGAGACAACGGTGGGCAGTTTTGCCCGCCGTGTTGTCTATCTCTCTGCCATCGCTTTTCCATTGGCCATTATTGGTCGTTAGGGAGAACTCCGTTCTTATGATCCGCCGTTCGTTGCCCGCTGTTTTTGCCTTGATCTTCGCTGCCCCGTTGCTGGCAGCGCCCGCCGGTCAGCAGACTCTGTTCAACTTTGTCCGTCCTGCCGACGTGGTGAAAATCGCCACAGAAAACGCTGATCTGCCGCAAGCCAACGCCGAGCAAACGCCTGAGGGCGAAGTGCTGCGCCGGGTGACCTTCAACCCGGTCGCCCGCCCGACCTTGCGCTTGACGCCACAGGCCGGCGCCTGGGACTGGTCGCAGTCGGGCTTGATGACGTTGCGTTTGCAGAGCGCAATGGACTGGGCGGTGACGGTCTACGTACAGATCCAGAGCAACGACGGCCGCACCCTGGTCAGCCGCGTCGACCTGCCGGCCGGGCCTGCACAAACCTTGTTGGTACCGCTCGTCGCGTCGACACCGCTGAGTCAAGGCATGAAAGCCGGGCCGCCGATGCCGATGACGGTTGATGGTCAACGGATCCTGTTGGCCAGCAGCAGCGGTGAGATCGACCGTAGCCAAGTGGTTTCGGTGAGCCTGTCGATGGATCAGCCGAAGGTCGCGCAGAGCTTGCTGCTCGAACGCTTCGGTGTGCAGGACGGCGATTCGGTCACCCAGGCCGTTTACGGCAACCTGGTCGACGCCTACGGGCAATCAACCCGCAGCAAGTGGCCGGAAAAGATCAGCAACGACGAACAACTGAAATCCGCCGCCGCCAAGGAACAGCAACAGCTGAAAACCTGGCTGGCCGAGCGCGAGAAGTCCGCGCTGGACAAGTTCGGTGGCTGGAGCAAAGGCCCGGCCTTCAAGGCCAGCGGGTTCTTCCGCACCGAGAAGCGCGATGGCCGCTGGTATCTGGTCACGCCTGAAGGTCACCCGTTTTACTCGCTGGGGGTGAACACCGTCAGCCCGCAGGTCAACCAGACCTACGTGGCGGGTCGTGAGTACATGTTCGAATCCCTGCCTAAACCTGATGAACCCTTGGCCAGACATTTTGGCGAAGGTGACAACCGTGGCGGTAATGGCGTTGATCAGGGCCGGGGTTATGGCAATGGGCGCTGGTACGACTTCTACGGCGCCAACCTGCAACGCGTGTACGGTGAGCCGTGCAAAGCCGACAGTGAGAGCAAATCCGGGGTAGCCGAAGCGGCCCAGTCGGCAGCTGCTGAAACGGCCGCGGTGAAAGCCGCAGAGCCTGCCTCTGTGCCTGTCGAGCCGAAGTCTGGCGTCGCTGAAGCGGCCAAGACTGAAACCGTACAAGCGACGACACAGCAGGCTGTCGAGCCGTGCAAGGCCACTATCGATGAGCAGCAGTGGACCAGCCACACGCTCGATCGCCTGCAAGCCTGGGGCTTCAACACGGTCGGCAACTGGAGTGCCGACTCGCTAAGTGATGCCGAGCGGGTGCCGTACACCTTGCCGTTGTCGATCGTCGGCGACTACACCAGCATCAGCACCGGCAGCGACTGGTGGGGCGGCATGCCGGATCCGTTCGATCCGCGTTTCGCCATGGCCACCGAGCGCGCCGTCGCCATCGCTGCCCGCGATCACCGTGATGATCCATGGCTGATCGGCTACTACGCCGACAATGAACTGGCCTGGGCCGGTCCCGGCGATGATCCGAAATCCCGCTACGCCTTGGCTTACGGCACGCTGAAAATGACCACCGACGTGCCGGCCAAACGTGCGTTCCTCAAGCAGTTGCGCGACAAGTACCGCAATCAGGCGGGGCTGTCGAAGGCATGGGGCATTGATCTGCCGGCGTGGGAGTTGATGGAGGATCCGGGTTTTGTGCCACCGCTGCCGAACCCCGAGCATCCGGAAATCGAGGCGGACTTCAAATACTTCCAGAAGGTCTTCGCCGACACGTATTTCAAAACCATCTCCGACTCACTGAAATGGCACGCGCCGAACCAGTTGCTGCTCGGCGGCCGTTTCGCCATCAGCACGCCGGAAGCCGTGGCCTCCTGCGCGCAGTATTGCGATGTGCTGAGCTTCAACATGTACACGCTGAAACCCCAGGACGGTTACGACTTTGCCGCGCTGGGCGCCTTGGACAAACCGGTGTTGATCACCGAGTTCAACTTCGGCTCAGCGGATCGTGGCCCGTTCTGGGGCGGCGTGACGCAACTGGCCAAAGAAGAAGATCGCGGCCCGGCGTATGCCAACTTCCTCAAGCAAGCCTTGAGTGAGCCATCAATTGTCGGCGTGCATTGGTTTCAGTATCTGGATCAGCCGGTGACCGGGCGTTTACTGGATGGCGAGAACGGTCATTTCGGGCTGGTCGGGGTGACGGATCTGCCGTATCAGGGCTTTGTCGAGTCGGTGCGCAAGAGCAATTTGCAGGCGATTGATCAGTTGGGCAAAGAGGCTGAGAAAGCCGCCGCAGCGGCGGGGCATGAGGCTGAGGGCGGGCGCAAAGGCGAGGCCGGTAAAGGGCCGGGGGCAGGGCATGCCGGTGGGCATTCGGGGAATGGTCATTAACGTGTGATGCTTTAAAAAGATCGCAGCCTGCGGCAGCTCCTACAGAGGAACGCGATCTCATGTAGGAGCTGCCGCAGGCTGCGATCTTTTGACTTGGCTTTTAACCGTCTGGCCCGCAGCTGTTCCCAAATCCCTCTAGGGCTGGAACAATGCGGGCCACTTTGTAGAGCGTTTTCGCGGGGGAGTTGCGGGTGCAGATTCAGGGACATTACGAGCTTCAATTCGAAGCGGTGCGCGAAGCCTTTGCCGCACTGTTCGACGATCCCCAGGAACGCGGCGCAGCCCTGTGCATTCAGGTCGGTGGAGAAACTGTTCTCGACCTCTGGTCCGGTACCGCCGACAAGGATGGCGCTGAGGCCTGGCACAGCGACACCATCGCCAACCTGTTCTCCTGCACCAAAACCTTCACCGCCGTCACCGCTCTGCAACTGGTCGCCGAAGGCAAGTTGCAACTGGATGTACCGGTCGCCCGCTACTGGCCGGAATTCGCCGCCGCCGGCAAAGAATCCATCACCCTGCGCCAATTGCTTTGCCATCAGGCCGGTCTGCCAGCCCTGCGTGAGCTGCTGGCGCCGGAAGCCCTCTACGACTGGCAAACCATGGTCGACGCCCTCGCGGCTGAAACACCGTGGTGGACGCCGGGCACCGGTCACGGCTATGCCGCGATCACTTACGGTTGGCTGGTCGGCGAATTGCTGCGCCGTGCCGACGGCCGCGGGCCGGGTGAATCGATCGTCGCCCGTGTCGCCAAGCCGTTGGGCCTGGATTTCCATGTGGGTCTGGCTGACGAAGAGTTCCACCGTGTGGCGCACATCGCTCGCGGCAAGGGCAACGCCGGTGATGCTGCCGCACAACGTCTGCTGCAAGTGACCATGCGCGAACCGACCGCGATGACCACCCGTGCTTTCACCAATCCGCCCTCGGTGCTCACCAGTACCAACAAGCCGGAATGGCGCCGTATGCAACAGCCTGCCGCCAACGGCCACGGCAACGCGCGCAGCCTGGCTGGTTTTTACGCCGGTCTGCTCGACGGCAGCCTGCTCGAAAGCGACATGCTCGAAGAGCTGACCCGCGAACACAGCCTCGGCGAAGACAAGACCTTGCTGACCCGCACCCGTTTCGGTCTGGGCTGCATGCTTGATCAACCGGATGTGCCCAACGCCACCTACGGCCTCGGCGCACGGGCGTTCGGTCATCCGGGCGCGGGTGGTTCCATCGGTTTTGCTGACCCTGAACATGATGTGGCGTTCGGTTTTGTGACAAATACCCTTGGGCCATACGTCTTGATGGATCCGCGCGCGCAGAAGCTCGCGCGGGTGCTTGCCACTTGTCTGTAAAACATCACTCGAGGTTCCAGGGCCGGAACCTCGACTGGATTTTCGATTCAAAGCGACTGTTTATCCGGGCGAAAGTGCTCTGATTTTTCATTACTTCATTTTGTGGATTTTCAATGTCATCTAAAAAGACTCTCGCCCTGGCCCTGTGTGTAGCGATCACCGGTTGTGCACAGACCCCGAAAAACGATGCGGACGGCGGTAGCTGGTGGCCGTTCGGCTCTTCCGACAAAGTCGCGGCCAAGGAGCCGTCTCCGGCCCCAGCCCCGCTGAAACCCGCCGCCACGGCGCCCGTGGCCAAGACCGAAAGCAGCAGCCCGTGGTACTGGCCGTTCGGTTCCGATGATGAAGTGGCCAAGGCCGACATGAAGGCTGAGGTCGCCCCCGAAGCGAAAAAGCCGGTAACCGTGGCCAAAGCTGAAGCGGATGCGGGTGGTAAATGGTGGTGGCCGTTCGGCGGCAAGGATCAACCCACCACCAAAGCCGTGCCGATGCCGGATCCGAAAGTGACCCAGGCCTGGCTCGACGACTACGAACCGCGCCTGCGTGAAGCGGTCAAGGACAGCAATCTGCAACTCGAACGCCGTGAAAACGTGCTGGTTGTCACCGCACCGGTGGAAGGCTCGTTCAACCCGGATCGTCCAGCCATGCTGCTGCCGGTCACCCTCGGCCCGTTCACCCGTGTGGCGAAAATCCTCGAAGCCGACCCGAAAACCGCCGTGCTGGTACTCGGTCACAGCGATACCACTGGCGCAGCGCCAGCCAACATCAAGCTGAGCCAGGAACGCGCCCAGGCCGTTGCCGCGATCTTCCGCCTCAGTGGTTTGCAGCGTGATCGCCTGATGCTGCGCGGTATGGGTTCGGAAGCGCCGCGTGCCGCCAACGACAGCGTTGAAGGTCGAGCCCTGAACCGCCGCGTCGAACTGCTGGTGACCCCGCAGAACACCATGGTTGCCTTGCTGAGCAAGTACAACATGCCTGCACCGAAGCCCGTGACCATGGTCGCCGCGCAAGACGCCAAGCCCGCCGTCAAACCGGCAACCCCGGCCCCGGCTGCGAAAAAAGCCGCTGTTCCGGCGACCAAGAAGGCTCCAGCGAAAAAAGCGGCTGCCAAGGCCCCGGCTAAAAAGGCTCCGGCCAAGGCTCCAGCGAAAAAGACTGCTCCAGCCAAAGCCGCCGCGACCGACAAGAAAGTCGCCGCGACTGATACCACCAAGAAGTAATCCGCTAACGAAAAGGAATGCGCCATGACCCAGGCTCTGGCAGATATGCGTCGTGATTACACCCGGGATGGTCTGACCGAGGCGCAAGCCCCGGCCGAACCGTTTGCGTTGTTTCACCAGTGGTTTGCCGACGCGGTGAAAACCGAACAGGTACCGGTGGAAGCCAATGCCATGACCCTGGCTACAGTCGACAAGGATGGGCGACCGCATTGCCGCATTCTGCTGCTCAAGGGCCTGGACGAGCAGGGTTTCACCTTTTTCACCAATTACGACAGTGCCAAGGGCCAGCATCTGGCGGCTAATCCGTTTGCCGCCATGACCTTTTTCTGGCCAACCCTGGAGCGTCAGGTGCGCATCGAAGGACGGGTGGTGAAGGTCACGCCTGAAGAATCCGATGCGTATTACCAAGTTCGCCCCTTGGGCAGCCGCCTCGGTGCCTGGGCTTCACCGCAGAGCCGGGTGATCAACGGGCGCGGTGAGCTGGAAGATTTGCTCAAGGCCACCGAGCAGCGTTTCTCCGACACGCAACCCGACTGCCCGGAACATTGGGGTGGTTACCGCTTGCTGCCAGAGCGCATCGAATTCTGGCAGGGCCGTCCGAGCCGTCTGCACGATCGCCTCAACTACCGTTTGCAGGGCGCCGACTGGATTCTTGAACGTCTGGCACCTTAAGCAGTCTACCGAGCGGGATAGCCTGCCGCAGCGGCCTCCAGCCACTTCGGCAGATCCCGGCGCTTGATCTTCTGCGCCTGAGCGTTCGCCAACTGTTCGAGCATGAAGGCGCGTTTGCCTTCATCCTTGCCCGCCAGCGACAACGCCAGGTCGCGATCCATCCAGCGTTTGATCCGCACGTACAACCACCAATGGAAGTACAGACCGGCGGCTGTGGTGACGACGATGATGAAGTAATCCATGAAAATCCTTGGTGTCGGTGGCGCAGAATCGCTAATTTGGCGCTACTGTTGGGAAACCTTGCAGGCGTCTGTACCGCGCCTGAATGAAAGCCAATTTATCCGGGCTGCGTCGTGACAGGCGTCAAGCCACGGAGTTTAATGAATATATGTTCCTTTGGAGTTGATGCTATGCGTAAGTCTGTTCTGCTGGTTGCTTCCTTTTCCACGATGGCGATGTTGCTTACCGGCTGCCAATCGAGCCTGACCGGTGACTCCTACTCCCGTGACGAAGCGCGTCGTGTGCAGACGATTCGCATGGGCACCATCGAATCCCTGCGCCCGGTGAAAATCGAAGGTACCAAGACCCCAATCGGCGGCGCTGCAGGCGCAGTGGTCGGCGGCGTCGGCGGTAGCGCCATCGGCGGCGGCAAGGGCAGCATCGTTGCCGCGGTTATCGGTGCGGTGGCGGGTGGTCTGATCGGTTCGGCGACAGAAGAAGGTCTGACCCGTACCCAGGGTGTGGAAATCACCGTGCGTGAAGACGACGGCAGCATGCGTGCCTATGTGCAGCAGGTTCAGGAGAACGAAGTGTTCCGCGTTGGCGAGCGCGTGCGCATCTCCACCGTTGGCGGGACCAGCCGCGTTTCGCACTAAGCGGGAACGAGCGGTAAAAGAAAACCCCGATCAGGTGACTGGTCGGGGTTTTTCTTTATCGTGTTTCAACGTCCATTACACGTCAGTTGGAAGGTGTACTTCGGATCGAAGACATTCTTCCCGATCAGCTTCTCCAATGAGGCAAGCTGATCATTTGAGAGGTCGTAACCCTCCCAGCCCTGCTGCTTGGAAGACCAGCTCATGATGGCTGCCAGATTCTCGTCAAATCCTGGAGGTAATTCCTCTTCAAAAACGAGAACCTCTGTTTTCCTATCGAATGCTTCAATCCTATAAATCATAAGAGACCGTCACCAGACATCGCTGTAGTCAAAAGAGAACTGATAATCGTAAATTTTGAAGACGATGCTATGTTGAAAGTACGGCTGAATGACTCGAATCCACTCTTCGAGAACATTGAAACCGCCATTGTTTATGTTGTTTTCCACAGGTATACCCAAAGCATTCAAAACGGTTTCATCATCGCCTAAATCCTTAGAATACTCTTCGCCCTCGCATAGATGGTTTTGCTTGTCGTACCACTCCAGCCTCAGTTTTAATCCCATCATCAACCTCACAAGTATTTTTTTTCTGATGCTTCTTTCATCTTTCGGGTCCTCGCTTCGCTCTCCTGTAAAAGGGTCAAACGCGCCTAGGTGAGTTCCGTCACTTGCTCGGCAAACCTCCAACTCTCCGTGCATCGAGTCCCACTCGTAAGTTCTCCTGCCTTTTGCATCCTTCCAGCGATCCCGATGCCCCTCCGTTGTATGGAGGTTTCTTTTTTGCTCTTCTAAAATCAGGAAAGGCTGGGATATCTACCGTTTCAGAAGCTGGGTGATAGGTATGTTCCGTGAAGACGACGGCAGCATGCTTGCCTATGTGCAGCAGGTTCAGGAAAATAAAGTGTTCCGCGTTGGCGAGCACGTGCGCTTTCCCGCCGTTGGCGGAACCAGCCGAATTTCGCACTAAGCGGGAACGAGCGATAAAAAATAACCCCGATAAAGTTACTGGTCAGGGTTGTCTTTTTTACTTCAAATCAGTAATCAGCACATGTGCCCATAAAAAATTCTAAACCCTTCGGAAAGTTAACGTTTAGAAGGGTTTCCAGCGCTGCTACTTGATGTGCGCTCAGTAACAACTCCCCAGGTTCCAGTTCGCTGAGGGGCTTGGACTCGATGAGCTGAGCGACTTTTTCATTTAACTCGCTTCCGGTGATATCCAACTCGAACTGCAAAGAGTTATCTTGAGCGTCATCAGGATAAAAACCGGTTATCGAAAGGTAGCGCATGTATCAATCCTTAATTTCTGGAGGTTTTTCTGTCCGGTACTGCAGGCCCGGTTTGTTCACCCGTCAGGTGATTGAATTCGCCCAAATGAGTTGTTCCCAATTTGTCGTATTTTTCCACAGCGTTACTTTTGTAATCCCATTCATAGATTCGACCTTTGCGATCTACCCACCGTGCTCGCTGCTTTCCGCCACCTTTGACCGATGATTTCGACTTTACTCTAACTGCGTCAGGGAAGGCCGGTAGTGTCTTTGGGTGGCCGTAGTAAACATGGTCGCGAGCCCGGCTTAAAACGATGTAAACCGGCCGAATCCCAGAATGCGCCGGAAAAACCAAAATAAAATCCCGATACTCTGGAGGATAAACCGGATTCACCAGAATCCCGTCCGCCGCTTTCGTCGGCGGATACACCCAGATATGCGGCGCTTGCGGTGCAGCCTCCAGCGCCGGAATACCGAGGATGTCGGAGCCGTCCACAGCAGGCGTCCAGATCAGTTCGACGCCCTCACCAAGATCCGCAATAAACTGACTGCCTCGCGCGCTGAACTGCACGACATCAACCATTTCCCAATCGCGATTCTTGCCGGTGTAAAAGCCGTAGCCCATCAGACTGCCGTCGGTCTGCTGCTCCACCCGCAGGCGCACGCGAGTTCGGGCCTGTTTGAGGCTACGCAGTTGTTCTTCGGTATAGAGAGCGCTGTCGCCGAGTGTGGGCGTCCAAAAAATTGCAACAAGCCCGGTGAGCAAAGCTGCCCCCGTTGCACCGATGACCGCAGCGGCACCCTGGACTGGAACTGCGATGGTGGGCGTGCGCAGAGCAACTTGGCCAACGCCAAGTGCGACAGCGTTGCCGCTGATGGTTTGCAGGCTCAGCAAGCCACTCTCATCAGCCTCACGCGCACCCAACAGAATCAGCTCGCCGTAATCCTTCAGGCTGTCAGTCGGCACCATTCCCGAAGAATTGGAGTAATCGATAATCGCATCCGGCAATTTGTAGGACTTGGCGAATACGCAGCCAGCACGAACGGGCTCAGTCTTTTTGACCGCCACCTCACGGCTGCGCTCGAAAGCCTCCTGCCGCGCCAGCATGGCGTCGTAAGCGTTTTGTCTGGCGTCGCGTTCGGCCAGTTCCGTGGCCGTCATGTAGCGGTAAGTGACGTGGTGCCCGTCGCCTTGAGGTGGGTTGGGAACCCGGGGAATGTCCTTGTTGCCAGCCACTGATCGTCCTTTCGTTCATCCGTCGACAGCCCTTCGCAAAGGGCTGCGCAACGTTAACGAAGCAGGAAAATAGTGGCTGTAGGACGCGTCGCTAAAGACGTGGGGATTGTTCGCCGTGTAACAGGACGCAGGAAATTTGTGGCGAGGGAGCTTGCTCCCGCTGGGGCGCGCAGCTCCCTCAAAGGATGGGCCTGCTGCGCAGTCCAGCGGGAGCAAGCTCCCTCGCCACAATCGTTCTATGAGGCAGACAATGCTGTATTCCGGCGACTCGCCGCCGCCGTCACCGCATAACCAATCAACGCTGCCAGAATCGACCCCGTCAAAATGCCCATCCGGTCCATCCCGGCGTAGTCGCTTACACCCGGCTCAAAGGCCAGCGAACCGACAAACAGGCTCATGGTGAAGCCGATGCCGCACAGAATGGCCACGCCCAACACCTGACCCCAGTTGGCGCCTTGGGGCAGGGTGGCGATGCCGATCTTCACGGCCAGCCATGTCAGGCCGAAAACACCGACGGTCTTGCCCAGCAGCAGGCCCACCGCAATGCCCATCGGCACGTGATGGGTGAAGCTTTCGACGGTGACGCCGCTCAGCGACAACCCGGCGTTGGCAAAGGCAAACAGCGGCAGAATGCCGTAGGCCACCCACGGGTGCAGCGCATGTTCCAGGGTTAGCAACGGCGACGGCTCGGCATTTTTCGTGCGCAGCGGGATGCAGAAGGCCAGAGTCACACCGGCCAGTGTCGCGTGGACACCGCTCTTGAGTACACAGACCCACAGAATCAAACCGATGATCATGTAAGGCCCGAGCTTGACCACGCCCAAGCGATTCATCGCCACCAGCGCCGCGATGCACGCTGCCGCCAGACCCAGCGAAAGAGTCGACAGTTCGCCGGAGTAGAAGATGGCGATGATCACGATGGCGCCGAGGTCATCAATGATCGCCAGGGTCATCAGGAACAACTTCAGCGACACCGGTACGCGCTTGCCGAGCAGAGCCAGCACGCCGAGGGCGAAGGCGATGTCGGTCGCGGTCGGGATCGCCCAGCCGTCGAGGGCTGCCGGATTGTCGCGGTTGAGGAACCAGTAGATCAGCGCTGGCACCAGCATGCCGCCGATCGCTGCCGCACCGGGCAGGACGATCTGCGACGGTTTCGACAGCTGACCGTCGAGGACTTCGCGCTTCACTTCCAGGCCGATGAGCAGGAAGAACATCGCCATCAGACCGTCGTTGATCCAGAGCAGCAGGGGTTTAGCGATTTTCAACGCACCGATCTGCGCCACCACTGGAGTGTCGAGCAGGCCGGTATACAGCCACGACAGTGGCGAGTTGTTGATAATCAGAGCCAGGATGGCCGCGGCGATCAATAACAGACCGCTGGCAGCTTCCAACTGAAAGAAACGCGTGAAAGTGCTACGCAGAGGCAAGGTCGCTCTCCATCGATTAAGTCAAAAGGTGGGACACCCTAACCCGTACTGTTAGTTGTTAAAACAAAAGTTATATTCTTTTTTGTTATATGTCGTTACAGAGTGTCTGGCTCAAGCCACGCTGAGCCTAGCAGTTGCCTGACATATTGAGACTCAGCTGTATCTGTGCGCGCTATAGGATTTTTCCTAAGCTGATGATTGAGCCTTTCGAACAGCTTCATCTCCTGCCGAATCAACGAGAACCATCACCATGAGCGACAACCGACAGTGGGCCCGCGAAGCCATCCGCATCATCGAAGCGGATTTCCAGCGCAGCGCCGACACCCACCTGATCCCTTTGCCGCTGCCGGGTTTTACGGGCATCGAGTTGTACTTCAAGGATGAGTCCAGCCATCCGACCGGCAGTCTCAAACATCGGTTGGCGCGCTCGCTGTTCCTCTATGCATTGTGTAATGGCTGGCTGAAACCCGGCGCACCGGTGATCGAGGCGTCCAGCGGTTCGACGGCCATTTCCGAGGCGTACTTTGCGCGGATGCTCGGATTGCCATTCATTGCGGTGATGCCGGCGACCACCTCCAAAGAGAAGATCGCGCAGATTGCGTTCTACGGTGGCCAGAGCCATCTGGTGAAAGATCCGACGCAGATCTACGCCGAATCCGAGCGCCTGGCCCGTGAGCATGGCGGCCACTTCATCGACCAGTTCACCTACGCCGAACGTGCCACTGACTGGCGCGCGAACAACAACATCGCCGAGTCGATCTTCCAGCAGATGCGTTACGAGAAACACCCGGAACCGAGCTGGCTGATCTCCAGCCCCGGCACCGGCGGCACCACCGCGACCCTGGGCCGTTACGTGCGCTATCGCCAGCATTGCACCCGCGTGTTGTGCGCCGATGCCGAGCGTTCGGTGTTCTTTGATTACTACCAGACGGGCGACGCCGGTTTGCGCCTGGATTGCGGCTCGCGCATTGAAGGCATTGGCCGGCCGCGCGTTGAGGCGTCGTTCCTGCCCAAGGTGATCGATGCGATGGTCAAGGTCCCGGATGCCCTCTCGCTGGCGGCCATGCATTATCTGGCGCAGCGCCTGGGGCGGCATGTCGGTGGGTCGAGCGGAACCAATCTGATCGGCGCCCTGATGGCGGCGCAGCAGATGAAAGCAGCGGGGGAGTCGGGATCGATCGTGGCAATTCTATGCGATGGCGGCGAGCGGTATGCCGACACTTATTACGATCAGGATTGGTTGAAGGCCCAAGGGTATGAGTTGGCAGGGTTGATCGAAGCGGTGACGGCGAGTGCCGAGCGCGGTGAGCCGCTGCCTGACTCAGTCCTGCGCGCCAATATCTGAAGCCAAATACAGAAACCAATGTGGGAGCGACGGTGCGACGATTCGACCTGCTCGCGAAGGCGTCATCTCATTCAACATCATCGTTGTCTGAAATACCGCCTTCGCGAGCACGCTCGCTCCCACAGGGTTTTGTGTTGGGTCAGCTAATGCTGATCAGGCTTCGAGGCCAAGAATGTCCCGCGCCACAGCTTCAGCAATACGAATCCCGTCAACACCCGCCGACAGAATCCCGCCCGCATAGCCCGCGCCTTCACCGGCCGGGAACAAGCCCTTCACGTTCATGCTCTGCAACGACTCGTTACGGGTGATGCGCAGCGGCGACGAAGTGCGTGTCTCGATTCCGGTCAACACCGCGTCGTGCAGCGAGTAGCCGCGAATCTGCTTCTCGAACGCCGGCAGTGCTTCACGGATCGCCTCAATGGCAAAGTCCGGCAGAGCCAAGGCCAGATCACCCAGCGCCACCCCCGGTTTGTACGACGGCTCGACTTCGCCCAGTTCGGTCGAAGGAATGTCGTTGATGAAGTCGCCGACCAGTTGCGCCGGTGCCTTGTAATCACTGCCGCCGAGGATGAACGCGTGGGATTCCAGACGCTCCTGCAACTCGATCCCGGCCAGCGGGCCGCCCGGGTAATCGACTTCCGGGGTGATGCCGACGACGATACCGGAGTTGGCATTGCGCTCGTTACGCGAGTACTGGCTCATGCCGTTGGTGACCACGCGGTTCGGCTCGGAGGTCGCCGCAACCACGGTGCCGCCCGGGCACATGCAGAAGCTGTAGACCGAACGGCCGTTCTTGGCGTGGTGCACCAGTTTGTAGTCGGCGGCACCGAGTTTCGGGTGGCCGGCGTACTTGCCCAGGCGCGCACGGTCGATCAGCGATTGCGGGTGCTCGATACGGAAACCCACCGAGAATGGCTTGGCTTCCATGAACACGCCACGGCTGTGGAGCATGCGGAAGGTGTCGCGGGCGCTGTGGCCGAGGGCCAGAACCACGTGTTTCGAATGCAGGGTTTCGCCGCTGGCCAGTTGTACACCGACCAGTTGGCCGTCTTGGATCAGCACGTCGCTGACGCGTTCCTGGAAGCGCACTTCGCCGCCAAGATCACGGATCTGCTCGCGCATGTTTTCAACCATGCCGGTCAGGCGGAACGTACCGATGTGCGGTTTGCTGACGTAGAGGATTTCTTCCGGTGCGCCGGCCTTGACGAACTCGTGCAGGACTTTGCGGCCAAGGAATTTCGGGTCCTTGATCTGGCTGTACAGCTTGCCGTCGGAGAACGTGCCCGCGCCACCTTCGCCGAACTGCACGTTGGACTCGGGGTTGAGTACGCTTTTACGCCACAGGCCCCAAGTGTCCTTGGTACGCTGACGGACTTCGGTGCCGCGTTCGAGAATGATCGGCTTGAAGCCCATCTGTGCCAGCAGCAGGCCGGCGAAGATCCCGCACGGGCCGAAACCGACAACGATCGGGCGCTGGCTCAGGTCGCTTGGCGCTTCGCCGACGAATTTGTAGCTGACATCCGGCGCCACGTTGACGTTACGGTCGTCGGCGAACTTGCCCAACACTTTGGCCTCGTCGCGCACTTCGAGATCGATGGTGTAGATGAAGCACAGTTCGGAGGACTTTTTGCGCGCGTCGTAGCTGCGCTTGAACAAGGTGAAATCGAGCAGATCATCGCTGGCGATGCCCAGACGTTGCACGATGGCAACGCGCAGGTCTTCTTCGGGATGGTCGATTGGCAGCTTGAGTTCAGTGATTCGTAACATGGCGAGGATCCGGGTTCGCGGGGCGCACAACTGCGCCAGGGCGTTTGAAGGCCGCGATTATAAGCCGCAAAGGCCGGATCCGGTGAGGCTAAAACGCTCAGTCGTTGCGCGATCCGCCGAAATACCCGCAACCGCGCTGCGCCTGGCCGTCGATGCGCAGTTCGGCGCTCATGTGCTGCACGCTGCCGGTGCTGCTGTCGACGCAGCGCTGCGGCGCGACCCACAACTCGATGCGCTGGTTGTTGGCTTCACTGCTCAGGTTGAAACGGCCGTCGCCCAGTTGTTCTTCAACATACGGCACGGCGAGAGGCGGCTGGCCTGCACGATCGATGACCATGCCTTTGCCGCTGACTTTGATATTCCATTCCGGGCCATGGCCGGCCGCGCGCAGGATCAGTTGTTTGAAGTTGGGATCATCGCAAGCCGTGCCCGAGCGCTCGACGCGGTACAACTGAGTCAGGTCAAGTCGATCGCCGGCGACTTTGCCACGAACATCGGCAAACAGTTTGCCTTGCTCATCAGCGAGGGTCGCCGCTTCTTGCAGAATGCTGGTGCCGCCGATGTCATTGACCACCAGTTGACGCTGCTCCTGACACGGCTGGAACACCAGCTTGCCGTCGGCAGCGGTCAGTTGCCCTTGCATCCGGGTTTGCCCGACATGCGAGGCACTTTCTCGCTGGCCATCGAGCAATTGGCAGGCGGCAAACAACGGCAGCAGGGCAACAAGGACTAACGAACGGGCAACACGCATCTTCGGCTCTCCAGACAAGTGCCGCCACGTTACGCAGCCTGTCAGGCAAATGCAAAAGATCGCAGCCTGCGGCAGCTCCTACAGGTAACGCGAGCTGCCGCAGGCTGCGATCTTTTGATCTTATCCGACGTGAAATGTCTGACCTGTCTGCAGGCCTTCAACACTTTTCGCGTAGGCCAACGCTACATCCGCCGCAGGAACCGGCTTGTAGCCGCGGAAATACGGGGCGTAGCTGCCCATGGCTTCGAGCAGCACGGTCGGGCTGATTGAGTTCACTCGCATACCGCGTGGCAGTTCGATGGCGGCGGCGCGGACAAAGCTGTCGAGGGCGCCGTTGACCAGCGCTGCCGAGGCGCCGCTGCGAATCGGATCATGACTGAGTACGCCGGTGGTGAAGGTGAACGAGGCGCCATCGTTGGCGAATTCGCGGCCGATCAGCAGCAGATTGACCTGGCCCATCAGCTTGTCTTTGAGACCGAGGGCGAAGCTGTCTTCAGTCATTTCATTCAGCGGTGCGAAGGTCACGTTGCCCGCAGCGCACACCAGCGCATCGAACTTGCCGGTCTGTTCGAACAGTTTGCGGATCGATGCGCTGTCGCTGATATCCACCTGCAAGTCACCGCTGGTGCGGCCAATGCGAATGACTTCGTGGCGTTGCGACAGTTCTTTGTCCACCGCCGAGCCGATGGTGCCGCCAGCGCCTATCAACAGAATCTTCATCGTGCTGTACCTCAAGTGATTGGACGAGGTTTCAGTCTAGAGTGGTTTTTTCTGCGGATAAGCGCGCTAATAGGCAACCTTTGGTTTTCAATTGGAAACAATCCATGAGCGAAATGGATGATCTGGCGGCGTTCGCGGTGTTGATCGAAGCGGGCAGTTTCACTTTGGCGGCGCAGCAGTTGGGCTGCAGCAAGGGCCAGTTGTCCAAACGCATCAGCCAGCTCGAAGCGCAGTTCTCCGTGGTGTTGCTGCAACGCACCACCCGGCGCTTGAGCCTGACTGCCGCCGGCGCTGCGTTGTTGCCGCAGGCGCAGGCGCTGGTAGTCCAGGTGGAAAGGGCGCGTCAGGCCCTGGCGCGGTTAAAGGACGATATGGCCGGACCAGTACGAGTGACCGTGCCGGTGTCACTAGGGGAAACCTTCTTCGAGGGTTTGTTGCTGGAATTCTCGCATCAATACCCCGAGGTGCAGATCGAGCTGGAGCTGAACAACAGTTACCGTGATCTGTCCCGGGACGGCTTTGATTTGGGGATCCGCAGCGAGGTGGCCAATGACCAGCGACTGGTGGCCAAACCGTTGCTCGCATGGCAGGAAATGACCTGCGCGAGTCCGGCTTATCTTGAGCGCTTCGGTGAACCGCAGACGCCGCAGGCACTGGCCGAGCATCGCTGTTTGCTCAACAGCCACTACAGCGGGCGCGAGGAATGGCTGTATCACCAGCAGCATGAATTGCTGCGGGTGCGCGTGTCAGGACCGTTTGCCAGCAACCATTACAACCTCCTCAAGAAGGCCGCGCTCAGTGGCGCCGGCATCGCGCGACTGCCTTCCTATTTGCTGCAGGCAGAATTGGCTGACGGCCGATTGCGCTGGCTCCTGCGCGACTTTCAGACCCGGCGCATGCCGATGTATCTGGTGCATCCGTATCAGGGCGGTTTGCCGAAACGCACGCAGGTGCTCGCGGATTATCTGATCGGCTGGTTCAAGCGCAGCGGCGAGGCGCTGGATCGCCTTCAGCGCTGATCGCTCCCACAAGGATTTTGTTTATTTTGCGAAACGACGTGCGATCAGGTGATCGATCGACAATTTGCCCGGCCCGGTCGCCATCAGGTACAGCAACACCGCTGCCCAGGTGCCGTGAGTCGGATAGGCATCCGGATACACAAACAGTTGAATGGTCAGCGTCATGCCCAACAATGCCAGCGCCGAAAACCGTGTGGCGAAGCCAATCAGGATCAACACCGGAAAGCAGTGCTCGGCGAACGCCGCCAAGTGCGCGGCTAGCTCCGGCGACAGCAGCGGCACGTGGTATTCGCTTTGAAACAGCGGAATCGTCGAGTCGGCCAGACGTGGCCAGCCGAGCTGAAAAGTGCCGTCGATCAAATCAATGGCCAGCCCCTCGACCTTGGTCTGTCCGGACTTCCAGAACACTGCGGCAATCGAGAACCGCGCAATAAGGGCGATCAGGCTGTGAGGAATGTGCTCCAGCAATGTGATGGCGCGGGTGATGAGCGTTTTCATGGCAGTTCCTTGTTCTTCAAATGAGTGATGGCGTTGCGCGCGATCAGCAAACCGAGGGTTTGCGCGAGGTCGAACTCAGCACTGTTTTCAGCCGCTGCCAGCAGTGGCTGGCCATCGATCAGGTTGCGGATAAACACACTGGCGCCGGGTTCGAGGGCGAACACCTCGACGTCCAGGCCGTTGCGCAGGATCAGGGCGTGCTGGCCTTGATCAAGGCTGATGCCCGCAAGTGATGCGTCGTGCTGATGTGCGCCCCAGATCGCAACCACGGCATAGGCTGAGTCGAGCAGGTGCAGGGACGGATGCAATTGGAGGCGCAGTTCACTCAGCGTCTGCGCATCAGCCAGTGCTGCCGTGATCTTTTCCGGGCACACGGGCAGGGCGTCAGCCGCGTGGTAGGCGAGGGTGCGCAGGTGCTCAAGGCGCGCCACGTCTGCCAGATAAGGCACGCCGCTGGCCGGCTCAAACGCTGCAATGAAGTGCGCAAATGCTTCGCCGTAGCGGCTCATCAACGGACTTTGCGGCGGTTGCTGTTGGACGAAAATGGCCGCCATGGCACGGAAGAATTCTTCGCCCACCAATTGCGCCACCACCGGATAGCTGTCGCCCAGCGCATTGATCAGTGAGCCCTGCACATTGTTGCGATACACCGCAAAACGGCTCGCCGGATCGGCACCGTTGGCGCTGCACAGACCTTCCGGGCAGGGCAGCCGCGTGTCGATAAGCGCGGCAGCGAAAGCGCGTTGAGTGCTCATGTGCGTCCTCCAGCATCCAGCAACAGCGCATCAGCTTGCTGAGCTTCCGCCAGTAGCACCTCGAACGCCGGCACTTGATTGTCGCGCTCGATCAACGTCGCCACCGGGCCGACGCGTTGCAGTACGTGCCGGTACAAACTCCAGACCGCTTGATCAATCGGCGCGCCGTGATCGTCGATCAGTAAACGATCACCGAGGCTGTCGCTATCTTCGGCAAAACCGGCCAGATGAATCTCACCGACGGCATGCAGTGGCAGGGCATTGAGATAGGCCAGCGGATCACGCTGATGATTGACGCACGAGACATAGACGTTGTTTACGTCGAGCAACAGACCACAGCCGCTGCGACGGATGACTTCGCTGATGAACTCCGCTTCGTCGAACGTCGAGTGATGGAAGCCCAGATACGTCGCCGGATTCTCCAGCAGCATTGACTGCTTGAGGCTGTTCTGTACCTGATCAATGTGTTCGCAGACCCGCTTCAGCGTCGGCGTGTCATAGGCCAGCGGCAGCAGGTCGTTGAGAAACACCGGGCCGTGGCTCGACCACGCCAGGTGTTCGGAAAAGGATTGTGGTTGATAGCGCTGAATCAGCGCTGCCAGTCGTTTGAGGTGCTGTTGATCCAGCGGCCCTTCAGCGCCGATGGACAAACCGACACCGTGCAACGACAGCGGATACTGTTCGCGGATCAAACCGAGAAAATGATGAAAAGGACCGCCGGCGACCATGTAGTTTTCGGCGTGGACTTCGAAGAACCCGATGTCCGGTTGTGAGCCGAGCACTTCACGAAAGTGCCCGGTCTTGAGCCCCAGCCCGGCACGGGGCGGGAGCCCGAGCAGGGCGGCCTGAGTGGCGGGGAGGGCAGGGTGATTGGCTGTAAACATGATCGTCACTCAGGCAGGTCGCCGATCAGGACTTGGCTTTGAACGCTTCCATCTGGCCGAAACCGGTCGGCGAAGTCTTGCTCTCAGTGGTGGCGCAGGTGCCTTTCGGTACGAGCTTCCAGGCATTGGCCTGATAGTCCATTTTCGACGTGCCGGCACAGGTAGTGCCTGCACCGGCGGCGCAATCGTTTTTGCCTTTCATCGCCACGCCGAAGCATTTTTCCATGTCGTCGGCGGCGTGGGCGGTGGAGACGGCGGCGATGCTCACGGCAGAACCGAGGGCCAGAACCAGGGCGGTGGCGGTCAGGGTGCGGGTGGTAGCAGTCATGATGTTTCTCCAGTCTTGGTCAGGGTTTTTACAAGCGCTTTGTGCTTGCTTACCCCACTAGAGAAAGCTCACTGCGATGCGTTACAGCCGAGCCGAAATTTTTCAGAAAAAATGCAAAACCTTGTAGGAGCTGCCGAAGGCTGCGATCTTTCGATCTTGATTCTGTTTTAACAATCAAAGTCAAAAGATCGCAGCCTTCGGCAGCTCCTACTGGGGGAATCCACCTCACCGGTTTTTTCCACTCTGTCACGCGTGTTCTATAGTCAACTCGAAGGCCCCTTTGCCCGGGCCGATTTACCAGGACGGTATCTCATGAAAAAGGATCGCTCAGACTGTGCTGTGCTTTCGCGCCGGATTTTATCTTTTGCCCTGGCCTGCGCATTTCCCTTGTGGTTCAGTTCGGCGGCTGCCCAGACAGTTTCCGATCCGCAGGAAACGCTCAAGCGCATCAACCTCAACTACAACACCCTCAAGGACGCCTGCCAGGAACCCGACACCGGTGCCGCGCGGGGCCTCTACTATTGCAGCGGCGTGACCTTGCGCATGGTCAACGACGGGCCGTTCAATCCATGGGATTACAGCCCCTATGCGATCAAGATTGGTGCGACCTCCTATTCATGGATCCGCAAGGATCTGAGCACGCGCATTCTTATCCACCCGGCCGGTTTCATCCTGCGCACGCCCACCGATGCGGCGGCGCTGAAGTTGCCGGTCAAGGAGCAGGGATTCACCTGCATCTACGCCTTCGATGGCGGCACCGGGCCTGAGCGCAAGTGGTATGGCTGCGGTTTCTTCGACAGCCGTGAGCCGCCGCGCGCCGCTCAAGCTGCGATGAACAATCGCAATGCCGCGCTGGCGTACGGCACGTGTGCGGAAGCCGGGGTCAGCACCGCTGAGCAGTGGACACAGAAATACACCGGGTTGATGAAGGGCCCGATCCAATATGGTCAGTGCTCGTGGAACGCGGAAAAACCCAGCGACTGGAAAGCGATGATCCGGGTTCACGAGTCGCGGCCGAACACCACCAATAAAGACCCTTTCGCCTTCAGTGCGCAGGTCAACGAGTTCATGTTGAAGAATGCCACCGCGACCAACGACGGCAGCGAAAACATGAAGTACATCGATGCCGTTATCTACAACGTCAACAGCACGCAGAACTTCGCCACGCGCGGAGATCAGGCGCCACCGAAGCCGGAAAACGGCCTGAACAGCGCCCGCACCTTTCAGAAGAAACTCCACGCCCAAGGCTACAGCGTGCCGATCCTGCGCCTGGACTTCACCAAGCCGCCCGAGCAGCGTTTCAGTTATGTCGCCGCTGATCAGGCAATCGAGTCGATGATGATTGGCGGCGTGCAGCCGCCCCCCGCTGCGCCTGCGCCCAGCTACATCGCCTCGGCCAACTGGATCAAGCGTTACGACCCCGGCACGCGCAAGGATGAGTGGAGCTTGAGTGTGGTGCCCACAGCGGCAGGTCGAGCATTACCCAACGAACAAATCGGGGTGATGTACGAGCAGTTGTTCGCCCTCAAAGGCGCCGACAGCAACTGGCGCGACAATGAAAAATCCGTCGGCAGCATGCGTCAGCAATTGAGCTGCGTCCTGGTCAATTACCGCGCCAAGACGCCATGGAATCTCGAGCCGTTTCGCCCGGCCTTGTCGGACAGCGAGACTCGAGCAGCGGGCTGCAATCCGGTCCCGCGTTGAAGGTGTGTTTGGCTAATCAAGGAGATGCAAGCCATGAAAAAACGCTTGAACAGGATCGCGCCGTTGCTGATGTTGCCCCTGCTGGTGCAGGCCACCTGGGCCCATGCCGAGTCATGCGACGAGACGCTGAAAAAGGTCGAAACGTTGTACAACAAGACCGTCGACAGTTGCGGCCAGGATCCCGCCTCCGACTGTTCCGGGCTGCTGGTGCGGGGCACGCACCGGGCGGATCCGGCGAAGGGGCAAAAATGGGACGTGTGGAATCCTAGCCCGAAAGCCTTGGAGTTGGGGACGTTTGCCGCTTCCTTCATGCGCGCCGACGGCATCAGTTATGAAGACCCCGGCATGAGCACGCAGAACGGCTACCTCATCACACCAAGGGATCTGGTGCGCGACCCCGAGACGCCGGTGCACGTTTACTGTGCCTTTCCCAATGACGCCTGGACCGACTTTCGCAATGACCGTGGTTGTGGCGACAACAAGAACACCGCGCCGGCAGAAGCCGTTTGCCAGGCGATGAAACCATTGATCACCAGTCCGAATGCCTGGGTTGCGCATTTCACTCAGTTCAACAACAACCGACAGCAGGACCAGTTGCAGTGTGGCTTCAATATGCGCAATCCGATGAGCAGCAAGGAGCGGGTCGACGCCTTTCGCAATTTCATGGGCGCGCGCAAAGTCATCAACAGCCACGAGTTCCAGACCCAGACGGAACTGCGTCTGGGCAATCCGAAAACCGATGAACTTCCGATTCTGGCGTTTTTCTACAGCGATCAGCGCGGCTTGAATGACGCGCTGGCCAATCAAAAGGACTACAAGGCCAAGACCGGCAAGGACCGCAACATCATCAAGATCGACTTCCCGAAAACGCCGGTGGCCAAGGCCAGTTTCTCGTGTATCCAGACCGCGACGCCGACAGAACCGAAATTCTGCGAGAAGTACATCGAGTCGAGCACCTGGGTACAACGTCCCGATCCGAAGCTGGGGCCGAACACCTGGTCGCTCTCGGTGGTGCCGACCGCGTGCGGACGCGCGATCAAGGATGACCAGACCGACCGGATGTTTGCCGAGCTGTACAACAAACACAAAGACGATCAGCAGTGGCGGCAGTACAGCATCAATGGCGGGTCGCTGCGTCGGCAGATGGTCTGTCATCTGGCGGCTGTCTACGACGGCAAGCCGGTGCGCAACAAGCCTGAGTGGAACCTTGAGCCGGCACGGCCTTATGTCGATCAAGCGACGGCGGTGGCGCAGCACTGCAATCCGTACTAAGCGATTGCTATAACTCTCCCCTGTGGGAGCGACCTGTTCGCGAAGAGGGAGTGTCAGTCAGCACATTTGCTGAATGACACACCGCTTTCGCGAGCAGGCTCGCTCCCACAGGGGGCTTATGTTGAATTCAGGATTGGCGCATAAAAAAAACGGCCCGAAGGCCGTTTTTTTGTGGGGTGAAATGCATCAACCGCCGAGGTACGCCTCGCGTACTTTCGGGTCAGTCAGCAGCGCTTCACCGGTGCCTTGCATGACCACACGGCCGTTCTCCAGAACGTACGCACGGTCGGCGATTTTTAGCGCCTGGTTGGCGTTCTGCTCGACCAGGAACACCGTCACACCGTCCTTGCGCAGCATTTCGATGATGTCGAAAATCTGCTGGATGATGATCGGTGCCAGGCCCAGCGACGGCTCGTCGAGCAGCAGCAGCTTCGGCTTGCTCATCAGCGCACGGCCGATGGCGAGCATCTGCTGTTCGCCGCCGGACATGGTGCCGCCGCGCTGGTTGAAGCGTTCTTTCAGACGCGGGAACAGGCCGAGAACCTTGTCCATTTGTTCCTGATAGTCGCCCTTGTCGGTGAAGAAGCCGCCCATCGACAGGTTTTCTTCAACGGTCAGACGGGCAAACACCCGACGACCTTCCGGCACCACGGCGATGCTCTTGCGCATGATCTGCGACGAGTCCTGGCCGACCAGTTCCTCACCCATGTAGCGGATGCTGCCGCTGTGCGCCTGCGGCGAACCGCAAAGCGTCATCAGCAGCGTCGACTTGCCGGCACCGTTGGCGCCGATCAGGGTCACGATCTCGCCCTGACGGACTTCGACGTTGACGCTGTGCAGGGCCTGGATCTTGCCGTAGAAGGTGGAAACGTTTTCGAACTGCAGCATTTACGCTTCCCCCAGGTAGGCTTTGATCACTTCAGGATTGTCGCGGATCTGTTCCGGTGTGCCATCGGCCAGAGGCGTGCCCTGGTTGATCACGACGATGTGGTCGGAAATGCTCATGACCAGTTTCATGTCGTGTTCGATCAGCAGCACGGTCACATTGTGCTCTTCGCGCAGCACGCTGATCAGCGCCTTGAGGTCTTCGGTTTCCTTCGGGTTCAGGCCGGCCGCCGGTTCGTCGAGCATGAGGATCCGCGGACGGGTCATCATGCAGCGAGCGATTTCCAGACGCCGTTGCTGACCGTAGGCCAGGGTGCCGGCGGTACGGTTGGCGAACTCCTTGAGATTGACCTTTTCCAGCCAGTACTCGGCAAACTCCATGGCCTCGCGCTCGCTTTTGCGGAACGCCGGGGTCTTGAACAGACCGGCCAGGAAGTTGGTGTTCAGGTGACGATGCTGGGCGATCAACAGGTTCTCGACCGCCGTCATGTCCTTGAACAGGCGCACGTTCTGGAAGGTGCGCACCACGCCTTTGAGGGCGATCTTGTGGCCCGGCAGGCCCTGAATCGGCTCGCCGTCCAGCAGGATGCTGCCGCCGGTGGGCTGATAGAAACCGGTCAGGCAGTTGAACACGGTGGTCTTGCCGGCGCCGTTCGGGCCGATCAGTGCAACCACTTGTTTCTCTTTGACGGTCAGGGCCACGCCGTTGACCGCCAGCAAGCCGCCGAAGCGCATGCTCAGGTTTTCGACTTTAAGGATCTCGCGGCTCATTTTCGCAACTCCATGTGTGGGCGTTGCATCGGCAGCAGACCTTGTGGACGCCAGATCATCATCAACACCATCAGGGCACCGAACATCAACATGCGGTACTCGCTGAACTCACGCATCATTTCCGGCAACAGGATCATCACCACGGCAGCCAGAATCACACCCAACTGCGAGCCCATGCCACCCAGCACCACAATGGCGAGGATGATCGCCGACTCGATGAAGGTGAACGACTCCGGGGTCACCAGACCCTGACGGGCGGCGAAGAAGCTACCGGCGAAACCGGCGAAGCTCGCCCCGAGGGTGAAGGCCGACAGCTTGATCACGGTCGGATTCAGGCCCAGGGCGCGGCAGGCGATTTCATCTTCACGCAGCGCTTCCCACGCACGGCCAATCGGCATGCGCAGCAGACGGTTGATGATGAACAGCGCCGCCAGTGCCAGCAACAACGCCACCAGGTAGAGGAAAATCACCTTGTTGATCGAGTTGTATTCGAGGCCGAAGTATTCGTGGAAGGTTTGCAGACCTTCTGCGGCTTTGCGTTCGAAGGTCAGGCCGAAGAACGTCGGTTTCTCGATGTTGCTGATGCCGTTCGGACCGCCAGTGATGTCGGTCAGGTTACGCAGGAACAGCCGGATGATCTCGCCGAAACCGAGGGTCACGATCGCCAGATAGTCACCGCGCAAACGCAACACCGGGAAGCCCAGCAGGAAGCCGAACGTCGCCGCCATCAGGCCGGCAATCGGCAGGCAGATCCAGAAGCTCAGGCCGTAGTAGTGCGACAGCAGCGCGTAGCTGTAGGCGCCGACGGCGTAGAAGCCGACGTAACCGAGGTCGAGCAGACCGGCCAGACCGACGACGATGTTCAGGCCGAGGCCGAGCATCACGTAGATCAGGATCAGCGTCGCGATATCCACCGCGCCACGCGAACCGAAGAACGGCCATACCAGGGCACCGATGATCAGCGCAATGATGAAGTAGCGTTGGGTGGTCGGCAGGGTCAGGAAGTTGCTGGCTTTGGCCGGGATCAGCGGCAAGCCTGGCGAAGAGTTCCACGCCTTGCTGATTTGCTGGTTGAACAGCACCCGCAGGAACATCAACACCGAGCAGATGGCGATGGTCGCCAGAATCATCGGGCTGGTGTTGTGCACTTCGAGGTTGATGCCGACGATGGTCAGTTTCAGACCGAGTACCGGGTAGGCCACGGCCCACACCAGCAAGGCACTGAACAGTGCCTGTTTAAGATTCCTAGTCATACTTTCTCAACCTCCGGACGGCCCAGAATGCCGGTCGGACGGAACAACAGCACCAGAACCAATAAGCCGAAAGCCACGACGTCCTTGTACTGGTCGCCGAAGATATCGGCACCAAAGGCTTCCGCCACCCCAAGCACCAACCCGCCGAGCATGGCGCCGGGGATGCTGCCGATGCCGCCGAGTACCGCAGCGGTGAAGGCTTTGAGGCCGACGAGGAAACCGGCGTTCGGGTTGATCACCCCGTATTGCATGCTCAGCAGCACAGCCGCGATGGCCGCCAGCGCAGCACCAATGACGAAGGTCAGGGCGATGATGTTGTTGGTGTTGATGCCGAGCAGGTTGGCCATCTTGATGTCTTCGGCGCAGGCGCGGCAGGCGCGACCCAGGCGAGAACGGGAGATGAACAGCGTCAGGCCGAGCATGGCGATCAGGGTCACCACGAACACCACGATTTGCATGTAGGAAATCAGCACTTCATGTGCACCACCTGGCCCGAAGGAAATGTTCCCGGGGATCAGGTTGGGGATGGATTTGTCCTTGGAGTCTTGCGCCAGCAGAACCGTGTTCTGCAGGAAGATCGACATACCGATGGCGGAGATCAGCGGGATCAGACGGTTGCTGCCGCGCAGGGGGCGGTAGGCGATCCGTTCGATGCTGTAGCCGTACGAACTGGTGACAACGATGCTCGCGATGAAGGCTGCGGTCATCAACAGCGGGACGTTGTCGATTCCCATCATGGCCAGCCCGGCGATGGCGATGAACGCCACGTAGGAACCGATCATGTAGACCTCGCCGTGGGCGAAGTTGATCATTCCAATGATGCCGTAAACCATCGTATAGCCGATGGCAATCAGGGCATACGTGCTGCCAATGGTCAGGCCATTAACCAGCTGTTGGAAGAAGTGATAGAGGTCAGGCATTACAGCGCTCCTAAAAACCTGATACGCATTTCACTGGTGGAGTCATTTTCCCGCCCGGCCCCGTGGATCTCTATCCACTTCGAATCCGGGTTTTGCCAGCGAACCGCTGATGACGGTTTTGAGATTTTCAGGTGGGGAGACTGGCGGATCACGCCAGCGCGGCCCATACATTCGTAAAACAAAGCCCACGGCACGCCGTGGGCTTTATTGGCAGTCAGTCAGGGCGCGCCTTACTGAGGTGAAGCTTCAGTTTTTGGTTTGCCGAAGTGCCACTCGTAAACCACAAATTTGAAGTCCTTCAGGTCGCCCTTGGCGTCGAAGCTCAGGTCGCCAGTCGGGGTTTTGAAGGTGCCGGCGTGAATGGCTTCAGCCACTTTGGCCGGGTCTTCGGATTTGGCTGCGGTGATACCGCCGGCAATCACTTCAACCGCCGAGTAGGAAGGGAACACGAACGGGCCGCTCGGATCTTCTTTCTTCGCCTTGAATGCATCAGCCAGGGCAACGTTCGCTGGATCCTGGTCGAAGGATTTCGGCAGGGTTACCAGCAGACCTTCGGAAGCGTCTTTGGCGATCTGCGAAATGGAGTCGTTACCCACGCCTTCCGGACCCATGAACTTGGCTTTCAGGCCTTTTTCAGCGGACTGACGCAGGATCAGACCCAGCTCCGGGTGGTAGCCGCCGTAGTAAACGAAGTCGACGTTGGCTTGCTTGAGTTTGGCGATGATCGAGGAGAAGTCCTTGTCGCCGGCGTTGACGCCTTCGAACACGGCAACTTTGGTGCCTTTCTTCTCGAGGGTGGCTTTAACGGCGGTGGCGATGCCTTCACCGTATTGTTGCTTGTCGTGCAGCACAGCAACGATTTTCGGTTTCACGTGATCGGCAATGTAGTTACCGGCGGCAGGGCCCTGGGCGCTGTCCAGACCGATGGTACGGAAGACCATTTTGTAACCACGGGCGGTGATGTCCGGGCTGGTGGCAGCCGGGGTGATCATGATCACGCCTTCGTCTTCGTAGATGTCCGAAGCCGGTTGAGTAGAGCTGGAGCACAGGTGACCGACCACGAACTTGACGCCGTCGTTGACGACCTTGTTCGCGACCGCTACCGCTTGTTTTGGATCGCAGGCATCGTCGTATTCAACGGCTTCGAGTTTCTTGCCGTCGACGCCGCCCTTGGCGTTGATTTGTTCGATGGCCATTTTTGCGCCACTGAACTGCATGTCGCCGTACTGGGCTACTGGACCGGTCTTGGGACCGGCGATACCGATTTTGATGGTGTCAGCTGCGAACGAATGGCTGGCAACCCCGGCCAGAACCATAGCGGCAAACAGTTTGGAAATCTG
The DNA here is from genome assembly GCF_003732425.1 of Pseudomonas fluorescens. Lineage (GTDB taxonomy): Bacteria > Pseudomonadota > Gammaproteobacteria > Pseudomonadales > Pseudomonadaceae > Aquipseudomonas > Aquipseudomonas fluorescens_BE. The sequence goes on from NZ_MOBX01000014.1 coordinate 644,658, forward strand.
CTTAGTAGCCTTAGTCATAGTGCTCCACTCTTACTGTTGTAATTTTTTTGAGTTCTGGCGCCGTAGCAGCAGAACCGGGTCAGATATCTTTGCGATACCCTCCGGAAATGCCCCCGGCAACTGTACCGGTACAGTGTAGAGCGCCGGTTGTCAGCCTGGGAAGCGGGCGCCGAGGGGCAAAACTTGGGGGTGTCGCATTTTTGAATGAAAAAGACAGAATTGCGGCGGGACGTTCGTGGGCATATAGCCCAATCAGCAGCATTCCCTGGCGTTCCTGCTCTTTTCGTTCGGTGCAGCCATTTGCAACCGGGTTTTGCTGACGGACCACCGACGTTATTATTCGCGTCGATTTCTTTTCCGGACAGCACCCATGAATCAAGAACCTAGCACCCTCTATGCCAAGCTGCTTGGTGAAACCGCATCTATTACCTGGAAAGAGTTGGAGCCGTTCTTCGCCAAGGGTGCCCTATTGTGGGTCGACCCGCTGCTTGATTTGATCGCTGCCGCCGAGGCCGTGGCGTCGGATGAGGGCGAGAAAGTGGCTGCCTGGCTGGCCGAAGACAAGGTCGCCAAGCTGTCTGAAACGCGGGCGCTGGATCTTTTTGAACGTGATCCGCAACTCTGGGCAGTGGTGGTTTCGCCGTGGATTCTGATCCAGGAAAGGGCAGTCGCTTCTGACGCTGCACCTTGATGGTGCGACCGGTCGTCAGCGGAAAGTGTGTAGCGGAGTAGCGTGATGGCACGTTGCCGTAGAGAAACACCACAAGCGCGGGTGGCATCACGGTGACGTAAACGTAACGGGAACAGTTTAGTAAGCAGCCTAACGGCTGCTTAATTGTTTCTGGATATTGGAAAGGCTGAAATCTTCAGTGAATTTGAAGGCCTCTTCGCGAGCAGGCTCGCTCCCACAGGGGAATGCATTCCAATGTGGGAGCGAGCCTGCTCGCGAATGGGGCGACTCGGTTCTGGATCAGACCGAGAACGACTTGCCGGTATGGTTATTGAGGGAAATAACCTTGGTCTTGCCAATCCGGTGACGGTAAATCTCGCGCAAGTACTTGATCGACTTCTTCACGCAATCCCGCGACAGACGAATGTCGTTGATCGAGACAAACTTTTCTTTGTCATTGATCAGTTCGCGGTACTTTTTCTCGTACATCGGTTTGATCGCGTACCAGTTGGTATCGAGGATTTTTGCCGGGTTTTCGAATTCGTTGAGCAGGTCATCGATGCGGTCTTCGTCGAATTCTTCGTTGATGATGAAATCGAGGATCGAGTTGTCGAGGGTCTCGTCGAAACGATACGGGTTCTTCGCGAAGCAGCGCTTGATAAACGCCACGATCAGGGTCAGGAAGTCGTCCGACAGGCACGGGCTCTTGGCGATTAGCGTGGTCAGCGAGAGGTTGGCCGAGGCGCCGATTACCAGCGCGTAACGCTTGAGCGTGGTGTTGGGGAACAGGCTGTTGAGGTGGGTCTTCAACCGGTTCAGGTCCATGTACGACAGCTTGTAGTCTTTCGGCAGCGAGACGATCGAGACCACCGACGAGCAGTTCTTGAAGAAGTGCAGGTCGTGCAGCGCGGCAGCGTCGTAGCCGGAATTCTTGTACTGCTCAAGCGACGCGCGATAACGCTTGGACTCGATCGGCAGCAGGCTGATGCCTTCGATCGCCTGGGTGACTTTGTTGAAGTGCGGCAGGTCGATCGAGCGGAAGAACAGGTCGTCGATGTTCAGGCGCTGCGGTTCTTTGTCGAACACCTTGAACTTGTCGCTGCTTGGCGGCGGGGTTTCCGGCACCACCGATTCGGCGTAGGCGATCGCCACCGGGCCGGCCAGACTCATGAACAGGTCGTTGGCGTCGAGGCGAATGGTTTCGCCGATGTCGATGCCGGCGCGGCGGAAGTAGTTCTGGTCGTAGTCAGTGGTGACTGCCTGCGCGGTCAGAATGTTGAAGATCTGCTGCGAGATGTATTGGTTGGCGTGCTTCTCCATGGCATTGACATCAATGTTCTGGATGTTGCCGTCATCGCTCTCTTCGGCGTAACGCATGATGTCGTTGGAGATCAGCATCATCGCGTTCCATGGGCGAATACGCCCCATGACGCTGGCTTCGCTGCTGTCTTCGTTGGCGAAGTTGTAGGAGAAATCCCATTCTTCCGAGAGGTATTTGCACAGCAGGCGCCCGGCGTTGATGTGCAGCGCCTCGGACATTTCGCTGCGGTGATCGGAAATGTTCGGCAGTACGCAGATGCCGCTGGTGAAGATCGGTTCGAAGACGAACGAATGCCCGCTCTTGCCGTCATGCTCGTCCATCGGTTTGGTGTCGAACGTCTTATTCATGTACGAGTGCTGCTGGGCCAGGCCGAATTCCGAGGCCATGCCGGAACCGGTTCCGCCGCCGGCACTGAAGATCGAGAAATACAGGCGCGACTGGTTGGCCTTGATGCCGCAGCTGTCGATCAGGTACGAGTGGATCATTTTCCAGTCAGGGCTGGAGAAGCGCTGGGTGTCCTTGTTGAGGATGATCTTCGCCAGGTACTGGCCGAGGATCGGCGCGTTACCGGCGCCACCGGCGTGGACTTCGGACAAGTCCATGATCTTCATTTTGCTGTAGTCGCGCAGGAAGCCGCTTTTCTCGCCCTTGCGCGAAAAACGGATGCGCCCGGCGATGTCCTTGTCGAGGTCGCCGAGCATCACCAGCGGTTCGACCAGAAACACCGGTTTGGTCGATTTGTTCGGGCCGATCCGCAGGTTTTGCTTGATCCACTGCGCCGGGCTGTAGCCCTTGTCAGCCAGTCGGCGATCAGCCGCACGGTCTTCGTTGTTGAATTCGTTGAGGTAGAACTTGCGCGCGTTGTACACCAACTCCGCGACGTCGAGGGCGATGTTCGAGCCGCAGCGACCGAGGCCGATCAGGCACACCGAGGGAAATTCCTGATCGCTGTGCTGTTCGTTGTCGCCTTCCAGGTGTGGCGGGCGCGGGAACACCAGATCACGCAAACCGTCGAGGTTGTCGAGGATGCGGTCGGTATTGGTTTCGGTGAAGTACAGGTATTGCTGGGTCGACAGCGGGCGCGACGGGAGCAATGGCTTTGACGGTGACGGGCTGTTGGCGGCGGGGCTCAAAGTCAGATCGGACACCGCAGTGGCGGGATTGTTTTTAGAAGTCATTGTGCGCCATATACCTGGACTGGGTTGGCTCGCTGGCCAATGCCTGCGAACCTCACGGAATAAGATCTCGCGTCTTTGTGCGCGAATTGAGCCCGAGCGCCAGGGTTTTGGCCTGACTATCGCTGGGGGGAATCCTTTCCTGATCGTTGATGAATCGGCCATTATTCGGCGATCTTTAATGGAAAAGAGGCAAAATGATGTCAACGCTACCTTCGTTGGGGTTCGCCGGAATCGGGCTGATGGGCCTGCCCATGTGCCGGCGCCTGTTGGCGGCGGGTTATCCGCTGACCGTTTGGAATCGCAACCCGGACAAGTGCGCGCCACTGGTCGAAGCCGGCGCGCGACAGGTCGTGAGCCCCGCTGAACTGTGCGAACACGCCGACGTGGTGATGCTGTGTCTGGCCGACACGGCGGTGGTGCGCGAAGTGGTTTTTGGCGCTGAAGGTATCGCCGAAGGCGCGAAAAACGGCCAGTTGCTGGTGGACTTTTCCAGCCTTGAGCCGACGGCCACTCGCGAGATGGCGGCAGAGCTGGTGGAGAAAACCGGCATGAGCTGGCTGGACTCACCGGTGTCCGGCGGCGTGGTGGGTGCCGAGGCGGGCAGCCTGGCGATCATGGTTGGTGGCGCTGCGGCCGATCTTCAGCGCGTACGTCCGGTGCTGCTCAACCTCGGACAACGCGTCACGCACATGGGCGGCATCGGCGCGGGGCAGGTGACCAAGGCCTGCAATCAGATGATCGTCGCCTGCAACGCGCTGGTGATTGCCGAGGTGGTGGCGCTCGCCGAACAAGCGGGGGTCGATGCGAGCCTGATCGCCGAAGCGCTGGCCGGTGGTTTTGCCGACTCCAAACCGTTGCAGATCCTCGCCCCGCAAATGGCTGAAAGCCGTTTCGAACCGATCAAATGGCACGTGCGCACGCTGCTCAAGGATCTCGACACCGCCGTCAAATTCTCCCGCGAACAGGGCTCGGCGACGCCAATCAGCGGATTGGCCGCACAACTGATGCGCCTGCATGGGGCGCAAGGCTTTTTGGCGCAGGATCCAGCGACACTGGTGCAAATGTACCGCGCGCCAGAATCAGCGGATTGACCGCGTGTGAATGCTTGCGCTGATTGATTTCTTCCAGCACCGGACGCAGCTCGTCCAGCGGCACCGGGCGGCTGAGCAGGTAACCCTGAATGAAATCGCAGCCCGAGCGTTCAAGGAATTCGTACTGCTCCAGGCTTTCCACGCCCTCGGTCACCACCTGTAAATGCAGGGTGTGCGCCATGACGATGATCGCCTGGACGATCTCCATGTCGGCGGTCGCCGTGGGAATGTCGAGGATGAACGAGCGGTCGATCTTCAGGGTGTTGAGCGGCAGGCGCTTGAGGTAGGCCAGCGAGGAATAGCCGGTGCCGAAGTCGTCAATCGACAGTGAGACGCCAAGCGCGCGGATCTGGCGCAGCAGTACCAGGGTGTTGGCGATGTTGCCCATCAGCGCATTCTCGGTGACTTCCAGCTCCAGCCGTTCCGGCGCCACCCCGGCGCTGCGTAATGCGCTTTCGATTTCGTTGGCCAGTTCCTCCCGGGTGAGGTTGAGTGGTGAGCAGTTCCAGGCAATTTTCAGTTCTTCGCAGCCATGCCGCGACAATTCACCCAGATCCTTGCAGGCCCGGCGCAGCACCCAATTATCCAGCTCGGCAATCAGGCCGTTGTTTTCGGCGATGGAGATAAAGCGATCCGGGGTCAGTAAACCGTGCAGCGGATGCTGCCAGCGGATCAGCGCTTCGAGTTTGGTGACGCGGCCAGTCTTCAGTTCGAAGATCGGTTGGTAATACAGCGTCAGGCCGTTTTCTTCGCGCAAGGCGTGGCGCAATTCTTCTTCCAGTTGCAGCTCGAAGCTGGCGCGGGTCTTGAGGTTGGAACTGAAAAAATGCAGGCCGTTGCGCCCCGCGCCTTTGGATTGATACAGCGCCAGATCGGCGTGTTTGAGCAGTTCCTCGCAGGTGCTGCCATCTTCCGGAAACAGGCTGATGCCAATGCTGGTGGTCATCACCATGCGGCGTCCAGCCAGTTCGATTGGCTCTTTCATCTTGAGCATGATGCGCTGGGCCATATTGCGGGCTTCTTCGCGGTCACGCAGGTTGATGAGGATGCAGAACTCGTCGCCGCCGAAACGCGCGACCACGTCTTCATGGCTGCGCACCGAGCCTTTGATGTGATTGGCGATGACCTTGAGCAACTCGTCACCGGCGTCATGGCCGAGGCTGTCGTTGATCCGTTTGAAGTGGTCGATGTCGAGAAACATCACCGCGAGCATGCCGCCCTCGGTGGTCTTCTGGCTGAGCTTTTCGGCAAAGATCTGATTGAACCCGCGACGGTTGATCAGGTTGGTCAGGGCATCGTAGTTGGCCGCTTGTTGCAGCGACGCGCGCGCCTGATCGAGCTGGCTAAGCAGGGCGTTGACGCGACGCAGGTCCTCTTCCTTGTTCTGCAGTTTCTTGTCGGCCAGCGCCGCACTGATCGCACTGCCAAGGATCAGCAGGATGATCAGCGCCACGGTCAGGCCCAGTTGCAGATGCCCGTTATCGCCGCCGCTCGCTGTCAGGTCTCCCTCGGGAAGAACCAGATCCAGCGCAGCCATGCCGGTGAAATGCATGCTGATGATGCCGGCGCCGAGAATCAGCGCAGCGCTGTACTTGAGCAACTGATGCGCCACGCCCCTGCCTTCGCTCAGATAGCGGGCCACCCACAGCGCGGAGAAACTGGCGCCGATGGCGATCGCCACCGACAGCGCGAACAGTCCTGGATGATAGTAGGCGGTGGCGCTCGACTTCATGGCCGCCATGCCAACGTAATGCATGCCGGCGATGCCCAGGCCGATGAAAAACGCGGTTTTCAAGCAATGCAACGCACTCGGCTGCACTTCGCTCAGGGTTTGCATGGCCAGCCAAGAGGCGAGCAGGGCGATCAGCAACGAGAAAAGGGTGATGCCGAGGTCGTACTGAATGTCGATCGGTGTCTGAAAAGCCAGCATGCCGATGAAATGCATGGCCCAGATGCCGCCGGCCAGGCAGGTCGCGCCGATCCAGCGCCAAATTCGCCGCGACCCCGGATCTTCGGCATGTACCACGCGCTCAGCCATATCCAGGGTGGCGAAACTGGCTGCGCAGGCGACCAGATACGCCACCATCACCAGGAGAGGGTTGTGACTGCAATCGAGGAGAACCCGCCCGCTCGCCGGCAGCTCGGCAACAAACTGCAAACCAAGCCACTCCATAGCATGCCCCGTCTCTGAAGTCGTCCCGAGTGCGCGTTGAACGCAGTTGAATGTCAGGAGTATAGAGGCCGATTTCGGGGTGCAAGCGGTAGTGGCACATTGGCGCTAATGATTTTGGCATTAGCGTCATAGCGATTGGCGCTAACGTCAGGCGCTGCGTTCGAGGGGGAGTTCGTTCCAGTGTGGCGGCAGGGGAGGCAGGCCATACGCTGCGCGGGCCTTGTCGCAATCGGGGTTCTGCTCGCCGTTCTCCCAGGAGGCCTCGAACTCACGGCAAGTGCTGGAGCGTTTGTCATAAATGGTGCATTGCACGGTGCTGCCAACTTCACCGGCCAACGAGGTGCAGCGCGGTGGTTTGCGGTCAGTGCCGATCATGGCCACCCGGCTCGGCGTAATTTGTGTGACCAGTTCATCAGGCACCGTACCGCCGGAGGAGGAACACTCACCCCAAAAGAAAGACACGCGAAAATGGGAACAGCAGGCACCGCAATTCAGACACGGACTGACTTCGGACATGGGCGAGGGTATCAAAGGGATTGATCGGGAGATCCGGACGGATCCGGCGGCCATTCTAGGCTTTGCCACAGACTTGGGAAGGGGGGCGCGAAAGTATTTTTTTGTGCCAGGATTTTGCCGCAAAAGCCCCGGTTTTCGGGGGATTGCAGGCTTATCAAGGGCTTACGTTTCGTTACAGTGCCATGGCCCGATATCAGGCAGACGAATGATCACAGACAGGTCTGTCCGCGCTGACTAGATTGCAGGTTCCGGGCTCGGATGCGGTGGCAGTGAAGCCCTATAACAATAAAGAGACGGACCCATGCAGAACTCGACCCAAGCGGCGAATGCCTGGCGCATTCTGTTCCTGCTGTTCCTGGCCAACCTGTTCAACTTCTTCGACCGCACCATTCCGGCGATCATCATCGAACCGATTCGCATGGAATGGCACCTCAGTGATTTTCAACTGGGCATCGTCGGCACCGCATTCACCATTGTTTACGCGATTGCCGGCCTGCCGCTGGGGCGCATGGCTGACACCGGTTCGCGCAGCAAATTGATGGGCTGGGGGCTGGCGACGTGGAGTGCGCTGACGGCGGTCAACGGCCTGGTCGGCAGTTTCTGGAGCTTTCTGATCGTGCGCATGGGCATCGGCATCGGTGAAGCCAGTTATGCGCCGGCGGCCAACTCGTTGATTGGTGACCTGTTTCCGGCCCATCGTCGGGCGCGGGCGATGGGCATTTTCATGCTCGGTTTGCCATTAGGGCTGTTGCTGGCGTTCTTCACCATCGGCGCGATGGTCAAGGCGTTCGATAGCTGGCGTGCGCCGTTCTTTATTGCGGCGGTGCCGGGGCTGTTCCTGGCGATCTTCATGTTCTTCATCAAAGAGCCGAAGCGTGGTGCGGCGGAGACCGTGCAGGTCTCGCAGGAGAAAGTCGACAAGCCGATCCGGCGGATTCTCGCGGTGCCGACTTTTCTGTGGCTGGTGATGGCCGGGTTGTGCTTCAACTTCGCGACGTATGCCTGTAACTCGTTTCTGGTGCCGATGCTGCAGCGCTATTTCCTCATGCCGTTGCAGGAAGCGGCGGTCGCGACCGGGGTGATTGTCGGCGTGACCGGACTGGTCGGGTTGACCCTGGGCGGCTGGATTGCCGACAAGATTCACCAGCGCGTGGCCAATGGCCGGCTGTTGTTTGCAGCGTTCAGCCTGATTATCTCGACCCTGTGCACGGCGTGGGCGTTGCACGCCGGGCGGATCGAGATTGGCGTGTTTGTCGCAGTGTTCAGTGTGGGTTGGCTGTTTGCCTACAACTTCTACACCTGCGTTTATACGGCGATTCAGGACGTGGTCGAACCACGCCTGCGGGCGACGGCGATGGCGTTGTTCTTTGCCGGGTTGTATTTGCTCGGCGGCGGTCTGGGGCCGGTGGTGGTCGGTGGTCTGTCGGATCATTTTGCGCATACCGCGATGCTGTCGGCGGGGGCGGAGCAGATGACCGAGGCGTTCAAGGCAGTCGGGCTGCATGATGCGATGTACCTGATTCCGGTGGCGCTGTTTTTGACCATGGTGTTTCTGTTTCTGGCGGCGCGGTGTTTTGTGCGGGATGCGCAGCGGATGAAGGAGGGGTTGGTTGCTGTGGTTGAGCCAGAGGTTGCGGCGGCGACGGCATGATTGCCTTCGCGAGCAGGCTCGCTCCCACATTGGATCTGCGTTGTGAACTCGGTCCCTGTGGGAGCGAGCCTGCTCGCGAAAGGGCCATTAGCATCACCGGATAAATAGCAGGCAAAAAAAGGCCCGCATCGCTGCGGGCCTTTCGTTTTTAGCGGTGGAGCAGGGCGGTTTAGCCCGCCACCAACACCCGAATCGCTTCCAGGCGCAACGCCGCTTTGTCCAGCATCGCCAGACCCTGCTCACGTTGCGTGCGCAGCGCATCCAGTTCGCTGTCACGCACGGTCGGGTTGACCGCTTGCAACGCGGTCAGGCGCGCCAGTTCTTCGTCGGTGTCGGCCGCCAGACGGCGACGGGCCTCGGCCACGCGCTCGGCGTGACGCGGGGCGATCTTGTCTTCACCGGCGTTGATCCGTGGCGTCAGCTGATCGCGCTGGGCCTGGATGAACTTGTTGGCGCTGGCACGCGGCACGCTTTCCAGCTGATCGTTCAGCGTTTCAAAGGAAACCCGTGGCGACAGGTCGTTGCCGTTGGCGTCGAGCAGGCAGCGCAGGGCGGCCGGCGGCAGGTAGCGGCCCAGTTGCAGCGAGCGCGGTGCGACCACTTCGCTGACGTAGAGCAGTTCCAGCAGCACGGTGCCCGGCTTCAACGCCTTGTTCTTGATCAGCGCGACGGCGGTGTTGCCCATCGAGCCAGACAGCACCAGATCCATGCCGCCCTGCACCATCGGGTGTTCCCAGGTGATGAACTGCATGTCTTCGCGCGACAGCGCCTGGTTGCGGTCGTAGGTGATGGTCACGCCTTCGTCGTCGCCCAGCGGGAAACTGGCGTCGAGCATTTTTTCGCTCGGCTTGAGGATCAGGGCATTTTCCGAATGGTCTTCGCTGTCGATGCCGAACGCGTCGAACAGGGTTTCCATGTAGATCGGCAGCGCGAACTGGTCGTCTTGCTCAAGGATGTCCTCGACCAACTGATCGCCTTCGCCCGAACCACCGGAGTTCAGCTCCAGCAGACGATCGCGGCCAGTGTGCAGTTCGGCTTCCAGACGCTCGCGCTCGGTGCGCGCTTCGTCGATCAGCGCTTGCCACTCGCTGTCGTCGGCTTCTTCGAGCAGCGGCAGCAGGCGCGGGCCGAACTGGTGCTGCAAGGCGTTGCCGGTCGGGCAGGTGTTGAGGAACGCGTTCAGCGCTTCGTGGTACCACTGGAACAGACGCTCTTGCGGGCTGGTTTCCAGGTACGGCACGTGCAGTTCGATAATGTGTTTCTGGCCGATCCGGTCGAGACGACCGATGCGCTGCTCAAGCAGGTCCGGGTGCGACGGCAGATCGAACAGCACCAGATGGTGAGCGAACTGGAAGTTGCGACCTTCACTGCCGATTTCCGAGCAGATCAGCACTTGCGCGCCGAACTCTTCATCGGCGAAGTAGGCGGCAGCGCGGTCACGCTCAAGGATGTTCATGCCTTCATGGAACACCGTGGCCGGGATGCCGGAGCGCACGCGCAGGGCGTCTTCCAGGTCCATCGCGGTCTCGGCGTGGGCGCAGATCACCAGTACTTTGGTGCGCTTGAGCATTTTCAGCTGATCGATCAGCCACTCGACGCGTGGGTCGAATTTCCACCAGCGCTCTTCTTCGCTGGCGTCCGGCTGCGCCTGGAAGCTGACTTCCGGGTACAGCTCGGCGTGTTCGCCCAGCGGCAGTTCGAGGTATTCGTCCGGGCATGGCAGCGGGTACGGGTGCAGTTTGCGCTCCGGGAAACCCTGCACCGCTGCGCGGGTGTTACGGAACAGCACGCGGCCGGTGCCGTGGCGATCGAGCAGTTCACGCACCAGGCGCGCGCTGGCTTCGGTGTCGCCATCGTTGACCGCGGTCAGCAGGGCTTCGCCTTCGTTGCCGAGGAAACCGTGAATGGTCTTGTGCGCTTCGGCCGAGAGACGGCCCTTGTCGAGCAGTTCCTGCACGGCTTCAGCCACCGGGCGATAGTTATCGCTCTCGGCGCGGAACGCGGCCAGGTCATGGAAACGGTTCGGATCGAGCAGGCGCAGACGGGCGAAGTGGCTGTCCTGACCGAGTTGCTCCGGGGTGGCGGTGAGCAGCAGCACGCCCGGGATGACTTCGGCGAGTTGCTCGACCAGCGAGTATTCCGGGCTGGCTTTTTCTTCGTGCCAGACCAGGTGGTGCGCTTCGTCGACCACCAGCAAATCCCAACCGGCGGCGAACAGTGCGTCCTGGGCCTTCTCGTCGTCGACCAGCCACTCCAGCGCAACCAGCGCCAGTTGGGTGTCTTCGAACGGGTTGGTGGCATCGCTTTCGATGAAGCGTTCTTCGTCGAACAGCGCAACTTGCAGGTTGAAGCGGCGGCGCATTTCGACCAGCCACTGGTGCTGGAGGTTTTCCGGGACGAGGATCAACACGCGGTTGGCGCGGCCCGAGAGCAGTTGGCGATGGATCACCAGACCGGCTTCGATGGTTTTACCCAGACCTACTTCGTCCGCCAGCAGAACGCGCGGCGCGATACGGTCGGCGACTTCGCGAGCGATGTGCAATTGGTGCGCGATCGGCTGAGCGCGAACGCCACCCAGGCCCCAGAGCGACGATTGCAACTGGCGGCTGGTGTGTTCGAGGGTGTTGTAACGCAGCGAGAACCACGCCAACGGGTCGATCTGCCCGGCGAACAGACGGTCGCTGGCCAGACGGAACTGGATGAAGTTCGACAGCTGGGTTTCCGGCAGCGTGACGGCTTCGTTCTGCCCGTTGAGACCGTGATAGACCATCAGCCCGTCGACATCATCGACTTGCTGCACGGTCATCTTCCAGCCTTCGAAGTGGGTAATGCTGTCACCCGGCGAAAACCGCACGCGGGTCAGGGGCGCATTCCGTAGCGCGTACTGGCGGGTTTCGCCAGTGGCCGGGTAAAGCACGGTCAACAAGCGGCCGTCCTGTGCCAGAACGGTGCCTAAACCAAGCTCTGCTTCGCTGTCACTGATCCAGCGTTGCCCCGGTTGATACTGCTGCGCCATGCTGCCTGACTCCCACCTTGAAAAAGCGGGCTATCTTAACGGAATGCAGGCTTCAGGGCCAAAGGATTAGGAGCAGCGGCGAGCTTTTAGCCGCGAGCTGCAAGCTGAAACGAAAAGCGTCATGCGTCTGTTTTCTTCCTGTGCAGGGCACCTGTGAGTGCTAACCAGGTCACAGATTTACGACGGATGGCTCAAGGCGCCTTTGCCGCAGCCGATAGCCTGCCGACAGGAGACCCTTTATATGTTGCCACCGATGCTCCCCCTGAGCGCTGTGCCGATCACTTCCCAGCAGGATCCGATCCGCCAGCGGCCGGACATTCCTCCGGTGGTGCCGGTGCAGGAAAGCTCCAACGAAAGCACGATCGATCTGCAAAAACGTGATCCGGAAGAGGATCGCCTGCTGGCGCGCGAAGAACAGCGTCGCCAACAGGAGCGTGACCGGCGCCGTCGCGAAGCCGACGAAGACCCGGAAGAACACCTCGCCGTGCCTGGCACCGAACTGAATGCCGACAATACCGTGCCGGTGGTGCCGCTGATGGAAGATCAGCCGCGTCAGGGCTTGTGGGTCGATATCGAGATCTGAGGCGTTGTACCGCGCGGGGCTTGCCGGCTGGTCAGCGCGCGGCTGAGGCTGCATTATTGGCGCAGTCCTGCCGGTGATGTGGCAGTTGTGATTCTTTCAAGTGATGTACTGACGCCATGAGCCAAGACGACAAACTGATTGACCTCAGCACTGAACGCGCCAAGCGCGTGCATGATCTCAACGAGAAGCGCCTGAATGAAGTGCGCCAGGCGTTCGAACAGGCGATGCCGTTGGGAAAAACCAAGAAAAAGTCGAAAAACAAGCCGAAAAAGCGTTGATCTCTGCCTGCATCCGTTGATGCAGGTCATTTAATTTCCCTCCTTTACTCCCCTTTGTTGCTGGTATTGATCCCGGTCAATTTGTGCGCCTGTGTGTTTGGTAACTTAGGTTCCATCGCAGCAGAGCAGAGGCCCGGGAGGCCAGTCATGTTTTTCGATAACGTGGTGTTTGCCGGGGTCCTGACTGTAGGGCTGATGGTTCTGTTTTTTGCAGGGTTTGGATTTTTTATCTGGAAGGATGCGAATAAGCGCAAGAAGTGATTCTTCTGGATTGATGAGCACGCAAGGCATTTTGGGGCGACTTCGGTTGCCCCTTTTTTTTGCCTTGGCGGCCTTTGGGCCGACCATGCTGTGGGTGTTTTTTGTGAATATCCGTTGCTGCGGTAACGGCGGCTTAGGGTTCCGCCCTTACGGCGGGTCACTTTTTCCAGACGCCGAAAAAGTAACCAAAAAGGCTTGCTCCTACGTGCGGCCCGCTCGCTGAGGCTCGGGGTTCCTTCGCTCCGGGATCGATCCGGGCGCAGCGGCTCCGGTTTGCTTCGCTGCACCTCCTTCCGCTGTGTACGACTGCGTCGTACGGTCGCTGCGCTCCCACCCCCGGATCAATCCCTCCACTCAGCCTTCCGACGTCGCTTTACAGATCAAAAGCCGCAGCCGAGCTAACGCTCATCCTGTTGAGTGGTGAGGAGCGGGGCGTGGTCGGCTTTGGATTTGTGGTGGGTTTGCCTCTTACCCCAGCCCTCTTCCGTGGGAGAGTGGGCCGATTAGTGGGCTTTTCAAGAACTGAGTTCAATGCGGTATTGCACGTCGGCGTATCTCCCCCAAACACCTTGATCAGTCCCCTCTCTCTCCGAGAGGGTGAGGGCCCGATTTGTTTGCTTTTTAGGGCCTGAGTTCAACTCGGTATCGCACGTCGGCGTATTTCTCGAAAACACCTCGGTCAGTCCCCTCTCCCTCTGGGAGAGGGCTAGGGTGAGGGACTTTTGATCTGGCTTTTGATCTTGCTTTGGTTTTTGATCTTTTGCCCCATCGGCAGGCCGAGCGAAGGTGTTCATCCGGGGGTAGGCGCGTAGCGCCGTGCGGCGTAGCCGCATACATCGAGAGGAGGTGCAGCGAAGCAAACCGTAGGCGATGCCCCCGGATGGACACCGTAGCGAGGGAACACTGAGCCTCAGCGAAGTGCCGTACGCCGGGGCAAGCCTTTTTGGTTACTTTTTCGGCGTCTGGAAAAAGTGACCCGCCGTAAGGGCGGAACCCTGATCAGCAACACCCGCAGCAACGGATATGCCCCCAATCCCAAAAAACCAAAAACAAAAAAGGCGCGATCCTCTCGAATCGCGCCTTTCTCATGTGCCGCTAACTATCAACTAGCCAGCGCCTTCGACGCCAGCCAGAACAACCCAGCCGACAGCGCCACCGTCGCCGGCAGGGTCAACACCCACGCCAACAGAATGGTGCGAACCGTGCCACCCTGCAGGCCGCTCTTGTTGGCGACCATGGTGCCAGCCACGCCCGAAGACAGAACGTGAGTGGTCGACACCGGCAGGCTGAAGATATTGGCCATGCCGATCAAACTGGCAGTAGTGATCTGCGCCGACATGCCCTGGGAATAGGTCATGCCTTGCTTGCCGATCTTCTCGCCGATGGTCAGCACTACGCGTTTCCAGCCGACCATGGTGCCGAGGCCAAGGGCCAGGGCGACCGCCAGAATCACCCAGAACGGGGCGTATTCGGTGGTGGTGGTCAGGTCTTTGCGCAGCTTGTCGAGGTCAGCCTTTTCACGGGCTTCCAGGCCAGGCAGCTTGCCAACCTTCTTCGCGGTGTCGTCCAGGCAGAGCAGGTAGCGACGCACTTCGATACGGCTGTCGGACGACAGCGAATGGTAGTCCGCTACGCCTTTAAGCGTGTGCAGCAGGGCGCTGATGGTCGGTTCGGTCTGCTGCGGGTTGCAGCGGAATTTCTCCGGCAGGTCGCCTTCCACGCTTTTGCCCAGGGCCAGGAATTCACCCAGCGAATCGGCGTTGCGCTGGTAGAACTGGCTCAGGTGCAGGGTCGCATCGCGAGTGCGTTCGATCTGGTACGTGGTGCTGTTCAGGTCGAGGACGAACTGCGCGGGGACGATACCGATCAACACCAGCATGATCAGGCCGATGCCTTTCTGGCCATCGTTGGAACCGTGCACGAAGCTCACGGCCATGGCCGAGATCACCAGGACCAGACGGTTCCAGAACGGTGGATGCTTCTTGTCGTCGATCTTGCGGCGCTGTTCCGGTGTCTTGTGCATCTTCGACAGCGGACGCCACCACTTCAGGCCGATCAGGATCAGCGCGGCAATCAGGAAGCCGGCCATTGGCGAGAACACCAGCGAGGCGCCGATGTCGATCGCTTTCTGCCAGTTCACGCCGTCGGCCAACGGAATGTCGTTGATCAGGGCGTTGGCCAGGCCGACACCGAGGATCGAGCCGATCAGGGTGTGCGAGCTGGAAGCCGGGATACCGAAGTACCAGGTGCCCAGGTTCCAGGCGATTGCCGCGGCGAGCAACGAGAACACCATCGCCAGGCCATGGCCGGTGTTCACATTGATCAGCAGTTCAACCGGCAGCAGATGGACGATGGCATACGCCACGCCAACGCCGCCCAGCAGCACGCCGAGGAAATTGAACACACCGGAAAAGAACACCGCCAGGTGGGGCGGCATGGCTTTGGTGTAGATAACAGTGGCTACCGCGTTAGCGGTGTCATGAAATCCATTGATGAACTCGAAGGCGAGGACAAACGTCAGGGCGAGCAAGAGGCTCACAAGCACCCAAGCATCCAGTCCGCTGAATAAATCGATCATGAAGGTTTTCTGACCCGGTCGTAAGGGGGCGCGATTATGCCAGAAAAGACTGGAAATCGATCCCCTACCTGCTCATCGGTTACACACTTCTTCGAATTAATTTGTTGCAGCGCATGAAAACCCAGCGTTGTGCGTGGTTTTTCAAGTCCTTGATTTAATTGGAAAATAGCTTGTTTTGCAGGCGATTTGATCGACGTGGAGAGGTCTCAAACGCTTGTCTGAAATATCTGTGAAACCTGTAGGACGCCCGTCCTCAGTCAGCCAGACCGGTGATGGCCGCTGCCCGCGGGTAGCGGGCGCGCAAGGCATCGTCGTTCCACCGCGCTTGTAACCGGTGTGGACGCAAACCTTCAGAAAGTCCAGAAAACGTCGCTCAAGGCTCTTCGGCTTTGAGTTCCTTTTCGATCTTTTCGATTTCTTGCTTGAAGACCTGATCCTGAACGGTAGGGCGTTTACGCCATGCTTTGCGTTCCGGTTCGGGCTGAGCGGCATAGGTGGTGACTTCCCCGCCGTAAACTTCCTTGTAACGTTGTTCCTGGCGCTCAAGTTCCGCGCGCAGTTCGTCTTTCGTCACAGTGCTACCTGTATGAGTTGAGTTAAGTGTCTGGTGAAACGCACTGCAACGAATCGATTGAACCGAGCCACCGCGAGTTCAACGCCCGGACAGGCATTGGTGTAAACGGTGGGGCGATCAAGACTTCCGTGTTACAGGCGGCTACGGCACCAGATAAAAACTGACGCAGCATCAGTTTCCTGTTTCAGCGAGCGCAGGCGTTGCATGAGTGATGCGCGTCGGGCGCTGGCCGGGCTGTTGGCGATGGACATCGCCGCAGCGGGTTGTGGCCTCGGCGATTAAAAACGAGGTGCCACTGAGGTGCATTATAGCGGTCGATTCAGGAATGACTATCTTTGCCAAGTTAAAAACGGTTCCGGATGTGTGATTGTTTTGTGACTCGCAACTTTTGTTACTAGTTGAAGTGCGTGTTGGCCATTATTGGCCGGGTGATCTGTTTTTGGCGCCATTTAGTCGGACAACTAATGATGATTCAGATAACGGTCGAAGTTGAGCGAGCCCCGCAAAAGGTTTGAGGCAACCGGCACAGCTGATTGCGATTATCGGTCGACGGTTCGATAATCGCCCAATCTTGCAGCCCGACGCTTGTGCATTTTTCGGCAAGCCGCTTGTATAGCCCATTGATCCGAGCCGGATAAAAGGACAATAAATGAACGATCAAATGCGCAACTCCTTCACCTCCGTGGCGCCGCCGATCGTTGCCTCGCCGGCCAAACGCATCCAGGCGCTGACCGGTGATCCGGACTTCATGACTTCACTGGCCCGGGGACTGGCGGTGGTGCAGGCATTTCAGGAGCGCAAGCGCCATCTGACCATCGCCCAGATCAGCCACCGCACGGAAATTCCCCGCGCCGCGGTGCGTCGGTGCCTGCATACGCTGATCAAACTCGGCTACGCCACCACGGACGGTCGCACTTATTCCTTGCTGCCCAAAGTGCTGACCCTTGGCCACGCCTATCTGTCGTCGACGCCGTTGGCGGTGTCCGCCCAGCCGTATCTCGACCGCATGAGCGAGCAACTGCACGAAGCCTGCAACATGGCCACGCTTGAGGGTGACGACATTCTCTACATCGCACGCTCGGCGACCACCCAGCGACTGATCTCGGTTGACCTGTCAGTGGGTGGTCGCTTGCCAGCGTATTGCACGTCGATGGGGCGGATTTTGCTGGCGGCACTGGACGACACGTCGCTGCGGGAATACCTCGATCACGCCGAACTGGTCGCCAAGACCAGCCGCACGATCCACACCCCCGACGCTTTGCTCGAATGCCTGCAGGAAGTGCGGCAACAGGGCTGGTGCATCGTCGATCAGGAACTGGAACAAGGCCTGCGGTCGATTGCCGTGCCGGTCTACGATGCCTCCGGCCAAGTCGTCGCGGCGCTCAACGTCAGCACCCACGCCGGTCGCGTCAGCCGTACCGAACTGGAACAGCGCTTCCTGCCGGGCCTGCTCAGCGCCAGTCGCGACCTCAGTGCGCAGTTGTTTGCCTGATGAAGTGTTCGATAAACGCACAGTGTTGCGTTTATCGAATTGACGCTAAAACCCTCGGATCATTAATGTCGCGGCAGCGTCATCCGGCGCTGATGTGAATGAGCCCGCCGGACTGTCGACTCCGATAATAATGACAAGAGGCAACTCACCATGCGCATGCTCCCCGACTGTCTCCGCCTCCTCCGCTGTTGCCGGATTGACCGCAACGCCTGATCCAGATCTTCTATTCTTGTGACCGTGCCGCTCACTGGCCGGCCGCCGTTCGACTGCGTTTTTTGCGTGGAATAAAAATAATGAACCAGCCTCAGTCCGCTGTAGGTCAATGCCTCGACGTGCAGACCTTCATCAATGCCCAACCGATCTCGCGTTATCAGTGGCGCGTGGTGATTCTGTGTTTCCTGATTGTCTTCCTCGATGGCCTCGACACTGCCGCGATGGGCTTTATTGCCCCGGCGTTGTCGCAGGACTGGGGCATCGACCGCGCCAGCCTCGGCCCGGTGATGAGTGCCGCGCTGATCGGCATGGTCTTCGGTGCATTGGGCTCCGGCCCATTGGCTGACCGCTTCGGACGTAAAGTTGTCCTCGTTGGCGCCGTCGTCCTGTTCGGTGCTTTCAGTCTGGCGTCGGCGTACAGCTCCAACGTTGAACAGCTGCTGGTGCTGCGCTTCCTGACCGGTCTCGGACTGGGCGCGGGGATGCCGAACGCCACCACACTGCTCTCGGAATACACCCCGGAGCGCAAGAAGTCGCTGCTGGTGACCAGCATGTTCTGCGGTTTCAACCTCGGCATGGCCGGTGGCGGGTTTATTTCCGCCAAACTGATTCCGGCGTTCGGCTGGCATAGCCTGCTGCTGATCGGCGGGATCCTGCCGTTGATCCTCGCCGTGGTGCTGCTGTTCTGGCTGCCGGAGTCGGCGCGCTATCTGGTGGTGCGCAATCGTGGCACCGACAAGATTCGCAAAACCCTGGCACCGATTGACCCGGTCACCGTCGCTCAGGCCTCGAGCTTCAGCGTACCGGAACAGCAAACCGTCAAGGCGCGCAATGTGTTCGCGGTGATCTTTTCCGGCACTTACAGCACCGGCACTTTGCTGCTGTGGCTGACCTACTTCATGGGCCTGGTGATTGTTTATCTGCTGACCAGTTGGTTGCCGACGCTGATGCGCGATAGCGGCGCAAGCATGGAGCAAGCCGCGTTTATCGGCGCGCTGTTCCAGTTCGGCGGGGTGTTGAGCGCGGTCGCTGTCGGATGGGCGATGGACCGCTTCAATCCGCACAAGGTCATCGGCACGTTCTACCTGCTGGCCGGGGTGTTTGCCTACGCGGTGGGGCAGAGTCTGGGCAACATCACCTTGCTGGCGACTTTGGTGCTGGTGGCGGGGATGTGCGTCAACGGCGCGCAATCGGCGATGCCGTCGTTGGCGGCGCGGTTTTATCCGACTCAGGGGCGGGCGACCGGGGTCTCGTGGATGCTGGGCATCGGCCGCTTCGGCGCGATTCTCGGCGCGTGGATGGGCGCAACTTTGTTGGGCCTGGGCTGGAATTTCGAGCAGGTGCTGACGGCGTTGGTGATTCCGGCGGCATTGGCGACCACGGCGGTGGTGATCAAAGGCATGGTCAGTCATGCGGATGCCACCTGATATCCCGATGTAAAGCGAAAAGATCGCAGCCTTCGGCAGCTCCTGCATGGGAATGCGTCAGCTTGTAGGAGCTGCCGCAGGCTGCGATCTTTTGCCGGCAACACAGAACGATAGGTTGACAACAATCTGTTCGATAAACGAACACTCAGTCGATTATCGGATTGTTTGGCGATTTTCCCAGGCTTAATCTGCAGTGACTCCGGCGCTGAACCTCGCGCCTTTTTATCACTGGCGATCCATTACAAAAACAGGAGCCCGCTCCATGGCTGAGATCCTTTCGCTGCACGACGCGGTGAAGCAATTCGTCAACGACGGTGACACCGTCGCACTCGAAGGCTTCACTCACCTGATCCCTACGGCAGCGGGTCATGAAATCATTCGTCAGGGCAAGAAAGATCTGACACTGGTGCGGATGACGCCTGACCTGATCTACGACCAACTGATCGGCGCCGGTTGCGCACGCAAACTGATTTTCTCCTGGGGCGGCAACCCGGGTGTGGGTTCGCTGCACCGCCTGCGTGACGCGGTCGAGAAACAATGGCCGCATGCGCTGGAAATCGAAGAGCACAGCCACGCCGACCTGGCCAACGCCTACGTCGCTGGCGCCTCCGGCCTGCCGTTCGCGGTGCTGCGCGCCTACGCCGGCTCCGACCTGCCGAAGGTCAATCCGCTGATCAAGTCCGTGACCTGCCCATTCACCGGTGAAGTGTTGGCGGCAGTGCCGTCGGTGCGCCCGGACGTGACCGTGATCCACGCACAGAAAGCCGACCGTCAAGGCAACGTCCTGCTGTGGGGCATTCTCGGCGTGCAGAAAGAAGCGGCACTGGCGGCCAAGCGCTGCATCGTCACGGTTGAAGAAATCGTCGACAACCTCAACGCGCCGATGAATGCCTGCGTGCTGCCGACCTGGGCCTTGAGCGCAGTCTGCCACGTACCCGGCGGCGCGCACCCGTCCTACGCCCACGGTTACACCGAGCGTGACAATCGTTTCTATCAGGCGTGGGATCCGATCGCCCGCGACCGTGAGACCTTCACCGCGTGGATCAACGAATACATCCATGGCTGCGCTGACTTCAGTGCGTTCCAGGCCAAGTTGGCCGCTGCTTCGGAGGCCAAGTAATGACTTACACCACCAATGAAATGATGACCGTCGCTGCGGCCCGTCGCCTGAAGAACGGCTCGGTGTGCTTCGTCGGCATCGGCCTGCCGTCGAAAGCTGCCAACCTCGCGCGTCTGACTTCTTCGCCGGACGTGGTGCTGATCTACGAATCGGGTCCGATTGGCGCCAAGCCAAGTGTGCTGCCGCTGTCGATCGGTGACGGCGAGCTGGCAGAAACTGCTGACACCGTCGTACCGACCGGTGAGATTTTTCGCTATTGGTTGCAGGGCGGACGCATCGACGTCGGTTTTCTTGGCGCTGCGCAGGTCGACCGTTTCGGCAACATCAACACCACCGTGGTCGGCGATTACTTCTCGCCGAAAGTGCGTCTGCCGGGTGCCGGTGGCGCGCCGGAAATTGCCGGTTCGGCAAAAAGCGTGTTGATCATCCTTAAACAGTCGGCGCGCTCGTTTGTCGACAAGCTCGATTTCATCACCTCGGTCGGCCACGGCGAGGGCGGCGATTCACGCAAACGTCTGGGCCTGCCGGGCGCCGGGCCGGTCGGGATCATCACCGACCTGTGCATCATGGAGCCGGAAGAGGGCACCCACGAATTCGTGGTCACCGCACTGCACCCGGGCGTAACCCGCGAGCAAGTGGTCGCGGCTACCGGTTGGGCGATTCGTTTTGCCGAGCATGTTGAAACCAGCGCTGAACCGACCGACGTCGAACTGACCGCGCTGCGCGATCTTGAAGCGCGCACCGCCGCCGCCCACGGCCAGGCACCGGGAGAAGCATGATGCGTGACGTTTATATCTGCGACGCGATTCGCACGCCCATCGGCCGCTTCGGTGGCGGTTTGTCCGCCGTGCGTGCCGATGACTTGGCCGCGGTGCCGATCAAGGCCCTGATGGAGCGCAATCCATCGGTCGACTGGAACGCCATCGACGAAGTGTTCCTCGGCTGCGCCAACCAGGCCGGTGAAGACAACCGCAACGTCGCGCGCATGGCGCTGCTGCTGGCCGGTCTGCCGGAAACCGTACCGGGCGTGACCCTCAACCGTCTCTGCGCTTCGGGCATGGACGCCATCGGCACCGCGTTCCGCGCGATTGCCAGCGGCGAGATGGAGCTGGCGATTGCCGGCGGCGTCGAGTCGATGTCCCGCGCGCCGTTCGTGATGGGCAAGGCTGATGCAGCGTTTTCGCGCAACATGAAACTGGAAGACACCACCATCGGCTGGCGCTTCATCAACCCGTTGATGAAGGCGCAATATGGCGTCGACGCGATGCCGCAGACCGCCGACAACGTCGCCGACGACTATAAAGTGTCGCGCGCCGATCAGGACGCGTTCGCCCTGCGCAGTCAGCAACGTACCGCCGCCGCGCAGGCTGCCGGCTACTTCGCTGAAGAAATCGTCGAAGTGCGGATTGCCCACAAGAAGGGCGAAACCGTGGTCAGCCAGGACGAACATCCGCGCGCTGACACCACGATTGAAGCGTTGACCAAATTGAAACCGGTCAACGGTGCGGACAAAACCGTCACCGCCGGCAATGCTTCCGGGGTCAACGACGGTGCCGCCGCGCTGATTCTCGCGTCCGCCGAAGCGGTGAAAAAGCATGGTCTGACCGCCCGCGCCAAAGTGCTCGGCATGGCCAGCGCCGGTGTGGCGCCGCGCGTGATGGGCATCGGCCCGGTGCCGGCGGTGCGTAAACTGATCGAGCGCCTGGGCGTCGCGGTCAGCGATTTCGATGTGATCGAACTCAACGAAGCGTTTGCCAGCCAGGGTTTGGCGGTGTTGCGTGAACTGGGTCTGGCCGACGACGCCGCGCAGGTCAACCCGAATGGCGGCGCGATTGCCCTCGGTCACCCGTTGGGCATGAGCGGTGCACGACTGGTGCTGACCGCGCTGCATCAGCTGGAAAAGACCGGCGGCAAGAAAGGTCTGGCGACCATGTGCGTCGGTGTCGGCCAAGGTCTGGCCCTGGCCATTGAACGCGTCTGACGCAAGCCGTGACGAAAAAGAACAGAGGAAAGCGACATGTCTGACAAGCCTGGTTACCGTCGTCCGCAGGAAGGCACTCAGCCTGAGTACCTGCATCCGACGTATCAATCCACCAACCTGCGCTCGCCGTCCAAGCCACTGGTGTTTCTGCCGCATTCGCTGTCGGAAATCACCGGGCCGACCATCGGCGCCGAACGCGTGGGCGATAGCGATAACGACCTGACCGCACAGCACAGCGGCGAACCGCTGGGTGAGCGCATCATAATTCACGGCCGCGTGCTCGACGAAAACGGTCTGCCGGTGCCAGGGATTCTGGTGGAGATCTGGCAGGCCAACGCCGCCGGTCGCTACAACCACAAGCGCGATCTGCACGACGCGCCGCTGGACCCGAACTTTACCGGCACCGGCCGCACCGTGACCGACGCCGATGGCTGGTATCAGTTCCAGACCATCAAGCCCGGCGCTTATCCATGGGGTAACCACCACAACGCCTGGCGCCCGGCGCACATCCATTTTTCGCTGTTCGGGCCGAGCATCCTCACCCGACTGGTCACGCAAATGTATTTCCCGGGCGATCCGCTGCTGGCGTATGACCCGATCTACAACTGTGTGCCGGACACCTCGGCCAAGGAACGCCTGATCGCCAGTTTCGATCTGGAAAAAACCATTCCGTCCTACGCCCTCGGTTATCGCTGGGACATCGTGCTGCGCGGCCGTGAAGCCACGCCGATGGAGAAATAAGATGACGCTGACTGCGACCACGTCCCACACCGTCGGGCCGTATTACCACATCGGCCTGACCTGGCTGAACCGCGAAAACCTCACCGTCGAGCAAACCCTCGGCGAGCGCGTGGCAATCACCGGGCAGGTGCTGGATGGCAATGGCGATGTCGTCAACGACGCCATGCTTGAAGTCTGGCAGGCCAACGCCGCCGGCAAATACGATCACCCGGAAGACGAGCAGGACAAACCGCTCGATCCGCATTTCGAAGGCTTCGGCCGGGTGCCGGTGGATGCGGAAGGGCGCTTTCGTTTCACCACGATCAAACCGGGCACCGTCGAAGGCCTGAAGGGCTCGACCCAGGCGCCGCATCTGGTGGTGCTGGTGTTTGCCCGCGGCTTGGTGAAGCACTTGCTGACGCGGATTTACTTTGAAGGCGAGCCAGCCAACGTTGATGATCCGTTGCTCGAATGCGTGCCGGCTGAACGCCGCAGCACGTTGCTGGCCAAGCAGGACGCCTCGGGTGGTTACCAGTGGAATGTGATTCTGCAGGGGACTGATGCAGAGACGGTGTTCTTCGATTATTAAAAGCAAAAGATCGCAGCCTGCGGCAGCTCCTACATGGCGCCGCTATTGATCTTTATGTGGCGAGGGAGCTTGCTCCCGCTCGGCTGCGCAGCAGTCGTAACAGCGGATAACGCGGTCATCCAGTTCGACCGCGTTCGCCGGATTGGGGCTTGCTGCGCAAGCCGGCGGGAGCAAGCTCCCTCGCCACAGTGTCGTGTTGTGCCCTTGACGATGTATCTGTGGAACGGGACTGTTGCAAAGTATGTCTAGACTCTCACTGTCCCTATCGAGTGAAAAACAATGACAACCACCACTGCCTCCCATTACACCGGTGAAGAGCGCAGCAAGCGTATCTTCGCCATTGTCGGCGCCTCGTCCGGCAACCTCGTCGAATGGTTCGACTTCTACGTCTATGCCTTTTGTGCGATCTATTTCGCCCCGGCGTTTTTCCCCTCTGACAACCCGACAGTGCAACTGGTCAACACCGCCGGCGTGTTCGCAGCGGGCTTCCTGATGCGCCCGATTGGCGGCTGGATTTTCGGCCGGGTCGCCGACAAGCACGGGCGCAAGAATTCGATGCTCATCTCGATTCTGATGATGTGCTTTGGCTCTCTGCTGATTGCTTGCCTGCCAACGTACAAGGACATCGGCGTCTGGGCGCCAGTCCTGCTGTTGTTCGCCCGCTTGCTGCAAGGCCTGTCGGTCGGCGGTGAGTACGGCACCACCGCCACCTACATGAGCGAAGTCGCCCTCAAGGGCCAGCGCGGATTTTTCGCCTCGTTCCAGTACGTGACGTTGATTGGCGGGCAACTGCTGGCCGTGTCGCTGGTGGTAGTGCTGCAGCAATTCCTCACTGAAGAAGACCTGCGCGCCTACGGCTGGCGGATTCCGTTCGTGGTCGGTGCGATCGCCGCGCTGATTTCGCTGTTCCTGCGTCGAAGCCTAAAAGAAACCACCAACAAGGAAACCCGCGAACACAAAGACGCCGGCAGCATTAGCGCACTGTTCCGCGATCACAAAGCCGCGTTCATTACCGTGCTCGGTTACACCGCTGGCGGTTCGCTGATTTTCTACACGTTCACCACCTACATGCAGAAGTACCTGGTGAACACCGCCGGCATGCACGCCAAGACTGCCAGCTACATCATGACCGGGGCGCTGTTCCTGTATATGTGCATGCAGCCGCTGTTCGGCATGCTTGCTGACAAGATCGGTCGACGTAATTCGATGCTCTGGTTCGGCGCGCTCGGTACGCTGTTCACCGTGCCGATTCTGTTGAGCCTGAAAAGCGTCAGCAGCCCGTTCCTCGCGTTTGTATTGATCACCGTAGCGCTGGCGATTGTCAGTTTCTACACCTCGATCAGTGGCCTGGTAAAAGCCGAAATGTTCCCGCCGGAAGTCCGTGCCCTCGGTGTCGGTCTGGCCTACGCGGTGGCGAACGCGATCTTCGGCGGTTCGGCGGAATTCGTCGCCCTGAGCCTGAAAAACATCGGCATGGAAAACTCCTTCTATTGGTACGTGACGGCGATGATGGCGATCGCGTTCCTGTTCAGCCTGCGCCTGCCGAAACAGGCGGCGTATTTGCACCACGATCTCTAACCCGAAGCGCGCGGGCCGTGATGGCCCGCGCCGGCAAGGACTGTTTATGACTCAGCGACCGGGCAATCAATTGTTCGATGCCTACTTCACTGCCCGCGATATGCGCGAAGTGTTCTGCGATCAGGGCCGCGTGCAAGCCATGCTCGACTTCGAAGCAGCGCTGGCCCGGGCCGAGGCGCGGGTCGGCTTGATTCCGGCGCCTGCCGTGGCTCCGATTGCGGCGGCGTGCAACGCCGGTCTGTATGACTTCGCAGCGCTGGGCGAGGCGATTGCCACGGCCGGCAATTCGGCGATTCCGCTGGTCAAGGCATTGGGCAAGCAGATTGCTGCCAGCGACGCTGAAGCCGAACGTTACGTGCATTTGGGCGCGACCAGTCAGGACGTGATGGATTCCGGGCTGGTGCTGCAATTGCGTCAGGCGCTGGTGTTGATCGAGAACGATCTCGCGCAACTCGCTGATTCCCTCGCGACCCAAGCGCAACGCCATGCGGCGACGCCGTTGGCCGGGCGCACCTGGCTGCAACACGCGACGCCGGTGACCCTCGGCATGAAAATCGCCGGATGGCTGGGCGCTGTGACGCGCAGCCGTCAACGCTTGCGCGAACTCAAGCCGCGTCTGCTGGTGCTGCAATTTGGCGGCGCGTCCGGAACCCTCGCCGCGCTGGGCGAGCAGGCCTTGCCGATCGCTGAGGCGCTGGCTGAAGAACTGCAACTGACCTTGCCGGAACAACCGTGGCACACCCAGCGTGATCGCGTGGTCGAGTTCGGCGCGGTGCTGGGTTTGATCGCCGGCGGTCTCGGCAAATTCGGCCGCGACATCAGCCTGTTGATGCAGACCGAAGCGGCTGAGGTGTTTGAGCCATCGGCACCGGGCAAGGGCGGTTCGTCGACCATGCCGCACAAGCGCAATCCGGTGGGCGCAGCGGTGTTGATCGGCGCAGCGACGCGGGTGCCAGGTCTGGTCTCGACGTTGTTCAGTGCCATGCCCCAGGAGCACGAGCGCAGCCTCGGTCTGTGGCACGCCGAATGGGAAACCCTGCCGGAGATTTGCTGCCTCGTTTCCGGTTCGCTGCAACAGGCGCGCTTGCTGGCCGACGGCCTGGAAGTCGATGCCGAACGCATGGGCCGCAACCTCGAATTGACGCAGGGGCTGGTGCTGGCCGAAGCCGTCAGCATCGTCCTCGCCCAGCGTGTCGGCCGCGACGCCGCGCATCACCTGCTCGAGCAATGCTGCAAACGCGCAGTGGCCGAGCAGCGCCATTTGCGCGCCGTACTCGGTGACGAACCGCAGGTCACTGCTGAGCTGAGCAATGCCGAACTGGATCATCTTCTGAACCCCGCCCATTACCTCGGTCAGGCGAAAACCTGGGTCGAGCGCGCGGTGGCCGAACACAACACATTGTCTGTCTGAAAGGAGAGGGCTGTGGCTTTCGTTCAACTCGCCGATGGCGAACTGCACTATCAAATAGAAGGCCCGGTCGATGCACCGGTGCTGGTGCTGTCCAACTCGCTGGGCACCGACCTGCATATGTGGGATGCGCAGATGCCGGCGTTTACCGAGCATTTTCGTGTGCTGCGTTTCGACACCCGTGGCCATGGCCAATCGCTGGTGACGCCGGGGCCTTACAGCATCGAGCAACTGGGTCATGACGTGCTCGGCTTGCTGGATGCGCTACACATCGAGCGCGCGCATTTTTGTGGGCTGTCGATGGGTGGCCTGATCGGCCAGTGGCTGGGGATCAACGCCGGGCATCGCCTGAACAAGCTGATCGTCTGCAATACCGCGGCGAAAATCGGTGATCCGTCGGTGTGGAATCCACGCATCGAAACCGTGCTGCGCGACGGTGCCGCAGCGATGGTAGCCCTGCGTGACGCGTCGATTGCGCGGTGGTTTACTCCGGACTTTTCGGCGGCGCATCCGGCGGCAGCCAAGCAGATTACCGACATGCTCGCCGCCACTTCGCCTGAAGGTTATGCGGCCAACTGCGCAGCGGTGCGTGATGCCGATTTCCGCGAGCAACTGGCGTCGATCAACGTGCCGTTGTTGGTGATTGCCGGTACTGAAGATGCGGTGACGCCGCCATCGGGTGGGCACTTCATTCAGGAACATGTACGCGGCGCCGAATACGCCGAGTTCTATGCGGCGCATCTGTCCAACGTGCAGGCTGGCGCAGATTTCAGTGATCGTGTTCTGGCGTTTCTGAACGCTTGATAAGGGGATTTTCGTGGACGAGAAACAACGTTACGACGACGGCATGCAAGTGCGCCGCGCGGTGCTCGGTGATGCGCATGTCGATCGCAGCCTGACCACGCTGACCGAGTTCAACTCGGAGTTTCAGGAAATGATCACCCGGCATGCCTGGGGCGATATCTGGACGCGTCCGGGCTTACCGCGGCACACGCGCAGCCTGATCACCATCGCCATGCTGATCGGCATGAACCGTGAAGGCGAGCTGAAACTGCACCTGCGCGCGGCGGCCAATAACGGCGTGAGCCGGGGCGAGATCAAGGAAGTGATCATGCAGAGCGCGATTTACTGCGGGATTCCGGCGGCGAATGCGACGTTTCATCTGGCCGAGTCGGTGTGGGACGAGCTAGGAGTCGAATCCCGGGATTGACGGTTGAAACCGAAAAAGATCGCAGCCTTCGGCAGCTCCTACATTTGGAATGCGTTCCCCTGTAGGAGCTGCCGAAGGCTGCGATCTTTTGCTCTTCAAACCGTGGCGACAATGAATATCCGCTTGAACGCAAACAACGTACGCCCATCGCCCTCCTGCGGATAATGCTTATGCAGCCGCATCAGGTAGTGATAGATAAACCGCGTCTGTTCCGCTGGACTCAGCGCCTGCATCACCGGCCGCAGCGCCGAGACCTTCACCCAGTCATACACCGGTGATTTGCCGTCGACCACCTGCAACTGCTCGGTCTCCCAGATATCCAGCGACGAGGTCAGCGGCGCGAGCAAACGGTAGTAATCCTCCAGTGCCAACAACGGCCGCGCTGCCATGCGCTGGCGCAGCTCAGGTGTGCCCATTGGCGTGCCACCGGGGCCGGCGTTTTCGAGGGTGTCGAGCATCAGCCGATACCACAGCGCATCGCACCAGTCCGGCATGTGCGCCGCCAGACAACCGCCGGGATTGAGATAGCCCAGCAGCTGCGGCAGCAGCGTTTCATGGCCCTCGATAAAGTGCAGCACGGCGGCCGCGAGCAGCAGGTCCGCCGGCTGCTCCGGTTGCCAATCGAGCAGATCGCAACGTTTCCACTGCGCCCGGATCGGCAGGCTGCGCGCTTCCTCAAGCATCTGTGCGGAGCTGTCGACGCCCTGCAACTGCGCGCGCGGCCAGCGTTTGGCCAACAATTGCGTGGCAATGCCGGTGCCGCAGCCGAGGTCGTAAATGCGTTGCGGGTTCGGCAGGTCAACACGGTCGAGCAATTCATTGACCGGTTGTTTCCTGAGACGGGAAAACTGCTGGTACGCCTTGGCGTCCCAGTCGTGTGTTGCAAGACGAGAGATCATTGAGGTGGTCCTCCAGTGATCGATGGTGTCTTCCGATGACAACCTGGCTCACAGCTTGAGGACCGACTACGACGACGGAAGCGGGAAGGGTTAAGCACCTGAGTCCTTCAGGTTTTGTCACTTTACCTGCCGGCCGGCAAAGTGCGACTTGTCCCGACAAATGGCAAAACGCCAATGTAGAAGCTGCCGCAGGCTGCGATCTGTTGATCTTAAAAACAAGATCAAAAGATCGCAGCCTTCGGCAGCGCCTACAGGGTTGGATCGGTGATTAGAGCAGGCTGATCGGGTAACTGACGATCAAGCGGTTCTCGTCGAACTCGTTGTTGCTGAAGTCGCGACGTATGGTCGAGTTGCGCCATTTGACGTTCAAATCCTTAAGCGCGCCGCTCTGCACGGTGTAGCCGAGTTCCGATTCGCGGCCCCATTCCTTGCCGTCGGTGATCGTCCCGGTGTGCACGTTGTCGCCGCTGATATAGCGGTTCATCAGGGTCAGGCCGGGGATGCCCAGCGCCACGAAGTTGTAGTCATGGCGCACTTGCCAGGAGCGTTCCTGCGCATTGTCGTAGCTGGCGTTGTAGCTGTCGTTGGCCAGGGTGCCGCCGCTGGTGCCGTTGACGCGCATCCATGCACTGTCGCCGGTGAGTTTCTGCAGGCCGACGTAAAAGGTGTTGCCGCCGTATCGGGCCGAAAACATCCCGGACCAGGTTTTGTTATCGAGGTCTCCGGCGCGGGCGCTGCCGTCGTCCTTGCCGTAGAAGAACCCGAGGTTGGCGCCGAGGGTCCAGTCGCCCAGCGGCTGGCTGTGGATCAGGTTGACGTATTGCTGGCTGTAGATGTCCTTGAGTTCGGCGTTCCACAGGCCGATTTGTGTGCGTTTTTCGTTGAAAACGTATTCACCACCCTGGAAGTTGAAGCGATCAGAGGTGAACGCCGCTTTGCCGTTCATCGACATGTCACTCATGCTGCTGTCGTCGCGCGGGCTGTTGGCGCGGAACTGGCCGCCGTAGAGGGTCAGGCCGTCAATTTCTTTGGACGTGATCTGCCCGCCGCGAAAGGTTTGCGGCAGCGAGCGGCCATCGTCCGAACGCAGGATCGGCAACACTGGCATCCATTCGCCGACCTTCACTTCGGTCTGGGAAAGCTTGGCCTTGAAGGCGACGTTGGTGCGGCCGAAGTTGTCCGCCGGGCGGCCGTCGTGATCCAGCGGCAGTAACGCCGTGCCGCCGGTGCCTTTACCGCCATCGAGCTTCACCGAATACAGCCCCAGCACGTCCATGCCGAAGCCGACGGTGCCCTGGGTGAAGCCGGACTTGGCGTCGAGGATGAAGCTCTGCGTCCATTCTTCAGCCTTGCCCTGAGCTTTGGTCGGGTTGGTGAAGTTGCGGTTGATGTAGAAGTTGCGCAGGTTGAGGTTGACCTTGGCGCCTTCGACGAAACCGGCTTCTTCGGCCACAGCGGGCAAAGCGGCACTGGCCAGAGCGAGGGCGATCAGACCGGGAAACGCGTAAGGCGCAGGGGAGGTTGTCATGGGCTCGGGTCTCTCTTGTTTTTTTAAAGCAAACGGGTGCACTGCTGCCGGTTTTGCGGTGCAGATATTGAAGGTGTTCAGGGATGAGGCGGCGGCAATCAGTCGGGCGGGGCAGGGCGCGGGAGCATGGTGTCTAACCTGTTGTTATTGGTTTTGTTGAGCGAATGGTGCGGGGCGCGCAGGGCCGGTTTCAATTGGAAAAATCGGGTTTTGGGCGATTATCGAACGCAAGATTGCGCCGGTTTTTTGGGTGAATGTGACGGCCCCTTCGCGAGCCGGCTCGCTCCCACATTGGGCATGCGTTCCCCTGTGGGAGCGAGCCTGCTCTCGAAAGGGCCAGACCCGACAACACAACTTTCTGACAGGCAACAAAAAGCCCACCAAGCGGTGGGCTCCTTGTGTTCACCTGATGATGATCAGAACAACTTCATCTTCGGTGCTTCTTCTTTCAGCGGTTCGTTCTGCGCGGTTTGCGCATTCCAGCCACCGCCCAAGGCCTTGTACAGGTTGACCGCACTGGTCAGCTGCGCGAGGCGGTCAGTGATCAGCGCTTGTTGCGCGCTGAACAGCTGACGCTGGGCATCGAGGAAGGTCAGGTTGCTGTCGACGCCGATGCGATAACGACGTTCGGCCAAACGGTAGTAATCCTGGTTGGCCTGCACGAAGTCACGCTGCGCTTGCAACTGCTCGGTGTAGGTCTGGCGTGCGGCCAGGCCGTCGGCGACTTCCTGGAAGGCCGTTTGAATGGACTTCTCGTAGTTCGCCACGCCGATGTCCTTCTGGATCTTGGCGTAGTCGAGGCTGGCGCGCAGGCTGCCGGCGTTGAAGATCGGCAGGTTGATCTGCGGCTGGAACAGCCACGTCCCCGAACCACCCTTGAACAGGCCGGACAGGTCCGGGCTCAGGCTACCCGCGTTGGCGGTCAGGCTGATGCTCGGGAAGAACGCGGCACGGGCCGCGCCGATGTTGGCGTTGGCCGCTTTCAGGTTGTACTCGGCCTGGAGGATGTCCGGACGACGTTGCAGCAGGTCCGAAGGCAGGCCGGCCGGTACGTCGCTGAGCAGGTCATCCGCCAGCGGTTTGGCCGCTTGCAGATTGGCCGGGATACCGGTGCCGAGCAGCAGGGTCAGGCTGTTTTCGTCCTGCGCCACCTGGCGGGTGTAGCGCGCCAGTTGTGCCCGGGCGTTTTCCACCGAGGTGCGCGACTGCGCCAGATCCAGTGCCGAAGCCACACCGACTTCGTTGCTGCGGCTGGTCAGCTTGTAGCTTTCTTCGAAGGCACCGAGGGTGTCCTGGGTCAGCTTGAGCAGTTCCTTGTCAGCTTGCCAGGTCAGGTAAGCATTGGCGACGCTGGCAACCAGACTGATCTGCGTGCTGCGGCGTGCTTCTTCGGTGGCGAAGTATTGCTGCAGTGCTTGTTCGCTCAGGCTGCGAACGCGACCGAACAGGTCGAGTTCGTAGGCGCTGATGCCGACAGTGGCGGAGTAGGAGCTGGTGATGCCCGCTTCACCGGTCTGCGATGCACGGGCCGGAACCCGCTGACGGCTGCCGCTGGCATTGGCCGATACCGCCGGGAACAGGTCGGCGCGCTGGATGCGGTATTGAGCCGCATAGGCGTCGATGTTCAGCGCCGCGACACGCAGGTCGCGGTTGTTTTCCAGGGACACCTGGATCAGCTGTTGCAGCGCCGGGTCATGGAAAAACTGCTTCCAGCCCTGCTCGGCAGCGGCTTGCGCCGGTGCCTGGGCCGGCGAATAGGCCGGCCCCTGCGGGTACTGACCTGCGACCGGAGCCTCAGGCTGCTGATAATCAGGTATCAGCGAGCAACCGCTCAGCACGAAGGCGGCGACTGCGATGGAGAGTAGCGACTTGCTCATTGGCCAGCCTCTTTAGGAGTTTCAGTCGTTTCATCCTCGTCAGCGATTTTACGCTGGCCCATGGACGAAACCGTAACGAAGAACAGTGGGACCCAGAAGATCGCCAGGATCGTGGCCGTGAGCATACCGCCAATCACGCCGGTACCGATCGCGTGCTGACTGCCCGAACCGGCGCCGGTGGAGATCGCCAACGGTACAACACCGAGGACGAAGGCCAGCGAGGTCATGATGATCGGTCGCAGACGCATGCGGCAGGCTTCGATCGCTGCATCACGCAAGCTGCGCCCTTGCTCATGCAGTTCCTTGGCGAACTCAACGATCAGAATGGCGTTTTTAGCGGCCAGACCGATGGTCGTCAACAGTCCCACCTGGAAGTACACGTCATTGGACAGACCGCGCAGGCTGGTGGCCATCAGTGCGCCGATGATCCCCAGCGGCACCACGAGCATAACGGCAATCGGAATCGACCAGCTCTCATACAGCGCTGCGAGACACAGGAACACCATCAGCAGCGACAGGGCGTACAGCGCCGGCGCTTGTGAACCGGACAGACGTTCCTCGTAGGACAGACCGGTCCAGGAGATACCGACGCCGGCCGGCAGTTTCTTGGCAATCGCTTCGACTTCGGCCATCGCTTCACCGGTGGAGTAACCCGGCGCAGGAGCACCCAGCACTTCGACCGCTTCCACGCCGTTGTAACGCGCCAGTTTCGGCGAACCGTAGATCCACTCGCCCTTGGCGAATGCCGAGAACGGAACCATGGTGCCGGCGGCGTTCCGTACGTACCACTTCTTCAGGTCTTCCGGACTCATGCGCGAATCCGGCTGGCCTTGTACGTACACCTTCTTCACGCGACCACGGTCGATGAAGTCGTTGACGTAGCTACTGCCCAAGGCAATCGACAGGGTGTTGTTGATGTCACTGATGGTAATGCCCAGGGCACTGGCCTTCTCGTCATCGATTTCCAGCTGGAACTGCGGCTCGTCGTTCAGGCCGTTCGGACGCACTTGCGTCAGGACTTTGCTCTGCGCCGCCATGCCGAGGAACTGGTTGCGCGCTTCCATCAGTTTTTCGTGGCCGATACCGGCACGGTCCTGCAGGAATACGTCGAAACCAGTGGCGTTACCCAGTTCCAGTACCGCTGGCGGGGCAAAGGCAAACACCATCGCATCGCGGAAGCTGAAGAAGTGCTGCTGGGCACGGGCAGCGAGGCTGAACACGCTGTTGTCGGCGTTACGTTCACCCCACGGTTTGAGCATGATGAACGCCATACCCGAACTCTGACCACGACCGGCGAAGTTGAAGCCGGTCACGGTGAACACCGAAGCCACCGCGTCTGCCTCGCCGCCGTCCTTGTTCGGACGTAGCAGGTATTCACGCATTTCATCCACGACCACCTGAGTTCGCTGGGCACTCGAGCCGGCCGGCGTCTGTACCTGAGCGAACAGAACGCCCTGGTCCTCTTCCGGCAGGAACGCGGTCGGAATGCGGGTGAACAGCCAGATCATGCCGACGACGATCAGCAGGTAGGCCAGCAGGTACGGCGCTTTGCGCGAGAGCATGTTGCCGACACCGCGCTCGTAGCTCTGCACGCCACGGTCGAAGTTGCGGTTGAACCAGCCGAAGAAGCCTTTTTTCGGCGTGCCATGCTCGCCTTTCGGAATCGGCTTGAGCATGGTGGCGCACAGCGCCGGGGTGAAGATCAGGGCAACCAGTACCGACAGGGCCATCGCCGAGACGATGGTGATCGAGAACTGCTTGTAGATCACCCCGGTGGAGCCGCTGAAGAAGGCCATTGGCAGCAATACCGCCGAGAGCACGAGGGCGATACCGACCAGTGCACCCTGGATCTGGCCCATGGACTTCTTGGTCGCCTCTTTCGGTGACAAGCCTTCTTCGCTCATCACCCGCTCGACGTTTTCCACCACGACGATGGCGTCGTCCACCAGCAAACCGATGGCCAGCACCATGCCGAACATGGTCAACGTGTTGATGCTGAACCCGGCGGCGGCGAGGATACCGAACGTACCGAGCAGTACAACCGGCACGGTCATCGTGGTGATGACGGTGGCGCGGAAGTTTTGCAGGAACAGGAACATCACCAGGAACACCAGCGCGATCGCTTCGACCAGGGTGTGAACCACACCTTTGATCGACTCGGTCACCACGGGGGTGGTGTCGTACGGGAACACCACTTCCATGCCTTGCGGGAAGAACGGCTTGAGGTCATCAATCGTCTTGCGCAGGGCCTTGGCGGTGTCGAGGGCGTTGGCGCCGTTGGCCAGTTTCACCGCCAGACCGGAAGCCGGGCTGCCGTTGAACTGGGCGCTGATCGCGTAGTTCTCGCCACCCAGGCCAACGTCGGCGACGTCCTTGAGGCGGACCTGCGAGCCGTCCTTGTTGACCTTGAGCAGAATCTCTTTGAACTGCTCGGCAGTCTGCAGACGGGTCTTGCCGATGATGGTCGCGTTGAGTTGCTGGCCCTGCACGGCAGGCAAGCCACCGAGCTGACCGGACGAGACCTGAACGTTCTGCGCGGCGATGGCGGTTTTCACGTCAACCGGCGTCAGGTTGAAGTTGTTCAACTTGGCCGGGTCGAGCCAGATACGCATCGCGTACTGGGCACCGAAGACCTGGAAGTCACCGACACCGGCGGTCCGCGAAATCGGGTCCTGCATGTTCGACACGATGTAGTTGGACAGGTCGTCCTTGCTCATGCTGCCGTCACGCGAAACCACACCGATCACCAACAGGAAGTTCTTCACTGCCTTGGTCACACGGATACCTTGTTGCTGCACTTCCTGCGGCAACAGCGGGGTAGCCAGGTTCAGCTTGTTCTGAACCTGCACCTGCGCGGTGTCGGAGTTGGTGCCTTGCTCGAAGGTCGCGGTGATGGTCATGCTGCCGTCGGAGTTACTTTCCGAGGACACATAACGCAGGTTGTCGATACCGTTGAGCTGCTGCTCGATGACCTGGACCACGGTGTCCTGCACGGTTTGCGCCGAAGCGCCCGGGTAGGTCACGGAGATCGCAATGGCCGGCGGCGCAATGCTCGGGTACTGGTTGATCGGCAATTTCAGGATCGAAAGTGCCCCGACCAGCATGATCACCAGGGCGATTACCCAGGCGAAAATCGGACGGTCGATGAAGAATTTTGACATGGGTTACTCCCCTTTGCCGCCGGCGGCTTTGTCAGCTGCCTGTGCGGGGGCCGGGTTCTTTGCGTGAACGTTCGTCGCTTCGGTAGCTTTGACTTCAACACCCGGTTTGACGTACTGCAGACCTTCGGTGATCAGGCGATCGCCAGCCTTCAGGCCATCTTCGATCAGCCACTGGCTGCCCACGGTGCGGCTGGCCTTGAGCTGACGCAGTTCAACCTTGTTGTCCGCACCCACGACCAGCGCGGTCGGCATGCCTTTGAGGTCACGGGTCACGCCTTGCTGTGGCGCGAGGATCGCGGCGCTGTTCACACCGGCCTGCAACTGTGCGTGGACGAACATGCCTGGCAACAGGGTGTGATCCGGGTTCGGGAACACGGCGCGCAGGGTGACCGAACCGGTGGTCTGATCGACCGACACTTCGGAGAATTCCAGCTTACCGTCGAGCTTGTACTGGCTGCCGTCTTCAAGGGTCAGCTTGACTGCGGCGGCGTTGTCGCCGGCCTTTTGCAGACGACCGCTTTCCAGCTCGCGGCGCAGTTCCAGCAGTTCAACCGAAGACTGGGTGACGTCAACGTAGATCGGGTCCAGTTGCTGGATCACGGCCATGGCGTCGGTCTGGCCATTGCTGACCAGCGCACCTTCAGTCACGGAAGAACGGCCGATACGCCCGGAGATCGGCGCGTAGACCTTGGTGTAACGCACGTTGATCTGCGCGCTCTGCAGCGACGCTTCCGATTCCATGCGGTTGGCCACAGCAGTGTCGTATTCCTGACGGCTGACGGCCTGCTCATCGACCAGTTGCTTGTAGCGGTCGGAGATCGACTTGGTCGAACGCAGGTTGGCTTCGGCGCTTTTCAGGGTCGCTTCATAGACCGACGGGTCGATCTGATACAGCTGCTGGCCGGCCTTGACGTCGCCGCCTTCCTTGAACAGACGCTTGAGAATGATGCCGTTGACCTGTGGTCGCACTTCCGCGATGCGGAAGGCACTGGTGCGGCCCGGCAGTTCGGAGGTGAGGGTAAACGCTTGTGGTTGCAGGGTAACGACGCCGACCTGAGGCGGTGGAGCGGCCGGTGCCGCTTCTTCCTTTTTACATCCGCTGAGCAGCGATGCCAGGGCGACGGCAGTGACCAGAGCGGTAACAGCTGGCTTGAATTGCATGAAAATCCTCGGGTCAGGCGCGCGAAAAGCGCACAAGAAGTGTGGAAGGGTAAAAAAAGGTTACCGGGTGGATAAGTAGCTTGCTAAGGAATATACTTACGTTCATGGTTGTTTGTAAATACCTTCGCCACGTACCCAAGCCGTTACAAAAGGCGTCGCAAGGTTTGAAATTGTAGGCCGGGGAGTCGATCCGCGAGAGATCGCCCCCTCTTTATTCAGCGGATATTCAGCCATCCCTGAAACATCCTGTTTGAGGTTTTACTGTCATGGTCCGTCGTACCAAAGAGGAAGCTCAAGAAACCCGTAGCCAGATTCTGGAAGCGGCGGAGAAAGCCTTTTATGAAAGGGGCGTCGCTCGTACGACGCTGGCCGACATCGCAACAATGGCCGGGGTCACGCGCGGCGCCATCTACTGGCATTTCAGCAATAAGGCGGATCTGGTCCAGGCCATGCTCGACAGCCTGCATGAGCCGCTGGATGAGTTGGCCAAGGCCAGCGAGAGCGAAGACGAACTCGATCCACTGGGCTGCATGCGCAAATTGCTGATTCATTTGTTTCATCAAGTTGCGCTGGACCCGAAAACCCGGCGTATCAACGAAATTCTGTTTCATAAGTGCGAGTTCACCGATGAAATGTGCGATTTGCGCCAGCAGCGCCGGGTGGCCAGCCTCGAATGCAATGAGCGCATCGGGCTGACCCTGCGTAATGCAGTGAATCGCGGCCAGTTGCCAGAAGATCTTGACACTGCCCGCGCGGCCATCAGCATTCACGCTTACATCGATGGCCTTCTGTATGGATGGCTTCTGGCGCCGGACAGCTTTGAGCTGCATGCCGAGGCCGAGCGTTGGGTCGATACAGGGTTGGATATGCTGCGCCTGAGCCCCAGCCTGCGCAAATGAAACAAAATGCGTAATTGGCACAGCTTATGTCAATTGGCCTGCTTTTATATACGTTCGCGGCGGGGAGTTTATACGTAGCGAGCTACGCATTTTGTAGGGAATTTGTGTCGTCTGTGTGAAGGAGTGTGAGCCGCCTGCTTGGCACTCGGCCAACAAAAAGCCCCCGACTCTCACAAGTCGGGGGCTTTTGCATTTCTGCGTGATGCCTTACAGCGTCGGATAGTCGATATAGCCGACCGGGCCCTTAGCGTAGAACAGCTCTGGACGCGCCTCGTTCAGCGGCGCATCGGCTTTCAAGCGCGCCGGCAGGTCCGGGTTGGCAATGAACGGCACACCGAACGCCACGGCGTCAGCCTTGCCGCTGGCCAGCCATGCGTTGGCGCTGTCCTTGGTGAAGCGTTCGTTGGCAATGTACGGGCCGCCGAAGGCTTCTTTGAGTTGCGGGCCGAGGCTGTCGGCGCCTTCTTTCTCACGGGAGCAGATGAACGCGATGCCGCGCTTGCCCAGTTCACGTGCGACGTAGGTGAAGGTTTCTGCCAAATTGTCATCGCCCATGTCGTGGGAGTCCGCGCGCGGTGCCAGGTGCACACCGACACGGCCGGCGCCCCAGACTTCGATCGCCGCATCAGTCACTTCCAGCAGCAGACGCGCACGGTTTTCCAGCGAGCCACCGTAGTTGTCGGTGCGCTGGTTGGTGCTGCTTTGCAGGAACTGGTCGAGCAGGTAACCGTTGGCACCGTGGATTTCCACGCCGTCGAAACCGGCGGCTTTGGCGTTCTCGGCGCCGGTGCGGTAGGCGTCGACGATGTCGGCGATTTCAGCGGTTTCCAGTGCGCGCGGGGTCGGGTAGTCGGCCAATGGGCGAACCAGGCTGACGTGACCTTTTGGCTGGATCGCGCTCGGCGCAACCGGGGCTTCACCGTTCAGGTACGACTCGTGGGAGATGCGGCCTACGTGCCACAGTTGCAGGAAGATCTTGCCGCCGGCAGCGTGAATCGCTTTGGTGACGTTGGCCCAGCCACGCACTTGATCGTTGGACCAGATGCCCGGGGTGTCCGGGTAACCGACGCCCATCGGCGTCACCGACGTGGCTTCGCTGAGGATCAGGCCAGCGGAGGCGCGCTGTACGTAGTATTCAGCCATCAGCGCGTTCGGTACGCGGCCTTCGTCGGCGCGGCAGCGGGTCAGCGGGGCCATGATGATGCGGTTGGCCAGCTCGATGTCGCCGAGTTTGATTGGATCGAAAATAGTTGCCATGTCTACAACCCTCGTAAGTGAAAAATTAATCAGTTGGTAGCAGGGGCCAGATCGGCATTGCCGTTCTGACGGAAAGTAATCAGGGTCACCAGCAGGGCGAGCACGGCCAGCGCGGCGGCTGCGAGCGGCACGCGGGTCAGGCCGTAGCCGTGGGCGATAACGCTGCCGCCGACCCAGGCGCCAAGGGCATTGCCGACGTTGAACGCGCCGATGTTCAGGGTCGAAACCAGGTTCGGCGCGGCTTTGCCGAAGGTCACCACGTTGACTTGCAGCGCCGGCACGGCGGCGAAACACGCGGTGGCCCAGAGGAACAGGGTGATTTCAGTCGGGATCAGCGCGACGCTGGTCCAGGTCAGCACGGTCGAGACCACGGCCATGGCGATGAACACGCCGATCAGCGTCGCGGCCATGCCCTTGTCGGCGAGTTTGCCGCCGATGATGTTGCCGACGGTCAGGCCCAGGCCGATCAGCATCAGCGTCCAGGTCACGCCACGCGGCGACACACCGGTGACCTCGCCAAGCAGCGGGGCGACGTAGGTGAACAGGGTGAATACGGACGCGGCGAACAGCGCGGTCATGCTCAGCGACAGCCAGATACCCGCACCTTTGAGGGCGGCGAGTTCGGCGCGCATGTCGAGTTTCTCTTCGTCACGCTTGGCCGGCAGGAAGCGAATCAGGCCGATCAGCGCAATAACACCGATGACGGTCACCGCCCAGAAGGTCGAGCGCCAGCCGTATTGCTGACCCAGCGCAGTGCCCAGCGGTACACCGAGGACGTTGGCCAGAGTCAGGCCGGTGAACATCAACGCCACGGCCGAAGCGCGTTTGTTCGCGGGCACCAGATTGGCCGCCACCACCGAACCGATACCAAAGAAGGCACCGTGACACAGCGCGGTGACCACGCGGGCAAACATCAGCACGTTGTAATCACTGGCAATGGCGCAGAGCAGGTTGCCGACAATAAAAATGCCCATCAACGCCACCAGTGCTGCCTTGCGCGGCAGTCTGGCCGTGGCCATTGCCATGAACGGCGCACCGATGGCCACGCCCAAGGCGTAACCGGTCACCAGCCAGCCGGCGCCGGGGATCGACACACCGAGGTCAGGCGCCACATCGGGCAGCAGGCCCATGATGACGAACTCGGTGGTGCCGATGGCGAAAGCGCTCAAGGCGAGTATGAGTAGCGAGAGGGGCATGCAGGTTTCCTTGTCGGCTGGCTGACGTTAAGGGTCAGAGCTCTTTACTGAGGGTGCTGAGGAACGCTTGGATGACGTCCTCGTTACGTTTGAAAAAGTGCCATTGACCGGCCTTCTGGCTGCTGATCAGACCGGCGCGTTGCAACGTTGCGAGGTGTGCCGAAACGGTCGACTGCGACAGGCCGCAGCGTTGATCGATCTGCCCGGCGCAGATGCCGTACTCGTGGTTGTGCAACTGTTCCGGAAATTCGTTTTTCGGGTCTTTCAGCCAGTTGAGGATGTCTCGCCGTACCGGGTGCGCCAGGGCTTTTATTATTTCGTCGAGGTCGAGGTTCATGGCAGGGTGCTCACAATGTGTACAACGCTATATCGCGATGAAGCGAACTTTAAATCGTTAGATCGCGATACACCAATATGATTTTGATCTGATGTCAGCATAAATTGGTATATCGCGTTATAACGATACGTGGGTGTATGGCTTGTGGGTCGCAGTGCTAAGCTGCGCCCATGAACTATCTCGCACATTTACACCTCGGTGGCCAGCGCCCCGGGCAACTGCTCGGCAGTCTGTATGGCGATTTCGTCAAAGGTCGGCTGCAAGGGCAGTTTGCCCCGGAGGTCGAGGCGGCCATTCAACTGCATCGACGGATTGACGTGTTTACTGACCGCCATCCGTTGGTGGACATTGCGTTGGGGCGATTTTCCGACACGCGCCGGCGTTACGCCGGGATCGTGCTCGATGTGTTTTTCGATCATTGCCTGGCGCGGGACTGGACGCTGTACGCCGATCAGCCGCTGGAGCACTTCACCGCCGATGTGTATCGGGTGCTGTCCCGTGAACCGCAATTGCCCGAACGGCTGGCGAAGATCGCCCCGCACATGGTCGCCAATGACTGGTTGGGCTCGTATCAGGAGTTCGAAGTGCTGGAGCAGGTGTTGCGCGGGATCTCGCGACGACTGACCCGGCCGGAAGAGCTGGCGGGGGCGATGCAGGAATTGCGGCGTTTATATGAGCCGTTGAGTGAAGACTTCCGGCTCTTCTACCCACAGCTTCAGGACTTCGCGCAAAACCCTCAGACATCGCCGATCTAATGTAGGAGTGAGCCTGCTCGCGATGGCGGTGGGTCGGTCGATACTCATATCAACTGATCGACCGCCATCGCGAGCAGGCTCACTCCTACAGGGGATGTGTGTTTCAGGCGGCGATCAGTTCGCCGGCGCGACGCGGTTCGGCCGGTTTCGCCACCTCACCAAACAACGCCTTCTGCACCGCCTGCTGCGCTTCAAACGCCAGCGCCGCACGTTCACGCCCCTGACAGGCGAGCGGCTTGAGCAAGTGCACTTCAACATCGCCGCAGTCATTACTGAACAGGCGCATCAGGTGCGACAGCAGATCGTCATCACCAATGAACGGCGCCAGCGCATCGATTTCGCCGTCGCGCAGATAACGGATCGCCACCGGTTGCAGCATCACCTCGGAATCAATCGCCGCTGCTAGCAAGCGACCATGAAAGGTGCGCAGCGAGCGGCCATCGGTGGTGGTGCCCTCGGGGAACATCAACAGCGCATGGTCGGTTTGCAGGTGACGGGTCATCTGTTTGCGGATCAACTGGCTGTCGCCCGAACCGCGACGAATGAACAGGCTGCCAGCCTTCGCTGCGAGCCAACCGGCCACCGGCCAGGTGCGTACTTCGGCTTTGGACAGAAACGACAGCGGCGTCAGCATGCCGAGCAGCGGAATATCGGTCCACGACACATGATTGCTGACCCACAGCATCGGCTGTTTTGGTAACTCGCCGTGTACCGTCACGCGAAAGGGCAGGGCATTGCTCAGGCGCGCCATAAAGAAGCGCGACCAGCGCTGACGGCGCTCCATCGAATGCGCCAGGCCAATGCGTTCAAACACGCCAAAGACGCTGGCCATGGTCAAACCCAGCGCCACCACCAGCAGCACTCGCGCGATTCGCGCGTACACGCGCAACCGGCTCATCACACGGCCGCCTTGAAGTGCTTGGCGTAGCGCGGGCAGAGTTCGTCGCGCTTGAGCAGGATAAACACGTCGGCAACCTGG
Organism: Pseudomonas fluorescens; assembly: GCF_003732425.1. Lineage (GTDB taxonomy): Bacteria > Pseudomonadota > Gammaproteobacteria > Pseudomonadales > Pseudomonadaceae > Aquipseudomonas > Aquipseudomonas fluorescens_BE. The sequence goes on from NZ_MOBX01000014.1 coordinate 686,335, forward strand.
AAGTCTTCGTCCCAGCACGGCTCGCCGCAAATCTTCGCGCCCAGGCGCATATAAGCCTTGAGCAGCGGCGGCATTTCGGCGATCACGTTGGAAGGGATATCCAGCGTCGGCAGTGGATTTTTCGGCTCGGCGCGCAGGTGTTCGGTGCACAGATAACGTTCGCGCAGGCGCTGCATGATCGCGTGGGCCTGGATGCCGCCGTCCTGCATCGGAATGCTCGCGCAACCCATCAAGTAGCTGTAACCGCCCTGATTCAACACTTCGGCCAATTCGCCCCACAACACCGCAATGGTGCCGCCGTTGCGATAGGCCGGGTCGACGCAGGTGCGGCCGATTTCGAGGATCGGGCCTTGCAGATGCGCGAGGCCGTGCAGGCTGAATTCTTCTTCGCTGTAGAACTTGCCGAGGCTGCTGGCGGCGGTGTGATCGAGCAGACGCGTGGTCGCAACCAGACGCCCGGTGTTCAAGTCACGCACGCCGATGTGGCTGCAGTGAACATCATAATCATCCATGTCCAGACCCAGTTCCGCGCCTTTCAGTTTGGCGTTGAACTCGCCGCTGAAGACGTTGAAGCGCAAGGCCTGGGCTTGCTGCAAGGCCTCGGCGCCGATCAGGCGTTCGGCTTGCAGGCGGCGTTCATTGCCGGTGTCGCTGATGCGGGCGATCTGAGTCATGTGAATCTCCGTACGGGCCTTTAACCCGTCGTGGGTTGCAGCCGATCGACTTTCTTTATGCAGCCGTGTTGTGCAAAGTCAGGCTATGTAGCCCCGGTGTCATCGCCATGAACGTTCGGTGATGCTTATATGACAGCCCACAAGGAGCCTCTTATGCCCTGGTCAGATCTGCTGCACTGCCGTGAACGATTGCCCGCCGTTACCGACCTGGCCGAGGGTTTTGCGACGTTGTTGCAGCAACTGGGCAACGTCACCCCGTTCGAACTGGCGGTTGCGGGCGGGCGGCGGATGGCGACGCCGGGGCTGGCGTTTCTGGTCGGTTATCAGGCGGCCTTGCGCATGTTGTGGCCCAGTGCACCGCTGAGCCTCGGTGCGTTGTGTGCGACCGAACAGCGCAGTCTGCGTCCGGCGGACATGCAGACACGGCTGAGCGATTTGCGTCTGCATGGCCGCAAGGATTTCGTCACCGCTGGCGATGCGGCGGACTGGTTGCTGATTGCTGCGCGCAGTGAAGCGTCCGGCGAAAGTCCGCGCCTGAGCCTGGCCGTGGTCTATCCCGGTGAACCCGGCGTGAGCGTGGAAAAACTGCCGGCGCTGCCGTTGATGCCGGACATCAGTCATGGCCGCCTGCACTTGGAAGGCGCGATGTGCGAATTGCTCGCGGGTGATGGTTGGGACGCTTACGTCAAACCGTTCCGCACCCTTGAAGATGTCTATGTCTTGAGCGCGATGACCGCGTGGCTGTATGGCGTCGGCCAGGACAGTGACTGGCCGCAGGCCCTGAAATTGCGCTTGCTGGCGCTGTTGGCCGGATGTGCCGAGGCGAGCCGGCAACCGCCGAACAATCCCGCCGGGCATGTGTTGCTGGGCGGGTTGTTTGCGCAGTTTGAGGCACTGGAGGGCGAGGTGAGTCAGGCGTTGCGCGACGGTAATCCCGAGTGGGCGGCGATGTGGCAGCGCGATCAGGGGGTGATGCTGTTGGCGGCGGGGGCTCGTGCCAAGCGCTTGGCCAAAGCCTTGGCGGTGAATTGACCGGCCTCATCGCGAGCAGGCTCACTCCTACAGTTGATCGAGTTTCGTCAGTTGAAATGCGATCCCCTGTCGGAGTGAGCCTGCTCGCGATAGCAATCTAAATAACGCCGCATACTTGTCATCAACCCCGACTAATCTCAGCAGGTTCTTTCCATGAGCCCTCACCATGTGCAAAGGCCTGTCGCTGTTTCTGCTGCTGATCAGCTTCACCGTTCAGGCTGAACCATGGCCCGGCGAACAATGGCCAACCGGCCCGAAGATCACCGGCCCGGCCGTTGAGGCCTTGGAGCGGTACGCCTTCCCGCCCCGCGATGACACCAGGCGCCAGGGCATCCGCACCGATGCTTTGCTGATCGTCCGCGACGGCCAGATCATCTACGAACGCTACGCCGGCCCGACCACCGAACAAACCCCGCACCTGACCTGGTCGATCAGCAAAAGCCTGATGGCCACTGTCCTTGGCGTGGCGTACGGCGAAAGCCTGTTCAAACTCGAAGACCGGGCCGTGCAGTTTTACCCGCCGCTGGAACAACACCCGGCCATCAAAATCGCCGACCTGCTGCACTGGGCCTCTGGTATCGACTGGCAGGAAGATTACGAATATGCGCCACTGAAATCCTCGGTGGTGGCGATGCTCTACACCCGTGGCCATCGCGACATGGCCGCGTTCACCGCCGATCATGACGCTTACGCCGAACCGGGGCAGGCCTTCCGTTATTCCAGCGGCGACAGCAACCTGCTCGCGGCGGCGTTGAAAAATGTCGTTGGCCCGCAGCGTTATCCGGATTATCCGTGGACGGCGTTGTTCGAACCGTTGGCTATCCGTCATGCCGTGTGGGAAACCGATGCCACTGGCACCTTTGTCGCGTCGTCGTACGCTTACCTGACGGCGCGGAATCTGGCGCGAGTCGGTTTGCTGATGGCCCGTGACGGGCGCTGGCATGATCGGCAGTTATTGCCCAAGGAGTGGGTGGCGTTCAACCGCACTCCCTTCGCCGGTTACAAGGCCCATCAGGACGAAGCTGTGCCCGGCGGCCACTGGTGGCTCAACCGCCCGGCCGATGGCGCCGCGTCGCCGTGGCCAGACGCACCGCCCGATACGTTCGCCGCGCTCGGTCATTGGGGGCAGGCCTTGTACGTGATTCCCAGCGAGAAGTTGGTGATCGTGCGCTACGCCGATGACCGTGACGGCAGCTATCGCCATAACGAGTTGCTCAAGCATGTGCTGAAGGCGGTGCAGCCATGAAGCGCTTCTTGTTGTTACTGTTTGCCCTGCTGCTCGGCTGGGTTGGCTACGAGCGCGAAAATCTGTGGGCCTTCCCCGACATCATCAGCGCCTACACCGCCAAGGAATACTGTTCCTGTCGTTATGTGATGAACAACGACGCGCAATACTGCCGTGGCTACGTAAAACAGTGGCTGCCGACCAGCACATTCACCGATGACAGCGCCAGCAAAACCATCACCGTCAGCGGTATGGGCCGCAGCAATCGCGCGCAGTGGTTGAGGGAACGGCAAGGCTGCCGCCTCAATCCCTGATATCAGAGACACCACCATACCCCTGTGGCGAGGGAGCTTGCTCCCGCTGGAGTGCGAAGCGCTCCCAAAACCGGGCAGCGCGATTCTGCAGTCAGAACGTGTGTTCAGGTTTTACGGCTGCTGCGCATCCGAGCGGGAGCAAGCTCCCTCGCCACAGCGGTATGGGCCGCAGCAATCGCGCCCAGTGGTTGAGCGAACGGCAAGGCTGCCGCCTCAATCCCTGATATCAGAGACACCACCATACCCCTGTGGCGAGGGAGCTTGCTCCCGCTGGAGTGCGAAGCGCTCCCAAAACCGGGCAGCGCGATTCTGCAGTCAGAACGTGTGTTCAGGTTTTACGGCTGCTGCGCATCCGAGCGGGAGCAAGCTCCCTCACCACAGCGGTATGGGCCGCAGCAATCGCGCCCAGTGGTTGAGCGAGCGGCAAGGCTGCCGCCTCAATCCCTGATATCAGAGACACCACCATACCCCTGTGGCGAGGGAGCTTGCTCCCGCTGGAGTGCGAAGCGCTCCCAAAACCGTGCAGCGCGATTCTGCAGTCAGAACGTGTGTTCAGGTTTACGGCTGCTGCGCATCCGAGCGGGAGCAAGCTCCCTTGCCACAAGAAATCAGCAGAAGCTCAGCAGGTGATCTCTGAAAGTTTGCAATAACGCCCCAGCCGGTTAAGGTTCGTGCAGGTTTATCGGCCCCACGAGTGTTCAATGTTCAACCGCTCTCTCTGTGCAACCCTCTCCAGCCTGCTGCTCGCCACCGTCGCGTTGCCGGCGCAAGCCAATTGGTACCTGGACGGCGAGTCGTCGCGGCTGTCGTTCGTCAGCACGAAAAACGCGAATATTTCCGAAGTGCAGCGCTTTCTGGTGCTGCACGGCAAGGTCGACCCCAACGGCCGCGCCGAAGTCGAAGTCGAGCTGGATTCGATCAACAGCGGCATCCCGCTGCGCGATGAACGCATGCGCAAAGAGCTGTTCCAGATCGAGCAATTCCCCGAAGCGACCATCACCACCCAGATCGACCTGCGCCCGATCAACGATCTGGCCCCCGGTGCGCAGCTGGAATTGCGCCTGCCGCTGACCGTCAACCTGCACGGCAAGCAACACGAATACCCCGCCGAGCTGCTGGCGACCCGTCTCGATGACCGGCGCTTTCAAGTGGTGACGCTGGAGCCGCTGGTGATCAACGCCGAGGATTTCGATCTGGTGCCGGGGCTGGAAAGCCTGCGCAAACTCGCCGATCTGTCAGCCATCAGTCTGTCGGTACCGGTGGGTGCGGTGCTGATTTTCACGGCGCGCTGACATGCGCGGCGCGGTGTTTCCGTGGCGCGATGGCAACCGCTTCGAGCTGTTGATCGACGGCCCGCAATTCTTTCCGCGTATGCTCGAGCAGATTGCCGGCGCGCAGGAGCAGATCGAACTCGAGTTGTATCTGGTCGAGGCCGGCGCCTGTGCCGAAACCATCGTGCAAGCGTTGGTGCTGGCCGCCGAGCGTGGCGTGCGCGTGCGTTGCCTGTTCGATGATTACGGCAGCCTCGCGTTTACGCTCAACCTGCGTCAGCGCCTGACGCACGCCGGGGTCGAACTGCGTTTCTACAATCGCCTGAACTGGCGGCGCTGGGTCGGTAATTTCTATCGCGATCACCGCAAGCTGTTGCTGGTCGATCAGCATCTGGCGGTGGTCGGCGGTACTGGCGTCACCGATGAATTCTGGACGCCGGGCCACGACACCAGCGAGTGGCACGAGGTGATGGTCGAGATCAGCGGCCCGCTGGTGATCGACTGGCAATTGCTGTTTGATCGTCAGTGGATCGCCAATCGTTATCGCCGCGCCTGGCGCCCGGCCGCGCATTTCGGTCTGCCACGTTTACCGCGAGTGCCGGACAAGGGCGAGGGCATGGGCCGCGTGGCGTATGCCGACGCCCGCCAGCATCGCGACATTCTGCAGTCGTTGTTTCGAGCGTTGAACAGCGGGCAAAAACGCATCTGGATGGCCACGCCGTACTTCCTGCCGACCTGGAAAATCCGCCGCTCCCTGCGCAAGGCTGCCGCGCGCGGAGTCGATGTGCGACTGCTGCTGACCGGGCCGCGCACTGATCACCCATCGGTGCGTTACGCCGGGCATCGTTATTACCCGCGACTGCTCAAAGCCGGGGTGCAGATCTTCGAATACCAGCCGTGCTTTCTGCATTTGAAAATGGTGCTGGTGGATGATTGGGTGAGCATCGGTTCGTGCAACTTCGATCACTGGAACCTGCGCTTCAATCTGGAGGCGAATCTGGAGGCGCTGGACCCGTCGTTGACGGCAGCGGTAGAGGCGAGTTTTGTGAAGGACTTCGGGCTGAGTCAGCAGGTGAGTCTGGAGGAGTGGCAGCGCCGGCCGTTGTGGCGGCGGGTGAAGCAGCGGGTGTGGGGGTGGGTGGATCGCTTGGTCGTCAATATCCTCGACCGCCGCGGGTAGAGCGAGATCAAAAGATCGCAGCCTGCGGCAGCTCCTACAGGGTGTACACCATCCCAATGTAGGAGCTGCCGAAGGCTGCGATCTTTTGCTTTTAGCGGTTACAGCAATTCAAAGCTCTGCTGCGTCACGTCCTGGGAATCCAGGCCGATCTGCACGTTGAACTTGCCAGGCTCGGCGGCGTATTTGAGCTGGGCGTTGTAGAACTTCAGGTCATCCTCGCTGATGGTGAAGTGCACGACTTTCTGTTCGCCGGCCTTGAGCATGATTTTCTGGAAGTTCTTCAGTTCTTTCACCGGGCGGATCATCGAGCCGGTGACGTCCTGAATGTACAACTGCACCACGGTTTCACCGTCACGCTTGCCGGTGTTCTTCACCATGACGCTGGCGTCGAGTTTGCCGGTGGCGTTCAAGGTGGTCGACGACAGCGCCATGTCGCTCAGGGCGAATTGGGTGTAGCTCAGGCCATAACCGAACGGGAATAGCGGCCCCGTGGTGTCATCGAAATACTGCGACGTGTAGTTGCCCGGTTTGCCCGGTGTGAACGGCCGGCCAATGCTCAGGTGGTTGTAGTACGTCGGGATCTGGCCGACGGAGCGCGGGAAGGTCACCGGCAGTTTGCCCGACGGGTTGTAGTCGCCGAACAGCACATCAGCGATGGCGTTGCCGCCTTCGGTACCGCTGAACCAGGTTTCCAGAATCGCGTCAGCCGACTGGTTCTCTTCGAGAATGGTCAGTGGGCGGCCGTTCATCAGCACCAGCACCAGCGGTTTGCCGGTGGCTTTCAGCGCGCGGATCAGCTCGCGCTGGTTTTCCGGGATGTTCAGGTCGGTGCGGCTGGAGGATTCGTGGGACATGCCACGGGATTCGCCGACTGCCGCGACGATCACGTCAGCATCCTTGGCAGCTTTCACCGCTTCGTCGATCAGCACGTTGGCCGGGCGCGGGTCATCGACCACTTCCGGGGCATCGAAGTTGAGGAAGTTCAGGTAGTCGAGGACTTTCTTGTCGCTGGTGATGTTGGCGCCACGGGCGTAGATCAGGTTCGCCTTGTCGCCGATCACCGAACTCATGCCGTCGAACAGGGTGACCGACTGCGCCGGACGCCCGGCGGCGGCCCAACTGCCCATCATGTCGATCGGCGCCTTGGCCAACGGACCGACCAGCGCGACTTTTGCGTCTTTCTTCAGCGGCAGGGTTTCGTTCTGGTTCTTCAGCAGCACCAGACTGCGACGCGCCACTTCACGGGCCTCGGCGCGGTGCAGACGGCTGTCAGCGTAGGTGTCGGCCGGATCGTCCTCAGCCTTGCCGATGCGCAGGTACGGGTCTTTGAACAGGCCCATGTCGTACTTGGCCGCGAGCACTTCACGCACGGCATTGTCGATGTCCTTCTGTTCGATCTCGCCGGACTTGAGCAGCCCCGGCAGCTCTTTGCCGTACAGGGTGTCGTTCATGCTCATGTCGATGCCGGCCTTGATCGCCAGCTTCGCCGCTTCACGACCGTCGCGGGCGACGCCGTGCTTGATCAGTTCGAAGATCGCGCCGTGGTCGCTGACCGCCAGGCCCTTGAAGCCCCAGTCTTTGCGCAACAGATCATTCATCAGCCAGGTGTTGGCGGTGGCCGGAATGCCGTTGATCGAGTTCAGCGCGACCATCACACCGCCAGCGCCGGCATCGATCGCCGCGCGGTACGGTGGCAGGTAGTCCTGGTACATCTTCACCGGGCTCATGTCGACGGTGTTGTAGTCGCGACCGCCCTCAACCGCGCCGTACAGGGCGAAGTGCTTGACGCTGGCCATGATGCTGTCGGCCGCGCTCGGGGTGGCGCCCTGATAGGCGCGGACCATAACGCCGGCGATGCGCGAAGTCAGGTAGGTGTCTTCACCGAAACCTTCGGAACTGCGGCCCCAGCGCGGGTCACGCGAGATGTCGACCATCGGCGCGAAGGTGATGTCGAGGCTGTCGGCAGCGGCTTCCTTGGCGGCAACGCGCCCGGACTGGCCGATCGCGTCCATGTCCCAGCTCGAGGCGAGGGCCAGTGGAATCGGGAAAATCGTACGGTGACCGTGGATCACGTCGTACGCAAAAAACATCGGAATCTTCAGGCGGCTGCGCATGGCCGCGTCCTGCATCGGCCGGTTTTCCGGGCGGGTGATCGAGTTGAACGTGCCGCCGATGTTGCCGGCGGCGATTTCCTTGCGGATCAACTCGCGAGGCATTTCCGGGCCGATGCTGATCAGGCGCAACTGGCCGATCTTTTCATCGAGGGTCATCTGGCTCATCAGGTTGCTGATGAACGCGTCCTTGTTTTCCAGGGGTACCGGGGTCGTGGCGGCCAATACTTGATGACTGGCCAGGCTGACGAACAGACCCAGCAAACACAGCTTCTTCATGAATAGTTTTCTCAAGGGCCGAAGCGGCAATGCAACGCCGGCCAGCCAAAATTTAGGGAGCGACTATTGTTGTTCGGGTACAGGCTCAAAGAACCAGAGCCAAAACGGCAGCCAACACTTGGCAGCATGATCACGCAGGGCACTTTTTAGCCCATTGCCCCGTCGTAATCCAGCGACGCGGCCGATTATGCCCCAAGAGCCCGCTGAGAAGGTTTCGCGCTCGGTTTTTAAAATGATATGTGCCAAGGAGCATCACTGCGATGAATGCAAGTCCAACCTATCGTTCACGTTTGCAGGTCGCCACATTGTTGGTGCTGGCCACACTGCTGACCGCGTGCGGCATCAACAATATCCCGACCCTCGACGAACAGGCCAAAGCCGCGTGGGGGCAGGTGCAGAACCAGTACCAGCGCCGCGCCGACCTGATTCCCAATCTGGTGGAAACGGTGAAGGGTTACGCCGCTCATGAGCAGGAAACGTTGACCGCTGTGATCGAGGCGCGGGCGAAAGCGACGTCGATTCAGGTTGACGCCAGCACCCTCGACAATCCCGAGAAGCTCAAGCAGTTCCAGCAGGCGCAGGATCAACTGACCGGCGCATTGAGCCGCTTGATGGTGGTCTCCGAGCGTTATCCGGACCTGAAAGCCAACCAGAACTTCCTCGCCCTGCAATCGCAGCTGGAAGGCACGGAAAACCGCATTGCCGTGGCACGCCGCGATTTCATTCTGGCGGTGCAGAAATACAACACCGAGATCCGCACCTTCCCCGGTCGCCTCTGGCACAGCGTGATGTACAGCGATCTGCCGATTCGCGAAACCTTCGAAGCCACCACGCCGGATGCCGATAAGGCACCCCAGGTCAAATTCTGAGAACACACCTGTGTAGGAGCTGCCGAAGGCTGCGATCTTTTGACGTTGGTTGGTAAAAAAACAAGATCAAAAGATCGCAGCCTTCGGCAGCTCCTACAAGGGGATCGGTGGGGGGTATTCATGCGCGTGTTGAAAATGGGCCTGGTGCTGATGCTGTGGCTGTTCGCCGTCAGCGCCCGGGCCGAGTTGACGTTCCCGGCGCTGAGCGGGCGGGTGGTGGACGAAGCGCAGATGCTCGAGCCGTCGGTGCGTGCGCAACTGAGCCAGCAATTGCAGGCCCACGAGCAGGCAACCGGCGAGCAGTTGGTTGTGGTCACGCTGCCGGATCTGCAAGGCACGACCATTGAGGACTTTGGCGTTCAACTCGGGCGCCATTGGGCCATCGGGCAAAAGGACAAGAACAACGGCGCGCTGCTGATCGTCGCCCGTGACGAGCGCAAACTGCGCATCGAAGTCGGTTATGGTCTGGAAGACCGGCTCACCGATGCGCAGACTTCAGTGATCATCCATCAAGTGATCACCCCTGCATTCAAGAGCGGCAATTTCAGCAAAGGCATCAGCGACGGCGTGGCGGCGATGCTGGTGGTGCTCGGCGGTAATCCGCTCGACGAGCCGTCGACGGTGTATGAATCGAGCGGTGATCCGTCCGATGATTTCATTTCGCGGCATCCGGGATTGTTCGTGTTTTTGGTGATGTTGTTCATCCTGACGGTGTTTGTCTGCCAGATGCTCGGTATCCTGCCTGCCGGCCGGGGTGGCTCCGGAGGAGGGGGCGGCTTTGGCGGTGGTGGCGGTTTTGGCGGCGGCGGTGGAGGCGGAGGCTTCAGCGGCGGCGGGGGCAGTTTCGGCGGCGGTGGTTCGTCCGGCGGCTGGTGATCTCAGAAGAATAATGAGCAGGCACTTTTCAACATGGCACTACTGACCGAACACGAACAACGCAAGGTCGCCGAGGCGATTGCCCGGGTCGAGCGCGACACCGATGCCGAACTGGTGACGGTGCTCGCTGCCCGCGCCGATGACTACGCGTACATCCCGCTGTTGTGGGCGAGCCTCTTGGCCTTGGTGGTGCCCGGCGTCGTGCACTACCTGACCGGCTGGCTGACCATGCACAGCCTGCTGTTGGTGCAGTGGATCAGTTTTGTCGTGCTGTGCCTGCTGTTTCGCTTGCCCAAAGTCACCTCTCACCTGATCCCGCGCCATGTGCGGCACTGGCGCGCCTCGAACCTGGCGCGGCGGCAGTTTCTCGAACAGAACCTGCATCACACGGTGGGCGGCACCGGCATGCTGATTTTTGTCTGTGAGGCTGAACGGTATGTGGAGATTCTGGTGGATGAAGGGATTTCCAAAAGGCTGGACAATAAAACCTGGGATTCGATTGTTGCAGCGTTTACCGAACAGGTGAGGCAGGGGCGCACGCTGGAGGGGTTTGTCACCTGTATCGAAGCGTGTGGTGAGTTGCTGAAAGTGCATGTGCCGGTGACGCAGGTGAGGAATGAGTTGCCGAATCGGTTGGTGGTGTTGGGCTGAAGTAATTTCTCCTGTTTTAGATCCAAACCCTCACCCCAGCCCTTCCCAGAGGGAGAGGGGGTCGACCGAGGTGTCTTGCGCTCGACATCGACCTGAAAGACCGAGTCGATTATGGATTAACGGATACCGTTGAATTTATCGCTTCTGATACCTGAGATCGGCTCGGTATTTCAGGTCGGCGTAACTCTTAAAAACACCTCGGTCAGTCCCCTCTACCTCTGGGAGGGGCTAGGGTGAGGGCCGCTTTAACCAACCGTTCGGTAAATAAGAGCGTGTCCCCGACCCCCATCCCCCCTAAAATACCCGCCATTCCCGATTTCGCCCGTCCGAGGCCGCTTTTCCATGTCCGTTACTGCCCCGTCCATCAAGCCTGCGCCCGATCACCACGCCCAGTTCATCGAGCTGCTGCAAACCAGCCTCGAACAGAACGGCTTCATCAAACTGGTGTTGGCCAAGTACGTCGGTGAAGAGGCGGATCTGCAGCGGGTCATCATCAAACCGGTGACCGTCAAAGCGCAGCCAAACCTGTCGTTCGTCTATCGCTACAAAACCCGCGACATCACCAAAAACTTGCCGTTGGTTGAAGGTGTGGCGGCGATTGCCGCGTTGTTGCCGGCCTCGTTCAAGAACGCGCATTTGCTCGCGCTGACCGACGAAGCGCAGCTGGAATACAGCAAAAAGGGCAAGAGCTCGCTGTTCAAGAGCAAACCTCAGCAATTGCGTGAGGCACCGTCGGCCGAGCACAACCGTGAGAAAAACCGCTTCCTTGAGTTGAGCCGGCCATTCCTCAAGGACCTGGGCGTGACCAACGCGCAACATGAGCTGATCCCGGCGATGTCGCGCAAGTGGAAGCAGATCAACAAGTTCATCGAAGTGTTCAGCCATGCGCTGACCTCGTCGCCGCTGGCGCTGGACAAACCGGTGCGCGTGGCGGATTTCGGTTCGGGCAAGGGTTACCTGACGTTCGCGATTCACGATTACCTGCGCAACACGCTCAAGGCTGAGGGCGAGGTCACCGGCGTCGAGCTGCGCGAAGAAATGGTCAACCTGTGCAACGCCGCCGCGGCAAAACTCGATCATCCGGGGCTGGTGTTCAAGTGCGGTGACGTGCGCAGCGTGGCGCCGAGCGAGCTGGACGTGATGATTGCCCTGCATGCCTGCGACATCGCCACCGACTACGCGATACACACCGGCATCCGCTCGGGCGCGTCGATCATCATGTGCTCGCCGTGCTGCCACAAACAGATCCGCCTGCAGATCCAGAGCCCGGCGTTGCTCAAACCGATGCTGCAATACGGTTTGCACCTGGGCCAGCAGGCGGAAATGGTCACCGACAGTCTGCGCGCGTTGTTCCTTGAGGCCTGTGGTTATGAGACCAAGGTCTTCGAGTTCATCTCGCTGGAACACACCAACAAGAACAAGATGATTCTGGCGGTGAAACGCGCCGAGCCGGTGGACCCGGCGCAGTTGTTGGTGAAGATTCAGGAATTGAAAGACTTCTACAACATCAGCGAGCACTGCCTGGAAACCCTGCTGCGCGCGGACGGTTTCCTAGCCTGACACTGACTGAGCTTGAAATGCAAACCCTGTAGGAGCTGCCGCAGGCTGCGATCTTTTGATTTTGACCTTAAAAACAAGATCAAAAGATCGCAGCCTGCGGCAGCTCCTACAAGGGAATGTGTTTAGGCTGTGGCAGGTTGGGCAGGGCGCACGGCGGTTTTGCGGCCGAGCATGACCGTTGCGATGACACCGCAGGCAAACACCCAAGTGATCGGCTCGACATGTTCACCAAAGAACAGCGCCGAAAATGCGATGGTGAAGAAGATCTGCAGCAACTGGATCTGACTGACCCGGGCGATGCCACCCATGGCCAGCCCGGCGTACCAGGCGAAGAAGCCGAGAAACTGCGAGAACAACGCGACATAACCAAACGCCCACCAGGTCTTGGCTGACACCGCGCCCTGATGTTGCAGGGCCAGATACAGCACCGGCCCGATCAACAGCGGCGTCGACAGCACCAGCGCCCAGCAGATCACCTGCCAGCCGCCCATCTCCTTGGCCAAGCGGCCGCCCTCGGCGTAACCCAGTCCACCGACCGCAATCGCACCGAGCATCAGCAAATCACCCGCTTGAATACTGCCGGCTCCGGTGTACAACGCATAACCGAGGACCAACGCACTGCCCAACGCCGCGCAGGCCCAGAAGGCTTTTGACGGCCGCTCATGGGACAACCACGCGGCATACAGCGCCACGCACAGTGGTTGCAGTCCGTTGACCAAGGCACCGTGGGATGCCGGCAACGTCTGCATGGCCCACGCCGACAACACCGGAAAACCCAGAATCACCCCGGCGATGACCAGGCTCAGGCCTTTGACTTGCTGCCAGGTTGGCCATTTCTCGCGCCGCCACAACAGCAGCAGCGCCGCCGGAATCGCCGCGAACAACGCGCGACCCAAACCGTTGAGCAGCGGATGCAGTTCCTGCACCACGATGCGGGTGAAGGGCAGGGTGAGGCTGAAAATCACCACGCCGAGCAGGCCGAGGGCCATGCCGGTGTTTTCGCGCGAGGACATGATGGTGGACCGAAAGTGAAGGTGGCTGGGAATGACCTTCATCAAGCCATAAACCTTGGCCTTCTGGCTGTTACAGCTAGACACAGACTTATCCGTACAGTTGCGGGAATCCCTGTGGCGAGGGAACTTGCTCCCGCTGGGTGGCGAAGCCGCCCCAAAAACAGCCAATGCGGTCTGTCAGTTGAACCGTATCAAGCGATTCGGGAGCGCTGCTCCAGCGGGAGCGAGCTCCCTCGCCACAGAGGTAGTAAGTGGCTATTACCCACCCGGGCAGATTAGGTCTACCTTGAACACTCCCAGGCAATTCCCAGAGGAGTCCACCCCATGGCCGCGAAAAAGATCCTGATGCTGGTCGGCGATTACGTCGAAGATTATGAAGTGATGGTGCCGTTCCAGGCCCTGCAAATGGTCGGTCATACCGTCCACGCCGTGTGCCCGGACAAGGCTGCCGGTCAGACCGTGCGCACCGCGATCCATGATTTCGAAGGCGACCAGACTTACAGCGAAAAGCCCGGTCACCTGTTCGCGCTCAACTTCGATTTCGCCAAGGCCAGCGAGGCCGATTACGACGCGCTGCTGATCCCCGGCGGTCGTGCGCCGGAATACCTGCGTCTCAACGAAAAAGTCCTCGACCTGGTGCGTGCCTTCGACAAGGCCGGCAAGCCGATTGCAGCGGTCTGCCACGGTGCGCAATTGCTCGCAGCGGCGGGCGTGCTTGAAGGTCGCGAGTGCAGCGCCTATCCGGCGTGCGCGCCAGAAGTGCGACTGGCGGGCGGTACGTACATCGACATTGCGGTGACGGACGGCCACGTTCAAGGCAATCTGGCCACTGCCCCGGCCTGGCCGGCGCATCCGAACTGGCTGGCCGGTTTCCTCGGCTTGCTCGGTACTAAAATCACCCTGTAACGAGGATCCGCCGATGTGCGAGCTCTACGTCAAGGCTGACCCGATTCTCTATGAATCACGCTCACGCTCGTTGCGCATCTGCGGCGTGGTGACGACGCTGCGCCTGGAAAATCAGTTCTGGGACATCCTCAGCGAAATCGCCGAGGTCGACGGCATGACCACCAACCAACTGATCGCCAAGCTGTATGAAGAGGTGATGGATTATCGCGGCGAAGTGGTGAATTTTGCCTCGTTCCTGCGGGTGAGTTGTACGCGCTATCTGAGTCAGCGGCGGGTGAGTGCGCCGGAGTTGTCGGTGGTCCGGGCGGTGGTGAAATAGCCAGCACCGGGTTGCCTCATTCGCGAGCAGGCTCGCTCCCACTTTCGACCGCGTTCTCCAACTGGAATGCGCTCAAATGTGGAAGCGAGCCTGCTCGCGAAGGGGCCGGAACAGGCGACAGATAATCAGGACTGGTCTTTACTCATTGGCGCCAAACCTTTCAATTGCCAAGGAGAAACACGCATGTCCGGATGGTACGAAATCAGTAAAAGCAGCAACGGCCAGTTCAGGTTCGTGCTGAAAGCGGCGAATGCCGAAACGATTCTGACCAGCGAGCTGTATACCACTCGCGCCGCGGCCGACGGCGGCATCGCCTCGGTGCAAACCAACAGCCCGCTGGATGAGCGCTACGAGAAGAAGTCGACGAAGGACGGCCATCCGTACTTCAACCTGAAAGCGGCCAACCACCAGATCATCGGCAGCAGCGAATCGTATTCCTCGGATGCGGCGCGCGATAAGGGTATTGCCAGTGTGAAGGCGAACGGTCCGAGCAAAGTGATCAAGGACAAGACCTTGCCTGTCCTCTGACCTCACTTTCAAATCCATTACAAATCCCCTGTGGGAGCGAGCCTGCTCGCGAAAGCGGTGTATCAGTCAATATCATCATCGACTGATCCACCGTCTTCGCGAGCAGGCTCGCTCCCACATTAAATTTGCTTTGTGCCAGGGAGATCAGCGCAGGGTTTTCAGGATTGCTTGCAGCTGAGTCTGACCCGCCTCACTCAACGGAAATACCGGCAAGCGCGGATCGCCCACCTCCAGCCCGGTCTGACGCAATCCGGCCTTGATCGTCGCCGGCAAGCCACCCTTCAAGATGAAATCCAGCAGCGGTAATTGGCGGTAGAACAAATCCCGCGCCCGATCCAGATCCCCAGCCATAGCCGCGTCATAGAGATCCAGGTTCAACTGCGGGATCAAGTTCGGCGCCGCCGTGCACCAGCCTTTCGCCCCGGCCGCAAACGCTTCCAGCGCCAGCGGGTTGCAGCCGTTGTAGAACGGCACCTGACCTTGGCCAAGCAATTGCAGTTTGTGCATGCGCTGAATATCGCCGGTGCTCTCCTTGACCATGGTCACGTTTTCCACGGCATTGACGATGCGCAGAATCAAATCTACGGACATGTCAGTGCCGCTGGTGGTGGTGCACAGCAGCGAAGAATGAACCTTGAAATCAAAAGATCGCAGCCTTCGGCAGCTCCTACAGGGGAACGCATTCCAACTGTAGGAGCTGCCGAAGGCTGCGATCTTTTGATCTTGCTTTAAATCTCGACGGGGACCGATAACTTCGGATTGCCCAACGCATGTGTTTTCGCATCAAAAAACCGCAACTCAACACCTGTGCCCTCGAACACCTTCGCGTAATGCCGCTTCTGATGCTGAATGAACGCCGCACTGCGCGGATAAATCGAGATCGCCACCGTCGCAGGCTTGGCCAGGCGCAGCGCCCGCACGATGTGCGAATCCTGTTCGCCCAAGGCGTGGCCAAAGATGCACAGATCGCCACCATGCCCCAACAACTGCTGATAACAGAACGACAGATAATCCGAGCTGCGGATGGTCTTGAGTTTGTCCGCACTCGGCCCTTCGGTGACGAACAGCGGCACGTCATCCAGCGTCTTGATCGTATTGTTGATCGCGAAACTGCCGAGCAGCGTGCCTTCGGTTGAGGTCAGTTTGCGTGCGGTGCCGTCCTGATTGCGCACCAGATGCAGGCCACCGTGCAGGTACAACAAGCGCGGTTTGTCGGTGGCACTTTCGGCCAGATCGAAGCGGGCATTCGCGCCGTTGAACAGATCGTCGATGGCTTCGCTGTTGTGCTGCAGCGCCCAGTAGTTGAGCAAGTCGTAATTGGTGGTGAACACCGTGCGATAGCGCGCCAGTTCTTCATTCAGCGTCGCCAGCGTCGAGGCTTTCACCAAGCGCCACGGAATGTGCACGGCGTGCACGGTGTTGATCAGCGCTTCCTTGATCGCGTAGTAGCGGTTGCGCGGCGCCGCCGAGCTGACAGCCAGTGCCTTGTTGACCCGGCTGGTGGTTTTCAGCGCGCCGAGGACCTGCTCGAAGCTGCGCGTTTGCATGGCGTCGAACACCGCCAGTTCCGACGGGCTCAGCGGTTTTTCTTCAACAGTACGGGCGTTTTCGAACAGCGAGTCATAGCCGAAGTCGTCCCACACCGCACGACTGGCGCCATTGCCCACCAGCAGGCCGTTGAAGTCGCTGGCGGCGCGCAAGGCGTTCCAGTCTTCGAGGGTGGCGTCGACATCCAGAAAATCGGTCATTGCGCAGGTGTCTCAAAACAAAGGGGCTGATGGGCGGCGACTTTATCACGAGCGGGCATTGAGCCAGATCAACATCGGTGGTGACCGATCGGTCGATGCTGTGCCTGTCCGCCGGTTCGCGGCAATCGATTCGGTCCCTGTCAGGAGATGCACGTATGACCAGCAGCTTTTTTATTCCGGCGGTAAACATCATGGGCAGCGGCTGTCTCGACGAAGCCATGGTCGCGATCCGCAACTACGGTTTTCGCAAGGCGCTGATCGTCACCGACGCCGGCCTGGCCAAGGCTGGCGTGGCCACCATGGTCGCCGAGAAACTGGCGATGCAGGACATCGATTCGGTGATCTTCGACGGCGCCAAACCCAACCCGAGTATCGCTAACGTCGAATCGGGTCTGGGCCTGCTCAAGGAAAGTCGCTGCGATTTCGTCGTGTCGCTGGGCGGTGGTTCGCCGCACGACTGCGCCAAAGGCATCGCCCTGTGCGCGACCAACGGTGGGCAGATTCGCGATTACGAAGGTGTCGATCAATCGAGCAAGCCGCAACTGCCGCTGATTGCCATCAACACCACCGCCGGCACTGCCAGCGAGATGACCCGCTTCTGCATCATCACCGACGAATCGCGTCACGTAAAAATGGCCATCGTCGACCGCAACGTCACGCCGCTATTGTCGGTCAACGACCCGGCACTCATGGTCGCCATGCCGAAAAGCCTGACCGCCGCCACCGGCATGGATGCGCTGACCCACGCCATCGAAGCCTACGTCTCGACTGCCGCCAACCCGATCACCGATGCCTGCGCGCTGAAAGCCATGACCTTGATCAGCAACAACCTGCGTCTGGTCGTGCGCGATGGCGGTGATCTCGCCGCGCGGGAAAACATGGCGTACGCGCAGTTCCTTGCCGGCATGGCGTTCAACAATGCCTCACTCGGGTATGTGCATGCGATGGCGCATCAATTAGGCGGTTTCTACGACTTGCCCCATGGCGTCTGTAACGCCGTGCTGTTGCCCCATGTGCAGACGTTCAACGCGCTGGTTTGTGCCGAGCGGTTGACCGATGTCGCGCATGCAATGGGCGCTGACATTCGTGGTTGCAGCGCGGAAGAGGGCGCTCAGGCCGCGATCAGCGCAATCCGTTGTCTGGCCAAAGACGTTGACATTCCCGCGGGTTTGCGTGAACTCGGCGCCAAGCTCAGCGACATCCCGTTACTCGCCAGCAATGCCATGAAGGACGCCTGCGGGTTGACCAATCCTCGGGCGGCGGATCAGCGCCAGATCGAGGAGATCTTCCGCAACGCGTTCTAACCGTCGTGAGGGGATAGTGCGCGCCGCCTGAGCCTCTACCCTGCCTTGGGTGGGAGTCGACGGGTATGGACAATACGCAAAATCTGCAACCGGCTTTGGCGGACGCGATAGGGAATCAAACAGGGGCGATCAGAAGCCCCCCACCCTTGAGTGCCTGGAAGGCGACCTTCGCGACCTGAGATGATCAACGTAGGCGAAAATTGCCTGAGATGGACTGCTCGGTTTAGTGACGTGTAATACGTGACACTACAGCGTGATACAGAGAGGGGCGAGTTCGCCTTTAGAGTAAAGCGAAAGATGTATTAATGGGTTGATGATTCGGTTGAAAGGGCCGATACAGCAGGGGATAGTGCGCGGCTGAAAACGTGATCAAGGAGTGGCAAGTGACAGTGAAGTCTGGCTGGGTCGGGTGTGCGGTATTGTGCGGATGGTTGCTGACGGGGCAGGTATTTGCCGATTGCACACCGCCGGCAGTGTCGGGGGATCAGGATTTTTCGGTTTGCAAGGATTGGCCGGCCTATCCGGGGCAGACCATCGGCGCCACCGCCAGGTTCGAGCGCGCTTCCGATTATGTCGAGGGGAACTCGCACGGCTTTTACGATGTTGATTTGTCTGTATGGCAGGAAGGACGATCAGTTCCTGTCGCCACTTATCATCAAGCCGCTGCTTTCGAAACTGACGGCGTAGCCTTGGTGGAACTGGCGCTCGATACTGCACGCTACAAAGTGGCTGCCGATTTCCGGGCCTTCGGTGTGCGTGCCCGTGTCACTAATGCATCCCGTCTCAATCCTTTGGAAGAGGTGCAGCTCTCGCTCTACGTGAGAGAGGGAGCAACGTTGCGTCCAGTCCTGAGCCAGTTGCTGGTCTCCCAATACAGCGGCGAGTGGAATGATATTTGCGAAGGTGAACGCAGCGAAATTACCAGAACGGTGGAAGTCGCCAAAACAAGCTCCCATGGTTACGCTGACCTGATCGTCAAGACTCAGCAAACCGGCACAAGCAGCGTGGGTGACGCAGAGGCTTGTGAAGATAAAATCACCCATTACCCAGCCGTTCTCACAACATTGCGTTATGACGGAAAGTCTTACGTCTTGCCGCAAGACTTCAAAGGCCTGTAAACGGCCTGCTTAACACAACTCTTATCAAGGAAGAGCAATGCTCACGCCCACCAGACTCCTTATCGCCCTCGGTATTCTGGCCCTCGCTCCTCAAGTTCAGGCCGCCTGCCAAACCAAAGACTTCGACGGCAAAACCCTGTCGCGCTGTAAAGTCTGGCCGGCCGTGCAGAACCAGGCGATTTCGGTCAAATCCACTTATCTTGCCGACGCCGGCGGCGATGATGCCGGGGTGTTCGATCTGGATCTGTCGATCGTCAACGCCAGTACTTACAACCCCATCGCCAGTTACCGTAAACCGGGCGCTTACAACTCCGATGCTGTGCGCTTGGATGATCTGCGTATCGACACCGCCCGTTATCGACTGGCGCCGCAGGTTCGGGCTTTTGGTCTGCGTTCAATGTTCGCGCACAGTTCCCACGCCATGCCCTACGAGAAAACCGATCTGGCGCTGTACGTGCGCGAAGGCAATGAGTTGCGTCCGGTGCTGGAGGGCCTGGTGGTCGCCAAGAACAACGGCGAGTTCATCAATGATTGCGAAGGCTATACCAAGACCATTCGCCGAACCGTCGAGATCGGCCCTTCCAGCCATCATGGTCTGGCCGATTTGATCGTCACCACCAACGGCAGCAAGATGAAAAATACGCAGTCGGGTAAGGAGTGTCTTTCCAAGACCACCCGCCTGAAGCAAAAACAGATCACCCTGACCTACGACGGCCAGCAATACATCGTCCCCGAAGACCTCAGAGGTTACTGACCCGATGCTCACCGGCCTCAACCACTTGACCCTCGCGGTCAACGATTTGCGGCGCAGCCTGACGTTCTACCGCGATGTCTTGCAGTTGCGCGTCGAGGCGACGTGGGATGCCGGTGCCTACCTGTCGCTGTCCGGTTTGTGGTTGTGTCTGTCGCTTGATCCGCTGCGCAAAACCCAAGCCTGTGGCGACTACACCCATTACGCGTTCAGCCTCAATGCGGCAGATTTCTCAACGTTCGTGCAGAAGCTAAAAGTGGCGAACGTGCAGGAATGGCGTGATAACCGCAGCGAAGGTGCGTCGTTCTACTTTCTCGATCCCGACGGCCATAAACTCGAGGCCCATGTCGGCGATCTCGCTTCACGGCTGGCGGCGTGTCGGCAAAAACCGTATGCCGGCATGCGTTTTTACGACGAGTCATGATCAGACACATTTGTCTGTTATAGACTGGCGGCCACGTGTTCTGGCGCTTGCAGGTTTTCCATGACTCCATCGTTGCTAATGGCCGTGCTGGCCTCGGGTTTCATTTACGGCATTACGCCCGGGCCGGGTGTGCTGGCGGTGTTCGGCATCGGTGCAGCCCATGGGCGGCGGGCCGGGGCGGGGTTTCTGTGCGGGCATTTGCTGGGTGATGTGGTCTGGTGCAGCACGGCGCTGATCGCCATTGTCGGCGCCCGGGAAATCGGCAGTACTGCGTTTGATGTGCTTGGTGTGCTCAGCGGTCTGTACCTGTTCTGGCTCGGCTGGCGCGCGGTGCGGGCCCGGCGTCGCAATGGCGATGAACCCCAGGGTGCGGCGCGCAAGCCGTTCTGGCACGGCATTCTGTTTGGTTTGACCAATCCCAAAGCCTATCCGGTGGCGGTCGCGACATTCACCGCGCTGCTGTCGAGTCGTGCCGAACTGCTCAACTGGTCGATGTTGCCAGCGCTGATTGCCCTGAGTTTTCTCGGCGGCTTGCTGGCCTACGCAATTCTCATCGGTGTGGTCGGCGCGCAGCGGGTACGCACGCTGTATCAGCGCCACGAACTGTTGATCACGCGGCTGTGCGGTGTGATGTTTATCGGTTTCGCCATCAACGCGCTGGTGCACGCGCTGCCGGGGCTGATGCCGAACAAGGCTTGAACGTGAGTGCAGGGAGGCGCAATCACGAGGTCAGGGATGGTTGATCAGTGCTGCATTACCCGGACACCCACGCTGAACCATGGAAAGCCGAAATTCCGCGCCGTTGGCGAGTTTTATCGATCTGTTGCTGGACGCCGTTTGTGCGGTCGACAAGCAGGGTCGCTTTGTTTTTGTCAGTGCTGCCTGTGAGCGCGTTTTCGGCTATTCGCCTGAAGAATTGATCGGCCGGCCAATGATCGAGCTGGTGCACCCGGCGGATCGGCAACGCACCCTCGCCGCCGCGAAGGAAATCATGGGCGGCGAACCCAAGCTCAACTTCGAAAACCGTTACCTGCGCAAGGACGGCAGCGTTGTGCATATCCTCTGGTCGGCGCGCTGGTCGGAAGTTGATCAACTGCGCATCGCCGTGGCGCGAGACATCACCGAGCGCAAACAGGCCGAGTCGCGTCAGGCGGCGTTGTACGCGATTTCCGAAGCGGCCCATGCGGCGGAAGATCTGCTGGCGCTGTTCAAGCGCATTCACCTGATCATCGGCGAATGGCTGCCAGCGATGAATTTTTCCGTGGCGCTGTACGATGAACACCGCGCACAACTGAATTTTCCATATCACGTCGACGATGACGAGTTGCAACCCGAGCAGCCGGGCACTGTCACCGGGCGTCTGTGCACGGAAGTCATCCGTAGTGGCCAACCGATTCTTCTGACCCCGGACAGCCCCGATTCCCCAGCCGATTTCGCCGAACTGGTGACAGGGCAGAACACGCCTTGCTGGCTCGGCGTGCCGTTGAACTCGAAAAACGGCACCATCGGCGCCTTGATCGTCAAAAGCCTGCCCGGCGGCGAGCGCTACACCGAGCAGGACAAGGAACTGTTGCAGTACGTTTGCGCCCAGGTCGCCACAGCCATCGAGCGCCAGCAATTGCACGCCCGCCTGCGGCGCATGGCGCAGTACGATCAACTGACGCAACTGCCCAATCGTGAATTGCTGCGTGACCGCCTGAAGGCTGCTTTGGCCGGCGCTCGCGAGCAATCCGGGCACATGGCTTTGTTATATGTCGACCTGGACCGCTTCAAACAGGTCAACGACACCTTCGGCCATGCCGTGGGCGACATGCTCCTGCAAACCGTGGCCAATCGCCTCAAGGGTTGCGTGCGGGAAAGCGACACCGTGGCCCGAATTGGCGGCGATGAGTTTGTCGTACTGCTGCACAGCGTTCAGGTTTCGGAAGATGCTGACAGCGTGGCGGAAAAAATCCGACAGGTACTGGTGCAACCGATGCGTCTCGATGGCCACAACCTGCACATCGAGCCAAGCATTGGCGTTGCCCGCTATCCAGAGCACGGCAGTGAAGAACAGCAACTGTTCCGCCATGCCGATCAGGCGATGTACGCCGCCAAACGCTTGAACCATCACGCACTGAATGGCTGAAAGAGCGGCGCCGTTCGTCGCAGCGACTGCAACTTTTCTAAACCTTTGCCGGCCAGAAAATTCTCAATCTAGGCGGGCACCTGCTCGCCACGATCATTACCAAGAGGTAGAGAATCATGCCTAACTCAAGAAACTCGAACTCGGGAAACTTCGCCAACGATCGAACGAAGGCCTCTGAAGCGGGTCGCAAAGGTGGGAAAACCACCACAACGACTGTCGACAAAGAGCCAAAACCAGACATGGGCCGCAAGCCCGCTCAGAAATCGAAGTAGTCGGTGAAGGTAGTTTTGATTGAGAGGCGGGGGCGTAAGCTCCCGCTTGAATTTCGCAAGTAAGGAGGGCGCGACCATGAGCCGAATGGCCACCCGTATACGCACCATGAGTTTTGCATCGCTGTTGGGCCTGTGTGCCAGCAGTGCTTTTGCCCAGTCGCCCGCCGATTTCATCAACGATGCCTCGGCCAAAGGCATGGCCGACATCGAGGCCAGTCGTCTGGCCCACAGCAAAGCCGAATCGAAAGAGGTCAAGGACTACACCATCGTCGTCATCAACGACCGCACCACGGCCAACCAGCATCTGGCGAAGATCGCCAAGAAGCTTGACCTGCCTGTCGCGCCCCGTGAACAACTGGCCGACAAGGCCAAGGAATTGATGCCGCCAGTGACCGACGGCGCCTCCTTCGATCAGGCCTATGCCGCCAGTCAGGTCAAAGCCACTGAAGAGGCCATCGAGCAGATTCAGCAAGAGGCACAGACCACTGACGTGCCGGAGATCAAAGCGTTCGCGGATGAGACGTTGCCGAAATTGCAAAGCCATCTGGAGATGGCCCGCCAGTTACAGGCCAGTCGCTAATCAAGAGCAAAAGATCGCAGCCTTCGGCAGCTCCTACACCCGTTTCTGTAGGAGCTGCCGAAGGCTGCGATCTTTTGATTTTAAACCCTCAACACTCATTCAAATCCTGCTTCGACTTGCTCTTCTCGCCAAGCCCCTCAAGATTGAAAACTTCTCCCTCACCCAACGAACGGTAGTGTCTGCGCAACGCTTCCAACTGTTTCAGATCCAGCGCCTCCAGCCCGAGCATCGCGTTCTGCGCCTCTTTGGTCACCAGCAGCAACTCATCGATTTTCAAATGGAGAATGTCGGTATCGCGGTTCTGCGTGTTCTGGATCAGGAACACCATCAGGAAGGTGATGATGGTGGTTGAGGTATTGATGATCAGTTGCCAAGTGTCGTTGTAATCAAAGATCGGCCCGCTCAACCCCCACAACCCGATCAAGATCAATGCCCCCATGAAGGTCTTTGGACTGCCCGCCCACAGCGCGAGCTTCTGGGAGATCTTTGCGAATTTCATAGCGGTGTTCCTTATTGGGGGAGTGCTTGAAATTCAGACATCTGCGGCTGGTGGAAAATTCTAATTACAAATCCGCCCACGTCACCGGACGTTGGTAGGAGAGGCAGGCGCGCCAGATCGCGGTATCGTGACCAACCGCTGGAATGTCCCGAACAGGAGAACGCAATGAGTTGGTCCGCCAAACAATACGTCGCTTTCGAAGATGAACGCACCCGCCCGGCCCGCGATTTGCTGGCGGCGATTCCCACGCCAGCAGCGCGAATAGTGGTCGATATTGGATGTGGCCCTGGCAACTCGACGGAGCTGCTGGTACAGCGTTTTCCCAGGGCGAAAGTCAGCGGGCTGGACAGCTCGGCGGACATGATCGACGCGGCCCGCAAGCGCTTGCCGCAGTTGCAGTTCGAGGTGGCCGAGATTGATAAGTGGGCCGATGCCGGGCCGTTCGATGTGATCTTCGCCAACGCCGTGCTGCAGTGGGTGCCGGATCACGCGACGTTGTTGCCGGCGTTGGTCAGCAAGTTGTCGGCGGGTGGCAGCCTGGCGATCCAGATGCCGGACAACCTCAACGAACCCTCCCATCGCTTGATGCGTGAAGTCGCCGCGAATGGCCCGTGGGCAAGCAAGCTCAGCGGTGCAGCGGGGCAACGTACCGACATGGCGAGTGCCAGCGATTATTTCTCGATGCTGCGGCCACACTGCGCGCGGGTCGATGTGTGGCGCACGACCTATCACCATCAGCTGTCTGGCGGGGCGGCGGGGGTGGTGGAGTGGTTCAAGGGCAGCGGGTTGATTCCGTTTTTGAGTCCGCTGACCGAGGCGGAGAAGGCGCAGTACCTGGAGCAGTATCTGGCAGAGATCGAGAAGGCTTATCCGGCGTTGGCGGATGGCTCGGTACTGTTGCCATTTCCACGGTTATTTATCGTCGCGACACGTTAAGCATCTGTGGCGAGGGAGCTTGCTCCCGCTGGACTGCGCAGCAGGCCCAAGAGCTTCGGGGGGCGTTGCGCACCCCAGCGGAAGCAAGCTCCCTCGCCACACGTCAGCGACGGTTTTTGGCTTAGCGTTGCACTGCCACAAGCATCATCATCGGCCGCTCCCGCTCTTCCGCCAGCGCCGGTTGCGCCGCCACTTCAGCATCGCTCGGCCCCCATTCGTTGACATGACGAATCGTGAACCCTGCGTCGATCAGCGAATTGAGCAATGTCCCGATTGTACGGTGCTGCTTGATCACGCCCTCAGCCAGCCAATTTGTCACCCGCTCACCCTCCAGCTGATAGCTGTCCAGCGGCCAACGCTTGTGGCCTTCAGCGTCAATCAACCAACCCGGATTACGCGGCGCCATAAAGATTGGATGCTCAATGGAAAACACAAAATGCGAACCCGGTTTCAGCGCCGCATACAGGTGCGCAAACAGCCCCGGCAGATCCTTGATGTAATGCAGCGCCAGTGAACTGTAAGCCAAATCAAAACTGCAGGCGGGCAAGTCCAGCTGTTCCAGATCGGCGCGCTCATAACGAATGTTCGCCGCCGTCGTAGTTGCCCGCGCGCGCTCCAGCATCTTCTCCGAAACATCCAGCGCCAACACACTGGCCGCACCATTCTCAATGGCCCAGCGACTGAACCAGCCATAACCGCAGCCCAGATCCACCACGTTCAAGCCGTGCATGGATGGCAGCAATGCCTTGAGCGCAGGCCACTCCGGCGCCGCGTCGAGCCCGCCGATGGAGCGGTTCATCTGGCTGTAGCCCTGGAAAAACTCGGGATCGTCGTAAATGTTTTGCGTCATGGTGAAGGGCTCTTTTGAGTTCGGTCGTCAACGGCAAAGTGGCCGCGATTGGAATCCCTCGAAAGTGATGGCGCGTATTCGTCGATGGCCGCGCAGGGGGAGGGTGGTGGTCGATGGAGAAATGCTAGTCGGTTGGGCGGGAGGTGAAAACCGGTGGTGTGTTGTGGATCTGTAACGACGGAAAATTCTGCAGGTTTTTTCGACTGTGTAAACGTATTCGGTGATCAGTGTTTATAAATGTTCTGTGTTACGTCCTGAGGCCTACAAATCCTTGCGCCGTTGCCTACCGCTACGCCAGAATCCGCCGGCTTGTGCGCTTTAGGGGTGGTCGGTAACTTGGTTCGCGTCACTGATTTCCAGTGATCGGGTTTAGTAGCCCGGCATCCTCAATCTGAATAGCTGCATGAGTACCACTCAGTCAGGCGAATGCTTGCACCTGATGGTGGCTGTGCGCATGGCGCCCTCGGGTGCGCCGGATTTGGATTGGGGTCCGGTCTACTAACTTGCGCACAGCTGCCACCCATCCGTTTAGTAGCGAGATCGGTTGCGGCCTCACTAAAAGGTCTCAATCCAATGTTCAAAGTTACGCCAAATCCGCCGGAAATCGATCCGGCATCTCCCTACGAATCACCCAACTCAAAGAAATTCCACGAAGCCGCCGAACGCGCCCTC
Organism: Pseudomonas fluorescens; assembly: GCF_003732425.1. Lineage (GTDB taxonomy): Bacteria > Pseudomonadota > Gammaproteobacteria > Pseudomonadales > Pseudomonadaceae > Aquipseudomonas > Aquipseudomonas fluorescens_BE. Next base: position 712,425 of record NZ_MOBX01000014.1, read on the forward strand.
GACCACTACCTCAGCCCGACTGCGCAGATCATGGGTTCCACCCACGAACCCGAACCGATGTACCTCGCCAATCCGAAATACGACACCGAATCCCTACTCGCCAACGCCAGCGAAACACTCGGCTCGGCCACCACCATGCTCAACAACTTCGCCGCGCTGCTCGACACCTCACACCGCAAAACAGCGCTCGGCATCGCACAAGTCGTCATGTTGGGGGAATTGGCGGTGAATCAGGCACTGGATAAGGTCGTGCCGGCGGCGTAATCACAACATCGTCGATTTGTAGCAGGCACAAAAAAACCGGCCCTAGAGGCCGGTTTTTTGAAGTTGCGCCTACAGACATTCGCGGTTCAGGGCGCCAACATCCGCAACGCCGCCGATGTCAAAAACGCCGAACGATTCTTCTCCTCCGGATGATGGTGAACGTGAAGATCAATGCGTTCCAGCAGGTAGCCCGGCAGCGTAATACTCACTTCCTGCGGACTACCGAGGCACCGACCGACATCCGCGTCCACCAACGCCCAAACGCAGCCTGCGTATTTCGGATTGGAAAAGTGAGTTCCAAGTTTGCCTGCGACCGGAATGGCTGCACCACTTTCGGCCAGAATCTCGATGTGGGCCTCTATGGCCGCTTTTGCCATCTCAATGGCATTCTCTTGATCCTCTCCTGCAGAAAAACATCCCGGCAGATCCGGCACCTCAACACCCCAGGCACATTCACCGTCACTGGCAGAGATTGCGATTGGATAGAGCATCTAGATCATCCCCTTGAGCACGCAGCGCTTCTTATCGTTAGAGAGCTCAAAGGGTAAAGCGGGATGGCGAATCTGCAATCAACGGTGTGTTTCTGAAAGGTTCCGCGCTGCCCATTTGGCCAATCTCAAATCCCAGACACAAAAAAACCGGCCCTATAGGCCGGTTTTTCTATCCCTGCATCCCCCGTCAAAAAAAAACAACGTGAGACCAATATTCGAGTGGAGCGGGTAGAGGGAATCGAACCCTCGTCGGAAGCTTGGGAAGCTACTGTTCTACCATTAAACTATACCCGCTCAGAGCGGCTGACTTTGTACCAGACTCGGCCACGGATTTGAAGTTTTTCTTTTACTCATGAACGCTTTAAATCAGTGAAAACGGTCAATCGCGGGCGAGCACTGCGGTGAGAAAAGCAAAATCCCAACCCGACAGCCTCGCTCGCGACGACACCCTTTCAAATAGCCAATGCATGTTGATCCTGAACAAACGAGTAACGCGTTCGGCTGGCCTGCTGCTGCGCCGGTTTCAGAAAGCCGAGCAAGGCGTTCTGGCTATCGCGGCACGCGGCCTTGTGTTCCATGTCGAGGAAGTGCCCGGTGGCCTGCAGCGTGGTGAACGTGCTCTGCGCCACATGATTGCCGAACAGGCGTGCGTCTTCGGCTGCGGTGTATTCGTCCCATTCGCCGTTTAGAAACAGCACCGGCACGTTGATCTTTTTCGCCGCATTCAGATAGCACTGCCGATCGCTGTGCAACACGTCGCTGATGTGGAAGTGCATCTGCCCGTATTCGTGCTCGGCCAGGCTGCTGACGTGGCGGTAGTTGAAGCGCTTGAACAACGACGGCAGGTGTTTGCCGATGGTGGTGTTGACCAGATGGCCGACGCGGTCGCCGTCGCGCTGGCCGAGGTAGTCGACGCCGCGTTCGAGGTAGTCGAGCATGTGCGCGTTGATCACTGGCGAGAACGAGCTAATCACCGCCCGTTCGATGCGCCGTGGCTGGTGGGCGAGGGCGACCAGGGTCGCGGCGCCGCCCCAGGAGAACGACAGCACGTGTTCGGCGGCGAAGTGGTCGATCAGCTCGAGCAGAATCTGCCCTTCGACGTCCTTCGTCAGATGTTTCTCGTGGCGGTTGTGGGCTTTTGACCGGCCCGCGTAGGGCTGGTCGTAGCAGACCACGTTGAATTGCGGGTGCAGGTTTTTCACAGTCTGTGCAAACGACGCAGTCGTGGCCATCGAGCCGTTGACCAGGATGATGGTCTTTTCTGCGGCGTCTGCGCGATAGAACTCCGTGTAAACCCGATACTGACCCTGTATATCCAGCACAGCGATTTCTGGCCTCATGTCATAAGACTCCTGGCAAGCAAGCGGGTATGCGCGCAAATAGAGATTGCACGAGCTTTGTGACAGGTAGGCATACGCCTGGAATTTGCTTGGCCCATGTCGATCCATGACTGCGGTCGACGGGTATTGTTATTGGCGGGCAGTCTGCCGGCTGAGGCGGAGCCTTGAAGGCTCTCTACCGGCAAAAAGTTTCTTGGATGTATGTTGTGACTCATCGGTCACAATCTGGCCGACGTCCTGATTCAAGCAGGGGAGTCGGGATCGCGCAAGTGCCGTTGGTAAATTGTTCGACAACTTCTGCTGAGCGGTCGCCGGCTTAGAACAAATGGATCTCTTCGGTGCGCAAAGCGCGGTACTCGCCCGGTTTTAGCGCGTTATCGAGGTGCAGAAGACCCATGGATTCGCGGTGCAGGCGCAGGACTTTGTTGTTGAAGAAACCAAACATGCGCTTCACCTGATGGTAGCGGCCCTCGACGATGCTCAGCCGCGCCGAGCGTGGGCCGAGCAGTTCCAGTTGCGCCGGCTGCGTGGTCAAGTCTTCGAAGGCGAAGTAGATCCCCTCGGCAAAGGTGATCGCATACTGCGCGCCAATCTCTTGCTCGGTCTCGACGTAATAGACCTTCGGCAGTTTGGTCTGCGGCTGGGTCAGGCGTCGCGACCACGCGCCGTCGTTGGTGATCAACATCAGGCCAGTGGTGTTGAAGTCCAGGCGTCCGGCGATGTGTAGGTCGTCCTTGTCCGGCTCATCGATCAGGTCGAGCACGGTCGGATGTTGCGGATCGCGGGTGGCGCTGACGCAGCCCGGCGGCTTGTGCAGCATGAAGTAGCGCGCCGGTTTGCCGCTTTGCAGCACTTCGTCATCGACTTCGACGCGGCTGAACTCCAGCACTTCGCTGTGCGGATCGCTGACGACTTTTCCGTCAATCCGCACGCGCTTCTCCACCAGCAACAGGCGAACCTGCTGACGGTTATAGCGGGGCAGGTTGCTGAGGAAACGGTCGACGCGCATGTTCAGTGTTCGATGAGTGGCGGGGCGCGCATCTTACGGGATCGGCCGTTTGGCCGCTTGCAGTTGCGCCTCGACCTGCGCGCAACGCGGGCACAGGCAGGATTGGTCGCGTAGTTCTGGCGGCAGTGCTTCGAGCACGGCGGGATCGATGCTCACGCCATAGCACCAGCATTCGCGGTCGGCGGTGCGCGGGTCGGCGAGGCTGCAGTCGTTGCGGGCGCCGCAGGCCGGGCAATGGTCGGGTTTAACGTCAGAATCAGGCATAAGTCGAGTGAGGCATTTCCACGCAGGTGCGATTGCGGCCGGTTTGTTTGGCTCGGTACATCGCATGATCGGCCCGCGACAGCAGGGTGTGCAAGGTGTCATCGCGTTGCAGGGTGGTGGCGCCGATGCTCACCGTCAGATTGAGGCGCTGGCCGTCGTAGGCATATTCCTGCTGTTCGACGTGCTGGCGGATTTTTTCGGCAATTTTCTGACCGGTGTCGCCGTCGGTGTCCTTCAGCAATACGATAAATTCCTCACCGCCCCAGCGGCAGACAATGTCGGCGTGGCGCAGACAACTTTGCAGATCGCGGGCAAAACCGATCAATACCTGATCGCCGGCCATGTGCCCGTAGGTGTCGTTCAACGCCTTGAAGTGATCGAGGTCGAGCAGCAACGCGGTCAGCGGTTTGGTCTCGCGTTGCGCTTCGTGCAGGGCCTGCGCGGCGAGAATATCGAAGCCACGGCGGTTGGGCAGTTCGGTGAGGCTGTCGAGAATGGCCTGCGCCTGGATTTTGCTTTGATAGCGCTTGATCACGCGGTTGAGCAGCGCCAGGACAATCAGCGTCACCAACAGGCAGATCAGCAGATTCAGATACAGCGACTGGCGGATTTCACTCAGCGCGCCGTCTTCGCGTTTATCGACGAACAGGTACCAGTTCAACTCCGGGATAAACCGCACGTTGAGAAAATGCCCCTGGCCGTGGGCGGAATATTCGTAGCTGCCGCTGTGCGGTTTCGGCAACTGGCTGACCAGACTCTTCATGCTCTGCAGTTCACTCAGGCTCTGGCCAGTGTGCGCGCCCTCAGGGCCGCCATCAGCGCCGGTCAACACCAGTCGGCCGAAGGTGTCGACGAAGTACACGCTGCGTTGATAGCGCTGTTGATACTTGTCGATCAGCTTGATCACCGCGTCCACGGTCAGACCGACGCCCGCCGCGCCGATGAAGCGGTTGTGGTAGTCGTAAACCTTGTAGTTGATGAAGAAGGTCAGGTTGTCCTTGTTGGCCAGATCCGGGTCGACGTTGATCTCGTACGGATCCTTCATGTCGCGCACGCGGAAGTACCAGGCATCGCGCGGCTCATCGACTTTGACCTGCTTGAGCACGCCTTTGGCGTGATAGTAGGTGTGGGTGCTGTCGGAAACGAAGAACGCCGTGTAGGCGCCGTAATGACTCATGACCTCGTCGAGGTAGCGGGTCATCTGCTCGGGATTCTGCTCGCCATTGACCACCCAGTCGCGCATGAAGGTGTCGCGGGACATCATCGAGGAAATCAGGATCGGCCGGACCAGGTCTTTCTGGATCTCCGAGTAGACCGTGTCGGACGTCAGCGGCAGCTCAGTGTTGACGATGTTGTCGCGGATCGACGCGCGGGAGGCGTAGTAGCTGAGCAACGACGTGGCGAGGAACCCGGCGCCGAGCAGGGCGATCAGCGTCAGGACCAGCGAACGTTGCGAGTACAGGGGAGAACGAAGCGGCATGGCGGTTCCGTTGGCAGTGGCCCGATGGCATGCATTCTAGTGGGACTGCGGGGAAATAACTGCTACATGTGCAGCGCGAATGGTCGTTCCTGTTTTTCCCTGTTGCTAAGTTGTCCCTGTAGGAGTGAGCCTGCTCGCGATAGCGGTAGATCAGTCACATCTTCGGTGAATGTCATGCTGATATCGCGAGCAGGCTCACTCCTACAGGGGGAAAGATTCAGACCAGGGTTTTGAGGTAAGCCCGCCACCCGCCCAGATGGCTGATGTCCAGCGCACCCTCCAGACCATACGGCTCACAGATAAACCCGCTCTCCCATCGCCCATCCGCCAGTTGCACCTTGCCCAGTCCAAGCGGCGCCGGAATCCCGGTCAGGAACGATCCCAATTCGCTGCTTGGCAACTCCCACACTTCCACCGCAATCGCAACGCCGCCGTCCTTGACCCGTACCATCCCCGGACGCAGCGGCGGGCCGCCGGCCAATGCATGCAGTTGATAGTCCGGCGAACTGAACGTCGTCTCCAGCAATCTCCCGCCACGCTGGGTCAGTTGCCAGTTCAACGCCAACCCCTGCAGATGCGCGCCACACACCACGATGCGTGCGCGATCATGGCGCGCTGCGTTCGCTGGTGTCGGCAGGTCTGAATCCAGCTGGCGCTGCAGCGCATCGGCCACGCTCAGCAGATATTGATCAGTGAACGCCCGGCCAAACAGCGTCACGCCCCACGGCAAACCGTTGGCCATGAACGCGCTCGGCACGGCGACGGCGGCGTAGTCGAGCAGGTTCATGAAGTTGGTGTAGTAACCCAGTTCGGAGTTGCGCAGCACCGGTTCTGCATGCAGTTCGGCGAGTGTCAACGGGCGGCCGATGGTCGGGGTGAGTACGCAGTCGAGGCCTTCGAGGGCCTGATCGCACAGTGCTTTCAAGGCTTGCAGTCGATACTGCGCGCGGAAGGTCTGCACGCCGGTCACCTCCGGCGCCTTGGCCAGCACGGCGCGGATCACCGGCAAAACGGCCTCGGGATTTTTCTCCATCAACTCGCCCGCCACGCTGTAACGTTCGGCCACCCACGGCCCTTCGTAAAGCAGGCGCGCGGCTTCAAGGAAGGGCGACAGGTTCAGTTCGACCGCTTCGCCACCCAAGGCCTTGAGCCGGTCGATGGCGTCGCCGAACAACAACGGGCCTTCGACGCAGCCGAAAAACTCAAGGTCCTGTGCGCGCGGCACACCGAAACGAAACGCCTGTGGCGCACCAAACGCCGAGCCGTCATTCCACGAGGGATTGCGGCGGCTGTATTCGTCGCGCGGATCAAGTTTGGCGGTCAGCGCCAGCAACTGACTGGCCTCACGCGCAGTGGCGGTGAACGTGGTCACGCAATCCAAAGTGCGGCACGCGGGCAGCACACCAGCAGTGGAAATCAGCCCTTTGCTCGCCTTCAATCCGACCAGATTGTTCAGCGCCGCCGGCACCCGACCGGAGCCTGCGGTGTCGGTGCCCAGGGCAAAACTTGCCACGCCCAGCGCCACCGCCAGCGACGACCCGGCGCTGGAACCGCCGGACGGATATTCCGTCAGCACACTGTTCGGGCACGCGCCGTAAGGCGAGCGACTGCCGTTGAGGCCCGTGGCAAATTGATCGAGATTGGTCTTGCCCAGGGGAATCGCTCCCAAGGCGATCAACTGCTCGACGATGGTCGCCGAGCGCTCCGGCACATAAGCAAAGTCCGGGCAGGCGGCGGTGGTCGCAATCCCCGCCAGATCAATGTTGTCCTTGATCGCAAACGGCACGCCGTACAGCGGCAGGCTGTCGAGGTCGCGACCGTCGAGGGCGGCAAGGTAGGGCTCCAGCTCGGCGACGCTGAGCAGGTGGATGAACAGGTGATAATCCGGGTTCAGCGCGGCGGCTTTTTCCCGTAGTTTCAGCAGCAGTTGGCGCGGTGTGGTGTCGCCATTGCGATAGGCCTGGCGCAGAACATCGAGTTGCAGATTCATGAGTTGATCCTTATCCAATTGGCTTCAGTCGAGTGCCAGCACCACGACCCGTTGTCCGGCGCGCACCGCCGAACCGGGCTGCACGCGGATCTCGCGCACCACCCCGGCCATCGGCGCGAGTACCGGGATTTCCATCTTCATCGACTCGAGAATCACCAGCACATCGCCCGCCGCGACACGGCTGCCGGCTTCGACCTGCACCTGCCAGAGATTGCCGGCAATGTGGCTGTCGACGCTGTGCTCACCGTCGACCAGCGGTGCGTCTTCGCTGGACTCAGCCACGGCTTCTTCGCTGTCGAAATGCGCCTGACCGCTGGCGATCCAGCGTTCACGCTCAGCATTGAACGCGCCCTGTTGCTGGGCACGAAAGGCGTTGATGCTCTCGGCTTCGCGATTGAGAAACGCCTGATAGTCGGCAAGGTTGAGCTGGCTGTGTTCGATGTTGAGATCGAAACGCCCCAGCGGAAAATCGCGGCGGATGCGCAGCAGTTCTTCGGCGCTGACCGGGTAGAAGCGAATCTGATCGAAGAAGCGCAGCAGCCACGGTTTGCCGTCGAACGCGGCGACTTCGCGGTAGCGATTCCACATCTGCAAGGTGCGCCCGACAAACTGATAACCGCCGGGGCCTTCCATGCCGTACACGCACATGTAGGCGCCGCCGATGCCCACCGAATTCTCGGCGGTCCAGGTACGTGCCGGGTTGTATTTGGTCGTGACCAGGCGATGACGCGGATCGAGCGGCGTGGCCACCGGCGCACCGAGATAAACGTCGCCAAGGCCCATCACCAGATAGCTCGCGTCGAACACCGTGCGCTGCACTTCGTCGAGGTTGGGCAGGTCGTTGATGCGGCGGATGAACTCCAGATTGCTCGGGCACCACGGCGCGTCCTTGCGCACGGTGGTCATGTATTTTTCGATGGCCAACTGACAGGCCGGGTCGTCCCACGACAGCGGCAAATGGACGATGCGCGACGGCACTTGCAGGTCCTTGGCGGCGCACACCGCGTCCCACTCGCCGGCGATGAGGCCGAGCAGATCGGCCAATGGCAGTTGCTCGGGTTGATAGTGGATTTGCAGCGAGCGAATGCCGGGGGTGAGGTCGATCACGCCGTGCAGGGTTTTGTGTTCCAACGCTTGCATGAGGGCGTGAGCGCGGAAGCGCAGGACGAGATCCAGTTCCGGCTCGCCGATTTCCAACAGTAAATGAGTGTCGCCAGAAACCCGCCCGACCAGGCGCATATCACCCTGACCCAACTCCAACACCACAGGCGACACAAGAACCTGTAGGAGTGAGCCTGCTCGCGATGAAGTTGATGCGGTGTCTGATCTGGCCCCATCGCCAGCAGGCTGGCTCCCACAGGGGAGATCCCATTTCAGGGCGAGATCGCGGGCGTCAGTGAGAGAGACAGGAATGAACTGGATTTTATCGCCCGCCTTGAGCTGCCCCAGTTGCCACAGATCCGCTTCGATCACCGTCACCGGGCAGACAAACCCGCCAAGGCTCGGGCCGTCCGGGCCGAGGATCACTGGCATGTCGCCGGTGAAATCGACGGCGCCGATGGCATACGGATTGTCGTGAATGTTCGACGGATGCAACCCGGCCTCGCCGCCGTCGGCGCGCACCCATTCCGGCTTCGGCCCGATCAGCCGGACACCGGTGCGGCTGGAGTTGAAATGCACTTCCCACTGGGTTTCAAAAAAGGTGCCGATGTAGTTTTCGGTGAAGTACTCCGGTGCGCCGTGCGGGCCGTAGATCACCCGGACCTGCCGCATGTCTGGCAACGCGGTGATGTGCTGCTCGGCCAGTTGCTCACCAGCACTGCGGTCCGTCAGTGCAGGGATATGCAACACATCACCGGCACGCAGCGCCCGACCACCATGCCCACCAAACTGGCCAAGGGTGAAAGTGCTTTTGCTGCCCAGATAATCCGGCACCTGCAAACCGCCACGCAGGCACAGATAACTGCGTGCCCCGGCGCCGCTGATGCTGCCCAGATGCAACGTCGCGCCCGCCGGGATCAGCAGCGCGGTGTTCATCGGCACGCTTGCACCTTCAAGCGTCAAGGCAATCGGCGCACCTGTCACCGCGACCACCGCTGCACAATTGAAGCGCAGCAGCGGCCCGCTCATGGTGATTTCCAGCGCCGCCGCACCTTCGGCGTTGCCAAGCAGACGATTGCCCAGACGCAGCGCGCGACTGTCCATCGGCCCCGATGGCGGCACACCGACCGCCCAGTAGCCGAGGCGACCGGGATAGTCCTGCACGCTGGTTTGCGTGCCGGCGCTGAGCACTTCGACAGTGTTGGCGCGATACACCAGACCTTCCAGGCAACGGGTCCACGGCTCGCCGCTGGCGAACGGCGTGTCGAGGAGAATCTGCCGCAGGTAAACGCGGTTGGTTTCCACGCCGTACAACAGACTGTCGCCTAACGCTTGATGCAACTCGGCACGCGCCTGTTCGCGGGTCGGCGCCCAGGTAATGACTTTGGCAATCATCGGATCGAAGTACGGCGGAATCTCGCAACCGGCCTCGACCCAGGTATCGATGCGCAGCTGAATGCCGTTGGCCGGCGGGAATTCCACTGCCGTCAGCAGGCCCGGGCTCGGCTGGAAATCGCGCCCCGGATCTTCCGCATACAACCGCGCCTGAATCGCATGACCTTCAGGTTTCAACTGGCGATACAACTCGCTCAGCGGCGGCAGCTCACCCGCCGCCAACTCAACCATCCAGCGCACCAGATCGACACCCCAGACCTGTTCGGTGACGCCGTGTTCCACCTGCAAGCGCGTGTTCACTTCAAGAAAATAGAAACGCTGCGCCTCGCTGTCGAAGACGAATTCCACGGTGCCGGCGCTGCGGTAGTTCACCGCTTTCGCCAGTTTGATCGCCGCCGCACAAAGCGCTTCGGCCATGCCGTCGGGCAGGTTCGGCGCCGGGGTTTCTTCGAGGACTTTCTGATTGCGCCGCTGCACCGAGCAGTCGCGCACGCCGAGGGCGATGACCTCACCGCGACCGTCGCCGAACACCTGCACTTCCAGGTGCCGGGCGCGCTGGATGTACTTCTCGATGAACACGCCGGCGTCGCTGAAGTTGTTCTGGCCGAGGCGTTTCACCGCTTCGAAGGATTCGCTCAATTCGCTGGCGCTGCGGCACACGCGCATACCGATGCCGCCACCGCCGGCGGTGCTTTTCAGCATGACCGGGTAGCCGACTTGTTCGCCGGCAATCAGCGCGGCGTCGAGGCTGTCGAGCAGTTCGGTGCCTTCGAGCATGGGCACGCCGTGCTGTTTGGCCAGCGCACGGGCGGTGTGCTTGAGGCCGAACACCCGCAGTTGTTCCGGCGTCGGGCCGATGAAGGCGATGTCGTGCGCTTCGCAGGCTTCGGCGAACGCGGCGTTTTCCGAGAGAAACCCGTAACCGGGATGGATCGCCGTGGCGCCGCTTTGTTGGGCGATGGCGAGGATTTTGTCGACCGCCAGATAGGTGCCGGCGGCGGCGCCTTCGCCGAGGCTGTGGGCTTCATCGGCGTGCAGAATATGCAGGCTGGCGGCGTCGGCTTCGGAATACACCGCCACGCCTTTGACCTGCAGTGAAGCGAGGGTGCGCAGGATGCGGCAGGCGATGGCGCCACGGTTGGCGATGAGGACTTTTTCGAACATGGCATAACCCCTGAAGGGGAAGCGGGCCGTCCCGCCGTTTTTCGACAGACATCCGGGCCGTCCCGGATGAAAAAACCACCTCAGAACACCACCAATCCCCTGTAGGAGTGAGCCTGCTCGCGAAGGCGGTGGATCAGCCACATCAATGCTGAATGACACACCGCATTCGCGAGCAGGCTCGCTCCCACAGGGTTTAGGGATGTTTGGGGGATTTCAGGCACTGGCCGGAACGCGCCTGGCACAGGGCGAAAAGCCAACGGCGTAAACGGCTGATGGTCAGTTCCATACCAGCAGCTCCGCAGGTGTCGGGTTGTAGGCGTTGCACGGGTTGTTCAGCTGCGGGCAGTTGGAAATCAGCACGATCACATCCATCTCCGCGCGCAAGTCGACGTACTTGCCTGGCGCGGAAATCCCGTCTTCGAAGGTCAGCCCGCCATCTGCGGTCACCGGCACATTCATGAAGAAATTGATGTTCGGCCCGATGTCGCCTTTGCCCAGTCGCCCGTCATGGGCACAAGCGCGCAGGTAGTTGTCGCGGCAGCTGTGCATGTAGCGTTTTTCCAGGGCGTAGCGCACGGTGTTGCTCTCTTGTGCGCAGGCGCCGCCGAGTGTGTCGTGGCGTCCGCAGGTGTCGGCGACGATGGTCAGCATCGGTTGGCCGAGGTTGGAATACAGCACGCTGCCGGTGCTCAGGTAGACGCTGTTCTGCCGACGCAAGGTGCGCTGCACGTCGTAGCGTTCCTTGGGATTGGCGAGGCTGTAGAACAACGTATCGACGGCCTGATTGCCTTCCAGGTCGAGGATGCGCAAGGTCTGGCCGGCCTTGACCTCCATCAGCCATGGCTCACCGGCCGGGATCGTGGCGCGGTACACCGCAGCGTCGGGTTGTTTTTGCGAAGTGGCGATAGCAACTGACATGGCAGCGATCCTCAGGCGAACAAACGGTCGGTGTTGATAAAGCCGCGCTCATTTTCCGGGCGCGAGGTGCGGCAGTGTTCGGCGACGCTGGCGTCGGCGTTCATCCAGCTCAGCTTCAGCGGTTTGGGCGAGTATTCCGGCGCCGGGTCCATCGGGTGTTGCAGGGCGGTGAGCACCACCAGCGTGTCCATCGGCGCGTACAGTTCGATGTAATCGCCAGCCTTGGAATTGCCCTCGACGAAGTGGAAGCGCCCGGCCTCATCGACGTTGACCCGGCTGAACAGATTGAGGGTCATCAGCAGATCGGAGAGGCCCAGGCCCCACTTGCCGAGTTCCACCAAAAGGTTGTCGGTGCCGTTGCGGAAGAAGCCGTTGCGCAGTTCCTGATAGCGGCCCTGGCCGTACTTCTGCGCGACTTCTTCGGCGCAGAGCACACCGCCGAGGCTGTCGCTCCAACCGCAGGTGTCGGCGGTGATTGCGGCGAGTACGCGGCCCATGTCCGAGTACAGGCAGTGGCCGCTGGTGAGCTTAGCGGTGTGTTGGCATTTGAGGCTGTCGGGCAGGTTCAGCCGCTCGGTTTTTTCATTGGCGTTGAGCAGGGTCAGGCTGACGTTGGCGCCGCCGCGCAGATCGGTCAGGCGCAGCAATTGACCGCGCTTCAATACGAAGGAGCGGTGGCCGCCACCGGGGAGCATTTCTTCGGCAAACGGTGGGAACAGTTGGGTTGAATCAATCATGGGGTCAGTCCTCTCAAGCGGTGCGAAGGGCGCCTGCCAGTGGCAACGGCAGGGCGTCGACGGCGGCGCGCTGGGCGCGGCGGTCGCTGTTCAAAGGGATGTCGTAGGTGATGCGTGCGCCATAGGCGCCGGGGGCGTGCGGGTCGAGGCGGACCTTGTCGAACACCAGCAGACGGGTGCCGAGGCTGAAGCCTTCGGACAAGTCGTGGGTGACCATGAACACCGTCAGTCTGGTTTCGCGCCACAGCTCCAGCAGCAAGGCGTGCATGTCTTTGCGGATGCCCGGATCGAGCGCGCCAAACGGCTCGTCGAGCAGCAACACGCGCGGTTTCATGATCAGCGCCTGGGCAATCGCCAGCCGTTGCTGCATGCCGCCGGAGAGCTGCGCCGGGTATTTGTCGAGCGCATGGCCGAGGCCGACTTTGTCGAGCAGTGTCGCGGCCTGTTCGCGCGCCTCACGTTTGGCGCTGCCGAACAACCGACCGAGCAACCGCGCACGCGGCAGTTCGAGGCCGAGGGCGACGTTGTCGAGCACGCTCAAATGCGGGAACACCGAGTAGCGCTGGAACACCACGCCACGGCTGGCATCTGGTTCACTGGCCAGCGCTTGACCGTCGAGCAGGATCTCGCCGCGACTCGCCGTTTCCTGACCGAGCAGCAGGCGCAGGAAGGTCGATTTGCCGCAACCGGACGCGCCGACCAGGGTGCAGAACTCGCCCTCGTTGACGCTCAGGTTCAAGCCTTCCAGCACCACTTGATCGGCGTATTGCTGCCAGACGTTTTTGACCGTGATGAAGCTCATTTGGCCGCCCCCTCATACCAAGGGAAGGCGCGGCGGGTCAGGTACTTCAGGCCCCAATCCATCAGCCAGGCGAGGAGGGTGATCCACACCACGTACGGCAGAATTACGTCCATCGCCAGATAACGCCGCACCAGAAAAATCCGGTAGCCGAGGCCGTCGGTGGAGGCAATCGCTTCGGCGGCAATCAGGAACAGCCACGCCGAACCGAGCATCAGCCGTAACGAGATCAGCAAGCGTGGCAGCAGTTGCGGCAGCACCACCCGCAGCATCAGCGTCCAGGTCGAGGCACCGAGGGTCTGTGCCTTGATCAGCAGTTCGACGGGGATTTCCCGGGCGCGTTGTTCCAGATCGCGAGCAAGCGCCGGGGTGATGCCGATCACGATCAGCATGACTTTCGACAACTCGCCCAAGCCGAAGACGATGAACAGAATTGGCAGGATTGCCAGCGGTGGCACCATCGACAGCACCGTTAGCAGCGGCGACAACGGCGCGCCAAACAACGGCAACGTGCCGGCGGCGATGCCCAGGCACAGCCCGACCAAAGCAGCGATGCCGAGGCCGATGGCCAGACGCCGCAGGCTCGACGCGGTGTCCTGCCACAACAGGTAGTCACCGGTGCGGCTGTCGGCATTGAAGGCCAGGCGTTTTACCGCGTCGGTCATCTGCACGGCGCTGGGCAGCAGTTTGTCGTTGGGGTTGTCCGCCAGGCGCTCGGCCGAACCCATGAAGTAGGCGAACAGCACCAGGGCGAACGGCAGGATCACCAACAACAGGCGACTCGGGCGATCCGGGTGGCGATTGATCAGGCGCATGGCCAAATCCTCCGTGGCTTACAGCTTGGCGTCGGCGGCCATCTGCACGTAGGTCGGATCGAAACGCAGCTTGAGGTTGCCGGTATCGCCACTGGTCACGCCGTTGGCGAAGGCCATGCCGACCGCGCTGGTGTCTTTCGCGCCTTCGCCGAGCAAGCCGTGCTGGAAGGAGAACTCGGCGACCTTGCGCATGGTTTCCGGCAGTTGTTTGCTGGTAGCGAAGCTCAGGGCTTCCTTCGGTGTGGCGAACAGTTTGGTGGTGTCCAGTTGTGCCTGGAATCCGGCCAGATCCGTGCCCGAGGCCTTGGCCATGTGCTCCAGCGCAACCTTGCTCGCGGCGCTCTTGGCGTTCATCAGCTCGACCACTTCGAACCACGCACCGGTCAGCGCTTTGCCCAGCGCCGGGTTGTCTTTGAGGGTGGCGCTGTTGACCACCATCATGTCCATGATCTCGCCAGGAATCTGGCTGGAATTGAACACTTCGGTCACGCCCGGTTTGGCCTTGATGTCCGAGAGCATCGGGTTCCAAGTAGTGACGGCGTTGACCTGTTCGGTGTTGAAAGCGGCGGAGATATCGGCGTCGGAAGTGTTGACCACTTTCAGGTCTTTCTCGCTCAGGTCAACCGAGTCCAGTGCACGGGCGAGCAGGTAGTGCGAGACCGACAGTTCGACCAGATTGACGTCCATGCCCTTGAGGTCGGCGGCTGTCTTGCCGTCGCCCTTGAGGACAATGCCGTCGTTGCCGTTGGAGAAGTCGCTGACGATCAGCGCGGTGCTATCGACGCCGCCGGCGGCCGGAATGGTCAGCGCGTCCATGTTGGTCATGGTGCAGCCGTCGAACTGGCCGGCGGTGTACTGGTTGATCGATTCGACGTAGTCGTTGAGCTGCACGACGTCGATCTTGATCCCGTACTTCTTCGCCCATTTGTCGACGATGCCCTGGCTGCCGGCGTATTCCCAGGGCATCCAGCCGGCGTAGATCGTCCAGCAGACGCTGAAGTGATCTTTCTGGGCGGCGGGGGATTGCGTGCTGAGGAGCGCGGCGAACGCGGCGGCGAGCAGGGCGGGCAAACGTAGTCGGGTCATGGTGGGTTCTCCAGTTGATCAAGGGCGGACAGGAAGGCAACGCGGCACCGCGAACGGTGGCTTGTCTCCCGGGCTTTTGTCCCGCCGTGTAACCTCAACTGGAGGTCGCCAACTCTCGGACCAGCCACTCGCGATTGCGAGCCGGAACCCTAGTCAGCCATTGCAAATTGTGGTGCCGCGAACCTGTGATGACTCCTGCACGGGTTTGCTAAAGCGAGACCCGTGCCAAGTCGCGTCAGGCGCTCTGGCACGGGCGCGCGGGTTGCATCGGGTTGGCGGCGAGGGCGCTGAGGCGCTTTGAGTTGGTGCGCGGCTGCACCGTGATGCAGCGCGATTGCCGCTGATCCGATGGTTTTGGCGGGTTGGCACTCGGCATGGCTTCGTCAGTCAAAACAGGTGTCAGCCGGTCTGTGCCGACTGCTGTCGCAGGTCTTTCAGGAGGCCGCCATGCTTATTCATAAAACGTTGCGAAGGGCGCTGCTGGGCGCGGTGCTCGGTTTCGGTCTATCCGGTTGTTACTATTACGCCGGACCCTACGATGCTTATCCGTCTACCTACTACTCTCCCGGCTATTACTCGCCTTATTACTACGGGGGTTATTACGGTCCGCGCTACTACGGCGGCGCGCGTTATTACCACGGTGGCTACGGCTATCGAGGCGGTTACGGACGGGGTTATCACGGCGGCGGATATCACGGTGGTCACCATTAATCAGCGGCTGAATGACGGCGCTTTTGCCGATGAACAAGGTTTTATCAATCACTTGTTTCAACTTGTTGCAGGAACGCACCAGATGCCGAAAACGCTGTCTGATTTTTCGACAGTCACCGATTAAATGACTGTCGCCTGCCAGCGTCGCTGGTGTGGCCAACCCGCGGTCCAGGAGGCCGCCATGTATAGACGAATTCTTCTGCTTGCTGCGTTGATGTTTTCCGTTGCCGGTTGCGTCCCGTACTCCTACGCGGACTCGTATTACAGCTCAGAGGTCTACACCTCACCTGCACCGGCCTACTACAACACGGGTGGCACGTATTACAACGGTGGCAGCAGGTATTACGCGCAGCCTCGTTACTACCAACCGCAACCGCGGTACTACCAGCAACCGCGTTATTACCAATCGGCGCCGCGTTACTACCAGCCGGCTCCACGTTATTACGAAAGCCGTCGCTGGCACGGCAATGATCGCGGACGCTGGGATGGCCACCGTCGCGGCGGTTGGGATAACGATCACCGCGGTCGTGGCAACTATGACCGACACAGTGGACGTGGCGACCACAACGGACGTGGCAACCGCTGGTAATCATCCGAAAATGAAAAGCGGCGCTTGAAGCGCCGCTTTTTTTGTACCTGGATTTTGTCCGAGGCACTCAATACTGCGTCAAATCCGCCAACGGATGCCGCCCCTCCCACACTTTGTGAAAGTGCGCCTCGACCACCGCATCCGGCACGCTGCTGACGTCCGGCCAATGCCAGTGCGGTTTCTGATCCTTGTCGATCAACCGCGCGCGAACCCCTTCGCTGAACTCCGGATGCCGGCAGCAATTGAGGCTCAGGGTGTATTCCATCTGAAAGACTTCGGCCAGCGACATGTGCCGAGCGCGGATGATCTGTTCCCAGACGAGATGCGCGGTCAGCGGCGAGCCTTCGCTCATGGTTTTCGCCGCGCGGGCGATCAGCGGATCACTGCTGTCGCGCTGCAGGCTGATGGCTTTCCACGCACAGGTCACATCGCTGACGTCGAGCAGTTCGTCGATCTGCTGACGCCGCGGCAGCCACTGCGCCTCGGGCATTTGCACCACGGCTTCCTGTTGCAGGGCCTTGAGCAGACTGTTGAGTTGCATGTCGGTCTGCTCCTGCCAGTTCAGTTGCAGCAGGCCTTCGATCAGGTCTGGCTGCTGTTCGTCGAGCAGGAAGCGGTCAGCCAGATCCAGATCGATCGCATCACGCCCGTTCATGTGCGCCCCGGTCAGGCCCAGAAACAAACCGAGCTTGCCCGGCAGCCGGGCGAGAAACCAACTGGCGCCGACATCTGGATACAGACCGATGGTGATTTCTGGCATGGCCAAGCGGCTGCTCGGTGTGACGATCCGCGTACTCGCCCCTTGCAACAGGCCCATTCCGCCACCGAGCACGTAACCGTGGCCCCAGCAGATCAGCGGTTTCGGATAGGTGTGCAGGCTGTAATCCAGGCGGTATTCCGCGCTGAAAAACTGTGCGGCCAGCGGTGGTACCTCGCCGGGGTGGGCGCGACAGGCCTCAACCAGGCTGCGCACCTCGCCGCCGGCGCAGAAGGCTTTGTCGCCGTTGCCGCGCAGCAGTACACAGACGATTTGTGGATCCTTGGCCCAGGCGTTCAGTTTGTCGCTGAGGGCGTTGATCATCGGCAGCGACAGTGCGTTCAGCGATTTTTCAGCATCCAGGCTGGCGATACCGATACGGGCGCCGTCGGTGCCGGTGAGTTCTTCGAAGTGCAGATTCATCGTGACCTCGATCGGGAATTTGAACGATCAGTATGATCGTTGTGTGGGAAAGTGCCGGATCTGCGTCAGATCAATTGACAAGCGTGGTCGGCTTTCCTAGGGTTCGCCCCATTGTTTTTGCCGGGTATGACCATGACTGCTGACGACCGTATCAAACTCGAACCGAGCTGGAAGGAGGCACTGCGTGCTGAATTCGACCAGCCTTACATGGCAGAGTTGCGCCAGTTTCTGCAGCAGGAGCGGGCAGCCGGCAAGGAAATCTATCCGCCGGGACCGATGATTTTCAACGCACTGAACTCCACGCCGCTGGATAAAGTGAAGGTAGTGATCCTCGGTCAGGACCCGTATCACGGCCAGGGCCAGGCCCACGGCTTGTGCTTTTCGGTGCAACCGGGCGTGCCGGCGCCGCCGTCGCTGGTCAACATCTATAAAGAGTTGAAACGCGACCTGAACATCGACATTCCCAATCATGGTTACCTGCAGAGCTGGGCCGATCAGGGCGTGCTGATGCTCAACACCACCATGACCGTCGAGCGTGCCAACGCCAATGCGCACAAGGACAAGGGCTGGCAATTCTTCACTGATCGGATCATTGAATTGGTCAGCGAGCGCCAGCCGCATCTGGTGTTCATGCTCTGGGGCGCCCATGCGCAGAGCAAGCAGAAGCTGATCGACGCCACCAAGCATCTGGTGCTGACGTCGGTGCACCCTTCGCCGTTGTCGGCCTATCGCGGGTTCTTGGGTTGCGGGCACTTTGGCCGGACCAACAAGTTTCTCGAGCGGAATGGCGAGACGCCGATCGAGTGGCGTCTGCCGCCGATTTGATGGGGTGATGACTTTCTGTGGCGAGGGAGCTTGCTCCCGCTGGGCTGCGCAGCAGCCCCGATTTCTGCTAACAGGCTCCTTCATACAGACCGCATTTGTTGGGTTTACGACTGCTGCGCAGCCGAGCGGGAGCAAGCGCCCTCGCCACAGGGACGCGGTTTTACTCGGGATTACGATCCCAGTACTTGAACAACGGCTCCGCCAGAAACAGTACAAACAACAGTCGCATCACCTGCATCGCCGTCACCAGCGGCACCGATAATTGCAGGGTCTCCGCCGTCAGGCTCATCTCGGCAATCCCGCCGGGCATCATGCCCAGTGTCAGTGAGCGCAGATCCAGATGGGTCAACGCACTCAATCCCAACGCCGCCAGTGCCGCGATCAACATGGTCAACGCCGTGCCAATCAACGTCCGCCCCATAAAGGAAGGCGCGCGCCGGAAGAACTGCCGGTTGAAGTGACAACCCAGACCGCTGCCAATCAACCACTGGCCAATCTGACTGCCGCCATTGGGCAAGCTGATGTGCAAATCCCAGCCAATGCTCACCGCCGCACTCACCAGCAACGGCCCGAACAGCCACGGATTGGGCTGGCGCAAACGCTGCCAGAGCCACGCGAGCAAACCACCCGCCGGAAACAGAATCGCCAGCCAGCGCCAATCGACGCTGCCTGCATGAGAAATCGGTGTACCGTCGCCGAGCAGATACTTGAACGTCGCTGGCACACACAACACTACCACCAGCACCCGTAAACTCTGCCCCGCCGCGACGTGGCTGAGCATCGCGCCGTTACGTGCGCCGAGGTTGACCATCTCTCCGGAACCGCCCGGCATGCTCGAGAAAAACGCCGTGGCGCGATCCTCGCCGGTGCGGCGCATCAACCACACGCCGACCACCGCCGACAAACTGGTGACCAGCGCCCCGAAGAAGATCAAACCGAAATGGCTGAGCACCTGCTCCATCACCACCGGGGTGAAGTGCAGGCCGATGCCGATGCCGACAATCCACTGGCCGCACTTGCGGCCGCCAGGGATTTCCGTGAGTTGCCACGGGGTCAGGCAGCGCACGAGGATGATCGCCAGCAACGAGCCGACCATCCACGGCAGTGGCCAGCCGATCTGGCTGGCGATAAAACCGCCAAGCAGACCGACCAGCGGGGTTCCCCACCAGGATTTCAGTGAGGCGCGATCAAACATCGGCAAGGGCGCGGCGTGCGACCGAACGTTTGCGCCAGATGCGGATGATCGGCATCAGCAGCATGATTGCCGTCAGCACCCAGACACCGAGGGTGATCGGGCTCGACCAGAGGATTTCCAGCGCACCGTTAGAGATCGAAAGGGCGCGACGCAGGTTCTGCTCCATTAGTTCGCCAAGGATGAAGCCCAGCAGCAGCGGCGACAGCGGGAAGTCCAGCTTGCGCAGGATGTAACCGAAGATGCCGATGCCGATCATCAGGAACAGGTCGAACGTGGTGGCGTGCACCGCGTAGACGCCGATCCCGGTGATGATCGCGATCACCGGCACCAGTGCCCAGTTCGGCACGGCAAGGATGCGGGTGAAGATGCGGATCATCGGGATGTTGAGGATCACCAGCATGATGTTGGCGATGAACAGCGAGGCGATCAGGCCCCAGACGATGTCTGGTTGTTGCTGGAACAGCAGCGGGCCGGGAGTGATGTTGTACAGCGACAGGGCGCCGATCATCACCGCCGTGGTGCCCGAGCCTGGAACGCCGAGGGTCAGCATCGGCACCAGCGCACCGCAGGCTGCGCCACCGATCGCGGTTTCCGGCGCGGCGAGGCCACGGGCATCCCCTTCACCGAACTTGCCGCTGGCGCCGGCCAGACGTTTCTCGGTCATATAGGCCACGGCACTGGCGAGGGTCGCGCCGGCACCCGGCAACACGCCCATGATGAAGCCCAGCACGCCGCAACGGACGTTGACCACGAACACCGACGCCGCTTCCTTGAAGTTGAACATCATCCGGCCGGTGGCTTTTACCGCTTCCTGGCCGTGGTGGGTTTTTTCCAGCAGCAGAAGGATTTCGCTGATCGAGAACAGACCCAGCACCAGCACGACGAACTGAATGCCGTCAGTCAGGTGAATGTTGTCGCCGGTGAAGCGATATACGCCGCTGTTGGCATCGATGCCGACCGTTGACAGGAACAGACCGATCAACGCCGCAATGAATGTTTTCAGCGGACGGTCACCGGCCATGCCGCCGAGACAGACGATCGCAAACACCATCAGCACAAAATATTCCGCCGGGCCAAAAGCAATCGCCCATTTCGCCAGCAACGGTGCGAAGAGGACCATGCCGCAGGTGGCGATGAACGCGCCAATGAACGAGCTCCACGCCGACAGCGACAGCGCCACACCGGCCAGACCTTTGCGGGCCATCGGGTAACCGTCGAGGGTGGTCATTACAGTGGAGGCTTCGCCTGGAATGTTCAGCAGGATCGAGCTGATCCGGCCGCCGTATTCGCAGCCCAGGTACACCGCTGCCAGCAGGATCAGCGCTGACTCCGGTGGCAGGCCGAGGGCAAATGCGATCGGGATCAGCAACGCCACGCCATTGATCGGGCCGAGGCCCGGCAACAGGCCGACGACGGTGCCGATCAGTGTGCCGCACAGCGCGGTCACCAGGTTGTAAGGGCTCAGCGCGACGCCGAAACCCTGACCCAAATAGCCAAGAGTATCCATATCAGTTCTCCAGAACGCTGAGCAGGCCAAGGGGCAGCGGAACGTCCATCACACGGTCGAACAGCAGGTAAAGACCAATGGCCATCAGGCTGATGATCACCACACTCGGTAGCCAGCGGCCGCCATACAGGCGCGCCATCGGTACGCCGGTGATGATGCTGGCGATGATGAAACCCAGTGATTCGAACGTGCCGGCGAACACCAGCAGCAGTGCGACGCAGATCGCAATCTTGGTCAGGGTTTCGCGATCCAGTGGCGGCTCGTCTTCGCTGTGTTTGATCGGTGCCGGGCGGAACACCATGTACAGCAGCGCCGCGCCCATCAGGCCGAGCATCAGCAGGGGAAAGGCGCGCGGGCCCACCGGTTCGTAGGAAAAAGCCGCTTGGTACGGCCACGCCATCAGTGCCAGGCCGGCACAGACCAGCAACAGCACCGAGGCGAAAATGCGTTGAATAAGCATGGGAGCTCCTGTGCCGCGTCCCCGCAACCGGGAACGCAGCCGCTAGACAGAGGCGATCACTGGATCAGGCCGAACTCTTTGGCCAGCACTTTGTAGTCCGCAACCTGCTTCTTCACGTAGGTGTCCAGTTCCGGGCCGGTCATGGCGAACGGGAACAGTTCACGCTGATCGCGCAGTTTGGCGAACTCATCGGAGGCCAGCAGTTTGTCGAACGCATCTTTCCACCAGGCGTAGTCTTCATCGCTGACTTTTGGCCCGAGGTAGAAGCCGCGCACCACCGGCCAGACGATGTCGTAGCCTTGCTCGCGAGCGGTCGGGATGTCTTTCATTTCCGGCTCGTCGAGACGCTTGTCGGCGAACACCGCGAGCAGGCGCATGTCACCGCTCTGGATGTGCGGCATGGAGTCGGAGATGTCGGTACTGCCGACTTGAATGTGACCGCCGAGCAGGGCCGTGGCGATTTCGCCGCCACCCTCCAGCGCCACGTAACGCAGGTCGCGTGGGTTGATCCCGGCCGCTTTGGCGATCAGTGCGGTTTGCATCCAGTCTTGACTGCCAACGGTGCCTCCGGAACCGATCACCACGGAGCTCGGATCTTTCTTCAGCGCCTGAACGAGATCGTCGAGGGTCTTGTAGGGCGAATCGCTCTTCACCGCGATGGCGCCGTAGCTGGTGCCGACCGCTGCCAGCCAGCGCACGTTGGTCTCATCGAAACGACCGAACTTGCCTTGGGCCAGGTTCAACAGCGAACCGCTCGACCACGCGACCAATGTGCCGGCATCGGCCGGACGCTGCGCGACCACGGCGTTATACGCCACCGCGCCGACACCGCCGGGCATGTAGGTCACACGCATCGGTTTGGTCAGCAGTTTCTGGTTGACCAGGGCGCTCTGCACCAGTTTGCAGGTCAGGTCGAAACCACCGCCGGGGGAGGCCGGGGCGATACATTCCGGACGTTTCGGTTCGGCCATCAGTTGGCCGGCAAACAGGATGCAACTGGCGGCCAGTGCAACTTTACGCAGTGACAAATTCATTGGTCTCTCCACAGTTTCTTGTTGTAGGGGCTTTGTGTAGGAGCTGCCGAAGGCTGCGATCTTTTGATCTTGATCTTCGACGTTTCAATCAATTACCAAAGAGCAACGCTGTAGCTCACCAGCAAACGCACTTCGTCTGCATCGCGAGCCGAGTAGTTGGAGCGGTAAGTGGCATTACGCAAACGCACGGCGACATCCTTCAAGGCGCCGCTTTGTACTACATATTTGATTTCGGTGTTGCGCTCCCACTCTTTGCCTTCTTCGCCGTTCTTGAGCTTGATGTTGTCACCGCTCAAGTAGCGGCTCATGAAGCTCAGGCCAGGAATGCCGAGCTTGGCGAAGTCAAAGTCGTAGCGAGCCTGCCAGGAGCGTTCTTCAGCGCCGGCGAAATCGTTGATCTGGACGAAGTTGACCAGGTACGGGTCGCTGCCATCGACATACGGGAAGGCGCTGTCGCCGGACATGTGCTGATAACCGGCGCTGAACTTATGGCCGCTCAGCGCATAGCTGACCAGACCATTGAGCGAGCGGTTGTCGATCTCGCCACCACGGGCGGCACCCTGATCATCACTTACGGCGAAACGCAGGTCGGTGGCGAAAGTGCCCGGGCCCATCGGCCGCGAGGCCACCAGGCCAAAGAAATGCTGGTTGTACACTTCGTCGAGTTGGGCAAAGTGGTAACTGCCGGTGATCTTGTCGGTGAACTTGTAGTCCACGCCGCCAAAATCGAAATGCTTGCCGGCAACGGTGCCAGCAAAACGGCTGTTCTTGTTGTTGAGGGCGATGTCCTCGAAATCGGTGCTGTCGCGATCCTTGGCTTTCTCCAGACGGCCGCCGGTGAAGGTCAGGTTCTTGATCTCTTTGGATGTCAGCAAACCGCCTTCAAAGGTCTGCGGCAGAATGCGTCCGTCGTTGGGCTTGAGGATCGGCAGTTCTGGAATCAGGCTGCCGATTTTCAGTTCGGTGGCGGAAATTTTCACTTTGCCGGTCAGGCCGACTTTCGAGTATTCATCCGCAGCGCGCCCGTCATCGTGGGTCGGCAGCAGGCCGGTACCGGTGCGGTCCGGACTCGAATCAAGTTTGACCCCGAGCATGCCCAGTGCGTCGACACCGAACCCCACGGTGCCGTCGGTGTAACCCGATTGCAGATTGAGCATGAAACCCTGAGCCCATTCGTCACGCTTGGACTGTTGAGCACTGGTGCCATCGCGAAAGTCGCGGTTGAAATACATGTTGCGGGTTTCAAAGGTGGCGCTGCTGTCTTCAATGAAGTCGGCAAAACTCAACGGCGAAAAACCGGCAAGAGCGGCGGCACTGGCGAGGGCGGTGTGGCTGAAACGGGAAGGGCGAACAGGCGTGGACGCCTGAGGCTGCATGGACGGCATGCGGGTGTACTCCGTTTATTGTTCTTATTGGTCGAAAACGCTTCGAGGCGTTTTTCTTTGCGCTGTGTGGCATCAGCGACGGCAGTCGGAACTGTCCGTGGGCCGATTCTAATCCGCTAACCTTTCGCTAACCTTTCAGCTGACTTTCAAGGTTTTCGGGCTTCACAGCGGCGGTTGCGGCTGTAAACTCCGCGGCAAAGCGTGGCGTTGGCCATCCCTGAACGAGGTAAAAATCCATGCGTGTTCTGCTCGTCGAAGACCATCTGCAACTGGCCGAAAGCGTTGCGCAGGCGCTCAAGAGCACCGGTCTGACCGTGGATGTTTTGCACGATGGCGTGGCTGCCGACCTGGCGCTGGGCAGCGAGGAATACGCCGTGGCGATCCTCGATGTCGGCCTGCCGCGCATGGACGGTTTCGAGGTGCTCGCGCGTTTGCGCGCACGCGGCAAGAATCTGCCGGTGTTGATGCTGACGGCGCGCAGCGATGTGAAGGATCGCGTCCATGGCCTCAATCTGGGCGCCGACGATTACCTTGCCAAACCGTTCGAACTGACTGAGCTGGAAGCCCGCGTCAAAGCCTTGCTGCGGCGCAGTGTGCTCGGTGGCGAACGCCAGCAGCGCTGCGGCGTGCTGGCCTACGACCTCGACACCCGACGCTTCACCCTCGGCGAAGAGTTGCTGACGTTGACGTCCCGCGAGCAAGCGGTGCTGGAAGCGCTGATTGCCCGGCCGGGGCGGGTAATGAGCAAGGAGCAACTGGCGTCCCAGGTGTTCGGCCTCGACGAAGAGGCCAGCCCCGATGCCATCGAAATCTACGTGCACCGCTTGCGCAAGAAACTCGACGGCCAACCGGTGGCGATCGTGACGTTCCGTGGTCTGGGTTATCTGCTGGAAAGTCGCGATGCATAAGCCCAGCAGCCTGCGCTGGCGCTTGCTGTGGAACCTCGCATTGCTGCTGGTGGTGCTGATGCTCGCCAGCGGCTTGAGCGCGTACTGGAATGGTCGCGAAGCCGCCGACACCGCCTACGACCGCACGTTGCTGGCCTCGGCGCGAACCATCGCCGCCGGCCTCTCGCAACGTGACGGTACATTGAGCGCCGATGTGCCTTACGTGGCACTCGACACCTTCGCTTACGACAGCGCCGGGCGGATTTACTATCAGGTCAACGATATCCATCAGAAGCTGATTTCCGGCTACGAAAACCTTCCCGGCCCGCCGCCGGGAACGCCGCGAACGGACAGTTATCCCGCGTTGGCGCGGTTCTACAACGCCACCTACCAAGGTCAGAACGTGCGCGTGGTCAGTCTGCTCAAAGCGGTGAGCGAGCCGAACATGAATGGCATGGCGGAAATCCGCGTCGCCGAAACCGACGAAGCGCGGGTGAGCATGGCACGCAGCCTGGCGGCCGATACCTTGCTGCGCTTGGGCATGTTGGCGATTGGTGCGTTGTTGCTGGTCTGGTTCGCGGTCAGTGCGGCATTGCGCCCATTGGAGCGTTTGCGCACGGCGGTGGAAGAGCGTCAGCCTGATGACCTGCGTCCGCTGCCATTGGTTGAAGTGCAGCATGAGCTGTGGCCGTTGGTGCGCGGCCTCAACCATTTCACCGAGCGCTTGCGCGGGCAGTTCGAGCGGCAGGCGCAGTTCATTGCCGATGCCGCCCATGAGTTGCGTACGCCTTTGGCAGCGCTGAAGGCGCGGCTTGAATTGGGCCTGCGTTCCAATGATGCCGAGGTCTGGCGTTCGACGCTGGAGTCCTCGGCACAAAGCACTGATCGCCTGACTCATCTGGCCAATCAGTTGCTGTCGCTGGCGCGGGTCGAAAACGGCGCCCGGGCGATTGCCGAGGGCGGCGCGCAGTTGCTCGATCTGAGTCAGTTGGCCCGAGAGCTGGGCATGGCCATGGCGCCACTGGCGCACAAACGCGGGGTGGCGCTGGCGCTGGAGGCGGACGAACCGGTCTGGCTGCGTGGTGAGCCAACGTTGTTGAATGAGTTGCTTAGCAATTTGGTCGACAACGCGCTGGCGCACACGCCACCGGGCGGCAATGTGATTCTGCGGGTGACGGCGCCGGCGGTGCTTGAGGTTGAAGATGACGGGCCGGGCATTCCGCTGGAAGAGCGCGATCGGGTGTTCGAGCGGTTCTACCGGCGCAATCAGCAGGTGGCGGGTTCAGGGCTGGGACTGGCGATCGTCGGCGAGATCTGCCGGGCGCATCTGGCGCAGATCAGCTTGCATGATGGCGAGCAGGCGGGTTTGAAGGTGCGGGTCAGTTTTATTGCCGGGTGATTTGCAGTGTCTGTTCTGGCGCAATCGCTAGCAGGCTAGCTCCCACAGAGGGAATGCATTCCACTGCGGGAGTTAGCTGGTATGTAGTTCTTTTGTGGGAGCTAGCCTGCTAGCGATGGCAGCACTGAGGTCCTGGATCAGTAAAACATCGTCCGCGATTCTTCCAGGTCTTCACACAGCGCTTTGTTCTCCGGATCAATCCCGAGTTTTCTGAACGCCGGCACACTCAGCGGATCAATCCGCGCAAATGGGTGATCAGTGTCCTTGTGGCAATACAGGCTGGCCACCTGCACCAGATCGACATAGTCAATAGCAGTCGAGTCGCGCTTGAAGTCCTGATAGCGCCCGGGCAACTCCACCAATCGTTCCGGAAACTCCCACACGCGTAGCAACTTGTCGCCCAGCAACGGGTGAATATGGTCGATCACATGGTTGAGGCTGACCGGATCCGATAGCAGCTCATAGTGATCTTCGGCGTAGGTCAGAATCGGCAGCACGCCGATCTGATGCACCAGTCCACCAAGTGCTGCCTGATCGGGCTTGAGTTGCGTGTAGCGGCGGCACAACGCGTAACTGACCCCGGCAATTTCCAGGCTCTTGCGCCAGACTTCGCGCATCTTCTGTTCCACCACTTCGGAGCGAGCGTGGAAAATCTGCTCCATCACCAGGCCGATCGCCAGGTTGCTGCTGTAGTTGATGCCCAGCCGGGTGATGGCGGTGTGCAGGTCGGTGACTTCCTGGGCGGCGCGCAGCAGCGGGCTGTTGACCACTTTGATCAGGCGCGCAGACAGCGCGGTGTCACGGCCGATCACTTTGCTCAGGTCGCTGACGCTGATTTCCGGATCTTCAGCGGCCTTGCGAATCTGCAGGGCCACTTCCGGTAACGTGGGCAGAACCAGGTCATCTTTATCGATGGCCGCAACCAAATCCTGTTGGACTTTTTCCGCCAGTTCGCTCATTTAAACTCTCTAGGGTGTTGCAACAAATGCTGCGATCAGCGCTGGATTTCGCGGTCGCGATCCAGTTCGTAAGGCAGGTCGAGCAGATGCAGCGCGGGACCTTCGAGGGTGCCCAGATGCAAATCACCGGCTTCGACAGCTTCGGCCTGCAGCACCGCCAGGAGTTCAATGTTTTGTCCGGCATGGGCGGCCAGTACCACTTCACCGATGGAGCTGTTGTGGCTTGGCGCGAACAATTGCGTACCTGGCTCCGGCAAATCAGCAGCGTCCAGGCTCAAGCGATACAGACGACGTTTGAGTTTGCCCAGGTATTGCATGCGCGCGACGATTTCCTGGCCGGTGTAGCAGCCTTTCTTGAAACTCACGCCGCCAACGGCTTGCAAGTTGAGCATTTGCGGGATGAACAGCTCGCGGGTGCTTGGCATGACCTGGCCGATACCGGCGCGGATCTGGCCCAGCAGCCATTGATTCAGCTCGGCTTCAGGCAGGGCGGCGGACAATTTGGCTTTGATCGCGTCAGCCTGATCGGCCGGGGCCCAGAGTTCGGCGCGGTCGGGCGAGACGCGAATCGTGATCAGGCCTTCGTTGCGCACAACACTGTCGGTTTCCGCCGGCAGGTCCAGGCCGAGGCTGGTCAAGGCAGTGTCGCCATGCTCCAGGCCGAAGCGTACCCACGCGGCGCTTTCGTCGGTCAGTTTCGATTTGGAGAACACCGCGTACTTTTTCAGGTCCGCCAGTTGCGGCTCGAGCAGCTCGCTGGCCATCGCCAGGACCACACCATCGCCTTCGAGCAGAATGCGGAAGCTCGACTGCATCCGGCCTTTCTGCGTGCAGCGGGCGCCGAGGCTGGCGCGATTGTCGCTCAGGTAATTGAGATTGCAGGTCAACTGGCCTTGCAGGAATTTTCCGGCATCCGCGCCGCGAACCGCGAGAACGCCTTCATGAGACAGGGTGCAGAAAAAAGCAGAATCGGCCATGGGTCATCGCAGGGTAAATAGACTGGGGCACATCATAAGGGGGCATGGTTGAAATGGGTAGTTGATAAAGGATCGGTGGTGCCCGACCAAAGCCGACTGTGCGACCCGCCTCGGGGCTGTATACTTGCCGCCAAATTTGAGGAGGGCTCCATGGTCGAACAAGTTGAACTGAATCGCCTCTTTTGGCACAGCCGTCGCGGCATGCTTGAGCTTGACGTACTGCTGGTGCCGTTCGTGCAGGAGGTTTACGCGACGTTGAACCAGGTGGATCGCGATCTGTATGTCCGTCTGTTGACGTGCGAGGATCAGGACATGTTCGGCTGGTTCATGGAGCGCAGCGAGTCTGAAGATCCGGAACTACAGCGCATGGTTCGCATGATCCTGGACCGTGTCCAGCCCAAGTAATACGTTCGAATGCCGCTGGCATGCCTCACGGCAGTTGCTGGCGGCGTATCTGTTGGCCCAGGCGTTCGCACTGGGCTCCTTGTTTCTGCTTTCGATTCCACTCTGGGCCAGTCTACTCGGGGCTTGCGCTTGCCTGCTTCACGGGATTCGGGTGTTGCCACGGCAGATTCTGCTGAGTCATCCCAAGGCATTTCGCGGATTGCGCCGTGACGCCGATGGCTGGCAGTTGTGGAATCAGGCGCAGGGCTGGCAGGCGGTACAACTGCGCCCGGACAGTCTCGCGTTACCGCTGATTGTGGTGTTGAGGTTCAGGCTGCGCGGGGAATGGCGGGTCAGATCAATCTGCGTGCCACGGGACTCGCAGGCGGCGGATCTGCATCGACGCCTGCGAGTACGGCTCAAGTTCAGCCGACGTAGGTGGGCGGCACCAGAATAGTGTCGAGCGCCTCGGGCAGCAGGTCGGGATAGTCGAGGGTGTAATGCAGACCGCGACTTTCCTTGCGCTCCATGGCTGAGCAAATCATCAGTTCGGCGACTTGTGCCAGGTTACGCAGTTCGATCAGATCGCGGCTGACCTTATAGTTGCTGTAGAACTCGTCGATCTCGTCCAGCAGCAGACGCACGCGGTGCTGCGCCCGTTGCAGGCGCTTGTTGGTACGCACAATGCCGACGTAGTCCCACATGAAACGCCGCAATTCATCCCAGTTGTGCGCGATGATCACGTCCTCGTCCGAATCGGTCACCTGGCTGGCGTCCCAGGCGGGCAGGGCGTTGGGCGCAGCTACATCGTCCAGTTGCGCGAGGATGTCTGCCGCCGCTGACCGGGCATAGACAAAGCATTCCAGCAGCGAATTGCTGGCCATGCGGTTGGCGCCATGCAGGCCGGTGAAGCTGGTTTCACCGATGGCGTACAGACCGGGTACATCGGTGCGGCCGTTCTGATCGACCATCACGCCGCCGCAGGTGTAATGCGCGGCCGGGACGACCGGGATCGGTTGCTTGGTGATGTCGATGCCGAAACCCAGGCAGCGCTCATAAACAGTCGGGAAGTGACTTTTGATGAACGCTTCGGGTTTGTGGCTGATGTCGAGATACACGCAGTCGACGCCCAAGCGCTTCATTTCGTGGTCGATGGCCCGGGCGACGATGTCGCGCGGTGCCAGCTCGGCGCGCTTGTCGAAGCGGGACATGAAGCGTTCGCCATTGGGCAGCTTCAAATGGGCGCCTTCGCCGCGCAGGGCTTCGGTAATCAGAAAACTCTTGGCCTGCGGGTGGTACAGGCAGGTCGGGTGAAACTGGTTGAACTCCAGGTTCGCCACGCGGCAGCCCGAACGCCAGGCCATGGCGATGCCGTCACCGCAGGCGCCGTCGGGGTTGCTGGTATAGAGGTAGACCTTGGCGGCACCGCCCGAGGCCAGAATCACGAAGCGTGCGCCGTAGGTGTCGACTTCACCGGTCTTGCGGTTGAGTACGTAGGCGCCGAGGCAACGTTCGCCGTCCATGCCCAAGCGCCGTTCGGTGATCAGGTCGACGGCAACCCGCTGCTCCAGCAGTTCGATGTTCGAACGCTCTTTGGCCTGGGCCAGCAGGGTTTTGAAGATGGCCGCGCCGGTGGCATCGGCCGCGTGGATGATGCGTCGGTGGCTGTGGCCGCCTTCGCGGGTCAGGTGGAATTCGAACCCACCATCTTCAGTGCCTGACTGATCGTCGCGGGTGAAGGGCACGCCTTGATCGATCAACCACTGGATGGCTTCGCGGCTGTGCTCGACGGTGAAGCGCACGGCGTCTTCGTGGCACAGGCCACCGCCGGCGTTCAGGGTGTCATCGACGTGGGATTCGACAGTGTCGGTATCATCCAGCACGGCAGCGACGCCGCCCTGGGCCCAATAGGTGGACCCGTTGGCGAGATCGCCTTTGCTTAATACGGCAATGCGCAAATGACCTGGCAGGGTCAGCGCGAGACTCAAACCGGCAGCACCGCTGCCTATGACCAGAACATCATGTTGGAATTGTTGGCTCATTACAGGATTCCGCTCAAAGCGACCCGGGTCGGGGGTGGTGCAAGACAGCTGGATCGGCGAGTCAAGACAGCCACACAGCCCACTAGTATATAGAGGGGGGGAGCGGCACAATAGCCGGGCCGATATGGCATTGTGAAACTACTGTGACCGAAAAAACCGTGTGCTTCGTCGGAAGTTTTTCTGACCCGTTTGGGGGGAAGGCGACTGTATCGGTGCTGAAACAGCCTTTTTCTGCACAGGGTTGCCCAATGTCAGGTGGTGACGGCTATAAATAATTGGAACTTTTGCCAAAGGCCTAAGATCAATAGTCGGTGCCAGAGATAAGGGACAGTGTCGGCTTCAGTGCGGAATCTGCGGTTGGATTCCTGCCGGCGAAACCGATGACAAGATTATTCGCGCAGCCGGTTTATCCCGAGCTGCGTTTTTCGTGCGTGCCAAATCAGAGCTCGCAGGAAACTTGCCTGGAGGGGGAGAACTTTTGCGAAAAGCCCGAGTCTATGTTTGCAAGTCTGGTCGTTTAGTTATGCAAGTCTCCTTCGGGCTTATCGAGGAGTGTTCATGCTAACCCAGGAAGAGGATCAGCAGCTGGTCGAGCGCGTTCAACGCGGCGACAAGCGAGCTTTCGATCTGTTGGTGCTGAAGTATCAGCACAAAATTCTCGGGTTGATCGTGCGTTTCGTGCACGACACCCATGAAGCCCAGGACGTGGCTCAGGAAGCCTTTATCAAGGCGTATCGAGCGCTTGGAAATTTTCGCGGTGACAGTGCGTTTTATACGTGGCTCTACCGCATTGCCATTAACACGGCGAAGAATTACCTGGTTTCACGCGGCCGCCGGCCGCCGGATAGCGATGTAAGTTCCGAAGATGCAGAGTTCTACGATGGCGATCATGGCCTCAAGGATCTCGAGTCACCAGAACGTGCACTGCTGCGGGATGAGATCGAAGGCACTGTCCATCGAACCATTCAGCAACTGCCAGAAGATTTGCGTACGGCTTTAACTTTACGTGAGTTCGATGGTCTGAGTTACGAGGACATTGCGAGCGTCATGCAATGTCCGGTGGGTACCGTGCGCTCCCGGATTTTCCGCGCTCGGGAGGCCATCGATAAAGCCCTGCAGCCGTTGTTGCAGGAAAACTGAGACAGCGGCGACAGCCAAGAGAGGAACGCCATGAGTCGTGAAGCCCTGCAGGAATCGCTGTCCGCAGTGATGGATAACGAAGCGGACGAACTGGAATTGCGTCGAGTGCTCAACGCACTGGATGATGTTGATACCCGTGAGACCTGGGCTCGTTACCAGATCGCTCGGGCAGCCATGCACAAGGATCTGCTGCTTCCACGTCTGGATATCGCTGCGGCAGTGTCTGCTGCACTGGAAGACGAAACGGCTCCGGCCAAAGTATCTCGCAGCCCATGGCGCAACCTGGGCCGTCTGGCTGTTGCAGCCTCGGTGACTGTTGCCGTTCTGGCCGGTGTTCGCCTGTACAACCAGGACGAAATCGCGGGTGTCGAATTGGCTCAGCAATCCAATCAGCCAACCCTGGCCACTCCGCAGGTCAAAGGTCCGGCAGTTCTGGCTGGCTACAGCGAGAGTTCGGAAGCGACTGGCCCTATGGCCAACGGCGTACTGCAAGGTCAACCAGGTTGGCACGATCAGCGTCTGCCAGGCTACCTGCGTCAGCACGCTCAACAGGCTGCACTGAAAGGCACTGAAAGCGCGTTGCCATACGCCCGTGCAGCAAGCCTGGAAAACCGTTAAGGAGGATCATGCGCGCCATACCTCTACTTTCGCTTCTGCTCAGTGGCTGGTTCGTTGTTCCAGCCCATGCTAGTGAGGCCCAGGACTGGTTGACCCGTCTGGGCCAGGCCGAGCAGCAGCAAAGCTTTCACGGCACTTTCGTTTACGAGCGTAACGGTAGTTTTTCTACCCACAACATCTGGCATCGCGTCCAGAATGGCCAGGTCCGCGAGCGTTTACTCCAGCTCGATGGTTCGGCGCAGGAAGTCGTGCGCATTGATGGACGTACTCAATGCGTCGGCGGCACCTTGATTGCCGGACTGGGGGATTCTCCTAGCACGGCCGCTCGTCCTCTCGATCCGCAAAAGCTGAAAAACTGGTATGACCTTGCCGTCATCGGCAAATCGCGCGTGGCTGGGCGAGACGCAGTGATCGTATCGCTGACGCCTCGCGATCAGCATCGCTACGGTTTTGAATTGCATCTGGACAAGAAAACCGGCTTGCCGCTGAAGTCGTTGCTGCTGAACGACAAGGGGCAGTTGCTCGAACGCTTCCAGTTCACCAGTCTGGATACTGACCAAGTCCCGTCGGATAAGGATTTGCAGGCTGATGCCGACTGTAAAGCGATAACGCTCGACAGTGACAAGGCATCGGCGGCCAAGACCGCTCAGGTCTGGCATTCGGACTGGCTGCCGCCGGGTTTTGAACTGACCAGCAGCACCTCGCATAAAGATCCGGAAACCAAGACTCAGGTTAACAGCCTGATGTATGACGACGGTCTGGCGCGTTTCTCGGTGTTCCTCGAGCCGTTGAACGGTGCGACGGTTACCGATACCCGCACTCAGCTCGGTCCGACCGTTGCCGTTTCCCGTCGCCTGACCACGCCCGAGGGCGAAATGATGGTCACGGTGGTTGGCGAGATCCCGATTGGCACCGCCGAACGAATTGCTCTGTCGATGCGTAATACCGATGGCACTGCAACCAGCAAGCAGTGAGCTGATTTCAGTCATTACCACTTCTTCGTTGAGACGTAGATGAAATGTTTGCTGAGCATTTTCATTTGCAAATACCCCGAAAATTTTTTATAGGTCAGAGCCTCACGGCTCTGGCCTTGTTTGTTGTTCCCGGAACAAAAATGCCGGTCGGTGGTTTCCGGTGTTCCTTGCTCCATATCGCTTAACCCTGCTCGTCGTAACGGGAGCTGTATGTCGATACCAAGTTTGAAATCCTATCTCTCCATTTTCGCCACTGTGCTGTTGCTCGGTCAGGCGGTGCCTGCTGCGCAAGCGGCCGATCTGCCTGACTTCACCCAATTGGTCGAACAAGCTTCGCCAGCCGTGGTGAACATCAGTACCACGCAGAAACTGCCGGATCGCAAAGTGAACCAACAGATGCCTGATCTGGAAGGCTTGCCGCCGATGCTGCGCGAGTTCTTCGAACGTGGCATGCCGCCTCAGCAGCGTTCGCCGGGCGGTGGTGGTCGTCAGCGGGAAGCGCAGTCGCTGGGTTCGGGCTTCATTATCTCCCCGGATGGCTACATCCTGACCAATAACCACGTGATCGCCGATGCCGACGAGATCCTCGTCCGCCTCGCCGACCGCAGTGAAATGAAAGCCAAGCTGATCGGCACCGATCCACGCTCCGACGTGGCCTTGCTGAAAATCGAAGGCAAGGACCTGCCTGTGCTCAAACTGGGTAAATCCCAGGATCTGAAAGCCGGGCAGTGGGTTGTGGCAATCGGTTCGCCGTTTGGCTTCGACCATACCGTGACTCAAGGCATCGTCAGTGCCGTGGGCCGTAGCCTGCCAAACGAAAACTATGTGCCGTTCATTCAGACCGACGTGCCGATCAACCCAGGTAACTCCGGTGGTCCGCTGTTCAACCTGAACGGTGAAGTGGTCGGCATCAACTCGCAGATCTACACCCGTTCGGGCGGATTCATGGGCGTGTCGTTCGCGATCCCGATCGACGTGGCGATGGACGTTTCCAATCAGTTGAAGAGCGGGGGCAAGGTCAGCCGCGGCTGGTTGGGCGTGGTCATCCAGGAAGTGAACAAGGATCTGGCCGAGTCGTTCGGTCTGGATAAACCGGCCGGCGCGCTGGTTGCACAGATTCAGGATGATGGTCCGGCAGCGAAGGGCGGCCTGCAAGTCGGCGACGTGATCCTGAGTATGAATGGGCAGCCGATCGTCATGTCGGCGGATCTGCCGCATCTGGTCGGAGCACTGAAAGCTGGCGCCAAAGCCAATCTGGAAGTGATTCGTGAAGGCAAGCGCAAGAATGTCGAACTGACGGTTGGCGCGATCCCGGACGAAGACAAAGAGCTGGATGCGCTGCCGAAGTCCGGTACTGAAAGCACCAGCAACCGCCTCGGAGTGTCGGTGGGCGAGCTGACCGCCGAGCAGAAGAAAACCTACGACCTCAAAGGTGGTGTGGTGATCAAGGAAGTGCAGGACGGTCCTGCGGCCCTGATCGGTCTACAGCCAGGTGACGTGATCACGCACTTGAACAATCAAGCCATCGGCTCCACCAAGGAGTTCGGCGAGATTGCCAAGGCGCTGCCGAAGAATCGTTCGGTGTCGATGCGCGTTCTGCGTCAAGGTCGCGCCAGCTTCATCACCTTCAAGCTGGCTGAATAATCCAGCGGCAGGGTAAAAAAGAAACCGCCTCGAAAGAGGCGGTTTTTTTATGCGTGAAGCTTTTGTCTGGATGGCAGGAGGCTTAGCCCATCATGTCCTTGATCATTCGCTCCTGCTCCATCAGCTCACGCTGGCGGGCATCGATTCGCGACGACAGCGGGAAGTTGCTGCCCGCCTTGCGCTTGGCAAAATCGAGTTGCTGGATCGCTTGGCGATAATCACCAACCAACGCGAAATACTCGGCGCGCGCCTGATGCAGGCCAATGATGTTGCCGGACAAACCACGGGTTTCGGCGACCTGATACCAGACGTCCGGATCATCCGGGCGTGATTTGAGTAACGCTTCCAGGGCCTTCTCGGCATCTGGTGCGCGATTCTGTTTCAGAAGCAGATCCACACGAACCTGGTTAAGCGGATAGTTGCCCGGATATTGCGTGAGCATCCGGTCAACCCGCGATTGCGCGTCGGGCAAACGATTATTGGTGATGTCGAGATCGACCTGAGCGAGGTTGTAGATGATTTCGTTTGGCGACGTCGCGAGCAATTGCTTGAGATTCTCGCGCGCCTCATTCAACTGACCGCCCTTGATCTGCGCAATCGCCAGGCCGTAGCGCGCCACGTCGTTTTTCGGGTTTTCATCCAGCTGCGCACGGAAACGCTTGGCGCCCAGGCCAGGGGTTTCTTCGTAGATCAGCTGCACGCGCGCGCGGATCAATTGATAGCGCTTGGAGTCTTCAATGCCGCCCGGTCTGGCCTGCTCGGCACGGTTGCGGGTGTCGGCAATCCGCGATTCGGTTACCGGGTGAGTCAGCAGGAATTCCGGCGGCTTGGCATCGAAACGATATTGACGCATCAGGCGTTCGAACATGGTTGGCATCGAGCGCGGGTCATACCCGGCCTTTTCCAGATTGAGGATGCCGATGCGGTCGGCTTCCTGTTCGTTCTGGCGGGAAAAGGTGCGTTGCGACTGAATCGCCGCTGCCTGCGTACCGGCGATGGTCGCAATCCCGGCATCGCCGCCTCCGGCCGCCGCAATGACGATCCCGGCCAGCAGCGCGGCCATCATCGGCACCTGCATCCGTTGCGAAGCCTCTACACCACGAGCAAAGTGGCGTTGCGACAAGTGCGCCAATTCGTGCGCCAGTACCGAAGCGTATTCGCCCTCGGTCTGCGCATTGAGGAACAAACCACCGTTGACCCCGACCACGCCACCCGGCGCCGCGAAGGCGTTGAGTTGCGGGCTGTTGATCAGAATGAATTCAAGGCGTCGGTCAGTGACTTGACTGGTCTCCACCAGCTTGTACACGCTGGATTCGACGTAGTCCTTGAGCTGTGGGTCGTTGAGTTGGGAAACCTGGCTGCGCAACATCGCCAGCCAGGCGCGGCCCAGCTGATATTCCTGTTGCGGCGAGACAATGGCAGAACTGGCGTCGCCGAGTGACGGCAGATCGTCGGCAAAGCCTGGTGAGGCGAGCAGGCAAGCGAGCGTCAGCAGGGTAGGGCGCAGAAAAGTCATGCACAGAGCCTTAGAAGACAAAGACCTTACTGTAGCCGGACACCGGAGCTGCGACCAGATATTCTAGGCAGCTCGACGACCTGAACCGGAGTGACGCAATGACTGACGCTGTAGCCCATGACGTGGAACTGGACGCCAGTGGCCTGAATTGTCCGTTGCCGTTGCTCAAGGCAAAAATGGAACTCAACAAGCTCCAGAGTGGCGCAGTCCTCAAGGTCATCGCGACCGACGCGGGCTCACAGCGCGACTTCCGCACCTTTGCCAAGTTGGCCGGTCATACGCTGCTGCGCGAAGAAGACGAAGCAGGCGTCTACCGTTACTGGTTGAAAAAGGCCTGAAACCGACAGCGTTAAATCTAAGGATTATTGATGTTCAAAGTGTTACGCGACTGGATTCAGCGCTACTTCTCCGACGAAGAAGCAGTGGTGCTGGCGGTGCTGCTGTTTCTCGCTTTCACGGCCGTGCTAACGCTCGGCGGCATGCTCGCGCCGGTGTTGGCGGGGATGGTGCTGGCGTATCTGATGCAGGGCCTGGTGGTCACGCTGGAGCGTCTGCGCGT
The DNA here is from genome assembly GCF_003732425.1 of Pseudomonas fluorescens. Lineage (GTDB taxonomy): Bacteria > Pseudomonadota > Gammaproteobacteria > Pseudomonadales > Pseudomonadaceae > Aquipseudomonas > Aquipseudomonas fluorescens_BE. Next base: position 749,263 of record NZ_MOBX01000014.1, read on the forward strand.
GCCGGGTGGCGTGGCGGTAGGGTTGGTGTTCGCGCTGTTCATGGGCGTGCTGATGCTGTTTATCGTCGTGGTCCTGCCGTTGCTCTGGCATCAGTTGATCACGCTGTTCAACGAGCTGCCGGGCATGCTCGCCAAATGGCAGTCGCTGCTGTTGCTGTTACCGGAGCGCTATCCGCATCTGGTGTCCGATGAGCAAGTGTTGCAGGCAATCGAGGCGGCGCGTGGCGAGATCGGCAAGTTCGGCCAGTGGGCGCTGACATTCTCGCTGTCGAGTCTGCCGCTGCTGGTGAATATCATGATCTATCTGGTGCTGGTGCCGATTCTGGTGTTCTTCTTCCTCAAGGACCGGGTCATGATCGGCGAGTGGGTGCGTGGCTACTTGCCGCGTGAGCGCGCGCTGATCACTCGGGTTGCGCAGGAAATGAACCGCCAGATCGCCAACTACATTCGCGGCAAGGTCATCGAAATCGTGATTTGCGGCGGCGTGACCTACATCGCGTTTGTCGCCCTCGGACTCAACTACGCGGCGCTGCTGGCGTTGCTGGTCGGTGTGTCGGTGGTGGTGCCGTATGTCGGCGCGGTGGTGGTGACCGTGCCAGTGATGCTGATTGCGCTGTTCCAGTGGGGCTGGAGTGATCAGTTCATCTATCTGATGGCGGTCTACGGGATCATTCAGACACTGGACGGCAACGTGCTGGTGCCGCTGCTGTTTTCCGAGGCGGTCAATCTGCACCCCGTGGCAATCATCTGCGCGGTGCTGTTGTTTGGTGGGTTGTGGGGATTCTGGGGAGTGTTCTTTGCGATCCCGCTGGCGACGCTGTTCAAGGCTGTGCTGGATGCATGGCCGCGCAAGGAGCCGGCGGTGGCGCCACTGCTGTAGCGATTGATCCAAATTTTGCAGGAAGGCTATTCGCGAGCAGGCTCGCTCCCACATTTGATCGATTCGCCCATGCGAACACGGTTTAATGTGGGAGCGAGCCTGCTCGCGAAGGCGTCAGTAAAAATGACGCAAAACCATTAGGCCTTGTTCAAATCCTGAGCAGCAGCCAGAACGGCATCAACATGCCCCGGCACCTTCACCCCGCGCCATTCCTGACGCAGTACACCGTCCTTATCAATCAGGAACGTGCTGCGATCAACGCCCAGGTATTCCTTGCCGTACAGCTTCTTCAACTTGATCACGTCGAACAGTTGGCAGACGGCTTCGTCCTTGTCGCTGATCAGCTCGAAGGGGAACTCCTGCTTGCACTTGAAGTTCTCGTGGGACTTCAGGCTGTCGCGGGAGATACCGAAAATCTCGGTATTGGCGGCCTTGAATGCGGCGTATTGATCACGAAAGCCCTGGCCTTCTGTGGTGCAGCCCGGGGTGCTGTCCTTCGGGTAGAAATAGATCACCACTTGTTTGCCCTTGAGGGCAGACAGGCTGACGGTCTGCCCGCTGGTGGCAGGTGCTTCGAAATCGGCAACCGGTTGGTCGATGGCAACGGCCATGAAAGCTTCCTTACATTGGGTTCTGTGGGCGCCAAGGCTCGATCAGTGCGTCCAGGTTCATCGCGTCGGAGAAATCGAGGAACTGGTCGCGCAGCCAACTGATCTGGGTGCCGGCTGGCAGGGTCACGGTGAACGTGGCGTTGAGCATGGTGCCGCCGGTCTGCGGCGCCTGATATGTGTCGCAGGTCAGGTTTTCCAGTTCGACGTTGTGATCCATGAAGAACTGGCACAGCTCATTGATGATGTCCGGGCGATACGCCGAGCTGACATACGCCACATACGGCAGGGCCTGCGGACGATTTTCCAGTGGTGCGCTGCGCACCACGTTGGCGGTAAAGGCGTGTTTCTTGGCCAGGCCCGGCAGACTGCCTTCCAGGCGGGCGAGGGCGTCCCAACTACCGGAGACCTCGAGGACCAGCGCGCTGCACTCGCCGTGGCGAGTCAGGCGCGAAGTAACCACGGCGCAGCGATTTTCATGGCTGGCGCGGCACAGGACGTTAGTCAGCTCCATGGGGTTGGCGCCGAGGGCACTGATGACAAGGAATTGTTCGCGAACTGTGGGGGTGGACATGCAGCATTCCTAAAGCGATGAGCGGTCGGTAGGTTTACGGGCGTTGGCTGCCGGGGAGTGCCTGTTCTGGCTGTCCGTACAAAGAGGCCCGGCAAGCGCTCGCGGCTCGCTCCACTATAGCGGGAGCGCGTCGATGCGACGCAGGAACGGGGTCTGGGAGGCCGTAAAGGGAGGCTGGAACCCGGCGTACAAGCTGATCAGTACCGATCAAAGTCTGAAGGGTAGCGAAAAGCGGCGCCAAGGGGAATGGCGGCAGCGCAGTACTTCGCTTGTGCAAGCATCTTGGCGCCAGTACCATTACCGCTCTCTTTTTCCGGCAGGAGCGGTTTCATGATTGCGGGCAGTATGGTGGCACTGGTCACTCCCATGGATGCACAAGGGCGTCTTGACTGGGACAGCCTCAGCAAACTCGTGGACTTCCATCTCAAGAACGGCACCCATGCCATTGTCGCGGTCGGTACTACCGGCGAGTCGGCAACCCTTGATGTAGAAGAACACATCGCCGTCATCAAAGCCGTGGTCAAACAGGTTGCCGGGCGCATTCCGGTCATCGCCGGCACTGGCGCCAACTCGACCCGCGAAGCCGTCGAGCTGACCCGCAACGCCAAAGAAGCCGGCGCCGATGCCTGCCTGCTGGTCGTTCCGTACTACAACAAGCCGACTCAGGAAGGCCTGTACCAGCACTTCAAGCACATTGCTGAAGCGGTCGACATTCCACAGATTCTCTACAACGTTCCGGGCCGCACGTCTTGCGACATGCAGGCCGAGACCGTGATCCGCCTGTCCACCGTGCCGAACATCATCGGTATCAAGGAAGCCACCGGCGACCTGAAACGCGCCAAAGCGATCATCGATGGTGTGAGCAAGGACTTCATCGTGCTGTCCGGTGATGATCCGACCGCTGTCGAACTGATCCTGCTGGGCGGCAAAGGCAACATCTCGGTGACCGCCAACGTCGCTCCGCGCGAAATGGCTGATCTGTGCGAGGCCGCGCTCAAAGGCGACGCCGACACCGCACGGGCGATCAACGAAAAACTGATGCCGCTGCACAAAGACCTGTTCATCGAAGCCAACCCGATTCCGGTGAAGTGGGCTTTGGTGGAAATGGGTCTGATGCACGAAGGCATCCGCCTGCCACTGACCTGGCTGAGCACACCTTGTCACGAAACGCTCCGCTCGGCCCTGCGCCAGTGCAGCGTCCTGGTTTAATTGAGGAAGTACAACGCATGAAGCGAATGGCCGGACTTTCCGCACTTGCCTTGATTATCTCCAGCACCAGCGGCTGCGGATGGGTCTGGGGGCCGGAAGGTTATTTCCGCGACCGTGGTAGCGATTACCTGCAAGCGCAACAGACTGCACCGATGCAACTGCCACCGGAAGTCAGCACGTCCAAGCGTCTGGATCCGCTGTTGCCGATCCCGCGTAACGTCGCTGATGACACCGAGAAAGGTGAATACATTGTGCCGCGTCCTCAGCCGCTGTCGGCCGTTGCCGATGCCAGCGATTACTCGCTGCAGAAGAGCGGTGACTCGCGCTGGGTCGTGGCCCAGCACCCACCGGCCGAAGTCTGGCCAGTGGCAGTGCAGTTCTTCCAGGACAACGGTTTCCGTCTGGATGAGCAGCGCCCGCAAACCGGCGAATTCACCACCACCTGGCAGCATTCCGACGAACTGTCCGCCGCCATGGCCAAGCGCCTGAGCGCGGCCGGTATCGCCAGCGACAGCGAAACCCGCGTGCGTGTGCGGATCGAGCCGGGCGTGCAGCGCAACACCAGTGAAATCTACGTGGTCAGCGCCGAGCGTCCTGCCGGCAGCACGGCCGACGTCGCCTTCACCAACCGTTCGGTCATCACTGGCCTGGACGCGGCGCTGGTCGACGACATGCTCGCGAGCATGAGCCGGATCTCCGAGAAGGGCGGTTCGGTGTCGATGCTGGCCTCGCGTGATTTCGATACGCCGAGCCGTGTCAGCCTCAGCGAAGACGGCAGTGGTAACCCGGTGTTGAACGTTGGTACCGATCTGGACCGTGCCTGGTCGAGCGTTGGCCGTGCACTGGAACAAGGCGAATGGCGCGTTGAAGACATCAACCGTAGCCTGGGCCTGTACTACATCAACCTGGCCGAAAAAGCCGAGAAGAAAGACGACAAGCCTGGTTTCTTCAGCAGCCTGTTCGGCAGTGCGCCGAGCAAGGAAGAAGTTGAAGCCCGTGCCGAGCGTTATCAGGTTCGCCTGAGCAAGGTTGGCGAGAACATTCAGGTGACCGTCGAGAAAAACATCAACACCGTCGCGCCGGCTGAAGTGGCACGCAAAGTGTTGAGCGTGATTCAGGACAACCTGGGCTGATCAACCATGCGTTTTGCCGTTCTCGGCAGCGGTAGCCAAGGGAACGGCACGCTGATCGCCAGTGCTGATACGTATGTGCTGGTGGATTGTGGTTTTTCCCTGCGGGAAACCGAAAAACGCCTGTTGCGCCTGGGTGTGAACCCGGCGCAACTGAGCGCGATACTCGTAACCCACGAACATGCCGACCACGTGCATGGCGTGGGTTTGCTGTCTCGGCGCTACAATCTACCGGTCTACCTCAGTCGCGGCACATTGCGCGGGATGCGCAAACCGATTGAACCCGCAGGCTTTCTGGCCGGCGGCGAGCAGTTGCAGATCGGTGCACTGAGCATCGGGGTCATTGCCGTGGCCCATGATGCGCAGGAACCGACACAGTATGTCTTCAGTGATCACGAGCAACGGCGCTTCGGCCTGTTGACCGACCTGGGGTCCTACTGCGAGCGGGTGCTGGACGGTTATCGGGACCTTGATGCGTTGATGATCGAGTCCAACCATTGCCGTGACATGCTGGCCCGTGGTCATTACCCGTACTTTCTCAAGCAGCGGGTGGGCGGCGAGCTGGGACATTTGAACAACCATCAGGCGGCATTCCTGGTGTCCGAGTTGGGCTGGCAGGGCTTGCAACACCTGGTCCTGGCCCATCTGAGCAGCAAGAACAACATGCCGCAGCTGGCCCGGCAATGTTTTGTCGACACCCTCGGGTGCGACCCGGACTGGCTGCAACTGGCCGATCAAGATTCAGGGCTCGACTGGCGCCACATCGCCTAGCCCACCTACTTAGCAAGCGGAGCCCATCATGGAAAAACGTGAAGAACTCTACCGCGGCAAAGCCAAATCGGTTTACAAGACCGACGACGCTGACCGCTTGATCCTGCTGTTTCGCAACGACACCTCGGCGTTCGACGGCAAGCGCATCGAGCAGCTCGACCGCAAAGGCATGGTCAACAACAAGTTCAACGCCTTCATCATGCAGAAACTCGAAGCGGCCGGCGTACCGACCCAATTCGACAAACTGCTGGCTGACAACGAAGTGCTGGTCAAGAAGCTGGACATGATCCCGGTCGAGTGCGTCGTGCGTAACTACGCCGCCGGCAGCCTGGTCAAGCGTCTGGGTGTGGAAGAAGGCCTGAAGCTCAACCCTTACACCTTCGAACTGTTCCTGAAGGACGACGCCAAGGGCGACCCGTTCATCAACGAATCCCACGTCGTGGCATTCGGTTGGGGCACCGCCGAACAACTGGTTCGCATGAAAGAACTGTCGCTCAAGGTCAACGAAGTGCTGACCAAGCTGTTCGACGACGCCGGCCTGCTGCTGGTCGACTTCAAGCTTGAATTCGGCGTGTTCAGCGACGGCTCGATCGTCCTCGGTGACGAGTTCAGCCCGGACGGCTGCCGTCTATGGGACAAGGACACCAAGAAGAAGATGGACAAGGACCGCTTCCGTCAGGGCCTCGGTGACGTCATCGAAGCCTACGAAGAAGTCGCCAATCGTCTGGGCGTACCGCTTTAATCGACGCAAGCATCTGATAGCACGAAGAAAATTTCGAAAGAGGGTTTGCTTTCGGTAAAAGTGTTGTTATGATGCGCGCCGTTGGAGAGATGCCAGAGTGGCCGAATGGGACGGATTCGAAATCCGTTGTACCTTCACCGGTACCTAGGGTTCGAATCCCTATCTCTCCGCCATTACATAGAAAAAGCCCCGTAGATGAAAATCTACGGGGCTTTTTCGTTTCTGCGAATTCAGTATTCATGGCGATAGCGAAGGCGCTGAAGTGCATCTTGCGCGGAGAGGTCATTGGGTGCGAGGCAATTTAAGTAAACACAGCCTCTGCCGACATTAGAGGTGCGACGCTCACAGGACTCACCGACCCATTTAAAGTCGCGTTCGCAGAGTAGGGGCGGTCTTTATTGGCCAGCGTCGGCAGCCAGATCACACCTGTCGTCGTTTATCCTCTGCCCAGCCATGAGGCCAGCGCTTTCACTAAAGTGGATACTTGCTCACCTCGGCCGTGAAAGGCGCATCCAGCGAGTTCCAGCCTCGCTCCCTATTTGAATTGGTTTGAATATGATAATTCCACCGTCAGCCCAAGGTGCTCACCGCGTTTCTGAACGTCAGTCGGTCAAGTCAGGCAGCGGCGCCGTTTCCCATGTCGAAGACTGCGAAGTGCTGGTTGCCCGGCAGCCAGTATTCGAGGATGGCGAGCCGCCAGTCGGCGTGGTTATCCATGCTTATTACCCCGAAGTGCTGCGAGATATTCTGGGCCGTTTGATTAAACTGTCTGAACGCCTGCATCTCTACGTAACCTGCGTAGCCGGACGTGAAGATGAGATCTGTGCGCAGCTGACGGCCAGTGGATTGAGCTATTCGCTATACCGGGTGCCGAACCGCGGCAGGGATGTTTTGCCGTTTCTGCGCATGCTGCCATTCTTGCGGGCCGATAACATCCGCACGCTGGTCAAGCTGCACACCAAGCGCTCGCTGCACTTGGGTGGGGAGAACGATTGGGGCGTTGAGCTATTTGATGACCTGCTGGGCTCGGTACGATTCAGTCGAGCGCTGGAACACCTTGCCGACCCGATACACGTTCCAATGCTGGGTCCCCAGCGATACCTGCTGCCAGTCACCCGATTCCTCAGCGAAAGCAACCGCGCGTTGCTTGTCACCTTGGCCGAGCGTGGCGGCATTGATCCGCAAGGTATCAACGAAGCGGATTATTTTGCTGGCACCATGTTCTTTGCGCGCACTGAAGTGTTTGCCCCTCTGGAGCGGATGCAACTCACGGGCAACGATTTCGAAGCTGAAAGTGGCCAGCTCGACGGCACCTTGGCACACACCTTAGAGCGGTTTTTCGGCGTTCTGGCGAATGTTGGCCGCCAGCAGCGCAATATCGACCTTTATCAGCGCTGGCTGGCGAGTCGGCAACTGGCTGCCGTCGAGGTCGAAGGTTTATCCGCGCGACTGGGGAGCTGGCCGCGGCAACCGGACGTGTTGTTGGTGTTGACCGACACCACGGGTGACATTGGATTGTTGCGTTCCAGCCTGGAAAGCATCGACCGCCAGCTTTATCCGGCGGCGGCCATCGTGGTGCTCTCCAACGCCGAACCTGTTGGCGTGACGCCGGCTGCCAATCTGGTCTGGCTGCCGCTGGCCGAATCCTGGCCGAGCCAGCTCAATCAGCTGTTGCAGGACATCGAGGTTGACTGGTGGTACTTGTTGCGGGGCGGAGACGAACTCGATCCCCATGCGCTGCTTTTGCTCGCCGAAGGCATCGCCCTCAATCCCGGTGTCAGCGCTTGCTACAGCGATGAAGACTCACTGACCGCTGAAGGCTGCCAAAGTCCGGTATTCAAGCCGGATTTGAATCTGGATATGTTGCGCAGTTATCCATATGTCGGCCGCGCACTGGCTTTCAGTCGCGAGGCCGCGCTGTTTGTCGACGGCTTTGATCCCGCCTTCAGCGAACTGGCGCCCCATGATTTGCTTTTCCGGCTGATTGAAACGTACGGTCTGGGTACGGTCGGGCACCTCGCGGATGTGCTGGTGCACCAGGCAATCAATTTCCCCCAGTGGCTCGGTGAGCCCGAAGTCATCGCGAACTCCGCAGCCATCGTCGCGGCGCATTTGCAGCGCCTGGGCGTGGCTCATGAGCTGCAGGCCGGACCTTTGCCTATGGCCAACCGTGTGGTCTACCAACATGCGGAACAGCCGCTGGTCTCGATCCTTATTCCTACCAAGGACTGCTTGCCGATGCTGCTGCGCTGCATCGAAAGCATCATGGAGAAAACCAGCTATACGAATTACGAACTGATCATTGTCGACAACAACAGCGAAACCGCCGAAGCCCGGGACTGGTTCAACGGTATGGAGCTGTTGAACAATCCCAAGGTGCGCATCCTGCGTTATCCGCACCCGTTCAACTATTCGGCGATCAATAATTTTGCTGCCAGCCATGCCCGCGGCGATTACCTGGTGCTGCTCAACAATGACACGGCGATCATTGATGGCGACTGGCTTGGTGCACTGCTTCATCACGCCCAGCGGCCAGAAGTGGGGATAGTGGGCGCCAAACTGCTATTCCTCGACGGGACGGTTCAGCATGCAGGCGTGGTACTCGGGTTACGTGGCGTTGCAGACCACCCGTTTATCGGCGATTCAATGCAGTCCAACGGCTACCTTCACCGCTTGCATCTTGATCAGAACTACAGCGCGGTCACCGCCGCCTGCCTGATGATCAGCGCCGAGCTGTACCAGCAAGTGGGTGGAATGGACGAGGTCGGCCTGGCCGTTTCCTTTAACGATGTGGATCTGTGCCTGAAAGTCGGTGAGGCCGGGCGGTTGATTGTCTGGACGCCTTACGCGGTGCTCGTTCACGAAGCCAGCGTGAGCCAGAACAACGTCGACACGACCAAGGAAGAAGCCAAGCGCAAACGGTTCAAGGGCGAGCAGTCGGTGATGTACCAGCGTTGGCTTACGCAAATCGCCAACGATCCGGCCTACAACCGCAACCTGACCCTGGAGGGCAGCGGCTTCTCCTCCAAATACCGCACCGATACTGACTGGCACCCGTTTGCCAGTCGTGAGTTGCCTCACGTGCTGTGCCACCCCCTCGACTCTTTCGGCAGCGGACACTACCGCGTGCGTCAGCCTTTCGCTGCCCTGAAAGCCGCGCAGATGATCGGCGGAGCGGTGAGCGATGAGGGACTGCAACCGACAGCACTGGAGCGCATGGCGCCGGACACGATCATTTTCCAGGGGCAGCTCACAACGCCTCATCTGGAATACATGCAGGACACCAAGGCATTCTCCAGAGCCTTCAAGGTTTACGAGCTGGACGACTATATTCTTGACGTGCCAGTTGGCAATTTGAACCACGAATTGCTGCCTAAAGACATCACCAAACGCTTGAAGAAAGCCGTAGGGCTGTGCGATCGGTTGGTGGTATCGACCGAGCCGCTGGCCAATGCACTGAAGGGGTTCAACGCTGACATTCGGGTAGTGGAAAACCGTCTGCCGGGCCACTGGTGGAGCGGCCTGACCGGCCATCGCCAACAGGGTCGCAAGCCTCGAGTCGGCTGGGCCGGCGGCTCGAGTCACAGCGCCGACCTGCAAGTCCTTGCCGAAGTGGTTCGTGCGCTGGAGGGGGAAGTTGAATGGGTGTTCATGGGGATGTGCCCACCGGCACTGCGGCCCTATGTCCATGAATTCCATAGGGGGGTGAGTATTGAAAAATACCCGCAAAGAGTGGCCGGTTTGAACCTGGACCTGGCTTTGGCACCTCTGAAAGACAACTTTTTCAACGCCTGCAAAAGCAATTTGCGCTTGTTGGAATATGGCGCTTGTGGTTTCCCCGTGATCTGCTCGGACATCCCTTGTTATCGTGGTGACTTCCCGGTGACAAGGGTCAGTAACAGATCGCAAGACTGGATTGCCGCTATTCGCGAACATCTGGCTGAACCCGATGCCAGCGCCAAGGCTGGCGAGGCCCTGCGCAGCGTTGTACTCGATCACTGGATGCTCAAGGACGAACATCTGTTGGCGTGGCGAAACGCCTGGCTAGCGGACTGAACAAGAAGCCAGCGTTGCGCGCTACTTCTTCAATGTCTTTCGATACCAGCCCGAAAAAAAGCCTCACAGCCTTAAAGCTGTGGGGCTTTTTCATATCTGCAGGATCGTGCTGAGCGGCTAGATCTCCTTGATCGGTGTCTCCCCCTGCACAGCCTTGATCAACCCGATCACATGCAAACAATCCGCCTTGTTCACATACGACTCGCCACTGGCGATGGTCTCGTGGTTACCCGCCCGCAATCTCCAGCGCCATTGTCCTTTGCCGGTGCTCGGGGTGCCTCTGGATTGCCTGTAAATCTCGAAATACATTCAGTTCGCTCCATGCGATTTTATTTGTGCGACAGCCTGTGTGGCGCATGGTCGCAAGCCTAGCGCAGACGGTTTTTTTGGCTATCGGACATTTGTTTCCAATCGTTCGCGGATGTTTCTGAAGGGCGCGGCCCAGAGCGCGGCAATAGGCCTGTGGATTGGCCAATATGACGCCGTCTGATCCTTGCAAGCCCGTTGACGCTGCTGCTTAATACGGGACGGCTCATGGCGTCGAATATCGTTCGGCGACTGACAAACACTATAAAAAGAGCACTCCCTTGACTGAGCACGGAACGCAACAGGCCGGGCAGGTAACGTTATCGCTGGTGATCCCCGTTTTTAACGAGGAGGACAGCCTTGACACGTTTCTGCGGCGCATCAATGAAGTCTTTCAGACGCAGGCGTTGATCGATCTTGAGCTGGTGTTCGTCAACGACGGCAGCACCGATGCCACGCTCGAACGTCTGCTCGATCAGCAGCGGCACGATGCGCGCCTGCGTATCGTCGACCTGAGCCGTAACTTCGGCAAAGAAGCAGCGTTGTCCGCCGGTTTGCAGATCGCGACCGGGCAGGTCGTGGTGCCAATTGACGCCGATTTGCAGGACCCGCCGGAGGTCATTCTGCAGATGATCGAGCGCTGGCGAGAAGGTTTTGAAGTGGTGCTCGGTCACCGCATCAGCCGTCGCAGCGACACTTGGGCCAAGCAGACGTCGGCGCACTGGTTCTATCGTTTGCACAACAAGATTGCCGAGCAGCCTTTACCCGAGAATGTCGGCGATTTCCGCCTGATGGATCGCTGCGTGGTCAATGCGTTGCTGACCTTGCCCGAATCCCGGCGCTTCATGAAAGGCCTGTTCGCCTGGGTCGGCTTTCGCACTACCCACGTCGATTACGAGCGCCCGGAGCGCGTAGCGGGGCAGAGCAAGTTCAATGGCTGGCGCCTGTGGAACTTCGCGCTGGAGGGCATCACCAGTTTCAGTACCGAGCCGCTGCGGATCTGGACGTATGTCGGCGCGCTGGTGTCGCTGGTGTCTTTCGCCTTCGCCATGTTCATTGTCGTGCGCACGTTGATCCACGGTGTCGACATGCCCGGTTATGCCTCGCTGATGGTGGCGGTGACTTTTCTCGGCGGGCTGCAATTGATCGGTATCGGCGTACTCGGCGAGTACCTGGGCCGCACGTATATCGAATCCAAACGCCGGCCGGTTTTTCTGGTGCGTCGCGTCTACGACTCCAAGGACTGACTCATGGATCTCAAGGAAACCGACATCCTCGGCGACAGCATTAACGAGCATTGGTATTACTGCTCGAAAGCCGCAGCCACCCGGCGTTTGCTGGGTGATGCGCCGATCAGCCGAATCCTTGATGTCGGCGCCGGTTCGGGGTTTTTCTCCCACCATTTGCTGACGCATACCGATGCCCGCGAAGCGTGGTGCGTGGATATCAGCTATCCCGCCGACTCCAGTGCGACCACCGCTGGCAAACCGGTGCACTACCGCCGCGGGATCGAAACCATCGATGCCGATCTGGTGTTATTGATGGACGTGCTGGAACACGTCGATGACGATCTCGGCCTGCTCAAAATGTATGTCGATAAAGTGCCGTCGGGCAGCCGATTCCTGATGACGGTGCCGGCGTTCCAGTTCTTGTGGAGTGGTCATGATGACTTCCTTGAGCACAAGCGCCGCTACACCCTGGCGCAGTTCGAAACCCTGGCGCGGGATGCCGGTTTGACGGTGCAGCGCGGCGCTTATTATTTCGGTGCAGTGTTCCCGCTGGCGGCGGCGTTGCGCTTGCTACCGCAAGGCGCGCACGCTCAAGCGCCGCGTTCGCAGCTCAAGCGTCATCATCCGCTGGTCAACAGCACGCTGAAAACCCTGTGCCGCCTGGAACTGCCGTTGATGGGCATGAACCGTCTGGCGGGTTTGAGTGTTTTCGTGCTGGCGCAAAAACCGTGACTTCAACCGAAAAATCAGCGCTGGTTAAGCGCGGTTTGCGCTTTGCTGTGACCGGTTTGTTTGTCACGGCTTTGCATGCGCTGGTGGCGGTGCTGTTCATCAATTTCATCAGCCAGCAGCCACCGCTCGCCAATGGCGTGGCGTTCATCGTGGCGACGGTGATGTCCTACGTGATCAATACCACCTGGAGTTTCTCGGCACGTTTGCATGGCAGAACGTTACTGCGTTTTCTGCTGGTGTCGGCGTGCGGGTTTCTATTGGCGATGCTGGTCGCCTGGGTGGCGCAGATGGCCGGGTTGAATTATCTGTTGGGGATCGTCGCCGTGGCACTGACGATACCGGCATTCACTTTTGTCTTGCATAACTTCTGGACGTATCGATGAAGCTCTCCGCAACATATCGGGCGACTGCGTTGCTGCCTGTGCTTTTGGGAATTCTGGCGTTTTTCATTGTGGTCGGCCCGCGTGCCCTGAATCCGATGAATATTGCATGGTTGGGTGATGGCGATCCCGCGACCCACTATCAGGGCTGGGTTTTTTTCAGGCATTCGCCGTGGACATTTCCGCTCGGGCTCAATCCTTCCTACGGGCTGGAATTGAGCAACGGGGTGATTTTCTCCGATTCCAATCCGCTGTTTGCCTTGTTGTTCAAACCGTTTTCGGCGCTGCTGCCTGAGCCATTCCAGTATTTCGGGCTGTGGCTGCTGACGTGTTTCGTTCTGCAGAGCTGGTTTGCCTGGAAACTGATCGGCTTGTTCAGTCGCGATGTTGCGTTGCGACTGGTAGGCGCCGGGCTGTTTTTGTTTGTTCCGGCGATGATTATCCGCATGGGCGTGCATTTGTCTCTCGGTGGACATTTTCTGGTATTGGCGGCGCTTTACCTGGCACTGCGCCCTTTTACGCCAAAACGCTGCCTGGCTTGGGGCGCGCTGCTGGGGGCGGCAGCACTGGTGCATGCTTATCTGCTGGCGATGATTGCTTTGATCTGGCTCGCAGACCTCGCGGCCAAAGCGTTGCAGCGACGCCTGACTCCGGGCAAAGCGATGATCGAGTTGATTGGCCTGTTTGCGCTGGTCAGTATCTGTTGCTGGCAGGCCGGATATTTCAGTGTCGGGGACGGCGGACTGGCGCTGATGGGGTATGGCCTGTTTCGGGCCAATGTCTTGACCTTTTTCGATGCCGGTGTGTGGTCCTACGCCTTGCAGGACATGCCCGGGGTCTTGGGGGATGGTGACGGGTTCGCGTTTCTGGGGCTAGGGATGCTTTTTTTGGGCATTTGCGCGTTGGTGCCGGTGCTGCAGGGGGCGACCGACCTTGGGGCCAAGTCTCGCCGCTATCCACTGTTGCTCCTCGCCTTGGCGGGGCTGGCGATTTTCGCCATTTCCAACAATATCGGTGTGGGGCCATTTGAATTGCAGATTCCGCTACCGGATGCGGTGGTTGCCGTGGCCACTGTTTTTCGCGGCTCGGGACGAATGATCTGGCCGATCATGTACATGGCCATATTGCTCATTCTGTATGTGGTGGTACGCGGGCATGCGTCGCGCACCGCGCTGATGTTGTTGAGCATTGCCCTGGTCATTCAGGTAGTCGATACGCGTGCGGGTTGGGCAGTGTCGCGCAATCTCTTCATGACCACGCCGTCACCAAAATGGAAAACGCCCCTCGTCGATCCTTTCTGGGAGCAAGCCGCGAAGCAGTATCAAGCGGTGCGCTGGCTGCGCCCGCAGAATTACTCGCCGTACTGGATGACCCTGGCCAACTACGCCGGCACCCATCACCTGGCGACAAACGCCGTCTATCTTGGCCGGGTCAGCACCGGGGCCACGGAAGCAGCGCAGGCCCAGGCGGACCAGATGGTCAGTGCTGGACGCTATGCTCCAGACACCTTGTACGTGCTGGATAATCGCACCTTGCTGGAAGCAGCCTTGACCTTGAACCGCGATACCGATGTGCTCGCACGGATTGACGGCTTGAACGTTTTGGCGCCGGGATGGAAGCGTTGTGCCGAATGCGCGCCGATATCGGCACCTGATCCGTTGTCGTTGATTGCGCAGCTCAAGGCGGGCGAACGAGTGGAATTCAATGCCACCAGTCTTGCGACGGTTTATCTGGGCAAAGGGTGGTCGCTCAGCGAGCCGTGGGGGACGTGGTCTGACGGGACGGAGTCGCAAATCGTTCTGCGGCCCCTGGCTCCGGTGCATTCCTTGTCGCTGGAAACCACTGCATTGCTCGCGCCCACACATGCCGAGCAATCTCTGGAAATTTTCGTCAACGATGTACGCGTGCTGTCGACGCGGCTGATCAAGCCTGAGGCGAACCAAATCAACATCGATCTGCCCGCCGATGTGCGAGAGTTGGTGGCGCGTCAAGGTGTACTGAATATCCGTTTCAAATACGCCAACGCCATCAGTCCCGGGGAGCTTGGCATGAGCAAGGACACGCGTAAGCTTGCCATCGGCATACAGGCGCTGACGGTGAATTGATCCGACATTGTTTTTTTGTCTGTGCAAAGGCCCATAGACGTTGTCCGTGGGCCTTTCTACACTGCCGGTATTCCGGGGGGCAGGGGGCAATGGATGAACCGCAATGAACTTCGCAAGGCCGACATCAACCTGATGGTGGTGTTTGAGACCTTGATGCTCGAACGCAATGTGACCCGCGCGGCCGAGAAGCTGTTTCTCGGCCAGCCGACCATCAGCTCGGCGCTCAATCGCTTGCGCACCATGCTCAATGATCCGCTGTTCATCCGCGTCGGCCATCGCATGGAACCGACGGCCCGTGCCGAAGATATTTTCCGCCACCTCAAGCCTGCGCTGGATTCGTTGTCGGTCGCACTGAGCCTGACCCGCGATTTCGACCCGGCCGTGAGCACCATGACTTTCCGCATCGGCTTGTCCGATGACGTCGAGTTCGGTCTGCTGCCGCCGCTGCTGCGTGCGCTGCGTCAGGAAGCGCCGAACGTGGTGTTCGTGGTGCAACACGTCGATTACTGGCGTATCCCCGATCTGCTCGCGGCGGGTGATATCACGGTCGGCATCAGCCAGACCCGTGGTTTGCCGGCCAATGCCAAGCGCAAACTGCTGCGGCACATCCAGCCGAGCATCCTGCGCGCCGACGCCAGCGATACACCGCTGACGCTGGATGAATATTGCGCACGTCCTCACGTACTGGTTTCGCACACGGCCAACGTCAGTGGTTTTGCCGATGAGTGGCTGGCCGAACTGGGTCGTACCCGTCAGGTGGTGCTGTCGGTGCCGCAATACAGCGCGTTGCCGGCGCTGCTGGCCGGCACCGACCTGATCGCCAGTCTGCCGGATTACACGGCGGCGGCCATGGCTACATCCGGATTACTGTTCAAGGAACCGTTCCCGTTCAAGACGCCGACGCTGGACCTGTCGATGGTCTGGCTCAGCCACGTGGACAGCGATCCGGCGGAGCGCTGGTTGCGTTCGCGGCTGGAGCAGTTCATGAGCGAACGACCGCTGACTTCGTCCTGAGCCACAACACCGTGTAGAAGCTGCGGCACGCTGCGATCTTTTGATCTTCAAATCTCAAGATCAAAAAATCGCAGCCTCGTTTCACTCGACAGCTCCTACAGGGATTAGTGATGAGCTGCATGTGCTATATGTACGACCTTTCTGCCAACTGACTGGGGACCTGCAATGCCACACCTGCACATGGAGTACACCGCCAACCTGCCGCAGTTGAACGCCGACGTCGCGTTGATGCGGCTCAATAACGCCCTGGTGGGCTCCGGTCAGTTCGCCGCTGAGTTCGATATCAAGAGTCGCGCAGTGAAAGTCGAGACCTTCAAGGTCGGAACCGCCATGGCCGAGCGCGCCTTCGTCTATGTGAAGCTGGCGCTGCTCAGTGGACGCTCGCCGCAGGTCAAGAAGCAGTTGTCAGAAAGCCTGTTGGCAGTCTTGCAGGACCTGTGCGAATGGCCGGCCGGTGTCGAGGTGCAGTTGTGTGTCGAACTGGTCGACATGGATCGCGAGTCCTACAGCAAAACCGCCATTGGCGTGTAGGACTCAGACCGCTTCGAGTTCGCGGCACACCTTGACCACCTGCTCGCGCAACCACAGGTTGGCGCTGTCCTGATCCACGCTTTGGCTCCACTGCATGTCGAGGGTGAACCCCGGCAGGCCGTTCGGCGCCTCACAGTGATTGAACACGGCCTCGTTGGTCAGCAAGCGCTGGATGCGGCGGGGCAGGGTGAGGATGAAGTCGGTCCCCGTGATCATTTTCAACGCCGCGCTGTAGCTGTTCGAGCGCGCGACGATCTGACGCTTCTGCGCCTGCCGCGCCAGCCAGCCATCGACCATGTTGGTGGTCGACGTCCATGGAGTCGGGAACACGTGTCGGCGTTCGGTAAAGGCCTGCAGGCTCAGGCGCGGTTCCAGTGGTGTGGCGCGTTTGTCGAAGACGCAGACCAGATCGTCCTCCAGCAGCATTTGTGATTTCAGGTCAGCGTGATGGCGATGGAAGTTGGGGCCGAAGCTGATCACCAGATCGAGGCTGCCGTCACGCAGCTCATCCGCCGGGACGTCGGTCTCGAACTTGTGCATGTTGACCATTACCGGCAAATCATCGAAGTCGAAACGCTTCAACAGGCGCGGCAGGATCAGTTGCTCGAAGTATTCCGGGGCGCAGATATTGAAGGTGACGGCTTGTCGGGTCGGGTCGAACGTGGGGGCGCCGGCGTGACACAGGTTGATGCTTTCGAGGATTTTCTGCACATGGCCGTACATGGTGCTGGCCTTGTACGTCGGACGCATGCCGGTGCGGGTGTTGATAAACAGTTCGTCTTCGAAACTGGTGCGCAGTTTTTTCAAGCAGTAACTGACCGTGGACTGGCTGACGAACAGGGTTTCTGACACATCGGTGACGCTGCTCTGCTCATAAACAGCGATAAACACCATGAGATCCTGCATGTCGAGCTTTCGAAGCAAGTTACTGTTCAGCATCCGTTCTGTCTCGCTGTGCTCCTTGCGCTGAATCCGCGCAAACGTGTGCGAATGATCCTAACGGAACGATGGTGCCAGGACAAAGCCCTATAGGACGTTTCACAGTCAGTTGTGGGACAGAAAGTTTTACGAACACGACGTCACGGGGCAAACCGCAGAAAGATGGCCAGAGGCCTTTAGCCCGCTCAGGAAAAGTACCTTGCGTAATGCCGGGGATCGAAGCGCCACACCATCAACAGCATCACCACCATTACCGCCGTCAACGACCACCACGCCCACTCGAAGCTACCGAGTTGATCGCGAATCATCCCGGCCATCAGCGGCGAGAGGCCAGCAATCAGATAGCCGATGCCCTGCACGAAGGCGGTCAGGCCGCCCGCGCGTTGCGGGTTGTCGAGGTGATCGAGCGAGACAATCAGGCTCATCGGAAACAGACCGCCAATGCCCAACCCTAACAGGCACGGCCACAGCAGGCTGAATTGTTGCGGGCTGAGAATCAGGCCGCAAAAGCCACCGATGATCAGCGTCAGCAGCGCCATCAGAATCAAGCGTCGATCGCGGCTGCGATTGGCGATAGCAGGAACCACCAGGCCGGAAATCACCTCCATGGCCGTCAGAAAACCTAACAGCAGCCCGGCGTTTTGTTCGCTCCAGCCTTTTTCCACGTAGTACGGCGCGAGCCAGGCGAGTACACAGGTGTAGGACGCGGTTCCCAGACCAAAGAAGATGGCCAGTAACCAGGCGCGGGAATTGGTGAAGAACCAATCTTTGCCGGTTGTCGCCGTCACCGTGGAGGACAGCTGACGGCGTTGCGACCACCAGAACAGCAGCGCGATGAATGCCAGGATCGCCCAGATGGCCAAGCCGCTGCGCCAGCTCCCGGTTTGCCACATCACCAGCGGTGCGAACGAGGCTGCAATGGCCGCCCCAGCCATGATCGATGTGACATATAAACCCATGCACAGCGCGACATTGTCGGCGAAGCGCGCCTTGATCAGCGCCGGCATCAACGCCTGAATCAGTGCAATGCCGAGGCCGGCCAGCACCGCGCTGACGATCAACTGGGGGGCCGAGTCGACAAATAGCCGTGACAACGTCGCCAAGCCGATGATCAGCAAGGACAGCAACACCGTCCGTTGCTCGCCGAGCCGCTGACTGATGCCAATACCGAAAAACATCGCCAGCCCCATCGCCATTACCGGCAGCATGGTCAGCAGCGACGCGACGCTGAAGCTCAGCGGGATGTCAGCGCGAATGGCCGACAGTAACGGGCCGACTGCGGCCATCGACGGGCGTAGATTGAGGGCGACCAGCATGATCGCGAGGATTAACCAGACAGCGGGGCGAGCGGTGGCGCGGACGTTTTCCATCATCAGACCTTTGGGCGGGACGGATGATTAAGCGCGGAGCGTTCTGGTCCGGGCAAACCAGAAAATCCACAGTGGTATTTAAAAACTCGATACCCCCGTCCCCCTGTGGGAGCGAGCCTGCTCGCGAAAGCGGATTGTCTGTGAACCAAAATGTTGAATGTGACGGCCTCTTCGCGAGCAGGCTCGCTCCCACAATGAACCGCCGTATTGTTTTTCTGAATCAAACCTGAACCATTCTCAAATACTTCACAAGTTTCATCGCATTGCTGAAAGCCAACTAATCGTTGGCGTCTTTTTCACAAAAAATTGATGGTTGCCTGCTTAAAGTTTGTCGTGCCTAAGTTAATGAAATTTTCACAATTGAATGTTCTGTCATTGACCGAGGCTCTTCTTTTCAGGAATCGCCCCTTCTATGTTGAAGTTAAAAGCCGTGCGCCCGGAATGGGTGACGTTGATTGCCAGTGCCTTTCTTTTAATTGGCTGCAATGTTGTCCTCTGGCAGCACCTGTTCGAGATCACCGCCGCTGATGGCAAGGGCATCGCCATGCGCGTGGCGTTCGGGGTGATGATTCTCGCGGCATTCAACATCGTGCTGACGGTCCTCGCTTTCCGTCCGGTGCTCAAACCGCTGTTGACCGTGATATTTCTGATCAGCGCCGGTGTGGCTTATTTCATGAGTCAATATGGCGTCATGATCGATGCCGGCATGTTGCGCAACTTTGCCGAAACTAATGCAACGGAAGTGCGAGATCTGCTCTCGTTGAAGTTGTTTGCTTATA
Source organism: Pseudomonas fluorescens (assembly GCF_003732425.1). Taxonomy (GTDB): domain Bacteria; phylum Pseudomonadota; class Gammaproteobacteria; order Pseudomonadales; family Pseudomonadaceae; genus Aquipseudomonas; species Aquipseudomonas fluorescens_BE. The sequence continues at coordinate 768,618 of NZ_MOBX01000014.1, forward strand.
TTCTTTTGCTCGGAATGTTGCCGTCCTGGTTGTTGTGGAAAGTTCCAGTCAACTATCGTCGTTGGCACCGTGAGTTAATCAGCAAAGTTATAGTCGGTGTTGCTTCGGTGGCGGTGATTGGCGGGGTGGCACTGGCCAACTATCAGGGTTTGTCGTCGCTGTTTCGCAATCACCACGAAATTCGCCTGATGCTGGTGCCCAGCAACTACATCGGTGCTTCGGCGGGTTATCTACGTGAACAAGTTGTCTCGGCGCGGCAGCCCTTCATCAAGATCGGCGAGGACGCCGAGCGCAATCCGGATGTGAAACTTCAACCGCGTAAATCCCTGACTGTGCTGGTGGTGGGTGAAAGTGCTCGCGCGGAGAACTTCGGCATCCTCGGTTACCACCGTGACACCACGCCGACACTCGACAAGGAAGCCGGGCTGATCGCCTTCACTGACGTGCATTCCTGCGGCACAGAAACGGCGGTATCGGTTCCGTGCATGTTCTCCAACATGGGCCGCAAGGATTACGACGCCAGTAAGGCCAAGAATGAAGAAGGCCTGCTCGATGTGCTCAAGCGTGCCGGTATCGACGTGATCTGGCGCGACAACCAGTCCGGCTGTAAAGGCACCTGTGATCGAGTGACCCTGCAAGATGTCAGCAACCTGAAAGACCCGGCGCTGTGTGCCAACAGCGAGTGCCGCGATGAGATTCTGCTGCAGGGGCTGCAAAGCTTTATCGATCATCTGGACAAGGACACCGTGCTGGTTTTGCACCAGATGGGCAGTCACGGCCCGGAATACTTCAAACGCTACCCGAAGGAATACGAGCACTTCACCCCGGTGTGTGAAAGTAACGCACTGAACAATTGCAGTCGCGAAAGTATCGTCAACGGCTACGACAATACGCTGGTGTATACCGACCATGTGCTGTCGAGCCTCATTGATGTATTGCGCAGCAATCAGGACAAAGTCGATACCGCCATGTTGTATCTGTCGGACCACGGCGAGTCACTCGGCGAGTACAACTTGTTCCTGCATGGAACGCCTTACATGCTGGCGCCTGAACAACAAAAGCATGTAGCGATGCTGGCGTGGTTCTCCGACAACTATCAGAAGGCTTATTCGGTCGACACGCATTGCCTGCAGATGAGCCGCGACAAACCGCTGAGCCAGGACAACCTGTTCCACTCGATGCTTGGCCTGCTCGAGGTCAAGAGCAAGGTCTATCAGCCGGATCTGGACATGTTTGCCGGTTGCCGTGGCGCGGTGATTGACGGCGTGCTGGCCAAGGACTGAGCCCCATCGGCTCCGTCGCTCTGATGCGACGGAGCCGTCTGTTTCCTCTGTCAGACTATTCTTGCTCTTTGGCAGGACATTTCGTTACAGCTCTTGTCCTTCGCAGGCGCGTAAATCGCCAGTGGCGATATATACTGCGCGCCATTCTTCAAGGGAGAGCCGTGTGGCCATCGATATTCACTGGATTCGCGACAACGAAAGCCTCGCGCAGTTTTGCGCCGAGTGGCAGCAGCTGCCGTTCGTTGCCCTCGACACCGAATTCATGCGGGTCGACACCTTCTACCCGATTGCCGGCCTGTTGCAGGTGGGCGACGGCAAACGCGCCTACCTGATCGATCCGCTGACCATCAACGCCTGGCAACCGCTGGCCGCATTGCTGGAAAACCCGGCGGTGCTGAAAGTACTGCACGCTTGCAGTGAAGACCTCGAAGTGCTGTTGCGCCTGACCGGCAGCCTGCCGGCGCCGATGTTCGACACGCAACTGGCCGCCGCTTACCTGAACCTCGGGTTCTCGATGGGCTATTCGCGACTGGTGCAGGAAGTGCTCGGCATTGAACTGCCGAAGGGCGAGACCCGTTCCGACTGGTTGCAGCGTCCGCTGTCCGACACGCAAATCAGCTATGCCGCCGAAGATGCCGTGCATCTGGCGGAGGTTTTCGTACAGCTGCGGCCGAAACTGTCTGACGACAAATTCGCCTGGGTGCTGGAGGACGGCGCTGAACTGGTCGCCAACCTGCGCCGCGAAACCGACCCGTACGAGGTCTATCGCGAGGCCAAACTGGCGTGGAAACTCTCGCGTGCGCAACTGGCGGTCCTGCGCGAGCTGTGCGCCTGGCGTGAAAAGGAAGCCCGCGCCCGCGATCTGCCACGCAACCGCATCGTCCGCGAGCATTCGCTGTGGCCGCTGGCCCGCACACAACCGGACAACCTCGCGGCGTTGGGCAAGATCGAAGACATGCACCCGCGTACCGTGCGTCAGGACGGCCAATTTCTGCTTGATCTGATCAAGCGCTCTGGCAGTGTGGGGCCTGATCAATGGCCACCCGCCGTACCGGAGCCGTTGCCGATCGAAGCCGCTGCATTGATCAAACAACTGCGCGCATTGGGCCAGGCTGAGGCCGAGCGTCTGGGCATTGCCCCGGAACTGATGCTGCGCAAGAAAACCCTCGAAGCCCTGGTCAAAAGCGGCTTTCCCGAGGGTCCTTACCAATTGCCTGAGTCGTTGCGTGGCTGGCGCCGCGAACTCATGGGTCAGAAGCTGCTCGACAGCCTGGCCACCGCCGGAGAACAGCCTTGAAACGTATTTGTTCCATCTACCAAAGCTCCAAGCGCAGCGGCATGTACCTTTATGTGCTCAAAAGTGATGCGCTGGAGCGTGTGCCGGAGGCGCTGATGCTGGCGTTCGGCAAGCCGAAGCATGCCTTCGACCTGGTGCTGTCGCCCGAGCGCAAACTGGCCAGCGAGGACATCGTCGTGGTCCTGGAAAACCTCGACAAGCAGGGCTACCACTTGCAAATGCCGCCGGCCGAGGACGAGTACATCGAGCACTTGCCCGAAGAGTTGCTGCGACGCAACGACCCGGTCTGATCTGCGAGGCTCTGTTCTGAGTCTCGGTTTACCCTGGAACTGTTTTTACCGCGATGGCCGGCCGAATCCGGCGGCCGTCTGCACGGTTTGCGAAAGGTTTGAAGATGCGCGTTCTGATTGCCGAACACGACCACGCGATATACGCCCGGCTGCTGCGTCAGGCAGCACCCGAGCTTGAAGTACTGACCAGCGGTGATTCCGCCGAACTGGCCCGTCAGGCGGCTGATTGCCCGGTGTGGCTGGGCCAGCCGGATCTGCTGGCGACCCTGTTGCGCCAGGGCCATCAACCGCAATGGCTGCAATCGACCTGGGCCGGCATTACGCCGCTGCTCGCTGACGGCTTGCGCCGCGATTATCGCCTGACCCGGGCGGTGGGGATTTTCGGTCAGGTGATGGCCGAGTACGTGCTGACCTACATCCTCGGCCATGAGCGCGAAGTGCTGGCGCGACTGGTCAGCCAGGTCGAGCGCAAGTGGGACAACCGCAGCGGCCAGAGCCTGGTCGGGCGCAAAGTGCTGATCGTCGGTACTGGTGACATCGGCCAGAGCGTGGCGCAGTTCCTGCTGCCGTTTGGCATCGAGCTGTATGGCATCGCCAGTAGCGCCCGTGCGCAGGCGCCGTTTGTCGAAGTCGGTTCGATGGCCGATCTGCCACGGCTGGTGGGCGAGGTGGATTACGTGGTCAATCTGCTGCCGAACACCGAACACACCCACGATATCTACGACGCGGCGCTGTTCAAGCAATTCAAGCCGACCGGGTTGTTCATCAACGCCGGACGCGGTGTCGCGGTGGTCGATGCCGATCTGGTGGACGCGTTGAAGGAAGGCCATCTGGCGGGTGCGGTGATCGACGTTTGCCGTCAGGAACCACTGCCGCAACGCCATCCATTCTGGACCGCGTGGGGCTTGCTGCTGACCGGGCACAGCTCGGCACCGACGTCGCCGGCGCTGATGGTGCAGTTGTTTGTCGAGAACCTGAAGGCGTATCAGGCGAGCGAGGCGTTGCGCGGGGAAGTGGATTTCAGTCGCGGCTACTGACACACCGCATTAAAAAAATGTAGGAGTGAGCCTGCTCGCGATAGCGGTGTGTCAGACAGCATTAATGTCGACTGACACGGCCTCATCGCGAGCAGGCTCACTCCTACACTTGGTTTTGCGGTGTGCTTAGAGGGTGAAGTCGCCTTCCGCCGCCAATTCATTCAGCGGGCGGCGCGGGCTCGGCTCTTCACGAGCCTGCAGGTTTTCAGCCAGCGTGGCCTTGTCACCGAGCTTGCCAACGGCCACCGCCGCATGCAGCGCGTAACCTTCAGGAATGTTCAGCTCTTTGCGAGTCAATTCCTGATCGAACCCGGCCATGCCGTGGGTGTGCCAGCCACTGATGCTCGCTTGCAGCGCCAGATGGCCCCACGCCGAACCGGTGTCGAAGGTGTGCCACAGCGCCGGCGTTTCTTCACTGGCGCCCGGTGCGGTGAAGGTGGTTTTCGAAATCACGATCACCAGTGCCGAGGCATGCTGCGCCCAGCTCCGGTTGAATTCGTTGAGCAGGCCCAGATAGCGCTGCCAGTTTGGCGTATCGCGACGCGCATAAAGGAAACGCCAAGGCTGCGAGTTGTAAGCCGAGGGTGCCCAGCGTGCCGCTTCGAAGAAGCTCAGCAGGGTTTCTTCCGGGATCGCTTCGCCAGTGAAGGCGCGTGGCGACCAGCGGTCGGTGAATTGCGGGTGAATGGCGTAATCGGCAACGCGAGGGTTGGCACTCATCAAGAGATTCCTTGTTACGTTTGAGTCAGAGATTCGAATGAAAACCCGGCGGGATCAGTTGCGCTGAACGATGGGGTTTTCCGAGCCTGAGGGTTCACCACAATGCAACGCGGTCGAGCGTCAATGGCTTGCGGGCAAGGCTCCTTGCGACTGGCAAAGCTACGCGCCGCCACAAAAACTGACAAGTCCTGCGCAACCGGCAGTCGCCAGCGCTTGGCCCACAAGGCCTTGGGCACTAGACTGGCGGCCTTTTCACCACCTGATGTTGATGCTTGAGCCATGGCCGCCAAAGTCGAACCGTTCTGGAAACGCAAAACCCTCGATCAACTCGATCACGAGGAATGGGAATCGCTGTGCGACGGCTGTGGTCTGTGCTGCCTGCAAAAGCTCGAGGATGAAGAGGACAACAGCGTTTATTACACGCGCATCGCCTGCAAACTGCTGGACTTGAAAACCTGCCAGTGCAGCGATTACCCGAACCGCATCAAGTTCGTCCCGGATTGCATTCAGCTCACCCCGGGCCAGGCCGAAGAGTTCAAATGGCTGCCGCCGACCTGCGGGTATCGACTGGTCAGCGAGGGCAAGGATCTGCCGTTGTGGCATCACTTGGTGTGTGGCGATCGCGACGCGGTGCACCACGAGCGGATCTCACAATCAGGGCGCATGCTCGCCGAGGGCAGCGTGCCGGAGGATGACTGGGAAGATCACCTGATTTTCCGCGCGGGCTGAACATCTGCGGACTCAAGCTTGACCAAGGAGTGTGTATGGCTGTCGGATTGCAGCGAGCATTGATGATGGCGCTGCTGACGCTGAGCGCGCCGGTGTGGGCGGCGAAGAAAGTCGATCTGGATTATCACGTGCGCCTGTTGCCGCAAAGCGATCAGGCCGAGGTGCGCCTGACCCTGGCCAAAGGCGAGGCGGTGCGCAGTCTCGATTTCGACCTTGGCGACGGCAGCCATTACAGCGACTTCAAGGCCGACGGCCAATGGCTGCTGACCCCGGGCAAAAACGCACGGGGCGTCTGGCGCCCGACCAGTGACAAAGCCACCCTGACTTACCGCGTGCGCATCAGCCACGGGCGCAAGAACGGCAGCTTCGACACACGTATGACCCCGAACTGGGCATTGATACGTGGCGATGAACTGGTGCCGCCAGCCAAACTCGATCAGCAGGACGGCACCGAGCTGGTCGCGCGCCTGCAAGTCGAATTGCCAGATGGCTGGAAAAGCATCGAAACCGCCTGGCCGCGGATCGGCAAAAACAAATTCCGCATCGACAACCCGTCACGCCTGTTTGATCGTCCGACGGGCTGGATGCTCGCCGGCCATCTCGGCAGCCGCCGTACGCGCCTGGGCGAAACCGAAGTCACCGTGGCCTCGCCGCAAGGGCAGGGCATGCGCCGGATGGACGTGCTGACCTTGCTGACATTCGTCTGGCCACAGGTGCAGGCGGTTTATCCACGCCATCCCGCGAAACTGTTGATCGTCGGCGCCAATGACCCGATGTGGCGTGGCAGCCTCGGCGCGCATGAATCCATCTACGTGAACACGCGATTGCCGCTGGTCAGCGAAAGCGGCAGCAGCGCGCTGGTACGTGAACTGGCGCAGGTGTTTGGGCGGATTAACGACGAGCAGCGCAGCGACTGGATCAGCGAGGGGTTTGCCGAGTATTACGCCATTGAACTGGTGCGCCGTGCCGGCGGCATGAGCGATGAGCGTTATCAGGCGTTACAGGCGAAACTGGCCAAGGACGGCCAGAAAGTCACGACGTTGCGCGGCGAACAGATCAGCCCGGCGCAGGTGGCGAAAGCGGTGGTGCTATTGCAGGAACTGGATGGCGAGATTCGTTTGAAGACGCGCAACAAACGCTCGCTGGATGACGTGTTGCGCGGGGCGATGCATTTGGGAACGGTGAGCACCAAGGAATTTGTGCAACTGGCCGAGAGCGTTCTCGGTGAGTCCTCCAAAGTCCTTGATACCGCGTTGCTACAGTAAAGATCAAAAGATCGCAGCCTTCGGCAGCTCCTACCTTTGGAATGCGTTTTCCCTGTAGGAGCTGCCGAAGGCTGCGATCTTTTGCTTTTAAGCGATCAAACCCCGGCTTTGGGCGATTTCACCGAATCATTGCCGGTCACGGTGGCGGTGCTGGTCGCCGCTTCCGCATTGGCCTTGAGCTTGCTCAACTCCTCCCCGGCCCGCTCGATCTTCGCCCGCACATTGTTCATGTCCTGACGACTCTTTTCGATCAGGCTTTTCATCGAGCTGTGCCCGGTAATCCCGCGCGCCATGGCCACACCGCCAATCGCCACCTGAATCAACCCGAACACCCCGCCACGGCGCAGGCCCTTGCCGACCATGATCACGCCACCGGCCAATGAGCCGATGCGCTCCCAGCCTTCGACGTTCTGCTCGGAACGGCTCTGGAACGGGGTGGATTCGATACGTTCGACGCGTTTGAGCTCGGTCATGATCTTTCTCCAGGCAATGAGTAATGGATAAACAAGCTGACTGCCAGAGCGGTCAGCTCGTTCCATCGGATGTGCGACGCTTCAGCGGAATTTCGGCCCGGAGCGGGTGTTCAGACCCTTGGCCATGCGATCGTAGAGCACGACGTTGACTGTGGCGGCAAGGTTCATGCAGCCGGTAGTCGGGATGTACACGACGTCTTCGCACCAGTCGCGGATCTCTTTATCGAGCGAGCCGTCTTCAGGGCCGAAGATGTACAGGGCGCGATCCGGATGGGTGTATTCCGGCAGCGGGCGAGCGCCCTCGACCAATTCCACGGCGACGGGCACGCAGTTGAGCGGGAGGATCTTTTTCAGATCATCAATGCCGATCAGCGGGATGTCGTAGTGCACGCGTTTGGTGTCAGTGACGAAGTCGGCGGCACGTTCATAACGCTTGCCGGTGTAGAACACCGAGGCCACGCCATAGCAGCCTGCGGCGCGCATCACCGAACCGACGTTTTCCGGTGATTTGGGGTTATACAAACCAATGCAGCTGTACCGTTTGTCTGCCACGAGCGGGGTGCCTTCGGGAAAAAGAGCGCGATTATACGGGGATAAGATCAAAAGATCGCAGCCTTCGGCAGCTCCTACAGTTGGATGGCGTACACCCTGTAGGAGCTGCCGAAGGCTGCGATCTTTTGCTTTTAGTCTTCTTTTTTCATCAACCCGGCCAGGGCGGCAAACGGGTTGTGCGTGGCCTTGGCGATCTTCGGCGTGCTCAGCGAGCCTTCGCTGAAATACTGCTGATCGGTGTACCGCGAGTGTTCGTTGTCATGGCAATACAGGCACAACAATTCCCAGTTCGAGCCATCCTGCGGGTTGTTGTCGTGGTTGTGGTCGCGGTGGTGCACGGTCAGTTCGCTCAGGCGCTTGCCGGAAAACTCCCGGGTGCAGCGGCCACAGACGTGCGGGTACATCTTCAGGGCTTTGTCGCGGTAGCCCATTTCCTTGTCGCGCTGGTTGTCGGCGAGGATGCGATCCAGCTTCGACGTATTGGTTGGGGTGGACGAACTCATGGGTTCACCTTTGTAAAAGACTGATGACGGTTATGTGCAGAGTTTAGCTCAGCCCTTGAGCTTCTCGGCAATCCATATCGTGTGGCGCGTGCCCTTGTTGCCGTGGGCGAAGACCTGGACTTCTTCTGCCTTGAAGCCAGCCTTCTTCAATTTGTCGGAAAACTGCCGGTCAGCACTGGCCGACCACACGGCGAGCACGCCTTTGGGACGCAGGGCCTTGGCACAGGCATTCAGACCAGCGGCGGAGTACAGCCAGCTGTTGGCCTTCTGCGTCAGGCCTTCGGGGCCGTTGTCGACGTCGAGCATGATCGCGTCGAAACCGTTCGGCTCACTTTGCAGCACATTGGCCACATCGTCCTGGCGGATCACCGTGCGTGGATCAAGCAGTGGCCGACCGGACTTTTCCCCGAGCGGGCCACGGTTCCACTCAACTACCCCAGGCACCAGCTCAGCGACCACTACTTCAGCGGTCTTGCCCAGATGCTTCAGCGCGGAGGCGAGGGTGAAGCCCATGCCCAGGCCACCGATCAACACCCGCGAATCCGGCCGGCCGACGACCTTGCGGCAAGGGATCTCGGCCAGCGCATCTTCGGAGCCATGCATGCGTGTGTTCATCAATTGCCCGCCGTCGCCGCCCTGGATCTTGATGACGAAGTCCTCGCCATACTCGAAAAGGCACAGGGCACCGCCGCTTTCAGGGATTGGGGTGGTGTCGAGCAGAACGAAACGTTTCATGGAAATCTCTACAAGGGGGAAGGCAAGCAGGCGCGTTGGGAGTAGCCTGAGCGCAGACTAAGGCCAAACGGAGCCCTTGATGAAGCGCACCATTCTAACGGTCATTGCCCTGGCCGCGCTCTCGATTACTGCAGTGCAGGCGCAGCAGGCCATTCCGGTCAGCCCGGCGCCGCAACCCGGCTCGCCCGGCACCGCGACACCGACGCCGTATCCGCAGATCACGCCAATCAACATTCCCAAGTCCGGTGCCGGCAGTGGCAGCCCGCCGCTGGTGCCGATCGAAATGCCCAGCCCGCCGAGCAAGGATCAACCGGTGCCGGGCATCGAGCCGAGCGGCACCAAGGCGAAAACGCCCGGGGGTTAAACCTGTTGCGCCGCCAGTTGGCCGTCGGCCATGCGCAGACGTTTCGACAGGGAAACGGCGAGGGCGCGGATGATCTTCGCGGCGATCTTCGGCGCGTCGTTGAGCATTTTTTCCAGTGAGTCTTTGCCGAGGTTGAGCAGTTGGCAATGGCTCGCGGCGATGCAGGTGGCAGAACGCCGTTCGCCGTCGAGCACGGCCATTTCGCCGAACGCCCGACCACTGCGCAGGGTGGCCATGGTAATGACCTGACCATCGGCGCCGGTTTTTTGCACGGCGACCTGGCCGGTGTGGATGATGCACATGAAACTGCCGGCGTCGCCCTCGCGGAAAATCGCCTCGCCTTCGGCCACGGTGCTGATGCTGAAGTAGCCGGCAGCGGCCGCAAAGTCAGCCAGTTGCAATTGATCGAACAGGCCGCAGTCCATCAGCCAGTCGCGGATTTCGTTGTTCAGGAAGGTCGGTTCTGACATGTCGTCACGGTCTTTTTGTTTTCACTGTTTCAGGCTTCACACTTCCCAGGTAGGAGCTGCCGAAGGCTGCGATCTGTTGATCTTGCCTTTGAAAAAATCAAAATCAAAAGATCGCAGCCTTCGGCAGCTCCTACAGGGGATCTGTGTGGTATGGGCCTCTCGGGTCTGGAATTAAGACCCGAGTGGCCGACGGAGTTCCTCAGACCAGGCCCAAAACCTTGAACACAAATGCATATTCGAGCGCTACGTCACGTAATCCCTGATAACGCCCGCTCATTCCGCCGTGCCCGGCCCCCAATTCAGTCTTGAGCAGCAGCACATTGTTGTCGGTCTTGGTCGCGCGCAATTTCGCCACCCACTTGGCCGCTTCCCAGTACTGCACGCGGCTGTCGTTGTAGCCGGCGATCACCAGTGTCGCCGGATAATTCTGTGCGCTGACGTTTTCGTACGGTGCGTAAGCCTTGATCCGCTCGTAAACCTCCGGCTCTTCGGGATTGCCCCACTCGTCGTACTCGGTGACGGTCAGCGGTAGATCCGGGTCGAGCATGGTGTTGAGCACGTCGACGAATGGGACTTCAGCGATCGCCACGCCGAACAGATCCGGACGCTGGTTAAGCACGGCACCAATCAGCAAACCACCAGCGCTGCCGCCACTGATCGCCAGTTTGTCGGCAGTGGTGATGCCGTTGAGGATCAAGAACTCGGCGCAGGCAATGAAGTCGCTGAAGGTGTTGTGCTTGTGCTCCTGCTTGCCGGCGCGATACCAGGCTTCGCCCAACTCACCGCCGCCACGCACGTGTGCAATGGCGAAGGCCATGCCGCGATCCAAAAGGCTCAGGCGCGCGTGGGAGAACCACGGATCAAGGCTTGAGCCGTAAGCGCCGTAACCGTACAGATACAGCGGCACCGCTTTGCCGACCATTTCACGTTTCATCACCAGACTGATTGGCACTTGCGTGCCGTCCGGTGCAGTCGCCCATAGGCGCTGGCTGACGTAGGCGTCGGCGTCGAACGGGCCGAGTACCGGGGTTTCTTTCAACACCGTTTGCTCGCCGCTGGCGAGGATCAGTTGGCGCACCTGCGCCGGGCGGTTCAACGCCTCGTAGCGCAGGCGAATGCGGTCGCTCTCAAATTCCAGGCTGTTTTGCACATAGAGGCTGTAGGCCGCGTCCGGCAATTGCACGCGATAAGGCGTCAGTCCGTGTGGGTGAACTTCGATGATCGGCAAGCCACCTTCGCGCAGGCTCAGGGTCATCGCCTCGCTGTTCAGGCTGACTCCATCGAGCATCACTGTATCGCTGTGGGGGATCAGGTTTTGCCACTCGGTTTCAGTCGGCGCGGTGCCGGTGTCCGGCGCCTGATACAGGGCGTAATTGATGCCGTCACGGTTGGTGCGGATAAACCACGTCCACACGCCATCGAGCAGGCCGTGATCGACATCGTATTCATGATCCTCGACCCGTGGCGCCAGGCAGGTGAACGGCAGGTGCGGCTGGTTGGCGTCGAGCGCCCAGACTTCGCTGGTGGTCTTGCTGCCCAGCGACAACAGCAATTGCTGCTCGGAGCTGGAACGGTAGCAGTGCAGGAAGAAACGCCCATCCGCCTCGTGGAACACTTCTTCGGCAGCGGTGCCGTCGAGGCGATAGCGGAACAGTTTGTGCGGGCGATGGGTGTCATCGAGTACACCAAAAAACAGGGTCAGGCTGTCATTGGCCCAGGTCATGCTGCCGTCGCAGTCTTCGAATTCCAGTTCGCTGACTTTGTCGTTGGCCAGTTCCTTGACGAACAGCGTGTAGATCTCATCGCCCGAGGCGTCGACGCTGTAGGCCAGGCGCTGGTGGTCCGGGCTGATACTGAAAGCGCCCAGTGAGAAGAAACCACCATTGGCCAGCACATTCGGGTCGAGCAGCAGTTGTTCGCGGCTTTCGTCGAGGGTCAGGCTGTCGTCCGCCGGACGCGGGCAGCGGTAGTGCCGGGCGTATTCGTCGCCCGCCGTGGTGCGCGTGTAATACAGGTATGGCCCCCAAGGCGAGGGCAGGGACAGGTCAGTTTCAAGAATCCGGCCCTTGATCTCTTCGAACAGGCTTTCACGCAGCTCGGCCTGATCGGCGGTTTGCGCTTCCTGGTAGGCGTTTTCGGCCTTGAGGTAATCGAGCACCACGTCGGTGTCGCGCTCCTGCAGCCAGGCATACGGGTCGGCGCCGGCAGCCTTGTGGGCGATCGGGGCACTGATGACGTTGGCGGATTGGGGCATGGAAGGCTCTCGGACAATGTACGGAAATAGGGTTTTCGCAGCTCTTGAAACCGTCGCAGACCCTGTAGGAGTGAGCCTGCTCGCGATAAGGCCGGCACATTCAACATCAATGTTGCCAGGCTGTCCGTCATCGCGAGCAGGCTCACTCCCACAGGTCGCATGTCTATTGGGACAAGCCTGACGGGCGAAAAGTCGTTACTATAAGCGCCTCTTTGCCTGCCTTGCCATGGACACCATGACCGAGAACGACTATCTGATCGCCTGGGGCCTCTACGCCTTTGCCGCTGTGGGCTGCCTGTTGGTATGGATGCGCCTGACCACCTGGATGTGGCGCTGGTTGCGCGAACCGCTGCGGGTGTTGATGGCGGTGTTGCTGTTCAGCCCGACCATCATTGATCCGGTGAAAGCCAAAGTTGCGCCGTCCATCGCCATTACTGCGCTGGATCTGGCCTTCAAGGTCGGCAACAACGCCTGGCGAGCGGTCTCCGATCTGTTTATGTACGGCATGATCGCGTTCGGCATCTACCTGATTTTCGTGCTGATCCGCTTCCCGATCGAGCGTGCCTCGCGCGCGCGCCGTGAACAGGCGGAAGCAGCCAAAGCCGCCGCTCGCGCCGATGATCGCGATGACGATCAACCGTTTGGCGGCGCCGGCGATGACCGCTATGGCCGTCCCCCTCTGCCGAATAATCCGCAGCGTACGCGGGTCGAGCCGCGCCTGTAACCCGAGAGTCCGCACATGTGTGAATTACTGGGCATGAGTGCCAACGTGCCGACCGATATCGTGTTCAGCTTCACCGGCCTGATGCAGCGCGGCGGTCGCACCGGCCCGCACCGCGACGGCTGGGGTATCGCCTTTTATGAAGGCCGTGGCTTGCGTCTGTTTCAGGATCCAGCGGCGAGTTGCGAGTCGGAAGTTGCCAATCTGGTGCAGCGTTATCCGATCAAGAGCGAAGTGGTCATCGGCCACATCCGCCAGGCCAACGTCGGCAAAGTCTGCCTGTCCAACACTCACCCGTTCGTCCGCGAACTGTGGGGGCGCAACTGGTGTTTCGCGCACAACGGCCAGCTCGCCGACTTCACCCCGATCAAGAGTTTCTACCGCCCGGTCGGTGATACCGACAGCGAAGCGGCGTTCTGCGATCTGCTCAACCGCGTGCGTGCAGCTTTTCCGGAGCCGGTCGATATAGAAGAACTGCTGCCGGATCTGGTCGCCGCGTGCGCCGAATACCGCAGCAAAGGCGTATTCAACTGCCTGCTCAGCGATGGCGACTGGCTGTTCTGCTATTGCTCGACCAAACTCGCACAGATCACCCGCCGCGCACCGTTCGGCCCGGCGCGCCTGAAGGACGTCGATGTCATCGTCGATTTCCAGGCCGAAACCACGCCCAACGACGTGGTCACGGTGATCGCCACCGAGCCTTTGACCGAAAACGAAACCTGGACCCGCTACGAACCGGGCCAATGGAGCCTGTGGCGACGCGGCGAATGCGTCAGTCAGGGCAAGACCGAATAAGGATTGCACCTCATGTTGCTCAGTTATGTACGGCTGGTGTTGTTTGCGGCGGGCCTGTTGATCGGTGTCCAGGTGCCGGGGTTCATCAACGATTACGCCAAACGTGTCGAGGCGCACCTGATCGAGGCGCAGACCGGTCTGCGCGGTTTTCAGGGCACGGCCGAGCAGTTTTTCAAGGGGGATATGCAGGCGCTGGTGGCGCATTATCGCGCCAGTGAAGACCCGATATTCCGCAGCGATGCCGACAGCCTGAACACTTTGCTCAATCGTCAGGTTGCGCTGGATAAACAGTTCCAGGCGATGCAGGGCCCGTGGTACATCCGCTTCCTGCAAGTGGTGCTGGCCGCCGACCCGGATATTCGCAAGGAAACCTGGAGTGGCTACAGCTATCAGATCCTGCTGACCCCGGAAGCCATGATCTGGGGCATGAGCGGTGCGCTGTTGTTGTCGTTCGGTATCGAGTGCCTGTTCCGTTTGATCGACTGGGTGGTTCTCGGTGGCCGCCGCCTGCGCCAGAGCCGACCGATCGAAGACCGCGACGTGCGCGGCCTCTAAGACTTTCACAGGGTCCTGTGGTGAGAGGCTTTTGTGGCGAGGGGATTTATCCCCGTTCGGCTGCGCAGCAGTCGTAATCCGCTACATGCGTTAATTCAGAAAGAATGCAGGGGAGCGCTTCGCACTCCAGCGGGAGCAAGCTCCCTCGCCACAAAGTGTCAGTCAGTGAGGGTGATGTAGTCCTTGCCGACTTTGTGCGCATACCCCGCCAACACCTGCTGACACAACGTCACAATCTCCTCGACCCACTCAACCCCCACCCGCCACGACACCACCACCTGCAGGTTCGGCGGTCGCTGATCGATGTCGAGCAAGGTCAACTCGCCCCGCGCCAATTCCTCAGCCACTAACACGGGTGGCAGCACGCCAATACCAAACCCATCGCGCAGCAACCGCGTGATCGCCGACACCGAATTCACACAATTGAGCCGTGGCGTCAGCACGCCGTTGGCCTGCATCAATGCGAGGAGGTCCTGATGCGGCCGGGAGTTTTTCGAGTAGGTGATGATCCGTTCCTGGGCCAGTTCGGCAAGGTCAGCGTAATCGCGGTTGTAGATTGAGTTACTGGCCACAATCCAGCCCAACGGATGACTGGCCAGCTCCAGACTGCGCACGCTTTCATGGCGGATCAGGTCGGTTTGCAGAACGATGTCGAGAAAACCTTTTTGCAGCTGATCGCAGAGGTTCAACGAGGTATCCGCCACCAGTTCGATTTCCACTCGCGGATACAGATCGGTCATCTGTGCCACCAACGGGCTGAGCCAAGTGTGAATCACCGTGTCCATCACGCCGATACGTACACGGCCGACCTTGCTTGAGCGGGTCTCGATCGATTGCTTGAGTGCAGACATCGTGTCGAGCATCTGCTCGGCATACTCCAGCACTTTCAGACCTTCGGGCGTCAGGCTGACACCGCGCGAATCGCGCAGAAACAGCTTCACCCCCAGCTCGCCTTCCAGCACCGCAATGCGGCTGGAAATCGACGCCTGAGTGGTGAACAGCTTGTCGGCGGTCAGGCGAAAACTCTTCAGTCGGGCGACCCAGACAAAGGTCTCGAGAAACTTCAGGTTCATGGGCAAGGCTCGGGTGACAAATTTTTCTTATGGCTAAGGCGGGTTTTTATTCGTTGGACGCAGCAGGGCCGCGCGACGAAAAATCGACGCATCCGGTCCCCACGATAGGCGTCGTCGGGGCTACGAACAAGACCAATAAAAACCTGCGGAGATAAGCCATGCGTGCTCCCGACACCCTAGAAGTACCCAAGGCAACGGCGCGTCCGGGGCCGTTCGATTGGTATCGCAACATCAACCAGCAGGAGCGCCGCACGTTCTGGAGCTGCAAGATCGGCTACGGTCTGGACGGCATGGACACGCAGATGCTCAGCTTCGTCGTGCCGACGCTGATTGCGATGTGGGGCATCACCACCGGCGAAGCGGGGCTGATTCATACCAGCACGCTGATCGCTTCAGCCATCGGCGGTTGGGTCGCCGGGATTCTCTCTGACCGCATCGGTCGCGTGCGCACTCTGCAACTCACCGTGTTGTGGTTCGCCTTCTTCACGTTCCTCTGCGGCTTCGCGCAAAACTACGAACAATTGCTGATCGCGCGCACGTTGATGGGCTTCGGTTTCGGCGGCGAATGGACCGCCGGTGCGGTACTGATCGGCGAGGTGATCCGCGCCAAGGACCGTGGCAAAGCGGTGGGCATGGTGCAATCCGGTTGGGCACTGGGTTGGGGGCTGACGGCGATTCTGTACGCGCTGTTGTTCTCGGTGTTGCCGCCGGAAGACGCCTGGCGCGCACTGTTCATCCTCGGCATCGTGCCGGCGATTTTTGTGATTTTCGTCCGTCGTCTGGTCAAGGATCCGGAGATCTATCGCGAGGCCAAAGCCCAACAAACGCCGGAGACTCAGTCGAAGTTCTACGAGATCTTCGCCCCCGGCATGCTCTTCACCACGTTGCGCGCTTCACTGCTGACCACCGGTGCGCTGGGCGGCTATTACGCGATCACTTCCTGGCTACCGACCTTTCTGAAAAACGAACGCGGCTTGAGCGTACTCGGCACGGGTGGTTATCTGGCGATGGTGATTGTCGGCTCCTACGTCGGCTATGTGATCAGCGCTTATCTCACCGACCTGCTGGGGCGTAAGAAGAACTTCATCCTCTTCGCGGTCGGCTCGTTCACCATCGTTCTGCTTTATACGCAACTGCCAGTGAGCAACGGCGTGATGCTGTGGCTGGGCTTCCCGCTAGGCTTCTTTGCTTCGGGGATTTTCAGCGGTATGGGCGCGTTTCTGACTGAACTGTTTCCTACGCGAATCCGCGGTTCGGGGCAGGGCTTCTGCTACAACATCGGCCGCGCGCTGGCAGCCTTGTTTCCGCTGCTGATCGGCCTGCTCAGCCAGAAAGTACCGTTGAGCGTCGGCATTGGCGCATTTGCAGCGGTGTCTTACGGCGTGGTGATTATCGCGGCGTTGAGCCTGCCGGAAACCCGCGGCAAGCAACTCGAT
The DNA here is from genome assembly GCF_003732425.1 of Pseudomonas fluorescens. Lineage (GTDB taxonomy): Bacteria > Pseudomonadota > Gammaproteobacteria > Pseudomonadales > Pseudomonadaceae > Aquipseudomonas > Aquipseudomonas fluorescens_BE. The sequence continues at coordinate 785,170 of NZ_MOBX01000014.1, forward strand.
GCGCAGTAACTGATAACCTGCGCAGCAAAGTCCTACAGATAAAAAGAAAAGCACCTACAGGAGTGTTCACCGTGAGCCGCCTGCTATTGAATTGCGACATTGGCGAGAGCTTCGGCAGCTGGACCATGGGTCTGGACGCCGAGGTCATGCCCTTCATCGATTGCGCCAACGTGGCCTGTGGTTTCCACGCCGGCGATCCGAGCATCATGCGCAAGACCGTCAGCCTGGCCCTGAGCCACGGCGTGCAAATCGGCGCACACCCGGCCTATCAGGATCTGGTCGGTTTCGGCCGCCGCTCGATGGCGTACTCCGCGCAAGAGCTGCAGGACATCCTGCATTACCAGATCGGTGCCCTCGACGGCATTTGCAAAGCCCAGGGCGGGCGCGTCAGTTACGTCAAACCCCATGGCGCGATGTACAACGACATGATGGCCAACCCGGCGCAATTGCGTGCGGTGGTGCAGGCGGTGGCCGCTTACGATCGCAGCCTGCCGTTGATGCTGATGGCCACACGCGACAACTCGACAGCGCAGCAGATCGGCGATGAGTATGGCGTGACCCTGTGGTTCGAAGCCTTTGCCGATCGCGCTTACGACAGCGCCGGCAAACTGGTTTCACGGCAACTGCCGGGCGCGGTGCATCACGACCCGGAAAAAATCATCGAGCAAGCCCTGACCATTGCCCGTGGCGACAACCTCACCGCCAGCGACGGCAGCGCCTTGCTTCTGCACGCCAATACCCTCTGCGTACACGGCGACAATGCCAGTTCAGTAGCCGCCGTGCAGCGCATTCGCGAGGCCTTGAATCAGCAGCGTGCCTCATGAACCCAAGGGTTGAAGTGGTGGCACTGGATTGTCTGATGCTGCGTCTGTTCGATGAAATCGCCGAAGCCAACATGCCGTGGATGCTCGCTGCCAGTGAGCGTTTGCGTGCGGCATTCGGCAAGCAACTGATTGATCTGGTGCCGTCTTACACGACGTTGATGGTGCACTACGATCTGACTGCACTGAGCCCGAACCAGGCGCGGGAATTGATCGCCGAAGCGTTGATCGACCTGTCGCCGAATGCGCGAGCCGCTGGCCAGTGCCATGTGCTGCCGGTCTGGTATGACTTGAGCGTCGGCCCTGAGTTGAGCCTGCTCGCCGAGCGCAGCGGTCTGGCGCTGGCGGAGGTGATCCGGCGGCACAGTGCGCGGGAGTATCAGGTGTTCGCCCTCGGTTTTGCCCCGGGCTTCGCCTTCATGGGACTGGTCGAAGAGGTTCTGGCCGCGCCACGTCTGAACACACCCCGCAAGAAAGTCGCTGCCGGCAGCGTCGGCATTGCCGAGCGGCAAACGGCGGCCTACCCGGTGGTATCCCCCGGTGGCTGGAACCTGATTGGCCGCACCCCGGCAAAACTGTTCGACCGCGATCGCGATGGCTACAGCCTGATGCAACCGGGTGACACGGTGCGATTCGAAGCGGTCAGTCATGCCGAGTTCATCAATCTGGGCGGCGATGACACGCCACTGGAGGTGCAGGCATGAGCCGACTGAGGATTGAGGCAAGTACGCCGCTGTGTCTGTTGCAGGACGCGGGACGTTTTGGCGTGCGGCATCTGGGCGTGACTCAGGGCGGGTCGGCAGACTGGTGCTCGATGAGCTGGGCCAATTGGTTGTTAGGCAACGGCTTGGATGTGCCGGTGATCGAAATCACCCTCGGCGGATTTACCGTCATCGCGGAGGACGACTGCTTGCTGGCGCTGGCGGGGGCGAATCTTGGAGCGCAGATTGACGGGCAGCCGTTGGCGCCGTGGTGCAGTTTCAAATTGAGCAAAGGGCAGAAGTTGCAGTTCACGCAGCCTTTGCTCGGCGCCCGGGCATACCTGGCGGCGCCCGGTGGCTTCGAAGCGCCGAAGGTGTTGGGCAGTAGCGCCACGGTTGTGCGTGAAGAACTCGGTGGGCTGGACGGCATGGGCCTGCCGTTGGTCAAGGGCGCGACGCTGAGTTATCGCGGTGAATCGCTGTTGGTTCGCGAGGTGCCTTTGGGTTTACGACCGGATTTGAAATCGACCGCGCCTCTGGATCTGGTGCTTGGTGCACAGATCGGCGAGTTCAGCGGACAGAGTCTGTTTGACGTGTTCAACAGCGCCTGGATGCTGGACAGCCGCGCTGATCGCATGGGTATTCGCTTGCTGGGCAAGGCGTTGCAGTATCAGGGCCAGCCGATGATTTCCGAAGGGATTCCGTTGGGCGCGGTGCAGGTACCGCCGGACGGGCAGCCGATTGTGCTGCTCAATGATCGGCAGACGATTGGCGGGTATCCACGGTTAGGGGCGTTGACGCCGCTGGCACTGGCACGGTTGGCGCAGTGTCTGCCGGGGGCGCAGGTGCGGTTGCGGCCGGTGGTGCAAGACGCCGCGCACCGTGAGCATCTCGAATATCTGCAGCGTTTTCTGAGTAGCTAAAAGCTTCGCCGGAACGCCGCCCGGAGCAGGCTCGCTCCCACAATTGAAATACATTCCAATGTGGGAGCGAGCCTGCTCGCGAAGGGGCCATTACTGACAAAACAGATTATTTGGACAAAAAGCGCATCCCTTCCTCAAGCCCGCGCAACGTCAACGGATACATCTGATCCTCGATCAAATCGCGCACGATATTGGTCGATGAGGTATAGCCCCAGGTGTCTTTCGGGTACGGGTTGATCCAGATGAGCTTCTTGTACTTCTCCATGAAACGCTGCATCCACACGTAACCCGGCTCTTCGTTCCAGTGTTCGACGCTGCCGCCGGCCTGGGTGATTTCATAAGGCGCCATGGCGGCGTCACCGATGAAGATCACTTTGTAGTCGGCGCCGTACTTGTGCAGCAGGTCTTGGGTCGAGGTACGTTCGGAGGTACGGCGCATGTTGTTCTTCCACACCGATTCATAAATGAAGTTGTGGAAGTAGAAATACTCCAGATGCTTGAACTCGGTCTTGCAGGCCGAGAACAACTCCTCGCAGATCTTCACATGGGCGTCCATCGAGCCGCCGATGTCGAAGAGCAACAACAGCTTCACCGTGTTGCGTCGTTCCGGGCGCATCTGGATGTTCAGCAGACCGGCATCCTTGGCGGTATGGTCGATGGTGCCGTCGATATCCAGTTCTTCCGCTGCGCCCTGACGGGCGAATTTGCGCAGGCGGCGCAGGGCCACTTTGATGTTGCGCGTGCCCAGCTCCACCGAATCATCGAGGTTCTTGTACTCGCGCTGATCCCAGACCTTCACCGCTTTGCCCTGGCGTTTGCCGGCATCGCCGACCCGAATCCCTTCCGGGTTGAAGCCGCCGGAGCCGAACGGACTGGTGCCGCCGGTGCCGATCCACTTGTTGCCGCCGGCGTGGCGTTCCTTCTGTTCTTCCAGGCGCTTCTTGAATTCTTCGATGAGCTTGTCCAGACCGCCGAGGGACTGGATCTGCGCGCGTTCCTCGTCAGTCAGCGAACGCTCGAATTCCTTGCGCAACCAGTCTTCGGGAATCAGCGCCTGCAAGTGATCGTCGAGTTTTTCCAGGCCATTGAAGTAGGCGCCGAACGCACGGTCGAACTTGTCGAAATGGCGTTCGTCCTTCACCAGAATCGCCCGCGACAAGTAATAGAACTCGTCCATGTCGGCGAAGGTCACGCGCTGTTTCAGCGCGTTGATCAGGTCGAGCAGTTCGCGCACCGACACCGGCACCTTGGCGGCGCGCATTTCATTGAACAGGTTGAGCAACATGGCATCAGCCTCTTAGCGGGTGCCGCGCCGGCTCATGAACGCCAGGCGCTCAAGCAGTTGCACGTCCTGTTCGTTCTTCACCAGCGCACCGGCCAGCGGCGGAATCGCTTTGGTCGGATCACGTTCGCGCAGCACCGCTTCGCCGATGTTGTCGGCCATCAGCAGCTTCAGCCAGTCGACCAGCTCCGAGGTCGACGGCTTCTTCTTCAGACCCGGTACCTTGCGCACGTCGAAGAACACGTCCAGCGCTTCGCTGACCAGATCCTTCTTGATGTCCGGGTAGTGCACGTCGACGATTTTCTGCAGGGTGGTGCGGTCGGGGAAGGCGATGTAGTGGAAGAAGCAGCGGCGCAGGAAAGCGTCCGGCAGCTCTTTCTCGTTGTTGGAGGTAATGATGATGATCGGACGTTTCTTGGCCTTGATGGTCTCGTCGATTTCGTAAACGTAGAACTCCATCTTGTCGAGTTCTTGCAGCAAGTCGTTGGGGAACTCGATGTCGGCCTTGTCGATTTCGTCGATCAGCAGAATGACCCGCTCCTCGGACTCGAACGCCTCCCAGAGCTTGCCCTTCTTCAAGTAGTTGCGCACGTCGTGGACTTTTTCGTTGCCCAATTGCGAATCGCGCAGACGGCTGACCGCATCGTACTCGTAGAGACCCTGATGGGCCTTGGTGGTGGACTTGATGTGCCAGGTGATCAACCTGGCGCCGAACGATTCGGCCAGTTGCTCGGCGAGCATGGTCTTGCCGGTGCCCGGCTCGCCCTTGACCAGCAGCGGCCGCTCCAGGGTGATAGCGGCGTTGACCGCCAGCTTCAGGTCATCGGTGGCGACGTAGGCCTGGGTGCCTTCGAACTTCATCTGCTAATCCTCGAACGGTAACGCCGACCTGACGGGCAGGGCGGGGGCGAAATAATCGAATGCCCGACTATAACGCGCGGCCCGGTCGACTGTGAACGCAGACGGCTTATTCAGTCTCTGAATGGGGCGTCACATGGTGACTCGGTCTCGGCCTGACGCCAGACAACACGGTTGTGGCGAGGGAATGGGTCTCCCATTAAAAAAACTAACCCGCATCCGGCTTCGGCCGTTCATACCGCGCATTGAATGCCTGTATGAAACCATTGCGCAAAATCTGCAAAAACGCTTCGAATGCGCTGATATTTTGCTGATGTACGTTGCCGCTGAGTTCGACCTTGGTGGCGAACTGGTTTTTCGCCTGATTCTTCAGCACGGTTTCCGAGCCGCCGACGATGGCCTCCCAGACCGAGCGGAAGATGCTCTTGTTCTTGTTTTCCACGTCCTGCTGCCAGTTGAACACTTCGACGTCACGCAGCAGTGGTTTGATGTAGCCGTTGACTTGGGCTTTTTTGGCCTGTGCTTCGATCACCACATCACCGTGGCCGGCGTTGAAGTCGAACTTGCCGTAGGCCGAGGCGAAGTCGTTCATGCTTTTGAGTTCGATGTCTTTGGCGCGCAGGCGGAACTGGAAGTCTTCGAAGTTGCTTAGCGGGTCGAACGTGGCAGTGGTTTCCAGCGGCGCATGACCCAGCAACAGCGCCTTGCCTTCGAAGCGGGCATCGCGTTTGCCCTGTTTGTCGACCACGTTGGTCAGGTTATAGATGCTGGCTTCGACGTTGGTGGCATTCATGTTGACCGGTGGCTTGGAATTGAAATTGCGGAAACTGATTTTGCCTTCGTGAATCTGGACCTCGTCGAGGGTAATCGGCAGCAATTTGCCCAGTTGTGCGCGCCAGTCGGTGCCTTGACCGGTTTGAGAGTTCTGCTTGTTAGCACCACCGTCGACGAAGTTGACTTCAGGTTTGACGAATTTCACTTGTGCGACGACGGCATGGTCGTACCACAGCGAATGCCAACTGACCGCCAGATCGATCAGCGGTGCATTGACGAACGGTACCGGTACCTTGCCGTCGACCTTGACGATCTTTAGCCCATTGATCTTGTAGGCGCCGCGCCAAAGGGCCAGATCGACATCAGTGATCTGGCCTCGGTAGTCACCCATGTCTGCCAGTTTGCCGTTCAGGTAGTCGCGCACCATGTAAGGCAAAGCGATGTGCAGCGCGATCAGCAGCACAACGACGACGGCGAAAATCCCTAGTGGCCAACTGTAGCGACGCTTCATGACGGCAATTCCCTGACGATGTAAGCGATTGACTGTTACGTCGCGCAGTCGTTCGACCCGACTGGACTGCGCCAGGCAACAGGCATACCTTGGAAGGCTGAATTCAACGCTGCATAAGGACCCAGCCATGAGCCGTATTTTCGCTGACAACGCCCATTCCATCGGTAATACGCCGCTGGTGCAGATCAACCGCATCGCACCGCGTGGCGTGACCATTCTGGCCAAGATCGAGGGGCGCAACCCCGGTTATTCGGTCAAGTGCCGGATCGGCGCCAACATGATCTGGGACGCCGAAAGCAGCGGCAAACTCAAGCCGGGCATGACCATTGTCGAACCTACGTCGGGCAACACGGGGATCGGCCTGGCGTTCGTCGCTGCGGCCCGTGGTTACAAATTGATGCTGACCATGCCGGCCTCAATGAGTATCGAGCGCCGCAAGGTTCTCAAGGCTCTGGGCGCCGAATTGGTGTTGACCGAGCCGGCCAAGGGCATGAAAGGCGCGATCGAGAAAGCTGCCGAAATCGTCGCCAGCGATGCCGACAAATATTTCATGCCGGCGCAGTTCGATAACCCGGCCAACCCGGCGATTCACGAAAAGACCACCGGTCCTGAAATCTGGAACGACACCGACGGCGCCGTCGACGTACTCGTGGCGGGCGTCGGCACCGGCGGAACCATCACGGGCGTTTCGCGGTATATCAAGAATACCCAGGGCAAACCGATTCTCTCGGTGGCCGTGGAGCCAATGTCGTCACCCGTGATCACCCAGGCGTTGGCGGGTGAAGAGATCAAACCAAGCCCGCACAAAATTCAGGGGATCGGTGCTGGCTTTGTGCCGAAGAACCTGGATCTGTCGATGGTTGACCGGGTCGAGCAGGTCACCGACGAAGAGTCCAAGGCCATGGCCCTGCGGTTGATGCAGGAAGAAGGGATTTTGTGCGGTATTTCCTGCGGTGCGGCGATGGCGGTGGCGGTGCGTCTGGCCGAGACGCCAGAAATGCAGGGCAAGACCATCGTCGTGATTCTGCCGGACTCCGGCGAGCGTTATCTGTCGAGCATGTTGTTCAGCGATCTGTTCACTGAGCAGGAGACTCAGCAGTAATCCAGTTGATTCAGATCAGCCGGGGTTCAGGATGGTTATGCTAATAAATGCTTTGTTGCGCAATTCTTAACACTGAATCTTGTAAGGCGGGTTTTGCCCGAGGCCGGTAGTGTTTATCATGGCCGGCTGCCATGCCGGGTAAAGGGCATTGCGCAGCGTTGTTTTTATTCAAGGAGTCGTTGATGACCTTTTCGTTAGCCGCCAAGGTGTCGGTGTTGCTGCTGTTTGTGGGCAGCATCCTCTATGTGCATTTGCGCGGCAAGGCGCGTTTGCCGGTTCTGCGCCAGTTCGTCAACCACTCGGCGCTGTTCGCCCCGTACAACGCCCTGATGTACCTGTTCTCCGGTGTGCCGTCCAAGCCCTATCTGGATCGCAGCAAGTTTCCGGAACTGGACGTGCTGCGCGACAATTGGGAAACCATTCGCGACGAGGCCATGCATCTGTTCGACGAGGGTTATATTCGCGCGGCAGAAAAGAACAACGACGCCGGTTTCGGCTCGTTCTTCAAGAAGGGCTGGAAGCGTTTCTACCTCAAGTGGTACGACAAACCACTGCCGTCGGCTGAAACCCTGTGCCCGAAAACCGTGGCGCTGGTCAGTGCGATTCCCAACGTCAAAGGCGCGATGTTCGCGCTGTTGCCGGGTGGCAGCCACTTGAACCCGCACCGTGATCCGTTCGCCGGCTCCCTGCGTTACCACCTCGGCTTATCGACGCCGAACTCCGACGATTGCCGGATCTTCGTTGATGGTCAGGTCTACGCCTGGCGTGACGGCGAAGACGTGATGTTCGACGAGACCTACGTGCATTGGGTCAAGAATGAAACCGAGCAGACTCGGGTAATCCTGTTCTGCGACGTCGAGCGTCCGCTGAGCAACCGCTTGATGACCCGCATCAACCGCTCCATCAGCGCCTGGCTCGGCCGCGCCACCGCACCGCAGAACCTTGATGACGAGCGCGTCGGCGGTATCAACCAGGCCTACGCCTGGAGCAAGAGCTTCAGCGACAAGTTCAGTGGCGTGGTCAAACAGTGGAAACGCCGTCATCCGAAGGCCTACCGCGTGATGCGGCCGGTGTTGGCGGTGGTGGTGTTGACGTTGTTGGGGTATTGGCTGTTTGGTTGAGGCTGGATCAGGCAATAAAAAACCGCTCCTTGTGAGCGGTTTTTTATTGTCTGCGAATCAGCGTCGTCCAGCGAGAACGTTGGGTTCATCCACGTCAATGCCATCGACCAGAACTTGCAGAAACCGTTGCTGGTTGGTGGATAACACGAAATCACCCAGCTTTTCATCGGCTTTGCGTGATCGCTTCCTTGAGGGGGCTTTTTTAACAACCTTACGCATTTTTTTGCCCTCGCTGATCATTAATTGAACAGTTTTCACAATACTAATCCTCCACTGCGAGCACAAGGCGGCCATCCAAATCAAATGTGAAGCCGAGCTGTCTATATTTCGGAATGGCTCCTTGCATGGGCTCCTGAACTTCAATCAATCTGCTGCCAATAATTTGGGCAAATTCGTCAATGGCCAACATCGCCAACGCCGCGATACGGTTTTTAAGTGGATGCGCTTCCCCTGGTCTTCCCTCTAGCCGCACGATTCGAATTCGCTGACGGCTATTGTTTGGAATGACAAAACACAGCCCGCAAAGCTCTTGTTCAAACCAGATCGCGACATCGAGAGACAAGGGTTCTCGGGTCTTCCAGGTGACGACCTCTCCCCAGGAAAAATGCGGGTTATCCCAAAGCTCAAAAGCATTTATTGCCTGAGTATCGATGGGTTCGAAGCGTACTTTCGAAAAGTCTGCTCCCTCATGAAAAAGCATTCTCTTGGTGGTGATACTAGCCGCCTTTCTAGCCTCTGACCGATACAACTGATACCGCAAATACGTCCGTTCTCTTGGCATATGATTTCGAGCATTCCATGTCTCCCCATCGATAGGTGTAGCCGTTGCTCAACAGCCTATTCAGCTCTCATGCATCCGTCGCTACTGGCCCTTTGTCCAAATCATTGCAATCCATGTCGCCCGCTGGTTATAGTCGGCGCACGTGAGTCGTATGCCTCACCCTCCAACCCTTCAAAAAAGATCTGCGCCAATGCCTGCATCCCTCATCAACGCGGTAGTCGATTCAGCGGTCAACGCTGGCGTCGTGCCGTGCGGGAATCAGCAGCCCAAGCAGATCAGTCATTACCCTCCACCTGTCAGTAGCACGCCGGTGTGCGCAGTCGTATCACCGCCGGGCGTTGGCGTTTCGGGCTGATTGGCAGTTTTTGCTGACCCCTGCGCCCGCCAGAAAAACCTACTGAATTTCAGCTTCGGCTGAGTTGGCTTCTTGCCTGACTACAGGTGGTATTCATGTTTGTCCTGTCGAAAAAATCCGCGCTCGCGGCGATGTCCACGAGCCTGTTCGTTCTGCTGTGGAGCAGCGGCGCGATCTTCTCCAAATGGGGCCTGGCCCATGCTTCACCGTTTGCCTTTCTGCTGATTCGCTTTGCGATCGCCTTGTGCGGATTGGTACTGCTGGCGCCGTTGCTCAAACTGAAGTTGCCCAAGGACGGCAAACCAATGCTTTATGCGATCGCCACCGGCGTGGTGTTGTTAGGGGCTTATCAGATTTTCTATCTGCTGGCACTGAACAGCAAAGTCACCCCGGGGGTGATGGCGACCATCATGGGTGTGCAGCCGATTCTCACGGTGGTGTTGATGGAACGGCAACGCTCGGCGAGCCGGATGTTCGGGCTGGCGCTGGGGCTGGCGGGTCTGATCATGGTGGTTTACCAAGGCATCGGTCTGGCCGGGATGTCCTGGGCGGGAATGTTGTTCGGGTTGCTGGCGCTGGCGAGCATGACGCTTGGCTCGATCATGCAGAAGCGCATCACGGAAAATCCCCTCGGCACACTGCCGGTGCAGTATCTGGCCGGGCTGTTGCTGTGCGGGATTTTCGTACCGTTCCAGCCGTTCCACTTTGAGCACAGCACAGGTTTTATCGTGCCGGTGTTGTGGATGGGGCTGGTGGTCTCAGTGCTGGCGACGCTGTTGCTGTATCGGCTGATCGCACGGGGCAATCTGGTCAACGTCACCAGTCTGTTTTACCTGGTGCCAGCGGTGACGGCGGTGATGGACTATTTGATTTTCGGCAATCGTCTGGCGGTGTTGAGTGTGCTGGGGATGCTGTTGATCATTGTCGGTCTGGCGTTTGTATTCCGTAAAACCGACTAGCTGACAGGCGGGCTCACTCCCACATTGGAATGCATTCCCCTGTAGGAGTGAGCCTGCTCGCGATAGCCATTTCAGCAGCGCCAGACGTCTAACGGGCTGTCACCTGAGAAGGTTTCACCGCCGCCGGCTTCAACACCAGCCACAACGCCGCCGCAATCAACACCCCGCCATAAATGTGCGCCATCGACAGCGGCTCATCCAGCAGCAACGCGCCCCACAGCACGCCGAACGGCGGAATCATAAAGGTCACCGTCATCGATTTCACCGGCCCGATCGAACTGAGCAGGCGGAAATAAATGATGTAGGCGAACGCCGTGCAACCGAGGCCCAGGCCCAGCAGCGACAGCCAGACATTCCAGCCGCCCCAACTGACCGGCGGCGCGGTAATCACGCTGTAGGTAAACAGCGGCAACAGGAACAACGTCGCGCCGAGCATGCTGCCCAGCGCCGACAGACGGCTGTCCAGCCCGCCGGCCTGATCCAGCCAGCGCCGCGCGAGGAAACCGGCAAAACCATAGCAAGTGGTCGCGAGCAAACAGGCGAGGGCGCCCATCAACAGGTGCAAGTCGAACGCCACAGGGCCGGCGCGGGTCAGCACGCCAACGCCGAACAGGCCGAGGAACACCCCACCCAGCTTGGCAGCAGTGAGTTTTTCACTGAAGAACAACCCGCCAATCAGCACGCCCATCAACGGCGTGGTGGCATTGAAAATCGCCGAGTAACCGGCCGGCAACACCTGGGCCGCAACGGAGTACAGCGTCGCCGGAATACCCGAATTGATCACGCCCAGCAGCATCACGGTTTTCAGTTTGCCTTTGAAATCCCAGCGCACGCGCATCAGCCCGAGGATCACCAGCAGGCCAACGGCCGCAATCGAGACGCGAAAGAATCCGGTCGGGATCGTGCCGACCACCGGTGCAATAATGCGCATGAACAGAAAACTCGCGCCCCAGATGGCCGCCAGCGACAACATACGGAAAATATCGACAGGGCTCACGGCGGGTCTCCTTCCTTGATCGGGACGAGAGTGTTGCCGAGCGCCCTGACGAAGGCAACCGCTATTCGGGCATGCAACTGTCCGTTCAGATCACAAAGCGTGTCACCAGGCCGTTAAGGTCGACGGCCAGACGCGACAGTTCCTGGCTTGCGGCCGAGGTCTGGGTGGCGCCGGCGGCGGTTTGAGTCGAGAGGTCGCGGATGGTCACCAGATTCTGATCGACTTCACGCGCCACCAAGGCCTGTTGTTCGGCAGCGCTGGCGATCACCAGATTGCGTTGGTTGATCTGCGAGATCGACGCGGTGATCTTCTCCAGCGCATGACCTGCGCTGTTGGCGCGGCGTAACGTCTGTCCGGCCTGCTCGGCACTGCTCTGCAACGCACCCACTGTTGCCCCGGTGCCTTGCTGGATGCTGCTGATCATCAGCTCGATTTCTTCGGTGGAATTCTGCGTGCGTTGTGCCAGCGAACGCACTTCATCGGCGACCACCGCGAAACCGCGCCCGGCTTCACCGGCGCGTGCCGCTTCGATCGCCGCATTGAGCGCCAGCAGATTGGTCTGCCCGGCAATCCCGCGAATCACTTCCAGCACTTTGCTGATGTCTTGTGCCTGCGTGGCCAGGCCCTCGGCTTGTGCAGAAGCGCCGAGTACGGCGTCGACCAATTCCTGAATCGAACTGATGGTTTCGCTGACTTGGACATGACCGTGCTTGCTGTCCTCGTTCGACGCGGCAGACGCCTCGGCGCTGGACACCGCGTTGGCCGCGACTTCGTCCACCGCCGTGCTCATCTCGGTGACCGCGGTGGCGGCTTGTTCGATCTGATCGTTCTGCTGTTGCAGGCCTCGGGTGCTTTGCTCCATCACCGAACTCATTTCCTCGGCTGCGGAAGCCAATTGCTGCGCCGATTCGCTGATGCCGCGAATGGTCGAGCGCAGATTGCCCTGCATCTCGGCCAAGGCGTCGAGCAGATGCGCAGCCTCATCTTTACCGCTGCTGACGATCTGGCCGCTGAGGTCTCCGGCGGCAATGCGCCGCGCCACATCCAGTGCCTGATTGATCGGGGTGGTGATGCTGCGCGTCAACTGCCAGGCCAGCAGCAATGTGGCAATCAGGGCCACCACGATGATGGTCGCGACAATCCACAATGCCCGTTGGTACATGGCTGCGGCGGCATCGGCGGCGGCGTCGGCACCTTGCTGATTGAACGCGATCATCTGCTCGAGGGTTTTGTCGAGTAGCGCTCCCTGTGGTGCCAGTTCATTGTTAAGGCGCGTGTAGGCCTGTTCACTTTGCCCGGCGTCGATCTGGCCGATGATCTGTTCGAGGATGCTCATGTACTTGGCGGTGTTGGCATTCAAGCCGTCGAGCATCAGCCGTTCTTTCTCGCTGGTGAGCAGGGCTTTGTGATCGGCAAGGCGCTTGAGCAATTCTTCGCGCTGCGCCTTGATGATGCCTTTGCTTCTGTCGCGCACGGCAGGCTGGGTGCTGGTGATCAGGCGCAAGGATTCGAGGCGAATGCTGGCGATGTTCGCCGCCGCGTCATGAATACTCTCGATGCTCGGCATCCATGATTCTTCAATCACTGCTGCACTCTCGCGCAGGGTTTTCATCTGGCCCAGACCGAACAGGCCGACCACCACCAGCAGACCGGCCAAAACAGCAAAGCTCAAACTGGCGCGCAAACCTATGCGCAGATTCCGGATAGACATCAGTGTGCTCCTTGATCTTTTAGGGGGAGGTCGTCCTCGTCAGCGAGGATCTTGTTATGAGGGGGTGATGGCGGGGTGTATATCAAAGTGCCACTATTTTGGTAAGACCAATCTGGAGTTGTCGCTGGCGGTCCGCTCAGGCGCAGCAAAGCCGCGGACTAGAAGTGTCTGTCAGGTATTGGATTGGAAGACCAGAGAATTCGCGGGCTGGGGCAGGGCGGCAAGAAGGACCGCTGAGGTGATTAACTGACCGAACGGTCGATTAAAAAAACTTTGCTAAAAACTGTGCCGCTTTACAACTCTGACGTGGATTTGGCAGAAATTGCACTTCACCTGCGGCCGCTTCCGTGGCTAAGCTCAGGCACAGATTTCCCCACGCACGCCGAGGTCTCATCTATGCCGCAGCCATGGCCAGCCACCGACATCGCCCGCATGATCCTCGATGGCTTTGACGATTACCGCGAGCATTTCCGGCGGATCACCGACGGCGCCCGGGAGCGTTTCGAGCAGGCGCGCTGGCAGGAGACGCAAACGGCGTCGGCGGCGCGGATCAATCTCTACGAAGAAAAGGTCGGCGAAACCATCGCTCGCCTGGGCGAATACTTCGATGATGAAACGCTGATGAACGTCAGCTGCTGGCCACTGGTGAAAAGTGCCTACATCAGCGTCATCGACCTGCGCTTCGACGATGAACTGTCCGAGACCTGGTACAACTCGATTTTCTGCGGGCTGTTCAGCCACGACCTGATCAGCGACGGCTGCATGTTCATCCACACCACCCGCCCGAGCCTGCGCCGCGCCCGCGCTGCGCAAACCCGCACGTACAAACCGCAGGGGCAGTTGTCGGGGATGCTGGCGAGCATTTTTGCCGACTACCGTTTCAGCGAGGATTACGCCGATCTGCCGGGGGACTTGCTCAGGCTCGAAGCGCAACTGCGCGAGAACCTGCCAGACTGGGTGTGCAAGGATCCGGAACTCAGCGTCGAGCTGTTTTCCTCGGTGCTGTACCGCAACAAGGGCGCCTACCTGGTCGGGCGCATCTACACCCGCGACGAGCAATGGCCGTTGGTGATTCCGCTGTTACATCGCGAGGGACGCGGGATTCAGATCGACGCGCTGATCACCGACGAAGCGGATGTGTCGATCATCTTCTCGTTCACCCGTTCCTATTTCATGGTCGACGTGCCGGTGCCGGCCGAGTTCATCGGTTTCCTGCGACGCATTCTGCCGGGCAAGCACATCGCCGAGCTGTACACCTCAATCGGCTTCTACAAGCACGGCAAATCCGAGTTCTACCGAGCGCTGATCAATCATCTGGCCAACACCGACGACCAGTTCATCATGGCCCCGGGTGTACGCGGCATGGTCATGAGCGTGTTCACCCTGCCGGGTTTCAACACCGTGTTCAAGATCATCAAGGACCGTTTCTCGCCGTCGAAAAACGTCGATCGCGCGACGGTGATCGAGAAGTACCGATTGGTGAAAAGCGTCGACCGGGTCGGGCGCATGGCCGATACCCAAGAGTTCGCCGATTTTCGTTTTCCGCTGAGCAAGTTCGATCCGGCGTGCCTGGAGGAATTGCTCGAAGTGGCGCCATCGACGGTGTCGGTCGAGGGCGACACGGTGCTGATCCGTCACTGCTGGACCGAGCGGCGCATGACCCCGCTCAACCTGTATCTGGAAAACGCCAACGATGCGCAGGTGCGCGAGGCGCTGGAGGATTACGGCCTGGCGATCAAGCAACTGGCGGCGGCGAACATCTTTCCCGGTGACATGTTGCTGAAAAACTTCGGCGTCACTCGACACGGGCGCGTGGTGTTCTACGACTACGACGAAATCTGCTTCCTGACCGAAGCCAACTTCCGCCACATCCCCGCACCGCGCACGCCGGAGGACGAAATGGCTTCCGAACCGTGGTATTCGATCGGGCCGCTGGATGTATTTCCCGAGGAGTTTCCACCGTTTCTGTTTGCCGATTCGGGGCAGCGCAAGTTGTTCGATCAGTTGCATGGCGAGTTGTATAACGCCGATTACTGGAAGAGCCTGCAGGAGGCGATTCGGGCGGGGAAAGTCATTGATGTCTTCCCATACCGTCGCAAAGGCCTCGACAACGAGTAGCTCTTTTAAAAGCCCCTCACCCCAGCCCTCCCGAAACGTCGGACCGCCCATAGGGAGAGGGAGCTGACCGAGGTGTCTTGGGTCAAACGCCGACCTGAAAGAGCTCGGCGATTATGGATTCGGCAAAGCTCTTTCAGGTCGATGTACCTTTGAAGCATCCCCCAATCGGTCCCCTCTCCCTTTGGGAGAGGGCTAGGGTGAGGGTCGCAATCCCCCTGACACGCCACAACCCCCCCAAATCTGCGACAATCCGCCCCCTGCATAAATAGACGACCGAATTGCCTACCCGATGACCGACGAATCGCCCTCCATCGACAAACTGCTGAAAAACCTCGATCACGCCATGCTCGCCGACCGTCACCGGCTGCGGCGGCAGTTGCTTGAGCTGCGCAAGAAACCCGACGAGGCCAAACTGGCCCAGTGGGTGACGCGCATGCAGGCGTCCTGTGATCAGGTGCTGGCGCGCCGTGCCAGCCTGCCGGTGATTCGTTACGACGACAGCCTGCCGATCGCCGCCAAGCGCGACGAAATCAAAAAGGCGCTGGAGCAGCATCAGGTGCTGATCATCGCCGGCGAAACCGGTTCGGGCAAAACCACGCAGTTACCGAAGATCTGTCTGGAAATCGGTCGCGGTCAGCACGGTCTGATCGGCCACACCCAGCCACGCCGAATCGCTGCACGCAGCGTTGCCAGCCGCGTTGCCGAAGAACTCGGCACGCCGCTCGGTTCGCTGGTCGGCTATCAGGTGCGCTTCGAAGATCAAAGCGATGCCAACACCCTGATCAAGTTGATGACCGACGGCATCCTGCTGGCGGAAACCCAGAACGATCGCTACCTCGAACGCTATGACACGATCATCGTCGACGAAGCCCACGAGCGCAGCCTCAATATCGACTTCCTGCTCGGCTACCTGAAAACCCTGCTGCCGCGTCGCCCGGACCTGAAAGTCATCATCACCTCGGCGACCATCGATCTGGAGCGCTTCTCCAGGCACTTCGATGATGCGCCGATTGTCGAGGTATCCGGCCGTACCTTCCCGGTGGACACCTGGTATCGCCCGCTGACGCTGGAGCAGGACGAGGAGGGCAACCGTGTCGAGGATGACCTAACCGTCGATCAAGCGATCCTCGCCACTCTCGACGAAATCGCTGCTTATGAGCGCAGCGAACGCCGCAGTCCGGGAGACGTGCTGGTGTTCCTGCCCGGCGAGCGTGAAATCCGTGACGCCGCCGACATGCTGCGCAAGGCCCAACTCAAACACACGGAAATTCTGCCGCTGTATGCGCGCCTGTCACCGGCCGAACAGCAACGGATTTTCCAGTCGCACCCGGGTCGACGCGTGGTGCTGGCGACCAACGTCGCCGAAACCTCGCTGACCGTGCCGGGCATCCGTTACGTGATCGACAGCGGCACCGCACGCATCAGTCGTTACAGCTACCGCGCCAAGGTGCAGCGCCTGCCGATCGAGGCGATTTCCCAGGCCAGCGCCAACCAGCGTAAAGGCCGTTGCGGTCGGGTCGAGCCGGGCATTTGCATTCGGCTGTACAGCGAAGAAGATTTTAACGGGCGCCCAGAGTTCACCGATCCGGAGATTCTGCGCACCAACCTCGCCGCTGTGATTCTGCAGATGCTGCATCTGCGTCTCGGCGAGATCACTGCATTCCCGTTCATCGAGCCGCCGGATGGCAAGGCAATCAGCGATGGTTTCAACCTGCTGCAGGAACTCTCGGCGGTCGATCGCAACAGCCAGCTGACGCCGTTGGGTCGCCAATTGGCGCGCTTGCCGGTGGATCCGCGCATGGGCCGCATGCTGCTCGAAGCGGCCAGGCTCGGCAGCCTGCAGGAAGTGCTGATCGTCGCCAGTGCCATGTCGATTCAGGATCCGCGCGAGCGGCCGCCGGAACGTCAGCAGGCTGCCGATCAGGCCCACGCGCAATGGAAAGACACCGACTCGGACTTCGCCGGTTTAGTGAATCTGTGGCGCGGGTTTGAAGAGCAGCGCCAGGCGCTGACGGCCAGTCCGTTGCGCAACTGGTGCCGGAAGAATTTCCTCAACTATCTGCGTCTGCGCGAGTGGCGCGACTCCCATCGCCAGTTGAGCCTGATCTGCCGCGACATGCAGTTGAGCCTCAACAAAGAGCCGGCGGATTATCCGAAACTGCACAAAGCGGTGCTGGTCGGCTTGCTCAGCCAGATCGGTCAGAAAACCGAGGACGGTGATTACCTCGGCGCGCGTCAGCGACGCTTCTGGATTCACCCGTCGTCGGGCATCGGCAAGAAGCGTCCGCAATGGCTGATGACCGCCGAGCTGGTGGAAACCACCAAACTCTACGCGCGCATGGTCGCCAAGATCGACGCCGACTGGATCGAGCCGCTGGCCGGGCATCTGATCAAGAAAAACCACTTCGAACCGCACTGGGAAAAGAAGCGCGGCCAGGTCGTGGCCTACGAGCAGATCACTCTGTTCGGGCTGATCGTGGTCGGTCGCCGGCCGGTGCATTACGGCCCGGTGGACCCGGTGGTTTCTCGCGAATTGTTTATCCGCGAAGGCCTGGTGCGTGGCGAGATTCAATCGAAAGCCAAATGCCTGACGGCCAACAAACAGTTGCTCGAACAGCTCGACGAACTGGAGGCCAAGGCCCGTCGTCGCGACATTCTCGCCGACGAAGAAACCCTGTACGCGTTCTATGACGCGCGCTTGCCGGCAGAGATTCACCAGACCGCAACCTTCGACAGTTGGTACCGCATCAACAGCCAGAAGGATCCGCAGCTGTTGATCATGCGCGAGGAAGACGTGCTGGCCCGCGAGGCCAGTGAAGTCACCGCGCGGGATTATCCGGACACCCTGCACATCGGCGATCTGGAACTGGCGCTGACCTATCACTTCGAACCCAATCATCCGCGCGACGGCGTGACCCTGCGCGTGCCGGCACCGCTGCTGCCGATGCTGCCACCGGAACGCCTGGAATGGCTGGTGCCGGGGATGATCGAGGCCAAGTGCATCGCCCTCGTGCGCAACTTGCCGAAAGCCTTGCGCAAGAACTTCGTGCCGGTGCCGGACTTCATCAAAGCTGCGCTTCAACGCATGACCTTTGCCGAGGGTTCGTTGCCGCAAGCGCTGGGTCGCGAACTGTTGCGCATGACCGGCGCGCGGGTCAGCGACGAGGCGTGGGCCGAAGCTGAGCAAGGCGTGGAGGGGCATCTGCGGATGAACCTGGAGATTGTCGATGGCCAAGGCAAATTCCTCGGCGAAGGCCGCGATCTGGCCGAACTGACGGCGCGGTTTGCCGAAGCCAGTCAGGCCGCGCTGGCGGTGCCGCAGAGTGCGAAAAGTCAGCAACCGGTGGAGGCCAAGGTCTTCGCCCCGGTGGCGGAAAAAACCCAACAGAAGATCGCCGGGCTGTCGATGACGGTATACCCGGCGCTGGTTGAAGAGGGCGGTACGGTCAAGGAAGGGCGCTTCTCGACTCCGGCCGAGGCCGAATTCCAGCATCGTCGCGCCTTGCAGCGTTTGTTGATGCAGCAACTGGCCGAGCCGGCCAAGTTCCTGCGCGGCAAGCTGCCGGGGCAGACCGAGCTGGGCTTGCTCTACCGCGAGTTGGGCCGCGTCGATGCGCTGGTCGAAGACATTCTGCTGGCCAGCCTCGACAGCTGCATCCTTGAAGGTGAAGACCCGTTGCCCCGCGACGGCGCCGGATTGGCGGCATTGGCCGAGCGCAAACGCGGCAACTGGACCGAACACGCTGAGCGCGTGGCGCGCCTGACCCTGGAGGTTCTCAAGCTCTGGCATGGCCTGCAAAAGCGCTTCAAGGGCAAGATTGATCTGGCCCAGGCTGTGGCGCTGAACGACATCAAGCAGCAAATCGGCAATCTGGTGTATCCGGGGTTTGTCCGCGAGACGCCGATGCAGTGGCTTAAAGAGCTGCCGCGTTACCTGAAAGCGGTCGAGCAGCGTTTCGAAAAACTCGGCGCGCAGGTGCAGAAGGATCGCGTCTGGAGCGGCGAACTCGCCGGCCTCTGGGCGCAATACCAGACTCGCGCGGCGAAACATGCCCAGGAAGGCAAACGCGATCCGCAGCTTGAGCTGTATCGCTGGTGGCTGGAGGAATACCGGGTGTCGCTGTTCGCCCAGCAGCTGGGGACGAAAGTGCCGATTTCCGACAAGCGCCTGAACAAGCAGTGGACCCAGGTAGAGCCCTGACCTGGAGACCTACACAATCCCCCCTGTGGGAGCGAGCCTGCTCGCGAAGGCGGTGTGTCAGGTAAGAATGTGCTGACTGACACCGCACCTTCGCGAGCAGGCTCGCTCCCACAGGGGATTGGTGTTGATTTTGAGAAAGGCGCCAAAAGCCTGCGTTTATGGCAAACTTCGCGACCATAAACGCCGGTTTCGCGACCCAGAGCCTTTGGCCGTGTCGCGCGACGGAATAAAGCGATGCCAGGTTTGCGTCCCCCGGATGGGAATAGACCCTTTGTGTGTTGGTACGACGGTTCCAGCACTTTCTGCCTGAACAGATTAGAGAAACGACCATGCATAACGTCGTCATCAGCGGCACCGGCCTGTACACCCCGGCCAACAGCATCTCCAACGAAGAGCTGGTGCAGTCTTTCAATACCTACGTCGCCCAGTTCAACGCCGACAACGCCGAGGCCATTGCCAGCGGCGAAGTCCAGGCCCTGACCGAATCCAGCGCCGCGTTCATCGAAAAAGCCTCGGGCATCAAGAGCCGCTTTGTCATGGACAAGGACGGTATCCTCGATCCGCAACGTATGGCCCCGCGTTTGCCGGAGCGTTCCAACGACGAATGGTCGGTGCTCTGCCAGATGGCCATCGGCGCTGCCGAACAAGCCTTGCAGCGTGCTGGCAAAACTGCCGCTGATATCGACGGCGTGATCGTTGCCTGCTCCAACCTGCAGCGCGCCTACCCGGCCATCGCCATCGAAGTCCAGGAAGCCTTGGGCATTCAGGGGTTTGGTTTCGACATGAACGTGGCCTGTTCTTCGGCGACTTTCGGCATTCAGGCAGCGGCCAACAGCGTGCAACTGGGTCAGGCCCGGGCGATCCTGATGGTCAACCCGGAAGTCTGCACCGGGCATCTGAACTTCCGTGACCGCGACAGCCACTTCATCTTCGGCGACGCCGCGACAGCGGTGATCATCGAGCGCGCTGACACCGCGACGTCCAAGCACCAGTTCGACGTGGTCAGCACCAAACTGCTGACCAAGTTCTCCAACAATATCCGCAACAACTTCGGCTTCCTCAACCGCGCGGCGGAAGAGGGCATCGGTGCCCGCGACAAGCTATTCGTGCAGGAAGGCCGCAAGGTGTTCAAGGATGTCTGCCCAATGGTTGCCGAGCTGATTGGCGATCACCTGGAAGAGAACAAGCTCAACGTCGGCGACGTGAAGCGCTTCTGGCTGCATCAGGCCAACCTGAGCATGAACCACCTGATCGTGCGCAAGTTGCTGGGTCGCGAAGCCACCGAAGAAGAAGCTCCGGTGATTCTCGACACCTACGCCAACACCAGCTCCGCGGGTTCGGTGATTGCTTTCCACAAGTATCAGGACGATCTGGCGAGCGGTTCGCTGGCGGTGTTGAGTTCGTTCGGTGCCGGCTATTCGATCGGCAGCGTGATTCTGCGCAAGCGTTGAAAATTGGTTTAATTTCCTCTTAATCGCGCCGACCTTTCCTACATCCGAATCGGCTCAAACGCTGTAATTTTTCGCAAATGGCGGCAGGTGAAGACCTGCCGCATTCATTTTCGGAGTCGGAACAAGGGGATTGATGGATGGCGGCTGACGATACCGAACTGCTTGCGCGCCTGCTGGCGGGTGAGCAAAAGGCTTTCAAGGAACTGGTGACGACGTACCAGAGCGCCATGCGTGCTGTGGCGTATGCGATTGTCGGCCAGCGTCATGTCGAAGAAGTGGTGCAGGATGCCTGGCTATCGGTGGTGCGCCACATTGCCAGTTTCGAGGGGCGCTCCAGTCTCAAGACCTGGCTGCTGACCATCACGGCCAACGCCGCCAAAAGCCGTTATAAACAGAATCGTCGCGAAGTGTTGATGGATGATCTTCCGTCGCCCCATGGCACGATCGACGATGACCGTTTCTCTCCCGCTGATGGCCATTGGCTGGTCGCCCCGTTCGCCTGGCACCAGGACACCCCCGAAGCCCTGCTCACTGAAGGCGAATTGCGCGAATGCCTGGAGCACACGCTGCTGAGCCTGTCGGAGCTGCAAAGCAGCGTTTTGCTGTTGCGCGAACGTCAGGGCCTGGAGCTGGAGGAGATCTGTAATCTTCTGGAGATCTCGCTCTCCAATGTCCGTGTGCTGCTGCATCGTGCGCGGCTGAAAGTCTTCGCAACCGTGGAGCATTTTGAGGAGACCGGGGAATGCTGACCTGTAAGGAACAAGTGGCGCGCTCCAGCGATTATCTCGATGACCAATTGAGCTTTGGGGAAAAGTGGATGGTGCGTCATCATCTGATGTTTTGTCCGAACTGTCGGCGTTTCATTCGTCAGATGCGTTTGATGCAAGCCACTTTGAAGGCACTGCCGGAGCCACCGGCAGAAGGCGTCGAAGAGCTGGCCGAACGCCTGGCCGAGCAACGACGAAAAGTTAATCCCCAGTAGGAGCTGTCGAGTGAAACGAGGCTGCGATCTTTTGATCTTGTTTTCAGGATCAAGATCAAAAGATCGTCCGATCGCGGCCCGAGCCTCCGGCAGCTCCTACAGGGGGTTTTTGCATCTTGCAGAAATAACCCAGTGCGGGGGAAGCGAACGGATGATGGGGATCGCCCCGCCCGCACCAGGCTATAAGAGAATCAGCTGCAAGCGCCAAGTCTCAAGCTGCAAGTAATGCTTTGACTTGCAGCTTGAGGCTCGAAGCTTGCAACTGCTGTTTTTAGAACTTGGCTTCTGCGTCCAGTTGCAGGGTGTTGGCGTCAGCGTCACGCTGGGTACGGCTGGCGAAGTCGGCCTTGGTCAGGAAGTACGTGGCGCCAATGGCGAAGTTCTTGTCGATGTCGTAGCCAACCTTGAACTTGTGGCCGCGCGAACCGGTGGTGCCGTTGGCGAAGTCGGAGTCGGTGAAGGCGCCGACCACGGCGTTGCGCTGCACGTCACGATAGTTGTAATCGAGGTTCAGGCCGAAGACTTTCGACTTGGCACCAACCAGCCACGCGGTGTCCTGATCGGTCACGGCGTCGTTGTTCTTCACGTACTGACCGTAGAACGACAACGGCATTGGCAGACCGCCGATGTCGACCTGGCTGAAACCTTCATACAGACGGAATTCGTTGTTGGCCGAGTTGCCGTTGACCGCCAGGGCGCACGGTGTGGAAGTCCCGGTGCAGCGACTGTCTTCGTCGTTCTGGTAGGCATAGACGCTACCGCCCAGAGTCACTTTCAGGTTGTCGGTGATGTTGAAGCGGCTACCCAACTGGCCAGCGGTCAGACGCAGGTCGTGACGGAATTGCACGCCATCGCCGTCAACGTTGTCCTTGAGGTTGTAGTTACCCAGGCTGCCGAACAGTTCGGCGCTGCTGCCCAATGGATATTTGTAGGTAACGGCCAGACCTTCCGGGTTGATGTCGCTGTCCCAGATCACGTCGCCCATGCTGACCCACGGTTGCAGCATCTTGCCGCCGATAATGTGCAGGTTCTTGATCTGGTCAGGGTGGTAGTCGATGTAACCGAGATCCAGCCAGATCTGCTTCTTGTCGAAGTAGTTGTCCTGATCCTGGTTGGTCGAACGGGCATCGTCGCCGCCGCCGGTGGCGATACGGATACCGGTGTCGACTTGCGGGTTGATCTCGGTGTAGGCACCCAGACGGGCACGGATGCGTTGACGATCCTTGTCGCGGCCGCCGTTGTTCGGCTCGCCGTCGATCTTGATGGTTTCCTGACGGATACGCACGTCGCCCTTGAACTGGGTCTTGGCCGCCCAGGCGAGTTTCTGGTCGAAGACGCTTTGTTCGTTGGTTTTCTTCGCAACAGCGGCGACTTGTTCGTTGGTCTCTTGCTGCGCCTGCTGCGCGATTTGCTGAGCCTTCTGATCCTTGGCCAGTTCAGTTTGCAGCTCGATGTACTGCGCCTGGGAAATGGAACCGTTAGCCTTGAGCATGTCGAGCAGTTTGGCGTCGACTGCAGCACTGGCCGGAACACTCATGGCCAGCAACAAGCCACCGCACAGGGCCGCCGCAGTTTTCGTGGAAGCAAGACGCATAGCAATCTCCGAAGATGAGAGGGGATGGCACAACCATCCGGGGCACAACCGACGGTTCGAATGTCGGAAAACAGTGTCCGGGTAGAACCCGGCGCTCTAAAAACAGGCGCCAGTATCGCGATGGTTTATGACAGAGCAGTGGCACAGTGATGGCAGGTTGATGACGATATCGATTCGCCCTGAACTATTGATCTAGAGCGCTGTCGGCCGATTGCGGGTGTGCAATGCCACGCAATCGGCGATACTCGCCGGGCGCCGAAGTCCTGCTGTGGAGAGCTTGTTGATGCCGTTGCAACGCCTGCAAAACCTGTCGAAAATCGCGCCGGCCACCTGGGATGCGCTGGTGCCTGAAAGCCAGCCATTTCTGCGCCATGCCTTTCTCAGTGCGCTGGAAGACAGCGGCAGCGTGGGCCCCCACACTGGCTGGCAGCCTGAGCATCTGCTGCACATCGAAGATGACCGACTGATCGCCGCGCTACCCGGTTATCGCAAGTGGCATTCCTACGGCGAGTACGTGTTCGATCACGGTTGGGCCGACGCCTGCGCCCGTGCCGGCATTGATTACTACCCCAAGCTGTTGAGCGCCGTGCCGTTCAGTCCGGTCAGCGGCCCGCGTTTATTGGCGGCCAGGGTCGAAGACGGTTTCGAGCTGCTCAAGAGCCTGCCCGGCTATCTGGAGATCGAAGGGCTTTCCAGCGCGCACATCAACTTCACCGACGCCTTCACCGACGCTGCAATGGCCGAGCAACCGGGCTGGCTGCAACGCATTGGCTGTCAATATCACTGGCAGAATCGCGGGTATCGCGACTTTCAGGATTTCCTCGACGTGCTCAGTTCGCGCAAGCGCAAACAGATGCGCAAGGAACGCGAGCAGGTGGCGGGGCAGGGATTTGCGTTTGAATGGCTGGAGGGGCGCGAACTGGACGAGGCGCAGTGGGATTTTGTCTACGCCTGCTATGCCAACACGTATGCGGTACGGCGTCAGGCACCGTACCTGACGCGGGAGTTTTTCAGTCTGCTGGCCGAGCGCATGCCCGAGGCGATCCGCGTGGTATTGGCTAAACAAGGCTCAAGGCCGGTGGCGATGGCCTTCAGTCTGGTCGGTGGCGACAGTTTCTACGGGCGCTATTGGGGCTGTCTGGCGGAGTTTGATCGGTTGCACTTCGAGACGTGTTTTTATCAGGGCATGGATTATGCGATCGCGCAGGGGTACCAGCGTTTCGATGCCGGAGCTCAGGGCGAGCACAAGCTGATTCGTGGCTTTGAGCCGGTGATTACGCACTCATGGCATTACTTGCGCCATCCGGGGTTGAAAGCGGCGGTGAAGGATTTCCTGAAACAGGAACGCGCCGGCATCCTCGCCTATGCCGAGGAAGCGAAAACAGCCTTGCCCTACCGCCAGACATAAATCTCCTGTAGGAGCTGCCGAAGGCTGCGATCTTTTGATTTTTGAAAGCAAGATCAAAAGATCGCAGCCTTCGGCAGCTCCTACAGGGAGATCATCGCAGGTTTCAGGTTTCCTCTTTGCCCAACCAGCGATAGATGCCGCCACCGACCACCGCGCCAATCAACGGCGCGACCCAGAACATCCACAACTGCGCGATCGCCCAGCCGCCGACCATCAGTGCCGGTCCCGTGCTACGGGCCGGGTTCACCGACGTGTTGGTGACGGGAATCGAGATCAGGTGAATCAGCGTCAGGGCCAGGCCGATGGCGATTGGTGCCAGCCCCGGTGGCGCGCGCCTGTCGGTCGCTCCCAGAATGATGATCACAAACATTGCCGTCATCACCAGCTCGGTCACAAACCCCGCCGCCATCGAATATTTGCCCGGCGAATGCTCGCCATATCCGTTGGAAGCAAGGCCGGCGGCGATATCGAAACCCTCCTTGCCGCTGGCGATGTGCGCGATCAGCGCCGCCGCGAGAATCGCGCCGAGCACCTGCGCGATGATGTAGGCGGGCAACTCTTTGGCCGGAAACCGACCGCCGACGAACAGACCGACCGAGACGGCCGGGTTGAGGTGACATCCGCTGATGTGACCGATGGCGAATGCCATGGTCAGCACCGTCAGACCAAACGCCAGGGCCACCCCCAGCACCCCGATTCCCAACGGTGAAGACGCGGCGATCACCGCGCTACCGCAACCACCCAATACTAACCAGAACGTACCCAACAACTCAGTGACTGAACGTTTGAACAGCGACATGAGAGGCGTCCTTGATAGCCCTGCTATCGAGACTGCATCGCGTTGTGCATCCCTGCAGATTTACGACAGGTTCCGTGCCGGAACCTTGGCTGAGTACAGCAGGCTTTCTGCGGATTTCCAGCAGCCACAAAAAAACCGCCAGCGCCCGTGGTTGGCGGGCTGTGGCGGTTTCTTGGAGGACAAGCATTGTGTGGCGAGGGAGCTTGCTCGCGCTGGACAGCGAAGCTGTCCCAAAACCATCCACACCGGTAGTGTCAGACTTTCACGGTTGGCGGGTTTCGCGACTGCTGCGCAGCCGAGCGGGAGCAAGCTCCCTCGCCACAAAAGCTCACAGGTTCGGGCGTTGATTGTGGTCAGTCGATGCCGACAAACCCTCCGGTCTGGTGCGCCCAAAGCCGTGCATACAGACCGCGATGGGCCAGCAGTTCAGCATGGGTGCCGCTCTCGGCAATCTTGCCGTTCTCCAGCACCACCAAGCGATCCATCCGCGCGATGGTCGAGAGTCGGTGCGCAATCGCAATCACGGTTTTGCCCTGCATCAGGGTTTCCAGGCTTTCCTGAATCGCCGCTTCAACTTCCGAGTCCAGTGCCGAGGTCGCTTCGTCCATGATCAGGATCGGCGCGTCCTTGAGCAACACTCGCGCTATCGCGATGCGCTGGCGCTGGCCACCGGACAGTTTCACCCCGCGCTCGCCAACATGCGCATCGAAGCCTGTGCGACCCTCAGCGTCCGACAACAGTGGAATGAATTCATCGGCGCGGGCCTTGTGCACCGCGTCCCATAATTCTGCGTCGGTCGCGTCGGGTTTGCCGTACAGCAAGTTGTCGCGGATCGAACGGTGCAGCAACGATGTGTCTTGGGTGATCATGCCGATCCGTGCGCGCAGGCTTTCCTGGCCGACTTCGGCGATGTTCTGGCCATCAATCAGAATCCGCCCACCCTCGACGTCGTACAGGCGCAGCAACAGATTGACCAGCGTCGATTTGCCGGCGCCGGACGGCCCGATCAAACCGATTTTTTCACCCGGTTTGATGTTCAGATTGAGGTCGCCGATGATCCCGCGCTTCTTGCCGTAGTGAAAATCCACGTGCTCGAAACGCACTTCGCCACGGGCCACGTGCAGCGGTTTGGCCTGCTCGTGATCGGTGACGCTGACCGGTTGCGAGATGGTGCGCAGACCGTCCTGAACCATGCCGATGTTTTCGAAAATGCCGGTGACTACCCACATGATCCAGCCGGACATGTTGACGATGCGAATCACCAGACCGGTAGCCAATGCAATCGCACCGACGCTGATCAGTGACTGCGTCCACAGCCACAGCGCCAGCGCCGTGGTGCCGACGATCAGCAAGCCGTTCATGGCGGTGATCACCACGTCCATGCTGGTGACGACGCGGCCGGCCATTTGTGCTTTGACGGTCTGTTCTTCGATGGCTTCCTTGGCGTAGTGCTGTTCGAAATTGGTGTGGGCAAACAGCTTCAGTGTGGCGATGTTGGTGTAGCCGTCGACGATGCGGCCCATTAGTTTCGAGCGCGCGTCGGAAGCTTCCACCGAGCGATCTTTCACGCGGGGTACGAAGTAATACAGTGCGCCGATGTAGGCGACGATCCACGTCAACAGCGGCATCATCAGGCGCCAGTCGGCCTCGGCGAACAACACCAGCGAACTGATCGCATAGATCACCACGTGCCACAGCGCATCCACCGCTTGCACCGCTGAGTCACGCAGCGAGTTGCCGGTCTGCATGATGCGCTGAGCGATGCGCCCGGCGAAGTCGTTCTGGAAGAAATTCAGGCTCTGCTTGAGGACGTAGCTGTGGTTCTGCCAGCGGATCATGCTGGTCATGCCGGGGCTCAAGGTCTGATGCACCAGTAGATCGTGCAGACCGAAAAAGATTGGCCGCAGGACCAGGGCAACCACCAGCATCCACGTCAGTTCGAGGGCGTGGTCGCTGAAGAAATTCGGGTTCGGTGTGCCTTGGGCCAGGTCGATGATGCGGCTCAGGTAACTGAACAGCGCCACTTCGATCAGCGCGGCGAACAGGCCAACGACGAGCAGGGCGGCAAAGCTTGGCCAGACCTGCTTGAGGTAATAGGTATAGAAGGGGAGAACTCGGTCCGGCGGAGACGCCGTCGGGGCCTCACGGAATATGTCGATCAGTTGTTCGAAACGGCGATAGAGCATCAGATAACCGCCCGGAGCACGGGCTCTCCTTTTATCGGTGTGAGCGGCGCGGGATCAGGCCGGCGCCGCTCGATACGCCCTGTACAGCTTAGTCGATGACTTTGGCCGACTTGATGATCACAGGGTCGACAGGCACGTTTTGCATGCCGCTTTTGGTGGTGGTTTGCGAGTTGACGATGATGTCGACCACATCCATGCCTTTGACCACTTTGGCGAACACCGCGTAACCGGCGTCACGGCCCGGATCGAGGAACGCGTTGTCAGCCACGTTGATGAAGAACTGGCTGGTGGCCGAGTCAGGATTGGAGGTGCGCGCCATCGACAATGTGCCGCGAACGTTGTGCAGGCCATTGCTGGCTTCGTTCTTGATCGGTGCCTTGGTGTCTTTCTGTTGCATCTGTTGGGTGAAGCCACCGCCCTGAGCCATGAAGCCCGGGATCACGCGGTGGAAAATGGTGTTGGTGTAGAAACCACTGTTGACGTAATCGAGAAAGTTCTTGGTGCTGATCGGGGCCTTGACTGGATCCAGTTCGATTTCGATCTGGCCGTTGGTGGTGTCCAGCAGCACATGCGGTGCCTTGGCCGGCGTGGCAGCCATCAGGTTGGCGGCAAACAGCACAGTACCAGCGGCGAGGGCGAGTTTTTTCAACATGGGTCAGTGATCCTGAGATTGAATATCGGCTGCGGCGAGGAACTCCAGCAGCGTTTGATTGAAGCGTTCGGGTTGATCGAGCGGGGTGGCGTGGCGCGAATCGGCGATCACCACCAGCCGCGCATTCGGCAGCAGTTTTACATAGGTTTCTTTCAGTGCCACCGGTGTGTAGTCACGGTCGGCGCTGATGACGAGGGTTGGACAGGTCACTCGGGAAAGTCGTTCCTGAACGCCCCAGCCAACAATCGCATCGAAGCTGGCGAGATAAGCACGTTTGTCGTTTTTTGCCCAGCGTTCAGCCATTTTCTGCCGCAGATCGGCCTGGTCCGGCTTGGGGAAAAGTTTGCCACCCAGCGCCTTGCCAATGGTGGCCAGGCTCAGCACACGCATCAGGCTCCAGCGCTTGAACCACTGCCAATAGTCGTCGCGGCTACGCAATTTGACCTCGGGCGCGCTGTTGACGATGGTCAGGCTCTTGAGCATCTGCGGTTGATCGACGCCCAGCTGAAAACCGATCATGCCGCCCATGGATAAACCAACATAGTGCACCGGGCCGAGTTGCAAATGCTCGATCAGTGCGACCAGGTCGGCGCTGAACCCGGCAATGCTGTAGCGCTCGCGGGGTTTGTCCGAGCGGCCGTGGCCGCGAATGTCCGGGACGATCACCCGGTAATGCGCGGCCAGCGCCGGGATCTGCATTTCCCAGTCCAGCGTGCTCGAACCGAGCCCGTGGACCAGCAGCAACGGCGTACCGTGGCCATATTCCTCGTAGTGCAGGTTGCAACCTTCGTGCTCGAAATACGCCATCGGTGAACTCCGTGTCAGGCTTGTTCGGGGGCGGCGAACGGTGCGTCCAGCGGCAAAGTGTCGAAGGTGCGCAGCAGTTCGATGAGGATTTGCGTGGCCGGGCCCAGCGGTTTGTCCTTGTTTGAATACAGGTAGAAACTCGGGTTGCGGCTGCCGCCCTGATCCAACGGTAGCAGCTTGAGCGAACCTTCCTTCAGTTCCCGTTCGATCATGTGCCGCGGCAGCCAGGCGAACCCCAGGCCGCTGCTGACAAACGTGGCGGCGGTGGCAAGACTGCCGACGGTCCAGCGCTGCTCGGCGCCGAGCCAGCCGACGTCCCGTGGTTGCTGGCGACCTGAATCGCGGATGACCACTTGCATCTGGGTTTCCAGATCCTGAAAGCTCAGTTCGCGGTTGAGACGATGCAGGGTGTGGTCGGGGTGAGCGACGGCGACAAACTCGACATCGCTCAACTCCGTTCCGAGGTAGCCGGGGATACCCATGCCGGTGATGGCCAGATCGGCCACGCCTTCGAGCAGCACTTCCTCGACCCCCGACAACACTTCTTCACGCAGACGCACCCGGCAGCCACGGCTTTGCGGCATGAACGCGGTCAATGCCCGCACGATGCGCGCACTCGGATACGCCGCGTCCACCACCAGCCGCACTTCCGCTTCCCAGCCTTGCTCCATGTGATGGGCGAGGTCTTCCAGTTGGCTGGCCTGTTTCACCAGCTGCCGCGAACGACGCAACAACACGCCACCGGCTTCGGTGAGCACGGCTTTACGCCCGTCGATGCGCAGCAACGGCACGCCGAGCTGGTCCTGCATGCGGGCGACGGTGTAACTCACCGATGATTGCGAACGGTGCAAGGCCTCGGCGGCCTGGGCGAAGCCGCCGTGGTCGACCACGGCCTGCAATGTTCGCCATTGATCAAGGGTCACGCGGGGCGCTTTCATCAATAGCTCCTCTTGTCCTAAGCTGGCGGTCCCTCATGGAGACTGCCGAATGAAAAAATTCTGTTGTGTGTTGCTGGCACTGCTGCCGCTGACGGCGTTTGCGTATCCGATCGACGTGGAAAAAGATCTCAATGACCTGAAGATCGACTTCGAGACTTTCGCCACCGATAACGACATCGGCTCGATTCGAGTGGCCAACTACGGCGATGTCGATGCAGTCTGCAAGGCCGTGTTCAGCAACGGTCCGGAAGCACCGCGCACCCGCACCATCGAAGTGCCGGCCGGCAAACATAAAAACGCCACGGCCAAGTTCACCCGCGAGATCATCAAGCTGCGCATCAAGCTGACCTGTACACCGAAATAACACCGATCCGCTGTAGGAGTGAGCCTGCTCGCGATAACGGTGTGTCAGCTACATCTGTGTTAACTGAAACACCGTTATCGCGAGCAGGCTCACTCCTACAGGAGCATGGTTCAGCATCTAAACGAATTATTCGATGCTTTGCAGCAATTATTTGCGCTTTTTCATCGATTCGACTCTGTTTAACCTTCACTCCATCGACCTACAACATTCTCGGATGGAGGCTACACAGCATGTCCCGCGTTCTGATCATCGAAAGCAGCGCCCGCCAGCAAGGTTCGGTTTCCCGTCAACTGACCCAGACCTTCATCAGTCAGTGGAAAGCGGCGCATCCCAACGATCAGATCACCGTGCGTGACCTCGCTGTGAATCCCGTGCCGCATTTGGATATCAATCTGTTGGGTGGCTGGATGAAGCCTGCCGATCAGCGCAACGCCAACGAGCAATCGTCGCTGGACCGTTCCAACGAATTGACCGATGAATTGCTCGCCGCCGACGTGTTGGTGATGGCTGCACCGATGTACAACTTCGCCATCCCGAGCACTCTTAAAGCCTGGCTCGACCACGTGTTGCGTGCCGGCGTGACCTTCAAGTACACCGAAACCGGCCCGCAAGGCCTGCTCAGCGGCAAACGTGCCTATGTGCTGACGGCTCGCGGCGGCATCTACGCCGGCGGCCCGGCGGATCATCAGGAACCGTACCTGCGTCAGGTCATGGGTTTCATCGGTATCCACGACGTGACCTTCATTCACGCCGAAGGCATGAACCTGGGTGGCGACTTCCAGGAGAAGGGTCTGAATCAGGCCAACGCCAAACTGGCCTCGGTCGCTTGATATGTTAATCGCCAGATAATCGCCGATTGTTTTAGTGACCTGGCGCAACCCCTTCAAGGCTTTACGCGCATCGAACCTCCCTTTGCACTTGTTGCTCCTGAGTGCTGTAGCCCGATCGAACGCATTAGCGAGATCGGGCTTTTTTTGTGTGCCGTTTCATCAAAAACACAAAAACAGAATCTTCCTACGTGATTCTCAGGTTGTCTGTCGGAAGGGGCATCCTTAGGCTTTTGCCTCAGCTGAACAGTCAGCGATCAGGTGGGCACCGCCCGGCGAGCTACGCGTCGGCGCACCTGATACATCAGACAGGGAGATCACGATGCTCAAGAAAATCATTGCCGCTATCGCATTCATTTCAGCGCCTGCCTGGGCGAGCCCGCCGCCGTTCACCGGCACCGATTACAGCGGGGTGTATGAATGCAAGGGTACGGACAGCCACATTGGCGAGTTCAAAGGCACGGTTGATATGCAACTCAATGCCAGGCAAAGCACGGGGCATTACGGCGCATACACCTTCAAGCTGACCCTGGCGGACAAATCCGTGTACGACGGCTTTGCTGCGGCCAACGCAGATTCATTGGCGATTTACTTTGCTCACACGGATGCCGCCTTGAAAGATTACGGTGTCGGCATTGCCAGGATGACCGCAGGTTCTGACGGCAAACTGGCCTTCAGCAAATACTATTACGGCCCTGAATACGAAGGCGGCGGCCACGGCATGGAACACTGCGTCAAAGGCTGATATTCCCTGATTCCGTGGGAACGGCCAAGGGCGTTCCCACGCAGCCAGTCGTTGCGCAGGGTTCGCGATCAGCCGTAAAACCCGCTATCGTCGCCGCCATTCGATTTCGAGGCGAGCATGGGCTATCTACTTTTTGTCACGCTGATCCAGGCGTTTTCCTTCAGTCTGATCGGCGAATACCTCGCCAGTCATGTCGACAGTTACTTCGCGGTGCTGGTGCGTGTGGTGTTGGCCGGGCTGGTGTTTATTCCGCTGACCCGCTGGCGCTCGGTGGAGCCGGCGTTCATGCGCGGCATGCTGCTGATCGGCGCGTTGCAGTTCGGCGTGACCTACGTTTGTCTGTACCTGAGCTTCCGGGTACTGACGGTGCCGGAAGTGTTGTTGTTCACCATCCTCACGCCGCTGCACGTGACCCTGATCGAAGACGCGCTGAACCGCCGCTTTAACCCATGGGCACTGATCGCCGCGCTGGTCGCAGTGGGCGGGGCAGCCGTGATTCGCTTCGACAGCATCAGTCCGGACTTCTTCATGGGTTTTCTGCTGCTGCAACTGGCCAACTTCACCTACGCCGCCGGGCAGGTGCTGTACAAGCATCTGGTGGCGAAGCACCCGAGCGATCTGCCGCATTACCGCCGTTTCGGCTTCTTTTATCTCGGCGCGCTGGCGGTGGTGCTGCCTGCATTCCTGATGTTCGGCAAAGCCAGCTTTCTCCCGGAAGCACCGCTGCAGTGGGGCGTGTTGCTGTTCCTTGGGCTGGTTTCGACCGCGCTGGGCATGTACTGGTGGAACAAGGGTGCGTGCATGGTCAACGGTGGCACGCTGGCGGTGATGAACAACCTGCATGTGCCGGTGGGGTTGCTGCTGAACTTGCTGATCTGGAATCAGCATGAAGAACTTGGAAGATTGTTCCTCGGTGGCAGCGTCATCCTTGCCGCCGTATGGATTAGTCGACTGGGCATCAGACGTACCGCATAACCCGTGTAGGAGCTGCCGCAGGCTGCGATCTTTTGATCTTTAAGGTCAAAAGATCGCAGCCTGCGGCAGCTCCTACACGGGAATTTTGGGTTACATCAGGTGTTTCTGTGGCTCGGGAATGCTGGCCGCTCCGAGCACCGCCGGCAGCAATCCCGATCGCAAATCCCCACCACTCGGTTGCTGATACAGGCTCAAGCCAAACTCCGGCAGCACCGCCAGCAGATAATCGAAAATATCCCCCTGAATCCGCTCGTAATCGGCCCACGCCGTGGTGCGGGTGAAGCAGTAGATCTCCAGCGGAATGCCCTGTGCGGTGGTCTGCATCTGCCGGACCATGCAGGTCATGTTCGGCTGAATCTCCGGGTGACTCTTCAGATACGCCAGTGCATAGGCGCGGAAGGTGCCGATGTTGGTCATCCGACGACGGTTGGCCGACATCGCCGCGACATTACCCTGTGCTTCGTTCCACGCCTTGAGCTCGGCTTTCTTGCGGCTCATGTAGTCGGTCAGCAAGTGCACCTGCGAGAGCTTTTCTTCTTCGTCATCGCGGATGAAACGCACGCCGCTGGCATCGATAAACAGGCTGCGTTTGATTCGTCGACCGCCGGATTGCTGCATGCCGCGCCAGTTCTTGAACGACTCGGACATCAGCCGCCAGGTCGGAATCGAGACGATGGTCTTGTCGAAGTTCTGCACCTTGACCGTGTGCAGGGTGATGTCGACCACATCGCCGTCGGCGCCGACTTGTGGCATTTCGATCCAGTCACCGACCCGCAGCATGTCGTTGCTGGTCAGTTGCACACTGGCGACAAACGACAGCAGTGTGTCTTTGTAGACCAACAGAATCACTGCCGACATCGCACCCAGACCGGAGAGCAGCAACAGCGGCGAACGGTCGATCAATGTGGCGACGATGATGATTGCGCCAAACACGTACAAAACCATTTTCGCCAGTTGCACGTAGCCTTTGATCGAGCGCGTGCGCGCGTGTTCGGTGCGCGCATAGATGTCGAGCAGGGCATTGAGCAGGGCGCTTACCGCCAGCAGCAGGAACAGAATGGTGAACGACAACGCTACGTTGCCGAGAAAGGTCATCGCGGTTTTGCTCAGTTCCGGCACCAGGTGCAGGCCGAACTGGATCACCAGCGATGGCGTCATCTGCGCCAGACGCTGAAACACCTTGTTGTGGCGAAAGTCGTTGATCCAGTGCAGCGCCGGTTGGCGCCCAAGCATGCGGCTGGCGTGGAGGATCAGGTAACGCGCCACTCGTCCGAGCACCAGTGCGATCACCAATAATACGGTCAGCGCGAGGCCGGCTTGCAAGAGCGGGTGCTGTTCGAGGGTGCCCCAGAGGTCCTGGGCGTTGAGCCAGAGCTGTTTGATATCCATGAGAGCAACGATTCTTCTGTAAGACGCGATGGGCGATTAGAGCATTGAACCGTCTGGAACGTGTATTGCGAAGGAAATTCTGCTGCATTTTCGAGCACGAAGCTCTGAATGAGTGCGTGTAAAGAAAATGGACAATTTTCCGTTACGAACGTGAGCCGAAGCAGAAGCCGGAAAAAATGTCAGTTAATTCAGGGCAGTAACTGTTCTTCAAAATGGCGCATTTGAGTTGGCATGGCTAATGCTACGGAGATCGCGCAAGTGATTGCAGCTTGCAAACTAACTCAAGGAGAAAGTTATGATCAAATACGAAAGCACGGAGTTTGCGAAAGTGTCGGCCTACTTTCGTTCGGCACTGATTACCCAATTGTTCGAAGAACCAGTGGATGAAGATCTTCTTTTAAATATTGAGGAAGAAATCTGTATCGATGCTGAACTTGAAGCGCTGTTGGCAGAAGTCGCTTAACTAGCAGGTTTGGAATCAGGCGGAGGGAGGCGCCTCCCTCCGCTTTAATGGACAAGGATGGCTAGGATGCTGGTATTCGCCTACACAACTGTTAGCGAATCGGCCGTGCAACTTTTGAAGTGCATGGACGTTTTCTCGAGTCACCTGCGATTGGCGGGCAAAGACAAGCCTGTCGTGCATGCACAGCGTTCACTGCCTATTTATCTTGCGCTCAGAGCTAGCTATAACCTGCATGCGTGGTTGACGGGAAGCCTGTCTTCAACCGCTGATCTCGTTAGAGCTAGGACACTGCTTGAAACTGCTGAAGAAATATTGCCGGCGCTTGATGGTGGGTCTTCACGATTGTGCAATTCGGAGTTGGCCATGACCACCCGTTTGCAGGGCGTGCATGGGGCGAAGTTTCCTGCTCTAAGAGCCTTCGAAGATCAAACGTTGAATTCATTTGCTCATGCGACCAACAAGGAAAAACTGCGACTGCTGGTCCAGCTGAAAAAGATACGAGACCAACAGGCCAAGCTGGCAGGTTTCGAAAACTATATAGAAGTTCGGCAACGCTTTGACCTTTCCATTGATACGCCCGGTGCTATTTCATTTTTGACCCATTTGAATGACGGGGCAACTTCGTTATGCACCAATGCCCGAGATGAAAGAGATCGGTGCGACCCTTCAACAAAAAATCGATCGATAGTGTTTGATAATATTTTGCCAATCACCGGTGTCCGGCGATTATTGGAAATTATCGTGCGTGATGAATTTGGTCTGGACCTGGTATCACTGAACGCCGATTGCGATTCTACCCGCGAACTTATGCTTTTCGAGTTGTGCAGTACTTGCGAAGTAATAGGTTATGTACTGTTCGATTTAAGAGTAAAGGAGCCAGGTTTTTCAGGAAATCGTACGCTCCCCATTACACAGCGGGCATCTGTCGAAGATTCAATTCAGTTGCCCATTGTCTTGTGTTCGTGTGAGGTAAATAGTGCAGGAGGAAAAATTTCTTACGGTGCGCTTCTGTCCATTTTTCACGAGTTTGGTCATGCCCTGGATCACGTGCTGGATAAAAAAGAAGGGCTGAGCGCTAGGCCTGTAGATGAGCTCGAAGTCGCCAGTCGCTATGTGGAACATATATTGCGAAAGAGTATGAGTAATGGTGCATTTGAGTCTGTTTTTCCGAAAGTGATGAACGAATCTCTGAAGGCATCGATAAAACTTATGTTGCGCAATCAGTTTCTGATTCAGACACCTGTCGAGTTGTTGTTTTCATTGTTCGAATTGAAGCTGTATCAATCAAATGATGTGAGTCGTGTAGAGGATGTTGCGTCGTTATTCAACAAGGCTCAAGCAAAAATAACATGTGCCCATGATGTCTCTTTTGAAACGATGCTCGGACGCTTCAGTATGGCGAGCGTGGCAAAATATCAATGTGCGAATTATGCCTATCTATGGTCGCATTCTTTTATTGCAGAGTCATCGAGCCTCGCCGCCGCTGAGTGCCGAGACGGTGGACTTCACGGCAGGCTTACCGAATATCAATGCCGCGACTCAAGAACGCGCTCTGCGAGGCTCATAAAAACACTATCGACTCTTTAGTTAGAGTCTCGGATTTATCCATTTTCAAAAGGAGTCTGGTATGGATGAAGATAATCTTGTTGTCCAATCTTTTCGTGAGAATTCTTTTTATAAGATGATGACTGGAGTCGCCCTTCCAGACGCGCTGGACAAGTCGGAAAGCATATTGAACCGGGCTTGCAGTTGGTCCTACACCACTGCGAATTTTGATGAATCAGGCTATCGGTATGTTCAGATATTCGAACCCGGCGTTTTGAGCGAAGTTAAGGCTATCAAGCAAAGTATGAAACAAGACTCCAATACCGCGGCGCTGGAACGGTCTGGAGTCGGTCATATTGCAACGCTCGATTGGTTGAAAGAAAATCTACAGCATGCCTCGTCCATTCAAAGGTTGAATCTCGCTACAGCCTATGCAAGTTTTTGCCGGGTAAGCGAAGCGGCGAACGTAATTGAAACCTTGCAGGACATGCCCAGGACCAGTGACGGAGATCTGCAGTTCGAATATTTAATGCTGAAGTTTGTTGTCAGCAATCGCCTGCAGGATCGCGCGAGTGTTCGTATCGTCATGCAACAGTTATTGGCCATGGCCAACAGTGGGAAAATGACACCTGTGCAGATAATCGAGGTGTCCTCTCAGACCACTGTCTGGTTTCATAAAACCGGTGAGATCGAGAAGGACGTCTATGAGTGGTTTTTCAAAAAAAGCAATGACATTGTAAGAAATCCAAAGTCGCAAATTCCTGATGGGATCAAGTCCTCCTGGTACCGTGCCGTTGCAATGATCCCTGCCGAAAAAGGCAATCTGGATGCTACGCGGGAACTCATGGGGCGCGCGAAGGACTATGCGCGAAAAGCAAACGCTGAGATAACCAATCCGTATTTGTTGAATGAGCTTAAAACTTATTATGAGTCCTCGGTTAAGGAGCATCTCTACGTTTCAAAAGATTTTGAAAAAGCAGAGGCAGCGGGATTGGCGCTGTTAAAACTGGATCCCGCATGGTCTCCAAACTGGGCGGAAGTCGCTCAGGTTTACATGGAACTAAAGCACTATGATATGGCTCGACAGTTATTGAACAAAGCCATCCAGTTAGGTCCGCCCTATGTTCTTTACTTTCACTACTTGCTGGCTGAGTGTGAGTGTCAGTCGGGGGATATTGATGGAGGACTGCAACGCTACAGAAATATAGTGGAGGTTGACGGTTCAAACCGTTCTTCGGCACTTTCTGGTTTGTACTGGGCGACAAAACACAAGCATGCACAAGTCGGCTTTTTTAATTCGTTGCGTCGGGCTTGAATAAAAGGAGTTGGAATACATGAACATGGTGGGGATAGATCATGTACAAATTGAGGCCAAGGATCTCGAGGAAACCATCAGCTTCTGGAAGAGTGTTCTTGGGTTCGAGACGATCGACCTGGGCCTTCGGCTAGGTATGCGTTGGGTAATCCTGAAGAATCCCGGGAATCACTATATCAGTATTCATGAGAGTCGCTCCGTAGATAACAAACCAGGACCCAGAATTACGCATTTTGGTATTGTTGTAGACGATTTCGAAGGCTTCAGAGACTTACTCAAAACCAAGGGTGTCAGGGTAGATGCCATCAACGTCTATGACAAATCCCGCTCCTATTATTTTTACGATCCCAACAACCATAAGGTAGAAGTTTCCGAAGTGTGGGGGGGAGGGCTTTGACCACTCGAATGCACACGGTGTTTTCTGCGCAGGAATTCTACGGCTATGCCTTGATCATTGGCATCGCCAGTTCCATGCAAATGATCTGGAGTGTCTCTGATCTCTGGGTTGTAGGTGGAAAATCGACTACCTACGTAGCTGCGTTGGGACTCGTAGATGTCATCTTTGCGATAGTAACCGCGTTCGCCTACGGTATTATCGATATACATGCTTCTCAAGTGTCAAAGGCCGAAGGCCGAAACCAGTTTGTTCAGGACTATCCAGGACTTATGTTATCAGCGGTGCTGGCTGTTCTAATCAGCTGGGTTCCTGTTCAGGCGGGGGGGCTTTTTTTTGTAGACGTGTTGACTGCACTAGGTCAGTCGGCTGAAGTTCTAGCGTTGGGCGAGTCAAATTATCATGCACGTACCGATGTTTATGTGCTCTCAATATTATATGTACTTATTCCGCTGGCATTAAGAATACGTGGCTATCGCAAACTATCGCTAATACTTCTGTTTGCAAGTTTTGTAATTAAGCTGGTTCTTAATGCAAATATTTACAGCGTATTTGGTGAGTTGGCTGATAACTATCTGGAGAAAGCGGTTGTTTATACTTCCGCATGGGCGCAACTGTTTACTATCGTTGTAGGTGGTGCCTGTCTGGTGGCGATGGTGGTGAGCAACGCGGATAGACAGTTTGAGTTTAAGGTCTTCAGGCACTCGTTGATTGATATGCTGATCCATACACCGAAAATTGCCGCCTGGAATGTCAATGATTTCGTCTCCAGCGCGGTCGTTACACTGGTGTTCGGTCGACTGGGTGTCGATTATCTGGCAGCGGCAAATGTGGCAGCGAAAATCACGGGACTGTTTTATAGGGTACCTCAAGCACTGTCTGAGTCAGCACTTGTTTTCTATGGTTATGTTTTGGATAAAACAGTGGAAGACCGGAAGCACACCGCTGGATACAGTTTGCTATGTAGCGTCGCGCCAGTTCTGCCAATCAGTATAGTGTTGTTTCTTTGTGCGGATTATATTATCGATTTGTTATCGCCTGGTTTAGCGGGGGAGGTTAAATCAATAGCTGATTTCTTGATTAAAGTTCACATGGTTGTTGCATTGTTTTATGTATTGCAACACGTATGCTCGCAGTTTCTCGTGGGCGAGAGGCAAACGGGTTTTCTATTGGTGTCATCGTTGATAAGTACTTGGTTTCTGGTTGTTCCAGGCGTTATGTTGATTGCGCACGCCGGGATGGCCGGAGAGAAGATTATCATCTTCGAAAGACTTTCGATCGTACTCTTGGGGATGATAAACATGATTTTCTTTGCTCGCTTGCTTAATTCATCACGCAGGTTTCGTATTTCATTAACCTGAAAGGTAGATATGAATGGCCGCTTTCCGACATGATCCTTCCATTAGAGTTTGCCGCTCCAGCATTATCAATAACGTGGATTGGTCAGTCGAACCAGTGATTACAGCCTATCGGGAGTTTTCTTATAATAACAAGCGGTTGGGCCAGGTGATTCGCGTTGCCTTGCATTCGACACCGGTGCTAATTGAAGGTGTAGGGCTGATTGCATGCAGTGATGATGGTTTTATCAGATTCATCAAACTGTCGTTGGATGAAGTATTCTGGGAGCTCAGGGTCGCCGCTTCAATTTATTCCTCCCCTATCTACTTGAACGATAAAAAAGCGATTCTGGTCTGCACCACCGGAGGGTCCGTACTGGCCATTTCGTTAATGGGAAAGTTGTTGTGGAAGACCTCGGTGGAGTTTCCGATTTACGCGGGAGCGATTCGGTCGGGAAGCAGTATTTTTGTCGGCGTTTTCAATTACAGTCTTTATTGCCTGGATGTCGATACGGGAAGAATTCAGTTTCAATACCAACTTCCAGCACCCAGAGGTGCGCGCGTCGGGGGTATCGCTGCTTTCCGTGATCCCTATGCGACACCTTGTGTTGCCAACGACCTTGTCATTGCGGTGTGCGGTGAATCTGTGGTCTGTGTCTCTCCTGAGGGGACGCTGGTTTGGTCAGTTCGATTTCAAGGGAGTATCAGGTCCTCTCCAGCTTTCTGCAGTGAATTCAATACACTCGTTATTGCTTCAGTGGATGGCAGGATTACATTGCTTGATGGCGGTAGCGGCAAGCTGCTCAAGGAATTCAACTGCTCGGCCAAGATCGTAAACAGTCCTGCGATTTCCAAGGGAATAGCGTGTGTAGGCGATGAGTCCGGAAAAGTCTATGCAATCGACATCAGGATGAAAGAAGTCAAGTGGGTTTATGAAGTTGGCGCTGCTCTGGGGTACGCATCTGTCACATTAACCCCCGCCGATGATTTTGTATTTTTGAGTGAGCGGGGAAATGCCGTTTGTGTTTCTCGTGACGAAGGTCGGTTTCTTTGGGAGACGAGTCAGAATCTCCAACTAACAGATCATGAACGATGTATGCATGTAACACCCATAATTTCCCAGCAGGGACAAATGTATTGTGCGTCGTACTCAGGATATCTATATCGCTTTGATTTTGTTGCCATGGAATGATTATGACGAACAGGACTATCAAGCTTGACCAGAATCTTGGCAGATTCTTCGCTGAACAGAAAATGCGAAGAAAGGTAGTGGGGTTGGCGTTAACTGGAGAATTGGTACTCGACGGTGTTGATGTCAATACATTGAAGCGTATAGTCCAGGAACTGCGTCGGGGGGATACAGATGAATCTCGCAGGCAGTGAGTTATCCGTGCCAGGCGTGCGATTGTCGAGATACGTTGATCCGATAAGCAGTGTCGAGGATGGGATATGGGTTAACCGTTTTGATCATGTCAGTATTGGTCTCGGACCTCTAACGATTTCAATAATCGATGATATTCTGGGAAGTTCCAGTTTTGTCTTTGATAGCATTGCTCACTACTTTGTTTACTATGAACTTGTGGATGTCGGTTTTTTTATACCATTGACTGTCGTGGATGAAGACGCTTACCTGTCTCGCTTGCGTCCGTTAAAAAAATCAATTTCTTTCTTCAATTTTCCATTCTGTTTTCATCACGATATACCGCTTGATGCACAGGGGGTGGTGCTGGGTTTGCCGTGTCACGCAGGATCCTACACCGCAGGGGCTGCCAATGGCCCGGCACTGTTGAGAAAAGCTTCCAGGCGACACTTTTGGCGCACCGGAAATATCGACGACGCATTCACCCTGGACGGCGCTGCTCATCCTGCTGCTGAACTCCGTTGGTATGACGTTGGCGATATGAATTTAAAGGGAGTGACGCTGGCGACCTGGCTCGAATATGTAGAATCCATTGTTGGTGGTTTTCCTCCAAATGTCATTCCTCTAATCCTCGGTGGTGATCACTCGCTCAGTTTTGCGAGTATCAAGGCGACGAAGAATAAACTTCAAAAGCCACTGTGCGTCATTCAGTTTGATCATCATTTGGATATTGATTTGCAAGGATTCTCTTCTGGATATGGTGCTCGATATTCAAAGTCGATTGATCACAGCAATTTTGTATCGCATCTGCATGAATTTGATCCCGATATCCACTTTGTGCATATAGGCGTCAATCATTATCAGTGTGCTGGTAAAGGCGGGAGAGACGTGGCTTTAAAGTATTTGAAAGGGCTCGGTACGCAAGTTTCCAATCTTCAAATGTTAAATCTGAGCAACGAAAGAATTCTAAAGTTGATTCCTCCAGATCATGATGTCTATATCAGCTTTGATGTCGATGTCATTTCCATGCTGGAGTTGCGAACCACGGGCAATCCTGCGCCTCTGGGTATTTCTTTCGGTCGTGCCATTTCTCTGCTCGTTGAAGTGCTTGATAGATATCGTGTAGTGGGTGTGGATATTATGGAGTTTGGTTACCCAGACCCATTCATTGATGCGAATTCCGAACTGGAAGCAGATCGGGTTGCTTATGTTATTGCGGAAATTCTAAAACACATCCTGCCACTTGATCAGAAAAGGAATTTGTATGAGTGAGGATTTTGCTTTCCCGGCAGCGGATAAAAAATTTTCTCTGGAAAGGGCGCGTATTTCTGCTTATGTAGAGCAGTTGTTGTCTCCGGTACCAGCCGACCTACAGGGCATCCTGGCGAATGCAATGAATGATGAATCAATTCCGCCGCTTCAAGTATCCCCCATGGATGCACGGCATCTTCAATTGCTCAGTACGATAGTTCAGCCACAGAAAATTCTTGAAATCGGTACCTTGTTTGGATTTTCAGCCTATTTTCTTTCGCTTGGACTTGCGCCAGGTGGGCGTCTTTACACAATTGAAATCGATGAGCGGCTTGCGGGTATTGCCAAAGATAACCTGAGATCGCTGGGAAAAGCCGGCGTGGTGGAAGTCATCACAGGGGACGCATGTGAACGTTTGGTTCAGCTAGAAGCCAACGGACCATTCGATATTGTTTTCATTGATGGAGACAAGGTTTCATACCCTCATTATTTGAAGTGGGCAGCGAAAAATCTAAGAAGTGGCGGTCTGTTGATCGCTGATAATACATTCGCGTGGGGCTATATTGCTGATCCCGAATGTCCAGAGGAAATCAGGGCGGAAGTGGTTGCGCTGCGAAAATTCAATTACGTTATCGCTCATTCGCCGATGTTTCTCACTACAGTACTTCCTACTGCAGAAGGTCTGACTGTCGCCGTGCGTCGGTAATGAATCTGGAGCATTGTATGCAGGATATTTCCCGTCTCGTTTCGCCTTCCCTGGAAGAGTTTTATTTTTCATGTGTGATCAAGAATAACCCGGCTCTGATGTCGGGACTTGGAGAGACATGTGGTGCATTGAATCATTGGAGCTTCGATTTTTTTTCACGCAAATACGGTGAACGCATCGTCAGTGCGACGGACTCTGCGGGTGTTACGCATCGGATCTCAATGTCTGATTTGATTCAAGGTCTCAAGGATGAGCATAGTGCCGGGTTGTATTTGCGCAGTCTTAAAATAACCTCACTGGACAGTGGCTTGCTCAGTGATATACCGCTGCTGCCGCACTTCTCGTTCGATCTTCTGCAAGGTGCTGAAAGTACCCGGGATTTTCTCAAGGAAATATTCATCGGTCCCGTCGGGTCGGGTACCCGTTTGCATGCCGATCTTTGGCACAGTCATTCATGGATGCTTTTGGTGGCCGGTTTGAAGGAATGGACACTTGTCAGTCCTTCGGAGTTACTCAAGGCAGGACTTGAAAAAAAAGTTAGGCTGAAGAGTTTCGTGGATAACCTGGACAGTGAGTTGAAGGAAGTCGAGTACTTCAAGTTTCTGCAAAAGCCTGGCGAATTTGTTTATGTTCCATCAGGCTGGTGGCACTCCGTGAGGAATGTCGAATGTTCAATTGGTGTTTCTTTTAATTTTGTCGATGCTAATTCATTGCCAGCGGCGTACGCGGGTACGCAGGAAAGAGCCTCGATGTTTGACGAGCTATTGGAGAAAGCTGTTGGGGCACTGGAACAGAAGAAAGCGCAGACGGAATTATCCAGAGTTGAACTTCATATGCGTTCAAAATACCTCTCTTTTGTAAATTCGAGAATTGAAGCTCTGGAAAATAAGCGTGTAGAGCTTTACGGGTTGCGAGAGATTTTGGCGCGCTGACACCTTCTGGACGGCGCATCGGCGGTGAAAAAAATGCTAAATGCGACCGTTCGCACAAAGAAACTCGGCCTGAGCGCTCGAAACCGGTAACCTATGCAGCTGTTTTTTTGCATATCTTCGAGGTAGCACCCGTGTTTTCCCAATTCGCCCTGCACGAACGCCTGCTTAAAGCTGTGGCCGAGCTGAAATTTGTCGAGCCAACGCCTGTGCAAGCCGCGGCCATCCCGCTGGCGCTCCAAGGGCGTGATCTGCGGGTGACGGCGCAAACCGGTAGCGGCAAAACCGCCGCTTTCGTTCTGCCAATCCTCAATCGCCTGATCGGCCCGGCCAAGGTTCGCGTCAGCATCAAGACGCTGATC
This sequence comes from Pseudomonas fluorescens, assembly GCF_003732425.1. Taxonomy (GTDB): domain Bacteria; phylum Pseudomonadota; class Gammaproteobacteria; order Pseudomonadales; family Pseudomonadaceae; genus Aquipseudomonas; species Aquipseudomonas fluorescens_BE. The sequence continues at coordinate 829,164 of NZ_MOBX01000014.1, forward strand.
CTGCTGCCGACCCGCGAGCTGGCCCAGCAGACGCTGAAGGAAGTTGAACGCTTTTCGCAGTTCACGTTCATCAAGTCCGGCCTGATCACCGGCGGTGAAGACTTCAAGGTCCAGGCGGCGATGCTGCGCAAAGTGCCGGACATCCTCATCGGCACCCCGGGCCGGATGATCGAGCAACTCAACGCCGGCAACCTCGACCTGAAAGAAGTCGAAGTGCTGGTGCTCGACGAAGCCGACCGCATGCTCGACATGGGCTTCGCCGAAGACGTGCAGCGTCTGGTCGATGAATGCCCGAACCGTCAGCAGACCATGCTGTTCTCCGCCACCACCGGCGGTTCCGGCCTGCGCGAGATGATCGCCAAGGTGCTGAACAATCCTGAGCACTTGCAGCTCAACGCGGTCAGCCAGCTGAACTCGACGACCCGTCAGCAGATCATCACCGCTGACCATAACCAGCACAAAGAACAGATCGTCAACTGGTTGCTGGCCAACGAGACCTACCAGAAGGCCATCGTGTTCACCAACACCCGCGCCATGGCCGACCGCATCTACGGCCGCCTCGTGGCTCAGGAATACAAAGCGTTCGTGCTGCACGGCGAGAAAGATCAGAAGGATCGCAAACTGGCGATCGACCGTCTGAAGCAGGGCGGTGTGAAGATTTTGGTTGCTACCGACGTCGCCGCCCGTGGTCTGGACGTGGATGGCCTGGATCTGGTGATCAACTTCGACATGCCACGCAGTGGCGACGAATACGTGCACCGCATCGGTCGTACCGGTCGTGCTGGCAACGACGGTCTGGCGATCTCGCTGATCTGCCACGGCGACTGGAACCTGATGTCGAGCATCGAGCGCTACCTGAAACAGAGCTTCGAGCGCCGCACCATCAAGGAAGTCAAAGGCACCTACGGCGGGCCGAAAAAGGTCAAGGCCTCGGGCAAAGCCGTTGGTGTGAAGAAGAAAAAGACCGACGCCAAGGGCGACAAGAAAAAAACTGCCGCCAAGACGCCGACCAAGCGCAAGAGCGTCAACCGTCCGAAGCCGGACTCGTTGGTGAGCAGCGACGGCATGGCTCCGCTCAAGCGTCGCAAGCCAGCAGAGCCTGCGGCTGAGTAAGGCGTTTCAAGCGCGCATAAAAAACCCGGACAGTGTCCGGGTTTTTTTTCGTCCATCAGTTGCCGAGTTGGCCGCTGGTGTCGGCATCAAAGCGCCGTTTGGCCTGATCAGCCGCCGGTTTCAATGCTGCGAGCAAGGCTGACTCGCTGTACAACCGCGTGACCGCCAGCTCCTTCGGCGTCGGCTCGATCGGGATCAGCACGTCCTCACCGTCGGCGTGCAGCCAGATTGCGACAACGTGCAGTGCCGAGACAAACAGCACGCGCAACTCGACGGTCTTGCCCTGCAGTTGCGGCGCCTGTTCCGCCAGTTTCAGCGCAGCCACCGTCGCGGCGGCGAGATTGCCGTGGTTCAGCGAGGCAAACTCGACATGCCCGCGCACCTCGGCCAATTGCGCATCGGCAATCGTCACGCCATCGGCAAACACCAGGTAATGCCAGTCACCGAGGCGCGCATCTTTCAGGCCTTTGCCGCGGCTCAAGTCGTCCAGGCTCAGCGAGTAGCCACGATACGCCTCGCTGAGGCTGATTTTCGCAGGTACTGCATTGGCGAACTGGCGATTGGCGCCGAACCCCTGGGTTTGCAGCGCGGCTTGCAGTGCCGGGCGTAAGGTTTGTACGCCGTTGGAAGGCGCCTTTGGATAAGTCAGTTGCATGATGTCGCCCTCCTAGTTTTTTACGGTGAAGTAGGTGTGAGTCCAGTTGCCGCCGCCGTTGTAGGCTCGCGGAAACGCGTTCAGCGCACGGGTCGAATAGCCGTAGATCGAGTCCGCGACCAACACGTAATCGCCGTTGGTGCCGTAGATCGTCAGGAAGTGCGCGCCGCCGCCGTACCAGGCGCAGCGCAGACCGACCGGGCGGCCCATGCGGATCTGGTTCTGGATGGCCGACATCTGCAGCGACCCCTGATTCATGCCGTTGTAGCTGCGGGTGGTTTGCAGGGCTGAGTCCAGATAGCCGTAGACGTTGCACGGCCCCGGCTGATTGCAGCAATTGCGATCGAGCTGGGTACTGGCCACGCCGCACTGAGTCCAGTTACCGGTGCCGTAGTAGTTACCGACCGAGGCGGACACGGCGGCCCAGCACCAGTTGGTCTGGGTCTGTTTCTGCATATTGAAGTTGAGGCTGCCGGCGGCCAGAGCGCTGAGCTGTTCAGCGGCCTCGACCTCGACGAGTTGCGGGTCGAGCAGATGGCCAGTCAGGCACCTTGGCAAAGATTCGCCGGTGAATTGCGTTGCTTCTGCGGTTAACATTTTTCAATCACTCCATGAGTGAAAACAAGCGTCCAGCTTGTGTGGTATTGCGGTGTTGCAGAGCGATCGGGGTTAAAGGTTGGCCATGTTCCATGGCGGGCGCCGATCTCCTTGCTCGAGGTAACCTTAGTCGTAATATGCATTAACGCAATAAAATAAATGCACCAGTGCATTATTAGGATCAAAAGATCGCAGCCTTCGGCAGCTCCTACACCGATCCTTGTAGGAGCTGCCGAAGGCTGCGATCTTTCGCTTTTAGCTTTCCGCTTTTTTCTCAGCCGTACCCAACTCTTTCAACCGCTGATCAATCAACTGGCACTTGTCCGGCAGATCGGCACTCGCCGTACCCAAGTCCATCTTCTGTAACTCGGCGTTGATCTCCTTGGCTTTGGCTGGATTCTGCTCGGTGAGCTTGGCGACTTCCTTGGCCAGTTGCTCGCGTTTGGCAGTGGCTTCTTCCGGAGTGCAAGCCCAAACGGGGAGGGCACAGGCGAGTGTGGCGGCGAGGGTGAACTTGATCAGGGTTTTCATCGGGGCAGGCCTCAGTTCCGGGTAAGGCGGGTTAACCGGTTGAGGCCTGGAACGGGAGGAAAGTTCATTGCTCTTCACTTAGAGTGGCAGCAACTCGACGTGGAACCGCCCTCATAACGATCATGATGCCGAACCCATTCCATTATCTCGTCCTCATTGCGACCCTTGGGGGTCAGATCGAGGTAGTTGTAAGCGCCGACCAACATGTCCAAGCCGCGCGCATAAGTGGAGTAGGTGTGAAAGATGTCACCCTTTGCATCCCGATAAAAAACGCTGAGCCCCGGCATTTCCTCTTCGGCACTGTCCGTCTTTTCGTAGTTGTACGTAGCCTTTCCCGCCGCGACCTCTTCAGCCCGGGCACAAACACCGAAGTCGTAGTTGAAGTCGCAACCCTCTGACGACACCCAGGCAAACTTCCAGCCCATCCGCTGTTTAAAGTCTTGAAACTCGTTGAATGGCGCATGCGAGACCGCAACCACCGCAATATCGTGATGCGCCAGATGCAGGTTGGCGCCATCAATGTGGTCACTGAGGAACGAGCAACCCTGGCAACCTTCATCCCAGTCCTTGGCAAACATGAAGTGGTAAATCACCAATTGGCTGTGTTTGCCAAACAGGTCCGCCAGCTTCAATTCGCCGTTCGGCCCCTGGAAGTGGTAGTCCTTTTCAACCTTGACCCAAGGCAGCGCGCGGCGTTCAGCGCTGAGGCGGTCGCGTTCCTTGGTGAAGGCTTTTTCGTGGACAAGGTGCTGCTTGCGGGCGGCGAGCCATTCTTCGCGCGATACCACCGGATGATTCTTAACGTTCATGATGATTTCTCCTGCGGGGTTGAAACCGTCTGTTTCAGACTAGTCGTTTAACCTTCGGGGAAATCGACAGACCGCCGGTCGGTCGCTGCGGGAAATGCGGCTGAACGGCTGGGAACGGCTCCGGTCACAACCTATGAACGCGCCATAAATCATGCGCACCGGAGGTTGAATCAGGATGACGACTTATAACTGGGATTTGATTGAACGCTTGCTGCACGAAGTGCAGAACAGCGCCGGCCACAGTTTTGCCCCTAGGGCCTACGCCGAAGACTATGCGGCGGAGAAAGCCAGCTCCGGCGAGCCGATCGAAAATCTGGATCATCTGAAAACGCTGGCTTGCGACTATGAAAGGTTGTTGCTTCTGCGCGGCTACATCGCACCGCGTCCGGATGAGGAGGGCAGCACGGGAAACAATTTTGTTCTGACGCCTCGCGGTTCCAGCTTGTTGAGCCTGATCGACAGCAGCATTCCCGGCAATGATCACCCGCGTCAGGTGCTGGATGAGCAGGAGGATGCGCTGGCTGAGGCGACCTTTGATGAAGTGGCGTCTAAAGCCCAGATCGCCTGAGTTCACGCAGATCCTCCTGTAGGAGTGAGCCTGCTCGCGATAGCGGTCTTCCCGTCAACATTGATGTCACTGGAAGTCCGCTATCGCGAGCAGGCTCACTCCTACATTTAAATGCGTAATACTCAGGTTTTTTGCGCGGCCTTCAGGCATTTGAGGTTGTTGAAATCTTTGCGTACGCCCTCAATCTTTTTCAACAACCGCTGACGCTGTTGCGGCGTGCTTTCGGCCATCAAGTCCACCGCCAGTGCACGTCCCTGCGCTTCTGTAGCGGCGAAGGCCTTGCGGTAATCCGTTGTCCATAAACTCTCGCGATTGACCAGAAGCGTCTCAATTCTCTGTGGGAATTCGGGGCTTTTGCGTTGTGCGACGGCGGCACTGAATTGCTTCTGCCAATGGGCGCGATTGGCGATCCATTGCGTGTACTGATCGCCCAGGGCGGTCGACCACGCCATTACCCGTTGTTCTTGAGTGGCGCTCAATGGCCCCAGCCAGTCGTTCAGACGTTTGACCATTCGCGCGCCACGCTCGGCAATTTGTTGATCAAGCGGTGGTTTCAGGTATTCCTGCTGACGCTTGCGCAAATCCTTGGCAAACGCGTCATTCATCTCGGCGACCTGTTTGTCATCCAGCCCCTGCAGCAACTCGATCGCCGACGGGGTGATCTCTCGAGCGGTTTCGGCAATGGCCTGCTTGGCTTCCGTAGTGCGCGCCTGTAACGCGGCATCGGTGACCTGATTGGTTTCGACCATGGTCTGCAGGCGATCAAGCCAGTCCAGATAACCCGGCAGTTGCGTGGTGCAATGCCAGTTCAAGTGATCCTTGAGCCGCTCGTTGAACCAGTCCTTTTGCTCACCGTTCATGTCCAGGTAGTCGCTGAGCGTCCACGGAATGATCACGTCGAGGTTGCGGTAGGCCAGGCCAACGCGGCTGCAGGCGCCGAGGGCGAGGGTGAAGATCAGTAGCGCGGCGATGTGTTTGAACCAGCGAGACATGGGCGAATCCTTGCGTGAGCCTCGCTTCGAAGAGGCGGATTCCTATGTGAACGCAGAATGAACCTGGCAGTTCAGCCGATCAATAGAACGCGCGCACAGCCTTGAGGGTGACGAGGCCGTCGCACTCGCTGTTGTGCCCGGAGTAGGCCGAACAATCGCTGCCGCTCAGGCTGGAGTCGCTGTAGATCAGATCGAGGTCGACGCCCATGAACGGTCGGGACAATTTCACCGACCAATCGGTAAAACTGCCGACATAACCACCGTCAACGGCCACGGGCGTGTTCAGTTGGTGGGTGGTGTATTTCATGCTGACGCCGATGCCGAATGGCTGGTTGCCGCCAAGGTCGGCAAACAAGGTGTTGTTCTGTTTATCCGAGTCGTTGCTGAAAGCCACGCCGAAACGACTGCCGAGCAAGGTCAGGCCACCGAACAGCTCTTGGCTGTCGAGGGTGTCAAGCTTGGGGTAGCTGTAGTGGATCATCCCGACTTCATAGCCGAGGGTCTGATCGAAAGGTTGTTTAAAGCCGACGTAGGAGTCGATTTCGAGGTTCTTGCCCGGGGAGATGCCCATGCTCGGTGCGTACTGGCCGACATAGAGGCCGCTGTCGTGGCTCAGGTCGAGGCCGCCATGGAAGGAACCGATTGCCGCCGGTTTTACCAGCCCTTGAGCCATGCTACGCGTGGGCGTGGTGCCGAGTTTGAGATCAAAATCGCCGAGTTCACGCTGGAAAATCTGCGCGTGCGCGGTCGCACTGGCCAGAAGGCCTACAAGCAATAAACAGGATGTTTTGCGCATGCGTCACTCCATGAACAGCGAGCGCAGGAAGGCGAGCCTGCTGAAACGCTTGATCTAGACGCGTGCAAGGATACCGGCGAATGATCGGCATTGAAGGCCGTTCGTCGATTTACCAGGAATTTTGTTTAAAACGGAGGGGGTGTTACGCGGTGCCAGTCCAGACGCTTCGAAGCTCAAAGCGCCTCTGGACGGGTGTAAAACCGGGTATTACTTCTTGCCCAGGCTGATCTGCTTGGACGGGCCGAATGTCTGGCCACTGACGCCTTTGGCAATTTGCTGGATCTCGCCACCAGACTTGAGGAACGCTGCGATCTGATCGTTGATCGATTCGCTGGTTTCAACGGCTGGAGCTGGCTTTGCTTTGCTGGTGGATGCTTTTACACGCATGGCGGCCATTAACCTGTAGAAAAGTAACTCGGCCAGGCATCGTACAGGAATAACTTGACAATTGCTTGGTAAATATCCCCGGGAATAACCAACCTCATTACTGCATTATTCTCGATTAAATGTTCGAAATATTCGGCTAACCTGCTGTTTTAAATAAGAACATTCAGGTGGTGCGGCATTGAAATGTGCACCCGCGAGCGCTTGTGCCTGCCTGACGAGCGGCACTTAAGCCCTGGCGCGAGCAAGGAAAATCAAGGCGTTGCACAGATTTTCGACGCGCGCGGATCTGCCGCCCGACGGCCTCGACAAAAACGGGTAGAATGCCGCCCACGCAATGAGGGTTCTGGAAATGGCTTTAGTCGGGCGTTACAACAGTTTGCAAGTGGTTAAACACACTAACTTCGGTTTATATCTGGATGGCGGTGCCGATGGCGAGATTCTTTTGCCTAATCGTTATATTCCGAAAGATATTCCCAGCGAAGATGAAGATTGGCTCAACGTATTTGTTTATCTGGACAGCGAAGACAAACTTCTCGCTACCACAGAAAAACCAAAAGTTCAGGTCGGTGAATTTGCCAGTCTGAAAGTCGTTGAAGTCAACAGCATCGGTGTGTTCCTCGATTGGGGGCTGCCGAAGGATCTGTTGCTGCCGTATTCCGAAGAAAAACGCCAGATGACCGCCGGCGAATACTGCGTAGTGCACGTCTACCTCGACAAGCACACCCGCCGTATCACCGCCACTGCGCGCCTGGATCGCTACCTCGACAAGACCCCGGCCAACTACAGCCAAGGCCAGGAAGTTGATTTGCTGGTTGCCGAAGCCACCGACATGGGCTTCAAGGCGATCATCAACAACAAGCACTGGGGTTTGATCCACAAGAATGAAATCTTCAAGTTCATGCGCGCCGGCATGCTCGAGAAGGGCTACATCAAGGAAGTCCGTGCCGACGGCAAGATCGCCCTGAGCCTGCAGCCGGTTGGCCAGGAAGCAGCGAGCAGCCTGAACTCGAAGATCCTCGCCAAGTTGCGTGACAACAGCGGCACATTGCCGGTCAGCGACAAGAGCGATCCGGCGCTGATCAGCAGCCTGTTCGGCGTCAGCAAAGGCAACTTCAAGAAGGCCATCGGTGCGCTGTACAAAGAAGGCAAGATCGTTATTCACGCCGATCGCATTGAACTAACCTGAGACACCGCTGGCCCCATGTAGGAGCTGCCGAAGGCTGCGATCTTTTGACTTTGAAGACCAACAGATCGCAGCCTTCGGCAGCTCCTACATGAGGGCGGGTGTGATGAAGAAAACTCTGGTTGCATATGTTGCGACGCTGATTGCGTTCCTGCTGCTCGACGGTATCTGGCTCGGCCTGTTGATGGCGCCGACCTATCGCGAACTGCTCGGTCCGCTGATGCTCGAAAAACCGTTGCTGTTACCGGCAACGGTTTTTTATTGCCTGTATGTTTTTGGCTGCGTGGTGTTTGTGGTGTTGCCGGCGGCGACCTGGCAGTGGGCGGCGAAGCGGGGCGCGTTGTTGGGGCTGGTGGCGTACGGCACCTATGACCTGACCAATTGGGCGACATTGCGCGGCTGGTCGGTGCAGGTGACGCTGATGGATTGGGCGTGGGGGGCGTTTGCTACTGCGGTGGCTTGTAGCGTTGGTTTTTTGTTGGCGAGGCGGTTGGGCAAGGTCTGATTCGAAATGTAGGTAAGCAATGCCGGCCTCTTCGCGAGCAGGCTCGCTCCCACAGGGGAACGCACTCCAAAGTGGGAGCGAGCCTGCTCGCGAATGGCGGCGCAGCCGCCAGCCATTCACCGCTGGCGCCGCTGAAGCACAAAGTGTCTTTTCCAGACGGCTTTTTCCGCCCGACTCATTGATAATCCTCGACACTGTTTTCTGACCATTGGATGGCCTGCCATGTTCTGTGTATTCGAGGTGTTGCGGTGAGTGTCGAGCGGCGCAATGCCGACAGATTTGCCCTACAAGTGATGATCGGCCTGTGCCTGATCTGGGGCGTGCAGCAGGTGATGATCAAGTGGGCCGCAGCGGACATCGCGCCGGTGATGCAAGCGGCGGGGCGCTCGGGAATTTCCGCGTTGCTGGTCGGCTTGCTGATCTGCTGGAAGGGCGGCTGGGGTCAGGTCGGCAACACCTGGCGCGGTGGTTTGCTGGCCGGTGCGCTGTTTGGTCTGGAGTTCTTTTTCATCGCCGAAGGCCTGCAACTGACCACTGCTGCGCACATGTCGGTGTTCCTCTACACCGCGCCGATTTTCACCGCGCTGGGTGTGCATTTTTTGTTGGCCAGTGAGCGACTGCGGCCGTTGCAGTGGCTGGGCATTCTGCTCGCGTTTATCGGCATCGCAATTGCCTTTGCCGGTGGCGTGTCATGGGACAACCTCGACCGCCGTATGCTGCTCGGCGATGCCTTTGGTGTTCTGGCCGGTGCCTGTTGGGGCGCGACCACGGTGGTGGTGCGCGCTTCGCGTCTGTCGGAAGCGCCAGTGACGCTGACCCTGTTCTATCAGTTGATCGTCGGCTTCCTCGGCCTGCTGCTGATCGCGCTGTTCAGCGGCCAGATCACTCATGTCAGCCTGACCCCCGTGGCGGTGGCCAGCGTGTTGTTCCAAGGCCTGGTGGTGTCGTTCTTCAGTTACCTGATCTGGTTCTGGCTACTGCGCCGATATCTGGCGGCCAACCTCGCGGTGTTCTCGTTCATGACGCCGCTGTTCGGCGTGACCTTTGGCGTGTTGCTGCTCGGCGAACAGTTGACTGTGAACTTCGTCATCGGTGCTGTGCTGGTGTTGCTCGGTATCACTTTTGTCAGCGCCGAGCAGTGGCTGCGTCGGCGTTTGCGCAACGCGCTGGGCCAGCGCTAGTCGATTGCATCGCCAGACCGCCGGCCATCAACAAACCGCTGCCGGCGATGACCAATGCCGGCTGCAAACCGCCGCTGAAATGGCTGCTCAATGCCGCCAGCAGCGGGCCGCTCAGTTGACCGACGGCGAAGCAGGCGGTGAGCATGCCGGCGTTGCGCTGAGTGGCGTGCGGTGCCAATTCTCGCGAGCGCTGCATGACCAGTTGCATGCAAGCCAGAAATGGCGTGCCGCACAGGATCACCCCCAACGCGAGGCCAATGCCGTTGCCCAGCAGGCAAGCGAACACACCGAGCGCTTGCAACCACAGCGTCGCCAACAACCAGTGACGAGTGGTTTCGGCATCGTGGCGCCGCAAGCTCACCAGCAACACCCCGAGCGCGGCGGCCAGACCGAAGCACGGCCAGAACAGATCGGCCAGCCATTGCCCGTGAAACTGCGCATTGGCCATTTGTGACAGGAAGGTCGCCGGAATGATGTAACCGACGCCGTACAGCGCGTAAATCACCGCCAATCGGCCGATGCCCCGATTCGATGGACTGACCGCCGCCACAGCAACTGTAGCCGTTGCGACCGGCGTTGGCAGCAGTCGCCATACGCCCAACATCATCACCAACGCAGCCGCCGCATAGATCAGCCACAACGTTGCGGATGTCTGGTTCAACAGATGTGAGACCAGCGCCAACAATCCTGTCAGAAAGATCCCCAGACCCGGTCCCGCAAAAACAAGTGCGCCCAGCCGTGGCCGACCTGCCGCTGTTGCCAGCGGCTGACTCAACGAAGTGATCATCACCAGCACCCACGCGCTCGCCACACCGGTGCCGAAGCGCAGCACGAGGTGTGACCAGAACCCATTGGCCCAGAACGACGCCAGGGTCAGCAGTACACACAACCACAAGCCACCGTGCAGGCGCCGCTGAGCCTGCTGCGGACGATGCGCGAACATCGCGTCCACCGCGCCGAGCAGGTAACCGAGGTAGTTGGCCGCCGCAATCAGACCGGCGGCCGTCAGGTCAATCTGGCCTTCGCTGAGCAGGTGTGGCATTTGCGGGGTGAGGGCGAAACGCCCGATGCCCATGGCCATCATCAAGGCCACGAAGCAGGCGGATAATCGAATAGGTGGCGACATGGTCGGGATTCCGTTGAAGGATCAATGACCGTCAGGCTAGGACTGATTGACTTTCTTTAAAATTGAATAATAGTGAGTAACTTGTTCTGTTATGGAGAAAGGTTGTGGAGTTCAGCCAACTGCGGATCTTTCAGGCCGTGGCCGAGGAGGGCTCGATCACCCGCGCGGCCGAACGCCTGCACCGGGTGCCATCGAATCTGTCGACCCGGCTTAAACAACTTGAAGAGCAACTGGGTGTCGAGCTTTTCGTCCGTGAGCGTCAGCGTTTGCAGTTGTCGCCTGCAGGAAAAGTCTTGCTGGACTACACTGGCAAACTCTTCGCCCTGCGCGATCAGGCCAGTGCGGCAGTGATGGGCGGCAAACCCGCCGGTGACTTCGCTCTCGGCACCATGTACAGCACGGCGGCGATCCACCTGCCGGCGCTGCTGGCGCAGTATCACAAGCGCTATCCGGCGGTGAATCTGCAAGTGCAGTCCGCGCCGAGCGGGGAGTTGCTGGAAGGGTTGCTCACCGGGCGCCTTGATGCCGCGTTGGTCGATGGCCCGCTGGAACTGGCCGGGCTCGACGGCGTGCCGTTGTGCGAGGAGCGGCTGGTGCTGATCACTGAAATCGATCATCCGCCGGTGCGCAGCGCACGGGATGTCGAAGGGCGGTCGGTGTTCACCTTTCGTCGCGGTTGTTCCTATCGCATGCGTCTGGAGGCGTGGTTTTCCCATTACCACGCGACGATGGGCCGGGCGATGGAGATCGAGTCCTATCAGGGCATGCTCGCCTGCGTGATTGCCGGCAGTGGTGTGGCGCTGATGTCAGAGTCGATGCTCGCCAGTCTGCCGGGGCGCGACAGCGTCGCGGTGCATCCGTTGGCCGAGCCATTCGTGGGTGCGACAACATGGCTCATGTGGCGCAAGGGCATGGTCGGCGCCAACCTCAACGCATGGATCGAGGTGCAGCAGGCTGTCTATCCTGCGGCTCCGATCGAAACCCGAGAAACAGCCTGAACCAAAGGCGGCGAACTCTGTTCAATTCAGTAACAGATCATTGCGGATTTGGCCGAGCATTGCGTAGGACTTCGGACTATTATCAGTGCGAAGCGACCTCAGAATTCCGGTCGCTCAGCACCACCCTGAAGGGGGCATGACGATGAAAGAGAAAATTCAAAACTGGCTGCACGACTTGGGTGTTGCCCTCGGCTTGATCGAACCGCCTCTGCAACCTGTTCCGATCCGCACCGATGACGAGCAGCGCCGCCGTCAACAACGGCGCCGGTAACGCCCCCGATCCGAGATCAAGGATTCAAGATCAAGAGATCGCAGCCTTCGGCAGCTCCTACATAAAATGGTGTAGGAGCTGCCGAAGGCTGCGATCTTTTGCTTTTAGTGACGGCTGATCTCCAGCAAAAACCGGCTCAAGTCATTCGCCGTCTTCGCGGTCTTGAGCATGCGATCTTCTTCGGCGGTGAACGCTGTCAGTCCGAATTCATCTTCCAGATGAAAGATCAGATCCTCGATATCGGCTTTCTCCAGGCCCAGTTGCACCAGACTGGTGTTGTCGGTGAATTCGCGGGTTTCCAGCAGGCGCCGGATATATCGGTGCACCGCGGCACGCACGGCAGCTCTTCTCATGGCAGATATTTCTGGTTTTTATTCTGTTTGAGTGAAGCAGGCTTCAGGCGTGGCCGCGCAACCACTCGTCAATCATCGAACGCAAATGCTCCCCGGAAAAACTGCCGAAATGCCCGCCATGCACGGTGCGGATCGGCAACGCCTGCAAACGCCTCAGACTGCTGGCGTAATCCTGCAGATCAGAGTGGTAGGCGTCTTCGATCAGCGGCCCGTCGTAGATGATGTCGCCGCTGAACAGGGTCTCAGTCGCCGCTTCATAGAGGCTGATCCCGCCCGGTGAATGCCCTGGTGTGTGCAGCACTTGCAGCGTGCGGTTGCCCAGATCGAGTACATCACCGTCTTCGACAAACCCGGTGGCCGGCGCAGCTTTGACCCGGTATTCGGCGTAGCACAACGGGCAATCCGGGTGCGCTTCGAACATGTCGTCACCGACGAAAGCGCGGCTCAAATCATTCTCGCCATCCGGCGCGGCCAGAATGTCCGCTTCGGCCGGATGCACCAGCCGTTCAGCAAATTCGTGATGCCCGGCGATATGGTCGAAATGGCAATGACTGGCCACTGCCACTAACGGCCGCTCGGTGATCCACGGCAATTGTTCGCGCAGGCTGACCAGCCCCGAACCACTGTCCAGCAGCAGATCTTTGTCGCGGCCCTGAACGTGCCACAGGTTGCAGCGGTAGAACGGGCGGATATACGGCTCATGAATCAGCCGAATGCCGTCACTCAGGTGCTGCACTTCAAACCACTGATCACGAGAAACTATTTTCATCAGCACTTTTCTCCAGGCGTAAAAAAACGGGTGTGGCAACCGACGCCACACCCGTCGAAGAAAGCATCAAGCCGTTACATCAAAGCTTAGATGGCACTGGCCACGGTCGCCGGGCGAGGGGAGACCAGGCTGACCACCACAAAACTCACCAGACCCACAGCCAGGCTGTAGTAGATCGGCGTGTTCGCATCCAGGCCGTCCTTGAACATGAACAGCAGTGCCGTGGCGAAGCCCAGGCCCATGCTGGCGATAGCGCCTGCGGTGGTTGCGCGTTTCCAGAAAATCGCACCGATCAGCGGAACCAGCATGCCGCCCACCAACAGGTTGTAGGCGAGGGTCAGGGCGCTGATTACATCGTTCACCACCAGCGCGATACCGAGAACCACGACACCGGTCAGCAGGGTGAACAAGCGGTTGATGCCCAGGCTCGACTGTTTGCCGCCGCGCAGTTTCGGCAGCAGGTCTTCAGTCAGCGTGGTGGCCGCGGCGAGCAGGCCGGCGCTGGCGGTGGACATCATTGCCGCGAGTGCCGCAGCGATCACCAGACCACGGATGCCGTCCGGCAGCGACAGTTTGACGATAGCGGCGAAGGCGTTGTTGACGTTGTCCAGATCCGGGATCAGTACGTGCGCGGCCATGCCGATCAGCGCGCAGGCCAGACCGTAGAGAATGCAGTAGATGCCCGCGATGCTGCCGGCGTATTGCGCGACTTTGGCGGTCTTGACAGTGAACACCCGTTGCCAGATGTCCTGACCGATCAGAATGCCGAAAAAGTAGATCATGAAGTAGGTGATGATCGTGTCCCAGCCGATGGTGGTGAAGCTGAAGGCGGTCGCCGGCAGTTTCAGCACCAGCTCATCCCAACCACCGACGCGGTACAGGCAGATCGGCAACAGAATGAACATCAGGCCCACGGTCTTGATGATGAACTGGACGATGTCGGTCAGGGTCAGCGACCACATACCGCCGATCGCCGAGTAGATCACCACCACGCCACCACCGACGAGTACCGAAACCCAGAATGGCAGGTCAAACAGCACTTGCAGGACGGTGCCGATCGCCAGGATCGAGGTCACGCCGATCATCAGTGCATAGGCCAGCATGATCGCCGCGCTCGCCGAGCGGGCCATCGGGTTGTAGCGTTTTTCCAGGACCTGGGTAACGGTGTAGATCTTCAGTTTCAGCAGCGGTTTGGCGAGGAACAGGTTCAGCGCAACGATGCCGCAACCCAGTGCCGCGCACAGCCAGAAACCGGAGATGCCATGCACGTAGCCCAGACGCACGGTGCCGACGGTGGACGCGCCACCGAGTACGGTCGCGGCCATGGTGCCCATGTACAGGCTTGGGCCGAGATTACGCCCGGCAACGAGAAAGTCCTCGTTGGTCTTGGCCTTGCGCATGCCGAAGTAGCCGAGCAAGAGCATGCCGGCGGCGTAGATGAGGACGACGAATAAATCCAAAGCCATGATGGCGTGTCTCCGATTGTCTTTTTTATGTGGAACGCTGAATCAGCTGTTTTTCTGTGGCGAGGGAGCTTGCTCCCGCTGGGTCGCGAAGCGGCCCTCAATAGCTTCATTGCGACTGCTGCGCAGTCGAGCGGGAGCAAGCTCCCTCGCCACAAAAACTCCAATCCTTCAAATTTTCTGTGTGGATCAGGCGGCCTGACGCAGTTCAGGTTTTTCTATGACTTGGCTACGGGCATCCTTCGGGCCGAACACTTCGCGCGGTTCCGGGAACAGGCTCAGCAGCGTCAGGTACACCACCGAAGCCAGACCGAGGGTCACCGGCAAACTGATGTCGATGCCGCCGGCCATTTCACCCAGCGGACCAACGAATTGCCCCGGCAGATTCACAAAGCACAAGCCAACCGCTGCGCTCGGAATCCACGCCCCCAGACCGCGCCAGTTCCAGCCATGCGTGAACCAGTAGCGTCCGCCCTGTTCGCCACGGGTGAACACTTGCAGGTCATCCGGGCAGTAGAAGCCGCGACGCACCAGCAGGCCGATGATCATGATCACCATCCACGGCGTGGTGCAGGTAATGATCAGCACGGCGAAGGTCGACACGCTCTGCACCAGATTCGCCGCAAAGCGACCGATGAAGATGAAAGCAATCGACAGCACGCCGATCAGCAGCGTCGCTTTCACACGCGACAGCACGCGCGGGAACACGCTGGACATGTCCAGCCCGGTGCCATACAGCGAGGTGGTGCCGGTGGACATGCCGCCGATCACCGCAATCAGGCACACCGGCAGGAAGAACCAGCTCGGTGACACTGCCAGCAAACCACCGACATAGTTGTTCGCCGCGATGTAGTCCGGCGCCTTGATCGCGACGATGGTCGCGGTGGTCAGGCCGAACAGGAACGGGATGAAGGTAGCGATCTGCGACAGCACCACGGCGGCCATGATCCGTTGCTTGGAGGTTTCACGCGGGATGTAGCGCGACCAGTCGCCGAGGAACGCACCGAAGGAAATCGGGTTGCTCATCGCCACCAGCGCAGCGCCGATGAACGCGGCCCAGAAACCCGGTTGACCGAGGTTCACCGTGCCGGCGTAGTTGACGTCGAAAGGACCGGCGAAGGCGAAGATGCCCAGCAGGAACAACAGGCTGGCGCTCCACACCGCGATCTTGTTCACCCACAGCAGAAAGCGGAAGCCGTAGATGCACACGGTCAGCACCAGAATCGCGAACAGACCATAGGCCAGGCCCAAAGTCAGGTCGGTTTCCGGCAGACCGATCAGGCGTTTCGCACCGCCGATCAGCGCATCGCCCGAACTCCACACCGAGAGCGAGAAAAACGCGATAGCGGTCAACAGCGATAGGAACGAACCGACGATCCGCCCGTGCACGCCGAAGTGCGCACCGGACGACACGGCATTGTTGGTGCCGTTGAGCGGACCGAACAGGCCCATCGGGGCGAGGATCAGCGAACCCAGCAGCACGCCCGAGACAATGGCCCAGACGCCGGCCTGAAACGACAGGCCGAACAGCACCGGGAAACTGCCGAGCACGGCGGTGGCAAAGGTATTCGAACCACCGAAGATCATCCGGAACAAATCCGTCGGGCCTGCGCTGCGTTCGTGGTCCGGGATCTGTTCGACCCCGTGGGTTTCAATTTGCGTAAGGCTTTGGTCGTTGTTGTTGTTGTTATTCATGATCTGCTCCGATCATAAAGGCGCGCTCATCGTGCGTGAGCGTCACCTGTTTTGGCTAAGGGGATGGCAGCCCTTCCGGCATTGCGGACAAATGTTCGTGGCAGGCCAGCCAATGGCCTTGTTGTTCTAGGCTCGACGTTTGTTTCTTGAAAACAATCGTCTCGCGCTCCTGGCTGAAGTGTTGCTCCCCTTGCATGCGCAGCTCGGTGGCCACGTCATGGATGAAAATCGCCACGTCACCCTGCAGGCTGACGAAGGCGTTGCTTGAGGTGCACGCCAGCACCTCGAAGCCATCCTCGGCGCGCCAGTTGTCCCACAAGGCCTGATAGGCATCGCGCGACAGCAGCGGCTGTTCGAGGGTGTAGAAGACGAAGCTGGCATCGGCGCTGAACGCGCCGAAGTAGGCTTCGCGATCGTTACGGGCGAAGGCAGCCACCAGTTCGGCGGCCGCTCGCAAAACCTGATCACGTTCGTTCATGACCCGATCCTCAGCGATGGACCACGCCAGGCAGTACGCAGAGCATTTCGTACAGCAGGTTGGCGGCCAGCAGCGAGGTGTTGCCGGTGGTGTCGTAAGCGGGCGAGACTTCTACCAGATCGCAACCGATCAGGTCGAGGCCCTGGCAGCCACGGACGATTTCAATTGCCTGAATGGTCGTCAGACCACCGATTTCCGGGGTGCCGGTGCCCGGTGCCCAGGCCGGGTCGATGCCGTCGATGTCGAAGCTCAGGTACACCGGACCGCCACCAACTTTTTCGCGCACTTCGGCCATCAGCGGGGCCAGCGACTTGTGCCAGCACTCTTCGGCCTGCACCACGCGGAAGCCCTGATCGCGGCTCCAGTTGAAGTCGTCAGCGGTGTAACCCTGCGCGCGCAGACCAATCTGCACGACGCGGTCGCAGTCCAGCAGGCCTTCTTCGACGGCGCGACGGAAGGTCGTGCCGTGGGCAATCTTCTCGCCGAACATGTGATCGTTGACGTCAGCGTGGGCATCGATGTGCACCAGACCGACCTTGCCGTGCTTTTTATGAATCGCCCGCAGAATCGGCAGGGTGATGGTGTGGTCGCCACCCAGGGTCATCGGGATCACGTTGTGCTCGAGGATGTTGTCGTAGGCTTCTTCGATGATGCGTACGGCGTCGAGCAGGTTGAAGGTGTTGATTGCCACGTCACCGATATCGGCGACCGATAGCGAGTCGAACGGCGCAGCGCCGGTGGCCATGTTGTACGGGCGGATCATCACCGATTCGGTGCGGATGTCGCGTGGCCCGAAGCGGGTGCCGGGGCGCAGCGAAGTGCCGATGTCCAGAGGCACGCCAACGAAGGCAGCGTCCAGGCCGGCAGCGGTCGGTACATGGGGGAGTCGGAGCATGGTGGCGATGCCGCCGAAGCGCGGCATTTCGTTGCCGCCCAGTGGTTGGTGAAGAATCTTGTCCACGGGTAGGGCCTCATCGTCATTGTTTTATTTATGTCGGCGCACCGTTGAGCACAGGTTCGGACGCCGCTGTGGGGCCGATGATGCGAAATGTAGTGCGGCGGAAGAATCGCTACGGACAAAAACTTAGTTCAGATTTTTCTAAACTAATGGTGGGGCGCGAGATAGACTCTTCGGCCATGTATTGATGGCCCTGTGGCGAGGGAGCTTGCTCCCGCTGGGTGGCGAAGCCGCCCCAAAACCACACGACTCGGTACACCTGATTAACTGTATTTGCCGCGTTTGCGACTGCTTCGCAGCCGAGCGGGAGCAAGCAGCCTCGCCACAGGGATGTGTGCGCCGCCCATGACCTGCGTATCTGGAGTACTTGATGGCCAACGCTTTACCCGACCTGAAACTATTGCGCATCTTCGTCAGTGTCGTGCGGCATCAGGGTTTTGCCAACGCGCAGCAGGAACTCAACCTGTCGACCTCGGCGATCAGCACCTACATGAGCCAGCTCGAAGCCGCGCTCGGCCTGGTGCTGTGTCATCGCGGGCGCGGCGGCTTCAGCCTGACCAGCAAGGGTGAGCTGTTCCATCAGGAAACCCTGCGCCTGCTCGCCGAGCTCGAAGGTTTCGAGCAATACGCCGCTGCGCTCAAGGGCGAATTGCGCGGCACGCTCAACCTTGGCGTGATCGACTCCACCGTCAGTGACAAGGCTTTGCCGTTCGCCGAAGCCATCGGCGCCTACAGCCAGGAACACCCGGCGGTGCATTTGCATTTGTCGGTGATGAGCCCGTACGAACTGCAACTCGGTGTGCAGGACAACCGCCTCGATCTGGCCATCGGTGCGTTTTCCACGCGCATGAGCGGCCTGGTCTACATGCCGCTGTACCGCGAGCAGCACTGGTTGTATTGCAGCAGCCGCCATCCGTTGTTCAACGAGCGGCGGATTCCCGAGCAAGTCATCACTCAGCAACGCATGGTCGGTCGCGGGTACTGGAGCCAGGCGGAACTGGCGCGTCATGGTTTCAAACACAGCGCCGCCACCGTGGAAAGTATGGAGGCGCAGCTGATTCTGGTGTTGTCCGGCGCCTACATTGGCTACTTGCCGGAGCATTACGCTCAGGCTTGGGCCGACAAAGGTGATTTGCGCGTATTGCTGCCGGCGACGTTCGGTTATCAGGCGCCGTTTTCGATGATCATGCGCCGTGGTCGTAGCCGCGAGCCATTGATTCAGACCTTCCGTGATTTGCTCAAAGCACAGCTCAATCAGGCGTAGCTTGTAGGAAACAGAAGTATGTCCAGACCCCAATGCCCGCGCTGCCTGCGCCCCCAAACCCATTGCCTGTGCCCGCTGATCCCGAGCCTCGACAGCCGTACGCGGGTGTTGCTCTTGCAGCATCCGAGTGAGGTCAACCACGCGCTTAATACTGCGCGGCTGGCGGCGCTGGGCTTGAGCAATGCCGAGCTGATCGTTGGCGAAGTGTTTGAGGATTTGCCGGCGCTGCTCAATCAGCCAGGGTATCGGGTGCGGTTGTTGTTTCCGGCTGATGATGCGCAACCGATGCAGGCTTACGCTGAGTCCGATGAACCGTTGTTGCTGGTGGTGCCGGATGGGACCTGGCGCAAGGCGCGCAAGATGTTGCACCTCAATCCGCTGCTGGCGGCGTTGCCGCGGGTGACGCTGGCTGAGGGCGGCGTGTCGCGCTATCGCTTGCGCAAGGCGCCGGGGCCGGGGGCGTTGTCGACCATCGAGGCAATCGTGCAGGCGTTGCAGACGCTGGAGCCGTCGGCGTCATTTGAACCGTTGCTCAAGCCGTTCGAAGCGTTGATTGAAGGGCAGATTGCGGCGATGGGTGCAGAGACGTTTCAGCGTAATCATGGCGATAGATAGTCATCGTTTGTGCCGGCTTCTTCGCGAGCAGGCTCGCTCCCACATTTGATCGGAGGTACACACAAACGCTGTGTTCACAACAAATCCCCTTGTGGGAGCGAGCCTGCTCGCGAATGCGTCAGATCAATCTACGCAATTTCGCAGTGTCTAGCGTTCGCGCATCGCCTCGGTCCGCGCTTTCAGCACGGGTTTGAGCAGGTAATCCAGGACACTCTTTTCCCCGGTAATAATGTCCACCGTCGCCACCATCCCCGGGATGATCAGCAGCGGTTTCACATCCCCGCCCAGATGGTTTTTATCGGTGCGCACCTGAATCAGGTAGAAGCTGTTGCCCTTGTCATCGGTAATCGTGTCCGCACCGATCAACTCCAGCTTGGCGCTCAGCCCACCGTAAATCGTGTAGTCATACGCACTGAACTTGACCATGGCTTTCTGGCCCGGATGCAGGAACGCGACATCCTGCGGGCGCACTTTTGCTTCGATCAGCAAGTTGTCTTCCAGCGGCACGATTTCAACCATGTCGCTGCCCGGTTGCACAACGCCACCGATGGTGTTGACCTTCAATTGCTTGATCACCCCGTGCACCGGCGAGGTCACGGTGGTGCGGGTGACGCGGTCGTCGATGGCGATGCTGGTGGCGGTGATTTTCGACAGATCGGTGCGTTTCTCGTTCAGCTCTTTGGCCGCTTCCGAGCGGAAGGTTTGCTCCGACTCATCGATCTTGCTGCGGATCTCGGCAATTGCCGATTCGGCGCGGGGAATCGCCAGCGTGGTGGCGTTCAGCGAGCCACGGATTTCCACGGCACTGCGTTTCAGCCGGAGGATTTCCACGGGTGACACCGCACCGGTTTTTACCAGCGGTTCGGACATGTTCATCTCTTGCTGCAACAGCGCCAGGCTGGAACTGAACTGGCCCTGTTTGGAACGAAACTCGGCGAGTTCCTGAGTCTTCTGCCGCAGTTGTTCGCTAAGCGTGCGCTGCTCGCTGGCCAGTCGGCGTTGGCGCTGTTCGTACAGCGAACGTTCGTCTTCGGCGACTTGCGGTGCCTTGGCTATCACCTCTGCAGAGAGCTTGAACGGCCGACCTTCGGCCTCCGCCGACAGCCGTTCGACCTGCGCCGTCAAGGCATAACGATCAGCCTCGCTCTCGCCCTTATTCGAGCGAAAGCGTGTGTCATCCAGACGCAGCAGGGTGTCGCCCTTGTTCACCATCTGCCCTTCGCGGACGAAAATTTCGGTGACGATCCCGCCTTCAAGGTTCTGGATCACCTGAATCTTGCTCGACGGAATTGCCTTGCCTTCGCCCATGGTCACTTCTTCGAGCACGGCGAATTTGGCCCAGACCACCGCGCTGATCAGCAGCGCTGCCGCCAGCCACACGGTGATTCGCGACCAGCGCGGTGAGTCCTGCAAGGAAGCACCGGCGGTTTCCGGCATGAATTCGGCTTCGGCGCTTTTGCCGAAACTGTCGAAGTAGCCGCGTTCTTTCGAAGATGAAGCTGACATGCGGCGATACCTCTCAATCAAGACAAACCAAGTCAACGCGAACCTGTGGCGAGGGCGCTTGCTCCCGCTTGGGTGCGCAGCGCCCACAAAAGCTTTGGGGCTGCTGCGCAACCCAGCGGGAGCAAGCTCCCTCGCCACAGGTGGTGTATTGGCAACGCATCTAAACCGCCGCCGAGCCGACACGGCCCTTGCGCAGTGCATCGATGACCGCTTCTTTCGGGCCGTCGGCGACGACCCGGCCGTTGTCCAGCACCAGCAAGCGGTCCACCAGACTCAGCATTGAAGTGCGGTGGGTGACCAGCAGCAGCGTCTTGCCTTGCACCCAGCCGTGCAGCTTCTGCCGCAGGAGGTCTTCACTGCTGTTGTCCATGGCACTGGTGGGTTCGTCGAGCAGCATGATCGGCGGGTCAAGCAACAGTGACCGCGCCAGCAACACCGCCTGACGCTGGCCACCAGAAAGCAATTGCCCGCGTTCCCCAACCGGCCGGTCGAAGCCTTGCGGATGCTGACGCGCAAGTTCGGTAACGCCGGTCAGTTCGGCGACTTCGAGCATCCGCGAATCGCTGATGTAACGTGCGCCGAGGGTCAGGTTGTCGCGCAGGCTGCCGGCCAGCAGCGGCAGGTCGTGGGCGACGTAGCCGATTTGCTGGCGCAGGTCTGCCACGTCGAGTTGGCGCAGGTCGAGGCCATCGAGCAGCAACTGGCCTTCCTCGGGTTCATAGAAGCCCATGACCAATCGCGCCAAGGTGCTTTTACCCGAACCACTGCGGCCGATGATGCCGACCCGTTCACCGGGTTTCAGGCTGAAGCTGACATTGCTCAGTGCCGGCGCATTCTGGCCGTTGTAATGAAAGGTCACGCCGCTGACGTCGAGCGCGCCTTGCAGTTGTGTGCGCTCCAGCGGCCGCTGCTTGCCGTCGCGTTCCTGCGGCAGGGCCATCAGCGCATCGGTGCTTTTCATGGTCAGCTGCGCTTGCTGATAGCGGGTGATCAGCCCGGCAATCTGCCCCAGCGGCGCAAGTACACGGCTGCCGAGCATGTAACTGGCGACCAGCGCACCGACGCTGAGGTTGCCGGCGATGATGCTGTAGACCCCGGCAACAATCGTCGCCATCCCGGAAAACTGTTGAATGAACAACGTACCGTTGGTGGCCAGCGCCGACAGGTTGCGCGCATGGCTGTCGAGGCGGGTGAGGGCGCCGTGGGTGCTTTCCCATTTGTGCTGGCGCTCGCTTTCGGCGCTGCAGGCCTTGAGGGTTTCCAGGCCACCGAGGGTTTCGATCAGCACTGCCTGGCGTTCGGCACCGAGGCTCAGGCTCTTCTGCACGGTGTCACGCAGGCGCACCTGGATGATCATGGCGAAGACAATGGTAATGGGGAACGCCAGCAGCGGAATCACCACCAGCCAGCCGCCGAGCAGGCCGATCACCACCAGCATCAGCACCACGAAGGGCAGGTCGATCAGGCTGGTCAGGGTCACCGCCGTGAGAAATTCACGCAGGCCTTGAAAGTCATGAATGCTCTGGGCGAAACCGCCGATGGTTGCCGGCCGCGCCTTCATCGACATACCGGTGATGCGTTCGAATAACGTCGCGGAAAGGATCACATCAGTTTTCTTGCCGGCCGTGTCGAGCAAGTGCGCGCGCACCACCCGCAACACCAGTTCGAAACCGGTGCCGATCAACAGTCCGATCGACAGCACCCACAAAGTCGAGGTGGCCTGATTCGGCACCACGCGGTCGTAGGTCTGCATGACGAACAACGGCACCATCAGGCCTAACAGGTTGATCAGGAAACTGGCGAGAATCGCATCGCTGTAGAGCCATTTCGACAGTTTCAGGGTGTCACGAAACCATGCATGCACCCGTGGCACCAGCGGCGAGCGCAGGTCTTCGAGTTCGTGGCGCGGACGGGCGAACAAGGCCTGGCCGCTGTAGTGTTCGGCGAGTTCTTCACGGCTGATCCATTGCTCGCCGCCATCGGCTTCACTGGGCAGAATCAGCGCTTTGCCGTCATCGCTGAAACGCCGCAACACGGCGGTGCGGCCGTCGTTGAGCAGCAGCAGAATCGGTAGGTTGAGCGGTGAGATGTCTTTCAGATCACGGCGCAGAATCCGTGCCTGCAACCCGGCCCGGGCGGCAGCGCGGGGCAGCAGGTCGAGGCTCAGGCGCTGCTTGTTCAGGGGCAGCCCGGCACTCAGGCTGGCGCGACTCACCGTCGCGCCATGCAGTTTGCAGAGGATCAACAGACCGTCGAGTAACGGATCATCGAAGCTCAGCCGCGGATCGACCCCGGAATGGCCGGGTTCCATGCTGGTCATATTGATCGCCTCTTAAGACTTGCCCAAAACCTGTGGCGAGGGAGCTTGCTCCCGCCGGGCTGCGCAGCAGCCCCATGGAACTAACGGTATCGGCAATGTGAGCGCTGCGCACTCAAGCGGGAGCAAGCTCCCTCGCCACAAAGTTTTGCTTACTTCAGCTCGGGCAGGCGCGCTTCGTTTTTCACTTCGGTTGCCGCAATCGCATCGGCCGGCAGCACCACCCGTTGTTTACTCAGCAACTGGCCCATGTTCGCCAGCACGCGGTACATCGAATACTCCTCGGTGTAGCGGATTTCGGTGTAACGACGGTTGGCGTTGTAGAGCTCGTTTTCACTGTCGAGCAAGTCGAGCAGGGTGCGTTGGCCGAGGCCGAACTGATCCTGATACGCGGCGCGCACGCGTTTGGTGGTTTCGGCGTATTCGCGAGCAGTCGGGGTCTGCTTCTTCGCGTTTTCCATGGCGTTCCAGGCCAGGCGAATGTTCTCGTTGAGCTGACGCAGGGCGTTGTTGCGGATGTCCATGGCCTGATTGATCTGGTGTGCATCGGAGGCCAGTCGCGCCTTGTCGCTGCCGCCACGGAACAGGTTGTAGTTCATCACCACGCCCACCCGCCATTCGTTGTCGTGGCCTTCATCGCCTTGCACGTTGTTATTCGCGCCGACGGCGGCTTCGGCATCGAAGCGTGGGTAGAACGGCGATTTGGCGACTTCGTACTGGCTCTCGGCCGACTGCACATCAGCCTGGGCGGATTTCAGATACGGGTTGTTGTCGACCATGCTCTGCTGGGCTTCACGCAATTCGGTCGGCAGTTCGCCACGGGTCGAGGCCGGCGTTTCCAGCTCGTCGGGCATGCGCCCGACCACGCTGTAGAAGTTGGCTTCGGCGTCAGACAGATCGACTTCGGCGGTGTCGAGGTTGTTCTGCGCCAACGCCTTACGCGCAACCGATTGATCGGAGTCGGCGGTGCTGCCGACGCCGCGTTCGGTGCGCAGGCCGATCTGATCGTTAACCCGCAAATGCGCTTGCAGGTTGTTGCGGGCCAGTGTCACCAACTCGCGGCGCTTGAGCACTTCGAGGTAGACCTCGATGGTGCGCAGGGCCAGATCTTGCGCGGTGCCTTGCGCGTAGTAAGCGCGCGAATTGGAGACGCCTTTGGTGCGCTCGACTTCGTTGGCGGTGTTGAAGCCGTCGAACAGCATCTGCCGCAGGCGCAGCTCGGACTGGGTGTAATTGAGGATTTCGGTATTGTGATTACCGAAGGCCCGGGTGTTGGTGTTGTCGCTGTAGCCACGGCCATAGGCGGCGTTCAAATCGACGGACGGATAGAAGCCGCCCTTGGCGACTTTGACTTGCTCATCAGCAGACAGGCGGGCGTCCACGCGCGAGGCCAGTTCCGGATGAGTGGCGATGGTGCTTTGAATCGCCTCGGTGAGGTTCATGGCCTGAGCTTGAGAAGTGCAAGCCATGGCCAGCAAAACCGCGCTGCAGAGGGGGGTTAGAACGCGCATGGGTGCATCTCCCTGAGTCCTGATGGTGTGTTACTGTCGCCAAATATTTGACGATATTTTTAGGTGTAGGCGTTTCACTCTTGTAACAACAGAGCTAAGAACATCCTGAAGCGTAGCTAAGAAAAAATTTTCATAAGGCTTATGCCGAAAAAAACTTATGCGCTTTGTAAAAACCGGCACATTGTTCAGCATGAAAGCCTTTGTTTTATGCGCTTTAGGGAGTGCAAAAAGGCTTGAGGAAAGTTCCATTCACTTTGCGACATACGGCGAAGTACTGCTGAAGGGGAGGGACGCGTAGCGGCTGATGGGCGACAGATTTTTGTCACTCGAGTGATTCACCACCGTTACGTAGCGTTAGTAGGCGTATGGCTTTGATCAGGATCCGGAAGTGCTTGATAGCACTGATGTTTCCGGCAATAAGCCACCTGCGAAACGAACTGTTGAAGGTGCGAGCGTCGCCTCCAACAACCCGATTGAGCCATGGGCTGCTTCGCTTACCAGTGCCGACGGTGGTCGGCAGCGGAGGATTTCACATGGCAACGCTCATCGGGATAGTCACCAAAGTCATTGGCCAGGTTTTCGCCCAGTCAGCCGACGGCACTAAACGCGCACTGGTTGAGGGGGATCGCCTGTTTCTCGGCGATCAACTGATCACCGGCGCAGAAGGCGCCGTCGCCGTTCATCTGCAAAACGGCCAGGAACTAACCCTGGGCCGTGACAGCAGCCTGACCATGACCGGCCAATTGCTGGCCGATCAAGCGGCGCACGTGAATGCGCCAGAGGCGGTGACCCCGAGCGAAGCGCAACTGACTGACGTTGAGCAAATCCAGAAAGCCATCGCCGCCGGTGATGACCCGAGCAAAAACGCCGAAGCCACTGCCGCCGGCCCGAATGCCCCGGGCGGGGCGCCGGGTGAATTGGGCGGCGGCCACAGTTTTGTCTTGCTGACCGAAGTCGGCGGCCGGGTCGACCCGATCATCGGTTTCCCCACGGCCGGGTTCAACGGCATTCCCGAATTCCCCGAAGAACGTCATAACGCGGTGATCGACAACGGCGACAACACCCCGGCAGTCGTGGTGCCGCCACCGGTCAACAATCCGGTGACCCTCACTGGCCTGAACGTGGCTGGCGGCGAACTCAATCTCAATGAAGCCAATCTGCCCGAGGGTACGGCCGCCAACCCTGGCGCCCTGACGCAGAGCGGCAGTTTCACCGTGTCGGCACCGGACGGTCTGACCAGCCTGAGCATAGGCGGCATCAACCTGATCAACGGCGGTGTAGCGGTCGGATTTCCGCAATCGATCACCACGCAACTGGGCAACACCCTGACCATCACCGGTTACAACCCGGCGACGGGCGTGGTCAGTTACAGCTACACCCTCAACGGCAACGAAAGCCACGCGGCCGGCGACGGTGCGAACAACCTCAGCGAACAGTTCACGGTGATTGCCGGCGACAGCAATGGCGACACCGCGACCGGTACGCTCGACGTCAACATCACCGACGACGTGCCGAAAGCGTTCGATGACAGCAATGGCACGGCGTCGGAAACCCAACTGACGCTGACCGGCAATGTGCTGACCAATGACGTGCAAGGTGCCGACCGTGTGCCCGCCGGACCAGTGACTCCGGGCACCTTCACCGGGACTTACGGCACCTTGGTGCTGAACGCCAACGGCACGTACACCTACACCCTGAACACCAACGACGCGGATTTCAAAAACCTGCACGGCGGCGGCAACGGCACAGAAACCTTCGCCTACACCATTACCGATTCGGATGGCGATACCAGCACCGCCAACCTCGTCCTGCAGATCCACAACAACGACGATCCGGTGGTCATCAATGGCCTGAACGTCGAAGGCGGGGAGCTGACGGTCTACGAGAAAAACCTCAGCGACGGCAGTACACCGGATTCCACCGCGCTGACCCAAAGCGGCACCTTCACCATCACCGCACTCGATGGCGTGACGACACTGACCGTCGGCGGCATCGCTGTCGTTACCAACGGCGTGGCCGCAGGTTTCCCGCAATCGGTCACTACGCCATTGGGCAGCACCCTGACCATCACCGGTTTTAACGCCACCACCGGCGTGGTCAGCTACAGCTACACCCTGGTCGATAACGAAGCCCACCCAACCGCCAACGGCGCGAACAATCTGCCAGAGCAGTTCGCCGTCACCGTGGTCGACGATAACGGCACCACCGCCAATGGCACGCTGGACGTGAACATCGTCGACGATGTTCCCCGTGCGGTTGACGACGCCAATGGCACCGCCTCGGAAACCTTACTGACCCTGACCGGCAACGTCCTGACCAACGACGTGCAAGGCGCGGATCGCGTACCCACCGGTCCCGTTACGCCGGGCACGTTCAGCGGGACTTACGGCACCCTGGTGCTCAACGCTGACGGCACTTACACCTACACGCTGAACACCAACGATGCCGACTTCAAAAACCTGCACGGCGGCGGCAACGGCACAGAAACCTTCGCCTATACCATCACCGATGCGGATGGTGATACCAGCACCGCCAACCTCGTCCTGCAGATCCACAACAACGACGATCCCGTGGTTATCAGCGGCCTCGATGTCAACGGCGGCGAACTCACCGTTTACGAGAAAAACCTCGGCGATGGCAGTGCACCCGATTCCACCGCGCTGACGCAGAACGGCACCTTCACCATCACCGCACTCGATGGCGTGACGACTCTGACTGTCGGCGGCATCGCTGTCGTTACCAACGGCGTGGCCGCAGGTTTCCCTCAATCGGTCACCACACCCTTGGGCAGCACGCTGACGATTACCGGTTTCAACGCCACCACCGGCGTGGTCAGCTACAGCTACACCCTGATCGATAACGAAGCTCATCCAACCGCCAACGGCGCGAACAATCTGCCTGAGCAGTTCGCCGTCACCGTGGTCGATGACAACGGCACCACCGCCAACGCCACCCTCGACGTAAACATCGTCGACGACCTGCCGAAAGCCGTGGATGACAGCAACGCGACGACGGCCTCGGAAAGCCAACTCACGCTGACCGGCAACGTCCTGACCAACGACGTGCAAGGTGCGGATCGCGTACCGACCGGTCCCGTTACGCCGGGCACGTTCAGCGGCACTTACGGCACCTTGGTACTCAACGCCAACGGCACCTACACCTACACCCTGAATACCAACGACGCAGACTTCAAAAACCTGCACGGTGGCGGCAACGGCACGGAAAACTTCGCCTACACCATTACCGATTCGGACGGTGATACCAGCACCGCCAACCTCGTCCTGCAGATCCACAACAACGACGATCCCGTGGTCATCAGCGGCCTCGACGTGAATGGCGGCGAACTCACCGTTTACGAAAAAAACCTCAGCGACGGCAGCGCACCGGATTCCACTGCGCTGACCCAAAGCGGCACCTTCACCATCACCGCACTCGATGGCGTCACAACCCTGACCGTCGGCGGCATCGCTGTCGTCACCAACGGCGTAGCGGCAGGTTTCCCGCAGTCGGTCACCACGCCATTGGGCAGCACTCTGACCATCACCGGTTTTAACGCCACCACCGGCGTGGTCAGCTACAGCTACACCCTGGTCGACAACGAAGCCCACCCAACCGCCAACGGCGCGAACAATCTGCCAGAGCAGTTCGCCGTCACCGTGGTCGATGACAACGGCACCACTGCCAACGCCACCCTCGACGTGAACATCGTCGATGACTTGCCGAAAGCCGTGGATGACAGCAACGCCGGCACCGCGTCGGAAACTCTGCTGACCCTGACCGGCAACGTCCTGACCAACGACGTGCAAGGCGCCGACCGCGTACCGACCGGCCCCGTCACTCCTGGCACGTTCACCGGCACTTACGGCACCCTCGTGCTCAACACCAACGGCACTTACACCTATACGCTGAACACCAACGATGCCGACTTCAAAAATCTGCATGGTGGCGGCAACGGCACGGAAAACTTCGCCTACACCATTACCGATTCGGACGGTGATACCAGCACCGCGAACCTGGTGCTGAACATCCACAACAACGACGATCAGGTCTACCTCAACGGCCTCGACGTCAACGGTGGCGAACTCACCGTTTACGAGAAAAGCCTCAGTGACGGCACCAGCCCCGACACCCCGGCGCTGACCCAGAGCGGCACCTTTACCGTGACGGCCCTCGATGGTCTGCAAACCCTGACCGTGGGCGGCATCAGCGTGGTGAGCGGCGGCGTGGCCGCAGGCTTCCCGCAATCGATTGTCACGCCGCTCGGCAGCACTTTGACGATCACCGGTTACGACCCGGCCACTGGTGTCGTGAGTTACAGCTACACCCTGGTCGATAACGAAACCCATCCGAACGCCAACGGCGCCAACAGCATCACCGAGAACTTCAACGTCGTCGCCACGGACACCGATGGCAGCACGGCCAACGGTCAGATCAACGTCAACATCGTCGATGATTTGCCCAGCGCCCATCCTGACGCCGCCTCGGTGGCGGAGGGCGGCACGGTCAGCGGCAATGTGCTGAACAATGACATCGGCGGCGCCGACGGCCCGGCCGTGACTGGCGCGGTGGTCGGCGTGCGTGCCGGCGCCGACACCTCGACTTCGGCTATCGGCGGCCTCAACAGCAACATCAACGGCACCTACGGTTACCTGACCCTGGACGCCAACGGCAACGCCGTCTACCACAGCAATCCGAATGCGGTGAACGGCCCGGGCGCGGTGGATGTGTTCACCTACACCGTGCGCGATTCCGACGGCGATGAAAGCACCACCACCATCACCATCGATGTCGCCAACAGCAAACTGTATGCAACCAGTGATACCGACGTCACTGTCTACGAGAAGGCGCTGGACCTGACCAAGGACGGCGCGGATCTGGCGCCCGGTACGGTCACCGGCAGCGACCCGACCAGCACCGGCGAAACCGCATCCGGCACCTTGGTCGGTTCGGTCACCGGTGCGGTCGGCGCGATCAGCTATGCCTTGGTCGGCAGTGCCACCGGCAACTACGGGCAGATCGTCCTCAACCCCAACGGCACCTACACCTACACGCTGACCTCACCGGCAAGCACCACGCCGCATGCCGATGACGGCGCCAACACCCTGAGCGAAACCTTCACCTATCAGGCCACCGATTCGCTCGGCAACATCGTCACCAGTACCCTCGTCGTCAGCATCGTCGACGACGTGCCAAAAGCCGTGAACGACAGCAACGCCAACAGCGCTTCGGAAACGCAGCTGACCCTGACCGGCAATGTGCTGACCAACGATGTGCAAGGCGCCGATGTGGTTGCGACCGGACCGAATGCCGGGCCGATCACCGCCGGCACGTTCACCGGCACCTACGGCACGCTGGTGCTTAACGCCAACGGCACGTACACCTACACGCTGAACCCCAACGATGCCGACTTCAAAAACCTGCATGGCGGCGGCAACGGCACCGAGACGTTCACCTATACCCTGACCGATGCCGACGGCGACACCAGCACCGCCAACCTGGTGCTGAACATCCACAACAACGACGATCCGGTGGTGCTCAACGGCCTCGACGTCAATGGCGGCGAACTCACCGTCTACGAGAAAAATCTCAGCGACGGCACCAGCCCCGACACCCCGGCGCTGACCCAGAGCGGCACCTTCACCGTCACCGCGCTCGATGGTCTGCAAACCCTCACCGTCGGTGGCATTGCCGTGGTGACCAACGGTGTCGCCGCAGGCTTCCCGCAATCGGTGGTTTCGCCGCTGGGCAGCACCTTCACCGTCACCGGTTACAACCCGGCGACCGGTGTCGTCAGTTACAGCTACACCCTGGTCGACAACGAAACCCACCCGACCGCTAACGGCGCCAACAGCATTACCGAGAACTTCAACGTGGTGGCCACGGACACCGACGGCAGCACCGCCAACGGCCAGATCAACGTCAACATCATCGATGACCTGCCGACCGCCAAACCTGACACCGGCGCGGTGGCCGAGGGCGGTACGGTCAACGTCAGCGTGCTGGGCAATGACATCAGCGGTGCCGATGGTGCGGCCACGGTGGTCGGTGTGCGTGCCGGCAGCAATACCGGCACCTCGGCCATCGGCGGTCTCAACAGCAACATCAATGGCAACTTCGGTTACCTGACCCTCGATGCGGCCGGCAACGCCGTCTATCACAGCAACCCGAACTCGGTGAGCCCTCCGGGTGCCACCGACACCTTTACTTACACCATCCGCGACAGCGACGGCGATGAAAGCACCACGACCATCACCATCAACGTCGCCGACAGCAAACTGGTGGCGTCGGTCGATCAGGACGTGACGGTGTATGAAAAAGCCCTCGACCTGACCAAGGACGGCGCGGATCTGGCCCCCGGTACGGTCACCGGCAGCGATCCGGGCAACACCGGCGAAACCGCCACCGGCACGCTGGTCGGTGCGGTCACCGGCGGCACGGGCGCAATCACTTACACCTTGGTCGGCAGCGCCACCGGCAGCTACGGGCAGATTCAGCTCAACGCCGACGGTACCTACACTTACACGCTGACCTCGGCACCGAAAACCACACCGAGCGCCAACGACGGGGCGAATACCCTGAGCGAAAGTTTCACATACCAAGCCACTGATGCGCTGGGCAACAGCACCA
The DNA here is from genome assembly GCF_003732425.1 of Pseudomonas fluorescens. Lineage (GTDB taxonomy): Bacteria > Pseudomonadota > Gammaproteobacteria > Pseudomonadales > Pseudomonadaceae > Aquipseudomonas > Aquipseudomonas fluorescens_BE. The sequence continues at coordinate 860,432 of NZ_MOBX01000014.1, forward strand.
CCAGCACCCTTGTGGTCAACATCGTCGATGACGTACCAAAAGCGGTGGCCTCGGATCGTTCGGTAGCGGCGGTGGAGATCGATTCCAACCTGCTCATCGTCCTCGACATCTCCGGCAGTATGGCCGATGCCTCCGGCGTACCGGGCCTGTCGCGGCTGGACCTGGCCAAGCAGGCGATCAGTGCCTTGCTCGACAAGTACGATGACCTCGGCGATGTCAAAGTCCAGCTCGTCACCTTCAGCAGCAACGCCACTGACAGAACGTCGGTATGGGTCGATGTGGCGACCGCGAAGACGATTCTCGCCGGCCTGTCGGCGGGTGGCGGCACCAACTACGACGCCGCGGTGGCGGTGATGCAAACCGCGTTCAACACCTCGGGCAAACTCACTGGGGCGCAGAACGTCGGTTACTTCTTCTCGGACGGCAAACCCAACGAAGGCGACATCAACGCCGCTGACGAAACCGCGCTGAAAAACTTCCTCGATGCCAACAACATCAAGAACTACGCAATCGGTCTGGGCAGTGGCGTGAGCAACGCCAACCTCGATCCGCTGGCGTACGACGGCATTAGCCACACCAACACCAACGCGGTGGTGGTCACCGATCTCAACCAGCTCAATTCGGTACTGTCGGGCACCGTACAGGGCGCACCGGTCACCGGTTCGTTGCTGGGCGAGGGCGGCACCTTCGGCGCCGATGGCGGCTTCATCAAATCCATCGTGGTCGACGGCACCACGTACACCTACGATCCGAAGGCCAACGGCGGCCAAGGCTCACTGGTGCCAAGCGGCGGCGTCAACCACGGCACTTTCAACACCGTGAACAACACGCTGAGCATCGCCACCAACAACAGCGGCACGCTGCTGATCAACCTCGATACTGGCGAATACACCTACACCTCGCAAAAAACCACCGCCGTGGTGATCACCGAGAACATCGGCTTCACCCTCAGCGACAACGACGGCGACCTCGCCAGCTCGACGCTGACCGTGAAAGTGATCCCCAACGCGCCGCCAGTGGCGGCGGACGACCACGTCATCACCAACGTGCTGTCGAGCAACATCGTCGTGCCGGGCGAACTGTTGCTGGCCAACGACACCGATCCGAACGGCGATACCCTCAACGCGACGCCAACCAGTTTCAACACCGGTTGGATCTCGAAAGCGGCGGACTTCACCGGTACCGGCGCGATCAGCTTCACCGGCACCAATGCCAACACCGCCGCCAACCAGAACCTGGCCAACGTGCGCAATGCGTTCTCGGCCAACGCGGCAACCATGACCGCCGTGCTGGTGGTCAGCGGCTACCTCGGTGGGGTGAGCAACAGCAACGCCAACGATGAAGATCGCATCACCGTCAACCTGCGCCAGGGCGAAACCCTCAACCTGGATCACAACCTGGCGGCCGGTAACGTCAGCATGGAGTACTCGATCAACGGTGGCGCGTACATTGCGCTGGCGGACGGCCAAACCCTCACCGCGACGTCGGACGGCGTCTACCAGATCCATATCACCAACATCACCAACCCCACAGGTGGTAACACCAACGGGTCGGAAAACTACCAACTGACCATGACCCTCAACTACGCCGGGGCGCATGACATCACCCCGGACTACCACGGCACCTATACCGCCAACGACAACCACGGCGGCAGCGACACGGCCGCCGTGACCATCAGCTATCAGGATGGCCACACCCTCACCGGCACGGCGGGGGATGACATTCTGGTGGCCGGCACCGGCAACAACATCCTTAACGCGGGCGATGGCAACGACGTGCTCACCGCAGGTTCCGGCAACAACGAACTGCACGGCGGCGCGGGTAACGACTTGCTCTACAGCGGCCCGGGCAATGATCTGCTCGACGGCGGTACCGGCATCGACACCGCGAGCTATGCGCATGCCACCGCCGCGGTGACGGTGAACCTTGGCCTGCTTGGTGCGCAAAACACCCTTGGCGCCGGGACCGACACCCTGACCGGCATCGAGAACCTCGTCGGTTCGAACTTCAACGACACCCTGACCGGCGACAACAATAACAACGTGATCAACGGTGGCCTCGGTAATGACATCCTCAACGGCGGTGGCGGTGACGATCTGCTGATTGGTGGCATGGGCAACAACACGATGACCGGTGGCGCAGGGGCCGACACCTTCCAGTGGCTCAAGGGCAACAGCGGCCATGACCTGATCACCGACTTCACCCCCGGCACCGACAAGCTAGGCCTGTCGCAACTGCTGCAAGGTGAAAACGGCACCACCGCTTCGCTGGACGACTACCTGCACTTCACCGTCTCCGGCAGCGGCGCCTCGGTGATGACCAGCATCGACGTCAGCGCCATGGCTGGCGCCACGCCGAACCAGACCATCGACCTCGCCGGCGTCAACCTCGCCAGCCATTACGGCGTGACCCCGGGGGCGGGCGGGATGATCGCCAGCGGGCACGACACGGCGACGATCATCAGCGGGATGCTGAATGATCATTCGTTGAAGGTGGATACGGTTTGATCGAGGGCTGAAACGAAAAAAACCCGCCGCCCCGAATGATCGGGACGGCGGGTTTTTCATATCAACCGATGCTCCCGGTTGCGCGGGACAACGGATTTTCATACCGACCGCTGCCCCGATTACTCCGGACTTATCCCCGACCGCCAATCCCTGTAGGAGCTGCCGCAGGCTGCGATCTTTTGATGTTGCTTAACAAACAGGATCAAAAAGTCGCAGCCTGCGGCAGCTCCCGTGACGTTCTGTTTTGCTGTGGCGAGGGGATTTAGCGAAACGTCGCACCTTCCCGATGGGGTGGACAGCAGAGTCGGAATATACGAGTGCTGTGCAGTCGAGCGGGAGTAACCACACGTTCCTCTAACATCACGCGAGCCTTCTTACGATGATGTTGTCGATCTGATAGTCATTTCCTCCATCAGCGCCCGAACCGCTCCCTCGATCCTGATGGCTGAAAATCGAAATAGTCTGATTACCTGTTTTTGATACAGAGAAAGAAGCCACTCTTTCAATCCATTGCCCCGACTTCGGAACTGTTGCAGCGGGAAGAATTGTCTGTCCGGAGTTCAGCGCGACTGAAAAACTGGGTAAGAGGTAAGCGACGGGACCGTTATTGCGTACCTTGATACTGAATGAGTAGGTCCGTCCTGCCGTGAACATGAATGTTTGGCTGAACACTGTCCCCGCAAACCCTGCTGGGCCTATGGCCGTATCATGCTGGAACAGCCCGGCAGTGATCCTTCCATAGCGTCCAGCAGATCCTGTTGCCCAATTACCAGCTGTGCCGTTGGCAAAATCAGTGACAGAGTCTTTCCAAGCATCAGCGTTCACCGTCAATGTCCGAGCGGTCGTTTCAACGCCACTTCCATACAGTGCCTTGATAGTGTAGCGGTGGCCGCCAACCGCTTGAGCAACCAGCGTCTGAGTCCAATTACCAGAGGCGGGAACGCTGATTGTTGCCTTGACTACGCCTTTGTCTCGCAACTCGATCTTTTCTCCCGCTGGCCCTGTGCCGGTGAAAACCAGTGACGTATCCAGCGTAGAGCCGCCATTAGGGATTTCGACGTTACTCGGAGAGCCTTTGACTGAGTCCAGAGTCGGAGCCGGAAGATCAACACGGCTAAGGTGAATGTCCAGTGTCTGCTCAGGTGATTGAGCACGATTTCCCAACTGGTCGATGACGTAGAACTCGGCCACCGCATCGGGGCTGTCACCCGCCTTCTCGAATGTGTCGGTGTACAGTGTGATCGTGATCGGAGCCGGGGCGTCTGGGGCGTCGAATCTGATCACGGTATCGCCAAGCAAAAACTCGATTCGATCGAATGGCCGGCGGTTACTGTAGGTGAACGTGAACAACACGCCTTGCTTTGCCCGAGCGGCATTTACACCATTGGCGATGACGTCGGGTGGAATGCCCAGAACCAGACCTGTCGAAGGACGCAGGTTATACAGCACCCTCAGCTTTCGGGAGGTTTCAGTATTGCCACCTACACGAGTAACTACGTAGTAGAGAATGATGACCCCTTGCAACAAAAACTGGAGTGGCACATATAGAACCACACGCTGATCTTCCTCCCCCGGCGCAATGGTCTTACCTGTGGCGGGACTTGGATTGCCTTCAACGTAGACGTCGATGCGGTCATGGGCTGCTTTGGTCGAGGCAAGCAATTTCAATTCGGACCAAGGATCCGCAAGAATCTCAAGCCCGCGCGAATTGGCACTGGCAAGCGTGCGAGAAACCCCGACGTCAGCGATACCGTCGGGCTTAACTGGCGTCACAGAACCTTGGATGATCAGCGGAAACAGCACAAACAACTGGTTTAAAGCCTTAGACTGGATATCCATAACGCGCTCCTGGATTGACATGAGTATTGCCCAATCGGCATTACCCATCACACACCAGACGGAGACAGCACGCACCTGTCAGATCTGACAGGTGCGTGGACGTTCAAGATGAATGGTCGATCTGAAAGTGGCCGAATTACTGAGTGATCAGTCGTTAACGGTGGTCGGTTTGATCTCGGTTTGAAACGACAAAACCCGCCACCCCGGTTGATGGGGCGGCGGGTTTTTTCTGTCTGATGGTAGGGCGTTGCTCATTCTGGCCCCTTCGCGAGCAGGCTCGCTCCCACATTGGAGTGCGGTTAACTGTGGGAGCGAGCCTGCTCGCGAAAGCGCCAGATCTGACGCCGAATAACTCAGCGGTTGATCACGCCTGCATCAACCCGGCAACTCCAGATTATCGATCACCCGATTCACCGCCAGCTCCCCGAGCATGATCAGTTGCGCGATCCCCAACAGCGTCCTGCGCTGCGACGCGGGTATGAGGTGGGCGAAGTCATGGGCGATGGTTCTGGCTGAGGCGAGTGTTTCGCTGGCATCGGCCAGCAGTTCTTCATTTTTGAAGTCTGCGGTCACGGCGTACATCCGGCGGGTTTTTCGGGGCGGTGGCGTGGAGCCGGGCGGGCAGAGGTAGTGATCGAGGGCGCGGTCGGCGGCTTCGTTGAGCTTTTTCGAGTCGAGGGATTCGTACGGGGAGGTGGGGTCGGTTTCAGGCGGGTTGGGCGTTGGTTTGATCATGGTTAAAGCCTCTAGAGTAGTGAAGCTGCCACCGTTCGCTGCTAACGAAGGAGGTGGCGGCTGTACGCGGGTTAGCAGACCAGGACTCTAGAACCCGGCGCACCGAAGTGCCCCACGCAAAGCCGCCATAACGGCGACGGACTTTGTGCGTCTAGAGAAAACCCGGGCTGCTAAACCCGATCACTGAAAAGTCAGCGACCGAACCACAATAGAACCCGCTCCCAAGGCGCACAAGCCGGCGGATTCTGGCGTAGCTGTAGGCAATTACGCAAGGTCGTGTAGCTTCGGAGAGTGTTTGCATGTCTGGTTTAAACGTGGGTGTTTAAAGTCAAAAGATCGCAGCCTGCGGCAGCTCCTACAGACGATCTTCATGTAGGAGCTGCCGCAGGCTGCGATCTTTTAGCGTTTCAGGATTTGCGCAGGGTTTTCTGCCGCAAGATGTAAAACGTCACCAGCACCGCACTGGTCAACATGAACCCCCGCGCCCATGGCAGTGGCACCAGATAGCACGAGAACAGAATGCTCGCCCACATCAGCCCGATCGCGTAGACCTTGCCCTTGAGCGGAATACCGTTGCCATCGAGGTAATCGCGAATCCACGGCCCAAGGCGCGGATGCTCGACCAGCCAGCGATAAAAACGCGGAGAGCTGCGGGCGAAACACGCGGCTGCGAGCAATAGAAAGGGGGTAGTGGGCAGGACAGGCAGGAAAATCCCGATCACCCCCAATGCGACGCTGAGCCAGCCGATGGCCAGCAGGATGTAGCGCAACATCAGGGGGCGGTTGCCTATGGGGTTGTCCATAGGCCGGATCTTAGTGGTGACGTGGCTTGAGGATCGCCGGTTTTTCGTCTGGTGCCTGGCACAGCAGGTACAGCGCGGTCAGGGCTTCCGGGATCTGTACGATCATGTCGTCCATCAGGTTGGCGTCTTTGGCGATGTCTTCGAACTCTGGCTGTTCGTCGAACAGGCCCGAACCGACCATGATCGGCAGCAACATTTCGCTGACTTCTTCTTCGGCGGTTTCGAACCAGGCGGCTTCACGCAGGAACACGCCTTCCATGAAACCGATGCACCAGCCGCGCAGTTCGGAGTCGTCCGGCTCGTCGCCCAGATCCAGTTCGCATGGCAGTTCGAATTCTTCATCCGAAGCCAGTTGACGGGCGATGTGCGCCTTGAGGCCGATCAGGGTGGCTTCGATCTCTTCGCGCTGGGCGTCGCTGCTGTAATGCGGCTCTTCGGCGAACAGGGCGTCGATCCACTCACGCTCCGGTACGTCTTCTGCGCAGATCGACAGCGCGGTCAGGTAGCCGTGAGCGGCCACGTAATCCAGCGCCTCGTCATGCAGCTCGTCGGCGTCGAGGAAAACTTGCAGGCGGGTCAATTGCTCAGCGAAGGACATTACGGGGCTACCTTGGAGAATAAACAATGCGGGAATTCTAGGCCTTCTTGCGCGCTCAAGCCAGCCGCATGGCAGATTTGCCGCAATTGCCGGACGGCATGCAAACCTTGTGGGAGCGAGCCTGCTCGCGAAAGCGGCGTATCAGGCGCCTTTGTATCGACTGACCCACCGTATTCGCGAGCAGGCTCGCTCCCACATGGGTCGTTGGGAGGCTGCTTACAGAATGTGTCTTATCAGCGGCACCCTGTGCAGGGGAGGGCTCGGGTATACTGCCGCGTTTTGCGATCCCTGCCCGCATCGCGAGTGTCTGGCAATGCGTTCTTACGTTTTGTTTAAGCAGCCCTGGCTGTCCTGAACCAGCCTGTGCAGGGATGTTTCGGTAGATTTTTGGAGTTTTTATGCTCGAACAGGCTCAACGCGTCCTCAAGGACATCTTCGGCTACGACAGTTTCCGTGGCCGTCAGGGTGCAATCATTGAGCGCGTGGCCAGCGGCGGTGATGCGCTGGTGCTGATGCCTACCGGCGGCGGCAAGTCCCTGTGCTTCCAGGTGCCGGCGCTGCTGCGCGAAGGCCTGGCAGTGGTGGTGTCGCCGCTGATCGCGCTGATGGACGATCAGGTCGCCACCCTCGAAGAACTCGGTGTGGCCGCCGCCGCGCTGAACTCCACGTTGAGTGCCGAGCAGCAACGCGATCTTGCCGCGCGAATCAAGCGTGGCGAAGTGAAAATGCTCTATCTGGCGCCCGAGCGTCTGGTGCAGCCACGTATGTTGTCGTTCCTGCAAGGGTTGAACATCGCCCTTTTCGCTATCGACGAAGCCCACTGCGTGTCGCAATGGGGCCACGATTTCCGTCCGGAATACCTGCAATTGGGCCAATTGGCCGAGATGTTCCCCGACGTACCGCGCATCGCGCTGACCGCCACCGCCGACAAGCGTACCCGCGAAGAAATCGTCACCCGCCTGCATCTGCAGAATGCCGAGCGCTTCCTGTCGAGCTTCGATCGCCCGAACATCTTTTACCGCATCGTGCCCAAAGAGCAGCCACGCAAGCAGTTGCTGGCGTTCCTCGCCGAGCGGCGCAGCGATGCAGGCATCGTCTATTGCCTGTCGCGCAAGAAAGTCGAAGAAGTCGCAACGTTTTTGAGCGAGCAGGGCTTCCCGGCGCTGCCGTATCACGCCGGTTTGCCCAATGAGCTACGTGCCTTCAACCAGAAGCGCTTCCTCAACGAGGAAGGCCTGATCATGGTCGCCACCGTGGCGTTCGGCATGGGCATCGACAAGCCCAACGTACGTTTTGTCGCGCACCTCGACCTACCGAAGTCCCTTGAGGCGTATTACCAGGAAACCGGGCGTGGCGGCCGTGACGGCCTGCCAGCGGATGCCTGGATGGCCTACGGTCTGCAAGACGTGGTGATGCTCAAGCAGATGCTGCAAAACTCCGAAGGCGATGAGCGGCACAAGCGTCTGGAGCAGCACAAGCTCGACGCCATGCTGTCGCTGTGTGAAGAAACCCGCTGCCGTCGCCAGACCCTGCTGGCGTACTTCGATGAAGACATGCCCGAGCCGTGCGGCCATTGCGACAACTGTGTCGACGGCGTGCAGACCTGGGACGCCACCGAGCCTGCACGTCAGGCCTTGTCGGCGATTTTCCGTACCGGCCAGCGTTATGGCGTCGGTCATCTGGTCGACGTGCTGCTGGGCAAGGACAACGAAAAAGTCCGCAGCTTCGGCCATCAGCATCTGTCGGTATACGGCGTCGGCAAAGCGTTGAGCGAAAGCGAGTGGCGCTCACTGTTCCGCCAATTGGTCGCGCGGGGCCTGGCGGATGTCGATCACGAAGGTTATGGCGGTCTGCGCCTGAATGACAGTTGCCGGCCATTGCTCAAGGGCGAAGTGACGCTGGAACTGCGCCGTGATCTCAAACCGCAGGTCACCGCCAAAACCGCCAGCAAGAGCCCGGCCAGCCAACTGGTGCGCGGCGAAGAACGCGAACAATGGGAAGCCTTGCGCACCCTGCGGCGCAAGTTGGCCGAAGAGCATGGCGTGCCGCCGTACGTCATCTTCCCCGACTCGACCTTGCTGGAAATGCTCCGCAGCCAGCCAACCTCGCTGGCAGAAATGGCTCGGGTCAGCGGCGTCGGCGCACGCAAGCTGGAGCGCTATGGCGATGCCTTCCTCGAAGTGCTTGGCGGCGAGGCCGAGGCGCCGAAAGTGGTGGCCGATGTGCGCCACGAACTGATCACCCTGGCCCGTGCCGGCATGACCCCGTTGCAGATCGCCGGTCAGTTGCAGTGCTCGGAGAAGAACGTCTACACGATGCTCGCCGAGGCCATTGGCAAGCAGCAGTTGTCGCTGGAACAGGCGTTGGATTTACCGGAAGAGTTGATGGGCGAAGTGCAGGACGCGTTCCTCGATGGCGAAGGCGAGTTGCCGTCGGTCGCCGAAGTCGCCGAGCTGTTTGCCGGTCGTGTACCGGAGGGCGTGCTTTACTGCGTGCGGGCCGCGCTGCAATCTGAATTCGAGATGTGAGGCGACGTTTGCGCCAAGCCTCATACAGTTGTACCGATTCAGTACAGACCGCCACTTGCCTATAACTGCAGCTCATGCTTAGCTGGCTAATAATTAGATTTTCTTTATTTTCAGTCTAACCGTGAGTGTTTTATGCCGTTAACCGATCAACACCGCTTTGGCATGCAACTGGCCCAGATGTCCCGTGGCTGGCGTGCCGAACTGGACCGCCGACTGGCCGGGCTGGGACTGTCCCAGGCGCGCTGGCTGGTGCTGCTGCATCTGGCGCGTTTTGAAGAAGCACCGACCCAGCGGGAGCTGGCGCAGAGCGTCGGCGTCGAAGGTCCGACCCTTGCTCGCTTGCTCGATAGTCTGGAAAGCCAGGGCCTGGTGCAACGCCAGTCCGTGATGGAAGACCGCCGGGCGAAAAAAATCGTCCTCTGTGCGCCGGCCCTGCCGCTGATCGAACAGATCGAAACCATTGCCACACAATTGCGTCACGAACTGTTCGAAGGCGTCGATGAGGCGGATTTGAAGGTGTGCATGCGGGTTCATGGGCACATTCTGGGCAACCTGGAAAAATCTTGAGGCACATCCACGTGCCGTATCTTTGAGAGATCGCGCTGAGCCGACTATAAGAACTACTGGGCAATATCGTGTTCGTACCGGATGTGCGAACGCATAGAAGTCGGTTTTGCTTATTTAAGGGATGCTCATGCTCGCAAGTCGGCACGTGGTACTGCGCGGTGGCGCCAAATGGCTGCTGGTCGCCGGTGTATTCAGCTATTCGGCCTGGTCGATGGCTTTGGGGCTGGGTGAGATCACTGTTCACTCAGGCCTCAATCAGCCGCTCAAGGCCGACATCGCGTTGGTCGATGTCGGTGGGCTGACGCAAAACGATCTGTCGGTGCGCCTGGCCACGGCGGATGAGTTCGCCGAGGCCGGGGTCGAGCGGGTGTTCTTCCTCAACGACCTCAAGTTCATCCCGATCCTGCATGGCAATCGCCAGATGATCCGGGTGACGTCAAGCAAACCGGTCAACGAACCCTTTCTGAATTTCCTCGTGCAGCTCAATCAGCCCAATGGCCATTTGCTGCGTGAGTACACGGTGTTGATCGATCCACCGGGTTCACCGGGGATCGTGCCGGCCACCGATGAGCCGGATCCGCGAGCGCAATCTTCCGCGTTTCCCACCGTCGAGCCTGTCGTGGCAGCGCCGCAGGCACCTCAAGCCAAGCGCGACAACGTGCCCGTACCAGCGCCTGCAACGCCACCCGCCAACGATGCGCAAACCGAGCAACTGGCTGCCAGCGTGTTACTGAATCAGCAACTACAGAAGACCGTCGACGAACTGAACGCAAGACTGCAGACGCAGGATGTGCAGATTGCCGAGGGCAAGAAGCAGATCACTGACTTGCAAACGCGTTTGGCCGAGCTTCAGAAAGCACCGCCACCGACGGTAGTAACCCCCGCACCTGCTCCGGTTGTGGCACCTGTTGAGTCCACTGCTGACGGTTTGAACTGGCCATTGCTTGGCGGCCTGTTGCTGTTGTTGGGGGCCTTGGCCGGGCTGTTTGTGCACCGTCGACGGCAACAGCCGCAACAGGTTGATCAACCGCTGCCACTGTTGCCGCAGGGCGATGAACCTGACGTAGCTGAAGTCGAAAACGCCGAGTCGGTCAGTGCTCACACCTCAGCCCAGCACCGTGAAGAACCGGCTGCGGGCGACGTACTGGAGGCAGTGGGAATCTATCTGGCCTATGGCCGCCTGGGCGAAGCGGCGGGTTTGCTGCGCGATGCCTTGGACAAGGAGCCGGAGCGCACCGATATCGGTTTGCAATTGCTCGAAGTCCTGGGGCGTCAGGGTGATAGCGCCGCGTATGAACTGCAGGAAAGTCATTTGCGGGAACAGGGTGTGGATGCCCAGAGGTTACAGGACGTTCGTGTTCGACATCCGAAACTGGCGGGTGCCGCACCATTGGCCGCAGCACCGCCGGTCATTGCGGCTGTACCCCTTGTTGCAGCTCAACCGGCACCTGAAGATGAGTTCGAGTTGAATCTGGGCGAGTTGTCGATGGATTCCAGTTGGGATCTGGAAGACAGCCGCACAGCCATCACTGAACCAGCGGTAGACACTTCGGCGCTGGGTTCCAGTCTGCAAGTATTGCCTCAGGACTTTGAATTGCCGGAAGCGGCCAGCGAAGACGCCGAACTCGAGTGGATCCCTGAGCCGGACGCCGGGCCGCTGGATGAAGATTTTCTCAACGAGTTTGCCGATACCGAGCCATCACTGGCGTTGCAACCAATGGACTTGCAGGAACCTGAGCCTCTACCCGACGAAAATTCCGGGAAGCTCGAACAAGCGCAGACCTGCATTGATGACGGTGACATCGACAGCGCGATTGCGCTGCTTAATGAGTTGCTCAAGGAAGGCGATGAGCCGTTGAAGCAAACAGCTCGGACGTTGCTGGCGGGGATTCGCTGAACCCATGATCGATTTGCGGTCGAGCTGATACCGCCTTCGCGAGCAGGCTCGCTCCCACAGTTGGAATGCGTTCCCCTGTGGGAGCGAGCCTGCTCGCGAAGACGGAGTGTCAGGCGACCTGATCAGAAGGTCTGGCCAAGATTCAGATACACCGCCTGCTCATTCGCATCATTCAACCCATAACTGAAATTCAACGGCCCCAGCGGCGTGTCAAAACCAATAAACACACTGGCAGCGTTGATGTAACCGCTGTCGAACTCATTGTCGTTGTTCCACGCCCGGCCACGCTCCAGCGAGCCGCCGGCATACAGCGGGAAATCCAGCGGCAGATACGAACGCGGCGTCAACCGGCGGTAGTACACCGCGCGCATCAGGCTGACGTTCTGCCCGGAAATCGCGTCTTCACGGAAACCCGAGAGCTGCCGCGCACCGCCGAGCAGGAAGCTCGACGTCACCACGTTGGCATCGTTCAGAGTACGCCCGTAGCGCCCGCCGAGAATCAGCGTATCCGGGCCACGGCTCATGGCTTTGTCGAGTTTGAATTCCCACTGTCGATAACGCGTGTCCGACCCCAGCCCCGGTTCGAACTGCATCAGCGTCAGGCTGACGTCCTTGCCTTCGTGAGGGAAGTACACATTATCCAGCGAGTCGTACGAGTACTTCAGCGCGTAGAAGCCTTCATTGAAGTTTTCACTCGGCAGATCCTGATCACCAATCCGCACATCGGCCTTGCCCCAGGCCTCACCGACACCGAAACGCACCTCGCCGTTGTTGCCGATCTGGCGCCCGAAGTTCAGGCCGAAGCCGTAACGCTCGACGCGGTACTGCGCGATCGGATCGTTGTCGAGCACCGCCTCAACGTTCTGCGCGTCGAACGAGGCGTATGGCGCGACGAAGTAACGTGAGCCGACGTCCAGCGGTTGATAGAACTCGGTGTACAGCTCTTGTCTGTCGCCAATCTGCGCACGGGTCAGCCATTCCGCGCCGAGGCGGTTGATGCCGTTGATGCGGTAGCTGGCGCCAAGGTTGAAGGCGCTGTCGCCGCGCATGTCATCCGACAGGTTGAGGCCGACGCGCAAATAATCGGTGCCGCTGCGTTTGCCCCGGGCGCTGATCACCAGGGTGTGATCCCGGCCCTTGTGCACCACGCGGTATTGCACCTGCTCGAAGTAGTCGAGGCCATACAGGGTGCCCATGTCCGAATGCAGTCGCCCCAGATCCAGCGGCTCGCCGATGTGCTGGCGGATGTAGTAGCGGATCACGTCGTCGTCGACTTTCGAGTCATTCTCCACGCGGATCGCGGTGATGATCGGCGTACGCTGGCCCGGTGAGCGCGCGGCATTGAGCTCGGCGTCCTGGGATTCGTTGGGTCTGAGCACGGCGAGGCGCGCGTCGAGGATTCGCGTGGCGCGGTAACCGGCGTCGATCATCTCCTGAGCCTTGCCGAAATCGGTGACGCCGAACGCCGCCAGCGCGGGCTGGATCAGCACATCGGAGGATTTCAGCGCGGCCAGTTGTTCTTCGGAGTTACTGCGGGTCATCAGGGTGATCGATTGATTCAGCACATCGACCACGGTGGTCAATTGCTTGCGGTTGCGCAGCGGTGTGCCGATGTCGACGACGATGGCCACATCGACGCCCATTTCCCGCGCGACATCGAGGGGGATATTGTCGGTCATGCCGCCGTCCACCAGCAGCCGGCCATCGAGTTCGACCGGGGCGAACACCGCCGGGATCGACATGCTGGCGCGGATCACCTGGGGCAAGTGGCCTTTGCGGAACACCACTTTTTCGCCATTGGCAATGTCGGTGGCCACGGCGCGGAACGGGATCGGCAGCTTGTCGAAATCCCGGGTGTCGCTGGTGTGGGCCAACAGGCTCTCCAGCAGCAGCGAAAGGTTCTGGCCCTGAATCACACCCAGAGGCAGACCGAGGCTGCCGTCGTCGCGGAAGCTGAGTTTCTGTTTGACCAGAAAGTCGCGGTCATCCTGTTTGCGTCGAAACGGCACATCTTCACGCGGCGGGGCGTCTGACAGCGCGGCTTGCCAGTCGATGTTCGACGCGAGTTTTTCCAGCTCATCGATCCTGTAGCCCGAGGCGTACAGGCCGCCGACCACCGCGCCCATGCTGGTGCCGGCAATCGCATCGATCTTGATGCCTTGTTCTTCCAGGGCTTTGAGCACGCCGATGTGCGCCAGTCCGCGCGCGGCGCCGCCGGACAGCACCAGACCGACTTTCGGTCGCGGCGCGTCACTGGCGTGAACAAACAGTGGCAGGAAACCAAGTAGCAGGCAGAACAGCAGACGGCGCATTGTGAGTCTCGGGGCAAGCGATAAAGCCGGCTATTATAGCGGCGCCCTCTGTCTCAGGAGTTTCAGCGCACATGACTGTCGCAAAAGCAGAAGTTGTCATCACCTATTGCACCCAATGCCAGTGGCTGCTGCGCGCCGCATGGCTGGCGCAGGAACTGCTCAGCACCTTTGGCGACGACCTCGGCAAAGTCTCCCTGGTGCCGGGCACCGGCGGGGTATTTCACATCACCTGCGCCGGCGTGCAGATTTGGGAACGCAAGGCTGACGGCGGTTTTCCCGAGGCCAAGGTCTTGAAACAGCGAGTTCGCGATCAGATCGATCCTGACCGCGACCTCGGTCACAACGACCGTACTCAGTGAGACGCGGCTTCGGCGGCGACGGCTTTCTTGTCGGCGTGGCCTGACATCCGCGCCGACACAACGATGGCGACAATGATCAGCGCGCCGCCGAGCAACATCTTCGGCGTCGGATTTTCATTGAACAGCAGCCAGGCGATGGTGATGCCGTAGACCGGCTCCATGGCAAACACCACCGCCGCCGTGCGCGCCTTGATCACCGCCAGACTGGCGACGAACAGGCTGTGGGCAACGCCGGTGCAGAACACGCCGAGCAGGGCGATCCACAGCCAGTCCAGTGCGCGCACCTCGCTCAGTTGCGGTGCTGCGACCGGCAGCAGACACAACGCCACCACCACGTTTTGGCACAGTGCCGCTTGCACTGCCGGGATGCGCCCGGAGCTGGCGCGGTTGGTCAGCGACAGCAAGGAAAACAGCAGCCCGGAAAGCACCGACCAGAGCAAGCCGATGGTCGCGCCGCTGCCCAGATCGAAAGCCGGCGTCACCAGAATCAGGCCGATGCTCACCAACACCACCAGCAGTATTTCATTGGCGCGGATGCGTTCGCGGAAGATCAGCCCTTCGAGAATCACCGTGAAAGCCGGAAAGCTGGCAAAGCCCAATGTTGCAATGGCGACACCGGCGACCTTCACCGAAACGAAGAAACTCACCCAGTGCCCGGCCAACAGTACGCCGCTGAGGGCGAGGCGGCGCCAGTCCACGGCCTGAAGTTTCTGCCAGCCGTGTTGACTGGCGAACCGGGCGAAAAATGCCAGTGCGAGCACGGCGAAAGCCGCGCGTCCAAAGACGATCACGGCGGGGGAGGCGGCGGCGAGTTTGCCGAACACACCGGTCAGGCCGAACATCAAAGCGCCAATATGCAGAGCGCCGAGGGCGGTACGCGGAGTCATTGCAATCCTTCTATCTCAAACACAATCTCAACTATTGATTGTTCCCACGCAGCAGCGTGGGAATGATCATTTACTGTAGGAGCTGCCGAAGGCTGCGATCTTTTGATCTTGCTTTTAAAAAACAACATCAAAAGATCGCAGCCTTCGGCAGCTCCTACATTTAAGCGTGTAGAGGTCAGTAAGTCTGTCGGCAGACTATCGTCTCTTGTCGCAGGAATCGCGCCGAAGCTGGCCGGGTGATGCACCGAACTCACGCAGGACAGCGGCCGAGAAGGCACTCTGCGAGCTGTAGCCAACGCGACTGGCAATTTCACCCATTGGCAAAACCGTGTCGCGCAGCATTTGCACGGCCAGATGCAAGCGCCGACTGCGAATGTAATCCATCGGCGTCTGTCCGCATTCGGCCATGAACCGTGCGTGCAAGCGCGCGCTGGACAACCCGGCCACGCGCGCCAGATCGGCGACTTGCAGCGGATAAGCGGCGTATTGCTGGATGTGCGCATCCAGCGCGGCATAGGGCAGGCGTCGCGCTGCGAGTTCGGCGGGTTGCGCAAGATTGAGGCTGGCCAGCAGCAACACCGCGCCTTGCTGGGCAATCAATGGATCGCTGACCGGACTGTTTGCCAGCCAACTGACCAACTGACTTTGCCCCGAGTCCAGCGACAGGCGCGCCGGTTGGTCAAGCAAGCGATGACTGGCATCGGCATGTTCGCCCAGTGAATCCGTCAGCCATTGCCCGTCCGGGATATCCAATACCAGACAGCGGCTGCCGTTGGGACTGCCGCAGGCATGATGAGCGCCGGAAGGAATGACCACGAAGCTCTGCTGACGCACCTGACTGCCACTGCCCTCGACCTCGAAATCCAGCGCACCGGACAGCCCGAACACCAACTGTGCGTGGTCGTGGCTGTGGACGATCAAATCGTGGGTGTACTGACGCAGGGTGAGGATCGGTCGCATGGCAGGTCGTCTCCGAAGTGGCCGCCAGTCTACACCGGCGCACACTGGATGCGTTGTCACAGGACTGACTCACGCTTGTCATGGTCGATTAACCGGGCGCGCGCACAGTGGCGAAAACATCGCAGAGGTTTGCCCATGACCAGCGCCGAGCTCGCCCGACCCAGTCGTAAACAACGCGTGCGCACCTTGTGGATTTCCGACGTGCACCTGGGCACGCGGGATTGCCAGGCCGAGCACTTGTCGCAATTTCTCAAGGGCTACCATGCCGACAAGATTTACCTGGTCGGCGACATCATTGACGGCTGGAAACTGCGCGGCGGCATGTACTGGCCGCAGGCGCACACCAATGTAATCCGTCGTTTGCTGACCATGAGCAAGCGCGGCACCGAAGTGATTTACGTCACCGGCAACCACGACGAATTCCTGCGGCGGTATTCGAAGTTGATTCTGGGCAATATCCAGTTGGTCGACGAGGCGGTGCATGTCACGGCGGATGGCCGACATCTGCTGGTGATTCATGGCGATCAGTTTGATGTAATCACCCGTTATCACCGCTGGCTGGCCTTTCTCGGCGACTCGGCCTACGAATTTACCCTGACCCTCAATCGCTGGCTCAACCACTGGCGTGCGCGCTATGGCTACGGCTATTGGTCGCTGTCGGCCTACCTTAAGCACAAGGTCAAGACAGCGGTGAGTTTCATCAGCGACTTTGAAGAAGCCATTGCCCACGAATGCGTCAAACGCGAATTGCATGGTGTGGTCTGCGGGCACATTCACCACGCCGAGATCCGCAAGGTCGGGGAGGTGGATTACCTCAATTGCGGTGATTGGGTGGAGTCGTGCACGGCGTTGATCGAGCATTGGGACGGCACGATCGAGTTGTATCGGCTGGCGGATGCGCAGGCGCGGGAGGCGGAGCTCAAGGCTGCCAAAGTCGCCGAACTCGCTTAACAGCAAAAGATCGCAGCCTTCGGCAGCTCCTACATGAGACCTGTGTAGGAGCTGCCGAAGGCTGCGATCTTTTGAGCTTAGGCCGGGCTGTGTTCTTCCATCGCCGCCTTGTAAATCGAGTGCTTCGGCTGCGCAAACAACCGCTCCATCATGGGCTCAAAGAAGCTTAACGGCAGCGTGTCATAGTCAGGATCAAACGCCGCCGCGTCGTACTTGGCGCAAAACTCGGCGGTCGCCTGAAACTGCGGATGCTCCTTGAACTGCTCGCGCAGATGCCGATCCATGCCCAGATGATGAAAGAAGTAGTAACCCTGAAACACCCCGTGCTTCTCGACCATCCACACGTTCTCGGCGCTGACGAACGGCTTGAGAATGGCGGCGGCAATGTCCGGGTGGTTGTAAGAACCGAGGGTGTCGCCGATGTCATGTAGCAACGCACAAACCACATATTCCTCGTCGCGGCCATCACGAAAGGCGCGGGTCGCGGTTTGCAGCGAGTGGGTCAGGCGATCCACCGGGAAGCCGCCGAAATCGCCTTCGAGCAGTTTCAGGTGGGTCAGTATCCGCGACGGCAGTTGTTTGGCGTAGGCACTGAAATCGGCGGCAATAATCGCCCAGTCCTCTTGCGTGCCGTCCTGCATATGCGTGAAGCGGGCATTGGCGTTCATCGGCCATCCTCTTGGTGAATGTTCAGAACGCCACACGACCCAGAATCATGTCGCGGTACATGACGAAGTCGCCGAGCAGGCTATACAGCGGATGCTGGAAAGTCGCCGGCCGGTTCTTTTCAAAGAAGAAGTGCCCGACCCAGGCGAAGCTGTAGCCGGCCAGTGGCAAGGCCCATAACAGCAGCCAGGCACCCTTGGCGATGGTCAGCGCCAGAATGAAAATCACCAGAGTGGTGCCGATGAAATGCAGGCGCCGGCAGGTGCTGTTGCTGTGTTCGCTGAGGTAATACGGATAGAACTCAGCGAAGCTGTTGAAATGTTTGATGTTTTCCACGACCGCGTTCTCTGTGGTTATTGTTCTGGCGACGAGTTGTGCTGCGGGTAGCTTATTTGAGTCTAGAGTGATCATTGGCGTGGGCCAGTGACAATCGGCGCCACTTTAGTATCCTTCGCAAATCAGGCCGTAACATGCGGCCCATCATGTAAAAGAAAAACGCCATGAGCGAACGAACGACTTCTGCAAGCTGGGCGATGGGGATTGTCAAAGCATTGGAGATGGACGGCCTGGATTGCCGGGTTCTGTTCAAGCAACTGGGGCTCGATTACACGGCTCTGGATGATCCGGATGCGCGCTTTCCGCAAGATTCCATGACCCGTCTCTGGCAACGGGCGGTCGAGTTATCCGGCAACCCGGCGATCGGCCTGAACATGGGCAAGGTGGTGCGCCCCGCGTCGTTTCATGTCGCCGGCTACGCGCTGATGTCGAGTAATACCCTCGCCGAAGGCTTTCAGCGGCTGGTGCGTTATCAGCGCATCATCGCCGAAAGCGCCGATCTGAGTTTCCGATTGCTTGATGAAGGTTATGCGCTGATTCTGACCGTGCACGGCGACCATCTGCCGCCGACCCGGCAAAGCGCCGAAGCCTCGCTGGCCTGTGCGTTGGGTCTGTGCGGCTGGTTGACCGGGCGCACGCTGCATCCGGTCAAAGTGCTGGTGCAGGGTGATCAGCCGGAAAATCTGGAACCCTACAGACAAGCCTTCCACGCGCCATTGGTGTTCAACGCGCCGTACGATGCGCTGATCTTCGAGCGTGCCGACATGGAAGCGCCGCTGCCCACCGCCAATGAGGCCATGGCGCTGCTGCATGACCGCTTTGCCGGGGAATACCTGGCGCGGTTTTCCGAAAGCCGCGTGACCCACAAGGCGCGGCAGGTGTTGTGCCGTTTGCTGCCGCAAGGCGAGCCAAAGCGCGATACCGTGGCGCAGACCCTGCACTTGTCGCAACGCACCTTACAGCGTCGCTTGCAGGAGGAGGGTACGAGTTTTCAGCAATTGCTCGATGACACTCGCCGCGAACTGGCCGAGCAGTATCTGGCGCAGCCGAGCATGACTTTGCTGGAAATTGCTTATCTGTTGGGTTTTGCCGATCCGAGCAACTTCTTTCGCGCATTCCGCCGCTGGTTCGACACCACACCCGGCGATTACCGGACGCGGTTGTTGCAGGCGCCGAGCGCGGTCAGTGACGCCAAAAGGCCGGAATACACAGTACAAACACCGTAATGATCTCCAGTCGGCCGAGTAGCATGCCGAATGACAGGATCCACTTGGCCGCGTCCGGCAGAGTGGCGAAGTTGCCCGCCGGGCCGATGGTTTCGCCCAGGCCCGGGCCGACGCCGGACACCGTGCTGGCAGCGCCGGTCAGCGCGGTCATCCAGTCAACGCCGAGCAGCGACAGGAGCAGGGCGATCACGCAGATGGTGATGGCGAAGAAGAACGAAAAGGTCAGAATCGAACGGACGATCTCTTCGTCGAGTCGGTGGCCGTTGTACTTCTGTTTGATCACCGCGCGCGGGTGAATCAACTGATTAAGGTTGGCCTTGAGCAGGATGTAGGCGACCTGGAAACGGAAGATTTTGATCCCGCCCGCCGTCGACCCGGAACAGCCACCGACAAAACCCAGATAGAAAAACAGCATCAGCGAGAAGTTGCCCCACAGGCTGTAGTCGCCGAGGGCGAAACCGGTGGTGGTGACCACCGACGTCACGTTCAGCGCTACGTGGCGTAGCGCCTCCAGCCAATGCAGTTTGGTTGTCCACCAGTACCAGGTGCCGAGCACCAGCCAGGTCACCAGCAACATCGCCAGCAAACCCTGTACCTGCTGATCCTTGATCAACGCCCTGCGATTGCCGCGCAGCGTCGCCACGTAGAGGGTGAACGGCAGGCTGCCGAGAATCATGATCACAATCGCCACCCAGTGCACCGCCGGTTGCGTCCACTTGGCCAGGGATTGATCGGAGGTCGAGAACCCGCCAGTGGAAATCGCCGACATCGCGTGGTTGATCGCGTCGAACGGACTCATCCCTGCCCACCAGAACGCCAGACTGCCAAGGATGGTGATGCCGACATACGCGGCAACGATCAGGCGCGCCACCATGTGCGAGCGCGGCATGACCTTTTCCGAACGGTCCGAAGATTCGGTCTGGAACAGGCGCATGCCACCGATACGCAGCAGCGGCAGAATCGCCACCGCCATGCCGATAAAGCCGATCCCGCCGATCCAGTGCAACAGCGAGCGCCACATCAAAATGCCCGGTGACATGGTGTCCAGCCCGTTGAGCACGGTCGAGCCGGTCGCGGTGATGCCGGACATGCTTTCGAAAAACGAGTCGGTGTAGCTGATGTGCTGAGTCAGCAGAAACGGCAGCGCGGCAAAAATGCACACCACCAGCCAACTGCTGACCGTCAGCAGGTACATGTCGCGCGGGCGCAGGTGAATGTGTTCCGGGCGGCCGGGAATCACCAGCGCGAGGCCGGCGACGAAGGTGATCATGCTCGCCCAGAGGAACGATGGCAGATCGCCGGTCCGATCAAAAATCACTAGGGTGGCCATGGGCACGACCATGGCGACAGCCAGGGTGATCAGGAAGATGCCGATGATGAAACCAATGATCCGTAAGGTCGGCAACGCCATGAAGTCCGCTCGGGCTGATGTGGGAAGGGCGCCATTCTACCCGTGGGGCAGGGCATGTAAACCGGCATGCTGTTGGCAGATAAAGCTAGAATAGCCGCACATATTTTTCAGGAGGTGGCCGATGCAGGCTCTCGACGCGTTGCTCAACCGTGTTTCCGTTCCACGACTGGTCGAACCGGCCCCCACTGCCGAGCAGCGCGAAGCCCTGTTTGGCGCCGCGTTGCGGGCGCCGGATCACGGGCATTTGCAGCCGTATCGCTTCCTGACGGTCGAAGGTGCTGCACGCGAGCAAATGGGCGAGTTGCTGGCCGAAGCTGCGCAGCAGCAGGACGGCGAAGTCACCGAAGCGATGATCGACAAGGCCCGCAACGGCCCGCTGCGTGCGCCGCTGGTGGTTGTGGTAATCGCCAAATTGCAGGAACACGTTAAATATCCGAAGGCCGAGCAGTTGCTGGCGGCCGGGTGTGCGGCGCACGGGATTTTGCTGGCGGCGTATGCGCAGGGGATTGGTGCGGTGTGGCGTACCGGTGATCTGGCCTATTCGAAGCACGTTGCCCAAGGTTTGGGGCTGGCGGAAGGCGAAGAAGTAATTGCGTTCCTCTACCTCGGCACGCCGCAGAAAGAGCCACGTGTGGCAGAGAAAGTTGATCTGACCGAGTTCGTCAGCGCTTGGCCCGGTAAGGCCTGACACCCCGATTCAATGTGGGAGCGAACCTGCTCGCGAAGAGGGTGTGTCAGACGCCATGTACATTGACTGACACACCGCTTTCGCGAGCAGGCTCGCTCCCACAGTTTTGATTAGGGTTGAACGACAGCGCCGGGCACGAGCGGCAATTCCAGGCTGGCAATAAACCCGCCCTGTGGATGATTGGCCAGCGTCAAACTCCCACCATGGCGCTCCGCCGCGCGCCGTGCAATCGCCAGGCCCAAACCATGCCCCGCCGCCGTCTGCCCCGGCGCCCGGTAAAACGGCTCGCCCAACTGGCTCAAATGTTCGGCCTGCACGCCCGGGCCGTGGTCGCGCACACTCACGACAATTTTTTCGCCCTGGCGTGAAGCCTGCATTTCAATGGCCTGACCCTCCGGGTTGAAGCGCTGGGCATTACGCAGCAGGTTATCGACGGCGCGCTCGATCATGGTCGGCCAGCCCTTCAGGTTTAATTGCGGTTCGGCATCAAGACGCACGATCTGTTCGGGCGATGCAAGCTTCGCGTCCTTCTGCAAGGTGCCGAGCAACGCATTCAGATCCACCTCTTCAGCACTGGCGTTGTCGGCATCGACTCGCGCCAATACCAGAATTTCACTGATTAACGCTTCCAGCCGATCACACTCGCGCGTCAGTCGTGGCCAGAGTTTCTCGCGCTCCTCAGGGTTGGCGCGTTCGGCCAGCGCCAAGGCTATGCGCAACCGCGCCAACGGTGAGCGCAATTCGTGGGAAACGTCGCGCAACAACTGCCGTTGACTACCAATCAGGCTTTGCAGGCGCGCACCCATACGGTTGAAGTCGGTGGCGAGCACGCCGAATTCATCGCGGCGGTTGGCCAGTTTCGCCAGGCTGTTCTGCTGATAGGTGGTCTGCCCCAGATCATGCACCGCGCCGCGCAAACGGCTGAGCGGGCGAGTGATGGAGAAGGTCACCAGCAGACTGAACAGGGTCAGCACCACCAGCGCAATCCCCAGCGCACTCAGCGGCCAGAGCAGGCTTTCGCGGTGCCAGGCATCGAGTTCCGGATGCGGGATGCGGTAGATGAACAGGTAGGTGTCACCGGTTTTGTCGCTGGTGAATTCATCGGTCAGACGCCGCCATGGCAGGCGTCGGTCATCATTGTTCTGGCGGGCTTCGAAGGCGGCGGCGCGGCGCGGGAAGGTGCCGCGCACTACCGGGTCGCCGGATTCGTTCAGCACCTGGACGTCGATGTGGTATTGGCGTTTGCGCTGTTGAAGGATTTCCTGCGCGGCGTCTTCGCCCTGGGCTTCGTAGGTTTGCGTCCATTCGGCGGCCAGGGTGTTGAGTCCCGGATGGCGGCTGAGAATCCACGCGTCCTGATTGAGCATGTGCCCGAGCAGAATGGACAGCCCGGCCACCAGAGCGATGGCCAGCCAGAAGCTCGCGAGAATACGCCAGAACAATGAACGCACAGAAAATCCTCAGAACAACAACAAAAACCCCTGTAGGAGCTGCCGAAGGCTGCGATCTTTTTAAGATCAAGATCAAAAGATCGCAGCCTTCGGCAGCTCCTACAGGTTCCGGGTTGCAAAAGACCCGACGGGGTTAACCGTCGGGTCCGGGGTTACTGCATTATTGCGCCTTTTGCGGCTGTTGCGCTTTCCACGCCTTGAATTCGGCCCATTCGGCGCGACGCTCGGCCTGTTTCTTCTGGATCTCGTCGAATTTCTTCTGTTGATCCGGTTTCAACACGGCGCGGACATCGGTCTCGGCTTTCTTGTGGTTGGCAGCCATCTCGTCCTTCATGGCTTTCTGGTCAGCCGGCGAGAGTTTTTCCAGGTACTTGTCGACCACTTGCTTACGCTCGTGCATCTGCTCGCCCATGATCTTGCGGATCTGCTCGCGTTGTTCGCGGGACAGGTCGAGTTGGCTGTAAGGGCCTTTGCCGTGCATGCCGTGCATCTGACCGCCGTGGCGTGGGCCGTCGAGCGGGCCACCCATCGGGCCGCCATCCTGTGGCATGGCCATGGCGACGGTTGGCAGCGCGGCAGCGAACATCAGAGCGATAAGAGTCTTGCGCATGGTGTATCTCCTTGTCTCGTTCCCGGTACGTTCCGGATGAGTTCAGATTACGGAGATCAAGGTCAGCGGCGGTCAGCACTGCGTAAAGCTTGGGTAAAGACGCTTCGCGCCCAACCTTACAAACAACAACCCATTAACCGAAACCCTATCCCTGTAGGAGCTGCCGCAGGCTGCGATCTTTTGATCTTGTTTTTAAGAACAACATCAAAAGATCGCAGCCTTCGGCAGCTCCTACAGGGGGGCGTCGGTCACCGTTGGCGGGGATGCGTGCAATTCAGAGGCTATAGAAGTAACCGCGGCTGCGCAGGGCGACGATGCGTGGACGACCGTCCGGGTGCGGGCCGATCTTCTTGCGCAGGTTGCTGACGTGCATGTCGAGGCTGCGGTCATACAGGGTCAGCTTGCGGCCGAGGGCGATCTGCGCCAGTTCCTGTTTGTCCAGCGGCTCGCCCGGCTGCTTGAGCAGGGCTTCGAGCAGGCGGCTTTCGGAAACGGTGAGGGTCAGTTCTTTCTCGTCGATGCTGACCACGCCGCGCACCGGGCTGAAACTCAGATCGCCGAGCTCCAGCTGCGTCGACACCGCAGCCGGGTGGCTGCGGCGTAATACCGCGCGCAGGCGGGCGGTCAGTTCCCGTGGGTCGCACGGTTTGGCCAGATAATCGTCGGCGCCCAGTTCCAGGCCGAGAATACGGTCCAGCGGCTCACCCCGGGCCGAGAGCATCAGCACTGGCAGATCGGCGTGGTCGTTGCGCAGTTGCCTGAGCAGTTCCAGACCGCTGCCGTCGGGCAGCATCACATCCAGCACCACTGCCGCCGGGGCCGTTTCGGCCAAGGCCTTGCGGGCACTCTGGCCATCGTGGCAGGCGCGCACATGGAAGCCTTCCTGGCTCAGCCAGCTACTCAGGAGTTCGCACAACTCCTGGTCATCATCAATCAGTAACAGCTCGCTCATGACTCACTCAATTTAGCCATTGCCGACGTTTTCGGCTTGCTCCACTGGCAAAGATACCGCAGAGCAGCGCCAATAGCGCTACTCCGGCTCCCGTGACGAACCACTGTTGCTGATCAGTCAGCAGACGCGGCAGCGGACTGGCCTGAGCTTCCTTGAGTTGCAGCTTGAGACGCTGGTTCTCCTGGCGCAACCGGGTGAGCTGGGCGCTTTCACGGGTGTTGTCGGCATTTTGCAGTTGTTTGCTCAGTTCTTCCCGCTGCTGCTCGCTGGCCTTGAGGCGCTGCTGCAACTCGGTGATCTGGCTGCCGGCGCTTAACGACAATGGCGTGGAACTGCCGCCTTCGGTGGTTTCCTCACCATGGGCGGGTGCCATGATCGACAACGTGACCAACATCAGACACAACGGACCCTTGCGCATAGCGACACCTGTTTCCAAATGGATATTGGGCAGGTTGTCGGCAGGCAAACGAGAATAATGAGCGATTGAGAGCCGCGGAAGCCGAGAAGGTTCAGTGTCAGCGGCAATGTCGCTGGTGGAGGGGGGGATTGTCACTGTGGCGAGGGAGCTTGCTCCCGCTGGACTGCGTAGCAGTCCCATGCTCTTGAGTTAAAGAGCGGGCCGCTTCGCGCCCCAGCGGGAGCAAGCTCCCTCGCCACAGGGGGGGCTCGACTTTTTACGGGAGGACTTGCTTGAACGGCTTGACGACCACATTGGCGTAGACACCTGCGGCGATGTAAGGATCAGCATCAGCCCACGCCTGCGCAGCGCTCAGAGAATCGAATTCGGCGACGATCAGGCTGCCGGTGAAACCCGCTGCGCCCGGATCATTGCTGTCGACGGCCGGGTGCGGGCCGGCCAGTACGATGCGGCCTTCGCCCTTGAGCGCTTGCAGGCGTTCCAGATGCGCAGGGCGCGCAGCCAGGCGTGCTTCCAGCGAGTTGGCGACGTCGGTGGCAATGATGGCGTAGAGCATGTCAGTCCTCGGTTTTTGGTGTTGTGGTATCGGCGTCGTGCAGGTGGCGCGACAGGTAAATGCCCTGTGCGACCAGGAACAATACGGTCATGCCCAGGCTGCCGAACACCTTGAAATCGACCCAGATGCTCTGGAAGGTGAAGGCGACGAACAGGTTGGCGGCCCCGCAGAACAGGAAAAAGCCGATCCAGGCAATGTTCAGGCGGGTCCAGACCGGATCCGGCAGGGTCAGCGCGTGGCCCATGATGCGTTTGATCAGCAGGCGGTCACCGATGAAGTGACTGCCGATGAAAGCGACGGCGAACAGCCAGTTGACCACCGGCGCTTTCCACTTGAGGAAGGTCTCGCTGTGGAAGGCCAGCGTCAGGCTGCCGAACACCAGGCAGGCGATCAAGGTCAGCCATTGGCTCTTTTCCAGCTTGCGCTGTTTGATGAACAACGCGCCGTACACCACCAGGGAACTGATGATCAACATCGCCGTGGCGCTGTAAATACCGCCTACAGTCACTTCATGGCCAGCGATGTCGACGACCCGTGGATCAAGTTTGTAAACGATGAAGAACAGCAGAAGCGGGATGAAATCGATGAATTGTTTCACAGTGAGAGCCAGAAGCTGGATGTGGCGGCATAATAACAAACATATGGGCGCGCGATAGCGCCAGCTGATTTGAGGTTACAACTCCCCGTGAATGTTGATTTGCACTGCCATAGCACGGCCTCCGATGGCGCCCTGGCGCCTGCGGTTCTGGTTGCGCGTGCGTTCGAGAACGGCGTGCGAGTCCTGGCGTTGACCGACCACGACACCCTTGAAGGCCTCGCTGAAGCGCGCACGGCCGCCAACGAATTGGGCATGCAACTGGTGAACGGCGTCGAATTGTCCTGTACCTGGGGCGGCGCGACCATTCATGTGTTGGGCTACGGTTTCGATGTCAACGCCGCACCGTTGGTCGAAGCGATTGCCAAATTGCACGATGGCCGCTGGCTGCGGTCCGAAGAAATAAGCCGCAAGCTCGCCCTCAAGGGCATGCCCGGTGCCCTTGAAGGCGCCCGGCAGGTCCAGCAGGAACTGGGCGACAGCGGCAACGCCCCGGCCCGTCCGCATTTCGCCGACTGGATGGTGCGTGAAGGGTTTGTAAAGGATCGCGCCGAGGCATTCCGCAAATGGCTCGGCGCCGGCAAGCTGGGTGACGTCAAGTTGCACTGGCCGACGCTGGAAGACACCGTTGGCACACTGCGCGCTGCGGGGGCCTGGGTTAGCCTGGCGCATCCGTGGCACTACGATTTCACCCGCAGCAAGCGCCGAAAGCTGATTGCCGACTATATTCAAGCAGGCGGGCATGCAATCGAGGTGGTCAATGGCCATCAGCCTGCGGAACAGGTCGGCAGCCTGGCAATCCTTGCCCGTGAGTTCGGTCTGCTGGTCAGTGCCGGCAGTGACTTCCATGGCCCTGGCGGCTGGTCCGAGATCGGCCAGTACCGGCCGGTTCCCGAGGACCTTCCACCCCTGTGGTGTCGGTTCAAACATGACACAGTTATTGCCGCCGTCTGAACAGGTAGAGAATGTGAGTCAATTTTTCCAGATACATCCGGAAAACCCGCAGGCGCGCCTGATCAAACAGGCCGTCGAGATTATCCGCAAGGGCGGGGTGGTGATTTATCCCACGGACTCTTCCTACGCCATCGGTTGCCAAATCGGCGACAAGACGGCGATTGAGCGCGTGCGACGCCTGCGTCAGCTCGATGAAAAGCACAACTTCGCGCTGATCTGCAGCGACCTGTCGCAATTGGGTAACTACGCCAAGATCGACACCGGCACCTTCCGTATTCTCAAGGCGCATTTGCCGGGGCCGTACACTTTCATTCTCAATGCCACTCGCGAAGTGCCGCGTCTGTTGCTGCATCCGAAGAAGCGCACCATCGGCTTGCGCGTGCCCAGCCATCCAATCGCGCTGGCGCTGCTGGCCGAATTGGGCGAGCCGCTGATGAGCGTGACACTGATCATGCCCGGTGATGAAGACCCACTCAGCGATCCGTACGAAATGCGCCAACTGCTCGAACACCAGGTGGACTTGATCATCGACGGCGGCTTCGGCGGCATCAAGGCGTCCACGGTGATCGACCTGACCGGCGACGACCCGGAAGTGATCCGCGTCGGTTGCGGCGACCCCGCGCCGTTCATGGTCGAGGCCTGAATGTCCGCAGTGGAAACCGTTGTCGATCCCCAGGCCGGCGCTCAGCAGGAACTGCCGTTTGCCATGGTCTACGGCCAGGCGGTCATGGAAATGCCGCTGGACCTGTACATCCCGCCGGATGCGCTGGAAGTCTTCCTTGAGGCCTTCGAAGGCCCGCTCGACCTGCTGCTTTACCTGATCCGCAAACAGAACATCAACATCCTCGACATCCCGGTGGCGGAAATCACCCGCCAGTACATGGGTTATGTCGAGTTGATGCAGTCGGTGCGTCTGGAGCTGGCCGCCGAGTACCTGGTGATGGCCGCGATGCTCGCCGAGATCAAATCGCGGATGCTTCTGCCACGGGCCGAAACCGTCGAAGACGAAGAAGACGACCCGCGCGCCGAGCTGATCCGCCGCTTGCAGGAATACGAACGCTTCAAGGCTGCGGCCGAAGGCATCGACGGTTTGAGCCGGGTCGGTCGCGATGTGATAGTGCCCAAGCTCGACGCCCCGGAAGCCCGCGCGCGCAAGTTGTTGCCGGATGTCGCGCTGGAAGAGATTTTGATGTGCATGGCCGAAGTGCTGCGCCGTGGCGATATGTTTGAAAGCCACCAGGTCAGCCGCGAGGCACTGTCCACCCGCGAGCGCATGAGCGACGTGCTGGAACGGCTCAAGGGCGGCGGTTTTGTGCCGTTCGTCGAGCTGTTCACCGCCGAAGAAGGGCGGCTGGGTGTGGTGGTGACCTTTATGGCGATCCTTGAACTGGTCAAGGAATCCTTGGTCGAGCTGGTGCAGAATGAGCCGTTCGCCGCGATCCACGTGCGAGCCCGAGCCGAATAACGAGTCGAAACATGAACCTGACTGAACCCCGCGAGCTGGCATCCCTGCTTGAAGCCTTTCTGTTGGCCTCGGGAAAGCCGCAATCCCTTGAGCGCCTGTTTGAGCTGTTCGAAGAAGGCGAGCGGCCCGAACCTGCGGTCTTCAAGAAAGCCCTGACCTTGCTGGGCAAGTCCTGCGAGGGCCGCGCGTTTGAGCTCAAGGAAGTCTCGTCGGGCTATCGCTTGCAGATCCGCGAGAAGTTTTCGCCGTGGGTCGGCCGCTTGTGGGAAGAACGCCCGCAGCGTTATTCCCGCGCCTTGCTCGAAACCATTGCGCTGATCGCCTACCGCCAGCCGATTACTCGTGGCGAGATCGAAGACGTACGTGGTGTGGCGGTGAACAGCAACATCGTCAAAACCTTGCTGGAACGTGAGTGGATCCGCGTCGTCGGCTACCGCGACGTACCGGGCAAGCCGGCGATGTTTGCCACCACCAAGATGTTTCTCGATCACTTCAACCTGAAAAACCTCGAAGACCTGCCGCCGCTGGCCGAACTGCGCGAAATGGAAACCGACCCGGTGCTCGATTTCGACGACGCTCCAGTGCCGCAGGGCTTGCAAGAACTGGCCGATGCCAGCGCCGAGCCGGAGGAGGAGAAGGAAGAAACCAGTTTCCATACGTTGTTGCTGGAACTGGACAGCATGGAGGAGGGGATCAAGACCGACTTCGACGATTTGCTGCGGGATGCTGCCGATAGCGAAGCGCCGACAACCGAGCCCGAGACTGAGGTCGCCGAGCCCGCGATTGAAGTTGAACTTGAGGTCGAGCCTGAAGCCGAACCGGAGGAGGACGTGCTTGGCGTCGCCGAGGCTCGGGAAAAACTCCTCGCTGCCGTCGCCGCTTTGGAGCAGTCCGCACCGGAACCTGAACTGAGCGAAGAAGAAGCCGAAGCCCGCGCCTTGGCCGAAGCCATCGAAGCCGAACGCCGCGAATTCGAAGACTGAGGCGCGCCGAAAAGATCGCAGCCTGCGGCAGCTCCTACAGGATTGGCTGTGCACATGGCCCCTGTAGGAGCTGCCGAAGGCTGCGATCTTTTGATCTTCAAGGGAGACCCCATGAGCTCAACCAAAGACCCGTGCATCAGCCTCTGCAAATTCACCGACGACATCTGTCTCGGCTGCGGCCGCAGCAAGCGCGAAATCAAGGCCTGGAAGAAACTCGACAAGGACGACAAGCGCAGCGTACTGGCCGAAGCCGCGCTGCGCCTGATCAAACTTGGCGGCGCCGGTCGGCGGAAAAAGAAATAACTGTCGATCGATCAGCTAGTCTCTGATGCGCGACGGCGCACATCCGCGTATGATTCGCGACCCTTCGCCGATCCCTTCGGCCGAGACCCCCAGATTTCAATGCTTCAGGCGCCGCCTGAACAGACCACACCGGGAGGTGCCCAGATGAGCGACATCATTCAGAAAGACGACCAGGAAATCGGCCCAGCAGGCGAAAAGCTGCAGAAAGTCCTCGCCCGTATCGGCGTCGGCTCGCGCCGTGACGTGGAATCCTGGATCAGCCAGGGCCGGATCAAGGTCAATGGCAAAGACGCCACCCTCGGTCTGCGCGTCGACATGCACGACGCCATCACCATTGATGGCAAGGTGATCAAACGCGAAGAAGCGGCCGAGTCGGTCCGCCGCGTGATCATGTACAACAAACCCGATGGCGAGATCTGCACCCGTGACGACCCGGAAGGCCGTCCGACCGTGTTTGACAAGCTGCCGCGTCCGAAAGAAGGTCGCTGGATCAACATCGGTCGTCTCGACATCAACACCACCGGTCTGCTGATGTTCACCACTGACGGTGAGCTGGCCAACCGTCTGATGCACCCGTCCTACGAGATGGACCGTGAGTACGCCGTGCGTGTACGCGGTGAAGTCGATGACGAAATGATCGAGCGCCTGAAGGCCGGCGTCGTGCTGGAAGACGGCCCGGCGAAGTTCACCGACATCAAGCAGGCGCCGGGCGGTGAAGGTTTCAACCACTGGTATCACTGCGTGGTGATGGAAGGTCGTAACCGTGAGGTTCGTCGTCTGTGGGAATCGCAAGGTCTGGTGGTCAGCCGTCTGAAGCGCGTGCGTTTCGGTCCGGTGTTCCTCAACTCCGACCTGCCGATGGGCCGCTGGCGCGAAATGAGCCAGTACGAAGTCGACATCCTCAGTGCTGAAGTCGGCCTGACGCCGGTGGCGATGCCGCAACTGAACGCCAAGAGCAAAGACAAGCTTGAGCGTATGCAGCGCAAATCGTCGCGGCCAATGGCCAAGACCGAGCGCGTACGCACGCTGCGCCCAGCCGCTGGCGCGCCAACCGGGCCACGCCCAGGCCGCGAGCCGCAGATCGAAGGCGAGCGTCCAGGTCGCAAGCCAGTCGCCCGTGACGGCGAGCGCGCTCCGCGTCCAGCCAACGGTCGCACTGAGCGTGGCGAACGTGGTGCACCTGCCGGTCGTGGCACGCCAGTGGCGGATCGTCCAGCGGACACCACCAACAAGCGCCCGGCCAAGCCTGCGCCGAAGCGTCCCGGGATCAAGCTGGTTGACGGCGACAAGCCGTCGGGCAAGCGCCGTGGCGCACCGGCCGGTTCCGGCCAGCGTCCGGGGTTTGGTCGCAAAAAGCCGGAATAAGGCAGCTGTGAGCTTCTAGCGGCAAGCTTCAAGCTAAAGCAAAAACGCCAACCTCAGGGTTGGCGTTTTTTTTCGTCTGGCGAAAGAGTTGTGCTGCCTGAGAGATAGCTATCGCGAGCAGGCTCACTCCTACAAGGGGAACGCATTTCAAATTGTAGGAGTGAGCCTGCTCGCGATGACATCGGTGGCATCAACACAAAGCTTAAAGTCAGAACACAAACCGGCCATCAAACACCGGCTTGTCATCCAGCGCCAGCACCCCGCCCGAGAAGATCAGGTCCAAGTGATGGCTGCCCTTGGCCCCTCCCCCGAGGCCCAGGTGCAGACCACAATGCCGCTCCTCAAACCCGGCATTGCGCGCATACAGGTCCTTCACGCCTTCATTGGTGCCAATCCCCAGTTCTTCGATGCGCCGGTTCGAAGGATTGGCGTCCAGATACTTGTTGAAATCATGCTCCAGCCCCGGCACCTCCGTGGCGATGCGGCTGATAGTCGAATTCTCGATCCATAGCTCCAACGGCGATTCCAGTACGCCGTATTTGCGCGCAAACGGAATGGTGCTGAGGAAGGTGCCCTTGAATTTCACATGGCCGTTGATGGCTTCGCTGTGGGTGGCGATTTCGCCGGGGGCCAGGTCGAAGTTGCCGACACCGTTGATGTCGGTCCATTTCTTGATGCTGCTCAGCGGCGTTTCAAACCATGAGCCGTCATCGTCTTTGAAACTCAGCATGGTCGCCTGGGACATGCGCTGGATCAGGTGACTGTTCAGGCCAGCAATGCGCTGTGGGGTGACGCTGAAGGTGTCGTAGAAATAATCCCCGTAATCCTTGAACAGCAGCGACTTCTTCCAGTTTTCCGCCATCACGCTCTGCAGGGCACGGACGAACTCCGGGCCATCGGGGCGCGGGTTGGGCAGGGTGGAAGAGTCGTAGAAGAAAATGTACAGATCGCTGTCGGTGATTGCCGAGGTCAGCGTTGCGGTGCTTTCCAGATCCAGGCGTCGAGCGCTGAATGTGAAACGAGGATGATCACCGGCGTGTTCGGCGATGGCGCCGGTCAGCACTTCGTAATCAGCCGTGTGGCCGAGCAGTACCTTCGCCGAGTCGAGGCCGGCAAGGGCAGGGTGGTGTTCGAGGTAGTAAAGGAAATGCGAGATCGCGCGGGGCTTATCCATGAGTCCTCCCTGACTGACCGTGAAGAAAGCGGCAGGCACGACCGGCCGGATCGTGCCCGCCCGGGATGTCTTACAGAGGCCACATCGCCGTGCCGAACGGAACCACCGCGTCGGCTTGCATCATTTCCACCGCCGCCTCGTGGGTCGGTGCTTCAAACCATTCGTCCAGTTGCAGTTCGGTATCCAAGTCTTTTTCCAGTGCTTGCATGGTCGATCTCCTAGATGACTTTCATGGTTATGACTGGCCGGTCGAGGTGGCCGGCGAGACGTGAAGAACCTAGTTGACGGACTTTGGTAATGCAAAAAATTATTTATTTAATTTTTAAATAGACTTTTTATTCTGTTTTTCGGACAAGTTTTTCTTATTTAAAAACATAAAACTAAGCAGCGATTTTCATTAGCAAGCTAGCGACCGTCAATTTGCAGACGTCCGACAGAAAATTCTGAAATGGAAACTCTACGTTACGACTTGTAAGGAAATGTTTACGAAAAACCCGGTAATACCGAGTGAAACCCTTCTTTAGCGAGCGCTGTAAGGAAAAACTGCCGAAAGCTATTCCGTCCGGGGCTGTGCAAGGCTCTGGCGCGCTTGTTTGAGCGGCGTTTGCAAGGTGAGATGCGCCCCATGCCTGTCGTGCAGGTGCATAACAAGAAGGAGGCGCAATGAACGCCGTGACTGATCTCCACCTCTCTCCGTGGGACGGTTTTTTCCTCGTCCACGCCGATGGCCTGCAAAGGCCTGACTCAATTTTTGCAGCCGCCCGAGTGTCTCGAGGCGGACACACGCAATCCCGGCAACCGCCACGCTGATCCAGCGGGGTCTGGCAGCAGGGGGTTAGCGGTGTACAATGCGCCGCGTTTTAACTGTGACCCTCTGCGTAATCGCGCAAATCTCAAGGCTATCCGCCTTGTTCACTCCGTGGCGCCACAAGCGTTTCGGGTTCGATTTCGTCACAGATAAAAACAAACAGGTGACGCATGACCGTTGTAAATAAGCTGAACTCCTGGTGCCTGCGCTGGGGTTTGATCGGGGCTGCCTGAAATCGCAACCTTGCAGCAACGTCTACTGAACATCATCAAACCTTGCGTGAGACCTTTTTCATGAGTGGACAACCCTCGCAATCAGGCGAGCTCAAACGCGGCCTGAAAAATCGCCACATTCAACTGATCGCCCTCGGCGGCGCGATCGGTACCGGATTGTTCCTCGGCTCGGCCGGGGTACTGAAATCCGCCGGCCCGTCGATGATCCTCGGCTACGCCATCTGCGGCTTCATCGCCTTCATGATCATGCGCCAGCTCGGCGAGATGATTGTCGAAGAGCCGGTGGCCGGTTCCTTCAGCCATTTTGCGCACAAGTACTGGGGCGGCTTTGCCGGTTTCCTGTCGGGCTGGAACTGCTGGATTCTGTACATTCTGGTGGGCATGTCGGAGCTGACGGCGGTCGGCAAATACATTCATTACTGGGCGCCGGACATCCCGACCTGGGTCTCTGCGGCAGCCTTCTTCGTGCTGATCAACGCGATCAACCTGGCCAACGTCAAAGTCTTCGGTGAGGCCGAATTCTGGTTCGCGATCATCAAGGTCGTAGCGATCGTCGGCATGATTGCGCTCGGCAGTTACCTGCTGGTCAGTGGCCATGGCGGTCCGCAAGCCTCGGTGAGCAACCTGTGGTCGCACGGTGGTTTCTTCCCGAATGGCGTGAGCGGGCTGGTGATGGCCATGGCGATCATCATGTTCTCGTTCGGTGGTCTGGAAATGCTCGGTTTCACCGCCGCTGAAGCGGACAAGCCGAAGACCGTGATCCCGAAAGCGATCAACCAGGTGATCTACCGGATCCTGATTTTCTACATCGGTGCGCTGGTGATCCTGCTGTCGCTGACCCCATGGGACAGCCTGCTGGAAACCCTCAATGCGTCCGGCGATTCGTACAGCGGTAGCCCGTTCGTGCAAGTGTTCTCGATGCTCGGCAGCAACACCGCCGCGCACATCCTCAACTTTGTGGTGCTGACTGCCGCGTTGTCGGTGTACAACAGCGGCACCTACTGCAACAGCCGTATGCTGTTGGGCATGGCCGAGCAGGGCGATGCGCCGAAAGTGCTGGCGAAAATCGACAAGCGTGGCGTGCCGGTGCGTTCGATCCTGGCCTCCGCTGCGGTGACCCTGGTCGCTGTGCTGCTGAACTACCTGATCCCGCAACACGCGCTGGAACTGCTGATGTCCCTCGTCGTGGCGACACTGGTGATCAACTGGGCAATGATCAGCTTCTCGCACTTCAAGTTCCGCCAGCATATGAACAAGACCCAGCAGACGCCGCTGTTCAAGGCGCTGTGGTATCCGTACGGCAACTACGTCTGCCTGGCATTCGTCGCCTTCATCCTCGGCGTGATGCTGTTGATCCCGGGCATTCAGATCTCGGTGTACGCGATTCCGGTGTGGGTGGTGTTCATGTGGGTCTGCTACGTGATCAAGAACAAGCGCGGTGCGCAGCAGGCCGTGCATGCGGCAGGTGCTGCCAAATAAGCGCTGACGCAGAAACGAAAAACCCGGCCTGAGTGCCGGGTTTTTTTATGGGTGCAAATGCTGGGACTCTATTGATAGTCAGCGACAGGATAGTCCCTGCACAAGGTTTCGACCTCTGAACGAAACTGCGCAAGGAGCAGGGGCTCCAGTGTGTAGTCTTGTTCGCCGAGCGGCGCCACCGTGTTCAGAATCCGCACGATCAAATCGACGATCTGGCGGCTGCCGTGGACATCGACCCGGCGCTGCGCCAGCGCGCCCGTGCCGATGCGCAGCCCGCTAGCCACGAGTGTCGAGCGGTGATCGCCGGGCACGCGATGGCGATTGACGATGATCCCGCAGTGACCCAGCGCTGCCTCCGCGATAGCGCCCGTGATGCCGCCACGCAAGCGAACCAGCACCGTATGGTTTTCACTGCAGCCGCCGACCACCTCATAATCCTTGGCCTGAAACGCTTTGGCCATTTCATCCGCAGTACTGCGGATCTGCGCCATGCAGGCATCGAATTCTGCTGACATGGCGTAACCCAGCGCGGCAGCCTTTGCTGCGATCATGTTGGCGGCGGGTGCGCCCTGCATTCGCGGGTAAACGGCTTGATCCAGCAGACGACTGAAAGTAGTGCGCAAACCGGGAATCTTGGTGTTCGCATCAGCACCGCTGAGGATCAAGCCACCCCGAGGCCCGCCGAGTTGCTTGTGCGTGCAGGTGACGGTGACGTGGGCGGCGTCGATCGGACCTGGATGACGCCCGGTGGCGACAAGCCCGGCGATATGCGAGATGTCGGCGAGCAGGATGGCTCCGGCTTCATCGGCAATGTCGCGAAACCGTTTGAAATCCACCACGCGTGAATAGGCAGTGGCGCCGCAGAGGATGACGCGTGGGCGATGGGCTAGCGCCAGCAGGCGCACCTTGTCGTAATCAATAAGACCGTCGGATGTCGTGCCGTACTGGATCGCCTTGTAGTAGGCGCCGGAAAACGCGGCGAGGCTGCCATGGGTGAGATGACCACCGTGTTCCACCGCCATGCCCAACAGGGTATCGCCAGGCTCAAGCAGTGCTGTGAGCACCTGATAAATAGCGTTCGACGCTGAATGTGGCTGCACGTTGGCGTATTGCGCGCCGAACAACTCACGCGCCCGGCGGATGGCCAGCGACTCGACCCGTTCGACGTTCTCGCACCCTGCGCTGTAGCGCTTGCCGGACATGCCCTCTGCCGTCACGTTGACCAGCACGGAAGCGCAGGCTACCAACGTTCGCGGCTGGACTGCGCAGGAGGAGGAGACCAGTGAAAGCGTGTGCTGTTGACGCGTGACTTCTGCGTCGAGAATAGCCGCCAGTTCGGCATCTTCGGTACGGAGATCCGCCAGGCCACGTCGGAGTAAGTCAGCCTGGTTCTGGAGCGGTTCAGTAGTGACTGCCATTGCTTGATTCCTTCCCTGTTTACTGTGCGCTGCAAACCGCAACGCGACTTCCCTGTTTTGCGTGATGCGAACATCCTGCTTGCCGAATCTGTACAGGCGAATCCGTGTTCTGCCCGCTGTGCGCGCAAAACTAAACTCTGTACAGGCCCCCCGATTTTCGGTTGTTTCACGTTCAAAGATGAGAGGCCAGCTCGACGCATCATAGATTTTTCGGTGACGAACGCCACCGAATTAATCAAAAAAATGAACATTCTTCAAATAAAATGATTCTTTTTGTCGTTGCTTCGGGTGTAAAACAGCAGCAGTTCCGAGACGGCTTTGAGTCGCCAGCGTCGAGGGTGGCGTTTTTCAGTGGACTTTTTGTACCGAACCCAAGGAGGGAGAGTGCTATGATCTCGCGCGGCACTGACAGGGATAGAACTGCAATTTCCTACCTCACTTGTGTATGCCCGGAATGATCATTCGGGGCGTGACAATGATTGCAGTTAAAAATGGATGGTAAGCATGTGATGCACAGAAGAGAAAGATCGGAGAATCTGAAAAACAACATCAAGTACCTGATAAAGAGTCGCGGCGAGACGCAGTTGTCCTTGTGTCACTCCAGTGGTTTGACGCGTACCACCATCTATAACATTCTTGAAGGCAAGGTGGTCAATGTACAACAGTCCACTGTGCGCAAGATTTCTGATTTCTTCGGGGTTTCTTATGAAGAAATAGAGACGATTGATTTTGAAGAGAAGGAAATCATCGAAAGCAGTATTTCTCCGCAGGGGAATATGAATCCGGCGGCTGTTCCGGTTATTAAAGAAAGTGTGCTACTGCAAAGTCTGGATAAAAGAATTGGTGAGTTGGCGACGATTTATCCACTGACTTACTATTTTGGCGCGTCCTTTAATCTGATTGGTGTGCTGCTGGAAAACGAAATCAGCGGTATGCATGAGTCCGGCGATCTGTTGATCGTGCAGAAAGGCGCGTCGAACAGCGACCGGGAAAAACTGGTTTATGACAAAATCACGGCGAAGTTATCCATATGCCATGAAGGCAGTATTGATACGGAGCGTGTAGGCGTGATCGGGGATGTAATCGAGGAACGATTCAATGGACTGCAGTGTTGAAATGGAAAACAGCAAGTACAAATTGCTGGGGTTCGAAAATGGAAAAAGCCTGGCCGTTATCATGGTGATTGCCACAGGCAAGATAATTAAAATAAAACTGAGCGAAGTTTTGAATAGTGAGATTATGGATAATCTGAACAAAGTCGAAGTAAAAAATCTCTACAAGAAGTTCTACTCCCAGGGTGGGGCGCTGACGGCTTACGAAATCAATGATCGTCATGAGAGTTCCTGGATGATCTACATCATCCTGAACCTGATGCTGTTCACGCTGTATATCTTCACCAGTATTGCGGCGACCAAGCCGATCTACCTGGATTACTTTGACATTGTCGTGACCCCGGGAACCTTTCTTTATCCGCTGACCTTTCTGATCGTTGACTTGTTGAACGAGACCTTTGGTCTGCGGTTGGCACGCCGGGCGATTCTCTTTGCGTTCATCAGCAATGCGGCGATTATCATTCTATTGGCGATTACCACCCATCTGCCGGGGCTGCCGGGGTGGAAGCTCGATGGACCTTACAATGACGTGATCAGTCAATTGTCTTCTGTTCTGGTAGCGTCTTCGATTTCGTTTCTGGTGTCCGAGAATATAAACTCCTATCTGTTGTGCAAGATCAAGGAACTGACCAACTCCAGATTCCTCTTCTTGCGGGTGTTCTTGAGTACATTGTTTGCGGTAATCATCGACAGCTTTCTGTTCTGCTACATCGCATTCTATGGAACGATGGAGAATAGCGCGATTTTGAGCATGATCTATGTGCAGATCGCGATCAAAGTGGGTTTTGCTTTCTTTAATATCATGCCCGCCTACGGGGCGCGGTCATTGTTCAAAAAGTATCTGACGGGAAACCAGGTTTGATCGAATAGAAAAACGCTCACTCGGTTAGCCCGAGTGAGCGTTCCTTTTTTTAGTTTAACTTCAGTTTCAATTTCAAACTGTTGATGACCTGCTCTTTGTTTTCCAGGAACTCGTTGAGCCCTTTCGCGCGAAGATTGCACGCGTCACAGTCGCCGCATCCGCTTCCAGCGATACCGTTGTAGCAGGTCAGCGTCTGATGACGAATCAGGTCCAGTTGATTGTGGTAATCAGCCAGCGCCCAGGTTTCGGCTTTGTTCAGCCACATCAGTGGCGTTTCCAGACGTAACTTGTAATCCATGCCCAGTTCAAGCGCGTTGTTCAACGCCTTGACGAACTCATCGCGGCAATCCGGGTAACCCGAGAAGTCGGTTTCGCAAACGCCGGTGATGACTGTTCTGGCTTGAACCTGATACGCATAGATAGAGGCGAGGGTCAAAAACAGAATGTTTCTTCCCGGTACGAAAGTGCTCGGCAGACTTTCTCCGGAACTGTTTACGGTCGGCACGGGAATGTTGTCGCGGGTCAGGCTGCTGATCGCCAGTTCATTGAGCAGAGAGACATCCATTACTTTATGGACGGTCACACCAAGCTGTTTGCAAAGTTGCTGGGCAACTTCAATTTCCGCGTGGTGGCGCTGACCATAATCGAAGGTGATGCAGTGGACTTCATCGTAGTGGGTCAGCGCATGGATCAGGCAGGTCGTAGAGTCCTGGCCACCACTAAAAACGATAACTGCCTTGTTGCTCATAAGTCTGCTTCCTGCATTAAACGGGTAAATTTAAAGGTCGCAATGGTAACTCGAAATGACGCTCGATATAAGTGCGCTGGAAGTTGCGCCCGCAGGCCGCAGGTCGCTTTGCAGCTAATCGCGGTATCCTGTGCACTCTGATTACGGATGCTTTTCCATGCTGGTGATTTCCAACAACGTGCATCTGCCGGATGCCGAGATCGAACTGACCGCCATCCGCGCGCAAGGCGCCGGAGGGCAGAACGTCAACAAGGTCTCCAGCGCTGTGCACCTGCGCTTCGACATTCCGGCCTCGTCGTTGCCCGAGTTCTACAAGGAACGGCTGCTGGCGCTGCGCGACAGTCGCATCACCAGCGATGGCGTGTTGATCATCAAGGCCCAGCAATACCGCACGCAGGAAGCCAATCGCGCGGATGCGCTGGAGCGTCTGGTCGAGCTGATCCTCAGCGCCACCAAAGTCGAAAAGAAACGCCGCCCGACCAAGCCGACCCTCGGCTCGAAGAAGCGTCGGCTCGAATCGAAAACCAAACGCGGCAGCATCAAGGCCGGGCGTGGCAAAGTGGACTTTTAGTCTTCGCGGTACTTGGCCGTGTGCTTGTACAGATAAACACTCAAGGCCAGTCCGCTCAATGCAGCGAGAGCGGCGAACAGGAAGATCGAAGCAAAGCCAAAGCCTGCCGCAATCGCCCCGGCCAAAGGCCCGGTGATCCCCAGCGACAAATCAATGAACAGCGAATAAGCACCCACCGCTGCGCCACGGCTTGACGCCGGCACCAGATTTACAGCCTCTACGCCCAGCGCCGGAAACACCAGCGAGAATCCGAAACCGCTCAACGCCGCACCGGCCAGCGCCCAATGTGCGTCTGGTGCGAGCCACAACAGCAGCAGGCCAAGGGTTTCCACCGACAGGCAGGCAATCGCCACACGAAAGCCGCCGAGACGGTTGATCAGGTTGCCGAACAGCAGTCGCGCACCGATGAAACTGGCGCCGAACAGGCTCAGGCACAGCACGGCGTTGTCCCAATGCTGCGTGGCGTAATACAGGGTGATGAACGTGGCGATGGTGCCGAAACCGATCGAGCCCAGCGCCAGACCACAACCGTGCGGAAACACGCGACCGAGCACATGCATGAACGGCAGACGTTCACCGACGACAATGGGAGCTGCGGTTTTCGGCCAGGCCAGCAACAGGCCCAGCGCCGCGAGCAGGATGATGCTGACGCCCATGCTCCACAACCCCAACTGGCCGACCAGCCACACGCCGAACGGCGCGCCGACCGCGAGTGCACCGTAACTGGCGATGCCGTTCCAGGAAATCACTTTGGCCGTATTCGCTGCGCCAACGCGGCCGATGCCCCAGCCAATCGAACCGGAACCGACAAGGCTTTCGGCGCTGCCCAGCACCAGTCGACCGATCAACAGACTGATCAGGCTGAGCATCGGCAGGTTCGGTGTCCATGCCGAAATCAACATGAACACACCGCTCAAGCCACACCCGGCCAGGCCAATCATCACCGCGCGTTTGCTGCCCTGATTGTCGATGATCTTGCCGGCGTACGGACGGCTGAGCAGGGTGGCGAGGTATTGCACGCTGATCACCAGACCGGCGATCACCGCGCCGAAGCCCAGATCACTGTGCACATAACCCGGCAGCACCGCGAGCGGAATGCCGATGTTCAGGTAACCGATAAAGGTGAAGAGGACGATGGAAACGACTTGCAGCGTGACCGCCAGGGGGCGCTGGGGTTCTGGCATAGAGGACGACATGGGTAACGATCCACGGGAGCGGCAGATTAGATAGGCTGCTTATGATACCGGCGTGGAGGCGTCTGGGGCGGGAAAAGTAAAACTATTTGCCGGGAGGCCGTTTCAAGGTTTGGCGGGGGCAACCAGTTGAGTGGTGACCAGCGCTGCCAGGGCATTTTCTTCGCTGCCGAAGCGGGCGAGCAGGGCGGCCTGTTTCTCGGGCGAGAGGCGGCTCCAGATCTCGATCATTTTCTCGGTGGCGCCGATCAGTACGGCAGCTTGGCTTTCGGAGAATTCGTCGGTCATGGCAGGCTCGGGGTTCAGGCAGTGTGGAAAGCGCATGTTAGCGCTTTCCACACGGTCTGTACGACGGGTCTTACTCTTTGTTGTCGGCCGGGCGGCTCTCAACGGCTTCTTTCGGCTCGGGCTGTTGGGCGCCGGCTTGCTGCGTGGTCGTCTGCTCAGGTACGTGCAGGCTTGGGAAGGGGAGATTAGGAATCTCGTGCATGGTTGCGCTCCTCGCTAAGTCTGTTGATAGATCTGGTAGATCCGCGCTTCTTGAAAGCCTGCGCAGGATACAGCAGGAAAAATGACAATCAGACTTTTAATTCAAATTAATGCGACAGATGGCCGCAGGGGAGGGCAAAACCTGCAGGTCACCACAAAACAAATGTAGGAGCTGCCGAAGGCTGCGATCTTTTGATCCTGCTTTAAAAAAGATCAAAAGATCGCAGCCTTCGGCGGCTCCTACAGGGTATTGCGGTATTACTTGCTGACGTCGGCGATGGCTTCGGCCAGCAGCGCGAGGCGCGTAGCGTCGATGCCGGCGACGTTCGCCCGGCCCGAGCTGACCATGTACACGCTGTGATGCTCACGCAGTTGTTTCACTTGCTCCGGCGACAGCCCGGTGTAAGAGAACATCCCGCGTTGCACGCCAATGTGCGCAAAGCGTTCACGCAGACCGTGCGGTTCCAGCGCTTCGACCAGGCCGCTGCGCAGTTGCGCGATACGCAAACGCATGGCTTCCACTTCATCGGCCCAACGGGCTTTCAGCTCGGGGTCGGCGAGGATGGTCGCGACCACCGCAGCGCCGTGATCTGGCGGCGTCGACCACAAATTGCGGGCGATGTTGGCCAGTTGGCTGCGGATGTCGATGAGCTTGTCGGCGGTTTTCGCGCAGACAATCAGCGCACCTGTGCGGTCGCGGTACAGGCCGAAGTTCTTCGAGCAGGAGCTGGTGATCAGCAACTCTGGCACTTCGGCGGCGAACAGCCGGGTCGACCACGCATCCTGCTCCAGACCATCGCCAAAGCCTTGGTAGGCAAAGTCGATCAGCGGCAGCAGATTACGCGCGCGCACCACATCGAGCACGCGCTGCCAGTCGTCATGGCTCAAGTCAAAACCGGTCGGGTTGTGGCAGCACGCGTGCAGCAGCACCACATCACCTTTCGGCACCTGGTTGAGCACGGCAAGCATGGCGTCGACGTCGAGACGGTTGTCACTGCCCACGTACGGGTAGTGACTGACCTTGACCCCGGCCGTGGCGAAAATGGTTTCGTGGATCGGCCAGGTCGGGTTGCTCAGCCACACGCCCTTGCCCGGCAGGCATTGGGCGATGAAGTCGGCGGCCAGACGCAGGGCACCGGTGCCGCCCGGGGTCTGGGTGGCGCCGGCGCGTTGTTCGGCGATCAGCTTCGAGCCGGCACCGAGCACCAACTCATTGATGACTTTGCCGAACAGCGGGTTGCCGTGGCCGCCGATGTAGGTCTTGGTGTCCTGGCTTTCGACCAGCCGCGCTTCGGCGATTTTCACCGCCTCCGGGATCGGCGTCAGGCCCTGAGCGTCCTTGTAGACTCCAACGCCCAAGTCGAATTTGCGCGGGTTGGTGTCCTGCGCATACGCCTCCATCAAGCCGAGGATCGGGTCGCCGGGTACCCGGCCGATGGCGTCGAAGTGCATTACTTGCGTCCTTCTGCGGTCTTGGCCACTTCGTCAGTGCGCGCGGCCATGATGAAGTCGTTACGGTGCAGGCCTTTGATCGAGTGGCTCCACCAGGTCACGGTGACTTTGCCCCATTCGGTCAGCAGGCCCGGGTGATGACCTTCGGCCTCGGAGATCTCGCCGACCGCGTTGGTGAACGCCAGGGCGTGCTTGAAGTTCTTGAACAGGAAAACTTTTTCCAGCTGCATGATGCTGTCGCGTACTTCGATGTTCCAGTCAGGGATCTGCTTGATCAGGATCGGCAGTTCTTCGTCGCTGACTTGTGGCGCATCGGCGCGGCAGGCTTCGCAGTGGGCTTGGTTCAAAGTGGACATGGTGTATTCCTGAAATCGAGTGTGTTTTTTTTATTAAAGCTTTTGAGCCGTCAATGCCGTCACGCTAAACCAAAGTGGCGGCGACGGACAGGCTCAATTGTCTGCAAAAGTCGCGGTTCACGCGGCTTTCGGTTTCGGCGGAAATTTCGGTGCGTGCAG
Source organism: Pseudomonas fluorescens (assembly GCF_003732425.1). Taxonomy (GTDB): domain Bacteria; phylum Pseudomonadota; class Gammaproteobacteria; order Pseudomonadales; family Pseudomonadaceae; genus Aquipseudomonas; species Aquipseudomonas fluorescens_BE. Next base: position 903,408 of record NZ_MOBX01000014.1, read on the forward strand.
ACCCAGCTGCATGCCTTGGCGAACCATGGCCATGATGTCTTCATGGGCCACGTCGAACAGACGCTTAAGGTTCGGCAGGACAAAGTACAGCGGTTGCAGGATGTCGATGCGATAGGGCGTGCGCATGGCTTCGAGCGGATCGAACGCCTGATGCTCAGGTTCGTCCGACAGCGAGTAAACGGTTTCTTTCGGCGAGGACAGAATGCCGCCACCGTAGATGCGTTTGCCTTGCGGGGTGTCGACCAGGCCGAACTCGATGGTCATCCAGTACAGACGCGCCAGATAAACACGTTCTTCCTTGGTGGCCTGCAAACCGAGTTTGCCGTAGGTGTGGGTGAATTCGGCGAACCACGGGTTGGTCAGCAGCGGGCAGTGACCAAAGATCTCGTGGAAAATGTCCGGCTCTTGCAGGTAGTCCAGTTCTTCGCGGGTGCGGATAAAGGTTGCGACTGGAAACTGCTTGCTGGCCAGCAGTTCAAAAAAAGTCTGGAAGGGGATCAGCGCCGGCACACGGGCGACCTGCCAGCCGGTGGTCTCGCCGAGCACTTTGTTGATCTCGCCCAGTTGCGGAATGCGGTCGTGGGGCAGACCGAGTTTTTCGATACCGTCCAGGTACTCCTGGCACGCACGCCCTTCGATCACCTTTAGTTGGCGAGTGATCAGCGTGTTCCACACCGCGTGTTCTTCGGCGGGGTAGTCGATAAAACCTTGCGCATCGGGCTCGCGGGCCACGTATTGCGTCTGCTTCATACTGCTCTCCTGCTAGGGGAATTCGTTCTTGTTATGTCCAGCGATGGATTCAGGATTACCCGAGAGCAGGTTGATGTGCAGCAGGTTGAATCGCCTCTGCGTAGGAAATTTCTCTGTAATTCGTAAAGTAATCGTTACGCTTTGACGGATATCTCGCGTTTACGGTGATTCGCAGGTTTGAAAAGGTCGGTGGCTGTCACATAATCTTGACAACTATCTGCGCGCCTCGGCAGAAAATATCCTCTGTGGGAGCGAGCCTGCTCGCGAATACGGTCTTTCTGACACATTACTGCTGAATGTGACGCCGCCTTCGCGAGCAGGCTCGCTCCCACAGGGTCTGTGTTCAACCTTTTTACTGGTCTGTCGGGTCATTTATATGCGCATCAAAGTCCACTGCCAAAACCGCATCGGCATCCTGCGCGACATTCTCAACCTGCTGGTGGCTTACGGGATCAACGTGGCGCGCGGTGAGGTCGGTGGTGAGCATGGCAACGCGATCTACCTGCATTGCCCGAACCTGATCAACATCCAGTTCCAGGCGTTGCGGCCGAAATTCGAGGCGATTGCCGGGGTATTTGGCGTCAAGCGTGTGGGCCTGATGCCGAGCGAACGTCGGCACATGGAGTTGAACGCGTTGCTCGGCGCACTCGAGTTTCCGGTGCTGTCGATCGACATGGGCGGCTCGATCGTCGCCGCCAACCGAGCGGCGGCGCAGTTGCTCGGTGTACGCGTCGATGAAGTGCCAGGCATTCCGCTATCGCGATACGCCGAGGATTTCGATTTGCCGGAACTGGTGCGCGCCAACAAATCGCGGATCAATGGCATGCGGGTCAAGGTCAAGGGCGACATCTTTCTCGCCGACATCGCGCCGCTGCAATCGGAACATGACGACAGCGAAGCCATGGCTGGCGCGGTGCTGACCTTGCATCGCGCCGACCGGGTTGGCGAGCGCATCTACAACGTGCGCAAGCAGGAGCTGCGGGGCTTCGACAGCATCTTCCAGAGTTCGAAAGTGATGGCCGCTGTGGTGCGCGAAGCACGGCGTATGGCGCCGCTGGATGCGCCGCTATTGATTGAAGGTGAAACCGGCACCGGCAAGGAATTGCTCGCGCGCGCCTGTCACCTCGCCAGCCCGCGTGGGCAGTCACCGCTGATGGCGCTCAACTGCGCCGGCCTGCCGGAGTCGATGGCCGAGACCGAGCTGTTCGGCTATGGCCCCGGCGCTTTCGAAGGGGCACGGGCCGAGGGCAAGCTTGGACTACTGGAGTTGACGGCGGGCGGCACACTGTTTCTCGACGGCGTCGGCGAGATGAGCCCGCGCTTGCAGGTGAAGTTGCTGCGCTTTCTGCAGGATGGCTGCTTCCGGCGGGTCGGCAGTGATGAAGAGGTTTATCTGGATGTGCGGGTCATCTGCGCGACGCAGGTGGACTTGTCCGAGTTGTGCGCGCGCGGCGAGTTTCGTCAGGACTTGTATCACCGTTTGAACGTGCTCTCGCTGCACATCCCGCCGCTGCGCGAATGCCTCGACGGGCTGACGCCGCTGGTCGAGCACTTCCTCGATCAGGCCAGTCGGCAGATCGGTTGTTCGCTGCCGAAGCTGGCGCCGGCGGCGATGGATCGACTCAGTCATTACCATTGGCCGGGCAACGTGCGGCAATTGGAGAACGTGTTGTTCCAGGCGGTTTCGCTGTGCGATGGCGGCACGGTGAAAGCCGAGCATATTCGGCTGCCGGATTACGGCGTGCGTCAGCCGCTTGGCGATTTCTCGCTGGAAGGTGGTCTGGACGAGATTGTCGGGCGCTTTGAGAAGGCGGTGCTGGAGCGGCTGTATTCCGAGCACCCGAGCAGTCGACAGTTGGGCAAGCGGCTGGGGGTTTCGCACACGACCATTGCCAACAAGCTGCGTGAGTATGAGGTGGGCAAGGACTCAGCCGAGTAACTATTGTGGCGAGGGAGCTTGCTCCCGCTGGGTTGCGCAGCAACCCCCAACCCATTCAACAAGGTGAATCAGGCATACCGCATCAGCCGTGTTTGCGACTGCTTCGCAGCCGAGCGGGAGCAAGCTCCCTCGCCACAGCTTGTTTTTCCATCTGCAAAAAGCGCGATTGCCGCGAAGCGGCATAACACCGCCGGTTTTTCGACTTCGATACATTTCAAATTTCCTCTCGCCATCCCTCAAGTCCTTTGTTTACCGGGCCTTTGTGCGCCAGAAAAAAGTTGGTCTGCAAATTGCTTATGGCTCAGCAGTACAGCGGTGGGCGGCAAACGTCCGGCATGCAGAGGAAAGAGTGTGGACAAGTACCTTTATGTGGCAATGACCGGCGCCAGCCAGAACGCACTGGCGCAGAAGGCTCATGCCAACAACCTGGCGAACATCTCCACCAACGGTTTTCAGCGCGACCTGGAGCAGGCGCGTTCGATGCCGGTGTTCGGTGACAGCTTTCCGGCGCGTGCGTTTGCCATGAGCGAACGGCCCGCCACCGACTTCACCCCTGGCTCGCTGGTGCAGACCGGTCGTGACCTCGACGTCGCCGTCACCGGCAATGGCTGGATCGCCGTGCAGAACCCCAGCGGCGGCGAAAGCTACGTGCGCACCGGCAGCCTCAACGTTGACGCCCTCGGCGTGCTGCGTGCCGGCAACGGCATGCCGGTAATGGGCAATGGCGGTCCGATCGCCGTGCCGCCCGAGCAGCAGATCGAAGTCGGTGAAGACGGCACCATCAGTATTCGTGCGATGGGCGAAGGCCCGCGCGTCATGGCGGAAGTCGACCGGATCAAACTGGTCAACCCGGACATCAAGAATATGAACAAGGGCCTCGACGGCTCGATTTACACCAAGGACGGCCAGCCGGCGCCGGCTGATGCCAACGTCAAACTGGTGTCGGGTTTCCTCGAGTCGAGCAACGTCAACGCCGTTGAAGAGATGACCTCGGTGCTGGCCCTGGCCAAGCAGTTCGAGTTGCACGTCAAGATGATGAACACCGCCAAAGACGACGACCAGGCCATGGCTCGGGTCTTGCAGATCAGCTAATTATCAGAACGTCGCGCCGAAAAACAGGCGCACGAGGAGAATCGAATGCTTCCGGCTCTATGGGTTGCCAAAACCGGTCTGTCCGCCCAGGACACCAACCTGACCACCATTTCCAACAACCTGGCGAACGTGTCGACCACGGGTTTCAAACGTGACCGCGCCGAGTTCCAGGACCTGCTCTATCAGATCAAGCGTCAGCCAGGCGCCCAGTCGACCCAGGACAGCGAACTGCCGTCGGGTCTGCAAGTGGGTACCGGTGTGCGCATCGTCGGCACCCAGAAAAACTTCACCGCCGGCAGCCTGCAAACCACTGAGCAGCCGCTGGACATGGCCATCGACGGTCGCGGTTTCTTCCAGATCCTGCAGCCGGACGGCACCACGTCCTACACCCGTGACGGTACCTTCCACCTCGATTCCAACGGCCAGATCGTCAACGCCAGCGGTTTCGCTCTGGAACCGGCCATCGTCATTCCGAACGACGCGCAGACCTTCACCGTCGGCCGCGACGGCACGGTGTCCATCACTGTCGCTGGCAACGCCGCGTCGCAGGTGATCGGCAACCTGCAAACCGCTGACTTCATCAACCCGGCCGGTCTGCAGGCAGTGGGCAACAACCTGTTCCTGGAAACCGCCGCTTCCGGCGCACCGCAAGTCGGCACTCCGGGTCTGGCCGGTTTCGGTACCACCTTGCAGAACACCCTGGAAACTTCCAACGTCAGCACCGTTGAAGAGATGGTCAACATGATCACCACTCAGCGCGCTTACGAGATGAACTCCAAGGTGATCTCCACCGCCGACCAGATGCTCTCGTTCGTAACGCAGAATCTGTAATCAAGTCTATGAGGCGGCCATGAGGTCGCCTGCAACACCGTGAGGTAGGGTCATGAATCGCTTCGTATCTGTTCTGGCATTGAGTGGGGTCGTCTCGCTCGCGGGCTGCGTCGCTCCGACGCCCAAGCCCAATGACCCTTACTACGCCCCGGTGTTGCCGCGCACGCCGCTGCCGGCTGCCGCCAATAATGGCTCGATCTATCAGGCCGGTTTCGAGCAGAACCTGTACAGCGACCGCAAGGCTTTCCGGGTCGGTGACATCATCACCATCACCCTGAACGAGCGCACGCAGGCGAGCAAGAACGCCAACTCGCAGATGGACAAGAACAGCGATAACAAGGTCGGTCTGACCTCGTTGTTCGGCTCCAGCCTGACCACCAACAACCCGATCGGGGGCAACGACCTGAGTCTGAACGCCGGCTATAGCGCCGACCGTTCGACCAAGGGCGACGCCAAGTCCGGGCAGAGCAACAGCCTGACCGGCTCGATCACCGTGACCGTCGCTGACGTGCTGCCCAACGGCATTATCGCCGTGCGTGGCGAGAAGTGGCTGACGCTGAACACCGGTGACGAACTGGTGCGCATCGCCGGTCTGGTACGCGCCGATGACATCGCCACGGACAACACCGTGTCGTCGACCCGGGTCGCCGATGCACGCATCACCTACTCGGGTACCGGCGCGTTTGCCGATACGAGTCAGCCAGGCTGGTTCGACCGTTTCTTCCTCAGCCCGCTGTTCCCTTTCTAGGTGGCTACGTTGAATCTGAAAAGCTTCATGCTGGCGGCGACCATGATGTCCGCCGCTTTTGGTGCCCATGCCGAGCGGCTGAAAGATATCGCCAGCATTTCCGGCGTGCGTTCCAACCAGTTGATCGGTTACGGCCTGGTGGTCGGGCTTAACGGCACTGGCGACCAGACGACACAGACCCCGTTCACCCTGCAGACCTTCAACAACATGCTCTCGCAGTTCGGCATCAAGGTGCCGCCGGGATCAGGCAACGTGCAGTTGAAGAACGTTGCGGCAGTGTCAATCAGTGCCGACTTGCCGGCGTTCGCCAAGCCGGGTCAGCAGGTCGACATTACCGTTTCCTCGATCGGTAACTCCAAGAGTTTGCGTGGCGGCACACTGCTGCTGACCCCGCTCAAGGGTATCGACGGCAACGTCTACGCAGTCGCTCAGGGCAACCTGGTGGTCGGCGGTTTCGATGCCGAAGGTCGTGACGGTTCGAAGATCACTGTCAACGTTCCGTCGGCCGGTCGCATCCCGGGCGGTGCCTCGGTGGAGCGTTCGGTGCCGAGCGGTTTCAACCAGGGCAACAGCCTGACGCTGAACCTCAATCGCTCGGACTTCACCACGGCCAAACGCATCGTCGACAAGATCAACGACATGCTCGGCCCTGGTGTCGCGCAAGCCATCGACGGCGGTTCGATCCGGGTCACCGCGCCGCTCGATCCGAGCCAGCGTGTCGACTACTTGTCGATCCTGGAAAACCTCGAAGTCGATCCGGGCCAGGCGGTGGCGAAAGTCATCATTAACTCGCGTACCGGCACCATCGTCATCGGCCAGAACGTGAAAGTGTCGCCGGCCGCCGTGACCCACGGCAGCCTGACCGTGACCATTACCGAAGACCCGATTGTTAGCCAGCCCGGCCCGCTGTCCAACGGCCAGACCGCTGTCGTGCCGCGCTCGCGGGTCAATGCCGAGCAAGAAGCCAAACCCATGTTCAAGTTTGGCCCGGGCACCACCCTCGACGAGATCGTGCGGGCGGTGAACCAGGTCGGCGCGGCGCCGGGTGACTTGATGGCGATTCTTGAAGCCCTGAAGCAGGCCGGCGCGTTGCAAGCCGACCTGATCGTGATCTGAGGCCGACCATCATGGATATGCGCAAGAGCGGTCTGGTCAGCAGCAGCGATTCGGGTTCCTACTCGGACCTCAATCGTCTGAACCAACTCAAGGTCGGCGACAAGAACAGCGATGCGAACATGCGCAAAGTGGCGCAGGAATTCGAATCGCTGTTCCTTGGCGAAATGCTCAAGTCGATGCGTTCCGCCACCGAAGCGCTGGGCCAGGACAACCCGCTCAACACGCCGGCGGCCAAGCAGTATCAGGAAATGTACGACCAGCAACTGGCCGTTTCCATGTCCCGCGAGGGTGGTGGTATCGGTCTGGCCGACGTGCTGATGCGCCAGATGTCGAAGAACAAACCGATGGCGCCGGGCGAGGCCGCTGCCGCGTCTGCCGCCAAGCAGGAAGAAGCCAAGGCGAAAGCCGCTGCCGTGGCCACGCCGATTGCCGCTGGCACCGTTGCCACCAACGGCCCGCTGTCGCGACTCAATGGCGAGCGCCCGTTGTGGGCCTCGCGTTCGGTGAACGCGCCGAATACGCAATTGGCTCATCGCAACGACATGGAACTGATCAACCAGCGTCGTCTGGCCTTGCCGCCGAAACTGGCCGATCGTTTGCTCGCCGGGCTGGTGCCATCGGCCACGCCGGCAGTTGCAACGCAGTTGCCGCAACGCGCCGCAACCGCTGCCACCCCCGGCGCCGGCCCGTTGTACAACGGCGACTGGCTGGCCCGCGCCGAGAGCGAAAAAGCCTCGGGCGGACAGATGCAGATCTACGGTCGCGCCATGGCGCAGATCCCGTTGGCGCCAGCGAAAAAAGCCTTCAGTTCCGCCGACGAATTCGTCAACACCATGCTGCCAATGGCCAAAGAAGCTGCCGATCGCATCGGTGTCGATCCGCGTTATCTGGTGGCACAGGCGGCGCTGGAAACCGGTTGGGGCAAGTCGGTCATGCGTGCCCAGGATGGCAGTAGCAGTCACAACCTGTTCGGCATCAAGGCGAGCAGCAACTGGAAGGGCGATTCGGCCCGGGCGATCACCAGTGAGTTCCGCGACGGGCAGATGGTCAAGGAGACGGCCGAGTTCCGTTCCTATGCCTCGTACAAGGACAGCTTCCACGATCTGGTGACTTTGCTGCAGAGCAATAATCGCTATCAAGATGTTGTGAAGTCTGCCGATAACCCAGAACAGTTTGTACGCGAGTTGCAAAAGGCCGGTTACGCCACCGACCCGAACTACGCAAACAAGATTTCGCAGATAGCCAAGCAGATGAACAGTTTCCAAAACTACGCTGCGGCGGGTGTATCCACCACGCCTTTATAAGGCACAAGGTATAAGGTCTGAACCATGAGTTTGCTCAATATCGGGATGTCGGGACTGTCGGCCAGCCAGTCCTCTTTGGCTACGACAGGCAACAACATTGCCAACGTCGACACCGCCGGTTATTCACGTCAGCAAACCGTGCAGGGCACCAAATCCTCGCAGCAGTTCGGCACCGTCTTCATCGGTACGGGTACGACCCTGGCCGACGTGCGCCGGGTGTACAACTCGTACCTGGAAAGCCAACTGCACACGGCCACCTCGCTCGACAGCGAATCGGCTGCTTACCTGGCGCAGGCCACGCCGCTGGACTCCATGCTGTCGGACACCAACACCGGCCTGACCGGTGTGCTGCAGAAGTTCTTCACCACGATGCAGGGCGTTTCGACGTCGGCGACCGATGACACCTCCCGTCAATCGGTGCTGACCGGTGCGCAGGCGCTGACCAGTCGCTTCAATACCATCGCCAAACAGCTCAACGACCAGAACACCACCATCAACGGCAGCCTTGGCGACATGACGGCCCAGGTGAACAAACTGGCGACCTCGATTGCCAACCTGAACCAGAAGATCGGCGAGATCTCCACCAGCGGTGGTGCGCCGAACGATCTGCTCGACAGCCGTAACGAGGCCGTACGCCAGCTCTCCGAACTGACGGGTGCGCAGGTCGTCGAGCGCGGCACCAGTTTCGATGTCTACATCGGCAGCGGTCAGCCGCTGGTGATCGGCAACACCACCAACACGCTGAGCATGGTCGCGAGCAAAACCGATCCGTCGCGCATGGCCATTCAGATGGATCGCGGTTCGAGCACCATCGACATCACCTCGGCAATGAGCGGTGGTGAAATCGGCGGCCTGCTGACTTACCGCAAAGAAGTCCTCGACCCATCGCTCAACGAGTTGGGCCGCGTGGCGCTGGTGATCGCTGATCAGGTCAACAGCCAGCAAGCCCAGGGCATCGACAAAAACGGTGACTTTGGCGCGGCGATTTTCAACAACATTAACAGTGCGGCGCTGATCAGTTCGCGCAGCATCGCGCAGTCGGGCAACAGCACCGGTTCGGGTAACCTCGATGTCACCATCAAGGACACCGGCAAGCTGACCACCAGCGATTATCAAGTGACGTTCACCAGCGCCACGGACTACACCGTCAAGCGCTCCGACGGCACCGATCTGGGCGCTTTCAGCACCACAACCAATCCGCCTCCAGTGATCGACGGTTTCACCCTCGCTCTCAAGGGTGGTGCGTTGAGCGCCGGTGACAGCTTCAAAGTCACGCCGACCCGCAACGCGGCGGCGAGCATCCAGACGGTGCTCACCGATCCGAAGAAAATCGCTGCGGCCGGTCCGTTGACCGGTGTGGCCAGCGCCAACGGTCTGGGCAATTACACCCAGCCGACGCTTACCAGCAAGATCGATATCTACAACCCGACTGCCCAGGCTGACATGCAGGCGGCGCTGAAGAATTCGACGCCGGTCAAGCTGGTGTTCGGCGCGGTTACCGGCGGCAGCCAGGCTTACACTTTTGTGGATGCCAAGGGCGGCCTCATCAGCAGCGGCACTATCGTTCCCGGTCAATCGAACACGCTGGAACTTAAAGTCGGCATCGTCGATGCCAGCGGCAACCCGGTGCTGGACACCAGCGTTACGCCGAACGTACAGAAAACCTTCTCCGTGCAGACCACCGTGGGCGGCACGCCGAAGTCCGGTGAAACCTTCACCATGAACCTGACCGGTGCGGCGTCTTCGGACAACCGCAACGCGCAATCGCTGGTCGCCCTGCAAACGGCGCAGACCGTCGATACCGGTTCGGCGAGCAAGGGCATCAGCCTGACTGACGCCTACAACAAGCTGGTGACCAACGTCGGCACCAAGACTGCCCAAGGCAAGTCCGACAGTGCCGCGACCACAGCGATTCTGGATAACGCCAAAGGCGCGCGCGATTCGCTGTCCGGGGTCAACCTGGATGAAGAAACCGGCAACCTGGTCAAATATCAGCAGTACTACACAGCGTCTTCGCAGATCATCAAAGCTGCGCAGGAAACTTTCGCCACGCTGATCAACAGCCTTTAAGGAGTCGTAATTCATGCGCATTTCCACCGCCCAGTATTACGGCACGCAAGCGTCGGACTATCAGCGTAACTTCAACAAGGCCGTCGCCACCGCCAGCGAAGCGAGCAGCCTGCAGCGCATCAACACTGCCGCCGATGATCCGGTCGGTGCCGGGCGCTTGCTGCAATTGGGTCAGCAGGCCGCGATGCTGGATCAGTACGGGACCAACATCAACAGCACCAAGAGTGCGTTGAACGTGCAGGAATCCACGCTGGATGCCATCACCACCGCGTTGGCCCGTGCCAAGGATCTGGCCCTGGCCGCGAACAACGGCACTGCCACTGACAAGGACCGCCAGGCGTACGCCTCGGAGCTGGGCGAAATCCAGCAACAAGTGCTGGGCCTGATGAACTCCAAGGATGCCAACGGCAACTATCTGTTCTCCGGTTCGAAAACCGATACCGCACCGTACTCGAAGAATGCCGACGGCACTTTCTCGTACAACGGCGACCAGACCACCATCAATCTGGGCATTGGCGATGGCATGACCGTTGGCACCAACACCACCGGTTGGGATGCGTTCCAGCAAACCATCAACACCGGTCGCACCAACACCCAGATGACCGCTCCGGCGGTGGATGACGGTCGTGTGGTGCTGTCCAACGGTACCGTTGGCACGGTCGCTACCTACGACGCCAAGTTCACCGCGGGTCAGCCTTATACCGTTGCCTTCGTCAGCAGCACCCAGCTGAAAATCACCGATGCCCTGGGCAACGACGTGACCGCCGAGGCGAGCCAGAATGGCCTGGTCAGCAATAGCAGCGGTGCCAACCAGACCGTCAGTTTCCGTGGCGTCGACATGAAACTGAACATCAACCTGCAGGCCGGTGATACCAATCCGGATGCCGTTATTGCCGGGCACAGCTTCCAGCTGTCGGCGACGCCTGACTCGTTCACCTCCACGCGCAGCCCGGGTAACCCGTCGACTGCCGTGATCACGGGTTCCAGCATCACCAACCAGGCGGCCTACACCGCTGCGTTCCCGCAGGGTGGCGCCGTCCTCAAGTTCACCAGTGCCACCGCTTTCGATCTGTATGCGGCGCCGGTCACGGCTGACAGCAAGCCGGTATCGTCGGGCACTGTGGCCGGTAGTAACGCGACAGCAGCCGGTGTGACCTTCGCCCTCGGCAGCGCGCCGGCGGCAGGCGATCAGTTCTCGATCCAGCCGAACAATCACCAGACCCAGAACGTGCTCGACACGCTGGGCCAGATGGTCACGGCACTCAACACGCCGATCGATGGTAATCCGGTGGCCAAGCAGAAGCTGCAGGGCGCGATGGAGGCCGGCATTGGCAACATCGATGCCGCCGCCAACCAGATTGGCACTTCCGTCACCACCATTGGTGCACGTGGTCAGTCGCTGGACATGCAGACCATCACCAATTCGAGCCTGAGTACAGAGAACTCCACGACCCAAGGCTCGATCCGTGATTCGGATCCGGCTGAAGTCATGACCCGCCTGACCTTGCAGCAAACCATGTTGCAGGCTGCGCAACTGGCGTTCAGCAAGATCAGTCAGTTGGGCCTGTTCAATAAGATCTGACGGTGGGCGGGCGCGTGAGCGCCCGCTTGCCTGGCCCCTCAGTTAATGTTTTTTAGCGGTATCTGGGCTCGCTTTTTCCGAGCAGGCTCGTACCGCCTGTGAGCCCGCCGTGAATTCACTCCCCCTCGTCAGCATTGCCATTCCCGCCTTCAATCCGCGCTTTTTCGAGCGGACGCTGAACAGCGCTGTCAGCCAGAGTTACGGCAATCTCGAGATCATCGTCTGCGATGACAGTCGTGGCAGCGAGATCGAAGACATTGTCAAATCGGTCAGTGAGCAGACCGGCGCGGCAGTGCGTTACGTGCGCAATCCACGAACCTTGGGGCTGGTTGGTAACCTGACGGCCTGCCTTGAGCAATCCCGCGGCGAGTTCATCAAGTTCCTGTGTGACGATGACCTGCTCTATTCGGCTTGTATCGAACAGCAAGCCCACGAGTTGCGTCGCGACGAAGTCAGTCTGGTGGTGGCGCAGCGGTTGCTGTGGGATGCCAACGACATCATCCTGCCGGCGCGCCTGGAAAACAGCTCGTGGGCGCCGGCCAGTGGCTTGCTCAACGGCGATGATGTACTGAGTATCTTCGAGAAGTTTCCGGTCAACGTGCTCGGCGGTTTCAGCAGTGCGTTGTTTCGGCGCGCCGACGTCGCCGAACTGTTGCCGGTTTTGACCGAAGAGGGTGCCTGCTTTGTGGCAACCCTGGATTTTGCCTTGTATGTCTGTCTGCTGCGACGCGGCAACCTGGTGGTCTCCAACAATGTACTGAGTGCCGAGCGCCTGTACCCCGAGCGTTTGAGCGCGCAGCAGCCGATGAAAGACGCCGCGGAGATCGAGCGCGAGTGGGTCTCGCAAATGCTCAAAGTCCGCAGCGGAGAGTCGGCGCCGGCGCCGGGGTGGGTGCGTTATGTGCCGTTGACCAAGGCCGACGAGTCGCCTCGGGTCTGGGAAGAACTGCCGCTGAGCCGAACCCTGGGTACCAAGCAGAGCCGTCAGGAGCTGGGGGTCGGTGTCGACAGCTTCAGTTTTGGCGAACTCTACGCGCAGTGGCTGGCGGTTCGAGTGCTGACCGAGGCGCAACGCGAGTGGCTGCCGGAGACCCTCGCCGGCTGGCCGTATCAGCCGCGCATTGTGCCAATTGTCATTGACGGGAAGGGCAGTCGCGATGGCCGGGAGCGAACCCTTGAGGCGCTCGCCGCTCAGGATTACCCGCCGGAACTGGTTCTGGTGTTATCCACTGCCTGTAGCGAAGCGAAGTTGGACGGTCGCGTATTCCACATGCCGTTGCAGGATGACGGTCTGGAGCAGATCAACACACTGCTGCCGCAACTGGAAGGCGCTGACTGGTTCTATCTGTTGCAGGCCGGTGATTGCCCGGTGACGCCGGCGCTGTTGGTGATGGCCGATCGGATTGCGCACTCGAACGCGCTGACGTGCCTGTACAGCGACGAAGGCAGTCTGCGCGATGGCGAGTCGGCAGAGCCTGTGTTCAAACCAGACTTCAACCTCGACCTGATGCGCAGTTACCCTTACGTCGGGCGTGCTCTGGCGTTCAAGCGCGAGCGGTTCCTGGCGCTCGGTGGATTTACTGCGGCGTTCGCCGAATTGGCGCCCCACGATGTGTTGTGGCGTATGGTCGAGAGCGATGGCCTGCAGGTCGTCGGACACATCGCAGAAGTGCTGCTGGAGTCGAAATTCGACCTGTCGCAGTGGCTCACCGAGCCCGGTGTCGTGGCGCAAAGTCCGCGCATTCTCGAGGCGCATCTGCAACGTCTCGGCATTGCCCACGAAATCCGCCGAAGCAACAGCACGCTGCTCAATCGGGTCGACTATCACCACGCCCGGCGCCCACTGGTATCGGTGGTGATTGTCACGCAAGACCAGACCGCCGCCTTGCAGCGCTGCGTCGAGACCCTGCTGGAAAAGACCGCCTACAGCGAGTACGAATTGCTCCTGGTCGACAACGGCAGCGAAAGTGCCGAAGCGCTTGCCTGGCTGGACGGTATGGCGCAACTGGGCAGCGAGCGGATTCGTGTGCTGAGCTACCCGCAAAAGGGCAATGCAGCAGCGGTGCACAACTTTGCCGTCAGCCAGGCGCGCGGTGAGTATGTGTTGATGCTCAACGCCTTTGCGGTGATCACCCAGAACGATTGGCTCGACGAACTGCTCAACCATGCACAACGTCCGGAAGTCGGAGTGGTTGGCGCCAAGCTGTTCAACCCGGACGGTGGCGTGTTGCACGCCGGCCTGATTCTTGGTTTGAACGGGCCGGTCGGGTTGCCGTTCTATGGCCAACCGATGCAGTCGGAAGGGTATATGTATCGCCTGCAGGCGGTGCATGACCTGAGTGCCGTCGGCAGTGATTGCCTGATGATTCGCAAGTCGGTGTTCGAAGCCGCCGGCGGGCTGGACGAGCAGGACCTCAAGCAAACGCTCAATGTCGTCGATCTGTGTCTGCGTGTTGGTCGTGACGGTTATCTGGTGGTGCTCAATCCTCATGCGGTGCTTGCCGTCGGGGCACGGCCAAGTGCAATGGCGACGCCTGAGGAAGAAGCGCAGCACATTGAGGAGAGGGACACGTTTTACCAGCGCTGGCTGCCACTGGTGGCGCGCGACCCGGCCTATAACGTCAACCTGACGTTGCAGGGCGTGGGCGCCACCAACTTCAGTCTGGAGCCGGGCCTGCGCACCGGTTGGAGTGCATTCTCCAAAGCACAGTTGCCCAATCTGCTGGTGGTGCCGATCAATGCGTCTGCCATCGGCCACTACCGCATGAGCCAGCCGATGATCGAGCTGGAAGCGGCCAACAGAGCACAAGGGCGGATTTGCTATGGCTTGCCGTCGATCATCGATATCGAGCGTCAGTCACCTGATGTGATCGTCCTGCAAGGGCGCTACTCAGAGCACGCCATCGATGAAATTCCTCCTCTGAAGAAGTACTTCAACGCGCGGCGGATCTTCGAGCTCGACGACTATGTCATCGACGTTCCCCACCGCAACGCGCACATCCGCAACATGCCGAGCAAGCAGGACATGGAGCGCATGGTGCGACGTGCGATCGGCCTGTGTGATCGCGCGGTCGTATCCACCGCGCCGCTGGCCAACATGCTGTCGGACATGCACCACGACATTCGTGTGGTGCCGAACATGCTGGCCAAGGACTTGTGGGGCCATCTGCGCAGCCAGCGCCGGACCTCGAAGAAACCGCGGGTCGGCTGGGGCGGCGGCACCAGTCACCACGGTGATCTGGCGGTGATCGCCGAAGTCGTTCGTGAGCTGGCCAATGAAGTCGACTGGGTGTTCTTCGGCATGTGCCCGGATGATCTGCGCCCCTACATGCATGAGTTCCATGGTGTGATCGGCCTGGACGTATACCCGGCGAAACTGGCCAGCCTCAACCTCGATCTGGCACTGGCGCCGCTGGAGTTTCATGTCTTCAACGACTGCAAGAGCAACCTGCGCCTGCTGGAATATGGCGCTTGCGGGTACCCGGTGATCTGTACCGACACCGAGGCCTATCGCGGCTACTTGCCGTGCACGCGGGTCAAGACCAACACCACGGATGAATGGCTGCAAGCGATCCGCATGCACCTGGCCGATCCGGATGCCAGTTATCGCATGGGCGATGAATTGCGTGAGGTGGTGCTGCGCGATTATGTGCTGCGCGGCGATAACCTGCGCTACTGGGAATACGGCTGGCTGGCGGATTGATCAAGCCGCACGTGACCTCCTGAAAAACAGGCGACTTTTACAGTCGCCTGTTTTTGCCTTTGAAAAGCCTGTTTGCATCAATCCCGATACATTTCTTTGCCGAGGCTCAAGCTTCGCCTTTGAGCTGTCGATACCCTTCTATTCGTTCATTCATCAGGCAGGGATTGCAGGCTTGAACGGTCTCTCTCTGCCGACAGAACCGCTTTCAACCACAACGCAAGGAAGACGTAAATGTCAGTAGTAAACGGAACGAGTGAAGCGGATGTACTTTCAGGCACCGACGGCAATGCCAGTGATCGCGAAATCATTGGCGGTGCCGGTAATGACTGGCTGTGGGGCGGCGATGGCGCCGATCATTTCGTCGGTGGCGAGGGTTACGATACCGTCAGCTACAGCAACAGCCTTGAGGGCGTGAGAGTCGAAGACTTCACCAATTACGGCGGGCTGACCGACGCTTATGGCGACACCTTCACCGGCATTGAAGCGATTCAGGGGTCGGGCTTCGATGACGTGATTTATCGTCATAAAGACTTTATGAGCATCGATGGCGCTGACGGCCATGACACCGTGAGTTATCGCAACGCTTTCGATCCGGTCAACATTTTGATCGGCGGCGGCTTCAACGCAGCGGGCGACACACTGATTAATGTGGAAGAGGTTATTGGTTCCACCGATGCCGATCACTTCACCGTGAACAGCAGTGGTGTGGTCGTCGCTGGCGGTGGCGGTGACGATGTTTACACAATCAATAGCACCGGCGTGACCATCGAGGAAATCGAAGGCTACATGGGCGGTACCGATCGCGTGTACACCAGCCTGTCCGAGTTCAGATTGAGTGCGTTCGTTGAAAACCTGACCTATACCGGCAGCGCTGACTTCATCGGCTACGGCAATGACGAGAACAACACCATCGTTTCCGGCGCCGGCAATGATGTGTTGTTGGGCGGTGCGGGTGCCGACAACTTTGAGGGTGGCGCCGGTATCGACATCGTCAGCTACGACGACAGTACCGAAGGCTTGAGCGCTTCGCTGAAATGGGGCGTGCAGAGTGGTATTGCGTTCCACGACGTTTACATCGATATCGAAGGCCTGCGCGGTAGCCAGTTCAATGACGTGCTGGAAGGCGACTGGGGCGATAACATTCTTGAAGGCGGGGCGGGCGACGACCAGGTTCAGGGCGGCGATGGCAACGACCACATCTATGGTGGCCTGGCCTCCGGTCTCGATGTCGGAGGTCAGTCCGATAGTCTGTCGGGCGGTGCCGGTGATGACGTTATCGTTGGCGCGGCCAATGATCTGTTCACCTGGGCCAGTGGTGACGATGGCAATGACATCATCACCCTGGGGCGAGGGTTTGCTTTCGGTGGCGAGGGTAATGACGTTCTGACCGCCACCGGCAGTGACTACATGCTGCAGGGCGATGGGGGGAATGATGTGTTGATTCTTAACCTTGCCGGTCAGTCGAATGCCGGCGGCCGTGCGTATGGCGGGCAGGGCGATGACACCTACGTGGTCAACACCAGCGGGCTGGTCACGATCAAGGATGAGGGGCTGGATATCAACGACACGCTGATCCTGAACACGATCGCCAACGCCAGCCAATTAAGTGTGACCCGCATTGGCAACGATGCTTATCTGCACAGTGCCAACGACGGCAGCAGTGGTGTGCCGGACAACGGTGTGAAACTGGCGGATTGGTATGCCGGGTTCAATACGATCGAGCACATTCAGACTGCCGATGGTCAGGCCTTTGAGCTGCCGGTGAGTGGTGATGCGTTTGCCATGTTTGGGTAGTCGTTCGCATTGTTGATCTGGCTTGTGGAAGGGGATGAATCTTTGGGTTCATCCCTTTTTTTGTCTGGGGCCTTGGCGGCCTTTGGGCCGACCAGGTTCTTGGGGTTTTGGGTGTATATCCGTTGCTGCGGGTGTTGCTGATTAGGGTTCCGCCCTTACGGCGGGTCACTTTTTCCAGACGCCGAAAAAGTAACCAAAAAGGCTTGCTCCTACGTGCGGCCCGCTCGCTGAGGCTCGGGGTTCCTTCGTTCCGGGATCGATCCGGGCGCATCGCCTACGGTTTGCTTCGCTGCACCTCCTCTCGATGCATTTGGCTGCGCCAAACGGTCGCTACGCTCCCACGCCCGGATCAATCCCTCCACTCAGCCTTCCGACGTCGCCCTACAGATCAAAAGCCGCAGCCGAGCTAACGCTCATCCTGTTGAGTGGTGAGGAGCACAGCTTGGTCGGCTTTGGATTTGTGGTGGATTCGCCCCTCTCCCCAGACCTCTCCCGAGGGAGAGGGAGAGGGAGAGGGAGAGGGAGAGGGAGAGGGAGAGGGAGAGGGGTTTGTGGAGCTGGCGCGTTTCCTGCAAGTCCCCTGTAAATCGCCATAAAACGAGCGCTCGCGGTCACTTCAGCGGCGCCTGGAACGGCAAAAGGTTTGGCCAGACGGCCCGCAACGCTCAACAAAGCGATGCGCAGCCCGGTGAAGAACAAGAGGGGAGACGATGAAGGCAGTTATTTTGGCGGGTGGCCTCGGCACGCGCATCAGTGAAGAGTCGCACCTCAAGCCCAAGCCAATGATCGAGATCGGCGGCAAGCCAATTCTCTGGCACATCATGAAGCAGTATTCCGCCCACGGAATTCACGACTTTGTGATCTGCCTCGGCTACAAGGGCTATGCGATCAAGGACTTCTTCGCCAATTACTTCCTGCACACCTCTGACGTCACCTTCAACATGCGCGAAAACCGCATGGACGTGCACCAGAACTACAGCGAGCCGTGGAGTGTCACGCTCATCGACACTGGCGAAGAAACCATGACCGGTGGTCGCTTGCTGCGTGCCGGCCGTTATCTGAAGGATGAAGAGGCGTTCTGCTTCACCTACGGCGACGGCGTATCCGATATCAACATCGCCCAACTCGTGGATTTCCACCAAGCCCACGGTCGTCTGGCGACCGTCACTGCCGTGCAGCCGCCGGGCCGCTACGGCGCGCTTGAGCGTCAGGGCGATCAAGTGCTGGGCTTCACCGAAAAACCTCGCGGTGACGGTGGCTGGATCAACGGTGGCTTCTTCGTGCTCTCGCCGAAAGTGCTGCCGTACATCGCCGATGACGCCACCACCTGGGAAGCCGAGCCGCTGGCGCGTCTGGCTCAGGACGAACAGCTGAAAGCTTTCGAGCACGAAGGCTTCTGGCACCCGATGGACACCCTGCGCGACAAGAACCATCTCGAAGCGCTGTGGCAGAGCGGGGAGGCCCCATGGAAGCAATGGGCCTGAGTGCGGATTTCTGGCGCGGCAAACGCGTTCTCGTCACCGGACACACCGGTTTCAAAGGCAGTTGGCTGACCCTATGGCTGCAAAGCCTCGGCGCGCAAGTCAGCGGCTTTGCCCTCGATCCGTCGACCGAGCCGAGCCTGTTTGAACTGGCGCGGGTGCATGAGGGCATCAACGATCAGCGCGGTGATCTGCGGGATCTGGGCGCCTTGCTGGAAATCATCGCCGACACCGAGCCGGAGATCGTTCTGCACCTGGCGGCTCAGCCATTGGTGCGCGAAGGCTACCGCGATCCGCTCGGCACTTACTCCAGCAACGTCATGGGCACGCTGAACCTGCTCGAAGCGATTCGTCAGGTCGGTTGCGTGCGCGCCTGCGTGCTGGTGACCACTGACAAGGTCTACGCCAACAAGGAATGGCTGTGGCCGTACCGCGAAGACGAAGCCCTCGGTGGCCACGACCCGTACAGCAGCAGCAAGGCCTGCTGTGAATTGCTCGCACAGTCTTATGCCGCGTCGTTTTTCCCGGCGGACAAGTACGCCGAACACGGTCTGGCCTTGGCCACCGCGCGCGCTGGCAACGTCTTGGGCGGCGGTGACTTTGCCCCTGAGCGCCTGATTCCCGACGTGCTCAAAGCCTGGACCGCGGACGAGCCGGTGACCCTGCGTTACCCGCAAGCCGTGCGCCCGTGGCAGCATGCGCTGGAGCCGCTGGCCGGTTATCTGCAACTGGCTGCGGGCCTCTACGAACAAGGCCCGGAATACGCCGGGGCGTGGAACTTCGGCCCGGGCGAGGCGGACATGTGCAGCGTCGGCGAAGTGGTCGAATTGCTCGCTAGCCGCTGGCCGCAGGCGCGCGGTCTGCGCATCGAAAAAAGCGAACTGCACGAGGCCGGCCTGCTGCGTCTGGACAGCAGCCGCGCACGCCAAGTACTTGGCTGGCAACCGCGCTGGACCTTGCAGGCATGCCTGACCCAGACCCTCGACTGGCACCTGGCGTGGCAGAACGGCGACGACATGCGCAACGTCACCCTCGGCCAACTGAACCTGTACCGAGGCGCGCTGTGAGCGAGTTTTCCCTGAAGGCATTGCCGCTGGCCGGCCTGTTCAGCGTCCAGCACAAACGCTTCGAAGACCAGCGCGGGCACTTCGCCCGGCTGTTCTGCGAAGGCAGTCTGAGTGCGTTCGGCAGCGAATTTCACATCCGTCAGATCAACCATTCCTGCACCCGCGAGAAGGGCAGTGTGCGCGGCCTGCATTATCAGAATGCCAATGCCCCGGAAGCCAAACTGATCACTTGCCTGCGCGGTGAAGTGTGGGACGTGGCGGTGGATCTGCGTCCGGATTCCGAAACCTTTCTGCACTGGCACGCCGAGTACCTGAAGGCCGGTGACGGTCGCAGTCTGTTGATCCCGGCCGGGTTCGCCCACGGTTTCCAGACGCTGAGCGAAGATGCCGAACTGCTTTACCTGCACAGCGCCGATTACGCGCCGGAGCACGAAGGCGGTCTGTCGGTGAATGATCCACGGCTGGCGATCGCCTGGCCGTTGCCTGTCAATAATTTGTCAGCGCGTGATTCCAGCCATCCCGCGCTCGATCAACACTTTGCTGGAGTGCGTCTATGAACTGCCGTGGGTGCGCCGCACCGCTGAGCCTGCCGCTGATCGACCTTGGCACCTCGCCACCGTCCAACGCCTACGTCCACGCCGATCGCTTGGAGCAGGCCGAGCAATGGGTGCCACTGAAAGTCGCGGTGTGTCAGCAATGCTGGCTGGTGCAGACCGAGGATTACACCAGCGCCGACAGCCTGTTCGACGCCGAGTACGCCTACTTCAGTTCGTTCTCCAGCACCTGGCTGGCCCATGCCGAGCGCTATGTCGCCGAGATGGTCGAGCGTTTCGGTCTGAGCGCCGACAGCCGTGTGGTTGAAGTCGCCGCCAACGACGGATACCTGCTGCAATACGTCGCCGCTCGCGGCATTGCCTGCCTGGGCGTTGAGCCGACGCGCAGCACTGCACAAGCGGCACGCGAAAAAGGCCTGGAGATTCGTGAGCTGTTCTTCGGTCGCGAAACGGCCATGCAGCTGAACAGCGAAGGCTGGGGCGCTGACTTGATGGCGGCCAACAACGTGCTCGCCCATGTGCCGGACATCAATGATTTCCTCGGCGGGTTCGCGACGCTGCTCAAGCCGACCGGCGTCGCCACGTTCGAGTTTCCGCAACTGCTGACACTGATGGCTGGCGCGCAGTTCGACACGCTGTATCACGAGCACTATTCGTATTTGTCGCTGACTGCCGTGCAGACCCTGTGCGAGCGCAATGGTCTGGAAGTGTTCGACGTCAGCCAACTGACCACCCATGGCGGTTCGTTGCGCGTATTCGTCCAGCGCAAGGACGGTGAACGCCGTGCGGTTCAAGCCGCAGTGCAACAACAGTTGCAGGCAGAGCTCGAGGCCGGGGTGAAAACCGCCGAGTACTACGCCAGCCTCGCGCCCGCCGCTGAACGCATCAAGCATGATTTGCTGCGCTTTCTGTTGCAGGCCAAGGCTGACGGCAAGCGAGTAGTCGGTTACGGCGCGGCGGCCAAGGGCAACACCTTGCTCAACTACGCCGGGGTCAAAGCGGACCTGCTCGCCTGGGTGGCTGATGCCAACCCGCACAAGCAGGGCAAATTCCTGCCGGGCAGTCGTATTCCGATTGTCGCGCCGGCGCAGATTGATATCGAACAACCGGACTACGTGCTGGTGCTGCCGTGGAATCTGCTGCACGAAGTCAGTCAGCAACTGGCGCAAGTGCGTCAGTGGGACGGCCGCTTTGTGATCGCCGTGCCTGAGTTGAAAGTGCTGTGAAGGTACTCGTTACCGGCGCTACCGGTTTTGTCGGCCGCCATCTGGTTGCGGCGTTGCTGGCCCGTGGCTGTGACATTCGTGCGGTGGCGCGCAACGCAGAAACCGCGCAAGGCCTGCCATGGATCAACGACGTCGAGTTCGTGAGCGCGGATATTCACGCCGCCGATCTCGATGTCGCTGCGTTGACCGCTGGTATTGATGCACTGGCGCATCTGGCCTGGCCGGGCTTGCCAAACTATCGGGCGCTGTTCCATTTCGAGCACAACCTGATGGCCGATTACCACTTTATCAAAAGCGCGGTCGAGGCGGGCGTGAAGCAGGTGCTGGTGACCGGCACCTGTTTCGAATACGGCATGCAAAGCGGCCCGCTCAGCGAGAGCACCGCGCCACAGCCGAGTAATCCTTACGGTCTGGCCAAACACACGCTGCACCTGTTTTTGCAAAACCTGCAGCAGGAACTGCCGTTCACGTTGCAGTGGGCGCGCTTGTTCTATCTGCATGGCGCAGGGCAGAACCCCAGCAGTCTGTTGGCGGCACTGGACCGGGCGATCGATACCGGTGAGCCGTCGTTCAACATGTCGGCCGGTGAGCAACTGCGTGATTTTCTGCCGATTGAAAACGCTGCCGCTTACCTCGCCGCAATCCTGCAAAACCATGACTTCGACGGCGTGATCAATTGCGCCAGCGGCCAACCGGTTTCGGTGCGTTCATTGGTTGAACAACGCCTGCGCGAACGCGGTGCAGCGCTGAAACTGAACCTCGGCCATTACCCGTATCCGACCCATGAACCGCTGGCGTTCTGGGCGGTGACCGAGCGCTTGCAACAGTTATTGGGAGAGCCGCAATGAGGCACGAGTTGTACCGGGTCACCGACCTGCCGGTGCTGCAGAACCGCACCTTTGCCGATGCCGCATCGGCGCAGGCCTCGGCCAGTGCCGACATGCTGTTGGTGCAGGACGAGCGCAGCGGTCTGATCTTCAATGCGGCGTTCGACGCCGACAAGCTCAGCTACGACGCCGATTACCAGAACGAGCAGGCGCATTCCGGCCAGTTCCAGAAGCACTTGAGTGACGTCGAAGGCATCATCGCCAAGCACTTCAAGGGCCAGGAACTGATCGAAGTCGGCTGCGGCAAAGGCTATTTCCTTGAATTGCTCAAGGGCCTCGGCTATTCGATCACCGGCATTGATCCGGCGTACGAAGGCGAGAATGCCGACGTGATCAAGGCACCGTTTACCCGTGGCCTTGGCCTCGCGGCGGACGCCATTGTTCTGCGCCATGTGCTGGAGCACATTCAGGATCCGGTCAGTTTCCTCGCTGAAATGGCCAACGCCAATCAGGGCGGGCAGATCTACATCGAAGTGCCGTGCTTCGACTGGATCCTCGAGCACAAAGCCTGGTTCGATCTGTTCTACGAGCACGTCAATTATTTCCGCCTTGATGACCTGCGCCGGATGTTCGGCACCGTGCACGAGGCCGGTCACCTGTTCGGTGGCCAATACCTGTACATCGTCGCCGACCTGTCGACCTTGCGCCTGACCCCGGAGCAACCGGTGCCGCGCCTGACCCTGCCTGACGGTTTCACCGCCAGCCTCGATCGCGCGGTGCAGATCATTCAGTCCGCCCCCGAGCAGGGTTCGGCGATCTGGGGCGCCTCGTCCAAAGGCGTGATTTATTCGCTGTTCCTGCAACGCGCGGGTGTGGCGGTGGATCGCGTGGTGGATATCAACCCGGCCAAGCAGGGGCGTTATCTGCCGTTGAGCGGTGTTCGCGTGTCCTCGCCGCAAGAGGCCATGGACGCGCTGCCCGAGGGCGCCAACCTGTTTGTGATGAATTCCAATTACCTCGAAGAGATCAAGCGGATGACCGGTGGACGCTATGTCTATCACGCCGTCGACAGCGCTTCGTTTCAGTGACCCTTGAGATTATTAAAATGACCGACAACAGCATCAACCAAGCCTTCGAAGCCGAGTGCCGGGAACAGATTGCCCAGCAGGGTGACGACCAGAAACTGACTGGCCTGGCCCGCGATTTCTTCAACGAATCGGCCAAGCACAAATACAGCTACCACTTCTCGTGGATGGGCCGTCCGATCATCCAGCTGCCACAAGACATGATGGCCATGCAGGAAATCATCTGGCAGGTCAAACCGGATCTGGTCATCGAGTGCGGTATTGCCCATGGCGGTTCGATCATCTATTACGCCTCGTTGCTGGAGCTGCAAGGCCACGGCGAAGTGCTGGGCATCGACCTCGATATTCGCCCGCACAACCGCGAAGCGATCGAAAGCCACCCGATGGCCAAGCGCATCAAGATGATCGAAGGTTCGAGCATCGACGCGGGCATTGCCGCCCAGGTGCAGGCAGCGGCCAAAGGCAAGAAAGTCATTCTGGTTCTGGACTCCAACCACACCCACGATCACGTGCTGGAAGAGCTGCGTCTGTACGCACCGCTGGTGTCGGTCGACAGCTACTGCGTGGTCATGGACACCGTGGTTGAAGACATGCCGGCCGATTTCTTCCCGGATCGTCCATGGGGCCCGGGCGACAACCCGAAAACTGCCGTGTGGAAATACCTGGAAGAGAACCAGGATTTCGAGATCGATCAGCAGTTGCAAAACAAGCTGCTGATCACCGTGGCGCCGGACGGCTATCTGCGTCGCGTCCGTTAATTCGCAACATCACCAAAGCGTTATCTCGGCGAGTCGCCGGTTGTGGAGAGAAGTTATGCAAGGCAAGTACAGTTCTGAACTGGCGCTACCGCTCAACGAGCTGTTGACCGTGGTGCTGATTACTCACAATCGGCCGGCGTTTTTGCGTCGGGCGGTGAAGTATTACAGCAGCTTGCCCTGCAAAATCATGGTGCTCGATTCGACCCTTGAACGACCTGAGGGTGACTTTAGCGCCGTCGATTACCACCATGTGCCGCAGTTCGCGTACTGGGGCATGCAGGCCAAACTGGCGTATGGCGTGGAAAAACTGACCACGCCGTACATGGTGCTGGCGGCCGACGACGATTTCATCCTGCATGATTCGCTGGCAGAGTCCGTCGGCTTCCTGCATGCCAACCCTGATTACGGTATGTGCCACGGCTACTGCCTGATGTACCTGACACTGTCTCATGGCGTGAGCTACTACCGCCGCGACAAGAAAGTCCAGGAAGACTACGCGTCCGAGCGGGCGCAGGATCGCGTCCTCGATTACATGAGCCAGTACATCCCGCCGTTCTACGCGGTGACCCGTACTGACCTGATGAAAAACTGGCATTCGGCGTTGCCGCCGGGGACCAATTTCCAGTGGCAGGAAATTGGCCACGTCTACTACCTGCTGGCCAGCGCCAAGGCACGCATCCTGCCGATTCCTTATGTGGTGCGCGAGATCAACTACGGTGTCTCCGAGCACAATACCGATGTGTATCACTCGCTGACCTACGTCGATGCCAAATCGGTCGCCGAACGAGAGGCCTTTGCCGAGTTCCTCGTTTCGCTGCCCACCGCTATCGAAGGTCTGGATGCCGGGCAGGCCAAGGCCTTTGCCCTGGAAAGTTTCAAGGCGATGGCCGGCAGTCTGGAGACCGGGCGGGCGCTGACCGCCGAGCTGATTATCGAGTCGACCTGGAACCAGGAACTGAAGGCGCCGGACCGTCGTTTTGGTCCGCTGCAGTACGTCGAAATGCCGTTCTACAACCAGGCCTTCTTCGATCGTCTGGAGCAGTTCGAATTCATGTTGCACACCCTGCCGGCCGGCCGCCTCCAGCTCGAAGGGCTGGAAGGCGTATGGACGCGTCAGGCGCACCTGTTGCAGGCGCGCAACAACGATACGCCGGAAAGTGTGCTTGACCGTTTGTGGCAGGCCCATGATCTCAATGCGTTCAACCTGACCGTGGTCAAACGCCTGGCGACGCAACTGGACATCGTCGGGGACGAGACCGCCGCGCACGCCATGCGTGAGTGGATCGCCCGCCTCGAAACGCTGACGGTCGAAGATCATCAGCCGGTCTTCGATAAGATGAAGTCCGGTCGCCTGTTGCAGTGGCTGGCGGCTCGTGCGCCGACGATTGCGCAACTCGAGTCGATTGGCCAGCATCTGGCAACTGAAGGCGGTGGCCCGCAATTCGGTATTTTCCTGCTTGATCTGGACAACGACATCGACAAGTTGCAGGTGTCGCTCGACAGCCTGCTCGAGGGTAACTGCAAGGCGTTCAGGATCGTCGTGTTCACCACCGGCGAAGCTCCGGCGGCGACGACCGCGCAAAATACCCTGCACTTTGTCCGTGTCACCCAAAGCAATTTTGTCGACAAGCTCAACCAGAGCGCCCAGCAATCGCCAAGCGATTGGTTGCTGCTGGCTGAGGCGGGTGATCAGTTCACCGCCAGCGGCCTGTTGCGCGCGAGCCTGGAACTGATGTCGGCCGAAGGTGTGCGTGCGGTGGCCACCGATGAAATCCAGCGCATGGACAATGGCGCGCTGGTTGACGTGTTCCGCCCGGGGTTCAACCTGGATCTGCTGCAAAGCGTGCCGTCACTGATGGCCCGCCACTGGTTGATTCGCCGCGAAGTGTTGCTCGAAGCCGGCGGTTACCAGGCTGATTTCAGCAAGGCGCTGGAATTTGACTTGCTGCTGCGCATCATTGAGCAGGGCGGCCTCGACGGCCTTGCGCATCTCGACGAGCCGTTGCTGATCACTCAGGCCGCGGAGCCTGAAGAAAACGCTCACGAACGTCAGGCGTTGCTGCGTCATCTGGGCAATCGCGGCTACAAGGCCAAGGTCATGTCGGCGGTGCCGGGCACCTGGCAGATCGATTACCGCCACACCGAGCAGCCACTGGTGTCGATCATTGTGCCGGTCATCGATGATCTGCCAGTGCTGCGCCGCTGCCTGGAAGGCGTGTTGCTCAGAACCCGTTACAGCCGTTATGAAGTATTGCTGGCGGCAAACGCCACCCCGTCGGCAGCGGTCAACGACTGGTTGGGCACGCTGCGTCACGCCAAGGTCAATGTGCTGCGTGCCGATCAGCCACTGAGCGAGGTCGCGTTGTACAACGCTGCCAGCGAGCAGGCTCAGGGTGAGTATCTGGTGCTGTTGGCGGCGGACAGTGAAGTCGTCAATCCGAACTGGATCGATTCGCTGCTCAACCACGCCCAGCGTCCGGAAGTGGGCATCGTCGGTGCCAAACTGGTCGACCGCGACGGCAAGATCGCTCAGGCCGGTCTGATCGTCGGCCTGAACGATGGCGTGGGTTCGGCCTTCATCGGCGAAAAACACGCAGCAGACGGCTACATGTATCGTTTGACCGTCGAGCAGAATTACTCGGCTGTGTCGAAGGTCTGCCTGATGGTGCGCAAAGAGCTGTTCAACGCCCTTGGCGGGCTGGACGAAGTGACCTTCGCCGAGGGTTATGCCGATGTTGACCTGTGCCTCAAGGCCGGTCAGACCGGTTACCTCACCGTGTGGACGCCGTTGGTGCAGGTGCTGCATACCGGCGAGCTGCCACAGGCGCCGGAAGCGCTGGCGGCACTGCGTGAAAAATGGAGCGGTGTCTTCGCGCAGGATCCGGCTTACAACGCCAACCTGGCCCTGCACGGCAAAGGTTTTACCTTGGGCGAAAATGCCTCGATCAACTGGGCGCAGTTGCTCGCTTGAGCGTGCCCGACAGGAATCAGCCTATGTTCAACGGTAAATCGATTTTCATCTCCGGCGGCACGGGTTCGTTCGGGCGCAAATTCATCGCCCGCCTGCTTGAGCAATACCAGCCCAAGCGCGTGGTGGTGTTCTCCCGAGACGAGCTCAAACAGTACGAGATGCAGCAGACGTTCAACGCACCGTGCATGCGTTACTTCATCGGTGATGTGCGTGACGCTGACCGTCTGCGTCAGGCCATGCGCGGCATCGACTACGTGGTGCATGCTGCGGCGTTGAAGCAAGTGCCGGCGGCGGAGTACAACCCGACCGAATGCATTCGCACCAACGTCAACGGCGCGGAGAACATCATTGCCGCCGCCATCGACAATGGCGTGAAAAAGGTTGTGGCGCTGTCCACCGACAAAGCCGCCAGCCCGATCAACTTGTACGGCGCGACCAAGTTGCTCTCGGACAAATTGTTCGTCGCCGCCAACAATATTGCCGGTGAGCAGGAAACCCGTTTCGCCGTGGTGCGCTACGGCAATGTGGCCGGTTCGCGCGGTTCGGTGGTGCCGTTCTTCAGCAAGCTGATCGCCGACGGTGCTCAGGAGTTGCCGATCACCGACGAACGCATGACGCGGTTTTGGATCACCCTCGACCACGGCGTGCAGTTCGTCCTCGACAGCTTTGCGCGGATGCATGGCGGCGAAGTGTTTGTGCCGAAGATTCCATCGATCCGCATTGTCGATCTGGCACGCGGCATGGCTGAACATCTGCCGCACAAGAACGTCGGCATTCGTCCCGGTGAAAAGCTCCATGAGTTGATGGTGCCGCTGGACGATGCGCGGATGACCCTCGAGTTCGAAGATCACTACACCATCCAGCCGTCGATTCGCTTTACCAGCGTCGATGTCGATTTTGCCGTCGACAAACTCGGCGAGCAGGGGCGTGCCGTGAGCGAGGATTTCGAATACCGCTCCGACACCAATCCGCACTTCCTCTCGGTCGGGCAGATCGCTGATCTGCACGCGAAGCTCTCGGTATGATTCCCTACGGCCGGCAAAGCCTCGATCAGGCAGACATCGATGCCGTCGTCCAAGTGCTGCAGTCGGACTGGCTGACCCAAGGGCCGAGTATCGAGCGTTTCGAACAGGCAATGGCCGAGCGGTGCCAGGCTGACTTCGCCGTCGCAGTGTGCAACGCCACGGCGGCGCTGCACATTGCCTGTCTGGCCGCAGGCCTGGGGCCGGGTGATCGTTTGTGGACGACGCCGAACACCTTTCTTGCCTCGGCCAACTGTGGACGTTATTGCGGTGCCGACGTTGATTTCGTCGACATCGATCCGCTGACCTGGAACCTCGATGCGTTCGCCCTCGAAGCGAAACTCGATCAGGCCGAGCAGGACGGCACTTTGCCGAAAGTGCTGGTGGCGGTGGCGTTCTCCGGGCAGAGCTGCGACATGCGCAAGATTGCCGAACTGGCCGAGCGCTACAACTTCACCGTGATCGAAGATGCGTCTCACGCGGTCGGTGCGTCCTACGCAGGACGTCCGGTCGGCTGCGGTCAATTCGCGGCAATGACGGTGTTCAGTTTCCACCCGGTGAAGATCATCACCAGCGCCGAAGGCGGCATGGTGCTGACCAATCGCCCACAACTGGCCGAGCGCCTGCAGCGTCTGCGCAGCCATGGCATGACTCGCGATCCGCAGCAGATGACCGAGTCCAGCCATGGTCCTTGGTACTACCAGCAGATCGAACTGGGCTTCAATTACCGGATCACCGATCTGCAAGCCGCGTTGGGCTTGTCGCAACTGGGCAAACTCGACGAATTTATCGCCCGACGTCGCGAACTGGTGGCGCGTTACGATCGCTTGCTGGCGTACTTGCCGGTGACGCTGCCGAGCCTTCAGCCAGAGGCGGAGTCTGCCTGGCACCTGTACGTGATCCGCTTGCAGCCCGAGCGTATCAGCCTTAGCCATCGTCAGGTGTTCGAAGGCTTGCGCGCGGCCGGGATCGGCGTGAACCTGCACTATATTCCCGTGCATTTGCAGCCCTACTATCGCGACCTGGGTTTTGCCGAGGGCGATTTCCCCGAAGCCGAACGTTATTACGCCGAGGCCATCAGCTTGCCGCTGTACCCGTTGCTGAGTGATCAGCAGCAGGATTATGTAGTCGAGCAAGTGCGTCGACTGACCGAATGAATACCGCTGTAGCGGTGGATGAGACTGAGTCATGCGTGATCTGAGCGAGCAGGAAAAATTCTGGCAGGGTGAGTTCGGTAACCAGTACGTTGCGCGCAATATCGGCCAACCACTGGTGGCGGCCAATCTGGCGCTGTTTGCCAAAGCGTTGAGCCGCGCCGGGCGCATTGAAAGCCTGGTCGAGTTGGGCACCAACGCCGGCAACAATTTGCAGGCGCTGCATCAGTTGTTGCCACGCTGTGAGCTGTTCGGCGTCGAGATCAATGACAGCGCCTGTGCTCAGGCGCGGGCATTGAACATTGCGCAGATCTGGCATGGCTCGCTGTTCGATTTTCCGCGCGAGCGCCGCTACGACATGACCTTGAGTAAAGGCGTGCTGATTCACTTGGCTCCGGAACTGCTGCCGACCGCATACGCGCAGTTGTATGAGTTGAGTCAGCGCTACATTTTGATCGCCGAGTACTACAACCCGGCACCGGTGGAAGTGTCCTATCGCGGTAACAGCGGCAAGCTGTTCAAGCGTGATTTTGCCGGTGAGATGCTTGATCGCTATGCTGATCTGCAACTGCTGGATTACGGTTTCGTCTATCACCGCGATCCGCAATTCCCGGCAGACGATGTCACCTGGTTCCTGTTGGAAAAACGTCCTTGAGCAACGTTGCAATCATCCCCGCACGCGGGGGCAGCAAACGCATCCCGCGCAAGAATCTCTTGCCGTTCGACGGCGTGCCGATGATTGTCCGTTCGATTCGCACCGCGCTGGAGTCGGGCGTGTTCGATCAGGTCGTGGTCAGCACCGACGATGCCGAGATTGCCGATGTCGCACGCGCGCAGGGTGCGCAGGTGCCGTTTTTGCGTCCGGTCGAACTGGCCGATGATTTCACCGGTACGGCGGCAGTGATCGTGCATGCTTTGCAGCAGTTGCCGGCGTTCGATTACGCCTGTTGCGTGTATGCCACGGCGCCGCTGTTGCAGGCGCGCTATCTGCGCCAGGGTATCGACTTGCTGGAGCAGCATCCCGACAAGTCTTTCGCGTTTTCCGTGTGCAGCTTCGGCTTTCCGGTGCAGCGTGCGCTGACGCTGGACGGGCAGGGTGCCTTGTGCGCGTTGTATCCCGAGTTCCGCAATACGCGTTCTCAGGATCTGCCCGAGGCATTTCAGGATGCCGGTCAGTTCTACTGGGGGCGCAGCGATGCCTGGTTACGCGGTGAAGTGGTGTATTCGCCGGCCAGTCTGCCGGTGATTCTGCCCCGGCACCTGGTGCAGGACATCGACACCCCCGAAGACTGGAAACGCGCCGAGTACCTTTACGCCGCGCTAAAGGCCGGCGGAGAGTTGCAATGAGAGTGCTGATTCGCGCCGACGCCTCGCCGACCATCGGCAGTGGCCATATCGCCCGCTGCCTGACACTGGCGCGGGTGTTGCGCGGGCAGGGCAGCCATGTCGCGTTCGCGTGCCGGCAATTGCCGGGGCATCGGCTGCAGGCGCTGAGTGCCGAAGGATTTGCCACTTTTGCGTTGCCT
The DNA here is from genome assembly GCF_003732425.1 of Pseudomonas fluorescens. Lineage (GTDB taxonomy): Bacteria > Pseudomonadota > Gammaproteobacteria > Pseudomonadales > Pseudomonadaceae > Aquipseudomonas > Aquipseudomonas fluorescens_BE. The sequence continues at coordinate 934,008 of NZ_MOBX01000014.1, forward strand.
GAGCGTTACCCCGATGAAGACCCGCAGCAAGCCATCGAATCGATGCTGCCGTGGCAGGCTGACATTGACACTCTGGGCCTGCTGCTCGATGGCGAGGCCGAATACGACTGGATCATCGTCGATCACTACGGCCTCGATCATCACTGGCAAACCGCTGCACGCCGCTGGGCACATCGCATAGCGGCAGTGGATGATCTGGCGACCCGGCGCTACAGCGTTGATCTTTTACTCAATCAGAATTTGTCCGGTCTCAGTGAAAACTACGCGCCGCTGCTGCCGCCGGGTTGCCGCACATTACTTGGCCCGCGCTACGCGATGTTGCGTGAAGAATTCAACTGTCCGGCCATCGAGATCAACGCCAAGGCGCGCCGGGTACTGGTGAATTTCGGCGGTTTCGATGCGGCGATGCAGACCCATCACGCGATGCTCGCGCTGGCCGATTTCAACGAGCTGCAAGTGGACTTTGTCGCCGGTGCCGACAACCCGGCATGGGCACAGATGCAGGCGTTGGCCGAGACGCGGCCGAACTGGCGCCTGCACAGTTTCGTCAGCGATTTTTACCAGCGCATGAGCGAAGCCGATCTGTTTATCGGTGCTGGCGGCGGCACCAGTTGGGAGCGCGCGGCGCTCGGGCTGCCGACGATCTGTATCGCGGTATCGAACAACCAGCAGGTCAACGGCGAAGTGATGGCCGCAGCGGGCGCGCATGTGTTCATGGGCGCCCGCGAGCAGGTCAGCGTCGAACAGTTGCGCGATGCTGTCGGTTTTGTCGTGGCCAATCATTTTCTACGGCAGAGCCTGGCCGAGCGCTCGCGGCAACTGGTCGATGGTCGCGGCGCCGAGCGCGTCGCGGCAGCGCTTGCTGGCGCGGTGCTCAGGTTGCGCCCGGCGACGCTGGATGATGCGCAGTTGCTGTTCGAGGGGCGCAATGCCGAAGCCGTAAGGCGCTGGTCGCCGGAGCCAGGCGTAATTGATTGGGCGCAACACCTCAACTGGTTGACGGCAAGTTTGCGTAATCCGCAGCGGCTGCTGTTGATCGCCGAGGCGGACGATGGCGCCGTCGGCGTGCTGCGTTACGACTTGCGTGGTTTTGAGGCCGAAGTCTCGATTTACCTCCTGCAAGGACGTTTCGGCCTCGGCTGGGGCAGGGCGCTGTTGACCCGTGGCCATACTTTTGTTGCTGCGCACTGGCCGCAACTGACGGTCATCAGCGCTCGCGTCCTGCCGGACAATCTGTCCTCACTGAATGTGTTTCGCGACGCCGGGTTTACCCAAGGCGCCTGTGCGTTCACCCGTGTTTTGAAGGATCACCCCCATGACTAGTTTCAAGATTGGCAACCGCTTGATCGGTGCCGATGCGCCGCCCTTCATCATCGCCGAGATGAGCGGCAACCATAACCAGTCGCTGGACGTGGCCTTGCAAATTGTCGAAGCGGCGGCCAAGGCTGGGGCGCATGCCTTGAAGCTGCAAACCTACACCGCCGAGACCATGACCCTCGATCTGGCTGAAGGTGAATTCTTCATCAAGGATCCGGGCAGTCTGTGGGCGGGCACTTCGCTCTACGACTTGTATGAAAAAGCCCATACGCCGTGGGAGTGGCACGCGCCGATTTTCGCCCGGGCCAAGGCGCTGGGCATGCTCGCGTTCTCCACGCCGTTCGATGCCAGCGCCGTGGACTTTCTTGAAAGCCTTGATGTGCCGGCCTACAAGATCGCCAGTTTCGAAAACACTGACTTGCCGTTGATTCGCCGCGTGGCCGCCACCGGCAAACCGCTGATCATCTCCACGGGCATGGCCAGCATCGCTGAACTGGATGAAACCGTGCGCGCCGCCCGGGAAGCCGGCTGCAAGGATCTGGTCTTGCTCAAATGCACCAGCACCTACCCGGCGACCCCGCTCAACAGCAACGTGCGCACGATCCCGCATCTGCGGGAATTGTTCGGTTGCGAGGTGGGGCTGTCCGACCACTCGATGGGCGTCGGGGTGTCGGTGGCGGCGGTGGCGCTGGGGGCAACGGTGGTGGAAAAGCACTTCACCCTCGACCGTTCAGCGGGTGGCGTCGATGCCAGTTTCTCGCTGGAGCCGGCGGAAATGGCCAGCCTGGTGGTGGAAACCGAGCGTGCCTGGCAAGCCATGGGCCAGGTTTATTACGGCGCCACTGAAGCCGAGCGCAAGTCAGTGGTCTATCGCCGCTCGCTGTACGTCACTGCCGACATGGCCGCCGGTGACACCTTTAGCGGGGACAATCTGCGCGCCATTCGCCCCGGTCTCGGTCTGCCGCCCAAGCACACCGAAGCCGTCCTCGGCCGCCGCGCGCGCGCGCCGATCAAGCGCGGCACGCCGCTGGACTGGTCGTTGGTCGAATAACCCGATCTGCACCGATTCGGCAAAATAGCGTGACCTGCGAGTCATAACGCGCATCTTCACTGTATTGTATTGATCGGGGAGATGGCGCCTGGCTCGTTTTCGATTCCAGTGATAGCCCTTTGCGCTCCCCGTGGCTGCCCGTTGTGGCGGCCGTTTTCTGTTTGTCGGCGCCCCTCGAAATCCTTGCGAGCGGTGGTCTTGGGCTGTTTTTTATTGGGAAGCCGTAATGATTGGCATAAAAAGCATTGCGAGCTACGTTCCTGTAGCCGGCGTGGACAATTACGCACAAGGTGCAAAATTCGAGAAGGATGAAGAATTCATCCTTGGCAAGATCGGCTCGGCATTCCTGCCGCGCAAAGACGCTGAGCAAGAAACCTCTGATCTGTGCGTGGAAGCGGCCAATGCGCTGTTTGCCAGCAACCCGGAACTGAAACGTGAGTCGATCGACGCCTTGATCGTCGTCACCCAAAACGGTGACGAAGAAGGCCTGCCGCACACCGCTGCGATCGTGCAGGACAAACTCGGTCTGCCAACCAACGTGGCGGCGTTCGACATTTCCCTGGGCTGCTCCGGTTATGTCTATGGCATCTACGCGATCAAGGGCTTCATGGAGGCCGCCGGCCTGAAGAACGGCCTGCTGATCACCGCCGACCCGTATTCGAAAATCGTTGACCCGGAAGACCGCAACACCACCATGCTGTTCGGCGATGCCGCCACTGCAACCTGGATGGGCGAAGATCCGACCTGGGCACTGGGCAAAGCCAAGTTCGGCACCGATGGCTCCGGTGCTCCGCACCTGAAAGTCACCGATGGCGTGTTCTTCATGAACGGTCGTCAGGTCTTCAACTTCGCGCTGCTCAAAGTTCCGGCGCACCTGCATGAGCTGCTCGATGATTCAGGCCTCAAGGCTGACGACATCGACGCCTTCTGTATTCACCAGGGCAGTGCGGCGATTGTCGATGCCGTGGCGCGGCGTTTCGAAGGCGAGCCGGAGAAGTTCATCAAGGACATGGTCGAGACCGGTAACACCGTGTCGTCGAGCATTCCCTTGCTACTGGAAAAACACGTCATCGATTCCGATTGGCAGCGTATTGCGCTGAGCGGGTTTGGTGTCGGTCTGTCGTGGGGCTCGGCGATCATCTATCGTCCTTGAGTCCGAGCAAAAACGGCGGATACAAAAATAGCGTTCAAGGTTAACCTTGAACGCTATTTTTTTGCCTGGAAGGGAGCGCGAGGCGCCATGAGCGAGTTTTTTCAAGCCAATGCCGAGGTGTTGCAACGGCGTTGGCCGGCGCTGTTCGAGCGACTGATGGCTGAAGACAGTGCGGCCGTCCCGGCCCAATTGGTCGAGGGGCTTGGCTCGACGCTGAGCGTCAACGGTATTCAACTCACCAGTCGTCACGATCGCCTCCACGAAGCGCAGACTCAGGCGGGCAGTCTGCCCGACAAGGCGCAGTTGCACGTCTATGGCACCGGTCTCGGCGATTTACCCACTGTGCTGCTCGAGCGTGCGGGACTGCAGCGCCTGTACGTGCACATCCTCAATGGCGCGCTGTTTGCGCTGGTGCTGCAACTGCTCGATCAGCGGCAGTGGCTGGAAGATCCGCGTGTCGAGTTGTTTTACGCCGGCGATCATGCGGATTTTTTCACGCCGTTTTTCGCTTTGCCTGCCGAGATGCTGCTGGCTGACGATTTCAACGCGAAGATCCGTGATCGGCTGGTCAATGAAGTCCATCTGGCGTTCAACAATCGCGAATTCGACGCGCAGTCGCCGTTCATTCAACAGCGCTTGCAGGACTGCCTGCCGGTACTGCTCGGCGATGACGATGTGGCGCAACTGTCTGGCTCCTGCACCGACCGGGAAATCTATGTGATCGCTACCGGTCCGACCCTGGAAGGGCACTTTGAACGATTGGCAGCCATTCGGGCGCAGGCTCAGCGGCCATTGTTCATCTGCGTCGACACGGCCTATCGGCCATTGCGTGAGCACGGAATCGCCCCGGATCTGGTGGTGACCATTGATCAGCGCATCAGCTTCCGTCATTTACCGTTCGAAGCGTCCGACGGTATTGCGCTGGTGTATTTGCCCATGAGTGATCCTGATGTTTTGCGTGCCTGGAAGGGCAAGCGCTACGGCGGTTACTCGGCCAGCCCGGTGTACGCCGGGTTGCGTGAACAGCATCCGCGGGCACTGCTGCACGTCGGCGGCAGCGTGATTCACCCGGCTGTGGATCTGGCCGTGAAAATGGGCGCGCCTCGCATCACGCTCTTTGGCGCTGACTTTGCCTTTCCGATGAACAAGACCCACGCCGGCTGGAGCGACGGCGATCTGGGGCCGCCGGTCAATCAGGCGCGGCATTGGGTGCGCGATGGCCATGGCCAGCGGGTCAGTACGCAGCTCAATTTCCGTGGTTATCTGTGTGTGCTGGAGCGCTACATTGCGGCGCATCCGCACGTTCAGTTTTTCAATAGCAGCAGGGCGGGTGCGCTGATCGCCGGGACGCAGTTCAATCAGGAGTTTGTGCAATGACGGCGATGGAACAATGCATCGGCGAATGCCGTCAGTGTGCGCAGTTGTTCCGGCTGGGGCGGGATGTCGAGGCCGGGTTGAGCATGGTCGATGTCTTCGAAGGCGCGCAGCAGTTGCTGCTTTCGGCCCCTGCTGATGTCCAGTTGCTGTGGGCGCAGGTGCTCACGCAAATGCTCGAATGTCAGGAGCGCCAGGACTGGCTGGGCCTGGCTGACTCTATGGAATACGAACTGGTGGATTTACTGGAAAGTGTTCCAGCCTGAGTGCGCCGACAGCACTGGCGCGCAGGTTTGCGCCGCAGTCGGTTTTATGACGTCATTTTTCCACGGCTGACGTACTGCTAAGTCTTTGTTTTCTGGGGGGTGGCAGGGTGATGGCAAATTTTTTTCAAAAAGCCCTCAAGCAACCTGCAAACCCGACGATAACTATTACGAAGGTTCTCTAGGCCATACCCGGCGGTTGCCAGGGCCGGAAGCCGCAGTACCCAACCAACGAGGAATTCGTCATGGCTTTAACAGTAAACACCAACACCACGTCGTTGAACGTTCAGAAAAACCTGAACCGCGCTTCCGACGCTCTGTCGACTTCGATGCAGCGCCTGTCTTCCGGCCTGAAAATCAACAGCGCTAAAGACGACGCCGCTGGCCTGCAGATCTCGAACCGTATGTCTTCGCAGATCCGTGGTAACACCCAAGCCATCCAGAACGCCAACGACGGTATCTCCGTTGCTCAGACCGCTGAAGGCGCTCTGCAAGCTACTACCGATATCCTGCAGCGTATGCGTGAACTGGCTGTTAAAGCACGTAACGGTACCAACGGCACTGCTGACCAGACCGCTACCAACTCCGAATTCGCTCAGATGTCCGACGAGATCACCCGTATCTCGGCTTCGACCAACCTGAACGGCAAAAACCTGCTGGACGGTTCGGCTGGTACTGTGACCCTGCAAGTGGGCGCAAACACCGGTTCGGCTAACCACATCGACCTGGTACTGAGCTCCAAGTTCGACGCCGTCAGCCTGTCGGTTGGTAGCGGTACTGTTGTTCTGACCGGTGCTTCCACTTCGGGCGCTGCGCAAAACATCGACAACGCGATCACTGCAATCGACGCCGCTATCGCTGCGATCGGTGCAACCCGCGCCAGCCTGGGTGCTTCGCAAAACCGTCTGACCAGCACCATCTCCAACCTGCAGAACATCACTGAAAACACCACCGCTGCTCAGGGTCGTGTACAGGACACCGACTTCGCCGCAGAAACTGCTAACCTGACCAAGCAGCAAACTCTGCAGCAGGCTTCGACCTCCGTACTGGCTCAAGCCAACCAACTGCCTTCCGCTGTACTGAAGCTGCTTCAGTAATTCGGAATGAGTTTGAGCGGGGGAGTGCGCTTGTCGCGCTCTCTCGCTTTTTTCGTTAGGAGGTGATGGGCATGGACATGAGCGTAAAGCTTAACGTGTCTTATCCGGCTCCCAAGCCAGCGACACCTGTTGCTGACAAGCCGTCAGAGACGCCAAAAGTTGCGCAGGCCGATGCGCCGGTCGCTGACAAGAAAAGTCAGGGCACGGATGACGCCAAGCTGAAACTGGCAGTGCAGGAGATCGAGAAGTTCGTCCAATCGATCAAGCGCAATCTGGAGTTCTCCATCGATGAACACTCCGGGAAGGTCATCGTCAAGGTGATCGCAAGCGAGACGGGTGAGGTCGTACGACAGATTCCCTCCGCAGAAGCCCTCAAGCTGGCAGACAGCCTCGCCAATGCGAGCCACGTGTTGTTCGACGCCAAAGTCTGATAGCTGGCATGAATAATGTTTGTACGTTCTCAGGACGCGGGTAACGGTCAAAAGAATGGCAACAATCTGAAGGGAGATGCACATGGCAAGTCCAATTCTACCGGGTTCCGGACTGGGTTCCGGCCTGGACATCGGCGCGATCGTGACCGCGCTGGTCAACGCCGACAAGTCTGCCAAGCAGACCCAGATCGACACTCAGACGAAAAGCAACTCGCTGAAGATTTCCGGTGTTGGTTCGCTGAAAAGCGCACTGGCGGCGTACCAGAAGGCGATGACTGACCTCAACAAGGCGACGAGTCCGGCCTTTGCCGGTTTCACTGCAACGTCGGATACGCCAGCGGTTGTCGGTGCAACATCGGACAAAACCGCCGTACCGGGTACTTACAGCGTTGTCGTGAACAATCTGGCCACCGGCTCGAAAGTCGCCAGTGCCGCATTTGCCGGCGGTGCCGCCAGTGCCATTCCGAGTGGTACTCTGAAAATCAGTCAGAATGGCATTGATTACAATGTTGAGATTCCGGCCAATGCCACCCTGCAGTCCACGCGGGATGCGATCAACACCGCGCAGGCCAGCAACGGTATTTCCGCCAACATCGTGACTGACAGTAGCGGTTCTTCGCGTCTGGTACTGAGCTCGAACAAGACGGGCGCGGGCATGGACCTGCAGGTCAGCGGTATCGCTGGTCTGGAAATCGACGGGACCCAGAAAATGGGTGCTTCCCCTGCAGCAGGGGCCTCTGGCGCTGTGGGTGAACTGGCTCAGGATGCAAGCCTGACCATCGACGGACTGGCTGTCACCAGCAAGACCAACACGGTGACGGGCGCCATCAGCGGCATGACGCTGAACCTGGTGACCCCCAGCCCTGTCGTCAATGGCAAGGCAACCGCCGCGACCGTTTCGGTCGCGACCAATACCGCTGGTATCCAGACGTCGCTGCAGACGTTCATCGATGCCTATAACACCCTGAAGAAAACCGTCGACACTCTGTCCAAGGCCACGCCGGATGCCGATGGCAATCTGACCGTTTCGGCGGCGTTCACCGGTGACTCGTTGCCGCGCTCGTTGATGGCTGACGTGCGTGCCCAACTGACCGATCCGGGTGCTGGCGGGCAAGGGCAATTGTCCGTGCTGTCGCAGATGGGTGTGCTGACTGACAGCAAAACCGGTTTGCTGACGCTCGACACGGCGGTGTTCAACAAGCGTATGGAACTGCCTGGCATGGCCGGTCAGGTTCAGCAGTTGTTCAGCGGTACCGACGCCAAAAATGGCCTGTTGGCGCGCATGAACGCGGCGGTTGATCCATACGTCAAGACCGGCGGCCTGCTCGATCAGCGCAGTTCAAACCTGACGAACATGACCACCTCCCTGCAAAAACAGCAGGCGGCTCTGGACTTGCGCGTTGATAACCTGACGAAGACGTTGACGGCCAAGTACAACGCCATGGACCTGTTGGTCGGGCAGATGAAAGCGACGGCGAGCAACATCACCTCGTTCTTCACCAGCCTGAACGCGCAGAAGTCTAGCAGCTGATCATGAGCTGACGACAGAAACCCGGCTACGCTTCATCGGCGTGCGCCGGGTTTTTGTCTTTTGCTCTAAAGTTCTGTGATTCGTTGGCGATACACTGGTTATACGAGTCATTGTGGCAATGAGGTAGAACATGAATCCGATGTTAGCCCTTCGGCAGTATCAGAAAGTCGGTGCACACGCTCAGACGTCCGAAGCGAGCCCGCACCGTCTGGTGCAAATGTTGATGGAAGGTGGTCTGGCCCGTATCGCTCAGGCCAAAGGCGCCATCGAGCGCAAGGACATTCCTGGCAAATGCACTTCGATCAGCAAGGCGATTGGCATTGTCAGCGGCCTGCGTGAAGGTCTCGATCTGGAAAACAGCGCAGATACCCTGGCTGATCTGGACGGGCTGTACATCTACATGATGAAGCGCCTCGCCGAGGCGAATATCAGCAGCGACCCGCGCATTCTCGATGAGGTTGCAGGCTTGCTGAGCACGGTGAAAGAAGGCTGGGATGCCATCGCTCCTACGCCAGCGCCGCAGTTCTGAAGGAGATCGTCATGAGTCTTGTATTGCAGCGAATCGCCGATACCCGTGAAGCGTTGGTCAGTGCCTTGGCCGAACGCAACTGGGAAGCCATTGGCGAGCTGGATCTGGCTTGCCGTTCCTGCATGGAAGACGTCATGGCGGAAGCTGCGCTGGATGAGGTCGCGTTGCGCGATAATCTTGAGGAGTTGCTCCATGTCTACAAGGAGCTTCTTGAGGTGGCCATGGGTGAGCGGCAAGCGATAGCCAACGAGATGTCGCAGATCACCCAAGCGCAAAAGGCGGCAAAGGTTTACCATCTGTTTGGTTAATTAACCCCCAGTTAATCCAAACATGTGCGCCATAAATTTGACTGTGCACGGTTTTTTGACTTAACTAGTGGCTGTTTTCAGATTTCAGGCGTCTACAGGCACATGGTGTCCTGCAAGCGTCTCGCTTGCCCCTAATTCCGGGCATTGAGTTGACTAGGGAAGTTGCTATTGCATGTGGCGTGAAACCAAAATTCTGCTGATCGATGACGATAGCGTCCGCCGCCGCGACCTGGCGGTGATTCTAAATTTTCTCGGCGAAGAAAATTTACCCTGCGGCAGCCATGACTGGCAGCAGGCAGTCGGCTCTTTGTCGTCTAGTCGTGAGGTTATTTGCGTACTGATCGGGACCGTTAATGCTCCTGGCGCGCTTTTGGGCTTGCTAAAGACACTCTCTACCTGGGATGAGTTCCTTCCGGTTTTGTTAATGGGTGATAATTCTTCCGTTGACCTGCCTGAAGACCAGCGTCGCCGAGTGCTTTCGACCCTCGAAATGCCGCCCAGCTACAGCAAATTGCTCGACTCCCTGCACCGTGCCCAGGTCTATCGCGAGATGTATGACCAGGCCCGCGAGCGCGGCCGTCATCGCGAACCCAATCTATTCCGTAGTCTTGTTGGCACCAGCCGTGCGATTCAGCACGTGCGTCAGATGATGCAGCAGGTTGCCGACACCGACGCCAGCGTGCTGATCCTCGGTGAGTCCGGCACTGGCAAGGAAGTGGTTGCGCGCAACCTGCACTACCATTCCAAGCGCCGCGACGCGCCATTCGTGCCAGTCAACTGCGGGGCGATCCCGGCAGAACTGCTCGAAAGCGAACTGTTCGGCCATGAGAAGGGCGCCTTCACCGGTGCGATCACCAGCCGTGCCGGCCGTTTCGAACTGGCCAACGGCGGTACGCTGTTCCTCGACGAAATTGGCGACATGCCGCTGCCGATGCAGGTCAAGCTGTTGCGCGTCCTGCAGGAACGCACTTTCGAACGCGTGGGCAGCAACAAGACCCAGAGCGTCGACGTGCGCATCATCGCCGCAACGCACAAGAATCTCGAAAGCATGATCGAGATCGGCACCTTCCGCGAAGACCTCTACTATCGCCTGAACGTGTTCCCGATCGAGATGGCGCCGCTGCGTGAGCGCGTCGAAGACATTCCGCTGCTGATGAACGAACTGATCTCGCGCATGGAGCATGAGAAGCGCGGTTCGATCCGCTTCAACTCGGCGGCCATCATGTCGCTGTGCCGTCACGGCTGGCCGGGCAACGTCCGCGAGCTGGCCAACCTGGTCGAGCGCATGGCGATCATGCATCCGTACGGGGTGATCGGCGTGGTCGAGCTGCCGAAGAAATTCCGCTACGTCGACGACGAAGACGAGCAAATGGTCGACAGCCTGCGCAGCGATCTCGAAGAGCGCGTGGCGATCAATGGCCATACGCCGGACTTCACCGCCAACGCCATGCTGCCGCCGGAAGGCCTGGACCTGAAAGACTACCTCGGTGGTCTGGAACAGGGCCTGATTCAGCAGGCGCTGGACGATGCCAATGGCATTGTGGCGCGCGCGGCTGAACGTCTGCGTATCCGTCGTACCACCCTGGTCGAGAAGATGCGCAAGTACGGCATGAGCCGCCGCGATGGAGATGAACAGGCGGAGGATTGACGCCTGTTTTTCAACTGCTTCATTTATAAGCAGTTTTTTTTAGGCACGGGTATTGCTACAGCCCTCGTAACGTTCCGTTTAACTGACGGTCAGCCAAGCGAGAAAGCACAATGCCCCACGCCCAGATGTCTTCTGCCTCCAGTCCCGAGGGGCAGCCGTCCTCCGTAGAGCAGGCAAGCCGACAGGGCCTGGAGCAGGCATTCGAGCTGTTCAGCCAGATGTCCAGCCAACTGACGGACTCCTACAGCATGCTTGAAGCGCGGGTGACCGAGCTCAAGGGCGAGCTGGCGGTGGTCAGTGCTCAGCGCATGCAGGAGCTGGCGGAAAAAGAACGCTTGGCCAACCGCCTGCAAAACCTCCTTGATCTGTTGCCCGGTGGCGTCATCGTTATCGACGGTCACGGCATGGTTCGTGAAGCCAATCCAGCCGCCATTGAGCTGCTCGGTTTGCCGCTTGAGGGCGAGTTGTGGCGCCATGTGATTGCGCGCTGCTTTGCCCCGCGTGAAGACGACGGTCATGAAATTTCCCTGAAAAATGGTCGACGCCTGTCGATTGCCACCCGCTCGCTGGACGCCGAGCCGGGGCAATTGGTCCTGCTCAACGACCTGACAGAAACCCGTCATCTGCAAGATCAACTGGCACGCCACGAGCGCTTGTCCTCGCTGGGCCGTATGGTCGCCTCGCTGGCCCATCAGATCCGCACGCCGCTGTCCGCCGCTTTGCTCTACGCCAGTCATTTGACTGAGCAGGAGTTGCCGGTCGCCACCCAGCAGCGCTTCGCCGGGCGCCTGAAAGAGCGCCTGCACGAGCTCGAGCACCAAGTGCGCGACATGCTGGTGTTCGCTCGCGGTGAGTTGCCACTGACCGATCGCCTCACCCCGAATACCTTGATGCAGGCACTGCAAGCAGCGGCGCTGACGCATGTGCAGGATCTGCCTATCCGCTGGCAGTGCGACAGTCATGCCGGCGAGCTGCTGTGCAATCGCGACACGCTGGTCGGAGCGCTGTTGAACCTGATCGAAAACGCCATTCAGGCCAGTGCCGGCGACGTCCGCCTGAAAGTGCATTGCTACACCCGCGACAACAACCTGCGCCTGAGTATTAGTGACAATGGCAGCGGCATCGAGCCCGCGGTTCTGGCGCGGCTCGGCGAGCCATTTTTTACCACCAAAGTCACCGGCACCGGTCTGGGCCTGACCGTGGTCAAGGCTGTGGCCCGGGCACATCAGGGAGAATTGCGGCTGCGTTCGCGAGTCGGGCGCGGCACATGCGCGCAGGTGATCCTGCCGCTGTTTTCCGCTGTACAGGGAGCTGAGTGAAAGACATGGGCATCAAGGTTTTGCTGGTCGAGGATGACCGCTCGTTGCGCGAGGCGCTGGCCGATACGTTGTTGCTGGCCGGGCACGATTACCATGCGGTCGGTTGCGCTGAAGATGCGTTGACGGCGGTGGCGCGCGAGGCGTTCAGTCTGGTGGTCAGTGACGTCAACATGCCGGGCATGGACGGCCATCAATTGCTTTCCCTGCTGCGTGCCCGTCAACCGCAATTGCCAGTGCTGTTGATGACGGCGCACGGCGCGGTGGAGCGTGCCGTCGATGCAATGCGTCAGGGCGCGGCCGACTATCTGGTCAAGCCGTTTGAACCCAAGGCGTTGCTCGATCTGGTGGCGCGGCATGCGCTGGGCAGCATTGGCACAAGCGACGGCGAAGGTCCGGTGGCGGTCGAGCCGGCCAGTGCGCAGTTATTGGAGTTGGCCGCGCGGGTGGCGCGCAGCGATTCCACAGTGCTGATCTCCGGCGAATCCGGCACCGGTAAAGAAGTACTGGCGCGCTACATCCATCAGCAATCCCATCGCGCCAGCCAACCGTTCATTGCGATCAACTGCGCGGCGATCCCCGATAACATGCTCGAAGCCACGTTGTTCGGCCACGAGAAGGGTTCGTTCACCGGCGCCATTGCCGCGCAGGCTGGCAAGTTCGAACAAGCCGACGGCGGCACGCTGTTGCTCGACGAAATCTCCGAAATGCCCCTCGGCCTGCAAGCCAAACTGCTGCGCGTGTTGCAGGAGCGCGAGGTCGAGCGCGTCGGTGCGCGTAAACCGATTGCTTTGGATATTCGCGTGGTCGCTACCACCAACCGCGATCTGGCGGGTGAAGTGGCGGCGGGGCGGTTCCGAGAAGACCTTTTTTACCGTCTGTCGGTTTTCCCCCTGGCCTGGCGTCCACTTCGCGAGCGCACTGCCGATATCCTGCCGCTGGCCGAAAGGTTGCTGGCCAAACACGTCAATAAAATGAAGCACGCGGCGGCGAAACTCTCGCCAGAGGCGCAAGCGTGCCTGACCGCTTACCCGTGGCCGGGCAATGTGCGTGAGCTGGATAACGCCATTCAGCGTGCGTTGATCTTGCAGCAAGGCGGTTTGATTCAGCCGCAGGATTTCTGTCTGGCGGGGCCCGTGACGTACACCGCGCTGCCCGTCACCGCGCCGGTGTCAGCAGTGCTTCGCGAGGTGGAAATCGAAGCGGATTCGGCCGGCGCCCTGGGCGATGACCTGCGCCGCCGGGAGTTTCAGATGATCATCGATACCCTGCGCTCGGAGCGTGGGCGACGCAAGGAAGCCGCAGAAAAGCTCGGTATCAGCCCACGCACCCTGCGCTACAAACTGGCGCAAATGCGCGATGCCGGGATGGACGTTGAAGGTTATCTGTTCGCCACCTGAGTTGTGGCGCAAAAAGTTGCAAACGCTTTTCTGAAAGGGGTGCCCATGAGCTGGCACCCTTGTTGCTAATACCTGTGTACCCGCCGAGTGAGTGTCAAAAAATTGCGGGCCGCCCAAGAGAGTAGACCATGAGCCAAGGTATTGAATTTAATCGGTTGATGACAGACATGAAGGCCATGAAGCTGGATGCCATGTCTGCACCGAAATCGACGACCGCTGTCCCTGAACTGGCGGGCAGCAGCTTTTCCGACATGCTCGGTCAGGCGATCAACAAGGTCAGCGATACCCAGCAGGCGTCGACTCAGTTGGCCAACGCATTTGAAGTGGGCAAGAGCGGCGTCGATCTGACGGACGTGATGATCGCTTCGCAAAAAGCCAGCGTGTCGTTCCAGGCTCTGACCCAGGTGCGCAACAAGCTGGTTCAGGCTTACCAAGACATCATGCAGATGCCGGTTTAAGGACGAGATTGAGTCATGGCAGAAGCAGTCGCCGATAACGTTCCGGCCAAGGCCACCCCGATAGACGGTAAACCGCCGCTGTTCGGCTTGTCCTTCCTGGAAAACCTCTCCGAGATGACCATGCTGCGTCAGGTGGGCCTGTTGGTCGGCCTGGCTGCGAGCGTGGCGATTGGCTTTGCCGTGGTGCTGTGGTCGCAGCAGCCGGATTACCGTCCGTTGTACGGCAGCCTTGCCGGCATGGACGCCAAACAGGTTATGGACACCCTGGCCTCTGCCGACATTCCTTACACCGTCGAATCGAACTCTGGCGCCTTGCTGGTCAAGGCCGACGACCTGTCCCGTGCGCGGATGAAACTCGCTGCTGCTGGTGTCACTCCCAGCGACGGCAACATCGGTTTCGAAATCCTCGACAAGGAACAGGGTCTGGGCACCAGCCAGTTCATGGAAGCGACACGTTACCGTCGCGGCCTCGAAGGTGAACTGGCGCGGACCATCTCCAGCCTGAACAACGTCAAGGGGGCCCGCGTGCACCTGGCGATTCCGAAGAGTTCGGTGTTCGTCCGTGACGAGCGTAAGCCAAGCGCTTCGGTTCTGGTTGAGCTGTACAGCGGCCGTTCGCTGGAGCCGGGTCAGGTGGTCGCGATCATCAACCTGGTGGCGACCTCCGTACCTGAGTTGAGCAAGTCGCAGATCACCGTCGTCGACCAGAAGGGCAACCTGCTCTCTGATCAGGCGGAAAACTCCGAAATGACCATGGCCGGCAAGCAGTTCGATTACAGCCGCCGCATGGAAAGCATGCTGACCCAGCGTGTACACAATATTTTGCAGCCGGTATTGGGCAACGATCGCTACAAGGCTGAAGTCTCGGCCGACATCGATTTCAATGCCGTCGAATCGACTGCCGAGCAGTTCAACCCGGATCAACCGGCGTTGCGCAGCGAGCAGTCGGTCAACGAACAACGCACCGCCAGCAATGGCCCGCAAGGTGTGCCGGGTGCTCTGAGCAACCAGCCCCCGTCGCCAGCCTCGGCGCCGCAAACCACCGGTGGCGCCGCAGCGCCGGCCGGCATGATTCAGCCAGGTCAGCCATTGGTTGATGCCAACGGTCAGCAGATCATGGACCCGGCCACCGGCCAGCCAATGCTCGCGCCGTACCCGGCCGACAAGCGTCAACAATCGACCAAGAACTTCGAACTCGACCGTTCCATCAGCCACACCAAACAGCAGCAGGGTCGCCTGAATCGTCTGTCGGTGTCGGTGGTGGTCGACGATCAGGTCAAGGTCAACGCGGCCAACGGCGAAATCACCCGTGCGCCGTGGAGTGCCGACGAATTGGCGCGCTTCACCCGTCTGGTCCAGGACGCGGTCGGTTTCGATGCAAGTCGTGGCGACAGCGTCAGCGTGATCAACATGCCGTTCTCCGCCGAGCGCGGCGAAGTGATTGCCGATATTCCGTTCTACTCCCAGCCATGGTTCTGGGACATCGTCAAACAAGTGCTGGGTGTGTTGTTCATCCTGGTGCTGGTGTTTGGTGTGCTGCGTCCGGTGCTCAACAACATCACCGGCGGCGGCAAAGGCAAGGAGCTGGCCGGTCTTGGCAGCGACGTGGAACTCGGTGGCATGGGCGGCCTGGACGGCGAACTTGCCAACGACCGCGTAAGCCTCGGTGGTCCGCAGAGCATTCTGTTGCCGAGCCCGAGCGAGGGTTATGACGCGCAGCTGAATGCAATCAAGAGCCTTGTGGCTGAAGACCCGGGTCGCGTGGCTCAGGTCGTGAAAGAGTGGATTAACGCAGATGAGTGATAACCGAGCCGCTACCGTCAAACTGACCAAGGTCGACAAAGCCGCGATTCTGCTGCTGTCCCTGGGTTCGACCGATGCAGCCCAGGTGCTGCGTCACATGGGCCCGAAAGAGGTTCAGCGCGTCGGCGTGGCCATGGCGCAGATGGGCAACGTCCATCGCGAACAGGTCGAGCAGGTCATGAGCGAGTTCGTCGACATCGTCGGCGACCAGACCAGCCTCGGCGTCGGTTCCGACGACTACGTGCGCAAAATGCTCACCCAGGCCCTGGGTGAAGACAAGGCCAACGGCCTGATCGACCGCATCCTGCTCGGTGGCAACACCAGTGGCCTCGACAGCCTGAAATGGATGGAGCCGCGCGCCGTTGCCGACGTGATCCGTTACGAGCACCCGCAGATTCAGGCGATCGTGGTGGCGTACCTCGACCCGGATCAGGCCGGTGAAGTGCTTGGCAACTTCGACCACAAGGTGCGTCTGGACATCATCCTGCGCGTCTCGTCGTTGAACACCGTGCAGCCAGCGGCACTGAAAGAGCTCAACCAGATTCTCGAGAAGCAGTTCTCCGGCAACTCGAATGCCTCGCGCACCACCCTGGGTGGCATCAAGCGCGCGGCGGACATCATGAACTTCCTCGACAGTTCGATCGAAGGCCAGCTCATGGACTCGATTCGCGAAGTCGACGAAGACCTGTCCGGTCAGATCGAAGACCTCATGTTCGTGTTCAACAACCTCGCCGATGTCGACGACCGTGGCATTCAGGCGTTGCTGCGCGAAGTGTCTTCCGATGTGCTGGTACTGGCCCTCAAGGGTTCGGACGAAGGCGTCAAAGAGAAGATCTTCAAGAACATGTCCAAACGTGCCGCCGAACTGTTGCGCGACGACCTCGAGGCCAAAGGCCCGGTGCGCGTCAGCGACGTCGAAACCGCACAGAAAGAAATCCTCACCATCGCCCGCCGTATGGCCGAAGCCGGAGAAATCGTGCTCGGTGGCAAGGGCGGCGAGGAAATGATCTAAGCCCATGGACAAGCACGACGACGATGTGACGGATCTGATCCGTGCCCGCGATGTCCGCGGTTTCGAATCCTGGGCCATGCCCAGCTTCGACCCGCCAAAGCCGGAACCCGAGCCGGAGCCGGAGCCCGAACCGCCGGAAATGGAAGAGGTGCCGCTGGAAGAAGTCCAGCCACTGACCCTGGAAGAGCTCGAAAGCATCCGTCAGGAGGCTTACAACGAAGGCTTCGGCATCGGCGAAAAGGAAGGTTTCCACAGCGCCACGCTCAAGGTCCGTCAGGAAGCTGAAGTGGCGTTGGCGGCGAAGCTGGCCAGCCTTGAGCAACTGATGGCGAACCTGTTCGAGCCGATCGCCGAGCAAGACACCCAGATCGAAAAGTCGCTGGTCGACCTCGTGCAGCACATCACCAAACAGGTGATCAAGCGCGAACTGGCCATCGATTCGAGCCAGATCGAACACGTCATGCGCGATGCCCTCAAGCTGTTGCCGCTGGGCGTCGACAACGTGCGCCTGTACGTCAATCCGCAGGACTTCGAACAGGCCAAAGCCCTGCGCGAGCGTCACGAAGAATCCTGGCGCATCGTCGAGGACGAAGCGCTGATGCCCGGTGGCTGCCGTGTAGAAACCGAGCACAGCCGCATCGACGCCAGCATCGAAACCCGCGTTGCTCAGGTCATGGCCAAACTGTTCGATCAGTTGCACGAGCAGGCTCTGCACCCGGCCGAGGCGGATCTGAGTCTGGACATTCCGGAAGACGTAAAACCGGCGGCCGCACCTGAAGAGCCGCTCGCGGACGACCCCGATGCGCCTTGAACGCACCAGTTTCGCCAAGCGCCTGAGCACGTACGCTGAGGCCACCGAGATTGCCGGCGCGCCGATTCTTGAAGGTCGCCTGCTGCGCATGGTCGGCCTCACCCTCGAAGCCGAAGGCCTGCGCGCCGCCATGGGCACGCGCTGCCTGGTGATCAACGACGACAGCTATCACCCGTCCCAGGTCGAAGCGGAAGTCATGGGTTTTTCCGGCGGCAAAGTGTTCCTGATGCCGGTCGGCAGCGTCGCCGGTATCGCCCCGGGCGCCCGCGTGGTGCCGTTGGCCGAAACCGGCCGCTTGCCGATGGGCATGAGCATGCTCGGGCGCGTCCTCGACGGCGCCGGTCGTGCGCTGGACGGCAAGGGTGGCATGAAGGCTGAAGACTGGGTGCCGATGGACGGCCCTACGATCAACCCGCTCAACCGTGACCCGATCAGCGTACCGCTGGACGTCGGTATTCGTTGCATCAACGGTTTGCTGACGGTTGGTCGCGGTCAGCGTCTGGGTTTGTTTGCCGGTACCGGGGTCGGTAAGTCGGTGTTGTTGGGCATGATGACCCGCTTCACCGAGGCCGACATTATCGTCGTTGGCCTGATCGGTGAGCGGGGTCGAGAAGTTAAAGAATTCATCGAGCACATCCTCGGTGAAGAAGGCCTCAAGCGTTCCGTAGTTGTCGCATCCCCTGCGGACGATGCACCGCTGATGCGTCTGCGCGCCGCCATGTATTGCACGCGAATCGCCGAGTATTTCCGCGACAAGGGCAAGAATGTCCTGTTGCTGATGGATTCGCTGACCCGTTTCGCCCAGGCCCAGCGGGAAATCGCTTTGGCCATCGGCGAGCCGCCGGCGACCAAGGGTTATCCGCCCTCGGTGTTCGCCAAGTTGCCGAAACTGGTTGAGCGTGCCGGTAACGCGGAGAAGGGCGGTGGTTCGATTACCGCGTTCTACACCGTGCTGTCTGAAGGCGATGACCAGCAGGATCCGATTGCCGACTCGGCCCGAGGCGTACTCGACGGCCACATCGTGCTGTCCCGGCGTCTGGCCGAGGAAGGGCACTATCCGGCCATCGACATCGAAGCCTCGATCAGCCGGGTAATGCCGGCCGTGGTCTCGCCCGAACACATGCAGCGCGCGCAATACTTCAAGCAGTTGTGGTCGCGCTATCAGCAGAGCCGCGATCTGATCAGTGTCGGCGCCTACGTTGCCGGCGGCGACCGCGAGACCGATCTGGCGATCTCCTTGCAACCGCAGTTGGTCCGCTACCAGCGTCAGGGTCTCAACGACAAAATCAACATGGGTGAAAGCCAGGCCTATCTCGAGACCTTGTTCGCCCCTGCGGCGGGCGGGTAACCGGCCATGGCCGTCAGCCGCGCTGCGCGCCTGGCACCGGTGGTGGACATGGCCGAACAGGCCGAGAAGACCGCCGTGCAACGGCTGGGCTATTTTCAGGGTCAGGTCAAAGTCGCGGAAAGCAAACTGGCTGACCTCAATGCCTTTCGTCTGGATTACTCACAGCAATGGATCGTGCGCGGCAGCACTGGCGTGACCGGGCAATGGCTGCTGGGTTTTCAAGGCTTTCTGGCACAACTCGACACCGCCGTCGACCAGCAGCGCCAGAGCCTGGTCTGGCACCAGAACAAGCTCGACAAGGCCCGTGAGGAATGGCAGCAGGCGTTCGCCAAGGTCGAAGGGTTACGCAAGCTGGTGCAGCGTTATCGCGAAGAGGCGCAACGCCTCGAAGACAAACGCGAGCAGAAGCTGCTTGATGAACTGTCGCAGCGTTTACCGCGGCAGAATCCGTTCTAAATCGCACCGCGAAACCCTGTGGGAGCGAGCCTGCTCGCGAATGCATTCGGTCAGCTAACTCAATTGTTGACTGGCACGACGCCTTCGCGAGCAGGCTCGCTCCCACAGTTGATCCTGTGTTGCACCTTGCCCCTCAGTCTACCAAGTGCTAAACCTTGTACAGGTTCGTCAATGACAAGGAAGCCAGTCAATGTCAGTCGTTACAGAAGTCTCTCCAGATGGTCACAAACTGACGATTTCGGTCAGGGGGCGGTTCGATTTCGGTCGCCATCAGGAATTTCGCGAGTCCTATGAGCGTCTTGCCCAGAAGCCTGACTCCATTGTGGTCGATCTGAAAGAGGCCACCTATCTCGACAGCTCCGCACTGGGCATGCTGCTCCTGCTGCGTGATCACGCTGGCGGCGATAACTCGGACGTGCGAGTCGTCAACAGCAGCTCCGATGTGCGCAAGATCCTCGCCATCTCCAATTTCGACAAACTCTTCGACATCAGTTGACGGCCGTGCAGGCGCAAGAGCCGCTGACCATCCTGATCGCCGAAGACAGCGCCGCCGATCGCCTGTTGCTGTCGACCATCGTCCGGCGCCAGGGTCATGAGGTCCTGACGGCGGCCAATGGTGCCGAAGCGGTCGAGCTGTTTCGCCGGCAGCCACCTGATCTGGTGCTGATGGACGCGATGATGCCGGTCATGGACGGCTTTGAAGCGGCGCGGCAGATCAAGGTGCTGGCGGGAGAGACGCTGGTGCCGATCATCTTCCTCACGTCGCTGACTGAAAGCGAAGCGCTGGCCCGTTGCCTGGAGGCTGGCGGTGACGACTTTCTGGCGAAGCCCTACAACCAGGTGATCCTTGCCGCCAAAATCAAGGCGATGGATCGTTTGCGCCGCTTGCAGGCGACGGTTCTGCAACAGCGCGACCTGATCGCCAGGCACCATGATTACCTGCTCAACGAACAGCGTGTGGCCAAAGCCGTTTTCGACAAAGTGGCGCATTCCGGCTGCCTGAGTGCGCCGAACATCCGCTACCTGCAATCGCCCTATGCCTTGTTCAACGGTGACCTGCTGCTGGCGGCCTACACGCCAGCGGGTGACATGCATGTGCTGTTGGGCGATTTCACTGGCCATGGCCTGCCGGCAGCGGTCGGGGCGATGCCTTTGGCCGAGGTGTTCTACGGCATGACCGCCAAGGGCTATGGCCTCGCCGAAACCCTGCGCGAGATGAATGCCAAACTTAAACGCATCTTGCCGGTGGACATGTTCTGTTGTGCCACGTTGCTGTGCCTGAGTTTTCAGCGGCGTTCGGTCGAGGTGTGGAACGGCGGCATGCCTGACGGTTATCTGCACCGGATTGCCACGGGTGAGCGCGTGCCGTTGGCCGCACGGCACTTGCCGTTGGGGGTGTTGAGCGCGCAGGCGTTCGATGACCGTACGGAAGTCCATCCAATGGCCGTCGGTGATCGGGTGTTCGTGTTGTCCGACGGCGTGATCGATACCAGCGATGCCAGTGATCAACTGTTCGGCGTCGAGCGTTTGCAGCAGGTGTTCGCCGCCAATCGCGAACCGGATCGCTTGTTCGAAGATATCGAGCAGGCGCTGCGGGATTTTCGCGGCGAGGCGCGCGACGATGTCAGCATGGTCGAGGTCAGCCTGCTGGAACCGGCGCAGGTCAAGCCGTCGGCGCCGGTGTATTCCGACAGCGGCCAGTCATGCCCGCTCGACTGGTCAGTGAGCTTCGAATTTCGCGGTGCCACGCTCAAGCGCTTCAATCCCCTGCCTTACCTGTTGCAGTTGCTGCTTGAGGTGCATGGGCTGCGGGGACAGAGTGGCGCTTTGTACAGCGTGCTGGCCGAGTTGTATTCCAATGCGCTGGAGCACGGCGTGCTGGGGCTGGACTCCAGTCTCAAGCGCGATGCGGCGGGTTTCGCTCGCTACTATCAGCAGCGCAACGATCGGCTGGAGGCGCTACAGGATGGGTTTGTCCGTGTGCATCTACAAGTGCAGCCACAAGGCGAGGGCGGCCGGCTGGTGATTCGCGTCGAGGACAGTGGCAAGGGTTTTGATGTGGCGCGGATCATGGAGCGACCGCTGGACGGTGTCCGTTTGTCGGGGCGCGGCGTCAGTCTGGTCCGGCAATTGGGGCATAACGCCAGTTGGTCGGACGAAGGTCGTAGCGCCCGCGTGGAGTTTTCCTGGGAGGTTGAGGCATAATCCGGGCAATTCTTGATCAAGGAGTGAACAAGTGACTGACACACATATTGATCGCGAGGCGCTGAGCGTACTGCGCGAAGTCATGGAGGAGGGTTATCCGGAGCTTCTGGATACCTTTCTGGCGGATTCCAAAAGTCGCTTGGACGAGTTGCAAAAGACCTCGGATGCCAAGGCATTGTCGGAAGTTGCCCACAGCTTCAAGGGCAGTGCCAGCAACATGGGGGCTGTCCGGTTGGCGGAACTCTGCCAGGAGCTGGAATCGGAAGCCAAAAATAAAAGCCCCTCGGACATTGCCAGGCTGGTTGCAGATATCACTGTCGAGTTCGACGATGTCCGCCCGGTTTACGAAGATGAGCGGCAGCACGCACTGACTCACTGACCCCTCCGTCCGGCGCTTTTCACAGGCGTCGGACAAAACTGGCCCGGCACTTGCAGTTATCTTCGCAACTGTACCTACGATCCCAGTGCAGCGGAGACCGTTTCATGCCTGCGACCCCCAACATCCTTCTTCAGAATGCCGCTCAGGCCAAGGCGCAAGCCGCCTCGGCCAAAACGTCGGCTATGGCCGTAGACACTGGGGATAAAGCCTCTAGCTTCGCTAAGGTGTTCGCCGATCAGGGGTCGAACAAGCCCGTCGTCAGCGCTGACAATTCGCCCAAGTCGTCGCGTGACAAGGTCGCTGACAACAGCGGCAAAAAAGACATTGGCAAAGATCCGTCTGCCGCTGCACAGCCGGCGGTTGCCGATAGCGGCAACGACTTGCCTGCGGATAAAGCCGCGGCGACCGATGACGCCAGCGCCAGCAGCGACGACAACACTGACACCGCCCAAAATCCAGTCGTCGACGCGGCGCCGGTTGATCCGACGCTCGATCCGGCATTGGCAACCGCTGTGCAGCCGGTAGTCACAGCGCCAGTTGTGCAGACTCCGGCGGTCGTCGCGACTGCCCAGCCGGAAAGCGAAACCCCTGCGCTTGCCGCGCTGCCGGGTACGGTCAAAGATCCGGCACCGGCCACCGACAGCGATTTCGACCCTTCGGCCGATCCGCTCGATTCGATGCCGGCCGTGCGCATGGCGATGGAGCAGGGCGGGCACATTTCCGCTGCCAGTCAGGCGCAACCGAAAGCGTCGCCGGCTCAGGCGCAGGCCGACGGTGAATTGACTGCGGCGCAAAACTTCGCCGCAGGCATGGCCAGCATGCTCGACGTGCAAGCCGACAAGGACAGCACCAGCCAGGGTGGCGAGAAAGCGTTCAGCGGCTTGATCGACGACGGCCTCAAAGATCTCAAGAGCGCGACCAGCGATACCCGCGTCGATGACTTCGCCAACCGTCTGGCGGCGCTGACGCAAGCGGCCACGCCGAAGACTGCGAACGCGGTACCGGTGAATCAGCCAATCGCCATGCATCAGAGCGGCTGGACCGAAGAAGTGGTCAACCGCGTCATGTATCTGTCGAGCGCCAATTTGAAGGCGGCGGACATTCAGTTGCAGCCGGCGGAACTGGGACGTCTGGACATTCGCGTCAACATGGTTCCGGATCAACAGACGCAAGTGACCTTCATGAGTGCGCATCCAAGTGTGCGTGAAGCGCTGGACGGGCAGATGCATCGCCTGCGCGAAATGTTCAACCAGCAGGGCATGGGCCAGGTCGACGTCAATGTCTCTGACCAGAGCCGTGGCTGGCAGGGGCAGCAAGGTCAGGAACAGGCGCAGCAGGGCCAGAGCGGTCGCACCAGCGCGGCCGGTGGTCGCCTCGATTCGGCGGATGAAGAATTGGCGCCGGCCGCCATTGCTGAAGCCGCCGCTCAAACCACCAGCGTGATTGGCAGCAGCGCGGTCGACTATTACGCCTGAACAAACGCTGATCCACCCACTGTGGGAGCGAGCCTGCTCGCGAAAGCGAAATAACAGTCAACATCAATGTTGAATGTTAAACCGTATTCGCGAGCAGGCTCGCTCCCACATTGCTTTTGTGGTGCCCTCCAGATCAATCCTCCGACACTTCTGGCATAACACTTGCTCTTGCCTTGCCGTGCGACTGTGAAAACCCGATTAGTGACGGATTATTGGCATGGCGAAGAGCGAAACAGCAGCAGTGAAAGACCCCGCAACCAAAGGCAAACTCAAGCTGATCATTGTGATCGTGCTGGCGTTGCTGCTGGCCATTGGCGTGTCCGTGGGGGCGACCTGGTTCTTCATGCACAGCGCTCAGAGCAAACCTGCCGAGGCCGCTGATGCAGCGCCTGTGGGCAAGCAACCAGCGATTTTCGAGCCGATGGCGCCGGCCTTTGTCGCCAACTACAACCAGAACGGCCGTCAGCGCTACATGCAGGTGAGCATCACCATGCTGGCGCGTAATCAGGCCGATCTGGAAGCGCTCAAAGTGCACATGCCGGTGATCCGCAACAACCTGGTGATGCTCTTTTCCGGTCAGGATTTCGCCACGCTGGCGACCCCGGTCGGCCAGGAGATGTTGCGCCAGAAGGCCACAGCGAGCGTCCAGGAAGTGGCGCAGAAAGAGCTGGGCAAAGTGGTGATCGAACAGTTGCTTTTCACTAATTTCGTACTGCAGTAGGAACACGACATGGCCGTGCAGGATCTGCTGTCCCAGGATGAAATCGACGCGCTGTTGCATGGCGTCGACGATGGTCTGGTACAGACCGATAACGCTGCCGAACCCGGCAGTGTCAAAAGCTACGACCTGACCAGTCAGGATCGCATCGTCCGTGGACGCATGCCGACTCTGGAAATGATCAACGAGCGTTTTGCCCGTTACACCCGCATCAGCATGTTCAACATGCTGCGCCGCTCGGCGGACGTTGCCGTCGGTGGTGTGCAGGTGATGAAGTTCGGCGAATACGTGCACTCGCTGTACGTCCCGACCAGCCTCAACCTGGTCAAGATCAAACCGTTGCGCGGCACCGCGCTGTTCATCCTCGACGCCAAACTGGTGTTCAAACTGGTGGACAACTTCTTTGGCGGCGATGGCCGTCACGCCAAGATCGAAGGGCGTGAATTCACCCCGACCGAACTGCGTGTGGTGCGCATGGTGCTGGAACAGGCCTTCGTCGATCTGAAAGAAGCCTGGCAGGCAATCATGGAAGTCAATTTCGAGTACATCAACTCGGAAGTGAACCCGGCCATGGCCAACATCGTCGGCCCGAGCGAAGCGATTGTCGTGTCGACATTCCACATCGAACTCGATGGCGGTGGCGGCGATCTGCACGTGACCATGCCGTACTCGATGATTGAGCCGGTGCGCGAAATGCTCGACGCCGGTTTCCAGTCCGACCTCGACGATCAGGACGAGCGCTGGGTCAACGCGCTGCGTCAGGATGTGCTCGATGTCGACGTGCCGATCGGTGCCACCGTGGCGCGCCGCCAGTTGAAACTGCGCGACATCCTGCACATGCAGCCGGGTGACGTGATCCCGGTCGAAATGCCGGAAGACATGATCATGCGCGCCAACGGCGTGCCGGCCTTCAAGGTCAAGATGGGCTCGCACAAAGGCAACCTCGCGTTGCAAGTGATCGAGCCGATCGAGCGTCGCTGAAGCGGCGC
This sequence comes from Pseudomonas fluorescens, assembly GCF_003732425.1. GTDB lineage: Bacteria > Pseudomonadota > Gammaproteobacteria > Pseudomonadales > Pseudomonadaceae > Aquipseudomonas > Aquipseudomonas fluorescens_BE. The sequence goes on from NZ_MOBX01000014.1 coordinate 959,080, forward strand.
TCTCACCCCCACACATTTAGCTGAATTGTTGCCCGCCGAGGACAAATGATGAACGACGATATGAACGCCCAGGACGACCAGGCACTGGCTGACGAATGGGCTGCGGCTCTGGAAGAGACCGGTGATGGTAGCCAGGCTGACATCGATGCGCTGCTGGCCGCCGATGCCGGGGCGGCAAGCTCCAACCGTCTGCCGATGGAAGAATTCGGCAGCGTGCCGAAGAACAACGATCCAGTGACGCTGGACGGCCCGAACCTCGACGTGATCCTCGACATCCCGGTGTCGATCTCGATGGAAGTGGGCAGCACCGACATCAACATCCGCAACCTGCTGCAACTCAACCAGGGTTCGGTGATCGAGCTCGATCGTCTGGCCGGCGAGCCGCTGGACGTGTTGGTCAACGGCACGCTGATCGCGCACGGTGAAGTGGTGGTGGTCAACGAGAAGTTCGGCATCCGCCTGACCGACGTGATCAGCCCAAGCGAACGCATCAAGAAGCTGCGCTGAGTGAAACGGTTTCTCTGGGCTTTGCTGGCATTGCCATTGAGCGTGCTGGCCGCCGAGCCGTCGACGGCGACCACCGTGCCAGCCGCCACCGCGCCGATGGTCAATAGCGGCGTGGCCGGGCAACTGACGCAATTGGTGTTTGGCCTGTTGCTGGTGCTGGGGCTGATCTTCTTCCTCGCCTGGCTGCTGCGCCGGGTGCAGCAGGCAGGTCCGGCCGGCAAGGGCCAGGTGATTGAGCTGATCGGTTCGCGCGCGCTCGGCCCGCGTGACCGTTTGCTGCTGGTGCAGGTCGGCAATGAGCAGATTCTGCTCGGCCTCAGCCCCGGCACCATCACCGCGCTGCACGTGCTCAAAGAGCCGGTCGAGGTGCCGAATACCAGCGAGAAAGCGACCCCGGAATTTGCCCAGCATCTGCTGAAGATTCTCGGCAAGGATCAGAAGGATACGAAGTAATGGGTGCGTTACGCATCGTCTTGACGCTGGCCCTGCTGCTGGCCGCGCCGCTGGCGTTCGCCGCCGATCCGTTGTCGATCCCGGCGATCACGCTGGGCACCAACGCCGATGGCGCGCAGGAGTATTCGGTCAGTCTGCAGATCCTGCTGATCATGACCGCCCTGAGCTTCATCCCGGCGGCCGTGATTCTGATGACCAGTTTCACCCGGATCATCATCGTTTTCTCGATCCTGCGTCAGGCCCTCGGCCTCCAACAGACGCCGTCGAACCAGATCCTCACCGGCATGGCGCTGTTCCTCACCATGTTCATCATGGCGCCGGTGTTCGACCGGGTGAACAACGATGCGCTGCAACCGTATCTGGCGGAAAAACTCACCGCCCAGCAAGCGGTGGAAAAGGCCCAGGTGCCAATCAAGGACTTCATGCTTGCGCAGACCCGCACCAGCGATCTGGAGCTGTTCATGCGCCTGTCCAAGCGCACTGACATCGCCACGCCGGATCAGGCGCCGCTGACCATTCTGGTGCCGGCGTTCGTCACCTCCGAGCTTAAAACCGCGTTCCAGATCGGCTTCATGATCTTCATTCCGTTCCTGATCATCGACCTGGTCGTGGCCAGTGTGCTGATGGCGATGGGTATGATGATGCTCTCGCCGCTGATCATCTCGCTGCCGTTCAAAATCATGCTGTTCGTGCTGGTCGATGGCTGGGCGCTGATCATCGGCACCCTGGCCAGCAGTTTCGGAGGTGTCTCGCCATGACGCCGGAAGTCGCGGTCGATATCTTTCGTGAAGCGCTGTGGCTGACCACGTTAATGGTCGCGATTCTGGTGGTGCCGAGCCTGTTGGTCGGCCTGCTGGTGGCGATGTTCCAGGCCGCGACCCAGATCAACGAACAGACCCTGAGCTTCCTGCCGCGTCTGCTGGTGATGCTGGTGACCTTGATTGTGGGCGGTCCGTGGATCGTGCAAACCTTCATGGAATACATCATCCAGTTGTACAAAAACATCCCGATGGTCATCGGCTAAGCCATGCAATCGCTGCTTCAGCTGACCGACACCCAGATCAGTTCCTGGGTGGCGTCGTTCATGTTGCCGCTGTTTCGCGTCGCCTCGATGCTGATGGTGATGCCGGTGTTCGGCACGACCCTGGTGTCGCGCCGGATCCGCCTGTATTTCGCCGTGGCCATCACCGTGTGCATTGCGCCGAGCCTGCCGCCGATGCCGGCGGTCAGCCCGCTGGATCTCAGCGGTTTGCTGCTGATTGCCGAGCAGATTCTGGTTGGTGCCGTGCTCGGGTTTTCCCTGCAATTGTTTTTCCAGGCGTTTGCCGTGGCCGGGCAGATCGTCGCGATCCAGATGGGCATGGGCTTCGCCTCGATGGTCGACCCGGCCAACGGCGTGTCGGTGGCGGTGATCGGGCAGTTCTTCACCATGCTCGTGACGCTGTTGTTTCTGTCGATGAACGGCCATCTGGTGGTCTTCGAAGTCCTTACCGAAAGCTTCACCACGCTACCGGTCGGCAGCGGTCTGATGACCGCGCATTACTGGGAACTGGCCGGCAAACTCGGCTGGGTCCTCGGGGCGGCGTTGTTGCTGGTGTTGCCGGCGGTCACCGCGTTGCTGGTGGTCAACATCGCCTTTGGCGTGATGACCCGCGCCGCGCCGCAGCTGAACATTTTCTCCATCGGTTTCCCGCTGACCCTGGTGCTCGGTCTGTTCATTGTCTGGGTCGGTCTGGCGGACATTCTCAACCAGTATCAGCCGCTGGCCACCGAGGCCTTGCAACTGTTACGCGAACTGGCACGGGCGCGCTGAGTCATGGCAGAGAGCGAAAGCGGTCAGGACAAAACAGAAGACCCCACGGAGAAACGCAAAAAGGACTCCCGTGAGAAGGGTGAGATTGCCCGCTCCAAAGAGCTCAATACCCTCGCCGTAACCATGGCCGGTGCCGGTGCGCTGTTGGTGTTCGGCGGCATGCTGGCCGAAGACTTGATGGAGCTGATGCGCCTGAACTTCACGCTGTCGCGCGAAGTGATCATGGATCAGGGCTCCATGGGCGCGTTTCTGTTGCAGTCGGGGCAGATGGCGCTGTTGGCGATCCAGCCGATCATGATCACCTTGTTGCTGGCGGCGCTGATCGGGCCGATTTCCCTCGGTGGCTGGCTGTTCGCGGCCGGCTCCATGGCACCCAAGTTCAGTCGGATGAACCCGGCGGCGGGCCTGAAACGGATGTTCTCGTTCAAGGCTGTAGTCGAGCTGCTCAAGGCCTTGGCCAAGTTTCTGATCACCTTGGGCGTGGCGTTGGCGGTGTTGTCGGCGGACGTCGACGACTTTTTGCGGATCGCCCACGAGCCGCTTGAAATGGCGATCATTCACAGCGTTACGCTGGTCGGCTGGAGTACCTTGTGGCTGGCCTGCGGCCTGATCATCATCGCCGCCGTCGACGTGCCGGTGCAGCTCTGGGAAGCGCACAAGAAACTGCTGATGACCAAGCAGGAAGTGCGCGACGAGCACAAGGATCAGGAGGGCCGCCCGGAGGTCAAACAGCGCATCCGCCAGACCCAGCGCGAGATGTCCCAGCGGCGGATGATGGCGGCGATTCCCGACGCCGACGTGGTCATCACCAACCCGACCCACTACGCCGTCGCGCTCAAGTACGACTCGGAGAAGGGCGGCGCGCCGGTGCTGCTGGCCAAGGGCAGCGACTTCCTCGCACTGAAGATTCGCGAAATCGCCGTGGCCAACAACGTCATGCTCCTCGAATCGCCGGGGCTGGCGCGTTCGATTTATTACTCCACGGAACTTGAGCAAGAAATCCCCGGCGGCCTGTATCTGGCGGTTGCGCAGGTCTTGGCCTATGTCTACCAGATCCGCCAGTACCGCGCGGGCAAGGGCAAGCGCCCGGATCCGCTCAAGGATGATCTGCCGATTCCGCCGGATCTGCGTCGCGATTCCTGATGTTACGGCGAAGCCATTTGTCTCCCACACCACAAACACGGCTGAAACGAAAAAACCGCCGCCCCGATTCAACGGGCGGCGGTTTTTTATGCCTGAAGACATGTGCTCGCTGTGAGGTCGCCTTCGTCGGATCGCCGTCCGGAGCAAGCCCGCTCCCACAAATCCTTAATCAAGGCTTGTCACAGATCCCTGTTACTGCGGCAACTCCAGATTATCCATCACCCGATTCACCGCCAACTCCCCGAGCATGATCAGCTGCGCGATCCCCAACAGCGTCCTGCGCTGCGACGTGGGGATGAGATGGGCGAAGTCATGGGCGATGGTTCTGGCTGATGCGAGGGTTTCGCTGGCATCGGCCAGCAGTTCCTCGTTTTTGAAGTCTGCGGTAACGGCGTACATCCGGCGGGTTTTGCGGGGCGGTGGGGTGGAGCCGGGTGGGCAGAGGTAGTGATCGAGGGCGCGGTCGGCGGCTTCGTGGAGTTTTTTTGAATCGAGGGATTCGTAGGGGGAGGTGGGGTCGTTTTCGGGTGGGTTGGGTGTTGGTTTGATCATGGTGAAGCTCCTGAGGTTATGGAGCCACTCTTCCCTGTCGCTAAACAAGTGAAGGTGGCAGCTGTACGCAGGTTAGCGAACCGGTCACAGGCACCCCGGTAGACCTAAAGGTCTCCCGCATACAGCCGCCATAACGTAATTGCGGGCGAAAAGTCCCACAACGAAGCCACGAACGCTGATGCACTGAGATGCTCCGAGTCGCTAAACCCGATCGCTGATTCGTCAGCGACCGGACCACAATAGAACCCGACCCCAAGGTGCACAAGCCGGCGGATTCTGGCTTGGCTGTAGGCAATGGCGCAAGGATTTGTAGCCTGGAAACCGTGTCTACAGGTGTCTTTTAAACGCCTTCGTTGAAATCAAAGAATTGCGCCGAACCTGACGGCCCTTTCGCGAGCAAGCTTGCTCCGGGCAGCGATCCGACGAAGACGTCAGCCGCTGCACCGACTCATTCAAGGCATGTCACAGATCCCTGCTACTGCGGCAACTCCAGATTATCCATCACCCGATTCACCGCTAACTCCCCGAGCATGATCAGTTGCGCGATCCCCGGCAGCGTCCTGCGCTGCGGGGATGAGATGGGTTGGCTGAGGCGAGCGTTTCGCTGGCATCGGCCAGCAGTTCGTTAGCTCGCCGAATCTAGATTTCTCTCATCAACAGATCAGTCAAGAAGTAATCATTTCCGCTGCCGGAGGCCACATGGCTCTCGAAATCAAAAGTCATTGATGTGGCCCGGGCTATGAATCGGGCTGAATAAGCGCCATAGCTATTTTTAGGCGGGGTGAAGGGGTTGATTAATAATCCATAATTTGATTTAAACGACAATATAGGTTTTTTGTCCCAGTCCCAGATGGCTGCAAGAAAACTAAATTCATATTGTTGTCCCACGATAAGATTTGAATAAATTTTGCGCAGTACTATTCCAGTAGAGTTGTTTGTAAATGTCTCATTAAATAACGCATGTCGCCCGAAAAAAACACCGTATCTAAAGTCGCGCTGATCAATAATTGCGGGTCCATTTAACCAGCCGTTTCTTTGTGAGTTAGAGAAATTCGTGAAATCAAAAAGGCGGACCCTGACAGTCAGTATTCGAGCTTCTGAACTACCACCTGAGCCGTACAAGGCCACGGCTTTAAAAGTGTGTTTCGCCACTCGCAGACCTGAAAAAGGTAAAGTCCAGACTCCGGTCGTTGGATCAGCGGTGGGCTGCCCGATAGGAATGGAATCGTCGAAAACCTCGATCTTCTGACCCTTGGACGCAATGCCGCTCAGAGTCACGGCTGTTTCCAGCGTGGAGCCGTTGTGGGGGATCTCGATGTTGCTTGGCGAACCTTTGACTGAACTTATCGTCGGTTTCACGTCCTCCACAGTGACGGTATAAATACGCAAAGGAAAGGCAACCGCCTGCAGCCTGTCACTGGAGCCATCGAGACCGATAGCGCATTCCACTGTCACCTTGCTGCCATTCTTTAGCGTTCTCAACCACTCAATCGGTGCCGGCACCGACAATCCATCCGCCGAATCATTAGGCTCTCCCGACCTCACGTCTGTACTGGTCGGATTTCCATTGTTGTCAAAACCCTTGCATGTAACCCAGGTAGGTTGCCCCGGCTCAAACAACGGCCACTTCAGCGCCAGAATCCGAGCGGTTGCGGCCAGTTCGTAAACCTGCAGTGCCGTCCCGGTGTTTCCGGCGATGCTCGGTGTCGGCAATCGCGGATCTCCATCGGCTATCTTCAGCAAAGTGACCTTGATCGCATCTGATTTGCCAGCCTGACCTCCGTCGCGATTCAAATTCCAGCGCAGCTTGATGACTTTTCCTTGCCGCGCCGCAAGAAACGCCGGGCTCAACACCGTGTTCACCCGTTTGTTGCTGTTGAACGCCACCAGCGGAAACCGTGGCGAGTCCGCTGGCGGATTGACTTCAACCAGTCGTGCACGGTCTGCTTTCAGTGCACCAAGATACTCGATGCGCACCTTCACCCCGTTCGGATAGGCCAGCACATCGATCGGATCAACGGCCGGCGCCACGAGGAACGGCGGCAGCAGTTCAATAAGGCTCTCGCCTACAACTTCGGCTTTGGCGGTTTTCGATGTAGCAATGATGTCGCCGCCGCGTATCAGCTCATATTTTCCACTCACCGTGCTGCCCGCAATCACTTTGGCATTGGGCACCATAAGTTTGTAGGTGAACGGAATGCGCTCGACATCAGCCTCAACCATGTGCGACACGACCGGGGCGTCTGGTTTGGTGGCGGTGTAGGTCACGCGGATTTTGTCGGTAGGCTGCCATGTCGGCGCGAAGGCGTGTACCAGGACGGTGAGGTCCTTGCTGCCGAGCCTCGTCAGATCGATGGTGCTTGGGTCATCGCTCGGATCGTCCGGGTCTTCGGCCAGGTCGGGGGCGACCAGTCGGGTTTCCTTCAGGTGCACATCGACCTCGACCGTGCCCGAGTAAGGCGAGTCGGTGTCTGGCCCGTTGCCCAACTGATCGAAGACGGTGTAGGAAAAGACGAACTTCGGACTGTCCCCGGCCCGCAGGAACACATCTTCCCCGACCATCACGCAAATCGTCGTCGGCTCGGCTGAAGGGCTGGCCGGTGCTTCAGCGGCAGTGACGGTTCGCACGACATCCTGGCCGTTGCAGTTCAAGCGGATTACGTCATAGGCGCGGCAGTAGGGGTAAGCCAAGCACACCTGCACACCTTGTTTGGCGCGCTTGGCATCAATGCCATCGTCGATTACATCCTGCGGCAGGATCAGTTGCAGTTCGGAATGAGCGTAATCACCCGGCGTACGATCCTCATTGCCTGGGCGAATGGTGTTGTACAGCAAGGTCAGCGCTGGCGTCGACGTGCCTCTGTTCTCGCTGCCGCGGGTAATGGTGTAAACGAGGGTGTTGAGCTGATTTGGCCGCAACAAGCCTTTGGGCAGGTAGAGGGTTTGACGGGCATTCTCCTCGCCAGGCTGGATAGTTTTTGTGGCTTCGGTGCTGGCGTTGTTCAGGATCAGACGGATCACATCGCCGGCTTCGACCGTACCGGCCAGCGGAGGATCGACCTCGATGGTCAGGCCCATGGGTTTTGGGTCGTATACGTGCTTGGGTACACCAGAATGGGCACCAACTACCGGCGTAGTCGCTTCAGGAGCGCGGGGTGGGGAGAGCGCCAATACGGCGTTGTCGGGTGTCTGGGTTGTGGTCATGACTGACGCTCCTGAGCGGTGAAAGGATCAGGTGTCATCAGAGCGCGTAATTGAAGATTGCACACCTGTCAGATCTGACAGGTGGCGACGAGTGGTCATTGGCGCGAGAGGCAAGATCAAAAGATCGCAAAGGGGGAAACGTGGTCTGGTCCTGATTAGTCGTATGGCCCTGATTAGCCCTCTGTGGCGAGGGAGCACGTTCCCTCGCCACAGAGGTGGGCGGGTAAACGTCAGTCAGGCAGCTCCAGATTATCCATCACCCGATGGTAGTGATCGACGGCGCGTTCCGCGGCGTCGTTGAGCTTTTTTGAATCGAAGGATTTGTAGGGGGGGGCAACGAAGCCTGGAACGCCGATGCACCTTTGACTTGAATTCGAGTCGCTAAACCCGATCGCTGATTCGTCAGCGACCGGACCACAATAGAACCCGACCCCAAGGCGCACAAGCCGGCGGATTCTGGCGTAGCTGTAGGCAATGGCGCAAGAATTTGAAGCCTGAAAGGCGTGTCCTGAAGTGTCTTTTAAACACCTGGGTTTAAGAGGCGCTTTGTGCTGACTTCACTGGCCTCTTCGCGAGCAGGCTCGCTCCCACATTTGGATTGCATTCCACTCCCAGATTTGGAATGCGGTTCCCTGTGGGAGCGAGCCTGCTCGCGAAGGGGCCAGACCAACCAGCGAAAAATCCTGGTTAAACACCTCTGTTTCATCCCGCCGGCAAAAGTTGGAAAGCTTCTTGCAGTACCCGCCGTGAGCCCGCTCTGGGCGTCAAAAGTTTGCTTTAAAGGAACGGGGAAAACCGGTGGATCGCTCTCAGTTATTCAACACAGCTCGCTCGAATGTTGCCGACCTCAGTCGAGGCAATCTGGGCGTGCCGTTGTTGCTGCTGGTCATGCTGGCCATGATGATGTTGCCGGTGCCGCCGTTCCTGCTGGACGTGTTCTTCACCTTCAACATTGCCCTGTCAATCGTCGTCCTGCTGGTCTGCGTGTATGCGCTGCGGCCGCTGGATTTTGCCGTGTTCCCGACGATTCTGCTGGTCGCGACACTCTTGCGGCTGGCGTTGAACGTGGCCTCGACGCGGGTGGTCATGCTCCACGGTCAGGACGGCCACGCTGCTGCCGGCAAGGTGATTCAGGCCTTCGGTGAAGTGGTGATCGGCGGTAACTACGTGGTCGGTATCGTGGTCTTCGCGATCCTGATGATCATCAACTTCGTCGTGGTCACCAAGGGTGCCGGACGGATTTCCGAGGTGAGCGCGCGCTTCACCCTCGATGCGATGCCCGGCAAACAAATGGCGATCGACGCCGACCTCAACGCCGGCCTGATCGACCAGAACCAGGCCAAGATGCGCCGTCAGGAAGTCGCCCAAGAGGCCGAGTTCTACGGCTCGATGGACGGTGCCAGCAAATTCGTCCGTGGTGACGCCATTGCCGGCCTGCTGATTCTGTTCATCAACCTCATCGGCGGCATGGCCGTTGGTATCTTCCAGCACAACATGAGCTTCGGCGATGCCGGCAAGGTTTACGCCTTGCTGACCATCGGTGACGGTTTGGTGGCGCAATTGCCATCACTGTTGTTATCAACAGCGGCGGCAATCATGGTCACCCGTGCTTCCGGTTCGGAAGACATGGGCAAGCAGATCAATCGCCAGATGTTCGCCTCGCCGAAAGCGCTGGCAGTGGCCGCCGGTCTGATGGCAGTCATGGGTCTGGTGCCGGGCATGCCGCACTTCTCGTTCCTGAGCATGGCCGCGCTGGCCGCTGGCGGCGCTTACCTGTTCTGGAAGAAGCAGAACGTGGCCAAAGTCGTCGCGCTGGAAGAGGTCAAGCGTCAGCAGGAACTGCTGCCGTCGCCGGCCCGCGCCATGGAAACCAAGGAGCTTGGCTGGGACGATGTGACCCCGATCGACATGATCGGCCTAGAAGTCGGCTATCGCCTGATTCCACTGGTGGATCGCAACCAGGGCGGGCAATTGCTGGCGCGGATCAAGGGCGTGCGCAAGAAGCTCTCGCAGGATTTGGGTTTCCTGATGCCGACCGTACACATCCGCGACAACCTCGATCTGGCGCCGAGCGCCTATCGCCTGACCTTGATGGGGGTGATTCTCGCCGAAGCCGAGATCTATCCGGATCGCGAACTGGCGATCAACCCGGGCCAGGTCTACGGCACGCTCAACGGTATCAACGCCAAAGATCCGGCTTTCGGCCTCGAGGCCGTGTGGATCGAAATCAGCCAGCGTGCCCAGGCGCAATCGCTGGGTTATACCGTGGTTGACGCCAGCACCGTGGTCGCGACCCACTTGAACCAGATTCTGTACAAGCACTCCAGTGAGCTGATCGGCCACGAAGAAGTGCAGCAACTCATGCAATTGCTGGCCAAAAGCTCGCCGAAACTGGCGGAAGAGCTGGTGCCGGGTGTGGTCACGTTGTCGCAGTTGCTCAAAGTCCTGCAAGCGCTGCTCGCCGAACACGTGCCGGTGCGCGATATCCGCAGCATTGCCGAAGCCATCGCCAACAACGCTGCGAAGAGTCAAGATACCGCCGCGCTGGTGGCTGCTGTGCGGGTCGGCGTATCGCGCGCTATCGTCCAAAGCATTGTAGGCACTGAGTCCGAGCTGCCTGTGATCACCTTGGAACCAAGGTTGGAACAAATATTGCTCAATAGTCTGCAGAAGGCAGGACAAGGCTCGGAAGAGGGCGTTCTGCTGGAGCCAAGCATGGCCGAGAAGCTGCAACGTTCGCTCATCGAAGCGGCGCAGCGTCAGGAAATGCAAGGCCAACCGGTGATCCTGTTGGTGGCTGGCCCGATTCGCGCGATGCTCTCGCGTTTTGGCCGCCTCGCTGTACCAGGGCTGCACGTGCTGGCCTATCAGGAAATACCGGACAACAAGCAAGTGACCATCGTTGCGACAGTAGGGCCCAACGGCTGAGGTAGTGGTTTATGCAAGTTAAGCGTTTCTTTGCCGCCGATATGCGTCAGGCCATGAAGCTGGTTCGTGATGAGCTGGGCGCTGATGCCGCCATTATTGGCAACCGCCGCATTGCCGGCGGTGTCGAGTTGACGGCGGCACTGGATTACAAATTGTCGGCGCTGGCGCCACGGGTTCCGAACATGGAACTCGAAGACGAGCTGCGCAAGACCCAGTCGCGCATCGTCACCGCCCAGGCCGAGTTGAGCCTGCGTGGCGAAGCCGATGGCAATAGCAATCGCCAGATCTTTGCCGGGCTGCCGTTGACCGCAGGCCTGCCGCTGACCGCCGCTGAACCGCTGACCGAGCCGACTTACGCCGCTCCGGCGCGTCCGGCCCCGGCCCCTGCGCAGTCCTCCGGCGGTGTTGATCCGCGTGCACTGGATTCGATGCGCTTTGAATTGAACAGCCTGCGCGAGCTGATGGAAGTTCAGCTCGGCACCCTGGCCTGGAATCAGCTGCAAGGCAGCCGTCCGGCGCAAGCCAACCTGTATCGCCGTCTGCAACGTATCGGCCTGTCCGGCCCGTTGTCGCGCGATCTGCTGGCGATGATCACCGATATCGAAGAACCGCGTCAGGCCTGGCGCATGCTGCTGGCGCACCTGGCACGGATGATTGCCGTACCGGAAGTCGAGCCGCTGGAAGAGGGCGGTGTGATTGCCATGGTCGGCCCGGCCGGCATGGGCAAAACCACCACGCTGGCCAAGCTTGCCGCGCGTTATGTGCTGAAATACGGCGCGCAGAATGTCGCGCTGGTGAGCATGGACAGTTTCCGTATCGGCGCTCAGGAACAATTGAAGACGCTGGGCCGCATTCTCAATGTGCCAGTGACCCACGTCGACCCGGGCCAATCGCTGGTGCAGGCATTGGATCCACTGCTGCGCAAACGCGTGGTGCTGATCGATACCGCCGGCCTGCAGGCCAGCGATCCGGCCCTGCGCATGCAGCTCGAAAGTCTGGCCGGGCGTGGCATTCGTTCAAAAAATTATCTCGTGCTGGCAACCACCAGCCAGAAACAGGTTCTAACCGCCGCTTATCACAGTTACAAGCGTTGCGGGCTTGCCGGCTGCATCCTGACTAAACTGGATGAAACGGCCAGCCTTGGCGAAGTGTTGAGCCTGGCGATCAGTCATGAATTGCCGGTCGCGTACCTGACCGATGGCCCACGGATTCCGGATGATCTGCATCTGCCGCGCCGTCATCAACTGGTCAGCCGCGCCGTCAGCGTGCAAATGCAGGAAGAACCCAGCGAAGAAGCCATGGCTGACATGTTCGCTGATATCTATCACAGCCCGACCAAACAGGTAGGCTGAGGTATTCATGAACAGTTTTTGTACCTACATCGATGGTCTGCCATGCATTGTTCCGATCGGGAACGCGCAGCCAGTAATGTGGCCTCCGTCTATGCAAGACAAGGTAAAGAAATAACATGGGCAGCATGCATCCCGTACAGGTGATCGCGGTGACCGGCGGCAAAGGTGGCGTCGGCAAGACTAACGTGTCAGTGAACTTGTCGCTGGCGCTGGCAGAGCTTGGCCGTCGGGTCATGCTGCTGGACGCCGACCTCGGTCTGGCGAACGTTGACGTATTGTTGGGGCTGACCCCTAAACGCACGCTGGCCGACGTCATCGAAGGCCGTTGCGAGTTGCGCGACGTGCTGTTGCAAGGCCCCGGTGGCATTCGCATCGTGCCGGCGGCGTCCGGCACGCAGAGCATGGTGCACCTGAGCCCGGCGCAACATGCCGGCCTGATTCAGGCGTTCAGCGACATCGGCGACAATCTCGATGTGCTGGTGATCGACACCGCTGCGGGTATTGGTGACTCGGTAGTCAGTTTTGTGCGCGCCGCGCAAGAAGTGTTGCTGGTGGTCTGCGACGAGCCGACTTCCATTACCGACGCCTACGCGCTGATCAAGTTGCTCAACCGCGATTACGGCATGAACCGCTTCCGCGTCCTCGCCAACATGGCGCAGAGCCCGCAGGAAGGGCGCAACCTGTTCGCCAAGTTGACCAAGGTCACGGATCGCTTCCTTGACGTGGCCCTACAATACGTCGGCGCCGTGCCTTACGACGAAAGCGTGCGTAAAGCGGTGCAGAAGCAGCGTGCGGTGTACGAAGCCTTTCCGCGTTCCAAGTGCGCACTGGCGTTCAAGGCGATCGCGCAGAAGGTCGACACCTGGCCGCTGCCCGCTAACCCGCGTGGCCACCTTGAGTTTTTCGTTGAGCGCCTCGTGCAGCAAACGGCAGGGCCTGTGCTATGACCGCAAGCGGTATGAACTACTACAAGAAGTCGGCACGTGACGCGCAGTACGAGCTGATCGAGCGTTACGCGCCACTGGTCAAACGCATTGCTTACCACTTGCTGGCACGCTTGCCGGCGAGTGTGCAGGTTGAAGACCTGATCCAGGCCGGGATGATCGGCCTGCTCGAAGTCTCGACCAAATATGACGCCAGCAAAGGCGCCAGTTTCGAAACGTACGCGGGCATACGAATCCGCGGCGCGATGCTCGACGAAGTGCGCAAAGGGGATTGGGCGCCACGCTCGGTTCACCGCAATACCCGTATGGTCAGCGACGCAATTCGCTCAATTGAAGCTAAAACCGGCCGTGATGCTAAAGATCACGAGGTTGCGGCCGAACTCCAATTGAGTCTCGACGATTACTACGGGATTTTGAATGACACCTTGGGCAGTCGCCTGTTCAGTTTCGACGACCTGTTGCAGGACGGCGAACACGAAGGGCTGCACGAGGATGGCGCGAGTGCTCATATGGAGCCGTCACGCGATCTGGAAGATGAACGCTTCCAGGCGGCGCTGGCGGACGCGATTGCCAATTTGCCGGAGCGTGAGCGACTGGTGTTGGCGCTGTACTACGACGAAGAGCTGAACCTCAAGGAGATCGGTGAAGTCCTTGGGGTCAGTGAATCGCGGGTCAGCCAGTTACACAGCCAGTGCGCGGCCCGTTTGCGGGGGCGTTTGGGGGAGTGGCGAGCGCGCTGAAGGCAGTGTGGGGACACTGCGAACGAGGCTGGTGCGGTGATGAACGGCACCGGTCTTGCTCTGTTGTGCTCCAGACAGTCTTTGAGTGCTGCGCCGATTGATTGAAGTGGCGCGTCCAGGTGCTGGACGCGTTTAAGACTGCTTGGAGGTCGAATTGAACAAAGACATGAAAATCCTCATCGTTGATGACTTCTCAACGATGCGGCGGATCATCAAGAACCTGCTGCGTGATCTTGGGTTCACCAACACCGTTGAGGCTGACGATGGCACCACCGCCATTCCAGTGCTCAACAGCGGAAGCATCGACTTTCTGGTAACGGACTGGAACATGCCGGGCATGACCGGTATCGACCTGCTGCGCCACGTGCGTGCCGATGAAAAACTCAAGCATCTGCCAGTCCTGATGGTCACGGCTGAAGCCAAGCGCGAGCAGATCATTGAAGCCGCTCAGGCCGGTGTAAACGGCTACGTAGTCAAACCTTTCACGGCTCAGGCGTTGAAAGACAAAATCGAGAAGATTTTCGAACGCATCGGCTGATGAACGCGCGGGGGAGCTATGGAGCATAACGAATCTTCACAGGGCGATTTCGAATCGACCCTGAAAAAACACGCGGTCGAACTGGTCGAAAGCCTTGAAAAGGGCAGGTTCGGCGACGCTGTGCAACTGATCCATGAGCTCAATCAGACCCGTGACCGCGGCCTGTATCAGGAAGTGGGCAAGCTCACACGCGAACTGCACAGTGCGATCGTCAACTTTCAGATCGATCCGCACATGCCGCAGGCCGAGGAAGTGTCGCAAATCACCGACGCCACCGAACGCCTGGGCTATGTGGTCAAGCTGACCGAAGCCGCGGCCAACCGCACCATGGATCTGGTGGAAAGCGCCACACCGGTAGTCAATGGCCTGGCTGAAGAAGCCCAGGCCCTGAGCACCGATTGGGGTCGCTTCATGCGTCGCGAGGTCGGGGCTGAAGAGTTCCGCGAACTGGCGCGCCGGGTCGACGGTTTTCTGTCACGCAGCAGCACGGACAACCGTGCGGTGTCGAGCAATCTCAACGACATCCTGCTGGCCCAGGATTACCAGGACCTGACCGGTCAGGTGATCAAGCGAGTGACCCAACTGGTCACCGAAGTCGAAAGCAATTTGCTCAAACTCGTGCTCATGGCCAGTCAGGTCGACCGCTTTGCGGGCATCGAACATGACCGCGCCGCGATGCTTGCAGAAAAAGATCCACAAAAACATCTCTCGCAGGGTGAAGGTCCGCAGATTCATGCCGATAAACGAGAAGACGTTGTGTCCGGTCAGGACGATGTGGACGATTTGTTATCCAGCCTCGGATTCTAGAGTTGTGGAATTTTAGGTTTTTTGGGTTTTTAGACCTGTAGGAGCACCCCATTAATGAGCTTCGGCGCCGATGAAGAGATCCTTCAGGATTTCCTGGTTGAGGCCGGCGAGATTCTTGAGCAACTGTCCGAGCAACTGGTCGAGCTGGAAAGCCGCCCGGATGACGCAGATCTGCTCAACGCAATTTTTCGCGGTTTCCACACTGTAAAAGGGGGCGCCGGCTTCCTTCAGCTCAACGAGCTGGTGGAGTGCTGTCACATCGCCGAAAACGTGTTCGACATCCTGCGTAAGGGTGAGCGTCGCGTTGATGCAGAACTGATGGACGTTGTCCTCGAAGCACTGGACGCGGTGAACAGCATGTTCAGCGAAGTCCGCGAGCGTGCGCCGATCACCGCTGCCACCCCGGAACTGCTGGCCGCCCTGGCGCGTCTGGCCGAACCGCAATCGGCGGACGAAGCTCCGGCTTCGCCAGTGGCCGAGATGATCGAAGAACTGGTCGTCGAAGGCGACTCGGGCGACATCACCGATAACGAATTTGAACAGCTGCTGGATTCGCTGAATGCCGTCAAGGCCGAAGCTGAAGCCCCGGCCGCTGCTGCACCTGCGCAAACTGCCGAAGAGGCCGCCAGCGACGAAATCACTGACGCCGAGTTCGAGTCGTTGCTCGATCAGTTGCACGGCAAAGGCCAGTTCGCGGCGGATGCCGTGGCACCGACCGCATCGGCTCCGGCTGCACCGGCGGCGGGCGACAGCTCGGACATCACCGACGACGAATTCGAAGCCCTGCTCGATCAACTGCATGGCAAGGGCAACTTTGCCGTGGATGCGCTGGAATCGGCGATTGCTTCGGCGCCTGCTGCACCAGCCGCACCGGTAGCCGCCGCAGCTGGCAGTGATCTGATCAGCGATCACGAGTTCGAATCGCTGCTCGACGAATTGCACGGCAAAGGCAAGTTCACCGAAGTCGGTACGGCCTCTGCGGGCAGCGCGTCGACCGTCGCCACGCCAGCCGCCAAGGCTCCGGCCGCTGCAGCGCCGAAACCTGCGGCCAAGCCTGAACCGAAAGCCGAAGCGCCGAAACCGGCCGCCGCTGCTGCACCGGCTCCGGCCCGTGCTCCGGCTGCGCCGCCACCGGAAAAACCGGCGAGCGAAGCCGAAACCACCGTGCGGGTCGACACGGCACGTCTCGACGAAATCATGAACATGGTCGGCGAGCTGGTGCTGGTGCGTAACCGTCTGGTGCGCCTGGGCCTCAACAGCGGCGACGAAGCCATGTCCAAGGCCGTGTCGAATCTCGACGTGGTCACGGCTGACTTGCAGACCGCGGTGATGAAGACCCGGATGCAGCCGATCAAGAAGGTCTTCGGGCGCTTCCCGCGTCTGGTTCGTGACCTCGCTCGTCAGCTCAAGAAAGAAATCAACCTGGAACTGGTGGGTGAAGAAACCGACCTCGACAAAAACCTTGTCGAGGCCCTGGCCGACCCGCTAGTCCACTTGGTGCGCAACGCCGTCGACCACGGCATCGAGTCGCCGGAAGAACGCGAAGCCTCGGGCAAGGCCCGTGGCGGTCGCGTGGTACTGGCAGCTGAGCAAGAGGGCGATCACATCCTGCTGTCGATTTCCGATGACGGCAAAGGCATGGACCCGAACGTCCTGCGTTCAATCGCGGTAAAACGCGGTGTGATGGACAAGGACGCGGCCGATCGCCTCAGCGATACCGAGTGCTACAACCTGATCTTCGCCCCGGGTTTCTCGACCAAGACCGAGATCTCCGACGTGTCCGGCCGTGGTGTTGGCATGGACGTGGTGAAGACCAAGATTTCCCAGCTCAACGGTTCGATCAACATTTACTCGACCAAGGGCCAGGGCTCGAAGATCGTCATCAAGGTGCCGCTGACCCTCGCGATCATGCCGACCCTGATGGTGATGCTCGGCAATCAGGCGTTTGCGTTCCCGTTGGTCAACGTCAACGAAATCTTCCACCTCGACCTGTCGACCACCAACGTCGTCGACGGTCAGGAAGTGGTGATCGTGCGGGACAAGGCGCTGCCATTGTTCTACCTCAAGCGCTGGCTGGTCAGCTCCGCCGCTCACGAAGAGCAGCGTGAAGGCCACGTGGTGATCCTTTCGGTGGGCACTCAGCGGATCGGCTTCGTCGTCGATCAACTGGTCGGTCAGGAAGAAGTGGTCATCAAGCCATTGGGCAAAATGCTCCAGGGCACTCCGGGCATGTCCGGCGCCACCATCACCGGTGACGGCCGTATCGCGCTGATTCTCGATGTTCCAAGCATGCTCAAGCGTTACGCCGCACGGCGTATTTGAATCCGGGGCAGCGGGGCGATGATGTCCCGCTGCACCTAATGGAGTGTTTATGGCAGTCAAAGTCCTGGTGGTGGACGATTCGGGTTTTTTCCGCCGCCGCGTCTCGGAAATTCTTTCAGCGGATCCGAGCATTCAGGTGGTCGGCACCGCCACCAACGGTAAAGAGGCGATTGATCAGGCTCTGGCGCTCAAGCCGGACGTGATCACCATGGACTACGAGATGCCGATGATGGACGGCATCACGGCCGTGCGGCACATCATGCAGCGCTGCCCGACCCCGGTGTTGATGTTCTCCTCGCTGACGCATGAAGGCGCCCGGGTCACCCTGGATGCACTGGACGCTGGCGCGGTGGATTTCCTGCCGAAGAATTTTGAAGACATCTCGCGTAATCCCGAGAAGGTCAAGCAACTGCTGTGCGAAAAGGTCCACAGCATCTCGCGCAGCAACCGTCGTTTCAGTGCCTACAGCGCGCCTGCGCCTGTGGCTGCACCCGCTCCGACGCCTGCTCCAGCGGCATCAAGCTTCAGCAGCCACAGCAGCAGCGCGCCGGCACGTCCGGCCCCGGCCCCTGCGCCAACCCGCGCGCCGGCGGCCAGTGCTTCGTCGCCAGCACCAAAACGCAAGGCTTACAAACTGGTCGCTATCGGTACGTCGACCGGCGGCCCGGTGGCCCTGCAGCGGGTGCTGACCCAGTTGCCGGCGAATTTCCCGGCACCGATCGTGCTGATCCAGCACATGCCGGCGGCGTTCACCAAGGCCTTCGCCGAGCGTCTCGACAAGCTCTGCCGCATCAGCGTCAAGGAAGCCGAGGATGGCGACATCCTGCGTCCGGGCCTGGCGTTGCTGGCACCGGGTGGCAAGCAAATGATGATCGACGGCCGTGGTGCGGTGAAAATTCTGCCGGGCGACGAGCGTCTGAACTACAAGCCGTGCGTGGACATCACCTTTGGGTCGGCGGCGAAATCCTACGGCGACAAAGTTCTGGCGGTGGTGTTGACCGGCATGGGCGCCGACGGCCGTGAAGGCGCGCGTCTGCTCAAGCAGGGCGGCAGCGCGGTGTGGGCACAAGATGAGGCAAGCTGCGTGATCTACGGCATGCCGATGGCCATCGTCAAAGCCGACCTCGCCGACGCGGTATACAGCCTCGACGACATCGGCAAGCACATCGTCGAGGCGTGTATCTGATGGATGTTTTAAGCCTTATCGGGATCATCATGGCGTTCGTCGCCATCATCGGTGGTAACTACCTTGAGGGTGGTCACCTCGGTGCGCTGGCCAACGGCCCGGCGGCCCTGATCGTACTGGGCGGCACCATCGGTGCCGCACTGCTGCAATCGCCGATGAGCGCGTTCAAACGCGCCATGCAGATCCTCGCCTGGATTCTGTTTCCGCCCCGGGTCGATCTGGCCGGCGGCATCGATCGCGTCGTCAACTGGAGCCTCACCGCGCGCAAGGAAGGCCTGCTGGGCCTGGAAGGCGTGGCCGATGCCGAACCCGACAACTACTCGCGCAAAGGCCTGCAATTGCTGGTCGACGGTGCCGAGCCGGAAGCGATCCGCAGCATCCTCGAAGTGGATTTCTACACCCAGGAAGCCCGCGACATCGAAGCCGCGAAAGTCTTTGAAAGCATGGGCGGCTACGCGCCAACCATCGGCATCATCGGTGCGGTGATGGGCCTGATCCACGTGATGGGTAACCTCGCCGATCCGACGCAATTGGGCAGCGGTATCGCCGTGGCGTTCGTCGCGACCATCTACGGCGTGGCCAGTGCCAACCTGGTTTTGTTGCCGGTGGCGGCCAAGCTGAAGTCAATCGCGTTGCGGCAGTCGCGTTATCGCGAAATGTTGTTGGAAGGGATCCTGTCGATCGCCGAAGGTGAAAACCCTCGCTCCATTGAGTTGAAGCTGCAAGGCTTCATGGATTAAGGGAATAACCTCATGGCTCGTCGTCGCCACCAGGAAGAACACGTCAATCACGAGCGCTGGCTCGTGTCCTACGCGGATTTCATCACGCTGTTGTTCGCGTTCTTCGTGGTGATGTACTCGATCTCGTCGATCAACGAAGGCAAGTACAAGGTCATTTCCGAAGCGTTGATCGGGGTCTTCACCGACTCCGACCGCTCGCTCAAGCCGATCCCGATCGGTGACGAACGACCGAAAACCGTGACCCCTGCAAAGCCGCTGGTCAAGGACGCCGAGCAGGTCGACGCCGGTATCGCCGGCGCCAGCGATCCGCTGAAAAGCATCGCCGATGACATCAGCGCCGCCTTCGGTGACTTGATCAGCTCCAACCAGATGACCGTGCGCGGCAACGAGTTGTGGGTCGAGATCGAACTCAACTCCAGCCTGTTGTTCGGCAGCGGCGACGCCATGCCGAGTGACATCGCCTTCAACATCATCGACAAGGTCGCGGCGATTCTGAAACCGTTCGACAACCCGATCCACGTTGAAGGCTTTACTGACGATCAACCGATCCGCACCGCGCAGTACCCGACCAACTGGGAGCTGTCCTCGGCGCGTTCGGCGAGCATCGTGCGCATGCTGGCAATGCAGGGCGTCAACCCAGGACGTCTGGCGTCGGTGGGTTACGGTGAGTTTCAGCCGGTGGCCAACAACGCCACCGCTGAGGGCCGCGCGAAGAACCGTCGCGTGGTGCTGGTGGTGTCGCGAAACCTCGATGTGCGCCGCAGCCTGACCGGTACCGGTACCGCCCATGCGCAACCGGATGCTGCGTTGAAGCGTGCTGGCACACAAACTGCACCGACCCCGGTCAAGACGCCGGGACGCGAGAGTGCCGTCAATTCTCCGTCACCCGCATTAACACGCTGAGCTATGTCTCGGTCGAGCATATCGGCCGGGAGGAACGAACCGAATGAGAGTCTGGGCAGTCGCCAATCAAAAGGGTGGTGTCGGTAAAACCACATCTTCCATCGCTTTAGCCGGATTGCTGGCCGAGGCGGGCAAGCGCGTGGTTGTGGTCGACCTCGACCCGCACGGCTCGATGACCAGCTATTTCGGCTATGACCCCGACAGCCTGGAACACAGCAATTACGATTTGTTTCTGCACAAGGGCAGCGTGCCGCAAGGCCTGCCGGGGCAGTTGCTGTTGTCGACCAGCGATGAACGTATTTCCCTGCTGCCATCGAGCACCGCACTCGCCACCCTGGAGCGTCAGTCGCCGGGACAAAGTGGTCTGGGCCTGGTAATCGCCAAGAGTCTGGCGCAGCTGTGGCAGGACTTCGATTACGCGGTGATCGACAGCCCGCCGTTGCTCGGCGTGCTGATGGTCAACGCCCTCGCGGCGAGCCAGCAACTGGTGATCCCGGTGCAAACCGAACACCTCGCCGTCAAAGGCCTGGAACGCATGGTCAACACCCTGGCGATGATCAACCGCTCGCGCAAGCAGGCGCTGCCGTTCAGCATCGTGCCGACCCTGTTCGATCGCCGTACGCAAGCCTCGATGCACACCTTGCGTGTGCTGCGTGACAAATTCCCAGAGGAAATCTGGCAGGGTTACATCCCGGTCGATACCCGGCTGCGCGACGCCAGCCGTGCCGGTGTCACGCCTTCGCAATTCGACGGCAAGAGCCGTGGCGTGCTGGCCTACCGTGCGCTGCTCAAGCATCTGTTGGCGCAACAACTTGTTCCGCAGGTGGCTTGAGATGAGGTTGAACCTTGTAGGAGCTGCCGCAGGCTGCGATCTTTTGATCTTGCCTGGCGGTACTCCTGAAAAGATCAAAAGATCGCAGCCTGCGGCAGCTCCTACAGGGATTTGCACATGAATCGGCCGATCAAATTGACGTCGAAGCCGCAATTGGCGTTGCAGTCTTATCTGGATAATTTGCTGCTGGAAATTCCTGAGGAGCTGCCGCCGGTCATTGAGGCGCAGCCTGAAGTTGTCGAAAGCACCGAAACGCTGGACGAATTCCAGGCCGCAGTGATGGAAGAGCAGGCGCGTGATGCGCAGAAGGCTGCCAAACCTGCCGCACCGGTTGTCGCGCCTGCCGCCGCACCGGTTGCCAAGGCACCGGTGGCATTGATCGAAGAAGCCGAGCCGGTTCGCGCGTCCGTTTCGACTTTGGCGCCGCTGCTGCAAACCCAATTGCTGAAAATCGCGCCGGAACCGGCGGTGGTCGAATCGGCCCCGGCTCCAGTTGCACCCGCGCCCGTCGAACAAACGCTGGTCACTCCGCTGGTGGAAGTGCATCTGCCGCCGAGCAACACGCCGCCACCGGTGGAAACCGATGGCCGCCCGGCCTGGGCGTCCGAAGCGTTCGAATGCCTGCTGTTCGACGTCGCCGGCCTGACGCTGGCCGTGCCGCTGGTGTGCCTCGGCTCGATCTACTCGCTGGCCGGCCACGAGCTGACGCCGCTGTTCGGTCAGCCGGAATGGTTCCTTGGGATTTTGCCGAGCCAGGCCGGCAACCTGAAAGTGTTGGACACCGCGCGTTGGGTCATGCCGGATCGCTATCGCGATGACTTCCGTCAGGGCCTGCAGTACGTGATTTCGGTACAAGGTTACGAGTGGGGGCTGGCGGTGCATCAGGTCAGCCGCTCGTTGCGTCTGGACCCGAATGAAATCAAATGGAGAAGTCACCGGGGTCAGCGGCCATGGCTCGCCGGCACCGTGATTGAGCACATGTGTGCATTGCTTGACGTTTCCGCACTGGCCGAGTTGATCGCCAGCGGTGGGGCAAAGCACCTCGGCGGTCACAAGCCGCTACATAAACCGACATAGCAGCCGACATAACAATCAGGCGACGGCATTGTTGAATGCCGTCACACAGAACACACACCGCCCAGAGCGGTTTTTTCGAGGGGTCAGGGTATGAGTAGTCAGGCGACGAATGCAAAAGGTTCTGAAGATCCGATCCTGCAATGGGTGACCTTCAAACTCGACAACGAAACCTACGGCATCAACGTGATGCGCGTACAGGAAGTGTTGCGCTACACCGAGATCGCTCCGGTGCCAGGCGCGCCGAGCTACGTGCTCGGCATCATCAACCTGCGCGGTAACGTGGTCACCGTGATCGACACCCGTCAGCGCTTCGGCCTGAACAGCGGCGAGATCAGCGACAACACCCGTATCGTCATCATCGAAGCCGACAAACAAGTCGTCGGCATCATGGTCGACAGCGTGGCCGAAGTGGTTTACCTGCGTCAGTCGGAAATCGAGACGGCGCCGAACGTCGGTAACGAAGAGTCGGCCAAGTTCATCCAGGGCGTGTGCAACAAGAACAACGAGTTGCTGATCCTGGTCGAGCTGGACAAGATGATGAGCGAAGAAGAATGGTCGGAACTGGAGAGCATCTGATTGATCCTCGAGGTTGCGGTCATTGTCCTGTTCCTCTTCTGGGCAGGCACGCTGGCAATGTTTGTGTCGTACATCAAGGCGCAGCGGTTGATCGCTGCGCAACAGGCCCAAGGCGATGCGCTGCGTGATCAGCGCATCAAGGACCTGGCCAAGCGTGTCGACGATTACCAGAACGGCAACGTGCGCATGGGCGAAGCCCTGCACGAGTTGCGCGCGGTGGTGAG
Organism: Pseudomonas fluorescens; assembly: GCF_003732425.1. Lineage (GTDB taxonomy): Bacteria > Pseudomonadota > Gammaproteobacteria > Pseudomonadales > Pseudomonadaceae > Aquipseudomonas > Aquipseudomonas fluorescens_BE. Next base: position 981,921 of record NZ_MOBX01000014.1, read on the forward strand.
TCCGTTGCCGGACAAGATTGTCGCGCTTGAACAACGCGACCCGTCGAGCCTGTCATTCGCCCAGGCGGCGAAACTGGTGGGGATGGGCGCAAGCGTGGATGAACTGACTCAGTCCTGCGGCTTGACCCAGGCTGAAGCCGAGTTGATGCGCAAGTTGCACAAGCACTAAAAGCAAGATCAAAAAATCGTCCGAACGAAGCCTTCGGCAGCTCCTGCAGGGGATTTACATTCCCCTGCAGGAGCTGCCGAAGGCTTCGTTCGTTTGGCTTTTAATTGAAAGTGCCGTTGGTCGGGACTGTCAGTTCTGACAGTAGATAACAATCTTCGGCTCTTCACATACTCGAGATGAAATCAACTTCATCCAGGGTATGAATATGAAATTCTTACTGTTCCTGACTTTCGTTTTCTCCGCCGCTGCCAATGCCATGTCCGGTCAGGCCTTAGTGACGGACTTGAATACGAAATATCAAAGCAATGTCGCGCAGTGTTCGAATGGAGCACCCGCGTACTATTGTTCTGGTGTTCTCTTGCGGGCGGTGGACTACAGCACGTCTTTCAAGTTTTGGGATTACGGGTCACAGGCGACGAAACTGGGCTCGGTTGCATTTACCTATATTCGATCTGATGTCGGTAGTACGACACTGAACAGCAACAGGAAAAGTGGTTTCATTTTGAAGGATCAGACCTCCGCACTGGTAGCGGGAAAGGTCTTGAACCTGCGATGTATTTTTCCGTTTCCGACAGAGTCGCTGGATATAAGGGCTGATCACGGTTGTGGGTTTGCGCCCAAGAATATGCAGGTGGATCCTGATCTTGCCAACTGTGCAAAGTTATGGGGCTCTCCCGTTACTGCCGCTGCATGGCTGAAGAACTTCAAGGAACATCAGTCGCTTCCCCAGAATCAATGTTCGCTCAGCACGGTTGTCGCCGCGCAATTCAAGGCCAGTCTTGAGGCGCATAAGCTGGTAGATGCCACTTGGACAGCCAAACCCATGGAAGTCCTGGTACAGACGTGGGACGAGAGCAAGCCTGAAAAAATTCCCGTAGAAGCGGTGTTCTACGACGCGACGGTTCCCGCCAAGCTGGCAGATGCGCAAAAATTTCAGCGGGAATACTATGCTGCGACCTCTCTGTACGTTCCTGTTATCAGGATGAATCTGACGGCCGCCAATAAGGAAATCTTCAGTTTTTCAGCGACAGATCAGGTCTATGGTCAGGTGGTTGCGGAGCGATTGAATGCTCGATATTCGAGTACTTCGAATGATTGTGGTGGCAAGGCGGCTTACTATTGCAGCGGAATACTGGTCAGAACGACCGGGGCATCGGAAAAATACCATGCCTGGGATCCCAGTCCGTCGTCCGAGACTTCCGGGAGCGTTTCGTTTTCATATTTACGCACGGATTTGGGCGTAGCTCGTCTATTTAGCGGTGAAACCCAAGGGTTTGTTTTTAAAGATCAGAATGCTGTTGAGAAGAATGCTTATTATCCCGTTGCGATACTGTGTACCTATCCGTCCGATGGTGCGATATATCCTAACCGGTCGAATAAAGGTTGCGGCGCGCATAGTTGGTATCCTGACTCTAGTCGATCTTGTCCGGAAGAAGGTGTGACAACCCTTGCAAAATGGGTGAGCCACTTTCACCGGACGAGTCAGAGGTACCTGAGTCAATGCAGTTTTACTCCGGATAAAGACCAATTCACGATAAGTCTACAGGCGCGCAATGCATTTCAGCACCCGTCTGATCGAATTAACTATAACGAGGTCGTTGTGGCAGTCTGGCCAAAAGGGAGACGAGATCTTCCCATCGAGGCATTTGTTTATGTCACTGCACCCGGGCGAGCTGTGGGTCTGGAAGGCGCAAAGTACATGCAGAAGGATTATTACAATACGGTCGGCGATATCGTGCCCGTCATTCGGCTTGTCTTGGGAAATGGACCGGCCACTGCGTTCAATTATTTTAGTCAGGATCAAGCTGTGGATACCTCTGGTCGTGTTCTGGCGGCTGATTGATTTTTGGCTGGATTGAAGTCGTTGATCATTTCAGTTAAGTCGAAGTAGTACATCTAATAGCGCGGTGACATATATCGAGGTTGTAAGTCCTCGGTAATGTTAGTGCTCCCGGTTTGCTCTCCTTTAAACAGAAAAAATGGAGCATAAGTATGAAGTATCTGACGTTGTTGGCGATTTTTTTTGCTTCGTCTGTCAATGCCATGTCTGGTCAGGTATTGATAACTGATCTGAACGCAAAATATCAGAGTAATGTCGCCCAGTGTTCGAACGGAGCACCAGCGTATTACTGTTCCGGCGTGCTCTTGCGGGGTGTGGATTACAGCACCTTCTTCAAGTTTTGGGATTATGGGTCGCAAGCAACTAAGCTCGGTTCTGTCGCCTTTACTTATATTCGTGCTGATGTAGGTAGCAGATCATTAAACAGCGGCAGAAGTAGCGGGTTTATCCTGAAGGATCAGACCTCTGCATTGGCAGCAGGGAAAGCGCTGACCCTGCGATGTATTTTTCCCTTTCCAACCGAATCACTCGATGTCCGCGCTGATCACGGTTGTGGGTTTGCACCCAAAGCTGCACAAGCCGACGCCGATCTTGCCAATTGTGCAAAATTATGGGGCTCTCCCGTTACTGCTGCAGCGTGGCTGAAAAACTTTCAGGAACACAGCTCGCTGCCAAAAAATCAGTGTTCGCTGAGCACGGTTGTCGCCGCACAATTCAAGGCCAGTCTTGAAGCGCACACACTTTTGGGTGCTGTGTGGACGGCCAAGCCTACTGAAGTTCTGGTTCAAACTTGGGATGAAAGCAAGCCTGAGAGGCTTCCAGTGGAAGCGGTTTTTTACGATGCATTGAAGCCTGCCAAGTTGGTGGATGCTCAGAAGTTTCAGCGTGAGTATTATTTGGCGACTTCGATTTATGTGCCCGTTGTCAGGCTTGATCTCACGGCGTCCGACAAGAATGTGTTCAGTATTTCCGATTCAGATCAAATTTACGGCCAAGTAGTGGCAGAACAATTTAATGCGCGATATGCAAATGTCTCTGAAACCTGTGCTGGCAAGAGTGCATATTTTTGCAACGGCCTCTTGGCTAGAGTGACCAAGGCCACAACCAATTATCACGCGTGGGACCCGAGCCCGACTTCGATTGCTCGTAATGGAGTGGCTTTTTCATACCTGCGTCAGGATTTAACAATGGCTCGTCTCTATGGAGGTCAAGTGACGGGCTTCATATTCAAGAGTCTTGATATGGCAGCAAAGGCCGATGCTTATCCAACGCCGGTAAGGTGTTCGTTTCCATTTGATGGTGCAACCGACCGACGATATCTGTCCTGCGGACATCATGACTTCTTTCCTGGCGAGGGTGACTCCTGTATGGAAATGGGGGTTGATACCCTGGCCAAATGGAAGGCGCATTATCATTCGCACAGTAACAGGCAGGGGCATCAATGTTCGTTGGGACCAGAAACTGGGCAGTTTTCGATTTTTCTCAAAGCTAGAGATAATTTTGATCATCCAGCAGATCTGAATTTTCCGAATGAAGTAATACTCGCGGCGTGGCCTGTGAGTATTCCAGAGCAACTCCCCCTTGAAGCATTTTTCTACGTCGATTCGCCGGCAGGACTGGTTGGGGCTCAATACATGCAAAGGGACTATTTTGAGCAGACGGGAAACTACTTGCCGGTCATTCGATTGACGATTGGCGATAAAGTTTTCAATTTTAGCTATCACGAAGATGATCAGGATGTATCGAGTTCAGGTCCTTGATTTATTTCGCGCTATAAGACAAATGGCCTCGTATGGGGCTATTTGACTTTTTAGGAGGTAATCCAGTTTGCGATGTGATACGCAGTAGTTCCGAAAACATCAGGTTGTCGTTTGCGCCGACACGCTGGGTGCGGTCGTTCTGATACCGGAATGATAAAAGCACAGAGTACAGTCGATCTGTACTCTGTGCCTTTCTATACTGCCATCAATTTTAGAGTGTGATACGTAGCAATCGGGAAAACATCAGGTTGTCATTAGAGCCTGAGCGGTGAACGCTGTAGTTGATCAGTACCGTTTTTCCAGCGTTTTCTGTTATCCATGCTGTTGGAATATTAAAGGTCATCGAGGAGGTGTTCTGAATCGGTTGAGTTTCAGTATCACGCACTATCACGCCGTGCCATCTGACCCTGACGGTATATCCGGGAGTCATGTTCAAGAACTTGACTGTGACGTTTTTTCGGTCGGCAGACAGTCTCGGTTCACTGAGGTCGAACATTTGTTGGTCGACATTTAATGTCAGCGATTTGGAGATAAGAAGCGGTTCGTTCGGTTTAGGACGAACACTGTAATTGACGGTGGCAATTCCCCCAATGGCGTCAATCACTTCAAGGCGCGGAATCCTGAAGATCAAAGGCCCTGGAGTTTCAACTGTCAGTATTTCGCTGTCATACACATGGTTTCTGGTCACCCAGCGCACGCGTACGGCGTGGCCTTTCAACATGCCGATATAGTCTGTCTGGACTTCGACATACTTATCCCGGTAAATGTCGTTGATGTTTAAGCGGTTACCCTCAACTCCGTATGCTTTGGGCACTTTTGGCGGGACAAGGTTAAGTGTATTAACGGTTGCGTTCATGTTGTTTCATCCATTTTAAAAGGTGACTGGTTTTGGGTGTTTTCAGTGAGTGGTATTCATTGAATTACAGTTCCACTCTTAATACTTGAGAGAACTGGCTTTGCTCATCAACGCCACGTCGATTGACGCTGTAATTGATCAACACGGTTTTCCCTCGGTTTTCAGCTATCCACTCTGGCGGGATTGGAAAATCCGCGGTGACGCCTGTTTTCATGTCTTTCCATGCTGTCCGGCGAGTAACAACCCCGCCCAGACGCACACGCGCCTCGTGAGCGTCAGCCATTGCCGGATATCGAACGGTGACTGTGGACTTGTCCTCGGTGAGTCGTGGGGGCGGCAGGACAAATGCCTGAGCATCGACAACCAGCCTTAATGGGTCAGATCGATGCAGAGGTCCGTTGGGGTAGGTACGAACGGTGAAGGTGACGGGAACGGTACTGCCAATGGAGTCCACGACCTCCATCCGTGGAACGGTGACATTCATTGCGCCGACAGCCGTTACCGGGATGATCGCACTATCATGGAGATATCGCGCCGATGCCCAACGGACTCGAATGGTTTGCCCGATCGCCATCCCCACATATTGCTGAACCTGGACGGTCACGAACCTGGCCTCATAGATATCGGACATTCTCAAGTGATCGCCCAGCTCACCGTAAGCCTCCAGAACCTTGGGCGGCTTGAGATTAATCGTGGTTTTGATGATCAAGAGCTTGGCGTCGGAGGTGGGGTTTCCTCCTGTACGCTGTACGCGCAGGGTAATGCTGACGGTGCTCTGGTCACTTTCATTAGCCCAACTGAGCGGAACCGGAAATGTCAGCGGTCCACTTCCCGAATAAGTTTTTTCCTCTGTTTCGCGTTCTTCCCGGCCCAACCAGTTGGCACGGACACGGTCGCCAGCGACCAGTCCGATTCCTGAAGCGACAACCTGGATATTCGTCGCGTAGGCAGGATCCAGCACACCGCCTTGTTCGCCTGTCACGGTCGGTGCCGGTATGCGATTGACGTTCACGCTGACTTCCGTGGGGATTGCCCACTGCGCGTGAGGGTGCGGACGGTTTCCACAGCGGTCGATCACCTGGTAGGTGATCGAATGCTTGCCGTCCCCCGCGCGCTTGATCAGTTGTTCATCGAACAGGATCAGGATCGGATGGTTTTGCGGATCACTGATTTGCTCAGGCGTGACGGGATAGTAGGAAACCTGTTCTGTATCACCCCATCGCGCGATGATGCGGTCGAACACGGTGATGTTCTGATAGGGCTCGATACGCATGGCAATGCCTTGCTTTGCCATTTCACTGTCGATGCCATCCTTGATATCCGGGGTAAAGGTATAACGCAGTCCGGGATGACCGAGGGGTTCAGGATTGTCGAGTACCCCTCCCGGCAGCGTGCGCTTGATCAAAATGTTCAGTTTGAACGAATCGGATTTGTTCCCGCTATTGCGTGTTACGCGGTAGAACACCGGGAATGCAGCGCCATTGAGTATCTGGCTTGCCGGTACATTGAAGCGCAGCGGGGCGTTCAATTCTTTTGCTGTATCAATAACCTCCGTACCAATGGGGTTAACGTCGTCATCCCAGAAAAGCTCGCATCGGTGGCCATAATCACTGTCGATCCAGGGGTCAACGATAATGAGCAGGTCGGCATTTAGTGCTTCTGCACCGATGCCACCGTGATACCCCTCGCTGCCCTCTATGGGGCTGATGAGATTTGGAATGAATGGTGGGTACAGAGCTGACGAATTGCTATCTGCGATAGGATCATCCGCATTCGAGGTCGGGGTCATCGGATCGCTCCTGATCTAAGTCGCGCCGAAATCGAAACGATTGACGCTGTGCGCCTATCTGACAGCCACAGCGAAACTCCGCGCAACTGTCAGATCTGACAGTTGCGCCGAACGGCGACAAGCCCATCCCCTTTCATTAAAAGCTCGCAGCCTTCGGCAGCGCCTACAGCGAAACGCGAATTCCGATGGAGGCGCTGCCGAAGGCTGCGAGCTTTTGCGTTTCAGGCTTAATTAATAATCGTCGCCGCGATCAGTGACGTCCTTCTCGACCATCGGCGCATTCGGGTCCTGCCCCTCGGGGAATTTCCCCTTCAGATTCCACGCAAACGCGATGATCTCGGCGATCGTGCGATACAGCTCTTCGGGAATGCTGTCGCCCAGCTCCATGCGTGCCAGCAAGCGCACCAGCTCGGCGTTCTCGTAAATCGGCACTTCGCAATCGCGAGCAATGCGCAGGATTTCTTCGGCCAGCTCTTCGTCGCCCTTGGCGGTGAGGGTCGGGGCGTGGTTGCCGTCGTATTTGAGGGCAATGGCCTGGCGTGGGGCAGTGGAATCGTTCATGCGGTTTCGTCGACCCAGCGGTGTTCGAGACGGGTTTGGTTGCCTTGCGGCGGGGTGCCGAGGTGGCAGTCGATATCGCCGACGTTGAGCCCGCGATCGAGCAGGCGCTGGCGCAGGGCAAACAAGTTATTTTCGATCAGGTCCGCAGTGTACGGGCGTTCGGCCCACAGTTGGCTGGACAGGCTGCCGGCGATCAGTTGCGCCTGAATCTGCAGCGGCCCGAGCGGCTCCATGTCGAACGCCAGATCAACGCGCCACAGGTGTTGCTTGGGCTCGCGCTCATCGCGACGTTCGTTCGGCTGCGGTTCGCGCTCCGGCGCTTCTTCACGCTGAAACTTGACCTGCAACGGCACAATGTCCTGCAGGTTGCGCATGGGGATTTCCAGTTGCCAGGTGCTGAGCAGGCGCCCGTCGTCGGTGACGCCGGTCTGCTCCAGGCTCGACAGTTGATGGCTTTGCAGGCGCGAAACGGCGGCGGCGGCGAGACGCAGCAACTGTTCCAGATCGCCTTCGCCTTCCAGACTCTGCAGCAAACGCTCGGGCAGCGGAAAGCTGCTTGGTACAGGTTTGGCGCTGACCTGGCCAAGCATGCCGAGAGCATTGCGGACGAAACTCGGCAGCGCTTGCGCCAGGGTGTTGGCGGCGATGATCGCGTTGAAACTGGTGCTGCTCGGCAGGCCCGGAGTCAGTTGTGCGATCAGCTTGAGCAGATCGGCCTTCATGTCCGGGGCCAGCGTCGGGGTTTGTCCGGTCAGCAGTTTGGCTTCGAGGAACGCGCCGCTGTTGGCCAGCGCCAGTGCCACGCCTTTGGCGGTGCTCAGTTGTTGCACGTCCGGCAGGCTGGCGAGCAGTTTGTCGACCACGGCACGCAAATCCTGCGATGTCTGATCGCTATCGCTCGGCAGATTTTGCAACGCGTTCAGCAACCCCGTCAGAGAGGCCTGGCGACTTTGCTGGCCGAGCAGTTGCTGACTCACGGCCAGTTGTTCCTGGCGGCTGCTCATTGGCAGGAATTTCAGGGTTTGTGCGTCTTCCACCAACGCCGACAGCAAAGTGCCGATGCGCAGCGGCTGGGGGCTGTCGATGGTCAGTGTGCTGCCGCTTTGTGCGGTGTTGAGCAGGCTGACCAAGGAGCGGAACACTGCCGCTTGCCCCGGCGTCTGCGGCAGTGCCTGCGAGGTCAGCACCTTGCCTTGCAGTAGCGTGCCGACCGGCAGTTGCGCAGTGTCGATGCGGGTGAGGGCGGCGACGCTGCTGGCAATCGCCTGCTGCACGGTAATCGCCAGGTTGCCCGCCGAGGGCTGAGTGATCGCCAGACTGGTGCCTTGGGGCAACGGCAGATTGCTGGTCGCTTGCACGGTGGTCTGACGGCCGCTGTCCAGCGTCACTTTGAGCAATAACTGAAAGGTCTGGTCCGCTTGCTTGAGCGACAACACCTCGGCCTTGGCGCTTTGCCCGGCGCCAATCAGGCCTTCAACCGGGGTCAGCAGCTTGAGCAGCTCACCGACCTGCGGGCGAACGGTCGCCGGGGTGGTGGGCGGGAGCGGGAGGATGTTCATTTCGCCTGTCATACGCGGACACAACCTGAGGAAAATGCACTCTTGAGAGTAAGGCACGGCATGTATAATGCCGCCCGTCTTGCGCTTCGTTCAAAAAACATAGCAATTGTTTGACCCAGCTCTCTAGGTCGAGCCGTCAATGCATCTATGCTGCATCTCTTTAACGGCCGCGCCAGAGCCGACTTGAACCGTATAAGGCCCGTGATCCCTTGACCAGTCCTGTCCTGCAAACCGTTGCCCTCGCGTGTGAACGTGATCTCAGGCTGCTCTTCGAAAATCTCGAATTGAGACTGGCCAGTGGCGATATGGTGCAGATCAGTGGCCCCAACGGCAGCGGTAAAACCAGTTTGTTACGTTTGCTATCCGGGTTGATGCAGCCGACTGCCGGGCAGGTTCTGCTTAATGGTCAGCCGCTGAGCGAACAACGCAGCGAACTCGCACGCAACCTGCTGTGGATCGGCCACGCCGCCGGGATCAAGGATTTACTGACCCCGGAAGAGAATCTGTCGTGGCTCTGCGCCCTGCATCATCCCGCCGAACGCGAGGCCATCTGGCAAGCGCTGGCAGCCGTAGGATTGCGCGGATTCGAAGATGTTCCCTGCCACAGCCTGTCCGCCGGTCAGCAACGCCGCGTAGCGCTGGCGCGCTTGTATCTGGACAGCCCGCCGCTGTGGATTCTCGATGAGCCGTTCACCGCACTGGACAAGCAGGGCGTGGCGCAGCTCGAAGAACATTTGGCCGGGCACTGCGAACGCGGTGGTCTGGTGGTGTTGACCACGCACCACACGCTGAGCCGGATGCCGGCCGGTTATCGCGACATCGATCTGGGGAACTGGGCAGTATGAGTGTGTTCGGCCTGCTGGTTGCCCGTGAATCCCGACTGCTGTTTCGCCGCCCGGCGGAACTGGCCAATCCGCTGATTTTTTTCGCCATCGTCATCGCTTTGTTCCCGCTGGCCGTCGGCCCGGAAACTCAAGTGTTGCAAAACCTGTCCCCCGGGTTAGTCTGGGTGGCGGCGCTGTTGTCGGTCCTGCTCTCGCTGGACGGGCTTTTCCGCAGTGATTTCGAAGACGGATCCCTGGAACAGTGGGTCCTTTCGTCGCACCCGCTGCCACTTCTGGTCTTGGCCAAGGTGCTGGCACACTGGCTCTTCTCCGGTCTGGCACTGGTTTTGCTCTCACCGCTGCTGGCGTTGATGCTCGGTTTGCCTGCCGCCTGTCTGCCGGTTTTGCTGCTTTCGTTGCTGCTGGGAACACCGGTGCTGAGCCTGCTCGGCGCGGTGGGCGCGGCACTGACGGTCGGTTTGAAACGTGGCGGCCTATTGCTGGCGCTGCTGATTCTGCCGTTGTACATCCCGGTGTTGATCCTTGGCAGTGGCGCCTTGCAGGCCGCGTTGCAAGGCATGCCGGCGACCGGGTATCTGCTGTGGCTTGGTAGCCTGACCGCCCTGGCGATCACCCTGACACCGTTTGCAATAGCTGCTGGCCTGAAGATCAGCGTCGGCGAATAATGAGGTCTGGTTAAAATTTAACCAGCAAAGACCCTGAGACTGCTCACACCGATGAGCGGCATCCGTGATGGAAACAGTATGAACTGGACCTGGTTTCACAAGCTCGGCTCGCCCAAGTGGTTCTACGGCATCAGCAGCAAGTTCTTGCCTTGGCTGAGCATCGCAGCGTTGCTGCTGATTGGCGTCGGCGTCGTTTGGGGCCTGGCCTTCGCGCCGCCGGACTATCAGCAAGGCAACAGCTTTCGCATCATCTACATCCACGTACCTGCCGCGATGCTCGCTCAGTCGATCTACGTGATGCTGGCGGTGTGCGGTGTGGTCGGGCTGGTGTGGAAGATGAAACTGGCCGATGTCGCCCTGCAATGCGCCGCACCGATCGGCGCGTGGATGACCGCCGTGGCGCTCGTCACTGGGGCGATCTGGGGCAAACCGACCTGGGGTTCATGGTGGGTGTGGGACGCGCGCCTGACCTCGATGCTGATTCTGCTGTTCCTGTATTTCGGCGTGATCGCGCTGGGCAACGCCATCAGCAACCGCGACAGCGCCGCCAAGGCCTGCGCCGTGCTGGCCATTGTTGGCGTGATCAACATCCCGATCATCAAATACTCGGTGGAGTGGTGGAACACCCTGCACCAGGGCGCGACCTTCACCCTCACGGAAAAACCGGCGATGCCGGCGGAAATGTGGCTACCGCTGCTGCTGACGGTATTGGGCTTCTACTGTTTCTTTGGCACCGTGCTGCTGTTGCGCATGCGCCTCGAAGTGCTCAAGCGTGAGGCCCGCGCCAGTTGGGTGAAAGAAGAAGTGCAGCACAGTCTGGAGGCCGCTCGATGAGTTTTGCTTCATTCGGCGACTTCCTCGCCATGGGCCATCATGGCCTGTATGTCTGGTCGGCCTACGGCATCTGTCTGGCGGTGCTGATCCTCAACGTGGTGGCGCCGATCGCGGCCCGCAAGCGCTATCTGCAACAAGAGGCGCGTCGTCTGCGCCGGGAGAACGGCAAGTGAATCCGCTGCGCAAGAAACGTCTGATCATCATTCTGGCCATTCTGGTCGGGGTCGGCGCTGCCGTCGGCCTGGCGCTCAGCGCCCTGCAGCAGAACATCAATCTGTTCTACACGCCGACCCAGATTGCCAACGGCGAAGCGCCGCAAGACACGCGCATCCGCGCCGGTGGCATGGTCGAGAAGGGTTCGCTGCAACGCTCGCCGGATTCGCTCGACGTCAAATTCGTTGTCACCGACTTCAACAAATCCGTGACCATCACCTATCGCGGCATCCTCCCGGATTTGTTCCGTGAAGGGCAGGGCATCGTAGCCTTGGGCAAGATCAACGCCGAGGGCGTGGTGGTGGCCGATGAAGTGCTGGCCAAGCACGACGAGAAGTACATGCCGCCGGAAGTGACCAAAGCCTTGAAAGACAGCGGTCAATCGGCACCAACGCCTGCGAAGGAGGGTTGATCGATGACATCGGCAATTTTTATTCCTGAGCTCGGTCATCTGGCGATGATTCTGGCGTTGTGTTTCGCCCTGGTGCAGGCCGTGGTGCCATTGGTCGGTGCCTGGCGCGGCGACCGTTTCTGGATGAGTCTGGCCCAGCCGGCCGCGTGGGGGCAGTTTGCGTTTCTGCTGTTCGCGTTCGGCATTCTGACTTACGCCTTCATGACCGATGACTTCTCCGTCGCCTATGTCGCCAACAACTCCAACACCGCGTTGCCGTGGTATTACAAATTCAGCGCCGTGTGGGGCGCCCACGAAGGTTCGTTGTTGCTGTGGGCACTGATCCTCGGCGGTTGGACTTTCGCGGTGTCGGTATTTTCGCGCCAGTTGCCGCAAGTGATGCTGGCGCGGGTCCTGGCGGTGATGGGCATGATCAGCACCGGTTTTCTGCTGTTCCTGATCCTCACGTCCAACCCGTTCAAACGCATCTTGCCGCAAATGCCCAGCAATGGCGCTGACCTCAATCCACTGTTGCAAGACATCGGCCTGATCGTTCACCCGCCGATGCTGTACATGGGCTACGTCGGTTTTTCGGTGGCGTTCGCCTTCGCCATCGCGGCGTTGATGGGCGGTCGCCTTGATGCGGCGTGGGCGCGCTGGTCGCGTCCGTGGACCATCGTCGCCTGGGCCTTCCTCGGCATCGGCATCACCCTCGGTTCGTGGTGGGCCTATTACGAACTCGGCTGGGGCGGCTGGTGGTTCTGGGATCCGGTGGAAAACGCCTCCTTCATGCCTTGGCTGGTCGGCACTGCGCTGATCCACTCGCTGGCGGTCACCGAAAAACGTGGCGTGTTCAAGAGCTGGACGGTGTTGCTGGCGATTGCCGCGTTCTCCCTGAGCCTGCTCGGCACCTTCCTGGTACGTTCCGGCGTGCTGACTTCGGTGCACGCGTTTGCCTCCGATCCTGAGCGCGGCGTGTTCATCCTGATCTTCCTGTTGTTTGTGGTCGGCGGCTCGCTGACGCTGTTCGCCCTGCGCGCGCCAGTGGTCAAGAGTCAGGTCGGCTTCAACCTGTGGTCGCGGGAAACTCTGCTGCTGGGCAACAACCTGGTACTGGTCGTGGCCGCTTCGATGATTCTGCTCGGCACGTTGTATCCGCTGATTCTCGATGCCATCAGCGGCGCCAAACTGTCGGTTGGCCCGCCGTACTTCAACGCGCTGTTCATTCCGTTGATGGCGTTGCTGATGGTGGTGATGGCGATCGGTGTGATCGTGCGCTGGAAGGACACTCCGGTGAAGTGGCTGGCCAACATGCTGACGCCAGTGCTGCTCGGCAGCGTTGCGCTGGCCGTGGTCGCTGGTGTCGCTTACGGCGATTTCAACTGGGCGGTGATCGCGACCTTCCTGCTCGCCGCGTGGGTATTGCTCGCCGGTGTGCGCGATATCGTCGACAAGACCCGCCACAAAGGCCTGATCAAAGGCCTGCCGACCCTGACCCGCAGCTACTGGGGCATGCAGGTCGCCCACCTCGGCATCGCCGTCTGCGCTTTGGGCGTTGTGTTGTCGAGCCAGAACAGTGCCGAACGCGATCTGCGTCTGGCGCCGGGAGAGTCGATGGACCTGGCCGGTTATCACTTCATCTTCGAAGGCGCCAAGCACTTCGAAGGGCCGAACTTCACCTCTGACAAAGGCACCATTCGCGTGATCCGCGACGGCAAGGAAATCAGTGTGCTGCACCCGGAAAAACGCCTGTACACCGTGCAGAACTCGATGATGACCGAAGCCGGCATCGACGCCGGTTTCACCCGTGACCTCTACGTTGCCCTCGGCGAACCGCTGGACAACGGCGCCTGGGCGGTGCGCGTACACGTCAAACCGTTCGTGCGCTGGATCTGGTTCGGCGGTTTGCTCACAGGTGTCGGTGGCTTGCTGGCGGCGCTGGATCGACGGTATCGGGTCAAGGTGAAAGCCAAGGTGCGTGAAGCGCTGGGCATGACAGGAGCGGCTGCATGAGACGTTGGTTGATGCTGGTGCCTCTGGCGATTTTCCTGCTGGTGGCGGTGTTTCTGTATCGCGGTCTGTACCTCGATCCGGCGGAGCTGCCGTCGGCGATGATCAACAAACCGTTCCCGGAGTTTTCGTTGCCAAACGTGCAGGGCGACAAGAGCCTGACCAAGGCTGACATCCTTGGCAAACCGGCGCTGGTCAACGTCTGGGGCACCTGGTGCATTTCCTGCCGGGTCGAGCATCCGGTGCTGAACAAACTCGCCGAGCGCGGCGTGGTGATCTACGGCATCAACTACAAGGACACCAACGCCGACGCGTTGAAGTGGCTGGCCGAATTCCACAATCCGTATGCGCTGGACATCCGTGACGACGAAGGCTCGCTGGGTCTGAACCTCGGCGTGTACGGCGCGCCGGAAACCTTTTTCATCGACGCCAAGGGCATCATCCGCGACAAGTACGTCGGTGTGATCGACGAGCAGGTCTGGCGCGAAAAACTCGCGGCCAAGTATCAGGCGCTGGTCGATGAGGCCAAGCCATGAAGCGCTTTCTCGCTGCCGTGGTTCTGGGCTTGAGTCTGGTCGGTGTCGCCCATGCCGCCATCGATACGTATGAGTTCGCCAAAGAAGGTGATCGCGAGCGCTTCCGCGAACTGACCAAGGAACTGCGCTGCCCCAAGTGCCAGAACCAGGACATCGCCGACTCCAACGCACCGATTGCCGCTGACCTGCGCAAAGAGATTTTCCGCATGCTCGGCGAGGGCAAGGACAACCAGCAGATCATCGACTTCATGGTGGATCGCTACGGTGATTTCGTCCGCTACAAACCGGCGCTCAATGCCAAAACGGCATTGCTGTGGTTCGGCCCGGCCGGTCTGTTGCTCGGTGGTTGCGTGGTGATCGCGGTGATTGTCCGCCGTCGTCGCGGCCAGCGCGCCGAGACTCCGCAAGCGCTGTCCAGCGAAGAGCGTCAGCGCCTCGACCAACTGTTGGATAAAAACCAAGAATGATTGATTTCTGGCTTGCCGCAGGGCTGTTGCTTCTGGTCGCCCTGAGTTTTCTGCTGATCCCGGTACTGCGTGAGCGTCGCGCCCAGCGTGAAGAGGATCGTACTGCCCTGAACGTTGCGCTGTATCAGGAGCGTGTCGCCGAGTTGCAGTCGCAACAGGCTGAAGGCGTGCTCGACGCCGCGCAAATGGACAGCGGCCGCGCCGAGGCTGCGCGTGAGCTGCTGGCGGATACCGAAGGTGTTGCCGCGCCACGGGTTTCCCGACTGGGCAAACCATTGCCGCTGTTGGCCGCTGTGCTGGTGCCGGTGTTGGGCTTGGGTCTGTATCTGCATTTCGGCGCTGCCGACAAGGTTGAACTGACCCGCGAATTCGCCCAGGCGCCGCAGTCGATGGAAGAGATGACCCAGCGTCTGGAGCGTGCCGTCGCGGCGCAACCGGATTCTGCGGAAGGCCTGTATTTCCTCGGCCGTACCTATATGGCGCAAGAGCGCCCGGCGGACGCGGCGAAGATGTTCGAGCGCGCTGCCAACCTGGCCGGTCGTCAACCGGAACTGCTCGGCCAGTGGGCACAGGCGCAGTACTTTGCTGACGGCAAAAAGTGGTCTACGAAGATTCAGGCGCTGACCGACGAAGCGCTCAAGGCTGATCCGAAAGAAGTCACCAGCCTTGGTTTGCTCGGCATCGCCGCGTTTGAAGGCGAGCGTTATCAGGAGGCCATCGATTACTGGAACCGCTTGCTGGCGCAATTGCCGCCGGACGACAACTCCCGCGCCGCGCTGCAAGGCGGGATCACACGCGCCGCCGAGCGACTGGAAGCCAGCGGTGGCAAGGTCGCTCAGGCACCGGTAGCCGCGAAAGCCGCGCTGTTGAAAGTTAGCGTCGATCTGGCCAGCGACCTGAGAAGCAAAGTGCAACCGGGCGACAGCGTGTTCATCTTTGCCCGCGCCACGTCCGGCCCGCCGGCACCGCTGGCCGCCAAACGCCTGACCGTGGCCGATCTGCCGGTGACCGTTGAACTGGGCGATGCCGACGCAATGATGCCGCAGTTGAAACTGTCGAACTTCCCTGAAGTCCAACTGGTTGCGCGCATCTCCCGCGCCGGCCAACCGACCGCCGGCGAGTGGGTCGGTCGCAGCGGCCCTCTGGCCAGCAGCACCACTGCGCTACAAAAACTGACCATCGACAGCCCGGACAAATAGCCGGACACCACAGGAAAGCACCGCCATGCACACCATCGCCCGAATCACAGTCCTCACACTGGCCCTGGGCTTGAGTGCATGTGCGGTGCAACGACCGGAACCGACCACCAACCTGCCGCCGATTCCGCCGTCACAACCGAGTCCGACCCCGTCGACCTCGCCGACCCCAGGCAAGAGCATCCCGGCCAAACCGACCAAACCTGTCCCGCGCACTTCGGCCAGCTTCGCGCCACCACCGGGCGGCAACAGTCACTGGGATCAGAAACTCGGCGTCTACGTGCTCGACGACCAGACCAACACCTTCTACCGCCAGCGCACCTACTACCGCTGGAACAACGGCTGGAGCCGCTCGGTCAGCCCCAATGGCCCGTGGGAAGACACCAACATCCACGGCGTGCCGCCGGGACTGGGCAAGCAGTTTGGGCAGTAAATGAAAACGGCGATCTTCGGATCGCCGTTTTGCTGTGTGCCTGTTGGGGGCTCACAGAAATTGCTCATGAAGTGCTGCACAGAGCTGAGGGTTTAGCGGTTTCAATCACACCCTGTAAAACAACCAGACGTCATTCTGCCCATTTCTGTGCTTGAGTAAATATAACTCTAGAGTTATTTTTGTGAGATCAAGGCAAGGAGGCGGTTGGTGCAGAGCAGGCTATTGATCAAGGAGTTGGAGGAGGCAGGCTGGACGCTGGATCGGGTGACCGGCAGTCATCACATCTTCAGGCACTACAACCCGAACACGATTCCCGTCCCGCATCCGAAAAAGGATTTGCCACTGGAGACGGTCAAAAGCATCAGGCGGCGTGCCGGGTTGTACAACCCGCCAGCCAGTTATGAAGGAGATCCGTAATGCAATATCCAATCTGCATTGAATGGGGCGACGAGAATACCGCCATCGGTATTCAGATCCCCGATATTCCCGGCGCGGTAACGGCAGGGGATAGCTTTGAAGATGCCTACAAGGCTGCGGTTGAAGTCGCCCACATCATGCTGCAGGAGATTGCGGCGGACGGGAAGTCGATTCCTATGCCGACTTCGGCATCCGCTCATCGCAGTAATCCGGAATTTGCCGACATGGGATGGGGCATGCTGGAGCTGGACATTTCGCCCTATCTCGGCAAAACCGAAAAGGTCAACGTAACGCTGCCCGGTTATGTGATTCAGCGTATCGATCGTTACGTGCGCGAACACAACGTCAAAAGCCGCTCCTCCTTTCTGGCGGATGCGGCGATGGAGAAGCTGGTTCGGTATTGAGCGTTCTCGCTCCCTCAGGTCAGCGAATACCCTGTGGGAGCGAGCCTGCTCGCGAAGCTTTTGCCGCCTTACGCCGTCGCCAATGAACCACGCTGCGAAACACTCAAAAACCGCAACAACGCCAACAGCGGAAACACACTGCCGACAATCACGATCCACAACCAGCCGCCATGCTCATACACCGCACTGGCCACCGACGAGCCGAAGGCGCCGCCGATGAAGATGCTGGTCATGTAAAGCGCATTCAAACGGCCACGACTTTTGGCGTCCAGCGAATACACCGCGCGCTGGCCGAGGACCATGTTCATCTGCACGCAGAAGTCGAGCACCACACCGGTCACGGCCAGGCCGATGACGCTGTAGGCCGGATGAATGAAGGCGGGCAGGAAGCTCAGGCTGGCGAACAGCATGGCCAGCAGCGAGGCGATGCGGGTGTGGCCGGCGTCGGCCAGGCGTCCGCTGATCGGCGCGGCGATGGCACCGATGGCGCCGACCAGGGCGAAGATCGCGATCTCGCTTTGCGACAAACCATGGTTGCGCGCCAGCTCCAGCGGCACCGCAGTCCAGAACAAGCTGAACGTGGCGAACATGCAGCCCTGATAAAACGCACGCTGACGCAGTACCGGTTGCTGGCGCAGAAGCGTCCACAGCGAACCGATCAATTGGCCATACGTGGCGCTGTGATCAGGCTGGCGCTTGGGCACGGTGAGCGCGAGTACCACGCTGATCGCTGCCATCAATGCGGCGGCAATCATGAACATCGCCCGCCAGCCCAAATGATCGGCGACCACACTCGACACCGGTCGCGCCAGCAGTATACCCAGCAACAAGCCGCCCATGATCCCGCCGACCACCCGGCCACGGGATTCTTCCGGTGCCAGATGCGCAGCCAATGGAATCAGGATCTGCACCGACACCGAACTGAAGCCCACCAGCAACGAGATCAGCAGGAACACGTTCGGCTGATCGGTAAACGCCGCCGCCAACAGGCTGGCAATCGCCACCACCGTGGTGATGATCATCAACCGCCGGTTTTCCAGCAGATCCGCCAGTGGCACCAGAAAGAACAGGCCCAGCGCATAACCGATCTGCGTCAGCGAGACGATGAAGCTGGCCATGGTGTCGCTCAGACCGATATCGGGTGCGATCAGGCCGATGATCGGCTGCGCGTAGTAGATGTTGGCAACGATGGCGCCGCAGCAGAAGGCGAACAGCAGCACCATGCCTCGGGTCATTGCGTGAGTGGTGGTGGTCATAAGGTTTCTCGATCCAGCGAAAGAATGCGCTAAGGCTATGGGGCAAACCGGGTGGGCAGAAGACGCCTTCGGTTGATATCAGTTATTCCGTTGCGCAATGAATGGTGGCTATCGCATGTCATCCATCGGCGAACCTTGCGTCCGACCGTTGAGGGTCGATGATACATTCACTTACATCCTCTTCGATAGCGTGCTTATGTTTGCAACGGGCGTGTTCAACTTTGATGACCGGAGGAATGCAATGTTTCGTCAGACGCTTCGCCACACCGCAACGATGGTTTTGATCAGCCTGCTGAGCGCAATGAGCGCACAGGCCGCCGACGCACCGGGGATGCGCATCGGTGTGCGCGGCGAGATCACCGGGGTCAGCACCGACAGCTTGAAAGTCCACGTCAACAGCGGCGAGAACGTGGTAATTCAGTTGACCGGCGACACCAAGGTTCGCGCCGTCACCCTGGCCAATATCGAAGACATCAAACCCGGCAGTTACATTGGTTCGGCGGCGATGCCACAGGAGGACGGCACGCTCAAGGCGCTGGAGGTGCATGTATTCCCGCCGGAGCTGGCGGGCAGCGGCGACGGCCATCGGCCGTTTGATCTGGCCAAGGGCAGCAGCATGACCAATGGCAGCGTCGGCGATCTGGTGGTGAGCAACGGGCGGGTGCTGACGGTGAACTACAAGGGCGGGCAGCAGAAGATTCTGGTGCCGGAGGATGTGCCGATCGTCAATCTGGTGCCGGGGGATCGGAGTTTGCTGAAGGTTGGGGTGAAGATCGTTACGTTCGTCACGCAAGGTGCGGATGGCACACTGACGGCGCAATCGATTTCTGCCGGTAAGGATGGCGTCACTCCACCGATGTAACTGCCTGAGCACAATCCCTGTAGGAGTGACCCTGCTCGCGATAGCGGTCTATCAGCCACCAAATGTGCTGAACGATAGAACGCTATCGCGAGCAGGCTTACTCCTACATTGGTTTTGTGTTGCATTCGGAAACCCATAAAAAAGGCGACCACTGTGGGTCGCCTTTTTATGTCAGCTCAAGCCTTACTGGCCGCTGTAAATCTGATCGAAAACCCCACCATCATTGAAGTGAGTCTTCTGCACGGTGCGCCAGTCACCAAAGGTCTTCTCAACCGAGAGGAAATCAACTTTCGGGAAACGATCGGTGTGCTTCGCCAGCACCGCCGGATCACGCGGACGCAGGTAGTTTGCTGCAGCAATCTCCTGACCTTCCGGCGACCACAGGTACTTCAGGTACTCATCCGCCGCCGCGCGCGAGCCCTTTTTGTCGACCACTTTGTCGACCACCGATACCGGCGGCTCAGCCTCGGCCGAAACGCTCGGATAAATCACTTCGAACTGATCACGACCAAACTCGCGGGCAATCATTTCCGCTTCGTTTTCGAAGGTCACCAGCACGTCGCCGATCTGGTTGGTCATGAAGGTCGTGGTGGCGGCGCGGCCACCGGTATCCAGCACCGGCGCTTGCTTGAACAGTTTGCCGACGAAGTCTTTGGCCTTGTTCTCGTCGCCACCGTTCTTCAGCACATAACCCCAGGCCGACAGGTAGGTGTAGCGGCCGTTACCCGAGGTTTTCGGATTTGGCACGATCACTTGCACGCCGTCCTTGAGCAGATCCGGCCAGTCCTTCAGGGCTTTCGGGTTGCCTTTGCGGACGATGAACACCGTGGCCGAGGTGAACGGCGCGCTGTTGTTCGGCAGGCGCGTGACCCAGTTCTCCGGGACCAGTTTGCCGTTGTCGGCGAGGGCGTTGATGTCGGTGGCCATGTTCATGGTGATGACGTCAGCCGGCAGGCCGTCGATCACCGAACGCGCTTGCTTGCTCGAACCGCCGAAGGACATCTGCACGGTGATGTTTTCGTTGTGCTCGGCCTGCCAGTGTTTCTGGAACGCAGTGTTGTAGTCCTTATAGAAATCGCGCATCACGTCGTAGGAAACGTTGAGCAGCGTCGGGGCTGCCTGAGCGATGTTGGCCAAGGCCAGGCCGGCGGCAAGAAGTGAGGCGCCAAAGAGTTTTTTCACTGCGCATTCCTTGTTATCTATTTATGTAGGAGCTGCCGAAGGCTCGGGCCGTGTTCGGACGATCTTTTGATTTTGTTTTTTACAAGATCAAGATCAAAAGATCGCAGCCTGCGGCAGCTCCTACAGGGGGTGATGTTCAATTGCCACTGACTATAACGGGGCGCGCATAGTCGTTTAAAGATTAAAAAGCTCTTTGCTTATTCCAGTTTCTTGAACAGTGCATTGCCGCATCGCGAGCAAAACGCTGCGCCATGCTCATGGCTGTTTTTCTTGCACACCGGGCAATCGTGTTGCAGCTGTTCGCCGCGCATGGCATTGGCCAGTTCGGCGGTGAAAATCCCGGTCGGTACGGCGATGATCGAGTAACCGGTGATCATCACCAGTGACGAAATCACCTGACCCAGCGGGGTCTTCGGCACGATGTCGCCGAAGCCCACCGTGGTCAACGTGACGATAGCCCAATAGATGCCTTTGGGAATGCTGGTGAAGCCATGTTCCGGGCCTTCGATCACGTACATCAGCGTGCCGAACACCGTCACCAGGGTGCAGACGCTGACCAGAAACACCACGATCTTCTGCTTGCTGCCACGCAGCGCCGACATCAGATAATTGGCTTGCTTGAGGTACGGGCTGAGCTTGAGCACGCGGAAAATCCGCAGCATCCGAATAATGCGGATAATCAGCAGGTACTGCGCATCGCTGTAATACAGGGCGAGGATGCCGGGCACGATCGCCAGCAGATCCACCAGCCCGTAAAAGCTGAAGGCGTAGCGCAACGGCTTGGGCGAGCAGTACAGACGCAGGATGTACTCGCCGAGAAAGATGATCGTGAAGCCCCACTCGATGTAGGCCAGCACGTCGGCGTAGTTCTGGTGAATGCTGTCGATACTGTCGAGCATCACGATCACCAGACTGGCGAGGATGATCAACAGCAAAATGCCGTCGAAGCGACGCCCGGCGAGGGTGTCGCTCTGGAAAATCATGACGTAAAGCCGTTCGCGCCAACTGTTGCTGCTGTCCATGGATAACGCCTGAATCGAAGATCAGCGCAGCCTAGGTTGATTCTCCCCGTGAGCGCAAGGCGCACGCTCGACGACGGCTTTGCCGAGCATCTGAATCCCGGCGCGAATCAGCCAGCAGGCGAGGATGAATGGCGCGGTCAACGTGGCGAGGCCAACGGCTGCAAACAGCGGTGTGACCAGCAGCGCGAGGACGATACCCAGCAGCGGCAGCCACGGTTGTTGGCGTTGCGCGGAGAAGGCGAGGGCGGCGAGCACGGCGTTGTAACTGCCGAGGCCTGAAAGTGCAGTGCTGGTTTCGTGGTGCAGAAGGCTGGAGCCGAGGCCAATGGCAGACGCCAGCATCGCCCAACAGAATGCCCGGCGATCAGCGATCAGCAATCCGACAGCGATCAGTGCGCCGGCCAGTGGATGACCGAGGAACATCACCTGACCCAAACCGCGCAGTTCAGCGGCGAGCAGGTTCAGCGTGTTCATTTCGATGTGCGCCACTGGCGCCGACGGTTCGGCGAACAGCAGAAGGATCCAGCTCAGCGCTACGAACGGCGAGGTGTAGGCCGGTATGGAGGAGCGGCTGCGGTATACGTGCTTGAGCCATTGCTGTGTGACCATCGCGCTCAAGCCACCAGCGGCGAGAATCAGCGGCGGCAACATTGGCGACCAAGGGAAATACAGGCTCAGCAGCAGGCCGAGCAGCACGCCGTTGTAGCTGAACAGTCCGGACTGACGATCGGCCTTGGCGTAGTTGCGTCGTTGTGCGGTGAGCAAACCGGCGACGGCACCGAGCAGCGCACCGGCGAACAGCACCGGCGCCGTCAGCAGGATCGCCAACAGGCACAGCAGACCGCACAGCGGATGACGCTGGAGGAATATTTGACTGAAACCGTTGAGCAAAGCCTCGGCCCAGTCGGGGCAGTGGGTGTTGAAATGATTGGCGGGCATGTTGAGAAAATCTGGGCAGTTGGAAAATCAAAAGGTCTTGCAAGTCACTGTGGCGAGGGGATTTATCCCCGTTGGGCTGCGAAGCGGCCCCCCATCGGAGAATGCGGTTTCTCTGTGGAAACCGTCACACCCTTAAAAGCGACGACTGCTGCGCAGCCGAACGGGGATAAATCCCCTCGCCACAAGGTTATGCACCCACTTTTATGGTGGGTCAGATCAACGTTTCGATCCGCAGCGAGTTAGTCGAACCCGGCTGGCCGAATGGCACTCCGGCGGTGATCAGCAGCGTGTCTCCGCGCTCGGCCATACCCTGTGCCTGAGCGATCTCCAGCGCGGTCGAGCAGACTTCGTCGACCTGCCGCAGGCGATCGTTGACCACCGAATGAATGCCCCACGCCACGCTCAAACGCCGCGCGGTCTGCAGGTTCGGTGTCAGGTTGAGGATCGGCGCTTTCGGCCGTTCCCGCGCCGCTCGCAGACTTGAGGCGCCCGACTCGCTGTAGTTGACCAGCACCGCCACCGGCAGCACGTTGCTGATACGCCGGATTGCGCAGCTGATCGCATCGGAAACGGTCGCTTCAGCCTTCGGCCGACTGACGTCGAGTTGCGTCTGATAGTCCGGGCCGTTTTCCACCTGGCGAATGATCTTGCTCATCATCTGCACGGCTTCCAGCGGGTATTCGCCGGACGCGGTTTCCGCCGACAACATCACCGCATCGGCACCCTCGGCCACGGCGTTGGCAACGTCAGTCACCTCGGCGCGGGTCGGGGCAGGGGAGAAGCGCATCGACTCAAGCATCTGCGTCGCCACCACCACCGGTTTGCCGAGTTCGCGGCACGTCGTGATGATGTTTTTCTGGATCTGCGGCACGCTTTCGGCCGGCACTTCCACGCCGAGGTCACCACGCGCCACCATGATCGCGTCGCTCAACTCAGCGATTTCACGCAGTTGTTCAACCGCCGAAGGCTTCTCGATTTTTGCCATCAGAAAGGCCTTGTCGCCGATCAATGCGCGGGCTTCGATGATGTCCTGCGGACGCTGCACAAATGACAGCGCAACCCAGTCCACGCCCAGTTCCAGACCGAAGCTCAGGTCGCGGCGATCCTTGGCAGTCAGCGGGCTGAGGTCGAGCACCGCTTGCGGCACGTTGACGCCTTTGCGGTCCGACAGTTCGCCGCCATTGAGCACGGTGGTATCGATCGCGTCAGCGTATTTGGTGACCACGCGCAGACGCAGTTTGCCGTCGTCGAGCAGCAGATCCATGCCCGCTTCCAGCGCCGCAATGATCTCCGGATGCGGCAGGTTCACCCGGCGCTCATCGCCCGGTGTCGCGTCGAGATCAAGGCGGAACGCCTGGCCACGATGCAGCTGCACCTTGCCGTCGGCGAACTTGCCGACGCGCAGTTTCGGCCCCTGCAAGTCCATCAGAATGCCCAGCGGGTAGTTGAGCTGGCGCTCGACTTCGCGGATCCACTGATAGCGCTTGGCGTGGTCGGCGTGATCGCCGTGGCTGAAGTTCAGGCGAAAGATATTCACCCCGGCCTCGACCAGCTCACGGATGTCTGCGATGCCATCGACAGCAGGCCCGAGGGTGGCGAGGATTTTGACCTTTTTATCAGGCGTCATGATTTGCAGCTCTCAAGTATCAGAATGGCGCGGAAGTCGTTGACGTTGGTGCGGGTCGGCTCGGTGACGATCAGCGCATCGAGCGCCTCGAAATAGCCGTAGCCGTTGTTGTTATCCAGTTCATCGCTGGCGCTCAGGCCGAGGGCGGCGGCGCGGGCGTAGCTGTCCGGGGTCATGATCGCGCCGGCGTTGTCTTCCGAGCCGTCGATGCCGTCGGTGTCACCGGCCAAGGCATAAACCCCGGGCTGGCCTTTGAGGCTGTCGGTCAGGCTCAGGAGAAATTCGGCGTTGCGCCCGCCACGGCCATTGCCGCGCACGGTCACGGTGGTTTCGCCGCCGGAGAGAATCACGCACGGCGCGGCCAATGGCTGGCCGTGATTGATGATCTGGCGGGCGATGCCGGCGTGGACTTTTGCCACTTCGCGCGATTCGCCTTCGAGGTCGCCGAGGATCAGCGTGCTGAAACCGGCCTGACGGCATTTCACTGCGGCGGCATCCAACGATTGCTGAGGACGGGCGATCAATTGGAAGTGGCTGCGCGCCAGACTCGGATCGCCGGGTTTGACGGTTTCCGACTCAGGGCTTTGCAGCCAGTTACGCACGGACGCGGGAATCTCGATGCCGTAGCGTTTGATGATCGCCAGCGCTTCGGCGGAAGTGCTTGGATCGGCCACGGTCGGGCCGGACGCGATGACCGTGGCGAGGTCGCCCGGTACATCGGAAATCGCGTAGGTATACACAGTGGCGGGCCAGCAGGCTTTGCCCAGACGCCCGCCCTTGATCGCCGAGAGGTGCTTGCGCACGCAATTCATCTCGCCGATGGTCGCGCCGGATTTGAGCAGGGCTTTGTTGATCGACTGCTTGTCGGCAAGGGTGATGCCTTCGGCCGGCAAGGCGAGCAGGGCCGAGCCGCCACCAGAGAGCAGGAAGATCACGCGGTCGTCTTCGGTCAGGTTGCTGACCAGTTCCAGCACGCGCTTGGCCACGGCCAGACCGGCAGCATCCGGCACCGGGTGCGCGGCTTCGACCACTTCGATTTTTTCGCACGGGGCGCCGTGACCGTAACGGGTCACCACCAAGCCTGTGACTTCACCTTCCCAGCAGCGCTCGACCACTTGCGCCATGGCCGCAGCGGCTTTGCCGGCGCCGATGACGATCACCCGGCCGCTGCGATCGGCAGGCAGATGGGCTTCGAGGACTTGGTTCGGATGCGCCGCGTCGATGGCTGTGGCAAACAGCTCGCGCAGCAGTTGTTGCGGATCGACCGACATGGCGGGCTCCCGGAATTCTTGTTATTCGAAAGGGCAACTCAGATCCCTTGTAGGAGTGAGCCTGCTCGCGAAGGCGGTGTGTCAGCCAACATGGATGTTGAATGTGCAACCGCTTTCGCGAGCAGGCTCGCTCCCACAGGGTTTGCGTAGGCTTTATTTGTTGTCGCGAATCGAGAAGTTGGCCATGTGTTCCAGACCTTTGATCAGCGCCGAGTGATCCCAGTTGCTGCCACCGATCGCTGCGCAGGTGCTGAACACTTGCTGAGCGTTGGCGGTGTTCGGCAGGTTGATGTTCAGCTCTTTGGCGCCTTGCAGGGCCAGGTTCAGGTCTTTCTGGTGCAGGCTGATGCGGAAGCCTGGATCGAAGGTGCCTTTGATCATGCGCTCGCCGTGCACTTCGAGAATCTTCGACGAAGCGAAACCGCCCATCAGTGCCTCACGCACCTTGGCCGGATCGGCACCGTTTTTCGAAGCGAACAGCAGGGCTTCCGCGACGGCCTGAATGTTCAGGGCAACGATGATCTGGTTGGCGACTTTGGCGGTCTGACCGTCGCCATTGCCACCGACCAGGGTGATGTTCTTGCCCATGGCCTGGAACAGCGGCAGGGCGCGTTCGAAGGCATCGGCGTCGCCACCGACCATGATGCTCAGGGTCGCGGCCTTTGCGCCGACTTCACCGCCGGACACTGGCGCGTCGAGGTATTGCGCGCCTTTCTCGTTGATCTTCGCCGCGAAAGCCTTGGTCGCGGTTGGCGAGATTGAGCTCATGTCGATCACCACTTTGCCTTTGCCGATACCGGCGGCAATGCCGTCAGCGCGGAACAGCACGTCGTCGACCTGTGGGGTATCCGGAACCATGACGATGATGAATTCAGCTTCCTGCGCCACTTCGCGCGGGTTGGCCAGAGCAACGGCGCCAGCGGCGACCAGATCAGCAGGAGCGGCGTCGTGGTGCGCCGACAGGAACAGGCTGTGACCGGCTTTCTGCAGGTTCGCCGCCATTGGGTGGCCCATGATGCCGGTGCCGATAAATCCGATTTTAGCCATGAGAAAATCCTCTTGTTTTTGTGTAGCCAAATAATGTGCCGAACACCCTTTGTGGCGAGGGAGCTTGCTCCCGCTGGGGCGCGAAGCACCCCCAAAACCAGCCACTGTGGTGTGTCAGGCAAAATCGGTTTGCAGGGTTTACGACTGCTTCGCAGCCGAGCGGGAGCAAGCTCCCTCGCCACAAGGGTTTTGCAGTGTTCTTAAATTGCGTTGTGCGACTTCAACCAGCCCAGGCCCGCTTCAGTGGTGGTCAGCGGCTTGTATTCGCAACCTACCCAGCCCTGATAACCGATGCGGTCGAGGTGTTCGAACAGGAAGCGGTAGTTGATTTCACCGGTGCCCGGTTCGTTGCGGCCCGGGTTGTCCGCGAGCTGCACATGGTTGATCTCGCCCAAGTGCGATTGCAGTGTGCGGGCCAGATCGCCTTCCATGATTTGCATGTGATAGATGTCGTATTGCAGGAACAGATTGGCGCTGCCGACCTGTTCGCGAATCGACAGGGCTTGCGCCGTGTTGTTCAGATAGAAGCCCGGGATGTCGCGGGTGTTGATCGCTTCCATCACCAGTTTGATGCCCGCTGCCTGCAGCTTGTCGGCGGCGTACTTGAGGTTGGCAACGAAGGTTTTTTCCACCGTGGCATCGTCCACGCCTTGCGGACGGATACCGGCCAGGCAGTTGACCTGGGTGTTGCCCAGCACTTGCGCGTAAGCGATGGCCAGATCGACACCGGCGCGGAATTCTTCAACGCGGTCCGGTAGGCACGCAATGCCGCGTTCGCCCTTGGCCCAGTCACCGGCCGGCAGGTTGAACAGCACTTGGGTCAGACCGTTGGCGTCAAGCCTGGCCTTGATTTCGGCGGAGCTGAAGTCGTACGGGAACAGGTACTCGACACCGCTGAAACCGGCCTTGGCGGCGGCGTCGAAACGGGCAAGGAAATCCTGTTCGGTGAACAGCATGGACAGGTTGGCTGCGAAACGCGGCATGGTGGTCTCCCGTAAATCTTGTGAGGTTCCCCTTGTGGGAGCGAGCTTGTGTGGCGAGGGAGCTTGCTCCCGCTGGGCTGCGTAGCAGACCCTGGATTTTTCGGGCCGCTTCGCGCCCCAGCGGGAGCAAGCTCCCTCGCCACATAGCTTGCTCCCACAGGGAGAGCGGTCAGCAGTTAATCAAGCAGCGAAATCGCCGTTGGCGCATCGTTGCCGACCAGCGCCAGGTCTTCGAATTCGTTGACGGCGTTGATCTCGGTGCCCATGGAGATGTTGGTCACACGCTCCAGAATGATCTCGACGATCACTGGCACCTTGAACTCTTCGATCATCTGTTCGGCCTTGCGCAGGGCAGGGGCGATTTCCGACGGTTCGAACACACGCAGTGCCTTACAGCCAAGGCCTTCAGCCACTGCGATGTGGTCAACCCCGTAACCGTTGAGTTCCGGCGCGTTCAGGTTATCGAAGGACAGCTGCACGCAGTAGTCCATTTCGAACCCGCGCTGGGCCTGACGGATCAGGCCCAGGTACGAGTTGTTCACCACGACGTGGATGTACGGCAGTTTGAACTGAGCGCCGACCGCCAGTTCTTCGATCATGAACTGGAAGTCATAGTCCCCCGACAGGGCCACGACTTTCCGGCTCGGATCGGCCTTCACCACGCCCAGCGCTGCCGGAATGGTCCAGCCCAACGGGCCGGCCTGGCCGCAGTTGATCCAGTGACGCGGCTTGTAGACGTGCAGGAACTGCGCGCCGGCAATCTGCGACAGACCAATGGTGCTGACGTAGCAGGTGTCCTTGCCGAACACCTGGTTCATTTCTTCGTAAACGCGTTGCGGTTTGACCGGTACGTTGTCGAAGTGGGTCTTGCGGTGCAGGCTGGCTTTGCGCTGCTGGCAATCTTGCAGCCAGGCACTGCGGTTTTTCAGCTTGCCGGCGGCTTGCCATTCACGGGCCACTTCGATGAACACGGTCAGTGCTGCAGCGGCGTCGGAAACGATGCCCAGATCCGGCGTGAACACGCGGCCGATCTGGGTGCCTTCGATGTCGACGTGAATGAACTTGCGACCTTCGGTGTAAACGTCAACCGAACCGGTGTGGCGGTTGGCCCAGCGGTTACCGATACCCAACACCACATCGGATTTCAGCATCGTCGCGTTGCCGTAACGGTGCGACGTCTGCAGACCGACCATGCCGACCATCAACGGGTGATCGTCCGGGATGGTGCCCCAGCCCATCAGGGTCGGGATCACCGGGATGCCGGTCAGTTCAGCGAACTCGACCAGCAGATCGCTGGCATCGGCGTTGATGATGCCGCCACCGGCCACCAGCAATGGACGCTCAGCCTGATCGAGCAGCGCCAAAGCTTTCTCGACCTGCACGCGGGTCGCGGTCGGTTTGGCCAATGGCAGCGGCTGGTAAGCATCGATGTCGAATTCGATTTCGGCCATCTGCACGTCGAACGGCAGGTCGATCAGCACCGGACCTGGACGGCCGGAGCGCATTTCAAAGAACGCTTTCTGGAACGCATAAGGCACTTGGCCCGGCTCCAGAACAGTGGTCGCCCACTTGGTGACTGGCTTGACGATGCTGGTGATGTCCACCGCCTGGAAGTCTTCCTTGTGCATACGGGCGCGGGGTGCCTGGCCGGTAATGCAGAGGATGGGGATCGAGTCGGCCGAGGCGCTGTAGAGCCCGGTGACCATGTCGGTACCGGCAGGGCCGGAAGTGCCGATGCACACGCCGATGTTGCCGGCCTTGGTGCGGGTGTAGCCCTCGGCCATGTGCGAGGCGCCTTCAACGTGGCGAGCGAGGACGTGATCGATGCCACCGACTTTCTGCAAGGCGGAGTACAGCGGGTTGATGGCAGCGCCCGGGATGCCAAAAGCGGTATCAACCCCTTCACGGCGCATCACCAGAACGGCGGCTTCGATTGCTCTCATTTTGCTCATGGTTTTGTGCCTCTTTACGTTTTGTAATTGTATACAAGTGGCTTTGCGCAGAGTGTATTCACGGCGGACGGCGCAGGTCAATCCATTTTCTCAAGCGCCTGTTTCATTCGTCGGAAGCCAGTCTGACTGTGGCTTTTCGTCGCATGTGGCGCTTTTCGAGAATTATTGTATACAAAAAAATAATTCATTGTGTTCTATTTGTTGCATCGGCCTGCGGCACAAAAGCGCAGGTCCACGACTTTCCCTATAACAAAATGAGGACGGCACCATGAGCGCTTTAACCTTGAAAGTCGCAGTCAACCTGGTCAACGAAGCCATCAATGCAGGGCGCGGCATCAACGCCGCGCCGCTGACCATCGCGGTACTCGATACCGGCGGTCACCTGATCACCCTGCAGCGCGAAGACGGCGCCAGCCTGCTGCGCCCGAACATCGCCATCGGCAAAGCCTGGGGCGCCATCGCCCTGGGCAAAGGCTCACGCCTGCTGGCACTCGACGCCCAACAACGCCCGGCCTTCATTGCTGCGCTGAACAGCATGGGCCAGGGCAGCGTCGTGCCGGCACCGGGCGGTGTGTTGATTCGGGATCAGGCGGGGAATGTGTTGGGCGCGATCGGGATCAGCGGCGATCTGTCGGATATTGATGAGCAGGTGGCGATCAGGGCGGTGGAGGCGTTGGCGTTGCGGGCGGATGCGGGGGTGGCTTCCTGATCGTTAGTGCCTGATTAACCGCCTTCGCGAGCAGGCTCGCTCCCACACTGGATCTGTGGTTCGACACAAAATGTCTGAATACCCCAAGTCCCCCTGTGGGAGCGAGCCTGCTCGCGAAGGCGATCTTCCGTACACATCTTGCTAAAAGTCTGACGCTTGCTCGGAAATCCACTGAACTAGCCTTTTCATAATCAGGACATGAAAAGGCAAAGGAATGCTGGATCTATCTGCTTCAAATCGTTTGCGCATCGGTCGCTACTCCGAACACAACCGCATCTACCTACTGACTACCAATACGGCGGGAAGGCAACCTGTATTCAGCGACTTTGCAGTGGGTCGAATGGTCGTCAGCCAATTTCGCGTCGCAGAGGAAATGGGGTTTGCCAACACGTTGGCCTGGGTTGTCATGCCAGATCATTTTCACTGGCTGATTGAATTGAAGCGCGGTTCGCTTGGCGAGTTGATGCAACGAACCAAATCTCTCAGCACCAAAGCCGTGAAACTCGCGACCGGTCGACAGACCAGCCTTTGGCAATCAGGCTTTCATGATCGTGCATTGCGCAGAGAGGAAGATCTGGTGAAGTTGGCTCGGTATATCGTGGCTAACCCGTTGCGAGCTGGGCTGGTTGAGAAAGTTGGCGACTATCCATTGTGGGATGCGGTTTGGGTTTAGCCGTTATTCGGTGTTGTCGCCATTCGCGAGCAGGCTCGCTCCTACAGGGGATTTGCGAACGCCACAGATCCAATGTGGGAGCGAGCCTGCTCGCGAAGCGGTGAACGCGGTCTTACTGATCCGGCTCACATCCCTTCAACACCAACCGGATAATCGTCTGCGCCGCCGCTTCATAATCCGCCTCGTCCAGCTTGTCCTTGCCGGTGACCGCAGAAATCTGCCAGTCGAAGTCGGCGTAGGTCTGGGTCGCGGCCCAGATGCTGAACATCAGGTGATTAGGGTCGATCGGGGCGATCTGGCCGCGGTCGATCCAGCTCTGGATGCAGTCGATGTTGTGTTTGGCCTGGCCGTTGAGCTGCTCGACCAGATCGGCGCTCAGGTGCGGGGCGCCGTGCATGATTTCGCTGGCAAATACTTTCGAGGCGAAGGGCAGGTCGCGGGAGATACGGATCTTCGAGCGGATGTAGCCGCTCAGCACTTCGCTCGGCACGCCGTCCGGATTGAACGGCGTCGAGGCCTGCAAAATCGGCACGATGATGCTTTCCAGCACCTCGCGGTAAAGGTTTTCCTTGGACTTGAAGTAGTAGTAGACATTGGGCTTGGGCAATCCCGCCTTGGCGGCGATGTCGCTGGTTTTGGTCGCAGCGAAGCCCTTGTCGGCAAACTCCTCACTGGCGGCACGCAGGATCAGTTCTTTGTTGCGCTCGCGGATTGTGCTCATAAACCCGGTGGTTCCTTGCCTGTTCTGGCGGTTGCGCATGGTAGCACCGGCCTCGCGCGGCGCTCAAGAATGCCCCGCGTGGTCCGTGGTCGCGTTATGCTTCGCACCATTCATACATAAAAGGAAACAGGATTCATGGCAGGAAGCAGTTTGCTGGTGCTGGTCGACGATATTGCCACCGTGCTGGATGACGTGGCGTTGATGAGCAAAATGGCCGCCAAGAAGACCGCCGGTGTACTCGGCGACGACCTGGCGCTCAATGCCCAGCAGGTCTCCGGTGTGCGTGCCGAGCGGGAAATTCCGGTGGTGTGGGCCGTGGCCAAGGGCTCGTTCGTCAATAAATTGATTCTGGTGCCTTCGGCGCTGGCGATCAGTGCGTTCGTACCGTGGCTGGTAACGCCGCTGTTGATGGTTGGCGGTGCGTATCTGTGCTTCGAGGGATTCGAGAAGCTGGCGCACAAGTTCTTGCACAGCAAGGCCGAAGATGAGGCCGAGCATGCGCAACTCACCGAAGCGGTGGCCGATCCGGCGACGGATCTGGTGGCGTACGAGAAGGACAAGATCAAGGGCGCGATTCGCACTGACTTCATCCTCTCGGCAGAGATTATCGCGATCACCTTGGGCACCGTGGCGGATGCTTCGCTGACGCAGCAAGTGATTGTGATGTCCGGCATCGCCATCGTCATGACTGTCGGCGTTTACGGGTTGGTGGCGGGTATCGTCAAGCTCGACGACCTCGGGTTGTGGCTGACCCAGAAGCCCGGGCAGTTCGCCAAGAAAATCGGCAGCGCGATCCTCAGCGCCGCGCCGTACATGATGAAAACCTTGTCGGTGGTCGGTACGGCGGCGATGTTCCTGGTCGGCGGCGGCATCCTCACCCACGGTGTGCCGGTCGTGCATCACTGGATTGAAGGCGTTGGCGCAGCGGCGGGTAGTGCCGGGTTTGCGGTGCCGATGTTGCTCAATGGTGTGGCGGGGATCATCGCTGGTGCGGTGGTGTTGGCGGTTGTTGCCGTTGTCGGCAAGATCTGGAAAGCCCTGAAAAACTGACATTCAACACAAAAACCTTGTAGGAGTGAGCCTGCTTGCGATAGCGGTGTATCAGCCCCACAAGTGTTGCCTGACACACCGCTATCGCGAGCAGGCTCACTCCTACGGTTTGATCTGTGTTGTGCCATGAAAAAGGGCCATTCGACTCGCATCGAATGGCCCTTTTTTGTACCTGCCGAAAACTACTCGGCAACCTGCAACTTACGCGCCTCGGTGTACACGTAACGTACTTTCTCGTACTCAAACGGTGAGTTCAGTTGACCGTAGCGGAAGCTGGTCTGGTAGCGCTTGTCGACCGCGCGCAGGGCCCAGATTTCCGGGTGGTTGGAGCTGACTTCCGAAACGTTGAGGAAGTTGATCGCCGATTCGGCGGTGTAGTCCACGGCAAGGCCGGCGGTGTCGCGGATGTTCGACGGGCCGAGGATTGGCAGTACGAAGTAGGCGCCGCCCGGTACACCGTAGAAGCCCAGGGTCTGGCCGAAGTCTTCGCTCTGACGCGGCAGGCCCATGGCGGTAGCCGGATCCCACAGGCCGGCGATGCCGATGGTGGTGTTGAGCAGCAGGCGCGCGGTGGTTTCCATCGAACGCTGGCCTTTGAACTGCAACAGGCTGTTGACCAGGTTCGGTACATCACCGAGGTTGTTGAAGAAGTTGCTCACACCCGTACGCACGAAGCTTGGCGTGATGTAGCGATAGCCATCGACCACCGGCAGGAACACCCATTGGTCGAAGCGATAGTTGAAGTGGTAAACCCGGCGGTTCCACGACTCCAGCGGGTCGTAGACGTTCAGCGCATTGAGCGTTGAGCGCTCGAATTCGCGCTGATCCAGCCCCGGGTTGAACTTGAGTTTGGACAGCGGCTCCTTGAAGCCGTCGCTGTCGACGACGACCGGCGCGTTGGCTTTACTGTTGTCGGCCTGGGCCACGCCTGCGCAGAGGAGCGCTGCCATCAGCAGGAGATATTTAGCCACGGAAGAACTCCAGCATGGCGTCGCTGTTGACGCGGTAGTTAAGGTTGCCGCAATGGCCGCCCAGTGGGTAAACGGTCAGGCGATCACCGAATGTTTTACGCAGGAAACCGAGGTCGCCCGGGCCGAGGATCACGTCGTCGGCGTTGTGCATGACAGCAATTTTCGGGCTGTCGTGCAGGTAATCCTTGAGCGCATACAGGCTGACCTGATCGATCAGTTGCAACAGGCTGCCGCCATCGGTGCGCGCACGCCACATCGGAATCACTTGCTCGGTCAGGTAGCAGTCGAAGTCGCACTGCAGCGCGCGCTTGAGGAACGGCGTGAGACTGGTGCCTTCAGTGATCGGGAATTTCGGCGGGGTGATCAGGCCGCGACGGTTGATCAGGTCCGAAGTGAAGGCAATGTCGGCCGCCGAGAAGCGGAACGAGGTGCCAATCAGCATCGCCATCTGTTCGTTGGTCAGGTGTTGCTTGGACTGCTGGAAGTCGTAGAGCAGGGCATCGTTGAGGTCGATGTAGCCTTTCTGCTGGAAGTAGCGGGTCAGCTTGGACAGCACCAGCTCATAGAATGTGGTGCTGTTGTTGATGCCTTTAACTTCGGTTTGGACCAACTTGTCGAGGTTGGTCACCGAGGTGTAGAGGTTGACCGGCGGATTGAGCAGCAGGACTTTCTTGAAGTTGAAGCTGCGGCGCGTTTCGTCCAGATGCGCCACGAAGGCGGCATCGAGGGCGCCAAGGCTGTAGCCGGTCAGGTAATACTCGGTCACCGGCAGTTTCGGGTTTTGCGCGCGCACCGCCTGCATCACCCGGTACATGTCTTCGGCGTCTTCCTTGGTTACGCCCGGGGTGGCGAAGCGTGACGCGGCGCTGATGAAGTCGAAGCTGGTCGGCGACGACAACTGCACGACGTGGTAGCCGGCCTTGTAGTAGAGCTTTTTCAGGTATTCGTTGAGCGTGCTGTCATAGCGCGCGCCGGTGCCGGCAATCAGGAAAATCAGCGGTGCCGGTTTGTCCTGGGTGGCGATGCGGTAGGTAAGCTTTTTCACCGCCCAGAAGTTGTCCGGCAGGATGAACTCGCGTTCCGGGCGCAGGCTGAGGCTGCGATCGGACTGATTGATGTCGTCATCCAGCGGCAGTTCCGGGCGCAAGTCCGGCGGAGTCGTGGCGATGGTCGCCTCGAACGGGTTGGTCAGGGGGTAGCCATAACTGGCGGCGTCGATATCCACCGCCAGTGCGGACGCACTCAGAATAAGGCCGCTGAACAGCGCGGCGAAGCGCAAGGAACGGAGCATGACTAGATCCCTTAGAGGAAGGTGCCGAATGAAGTTCGCAGGCTATGACCACCGGGGTTGCGCCAAAGTGCCATGGTGCGGCACCAAACAGGCAGAATTCGGAGTAATAGTAGCTGGACGATACACTTTGCACGCCCTGAATGAACAGTTAACAGTTGTTAGTTCTTGCGCACGGCTGGCGGCAGATTAAGCTGGCCGTCGATTTCCGAAGATTGGAGTGTTTCATGTCCCGCCGTTTGCCCGTGATTTTGCTGTTCGTTCTGTTGCCGTTGTGGCTGGCCGCCAGTTATGGCGCGCGTTATGGCTTTATGGAAGACGGAAAGTGGGTGGGCATCTGCGTCGAGGAGGCCAGCCGCTGGGAATGTCAGGTGCGTTCGAACCTGGGCTTGATGATTCACTTCAAGGTGTTGGGCTGGGCGGCACTGGGTGCGGCGTTGATCGGTTTTATCGTGCCCGGACGTGCAGGGTGGTGGCTTGCGGTGCTGGCGCTGGTGTTCGGGGTGCCGGCGCTGGCGTTGTACAACACCACGCTGGCGGTGTTTGCGTTGGTGATTGCCGGGTTGCGGTTGGTCCGCGAGTCCCGTACTGCCTGACAGTCAGTCTTCGCGAGCAGGCTCGCTTCCACAGGGAATTTGTGAACGCCACAGATCCAATGTGGGAGCGAGCCCGCTCGCGAAGAGGCCTGATGCCACTCTGACGATCAGCAGCTGCGAACACGCAGGCAGCGCCACAAAGCAGCCACCATCAACACGCTGACCAAGGCCCAACCCCACGCCTGCTGATTCTGCAAACCTTCCTGATACAGCTGCGGCGCAATGCCGGCGCCAACAATAAAGGTCAGCAGCGCAATCTCGCGACGCGGCACGCTGACCGGCCGGCACAGATAAACCAGCGCCGGCAGCACAAACGCCATGCTCGCAAAGCTGCGATAACGCGGATCGAATACCATCTCCAGCATCATCACTGCCGCTGCAAAACCAGCCGCCGCTACCAGCCACCCAGCGCGACGCTCCAGCAGATTGAACGCCCGTTCACGCCAGCCCGTGCGCGCACTCAGCGTCAATGCGGCGTGCGCCAGCACCAACAGATTCAACGCCGTCAGCAAGCCAACCCACACCCACTCACTGGCAAACCGCGTGGTTACCCGTGCCAGATCACCCCAGGCGCCAATCGAGCAAGCGGCGAGGGCGCCCAACAACGGCAACACCAGCGCCGAACGCGTGGTGCGAACGCGACCGCCAAGGATCAGCGTGCCAAGGAAAATCAACCCGCCGACCGCCAGCCATTCCTTCCAATACGGTACGTTGGTCACCGGTCCGGCCAGCACGCCCTTGTCCTGACGATCGGCGTCAAACAAGCCCCAATACCCACCGACCGCGCCTTCACTGCCGCGCTTCCACGGTTGGTCAAACGCTTCGATCAGGTTGTAACGCCAGCCTTCCTTCTCGGCCATCGCGACAAAGCCACGAATGAACTTGGCCTCGTTGACCCGGCTCGGCAGGGCGGTCTCGCGCTGGCGGCCTTCGCTCGGCCAGCCGGTTTCGCCAATCATCACGTCTTTCGGTGCGAATTTATTGCCGAACACCTGACGCACATCGGCGACATGTTGCAGGGCGACGTCAATGTTCGACGGATCATCCTCCCAGTACGGCAGCAGGTGAATGGTCAGGAAATCCACCACTGGCGCGACTTCCGGATGCTTGAGCCAGAACTCCCAGACATCGGCGTAGGTGACCGGTTGCTTGACCTGGCTCTTGACCTTATTGATCAGCTTCGCCAGTTGCGCACCCGTGACTTCCTTGCGCAGCAACGCTTCGTTACCGACGATCACCGCGCTGACCACGTCCGGGTTGGCGTTGGCCGATTTGATCAACAGGTCGACTTCTTTCTCGGTGTCCACCGGGTTGCTGTTGACCCAGGCGCCGATCATCAATTTCAGACCATGTTTGCGCGCTAGCTCCGGCAGCGCCTCAAGCCCCGTCATCGAATAGGTGCGAATGCACTCGAAGCGTGTTGCCAGCAACGCGAGATCCGCGTCCATGCGCTCCGGGCGCAGCTTGAACGGCACGTCGAACGGCGATTGGTCTTTATCGAACGGGGTGTAGGAGGCGCACTGCAATTTATGCGTCGGGGTCGCGGCGTCGGGCAGGATCACCGGTTGGCCGAGGCCGTACCAGAAGCCACCGAGGGCAAACAGCCCCAGCAGGCAGGCGAAGAGATAGGGCAGAAAAGGAAAACGGGAAGTCGCGGACATGGTCAGGCCGAGTGGCTGCAAAGCGACGCATGTTACCTGCATTTATAAGGGGGTAGGTGGCTCGCATGATTTAGGC
Organism: Pseudomonas fluorescens; assembly: GCF_003732425.1. Lineage (GTDB taxonomy): Bacteria > Pseudomonadota > Gammaproteobacteria > Pseudomonadales > Pseudomonadaceae > Aquipseudomonas > Aquipseudomonas fluorescens_BE. Next base: position 1,018,752 of record NZ_MOBX01000014.1, read on the forward strand.
ATGCAAAGTTCGGGCGGATTGTCTGGCGTCAAATATTCCGACGCCATTAATGGCCTTGTGATGTCGTTTCTCGTTGTCTTGAGGTCGCTGGCAGAGCAGGTCGACTGTGGCGTGAGGTTGATGATCAAACCATCAGTACTCCGCTGATGTTCTAACGAGTTTGCGGTCAGGCGTGATGGGGGCGCCGTGCACCATAACAATACGTTGACGCCGCCCGTCATCCGTCGGGCGCAGCATTTCGGGGAAGTAACGATGAAGATGCGACGACTTTTAGGCGCAAGTGCTGCTCTGGTGCTTGCGATGAGCTCTACTTTCGCCAGCGCAGAGAAACAGACCCTGAACATCGGTTACGTTGACGGCTGGTCCGACAGCGTCGCGACCACCCACGTGGCGGCCGAAGTGATCAAGCAGAAACTTGGCTACGACGTGAAGCTTCAAGCCGTCGCTACCGGGATCATGTGGCAAGGCGTGGCCACCGGCAAACTCGACGCCATGCTCTCCGCTTGGCTGCCGGTGACCCACGGCGAATACTGGACGAAGAACAAAGATCAGGTCGTCGATTACGGCCCGAACTTCAAGGATGCAAAAATCGGCCTGATCGTGCCGGAGTATGTAAAAGCCAAGTCCATCGAAGACCTGAAAACCGACGACACCTTCAAGAACCGCATCGTCGGCATCGATGCCGGTTCAGGCGTAATGCTCAAGACCGATCAGGCGATCAAGGATTACGGCCTCGACAAATACACCCTCAAGGCCAGTTCCGGCGCCGGCATGATCGCCGAACTGACCCGTGCCGAGAAGAAAAACGAGTCCATCGCCGTCACCGGTTGGGTGCCGCACTGGATGTTTGCCAAGTGGAAACTGCGCTTCCTCGACGACCCGAAAGGCGTGTACGGCGCAGCTGAAACCGTGAACAGCATCGGCAGCAAGGAACTCGACGCCAAGGCGCCGGAAGTGGCCAAGTTCCTGAAGAACTTCCAGTGGGCGTCGAAGGACGAAATCGGCGAAGTGATGCTGGCGATTCAGGACGGTGCCAAGCCTGAAGCCGCGGCCAAGGATTGGGTCGCCAAACACCCGGATCGCGTGGCTGACTGGACCAAATAACCGCCACCCCGCTTTACCCCTGTAGGAGTGAGCCTGCTCGCGATAGCGTCCCGTCAGCTGATGAAAATATCGACTGATAAAACGCCATCGCGAGCAGGCTCACTCCTACAGTTGTTTTGTGTGTACCGGAAATTGGCAAAAGTGTCATGGCGTTCTACTACTAAGGTCGTCTGTTCCCGCGCTCGCAGCCGCATACATTAGCTATGTTCCAACAATAATCTGTGCTGCGAGGATAAAAACAATGAACGACAGCATTTACCTCTCGATTCAAAACAGTCCCCGATTCAAGGAGCTGGTGCGAAAAAGGGAAAAGTTCGCCTGGATACTCTCGGCGATCATGCTCGGGCTCTACTCTGGCTTCATCCTTTTGATCGCTTACGGGCCTCACATACTGGGCGCCAAACTCAGTCCTGAATCCTCGATTACCTGGGGCATTCCGATCGGTGTCGGACTGATTCTTTCAGCATTCATCCTCACCGGGATCTACGTGCGCCGCGCCAATGGCGAGTTTGACGACCTGAACAATGCGATTCTCAAGGAGGCTCAGCAATGATCCGGCGTCTACTGGCTCTATTGAGTGTTGCGGCTTTCGCGCCCAATGTCTGGGCGGCTGACGCGTTGACGGGGGAGGTGGCCAAACAGCCGCTGAACATTCCGGCGATCCTGATGTTCGTGGCGTTCGTTGGTGCGACGCTCTACATCACCTACTGGGCTTCGAAGAAAAACAATTCGGCGGCCGACTACTATGCGGCGGGCGGCAAGATCACCGGGTTCCAGAACGGTCTGGCGATTGCCGGTGACTACATGTCGGCGGCGTCCTTCCTGGGGATTTCCGCGCTGGTGTTCACCTCCGGCTACGATGGCCTGATCTACTCGATCGGCTTCCTGGTGGGCTGGCCGATCATTCTGTTCCTGATCGCCGAGCGCCTGCGTAACCTGGGCAAATACACCTTTGCCGACGTGGCGTCCTACCGCCTCGGGCAAACCCAGATCCGCACGCTTTCGGCCTGCGGTTCGCTGGTGGTGGTGGCGTTCTACCTGATCGCGCAAATGGTCGGTGCCGGCAAGCTGATCCAGCTGTTGTTCGGCCTCGATTACCACATTGCGGTGATCCTGGTCGGTGTGCTGATGTGCATGTACGTATTGTTCGGCGGCATGCTGGCGACCACCTGGGTGCAGATCATCAAGGCGGTGTTGCTGCTGTCCGGTGCCTCCTTCATGGCTGTGATGGTGATGAAGCACGTCAACTTCGACTTCAACATGCTGTTTTCCGAGGCGATCAAGGTTCACCCGAAAGGTGAGGCGATCATGAGCCCGGGCGGTCTGGTGAAAGATCCGATCTCGGCGTTCTCCCTGGGTCTGGCGTTGATGTTCGGTACTGCGGGCCTGCCGCACATCCTGATGCGCTTCTTCACTGTGAGCGACGCCAAAGAAGCGCGTAAGAGCGTGCTGTACGCAACCGGTTTCATCGGCTACTTCTACATCCTGACCTTCATCATCGGCTTCGGCGCGATTCTGTTGGTCAGCACCAATCCGGCCTTTAAAGATGCAGCGGGCGCTCTGCTCGGCGGCAATAACATGGCGGCGGTGCACCTGGCCAACGCGGTTGGCGGCAGCATCTTCCTTGGCTTTATCTCGGCCGTAGCGTTTGCGACCATTCTGGCGGTTGTGGCGGGTCTGACGCTGGCCGGTGCATCGGCGGTGTCTCACGACCTGTATGCCAGTGTGATCAAAAAGGGCAAGGCGAACGAGAAGGATGAGATTCGCGTCTCGAAGATCACCACTATCGCCTTGGCGGTGCTGGCGATTGGCTTGGGTATTCTGTTCGAAAGCCAGAACATCGCGTTCATGGTTGGCCTGGCGTTCTCGATCGCGGCGAGCTGCAACTTCCCGGTACTGCTGCTTTCGATGTACTGGAAGAAGCTGACCACTCGTGGCGCAATGATTGGCGGCTGGCTGGGGCTGGTGAGTGCGGTGGGTCTGATGATCCTCGGCCCTACCATCTGGGTGCAGATCCTGCATCACGAGAAGGCGATATTCCCTTACGAGTACCCGGCGTTGTTCTCGATGATCATTGCCTTTGTGGGGATCTGGTTCTTCTCGATTACTGACAAGTCGGCGGCTGCGGACAATGAGCGGGCTCTGTTCTTCCCACAGTTTGTGCGTTCGCAGACTGGGTTGGGGGCGAGTGGGGCGGTTTCGCATTGATCGCTTGATGCTTGTTTAAACGTTTTGCTGAATGCCCCGGTTGAGAGATCGGGGCATTTTTTGTGGGCGGTTATCGGACTTGAGTGTGTTTTTTTGATTGGGTGTATATCCGTTGCTGCGGTAATGGCTGCTTAGGGTTCCGCCCTTACGGCGGGTCACTTTTTCCAAACGCCGAAAAAGTAACCAAAAAGGCTTGCTCCTACGTGCGGCCCGCTCGCTGAGGCTCGGGGTTCCTTCGCTCCGGGATCGATCCGGGCGCAGCGCCTACGGTTTGCTTCGCTGCACCTCCTCTCGCTGTGTTTGGCTGCGCCAAACGGTCGCTGCGCTCCCACGCCCGGATCAATCCCTCCACTCAGCCTTCCGACGTCGCCCGTGGATCAAGATCAAGAGCTGCAGCCGAGCTAACGCTCATCCTGTTGAGTGGTGAGGAGCGCGGCGTGGTCGGCTTTTGTTTTGTGATGGATTTCCCCCTCACCCCAGCCCTCTCCCGAGGGAGAGGGAGCCGATTTGTGAGCTTTTCAGAATCTGAGTTCAACTCGGTATCGCACGTCGGCGTAGCTCTCCCAAACACCACGGTCAGTCCCCTCTCCCTCCGGGAGAGGGCTAGGGTGGGTAAAGACCGGGTACATCCTTTACGTTTGAGACCGGGGACATGGTTT
>NZ_MOBX01000015.1:0-18266 GCF_003732425.1 Pseudomonas fluorescens
AGGCGCGCATTCTACAGCAGCCTCATTTGCTGTCAAGTGATTATTTTCAGAAGTTCTCGAAGATTTCTTCAACAACTTCAACCACTTGCGCTTCCGATCTCTCGTCAGCGGGAGGCGAATTCTACAGCGTTACACGCTGCTGTCAACACCTCTTTTTCAACTTCTTTCTGGCTTCGATGAACTGAAGCAACCCACTGCCGAAACCTACATAACTCATTGAATCTCAAGGAGTTTTCCGTTTCGACTGCGCCGGAAGTGGGGCGAATTATAGACATCTGAAATCTGCCGTCAACCGTTAATTTCGCTTTTCTATCGAAGCAGGGAAAAATCCCCCTCTATATAGACGTAACGGTAACGAATGCGCAGTATATTGCCCAATACCAAAATAAAACCCTGCTTTTTACCTTGGACGATGCCGCGCGATGAATGACCAGCCACGCTCTCTTGCCTCAATGCTGTTCCCGGTTGGCCTGCTATTAATAGCCATGGCATCAATCCAGTCCGGCGCCTCACTGGCCAAAAGCATGTTCCCCATCGTTGGCGCTCAGGGAACCACTACGCTGCGCCTGATCTTCGCCAGTGTAATCATGCTGTTGATACTACGTCCCTGGCGAGCCAGGCTGACCGCCAAATCCCTGCGCACGGTCATCGTTTACGGCATGGCACTGGGCGGCATGAACTTCCTCTTCTATATGTCATTGCGCACTGTGCCGCTGGGGATTGCCGTTGCCCTCGAGTTCACCGGGCCGCTGGCCGTAGCCATCTACGCCTCCCGTCGTGCCATCGACTTTCTCTGGATCGCCCTCGCCGCCGCGGGATTGATGTTGCTGATTCCAACAGGCGCCACCAGCGCCGGAATCGATCTGGTCGGTGCTGGGTATGCATTGGGCGCCGGTGTCTGCTGGGCGCTATACATCCTGTTCGGGCAGAAGGCAGGTGCCGATAACGGTGTGACGACCGCTGCATTAGGCGTAATGATCGCGGCATTGTTCGTGGCCCCTATCGGCATTGTGCATGCAGGTGCGGCCTTATTGACTCCCTCCTTGATCCCGATCGCCATCGGCGTCGCCATCCTGTCTACTGCCCTGCCCTACACACTGGAGATGGTCGCCCTCACCCGCATGCCGGCACGTACATTCGGCACACTGATGAGTATCGAACCGGCTTTCGGAGCCTTATCAGGGCTGCTGTTTCTGCACGAATTCCTCACACTGTCACAATGGATGGCGATCCTGTGCATTATTCTCGCGTCCGTCGGCGCCACCATGACCATGGGTAGCACCGCGAAGCCCGCAATCGCGGCTGATTGAAAAGGGTTTTGACGAAGGTCTGGCAATTGCTGCGCATTTAGGCCATGTTTAGACCCGTAACCCAATGCCAGACATGGATTTTTTCGGACAGGGATTTCGAAACGCTTAGAGCGCAAGCGAACACAGGCAAACCCGAGCATTAGACTCGTGGCCGCTATAAGGACGGTAATGAAACGAATTTTGATACTGATCGCCATCCTGGCTATTGCGGGTTGTGCGGCGACTTCGGAAACCAAGGTAAAACGCGGAAAAAAAGGGCTGCACATCAACTGCTCAGGGCTATCGTCCTCCTGGGACAAGTGCTACGCCAGCGCCGCCAGCGCTTGTTTGCCGAAAGGCTACAAGGTCATCGCCAAATCCGGTGACACCGTGGAAGAGCCCGGCGATTACCCGTTCGGTCTCAATCCTGCGGGTTACACCAGTCGCAGCATGATTGTCATCTGCAAATAGATCAGCATTGCCCGGCAATCTGCCGGCCAATCTCTTCATGGCTGGACTTCAGCACCGCTTGCTGGACGTCCGGCGTGACCAACATACGCGCCACCACCAATGCCCCAACGCATTGCGACAGCACCGACCAAGCCAGGGTCTCGCTCTCAAGTATTTGTGCCCAGCACTCCTGAAGCCGACAAATCCACAGCTCGGCCTGCTCGCGGACCTGAACATCCGCTCGGGCAATTTCTGCACCTAGCGCAGGCAACGCGCAACCGACCTCAGGTTGTTCTACGTGGGCCATGCTCAGATAGTGTTTGAGACAGCGCTCCAGCCGCTGACGATCCAGCGTGCCCTCGCCCCCCAGGCGCTCAAGGCTTTGACCCAACTCTCGTTCGACGATGGCAGTAAACAAGGCATCTTTCGACGAGAAGTGGCTGTAGAACGCCGCACCGCTCAACCCGATAGCCTTCATCAAACCATCGACACCTACCGTGGAAAACCCCGAACGTTTTGCTGACAGCGCGCTGCTCTGCAATAGCTTTTCCCGGGTTTCCAACTTGTGACTGGCGGAATAACGCATGTGTATGCCCTCGAATCGACTGCCTTGACGTGGTCTGGATCCTAGCATAACGTTCGTTCACTTAACGATCGTTTAATAAAGGGATCTACCCATGAATAACAAGAAGGTCGTATTGGTGGTTGGCGCCGGCGATGCCACGGGCGGAGCGATTGCCAAACGTTTTGCCAAAGAGGGATTCATCGCTTGCGTAACCCGACGCAGCGCCGACAAATTGCAACCGCTGGTGGATGCGATCAAGGCTGAAGGCGGCGAGGCCCACGGATTTGCCTGCGACGCGCGCAAGGAAGAAGACGTCATCGCCCTGATTGAAGACATCGAAACCCGCCTCGGTGCGATAGAAGCCTTTGTGTTCAACATTGGCGCCAATGTGCCATGCAGCATCCTCGAAGAAACCGCGCGCAAATATTTCAAGATCTGGGAGATGGCCTGCTTCTCCGGATTCCTCAATGCCCGTGAAGTGGCCAAACGCATGGTCACGCGCCAGCGCGGCACGATTCTATTCACCGGAGCGACTGCAGGACTTCGCGGCGCTTCCGGCTTCGCCGCCTTCGCCGGCGCCAAGCACGGTATTCGCGCCCTTGCGCAAAGCATGGCGCGGGAACTGGGGCCGATGAACATCCATGTAGCCCATGTGGTGGTCGATGGTGCGATCGACACCGATTTCATTCGCAACAGTTTTCCCGAGAAGTACGCCACCAAGGATCAGGATGGCATCCTCAATCCCGAGCACATTGCCGAAAACTACTGGTATTTGCACAGTCAGCCACGGGATGCCTGGACCTTCGAACTGGACCTGCGCCCCTGGAACGAACGCTGGTAAGCCCCGCCATAACAATAACGACAGAGACGCGAAAATGACTAAAACCGTGGAGTTCTATTTCGACCTCGGCAGCCCTGCCACTTATCTGGCCTACACCCAACTGCCAAGGATTTGTGCCGAAACGAACAGTGAGTTGATCTACATCCCGATGCTGCTCGGTGGCGTATTCAAGGCAACTGGCAACGCATCGCCTGCGATGATTCCGGCGAAGGGTCGGTATATGTTCAAGGATCTGGATCGCTACGCGAAACGCTACGGGGTGCCGCTGACATTCAATCCGCATTTCCCGATCAACACACTGATGCTGATGCGTGCGGTCACTGGCATCCAATTGCGCCAACCAGAACGCTTTCAGGCCTTTATCGATTGCCTGTTCACGGCGCTGTGGGTCGAAGGACGCAGCCTGGACGAACCGCAAACGGTCGCCGCAGTGCTGAGTGAACACGGCTTCGATCCGCATGAAGTTCTGGCGCTGAGCAACGACGAGTCTGTCAAAGCCGTACTCAAAGACAACACCGAAACTGCAGTTAAACGCGGCGTGTTCGGCGCGCCCAGTATGCTTATCGGCAAGCAGCTGTTCTTCGGCCAGGATCGGCTCGATTTCGTTGAGGAAACCCTGCGCCAGGGCTAGGTGATCATTCAGGCGCTGGTAACAGCGCCTGAATTGCAACCGATCAGATCGCGGCCGTGCGGGTGTTCAACCATTCCAGCGCCGCACCCTCAAGCAACGGACTCAACCGCTCACGCACTTGTGCGTGGTAGGCGTTGAACCACTGTTTCTCTTCCTCAGTCAGCAGCGCCGGCAGCAGGCAACGCGTGTCGATCGGGCACAGGGTCAAGGTTTCAAACTTGAGGAACTCACCGAATTCGCTGCTACCCGCCTCGCGGTTCATCGCCAGGTTCTCGATACGCACGCCCCAACGACCCGGACGGTAAGTGCCCGGCTCGATCGAGGTAATCATCCCCGGCTGCATGGCCGTCTGCGGTGCAGGCGCTGCCTGATAGGCGATCACCTGCGGGCCTTCATGGACGTTGAGGAAGTAGCCAACGCCGTGACCGGTGCCGTGACCGTAATCCACGCTGTCGGCCCAGATCGGCGCACGGGCAATGGCGTCCAGCAGCGGCGAGAGAATGCCTTTCGGGAACTGCGCGCGCGACAGGGCAATCACGCCCTTCAACACGCGCGTGCAATCGCGCTTCTGCTCTTCGGTCGGTGTACCGACCGGCACCATTCGCGTGATATCCGTGGTGCCGCCCAGGTATTGACCACCCGAGTCGATCAGCAGCAAGCCGTCACCCTCAATCACCGCATGCTCTTCCTCGGTGGCGTGGTAATGCGGCATGGCGCCGTTGGCGTTGAACGCGGCGATGGTGTTGAAACTCAGCGAGACATAATCCGGACGACGTTCGCGGGCAGCGGTGAGCTTCTCGTCGATGGTCAGTTCGGTAATGCGTTCGCGACCCCAGGCCGATTCCAGCCAGGCAAAGAATTCGCACAGTGCCGCACCGTCCTGTTCCATCGCTTGGCGAATATGTTCGGCGTCCGCTTCGCTTTTCTGCGACTTGGCCAACGTGGTCGGGTTCAGGCCTTCGACCAGTTTCACAGCGTTGTCGAGGTTATCCAGCAAACCAGTAGTCACTCGCGCCGGGTCGACCAGCAGGCTCGCGCCGCTCGGCACGGCACGCAGGGCATCGGCGACTTCGCGGTAATCACGCAGCGTCACGCCATCCGCCTCCAGCACCGCACGCAAATCCGCGTCGACCTTGCTCAGCGCCACGAACAACGTCGCCTGCTGTTGATCGATCAAGGCAAACGAAACAAACACCGGGTTGAAAGAGACATCGCCGCCGCGCAGGTTGAATAGCCAGGCAATGTCGTCGAGGGTGGCGATGAAATGCCATTCAGCGCCGCGCTCCCGCAAGGTTTCGCGCAGTTTGGCGAGTTTCTCGCCACGGCTGACCGTCGCTTGCGGCGGCAGATGCTGGTAGATCGGTGCATTCGGCAGGCTCGGGCGATCGCGCCAGACTTCCTGCAGCAGATCGATGTCGGTACGCAGGCGCGCACCGCGTGCTTCAAGCTTGCTGCTCAGGGTACGCGCCGACGCCACGGCCATCACTGCACCGTCAACCGCGACCACACCACCTTCTGGTGTCTGCTCGGCCAGCCAGTCCAGTGGGCTCGGCTGACCCGGTTGTAGTTTGACCAATTCGATGCCGCTGCCCTTGAGCTCCTTGGTCGCTTGCTCCCAATAACGGCTGTCGGCCCAGACACCGGCGAAATCAGCGGTGACGATCAACGTCCCGACCGAACCATGGAAGCCCGACAACCACTGCCGGCCCTGCCAGTAACCCGGCAGGTATTCCGACAAATGCGGGTCGGCGGACGGCACCAACAGCGCATGAATGCCTTCGCGGCGCATCAGTTCACGGGTCTGCGCCAAGCGCTGGGGCACCGATCCTTCGGTCGAGGTCTGGGTACTCATCTTGTCTCCTGCTAATCACTTCATCGTTATTGTTCGTAGCCGTGAGGTCGGCTCGTTTAAAGCCCGGTCGCCCAAAATGCCGGAGCACTGGCGCAGGCGGTCTTGATCAGTTGAACGGCCTTGTCGATATCTTCGGCAGTGGTGAAGCGGCCGAGGCTCAGGCGAATGGTGCGACCGGCCAGATGCGCGTCATGCCCCAGCGCCAACAGCACGTGGGATGGCGTGTTACTGGCCGAATTGCAGGCCGAGGTCGCGGAAAACGCGATCGAATGGCTCAATGCCGCGCTGTTGAATTCGCCTTCGCTGAAGGTCAGGCTCAAGGTATGCGGAATGCGCTGAGTGGCGCAGCCGTTCAGGCGCACGCCCGGCAGGCTGAGCAGTTGCTCGAGCAAGCGTTCGCGCAGTGCGACGATGGATTTTTTCTCGGCATCGAATGCCTCGGCGGCCAAAGCAAACGCTGCGCCCATCCCGGCAATCTGGTGAGTCGCCAAGGTTCCGGAGCGCAAGCCGCCTTCGTGACCGCCGCCGTGAATCTGCGCCTGCAACCGCTGCTGCGCCCGTGGGCCGACATACAACGCACCGATGCCTTTGGGGCCGTAAAGCTTGTGCGCCGAAAACGACATCAGGTCTACCGGCCATTGCGCCAGATCGATCGCGACCTTGCCGGCTCCCTGCGCCGCATCGACATGGAACAACGCCTCGCGACTGCGCACAACGGCGCCAATCGCTTGAACATCATTGACGGTGCCCAGCTCGTTGTTGACCAGCATCAGCGACACCAGAAAGGTGTCATCACGCATGGCTTCACTGACGGCTTGCGGCGTGATCAGGCCATCGGCGTCCGGCACCAGATAGGTCACGGCGATGCCGGCGTCCTGCAATTGGCGGGCGGTATCGAGGATGGCTTTGTGTTCGATCTGGCTGGTGATGATGTGGCCGCCGGAGACACCGCGGGCCTGCGCCACGCCTTTGAGGGCGAGGTTATTGGACTCGGTGGCACCGGAGGTCCAGACAATCTGCTCAGCCTTGGCGCCGACCAGTTCGGCGACCTGTCGGCGGGCCTGCTCGACCGTGTGCCGAGCCTGTTGGCCGAACGCGTGGGAGCTGGAAGCCGGGTTACCGAAGTTACCGTGAAACCCCAGACACTCGATCATCACCTGGATGACCCGCTCGTCCACCGGGGTGGTAGCGGCGTAATCGAAATACAACGGACGTGTGTTCATAAAAGACTCGCAGAGCGTGTTCCGGGATCAGGAGGCTCGTGTCTGCAAACGGCACGGCGCAGCCTTGTGAGCTGCGCGTCGGTTCGAGAGCGTCATCAATACCTGATCGGATGCCGTTAAAGAAGAACAACTTCATTTAAAGTGCGTAGGAACGCTCCTGAAGTCGAGCTTAACAGGCATCCGGCCTGCGGTTGAAGCCAAGCTTCAGCTAAAGCTTTCGAGAAGTAACGGGTACAGCGAAATCACCAAGAGCGCCGCCATGCCCCAGTTGAACACGCGCAACCAGCGCGGATCCTTCAGCACATTGCGCAACAACGTACCGCAGGCCGCCCAGACGCCGACACTCGGCAGGTTGATGATGGCGAACACCGCGGCAATCACCACGACATTGCTGAAATAGCCCTGCATCGGCGTATAGGTGCTGATGGCGCCGATGGCCATGATCCACGCCTTGGGATTGACCCACTGAAACGCGGCGGCGCCGAGGTAGCTGATCGGCTTAGCCTCGCCTTCCGCGCTGTCACCGACAGGTCCCGAGTGCGCGATTTTCCACGCCAGATACAACAGATACGCCGCGCCGACATAGCGCAGAACCGTATAAAGAATCGGATAGGTCTGAAACACCGCGCCAAGGCCAAAGCCCACGGCCACAACCAGAACAAAGAAGCCGCAGGTAATCCCGAGCATGTGCGGGATGGTGCGGTTGAAGCCGAAATTCACCCCCGATGCCAGCAACATGGTGTTGTTCGGCCCCGGCGTAATCGAGGTGACAAGGGCAAACAGGGCAAAGCCCAACAGCAGATCAAGCGAGAGGTTCATGGCAGGCAGTCCATCAGGGTCATTCAGGTGTTGACCCTATCCCACGCCGCCCGGCAAGCCCACGGACAGTTGGGTAAAACTTCCAGCAGTACAGTTTGTTTTCAGCTTGGGCGACCGTGCAGCTGTACGGCACGTTCGGCACTCATTTCAGCTCTTTTGTCGAACTGGGTCTGACCGAGCAGTTGGGCTTTTTTCGCGTGGTATTCGTCGAAAGACAAGCCGCTGCGATTCAGCGCTTCCATCGCCAATTCGCGGGATTCTTCATCAGTGTATGGGCGCAGTTCCGGTGAAACGTGTCCGGCACAACCGGCGAGTACGGAGACAGCGAGCAACAGTGAAACAGTCAGTAAACGATTCATGGGAGCGTCCTGGCGAGCAATGGGTAGTCGATGGACAAAGGCTACGCCCGGGCACGCTCACACAGAAATCAACGCTCTCAATAGTGGCTATCAGGAAATCGACACGTGCCGGCACATATCTCCTAACGATCTATAAATATCAATTAACGTTCTTTTACGGAATAACAAACTGCCTTTATAACTCCCCCCATGCGGTAAGCACTGTTGCTCCAGCAACTGTTGCTCAGCCAACACTGATTCAACAAAGCGCCCTGTCACTCACAGGGGCGACCGCCGCGCTAACGCTCAACGCCCTGTAATCCGGGGCTTCCAGGAATTGGTACAGCGCTTGCTCAGACCCGGTGACTCACTCACTGCTCGCTGAGCAACTGTTGAAAAAAGGAACTGATCATGTCGCGTCCCCTGAAAGTCGTCGCCCTCTCCGGCGGCACCTGGCGTCCGTCCCGTACCCTGGTGCTAACCCAAGCCTTGATCGCCGAACTGGCCGGGCACTTGACCATTGAAAGCCATTTGATCGAACTCGGTGATATCGCTCGCCCGCTCGGCGGCGCGTTGTCGCGTCAGGAACTCAGTGCAGGGGTTGAAGCCGAGTTGCAGGCCATTGAACAGGCCGATCTGCTGATCGTTGCCGCGCCGGTTTATCGCGGTTCCTACCCGGGCCTGCTCAAGCATCTGTTCGACCTGATCGACCTCAACGCCTTGATCGACACTCCGGTGCTGCTCGCCGCCACCGGCGGCAGCGAACGCCATGCGCTGGTGCTCGATCACCAGTTGCGGCCGCTGTTCAGCTTCTTCCAGGCCATGACCTTGCCGATCGGCGTGTACGCCACCGAAGCCGACTTCGCCGATTACCAGATCACCAGCGAACTGTTGAAGGCGCGCATCCGCCTGGCCGCCGAACGCGCCGCGCCGCTGTTCGCCACACAAATCAAACCCTTGCTGAAGATCGCATAAGGAGCCATTCATGGATGTTTTCTGGTTCCTGCCGACCCACGGTGATGGTCACTATCTGGGCACCACCCAAGGGGCGCGTCCGGTCACCCTCAACTATCTCAAACAAGTGGCGCAGGCCGCCGACAGCCTTGGCTACCACGGCGTGCTGATTCCCACCGGACGCTCTTGCGAGGACTCGTGGGTGATCGCCTCGGCGCTGGTGCCGCTGACTGAACGCCTGCGTTATCTGGTGGCGATTCGACCGGGGATCATTTCGCCGACGGTCTCGGCACGCATGGCTGCAACTCTGGATCGGTTGTCCAACGGCCGCTTGTTGATCAACGTCGTGACTGGCGGCGATCCGGACGAGAACCGTGGCGACGGCAGTTTTCTCAGTCACGCCGAGCGCTATGAAGTCACTGATGAATTCCTGAAAATCTGGCGCCGCGTGTTGCAAGGCGAAGCGGTCGATTTCGACGGCAAACATCTGAAGGTGCAGAACGCCAAAGCGCTATACCCGCCGGTGCAGAAACCTTATCCGCCGCTGTACTTCGGCGGTTCCTCCGATGCGGCGCATGATCTGGCCGCCGAGCAAGTCGATGTCTATCTGACCTGGGGCGAACCACCGGCCGCTGTTGCGGAAAAACTCGCCGACGTGCGCGAGCGCGCGGCGCGGCACGGGCGCAAGGTGAAGTTCGGCATCCGCTTGCATGTGATCGTGCGCGAGACTGCCGAAGAGGCCTGGAAAGCCGCGGACAAGCTGATCGAACACATCAGCGACGAGACCATCGAGGCGGCGCAGAAATCCTTTTCGCGGTTCGACTCCGAAGGCCAGCGACGCATGGCGGCCTTGCACGATGGCCGTCGCGACAACCTCGAAATTGCCCCCAACCTGTGGGCCGGTGTCGGTCTGGTGCGCGGCGGTGCCGGCACGGCGCTGGTCGGCGATCCGCAGCAAGTGGCGGCGCGGATCAAGGAATACGCGGACCTGGGCATCGAGAGCTTCATCTTCTCAGGTTATCCGCATCTGGAAGAGGCCTACCGCTTTGCCGAGTTGGTGTTCCCGTTGCTGCCCGAGCCTTACGCAAGTCTGGCCGGGCGTGGCGTGACCAATCTGACCGGGCCGTTTGGCGAAATGATTGCCAACGACGTGCTGCCCGGCAAAGCCTCGGCATAAACCGGATCCCTTGTGTAGGAGCTGCCGCAGGCTGCAATCTTTTGATCTTAAAAACAACATCAAAAGATCGCAGCCTGCGGCAGCTCCTATACCGGCTGAGTGAATTCAGGAGTGTTGGTGTGACCGCCAAACCGCAAAGTACCTTGTTATCCCCGCTGCAGACCGCGCGCCAACTGGCCGCCGAGTTTGCCCTGACCGCCGTCGAGCGTGACGAACGTGGCGGCACGCCGAAGGCCGAGCGCGATGCCCTGCGCGACAGCGGCCTGCTGGCTCTGAGCATTCCCACCCGCTACGGCGGTCTCGGCGCGAGCTGGAGTGAAACCCTGCAGGTGGTCCGCGAGTTCGCCAAGGTCGACAGCTCGATTGCCCACGTCTTCGGTTTTCATCACTTGATGCTCGCCACCGTGCGCCTGTTCTCCCGGGCGGAACAATGGCAGCCGTGGTTCGAACAGACCGCGCGGCAGAACTGGTTCTGGGGCAATGCACTCAACCCGCTCGACACCCGCACCGTGGTCAAGGATCTCGGTGGCTGGCGCGAGTTTTCCGGGAAGAAAAACTTCTGCTCCGGCGCCAGCGACTCACAAATGCTGATCGCCTCGGCCGTCGATGAAAGCGCGGGCGGCAAGTTGCTGATCGCGGCGATTCCCAGCGGCCGCAGTGGCATCACCCTGCACAACGACTGGAACAACATCGGCCAGCGTCAGACCGACAGCGGCAGCGCGACGTTTGAACGGGTGCGCGTCGAAGAGTCGGAATTGCTCCTCGATCCCGGCCCGCTGAGCACACCGTTCGCCTGTCTACGGCCATTGATCGCGCAGCTGACGTTCACGCATATGTTTCTCGGGATTGCCGAAGGCGCTTTCGAAGAGGCGCGGCACTACACCCTCGGTGAAACCCGGCTCTGGCATAAATCCACGGCGCGCGATGTACGTGAAGATCCCTACGTGCTCGCGCATTACGGCGAGTTCTGGGTGGCGTTGGAAGGCATTCGCCTGTTGGTCGAACGCGCGGCGGCGTTGCTCGATGAGGCCTGGGCCAAGGGTCCGAATCTCAGTGCCGAAGAGCGCGGTCATGTCGCCACGGCAATTGCTACCGCGAAAGTCGCCGCCAGCCGCCAGGGCCTGGAGATTTGCAGCCGTCTGTTCGAAGTGACCGGCGCGCGCTCTACCCACGCCTCCCTGCGCCTCGACCGCCACTGGCGCAACCTGCGCACGCAGACCCTGCACGACCCGCTGGACTACAAACTTCATGAGTTGGGCGACTGGGCGCTGAATCAGTCGCTGCCGGTGCCGACCTTCTATTCCTGACCTGCCTGCATTTGAACTAAAAAGAAGGACGAGCCCATGCAACTGCTGACCCTACCGCCCTCCCCCGCGCTCGCCACGTCGATCCGCGCCACCGCGCAGGTATTCGAAGACCCCAAGTCCCAAGCCCTGCTGGCGCATTTGCAACAGGTCGCACCGAGTGAAGCCAGTGTGCTGATCATCGGCGAGACCGGTACCGGCAAAGAGCTGGTGGCGCGGCATATTCATAACCTCAGCAACCGTCGTCATCGACCGTTTATCGCGGTCAATTGCGGGGCGTTTTCCGAGTCGCTGGTGGAAGCGGAATTATTCGGTCATGAAAAAGGCGCGTTCACCGGCGCGCTGAGCGCCAAGGCCGGGTGGTTCGAGGAAGCAGATGGCGGCACGTTGTTTCTTGATGAAATCGGCGATCTGCCGATGGCGATTCAGGTCAAGTTGCTGCGGGTGTTGCAGGAACGCGAAGTGGTGCGACTGGGCTCGCGCAAAAGCATTGCCATCGATGTACGGGTACTGGCGGCGACGAACGTGCAGCTGGAGAAAGCCATCAATGCCGGCCATTTCCGCGAGGATCTGTATTACCGCCTCAACGTGGTCAATCTGGAACTGAGTCCGTTGCGCGAGCGTCCCGGCGATATCCTCCCGCTGACCCGCCATTTCATCGAGGCCTACAGCCAACGCCTCGGTTATGGCCGGGTCAGCATCAGCCCCGGCGCCGAGCACAAACTGCGTGCCTACAGTTGGCCGGGCAACATTCGGGAACTGGAAAACGTCATCCATCACACCCTGCTGATCTGCCGCCACGGCGTGATCGAGCGCGATGACTTGCGCCTGTCGAACCTGCGCATCGAACGCCCGGACGATCATCACGGCAGCGCCGATGATTCACCGGAAGCGTTGCTGGAACAGGCCTTTCAAAAACTGTTCGCGCAACAGGCCGGCGCTTTGCACGAAAAAGTCGAAGACGCCCTGCTGCGCGCGGCGTATCGCTTTTGCCATTACAACCAGGTGCACACCGCGGCGCTGCTCGGCCTGAGCCGTAACGTCACCCGCACACGTTTAATCAAGATCGGCGAACTGGCGGTGAACAAGCGGCGACTCACGGAAAACCTGCAAGGCGAGCGCTTGATCCAGTTGTCGATCTAGCCGACCAGGTGGCAGTGCAACGCATCGTCGTGACTGCGGGCGATGCTGCTCAGCACCTGAAACGAATTGAAGGTGACGGTTTTCGCCTGATGGGCGTGAATCAGTTGCCAGAAGTCCTGCTCGCCGCTTTCGAAGCTGCGAAACGCCGCCTCCCCTGCCTCGCGGGACTGCCATTGGAGGAAACTCAACACGCGCCGACCGTCATCGCTGGCCTGCACACTGGCACTGAGAAAACCGGCATAACGCTGAGCCAGGCGCTCGGTCTGCCGCGACAACGCAGTGACAAGGGCGGGTTGCTGACGCGGCTCGATCTCGAATTCGATCAACTGGGTAAAGCTGCGATTGTTCGCTGATGCTTGCATGGAAGTCCCCACTTATCGGTCAGACGAATCTTGCGACTCGAAGGCCTGCAGGGTAAAACCTCTAGTTAAGTCAAGGTCAAGAGCTGTCTGCAGATGATCAGCAAAGAAAATGTGCACAAGCAGTTAACGGTCGGCGAAGTCGCGGCGCGCAGTGGCGTGGCGGTCACGGCCCTGCACTTTTATGAAGCCAAAGGCTTGATCAAGAGCCAGCGCAATGCCGGCAATCAGCGGCGCTATCCACGCGAAGTACTGCGCCGGGTGGCGTTGATCAAAGTCGCGCAGCGGCTGGGGATTCCGTTGGCGGAGATTGGCGAAGCCTTGAAGATCCTGCCAGATGATCGTGCACCCAGCGCGGCAGACTGGAAAATCCTCTCGCAGCAATGGCGCCGGGAACTGGATGAGCGGATCGAGCAATTGACACTGCTGCGTGACCGGCTCAATGGCTGCATTGGTTGTGGGTGTTTGTCGATGGAGGCCTGCCCGCTGCGTAATCAGGGTGATGTGCTGGGCGAACAAGGACCGGGGCCGCACTTTCCCAAGGCTTAATGAAGCCCCCCTGTGGCGAGGGAGCTTGCTCCCGTTCGGCTGCGCAGCACTCGCAAAGCCAGTCAGTGAGGTTTGTCTGCGGGAATGGGGAAGCAGGTTTCAGGGCCGCTCGCTGTCCAGCGGGAGCAAGCTCCCTCGCCACAGGGGTTGTGTGCAATCCCCGATGATGGGTACTGCTCGTCGGGCAAAAATGTGCACGGTGAGGACGGTTCTATAGTGAATCTTCCACAAATCCGGTGGAGTCCTGTCCCAAAGAACAACAATTCAGGGAGAACGTCATGAGCGTCAAACCCATTCCCGAGGGGTATCACAGCATTACCCCGTATCTCGGCATCCACAAAGCCGCCGAGGCCATCGATTTCTACAAAAAAGCCTTCGGCGCCACCGAAGTCATGCGCCTGACCATGCCCGACGGCGGCATCGGCCACGCCGAACTGCGCATCGGCGACAGCGCGATCATGCTCGGCTCGCCGTGCGATCAGGGGCCGTTGAGCAGTCCGGAGCAAGCGGTGTCGGTCGGTTTGCATCTGTATGTCACCGATGTCGACAAGTCGTTTCAACGGGCACTGGATGCCGGGGCGACGGCGGTGTCCGAGGTCAAGGATCAGTTTTACGGTGATCGCAGCGGGACGTTGAAGGATCCGTATGGGCATCTGTGGTTTCTGGCTACGCGCAAGGAGGATCTGACCGAGGAACAGATCAAACAGCGGGCGATGGATATGTTTCAGCAGGGTTGAGCATTTCAGTGTCTGGACTGGCCTCTTCGCGAGCAGGCTCGCTCCCACAGGGTTTCGTTGGGTGGCATAGATAATGGTCACACCGGAAATTACTGTGGGAGCGAGCCTGCTCGCGAAAGCGGTAGACCAAGCACAGGATGAAGTGACTGACCCGGCGCCTTCGCGAGCAGGCTCGCTCCCACAAGGGGATTTGTGGTGACCGGGGAATTGGGAAACATTTGCTTTCATATCACCTTTCGGGATTTGTCTCGCTCATCCGTCCTATAGAGATGCAGGCCGTTCGCGTAGGCAAAAGCCACGTTCGGCCTTTCAGGGTCTGCCGTGCTGCGAAGCCCGTAGCCACGCGCCCTTTCACCGCTATCAAGACGCGCAATCATGTCGAAGAAATCCCGCTCCAAACTGTGGTTCCTCGTTCATAGCTGGCTGGCGTTACCGATCTGGTTCTTTGTCCTGATCGTCTGTGTCACCGGCACTTTGGCGGTGGTCAGCCAGGAAATCGTCTGGCTGGCCAACCCGCAGATGCGCGCGAGCCAGCCTGCGGAGGATGCGCCGCTGCTCAGCTTTGAGCAGGTGCTGGCCGCCATTAAAAAAGCCGAACCGCAAACACTGGTAGACAGCATCAGCCGACCGGACGAATCACACTTCGCCCTCGACGTCAGCGTAAGTTATCCGGACGGACGCTCGCAGACCGTTTACGTCAACCCGTACACCGGCGTGATACAAGGCAGCGCACCCGATTTCAACTTCCAGGCCTTTACCCGCGCCCTGCATGGCTGGTGGCTGGTGCCCTTCACCAACGGTTACAGCTGGGGCTGGTATCTGGTGTCGTTCCTCGGTTTGCCGATGCTCGCCTCGCTGGTGACCGGCCTTGTGGTGTACAAGCGTTTCTGGAAAGGCTTTCTGCGCCCGACCTTGCGCATTCGCCACGGCGCACGGATTTTCTGGGGGGACTTCCACCGCCTCAGCGGGATCTGGTCGATCTGGTTTATCGCGGTGATTTCGATAACCGGTACCTGGTTCCTGATTCAGGCTTTCCTGTTCGACAACCAGGTATCGATCTCGACCGAACCCATTATTCCGGCCATGGCGCGTGAGAGCGTGCCGATCTCGGCTGATGCTTCGCCGCCGCCACGGATCAGCCTGGATCGGGCGGTGGAGATTGCCGAACAGAAAATCCCCGGCCTCGAAGTCAGCTTCATCAGCATGCCCGGCAATGCCTACAGCCACATGAGCGTCGGCGGTCGTGGCTGGTATCCGCTGATGTTCCAGACGGCCACGCTTAATCCGTTCAACGGTGACATGGCCGCCTCGCGACTGATCACCGACCGCTCTTCCCTGGAGTTCGTCACCGAATCCATGCGTCCGCTGCACACCGGTGATTTCGGTGGACTGTGGATCAAGCTGATCTGGTTCTTCTTCGGCCTGCTGTTGAGCATGATGGTGCTCAGCGGTCTGCTGATCTGGACCAAACGCACCGCTCTGGCCACCGCCAACGCACTCAAGCGCGAAAGCAAGAAGGCCCGCAGCGCCCCGGTACGAACGGCCCTCGCCCGTGAAACCTCGGAGGCAAACCTGTGAGCCAGTCCAGCACCGCCACCCCACCGTCGCGCCTGAGCCGTTTCTGGCACAAATGGCGCTTCCACATCAATGCGCTGCTGTTGCTGATCCCGTTGGGATTCATGCCCAAGTACTTCGCCGACATGTCGCTGTTTCGCGGCGACAGTGGCCTGGGCGAGCGCGAAATAGGTGACGTTCAGGTCGGCCCCTGGAGCTTGCGTCTGGCCGAACTGCGCAACGAAGCCCCGCATTTGAGCGGTCCCGCTGGCTACATGAAGGACTTCAACGCGGCGCTGTGCGATGCCTGCGTTGAGCAAGTCAAGGCCACTTATCTGCGCATCGGCAAGCCGCGCAGCCTGCGTGCCGCCGGGGTGATTTTCTTCGGTACACCTTATCGCATGGGCAGCCAACTGCCGGTTCCGGAAAAAACCAAAGCCGACGCCGAACTGTGGATCACCATGGAAGGCTGGGACGGCAGCATGCATCAGGCTTCGATCCCTCTGAGTCAGGCCTCTCCCGCCACCATTGCCTGGTTGAACAAACAAGGAGCCAAACCATGACTTGCTCGCAACGCCGTTCCCGCCTGCGGTTGAATACCGCGCTGTTGGTGCTGTGCGCCGGCTTCAGTGCCAGTGCGCTGGCACACAACCCGATGTGCGAATGCAAAGCCATCGACGCCGAGCAGATCAAATGCACCGGCGGGTTCTCCGACGGCAGCGGTGCGCCGGGGGTGACGCTTGATGTGATCGGCTATGACGAAACTGTTCTGGTGCCGGGCAAGCTCGGCAGTGACTCGACCCTGACCTTCAAGAAACCCGGCGCCGAGTTCTACGTACTGTTCGACGCGGGTCCCGGCCACGTGGTGGAAATCGACCAAGCGGATATCGAAGCCCCATGAGTACGCCCACCCGACAAATCGTGCGTCCGGCCGGTGCCGGTCATGAAACCCTCAACGTGCTGTTGTTGTGCCTGTTGATTCTCGCGGTCGCAGGTTCCGTGGTTGCGTGGCGCGGGGTTTCCCACGAACCCGAGCCAGTGGCGACCCACCAGCTCGACGCGCGCCGCGACCTTAGTGCAGCCGAGCAAGGCATCTACGCCGACCTGCGGGTGACCCTCGATGAAATCCGCTTGCTGCGCGAAGAACAGCACGCCTTGCCGACACCGCAGAGTCTGGCCGACGAAGGATTTGCCCCGTTTGCTCAGGATGCGAGTTCGGTCAGCCGGGGTGGTCATGCCTGGCAGTTGCTGGCGGACACCGCGTATGTCGGTCAAAGCCAGAACCCGACTGTCGCTGGCTCGTTCGTCATGCTGCTGAGTGCCGACGACAAGGCTACGCCGGACATCTGGCTCAACCGTAATGCCAATCTAACAGCGCCGACCGAACTGACTGAAGCCGCCCTGTCCGCCTCTGGCTGGAAACAGATCGTCGCGCAATACGATGCCGGGGTTACCCGCGAACATCGCCATTGATTCCTCGCCCTCCTCCGAGAGAAGACCGCTTGCCCATGTCTATTTCATCGCCTCGCCGTCCGTTGTTACGCCTCTTTTTAGTGGGCCTGTGTGCCTGCCTGCTGAGCCCGCTGGCCAGCGCCGATCCGGCCAAACGCCTGCGCATCGGCATTACCCTGCACCCTTACTACAGCTATGTGGCGAACATCGTCGGTGACAAGGCCGAGGTGGTGCCGCTGATTCCCGCCGGCTTCAATCCGCATGCCTACGAGCCACGGGCCGAGGACATCAAACGCATCAGCGGGCTGGATGTGATCGTGCTCAACGGCGTCGGGCATGACGACTTCGCCGACCGCATGATTGCCGCCAGCGAAACGCCGAACATCAAGACCATCGAAGCCAACGAAAACGTGCCGCTACTGGCAGCCACCGGGGTTGCCGCGCGCGGCGCCGGTAAAGTGGTGAACCCACACACGTTCCTGTCGATCAGCGCGTCCATTGCCCAGGTCAACAACATTGCCCGCGAACTGGGCAAACTCGACCCGGACAACGCCAAGATCTACACCCAGAACGCCCGCGCCTACGGCAAACGCCTGCGACAGATGCGCGCCGACGCCCTGGCCAAGCTGACTCAAGCGCCAAACGCCGAACTGCGCGTGGCCACGGTGCACGCCGCTTACGACTATCTGCTACGCGAGTTCGGCCTGGAAGTAACCGCCGTGGTCGAACCGGCCCACGGCATCGAGCCGAGCCCAAGCCAGTTGAAGAAAACCATCGACCAGTTGCGTGAACTGGACGTGAAAGTGATCTTCTCCGAGATGGATTTCCCGTCCACTTATGTCGAGACCATTCAGCGTGAGTCCGGCGTCAAGCTGTATCCGCTGTCGCACATTTCCTACGGCGAATACACCGCCGACAAGTACGAAAAGGAAATGACCGGCAACCTCAACACCGTGGTGCGGGCGATTCAGGAGTCTGGCGCATGACTTCCAAAGAAACGATCTCGAACGAACTCCAGTCCCCTGTGGG
>NZ_MOBX01000015.1:18302-808714 GCF_003732425.1 Pseudomonas fluorescens
CTGTGGGCCGACTCTGGATTTTGCGGGGGTTTGTCTGACGCTGGGCCGCACGACGATTTTGGATAACGTCACTTTCCAGGTGCAGCCCGGCAGCGTGCATGCCCTGGTCGGCCCCAACGGTGGCGGCAAGAGTTCGCTGATCAAGACCCTGCTCGGGCAAATGCCCCATCAGGGCCAGCTCAGCCTGCAATGGCCCGGCGAGCCCGGCACCATCGGTTATGTGCCACAAGCGCTGGAATTCGATCGCGGTCTGCCGATGACCGTCAACGATTTCATGGCCGCCATGTGCCAGCGACGTCCGGCGTTTCTCGGTTTGAGCAAGCGTTACGCCGGCGCCATTGGTGAAGCACTGGAGCGCGTCGGCATGCAGGACAAACGCCAACGCCGCATGGGCGCGCTGTCCGGCGGTGAGCGGCAGCGGGTGCTGCTCGCCCAAGGTTTGATTCCGGCGCCGCAATTGCTGGTGCTGGATGAACCGATGTCGGCCCTCGATGAAGCCGGGATTCAAGTGTTCGAACGCCTGCTCGGCGACTGGCGTGCGGCGGGCATCACCGTGCTATGGATCGAGCACGATCTGCAAGCGGTCGGCCGTCTGGCCAGTCGCGTCACCGGTCTTAACCGTCGTGTGCTGTTCGATGCCTCACCGCAAGAGGCGCTGACTCCGGAACGCCTGCTGACGCTGTTTTCGACCCATCCACGGAGCGCTGCCTGATGAGTTACGAAGCCTTTCGTTTGATGGTTCAAGGCTGGGCCTCGTCCGGGTATCTGCCGGAAGCGCTGGCCTACGGTTTCGTGGTCAATGCGTTGCTTGCCGGCTTGCTGATTGGCCCGGTGCTCGGCGGCCTCGGCACGCTGGTGGTGGTCAAGCGTTTCGCGTTTTTCTCCGAAGCGGTAGGCCACGCGGCGCTGACCGGTGTGGCCATCGGCATCCTGCTTGGCGAACCGTACACCGGGCCGTACGGCAGCCTGTTCGGCTACTGCCTGCTGTTCGGCATCCTGCTCAATTACCTGCGCAACCGTACCGGTCTGGCGCCGGACACCTTGATCGGCGTATTCCTCTCGGTGTCGCTGGCACTGGGTGCGAGTCTGCTGCTGATTCTTGCGGGCAAGATCAATGTGCACATTCTCGAGAACGTGCTGTTCGGCTCGGTACTGACCGTTAACGGCAACGATCTGGCGGTACTGGCCATCGTCGGTTCACTGGTCATGGCCCTGGCCTTGCCGCTGTACAACCGCATCATGCTCGCCAGTTTCAACCCGCAACTGGCGGCGGTGCGCGGGGTGGCGGTGAAGACCCTGGATTATCTGTTCGTGATTCTGGTGACGCTGATCACCGTCGCGGCGGTGAAAGTCATTGGGGCGATTCTGGTCGGCGCGCTGCTGGTGATTCCAGCGGCGGCGGCACGTTTGCTCAGCCAGTCGCTCAAGGGCTTTTTCTGGTGCTCGGTGCTGATCGCTACGGTCAGCACACTGTGCGGGATTCTTGCACCAATCGTGTTTGACCTGCCGATTCCGTCCGGTGCCGCGATCATTCTGGTCGCCGGCATTGCCTTCGCCCTCGCCGCCATTGCGCGCGGGGTTGTCCCGAGTCTGAAAGGGAATCTTGGATAAATGACTTTTTCACTGCGCAAACTGACCTTGGCCATGACCCTGTGCGGTGTGGTCTGCATGCCGGTGATGGCCGCCGAAAACGCTAAACCGCTGCGAGTGCTGGCCTCGTTACCGATCACCTATGGCTTGGGCGAAGTGCTGCTCAAAGGCACTGACGTCAAGCTTGAGCGTGCGGCACCGGCGAACTTGCCGGGCAGCCGGCAGAGCGCTTATTTCACCGGGCGCGGGGCACCGGCGCTGAGCAAGTTGGCAACGGGTGCCGATGCGGTGATCGGTGTGCGTTCGCTGTGGGCCGATGATCCGCTGTACCCGATCGCCCGCCGCAGCAATATCCGCATCGTTGAAGTCGACGCGGCGCGCCCGGTCGACGGCGCCCTGCCGGGCATTGCCGTACAACCGGATCTGAAGGTCGATGGCTTGAACAGTCAACCATGGCTGGCGAGCAACAACATGGGGCGCATGGCGGATGTGATGGCGGCGGATCTGGTGCGCCTGGCACCGGGTGCCAAGCCTGTAATCGAGGCGAACCTGGCGATGCTGAAACAGCGCTTGTTGAAACTCAGCGCCGACAGCGAGGCACGGTTGGCGAGTGCCGACAATCTGACTGTGATGAGTTTGAGTGATCACTTTGGTTATCTGATCGGCAGCCTGAATCTGGAGCTGGTTGGCCAGGATCCACGCCCTGATGCGGAGTGGACGCCGGAGGACCTGAAAAAACTCACGACAACGCTCAAGGACAATGACGTGGCAGTGGTGCTGCATCATCGTGAGCCATCCGAGGCGCTGAAAGCGGCGATTGCCGAGTCGGGTAGTCGTCTGGTGGTGTTGAGTACCGATGCGGCAGATCCGGTGGCGGAGCTGGAAGGCAATGTGGATTTGCTGCTCAAGGGCTTGAAGGGCTGAAGATCAAAAGATCGCAGCCTTCGGCAGCTCCTACAGGATGTAAACGCTGCACTGTAGGAGCTGCCGAAGGCTGCGATCTTTTTTTGCTGGCATGAAAAAACCCGCTGACTGCAACCAGTCCAGCGGGTTTCTTTTTGCCCGGCCGCTTATTGCACGGCGGCCTGGGCTTCCATCTTCTGACGCAGGCTAAGCGGACGCATGTCAGTCCAGACTTCTTCGATATAGGCCAGGCATTCCTTTTTCAGGCCGCTCTTGCCCACGGTGCGCCAGCCTTGCGGCACGGCTTTGTAGTCCGGCCAGATCGAGTATTGCTCTTCGTGGTTGACCACGACCTGAAAGAGGATGTCCTCGCGGTCGAATACTGACGTCATGCTGGTTCTCCATCGTTGTAAGGGTGGGCTGCACGCGGGGTGCAGCCGGGTATGTAGAAAGAACGTTTGGCGTGGCGAAAAATTTACAGCGCAGCCGTGGCAGCGGCTAAAGCACGGCCGAAGATCTCGGCAACACGGTCGATTTCGGCAGCAGTGATCACCAGCGGTGGCAGGAAACGCACCACCGCGCCATGCCGACCACCCAGTTCCAGAATCAGCCCGCGCTTAAGACATTCGCGCTGGACCAGCGGCGCCAGTCGTGCAAACGCTGGCGGATGACCGAGCGCATCCGGCGTGCCGTTCGGCTCGACCAGTTCGACGCCGAGCATCAGACCACGACCGCGGATATCACCGAGTTGCGGGAAGTCCCGTTGCAGAATGCGCAAGTGTTCGCTCAGGCGTTCGCCCATGGCGGCGGCGTGTTCGCAGACCTTGTGTTCGACCAGATAACGCATCACCGCAGAACCTGCCGCCATGGCCATCTGATTGCCACGGAAGGTGCCGGCGTGCGCGCCCGGCTGCCAGGTGTCGAGCCAGTCGCGATAAACCACCACGGCCAACGGCAGGCTGCCGCCAATGGCTTTGGACAACACCACCACATCCGGGGTGATGCCGGCGTGCTCGAAGGCAAACATCTTGCCGGTGCGGGCGAAACCGCTCTGGATCTCGTCGACGATCAGCGCCACACCGGCCTTCTCGGTGATCCGACGCAAGCCGCGCAGCCACTCGATGTCCGCCGGAATCACGCCGCCCTCACCCTGCACCGCTTCAACGATCACCGCTGCGGGCAATTGCACGCCGGCCTCGGGGTCGTTGAGAAGGTTTTCCAGGTAACTCAGGTTGGCCTTTACGCCCGCCGCGCCACCGAGGCCGAACGGGCAACGGTAGTCATACGGGAACGGCATGAACTGCACGCCATTGCTGAGCAACGCACCCAGCGGTTTTTTCGGTCCCAGGCTGCCCATCAGGCTTAAGGCGCCCTGGCTCATGCCGTGGTAGCCACCGGAGAACGACAGCACCGTGCTGCGTCCGGTCGCCGTGCGTACCAGCTTCAACGCGGCTTCCACGGCATCGGTGCCGGTCGGGCCGCAGAACTGGATTTTCGCGTGCGCCGCGAGGGCGGGCGGCAGCAACCCGAACAGATCCTGGACAAACTGATCCTTGACCGGCGTGGTCAGGTCGAGGGTGTGCAGCGGCAACTCATCGGCCAGCACCTGCTGGATCGCCTTGATCACTACCGGGTGGTTATGCCCCAGCGCCAGCGTGCCGGCACCGGCCAGACAGTCGATGAACGTGCGCCCTTCGACATCTTCGACATACAGGCCTTTGGCGCGTTTCAGAGCCAGCGGAATACGTCGTGGATAGCTGCGGGCATTGGATTCCTGTTGGGCCTGACGGGCCAGCAATGGCGATTCATTGAACTGGTACAACGTTTCGGCCGGTGCCGAAGTAACCCGGGCCGACGACTCTTCGATAAGGCTGGTGGCGACTGACATCTCTCGACCCCTCAATTGGCTATGCATAGTGACCAAAACAGCACACCGGACAGGTGCGCATTCCGATCGCGGGGCGCACTTGCAGGTTTTCCTGTTCTGGAAACGCATAAGGGGCCTGAGGATTTAGCCCGTGATCGAGTTGTCAGGCCGACACTACCAACGACTTGTGCATGGGCAGGGTCTGCAAGCCTTGGTATTCGACGGGCGGCGCAGATTCGCGATAACCCAGACGCCGATAAAAAGCGCGGCCGGTGCGCGTGCTGTTGAGATCAGCGTGAGCAACACCGCGAACCCGCATCCAGCCCTCCAGATCCTGCATCAGCGCGCGGCCGACGCCGCGACGAAAGTATTCCGGCTGCACGTAGCACAACGAAATGTCACCACTGGCCTGTGCCATGCCGACACCGACCGGTTTGTCCGCCAGTAAAGCCATGCATAAATAGAAGTGGGGATCGGCGAGCCGGGCGCCGATGAAATCGGCGGATTGCTGAGCGATCCAGGTGCTGACCCGTGGCGGATCGTTGCGGTGGTCGAGCGCACAACCGATGCGGATCGAACGCTCGATGATGCGGCTGATGATGCCGGCGTCGGCCAGTGTGGCCGGACGAATGCAGATGGGTGCTTCCATGGCGCAGTTCCCTCAATCCATTGAGTCAAAGCTGCGTTGACCTTACCTCCAGCCCTGCCGGATAGCGAATGTCGAGAAGTTACATTTGATGTGTCTGGCGCGATTTCCTGTAGGAGCTGCCGAAGGCTGCGATCTTTTGATCTTGATCTTGATCTTGAAAAACAAAATCAAAAGATCGCAGCCTTCGGCAGCTCCTACACAGGCTGTGCTGGAATCAAACAGGCTGCAACGGCATGGTCAGCTCGACGCGCAGGCCATCCGGGCGGCTGTCGAAATGCAGGGCGCAGTCGCAGCGCTGAACGATCGCCTGGACAATCGCCAGGCCGAGGCCGCAACCGGTGCTCTGGCCGTTGCGCCAGAAGCGTTGGGTCAGGTGTTGCAGATCATCCGGTGCAATCCCCGGGCCATGGTCACGCACGACAAAACGCACGCGGCTGCCAATGGTTTCCAGAGTCAGCTCAACCGCGCAGTCCTCGGGGGTGTGACGCAAGGCGTTGTCGAGCAAGTTGCGCAGCGCCGCAATCGATAGCACTGACGGCATTTGCAGCGGTGCCGTAGAAAGCCCGGCCGGCAGTTGCAGTTTGATGCGCAGGCGCTCGCCACCCGTCGCGTCTTGAATCGCCAGGCGTGCCACTTGCTCGGCACTGCACTGAGAACCGTCATCGAACGACAGACTGCCCTCGACCCGCGCCAGCAACAGCAATTGTTCGAGGGTGCGATGCAAGCGATCGGCGCCCTCCTCGGCCCGCGCCAGCGACTGATCGCGGGCGCTGCCATCGGTCATGCGCGCGACTTGCAGGTGCGTCTTGATCGCCGTCAGCGGGCTGCGCAATTCATGGGCCGCGTCACCGGTCAGGCGCCGCTCACGCTCAATGGTCTTGCCGATGCGCTGGAACAACTGGTTCTGCGTTTCGAGCAGCGGCTTCAATTCGCTTGGAAACGTCTGGATCTGCAACGGCTCCAGCGAGTCGGCATTGCGCCGCATCAGTGCTTCTCGCAGACGGTTGAGCGGCGCCAGCCCTTGGCCGATGCCCAGCCACAACAGGCACAGACAGCCGAGCAACGCCACACCCACCGGCACCGACGCCGCCAGCAGGATCGACATGTTCAGGGCTTCGCGCTCGATCTGCCGGTCGGCCGTGGTGATGCGTACATCGCCCCGGGCCAGGGTGAAGCTGCGCCAAGGCGCGCCGTCGATCATCTGGTCATGGAAGCCCATTTTTTCGGCTTCCAGCGCTTGCTCGGGATTATTGTGGCTACGCGCAAGAATTTCCCCGCGCAACGAGCTGACCTGACAGGCCATGCCGCCGGGGATATTCAGTTGTTCGGCACTGAAATGCGTGCCCTCGCCTTTGCTCGGCAGCGTCGGCAGCTGTTCCAGCAGCCCGGCAACCATGCGCGCCGACGCCACCAGACGCTGGTCGAGGGAAAACATCATCTGATTGCGCAAGTCACTGAGCATCCAGGCCGCCGCCAGCGCCCAGATCAGCGCAAACGCAGCGCCGAGGGTCAGACTCAGGCGCAGTCGCAGGCTCATCACTTGTCTCGATCTCCACCGTCGGCCGGGCCGAGCCGATAGCCCAGACCGCGCACGGTTTCGACGATGCCCTTGCCCAGCTTGCTGCGCAGGTGATGGATGTGCACGTTCAGCGCGTTGCTTTCCAGTTCGTCATTGAAGCCATAGACACTGTCCTTCAATTGCTCGGTGGACAGCACCCGGCCACGATTGTGCAGCAGCGCCTGCAACAGCGATTGCTCGCGCCGCGACAAGTCCACCGGTTGCCCGGCCAGCATGGTTTCGCGGCTGCTCGGGTCGTAAGTCAGTGCACCGTGCTCGATCAGGTTGACGCTGCGCCCGGCGACCCGGCGCAACAGGGTTTGCAGACGGGCGAACAGTTCGCGCAGATCAAACGGTTTGAGCAGGTAATCGTCAGCCCCGGCCTGCAAACCGTCAACGCGGTCGGTGACCGAGTCGCGCGCGGTCAGAATCAGCACCGGAATCTCCAGGCCACTCTGACGCAGTTGTTGCAGCAACTTGAGGCCATCTTCGTCGGGCAGGCCGAGATCGAGCACCATGACGTCAAATTCGGCGACTTTAAGGATCGCGCGGGCTTTCGATGCGGTGTTGACGTGCTCGACGGTCAAGCCTTGGGCACTGAGACCGGCAACAATACCGCTGGCGATCAGTTCATCGTCTTCGCAAACCAGTACGTGCATGGGAACTCCGCAGGAAAAAACGTGAGTGAAGCAGCCAAGGATTAAGCCGCAATTATGGCCATCATCGGTGCGTACGGGAAGCTGGCCGCAAACGCCTGGGGCGTCCGCCGGATGGGGAAACCCATAGCCACCCGGCGTTGAAACTTCCGCCACTAATAAAGAAACAATTCCTCCCTTGTAAGAATCCTCCGATCATTTAGTTTTTGGCCGGCAATTACCTACAACTTTTAAAGGGACTTAATAAACATGCCTCAACTAAAAAACTTCGTCGCGATCGATTGGCGTTCCGGCCCTGACCGTATTTATTTCTTCTTCAAGGACAGTGACACCTATTCGCGCTTCGATCTCGGTGACAATAAGGTACCCGCCAGCTATCCCGCATCGGTCGGCGCTAGCTGGGACAGCTTTGCCCCCCATGCCAAAGACTTGCGTTTCGGACTGACAACCACGTCATTCGGCTGGAACACCTCGTCCGATGAAGATATTGCCTGGTTGTTCTTCTATCAGGGAACAACGCCCATGGTGTGTAAATACAATCAAGACAACGACCAGGTCGATGCCTTCTATAAAGTTTCCGATTCGATCTGGAAGCCGATATTGCCCTACTTCGAAAAGATCATCGCCGGCACTTGGTTCCAACTGACCGGTCACCCCTTTCTGTTCAGGTTCATCCTCAACGACGGACACTATCTATCGTTTAACTACAAGGCAAAGACCCTGACTTACAAGTCCTTCGGGGATTATCAACTTGGCGCGCTGAAACCGTACAAGGACCGAATCATCACGGCAGCGCAAAATGACCGGACTTTCGCCGACAGCTACTGGTACATCTTCCTGACCGACAACCAATACCTGACTTACAACATTCAGTCCGACCGTCTGGTTTCCGGACCGAAAACCATCAATGACGCGAACTGGCCCGGATTGCTGCGAGGCTGATTGGCCGAAGCCCGGAGGGCCTTGTAGGATACGGTTAATTATCGGTTAATCGCCGCCGCCCATTCTGCACCCCATCTGCACAGGGACAAGGCTCCTCCATGCGTCATTTTTTTCTTTTGTTTGCTCTGCTGATTTCCAGCCTGGCCCAGGCTGGAAACAATCCATTTGAGACAAAACCCGAGTTTCTGCCGGTCGACAAGGCCTTCGTGCTCACGTCCGAACGTCTGGAATCCGGTGAAACCCAGCTGTTCTGGCAAATCAGCGACGGCTATTACCTGTATCAGAAACGCCTGAAATTCGACGGACTGAGCACAGCACAGCAGCCGGCGCTCCCGGAAGGCGAATCCCATAGCGACGAGTTTTTCGGTGAACAACCGGTCTACCGCCAAGGGCTGGAAGTGAAAATCCCGGCGGCAGCCATAGGCCAGATCAAGGTCAGCTATCAGGGCTGTGCCGATGCTGGCCTGTGCTATCCGCCGCAAACCCGGGTCATTGATCTGGGTGGCAAAGCGGCGGTGGCCGCCAGCGCTGAAGCGCCGGATCAGGCTTTGGCCAGCAGCCTGCAACAACGGGCGCTGGGCTGGAGCTTGCTGGTGTTTTTCGGCCTCGGTCTGTTGCTCGCGTTTACACCTTGCACGTTGCCGATGCTACCGATTCTGGCCGGTATGGTCGTTGGCAGTGGCGCCACTCCCCGTCGCGGTTTCGCGCTGGCCGGCAGTTATGTGATTTGCATGGCGCTGGTGTATGCGGCGATGGGCGTGATTGCTGCGCTGCTCGGCGCAAACCTGCAGGCATGGCTGCAGAATCCGTGGCTGCTCGGCACGTTCGCCGCGATCTTCGTGGTACTGGCCTTGCCGATGTTCGGCTTCTTTGAACTGCAACTGCCGGTGGCCCTGCGCGATCGTCTTGAACACGCCTCGCGCAGCCGCAGCGGCGGTAGTCTGATCGGCGCCGGGGTGCTCGGGGCCTTGTCCGGCCTGCTGGTCGGGCCGTGCATGACCGCGCCGCTGGCCGGTGCATTGCTGTACATCGCGCAGACCGGCAACGCGCTGCACGGCGGTTTGATTCTGTTCTCGCTGGGCATCGGCATCGGTGTGCCGTTGCTGTTGCTGGTGACCGTGGGCAACCGCTTCCTGCCCAAACCCGGCGCCTGGATGAACCTGCTCAAAGGCGTGTTCGGTTTCCTCTTCCTCGCCACCGCGCTGTTGATGCTGCGCCCGGTGCTGGAGGCTTCGTTGTGGTTGGGCCTGTGCGGTGCACTGCTGTTGATCGCTGCGTTCTGTGCCTGGAAACAGTCCGAAGGTTTTGGCCGCGTTGCGCAGTTGTTCGGCGCCAGTTCGCTGTTGCTCGGTCTGTGGGGCAGTTTGCTGGTGATTGGCGCGGCGGGTGGCAGCGATGATCCGTATCAACCGTTGCAGGTCTACAGTGCCGGCCGCGCTGGCGCCACCGCGCCATCGGCTCATGACGCGTTCACCACGATCAAGGAGCCGGCAGCCCTGCAACGTGAACTCGATGCCGCCAAGGCGCAGGGTCAATGGGTGTTGCTCGATTACTACGCCGACTGGTGCGTGTCGTGCAAGGTCATGGAGAAGCAGGTGTTCGGCAAGGACAAGGTCATGCAGGCGTTGAATGACGTGCGCCTGCTCAGGCTAGATGTCACCGACGACAACGCCGCCAGCCGCGAACTGCTCAGCCGCTACAAAGTACCCGGCCCACCGAGTTTCGTCTGGATCGGCACGGATGGCGAAGAACGGCGCAGCCAGCGCATCACTGGCGAAGTTGATGCCGATACGTTCCTGCAACGCTGGACCAGCACTCGAGACGCCAATTAATGCTGACTCTCACCCTCGGCACCTTTGCCATCGCGCTTAACCATTTGCTGCTGATCAGTGCCTTGGCACTGGCGACGTTTGTCGGCTGGCGCGTGGCCAAGCGTGGCGGCGATAACCCCGAGTCAGCGCTGTTCAGCCTGTTTCTGCTGGGCATGCTCGCAGCGCGGATTGCCTTTGTGCTGCTGTATTGGTCGCACTATCGCAATGACCCGTGGCAGATCATCGACTTGCGTGACGGTGGTTTCCTCGCCTGGCCGGGTGTGATTGTTCTGTTACTCGCGGCGCTGTATCGCGGCTGGCGGCGTCCGGGCCTGCGTCGCCCGTTGGGTTTTGGCGTGGCCAGCGGCGTAGTGTTCTGGCTGATGGCGACACTGTCGTTGAACCTCTACGAACAGGGCACGCGTCTGCCGGACATTTCCCTGCGCAACGCAGCCGGGGAAACCATCCAGCTCCGTGACTATCAGGGCGGCCCGCTGGTGATCAATCTGTGGGCGACCTGGTGCCCACCGTGCCGCCGCGAGATGCCGGTGCTGGAAAACGCCCAGATGCAACGCCCGGACCTGACCTTCCTGTTCGTCAATCAGGCCGAAAGCATGCAAAGCGTGGCGACGTTTCTCGAAACCCAGGGCCTGAGCCTGAACAACGTGCTGTTCGATCGTCGCGGCCAACTCGGTCAGGCCGTGGGTTCCATGGCGTTGCCGACTACGCTCTTCTATAGCCCCGACGGTCGCCTGCTGGCCAGCCATCTGGGTGAATTGTCGAACGCCAGCCTGGCACGCGCGCTGGAAAACTTCGACACACCGACCCCGAATTCGAACCCGGCCACTGCACCGGCCACCTCTGCAAGGAAACTGCCATGCCCCGCCTCCGCCACCTGCTGACGTTGACTCTGGGCACCGCCCTGCTGCACTTGCCGTCGGTGCAGGCCGCCGAAGAACTGCCCGCGGCAATCAAGCAGATCGAAGCCAAAGGCGCAAAAATCGTCGGCCAGTTCGACGCCCCCGATGGCCTGCGCGGGTATGCGGCGCAGTATCAGAATCGCGGCATGGCGCTGTACCTGACCCCGGATGGCAAACATGTTCTGCTGGGTAATCTGTACGACGCTGACGGCAAAGACTTGAGCAGCGAGCCGCTGCAAAAACTGGTCTATGCGCCGATGGCCAAGGAAGTCTGGGCCAAATTCGAGGCGAGCAACTGGATTCAGGACGGCAACAAGGATGCACCGCGCACGGTGTACCTGTTCAGCGATCCGAACTGCCCGTACTGCAACATGTTCTGGGAACAGGCGCGGCCATGGGTCAAGACCGGCAAGGTGCAGTTGCGGCACATCATGGTTGGCATCATCCGCGAGGACAGCCCGGGCAAATCGGCCGCGCTGCTCGCGGCGAAAGACCCGGCCAAGGCACTGGAAGATCACGAAAAGGCCGGCAAGGGCAGCTCGCTCAAAGCGCTGAAAGATATTCCTGCGGCGGTGCAGAGCAAACTGGCGGCGAACATGCAGTTGATGGAAGACCTCGACTTGCAAGCCACACCGGCGATTTTCTATATGGATGACAAGGGCGAGCTGCAACAGCAGCAAGGTGCGCCTTCGCCGGACAAGTTGGCGAAGATTCTCGGGCCTAAATAAGCAAAGTGAAAAGATCGCAGCCTGCGGCAGCTCCTGCATGGGAACGCGCTTTCTGTAGGAGCTGCCGCAGTCTGCGATCTTTTCAATGTCGCTCAGCCAGAAATGCGAGCAACGCCTCGGTGACAAACTGCGGATTCTCCAGATTGGAGATATGCCCCGCCTCCGGCACCAGCACCCACGGGCAACCGATCAACTCAGCCATTTCCTGGGCTTCCGACGGTGGTCGTGGCTTGTCCTGATCACCGCACAGCACCAGCGTGGTCGCTGCGTTCAATTCGCCCAGTCGTGGCAACAAGTCATCACGGCCAAAGGTGATTCGCCCCATCGGCACGATGCTTTCACGCAGCCGATCCGAGGAATACGCCGCCAGTTTCGCGCGAAAATCCTGATACAGCGCCGACTGTGGGTCGATGCCCGGACGGAAGAAGATCGGCACGACGATGTCCAGCAATTGCTCAGAGATTTCGCCGGTTTCTTCGATCTGTTTAAACAGCGAGAAGTAGTACTGACGGGTGGGTTCAGGCTCGACGCCGACGTAGGTGTCCATCAGCACCAGACAGTTGATCCGCTGCGGTGCCGCCAATGCCAGACGCACGCCCCACATGCCGCCGACCGACAGGCCAACCAGGGTAACGCGGTCGATGCCCAGGTGATCGAGCAAGGCCTGCGCCTGACGGGCAATGTCGTCCAGAGAGGTCGTGCCCTCAGGTAACCGCCCTGATTCGCCATGGCCCCACAGATCCAGTGCAATCACCCGATAGTGTGGTGACAACGCGGCAATCTGTGGCGCCCACATGGCCTGATCCCACAGATAGCTGCCGGCCAGCAATACCGCCGGACCGGTGCCTTGATCAATGTAATGCAGCGCTTGTCCGTCCACCGTAAAAAAAGGCATCGACCACCCCCGCGACAAAAAAAGAGAACCGGCAGACTGAGCTGCCGGTTGCTGATCGTCAACCCTGCAAATGTACGCGTTTGTACCGCCGCCATTCGCGAGCAGGCTCGCTCCCACAAGGGATTTTGTGAACGCCAATAATCCAGTGTGGGAGCGAGCCTGCTCGCGAAAGGGCCAGTGCAGCCACTAGAGAATCAAAGCCCCTCCAGCTCCGCCATCAGATCATTCAACCGATCAACCTTCTCCTCGGTGATGTCACTCGCCGCCAATCCATCAATGTACTCGGCCAGTTCCTCCACCGTGCTGCACTCGAACATCGCCCGCAGCGGCACATCCCGCTGCAGGGTTTTCTGCACGCGCGAGGCGATCTGCGTGGCCAGCAATGAATGCCCGCCCAGTTCGAAGAAGTTGTCGCGCACACCGACCTTTTCGACCTTCAGCACCTCGGCCCAAACATCAGCCAACGTCTGTTCAAGATCATTGCGCGGCGCCAGATAATCCGCACTCTGCAACTGGCCGATCTCCAGCGCCGGCAAGGCTTTGCGATCGAGTTTGCCGTTGGCATTCAGCGGCATTTGCTCGAGCCACAACCAGTGCAGCGGCACCATGTATTCCGGCAGTTCGGCACGCAGGCGCTGCTTGATCCGCTCCAGGCGTTCGCTCGGATTCAGCGCGGAGTCTGCCGCGACCAGATAACCCACCAAGTGTTTACCGTTGACGCCTTCCTGCACGCCGACCGCGCCGTCGCGCACTTCTGGTTGCTCATGCAGACGCGCCTCGATTTCACCCAGCTCGATGCGATAACCACGGATCTTCACCTGATGGTCAACCCGGCCAACGTATTCCAGCACGCCGTCACTGCGACGTCGCACCAGGTCACCGGTGCGATACAGACGCTCGCCCGGTGCACCGAACGGATTCGGCACAAACACTGGCGCCGTACGCAGCGGATCGCTGACATAACCGCGACCGACACCCGTGCCCGCTACACACAACTCACCCACCGCACCCAATGGCACCAGTTCCAGCGCGCCATCGACCAGGTACAGCAAGTTGTTGTCGGTCGGCGTGCCGATCGGCAAGTAACTACCGCGGGTCGACGCCATGTCGACGCGGAAGAACGCCACGTCGTCCGAGCATTCCGCCGGGCCGTAGGCGTTGACCAGACCAATGTCCGGATAACGCAGCAGCCATTGGTGCGCCAGTTCCGGCGGCATGGCTTCACCGGTCGGCAACATCCAGCGCAAGCCATCAAGGCTCAAGCGCTCCGAGGCAAGCATGCCCTGAATCAGCGACGGCACACTCTCCAGCACAGTGATGCCCTGCGCCTGCACATGCACCAGCAACCCCTGCGGATCGTGGGCGATGGTGTTCGGCACGATGTCCACTCGCGCACCGAACAGCGGCGCGGCGAGGAACTGCCAGACCGAAATATCGAAGCTTTGCGAAGCGGTCTGCGCAATCACGTCGGCCTCGCTCAGTTGCAGATACGGCACCTTGCTCAACTGGTTGTTGAGCATGCCGCGCTGCTCGACCATCACGCCTTTCGGCAGGCCGGTGGAGCCCGAGGTGTAGATAACGTAAGCGAGGTTGTCCGGGCCGCTGTAAATGCCCAGGTCCTGCGCCGATGTCGCCGCCGCTTGAATCTCTTCCCACACCAGCAAGCGCGGGCGATTGGCGCAACTGAACTCATCCAGCAAAGTCTGCGCCTGTGCGCGGCACGCGTCGCTGCAGACCAGCACCGGCGTGTGGCTCAGTTCGATGATGCGTTGCAGACGCTGACTCGGCAGACCCGGATCCAGTGGCAGATAACCCGCGCCAGCCTTGAAGCTGCCGATGATCATGCCGAGCAGGTCAAGGTTACGTTCGCCGAGCAGGGCCACCGGTTGATCCATCTGCACACCGGCGGCGACCAGTGCATGACCGAGGCGGTTGGCATTCTGGTTCAGCTCGGCATAGCTCTGCTGCTGATCCAGGCAACTGGCGGCGATGCGCTGCGGATGCGCGGCAACCTGCGCTTCGAACAGCGCGACGTAGCTCTGCTCCAACGGATAATCGTGGGCACTCTGATTGCAACCGTGGAGCAGGAAGTCCTGTTCCTCCGTGCCTAGCAGCGGCAAATCGGCCATGTCGCCATGGAAGCCATCGACCAGCGCCAGCAGCAGACGCTTGAACTCGCCGAGCATGCGCTCGATGGTCGACTCGTCAAAGTAACGCTGGTCATACGACAGGTGCAGACCGAGGTCATCGCCCGGGTAGCACACCGCCGTCAGCGGGAAGTTGGTGTGGGTGCGACCCGAGTCCGAGGTCGCATTCAGGCTCTGCGCACGATCGAGTACCGAGACTTCTACCGGGGCATTTTCGAAGACGAACAGGCTGTCAAACAGCGGCTGGCCTTTCGGCAATTCGCTTTGTTCCTGAATGTTCACCAGTGGCAGGTATTCGTACTCGCGCAGTTGCATGTTGCTGTCGAGCAAAGCGCTGAGCCACTGACGCACGCTGCTGCGCTGATCGTCCTCGGGCATTTTCACCCGCAGGGCAATGCTGTTGATGAACAGGCCGACGGTGCGCTGCATCTCTGGCATGTCCACCGGGCGCCCGGCCACGGTGACGCCGAACAGCACGTCGCGATCGCCGCTCAGGCGCCGCAGCACCAGCGCCCACGCTGCTTGGGCGAAGGTATTGATGGTCAGTTGATGGGCCTGCGCCAGTTCCCGCAGACGCGCGCCGTCCTCGACATTGAGGCGGGTGTAGCGGTCGCCGACGATCATGCCGCCGCTTTCACCGGCATGTTCGCGCAGGAACGGACGGTCGCTCGGGATTGGCGTGGTGCGTTCGAAGCCTTGCAGGTTCTGCTGCCACCACTGCCGCGCTTCGGCGAGGCTCTGGCGTTGCAGCCAACCGATGTAATCGCGGTAACGCGGCGGCACGCTTAATTGCGCTTCGCGACCTTCACCAAGGGCGGTGTAGATTTCGAAGAAGTCATTCATCAGCAATGAGCGGCACCAGGCATCGATGAGAATGTGGTGGTTGCTCATCATGAACCAGTAGCGCGCCGCACCGACCTTGATCAGGCGCAGGTGGAACGGTGCCTGATTGAGCAGATCGAAACCGGCCTCGCGCTCGCTTTTCAGCAGGGCTTGCAGTTGCGGCTCCTGTTCGGTTTCGGCGATGGCGCTCCAGTCCAGATACTCGATCGGCGTACGACCCGGCGTGTGGATCACTTGCAGCATGTCTTCGCCGACGTTCCAGCAGAACGAGGCACGCAGTGCTTCATGACGGGCGACCACCGCTTGCCAGGCCTGAGCGAAACGCTGCGGGTCGAGTTCGCTGTTGATGCGGTAGCGATCCTGCATGTAGTACAGGCCGGTGCCCGGTTCGAGCAAAGTGTGCAGCAACATGCCTTCCTGCATCGGCGTCAGCGGATAGACGTCCTCGATGTGCGCGGCCGGCACCGGCAAGGCATCGAGTTGCGCCTGAGTCAGTTTCGCCAGCGGGAAGTCCGACGGCGTCAGGCCACCGGCCTCATCTTGCAGGCAATGGGCGATCAGGCTTTGCAGCTCACCGAGGTAAGCGTCGGCCAGATCGTTGATGGTCTGCGCGTCATACCGCTCGGCACTGAAGGTCCAGCGCAGCAGCAGTTCACCGCCGTAAACCTGGCTGTCGATGCTCAGTTCGTTCGGCAATGGCGCGTGTGGATCGTGGGCAGCACCGACCGCTTCATCGAGCGGACGGAACAGCGCGTCGCTGGTGAAACTCTGGTCGAACTGGCCGAGGTAGTTGAAGGTGACCGGCGCCTGCGGCAGCGCGGCCATGCTGCGCTGGCTGAGGTCATCGGCGAGATAACGCAGCACTCCGTAGCCGAGGCCTTTGTGCGGCACCGCGCGCAGTTGCTCTTTGATCGCCTTGATCGAAGCGCCCTGCCCGGCGGCTTCTTCGATGTTGTGCGGGGTCAGACGTAATGGATAGGCACTGGTGAACCAGCCGACGGTGCGGGTCAGATCGATCTCGTCGAACAGGGTTTCGCGGCCGTGGCCTTCCAGTTGAATCAGCGCCGACGGTTGGCCGCTCCAGCGGCAGAGTACGCGGGCCAATGCCGTCAGCAGCAAGTCGTTAACTTGCGTGCGGTACGCGGCTGGCGCCTGTTGCAGCAACTGTCTGGTGTGCTCGGCATCGAGGCGCACGCTGACGGTTTGCGCGTGGCGATTCTGCTGCCCGCCCTGCGGGTTTTCGCACGGCAGGTCAGCGTTCGGCCCGGCCAGCTGGCTCTGCCACCAGTTGAGTTCTTCGCGCAGGGATTCGCTGCCGGCGTAGGCCTGCAAACGCGCCGCCCAGTCCTTGAAAGCACTGGTTTTCGCCGGCAGGTTCACCGCTTGCCCGGCATCGAGTTGACGGTAGACGCTTTGCAGATCATCGAGCAAGACACGCCACGACACGCCGTCGACCACCAAGTGATGAATCGCGATAAACAGGCGTTGCTGGCCTTCAGGGCCGTCGACCAGCACGGCGCGCAACAACGGGCCTTGCGCAAGATCCAGGCTGCGTTGGGCATCGGCGAACAGCGTTTCACACTTGTCCATCGACGCGACGCGTACTTGCCAGAGAACAGCAACGTCAGACGTCGGTCGATGCGTGGCTTGCCACTCAGCATTGGCCTCGGTGAAGCGCAGACGCAAGGCGTCGTGTTGCTCGATCACCGCCAGCAGCGCCTGCTCCAGACGGTGCGGCTCCAGCGCCACAGTCGGCTCCAGCAACAGTGCCTGGTTCCAGTGCTGACGCTCAGGGATTTCCGTGTCGAAGAACCAGTGCTGAATCGGCGTCAGACGCGATTCACCGGCCACCAGCCCTTGCTCGGCCGTCACCTGTTCGGTGCGGCTGGCCACAGCGGCCAATGTCTGTACGGTCTGGTGCTGGAACAGATCACGCGGGCTGAAATGAATGCCTTGCTGGCGCGCACGGCTGACCACTTGAATCGACAGAATCGAGTCGCCGCCCAGCTCAAAGAAGTTGTCGTTGAGGCCAACCTGTTCGACATTGAGCACTTCGCACCAGATCTGCGCCAGGGTCTGCTCCAGCTCATTGCTCGGCGCGACGTAGTCCTGACGATTGAGCTCCGGGTCCGGCGCCGGCAACGCGCGGCGGTCGAGTTTGCCGTTGGCAGTCAGCGGCATGCTCGCCAGCAGAATCAGGTGGGTCGGCACCATGTAATCCGGCAGTTGTGCCTTGAGGTGCGCCTTGAGGGCGTCGCGCAGTTCAGCCTGTCTGGCCTCGCTTTGCTCGGCGATTTCAGTCACCAGATAGCCGACCAGTTGTTTGCCGCTCGGCGCATCCAGTGCGAGCACCACGGCTTCGCGGATCGAATCGTGATCGAGCAGGCGCGTTTCGATTTCGCCCAGTTCGATACGGAATCCACGGATTTTCACCTGATGGTCGATTCGCCCCAGATACTCCACTAGACCATCGGCACGCTGGCGCACCAGGTCGCCGGTGCGATACATGCGCCCGCCAGCGGTGGCGAACGGGTCAGCGACAAAGCGCTCGGCAGTGATGCCCGGACGATCGTGATAGGCCTGCGCCAGACCGGCACCGCCGACGAACAATTCACCGGTCGCGCCTTGCGGCACCAGCGCCAGATCAGCGTCGAGGATGTACGCCACGCGCGCACCGATCACGCTGCCGATCGGCACACTGCCGGCGCCCTCTTCCAGTACCTCCGGCGCCAGACTGGCCAGTGGCATGACCACGGTTTCCGTCGGGCCGTAGGCGTTGAAGAACATCGCCGGTTTGAACGCCGCGCGAATCCGCTGCAGGTGTTCACCGGTCAGCGCTTCGCCGCCGGTGATGATCATCCGCACCGGCAGGATCTGGTTTTGCGTCGAGAGGAACTGCGCCAACTGACTGCCGTAGCTCGGGGTGAAACCGAGCACGTTGATTTTATGCGTGCGAATCAAGGCGCAGATCTCTTCCGCGTCCCACTGACCTTGTGCACGTAATACAACCTGCGCGCCGCAGAGCAGCGGCACCAACAGACGCTCGGTCGCGGCGTCGAAGTTGATCGAATAGAAGTGCAGTTCACAGTCATCCGGACGCATGGCAAAACGTTCGATCACGGCTTGGCAGTGCATGGCGATTTCGCCGTGGGAGACCACCACGCCTTTCGGTTTGCCGGTCGAACCGGAGGTGTAAATCAGGTACGCCTGATGCTGCGGCAGGTTGATAAACGGCAGCTCGCTGGCC
This sequence comes from Pseudomonas fluorescens, assembly GCF_003732425.1. GTDB lineage: Bacteria > Pseudomonadota > Gammaproteobacteria > Pseudomonadales > Pseudomonadaceae > Aquipseudomonas > Aquipseudomonas fluorescens_BE. The sequence continues at coordinate 37,059 of NZ_MOBX01000015.1, forward strand.
GGGTAAGCGGCGAGTGCCGCGCTGTCCTCTTCCAGACACCAGCGCGCCACATCTGGCGGCATATCGCCGAGGGCTTTGAGCATCGCGCGATCACTGAGCAGCAGGCCGATGCGGCTGTCTTCGATCATGTAATGCAGACGGTCGAGCGGGTATTCCGGGTCCAGTGGCACATACGCACCACCAGCCTTGAGAATCGCCAGCAGACCAATGACCATTTCCAGCGACCGCTCCAGTGCCAGACCGACCCGCACTTGCGGGCCGACGCCGCGTTCACGCAAGGCCCAGGCCAGACGATTGGCGCGGGCGTCGAGTTCGGCGTAGCTCAGGGTCTGCCCGGCGAACGTCAGGGCCGGCGCGTCTTTGCGCGCCAGCGCCTGTTCGGCGAACAGGTGATGAATGCACTGGTCGAGGCGATGCTCGCCCGGCTCGATGCCGAGGCTGTCGAGCAGTTGCTGTTGCTCAGGCTGGTCGAGCAGCGGCAGTTCACTGAGGCGCTGCTGCGGATCAGCGATCAGCGCTTCGAGCAAGTTGCGCCAATGTTTGGCCATGCGCGCAATGGTCGGTTCATCGAACAGATCCGTGCTGTAGGTCAGGCAGCAGCCGAGGCGATGGTCGAGGTCGGTGACTTCCAGATTGAGGTCGAACTTGGTCGCCCGCGCATCGTTGGCCAGGTACTCGACGGTCATCCCGGCGAGCATGCGGCTTTGCTGGAATTCCCAGCGCTGCACGTTGCACATCACCTGGAACAGCGGGTTGTATGCGGCGCTGCGCGGGGGCTGCAGGGCTTCAACCAGATGATCGAACGGCAGGTCCTGATGTGACTGGCCTTCGATCACGGTGTGACGCACCTGCTCGAACAATTCGCCGACCGACATCATACCGTCGAGCTGGCAACGCAGCACTTGGGTGTTGAGGAACGCACCGATCAGCCCTTCGCTTTCCGGGCGGATGCGGTTGGCCACCGGCGCACCAATGCGCAGATCGGTCTGGCCGCTGTAGCGGTAAAGCAGCGTGGCGAGCGCGGCAGTCATGGTCATGAACAGGGTCAGACCGTTTTGCGCATTGAAGGCACGAACCCGCGCGGCAAGATCGTCGCTGAGGTCGAAACGGAACAGCTCACCCTGATGGCTTTGCACTGGGGGACGCGGACGGTCGCTGGGCAATTCCAGCAGCGGATGCTCACGACCGAGTTGCGCCGTCCAGTAGTCGAGTTGGCGCTGACGCTCGCCGGATTCCAGCCAGTTGCGCTGCCAGACGCTGTAGTCGAGGTACTGCACCGGCAGCGGCTCCAACGGCGAATCGCGGTCGTCGACAAAGGCCTCGTAGAGCGCGCTGAGTTCACGGGCGAAGATGTCCATTGCCCAGCCTTCGGTGACGATATGGTGCAGGGTCAGCACGAAGTAATGTTCTTGCTCGGCAGTCTTGACCAGACAGGCGCGCAGCAGCGGACCGGTTTCCAGGTCGAACGGCAGATGCGCCTCTTCATCGGCCAGTTGCTGAACCTTTTGCTCGCGCACATCGGCGGCAAGTTTTGAGAAATCCTTCCAGCCCATGCGCACGCCCGTCTCGGCATGCACCTGCTGACGGGCAACGCCGTCGACGCTCGGGAACGTCGTGCGCAGGGTTTCGTGGCGCAGGATCAACGCTTGCAACGCCGACTCGAAACGCTCGACATGCAACACGCCGCGCAGGCGCGCCATGCCGCCGACGTTGTACGCCGGGCTGTCCGGCTCCATCTGCCAGAGGAACCACATGCGCTGTTGCGAGTACGACAGCGGCACCGGTTGGCTGCGATCAACCTTGGTGATTGGCAGTTGCTGGTTAGTGCGGCCGCTGACCTGGATCAGACGGATCTGTTCGGCGAAGTCAGCCAGTTCGCTGTGCTCGAACAAGGCACGTAACGGGAGTTCGACGTCGCAGGCCTGACGAGTGCGCGAGATGATTTGCGTGGCCAGCAGCGAATGACCGCCGAGGGCGAAGAAGTCGTCGCGCAGGCCGACTTGCGCCAGGCCGAGCACTTCGCGCCAGATCGCGGCGATCTGTTGTTCCAGTTCAGTCACTGGTTCGACGTGTTCGCGTACTTGCCATTGCGGCTCGGGCAAGGCGCGGCGGTCGAGTTTGCCGTTGGGGCTGAGGGGCATTGCGTCCAGACGCATCAGTTGCGCCGGGACCATGTATTCCGGCAGCTCGGCGGCCAGTGCTGCTTTCAGGCGAGCAATTTGCTCATCCTGATCTTCGCTGGCGTCAAGGGCGGTGAAGTAGCCGATCAACTGCGCGCCGGCAGCGGTTTCGCGCACCAGCACCACGGCTTGGGCGACGCCATCTTGCGCAAGCAGACGCGCTTCGATCTCTTCCGGTTCGACGCGGAAGCCACGCAGCTTGACCTGCTGATCGAGGCGGCCGAGGTATTCGATTACGCCGTCGGATGTCCAGCGCGCACGGTCGCCGGTGCGGTACAACCGTGCGCCCTGCTCGCCCAGCGGATCTACAACAAAACGTTCAGCGGTCATCGATGGACGACCCAGGTAACCGCGGGCCAGACCGATGCCGCTGATGCACAGCTCACCCGGCACGCCGGCCGGCACTGGATTGAGATCGGCGTCGAGCACGCGGCAGATCACGTTGCCCAGCGGCCGACCGATCGGCGAGCGCTCACCATCGGCAGTGGTGCAATGCCAATGAGTGACGTTGATCGCGGTTTCGGTCGGGCCGTAACGGTTGTGCAATTGCACCGCTGGCAGTTGCGCCAACACGCGGTTGCGCAGTTCGGCCGGCAGCGCTTCACCGCCGGAGAATACCCGGCGCAGGCTGGTGCATTCGGCGCTCAGTGGTTCATCGATGAACAGCGCGAGCAGCGGCGGCACGAAATGCAGCGTGGTCACGCCGTGCTCTTGAACCAGTTGCGCGATGCGATGCGGATCGCGGTGTTCGCCCGGGCCGGCGATCAACAGGCGCGCGCCAGTGATCAGCGGCCAGAAGCATTCCCACACCGACACGTCGAAACTGATCGGCGCCTTTTGCATCAGCACATCGCTTTCATCGAGGCGGTAAGTGTTCTGCATCCATTGCAGACGCTCGGCCAGTGCCGCGTGGGTGTTGCCGACGCCTTTCGGTTGGCCAGTGGAACCCGAGGTGTAAATCACGTAGGCGAGGTTGTCGCCGTGCAGGTGCAGACCCGGTGCCTGGCTCGGCCAGTTTTCCAGGTGCAAGGCGTCCATGGCGATGACGCTGACACCGTCGCAGGCCGGCAAGCGGCCGAGCAATTCGGTTTGGGTCAGCAGCAGTTCGACGCCGCTGTCGCTGAGCATGTAGGCCAGACGATCGGCCGGGTAATCCGGGTCCAGCGGCACATAAGCGCCGCCCGCCTTGATGATCGCCAGCAGGCCGATCAGCAGTTGTGGCGAACGCTCCGCAGCGATGGCGACGCAGACATCCGGGCCGACGCCTTTGTCGCGCAGGTAATGCGCGAGACGGTTGGCCTGGCTGTGCAACTCGGCGAAATCCAGACTGCCGCCGCCCCACACCAGCGCGGTGCGTTCCGGGGTCAGGCGCGCCTGTTCGTTGAGCTGTTCTGGCAGCCATTGTTGCGCCGGGGTGCACGGCGCAACGCTCCAGTGTTGCTGCTGATCGTGCTCAGTGGCGGTCAGCAGTTGCAGATCACCAATGGCTTGCTCCGGGCGTTCGCAGACTTCGCGCAACAGGCTGTTGAAATGCTCGGCCAGACGCTCGATGGTCGCCGCATCGAACAGTTCGCTGGCGTAGTCAAACGACAACGTCAGGCGCCCATTGCGATCTTCTTCGCTGTGCAGTTGCAGGTCGAACTTTGCCTCGCGGCTGTGCCACGGCAGTTCTTCGGCGAGCAGACCCGGCAGACGCTTGAGCGCACTCAGATCGCGCTGCTGGTGGTTGAACATGACCTGGAACAGGCCGTGTTCGCGGGCTTGCGGGAAGGCTTCGAGAAGTTGTTCAAACGGCAGATCCTGATTCGCTTGTGCACCGAGTGCGGCGTCGCGGGTCTGGGCCAGCAGCTCAACGAATGAAAGGCGCGAATTGATTTCTGCGCGCAGTACCTGAGTGTTGATAAAGAAGCCGATCAGACCCTGGGTTTCCAGGCGCGGACGGTTGGCGTTCGGTACGCCGATGCGGATGTCGCGCTGACCGCTGTAGCGATGCAGCAGGCTCTGGAATGCCGCGAGTAGCAGCATGAACGGCGTCGATTGGTGAGCCTGCGCCGTGTTGCGGATCGCATCGCTGAGGCTCACGCCCAGACGCACGGTGTGGCGCGCGGCGCGGTGATTTTTTTGCGCCGAGCGCGGGTGATCGGTGGCCAGTTCCAGGGGCGGATGCTCGTCACCCAGTTGCGCTTTCCAGTACGCCAGTTGCCGCTCGCCCTCGCCTTGCGCCAGCCATTGACGCTGCCAACAGCCGTAGTCGGCGTATTGGGTTGGCAGCGGCGCGAGGTTGGCGGTTGCGCCTTGCGAAGCGGCGGCGTACAGGCGCGAAAATTCGTCGATCAATACATTCAGCGACCAGCCATCGGCGATGATGTGATGCAGGGTCACCAGCAGTTGATGATCTTCGTCATCCAGGCGTACCAGCGTCACCCGCAGCAGCGGGCCTGTTTGCAGATCGAAGCGGGTGCGCGCTTCGTCATCGCGGATTTGCTGGGCGCGAGCTTCGCGTTCGTCGGTTGGCAGGTCGCTGATGTCGATCAGTTGCAGGATGAGTTCGGCGGCGGTAGCGACTTGTTGCAGGACCACGCCGTCGCGTTCGAAGAAGCGTGTGCGCAAGGATTCGTGGCGTTCGACCAGTTGCTGGAAGCTGCCACGCAACGCCTCTTCGTCGAGTTCACCACGCAAACGCAAGGCACCGGGAATGTTGTAGGCGCTGCTGTGCGGGTCGAGCTGCCAGGTGATCCACAGACGGTTTTGTGCCAGCGATTGCGGCATCGGCTCGCTGCGCGACAACGCGGTGATCGCACCTTGGGTGCTGCCGCCGTCCTGCTGCTGTTGGGCCACGGCAGCGGCAAACGCGGACAGGGTCGGCGCTTCGAACAGCAGGCGCAGATTTAGCTCGAGAGCGAGTTCTTCGCGGACACGGGCAATCACTTGCGTGGCGGCGATCGAGTTGCCGCCGAGCAGGAAGAAGTGGTCGTCGGCGTTGACCTGTTTGACGTTGAGTTGTTCGGCCCAGATCTTGCCGATCAAGGCTTCAAGTTCTGAGGCGCTGGTGATTGCGTCATGGCTTTCACTGGTGCTCGACGGGAATACCGCGTAGCTGTCGAGGCTGCCATCGGCCAGACGATTGCGGCATGCCGAGCGCTGCAATTTGCCACTGGAAGTTTTCGGCAAGGCGCCGGGATTAAGCAGCACCACCACGCTCGGGGCTTCCTGATAAGCCTCGGCCACCGCTTGGCGAATGGCTTTGATCAGTGCCTCCGGCGGCAGGATTTTCTGCACGCTGCGGCTGATTTCCGCCGCGATACCGATGCCCTCCTCGCCATCCTGATTGACCGCGAACGCAGCGACGCGGCCCTTGCGCACCACTTCCACTTCGTTCTCGACCGTTTTTTCGATGTCCTGTGGATACAGGTTGTGGCCGCGCACGATCAGCATGTCTTTTAGGCGTCCGGTGATGAACAGTTCACCATCTCGCATAAAGCCCAGGTCGCCGGTGCGCAGCCAGGTACGGCCGGCATGCTGGACGAAGGTCTTGGCGCTGGCTTCGGGGTTGCGCCAGTAACCGAGGGCGATGCTCGGCCCGGCAGCCCAGACTTCGCCGACGGCGTTGTCGGCGAGTTCGACAAGCGTGTTCGGTTCAACGATCAGCACCGCGTGTTCCGGCTGGCTGCTGCCGCAGCTCATGATCGCGCTGCCCGCGCCTGGCTCGGCACGGTTTTGTGCCAGGGCCTGATCGTCCACGCGCAGCGCCGGAATGCCGGTGCCACGCGGGGTGCCGGCGACGAACAGCGTGGCCTCGGCCAGACCGTACGAGGCCATGAAGCTGTCCTCGCTGAAACCGCATGCGGCGAACTTCTCGGCGAAGCGCTCCAGGGTGTCGAGACGAATTGGCTCGGAGCCGGAATAGGCTACGCGCCAGCGACTCAGGTCGAGACGTTGCAGCGCCGACTCGCTGACCCGTTCGCTGCACAAGCGATAGGCGAAGTCCGGCCCGCCGCTGATGGTGCCGCCGTATTCGCTGATCGCTTCCAGCCAGCGCAATGGCCGGCCGAGGAAATACGCAGGCGACATCAAGATGCACGGCACGCCGCTGAAAATCGGCTGCAGCAGACCGCCGATCAGGCCCATGTCGTGGTACAGCGGCAGCCAACTGACGATGACGTCGTCAGGGTTCACGTCGATGCCAAAACCGTGACGGATCAGCAATTCGTTGGCGACCAGATTGCCATGGCTGACCTGCACGCCTTTGGGTAGCGCAGTGGAGCCGGAGGTGTATTGCAAGAAAGCGATGTGGTCTTGCGGCAGGCTCGGTTCAACCCAGTTTTGCGCCAGTGATTTGTCGAGCGTGTCGACACACAACAACGGCGGCGCACCCTCGATCTGCTGCAAGGCGTCGCGCAGGTCGGCACTGGTCAACAGCAGGCGCGGTTCGGCATCAGCGATGATCGACAGCAAGCGTTCCTGATGGTGACGGCGCGCGGATTCCGGCGGATAGGCCGGCACCGCGATCACCCCTGCGTACAGACAGCCAAAAAACGCCGCGACGTAATCCGGGCCACTGGGAAACAGCAGCACCGCGCGATCAGCGAATTGAGCATTAGCCTGCAACGCGGCGGCGATCATGCGTGCGCGTTGATCCAGCTCGCGATAACTGAGCACCACAGCCTGCTCCGGGTTTTCGGCGAGAAAACGCAAGGCCAGTTGGTCCGGCGTCAGGGCCGCGCGGCGCTGGAGGGCTTGGACCAGGGAGCTGGGGAGTTCGAACGCGTCGGTCATGAGGTTTCCTGCCTGAATTCGGCTTGCTAGTGGAATCGGGTTGCTGCGTCACGCCCCTCGGAGAGCGTGCAGGGCGCGATCTGTGCCGACCGCGCAAGGCTTCGGAATGCTGTCTGGTCGGGGTTGTGCGTCCGGAACCATTCACCAATGAGAACGGATGACGTCTTGAAATAATTAGTCGGCGGGCGGAAGCGCCAATGGGGCCGGGGTGTGGCGGCGTGTCGCAGTTCTCAGAACGCACCTCGGCAGTGCATTACTTCTCTTTCTCAATTGACAATCATTATCATTCAACATAATTTGTCGCTCGATGTGTAGGACGCCCCCCTCCCCCAAGGCGTCCCACGAACCTATTTGGCAGCAAGGTGATTTCCATGACGGAACAAGTATCCACAAGCAGGTGCGATTCACCGCTACTTCAAGCATTCGTCGACAATCGACTGATTCTGGTCAAGATTGCAGCCCGTATTACCGGCTGCCGGTCGCGCGCCGAGGACGTGGTGCAGGATGCGTTTTTCCGACTGCAATCGGCGCCACCGATCACGTCGTCGATCAAGGCTCAACTGAGTTATCTGTTCCAGATCGTGCGCAACCTCGCCATCGATCACTACCGTAAACAGGCGCTTGAGCAGAAGTACTCCGGCCCTGAAGAGGAAGGGCTGAATGTGGTCATCCAGGGTGCTTCGCCGGAAACCTCGCACATCAATTTCTCGACCCTGGAAAACATCGCCGACGCGCTGACCGAACTGCCCAACCGCACGCGCTATGCGTTCGAGATGTACCGTTTGCACGGCGTGCCGCAAAAGGACATCGCCAAGGAACTCGGCGTCTCGCCAACCCTGGTCAACTTCATGATTCGTGATGCGCTGGTGCACTGCCGCAAGGTGTCGGGCAGTCGTCGAGATGCGGTGATTGCCGGTCGTCGTTAAGACCACGTGGTCAGATAGAAAAAGATCGCAGCCTCCAGCAGCTCCTACAGGGAAATGCATTCCTCTGTAGGAGCTGCCGAAGGCTGCGATCTTTTGCTTCTAAATGACCTCAGGCCAATTTGCACCGATCAAAAAACCGCTCACGTCCCAGCATCATCAGCGCCGCGCGCTTGTGCGGGAAGTCGAACTCTTTCTCGCAGTGGAAGCACTGATTCTGCATGTGCCCGATCATCTTCGCGTTGTCGGCCCGGGGTTCGGCGACCACCCGCTGAGTGCGCGGATCATCGAGAAACAGGTAGTGCACCAGTGCCGACAACCAGCTCGCCACTTTGTGCGGCCCGCGGTGATCCTCTTCGCCGACCAGCATGTGAATACCGCGGTCGTAATTGTCGGCGTCGTAGAACGGCGCGATGCGATCTTCCTTGGCCCAATAGGCTTCGAAATAGGCAAACGGCTGATCATCGAAACAACCCATCAAGGTCAGCGTATGCGGATCGGCATCGAGCTTGTTCAGGTATTCGCGATGTTTCTCGAGACTGCCTTCTTCCTGCCAGAAACTGGCAACGCGCGGGCTGTTCTGCCAGCGATTGAAGCGCGGCAGGTCATCTTCGATCTCAACGGTGCGCAAGGAAATCCACGCGCCTAGACGCGCATCGAAGCGCCGGTACACTTCACCACGGGGTTTGACCGGCCGCAGCGGATGACGCTTGCCCTGGCTGATGACCATTTGCTGCGGATAACTTCCGCTCAGCGAAGTGCCGAGCCACGGTTGCGGCAGTTGCCAGAACAGCGTGCGCTCGCAGCGATATTCGCCGGCCACTTCAGTGCTCACCAGCAAGCCACTGAGCAAGGCCTCAGTCGGTGGCTGATCCAGCTGCCAGGTCAATTGCTGGCACGCCGGATCCCGCGCGAACAGCCAGTAACAGGCCGCCCACAGGGCCTGCCCCAGCGGCAGCGCAAAGCGCTCATCGATCTGGATCGGTCCCTTGGCTTCCCGATCAAGGCGCAAGCGGATCAGCGGTTGTCCGTCCAGGCTCAGGCTCAGACGGCTTTCAGTGGCATCAGCAATCAGTTGACTGCCCGAGGGCAGAGCCAAGGCAGTCAGGTCATTCAGATTGGACATGGGTCGGGCTCACGATAATGGTCGACAGTTCCACCATGTGACGTGAGCCGAGCAGGGAAATTTAGCCCCTGAAGGGAAATCGACGCCTCAATGCCGGGTTACCGGCACCACGGCAATCTTGTACGGCTCGAAGATCTTCAGCAGTTCACCGTTATCGCGCAGCCCTTGCAGCAGTTGGCCAAACGCAGCGCCGGTAATGGGCGCTGTCGGCCGAAGAATGGCGTAGTGGTGATAAACCTGATCGATGCGCTGCGACACCAACAGTTCATCGCGCACTTTCTCGTTGCGCAGCAGGTAATCGAACAGATAGGAACGGGTTACCAAGGCAATATCGGCGCGAGCGCGCAGCACCATCAGCAGGTTGCTGTCGTGGGAATAGGTCAGCGTGGCGTTGAAGTTCTGCGCAAGGAATTTGGGGTCGGCGTTGAAGTTGGCGAATTCGTAGTGATAACCGCTGAACAGGGCCAGACGTTTGCCAGTGAGGTCGGCGAAATAGCTCTGCTGACGACCGTCTTCGCGTTGCGCAACGAAAATCTCCGCATCCTCAAGGCCCATGTCGACATCCGTGTGGGGAATTTCCTTCCAGCCCCAATCGGGGTTCTCGAAAATCGCCATGTCGATCCGGCCCTGCTTGAAATCACCGAAACGCCGAGGAATCGAGGTCGGTACGAGGACGAATTGATAGTCGCTTTGCAGGCGATTGAGGGCCTCGACCAACTGCGGCAGAAGACCTGTGTCGGCACCGTTTTCCGGGCGAATGGTATAAGGCGGAAAGTGCGCCGCGCCGACCCGGACCAATTGCGCTGCCTGAGCGGGCAATACCCAAAATGCAGTCAGCGCTGCGAGCATCAACCCCGCGGCCGTCCGAATTGGCGAAGACTTCAAAACACCCCACTCCCCGAAAAAATACCGATCAATGCATTCAAGCTAGGCGGTTTCGCCCAGTTAGCCAGTTTCCCGGCCGGATAGAAAGTGCTTCAACGCGCTTCAAGGACCAGAATCAATGCCTCATCGGCCAACTGATCGAGGCTCAAACTGCCGCCGGCACGGAACCAGGTGGTCGTCCACGACAGTGCGCCAGTGAGGAAACGTCGGGTAATAAATACATCGCCACGGATAAACCCCGCGTCTTTGGCTTCACCCAGCACGTGCAGCCAGATGTCTTCGTAAACATCGCGCAGCGCCAGCACCTTGGCTTGACCGTCTTCGGACAGCGAGCGCCACTCATACACCAGCACCGCCATGGCTTCACCGCTGCCGCCCATGATCGACTGCAATTCGCAGCGAATCAGCGCCAGCACGCGCTCGCGCACATCGGCCGCGTCAGCAAGCGCTGCACGCATCAACGCGGTGTTGTAGCGAATGGTTTCTTCCATCACCGCACGCAGGATCTCATCCTTGCTTTTGAAGTGATGAAAAATGCTTCCCGACTGAATGCCGACGGCACCGGCCAGATCGCGCACCGTGGTGCGTTCGTAGCCTTTGTTGCGGAACAGGTGAGCGGCCACTTGCAGCAATTTGCCGCGGGCGCTGTCGGGGTCGGTCAACTGGCCTTCGTCGACCAATTCGCGCATGACCCTCAGGGCTTTTTGCTCGTCCACCCGTTCTCTCCTACAGTCGATCAGTCTGTTGCCCCCTGAAACCGCAGGGTTGCGCGCAATTTAAGCCGCCAGCGGCAACCAAGCAAGCGCTTGGGCAGAAGATAGTTTCAACTGTTTACAAACCAAGCGCTTGCTTGGTAGCCTCCAGACACTTCTGTCGCAGGTTGCTGAGTCGGAGATAAAAATGCCCACCACCGTCCGTATCGGATGCGCCAGTGCTTTCTGGGGTGACACATCGACCGCCGCCGCCCAGCTTGTGGCCGGCGGACGCCTGGATTATCTGGTGTTCGATTACCTGGCCGAGATCACAATGTCGATCATGGCCGGGGCACGCATGAAGGACCCGCAGGCGGGATTTGCCGGCGACTTCATCGACGTGCTGACACCACTGCTGCCGCAACTGGCCGAGCAGAACATCCGGGTGATCAGCAATGCCGGCGGGATCAACCCGCAAGCCTGCGCCGCCGCCCTGCAAGCGGCCTGCGACAAGGCCGGCGTCGCGCTGAAAATCGCCGTTTTACTCGGCGATGATCTGCAACCACAGTTCAAACAGCTCAGCGGCATCACCGAAATGTTCAGCGGCGCCCCGCTGCCGCCGATGTGCGTGTCGACCAACGCCTACCTTGGCGCGCCGGGCATTGTCGAAGCGCTGCGCCTGGGCGCAGACATTGTCATCACCGGGCGCGTGGTCGACAGCGCGGTGGTCAGTGCGGCACTGGTGCATGAATTCGGCTGGTCATGGCACGACTACGACAAACTCGCCCAGGCCGCGCTCGCCGGGCACATCATCGAATGCGGTGCGCAGTGCACCGGCGGCAATTTCACCGATTGGCGCGAGGTGCCGGACTACGAGCACATCGGTTTCCCCATCGTCGAAGTCAGCGCCGACAGCCAATTCATCGTCAGCAAGCCTGAAGGCAGCGGCGGACTGGTCACCCCGCTGACCGTCGGCGAGCAGATGCTGTATGAAATCGGCGATCCCCAGGCGTATCTGTTGCCCGATGTGGTCTGCGATTTCACCGAGGTCAAACTTCAGCAACAAGGCAAGCACGCCGTGCACGTCCACGGCGCCAAAGGCCTGCCGCCGAGCGACAAATACAAGGTCAGCGCCACTTACCCGGACGGTTTTCGTTGCACCGCCAGTTGCCTGATTGCCGGCATCGATGCCGTGGACAAGGCCCGGCGGGTCAGTCAGGCGATCATCGACAAGACGGCGGAGATGTTCAGCCAGCGCGGTTGGGCGCCTTACAGCGAAACCAACATCGAACTGCTCGGCAGCGAAGCCACCTACGGCCCTCATGGCCAACGCCGCGACAGCCGTGAAGTGGTGATCAAACTCGCCGTGCGTCATCCGAACAAACAGGCGCTGGTACTGTTCTCCCGGGAGATCGCTCAGGCCGCGACCGGCATGGCGCCGGGGCTGACCGGCATCGTCGGCGGGCGGCCAACGGTGTATCCGCTGATTCGTCTGTTTTCATTCCTGATCGATAAAAGCGCCTGCACCGTGCAGATCGATATGGCCGGTGAATGCTACCCATGCGCCCTGCCCTCGCTCAGCGCTCTCGACAGCGCGGACTTGCCCCTGCCCCAGCAACCGCCCAAACCACAGGGCCGCGCCGATGCCAGTGTGGCGTTGGTGAAACTGGCAGTCGCGCGCTCCGGTGACAAGGGCAATCACAGCAACATCGGCGTGATGCCGCGCAAACCCGAATACCTGCCGTGGATCGCCGAAGCGCTGACCCCGGCCGTCGTGGTCGACTGGATGAGCCACGTGCTCGACCCGGTCCACGGTCGGGTCGAACGCTGGTATCTGCCCGGCACCCACAGCCTCAACTTTCTCCTGGAAAACGCCCTCGGCGGTGGTGGCATGGCGAGCCTGCGCATCGACCCGCAAGGCAAAGCCTTCGCCCAGCAACTATTGGAAATCCAGATCCCGGTGCCGCAGAGCATCGCCGAACAGCTCGACTAGAGGATTGTTTGCATGGCTTACGCGTCGATTTTCAACGCCGATCTGTTCAGCGGCCAGACCATCATCGTCACCGGTGGCGGCAGTGGCATCGGTCGCTGCACCGCCCATGAACTGGCAGCCCTCGGCGCCAATGTGCTGCTGGTCGGGCGCAAGCCGGAGAAACTGCAAAAGGTCGCCGATGAAATCGCCGAGGACGGTGGTCGCGCGCACTGGAAGGCTTGCGATATCCGCGATGAAGAAGCTGTAAGGCAGCTGATCAAGGAGCTGATCGCTGAGCACGGGCCGATCCACGGCCTGGTCAACAATGCCGGCGGCCAGTTCCCGTCGCCCTTGGCTTCGATCAATCAGAAAGGCTTCGAAACCGTGCTGCGCACCAACCTGGTCGGTGGTTTTCTGATGGCGCGCGAAGTGTTCAACCAGTCGATGAGCAAACACGGCGGCAACATCGTCAACATGCTCGCCGACATGTGGGGCGGGATGCCCGGCATGGGTCACTCCGGCGCAGCGCGTTCGGGCATGGACAACTTCACCAAGACTGCCGCGTTCGAATGGGGTTATGCCGGCGTGCGGGTCAACGCGGTGGCGCCGGGCTGGATTGCCTCCAGCGGCATGGATACTTATGAGGGCGTGTTCAAAGCGGTGATTCCGACCCTGCGCGAGCACGTGCCGCTCAAGCGCATCGGCACTGAGTCGGAAGTCAGTGCGGCGATTGTATTTTTACTTAGCCCGGCCGCCGCGTTTATCAGCGGCAGCACTTTGAGAATCGATGGTGCGGCCAGCCTCGGCAGCCGTGCATGGCCGTTGCACAAGGCCACTCACAGCGAGTCGTTCAACGGTTTCCACCGCGCGTACGTTCCAGACGTATTGAAGGACAAGGAGTAGGCCATGCCGCAGATCCAGTCCCAACTCGACCCGCACAGCGAGGCCTTCGCTCGCAACCGCGCGGCCATGCTCGCGGCCATCGAACACGTGCAGCAACTGGAACAGAACCTGTTGAACAAAGCCGCCGAGGCCAAAGCCAAATTCGACCAGCGCGGGCAACTGCTGCCCCGTGAACGCTTGAACCTGTTGCTCGATCCGGGTGCGCCGTTCCTCGAACTGGCCAGCCTTGCCGGCTATAAGTTGCACGACGACAAGGACGGCAGCGCGGCCGGTGGCGGACTGATCGCCGGTATCGGTTACGTCTGCGGTATTCGCGCGATGGTGGTGGCGAACAACAGCGCGATCAAGGGCGGCACGATTTCGCCCAGCGGCCTGAAAAAATCCCTGCGCCTGCAACAGATCGCCCAGGAAAACAAACTCCCGGTGATCACCCTCGCCGAAAGCGGCGGCGCCAATCTCAATTACGCCGCCGAGATTTTTGTCGAAGGCGCGCGCAGTTTTGCCAATCAGGCGCGGATATCGGCAATGGGTTTGCCGCAGATCACTGTGGTGCATGGCTCGGCCACGGCCGGTGGCGCCTATCAGCCGGGGTTGTCGGATTACGTGGTGGTGGTGCGCGGCAAGGCCAAGCTGTTTCTCGCAGGTCCGCCCCTGCTGAAAGCGGCCACCGGCGAAGTCGCCACCGATGAAGAACTCGGTGGTGCCGAGATGCACGCGCAAGTTGCCGGGACGGCTGAATACCTCGCTGAAAACGATGCCGATGGCGTGCGTCAGGTCCGTGAAATCCTCCGTATGCTGCCGTGGGACGAGCAACTGCCGTGGTTGCCGGAGCCGCAATACAAAGAGCCGCTCTACCCCATCGATGAATTGCTCGGGCTGATCCCCGACGATCCGAAAAAACCTTACGACGTGCGCGAAATCATCGCGCGCATTGCCGACGAATCCTGCTTCGTCGAATTCAAGGGTGAGTTCGATCAGCAAACTGTTTGCGGCCAATTGAAGATTCAGGGCCGCGCCTGCGGTTTCATCGGCAACAATGGCCCGATCACACCGAACGGTGCGAGCAAAGCAGCGCAGTTCATTCAACTGTGCGACCAGAGCCAGACACCGCTGTTGTTCTTCCACAACACCACCGGCTTCATGGTCGGCACCGAATCGGAACAGCAAGGCGTGATCAAACACGGCTCGAAACTGATTCAAGCGGTGGCGAATGCGCGAGTGCCTAAACTGACGATGGTCGTCGGTGGTTCCTACGGCGCCGGCAACTATGCGATGTGCGGCCGCGGCCTCGATCCTCGCTTCATCTTCGCCTGGCCGAACAGCCGCACGGCGGTGATGGGCGGTGCGCAGGCCGGCAAGGTATTGCGCATCGTCACCGAAGCCAAGCAGCTCAAGGACGGCCTGACGCCGGACCCGAAAATGCTCGACATGCTTGAACAGGTCACCGCGCAGAAACTCGACAGCCAGTCCACCGCCCTCTACGGCAGCGCCAACCTGTGGGACGACGGGCTGATCGACCCGCGCGACACCCGCACCTTGCTCGGCTACCTGCTGGACATCTGCCACGAGGCCGACATTCGCACGCTGCAACCCAACAGCTTCGGCGTCAGCCGGTTCTGACCGCCTCGAATCTTACGGAGAACAATAACAATGATCTTCACCCCGGAACACGAAGCCCTGCGCCGTACCGTCCGGCAATTTGTCGAGCACGAAATCAATCCGCACGTCGACCAATGGGAAAAGGCTGGACGCTTCCCGATCCACGAGATTTTCCGCAGGGCCGGCGACCTCGGTTTGCTGGGCATTTCCAAGCCGGAAAAATTCGGCGGTATGGGCCTCGATTACAGCTATTCGATCGTCGCTGCCGAAGAGTTCGGCACCATTCATTGCGGCGGTATTCCGATGTCGATCGGCGTGCAGACCGACATGTGCACCCCGGCCCTCGCCCGCTTCGGCTCCGATGAACTGCGCGAAGAATTCCTGCGCCCGGCAATCACCGGTGAGCAGGTCGGCTGCATCGGCGTCTCCGAAGTCGGCGCCGGTTCCGACGTCGCCGGGCTGAAAACCAGCGCGCGCAAGGACGGCGACGACTATGTGATCAACGGCAGCAAGATGTGGATCACTAACTCGCCGAGTGCCGATTTCATCTGCCTGCTGGCCAACACCTCGGACGACAAACCGCACATCAACAAGTCGCTGATCATGGTGCCGATGAACACGCCGGGGATCAGCCTCAGCTCGCACCTGGACAAGCTCGGCATGCGCAGCTCGGAAACCGCGCAGGTGTTTTTCGACAACGTGCGCGTGCCGCAGCGCAATCGCATCGGCCATGAAGGCGCCGGGTTCATGATGCAGATGCTGCAGTTTCAGGAAGAACGCCTGTTCGGTGCGGCGAACATGATCAAGGGTCTGGAATATTGCGTCGACAGCACCATTGAGTACTGCAAGGAGCGCAAGACTTTCGGCAATGCACTGATCGACAACCAAGTCATCCACTTCCGCCTCGCCGAATTGCAGACCGAAATCGAATGCCTGCGCGCGCTGGTCTATCAGGCCACCGAGCAGTACGTGAAAGGTCAGGACGTCACGCGGCTGGCGTCGATGGCCAAACTTAAGGCCGGGCGTCTGGGTCGTGAAGTCAGCGACAGCTGCCTGCAATATTGGGGCGGCATGGGTTTCATGTGGGACAACCCGGTGGCCCGCGCCTATCGCGACGTCCGGCTGGTGTCGATTGGCGGCGGCGCCGACGAAATCATGCTGGGGATCATCTGCAAACTCATGGGCATCCTCCCGGGGAAAAAGAAATGAGCAGCCTGCCGCAATGCCAGACGCTGTTGCTGGAGCTGCATGGCGGCGTGCTGCACATCACCCTCCATCGACCGGACAGTCGTAATGCGATGAGCCTGCAGATGGTCAGCGAACTGCGCGCGGTACTGGCGTCCGTACGCGATGACCGCAGTGTTCGGGCCTTGGTGCTCAGCGGCACTGGCGGGCATTTCTGTGCCGGTGGCGACATCAAGGACATGGCCAATGCACGCGCTCAAGGCGCCGAGGCTTATCGCGATTTGAATCGCGCGTTCGGCGCTCTGCTGGAAGAAGCACAGCACACGCCGCAAGTGCTGATCAGCGTGCTGCAAGGCGCTGTGCTCGGCGGTGGTTTCGGTCTGGCCTGTGTCAGCGATATCGCGATCGCCGATCATCAGGCGCAATTCGGTTTGCCAGAAACCAGCCTCGGCTTGCTGCCGGCGCAAATCGCACCGTTTGTGGTGCAGCGCATCGGCCTGACCGAAACCCGCCGACTGGCGCTGACCGCCGCACGTTTCGATGGGCATCAGGCACGGCGTCTGGGCCTGGTGCATTTCGTCGAAGAGGACGCGCAGGCCTTGGCTGAAAGGCTGGATGAGGTGCTGCAACATGTGCTGTGTTGCGCGCCGGAGGCGAATGCCATGACCAAAAAATTGCTCTTGGCGAGTGCCGGGCAGCCATCGAG
Source organism: Pseudomonas fluorescens (assembly GCF_003732425.1). Lineage (GTDB taxonomy): Bacteria > Pseudomonadota > Gammaproteobacteria > Pseudomonadales > Pseudomonadaceae > Aquipseudomonas > Aquipseudomonas fluorescens_BE. Next base: position 54,006 of record NZ_MOBX01000015.1, read on the forward strand.
TGAACTGCTGGACGAGGCAGCGCGGTGGTTCAGCGAGGCAGTGACTGGCAACGAGGGGATCGAGGGCACTATGGCTTTTGTGCAGAAGCGTAAACCGCGGTGGGCCACCTAAAGCTTTCGCTAGCAGGCTAGCTCCCACAGGGGATTTGCGTCGTTCACAAAACCTGTGGGAACCAGCCTGCTAGCGATGAGGCCATCACATTCACCGCCAACACCTCAGGAAACCGACCATGCCCGCCATCCACAAAATCCTGATCGCCAACCGCGGTGAAATCGCCTGCCGCATCCAGCGCACCGCCCAGGCTTTGGGCTACCGCACCGTCGCCGTCTTCAGCGATGCCGACGCCGAAGCCCTGCACGTTCAGATGGCTGACCAAGCCGTTCGCATTGGCCCGTCCCCCGTTCAACAGTCGTACCTCAACATCCCTGCGATCCTCGACGCCGCTCGCCGTAGCGGTGCCGACGCGATCCATCCCGGCTACGGCTTTCTCTCGGAAAATGCCGAGTTCGCCCGCGCCTGCGAACAGGCGGGACTGATCTTCATCGGCCCCAGCGTCGAAGCCATCGAATTGATGGGCAGCAAACGCCGCTCAAAAATCGCCATGCTCGAAGCCGGCGTGCCCTGCATCGCCGGTTATCAAGGCGCGGAACAGGACGACGCCACCCTGCTGCGTGAAGCCGAGCGCATCGGCTACCCACTGATGATCAAGGCCAGCGCCGGCGGTGGTGGGCGCGGCATGCGTCTGCTGCACAACGCGGCTGATTTGCCGGCGCAATTGCGCACCGCGCGTTCCGAAGCATTGAACGGCTTCGGCAGCGACGAGTTGATCCTCGAACAGGCGCTGATCGAACCGCGGCATGTCGAAGTGCAGCTGTTCGGCGACCGGCACGGCAACCTGATCTACCTCGGCGAACGCGACTGTTCGATCCAGCGTCGCCATCAGAAAGTCATCGAGGAAGCGCCCTGCCCGGTGATGACCGCCGAGTTGCGCCAAGCCATGGGTGAAGCGGCATTGCAGGCCGGGCGCGCAGTGAACTATGTCGGCGCCGGCACCGTTGAATTTCTGCTCGATGCGCGTGGGCAGTTCTACTTTCTTGAGATGAACACGCGCCTGCAAGTCGAGCACCCGGTCACTGAACTGATTACCGGGCTGGATCTGGTCGCCTGGCAATTACTGGTCGCCGAGGGGCAGCCGTTGCCGCTGACCCAGGACCAGATTCAGCTCAACGGGCATGCCATGGAGGTGCGGCTTTACGCCGAAGATCCCGCGCAAGACTTCCTGCCACAAACCGGCCGAGTGCAAGCCTGGGAACCGGCACTGCAGCACGGGGCGCGAATCGATCATGGTTTGCTTGAAGGGCAATCGGTCAGCCCGTTCTATGACCCGATGCTCGGTAAGCTGATCGCCTTTGGCGCCACGCGCGAAGAGGCCCGACGCAAACTGTTGCGCGCGGTACAGGACACGGTGTTATTGGGCGTACAGAGCAATCAGCGCCTGCTCGCCAGCCTGTTGCAACACCCGCAATTCATCAGCGGTGAATTCAGTACCGCCTTCATAGCCCGACACTTCAGCGATCACCCTTGCCTGCACCGCTATATTCCGGATGCCGAGGAGCTGGCGATCGCAACGGTGCTGTTCTATCAAACCAGCGCCCGCAGCCACCGCGCGCCACTTAACGGCTGGCGCAATAACGCGAATATGCCGCTGCATTATCGCCTCGGCCTCGACGATCAGACCTGGGCCGTGCAACTGCTCGCGCAAGCGCAAGGCGTGTTCAGCGTTCTGGTAACCGAACGCGCGCTCGAATTGAAGCTCATCGACCATGATGCACAGTCAGTGACGCTGGAAGTCGACGGTTTGCGCCAGCGTCACGCCTATAGGCTCGACGCCGGGCACCTCTGGTTGTTCAGCCGTCCCGGCAGCTTGTGCCTGGAGGATCGAACTCATGCCGTGATCGGTAGTCAGACCAGCGCCAGTTCCGGCACCTTGAAAGCGCCGATGGACGGTGCCATTGTCGACGTACTGGTCAGCGAAGGCAGCCCGGTCAGCAAAGGTCAGTTGCTGGTGGTGCTGGAGGCAATGAAAATGGAGCACCCGCTCAAGGCCGGCATCGACGGCGTGCTCAAGCGGGTGCAGGTCAAGGTCGGCGATCAGGTAAAAAATCGTCAGGTTCTGTTGCAGGTCGAGTAGTCGCCCACACACCCATGCGGGTTTTGACTACGCTCTGAGTTATCAGAACGCGGAAATCAGGAACCCTGCGATGCCTCACTGGCTGGTCATAGATCTGGAAGCCACCACCGATGAGGGTGGCTGGCCAGTCACCGAAATGGAAATTATCGAGATCGGCGCCACCCTGGTCGATCGCGCCGGGCGCGAGCAGGATCACTTCCAGCGCTTCGTCAAACCGACACGGCGGCCGTTGTTAACGCCTTTCTGCCGTGAACTGACGCATATCACCCAGGCCAATATCGACTCGGCACAGCCGTTGACTGAAGTCTGGCCGGCATTCGAACGTTGGCTCGCGCAACACCAGACACGCCTCGAAGGCTGGGCCAGCTGGGGCGATTACGACCGCAAGCAATTGCTCCAGGAATGGCAACGCCTGAACATCGAAAGCGGCTTGAGCCGAGTGCCACACATGAACCTCAAACAACGTTTCGCCAAGGCCAGACGCCTGGAACGGCCACTCGGCCTCAACGGCGCGCTGCAACTGGCTGGCATGCAGTTCAGCGGCCAGCAGCATCGGGCGCTGGAAGATGCGCGCAACACCGCGCGGTTATTGCCACTGGTCTTGCCACTCTAGGGTCAATTCGAGAACTCAGAGGACAGACGCCGGGCAGGTGACGGCGCCAAAAGCCTTGTGCATACTGGCCGCCTCCAATTTCTAACCCTTTTCGAGGAATCGCCCATGTTTAAAGTCAACGAGTACTTCGACGGCACCGTCAAGTCGATCGCCTTTGGCACCGCTGAAGGTCCGGCGACCATCGGCGTCATGGCCCCGGGCGAATACGAATTCGGCACCGCTCAGCGTGAAATCATGCATGTGGTTTCCGGCGCACTGACCGTCAAACTGCCCGACAGCAGCGACTGGGAAACCTTCGCCGCCGGCAGCCAGTTCAACGTCCCTGCCAACAGCAAGTTCCAGTTGAAGGTAGCGGTCGACACCGCTTACCTGTGCGAGTACCGCGGCTAAACCCACGGCTTTCACTGCGATAAAAAAAATGCCCGTGTCCAAGGACACGGGCATTTTCGTTTCAGGCGTGGGTTACTCGAGGATTTCCACCGGCATGCCGACTTCGAGTCGACCATTGCTGTCATTCACCAGATTCTGGCCGAACATCGCGCCATCGGCTTCGGCACGATATTTCTGCAAGGTCGCCAGCGGCTCACGATCGGCACTGCGCTCGCCGGTTTGCGGGTCAATCGTGGTGAGGATGCAGCGCGAACACGGCTTGACCACGCGGAATTCGACATCGCCAATGCGAATGCGCTTCCAACTGTCTTCGGCATAGGCTTCACTGCCTTCGATCACCAGATTCGGCCGAAAACGCAGCATTTCCAGCGGTCGTCCGACCTTTTGCGAAAGGTCCTGCAGGGAAGCCTCGCCGATCAACAACAACGGAAACCCGTCGGCGAACGCGACCTGATCTTCCTCCTTGCCGAAGCCTGCCTGAGTGGACCGGGCGCGTTCCAGCGGCACCTGCACCAGGCGGGTCGGCTTGCCGATGAAATCACTGACCCAGCGCGCCGCCTCATCTCCGGCATCCGGCACACGCAAAGTGTCACGCCAGATCGTCACGCCGCGCAGTTCGGCGTCGTTGCCCGGCAAGGCGATGTCGATGGAGGACCTTTCAGGCACGCTCAGGGTCAGGCCGCCCTGCGCATTCCACAGCGCCGACAACTGACTCATCTTCGCTTCGGCGCGCTGGGTCAGGAAACGGCCGCTGGCTTCGTCCACGAGCATCCAGCGTCGATCGCCATCAAGCCCCAGCTTGTCGAGATCAACACTTTGCAGCACATCGACTTTGCCGGATTTCAACGGGTAACGATAAAGCGCGCTCAGACGCAACATGGCCAACTCCCTGGAGGATAAAAACGCCACCCTATACGAGCTTTATCCGCGAATCAAAGCCAGAGTTTGCGCACTGCAAATCCCCTGTGGGAGCGAGTCTGCTCGCTCCCACAGGATTTGCGGGGGTGATGATCAGGCCGGGACTTCGTCGAGCATCAGGCGTTGGCGAACGACGTCGACCAGTTTGTCCGGCTGGAATTTGGAGAGGAAGTTGTCGCAGCCGACCTTCTTCACCATCGAGTCGTTGAAGCTGCCGGACAGCGAAGTGTGCAGCACCACGTACAAGCCACGCAGACGCGGATCATTGCGGATTTCGGTAGTCAGACGATAACCATCCATTTCCGGCATTTCCGCATCGGTAAAGATCATCAGCAGCTTGTCGGTCATGTTCACGCCGGTATCGGCCCAGGCCTTGAGCATGTTCAGCGCCTTCAGACCATCGCTGGCAATGTGCATTTTCACCCCGAGCTGACCGAGGGTGTCGCGCAATTGCGAGAGCGCCACATTGGAGTCGTCCACCAGAAGTACTTCACGGCCACGGGCGCGTTCCAGCACAGGATCATCGAGTTTTTCACGCGAAACCTTGGCGTTGTACGGGACGATTTCGGCGAGGACTTTCTCGACGTCGATGATTTCCACCAATTGATCGTCGACTTTGCTGATTGCAGTCAGATAGTGCTGACGACCGGCGCTGGTCGGCGGCGGCAGAATGGCTTCCCAGTTCATGTTGACGATGCGATCCACACCGCCCACCAGGAAGGCCTGCACCGAGCGGTTGTATTCGGTAACGATGATGGTGCTGTTCGGGCCAGGCACCAGCGGGCGCATGCCGATCGCCTGCGACAGATCGATCACCGGCAAGGTTTGACCGCGCAGATTGACCACACCGCACACAAACGGGTGACGCTGCGGCATCAAGGTCAGTTTCGGCAGTTGCAGCACTTCCTGAACCTTAAACACGTTGATCGCGAACAACTGACGTCCGGCCAGTCGAAACATGAGAATTTCCAGGCGATTCTCACCCACCAGTTGCGTGCGTTGGTCTACCGTGTCGAGAATGCCGGCCATCAATGACTCCTGGGCTTGTTCTGATGAATTCACTATGTGAGGTTATCGGCGGCAAATGGCGGTTCTTGATTGCCGTACACGACCCCGTCAAAAATGCCATGATCAGGCATTGATGTCACATTAACATCATGCTTTACTGGCCCGGTGATTTTCATCTGCTACATTCTCTGCGGCGCGACCTTGGTTTGCACGTTAGGTTCCCGCGCCTAAGGGATTCCCCTAGTAACAATCAGGCCCAACCTGATATTCGCAATATCCAATAGCCATTAATGTGACGCCATTCTCATTGCATGAACGGAGTCAGGCTATTGTGTGCAATCGCAGTTCAGTGGAAACAAGCCCTCTGGAACCCCTCAGTCTGTGCACTTGCACGTCTGGGCGCGATTTCCCGACGATTCACGACCGTCGCCACACACGGCATTCCCTCATCAGTCATGACGTTGTGGAGATAAGCATGCCAATGGACCGCAAAGAGTGGGTACAACGTTTCCCCGAATTCCTTGTCGAGGCCGAGCAACTCCTGGCCAAATCCGAAGAATGCCTCAGCCATCTGCAATTGATCAGCAATGACAAGGACGCCATTGAGTGCATGCTCAGTACCCTCCTCAAACTCGCGCGCCGAGCTGAAGCCCTGGCACTGGAAGCGATTTCCGAGTTCTCCCTGCACATTTACAGCTTGCTCAACCTCAATCAGGATCACGTCGATCTTCACGAGCAGGCCCTGCAAGCGCTCCAGGATTGCTTCACGCTGATGGCCTGGCAGCTTGAACTGGTCGATCAGCAGACCGGGCAACTCAGTCTTGATGACAGTGAGCAGACTTCGCTGATAGAAGCATTCGCCTTCCAGGTCGGCCAAAGCCAGCTTCAAGCGCCACTGGTGGGCAAACGTTTGGCTCAACGCCCCTTCTCGGGACAGGCCTGATCAGCACCCTTGTCCCCGCGCAGCTGCCCCGACCGCACTCATTGAATGTCGTAATTGACTAGTTCATACCCGCCAGCGACAAGTCGAATTAAATAATCAGCTCTGACAGCCACGATTTTTTTTGCCGGCCTCAGGGTTTGCCTGTGTGTTAAGCAGCACAACTTCAGGCAACCCAATATCCTGTCGAACACAATAAATCGACGTTTTCCATTATGGAACTTGCGTCCAATTTCATGTATTTCCTGACTCATTGGACATATATGGCAAGCGCGACCAACGGTATCTTAAGTGGTATTATGCCGCCCACTAGTTGCTTTCAAATTAATGGCACAGTGATTTCAGAGATAGCTATCCACTGAAGTTCGCGGTCAACCCGTTTACTGAACCGCGTTGAAATCAATAACATAATTGACAGCATTTTCAGACAGAGACCCGCCTGCCTCCGGCTGGTCTGCCCGCAGCGAACATCCATTGGCTCCATCCGTTATGTACGCCAGTCTCAAGTCAATCATTACATGGCCACCTTCCCGGGAAAATGCTCGCCGGTTCACACTCATACTGTGTGTCGCGGCCACGCTCGGCAGCCTGCTGACCTACGTGTTTTCAACGCCACTTTGCCTGGGGTTGCTGCTGCTCGATATCACCGCTACTGCGTGTGTCTGGGTGCAATATCGACTGTCGCGCAAATCGATCAAATTCCAGCCACAGGAACTCGCTGACCGCTTGCTGGAAGTTCAGGAAAACGAGCGCCATCGCCTCAGCCGCGAACTGCACGACGATATCGGCCAGTTGCTGACCGCCGCCAAACTGCAGAGCGAATGGCTCAAGCGACGTATGCCGGATGACTTGCAGGACCAATGCACAGCGTTGTGCGACACCCTGGAAGAAACCCTCAACAAGGTGCGCGATGTTTCGGCCATTCTCAATCCACGGCAGTTGACCAGCCTGGGGCTTGAAGCCAGCCTGCGCGCGCACCTGCTCAAGACATTGGCCAACACGAACGTGCACTGGAGTCTCGATTGCCAGCAGCGACTGAATGGCATCCCGGAAGAAATGGCGGTCGCAGCTTTTCGTATTACCCAAGAGGCTGTTACCAATATCCTGCGTCACGCCCAGGCGAAAAACCTGGTGATACGCGTACAGCGCCTGCCGGAAGGCTTGACGCTGATGATCAGCGATGACGGTCGGGGGTTTGCCCCGTCGGCCAATCCTGGTCGTGAAGGACAGCGGGGCATGGCCGGGATGGCCGAACGAATCGAGCAACTGGGTGGCACCCTGAACGTCACCAGCGAACCGGGCAAAGGCACTCAAATCGAAGCACTCTTCCCCTGGGCGCCACGCGCACTCGAGCGGGCCAGTACGAATAAGGTTATGCGTTGACTTGCAACTTACTTCTGGTGGATGACCACTCGCTGATCAGGGCCGGCGTGCGCGCTCTGGTGCTGGATATTCCCGGTTACGCGGTGATTGGCGAGGCCAGTGACGGCTCGCAATTGCTCGAAATGGTCGAGCAACTGAATCCGGACATTGTCTTGCTGGATATCTCCATGAAAGAAACCGGCGGCCTCGAAGCCCTGCAACGGCTCAAGCGAGTGCGGCCGCAGAGCAAGGTGCTGATCCTGTCAATGCACACCGACCCCGCATTGATCATGCAGGCGCTGGAGTCGGGCGCCTATGGCTACCTGCTGAAGGACACCACGGCCACTGAACTCGAACACGCCCTGGAAGCCTTGCGCAACAACGAGCGTTACTTGAGCCCTGCCATCGCTCATACCGTGATCAACCAGGCCTTGACCCGCAATCAGAAGCAGCCGCCGGAAACAGCCGACTCGCATAACCTGACCGCGCGACAACTGGAGATCCTGCGCCTGATCGTGCGCGGCAAATCCACCCGGGAAATCGCCAATGGCCTGGGCTTGAGCATCAAAACCGTCGAGACCCACCGCTCGCAGATCATGAAACGTCTGCAAATCTACGACGTGGCAGGCCTGGTGCTATTCGCCGTACGCGAGCAGATCATCAGTCTTGATGACTGACTGACGATTGAACGGTCAGTAACGGCGAGTCCTTTGGCAGATGGATCTGCAGCGCCGCTGGACGCGCCTCGAAACGCATGCTGTCGCCTTCCAGCGGTTCACCATCAAGATTGATGTAAAGCCCCTCGGACACCTTGAGTTCGACCCACGGCAAACGGGTTCGCACGAACATGTTGTCGATGCCGAAACCGTCGCTCAGCAGGTTCTTCAATGTACCGACAAGTTCCTGAGGCGCCGGCAGAATGCTGATATCCAGCAATCCATCGTCGGCCAGCGCTTGTGGGCACAACACATGCCCGCCTCCGGCCTGACGGCCATTGCCGATGCCCAATGCCAGCAACTCGCCGCTCCAGTGAAAATCGGGGCCTTGCAACTCGCCATAAGCAGCATGCAGTTCGCTGAATCGGGACAAACCCGTGAAAAGATATGCCGCTCCCCCCAGTACTTTTTTCAGATCCTCTGACGTATTGGCGGTGACCTGACTGCCAAAACCACCGGTGGCCATGTTGAGGAATATTTGCCCGCCCACCTGCCCCAGATCAATATCACGCGGCGCCACCTCCAGAAGCTCAAGGGCCTCCGCCGGCTCCAGTGGAATGCCCGCGGCACGGGAAAAGTCGTTGGCGGTTCCCAAAGGCAAAAGTACCAGGCTGGCTTTGTGCGGATGCGCCGCGAGTGCTTCGGCAATGTCGCGCAACGTGCCGTCGCCACCCCCCGCAATAATCTTTGTGTAACCATCCGCCAGCGCTTGCTCCACCCATCGCTGGGCATCCCCCGCCTCCCAGGTCAGGCGAACAGCCAGCTCCCAGCCTTGCTTGCGCTTGTTCTCGACCGCGGTGCGAACCTCATCGTTGAGTGCCTGCTTGCCATGCAGAATCAACAGTGCCCGACGTTCAGTCATAGCGTCACTCCTTGAATTGAATCGGTTAAGTCATCTTGACCGCTGTGGCACGCAAAAGAGCCGGCTGCGACTTAATTAATTCAAGCTCGCGAGGGCGGCGTCCTACATAAGCGGTATTTTTTCTTACAAAGCATGAGGAATCGGCTCAATTGACCACGCACGACCATTGGTTCACCGTGTGCTGGCGGTATCAATCATCAATCCAACAATACAAGGAAGTGCAAGAATGAATGGATACGCCCCCAGGGCTTTGGACAATTCGTTCCATGTAAACCGCGGCCAGCGTGCACTTGAAGCAAACCGTGGATGTTTTTATGCCAAGCCATGAAGCCAGAATGCCAGTAACCCCGGTCGCCCCTCTCGGCGAAAGTCGCGCGAATCAAAAGTCCAATTTCAACAACAGCGCCAAGACCACCGGAGAAGTTCATATGGAACCTCGCGTGACCGAACTCGAAACCCATCTGAAATACATTCGACGGGACATCGACGAAGTCCGAAGCGATGTCAGAACAATCAAACACCGTCTCGCCTACTCGGCGGGAGCGACCGCGGTAGTGCTGGGTCTGCTGGGTTGGGTGGCGAATAGCCGATTCGACCAGTTGGTGACTCTGATCAGCAGCTAACCAAAACGCACACGCAGGTGTTGGCTGAGTCAGCCGGCACCTGCGTACGCACAGCGGCAATCAGCCTAGAAGGTCGCTCAGCGGAATAAAGACGACCTCATCGCCTTCGCTCAGTGTGCGCCCCTCCAGCACCTCCACCAATCCGTCCGCCCAGGCTGCACTTCGTAGTACCCCGGAGCTCTGGTTGCGGTAAACAATTGCCCGCCCTTGCTCAAGACGCCCACGCAAGTATTCACGGCGATTGCCCGCAACGGGCCAGGCGAAGCCCGCCGGCACGGGAAACTTGAGAGGCTCGACGCCCTGTACACCCTGCCGACGCAACAGATAAGGCCGAGCCAGCAGCGCAAAGGTCACCAACGTAGACGCCGGGTTACCGGGTAAGCCGATGACCGGCACATTGCGAAAATGGCCGAAGGTCAGCGGTTTTCCGGGTTTGATGGCCAACTTCCAAAGAGACAGTTCGCCCTCTTCCCGCAAAGCGATGCCAAGAAAATCCGCTTCGCCCACCGATACACCACCGGTGGAAAGTATCAAATCAACATCCTGCAGATCCGTCAGACGGGCACGGGTCATGGCCAGATCATCTGGGAGAATGCCGGCATCGATCACTTCACAGCCCAAACGTTGTAACCAGCTGCACAGAACCACGCGATTGCTGTTGTATATCTGCCCCGGCCCCAGCGGCTGACCCGGCTCAATCAATTCGTCGCCGGTGGAAATCACCGCCACTCGAACCTTGCGTACCACCTTCAGCCCCGCGCAGCCCAATGACGCGCAGAGACCCTGTTCTATAGGACCGAGCCGGGTTCCAGCCACCAGGATCAACTCGCCTGCGGTTGTTTCCTGGCCTTGCGGACGGATGTTCTGCCCGATTGACATCGGTTCGACGAAGCGCACGCAGCCATCAGCCTGAACCTCGGCATTTTCCTGCATTTCTACACAATCGGCACCCGGCGGAACCGGTGCACCGGTGAAGATCCGCACACAAGTTCCGGGCTGCAGGGGCTCGGGAAACTGTCCGGCAAAGACCTTTTGGCTGACCGGCAGTGGGGCACCCGTCCAGTCAGCCAGATTCAGCGCATAACCATCCATAGCGCTATTGGGCCAGGGCGGTAGATCCAGGGTTGAAACCAGATCCTCGGCCAGCACTCGGCCCTCGACCCCAGCCAGAGGCAAAAACTCATGCTCGACGATGGGTGAGGCCTCGGCCATCTCGAGCAGGCGTGCCAACGCCAGCTCGACCGGCATCAGCGCTCCGGTTTTGCCCGGCTTACCCACGGGATTCACAAGGCGCGGCCTGCTTCAAATGAGTCACGAAGTTGCACGGGCGATGACGCGCGTCCAACTGCTCGCCCAGAATGCCATCCCAACCGGTGCGTACGGCATTGGTCGAACCTGGCAAGCAGCACACCAACGTTCCGTTAGCCAGACCGGCCAGCGCTCGAGATTGCACGGTCGAGGTGCCGATATCGGCGACAGATATCTGCCGGAACAACTCGCCGAAACCATCCACCTGTTTGTCGAGCAGGCACGTCACGGCTTCCGGTGTGCTGTCGCGTCCGGTAAAACCGGTGCCACCGGTGATCAGCACAACCTGCACGACGTCGTCGGCAATCCAGGTGGCGACTTGCGCGCGAATTTTGTAGAGATCATCTTTGAGCAGAACCCGCTCCGCCAAGTGGTGGCCGGCGGCCGTCAAGCGGTCGACGAAGACCTGACCGGAGGTGTCGGTTTCCAGGGTTCGGGTATCACTGACTGTCAGCACCGCAATATTGAGCGGCACGAAAGGTACATCAGCCTTGGCTTTCATAGGCTCGTCCAGTTGTAGGAGAAACAGCCCGGTGTTATATCACAGCGCCTCATTTTTTCGCCGCCCCTCTGGAGAGCAGTCATGACCCTGGATTCGCAATTGCCCCCCTGCTCGATTCTGCTCCTGGCAGGCGGACGCGGCCAACGCATGGGCGGCCAGGACAAAGGCTTGGTCGAGTGGCTGGGCGAGCCGCTGATTGCGCATGTGCAACGCAAGGTACGCGCACTGACGGACGACTTGATCATCTCCTGTAACCGCAATCGCGAGCGTTACGCGCCGTTCGCCGATCAATTGGTAGTCGATGACGAAGGCGATTTTCCGGGACCATTGGCTGGCATTCGTGCAGGCCTGAAAGCTGCACGCCATAGTCACCTGCTGGTTTTACCCTGCGACGTGCCGCGAATTGACGCCGCGCTGCTGCAAGACATGCGCGAGACCGCCGATCAGCATCCTGAAAAACCTTTAATGTTGCGCCATGACGGGCACTGGGAGCCGTTGCTGTGTGTGATTCCGGTGGCCCTTCTAGCGGCCTTCGAAGACGCCTGGAATGCCGGTGAGCGCAGTCCCGGCCGAGTCATGCGCAACCTCGGTGCCACCGCGCTGGAGTGCCCGGACAACGATCCGCGTCTGGCCAACCTGAATACCCCCGAACTGTTAAATTCTCACAACACTGTGTCAGACTGACACCACTCAAGGAACTCTCACGCCTTGTATACGTCTCAAGCTCAGTAACCAAAAGAATTCACATTCGGAGACACACCCATGACTCAACGGACCCTCGCCACTTTCATGCTCGCACTGGGCCTGGCCACCCTCGCCGGTTGCTCGTCGCCTACAGTGATCACCTTGAATGACGGTCGCGAAATCCAGGCCGTCGACACCCCGAAATACGATGACGATTCGGGCTTCTACGAGATCAAGCAGCTGGACGGCAAAGAAACTCGCATCAACAAGGATCAGGTTCGTACCGTTAAAGAGCTGTAAGCTCTGGATCGAAACCGGATACAGAAAAGCCCGCATTGATTGCGGGCTTTTTCATGGGTGTTCGAAAAGTGGTTTCAGTGTCACCACTGCAGCGTGATCCGGCTCTCGAACTCGCGCTCTTCACCGGTCACCGGGTCGATAAAACGCAGACCTTGCGCCAGCAGTTTCAGCGGATTGGCGTAGTCATCCTCGACGTCTTTCAACACATCCGGATAAAACGGATCGTTGCAGATGCTCGCGCCCAGCGCAGTCATGTGGACACGCAGTTGATGTTTCTTGCCGGTCACCGGAAACAACCCATAACGCCACAGATCGCCATGTTTTTCCCGTACTTCCACCGCCGTTTCGGTGTTGCTGGCACCCGCGCCTTCCTGCATGCGGAAAAACGGTTCGCCATCCACCAGACGGCTTTTGTGCACCAAGGGGAAATTCAGATCGGGCAGCGCCGGAGCGATGGCCTCATAGCGCTTATCGATCTGGCGCGTGGGGAACAGCGATTGATAGGCCGAACGGGTTTGCGGATTGGCCGAGAAAATCACCAGTCCGGCCGTATGCCGGTCGATGCGGTGCAGTGGCACCAGGTGAGGGTTGTCCAGACGTCGGATCAGCCTGCGCAACAAGGTTTGCTCAACGTATTCGCCAGCAGGCGTGACCGGCAGAAAATGCGGTTTGTCAGCCACCACCAGATGTTCGTCCGCGTACAGGATCGACTCGACCACCGGGATCGGCTTCTCGTCCGGCACTTCGCGAAAATAATGAATCCGCAAACCTTCCTTATAAGCCAGGTCCACCGGAATCGGCTGGCCATGGCCGTCCAGCACACGTCCCCGAGCGATGCGGTCCAGCCATTGCTCACGGTCAATGGCGCTGAAATGCTCGCACAGGCAATCGAGTACGGTCAGCCATTTACCGGGCGGCAGATAAAGTGTGCTCGCCTGATTCTGAGCAGCAGAGAATGTAGATGTGGACATACGAAAATCGGACCCTCAATGCAGGGCAGCATTATCTAGCACTGAGGGAAACGAACCTAGCGCAGAATGCTCAGGCCGGGATTGTTTTCAGCGCTGCAGCGTCGGTGAATTCCTTGAGCCAGCGCAACACATCGACTGCATCCCAGCGGCCCGGGTCGTACAAGGCGTAAAGCAACCCCTGATAACCGACCACATCCAGTTGCTTGTGGTATCCAGCCCGCTGAAACAAGGCCTCAATCTCGGCGAAGCAGGTGTTGAAATGCAACTTGTTGAAGGGCGTCTTGCCTTCCGTGACCAGCCCGTCCAGGCGCAATTCGAGAACGGCCTCGCGCACTACGTCAACCGACATCCGGTTCACGCTGTTCTTCAACTGTTCGACATTGACCACGGTTCATCCCTCTGACGCTTTACTGTATGAACATACAGTAACCGAACAATCCGCAAAATGCCAAGGAATGGATGGCAGGGCGACCGGCGGGATAAACCAGAAAAACGGATTAACGCAGAAACGCGACGACTTCATCAGCGCTGAATGGCCAGCCCAGCTCAGCGCCTGTATCGACACGGCGCAATACCGGAATCCGCAGGCTATAAGCCTCGAACCAGGATTCGTCTTCAGCGATGTCGACCAGTTCCACCAGCAAGCCGTGCTCGACAAAAGGCATCAACTCGGCCTCGGCGACTTCACACAAATGGCATCCAAGGGTGCCGAATAGCTGACATTCAGGAGGCATGATTGCTCAACCAGAAAATGAGTGCGCCTATTCTAGGCCGCACCTGAAAACCCGTCGAGCCACCGCCGCCCAAAGGCTCCATCGCCCCAATAAAGGTTCACAGGCAAAAACCTGACGCAAATCAGTCTGCACAAAAACCAATTACGCGATCCTCCCGGTCTTTTTGCCTCTACGCTTGAAAAGCCTGAATCTGACATCGGAGTGTCCAGTGTTTGCCAATCTGTTGATCATCCTCGCCTCGTCCCTCGTGGTGATTGCCCTGTTCCGTCGCCTGCGGTTGCCGCCGGTTCTGGGTTATCTGTGCGTGGGACTGCTGGTCGGGCCGAGTGCCTTCGACTGGGTCAACGAAAGTGAACACTTGCCCGACGTCGCCGAACTGGGCGTGGTGTTTCTGTTGTTCTCACTGGGGCTTGAGTTTTCTCTGTCCAAGATGATCGCGCTGCGCCAAGTGGTGTTCCGTCTCGGCAGTCAGCAGGTGCTGATCAGCACCGCGCTGCTGGGTCTGCTGCTGATGCTGCTGGGCATGCCGATGACGCCGGCGCTGTTGCTCGGTGCCGGGCTTTCGCTGTCTTCGACGGCAATTGTGACCAAAGAGTTGGGCAGCCTCGGTGAGGTATTCAGCAGTCACGGCCAGAACGCCGTCGGCGTGTTGCTGTTCCAGGACGTTGTCGCAGTGTTGCTGCTGACGTTGGTGCCGGTATTTGCCGGCAGCAGCGAACAAGCCTGGTACTGGGCGTTGCCTTTGACCCTGGCAAAAACCGTGGTGTTGTTTGTCGGTCTGCTGCTGGCCAGTCGCTGGTTACTGCCGAGGTTGTTCCATGAAGTGGCCGCCTCGCGCTCGGCAGAGCTGTTCGTGCTGCTGGCGCTGGTGATTGTGCTGTTGACCGCATGGCTGACTCACCTGATGGGCCTGTCCCCTGCCCTCGGCGCATTTCTGGCCGGCATGTTGCTCGGTGAAAGCCACTACCGGCACCAGATCGAGGCGGATATCCGACCGTTCCGCGACATCCTGCTTGGGGTGTTTTTCGTCAGCATCGGCATGCTCATCGACCTGCAACTGTTCGTCAGTCACAGCCTGCTGATCCTCGGACTCACCGTCGGCTTGATGGTGATCAAGGGTATCGTCGTGGCCTTGCTGGTGAAGTGGCGCGGCAGTGACCGCGAAACGGCGTGGCGCAGCGGTCTGGCGCTGGCCCAGGGCGGCGAGTTCTGCTTCGCCCTGATGGCGCAGATGCAGCAACACAGCATGATGCCCGAAGCGCTCGGCGACCTGCTGCTCGCTGCGACGTTCTGCTCAATGCTGCTGACGCCCCTGTTGCTGCGCGCCGCACCACGCATTGCTGCGGTGCTGCACCGCAAACCCAATCAGGAGGCACAGATCGAAGAGATCAGCGCACTCAACGCTGGCCTCAACCAGCACGTGGTGATTTGCGGCTACGGCCGCGTCGGCCAATCCATTGGTCGTTTCATGCGCAACGCCAAGCAGCCGTTTATCGCGCTGGACAATGACCCGGTGCGGGTACAGGAAGCCGCCAGTGGAGAAAGTGACGTGCATTACGGCGACTCCTCGCGTGGCGATCTGCTGAGCGCCGTTGGCCTGCTGCGCGCCAAACTGCTGGTGGTTGCCGTGGATCAGAGCGACATTGCCCTGCGCATCCTCAAGGAAGCGCGTCGGCTCAACGCCCACGTGCCGATACTGGTACGCACCCGCGACGACAGCCAGTGGGCCGAACTGAAAGCGGCCGGCGCCACCGAAGTGGTGCCGGAGCTATTGGAATCGAGCCTGATGCTCGCCTCCCACGCCTTGATCATGCTCGGCTTGCCGGCGCATAAGGTGCAAGAAAAAGTCGATCAGGTGCGCATCGACCGCTATCGCCTGCTCCACGGTTTTTATCCCGGTAGCGACGATGCCGAGACTTAATCCTGGCTCACCGCGCCGATCTTGTGCAGCGACAGGTCGGCGCCGTAATACTCTTGTTCCTGACTCAGGCGCAGCCCGTGCAGCGCCTTGATCACGCCGTACACAACGAAGCCGCCGATCAGCGCCACCACAACACCCAGCGCGGTGCCGATCAACTGGCTGATCAAGCTGACGCCGCCAATACCGCCAAGCGCAGTCTGGCCGAAGATCCCGCAGGCAATCCCGCCCCACACGCCGCACAAGTCGTGCAATGGCCACACACCCAAGACATCATCGATGCGCCATTTCACCTGGGCGGCGGTAAAGCACCAGACAAACAGTGCACCGGCGATCGCGCCAGTCACCAACGCGCCGACCGGATGCATCAGATCGGACCCGGCACAGATCGCCACCAACCCGGCCAACGGGCCGTTATGCAGGAAGCCCGGGTCATTGCGCCCGACCAGCAGCGCCGCCATGGTCCCACCGACCATCGCCATCAACGAGTTGACCGCCACCAGACCGCTGACGCCTTGCAGCGTCTGTGCGCTCATCACATTGAAGCCGAACCAGCCGACAATCAAAATCCACGAACCCAACGCCAGAAAGGGAATGCTCGACGGTGCGAACGCCACCAGGCGACCGTCGCGGTAACGACCATTACGCGGCCCCAGCAGCAATACCGCCGCCAGCGCCAGCCATCCGCCCATGGCGTGCACCACCACAGAACCGGCGAAATCATGGAAAGCGGCACCGAACTGCGCCGTCAGCCACGCTTGCAGACCGTAGTTGCCGTTCCAGATCATGCCTTCGAAAAACGGGTAGATGAACGCGACAATCAACGCCGTGGCGCACAACTGCGGCACGAAACGCGCGCGCTCGGCGATACCGCCGGAAATGATCGCCGGGATCGCTGCAGCAAAGGTCAGCAGGAAGAAAAACTTCACCAGTCCATAACCGTGATCGGCACTCAACACCGCCGCCGGTTGCATAAACGTCACGCCGTAGGAGATCCAATAGCCTATAAAGAAATAGGCCAGGGTCGAGACGGCGAAGTCACTGAGAATTTTCGACAGCGCGTTGACCTGATTTTTCTGGCGGACAGTACCGACTTCGAGAAAGGCGAAACCGGCATGCATCGCCAGTACCATCACCGCACCGATCAGAATGAACAAGGTATTGGAGCTGTGAACCAGCGTGTCCACAGCGCTTTGCAGATTTTCCATAAGCAGGCAGACCTAAAGGCGAAAAAGGCACCAAAGCGGTTCATGCGCACATTTCATGCACCAAGTTGCGACCACGCAGTCACGGAACCGAAGGACCGGCGAACTGCTTTGGCGCACAAGGTCGATGTCCTGACACGAACCGGGCTTGTTTGGGATAAGGTTTCTCAAGGCGTCCGCCCGGCAACAGCGCACAACCGCCGGACGACGCACCACGACACAGCAAAAGTTGTACCAGTCATTTGTACTGAACCTTCGCGCAAGGCTCATACTCGAACGCTTCAGACGTCACTTACGGAGATCCACCCATGGCCAGCATCAAGGCAAAGACTGCTCAAGAAATCCTGATGAACGACTTCCAGACTTTGGTCGCCGACACCGAACGCTTGCTCGAGCACACCGCCACCCTGGCCGGCGATCAGGCCGATGAGCTGCGCGAGCAGATTCACGACAGCCTGCTGCGCGCACGCGAGACCCTGAAACTGACCGAAGAAACCCTGCGTGATCGCGGTCAGGCGGCGGTCACCGCCACCGAAGATTATGTGTCGGCCAACCCTTGGCAATCCGTCGGCATTGCCGCTGGTGTCGGCTTCCTGATCGGCCTGCTGGCTACCCGGCGCTGATTATGTCGATCGGTGAATCCGGCCCGACTGCGGGCACCGCCTCTTCCACGCGACGCCTGGGCGCCGCCGTCCTCGGTCTGCTGCACAGCCATGTCGAATTGTTCGGCATTGAATTGCAGGAGCAGAAATCACGAACCGTGAGCCTGTTGCTGTTCGCAGGTCTGGCCTTGGTCTTTGCCCTGTTACTGCTGGTGGGTTTATCGACATTGGTGATGATCGTGTTCTGGGATACCTATCGCCTGGCTGCGATCATCGGCCTGTGCGTTTTCTATACCTTGGCCTCGATTTTCTGCGCGCTGCGTCTCAAGGCTGCGATCTTCGATGAGTCCTCGCCTTTCCACGGCACGCTCGAAGAGCTGGCCAACGACCGGGAGCGCCTGCTGCCATGAGCCTGCCTGAACTGCCACACAACAGCTCGCGTCGGGAGATGCGCAAGGCGTTGATTCGCCTGCGCATGGAAATGCATCGCCAGGAAATCCGCCATGAAGCCGGGCAAGTGCTGCAGCCTCTGCAGCGCATGCGCGGCATGTCGCAAAATCTGCAGGGTGGTTTCGGCATCAAACACGCGCCATTGTGGGGCGTGGCCGCCGTAACGCTATTGGGTTTCATCACCGGTAAAGGCGCGAAAAGCGGCGGCGTCGGTGGGTTGACCCGCTTGATCCGGCTCGGCACCAGCCTCGGGCCGCTGATCAAACTGGTGATGCAGAGCTCGGCGAAACGCTAAATAGATACATTTGGCTACATTCTTGCACTGTCGGCGGGATGAACCTCTTTATCCGGAGGTTCAATCCCGTGCGCCTATTTCATCGGCGGGGGTCATCAGAACAAGAACCACTAAGGAGGCCCCGTGATCGACGGGCAACCGCTCGCCTGCTATCAGCCTTTCATTGATACCGCCACCGGACGCATTGCCGGCGTTGAAGCGCTGGGGCGTCTGCGCCAGGCTGACGGTCAATTGAATTCAGTCGGGCCATTGTTCGCCGACCCGCGCACGCCCGCCATTGCCCTGCGCCGCCTCGATCGGCAGATCCGCGACAACGCCTTGAGCCGCTTGCATGAAGCGCCGGCAGACTGGTTTCTCAGCCTGAACATGTCGCCGCGCTGGATCAGTCGCCTGCGCGCCGATCAAGCCCTGCCCAGCCTCAAACAATTGGCGCGCTACGGTATTGATCCGCGACGCATCGTCTTCGAGATCACCGAACTGGGTGGCAACGGTCAACGTCTGGCCGAAGTCGTCGCGCGCTATCGCGAGGCGGGAGCGAGAATCGCCATCGATGACTTTGGCGCCGGCTACTCGCAACTGGATCGGGTGCTGGCGCTGCAACCGGACATTCTCAAACTCGATATGCGTCTGTTCCAGGCCGCTGCACTGGGCGGGCCAAGCAGCGACGTGGTCAAGGCCCTCGCGCAGATGGCCGAGAAGACCGGCTGCTGGATCATTGCCGAAGGTGTCGAGACCGAAGCGCAGTTGAATTTCGCCCTGGAATGCGGATCGCGCTATGTGCAGGGTTTCCTGTTCGCGCGAGCGCAAGAGGCGTTCTTCCCCACCGATGCGTTTGTGCAACGCTTCGCCGAGCTGCGCCAACGCTATGTCCGGCAGAAACTCGCCGAGCGCGGAAGGCTGATGCACATGCGTCAGCAGCTGGCTGACCTGATGTCGATCCTGCAAGCCTGGGCTCAGTCACACGCACCGTTGAGCGCATTGCCGCAACTGGACGCTTTCCCCTGGCTGCTGCGGTTTTATCAATGCGATCGCCACGGCACTCAGCTCACGCCCAATATGGAATGGCGGCAGAACGGCTGGGTCGCCGACAATCGTTATCTGGGGCACAACTGGTCGTGGCGTCCGTACTTCTATCATTTGCTCGCCGAAGGCTGGGGGGAGCGGCGTTTGACGCTCTCCAATACCTACCGCGATGCCACCAGCAATCAGTACTGCCTGACGGCCGGGCAGTTTTTCGACAACGGTGAACGCTTGCTGTTGATCGACATCGACGCCGCAGGGCTGTAGTTCCGCTTGCAGGGGCGGGCGTGAACCGGGAAGCTAGGGGCCAACGCCCCCAGTCACCTGACGGAGAGAATCAGCCTTGGATTGGCACACCCTGCTCAACCGCGAACGCCTCGGCAAGCCGCTGCACAGCCCGCAAGAACTTGGCCGCAGCCCCTTCCACAAAGACCATGACCGCATCATCTTCTCCGGCGCCTTCCGCCGTCTCGGGCGCAAGACCCAAGTGCACCCGGTCACCAGCAACGACCATATTCACACGCGCCTGACCCATTCGCTGGAAGTCAGTTGCGTCGGCCGTTCGCTGGGCATGCGAGTGGGCGAGACCCTGCGCAGTGCCTTGCCCGAATGGTGCGACCCGGCGGACCTCGGCATGGTGGTGCAGTCGGCTTGTCTGGCCCACGACATCGGCAATCCGCCGTTCGGCCATTCCGGTGAAGATGCCATTCGCCACTGGTTCCAGCAGGCGGCCGGACGCGGCTGGCTCGACGGCATGAGCGAAGCCGAACGCGCGGACTTCCTCAACTTCGAAGGTAATGCCCAGGGCTTCCGGGTACTGACTCAACTGGAGTACCACCAGTTCGACGGCGGCACCCGGCTGACCTATGCCACCCTCGGCACTTACCTGAAATACCCGTGGACCGCGCGCCACGCCGATTCTCTGGGCTACAAGAAACACAAATTCGGTTGTTATCAGAGCGAACTGCCGCTGCTTGAGCAGATCGCCCACAAACTGGGCCTGCCGCAAATCGAAGACCAGCGCTGGGCACGCCATCCGCTGGTGTACCTGATGGAAGCTGCCGATGACATCTGCTACGCGCTGATTGATCTGGAAGACGGCCTCGAAATGGAGCTGCTGGAATACGCCGAAGTCGAATCGCTGCTGCTCGGGCTGGTCGGCGATGATCTGCCGGAGACCTATCGCCAGCTCGGCCCGCAGGATTCGCGCCGACGCAAACTGGCGATCCTGCGCGGCAAGGCCATCGAGCATTTGACCAACGCGGCGGCGCGGGCCTTTGTCGAGCAACAGGACGCGCTGCTTGCCGGCACGTTGCACGGCGATCTCGTCGAGCACATGCACGGCCCGGCCAAGCGTTGCGTGTTGAATGCCAAGGACATCGCCCGCAAGAAAATCTTTCAGGACAAACGCAAAACCCTGCATGAAATCGGCGCCTATACCACGCTGGAGATCCTGCTCAACTCGTTCTGCGGCGCCGCGCTGGAACAACACAACGGTCGTACACCATCGTTCAAGAGCCGACGTATCCTCGATCTGCTGGGCAATAACGCACCGGATCCGCAGGGTTCGTTACACACGTCGTTTCTGCGCATGATCGATTTCATCGCCGGCATGACCGACAGCTACGCCAGTGACATGGCGCTGGAAATGACCGGCCGCTCCAGTCACTGATCCTCTCGCAGGCAGGCGGCCATGACGTTGGCCGCCCGCATGCATTTTCCCTGTCATGATTGACCGGCGAGCCTTTAATGAACGACTGACAGGGCCACGGCTATCAACTGACCGGCCAGCAACTTTAAACATTTTTAAAAAGCCATTTACAGCCAGTACTTGCAAATCAATCAAGGCCGACTATAAGCCCGTTCAAATCCTGCACTTCCTTACATCAAACCTAGTTTCGACGTAGTCCGCTTCCTCATTAATTGTAGGAATAATCCGATAACGTGGCTGGAGCCGTGTCACTTCATGCGAGTGCTCATTCAACTGAGCTAAGGTGCGCGCTTTATTCGTGCTTGCATGGGATTTGATTATGAACTCCGTTTTTATTGTCGACGATCATCCGGTCATCCGTCTCGCCGTTCGAATGCTGCTGGAACATGAAGGTTACAAGGTCGTCGGTGAAACCGATAACGGGGTCGATGCCATGCAGATGGTGCGCGAGTGCATGCCCGATCTGGTCATTCTCGACGTGAGTATCCCCAAACTCGATGGCCTGGAAGTACTGGCCCGCTTCAATTCCATGGGTTCGCCACTGAAGATCCTGATCCTGACGGCACAGTGTCCGACATTGTTTGGCATTCGCTGCATGCAATCCGGCGCATCGGGTTATGTCTGCAAACAGGAAGACCTGAGTGAACTGGTCAGTGCAATCAAAGCGGTACTTTCCGGTTACAACTATTTCCCCAGCCAGGCATTAAACCCGGTGCGCAGTGACGATATCCGATTTGCCGAACTGGAACTATTCAAGTCCGTCAATGATCGCGAGCTGATGGTATTGCAACTGTTCGCCCAAGGTCGCACTAACAAGGAAATCGCCAAGGGCATGTTTCTCAGTAATAAAACCGTCAGCACCTACAAAAAGCGCCTGATGCAAAAACTCAAAGCCAAATCCCTTGTAGAACTTATCGAGATGGCCAAACGAAACGCACTCGTGTGAGAGCCCGCATGCCCAGCCGTTTAAAGGACTATTTAATTGCGTTGTGCGCAGGTCTTTACCTGAGCGCCAACGCGTTCGCCATGCCCGGCATCTCACCGGACTATGCCTTGCTCAGCCGGTCGGTCAATGAACCGGTGCCGGTCACGCTCGAACACTCCCAACGGCAGTGGCTGCTTGAACGTAACGAACTGGTTCTGGGCACCTCGGCGCCCGACTACCCGCCTTTCGACATGACGGTCAGTGGCAAGGATTACGAAGGTCTGACGGCCGACTACGCCGGACTCCTCGGCCAGGCCACCGGTCTGCCGATCAGGGTGCAACGCTTCCCCTCTCGGGAGGCGGCCATTCGCGCACTGGTCGATGGTCGGATCGACCTGCTCGGTACTGCGAACGGCTTCGAGGCGGGCAATGCCAACCTGGCGCTGTCGACTCCCTATGCCATTGACCTGCCGGTGCTGGTCACCCGCGAAGACGAAACCCGTTCACTCACCGAAGGCCTTGCCGGGCTGCGGTTGAGCATGGTCTATCACTATCTGCCGTTGCCCGAAGTCAAGGCGCTGTATCCCAAAGCGCTTATTACCTGCTACCCCTCCTACCAGAATGCGATCAACGCCGTTGCGTTCGACCAGGCCGACGTATTCCTCGGCGACACCCTTTCAACTCACTACATGATCAACAAGGGTTATCTGAACAACGTGCGCATGGCCAATTTCGGCAAGCAGGAAGCCCAGGGATTCAGCTTCGCCGTGCGCCGTAACAACCCGCAACTGTTGGCGATCATCGACAGCGTGCTCAAGGCCGTGCCGGCCAGTGAGCGTGACAACATTGCCAAGCGCTGGAGCGCTGGCAGCGATCTGTTGCTCACCGATCAGAAACTGCAATTGACCCAGCGCGAAGAGGCCTGGCTCAAACAGCACCCGGTTGTCAGCGTGGTGGTCAATGAAGCGTACGCACCCCTGACATTCTTTGACAAAGACGGCAATTTTCGCGGCATCAGCGCCGACCTGCTCGAGCTGATCCGCCTGCGCACCGGCCTGCGTTTCGAGATCCATCGCAGCCGCAACGACTCGGAAATGATCCAACAGATAGACCGTCATCAAGCCGATCTGGTCGCCGCATTACTGCCGACGGAGGAGCGCGAGAAGACTCTCAACTTCAGTCGTCCCTACCTGGAAAACTCCTATGTTCTGCTGACCCGCAAAAGCGCCGATGGCCCGACCAATCTGGGCCAGCTCAAAGGCAAGCGACTGGCGATTGCCCAAGGTAATCCGATGGTCGAATACCTGCGTCGAGAGTACCCGCGCATCCAGTTAATCGAAACGGCGGATACATTCAGCGCGGTGTCGGCGCTTGCTGAAGGCCATGCCGACGGCGCGGTGAACTCGCTGGTGATTGCCAATTACTTCATTTCTTCGCGGATCTTTAATCAGGCGCTGCAGATCACCACCACTATCGGCACCGGTCAGGCGGCGTTCTCACTGGCGACCGCGCGCGACAACACGGAACTGACGTCGATCATCAACAAGGCTTTGTTGAGCATCGCCCCCGACGAACTGGGTGTGATCAATGGCCGCTGGCGCGGTTACTCCACTGCCTCGCAGAACATCTGGCACAACTATCAGCGCCTGTTCTATCAAGTGATCATCGGCGCTTGTCCGTTACTGCTGTTGCTGTTGGCCTGGAACGCCTACATGCGCCACCAGATCAAACAACGCCAGGCCGCCGAGCGCGCGCTGAACGACCAGTTCGAATTCATGCGCTCGCTGGTCGACGGCACACCCCATCCGATTTATGTACGCGACCGTCAGGGCCTGTTGCAAAGTTGCAACGAGAGCTATCTCGAAGTATTCAACGCCCGGCGCGAGGACGTTATCGGCAAAAACGTCATCGAGGGATCCCTGAGCAACGCCTTCGAGGCCCAGGCCTTTCAGGCCGACTACCAGCGCGTCGTGGCCCAAGGTACGCCGATGGTCGTCGATCGGCCTTTGCACATCGGCACCCGGCGCCTGACGATCTATCACTGGATACTGCCGTACCGCGACTCCAGCGGCGAGGTGAAAGGCATCATCGGCGGCTGGATCGACATCAGCGAGCGCCGTCAGTTGTTCGACGATTTGCGTACGGCCAAAGAACGGGCCGATGAGGCCAACCGGGCGAAAAGCACCTTTCTGGCGACCATGAGTCACGAGATCCGCACGCCGATGAACGCGGTGATCGGCATGCTCGAACTGACGCTCAAACGCATGGATCCGCAGCATCCGGATCGTTCATCTATCGATACGGCCTACCATTCGGCCAAGGACTTGCTGGGCTTGATAGGCGATATTCTCGACATCGCGCGGATCGAATCCGGACGCCTCAGTCTTTGCCCGGAACGGGTCAATCTGGTCGATACCGTGGCGTCTGTTGCAAGGATCTTCGACGGCCTCGCCCGGCAGAAAAACCTCTCCCTGCAAGTCATCTTCAATCCGCCGGACCTGGCCGTCGATGTGTATCTGGACCCACTGCGCTTCAAGCAGGTGCTGTCGAATCTGGTCAGCAACGCGATCAAATTCACCGAGCAAGGGCATGTGCGGATCACCCTGGACCTCATGAACACCGAGGTGCCCGCCCGCGCCCTGATGCAGCTGACCGTACAGGACAGCGGCGTCGGCATCAGTGCCGAGGATCAGCAGCGCCTGTTCGAACCGTTTACCCAAGCGGAAAACAGCAGCCAACAAGGCAGAGGCGGTGCCGGCCTGGGACTGGTGATCAGCCGCAACCTGTGCGAAATGATGGGCGGGCAACTGCAATTGAGCAGCCAGCCAGGTATCGGCACTCAGGTCTGCGTCTCCCTGGCACTGGAAACCCTGCCGATACAGCTCAGCACGGTCAAAAGTGAACCCGCGATCAAGACATCACAGACTCCCCTGCGCGTACTGGTAGTGGATGACCATCCGGCCAATCGCATGTTGATGTGTCAGCAGCTGGAGTTTCTCGGCCATCACTTCAGCATTGCCGAGAACGGCTGCAGCGGCCTGGAACTGTGGAAGGCCGGCCACTTCGATCTGGTGATTGTCGACTGCAACATGCCGTTGATGAATGGTTATGAATTGACCCGCGCCATTCGTCAGCAGGAACTAAATGCACGTTGCCCTCCCTGCACCGTGCTGGGCTTCACCGCCAATGCGCAACCCGAAGAAATCCAGCGCTGCAAGCAGGCCGGCATGAACGACTGTCTGTTCAAACCCCTGAGCCTGAGCCTGCTCAGCCAGTGGGTCGACGGCATCACGCCGACGTCAGCGCCGCCGGCCTTCAACCTGCAAAACATGAACATGCTGACCGGTGGCAATCCGGCCCAGGCTCGTCGTTTGCTGGCGGAATTGCTCAAAAGCAGCCGTCTCGACCGAGAGGAGTTGCTCGCATTGTCACCAGAACATGATCGCCCGGCGCTGGCGGTGGTTGCTCACAAAATCAAGGGCGCGGCACGTATCGCTCAGGCATCGCGCGTGATCGAATGTTGCGATGCCCTTGAGCGAGCCTGCGCCGAGGCCATGTCGACAGACGAAATCGCCCGCCGTTGCGAGGCGAGCAACCGGGCGATGCTCGAACTGGAGCAGGCATTGCAACAGCAAATGGCGGTGTCGGATCAAAGCATAATGAGCTTGCCTTAACTATGCTTGGCGCTGAGCAGTGAGTTAACCATCATGGAGAGCCAGAAATGCCCAGCCCACTGCGCCCGGAACAACGCCGGTTTCCGCTGCATGTGCATATCAGCGTCATGTTCACATTCCTGTTGCTGCTCACCGGGGTCGTGCTGGGCCTGTTCAATTATCACCAGACGACTCAGATCATTCTCTCGAGCAGCGAAAAGCTGTTCGAGCGGATCGAACAGGACGTGCGACTGGACATGTCGGCGACCTATCAGCCGATCCGTCACCTGCTGAGTTTGCTGGCGGACAACCCCGCCACTCAGGGCACACGCCTTGAACAACGCCTGCCCTTGCTGCGGCCGTTCAGTCAGTCGCTCAGCGACAATCCCAACCTGGCGTCGCTGTACCTGGGTTACGCCAACGGCGACTTCTTCATGGTCCGCCCCCTGCGCAGCGCGGCGCTGAAGACACTGCTCAAGGCGCCCGATGCTGCGGCGTATCAGGTCTGGAGTATCGAGCACGACCCGCAGGGAATACAGCACTCGCAGTCACTGTTTTTCGATCAGGCACTGACGCCAATCAGCCGTCAGGACAACGCCAACGACACCTACGATCCGCGCAGCCGTGCGTGGTTCAACGATGCATATCAACAAGAAGAACAGGTCACCACCGAACCCTACGTGTTTTTCTCCACGCAAAATGTCGGCACGACGCTGGCACGACGCAGCGGCGAGAACGCCGTGATCGGCGCCGACCTGACGCTGGTCGCCCTGTCGGCCGCGCTGAGCAAACATGTCGTCACCCCGTCAACCGAGATTGCCCTGTTCGATACCGAGGGCAACGCCGTGGCCTACCCGGACAGTCGACGCCTGATCGTCGATGGCAGCACTGCGCACCTGGCCAAAGCGGCGGACCTGAGCCCGATCCTCCATGCACTATTGTCCGATACCCATACGGGCAAGCGCCTGGAAGCGGATGGTCGGCAGTGGATTGTCGCCCGCAGCAGCATTAAGGAGGGCGGCCCGACAGGTCTGCAGTTGGCGCTGCTGGTGCCGGAGGACGAGTTATTGGTCGATGCCTACCGCCTGCGCTGGCAAGGCGCGCTGATCACCCTCGCGACCCTGTTGCTGTGCCTGCCGCTGGGCTGGGTGATTTCGCGGGTGCTGGTCAAGCCGCTGCATGCGCTGGTCAAGGAAGCCGACGCGATTCGCAGTTTCGATTTCAATTTTCCGCTGGCACGCCGTTCGCCGGTGCTTGAGGTCGACCAGTTGAGCGTGTCGATGGCGCGGATGAAGGACACCCTGGCGAGTTTCTTCCGGATCACCGACACCCTCGGCGCCGAAACCCGTTTCGCCTCCCTGCTGCAGCGGGTGCTGTTCGAAACGGTGCAGATCGCTCAGGCGCAGGCAGGGCTGATTTATCTGCGTGAAAGCGACAGCAGCCGCATGGAACCTTACGGACTGGTGATCGACGGCACGCCACAGACCCTGGAGGCGTTCGACATTCAGGGCCACGACCTGCAACTGAACAAAGGCCCGGCATGGTTCAGACAGTTGGTCAGCGCCAACAACGTGGTGAGCAACTTTGGCTTCGATCAGGCCGGCGATCTGCAAAAAATCCTGCTGGCAATGCAATCGCCACGTATCCATCTGATCGGTATCCGCCTGCACAACCGCCACGACGAAACCATTGGTCTGCTGATTCTGCTGGTGAACGACAGCGGCACCGCAGCCGATCTGGAGAAACTGCGCCCTGATCGCATCGCTTTCCTCCAGGCCGTCTCCGGCGCGGCGGCGGTGAGCATCGAGAGCCAGCGCCTGCAAGCTCGCCAGAAGCAGTTGCTCGACGCTTTCATTCAATTGCTCGCCGGCGCCATCGACGCCAAGAGTCCGTACACCGGCGGCCATTGTCAGCGCGTGCCGGAGCTGACGCTGATGCTCGCCCAGGCGGCAGCGGCCAGTCAGGCGCCGGCGTTCCGTGCCTACCAACCGAGCGAGGATGAATGGGAAGCCCTGCATATCGCTGCGTGGCTGCACGACTGTGGCAAGGTGACGACGCCGGAATACGTGGTCGACAAGGCCACCAAATTGGAAACCATCAACGACCGTATTCATGAAATCCGCACGCGTTTCGAAGTGCTCAAGCGTGATGCCTGGATCAGCTATTGGCAGGCGCGCGCTCTGGGCGGCGATGAGACAGCACTGGCCGAACTGCGCGACGCCACGCTGACGGCGCTGGACGACGATTTTGCGTTTGTCGCGCGCTGCAATCTGGGCAGTGAAGCGATGGCAGAGGCGGATCTGCAACGGCTTGATCATCTGGCGCAACGCACTTGGCTGCGCACTCTTGATGACCGCTTGGGTGTGTCTTGGGAAGAGAACCGGCGCCAGTCGCGCACGCCGGCGCCGAGTTTGCCGGTCAGTGAAAAGCTATTGGCAGACAAGCCCGAGCACTTGCTCGAACGCGACCCGAACGAGTTGATCCCCGAAGACAATCCGTGGGGCTTCAAACTGGATGTACCGCGCTATAAATACAATCGCGGCGAGCTGTACAACCTGAGCATCAGCCGAGGCACCCTGACCCGTGAGGAGCGCTACATGATCAATCACCACATGGTGCAGACGATCATGATGCTCAGCCACCTGCCCTTCCCCGGCCACCTCGACAGCATTGCCGAAATCGCCGGTGGTCATCATGAAAAAATGGACGGCACCGGTTACCCGAAACGCCTGAAGCGTGAGGAGATGAGCCTGCCGGCGCGGATGATGGCGATTGCCGATATCTTTGAGGCGCTGACCGCGGCCGACCGCCCTTACAAGAAAGCGAAAACCTTGAGTGAGGCGCTGGCGATCATGGCCACCATGTGCCGTGAGGCGCACATCGATGCCCAGCTATTCGGATTGTTCATCAACGAAGGCGTTTACATGCAGTACGCCGTGCGCTTTCTCGATCCCGCGCAGATCGACAGCGTGGATCCGGCCAGCCTGTTGCACAAGGCTGGCCTCACCGCGTGATCAGCAGTCGGTCAGACGCAGGAAGATCGCTGCCAGTTGCTCGATACCGGCCTGATCCTGCGCGCCGAAACGCGAAAGTTTCGGGCTGTCGAGGTCGAGTACACCGATCAGGCGACCCTCCTTGACCAACGGCACGACCAGCTCGCTGTTCGAGGCGCTGTCACAGGCGATATGCCCCGGGAACGCGTGCACGTCTTCAACCCGCTGGGTTTGCAGAGTGGCCGCCGCCGCACCGCACACACCACGGCCAAACGGAATACGCACGCAGGCGATCTGCCCCTGGAACGGACCAAGCACCAGCTCTTCGTTACGATTGAGGTAAAAACCCGCCCAGTTAAGGTCATCGAGCTGGTTGAACAGGAATGCCGAAAACTGCGCGGCGTTGGCGATGAAATCGCGCTCGTCCGCCAGCAGCGATTCCAGTTGTGCGGCCAACATGCCGTAGCCTTCGAGGCCCTGGCCGCTTTGTTGCAAATCAATCATGCCTTGTGCTCCAACAATTTCAGTCCCACCCAATAACGGGCGAATTGGTACGCGCAACGTCCGTTGCGATTACCGCGGCCGGTGGCCCAACGCACGGCGAGGATGTCCAGTTCTTCGTCACGCTGCCAGCTCAGGCCGGCCTTGGCCGCCAATTGGCCGATCCAGTGCTCGACGACGTTGAGGAAGTGTTCTTGGGTAAACGGATAGAACGACAGCCACAGACCGAAACGGTCCGACAGCGCGATCTTGTCTTCAACGGCTTCGCTGGGATGCAGTTCGCCGTCGACGCGTTTCCAGTTTTCGTTATCGCTCTCCTTTTCCGGCACCAGGTGGCGGCGGTTGGAGGTGGCGTACAGCAAGACATTGTCCGGGGCCTGCTCAAGCGAGCCGTCGAGCACGCTTTTGAGGACCCGATAATCGCCTTCACCGGATTCGAACGACAAGTCATCGCAAAACAGCACGAAGCGTTGTGGCAGTTTGCCGATCTGCTCGACCACCCGTGGCAGATCCGCCAGATGATCGCGCTCGATCTCGATCAGGCGCAGGCCGGCGGCGGCGTGTTCCGCCAGCAAGGCCCGCACCAGCGACGACTTGCCGGTACCGCGCGAGCCCCAGAGCAACGCGTGGTTGGCCGGCATGCCATCAAGAAATTGTTGGGTGTTGCGCCCCAGTTGTTCGAGCTGACGGTCAACACCGATCAGGTCAGACAGGCGCATATCGAGGCTGACTTCCAGCGGCAGCAGATAGCCGCTGCGCCCGTCGCGTTGCCAGCGCGCTGCCAGACAAGTGCCCCAGTCGATCACCGGCCGTGGTGCCGGCAACAACGGTTCGATCCGCGCCAGAACCGACTCGGCGCGTTCAAGAAAAGCATTCAATCGGGAATCCACGTCTTCTCCTCGGGCTCGTTCACAGTGATGATGGCGAATCCTGCGACGACACACAGATAAAAATCACCCTACCAAGCCTTGTTACAAGGCGATTCGGGAACCTCGGTATCCATACATGATCGACTATGCTTGAGCAGCGAAGGGAAACGGAAGTGGTTCAACACCCCATGGATATCAAATTCACCCACCGGCTGTCTTACAAGCAAGCCAGGCTCACCGTGCTGGTCGGGTTCATTCTGGGCACGCTGCTCAGCCTGCTGCAAATCGGCATCGATTATGCCAGTGAAGACGCCTCCATCAACCGTGAAATCCTGTCGTTGCTGGAAATCAGCCACAACCCGGCCTCACGGATCGCCTACAACATCGACGCCGAACTGGCGCAGGAACTGACCCTGGGCCTGTTGCGCTCACCGGCGATCATTTCTGCGCAACTGATCGACAACAACAATACGGTGCTGGCCAGCGTCAAACGTCCGGAACTGCAAAGCGGCTATCGGGTAATCAGTGACTTCCTGTTTGGCGCCAAGCGCCAGTTCGAGGATCGTCTGTATCTGGATCATCTGCCCAACGAATCGCTGGGCGTGTTGAGCCTTGAGGTCGACACCTATGCCTTCGGCAGCCGCTTCCTGCGCCGCGCCGAAGTGACCCTGCTCAATGGGTTCGCCCGCAGCCTGATTCTCACCGGCATCCTGTTGGCGCTGTTCTATGTGATGCTGACCAAACCGCTGGTGCGGGTGATCCGCGAACTCAGCGGGCGCGACCCGCGCAGCGCCGAGCCAACCACCCTGGAGTGCCCGTCCGGCCACGGCAACGATGAAATCGGCGTGCTGGTCAAAGTCGCCAATCAACAATTCGAAAACATTGCCACCGAGATCCAGCAGCGACGCAACGCCGAAAACCGCCTGACCGACTACCTCGGGCAACTGGAAAATATCGTCTCGGCACGCACAGCTGAGCTCAAGGCAATCAATGCCAGACTCAGCCAGTCCAATCAGGAACTCGAAGTCGCCCGCAGCACCGCCCTGGAAATGGCCGAGGCCCGTTCGGCGTTCCTCGCCAACATGAGCCATGAGATCCGCACGCCGCTCAACGGCCTGTTGGGGATGATCGCACTGTCACTCGACGGCCCGTTGAATGCCGAACAGCAGCAACAACTGTCGATCGCCCACGACTCGGGCAAAGTGCTGGTCGAGTTGCTCAACGATATTCTCGACCTGTCAAAATTCGATGCCGGGCAACTGGAGCTTGAGCACATCCCGTTCGATCTTGGCTCCTTGATCGAAGACACCGCCAACCTGCTGTCGCAGAACGCCGCGCCGAGCGTCGAGCTGACCTGCCTGATCGATCCGCACTTTCCGGCTCTGGTGCTGGGCGATCCGACCCGCGTGCGGCAGATCGTCAGCAACCTGTTGTCCAACGCGCTGAAATTCACTCGGTTCGGCCGGGTGGATGTGCGCTTGTCGACTTACAAGGAGGGCGTGCGCATCGAGGTCTGCGACACCGGCATAGGTATCGCCCAGGATGCGCAGTTGAAAATCTTCCAGCCGTTCACTCAGGCGGGCGCCGGCATCACTCGCCAGTACGGCGGCACCGGACTTGGGCTGGCGCTGACCTACAACCTTTGCGAAGCGATGCAGGGGCGCCTGACCATCAGTTCCGAGACCGGGTTTGGCAGTCAGTTCTGTGCCGAGCTACCACTGCCGTGTCACACCCGCGCGCTGACGCCGGCGCCGCTGCACGGGAAAATCCTCGCCATCACCGCCGCCAGCAGTGGCTTGGCCGAACTGTTGCAGAGCCTGCTGCCGGTGTGGGGACTGACGTATGAACAGCGCACCATCGATGACTCGCTGCTGGGCCTGACGCCGGACGTGGTGATCACCGATTGTCCGGAGTGTCTGTTCGGCTTGCGCCCGACGCTCGGTGCGCCGATTTTGCTGGTGACCGCCTACGGCAGTTTCCTGCCGAGCGAAGAAGCCGCCGCGCTCGCGCCCCTGCAACAACAGGCGCGACCGTTGGCGCGTAACGCGCTGTACCAGAACCTGCGACGCACCCTGCAACCGGATGTCGTCGCCAATAACGATGCGCAGCTCGAAACATCTCCCTCGGTGCGGCGCGGGCGGGTGTTGCTGGTCGAGGACAACCCGGTCAATCAACTGGTGGCCAAAGGCATGCTCGGCAAACTGGGCTGCGAGGTCATCGTCGCCGCCCATGGTGCCGAAGCGCTGGATCAGTTGGAGTATCACGAATTCGATCTGGTGCTGATGGACTGCAACATGCCTGTGATGGACGGCTACGAAGCCAGCCGGCAGATCCGTCAGAGCGGACGCTGGCCGCACCTGCCCATCGTCGCCCTGACCGCCAACGCCATGTCCGAAGAACGCGAACGCTGCCGCGCAGCCGGCATGAGCGACTATCTGGCCAAGCCGTTCCGCCGTGAAGAACTGGCGGCCCTGCTCGATCAGTGGATCCCGACTACGACAGCGCTTTGATCTGCCCCAGCAAGTGATCGAGGCCGTCTCGCAGATCATTGAGGCGGTCCAGATCGACCCCACTGTCGCACAGCAGTCGGGCCTTGAGCGGCCCGACCTGCTCGCGCAAGGCTTGCCCTGCCGGCGTCAGACTCAAGTGCACTTCGCGCTCGTCACGCGTCGAACGCTGGCGCTGCACCCATTGCAACTGCTCAAGACGCTTGAGCAATGGCGTCAGCGTGCCCGAGTCCAGTGCCAGGCGCTCGCCCAACGCCTTGACCGTCGGTTGCTCCGGCGCGGCGTCCTGCCATTCCCACAACACCAGCATCGCCAGATATTGCGGGTACGTCAGGCCGAGCTGATCAAGCATCGGCTTGTAGGCACGAATCACCGCCCGAGAGGCGGCGTACAGCTTGAAGCACAACTGGTTGTCGAGCTTCAGCGAATCGACCGGCAGGCTGTTCATTTGAGCAGGGCTTCGATCTCGCCGCTCAGCTCCTGCGGCTTGGTGGTCGGAGCAAAACGCTTGACCAGTTTTCCGTCCTTGCCAATCAGGAACTTGGTGAAGTTCCACTTGATGCCCTGGGAGCCAAGCAGACCCGGCGCGCGTTTTTTCAGCTGCACGAATAGCGGATGCGCGTCGGCACCGTTAACGTCGATCTTCTTGAACAGCGGGAAGCTGACGCCGAAGTTCAGCTCGCAGAACTCGCTGATCGCGCCTTCGTTACCCGGCTCCTGCTTGCCGAACTGATTGCACGGGAAGCCCAGGACCACCAGGCCCTGATCCTTGTAGGTCTGCCACAGTTCTTCGAGGCCTTTGTATTGCGGGGTGAAACCGCATTTGCTGGCGGTGTTGACCACCAGTACCGCTTTGCCGGCGAAATCGGCCAGGGTCTTTTGCTCACCTTTGATCGTGGTGCACGGGATGTTCAGCAGGTTGTCGCTCATAGTCGGCACTCTGAAATCGGGAAGAAGACGCAAAAATAGCGAGCAATTGAATTGTGTGCAATTTAATTATCGAAAAACAAGGCGACCCGAAGGTCGCCCTCAATCGTTTATGCGCGCGGCTCGAGGTTCAGACACACCGAGTTGATGCAATAACGCAGGCCGGTCGGCGGTGGGCCGTCCGGGAACACATGGCCCAGATGCGCATCACAGCGCGCGCACTTCACCTCGGTGCGGATCATGCCGTGGCTGATGTCACGGATTTCGGTCATCGCGCTTTCGCCAATTGGCGCGTAGAAGCTTGGCCAGCCGCAGCCGGAGTCGAATTTGGTCTTGGAATCGAACAACGGCTCGTTGCAGCAGACGCAGTGGTAGACACCATCGGTCTTGGTGTCGTTGTATTTGCCGGAGAACGGGCGCTCGGTCGCACTCAGACGACAAACGTTGTACTGCTCAGGGTCGAGCATCGCCCGCCATTCTTCCAGGGTTTTTTCCAACTTTTCCATCATCACACCTCAGCGGCTGAAAAAGCCCGATCTGTACCTTTTCCACGGATCGGGCGGCACGTATGATTGCGCCTCGTCACGCACCAGTCTGGCAGCCAGACCGGGCGCATTCAAACGGATTATGGGAGCCACGGCTCAAGACGTCCGCCTGTGTGAAGACGCAGGAATCCCAGTACGGTTGTCCACCCGCCGCCTGGATCGTTCATTTTCGGGATCACATCGCCATGCAGTTCAGCAAATCGAACAAGCTCGCCAACGTCTGCTACGACATTCGCGGCCCGGTGCTCAAGCACGCCAAACGACTGGAAGAGGAAGGCCAGCGCATCCTCAAGCTGAACATCGGCAACCCGGCGCCGTTTGGTTTCGAAGCGCCGGACGAAATTCTTCAGGATGTGATCCGCAACCTGCCGACCGCGCAAGGCTACAGCGACTCCAAAGGCCTGTTCAGCGCGCGCAAAGCGGTGATGCAGTACTACCAGCAAAAGAATGTGGAAGGTGTCGGCATCGAAGACATCTACCTGGGCAACGGCGTTTCCGAACTGATCGTGATGTCGCTGCAGGCGCTGCTCAACAACGGCGACGAAGTGCTGGTGCCAGCTCCGGACTATCCGCTGTGGACTGCCGCCGTCAGCCTCGCTGGCGGTAACGCCGTGCATTACCTGTGCGACGAAGGCGCCGACTGGTTCCCGGATCTGGCTGACATCAAGGCCAAGATCACCCCGAACACCAAAGCCATGGTGATCATCAACCCGAACAACCCGACCGGCGCGGTGTATTCGAAGGAAGTGTTGCTGGGCATGCTGGAAATCGCCCGTGCGCACAACCTGGTGGTGTTCTCCGACGAGATCTACGACAAGATTCTGTACGACGATGCCGTGCATATCTGCACCGCGTCGCTGGCCCCGGACCTGCTGTGCCTGACCTTCAACGGTCTGTCGAAGTCCTACCGTGTGGCGGGTTTCCGCTCCGGCTGGATCGCCATCTCCGGCCCGAAACACAATGCCCAGAGCTACATCGAAGGCATCGACATGCTGGCCAACATGCGCCTGTGCGCCAACGTGCCGAGCCAGCATGCGATCCAGACCGCACTGGGTGGCTATCAGAGTATCAACGACCTGGTGCTGCCACAGGGTCGCCTGCTGGAACAGCGTAACCGCACCTGGGAACTGCTCAACGACATTCCGGGCGTGAGCTGCGTCAAGCCGATGGGCGCGCTGTATGCGTTCCCGAAAATCGACCCGAAGGTCTGCCCGATCCACAACGACGAGAAATTCGTCCTCGACCTGCTGCTCTCCGAGAAGTTGCTGGTGGTGCAAGGCACGGCGTTCAACTGGCCGTGGCCGGATCACTTCCGCGTCGTCACCCTGCCCCGCGTCGACGATCTAGAAATGGCCATCGGCCGTATCGGCAACTTCCTCAAGTCCTACCGCCAGTAACTGGCCAGCAGTGCGCAACGGGCAACCGTTGCGCACTGTCTGATTCAGCAACACTTCTGCGTTCCGCGTCCGCGCACGCCTTCTACACTTGCGATTCGTACCGTTTACCTGCGCCCGGCGTAATGGCGACGGGTCGCGGCTGACCATCATCCCTATCGTTATCTGTCGTGGGAAAAGTGCCGGGCACCGAAGAATTCGCTGTAGGACACAGTTTGAAATAGTCACTCAGTTGAATAGCCCGGTGCAGCACCTTATATACCCCGCAGTACGCTACATCTTTAGCTTGAGGAGATTTCTACAACCATGATGCGCATCCTGCTGTTTTTGGCCACTAACCTGGCGGTCGTGCTGATAGCCAGCATCACCCTGAGCCTTTTTGGCTTCAACGGGTTCATGGCGGCCAACGGGGTTGATCTCGACCTTAGTCAGCTGCTGGTTTTCTGTGCAGTCTTTGGTTTCGCCGGCTCGCTGTTCTCGCTGTTCATCTCCAAGTGGATGGCGAAGATGAGCACTGGCACCCAGATCATCAGCCAGCCACGGACCCGGCATGAGCAATGGCTGCTGCAAACCGTCGAGCAACTGTCCCGCGAAGCCGGGATCAAGATGCCCGAAGTCGGTATTTTCCCGGCTTACGAAGCAAACGCCTTCGCCACCGGCTGGAACAAGAACGACGCGCTGGTCGCGGTCAGCCAAGGCCTGCTCGAGCGTTTTTCGCCCGATGAAGTGAAAGCCGTACTGGCCCACGAAATCGGCCACGTCGCCAACGGCGACATGGTCACCCTGGCGCTGATCCAGGGTGTAGTGAACACCTTCGTGATGTTCTTCGCGCGGATCATCGGCAACTTCGTCGACAAGGTCATTTTCAAGAACGAAGAAGGTCAGGGCATCGCCTACTACGTGGCGACCATTTTCGCCGAACTGGTACTGGGCATTCTCGCCAGTGCGATCGTCATGTGGTTCTCGCGCAAGCGCGAATTCCGTGCCGACGAAGCCGGTGCACGGCTGGCCGGCACCAGCGCGATGATCGGCGCACTGCAACGCCTGCGCGCCGAGCAAGGCCTGCCGGTGCACATGCCGGACACCCTGAACGCCTTCGGCATCAACGGTGGCATCAAACAGGGCTTTGCCCGTATGTTCATGAGCCACCCGCCGCTGGAAGAGCGTATCGACGCCCTGCGTCGTCGCGGCTGATCCAATCGGCGTAAAAATGAAAAAGGCCCCGCAGTGATGCGGGGCCTTTTTCGATGGCTTGAACTCAGGTTGTTCTGGCTAGCCTCATCGCGAGCAGGCTCACTCCTACAAGGTTTTGTGGAGGTCACACAATCTGTGATTCAGCACCCATCATTGTAGGAGTGAGCCTGCTCGCGATGAGGCAGGAACATCCAACACAACTTAGAGAGAAGAAACCCGATAAACCCGCTCCTCCAGCCGCGTCACGCCAGCCTGAAGGAACTTCCCGCCCTCCCCCAGCACATCCTGCTCTTCCAGCGCCTGCACCTGCCAGAGATCTCCCAGCAACCGCTTTACTTCATCATCCCCCACCGCAAACGGCGGCCCCGGCATCTGCGCCTGATCGTAATCCAGCGTAATCAACAACCCTTGCACAGCCAGCGGCAGAATCTGCTGAAGATGCGCCGCATAACGCTCACGCATCGGCGCCGGCAAGGCAATCAGCGCGGCGCGGTCGTACAACGCGGTGCAATCGGCCACATCGGCGGCGGTCAGCGCAAAGAAATCGCCGCACCACAACTCGATGGTGTCACCACGATAGACCTTGAATGCGCCCTTCTGACTGATCTGGGGCTCAATCTGATGCTCACTGAAAAAGTCCTCGATAGCCTTTTCCGACAGTTCGATCCCGAGCACCTGATGACCGCGCCCGGCCAGCCACGCCAAATCCAGACTTTTTCCGCACAGAGGCACGAGCACCCGCGCGGTTGTCGGCAGCGCCAAATCCGCCCAGTGCCGCTGCAAATAGGGGTTCACCTCAGGCAGATGGAAACCGATCTGGCCCGACGCCCATTTCTTGTGCCAAAACTCAGGCTGCATGGATCACTCCCAATAATTCGATAAGAAAGCGTTAAAACTTATATTAGATTTAGATCAGTGATCTGACTGAAGATGAAACCATCTTAACGCTCAGGAACCCATCATGTTGCCCAGCCTGTTCATTTCCCATGGTTCACCCATGTTGGCACTGGAGCCCGGCGCCAGTGGCCCGGCGCTGGCTCGTCTGGCCGCCGAATTACCGAAACCCAAAGCCATCGTCATCGTCTCCGCGCACTGGGAAAGCCAAGAACTGCTGGTCAGCAGCCATGCGCAACCGGAAAC
This sequence comes from Pseudomonas fluorescens, assembly GCF_003732425.1. Lineage (GTDB taxonomy): Bacteria > Pseudomonadota > Gammaproteobacteria > Pseudomonadales > Pseudomonadaceae > Aquipseudomonas > Aquipseudomonas fluorescens_BE. Next base: position 91,978 of record NZ_MOBX01000015.1, read on the forward strand.
CTGGCACGACTTCGGCGGGTTTCCTCGCGCACTGTTTGAAGTGCAATACCCGGCGCCGGGCAATCCGCCGCTGGCTGCCGAAGTGGCTGATTTGTTGACAGCCAACAACCTGCCTGCCCGCCTCGATCCGCACCGCCCGTTCGATCACGGTGCCTGGGTACCGTTGTCGCTGATGTACCCGCAGGCGGATATTCCAGTGGTGCAGGTTTCGCTGCCGAGCCGCGCTGGTCCGGCACTGCAAACCCGGGTCGGGCGGGCACTGGCGAGCCTGCGTGATCAGGGTATTTTGCTGATCGGCTCTGGCAGCATCACCCACAACCTGGGCGAACTGGACTGGCACGCTGGCCCGGAAAGTGTTGAGCCGTGGGCACGGGACTTCCGTGACTGGGTGATCGAGAAACTGGCGGCCGACGATGAGGCGGCGCTGCATGACTATCGCCGGCAGGCGCCACATGCGGTGCGCAGCCATCCGAGTGATGAGCATTTGTTGCCGCTGTATTTTGCCCGGGGTGCGGGCGGTGAGTTCAGCGTGGCGCATCAGGGATTCACGATGGGTGCGCTGGGCATGGATATTTATCGCTTCGGCTAGAAGCAAAAGCAAAAGATCGCAGCCTTCGGCAGCTCCTACAGGTGAACAGATTGCAACATGTAGGAGCTGCCGCAGGCTGCGGTCTTTTGATCTTGAAAAGCAGGCAAAAAAAATCCCCGAACCAGTCGGGGATTTTTTATGTTCGATCAATCAGCCCAAGGGCGGATCAATCTTCGCGGTAGCGACGCAGTTTCAGCTGCTTACCGGCAACGCGAGTGTCCTTCAGTTTGGTCAGGAGTTTGTCCAGACCATCTTCCGGCAGCTCGACGAGGCTGAAGCTGTCACGCACCTGGATGCGACCGATCGCTTCACGGGCCAGACCGCCTTCGTTGAGGATGGCGCCCAGCAGGTTCTTCGCAGCGATACCGTCACGCGCACCCAGCGCGGTACGGCAACGAGCACGGCCTTCGCCCAAAGGCATTGGCGCGCGACGCTCGCGGTCACCACGATCAGGACGATCACCCGTGCGCTCAGGACGGTCGCCACGCGGTGCGTTGTTCGGCACCAGTGGACGCTCCTTCTCGATCGCTGCCAGGTTCAACGCTTGACCGTTGGTGGCTTTGCGCAGCAGCGCAGCAGCCAGAGCACGCGGGGTGCAGCCGATGTCTGCAGTCAGACGATCGAGCAGTTCACCGTGAGTCGATTCAGCATCAGCGACCAGCGGCGACAGGCTGTTGGTCAGCTTCTTGATGCGTGCATCGAGAACGGCTTGAGCGTCCGGCAGGCGAACTTCAGCGACTTTCTGACCGGTGACACGCTCGATCACTTGCAGCATGCGGCGCTCACGTGGAGTCACCAGCAGCAGGGCACGACCTTCGCGACCGGCACGGCCGGTACGGCCGATACGGTGAACGTAGGATTCCGGATCGTACGGCATGTCAACGTTGAACACGTGAGTGATACGCGGAACGTCCAGACCACGGGCAGCAACGTCGGTCGCGACAACGATGTCCAGACGGCCATCTTTCAGCGAGTCGATCACGCGCTCACGCTGGTTCTGGGCGATGTCGCCGTTCAGCGCCGCGGCTTTGTAGCCTTTGGCGTCGAGGGCACTGGCCAGATCCAGGGTCGCTTGCTTGGTGCGCACGAACATGATCAGCGCGTCGAAGTCTTCCACTTCCAGCAAGCTGAGAACGGCGGAGGTCTTCTGGTCAGCGTGAACCAACAGGTGAGCCTGCTCGATCGCGGTAACGGTCTGGGTCTTGGTCTGGATCTTCACGTGTTGCGGATCGCGCAGATGGCGTTCGGCAATGGCGCGGATCGACTGCGGCAGGGTGGCCGAGAACAATACGGTCTGACGGGTAGGTGGCAAAGCCTTGAAGATGACTTCCAGGTCATCCATGAAGCCCAGCTTCAACATTTCGTCAGCTTCGTCGAGAACCAGGTGGTTCACGGTCGACAGAACTTTTTCGTCACGACGCAGGTGGTCGCACAGACGGCCCGGAGTGGCGACAACAATCTGCGCGCCATTACGGATTGCTTTCAGTTGCGGGCCCATCGGCGCGCCGCCGTAAACGGCCACAACAGTAACGCCCGGCATTTGCTTGGCGTAGGTTTCGAAAGCGGTTGCTACTTGCAGCGCCAACTCACGAGTTGGCGCCAGGATCAGGGCTTGCGGTTCGCGCTTGGCAGGATCGATGCGGTGCAGGATAGGCAGTGCGAACGCGGCGGTTTTACCGGTACCGGTTTGCGCCTGGCCAATCATGTCCTGGCCGGCCATGATGATCGGGATCGATTGCTGCTGAATCGCCGAAGGCTCTTCGTAGCCGGTCGCTGCGACGGCTGCAAGAATATTCGGGTTAAGATTAAAAGCGGCGAATCCGCCGGTTTCCTGGGTCATGGGTCTGCCTCTAAGTGCATCCGCAAAGACCCATGCTCCAAAGCTGCGCATGCCGTGTTGAGACTCAAGAGTCGCCCTGGCAGCTTTGTCGGCGGGGATTTGCGAAAACGAATGAATGAAAAAAAGAATCGTCCGGGAAGAGCCCGCAATGCGGACGTGCAGCCGAAGCTGACTTCGGGAAATTGCGCTACCTAAACGCGGCCCGGTTAAAGGCCGGCGCGCACTATACCGGATTTTGCCCAAAAAGGGAGCTTTTTTTATCGGCTGAATGCGTGTGTCACCGCTGTGTAACGGGGTTTTGCGGATAATCGCGCCAAGGTCTATTTTTCAAAGGCCCGACCCTGCGGGCGATGACGCTTAAACGATTCACCGATGTGCGGCATGCCGTCGCTGCACCCGCCCCTTCCCGCCCGAGGATTTCGCCATGAATCAGCCCTGCCCCGGCCGCGTCAGCCGTGAACGTCGTGGTCACGTCCACCTGATTGGCCTTGATCGAGCGGCCAAACGCAATGCGTTCGACCTCGACCTGCTCAACGAGCTGAGCCTGGCCTACGGCGAGTTCGAGGCCGACAGCGAGGCGCGGGTGGCGGTGGTGTTCGGCCACGGCGAACACTTCACCGCCGGTCTGGATCTGGTGAATGCCAGCTCGGCTTTGGCGCAAGGCTGGCAGGTTCCGACCGGCGGTTGCGATCCTTGGGGAGTTTTCGTCGGGCCACGGGTGAGCAAACCGGTGATTGTCGCCGCGCAGGGTTACTGCCTGACCGTCGGCATCGAGTTGATGCTGGCGGCGGATATCAACCTCTGTGCGAGCAATACCCGCTTCGCGCAAATGGAAGTGCAGCGTGGGATTTTTCCTTTTGGTGGCGCGACTTTACGTTTTCATCAGGTGGCGGGATGGGGCAACGCGATGCGCTGGTTACTGACCGGCGATGAGTTTGATGCCCACGATGCGTTGCACCTGGGATTGGTGCAGGAAGTGATGGCCAGTGAAGACCTGCTGCCAAGGGCGATTGAATTGGCGGAACGGATTGCCCGGCAGGCGCCGCTGGGGGTGCAGGCGACGTTGATGTCAGCGCGGCAGGCAAGGTATGAGGGTGAGACGGCGGCGGCGCAGGGATTGCCGGCACTGGTGAAGAAATTGTTGGCCAGTGAGGATGCCAAGGAAGGTGTGCGCTCATTGGTGGAGCGGCGACCCGGGATCTTCAAAGGGATCTGAAATTTTCGCAGGTTATCAGGCTCGCTCCCACAGGGAAAATGCATTCCAATGTGGGAGCGAGCCTGCTCGCGAAGGGGCCATCACAGATGCCTCAGGTGGCCGGGCGAATGCTGTTGATCAACGACTGCAACGAATATCCCAACCGCGGCGCCAGCGCTTCGGCGCGCGCCGTCAGCGCCTGTATGTCCAGCGCTTGATCGAGGTCCGCCGGCACAATCAGAATCACGTTGCCCTCCTTCACCGGTAATTCCCAGTAATGCCGGTGATAGAGCCCGCGCAACAACGCGGCGCCCAACGGCTTGCCATCATCGGTGGCCCACTGATTGATCACCAGCCAGCCACCCGGATTCAGGCGTTTCTGGCAGTCGCCGAGAAAACTCCAGGCCAGATGCCCGACGCCCGGCCCGACGTCGGTATACAGGTCGACAAAAATCAGATCTGCAGGCTCGGCTGTCGGCAGTAACTCCAGCGCATCGCCAACACGGATGTACAGCCGTGGATCATCGTCCAGCCCGAGGTATTCGATGGCCAGGCGCGGCACATCCGGGCGCAGTTCAATGGCCTCGACATCTTCCAGCGGCAGAAACTTGAGGCAGGCCTGAGTCAATGTACCGGCGCCGAGCCCGAGAAACAGTGCGCTCTCTGGCTGCTCATGGCACAACGCACCGATCAGCATCGCCCGGGTGTAATCGTATTCGAGCCAGCTCGGGTCTGCGGTGAACACGCAGCTCTGCTCGATCGCATCGCCGAACTCCAGAAAGCGGTAATCGGCCACTTCCAGCACGCGAATCACGCCGAACTCATCCTGTACTTCGGCGAGCAGATGCTCGACGCGCTCCTCAGTCATTTCGTCTCCTGATGGTCACCGGGCGCGGTGACGCGATGGCACCGCTGCGGTGCCGTGGCAAAGCGGCGATTGTCGGTGATGGGGCGGGAGCAGGTCACGCACTAATTGCTGCTACCATGGGCTTCCCGTGCGTAGAACCAATTAGAGACCGTGATGAGCCAACCGTGGAGCCCTGACAGCTGGCGCGCCCTGCCGATCCAGCAACAACCCCAATACCCCGACGCAGCGCACCTGCGCCAGGTCGAGCAGACGCTGGCCAGTTATCCGCCACTGGTGTTTGCCGGCGAAGCGCGTGAGCTGCGCCGACAGTTTGCCGAAGTGACCCAGGGCCGGGCGTTCCTGCTGCAGGGCGGCGATTGCGCGGAAAGCTTTGCCGAATTCTCTGCGGCAAAGATTCGCGACACCTTCAAAGTGTTGCTGCAAATGGCGATCGTCATGACCTTTGCCGCCGGCTGCCCGGTGGTCAAGGTCGGGCGCATGGCCGGTCAGTTCGCCAAGCCGCGCTCAGCCAACGACGAGACCATCGGCGGCGTGACGCTGCCGGCCTACCGGGGCGACATCGTCAACGGCATCGGCTTCGATGAAAAGAGCCGCGTGCCGGATCCAGAGCGCCTGCTGCAGTCCTATCACCAGTCCACCGCAACGTTGAACCTGCTGCGCGCCTTCGCTCAGGGCGGCTTTGCCGACCTGCATCAGGTGCACAAGTGGAACCTGGACTTCATCGCCAACTCGGCGCTGGCCGAGAAGTACAGCCACCTCGCCGACCGTATCGATGAAACCCTGGCGTTCATGCGCGCCTGCGGCATGGACAGTTCGCCGCAACTGCGCGAAACCAGTTTCTTCACCGCCCACGAAGCGCTGCTACTGAATTACGAAGAAGCCTTCGTGCGCCGCGATAGCCTGACCAACGATTACTACGATTGCTCGGCGCACATGCTGTGGATCGGCGACCGCACCCGTCAGCTTGACGGCGCGCACGTCGAATTCCTCCGTGGCGTGAATAACCCGATCGGCGTCAAAGTCGGCCCGAGCATGGATCCCGATGACCTGATCCGCCTGATCGACGTGCTCAATCCGGACAACGATCCGGGGCGCCTGAACCTGATTGCGCGTATGGGTGCGAACAAGGTTGGCGATCACCTGCCGGCGCTGATCCGCGCGGTGCAGCGTGAAGGCAAGCAAGTGCTGTGGAGCTCCGACCCGATGCACGGCAACACCATCAAGGCCAGCAGCGGCTACAAGACCCGCGACTTTGCACAGATCCTTGGCGAGGTGAAGCAGTTCTTCCAGGTGCACGAAGCGGAAGGCAGTTATGCCGGCGGCATTCACATCGAGATGACCGGGCAGAACGTCACCGAATGCATCGGTGGCGCGCGGCCGATTACCGAAGATGGCTTGTCGGACCGCTATCACACGCATTGTGATCCGCGGATGAATGCCGATCAGTCTCTGGAGCTGGCGTTTTTGATTGCCGAAACTCTGAAGCAGGTTCGCCGCTAGACCGCGTCGCCCCCAATCGCTAGCAGGCTAGCTCCCACAGGGATTTTGTGTTCGACGCAGATCCCGTGTGGGAGCGAGCCTGCTCGCGAAGAGGCCAGCTCAGTCACAGCCGATCTGCGCCAATGCCACCCGCAACCGCAGCGCACTCTCGCGCTGACAATTCAACTGCACCCGCGCAAGCCCCAACCAGTCCGCCATCTGCCGCAAATTCAGCGCCAGCGCCAGCATCCCCTGCTCATCCAGCCCCGGCTCTTCCTCATGCAGCGCATGCACCGCCAACCGCCCTGCCGCCCGCTCGGCGCGTAAATCGACCCGCGCGGCAATCCGCTCGTTGTGCAAGAACGGCAACACGTAATAGCCGTAAACCCGCTTGTCCTGCGGTGTATAAATCTCCAGCCGATAACGGAAATCGAACAAACGCTCGGTGCGATTGCGCTCCCAGATCAACGAATCGAACGGCGACAACAGCGCACTGGCCATGACCTTGCGCGGGACGCTCGGCGCCGGCAGGCAATAGGCGATTTGCCGCCAACCGGCGACCTCGCACAGCTGCAATTGCCCCGCCTCGACCAGCTCCGCCAGACGTGGACGCGCATCCGCCGGATTCAAGCGAAAGTAATCACGCAGGTCTTTCTCAGTGCCGACGCCCAACGCCTGCGCCGCATGCAACAGCAAACCACGCTGCGCTTCAGCCTCATCCGGCAACGCTTGTTGCAGAATCGAGGGGGGAATCACCCGCTCAGGCAAATCATACAAACGCTCAAAACCACGCCGCCCGGCAACCGTTACTTCACCCGCCGCGAACAGCCACTCCAGCGCATGCTTTTCCGCGCTCCAGTCCCACCACGGCCCGGCCTTGTCTTCACGGGTTGAAAGACTGCCGGCGCCCAACGCGCCCTGCTCTTCGACCGAACTCAAGACCCGACGAACCACGTCCTGCTGCTCGCGACCGAATCTGGCCAGTTGCTGATAAATATCTTCGCCACGCCTGGCTCGCTGCATGCGCCAGCCCAGCAATGGATACATCGACATCGGTAGCAACGAGGCTTCGTGCCCCCAGTATTCGAACAACGTGCGACGTCGCCCCGAACTCCAGGCAGCCTGGTCGAGCAATTCAGAGGGATAGGAACCCAAGCGGGAAAACAGCGGCAAGTAGTGCGAGCGCACCACGGCGTTGACGGAGTCGATTTGCAGCAGGCCCAGCCGTTCGATCAGCCGGTTAACGTGCGGCGCCTTGACGGTCGGCGGCTGGCGCCCGTTGAACCCTTGGGCAGCCAGCGCCAGTCGTCGCGCCTGTTTGAGGGAAAAGGCCAGAGTCGCGGGCATGAGCATCTCCTTGTCTGCTCGCAACCTACCTCACTGGAAGTTGGTTTGTGTAGCACTCTGCTCATCATTTATGCATCGGGTCATCCCAGAACGGGCGCACGGCTTCGTGTTCGACGTCGGCACGACTGACCCCGATGTCCTTCAACGCTTCGTCGCTCAGACTGGCGAGCAACTCGCGTTCACGGTGCAGTTCGTACCAGCGGCTAAACTTGTGCAGCAGGTCGGAAACGATATGGCCGTGTCCGGAAAATTTTGCGTCGTCTACATACTCTCTTTGACCTTTCATCGTGTTGCCTCCTTTGTGGATGGCTCAAGTCTCGCGCCGGCGCTAAGATCAATCCAACGAATGTTTCTGATGGCATGCATCACGGAGATTCATCAATTGTCGGTCTACCCCAGTATCGATACCGATGTCCTGCGCACTTTCGTCGCCATCGCTGATCAAGGCGGTTTCACCCGCGCCGGTGAAATGGTCAACCGCACACAGTCGGCGGTGAGCATGCAGATGAAGCGTCTGGAAGAGGACGTGTTGCAGCGGCAGTTGTTCGAGCGCGACGGACGCCAGGTGCGCCTGACTGCTGAAGGCCAGGTGCTGCTCGGTTACGCGCGGCGCATCCTCAAGCTGCACAGTGAAGTGTTCAACACCTTGCGCGAGCCGCACATGGTCGGCACCGTGCGCATCGGTACGCCGGACGATTACGTGATGCGTTTTCTGCCAGGGATTCTGTCGCGGTTTGCGCAGTTCTATCCGCTGATCCAGATCGAAGTGCATTGCGAATCGACCAAACAACTGTTGCAGCGCACGGACCTCGACTTGTCGATCGTCACCCGCGAGCCGGGTAACGAAATCGGCCAATTGCTGCGCAAGGAGCGGTTTGTCTGGGCCGAGGCGCAAAACTTCAGCGCCCACGAACAGACGCCGTTGCCCCTGGCGATGTTCAACAGTGATTGTTTCTGCCGTTTGTGGGCGTGTAATGCGCTGGATGCGATGGGCCGCGACTACCGCATCGCTTACAACAGCACCAGCCTCTCGGCGTTGATGGCCGTGGTCAGCGCGGGTCTGGCGATCACCGCGCAACTGGAAAGCCTGATCACCCCGGATATGCGCATTCTCGGCGCCGCCGAAGATCTGCCGCTGTTGCCCGAGGCCAGCATCATGCTGATCCGCAACCTGAACAATCCGTCGCCGATCACCGAGTGCCTGGCCGAGCACATCGTCGAAGGCTTTAAACTTTAAACGCGAGCATCACCGCGCACAGCACCAGGAAACCGCAGAACAGCCCGCGCAGGAGTTTTTCCGGCATGGCGTGGGCGACCTTTACGCCCCAACTGATGCTCGCCAGACCACCGATGGCCAGCGGCAGACCGATCATCCAGTCCACTTCGTGATGCACCGCGTAGGTCACCAGGGTAACGCCAGTGCTCGGCAAGGCCAGCGCCAGCGACAAGCCCTGAGCGACCACTTGCGTGGTGCCAAACAGGCTGGTCAACACCGGCGTGGCCACCACCGCGCCGCCGACACCGAACAAACCGCCCATGGTTCCGGACGCCGCGCCGAGCACGCCGAGCCACGGCCAGGAATAACGCATTTCAGAAGTCGCAGCGGGTGGCTTGCCGAACATCTTCAGCAGGTTGTACGCCGAGAGCACCACCAGAAACGCGACGAAACCAATGCGCATGGTTTGCGCATCGATGCCCACCGCCCAGATCGAACCGATCCACGCAAAGCAGAAACCCATCACCGCCAAAGGCAGCGCATGCCGCAGTTCGATGCGATTGCGCTGGTGATAACGCCACAACGCCAACATCACGTTCGGCACCACCATGACCAACGCCGTGCCCTGGGCGATCTGCTGATCGAGACCAAACCACACGCCAAGCAACGGAATAGCGATCAAACCGCCACCGATGCCGAATATGCCGCCGAGTGTGCCAAGGGCGGCGCCGAACAGCAGGTACAACACAAACTCCATCACAGCTGAATTCCTCTTACGTCAGGCGATTCATCCTACGCAGTCACGGCTGGCGGGGAAACGCACAGCAACGCACAATGGCTATGCCGATTTCGCACAAGCGTGAATTCACATGAATCCTAACCAACTGACTGACCAACTCGGGCTGTTTCTCGATGTACTGGAGAGCGGCAGTTTTTCTGCAGCCTCGCGCCGTCATCCGCTGACACCTTCGGCCGTCGCGCGACGCATCGACAGCCTGGAAAGCGCCGTCGGCAGTCAGTTATTTATACGCAGCACCCATGCAGTACGCGCGACGCCGGCCGGTCTGGCGTTCGCCGAACGTGCCCGGCGCATTGTCGCCGAATTGCAACTGGCGCGGGCCGAAGCCGTGTCCTTGAGCAGCGCGCCGGAAGGATTGATTCGCATCGATGCCCCCGCCGCGTTCGGGCGCCGGCATCTGGCACCGGTGATCGCCGACTTTCTCGTCCTTTACCCGGGGCTGGATGTGCAGTTGCACTTGATCGACAGTTTCGTCGACATGGGCGGCTCGAATCTGGGCAAAGTCGATCTGGTGCTGCGGGCCGGGCAAATGGCTGACACGCGATTGGTGGCCACGCCTTTGGCGAGCATGGTGCGCATCGCCTGCGCCAGTCCTGACTATCTGAAACGCCGGGGCGTGCCCGGCAGCCCGGCGCAACTTGGCGAGCATGATGGCCTGGACTGGGAAGGCCTCGCCCCGCCCTTCGCCTGGCGGTTCGAGCATGACGGCCAGATGCAGTTGCACCGTCCGGCACGCATTCGCATGAGCGCCAACAATGCCGAAGCGTTGGTGTGTGGGGCTTTGGCGGGATTAGGGGTTGCGCACTTGCCGACCTGGCTGGCGAGCGAATACCTGCTGCGCGGGGAACTCGTCCCGCTGTTCTGCGAAAACGGCCTGCCGGCGCCGGAATCCACCGGCATCTACGCTCTGCGCATGGAACAGCAAACCAACTCGCGCAGCCGCTTGTTGCTTGAATACCTCAAGACTCGTTTCAGTCCGGTGCCGCCATGGGATCTGGCGTTGCAACGGGATCTGGGACGCCATTAGATCCGGAGAATTATCTGGCGCATTAAAGATTCGAGCGCTAGATTCATGACCATCACCGAACAAGGCTTTGACATGACTTCCGAACGCGACAACTGCGACGACCTGCTGCTGGATAACCAGGCCTGCTTCGCCCTGCATTCCACTTCGCTGATGATGACCAAGGTCTACAAACCGCTGCTGCAAGCCTTGAACCTGACCTATCCGCAGTACCTGGCGATGATGGTGTTGTGGGAGAAGGATGGTTTGACCGTTGGAGAAATCAGCACACGGTTGCTGACCGATCCCGGCTCGCTGACGCCACTGCTCAAGCGCCTGGAAGGCGAAGGCTTGCTTAGCCGCACCCGCAGCCGCGAGGATGAGCGTGTGGTGATCGTCGAATTGACCGAGCAAGGCCGAGCGTTGAAAGCAAAAGCCCAGACCGTTCCCCAATGCATCCTTGGCGCCAGCGGTTTTTCTCTGGAACGCCTGCAAAACCTGCAAGCGGAGCTGCAGGCACTGCGCGGTCATTTGCAGGAAAGCCTGATCTGACCTTCACACAGTCCCCTGTGGGAGCGAGCCTGCTCGCGAATGCGATCTTTCAGCCAACCTGTTTGTTGAGTGGGACATCCCATTCGCGAGCAGGCTCGCTCCCACATGGATTTCATCGCCAGCAGAATATTTTCAACACCTGACCTACCGCCCCATCCGCTCTAACTCAAGCCTTACAGCCCCCCTCCCATACCCGCTCCTTCGTAAAAGCGCAGTTTCTTCAAAAATTTATCTTGCGCACTAAATATTAGCGCGATACATTCACCTCGCACTTACTTAGCGCGCAAACAATTAGCGCGAACAGACACACTCAACGAGGCTCGCACCATGCAAACTCTCTACACCGCAATCGCAACCTCCACTGGCGGCCGTGATGGTCGTGCGATCTCCAGCGACAACGTCCTCGACGTCAAACTGGCCACCCCGAAAGAACTCGGCGGTGCCGGCGGCGCGGCGACCAACCCTGAGCAGCTGTTCGCTGCCGGCTATTCGGCCTGCTTCATCGGCGCGCTGAAATTCGTCGCCAGCCAGAGCAAACGCAAAATCCCTGACGACGCCTCGATCACCGCTCACGTCGGTATCGGCCAGATCCCTGGCGGCTTCGGTCTGGACATCGACCTGCACATCAGCCTGCCAGGCCTGGAACAAGCCGATGCGCAAGCGCTGGTCGACGCGGCTCACCAGGTTTGCCCTTACTCCAACGCCACCCGTGGCAACGTCGATGTGCGTCTGCACGTCACCGTTTAACCATTGACGCCCCAGGCCCGAACAGGAAATGAACATGAACACTTTCAGCAAAGTCTTGACCGGTACCCTTCTCGCCCTGTCCATCCACAGCGCATTCGCCGGTGATGTCGAACACAACACTCAGGCTTTTCTCGATGTGCTGAATGCCGGCAGCGGCAAGCCGATCGAGCAGCTGTCGCCGAAAGATGCCCGAGCCGTGCTGGTCGGCGCGCAGTCCGGGGTCAAGCTGACGCTGCCCAAAGCCGACGTCAGCGAGAAGACTATCCAGGTCGATGGCCAACCGTTGAGCCTGACCATCGTCCGGCCGGCCGGGGTCAAGGGCGAGCTGCCGGTGTTTATGTTCTTCCACGGCGGCGGCTGGGTCTTGGGCGATTTCCCGACTCACGAACGACTGGTGCGTGATCTGGTGGTCGGTTCGGGGGCGGCGGCGGTATTCGTCAACTACACGCCTTCGCCGGAAGCGCATTACCCGGTGGCAATCAACCAAGCCTACGCCGCGACGAAATGGGTGGCAGAGCACGGTAAAGAGATCAATGTCGACGGCAAGCGTCTGGCCGTGGCGGGCAACAGTGTCGGCGGCAACATGGCGGCCGTAGTGGCGCTGATGGCCAAAGACAAAGGCACCCCGGCGATCAGATTCCAGGTATTGCTGTGGCCAGTGACGGACGCCAGTTTCGACACTGGTTCGTATAATCAGTACGCCGAAGGACACTTCCTCACGCGCAACATGATGAAGTGGTTCTGGGACAACTACACCACCGACGCCAAACAGCGCAACGAGATCTACGCCTCGCCTCTGCGGGCAACTCCCGCGCAACTGAAGGGCCTGCCGCCCGCACTGGTGCAGACCGCCGGCGCCGACGTGCTGCGCGATGAAGGTGAAGCTTACGCACGTAAACTCGACGAGGCCGGTGTGGCGGTGACGTCGGTGCGTTACAACGGCATGATTCACGACTACGGTTTGCTTAACGTGGTCAGCCAAGTACCAGCAGTGCGTTCGGCAATGCTGCAGGCGTCTGAAGAACTGAAACAACACTTGAAGTAACCACAATCCCATTGTGGGAGCGAGCCTGCTCGCGAAAGCGGCGTGTCATCCGCTGAAGTGCTGGCTGACAGAACGCATTCGCGAGCAGGCTCGCTCCCACAGGGGATAGGTGTGAACCTCAAATCGCAGGCACAAAAAAGCCCGACTCAATGGTCGGGCTTTTTCTTTCCGTAAAAAGCAGTGCTTATTTGGCACGGCCTTTGTAGGAACCGCCTTCGCGGGTATCGATCTCGATCATGTCGCCGATTTCGATGAAGTCAGCAACCGACAGTTCGGTACCGTTCTTCAGTTTGGCAGGCTTCATCACCTTGCCGGAAGTGTCACCGCGAGCGGAACCTTCGGTGTAGTCAACCTGACGCACGATAGTGGTCGGCAGCTCTACGGAAACCAGACGCTCTTCGAAGAACACGGCTTCGCAAACGTCGGTCATGCCTTCTTCAACGAAAGGCAGAACGCTTTCGATGTCTTCGGCGTTCAGTTCGTACATGGTGTAGTCAGTGGTGTCCATGAACGTGTAGGTGTCACCGCTGATGAACGACAGGGTGGCTTCTTTACGATCCAGGATCACGTCGTCCAGTTTGTCGTCCGCACCGTAAACGGTTTCGGTCTTGTAACCGGTCAGCAGGTTCTTCAGCTTGGTCTTCATGATCGCGCTGTTACGGCCCGACTTGGTGAATTCAGCTTTCTGAACCAGCCAAGGATCGTTGTCGATACGGATCACGGTACCGGGTTTGAGTTCTTTACCAGTTTTCATTGCGAATATCCGAATTTGGATGGGATTTACAAAAATCTAGGCCGCGTATCATATCCAATTTAGGTAAAACCTTACCAGCGCTGCGGCAAGATCGGCTTGCAAGCCTTGTTCCAGACACCACGCCTCGGCGTTTTCCTGCAGTTGCGGCCAATGATTACGGGCGTCGAGCCAGTGTTCGCCGATCGGCTGACCGGCGCTCCAGGCACGCCAGAGACCGTTGATCGCCTCGGCAGCGGCCGGTGACAGGCCTTTTGTGTAGAGCGCGAGGAAGGCGTCGAGTTTGTCCAGATGGATATCCTCGTCCTGCTGATAGATGTGCCAGAGCATCGGCCGCCCCGCCCACTGCGCCCGTACGAACGAATCTTCCCCACGCACCGCGTTGAAATCACAGCACCAGAGCAACTGATCGTATTGATCCTGACGGACGAACGGCAACACCTGCACGGTCAACGACTGACGCACATTGATCTCGCCCACCGTCAGGGCCTCTACTCCGAGCCAGCGCGCCACATCGCCGAGAATCCGCCCTTCCGGCACCAACAGATGAGTCGGCGTCACGTCGGCAGCCAGTACATCCAGCCAACTGGCCAGCCCGGCATTCTCGTAGGCAAACAGCGAAATCAGCTGCGCATCCGCTGCGCGATCAACCCCGAGACCTTGCAGGAATTGGCGCTGGGCATCGGCATCCTGTTGAAACTGCCGACGCTGCTCAAGCAAGCCGCGCTCACGCAACAGCCCGCCAGTGCCAGGCTGGAATCCGGGAAAGAAAAAGAACTTCTGCACCGATTTGTATTTGACCGACGGCAAGCCGTGACAGCCAATGACCCAGTCTTCGGCGCTGAGATAGTCGAGGTTCATCCACAACGGCGGCTGCTCCCGCGCGGCCATCACGTCCATGTAGTCACTGGGCAACTGACAGGCGAACGCGGCGATCACCACATCCGCCGCCTCGGTGTGCACCCACTCGGCCGGCCAGTGCCGCACTTCGACACTTTGTTGCCATTGCTGTGCAGCATTGATATCAATCGCCGGGCAAATGCGCTCGAAGGCGCGCAGATCATCGACCCACAAGCGCACCGCCAAACCGTGCTCGGCCGCCAATTGCCGGGCCAGACGCCAGGTCACGCCGATGTCGCCAAAGTTGTCGACCACGGTGCAGAAAATATCCCAGCGGGGTTTCAGTTCCGGCATTCAAGACTCCCGTTGGCAAAAGCAGCAATTGTCCGCATAAATGACCTCGTGCAGAAGAGCCGACGGCGATTAATCTTCGTGCGACAATCGCCCCTTGCCCGCAATCATCCGCAAGGAGGCAGCCATGCCCTATCGCCCCAACCCGCGTCGCCCGTTGCCTGTTCAGCTTAGCGCGCTGCATTTGACTGGCAGCATTGCCCTGGGCTTGTGGCTGGGCTTTGTCGCCATTGCGCTGACTTGCTGGCTGCTGTCGCAGTTTGTCTTCAAAGAACAACTCGCACCGGTTGCACACGCGGTACAGCAACTGGCCAATCCACCGGCCGTGCAGGTGCAACCGGACATTCCGCCGCCGAGCCCGCTGTTCCAGCAATACGAAGAAAACCTGCGCAAGAACGAACAACAGGCGCGTCTGGATCAGGCACGCGGCAGCACGCGTAACCAGTCCAATCCAAAATGCCAGTTCTGGTTGCAACAGGATCAGACGGCTCCAAGCGAAAAATCCCGCGCCAACGTTTTGCAATTCTGCGATTGATCATGAACAAGCACATCGTCCACCAACAGATTCTCGACAAACTGCGCGTCGACCTCGACATCGCCGAACGCGCCGCGCAAACCGCTTACGAAACTGCCACGCACGAAGAGAACATCGCCGAAAACAAGTACGACACCCTGGGTCTTGAAGCATCGTATCTGGCAGCCGGGCAAGCGAAACGGGTCGAGGAAATCCGTCAGTCACTGGCGCTGTGCCAGAACCTGACGCTGCGTGCTTACGATGAAAATCGAGGCATCGAAGTCGGCGCCCTGCTCGGTCTGGAAGACGAAAAGGGTCGCGAGCAATGGCTGTTTCTGGCGCCGGATGCGGCAGGGCTGAAAGTCGATGTGGTCGGTCAGCCGATTACCGTCATCACTCCGCGCTCGCCGCTGGGCAAAGGACTATTGGGCAAGTGCGAAGGTGATGAGGTGGAGATTCTGGTGGCGGGCACCCGGCAACAGTTTGCTGTCACCGAGGTGCTGTGAGGCAACTGATCAGTGAACGGGTAGCTCGACGCCGTCGAACAGCTCTTCCAGTTCCTGCTTGTTGTGGCACTGAATGGCTTTGGCCATCACTTCGCGAGTCAGGTGCGGCGCGAACTTCTCGATGAAGTCGCACATGAAGCCGCGCAGGAAGGTGCCGCGACGGAAACCGATCTTGGTCACGCTCGATTCGAACAGTTCGCTGGCGTCCAGCACCACCAGGTCGTTGTCGAGTTTGGTGTCGACCGCCATTTTAGCGACGATGCCGACGCCCAGCCCCAGACGCACGTAAGTCTTGATCACGTCGGCGTCAGCGGCGGTGAACACCACTTTCGGTGTCAGGCCGCGATGGCTGAAGGCTTCGTCGAGTTTCGAACGGCCGGTGAAACCGAATACGTAAGTCACGATCGGGTATTCGGCCAGGGCTTCCAGTGTCAGCTTGGGCAGCTTGGTCAGCGGGTGGCCCTGCGGCACGACCACGCAACGGTTCCAGCGGTAGCACGGCATCATCACCAGATCGCCGAACAGCTCCAGCGCTTCAGTGGCAATGGCAAAATCGACGGTGCCGTCAGCGGCCATTTCGGCGATCTGCATCGGCGAACCCTGGTGCATGTGCAGCGCCACGTCCGGGTATTGCTTGATGAAATTGCTGATCACCGGCGGCAGTGCATAACGTGCCTGGGTGTGGGTGGTGGCGATCGACAGGGTGCCTTTTTTCTCGTTGGAGAATTCCTGGGCGATCTGCTTGATGCTTTCGACCTTGCGCAGAATCTCACCGGCAGTGGTGATGATGCGCTCGCCGGCCGGGGTCACGCGGGTCAGGTGCTTGCCGCTGCGGGCAAACACTTCGACGCCGAGTTCGTCTTCCAGCAGGCGGATTTGTTTACTGATGCCCGGTTGCGAGGTGTAAAGGCTTTGGGCTGTAGCGGAAACGTTGAGGTCGTGGTGCGCCACTTCCCAGATGTAGCGCAGTTGTTGAAGCTTCATATGTATCCCTCAAAGCAGGTAGACGCCACGGGCATCAGCGACGGTATATAACTATATTAATGGTTTGAATAATAAATCTAGAACTTTTTTATCAAAGCGCCATTATTCCCGTTTCAGCGATCCTCCCGCCGCCGACGCTCCACTAACGGCACCAGATAGACCGGTACCTTAGCCAATTGCAGAACCCGCGCCGCCGTGCGCCCCAACGGCGTTTCCGCGCCCACCCCGTGGCTGTGACTGCCTACGATCACCAGATCGACAGAGAGTTTCTGCACCTGGTCGAGAATCACCTGCGACGGATCGCCCTGCAGCACGCGCACGGCGCGAATGCGCTGCAGATCCTGCGCGCCTTCATCGCCCAGTTCTTCGCGAAAGCTTTCCAGCACCCGCTGCTCGATATTGGCGATGACTGTTTTCAGACCCTGGCTGTGAAATTCGTTCAATGCCTGCTCGTCGAGATAGCTCTGCAACACCGATTCGGCAAACAGCCCCATCGGCTCCACCGCGTGCACCACGTACAGATCGGCATCGAACGTTCGCGCCAACGCCAGGGCATGCTGCATCACTAGCGGTGCGTACAGACCGAGGTCAGTGGCATACAGCATCGAACGAATCATATGACCTCCTCGCGTGCCAACATGGCGGAGATTTGATTCAGCTTAGCAGTGCCTTGACGAGTACGACGTGCGACGCAACGTCTTGAAGCACGTAGGCTTTAGACCGACGGTTCGTTGCTGATGCCATGCGGCACGTGGCCAGTGGCAACGACTTCGCGGGCGAGTTCGCAGTGCCCGGCCTGATCGTCGAAAAACACGTCGGCGGCGAACGCTTCGAGGAACGCCGACTTGGTCAGGCCGCCGAGGAACAGTGATTCATCGAGGCGAATGTCCCACTCGCGCAAGGTACGGATCACCCGCTCATGGGCCGGTGCCGAGCGCGCGGTGACCAGCGCCGTGCGGATCGGGCAATCGTCATCGGGAAACTCGCGCTGCAACAGATTGAGCGCCGCCAGAAAGCCCTTGAACGGCCCACCGCGCAACGGCTCGCGAGCCGACTCGCGTTCCTTGGCCTGGAACGCTTCGAGCCCGCCGGACTGATAAACGCGTTCCGACTCGTCGGAAAAAATCACCGCGTCACCGTCGAAGGCGATGCGCAATTCGTCACTGGCCGCACGGCTGGCGCCGCCGGACAGAATCGTCGCCGCAGCGAAACCGGCGTCCAGCGCCGCGCGCACGTCTTCGGCATGGGTCGAAAGAAACAGGTCGCAACCAAAGGCTTTCAGATACGGATACGGACTGCGTCCGCCGACAAACGCCGCCCGGGAAATCGCCAGACCGTAATGGTGAATCGAGTTAAATACGCGCAACCCAGTGTCGGCGCTGTTGCGCGAGACCAGTATCACCTCGACCCGTGCACGGCCGAGGCGACTGTTAAGGCTCAGGAGTTTTTCCACCAGCGGGAAGGCATCGCCGGGCGCAAGAATTTCGTCTTCGTGTTCGATCTGGTATTGCCGGTAGGCTTCGACGCCGCTCGACAGGTAGACCTTGTGGCTCTCGCTCAGGTCGAACAAGGCGCGCGACGAAATCGCCAGCACCAGTTTGTCATCGATGTTCTTGGCCATGCCTTCTCCCCACCTACCGCAAAAAGTCGACTCAAGTGTTGCGTCGGTCGATAAAACTCAACGTTCGATACAGCGCTTCGATCCGCGGCAGTTCACATCCCGCCGCTTTCGCCGCCGCCAGTGGCCGAGCATAGATCGCCTCCAGTTCGAGCGGTCGTTTGTGCAAAAAGTCGTGGTACATGCTCGGCCGGTAGTCAGGCATTTTCTCGGTCATCGTGAACAGGAAATCGGCATAACCGGGTGGCACCTCCAGCCCGCATGCCTTGGCCCCCTGCACGACCTCGGCCATCAACGCCTGGATCAAAGCGCGGCTGTCGGCATCGGCCATCAGCAGTGTGGTGCCCGCACCGAGCAGTACCGACAGACCGTTGTAGGGAATATTCCAGACCAGTTTCTGCCAGCGCGCCTGATGCAGATTGGGCATCGCTTGCGAATCGATGCCCGCCGCCCGAAACAGACCAGAGCCTTCTTCAACCAGCGCCATGCGTTCGGCATTATCCATGGCCGGCCCGCTGTGATAACCGACATTGACCGCACCCAGGGCTTGATGGGTGATGTGCCCGGGCTCCTCGCGATGCACGCAGATCAGGCACAGCCCGCCCAAAAGATGCAGGGAGTCTGGGAGCAGTTCACGCAAGCTGTCTTCGACGTCGAGGCCGTTTTGCAACACCAACACCTTCGCATCGGGCTTCGCGGCCTGAATGATCGACGGTGCCAGTCCGGCATTGCTGGTGGTCTTGGCGCCGACCAGCAGCCAGTCACACTTGGGCATGTCTTGCGCCGCGGCATAGGCCTGCACCGGATTCAACGTCAGTTGACCGTGCACCGCACTGTTCACCTGCAATCCGCACTCGGCGACTGCCGAGAACTCGCTGCGCAACAGAAAGTGCACATCGAACCCGGCACGCGCCAGCATCACACCGTAAAAACCGCCAATTGCGCCGGTGCCAATAATCCCCACCTTGGGTTTATCCAAGCCTGGTGTATTCACTGCCCCCATCACGGCAACTCCTCTGCAATTCGACCCAGTGCCTGCGCCAGCGCCGCGTTCAGCGCATCAGCCGTCAGGCGCGTGTGCAATGCCCCAAAGAACTCGCCGTCGCGCACCACAAACAACGCCGGCAAATGAAAGACCTGATAGCGCTCGACCAACCCGCCATTGTCGCCGGCATCGATCCAGCACAGCTGATCGATTGCCAGATCGAGTCCCGGCAACACCTCACGGGCATAACGGCAACTGGCGCAGCCGACGCTGGTGAAAATCACCAGCGATACGCCGCTCAGCGCCAACAACCGTTGATCGGCGTCGAAATCGGTCAGTTCGGATTCGACCACTATACTGGGGGAAACAATGTCAAATGGCCGACACAGGGAGTCTGTGCTCATGGGACGTTTCATTCCTCATCCGGACGAGGTGCCGGTTGAATTAACCTTGCTCAAGCCTGAGTGTATTTCCAGGCAACAGCTGCACACTATCAGCCTCGGCGGCATCGCTTGCAATTACCACCGTGCCTGGCGCCATGGCACGGCGCTGCAAGTGCGCATGCCGACACTCAATGCCGACATTTGTTATCCGGGCTACGTGGCGTGGTGCCTGCGGCGCAAAAAAGGCTATCTGGTGGGCATCGCGTTTACCGATGAGCAGACGCTGTTCAGTGCGCGAATGGGTGAGCAAGTGTGTCAGATCGAGCGCTACTGCCGCATGCACGAAACCCACGAGGACCTGCAGAATATTCAGGCGCTGGCCCTGCAATGGGTCGAGCAGCATGCCGACGAGTTCTCCCACGACAGCGTGCGCAAGGCTTTCGCCCAGCCAGTGCTGGACTGACGCTCTTCTCTAAACCGTTACTTGCCCATTGTCGAGCAGGCGCTTTACGCGCTAAGGTTCCGCTCCCCGACGCGCTTAAATCTGCTGTGCTCCGCCGCGCGGGGATCGCTGGCGGCCGGCACCCGTGACCTGACGAGTAAACGATGGCTGATTTACCGATCAACGACCTAAACGTCGCCTCTAACGAGACCCTGATCACTCCCGATCAGCTCAAGCGTGATATTCCTCTGAGCGACGCTGCCCTGCGCACTGTCACCAAGGGCCGCGAAGTCATTCGCAACATTCTTGATGGCACCGACCACCGTCTGTTCGTAGTGATCGGCCCGTGCTCGATCCACGATATCAAGGCTGCCCACGAATACGCCGATCGCCTCAAGGTGCTGGCGGCGGAAGTTTCCGACACCCTGTATCTGGTCATGCGCGTGTATTTCGAGAAGCCGCGCACTACCGTCGGCTGGAAAGGCCTGATCAACGATCCGTACCTGGACGACTCGTTCAAGATTCAGGACGGTCTGCACATCGGTCGTCAGTTGCTCCTGGATCTGGCCGAAAAAGGCTTGCCGACCGCCACCGAAGCCCTCGACCCGATCTCCCCGCAGTATCTGCAGGACCTGATCAGCTGGTCGGCCATCGGCGCACGCACCACCGAATCGCAGACTCATCGGGAAATGGCCTCCGGCCTGTCCTCGGCCGTCGGCTTCAAGAACGGCACCGACGGCGGTCTGACTGTGGCGATCAACGCCTTGCAGTCGGTGTCCAGCCCGCACCGTTTCCTCGGCATCAACCAGGAAGGTGGCGTGTCGATCGTTACCACCAAAGGCAATGCCTACGGTCACGTGGTGCTACGCGGCGGTAACGGCAAGCCGAACTACGATTCGGTCAGCGTTGCCCTGTGCGAGCAGGCGCTGGATAAAGCGAAGATCAAGCCGAACATCATGGTCGACTGCAGCCACGCCAACTCCAACAAGGATCCGGCTCTGCAACCGCTGGTGATGGAGAACGTCGCCAACCAGATCCTCGAGGGCAACCAGTCGATCATCGGCCTGATGGTCGAGAGTCACCTGAACTGGGGCTGCCAGGCGATTCCGAAAGACCTCGCCGACCTGCAATACGGCGTGTCGATCACCGATGCCTGCATCGACTGGTCCGCCACCGAGAACACCCTGCGCAGCATGCACGCCAAGCTCAAGGATGTTCTGCCAAAACGCCAGCGCAGCTGACAGGCGTTTTACAGGCATAAAAAAACGCCGGGCAATGCCCGGCGTTTTTGTGTGTGCGATTCAGATTTTGGCGGCGCGGCGCTGATGACGTTCCATGTAGCGCTCGACGTAGGAGCACGACGGGATCACCGTGTAGCCCATTTCTTCAGCGTACTGCAGCGCGCTTTCGGTCAGCGCTGCGGCAATGCCACGGCCACGCAGGGCGTTGGGCACGAAGGTGCGATAGATATCCAGGGTCTGTTTCCCCAGATCCATATAGGTCAGGTAGGCACGATGACCGTCCACATTGGTCTCGAACTGATGACCAGCCTGGTCATGGTGGATGGACAACGCCTCGCTCATCACTACTCCTCGCGGGTCTTGAATTCTGACCCCTACCTTACCGATGTTTTTCCGGCGAAGGAACATCTACGCCACCCCGTGCCTGATGGACACCGAGAAGAGCCACACCGATCTCGCGCAACCTGGCACCTGATAAATAGTAGGCACCATTGGCAAAAATGCTCAAGGTACGCTCGTCATCAAGCGAGTTGACGGGGGGTGCTCCGATGGGCGCAGGGTGGGGCCTGGAAGAAGATCTTCCCGGGCTGCTCACCTGAACATTGCCGGATGTTGAGACTTAAGACGTGCGACCTTTTTTAAAGTCACCTCAACATGCAGAAAGATACGCGAAGCAGCACGCAAAATCGGA
Source organism: Pseudomonas fluorescens (assembly GCF_003732425.1). Lineage (GTDB taxonomy): Bacteria > Pseudomonadota > Gammaproteobacteria > Pseudomonadales > Pseudomonadaceae > Aquipseudomonas > Aquipseudomonas fluorescens_BE. The sequence goes on from NZ_MOBX01000015.1 coordinate 113,964, forward strand.
ACAAAAGTATGGACGTATTCATCTAGACATACTTTGGCCGAGACTGCAAAAACAGCACCTGGCAACGGGAACTTTTTCTCATTAACTCGCTCAGCTCGGGGCTTGCAGCTGGGTATTTTTTAAACAGCGCAGTTAAAAGTTGCTCGAAAAAGAATCAACGCCTACAATTTTTTTTGCTTCTTGCCTCACGTCAGTTTACTTACTACAAGTAATGGGTAGTATGTACGCCGGCTATTTCCTCAATCGTGAGGAGACAGCCACTTAATTTGAAAGTCCTTGAAGGGGAACACGATGAACAACGTTCTGAAATTCTCTGCTCTGGCTCTGGCCGCAGTTCTGGCTACCGGTTGCAGCAGCGCATCGAAAGAAACCGAAGCACGTCTGACCGCTACTGAAGACGCAGCTGCTCGCTCCCAGGCTCGTGCAGACGAAGCTTACCGTAAAGCTGATGAAGCTCTGGCTGCTGCTCAAAAAGCACAACAGACTGCTGACGAAGCTAACGAGCGTGCTCTGCGCATGCTGGACAAAGCTAGCCGCAAGTAATAATCCTTCGGGATTGTTATCGAGCCGACCCGATTTTTCGGGTCGGCTTTTTTATGCCTGATGCTTTTGCCCGGGCAATAAAAAACCCGCCGACGCTTCACGCATCGGCGGGTTCTGCCCTCCGACTTACTGCTGCAAGTCGATCGGTGTATTCGAGACCATCGGCGCCGAGGTATTCGGTGTGCCGATTTCCGTAGGCAGGCCATCTTCGGCCGCGACCACATCGCGCACCACATCCCAGTTCACGCGCAGATTGCTGGTGACGTCTTCACGCTTGAGCATCGCGTTGATCACCGCAGTGTGCTTGTCGACCACCGACGGGTTGCCCTTGTCGTCGATCGGCGTGTGCGCTTCCAGATAAACCTTGCCGCCACTGCTGCCGAACTTGTAGGCATCGTTGAGGATGCGCACCGACGTGCCTACCGGCACCATGCTGGCCATTTCCAGCACGTTGTTGTTGAACATGCGGAAGCAGCCGTGGCTGGTGCGCATGCCGATACCGAATTTCTTGTTCGAACCGTGGATCAGGTACCCCGGCGTGCCCAGGGTGAACTTGAACGGGCCTAATGGATTGTCTGGGCCGGCCGGCACGACGTTTGGCAGGGGATCTCCATCCGCAGCGTGTTCAGCCTTGATCGACGCAGGAGGCGTCCAGGTCGGGTTTGGCGTCTTGGCGATGATCGAAGTGTGCGCGATTGGCGACCCCCAACCCTCACGACCGATACCCAGCGGGAACGTGTACACCACGTTGCGGCCTTTCGGGAAATAGTAGAGGCGGTATTCGGCGAGGTTGATGACGATGCCTTCACGCGGGCCCGGCGGCAGAATGAAACGGGTCGGCAAGACGATTTCGGTGCCGGCCCCCGGCAACCAGGCATCGACGCCCGGGTTGGCCGCGACCATCTCCGAGTAGCCCAGATCGTACTTCGTGCCGAGATCGGCAAAGGTGTCTTCGTACTTGGCTTTGATCACCTGCACCTGACCGATGATGTCTTCACCGGGTGGTGGCAGGGGAAACTCCAATGCAGCAACGGGACCGGCCACACACAGGGCGGCAAGTGACAGGCAGCGGGTGACGGCAGGAAAGCGCGGCAACATCCGGAAAATCCTTCGCATGATCAACAAGGGTATAAGGGCGCGATTGTACACCGCGCTTTGAATATTCGGGGAGATGGCCCGATAGGCAGGCAAACTCTTCATGCAGGAGCTGCCGAAGGCTCGGGCCGTGACCGGACGATCTTTTTGACTTTAAAGCTCGAAACGCAGCTCTGGCCAGATTGGCGAGGTGCCGCGCTTCTGCGATTCCAGAATCGCCCGGCACAGCGAACACAAGCGCTGATCCTGAAACACCCGGCGATCCACACTCGACCAGCGCGGCTGCGCCGGCAGCAGACTGCCGCACAGGGTGCGATCGGCCGAGCCACCGAGTTCGAGCTGACGGGTCACCAGATGCACCCGCACTTCCTGGCAGGCGAACAGATCCAGCTGCTCGTCAGGCTCGATCAGTTGGTAGGCAAACAGGGACCAGGCAGAACGCGACATCGGGGGCTCCAAATAAGGGGGCGCCACATTAGCCGAAAGCCTGCCACTAGAAAAGCCTCATAACAGCGGTTTTAGCGTCGGCCAGACATTTTCCAGCAACTTGCCCTGAGCCCCGGCCGCCGGGTGCAGACCATCGGCCTGCATCAGGTCCGGATGACCGCCGACGCCGTCGAGGAAAAACGGCACCAGCGGGATCTTTTTATCGTCGGCGAGTTTGCCGTAGACCTCGGCGAAGGCATCGGTGTAACGCTTGCCGTAATTAGGCGGCAGCTGCATGCCGAGCAGCAGCACCTTGGCCCCGCTCTGACGAGAGCTGTCGATCATCGAGGCAAGATTTTGTTGCAATTGAGTTGGCGGCATTCCGCGCAAGCCGTCGTTGCCGCCCAGTTCGAGGATCACCAGTTCCGGCTTATGCTCTGCAAGCAGCGCAGGCAGCCGTGCCTGGCCTCCGGCACTGGTGTCGCCGCTGATGGAGGCATTGACCACTTTGTCGTCGAAACCCTCCTGTTTGAGCCGTTGTTCGAGCAACGATACCCATCCCAAGCGGGTATCCAGTCCGAAACCGGCGCTGATACTATCGCCAACGATCAGGACAGTACCCGCCGCTGCGTTCTGGGCCATGCACATCAAGGCCAGGCCAGCACTCAAAAACCACACACGCATCGGATTCTCCATGGGCGCAAGCATTCTCACCGCGAAGAACCTCAGCAAAGTGGTTCCCAGCGCGGAAGGTGAACTGACTATCCTGCACGAACTCAGCCTGGAACTGAACAAGGGCGACAGCCTCGCCATCGTCGGCGCGTCCGGTTCGGGTAAATCCACCCTCCTCGGCCTGCTCGCCGGTCTCGATCTTCCGAGCAGCGGCGAAGTCATCCTCGCCGGTCAGGGCCTGAGCAATCTTGATGAAGACCAGCGTGCACGCATTCGTGCCGAGCATGTTGGCTTCGTCTTCCAGTCCTTTCAGTTGCTCGACAGCCTCAACGCCCTGGAAAACGTGATGCTGCCGCTGGAACTCGACGGCCGCAAAGATGCCCGTGAGCGTGCGACCGAATTGCTCCAGCGCGTCGGTCTCGGCCAGCGCCTGACGCATTCACCGCGCCAGCTCTCCGGCGGCGAGCAGCAACGTGTGGCCATTGCCCGCGCCTTCGCTGCCGAGCCTGACGTGCTCTTCGCCGACGAGCCGACCGGCAACCTCGACAGCCACACCGGCGAGCGCATCAGCGATTTGCTCTTCGAATTGAACAAGGAACGCGGCACCACCCTGGTGCTGGTGACCCACGACGAACGCCTGGCCCATCGCTGCCGGCGCCTGATCCGTCTTGAAGCCGGGCTGTTGGTCGCCCCTCTGGAGCCTTGATGGCACGTTTGCCGCTGTTGCGTCTGTTCAGTCTCGCCCTGCGTCAACTCATGCGCGATGCCCGCGCCGGGGAATTGCGGGTGCTGTTCTTCGCTTTGGTTGTGGCGGTGGCGGCAAGTACCGCCATAGGCTACTTCGGCGCCCGTCTGAACGGCGCCATGATGCTGCGCGCGACCGAATTTCTCGGCGCCGATCTGGTGCTTGAGGGCAGCTCGCCAGCCCGTGAAGAGCAGATCAGGAGTGGCACCGAGCTGCGTCTGAAGCATGCGCAGGTGGTGGAGTTTTCCAGCGTCATCGCCACCGACAACGGCATTCAATTGTCGAGCATCAAAGCCGTCGACCGCGCCTATCCGCTGCGCGGCGAACTGAAGAGTGCGCCAGCGCCGTTCGCCACCGAAGAATCAGGTGGCGAACCGCAGCCCGGCGAAGCCTGGGTCGAGGCCCGGCTGTTGACCGCACTGGATCTGAAGATCGGCGACAGCATCGATGTCGGCATGAAGACACTGAAACTGGCCCGAGTGCTGACGTATGAAGCGGATCGCGCCGGCAACTTCTACAGCCTCACGCCACGGGTCATGATCAACCTCGAAGACCTTGCCGCCACCGGTGTCGTGCAACCCGGCAGCCGCGTGAGTTATCGCGAACTGTGGCGCGGCGAGCCGCAGGCGCTGGAAACCTATCGACAACTGATCAAACCCGGGCTCGCCGCGAACCAGCGGATTCAAGACGCCCGCGATGGCAACCGACAGATTGGCGGTGCGCTAGGCAAAGCCGAACGTTATCTGAACATGGCCAGCCTGGTCGCCGTGTTGTTGGCGGGTGTAGCAGTGGCGTTGTCGGCCAACCGTTTCGCCAGTCGCCGTTTCGACGCCAGTGCCTTGCTGCGCTGCCTCGGTCTGTCGCGTCGGGAAACCATGGTGCTGTTCAGTTCGCAACTGACCGTGCTCGGCTTGTTCGCCGCGCTCAGCGGGGCTTTGCTTGGCTGGCTCGCGCAGTTGGGCTTGTTCGCCCTGCTCCATGACTTGCTGCCAACCGATGTCCCGCCGGGCGGTCTGTTTCCAGCCATTGCCGGGATCGGCACCGGGCTGGTCGCATTGGCCGGTTTCGCCTTGCCGCCGCTGGCCGCATTGGGTCGCGTGCCACCGCTGCGTGTGCTGCGCCGGGACATGCTGCCAATACCGTCGAGCACCTGGATGGTTTACGGCGCCGCCCTGGGTGCGCTCGGTTTGATCATGTGGCGCCTGAGTCTCGATCTGCTGCTGACATTCGCCCTGCTCGGCGGTGGCGTGGTCGCCGCGTTGCTTTTGGGCGGCATGCTGCTGTTGCTGCTGCAAAGCCTGCGACGGATGCTCGCCCGTGCTTCGCTGCCATGGCGATTGGGCCTGGGCCAGTTGCTGCGCCACCCCTTGGCAGCGGCCGGTCAGTCGCTGGCGTTCGGCCTGATTCTGTTGTCGATGGCCTTGATTGCGCTGCTGCGTGGCGAACTGCTCGACACCTGGCAAAACCAGTTGCCGAAAAACGCGCCGAACTACTTTGCCCTGAATATTCTGCCGGCAGATAAACAAGCGTTCACCGATCACCTGATCAAAGTGTCTGCGCAAGCCGCGCCACTGTATCCGGTAGTGCCCGGCCGATTGATCAGCATCAATGGCGAAGCCGTGCAGCAAATCGTCAGCAAGGATTCGGCGGGCGACCGTGCCGTGCAGCGCGATTTGAGCCTGACTTGGGCAGCGGATTTGCCGGCGGGCAACAAGCTCACTGCCGGTGAGTGGTGGAAGGATCAGCCAACCGACGGTGTTCCCGGCGTATCAGTGGAAGGCAAAGTCGCCGAAAGCCTCAAGCTCAAACTCGGCGATCACATGGTGTTCAGCGTCGGCGGGGTCAATCGTGAAGCGAAGGTCACCAGCCTGCGCGAGATCAACTGGGATAACTTCCAGCCAAACTTCTTCATGATCTTCCAGCCCGGCACGCTGAAGGATCTGCCAGCGACTTATTTGACCAGTTTCTATCTGGCCCCCGGTCATGATCAGCAGATCGTCGAACTGTCGCGAACCTTCCCGGCCGTGACCATTCTTCAGGTCGAGGCGCTGCTGGAGCAGCTGCGCAGCATCCTTGCCCAAGTCACTTTGGCCGTGGAGTATGTGTTGTTGTTTGTCTTGGCAGCGGGAATGGCAGTGCTGTTTTCAGGCTTGCAGGCGACACTGGATGAACGCATTCGCCAAGGTGCGCTGTTGCGTGCATTAGGTGCGGAGCGGCAGTTGCTGATCAAGGCGCGGCGTATCGAATTCGGCCTGCTCGGTGCAGTGAGCGGCTTGCTCGCCGCCATCGGCTCGGAAGTGGTGAGTCTGGTGCTGTATCGCTACGCGTTCGATCTGCCGTGGCACCCGCACCCATGGTTGCTGGTGCTGCCATTGATTGGCGCGGCGTTGATTGGTGGTGCCGGTGTATTCGGTACGCGCCGGGCACTCAATGCAAGTCCACTGACAGTGTTGCGCGAGGGTTGATAGACTCAAGCGGTCTTAATCACAAGAAGTTGCCATGAGCCGTTATCGCCCTCCCCGCACTGCCGGCACCGCGCTGATCACCCCCGAAGGTGAAGCGCGGATGCGCGCCGAATTCCATGAGCTGTGGCATGTGCGCCGCCCGCAGGTGACGCAATCGGTCAGCGAGGCGGCGGCTCAGGGTGATCGCTCGGAAAACGCCGAGTACACCTATGGCAAGAAAATGCTGCGCGAGATCGACAGTCGCGTGCGCTTTCTGACCAAACGTCTGGAAGCTCTGAAAGTCGTCAGCGAAAAACCCAGTGACCCGAACAAGGTCTACTTCGGCGCCTGGGTGACCATCGAGGACGAAGACGGCAAGCAATCGCGCTATCGCATCGTCGGCCCGGATGAACTGGATCTGAAACTGGGTCTGATCAGCATCGACTCGCCACTGGCCCGCGCCTTGATCGGCAAGGCACTGGATGCAGAAGTCAGGGTGCAGACGCCAACCGGTGAGCAGTTCGTTTACATCGTCGCCATCGACTATCCGTGAAGCGTATCAACGGCGAGTGATCAGCCCCTGCCGCGCAACGCGGACCAGTTGTTTGATCATCTCCGGCGCATCTTCCGCGCTCGGCGTCTGAATCACCGCCAGATCAAAACTGTCACTGGCAAAACGCGCCAGCGACTCGCCGTCTTCGACAAACTGGATGAGGAATGCGGCAGGACCGCCGCTGCGACGTGGCCAGCCATCGAGATAACGCAACAGCGTCGGCTGATGTTTGCCGCCAAGGAGAATTTTCGGGTTGCGTTGAGTGATATGCGCAGTGATCGGCGCAGGACGTGCTGGAGGGCGTAGTGCATTCATCGTGTCGTGTCTCTGCCTCAAAAGTCTGCATGGCAGGTGAGAGGCAACACCGAACCAGCGCTTTAGCGGTATTTCGAAGCCCTGTTCCGGCTTCTGACGGTAACTATTGAAAGTCACCTGGCGCCCCGCAAGTAGCTGTTTAAATCGGCGCATGGGCAACATCCTAGAGAACGTGACCGATCAGTGTCAAGAATCAGCCGCAACAAAAAAGGCCCGCACAATGCGGGCCTTTTCCTTGAGCCTGAGCGTTTAACCGGCGATGGCGCGATCCACTGAGAGCTTACCAGCACCTTCGATCAGGACAGCAAGGCTGCCACCGAGCAGGGCCAGAGCGAACTCGTAACCGTTGTTGGCCATAAACAGACCGTTGCTGATGTGCACGGTGAAGATCGCCACCAGCGACAGGAAGGTCAGACCCAACGCCGCCGGGCGCACCAGCAGGCCGATGATCAACGCCAGGCCAGCGAAGAACTCAGTACCGCCCGCCAGCGTCGCCATCAGGTAGCCCGGGTGCAGACCGATGCTGTCCATGTACTGGGCGGTGCCTGCCAAACCATAACCACCGAACAGACCGAAGAGTTTTTGCGACCCGTGAGCGGCGAAGATCACGCCGACAGCGATGCGCAGAATGGTCAGACCGTAGCCGGCGCGGGTGAACAGTACTTTGTTGATCAGAGAGCTCATGGGGCATTCCTTGTTTTTGCGAGAAGTTGTGAGTGTTGGTTGGCCGCTATATTAATCAGTAAATCTCATGTTAAAAGCGCAATTATTCCGCCATAACAATCAGTTTATTAGATCATTTCCGTGAGACGACTTTTTGCGCCCCGGGCTCCAGCGACTCCCGCTCCCGGTCGAACGCCAAGTAATACTTGTTCACGCTATTAACATAGCTGACCGGCCCCATTCCTACCTGCTCCATGGCGATGCGCTCGACCTGGAAGAACCACTGGTTGGGGTTCAGCCCACGTCGCCGGGCTTCAGCGCGCATGCCCTGCACGCGCTCGGGGCCGATGTTGTAGGCCGCCAAGGTGAACGCCATGCGTTCACGCTCATTGAGCTTGGGGCTGTTGAAGAACTTGCGACGGATCATCGCCAGGTACTTGGCCCCGGCCTGCACATTCGCATCGAGATTCTGGATGTTGTTGACGCCGACGCGCTGAGCAGCGGACGGGGTGATCTGCATCAGCCCGGTCGGGCCACTGCCACTGCGCGCGTTGGGTTGCAGCGCCGATTCCTTGAACGCCAGCGCGGCCAGATTCAACCAGTCCATGTTCTGCGCGTCGGCATGCTTTTGCAGGGTCGGGCGCAGTTTTTCGAGGCGCTGGCGATCAGCCTTGGCCAATGGATAGTGGACTTGATAGAGACGGCGATAGATGCGCAGAAACGCCGCATCTTCATTGGATGGCTTCTTGTAACCGCCGAGAAAGCGATCAATGCTTGCACGCAGCATTGAGGCGTCGCGGCGTACGAACCAGTACTCCTCGCCCGGCTCGCTGATCATCAGTTGCCGGTCAAAACGCAGCTTCGGCAGAATCTTGCCCCAGCGCTCGGCGATGGGTTGCTCGACGATGGTCAGGTGAAAAATCCCGCCCTGCACCATCTCCAGCACATCTTCGACGGCCAGGGTCGGATCGACCCATTCGATTTTGATCGGTGCCAGTTTGTGCAACGCGAGTTTCTGATTGAGTTGACTGACCGCCTCCCCCGCCGCACTGCCGGTGGGCAACGCCAGGGTTTTGCCGGAAAGCTGCTCGACCTTGGTGTAACGCCGCTCGCCCTTGATCCCGACCAGCACCAGCGGCACGTTGCTGGCGATCGGTTCGCTACTGGCAACCGCATAGCCCGGTTGCAGCTCAAGCAATTCGCCCGGCGCAACCAGATCACCCTCGCCACGTTGCAAGGCGCCGAGCAATTGATCCTTGGCTTTGGGAATGATCTTGAGGGTGATTTCCTGGCCGTCGCGGGCATGGCCATTGAGGTATTGCTCGAAGGCGCGCAGACGATGGTATTCAACGCCGATGGCCTGGCCCTGGACTTCGCCGGAGCTGTTGCGGCTCTGGTTGACCAGTACGCGCAACACGCGGCTGCTGCGAATCTCGGACAGGTCACGCACCTTGGCTGCCGGCACGGCTTGTAGTGGCCCGGGCAGGCGCGCGACCGCCGTCATCGGCAGTAGCAGCGAGCCACACAACAGGAGCAAAACCGAGGGACGAACCATCCACTCTCCGGAAAGAATACGGGGCGATTTCATCGTTAAAAGATCGAAATCACCGACGAAAACAGAGCGCCATGAGCGCTGGCAACGTGCGAGAGACTGGCACAGTAATGGCACTTCTACCAAACCGGTCTGCGTCGCGGCATCAACAGACAGCTATAACTCGTTGTAGTTCTTGGCTTTTCTTATGAATCTACAGCTCTGGTATGCTTTCCGGCCTTCGGCCCGAGGTAGCAACCATGCAACTCATCGATATCGGCGTCAACCTGACCAATCCCAGTTTCGCCGACAAACATCAGGCCGTGCTCGAGCGCGCCTATGCCGCCGGAGTCTGCCAACTGGTGCTGACCGGCACCAGCGTCGAGGGCAGCGAGCAAGCCCTGGAGCTGTGCCAGCAACTCGATGAAAGCGGCCAGCGACTGTTCGCCACCGCCGGTATTCACCCGCATTCGGCCAGTGACTGGAACGCTGACAGCGCGCGCCGCCTGCGCAGTTTGCTGAAGGAGTCCAATGTCGTCGCGGTGGGTGAGTGCGGGCTGGATTTCAACCGGGATTTCTCGCCGCGCCCACAGCAGGAAAAAGTCCTCGAAGAGCATCTGGCGCTGGCCGTTGAGCTGCAATTGCCGGTGTTCCTGCACGAACGTGACGCGAGTCAGCGCCTGCTGGAAATCCTCAAGGACTTCCGCGATCACCTGCCGGCCGCTGTGGTGCACTGCTTCACCGGCGAGCAAAAAGCCCTGTTCAGCTACCTCGATCTGGATCTGCACATTGGTATTACCGGCTGGATCTGCGATGAGCGCCGGGGCACGCATTTGCATCCGCTGGTGAAAGAGATCAAGCGTGGACGGTTGATGCTGGAAAGCGATGCGCCGTATCTGTTGCCGCGCACGTTGCGGCCGAAACCGAAGAACGGGCGCAATGAGCCGGCGTATCTGACTGAAGTGCTGCGTGAAGTGGCGTTGCATCGCGGCGAAACCGAGGAAGATCTGGCGGCGCACACCACTGCCTGTGCCCGAACGTTCTACAACCTCCCGGCATTGGCGTAATGCCGCAAAAGATCGCAGCCTTCGGCAGCTCCTACAAGGTGTACGCCATCCGAATGTAGGAGCTGCCGAAGGCTGCGATCTTTTGATCTCTTGACCCACATCAAATAGAGCCTTCTGCATAGCGGCACAATGCTGGCACCTTGCCAAAACTGTTTCCGCTATCAGAGAAGACCTCCATGGGTGCCTGGCTTAGCAATATCTCGCTGAAATACAAATTCTGGGCGGTCAATGCGGTCGCCTTCGTCACCACCCTGCTGCTGGTGCTGTACGCCGTGCAGCTCGAACAACAGGCGCGCAGTCACGCGTCACAAGTATCCGCACAAACCCAGGCGCAATTGCTCAAGGCCTGGCCGGCCGGGCAGCCGCTGCCGAAGGCGGATCAAGTGCTGACCTTTAAACGCGGTGAAGCACCGCGCCTGAACGATCAACCCTTGCTGGAAATCACTGAACGCAACGGCTGGAACGACATCAATTACATGCCGTTGTTCGGCGAAAATCCGTTGATGGGCGCTGAGGTGTTCAGTCGTGCCGATGGCCAGCAGGTTGCGGTGATTGCTTATGGCCCGAGCCTGAGCCAGGTCTTCAGTGAGCGTTTCGCCAACTATGCAGCGGCGGTGTTCATTCTGATGTTAGCCATGCTGTGCGCCTCACAACTGTTGATTCGCTTCCTGCTCAGCCAGCTCAACACCTTGAAAGACGTAATGCTCCACGTCGAGAAAAGCGGCGATCTCTCGGCTCGCGTACCGCTGGCCGGAAAAGATGAGGTCGGGCAGATGGCCAATGCGTTCAACGCGATGCAGGCCGGTTATCAACGTGTCGTCACCACGGTGGCCAATACCGCGCGGCAACTGGATGTCGGCGCAGCGCGGCTGGCATCGAGCATGAACGAAGTGCGCCACGGCATGCTCGGCCAGCAGAGCGAAACCGATCAGGCCGCCACCGCGATCAACGAAATGACCGCCACCGTTTACCACATCGCCCAGCACGCCGGCGCCACCCGCGACCTGTCGCAGACCGCCGATGGTCTCGCCGGCAGCGGTCAGCAAGTCGTCGCGCGAGTGCAGCAGTCGATTGCCGGACTCTCCAGCGGAGTGCAGCAAACGGCCGAGATGATTCAACGGCTGGCCGAAGACAGCCAGAAGATCAACGGCGTGGTCAGCGTGATTCACAGCATTGCCGAGCAGACCAACCTGCTGGCACTGAACGCTGCCATCGAAGCCGCCCGCGCCGGTGAGATGGGCCGAGGCTTTGCGGTGGTGGCCGATGAGGTGCGCAACTTGGCCAAACGTGTGCAGACCTCGACTGACGAGATCACCACCATGGTTTCGGCGCTGCAGGCTGGCACCCGCGATGCGGTGGATTTCATGCAGGAAAGCTCGTACAAGGCCGACGACTGCGTGCAGCAAGCGCAAGAAGCTGGCGAGGCGCTGGCGGAAATCACCGGCGCGGTGGCGCAGATGCGTGAAAGCAATACGCAGATTGCCGTGGCGGCGGAGCAGCAAAGCCAGGTCGCCGAGGAGATGAACCGGGCAGTGGTGAGTATTCGCGATGTGACCGAGAACACTGTGCAGCAGACTGTGGATTCGGCGACGACCAGCAATGAGTTGGCGACGCTGGCTGGGGAGCTCAACAAAGCAATTGGGCAGTTGAAACTCTGAAGATCAAAAGATCGCAGCCTTCGGCAGCTCCTACAGATGTACGCATTTCAATGTAGGAGCTGCCGAAGGCTGCGATCTTTTTTGTCCATCATCCCTATGATGCCAATAGCCAACCTTGATTCGCCGCCCTCCGCGCCCGGGCCTATTCTTCAACCATGTGTTCAACATGGATCGAGGAGTAGTCAACATGGGCAAACGTCACCCCAACCTTCCCGCGTGGCAATGGCGCGCTTACCCGGGCAATCATCAGCACCCGACCAATCTGGTGCTGCACCTGATTGCCGTGCCGTTGTTCATCGTCGCGTTTCTGCTGATCGTCTCCGGGGTGTTCAGCCTGAGTCTGGCCAGCGTCGCCATCGGCGTAATCGGCATCATCGCGGCGCTGGGTTTGCAGCGTCATGGCCACAGCCTGGAGGCGCAAGCCTCCGAGCCGTTCAGTGATCGTAAAGACGCGATGTCGCGTTTATTGGTCGAGCAGTTTCTGACCTTTCCGCGCTTCTTTCTCAGTGGCGGCTGGTGGCGCGCCTGGCGTGAGCGCCACCGTCGGCATTGAGTCAGGCGAAAATCGTGACGGTCTGGCGACTCATGGCAATCAACTCACCTTCCGCGCTCCACAGCTTGGCGGCCACATGGCCATAGCCGTCGGCGGCGTACTCGATGTCGGCGAGGTACTGGCACCAGTCCAGCGTGCTCAAATCGTGTAGCGGCTGTACGAACTCAATGGTCCAGGTCAGCGTACTGCCGGGGGCAGGCTTCTTCAGATACGGCAACAGCGCGGGCGGCCACGCGTCCACCAAGGCCAGCAGATGCGCCTCATTGACCGGCTCTTCTTTGACATCTCCGCGCAAGCGCACCCAGCCGCCCATCAGCCGCGATTGAGTGCCGGTGAACGGCATACCGCCAACACTCCAGCGCATCGCCAGATGGCGCATGAACTCCGGGGTCACGCCTTTGATATACGGCAACTCCTGGCATTCGTCCCAGTGCTTCATTGATGGCGCCGGATACGCTTCGACTGCCACCTCCGAGGGCCGCGAAGCACCGAAGCTGCCCTGAACGATCGTCACCACCTGACCATTCTGCATCGCCCGGCCCATGACCTGGCTGACGGCCTTGCCTTCGCGCAGTACATCGACTTCGAAACTCACCGGGACTTCGGGTTCGACAGGGCCGACAAAGGTGATCGCCAACGAACGCACCGGACGATCCGCTGGGACTTTCGCGCGCATGGCTTCGTATTGCAGCGCGGCCACCAGGCCACCGAAACTGGCACGGCCCTGGCCCCATTCGGCAGGGATCGTCAGTTCCGGTTGACGGCGGACCGCCTCGAGCAGATCGCTAAAGCGCATGGCAACCTCAGAAAACGAGAAAGGAATGCAGGAATCTTAACCAGACCTGCACAGCGCCGCAGCGTCTATTCCGGTCAAATGGGCTGACAGAAAGGCCTTACCGTATTTCAAATTTAGTCACAAAACCCTGTAGGAGCTGCCGAAGGCTGCGATCTTTTGATTTTGATTTTTAACAACAAGATCAAAAGATCGCAGCCTTCGGCAGCTCCTACAGGGGATATCGCGGGGCTCAGGTTATTTGAAACAGGCTGAACTGAGTTTTTCCAGCACGCGATCAGCCTTGCTTTCGGCGTTGATCATGGTCGCCTGCCAAGTGGCGACACAGGGCTGTAAATCAGCCTCAAGCTCGGCCTTCGCCAGCCACTGCCAGCAGTCGTGCCAGTCACCCAACGCGCCTTGAGCAGACTTGAGACGCGCCAGCGCCGCCTCGGGCAAGCGGTCCAGTTCGGGATAGGCTTCGATGCCGTAACGCACGCGTTTGATCAACAAGCGCAGGCGATGGCGGTCGTGGGCCGGGTCGTGTAGCGCCTCGTCGAGTTTCTGCCATTGCTTGCCCAAGCGTTTTTCGATGCGCTTGTCCAAACCCTTGAGCAAGCCCTGACGCTGGGAAGCGCGCAGGAATCGCGGGAACGCGTCGAGAATCATCAGCAGCGAGGCCACTTCGGCACTCGCCGCCAGCGCCGGATAGGCCTCGGCCATTTGCGCCATGCGACGTTGCGCAGCATCAGGCTGATCATGCGCGAGCAGGTAGGCCGCCAACACCTCGCGATCGCGCCACGGGGTGGTCAATTGGCCGACGGCCGAGGCGGCATCTTCCAGTTGCTCGACCCCGGGCAAACCGCGCAAGGGTCGCAACAGGCTGCGCAAACGCCGCACCGTGGTGCGCAGATCATGCAGCGCTTCGGGGTCGGTACGTGCCGTCAAGCGCGCCTGACAGGCCAGCAGCCGCACTTCCAGACTCAGGACATGAGCCACCAACCGATCAACCAACGCAGACATCACTTGCTCCTGATTCAAATGGCTCTGAAGAACATGCTGCCGTTTCGTGAACGCAGCCTCCTTGCTTCACGTCAGCAGCTTAGCGCCCGGCGCGGGATTCGCGAATGTAGAAGCGCGCCTTCTCGGCTTTCTTGCTGCAGCCTTCGAACCCTTCGAATTGCTGTTGGGTCTTGGCGGCGGTCAGCAGCGACAACGCTTTGGAGTAGCTGACGGTGCCGGCAAAGCCTTCAGCCTTGGCCAGATCCAGTTCATGCCAGGCCGCGTCGAGCTGGCTGCCGCAGCTGTCGCGGTAAGCGGTTTTACCGGCGCAACCGGCCAATGCCAAGGCCATCAACGGCACACAGATCCAGGCTTTCATCACTCACACCTCAAATAGGTCAACAGTCGTGCAGGTAAGACGGTCTGGCTGCGAAAAAGTGCCTCGCCGGCGGGTGAAACCACGCAACTGAGAAGGATAGCGCTGAAGGGCCATGCAGTAGCGAAAAAACGACGTCACTGGCGCACTCAACGACTTCGGCGATTGAGCCTGCCCGGCGATGGGTGCATTGTGGAACCTTGTCGGGAGGACGCTGGATGAAAAAACGTGTTGCGCTGGTGCTGGGTTCCGGTGGCGCCCGGGGCTATGCCCATATCGGGGTTATTGAAGAGATCGAGAAACGCGGTTACGAAATCGCCTGCATTGCCGGCTGTTCGATGGGCGCCGTGGTTGGCGGAATCTATGCCGCCGGCAAACTCGACGTTTACAAGAACTGGATCGAAAGCCTCGATTACCTCGACGTCTTGCGCCTGGTCGACGTCAGTTTTCGCCTCGGTGCGATTCGCGGCGAAAAGGTCTTCGGCCAGATCCGCAAGATCGTCGGCGAGGTCAACATCGAAGACTTGCGCATCCCCTACACCGCCGTCGCCGCCGACCTCACCAATCAACAGGAGATCTGGTTTCAGGAAGGCTGCCTGCATCAGGCCATGCGCGCCTCGGCGGCGATTCCCAGCCTGTTCACCCCCGTGATGCAGGGCAATCGCATGCTGGTCGACGGCGGCATTCTCAACCCGTTGCCGATCGTGCCGGTGGTGTCGAGCCACTGCGATCTGATCATCGCGGTCAATCTCAACTCGACCAACCAGCGTCACTACAAATTGCCGGTGATCCAGCGCCCGGCGGCGTTCCGCTCACGCTTCGACAGCCTGATCAGTTCACTGGGATCGAAGATGCCGTTCCGCCGTACACAGGCCGAGCAACTGCTGCGCCTCGAACAGGAAGCGCTGCGCGCCGAAGCGGCGGACATTAACCCCTGGCTTGACGGCGCCGAGCCGGAGAGCCAGCAACCGGCGGCCGCGCCCGAGCGTGAAGGCGCACCGAAATCGGCCACCGGTTCATTCATCATCGATAACGTTGGGCCGGCCTCGTTGCTGGACTTGATCAACCAGAGTTTCGAGGTCATGCAGACCTCGCTGGCGCAGTACAAGATCGCCGGGTATCCGCCGGATATCCTGATCAACGTGCCGAAACGGGTGTGTCGGTTTTTCGAGTTTTACAAGGCGCCAGAGTTGATCGCGTTGGGACGCGAGATTGCCCGGGATACGCTGGATCGGTATGACAGTGAGCAGGGGTGATCGGGCCTGATTTCTCGGGTGTGTTTGATGACATCTTCGCGAGCAAGCTCGCTCCCACAGGGGATTTGTGAACGACGCAGATCCAGTGTGGGAGCGAGCCTGCTCGCGAAGAGGCCAGATCAGCCAACATCACTCAACAGCCGATAGCCAACCCCGGCCTCAGTGACAATAAACCGCGGCCGCGTCGGATCATCCGCCAGTTTCTGGCGCAAATGCCCCACCACAATCCGCAGATAATGGCTGTCCTCGGTGTGCGTCGGCCCCCAGATATCCTTGAGCAATTGCTGCTGGGTAATCACCCGTCCCGGATGCCGTGCCAGTTGCGCCAGCACTGCGTATTCCTTGCGGGTCAGCGCCACTTCGACACCGTCGAGCAACACCCGCCGATAGGCCAGGTCCACCGTCAGCGGGCCAAACGTCAGCGCCGCCTGTTGCGCCTCCCCTGCCGGAGCCTGACGCAACAACGCACGAACCCGGGCGAGAAATTCCTGAATGCCAAACGGTTTGGTCACGTAATCATTGGCACCGCCATCCAGCGCCTGGACTTTCTGCCCTTCGCTGGCGCGCACCGACAACACCAGCACCGGCGCCGTGGCCCACTCGCGAAACTCGCGCAGCACCTGCTGGCCGTCCATGTCCGGCAAACCGAGGTCGAGCACCAACAAGTCCGGCTTGTTCAGTGCGGCCTGCGCCAGCCCTTCGGCACCGGTGCCGGCCTCGAGCACTTTGTAGCCCTGGGAAGCGAGGCTGATGCGCAGAAACTTGCGGATCTGCGGTTCGTCGTCGATGACCAAAATGGTCGCGGTCTGGCTCATGAATTCACATCAACACAAAAGATTGGCAAGAGAGTAGCGCAGTCGCGATCAGGCTTCATTGTCCATTCCCGGCTGGGTCTGCAACGGCAAGTGCAAGGTAATGCAGGTGCCGTGTCCGTCGATGCCGTCGGCGACGCTGATACGACCGCCGTGCGCGCCGACCATGCCCTGACAGATTGCAAGGCCGAGGCCGGTGCCCTGCCCCCCGCGATCACCCCGGGCAGCGGTGTAAAACATGTCGAAAATCTTCGCCCGTTCATCCTCGGGAATCCCCGGCCCCTCGTCGCTGACCGAGAAGAAAATCTCCTCGTCATTCGCGCCCGCACTCAGTTGCAAGCGACCGTGCGCGGGTGAGAAACGTGCGGCGTTTTCCAATACATTGACCAGCGCCTGTTCGATCAGCGCCGCATGCACGAACAACAGCGGCAACTCGGCCGGCACATCGGTGCTGACCTGCAATGGCGCGAGCACCGCGCGCAGGCGATTGAGCGAACTGCCGACGATGTCGGCGGGCGACACCCAGTCCCGCGCCAGTTTCAGCGCGCCGTGGCCGAGGCGGGTCATGTCGAGCAGATTCTGGATGTAGCGATCGAGGCGTTCGGCTTCATCGCGAGTGCCTTCGAGCAGTTCACGACGATCCTCCAGCGGGATCGCTTCGCCGAGGGCCAACAGGCTGTCGATGCTGCCGCGCATGGCGGTCAGCGGCGTGCGCAGGTCGTGGGACACGGAGGCCAGCAAGGCACTGCGCAGTTGTTCGGTTTCACCGTGCAGGCGCGCGGCTTCGAGGTCATCGGCCAACTGCGCGCGCGCCAGCGCTTGGGCGAGCGGCTGACTCAACGCAGTGAGCAAACGCCGACGTTGACCGCTCAGGGTCTGGCCTTCTTTGGCGCAAACACCGAGCAACGCCAGCGGCCCGTCCTCGACCGACAGCGGCCACCACCACCAACGTCCGAACGGCAGCGTGCCAGTGCCCATGCCTGCCGGTTGATCATGCTGCCAGGCCCAGTCGGCGGCGGCACGTTCGGACTCGGTAAATTCCAGCGGTCCGCCGGTCTCGACCTTCCAGCCGCCCTGCCCGTCACGGTTGAGCAGGCACAATTGCAGATCGCTCCAGCCATTGAGGTGTTGCGCGGCGGCGCTGACCACTGCCTGACGGTCCGTCGCGGCGGTGAGTTTGCGCGACAGGTCGAGCAGTTCGGTGGTTTCTTCCTGGGTGTCGCGCAAGGCCTGTAGTTGCCGACGCTGCCGCGCCGCGAGGTTGCCGGTGAGCGCCGCCATCAGCAGGAAAAACAACAGCGTCAGGACGTCTTCTTCGCGCTGGATGGCGAAGGAAAACTTCGGCGGGATGAACAGAAAGTCATAGGTCAGAAACGACAGTGCGGCACAGGCCAGCGCCGGGCCGAGACTGCTGCGCACCGCCACCAGCAACACGGCCGCGAGGAACACCAGCGAGATGTTCGGCAACGGCAACACACTCGACACCGCCCACGCCAATGCACTGGCCAACACCGTGGCGACCAGCGCCAGCGCATAGTCGAACCACACCACGTTCAGCGCATTGCGCGGGCGCGGTTGCTGCTGTTGCTGATCGCTGTCGAGGACGTTGATCTCCAGCCCGTGAGCCTGACGCAACAGACGCGCCGCGAGTCCACCGCCGAACAGACGCCGGCGCAGACGTGGCCGGGACTGCCCAACCAGAACCAGACTCGCACGGCGTTCGGCAGCATGCTGGATCAGGGTTTTCGCCACCTCACCGGCGCGCAGCAACACCACTTCACCGCCCAGGCGCTCGGCCAGTTGCTGAGCGCTTTGCAGGCGCAGACGCGATTGCTCGTCGCGTACAGTGCCGTTGTCGACATGCACCAGACTCCACGGTAAATGCCGGCGCTGGGCAACGCGACTGGCGTGGCGCACAAGGCGTTCGGCCTGCGCATCACCATCGACGCCGACCAGCAGGCGTCCACGCACCGCCGGCGCCGCCTGACCGAGTTGGCGATAGCCTTGGGCGAGATCGTTATCGACCTGCGCGGCGGCCGTTTGCATCGCCAGTTCGCGCAATGCGGTGAGGTTGGTCTGGGTGAAAAACGCATCAATCGCCGCGCGCGCCTGCTCCGGCACATAGACCTTGCCCTCGCGCAGACGCTCGAGCAATTCACGCGGGGGCAGGTCGATCAGCAGCAGTTCGTAGGCTTCTTGCAGGACCCAGTCCGGCAGGGTTTCGCGCACTTGCACACCGGTGATGCCGCGCACCTGATCATTGAGACTTTCCAGGTGCTGGACGTTGACCGTGGTGAACACGTCGATGCCGGCGGCGAGCAGTTCCTGAATGTCTTGCCAGCGTTTCGTGTGGCGACTGCCGGGGGCGTTGCTGTGGGCCAGTTCATCGACCAGCACCAGTTTCGGCTTGGCCGCGAGAATGCCGTCGAGGTCCATTTCTTCGAGCATCACGCCACGGTATTCCGAGCGCACCAACGGTTGCTGCGGCAAGCCGCCGAGCAGCGCTTCGGTTTCGGCACGGCCATGGGTTTCGACGACACCAGCGATGACTTTCACGCCTTGGCGCAATTGCGTGTGGGCGGCCTGGAGCATGGCGTAGGTTTTGCCGACACCGGGGGCGGCGCCGAGAAACACTTTCAACCGGCCACGGCCGTCACGGGGCAGGTCTGCTAACAGCGCGTCGGCGCGGCCGGAGTCGCTCATGCTTGATGTTCTCTTTTGCTGATGTTGATTCGGTGTCTGTTATGACCCCTTCGCGAGCAGGCTCGCTCCCACATTTGGAACGCGTATTCCTGTGGGAGCGAGCCTGCTCGCGAAGGGTCGCGCCGCCGGTTTACAGTTTTTCCAGTGCCATGTTCAGCTCCAGCACATTCACCACTGGCGGCCCCACCAGCGGCTGTTCGATGTGCGCATCGAGCAGTTGCTGCAAGGTCGTCACCGGCACGTTTCGCGCTGCCGCAACTCGCGCCAGTTGATAGGCAATTGCCGCCGGTGGCAAGTGTGGATCGAGGCCACTGCCAGAGGTGGTCAACAAGGCCAATGGCACCGGGCCTTGCCCCGGAACCTGCAATTTGTTGGCGTCGTCGATCACCCGCGTGGCGAGTGCCGGATTACTCGGTGCCAGGTTGCTCGCACTGCTGGAAACCGTGGCAAACGCACCAGCCGATGGCCGTGGATGGAACCACGCATCGCCGACAAAATCCTGCGCGATCAGCGACGAGCCGCGGACTTTGCCGTCGGCGTCGTGCACCAGGCTACCGTTGGCTTGGGCGGGAAATGCGACTTGCGCGACACCGGTCACCACCAGTGGGTAGGCGACGCCGGTGACCAGGGTCATCAGCACCAGCAGGCTCAGGGCCGGACGTATCATTGTGGACATTTTCAAGATCCTCGAATTCGTTGGGCAAACTTTGGTGGGGTGTCAGGGAGATCTTTTCCCCCTCACCCCAGCCCTCTCCCCCAAGGGGGCGAGGGGGAAAGGGAGCCGATTTATATGCTTTTCAAAACTTGCGTTCGGCTCGGTATCTCAAGTCGGTGAAACT
This sequence comes from Pseudomonas fluorescens, assembly GCF_003732425.1. Classification (GTDB taxonomy): domain Bacteria; phylum Pseudomonadota; class Gammaproteobacteria; order Pseudomonadales; family Pseudomonadaceae; genus Aquipseudomonas; species Aquipseudomonas fluorescens_BE. Next base: position 133,989 of record NZ_MOBX01000015.1, read on the forward strand.
CTGATAAACCACTCGGTCAGTCCCCTCTCCCTCTGGGAGAGGGTTAGGGTGAGGGGCTTTTTCCGGCCTCACACCAGATGCAGCGCCGTGAGCAACATGTCGATCGCCTTGATCCCCACGAACGGCACCAGAATCCCGCCCAATCCATAGATCAACAGATTGCGCCGCAGCAACGCCGCCGCACTCGCCGCCTGGACGCGCACACCGCGCAGCGCTAGCGGAATCAGCACAACGATGATCAAGGCGTTGAAGACGATCGCCGAGAGAATCGCGCTCTGCGGACTGGTCAGCTGCATGATGTTCAGCACGCCCAGTTGCGGATAAATCGAGGCAAACAACGCCGGCAGGATCGCGAAGTATTTGGCCACGTCGTTGGCGATGGAAAAGGTCGTCAGCGCACCGCGAGTCACCAGCAACTCCTTGCCGATCTGCACCACGTCGAGCAGCTTGGTCGGGTCGCTGTCGAGGTCGACCATGTTCGCCGCTTCGCGGGCAGCCTGGGTGCCGTCGTTCATCGCCATGCCGACGTCAGCCTGGGCCAGCGCCGGGGCATCGTTGGCGCCGTCGCCGCACATCGCGACCAGACGACCGTCGTTTTGCTCGTGACGAATGCGCGCGAGTTTTTTCTCCGGCGTGGCCTCAGCGAGGACGTCATCGACGCCTGCTTCAGCGGCGATGGCAGCGGCGGTCAGCGGGTTGTCGCCGGTGACCATCACGGTACGAATGCCCAGTTTGCGCAGTTCGGCGAAGCGCTCGCGAATGCCGGGTTTGACCACGTCCTTGAGGTGGATCGCGCCAAGCAGTTTGCCGTCGGCGCAGACCAGCAATGGCGTGCCGCCGCTCTGGGCAATCTTGTCGATTTCCCGCGACAGTGCCGGGGCCAGATCCGAGCGTTTTTGGCCGAGGAAACTCAGCAGTGAATCCACCGCACCTTTGCGGTAGACGCGACCTTGATAGTCGACGCCGGACAAACGGGTTTCAGCGCTGAACGGCACGGCGGTCAAGGTTTCCAGCGCCGGCTCCGGTTGCGGATGCAGACCGCGCAGGTATTCAACAATGGATTTACCTTCAGCGGTTTCGTCAGCCAACGAGGCGAACAGCGCGCCTTCGGCCAGCTCGCGACCACTCACACCCGGCGCGGCATACACCGCGCTGCAACGACGGTTACCGAAGGTGATGGTGCCGGTCTTGTCCAGCAACAGCACGTGCACGTCGCCCGCTGCTTCCACCGCGCGGCCAGACTTGGCGATCACGTTGAGGCGCACCAGACGATCCATCCCGGCGATACCGATGGCCGACAGCAGACCGCCAATGGTGGTCGGAATCAGCGTGACCAGCAGCGCCACGAGGAACACCAGCGGCAGGCTGCCGTTGGCGAAATGAGCGAACGGTTGCAGGGTCACGACCACCAGCAGAAAGATCAGGGTCAAACCGATCAGCAGGATATCGAGCGCCACTTCATTCGGGGTTTTCTGGCGCTTGGCGCCTTCAACCAACGCGATCATGCGGTCGAGTGTCGATTCACCGGGGTTGGCGGTGATCTTGACCAGCAACCAGTCGGACACCAGGCGTGTGTTGCCGGTAACGGCGGAACGGTCGCCGCCGGACTCACGGATCACCGGCGCCGATTCACCAGTGATCGCCGCTTCGTTGACCGCCGCGATGCCCTCGATGACTTCGCCGTCACCGGGGATCATCTCCCCGGCTTCGACGCGCACCACATCGCCTTTACGCAGGCTCGTAGCCGGGACCACCTGAAAACTGCCGTTGGCCTGTTTGCGTCGTGCGCTGAGGCCTTCGCTGCCAGCCTTGAGGCTGTCGGCGCGGGCCTTGCCGCGACCTTCGGCCAAGGCTTCGGCGAAGTTGGCGAACAGCACGGTGAACCACAGCCACAGGGCGATTTGCGCGGCGACGAAGGTCGGCACGTCGGCGTCGGGAATGAAGCACAGCACGGTGGTGAAAATCGCCGTCAGCTCAACCACCAGCATCACCGGCGAACGTTTCAGTTGCCGCGGGTCGAGCTTGACGAAGGCTTGCACCAGCGCCGGCCGCCACAGGGCCGAGATCGCGGTTTTCGGTGCTTCTGCCGACTTGGTCGGCTCTGCAGGTTTTGCAGGAACGTGCATATTCATGATGGATTCCTTAGAAGCCCATACTTAAATGTTCGGCAATCGGGCCGAGCGCCAGAGTCGGCAGAAAGGTCAGGCCGCCCACCAGCAAAATGGTCACGGTCAGCAGGGTCACGAACAGCGGGCCATGGGTCGGGAAGCTGTTCTGGCCGATCGGTGCGGTTTTCTTCATCGCCAGGCTGCCGGCCAGTGCCAGTACCGGGAGGATGTAGCCGAAGCGACCGATCAACATGCCCAGGCCCAACATCAGGTTGTGGAACGGTGTGTTCGCGCTCAGGCCACCGAAGGCCGAACCGTTGTTGGCGCTGGCCGAGGTGTAGGCGTAGAGCAACTGACTGAAACCGTGCGGGCCAGGGTTGCTGATGGTCGCCGCCGGACCTGGCAGGACAGCCGCGATCGCGCCGAGTACCAGCACGCCAACCGGCATGACCAACAGTGTCACGACCAGCAATTGCACTTCCCGCGCCTGCAGTTTCTTGCCGAGGTATTCCGGTGTACGGCCGATCATCAATCCGGCAAGGAACACCGCGATCAGCACGTTGAGCAACATGCCGTAGAGCCCGGCACCGACGCCGCCGAAGATCACTTCGCCGACCATCATGTTGACCAGCGCGACCATGCCGCTGAGCGGATTGAGGCTGTCGTGCATGCCGTTGACCGAGCCGTTCGAGGCTGCCGTCGTCGTCACCGACCACAGCACCGTGGCGGTGGTGCCGAAGCGGGCTTCTTTACCTTCCAGCGGTGCAGTCTGTTCAACTGCCGCGTTGTTCAAGGTCGGGTTCGGTTGGTATTCAGCCCACAGCGAAGTCGCGCCACCGATCAGGAACAGCGCGAACATGCAGGCGATGATCGCGCGGCTCTGACGCAGGTCCTTGACGTAGTGACCGAAGGTGAACACCAGCGCTACCGGAATCAGAATGATCGAAGCGACTTCGAACAGGTTGCTCCACGCGGTCGGGTTCTCGAACGGGTGCGCCGAGTTGACGCCGAAAAAGCCACCGCCGTTGGTGCCCAGTTGCTTGATCGCAATCTGACTGGCGGCCGGGCCGAGCGGGATCACTTGATCGACGCCCTGCATGGTCACTGCATTCACATATTGCGCGAAAGTTTGTGGCACGCCCTGCCAGACCAGATACAGCGCCAGCAACAGGCACAGCGGCAACAGGCCGTAGAGGGTGGCGCGGGTCATGTCGACCCAGAAGTTGCCGAGGGTTTTCGTCGATTTGCGGCCGATGCCACGGCACAGCGCAACCAGTACGGCGAGGCCGGTGGCGGCGCTGACGAAGTTCTGCACGGTGAGGCCGGCCATCTGGCTCAGATAGCTGAGGGTCGCCTCACCGCTGTAGGACTGCCAGTTGGTGTTGGTCATGAAACTGACCGCGGTGTTGAACGCTTGCGTCCATTCCTGGCCCGGCAGATTTTGCGGGTTCAGTGGCAGGTGATCCTGGAACAACAGAATCGCGAACAGCAGGAGGAAACCGGCGAGGTTGAACGCCAGCAGCGCCAGCGTGTACTTCTGCCAGCTCTGTTCAGCCTGCGGATCGACCCCGGCGATGCGATAGCAACCGCGCTCGACCGGGCCGAGAACCGGCGTCAGCCAGGTACGCTGACCTTCCATCACCTTGTAGTAGAAGCGCCCGAGGAACGGCGCCGGCAGCAAGACCACCGCAAAAAACGCGAGGATCAGCCAATAGTCATAACTGTGCATAGCCGCTCCTAGTTCCGATCCGCGCGCAACAGCGCAACCAACAGATAAATGAACAGCCCCACTGCCAACAGCAGTGACACCCCGTCCAGAACGCTCATGGAAGATCTCCGTGTTACGGCGTATTGCCGCGTGTGGAGGCATTGTCGGAAAGGTGGCTGTAAAGGAACGAGAGCGAGGGGTCTGGCTGGGCATAAAGAAAGCGTAAAGAGTGGGTTTATGCTGGCGTTACAGCAGGTTTTTACGCCGTCAGGCCGGGCCTCTTCGCGAGCAGGCTCGCTCCCACAATTTGAAATGCATTCCCCTATGGGAGCGAGCCTGCTCGCGAAGACGGCATAACGAGCAACATCGCACTCAACTGGCGCACAAAAAGCAGCTATCCCACCGCGAACATCCCCGATACGACAGCTTTCAACTCATTACGACTTGTTTCACAGCAATGGCACGCCCGCTGCAAACGCCCTTCCCTGAGCTTTCCAAACCGTTCAGGGAGCAAACGCATGAACACACAACTCAAACCCACGCTGGGCACCTTGCATCTGTGGGGTATCGCCGTAGGGCTGGTGATTTCCGGGGAGTACTTCGGCTGGAGTTATGGCTGGGGCGTGGCCGGGACGCTGGGTTTCCTGGTGACCTCGTTCATGGTCGCGACCATGTACACCTGCTTCATTTTCAGTTTCACCGAACTCACCACGGCGATTCCCCATGCCGGCGGGCCGTTTGCCTATAGTCGTCGAGCGTTTGGTGAAAAAGGCGGATTGATCGCCGGGCTGGCGACGCTGATCGAATTCGTCTTCGCGCCACCGGCCATTGCCCTGGCCATTGGCGCCTACCTGAATGTGCAGTTTCCGGCACTCGATCCGAAGCATGCGGCGGTCGGCGCTTACATCGTGTTCATGGGGCTGAACATTCTCGGGGTGAAACTGGCGGCGACCTTCGAGTTGGTGGTCTGCGTACTGGCGGTGGCCGAGTTGCTGGTGTTCATGGGCGTGGTCGCGCCGGCCTTCAGCTTCAGCAACTTCGCACTGAATGGCTGGGCCGGTTCGGATGTGTTCGGTGCGCCAGCGATTGCCGGGATGTTCGCCGCGATTCCGTTTGCGATCTGGTTTTTCCTGGCGATTGAAGGCGCAGCGATGGCTGCCGAAGAAGCCAAGGATCCGAAACGCACGATTCCAAAGGCCTACATCAGCGGCATCCTGACGCTGGTGTTTTTGGCCATGGGTGTGATGTTCTTCGCCGGCGGCGTTGGCGACTGGCGCACCCTGGCCAACATCAACGACCCACTGCCACAGGCGATGAAAACCGTGGTGGGTGACAACTCCGGCTGGCTGCACATGCTGGTGTGGATCGGCCTGTTCGGTCTGGTCGCCAGTTTCCACGGCATCATCCTCGGCTACTCGCGGCAGTTCTTCGCCCTCGCCCGTGCCGGTTACCTGCCCGCCTCGCTGGCGAAACTCTCGCGCTTCCAGACGCCGCATCGCGCCATCATTGTCGGCGGCATCATCGGCATTGCGGCAATTTACAGCGATGGTCTGATCAACCTGGGTGGCATGACCCTGACCGCCGCGATGATCACCATGGCCGTGTTCGGCGCCATCGTGATGTACATCATGAGCATGCTCAGCCTGTTCAAACTGCGCAAATCGGAACCGAATCTGGAACGCACCTTTCGCGCGCCGTGCTATCCGTTGATTCCGCTGATTGCCTTGGTGCTGGCGGTGGTTTGTCTGGTGGCGATGGCCTGGTTCAACGCGTTGATCGGGTTGATCTTCCTCGGCTTCATGGCGGTCGGTTTCGGCTATTTCCTGCTGACCGGGCAACTGCGTGCCAATGCACCGGCCGATGCAATGCTGACGGGTAATTGAGGGATTTCGGGTGTACCGGGTACAAGCGGCCTAGAATGGAACCACTGCGAAGTCACTTCGCTCAAACGTGGTATGCAGCGTCGCACGGCGAAACCCTCGTCCGTCGAACTGCCCTTAAGGAGAGCCGTTATGCCTTGGTATGCCTGGTTGATTCTGGTGATTGCAATCGGCTCGATCGTCGGCGGATTGATGATGTTGCGTGACACCGCCAACAAGGTCGATCTGACCGATGAAGAACGCCGGCGCGTTGCTCAACGCAATGCCGAAGCGGACGCCAAAGATGCACAAGACCGTTGAACACTACCCCGCCTTAATCGGTGGGGTTTGTGCTTTTAATAGCCATTGAACCTATCCGCACGCTTTTAAGAAGTAGAAGTACAGTCACCATCTAATTTTCCTTGGTTAAGATGGGGACATTGTTGCGGAGAGTTTCAGATGCGTTATTCGCAGGATCATAAAGCCCAGACTCATAAGCGCATCATCAAGGAGGCTTCGGCACGCTTTCGCAAAGACGGAATCGGCGCTACAGGCCTGCAACCCCTGATGAAAGCGCTGGGTCTGACCCACGGCGGTTTCTACTCACATTTCAGATCCAAGGACGAGTTGGTCGAGAAAGCCTTGCAGGAGGCCGGCCAGCAGGTCGACGGGTTATGCGCCGAGATTTTTGCCCAGGACAACCCGCTCCATGCGTTCATAGAGACGTACCTGTCCGAATGGCATCAAACATCGCCGCATGAAGGCTGCCCATTGCCGACCATCTCTTCCGAACTTGGCCTGCGCGGACAACCGAGCCCGACCAGCGACGTGGTCCTGAATGCACGGCTGGAGCAGATCGAAAACAGCCTCGAAGGCGAAAATAACGCTGACCGCGCCATTGTCATCATGTCGACACTGGTTGGCGCGCTGCTGCTGTCACGCAGTGTCGCGGATGCCGAGTTTGCGCAACGCATTCTCGATGTCACCCGCGACCACCTCAAGAACCGGGACTAAGCCTGCCAGCGTTTGAACAACACGCTGGCATTGACCCCGCCAAACCCGAAACCGTTGGACAGTGCGTACTCAATCGACATCGGCCGCGCTTGGCCATGAACAATATCCACGCCTGCGCTCGCCGGATCGGGGTTGTCGAAATTCAGCGTCGGCGGCACCACCTGATCACGAATCGCCAACAATGTGAAAATGGCTTCAAGCCCGCCGGCAGCGCCGAGCAAGTGACCGGTGGCTGACTTGGTCGAGGTCACGGCGATTTTATTCTCGGTACCGAACAACGCCTTGATCGCGGCCAACTCACCCAGATCGCCCACTGGGGTCGAAGTCGCGTGAGCGTTGAGGTGCTGCACCTGACCCGGCTCGATACCCGCCTGGGCCAGTGCCAGCGTCATCGCCCGCCGCGCACCACTGCCATCTTCAGGTCCGGCCGTCAGGTGATAGGCGTCGGCGCTGGTGCCATAACCGACCAGTTCCGCCAACGGCTTCGCGCCACGCGCCAAGGCATGTTCCAGAGATTCGATCACCAACAGCCCCGCGCCCTCGCCCATCACGAAACCGTCGCGACCGCTGTCGAACGGCCGTGACGCGCGCTCCGGGGTATCGTTGTAACCGCTCGACAGTGCCCGCGCCGCCGCAAAACCGGCCAGACTGACGCGGTCGATGCAGGCTTCCGCGCCGCCGCACACGGCAATATCCGCTTCACCGGCGCGGATCAATCGCGCCGCATCGCCAATCGCTTGAACACCTGCAGCGCACGCCGTCACCGGTGCGCCCAAAGGACCTTTGAGGCCATGCTGAATGGACACGTGCCCGGCCGCGAGATTGACCAGAAACGACGGAATGGTAAACGGTGACAAACGCCGAGGACCGCGACTGTCGGTGGTGCGCACGGCGTCGGCAATCGCACCGAAACCACCGACACCGGAACCGATGATCGTTGCGGTACGCTCCTGGCTTTCGCTCTCCGACGGATGCCAGTCAGCCTGCTCCAGCGCCTGCCGGGCAGCCTCCATGGCGAACAGAATAAAGCGGTCCATCTTCTTCTGTTCCTTGGGTGGCGTGGCGCGATCCGGATCGAAACCTGCTTCAGCGTCCTCTTCCAGCGTCGGCACCGCGCCGCCGACTCGCGTGGGCAAATCAGCGACCGTTGCCTCAGGCAAGTTACGCAAACCAGAACGCCCGGCCAGCAAACGCTGCCATACGACTTCAAGATCGCTGCCCAAGGGTGAAACCAGGCCCATGCCCGTGACGACTATTCGACGCGAATCCATACCGTGGTGACCTCTGATCAATTCAATTGTCGGACTTGTAGCGCTGGGCTGCGGAACTGCGGGAAAGGTTCGGTGCCATGACATGGCGAGCCGCAACATAGGCGTGCCATTCGCCTGCATCAGGCAGCGAAGGAATGGTGATCAACTCGCCCTGATCCAGACCGGCCAGCGCCGCATCGACCATCTCGTCCGCGTCCATGATCATTTCTGCCGGAATGCCACTGGCATCGATACCGGAGCGCTCCCAGATTTCGGTGCGGGTCACACCCGGCAGCACGGCCTGAATCTGCACGCCGGTGCCTTCAAGCTCAGTGTTCAGTGACTGGGTCAGGCTCAGTACATAAGCTTTGCTGGCGCTGTAGGTAGCGTTGAAGCGCTCCGGAAACAACGCCACCACCGAGGCGATATTGATGATCGTGCCGCGTCCGGCCTTGGCGAAACTGGCGGCGGCTGCCGAGGCCAGGCGCGTGACGGCGGTGATGTTCAACTGGATCAGTCGCTCCAATTGGTCCATATCAGCGTTGGCCAGCAATCCGTCCGCCGCCACACCAGCGTTATTGACCAGCAAGCTGATGCTGGAATCGCTGCGCAGACGTTGTTCGAGTTTGAGTACGTCATCCTTTTGCGTCAGGTCTGCTTTCAGTACTTCGACCTGAACGCCATGGGCATCACGCAACTGGCTCGCAGCACTTTCCAGACGATCCTTGTCACGGGCAACCAGCAGCAAATCAAAACCACGCGCCGCCAGGCGGTCAGCGTAAATTGCGCCGATTCCGGACGATGCGCCGGTCACCAGAGCAGTACCTTGAGATTGTGCGGAATTCATGAGAATGCTCCTGGAACGTTTGGTGAAGGAAGTTGCCGATGAGGCGTATTGGCTCGACGCATCGGCAAATTATTATAGGCATAATCTAAACGCAATATGATAGCCGTAATTTCAAATTGTCCGACGGGTGCCCTCTCCATCACTGCCCGCGGCCATGCGCTGCGCAAGTAAAAAAGGCCGGTCAATGACCGGCCCCCTTGGCGTTGAACACTCAGCTTAGTTGACTTCCAGCTTGTCGCGATTGCGATCCAGAATCGCCTTGCCGATACCCTTCACTTCCAGCAACTCATCCACCGAGGAGAATGGCCCGTTTGTTTCACGATACGTAACAATTGCTTTGGCCTTGGCCTCACCGACTCCCGCCAGTTCCTTTTGTAGCGCTGCCGCGTCGGCAGCGTTGAGATCGACTTTTGCACTTTGGGAAGGTGCCGCGGCATCCATCACCAAAGGCGCATTGGGTGTCTCCGCTGGCGCAACAGGTGCGGCAATAGCGGCGATCGAGGCGCTGGTGAGGAAAGCGAAAATCAGAGAGTAGAAGTAACCGGTACGCATTAGTGACGCTCCATCATCGTTTGAGAAAGCAGCTTTTCCGAAGCTGCTCTCCAAACGTAGGTCATGGTGGAGCGATGTCAAAAATGCGTGCGTTACAGGATGTGAAACAATCAGGGCTCGAGACGGCGCTGCTGGTAGATCCAGTCGACGATTTCGCCATCGGGGGTGTAGCCGGAGACGGTTTCGCGCAGGAGTTGGCGGACGCGGGAGTAGTCGTCCTGCTCAACGGCGATTAGCAAGTCTGCCAAGCGCCCTTTGAGAACGTCCCAAGGGAGGTAATCTTCGTTGGCACTCATGATCATCGGGTGTTGAGTGGCCGAAACGTTATCGCCGATCAGCAACTCTTCATAAAGCTTTTCACCTGGGCGCAGGCCGGTGAACTCAATGGAAATATCACCGTGCAGATTTTTCTCAGAACGAATACTCAAACCCGACAAGTGAATCATTTTCTCAGCCAGTTCGACGATTCTAACCGGCTCGCCCATGTCAAGTACAAACACATCACCGCCCTGTCCCATGGAACCGGCCTGTATGACCAATTGCGCGGCTTCCGGGATAGTCATGAAGTAGCGGGTGATTTTGGGGTGAGTTACCGTCAGAGGGCCACCGGATTTGATCTGGCTGTGGAATAGTGGAATTACGGAGCCCGATGAGCCTAATACATTGCCAAAACGAACCATCGTGAAACGGGTTTTGTTTACCCGTGAAACATTAGCTTTGTCGTCGAACAAAACGGGAGCAATCTCGCGACTGAGGGCCTGGAGGGTTAACTCGGCGAGTCGTTTGGTGCTGCCCATGACATTGGTCGGTCTCACCGCCTTGTCAGTGGAGATCAGGACGAAGTTGGCAACACCTGACTGAAGCGCGGCCTGAGCGGTATTCAGTGTACCAATGACGTTATTGAGTACGCCTTCAGCAATATTGTGCTCAACGATTGGCACGTGCTTGTAAGCGGCGGCGTGATAGACGGTGTCCACGCGCCAAGTTTTCATGACATCAAGAAGTTTACCCTGATGGCGGATAGAGCCGAGGATCGGGAGCAATTTGACAGAAACAGACTCCCGAACACCACGTTGCTCCAACTCCGAAAGGATGCTGTAAAGGTTGAACTCGCTGTGTTCAAACAAAAGGAGCGTGGTAGGTCTCAGTAAAAAAATCTGGCGACAAAGTTCTGATCCAATCGACCCGCCTGCACCCGTCACCAAAACTGTCTTGCCTTTAATGCAGTGCTCGAGCAAGTCATGTTGTGCGGGCACCGCATCACGTCCCAGCAAGTCAGCGATGTCGACTTCTTGAATGTCTTCTACCTTTACACGGCCGCTGGCCAGGTCGGTGAAATTGGGAACGCTACGCACATGCAGCGGAAAGCCTTCAAGGAAATTAAGGATCTCCCGACGTCTGGCTCGCGTCGAAGATGGGAGTGCCAACAAGACTTCCTGCGCACCCGTCACATCGATCATTTGCTGGATATGTTTTGGCTTATAGACCTGTAGGCCCGAGATTGAACGGTCTGCAATACTCGAGTCGTCATCGATGAATGCTACCGGACGCATTACTCGCCCCATGCGCAACGCAGCGACCAACTGGTTACCCGCCACACCCGCACCATAAATCGCTACTTTCGTCAGGCCATCGTCGCGATTAGTGAACGGGACATGTTGGGCAGCCGTGAACCAGTCGCCCATGAAATATTGACGCATGCATAGGCGCAAGCCACCGATGATGACGAGACTGAGCCACCAATAGTTGAAAATGATCGAACGGGGGACAACGGCCTCGTGGTTGCTGTACCAATAAACCACCAGAGCGAGTATCAACGAAGAGAGACTTACGGCCTTGATGATAGCGACCAACGCATCATTGCCAAAATATCGCATGACCGCACGATACATACCGAATCGGATAAAGAGAGGAATAGCGACAAGAGGGGCGCAGATGAACAGCCAGAGATGGACTTTTATAGGATTGACCATCTCGTCGACCCCAAGACGCACGATAAACGCCATCCAGAGCGCCGCCCAGACGAGGACGATATCCGTCAGCACCTGAATCAGTCGCTTTTGTCTGCGCGGTAGCGCCAACAAAAATCCGCGTAGCTTTCCCATATTCCCTCGCCCCAATCTGACCTGCTCCGTTGGTTGAACCGGCTGACACATTGTACGGAGTAAAAGATCCGCATTACAAAACAAACGCTAGCGAAACCTTACCAGCAAATCGACTCAAGCTCCTGCCAAGTGAACATGCGGCAGAATTCTTGAGTTCTCGAGATGCGAACAAATCGTCGCAAAAGGGCTGAAGTGCCGGTTGAGCAAAGCCCCAGCAGGCGTAGCGTACGCATTAGGCGCCGCATCCGGCTCTGTTGTAAGCGCAATAAATCCCACCCATTTCAAAGTGGGTGGAGCTCTGGGCCAGGTGATTTAGATGAACAGTTCCACGGCAGCAAGCCTGCATAAGCCACAACCGAAGCAGCCGTGGGTAGGCGTTCAAATGCGCGTTGCAGCCACGCACAGGGTTCTTGGCCATCAGCTTTGGCTGTCTCGATCGGGCTCTAAAGTTGAGAACTGGCCATCGCGCCTTTGGTTGTATCGCTGAATAACCAGTTCTTTCTATCGATCAGGAAGGGCGAATCGCGCGTCTAGTCAAACTCGACAAGAACAGCAAGTCTATCGATGGCCTTTCGGAAGTCGACGGGCTTGGGTCAGATAGACTTTTCGACTTTGGCATCGGATCGCATCATCGCGGACTGGCTCCCGAGAGAATCGGGATCATCTAAGCGCTTTGAATGTGGGGTTGGTGGAGCGGTTACGGCTATACGAGCACACCGGCGTGTCATCACGCGTGAACGAAAGCATAAGTACGGAGAAGGTATCGAGGACGATGAATCGTTTTGATCTGCACCATTAGGTCCCCACCGCATGCCCGCATACGGTGGAGCCAGATGCGTTTTCAACCAGGACACCGCTGCTAAGCTTATCCACAGCTGCTGCGAAAAAAACAGCAATCCTCCCTGAGCAATTTTCAATCGACAGGATGTGTCAGTTTCAATCAGCACGAGCATTCTGCAAAAACTGTTCTTTGAGAATGATGCCTCTGGGCGCCGCGCCAGAACTCTGAAAGGCGCCCCTTCCGCCTATTCCTCTTTAGAACCGGTAACAGGCCTTTCCGAGTTTTCGCCCCGAACCGCGCGGTCAATCGCAATAAAACGCGAAAGACTTGTTATATTTTCATTTAGAGATTTAATTTGAACAGTAAGGAAAAATATAAACAAAGAGCCAATGGCAAACCACAAGTAAAGAAGTAAGTCAGCTCCACGACCAACCCCAAAAAACTCAGCTACCACCGTTGAATGTTCAGGAAGCAATACAAAATATATCGAGCAGCAAGAAAAGAACACTACTACCCAAGGGATAAAGCGCACACGCTGCCGCTGAATAATTGCACACACTATTAAAAAAACAAAAAACAACACAAGGATAATTTTCATAAAATCACCGTATAAACTTCGAGGACAACTGCTCAAGTAAAATCGAGAACGAATTAGATAACTTCTGCCCCTTGGCGATTGAGTACTCCGTATATGTAATCGTAACCGGATACTCTTTAACAACTAAGCGACACGCCCCAATAATATCAATAATTTCAGATGCATGCGACATTCTGTTCTGTCTGATTTTAATCTGCCTGGCTGCATTTACCGTAAAAACTCTTAACCCATTATGGGCATCGGTTAACCAGACGCCACTCACAACACCTGTAAAAAAAGCAGCACACTTCAGGAAAACACGACGGAATTTTGTAATCCCAACTGCATTACCAAGAAAGCGCGAGCCCAGAACGACATCAATATCGCCAGTTTTAATTAAATTGAGCATACCAACAACATCTTGAATGGAGTGCTGCCCATCGGCATCAAATGTAACAATATATTCGGCGTCATTTTTTATAGCAAACTCTATCCCTGTTTGCAAAGCAGCTCCTTGCCCAAGATTAATCGGGTGAGCAATGCACCAAGCACCTGTTTTTTTGAGTTCAGAATAAGTTTCATCTGATGAGCCGTCATCAACAACAACAACATTTTCAAAAACCAAACGAACATCTTCAACGACCCGCGAAATAACGCTTGCCTCATTATATGCTGCGATTACGATCCAAACCTTATTCATAAATCAATCACCCGAAACGCCGACAAGAACAACGCCAACCAAAATGAAGAAAACACCGGAAATATGAAACCAGTTGATTTTTTCACCCCAAAGCCACCACCCCAAAAAAACCATTATAGCAATAGAAAGAGAAACAAATGGGTAAGCGTAGGATATAGATATGGAACGTAAAAGCCAAATCCAGTAGATCGTCAGAAGGCCATAAATACCTATAGCCATGAAAAACTCAAAACTCGTCAACAGCGCACCAGCGATGGCGTAAATACTACCATGAGTGGAAATGGAAATCGCAACCCTCTTAAACAGGACCTGACCAAACACCATTCCAAACACATAAACCAAAAGAAAAACTATGTCTTTCACAAAAAAAACCTCACATTGAAACTAATCTGGCAGTACAGGTTTTATCGCCGCTAGGAACGACCTCATATACAGCACCCTTCGCAACATCAAAGAACCTGGAAAACTGATTCCAAAAAAGGGGTGACATATTATCAATATAAATATATTTCACGCTGCATAACTTTCGCGCAAAGAGACGCTGCCTGTAGTCCAAATTAATTCCGCGCTCCAGGTTATTATTATGATATATGTCATACCCTGCAGAATAAGCAATAAACTTTAACGGCATGGCTTTCATTTTGAAAATGAAATAGCCAAGAGTTATATTTTGATCATTAACATACCAAACCAGGTCGTTTTCATTGGCATATTTCTTAAGCTTTTCAGCCTTTAAGCGATACTCTTCATTTACCATGACAGGTGGTCTTTTAGACGTCACAAAAACCGATAGCAAGGATGGGCTCACAACCGTACTAAACGAAACCATTGCAGCCACAAAAATAGCAAATACCAGAGTGGAAATATGATTCCGCACGACCAGAAACTGCATCAAAAATGTCGCAAACAATACCACCATTAGATATCTTGAAAACGAATAGGGATCCTGCCCCCAAGGGGTCACGGCCGCAATATAAGCCAAAAACAATGTATAACTTACATTCGTCGCAATTAGAAGACCGACAGCTATCAGCTTATTTCGCGAGGGAATAGAACTACAAAAAACCAAGGATATACTTAAAGCAAAAATAGCAGCAACAAAAAACCATACTGGAGCAGACTTAAAATTAATGCTTGTCACGTAAAGCGGATCAATAAACCCTGCATGTACAAACTTATTATTTAAGACGACCAATAAACCTTTCCATAAATTTGCAAAAACTCCAGCACCTCCGCTTAATTTAGAAACATCAACGACGTCGCGTGACAAACCATAAAACCCAACATAAATAACCCAAGTGAAATATCCGACACACACCAAACCAAGCAAAAACAAGGCGCGCGGAAAAACAGCAATTAGTTTTTCCTTGTATAGAAAAACCCTTACAGCAAAAAAGTACACCAGAACAAAAAAAGAAAATATTAAACCAACATGCTTCATTAAAACTAACGACACACACAAAACAGCGACGACCTTAAAAGCCTCGGCACCTTTCTCATGCGCAAACTTCAAAGCACACAAAAAAATAACAGCCTGTAACGGATCAACATACAAGGCTGAAACAAGCGCTTGAAAAAAAATCAAATATGCAAAAAAAACAGCAACGGCAGTTCCTGCAAATTTGTATTTAGACTCAGAATATGAAATAGCGTATAGCCCAGACAACGCCATAACCCAAGTCAAGAAATAAGACGCACTGATACCGGTACCTTTAAGCAACACCTCGCCAAAGTACCGAAATAGCGATATTCCTGGAATGTAATCCGGAAAAATAAGTACGCCCGGTGCGACGGGAAGGTTTTTCTGAGTAATCAAGAACTCAATCTGAGCGCCCCAGTGCGAAAACTCGTCCCAAGCCCAATAATTGGCACCCCACGATGCGAAAAACGCGATCGTGAAAATCGCTGACAATTCGACACCGACACGAATAACAGTCCATTTCTGACTTTCAGTATATAGCAACTTCCATAACGCAAGCCCTATCCCAACGACTCCCAAGATAACTACAAAAATAATGCCTAATGAAAGAAGCTGCAGACAGGCAAACAAATAAAGTGTAATCATAATTCCCGAGCAGGCACAAATATACTCTGCGCGAGAGACACCAACTAATGCGGAAGAGAACAAAACCACCCAGCCAAAAAAAACCATCCACATCAATAATAAATCGATCACTTCAATACCCACTAAATTCATCGAAAAAGTGAAGCGCTAGGCAGAGAGCCTGCCACCGGTAGAGTCCGGAACCTCACACCAAAGAACTCAATTACAGATGGTCACGCCTTACTACTGGAAGACGGCCTCGTCGCGACGCTGAGCGTTCGGTAGTGTACAGCCCTGCGATGCGTCAATCTAGACTCTAGGATCTGGATAGTGATTGAACTTGCCTCCAGACGAACCGGAACGTGAAATTTGCCGCGGGCTGCGCAGAACGCAGCATTTCCGTTTACCGGGCAAAGTACCCACATCGCAGATCATGAAAAAAGCCATATCTAAATGGCTTTTTTCTGTCACTGATCAGCCTGAAGCACGGATCAATTTACCGTTCTGTAACCTTCGCACGACTTCGCTGCGCGGTCCTTGGCCGTATGGTAAGCCTCGTGCAACAGCTTGTGCCGTTCCAGACGCACATTCGGGTCAGCAGGTGTGCGGAACAACGACGTAGTCTTGGCTACATATGAGAATATATTGCCGTAACCATATCTCAACCACAGGTTCCAGTCTTCCAGATTGCTCATGTCCGTCTCGAACCCACCTCGCTGCAAGTACAAAGCGCGTTGAAACAGCAACGACTGAATCGGGATGAAGTTGTGATCGAGCAGAATGTTGTAGTCATACTCATGTTTGTAGTAGGACGGTGTTTCATGGCTGAGTTCGGTGTAACGACCATCTGCTCCGACAATCGTTCCTACTTCCATGGCCAGCGAGTATGCCGCCACTGACTGCGAGTTTTTCGATAAGGCGGCAACCAGTACCTCAACGTGATCCGAGAACAATAGGTCATCGTCATCCAGGAACATGCAATATTCGCCCTTAGCCATCTCCAGGCCATAATTGCCTGTCACCGAGCGCCCCACCTTGTCCATGCCATAAAAGCGGATTTCACGACCGTCAGGGGACTGGAACTCTCCCACCACCCCCTTCATGGTTTCACCACCGTCCTCCACCACAACCAGCTCCACGTTGGGATAGGTCTGATTCAGGACAGAGATGATCGCCTGGCGAAGGAACTCGTTTCGGTTACGGTAAGTCCGGGTCACGATCGTCACCAGTGGCGCATGTTCCAGCGGTTCACCTATGGCCCAGAACGCACCGTCGCGAGTCATCTCGTAGTCAAACCCGCGAAAAGGAAAACCTGCCTCCTTACTGGAACCTTTGCCCGACAGAAAGTGCGGCGCCTTGCGCACTATCTTGCCGATGTTGCCGATCAGATCACGGCGTGCGCCTGCGTAGGCCTCAGGCCGGAACAACAGCGCAATTTGCAGTGCCAGCCCGCCAAACTTGTCACAAAAATCACCATAACGCAGGCGAAGGTAAGCATTGGCCAATGTACTGCCAGCGAACTGTATCGGCTTGACGTGGTTTTCGTGCTCATAGGTGTAGTGATAAACCACCGCAGACGGGCAGTACTTCAACAGGTAACCGTAGGAACGCAGTCGGTAGGACAACTCGACATCTTCGCCATACATGAAGATTTCATGCTCGTATCCTCCTACTTTGGCATAGGCGGAACGCCGTATCAGAATACAGGCGTGGGAAGACCAGTTTGTTTCGTGGGTCACCGGATCATAATATTTCGGATGTTCATACGGTGCCTGGCGCAACTCCCATGTGCCAACGGCACCAGCAGTATCCGCATTAGCCGCGGCCACCACCTTGGCGATCGAGTCGTGAGCGAACACGATATCGATATTACTGATCAGAACATATTCCGAATCTCCAGTCTTGATCGCCCGGTCATGCCCCAAACCGAAACCCACATTGTCGCCCTGGATAACCTCAAAACCCGCCAGCTCGGCGCCCAGCTGAGCCTTCCAGCGCTGTAGATCTTTAACGGTGCAGTCCTTTGAACCGTTATCGACGAAGCACAGATTCAACTTTTGCAGCGGGTAATCTTGCGCTTTCAACGATGCAAAAAATCCCTCAACCCATTTACTGCTGTTGTAGGTGACAATCGAAACATCGATCAATGGCTGCACGTCGGAAACACGAGAACTATGCGTGTAACCAAAACGCCGATCAGCAATAGTCTGTAAAGCTTTGAGATTATTTCGCGAGTTGATGGCACGCATCATCTTGGCCCGTGCCGCATTGGCCAAATTCCGCAAACGCATGCGCACGCCAATCAAAAAGGGCAGTTTCTGATAAATCGGCCGCAGAACGACACGCGGGTTCGTCTGTATGCTCCGTAATTTCCAGTAGCCACGCAGCAGGACCTTCCGAACGCCCCTGAATGGGCGGGTCATGCGCCAGGACTTCGAGATATAAATCTGGTAGAGATCGTGTTTCAGCACGTCTATTTCTGATTTGCATGATGCGATCTGGAGATTCAGTTGCTCCTGCTCCAAGAGCAGTTGCCTTTGAATTTCTACAAGCTCATCGTTATCGTCCAGATAGCGGTCGTCGAGCACTGTAGTGAGCTTGTCATTCAAGTCCGAGATTTGATTGTTCGTCAAAAGCAGTTCATCCCTAACGTTCGACAGCTCACCTTGCGTGGCCAGATAGATTCCATTAAGTGTTGCCAACTCACCCTGTGCTTCTTGAACCTTCGCTTCAAGCCAAGTGATATAGGACTGCTGCCGGTAGCTTTCGAGGTCCGGATCGAAGGTATTTCTGACTGGATCCACAGCAACTGTCCGCGCCAATCGGGCGAGGTGTGCTGATGGTTCGTTAAACTGCGCAGCAGTCAAAAAGTAGTGCGACTGGGCAAAATCCAGTACTTGCGCACGCAATTCCGTAGAGCATGGCGCCGTAGCGCCGTTTGTTTGCCACAGCTCTGGAAGATCCTGCGGGTGCTCGACATCGATAACCAGCCCCGTACCACTGTAGGGTGCCGAGCCCAACACATAGACAGTCTTACCGGCCAGCGCAGCTTCGAAGCCTGCCGAGGAATTGATCGTGAACACCACATCGGCGCAGGCAATCAGCTCAGCGATACTTTCTTCCTTGTTTGCGATCTGGACATGCTCAGGTAAATCCGGCACATCATCCAGTGGATGTGGTTTGACGATCACCTTGTAGGGCGAGTCTGCCACAGTCGCGAGCACATGCTTAACGTATTCGGCCATGCTGGCAAACGGCGACCCCATGATAATGTTGGAGTCATCCTGTACCTGAAGCAGAATCAGTGCAGTCGGAATTCGGGTGGAGCCTTGAAAGCGATAACTTTCTTCCATCTCCGCGAGCCTTTCCCGCGCGGCATCTGTCGGCAGACTGCCTGACTGTTGCTGATACTCTGCAAACTCGGCACTGAAGCCACTGCGCACATTTACGCCACGGACATCCGAGTAATAGGCCATGGGATTGGGCGCGCGTAACATACCCAATTCATTAAAGATCAAAGGAACGTCTTTAGCCGCGCACGCTGTCTCAAGGGAGCCGTCATAGTTCCAGCAGAACACCAGATCGGGTTCGACGTTGTCGACCAACAACCCGACGAACTGGTCGTGAAACGCGAGGGGTTCTTTATTGAGCAGGCACTTCCAGTCATTCAGCCAATCCGGATGGGCTGATTGCGAATAATCACAATTGTAAATGCCTGGACTGATCCAGGCATGCCTGAAGTCTGGATACTCGGCTTTCAGCTCGTCAGAACCGACAAAAATACATTCCCAGCCCTCGTCGGCAAACTTGTTGGCCAAAGGCAGATAGACATCAACAATGCTGCTGAACAGAGTCGGACGATCTCGCAATATAAGCGGCAGCGTATAAAACACCACACGCTTGTATTTGCGCGATGCCACTTTTACAGCCGGGTCACCTGCCGCGATGCTGTCCGCAGGTACGTTGAATTTCACGACCGAATTCGCTGCAATAATTGCGCCCCGGCCGATTTCCACGCCCGCCAGCACCGAAGAATTGGCGCCGATCCAGACGTCGTCACCAATGCAGACACTTGCCAGTCGGAGCCCCTGATCCTTGATGGGCGCGCGCAAGTCATATCGGTGTGTCGATGAGGTGATGGAGACGTTGGGAGCAATTAACACATCCTTGCCAATTGTGACCTTGCCGCTGCCGTTGATCCATGTGCCGTAATTGATGACCGCACCGGAAGCGATGTTCAAGTAGCCTCCTGCACCACACTCAATGACGACGTTGTCGCGCAACTCAACACCGTCGCCGATGATGCACTCGGCCGTTTCGTCGACATGAAACCTGACTGTGTCTGCAACAGCCGCATTACCGATCTTAAGCATGATTCAAACAACCTTCACAACGTTGACTGTCGACGGGCAATAGGCGACTCCCACAATTTGACGCCCACCAGATACGCTGACTTTGCGCATCGGCCAGCGCTGATCCAGTTCGACGCGCTCGCCGTCCAGACTGGCCATCCCGATAAACAGGAAGTACTCCCCAGGCGCTACATTGAGCGGGAAGGAAAAACTGATTTTGTGCGCACCCGCGTCCAGGTCGAACTTGCATCCGGCCAACAGCGTGTTGTCACCTGCCACGTCGACACCTTTGGCGTCACGCAAGGAGTAACCCATGACCACTTCTTTGATATCTGTATAGGCCTGGACGTAGCAATGCATGGCAACATCTTCGGTCGGCTCGAAGTGGTTGGTCTGCGTGCCGTCAGCGCTGTAAAAATCAACTGCGTTGATCTTCGCCGCCCCGGACCCGAATCGAACTTCCGATATATCGCCCAATTCCGTGCCATAGGACACGTCGGCATGCTTCTCTTCCAGCACCGGGGCCGCAACCGCACTGCTGTTGCGAACTTTCTTTTCGTAGTTCTTGGTTGCCGTCAGTACATCGGTGCTGTAGTCGATGATCTGCCCGTTTTGCATCACTATGACCGCTTGGCAAAAGCGAATGACGGACTGAGTATCGTGAGAAACGAACAGAATGGTGGTGCCGCGCTCCTGCATATGCTTCATCTTGAGCATGCACTTGAGTTGGAAGCCCGCATCACCGACGCTAAGCGCTTCGTCCACGATCAGCACGTCGGGCTCCACGTTGATAGCCACGGAAAAGGCTAATCGTGCAAACATCCCGCTGCTGTACATACGAACGGGCTGATTGACGAAATCGCCAATATCGGCGAATTCCAGGATGGCTGCGAGACGGGTCTGCATCTCGGCATGGGAATAGCCCATTAGGGATCCCTGGAAATAGATATTTTCTACACCGGTGTAATCCGGATTGAAGCCAGCACCCAGTTCCAGCAACGAAGCGACCCGGCCAACCACCGAAACCTCGCCACTGGTGGGAGTGAGAACCCCTGTAAGAATTTTTAACAGGGTGCTTTTGCCGGCCCCGTTTTTACCTAGGATCCCGACTGTCTGGCCTTTCTCAACGGAGAAGGAAACATCAGTCAGTGCGTGAAAATCATGATGCCGGTGCTTGCCGAAGAGCGAAAGAGCTTCGACCAGCCTGTCAACCGGCTTGTTATAAAGCCGATACACCTTGCTGACATTACGGACGCTGATTGCGCTCTCATTCACTTCATTCATTACAAAACATCCGCAAAGTGGGGTCTTAGTTTTTTAAATGTACGCCAGCCCACCAATGCCAGGACAATCAACACTCCCCAAAAAAACAGGGTTTGAGTGGGCCGCTCCCAGAACCACACCCCGCGAATCAGAGAATCTCTGAATCCTTCAACAATGTACGCAAAAGGGTTCAGGCGCAGATAGGACGCTGCGCGTCCTTGAATGGCATCAATATCCCAGAATACCGGAGTCAGCCAGAAACCGAACTGTGTGGCCATAGCTACCAATTGGCTCAGGTCCGGAAAGAAGATCACCACTGAACTGGTAATCCACGCAATCGCCAACAGCAGCATGAACAGACAGACGATGTAATACACGACCTGCAACCAATAAAGGTTCGGTTCATAGCCATAAATGACGAACAGTAGCAGCAGAATAATCACAAAGAAGATGTGCACGAGGACAGCCGAAGTCAGTTTGACCAGTGGCAACAAGGAAACTTTGAAGACAATCTTCTTCACCAGAAAACTGTTTTCCTTGACTGCCGTGCAACCGGAGTTCAGTGCTTCAACCGTGAAGAACCAGGGCACCAGCCCGCACACCAGCCACAAGACAAAGGGAAAATCACCGTGAGGTGCCGCCTTGAAGCCAAACTGAAAAACAAACCACAAAATCAGCGTGGTCGCGCATGGCTGGATGAACACCCATAAAAAGCCAAGGTAGTTGGTCAGGTAGCGGGCCCGGAGATCATTTGAAACCAGACTCAGCAGAATTCTGCGATTTGCGAGCATTTCCCTGAGCCAACTCATCCTACATCTCCAAGTAACACGAGCACATTCACCACCGTTCTAAAACCACCAGACAACATCATGAATTCCATTTAACGATCCGGGCTCATCGACTTGAGATTTTCACCGGTTTCTGGAGCGAATACCGGCTTGACGTTATCAATATCGGCCATAGCCCTGGACTTTTCCTTGGGTTTGAACTTCAGCACACGTTTTTCTACCAGATGCCAGGAGGCGTATCCGAGCACCAGGGTCATGGCAATGGTGACGAACAAGTAAAGCGGATAGGAAATGTCTGGAAACTTGAGCAGTACAAACTGCTGAACCGGGAATGCGTAAATGTATACGCCGTACGAGCAGTCACCCACACGATTGACCCAGCTGCCCAGTCGACTGCTGGACAGACCATAAGCCAAAACAACGTATGGCAAGGTCAACCACAAAAGAACCTTGGACACCGGGGCGTACGGCGCCAACAAAATGGTCGCCATGATCAGCATACAAACACCTGAGAGGCTGAACCAACGTTCGAGCCGCCACTTTGCGAAGCAGGCGCCGATCATGAAATAGATACCGGTGAGGAAAATATTCCGCACATCGCTGTCGTAAATCACCACCAACGGGGCATCGCGCCAACACCAGAAAATTACTGTCAGTGCGAACAGTGCCGTTACTGCAACATAGGCCCAGCGTGAGCTGCGCAGAACAAGTCCCAGCGCCATGACCACCAGATACATGAAGAATTCGATCGGCAAACTCCACAGCGAGCCGTTGACGGCGTTAGGCACTCTTGCATGCTCAAGTACACCGGGCAAATAGAACACCGGGCTCAAGATGACATTTTTCAGGTACGACCAGAATTGCGGGTGGGTGAAATATTCGCCGACTGTCAACGTGGTGAATAGTGGCCCGAGAATGAACATACTGATCAGAACAACTACAATCAGCGCTGGAAAAATCCGCAAGGAACGCTTGATAAGAAAGTTGGTGGCTGAGGGGGTGAAATCCCAGCTCTTTACGATCAAATAACCGCTGATGACGAAGAAAATATCGATACCGAGGCCACCATAGGAGATAAGCCCCAGAAAACCGGCAGGGGGATTGCCATAGAACGCAAAAGAGTGTGCGTAAAGAACCATCAACGCAGCAATCAGCCGAAGCAGGTTTAAATTATTATCCTTATGCTGCATTTAGTACTGCTCCAACACTGATTGAACTGATCAAAACAAATGGACGGTAGTGTCATTAAAGACACTGGACGCGAGTGAATACGTTGACACCGACGGGAGAGGCAACCTTGCAGCCCTGCTACGTGTCCGGCGTACGAGGTCGCGAATCATAGCATTATCCGATACAGGCTCCCACGCTCACGCGACGCCTCGATCGACACAAAACACGCAGACCTCAGGGCGTCGGCAGTTCTCGCGTACCGGCTTTGAATCGCACGGCCAGCCAGAGCAACGGCGCGTAAGCAACGATCAACCCGACGAATCCAGGCACCATGCCTAGCGCTACTAAAAGCGCCCACGGTAGCAGCCAGCACAGATTCATCCCGACTACTGCGAGAGTGACCACCTTGTGACTCTGGAACTGTCGCGATGCGTATTGATAGGCATGGCTACGATGAGCCTGATACACCTTGTCGCCATTGAGCAGGCGGCGACACAGAGTCCAGGTTGCATCAACCACGAAAGCGCCCAATAGAATCATCCAGCTCCACAAAAGCTCCGGTGAGCGGCTCGCTGCCTCAAGCGAGAGAATGCCCAGCACAATACCCAGAAAACCGCTGCCGGCATCGCCCATGAAGATTCGTGCCGGTGGATAGTTCCAGCAAAGAAAACCGGCAATCGCCGCACTCAGCGTCAGAACGCCCCAGATCGGTGCTACTGGCCCGATCAGAAAATAGATCAGCGCACTTCCCAGGCAGGCACACAACGCTTCGGCGCTCGCCAACCCGTCAATTCCGTCCATGAAGTTATACAGATTAAGCATCCACACCAGATACACCGCAGCAAGCACGTGCCCCGTCCAGCCCAAGTCGAGGGTTCTATCGAAAAAGGCAACGGGCGGCAACCCTTGCAACCAGGTCAACGCCCAGATCGCCGCGGCGAAATGACCAAGCAAACGCCACCTTGCAGCGATGTGCCCATGATCATCGGCGAACCCGATAACAGCTACCAGCATTCCGCTGCCTGACAATGCAAATAGCGTTGCAGAATTCATCAGCCCCAGCCAGCCGAGCACGGGCAATGCCACCAGAAAACAAAATACTATCGCTACCCCGCCACCACGAGGCGTGGGTACCGAATGCGAGCTGCGCTCATTAGGAATATCCATAAGGCTTTTGGAGCGCGCGTAGTGCCGCACCCCCCACGTCAAAGCCCAAGACAGTATAAAAATCGCAAAAAATAATACACCGGCAATCATGTCTTTTGAGTGTCCAGAAAATGGTCTGCGGTACGACGCATGGCGGTGTCTACGTCAATCAGTGGCACCCAGCCCAGCAACTCGCGGTTTTTGCTGATATCGACCTGCAACGACTCACAAACTCGCTGCGCCATTGCGCGCTTGCCGAGGACGGTAGCGCAAAGGGTCAACAGCGTCGAAGGCACTGGCAAAAGTCTTGCATTTTTTCCCAGTGCTGACGCCAAGCGCTGCAGCAAGCGAGGCGTGGACAGATCATCACCGTCACTGACCAGAAAGGTTTGTCCTGCCGCAGCGGAATGATCCAGGCATATTTCGATCAAATCCAGCAGGTTGTCGATCGCGACCATACTGCGCTGGTTGCGAATCGCTCCCAACGGCAGCACCATGCCTTTATCGAGCCATCTGAGCAAACTGAGAAAATTGGCTTTTACGCCCGGTCCATAGACCAGCGGCGGGCGAATGATCACGATTTCCATGCCTGTCTCACAACCCAGCAAGCGCAAGGCCTGTTCCGCTTCGTGCTTGGATATACCGTAGGGATCCTGTGGTGCAGGTATATCGTTAGCCGTGAACGGCCTTCCAGAGGAGGTGCTTTCACCATTAACCTTGATTGAGCTGATGTAGACGAAGCGCTTGACCCCGGCCTGCGCCGCCGAACGAGCCAGTTGCAGCGTACCGTCCACGTTCACTCGACGAAACTCTGCCAGCGCATCACTCGCCGTTTCGTGCATGACATGCACTCGCGCCGCTGCATGCACGACCACCTGGATGCCAGACAATTGCTCTGCCGAACTGGCTCCCAATTCGAACCGGGCAACCGGACATAAACCCTGAAGACGTGTAGCCCCACGCACCGCGGCCACAGGCGTGTATTTTTGCCTGACCAGCAATCGAAAGATCAGAGCCTCGCCTACAAACCCACTCGCGCCGGTCACCCACACCTTTGGCGCGCTCATTGGGCAGTTTTCCCGATGAGGGCAGTGGCCCAGCAAATCAGAAAAAACAGGACACGATCCCTCACCCGGCGCCGGCAACGCCACGCCGAGAACGACAGCCGGATCAATTGCCATCGGCGCAAAGCCAGCCAGGCAGCAACGAAGGGATCGTCGCCCCGGCCTACCAGTCGCGCGATCAAAGCCACTTGAGTAAACCACCAGCCATCGTGAATGGTCTTATATCGAGCAATCATAGGACTTAAGCCCGTGTTGGCTCCCACCTGATTGTTTTGGTGCTGTCGGTAATCCATTGAAGGACGCGGATCGATATACCATCGATAACCATGGCTACGGGCAAATGCATAACAGTACCAATCGTGCAGACTCACACTTTGCAAGCGATCCCACTGCGCCAACATCGATTGCTTCATCGCCCGGACGAGCGACGTGGTCAGCACATATGTGCAACCTGGCCCCGCGGCTTCAAACAGAAAATCCCAACGAGTCTGCGGCTGTGCCTTGTTAAGCAAGTGAGTCCGACCATCCTCCCAGAACGCCGTCACGTTACTGGAGCAGGCATCCACGTTACGCTCACGCAAAATGCAGATTGCCCGCTGGAGCTTATCGCTGTGCCAGATGTCGTCCTGATCGGCGAAGGAAATGTAGTCATAGGTCGCGATATCGACATCACGGATCAGTCGGAAGAAATTACGCGAAGCCCCGCCGAAGCGCGCGCCAGTCGGCAGCAGAAAGACGTTTGCATGTTGCTCCGCAAAATCCGCGCACCAGACTTCCGTGCCATCAGTAGATGCATCAACGCTGATGTAGACGGTAACATCCACCGCAGATTGACCAAGGATCGAAGCCAATTGCTCTTCGATCCATTGCATTCCGTTGTAGGCAGCCAGCAAAACTGCAACCCGGGGAGTTGTTACTGGCATTCCATTCCTGCTTGCACGGCTCTGACGGATATAACGAAACAACTGATTTCAGCGAGCGCTGGAATCCAGAAGCTTCTGCAAATACTGACCATAGCCAGTTTTTTTCAGGCGGTCGGCTTGCTGCGCTAACTGCGCGCTATCAATCCAGCCATTGTTGAAGGCAATCTCTTCCAGACAGGCAACCTTCAAACCCTGACGCTGCTCGATGGTATGGACGAAGTGACTCGCCTCCAGCAACGAGTCATGGGTACCGGTATCCAGCCAAGCGAAACCGCGCCCGAGCATTTCGACGCTCAGCGTCTTACGTTCGAGGTATGCACGGTTAACGTCGGTAATTTCCAACTCACCGCGCTCCGACGGCCTGATGTTCTTGGCGATCTCAACAACTTCGTTATCGTAGAAATACAAACCTGTTACCGCATAGTTGGATTTCGGCTTCAGAGGTTTCTCTTCGATACTCAGCGCTCGGCCACTCTTGTCGAACTCGACAACACCGAAGCGCTCGGGGTCAGAAACGTGGTAACCAAATACGGTAGCGCCCTGCTGCTGCGAGCTGGCGGAACGAAGATTGTCCGAGAAGTGCTGACCGTAGAAGATATTGTCGCCAAGAATCAGACAGCAGGGATCCTTGCCGATGAACTCCTCACCAATGATGAACGCCTGCGCCAGACCGTCCGGACTAGGTTGTTCGGCATAGGTGAGTTTGATGCCGTACAGACTGCCATCGCCCAACAACTTGCGGAAACATGGCAAGTCTTCCGGTGTGGAGATAATCAGAATCTCACGCATGCCGGCAAGCATCAGTACCGACAGCGGATAAAAGATCATCGGCTTATCGTAGATAGGCAACATTTGTTTAGACACACCGAGCGTCAGCGGGTGCAGGCGAGTACCCGAGCCACCGGCGAGAATTATCCCTTTACGATTTGTCGTGGTCATTTATTCAGAACTTCCCTAAGCATTCGGGTTACACCACTTTGCCAATCCGGCAAGTGTAAAGAAAAATTGTCGCGCAGCTTCTGAGTATTCAGGCGTGAATTCAAAGGCCGCCGCGCAGGTGTCGGGTAAGCGGTGGTATCGATCGGGCTGACGGTCTTGACGGCGAGCTGCTCGCCGTTGTCTTGCGCGAATGAAATCACATGGCTTGCATAGCCATGCCAAGACACTTCGCCGCTGGCTGCCAAGTGATACAAGCCCGACAGCTCCGGACGCTGCATTGCCTGGCGGATGACAAGCGCAGTCACGTCGGCAATCAGGTCCGCGCCCGTCGGCGCACCGATCTGGTCGGCGATGACGTTGAGTGTGTCGCGGTCGGTGGCCAGGCGCAGCATGGTCTTCGCAAAGTTGTTGCCGCGAGCGCTGTATACCCAGCTCGTACGAAAGATGAGGTATTTGCAGCCTGACGCACTGATGGCTTGCTCTCCCGCCAGTTTGCTTGCACCGTAGTGATTCACCGGGGAGACCTCGTCAGTCTCCTGCCAGGGCGCGGAGCCTTGGCCACTGAAGACATAATCTGTCGAGTAGTGAATCAGCCAGGCACCGAGAGTCGCGGCCTCCTCGGCAATAATCCCGCTGGCGTAACCGTTTACACGATTAGCCAGCTCCGTTTCGGATTCCGCCTTGTCGACCGCTGTGTAGGCTGCTGCGTTGACGATGACATCTGGCTTGATTTGCCGGATGGTTGCGCGCAGTGCATCCAGATCCGACAAATCGCCGCACAAACCATCAACCGTATGACGATCAAGCGCAATCAGCTCGCCGAGCGGCGCAAGAGAGCGCTGAAGCTCCCAACCTACCTGACCGTTTTTACCTAGCAGGAGAATTTTCATGCCTTGTTCGAACGATCCGCGTAGTTCTGGTCGATCCACTGCTGGTAGCTGCCGCTCTTCACGTGCTCAACCCATTCAGTGTTGGTGAGGTACCATTCGACAGTTTTGCGAATACCCGTTTCGAAGGTTTCTTCCGGAGTCCAGCCCAAATCACGCTGGATCTTGCTCGCGTCGATAGCATAACGCTGATCGTGACCTGGGCGGTCTTGAACGTAAGTGATCAAGCTGGCATGCGGACGGTGAGCAGAGTCAGGCCGCAGCTCATCAAGCAGCGCGCACAGCGTGTGCACGACTTCGATGTTTTGTTTCTCGTTATGACCGCCGATATTGTAAGTCTCACCGATGACACCTTCGGTGACGACTTTGTAGAGCGCTCGCGCGTGATCTTCGACGTACAACCAATCACGAACCTGATTGCCTTTGCCATATACCGGCAGCGGCTTGCCTTCCAACGCATTGAGAATGATCAACGGGATCAATTTCTCAGGGAAGTGACACGGGCCGTAGTTGTTCGAGCAGTTGGTCACCAGAGTAGGCAAGCCGTATGTACGAGCCCAAGCGCGAACCAGGTGATCGGAACTGGCTTTACTGGCCGAGTACGGCGAACTCGGCTGATACGGCGTGGTTTCGGTGAAGAGATCTTCCGGACCTTCGAGGTCTCCGTAAACTTCATCAGTCGAAATGTGGTGGAAGCGGAAGTTGGCTTTACGCGTGTCATCCAGCGCAGCCCAGTAGTGGCGGGCGGCCTCAAGCAGCGTGTAGGTACCGATGATGTTGGTCTGGATGAATTCAGACGGGCCGGAGATCGAGCGATCAACGTGGGATTCTGCGGCCAGGTGCATGATTGCATCTGGCTGGTGCTCACGCAGGACACGGTCGATCTGGTCACGATCGCAAATGTCGACGCGCTCAAACGCATAGCGCGAATTATGGCTGACTTCCGCCAAGGACTCGAGATTACCGGCGTAGGTCAGCTTATCGACGTTAACGACGGAGTCGGTGGTATTGGATATGATGTGACGGATGACTGCCGAGCCGATGAACCCGGCGCCGCCGGTAACTAAAATTTTCACGCGAAACCATACCCTTGAGCTGCGGACGGCACCATCAACGAGCACCGTCTAATCCATGAATGCAGAAGCCATCAAATCCGAGGCTTCTGTCAGAGTCAGTCTGAATCGAACGTGCAATCAAGGCACTGTCGAACAAGGGCTGTATTTTACAGCTTAACGAACGTTTTACTAATGGATAAAGACAGGCGAGGAGGCAATTTCGACAGATGCCCTGCACCTGTCGTTTTCAGACAAGACGTTTGCGCCCCGCTCTGGACGAGCGCCCCAGAAACCAGCCAATCACCGGCCCAATCAACATGCCGATGAGCAATGCCAATACCACTAACAGTGAGACCGGCAATTGAGGCCCGGACAAACCTAGAAACAATAACGACACGGATTGTTGATTCTCGAGAACAAACGCCAGAATCACCAGTATCAGCAAAAGAATAAAAACACCAAGAAGTATGCGTTTGAGATTACGCATGAGTGACTCCTTGAAAAATAGCGACTGTCAAACCCCCTCCTCCTCTTCCTCGTTCACCCGATCACGCAATTCCTTGCCCGGCTTAAAATGCGGAACAAACTTGCCGTCCAAACTGACCGACTGACCGGTCTTCGGATTGCGCCCCACACGCGGCGCACGATAATGCAGAGAGAAGCTGCCAAACCCACGGATCTCGATACGATCACCGGTGGCCAGACACTGGGACATTTGTTCAAGCATGGTCTTGATGGCCAGCTCCACATCCTTGGATGAGAGTAGCCCTTGATGGGTGACAATTCGTTCGATCAACTCCGACTTCGTCATATTTTTCCCTTCTTTTTCAAGCAGCTAGATCAGCGCTTGAAAGGTTTTAGCACGCCCGGAAGATTTTGAACAGCCCAGGGATTGACATATCTTCCGTCGCGTCGAAACGCCCGTTTTCAGGGCATCACAGCAATAAACAGGGCACGACATACTTAACGACATATCACCAGCATGGTTCGCGTCACATAGCCTGCCGGGTTGAAGCCAAAAGGAAACTCATCTTCATCCTTGGCATCATCCGATCGCGTAATCACCTTGTAACCTGCCCCTTTGCACTCCTTGGCTGCGCGCTTCTGGCACTTCTCCCAGCTGGAGCCCAACCCAGAGCAATCAACCTCTATGCCGCTAACGCCACGCACAGCATGGGTCTTGGCACTGGTCGTACAGCCAGCCAGAACCAGTACAACCATTAGGACAATAAACTTTTTCATCCACTTCCTTATGCCAGGCAACTGCCCGACGACTACACGCTTAAGACCAAGCTTAGTCGTGAATAGGCGATTGATCCGATTAAAGAAACAGACCACCCAGAAGCCAGATTGGTTTCACCAAAAGCGCTCGCAGGCCATGAAGCACTAAATCGCAGACACAAAAAAGGGCGACCGAAGTCGCCCTTTTTCATGATCAAGCAGAACTTAGTTCTGTTTGGCCATTGCTTGACGCAGCAGTGCAGCCATAGTGGTATCGGCAGCAGCTTCCGGAGTCTCTTTCAGGCTCTGGATAGCTTCTTTCTCTTCAGCATCGTCTTTCGATTTGATCGACAGCTGAATTACACGGCTCTTACGATCAACGCTGATGATCTTGGCTTCTACTTCCTGGCCTTCTTTCAGAACGTTGCGCGCGTCTTCAACGCGGTCACGGCTGATTTCGGAGGCTTTCAGAGTCGCTTCGATATCGTCGGCCAGAACGATGATGGCGCCTTTGGCGTCAACTTCTTTCACGGTGCCAGTAACGATTGCGCCTTTGTCGTTAACCGAGACGTACTCGGAGAACGGATCGCTTTCCAGTTGCTTGATACCCAGGGAGATACGCTCGCGCTCTGGGTCAACCGACAGGATAACGGTGTCCAGCTCGTCGCCCTTCTTGAAACGACGTACGGCTTCTTCGCCCACTTCGTTCCAGGAGATGTCGGACAGGTGAACCAGACCGTCGATGCCGCCGTCCAGACCAATGAAGATACCGAAATCGGTGATCGACTTGATGGTGCCGGAGATTTTATCGCCCTTGTTGAACTGGCCAGAGAAATCTTCCCATGGGTTAGATTTGCACTGCTTGATGCCCAGGGAGATACGACGACGCTCTTCGTCGATGTCCAGAACCATAACTTCCACTTCGTCGCCGACTTGTACGACTTTCGAAGGGTGGATGTTTTTGTTGGTCCAGTCCATTTCCGAAACGTGTACCAGACCTTCAACGCCTTCTTCCAGCTCAGCGAAGCAGCCGTAGTCGGTCAGGTTGGTTACACGAGCGGTAACGCGAGTGCTTTCTGGGTAACGGGCTTTGATAGCAACCCATGGATCTTCGCCCAGTTGCTTCAGGCCCAGGGAAACACGGTTGCGTTCGCGATCGTATTTCAGAACCTTAACGTCGATTTCGTCACCAACGTTGACGATCTCGGAAGGATGCTTGATGCGCTTCCAGGCCATGTCGGTGATGTGCAGCAGGCCGTCCACGCCACCCAGATCGACGAATGCGCCGTAATCGGTGAGGTTTTTGACGATACCTTTGACTTGCTGGCCTTCCTGCAGGGATTCCAGCAGAGCTTCACGCTCGGCGGAGTTCTCGGCTTCCAGGACGCTGCGACGGGAAACGACAACGTTGTTGCGCTTCTGGTCCAGCTTGATGACCTTGAATTCCAGCTCTTTGCCTTCCAGGTGCGTGGTGTCGCGCACTGGACGGACGTCAACCAGGGAACCTGGCAGGAACGCACGGATGCCGTTAACGTCGACAGTGAAGCCGCCTTTAACCTTACCGTTGATAACGCCCTTGACCACTTCCTCAGCTGCGAAGGCTGCTTCCAGAACGATCCAGCATTCAGCGCGCTTGGCTTTTTCACGGGACAGCTTGGTTTCACCGAAACCGTCTTCAACCGAGTCCAGCGCAACGTGAACTTCGTCACCGACATTGATAGTCAGATCGCCAGCGTCGTTGTAGAACTGCTCAAGCGGGATGAGTGCTTCAGACTTCAGGCCAGCGTGAACGGTTACCCAGCGAGCCTGGTAATCGATATCAACGATAACACCGGTGATGATGGAGCCTGCCTGAAGGTTCAGGGTTTTTAGGCTTTCTTCAAAGAGTTCCGCAAAGCTTTCGCTCATTTTAATTCCTGTAAATGAGGGCGAAGGATACGCCCATCTCCACACCCCAGACGGTGTGGGTTAGTTTCATATAGAAGAAGCGCCGCAGGACTATGACTGGTCCCCTGCAACCTTCTTGGTCACCCGGCGATATCGCGAATGGCAATCTCGCTCATGATGCGTTCAAGCACCTGATCGATGGACAACTCCGTGGAATCCAGCTGTATGGCGTCAGCCGCCGGCTTAAGCGGGGCTACCGCTCGCTGGGTGTCACGCTCGTCGCGTGCACGGATCTCATCTAGCAGACTCGACAGACTAACACCCTCGACTTTGCCCTTCAACTGCAAATATCGACGGCGCGCTCTCTCCTCGGCACTGGCGGTCAGGAAAATCTTCAGCGGCGCATCCGGAAAAACCACCGTGCCCATGTCGCGACCGTCGGCCACCAGGCCCGGCGCTTCCTGGAATGCCCGCTGGCGCTGCAGCAGCGCCTCGCGTACGGCCGGCAATGCTGCCACTTGCGAAGCGCCGGAGCCGACGCTTTCGGTACGGATGACATCGCTGACTTCGTCGCCTTCCAGAATGATCCGTTGCAACTGACCGTCGGTCGCCGCAATGAACTGCACATCCAGATGAGCGGCGAGTTTCTTCAGCAGCTCTTCATTGGTCAGGTCGACACCATGGTTGTGCGCAGCAAATGCCAGCAAGCGGTACAACGCACCGGAATCCAGCAGGTTCCAGCCCAGACGCTTGGCCAGAATTCCGGCTACGGTGCCTTTGCCCGAACCGCTTGGCCCATCAATGGTGATGACCGGTGCAATGTTTTTCACGACTGAGCCTCTTGTGCCACACGGATACCCACCTGCCCACACAGTGCGAGGAAGTTCGGGAACGACGTCGCGACGTTAGCGCAATCATGGATGCGGATCGGCGCAGTAGCGCGCAACGAGGCAACGCTGAACGCCATCGCGATACGGTGATCGCCGTGACCATGCACTTCGCCGCCGCCGATCTGGCCGCCGTCGATGATGATGCCGTCCGGGGTTGGCTGGCATTTCACGCCCAGCGCCAACAGACCGTCCGCCATCACCTGGATACGATCCGATTCCTTGACCCGCAGCTCTTCAGCGCCCGTCAGTACGGTGCGCCCTTCGGCACAGGCAGCCGCCACGAACAGCACCGGGAATTCGTCGATGGCCAGCGGAACCAGCGCTTCGGGAATCTCGATACCCTTGAGTTTAGCTGCCCGCACGCGCAGGTCAGCCACAGGCTCGCCGCCGACTTCACGCTGGTTTTCCAGAGTGATGTCTGCACCCATAAGACGCAGGATGTCGATCACGCCGGTACGGGTCGGATTGATGCCGACGTGTTCAAGCACCAGCTCCGAACCTTCGGCGATCGACGCAGCGACCAGGAAGAACGCCGACGACGAAATGTCGCCCGGCACTTCAATATGGGTCCCGGTCAACTTGCCACCGGACTCGACCGACGCCGTGGCGCCATCAACGCTCACCGGATAACCGAAGCCGCGCAGCATGCGCTCGGTGTGATCGCGAGTCGGCGCAGGCTCGGTCACGGTGGTTTTGCCTTCAGCGTACAGACCGGCGAGCAGCAGGCAGGATTTCACCTGAGCACTGGCCATCGGCATGGTGTAGGTCAGGCCTTTAAGCTTGTGACCACCGCGAATGGTCATCGGCGGACGACCCTCAGCAGCGGTTTCAATCACGGCGCCCATTTCACGCAGTGGATTGGCCACGCGATTCATCGGGCGCTTGGACAGCGACGCATCGCCAGTCAGCGTGCTGTCGAAGTTCTGCGCAGCCAACAGGCCGGACAGCAGACGCATCGACGTGCCGGAGTTGCCCAGATAGATCGGGCCCGGCGCAGGTTTCAGGCCGTGCAGGCCGACACCGTGGATGGTCACGCGGCCGTGGTGCGGGCCTTCGATGACCACGCCCATGTCGCGGAACGCCTGCAAGGTCGCCAGGGCGTCTTCGCCCTCAAGGAAGCCTTCGACTTCGGTGACGCCTTCGGCCAGCGAGCCGAGCATGATCGAACGGTGGGAAATCGATTTATCACCCGGTACGCGAATCCGACCGGACAGGCGGCCACCAGGTTGAGCCAGGAAGATCAGATCGTTGGAATTCATAGCGTCCACATAGGCCCTGCGGGCCAGGATTTTACTGAAATGCTCGCGGGCAACCCGGGCGCGCGTGAAGACGCCCAACAATTGGTGCCCATCCCCTGCATCGACCGCGTCGCGCAAGGCGTCGAGGTCGCTGCGAAATGTATCGAGTGTGCGCAGGACAGCCTCGCGGTTGGCGAGGAAGATGTCGTGCCACATCACCGGGTCGCTTCCGGCGATTCTTGTGAAATCGCGGAAACCGCCCGCAGCGTAACGGAAGATCTCAAGATTTTCATTGCGCTTGGCCAACGAATCGACCAGACCGAAGGCCAGCAGGTGCGGTAGATGACTGGTCGCGGCCAGCACCTCATCGTGACGCTCGACCTGCATGTGCTCGACGTCGGCGCCCAATTCGCGCCACAGACGATCAACCACAGCCAATGCCGCCGGGTCGGTTTGCTCGAGCGGCGTGAGAATCACCTTGTGACGACGGAACAGTTCGGCATTGGAGGCTTCCACCCCGCTCTGCTCGGAACCGGCAATCGGATGGCCCGGCACGAAACGCGCCGGCATGCCGCCAAACGCCTCGGTCGCCGCGCGCACCACATTGCCTTTGGCGCTGCCAACATCGGTCAGAATCGCCTGCCCAAGATCCATGCCCGCCAGACGCGCGAGCACTTTTTCCATGGCCAGAATCGGCACCGCCAGCTGAATCACGTCAGCGCCCTGGCATGCAGCTGCCAAGTCGTCTTCACAACGATCGACCACACCCAACTCAACCGCCAGCTTGCGCGATTGCGGGTCGAGATCGACCCCGACCACTTCGCGGCATACGCCGCTTTCACGCAAGCCTTTAGCAAACGAACCACCGATCAACCCCAGACCGACCACCACAAGGCGACCGATCATAGGTGCAGCAGATTGCAGTGCAGTGACATCACCCACGAGCCAGAACCTTGCGCAGCGCTTCGAGGAAGCGGCTGTTTTCCGCCGGCAGACCGATGGTCACCCGCAGGTGGTTCGGCATGCCGTAGTTGGCCACCGGACGCACGATCACGCCTTCGCGCAGCAAGCCCTGAAATATCGGAGCGGCTACTTGACCGAGGTCGACGCAGATGAAGTTACCTTTGGACTCGATCCAGCCAAGGCCCAACTCACGAAAACCAGTCTGCAACTGCTGCATGCCTGACTCGTTGAGCTGACGGCTTTGCGCCAGATATTCCTCGTCCTTCAGCGCCGCACAGGCCGCCGCCAAAGCGAGGCTGTTGACGTTGAACGGCTGACGCACACGGTTCAGCACATCCGCCACCACCGGGGTGGACAGGCCGTAGCCAACACGCAATGACGCCAGACCATAAGCCTTGGAGAAGGTGCGCGAAACCAGCAGGTTCGGGTAAGCGGCGAGGAAATCCAGGCCATCCGGCAGATCGCTGCCTTCGGCGTACTCGATGTACGCCTCGTCCAGCACCACCAGAACGTGCTCCGGAACATCCTGAAGAAACTCGTCCAGCGCCTCGGCGCCGAACCAGGTACCGGTCGGGTTGTTCGGGTTGGCGATAAATACGACGCGGGTATTGGCATCAATGGCCGCGAACATTGCAGGCAGGTCATGCCCCCAATCCTTGGCCGGCACCACTTTGGCCTGCGCGCCGACCGCCTGAGTGGCGATCGGATACACCGCGAATGCGTGTTCGCTGAACACCGCATTCAGGCCCGGTGCCAGATAGGCACGCGCAACCAGCTCAAGAATGTCGTTGGAGCCGTTGCCCAGGGTGACCTGGCTCAGCTCGACGCGGCATTGCTCGGCCAGCAGGGATTTCAGCGCAAAACCGTTGCCGTCCGGATAACGGGTCAGCTCGGCCAGTTCTTCGCGGATGGCCGCCAAGGCTTTTGGACTGGCGCCCAGCGGGTTTTCGTTGCTCGCCAGTTTGACGATTTTTGCCGGATCCAGGTCCAGCTCGCGCGCCAGTTCGTCCACAGGCTTGCCCGGAACGTACGGCGAAAGTTGTTGCACGCCCGGCTGTGCCAGAGCGAGGAAGTTGCCACTCATTTGCTACCGCCCTTAGAGAACTGCTTTCGGGTAGGAACCCAGCACTTTGAGTGCTACTGCTTCCTGACTGATCTTTTCCAGCACACCTTTGATCAACGGATCACGGTGGTGGCCGACGAAGTCGATGAAGAACACGTAGGTCCATTTGCCGCTGCGCGACGGACGGGTCTCGATCCGGGTCAGGTCGATCCCGTTGTCATGGAACGGCACCAGCAGCTCGTGGAGCGCGCCCGGCTTGTTGCTCATCGAAACGATGATCGAGGTCTTGTCGTCGCCGGTCGGCGGCACTTCCTGATTACCGATCATCAGGAAGCGCGTCGAATTGTCCGGACGGTCTTCGATCTTCTCGGCCAGACGGGTCAGGCCATACAGACCGGCCGCCATGTCGCCGGCAATCGCCGCCGAGTTCCACTCGCCCTTGACCCGCTTGGCCGCTTCGGCGTTGCTCGACACCGCGACGCGTTCGACATTCGGGTAGTGCGCGTCCAGCCACTTGCGGCACTGGGCCAGCGACTGCGCATGGGAATAGATGCGGCTGATGCTGTCAGTCTTGGTGTTTTCACCGACCAACAGGTGATGGTGAATACGCAGCTCGACTTCGCCACAGATGACCATGTCGTGCTCGAGGAAGCTGTCGAGGGTGTGGTTGACCGCGCCTTCGGTGGAGTTTTCCACCGGCACCACGCCAAAATTCACCGCACCAGCCGCCACTTCACGGAACACTTCATCAATCGCCGCCATCGGCTTGCTGATCACCGCGTGACCGAAGTGCTTCATCGCGGCAGCCTGGGTGAAGGTGCCTTCAGGGCCGAGGTAAGCCACTTTCAGCGGCTGCTCCAGCGCGAGGCACGACGACATGATTTCGCGGAACAACCGCGCCATCTCTTCGTTGCCCAGCGGCCCCTGGTTGCGCTCCATCACCCGTTTGAGCACCTGAGCTTCGCGCTCAGGACGATAGAACACCGGCACTTCGCCTTCGGCCAGCGAGGCCATCTTTACTCGCGCGACTTCCTGGGCGCAACGCGCACGCTCACTGATCAGCTCAAGGACTTTGGTGTCCAGAGCGTCAATGCGAACGCGCAGTGCCTTGAGTTCTTGCTCGGACATCAGCCGTGTTCCTTCTCGAATTCAGCCATGTAGGCCACCAGCGCATTGACGGCGGTGATGTCGACGGCGTTGTAGATGGAGGCGCGCATACCGCCCACGGAGCGGTGGCCCTTGAGGTTGAGCAGACCACGCGCATCGGCGCCGGCGAGGAATGGCTTGTCCAGACGATCGTCAGCCAGACGGAACGGCACGTTCATCCACGAGCGATCCGACTTGTTGATCGGGTTGCTGTAAAGACCGCTGGCGTCGATGAAGTCGTACAGCGTGCGCTGCTTGACGTCGTTGAGCTTGGCGATGGCTTCAACGCCACCCTGCTCTTTCAGCCACTGGAACACCAGACCGGACAAGTACCAGGCCAACGTCGGCGGGGTGTTGTACATCGAGCCGTTATCGGCCGCGACCTTGTAGTCGAGCATGGTCGGGCACAGCGAGCGCGCCTTGCCCAGCAAGTCTTCGCGGATGATGTTGACGACGATACCGCTCGGGCCGATGTTTTTCTGTGCGCCGGCGTAGATCATGCCGAAACGCGAAATATCGACCGGACGCGAGAGGATGTCCGAAGACATGTCCGCCACCAGCGGCACGTCACCGGTTTCAGGGATCCACTGGAATTCCAGACCGCCGATGGTTTCGTTCGGTGCGTAGTGAACGTAAGCGGCGTCTTTCGACAGATTCCACTCGTTCTGGCCAGGAATGGCGAAATAGTCGTAAGGCTTGGCGGTGGCGGCAACGTTGACGTGGCCGTAGCGCGAAGCTTCTTCAATGGCTTTCTGCGACCAGATACCGGTGTCGATATAGTCGGCAGAACCGCCTTCCGGCAGCAGGTTCAGTGGAATCTGCGCAAATTGCTGGCTGGCGCCACCCTGCAGAAACAGCACTTTATAGTTCGACGGGATATTCAGCAGGTCACGCAGATCCTGCTCGGCCTGGGTGGCAATGGACACGAACTCATCGCTGCGATGGCTCATTTCCATGACCGACAGACCCTTGCCGTGCCAATCAAGGAGTTCCCCTTGGGCGCGCTGCAGGACAGCTTCAGGAAGCGCCGCAGGACCGGCGCAGAAGTTATAGGCTCGCTTGCTCACATCCAATCTCGCTCTGATTTGGTGGTATCACGCAATAAATCACACTACCGATCAACACGGCCCTGTGGGAGCGAGCCTGCTCGCGAATGCATCACCGCGGTGCGTCAGAGGTACCGCAGCGCCTGCATTCGCGAGCAGGCTCGCTCCCACAGGGGATCTCCATGATGTCGAAATTTCATACCGGACAAATAACAAGGGGGCGAATTCTCATCCGCCCCCTCGTTTGTCCGCTTATTCTTGCGGTTCTTCGTCTGCTGCGGCGTCGAGTTGCTGGTCTTCGCCAGCATCGTCGTTCACGACAGTGCCTTCGAATTCCTCGCCCTCTTCACCCTCAAGCTCTTCACCTTCAACTTCCGAAGGCTCCTGAACCCGCTCCAGACCGACCAGGGTTTCGTCCTTGGCCAGCTTGATCAGCGTCACACCTTGAGTGTTACGACCCAGGCTCGACACTTCGTCGACACGGGTACGCACCAGGGTGCCCTGATCGGAGATCAGCATGATCTCTTCACCGTCCTGCACCTGAACCGCGCCGACCAGACGGCCGTTACGCTCGTTGCTGACCATGGCAATAACGCCCTGACCGCCACGCTTGTATTCAGGGAACTCGGTGATCGCCGTGCGCTTGCCGTAGCCGCGCTCGGACGCCGTGAGGATTTCGCTGCCTTCTTCCGGAATCAGCATGGAGATCAGCTTCTGCCCTTCTGGCAGACGCATGCCACGCACACCGCGGGCGGTACGGCCCATGGCGCGAACTTCGGATTCCTTGAAGCGAGTCACTTTGCCGCCGTCGGAGAACAGCATGATTTCCTGCTCGCCATCGGTGATGGCGGCGGAGATCAGGATGTCGCCTTCGTCCAGTTCCAGCGCGATCAAGCCGACGCTGCGCTGACGGCTGAAGGCCACCAGCGGGGTCTTCTTCACGGTACCGTTGGCGGTCGACATGAAGATGAACGGGGCTTTCTTGCGGTCGGCAGCCTTGATGCGGGCGCGACGCTCTTCGTCGGTTTCGTTGCTGTTTTCGATCTCTTCTACATCAGCCTCGGCGCCTTCGGCTTCTTCTTCATCAGCCTGACGCTTCATGGCTTCGAGATCGACCGGCAGCATGGTGGTGATGTATTCACCCTCGCTCAACGGCAAGAGGTTGACCAGCGGACGACCACGGGCCGCGCGGGACGCTTCCGGAATCTCGTAGGTCTTGAGCCAGTACACCTTGCCCTTGCTGGAGAACAGCAGCAGCGTGGTGTGGCTGTTGGCGACCAGCAGGTGAGCGATGTAGTCCTCATCCTTGACGCCGGTCGCCGACTTGCCTTTACCGCCACGACGCTGAGCCTGGTACGCAGCCAATGGCTGGGTCTTGGCGTAGCCACCGTGGGAGATGGTCACGACGCGCTCTTCTTCCGGGATCATGTCGCCCAGGGTCAGGTCGAGACGGGCATCGAGAATCTCGGTACGACGCTGGTCGCCATATTCAGCGCGGATCACTTCCAGCTCTTCGCGGATCACTTCCATCAGGCGCACGGCGCTGTTGAGGATGCGGATCAGCTCGCCGATCTGGTTGAGGATCTCTTGATACTCGGCCAGCAGTTTTTCGTGTTCCAGACCGGTCAGACGGTGCAGACGCAGTTCCAGAATGGCTTGCGCCTGTTCTGGCGACAGGAAGTATTTGCCTTCGCGCAGACCGTATTGCGGATCAAGGTTTTCCGGACGGCACGAATCGGCACCGGCACGCTCAACCATCGCCACCACTGCCGAGGATTCCCACGGCGTGCTGACCAGCGCTTCTTTAGCTTCCGACGGCGTCGGCGAAGCCTTGATCAGAGCAATCACCGGGTCGATGTTCGACAGAGCAACGGCCTGACCTTCGAGGATGTGACCACGCTCGCGTGCCTTGCGCAGTTCGAACACGGTACGGCGGGTAACGACTTCGCGACGGTGACGGACGAAGGCTTCCAGCAGATCCTTGAGATTCAGGATGCGTGGGCGGCCGTCGATCAGTGCCACGATGTTGATGCCGAATACCGATTGCAACTGGGTCTGGGCGTAGAGGTTGTTGAGGATCACCTCAGGCACTTCGCCGCGACGCAGTTCGATCACGACGCGCATACCGTCCTTGTCGGACTCGTCGCGCAGTTCGGTGATGCCTTCGAGCTTCTTCTCTTTGACCAGCTCGGCGATCTTCTCGATCAGACGCGCCTTGTTCAACTGGTAAGGGAGTTCGGTGATGACGATCTGCTGACGACCACCGACTTTGTCGATGTCTTCGATGATCGAGCGGGCGCGCATGTAAATGCGGCCACGACCGGTACGGTAGGCTTCGATGATGCCGGCGCGACCGTTGATGATCGCCGCCGTCGGGAAGTCCGGACCAGGGATGTATTGCATCAGTTCATCGACGGTCAACTCGGGGTTGTCGATGAGCGCCAGGCAACCGTCGATGACTTCACCGAGGTTGTGCGGCGGAATGTTGGTCGCCATGCCCACGGCGATACCGCTGGAGCCGTTGACCAGCAGGTTGGGGATACGGGTCGGCATGACCGCCGGGATCATTTCGGTGCCGTCGTAGTTCGGCACCCAGTCCACGGTTTCCTTGTGCAGGTCAGCCAGCAGCTCGTGCGCCAGCTTGGTCATGCGCACTT
Source organism: Pseudomonas fluorescens (assembly GCF_003732425.1). GTDB lineage: Bacteria > Pseudomonadota > Gammaproteobacteria > Pseudomonadales > Pseudomonadaceae > Aquipseudomonas > Aquipseudomonas fluorescens_BE. The sequence continues at coordinate 175,232 of NZ_MOBX01000015.1, forward strand.
CGGTGTATCGCATGGCCGCAGCGTTATCGCCGTCGACCGAACCGAAGTTGCCCTGACCGTCGACCAGCAGGTAACGCAGGGAGAAAGGCTGAGCCATACGAACGATAGTGTCGTAGACCGCGGTATCACCGTGCGGGTGATACTTACCGATCACGTCGCCGACAACACGGGCAGATTTCTTGTACGGCTTGTTGAAGTCGTTGCCCAGCTCGCTCATCGCGAACAGTACGCGACGGTGCACGGGCTTGAGGCCATCGCGCGCATCCGGCAGTGCACGGCCGACGATCACGCTCATCGCGTAGTCGAGGTAGGACTGTTTCAGCTCGTCTTCGATATTGACCGGGAGGATTTCTTTGGCCAGTTCGCCCATGAGAAGCCTGATTCCTTTTTCTGGTGAAACTTCGTCATATCCATATGGGACCAACGAAGCTCGTCGGGGCAGGCCGAGTGCCATGCGCCGACTTACGACAAATCAACATTGGATCGCGGATTTGCGCAGTAAAGACAGCTCCGTGGAGCTGCCTCGGAAAACGCCGGATGTTATCACAAGAGCCGCCACGCACCTATCCCCCTGATGCGCATGGAGCATAGTTAGTTGACCGGTGACAGGCTTAACGAGGACGAGAGAAGCTCAGAGCTTCGTTGAATGCAGAATTGAGGCTTGGTTTGGGGATGTTTATTGACTTTTAGGGGGACGCGCACCTGTAGGAGCTGCCAAAGGCTGCGATCTTTTGATCCCAGCCTCTAAAAAGCAAGATCAAAAGATCGCAGCCTTCGGCAGCTCCTACATTGAGTATCACCGCATCAATGCAGGCGCTTGCGGCACATCAACTGGGCCATTTTCGCGGTATCCGGACGCTCGACGATGCCTTTCTCGGTAACGATCGCGTCGATCAGGTCGGCCGGCGTCACGTCAAACACCGGGTTGAAAGCTTCAACGTCCGCGCCGACGCGCTTGCCACCCACTTCCAGCAACTCGGCGCCGTCACGTTCCTCGATCGGGATGTCGTCACCGCTGGCCAGATTCATGTCGATGGTCGAACTTGGCGCCACCACCATGAAACGCACGCCGTGGTGCATGGCGTTGACCGCCAGTTGATAGGTGCCGATCTTGTTCGCCACGTCGCCATTGGCGGTGATGCGGTCAGCGCCGACAATCACCCAGGTCACGCCTTTGGTTTTCATGATGTGCGCGGCAGCGGAGTCGGCATTCAGGGTCACCGGAATGCCTTCGTTGGCCAGTTCCCAAGCGGTCAGGCGCGAGCCCTGCAGCCATGGACGGGTTTCATCGGCGTAAACACGCTCGACCATGCCTTCCAGATAAGCCGCGCGAATCACCCCCAGCGCCGTACCGAACCCGCCGGTAGCCAGCGCGCCAGTGTTGCAGTGGGTCAGAATCGCCTGCGCATTGCCCTGATGCTTGCGGATCAGATCAACGCCGAGCTGGGCCATGGTCAGGTTGGCTTCGCGATCGCTTTCATGAATGGCAATGGCTTCGGCTTCCAGCGCCGCCAGCGGGTCGGCGTTGTCTTTCAGACGATCAAGGCGATCGTGCATGCGCCCGAGCGCCCAGAACAGATTGACCGCGGTCGGCCGAGAATCGGCCAGCAGCGCGAAATCAGCCTCCAGCGCCGCAGCCCAGTCGCCACCTTCGGCCACGCGGGCACGGGCCGCCAGCACAATGCCATAGGCCGCGCTGATGCCGATGGCCGGCGCACCGCGCACCACCATCGAGCGAATCGCCTCAGCCACGCCGGCGGCGCTGGTGTAGGCGATCCAGGTTTCTTCGAACGGCAAAATACGCTGATCCAGCAGGTGGAGCGCGCCATCTCGCCAATCGATGGCCTTTACTTTCTCCGCAGCCAACAGTCGATCGCGCATCCCTCACCCCGCACTCATGAACAAAAGCCGCCGATTATAGCGATCCCCCCGCGAAGACGCTCGGGTATACTTCGCCATCCTTTACAAAAGCACTGGAACCGACCCTCGATGCCGAAACCTGCCATTGCGCTCGACTTATTATTGCTGCCGACCTGGCTGGTACCCGTCGAACCGGCAGGCGTCGTGCTCAAGGAGCACGGCCTGGGCATCCGCGACGGTCGCATCGTGTTTATCGGCCCCCGCGCCGAAGCATTGAAGTGTAACGCTACAGAAGTCCGCGAATTGCCGGACGTGCTGCTCGCTCCAGGCCTGATCAATGCACACGGCCATGCGGCAATGACGCTGTTCCGTGGCCTGGCCGACGATCTGCCGCTGATGACCTGGCTGGAAAACCACATCTGGCCGGCCGAAGCCAAATGGGTCGATGAAGATTTCGTCCGTGATGGCACCGACCTGGCCATCGCCGAGCAGATCAAAGGTGGCATCACCTGTTTCTCGGACATGTATTTCTTCCCGAAAGTCGCCAGCGAGCGCGTGCACAACAGCGGCATTCGCGCGCAGATCGCCATTCCGATCCTCGATTTCCCGATTCCGGGCGCCAGCAGCGCCGATGAAGCCATTCGTCAGGGCGTTGAATTGTTCGGCGATCTGAAGCATCACGAACGCATCAAGATCACCTTCGGCCCCCATGCACCGTACACCGTCGGCGACGAGAACCTCGAGAAAATCCGCGTGATTGCCGAGGAGCTCGACGCTTCGATCCATATGCATGTCCACGAAACCACTTTCGAAGTCCAGCAGGCGCTGGAGCAGCGCGGCGAACGTCCGCTCGCGCGCCTCGGTCGTCTGGGCCTGCTTGGCCCGCGCTTCCAGGCCGTGCACATGACCCAGATCAGCGATGACGACCTGGCGTTGCTGGTAGAAAGCAACACCAGCGTGATCCACTGCCCGGAATCGAACCTCAAACTGGCCAGCGGTTTCTGCCCGGTCGAGCGTTTGTGGCAGGCTGGCGTCAATGTCGCGGTCGGCACCGATGGCGCGGCGAGCAACAATGATCTCGACCTGCTCGGCGAAACCCGCACCGCCGCCCTGCTGGCCAAAGCCGTCGCCGGTTCGGCCACGGCGCTGGACGCCCATCGCGCACTGCGCATGGCCACCCTGAATGGCGCGCGGGCGCTGGGGATCGAAGCGCAAGTCGGCTCGCTGGAGATCGGCAAAGCCGCGGACATGGTCGCTTTCGACCTGTCCGGTCTGGCGCAGCAACCGGTGTATGACCCGGTTTCGCAGCTTATATATGCCACCGGTCGCGATTGCGTGAAACATCTGTGGGTCGCCGGCAAACAACTGCTCGACGACCGGCGCCTGACGCGCATGGACGAAGAGCAACTGGGCGCCACCGCCCGGACCTGGGGCCAGCGCATCAGCGGCCATACCGAATCGTAAACACCCCGGCGCAAATGCCGGGGCTACAGCACTTTTAAAGTTTTAGAGGATTGAACATGAGCAACGTCGACCACGCCGAAATCGCCAAATTCGAAGCCCTGGCCCATCGCTGGTGGGACCGCGAAAGCGAGTTCAAACCACTGCACGACATCAACCCGCTGCGGGTCAACTGGATTGACGAGCGGGTCAATCTGGCCGGCAAGAAAGTCCTCGACGTCGGTTGCGGCGGCGGCATCCTCAGCGAAGCCATGGCCCAGCGTGGCGCCACCGTAATGGGTATCGACATGGGCGAAGCGCCGCTGGCGGTCGCGCAACTGCATCAGCTGGAATCCGGCGTCAGCGTCGAATACCGCCAGATCACCGCCGAAGCCCTGGCCGAAGAAATGCCCGAGCAGTTCGACGTGGTCACTTGCCTGGAAATGCTCGAGCACGTGCCGGATCCGTCGTCGGTGATCCGCGCCTGTTTCCGCATGGTCAAGCCGGGTGGCCAGGTGTTCTTCTCGACCATCAACCGCAACCCGAAGGCGTACCTGTTCGCCATCGTCGGCGCCGAATACATCATGAAGCTGCTGCCGCGTGGCACCCACGACTTCAAGAAATTCATCCGCCCGTCCGAGCTGGGTGCCTGGAGCCGCATGGCCGGCCTGACCGTCAAGGACATCATCGGCCTGACCTACAACCCGCTGACCAAGCACTACAAGCTCGCCAACGACGTTGACGTCAACTACATGATCCAGACCCTGCGCGAGGAGTAAGCCGATGGCGATCAGAGCAGTTCTTTTCGACATGGACGGCACCCTGCTCGACACGGCGCCGGACTTCATCGCCATCTGCCAGGCCATGCGCGCCGATCGTGGCTTGCCGCCAATGAACGACAAGCACATCCGCGACGAGATCTCCGGTGGCGCCAAAGCCATGGTCGCGGTGACGTTCTCGATGGACCCGGAATCGCCGGGCTTCGAAGAACTTCGCCTGGAGTTCCTCGAGCGCTATCTGGTCGGCTGCGCCGTGCACAGCAAACTGTTCGACGGCATGGGCGAATTGCTCGCCGATATCGAAAAGGCCAACCTGATCTGGGGCGTGGTCACCAACAAGCCGCTGCGTTTTGCCGAGCCGATCATGCAGCAACTGGGATTGGCTGAGCGTTCGGCCTTGCTGATCTGCCCGGATCACGTGAAGAACAGCAAGCCGGATCCGGAGCCGTTGATCCTTGCGTGCAAAATGCTTGATCTGGATCCGTCGACGGTGCTGTTTGTCGGCGATGATCTGCGTGATATCGAATCGGGACGCGATGCCGGCACGAAAACGGCGGCGGTGACATTCGGCTACATCCACCCGGACGACAACCCGCGGCATTGGGGCGCGGATGTGGTGGTGGATCATCCGTCGGAGTTGCGCAAGGTGCTCGATAGCGCGCTTTGCAGTTGCTGATCAAGGTCAAAAGATCGCAGCCTGCGACAGCTCCTACAGATCATCACTGTCCTGTAGGAGCTGCCGCAGGCTGCGATCTTTTAGCTATTAACGGATTGTGAGGTTTTTATGTTTGATTATTCCGCTCGTCCCGAATTGCTCAAGGATCGGGTCATTCTGGTCACCGGTGCCGGTCGTGGCATTGGCGCGGCTGCCGCGAAAACCTATGCGGCCCACGGCGCGACCGTGTTGCTACTGGGCAAGACCGAAGCAAATCTGACCCAGGTCTACGACGAGATCGAGGCCGCCGGCCATCCGCAACCGGCCGTGATTCCGTTCAACCTGGAAACCGCCCTGCCCCATCAATACGATGAGCTGGCGGCAATGATCGAGACCGAGTTCGGCCACCTCGACGGCCTGCTGCACAACGCTTCGATCATCGGCCCGCGCACGCCGATCGAGCAGTTGTCCGGCGAAAACTTCATGCGTGTCATGCAGGTTAACGTCAACGCCATGTTTATGCTGACCAGCACCTTGTTGCCGCTGCTCAAGCTGTCGCAGGATGCCTCCGTGGTGTTCACCTCCAGCAGCGTCGGACGCAAGGGCCGTGCTTACTGGGGCGCCTACGGCGTGTCGAAGTTCGCCACCGAAGGCCTGATGCAAACCCTGGCCGACGAAGTCGACGGCGTCGCGCCAGTACGCTCCAACAGCATCAACCCGGGTGGCACGCGCACCAGCATGCGCGCCCAGGCGTATCCGGGGGAAAACCCGTTGAACAATCCGACGCCTGAGGAAATCATGCCGGTCTACCTGTACCTGATGGGGCCGGACAGCACCGGCATCAACGGCCAGGCGTTCAACGCGCAGTAACCATACGTCGCTTTTGTTGCCGCGGCAGATTCCTGTCGCGGCTGGTATTTGCCGCTCACGGCTGTCATACACCAGTCAATTTTCCAGCACCTTCCTTCCTTCTAGCCAGCCAAGCCATTGATTACAAACGGTTTAAATAAAACCGAACCGAATGGCACGACTTTCGCTCTAATTTCCTTCAAAGCATGCCGTGTGAAGGCACTGGGGCAAGGCCGATTTCGATAGCTGACTATTCGTCTTCAGGCAGACTAAACTTACGCCAAATGTCCTACGGGACTGATGGATCAGTATGACGCGCAGCCCATAGCCGCTCTCACCCAGCCTGTAAGACAGACTTACTGCTTTAGGGGCTCACGCCATATGAAATCACCCTCCCAGACCAATGCAATTGACTTTGACAGTGCCAAATTGCAACGCCTGGGCTTTGGTCAACTGCCTCCCCTCCTGGAGCGACCGGCCAGCCTGGCGCAACTGCGCCAGCAAATGAGCCTGCAACTGCAAACCAGCCTCGAACCGCAACGCATCCTCGGTCTGTTTTTCCGCGAAGTTCAGCGCCTCGTGCCGCTGGACGCCTTGAGCTACGCGCACAAGGGCAGTGACCTGCGCCTGGAGTTCGGCGCTCGCGGCCATCACTCGATCAGCTACACCTTGAGCCACGAAGGCGAGCACATGGGCGAACTGGTGTTCCGCCGCAATCAACGCTTCAACGACGAGGAACAAGGTCAGCTGGAATCGCTGCTGTCCTCCCTGCTGTACCCGATGCGCAACGCGCTGCTTTATCGCGAGGCGACTCAGAGTGCCCTGCGCGATCCGCTGACCGGCGCCGGCAACCGCATCGCCATGGAGCAAACCCTGCAGCGGGAGATCGATATGTCTCGCCGACATCAACAACCGTTGTCGCTGCTGATGCTCGATATCGACCACTTCAAACGAGTCAACGACAGCCATGGCCACAGCGCCGGCGATGACGTGCTTAAAGCCATCGCAGCGACAATCAAGGCGCAACTGCGCAACGTCGACATGGTGTTCCGTTACGGTGGCGAAGAGTTTCTGGTGCTGCTGTCCAACACCAGCCGGGATGCGGCGGCAATGGTCGGCGAACGCCTGCGTTATGCGACGCAGGCAGCCGAATACTATGCGGATGGACAGTTGATTGAATTGACGGTGAGCCTGGGATGTTCGACGTTGTTGCCGGGCGAATCGGCCGACAGCTTGCTGCGTCGCGCCGACAGTGCGCTGTATGTCGCCAAGCGCGAGGGTCGCAACCGCTTGGCGATGGCGGGCTAAGTCTTTCCAGACACCAAAGAACAGTGTGGGAGCGAGCCTGCTCGCGAATGCGATATGCCATTCAACATGAGTTGACTGACACACCGCTTTCGCGAGCAGGCTCGCTCCCACATTGGTTTTGCGTGAAGCCGAAATCAGCTTTCGACTACAGTTCTGCGCTCTCGGTTGACCAGCAAGCGTTCCGACGTTTCCAGTTGCATGCAACGCTCCAGAAACAGATACATGTAGTCGTAGCTCTTGCAGACGGCCTGACGCAACTCGGCCTGCAACGCTTTGCTCGGGTTCATCCCGGCCAGGGTGCAGATAATTTCCAGCGCTTCCCAAGGATGGGCGTCGTCGTACTGAGCGTGCATCTTCAGCCACTTCATCGCGCGCTTGCGATCCTCTTCGGGAAACGCTGCGGCATACACGCCCGTGGAGCAGACCAGCGCCGACCACTCCCCGGTCGCGCCTTCGATCGCATAATTGGTGGCCGCGATGGCCACGATCAGCGAATCCGCTGAGCTGGTGTGCCAGCACCAATGACTCAAGGCATGCAACTCGGGCGGCACATGCTGGGCCTGGAGGTCTTCCAGGCTGACGCCATGGGCACGACTCCAGTGCACCCAGTAATCCGCGTGATTGAGTTCAACACGGATATTGCGCATCAGCCAGCGCCGCGCCATGTCTTCACCCGGGTGACGGGCAAACCTGGTTTTGGTGAGGTTCTGCGCCATGTACAACGCGAACTGCTCAACCACCGGCCAGCCCCCGATCAGGTACTGACGCATGGTTCTGGCGCTGAGCTTGTTATCACGCATGCGCAGGTAAAGTTCATGTTCGACAACCCGGCGCTTGCTCTCGCTGCAATCCTGAATCAGCTGTTGTGCCCAGCCAGGATAACTTGCAGCTTCCATGAGTGGTCCGGTTCGGTTGAATGTGTCGATCACTGTTCGGCTCCTTTTGATTTGTGATTGTAAGGATCGGCGAGAGACTTCAACGGAACGTGCCAGGCGCCTTGAACAACAGCGGTTGCGGTCTGGCGGGCCGACTTTGCAAACTGTCACAGGTAAACAACTGTGGGCGTTCTATAACATAACCCTGAGCGTAATCCACACCAATTTCAAGCAATGCCTGCTCGATCTGGGTTGTTTCAACAAACTCGGCAATTGTCTGCTTACCCATGACATGCCCGATGTGATTGATCACTTCGACCATTGCGCGGTTAATCGGGTCGTCCAGCATATCCTTTACGAAACTCCCGTCGATCTTCAGGAAGTCTACAGGCAAATGTTTCAGATAAGCGAATGAAGACATTCCGGCGCAAAAGTCATCTAACGAAAAATAGCAACCTAAGCCTTTGAGTTCATTAATAAATCGGATTGCACTGCCGAGATTTGAAATTGCACTGGTTTCTGTAATTTCAAAACAAATCATTTCAGGCGGTATTGCGTAGTTAACAAACTGTTCTCGCAGAAAGTTCAAAAACGCGTCATCTCCTATAGTAATGCCTGACAGATTAATCGCACACATTGCTAAAGGCGCTTCATGTTCTTGTGCAATACATTGAGCAATAACCTTAAATACGTTCTGAACTACCCAACGGTCCAGTTGACTCATCAAGCCATAGCGCTCGGCCGCCGGAATGAAACTGTCCGGCAAGATCATCCGCCCGGCTTCATCGTGCAAACGCAGGAGAATCTCGATGTGCCCACCCTTGTCGTCACCCGGCTTGAGCGGTGCGATTTCCTGGGCGTACAGGCAAAAGCGGTTTTCTTCCAGCGCCATGTGCAGGCGTTGCACCCAGGCCATCTCACCAAAGCGCAGCGACAGCTCGGAATCGTCAGCGTGATAGACCTGCACGCGGTTGCGGCCCTTTTCCTTGGCCATGTAGCAGGCCATATCGGCGGCGCGCAATGAGGCTTCAAGGGTCGTCGGGATCTGCGCGATATGCACCAGGCCAATGCTCACCGTGGTCAGGAACGGCCGGCCCTTCCAGACAAAGTGCAGATTCTGCACAGTCTGGCGCAGCGCCTCGGCAATCTTTTCCGCCGCATCCGGTGCGCAGTTCTCCAGCAAAATGCCGAACTCATCACCGCCGAGTCGCGCCAGCGTATCGCCCTCGCGCAGCCCCGATTGCAGCAGCGTACAAATGTGTCGCAACAGCTCATCGCCGGCAGCGTGACCACAGGTGTCGTTGACCAGTTTGAACTGATCGAGATCGAGGAACATCAGAGCATGCCGCCCGGAATGGCGCGAGAGCTTGTGCAGCGCCTGTTCCAGGCGATATTCGAACTCACGACGGTTGGCCAGCCCGGTCAGTGCGTCATGGGTGGCCTGCCACGATAGATTGGCGATGTATTGCCGCTCCTGTGTCATGTCGTGCAACACCAACACCGTGCCGCTGACCTTGCCGGCATTGCGGATCGGCGCGCCGACCAGGGTCACTGACAACGTTGTGCCATCGAGGCGCTGGATCAGTTTCGAATGCTCGCTGCCGCCAGTGAGCTTGCCGCTGAGAATGTGCTCGATCAGGGTCAGCCCTTCAGACTGGGCGTTGTCGTCGAGCAGATTGAACAATGCCGCCAGCGGCAAACCCGCCGCCTGTTCGGCCTTCCAGTGGGTCATGGCTTCAGCGGCCGGGTTCATGTAATCGATGGCACCGCTGACGTCGGTGGTGATGACGCCATCACCGATCGAATGCAAGGTAACGTGCGCCCGATCCTTCTCCAGTTGCAGTGCCTCGGCAAAGGCATGGCGCTGTTTGAGCAACTTGTGCGTGCGCCACAGGGCCAGCACGATCAGCCCCAGCGCCGTGGCGAGATTGGTCAATAGCAGCAGCCGCAGGATCATCCGCGAGCCTTCGCCCAGGGCATCGCTGAAGGCTTTCGCTGCCGGGGTCACGCCATCGTTGATGGCGAAAATCCGCGCCTTCCAGCGCTGGATATCGGCGTTACTGGCGGTGTTCTGCGAAATGCTGCGGTGCATCTCTTGCGCCACGTTATCCAGCTCAACCAGATAGGCGTCACCGACCGTCCAGCGGTCAATCGCGGTCTCCAGATAACTGAAATGGCGGAAGTTGAGGTACAGCCAGATCACGCTGGAAACGTCGTCCGGGTGGTTGCCACCCTTGAGAATGCCTTCGCGCGCCGCAGCCAGATCCGGCGGCTGATGATCCAGCGCCAGACGCAACTGGTGCCCGCCTTGCGGCACGGCAATCGCGGTGCGGTACTTGAGGAAGATCGCCTCGTCGCGGCTGTCGGCGTAGAGATTGAGATAGTAGATCGCGTCTTTCTGGCCCTTGGACCAGAGGCTTTCGCCGGCGACGTAACCGCGAACCGCCGAGAGCACGTAAAGACTCACGCCGCCCAATAACGCTTGAAACAACACGACGGCAATAAATGGCCAGACGATGCCCAACAACCGTGGCGTTCCGAGAGTCCGCTTTTGCTTCATGAGATCCCTTGCGCAAGCACTGCCAGATGAACACCGGAAAATCCCGCTCCTGACAGCTCAGCCTAGGCTAATTTTCGCCAAGTCAAAGGGACAGCTTGGCCGTCCTCCAGATCGATTGTGCAAAGGGCGGGACTGTGCGGGCGTTCCGAGTGATTTTACTCAATGCAATTCAAGCACTAAGCACAGAAACCGGCACGAAACTCAAGGGCGCTGTATCTGCTGCAGGTGACCATAAAGCTTGGCATACAGACCGCCGTCGGCAATCAATTGCTGATGATCGCCATCTTCGGCGACTTGGCCACCATCGAACACCAACACGCGATCGGCCTGTTTCACCGCCGACAGTCGGTGAGCAATGATCAGCGTGGTGCGGCCATTGAGGAAACGCGCCATGGCTTGATGCAGGTTGTACTCGGTGGCGGCGTCGAGGGCCGAGGTGGCTTCGTCGAGGATGACGACTTTCGGCTCGGCGAGAATCATCCGCGCGATGGCCAGACGTTGGCGTTGCCCGCCCGACAAGCGCACGCCGGAGCGGCCAACGATACTGTCCAGACCATTGGGCAAAGCACGGATGGTCGCTTCGAGCTGAGCGATTCCCAAAGCCTGCCAGCAGGCTTCATCGCTGCGGGTGCGGCCCATGGTCAGGTTGGCGCGCACGGTGTCGTTGAACAGCGCCGGGTGCTGCAACACCACCGCGACGTTTTCGCGAACCGTTTCCAGGCCGATGTCCTGCTGGGTCGAACCGCCGAAACGGATGGTGCCGGACAGTGGCGTATACAGCCCGAGCAGCAATTGCACGAGGGTACTTTTGCCGCCGCCACTGGCGCCGACAATCGCGACTTTTTCACCGGGAGCAATCGACAGATTCAGCTGATCCAGCACCAGTTCATCGCCGTAGCCGAAGCTCAGGCCCTGCACCTGAATACCAACGGTGTCACGACCCTTGAACGGATCGACACCGCCGGGATATTGCGGCTCATCGGCACGCGCCAGCAGTTCATTGATCCGCGCCAGCGCGCCGCCCGCCGCGTAATAGGCGTATTGCAGATTGAGCAGTTGTTCGACCGGGCCGATCATGAACCACAGGTAACTGAACACCGCGAGCATCTGGCCGATCGACAGGTCGGAGAACAACACCGTGAGCATCGCCGCCGCACGGAAGATATCGATGCCGAACTGAAACAGCAAACCGCTGGCACGGTTGGAGGCGTCGGTTTTCCACTGCGAATTGACCGCGTAATTGCGCACTTCCTGCGCACGTAAACCGAGCCGCCCGAGGAAGAAGCCCTGACGGTTGCCGGCACGGATTTCCTGAATCGCATCGAGGGTTTCGCTCAACGCCTGGGTGAAGCGCGAGGTGCTGTCGTTCTCGAGTTTCTTCAGGTGTTTGACGCGCTTGCCCAACTGCACCGTGGCGTAGATCACCAGCGGGTTGAACAGCAGAATCAGCAGCGCCAGTTTCCAGTGCATCCACATCAGGATGCTCGCGGTGCCGACCAGCGTCAGCATCGCCACCAGAAAGCGGCTGAGGGTTTCGCCGACGAATTTGTCGAGGGTATCCAGATCGGTGACCAGGTGCGTGGTCACTGTGCCGCTACCGAGGCTTTCGTATTCACCGAGGGAAATCCGCTTGAGCCGCTCGATCAGGCGCACGCGGATGCGGTAGACGATGTCTTTGGCCAGCCGCGCAAACAGTCGCGACTGCAACACACCAAAGCACAGCGAGCTGCAACGCAGGGTAAGGGTCACCAGCAGCATCAGGCCGATATAGCCGGCTGCTTGCTGCCACATCGTCGGCAGCACATGGTTCATGACTTTCAGTGCCGCATCGCCGTGGCCGAGCAGGACTTCGTCCACCAGCAGCGGCAACAGCAATGGAATCGGCACACTGCACAACGTCGCCAGCACGGCCACGCCATTGGCGATCCACAGGGATTTTTTGTGAGTCAGTGCCAGGCGCCGGACTTCTGCCCAGCTCAGCCGGTCGACACGCTTTACGGCTGGCGTGTCATCGGCCCGGTCAGACACAGGCCGCACGCTCCAGCCAGCGGCCGAGCAAGGGCGACAGCTCGCTGAGCGGTTGATAACCGTTGGTCAGCAGCGCCAGTTGACCGTTGCGTTCGGCGAGCAGGGTCGGAAAACCGGCGATGCCCAGATCCTGCACCCAACTGAAATCGGCCTGAGTCGCTTTGTGCTGGTCGGCATGATCGAACAACGCAGCGAATTCGATACGCGGCACGCCGGCCTGTTCCGCCAGTTCGACCAAAACACTGGCCTGGGTGACATCGCGACCTTCAACGTAAAACGCTTGCTGGATCAGCCCGACCAGTTTCCATGCGCAATCCGGTGCCAGACTGCGCGCGGTAACGATCGCACGGCAGGCCGGCTCAGTGTCGTAGACAAAACCGTCAGGCAACGCACCTTCAAACTTGAACGGTTGGCCGGTGGCCTCGGTGACCGCTTGCCAGTGTTCAAGAATGTAGCGACGCGTAGTCGGCTCCAGCGCCGAGCCGCTGCCGGTGCGCAAACCACCGACCACCAGATGCAACTCCACCCCGGCTGCTTGCGCCTGCTCGACCAATGCCTTGGCCACCGGAGCAAAACCCCAGCACCACGAACACATCGGATCCATCACATAGAGCAGGCGCGCAGACATGGTTAAGCCTCGGTGGATGCTTGCTTGTAGTTGTAGCCGATCGGGTGCGGCTGGTTGCGCGCCTTGGCCAGTTCGATCTGCTTCTGCCGATCGATGGCGCTGCGGCGGGTTTTTTCGCTCAGTGTGTCCCAGCAATGCGGGCAGCTGATGCCGGCCACGTAATGCTCGGAAGCGCGATCTTCAACGCTGACCGGTGTGCGGCAGGCATGACATTGATCGTAGTCGCCTTCGCTGAGGTCGTGACGCACGGTCACGCGGTTGTCGAACACGAAGCAGTCGCCCTGCCACTTGGTTTCTTCCTGCGGCACCTCTTCGAGGTACTTCAGAATGCCACCCTTAAGGTGGTAGACCTCTTCGAACCCTTCGCCGAGCATGTAGCTCGAGGCTTTCTCGCAACGAATGCCACCGGTGCAGAACATCGCGACCTTCTTGTGCACGGCCGGATCGAAGTGTTCTTTGATGTAGTCGGGAAACTCGCGAAAACTGGTGGTTTTCGGATCAATGGCGCCTTCGAAGGTGCCGATCGACACTTCGTAATCGTTGCGCGTGTCGATCAACAGCACTTCCGGGTCGCTGATCAACGCGTTCCAGTCTTGCGGATCAACATAGGTGCCGACCTTTTTGTTCGGGTCGACGCCTTCGACACCGAGGGTGACGATCTCTTTTTTCAGTTTGACTTTGGTGCGATAGAACGGCTGCTCGTCGCAATACGATTCCTTGTGGTCGATGTCGACCATGCGCGGATCGTTCTTGAGCCACGCGAGCAGGCCGTCGATGCCTTCGCGGGTGCCGGACACCGTGCCGTTGATGCCTTCTTCGGCAATCAGCAGGGTGCCTTTGATCTGATTGTCGACCATCGCTTGCAGCAGCGGCTCGCGCAGGTCAACGTAATCTTCGAGGGTGACGAACTTATACAGTGCCGCCACGACAATCGGTTGTGTCATGGGTATTTCTCCAGGTGGCTACCCTCGCAAAGGGTGAACCGGATTCAAAAAAAAACGCGCCGGGTGAGCGGCGCGTTGCGGATTCTAGCAAAAACACAGCGGTTTTAGGATCTGTCGAAACCCTGTGGCGAGGGAGCTTGCTCCCGCTCGGCTGCGAAGCAGTCGCAAAACTCGCATCTTGGGAGTGCTGCGCACTCCAGCGGGAGCAAGCTCCCTCGCCACAGCAGCCCTCGCAATCCTCAGTGTTTGCTACCGCCGGCACAGGTCGGCGATGCCGGGGCGGCGCCAATCTCTGCCCATTCCTGCGGGGTGTAGGTGTGCAGCGCCAACGCATGGAACTCGCCCATCAGCTCACCGAGCGTGCCGTAGACTTTCTGGTGGCGCTTGACCCGGTTCAGGCCGTCGAACTGCGCGCTGACCACCACTGCCTTGAAGTGCGTCTGTAACCCGCGACTGTGCATGTGGCTTTCGTCCAGCACTTGCAGGTGCTCAGGCTGAAGCAGGGCCAGCGTCGATTCGATGCGTTGTTGCATGGTCATCACGAACTCCGCTTACGGCTTTTTCTTGGCCGGGGCAGCGCCTTTCGGTGCCAACTCGTTGGTCATGTCTTCCAGCAGCTTGTTGACTACTGGTACGGCGCTTTCCAGTTTGGCTTGGGTCATCTGGGCCGATTGCTGGGTCAGCTGCGGCATTTTCTCGAGGACTTTCTTGCCCAGTGGCGACTGGTAGAACGCAACAAGGTCTTTCAGCTCGGATTCGCTGAAGTTGCTGGTGTAGAGCTTGACCATGTCAGGCTTGAGCTTGTTCCAGCCGATGGCCTGATCCAGTGCGGCGTTGGCCTTGGCCTGGTAGGTTTCCAGTACGGCTTTCTTGGCTTCCGGGGCTTTGGTCTGTTCAAAACGCTGAGCGAACATTTGCTGCACTTGCATGTACACCGGAGTGCCCAGCTTGTCAGCGTGCGCCAGGGTCAGGAAAGCTTCAGCACTGGCGTTGTGGCTGGCGGTATCGGCAAGCACCTGGCCGCTGGCGCAAACCAGTGCAACCGCGGTGCAGATGGCACGAAGACGAGTCATCGAGTTTCCTTTTCAGCTAGGCGAGGTAAAACCCCAAGGGCGACCATTCTGCGCCTAAAAAACCTCGTGGCTCAACCCCCGAGCCTTGCCGTGCTTGATTGGCGGGGTTTTACCAGTCAACAATCGGATCGATGGAACCACCTGGGCCTGACCGGGCCTAAACTGCGCAAACAGACCAACAGGAGTGTGCACGATGAGCCGTATCGAAACCGACAGCCTGGGCCAGATCGAAGTCCCGGACGACGCCTACTGGGGTGCTCAGACGCAACGCTCGCTGATCAACTTCGCCATTGGTCAGGAACGCATGCCGCTGCCGGTCCTGCATGCTCTGGCCCTGATCAAGAAAGCCGCCGCCCGCGTCAACGACCGCAACGGCGATCTGCCCGCCGACATTGCCCGCCTGATCGAACAGGCGGCCGACGAAGTCCTCGACGGCCAGCACGACGACCAGTTTCCGCTGGTGGTCTGGCAGACCGGCAGCGGCACCCAGAGCAACATGAACGTCAACGAGGTGATCGCCGGTCGCGCCAACGAACTGGCCGGCAACCCGCGCGGTGGCAAGACGCCGGTGCACCCGAACGATCACGTCAACCGCTCGCAAAGTTCCAACGACTGCTTCCCGACCGCCATGAGCATTGCCACCGCCCAGGCCGTGCAGGAACAACTGCTGCCGGCGATTGCCGAGCTGTCCGGTGGTCTCGCCGAACTGGCGGCGCGGCACATGAAACTGGTGAAGACCGGTCGTACGCACATGATGGATGCGACACCGATCACCTTTGGCCAGGAGCTGTCGGGTTTTATCGCGCAGCTGGATTACGCCGAGCGCGCAATCCGCGCCGCGCTGCCAGCCGTGTGTGAACTGGCCCAGGGCGGTACCGCAGTCGGCACCGGGTTGAATTCGCCGCACGGTTTTGGCGAGGCGATTGCCGCCGAACTGGCGGCGTTGTCCGGCCTGCCTTTCGTCACCGCACCGAACAAGTTTGCTGCCCTCGCCGGCCACGAACCGTTGACCAGCCTGTCCGGCGCGTTGAAAACCCTCGCCGTGGCACTGATGAAAATCGCCAACGATCTGCGTCTGCTCGGCTCCGGCCCACGCGCAGGGTTTGCCGAAGTGCGGCTGCCGGCGAATGAGCCGGGCAGCTCGATCATGCCGGGCAAGGTCAACCCGACCCAGTGCGAAGCGCTGTCGATGCTCGCCTGTCAGGTACTGGGCAACGACGTGACCATCGGCATCGCCGCCAGTCAGGGCCACTTGCAGTTGAACGTGTTCAAACCAGTGATCATCCACAACCTGCTGCAATCGATCCGCCTGCTTGCCGACGGCTGCAGCAACTTCCAGCAGCACTGCATCGCCGGGCTGGAGCCGGACGCCGAGGTCATGGCCCGACATCTGGAACGCGGGCTGATGCTGGTGACAGCGCTAAACCCGCACATCGGTTATGACAAGTCGGCGGAGATCGCCAAGAAGGCTTACAGCGAAGGGCTGACGTTGCGTGAGGCGGCGTTGGCGCTGGGCTATCTGACCGATGAAGAGTTTGATGCGTGGGTGCGGCCGGAGAACATGATCGAGGCTGGCGCCAAGGGTTAAGATTTGCAGCGTCTGGAGGTCAGTCTTCGCGAGCAGGCTCGCTCCCACAGTGGACCGCATTCTCATGTTGGAAATGCGTTCAAATGTGGGAGCGAGCCTGCTCGCGAATGGGGCCAACGCAGTTTAACTTTCGGCCATCTTCATCCGCCGCGCCTTGAGCCCGGCAATCAACGACGGCCCCAACGCCACCAGCGCCGACCCCAGCACCACCAGCACCGCCCCGCCATAACCCAACCCGTTGATTTGCTCGGCGTGCACGTACTCAGGCCAGATCCGCGCCGCAATCGCCACCGCAGCAAACGTCACCAACGGCGTTATCGCCAAAGTCGCACTGACCCGCGACGCCTCCCAATGCGCCAGCGCTTCAGCGAACGCGCCATAGGCAATCAGCGTGTTCATGCAGCACGCCAACAATAGCCAACCCTGCAACGGACTCAGATCCAGCGCTTCGAGCGGATGCACCCACGGCGTCAGCAACAGTGCGCAGAACAGATAGATCACCATCATCACCTGCAACGAATTCCACACCGTCAGCAACTGCTTCTGGCCCAACGCATAGAAGGTCCACACCGTTGACGCCAACAGCACCAGCAATACGCCGGCGGTGTAATCCGACAATGACGTCAGCAACTCTGCCAGTCGCTGATTGAAGAACAGCACAAAGCCGATCAACAACACCGCCAGCCCAATCCCCTGACCAATACTGAAGCGCTCCTTGAACACGAACAGACTGGCGATCAGCAACATGATCGGGCCCATCTGCACCACCAATTGCGCCGTGCCGGGGCTGAGCAGATTGAGCCCCATCAGGTACAAAACATAGTTGCCGACCAGCCCAAGTACCGCCATCAACACCAGCCAACCGCCCTTGGGACCCAGTACTTTGCGGCTGGGCAGGCGCTTTACTGCCGCCAGATAGATGAACAGACAGCCGCCGGAAACCAGCAGACGAAACCAGGTCACGGTGACCGGGTCCATCACCAGCAACACTTGTTTGAGCTTGATCGGCAGGATGCCCCAGAGAAAAGCAGTCAGCAGCGCGAGGAACAGACCGTAGACCCAGCGACCGGATGAAATGTGCATGGAAACCCCAAAGCCTGCTGACAAGAGCGCTCATTCTAGGCGCGCCGCCGGGCGCAACACAGGGACAGTTAGGGCCAGGCCGCGAATGAAACTGTGCAGGTCGCAGCATTAAATTGACA
Source organism: Pseudomonas fluorescens (assembly GCF_003732425.1). Lineage (GTDB taxonomy): Bacteria > Pseudomonadota > Gammaproteobacteria > Pseudomonadales > Pseudomonadaceae > Aquipseudomonas > Aquipseudomonas fluorescens_BE. The sequence continues at coordinate 193,021 of NZ_MOBX01000015.1, forward strand.
CCGCGCCGTTGATCGGCCGGGCAGGCGCGCCAAGTGCTTCAGGCATAAGCTCATTGGATCCCTTCCAGGATTAGCCAAGGAGACCCATCATGTTAGCAATGCGCGCCCAGGACAGCGCCCCCGCCACGCGCTTTCGCAGCGACCGAGTGTGCCGGGTCAATGGCCAACTGTTTTTCAGCACTCGGGAAAATACCCTTGAAGGGCCGTTTGAGAATGCCGAGAAAGCTGAGCAGGAAATAAAAGCTTACATCGCGCGGATGCAGCTACAGGATTCCAACCGGTAGACCCGGTCGATCCCTTCGCGAGCAGGCTCGCTCCCACAGTATTTGGGGGAACATGGAAAATATCTGCACCCTAAACCCATGTGGGAGCGAGCCTGCTCGCGAAAGCGGTAGATCAATCAACACATTTTTTTCAGCGTTTAGCGCACCGCTTCAAACAACCCCGTCGCGCCCATCCCCCCGCCCACACACATGGTGACGATGCCGTAGCGCAAATTACGCCGCTGCAACTCACGCACCAGATGCCCGACCTGCCGCGATCCGGTCATGCCGAACGGGTGACCAATGGAAATCGAGCCGCCATTGACGTTGTATTTCTCGTTATCGATCTCCAGCCGGTCACGGCTGTACAGGCACTGCGAAGCGAACGCCTCGTTCAGCTCCCACAAATCAATATCCGCCACCTGCAAACCCTTGGCCTTGAGCAGTTTCGGCACCGAGAACACCGGGCCGATGCCCATTTCGTCCGGCTCGCATCCGGCCACGGTGAAACCGCGGAAAAATGCTTTCGGCTTGAGGCCCAGTTGCAACGCCTTCTCCAGGCTCATCACCAGCGTCATCGAGGCACCGTCCGACAGCTGCGACGAGTTGCCCGCCGTCACCGAACCATCCTCGGCGAACACCGGTTTCAACCCGGCAAGGCTTTCATAGGTGGTGTCCGGGCGGTTGCAGTCGTCGCGATCAACCACACCGTCGAGAATCTGCACTGCACCGGTGTTTTTGTCCTCGACGCGATACTTCACCGTCATCGGCACGATTTCATCGTTGAACAGCCCCGCCGCCTGAGCTTGCGCGGTGCGGATCTGACTTTGCAGCGAATAGCGATCCTGCGCTTCACGGCTGACGCCATAACGCCGCGCGACCACTTCGGCGGTCTGGCCCATCGTGTAATAGATGCCCGGCGTCTGCTGTTTCAGCAGCGGGTTGATCAGGTGATCGGTGTTGACGCTTTTCATCGTCAGGCTGATCGACTCGACGCCACCGGCAACGATGATGTCACTGCAACCCGAGGCGATCTGGTTGGCGGCAATGGCGATTGCCTGCAAGCCCGACGAGCAGAAACGGTTGAGGGTCATGCCGGCGGTGCCGGTGCCCAGACGCGAGAGCACCGCAACGTTACGGCCGATGTTGTAGCCCTGCGCGCCTTCGTTGGAGCCGGCGCCGACGATGCAGTCCTCGACGCTGGCCGGGTCGATGTCATTTCGCTCGAGCAGCGCGTTGACGCAATGGGCCGCCATGTCATCGGGACGGGTCTGGTTGAACTTGCCGCGAAAGGATTTGGCCAGGCCAGTCCGGACGCTGTCGACGATCACCACTTCACGCATGGCATACCTCATTGTTGTGGTCAGTTGAGAGTGAACCGAGCATAAGTCCACCGCATCAACCACCGCGACAATCATTCACCCCGCGTATGCGTGTCCATCGGTTCAGTCCTTGTGTTTCTTGGCGTGCTTGTCGGATTTTTCGAAGGCCTCTTCAAGGGCGCGGTTGATCGTGCGCAATACCTTGACCCGCGCCCAGCGCTTGTCATTGGCCTCGACCAGCGTCCACGTCGAGATTTCCGAGCTGGTGCGGTCGACCATATCGCCCACGGCGGCGCGATAGGCATTCCACTTGTCGCGGTTACGCCAGTCGTCCTCGGTGATCTTGAAGCGCTTGAAAGGGATCGCTTCGCGCGCCTGGAAACGCTCCATCTGCGTGTCTTTATCAATGGCCAGCCAGAACTTCACGACGATCACCCCGGCGTCAGCCAGTTGCTCTTCGAAATCATTGATCTCGCCATAGGCGCGCAGCCAGTCGGCCGGCGTGCAGAAACCCTCAATCCGCTCGACCAGCACCCGGCCGTACCAGGAACGGTCGAACACGGTGAACTTGCCGCGCGCCGGAATGTGTCGCCAGAAGCGCCACAAGTATGGCTGCGCGCGCTCCTCCTCAGTCGGTGCGGCGATCGGCACGATGTTGTATTGGCGTGGATCGAGCGCCGCCGCAACACGACGGATCGCCCCGCCCTTGCCGGCGGCATCGTTACCTTCGAACACCGCTATCAACGCGTGGCGGCGCATGCGTTTATCGCGCATCAGCCCGGAGAGGCGCGCCTGCTCGGTGATCAGCTGCTCTTCGTAGTCTTTCTTTTCCAGACGCTGGCTCAGGTCGAGGCTGTCGAGCAGGTTCAACTGATCGACCGGCGTGCCCAACGGCGCGGCGCTGACATCGTGCGGATGAACGTCTGGACGCTTCAGCGCATTTTGCAAACCCTCGAGGAGAATCTTGCCGACCGCCAGGCTGCGGTAGTTGGCGTCCGCGCCTTCGATCACATGCCATGGCGCGTAGTCACGGCTGGTACGGCGCAGCACGCGTTCGCCATATTTGACGAACTTGTCGTAGGTCTGCGATTGCTGCCAGTCCAGCGGGCTGATGCGCCAGCTGTGCAGCGGGTCATCGGCCAACGCCTTGAGCCGCGCTTTCATCTGTTTCTTGGACAGGTGAAACCAGAACTTGAAGATCAGCGCGCCTTCATCGCAAAGCATCTTCTCCAGACGCTCGGCGCCGGCAATCGCCTGATCCAGACGCGGATCCTTGAACAAGCCATGCACCCGCCCCTGCAGCATCTGGCTGTACCAGTTGCCGAAGAAGATGCCCATCCGCCCCTTGGCCGGGAGCATCCGCCAGTAACGCCAGGCCGGTGGCCGCGACAACTCTTCATCGGTCTGCTGATCGAAGGTGCGCACCTCGATCAGGCGCGGGTCCATCCATTCGTTGAGCAATTTGACCGTCTCGCCCTTGCCCGCGCCTTCTATGCCGTTGATCAGGATGATCACCGGGAAACGCTTCTGCTGCTGCAATTCGAACTGAGCTTCAAGCAAGGCTTCACGCAATGCCGGGACGGCCGCATCAAAGGTGTCTTTGTCGATGGCGTGACCGATTTCAGCGGATTCAAACATGGGACGGCTCCTTCCAGGATTCAGCAAGACTAGCGGATTGGGCACGGGTGCAGGGCAGAAATTCCCCACCCCAGCAAGCTGCCGGGATGAAATCCCTGTGGCGAGGGAGCTTGCTCCCGCTCGGCTGCGCAGCAGTCGTCAATCCAGCCTGCGCGGTGGGCAAGTTGAACCTGGTCAGGCTGATTTGGGGCTGCTGCGCAACCCAGCGGGAGCAAGCTCCCTCGCCACAAAAGCAGTCCTCTGCAACGTCAAACAATGGATTGTCCGCGAACCAACAACTGCAAGCCTTGCCATGGATCAAGCAGCCCCTGCGCGATCGGCTAGAATGGCGGCCTTGTCGTTGCCGAGCCTGCCATGAAACCTGTATTGCCCCACGCCCAACTCGACTGGGATGACCACGGACGCCCGCGTTCGCGGGTGTTCGATGACGTGTATTTTTCCGACCAGTCGGGGCTGGAAGAAACCCGTTACGTGTTCCTCGAACAGAACCGCCTGGCCGAGCGTTTTGCCGCGCTGCCAGCGGGTGGGCGACTGGTCATCGGCGAAACCGGTTTTGGCACCGGGCTGAATTTTCTCTGCGCCTGGCAGTTGTTCGAGCAACACGCCGTGGCGGGTGCGCGACTGCATTTCGTCAGCGTCGAAAAATACCCGCTGAGCCCCGCCGACCTGAAACGTGCCTTGGCCCTGTGGCCGGAACTCAAGCCACTGGCCGATCAGTTGCTGACGCATTACGTAGCGATCCACGCAGGTTTTCAGCGCATTACCCTGGCCAACGGCCGCGTAACGCTGACGCTGTTGATCGGCGATGCACTGGAACAACTGCCGCAGCTCGACGCGCAGATTGACGCGTGGTTTCTCGACGGTTTCGCTCCGGCAAAAAACCCCGACATGTGGACCGCTGAACTGTTCGTCGAACTGGCGCGACTGGCAGCGCCCGGCTCGACCATCAGCACCTTTACCAGCACCGGTTGGGTACGCCGTTTGCTCAACGCCGCCGGGTTCAAAATGAAGCGCACGCCGGGCATCGGCCACAAGTGGGAAATCCTCCGTGGCGAATTCCTCGGCTGGCCGGCGGAGGTGACGCCGCCGGCACCGGAAAAGCCGTGGTTCGCTCGTCCTGCACCGATCGCGGCTGAACGTCGAGCGCTGGTGATTGGCGCCGGTCTCGCCGGCTGTGCCACGGCATCCAGCCTGGCCGCACGCGGCTGGCAGGTGACGTTGCTCGAACGACATGCAGCCGTGGCGCAGGAAGCCTCGGGCAATCCGCAGGGCGTGCTGTACCTGAAATTGTCCGCCCACGGCACGGCGCTGTCGCAGCTGATTGTCAGCGGTTTCGGTTACACCCGGCGCCTGCTGGAAACCCTGCAACGCGGCACTGACTGGGACGCTTGCGGCGTGCTGCAACTGGCGTTCAATGCCAAGGAAGCGGAGCGTCACGCGCAGTTGGCCGAGGCCTTCCCGGAAGACCTGTTGCAGTGGCTTGATCAGCCCGAGGCACAGGCCCGCGCCGGGGTCGGTGTGGCCCATGGCGGTTTGTTCTATCCCGAAGGCGGTTGGGTGCATCCGCCGGCACTGTGTCAGGCGCAAGCGGCGCAGGCCAACATCGAACTGCTCAACCATTGCCAGGCGCTGCAACTGCGCAAGGTCGATGACCAGTGGCAAGCCTTCGCCGATGAGCGCTTGCTCGCCAGCGCGCCGGTCGTGGTGCTGGCCGGTGCCGCCGACATTAAATGTTTTGCGCAGAGCGCCGAGTTGCCGCTCAAGCGCATTCGCGGGCAGATCACTCGTCTCGGCGAAACCGCAGAGAGCCAGACACTGGCTACTGTGGTCTGCGCCGAAGGCTACGTCGCCCCTGCCCGTCTGGGTGAACACACCCTCGGCGCCAGTTTCGACTTCAACAGCGATGACCTGACGCCGACCACCGCCGAACACGCTGGCAATCTGGCGATGCTCGAAGAAATCTCAACTGATCTGGTCGCGCGCCTGCATATCCGCGAACAAGCCGTCGACACCCTGCAGGGCCGCGCCGCCTTTCGCTGCACCAGCCCTGACTATTTGCCGATTGTCGGCCCCCTCGCCGACCGCGAAGCATTCCTCAGCGCTTATGCCGTACTGAGCAAAGACGCCCGCCAAGTGCCGGACATTGCCTGCCCTTGGCTGGACGGTTTGTACGTCAACAGCGGCCACGGCTCACGAGGTTTGATCACCGCACCATTATCCGGCGAGCTGGTGGCTGCGTGGCTGGACAACGAACCGCTGCCGCTGCCACGCAGCGTCGCCGAAGCCTGTCACCCCAATCGTTTTGCATTACGTCGACTGATTCGCGGCAAGTAATCGCTCACACCTGGGGCATCACACAGATGCCCAGATCCACCTGGCGAAGGGCATCGTTGGTCAAACGCCGGATTATCGCCTCCTCCGCTTTTTCCCTTTCGAACTTGATGGCGTCCATCTGGCTCCGGTAGTCGGCCGAACTGAGCGTGCTCGCCTCTTCGAATACCGCACTGAACTGTGGCGAATATATTGCGTCAACCGTGGCGAACTGGTGGTCAAACGTACGCTTCAGATAATCGCTCCAGAAGGACTGACGCTGCATGAACTCAAGCCATGCAGACGACAACTCAGCCGCTGATACCTGGCTCCTGGCAACGTTCAGGTCTGCCTCGGTCACCCCCGCCAACGATCCGAAATGCATGTTGCGCGGCTGGCCCGGCAGTTCCAGGGCGTCGGCCAGTCCAATGCGAAAAGCGAGGCTGACCTCCAGCGGATCGGTCTTCAGATCCCTGGCTGCATATTCCCGGGCAATCCGGTTCAATTGTTCGAGGCGAAACAGACCACGCCCCAGGTCGAGCAACGGTTTGGCAGTGATGATCTTTCCACCGGCGAGGCTGGTCACTTTGTCGACTTCCACGGCCACTTCAAGATGACTGAAATTGACCGCTGCGTTGTCTGTGCAATTGATTGGATTGGCGGACAGATCCAAAAGCTGGTCACACAGATTCGCATCGCCATGGGCCGCCTCCAGCACCGACCAGACCCGGCGCTGCATGTCGGCGTTGATTTTTTCCGAGTCCGCGGTATTGCCCAACTCCGCCAGCAGGCGAAACAACCCCTCCGCGCGTGGTTCCTCCTTGAACGCCGTCCAGATCCGCTGGCGTCTCTCCCAGTCCGCTCCGGCGCCCGCCTTGAACCAGAGCTCGCGTGCCGATTGCTCGTCCAGACGCGCATGATCGTCGGCCAGAAAGCCCATGCCGATACCGACATTGTCCCGGTAGTTTTCCAGATGCGTCTGACTGGCCGGCGCCAGTGGATTGCCACGCAAGTTAAGCGCCTGGCTGAAACGCCGCGTTGTCTTGAACAGCCACTGCGGCAGATCCCTGATCTGGTTATTGCGCAAATCCACCCACTCCAGATTCACCGGATACGCGAGCCCGTCGGGCAACTCCGTGAGGCCGGTTTCGGCCAATTGCAGGCGCTTCAGGTCGAACATCTTGCCAACGTGCGGCGTGGCCCCCAGCGGGTTGCCGTTCAGGTCCAGGTATTTCAACGTGCGCAAACCGTTCAGCTTCGCCAGCGTCGCCTCGGTCAAGCGGATCTGATTACCGGCCAGGCTCAGCCGGGTCAGGTTAGGCATATGCGACAGCAACTCTGGGAGGCGGGTCATGCTGTTGCGGCCCAATTCCAGTGTCTTGAGCTGTTTGAACGACTTGAGGAAATAAACCACGTCGTCACGTTGCTGCATGTTCTTCATCGATACTTCGTGGATGTGATCGAAGCTCAGCCCCGGCGGCAGCGTTGGCAGTTGGCCGACGCGCATGCCGTCCAGGTTCAGTGCGTAGATCACTTTGCCGCCAGCGCTCTTGTGCCAGAAAAGCCGTCGAAACCCATCCTCGATTTGTTCAGCCACGGCTTTGCGGCTGGAGCGCACTGCCTGCAGTTCTTTATGCGCGGCCTCCCTCGCGACTCTATCGCCGGCGCGCGCCGGGTCTACTTCGGCCAGTTTGTCAGCCACCGCCTTCATGGCGGTTTCATCCTCACTCCAGGTGCGCAGCGCCTCGCGCAGGTTTTCCAGATCCTGGCGCAACGTTTTCACCCGGGTCGCGCGAGTCAGCGGGTCATTGCCCAACTGATCGATCAGCTCAACGGCCTGTGCCTGGCTCAAACCTGGATAGAGTTTTTTCACCTTGCGCAGCAAGGCCCGCGGATGGGCGGTGGCCGACGCCTGATCGCCCTGGACACAGGCCGTTTCAATGGCCTGCGGCTTACGGCCGGTGAGAATTCGCCCACTCTCCTCACGTGCCTGCACTGCCGTGTCGAGCAGTTTTTTGCGTAAGCGTGCTGCGTCGGCGTCCACCGGCTCAGAAAAACCAACTGCGATCCGCTGGCGCGCTGGCAGCGCTTTGACCACTGCTTGATAAAGGCTGTCTGGCCCTGCGGCCACCCGGCCAAGCGATTTACCGTCACCGTCAAACACTTCATAGCCAGTGCTCGACTTGACCAGCGTGCCGGTATGCAACGGGGCCGCGGTTTCATCGCCGATGGCTTCCAGTATCGGCCCGGTGAGCGACTTTTCACGCACGGTCAGCCGTATGCGCGCATCCCAACCACTCAAGCGAGGCAGCAGCTGAATCGCCAGCTTTTCGGTATCGGCGTTGGCGATCGACGGCAAGTGAAACCCGGTCAGCGCACGATCCAGACGCAGGTTGCCCGAGGCTTGGCCGACCTTTTGCGCGAGACCCAACGGCACTCGCCCGGTGGTGCGCAACTGTACGCGCTCGACACTCGGCGCTTGGTCGACCAGGGTTTGGCCCAGACGTGCTGGTAGGCCCGGATAGACCCGGCGCAATTTCACCACATCGTCGAGGTCGTTCTGGTCATAACGCCGATACATGCGTTCGAACGCTGCGCGATAGTCCGCCTTGAGCGCAGCGCCGAGTTTTTTCGCCAGGGTGGGTCGTTCGAGATGGGGCAAGGTCTTGCCCCCCAGCAATGCGTTGACTTCGCGCTGATACAGGCCATCGATCACTGTTTGCAGCAGTTGCCCTTTGACCAGATGGTCAGAGGTGACCGCCACGCTCAGGGTTTCATCCGGCGTCCGGCTGGCGGGGTAGGTCGCGCTGATCGCGCCCTCGCCGTCGGTAACTTCGATGTAACGATCCGTCGGCCAGCCGGGTAATGTCGACAAGCCCCTTAACTGCTCTTCGACAGGCTGGCCGGCAGGTGTCTCGCCGTTTTCAAGTTCGGTGATCACGCCACGTAACTGTCGCTCAAGCCGGGCGCGCTCGATGACGTCGCGCAAGCGGACAGGCAGCGGCAGGTTGTCGGCAAAAGCGCGATGGATCTCTTCGTGAGACGTACCGCTGAGCTGGCGAAAGGTGTCCAGTTCCGAATCACCGAACTCACTCAACAGCGGATCCATGCGTTTGAGGGTATAGCCCATGCTGCCCCATGCGTCGGCGTCTTCGATCGGCATTCGCCAGCCACCCTCGACGTGCCGTTCCAGGGTGGGGGTATACGCTTGCGGCCGCCCGGGATGCTCAAGGCGCCAGCCAGTGGCGGCGTTATCGTATTGACCGAAGAGGATCCTGTGGTCGACACGGCCGATACGCTTGTCACCGACCTGATAAAGCTCAGTGGCCCCTTCCGCCAGGGTCAAGCCTGCGGGGAGGCGATGCTCATAGGGGCCCAGATCGGGTTTCCACAGTCGCGGTTGGCCCGACCGGCTGAGGATGGTGGTGAACTGCTGAAAAAACGCCGGGTGTGCACGCAGCAGCTTTTTGCCGAGCGCACCCAGCACCTTTTGTCCCCCGGCAAATGCCGCCATCAGCGCAATGTTTTCCACCAAGCTGAACAGATGCGACAGCGCTTGCTGATGATCGCCACGGCGCCAATCCTCGACACCTTCATAGACCTCGCCGAGCAGCTGCCCTACGGCAACACCCATCATCAGTTGCCCGAGCACTGGCACGACCAGCCCTGCCACCGAAGTAACGGTCACACCCAGCTCAAGCAAATTCAGCAGTCGCTTGCGGCGCACCTCTTCATCGATATCTTCGGTCGGTACTGCCAGTTTGCGCGCGTCGAGTTGCAGCTTGCCGACATGGCTTTGCACCATGAACTCGAACAGCGCCACGCTGATCGGCCATTGTCTGATATGCCCCAGATCAGCGTTATCGGCCAAAGTCTTGAAGAAGTCTGCCTTGTCGTCTTCATCAATACTGTTGGCGAAGTAACTCTGGTAGCTCTTCACCTGCAATTGCTGCGTCAGGTATTGCTGGAAGGCAGTGAAACTCGAATATTCGAACAGCGGACGCTCGGGCTCGCCGGGCATGTAAACCATGCACCACTCATCCGGATACAACTCCACCGATCGCGCGGAAAATACCACCACGCCCCAGACACAACTGTCGAGTACTTCAATGCCCTGCATGATCAGGGCTTGCTTCCTGTATTGCAGGGTTTTCACTGATACCGCACCGTCGGCGTCGATCAGGCCCTGCACCGTTTGCAAACCGGCTGGAGTGATATGTTCCTTGAGCACCGCCAGTTGCGCGTCGAATTGCAAAAGTTGCTTTTTCATTCGGGCGATGTCCCGCGTGACATTGCTGGCAGTGACGACTTCAACGTCGTTTTGCCTGAGACCGAAGACCTCCTGAAAGTGCGCCTGATACTGTTTGCCCAGATCCAGTTCGCGACAGAACTGCGCGAACGCCACCGGGGTCAATCCACCGACACCGGCCGGAGCACTCTTGATGCGTACCCGACTGCCGTCGGGGAACGCGTCAGCCTTTTCCTCGTCCTCGCTGAAATTCTGCATCGCCGCCTGCAGCAGGGTTTGCGTGGCGTGTTCTACGGTTTCGATACCGTCTTGATTGACAGACGTCGGTTCGCAGCCGCAATCGCTACCCGGGACACTCAGCAAATCCTGCTCGACATCGAACACTGCCGGCCATTTGCGGCTCAGGGCCTCAGTGAGTGTGTCGATGCAAAAAGCCGGTAGGGGCTTCAGCGCGGCCAGGCTCTTCTCGACAGTCTCTTGCAACGTGATCAGGTCACGTGAAACCTGATCGAGCACGGCCAGGGTAGCGGGAGAGGCTTTGAGCAAGTAAGCCGGCAGACTTTTTTGCAAGGCCTCGGCAGTGTCAAGGTCGCCTGTAGCGTCGAGTAGTGTGCTCAGGGTCGTCCCGTGGGTCAGCTCTTGGTGCTTTTTTTCGGTTGCCATCTGCAATAGTCCTTTATTGCGGGTTAGAACATTGACCTTACCGACTCCGAAAAATAATTAACAATCTAAAAAACCCTGAAATTTGATACAGATCCATCAGCATTTATCAACAACAAAACAACTATCTAACACCCGAGCACGAAAAGCGCAGACACAAAAACCTAACCACATCTCCCGCCGCAAACCGATGCAGAGTCCGCCAGCAATGTGGTGGTACATATATATACGACACGACCAAAAACCTGTTCCCCCGGGGATAAAACCGATCAACTAATACCGTTATTCTTTGGTGACCACTCGAACTAGCATGGAGTTTCTTACTTAACACGAGACTTTGCCCATGAACGCACCAACGGAATTACAAACGACCACCTCGGCAAACGAGGCGACACTCAATCTGTTACTCAAGGAAATCAAGGACCAGGACAAGGCCACTGCGGTACAGCGCTTCGTCAGTCCCCCGGGGCAAAAAACCGACCTCGTGAGGCTGGCAGGCCTGCGCTCCACGCTCGACGAAGCGCTTCCCTACCAAAATTACTTCGATGAACTGCTGTGCAAACTGGAAACCCCGGAAAATTTCTGCCGACGCCAACTTCTTCGTGAACTGCAGCAAAGCCACGGCACCCAATTCAGCACCAACGACGTCATCAGGCTCAAGCCCGCCACCGCTGTGGAGGAAGCGCCTTACACTTACACTCTGCTGCAAGCGGCGATGCTGAACTTTACAGATAAAGAAGCAACACCCGGCTATTTCTCCAGCGACAGCGAGACCCTGCACAGCACTCAACGCACATCGGCCGACGGCCCGGCGCCAGGCAAGATGAGCGCCCAGACGTTTGTTTCGCTGAGTCGAAGACTTGATCTCGGCCACCAATACCAGCGGCATATTTCCCGTACCTTCAACGCGTCATCCATCGAATTAATCGGCATGTGCCTGCATAAATTCAACATAAAACTCGGGGCTTATGAAAAGTACTTCAACCAAGTGGATTTCCCTCTGCGCAGACTCTTCGTTCTATTGAATCTGACAAGCGGCAAGCGGGATATTTTTCCTGGCGACAGGTTTAACAACGCCAGAATAAAATTGCACTCAATACAACTATTCGGCCAATACACCACCGACGCAATTCTGATCACGTGTCGTCAGACTGACCATTCCACCAAAGACAGTTGTATTGTTTACATCCCCAATGATCCAGGTGAAGGCATTTATAAAGACGATGACGAAGATCAGTGCAAATATCGATTGGCTGTCAACTTCCTCGCCAGAAGCGAACTACGAGAATTGCTCATTTCCCAACTCTCCCAGCGCGAACAAATTGCAATCAAGACAAAAGATCTCAGCAGCATTTCGTTCGTCGATGACATCACGTTTATCCCGCTGAAGACAGGACTGTGCAAACACCTCTTCCAGCGTTGCCTGGATAAGCTGGCGGCAGATGCCAGGGATGTCGCTGTGCCGGTTGCTCATGTGAACGAGCCGGCGTACGCCAACCGGCGCACAGATCAGGCCGTGCGCAAAAACACTCAGCGTTCCGACGCCTTGGCCCATCATTTCAACATCCGCTTGCGGGGCCATGCCACCGATCAATGGCTGGCAATGGTGTTCGCCAACCTCGACGACTGGACCGCCCTCGAAAAACACACTGCCCTTTCATGGCTGCTGGATCTGAAAAAGCGATTGTCCTTGGCTGATCCCGAACGCGACAGTCCGCAGGGGGGTGCCGCAAGGGCCGAGTCTTATTTCAAGCAATTCGAGGTGAAGGAACATCCCGGCGGGCAATCCGCTAATCGACTGGTGAAACCTGCTCTGTCAGCAGAAGCCCGCGAAGCTTCAACGCCCGTTCGTGCAGCATCGGTGACGGATACGGCTAACGGCTTATAACTTATCGTTCTAAAACTCCACTTACCGGGACGGGTCAGTTTCTGAGTACCCGCCCTACTGGCGAGGTATGCCTTGACCCCCTCCCCAACGGAAAAACCGGTAAGGACTTTATGTGCGGATTAGCTGGCGAGTTACGTTTTGATCAACAACCTGCAGACCTTGCAGCGATCGAGAGAATCACCCATCACCTGGCCCCTCGCGGCCCTGACGCGTGGGGCTTCCATGCCCAAGGGCCGATCGCCCTGGGCCACCGTCGCCTGAAAATCATGGACCTGTCGGACGGCTCGGCGCAGCCGATGATCGACAGCCAACTGGGCTTGTCGCTGGCCTTCAACGGCGCGATCTACAACTTCCCGGAACTGCGTGCCGAACTCGAAGCGCTGGGTTACGCCTTCTACTCCGGAGGCGACACCGAAGTGCTGCTCAAGGGCTACCACGCCTGGGGCGAAGACCTGCTGCCGAAGCTTAACGGCATGTTCGCGTTTGCCATTTGGGAACGCGACGCCAAACGCCTGTTCATCGCCCGCGACCGTCTCGGCGTGAAACCGCTGTACCTGTCGCGCACCGGCCAGCGCCTGCGCTTTGCCTCGGCGTTGCCGGCGCTGCTCAAGGGCGGCGACATCAACCCGATCCTCGATCCGGTGGCGCTCAATCACTACCTGAATTTCCATGCCGTGGTCCCCGCGCCGCGCACTCTGCTGGCCGGCATCGAAAAACTGCCACCGGCGACCTGGATGCGCGTTGAAGCCGATGGCAGCACCGAGCAGAAAACCTGGTGGACCCTGCCCTACGGCCCACACGACGACGAGAAAAACCTGACGCTGGAAGACTGGGTCGACCGCGTCCTCGACAGCACCCGCGAAGCGGTGGCGATTCGTCAACGTGCGGCGGTGGATGTCGGTGTGCTGCTCTCCGGCGGTGTCGACTCGAGCATGCTCGTCGGCCTGTTGCGTGAAGTCGGTGTCGACAACCTTTCGACCTTTTCCATCGGTTTCCAGGATGCTGGCGGCGAACGCGGTGACGAGTTCCAGTACTCGGATCTGATCGCCAAACACTACGGCACTCAGCATCATCAACTGCGCATCGACGAGAAAGAAATCATCGAGCAATTGCCCGCCGCGTTCCGTGCAATGAGCGAGCCGATGGTCAGCCATGACTGCATCGCGTTCTATCTGCTGTCGCGCGAAGTGGCCAAGCACTGCAAGGTTGTGCAGAGCGGTCAGGGTGCTGACGAATTGTTCGCCGGTTATCACTGGTACCCGCAAGTCGATGGCGCGGCCGATCCGTATGCGGCGTATCGCAACGCGTTTTTCGACCGCAGCTACGACGACTACGCCGCCACCGTGCAGCCCAAATGGCTGACCGCAAACGATGCAGCCGGCGATTTCGTGAAGGAACATTTCGCCCAGCCTGGCGCCGATGCGGCGGTGGACAAAGCCTTGCGTCTGGACAGCACGGTGATGCTGGTCGATGACCCGGTCAAACGCGTCGACAACATGACCATGGCTTGGGGCCTGGAGGCGCGTACGCCGTTTCTCGACTACCGACTGGTCGAACTCTCGGCCCGAGTGCCTGGCAAATTCAAGCTGCCCGATGGCGGCAAACAAGTGCTGAAAGAAGCTGCGCGGCGGGTCATCCCGAGTGAAGTGATCGACCGTAAAAAGGGCTACTTCCCGGTGCCCGGTCTCAAACACTTGCAGGGCGACACCCTGAACTGGGTACGTGAACTGCTGCTCGATCCAAGTCAGGATCGCGGCCTGTTCAACCCGGCCATGCTCGACAAATTGCTGACCGATCCGCAGGGCCAACTGACGCCGTTGCGCGGTTCGAAGTTGTGGCAACTGGCGGCCCTGAACCTGTGGCTCAGTGAACAAGGAATCTGATCGATGAAACCCCACGCCACGGCCATCAACCAACGCCTGCTACGCGGTCAGACACCGTCCTATGAACGCTTGCAGGCACGTCTGGCCGAAGACGGCAGCACGCTGGCGGCCGACCCGATTGCCGTACATTGCGGCTGGGGCCGGTTGCTGATCGGCCACACCTTTCCCGATCCGGCATCGCTGGCGCAGGAACTGCTCAAAGAGCAGCCCGGCGAGCGCGACATCGCGTTGTATGTCGCTGCGCCGCAGCAGATTCTCGGGCTGGAACCGACGCAACTGTTTCTCGACCCATCCGACACGTTGCGCCTGTGGTTCAGCGATTACCGGCAGGCCACCCGCGTGTTTCGCGGCTTTCGTATCCGCCGCGCACAGAGCGAGGCGGACTGGCAGGCGATCAATCAGTTGTACCAGGCACGCGGCATGCTGCCGATCGATGCCACGCGGCTGACCCCGCACCATCAGGGCGGCCCGGTGTACTGGCTGGCCGAGGATGAAGACAGCGGCGCGGTGATCGGCAGCGTCATGGGCCTGAACCATCAGAAGGCCTTCAATGACCCGGAAAACGGCAGCAGTTTGTGGTGCCTGGCGGTTGATCCGCAATGCTCGCGCCCGGGTGTCGGTGAAGTACTGGTGCGGCACCTGATCGAACACTTCATGAGCCGTGGTCTGAGCTATCTCGACCTGTCGGTGTTGCACGACAACCGTCAAGCGAAAAACCTCTACGCCAAGCTCGGCTTTCGCAATCTGTCGACCTTTGCCATCAAGCGCAAGAACGGCATCAATCAGCCGCTGTTTCTCGGCCCGGGGCCAGAAGCGCAGTTCAATCCCTATGCGCGAATCATCGTTGAAGAAGCCCATCGACGCGGCATCGACGTGCAGGTGGATGACGCCGATGCCGGGCTATTCACCCTCAGCCATGGCGGGCGCCGGGTGCGTTGCCGCGAATCGCTAAGCGACCTGACCAGTGCAATCAGCATGAGCCTTTGCCAGGACAAAAGCCTGACGCACAAAGTGCTGAAAGGCGCGGGGTTAAACCTGCCCTCGCAGCAACTGGCGGGCAACGCCGACGACAACCTGGCCTTCCTCGATGAACATCAACGGGTGGTGGTCAAGCCGCTCGACGGTGAACAAGGCCAAGGCGTGGCGGTGGATTTACAGAGCATCGAAGAGGTGCAGCAAGCCATCGAAACGGCGAAGCAATTTGATAGCCGCGTGCTGCTGGAAAGCTTCCACGAAGGGCTTGATCTGCGGATTCTGGTGATTGGCTTTGAAGTGGTCGCCGCGGCAATTCGCAAACCGGCGGAAGTGGTCGGCGATGGCCAGCATTCGGTGGGCGCGTTGATCGAGGCACAGAGTCGGCGTCGGCAAGCGGCCACCAGCGGCGAAAGCAAGATCCCGCTGGATCACGAAACCCAACGCACCCTGCATGCGGCGGGTTATGACTGCAGCAGCATTTTGCCGGCCGGCGAGCATCTGTTTGTCCGCCGTACGGCGAATCTGCACACCGGCGGCACGCTGGAAGATGTCACCGCGATTCTGCATCCGACGCTGGTCGATGCGGCGGTGCGGGCAGCCCGGGCGCTGGACATTCCGATGGTCGGCCTCGACTTGATGGTGCCGGCGGCGGATCAGCCCGAGTACGTGTTTATCGAGGCCAACGAACGCGCCGGTCTGGCCAACCATGAGCCGCAGCCGACGGCGGAGCGGTTTGTCGATTTGTTGTTTCCGCACAGTCAGCCGGTTGTCTCTTGAATCTGCTTTGTACGGGCTGACGCCTTCGCGAGCAGGCTCGCTCCCACATTTGGAATTCATTCCCCTGTGGGAGCGACGGTGCGACGATTCGACCTGCTCGCGAAGGGGCCCTTAAATTCACCCCAAATCCCCCTCATCGAAACCATCGATGTGCTTAACCCATCAGGAGTTTCCATGACCACGCAAATCCCCGAACCGGATCTCAACTACCTGCAAAAAGTCCTCCTGGAAATGCTCGCCATTCCCAGCCCCACCGGGTTCACCGACACCATCGTGCGTTACGTCGCCGAGCGTCTGGAAGAACTCGGTATCCCCTTTGAAATGACCCGGCGCGGCACCATTCGCGCCACGCTCAAAGGCAAGAAGAACAGCCCCGACCGCGCAGTCTCGGCCCACCTCGACACCATCGGCGCGGCGGTCCGCGCGATCAAAGACAACGGCCGCCTGACCCTCGCCCCGGTCGGCTGCTGGTCGAGCCGTTTTGCCGAGGGCAGCCGCGTCAGCCTGTTCACCGACAACGGCGTGATTCGCGGCAGCGTGCTACCGCTGATGGCCTCCGGGCACGCGTTCAACACCGCCGTGGATGAGATGCCGATCAGTTGGGATCACGTTGAACTGCGTCTGGACGCCTACTGTGCGACCAAGGCTGACTGCGACTCGCTGGGCATCAGCATCGGCGACGTGGTTGCATTCGATCCGCTGCCGGAATTTACCGAAAGCGGTCACATCAGCGCCCGTCACCTCGATGACAAGGCTGGGGTTGCGGCGCTGCTCGCAGCACTCAAAGCCATCGTCGACAGCGGCCAGGAACTGATGATCGACTGCCATCCGCTGTTCACCATCACCGAAGAAACCGGCAGCGGCGCAGCGGCAGCATTGCCGTGGGACGTCAGCGAATTCGTCGGCATCGACATCGCCCCCGTTGCGCCAGGGCAGCACTCCAGTGAACACGCGGTGAGTGTGGCGATGCAAGATTCCGGCGGCCCTTACGACTATCACCTGTCGCGGCATTTGCTGCGCCTGGCCGGTGAAAACGAACTGCCGGTGCGCCGCGACCTGTTCCGCTATTACTTCAGCGATGCGCATTCGGCGGTGACCGCCGGCCACGATATCCGCACCGCCCTGCTCGCCTTTGGTTGCGATGCGACTCATGGTTACGAGCGCACGCACATCGACAGCCTCGCAGCGCTCAGTCGTTTGCTTGGTGCCTATATTCTGAGCCCGCCAGTGTTCGCCAGCGATGCAGCGCCGGCCAATGCCTCGCTGGATCGCTTCAGTCATCAGATTGAACATGACACGCAGATGGAGAGCGATACGCGGGTGCCGTCGGTGGACAGTCTGGTGGGGCAGCGTTCCGACAGTTAACTCTTTGTTGGCAGAACCATCGCCTTCGCGAGCAGGCTCGCTCCCGCATTTGGAATGCAATCCCTTGTGGAAGCGATGGTGCGACGATTCGACCTGCTCGCGAAGAGGCCAGATCCGGCAACACAAAACTGGCAGGCAACCCGCAATCGCCGTAGCATCCCGACATTGATTTGACCGAGGTGCCCATGCTCATTCCCTACGACGCGCTTGAAGTCGACACCCTCACCCGCCTGATCGAGGATTTCGTCACCCGCGACGGTACCGACAACGGTGATGACACGCCCCTGGAAACCCGCGTGCTGCGCGTGCGTCAGGCATTGACCAAAGGTCAGGCGCTGATCGTTTTCGACCCGGAAAGCGAGCAATGTCAGTTGATGCTCAAGCACGACGTGCCTAAGCACTTGTTCGACTGAAATCCTCAGCGAACTTTCTGCGTTGCCTGCTTGCGCTTGATCCTGTCGTACACCTCCGCGCGATGCACATTGACCTTCTGTGGCGCCTCGACGCCAAAGCGCACGCTGGAACCATTCACGGACAAAACGCGCAGAGTGATGTCATCACCAATTGAGATCAACTCACCGACGACACGGCTGAGTACAAGCATGAGATTCGTCCTTCAGGGTTAGCAAACCCTGAAGATGCGCGGCTTGCGGCGGCTCTACAATGCGCGGCGAGCAAATCAGTTTTGCCTTACATCCTTGCTCGTATCTAGCTGTCGGACGCTTCCCACAAAAACCATCAGACAGCGGAAAAGCGTGGCCCGAACAGAATCACACTGGCGCCAATCACGCACAATGCCACGCCGATCCAGTCCGAACTCAATGGACGAACCCGCTCGACCACCATCAGCCAGCCAATCGACGCGACGATGTAGATCCCGCCATACGCGGCATAGGCACGCCCGGCATAGTTGGCTTCGACGCGGGTCAGCAACAGTGCGAACAGGGTCAGGCTAAGCAACGCCGGGATTACCCACAACGCACTTTTGCCTTGGCGCAGCCACATGAAGAAGGCGAAACAACCGGCGATTTCAAACAGCGCCGCGAGGAAGAACCACACGTAATTGAGCATTGATGCGTCTCGACAGGGTGACCATTGCGGCCACCCTAACGACGCCGTCAGCAACGGGCAAGGTCAGCCGTTGTTCTGTTTGGCTTTGGCGCGCATTTTTTCCGCCATTGAGGTCATTTCGTTGTAGAGCAGTTGCGGGTTCTTCTGCTTGATTGCCCAGGCCATGCGCCCTTGTTCGTGGGGCAGGATCATGAACTCGCCAGCGGCGACTTGCTGATAGATGTAGTCGGCGATGTCCGCCGCGGTAATCGGCGAACTTTCCAGCAACTTGCCGACCTGCGCTTTCATCGCCGGCGTCGGGCCACGGAATGAGTCGAGCAAGTTGGTCTGGAAGAACGACGGGCACACTACATGCACGCCGACTTCCTGCTGCGCCAGTTCAATCAGCAGGCTCTCCGAAAGTGCTACCACGCCGGCCTTGGCCACGTTGTAGTTACTCATCGCCGGGCCTTGCATCAGTGCCGCCATGGAGGCGATGTTGATGATTTTGCCTTTGCTTTGCTCAAGCAGCGGCAAGAACGCCTTGCAGCCCTTGACCACGCCCATCAGGTTGATCGCGATCTGCCAGTCCCAGTCTTCCAGCGACAGTTCGCTGAAGAAGCCACCCGAGGCCACGCCGGCGTTGTTGACGATGATATCGATGCCACCGAGTTTTTCTTCACAGGCCTGAGCGAACGCGGTGAGCTGGCTGTAATCACGCACATCGCAGCGCTGGGTAAAACCGTCGCCACCGGCCTCGCGAACCATTTTCAGGGTTTCCTGCAGGCCGGGTTCGCTGACATCGGACAAGGCCAGTTGCCAGCCTTCACGCGCCCAGCGCAGCGCGATTTCGCGACCCAGGCCCGAGCCCGCACCAGTGATCATCATGCGATTTTGCATAGCACACAGCCTTGTTGTTCCGGGGAAGATGCGCCGAGTGTAGCGAAGGATCGGCGCGCGCCCACGCTCCATCAAGTTGCTGAATGCAAGATCAAAAGATCGCAGCCTTCGGCAGCTCCTACTTGGATTCGTGTAGGAGCTATCGAGTGAAACGAGGCTGCGATCTTTTCGCTGCAAAGGAAATAAGCGAGCGATCCAAATACATTAAAAAAACATTGAATTTTCTTTCATGCGCACCGGTCGGAATTTGTAAGCCGTCTGGAATTACTTAGTTTCCAGACGCCCTTGAATACCAAGACTTCTCGAACACTATCAACAAGGAAATCGACATGGGCACAATTCTAATCATTATCCTGATCCTGTTGCTGATCGGTGGTCTGCCGGTCTTCCCGCACTCCAGAAGTTGGGGCTATGGTCCATCGGGCATTATCGGCGTGGTATTGGTAGTGCTGTTGGTGCTGCTGTTACTCGGTCGGATATAACGATTCAAGCGCAAAAAAAGAGGCCCTGTTCAGGGCCTCTTTTTTATTGCGCGGATTTTACTGTCGGCGAGCGATCAATCCGGTTTGCCGTGAATCACACCTGCGGTGTTATCCATAAGGCTTTTAGTCGCCGTTTGCAGGAACGCTTCGAGTTTGAGTTTCAACTCGGCAGTGCGCGGTGCATTCGGAACGACCTCGGCGTGTGGATTGGCACCCAACTGGTACTGCCACATCTTCGGCCCCATGTCCTTGTCTCTCGGCAGCACCAGGATCTGGTCGGCGGTGACGATGGCGGTGGTCTGCTCGCTGCCCGATGGTTTGATCACACCGAAACCGGTGTCGCCTTCCGGCAGGTTGAGCAGGTCGCGGCCCCAGCACTGATGGCGCACTTCGCCACCGAGGCGGCCCATGATGGTCGGCACGATATCGATCTGCGTACCCACGGTGTGGTCACGTGTGCCGAACTTCTCTTGAATGCCCGGTGCAATCATCAGCATCGGCACGTTGAAGCGGCCCAGGTCCATCTCGGTGATCTGGCGCTCGTTGCCGAAACCGTGGTCGCCAACAATGACGAACAAGGTTTCCTTGAAATACGGCTCTTTGCGGGCCTTCTCGAAGAACTGACCCAACGCCCAGTCGGAGTAGCGCATGGCGGTCAAGTGTTCGTTGAGGCTGCCACGATCGGTTACGCGCTCGACCGGCAATGGCGTCGGCAAGGCGTACGGTGTGTGGTTGGACAGGGTTTGCAGCAGTGCGTAGAACGGCTTGCCGTTTTCCCGCGCCTTGAGCTCCTGCAGGCCACGGTCGAACATGTCCTGGTCGGACACGCCCCAGGTCGGATCAGAGAACACCGGATTGACGAAGTCATTACGGCCGACGAAGTTGGTCATGCCCTGGTTGCTGAAGAAGCCCGACTGATTGTCCCAGGCGAAGTCGCCGTTGTAGACGTATACGTCGTCGTAGTTGCGGGCGCTGAGCACCTGCGGCAAGCCGGACAGTTTGTGGCTGCCTTCCGGGGTCTGCATCAGGTATTCGAAACCTGGCAGGTTGGGGAAGCAGGCCATGGTCGCGAACATGCCCTGATGGGTGTGCGTACCGTTGGAGAAGAAGCGGTCGAACAGCAGGCCTTCCTTGGACAGCTTGTCCAGGTATGGCGTGATGTTGCCCGGAGCACCCAATGCACCGACCGAGTGACCGGCCATGCTTTCCATCAGGATCACCACAACGTTCTTGATCGGCAGGGTCTTGTCGGCCGGCGGCGTGTAATCACGGCGCACAGCAGCAATATCGGCATCGACCAGTTTGTCGTCAGGCATCAGCAGCATATCGCGCACGACTTTCTGCGCTTGCTCCTGCGGTAACGTCGCTTTCCAGATATTGTCGCGATCTTCGCCCATGCGGGACTTGGCAGCCTCGATCAGCGACAGCGTGGCGTTGAGGCCGAGCTGGTTGGCGAAGTTGGAATCGGTGGTGTACACGTCACCCCAGCGCATCGGCGGGCCCTGACGCAAGGTGCCACGGGCGGCAACCACGCAGATCAACAGGCAGACCACGAACACCGCCAGACGGGTGTACCAAGGCGCAACTTGACGGGTACCAACGCTGCCGCCGCTGAACGGTCCGCGCGGCCGCGTGGCACGGTCGGCGCCTTTGAAGGCCAGAGTCAGGATCACGGTGCCGATCACCCACGCCAGCAGGTAGCGCACCACCGGGAAACCGTACCAGAGCATGCTCATCACGGTTTTCGGGTCTTCTTTCACGTACTGGAACACCAGGCCATTGAGGCGCTGGTGGAACTCGCGGTAGAAGTCCATCTCCATCAGGCCGAGAAACAGCGCAATGCTCGAGACGATGGTCAGCCACAGACGGAAGAAGCCGCGTGCGGCCATGGCACGCGCACTGAACAGTGCCAGCACCAGCGGAATGCACACGTAAACCACCAGGCGCAGGTCGAAACGCAGGCCATTGGCGAAGGCTTCGAGGAAAGTCGAAGCCGGGGTATCGAGGATCATCTCGCGGTTGTAGACCAGCAGCGCGAGGCGCAGCACGGAAAACATCACCATCATGACCAGCGCGCAAAGCAGCGTGTAGGCCAGATGCGATTTGACGGTCGGTTGCAGCAGGCGAGCGGAAGATCGCTGCTGATTCAGGGCGTCCGGGTTTGCCATGTCGTTTTAGGACCCATTGGAAGTTGAAGTTGCAAAAATACAGCGGCGCCATGCCCTCTATTGGCCATTCCAGACCCCGGGGCTTGCGCGGTGCGCAAATGTTGCACGATCACCCGCACCATTGCCATTGATTACTGCCCCGCCGCCAGACACTTTCATTTAGCGCCGCGGCAATCCGGGACAGCGTGCAAACAGCGCGGGCGAATTGTCAGGAACACGTTGTGAAAATTTCGTGCAACGCATATCTGGAAACACAATATAGATACAAAACGAAACGCCCCGAATGGATCGGGGCGTTTTGATGAAACGGGAGATTACTTCTCGGCGCGTTCTTTTAAAGCTTCAAGCGTGTTGAACGGCGCGTCGACCACAAACTTGTTGGCGACCATCGCCGGCACGCTGCCGCCTGGCTCGGTATGCACCTGATAGGTCACTTCGACCTGATCACCCTTCGGCACGAATTTCCAGAAGCCTTTGACCTGAGTGACACGGACAAAACCTTTCTCTTCCGGAATGTACTTCGGCAGACCTTCAAGGTTACGGGTGAGGCTGCCATCGGCGCCTTCAACGGTGGTGATGTGCAGCACCGAATCACGCGAAGTCACTGGCCACGGCGTATTGAACTGAGTGTAGGTCCAGCTCTGATCGCCCTCGTGTTTAAGCAACTTCTGAGACTTGCACTCGTAGATCCAGGCGCACGCACCGGAGACGTCTTCCTGCAAGGCGCGCAGTTTGGCAATGGTGGTCTTCATCAGCGTCACGCCCTGATAAGACTTGTAATCAGAGCCTGGCACTTCGGCCAGCGAGACCTTGATGCCATCCTGTTCCTTGGCGACCTTCCAGTCCTCAGCCTGAGCAACGGAGGTGGCCAACACAGCGGTCAAACCACACAACACAGCGATACGATGCAGCGAACCCATAGTCTTATTCCTTATTGTTGAAGTTCCGTTCGTTTGACACATCACGCCGCCGTCATTTGCTCCCACCAGCCGATCAGCCTGATCGCTTCCTCCGAGCTGCTGCCACAGACTTCGACATCTGCTGCAAAGCCGGAACAGACTGCCGGGCGCTCAGGGCGGCCGAAAATGCTGCACAGGTTTTCGACCGAGAGTTGCACGCAACGTTCGCCGGCAGGTTTGCCATCAGGCATGCCGGGAATCGGCGAACTGATGGACGGGGCAATGCAGCAAGCGCCACAGCCTTCACGGCATTTCATGACGAACGTTTCCTCGCGACGGGCGATGTGTAAAAGGGACGCGGAACAGAGTAACCGCTAAAACGGTTGTTTCAAATTCCCTGAACCGGGGTTTTTACCGATAACTGAATGTGACTGACCAGTCTCCGACAAAGCGTCTGGTCTGCGGGTCACAGGCGGATGGATTTACTGCTTGAATTCGAAATCCAGCGCTGCGCCTTCGATCTCATGGCGCTCTTCGTTACGCAGCTGCAACTGCATTTCGTTGCTGAGCAAACGGCCGTTGAGCTGGAAGCCTTTGTTCTTCTCGCCAAACATCTGCGGCAGGATCGTCTCGCGCTTGGGCAATTCAACCGCACCCTCGGGCTTCAGTTCCTGAACCATTTCCTTGGGCAGACTCAAATCGAGTTTGGCCGGCGGTAACCTGGTTTTCACCACTTCGCTGGCGGGTTTCGATTTGGAGGCGACCGGCTTGCGTTTCCTGATGACTTTTTGCTGAGTTTTCTTCGCGGGAGCTGCCTTCTGCGCGGGCGTGGTTTTTTTCGCCTGACTCGTCGTCGCCGGTTTTTCCTGAACCGCAGCGGCCACGACGCCAGGCGCATGACCGATCATCAGCAAACCCAGCAACACCCAAGCAGCAGGAAAAATCGCTTTCATGAACCCAACGACGTTAACGGCAGAGGGCCATATGCTCGCTTGTTGAACGCCACAAGACAAGCATCACCCACCGCCCGTTCAGAATCCGCCAGCGGTTTCCTGACACAGTTGCGTCGCCAACATACCCAGAGTCATCAACGCCCGCTCCGCCTCGCGGTTCCACGGAATCCCGCAGTTCAGGCGGATACAGTGGTTGAACTGCTCGGTATTACTGAAGATCAGCCCCGGCGCAATGCTGATGCCCTGCTGCAACGCGCGGACATGCAATTCCTGGGTATTTACCCTTCCCGGCAGGCTCACCCAGAGGATGAAACCGCCGGTGGGCCGGGTCATTTGCGTGCCTTCGGGGAAGTACTGCTGCACCGCCAACTGGAAGGCGCTGAGGTTTTTTCGATATTCCTGGCGGATGTACCGTAAATGCCGGTCATAACCGCCGTTTTCCAGATAAGCGGCGATCGCCATCTGCGTCACGCTGCACGCCGAATGCGTGCTGAAGGTCTGCAAGCGCTGGATTTCCTGCTGATACTTGCCGGCGATCATCCAGCCGATGCGCACACCGGGTGACAAGGTTTTGGAGAAACTCGAACAGTAGATCACCCGATCCAGTCGGTCGTAGGCCTTGAGCGCTTTGGTTTTGCCTTGCTCGAACATCAATTCGCCATAGATATCGTCTTCGACGATCTGGATATCGAAATCCGAGGCCAGACGCAGCAACTGTTTCTGCCGCTCTTCGGGCATGGTGCCGCCCAAAGGGTTGCTCAGGCGCGTGGTCAGCACCAGCGCTTTGATCGACCATTGATTGGCTGCCAGTTGCAGGGCTTCAAGGCTCATGCCGGTGGCAGGATCGCTGGGGATTTCGATGACCTTCAAGCCAAGCAGATCGGCAAGCTGCAGCAGACCGTAATAGGTCGGAGACTCAGCAGCAATCAGATCCCCCGGCCGGGTCAGCACGCGCAAAGACATCTGCAACGCATCGACACAGCCGTGGGTGATGACCACTTCCGACGGATCGACCACCACACCGGCGTCGCGCATACGGATCGCCACTTGCCGGCGCAGCGGTTCAAAACCGGGGCTGAACATGTAGCTGAAGGCGCGCGGGCTATGGAAACGGGTGACCTTGGCCAGTTGCTGATGCAGCGCGCGCACCGGCAAGTAATCGACACTGGGCACGGCGGCGCCGAGCGGAAACACGCCTTCGCGGCGTGATTCGACCAGCACCTGTTGAATGATGCTGCTGCGGGTGACCAGACCAGGACGCTCAACCCGGGCAATGTCCGGTGTCGGCGCTGTCAGCGCAGGCGTTTGGTGTACGTAATATCCGGACTGCGGACGCGCCCGGATCAGCCCCTGATCTTCAAGATTGGCGTAAGCCTGCAACACTGTCGCATGGCTGACGTTGAGCTGCGAACTCATCTTGCGCACCGAAGGCACGCGCTCCCCCGGTTGATAGACCCCACGGCGGATGTCTTCGGCCAGTTGCTGAGCAATACGTTGGTAGAGCAAGAGATTGGTCATGACGCAGCACTCGATTTCACGGGCATTTTATTCTTGTGTGAAACAATACCGGAACAGTTTAGAAGTGTACTGGGACAGTTGCCACATTACTCGACCATACAGTGCGGTGTCTGCCCCCGACTGTACGGATTTGCGAACCA
This sequence comes from Pseudomonas fluorescens, assembly GCF_003732425.1. GTDB lineage: Bacteria > Pseudomonadota > Gammaproteobacteria > Pseudomonadales > Pseudomonadaceae > Aquipseudomonas > Aquipseudomonas fluorescens_BE. The sequence goes on from NZ_MOBX01000015.1 coordinate 218,461, forward strand.
CTCGACGGACGTAAAAAAGCCCGGCACTGCATGACAGGCCGGGCTTTCCAGAGACGCAACCCTCAGCGGGCGGCGCCGAGCTGGCCTTTTTCGTCGGAGAAGACAATTTCCACCCGACGGTTCTGTGCCCGCCCGCGCTCGGAAGCGTTGGCGTCCACAGGGTATTCATCGCCGTAGCCTTCGACCTGAATGCGCTTGTCCTCAATACCCAGGTCCATCAGCACGTCGGCCACTGACTGAGCGCGGTCGCGGGACAGTTTAAGGTTTTCCTGTTTGCCACCGGTGCTGTCGGTGTAGCCCTCGATACGCACTACCCGTTTCGGGTTCAGTTGCAGGAACTGCACAATCTTCAGCACGACCCGGTTGGCCGAGTTTTTCAGCTCTGCTTCACCGGTGTCGAACAGCACATCGCCGAGGGTCATCACCAGACCACGGTCAGTCTGCGTGGTGGCCAGTGCAACGATCTGCTCTTCGAGCCATTTACCTTGCTGCTGCACGCTCAGCAGTTTCGACTCTCGCAAGGCCAGTTGCAGGCGCTGACGCTCCAGTTCCAGCTTGGCCGCACGCTCTTCGTTGAGCGCCTGATTGGTGTGCTCACGGGCGATTTCGCTGTAGCGCTGGCTCAGGTAGGCGTAATGCACCACATCCGAACCGCTGCCCCAATAGGTCGACAGACGATCGGCACGGGCTAAAGATTCACCGGCACGGATCACGTCTTTCGGCGCGATGCGCAGCACGTTGGAGTCTTCCTTGACCTTCTGGAAGTCGGCGCCGGCTGCTTGCAAAGCCGATTCGCTGTGTTGACCGGCGCACCCGTACAGACTGGCGCAACCGGCGAGCAGCAGACCGCCGAAAACTTTTGACTTGAGGCTCATTGGGCATCTCCCAGTTGCTTGCGCAGACGGACGATGCGGGTGTTCAACAAATTCACCTGTTCTTCACTTTTTTGCGTCAGCACTTTGGCTTCGGCCAGACGGGCATCCAGTTCAGCCTGTTCGGCGCGCATGCGCGCATTCCGGTAGGACTCGTCAGCCATGTTGCCTTTGGCGCGGTTGTACTTGGTTTCGGCCAGTTTCATCTCCGGCACTTCGTCGGCGGTGGCGCCAACAGCCTTGGCCTGGCTGATGGCTTGCTCGGTCAGGCGCATTTGTTCATTGGGTGCCGGATCGGTCGCGCAACCGGCCAGGGCCAGAACGGCCACAGCCGCGAAAAGAGGTCGAATACTCACTAAGAATCCCTACTGTTTTGGGGCACTGACAGGTGGTTGCGGCTGTTGCTGCTGCGCCTTCCAGCGCTCGATATTGCGTTGCAGCGCGGCTTCCGTCAGTCCGGACGCGGGCAATTCTGTCATCTTTTTGGCAAACTGTCCGCGCAACCACGGATCGTTGCAGGCCGAGTTATGCGAAACCGCGAGGAACAGGCCCGGTCGATCGACCGGTTGTTCGAACACCTGCAGGTCATTGGCCATGCCCAACGCCTGCGCGGCGGCCATGCCCGAATAGCGGCCTGCGAGTACATATTCCACTTCGCCGAGGAGCAATTTCTGTAGCGCCTGGGTGAGGCTGGCTGTCCGGATCAGGGTCAGATTCTGCTCGGCGAACGTGCCGAATGCCTGGGTCATACGAGACTTTTCCGACAACGCCCCGGCGTGGCCGTGCAGGTCTTTGGCCTCGCTGTAGACCAGTGTCGAGCCTTTGCGCGTCCACACCAGATAGTCGTTTTCCAGCAACGGCGGGTGGATGTAGTCGAGATTTTCCAGCTCATTGAGGGTCAGCGGCGCGTCGGCGAGCATGTCCATGCGTCCGCTGCGCACTTCATCGAGGGCTTGCGAGCGTTTGCCGGCGTAGAGCAATTCGACTTTGATACCGAGATCGTTAGCGACTTGTTGCAACAAATCGGCACTGGCGCCGATCAGTCGCTTGGGGTTTTGTGGGTCTTGCCACAGGTACGGCGGCGCATCCGGGCTGCCGGTGACGACGAGGCGCTCGCATTTGCCGGCGGCCAGCGCCAGCCCCGGCAACAGGACCAATCCCAACAACCATCCGCAGCGCAGATCCATGGCAACACGCTCCCACTCAAATCCGAGACAAAAAAAAGCCCGACCATCAGGCCGGGCTCTTTATAAGTGAAGCCGCTGGATTAGACCAGCTTCTCCAGCTCAGGGACGGCTTCGAACAGATCCGCCACGAGACCGTAATCGGCCACCTGGAAGATCGGCGCTTCTTCGTCCTTGTTGATCGCAACGATCACTTTGGAGTCTTTCATACCGGCCAGGTGCTGGATCGCGCCGGAGATACCGACGGCGATGTACAGCTGTGGCGCAACGATCTTGCCGGTCTGACCGACCTGCATGTCGTTCGGTACGAAACCTGCGTCGACCGCGGCGCGCGAAGCACCGACGGCAGCGCCGAGCTTGTCGGCCAGGGCGTACAGGTGCTTGAAGTTGTCGCCGTTCTGCATGCCGCGGCCGCCGGAAACGACGATCTTGGCAGCGGTCAGTTCCGGACGATCGGACTTGGCCAGTTCTTCGCTGACGAAGCTCGAAGTGCCGGCGTTGTGCGCAGCAGCAACGGCTTCAACAGCAGCCGAACCACCTTGCGCAGCAACCGGGTCGAAACCGGTGGCACGCACGGTGATCACTTTGATCGCAGCGGTCGACTGTACGGTAGCGATGGCGTTACCGGCGTAGATCGGACGCTTGAATGTGTCAGCGCTTTCGACCGAGATGATCTCGGATATCTGGTCAACGTCCAGCTGCGCGGCAACGCGCGGCAGGATGTTTTTACCGTTGGAGGTAGCGGCAGCCAGGATGTGGCTGTAACCGGCGCCCAGCTCTGCAACCAATGGCGCAACGTTTTCCGGCAGCTGATGCGCGTAAGCGGCGTTGTCAGCGTTCAGGACTTTGCTCACGCCAGCGATTTTCGCAGCGGCTTCAGCCACGGCGCCAGCGCCTTGGCCTGCAACCAGCACGTGGATGTCGCCGCCGATTTTGGCAGCAGCAGCCACGGTGTTCAGTGTGGCCGGGGCCAGCACTTTGTTGTCGTGTTCAGCGATTACCAAGATAGTCATGATTAGATTACCTTCGCTTCGTTTTTCAGTTTCTCGACCAGTTCAGCCACCGACTTGACCTTGATACCTGCGCTGCGTGCAGCCGGCGCTTCGACTTTCAGGGTCTTGTTGGTGGAGGCAGTGGAAACGCCCAAAGCGTCCGGAGTCAGCACTTCGAGAGGCTTCTTCTTGGCTTTCATGATGTTTGGCAGAGACGCGTAGCGCGGCTCGTTCAAACGCAGGTCGGTGGTGACGATCGCCGGCAGTTTCAGGGAAACAGTCTGCGCGCCGCCGTCGATTTCGCGAGTCACGGCAACGCTGTCGCCGGACACTTCGACTTTCGACGCGAAGGTGCCCTGACCGTAGCCGCTCAGTGCTGCGAGCATCTGGCCGGTCTGGTTGTTGTCGCTGTCGATGGCTTGTTTGCCAAGGATCACCAGCTGCGGCTGTTCCTTGTCGACCACAGCCTTGAGCAGCTTGGCCACGGCGAGCGAGGTCAGATCTTCAGCGGATTCGACGAGGATGGCACGGTCGGCACCCAGAGCCAGTGCGGTACGCAGTTGCTCCTGAGCGGTGGTCGGACCGATGGAGACGACGACGATTTCAGTCGCAACACCTTTCTCTTTAAGGCGTACGGCTTCTTCCACTGCGATTTCGCAGAACGGGTTCATCGACATCTTGACGTTGGCGAGGTCTACGCCGGAATTGTCCGCCTTGACGCGAACCTTGACGTTGTAATCCACAACGCGTTTGACAGCTACAAGAACCTTCATGGATTCCTCGTTACTCTCCGGTGAAAAGAAAGTCGCCTAGGCGAACCTGGCGGTTGATGCTCATCAGGCTAAAGGGCACCTCTAAAAACGCCGACTCGGGTGTCAGGTGTTGCACGGTGTGAAAGCCTGCGACCGTTCGTCAGTGGTGACCGACCAGTCATGGATCTTCACGCGGTGTAAACTGCGCGCCGGACCTGCGCTGCGCATCACCCTCTACTGCCTGTGCCCTGTCTTTAGAGGTGCTCTTGAAACCGCCAGTCTGCCTACGACGAGCGCAAAACCGCCCGTATCTTGACCGGAACGCCTATTCCGGTCAATACAGCAAAATGACCATTCATAAGCCGCGCTTCTTTGATTTCTCTGGGCTGGAGCCGATTCAAACAAACGTTTGTATTGGACGCTCGGAGTGGTGTAGATATAATGCGCCGCCTAGAGAGAAAGGTCGGACTCCGATACTCCCCTTGACGTTAACGTAAAGGAAGAGCGGATGCGACATCAAACCTCCAAATTAGAAAAAAAACTGTTGAGCCTTGAGTAGGAGATAGCCTGTGGAACGCGAATACATGGAATTCGACGTGGTCATCGTCGGTGCCGGCCCCGCTGGCCTGTCCGCCGCCTGCCGTCTGAAGCAGAAGGCCGCCGAAGCCGGTAAGGAAATCAGCGTCTGCGTGGTCGAAAAAGGCTCCGAAGTCGGCGCACACATCCTTTCCGGTGCCGTGTTCGAACCACGCGCTCTGAACGAACTGTTCCCGGACTGGAAAGAACTCGGCGCCCCGCTGAACACGCCGGTCACCCGCGACGATATTTTCGTGCTGAAAAACGCCGACAGCGCGCAGAAAATTCCTGACTTCTTTGTGCCCAAGACCATGCACAACGAAGGCAACTACATTATTTCCCTCGGCAACCTGTGCCGCTGGCTCGCTCAGCAGGCCGAGAACCTCGGCGTAGAAATCTATCCGGGCTTCGCCGCTCAGGAAGCACTGATCGACGAGCAAGGCGTAGTGCGCGGGATCATCACCGGTGATCTGGGCGTCGACCGCGAAGGCAACCCGAAAGAAGGCCTGTACACCCCGGGCATGGAATTGCGTGGCAAATACACGCTATTCGCCGAAGGCTGCCGGGGCCACATCGGCAAGCAACTGATCAAGCGCTACAACCTCGACAGCGATGCCGACGCCCAGCACTACGGCATCGGCCTGAAAGAAATCTGGGAAATCGACCCTGCCAAACATCAACCGGGCCTGGTGGTGCACACCGCCGGCTGGCCGCTGGACATCATGGGCACCGAAAACACCGGTGGCTCGTTCCTTTATCACCTGGAAAACAACCAGGTGGTGGTTGGTCTGATCGTTGACCTGTCCTACAGCAACACCTACCTGTCGCCGTTTGACGAGTTCCAGCGCCTCAAGCATCACCCGGTGCTGGCCCAGTATCTGGAAGGCGGCAAGCGTGTCAGCTACGGCGCTCGCGCTATCTGCAAAGGTGGCCTGAACTCGCTGCCGAAAATGGTCTTCAAGGGTGGCGCGCTGATCGGTTGCGACCTCGGCACCCTGAACTTCGCCAAGATCAAGGGCAGCCACACCGCAATGAAGTCCGGCATGCTCGCCGCGGAATCGGTGGCTGATGCGCTGTTCGCGGAAAAGGACGGCACTGAAGAGCTGACCACCTATGTGGACGCGTTCAAGAAGAGCTGGCTCTACGACGAACTGTTCGCCAGCCGCAACTTCGGCCCGGCGATCCACAAGTTCGGCGCCATCGTCGGCGGCGGTTTCAACTGGCTGGACCAGAACATCTTCGGCGGCAAACTGCCGTTCACCCTGCACGACACCAAGCCGGACTACGCTTGCCTCAAGCTCGCGGCCGACTGCAAGAAGATCAACTATCCAAAGCCGGACGGCAAACTCAGCTTCGACAAACTCAGCTCGGTGTTCATCTCCGGTACCAACCACGAAGAAGAGCAGCCGTGCCACCTGAAGCTGACCGACCCGAGCATCCCGATCAGCAAGAACCTGCCGCTGTACGACGAACCGGCGCAGCGCTACTGCCCGGCCGGCGTGTATGAAGTGATCACCAAGGAAGACGGCGAAAAACGCTTCCAGATCAACGCCCAGAACTGCGTGCACTGCAAGACCTGTGACATCAAGGACCCTTCGCAGAACATCACCTGGGTGACGCCGGAAGGCGCTGGCGGCCCGACTTATCCGAATATGTAAGTCGAAACGCTGAACATCAAGGCTCCCGAATCGGGGGCCTTTTTGTTGCCCACAATTCCTCTGACACCACAAAACAACTGTGGGAGCGAGCCTGCTCGCGAAAGCGGTGTGTCATTAACAATGATGTCGACTGATACACCGCCTTCGCGAGCAGGCTCGCTCCCACAGGGGATTATCGTCGAATCAGGCAGCACGCTCCTCGCCAGGGCTACGCTCGAAGTAGCGCTTATATTCACGGCTGAACTGCGACGTACTCTGATACCCCACCCGATGCGCCACCTGCGCCACCCCCAACCCTTCAGCCACCAACAACGTCTGCGCTTTCAACAACCGTAAACGCTTCAGATACTGCACCGGCGACAACAACGTGCTGCGTTTGAAATGCTCATGAAAGGTCGACACGCTCATGTTCGCGCAACTCGCCAGGGTCTCGACATTCAACGGCTCGGTGTAATGCGCATGCAGATGACTGATCGACGCCGCCACCCGCGCGAATTGTCCTTGCTGCTCCACCAACGCGCGCAATACATCCGCTTGCGGCCCGCGCAAGGCGACGAACAACAACTCGCGCACCCGCGCCGGCCCCAGAATCTGACATTCCAGCGGATCATGCAGGCAACTGAGCAAGCGCTCGACACAGCCGCGCATTGCATCATCGAGCACCACCGAGGTCATCGACTCCGGCGTCTGCGCCGGGATATGCCGCCCCGGCGCCAGCCCCATGGCCAACACCAGCTCACCGAGCAAGACCCGATCGATCGCCACCGACACGCCCAGCAACGGCGCATCCGGCAAGGCAAACGTCTCGCATTCGAACGGCACCGGCAGCGCCTGGATCAGATAGTGCCCGGCACCGTATTCCATGGTGCGCGGCCCGAGAAACGCCAGTTTGCTGCCCTGGGCGATGATCATCAGGCTCGGCTCATAAATGTGCGGGCCACGGGCAACGTCGCAACTGGCGCGCAACACCTGCACACCCGGCAACCCGGTCTGGCTATAACCATCACGCAGCGCCAGCGGTTCGATCAGCGAAACCAGCCGGGCATTGGCATCAAGATGACGGGTCAACTGCATCGAATTGCTCTTCACAAAAAAACACGAAAATAAGGGATGAAAGCATCATCGCAGATCCTTTTGCCAATGCGACCGATCAAACCCGTATGCCGGAGGATTAGGCATGAGACCCGGAGGAATCGTCATGGCCGGACCGACAGTCGGCGCCCAGAATGCGCCGCCTCACTTGTTCCTGCTTTTGCGAGGTTTCACATGTACACCGCCATCGGTTATGCCGCCCAATCGGCCACCACCCCCCTCGCCCCGATGAAATTCGAACGCCGCAGCCCTCGCGCCGACGACGTAGCGATCGAGATCCTGTATTGCGGCGTCTGCCACTCCGACATCCACCAGGCGCGCAACGAATGGGGTATCGCCGTTTACCCATTGATGCCGGGCCACGAGATTGTCGGAAAAGTCACCGCGATCGGTGCGAATGTCACCCGACACAAAGTAGGCGATCTGGTCGGCGTCGGCTGCATGGTCGACTCGTGCCGCACCTGTGAAGCCTGCCAGTCGAACCTTGAGCAATATTGCCTCGAAGGTCCGACCATGACCTATGCCACCCCGGACCGGGTCGACGGCAGCAACACCATGGGCGGTTATTCGGACAGCATCGTCGTCAGCGAACACTTCGTTGTGCGCATCCCGGAGAAACTGGCCTTGGCAAGCGCTGCGCCAATCCTCTGCGCCGGCATCACCACCTACTCGCCGCTCAAGCACTACGGGGTCAAGGCCGGCGACAAGGTCGGGATTCTCGGCATGGGCGGTTTGGGCCACATGGGCATCAAGTTCGCCAAGGCCATGGGCGCCGAAGTGACATTGTTCACGCGCTCGGCGAGTAAAGCGGAAGAAGGTCGTCGTCAGGGCGCCGATCATGTGATCGTCTCCACCGACGCCGAGCAAATGAAAGCCGCTGCCGGTTACTTCGACTTCCTGCTCGACACCATTCCGGTGCAGCACGATCTGAATCCGTACCTGGACACCCTGCGGTTCGACGGCGTGCACATTCTGGTCGGTCTGATCGAGCCGATTGATCCACCGGTACACGCCGGCAAACTGGTGATGAGCCGTCGCGTGCTGGCCGGCTCGTTGATCGGTGGCATCGCTGAAACCCAGGAAGTGCTGGATTTCTGCGCCGAACACAACATCACCTGCGACATCGAAATGCTCGACATCCGCCAGATCAACGAGGCTTACGCGCGCATGATCGCTGGTGACGTGAAGTACCGTTTCGTGATCGACATGGCGACGCTCAAGGTTTAAATCTTTAGACCGAGTTCCGCCGAGAGCCGGGCTGTGACCCCTTTGATCAGGGGAATCAGCTCGGCCATTTTTTCCAGCGGCATGTACGGCACGGTGCTGGCGATACTGATCGCCGCCACGATGCCCTTGCTCGCATCCCGAATCGGCGCCGCCACGCAGCGGATCGACGGCTCGTTGTCCTCCAGATCGAAGGCGTAGCCACCGGCGACGTACTCGGTCATGCGCTGCTCAAGCTGTTCCCACGACTGCTGGGGATGTTGCGGCCAGAACTGACTTTTGCCACCCGCCGGCAGGCTGATGTCGTACAGACGTTGCCAATCTTTCGGCGAGTCATCGAGCATCAACGCCTTGCCGATCCCGGTGCGGGCCAGCGGCATGCGATGGCCGACCCGCGAACGCATTTCCGGGCCATTGCGCCCCGGATTCTTCAGCAGATACAACACTTCATCGCCTTCACGAATCCCTAAGTGCACAGTGTCGCCGGTCAGTGCCGACAACTCGTCCAGATAGGGCGCGGCCAAGGTCACCAGCGGCAACTCTTCGCGCGCCTGAAAACCCAGTTCGATCAGCTTCGGCCCGAGCAGGTAACCGATTTGCGGCACCACGCGCAGGTAGCGCTCGTCGACCAGGCAACTGGCCAGGCGATGGGTGGTGCTGCGCGTGGTGCCGATCAGCCGGGCGATCTCCTTGAGATCGCGAGCGCCACTGGCGACAGCTTGCACCACACCCAAACCGCGCAACAGCGTTTGCGTGCCGGTGGGCGCGGCGTCCTTGGTTTTTTCCGGGGCGTCTTCCTGCATATCCAGCCTTTACCGTTGAGCGAGGGAACGGGCGGCATTATGGTCGCCCGACGCAGACCACTACAACTCGATACGCTCGACCTTGCCGACCAGCAGCACGTAGGACAACGCACCGATCAAGGCGAGAACCGCGATGTAGGTGATCGCCGGGGCGAACGAATCGCCGCTGGCAAGGAAACCGATCACGATCGGCGTGGCAATCGCCGACAGGTTGCCGATGAAGTTGAACACCCCGCCGGTCAGCCCAAGCAACCGCGCCGGCGCTAGCGTCGACACCAGCGACCAGGTGATCGAGGCCAGACCGTTACCGAAAAATGCCAGCGCCAGAAAGGCGATCACCAGCGGCGTCGACTCAACGAAGTTGGCACCGATGATCGAGGTGGAAATCAGCAAACCGCCAATGATCGGCAACTTGCGTGCAAAACCCACGGTGCAGCCGCGACGGATCAGGAAATCGGAAAAGAACCCTGAACACAGCACGCCAATAAACGCGGCGAGAAACGGCAGCGAAGCCAGCAGGCCGGACTTGATGAAGTCCATGCCGCGATACTTCACCAGATAAGTCGGGAACCAGGTGAGGAAAAACCACAGCGTCGAGTTCAGACAGAACTGACCGAGGTAGATGCCCCACAACTTACGCTTGGTCAGAACGATGCCCAAATCGGTCCAGCTGAATTTGGCTTTGACCTTGGCCGTTTCCTGCTGAATATCGACCAGACCACCGCCCTCGCGGATCAGGTCGATTTCCGCATCGTTGGCGCCTTTGAAATCCCGCGGCTCGCGATACACCGCGTACCAGATTGCTGCCCAGATGATGCCCACCGCGCCAGTGGCGACGAACACCATGTGCCAGCCAAATTCGTGTTGTAGCCAGGCCAGCACCGGGGTCAGGAATGCCAGGCCGACGAACTGCCCGGAGGTGTAGAAACCGATCGCGGTAGCGCGTTCACGCTCGGGGAACCAGGTCGTCACCACACGGCTGTTGATTGGATAAGCCGGTGCTTCCAGCGCACCGACCGCCATGCGCAGTACGAACAGCGCAATGAAGCTGGCCGCGAAACCCAGCATCACCGTGGCCAGCGACCACAGCAGCAACGCGACGCTGTAAAGAATACGCGGCGGCACGCGATCGACCAGCCAGCCGCCGGGGATCTGCATGGCGGCGTAGGTCCAGCCGAAGGCGGAGAAGATCAGGCCGACGTGAATCGGGTCGATGCCCAACTCGCTGGTCAGCGCCGGCGCGGCAATCGACAGGTTGCTGCGGTCGAGGTAGTTGATGACCACGGTGATAAACAGCAACACCATGATGAAAAACCGCTTGCGGCTGGGCGTGACTAAAGACGCCTGCCCGGTGAGGGTTTGCGGTTGCATGGGGAGAGCCTCTTTTTATGTTTATTGAGGTCGGCCTGAGGCCTTGCACAAATCCCTGTAGGAGTGAGCCTGCTCGCGATAGCGTCTTGTCTGTCCCATCAATGCTGGATGACACACCGAATCGCGAGCAGGCTCACTCCTACATTTGAACTGTGTTGAATCCGGCAGTACTCACCACTCGGCAAAGCTGCCATCGGCGTGGCGCCAGATCGGGTTGCGCCAGCGGTGCCCGACGGCCGCGCGCTCGATCACGTATTCCTCATTGATCTCAATGCCCAGGCCAGGCCCGTTGGGGATCTTCACGAAGCCTTTGTCATAATCGAAGACCCGCGGATCCTTCACATAGTCGAGCAAGTCATTGCTCTCGTTGTAATGGATGCCCAGGCTTTGCTCCTGGATAAACGCGTTGTAACAAGCCGCGTCCAATTGCAAACACGCGGCCAGCGCAATCGGCCCCAGCGGGCAGTGCAGCGCCAGCGCGACGTCGTAGGCTTCGGCCATGTTGGCGATCTTGCGGGTTTCGGTGATACCGCCCGCGTGGGAGGCATCCGGCTGGATGATGTCGACGTAGCCTTCGCTCAACACGCGTTTAAAGTCCCAACGCGAGAACAGCCGCTCACCGAGAGCAATCGGCGTACTGGTCAGCGGCGCCAGCTCTTTCAACGCTTCATAGTTTTCGCTGAGCACCGGCTCTTCGATAAACATCAGTTTGTAGGGATCGAGTTCCTTCATCAGCACCTTGGCCATCGGCTTGTGCACACGGCCATGGAAGTCGACGCCGATGCCGACGTTCGGCCCGACCGCATCACGCACCGCAGCAACGTTGGCCAGCGCCAGATCAACTTTCTCGAAGGTATCGAGGAACTGCAGCTCTTCGGTGCCGTTCATTTTCACTGCGGTAAAACCACGGCTCACCGCCTCTTTCGCCGCACGCGCGGTGTCGGCCGGACGGTCGCCGCCGATCCACGAATACACGCGAATTTTGTCGCGCACCTGGCCACCGAGCAGATCGCTGACCGACACGCCGAGGGCCTTGCCCTTGATGTCCCACAGCGCCTGGTCGATACCGGCCAGTGCGCTCATGTGAATCGCGCCGCCACGGTAGAAACCGCCGCGATAGAGCACGGTCCAGATGTCTTCGATATTGCGTGGGTCTTTGCCGATCAGGTAGTCGGACAATTCTTCAACGGCAGCCGCGACGGTGTGCGCGCGTCCTTCAACCACGGGTTCGCCCCAACCGGTCACGCCTTCGTCGGTTTCGACCTTGAGGAAGCACCAGCGCGGCGGGACGATGAAGGTGGTGAGTTTGGTGATTTTCATCTTTTTATCTCTCTTATCAGATGCAGCGCACGCAGCGCCAAAAAGTCTTAGCGAAGCGCTTTCCAGGCGGCCACGTAGGCCTTGGCGTTCAGCGCCACTTGCTCCGGCGTCATGCCCGGTTTGAACAACCCGGAACCGAGACCGAAACCTTTCACGCCGGCATCGATAAACGCCTGCATGTTGTCCGGTGTGATGCCGCCGACCGGCGCCAGCACCGTCCCGGACGGCAACACCGCGAGCCAGGCTTTGACGACCGCCGGGCCCATCTGCTCGGCCGGAAACAGCTTGAGAATGTCCGCGCCCTCCTCCAGCGCCGCGAAGGCTTCGGTCGGCGTCGCAACACCCGGCGACAGAAACAGCCCCGCCGCTTTCGCCGCACGCAAGACCTTGGCGTCGCTGTGCGGCATGACGATCACTTGGCCGCCGGCTTCTTTCACCAGCTCGACCTGTTCCGGCGTCAACACCGTACCGGCACCGATCAGGCAATCGGCGGGCAAGGTCTTGCGCAAGATGCGGATACTTTCGTACGGCGAAGGGGAATTGAGCGGTACTTCGATGACGCGAAATCCGGCCGCATACAGGACTTCTCCGACAGCGGCGGCTTCCTGCGGATGCAGGCCCCGCAGGATCGCGATCAGACCGTTTTGCGCCAATGCTTGCTTGAGCATGTCAGGCCTCCAGTCAGGGTTAACGGGATGAGGTGTCGATCAGTCCGGCGGCCAGCGCCAGTTGCCACAGGCCACGCTCGGTGGCCTGTTCGGCCAGCGTCACGTCGGCGAAACCACAGGCGTCGAGGGCGCGGCGGTAGCGCGCACAGAGTTGCGCGTTGCCGATGAGGATGATCGAAGGGAGATTCGGGTTGTTGCGGCGACGTCGCTGAACCGTGGCAAGCGCCGCCAGTTCATGCCCAATCATCAGGCCGGACAGATAATCGGCCTGCGCCGTGGGGCTGAGTTCGCCGGTCAGGCCCAAGGTACGCGCGCTGAACAGCGTCGAGAGCACGCCAAGTTCGCCATCCGCCGACTGGGCAATCTGCACGCCCCGGTCAAACGCCTGGCCATCGAACGTTGCACTTTGCTGTTGGGTGCGACCGAGAATGCTGTGTTCGCTGAGCACGGCGAACACTTCGCCGGTCATGAAGGTGTCGAAATGGGTGATGCAGCCATCGACCACCTCTACCCACTTCGAATGGCTGCCGGGCAGCCCGATCAGCACATCATTGCCCGCCTCGACCGGCAGATTCTGCAGCACGCCGAGCACTTGGGTTTCTTCGCCGCGCATCACGTTCGGAAGACGCGAACGCTGAATCACGCCCGGCACGATATGCACTCGCGTGCCGCGAAGACTGATAACTGTTTGTAGGGAGTTTCCGAGATTGGCGACGTTCGCCGGTGTTTCGCAGTAGGCCGCTTCACGCCAGCCCTGCGCACTGCCGACCATGCCGCAAGCGATCACCGGCAGATTTGGCTGCGCATCAAGCCAGTCGCCACACGCCTCGTCGAACGCCAGTTCAAAACCGTCGGCGCATTCGCGACCGTTGATGACTCGCGAGGTCTTCGGCGGTTGCATGATCCCGGACGACAGCGCGCGCTGTTCCAGCACCACGCCGCCCGCAGCGAGTTTGTAAGCACGTAATGAGGTCGTCCCCCAGTCGAGCGCGATCAATTGCGCCAGCATCGCTTCACCTGTTTTGTTTTTGGCAGTGAGTGCGACGGACTATAGACCTCTCAGACGGCAAATCTCAATATGTAATTTTACATCCCATATTCCGGGACGGAATCAGTCCATTTTGTCCAACGCTGAACAACGTCCAGATCGTTGTTAATCAGGATCCTCAGCGATTCGTACTCGCTGGCCCCCACCTCATGCGTGTGGCCTTTGGCGTCCGTTATTCCGGGCTCTTGGCGTCCGTCACCGCGAATAATGGTGTACGCCGCGAAGGGGGCCGGGTTTTCCTCTGATCCCGAAACAACCTTCAGCTTTGTGTTGTTCGGTGCAAATGAGGCCAACATGCCGACATAGGGCACGTCGCTACAAAGTCCGAGGCTATCGATCTGGTCATATCCCAGCGCCAGGTCATAGCGCCAGCGCACGATGCAGACTGAGGCAGAAGGCAACAACGACCTCGGTTGATCGGACTGTTTGAGCGAAATGCGCGCGGGGGCCACGTGCGGATTTTCTATTGCGGCAATGAACCGCGATGTGGGCATGTACATGACTTTCGAGTAGTACGCCACGAACGGGAACGCGGTGATCACCACCTTGCACGGAATGTATGCCTGCGGCTTGAGGATCTGCACCAACTCAACCGGTCGGATGTGGTTACGACCGTCATTGACGGCGTGATTCTCGACACGGATATTCGCGAACATCTCATAGCGTCGATCGCCCTCGATCAAGCGCATGCCACTGACGATTCCCGAGGCTTCCAGGACGATTTCATGTTCGATGGAAAAGTCTGGATCACCGTTCAAAGAGCAATGGATCCAAGTGCCAATCTGGCCTTGCCGGCCATGGTTCCGGTACAAGTCAATGAGGTTTCGGTCAGACGTGAAGCGCAGGTCGTAAAAATTGGAAACTTCGTGATCGAGCGAAACGAACTCAAGCCTGGCCGGTGGAACGTTCAGGTGGAGGCAGGATGAACACGTTAAAAAACCAGCGATCAGTAGTAGCCGGAACCCTCTCAGCTTCATCAATCGCGCTTCCCCTGAATCGCACGCACGATGTCAGCTGCTGGAATGAGCATTGAATTCGAATAATACCCACCGAATGAATACGCAGAAGTGAACACCTTACAAGAGATGACATTACGCTGACTTAACACCAGTAATAATTCACTGGCAGGCATAAAAATATTTGATACACCCTCATCCTCCTTTTTAAACGAGGACAACCTGGCCACATAAACATGCCCCGCTTTAGATCCAGATCTATCAAGCTCAACAAAATCCCCCACCAAATACCGAGCCAACTTATCAAAATCTTTAAACTCGACATCCTTATCCAGAGAGCAGAATAAAGACTCGCCCAACTGACTTTCTCCGGTCGCATTCTGAAAAAAATTCAACAGATCAGTTTTCGAACCAAACTTAACACTTAAAGATGAGTGATCATCTCCACCACTGACAGAAATCAAATCAACATCAATGACCGGAAGAACCGGTTGCTTAGTGCAAGAACAGCACAGCAGCAGCGTCAGAAAAACAAACAACGACTTCATTTCGAAGATTCCAAATATTGACTCAAACGTTCATACACAATATCGCATGCCGATTTACCACCCTGTAGCGTAGCGCCAAACATGACACCCGCCTGACGATGATTGGCGTTTACCGCTTCGTTGATAGCTGGCCCAGATGTCATAACCCAACGTTCGCCCATGCTGGCAACGTTATCAGATGAATCCGTCACCGTAGGAGAAGCCAATACATTGACCCAATAATCTGCCGAGGGCTTAGGTGTCGTAAAGTATATATCTGACACCATCCAGACACCTGTACCACCGCCAACAGGATCAAGTGTTACTAATACCTTTACGGTGTAACCGCGTTCTTTCAAAATCGAAGTCAGATGTGCACCATTCCAACCACCCAAACTATGACCTACAACGACGATGTAGACCGATTTATCACCTTTCAAAGGACGCTCGGCGTACTTTTTAATATCTTTTTCACCGCGAACGTCTTTATAACTTATGTACGGCAGATTAACCTCAATTTTCTGCTCGTTAGTAAGACGCTTCTCTAACTGCTTCCATGCATTCATCACGTTATGATGCGGCGGTTCATTTTGATAGTATTCTTCCTTATCCCCAGCACCGCCAATAAAGAACACTGCAACTTTTTTAACTTTAACCGCAGCCTGCTTGACGGTCTGATCAGTCTTGCAGGTCAACTCATGACCAGCCACTTCAGTTTTACAATCGTTGAGTGCGGGATTTTCGACTTCCATTTCGATCACTCTACAAACAGTTTAATAGTTTCGGCCAAATGCGAACTGACCATATGGGTAAAGCCCTGTTCATCGGTGATGCCATGCTCAACACGCCCATCGCCTCGCTGAATCGCATAAGGGTGGTCGGGAATAGGTTCCCCCGTGGCTTCGTTTATCACTTGCATCCGATCATTGAAATGCACCGGCATCGGCAACAGCCCACTAAACGCCGCCCCGCCGCCACTCTGGCCGATAATCACCGTCCCCGAACCACCAACCACGACATTGCCGTGCCCGCCGGTGCTATCAAGGGTGGCGGCGTTCAGGCCGTTGATGAACACAGTGCCGGAGACAGCGCCGGTGATCGGACTGCCACACGCAGATTTATCAGTCATGCGCGCGGCGGCGAGGCCGTCGAAGAAGACGTTCGGCGAGCCGGAAACAATCGGGTTAGTGCCATGGCCCGGCAGTGGGCAGGCGGTCGGGTCGGTGACGCGGGCGGCGGGTTTACCACTCAATTCAAAGCTCCTTGCTTCAGAGATTCCGGATGCGGCTGATGGATATCGATGTCGGTCGCGGCGAAGCGCCAGCGGTTGTCGACGGGGTCGAACAATGCGTGGCAATGCTCACGGCTGTCGGGTGATGCGGCGGTTTGCAGGTGTCGCCAGGCTTCGTCGGTTTGCCAGGCCAGTTCGGCCGGCGAGGCGTCGTCGAGTTCGTTGAGCCAGGCGTTGTAGTTGCGCAGGTGATTACGCTCGTAAGTCGATTGCAGCAGTTCGGCCATTTGCGTACCGAGGTCGAGATGATGCCGGGCTGTCCACTGACCGATCTCGGAATAGACGTACCAGCCCATCGGCATCAACGCGCCATCCTTGAGCAGCGAATGCCCGACAGGGGCGACGAAACCGCAACAGATGTGCAGCATCAGCCAGCCTTGATGAGCGTCGATAAACGCCGTCGGATCGAAGGTGCGCAGCGGTACCACGCGGTAATCGGCGAGCCCGGCACTGCGCGTCATTAACTCGGCATCAAGGCGTGACACGAACGCACGAATGGCGCTGCCGCCCGTGCGATTTGTCATGCACAGAATGTCGACCGGTTGACGCTGGGGGTTGTCGGTGGAGCCTGAGTTTTTCACCAGGCCGTATAGACGCATTGACGCCCGTAGCCCGCTCATCGCTGGTCACTCGTTGACGCAGCGAAGACTCCACGGGCGTGGAGAAATAGTGCCGAAGGCATTGCAGGTGTCGTCCGTGAGCGCGCAAAAATGGCGCGTAGAATGCCGGACTAGAGCGTTGGCGACAATCGAATTAGCATTGGATGGCCATCATTGCGATCAGCCTTCGGCAAACTCGCGCAGGACCTGGCCGTCCATGCGGTAACGCACCCACTCTTCCTGGGGTTGCGCGCCGAGGGATTTGTAGAAGTCGATGGCCGGCGTATTCCACTCCAGCACGCTCCATTCGAAACGACCGCAATCATTGTCGCAGGCGATTTTCGCCAAGTGCCGCAACAAGGTTTTGCCGGCGCCGCCGCCACGTTGCTCCGGGGTGATGTAGAGGTCTTCGAGGTACAGGCAGTTGCTGCCCAGCCAGGTCGAATAACTGAAGAAGAACACGGCGAAACCGATCGGCAGACCATCGCGCAGGCAAATCAGGCCATGGGCGGTGGCGCCTTCGCCGAAGAGGCTGCGTTCGATGTCGGCAACGCTGGCGATGACTTCGTGGCGGGCCTTTTCGAAATCTGCCAGTTCGGTGATGAACGCGAGGATTTGCGGTGCATCGCTGGGAGTCGCCGGGCGGATCTCGATCGACATGGACGGGCCTTGTTGGAAAATGGAAAGCGCCATACTAAGGCGCCATTGCTTTTGTGGCGAGAGCGCTTGCTCCATCGCCACAAACACCCACCTCAACTGAAAGAGTGTTTATGTCTGCCAGCGCCTTTACTCCACTGATGACTCTTGCGGAAGATCTCCTGCTCCACGCCCTCGAACCCTCAGACGACGGTGCTCACGACCTCGCGCACCTGCAACGGGTTTGGCACAACGTGCGCACGTTGCAGGCCGAGGAAGGCGGAGATCTTGAAGTCCTGCTGGCGGCGGTGCTGCTGCACGATTGCGTCGCCGTCGAAAAGAACTCGCCGTTGCGCTCGCAGGCCTCGCGTCTGGCAGCGAAAAAAGCTTCGACAGTGCTGACCGACTTGAAGTGGCCAGAAGACAAAATCAACACCGTCGCCCACGCCATCGAAGCCCACAGCTTTTCCGCCAACATCACGCCAGTCACCCTCGAAGCAAAAATTGTCCAGGATGCCGACCGTCTCGATTCCCTTGGCATGCTTGGCGTCGCCCGCACCTTCTACGTTGCCGGGCGCATGGGCTCGGCTTTGTATGACCCACAGGATCCAGAAGCAAAACATCGCGATTACAACGACACACAGTTCTGCCTCGATCACTTCCAGACCAAACTGCTGCACCTCGCCGACGGGTTCCAGACCGCCGCCGGCCAGCGTCTGGCGCAGATCCGTCATCAACGCCTGAAGAGTTTCATGGAGCAGTTCAAGGAAGAGAGTGGGATCGCCTGAACGCATTACTCCGGCTCGCAACGATCCTGACTTCACCAAGCTCAGACCTAAATTTGGCGTCGGGCGTGTTAGATAGAGAACGCTCAATGCTTGCGATCAAGGAACCGCGTCAATGTCTCAAGCCACACCCAAGGTGTCGGGCAAGCTGTTCGGCTTGTTCTGCCTCGCCAGTTACTTGCTGTCGCTGTCCTACGGTTCGACGTTTCTGTTGTCGCTGTTGATCGGCTCGCGCGGCGGCAATGAACACGATGCCGGCAGCGTGATTTCTGCGGCGATGTTCAGCACGTTTGCGGCAGTGCTGGTGTCCGGGCACCTGTCGGATCTGCTCGGCGCGGCGCGTTCGATTGCGTTGTTCGGTGTGCTGCTGGTGGCGGCCAGTCTGGGCTTTGCGATGACGCCGGGGTTCGGTCATCTGTTGCTGTTTTTCGGTTTGTTGCTGGGGCTGGGCTGGGGGGTGTTTTACACCTTGGGGCCGATCATCGTCGCCAGTCTGGTGACCCCGGCGCAGCGGGCGAAATATTTTGCCTTGCTGTCGGGAAGCATGATGACCGGAATCGGCAGCGGGCCGTTGCTCGGAAGGGGGGCCAATGCGCTGGGCTTGCCGGTGACGTCGGCGTTCTATCTGGCGGCACTGGCGAGCCTGATCGGCGTGTTGTTGTTCTGGCGGCTCGGTACTCGCCTGCAAAGCCCCCAAATCATTTCCTCCGCCAGAATCACTTGGCGAGCGACCACTCAAGTGATCGGTTCCCGCGCGCTGTTCCCGATCATCATGGTCGGTCTCGGCGGTTGCGTGTTCGGTGGCCTGTCGAGCTTCCAGACCACTTATGCCGCTACCCGCTCGCTGGATTATTCGCTGTTCTTTCTCGGCTTTATGAGCGCGGCGATCAGCAGCCGGATGCTGATCGCAGGCTTCGTGGTCAAGCGTGATCCACTGCGCGCGTCGTGTCTGCTGTCGGGGCTGATGCTCGGCTCGATTGTGCTGTTTGCGTTCGGCGTACACAGCAGTTTCGCTTATCTGCTGGCGGCCGTGATGCTGGGTGTCGGTTACGGACTTACTTATTCGGTGATCAACGGACTGGCCGCCAACGAAGCACCGAATGGCACGACTTCGCAGGCGTTGCTGCTGTTCAGTCTTTCCTATTTCATCGGCGTTTTCGGCTTTCCATTATTGGCCGGGAAAATCATCGTTGAACACGGCATGGCGACGCTGCTACTCACGGTGTTGGCGGTCGCGCTGCTGAACTGGGTGATCACCCTCGGCCGATTACTCTGGCGCCGGATCAATGTCAAAACCGCGCAGGCTATGTAGACCGTTCGTCGATCATCAGGCACCAATCCAAAACCAGGGCAGACCAACAAAAGGTAAGGATTCCAATCACTGGAGAAGCCCTATGATTCCGTCAAGGTTGACCGCTCTTGTCTTCACCGTCCTGCTCTGCCCCGCAGCCTTCGCTGCAACCGCGGCAGGCACCGGCCCTACCGATCCAACCCCTCCGCGCGCCCCCGCCATCAACAGTGCCCCGGGCATGAACACCGATGGCTCTGGCGTGCCATTGATCAACCAGCCGCCAGCCACTGGCACCGATCCACGCACTCAAGGCAGTGATCCCGGTCGCCAGGGCGGCATGAACACGCCAGACTCCCCTGCCACACCCGACAACGCCGGCCCCGGCGTTGGCTCGAAAACCACCACCGGTGGCTCCGGCTCCGAAGGTGCCGGTCAGTAGTTCGCCGACGCGAGCGTCCTATTCAATCCAATGAAGAGGTAACCATGAACGTCGATAAAAACCTGGAAAAAGAAGTCCTCACCCGCCTGCTGCACGCCCATCCAAGTGGACTGGGCAAGGAGGTGCTGGACAATTACCGGGGCGAGAAAGTCGTGGCCAGCGCCCTCGCTGCTCTGCAGGAGCGCGGACTGATTCACCACGGTCATGTGACCTGCAACGAAGCCGGCGAACATTCGTTGCACCTGCCGATCAAGCTCAGTGCCGCGGGCGTTGAAGCGGCGCGCAAGCTCGATAGCTGACACCGTTTGAGCCTGTAGGAGATGCCGAAGGCTGCGATCTTTTGATTTTGACTTTTGAAAGCAAGATCAAAAGATCGCAGACTTCGGCAGATCCTAAACGCGTTCGTGCTTGGCGCAGCGCCAATGTGGGAGCTGGCTTGCCAGCGAAAGCGGCGGTTCAGTCGCCGAAAGTCTCGCTGATCAACGCATCAACCTCAGCACTCCCCGGTGACGTGGCCGGCCCCCACCGCATCACCGCCAATGCCGCAGCGGCATTCGCCCGCCGCGCTGCTTCATGCGCGGTCAATCCCTGCGCCAACCCGGCGACAAACACTCCTGCATGGGCATCACCGGCACCATTGCTGTCCACCGCTTTGACGGTAAACCCAGGCACATGCCGACGCTCGCCACGCTGATGAATCCAGCAGCCTTGCGGCCCATCGCGGACGACCATCAGCACATCCTTCGGTAAATGTTCGGCAAGACGATCCAGCGCCGCGCCAATATTTTCAGCCCCGGTAAAGCGCAGCGCCTCGACACTGTTGCTGGTCCACACATCGATGCACGGGAGCAATGCCTGCATCAACGGTGAATCCGGCGACTCCACCAGCGGCCCCGGATCGAACACCACGTTGATCGTGGCCGGCAACGCCAGCGTCCAGTCGAGCAACGCCTGCGCTTTGCCTTCGTGCAACAGGCTGTAGCCACTGAGATAAACGTAATCGCCCGACTCGGCGGCGACGCTGTTCAGATCCTCTTCAGTCACCTCGCCTTCAGCACCGATGTAGGAAATGAAACTGCGCTCCGCCGACGCATCGGTCAGCGCCACGCACAACCCCGTGTCACGCTGCGCAGGCTGGCGAATGCCGATGTGAATGCCTTCGTCATTCATCGCCTGACGCGCCAGATCGCCGAAACGTCCGCTGCCGTGCCGGCCGAGGTACACCACCGGCAGGCCATTACGCACAGCCGCCGCCATCACGTTGAAACCGCCGCCCGCTTCGAAGCTGGCTGACTGGGCGAGCACGTCGCCGCCAACCTGCGGCAGTTTATCCACGGCCATGACCAGGTCGATGATGACCTGGCCGGTGTGCAACATCTTAGGCATGAGCATTCTCGGTTTGCGCGGCGCGGCGGTCTTTCGCCCCGCCGAGGACAAAGTAAATGCCACCGGCCACCACGAACGTCACGATCCAGCCGAGGCCGTTATGGCCCAGCCATGAGTCGGACAGGAAGCCTTTGAACCAGACGTTTTCAGCGGTGGTGCCGATGGTGGTGAAACTGAAGCCGAGGACGATGGCAATCGCCCATGCGCCGAACGCGCGCCATTCGATACCGCCGTGATACCAGTAGGCACTGCTCGGGCTGACGTCGAGCAGGTCTTTCGGGCTGTAGTAATGACGGTGAATCAGGTCGACGACGAAGATCCCGACCCATGCGGTGATCGGCACCGCCAGCAGGGAAATGAAGGTGATGAACGGGCCGTAGAAGCTGTCGGCAATTAGCATGAAGTAAATCGAGCCGGCGAAAATCGCGACGATATCGACCACCACCGCGTAGACGCGTTTGACCTTGAGGCCGAGGGTCAGCGTGGTCAGACCGGCGGAGTACACCGACAGGTTGTTCGACAGCAGCAAGCCACCGAACGCAGTGATCAGGTACGGCACGGCCATCCACGTCGGCAGCATGTCGCGGATCGCCACAATCGGGTCAGTCGCCGAAGCGAGGTCGTTGTTGCCCACCGACAGCAAGCCGCCGAGGGTGATCAGCAGCACCAGCGGAATGCCCGCGCCGAACGCGGCGGACGCGACCAGACGCACAGCCTTGACGCTGCGATGCTGATAGCGCGACATGTCGGCGCCAGCATTCGCCCAGCCAATCCCGGTACCGGCGGCCATGGTGCCGATACCGATGATCATCGCGCTCAGCGGCGCTGGCGTAGCGTTGAACACCGCGTTCCAGTCGATGGTCGCGCACAGGAAACCACCGACGAGAATGTTCAGCGCGCCGAACACGTAGGTCGCCCACTTCTGGATCACCAGCAAGGTCGCGTGGCCAAGGCCTGACACCGACAGGGTCAGCAGGACGAAAATCGCGATGAAGATCAGCGTTAGTATCGGCGCGCTTTTCGCTTCCACTGGCGAGCCGAACAGGATCGAGCACAGCGACAACAGCACGAATGCAGCGGTGGTGGTGTTGACCGTTTCCCAACCCAGACGCGACATCAGCGAGACCAGCGTCGGACCGATATTGCCGCGCACGCCGAAGATCGCCCGCGACAAGGTCAGGCTCGGTGCGCGGCCGCGTCGACCGGCGATCGAGATGATCCCGACCACTGCGAACGAACCCGCAGCACCAATGATCGCGACGATAATTGCCTGCCAGATGGCCAAGCCGCGAAATGCCACAAGCGTGGCACCCAGCGGCAGACCGAGAATGGAAATGTTGGCGGCGAACCAGACCCAGAACAGTTGCAGCGGATGGCCGTTGCACTCGGCTTCCGGCACCGGTTCGATGCCGCGGGTTTCCAGTTGCCCGGCGCTTTGCCCGGCGTTTGATGAACTCATGAAGGTGCTCCTGTTTGCCTTTTTTGTGGTTGTGGCAATGATGCAAAACGACAAGACATCTGTGGCGAGGGAGCTTGCTCCCGCTCGGCTGCGCAGCAGTCGTAAACCCAGTGAATACGGTGTGCCTGACGCACCGCGTCTGCAGGATTTGGGGCCGCTTTGCAGCCCGGCGGGAGCAAGCTCCCTCGCCACAGAGATATGAATCAGCGCAAGGCCAACAGCCCCTGCACTAACGGCTCAAGCTCCAAGTGATTGACCGCTTTGACCGTGGCGATCATCGGCACCGGCCAGCTCTCAAGACCCAGGCAGGCCCCGAGCATGGCACCGAGAATCGCCGCGATGGTGTCAGTGTCACCCCCAAGACTGGCGGCCATGCACAGCGCATCAAACGCGCTCATCTCGCCGACGGCCACTTGTTGCGCCAGCGCGAACGAGACCACCACCGACTCCTGCGACGCCACCGAAGTACCGATCACGTCGTAGAGCAAATCCGCCAGCAGTGCCTTGTCACTGTCGACGCTGATGCTGCGCGCCCAACTGATGCGCGAGGCAATGCGCCCGCCCGCTACCCAGTGCCCGTGCGTCTCGGCTTGCTGAGCGATGTGCTGACCGAGGTTCAACGCCTCGCCCAGGTCCATGCCATTGATGCCGGCAGACACCACCGCCGCCACCGCCGCCGCGCTGGAAATCCCCAACGTGGTGTTGTGCGTCACTTGGCAGGCCTGCACCACCGCTGCGATAAACCGCTCGGGATCGGCAACATCCGCCGCAATCCCCACCGGCGTAATGCGCATGGCCGCGCCGTTGGTGGTGCCGTAGCGCCCGGCTTCTTCCGGCGAATGGCCGGCGAGAATCATTTCGATGGCGCGCTTGGTCGACGGCCCGAGCAAGTCCTGCGAGCCCTTGGCCTGCATCGCGGCTTCCCACTCGATCAAGCGTTGCGCAAGGATCGCCGGCTCGATGCGGCCCTTGCCTTCGACCAGCAGCTCGCCCAGCAGAATCGCCTGTTCGGTATCGTCGGTGATCGAACCTTTGGGCATGTTCGCGGCGATCGGTTGCAGCGGCCCGGCATCCTGCAAATCGGTGATTGTGCCGAAGCGGGTCTTGATGGTTTCGCGGTTCAGCGATTGGGTCGGCATGCCCAGCGCATCACCGAGGGCCAGGCCGTAGAAAGCGCCGAGAGCACGGTTGAGCGCGGTCATTTCACTTCTCCAAATTGCAGGTGCAGACGGAAATGCACCGGGTCAAGCAGGCTTTCGACCAGCTCCATGAAACGGTTCTGGCGATCGTAGGTGGTGCGCAACGCCTTGAGGAAAACGGTGCCGACCGGGCGCCCGAGCAGTGCGGCGTCTTCGGCATTCAGCGGTTCGGCGCCGATCCACTGATCACCGCGCTCGCCGATGTAGCCGTAGGCGGCCAGGGTGATGGTCAGGGAGTTGTCGATCAGACCGACGCGCGGCAGGCTTTCCAGGCCGCCGGTGGCCGGCATCAAGGAGCGTTCGAGGGACACCAGCGTGCCGTCGTTGGAGCGCCGACGGCGGTCGAGGGTTATGAATTGGTCAGTGCCGAACCGCGAGAGCAGATCGGGCCGGGTCACGGCTTCCAGACGCAGCACTTCGGTGTTGACCAGCGCCCCGCTGTCGGCCAGCGCCTGCGCCCAGCCGCTGCGCTGGTCAAGCGCGACACCGTCAAAGGTGACGATCGAACCGACGCCGCTTTGCGTGGCGATGTAGTTGCGTCGTTTCAGTTCGGCCAGCGCTTCACGCAACGTGCCACGGCTGACGTTGAATTCTTGAGCCAACTGATGCTCGCCGGGCAACAGAAAGCCATCCTCCATGAGGCCGCTTTCGATGCGCCGGACGAGTTCGTCGACCACCCGTTGTTTCTTGTCAAATCGTACCTGTCTAATCATGTACAAATTGATAACCGAAACCGGTGCGAACGGGCAAGGAAAATTTAGCGAAGGTGACAGAAGGCGGGAAGCTGATGCTGTCTCCTGTGGGAGCGAGCCTGCTCGCGAAGAGGTCGTGTCAGTCAACAATTTCGGCGACTGATACACCGCTTTCGCGAGCAGGCTCGCTCCCACAGGGATGAGGGGGTGTCAGCGTTGTTTGAGGCGGTCAATCACTACGGCCAGCAACAGGATCGAACCCCGAATCACATACTGATAAAACGTGTCGATGTTCTTCAAGTTCATCGCATTCTCGATGATCGCCAAAATCAGCACCCCGGCAATCACATGCCGAATCATGCCGATCCCGCCGCTCAGCGACACCCCGCCGAGCACACAAGCCGAAATCACCGTCAGCTCAAAACCCTGGCCAATCATCGGCTGCCCGGAGGTCATCCGCGACGCCAGAATCACCCCGGCCAGCGCACCAATCACCCCATGCACGGCAAAGATGATGATCTTGGTCCGATCAACGTTCACGCCCGCCAGCAGTGCCGCTTCCTGGTTGCCACCGATGGCCATGGTGTTGCGCCCGTAGGTGGTGTAATTCAACAGCCAACCAAAAAACAGGAAGCAAACAATGGTGATCAGAATCGGCACCGGCACACCAAACAATTGGCCGTTACCAAACACGAAGAACGATTCCTGCGACACGCCCACCGCCTTGCCGTTGGCAAAGATGTAAGCCAGACCGCGAACGATCTGCATCGTCGCCAACGTGGTGATCAACGCATTGACGCGCAACTTGGCAATCACAATCCCGTTGATCAACCCGACAATCAGGCCCATGACCAACGCCGCACTGACACCGAGAAACACGCTGTTGGTGTCACGCATCACCACCGCCGCGACCACGCCAGCGCAGGCAATCACCGAGCCCACCGACAAGTCGAAATGCCCCGACGCCAGGCAATACAACATCGTGCACGCGGCAATCCCGGTGGTGGAAATCGCCAGGCCCAATCCGCGCATGTTCAGCGGCGAAAGGAAGTTGTCGATCAGCAAGGTGCAGGCGACAAAAATGCCCACCGCCGCCAGCAGCATGACCCAGTCGTCGAGGAAGCGGCGCATGTCCAGCGGTTTGCGCTCTTTGGGCAGGGTTTCGTTTTGGGTTGTCATCATAGTCACCTCTCAGTTCGCCACGCCGTCAGCGCGGTGGCGCGGCAAAGCCAGTTGCAGCAGGTTGGATTCATTGGCCTGGTCGCGGCTGATTTCGCCGCGCAGGGCGCCTTCGCAAAGCACCAGAATGCGGTCGGAAATGCCCATCACTTCCATCAGATCGCTGGACACCACGATCACCGAAATGCCCTCGGCGGCGAGGTTATGAATGATCTGGTAGATCTCCGCCTTGGCGCCGATGTCGATGCCGCGCGTCGGTTCGTCGAGCAGCAAGACCTTCATCGGCATCGACAGCCAGCGGCCGAGAATGGCCTTCTGCTGATTGCCGCCGGAGAGGAATTTGATCTGCTGGCCGGCGTGCGGGGTTTTCACTTTCAACGCTTTGATCTGTTTGTCAGCGTTGCCCTTTTCCCACAGACCGCGAATCAGGCAGCCGAGACCCGAATGAGCGCCGCGCGCACTGATGTTGATGTTCTCGGCAACGCTGGCCAGCGGGATGATGCCTTCCTTCTTGCGATCCTCCGGGCAGAGCAGAATGCCCGCCGCAATCGCGTCGCGCGGTGAGCGCAATTTCAGTTCATGGCCACGCAGTTCAAGGCGTCCGGCAGTGTTGCGCTCCAAGCCGCTAAGCAGGCGAAACAGCTCGGTGCGCCCTGCCCCGACCAATCCGAACAGTCCGAGGATTTCGCCTTTGTGTGCCTCGAAACTGATCGGCTCGCGCAGACCCGGGCCAAGCAAACCATCAACTTTCAGCGCGACGGCGCCGCGTGGACGATGGCGATAATCGTAGATGTCCTGAATGTCGCGCCCGACCATGCAGGTCACCAGTTGATCGTGGGTCAACTGGCTCATGTCGTCGAAGGTGCGCACGTAGCGGCCGTCCTTGAACACCGTCACCGCGTCGCAGATGCGGAACACTTCTTCCATCCGATGGGAGACATAGAGCACGACTTTGCCCTCGTCACGCAGGCGACCGATGATCGCCATCAAGCGGTCGATCTCACGGGCCGAGAGGCTGCTGGTCGGTTCATCGAAGGCGATGACATGCGCGCCGCGCGACAGCGCTTTGGCGATTTCCACCAATTGCCGCTGGCCAAGGGACAGGCGTCCGACCTTGGTCTGCGGATCGATTTCGTCGGCCAGGCCTTTCAGGCAATTCAGCGCTTGCTGGCGCAGCACGCCGCGATTGATCAAACCGAAGCTGGCCGGCAGATGGCCAAGAAACAGGTTCTCGGCGACGGTCATTTCCGGCACCAGATGCAGCTCCTGGTGAATCACCGCGACGCCGCTGCCGATGCTGTCGGCGGTCGACTTGAACGCCATGGTCTGCTCGCCGATCCGCAACTCGCCGCTGCTCGGGATGTACGCACCGCCGAGGATCTTCAACAGGGTCGATTTACCGGCGCCGTTCTCGCCCATCAAGGCGTGAACCTGCCCCGGATGGGCGACGAAGCTGATGGCGTCCAGCGCCTTCACGCCGGGGAAGGTTTTGCCGATCCCGTTGAAGCGCAGGCTGCCGCTGGAGCTGTGTTGTTGTGTTTGTACTTGCGCGTGCATAAAGCCACCTCTTCACACCGAAAAACGGCCCGGCTGCCCGGGCCATCGCGGCATCAGTTCCACAGGCCGATTTTTTCCAGCTCTTGCTTGAAGTTCTCGCGGGTGATCAGGGTGACGTCGTCCATCGCGGTGTACTTCGGCGGTTCTTTGCCGGTGGTGACCCACTCGTACATCATCTCGGCGGTCTTGTAGCCTTCGATGTGCGGGCTTGGCAGCATCGAGCCGAAGAAGCCGCTGTTAGGCTTTTTCAGTTCGCCGATGGCGTCGGTGCCGTTGATGCCGATGCCGATCACGTTGGCCGCAGCAAAACCGGCGGCTTCGGTGGCGCGCACGCCGCCAAGCACGGTGTTGTCGTTCATGCCGCCGATGATCAGGTTCTTCGCCGCGCTCGGCAGTTTCACCAGCGCCGAGTTGGTGGCGTCCATGCTGCCCGGCACGTCGAGGGTTTTCAGCGCGGCAAACAGAATGTGATCCTTCGGCATGCCGGCGTCCTCAAGGGATTTCACCGAACCGTCGGTGCGCTTCTTGCCGGTGTCGAGCTCGTTGTAGGTGTTGACCACCGCGTAGGTGTCTTTCCAGTCCCAGTTGCGTTTCTTCGCTTCGGCAACCATGGCGTTGCCCTGCTTCTGGCCGACTTCAAATGCGGCCATGCCGAGGTACGGCACGTCTTCCATGAACTTGCCGTTGGCATCGACGAAACGGTCATCGACGGCGATCACTTTCAGATCATTGAGTTTGGCTTTGGCCATGATCGCCGGGCCGAGCGAAACGTCCGGCGGGCAAATGACGAAGCCCTTGGCACCGTTGGCGGCGAGGCTGTCGATCGCCGAAAGGGTTTTCTCGCCATCCGGCACGGCGATCTTGATCAGTTCAAAGCCCTTGTCCTTGGCGGCTTTCTCGGCGAAGGCCCACTCGGTCTGGAACCACGGCTCTTCCGCCTGCTTGACCAGAAAACCGATTTTCACGGTGTCGGCAGCGAGCAGCGCACTGCTCAGGCTGAACGCGGTGACCGCCAGGGCGGTACTGCACAGGGTACGAATCCCGAAACGACGTTTCATAAGCTGACTCCTTGTTATTTTTTTGAGCACATTTTGAAAAGCGTTAAAGCGTGTTCCTGCAAAGCCTGTTGAAAATAGTCATATCGTATGATGATTGGATTTCAAACGGACTTCTCCCCATGAAAGCCACTGTGCTCAGTCGTGGTACATCACCGAGCGACCACCATCGATAGTGATACATGACGCGTTGATAAACGGTGCTTCGTCGCTGGCTAGAAACACCGCGGTCATCGCCACTTCGAGCGGCTGACCGATGCGTTTCGGCGGATGCAGATCGAAAGCGCGCTGACGTTCGGCGTGCGGGTCGGCGAAACCGTTCCAGTAGTCGACGTTCAACTGCGTCTCGATGTAGCCGGGTGCGATGGCGTTGACCCGAATACCCTTCGCCGCGTACTCAATGCCGAGCGCACGGGTCAGGCCGAGCAAGCCATGTTTGGCCACCGGGTACGGGAAGCAGCCGGGAATGATGTGGCTGGAATGGGTCGAGGCAATGTTGATGATGCTGCCGACACCCTGCTCGATCATCTGCGGCAACACCGCTTTACAGCCGAACCAGGCACCGTCCAGATCGATGGCGAAGCAGCGATGCCAGTCTTCTTCCGTCATCTGCAGCGGATCACGGAATACGTTGACCCCGGCGCAGTTGACCAGCACGTCGATGCGCCCGTGCAGTTCAACGGCGCGTTTGGCCATGGCGTGCAAATCGTGCTGACGCGAGACATCCGCCTTCAGCGCTTGCACGTCGCAACCTTGCTCACGCCAGTGCGCGGCAACCTGTTCGACTTTCTCGCCCTGGATATCGCTGATGACCAGTTTCGCTTGCTGTGAGGCGAAAGCCGCAACAATGGCTTCGCCGATGCCTTGCGCGGCGCCGGTCAGCAGCACGACCTTGTTTTTCAGACGCTCGCCCTTCGGCGGTGCAGGCACCGGCGGCAGGGAAAGAGGTTCAGCCATGGATCAGGACTCCTGTTTCGTACGCGCAAAAAAACCAGACATCTGCCGATGTCCGGTCTGGAAGGCGGTTGGAACGAAACAGGCAGGCGCGGCCGACAGCTTCGGGCCGTTGCGAGACGCGGACTCCACGCGGGAGTGCGATAGACATTCGCTGCATCACTTCACCTGTTTTGTTCTTTTTAAGTGTGAGTGCGTGTTACTGCTGGAGCCGACTATAAACCCGACCGCCAAATAATCTCAATATATAATTTTGCATCCCATATTTTGGGATCTAATCGGCAAACCGCGTACAGAGCTTTCCTGGGACATCCACGCGCATCGACAGCACAGCGCCATCCAATGGATGGTTGTGCGGACTCTCGGCACTGGTGATGTACAGGGTTTTCAGATCTTCACCGCCGAATACGCAACTGGTCGGGCGACTGACCGGCAGATCGATCCGGCGGTCGACCTCGCCGTCAGGCGTCAGACGCAGCAGGCAGCTGCCGTCCCAGCGGGCATTCCACACGTAGCCTTCGGCATCCATCGCCGAACCGTCCGGGCCGCCCTGCTGATCGGAGCCGTACCAGGTTTCAGCGGCACCGAGATTGCCGTCGGGGTGGATGAAATAACGGTGCAGCGTGCTGTCGAGGCTGTCGCCGAATAACAGTGTGGTGCCGTCGTCGCTCCACAGCAGCGTGTTGGGTATGCCCAAGCCGCGCAGTAATGGCGTGACACGTTTATCCGGATCGATGCGGAACAGGCCACCGGAGCGACGGGTGATCGGCAGATCTTCGCCCTGTTCGCCGATGTTGATTTGCATGGTGCCGAGCCACAAACGGCCCTGAGCATCGCACCGCGCTTCGTTGGGTCGATTGCCCGGTTGCGGGTCAGCCACGCAGAACAGCGTCAGACGTGGTTCGAGGCCGGGAGAATCGAGGTCGAGACGGTAGACGCCACTGCTCAGGGTCACCAGTGCATCGCCGCTGGCGCAAGGGATGAACGCGGAAACGTGTTCGGGCATTTGCCAGATCTGCACGTTCTGGCCAATCAGGCGCAGGGCCTGTTTGCCGGCGATATCGACCCAGTACAACGCCTGGGTCGGCGCGTCCCAGAACGGGCCTTCACCGAGTCGGGCGCGATGTTGGGTCAGGGCGGTCCACGGCATATAACGGTCTCCATTGTTCTTGTGATTTTCTGTAGGAGTGAGCCTGCTCGCGATGGCGTAGTGTCCGTTGACTTCAATGCGGCTGATCTACCGCTATCGCGAGCAGGCTCACTCCTACAGGGGATCTGGGTGTTAGCCTGCTTTTTTGTCGGCCATGACTTTCGGGTAGAAGCGTTTGATCGCCAGATCGGCATTGTCGATCAGGGTCATGCACGCCCACACGCCTCGCGCGGAATCCCGGGCGGCGATGGCGTCGGCCATGTCCTTGTGGATCGGCAAAGTGCGACGCAGTTCATCCGGGTCGGCAGCAGAAACCTCGAACGACACGGCCAGCAACGCGCCGAGGGCCGGAACCATTTGCTCGATGAATTGATTGTGGCTGGCAGCGAGAATGCATTCGTGGAAGAACTGGTCGGCGCGGTTGTAATCGGTGCCGCTGTCGACCGCACGTTCAAGGGCGTTGTAGGCCAGTTGCACGGCTTCGATCTGTGCGAAGGTGGCGCGCTCACACGCCCAGCGCACGGCCATCGGTTCGATGGTGCGGCGCAGGTCGAGCAAATCATCGACGAAATTTTCCGGCAGACCGTTGCGTGACAGCCAACCCACCACTTGCGGATCGAACAGGTTCCAGCGCCTTACCGGCAGCACGCGGGTGCCGACTTTCGGCCCGACTTCAAGCATGCCTTTGGCAACGAGGGTTTTGATCGCTTCGCGGATGACCGTGCGGCTGACCCCGAGCTGTTCGCCCAGATCGGCCTCGACCTTGATGGCCTGCCCCGGCTTGACCTGGCCCGCGGCGATCCAGCTGCCCAGCCAGTCAACGGTCGACGCATGAAAGCTACTGGACATGAACACCTCAAAGCGGATCGCGATGGGTGATTAAGCTAATCATCATACGATTAACAGTCAATCTGGATTTAATGCTGAAAGCCAAAACAAATGTAGGCCTTCGCCTGCTCGCGATAGCGGTGGTTCAGTCGATATCTGTGGTGACTGACATACCGCCATCGCGAGCAGGCGAAGGCCTACAAGGGGTTGTGGTTCAGGGTTCGAGGCCGATGCGGAAGAACTCGCCGCCGCTCCACACACCGAGCCAGCGCTGGCCATCGATTTCACGGCTCACCGCCAGTTCCACCAGTTGATAGAACACATTGCGGTGAATCAGCGCTTCAAGGTTGGTGCGCACATGCACGTAAGGCGCCGGTTCCTGCGTGGTCGGATCAATCTCGACCCGGATCGGATGCTCCGGCCCGGCCTCGGCGGTTTCATCGACGTTGGTGGTAAAGCGCAACAGCTGCGCCTCCCCTTCGCCTTCAACCTCGACGGCAATTGCCACAAACGGTGCGTCGTCGACTTTGATCCCGACCTTCTCGACCGGGGTGATCAGGAAATAATCATCGCCGTCGCGGCGAATGATCGTGGAGAACAATTTGACCATCGGCTTGCGCCCGATCGGCGTGCCCAGGTAATACCAGGTGCCGTCGCGGGCGATGCGCATGTCGATGTCGCCGCAGAAGTCCGGGTTCCACAAGTGCACCGGCGGCAAGCCTTTGGTTTTGGGGATCTGTCCCAACAGGTCATTGGCTTTTTGCGGGCCACTCATGACGTTCTCCTTGAATTATTGGTCACCGACTCCCAACAGGCTGCGCGCGTACTGGGCCAGCGGCGGGCCGATCAGGTCTTCAGGCTTGTTGTCGTGGAACGTCAGTAAACCGCCACGACTCTTGATCCGTGCAGTATCAATCAAATACTGGGTGCTGGTCTCGATCAACATGATCTGAATCACACCGCCGTCGATGCCGAGGCGATCCACAGCCTCTTCATCCAGCCACTCATCGGAGTTGCCGATGCGGTCGTCAGCCTTGGCGAAACGCGTGTACAGCAGATAGTGCGCACCGGCATCGCGAGCTTCGCCCATCGCCTGATCGAGGCCTTCCGGCGCCCGGGCACGGCGGACCATCGGGAAGTACTCGACGAAGCCTTTGAAGGCTTCTTCGGCGACCACGTTAGGGCGTGGATAAGAACCACCCGGCGGTGCGAACGCGCCTTGGGCGATGTAGATGAACGAGTCCGGCTGAATGCGGAAGTTGTTCACGCGGCGGCTGTCGCTGTGATCCAGCAAGCCCGCGTCGCTCATCTGGTAGCGAGTGCCTTCGGCCATATCGCTGACAGTCATACAGCCGCCAAGCGCCAAAACGGCCAGCAGCAAAACCAGGCTACGCATCCTATTCCTCCAGAGGCCGGTGACGGAAAACCGGCGAATGGCCGTAGGATGCAGCTTTTGCGCCAGCTCTGGTTGTTCGTTGATGGTTAGATCGTATTCGCGAGCAGGCTCGCTCCCACAAGTGGAACGCGTTCAACCTGTGGGAGCTAGCCTGCTCGCGATGAGGGAAGTTCAACCGCCGATGATCTTCATGACGGTCGCGCCGCCAGAGAACGCCACTTCCTGCTTGTCGCCCAATGCTTTGACCAGCAAACGCTGAAGCGCCGGCAACGCCTGATGGCGCGGCTTGTCGAGCAGATCGCCGACATAGTGGCGGTTGCTCGACGACAGGCAGCCATGCAGCCAACCGGTCGACGACAGACGCAAGCGCGAGCACGTCCGGCAGAACGGCACGCTTTCGTTGGCGATCACGCCGAAATGACCGACGCCCGGTATCGCATACCGCACGGCCGTGGCGTCCACCGGCGCATCGGCCTGGGCGTACTCGTAGCGCTCGCCGATCAGACTCAGCAGTTGTTGCAAGCTGACGAACTGTTGCAGGAAGGCATTGGAGTCGGTGGCGAGGTGGCCCATGCGCATCAGCTCGATGAAACGCAGCTCGTAGCCGCGTTCCAGACAGTAATCGAGCAGCGGCATCACCTGATCGAGGTTCTGCCCGCGCAACGGCACCATGTTGACCTTGATCTTCATCCCCGCCGCAGCGGCCTGATCCATACCGTCAAGCACGGTGGCCAGATCGCCGCCACGGGCGATGCTGCGGAAAGCACCAGCGTCGAGGGTATCGAGGGACACGTTGATCCGGCGCAGACCGGCATCCACCAGCAACGGCATTTTTTTTGCGAGGAGTTGACCGTTGGTGGTCAGGCTGATGTCTTCCAGGCCCATCTTGCCGACAGCGGTCATGAACGATTCGAGTTTGGGGCTGACCAGCGGTTCGCCGCCAGTGATGCGCAGCCGTTCGATGCCGGCCGCTTCGATCAGATACGCCACGCCACGGGCCATGGCTTCGGCCGACAGTTCATCCTGCGCAGCCACCAACCGCTTGCCGTTGGGCACGCAGTAAGTACACGCGTAATTGCAGGCTGAAGTCAGACTGATCCGCAAATTGCGAAAACGCCTGCCTTGACGGTCAACGATCATGATCACTCCGGCGATAGAAAATCGAGCCACTAAAACTTGACTCACAAATCAAGTTTTAGCAAGCCCTATGCCTGAGTATATTCCTGCGTTACTGCGCCATGTAGCGAAATCATGGCGCAATAAGGCTGCTGAATGGCTCAGCTGCTTGGCGTTTCCGGGTCGCGCTTGCGCTTGTTGCCCATGCGCACGCCGATGTCCATCAGAAACTGGAAGAAACCTTCCTGATCTTCCAGCACATTGCTCCAGAACGGCGAGTGATACAGCGCCACAGCGCCATGCACCAGCGCCCAGGATGCGCAGTAGTGGAAGTAGGGCGGCACGTCTTCGAGCTTGCCTTCGCTAAT
This sequence comes from Pseudomonas fluorescens, assembly GCF_003732425.1. Classification (GTDB taxonomy): domain Bacteria; phylum Pseudomonadota; class Gammaproteobacteria; order Pseudomonadales; family Pseudomonadaceae; genus Aquipseudomonas; species Aquipseudomonas fluorescens_BE. The sequence goes on from NZ_MOBX01000015.1 coordinate 252,884, forward strand.
GCGGCCCTTGATCAGCAGGGTCAGGCGTTCGAAGTTCGAGGCACGGATCTTGTGCAGCTCCTCGACCATTTCCGGCACCTGGTTGCCTTTGACGACCTTCTCTTCGAGACGGTCGAACAGGCGATAACGCTGCGGGTCGCGCATGCGGAATTCGAAGTAGGCGCGGGACAGCGCTTCCTTGTCCTTGTCGACATCGGCCGAATGCAGCAGCTCGTTCAAATCGCGCTCGTAATCGAGCATCAGGCGCAGATAAATCTCGGCCTTGGATTTGAAGTGCTTGTAGATCGTGCCTTTGCCGATACCCACGGCATCAGCAATCATCTCGACGGTGACACTGTCTTCACCTTGTTCGAGGAACAGCTTGAGCGCGGTATCGAGAATTTCTTGCTCGCGGCGACGAAACTCACGGACCTTACGAGGTTCTTTGTGCATAAGAAAAGGTCTGAAGGGTCAAAATTCGAAGCCGCGTATTATGCCTAACTTGCGCAAAAATGCACGGATCATCCGACCATATCTGTGTTTCATGTTCATTTTGAGAACGTTTTGGGCGCAATGAGAACTCAACTGAAGCGAACGTATTCCAAATTTGTTTAAAAACCCCGACCGGCTAACTGGACTGCACGCCAGACTGATCAATACTTGAACTGTCGGGCGACATCTCCCCCAAGTGTCGCGCCGGTAAAGGTACCAAGGGACCGCGTGCCTTTGTTTTACTCCTAATGGTCTTAACCCGGATTCACCCCCCAGAACCCGGGTTTTTTTTGCCTGCGATTTGACCACTGGCTACAGGGCAGATTTAACACTCGCCAGCGGGAACAGACGCTTGAAGTTCTCGGTCGTCTGCTCGGCAAAACGCTCATAGTTTTCCCCGCGCAGCATCGCCAGAAATTCCGCCACTTCGCGCACATACTGCGGCAGGTTCGGCTTGCCGCGATAAGGGATTGGCGCCAGATACGGTGAATCGGTTTCCACCAGCAAGCGATCCGCCGGGACCTTGCTCGCGACATCGCGCAACGCATCAGCATTGCGGAACGTGACAATACCCGACAGGGAAATGTAGTAACCCATGTCCAGCGCGGCTTTGGCCATGTCCCAATCTTCGGTGAAGCAGTGCAGCACACCGGCCTGAGGCAACGCCGCTTCGCGCAGCAGTGCAAGGGTATCGGCACGGGCGCCACGGGTGTGGATGATCACCGGTTTGCCAGTCTGCTGCGCCGCTTGCAGGTGCAGACGGAACGATTCCTGCTGCAGCTCGGCGGCTTCCGGCTCGTAGTGATAATCCAGACCGGTTTCACCGATCGCCACTACTTTCGGGTGATTGAGCTCGTGCAACAGCCAGTCCAGCGCCGGCGCCGCACCGGGTTGCACATCGAGCGGATGCACGCCGACCGAGCAATCGACATCGTCATAACGCTCAGCCAGAGCTTTGACGTCGGCGGCGTTATCGGCACTCACGCCGATGCACAGGAAGTGCCCTACTCCGCGCCCACGGGCCGCATCCAGTGCAGCATCCAGCGAGCCGTCATGGGCGGCGAGGTCGAGTCGATCAAGGTGACAATGGGAATCTACAAGCATAAAAAGACGGCTACTTACATCGTATGAGTAGGACGGTCGGATTTAAGCGCTCCGGCCAGATGGGTTTCGATGCGACTGCGCGCCGTGTTGTCGCCATCGTTGAACTGTACGCCGACACCGGCAGCGCGATTGCCTTGCGCCCCTTTGGGGGTGATCCAGGCGACCTTGCCGGCCACCGGGATCTTCTCGGCCTCGTCCATCAGGTTGAGCAGCATGAACACCTCATCGCCCAACCGGTAACTCTTGTTGGTCGGGATGAACAAGCCACCGTTCTTGATGAACGGCATGTACGCGGCGTAAAGCACCGACTTGTCCTTGATGGTCAGGGACAAAATGCCGTTGCGCGGCCCGGGGCTGACGGGTTCATTCATGTTGACCTCCACTACTGATGCTCAGAGTCTAGGTACACATTCTTATCTTTGACCAGGCAATCCCGCCCATTGCACCAACAACGCTTCCAGCAGCAAGGCCGGATTGAGGTTGGCCTTGCTCAGAACTTTCTGGCGCTGGGCGAGAATCCAGTCCTGAATCTCCAGGACTTTGCCTTGCGCACTTTTCTGCGCCAGGTACTGCACGACTTTACGCATATCGGTCAGACCGAGACCCGCTTCATCCTCGGTCAATTGATACCGCAGGATCAGGCTCGACCAATCGCAGAACCAGTCAAACAGACGCAGCATCGGAATGCTTTTCCATTCTTCGGCCAGTTGCGTCGGCGATTGCTGCTGTTTAAGCAGCTTCTTTACGCCTTCAACCACTTGCGCGCGCTGCTCGCGCACGCCCTGAGACTGCAAGCTGACCGCCATCAACGGCGAGCCGGCCGCCAGCGTCAGCAATTCGACACGCTCCTCTTCGGAGCAGTCCGGCAACGCTTGCGCCAGCCATTGCAGACTCATCGCCTCGCCCGGCAACGGACAGGCCTGCTGCACGCAACGGCTCTTGATCGTTGGCAGCAAGCGGCTGGTCTGGTGGCTGACCAACAGCAGCACGGTATCGCCGGACGGTTCTTCAAGACTCTTGAGCAAGGCGTTGGCAGCGTTGATGTTCATCGACTCGACCGGCTCGATCAGCACCACTTTGCGTCCGCCCAGTTGCGCGGTCTGCACCACGAAGCTGACCAGATCGCGCACCTGATCGACCTTGATCGCCTTGTCGGCTTCTTCCGGTTCGAGAATGTAATTATCGGGGTGGCTGCCGGCCTTGAGCAGCAGGCAGGATTTGCACTCGCCGCAGGCTTCCGGCGTCGGCCGCTGGCACAACAGGCTGGCCATCAAGCGTTCGGCCAATGCACGTTTGCCGATGCCGGCCGGGCCATGCAGCAGATAGGCGTGGGCGTGCTGTTTACGCCCGGCCAGTTGCTGCCAGAGGCTGTCCTGCCATGGATAGGCCTCAGCCACGGGCCAGCTCCAGCAGGTTCGGCAACAAGGTATCCAGCGATTGTTGAACCTTGACCAATGACTGACCGGCATCAATGCGCACATAGCGCGCGGGATCGGCTTCGGCGCGCTTCAGAAATGCATTGCGCACAGCCTCGAAAAACCCTCTCCCCTCCAGCTCGAAACGATCCAGACGGCCACGGGCACTGGCGCGGGCCAGGCCGATTTCTACCGGCAGATCGAAAATCAGCGTCAGGTCCGGACGCAGGTCGCCCTGCACGAAGGTTTCCAGCGTGGCGATGCGCTCCAGCGACAAACCGCGCCCGCCGCCCTGATAGGCGTAAGTGGAATCGGTGAAACGATCGCACAGCACCACTGCACCGCGAGCCAGCGCCGGGCGAATCACTTCAGCCAGGTGTTGAGCGCGCGCGGCAAATACCAACAGCAGCTCGGCGTCCGGGTTCATGACCTCGTCAGCCGGCGCCAGCAGCACATCGCGAATCCGCTCGGCCAATGGTGTGCCACCCGGCTCGCGAGTCAGCACCACTTCGATACCGGCGGCGCGCAGGCGCTCGGCGAGGTATTCGCGGTTAGTGCTTTTGCCGGCGCCTTCCGGGCCTTCCAGCGTAATAAACAAGCCAGTCACAGGCAGTCCTTAATCAAAGTCATTGCGTGTTTTGTGGGGCAGCAGCTTCTGGAGCCGGCGCGGGCGCATCAGGCGCAACTTGCGGCAACGATTCCGGGGCTGTATCCGGAGATGCAGCGGGAATCGCCTCCCCGGCAGCCGGAGCGGCTTCAGGCGATGTCGCCGGCGCCGGGCTGGAACGGTAATCGGCACGGCGCTTGAGCTGGTACTCACGCACCGCATTGTTGTGCGCATCCAGATCATCGGAGAACACATGGCTGCCATCGCCACGTGCAACGAAGTACAGGCTGGTGCCATCCACCGGGTTCAACGCTGCGTGAATCGCTTCACGCCCGACCATCGCAATCGGCGTCGGAGGCAGCCCGGGAATCACGTAAGTGTTGTAAGGCGTCGGCTCTTTCAAATGCGCGCGAGTCAGCTTGCCGGTGTAGCGATCGCCCAGACCATAGATGACGGTCGGGTCGGTTTGCAGTTGCATGCCCAAGGCCATGCGGCGCACGAAGACACCGGCAATCTGCCCGCGCTCCTGTGGCACGCCGGTCTCTTTCTCGACCAGCGAGGCCATGATCAGCGCTTGGTAGGGTTCGGTGTACGGCACATCGGCAGAACGACTTTCCCATTCTTTCGCCAGGACTTCATCGAGACGATCAAAGGCTTTTTTCAGCAGTTCGGCATCGGACATGCCACGCACGAAACGGTAGGTGTCGGGGAAGAAACGCCCTTCCGGGAACAGGCCCTTATGACCAATTTTCGCCATGACGTCGCTGTCGCTCATGCCATTGAGGGTCTGAGCGAGCTTTTCATCTTTGGCCAACGCCGCGCGTACCTGATGGAAATTCCAGCCCTCGACCAAGGTGAGGCTGTACTGAACCACTTCGCCACGCTTCCACAAGTCGATCAGGCCGTTGACGGTCATGCCCGGCTGCATGCGGTATTCGCCGCTATGGATCGGCGTGCCAGCGAGATTAAAGCGCCAGTAAACCCGCAACCAGAACGCATCCTTGATGACGCCATCGGTTTCGAGTTCAAGGAAAGTTCGAGTCGGTGTAGAGCCTTTCGGCACATCCAGCAGTTCTTCCTGCGTGATGTTCAGAGGCTGTTCCAGCGCACTGTGAATCTTCCAGGCGCTGGCGCCCATCAACAGCCCTGCCAGAACCAGTCCGGTTTCCAGCAGCAGCAAAAGTTTACGTCTCACAAATCAGGCATCCAGTAGGGCGCGGGCAATGGTTTGCAGTTTACGGGTGAGCGAGCCAACCGGCCAGCTCAGTGCAGCGTAGGCGCGTACCGGCCAGACGCCATACACGCTGTTGCAGACAAACACTTCATCGGCCCATTGCAGCTGTTCGAGGCTGATGTCGGCGATCTGCGTGGGAATGGCCAATGACTCGGCCTGAAACAATATTTCGGCGCGCATCACCCCGGCGACGCCGCAGCGTTTCAGATCCGGCGTGATCAACACACCGTCGCGGACCAGAAACACATTGCTGAATACCCCCTCGATCACCCGACCCGCCTGATCGAGCATCAAGCCTTCGGCGTGCTCGCTGTCCTGCCATTCGGCACGGGCGATGACTTGTTCCAGTCGATTGAGGTGTTTGAGTCCAGCCAGTAAAGGCTGTTTGGCCAGGCGCGTGCTGCACGGAAACAGACGAACGCCTTGTTCAGCATGCACAGCAGGATAAGCCGCCGGAGGATTGCCTTGCAGAATGCGTCGGCCCGGCGCCGCAGGATCAGGCGCATAACCGCGCAAACCGTCGCCACGGGTCAGGATGAGCTTGAGCACGCCCTCACCCATTGCTGCCGCATAGCTCAGCAGTTCATGGCGAATCAGCTCGATATCGGCCACGATGGCCAGACGCAAGCAGCCGTCAGCCAGTCGCGTCAGGTGCCGATCCAGCAGGATCGGCTGGCCGCCATGCACGGCGATGGTCTCGAACAGACCGTCGCCGTAAGCCAGGCCGCGATCTTTCAGCGACAGAGCGTCAGCCGGTTGACCGTCGACCCAGCTGTCCATCAGCCTGCGAACCGACGGAACGCCAAGGTGCCGTTGGTGCCGCCAAAACCGAAGGAGTTGGACAGCACGACATCGATGTCCATGTTGCGCGCAGTGTGCGGCACGAAATCAAGATCGCAGCCTTCATCCGGCTCATCGAGGTTGATGGTCGGCGGTGCCACTTGGCTGTTGATCGCAAGAACGCTGAAGATCGCTTCAACCGCGCCCGCCGCACCTAACAGGTGACCGGTCATCGATTTGGTCGAGCTGACCGCCAGTTTGTAGGCGTGATCACCGAACACGGTCTTGATCGCATTGGCTTCGGCGAGGTCGCCGGCCGGAGTCGAAGTACCGTGAGCGTTGATGTATTGCACTTGATCAACGTTGATCTTCGCATCACGCAGCGCATTAGTGATGCAGCGTGCTGCACCGGCGCCGTCGGCAGGTGGCGAGGTCATGTGGAACGCGTCGCCACTCGTGCCAAAGCCGATCAGTTCGGCATAGATGGTCGCGCCGCGCGCCTTGGCGTGTTCCAGCTCTTCGAGAACCAGTGCACCGGCACCGTCGGACAGGACGAAGCCATCACGGCCCTTGTCCCATGGACGGCTGGCGCGGGTCGGTTCGTCGTTGCGGGTCGACAGCGCACGGGACGCGCCGAAGCCACCCATGCCCAGACCGCATGCGGCCATTTCGGCACCGCCGGCAATCATCACGTCGGCTTCGTCGTACATGATGTTGCGCGCCGCCATGCCGATGCAGTGCGTACCGGTGGTACATGCAGTGGCGATGGCGTAGTTAGGTCCCTGTGCCCCCAGGTGGATGGACAGGAAACCGGAAATCATATTGATGATCGAACCTGGCACGAAGAATGGCGAAATTCGACGCGGGCCCGTCTCATGCAGAGTACGGCTGGTTTCTTCGATGTTGGTCAAACCGCCGATACCCGAACCCATGGCCACGCCAATGCGTTCACGGTTGGCGTCGGTGACTTCCAGACCGGCGTTGCGAACGGCTTGAAAGCCGGCAGCGAGACCGTACTGAATGAACAGGTCGAGCTTGCGCGCTTCCTTGACCGACAGGTATTCCTCGACATTGAAGCCCTTTACCGAGCCGCCAAAGCGGGTGGAATAGGCAGAAAGGTCGGTGTGTTCGATCAGACCAATGCCACTGCGGCCAGCCAGAATGCCCTGCCAACTGCTCGGCACATCCGTGCCCAGTGGCGACAACATACCCATACCGGTGACTACGACGCGTCTACGCGACACAGCACTCTCCTTTTTCAAATGACGACGACTTTGCATCAGGCCTAAAGAAAAAACCGCACGCCATGATGGCAGTGCGGTTTTTCCATGACAGCAAACAACGATTACAAACTATTACGCCTGGTGGCTAGTAACGTAGTCGATTGCAGCTTGTACAGTAGTGATCTTTTCAGCTTCTTCGTCAGGGATTTCGGTCTCGAATTCCTCTTCCAGAGCCATCACCAGCTCAACGGTGTCAAGGGAGTCGGCACCCAGGTCTTCTACGAAGGAAGCAGTGTTGACCACTTCTTCTTCTTTAACACCCAGTTGCTCGGCAACGATTTTCTTGACGCGCTCTTCGATGGTGCTCATACCTTGTTTTCACTCCTAATGGACAAATTCAGGCAGCTGGCCAGTGGGTAAGTGTATAGAAAGACTTTTCAGTTTTTCAACTGAAAGCTTCACTCCTCAAACCCTGCAGCCCTCTGCCTATAAATAGATTGCAGCTTTATAACGGATTTTAGACAGCTCGTATGACATTTTTTTGAAGCAATCCGTCACATTTTACTTACATGTACATCCCACCGTTCACCGGGATTGTAGCCCCAGTGACGTATGCCGCACCGTCGGATGCAAGAAAAGCGACCACAGACGCGATCTCTTGAGCTTGCCCCAGACGACCCAGCGGAATCTGCGTCTGCAAGGCTTCACGCTGTGCTTCAGGCAGCTCGCGCGTCATATCGGTGTCGATAAACCCTGGGGTTACCGAGTTGACCGTAATCGAACGCGAACCGACTTCACGCGCCATTGCACGGCTGAAACCTTCCAGACCGGCCTTGGCGGCTGCATAGTTTACTTGGCCTGCGTTGCCCATGGCACCCACCACCGAGCCAATACTGATAATTCGGCCCCAGCGCGCCTTGGTCATGCCGCGCAGAACGCCCTTGGACAGGCGATACAGACTGTTCAGGTTGGTATCGATCACGTCGTACCACTCGTCGTCTTTCATGCGCATCATCAGGTTATCGCGGGTAATGCCGGCATTATTGACCAGGATCGCCACTGGCGCACCGAACTGCTCCTGAATGCCCGCCAACACCGCAGTGACCGATTCATCGCTGGTGACGTTGAGTTCGAAACCGGTGCCCTGAATACCGTTTTCCTTCAGGGTTGCAGCGATACGCTCAGCGCCCGAAGCGGAAGTCGCGGTGCCAATGACGATGGCGCCCTGACGACCCAGTTCCAGTGCGATAGCCTGACCGATGCCACGGCTTGCACCGGTGACCAGTGCAACTTTACCTTGCAGACTCATGCAAGTTTCTCCTGATTCAGGCTTGCGCTGCGCGAGCGGCAGCGAAAGCGTCTGGGGTATTGAGGTTGGAAGTCGCCACGCCTTCGGCGCAACGTTTGTTCAGACCGGCCAGGACTTTGCCCGGGCCACATTCGACCAGATTGGTCGCGCCCTTGGCGGCCAGCGTCTGCACCGACTCGACCCAGCGTACTGGCTTGTACAGTTGTTCGAGCAGATCACGCTTGAGGGTTTCCAGATCAGCCGGCACTTGCGCGCTGACGTTCTGTACCACCGGGATCTGCGGCGCCTGCCAGTCGATGGCGGCGATGGATTCGGCGAAACGCTCGGCGGCCGGACGCATCAGCTCGCAGTGCGACGGCACGCTCACCGGCAGCGGCATGGCACGCTTGGCGCCACGGGCCTTGCAGCCTTCGATGGCGCGCTCGACGGCGGCCTTGGCACCGGCAATGACCACTTGGCCCGGCGAGTTGAAGTTGACCGCGCTGACCACTTCACCTTGCGCCGCTTCGGCGCAGGCAGCCAGCACATCGGCATCGTCCAGACCGAGGATCGCGGCCATGCCGCCCTGCCCGGCCGGAACCGCTTCCTGCATCAACTGGCCGCGACGCTCAACGAGCTTCACCGCATCAGCCAGTGTCAGGCTGCCAGCAGCGACCAGCGCGCTGTATTCGCCCAGGCTGTGACCGGCAACAAAGGCCGGACGCGCACCACCTTCCGCCAGCCACAGACGCCACAGGGCGATCGAAGCGGTCAGAATGGCCGGTTGGGTTTTATCGGTTTGATTGAGCAGCTCTTCCGGGCCCTGCTGGGTCAGCGCCCACAGGTCATAGCCCAGAGCCTCGGAGGCTTCTTTGAAAGTTTCGAGGATCAACGGATATTCCGCGCCCAGCTCGGCCAGCATGCCGAGGGACTGCGAACCCTGTCCTGGAAAGACGAATGCGAGGGAAGCAGACATGTAACAAGCCCCTAATGATCTTGTCGTCGAAAAATGACGCCCCGCTTTGGGACGCAAGAAACTGACAGTTGGATGGCCCTTTGAACCGGGCGGTCACATTTAAGCATTGTCCGACGAAAACGCCTAAGACAACAGATCCTCCAGACGACCGTGGAGACGCTCGGGAAGATTCTCCTGAATCTCGATCAACGCACGGGAAATAGCACTCTGAAAGCCCTGAACCCCGGCCGAACCGTGACTTTTCACGACAATGCCCTGCAAGCCGAGAAAGCTTGCGCCGTTATGTCGCGCCGGCGCCAGATCCGCCTGCAAGCGCTTCATCAGTGGCAACGCCAAAGCCCCCACCGCACGGGAGGCCAGATTCTTTTTGAACAATGCTTCGATGCGCGCAGCAATCATCGTAGCCAGCCCCTCACTGGACTTGAGCAGGATATTACCGACGAAACCATCACACACCACGACATCGGCCTCGCCACGATACAAACCGTCGCCTTCGATAAAGCCGATGTAGTTGATGCCGCGGGCAGCCTGCAAGAGTGTCGCGGCCAGTTTGACCTGCTGATTGCCCTTGATGTCTTCGGTACCGATGTTCAACAGCGCGACACGCGGACGATGGATGCCCAGTGTCTGTGCCGCCACCGAGCCCATCACCGCAAACTGCAGCAAATGCTCGGCACTGCAATCGACGTTGGCGCCCAGGTCGAGCAACTGGCAATAGCCCGTCTGTGTCGGGATCGCCGCCACCATCGCCGGACGATCGATACCGGGCAGCGTTTTCAGCACAAACCGTGACAACGCCATCAACGCACCGGTATTGCCGGCACTGACACACGCCTGCGCCTTGCCATCACGGACCAGCTCAAGGGCGACACGCATCGACGAGTCCGGCTTGCCACGCAAGGCCTGGGTCGGTTTTTCGTCCATGGTGATGACTTCAGACGCCGGGACAATCGACAGGCGCGCGCGATCGGCAGCCGATTGGCCGTTGATCAATTCTTCAAGAAGGGAGGGTTGACCGACGAGGGTCAGGTGCAGCGAGGGCGTAGCAGAAAGGCAAGCAAGGCTGGCCTGAACAATGCTGCGGGGACCGAAGTCCCCGCCCATTGCGTCAATCGCGATGACTTGAGCGGACAAGTGATTACTCGTCAGCGCCCTTGTCGATCACTTTACGGCCACGGTATACGCCTTCTGGCGATACGTGGTGACGCAGGTGAACTTCACCAGTGGTTTTTTCTACAGACAGGGTGCTAGCCTCGAGAGCGTCGTGCGAACGGCGCATGTCACGGGCAGAGCGGGATTTTTTGTTCTGCTGAACAGCCATAATTGATTAACTCCTAAACGTTTGGGTCACGCTTTAACTGCGCCAATACACTGAACGGGTTGGACCGCGTTACCTCGTCCTCGCTCGGTTCGGGCTCATCTGCTCCCGCCGGCTGCTGGCATTCTTCCGGATGATGAGCAGGCACAATAGGCAAGGCAAGCAGAAGCTCTTCCTCGACCAGTGACTGCAGATCCAATGGATCTTCGCCCAGTTCCAGCACGTCATAACCTTTCGGTAACGACTGGGTATTCGCACCCTCCTTCACAACAGCGTAACTGCATTCGCTGTGGATCGGCAGGGTGACCAGCTCAAGACAACGCTGGCAAACCATTTTGACCTCGGTGTCGATAAAGCTGTGGATCACCACAGATTTACGTTCATCTCGTTCAAAAACGAATTTCGCCTGCACCGTACCGACATCGTCGGAAAGCGGGTCGCAGAGTCTCTTCAAATCGGCCAGCAGCAGTTCACCTTGAAGGGTGGTGCCACGGTCAGCCAATTTGCGCGGGTCAACGTGAGGTGGAATCGGGTCATTCAACATAGGCGCAGCATTATAGGGATGCACCCACCCATGTCAAAGGAAATTGTGCCCTGTCCGTCACTTGCGTGCCTCCGCTAGAATTCGCACCTGCCTCAGGAGACGCGAATGCTGCCTTTATTACTCGCTTCAAGCTCGACCTATCGTCGGGAATTGCTCGCCCGCCTGCACCTGCCGTTCGTCTGCAGCTCGCCGGATATCGATGAAAGTCATCGCCCGGGCGAATCGGCGATCGAACTGGTCAAACGCCTCGCCGAACAAAAAGCCCGAGCATTGGCTGACAGCCATCCCGCCCATCTGATTATCGGCTCGGACCAGGTTGCCGTGCTCGGCGAGCAGATCATCGGCAAGCCACACACCTTTGAGAAGGCGCGCGAGCAATTGATGGCTGCCAGCGGCGCCAGCGTGACCTTCCTCACCGGACTGGCGCTGCTCAACAGCCAGACCGGTCAATGCCAGGTCGACTGCGTGCCGTTCACGGTTCACATGCGCCAACTCGACCAAGCAAGCATTGAGCGCTACCTGCGACTGGAGCAGCCCTACGACTGCGCGGGCAGCTTCAAGGCCGAAGGACTGGGCGTGAGCCTGTTTCAATCCACCGAAGGCCCTGATGCCACCAGCCTGATCGGCCTGCCGCTGATTCGCCTGATCGACATGCTATTGGTTGAAGGCGTGCAAATCCCCTGACCCACAAAAAACCGGCCATCAAGGCCGGTTTTTTTATGCCGCGACTTTTTAACGCAACGACGGCCCATGGAAACCCATCCACATCGCCAACTGCTCAGCGACACTGGCGCCGAGCTTCTTCGAGAAGCGATCGAACGGCGATTCCTGAACAGTGAAGTCGACCAGCTCTTTCTCGCCAATCACATCACGCGCCACCGAACTGGCATTGCCCAGACCATCGATCAAGCCCAGCGGCAGCGCTTGCTCGCCTGACCAGACCAGCCCGGAGAACAGCTCCGGATGCTCTTTGTCTTTCAGGCGATCGCCACGACCCTGCTTGACGCTGTTAATGAACTGCTTGTGCGTGGTGTCCAGCACCGTCTGCCAGAACGCCGTTTCATCAGGCTTCTGCGGCTGGAACGGATCGAGGAACGACTTGTGTTCGCCCGAAGTGTACGTACGGCGCTCGACACCGAGCTTGTCCATAGTGCCAACAAAGCCGTAACCCGCCGCCGTCACGCCGATAGAGCCGACCAGGCTGGCCTTGTCGGCATAGATCTGATCCGCAGCACTGGCAATGTAATAAGCACCGGACGCGCCCAGATCGGAAATCACCGCATACAGCTTGGTATCCGGATGCAGGCCGCGCAGACGCTTGATCTCGTCATAGACATACCCCGACTGCACCGGACTGCCGCCCGGGCTATTGATGCGCAGGATCACGCCCTTGACCTTCTTGTCCTCGAACGCCGCGCGCAGGCTGCCAACAATATTATCGGCACTGGCCGGCTCTTTGTCGGCGATCATGCCGGTGACGTCGATCAACGCGGTGTAGTTCGGGCCGCGTGTGGCGCTCTTTTCCATGTCCATCAGTGGCGTGAACAGAATCAGCGCAACAAACAGATAAACAAATGTCAGCAACTTGAAGAAAATCCCCCAGCGCCGCGAACGACGCTGCTCTTGCACACCGGCGAGCAGGGTCTTTTCCAACAGCTTCCAGCTTTTCTCGTCACCGCCGTCGGCACTTGCCTTGGCCGGTGCTTTCCATTCGTCGGTCATGCCATCCACCCCAGCAAAAACGTATTAAGCCTGCTTCCCCAGCCAGGCATGCAATTCGGAAAAACGGTCGATCGACAGGCGCGGCTCGAACTGCTGCAGCGACTCGATCGATTGCGCGCCATAGCTGACGGCCACCGAATCCATCCCGGCATTGCGCGCCATCAACAGATCGAAGGACGAATCGCCGACCATCAGCGCCTGCTCCGCGCGCACACCACAATGAGCGAGGATCTGCTCCAGCATCAGAGGGTGCGGCTTGCTCGCAGTTTCATCGGCGGCGCGGGTGATATCGAAATAATCTTCCCAGCCATTGGCCTTAAGCACCCGATCCAGCCCGCGGCGATTCTTGCCGGTGGCGACGGCCAGGTGATAACCCTGCTCGCGAAAGGACGCAATCGACTCGACTACGCCCTCGAACAATGGCGAAGGCACGGCTTCCGCTGCGATGTAGTGATCGGCGTAATACTCGCGAAACGCGGTCATTTCGGCGTCACTGATCTCGGGATACAGGGTGCGAATCGCCTCAGGCAAGCCCAGACCGATAATGCCTTTGACGGCAAAATCATCACGCAACTCGAAACCGGAGCGCCCGGACGCCGAATGCATGGCTTCGACGATCCGGTGAATGGAGTCGGCCAGCGTGCCATCCCAATCGAAAATCAGCAGTTTGTAATCAGATGGGCGCACTCAATCGCTCCACGGTCTTGGCCCACATTTCATCGACCGGCGCCTGCAAGGTCAGCTTGCCGCCATCGGGCAGCGGCACTGTCAGCATGTAAGCGTGCAGGAACAGGCGCTTACCGCCCAGATCGCGAATCTCTTTGGTGAAGTCGTCATCGCCGTACTTGCTGTCACCAGCAATGCAATGGCCAGCATGCAAAGTGTGCACGCGAATCTGGTGGGTACGACCGGTAACCGGTTTAGCCTCGACCATGGTGGCGAAATCGCCGAAACGGCGCAGCACCTTGAACACGGTCAGGGCTTCTTTACCCTCGTCGTTGACTTCGACCATGCGCTCGCCGGAACGCAGGTTGCTCTTGAGTAACGGCGCACTGACCTGCTTGATCGAGGTCGCCCAGTTACCACGCACCAGCGCCATGTAACGCTTGTCGACGCCATCACCACGCAGTTTTTCGTGCAGGTGGCGCAGCATGCTGCGCTTCTTGGCGATCATCAGCAGGCCGGAGGTGTCACGGTCGAGACGGTGAACCAGCTCCAGCTCCTTGGCATCGGGACGCAACTGACGAAAGGCTTCGATCACGCCGAAATTCAAACCGCTGCCACCATGAACCGCAATGCCGGCGGGCTTGTTGATCACGATCAGGGCTTTGTCTTCGTAGACGATCGAGGCCTCAAGGCGCTGCAACAGGCCTTGGGCCAGCGGCACCGGTTCGTCACGCTCAGGCACGCGAACCGGCGGCACGCGCACGATATCGCCGGCCTGCAGCTTGTACTCGGGCTTGATCCGACCTTTGTTCACGCGCACTTCGCCTTTACGCAAAATGCGGTAAATCAAGGTCTTGGGCACGCCTTTGAGCCGGGCGAGGAGAAAATTGTCGATTCGTTGGCCGGCATACTCCGGCGAGACTTCAAGCAATTGAACGCCTGGAGTCGAAGGGGCAGTAGTTGTCATGCGGCGGATGATAACAATTTTTATGGAATTGAAGCACTTAATCATTGCTGCTATAGTCGCGAACGCCGCCAAAAGCGGCCTGGACAGAGGAACCACGGTCAAAAACCGGCCCTGACCAACGCAATTCACCAGGACGCGAGGCCGTCCTACGGGGCTTTCGCTACGTAACGGTGGAGTTTTCAGTTGTAACAAGCGCAGGTGACATGAGGCCTGAATTACACCGCCGAGCAGAGTTTTTACTCGCCTGGCAGGCACACATTCAAGGCCAGTTCACAAAGTGCAGTCAGCTGCAGATGACCCCGAGCGAATGCTTCGGAAACAACGCCTGAATTAGCCATGATGCGTGACCTCCCCTTTCGGAGCTCACGGTAAATGCCAACCCGCTGCGGATTCTGCGCGCGGCAGCACCCGAATTATCAGGGATACGTGTAGGGTGGAGATGCACAACCGCTGGACTGTGTAGCAATAGGCTTTATCAAGACGCTTCATCTCGTCCACAGCCGCTGGTTGATTCCTCCTCCTGACTGAGTGCTTAAGTAGCCACAGCAAGCAGGACGCGTACGTCGCTATATCGGCCCAATTGGCCGCATATCGCTGGACACGGGAATGGCCAACCACTCCCGACGCACCTGACACCGACCGTGAGAAGTCGTGTGTGCCGAACGCCGTTTCCGGCAGCCCGGAAACCGACGGTACTACATGAAAAGAATGCTGATTAACGCAACTCAACCCGAAGAGTTGCGTGTTGCACTGGTAGATGGCCAACGCCTCTACGACCTGGACATCGAATCCGGTGCACGCGAGCAGAAGAAGGCCAACATCTATAAAGGCCGTATCACTCGCATCGAACCAAGCCTTGAGGCTGCCTTTGTCGATTTCGGCTCCGAGCGCCACGGCTTCCTGCCCCTCAAAGAAATCTCCCGCGAATACTTCAAGAAAGCCCCGGAAGGCCGCGTCAACATCAAGGACGTCCTGAGCGAAGGCCAGGAAGTCATTGTTCAGGTCGAAAAAGAAGAACGTGGCAACAAGGGCGCTGCCCTGACCACCTTCATCAGCCTGGCCGGTCGTTACCTGGTGCTGATGCCGAACAACCCGCGTGCCGGCGGTATCTCCCGTCGCATCGAAGGCGAAGAGCGCAACGAACTGCGTGAAGCGCTGAACGGTCTGGTTGCCCCAGCGGACATGGGTCTGATCGTGCGCACTGCCGGCCTGGGCCGCAGCAGCGAAGAAATGCAGTGGGACCTCGATTACCTGCTGCAACTCTGGACCGCCATCAAAGAAGCCTCGCTGGATCGCTCCGCGCCATTCCTGATCTACCAGGAAAGCAACGTGATCATCCGCGCGATCCGCGATTATCTGCGCCAGGACATCGGCGAAGTGCTGATCGACAGCGTTGAAGCCCAGGACGAAGCCCTGACCTTCATTCGCCAGGTGATGCCGCAGTACGCCAGCAAGATCAAGCTCTACGAAGACAGCGTACCGCTGTTCAACCGTTTCCAGATCGAAAGCCAGATCGAGACCGCTTTCCAGCGCGTCGTCGAGCTGCCTTCCGGTGGCTCCATCGTTATCGATCCGACCGAAGCCCTGGTGTCCATCGACATCAACTCGGCGCGCGCCACCAAAGGCAGCGACATCGAAGAAACCGCTCTGCAAACCAACCTTGAAGCCGCCGAAGAAATCGCCCGTCAGTTGCGCCTGCGCGACATCGGCGGCCTGATCGTCATCGACTTCATCGACATGACCCCTGCCAAGAACCAGCGCGCCGTGGAAGAGAAAGTCCGCGAATGCCTGGAAGCCGACCGCGCCCGCGTGCAGATCGGCCGCATTTCGCGCTTTGGCCTGCTGGAAATGTCCCGTCAGCGCCTGCGTCCGTCCCTGGGCGAAAGCAGCGGCATCGTCTGCCCGCGTTGCAACGGCACTGGCATCATCCGTGACGTTGAATCGCTGTCGCTGGCGATCCTGCGCCTGATCGAAGAAGAAGCCCTGAAAGACCGCACTGCCGAAGTGCGCGCCCAGGTGCCGATCCCGGTCGCTGCATTCCTGCTCAACGAAAAACGCAACTCGATCACCAAGATCGAACTGCGCACCCGTGCTCGCATCGTCATTCTGCCGAACGATCACCTCGAAACGCCGCACTTCGAAGTTCAGCGTCTGCGTGACGACAGCCCGGAAGCCGCGACCAACCAGTCCAGCTACGAAATCGCTGCTGCCGCTGCCGAAGTCGAAGAAGTCCAGCCGGCCGCCGCGACCCGCACCCTGGTTCGCCAGGAAGCTGCAGTCAAGACTGCGCCGGCCCGTGCCAACGCTCCGGTTCCGAGCGAAGCCACCGCGCCTGCCGCTCCAGCACCGGCTCCGGTTGCTGCACCAGAGCCAAGCCTGTTCAAAGGTCTGGTGAAATCGCTGGTCAGCCTGTTCGCCACCAAAGAAGAGCCAGCCGCTCCGGTGGTGGTTGAAAAACCAGCCACCGAACGTCCGGCCCGCAACGAAGAACGTCGCAACGGTCGTCAGCAGAGCCGCAACCGTAACGGTCGCCGCGATGAAGAGCGCAAGCCGCGCGAAGAACGTGCTCCACGTGAAGAACGCGCTCCACGTGAGCCGCGTGAAGAGCGTGCACCACGTGAAGCCCGTGAAGTCCGCGAGCCTCGTGAAGCCCGTACCGAAGCGCCAGTAGCTCGCGAAGAGCGCGCACCACGTGCTCCGCGTGAAGAACGTGCACCTCGTGCACCGCGCGAAGACCGCAAGCCACGTGGCGAGCGTGAAGAGCGTGTGCGTGAACTGCGCGAGCCACTGGACGCCGTTCCAGCCGCTGCAGCTGCCGTTGCCGTTACCGCTGAAGAACGCCCGGCCCGTCAGCCACGTGAAGAACGCGCACCGCGTCCGCCACGTGAAGAGCGTCAACCGCGTGCCGAACAGGCCGCTGCTGCCGTCGCTGAAGAAGAAGTGAACAGCAACGAAGAGCAACTGCCGGAAGACGGTTCGGAGAACGCTGAAGGCGATCGTCCACGTCGTCGCTCCCGCGGTCAGCGTCGTCGCAGCAACCGTCGTGAGCGTCAGCGTGATGCCAACGGCAACGTGATCGAAGGTTCGGAAGAATCCGAAGCCGGCGAAAACGCTGAAGCGCCAGGCACTGCCGATCTGGCTGCTGGCCTGGCTGTAACCGCCGCTGTTGCCAGCAGCGTGATCAGTGCGCCGGCTGAAGCACAAGCCCACGAGCAAGCTGAACGCGCTACCGCGGCTGTTCAGGAAACCACTGCAGTGGAAGCGCCGGTTGTTGAAGCAACCACGCCGGTAGAAGTGGTTGCTGCTCCGGAAGTCGAAGTGGCACCGGTTCAGGAAACCCTGCCTCAGGTTGAACCAGCGCCAGTTGTGGCTGCCGAGCCAGTGGTTGAAACCGTCGCAGAAACCGTGACCGAAACCGTGCGTGAAGTTCGCGAAGAGCAGACTGCCTTCAACTGGGTTGCCGAGCCGACTGTTGCTGAAAAACCTGCGCCAGTGGTTGAAGCGCCGGTTGTTGAAGCCCCCGTGTTCGAACACGCCAAGGCTGCCGAGCCAGTGGTCGTCGCTGAACCAGCGCCTGCCGTTCAAGCTCCGGTTGTCGAAACTCCAGTAGTTGCAGAGGCTGCCCCGGTAGTTGAAGCTCCGGCTCCGGTCAGCGCTCTGACGCCAAGCGGCCGCGCGCCAAACGACCCACGTGAAGTGCGTCGTCGCAAGCGTGAAGAAGAGCGTCTGCAGAAGGAAGCCGAACTGGCTGCCGCTGCTGCTCCAGTCGCTGCCGAGCCAGCCGTGGTTGCTGAAGTGGTCGAGGCAGCTCCTGCCCCGGTGACTGAAGAAGCCGTAGTTGAGTCGGTGATTGCTGAAGCACCACGCTCCGTTCAGGACGCAGCCGAGCAACACCAAGAGGCCGAGGAAAAAGAACACGAGCCTAAACCTCTCGTGTAATTTCCAAAGCCGTTAAAAAGCCCCGCCCGGTGAAAACCTGGCGGGGCTTTTTTATACTGTTTAAAAGATCAAAAGATCGCAGCCTTCGGCAGCTCCTACATTGAAATGCGATCACATGTAGGAGTTGCCGAAGGCTGCGATCTTTTGATCTTGCTGTTATTTGAAAACCAACGCCTCCGGTACATCGATATCCCACAACACCCCAGGATCATCCACCGCCACTTCCACCACCCTCCCCTGCTTGAACAACGGTCTGGCCCCACGATCGCCTCTCAATGCCTGCAACCCCGGACCAAACGAGCGCCCAAACCCCACCGGATGACCAAACTCGCCACCCTGAACCGGCACGCTCACCGCATCATCGGCAATGGCCGCGACCACCCGCTCGATACTCGACGGCAAGATAAACGGCATATCCCCCAACACAATCAACCAGCCATCCGCCTCCGGGCATGCCGCGACGCCCGCAGCAATACTGTCGCCCATCCCGGTCGATTCAATCGAGACCACGTCACAGCCATACGCCTGCGCCATGCGCATCGCCTGCGGCCGCGCCTCGGTCGTCACCAGCACGCGCTTGTCGAGAATGGCCGGCAGATTCACCAGCACCTGCTCGATCACCGAACGCACCGCGCCATCCCTCCCGGTGCAGTCCGCCAGCAACTTGTCCTTATCGGCACCCGCCACTTGGCGAAAACGGCTGCCCTCACCCGCCGCCAGCACAATCACTGCAATGGATCGACTCATGCGTCCTCCAAAGTTTTCTTCTGCTTCAACTCCACGCCGTTCTTGATCGCGACAATCTCCGCCAACAATGACAAGGCAATTTCTGCCGGCGAATGACTACCAATGTGCAGACCGATTGGCCCGTGCAGGCGTTCGATCGCCTGTACCGACAAGCCTAGCTGAGCCAGATTTTCGCGGCGCTTCTGACTATTGACCCGCGAGCCGAGTGCGCCGACGTAAAAGGCCGGCGAATCCAGCGCCGTCAGCAACGCCATGTCATCCAGACGCGGATCATGGGTCAACGCGACAATCGCCGTGCGCTCATCGGTCTGGATGCTCAACACCGCGTCATCCGGCATGCCCGGGACGAAGCGACCGTGGTGCTCTTCCCAACCGTAAACAAACTCGGTGCGCGGATCGCAGATGAGCACTTCGAAATCCAGCAGCCGCGCCATGTCCGCGACGTAGCGCGATAACTGCCCGGCACCGATCAACAGCAAGCGCCAGCGCGGCCCGTAGATTGCGCGCAGGGTTTTGCCATCGAACTCCAGCGAATCACTTTTACTCGCCGGTGACAGCAGCACTTCACCGGTTTCGATGTTCAACTCGCGAGCGACGATCTCGTGAGCCTCGCAACGGGACAGTAATTCAGCGACCCACGCAGGATCGCCGACACGCTCTTCAGTCAGGCGCAACGTGCCGCCACAAGGCAAGCCAAAGCGCGCTGCCTCCTCGCGTGTGACGCCATAAGTGATCAACTGCACCGGCGGCCCATCGATGGCGATGCGCCCGTCGTGCAGACGGGCGATCAAGTCATCCTCGACGCAGCCGCCCGACACCGACCCGATCACCACGCCATCCTCACGCAAGGCGAGCATGGCACCGGGCGCCCGCGGCGCCGTGCCCCAAGTCTGCACCACACTGAACAGCACCACCCGCTGTCCGGCGCGGCGCCATTCAAGGACGCTGCGCAAGACATTGAGATCGACGCTGTCCATTAAGCTTCTGCCTTCTGCCAGCCCTGCAGTTGATAACGCACCGGCAGATTGCGGATGCGCTTGCCGGTGGCGGCAAAGATCGCGTTACACAGGGCCGGAGCAATCGGCGGCACGCCCGGTTCGCCGACACCGCCCAAAGGTACGTCGCCCGGCGGCGTCACCAGATGCACGGCAACTTCCTTCGGCGCCAGCGACATGCGCGCCACTTCGTACATGTGGAAGTTGTCCTGCTGCACCTTGCCATCCTTGAAGCTGATTTCCCCCAGCACCGCATTACCGAGGCCCATCACACACGCGCCTTCGAACTGTGAGCGAATGCGTTCAGGATTGATCTGCGGCCCGCAATCCACGGCGATATCCGCCTTGTGCACAATCAAGGAACCATCATCCTTGACCTCGACTTCGATCACCGCCGCCACGTAAGTGACGAAGCTGTAATGCACTGCCAGGCCCAGACCACGGCCCTTGGGCAGTTTGCGGCCCCAACCGGCCGCCTTCGCAGCAGTTTCCAGCACCGTACGCATACGCCCGGTATCGATCGGATAACGCTCGGGCGACTCGCCGTAGTTCCACTCTTCGCTCAAGGTGCGCGGGTCGATCTGGCGATCAGGGCCAAGCAGTTTGATCTGATACTTGAGCGGATCCTCACCGGCCTTGTGCGCCAGCTCATCGACGAAACTCTGGATGGCAAAACCATGGGGAATGTTCGACACCGAGCGATACCAGCCAACCCGCGTGTGCACGGTCGCTTCGGGGTTTTCCAGGCGCACGTTGGGAATCGCGTAGGCCATGTTGGTGAAGCCCATGCCCAGCTCGAAGGCTGCTTCATGGTTCATGCCCGGCGCGAACAGCGCGGTGATGCTCGGCGCCACGGTGCGATGCAACCAGCCGGACGGCATGCCGTCCTTGCCCACGCCCGCCTTCAAATACTCGGCGGACACAGTGTGGAAATACGAGTTGTGAATGTCATCTTCACGGGTCCATTGCACCCGCACAGCCTTGCCGGGAAATTCTTTGGCGAGAATCGCTGCTTCGACGACGAAATCCGGTTTCGACTTGCGACCGAAACCACCGCCAAGCAAGGTGACATTGAAGGTGACGTTATCGAACGGCAGTCCAAGACGCTCGGCGATGCGCTCGCGGGTGACTTGTGGCGCCTGACTCGGTGCCCAGGCTTCGCAAACGCCGTCCTTGTACCGGGCGATGGCGACCATCGGCTCCATCGGCGCCTGGGCCAGATGCGGTAAATAGTAAGAAGCTTCGAGGGTACTGGCAGCACCGCTCAGGGCCTTGTCGATATCACCGGTGTTGCGCACCACTTTGCCGGGTTTCAGCGATGCGGCTTCCAGCTCCTTGCGATAGGCGATCGAGTCGTAACTGGCGTTCGGACCGTCGTCCCATTCGATTTTCAGCGCCTCGCGGCCCTTGATCGCGGCCCAGGTATTGCTGGCCACGACCGCCACACCGCCCAACGGCTGAAATTCCGAAGGCAGCGGGCGGCTTTCGATCTGCAGCACTTTAAGCACGCCGGGGACTTTCAGCGCGGCGCTATCATCCAGCGATTTGACCTTGCCGCCGTACACCGCCGGACGGGCGATGGTCGCGTACAACATGCCATCGAAATGCACATCGGCGCCGTATACCGCACGACCGTTGACGATGTCTGCGCCATCGATGGCTTTCGTGCCTTCCTTGCCGATGTAGCGAAACTCCGACGGCTGCTTGAGGCGCAGACTGTCGCGCGCCGGCACCGGCAACGCACTGGCGGCGGCGGCAAGTTCGCCATAACCCAGTTCACGGCCGGACGGTTTGTGCAGCACTTTATGTAACTGTGCGTGGCATTCGCCTACCGGCACGTTCCACTGCGCAGCAGCCGCCTGCTCAAGCATGGTTCGCGCGGCCGCGCCGCAACGCCGCATCGGTTCAAACCAATGGCGCATGCTGCGCGAACCGTCAGTGTCCTGGTTACCGAAGCGCACCTCATCACCCGGCGCCTGCTGCACTTTGACCCGGGCCCAGTCGGCTTCCAGCTCATCGGCAACGACCATGGTCAGACTGGTGCGCACGCCCTGGCCCATCTCGGAGCGGTTGCAGACCACCGTGACGGTGCCGTCAGCGGCAATGCTCACATAGACCTTCGGATCATCAATCCAGCCATTGGGCATGCCATCGGCGCCGAATTGCTTCGGTTTGTCCTCGGCCAACGCATCCTGCCAACCCCAACTGGCGGCCAGCACCAGGGCGCCGGTGGCGCCGACGCCTTTGAGGAAACCGCGACGGCTGAGATTGCTCAGGGCGAAATCATTCGGCAGGTGGCTCATGCCTTGGCCTCCTTCAAGTGCGTGGACGCCTGACGGATCGCGGTCTTGATCCGGTTGTAGGTGCCGCAGCGGCAGATGTTGCCGACCATGGCTTCTTCGATCTGCTCGTCGCTCGGGTTCGGGTTGGTCTTGAGCAACGCAGTGGCCGACATGATTTGCCCGCCCTGACAAAAACCGCATTGGGCGACAGCCGTGTCGAGCCAGGCTTGCTGGACGATCTGACCCACCGGATCGGCGTGCAGGTTGTCGATAGTGGTGACGTTCTGGCCGACCACCGAGCCGATCGGCGTGATGCAACTGCGCGCCGGCAAGCCGTCGATATGAATGGTGCAGGCGCCGCACAAGCCCATGCCGCAGCCGAACTTGGTGCCGTTGTAACCGGCGACATCACGAATCGCCCACAACAGTGGCATGTCTTCAGTGACATCGAGGGGATGGTCTTGACCGTTGAGTTTCAGGGTAATCATGGGCACGCCCGCATATTTTTGGTGGTTATCGGGTCGAGCAATCTGCCGCCGTTGAATCGGCGGTGGTTCACGCAGATCGACTCAGGCTAATCAGGCTCTCTTGTGCCGACGGGAACGTCTGCACCGGGCCTTTGGTGGAGCAAATGACGGTTATCGTTAGCTCGCTAAGTTAACCCAGCATTAACAAAAAAGCCCTGCTGAGACAGGGCTTTTCAGTGGCGAGCTTCTAGCTACACGCTGCACGTAAAGGCAATAGCTGGTTCATGTTGGAAAGATTGTAGCTTGCCGCTAAAAGCTTGAAGCTCGCAGCTGCTTCAATACCGATTGGGCTCCATTTCCAGCTCGACATTGAAACGTTCGGCAATGTCTTTCTGGATGCGTTGCGCCAGATCGAGCAGTTGCAGCCCGGTTGCCGTCCCGTAGTTGACCAATACCAGTGCCTGCAACTTATGCACGCCGGCATCGGCCTCGCGGAAACCTTTCCAGCCGGCCCGCTCGATCAACCAACCGGCGGCCAGTTTCATCTGCCCGTCCGGTTGCGCGTACGCCACCATATCCGGATGTTGCGCTTTGATCTGGGCAACGATGGCCGCCGACACCAGCGGATTCTTGAAGAAGCTGCCGGCGTTGCCGAGCACCGCCGGGTCCGGCAGTTTTTCACTGCGGATGCTGCAAATCGCGCGACTGACGTCGGTCGGCGTCGGCTGCTCGATACCCTGCTCGCTCAGGCGCTGACGCACCGGGCCGTATTCCAGATGCAGATGGGCGACGCGGTCGAGCGCAAAACGCACGCGCAGAATCAGCCAACGCCCTGGCTGCTGCTTGAACAGACTGTCGCGGTAGGCGAAGTTGCATTCTTCGAGGCTGAAATCGCGCAATTCGCCGGTCTGGCGATCCAGCGCAGTCAGTCCGGCAAACACATCCTTGATCTCGACACCGTAGGCACCGATGTTCTGCATCGGCGCGGCGCCGACCGTGCCGGGAATCAGGCTGAGGTTTTCCAGTCCGGAAAAGCCCTGCGCCAACGTGTATTGCACAAAGGGATGCCACGGCTCGCCGGCTTCAGCCTCGATCACCACGCGGCTGCCATCATCGCTGATCACGTGGATCCCGCGCGTTGCCATGCGCAGCACCAGCGCCGCGATGTCGGCAGTCAGCAGCAAGTTGCTGCCACCGCCGATCACCAGCAACGGCACATCGTGCGCGGTGGCATAGGCCAGCGCTTCACGGACATCGGCATCGCTGTGGGCTTCGGCGAACAGTTGCGCGCGCACATCCACGCCAAAACTGTTGAACGGTTTCAGGGAAACCTGCGGTTGCACCTGCAAACTCATAACCGGCCCTTCACTTCGATCAACAATTGGTCACATGCAGCTTCGATCAGGTCCAGCACTTGCTCGAAACCCTGATCGCCGTCGTAATACGGATCTGGCACTTCATCGACGACGCCGGCATAACGGCGCAGAAACAGATCCAGCTCGGCTTTGCCGGTGGATGGCTGCAACGCCTTGAGGTTGCGCAGGTTGCTGTTGTCCATCGCCAGAATCAGGTCATAACTGGCGAAATCGGCACGGCTGACCTGCTGCGCGCGTTGCGCCGACAGGTCATAGCCGCGCACTTTGGCGGCGGCCTGGCTGCGCTTGTCCGGCGGGTTGCCGACGTGCCAGTCACCGGTGCCGGCGGAGGCCACCTCGACCTGATCCGCCAGCCCCGCTTCACGCAATTTGTGGCGCAGTACGCCTTCGGCCGTGGGCGAACGGCAAATGTTGCCCAGGCACACAAACAGAACGCGCATCAGGCCTCCAGCAGGCGACGAACGCGCTCGAGGTCTTCAGCGGTGTCGACGCCGGTTGGCGGCGCGATCAGCGCGTCGGCGACATGAATCCGCACACCGTGCCACAGGGCGCGCAGTTGCTCGAGGGATTCCGTGTTTTCCAGCCAGCACGGGCCCCAGCTCACGAAATCGTGAAGGAAACCGGCACGGTAGGCATAAATGCCGATGTGACGACGGTACGGCACGCCTTCCGGCAATTGCTCGCGGCTCTTGGCGAACGCATCGCGCGCCCAGGGCAAGGTCGCGCGGCTGAAGGTCAGCGCCAGACCGTTGAGATCGCTGACGACCTTGACCACGTTCGGATTGAACAGGGTGTCCACGTCTTCGATCGGCTCGGCCAGCGTGGCCATGCGCGCTTCGGTGTGGGCAGCCAGATTGGCGGCGACCTGATCGATCACACTCGGCGGGATCAGCGGCTCGTCACCCTGCACGTTGACCACGATCGCGTCGGGCTCAAGACCCAGTTTCGCCGCGACTTCGGCCAGACGATCGGTGCCGGAATTGTGATCCTCACGGGTCAGCACCACTTCGGCACCAAAAGCCTTGCAGGCCTCGACGATGCGCGCATCGTCGGTCGCGACGACCACACGGCTGGCGCTGCTTTTGCTCGCCTGTTCCCAGACGTGCTGGATCATCGGCTTGCCGGCGATGTCCAGCAACGGCTTGCCCGGCAAACGGGTCGAGGCAAAACGCGACGGGATGACAACGGTAAAGGCAGTGGTCATTTATCCAGACGCTCATCGGTGGTCAGGGTGCGGGCTTCGCTTTCGAGCATCACCGGGATGCCGTCGCGGATTGGGTAGGCCAGACCGGCGCCCTTGCTGATCAACTCGGTCTTGTCAGCGCTGAGCTTGAGCGGGCCTTTGCAGATCGGGCACGCGAGGATATCGAGCAATTTGGTGTCCATGAACTTTCCCTGAGTAAAAAATTAAGGCAAAAGACGATCCGGCAACAGGCGCACCAACTGCGTGTCGAACCAAGCCACAAAGGCTGGCGACGGCAGTGCATCGACCGCCAGATACCACCAGTCGGCAGCCGCGAAGGCACGGCACTTCACCGCGTCTTTTTCGGTCATCACCAATGGCAATGACGGTGTGAAATTCAAGGCCTGCACGCTGTACTCGGCGTGGTCGGCAAACGCATGGGGGACTGCTCGCCAGTCTAGCGCTTCGAGGGTATTGAAGAAACGTTGTGGATTGCCGATCCCGGCCACCGCATGCACGGCCTGGCCGGGCGGAAAATGATCGAGCGACTTGCGCTCGCCGCTGCGCAGATTGACCAGTGCGGTCGGTTGCAGGCGGAAAGCGAAACCGTCGTCGCGGTCTTCGCTGGCACCATTGAACAGCACGCCGTCGACACTTTGCAGGCGCTCAATCGGTTCACGCAACGGCCCTGCCGGCAAACAGCGTTTGTTACCAAGGCCGCGAGCGGCGTCGATCAGCACCAGCTCCAGATCCCGCGCCAGACGGTAATGCTGCATACCGTCGTCGGACAGAATCAGGTCCAGCGGTTCGCTGGCGAGCAAGGCTTTGACGGCGGCGCTGCGATCGGGATCGATCATCAGCGGCACGCCGGTGCGCTGGACGATCAGCAACGGTTCGTCACCGGCAATGTCAGCAGTTTGCTCGGCCTCAACGCGCCACGGCAGTTGCGGCGGCTTGGCGCCGTAACCACGGCTGACCACACCGACGCGCAAACCGCTGCGCCGGCAATGTTCGATCAACCAGAGAATCATCGGCGTCTTGCCGGTGCCACCGACGGTGATGTTGCCGACCACGATCAGCGGCACGGACGGCTGATAGATTTCACCCTGACCGGCGAGAAAGCGCTGGCGTTTTCCCACCACCACGCGGCGATACAGCATTTCCAGCGGCCGCAGCAGCGTCAGGGCCGGGTGCCCCTGATACCACGCGGCGAGCAAGCGATCGGACAGGCTCATCAGGATTTGGGCGCCGCCTCGACCGTGGTCATGCGCAGATGGCTGAAACCGAGCTTGCCGGCCGCGTCCATGGCGGTGATCACGGATTGATGCTGAGTCTTGCCATCGGCACTGATCGACAACGGCATGTTGGTGTCGCCGTTGGACTCTTTCTGCATGGCTTCCATCAGGGTCGCCAGGTCGTTCTTCGGCAGAATCTTGTTGTTCACCGAAAACACACCTTCGGCGCTGATGGCGACGTCGATCTGCTTGAGCTGTTGATCTTCGGCTGGCGAGCCGCTAACCGCCTCCGGCAGATCGACGCGCAGCTGGGTTTCGCGAGTGAACGTGGTGGTCACGACGAAAAACAGCAGCAGAATGAACACCACGTCGATCAGCGACGCGAGGTTGATGTCGATGGTTTCCCGAGGCTTGCGACGGAATTTCACGCGCGGCCCTCGGCCAGGTCGACGTCACGATCGCCCTGCACCACTTCAACCAGTTTGATCGCTTCCTGCTCCATGCCCACCACCAATTCATCGATGCGGCGTTGCAGGAAGCGGTGGAAGAACACCGCCGGGATACCGACCATCAGGCCCGCTGCGGTGGTGATCAGCGCTTTGGAGATACCACCGGCCAGGACCGAAGCGTTGGTGGTCATGCCCGAACCGGTGAACGCGCTGAAAATATCGATCATGCCCAGCACCGTGCCCAGCAGGCCCAGCAGCGGCGCCATGGCGGCGATGGTGCCCAGCGCATTGATGTAGCGTTCGAGTTCGTGAATGACCCGGGCGGCGGCCTCTTCGATGCACTCTTTCATGATCTCGCGACCATGCTTGGAGTTGGCCAGACCGGCGGCGAGGATTTCCCCCAGCGGCGAATTGGCGCGCAATTCCTTGAGTTTTTCTTTATTGAGCTGCTTGTCCTTGATCCAGACCCAGACCTGGCCCAGCAGATGCTCGGGGGTGACGC
Source organism: Pseudomonas fluorescens (assembly GCF_003732425.1). GTDB lineage: Bacteria > Pseudomonadota > Gammaproteobacteria > Pseudomonadales > Pseudomonadaceae > Aquipseudomonas > Aquipseudomonas fluorescens_BE. The sequence continues at coordinate 280,374 of NZ_MOBX01000015.1, forward strand.
GACTGGCGCGCAGGGTCCACAGGCGTTCGGCAACGATCGCCATAGCCGCGATGGAGCTCAGAATGATCGGCAACATCATCCAGCCGCCGGATTTGACCAATTCCCACACAGTGACAGTCCCCTCGAAAAAGTGCGCCACTTTACCATACCGATTGACGATTAAGACCCGCCGCCCCGACGACCGTGACGCCCCATTGACCCACGTCCCGATCAGCGGGTCAGTGCGGGCGGATCACGCCAGAACCGCCGCTGATGACGCATCGTGCGTGGCGCCCTGAAGCGACCCAATTGCAGATGAATGGCACCCTGCTCGGCGCTGTCGTAAATCTGCAGGCTCAGTTTGCGATAACGCGCCAACACAGTCGGATGCGGATGGCCAAAGGAGTTGCCCTGGCCTCGAGAGATCAACACGGACTCAGGCTTCAGGACTTTGAGCAGCGCCATTGACGATGAACTGCGGCTGCCATGATGAGGTGACTGCAGCCATTGCGTCGGCACGGCCAATGGACTGTCGAGCAGCACGCGTTCGGCGTGGGTGTCGATATCGCCGGTCAGCAGCAAGCGCTCGCCATTGGCCTCGATCTGCAATACGCAGGAACGCTGATTGCTGTCGCGAGCGTCCGCCCACTGCCAGAGTTGAAAACGCACGCCGTCCCACTGCCATTGCCGGCCACTTGCGCAGTCTCCGGCGTTCAATTGCGCGGGCAATCCCGCCGGGTCGCCGCTGATCACCTGATCAACGGTCAACCCACGACTGATCGCCAAAGCGCCGCCAGCGTGATCGGCGTCAGCATGACTGAGCAGCATCAAATCGAGTTTTTCCACACTGAGTTTGCGCAATGCGGGCAGCACCACACGCTCGCCGAGATCGAACTCACCAAAGCGCGGCCCCGCATCGTAGAGCAATGCGTGATGACGAGTACGAATCAGGATGGCCAGGCCTTGGCCGACATCGAGCTGCCAGATATCGGCCAGGCCTTCATCCAGCCGCTCGCGCGGCGGCACGATCAGCAATAACAGCAACGGCCAGCCCAGTGGACGCAGCGGCACGCCGCGCGGCAACAGCAACAACACGGCGCCGAGGCTGCCGATGGCCCAGAGCCAAACGGGTATCGAGGGTACGATCCACGCCGGCCAATGCCAGGCAATCATTGCCAGCGTGCGAAACAGCCCATCGATCAAACCGCCGGCCAGCCATAGCAGGCCGGCGCCGACATAAGGAACCGGCAACAACACCGTCCCGAGCAGCGCCGGCGGTAACACCGCAAGACTGACCCAGGGCACCGCGAGCAAATTGGCCAGCGGCCCGCTGAGGCTCATCGGCAGGTTCAGCGCCAGCAACACCGGGCACAAACCAATCGCGATCAACCATTGCGCCCGCGTCCAGGTCTGCCACCAGCGCCACGCGCCCAAGCGGCCGCCAAAGGTAAAAATCAGCACCGCCACCGCTGCAAACGAGAGCCACAGACCCGGGCGCAAACTGGCGAGCGGGTCCAGCAACAGCACAGCGTTGAACGCCAGCAGCAGTGGCCACCATGGGCCAAGATGACGAAAGCGCAGGCGCCACAACAGCACCAGCCCGACCATCACGCAGGCGCGCTGCACCGGCACATCGAACCCGGCGAGCAAGGCATAGCCCAGTGCTGCTGCGAACGCCAGACCACAGGCCCACGGCAGCCATGGCCAGCGCAGCGGCCACAGGCCAAATCGCGCCAGGCCGGCGACCAGCCCATACATCAGCGCCGCCAGCAAACCGATGTGCTGACCGGAAATCACTAGCAAGTGCACCGTTCCGGTGTCCTGCAGAATCTGCCAGTCCTCGCGACTGAGTCCCGAACCGTCGCCCAGCACCAGCGCCGCCAATGCGCCGTTTCGCCCCTGCGCGTCCACGCTCAGCAAACGCTGGCGAATGCTGTCACGCCAAGCCCAGCGCGCTTCGCTCAAGCGCTGGCCGTCCTTGATCGTGCCGGTGGCGCCAATGCGTTGCGCCAGCAGCCAGGCCTCATAGTCGAACGCATATGGATTGCGCAAGCCACCGGGACGCTTGAGCTTGACTGCCAAACGCCAACGCTCGCCACTGTTGACCGGCGGCCCGGCGTACCAGGCGAGCCGCATCAGCGATGGCAGCTTTTCGTGACGTGATCGCGCATCGGCCAATTCGAAGCGCACCACGCCGTCACTGTTCTGCGGCAAACCGACAACCCGCCCTTCAACCCACCGGGTTTCGCCATCCAGCCCGGTCGGTAAACGGTCATTCAACGCCCATTGCGCACCGACGCTGGCCCATGTGAAGCCAAACAGCAAAAACGCCAAGGGATAGCTGCGAAACGGCAGCAGCATCAACACCACGACCGGCAACAACAGCATCAACCAGACCGGCGGTAATGCCGGCATAAAAACCGCGACCAGCAGACCGACTGCGAGCGCCATCATCCCTGTGCGCATAAGCCCGTCCTTGAGAGTCCCACAACTAGGCATAGCGGGTGTCGGGCACGAGCGTCGTCAACAATTGTCACAAAGTCTGAATGGGCGCTTCGTAGAATCCAGACATACTTGCCGCCTTAACCGACCGAGAAGCCTTATGCCCCGGCGCTTATTCAAACGTTACATGCCTGACCCGACGAGCATCAGGGAACACAAATCCTTACGCTTTCTCGGCAAGTTGCTGCATGACCCGAACCTCTGGCACCTCAATCGTCACTCCGTCGCCCGGGCGATGGCGGTCGGTCTGTTCGCCGCGTTCCTGCCGATACCGGCGCAGATGCTGGTGGCGGCCGCGCTGGCGATCACCGTACGGGGCAACATGCCGATTGCCGTCAGTCTGGTCTGGCTGACCAATCCGATCACCATGCCGGCGGTGTTCTTCTGCACCTATCAGGCCGGGGCGTTTTTGATGGATGTGCCCGCCCGGCATCTGCCGGACGAGTTGACTTGGGAGTGGATCAGCGGCGAGTTGTCGACGTTGTGGCAGCCGTTTCTGCTCGGCTCGGTGGTGGTGGGACTGGTACTCGGCGCCCTCGCCTACTGCATTGTGATGATGTATTGGCGCTGGTGGGTGGCGCGGCAATGGGCGCGGCGCAAGAAAAGTCGCATGCGCTGAATGCAAAACGGCCTCCGCAGTGGGAGGCCGTTTTGATTTGTGGCGTCTGCATTCGCGAGCAGGCTCGCTCCCACAGGAGATCTTCAGCACAACATAGATCCAATGTGGGAGCGAGCCTGCTCGCGAAGAAATCGACGCGGTTCCGGATCAGGTACGCATCCCGCGCCCACTTACCAGCAACCGCGCACAACCGAGATACAGCACAACGGTCGCGACAAGCATGAAGGTGATCGCGATGCCGATCTTGATATCCGACACGCCCAGAATGCCGTAGCGGAAAGCGTTGACCATGTGCAGCACCGGGTTGGCCAGCGACACGGTCTGCCAGAACGGCGGTAGCAAGGTGATCGAGTAAAACACCCCACCCAGGTACGTCAGCGGCGTCAGCACAAAGGTCGGGATGATCGAAATATCATCGAAGTTGCGCGCAAACACCGCGTTGATGAAGCCCAGCAGCGAGAAAATCGTCGCCGTCAGCACCACCACCAGCACCGTCACACCAAGGTGATGCACCTGCAAATGGGTGAAAAACAGCGACAGAATGGTCACGATCACGCCGACCATCAGACCACGCAACACACCGCCAATGGTGAAGCCGATCAGAATCGTGTGCGGCGACACCGGCGACACCATCAACTCTTCGATGGAGCGCTGGAACTTGCTGCCGAAGAAACTCGAGACCACGTTACCGTAGGAGTTGGTGATCACCGACATCATGATCAGCCCCGGTACGATGTACTCCATGTAAGTGAAACCACCCATGTCGCCAATCTGCCGGCCGATCAGATTACCGAAGATCACAAAGTACAGAACCATGGTGATCGCCGGCGGCAGCAGGGTTTGTGGCCAGATCCGCGTAAAGCGTTTGACCTCGCGGTAAACGATCGTTTGCAGGGCGACGAGGTTGGGTCGGAATTCGGAACTCATACCGCCACCTTCGACAGATTTTTCTCCACCAGGGACACGAACAGCTCCTCGAGGCGATTGGTTTTGTTACGCAGGCTCAGCACTTCGATGTTTTGCTGCGCCAACTGAGTGAACAGCGCCGTGATGCCCATGGACTTGTCGACCTGGACTTCCAGGGTATGGCTGTCGATCAACCGGGCCGGATAGCCGAGCAATTGCGGCGCGGCGCTCAAGTCGTTTTTCAGGTCCAGCAGGAAGGTTTCGACGTGCAACTGGCCCAGCAATTGTTTCATGCTGGTGTTCTCGACAATGGTGCCGTGGTCGATGATGCCGATGTTGCGGCACAACTGCTCAGCCTCTTCCAGATAGTGCGTGGTGAGGATGATGGTGATGCCTTTCTGGTTCAGTTCAGTGAGGAACGTCCACATCGAGCGGCGCAGCTCTATGTCGACCCCGGCAGTCGGTTCGTCGAGGATCAGCAGACGCGGTTCGTGCACCAGCGCACGGGCGATCATCAAGCGCCGCTTCATGCCGCCGGACAACGAACGTGACGGCACATCGCGTTTGTCCCATAGACCAAGCTGGGTCAGGTACTGCTCGGCGCGTTCCTTGGCGATTTTCGCCGGAATGCCGTAGTAACCGGCCTGGGTCACGACGATGTCGAAAGTCTTTTCGAACTGGTTGAAGTTGAATTCCTGGGGCACCACGCCGATCGAGCGCTTGAGCGCTGCCGGGTTCTTGTCCAGGTCATGGCCGAAGATATTCACTGTGCCGCTGGTCTTGTTCACCAGGGTCGAGAGAATGCCGATGGTCGTGGATTTGCCGGCACCGTTAGGGCCGAGCAGGGCGAAAAAGTCACCTTCGGCGACGTCCAGATCGATACCACTCAAGGCCTGGAACCCGTTGCCGTAGGTTTTGGTTAGCTGCCGGATGGACAGAGCGGAACTCATATCGGATTTACGCACCAAGAAGGGAAGAAAGGGATACATAAGGGCGGGCGGCGAGGGAAACAACCGCAGCACCCGAGCGCAATGGTGCTTGCCGCCGCCGCACAAGTACAGTCAAGTGTGTCGATAGTAAGTATTAAGTCAACGCGGTCATGACCGCTTTCTGGTAAGCCGGACGCTGCTTCAAGCGCTCGTACCAGGCTTGCAGATGCGCCTGTGGCGCGCGCTCGATGGGCATCTCGAACCAGGCATAAATGAAACTGCCCAACGGGATATCGCCCATGCCGATGTCTTGTCCAGAGAGATAGGGCTGACTGGCCAAGGCATGGTCGGCCATGCTCAGCAACTCATTGCATTCCTTGATCGCAGCGTTGATCGCAGCCCAGTCCTGCTTGTCCGCCGGGGTGCGCAACACGCCCCAGAACACCGTGCGGAAGGGGCCGGCAAAACTTGAAGTGGTCCAGTCCATCCATTTGTCAGCGATGGCTCGCGCTTGCAGATCCGCCGGATACCAGTGGCTGTCCGGCGCATGTCTGGCCAGCAGATAGCGGACGATGGCGTTGGATTCCCACAGCACGAAACCGTCGTCCTCGATCACTGGCACCCGGCCGTTCGGGTTCATCGCCCGGTACTCGGGTGTGTCGACCACACCGAATGCGCCGCCGGCATCGATCGCCTCGTAGGCCAGGCCCAGCTCTTCAGCCGCCCACAATGGCTTCCTGACATTCGATGAGTTTTTCCGTCCCCAGATCTTCAGCATGACCGCCTCTTTTCAAATGAGTGGGCAGGCAGCATACGCCGGATCAGGTACGGCTCAAATCACTCTGCATATCGCCCAGCCGTTGCGGCTGCAGATCAGTGAACAGATGCGGATAGCACTTTTGCAGATGTTCGAAGAAGAACGTTTCCGGCACATCGGCGAATTGACCGTGATCGACCAGATACTCCATCAACTGCGCACCGTCACGGTTGAACGGGTGAAAAACGCTGTCGTTAACGCCGTCGAACTCCAGCGGTGCAACGTTGAACAATTCGCAGAGTTTCTGATTGAACGCCGGCGTGGCCTTGACCCAGCGCTCATTGAGGAACAACTCGGTGTAACCGTGCATGGCGAACATGTCGCTCTTCAGCAGCTCGAGCAGGCGCGGGGTCGACAGGTGATTGCGCACATCGGCCAGACCGATGCGTGCCGGGATCCCGCAATGCCGCGCACAACCGGCGAGCAGCGTGGCTTTCGGCACGCAATAACTCTCCCCCGTTGCCAGCGCATAGCTGCCACGCAAGGTCTGCGGATCACGGCTGAAGGTGTAGGGGTTGTAGCGCACCGCCTCACGCACGGCGTAATAAAGACTGATCGCCTGCTCGAGCGGATCGCGGCTGGCACCCCGATGTTGTTCGGCGAACTCCACCACCGCCGGGTGGTCACTATCGATGAAGCGGCCGGGGCTCAGATACTCGTGCATGACGACAATCTCCTGGGTGAGCCCCGAGTCTAGCGACAGCGTCAGCACAGAGATAACGACGTTTCGGCCAAACTTGGACGCAAAGACGCGGGATCAGCGAACGATTTCCCACACGTGTTGCCCACCGAACCTACGAAAACCATCCGGGGTTTCCCACGATTTCAATCACCTTGGTCTGACCACCCGGTTTTACAGATGCCGTCTAAGCTCTGGAGGGTCGTTTTGCCTTGGTTCACGGAGGACTGAATATGCTGTTGTTGTGGATACTGGTTTTGATCGTTGGCGTGGCATATCTCGCCCACCGGCGTACCGCCCCGCTGCCCGCGCTGGGCATCGTGGCCGTCTATCTGCTGGCGATGGGTATTTTCAGTCATGCGCCGGGCTGGTTATTGGCGGTGTTGTGGATCTTGCTGGCGGTGGTCGCTGCACCGCTGCTGTTGCCTGACCTGCGCCGCAAACATTTCACTGCGCCGCTGTTCAGCTGGTTCCAGAAAACCCTGCCACCCATGTCGCAGACCGAGCGCGACGCGATCGACGCCGGCACTGTGTGGTGGGATGGCGAGCTGTTCAGCGGTCGTCCGGACTGGGACAAACTGCTGGCCTATCCCAAGGTGCAATTGAGCGAAGAAGAACAGGCGTTCATCGACGGCCCGACCGAGGAGCTTTGCGCGATGGTCACTGACTGGCAGATCGGCCAGTCAATGGACCTGCCGGCCGAAGCCTGGGCGCATATCAAGGAACACGGCTTCTTCGCCCTGATCATCCCGAAAGAATTTGGCGGCAAGGGCTTCTCGGCTTACGCCCACTCGCAAGTGGCGATGAAACTCGCCACCCGTAGCGGTGACCTCGCCTCCACCGTGATGGTGCCCAACTCCCTCGGCCCGGCCGAACTGCTGCTGCATTACGGCACCGACGAACAACGCAATCACTACTTGCCACGCCTGGCCCGCGGCGATGACATCCCCTGCTTCGCCCTCACCGGCCCACTGGCAGGTTCCGATGCCGGTGCGATGCCCGACACCGGCATCATCTGCAAAGGCCAATGGGAAGGTCAGGAAGTCATCGGCCTGCGCCTGAACTGGGAAAAACGCTACATCACCCTCGGCCCGGTCGCGACCCTCCTCGGCCTGGCTTTCAAGGCCTATGACCCGGAACATCTGTTGGGCGACAAGGAAGACCTCGGCATCAGCCTCGCGCTGATTCCGACTGATACCGCAGGCGTGGAAATCGGTCGTCGTCACCTGCCACTGGGTGCGGCGTTCATGAACGGCCCGAATTCGGGTAAAGACGTGTTCATCCCGCTGGACTTCCTCATCGGCGGTCAGGAGATGCTCGGCAAGGGCTGGATGATGCTGATGAACTGCCTGTCGGTCGGCCGTTCGATCTCGTTGCCGGCTGTCGGCACTGGCGCGGCCAAGTTCACCAGCCTGGTTACCGGTCAGTACGCGCAGATTCGTGAACAATTCAACGTACCGCTGTCGGCTTTCGAAGGTATTCAGGAAGCCATGGCGCGCATCGGCGGCAACGCGTGGATGATGGACGCGGCACGGATGCTCACCGCCAACGCGGTGGATCTGGGCGAGAAGCCGTCGGTGCTGTCGGCGATTCTCAAGTATCACCTCACCGAACGCGGCCGCGAGTGCATCAGCCACGCCATGGATGTGCACGGCGGCAAGGCGATCATCATGGGCCCGAACAACTACCTCGGGCGCAGCTGGAACGGCGCGCCGATCTTCATCACTGTGGAGGGCGCGAACATCCTTTCGCGCAACCTGATGATCTTCGGTCAGGGTGCGATTCGCTGCCATCCGTTCGTACTGAAGGAAATGGCTCTCGCCGGTCGTGAGGACAAGGATCAGGCGCTGAAAGAGTTCGACGGCTTGCTGCTCAAACACATCGGTTTCGCCGTGAGCAATGCCGCCAGCACGCTGGTGCTGAACCTCGGTTTCGGCCATTTCGAACATGCGCCGGGCGACAAGATCAGCCAGGGCTACTTCCGCGCACTCAATCGTCAGGCCGCGGCATTCGCCATGCTCGCCGACTTCAGCATGATGCTGCTGGGCGGCGAACTGAAACGTCGCGAACGTCTGTCGGCCCGTCTGGGCGATGTATTGAGCAACCTGTATCTGGCCTCGGCCGCGCTCAAGCGTTATCACGATCTGGATTCGCCGGCGTATATGGAACCGCTCTTCAGATGGGCGATGGAAGAAAGCCTCGGCCAATCGGAACGGGCGCTGGACGAGTTGCTACGCAACTTCCCGAACAAAGTGTTCGGTTGTCTGTTGCGCGCCATTGTCTTCCCGTTCGGTCGTCGTCACAAAGGCCCGTCGGACAAACTCGGTGCCGAAGTGGCTGGCGTCATTGGTCGCGCCAAGGGCGATCCGGCACTGGAAGAACTGCTCGCCGGTTGCTATCGCCCGCAGTCGGCAGACGATGCAGTCGGCGCGCTGCAACACGCCAGTGATTTGCTGAATGCCGCGCAGCCACTGCACAAAAAACTGCACACCTCGCTGAAAAGCGGTCAGGTGAAACCGGCCGCGGGTGAACATGCCATCGATGCAGCACTTGAGGCCGGGGTGTTGCAACCGGTGGAAGCGCAGAGTCTGCGCGATGCCGAAGCGGCACGACGCAAGGTGATCGACGTCGACGATTTCGACAAAGAGGAGCTGGCGCTGGCAGAGGGCAAAGTCCGCTGATCCTGACAGGCATGTCAATGCGCGCGCGGGCGCTTTATACTCCCGCGCCCGTTTTGCTCTTGAGGACTTATCTCGTGTCCAACGTCGTTGCCGATCATCTTGTTTTGCTCGACCACCTGCGCAGTATCCTGGTCGCCGTAGGTGAGGCCGATCAGGTGCCCGAAGAAAGCCATGCCTTGTTCCTGGAGCGCTTCGATGAACTGCTGGCATCGCTACCGATCGAACCGATCGAAAGCCAATACCTGGGCCAGGACATCCTGACTCAAGTGATTAGCCGTTATCCGCAGATCGCCCACCTGATCCCGCGCGATCTGCTGTGGTTCTTCGCCGGCGACTGCCTGCACTACCTGTCCGATGAAGAGATCGACTTGTATCAGGCACTGGAAGAACGTCGCTACGAAGCCGAACAGAACGATGAGCCGTTCGACTGGAATCAGGAAAAACAGCTGCTGGCGATGTCCGCTCAGGACAGCAAGCACTGATTTCCCACCGTTATAAAAATGCCCGCATGGTTGACCATGCGGGCATTTTTTTGCGCTGGCGTCAGAGTAGACCTTCGCTTTCGGGCAATTCATACGCCATCGCGGCGTTGCTCTCCCCCACCGATTTGCCCGGTTTGCTCAAGGTCGGCTCTTTCTGCAGGCACTCCACCAGATAGTCGATAAACACCCGCAACTTGGGTGGCAGATAACGCGTCGGCGAGTGCAGCAACCACAATCCGCCATGATAGGAAGCAAGAAACGTCCAGTCCGGCAACACCTGTACCACCAACTTTTGCTCAAGCGCATAGCGGGCAGTGAAATACGGCAGGCTGCCGATGCCGATGTGCTGCAACACCGCCCCCAATCGCACGCCCGTGTGATTGGCGGCATAACGACCACGCACACCGACTGTCACCGCTTTGGTGCCCCGCTTGAATTTCCAGCGCGCGTCGCTCGGGGTTTCGCCCAGATAAATACAACTGTGATTGAGCAAATCATGCGGGTGAGTCGGTGTGCCGTGTTCGGCCAGGTACTGCGGCGTGGCACAGAGCAAGTGGTCGATGGTCAGTAATTGCCGACCGACCAGCCCGGCGGGTGGCCGATCGGTAATGCGAATCGCCAGATCGACATGGTCGTCGATCAAATCGACCTGACGATCCTCCAACAGCAACTCGACATCGACCTTGGGATAACGCCGCAGAAACTCCGGCATGTGTGGATGAATCACGAAGCGCCCCACCGCTTTCGGCACGCTGACGCGCACCAGTCCTTCCGCTTCATGGGTGAACTGACCGCTGATTTCCATCACCGACTTGGCCGCGCTGACCATCTCCTGACAGCGCTTGAACACCTCTTCCCCGCCGTCACTCAGTCGCAGCTTGCGCGTAGTGCGCTGCAGCAACCGCGTAGCCAGGGCTTTTTCCAGACGCGAAATGCTGCGACTGACCGCCGACGGCGATGAACCGAGCTGGCGGGCCGCTTCAGAAAAACTGCCGGTCTCCACGACTTTCACGAAGATCGCCATCTCACCGAGCAGCGGTAGTGGAAGATTTATGCTCACAGCGCACAAGTCCTTTGAGGTTTTAACGGATTATCACGTTATTACACGATTCATATAATAAAAAAAGAAACTTTAATAAGGGCATGGAATATGACGCTTCGCCTCTTTTTCCATAGTGATGACCTCAAGGCCAATGTGGAAGTCCTCGACTGCACGCCCCGCGACACCGAATTTGCCGTGGTGCTGCGCGCCACGCTGTTTCATCCGCAAGGGGGTGGCCAGCCCTGCGACACTGGCTGGATCGGTGACAGCCAGGTGCTGCGCGTGGTGCAGGAGACGGATCGCATCATTCATTTCGTCGAGCACCCTGTGCCCCTCGGCATGACCAGCATTCGCATCGACGAAGAACGTCGTCGCTTCAACACGCGCATGCATTCGGCCGGCCACCTGATCGGGCATTTCGTGCAAGCCATGGGCTGGACGCCGATCAAGGCACATCACTGGCCTGATGAAGGCCGTGTGCAATTCAAACCGGGCGATATCGCTCAGGAAGTCGATGCAGACGCCGTTCAATACGGCATCGGCCAGTGGATCGAACACGATCTGCCGCGCCTGACCTCGCTGCGTGAAGGCGCGCGGGAAATCAGTTTCGGTGAGCTGCCGGCCTACGGCTGCGGCGGCACCCATGTACGCAGCCTGAAGGATTTGGGCACAGTCACGATCGCGTCCCTGTCGCAGAAAAAGGGCACCTTGTCGGTCCATTACAGCGTGGATTAAGGATTTTGGGCGGTGCAGCGCGCATCGCTCGACGCCGGGGGGACCGCGTTCGCCGGTTCCGTTGACTATCGATAGATGGACCTACAAAAAATGATGCTAGACGTCGAGCGTCTCGATGAGACGTGCATAAAAAAACTGGCCAACGAAGAAGTCCTTGCCATCCGCGTCAAAGGCTTTTTGCCTGAGCCGCTGGCGATCCAGATTGGCGACAAGATCCTGGGGCCTGGTTTTGAAGGCTACATCAACGCACCGAGTATTGGCCGCATTGGTATGGCGTTTTATGAAGCGGAAAATCAGCCGTTGCTTATCGAAGACTACTTCGAGCGCGCCACCAGCAATATCGCGGAACTGCGCAAGCGTTGCGCTCCCTACTCTTCACCCGTTGATACGCTGCGCTGCATGCTCGACGAGTCATGGCCAGCCGGGGCGCATCTGGAAAACCTTTACGGACGTAAAATGTATGTCGGCCTGTCCCGCGTAGTTAAGCCCGGGGTGTGCTTCCTCGCCCATCACGACATCTTTGCCAAAGATGCCCCGGACAGCTTTCAGGCCCGCAGCCTGGAAGCACAGTTCGCCTGCAATGTTTACCTGAACATGCCGACCGAAGGCGGCGCACTGCAAATGTGGGATGACGACATTTCTGCGGATCAGTTCGACGAAATGCGCGGCGCCAGTTACGGCATCGACCCTGCCCTGCTCGGCCCGCCAGCCCTTGAGGTGCGGCCGAATCCCGGCGATTTCATCATGTTCAATTCGCGCTGCATGCACTCGGTAACCCCCGGTGTGGCGGACCCGCGCCTGAGCCTTTCGTTCTTTGTCGGCTACCGCGGCAATGCTTCCCCCCTGACTTTCTGGAGCTGAGATGTTATCGAACTACCTGGGCGAATTTCTCGCGTTGGCCACCATCCACTTTCTGGCCGTCGTCGCCCCCGGACCGGACTTCGCCGTAACCATCCGCCAAAGCGTGCGTTTTGGCCGAGTGGTGGGCATTTGTACGGCGCTGGGTATCGGCGCGGGCATCTCCGTGCATGTCTTGTATACATTACTTGGGGTCGGTGCATTGATGCACACCACCCCTTGGCTGCTAACCGTGGCCAAAGTCATTGGTGGCGCCTACATCCTGTATCTGGGTGTCAGCCTGTTACGCAGCAAACCCAAGTCAGCAATCGAAGGTGAGAAGACTGTCGACGAACCCGTGGTCGAGCAAACACTACTCAAGGCTTTCACCACCGGGTTCCTGACCAACGCCACCAACCCCAAGGCCACGCTGTTTTTTCTGGCGATCTTCACCACGATCATCAGCGCCAGCACACCACTGAAAATTCAGGCGCTATACGGACTGTGGATGTGCTTTGTGAACGCATCGTGGTTCGTGATCGTCGCGCTGTTTTTCTCCAGCGCCAAAGTACGCCTGCTGTTCCTGCGCATGGGGCACTGGTTCGAGCGCACCATGGGTGTCGTACTGATCCTGTTTGCCGGTCGCCTGATGATGTCCTGGTAACTCAAAGGCACGCAAAAAGGCCCGTCGATGCTCATCGACGGGCCTTTTTTTCAACTGACGGCAGCCACCCTGATCCGGCTGCTATGGATAAATCGCGCGCCCATCAGCAGTGTTGCCAGGCTCAGGGCGGTGATCAGGCCCGTCCAGATTCCTTGCGGCCCCCACTCCAGGCCAAATGCCAAACCCGCGCCCAGTGGCACGCCGACACCCCAATAACAGAAAACCGCCAGCCACATCGGCACACGTGTGTCCTGAAGGCCACGCAATGCGCCCGCCGAAAGCATCTGCAAACCGTCGGGAAACTGCAGCGCGGCGGCGAACAGCAACAGGGTCGAGGCCAATGCCGTGACCGCAACATCCGAGCTGTAAAGGCTGGCAATTGCCTCATTGCCCAACAGCAGGATCGCGACTGACACACTCTGCGCAACCAGCACGATGACACACCCGGCGCCTGCGGCTTGCCTGACGCCCTTGAGATCGCCGCGCCCCAGCGCATGCCCTACCCGCACCGTGGTCGCCTCCGCCACGGCGACCGGGATCATGAAACACAACTGCGCAAGGTTCACCGCAATCTGATGTGCGGCCAGGAACGTCGAACCCAATCGCCCGACCAGCAGCGAAGTGACAATAAACAGGCTGCCCTGCATCAGAATCGCAATGCCGATTGGCATGCCGGTTCGCAACAGATCCTTGATGCCTGTAAGGCTCGGCGCATCGAAACGCGCAAACAACTGCAAATGTGCCAGACGCTTGCCGTACCACAGATAGCCCGCAAACAGCAGCGCCTGCAGCCACATCATCACTGCCGAAGCGATGCCCAGCCCCTGCGCGCCCATTTCGGGAAAACCCCACTTGCCATTGGTCAACACGTAGCCCAACGGCGCCAGCACCAGCAGACCGCCGAAACTGAAAATCATCGTCGGACGCATCCAGTGCATCCCTTCGCACAAATAACGCATGCAGAAAAACAACGTCAGCGCCGGGCTTCCCCACCGCACTGCATGCAGAAACGCCTCTGCACCGGGAATCATTTCGGCAGCGATCCCGGCAGGTGCGAGCGCCATCGGCACAAGGCTCAGAAAAACAAACATCAACAGCCCCATGAACAGCGCCAGCCATAACGCCTGGCGAAAGATCGGCGCTATCTCATGGCTTCGCTTGGCGCCCTGTAAACGGGCAACCGAAGCCGTCAGCGCAATCAACGTGCCAATCGGCACCAGCATCGGCAGCCACAGCAACGCGGTGCCCAGTGTGACGGCCGCCAATGTGTCGGTGCCGTGATTGCCGGCGATCAGATTGTCAACGAAGGCAATCAAACCGGCACAGACATGGCCGATGACCAAAGGCAGTGCGAGAAGTGCCGTGGCGCGTATCTCTGGCAAGCTGCCGCGCGATATTGATTTAAAGGACATTGGAAAGATCTCTGGATTCGACAGAACGGCTCGACGACCCACGCCAGCCGGCTGATCGTTATCCCAGAATCGTTTTGCGCAGGCTGTCAGACCTTTCCGTTTCTCGCGGATTCGCGGTAGGAAATTTGTAACAGGCAGGAGAAACACAAAAAACGCGCATACAAAAACGCCGCTCTATTGAGCGGCGTTTTTGTGAAATTGGAGCGGGAAACGAGACTCGAACTCGCGACCCCGACCTTGGCAAGGTCGTGCTCTACCAACTGAGCTATTCCCGCAATGGCGTCCCCTAGGGGACTCGAACCCCTGTTACCGCCGTGAAAGGGCGGTGTCCTAGGCCACTAGACGAAGGGGACACGCTACCCGGAACACATGGTGTGTGTTTCGGTGTCCAGATCCGCATCCGAAGACTTGGTTCTGGTTTCACTCAGCACCGCCCGAAAGCGCTGCTGTTTAAAATTGGAGCGGGAAACGAGACTCGAACTCGCGACCCCGACCTTGGCAAGGTCGTGCTCTACCAACTGAGCTATTCCCGCATTGGCGTCCCCTAGGGGACTCGAACCCCTGTTACCGCCGTGAAAGGGCGGTGTCCTAGGCCACTAGACGAAGGGGACACACTACAACATTCACTCCCTGCCGCGCTTCGCTATGTGCTTTACGCTGCAAGTGGCGCGCATTCTATGGATGGATTGAGAGGTCGTCAACCCCTTGATATAAATTTATTTAAATCAATGACTTCGACCTGCTTTACAGCGGCAACCAGGCTTTTCCGTCGCCCGACGATTGACGCCTATATTCCGCCACTCGCCAAGACGTTATAGTCCACCGCACAGTGATGGCAATCTGCACCCGCAGCGCCAGCATTCATATAAGCAGCGTGCGGCCGATACAGATTGAACCTGCCGATCCAACTCGTCGAGCGGCGCTAGGCGGCTAAATGCCTAGCCACTACACTCGCATGCGAACCCTATAAAGAGGTCTTACCGGTGACACCACTCATGATCACCCTGCTAGTCATAGCCGGGATCGCAATTCTGATCGCCATTGGCTACATGAACCATGTGGTGGAAAACAACAAACTGGAGAAGGCCCGCACCAAGGTCGAACTCAATGACCGCCTGCGCCGTTGTGGCGAACTGACCGAAACCTTCCCCGGCCAGTTCATGACCCCGGCACTCAAGCTGCTGCTGACCCGTCTGGAATTGAACGTCTGCCAGCGCCTGCTGAACCTGGAAAAAACCAGCGCCACCACCAAGGCGCGCATCACCGAACTGAGCGCCCTGGTTGCCCAAGGCGAATCGATCCCGGTCAACAACCCACCGGCGCCGATCCTGACCGAAGCCAAAGCCAAAGACGTGCGCTTCCTGCTTGAAGCCCTCCACGGCCAAATCACCCGCGCCGCCCACGACGGTTTCCTGCCGCCGAATGAAGCCAAACACTGGATTCGCGAAGTCCGCCACATTCTGGTGCTGCTGCATATCGAATTCTTCAACAACCTCGGCCAACAGTCCCTGCAACAAAACCAGCCCGGCCAAGCCCGCCTCGCCTTCGAACGCGGCGTGCAATACCTGCGCAAACAGCAGGATCCGCAGATCTACGCAGAACAACTGCAATACCTGGAAAAACTGCTGGCCCGCGCCAACGCCCAGGTCATGGACAAGATTGCACCGGTCGAAGGCGAAGAGAACCAACTGACCGCCGGCCTCAAAGATGTCGAGGCCGATGCCGACTGGAAGAAGAAAGTGATCTACGACTGATTGCAAAGATTGAAAGAAAGCCACCGAGAGGTGGCTTTTTTGTGGGCGCGCAGGAGTGAACCCGATAGAAAACCGGTGAATGTGAGAACGCTTTCGCGAGCAGGCTCGCTCCCACAGTTTCGATTGAGTGAATTCGGATAGAGATTGGTCGACTGTCAGGCCGCCATCGCTGGCAAGCCAGCTCCCACAGGGATTAAGTTCAACCGTTAGATACTCGTATCGCGTCGCCCCTCACCACTCAACAGGATGAGCGTTAGCTCGGCTGCAGCTCTTGATATTGATCTTGATCCACGGGCGACGTCGGAAGGCTGAGTGGAGGGATGCATCCGGGGGTCAGGCGCGTAGCGCCGTTCGACGAAGTCGAACACATCGAAAGGAGGTGCAGCGAAGCAAACCGGAAGCGATGCCCCCGGATGGATCCCGCAGCGAAGGAACCCCGAGCCCTAGCGAGTGGGCCGGACGCAGGAGCAAGCGTTTTTGGTTACTTTTGGGGCGTTTGCCAAAAGTGACCCGCCGTAAGGGCGGAACCGCCAGCCGCAACACCCAAAAAACCGGATATACACCCAAAACCCAAGCGCATGGTCGGCCCACAGGCCGCCAAGGCTCAATCAAAGCCGAAAATGCCCAACCATCCCACGCAACTCACTCCCCAACTGCGCCAGTTCAACACTCGAAGCCGCATTCCCGCGCATCGCGATCGACGACTGATCCGCACTCGCACGAATACTGGTGACACTGCGATTGATCTCCTCCGCCACCGAACTCTGCTCCTCGGCCGCCGCCGCAATCTGCTGATTCATCTGCTGAATCAACGACACCGCCGCCGCAATACTCCCCAGTGCACTCTCAGTCTGCAACGCATCACTGACCGCCAGCTTCACCAACTCGCCGCTGCTCTGAATCTGCTGCACCGATGAATGCGCCGCCGTGCGCAACGCACTCACCAGCCGCTCAATTTCCTCAGTCGATTGCTGCGTGCGCCGCGCCAGCGCACGCACCTCATCGGCCACCACCGCAAAGCCCCGGCCCTGCTCCCCGGCCCGTGCGGCCTCGATCGCGGCGTTCAACGCCAATAGGTTGGTCTGCTCGGCGACGCTCTTGATCACCCCCAGCACCGTGCCGATATTCTGGATTTCCGCACTGAGACTTTCGATGCTCGAACTGGCCGACGTCGCCGAGTCAGCCAATTGCTCGATCCGCGCCATGCTTTGGCGCACCACCTGCTGCCCGCTCTCGACCTTGTCATCCGCCGTCTGCGCGGCCAGCGCCGCTTCTTCGGCATTGCGTGCAACGTCATGCACGGTGGAGGTCATCTGGTTCATTGCCGTGGCGACCTGCTCGGTTTCTTCCTTCTGGCTGCTGACCTCAAGGTTGGTCTGCTCGGTGACCGCCGACAACGATTGCGCCGAACTGGCCAGTTGCTCGATCCCCGCCTGCAGTCCACTGACGATCGTGCTCAGCCCCGCCCCCATTTGTTGCATCGCCAGCATCAACTGGCCGATCTCGTCACGGCGGGTCACTTCCACGGTCGCACTCAAGTCGCCAGCGGCAATCTGTTGCGCGACCTGAATCACGCTGCGCAATGGCGCGACGATGAGTCGAGTGATCAGCCACGCAGCGAGCAATCCCACCAACAACGCCAGCGCCGAAGAACCAATGATCAGCAGCGAGTTTTTCTTCAGTTCCGCCTGCATCGCGCCGTCTTCGGCGACATACGCCTGATTCACCCGCTCGACCACTTGGTCGGCACGCTGATGCAATTTCTCGTAGACAGTTTTTTCCTCTGCAAGCAATCCGGTGTACTCAGCCAGTTTGTCGTTGAAACCGACAATGTGCCCGGAGACTTCATTGAGCACGGTCAGATAGCCTTCGTCCTTGACCGTGGTTTTCAATTCTTCGGCCTGCGCCTGCGCCTGTGCAGCCTGTTCGATATTGCCCTTGCCGGCACTGTCGGCATCGCCCTTGCGGCTTTGATCCAGGCGAATCCGCGCTTCGTTCATCGCTTGCAGCATCAACCGCGAAACCTGGCTGACCTGACTGGCCTGCTCGATGAACTGCGCGCCATCCTTGCCCTCGGTGTCTTTCAAGGTATAGGCGCCGTCGTCGGCAAGCCCGGCCTGCAATACGTCAAGGTTGTTGGCCACACTGGACACCGACCAGCTGGCCATTTCCAGTGCCAGATCCTTGGCCTGCGTCAGCGACACAAACTCGTCGAACGCCTTGCGATAGGCGCCCAGTGACTGCTGTACATCATTCATGACCGGCACATTGGCCGCCGACTGCGCTTTGAGCTGATCAGCCAGAGCAACCAGTTCGTCGACGCCCTTACGCAGGGCATCGGCCGTCTTCGAATTGCCGCGCAGGGCATACTCCTGCTCGAGCAGCCGCACCTTGAGCAGACCGCTATTGAGCGAGGACATTTGCTTCAGCCCGTCAAAACGCTGACTGATGGTTTGCAGGGACCAGACGCCAATAGCCGCCACCAGCGCGGTCAGGAGCAAGACCAGTACAAACCCGATACCCAGTTTTATTGCCATACCGAGGTTGGCAAAACGTCCTTGCATGGCCGAAATCATTGCGCGTAGTCCCCTGCCATTGTCAGTAGAGCGAAGAGTCGCAACGGCCATCCACCGGCACAAGTCTCTGACGTCGGAATAATGGCAAAAAGCTACGCCCGCGTCGTTTTCAGAACACTTGAGGTCGATCCGCCACGGTGTTGCGAAAAAACTGCCGGGCGCGTGGATCACAAGCATAGGCGACGTTGATGCGCAGCCAGTCGCCCGACTCGCCACTGGGGCTGAACGCATCAGGTGCTGACAGCAACACGCCACAGCGTTGAGCTTGCCGACGTACCCGGGAATGATCGGTCATGCGCGAACGCGCCCAGATAAACAACCCACCCGCAGGCTTGCCGAAAACCTCCCAGTCGGCATCCTCAAGCACCTGTAACGCGGCGGCGCGATCAGCATTCAGGCGTTGTCGCTGGCGCTGCACCAGTTTGCGGTAAGCGCCACTGACCATCAGACTGGCCAGCACCGCCTCGGTAAACCTCGATGCTCCCAGGCCACTGATCATCTTGACCTGCGCCAGACGCTCGACAATTTCGCTGTCGGCGCAGACGAACCCGACGCGCAACGAACTGCTCAGCGTTTTGGAAAAACTGCCCACATAGATGACCCGCCCCTCATCATCCAGAGCCGCCAGGCGCGTGCCGTTACCGGTGTGCAAGTCTGCGTAGACATCGTCTTCGATCACGCGCAAATCGTAGGTCTTGCTCAGTTGCAGGAGACGTTGCGCCACGCTCGGCGACAGGCAACTGCCCGTGGGGTTTTGATGATGGCTGTTGATGAACAGTGCGCCAGGGCGAAACTGTTGCAGCAACGCTTCCAGCGCGTCGATATCCGGCCCGTGCGGGGTACGACGCACCTCAAGCATGCGCACGCCATGCAGGCGCAAAAGATCGAACAACGGCGCATACCCGGGCGTTTCGACCACCACGCAGTCTCCGGCCTTGAACAAGGTGCGCACGATCAGATCCAGCGCGTGGCTGGCGCCGCAGGTACTCAGCAACTGCGCGCTGCGGGCCTCTATATTGAACATCTTCAGACGTTTGACGATCTGCTCGCGCAACGCTGGAAGCCCCAAGGGCGTACTGTAGTTGAACAGGCTGGCCATATCGGTGCGCGCCACTTCGCGCAGCGCATAGCTGAGGTCGTCGGGCTCGCGCCAGCTTTGCGGCAGACCGCCCGCGCCAAGCTTCAAGCCACCGGCGGCTTCGCACACGGCATCGCACCAGGCAAACCGACCCTCGAATGGCGCCAGTTCATCTTCTACGCCCAGTGCCGACGGCGAGGCGGCGACAATGAACCCGGCGCCCTGGCATGAACTCAGAACCCCCTGCGATACCAGCCGCTCACACGCCTCGACCACGCACGACTGACTGAGCAGATTGCCCCTGGCGATCTGCCGCACGGAGGGCAAACGGGTGGCCGGCGGTACGCCACTTTGCAGGATCCACTCGGTCAATCCGTCAACAATCTGCTGCACGACCGGCACCATTGCCTGTCGATCAATTCTCAATTCCATGAGCAAGCAAACTCCTGTCCGTTTTGCTGGCGGCAGTAAATCACAGCCGCGCCGGACAGGCTGTGCGACAACGCCGCCAAAAGCGACCGTTCTAACCGTTTGATACACATTGTTTAAGGGGCTTCACGGAACTGACCGCTGCCCACAAAAAAGCCCGCAACGAATGCGGGCTGTTTTTCTTGCGCGTCCTTCAGAAAGCGGTGACGCCGCCATCCACTGCCAGCGAGTGGCCGGTGGTGAATGCCGCCCCGTCGCTGCACAGGTACAACACGGCACTGGCGATTTCCTCGACTTTGCCGATGCGCCCGACCGGGTGCATGGCATTGGCGAACTCGCCCTTCTTCGGATCGGCCTCATAGGCGCGGCGGAACATGTCGGTATCAATCACCGCCGGACACACAGCGTTGACGCGGATTTTCTTCTTCGCGTATTCGATAGCCGCCGATTTGGTCAAACCGATCACCGCGTGCTTCGACGCTGCATAAATGCTCATCTTCGGCGCCGCGCCCAGCCCTGCCACCGAAGCGGTATTGACGATCGCTCCACCGCCCTGCGCCAGCAACAGCGGCAGCTGATACTTCATGCACAGCCAGACGCCTTTGACGTTGACGCCCATGATCGCGTCGAACTCATCCATCGAGCCGTCGGCGAGTTTGCCTTTTTCGATTTCGATGCCGGCATTATTGAAGGCATAGTCGAGACGGCCGTAGGTGTTGATAACCTCGTCCATCAGATTTTTCACTTCACTTTCGACGGTCACGTTGCAGCGCACGAAGGTCGCTTCGCCGCCGGCTGTACGAATCAGCGCCACCGTGCCCTCGCCCCCTGCCGCGTCCAGATCGGCGACCACCACTTTCAGGCCTTCGGCGGCGAACGCCTGCGCGGTCGCACGGCCGATGCCGTTGGCCGCGCCGGTGACTACGGCAACTTGACCGGAAAACGTCATGCTCATTGTTATGTCCTCAAAGGGATAGCTGCAGGTGATTGGCAGCATAGCCATTGGGGTCTGCCGAGCGTCAGCACTATCCAATGGCTGTTTATGTGCCCATGCGTCGCAGTGATAAAACCGACCAGGTAATCATCACTGCACTGGATCGGCGTGCATTCGCCGCATCAGCCAACCTTGCGCCAAGGCTCCCGAGGGTCTATCAACAAGGCTTCATTCCGTTCGAGTGCCTGCCATGACCAACCAGACCAATCGCCAGTTCCTGCTCGCCAAACGCCCGGTGGGCGCGGCCAACCGCGAGACCTTCACCTACCAGGAAGTCCCGGTCGGCGAACCGGTGGCAGGCCAGATTCTGGTCAAGAATGAATACCTGTCCCTCGACCCGGCCATGCGCGGCTGGATGAACGAAGGCAAGTCCTACATCCCGCCGGTCGGTATCGGTGAAGTCATGCGCGCGCTGGGCGTAGGCAAAGTCGTTGCTTCGAACAATCCGGGGTTCGCAGTCGGGGACTACGTCAACGGTGCCATTGGCGTGCAGGATTATTTCCTCGGTGAGCCAAGAGGTTTCTACAAAGTCGATCCGAAACTGGCACCGCTGCCGGTGTATCTGTCGGCACTGGGCATGACCGGCATGACCGCCTACTTCGCCTTGCTGGATGTCGGTGCACCGAAAGCCGGCGACACCGTTGTGTTGTCCGGTGCGGCAGGTGCGGTGGGCAGCATTGCCGGGCAGATCGCCAAGATCAAAGGCTGCCGTGTGGTCGGCATTGCCGGCGGCGCTGACAAGTGCAAATTCCTCATCGAGGAGTTGGGCTTTGACGGTGCCATCGACTACAAGTCCGAAGATGTCGTGGCCGGGCTTAAACGCGAATGCCCGAAAGGCGTCGATGTGTATTTCGACAACGTCGGCGGCGACATCCTCGATGCGGTATTGAGCCGGTTGAACATGAAGGCACGCGTGGTGATCTGCGGCGCGATCAGCCAGTACAACAACAAGGAAGCGGTCAAAGGCCCGGCCAACTACTTGTCGCTATTGGTCAATCGTGCGCGGATGGAAGGCTTTGTGGTGATGGACTACGCCGCGCAATACGCCAGCGCCGCGCAGGAAATGGCCGGCTGGATGGCCAAGGGGCAGCTCAAGAGCAAGGAAGATATCGTCGAAGGCCTGGAGACCTTCCCGGAAACGCTGATGAAACTGTTCAGCGGCGAGAACTTTGGCAAGTTGGTGCTGAAAATCTAAAGCAAGATCAAAAGATCGCAGGCTGCGCCAGCTCCTACAGGTGTTCAAATAACCCCTGTAGGAGCTGCCGAAGGCTGCGATTTTTTAGGCGATTTCGGCTACAACCGAAGCCAGTGCCTTGGCCGGATCCGCCGCCTGGCTGATCGGACGGCCAATCACCAGATAATCGGAACCGGCATCCAGCGCCTGACGCGGGGTCAGGATGCGACGCTGATCGTCCTGCGCGCTGCCGGCCGGACGAATGCCCGGGGTCACCAGTTGCAGGGACGGGTGCGCGGTTTTCAGTGCCGTGGCTTCCAGCGCCGAGCACACCAGACCGTCCATGCCAGCCTTCTCGGCCAGTGCGGCCAGACGCAGCACTTGCTCCTGCGGTTCGATATCCAGACCGATACCGGCGAGGTCTTCGCGTTCCATGCTGGTCAGCACGGTCACGCCAATCAGCAACGGCTGCGGGCCGCTGCGCTTGTCCAGCTCTTCACGGCAGGCCGCCATCATGCGCAGGCCACCGGAGCAATGCACGTTGACCATCCACACGCCCATCTCGGCAGCGGCTTTCACGGCCATCGCGGTGGTGTTGGGAATGTCGTGGAATTTCAGGTCGAGGAATACTTCGAACCCCTTGTCACGCAGGGTGCCGACAATTTCTGCGGCGCAACTGGTGAACAGTTCCTTGCCCACTTTGACCCGGCACAGCTTCGGGTCCAACTGGTCGGCCAGCTTCAGTGCGGCGTCACGGGTGGGGAAATCCAGGGCGACGATGATAGGAGTCTGGCAGGCGGACATGAATGGGCTCTCAGGCAGGTCGAAATCGGCGCGCATTGTAGCGGAACCGGCGGCGGCGCGGCACCCGATGATCGGTAAATCGTCGCGCCGATCGTGATCAGCATAGCGCTCGCTGCTATTGTGTCGACTCCGATACACAACCGACACGCCAGCAACAAGCGCCCGCGCTAGCCTCGCCAGCCGCAACACGCCCTTACATCAGCACTTCCCGCTTAACCGCCGGACGCCTATGCTGATACCACCACCTCGCAGCCCATCTTTTGTGGTTGGCGGCCTACTGGCAGATGAACAGCCTCATGCACAACACCCAAATGACCGCGACGGATGAGCCGAAAGACGACAAGCGCTGGAGCATTCGTGCGCTGATCGTCGATGATGACGTGCCGATCCGCGAGCTGATGATCGATTACCTCGCCCGCTTCAATATCCACGCCAGCGGCGTCACCGACGGTGCGGCGATGCGTCAGGCGCTGCTGGCCGAGCATTTCGACGTCGTCGTGCTGGACCTGATGCTGCCCGGCGAAGACGGCTTGTCGCTGTGCCGCTGGCTGCGTGCCGAATCGGACATCCCGATCCTGATGCTCACCGCCCGCTGCGAACCGACCGACCGCATCATCGGCCTGGAACTGGGCGCCGATGACTACATGGCCAAACCGTTCGAACCGCGTGAACTGGTCGCGCGCATTCAGACCATTCTGCGCCGGGTGCGCGATGATCGCACCGAACAGCGCGCCAACATTCGTTTCGACAACTGGCGCCTGAACAGCGTCCTGCGCCAGCTGATCGCCGACGATGGCCTCGTGGTGCCACTGTCCAACGCCGAATTCCGCTTGCTGTGGGTGTTTATCGAACGTCCGCGCCGGGTACTCAGCCGCGAGCAACTGCTCGATGCTGCCCGTGGCCGCTCGATCGAAGCCTTCGACCGCAGCATCGACTTGCTGGTATCGCGTCTGCGGCAAAAACTCGGTGACGACCCAAAAGCCCCGCAGTTGATCAAAACCGTGCGCGGTGAGGGTTACCTGTTCGACGCGCGGGACATCGGCTGATGCGGGCGCGCTTCGACACGCTGTTCGGTCGCCTGTTTGGCGTGCTGTTCGTGGCGATTGTCCTGGCGCACCTGCTGGCTTTTGCCTGGTTCCACCACTACGGGCCGCCCCCACCGCCACCGCCGCCGGAGTTCTCCCAAGGCGCCGAAGGGCAACCGATGGCACATGATCCGCGCTACCCGCCACGGCCACCGCGTCCGTGGTTCGGTGGCCCGGTGGTGCCGCTGACCTTTCAGTTCATCACACTGATGATCGCGGCGTGGTACGGCGCCAAATTGTTGAGTCGCCCGATTCAGCGCCTGAGCGACGCCGCCGAACGTCTCAGCGAAGACCTCGACAGCCCACCGCTCGACGAGTCCGGCCCGCGGGAAGCGCGACAAGCCGCCTACATCTTCAACCTGATGCAGCGGCGCATTCGCGAACAGGTGCAGCAGCGTGCGCGGATGCTGGGCGCGGTCTCACACGACCTGCGCACACCGTTGTCACGCCTGAAACTGCGCCTGGAAAACATCAGCGATGAAAAGCTGCAAGGCCAGATGCGTCAGGACCTGGACGACATGATTGGCATGCTCGACGCCACCCTCACCTACCTGCACGAACAGCGTACCAGCGAAGCGTTGCAGTTGATG
This sequence comes from Pseudomonas fluorescens, assembly GCF_003732425.1. Classification (GTDB taxonomy): domain Bacteria; phylum Pseudomonadota; class Gammaproteobacteria; order Pseudomonadales; family Pseudomonadaceae; genus Aquipseudomonas; species Aquipseudomonas fluorescens_BE. The sequence goes on from NZ_MOBX01000015.1 coordinate 305,142, forward strand.
GACGTGCAGGCATTGGTCGAGTCGCTCTGTGAAAATGCTCAGGACCAAGGCGCCGACGTCCAGGTCAGCGGCCATTGCGCACCGTTGCCGGTACAGCCGATGGCGCTGCGTTCGTGCATCAACAACCTCATGGACAATGCCCTGCGTTACGCCGGGCAGGCACGCATCGAATTGCAGGATCAGCGCGAGCAGTTGCTGATCCGCGTAATCGACCACGGCCCAGGGATTGCCGAAGACAAGCGCGAAGCGGTGTTTGAACCGTTTTATCGCCTGGAAGGCTCGCGTAATCGCAACTCCGGCGGTGTCGGCCTGGGCATGACCATTGCCCGTGAGGCGGCGCAACGTCTGGGTGGCCAGCTCAGTCTTGAAGAAACCCCCGGCGGCGGCCTTACCGCCATCATTCGCCTGCCGCGCCTCTGAGAAACACACAATCCACCTGTAGGAGTGAACCTGCTCGCGATAACGGAGTGTCAGTCACAGTAAATGTCACTGATAAACCGCTATCGCGAGCAGGCTCACTCCTACAAGGTATTTGGTGCTAATTGCATCGTGTGTACCCACCGGTACAAATCCCACATACCCCCGACAACTTGCGCCCCGACGCTGCATAAGCCGGTACACCCACCGGTTTTCCATTCCAGGGAGTGAGTCCGATGATCGGTAGCGTCAGCAACTACACGAGCTATACCAGCACCAGCAGTACCTCCACGCAAAACGCCCGCAGCCAGCAACTGCAAAAAGAACTGTTCGCCAAACTCGACAGCGACGGCGATGGCACAGTGGATCAGGACGAACTGAAAAGCGCCCTGTCGCAGAAGTCCGACGACGGCCTGCTGGTCAACCTGAGCAAACAATTCGGCGATCTGGACAGCGACGCCAGCGGCAGCCTCAGCGCCGAAGAAATGACCGCTATGGCGCCCCCTCCGCCGCCACGCGATCAAGCACCGGACACCGACCTCGCCGACGCCCTGATCAGCGCCCTCGACACCGATGGCGACGGCGCTATCAGCGGCGACGAACTGAGCAGCGGTCTGACCAGCGCCGGCAGCACTGCCGACAGCAACGAAATCTTCTCCGCCCTCGACAAGAACAAGGACGGCACCGTCAGCCAGGACGAACTCACCGCCAGCCTGGCCCCACCGCCTCCTCCACCAGTGCAAATCAACAGCGACGAACTGTTCAGCCAACTCGACGCCGATGGCGACGGCAGCGTGACCGCGACCGAACTCGACAGCGCACTGAAAACCAGCGACAACAGCACCGCAACGACCAGCACCGACACCAGCGCCGCGCTGCTCAAGGAGCTCGATAGCGACAGCAGTGGCGGCGTGAGCAGTGACGAGTTGAAAGCGGCGCTACAGGCAGGCCGGGAACGACCTGACGAAGAGCAGACCGCTTCGACGCAGAACACGACTGAAGCGCTGAACCGCATGATTGCCAATCTGAGCAAACAGTACTCGCTGGAAAAAACTGCGTCAGTGGGCAAATACCTCAACGTCGCCACATAAGTTGCCCTCCTGTAGGAGCTGCCGAAGGCTGCGATCTTTTGATTGTAAAAAATCAACGGCAAAAGATCGCAGCCTTCGGCAGCTCCTACAGAGGATTGTGCAAGGTCAAAGAGACTGGTCGGCTGTCAGGCCGCCATCGCTAGCAGGCTCACTCCTACAGAAAAGCAAAGCCATGCACCCACACGCTCTTCACCACTCAACAGGATGAGCGTTAGCTCGGCTGCAGCTCTTGAGCTGAGGGCCCGTCGGCAGGCTGAGTGGAGGGATTGATCCGGGGGTGGGAGCGTAGCGACCGTTCGACGAAGTCGAACACATCGAGAGGAGGTGCAGCGAAGCAAACCGGAGGCGATGCCCCCGGATCGATCCCGGAGCGAAGGAACCCCGAGCCCCAGCGAGTGGGCCGAACGTCAGGACAAAGCGTTTTGGTTACTTTTGGCTGGGCCGGCATTCCGGCGTCTGCAAAAGTGACCCGCTGTAAGAGCGGAACCGCCAGCGGCAGCACCCGCAGAAACGGATATTCACCCACCCCACCCACAACATGGTCGGCCCAAAGGCCGCCAAGTCCAAAGGCCTACCGCCGATCCTCAACCCGAGACTGACTCTTGCTCCAATCCGTCAACAAACTATAAGCCACCGCCAACAACGTAGGCCCGATAAACAACCCGATAAACCCAAACGCAATCAACCCGCCAAACACCCCAAGCAACACAATCACCAGCGGCAAATTCCCCCCGCGGCTGATCAGATACGGCTTGAGCACGTTGTCCACGCCACTGATGATGAACGTCCCCCAAATCCCGAGAAACACGGCCATCCCGTACTCCCCCTTCCACGCCAGCCAGGCCGTGGCCGGCACCCACACCAACGGTGGCCCCATCGGAATCAGACTCAACAGGAAGGTGACAATCCCGAGCACCAACGCCCCCGGCACCCCGGCAATCAAAAACCCGATCAACGCCAGAACCGCCTGCGCCGCCGCCGTACCGATCACCCCGTTGACCACCCGCTGCACCGTGCCGGCGACCAGCTCGATGTAATACCCGGCGCGATCACCGATCAAGCGCTCCAGCAGACTGTGCACAAATGCCGCCAGCCGTGGCCCGTCGCGATAGAAAAAGAACACAAAGACAATGCTCAGGGTCAGCTCGAGAATCCCGCCACCGATCTGCGCACTGCGCGCCAGCAGCCAGTTACCGACCTGCCCCAGATACGGTTTGATCGATACCATCAGTGCGGCGCCCTGCTGATCAATGCTGTTCCACAGCCCGACCAGACGTTCTCCCACAAACGGCAACGTCCCCAGCCACACCGGCGCTTCCGGCAGACCGTCGACCTGCACATCTTTGATGAACGCCGTGGCATCGCGCACGTGATCCGCCAGGTTGAACCCCAACCACACCAGCGGTGCTGCCACCAGCAACATCCAGCCCAACGTCAGAATCGCTGCAGCCAAGGATTCGCGGCCATTGAGCCAACGGGTCAACAGGCGCATCAGCGGCCAACTGGCAAACGCCAGCACCGCGCCCCAGAAAAGTGCCGACCAGAACGGCGCCATCACCCACAGGCTGGCGCCAAACAACACCAGCAGCAGGATCTGCACCAGCAGGCGATCGTTATTGAGCATGTAAGGTCTCGAAAAAGTCAGTCAGGCAAAGAGTAGGCGAACACACGGTTCGTGCTCGCCCGAAACAGCTTAACGCAACAGATCGATGCGCAGGCCAGAGCCTTCGACACTGCCGGTTTCCATGCGCGCCGCGCGCACGCCCTGATTGATCAGGGCCTGTCGCCAGGCCTCGGCTTTCGGCCCGGACACCGTCACGCGCAACGTCGTATCGAGGTTAAGACCACGGGAAATCAGGCGTAGCCAGGTGTCATCCGGATCATTCACGCGATCAGGGAAATCCAGTTCACCGGTGCTTTTCAACTGACGCAACAGGGTCGCCGAGGTCGGCAGCAACTCACCCAGCGGCGCACCCGCCTCGAACTGTTCGACATGCAGGTAGGCTTTGCGATTGCCGCGGGTGATGCTGTAAAGCGCCACCAGCGTGTTGTCGCGCGGTGCGGCCAGCCTCAACAGCAGATACGCCTGTTGTTCGTCAGCGCCGTACAACTTGGCGTTACTGAACACCTCGTTGGCCCACAGGCTGCTTTCACCGCAATCACGCGCCTGACACCAGAACAGCAATTCGGCGTCCTGCTTTTGCAGGGCTTCGCGAGCGGCGGTAAAGGCTTCGGTGGCGGAGTGTTCGGGCGGCAACTCGTAGGTCACCGAAGTGGTCTGGCCACGGGCGGTGACCTGGCCGTCGAAACGCAGTTGCCCGCTGATCTTGCGGATCGAGCCCAGCGGATAAATCCGCTCAAGCTCCACGGGCGGGCGGTAGTCGACGATCTGTGCATCGGCCAGACGCGGCACGATCTGCAGATCCTGACTGCCCGGCACATCGGCGGCGAACGAAACGGTACTGAAACAGCACAGTGCCAACAGACTGAGTGACCGCATAGTCAGGCTCATCGGATCGGCAGGACTGGATGATTCGAGGTCGCAGCGGTGTAGAAATCCATCGTGGTTGTCTCCCATTTCAACCCGCCCAGCCTCGACAGTTGCCCGCAGCAAGTCAAGGAATGGCGAAGAACCGATTGAAACAGTCTGCGACAAGGTCGGCGCCGGCCTCGTCGTTCAGGTGCAAATGGTGCCCGCCTGCCAGCTGTTCCCGGCTAAAGGGTAGACGCTCCAGCAGTTCGGGATGTTTGGCCAGCATGCCGTCAGCTGCAACCACCAAGTGCGCCGGGCAACTGACCCGCAGCGCGAACGCCATTGCTTGTTCCTGGGTCAGGCGCAGCGGCGATGGCAGGGTCAGGCGATTGTCGGTGCGCCAGGTGTAACCGCCGGGCACCGGCATCAGACCGCGCTGGGCCAACAATTCAGCCGCCTCACGACTGACCGCCACCAACCCCTTCATGCGCGCTTCGATGGCGCGGTCGAGGGTGTTGTAGACCGGTTTGCGCTTTTCGCGTAGATCCAGTTGCGCTTGCAGGGCCATGCCCATGCGCTCGGCAGCGTTTTCGCCTTTGTCTGTAGGCGGAATCACACCGTCGATCAACGCCAGATGGCTGATGCGCTCCGGCAACGACCCCGCCAGCACCAGCGAAACAATCGCGCCCATGGAATGCCCAAGCAGGCCGAAACGCTTCCAGCCCAGTTGCTCGGCGACTTGCAGCACGTCATGGGCGTAATCCCACAGCGCATAGCCGGCGCCGTTCGGCCGGTGTCCGGAGTGCCCGTGACCGGCCATGTCCAAAGCGATGATGCGCAGGCCTTTGAGCTTCGGCGCCAGCCGGGCGAAGCTGTTGGCGTTGTCGAGCCAGCCATGCAGCGCGATGACCGGCACACCGTCCTCGGGGCCGAACAAATGCGCGGCCAGTTCGATATGCGGCAGGCTCAGGCGCACTTCTTCGAAAGTCGGACTCATGCGCAATCCTTGTCCTGACGGTTTTCCCACCGGGTAAACAGATTCTTCAACAACCGCGCGGTGTCCTGCGGCCGCTCAAGCGGGAACATGTGGCCACCGGGCATGCTCAGCGCCTCGCCTTGGGCCAGACGCGAAACGAAACGGGTGTGATGGCGCATGACCACGCGGCTCTTGTGCCCGCGCACCACCGCCAGCGGCACCTGCAATTGCCGGGTGCGGCCAGGGCTGGTGTGCGGCACGCCGCGATAGATGCTGATCTCGGTGGCCGGGTCGAAGCGCAGACGCAGTTTGTCACCCACCTGGTGCAAACCGTGTTGCAGGTAAGCGTCGAAACACTCCGGATCGAAACCACGGAACAAGGTCTTGCCGGAAAAATAGCGGCGCGCACTGTCGAGATCGGCGAACTCTTCACGGCGGCCAAGGGTGCGCCCCGCCGGGGTCAGTCTGTCGATAAATCCAAAACGCTTGGCGGCGCGGATCACCCATTGATCGGTACGGGTCAGCACTGGCGAATCGAGCATCACTACGCCGCGATACAGCTCAGGACAACGCAGCGCCGCGTGCAAATGCAGGACGCCGCCGAAAGAATGGCCGACGCCCCACACCGGCTGATCCTGTTGCTGCAAATGGTGGATCAACTCGTCGACGAGGTTGTACCAATTGTCATCCGCCGGGAAACGCGGGTCATGGGCATGCTGCTCCAGATGCGCGACCCGGTACTCGGGCGCCAACGCCGCGAACAATTTGCCATAGGTGCCCGAAGGGAAACCGTTGGCGTGGGCGAAAAAGATCGGTTGCGACATGCGGGCAAATCCATGGGCGGGAAACGTGGCGTTGATTGTCCGCAAGACCGCGTCTTACAGCAATGACCGTAACTGCCAGGAATGATGACAGTCAGGTCAAAGCTATGGGCAAATCGGTAATCAACGCGCCGGCGGCTGCTCACCCAACGGCACAACCGCCATGGTCAACCGCGACACGCAACTGGCCTTGCCCTCGTCGCTGGTCAAACGGATATCCCACACATGGGTGGTGCGACCGATATGAATCGGCTTGGCCACCGCCGTCACCCGGCCACTGCGCAAGCCGCGCAAATGGTTGGCGTTGATCTCAAGCCCCACGCAATAAAACTTGCTGGCATCGATGCACAGATAACTGGCCATCGAACCGACGGTTTCCGCCAGCACCACCGAGGCGCCGCCGTGCAGCAAACCGTAGGGCTGATGGGTACGATGGTCGATGACCATGCTCGCGGTCAGTGATTCTTCGTCGAACGCTTCGAAGCGGATGTCCAGCACTTCGCCGATGGTGTTCTTCTGGATTGCGTTCAACTGCTCGATGTCGGGAGTGGTACGCCACAAGCTCATCGCAGACTTCCTTTGCTGTTTTAGTGGTCGCTCAATCCTGCCACAGCACCGCCTCGCTGCGCTCGCTCCATTCTTCGAAACGCGCGCCATAGGTGTCTTCGATGACGTTGCGCTTGATCTTCAGGGTCGGCGTGAGGAAGCCGTTCTCGACTGCCCAACTGTCCTTGACCACCACCAGACGGCGCAGGCGTTCATGCTTGTCGAGTACGGCATTGACCTCCTCCAGGAGTTTTTCCAGGCTCGAATGCAGGCTCGCCCGCCCCTCTTCCTGATTGACGCTCGACAACACACACAAACCCAACGGCGCACTCAACCCGTCCCCCACCACACACACCTGTTCAATCCGTGAATGCACCGCCAGACGATTTTCGATCGGTGCCGGGGCGACGTATTTGCCTTTGCTGGTCTTGAAAATCTCTTTGAGCCGGCCGGTCAGGCGCAGGCGCCCTTCTGCATCCTGCTCGCCCTTGTCGCCAGTGCGCAGAAAACCGTCCTCGGTCAACGTTTCGGCGGTTTTCTGCGGCTCCTTGAAGTAGCCGAGCATGTTCGCCTGACTGCGCACCTGCACCTCACCCGACTCATCGATACGCACTTCGACATCCGGGCACGGCTTGCCGATCCAGCCCTGTTTGTACTGCCCCGGCAAGCAGATGTGCGAGTAGCCGCAACTCTCGGTCATGCCGTAGACCTCCAGTACATCGAGACCGAGTTTCTGATACCAGGCGAGCAAGGTCTGCGGCACCGGCGCGGCACCGGACAACGCCACGCGCAAGGCATCCAGCCCCAGGCCGGCCAGTACTTTGTGACCAACGCGCTTGCCAATGAATGGCAGCCCGAGAAGAAAATCCAGACGCTTCGCCGGGATCTTGCTGTACACGCCCATCTGGAATTTGGTCCAGATACGCGGCACGCCGAACATCGCGGTCGGTCGCGCTCGCTGCAAGTCAGTGATAAAGGTCTCGAGGCTCTCGGCGAAGAACACCGTCTGCCCGGTGTAGATCGACGCCAGTTCCACGAACATGCGCTCGGCAACGTGACACAGCGGCAAGTACGACAGTAGCCGGTCGTTTTCGTTAAGCCCGAACAATTGCGTGCCGCGCGTGGTGGCGAAACCGAGATTGGCGAAACTGTGCATCACGCCTTTGGGCAACCCGGTGGTGCCGGAGGTGTAGATGATCGTCGCCAGTTGCTCGGCGGCCGGACGCGGATCGTCCTGAATCGGTGAGCTGCGCTGCAAGTCGGCCCAACTGAAATCGAAATCCCCGGTCGGGTGCAGTGGCAGGCTGATGGTCGGCAGATCTGCTGGAATGCCTTTGGACATGCCCGACCAGTCGTCGAGTTTGCCGATGAAGGCCAGCGCGCTTTCCGAGTGATTGAGGACTTGCGCAACGGAGTCGGCGGTGAGGTTGGGATACAACGGAACGGAGACGTGCCCGGCCATCCATATCGCCAGGTCGGCGATGATCCAGTGCGCGCAGTTTTTCGAGATCAGGGCAATGTGGCTGCCCTGCGGCAACTCCCGCGCACGCAACCAATGCGCGGCGCAACGGGCCTGATGGCCGACATCGGCCCAGGTCAGGGTCTCGACCTGCCCGCCACCGATGGGCTGCACCAGAAAGCGCTGGCGCGGATGCCGGGCCTCGCGTTCGTAAAACACGTCCAGCGGCAATCGGAAGGCAGCAGACATGCGACTCGCTCCTGTTTTTTGGGTCTGGAGCAAGCGTAGTCAACCAAGCAAGTGCTTGGTTGGATTTTTTACCAAAAGAAACGAGATCAAAAGATCGCAGCCTTCGGCAGCTCCTACATTGGAATGCATTCCCCTGTAGGAGCTGCCGAAGGCTGCGATCTTTGCTTTTAAGGGTGTTTAAGGCTGTTGAGGGTCATCGAGCCGATCAGCAACTCAGGGCTTTCCAGCTCAGCCAGGCCGGCGGTGCTGACCTTTTCCGGCGGATACCCGGCGCCATGCTGCAGATAGCTGAGCAAATTGCCCACCAACGGGTTGTGGCTGACCAGCAGCACATTGCTCACCGACACCAATTGATCGGTAACCTTGTCCGGATCCACCTCCGGCGTCAGCCATTCGACCGTGCGAATCTCCGGCTCGAAACCCAGCGCCTCACGGACAATCTGCGCAGTCTGTTGCGCGCGCAGATAAGGGCTGGCGTAGATCGCCGTCAGCGGCTGGCCGATCAATCGCGCGGCGCTGCTCAAGGCTTCTTGACGACCGTGATCGGTCAGCTCCCGTTCGGAGTCGGGGCATGAGCCGTAAGGCACGGCCTCACCGTGACGCAATACCCAGAGTTTCATAGCTTGGGTTCCTCATCTCGAACCGGATGCGGCGCCGGGGCAACGGCGTGTGGCGCTTCACCTTCCGGGGCACGCGGCGTTGGCCAGTCGGCGAACGGCCAGGGTTTCTGGTCGCTGTGGAAACTGCCAAAGCGGCCGATTTGCGCCAGAAACTGGCTCAGGCTGTCGCCGAAGTTCATCAGGCTGGCGCTCGGGGCGCCATAGATCAAACGATAGATCAGCTGCACCAGCACCACCGCGCCGAGGATGAACTGCGCCACTTGCCAGACCAGCACGTAGACGATCATCCACAACACCCGCAGAAGGATGGATTCGTACTTGGCTTCGGTTTTCGGATCGTTCATGACTTGCTCCGTGCTGATTTCAGTTGAAACCGCTGGTGGAAATAAAATCGACGTCGGTTTTCGGTTCGGCTCGCATCAGTAGACCAATCACCTGCTCCAGCGTGCGTCCTTCGAACAGGATCGCGTGCAGCCCGGCGACCAGCGGCATGTACACGCCGACCTCCTGGGACTTGGCCTTGAGCACCTTCAAGGTGTTGACCCCTTCAGCGACTTCACCGAGACGCGACACTGCTTCGTCGAGACTCAAGCCCTGACCCAGCGCAAAACCGACTTGATAGTTGCGACTCTTCGGCGACGAACAGGTCACGATCAGATCGCCGACACCGGCCAGACCGAGGAAGGTCATCGGGTTGGCGCCCTGATTCACGGCAAAGCGGGTCATCTCCGCCAATGCCCGGGTGATCAGCATGCTTTTGGTGTTCTCACCCATTTCCAGCGCCACCGCCATGCCAGCGATGATCGCGTAAACGTTTTTCAACGCCCCGCCCAGCTCGACGCCGAACCGGTCGGCGCTGGCGTAAACGCGGAAGGTGCGACCATGCAACGCAGCCTGCACGGCTTTACACAGTTCTTCGTCTTCGCTGGCGACCACGGTGGCGGTCAGTGCGTGCTCGGCAATCTCGCGCGCCAGGTTCGGCCCGGACAACACGCCGATGCGCGCCTGCGGGGCGATCTCTTCGAGAATCTGGCTCATCAGTTTGAAGGTTTGGGCTTCGATGCCTTTGGTCAGACTAACCAGCATCTTGCCGCTCAACCGCTCGGCGTGGGGAGCGAGTACGGTGCGCAACGCGCTGGACGGCAGCGCGACAAAGCACAAATCGCAGGCGTCGAGGGTTTCTTGCAGGTCAGTGACGGCAGTCACCCCCGGCAGAATCTTGATGCCTTTGAGGTAACGCGGGTTTTCGCGATTGACCCGGATGGCCTCGGCCTGCTCGGGGTCACGCATCCACTGCCGGACTTGATGGCCGTTCTCGGCCAAAAGATTGGCCACGGCGGTACCAAAACTTCCGCCTCCCAGGACCGCAATCGGGCGCTGTTCAGTCATATGCAATCCGTTAATCCATACCAGTGGCGATGCCGGCATTATACGGGGCGACCCGGTCGCGGCCAGCCCCTGCGTCAATTACCGACACTTGTAGGAAGAAGACCAATAAAACCTAGGAAAATGCCTGCAACGTGACTGGAAAAGTCGCTGCCCTCGGTTAACATGCGCGCCAATTCTTCGCTATCAAGGTTGTGTCGTGTCTTTTGGCTCTGCGTCCCCGCGTTCGTCCGTCTTACTGGCGCTGCTATTCAGCCCGGTATTGATGGCGGACGACCTGTTCATGGACAACGAAGCACTGCCCCAGGTGCTGACCGCCACGCGCCTGAAACAGACGCCCGCGGAAGTGCCGGGGAGCATGACCGTACTCGACAGCGAATTGATCAACGCCAGCGGTGCCCGCGACATCAGTGAACTGCTGCGACTGGTGCCGGGGATGATGGTCGGCAACATCAGCGGCAATCAGGCGGCGGTCAATTACCACGGCACCAACGCCAGCGAAGCACGGCGCATGCAGGTGCTGATCGATGGCCGCTCGGTGTACCGCGCCGGTTTGTCCACGGTGGACTGGAGCGATATTCCGGTGGCCATGGAAGACATCGAGCGCATCGAAGTGTTTCGCGGCCCGAACACCGTCAGTTACGGCGCCAACGCGCTGATGGCGGTGGTCAACATCATTACCCGTCACCCGGCGGACAGCCACGGCACACGGCTGAAGTACACCCGTGGTCAGCGCGGCATCAATGACTTTTACGCCAGCCAGGGCACCGGCTGGAATGGCGGTGATTTGCGCTTGTCATTGTCCGGGCAGGAGGACGACGGCTTCGACAGTGATCGCAGCGGCGCCGATTACCGTGACAGTCGGCGCTTGAACCGTTTCAGTCTTGCGGTCAGCCACACCCTCAGCGACAACCAGAGCCTCGACTGGCAGGTCAATGCGAAGGACGGAACAAACCAGCGACCGTACACTTACCGTCCGGTCTTCTCCGGGATTACCGCCGCCGGGAACAATTCCGACGTGGTCGCCAAGGACTACGCCGGTTCGGTGCGCTGGAACCTCGACATCAACCCCGAACACAGCCTCTATATACAAGGTTCGGCGCAACACTGGGATCGCCAGCAAACCTGGCGCGCCTGTGATGCCGAGGTGTCGTTCAGCCCTGAGCTGACACAGCTGTGGCAACTCAACCCGAATTACACCGAACGCCTGGCGCGCAACATTACGCAGTTCACCGGCCCTGGCGCTGCGCCCGGCACGCCGCAGGAAATGGCCCTGGCCAATCAGGTACTCGAGCAATGGCGCAACGGTGCCAGCCGAACCCTGTGCGGCGACATTGATCAGAGCGCGCGGGAATCGCGCTACGACCTCGAACTGCAGGACACCCTCAGCCTGTCCGACAGCCTGCGTCTGGTCAGCGGCATGAACTATCGTTACGACCGCGCCGACTCCGAGACCTACTTCAACGGCACACTGGACGACACCACGTGGCGCGCGTTCGGCCAACTGGAATGGCGCGCCACGGAGCACTGGCTGTTGCAGGGCGGCGCGATGTTTGAAGACACGCAACTGATCGGCAGCTCGCTGACCCCGCGATTCGCCGTCAATTACCTGATCAACCCGCGCCACGGCCTGCGCGCGGTGTACTCGGAGGCCATCCGCTCGCCGGACATGTTCGAGAACAACGTCAACTGGAGCTATCAGGTCAGCAACCTGCGGCCTTCGGCGTACGGCCAGTCGTCGGCGCGTTACTTCGTCAAGACGCGCGGCCCGGGCGATCTCGATCAGGAGCACATGCGCTCGCGGGAACTGGGCTACAACGGCTATTTCGCCGAGCTGGGTCTGGCCCTCGATGTGAAGCTGTTCTACGACGAGATCACCGGAATGATCAGTGAGCCGTTGCGCAACAATCAATACATCGCCAGCAACGCCAACAGCTCGCGGTTTCGCGGCACCGAAACCCAGCTCGACTGGCGTGTGAGCCTGGCCGACCGTTTGCGTTTTACCTACGCCTTCGTCGATGCCGAAGCGAGCAATCCGCTGGACCAGCAATTCACCTCGCGCAACAGCGGGTCGGCCGGCTGGTTGCGCGATTGGGGCCATGGCTGGAACAGCGCCCTCTTCTATTACGGCGACAACGCGCTCAACGGCTACCGTTTCGAACGGGTCGATACGCGTATCGCCAAACGCATCCCGCTGGGCAAAGCCCAGCTGCAACTGGCCGGTGTGCTGCAACAGCGCCTCGACCATGAGCCGACTACCTTCGTCGACAACCATTACGACGAGCGTCGGGTGATGTATTTCAGCGCCGAGCTGGAGTTCTAGGATGCGCTACGGGCCGTCACGGAAGCTGCCAACCCTTGGCCATTGGCTGGCCGGGGTTTGCCTGTTTCTGACCGCATGGCTGCACGGCGTGGCGGTGCAGGCCGCCGATATTCTGTTGACCGGCGCCGAGGAAAGTCCCGGCGTGCAGGCATTCGTCCAGGCACTCAGCGAATTGCGCCCGACCGACAATGTGCGTTTCCAGCCGCTGGCCAGTCTGCCGGCACCGGGAAAACTGCCGGCCAGTCTGCGGCTGATCCTGCTCGATCTACCGAGCCTCGACTGGCGCCTGCAAGAACCTCACGGCCCGGCCACGCTGGTGTTGCGCATCAGTCGGCTGCAAGCCCGTCAACGCCTGGGCAGCGCGCAACCGGCGCACCTGAGTCTGCTATGGAGTGATCCACCGCTGAGCCGCCAGTTGCAGCTGATCCGGCGCATTCTGCCCCAGGCGCGGCGGATCGGCGTGCTCTTCGATGAGCACAGCGAATTCCTCCTCAAAGAACTGAACCTCGCCGCCGCGCCGCTGAACCTGCAAATCGTCAGTCAGCCCTGGGACAACATCCACGACAGCCGCCCCCTGCAAACCGTGCTGAAAAACAGCGACGTGTTACTCGGCCTCGACGACCCCGACTTGTACAACCCGAAAACCGCGAAAAACCTGCTGCTCAGCAGCTATTCACGGCAAATGGCGCTGGTCGGTCCCAACGTGGCGTTCGTCCGCGCCGGCAGTCTCGCCAGCAGCTACAGCGATCAGAACGACTGGCTGGCCGTGCTCGATCATTTGCTCGACCAACCGCCGGCCACTTGGCCACGAACGCTCTATCCCGCACGTTTTAAAGTCTCAAGTAATGCGCAGGTCGCTCGTTCACTGGGTATCGAACCGCTGAATGACGCGTCTGTTGCCAGTGCGCTGGCTGAAGGAGAACGCCACCCATGAGTTTTCGTCGCCGTTGGGACATCAATACCCGCACCCAGCTGATTAGCCTGGGCCCGGCGTTGTTGCTGACCCTGTTGTTGATCAGCTTCTTCACCTTCGTGCGCATTCAGGATTTGCGTCAGGAGCTGAACCACACCGGCCAACTGATCGCCAACCAACTGGCGCCCGCCACCGAGTACGGGGTGATTTCCGGCAACAACGAAGTACTGGAAAGCCTGCTCAAAGCGACTCTGGCCACGCCCAACGTGCGCTTTCTCGAAATACAGGACAGCGCCAACCGGATCCTGGTGTACGTGGAGCAGCCCGCCGCCGCGCACAGTCGACCGCATCAGGTTGAAGTGTTCCAGGCCCCCATACGCCTGCAACGCATCGCCCTGCACAATGATTTCTTTCAGGACGGCAAGGTCAGCAATGGCGGGACCAGCGAGGACTATCTGGGGCGGGTGATAGTTGGCCTGTCCAACGATGCCTTCAGCCAGCGTCAGCAGGAGATTCTGTTCAAGGCCGGGATTCTCGCGCTGTTCGCCCTGCTCTTCACCTTTGTGTTGGCGCGGCGCCTGGCCGGCAGCCTGTCGCAGCCGATTCGCGATATCGGCGATGCGGTCAAAGCGATTCAGGATGGCGATTACAAAACGCCGCTGCCGATTGTCGATGACACTGAATTGGGCGCGCTGTCGCAGCACATCAACAACCTCGCCCAGGCGCTGGAACAGGCCAGCCGTGAGCAGCACCAAGCCATGGCGCAACTGATTCAGACCCGCGAGGAAGCGGAGAAGGCCAACAACGCCAAGTCGGACTTTCTGGCGATGATGAGCCATGAATTGCGCACGCCCATGAACGGCGTGCTGGGCATGCTGCAACTGCTGGAAACCACCGAGATGACCGAGGAGCAAGTCGAATACGCCGCGCTCGCCTCGGAGTCCACTGAACACCTGCTGAAAGTCATCAACGACATTCTCGACTTCTCGCGCATCGAACGTTCGGAGCTGGAACTGGAGCACATCCCGTTCAACCTCGCCGAACTGATCGGCGCCTGCGCGCAGTCGTTCCAGCACAGCGCGGTGCAACGCGGTCTGGCGCTGAATCTGCGGATCCCGGACGACATGCGCGGGTTGCAGGTGCAGGGCGATCCGACGCGGATCCGGCAGATTCTGGTCAACCTGGTCGGCAATGCGCTGAAGTTCACCGAACAGGGCCGGGTCAGCATCGAGGCGCAGTGGCAATCGCTGGATCACGAATTGCTGTGGTTCACCTGCTCGGTGCGCGACAGCGGTATCGGTATTTCGTCCGAGAGCCTGGAGCTGATGTTCAACGCGTTCCAGCAGGCCGACAGTTCGATTTCTCGACGTTACGGCGGCACCGGCCTGGGTTTGCCGATCGCCCGGACGCTGGCTGAACGCATGGGCGGCACCTTGCGCGCGCAGAGCGAGGAAGGTCGCGGTTCGGTGTTCACCCTGGAGATCCCGCTGGCACTCTATAAACAGGCGCTGCCGTCACTGGCCGCGCCGCGTGCACTGAACGGCAACGGGCATGGCGAAGGACGCAATGTCTTGCTGGTCGAAGACAATCCGGTGAACCAGACGGTTATCGAGGCGATGCTGCGCAGTCTGGGCTTTACTGTCAGTGTCGCCACCGACGGCGCGCAGGCCGTGCGCAGTGCCGAGGGCAGCGACTTTGAAGTGATTCTGATGGATTGCCGGTTGCCGATCATCGATGGCTACGAGGCCACCCGGCAGATCCGTCTGCTGCCCGGACGCAGCGACGTGCCGATCATCGCGCTGACCGCCAACGCGCTGCAGGGCGACCGCGAAACCTGCCTGTCGGCAGGCATGAACGATTATCTGGCGAAGCCGTTCAAACGTAACGACCTACAACAGATTCTGCAGCGCTGGGTGCAGTAGTGACGGTTTTTCGACCATCTGCGACTGGCGTGAAAAGCGAAAGTGCGGCAGTCTTAGGCACCCGAACAAGCCTCAAAAGGGGCTTGAATAAAAATTTCAGTGCACAAGTGTACATTCATGTCCTTGGTGCTGTGACTTTCACCACAACGCAATAGTCTATGAGTAGGCTGCCGGTTCGAGGCATGAACGCTTCGAACGGTCGGGAAGATTTGGCCCACCTGCCGCATGGGATTATTGAGGAGCTCGCATGACCAAACAAAACGCCTTTACTCGGGAAGATCTGCTGCGCTGCAGTCGCGGTGAGCTGTTCGGCCCAGGTAACGCGCAACTGCCCGCCCCGAACATGCTGATGGTCGATCGCATCACCCTGATCAGTGAAGAAGGCGGCAAGTACGGCAAAGGTGAATTGGTCGCCGAGCTGGATATCAACCCTGACCTGTGGTTCTTCGCTTGCCACTTCGAAGGCGATCCGGTGATGCCGGGCTGCCTGGGTCTGGATGCCATGTGGCAACTGGTCGGCTTCTTCCTGGGCTGGCAAGGCCTGCCGGGCCGCGGCCGTGCGCTGGGTTCGGGCGAAGTGAAATTCTTCGGCCAGGTCCTGCCGACCGCCAAGAAAGTCACCTACAACATTCATATCAAACGCGTCCTCAAGGGCAAGCTGAACCTGGCCATCGCCGATGGTTCGGTGACTGTCGACGGTCGCGAAATCTACACCGCCGAAGGCCTTCGCGTCGGCGTGTTCACCTCCACTGACAACTTCTAAGGGTTATTCGCATGCGCCGCGTCGTTATCACTGGTCTGGGCATTGTTTCGTGCCTGGGCAATGACAAAGAGACCGTCTCCGCTAACCTGCGTGCAAGCCGCCCTGGCATCCGGTTCAACCCGGAATATGCTGAAATGGGTCTGCGTAGCCAGGTTTCCGGCTCCATCGACCTCAACCTTGAAGAACTGATCGATCGCAAGATCTATCGCTTCGTCGGCCATGCAGCGGCATACGCCTACCTGGCCATGAAAGACGCCATTGCTGACTCCGGCCTGACCGAAGAGCAAGTGTCCAACCCGCGTACCGGCCTGATCGCTGGTTCCGGTGGTGCTTCCACGCTGAACCAGATGGAAGCGCTGGACATCCTGCGCGAGAAAGGCGTGAAGCGCGTTGGCCCGTACCGTGTAACGCGGACCATGAGCAGCACCGTTTCCGCTTGCCTGGCCACGCCTTTCAAGATCAAGGGCCTGAACTACTCCATCGCTTCTGCCTGCGCCACCAGTGCTCACTGCATCGGTACCGCCATGGAACAGATCCAGATGGGCAAGCAGGACATCGTCTTCGCCGGTGGCGGTGAAGAAGAGCACTGGAGCCAGTCGTTCCTGTTCGACGCGATGGGCGCTCTGTCCAGCAAGCGTAACGACACCCCGGAACAAGCTTCGCGTGCCTACGACGCTGACCGTGACGGTTTCGTCATTGCTGGCGGTGGCGGTATGGTCGTGGTTGAAGAGCTGGAACACGCTCTGGCCCGTGGCGCAAAAATCTACGCGGAAATCGTTGGCTACGGCGCGACCTCCGACGGCTACGACATGGTTGCCCCGAGTGGCGAAGGCGCGATCCGCTGCATGCAGATGGCGATGTCCACCGTTGATACTCCGATCGACTACCTGAACACCCACGGCACCTCGACTCCGGTCGGCGACGTTGCGGAAATGAAAGGTGTGCGTGAAGTGTTCGGCGACAAGGCACCGGCGATCAGCTCGACCAAAAGCCTGTCCGGTCACTCCCTGGGCGCCGCTGGCGTTCACGAAGCGATCTATTGCATGCTGATGATGGAAGGCAACTTCATTGCCGGCTCCGCCAACATCGACGAGCTGGACCCTGAAGTGGCCGATCTGCCGGTGCTGACCAAGACCCGCGAGAACGCCACCATCAACACCGTGATGAGCAACAGCTTCGGCTTCGGCGGCACCAACGCCACGCTGGTACTGAAGCGCTGGGAAGGCAAATAACTCCCCCCGCTTGAGCCACACCTGAAAACGCCCCGACTGGTTCGGGGCGTTTTTTTTGCCTGCGCAAAACTCATGGCCGACACGAACCCCATGTGTAGGAGCTGCCGAAGGCTGCGATCTTTTGATCTTGTCTTTTAAAAATCACAGTCAAAAGATCGCAGCCTTCGGCAGCTCCTACACAGGGCATCGCGTGGGTCTGGAGATGAAACTTCTGTCATGAAACTTTGCGCCCTGCGACCGAATGTCGCGGATTACGCGGCCTGTAGCACTGTTGCAAAAAACGCAACAACGCCTTGCACAAATAAGCCGTTTACTTAGCAGGCTAACAAATCCTATAAAAGAGTCCTGCACACGCCTTGCTGCAGATAACTTGAGATTTGGAGCTAGCAGATGACTGTAAAAGTAACTGAACGCGACGATTCACACATGTCCCACGAAGGCGTAGCCGCCGGTATCCGCATCTGGGATGTGCATCAACAAGACTTGCTGGTCGGCATGTTCCACAACGAGATCGACGCCCACAACTACAAGGCCGAACTGGAAGTGCAAGAACAGCAGCGGGATCTGAAATCCGCCTGATTAAACCACAGCATTGAATACGACAAACCCCGCCATGAGCGGGGTTTGTCGTTGTTACAGCTTTATCGATTTACCACATCAGATCATCAGGGATCTGATACGCCGCGTACGGATCGTCCTCGCTGCTGACCTCTTCGGTCTGCACGTTGAGCTGGACGATGCGCTGTGGATCGCGCTCCTGGATCTTCAGGGCCGCTTCACGCGGGATCACTTCGTAGCCGCCGGCATGGTGCACGATCGCCAGCGAACCGCTGCTGAGCTTGTTGCGCATCAGCGTGTTGACCGAGATGCGCTTGACCTTCTTGTCATCGACGAAGTTGTAGTAGTCCTCGGTGGTCAGCTTTGGCAGACGCGAGACTTCGATCAACTGCTTGACCTGCGCAGCACGCGCCTTGGCTTCGGCTTTCTCTTTCTGCTGACGGTTCAGCTCCTGGTCGCGCTTGACCTTCTCGGCCATGGCTTCCTGAGCGGCACGCTGTTGCGAGTCATCCAGTTCGATCTGGCCTTTGTGCGCCAGACGCTGCTGTTTCTGCTTGTCCTTGCTGACCTGTTTGGCCTGCTTTTGGTTGACCAGGCCTGCTTTGAGCAACTGGTCGCGAAGGGAAATACTCATGGGACTTACTCACTTGGGCAGTTGCTCAGCCGCAGCCGGGCACATTCTTTTCCTGACGTTTGGCTTCACCCCATAGGGCGTCCAACTCTTCGAGGGTGCAATCTTCTATGGGACGGTGGGTGTCGCGCAATGCCTGTTCGATAAATCGGAAACGTCTTTCGAACTTGCCGTTGGCGCCACGCAGCGCGGTTTCCGGGTCGACCTTCAGGTGCCGGGCCAGATTGACCACGGAAAACAGCAGATCGCCGATCTCGTCAGCCACGGCGACGGGATCATTTTCGGACATGGCTTCGAGGACTTCATCGAGTTCCTCGCGCACCTTGTCGAGTACCGGCAAGGCATCCGGCCAGTCGAAACCGACCTGCCCCGCGCGCTTCTGCAACTTGGCCGAACGCGACAAGGCCGGCAGCGTTGCCGGGACGTCGTCGAGCAGTGACAGCTGCTCGGGCGCGGCAGATTTCTCCGCGCGCTCCTCAGCCTTGATCTCTTCCCAGCGCTGCTTGACCTGTTCTTCGCTCAGGCGCGGCACATCCAGAGGCGCGTAGAGGTCGCCAGTGGGGAACACGTGGGGATGACGCCGGATCAGCTTGCGGGTAATGCTGTCGATCACGCCGGCAAACTCGAAGCGCCCTTCTTCCTTGGCCAATTGGCTGTAATACACCACCTGAAACAGCAGATCGCCCAATTCGCCCTGCAAATGATCGAAGTCACCACGCTCGATGGCGTCGGCCACTTCGTAAGCTTCTTCGAGGGTGTGCGGAACGATGGTCGCGTAAGTTTGCTTGATGTCCCACGGGCAACCGTACTGCGGATCACGCAGACGGTTCATCAGGTGGAGCAGGTCTTCAAGGCTGTACATAAAAGTCTCGTTCATACCTCTGTAGGAGCTGCCGAAGACTGCGATCTTTTGATCTTGTTTTTCAAAATCAAAGTCAAAAGATCGCAGCCTGCGGCAGCTCCTGCAGGGGATCGCGTCACGGGGTACGGTTACGCCGCGTTTCGATGATGTTCGGCAGCTGCGAAATCCGCCCCAGCAAGCGCCCCAGCGCATCCAGACCCGGGATCTCGATGGTCAGGGACATCAGCGCGGTGTTGTCTTCCTTGTTCGAGCGGGTGTTGACCGCCAGCACGTTGATCCGCTCGTTGAGCAGCACCTGCGAGACGTCACGCAACAGACCGGAACGGTCGTAGGCGCGGATGATGATGTCCACCGGATAGGTGAGCACCGGCACCGGCCCCCAGCTGACCTGGATGATCCGCTCCGGCTCGCGCCCGCCCAGTTGCAGCACCGAAGCGCAGTCCTGGCGGTGAATGCTCACGCCCCGGCCCTGGGTGATGTAACCAACGATGGCGTCGCCCGGCAGCGGCTGGCAGCAGCCGGCCATTTGCGTCATCAGGTTGCCGACGCCCTGAATCTGAATGTCGCCACGCTTGCCCGGTTTGTAACCGGTGGCTTTGCGTGGAATCAGTTCCAGCTGCTCGTTGCCGCGTTCCGGCTCGACCAGTTGCTGCGCGAGGTTGACCAGTTGCGCCAGACGCAGGTCACCGGCACCGAGGGCGGCGAACATGTCTTCGGCGGTTTTCATGTTGGCTTTGTCGGCCAGCTTGTCGAAGTCCACCGCGGGCAGACCGAGGCGCGTCAGTTCGCGCTCGATCAGGGTTTTACCGGCGGCAACGTTCTGGTCACGCGCCTGCAACTTGAACCAGTGAACGATCTTCGCCCGCGCCCGCGAGGTGGTGACGTAACCGAGGTTGGAGTTCAGCCAGTCGCGGCTCGGCGTACCGTGCTTGCTGGTGATGATCTCGACCTGCTCACCGGTCTGCAGGCTGTAGTTGAGCGGCACAATACGCCCGTTGATCTTCGCGCCACGGCAGTTATGGCCGATCTCGGTGTGCACGCGATAGGCGAAGTCCAGCGGCGTCGCGCCTTTCGGCAAGTCGATGGCGTGACCGTCGGGAGTGAAGATGTAGACCCGATCCGGCTCGATATCGACCCGCAGTTGTTCGGCCAGACCACCGATATCGCCCAGTTCTTCATGCCACTCGAGGACCTGACGCAGCCAGGAGATTTTCTCTTCGTAGTGGTTCGAACCGGATTTGACGTCGGTGCCTTTGTAGCGCCAGTGCGCGCAGACGCCGAGCTCGGCTTCTTCGTGCATCGAGTGCGTACGGATCTGCACTTCGAGGACTTTGCCTTCCGGGCCGATCACCGCCGTATGCAGCGAGCGGTAGCCGTTCTCTTTCGGGTTGGCGATGTAGTCGTCGAACTCTTTCGGGATGTGCCGCCACAAGGTGTGGACGATGCCCAGCGCGGTGTAGCAGTCGCGCATTTCCGGGACCAGCACGCGCACCGCACGCACGTCGTAGATCTGGCTGAATTCCAGCCCCTTGCGCTGCATTTTGCGCCAGATCGAATAAATGTGTTTGGCCCGACCACTGATGTCGGCCTCGACGCCGGTGGCCTGCAATTCGTCCTTGAGCTGGGTCATCACATCGGCGATGAAGCGCTCACGGTCCAGCCGTCGCTCGTGGAGCAACTTGGCGATCTGTTTGTATTGATCCGGCTCGAGATAACGGAAGGACAAGTCCTCCAGTTCCCATTTGATATGACCGATGCCGAGGCGGTGCGCGAGCGGCGCATAAATGTCGAAGACTTCCCGGGCGACACGGTTACGCTTTTCGTCATCCGCGGTTTTCACCGCACGGATCGCGCAAGTACGCTCGGCCAGTTTGATCAGCGCGACGCGCACGTCGTCGACCATCGCCACGAGCATCTTGCGCAGGTTTTCCACCTGCCCCTGCGTGCCCATGACCATCGACTGACGCGGGCTGAGGCTGGCGCTGATGGCCGCCATGCGCTGCACGCCGTCGATCAGCTTGGCCACCACCGGGCCGAAGCGCTGGCCGACCGCCGCAAGTTCGATCTGGCCTTCGCGTACGCCGCGATACAGGACCGCCGCGACCAGTGAATCCTGATCGAGCTTGAGGTCGGCGAGAATCTCGGCGATTTCCAGGCCCGTACTGAAACTGCCGGAGCCTTCGGCCCACAGATTCTTCTTGGCATTGGACTGTTGTTCGGCCTCGCGAGCAAACTCGCAGGCTTCTTTCAAGGCTTCGCGATCCAGTGCCAGATCGACACTGACCGCGTGATCGAGCCAAGCCTCGAGATTGATACTGCCGTCAGTGTTGATCGGCTGGTGTGCTCTCACCTGTACCATCTTGCTTTACCTTCCCTACGACGCAGATTCAATGCGTCAAATCGCTGATCCTTTTTGCCCGTTTGCGCTCGCGGGGCTAAAGCGAGCGCTGCGCGGACAGATCAGGCGGATTCAGACGAGCCATCCTGGCTCGCTTCAAATAACGCCATGGCCTCGACATGTGCCGTCTGAGGAAACATATCGAGAATCCCGGCACGTTTTAACCGGTAGCCCTGCTTGATCAATTCGACCGTGTCGCGCGCCAGAGTTGCAGGGTTGCACGACACATACACCAACCGTTTGGCACCCAGGGTCGCCAGCTTGCGAACCACCTCGAAAGCACCGTCACGCGGTGGGTCCAAGAGTACCGCAGAAAAGCCGTTTCCGATCCACTGGGCATCGGTCAAAGGCTGGGATAAATCGGCTTGAAAAAACTTTGTGTTATGCAAATTGTTACTAGCGGCGTTGGCTTCAGCACGATCGACCATGGTCTGCACGCCTTCGACCGCCACCACTTCACGCACGCTTTTGGCCAGCGGCAAAGCAAAGTTGCCGAGGCCGCAGAACAGATCCAGCACGCGTTCGTCACTGCCGGGTTTCAGCCAGTCCAGCGCTTGCGCAACCATGGCTTCGTTGACGCCGGCGTTGACCTGAATGAAATCACCCGGGCGGTACGCCAGATCCAGATCCCACTGCTCCAGGCGGTAGCCCAGTGACTGAGTCGCATCGACCGGTTGCGGCTCGCCTTCACCGTGCAGCCACAACTGCGCTTCATGGAACTGGCAGAAGTCCTTGAGGATCGTCAGATCCGCTTCGGACAACGGCGCCATGTGCCGCAGCAGCACCGCCAGCGACGAGCCACTGAACAACTCGACATGGCCCAGCGCTTGCGGTTTGCTCAAACGGCGGAGCATCTCTGGCAAACGGGTCATGATCGGTTGCAAGGGCTGTACCAGCACCGGGCATTCGTTGATGGCGACAATGTCCTGACTGCCGGCAGCGCGGAAACCCACTTCGAGTTGCTTCGCCTTCATGTCCCAGCGCACCGCAATCCGGGCGCGACGGCGATAGCCGAATTCAGGTCCGGTCAGCGCTGCTGCCCATTCTTCAGGTTCGACACCGGCGACGCGCGACAATTGCTCGGCGAGCATGCGCTGTTTCAGGGCAAGCTGTTCGCCGTGGGGCAAATGCTGGACGCTACAACCGCCGCAACGGCCGGCGTGTTGGCACGGTGCCGGGCGACGCAATTCGCTGGCCTTGAACACCCGCTCGGTGCGCGACTCAACCACTTTGCCGTGAGCGCCGAGCACTCGCGCTTCGACCTCTTCACCGGCGAGGGCGCCGAGGACAAACCAGGTTTTGCCTTCGAAAAACGCGATACCGCGACCGTCATTGGCCAGGCGCTCGATGCTCAAGCGCTGCTTTTTGCCGGTCGGGATTTGCGCGGCCTTGCTCCCGCCCGTGGGCTGGAAGCGCAGGCCTCTCTCGTGCTTGGCCATCAGTTGGGCGCGTCGAAAATGCCGGTCGACAGATAACGGTCGCCACGGTCACAGATGATCGCGACGATCACCGCGTTTTCAACTTCTTTGGACAGGCGCAGCATCGCTGCCACCGCACCGCCCGAGGACACGCCGCAGAAGATACCTTCTTCGCGGGCCAGACGCCGGGTGACGTCCTCGGCCTCGCTTTGCGCCATGTCGACGATGCGGTCAACGCGGTCGGCCTGATAGATCTTCGGCAGATATTCCTGCGGCCAGCGGCGGATACCGGGAATGGCCGAGCCTTCCATCGGTTGCAGACCGACGATCTGCACGCTGTCGCTCTGCTCTTTCAAGTAGCGCGACACGCCCATGATGGTACCGGTGGTGCCCATCGAACTGACAAAATGAGTGATGGTGCCCTGGGTCTGACGCCAGATTTCCGGGCCGGTGGTGGTGTAGTGCGCCTCAGGATTGTCGCCATTGGCGAACTGATCGAGCACTTTGCCACGGCCTTCGGCTTCCATACGCTGGGCGAGGTCGCGGGCGCCTTCCATGCCCTCTTCCTGACTGACCAGAATCAGCTCGGCACCGTACGCGGTCATTGCCGCTTTACGTTCGGCGCTGGAGTTGTCCGGCATGATCAGGATCATTTTGTAACCCTTGATCGCGGCCGCCATGGCCAGCGCGATCCCGGTGTTACCCGAGGTCGCTTCGATCAGCGTATCGCCAGCATGGATCTGCCCGCGCAACTCGGCACGGGTGATCATCGACAACGCCGGACGGTCCTTGACCGAACCCGCCGGGTTATTCCCTTCGAGCTTGAGCAATAGGGTGTTGCTGGTTTCACCGGGCAGGCGCTGCAAACGCACCAGCGGAGTGTTGCCGACGCAATCGGCGATGGTTGGGTACTGCAGGGTCATGGCGTATTCGCAATCCAGACGTGCGGGGGCGCCTATCATACCGGCAAACCCGCGCAGGCCATATCACGCAAAGTGCGGTGCTTATCGTTTATGGGAATAAGCAGCGGTTAGTCGCTATTTTCTGCTGTCGCCGTATCCATTGCATAAAACTCATGCAACTTGGCCTGCAGCAATTGCTTATCCGGCAGACAGGTTTGATATTCCGCTATCAATGCGGGCGAAAGACTGCGATTGAGTGCGTACTCGACGACCTCATCTTCCTTGCTTGCACAGAGCAGGACACCGATGGCCGGACTTTCGTGAGGCTTGCGGACATTGCGATCCAGCGCCTCCAAATAGAAATCCAGCTTGCCGAGGTATTCCGGCTCAAAACGGCCGACCTTGAGTTCAATGGCTACAAGGCAGTTGAGCCCTCGGTGAAAGAACAGAAGATCGAGTGAGAAATCCCGACCGCCGACTTGCAGCGGATATTCGGAACCGACAAAACAGAAATCGCGACCGAGCTCAATAAGGAACGCCTTGAGACGTGAAAGAAGCCCCTGGTGCAGATCGGTTTCGGAATGAGCAGCGGGCAGATCGAGAAATTCGACCATGTAGGAATCGCGGAATATCTCGAGAGCTTCGGGATGGGTTTGCTGCAGTGCCGCGGAGGCTTTTGCTGGATCAGTGACACTTCGCTCGAACAGAGCCGTTTTGAATTGGCGCTCCAACTCTCTTGTGGACCACTTCTCCTGAATGGCCATCCGCAGATAAAACTCACGCTCTTCAGAGAGCTTACTCTGAGTCAAAATGAGCAAATTATGAGTCCACGGCAATTGTGTCAGCAGTGCTGACACTTTCTGATCACCCCGATAAGCCTCATAAAACTGGCGCATCCGAAACAGATTCCGACGGGTGAACCCTCGTAATCCCGGTTGTGTCAGAGCCAAATGTTCGGCCAGTTGGCCCACCACGGAATCCCCCCACTCCGCCCGCTCAATCTTACGACTGATGTGCGCCCCCACCTGCCAATAAAGCTCAATCAGCTGTGTATTGACCGCTTGCATGGCCTTATGTCTGGAACTGTGTATCAGCGCGAGCACTTCGTTGAAACGTTCGCCATCCGGGCTGCCAGTAAGGCTGGATACAGTCATGCGCAATTCCTTGGAGATAAGGTGAAGCACGAGCCTAACCCCTTCAGGAAGCTTGAAATGACCGTCGATGCAGCTTGGGAAATATCGTACAAAAAAAGGCGAGAGCTCCGGCAAGCCATCAGGATTGGCCACTCGAATGGACTGCATCACGAGCAGGCTCACTCCTACAGGGATCTGTGTTGTTCACACAATCTGCGGCGAACCGAGTTCCAAGGTGGGAGCGAGCCTGCTCGCGAAGGCGTCAGTCGGCGCAACATCACCTTCAGCCACCAACCGCAAATTGAGCCGTAACCCCGCCCCGCCATTCTCCGCCCAAATACTTCCGCCCTGACGCTGCACGGCATTGCGCGCGATGCTCAGCCCCAAGCCAAATCCACCATCTCCGGGCCGCGAGCCATCCAGCCGGATGAACGGCGAGAAGATCCGCTCCAGATCCCCTTCCGCTATCCCGCCACCCTGATCTTCCAGCCACAGGTGCCAGTAATCGCCATCGCGCCGGCCATCAAGTCGCACAATCCCGTCCGGTGGCGAATGCCGAATCGCGTTGCGCAGAATGTTCTCCAGCGCCTGCGCCAGCGTATTCAGGTTGCCACGCACCCAGCACGATGCCTCGACCGAACACTGCAATTGCAGACTCGGCCAGCCGCTTTCATAACAGGCATTGTCGGTGAGCATTTCCCACAGCGCCTGGATCTGAATCGCCTCGTCGGGCAATGGCGAGCGCTCGGTGTCGAGCCAAGCCAGTTGCAGGGTGTCTTCGACCAGTCGCTGCATGCCGTCGACTTCGCGGCCAATGCGTTCGCGCAACTGCGGCAAGCCTTGCTCGCTTTCACTGGCCACACGCAAGCGACTCAGCGGCGTGCGCAATTCATGGGACAAATCGCGGAGCAACTGCTGTTGCAGGGCAACCGTGGATTGCAGACGTTCGGACATCGAATCGAACGCTCGCGCCAGTTCGCCGAGTTCATCCGGGCGCTGAGTAATGCCGCTCGACAGGCGCACATTCAATTGATCGGCGCGCCAGGCGTTGGCCTGTTCGCGCAGGTTGTTCAGTGGCACGACCAGCAAGCGATACAGACCGACACACAGCAATAACGTGAACAGACCGGGGATCACGCCGTTGGTGATGACGCGCCAAAACACCCGGTATTTCCCCGGCAGATAGCGTTCGGGCAGTTCAATCACCACACTGCCGGCAGAAGGATCATGGGGAAACGGCACGCGCATCCATGGCCGGCCCTTTTTGTGGATCGGCCAGTCGAGCCCGCGCAAAAACGTCAGGTGCTCGACTTCCTGGTCTTTCAACGGTTCGCTGCTCAGCGACTGCAAGTTGCGGTCGATCACGCCAACCCAACCGGCTTCGCGCAACTCCATACTCTGCAACCAGCTGTCGATCCCGTCACGCTGACCACGCTGCCAAGCGCGCTCGGCTTCGGCGGCATACCGCGTGAGCGTGCCACGCGCTTCGTCGGAGAGGAACTGGTTGCGCTCCTCCATATAACGCCCCCACGACCAGCTCAGCCAGATCATCAGCAGACAGAACGCGACCAGCAGAAACGCCAGTTTCCAGAACAGCGAATTCCGCCCCGGCAGTTCAGAGCGTTTCATCGGCGGCACTCAACACGTAACCCTTGCCCCAGACGGTGCGCACTTCGCGTTCGGTGTAGCCGATGGCTTTGAGTTTGCGGCGGATCTGGCTGATGTGCATGTCGAGACTGCGGTCGTGGGCCGCGTAGCCGCGTTGCAACACGTGCTGATAAAGGAAGGCTTTGCTCAGCACTTCCTCGTCATTGCGATTGAGGGTTTCCAGCAAGCGGAATTCACTGCGGGTCAGCCCGGCGGATTGTTCGCGGAAAAACACATCGCACTGTTCATCATCGAACCGCAGCGTACCGGCCGCCACTGGCGCCACCAGCGATGCCGGTCGCTGATCCAGCGCGACCCGACGCAGGATCGCTTCGATGCGCACATGCAACTCGGCCATGCTGAACGGCTTGGGCAAATAATCGTCAGCACCGAGGCGGAAACCACTGATGCGATCTGCCTCGGCGCCGAGGGCCGACATCAGCAGCACCGGCGTCGAATGGCTCTGACGCAATTGCGTCAACACCTGCAAACCGTCCAGTCCGGGCAACAGAATGTCCATCAACACCACATCAAACGGCTGTCGGGTGGCGATGTTCAGGCCTTCCTGACCGTTCTGGCACCAGGTCACCTGAAAGCCGCTGCGGCCCAGATGTTCGTGAACATAGGCGCCGAGCACCGGATCGTCTTCGATGGAGAGAATGCGTGGCTGGCCAGCGGAAACAGGAGTCATGAGTATCTGCAAGTAATTCTCAGTTGAGACTGATTATTCAAGATTGCCGGGCATCGGGCAACTCAAGGTTGACCGAGCTGACCAACGAGCAGCGGCGCCCTGCCCGACGCGAGCGCATTTTTCCGGAGATTGCCTGCGAGCAAATCGCTACACTGCGCCCATGTCGCGTGCCGGATGCACGCATGAGTCAACAGATCAGCGGGATGCAGGAGATAGGCGTGCTCAAGAAACTGGGAATCAAAGGTCGTGTGTTGTTGCTGACCTTGTTGCCGACCAGCCTGATGGCGCTGGTGCTGGGTGGGTACTTCACCTGGACGCAGCAGGCCGACTTGCAGACCCAATTGATGCAGCGCGGCGAAATGATTGCCGAGCAACTGGCGCCGCTGGTGGCACCCGCCATGGGCCACGGCAACAGCGAGCTGCTGGAGCGCATCGCCACGCAATCCCTCGAACAACCGGACGTGCGCGCGGTGACGTTCCTTGCCCCGGATCGCTCGCCGCTGGCCCATGCCGGCCCGACCATGCTCAATCAGGCGCCGAGCGGCGACAGCGCGCATCTGCAACGGCGCAGCGGTAATGACGCGACGCGTTATCTGATGCCGGTGTTCGGCAAACACCGCAACCTTGCTGGCGAACTGATCCCGGCAGAATCCGACCGACTGCTCGGCTGGGTCGAATTGGAGCTGTCGCACAACGGCATGTTGCTGCGCGGTTATCGCAGCCTGTTTGCCAGTCTGCTGCTGATTGCCGCCGGTCTGGCGGGTGCCGCACTGCTGGCGTTGCGCATGGGCCGCACCATCAACCGCCCATTGAGCCAGATCAAACAAGCCGTCGCGCAACTCAAGGATGGCCATCTGGAAACGCGTTTGCCGCCACTTGGCAGTCAGGAGCTGGACGAACTCGCCTCCGGCATCAACCGCATGGCCGGCACCCTGCAGAACGCCCGCGAAGAACTGCAACACAGCGTCGATCAAGCCACCGAAGACGTCCGTCAGAACCTGGAAACCATCGAGATCCAGAACATCGAACTGGATCTGGCGCGCAAAGAAGCGCTGGAGGCGAGCCGGATCAAATCCGAATTCCTCGCCAACATGAGTCACGAAATCCGCACGCCGCTCAACGGCATTCTTGGTTTCACGCATCTGTTGCAGAAAAGTGAACTGACCCCGCGCCAGCTCGATTATCTGGGCACCATCGAAAAGTCCGCCGACAGCCTGCTGGGGATCATCAACGAGATCCTCGACTTCTCGAAAATCGAGGCCGGTAAACTGGTGCTCGATCATATTCCGTTCAACCTGCGCGACCTGTTGCAGGACACCCTGACCATCCTCGCCCCCGCTGCTCACGCCAAGCAGTTGGAGCTGGTCAGCCTGGTCTATCGCGACACGCCGCTGTCGCTGGTCGGTGACCCGCTGCGTCTGAAGCAGATCCTCACCAACCTCGTCAGCAACGCAATCAAGTTCACCCGCGAAGGCACCATCGTCGCCCGCGCGATGCTTGAGGATGAACACGAAGACAGCGTGCAACTGCGCATCAGCATTCAGGACACCGGCATCGGCCTGTCGAACCAGGACGTGCGCGCGTTGTTCCAGGCCTTTAGCCAGGCCGACAACTCACTGTCGCGGCAACCGGGTGGCACCGGGCTGGGGCTGGTGATTTCCAAGCGTCTGATCGAACAGATGGGTGGCGAAATCGGTGTCGACAGTACGCCGGGCGAAGGCTCGGAATTCTGGATCAGCCTGAGCCTGCCGAAAACCCGTGACGACGCCGAAGACCTACCCTCTGCGCCGCTGCTCGGACGCCGCGTGGCGGTACTGGAAAACCACGAACTGGCGCGTCAGGCCTTGCAGCATCAACTGGAAGACTGCGGCCTCAATGTCACGCCGTTCAATACCCTGGAAAGTCTGACCAATGGCGTCACGGGCGCGCATCAGACCGATCAGGCGATTGATCTGGCGGTCATCGGCATCACCAGCAACGACATGCTGCCCGAGCGTTTGAATCAGCACATCTGGGACCTCGAACACCTCGGATGCAAAGTGCTGGTGCTGTGCCCGACCACCGAGCAGACGCTGTTTCATCTGTCGGTGCCCAACCCGCACAGTCAGTTGCAATCCAAACCGGCCTGTACCCGCAAATTGCGTCGGGCGCTGTCGGATCTGGCCAATCCCCGCCAGCCGCGCAACGAGCCGGGCGAACCGCTGTCGAGCCGCGCGCCAAAAGTGCTGTGCGTCGACGACAACCCGGCCAACCTGCTGCTGGTGCAGACCCTGCTCGAAGACATGGGTGCCAAGGTGCTCGCCGTGGAAAGCGGCTACGCGGCGGTCAAAGCCGTGCAGAGCGAATCCTTCGATCTGGTGCTGATGGACGTGCAGATGCCGGGCATGGACGGTCGCCAGAGCACCGAAACCATTCGCCAGTGGGAAAGCGAGCGGCCCTGCACGCCGCTGCCGATTGTCGCCCTCACCGCCCACGCCATGGCCAACGAAAAACGCGCGCTGCTACAAAGCGGCATGGACGATTACCTGACCAAACCGATCAGCGAGCGGCAGCTGGCGCAGGTGGTGCTGAAGTGGACCGGGCTGGCCCTGCGCAATCAAGGGCCGGAGCGGATCAGCGAAAATTCCGTCGGCAATAATGAACTGCCGGTGCTCGATCACGAGGAGGGTTTGCGCCTGGCCGCCGGCAAAGCTGATCTGGCGGCGGACATGCTGGCGATGCTGCTCGCTTCTCTGGAAGCCGACCGCGAAGCCATCCGCGCCGCACGCGACAGCCACGATCAGAATGCGCTGCTCGAACGCGTGCATCGCCTGCACGGTGCAACACGTTACTGCGGCGTACCGCAATTGCGTGCTACCTGCCAGCGCAGCGAGACCCTGCTCAAACAGGACGACCCGAAAGCAGCGCTGGCGCTGGATGAACTGGAGCGAGCGATCAACCGGCTCGCAGCACAAGCGAAGATCAGCGCCTGATCCACGGCAATGCCGGCCAACACCTGCAGCGCTAAAGTGTTGGAGTATTTCAATCCGTGTTGATGTTCCAGGAGGATTTCATGCGCACGCTCGTTTTCAGCAGCCAGACCTACGACCGCGACAGCTTCCTCGCCGCTGCTTGCCCGGCGGGTATCGAGCTGCACTTTCAAGCGGCCCGGCTCAGCCTTGATACGGCAGCGCTGGCCGACCAACATGAAGTGGTTTGTGCGTTCATCAATGATGATCTCAGCGCTCCCGTGCTGGAGCGCCTGGCGGCGGGGGGCACGCGTCTGATTGCCCTGCGCTCGGCAGGTTACAACCATGTCGATCTGGCCGCAGCGAAACGTCTCGGACTGGCCGTGGTGCGCGTGCCGGCCTACTCGCCGCATGCGGTGGCCGAACATGCCGTGGCGCTGATCCTGGCCCTCAACCGTCGTCTGCACCGCGCCTATAACCGCACCCGTGAAGGGGATTTCAGCCTGCATGGCCTGACCGGCTTCGATCTGGTCGGCAAAACCGTGGGGATTGTCGGCACCGGACAGATCGGCGCCACGTTCGCGAAAATCATGCACGGCTTCGGCTGTGAACTGCTGGCTTACGATCCCTTCCCTAACCCGGATGTGCTGGCGTTGGGTGCGCGTTACCTAAGCCTGCCGGAACTGCTCACGCAGTCGCGGATCATCAGCCTGCACTGCCCGCTTAACGAGCAAAGCAAGCACCTGATCAACCGCGATTCACTCGCGCACATGCAGGCCGGCGCCATGCTGATCAATACCGGACGTGGTGGCCTGGTCGACACCCCGGCACTGATTGACGCCTTGAAGGACGGCCAGCTCGGCTATCTGGGCCTGGATGTCTATGAAGAAGAGGCGCAGCTGTTTTTCGAGGATCGCTCCGACCTGCCCTTGCAGGACGATGTGCTCGCGCGATTACTGACCTTTCCCAACGTGATCGTCACCGCGCACCAGGCGTTTCTGACCCGCGAAGCGCTGGGTGCGATTGCCGCAACCACTCTGCACAACATCGCGACCTGGACGGCGGGAACGCCACAGAACCAGGTCGAGGGCTGAGATTTTTTCCGCTTATTTCGGTGAAAGCGAAGACGCCAGAATCAGCATCGCCAGCCAGCCGAAGCCAAAAAAGCGCTGTTTCATCGAGTGGCCGTAGCGCAGCAGGAACCAGACGAAAAACATCGGCAGCAGGAAGATCATGATCTTCAGCCAGCCTTCCACCGGACGGCTGCCGTCGGCGTTGGCCTGCTCAGTGGCCGGTTGCTCGGTTGGCTGCTGGCGCCGACGCCGCGCGGCGGCCGGCATGACTTTCGGTAAAGGTTGCGGTTCAGGCGCGGGAGCACTGACTTCGGGCACAGCCTTGTTACGCGGCAGACTGCCAAACGAAATCGTCGAAGGCTGAGCCGGGGCCGCGGCTGCCTGCGCCTGGGCGTGAGCGGTTTGCTCCGCCATCGGAGCTCCACAATGAATGCAGGCCGAGGCTTCAGAGCTGATGCTCTTTTTGCATTCATAACATTCGATCAGCGCCATGTTCCGTTCCTTCAGATTCGAGGCCGGCAGTTTGCCATGAGTGTCGCGGCATTTGAACCGGATCGAAGGTCGCACGCGTGCATCATTCTGCAACGTGGCCCGTGCTAGCATGTCGCGCATATTTGGAGGACCCATGGTCGAACACGATTTCCGCTACACCCTGATGAACCCGCAACACACCCTCACCGAATGCCGCGCCCTGGTTCCGGGCCGCTATCAGGTCACCGGCAATGGTGGCTCGATTCGCATCGGTGACGCGCTGTTGGTCACCCTCAAAGGCAGCAAGGACTTGTCCATGCGCCTGACCGTTGAAACCGTCCGCCACCTGATCAACCCGCCGGGCCAATGGACCGCGATGACCACTGGCCCGGTGTTTGGTGAGCTGGCGATCCACACCTGGCAGGTCAACTGCGACAGCTGCGCCAAAGAGCTGAGCTTCGAATTCGCCGTGGACGCCAAACTCGGCAAAGCCGCCGAGAAACCGGCTGCCACCGCGCGCATCGCCGAGCTGGGCTGGAAAGCCGTTGGCGACAAGCACCTGTGCCCGAAATGCCAGGAGCCTGCGTGATGAAACGCTTTGCCCTGACCGCTATGGTCGGTGTGGGTCTGGTGGGTTGCGCGGCAGAACCTGTGCAACTGCAACAGAACCGCAGCTACATTCTGGAGTGGATCGGCGAGCGGCCGCTGATGGATTACAGCCATCTGACCGTGACCCTTGGCGATGATGGCCGCGCCTACGGCAATGGCGGCTGCAACCACTGGTTCGCGCCGTATACGCTGGACGGTGACAAGCTGACCTTCGGCAAGATCGGCAAGACCCGCAAGCTCTGCGCACCGGCGCTGATGGAGCAGGAACAACGCTTCCTGCAGGCACTGGAACACGTCGAGCGCTGGGACATCTCGCCGATCGAGCAGATGCGCTTCTGGCCGGCTGAAGGCAAGCCGCTGCGCTGGTGGCTGGAAGAGGGTTAACGCCCTTCGATGCACACTGAGGTTACCTGTGGCGAGGGAGCTTGCTCCCGCTCGGCTGCGCAGCAGTCGCAAACTGGTAACTGCGGTGTGCCTGATACACCGAGTCAGCAGGGTTCGGGGCCGCTTCGCAGCCCAGCGGGAGCAAGCTCCCTCGCCACCAAAGCTCATTCAACTCACTTGGTCGCCTGCAACGCCTCCAGCTTCGCCATCACCCCCGCCGCCGTCTGCTCGCCCATCAACTGCTCACGCACCTTGCCTTTGTTGTCGATGATGTACGTCACCGGCAACGCCTCACTGCGCGGCACGTCAAACAGCTCCGCCGGATCCTGCGCCAGCACGGTGAACTTGATGCCCAGTTTCTCACTGGCGCTCTTCAATTCTTCACCCTGCACATTGTCAAAGTTGACCCCGAACACGCCGACGTTCTTGCTCTTCAACTCATCAGCCAAATGGTTGAGTTCCGGGATCTCGGTCCGGCACGGGCCGCACCATTCAGCCCAGTAGTTGAGCACCACCCATTGTTTGTCGAGACGTTCGGACGCGACCTTCTGACCGTTCTGGTCGATCCCGTAATCATTGCCGCAGCCCCCCAGCATCAACGCCCCGATTATCGTTAATGCCGCTGCCAATCGCCGTGTCATGTCGTGTTCCTTGTGAAAATTTGAAGGCGCCTGCGACCCATTGCCTCCGAAGGTTCTGGATTGCGCGCTGCACAGTTAGAATAGCCGCCACTTTACGCCAGAAGCGACCCGCCATGACCGATCTGACGCTTTATCACAATCCGCGCTGCTCGAAATCCCGCGGCGCGCTGGAGCTTCTTGAAGCCCGCGGCCTGACGCCGAACGTCGTGCGTTACCTGGAAACCCCGCTGAATGCAGCGCAAATCAAGGCCCTGCTCGGCAAGCTCGGGATCAGCGCACGCCAGTTGCTGCGCACCGGGGAAGATGAATACAAAATGCTTCAGCTGGCTGACGAAAGCCTCAGCGAAGCGCAACTGATCGACGCCATTGCCCAGCATCCAAAACTGATGGAGCGGCCGATTCTCGAGGTCGGCGACAAAGCGGTGATCGGTCGTCCACCCGAAAATGTCCTGGAGTTGCTGCCGTGAGCGCGCCGTACATTCTGGTGCTGTATTACAGCCGCAGCGGCTCGACCAACGAGATGGCCCGGCAGATTGCCCGCGGCGTCGAACAGGCCGGGCTCGAAGCCCGCCTGCGCACCGTGCCGGCGATCTCCACCGAATGCGAAGCCGTGGCCCCGGCCATCCCGGACGAAGGCGCGCTGTACGCAACGCTGGATGATTTGAAGAACTGCGCTGGCCTCGCCCTTGGCAGCCCGACCCGTTTCGGCAACATGGCCGCACCGCTCAAATACTTCCTCGACGGCACCAGCAACCTGTGGCTGACCGGCGCCCTCGTCGGTAAACCGGCCGGCGTGTTCACCTCCACTGCCAGCCTGCATGGCGGTCAGGAAACCACCCTGCTGTCGATGATGTTGCCGCTGTTGCACCACGGCATGCTCATCACCGGCCTGCCGTACAGCGAGTCGGCGCTGCTGGAAACCCAGGGCGGCGGCACTCCTTACGGTGCCAGTCATCACGCCGGAGCGGATGGCAAAAAAGGCCTCGATCAGCACGAAATGGCACTGTGTCGTGCGCTGGGTCTGCGGCTGGCCAAAACCGCACAGAAACTGGTGGGCTGAGATGGCGAAGAAGCCGAAGATTCTGCCGAGTGTCGAGTGGCTTGAGCCTCGGGTGAAGGCGATGCGGGTGCTCAGCCTGCTGAGCTTTTTCGCCCTCGCCGGGCTGCTCGCCGCTTACTACCTGCTGTTTGCAGACCTGCACGGCGCGCGGCCGTGGGTGATTCTGCTGGTCGAGCTGATCCCGTGGATCGTGCTCGCCCCGGCGATGATCATGGGCAGCGCCCGTGGGCATTCGTGGATGTGCTTTGTGGTGAATCTGTATTTCATCAAAGGCGCACTGGCGGCGTATGACCCGAGCCGGCAGTTGTTTGGGGTGCTGGAGATGATTGTCAGTCTGGCGGTGTTCTGCTCGGCGCTGCTGTATGTGCGGTGGCGGTATCAGTTGAATCGCAAACTGGCTGGCGAAGGCGAGATCAGCGCCGCCTGACGAATAGCTATCGCGAGCAGGCTCACTCCTACAGGGGATTTGTGAACGCCACAGATCCGCTGTAGGAGTGAGCCTGCTCGCGATAGGAGCGACCCGGTCTTAATGGTTGACGGTGTAAGCGAGCATCATCGAAATCTGGCTCATCGGCCGCCCGCCACTCTGTTCATGCCACTGGTTGAATGCATCCTGCACAATCGCCAGATCGCGCAGGCTGGTCGGCACCTTGTCGACGATCTTCTGCGCATTCAGTGCCGCGACCACGTCGTAGCTCGGCACGAATGTGTCCTTGCCGACCATGCGCAAAAACCGTGGCGCCGACAGCCCGCCCAGTTGATGGCCGTGCTTTTTCAGGTACGTCCACAGACCGACGATATCAGTCACCGGCCAGTCGGCAATCAGCGCACCGAAACTGCCCTTCTCCTTCTCGACATCGAGGATGAACTGCGCATTGCGCGGCACGCTTTTGAGCTTGCCCAGGTGGCGGATGATCCGCGCGTCCTGCATCAGGCGTTCAAGGTGTTCGGCGCTCATCAGCACGACTTTTTCCGGGTCGAACTTGAAGAACACTTCTTCGAAGGCCGGCCATTTGGCGTCGACCAGACTGTGCTTGAGGCCGGCGCGGAACACACGCAATGCCATGGTTGAGAGGTAGCGGTCGTCGCTGATCTTGCGCAGTTGCGCCGGGGTCTTGGGAACGGGCAGATGGGCTTCCAGTTCAGCTGCCGAACCGAAGCGGTTCAGACAGTATTCGTGCAGCCACTTGTAATCGCGCATGCCCTCTCCTGAGGTTTGAAATGAAATAACACCGGTGCCCACAAAACCCTGTGGGGGCTAGCCCTATGGCGAGGGGATTTATCCCCGATGGGGCGCAAAGCGCCCCCAGAAAAGCCTGGGGCTGCTGCGTAGCCCATCGGGGATAAATCCCCTCACCACAGAGGGCTGACTCCCACAGTGATTGGGTTTACAGGTTGACGACGTTAACGAAGCGCGAAGCCGCGGTCTCGTCGATTTTGAGGCTGGTGAAGTCGAACAGGTTGCGGTCGGCCAGTTGCGACGGAATCACGTTCTGCAGACTGCGGAAGATGCTTTCGGTACGGCCCGGGGTCTTGCGCTCCCAGTCCTGAAGCATTTCCTTGACGACCTGGCGCTGCAGGTTTTCCTGCGAACCGCAGAGGTTGCACGGGATGATCGGGAATGCCTTGAAATCCGAGTAAGCCTGAATGTCCTTCTCGTTGCAGTACGCCAGCGGACGAATTACCACGTTGCGGCCGTCGTCGGCGCGCAGCTTCGGCGGCATGGCTTTAAGCGAACCGTTGAAGAACATGTTGAGGAAGAACGTCTCGACGATGTCGTCGCGGTGATGACCGAGGGCCATTTTCGTCGCGCCGATCTCATCGGCAAAGGTGTACAGCGTGCCGCGACGCAGGCGCGAGCACAGCGAGCAGGTGGTCTTGCCTTCCGGGATCAGTTCCTTGACCACCGAGTAGGTGTCTTTCTCGACGATGTGGTACTCGACGCCCAGCTCTTTCAGGTAGGCCGGCAGCACGTGCTCGGGGAAGCCCGGTTGCTTCTGGTCCATGTTCACCGCGACGATCTCGAACTTGATCGGGGCAACCTTCTGCAGGTGCAGCAACACATCGAGCATGGTGTAGCTGTCCTTACCCCCGGACAGGCAGACCATGACTTTGTCGCCGTCTTCAATCATGTTGAAATCGGCGACCGCTTCGCCGGCCAGGCGGCGCAGGCGCTTTTGCAGTTTGTTCTGGTTGACCGTAAGAGTGCCCATGACGCGAAACCCGTGAAGTGTGACGAAAGGCCGGCATTTTACGCAAAAACCATCGTGAGGGCGAAGGACCTGGGGTCTGGCCTTCTTGCTCAGTAGATGTGGGGTGAATGAATTCCTGTGGCGAGGGGATTTATCCCCGTTGGGCTGCGCAGCGGCCCCAAAACCTGAACATCGGGTTTGCCTGACGCACCGTGGTGAATGGCTTGGCGACTGCTTCGCAGCCGAACGGGGATAAATCCCCTCGCCACAGGAATCTCCTGGCCACAGGGGAGGCATGTCCATATGGGGCAAGACCCCAAGGCGATTAAGCCCCGTGTTTACAGCGCAATTTGCTCTAACCCCCTAATACCTGTACGGGTAAGACCTTTCTATACTGCGACATAAGGTCGCACACAAATCTGAAGACCTGTATTTGCTCGGCCACCTTGGCCCGTAGGCGCTCCGTTGGGGGGCGATGGCAATAACAAGAGGAGTGACTGGCATGATCCATCACGTAGTGGGACTTTTTACCCACCCCGATCAGGAATGGAAGGAAATCCGTGGCGACCAAGAGGAAAGCATCAGCCACATGTACCTCACCCACACGCTGATTCTGGCGGCGATCCCCGCTGTCTCGGCGTTTATCGGCACGACTCAGGTCGGCTGGGTAATCGGCAATCGCGCACCGGTGATGCTCACCGTTGAAAGCGCGATCTGGATGACGGTCATGTCGTATCTGGCCATGCTGGGCGGGGTCGCGGTCATGGGGGCTTTCGTGCACTGGATGGCCCGCACCTATGACGCCAATCCGAGCCTGGCCCGTTGCGTGGCGTTTGCCACCTACACCGCGACACCGTTGTTCGTCGGTGGACTGGCGGCGCTGTATCCGCATATGTGGCTGGGGATGATCGTCGGCACGGCGGCCATCTGCTACACGGTTTACCTGCTGTATGTGGGGCTGCCGACATTCATGAATATTCCGTCGGATGAAGGTTTCCTGTTCTCAAGCTCAGTATTGGCGGTGGGGCTGGTGGTACTGGTCGCCATCATGGCGTTCACCGTGATCGTCTGGGGGCTGGGCGTAGGCCCGGTCTATACGAACTGACTCGCCGAGAAAAACAAAATCTGCCAACTCAGGCCGCCGCAAGGCGGCCTTCTCGTTCTCGGCATGACCATTCGGCAGCTTGGCGATTCGCAAGTGCACAGGGTTGCGGCATACTCGACGCCTCTGGAGATCCATCAAGCATGCCCGAGCAACTCAATACCCGCGTCGAAGACTGTTACCAACTCGCTGAATCCTTTTTCAAACGTTCCTTCCCTCGCCCTGTCGTCAGCCTCAAGCTGCGCGGGCAAAAAGCCGGTGTTGCGCATCTGCACGAGAACCTGCTGCGCTTCAACCCGCAGCTGTACCGGGAAAACACCGAACATTTCCTCAAGCAGACCGTGGCCCACGAAGTCGCGCACCTGATCGCCCATCAGTTGTTTGGCGAGCGCATTCAGCCCCACGGCGAGGAATGGCAACTGATCATGCGCGGCGTTTACGAACTGCCGCCGGATCGCTGCCACACCTATGCAATCAAGCGTCGCAGCGTGACCCGCTATATCTACAAATGCCCATGCGCCGACAGTGATTTCCCGTTTTCGGCGCAGCGCCATAGTCTGGTACGGCAGGGGCGGCGGTATTTGTGTCGGCGATGCCGCAATACATTGGTGTTCAGTGGTGAGATGCGGGTGGAATAGCCCGGATTTGCAGTGCCTGTATCGGCCCCTTCGCGAGCAGGCTCGCTCCCACATTTGGAATGCGGCCCACTGTGGGAGCGAGCCTGCTCGCGAAGGGGCTGGTACAGGCACTAGAGAATCACTTTGGAAGCACGCAATTCGGCAATCCGCTCAGCACTGAACCCCAATTCCGCCAACACCTGATCCGTATGCTGTCCCAACGCCGCGCCAACATGCCGCGGTGCCGGCAACGCCTCGAAAAACTTCAACGGACACGCCATTTGCGCCTGCGTCGTACCATCGTCACGCGGCACCTGCGTCACCAGTTCCCGCGCCTGCAACTGCGGATGGCGCACCGCCTCACTCAGGCTCAACACCGGTTCGACACACGCATCAATCCCGGCAAACATCTCGCACAACTCGGCAAAGTCATGTTTTTCGAACTCGACCGTCAGCGCGTATTTCAACGCCCGCTGCTGTTCAGGCTTGGGCGACAAGCCCTGCGCCGCCAACTCCGGCCGGCCCAGCGCCGTACACAGTTGCTGCATGAACCCCGGTTCCAGACTGCCTACCGACATCCAGCGTCCATCGCGAGACCGGTAGTAGTCGTAGAAACTGCCGCCATTGAGCATCTGCTCTTCCCATTCAGGCTCTTCGCCGCAAGCCAGATACCCGGCGCCAGCCATGGCATTCAGGCTGAACGCGCAATCGGTCATGCTCACATCCAGGTGCGTGCCCTGCCCCGTTTGCTGACGGGCAATCACTGCCGCGAGCAAGCCGATCACCCCGTGCAGCGAACCACCCGCCACGTCCGCCACTTGCATGCCCAGCGGCAACGGTCCGCTATCGGCACGGCCGGTGTAACTGGCAAGGCCGGCCAGCGCGAGGTAGTTGATGTCATGCCCGGCGCGATCCTTGTACGGCCCGGTCTGGCCGTACCCGGTGATCGACACGTAAATCAGCTTCGGGTTGATCGCTTTCAGCGCCTCATAGCCCAGACCCAGACGCTCCATCACACCGGGGCGAAACTGCTCGAGGACGATGTCGTAATCGGCCAGCAGCTGCTTGACCACTTCCAGCGCCTCGGGTTGTTTCAGATCCAGGGCCAGGCTGCGCTTGTTGCGATTGAGGTAGGCATGACTGGCCGAGATTCCGCCATCATGCGGCGGCAATACCCGCAGCAGATCCAGACGCGTCGGCGACTCGATGCGCAGCACTTCGGCGCCCATGTCTGCCAGCAACAGTGAGGCGAACGGCCCCGGCAGCAATGTCGAGAAATCGAGGATCTTCAATGAGGCCAGCGGTGCGGACATGGGCGAACTCCTTGGGCGATGCACTCAGCCTAGGCAGCGATGCCGCGTACGGCAATCACCGGAAATGTCAGCGGGTGTGACCGTTGCGCTCAAACCGCAGGCAATAAAAAACCTGCCGAGGCAGGTTTTTCAGTACATCTGTGGCGAGGGAGCTTGCTCCCGCTGGGTCGCGTAGCGGCCCCAAGGAAGGGCCTGCTGCGCAGTCCAGCGGGAGCAAGCTCCCTCGCCACAAGGTATTACCAAATACAGCTTACTTGACGCTGGTAGGCGTTGGGCCTTCAGCCACACCCAGATCGTCTTCAGGACGGGTATCAGCGATACCGCGACCACCCGATGCCAGCTCGGCGTCCAATACGTCGGTGTCCAGTTCTTTCACCCACTTGGCAACCACGATGGTCGCTACAGCGTTACCGACCAGGTTGGTCAGTGCGCGGGCTTCGGACATGAAGCGGTCGATACCGAGGATCAGCGCCAGACCGGCCACCGGCAGGTGACCTACCGCCGACAGGGTGGCAGCCAGCACGATGAAGCCAGAACCGGTCACGCCGGCAGCGCCTTTGGAGGACAGCAGCAACACCACCAGCAGGGTGATCTGATGGGTGATGTCCATGTGCGTGTCGGTGGCCTGAGCAATGAACACGGCAGCCATGGTCAGGTAGATCGCAGTGCCGTCGAGGTTGAACGAGTAACCGGTCGGGATCACCAGACCCACTACCGATTTCTTCGCGCCCAGACGCTCCATCTTGATCAGCATGCGTGGCAGTACCGATTCCGACGAGGAAGTGCCAAGTACGATCAGCAGCTCTTCACGGATATAACGAATCATCTTCAGCACGCTGAAACCGTGCATGCGGGCGATACCGCCGAGGACGATGAGGATGAACGCCAGGCAGGTGATGTAGAAGCAGATCATCAGTTGACCCAGCTGCACCAGCGAGCCGACACCGTAGGCACCGATGGTGAAGGCCATCGCACCGAAGGCACCGATTGGCGCGAGCTTCATGATCATGTTGATGATGTTGAACATCACGTGAGCGAAGCGATCGATGAAGTCGAGGATCGGCTTGCCGTAGGCACCCAGGCGATGCAGGGCGAAACCGAAGATCACCGAGAACATCAACACTTGCAGGATGTCACCGGTGGCGAACGCGCCGACGATGGTGGTCGGGATCACGTTGAGCAGGAAGCCGACAACGCTTTGGTCAGCGCCAGCCGCTACATAAGAGGCAACTTTCGAAGCGTCGAGAGTGGCGACGTCGATGTGCATGCCGTTGCCCGGTTGCACGACGTTGACCACGACCAAGCCGACCAGCAGCGCAATGGTCGAAACGATTTCGAAATACAGGAGTGCATAACCGCCGGTCTTGCCGACCGATTTCATGTTCTGCATGCCAGCGATACCGCTGACTACGGTGCAGAAGATGATCGGCGCGATGATCATTTTGATCAGCTTGATGAACCCGTCACCCAGTGGCTTTACCGCGACACCGAACTGCGGGTAGTAATGACCGAGCGCAATACCGATGATGATTGCGATGATCACCTGGAAATACAGGGATTTGTACAGTGGCTGACGAGTCGTCATTGCAAGTGTCCTCAAGCGTCCCGCGTGACAACATCCATCTGTTGACCGCGAAACCTGAATTGCGAACCCTCCTGCACTGGAGGGATTTGTTGTTCGAGCGGCGCCTTTCCGGGCGGGATAGATGCACGCTTCTGTCGCTCTTACCGCAAACGTCGTGCCACTTTGGTGCAATTAGCTGCAAGCCTGTTGATATCAGGGCTTACGGGGTCACGTATGTCACCATCCTGTGACTCAAGTGTGGCGGATTCCCGCCAACTCGCCGCTTGTCGTCCTACAATTTGGCGGAAATCCGCCTTGTAGGCGTATCCAGCCGGCGGCTACCATCCGGCGCCTGAGGAAGGATCTGCCGCTTATGCGCGAACGCACCATCGCCAGTCATTTCGCCCGTGCCGCTCTCGGCGGCGCGCGCCGTGTCGGTTTCGATTATTCGGTCCTGCTGTTGCAACTGGGCATCAGCCCGGAACTGCTCGAAGAGCCGCGTGCGCGCATCGCCCCGGAACAATTCACCCGGTTGATTCAGAGCCTGTGGCTGGCGCTGGATGACGAATACCTGGGTTTCGGCAATGCACCGAGCAAACCCGGCAGTTTCGCCATGATGTGCCACGCCTCGATTCACTGCCGCAATCTGGAGAAAGCGCTGCAACGCGGTTTATTGTTTTATAGCCTATTCCCCGAGGCCCCGCGCCTGAGCCTGACGCGCGAAGACGAATGGGCGCGTTTGAGCCTCGACGACTCACAATTGTGGGACCCGGATCACTTCCTGACCGAGAG
This sequence comes from Pseudomonas fluorescens, assembly GCF_003732425.1. Lineage (GTDB taxonomy): Bacteria > Pseudomonadota > Gammaproteobacteria > Pseudomonadales > Pseudomonadaceae > Aquipseudomonas > Aquipseudomonas fluorescens_BE. The sequence goes on from NZ_MOBX01000015.1 coordinate 347,339, forward strand.
CTTGCTGGTTATCTGGCATCGTCTCGGCAGTTGGCTGATCGGCCAGCGAATTCGTCTCGAACAGGCGACTTTCAGCTATCCCCGTCCCGAACACGGCGCTGAATATGACTTGCTGTTCCCCTGCCCGCTGACCTTCGGCACTGACCACAGCAGCCTGCTGTTCCACAGTCGCTACCTGCACATGCCGCTGCTACAGGACGAACGCACGCTCAAACACTTCCTCGAACGCTCCCCCGCCGACCTGCTCTCACGCCCGGATGATGGCGACAGCCTGAGCAGCCGCCTGCGCCGCTTGCTCAGTCGCGACACGGCACACTGGCCGGATCTGGAAGCGGTGGCGGCGCATCTGCACATCAGCCCGCAAACCCTGCGCCGGCATTTGCGCGAGGAAGGCACGAGTTTTCAGGAGCTGAAGGATCAACTACGGCGGGATATCGCCATCTACCATTTGGGGCGGGCGGATCTGTCGTTGCAACAGATTGCCGAACAGCTCGGGTTTTCCGAGCCGTCGGCGTTTCACCGGGCGTTCAAGAAGTGGACAGGGCTGACGCCGGGGGCTTATCGGGCGCAGGAGCAATGAGGTAATCAAAATCTTGCGGTGAAGTTATTGACGCCTTCGCGAGCAGGCTCGCTCCCACAGGTGAATGCATTTCAAATGTGGGCGCGAGGCTGCTCGCGAAGAGCCAGGCACTGCCGACCTCTAGACCGCCGGAAATTGAATCCTGAACGCCGCCCCGCCCATCGGCGAATCGCCGAGGGCCAATTTGGCGTTGTAGCTTTCGATAATGTCCTTGACCACCGCCAAGCCGATACCCTGCCCCGGATGCTGAGCATCCAGACGTTCACCGCGCTCGAGAATCCGTGCACGCTGGTCCAGCGGTACGCCCGGCCCGTCGTCTTCAACGCACAGTTCCACCCCGGCCAGGGTCTCGCGCACACTGATGCGCACTTCGCCCAGGCACAAGCGATAGGCGTTTTCCAGCAGGTTGCCCATCATCTCCAGCAACGCGCCTTGCTCGATCGGCACATAACAGTGCTCAGGCAGATCAAAGGCCACGCGCACATGCTTGTCGCGGTAAACCTTGTCCAGCGTATCGCAGAGGCTTTTGAGCACCGGTTGCAAGCGCACCTGGTGTCGCACCAGGCCGCTTTTGCGCAAACTGGCCCGTTGCAGTTGATAGCTGATCTGCTGGCTCATGCGTTCGATCTGGCTTTGCAGCACCCAGGCCTGATCGCGTTCTTCGGGACGTTGAGCCATGTCTTCGCTGACGCCTTGTAACACCGCCAACGGGGTCTTCAGGCTGTGCGCCAGGTCATCGAGGGAATCGCGATAGCGACTGCGCTGTTGCCGTTCGCTGTGCAGCAAACGGTTGAGCGAGCCGGTCAGGCGCAGCAGTTCGCGCGGGTGTTGCTCAGTGAGGCTTTCGCGGGTGCCGCCTTCGATTTCGTCGAGTTCCTGACTGAGCCGCCGTAGCGCTTTGAGGCCCCAGGTCAGGCCGATCCATAGCAGCGCCAGCAACACGAGTAGCGCAGCGCCGAAGCCCAGATAAAGATTCTCGCGCAAGCCTTCAAGGGTGGTTTCGTACTCGCGCACCGGTTGCAGGGCGACGATGCTGAACGCCGCGCTTTTGCCGCCGAGCAGTTTGACTTCGACGTCATAGACGAAGAATTCCTGGCCATTGCTTTCGCGAATCCGCGCGAACTCGTTGCCAAGGCCGTCATAACGCGGTTTGTAGTTGATCTGCTCTTCCTGGGTGGCTTTCGAGCGCCACACCAGGTGCCCTTCGCGATCGTAGATGTAGCCGAGCAAACGGAAGTCGGTGAGGTTGAAGCGCTCATCCGGCAGTTGCGTCGGCATCACCAGCCGACCGTTCTCGATCCGCGCTGCGGAAATCAGCGTGGTGACGTCGGAAGCCAGGCGCTGCTCGATCGAGTCCTGCAGTGCGAGGCTGAACGCGCCTTGCATCGCCGGGAGCAAGGCGAGCATGAACAACACCGCCAACGTGGTGGCGGCGAGCATCAAGCGAACGCGAAGCGAACGAATCAAGTGCAGCGCTCATTGAACAGGTAGCCGAGGCCGCGCACGGTGTCGATCGGCTTGAACCCGGCCGGGCCTTCGAGTTTGCGGCGCAGGCGGCCGACCAGCACTTCGATCACGTTCGGATCGCGCTCGTCGTCGTCCGGGTAAAGCTGCTCCATCAAGCGATCCTTGGGCACCACTTGCTGATGGTGACGCATGAGGTATTCGAGAATGCGGTACTCGTAGGCGGTCAGCGCCAGCGGCTGTTCGTCGAGGGTGGCCTGTTTGCGATTGAGGTCGAGCAGCAGCGGGCCGGCGACGATGGTCGACTGGGTGAACCCGCTGGAACGGCGCAGCAAGGCATTCAGGCGCGCCTCGAGTTCTTCGAACTGGAACGGCTTGACCACGTAATCGTCGGCGCCGGCGGCAAGGCCTTCGACCTTGTCCTGCCAGTTGCCGCGCGCGGTGAGGATCAGGATCGGGAAGGTCTTGCCGCCTGCGCGCAACTGGCGAATCAGGTCAAGACCACCCATGCCCGGCAGGCCGAGGTCGATCACCGCCAGATCAAAGTTGAACTGTCCGGTCTGGTACAGCGCCTCTTCGGCATTGGCCACGGATTCGACCACGTGACCACTTTCCGTCAGGCGGGTTTGCAGGTGATGGCGCAACAGCGCTTCATCTTCGACGACCAACAGTTTCATAACGCTCTCCCGGGTAAATCAAAATCTCCAGACAACCCACTGTGGGAGCTAGCCTGCTGGCGATTGCGATTTGGCAGTCGACAATGCAGTCGACTGTCAGGACGCCATCGCTAGCAGGCTAGCTCCCACAGGGTACTCAAGCTAACCGCGTTAGAAATTGTAGTTAGCCGACAGGTAAGTCTGGGCGCTGCTGTTCAAGTCCAGCGAGCCTTGCTTGCTGCCACCGCTCTCTTTCATTTCGGTGCTGGCGTTGCTCATCAGGTAACGGTAACCGAGTTCCACCGAGGTGTTCTGCGAAACTTGCTGCAACACCCCGAACTGACCGCCGACGGCGTAACCGATGTCACTGTCGCGGCTGTAGCCCGGCGAATCCTGAGTCAGCTTGGTCAGACCGGCCGTGGCACCGCCGAACAGCTTGGTGCTGCCGCCTACCGGGTAAAACAGATCGTAGCTGCCCAGCAGGTTTTCCTGACGCAGTTTAATGCCATTGTGCGAGCCCGACACGTTGTCGTAGGTGGCGTAGTAGCGACCCTGGCTGTTTTGCTGACCGAGGCGTACGCCGTAAGTGTTGTTGCCGTCGATGGCGCCGGTAGCGTTCGGGTGGTCGAGGTTGTTGTTCAGTGCGTGGGACTTGTCGATCTTGTCGCTGGTCTGACCGAACGTCAGGCCGGCAAAGTTGCTGGTGTCGTCGGCGTTGGCCGCGATGCTGGAGCCTAACAGGGTAAATGCCAGCAGCAGTTTGTTAAAACGAGTCATGGGTATTTCCTCTTTCACAGTTGCTGTTTGGGTATGGCGCAAGGTTACTGACCTCCCCCTGTACCGCCCCTGAACCGTCTCTGAACCTGACCTGAATCAAATGAACTAGGCTGTTTTGACCCTTTATTGTCAGGAGACCCGACCATGCGCCTGTTCCTCGCCCTTACTTTGCTGGCTATCAGCAGCCTCACTCAGGCTGCGATCAAGACTGAAGAAATTCCCTACCAGAGCGCCGAAGGCACCCAACTGATCGGCTACTACGCTTACGACGATGCCATCCAAGGCAAGCGCCCTGGAGTTGTCGTGGTGCATGAATGGTGGGGCCTGAACGATTACGCCAAGCGCCGCGCGCGCGATCTTGCCGAACTCGGCTACAGCGCTCTGGCGATCGACATGTACGGCGAAGGCAAGAACACCGAGCACCCGAAAGACGCGATGGCGTTCATGCAGGCAGCGACCCAAGACGCCGCGGCTTCCAGCAAGCGCTTCGAGGCCGGGCTGAATTTGCTGAAGAAACAGCCGCAGACCGATGCGAACAAACTGGCGGCGATCGGTTACTGCTTCGGTGGTGGCGTGGTACTCAACGCAGCACGGCAAGGTGAGCCGCTGGCGGGCGTGGTGAGTTTCCATGGCGCGCTGGCGACCAAAACCCCGGCGACGCCCGGCAGTGTGAAAGCGAAGATTCTGGTCGAGCACGGCGCGCTGGACAGCATGGTCACCGCCGACAACGTCACGGCGTTCAAGTCAGAAATGGACAAGGCCGGGGCTGACTACAAGTTCGTCAGTCTGGAGGGCGCCAAGCATGGTTTCACCAACCCGGATGCCGATCGCCTCAGCCATGGCGAACACGGAGGCCCGGACATCGGGTACAACAAGGCAGCGGATGAAAAATCCTGGGCGGACATGAAAGCGTTTTTCCAGAAAATATTTAGCTGATCAGCGACACCGCGGCGCGGCCTTCGCGAGCAGGCTCGCTCCCACAGGGGATCTACTGGGCGGCATAGATCCAGTGTGGGAGCGAGCCTGCTCGCGAAAGCTTCACCGCCAATCTCGACCTTGGCCCGACTAACCGGCAAAATGCCCGCCATGAATCTTGCCCCCGCTCTCCCCGCCTGCTGCACCGCGCTCGACAGCCACTGGCCGTTGCCGACGGTATTGCCTGACACCGTGCTGCTCAGCACCCACTTCGATCCGGCCCGACTGCTTGGCGATGATTTCCAGCGCAGCGCCGTCGTTGCGCCGCCGAGCATTCAGCGCTCGGTGGCCAAACGTCAGGCGGAATTTCTCGCCGGGCGGATTTGCGCCCGCGCGGCGTTGCAGCAATTGGAAGGCACCGGCGTCGTGCCGGCGATCGGCGAAGATCGCGCGCCGATCTGGCCGGCACATATCTGCGGCTCGATCACTCACAGCACCGGTCGTGCTGCGGCGATTGTCGCCAACAAGCGGCATTGGCGCGGGCTGGGCATGGATCTGGAAAATATGCTGAGTGCCGAACGTGCCGAGCGTCTGGCCGGGGAAATTCTCACGCCGGCGGAAATGCAACGCATGGCGGCGGGTCCGCGGGAGCAACTGGCGTTGTGGGTGACGCTGACGTTTTCGGTGAAAGAGAGCTTGTTCAAGGCGCTGTATCCGATCGTGCAGCAGCGCTTTTATTTCGAGCACGCTGAAGTGCTGGAATGGACGGAGGCCGGTCAGGTGCGGTTGCGCTTGTTGACGGACTTGTCTGCCGAATGGTGCAACGGCACTGAACTGGAGGCGCAGTTCGGAGTGCAGGATGGGCAGTTGTTGAGTCTGGTCAGCATTCAGGCCTGAAATCTTTCAGCGTCTGTTCAGGCCTCTTCGCGAGCAGGCTCGCTCCCACATTTTGAAATGCATTCCCCTGTGGGAGCGAGCCTGCTCGCGAAGGCGGCATCGCGGCCACCACAAGAATTACCGGCGCTCCTGATTCCTCGGCCAACTCAGGCTGAAACAAGCCCCACCCAGACTCTTGCTCTTGCCAATGATCGCCCGGCCGTCATGCCAGTGAATGATTCGTCGCACAATCGACAAGCCCAAGCCATGCCCGCCCGACGCCCGCGTACGGCTGTCATCCAGACGCAGAAACGGCGTAAAAATCCGCTCCCACGCCACCTCCGGCACGCCCGGCCCGTCATCCTCGACGTCGACGCGGCAGCGCAATTGCCCGACCTGGTAACTCACTGTCACCTTCGAACGAGCATGACGCATGGCGTTGCTCACCAGGTTCTGTAGCGCCCGATGCAGATAACGCGGCTCGGCTTCGACCCAGGCATCATCATTATCGGCGGCGGACAAGCACAACCCCCGCTGCACCGTGACCTCGGCGCGCAACGGCGCCAGCTCTTCAATCACCTGATTGACCAACGCATCCAGATCGATGCGCTGGAAGGTCAGCGCCGGCGACCCCTGCTCCAACCGCGCATAGGTGAGCATTTCATCGACCAGTTTATCCAGGTCTTCGATGTCGTGATCCATGCCTTCGCGGTACTTCTCCAGCGCTTGCGGGGTGGTCGCCGAGCCGATCATTTCCAGGCCGAAACGCAGGCGCGCCACCGGCGTGCGCAATTCATGGGACACCGCGCGCACCAGTTCGCGCTGGATTGCCAGTAATTGCTGCAAGTGCTCGGCCATGCCGTTGAATGCCGACGCCAGACGCCCGACCGAGTCGGCACCGCGCGCCGGCACACGGGTTTCCAGGCTGCCCTTGGCAATCCGCGTGGCCGCCGCTTCGAGGCCGCGTAAACGCCGTTCGAGCTGGCGCACCAACAGATAAACGATGAGGCCGATCAGGGTCAGGCCGAGCGCGGCGATCAACACCAGCCATTCCGGCGGGTATGGGTTCATCTGATACAGCGGGCCGATTTCCAGCACCCACGGCGTGCCGACCATGCCAGCGAATACGCGGATCGAGTCGCCGCCCTTGCCCAGCGCCATCACCGTGTCGCCTTCGGCCACGCGGCGGCTCTGGTCTTCGTCCATGTCGGCGTCATTCACCGTGACCAGCCGCAGATCGAAACCGAAGCCCTTCTCTTGCTTTATCTGCGCGAGGCGCTTGGGCTGCTCGGCGACCGGCACGCGCACCAGTTCATCGGCCAGCAGGTAAATGGTCGCGCGGGCCAGTTGCTCGCTGATCTGCTGCACCTCCCCCACCAGCACAAGCTGTTCCTTGTCGCTGACCATCCGGTAAACCTTCGCCGCGTGCGGTCCGGTCTGTTCGACCAACGCCTGCCCCCGTTGCACGCGAGTGCGCTGGGTCAGATCGAGATCGGTCTCGGCAAACTTTTTCAGCGCCAGCGGAATCCCCAGCAAACGCTCCCACACCAGCAACGCACGATGGCGTTCGGTTTCATTCATCGGTTGCAGGTTGTCGGCCATCAACGAAAACGTACCGTGGGCCAGCCGCTCGCGATACTGCTCGCTGCGCACTTGGTTGAGCAGATTGAGCGCCAGCACGCCGAGCACCGCCACCAGAATCAGCGCTGCGCACATGCCGCCGTAGATGCGCAGGAAGATCGAGTTCACAGCGGCAGGTCTACGCAGGCTTCAGGAACAAACAGATAACCTTTGCTGCGAATGGTCTTGATCAGGCGTGGATGGTCGGGGTCGTCGCCGATTTTCGGGCGGATGCGCGAGATGCGCACATCGATCGAGCGGTCCTGGCCGTCGTAGCCGATGCCGCGCAGGGCGGTGAAGATTTCTTCCCGGGACAGGATCCGCCCGGCGTTGGACACCAACAGCCAGAGCAAGTCGAATTCGGCGCTGGTCAGCTCGATGCCGTTGTCGCTCAGCCACGCTTCGCGCAAGGCGTTGTCGACCACCAGCGGGCCGAATTGCAGGCGGCGGGATTTTTCGGCGAGCGGTTCAGGTGTGTCGCTACGGCGCAGCAACGCCTGGATTCGCGCCAGCAACAGCCGCGGGCGCACCGGTTTGCACACGTAATCGTCGGCACCGAGATCGAGCCCGTGGATCTGATCGGCATCGTCGGTGCGTGCGGTGAGCATCAGAATCGGCCCGTCATACTGATCGCGCACCTTGCGACAGATGCTCAGGCCATCCTCGCCGGGCAGCATCAGGTCGAGGATCACCAGATCCGGCTGCTCCTTGATGATCCGTGCCGCCGCCAGCGCCCCGTTGCCTTCGATGTCCACGCGCAGTCCATTGGCTTGCAGGTAATCGCGCGTCAGTTCGGCCAGCCGCTGATCATCCTCGACGATCAATACCTGAAAGGCTTGTTGCTCCACCGGTGACCTCTGCTTTCTATTGTTATGAATAAAGGAAGACGATTGCCCGAATACACACGATCCCCTGTAGGAACTGTCGAGTGAAACGCGGCTGCGATCTCCTGATCTTGCTTTTCAAGATCAGGATCAAAAGATCGCTGCCTTCGGCAGCTCCAGCAGGGGTACGCGATATTTAGCGTGATCCTCCCGTCCTTTTGTCATGTTTGAGGAGGATAAGAATGCCTGCGCATGGGCCGATTGTATAAACGGCGTACAGCCAGAACACAAGTCGGTAAATGCGTTCGGACAAGGCAGTTTTTTGTGATAGGGTTCGCGCCCTTAAAAATCCGCTGAAGCGTTTTTCCCGGTGAAAAAACAGTGACAGACGGTCTAGCGCAGCAGGTTCGCGGCCTACACGGGAATTCCCGATTTCTTACACAATTTACGCACAGGTTTATCCACAGCTAGTACGTTGCAAGCCCCCTCGAAACGCATTATCTTGTAGCACGGCGCAGGGAGAGACCCTACATATAGGGTTTTCCGCTTAAACGCCCAACCACATTTCAGACCTGAAACTCAAGCGATTTATTGCCGGTTTCCGGTTGAACCAAGCAAGTTTTTCAAAGCCCAAACCGCTCTTGCGGATGGCATCGTTTTTCAGGTTGGAAACGACCGGAACGGTACGGGTGTTGCAGTCATTACTGTCACCTGGGAAGGAATCCGGCTCGAGCCCTGGCTCGCAGCCAAAAACTTCGGCAAGGATGCGGCGTCATTAGCCTTTTTCCTACTGGTCCGAAGTTGTTATGCCCGACGCCCGTCGGTTGTAGTGCTTCGGACCAGAACGGTGAGCACCATGATGGTGCCCAAACAAACATAGAGAATGTGGAGATCACCCCCCATGCAAACCGACACAACTCGCGAGAACCCGCAGGGCACCTTGCCGCAGGCCGCTGATTCGACTTCGGATCTGGCTGCCACCGCGCCTGGTCAACTGCGCGTGATCAAGCGCAATGGCACTGTCGTTCCTTACACCGATGACAAGATCACCGTCGCTATCACCAAAGCGTTCCTCGCAGTTGAAGGCGGCACCGCTGCCGCTTCGTCGCGAATCCATGACACCGTTGCCCGTCTGACCGAACAGGTCACCGCGACCTTCAAGCGTCGCATGCCGTCGGGTGGCACCATCCACATCGAAGAAATCCAGGACCAGGTCGAACTGGCCCTGATGCGTGCCGGTGAACAGAAAGTCGCGCGCGACTACGTGATCTACCGTGACGGTCGCTCGAAAGAACGCGCTGCCCACGCCCCGGCCGAAGAAGCGGTCAACGCTCACCCGTCGATCCGCATCACCCGTGCCGACGGTAGCCTGGCGCCGCTGGACATGGGCCGCCTGAACACCATCGTCACCGAAGCGTGCGAAGGTCTGGAAGAGGTCGACGGCGACCTGATCCAGCGTGAAACCCTGAAAAACCTGTACGACGGCGTGGCCCTGACCGACGTCAACACCGCGCTGGTGATGACCGCCCGTACCCTGGTTGAGCGTGAGCCGAACTACTCGTTCGTGACCGCCCGCCTGCTGATGGACACCCTGCGTGCCGAAGGTCTGGGTTTCCTGGGTGTGGCCGAAAGCGCCACTCACCACGAAATGGCCGACCTGTACGCCAAGGCACTGCCGGCTTACATCGCCAAAGGTATCGAGTTCGAACTGCTGAACCCTGTGCTGGCCTCCTTCGACCTGGAAAAACTGGGCAAGGCGATCAACCACGAGCGTGATCAGCAATTCACCTACCTGGGCCTGCAAACCCTGTACGACCGTTACTTCATCCACAAGGATGGCGTGCGTTTCGAACTGCCGCAGATATTCTTCATGCGCGTGGCCATGGGCCTGGCGATCGAAGAGAAGCAGAAAGAAGACCGCGCGATCGAGTTCTACAACCTGCTGTCGTCCTTCGACTACATGTCGTCGACCCCGACCCTGTTCAACGCCGGCACCCTGCGTCCACAGCTGTCGAGCTGCTACCTGACCACCGTGCCGGATGACCTGTCGGGCATCTACCACGCGATCCACGACAACGCCATGTTGTCGAAATTTGCTGGCGGTCTGGGCAACGACTGGACGCCAGTGCGTGCACTGGGCTCGTACATCAAAGGCACCAACGGCAAGTCGCAAGGCGTTGTGCCGTTCCTGAAAGTGGTGAACGACACCGCCGTAGCCGTTAACCAGGGTGGCAAGCGCAAAGGCGCTGTGTGTGCCTACCTGGAAACCTGGCACATGGACATCGAAGAGTTCATCGAACTGCGCAAGAACACCGGTGACGATCGTCGTCGTACCCACGACATGAACACTGCCAACTGGATTCCTGACCTGTTCATGAAGCGCGTCTTCGATGACGGCAAGTGGACCCTGTTCTCGCCATCCGAAGTGCCGGACCTGCACGACCTGACCGGTAAAGCCTTCGAAGAGCGCTACGAGTACTACGAAGCCCTGACCGAATACCCAGGCAAGGTCAAACTGTTCAAGACCATCCAGGCCAAAGACCTGTGGCGCAAAATGCTGTCCATGCTGTTTGAAACCGGCCACCCATGGCTGACCTTCAAAGACCCGTGCAACCTGCGTAGCCCGCAGCAGCACGTCGGCGTGGTTCACAGCTCGAACCTGTGCACCGAAATCACCTTGAACACCAACAAGGACGAGATCGCCGTTTGCAACCTGGGCTCGATCAACCTGCCGAACCACATCGTTGACGGCAAGCTGGACACCGCTAAGCTGCAACGCACCGTGAACACCGCTGTACGCATGCTCGATAACGTGATCGACATCAACTACTACTCGGTGCCGCAAGCGAAGAACTCCAACTTCAAGCACCGTCCGGTCGGTCTGGGCATCATGGGCTTCCAGGACGCTTTGTACCTGCAGCACATCCCTTACGGTTCCGACGCTGCCGTCGAGTTCGCCGACAAGTCGATGGAAGCGGTCAGCTACTACGCGATCCAGGCGTCCTGCGACCTGGCTGACGAGCGCGGCTCGTACGAGACGTTCCAGGGCTCGCTGTGGTCCAAAGGCATCCTGCCGCTGGATTCGCAACAGATCCTGATCGAGGCCCGTGGCCAGAAGTACATCGATGTCGACCTGAACGAAACCCTGGACTGGGCACCGGTTCGCGCCCGTGTACAGAAAGGCATTCGTAACTCGAACATCATGGCCATCGCACCGACCGCGACCATCGCCAACATCACCGGCGTCTCGCAGTCGATCGAACCGACCTACCAGAACCTGTATGTGAAATCGAACCTGTCGGGCGAATTCACCGTGATCAACCCGTACCTGGTTCGCGACCTCAAGGCTCGCGGTCTGTGGGACTCGGTCATGATCAACGACCTGAAGTACTACGACGGTTCGGTTCAGCAGATCGAGCGCATCCCGCAAGAACTCAAAGAGCTCTACGCGACCGCGTTTGAAGTGGACACCAAGTGGATCGTTGACGCCGCCAGCCGTCGTCAGAAGTGGATCGACCAGGCCCAGTCGCTGAACCTGTACATCGCCGGCGCATCGGGCAAGAAGCTCGACGTGACCTACCGCATGGCCTGGTACCGTGGTCTGAAAACCACTTACTACCTCCGTGCCCTGGCCGCGACCAGCACCGAGAAGTCGACCATCAACACCGGCAAGCTGAACGCTGTTTCCAGCGGCGGCAACCACGGCGACGATTCGGTACTGGCAGCACCTGCCGGTCCTGCTCCAGTGCCAAAGGCTTGCGCGATCGACGAGCCGGATTGCGAAGCTTGCCAATAAGCTGAGCTGAGTCAGGCGTTGCGAGACGCCTGATACTCTCCCGGCAAAAGAAACCCCCGACAGACTTCTGGTGTGTCGGGGGTTTTCTTTTGTGCGCCATTTACCTTCGGCAGCTCTTACAGAGGTTGAGTACATCTGGCAGAGGCTGGCTGGCTCTCAGGTCGTCTTCGCGAGCAGGCTCGCTCCCACACCGGGATTGGGAGTGTTCAATCGGAGATTGGTCGGAGTGAGACACTGTAAGCGCGAAACCACCAGTCACTGCACCCGAAGCAACGGATATTCACCCCATCAAAACAGCCCCCAACAAAGCCCAACAAAAAAGCCCCTCAAAAGAGGGGCTTCCTTGCACAAACAGAAACCGGAATCAGGTCATCTGAATGATGGTCTGCATGATGGTGCTCTGAGTGGAGATGGTCTTGGCGTTCGCCTGATAGTTGCTCTGGCCCTTGATCAGGTCTACCAGCTCGTTGGTCAGGTTAACGTTCGACTCTTCCAACGAGTTGGAAGCGATCGACCCCAAGGTACCGGTTTCCGGTGCATCGTAGCCCGGGATACCCGAAGCAAACGTCTCTTTCCAGCTGGTGCCACCGATTGCCTGCAGGCCTTGTTCGTTGGTGAAGCTGGCCAGCGCAACCTGGCCGATGGCCTTGCTCTGGTTGTTGCTGAAGTTTGCGAACAGCGTGCCGGTGCCGTCGATGGTCAGGTTGGTGATCTGGCCAGTGGCGTAACCGTCCTGAGTCGGGATTGAACGCGCGGTGTCAGCGTTGTACTGAGTGGTCTTGGCCATGGAGATGGTCACGCCAGCCGTGTTGGCCGCTGCGCCGTTAGGTACAAAGTTACCGTTGACCACGTTGCCCGGCTTCCAATTGGTCAGCTTCAAGTCGCTGCTGATGATCGGATTGGTCGGATCCGCCGGGTTAGGCGTGCTGACCTGAGTCAGATTGCCCGAACTGTCAAATGTCAGTGTCGAAGCAGTCGGAGGCGTCGTGACTGGATTGCTACCGGTGGCATCCGGATTACGCCCGTCCACCAGGGTGTAAACCTTCCAGGTGTTTTGGCCAGTTTTCACCATGTACTGATCCATGACGTGCGAGTTGCCCTGAGAGTCATAGATCGGCGTGCTGAACGACTTGGTGTACGTCTCGAGTTTTGCCGGGTCGAATACGACGGCGCTGGCGCCGGTATCAACAATGACCGGCGCAGTCGAGTTCAAGTTGATGCTCGAAGTCACCAGGGAGGTCGATTTCGGCGCCAGGTTTGAGGTATCAATCTTCAGGTCGGTCAATACACCGTTGATGATCTTGCCGTTGGCGTCCACACCGTAACCCTGCAGGCGCGAGGTGTAATCGGTGTTGGTGATGTAACCGGCGTTGTCGACCTTGAACGTACCGGCACGGGTGTAGGACACCGAGCCGTTGTTGCTCATGGTGAAGAAGCCCGAACCGTTGATGCCCATGTCCAGCACGTTACCGGTGTTGTTGATGTCACCCTGGGTGAACTGCTGGGACACGTTGGCCAGGCGCACGCCGTTACCGATCACTTTGCTGCCGCTACCCAGGCGAGTCGCCGAGTAGACGTCTTCGAATTCTGCACGGGACGATTTGAAACCGGCGGTCGCAACGTTGGCGATGTTGTTGCCGGTCACGTCCAGTTGTTTGTTGGCTGCATAGAGACCGCTAAGGCCGATATTGAAAGACATATTCCACTCCTTTGTGCCGGTTAGTCGGCTCTATATACCAATGGTTTGTACTTTGGACAGGGCAACGGTGCCCTTGCCGGACAGGTTGAGCATCAGCTCGCCGCCGGTCTGGCTGATCGTCACGCTGGTGACGGTGGCCGGCAGGTACGTCGCCATATCGGTCGAGGTGCCATTGATCGATGCGTTGGCCGTGACGGTATAGGTACCGGTCTTGACCAGATTGCCGTCTTTATCCTTGCCGTCCCAGGTGAAGCTCGCGCTGCCTGCGGCGCGACTGCCCAGATCGATGGTGCGCACCACCGCACCGCTGCTGTCGGTGATGCTCACAGTACCGCCGGCAATCGACGACGGAACGGTGACCGAACCGGTCATGCCTTTGCTCGGATCGTCGAGCTGAACCGAGTTGGTCTGCACGATCACGTTGCGGCCCACCAGCGACGACGCCTGCAACGCCTGCGAGGAGTTGTAGTTGCCGGCCAGCGAGCTGACAGTGCTGTTCAGCGTGGTGATGCCTTCCAGGCTACTGAACTGCGCCAACTGCGCAACGAAGGCGCTGTTGTCCTGCGGATCGAGCGGGTTCTGGTTTTTCAGCTGGGTAACCAGCAGTTGCAGGAACGCATCCTTGCCCAGTGCCTGGCCGCCGGTGGCGCTGTTGGTCGCCGAAGCAATGCCACCGGTGGTCGAACTGGTCTTTTTCGACGAGTTCGCCAGGATGTCATTCATGCTCAAGCTGCTGGTGGTATCGGAAACACTCATGGCCGTCGCCCCTTATTACTGACCGAGGGTCAGTACCTTCTGCATCATGGTTTTGGCGGTGTTCATCATTTCAGCGTTGGTCTGGAACGAGCGGCTCGCGGAAATCATGTCAGCCATTTCTTCCACCACGTTGACGTTCGGGTAGTAGACGTAGCCTTTGGCGTCGGCCGCCGGATGGTTCGGCTCGTAGCGCGCTTCGAGGTTGCTCTGGTCTTCGACCACACCGAGCACCTGTACGCCTTGACCGGCCGCGTCCTGGCTCTGGAACAGCGAATTGCTGCCGCTGTTCTGGCCGCCCTGGAACATGGTGGCGAACACCGGGTGACGGGCACGGTAGGTCTGGTCGATGCTCGACGAGACGGTTTCGGCGTTGGCGATGTTCGAGGCCACGGTGTTCAGACGCGTGGTTTGTGCGCTCATGCCGCTGCCGGCAATGTTGAAAACGCTGGACAGGGACATGGATTACTCTCCGCGCAGGGCTGACACCAGCCCTTTGAATTTGCTGTTGAGCAGGGTGAAGCTGGCCTGGAAGCCGACGGCGTTTTCCGCGTAGTTCGACTGCTCCAGTTGAGCGTCCACGGTGTTCTGGTCGATCGAAGGTTGCATTGGCGTGCGATACATCAGCGATTCGTCGCCGTTGCCCAGACCTTCAGCTTCGATGTGACGGCTGTTGGTCATGTTCAGGGCGATAGTGCCGTTGGCGTTTTTCTGGGTTTGTGCTTCAAGCACTTTGGAGAAGTCCAGATCCCGAGCCTTGTAGTTCGGGGTGTCGGCGTTGGCGATGTTGTTGGCCAGCACTTCGGCACGCTGGGCGCGGAAGCCCAATGCCTTTTCGTGAATGCCGAGCGCTTTATCGAAGCTGATGCTCATGTCGGGAACCTTCAGGTGACCGGTTTTTCGTAACTGAGCTTTAGCAAGCGCCGTGCCAAACCATAAAAGCCGCATAAACCGGGGCTTTGCCGGGAGTCGGCAAAGCGGCAATGCCAGAAAAGCGGCAACCGGTTTCCGCCGGATGCCGCTTTTCTGCCGCTTCGCCCTGTTAACAGCCCCCCCTGTAGGAGTTGCCGAAGGCTGCGATCTTTTGATTTTGTTTTTCAAGATCTAGATCAAAAGATCGCAGCCTTCGGCAGCTCCTACGTGAAGCATGCGGCAAAAAAAAAGGAGCCCCTGAGGGCTCCCTTCTTTTGCCATATGCTTCATTTCGCCTGGTAAATGATCCCCGGGCTGCACTGAACCATTTGGTAATGGTCCGGCAAACCGTTCAGCGCTTCGGAAGCGCCAAGGAACAGATAACCGCCCGGCTTCAACGTGCTGTGAATGCGCAACAGGATGTCTTTCTTCACTTCGGCAGAGAAGTAGATCAACACGTTGCGGCAGAACACGATGTCGAACTTGCCCAGCGCGGCATAGCTGTCGAGCAGGTTGAACGAGCGGAATTCCACCCGGTTCTTGATCGGCGCCTTGATCACCCAGCGTCCCGGCCCTTTCGGGTCGAAGTAACGCTGCAAACGATCGGCGGACAAACCGCGACCGATAGCCAGGCTGTCGTACTCGCCGGTCTTGCAGTTGGTCAGCATGCTGCCGGACAAGTCCGTGGCAACGATCTGCACGCCCATCTTCAACTGGCCAAGGTTGCTGCGCTCGAACTCGTCGATCGACATCGACAGCGAGTACGGTTCCTGGCCCGACGAGCAGGCGGCCGACCAGATCCGCAGGCGCTGGTTGGGGCTGGCTTTGATCGCTTCAGGCAGCACCTTGTTCTTCAAGACTTCAAACGGATAGGTGTCACGAAACCACAGGGTTTCGTTGGTCGTCATGGCATCGACCACCTGCTCGCGCAAACCGCTGCGCGGCTGGGTCTGGATGCGCTGTACCAGCTCACCCAGGGATTTGATGCCTTGCTGCTCCATCAGTTTGTTGAGACGGCTCGAGACCAGGTACTGCTTGTTTTCACCGAGCAAAATGCCACAGGCTTTTTCCAGGAAGACCCGGAACTGTTCGAAATCCAAATTACCCGTAGACAATGATGCCGCCTCTTAAATCGTGTTGACCGCCAGGAGCAAAACGCCCCTAGCTGATATCTGCTGCTTTGATCCGGTCGACTACCCGGGATGCCAGGTCATCAGGACGGAACTTGGCCAGGAAGTCATCGGCACCGACTTTCTTGACCATCGCCTGATTGAATACCCCGGACAACGAAGTATGCAGGATGATGTGAAGCTTTTGCATGCGCGGGTCAGCGCGGATCTCGGCCGTCAGTGTGTACCCGTCCATCTCCGGCATCTCGATGTCGGAAATCATCATCAGGAACTCTTCTTCCGGCTTCTTGCCCTCATCGACCAGCTTGCGCAGGTAATCCAGCGCCTGCTTGCCGTCGTTCAGTGCCACCACTTCAACGCCGACCGTCTGCAGGCAACGCGTAACCTGCTTGCGCGCCACCGACGAGTCATCGACCGTCAAGACACGCAACGACAGTGCCTTGGTCTGGGTCTCGACATCGACCACGCCCACCGAAATCGCTTCCGGTGTCGGCGCAACTTCCGCCAGCACTTTCTCGACGTCGATGATTTCGACTAACTGATTGTCCACCCGAGTCACAGCGGTCAGGTAATGATCGCGCCCCGTGCCCTTGGGTGGTGGATGAATCTCTTCCCAGTTCATGTTGACGATGCGCTCCACCGAGCGGACCAGGAAACCCTGGGTCTTGGTGTTGTACTCCGTGATGATCACGAACGGATTGTTCTTGTCCTTCAACGCTCCGGAACCGGTCGCCATTGCCAGATCAAGGATCGGAATGGTCGCCCCCCGGATATTTGCCACCCCGCACACGACAGGACTGGACTTGGGCATCAACGTCAGTGACGGGCACTGCAACACTTCCCGTACCTTGAACACGTTGATTCCGTAGAGCTGCTGACCGTCAAGACGGAACAACAACAGCTCCAGGCGATTCTGCCCCACCAGTTGCGTGCGCTGGTTCACCGAATCCATTACACCAGCCATGCCCAGACTCCTACACCCAACGCCAAGTGTTGTTGCGACGCACATTCATTGCTAAACGGCACGGCGCTTGCTTTTTAACTCGTATGAACGCTCAAACGACATTTTTTCGACGCCTGACTTCGCCCCTCCGCAGAGGGCTTTGCGCGATGTCCGCCATTTGCTGCTTTTTCGCTGGCAGCCCTGCCATTGCTGATGCGGTTACCTTGCCTGACATGCTTATCGGCGTCACTCAGGGCTTTCTTGAGTTCACCGTAGAAGACTATCTGGCTACCAGTCAAACGGAAGGCCGCTACGAAATCGAAGTAAACCAGCTCGACCCCCGTATGCGCATGCCTATGTGCGACAAGGAATTGACAGCGACTTTGGAGAGTCCGGCACGTCCGCTGGGCCGGGTTACCGTGAAGGTCCGCTGTGAGGGCGCCTCGCCCTGGACCGTGTTCGTGCCCGCTCAAGTCCGCCTGTTTCGCGAGATTGTGACCACCACGCGCCCGCTCAAACGGGCCGGGATTATCGAGCCACAGGATGTGACCTTGCGTGAACGCGACATCAGTCAGATCAATCAAGGCTTTCTGACCTCCGTTGATGAAGCGATCGGACAGAAATTGACCCGACCAACGGTAGCCGATCAGGTCATTACCCTGGTTCATCTGGAACAGGCCGAAGTCATTCGCAAGGGCGATCAAGTGGTCATCACCGCGCGCAGCGGAACCCTGGCGGTGCGCATGCCCGGTGAAGCGCTGGCCAATGGCGGCTTGAAAGAACAGATCCGGGTGAAAAACCTCAACTCGCAACGGGTCATCAAGGCGCAAGTCACCGCGCCGGGCCAAGTGGAAGTGGCGATGTAGAAAACTGGCGCTGACCCCGGCTGTTCCCTAAACTGTGCCGCAGCAGGACACGCGCCGGCGCATGCAAGGCTCATTGTAAATGTGCCTAAAGTTTTCCAGGGGATGGCCGAAAACATGGCAAGCGTCCAAATTCCCAGAGGTTTTTATCATGGTCATCGATTTCAGCCGTTTGAACAGCTCCTCGTCACTTACGGGCAGTACACGTACCAGCAACGCCAAGGAAACCGCCGAAACCGGCACCTCCGCGCCGCTGAATACCCAGGCCGAACCGGCCAGTACCGCAATAAGCGGGGAATCGGTACACCTCAGCAATGAGGCTCAACAGTTGCAGAAGGTCACTGACAAGCTGCGCGATCAACCTGCTGTCGACAAAGCCCGTGTGGCCGAGTTGAAAGCCGCGATTGCCGATGGCAGCTATAAAGTCGACAGCAACCGTGTAGCCAGCAAACTGCTCAACTTCGAAGCCCAGCGCTAGGCTTTTGCCAGCGCCAGGCTTTTGGACGCTTAAAACCCAAGGCCAGCCATGCACGACACTACTTTATTGCAACTGATCAACGACGACTTTGCTCCAGCTCAACAATTGCTGGAGTTGTTGCAAACCGAATCCCTCGCGTTGCACGGTCGCGACATGCCATTGCTGGAAGAAATTCTGGCGCACAAACAGGCATTGATCATTCTGCTTGAACAGCATGGCCGCAAGCGCAGTGAAATCCTCGCCAGCCTCAACCTGCCGACCGATCGTTCCGGTCTTGAGCAACTGGCTGGCCAGTCAAGCATTGGCGACCAGTTGCTGACGCAAGGCGATGCATTGACCGATCTGATTGCTCAATGCCAGGCGGCCAACCTCAAGAATGGCCAGTCGATCCAGATCCAGCAGGCCGCCACGGCCAATCAGCTGAAGATCCTCACCGGTGGTGAGGCACCCGCGCTGTATAACGCCAGCGGTACATTTGCCAAACCCGCCACACCGCGTCCGCTCAGCCAGGCATGAGCCGTTGATGCGCCAGCCCTATCAACCCGCGGAACATGCTGGCAAAATGCTGGCAAGTCGTCATATTTTGTCTGGAGATTGATAAACCGTGTCCAACGCCCTCAGCGCGGATGATGCTCCGCAGCCCCCTAAGGTGCTCACCACGCCACTGGAAATCTCCAGCAACCTGCGCCAGCTGCAAGAAAGCCACGATCCGCTGATCATCACCTTTCATGAGCGCAGCCAGCGCTTCCAGAGTTACCTGATCAAAGTCGACCGCGACAGCGCTTCGATCGCGCTGGACGAGATGATCCCGCGTGATGGCGAACGCTTCCTGCTGGCCGGTGAGCCGTTCAAGGTTGAAGGTTTTCATGACGGCGTGCGCATTGCCTGGGAATGCACCGGCACGCTGAATATCGAAGAATCCGAGGGCGATCGCTTCTACACCGGCGCTCTGCCGACCGAAGTGGTTTACCACCAGCGCCGCAATGCCTTCCGCGCTGCGCTGAAACTGACCGATCTGGTCAGCGTTGAACTGGGCGGCGAAAAGCTCAAGGCGCCAATCAACGGCAAACTGCTGGATATCTCCGCGACCGGTTGCAAGCTGCGCTTCGAAGGCGATATCACTGACCGCCTGCAATTGGGCCAGGTCTACGACCGTCTGATCGCCCCGCCGCTGTTCGGCAACCAGCCGACCTCCGTCGAACTGCGCTACCTGCACTTCGAAGAAAAACTCAACATCACTTTTGCCGGCCTGCGCTTCCACAACATCAGTGGTCAGGCAGCGCGCAACGTTGAGCGTTTCGTGTATCAGCTGCAACGTGAAGCACGCCGTTTCGACAAAGACGATCTCTGATTCGTCGCGGCCAATAAAAAGGGCAGTCCTTGATGGGACTGCCCTTTTTTATGTGCGATGTTTTTTGTTCAGATCAGGGTCTGCCGCCACTGAGATCGGGCGCAGTCTTATCGGTATCCGGTTCGACTTCTGCCGCAGGCTCTGGCTGAGTGTCAGGTTCAGGCTCTGGATTTGCCGGCGTCTGCACAGGGTCTTGCACCATCTGCTCCTGTACCACCTGCTCGTCTACCCGAGGATCGAGGGCCGCCACCAGCGGCGAGCTGGACATGCTGTCAGGCATGGCTACGTGATGCAGCGGCGCGTCGTCGACCTGATGCAGATTGGTCACGGCTTTCGGTCGGATCCGCCACACCAGCACCAGTGCGAAGAAGCTGAAAAACGCATACAGGCTCTGACTGCCGAACAGCTTCATCAGTACACCCGCCAACAACGGCCCGATGCTCGCGCCAACCCCGTAGGTCACCAGCAACATCGCCGTCAGCGATACGCGACGATCGCCTTCGACGTGGTCGTTGGAGAATGCCACCGCCAGCGGATACAGACAGAACTGCACCAGTGAGCACATGAACCCGACAACAAACAAAACCTCGAGCGGCACCTGCGGCAGAATCGCCAACGGCAACGCCGCCACCGCAAGAAACCCGGCAAAGCAGCGAATCAACAGCGCCCGGTCGTAACGATCAGACAACCAGCCCAACGGCCACTGCACCAGCAACCCGGCGAAGATACAGCTACCCATGAACAAACCGACCTGCTCGGTCGACAGCCCCTGTTGCGAGGCATACAGCGGCGCCAGACCGTAGAACGAACCGATGATCAAACCGGCCCCCAGCACCGTACTCAACGACTGCGGCACCCGCTTGATAAAGAAGCGTGGCTCCATCGGCGCCGGATGCAGGGGCGCCGGGTGAATCCGTCGAGTCAATGCCACCGGCACCAGACACAGCGCAAAGCACAGGGCGACCAGCATCAGCAATTCCAGACCCAAGCCCGGATGCATGACCAGAATCAGCTGGCCGAGCACCAGCCCCAGGTACGAAGCGATCATGTAACCGCTGAACACCAGGCCACGCTGATTGGCGTCCGCCTGCTCGTTGAGCCAGCTCTCGATCACCATGTACTGGCACATCATGCCCAGACCGACGATGGTCCGCAGCACCAGCCACGCCGGCAACCAATCGACCAGACCGTGACCAAGCACCGCCGCCCCGACGATCCCGGCACAGGCAGAATAAGCACGGATATGCCCGACCCGGGCGATCAGTCGATGACCGATCTTGCCGCCCAGCACCAGGCCGAAATAGTTGGCCGCCATCAGCGCACCGACCCAGAGGCCGTCGACATTGTCAGCGGCCAGGCGCAATGCCAGATAAGTGGATAGAAGGCCCGAGCCGATCAACATCATCAGCGAGGCGAAATACAGTGCTCGAAAGGATTTCCAGATTTGGCGCATCGGCGTTCCGAGCGGCTCCTTGCAGTAAATATCGGGCTACCAGAACGATAGCCCGATGGCGGCGGTACGTCAGGCCTGGGCTGCTAGAACACGCCGTTCCCAGGGAGTGATTTCATCAAAGAAGCTGGTCAACTCCATGGTCTTCGAAGCGATGTAGCCTTCGATGAACTCCTGTCCGAACAGTTCCCTCGCCAATTGGCTACGTTTCAGACGTTCGAGCGCGGCGTGCAAGGTACACGGCAACGCAAGATTGTCCGGCACCGCGAACTCGCCCTGAATCGCTTCGCTCGGTTCCAGCTCATGCTCGATGCCATGCAAACCGGCAGCCAGACTGGCGGCGATTGCCAGATACGGATTTGCATCAGCGCCCGGCAAACGATTTTCCACCCGACGAGCAACCGGCGCACTGGCCGGAATCCGCAAGCCAGCGGCACGGTTGTCGTGCGACCAGCAAGCATTGTTCGGCGACGCGTACGGATGGCACAGGCGCTGATAGGAATTCACATTGGGTGCAAACAGCGCGGTGAAATCGGCCATGCCCGCCTGCTGACCACCGATGAAGTGGCGGAACATCGCAGTCGGCTCACCGTGTTCGTCACTGAACAAATTCTTGCCACTGCCGATCTCGACGATGCTTTGGTGAATGTGCATCGAACTGCCCGGCGTGTGCGCCAGCGGCTTGGCCATGCACACCACGGTCAGGCCATGCTTGAGCGCGACTTCCTTGAGCAGGTGTTTGAACAGAAACGTCTGGTCGGCCAGCAGCAGTGGATCACCGTGCAGCAGATTGATCTCGAACTGGCTGACGCCCATCTCGTGCATGAAGGTATCGCGCGGCAGACCGAGTGCCGCCATGCATTTATAGACTTCGTTGAAGAACGGCCGCAGACCGTTATTGGAACTGACGCTGAACGCCGATTGACCATCCTCGCGACGCCCGTCAAGGCCCACCGGCGGACGGAATGGTTGGGTCGGATCGGTGTTCGGCGCAAAGACAAAAAATTCCAGCTCGGTCGCCACCACCGGCGCCAGACCGCGCGCGGCGTAACGGGCAATGACCTGCTTGAGCTGACCACGGGTCGACAGGTTGGAGCTTTCGCCGGTCAACTCATCGGCATCGCAAATCGCCAGAGCACGCGGGTCGTCACTCCATGGCAAACGATGGATCTGGCTCGGTTCGGCAATCAGGGCGAGATCGCCGTCGTCGCTGCCGTAAAACCGTGCTGCCGGGTAACCGCCCATGATGCATTGCAACAGCACGCCACGGGCCAGTTGCAGACGCCGCCCTTCGAGGAACCCCTCGGCGGTCATCACTTTGCCGCGCGGTACGCCGTTCAAATCCGGCGTGACACACTCAATCTCATCAATGCCGGTCAATCGCTGCGCGAATGAACGCTGGCCATCGGTTGTCATGACGCAATCCTTGTTATTGTGCGAGCCGCGAACGGCGACCTGTACAAAATAGGCTCCGGCTGTTCGGAATATCAAGCAGCGTCAAACAAAAACCTGTGTCACGGCAGATAAAGGCTGAACACCCCGCCGCCAAGCGGTCCGCCATTGCGGATTTCGGTGCGCCCTTCAACTCCATTGCGCTGATGCAGCGCCGCGATGCGATTGGCGAAGTACAGGCCAAGCCCGGTGCTGCCGCTGCTGTGATTGATGCCCTGCACATAATCGGCCTGACGTTCAAGCATCTCGGCCGGGTAACCATCGCCGTCATCATTGATGCTCAACACCAGTTGCCCGGCCTCGTCACTGACCGTGATCAGCAGCGATTCGCGGGCATAACGAATCGCGTTGTTGATGCAGTTGCCCAACACCGAGGCAATCAACTCGCGATCAAAAAAGCCCAGCGGGCTCAGCGGATCAACTTCATAAGTGGCAATGATCCCGCGACTGGCGAACACCTCTTGATGCGCCGCCAGTTGCGCCTCGATGAAATCATCCAGCTCGTGATACGCCGGTTGCAGCGGCAGCTGATTGACGCCGAGCTTATATAGCCCGAGCAACTGCACGAGCATGCCGTTGAGGTGGGCGAACTCGAAGTCGATCACGCCCTGCTCCGCCCCCTCGCGCTGCGCTTGCGGCAGCCGAGTCAGCCATTGGCTGTGGGCCTGCATCAGCATGGCCAGCGAGTTCTTCATGTCATGGACGGTGGAGGCAATCACCGTGGAAAAATCCAGAGCTTGCTCGTCGTGGTTCATTCGCCAAACGCCTTGCTTTTCAGCTTCTGATAACGCGCATAACGCGCGTCGGTGTCGGGCATCAGGCCAACCATTTTCAGGCAGGCCCGACATTCTTCCAGTTCCGCCGACGGCACATTGGTGTCAGTGCCGTGGAGCAGCGACTGGGCCATGTTCAGCGCGATACTGATGTTCTTCGGTTGCATCTTCAGCGCCTTGCGGAAGACCTCGCGGGCCTCCACCAGGTTACCGGTCTTGTACACGCGCACGCCCTGACGGTTGAGGTCGGCAGCGGCGTTGCTGGAACTGAGGATAGTCGGGTCGTCGGTGAGCTTGGCGATGTCTTTCATCACCGCCGGATCATCACCATAGATTTCCGCGCAGCTCTTGAGCATCGACGTGCCGGCTTCGGCCTGGCCGAGCATTTGCAACTGCTTGGCGACCAACAACGCCGCCTCGGGGCTCATGAATTGCTCCATGCCATCGAGGCGCATCAGCGCTTGCTCGGTGAGCTTGTCGGCCGTCTCGGCATCGTTGAGCAGCAGACTGGTGGCCTTCATCAGACGTGCGCGAATCTGCAGGCCAGGGTCGGCCGGATTCTCTTTGGCGACAGCGCTGAGCGTGGTGTTGATCTCCAGCCGCGTGCGGGTGTCGAGGCCACGTTCACTGCCCTTGCTGATCAACGCATGGGCCAGGCCGAGGTTGCTTTCCGGATCCTTGAACCGCGACTGCGCGCCCTGCGCCACCGCTTGCCGATAAGCGCGCGAGGCAGTGTCGAAGTCTTCGTTGGCCATCGCCAGTTTGCCCAGCAACGCTTGCCGGCGCACCGCCAGCGGCGACAAACGAATCGCCTCCTCCAGCACCCGCTGCGCACCTTTGCTATCGCCTTCGGCGACCAGTACATCGGCCATGCCGTCGTACAGCGCCGGCATCATCGGAAACACCTTCAGCGCTTTCTCATAGACGCCTTTGGCCTGCGCCACCTGGCCGCGCTTGAACAGCAACTTGCCCAACCCGGCAAACGCCCACGGCAACGGCCGGTCGGCAATGATGCTGTCATAGAGCCGCTCAAGCGCTTCGTTCTGATTCATCTCGCGCAGGGCATCGGCACGATAACGCAGGCACAGCGGCGAATAACGGATGTCCTGCTTGCACAGCGCAATACAGGCATTGAGCACCTCGACCGGCTTACCGCGATCAAGGGCTTGCAGAATCGGTTTGAGCAACGTCTTGCGCTGCTCCAGACGCTCCAGGCGCTGCGCCAGGCCGGAACGGTTGAACGGTTTGGTCAGATACGCATCCGGCTCATGCTCCAGGGCACTGAGCACCATCGCCTGACTGGTCTCGGCGGTGACCATGACAAACACCGCTTCATGGCTGATGAGCTTTTCCGACATCAAGTCTTCAAGCACCTGCTGTCCGTTCTTCTTGCCGTCGCCGAGATGGAAATCCTGCAGGATGAAATCGTAGGATTTCTGCGCGCACATTTTCAGCGCCTGCTCACCACTATCCGCGGTGTCGACGTCCTTGACTCCAAGTTCACGCAGCATCGAACGCACGGAACTGCGGAAATCCGAGAAATCATCGACGATCAGAAAACTCTTTTGGTGATACGACAGCATCGAGGATTTCCAGGCAATTGAAGAGGATGAATCGCGGCAATTTCAGGCGCGCAGATGATAGCTGGCGGCCAAATGCTATCAAGCGATTTCGCGCGACTTTTAAGTCACCGAATGGGTTATCGGCCACAAGTGACGTTCCCTGAAGCCGGCGCTTCAAGATTCCTCGTTCTGCGATTACTCTGCGCGGCTTCTTAGCTTTCCACTACAAGGTTTATCTCGTGTACATCAAAGGACGTTGCATCGTGTCCGTCTGTGCGCTGCTGTTTTTCCAGCAGACGATGGCGGCCGGAATGGATTGTGCGAAAGCGGTGACAACCGTGGAAAAAACTATCTGTGCGAATACCGGTTTGTATGAACTGGATACGCAGATGGGCGAGGTTTACCGACAGTTGATGAAGGCTTCCGTCGAGACTCGACCGCAGCTGAAGGGCACGCAACGGCTTTGGTTGAAAACGCGTAATGAGTGCGCTGAGGATGTTTCGTGTCTGGATCAGCGTTATCGCGAACAGCTGAAAAGTTTGCAGGCGCAATGGGCAGAAGCTGTCGCCCATCAGCCGACCGGCGCCGATAAAGAGGTGCTGGATGATCTGCAAAAACGTATTCAGACAGCCAGTCAGAATGATCCGGAGTTTGCCCTGGAACGGACGCTCGCCTCACTGACACTGAACAGCGCCGAAACTTCGTTTTCAGCAGAGCCCGACGCCGATCAATTCGCCAATAAAACACACTTCCCGAAGACCCTCCCCAAAGGCGTTTCCCGCAGCGAGTGGACAGCTTTGAATGCCACGGACTTCGAGGCTGACACCGCGCAGGGCCCAACCTCGTTCACATTGCTGGATCTGGACAATGACGGGCGACGTGACCTGATCATTCAGACCTACACCGGCGGCACCGGCCTGTACACGTTCGTGGAAATCTTTCACCGCGATGGTGACCGGTTCACCCGCAGAACCCAGGCGTCCGACGGCGAATCCCTCGGCGGTTCCCTCTACTCCATCAATGAGCGCGGCTCCAACCAGTCCGTGAACTGGATCAGCATTCACGGCAAGGTCTACGCCGCCTATCGCGACAGTGGATACGGCATCGATAATGTCTACCTGCTCAGTCCGTGGCAGGCGAACCAGTTGGTGCCCAAGCTGACGGTTCGTTATCGCTATCAACTCAGCATCCCTCGCACTCAGCCTGATGATGAGCACAAAACCACTTATAAGCTGAAGCCGGACCTGCACCGCGCACTTGCCCGTGGCCTGGCCACCATCGAGGATGACTCGTCCGACAGCGGGCAAGAGCGAAAGCCTATGTGCCCGATTCCCCCGTCCGCCACCGACAGCGAGGAATATTACGGCTACGGCGCAGGCTATTACGCCATCGAACAGGTCGCGGACTTCCCGGTAATCATCGGCAGCGAGTGCTTTATTGCCAGAATGAACGACTGGTTTGGCGCCTACAGCGCAAAGGATGGGCTGTTTGCGCAACTGACTTTGCGTAAACCCGGCGAGGAAGCGCAAGAGCGCGAATACAAGGTCAATGGCCGTCGGCGTCTTACCGAAATCAGCACGTCTATCGGCAAACCCGAGGGTGGCGCGGCGCAATAGTGCTCAACGGTCGCGCATGAAAAAGCCCCGGGAGTTGAAACTGCGCGGGGCTTTTTTGCGGATGTTCGAGACATCCTGAATGAGTGGTGTCCCAGGGCAGGTTCGAACTGCCAACCTTCCCCTTAGGAGGGGGATGCTCTATCCAATTGAGCTACTGAGACACTGAGTTGTGACGGCCAGACGCGGTGCGACGGACGGCGTGCATGTTAACGGCCGAACCCTGATTTGTCATGTCGTCCGTGGGGCTTTTTAAGTGTAGGCAGGCGCCCTGCAATGCTGCGGGAAAATTTACCGTGCAATTTGCACTACCCTTCAAAAGACATCCTTGCAGATTGCAACCCGAAGACTTGGAAAAAACCTTCCAAATGCTTGTTTTTAAAGGACTTAACAGCAGTTAGACTGTTGGCACGGCGGGTGCTTTGTCTGTTCCAGAGCAGAACAATCGGAGCACCGCCTCATGAACAGCACTCTCTTGCTTGCAAATGCAATCGCCCTGGCAGCTGTCGTCGGCTTTCACTTTGTCCCAGAGGGTGCTGCACCAGAGTCGGTAGCCCAGCGCATGCCGCATTATTTGCAGGTGCAAAGAGCACCGCAATTGGCAGTGCTGAGTGATCAGGACTTCGCCCCACAGGCGGTTAGCGAGCCTGAGCAGGCAACTTCTGCGCACGCTACCGAACGTCTGGTTTTTTGAAATATCTTCAGGAGTACAGCATGTCCA
This sequence comes from Pseudomonas fluorescens, assembly GCF_003732425.1. GTDB lineage: Bacteria > Pseudomonadota > Gammaproteobacteria > Pseudomonadales > Pseudomonadaceae > Aquipseudomonas > Aquipseudomonas fluorescens_BE. The sequence continues at coordinate 374,547 of NZ_MOBX01000015.1, forward strand.
AGTCAGCTGCAGGATTTCTGATCCTCGCCTTATTGAGTGGCGTTGTGCATTTTGCGCTGTTCGAGGAAACCGAAATCACCCTGCCGTTGATTGGCTGTGGCGTGTTTGCGGTGCTATTCGTATTGGCGCTGGTTGCCGGGCGCCGGATCAAATTTGATCCGGTGTTGCGTTGAGCTTGATCAGCTCGAGCAATTGATGGACGGCGACCGCCAGGTCGCCGGAGTTGTCGATCAGGTGCACCGGCGCGTCGCTTGATCGCCTGTCCTTAAACAGGGCGTTACGGGCAAGTCTGACGTCGATCTGTTCCAGTGTCTCTCGACCGCGCCGCAGCAAGCGTTCGCGCAAGACCTCATCTTTGACTGTCAGCAGAACCGGCAACAACGTCGGATAGCGTTCCATCGCCTGACGCAGGTTCGCGCGCGAGCCGTTCACTAGCACATCGCGCCCGACACGCAACCATTCGTCCATTTCTCGGGGGATGCCGTAGGCCAGGCCATTGGCGTGCCATGAGAGGGAAAATTCGCCGGCGCGCTGACGTCGCTCGAACTCTTCAGGCGTCACGCCGATGGCATCTTCACCCACTGACTCCGCTGATCGGGTAATCACCCGGCGCATGATTTCGCAGTTCCTCGCCCGCAGTGGCTCACGTGCGGCCTCAATCAGGCTGTCCTTGCCTGAACCGGACGGTCCCATCAGATAAATAAGCCTGCCATCCATCCTGAAAAGCCCTCTGGCAAGCGACTGCCACTAGTAAATCGGCAAATTGCCACTATCCTGTACAGATAAGGAACAAGGATTGAAAGCCGCATAGCATGCACGTTCTGACGTCTTCGGACATCAATTCATAGGCATCAGGAAGCGGTCAGAGAGGTTGGCCATGGCAAAGTTTTCCAACCAGTCCGCATTTCTGATAATTGGTGCTGGCATTACGCCTTTACCCGGCTCAATATTTGTCACAGAATTGACGCCAATGATCTGGCTATTTTGAGGCATGATGCCGGCCTCTTAGCAATTCAGGTTGAACCATTTGGCGCGGATGCTTGTCCTACCACACATCCTGCGGCCAATCCCGAGAACCGCTCCCCTGAACTAACCGGTTAAATATATGCGCCCATTGAAACAGGCAATTTATTCCAGCCGTACGGCTGACAAGTTTGTCGTACGTCTGCCAGACGGAATGCGTGAACGCATTGCCGAGGTGGCTCGCAATCATCATCGCAGCATGAACTCCGAGATCATTGCGCGCCTTGAGCAGAGTCTTATTCAGGAAGGTGCATTGGGCGAAGAACTGAGCATGCGCCTGGACAGCCCTGAGCTGTCGTTGCACGAGCGTGAGCTGCTGCAACGCTTCCGTCAGCTGTCTCACCGTCAACAGAACGCGTTGGTGTCCTTGATCGCCCACGACGCTGAAATGGCCGCAGACGCGTCCTGAGCCTTACGAACATCTCAAGCCAGCATGATTGCTGGCTTTTTTTTGCCTGCGATCCAGGGACTGGCGCCACTGGTAAAGCCACAGGTACAAAAAGCCCGCCAATTGGCGGGCTTTTTCATTGCAACGAATCAGAGCAGGAAGATGGTCGCCAACCCCAGGAAGATGAAGAAACCACCACTGTCAGTCATGGCGGTAATCATCACGCTGGCCCCCATTGCCGGGTCACGCCCCATCTTTGCCAGCGTCATCGGGATCAACACCCCCATCAAAGCTGCGAGAAGCAGATTGAGGGTCATCGCCGCTGTCATCACCACACCCAGCGACCAACTGCCGTAAAGCAGATAAGCGACCACGCCGATCACGCCACCCCAGACCAGACCATTGATCAGACCGACCGCCAGCTCCTTGCGCATCAAACGCGAGGTATTGCCGGTGCTGACCTGGTCGAGTGCCATGGCGCGAACGATCATGGTGATCGTCTGGTTACCGGAGTTGCCGCCGATACCCGCCACGATCGGCATCAACGCCGCGAGCGCTACCAGCTTCTCGATCGAACCTTCAAACAGACCAATCACCCGCGATGCGACGAACGCGGTGATCAGGTTGATCGCCAGCCACGCCCAACGGTTGCGCAGGGACTTCCACACGGAAGCGAAGATGTCTTCCTCTTCACGCAGACCCGCCATGTTGAGGACTTCGCTTTCGCTTTCCTCACGGATCAGGTCGACCATTTCGTCGATGGTCAGACGGCCGATCAGCTTGCCGTTCTTGTCGACCACCGGGGCCGAGATCAAGTCGTAACGCTCGAACGCCTGAGCGGCATCGTAGGCGTCTTCGTCCGGGTGGAAACTCACCGGATCGCTGGCCATGACATCAGCTACCTGCTTTTCCGGGTCGTTGACCAGCAAACGCTTGATCGGCAGCACGCCTTTGAGCACGCCGTCGTAATCAACCACGAACAGTTTGTCGGTATGGCCGGGAAGTTCTTTGAGACGACGCAGATAGCGCAGCACCACTTCGAGGCTGACATCCTCACGGATGGTCACCATCTCGAAGTCCATCAGTGCACCGACCTGCTCCTCATCGTAGGACAAGGCCGAACGGACACGCTCGCGCTGCTGGTTATCGAGGCTCTCCATCAGCTCATGGACGACGTCTCGCGGCAGCTCGGAGGCCAGGTCAGCAAGTTCGTCGGCGTCCATGTCCTTGGCAGCAGCCAGGAGCTCGTGATCGTCCATGTCGGCGATCAGCGTTTCACGAACCGAATCGGATACTTCGAGAAGAATGTCGCCGTCGCGATCGGCCTTGACCAGTTGCCAGAGCGTCAGACGATCGTCCAGCGGCAAGGCTTCGAGAATGTAGGCGACGTCGGCAGAGTGCAGATCATCGAGCTTGCGTTGCAACTCGACGAGATTTTGCCGGTGAACCAGGTTTTCGACCCGGTCGTGGTGCGCGCCTTCCTGGCGATGAGTCAGGTCTTCGACGACCCGTTGGCGCTGCAGCAGCTCGACGACTTGAGCCAGGCGATCCTGCAGGCTTTCCTGTGTTTTCTTTACTTCGATTTCAGACATAGGCGAACTCCACTCCCAGCAGCGGGGCACGCCGGAAGGATCAATCAGTCAATTCATGATTGGTGAAACGGGGTACTGAGTAACTACTGGGTAAGTCCATGGAGGTTTTCCATAAGCCCCGGCGGGGCTGACGGGCGCAATGATACACCGCCTGACGGTTTTAAACGTTAAAAAATCACGGTCGAAACAAGCGCTTGCGAAACAAACCTGAGCACTGTCCTGATCCGTGCAAATGCGACGACTCATCCTGAAAAGAAAACACACCACCGATGAAAAATGTAGCGGCTACCCTTGAGCTTAGATCGTCATGGAGGACGTCGAATGCCAGCCAAACCGATATTCTTTTTACTCACCAGCCTGTTTTGCCTCCCACCTGCCGGGGCCGCCACCAGCCTTCATCGCTGCGAAGCCGCCGACGGCAGCATCACCTTTACCAGCATGAGCTGCGCGAGCGGTGAACAGCGCTCAGTGCAGGAAGTCCACCCCTACTCGCCCGGATCAGTCGTGGCGGTAATGCCGGAACACAACCACGAAGAAATATCCGGTATGAAAACCAACGGGCGCGACCCCGGCATTGCCGGCGTTACTGAAGACAAATGTGGAAATCTGATCGATGCCAGACAACGTCGTGCAGCGATCATCAATCAACGTGTGGTTGCCGGCATGAGTCAACAGGACGTCGAAAGCGCGCTGGGTAAACCGGATAAGGTAAATATTCGGACATCAACCACGAGCTATCGATACGACCTCAAGCGAGGACGTTCGGCTCAGATTAATTTTGATGAGCGAGGATGCGTGAAAGCAAAAGCCAAATCCCGGACAGCAAAAAGCCCGCGTTAAACGCGGGCTTTTCGGTATATGGTGCACTCGACAGGATTCGAACCTGTGACCGCTCGGTTCGTAGCCGAGTACTCTATCCAGCTGAGCTACGAGTGCATTTGTGTTTTTAGACCAGACCACAACTGGTTGAAGCCAAGTCATTTACATTGCTGTAACTGACTCTTAAATGGTGCACTCGACAGGATTCGAACCTGTGACCGCTCGGTTCGTAGCCGAGTACTCTATCCAGCTGAGCTACGAGTGCATTTGTTGCGCCGCATTATAGCCCGTCTAATCTCTATTCCAACCACTTTTTCTATTAATTTCAACAACTTACAGAAAAAGCCAGATTACAACGTACTAAGCAAATAATGGCGGAGAACGGGGGATTCGAACCCCCGACACCCTTGTGAGGTGTACTCCCTTAGCAGGGGAGCGCCTTCGGCCACTCGGCCAGCTCTCCGCAACACGGGGCGTATCTTAACCAACCTTTTCCCCGTTTGCAAACATAAAAATCGATAAAAATTAATGGCTTGGTTCTTCGTCCTTCTCTTTCTTTATACGCAGGTAAATTTCCTCACGGTGCACGGCAACCTCTTTCGGGGCGTTGACGCCGATACGCACTTGGTTTCCTTTAACGCCGAGCACGGTCACGGTGATTTCGCCATCACCGATAATCAGGCTTTCTGCGCACCGACGAGTCAGAATCAGCATACCTTTCTCCTCACGCAATTCAGTTCAGGGACAACAGTCTGCAAAAAAAAGGCACCCGACCTACAACCGGAGCGATCGTAGCCCTACATGCCTGAGTATTGACCAGCGCGAGCAAAAGAACAGTTCAGGGCTCGCGCCATTCAAAAAATAAAGGGCGCGGTCAGACCGCGCCCTTCAAGAAACGGAATTACTCGCCCTGACGGGCTGGAGCATCCAGTTCGAAAGCCGTGTGCAGGGCGCGCACGGCCAGTTCCAGGTACTTCTCTTCGATGACGACGGAAACCTTGATTTCCGACGTCGAGATCATCTGGATGTTGATGCTTTCTTTGGCCAGGGATTCGAACATGCGACTAGCCACCCCTGCGTGGGAACGCATGCCGACGCCGACGATCGAGACCTTGGCAATCTTGGTGTCGCCTACAACTTCTCGGGCACCGATCTCGCGAGCGGTGTTTTCCAGCACGGTCTGTGCGGCCTGGTAGTCGTTGCGGTGCACGGTGAAGGTGAAGTCGGTGGTGTTATCGTGCGCAACGTTCTGCACGATCATGTCGACTTCGATGTTCGCGGCACTGATCGGGCCGAGAATCTTGAACGCCACGCCCGGGGTGTCTGGCACGCCACGGATGGTCAGCTTGGCTTCATCGCGGTTGAAAGCGATGCCGGAAATGATCGGCTGTTCCATGGTTTCCTCTTCATCAATAGTAATGAGGGTGCCCGGACCCTCCTTGAAGCTGTGCAGTACGCGCAGCGGAACGTTGTACTTGCCGGCGAATTCCACCGCACGGATCTGCAGCACCTTGGAACCGAGGCTGGCCATTTCCAGCATCTCTTCAAAGGTAATCTTGTCCAGACGCTGAGCGACCGGGACAACGCGCGGGTCGGTGGTGTAGACACCATCAACGTCGGTGTAGATCTGGCACTCGTCAGCCTTCAACGCGGCAGCCAGTGCCACGCCGGTGGTGTCGGAACCGCCGCGACCGAGGGTGGTGATGTTGCCGTGCTCATCGACGCCCTGGAAACCGGCGACAACAACAACGCGACCGGCCTTCAGATCACCACGAATCTTCTGGTCATCAATCTGCAAGATACGCGCTTTATTGTGCGCACTGTCCGTCAGGATCCGCACCTGATTACCGGTGTACGACACCGCTGGCACACCGCGCTTGATCAGCGCCATGGCCAACAGGGCAATCGTCACCTGCTCACCGGTGGAAACAATCACGTCCAGTTCACGCGGAACCGGTTGCGTGTCGCCACTGATTTGCTTGGCCAGATCGATCAGACGGTTGGTTTCGCCGCTCATTGCAGACAGCACAACCACCAGGTCATCGCCGGCATCGCGGAATTTCTTAACCTTGTCGGCGACCTGCTCGATTCTCTCGACAGTACCGACCGAGGTGCCTCCAAATTTCTGTACGATCAAAGCCATTTCAAAGCCGCCTCTGCCCATGAAGGGCGCCCAATAATCACTCGAACAGCCGCCGGGCCCGCCACTAGACTGCGGGCCGGACGGACTGCCTTATAAACCCTGCTCGACGAATGGAACGGTCAGTGCCAGTGCGCTATCCAGTGCGCCGGCGTCAACACCGCCGCCCTGCGCCATGTCCGGACGACCACCGCCCTTCCCGCCCACTGCCGCAGCAGCCTGCTTCATCAAATCACCGGCTTTGAGTTGGCCAGTCAGGTCCTTGGTTACACCGGCAACCAGTACGACCTTTTCCTCATGGACACTGCCGAGCAGGATCACTGCGCGGCCGAGTTTGTTTTTCAGCTGATCGACCAGCGCCAGCAGCGCCTTGCCGTCCTGACCATCCAGACGTGCGGCCAGAACCTTCACATCCTTGACGTCCACTGCCGAGTTCGACAGATCGTCGCCCGCGGCGCTAGCAGCCTTGGCTTGCAACTGCTCCAGCTGCTTCTCCAGTTGACGGTTGCGCTCCAGCACAGCCGACAGCTTGTCGATCAGGTTGTCGCGGCTGCCCTTGACCAGGCTGGCCGCTTCCTTGAGTTGTTCTTCTGCCGCGTTCAAGTAGGCCAGTGCCGCAGCACCGGTGACTGCCTCGATACGACGTACGCCCGATGCCACACCGCCTTCGCTGATGATTTTCAGCAGGCCGATGTCGCCGGTACGGTTGGCGTGGATACCGCCGCACAGCTCGACGGAGAAATCACCGCCCATACTCAGCACGCGTACGCTGTCGCCGTACTTCTCGCCGAACAGCGCCATCGCGCCTTTGTTCTTGGCGGTTTCGATGTCGGTTTCTTCAGTTTCAACCGCGGAGTTCTTGCGGATCTCGGCGTTGACGATGTCTTCCAGCGCTTTGATCTGTTCCGGCTTGATCGCTTCAAAGTGACTGAAGTCGAAACGCAGACGCTGGCTATCCACCAACGAACCTTTCTGCTGAACGTGCTCGCCCAAGACCTGACGCAATGCAGCGTGCAGCAAGTGAGTAGCAGAGTGATTCAGCGAAGTCGCGTGACGCACTTCGGCGTCGACGTGGGTTTCCACTGGCGCGCCGATGGTCAGGCTGCCCGAGTCCAGCACACCGTGGTGCAGGAATGCGCCGCCGGTCTTGGTGGTGTCACGTACGTCGAAACGTGCATTACCTGCCTGCAGGAAACCGCAGTCACCGATCTGGCCGCCGGATTCAGCGTAGAAGGGTGTCTGATTCAGCACGATCACCGCCTCTTCGCCTTCATTCAAGACGTCGACCGACTGGCCATCTTTATAGATAGCGACAATTTTTGCCGAACCGCTGGTGTCTTTGTAGCCGGTGAACTCGGTGGCCACATCGACCTTGACCAAGGTGTTGTAGTCCAGACCGAACGAACTGGCCGAGCGCGCACGAACACGCTGGGCTTCCATTTCACGTTCGAAGCCGACTTCATCGACGGTCAGGCCGCGCTCACGAGCGATGTCAGCGGTCAGGTCCATCGGGAAACCGTAGGTGTCGTAGAGTTTGAACACCACGTCGCCCGGCACCACGGTGCCTTTGAGTTCCAGCAGGTCCTGCTCGAGAATCTTCAGGCCATGCTCCAGGGTCTTGGAGAACTGCTCTTCTTCAGCCTTGAGCACGCGCTCGATATTACTCTGCTGCTTTTTCAGTTCCGGGAACGCCTCGCCCATCTCGGCAACCAGCGCCGCGACGATCTTGTAGAAGAAGCTGCCGGTAGCGCCCAGCTTGTTACCGTGACGGCAGGCGCGACGGATGATCCGGCGCAGTACATAACCGCGGCCTTCGTTGGACGGCAATACGCCGTCAGCGATGAGGAAACCGCACGAACGGATGTGGTCGGAAACTACTTTCAGCGACGACTGATCGCCGTTTTCGCAGCCAATGGCTTCGGCCGAAGCTTTCAGCAGGTTCTTGAACAGGTCGATGTCGTAGTTGGAGTTGACGTGCTGCATCACCGCACTGATCCGCTCCAGGCCCATGCCGGTATCGACCGACGGCGCTGGCAACGGATGCAACACGCCATCGGCGGTGCGGTTGAACTGCATGAACACGTTGTTCCAGATTTCGATGTAACGGTCACCGTCTTCTTCCGGCGAACCTGGAGGGCCGCCCCAGATGTGGTCGCCGTGATCGTAGAAAATCTCGGTGCATGGGCCGCACGGGCCGGTATCGCCCATGGTCCAGAAGTTGTCGGAGGCGTACGGTGCGCCTTTGTTGTCGCCAATGCGGATCATGCGCTCGACCGGCACACCGATTTGCTTGGTCCAGATGTCATACGCTTCGTCATCGGAGGCGTAGACGGTGACCCAGAGCTTTTCCTTCGGCAGTTTCAGAACGCCGGTCAGGAAGGTCCAGGCGAAGGTAATCGCGTCGTGCTTGAAATAGTCACCGAAGCTGAAGTTACCGAGCATTTCGAAGAACGTGTGGTGACGAGCGGTATAACCGACGTTTTCCAGGTCGCTGTTCTTGCCACCGGCACGCACGCACTTCTGACTGCTGGTCGCACGGGTGTACGCACGTTTTTCCTGGCCCAGGAAGCAGTCCTTGAACTGGTTCATCCCCGCGTTAGTGAACAGCAGGGTTGGGTCGTTGCCCGGAATCAAAGAGCTGGAGGCTACACGGGTGTGGCCTTGCTCTTCGAAGAAGCGAAGGAAGGCTTCACGGATTTCTGCGCTTTTCATTAGGTTCTTCCACGGAGGCTGCGGCCAAAGGCCTGTTCGAAACGTCAACAGACGAAGCGACGGCAAAGGGCCGCATTATATCGGCCCTGCGCGCGGGGTACAGCGTGTTTATACGATAGAAACGGTCAATTGGACGGCTAACGCTGTCACTTGCGCGAAAACTCGACGAATGTCGCGATCACTTGCTCGATTTGCGAGCGATTGACGTCCATGTGCGTGACCATGCGCAGACGTGCGGCGGCGCTCAACTTGATCCCGCGTTCGGCCGCAAAGGCCTTGATCGCTTCAGCTTTTTCAGCCATTTGCACATAAACCATGTTGGTTTGCACCTGCTCGACGATGAAACCGGCTTCACGCAAGCCCTCGGCCAGTAACTGTGCGTTGGCATGGTCGTCCGCCAGACGTTCGACATTATGGTCCAGCGCATACAGCCCCGCCGCTGCCAGCAGCCCGGCCTGACGCATGCCGCCACCGACCATTTTGCGCAAGCGACGAGCCTTGCCGATCAACTGCTCAGAGCCGCACAACACCGAGCCAACCGGCGCGCCGAGACCTTTGGACAGGCACACCGACACCGAATCAAAGTACTGAGTGATTTCCCGGGCATCCACGCCCAGCTTGACCGCGGCGTTGTAAAGGCGCGCGCCGTCAAGGTGCAACTGCAGGCCTTTGTCCTGAGTGAAGCGGCGAGCACGGGCCAGATATTCCAGCGGCAGCACTTTGCCCTGCATGGTGTTTTCCAGCGCCAGCAAACGAGTCCGGGCGAAATGGAAGTCGTCAGGTTTGATCGCTGCCGCGACCTGATCCAGATCCAGCGAACCGTCCGCCTGCACTTCCAGCGGCTGCGGCTGGATCGAGCCAAGCACTGCCGCGCCACCGCCCTCGTATTTGTAGGTGTGCGCCTGCTGGCCAACGATGTATTCGTCGCCGCGCTCGCAATGCGCCATCAGCCCCAGCAGGTTGCTCATGGTGCCGGTCGGTACGAACAAAGCGGCAGCGAAACCCAGGCGCTTGGCCAGTTCGGCTTCCAGACGATTGACTGTCGGATCTTCGCCGTACACATCATCTCCGGTATCCGCCGCAGTCATCGCGTCGAGCATGGCGGGAGTCGGTTGGGTGACGGTGTCGCTGCGAAGATCGATAACGCTCATGAACCTGGCCTCAAGTCAGCAGGGGAAATCCCTTTACGAAGTGGAATTACTGCGGTCATCGCGCGGATTAATCAACCCTTGCGCAAGGAAAAGTCGTTTCGAACCGCCAGAAAATTCGATGGCAATCATCAGAAAGGCGCAATGCACAGACACACAATCTGTGTTAAAAACGCTGCGCCGCCCGAGAAAGGGCGGCCAAAACGTTCTCAGGGCGGGGTGCAATTCCCCACCGGCGGTAATTGCGCGCAATGCGCATAGCCCGCGAGCGCTTGGCGACGAACACAGCTTGGGTTGTGCGCGGCGGCAAGGTCAGCAGACCCGGTGTGATTCCGGGGCCGACGGTCATAGTCCGGATGAAGAGAGAACGGGATTAACGCCAAAGGGCCGTCCGCGTGCATTCTTGCGTGCGCTCGTACCCTTGAATCCCTTTCGATTCATAACGCCCTGTTTTTCACACAAACAGGAGTCAGAACATGCAACCCACCGCTATCGACAGCAAAAGCAAACACCCCCACGGCGAGCGCGTAGCGTTTATCCAGGCCTGCTGGCACAAGGAAATCGTCGACCAGAGCCGTAAAGGCTTCGTCGCCGAAATGCTTGCCTTGGGTTATCAGGAGTCGGACATCGACATCTTCGAAGTTGGCGGCGCCTTTGAAATGCCTCTGCACGCCAAGTTGCTGGCCAAGACCGGTCGTTATGCCGGCATCGTCGCCGCAGCCCTGGTCGTGGACGGCGGCATCTACCGTCACGAGTTCGTCGCGCAGTCGGTAGTCAGCGGCCTGATGCAGGTCCAGCTGGAAACCGAAGTACCGGTGTTCTCGGTGTCCCTGACCCCGCATCACTTCCATGCTGGCGACGAACATCAGAAGTTCTTCTTCGAGCATTTCGTGCACAAGGGCCAGGAAGCGGCACGGACTTGCGCGGATACGCTGCGCAAGGTTCGCGCACTGCGCCGCACCGAGCCACATGCTGTAGCCGTGTAACGTCGAGTGAGTTTTTGACCTCACTCAAATCAAATGTGGGAGCGAGCCTGCTCGCGAAGAGGGACTGCCAGCCGACGACAAGTTGACTGGTAGACCGCTTTCGCGAGCAGGCTCGCTCCCACATTGGTTTTGTGCCGATTCAGATGTCGCTATCAGACGAGGTTTTCGTCAGTGGCCGGGACGATCAGAATGCCCGCGCGCAGGCCGTTCTTGACCTTCGGATTAGGGAAGATGATTCGCGCGCCCTCTTCCTCGATGACCCAGCGGGTATTGGCCAGGTCTTCGGCCAATACGTAGCCCATCTCCAACTCTGAAAAATTTTCGATGTCCTGCGGCAGGTTCAGGCGAAACGCATCGCTGTGCTTGATGATTTCCCGCGCGACGCTGAACAGTTGCAAACCATCCAGCTCCGGTTCAGCCATTTCCGGCTCACTGCCTTCAATGATCTGCTTCAGACGGGTTTCCAGCAGCGACACATTGACCCCGTCGTTTTGCCCGAACGGCCGTGCCTTGCCCAGTTCCAGCGTGAAAGACTCGGCACCGAGCTTGTCGTAGGTGTACGAGCTGAACACGATCGACGGTTTGTTCTGCAACAGCACCGCTTCCATCCCGGCAGCGCGCAGACGCGCCAGTTCCAGACGCGAATGCTGGCGACCTTCCTTCCACGGATACAGTGCGAACTGCTCGATCTTCGAACCGCGAATCGCCGTGTGCAGGTCATAGTGCAGACGCTGGCGATCCGGCAGGCTGAAGAAACTCGCCGCCAAACGTTCCAGCTCACAGGCACGCAGCGCTTCGCTGCCACTGCTTTGTTCATGACGGCCGTTGAACAGCCGATTGACGTCCTGCTCGACGAAACGCTCGCCCTTGCGAATCGCTTCCGGGTTGCCGAACAGGAAAAGAATGCGTGCGCGCGGCTTCAGATCACCGCGAGCGATATCGTGCAACAAGCGATCAAGCAACTCGATCGGCGCTGTCTCGTTGCCGTGAATGCCTGCCGACAGCAGCAGGTCCAGGCCATTGTCACGCGCTTGTGGTGGCCGGACTTCCAGCGCACCTTCGCTCAACCAGCGCATACGCACGCCTTCGACAGTCAGTTGAGTCTTCTCCGCCGGTTCGCGGCCGGCGAGGGTCAGTTCAAGCAGTTTGCCGAGGGCGAGCATAGAGCGGTTTCCTTAGTGGTCGTGGTTGCAATCCGGGCCGTGCACGTGGTCTTCGTCGTCGCCGACGTCAGCCGGTTCCATTTCCAGTTGCAGACTTACCAGATTAGTCGCCAATGGGCGCAACAGCAGGTTGGCGTACTCTTCGTCACCTTCCTCGACGTCCACGCCGATCAGCAGTTGGCCACGGCCGTCCTGCTGGATCCACAGCTCTTTGCCTTGCCACATGACCGCGACGCGGGTGCACGAGGTTTGCAGTTGCGTGCCGTCGGTGTCTTCAAGGATTAGCTGCAGGGAATCGCTCATGTTTTTACTCTCTTGGGGGAGACGAGCCGCGCGCCACTTTCAGGCGACGCGCCGGCCATCAATTGATCTGGAATGGATAAACCGCGCCCAGTTTAAGGATTTGCGTCAGTTCATCCAGTGCCGTCCGGCATTCAAGCAGCAATTGCGGATCCGCCAGATCGGTTTCGCTCAGGCGGTCGCGGTAGTGCTTTTCAACCCATGCGGTCAACGAACCGTACAACGGTGGCGTCATGATAACCCCTGGGTTGACCGCCGCCAGTTCGGTTTCGTTAAGCGCGACGCGCAGACGCAGGCACGCCGGGCCACCGCCGTTCTGCATGCTTTGCTTGAGATCGAAGACTTTCACTTCACGGATCAGACCGCCGGAGCTGGTCAGACTTTGCAGGTAGGCCCACACGCGCTCGTTGGCCTGGCACTCTTGCGGCACGATCAGCAGCATCGAACCGTCAGGACGCGAGAGCAATTGGCTGTTGAATAGGTAGGAGCGCACGGCGTCATCCACGGTGACTGCCGAACGCGGCACACACACGGACTGGAAGTTGCCGCCGACTTTGCCGAGTTTGCTCTGCAGCTCGGCCAGCATCTGATCGGTCTCAAGGAACGCGTCCTCGTGATAGAACAGCACTTCACCGTTACCCACGGCGATCACGTCGTTGTGGAACACGCCCTGATCGATCACGTTCGGGTTCTGCTGGGCGTAAACCACGCCTTCGTCACGCAGGCCGTGCAGACGTGCAACGGCTTGCGACGCTTCGAGGGTTTGGCGCGCCGGGTATTTCTGCGGCGCCGGGTAGCGATTGTCGAAGGCACTGCGACCGAACACGAAGAACTCGACGCCCGCCTCGCCGTACTCCCGGCAAAAACGCGTGTGGTTGGCCGCACCTTCGTCGCCGAATTGCGCCACTGCCGGCAGCGCGGCGTGATGGGCGAAGTGCTGCTGATTGGCGAACATCGCGCCGAGCACGCGACTGGTGGTCGGGTGCTCGATGCTGCGGTGGTATTTGCAGTTGAGGTTGGCGGCGGTGAAATGCACGCGACCGTCAGCGGTGTCGGCACTCGGGCTGACCGTGGCGGCGTTCGCTACCCACATGCTCGACGCCGAGCAACTGGCGACCAGCAGCGGCATCGCCTCTTTGGCAGCGCGCTCGATCACTTGCGCGTCGGTGCCGCTGAAACCCAGACGGCGCAGCGCGGCCACGTCCGGACGTTCCTGCGGTGCGAGCACGCCTTGCTGAAAGCCCATTTCCATCAGCGCTTTCATCTTCGCCAGACCTTGCAGCGCCGCTTCCTTCGGGTTCGAAGACTGCTGGCTGTTGCTCTGGGAGGCAACGTTGCCGTAGGACAGACCACCGTAGTTATGGGTCGGCCCCACTAGACCGTCAAAATTGACTTCATAGGATTTCATCAGCGAGGCTCCACGAGAATCTGTTGTTATAGGCTTCAGTAACTATTCTTTGCGACCGAGGCGCGGCCTTCGCGAGCAGGCTCGCTCCCACAGGATTTAGGTTGGACACAAAATGTGTGAACACCACTGAACCTGTGGGAGCGAGCCTGCTCGCGAATGGGCATCACGCCATTTTCACGCCAGGCGTCAGGGCGGCAGGCAACACCAGGCTCGGGGTTTCCAGCGACGCCACCGGGTACGCGCAGTAATCCGCCGCGTAATAGGCGCTGGCGCGGTGGTTGCCCGAAGCGCCGACACCACCAAACGGCGCGCTGCTCGCGGCACCGGTCAGCTGTTTGTTCCAGTTGACGATACCGGCGCGGCTTTCCAGCCAGAACTGCTGATAACGCGCTTCGGAATCCGACAACAAACCTGCGGCCAGGCCGTAAGCGGTGTCATTGGCTTCAGCGATCGCCGCTTCGAAATCGACATAACGGATCACTTGCAGCAACGGCCCGAACAGTTCTTCGTCCGGACGTTCAGCCACCGCGGTGACATCGAGAATACCCGGGGTCAGCAACGCGGCTTGCGCCTGTGGCTGCGTCATCGGCAGCAGCGACACAGCGCCGTTGGCCAACAGATGTTCTTGAGCATCCATCAGCGCTTTCGCCGCGCCGAGGGAAATCACCGAGCCCATGAACGGCGCCGGTTGCTGATCGAACGCGCCGACTTCAATGCTCGCACTGACGTCCACCAGACGCTTGAGCAGGCTGTCGCCCCACGCGCCTTGCGGCACCAGCAGACGGCGTGCACAAGTGCAACGCTGACCGGCAGAGATGAACGCCGACTGAATGATCGTGTAAACGGCTGCGTCGAGATCGGCGACCTGATCGACCACTAGCGGGTTGTTGCCGCCCATTTCCAGCGCGAGGATCTTGTCCGGACGCCCGGCGAACTGCTGGTGCAGATGGTTGCCGGTGCGACTCGAACCGGTGAAGAACAGACCGTCGATGCCTGGGTTCGCCGCCAGGGCGATGCCGGTTTCGCGCGCACCTTGCAGCAGGTTCAAAACACCTGCCGGCAGACCCGCTTCGATCCAGCACTTGACCGTCAGCTCGGCGACTTTCGGGGTCAGTTCGCTGGGCTTGAACAGCACGCTGTTACCGGCCAGCAGCGCCGGAACAATGTGACCGTTCGGCAAGTGGCCAGGGAAATTGTAAGGACCAAACACCGCCACCACGCCGTGCGGCTTGTGGCGCAGTACGGCGGTGGCGTCGCCCAACGGGCCGCTCTTCTCGCCGGTACGTTCGCGGTAGCTCTGCACCGAGATCGCGATCTTGTTGACCATGCTGGTGACTTCGGTCGCGGCTTCCCACAGCGGCTTGCCGGTTTCCTCACCAATGGTGCGGGCCAGTTCGTCACTGTGGTTTTTCAGGGCGGCAGCAAAGGCTTCGAGGACGCTGATGCGCTCTTCCAGCGTGCGACGTGCCCAACCCGGGAACGCCTGACGCGCAGCCTGCACGGCCGACTCGACCTGAGCGGCGGTAGCGCCCTCCCCCGCCCACAGCACTTGCTGGGTCACCGGGTTCAGCGATTGAAAGGCTTCGCCCTGACCGGCCAGCCACTCACCTGCGATGTATAGCGAATTCATTATTTCGACTCCCGTGCAGCGGACAACGCCACGGCGCGCACTTGGTCGCCTGCGTTGAGTTGAAGACGTTTGGCGGTCTGCGGGTCGACCACCAGCGTGCCAGCAGCGAGACGCGCCGGCGCAGCGGTGATGCGGCAGTCTTCGCGCTTGCGGTTATGGATGATGAACGGCGTGGCGTCGTCGCCCGGTGTGCCAACGGCGAGCACCAGCGCTTCACTGTCACGTACCGCGCGGATCTTGCCGGTTTCGCATTCGATGGCCGGACCGGCGTCGAAGATATCGACGTAACCCTGATAGCTGAAACCTTCGCTCTTGAGCATCGCCAGTGCTGGCTCGGTGTCCGGATGCACCTGGCCGATGACGTTACGTGCGCCTTCGGACAGGAAGCAGGTGTACAGCGGAAATTTCGGCATCAGTTCAGCGATAAAGGCCTTGTTGCCGACACCGGTCAGGTAATCGGCCTGGCTGAATTCCATCTTGAAAAAGTGACGACCGAGGCTTTCCCAGAACGGCGAACGACCGGCGTCATCAGAGACCCCGCGCATCTCGGCAATGATCTTGTTGCCAAACAGTTCCGGGAACTCAGCGATGAACAGCATCCGCGCCTTGGACAGCATGCGACCGTTCAGACCGTTGCGATAATCGGCGTGCAGGAACAGCGAGCACAGCTCGGAATTGCCGGTCAGGTCGTTGGCCAGAAACAGCGTCGGAATCTCGCGATAGATGTTCAGCTCTTGCGAAGCGCTGACGGTCAGGCCGACACGGAAGTTGTACCACGGCTCACGCAGACCGACGGCGCCAGCAATGGCGGAAATCCCCACCACACGACCATCGTCGTCTTCGAGCACGAACAGGTAGTCCGCGTCGCCACGACCGGCTTCGCCGCGAAAGGTCTTCTCGGCCCAGCCGACCCGGTGGGCCAGACGTTCTTCGTTGGCCGGCAAGGTGGTGAGGCCGGTGCCGGTGCTGCGGGCCAGATCGATCAGAGCGGGTAAATCGCTGCTGCGTACGGGACGAACAATCATGCTATCTCCTCAAACGGGCCGCCTTCGCCACCCGTGAAACTCGCTAAGGCGTTAAACCGCCACCAGGCGCACGCTGGCACCTTCACCGACGCCCAGGGCTTCGGCCGCTTCCAGATCCAGAGTCACCGGTTTGCCCGGCGCGTAATCCAGCTCCAGCAACACCGCGCGGTAATCCTGCAACTGTGCGTTGGCCACCAGATACTGACGCCCGGCGCCTTTGACCGGCTCGCCGATCTTCACCGGCACCACACGGCTCTGGGCGATCGAACGGATCCCCGACACACGTGCATGCAGGGTCGGGCCACCGTCGAAAATGTCGATGTAGTGATCGGTCTCGAAGCCTTCGCGCATCAGGATGTCGAAGGTGATCTGCGCACGCGGGTGCACCTGGCCCATCGCCTCTTGGGCGGAATCCGGCAGCAGCGGTACGTAGATCGGGTAATGCGGCATCAGCTCGGCGAGGAACGTACGGCTTTTCAGCCCGCACAGGCGTTCGGCTTCAGCGTAATTGAGGTCGAAGAAGTTGCGTCCGATGGCGTCCCAGAATGGCGAGTCGCCGTTCTCATCGCTGTAACCGACGATCTCGGTCACCACCGAATCGGCGAAACGCTCCGGGTGACTGGCGACGAACAGCAGACGGCCACGGGAGTTGAGTTCGGACCACGGCGAACCGACCAGCTCGCGCTGCACATAGAAACTGGTCAGCAAGCTATTGCCGGTCAGGTCGTGGCACTGCGAGAGCACGTGGATCTTGTTGTGAATCTTCAGCTCGCGGGAGGCATGGACGAACGTCTCGTTGCGGAAGCTGTAGAACGGCTCCGAGTAACCGGCCGAAGCTACAATCGCCGAGCAACCGACCAGCTTGCCGGTGGCGGTGTCTTCGAGGACGAAGAAGTAACTCTCCTCGCCATTGAAGCTCACTTCGGCGGCAAACGAGGCTTCGCTCGCCGCAATCTTGTCGCTCAGACGTTCCACGTCATCCGGCAAGGAAGTGACACCAATCGGGCTGTCCGCAGCCAGACGCTGTACCTCGCCCAGATCAGCCATTTGCGCGGGGCGCATCACCAGCATGGTGTCACTCCTTAATCTCAGAACTTACAGAAGAAATAACCGGGCCTACATGAAGATCAATGTAGGAGTGAGCCTGCTCGCGATTGCGGTCTGTCAGAAACCAATGAGTCGACTGACACACCGCAATCGCGAGCAGGCTCACTCCTACAGTTGATCTGGTCCGGCATAAAATTTTGATCGACGCCTGAAAAGTTCCAGGCGTCGAAGGGTCTATCAGGCTTGTGTCAGTTTTGCTGCAGCACGTTCGAAGCGGTCCAGACCAGCATCGATATCAGCGTCTTCCACTACCAGGCTCGGGGCGAAACGGATCACGTCCGGGCCGGCCTGCAGAATCATCAGGCCTTCTTTCTCAGCGGCGTTGAAGATGTCTTTGGCCTTGCCTTTCCAGGCATCGCTCAGCACACAACCGATCAGCAGACCGAGGCCACGTACCTGAGTGAACAGGCCGTACTTCTCGCCGATCTGCTCAAGACGCGATTTGAACTTGTCGTGCTTGGCGTTCACGCCGTTCAGCACTTCAGGCGTGTTGATCACGTCGATCACCGCTTCAGCGACCGCGCATGCCAGCGGGTTGCCGCCGTAGGTGGTGCCATGGGTGCCGACGACCAGATGTTTGGCCAGCGCTTCGGTGGTCAGCATGGCTGCGATCGGGAAACCGCCGCCCAGGCTTTTGGCGCTGGTCAGGATGTCCGGGGTCACGCCGTAATGCTGGTAAGCGAACAGCTTGCCGCTGCGGCCCATGCCGGTCTGCACTTCGTCGAACACCAGCAACGCGTTGTTCGCGTCGCACAGCTCACGGGCTCCTTGCAGGTAAGCCAGCTCGGCCGGCAGTACGCCGCCCTCGCCCTGGATCGGTTCCAGCACGACCGCGCAGGTCTTGTCGGAAACTGCAGCTTTCAGTGCCGCCAGATCGTTGTAAGGCACGTGGGTGATGCCGGTGATTTTCGGGCCGAAACCATCGGAGTACTTCGACTGGCCACCGACGTTGACGGTGAACAGGGTACGGCCGTGGAAGCTGTTCAGCGCGGCGATGATTTCGTACTTCTCGCTGCCGAAACGGTCGAACGCCACGCGACGGGCCAGCTTGAAGGCGGCCTCGTTGGCTTCAGCGCCGGAGTTGCAGAAGAACACGCGCTCGGCGAAGGTTGCGTCGATCAGCTTGTGCGCCAGACGCAGGGCCGGCTCGTTGGTGAACACGTTCGATACGTGCCACAGCTTGTTCGCTTGCTCGGTCAAGGCACCGACCAGCGCTGGATGCGCATGGCCCAAAACGTTGACGGCGATGCCGCCGGCGAAGTCGATCAGCTCGCGGCCGGCCTGATCCCAGACGCGGGAACCGGCGCCACGCACCGGAATGAAAGCGGCAGGCGCGTAGTTGGGAACCATTACCTGGTCGAAATCGGCGCGTTGTACCGCAGCGTGCTCAACGGACATCGGAGTCTCCTGATGAGGGCCACCCGCCTGAAACTGGCGAGCGATGGGGGGATTGTAAGGACAGTTTTCAGCCCGGCCTTGCCGCCAAGCGACAACTTCTTATAGCGCAAACCCCGGATTTTCCCGGGTTTACGGCAATGCGACATATAGCGTCGCAAAGGCGCAGTTTAAACCGCCGCTGCCGATTTGCGGCAGGCCGGCAAGAATATCAACTCAACCCGTTCTTACCGGTATAAATATGTACCGCACCGACGCGGCATTGCTCTGGTTTGCTTGGCACTTTCCGAACGCCAAGGATTGGCCCGATGCATCCGACCGACCAGCAGACTACCGACACCCGCGCCAACGTCGATTCAAACCAGCCCGACGCTCATTACCTGCACCTCAAGGCCAGCATGCCCGACTGGCTGGGTAACGCTTCGGCTGCCCGGCGCACCGCCCTCAAGACCACTCAACCCGCTCTGCCCCTCAAGCTGCGGGCGTTACCGGCCACCCAGCATCAGGCGTTGAAGGCGCTCAATGCTGCACACTGGAACGCCCAAAACGATGTCGACCGGCAACTGGAGAGTTTCCGGGATGCCGGGACCTTTGCCGAACCGTTGCTCAAAGCCGCATTGAAAGAAAGATTCGACCTGGATCTGGACGTCAAAACCACGTACCTGCACCTCTACGTTCCGGTCACCGCAACCTGGCTGCCGATCAAGACCGGCGCACGCACCTGGACGGTATCGCTGCTGGACGCCGCATTGCATAACTTCGAGGAGAAGGAAACCCGTGACGATGCCTATGAGGCCGAGTCAGGCTTCATCGTCTTCACCCCGAAAGGCGGCCGATACACTCGCCAGGACGACGCCGCATCTGCCCTCCGTACCCAACCGTCACTGACCGACCCGTTCGACACCCTGCCCTGGATCAAGGAAAGAATGAGCATCCCGGCATTTACCAGCCTCTGCCGAACGCTGGATATCGGTGCGCAGTACAAAACCTGGCTGGAGGACCATTTGGGCTTTAGCGATGAAACCAAAGCGTCGGCATTGCGCCTCCAGGTCGACAAAAGCCAGCAAGCCGCACTGAAGGCCGCCCTGCTGTTTGCCCGCATGAACAACGATATCAGCGAGGCCTATTTTCGCACCATCACCGGACTGGTCGACGGTCAGCCGCACCTGCGGATCAATGGGCATGCCCTGCGATGCAACTGCCTGTCGATGATGGATGCCCCATTGACCGGCATCGTGGTGTTCGCCCCGCAGGCCGATGAAGCGCGAAGCGTCGCACGGCTGGTGGCGTGGGTGCCGGATGACCCGGAGCACCCGATCAAGGAGTACGCCTCATCGGCGGCGCTGGAAGTTGAATTGACCCGGCAGTTGCGCTCGCGCGACTACCAGAAATTCTTCAGCCGCTTCGTCAACCATGAACAACGCGGCCTTTTCTTCTCCAGCCTGAACGCTCGCCTGAGCCAGCTGAAATGGCACAAGCCGCAGGCGGACAGCTCGCTGCCGTCCTGGCGCGACGAACCGTTCGACAGGCCCAATCTGCAACTGGCGGCCACACCGATCAGCGACGAGTTATGGGAGCACCTCTATCAAGGCAAACTGAACAAGATTCTCAATGATGCGCAAGTGACTGCCGTCGCGACCGCCACGGTCGATTCGAAAGTACGCTGGGCACTGTGGGATTCAATCGTCGCCATTGCCTCGACGATTGTGCAGACCGCCGCCCTTGTCATTGCGCCGTTCGTGCCGATGCTGGGCGAGATCATGATGGCGTACATGGCTTACCAGTGGCTCGATGAAGTGTTTGAGGATGTCCTCGAATGGTCGTACGGCCAGACCACTGAAGCACTGGGGCATCTGTTCGGCTGTATCGAATCGCTGATCCAGCTCGGCGCTTTTGCCGCCGGCGGGGCCATTGCCGTGGGCGAGTTCCGCAACGTGCTGCCCAGAGAGATTGTCGCCTTCATTGATCGCTTCAACCCCGTGCAGACGGCCACCGGCAAAACCCGCTACTGGGAACCGAACCTGGCCCGCTATCAGCAGAAATCCCTGCCGGCAACACACTCAAAACCCTCCCGCCTGGGCCTGCACGAACACGATGGAAAACTGTTGCTGCCCCTTGAACAGGGCCACTACGCCGTCAGCGAGAGCGCCATTCCGGGCCAATACCGAATTGAGCACCCAACCCGCCCCGACGCCTACCGCCCCATCGTGCGCCACAATGGCGACGGCGCCTGGCACACCGAACTCGAGCAGCCGCTGGCCTGGGACAGCGACACGGCGCTGCGGCGCATCGGCCAATCAATGGAGTCGTTTTCACCCGCACGCCGCGAACGGATACTGCAGGTCAGCGGCTATGACGAAGAGGGTTTGCGCACAATGCATGTCGAGCAGGAGTCGGTGCCGCCGCTCCTGGCCGACAGCATCACGCGCTTCAAAATCGATCAGGATCTACACGTCTTCATCGAGCAACTGGGCAGTGAGTTGCCCGAGCTCTATCGAGATGCCGACCCGCTCACACAGCTGGAATTGCTCGCAGGGGCGGGGCGCTGGCCTGCCGATAACCGCCTGCGCTGGGTGGACGCGCAAGGCGAAGTCGCCTGGCAATCCTCGACCGATGAAAGCCTGTCGGTGATGGACATTCGTCAGGACAACCTGATCGAGCAAGACATACTCAAAACCGTGCTCAATGGCCTGAATGAGCAGGCTGCCAGAACACTGCTCGGCGAAACGTTCGGCGGCCCCACGCTCTCGCTTGATGTGCGCACGGGCAATTTGCGCAAGCAGTTGCTGCAACGAGCCAGACAGCAACGCGGCGCGATGTTCGAATCCCGCTATCAGACAAGCGAGCAACCTGACGACCCACTGGTCAGGACAATCGCACAGCACGAGCCCGCACTGCCCACCCGCGTCAGCCAGCAGTTGCTCAACAGCGCCAGCGGTGACGAACTCGTGCAAATCAGCGAAGGGCAACTGCCGCAACGACAACAGCAACTCATGCAGATGGCCAGCGAACAGGTGCGCATCACACGTGCTTTCGAAGGACTGGAGCTGGATTCGGTGAACAACCCGGACACCGACGCGCTGGTTCTGCACAGCCTCCGGCGCGTGCCCGGCTGGAGCGGTGATGTGCGTCTGGAAATTCGCGACGAAACCTATGAAGGCAAGATGCTCGACAGTACCGGGCGAGCGGATGCGCCGGCGCAAAAAGTGCTGGTCAGACAAGGCGATGGCCGCTATCAGCCATTTGACGACCGCGGCCAGGAACTGCATGCGCCCAGCGATATTTATTCCAGCATTCTGTATGCGCTGCCGGATGCCGAACGCCAGGCCCTGAACATGCAGATTGGCCAGCCAGAACAATTGCGAAACGCGATCCGCGCCCGACCACTGGATCGGGATGACTTGCGCGTGGCGATTTCCCTGCCCCCCGCGCCGAAACCCGAGCTGGAAACGTTGCGCCTGGTGGGGCGCGGCGGCCGCCAGCCAACATTTGGCCTGCCTGACGCTTATGCGCCGCCCGGCGCCCTCGCAGAACCCGCACCGCTGGAACCTGTTCAAGTGATCTTTCGTGGCTACACCGCTCAGGACGCCGAGAACTTTGCGAACCGATTCAATCAGGACCCGGTCGCCATCAGAAACGAACTGGCTCGCTTGAGGACTGAACTTGGCCAACTGCGCGATGACCTGCGGCTGTGGGAAAACCAGATCCCCGCAACCGATCCTGCCACCGGTCTTCCCCTGACGGCCATTGAACGAAGGGCTGCGACGCAAAGCCGAACGCGCCTCAGGATGGATATGGAACGCTGCTGGCGCAGGGAATTGCGCAACTCCGGCGGTTACGTGCTGCAGATCAGGGAGCCAATCATCGGTGACCTCCCTGCATTGAACGCTGACTTCAGTCATGTCACGGCGCTGAGCATCAATGGCAGTGCCCGAACCGGTGCCGTCGATGGGTTTCTGCAGCAATTCCCGCAACTGCATTATCTGGACATACAAAACCTGAGTTTGCCAAACCTGCCGCCCGCAATCACCTCAATGTCAAGGCTGCGAAATCTGACCATGCGCGACTGCGGCATTGTCCTGCCTGCCGACAGCCGAGTGCTGTTTTCCCGCCTGCCCGAACTCCTGCTGCTGGACTTGCGAGGCAACCGTCTAGGTATCGCGCCCGATGTACACACCATGCCTTCGCTGCAATACATCAATCTCGACAACACGGGAATCACCAACCTGCCAGACCGCGTGCTGGATCACCCTCGACTCATCACTGGCAGGTTCGACGGCAACCGGATCACTGACATTCCCCAGGTATTTTTTGACCTGGATCCCGCGCTGAGCGATGGCTTCAGTTTTGCCAACAATCCACTGTCTCCAATCAGTCGAGAGCAGGTGAAAACTTACTACCGGCAAACCGGAAAATACTTCGGCATCCTGCCTGAGACAGCCGACATGAATCGGGCCATGAACCTGTTTCCCGCCCTTGATACCGAGCGGGCCGCCGCGTTGCTCTATCAGTTGCCGGGAACGCTGATTGACGGTCGCGCTCAGCTCGCGGAATGGGAAACCGAAGTGCATAAAATGCACAACGACCTTGCTCAATGGACCAATGACGTGCCTGAACATCACCCGGAAAGCGGCCAGGCGCTCACCATGAGAGAGCGAATCGACCAGCGCCTCGCCCGGCAGGGATTCAGCATCAGACTCGAACAGTTCTGGCGAGAAAGAGCCTCTTCGTCTGCGAGTCCGCGTAACAGCCACCTGCAAGCGAGCGTTGACTTCATCGGCAACATGCCACCAATCGATGCAGACTTCAGCCACGTTGGTGAATTGACGCTGGAAGGCAACAGAAACGTTTCGGCCCTGGTACCGTTCCTGCAACGCTTTCAAAATCTGACCCGGCTGGAGCTGAGTTTTTTTGACCTGGAGCCGAACGCTCTGTCATCCATCAATGTGCAGCAACTGGTCATCCTGCAGCTCAAGAGTTGCGGGGTCGTGAACAGCCCGGAAAATCAGGCGGCACTCTGCGCCATGAATCAGCTGCAGACCCTCGAATTGCGCGGCAACCCGCTCGGCTCCTTTTTCGATTTGAACCTGCTGCCCGCCCTCAAGCACCTCGACCTCTCGGACACAGGTCTCGGCGAGCTTCCCCCCGGCATCACCGACAATCCCAATCTGGCAACAGCACTGTTGAGCGAGAACAACCTCACCGAATTGCCCGACGCCCTGTTCGATCTCCCGGCTGAACGCAGCGACGGCATCGATCTGGCCGATAATCCCCAGCTCTCGCTCGCCACCCGCGAGCGGATAAAAACCTACTATCGTCGAACCGGGCAGGATTTCGACGTACTGGCGGCCGCCACGGACATCACCCTGGCACGCGAATTGTTCCCGACGCTCGACACTGTCGAGGCCAGTGAAGTGATTTATGACCTGCCAGGCACCCTGGCAGACGCCAGGGCTCAACTTTACACCTGGAAAACAGAGCTGGAAGCACTCAAACGCGACCTCGGCGCCTGGACCCTTCAAGTACCGCAACATGATCCCGTGACCGGTGCGGCCATCGATGCCATCGAGCTGTACAACAACTACACGGCACGATCGGAATTCGCCCAACGATTACAGGGTTTCTGGCAAAACCGATCGACTACAACCAGCATGCGCGAGGATCATTTCTTTGCCAATCTGGCCTTCAGCGGGAATATGCCAAGGCTGACGGCGGACTTCAGCCACGTGTCAACGCTGAACCTGATGGGCACGGCAGCCATTGGTGACATTGCCTCCTTCATTGACCGGTTCCCCAACCTGCACGCTCTGGAAATGCGCAACTTCGCGCTGGGGCAGATCCCCGCCAACCTTGCGCGCCTGTCAGAACTCAAGGAACTGACACTGACCAGTTGCGGTATCACCCTCACACCTGAGGGGCAGACGTTGCTGCAATCGTTGAGTGAACTTGAACTGCTTGACCTGAGCCATAACACGCTGGTGCAGATTCCCGATCTGGCGGGGCTGCCGATGCTAAACGATATTCGTCTGACCAACACCGGCCTGGCCAACGTGCCCAATGGGCTGACCACCCACCCGAACCTGCGAAATGCTCTCCTCAACGACAACGCGATCACGGAGCTGCCCGAATCGTTTTTCGCGATGGACATCGATCTGGCCGATGGCATTGATCTGGAAAAAAATCCTTTGTCCGTTGCCAGTCGTGATCGCATCAAGGCGCATTACGCCGCCATTGGCTATGACTTCGGCGTACTTCCCGAACTTGCCGACATCACCAAAGCACAGGAATTGTTTCCTGGCCTGGAGATCGAAGATGTCACCCATGTGATCTATGAATTGCCGGGAACGCTGGCAGACGGCAGCGCTCAACTGGCGCGCTGGGAGATGGAAATCGCGCAAATGGTCAGCGATCTCGCCGAGTGGTCCGACCGTGCCCCGACAGGTGGGACAGGGTTGAACATGAGCGCTGCTGACAGAGCGATACAACGGTTTGAGCGACGAGCGTTCAGTCGACAACTGGAACAATTCTGGCGTGGCCGACAAAACAGCAAAACAGAGCTCAGGCTCAATGCGTTCGACGCCAATCTCAGGGTGATCGGTGAACTGCCAACGCTAAGTGCCGATTTCAGTCATGCCTCCCAATTGACGTTGCAGGGCAACGAAGCGCTGTCCGGCACCGAGGGTTTCCTGAACTGCTTTAGCGGACTTGAAGCACTGGAAATGCGCCGCTTTGCCCTGGATGGATTCCCTCAATCCTTGTCCCGCATGCCGCGACTCAAAACACTGGTGCTCAGCAACTGTGGCATTACGCTGGATGAGTCGGGGCAAGCCGCATTGTCGTCGTTGTCCCGACTGACCATGCTGGATATGTACAACAATCCGCTAGGCAGCGCTCCTGACGTGTCAGCGCTACAAGCGCTGACATTCATTGACCTCTCCAAAACCGGAATCGATCAGATCCCGCGCGGCCTGCTCGAACTGCCGGCGCTGGAGACAGCGGTACTCCATGAAAACCGCATCAGCGTGCTGCCAGAGGCGCTGTTCCAACTGCCCGCCGACGCCAGCCATGGCTTTGACCTGAACAAGAATCCGCTGCTACCGGCCACGCGCGAGCGGGTAAAAACTCATCGGCAAACACTGGGCATTGATTTTGGTATTTCCGTACCTGAAGAAGATAGCCGACTGGCCCGCGAGCTCTATCCGCACTTGACCGATTCGCGCCTCGACGACCTGGTCTACAGCCTGCCGGGAACACTGGCCGAAGGGCACCTTGAACTGGTGCGCCGACAGACCGAAATGTCGACCTTGATCAGTGACCTCGAGGCATGGACCCGGCAGACGCCCGTCGATTCCGACAGCGGCACACCACTGAACCCCGAAGCCTTGCGTCAGGAGCGAGAACGCAGGGAGCAATTCAGGGAGCGCCTGGAATACTGCTGGCGCCGGATTGTCGCGCAAGGTCAGAACGAGTCCGAGTTTTCCGTGAGCCTGCCATTTATCGGCGAGCTGCCCACACTGTCGGCTGACTTCAGCCATGTACGCAAATTGACCCTGGCGAGTAGCCGCTCAGCGTCCCCGCGGGTCGGTCGATTCCTCGAGTGCTTTGGCAATCTGCAAGCACTATCCCTGGAAAGTTATCACCTGGGCGACATCCCTGGTGCGGTTCTGGGCATGCAAAGTCTGACGGAGCTCAGCCTGGTCGATTGTCATATCACCCTCAGCGAGAACACTGCGAATGCGTTGATGACCATGAACAATCTGCAGCGACTGAGCCTGAGCAACAACCCGCTGGGTCGCACCCTCGATCTCAGTCAGATGACGGCATTGTCCATCCTCGACTTGAGTGGCACCGGGCTGACCGACGTTCCTTCAGGATGGATCAATCACTTCAATCTTATAATTGCCAGACTGAACAATAACGCCATCGTCGAACTGCCCCTTGAGCTGATGGACGTCAACAATATCGACTTCGACTTCAGCGGCAATCCGCTATCTTCGACCAGTCAGCATACCCTCAATGTTTACCTCAGCAGAAGGACGGCGAGACTGGAGCAGACGCGACGGACATGGCACGAAATCGACGCGTTCGAAGACTCCTCGTTTTCCAGTGGTTCGGGACCCAGGCCAAGCCTACCTACTTCGGATGATTCCGATATGGTCGTCGACTAGGATCTAGCCGCGCTCGGGAGGAACCGACGACAACTCGAAAGGACTGCTGCTGCGCCGCTGGTTACGATCTTCCCGCGGCGTGGCACCGAAGAAGTTGCGATAGGCGCTGGAGAAATGCGGCCCCGAGGAGAAGCCACAGGACAAACCGATCTGGATGATCGACTTGCTGGTCTGCATCAACATCTGCCGGGCCTTGTTCAGGCGCAGTTCCAGGTAGTACTGGCTCGGCACACGGTTGAGGTATTGCTTGAAGATCCGCTCAAGCTGTCGACGGGACACGCACACATGCTGGGCGATTTCGTCGGTGGTCAGCGGTTCTTCGATGTTGGCTTCCATCAGCAGCACTGCTTGGGTGAGCTTCGGATGGCTGGAGCCGAGACGGTTTTGCAACGGGATGCGCTGACGCTCGCCACCTTCGCGGATGCGCTCAACGACCAGTTCTTCCGACACTGCACCGGCCAGTTCCGCACCGTGATCGCGAGCCAGCACCGCCAGCAAGAGATCGAGTACGGACATGCCGCCGCACGCGGTCAGGCGATCACGATCCCAGTCGAACAGGTGACTGGTGGCGATGACTTTCGGGAAACGCTCGGCGAAATCGTCCTGCCAGCGCCAGTGCACGGCCGCGCGATAACCATCGAGCAGACCCAGTTGCGCCAACGGATAGACACCTGCGGACAGACCGCCGATGACACAACCGGCACGCACCAGTTGCTTGAGCGCACTGCTGAGTGCCGGCGCCAACGTGGTCGGCGGCTCGTCAGCGAGCAGAAACAGCTTCTGGAAGTTTTCGAGCTTGCCCGTCCACGCCTCACCGGGCAATTGCCAGGCGCCATCGGCCGCCGCTGCTGTCACGGCTTCGGCCTGCAGGAACGACAGTTCGTAAACCACCTCCGGGTGCACACGCTGAGCAACACGCAAGGCTTCCTCCGCCAGCGCCAGCGTCAACGCTTTAGTGCTGGGCCAAATCAGGAAACCAATTCGATGGGCAGTCATGGGCGGGCGATCCGAAACGAAGAACAGTGATGAAGGCATGGGCCAATGCTAGCCCGTAAATGAACACAAATCATAAGTCAGGCGCAGATCACCTGTAGGAGCTGTCGAGTGAAACGAGGCTGCGATCTTTTGATCTTGTTGTTGAAGACCAAAAGATCGCAGCCTTCGGCAGCTCCTACAGAGAACTGGAGCCAGCCTTCAGGTTGCGGAGCATGCACTATCTCGGTGCGCAACGGCAGCCCTGAATTATTTCAAGCTGCCCGAGAGGAACTGCTGCAGACGTTCCGATTGCGGATTGACCAGCACTTCGCGTGGGTTGCCGCTCTCTTCAACAACACCTTTGTGCAGAAACACCAACTGGTTCGACACTTCACGGGCAAAGCCCATTTCGTGTGTCACCACGACCATGGTGCGGCCTTCCTGAGCCAGCGCTTGCATGACTTTCAGCACGTCGCCCACCAGCTCCGGGTCGAGGGCCGAGGTCGGCTCGTCGAACAGCATCACCTCAGGCTCCATCGCCAGCGCACGGGCAATCGCCACACGCTGCTGCTCGCCGCCGGACATGTGTCCTGGGAAAGCATCCTTACGATGGGCCACGCCAACCTTGTTCAGGTAGTGCTCGGCTTTTTCGCGGGCTTCGGCCTTGGATACGCCGAGTACATGCACTGGCGCTTCCATGATGTTTTCCAGCGCGGTCATGTGCGACCACAGGTTGAAATGCTGGAACACCATCGACAGGCGCGAACGCATGCGCTGCAGCTGTTTCGGATCAGCGGCTTTCAGCGCGCCGTCCTTGTTCGCCACCAGCTTCAGCTCTTCGTTGTTGAGCAGGATCTTGCCCGCGTGCGGCTGCTCGAGCAGGTTGATGCAACGCAGGAAAGTACTTTTGCCGGAGCCACTGGAGCCGATGATGCTGATCACATCGCCGGCTGCCGCTTTCAGGGACACGCCCTTGAGCACTTCGTGACTGCCATAGCGTTTATGCAGGTCTTGGACTTCAAGTTTGTACATGCGGTCGGTTCTCACAAAAACAGTCAGTCAGTCGTTGAGCAAGCGCCCGTGACGCAGCGCTTCGCGCCCCGCCACCTTGGCCAGCCAGAAACCGGGTTGGGCATAACGCAGCCGTTCAATGGCAAACAGCACCCCGGAGGTACCAGCACACACCGTGCTGACCCGATCGGACAGAGGATCAATCACTTCAAAAATCTCGTCGCCCGCCTCGACCCACTCGCCAGGCTTGCGCAGAAAACTCACGACGCCCGGATGCGGCGCGAACAGCAACTCGGTGCCTTCGAACGGCATGCCTTCACACGCTTCGTGTGCCGGGTTCGGCCACTCACCGGTGATCAAACCTTGCTCGGCGAGGAAGGCGAGAATGCCTTCAGCATACGCGCAGGCTTCGGCGCGACCGGTATCGGCCTGACCGCCCAGCTCAATCGTGGTCGCCAGACACGCCAGCGGAATCTGCGCCTCGGGGAACTGCCGCGACAGACGCAGCCAAGGCAACGAGCACGCCTCATCGAACGAGCTGCCGCCGGAATCTTCCGCGAGCAAGCCCACACGCACATTCAGATGCGCGGCCAGCGAACGCCACTGCGGCCAATGCTGCGGCAACGCATACATGTGCAGCGCGGCTTCGGCATCGCAGTGCAAGTCCAGCACCACATCGGCGGTGCAGGCATGGCTGAGCAACACGCGCTGCATGCCTTGCAACTGGCTGCTCGCCTCCGGCAATGCCGCCAGGTGATCGGCCATGGCCTGACGGATCAGGCGCACATTGGCGTGCGGATCATCACCGAGGCTGTCGGCCA
The DNA here is from genome assembly GCF_003732425.1 of Pseudomonas fluorescens. Taxonomy (GTDB): domain Bacteria; phylum Pseudomonadota; class Gammaproteobacteria; order Pseudomonadales; family Pseudomonadaceae; genus Aquipseudomonas; species Aquipseudomonas fluorescens_BE. Next base: position 404,358 of record NZ_MOBX01000015.1, read on the forward strand.
ATGCGGCCGCAACCGGCGCGCTCAGCTCGACGAAATCACGGTTGAAATTCTTGCCGCTACCGGCCTCGAAACGGCCCTGATGATTGCCTTGCAGCAATTGTCCGAGCCCCAACGGATTAGCGACCGGCACCAGCTCGATGACACCGTTGAGCAAGCCTTTGGCTTCGAGTTCGCCCAAGCACTTTTTCAGCTCCCAGGCGGTGCGCATGCCCGGCAATTCGTCAGCGTGCAGGCTGGCCTGAATGTACGCCTTGCGCTCGCCATGCCCAAAGCGAAAGACCGAAATCTTGCGCTCGCTGCCCAGATGGCTCCACGGCAATACGTGGTCGATGCGTTCCATATCAGTGCTTCCGCGGGGCCAGGTAGCTCAACCAGCGACGCTCGGCCAGTTTGAACAGTTTGACCAGAATGAAGGTCAGGCACAGGTAGAACACACCAGCGGTGATGTACGCCTCGAACGGCAGATAGAACTGCGCGTTGACGGTACGCGCCGCGCCGGTGATGTCGATCAGCGTCACGATGGAGGCCAGACTGGTGGTCTGCAGCATCATGATCACTTCGTTGCTGTACTGCGGCAGTGCCCGGCGCAGGGCCGATGGCAGCAAGATGCGCTTGTACAGTTTGAAGCGCGACATGCCCATCGCCTTGGCCGCTTCGATCTCACCGTTCGGCGTCGCCTTGAGGCTGCCGGCAATGATTTCAGCGGTGTAGGCGCTGGTGTTGACGGCGAAGGCCAGGCACGCGCAGAACGTTGCGCTGGACAGCCACGGCCATAGGAAGCTTTCGCGTACTGCTTCGAACTGCGCCAGACCGTAGTAGATCAGGAACAGCTGCACCAGCATCGGCGTGCCACGGATCACGTAGGTGTAAAGCCACGCCGCGCCGTTGACGACCGGGTTCTTCGAAACGCGCATCAGCCCCAGCGGCAGGGCCGCGAGCAGACCGAAAAACAGCGACAGCGCGAGCAATTTGAGGGTGGTCACCAGGCCGCCGAGGTACAGCGGCATGGCCTCCCAAATGACGTTGTAGTCGAAGATCATAGATCAGCCGCCCTTACGCCTACCGAGTAGCGCTTCTCAAGTTGACGCAGGATCAGCAACGAAACACTGGTGATCACCAGGTACATCGCCGCCACTGCGAGGAAGAAGGTAAAAGGCTCGCGAGTGGCATCTGCCGCCTGCTTGGCCTTGAACATCATATCTTGCAGACCGACCACGGAAATCAGCGCGGTCGCCTTGGTCAGAACCAGCCAGTTGTTGGTGAAGCCCGGGATCGCCAGACGAATCATCTGCGGCACCATCACTCGGAAGAACACCTGAAAACTGCTCATGCCGTACGCCATGCCCGCTTCGGCCTGACCTTTAGGGATCGCCATGAACGCGCCACGGAAGGTTTCCGACAGGTACGCACCGAAGATGAAGCCGAGGGTGCCGATACCGGCGGCCAGCGGGTTCAGATCGATATAGTCGTCATAGCCGAGCATCGGTGCGACGCGGTTGAGCAAGTCCTGACCGCCGTAAAAGATCAGCAGGATCAGCACCAGATCGGGAATCCCGCGGATGACCGTGGAATACAGGTCGCCCAGCCAGGCCAGCCAGCGCACCGGCGACAGGCGCAACGCGACACCGATCAGCCCGAGAACGATGGCCAGAGCCATGGACGACAAGGCGAGCTGAAGCGTCAGCCATGCGCCATCGAGGATGACAGCCCCGTAGCCTTTCAACATGATTCAGGTCCTCGAAAGTTGGGATGAAAAAATGGCGCAAACCGCAGAGATCCTGTTGCTTGCGCCATTTCGGACTTGTCGCAGAGACGTGTTACTTGCCGTAGATATCGAAGGCGAAGTACTTGTCCTGGATTGCTTTGTATTTGCCGTTGTCGCGGATGGCCGCGATGGCGGCGTTGATCTTGTCTTTCAGGGCGTCGCCCTTGCGTACCGCGATGCCTACGCCGTCGCCGAAGTATTTGACGTCGGTGAACTGTGGACCGACGAAAGCGAAGCCTTTGCCGGAATCGGTGTTCAGGAAGCCATCTTGCAGCAGGGTAGCGTCAGCCACGGTACCGTCGAGGCGACCGGCGGCCACGTCGAGGTAGATTTCGTTCTGCGAGCCGTACGGCTTGATCTCGGCACCCAGTGGCGCCAGAACTTCGCGGGCGAAACGCTCGTGGATCGAACCACGCTGTACGCCGATGTTCTTGCCCTTCAGCTCGCTCAGGTTTTCGCTGACCTGAGTACCGGCCTTCATGACCAGACGTGCCGGGGTGTTGTAGTACTTGTTGGTGAAGTCGACCGACTTCTTGCGGTCTTCAGTGATCGACATCGACGACAGGATCGCGTCAATCTTGCGCACTTTCAGTGCCGGGATCAGACCGTCGAACTCTTGCTCGACCCACACACACTTGACCTGCATCTGCTCGCACAGAGCGTTGCCGATGTCGTAGTCGAAACCGACGATGCTGCCATCCGGCGCTTTCGAGGCGAACGGAGGGTAAGCCGCTTCGATACCGATCTTCAGAGGTTTTTCGTCAGCGAAGGCGTTCATCGACAGCACGGACAGTGCCAGGGCGCCAAGCAGCACAAGTTTCTTCATCTTGGGACTCCATCGGTAAAGGGCAAAAACGGCAGAGTGAGCGACAGCCCAATATGCGAATGGGTGAATCTGGAAATCGGTTGCTGCATCGGTGGGAAATTTCCCATTGAAACCGTAGGAGGTTTCAACGTCAGCCACGATGAGCGAGTGATCGGCATTCTAACGACAGGCCCGAAGCCGATATTTCTTCAATGCGACAACTAATTACAGATGCACAGAGAAACCGACTTGAGCACATTGACAGCCCTGCAAATTCATGCAAGAGCGAAAGATTGTGAACCGATCTATGTTGCAAATTGCGGGCCTATTATTCGCAAACCCTTCTAATCCGGCAAGCGCAGCGTTGTGTCTTATTTTTCACCGGGGGTTTTGAGGCTCTAAAACGGGGCGATGCGTTTCCCTTTGCCCCGTCGTGGGGCGGTCGGTTACACATTCGGTTACGTGGAAGGCGGCGGGTAACAGCGGGAAATGTCTTACGGGGGAGATCGATAATTATTGGTTGGGTGAGTCCTCGTTCCGACAGCGGACTACCTCGGCGTCCGACAAATTGCCTTCGCGAGCAGGCTCGCTCCCACGGGGATCTGCATTTTGTCTGAAGGTACTCGGTCAAACTGTGGGAGCGAGCCTGCTCGCGAAGGGGCCGGCCCGATCGACACAAATCCACCAGACACAAAAAAGCCCCGCCCGGCAAAACCGGACAGGGCTCCTATGCTTCTAACGTTTAAGCAACATTCATGGTCTTGTGCGTATCAATCAAATGCTGCACCACACCCGGATCCGCCAGCGTCGAGATATCGCCCAACCCATCGTATTCCGCCGTAGCAATCTTGCGCAGAATCCGGCGCATGATCTTGCCCGAGCGCGTCTTCGGCAGCCCCGGCGCCCACTGAATCACATCCGGCGAAGCGATCGGCCCGATCTCCTTGCGCACCCAGTTCTTCAGCTCCAGACGCAACTGCTCAGTCGGTTCTTCACCATTCTTCAACGTGACGTAGACATAGATGCCCTGCCCCTTGATGTCATGGGGCACACCGACCACCGCCGCCTCAGCGACTTTAGGGTGAGCAACCATCGCGCTCTCGATCTCGGCCGTGCCCATGCGGTGGCCGGACACGTTGAGCACGTCATCGACACGCCCGGTTATCCAGTAGTAACCATCGGCGTCACGACGCGCGCCGTCACCGGTGAAGTACATGCCACGGAACGTCTTGAAGTAGGTATCCACGAAACGATCGTGATCGCCATACAGCGTACGCGCCTGACCTGGCCACGAATCGAGAATCACCAGATTGCCTTCGGCCTCGCCCTCGATGATGTTACCGAGGTTGTCGACCAGCGCCGGCACCACACCAAAGAACGGACGCGCCGCCGAACCCGGCTTCAGCGCGTGAGCACCCGGCAGCGGGCTCATCATGTTGCCGCCAGTCTCGGTCTGCCACCAGGTATCAACGATCGGGCAACGCGACTTGCCGACATTCTTGTAGTACCAGTCCCAGGCTTCCGGGTTGATCGGCTCACCGACCGAACCGAGCAGACGCAGGCTGCTGCCATCGGCGCCTTCAACAGCGGCGGTGCCCGACGCCATCATCGCGCGGATCGCGGTCGGTGCGGTGTAGAGGATGTTGACCTTGTGCTTGTCGACGATCTTCGCCACTCGGGTGATGTCCGGGTAGTTCGGCACGCCTTCAAACAGCAGCGTGGTCGCGCCATTGGCCAGCGGGCCGTAGACGATGTAGCTGTGACCGGTGACCCAGCCGACGTCAGCGGTGCACCAGTAGACTTCGCCCGGGCGGTAGTCGAACACGCGCTCGTGGGTCATCGCCGCGTACAGCAGATAACCGCCGGTGGTGTGTTGCACGCCCTTCGGCTTGCCGGTCGAGCCGGAGGTATAAAGGATGAACAGCGCTTCTTCAGCGCCCATCTCTTTCGGCGCGCACACGGTGCCCGCCACTTTCATCAGGTCTTCGTACCAGATGTCGCGATGCTGGTTCCACTTGATGTCGCCACCGGTGCGCTTGCACACGATGACTTTCTGGATGCTGCTGGTTTCCGGGTTGGTCAGCGCGTCGTCGACGTTGGCCTTGAGCGGAATCTTCTTGCCGGCACGGATGCCTTCGTCAGCGGTGATCACCACTTTCGATTTGCAGTCGATGATGCGACCGGCCAGGGCTTCCGGCGAGAAACCGCCGAACACCACCGAGTGAATTGCGCCGATCCGGGTGCAGGCCAGCATGGCGACCACGGCTTCGGGAATCATCGGCATATAAATGGTCACCACGTCGCCACGGTGCACGTCCTGACCACGCAGGGCGTTGGCGAGCTTGCACACTTGCTCGTGCAGTTCGCGGTAGGTGATGTTGCGGCTCTCGGAAGGATCGTCGCCTTCCCAAATGATCGCGACTTGATCGCCGCGCTCGGCCAGGTGGCGGTCGAGGCAGTTGTAGGAGACGTTCAGGGTGCCATCGGCAAACCACTTGATGTCGACGTGGTGATCATCGAAGGACGTCTGTTTCACCGTGGTGAAAGGCTTGATCCAGTCGAGACGCTTGGCTTGCTCGCGCCAGAAGCCGTCAGGATTGACGACCGACTGCTGGTACATGGCTTTGTAGGTCGCCTCGTCAGTCAGCGTGTTAGCCAGAACCTCGGGACGAACAGGATACAGAGAAGCCGCACTCATCTTTCCTACCTCGGTGTAATAGTTGTTTTTGTATGACCCCGTTGTATCCGGGCCGGCCCCATAGAACCATTCGACGATGGTAGTAACAAGCCCCTACAAATCCTCCACCTATCCGGAACGCGGGCGTTACACCTAGCCCCCAAACATCCCCAATCCCCTGTGGGAGCTTGCCCGCAAGCCTGTAGGAGCTGCCGAAGGCTGCGATCTTTTGATCTTGCTTCTAAACATCCAGATCAAACGATCGCAGCCTTCGGCAGCTCCTACAGGGGGATTTCGCGGATTGTTACCAAATCCGCCAAAGGTGTTTATCAAAACCCGCTCTGTTTACCCCCGCCCCACATCCCTAAAATTCACCTCGCCGACAAGGCAAAAGCGATTAACAACGTTACAGCCCCCACGAAGGCCGTTAATCCAGCTCTCAAGTAATAACTGCAAACGATGAAGTTCCACACGCAACCCTAAAAAGGTTGCGTGACCCCACTCGACCTCAAAAAGGTAAATTTGAAATGAAAGCTTTATTGGTTCTGGCCCTCAGCAGTCTGTGCGCAACCGCCATGGCAGATGAGATTCCGACTGATGTCGCGCAGCAACAACCGGTTATTGAGGAATACACTTACTCGACTCACCTGGACATCGCCAAAGTTGTTTCGATGAGCGAAGTTCCGAATGTCTGCGAAGTGGTTCCGGCCAAAATGGAATACGACGACTCCAAAGGTCAGCGGCACATCCTGCGTTACAGCATCATGGGCAACGGCTGCACCAATTGATGATTGAGACTGCACCGAATTGGACCTCTCAGCGCGTCATTGAGGGTCGATTCCAGCCCGACTTCGGTCGGGCTCAGTTGTGTTTGAAGCCGGCAAAAATGCTTGCAAAACACTAGATGTAGTGAAAAACCGGTTTTTTTGTTCGTTTTTTGAGCAAATTCACATTAGCGAGATTTTTACGAAAAAAAATCTTTCCCCGGCAAAGCCCTGTAAACCCTCACTCTCGTCGAAAAACCACCCTCCTCGACCGCTCCATGCGCGGATTCGCCTCAGCACAGCCGTGTTTTTTTCCCTATAATGCCGCCCCATACGGGTCAGCAATATTCCCTTACAGGGAGCAAAAGCCATTCTGAAGCCCCGCAGCAGCGTTTAACGCTGATTGCGCCCATCAGAGGCTCTCGGAACCCGTCAAAATTTCTGTTTATTTGCCTGCGTGCATCGCTGCAAAAAACGACATCCAACGCGGTCTGTACGACCGTGTGAAAAACCAACCCATCAGGTTTCACACGGGCACAGGCCCTCACGCAGGAGACGACACGTCATGCTGAGCTGGGACGAATTCGACAAAGAAGACAGTGAAGTAGCAGCAGTGAAAGGCGCCAACGCCGGCCACGCTACTGAAGCCAACATGGACCGCCTCGACAACGCCGGCGGCGCCGCAGCGCTGGAAGCCCGCGCCGTCACCGCCGACGACTCGGCCGCCGTGGCCCGCGCCAAGGCTGCACTGAACTCCCTCGACGTCGCCGAAGGCCTCGCCGAACTCGAAGGCGCCTCCGCCCGTGTCGCCGTTGACGAAAAGCGCATGATCAACTGCCGCGCCGACCTCAACCAACTCGTGCCATTCAAGTACGACTGGGCCTGGCAGAAGTATCTGGACGGTTGCGCAAACCACTGGATGCCGCAAGAAGTCAACATGACCGCCGACATCGCCCTCTGGAAAAACCCGGAAGGCCTGACCGACGACGAGCGCCGCATCGTCATGCGCAACCTCGGCTTCTTCTCCACCGCCGACTCGCTGGTTGCCAACAACCTGGTGCTGGCCGTGTACCGCCTGATCACCAACCCGGAATGCCGCCAGTACATCCTGCGCCAGGCCTTCGAAGAGGCGATCCACACCCACGCCTACCAGTACTGCATCGAATCGCTGGCCATGGATGAAGGCGAGATCTTCAACATGTACCACGAGATCCCGTCGGTCGCGAAAAAAGCCACCTGGGGCCTGAAATACACCCGTTCGATCTCCGATCCGAAGTTCGAAACCGGCACCGTCGAAACCGACAAAGAGCTGCTGCGCAACCTGATCGCCTACTACTGCGTTCTGGAAGGCATCTTCTTCTACTGCGGCTTCACCCAGATCCTCTCCATGGGCCGCCGCAACAAAATGACCGGCGTCGCCGAGCAGTTCCAGTACATCCTGCGCGACGAATCCATGCACCTGAACTTCGGCATCGACGTGATCAACCAGATCAAAATCGAAAACCCACACCTGTGGGATGCCGAGATGAAGGAAGAAGCGACCCAGATGATTCTGCAGGGTACGCAGCTGGAGATCGAATACGCACGTGACACCATGCCTCGCGGCGTACTCGGCATGAACGCGGCGATGATGGAGGACTACCTGAAGTTCATCGCTAACCGTCGTCTGTCGCAGATCGGTTTGAAAGAAGAGTACCCAGGGACGACTAACCCGTTCCCTTGGATGAGCGAGATTATGGACTTGAAGAAAGAGAAGAATTTCTTTGAGACTCGCGTGATCGAGTATCAGACTGGTGGGGCGTTGAGCTGGGATTGATTCTAGCTGCACCACAAAAAAACCCGCACATGCGGGTTTTTTTTCGAGTCTACTTCCGAACGAAAACGACCTGACAGCCCTGGTTTTAGCGCGCCGCCGCTGCTTTCAGTTCCCACGGCTTAAAACTCAGCCACAGCAACACCCCCGGCACCTGCAACGCAATCATCACTCCCAGCGACCACTGATAAGCCTCCACCGGGTGCCCTTGCCCAGTTGCCGGCCACAGGTTCAAAATTTCCCCCATCAACCATTGCAAGACGAACGCCAGCACGAACACCACCAGGTTGAACGACGAACTGACCCGCCCGGCCAGCTCAGGCGATACCGACTGAGCTACGATCGCGTAGTTCATGGTCGTGGAGGTGCCGAAGAAGCTGAAACCCATAGCAATCAGCAGCGGCGATACAGGCAGTCCGCTGATCATCAGCGATTGAAATACGATGAAAATCGAAACTCCGACGCCGCATACCATGATCGGTTGAACGCCAAATCGCCGCAGGTAGTCTGTGATCGAGCCGAAGGCCAGCGAGCCTGCAACCATCGCCACGGTGCCCCAGAGCAGGGTATTGGCCATGCTGGATTCGCTCAACTGGGCGACATCGCGTAGCCACGGCCCCATCCACAGCGACAGCACCGACATATAGATCGCATGGGCAAATACCGAGTACAACGCCAGTCGCCAGAATACCCACGAGGAATACAGCGTCCCCACCGCCTTGGACATTTCGGCGAGAGTGGTGTGTTTGGGTTTGTAAGTACGCGGTACGCTGAAATGAATGACCACGCAGACGAACAAAGTCAGTAGCGCCAGGATCAAGAATGCTTCACGCCATGAGATCCACTTGAGCAGTTCATGCAAGGGCGTGGTGGACGCCATGGCGCCTAAGCCGCCTACCGATAACAGGCATGCCGTACTCAACGGCAGGCGTTCGGCGGGCAACCAGATGGCGCACGCCTTGATTGCGCTCATCAGGGAACCAGCGACACCCAGGCCGATCAGACCGCGACCAATGATCAGACCCATTTCGGTATGGGAGAAACTGAAAATCAGAGAGCCCAACACGGCGAACAGCAGCATAGGTGCCTGCACGCTGCGCGGACCGTAGCGGTCGAGCATGACACCGAGCGGAATCTGCGCCGCGGCGAAGGTAAGAAAATACACGCCGGTCAGGAGGCCCAGGCTGCTGGGGGGCAGGTTCAGTTCCCGTTCCAGGTCCACATAAATCAAGGCATTGACCGTGCGAAACAGGTACGACACAAAATGGCCGAGGCCAAATGGGATGAATATGGTCAGGAACAGGTACAAAAAAGTGTGCTTGATTTCCTGGTCGGCCTTGGCGCACGAGCCTGTATTCTCATTACTCATGTCGGAGCCTCGCATGTGGAAAAGGTTGTGCGTATTTCACAGCAGAAACGCCCCCGCATCTCTTCAAGCCAAAGTTCATCGGGGCACGGTCGCATTTCAGAGAACTTTACGTGCCCAGCATTCTTCAGCGCATTGGTGATGCCGTCGAAGGACAACGGGTTATCGAAGTCGAGGAACAGCGGTTTGGGTTCGGTATCGATCTTGACGAAGGCATAACGGGGCAAACCGTTGACGGCGGCCCAGGCACGCCATTGCAGGGTGTGCTCAAGCTCGTCGACCGAGCCCTTCGGCTCTGGCAGGAGATCGCTGGCAAATAGCCAGGAAGCGCGCTTGTAGAGGGTGCGGCCCAACCAGATACGTCGGTGTTCGTGTTTGGCCACGGCGCTGCCGGCCAGGGCGAAGCCCAGCCGATGCATGGGAGTGGAATACACGCACAGCAAGTCTTCGCTGAACTGACCCAGGGCATCGACCACTTGCAGGCGACCATTCACCCGCAGCACTTTTGCCCTGCCGGCGGCAAACTGTTGGTGCGCCGCGACACAACCGCCGCCAGACGGCAGCACCAGTTGCAAATATGAGGGCTGCAATGGCCAGTCGATGTGGGAGCGTTGATAGCTGTCGGGCGAGTCAGCCAGTACCAGACGAGGGCGTTGGAATAGCGCCTCTACCTGTTGGTTTATCTGAGTATTGAACGGTCCGAACGGCGCGGCGACGGGCTGGCTCAGAGTATGGACTGCCGGATGCACTTCACCCACGATGATTTGGTAGTCGCCACGATTGAAGGCCTCGACCGACACGCTGGAGAGCAGGATATCCGGAGAATGATAGTCGCTGCCGAACACCTCGAAGCCAGCGACGTTCAGATCGGTGTTCAGCAAGGTGATCAGGCGCTCGATGTCCGCCGCGCAAAGTTGTACCTCGGGATGGTTCGGGAAGTCCTGCAGCACTTGCGTCCAGGCTGTTTCCAGGCGTTGCTCGAGGTCGAGGATGAGGCGCGCTTCTAGTGCAGGTAACAGAGGCGCGAGGCTGTTGAGCAGGTCGAGAAAATCAACTGGCTGATCGGGGCTGGCAGTCTGGCGCTGTTCCCAGACTTCAATGAAAGCCTCATTGAGTTGATGCGCGATGGCCTTGATCAGCCACTGATTGATGCGCATCAGCGGCGCCAGTTCTTCGTTGACCTGGCTGAGCATGGCCTGGCCAAGGCTGATGTCTATGTTTCTCGAACAATCCTCGTACACCGGGTAACGCCCGACATACATGGCGCCGGTTTCTCGGCTGAGGTCGACCCCTGCCTCGCCAAGCAGCTGGTTCAAACCCTCCAGGCATTCGGTCCGGCGCATCAGGTCGCCGTCGGCATAATCCCGGCGCAAGCCTTCCAACGCTTCAAGGCGCGATTGCCAGGCCAGACCGAAATCAGCGGACACTTCCGCGTCGACCAGGCAGCGCTGCAGCCGCACGATGGGGTGGCGCTCGCGAGGCGATACTTGCCAGCCTCGGCGTACGATCCGTTTGCTCACCAGGTGCTCCAGCAGGTCGCGCAGCGTGCTGGGCGCGACTTCCGGACAGGCGTTCAACATACCTGCAAGCGTGGGCTCGTGACCCTGTTGGTCGCTGATGTAATGCAATACCCGAGCGGTTTGCGGGGTGAGGCGCTGGCTTTTGCCAATTGGCATGAACAGGATCTGTTCTTGCAGATAGCAACCGGTATTGAGCTGCAGCGGCATTCGGTCGGTGTCTGGACATTGCCGGTTAATCTGTTCGACCAGCCGCTGCACCACCCAGTTCTCGAAGAATGTGTGGCGCTCCTTGATCCACGCCGTGTCACCTTGGGTCAGACGTACATTGTCAGTCTGGTTGGCATCGAATCGGCCCCAGGCCAAAGGTCCGAAAAAACTTGAGGTATCGTTCTTGGCGCAAAAACGTTGCGCGTAACTCCAGCCCAAACGCAGCTTCTGCTTTTTGCGGGTATCGTTTCTGCCGTGCCGATCCCGGACCAGCTCACGGATACGTGTCATCGCCGAGGGGTTGGATATGAATAAAGCCTCGGCGACCGCGTCGTCATCCAGGAAGTCGATCAACCCTTGGCGGGCACTTTCCAGATAGGCGTCATATTCCTGGGCTGCCTCTTCACGTGCCGCAGTCCGCTCCAATAAACCGTTCCATTGCTGCAAAGGCTCGGCCAGTGGTTCGCGCAGTACTTCCGGCAGGTCAGAGAGTTGCAGGACCTGGTGCTCGTTGAGTTTGCGGATGAGTTTGCGGCAGGCCTGGGGCGAGTGAGCGTTGGCTTTCTCAAGCAACGTTGCCTTCAACGCCTGCTGTGAGCGAAAGTCTTGTTCAAAGACGCGGCACGATGGCAGGTCGGCGAACCGGCCCAGATCGGTCAAGTGATGAATGGGAAATCCGGTCGAGCGCAGCCAGAAGTATTGTGAGCTTTCCATGTTCTAGACCGGCATCCTGATTGCGTTGAGTTGCTGCAGTTTACCGAGCAATGACAGGTCTTCACTGCTGAGTTGCGCGGTGGCGGAGGAACTCAGTATCTGCATCAAAGTGGCGAGTGACTGCGGTTGCTCCAGGCATCTATAGAGGTGCGCCGCGCGCGGGCTTATGAGCGTGAATTTATGGCGGGCCTCAGGCTCAGGTAAATACACCAGGATGTGTTGGCTGGTTTCCTCCGGGCGGCTTCGCCCCAACAGGCTTTTGTCGCGCAACCACTGCGACAGCGCATAGCTACTCTGGTAAATGCGTGCACCGTCGGTGCGTTGATAATGGCCCGGCACCACGGCGCAGGTGTCCACAAGTCCGGTGTAGAGGCGCACACATTCGCGCTCAAGCCCCATCAGGTCACGGATCTGCGGGTAATCAGCGAGTTCCTGGCGCTCGAGCAGAAACCCCAGCGCCGCATCGCAATAGCCATAAACTCTTGGCCCATAATCGAGCCAGTTTTGTTGCCGCAGAAATGCCTTGGACAGTGCGGGCAGATCCAGCCCGATGTTGAGCAACGCGCGCAACGTCAACGGGGCACCGGTTTCCAGCGCATTGATAAACGAATTGACCAAGCGGAACTGATAGTTCTCGACGAACCATTTCACCCTCTCAAACTGACTGGCATACACCTGCAAAATCGCCCGCTCGTCATCGGGATAATGCTCCAGCCATTGAGTCGCACCCTGGGCTTCGTACAACTGCTGCTGCAGTGTTTCATCGCGTAGCAGGCGTCGCCACAGCTTCCAGACCTGCTCAGCATCCATGCATCAGCTCCTTAACCGGTTTGGTGTAGTGATTCCAGATTTTCTGTGCGCGGCGCACATCGGTGACGATCATGTGTTCGTCGCTGGCGTCCATCACTCGTGTCAGCGCATGGTGGGCCTGCCCCTGGTATTCCAGGATGATCGCCGAAGGCCGGGTACGAGACATAAGCTCCTCGTATAGATCCCAGACAGGTTCAGGCACACACGAATCATGCCAGTCGTGGTAAAGCCCTTCGTGCCAGCTGCCACCCGCCAGATGCACCGAGATCACCTTGTCCAATGGCAAGGTGTCGAGGTAGTCGCGCAAGTCGAAATTTTTCAGGTTCAAGTGATTGGTGTAGATGTTGTGCAAGTCCAGGTGCAAAAAGGTGCCGGACTGCTGCACGAGCCGGGCCAGGAACTCAGCTTCACGCATTTCCGCGCCCGGGCATTGGAGGTAATAGGCAGCGTTTTCATGGGCCAGCGGCATCCCGTAATGGGCCTGCAACGTCTTTGCGCGTTCGGCGCAACGGAGCACCTCGGCATTGGAAAACTGCAGCGGGCTGCTCCAGATGTCCAGCCAGGAGTTGTCGCCATAGAAACAATGGTTGGCGACCCATGGGCTGTTCAGCATCTTGGCCAGGGGCACATGGCGTTGCACAGCGGCGGTTTCTTCGAGAGGGCTGAAACCGAAATCGCAACCGTAATTGGAATGCGCCAGCAAGGTGAACTTCTCAGCCAGCCGATTGATCATGTCCTTGGCTGCGGGCCTGATAATCTGCGGGCCGTCCATGGGGGCCATGATGTTGTCGAGAAGGATTTCCAGCACATCGACTTCGATGTCCTCAAAGGGAAACCAGTCGAGAATCTCGGGGTTGTACTGGATACCCACACCAATCGGTTCGGGCTTAACGAAGTGAGCCATGTGGTTGCCCAGTCAGAGGAAGGGGATGGCTCCCTCGACGTAACGCCGAGGAAGCGTTTGAAGCGATCAGGCGAAAACTTTGCTTTCGATGATTTCGATATCGTCGAGATCAAACTCTTCGAACGCCGTTTCGTTGAGGGCTTGCGGTGCGACGTTGGTGGTGGATTCGGTGGTGAGTTCATCCGCGTTGGCGATAGCCGGGGTCACAGTAGATTGAGTCATGTCACTGTCCTTATGGGTGGTTGAAAAGGCGAATCAAGGTGGCTGCGGTGAAGCACCAGGCGATTACCCAGCCCAGGCAGGTCAACAGAAATGTCCCCCAGTAGAGCCTGCGCAATGCAGGGGAAACCGTTTCCAGCGGCGCAGTACGCCAATGGCGCTTTACATGGTTGAAAGCACGCTGGCGCAGGCGTGGCTGCCCGAGCACTTCGGTAATGGCCAGGTACGTGTCGCCATTGAAGATGGGCAGCAGCGTCGGTATCAGGGAAATGAACGAAGCCACGATCATCACGACAAAAAGAGCCGGTAAAACGCCTTGGGTATCACGGAACATTGCCCACAGGGCTATACCCACGCCGGCATACAGAAGGCTGACCAAGGGTCCTGCCAGAATGGTGATCACCCGCTGGTTCAGTGGCAGCTGCGACCATTGCGTTTGCACCGGACGTACCCAGCCGGTGGCCAGCAACACGTAGATGCCGATTCCGAAATCGTTAACCTTGACCCCATAGTGACGACAGGCCATCGCATGCCCCAGTTCGTGAAGGGCGATGGACGTCAAAATGACCGGGAAGTGCCAGAGCAACCAGTGGTAACTGTGGATATACGTCTCGCCGACATCGGCCAGGAACGTGCCGAAGTGCATGCCCAGGTACACGAAGCTCGCCAGGGCCAATGCCAGCAGCGGCAAAATGAATACCGCGCGGCAGCACCAGGGCGCCCACCGGTAAATATGATCGAGCAGAGGCTGCGGATCGGTTTTCACCAAATTAATCAGCAGATATTCTTTTAGCGGACCGTAGGTGATACCCGTGGCGGGATCACGCAGATCCTTTTTATGAGCGGTTCGCTCGCTGCTCAGCAACTTCAGATTGAGTAGCTTGCGCTCGAACTGCGCGAGCTTCTCAGGGCTGACCTTTATTCGATGCTGCGCAAGGGCGGCGTCGGCAATGTCTTGCCGGCTTCGCTGGCCATCGAAGAGCAACGCGAGTGAGTACTCGGCCTTGCCCAGCTCAAAGCCAATATCATTACGAGGGTCGTAGAGGTTGTAGCGCCCCGTCACCGAATCGGCAGGCGGCGAGGTCACGACCAGGTCATCCCTGAAGCAGGGATGGGCTTGGATGCTCGACTTTTCGAGAACGCAGGCCGAGGCACTCATGCGCGGGCTCGCAACGCGTGCAGGCTGGGCATGTAAGACTCCTGAAGTGCCTTGCGACCCTGAGCCTTGATGCTTTCGAGGCGTTCGGTGGCAGGCTGGGCACAGGCGCGGCCCAGCACGAACACCGCTCCCGGCCTGGTCGGCCCGCACACCGGCTCGTGGGTGGTCCGGATCGGTTCCCAACCATGCAGGCACATCAAGTACTCGATGCTGCTGGCACTCAAGTAACGGCGATGGTTATGCGTCAGAAACCCTTGCTCGATGCCATAACCCAGCGCGCGCCCCTCAATCAACAACAACCCGTCCTCGGCACTGGCCTTCCGGCAAAGTTGCATGACCTGGTTGACATCATGAACATGTTCCAGCGAACCGTTGATGATGATCAGGTTGTAATCACCACTAGGGCTCATATGTTCGGCGCCCACCAGATCGATATCCAGGCCGATTTTTTTGCCGTATTCCACATAGGCGCGGTCGGGGTCGTTGCCTCTGACAGTCCATCCCCGTTTAGCGAAGGGAATCATCAAGCCGCCGGCGGAACAACCGACGTCAAGCAGTTTGCCTTTGGCAGGCAGCACATCGTGCAAGTACCGACACAGGTGTTCGCCACGGCGGACCTGGTCCAGAAAGAAGGCGCGCTCCGGCTCCGTATTGCCAAACAGGGTCAGGCGGTAGAATTTGTCGTAGTAAGCATTGTAAAAGGCTTCATCGAAGCGGTACTGCTGGAAAATATGCCCGCAATCCTGGCAGCCGAGCACAGGCAATGCCACGGCCTGATCACCAGGACCCTGGACACTTTCCAGTAAAACCCAATGTGCTTTGGAACTGCACAACTCACAGTTCATTTTCTGCGCGCAAAACTTTCCAGGCATTTGCAAAACTTGCAAATACTGTTGCTCTATAGTTGTACTCACGATGACATCCCGGTCACTTGATGCAGAAGAAACCTTCAAAGCATATGTACTTGAATATACTGGTTATATCCTTGAAACCGGCGCGAGATAACATATCCATATTGCCGGCCGTGGAAAAAGGTTCAAGTACGCCTTTCAAACTTCTTGTCTTCGCCAGGATTTCATCGGCGTTATAACCCTGGTCGCGCTTATAATCTACATACAGACTACTGAGGATGTCTTGAAAGCGCGCATCCGGGCCGCGTACTTTTTCAAACATGATAAAAGCACCGCCCCAGTTCAACGATTCGTAGATACGATCGAACAAGGCCTGGCGAATACGCGGGTGCACGAACTGAATAGTGTAATACGCAACTATCAGATCGCTTTTTTCATAAGGAAAGGTCAGGATGTCATCGGTAACGAAGCTGACATTGTGCTGCGGCGATGCGCTCAGAAGCTCATTCGCCTTGCGGGTCATGGCGTCTTCCACATCAATGCCCACCCACTTTGCCGAGGCGCAGTGCCGCTGTGCGAGTTGCCGGGTAAGGGTGCCGGTAGAACTACCCAGTTCGTAACAGGTGCTGTCGCTCTTTACAAAAAAGTCACTGAGCGACAGAACGATATCGTGCCCGTCCTTATATTTAGGTACGGATTTCGATACATGGGAGTCAAAGTGTTGCGGGGTCGTGCCTCCGAAACTCCATGAGGCATTGCTGGACTCTACGCCGTCACCGACGGTTTCGTAGAGAGTTGCAGGCGAAGTCATTAGGGAAGACATGTATGTCACATCCTTGTCCGATAACATGGGAGCACGTTAGTGCAACGAGATTCCTTTCTGCTCGGCCAGAGAATATCCAGTCTTAATTAATGTGTCATCATTTTTCTGTGGAAAATAATTATTCTCATGCGCACCAAACAGGTGCATGAAAACCGACCAAGGAATGTTTGAAGTGCACCCCGCTTTTTGATGCATCTCTGCTTGTTGTTCAAAAAATGCTGAGTCAGTCGAAAACCAGAACTTTTCTGCTCTTAACCTATGGTTTCCTCTAAGGAAGGTCAGAAACGCCCGTTCTTCTCGAACGTCAGACTTCGACCAGCAGCGGGTATTTAGCGGTCTATTGCCGCTCACGTCGATTGACGTTGTGGGTCAAGACGACATTTGCAATCGAGATGTCAGTCTGCGCGCACTCAACACCATCACCGCAATGGGTTGGGTGCTGCTTGCGGGATCACTTGCAAGACCTGTCGCTCATTTCTGTAGGAAATTTCCTAGACAGCCGTGATGGCCACTCAGTATCGTCCGAGGGTTTTCAGCCCTCGGCAATTGTATGGTTATGGATAAAAGTAACAGCGACTGGAGTGACGTAGAGATTCAGGCGGCGGTCGATGCTTATCTCCGGATGTGGTCGTGTGAACAGAAAGAACTGACATACAACAAGGCACACGAGAATCGTGTACTTCGCGAGGGCGTATTGGCCGACCGAACCAAGAGCTCTATCGAGTTTCGGATGCAGAATATTTCTTCCGTCATGGTCGAGTTGGGCCGTGAACCTATCAAGGGTTACAAACCTGCCAAGAATGTCGGCGCTAATGTTGCGCGTAGCATTCGCACAGCGCTCGATGCTTCTAGCGTTGTTACTCCTGAGGACTCTGATCCCACGGCGGACGAAGCAAAGCTAGAACAGCGAGCGGCCAAATTTGAGCGGCAGCCATTCCTATACGTCCCAAAAGGAATAAAAACTCCTGTTTGGACCGAAACCACCAGAAAGACTTACTTTCGCGATCCTGAATTGAGGGGCTGGGTTCGTCAGCAGGCCAACGGAAAGTGCGAAGGTTGTGGCGAACCAGCTCCATTTAAAAAGAATGGGAAACCGTTTCTGGAAGCCCATCACGTTAAACATATGTCGCAAGAGGGTTCGGACCTTCCTTCGAATGTTGTGGCGTTATGTCCCAACTGTCACCAGCGTTGCCACCATTCGGATGACCGAGAGGATTTCACTGCTTGGCTTTATGACAACATTGGAAGACTAGAAAAGGAATAATTGCCGCTTGCCTTGCTAACCGCATTCGCTGGTTTGGGGCAGCTTCGCAGCCCAGCGGGAGCAAGCTCCCTCGCCACAGTTTTTGTGTGCTGCTGAACAACGCTTACCGTGACCGAGCGCACTCTCGAACACGCACATGGACGAACATTACATGCAGCCACCCCTTCCTGTTTGGCAATCTCGGTTTTATGGCTGTTCTGTTGATGCTCGGTGGCGAGATCCATCACTGGTAACCCGCGCTACCTCCGGCTATTAATACCCTTCCCCACTCAAGGATCCGAGCCCCGCCATGAAATTCGATCTCGCCTACTGCCTCAGCCTCGACGACAAGTTGTCGATCTATGATGTTCGCGATCTCAATTTCGATGAGACGGTGGCGTTTGACTCTGCGAAGGAACACTTCCATTGCCCCAACGATGCCTGCCGTTCGGCGTTCGAGGCGTCCAACGAGTTGGGCACGTTCAACGCCAAGAATGTGAATTACGTGCGCACGCCGCACTTCAAGAATCTGCCCACGACGCAGCATGTGGCGGGTTGTCCGTATGTGAGTTTGAAGGCGTCGGCGTCTGGCGTTGAGACGGCGGATGGTGAATTGGATGACGGGCGGGAGGAACACTTCCCGTCGGAGTTGTTACTGACCCGCCGTGAGTATGTGCGCAAGCCTGTCGCGCCAGCGGGGTTGGCGGATGTGTTGCGAGATGATCCGGTGCGGGTGGCGGCGGACAGTGGTAAAGAGTCGGCGAATCGTGAGTCGGCGCCGGACAAGACCAGTGTGTTTGCGCATCCGGTGGAGTGTTTTGTTTCCAACTTCGCGGACAAGGAGTTGCTTAAGCGCATGCCGTTGAAGGTCGGCGAGCACACGGCGCCGTACAGTTCGTTCTTCAAGAAGATCGAGTATCTGACGGACAACAAGGGGCTGATTTACTGGGGGCGGATCAAGAAGATCGAGGACTTCCACAGCGGTGCCAGTTTTCGTATCGATTTCGAGGACAAGGTCTGGTTCAAGAAGCCCGAGGACAGTAAGAAGAAGCCGTATCCGGTCAGTGTTTATCTGAACAAGAAGCTGATCGACAACTACCGCAAGCGCAAGGCGTTTCTGGAAGAGATCAAGCACGCCGTGGATAGCGACAAGGCGTTGTTCTGTTTCTTCTATGGGGTGACGCCGGAGTTGAAACAAGTGCCCGGCAAGAAGAACCCCGAAAAGCCTTTCGAGGTCTTCAATGCCAATATCGAGAACCTGGATCACTTCATTATTCGTGAAGCACCGGGGCTGGAGTGACGGTTAGCCCTGGGGCAGTTGCAGTGTGACGGCGCCGGGGTGTTGTTTGACGAGGGAGTACGGCAGGATCGACCAGTCAGGTCTATCGCAAGAGCGTTGTACGCGAGCGAAGTAAGCGCCGAGGTACAAGCCCTTCTCGGTGAAGTACCAAGGTGAAGTGCCCCAGATGCTCTCATCCTGGAAGTTGCAGTCGTCATCTCCCGTCGGAGCCTTCATTTCTGTGGGGTACAGGGCGGTGAATTGCTTGATCACCCAAGGTACCAACTCTTTGCTCACGTACTGATAGCGCGCGTTACTTTCGTCCTTGCTCAGCGGTTTGTCGCCTAGGCTGTCGCGCTCGGCATGCAAAATCGGCGTGCCCTTACCGACCCAAAAGACATCTTCGAGTGACAATGGGTGGCCGGTTTTTACATCAATATTGAGGGGTGAATCGCCGAAGTCGGGATGCGCGCCGCCGCAGTAATAGCTGGTCGAGATATTCAGGCTGACCACGGCTGGCGAGATCATTTTCGGTTCTGCCTGTTGCATGAAATCGACGTTCTCTCCGCCACTCAATTGGCAACTGTGATAACGGATGACTTCAAGCCAGAGCCGTCCCAGCAATTGCTGATTAACCCGCTGCAGATCATCTTTCGGCAAACCGGATTCCACACTGAACAAGGCAATTTTCGAGTCGGGCTCCGTCCACCATTGCAGGGTGTAGCCCATGAAGGTCTCTTTCTTCGTGGCTTTGAGATTGAGCCCCTGCACTCGCAAGTATTCGTACAACTCGCCGCTCGGCAGCGCGGCGATGATTGGCAGCGTGTTAGCGGTTGGCGTTGGAGTTTTGGCCTCAGTGAGTTGCACTGACAGTTTCTTGCCCTTCGGACTTTGCCACTCGCCCTGCCAGCCGTCGCCGGTCTCTTCCAGTTTCAGCGTTGGCAGCGGCTTGTCGTCGCCGTAACGATTGTTGCCCTCGGTCAAGGTCAGTGTGCTGCCCTGCAACGCGCCGCTGAGAGGCAAATCGCGATGATATTTCTCGTAGAAATACCGCCCAGTCACTTCATCCGGCTGTGTGGTATTAAGCTCCACGACAATCGGAGTCTTACCCAGCGTACCGGTGAATACGCGCCGCCCATCTTCGGCATGGGCAGTGGAAATCAGTGTGAACAGCGCCGCGGCATATGGCGCCAGGCGCATCAGTCCCTTGAGCATGAATCAATCCTTGAAGGAATCGGAGGTCGCGTCGGCGTATAGGCACCGACGCTGAAAAATACGCTGCGGATTATGGCGGGGGCCGCTTAACTATTCGAGTTTTCTTGCTCGTACTTTTTAAGCCAGGCTTCGTGCTCCAGCGCCGCAATTTCCCGCGCCATTTGTTGGCGACGTTCCTTGGCAGTATGAAGCTGGACGTCATCGAGAAAGCAGTAGTGACGTAGCCAGTGAAGCGCCATTTCCTCATCCGGAAAGTAGTAAGACTTGGCGCCCTTGCTGTTCCTCGGCGTGTCATTCATTTGCTCGTCAAATACCATCGCTGTGATTTCATCCGGTGGCAAAGACCCCGTATGGGCGACCTTGTCCTGGAAAATCCATGCAATCTCATCAATGTGTTTTTGAGCGCTGCGGTGGCTACGTCGATAGAACCGTTGATGCTCACAAGTCTGTTTCAGCCGCGCCAACATCAACTCCGGGTTAAGCCACTGCCCGAGGTCATGATGATGGGCGTTGATCACTATCCCCTTGACCCAACGATCCACAAATCGATCAACAAAGTCTTCTGTGTCAGCCTTTTTCGCATCAGCGAAAATCAGGCAATAGCGGGTTTGAACGTGAATGACCAGCAACACATGCTTGCGTTGTACCGTTATCGCGTGCACCAGCCACTGCTCGTCAGCGCCGCTCAGCTCATCATCTTCAATGATTGCGGACGGCGGTTTAGCATCCACCGGCGTGATCTTTTTGCCCTTGTGAACACGGCTGAAGAATTTGCTGGCGGCTTCGGTGCAATTGAAGATCAACATCCGGGTTCTCTGGCAGTTGCTGGAGTATGGCGCTCAGTTATCGATTTTGGTTTCTTCCGCTGTAGCCTGGCAATGATTCATTTAACCGAAATGCACAACAGCACAATAATCAGCAACCCAATATAGACCCAGGCATGCACCCGATCCGGGATCCGCCCAATCCATGGCGCGGCCAAGCGAATCCCGATGAGCGAGCCAACCGTCAGCAGCGCAAACGCCAGCAGATCCACATACCCGACAAACCACGCCCCCAGCTCTGCTTGACTAAACCCGGCCAACGCCATGTACGTCAGCGTCCCCGCCACTGCCACCGGCACGCTCAGTGGATTGGCCATGGACGTCGCTTGCGACATGCTCAGTCCGCAACGGCGCAACAACGGCACGGTCATGACGCTGCCTCCTACACCGAGAAACGTCGCGATGACGCCAATGCCTACACCACCTGCGGAAGTTTCCATAGCGCCAAGTCGGCGTGGGATGACGTCTGTGTTTTGCGTGAGAAATCCGCGTCGCAGCAGGCAATCGACGATGGTCACGCCGAGGTAGCCGATGAACGCGTAGCGAATCACTTCGCCGCTAACCCAAACCGCGGCTATTGCGCCCACAACCGCACCCAATCCGATAAACCCACCCAACGGCCATAAGTAATGACGGATGAGATTGCCGGCGCGGCGGTGTTTGTCGGTGGCGATCAGGGCGTTGACGATCATCACGCAGGTCGAGGTGGCGACGGCGATGTGCATCGCCGATTGGCCGATCGGGTCGTCGGCGCCGTGGCTGGCGGTGAGCATGCGATACAGCAGCGGCACGACAACGAAGCCGCCGCCGAAGCCGAACAGGACGGCGGTGATGCCGGTCAGGCAGCCGAAGAGGGTCAGCAGTAAATAGAACATATCGAGCGTCCCTGAAGGTAGAGCGATCGACGATAGAGCGGCAGCGATTGGCCTGCTTCAGCAACTCAGCCAATAATGTTTGCGTTTACGCCAATCACCGGGAAACGCCTGATGCGCAATGTTTCGATCAATCTGCTGGATGACACGCCGCGCGCAGTGGTGGCGATCGGTACGGATTATTCCCACGGTCACCGGCTGCCCTTTCACACGCATCGGCGGGCGCAATTGCTGTACGGCGCGACCGGGGTAATGCAGGTCAGCACCCATGACGGCAATTGGGTGGTGCCGCCGCAGCGGGCGGTGTGGATTCCGCCTGGGGTGGCGCATGAGGTGTTGATGCTCGGGGTCAGCACTCGCAGTGTGTATATCGAGCCGGGCGTAGTCGATTTGGGCGAGCGCTGCCAGGTAATCAGTGTGTCGCCGTTGATGCGGCATTTGCTGATGGAGGCCGTGGAGTTACCGCTGACCTATGACTTGGGCGGACGCGATGGCGTGTTGATCGACCTGCTGCTGCATGAACTGATGCGCAGTGCACCGCTGCCGTTGCACATTCCGCTGCCGACTGACGGAAAGCTCCTGTCCCTGTGTCAGACCTTTCTGCATCAGCCGTACGCCCATCAATCTCCACAGCAGTGGGCCGAGCAGTTACACATAAGCTTGCGCACCTTCAACAGACTGTTTCGGCAACAGACCGGATTGAGCTTCAGGCAATGGCGGCAGCAGGCCTGCGTGGTTCTGGCGCTGGCGCGACTGGCCTCGGGTGAAGCAGTAACGCGCATCGCGCTGGACTTTGGTTATGAAAGCCCGGCGGCGTTCTCTACGATGTTCCGGCGCATTCTCGGGCAGGCACCGTCCGTCTGGTTGGAGGCGGTTAACTAGCGCAAATCAAAAAATGCGTTTGATCCCGGCCGAAAACAACTGTACAAAAACACAGTACATTTTCAATCAGCACTCTTGAGCCCGGAGCACACCATGGCCTCTCTTGCGATGAACCACATCCTCGAACGCATTGCCCTTTTCCAGTTCACCCCGACGCACTGCATCCAGGCCCGAGCGATGCTGGGCTGGAGCGCGGAACAGCTCTCGCGGGAGGCTGAGGTTTCGGTTGAAGACATTCATCGGTTTGAAGCGCAGCAGGATGTCGCGGATGCGGCGCGACTGGCGTTGGCGTATCGGTTCGAAGCGCAGGGGTTGGTGTTCTTTCCCGGGTTTGCGCCGGGGCGTAGTGCGAGTGTTCAGGGTGCGTCGTTGGAATCGGTGGGGCGTGGGGATTTTGCGATGGCTGATTGAAAGGACAGGTTGATCTTTATTCCTAAATAGGTATATTTTCGCATGAGTGCAAGGAAGCCGCTCTTGTGGGTTTGCAGTAGCAAGAAAGATCTCAAGCAGATGCCCACAGACGTACAGGATGTTTTTGGTTATGCACTGGATTTGGCCCAGAGTGGTTTGAAGCATCCAGATGCAAAGCCCCTGAAAGGGTTTGGAGGCACAGGTGTACTGGAGCTGATCGAAAACTTCGACACCAACACCTACCGTGCCATCTATACGGTTCGTTTCGGCAGTGCCATTTATGTATTGCACTGCTTTCAAAAGAAGTCGACTACCGGAATCAAAACGGCTCAGTCCGACGTTGATCTGATACGAAACCGTCTTCGAGCCGCTCAGGATCACGCGAAAGGATCAGAAAATGATAGAAATTGAAAAGGGTAGCGGGAACGTCTACCAAGACCTTGAACTGCCCAATGCCAGTGAAATGCAGGTTAAGTCGCAGCTCGCGGCGAAGATCGGCGAGATCATCAAGGCTCGCCATCTCACTCAGATTCAGGCGTCTGAAATCCTTGGATTATCCCAGCCAAAACTTTCCGAAATGCTGCGGGGTAAATTTCGAGGGATCAGTGAAGCCAAAATGATGGAATGTCTTTCACATCTCGGGCGAGACGTGCAGATCGTAGTGAAATCGGCCCCCCGATCACGGAAAGAAGGCCGAATTGAAGTGGTGTTTGCTTAACCTGAAACTCATTAAGCGCTCTGCACAACTCCCTCACTCTCCCCTTCAACCGCCAACCACCACGCCTCCCCGCGTTGCGGTTGAGCGATGTTAAACACCTCACCCATTTGCGGCGTGGTAATGGAAATACTGCGTTCCCACGCCAGTGCCAGAATCCGGTCAAACGGTTCGTGCCAGGCGTGCATCGCCAGATCGAACGTGCCGTTGTGGATCGGGAAGAGCCAGCGGCCTTTGAGGTCGATGTGCGCTTGCAAGGTTTCTTCGGGCTGCATGTGCACGTGTGGCCACTCGACGTTGTAGGCGCCGGTTTCCATCAGGGTCAGGTCGAAGGGGCCGTACTGTTCACCGATGCGTTTGAAGCCGTCGAAGTAGCCGCTGTCGCCGCTGAAGAAGATCCGCGTGTCGCCATCGATCATCACCCACGACGCCCACAGGGAGCTGTTGCCATCGAACAGGCCACGGCCGGAAAAGTGCTGCGACGGTGTAGCGACGAAACGGATGTCGGCAATCTCGGCGCCCTGCCACCAATCGTACTGGCGGACTTTGCTGGCCTCGATGCCCCATTTGATCAGGGTGTCGCCGACGCCCAGCGGGGTCAGGAACAGGTTGGTTTTGGCGGCCAGCCTGAGCACAGCCTGGTAATCGAGGTGGTCGTAATGGTTGTGCGACAGGATCACCGCTTCGATCGGTGGCAACTGGTCGATGCTGATCGGCGGCTGGTGAAAGCGTTTCGGCCCGGCCCACTGCACCGGCGACGCGCGCTCGGCGAAGACCGGGTCGGTGATGAAGAATTTGTCGCGCAGTTTCAGCAACAGGGTCGAGTGACCGAGGCGATAGACGCTGTGGTTCGGCGCCGCCAACAGCTCTTCCCGGGTCAACGCCTGCACCGGGATAGGTGCGGCGGGCCGGGTGTTGCGCGGTTTGTGGAAAATCATGTTCCACATGATCCGCAGCATTTTGCGTACGCCTTCGCGT
This sequence comes from Pseudomonas fluorescens, assembly GCF_003732425.1. Lineage (GTDB taxonomy): Bacteria > Pseudomonadota > Gammaproteobacteria > Pseudomonadales > Pseudomonadaceae > Aquipseudomonas > Aquipseudomonas fluorescens_BE. The sequence continues at coordinate 429,174 of NZ_MOBX01000015.1, forward strand.
TGCACGGGTGCGTGATTGCGAAACAGCCCCTGATGCTGCCGCGAGGCTTCAGGCGTGGATGTGTTATCCGGGTTAGCAACTGGATTGGCCATGACTGAATGACTCCAGAAAAACCGCGCAATTCACGGTTTTTCCACGGTGGGACGATAAATGGCCAAAGCTGCACGCATAGGCCGAACTTCTGTCTTTTAGGTTGCGAGGATTAACGCAACATTACACTGCTCGGTGTAGTTTCTAGGTTGCATCAAAGCGGATGACAAGTAAACTGCCAAGTGTACTTTCATCTTTTCTCTGCCGAAGCGTACTTATGACAGCTCCACAGCGCCTCACCGACCGTAAACGCGAAGCCATTATCCAGGCGGCGATTGCTGAATTCCGTGCCAACGGTTTCGAGATCACCAGCATGGACAAGATTGCCGCCACCGCCGGTGTGTCGAAGCGTACGGTGTACAACCACTTCCCCAGCAAAGAGGAGTTGTTCGCCGAAATTCTCAACCAGTTGTGGACACGAATCAGCGCCGAGCAATCCGTCGTCTATAACCGCGATCAGCCGCTGCGTGAGCAATTACGGCAGATGCTCCAGGCCAAAGTGCAGTTGATGGCCGACGAGAATTTCCTGACCCTGGCACGGGTGGCAATTGCCGCCACCATTCACTCGCCGGAGCGCGCCCAAAACATGGTCGAGCGCATGGGCGAGCGCGAGGAAGGCCTGACCGTATGGATTCGCGCCGCGCAGGCTGACGGTCGACTGAAACCGGTTGATCCGGAATTTGCCGCGCATCAGGTGCAAGGCTTGCTAAAGACCTTTGGCTTTTGGCCGCAAATGTCGATGGGCCGTGCTGCCCTCGATGTCGACATGCAGATCACCGTCGCCGAATCGGCGCTGGAAATGTTTCTCGCCTGCTATCAACTCTGATCCGCCCTCCTCCTGGCACCCGTTCTGCGTGATCCTGACAAGGCTGCCGCTTCACGAGGCCTGGAGCCTTGAGGGAGCAACGGGTTAAGCATTGAATTCCGGTTGTCATCCGCACGTGCCAGAGTTGCGAGTGGGCCTGAGTATCGGTTTGGCGCGCTATCAATCCTTGTACAAGGATGCACTGGACTGGCTGAACGATGCCGACAAAGCGCTCTACACCGCAAAACACAGGGGCCGCAACATCATCAATGTGGCCTTGAGCCGCGCCGCGACAGACAACGCCGGCGCCTAAAAAGTTATACAAAATTACAAAAATTACTTTCTTGTACAAGTTTATGAAGTTTTGTATAAGTAGCCATCTGCCAGCTAAGGAATACTGGCATTGAGCAGTCATTGCCGAATGCCGTCCGCGCATTCGGTCTGCCGGCGCGGAAATAGGGACTGAATCCTCGATCCTCCCCACTTCCAGAGTACTGCGAACATGTTCTTCAATCGCCACAAAGCCGTCGTCGACGATCTTCAGCGCACCCTTACCGAACAAGCCGGCCTGCTCGATGCGATCAATCGCTCGATGGCGGTCATCGAGTTCGACCTCGATGGCGTGGTGCTGCGTGCCAATGACAACTTTCTCAAGACCATGGGTTACACCGCAGAACAAGCGATCGGCCAACCGCATCGACGCTTTTGCACACCGGAGTTCGGGCGCAGTGCTCAATACACCGATTTGTGGTCTCGCCTGAAAAACGGCCAGTTTCAGTCCGGTACATTTGAACGGGTCGACGGTAAGGGCCAGCCGATCTGGCTGGAAGCCAGTTACAACCCGATCAAGGATGCGTCGGGACGGGTGGTGAAAGTGGTCAAGTACGCCATGGACGTGACCGCCAAGGTGCAGCAGGAAAGCGAAGCCAACGCCAAGTTGCAGGCGATTGATCGGGCAATGGCGGTCATCGAATTCAACCTCGACGGCAGTATTCTCACGGCCAATCAGAATTTTCTGACGCGCATGGGTTACACCCTCGCCGAGCTGAAAGGTAAACATCACCGTTTGTTCTGCACGCCGGCACTGGTCAACAGCAGCGCCTATGAGGATTTCTGGCGGCGTTTGAATCAGGGCGAGTTGTTCCAGGGACAGTTCGAACGCGTGGATAAACGCGGGCAAATCGTCTGGCTCGAAGCCAATTACAACCCGGTTTATGACGCGGCCGGGCGCTTGTGCAAAGTGGTGAAGTTCGCCTCCGACGTCACCGCCCGGGTAGAGCAACACGAGCAGGACGCGCGCAGTGCCAGCGCGGCGTATCACATCTCCGTGGCGACGCGAAAAGTCGCCGAGCAAGGTACGCAAGTGATTCAGCAGGCCGCCAGTGAAATGCGTGAAATCGCTGAAGACATTGCCGAGTCTTCAACGCTGATTGCACAACTGGGTGAGCGCTCCGAGCAGATCACCGCCATCGTCAATACGATCCGCGCGATTGCCGACCAGACTAACCTGCTGGCGCTCAACGCTGCGATTGAAGCGGCGCGCGCCGGTGAACAGGGTCGCGGGTTTGCCGTGGTCGCCGACGAGGTGCGATTGCTGGCGGGGCGTACCAGCGGCTCGACCTCGGAGATTTCCAACATGATCGGGCTGATCCAGAGCGAAACCCGCCAGGCCATCAAGAGCATGGAAGGCACCCGGGGTCGCGCTGCGCAAGGGGTCGAGTTGGCGAATCAGGCCGGGACGGTGATTCTGCAGATTCGTGATGGTGCCAGTGAGGCGGTGGATGCCGTGAGCATGTTTGCCAATGAGCGGGTGCCGGGGTAATTGATGCAGGGTCAGTAGACCGAGGCGCGGCTTTCGCGAGCAGGCTCGCCCCCACAGGGAAATGCATTCCAATGTGGGAGCGAGCCTGCTCGCGAAAGGGCCATAAGCTGCAATGCAGGGCTATAGTGAGCTTCAGTCTCAAGTCCTGCCGAGTGCATCATGACCACTGAAAAACCCGCAACGCCTGACACAGCTACCGTCGATCACCTGCGCTTCCACCGCCCCCACGCCCACCTCAACACCACCTTCGGCAACGACAAGTTTGCTCTGCGGGCCGAGGCCTTTGCGCGGTTCTTCGGCACGCCGCTGTTTCTCGGAGCGCAGACCGTGATCGTCGCGGTGTGGATCGGCCTCAACGTGTCGGGCGTGACGCAATTCGACGTTTACCCGTTCATCCTGCTCAACCTGGCGTTCAGCCTCCAGGCCGCCTACGCCGCGCCGCTGATTCTGCTCGCACAAACCCGCCAGGCCGCGCGCGACAAGGCGCAGGCCGATGCCGACGCGCAACACCGTGAAGCGCTGGCACAGGCCAATACCGAGCGTCAGGCCCAAGCGGCGAAGAACACCGCGCAACTGCTTGAGCTGCTGGAGCAGAACACCCGCCTCACCGAGATGACCAAAAACCTCACCGAACGCATCGCTAGCTTGACCAGCGAGCTGCACGCTCACATGCGCCAGAACACGCAGCGCTGATCACGGCAAACGCAGCGCCCGCCCCAATTCATCGAACAGCGTCACCACCGAGCGCAAAGCTCGGCAATCCGGGCGCGTCAGCAGCCACAGCGCGGTGTCGTAGCCGTGCAGCGGCTCGCTCAACGCCTGCATACCGTCGGTGATGAGAAAGTCCGGTAATGCCGCCACGCCGAGCCCCGCACGAACCAGCTCCGTCACCGACAACATGCTGTTGCAGCGATACCCCGGCGTGACGCCGGGCAAGTGCTGGCGACGCCAGGCGACGGTCGGGTGATCGGGCAAAAAGTCGTCCGGGGCGATCCAGGTCAGCGCCGCCAGATCCGCCGCATCGACGTTCTGCAGGTACCGCGCACTGGCGCAGACCCGGTAGGAAATCTTCGCCAGTTGCCGTCCGACCAGATGCTCCGGCGGTGTACGCGTCAGACGCAGGGCGATGTCGGCATCGCGACGGCTGAGGTTGGCGAAATCGTTGGAAGTGCTCAGTTCAAGGGTCAGCGCCGGGTAATTGGGCATGAACTGCGCCAGCGCCGGCAGCAGCAGGCTCTGCAATACCGAATCGGTGCAAGTCAGGCGCACCGTGCCGCTGACCACTTCGCCGCCCTGCTCCACGCCGATACGCGCGGCTTCCAGTGCCTGTTCGGCGCGTTCGGCTTGCTCGGCCAGCGTCTGCGCGAGAGTTGTCGGCAGGTAACCGGCGCGGCTTTTTTCGAACAGTTGCTGGCCCAGTGCAGCTTCGAGACGGCGCACGGCGCGAAACACCGTCGACACATCGACCTTCAACAGCTGTGAAGCCCGGGCCAGAGAGCCGCCACGCACCAAGGCAAGAATCAGGGCCAGGTCGGGGTAGTCGAGCTGATAGTGCGTGGCTGCATTGATCACTTGGGGAAACGCCCATATTGAGTGCGTGAACGCCAATCTATAGTGAGTGCCTGTAACCGACAACTTGTGGCGAGGGAGCTTGCTCCCGCCAGGCTGCGGAGCAGAACCCACCCCTATCAAACTGAACAGCGACGACTGCTGCGCAGTCGAGCGGGAGCAAGCTCCCTCGCCACAGGCAAGTTTCAGCTCAGCTGATTTAGACAAGGAAATCCCATGGACGCCATTTCCATCGCCCTGATCGGCGATTACGACCCGCAAGTCACCGCCCACCAAGCCATTCCCGTCGCCCTCGGTCTGGTCGCAGAGCATCTAAACAGGAACGTGCAATTCGAATGGCTGGCCACCGAGCAGATCCACGCCGATACATCCCTCGAACGGTTCGATGGTTTCTGGTGCGTACCCGCCAGCCCCTACAAAAGTGAAGACGGCGCACTGCGAGCAATCCGTTTTGCCCGCGAACAGCAGCGCCCTTTCCTCGGCACCTGCGGCGGTTTTCAACATGCGGTGCTGGAATTTTCCCGCAACGTGCTGGGCTGGGTCGATGCGGAACATGGTGAAACATCGCCCGACTCTGAGCGCGCGGTACTCACACCGTTGACCTGTTCGCTGGTCGAAGCGGTGGACAGCATTCATCTGCTGCCCGGCTCGTTGATCGCCAAGGCGTACGAAACGTCGCAGATTAGTGAAGGCTACCACTGCCGCTACGGTGTGAATCCGCAGTTCGAACGAGAGCTGTTGAACGCCCGGCTACAAGCCGTGGGTCATGATTCGTCAGGGGATTTGCGCGCGCTTGAACTCAAGGATCACCGTTTTTTTGTCGCGACGTTGTTTCAACCGGAACGCGCGGCGCTCAAAGGGCAGATGCCGCCGCTGGTGCGCGCGTTTGTCCAAGCTTGCGCGCAGGCACGTGGATGACTGCCTGCTTTGCGGTGATTTTTACCTCGACCCGAACCGAGGGTGACAACGGCTATGCCGAGGCGGCTGAACGCATGGATTTGTTGGTGCGCGAACAGCCCGGGTTTCTCGGGGTAGAGTCGGTTCGTGGCGCAGATGGCGTGGGGATTACAGTGTCGTATTGGCAGAGCGAAGCGGCGATTCTGGCGTGGCGGCAGAACCCTGAGCATCGGTTGATTCAGCAGCGTGGGCGCTTGCAGTGGTATTCGGCGTTTCATACGCGGGTGTGTCGGGTTGAGCGTGAGTACCGGTTCGGGCAGTGAGTCTGGTGCTGGATTGACTGACCTCATCGCCAGCAGGCTGGCTCCCACAGGGGAATTGTGCACGCCACAGATCCCGTGTGGGAGCCAGCCTGCTGGCGATGGCGGCAATCAGGTCACTAAAAAACTTCAGCCCCGCACCAGACTGCGCACCGCGACAATCTCCGGCACCTCAACTTTGCTCATATACACCCGCAACGGTTCGGTGATGTTGATCCGCTCATCAATGTTCTGATCCAGCAACAGCTGAATCAACTCGCGTTTAAGGGTCATGGTCTGCGCCGTCGCCGGCGCCCAGACGAATTCATTCATAGGAATAATGCCGTCATCCGCCACGTCCATGCCGAACGAATCTTCGCTGAAGCGCACGATGTATTGACCGGTTTTACGGTTGAGGCCGACAAAACCCTTGAGATCGTCGGCAGCCTGGCAGATGAGTTGGGAGGTGATGCGCATGGTAAACCTCACGAAAAATGATCGATGGTTTACACGCAGGGCAACGGAACGGCGCGCCCTCTGCCGGGACGTCTGCCGAGGGCAAGCGTACTGCAAACCGCGCCACAAAAGTGCAGGAAAAATCGCTTTTAATACGTTTATGTCGGTCTTGCGATAGCACGCAATCGCTTCAGTTGTTAAAAGGTACGTCTTTGAAAATGCCCCCTGCGAAAGGAACTCGAACATGCCCGCCACTTTCACCAAAAGCGCTCTGCTCCTGAGCCTGCTGCTCGGTCTTGGTCAGGCGCACGCCGCCAGTCAAAGCGATCCGAAGGCGATCGCTGCCGCCAATGGCATCCCGCACCCGGCGGTGATCGCTCACCGTGGCGCGTCCTTCGATGCCCCGGAATCCACCGCAGCGTCGTACAAACTGGCCCGCGACCTGGGCGCCGATTACCTGGAAATGGACCTGCAGCGCAGCAAGGACGGCGTGCTGTTCGCCCTGCACGACGACAACCTGCAACGCACCACCGACGTCGCCACCAAGTTTCCGGAGCGCAAGGATGCCTCGGCCACCGCGTTCACCATGGCCGAACTGAAAACCCTCGACGCTGGCAGCTGGTTTAACGCCAAGTACCCGGATCGTGCGCGCCCGTCCTACGCCGGGCTGAAAATTCTCACCCTCGATGAAATCATCGACATCGCCCAGGCCAATCCGCAACACAAGCCGGGCCTGTACATCGAGACCAAAGAGCCGCAGCTGTTTCCCGGGATCGAGAAAGACCTCAAGGAAAAACTCCAGGATCGTGGCTGGCTGAGCCCGGCCGGTTCGAAGCTGGCGAAAAGTGCACTGGGTGTTGGTCAGGGTAAAGGCAAGGTGATCCTGCAGACGTTCGAGAAAAACAGCCTGACCCTGCTGGAAAAAGAAATGCCGCAAGTGCCGAAGATCCTCCTGCTGTGGGTCGGCGAAGGCAGCATCGAGCCGAAATCCAAAGTGACTTTTGCCGAATCCGGCGAGAAAGACAAAAACGTTTTCTACGGCAAACAAGAGCCGAAGTCCGAAGCCGAGTTCAAGCAATGGGTGGATTACGCCAAGTCGCAAGGGGCCATCGGCACCGGCCCGTCGGCGAAACTGACCAAGGGCGGTGATCAGAGCTATTCGGATCTGGTGCAACCGTGGATGAACCAATACACCCACGATCAGGGCATGCTGGTGCACGTCTACACCGTTGATGAGCCGGTGGACTTCGAGAAAGTCATGGCGGCCGGTGTCGACGGCATCTTCACCAACCGCGCCAGCGAACTGCTGAAGTTCTACAAACGCCCGGCGGCTGGCAGTGTTGATCAGGTGCTGAAGAACAACGGGTTCTGATCGGCGACCGAAGTAACTGCATCGCCAGCAGACTCGAGTCCGCTGGCGGTGCGCAGTTTTAAGGGTGAGTTAAGTTGGCCTGGTTAACCTGAGGCCACTTAAACAAATCACCCAAGGAACGAACCGATGAAAACTTTGACTGCCCTGTTTACCGCCGCTGCCCTGACCCTCACCGCTGGCCTGGCCCAGGCTGATGTTCGCGTTGACCAGATTCCTGAACTGGTTAAGTCGGGCAAGATCAAGTCGCTGGAGTCGATGAACGCCGAAGCGCTGAAACTGCATCCGGGTGCGACTATTACTGACACCGACCTGGATAACCACTTCAATGGTTATGAGTATGAAGTTGAGCTGAAAACGGCTGATGGCAAAGAGTTCGACGTGGACTTTGATGCAACTACCGGCAAGGTGCTGAGCAACAAGCAAGACACTTGATTGAACGCACCACCAAGAGCCGCACGATTGAAAGATCGTGCGGCTTTTTCATGTCTGGTGTTTGGCTTTATTGATGTGTTGTCAGCGAGATTTTCTCCCCCTCACCTCAGCCCTCTCCCCCCAAGGGGCGAGGGGGAAAGGGAGCCGATCGGGGGCTATTCAAGACCTGAGTACAACTTGAAATCTCAGGTCGGCGTACCTCGAATAGTCACAGCAGTCAGTCCCCTCTCCCTCTTGGAGAGGGCTAGGGTGAGGGGAAAAGGCATCACGCCGAGGTGCTGACCAAAGAACCCGAGGTGCTTGAGTCGGAATCCTGCAACGCCTGCAACAATGAGGCTGTGGCGGTTGACAGGGACGCCGAGGTGGCGGAGATCTGCGCTTGTGCGGCGGCTACTTCGGCAGCCTTGGCATCCGAACTTTCCCGCTTCGCCTGGGCCGCTTGCAACGCCTGCTGTTCCTCCTGCAATTGCTTCTGCAGTTCGGCAATCTGCTTGCGCAGTTCTTTCACCGAATCCGATTCTTCACTGCTGCTGGAGCTGCTGTCACCCGCCGGAGCGGCCCCACCACCGGCGGCGACTTTACCGGTATCGGCCGTCGCGCCCGTGCTGGCGGTTGCTGAGGTAGACGTGTCGTCACCAACGTCACTGATCGACGTTTTGCTGGTGGGTGTGCTGACGGTCTGATTGATCGAAACAGACGTGATGCTGACCATGGAAATACTCCAATGCCGGTTATAGATAACCGGTCATCGACCACGGCCGCCTCAATTTGAGATCGATTGTGTACCGACTCGGTATCCGAACCGGTACACGCTCAATGCCGTCAGGCGCTCAGGCGCGCGGTGACTTCGTTCAGTTGCCCCGACAGAGCATGCAGGTTCTGGCTGGCGCTTTCGGTGCGCTGCACATTGTCGAGGTTGGTGCTGGCAATCGAGGTGATCTCGGTAAGGTTGCGCGAGATGTCCTCGGCCACTGAGGTCTGCTCTTCGGCAGCGGTGGCGATCTGACGGTTCATGTCGCGGATCGCTTCCACCGCGTGGGTGATGCGCTCCAGCATCGCGCCGGCCTGGGTCACCCGTTCAACGCTTTCATCACTGCGCGACTGGCCGCTGTCGATGGCTTGCGCCGCATCCACCGCACCGGTCTGCACGCTCTGAATGATCTGGTTGATCTCGATGATCGACTCGGCGGTGCGTTGTGCGAGGTTGCGCACTTCATCGGCGACCACGGCAAAACCACGCCCGGCCTCACCGGCACGCGCCGCTTCGATCGCGGCGTTGAGCGCCAGCAGGTTGGTCTGTTCGGCGATGCCGCGAATCACTTCCAGCACTTTGCCAATGCGGCCGCTGTCGGCTTCCAGACGACGGATCACCGTGGCGGTGTTGGCGATTTCGCCGCGCATCTGGGTGATCGAGTGAATGGTGCTCTGCATGACCTTCTCACCCTGCTGGGCAGACTGGTCGGCATCGTCGGCAGCCCGTGCGGCGTCGGCGGCGTGACGCGCCACTTCCTGCGCGGTGGCGGACATTTCGTTCATCGCCGTGGCCACTTGGTCGGTGCGGTTGAACTGCTCGTTGGTGCCGCCAGCCATGGTCGTGGCGATGGCGTTCAACTCACCGCTGGCACTGTCCAGATCGCTGGCGCTGCGCTGCAAACGGGTGAAGGTTTCGGCGAGGAAATCGCGCAAGGTGTTGGCGGCGGCGGCGAGGTTGCCCAGTTCATCCTGGCGGTCGCTGACCACGCGCTCGGCGAGTTTGCCGCGGCTCAACTGGGTCACGTAATCGATCAGTTTGCGAATCGGTTCGACCAGGTTGCGGTTAACCAGCCACAGGCTCAGCAGGCCGATCAGCAGGCCCGATGCGAGCATCACCAACAGCCCCAGCCACACGGTGCGATCGGCGTCGGCACTGATCAGCGCCGATTGTTCAGTGCCCTGTTTGCGCAGTTCGGCCACCAATTCGCTCATCTGATCGCTGGCGGCACGGTCGACACCTTTGACCGCGCTGTCGCCTGCCGTTGGATCGCCACCGGCTGCTACGTAGGCATCGCGGCCCTTCTGGTAGGCAACACCGAGCAAGCGATGTTCTTCACGCAGGCGTTCGATGCGGGTTTTCAGACTCGGCTCAATGCCTTTCTTCCCGGCCAATTCTCCGAGAATGTTTTGCACATCGCGCTGGCGATCTTCGAACTGCCCCCAGTACTTGGCCAGATCCGCCGGTTGCTTGCCGCGCAGCAGAACGTTTTTCCATTCCTGCACCTGCACCTTGAATTGCAGGTTGGCTTCATCGATCAATTGCGAAGTGTGCAAGGGACCGGCGATCAACTGGCTGTAGCTTTGCACGCCGTTGGAGAGGAAATGAAAACAGGCCAGCGCGATCAACAGCACTGCCAGCAGGCTACCGCTCAGCAGGGCGAGAATTTGCGCTCTCAGGGATTTTTGCACCATCGAAAGATACTCAGGACAAGGATGAGGCACGCCCGATAAGGCGTGAAATTTTGCCGGACATCCCTGTCGGCGAGCCTTGGCTCATGGCCAATGGCGCGCAACCTAACGCACCTGTGATCGGCGCGCCAGAGCGCTTCTTGAAGAAAATCCGACCGTCGGTAAGTCGCTGATTTGACGTCACTTTGCTGTCACATAAACGTCATGTGACATTGCGATGATGCGGCTCAGTGAACCTGCCATTTGCGCGACCGACGCACCCTCCTCGCAGCGAGCCTTCATGAACCACAGCCTCGATATCAGCCATCGCGATCCCGATCTGTTTGGCCTGCTCTATGGCTATCGCTTCCTGCCCGGCGAACGTGGCCGCGAAGTCGATTCCGCCACGGCATTGCGCTGTTTGCAGGACGACAGCGACAGCGGTGAATTCCTTTGGCTGCACCTCAATCTGGCGCATGCGGCGTGCGAGCGCTGGATGAAAAGTCATCTGCAATTGCCCGAAGAGTTTTTCGAGGCGCTGCACGAAGGCTCGCGGTCGACGCGCATCGAGCACGTCGATTCGGCGTTGCTGGCGGTGGTCAACGATGTGGTGTTCAACCTCAGCAGCATGGTCTCCTCGGACGTGTCGACGCTGTGGGTCTGTGTGCGCAGCAAACTGATCGTCAGCGCACGTCTGCAACCGCTGCACTCGGTGGACAAATTGCGCTCGTCGGTGAAGGCCGGCGAGCGCTTTCGTTCGCCCTCGGAACTGCTTGTGCATCTGCTCCGTGATCAGGGCGAAGTGCTGACGCAGATCGTGCGCAAGACCAGCATGAGCGTCGATCAGGTCGAGGATGAATTGCTCTCCTCGCGGCTGTCGACCAACCGTGCCGAACTCGGTGCCAATCGCCGGGTGCTGGTGCGCCTGCAACGGCTGCTGGCGCTGGAGCCGGGTTCACTGCTGCGTCTGCTCAACCGGCCACCGCCCTGGTTGCAGAAGGAGGACGTCAAGGAGCTGCGCAAATCCACCGAGGAGTTTGCGCTGATCATCAACGACCTCACCGCCCTCGGCGAGCGGATCAAGCTGTTGCAGGAAGAGATCGCCGCCAACCTCAACGAGCAGAGCAACCGCACGCTGTTCACCCTGACCGTGGTCACGGTGCTGGCGCTGCCGATCAACATCATTGCCGGTTTCTTCGGGATGAATGTCGGCGGGGTGCCGTTGTCGCAGGATCCGCAGGGGTTCTGGATATTGGTTGCGTTGGTGGCGACGTTTACCGTGATAGCCGGGCGTTGGGCGTTTCGCAAGCGCGGGGATTATTAACCACCGAACCTGATGTCCAGCACAGATCCCCTGTGGGAGCGAGCCTGCTCGCGAAAGCGATCTGTCATTTAACAATGATGGTGACTGACACTCCGTCTTCGCGAGCAGGCTCGCTCCCACAGGGATCTTCTTCAACCTTCAGATCAGCGGTGGGGCTAAAACCGCAAACACTGACATGGCGCAGTCTCTCTGTAACATTCTGCAACGATCATGGGCGACATTCCTTCCCTCGCTCAGGATTGTCCTGCCATGGCTACTCCCTCCCTGACCGCCAGCCCTGCGTCCGCCGCCAGCGGCAGGCCGGCCCTCGACAAGAAAACCGGCCCGTTTACCTATGTGATCTTTTTCGCCGTGTTGGCTATGGGGATGCTGTTCACCGCCTACAGCCTGATGCACGACATGCACGAACTCGGCACGGTGGTCACGACGTGGACGCCGTTTCTGCTGCTCGGCGTGGCGCTGCTGATTGCCCTGGGCTTTGAATTCGTCAACGGTTTCCACGACACCGCCAACGCCGTCGCGACGGTGATCTACACCCACTCGCTGCCACCGAATGTGGCGGTGGTGTGGTCGGGGTTCTTCAACTTCCTCGGCGTGCTGCTCTCGAGTGGCGCGGTGGCGTTCGGCATCATCGCTTTGCTGCCGGTGGAGTTGATTCTGCAGGTCGGTTCGTCTGCCGGTTTCTCGATGATTTTCGCCCTGCTGATCGCGGCGATCCTGTGGAACCTCGGCACTTGGTGGCTCGGTTTGCCGGCATCGTCGTCGCACACCTTGATCGGTTCGATCATCGGCGTCGGCGTGGCCAATGCCCTGATGCACGGCCGTGACGGCACCAGCGGTGTCGATTGGGCGCAGGCGACCAAGATCGGTTACGCCTTGCTGCTGTCGCCGCTGGTGGGCTTCGGTTGTGCGGCCCTGTTGCTGTTGGCGCTGCGTGCCTTCGTGAAGAATCGTTCGCTGTACAAAGCCCCGAAAGGCAACACACCGCCGCCATGGTGGATTCGCGGTTTGCTGATTCTGACCTGCACCGGCGTGTCCTTCGCCCACGGCTCCAATGACGGCCAAAAAGGCATGGGCCTGATCATGCTGATTCTGGTCGGCACGCTGCCGATGGCGTACGCCTTGAATCGCACCATGCCGGAGGAACAGTCGCTGCAGTTTGCCGCCGTGGCGCAAGTCACCCAGCAAGCGCTGGTGAAAAGCGCCCCGCTGCCGACGCCGGCTGATCCGCGTGCGGTGCTCTCCGATTACGTGCGTAGCAAGGACGCCACGCCGCAACTGATTCCCGCCCTCGCCGCCCTCACCGGGCACATCGGTGAAGAAGTCAAAGGCTACGGTTCACTGGCGAAAGTCCCGGCCGAAGCCATGGGCAACGTGCGTAACGACATGTACCTGGCCAGCGAAAGCATTCGCCTGATGGACAAGAACAAGGTCGGCAATTTTGACGCCGACACCAGCAGCAAGCTGCAACTGTTCAAGCAACAGATCGACAACGCCACACGGTTTATTCCGCTGTGGGTGAAGATCGCCGTGGCCATCGCCCTCGGGCTGGGCACCATGGTCGGCTGGAAGCGCATTGTGGTGACGGTCGGCGAAAAGATCGGCAAGACCCACCTGACCTACGCACAAGGCGCGTCGGCGGAAACCGTGGCGATGCTGACCATCGGCGCGGCGGACATGTTTGGCTTGCCGGTGTCGACCACCCATGTGTTGTCCTCGGGTGTGGCCGGGACCATGGTCGCCAACGGTGGCGGATTGCAGATGAAGACCATCCGTAATCTGTTGATGGCGTGGGTACTGACGCTGCCGGCGGCGATTCTGTTGTCCGGCAGCCTCTATTGGCTGTTCACCCAAATTTTCTGACCCTCCACAAATCCCCTGTAGGAGCTGCCGAAGGCTGCGATCTTTTGATCTTGTTTTTAAAAAGCCAAATCAAAAGATCGCAGCCTTCGGCAGCTCCTACATTTGGATGTGTGGTGTCAGTTAGAGCGCAGAGCGAATCAGATCGCCGAGCCAGTCCATAAACACCCTGACCCGCAGCGGCAAATGTCGTTGCCGCGCGTACAGCAATGAAATGCCCATCGCCGGCGCGGTGAATTGCGGCAGCACAGTGACCAGTTCGCCGTTTTCCAGATGCGGCTGCATACCGGTACGCGGCACCTGGGTCAGACCGAAACCGCCCAGGCATGCCGACTCGTAAGCATCGGTGCTGTTGACCGTCACACTGCCGGCCATCGGCAGGCGTTTAACCTGACCGCCCTCCTCGTACACAAACCCTTCCGAACGCGAACCGAGCACGCCGACGTAATGCACCAGTCGATGCTGCGCGAGATCTTCCAGCGTCTGCGGCACGCCGTAGCGCTCGAGGTAGGCGGGGCTGGCGCAATTGACCATCGGGAAGTCGCCCAAGTGCCGCGCGACCACCGACTGATCCGGCTGCGCGCCGATGCGCACCACGCAATCGAAGCCTTCGCTGAGCAAGTCGACGCGGCGATCGGTGCTGCTGATTTCCACCTCCAGGTTCGGGTGACGCTCCATGAACTGCGGCAAGCTCGGCATGATCAGGCGTCGCGCAAGAATGTTCGGCATGTCGACCCGGATGCGCCCGGTCAGCGAAGCCTCGTCCTGACGGAACAACCCTTCGATCTCGTCCATGTGCGAGAGCAGATCCTTGCTGCGTTCGTACAACACCAGACCGTCCTGCGTCGCCTGCACCTTGCGTGTGGTGCGTTGCAACAGGCGCGTACCGAGCAAGGCTTCCAGTGCTTGCACATGTTCGGACACGGTCGAGCGCGGCAAGCCAAGGCTCTCTCCAGCAAGGGTAAAACTCGACAGTTCGCTGACCCTGACGAAGGTGCGCAGCAGTTCCAGTTTGTTCATGGGCCACTCGTTGATTGTTCGGCTGAGCCGATCAGTGATTCCGGATTCACTCTGTTTATCACCTCAGGGCGGACAAATAAACTGAGCCCCATCACCACTCACTGCAATCGAGGACGTCCCATGAACCGCAAAATCGCATTGATCACCGGCGCCAGTCGTGGCCTCGGTAAAAACGCCGCCCTGCACCTCGCCGCTCAGGGCATCGACATCATCGGTACCTACAACAGCCGCGCCGATGAAGCCCAGGCGTTGGTGACCGAACTGCAAGCACTCGGCGCGAAAGCCGTGATGCTGCAACTAGACGTCGGCCGCAGCGAAAGCTTTGCCGATTTTGGTACACGTGTTGGGCAGGCATTGCAGCAGACGTTCGACCGTCAGCGCTTTGATTTCCTGATCAACAATGCCGGGATTGGCGTGCATGCGCTGTTTGCCGAGACCACGCCGGAGCAGTTCGATCTGCTGATGAACATCCAGTTGAAAGGGCCGTTCTTCCTGACCCAGCAGTTGCTGCCACTGATTAACGACGGTGGGCGGATCATCAATATTTCCAGCGGCCTGACCCGCTTCAGTCTGCCGGGCTACGGCGCCTATGCGGCAATGAAAGGCGCGATGGAAGTGCTGACCCGTTATCAGGCCAAAGAGCTGGGTGCACGGCAGATCGGCGTGAACATTCTCGCCCCGGGCGCCATCGAGACTGACTTCGGTGGTGGTGCGGTGCGCGACAATTCGGCGGTGAATGCGATGGTCGCCAGCAATACCGCATTGGGCCGGGCCGGACAGCCGGATGATATTGGCGGGGCGTTGGCGCTGCTGCTGTCGGAGGGGGGTCAGTGGATCAATGGCCAACGGGTTGAGGCGTCGGGCGGGATGTTCCTCTAATCAAGAATTTGAACCATCCACTGTGGCGAGGGAGCTTGCTCCCGCTGGGTGCGAAGCGCCCCCTAAACCAGAGAACGCTGTTTTTCAGGTGGACCGCATTCTCAGGTTTTGCGACGGCTTCGCCGCCGAGCGGGAGCAAGCTCCCTCGCCACAGGTTTTTCTGTGCCTCACAAATGGGTTACCCCTCACAGACGCGGCGGGTCATGAAGCGCTCACGCACCACGTCATAACCCCAGTGATACACATAGGTGTACGGCAGGAAAAACAGCAACACACCGATGTCGAGCAAAAACGCCTGCCACAGGCTGACCGACAGCCACCAGGCAATCAGCGGCACGCCCATCACGATCAAGCCGCCTTCGAACAGCAGCGCGTGCACCACGCGCACCCAGGCGTTGTGCGCAACGTTCATGCGCGCCAGCATACGGTCGAAGAAACGGTTGAACACTACGTTCCAGGCCAGCGCCAGCAACGCGATCAACACGGTTACCGCGCCCATTTCAAGCATCGGTTTTTGCATGATCCACGCCAGCAACGGGGTGCAGATCAGGATGGCCAGCAGTTCGAAACCAACGGCCTGGAAAATACGTTCAGTGATGGATTTGTCGGCAATCATGGCCTGACTCCTTGAGTGAAGATGATTGCCATGATCTATGCTCACATCGATACTTAATAACCAATAACCATCGATCAAGGCGATAGTTGATGATCTCGCATGAAGTGCTGTTGGCGTTTGTCCAGGCCGCCACCCAAGGTTCGTTTTCGGCAGCGGCGCGCAAACTCGGGCGCAGTCAGTCGACCATCAGCGCGGCGGTGGCCAGCCTTGAGATCGATCTGGATCTGCTGTTGTTTGATCGCAGCAGCCGCAAACCGACCCTGACCCCGGCCGGGCATGTGATGCTGCAACGCGCCGAGGCGATCCTGGCGGCCAGCAGTCGCCTGGAAATGACCGCGCGGCAGCTGTCCCAAGGCGTCGAGCCGAAGCTGACCGTGGCGATTTCCGACACTTATCAGTCGTACCGTTTTGAAGCAGCGCTGGTCGGATTTGAGCAGCGTTATCCGGATCTGGAGCTGGAATGTTTGATCGCTGAATGCGATGACCTGATCGAACTGGTGCAGCGCGGTCGCGCGCACTTGGCCTTCGCCGAGATGCAAGAGCACTACCCGCCGGATCTGGTGACGTCAACGGTGGCCGAGCGCACGGAAATCGCCTTGTTCGTCAATCGCGACCACGCGTTGGCCAAGCTTGATCATGTTGATCAGCACATCCTGGAACAGCATCGCGAGCTGCGTCTGGCGACCATCGTCAATCCCTATGACAGTCGTGGCAAAGGCCGGGTATGGTCGGCGCCGAGTTATCTGATGCTGCTGGAAATGGCCGAAAAAGGCTTTGGCTGGGCGCCGTTGCCGCGTTGGCTGGCGCAGCGCTTTGGTAACGATTTGCTGGTGGAATTGAAAGTGCGCGGCTGGCCGAAACCGGTGTTTGTCGACGCCTTGTGGTCGCGGTTGTATCCGCCGGGGCCGGCGGGGAGTTGGTTGTTGAGCAAGATGCTGGAATAGCGGCGCTGCCAATCGCTGGCTGGTCTGAAGCCAGAAGCCCCTCACCCCAGCCCTCTCCCGGATGGAGAGGGGACCGACCGAGTTCTCTTGCGTCATACATCGACCTGAAAAATCGAGTCGATTATGGATTCATTACGGCCTTAAACCTCGACCAGACTGGGTCGATTATGGATTCACAGCTGAGCTTTCAAGTCGGTGAATTTCTCCAATATTCCCCAATCAGTCCCCTCTCACTCTGGGAGAGGGCGAGGGTGAGGGCCGTTCCAGCGCCATGAGCCGCCCTTCAATAAACCGCCGCTCAGGTTCTTGCCGGGTCAGCTCCAAGGCTCGCAAATACGCCGTTCGCGCCTCCTCCACCCTGCCCAACTGCCGACAAAACTCCGCCCGCGCCGAGTGCGCCAAGTGGTAATCCTGCAACTCGCCGCGTCCCAAAATCCCCTCAATCAGATTCAATCCGTTCAGCGCCCCGTCGCGCTTGGCCACCGCCACCGCGCGGTTCAACTCGATCACTGGCGAAGGCACCGCGCGCAACAGCACGTCATACAAACCAACGATCTGCGCCCAATCGGTGTCTGCCGCTGACGGCGCCTCGGCATGCACCGCGGCAATCGCCGCCTGCAAACAATACGGTCCAAACCGCCGCGTGGTCAGCGCGCGCTCGACCAGCGCACAACCTTCGGCGATCAGATAGGCATCCCAGCGCGAGCGATCCTGATCATCCAGCAGCACCAGTTCACCACTCGGCGAAGTGCGCGCAGAGCGTCGCGATTCGTGCAACAGCATCATCGCCAACAACCCCATGACCTCAGGCTCCGGCAGCAACTCCATTAACAGCCGCCCCAGCCTGATCGCCTCACGTGTCAGATCCTCTCGGGTCAACTCGGCCCCGACCGATGCTGAATACCCTTCGTTGAACACCAGATAAATCACCCGCAACACGCTGTCGAGACGCTCGGGCAATTCGTTCAGGCTCGGTACTTGATAGGGGATTTTCGCGTCACGAATCTTGGCTTTGGCGCGCACGATGCGTTGGGCAATCGCCGCCGGCGCCGAGAGAAAAGCGCGGGCGATTTCCTCGGTGGTCAGGTCGCAGACTTCGCGCAAGGTCAGCGGTACTTGCGCATCCGCCGCCAGCGCCGGGTGGCAGCAGGTGAAAATCAGGCGCAGGCGATCGTCTTCCACCTCTTCGCCACTCCAGTCGGCCTGTTCCAGTTCTTCCAGTTGCGCCAGCAACAACGGCTGCGAGGCCTTGAACCGCGCACGCCTGCGCAACACATCGATGGCCTTGAAACGCCCGGTGGACACCAGCCAGGTGCGCGGGTTGTCCGGCACGCCGTCGCGCTGCCAGCGTTCGACCGCGACGAAGAACGCCTCATGCAAGGCTTCTTCGGCGAGGTCAAAATCACCCAGCAAGCGAATCAGCGTCGCGAGGATCCGCCGCGAGTCTTCGCGATAGACCTGCTCGACCCGCGCCTTGACCTCAGACATTCAACTGCCGCACCGGGCGCACTTCAACGCTGCCGACCCGCGCCGCCGGAATATCACCAGCAACCTGAATCGCTTCGTTGAGATCCTTGGCGTCGATCAGGTAGAAACCGGCCAATTGCTCTTTTGTTTCGGCGAACGGGCCGTCGGTGATCGACAACTTGCCGTTGCGCATCCGCACGGTGGTGGCGGTCTGCACCGACTCCAGCGCCTCGGCGGCAACCATCCGCCCGCTGCCCTGAATCGACTCGGCGTAGGCCCAGCACTCGGCGTCTTCCGGGCTGTCGGGTGATGAATGCAGCAGGCGTTCATCGCTGTAGACCAGGCATAAATACTTCATGGCGTTCTCCTGAAGCGGACGGATCAACTATGGCTGAAGATCAGGGGGTCACATCGAACAGGGTCGCGCCGCTCATCGGATCGAACGGCGCCGACCAGTGTTCGTGGGCGATTTTCCAGGCCCCGCCAATCTGCCGATAGCAGGCGGTGACGCGCATCCAGCAGCTCTGGGTTTCGCCCTTGTCGTTGGTGCCGCCGCAGTTCGCCACCCAATGGGCGAAGGCGATGTTGTCGGCACTTTCGATGGCGATTTCGTGGAATTCGAAAATGTGCGGGCCGGGGCACATTTCCATGCACTCGACCCAGTGCGCGCGATAGGCGGCTTTGCCCTTGAATTGCAGGGCCTTGATCGCGTCGAAAGAGACGATGTCGTCGGCGTACAAGGCCATGACTTTCTCGACGTTCTTGGTCATGACGGCTTCGCGGTAAGTGTTGATCAGGGCCTGGATCTCGGTTTGTGCGCTCATGGTGTTCTCCGTGTTTTTTGTTGTGAAGACACCCTTAGTCGTTCGGTGAAGAGGCGGATCGACAGACGAAACAAAAAATTTCTGCAGAAGACAAAATCGCTAGAATCCGAGGCTCATCTTTGTAGGAAAAAGGAAATTCCCGTGTCAGCCCAACTCGTGCCGTACGACAGCCTTAACGCCTTGCAGCGTCAGCAAGTCGAGGCGATTGAAATCCATGCCGAGCAGATCAAGTTCTCCGGCGATATCCATGGCGCGTTGCACACGCTGCTGTCGAAACCCGGCCCCGGCGTGAAAGGTTTTGCGCTGCTGGCAGATCAAGTACCGGTGGCGTTTCTGTTGCTCAAGCGCCCGCCGGTGTTGCCGGCCTGGGCCGATGAACACAGCGCCACCCTGCATGCGTTGCAGGTCGATCGCCGCGCCCAGGGCAAGGGTTACGGCAAGGCTTGTCTGCAAGCACTCCCCGAAGTTGCACGTCAGGCGTGGCCTGAGATCAAGGGGCTGGAATTGTCGGTGGATGCCGACAATGACGCTGCGATTGCGCTGTATGCCAAGCACGGCTACGTCGACAGCGGTGAGGCGTACAAGGGCCGGATCGGTTACGAACGGCGCATGGGCCTGTTTTTCTAAGTCATCGAGGGATGCAACGATGATCGATTCAATCGAAGCGCTGGAAGCGATTTACGGACTGCCGCACGAGCGGGCCATGCGTAAGCAGATCGGTTTTCTCAACGAGGATTATCAGGCGATGGTGCGCCTGTCGCCGCTGGTGATCGTCAGCTCGGTGGGCGCCGATGGCCTGGATAATTCGCCGCGCGGTGATGCGCCGGGGTTTGTGCGGATCATTGATCAAAACACCCTGGCCCTGCCGGATCGCCCGGGCAACAACCGCATCGATACCTTGCGCAATGTGCTGCAGGATTCGCGGGTGTCGCTGCTGTTCATCATTCCGGGGATTGGCGAGACGTTGCGGGTCAATGGCACGGCGGTGATTAGTGCTGAGCCGCAGTTGTTGGAGAGTTTTGCGGTGAATGGCAAACCGGCGAAAACGGTGTTGCTGGTGACGGTGGAAGCGGCGTTCTTTCACTGCTCGAAAGCGTTTGTCCGCTCCGACGCCTGGAACCCCGAAACCCACCTGCCGCGCTCGGCCCTGCCCTCTGCCGGCGCCTTCCACAAACGTTTGAACGACGGTCAGTTCGACGCCGAGGCCTACGACCGGGAAGCGCCGAAGCGGGTAAGCGACAGCCTCTACTGAAAAGATCTCATGTTCTCTTACAGGACTAAGCAATCATCCTGTAAGAGTTATCCCACGAGCAAATCCCAAATCATTTAAAACTGATAAAACCCTGTAAGTAAATTCTGATTTTCATCCTAGATATTGACGACTTACTGTCAACCACTCTAGGTTTAGCCATGAGCAATTTTATTAATTACTCAACAGCTTATATATATTTGAACATCAGGCTATGACATAGAGACGAATACTTAAAGCTCTGCATCACTCGACTTTAACGAAGAGAGCAATATGATAGACACTCTAATAAAGACCTCAAAGTCAAAAATCACGCACAATGAAATAATCATACTGGATGGAAAAATCTCAATCCCGAAAAGCTATCTCCGAGAGAAAGCATCTTTAGAACCGACAAGCATCCTGATTGTTTCCGGCTCTTTAATCGAGGGCATCGGAACAATTCACTCCGACATCGACTGCATTATACTCTGCGACGAACGCCCCAAAGCTTGCAGCATTAAAGACATCGAACATGCTTTTGTCACAGACGAAGATTATCGCCATATTACAAAAAAGCGAAAAAGTTCACAACACGACCGACTTCTACGGCGATACGAGCATCCACATCGATGCCGACTACATCACTTTCTCAGAAATTGAAGACATATATAAAAAAATCAACAAAGCATTTGACGAAGTAATTTCTGACCAGCGCTTTCTATATAACCCTGTACTCACAAATACAGAGAACAACATCGTTCACCGCTCTATTATTGGACATGCAATTACCAACGAAGAAAAATTTAATTCAATAAGATCACAAATCCCTCTAAAAAAACATATATACATTGCACATCGCGAAAGGCTTCCAGTCTTTTACGCATTTCAGGATATTCAAGGCTGTTGGCAGTCAGGAAATCTATGGATGGGCTGCGAAATAGCCAGGGACATGATGCTAAAAACATCCATGAGTTTCACCTACCTCACTGGCACGTCGAACAAGCATTACAAGTGGGTATACTCAAATATGTATCGAATTGAAGGATTCGACGCCATCAAAAATAAGTTTTTCGATTTGGCCAGGCAAGGAGCAACTACAGAAACAGAATGCAGATCCTACATCCAAGAGATTTTGGACTACATGGACTTGGTATTCCTGGCAATTGAAGGCCTTCTAAAAACAATAGATATCTATCCAACGACAAAAACCTCCCTTGCCGCACTTGACAAAGAATTCAATGAACGAAAACAAACCAAACATAAAACATCTGTGTGCGAGTACTACTTTAGGAAAAAATACTTTGCTGCTTCCCAGACTCCTCCGCTAACGACATTACTTAAAGAATGGGACTAACTCCTCCCGCAACGCCACAAACGACCCATGTTATGGAAGTACTTAAATTATCTGTACGGCTGATGCTTTCCAGATTGGGAGATATGATAGGGTCACTGATTTTCTTCTCCTTTATAGGCCATTACATTGTCGACTCTCTCACCCTGACGCCGGTTCACACTACTCTACAAAAGCACGGCCTTCCGTTGACTTCCTGAATATACTCGGTAAAAAGATGTCAGAAATTTATCAAAGAGAAGGCTTTAAACCGCTAATAGAAGGAAGTGGACGAAACTCTTTAGACACTGAAGCATACTTAGGAGGTTTTGCATAAGCTACTCTTTTGACAAGGGACTATTTATTGCATTCGAAGGTACCGATGGTGCAGGAAAATCAACGGTTGCGCGAGCGACATATGACAGAATTCTTGAGTCCCATTCTGCATTGCACTATATAGACAAAAATCGTCCTCCAGTGCCTACAGGCTATACAGAGTTTCATATGTCTCGGCTACGCGAAGTCTTATGGGATTATCCGGACAACGCTCCCCTGGAACAATTAGGTGACAAACACTGGATGAGCCTCATAACTGCGTGGTTTCAGGCCACAGATCATGCAGCTATAACGCCTATAATCAATTCTGGCAAAAGTTGCATCGCCGATGGTTGGCATTATAAATACCTGGCGCGTTTTTTGCTCAAGAGCACTGATTTGGCTGAGGATGCGTTGACAATGTTCTCAACAATTAGAAAACCTGACTTCGTAATTTTCTTAGATGTTGATCCGGCACTGGCAGCACAGAGAAAAGGATCATTTCGCCTTAGCGAGAGTGGAGCCTATGACGGCGCCAATGCAGACCCCCAGAAGGGCTTCATTGACTATCAGAATCGAGTTAGATCCAGTTATGAGCGCTGCGGTCTGGTGAACTGGATAAGAATCGATACAACCGACCTAAGTGAGGAAGCCGTTCTCGATAAGGCGGTGACTGCAGTTCAGAGCATTCTTTGTAGGGAGTAGAAACCAACGAACGTTTCTAACCACGGGCTGATCGACGCCGACAACTACGACCGAGAAGCGCCAAAATGTGTAAGCGACAGCCTCTACTGACAGAACACAATCCCCTGTAGGAGCTGCCGAAGGCTGCGATCTTTTGACCTTGCTGTTAAAAAATCAAGATCAAAAGATCGCAGCCTTCGGCAGCTCCTACAGTGGAGATCGGGTTGGCCTCAGAGCGTAAGGATCATTTCGTGCCACGCCATGCCGCCGTGATCCGACTCCGACGGTTTGATGTAGGCAAAACCAAACCCGGCATACAGCGCAATGTGTTTTTCTTTGCACATCAGGTGAATCGTCGCTTTGTCCATCCCGCGCATCCGCTCGATGAACTCGCCCATCAAGCGCTTGGCCAGGCCCTGCCCCTGATAATCCGGGTGCACCACCACCGACATGATCACCACGTTCGGTCCTTGCGGGTCGTGGCCGATCAGTTCCTTGAACGCCTCGTCCGACATCTGCACATCAAACGCCGCGCCAGAATTGACGAAACCTGCCACCACGCCATCCACCTCAGCGACGATAAAACCCTCGGGCCAGGTGGCAATACGCGTGGCGATCTTCTCGCGGGTGGCCGCTTCGTCGCCTTCGTAGGCAACGGTTTCGATGGCGTAGCAGCGGTCCAGGTCGGCGGCGGTGACGTTGCGGATGAGGGTGTTCATGGCGGCTCGGAAATCAGCAGAAGAAAGTGCCGAAAGCATAAAGGAATAAGGTCTGCATATCGATGTGCAGGGGCGGCGTAAAGCCTGCGTATAAGCGCTTTTCTTCGGGCGTTTGTCGGGCTATTTCTCAGGCGTGTCTCTGATCACCCTTGGGGGAAACCGCTTATGAGCAGCGTTGAAATAGGCCTGTTGATGGTGTTGGGCATCAGTACGTTCGGCTTTATCACTCTGGGTATCGATCTGTTGCGGGCGCGACGTAAACAGCGTTGAAAGCATGAGGCGGATCAGTGATCCGCCTCATGGTGTTGGGCTCAAACCTTGGTATCGACCGGCACGCAGATTTCCAATTTGCCGGTGTGCAGCTTCGGATTGAAATCGGCGCTGTAACGCTCCAGTTCCGGGGCGTTGAGTTCCACGTAGTGCGAGGTTGGCAGCCAGGTCTTGTAGATGTATTGCAGGGTTTGCGGCAGTTGTTCGAGCGGTCCCTTGTGCTCGAACACTGCGTATTGCCGAGGCAGCACTTCGACCCACTGGTAGACCTTCTGGTCGAGGTCATCGAGCTTGTCGATTTCCACCCCGGCGATGTAATCGAAGCCGCCCTTGCCGTCGAAATTGCTGCAGACTCCGTAAGTCACTTCGTTCTTTTGCCCCGGGATCTTTCCCAAGTGCGGCAAGAACTTTTCCCACAGCGCCGGGATGTCTTTGGCTGTGTCTTGGGTAAATCGACCGCGAAAGCCTGCAATCAGCAGGAAATGTCCATGTTCGAAGCGAGGTTCAGCCACTTCGACGCGTTTTTGCTCATCCATGACTCGACTCCTGGAACAAAAAAGGGGGTTCGGCTGGGAGTATAGAAAGCCCGATCCAATTCGCACGGTTACAGCGCGTGCAACTGCTCGACGGCGCCCGAACCGACAAATTCGTTGTAGCCAGATACGATCACGTACACCGCGAAATAGCAGAAGATCGCTGCAGATGCCAGATAGGAATAGCGTAATAGCTTGTCGCCCAGCAGCTTGCCGCCATGGCTCGCGGCGAAGCACAAACCGGCCGACCACAGCAGTCCGGCGCAGAGAAAGCCGCCGAGGAACAGCGCCGAACTGAGCGGGCCACCGCCACCGGAACGCGCAATCAACGTGCCGCCCACTGCCGCAAACCAGAGAATCGCGCTCGGCGACGACATGGCGAGAAATATCCCCCGGAAAAACTCCTTGCGATGGGAGTTCTGCCCCACCTCCGCCGTCGCCGCCAACTGCGCCTCGTGGTGAATCGCCGAATAGATCATCTTCGCCGCAAAGTAGATCAGCAGCGCCGAACCACCGATCCACAGCACCCAGCGTACCGTTTCGTATTGCAGCAAAACGGTCATGCCGGCCAGCGCCAGCACCGCGTAAATCAGGTCACCGACGCAGGTGCCGAGGCCCAGAGCGAAACCCTGAAAGTAACCGCGCTGCATCGCCAGGGTGATCATGGCGATGTTGGCCACGCCGATATCCAGGCACAGCGAAAGGCTCAGCAAGAAGCCGCTGGTGAATTCCATTAACCATTTTCCTTCGGAAAAAAATGTTTACAAACGGGCTGGACAGTATGCCATCAGCGCCCTTATCTTCCGCCACAGGTCACCGCAGTGACCAGCGTCGCTCGGACGGTTCCGGGCGCTTACGTTATCCGAGGCAACAATGGCCGAACAAGGTTCGCCGCGCCGCTTTGCGCGCATAGATCGACTCCCCCCTTACGTTTTCAACATCACCGCCGAGCTGAAGATGGCCGCCAGGCGTCGTGGTGAAGACATCATCGACTTGAGCATGGGCAATCCCGACGGCGCCACGCCGCCGCACATTGTCGAAAAACTCGTACAAGTTGCCCAACGCGAAGACACCCACGGTTACTCGACGTCCAAGGGCATTCCGCGCCTGCGCCGGGCGATTTCCAATTGGTACAAGGATCGCTACGCGGTCGATATCGACCCGGAAAGCGAAGCCATTGTCACCATCGGTTCCAAGGAAGGCCTGGCGCATTTGATGCTGGCAACCCTGGATCAGGGCGACACCGTGCTGGTGCCGAACCCAAGCTATCCGATTCACATCTACGGCGCGGTGATTGCCGGTGCCCAAGTGCGTTCGGTGCCGCTGGTGCCGGGTGTGGACTTCTTCGACGAACTGGAACGGGCCATTCGCGGCTCGATCCCGAAGCCGAAAATGATGATCCTCGGCTTTCCGTCCAACCCGACCGCGCAGTGCGTGGAGCTGGATTTCTTCGAACGGGTGATTGCCCTCGCCAAGCAGTACGACGTATTGGTGATTCACGACCTGGCGTACGCTGACATTGTCTACGACGGCTGGAAAGCCCCGTCGATCATGCAGGTGCCGGGGGCCAAGGACATCGCGGTGGAGTTTTTCACCCTGTCCAAAAGCTACAACATGGCCGGCTGGCGCATCGGTTTCATGGTCGGTAACCCGGAACTGGTCAACGCGCTGGCGCGGATCAAGAGTTACCACGACTACGGCACCTTCACCCCGCTGCAGGTGGCGGCAATTGCCGCGCTGGAAGGCGATCAGCAATGCGTGCGCGACATCGCCGAGCAGTACCGGCAGCGCCGCAACGTGCTGGTCAAAGGCCTGCATGAACTGGGCTGGATGGTCGAGAATCCGAAGGCGTCGATGTATGTCTGGGCGAAGATTCCCGAGGCGTACGCGCATCTGGGTTCGCTGGAATTTGCCAAGAAACTGCTGGCCGAAGCCAAGGTGTGCGTCTCGCCGGGGGTTGGTTTTGGTGAGTATGGTGATGATCATGTGCGCTTTGCGCTGATCGAAAACCAGGACCGGATTCGTCAGGCGGTGCGCGGGATTCGCGGGATGTTCCGGGCGGATGGGCTGGCCCCGAAAACCACCGGCTAATGCAAAACCTGCAGGACAACACCTGTGGCGAGGGAGCTCGCTCCCGCTCGGCTGCGAAGCAGCCGTAAATCCGGCTAATGCGGTCTGACTGAAGATCAGCGTTGAATGATTTTGGGGCCGCTTCGCAGCCCAGCGGGAGCAAGCTCCCTCGCCACAAAAAGCCGCGCTACCACAGATATTTCAGGCACAAAAAAACCGCATCGCTGCGGTTTTTTTGTGTCTGCAAGAAGCCGCTTAAACGAACAGCGACAACAGCAGGATAAAGCCCAGCGCGACGATGGACAGGATGGTTTCCATCGCCGTCCAGGTCTTGAACGTCTCGGCCACGGTCATGTTGAAGTACTGCTTCACCAGCCAGAAACCGGCGTCGTTCACGTGGGACAGAATCAACGAACCGGCACCAGTGGCCAACACCAACAGCTCACGGTTAACGCCCGGGATCATCCCCACCACCGGCACCACAATGCCCGCGCCGGTGATGGTCGCCACAGTCGCCGAACCGGTGGCAATCCGAATCACCGCCGCCACCAGCCACGCCAGCAGGATCGGCGAGATCTGCGCGCTGACCGCCATGTGGCCGATCACGTCGCCCACACCGCTGGTCACCAGCATCTGCTTGAAGCCACCGCCGGCACCGATGATCAGAATGATCGCGGCGGTTGGCGCCAGGCTCGCATCCAGCCACTTGAGCATTTGCTGGGAACCGATGCCCTGCTTGTGCCCGAAGGTGTACAGCGACAGCAGCAAGGCCAGCAGCAGTGCCGAGATCGGGTGACCGATCATGTCCATCCAGGTGCGGAAGAAGTGACCGTCCGGCAGCGCGACGTCAGCGAAAGTTTTCAGCAGCATCAGGAACACCGGCAACAGCACGGTGATCAGGGTGATGGTGAAGCTCGGCAGCTTGGCCGAGTCGTCATTTTCGCGGGCCAGTTGATCGACCAGTTCCTGATTCGGGTGACCCGGAATGTGCTTGGCGATGAACGTACCGAAGATCGGACCGGCAATGATCGCGGTCGGCAGCGCAACGATCAGACCGTAAAGAATGGTCTTGCCGATGTCAGCACCGAACACGCCGATGGCCAGCAGCGGGCCAGGATGCGGCGGCACCAGGCCGTGCACAGCGGACAGACCGGCGAGCAGCGGGATACCGATCTTGATGATCGATACACCGGTGCGACGCGCAACGATGAACACCAACGGAATCAGCAGGACAAAGCCGATCTCGAAGAACAGCGGAATGCCCACCAGGAACGCGGCGAACATCATTGCCCACTGGACTTTGTCTTTACCGAACGCACGGATCAGGGTCTGGGCGATCTGATCGGCGCCGCCGGATTCGGCCATCATTTTGCCGAGCATGGTGCCCAGCGCGAGGATGATGCCGACAAAACCGAGCACGCCACCGAAGCCGTCCTGGAACGCCTTGATGATGGTGCCGATCGGCATGCCCGACGTCAGGCCGAGGAACGCGGCGGCGATGGTCAGGGAGATGAATGGGTGAATCTTGAATTTGGTGATCAGGATAATCAGGCCGATTACCGTGACCACTGCATCGAGCAGCAGGTAGGCGTCGTGGGACATGCCAAACATTGGGGGTGTCTCCTGGATTGTTGTTGTTATTAAAACGGGTTAAACAGAAGTCGCGAGGACAGCGCTATCTCTTTCAACACACTCATACCGCCTGCTTCAGACCGTGGGCCTGCCACCAGACGTGAGCCTGGGACGCCAGTTCTTCAACACTGTGGATCGAAGCATTCAACGCCAACGTCAGCGGCTCGCCCTTCGGCGATTCGAGGGTGGCGAACTGGCTTTCGATCAACGTGGCCGGCATGAAGTGGCCCGGACGATGGGACACACGTTCAGCGGCGACTTCAGGGGTCAATTCAAGAAACACGAAGCCCAGGCCCGGCAAGGCGCTGCGCAACACTTCGCGATAACTGTGTTTAAGGGCCGAGCAGGTCAGCACCGGGCGTTGGCCTTGTGCATCGACGCGACGCAGTTCATCGCACAGGCTGTCGAGCCAGCCGGCACGGTCGTCGTCGTTCAGGGGGATCCCCGCGCTCATCTTTTCGATGTTCGCGGCCGGATGGAAAGTATCGCCTTCAATGGCAGTGGCGCCGCTCAATTGGCACAGGGCCTCGCTGACGCACGTCTTGCCGCAACCGGCAACGCCCATGATGACCAGGGCGGTGATGGGATGACTCATATAACACCTCAGCGCGCAGACAGCGCTACCTTTGCTAGCTATGACTCTAGTGCACAGGCAGAAGTTGCCGACGCCTTCTTGTCGTTTTTTTGGGTTGCAGCAGGTTTGTTCCCAACGCCAAAAAGCGAAGATCAGGCAGGACCTCGCTTACGCATTTACAGCTGCATCAGGACAGCGCTACCTTAGTGCCTTGATTTTTGTTTGGCAAGCCGTCGATGACCTCCCCTAAAAACGATAAAAACACGCGCACCACCGGCCGTCCCACCCTTAATGAAGTTGCCCGTCTGGCCGGTGTCAGCCCGATTACCGCCTCCCGCGCCTTGCGTGGTGTCAGCACCGTGGCCACAGACCTTGTGGAAAAAGTGCAGAAAGCTGCGCTCGAACTCAACTACGTGGTCAACCCTGCCGCCCGCGCTTTAGCCTCGGCGCAAAGCCATTCGGTCGTCGTATTAGTGCCTTCGCTGTCCAACCTTTTGTTCATCGATACGCTGGAAGCCATTCATCGGGTGCTCACGCCCAAAGGCTTCGAAGTGCTGATCGGCAACTTCCACTATTCACGCGATGAAGAAGAAAACCTGTTGCGCAATTACATGGCCTATCAGCCACGCGGGTTGCTGTTGACCGGGTTTGATCGCACGGAAAGTTCGCGACGGATGATTGAGGCGAGCAACATTCCCTGCGTGTACATGATGGAACTGGACAGCGCCGCCGGGGTGAATTGCGTGGGATTCTCGCAACTCAGTGCTGGTGAAACCGCGGCCGAGCATTTGCTCTCCCGTGGACGCAAGCGCCTGGCGTACATTGGCGCGCAACTGGATCAACGCACGTTGTTGCGCGGCGAAGGTTTTCGCAAGGCGTTGCAGAAGGCCGGCCGCTATGACCCGGATCTGGAAGTGCTGACGCCGCGTGCCTCCTCTGTGGGGTTAGGCGGTGAGTTGTTCCTGCAACTGCTGGCGGCGCACCCGGATGTCGATGCGATCTTCTTCGGCAACGACGACCTCGCGCAGGGTGCGTTGCTGGAAGCGTTGCGCAACGGCATCAAGATCCCCGAGCAGGTGGCGATTCTCGGCTTCAACGACTTGCCGATGTCCGAGCACATGGTGCCGCGTCTGAGCAGCATCAACACCCCGCGCGAAGCGATTGGCCGGCGTGCGGCGGAGCAGATGCTGACGTTGATGGCCGGTAACAGCGTCGCCCGCCCGGTGGAAGACATGGGCTTTGAACTGAAGATCCGCGAAAGCACATAACCCCTGAGCTCCCACAGGTTTTTGTGGAGTTCACAAATCCGGGGATCAACCACGATCCCTGTGGGAGCGAGCCTGCTCGCGAAAGCGGTGTGTCAGATAAGCACGTGCCGAGTGACACGACGCTTTCGCGAGCAGGCTCGCTCCCACATTGGATCTTCACAGACGCTAGTGGCTGAGCAGGTCGACGAGGGCCAGTGCGCCCTTTTGTAAGGGCTGGCTCTTGAGCCACACCGCATGCACCGGCATCACCAGACCGTTTTCGATATTGCGGAAATTCAGGCGTTTCAGCCGTCCGGCGTCCAATCGCGACTGCACCACCGACAACGGAAAATTACCCCAACCCAACCCCGCCTCGACCATTTCCATCGCCGTTTCAAGGCTGTCGGTGCGCCAATACGACTCCGCCACCAATGGCCGCGTTTCACTGATCGGCAAGTCGCGACTGGCGACAATGATCTGCCGCACATGCACCAGATCCTCGAGAAACAGATCCTGCCCCTGCAACAGCGGACTGTCCGCCGCCAGTGTGGCGATCATCCGTTCGCTGCCGACAAACTGAAAACGCTCCAGCACATTCATGCTCAGCCCGGCGAACGCCAGGCACACGCTGACGCGGCCGCTGTGCAGCATCGCCAGCACGTCGTCTTGCGGCGCGGTCAGCACTTCGATATCGAGCAGCGGATGGCGCTCGGCGATCACTTTGATCGCGGCCAGCAAACGGCGGCGATCGATGTCCGCGACCACGCCAATCGACAACTTGCTCTCCAGCCCCAGCGACAATTCAACGGCATGCACTTGCAGTTGCTTGAGCTGCTCGGCAATCAGCC
Source organism: Pseudomonas fluorescens (assembly GCF_003732425.1). Classification (GTDB taxonomy): domain Bacteria; phylum Pseudomonadota; class Gammaproteobacteria; order Pseudomonadales; family Pseudomonadaceae; genus Aquipseudomonas; species Aquipseudomonas fluorescens_BE. The sequence continues at coordinate 459,724 of NZ_MOBX01000015.1, forward strand.
GCGCATGCGGCACCAGCGACAGCGCCATTGCCGTGGGTTGTGGTTCGCGATGGCTGCGGTCGAACAGCAGATAACCGAGTTCCGCCTCAAGGTTGCCAATACTCATGCTGACAGCGGAAGGCACCCGTCCCAAGGCCCGCGCCGCAGCGGAAAACGAGCCGCGTTCAATCACGGCTAGAAACAGCTCGATGCTGTCGCTGTTGAAATTCACCTCAAACACCTATCAATAGAACTGAAAGTAGCTGACTTTTTCTGTCAGCCCTATTGAAGCTATCTTTCGCCGCCTTCGCCAGTCCCACTGGCAATCAAACGGCAAGAAAGAGGCAACTCCCATGCAAGGCGTCAAACGCAAACTGGTCTATGTGTCGTTGTATGAAGTGATCGGCATGACCTTCTCCGCCCTCGGCCTGGCACTGTTATCCGGCACTTCGCCGGGCAGCACCGGCCCCTTGGCGGTGATCATTACCACCATCGCCGTGACCTGGAATTTCATTTACACCTCGCTGTTCGAACATTGGGAAAGTCAGCAGGTGTCGCGCACGCGCACGGTGAAACGCCGCATTGCCCATGCGGTCGGCTTTCAACTGACGCTGATTGTGTTCCTGATTCCGTTGATCGCCTGGTGGATGAACATCAGTCTGGTGCAGGCCTTCCTGCTGGATCTGGCGTTGATCATATTCATTCCGTGCTACACGTTCGCCTTCAACTGGCTGTTCGACCGGATCTTCGGCTTGCCGGCCTCGGCGCTACCGGATTCAGCGGCTGCGGCATAAATCGTTAATTGGTAAACAGATATTGCAAGAAATCAGCGGTTTATCCGGTCAAACCGCCGATATTCACAATCCGTTAACTCCGATAGCAGGCTAAGCTTTTCCATCAATAAAAAATGGATCCGCCCATGACTGCTCATGCTCCCGCCGCCGCGCACAGCGACGGCATCGACCCGATACGCGCCGCTCAGGTGTCTGCCCGCATTGATCGCCTTCCGGCAGTTGCAACGATCTGGCGCCTGGTGGCGTTGCTCTCGATCGGTGGATTTTTCGAACTCTACGACCTGTTCCAGACCGCTTACATCAGCCCCGGGCTGATTCGCGACGGCATCTTTGCCGCCGGCAATCAGGGTGTGTTCGGTTTCTCCGATCAAGCGGCGTTTGCCTCGGCGACGTTCCTCGGCCTGTTCCTCGGCGCCAGTCTGCTCAGCCCGCTGGCGGATCGCTTCGGCCGCCGCGCGATCTTCACCTTCGCGCTGGTCTGGTACACGGTGGCGACGGTGTTGATGGGCATTCAGAGTTCGGCGCTGGGCATCATCTGCATGCGCTTTCTGGTGGGCATCGGCCTCGGTATCGAGCTGGTGACCATCGACGCCTACCTCTCGGAACTGGTGCCGAAACGCATGCGCAGCTCGGCCTTTGCCTTCGCGTTTTTCGTGCAGTTCCTGTCGGTGCCGGCAGTGGCGTTGATGTCGTGGTGGCTGGTGCCGCAAGCACCGTTCGGTGTCTCCGGCTGGCGCTGGGTAGTGCTGGCCAGCGCGGTGTTTGCGCTGTTTATCTGGTGGCTGCGCAAGCGTCTGCCAGAATCACCGCGCTGGCTCGCGCAGCAGGGTCGCTTTGATGAGGCCAACCGGATTCTCGACCACATCGAAGCGCGTTGCCAAAAGGATTACGGCAAACCACTCGATGCCCCCGAAGCCTTGCCGGTCGACGTCGAAGGCAAGGGCCGCTTCGCCGATATCTGGCAACCACCGTATCGCCGTCGCGCATTGATGCTGATCGTCTTTCACATTTTCCAGGCGATCGGTTTCTTCGGTTTCGGCAACTGGTTGCCGGCGCTGCTGTCCGGCCAAGGCGTCAGCGTCACTCACAGTTTGATGTACGCGTTCATCATCACCCTCGCCTACCCGCTCGGGCCGCTGCTGTTCGTAAAGTTCGCCAACCGTTTCGAGAACAAATGGCAGATCGTCGGCTCGGCCCTCGGCGCGATGACCTTCGGCACCTTGTTCGCCCTGCAGACCAGCGCATTCGGGCTGATCTTCTGCGGGGTGATGATCACCTTCTGCAACGCCTGGTTGAGCTTCAGTTATCACTCGTACCAGAGCGAACTGTTCCCGACCAATATCCGCGCCCGCGCCGTGGGTTTCTGCTATTCGTTCAGCCGCTTGTCGACGGTGTTCAGCAGCCTGCTGATCGGTCTGTTTCTCGATAACTTCGGCACACCCGGGGTATTGGCGTTCATCGTCAGCAGCATGCTCATCGTGATGTTGACCATCGGCGGGTTTGGCCCGCGCACGCGCAATCTGGCGCTGGAGAACATTGCCCATCGCTGATGGGGACAACGGTCATCCTCTGCCGCTTATCGGCAAGGGATGACCGCTGCCCGAGCTTGATAAATTATCCAACTATTTGAAATTAAAGGATTTAATAAAAAGGCACGGTAATTGCTGCGATACGCCAGTCAGCCATTACCCACAGGTCCATCCATCATGTTGGTCAGTGCTAAACAACAGCCCATCATTCACCTGCCCAAAGCGCTGAATGACGATGCCACCACCACGGCTGCCGCGGGGCTGCAAGGCGGCCTGCACGGCGCCATGCTGCAAACCCTGCAAAACCAGACCCAGGCGCAAACCGCCGAAGCCACTGCCAAAGTGCAGGACTCGGCCACGCAGATCGCCACCCAGCAAGTCAGCGAAGCCACACGCATCAGCGACAACGTCGACGAAGCGTTCGCCAAGACCCGCGTAAGCCTGCAATCGACCGACGCCACCACGGCCTCGGCGAAATCCGCCACCGACGAATTCAAGGATTACATGAGCAAGACGCCGGAACAGCGTCTGCGCGATAGCATCCTGCAGTCCATGGGGCTGACCGAAGACGACATCAAAACCATGCCGCCGGAGAAACAACTGGCTATCGGCAAAGAGATCGCCGAGCGTTTGCAGGACAAGATGAAGTTGGCGCAGGCGGAAAAAGACAACGATGTGAAGGACAGCGACAAACAGGCGGGCAAGTTTCTCGCTGCGCTGTGATTTAAACGAGCAAAAAAAGAGTCCCTGATGGGACTCTTTTTTTGACTTGCTGACCGCTCGTCGAACAGTGACTCATACCTGTAACTTCTGACAGTAGACGCCCTGTCCCTTCACGCGAATGATGGCTCCATCCCACGGGATGTAATGCCCTCAACGTTAAGCAAGGGAAACTCATCATGAGCGAAACCAAAACGCCTATCGGGCTCTTCAGCCTCAAAGTGAAGGAAAACGGCGGAGCAGAAATTACGGTTCCCACTGACTTACTCCAACTAAGTCTCACTGCCAATTCACTGCATGTGAGTGGCCACGATAGCAGCACGGCACCACCACCGTGGGGGGCGGCGCTGCATATCGCCGAAACCATCAGCCCGCGCAAATACGAGGTGAAGGCTGGCAGCGGCACTTATTACAACCCGAAAAACAAGGGACCAACCTGGAGCGCGACGACCGGTGAAATCACTCTGGAAACGGTCGACTTTAAAAATGAGCTCGTAAAAGGCAGTTTCACCTTCACGGCAAGAGACGGCACAAACCGTGAAAATACTGCAGAACTCAGCGGGACTTTCTCGCTAGGGAACTAGGTTTTAGCGACCACCTGCATTGGTCGTTTGATCAACAGTTCCTTCATGCAAAGGACTGACTACATGCCAAGGATGAAGACCATGAACGAAAACAGCAAAAGCAAACTGAAGGCTATCGGGCACCTCAGCTTGAACGTGAATGAGAACAATGAAGGGGAAGAGCAGGTGCCAACCAGCCGTTTTGTGATGGATCCGGATCTCACTCTTTTGTACATCGCCGGGTGGGCCGGAGCCGCGCCAACATCGCAGGGCGTAGAAATCGTCATTTTAAAAGAAATCGAGGCTCACACAACTTACCCATTTGAATCAGGGTCTGCCGTAGGCAGCTACAACCCGAAAAACTTCTCGGGCAGTTCCTGGTCCTCAGTCAGTCAAAGTGGTGAGGTCACCGTTGAAGAAATTGACCTGCTTAAAAGAACCGCGAAAGGCAGTTTCAAGTTCACCGCCAGATCTCGGGACCATGAGCATTTTGCAGAGATCCATGGAGACTTCCATTTGCAACAGTAGGTACCTCTCAAATAACAACTGCCTCTAAAGCTGGAGAGGCAGTTGCTCCTGACAGCATCAATTCAGTTGCAAGGTCTCATTGAACTGGCTGATCGCATCCACCACATGCCGCGAGCCCTGCTGAATTTCCAGAATCACCTCCCCCGCCTCATTCGCCAGTTCCACACCAAGCCCGGTGCGGCTCAGGCTCGACTGCATGCTCGACACCGCGCTCAGCGACAGGTCATGGTTCTTGCGCACCACCTCGACAATTTCCAGGGTCGCCTGACTGGTTCGCGCCGCCAGGCTGCGGACTTCATCGGCGACCACGGCAAATCCGCGCCCATGCTCACCGGCCCGCGCCGCTTCAATGGCCGCATTGAGCGCCAGCAGGTTGGTCTGATCGGCAATGCCGCGAATGGTCTGGACGATGGTGCCAATAATGTCCGACTGTTTGCTCACCGCATCGATGCTGGTGGCGGCTTCGTTGAGGTCGCGGGAAATGTCCTGAATGATCTTTACGGTTTGCTGCACAACCTGCGAGCCTTTTTGTGCGCAGGCGTCGTTTTGTACCGAGGTGCTGTGGGCCGATTCGGCAGCGTTCTGCAGCGTGGTCATCTGATGAGTAATGTCGCTGGCGAACTTGACCACTTTGTACAAGCGGCCCTTGGCGTCGAACAATGGGTTGTAGGACGCTTCGAGGTAAACCATCTGCCCCGACTTGTTCTTGCGCTCGAAACGGTGCGAGTGATATTCGCCGCGATTGAGCGAAGCCCAGAATGCTTTGTACTGCGCAGACTCGGCTTCAGCGCGATGACAGAACAGACTGTGGTGATGGCCGAGGATTTCGTTGAGCGAGTACTGCATGGTCTTGAGGAAGTTGTCGTTGGCCGCGATGACATTGCCTTCCGGGGTGAACTCGATCACCGCCATCGAGCGACTGATCGCCGCCAGCATGCTTTCCTCTTCGTGCTCTTTATTGACCCGAGCGGTAATGTCGGCAGCCACTTTGATCACACTTTGGACTTGCTTATCCGGGCCATACACCGGCATGTAGCTGGCTTCGAGCCAGACTTCCCTGCCGGCCTTGTTCAAGCGCAGGAAAGTGCCGCTGATCGGCTCACCGCGAGCCAGATCACGCCACAATCTGGCGTACTCTTCGCTGCGGTAAAAAGCCTCTTCACAAAACACCCGGTGATGTTTGCCGCGCACTTCATCGGCGCTGTAGCCCATGGTCTTGCAGAAGTTTTCATTGGCATCCAGCACGATGCCGTCAGGGGTGAACTCGATCATTGCCATCGAACGGCTGATCGCGGCCAACTTGGCATTGGCTTCAGTCAAGGCGCAGCTGAATCGCTCGATCTGCTGCAGGTCAGCCTTGTGATGTAGGTTGAACATGGTTGTATCACCTTCCGCGCGGACTTTTGATTTGATGAAAGTTCAGTTCTTTCAAGATCCACCACTACGTTCCACAGAACAGGCACACGCATTCCTCCACGGGAGGAAGTTGTCAGGTGATAAATGATGATCAATCGGAGCGTCCATGCAGCAACGCTCTAATCAAGACATCCTTCTCTTGATAGCCCGCACGCGGGCCAGCCCTAACGCGTAGAAGAACTTCCATGTAAGCGACGCTCCTTGTTGGTTCAGTGTCGGTGCCTTGGGTTGCGCACTCTGGCAGCATGAATTCACGGACCAACGATGCGCATCAGTCAGGTTTTGACATGACGGTCGACATCGTTAGTTAGAAGAAGCATAGCCAGCGCGAAGCCTTGCGCAAGGCCACTAGTCGGCCAGTATCTGGCACTTTTTGCACAAAAATCGGTTCAGCGCGGGGAAAAATGTTGCCGGGGCGGACGCTTTCGCGAGCGAGCTCGCTGCGGGGTTTCGATCTGCTGCGATGGGCGGCGTCTAAAGTAATGGGACATAGCGTTGCTCGGAACGGGATTCTCGCCCTTTTGTGCAACCTTGCAGATTATTTTCGGATTCAGGCAGGAGCCCGAGAACCGGGCTCCGGAAAGGCGTGATCAGTGACCGAAGATGTCGACTTTCTTGGCTTTCTTCTCCGCGCGTTTTTCAATCGCGGTCTTGGCCGGTTTCTTCTTCGCCGCTTTCTTTGAATCCATACCTTTGGACATGATGCGTACTCCACTCACAGGGGATGTAGGCTCAGGTATACACCTATCGCGCCACGCGCGTTCTTTTATAATCGCCGCTTTGCACGCCGACAGTCCGATCCCATGCCCGACACCCAATACAGCCTGCTCGACGCGTCATTATGGCCGTTGATGAACAAGTTTTACCGTAGCCACCAATCCTCGATGAAAGCGGTTCGCGATGCGCAATTGTGGGTCGCGCGGCGGGGCGAGATTGTTGGTGCGTTGTGCCTGCGGCCAGTGTCCGGCGGACAGTGGTTGACCGGGCTGTTTGTGGATCCGGGGTGTCGTGAACAGGGGATTGCCGCGCAGTTGATTGCGGCGGCGGTGCAGGATGTGAGCGAGCCGGTGTGGCTGTTCTGCCATCCGGATTTGCGCGGTTTTTATGAGCGGCGCGGGTTCATTTTCGACCCCGCCCTACCGCAGGCAATGGCAGAGCGCTTGAGCCGGTATGCGCGGAGCAAGCCGATGATTGCGATGGAACTGGCCCCTTCACAATCCTGATGTGCAATGCAAAACCAATGTGGGAGCCAGCCTGCTGGCCCCCACAGGGGTATGTGCCGGGTCTTAGATCAGTCGTCTGCTGTGGGATCGAGATCCGGGAACATCACTTCGGTAAAACCGAACTTGCTGAAGTCGGTAATGCGCGACGGGTACAAGCGGCCGATCAGCTGATCGCATTCGTGCTGCACAACACGGGCGTGGAAGCCCGAAGCAGTGCGCACAATCGGCTCGCCCTTCGGATCAAACCCTTCGTAGCGTATCTGCTGATAACGCTCCACGGCGCCGCGTAAACCGGGCACCGACAGACACCCTTCAAAGCCCTCCTCCATCAACGGACTCAGCGGCGTGATCAGCGGATTGATCAGGATTGTCTGCGGCACCGCTTCCGCGTCCGGGTAACGTTCGCTGTGTTCGAAACCAAAGATCACCAGTTGCAGATCGACGCCGATCTGCGGTGCTGCGAGGCCGACGCCACCGACGCTTTCCATGGTCTGGAACATGTCGTCGATCAGTTGCCACAGTTCAGGGCTGTCGAACATTTCGGCCGGCACTGGCGGGGCGATGCGCAGCAGGCGCTCGTCGCCCATTTTCAGAATTTCACGGATCATGATCAGACTTCGTCAGTGTCCGGCTTGAGCGAATGATCGCGGCCCAGGCCCGAGACGTGTTGTTTGGGATGTTCATCGAGTTCGCCGGGGACTTTCTCACCCGCGTCCTTGCCCTCGCTGGACATGTGTTCGATCACCGCATTCATCTCGGCGCCGAGCAACAGCACCGCAGCGGAAATGTAGAAGTACAGCAAGAGCACGATGATCGCCCCGATGCTGCCATACATCGCGTTGTAGTTGGCGAAGGTTTTCACGTAGAACGCGAATCCCAACGACGCAATGATCCACACCACCACGGCCAACACCGAACCGGGGGTGATGAAGCGGAATTCCTGTTTAACGTCGGGCATGACGTAGTAGATCAGTGCCACGGCGACCATCATCAGAATCACGATCACTGGCCAGCGCGCGATGGTCCACACCGTGACGATGAAGTCTTCCAGGCCCACCTGTGCGGCGATCCAGCCCATCACCTGCGGCCCGAGCACCATCAGCGCGGCGGCCACCAGCAGCATGCCGGCAATGCCGACGGTGTAGACAATCGACAGCGGGAAACGCTTCCAGACCGGCCGGCCTTCGACCACGTCGTACGCGGCGTTCATTGCGCTCATCATCAAGCGCACGCCTGCGGAGGCGGTGTACAGGGCGATAACGATACCGACGGAAAGCAGGCCACCCTTGGACTGCTGCAACTGGTCGATCACCGGATTGACCTGCTCCAGCGCCTGCGGTGGCAGGACCAGTTCCGATTGCAGGCGCAGCCAGGAGAAGAAGTCCGGCAGGTGCAGGAAACCGATCAGGGCGATCAGGAACAGAATGAACGGGAACAGCGAGAACAGCATCTGGTAGGCCAGTGCCGAGGCATAGGTCGACATCTCGTCGTCGACGAATTCAGTGACCGTGCGCACCATCACCCGGTGCAGGGGCAGACCTTTCATGTCCGGAAAAATCATTCGCGTCTCCTTTCGCCGCAATACAGGTTGAAGTCGTGGCGACTCAGGGGCCGTTTTTTACATCACGGTAGCCTGTTTGGCGAATCTCGTCGGATTGCTGCAGGCTTTTGACACAAAAACGGCCATCCTTGGATGGCCGTTCATGTATTTCGTTCAAGGCTGAATTACGCCTTGTCGACACCTTTCTTGATGGCGTCCTTGGCTTTACCGACCGCTTGCTGGGCCTCGCCTTTTTTCTCTTGAACCTTGCCTTCGGCTTGCAGCTTGGTGTTATCGGTGGCTTTACCGACGCCTTGCTTGACGTTGCCGACCGCTTCGTTGGCCATGCCTTTTACTTTATCGCCTGTGCTACTCATGGTGTTTCTCCTTGGTGCAATAAGGGGGAAAAGTCAGTACGTAATGATTGACTGGCCGGGTTTGCGCCAAGTTTCATTTATTTTCAGTGACTCATTTCGTCGCGGCATGCAGGTTGGGCTTTATGTTTGCTTGCGTTGCCCCGAGAATGCGCACCATATGGGCGTTGTGCGCCAATGAACCGATCCCGCAGGAATGTTATGAAACTCGATAAAAAGCTCGCCATCGCCCGTAGAAACCAGGAACTGGGCGGCGCCGTGCTCGGCACCAACAACTGCCACTTCGCCGAATTGAACCGTAACCGCAACATCTGGTGGTTCGACCTGCCGGTGTCGCGTCTGGCCGTTGGTCAGTACGAGTGGATTCACTTGCTGATGCACACACCGGCCACCGACGAACTGCTGCACCTGAAAGTGCCGACGGTGTTTCTGCGTGAAAAGCTTGAGGGCCTGGTGATTCGCAATGAGGGCAAGCGTAAAGCGGCATTGAGCCTGGAATTGAGTGCGGACAAGGATTCGTATCTGCAGGACATGCGTCCGGCGGGCACTAACGTGAATTTCGCGCCGTTCCGTCAGTAACAGCAAGAGCCAAAGCTTCGCGAGCAGGCTCGCTCCCACATTTGACTGTATTCCAACTGGAGGAACGCGGTTGAGTGTGGGAGCGAGCCTGCTCGCGAAGGCGGCCTCACAGCCACTACAAATCTACAGCCTGCAGCCGCAAAAAAAGCCCCGCATCTGCGGGGCTTTTTGCTTTAGGCGGCGGACTTGGCCTTGATCTTCTTCAGTTCTTCATCACGCAACTCGCGGCGCAGGATCTTGCCGACGTTGGTGGTCGGCAGCGTATCGCGGAATTCCACAGAACGCGGCACCTTGTAGCCGGTGACGTTGGCGCGCATGTGCTCCATCACTTGCTCTTTGGTCAGGTTCACGCCCGGTTTAACGACGATGAAAATCTTGATCGCCTCGCCCGATTTCTCGTCCGGAACGCCGATGGCCGCGCACTGCAACACACCCGGCAAGGTCGCCAGTACGTCTTCCAGTTCGTTCGGGTACACGTTGAAACCGGAGACCAGAATCATGTCTTTCTTGCGATCGACGATGCGCATGTAGCCGTCTGGCTGGATCAGCGCGATGTCACCGGTCTTCAGCCAGCCTTCGCTGTCGAGCATTTCATCGGTGGCTTCCTGACGCTGCCAGTAGCCCTTCATCACTTGCGGGCCTTTGACGCACAGTTCGCCGATTTCCCCCAGCGGCTGCTCGACACCGGCATCGTCGATGACTTTGCACAGCGTCGATGGCACCGGAATACCGATGGTACCGATCTGGATGTTCTGGATCGGGTTGACCGTGGCCACCGGGCTGGTTTCGGTCATGCCGTAACCTTCGCAGATGGCGCAACCGGTGACCGCTTTCCAGCGCTCGGCAGCGGCCAGTTGCAGGGCCATGCCGCCGGACAAGGTGACCTTCAGCGCCGAGAAGTCCAGTTTGCGGAAACCTTCGTTGTTGCACAGCGCCACAAACAACGTGTTGAGGCCGACGAAACCGCTGAACTTCCACTTCGACAGTTCCTTGACCATCGCCGGCAGGTCGCGCGGATTGCTGATCAGGATGTTGTGGTTGCCGATCAGCATCATCGCCATGCAATGAAAGGTGAACGCGTAGATATGGTACAGCGGCAGCGGCGTGATCAGGATCTCGCAACCTTCATTGAGGTTGGAACCCATCAGCGCTTTGCACTGCAGCATGTTGGCGACGAGATTGCGGTGGGTCAGCATCGCGCCCTTGGCCACGCCGGTGGTGCCACCGGTGTATTGCAGCACCGCAACGTCGCCGCTGTCCGGGTTGGCTTCGGCCACCGGTTGGCCGTGGCCCTTGCTCAGCACGTCGTTGAACTTGACGGCTTTCGGCAGGTGATAGGCCGGCACCATCTTCTTCACGTACTTGATGACGCTGTTGATCAGCAGGCGCTTGATCGGCGGCAGCAGGTCGGCGACTTCGGTGACGATCACGTGTTTGACGCCGGTTTTCGGCACCACGGCTTCGGCCAGATGCGCCATGTTCGCCAGGCAAACAAGGGCTTTAGCGCCAGAGTCGTTGAATTGGTGTTCCATTTCCCGCGCGGTGTACAGCGGGTTGGTGTTGACCACGATCAGCCCGGCGCGAATCGCACCGAAGACGGCCACCGGGTACTGCAGAACGTTGGGCAGTTGCACGGCGATTCGATCGCCGGGCTGCAAATCGGTATGCTGTTGCAGATACGCGGCAAACGCACCGGACAATTCATACAGCTCACCGTAGGTGATTGTCTTGCCCAGGTTGCTGAAAGCCGGTTTGTTGGCGAAGCGTTGGCAGGATTGCTTCAACACTGCCTGAATGTTCGGATACTCGTCCGGATTGATGTCGGCAGCAATTCCAGCCGGGTATTTATCCTTCCAAAAGTCTTCGATCATGGAAGCCCACTCCTCAGCAACGCGAATTCTTCACCGCATTTGATGCGATTATTATTGGTGTGTGTTTGGTATTGGTGAATCTGGCTTTTATATAGGCCGAGAAGTCACAAAGCGCGCCGAGAGTAGCAGCTTTGCCAAGGGTCGACTAGAGCCAAAAGCGGCCCCTACAGTCATTATCATGACTCAAGACCACCTAGCAGTCATTTTAGAGCAAAAATCCTAAAGAACCTTAACACCCCCGGTTTCCGGGGCTTCACAGCAAAAGATCGCAGCCTTCGGCAGCTCCTACAGGAAACGCATTCCAATGTAGGAGCTGCCGAAGGCTGCGATCTTTTTGTTTTCAAGCCTTAAGCGATATCGCGCAACTCACGCCGCAGAATTTTCCCGACAGGCGTCATCGGCAATGACTCACGCAACACAATGTGTTTCGGCACTTTGTACGCAGTGAAATTCTCTTTGCAGTAGGCCTTGAGTTCTTCCAGGCTGACCCCGGTTTCCCGCGCCACCACAAACAGCTTCACCGCCTCCCCGGAACGCTCGTCCGGCACGCCGATCACCGCGCAGTTGGCCACTTTCGGGTGCGCCATCACTACGTCTTCAATTTCATTCGGATAAACGTTGAAACCGGAAACGATGATCATGTCCTTCTTGCGGTCGACGATGCGCACAAAACCGTCCGGATCGATCACCGCAATGTCACCGGACTTGAACCAGCCCTCGGCATCCAGCACTTCGGCAGTGGCTTCAGGCTGGTGCCAATAACCTTTCATGATCTGCGGGCCCTTGATGCACAACTCGCCGCGCTCACCCATCGGCTGCTCGACACCGTCATCGTTGATGACTTTGAGCAACGTGCCCGGCACCGGCAAGCCAACCGTGCCCAGCCGCGATTGATCGCCGTAAGGGTTGGTGCAGGCCACCGGTGAGGTTTCGGTGAGGCCGTAGCCCTCGGTGATGCGGCAACCGGTCATCTGTTCCCAGCGCTCGGCGGTGGCTTTGACCAGCGCGGTACCGCCGGAGTTGGTGAGCTTCAGGCTGGAGAAATCGAGGGTCTTGAAATCCGGGTGATCCATCAGCGCCACGAACAAGGTGTTCAGGCCCAGCAGCGCCGAGAAGCGCCAGTTCTTCAGCTCCTTGATGAAGCCGGCAATGTCGCGCGGGTTGGTGATCAGTACGTTGTGGTTGCCGGAAACCATCATGCACATGCAGTTCGCGGTGAAGGCATAGATGTGATAAAGCGGCAGCGGCGCGATCATCACTTCCTGACCTTCGCGCAACAGCGGCTGGCCGTCCGGGCCGAGCTGCGCCAGGCAGGCGCGCACTTGCTGCATGTTCGCCACCAGATTGCCGTGGGTCAGCATCGCGCCTTTCGCCAGCCCGGTGGTGCCACCGGTGTATTGCAGCACGGCGATGTCGTCGAGGCTGACCTTCAGCGGCTTGATCCCCAGGCCGCGGCCCATGCGCAGCGCGCTCTTGAAGGAGATCGCCTGTGGCAGCGAATACGCCGGGACCATTTTCTTCACTTTGCTGACCACGGTGTTGACCAGCCAGCCCTTGGCGGTGGGCATCAGGTCGCCCATCTTCGCTTCGATCAGGTATTGAATGTCGGTGTCGGCCAGCACTTCCTGGACTTTCTGGCCGAACATGTTCAGGTACACCAGCGCCCGCGCGCCGGAATCCTTGAACTGATGACGCATCTCCCGCGCGGTATACAGCGGGTTGGTGTTGACCACGATCAGCCCGGCACGCAGTGCACCGAACACGGCAATCGGGTAGTGCAGGATGTTGGGCATCTGCACGGCGATGCGATCCCCCGGAACCAGATCGGTATGCGCCTGCAAGTAACCGGCAAAGGCGGCGCTCTGGCGCTCAAGCTCGGCGTAGGTCAGGGTGATGCCCATGTTGCTGAACGCCGGGCGATCAGCGAACTTCTTGCAGGAACGCTCGAACACCTCGATCACCGACTTGAACTCACCCATGTCGATGTCCAGCGGTACGCCGGCCGGGCGTTTGTCGTTCCAGAAATCAGGTTGCATTGTTCTTGTCCTCTTTACCTGAGCTGATCCGGGGCCGCTTTCTGTCATTTCTGAAAAAGCGGAGCTTCACGGACACTAGCAGCTATGGCCATTGAGGCAAATATGGACAAAGCCGTCATTGACCGTGTGAATCTTCCTGCCGTGGCGTGGGCTGATCAGACGCGCTATACAATGATCCGACTCTGAGCAAAGGAATCGCCATGATCCACGACACCCTATGGCTGGACGCGAGTGACCGCAGCCGCCTGTTCGTCAATCAATGGCTGCCGGCAACGCCGTTGAAAGCGGTGATCCTGCTGGCCCATGGCATGGCGGAACACAGCGGCCGCTACGCACGGTTGGCCGACACGTTTTGCGACAAAGGATATGGCGTGTACGCGCCGGATTTGCGTGGACATGGCAAAACCGCCAATCACGGTACCCTCGGCCACTTCGCCGATGACGACGGCTGGTGCAAAGTGCTCGGTGATCTGGCCAGCCTCAATCAGCACATCGGCCAGCAGCACCCCGGCGTGCCGATCATCCTGCTGGGGCACAGCATGGGCAGCTACATCGCCCAGGGTTATCTGCTGCATCACAGCGCCAGCCTGCACGGGGCGATTCTCAGTGGTTCCAACTTTCAGCCCGTTGCGCTGTACCGAGCTGCGCGGCAGATCGCTCGCCTGGAAAAACTGCGTCAGGGCGGCAAGGGTCGCAGTGCGTTGATCGAATGGCTGTCGTTCGGCTCGTTCAACAAAAAATTCAAACCGGCGCGCACGCCGTTCGACTGGCTGAGCCGCGATCCGGCCGAGGTCGACAAGTACGCTGTCGATCCACTGTGCGGCTTTCGTTGCACCAATCAACTGTGGATCGACCTGCTCGGCGGCTTGCAGCAGATCAGCAAAGCGTCCAATCTCGCGCAGATCGACCCGGGCCTGCCGCTGCTGGTAATCGGCGGCGAATGTGATCCGGTGAGTGAAGGCAAGCGTCTGACAGATCTGGCCACTGCCTTGCGCACGGCCGGCAGCCAGCACCTGCAACTGAAGATCTACCCGCAGGCGCGGCACGAATTGTTCAACGAAACCAACCGCGACGAAGTGATCGCGGATGTGCTGGCCTGGATCGATCAGGCCCTGAGCCATCCACGCCCTCAGCGCAGCGAATAATTTTTTGTGGATTCACTGAATCCGTCACAGGAATCGAGACCGATGACCCAGGTTACCAACATCCCTTACGAAGCCCTCGAAGTCGGCCAGACCGCCAGCTACAGCAAGACCGTCGAAGAGCGTGACATCCAGTTGTTCGCCGCGATGTCGGGCGACCACAACCCGGTGCACCTGGACGCCGAGTTTGCCGCAGCGAGCATGTTCAAGGAGCGTATCGCTCACGGTATGTTCAGTGGCGCGCTGATCAGTGCCGCCGTTGCCTGCGAGCTGCCTGGGCCGGGCACTATTTATATCGGCCAGCAGATGAGCTTTCAGAAGCCGGTGAAGATCGGTGACACGCTGACCGTACGCCTGGAAATCCTCGAGAAGCTGCCGAAGTTTCGGGTGCGCATTGCCACTCGCGTATTCAACCAGCGTGACGAGTTGGTGGTGGATGGCGAGGCTGAGATTCTGGCGCCGCGCAAGCAGCAGACGGTGACGTTGCCGACTTTGCCGGCGATCAGCATTGGCTGATTGATTTGTGGTGTGTCAGTGAGAGCTTTTCCCCCTCACCCCAGCCCTCTCCCCCAGGGGGGCGAGGGGGAAAGGGAGCCGATCTTGATGCTTTTCAAAACCTGAGTTCACCTCAGATCGCTCAAGTCGGTGTATCTCCAACAGCCACCTCGGTCAGTCCCCTCTCCCTCCGGGAGAGGGCTAGGGTGAGGGGCTTCTGCTTTTTCCAGACACAAAAAACGCCAGACTAGCTGGCGTTTTTTCTACCCGACAAACGCTTACGAACGGGCGCGAGCCTGGTTACGCAGGGCTTTCACCTGGTCGTGATTGCGTTGTACGCCGTGGTACTGGCGTTCAACCAGATCACGAATACCGACCAGATTGTGCTTGCTGATTTTCTCGAGGGCTTCTTTGTAGGCCTTCAGTGCGTGGTCTTCACCACGCTCGGCTTCGTTCAGCACAGCCTCTTCGTCTTTGCCAGTGAACATGGCTTTGACGTCGACCCAGCGACGGTGCAGGTCACCGCTGACGCTGGTGGAGGTTTCCGGATCGCCGCCCAGTTTGCGAACTTCGGCTTGCAGTTCTGCTGCAGCGGTTGCGCAATCAGCGGAGCGAGTCACGAACAGGGTTTTCAGTTCTGGATGCTTGATGTCTTCAGCGCAAGTCTTGAACCCTTCCTGACCGTCCTTGCTGGTTTCAATCAG
This sequence comes from Pseudomonas fluorescens, assembly GCF_003732425.1. Taxonomy (GTDB): domain Bacteria; phylum Pseudomonadota; class Gammaproteobacteria; order Pseudomonadales; family Pseudomonadaceae; genus Aquipseudomonas; species Aquipseudomonas fluorescens_BE. Next base: position 475,217 of record NZ_MOBX01000015.1, read on the forward strand.
GTCATTGAGTACAGAGATGGCTTCTTTATTCATGTCGGTCATTTTTCAATTCCTTGCGATTGGTTGAAGATGCAAGGGATATTGCAGTGTGCGTGCCAGCTTTTTTATTTTTAAAAAACCGTTTTAAATCAATAACTTAAAGATAAGTGAACTATCTGTATCACGGTTATTTGCATGATCTGTCATTTGGCCTGCATGCAGAATGCCTGTATTTTCCAAGCTGTTTTGAAGCCAGACGATCTCACCGATGAACCCTGAAAAACTCGAACTGCTAATCACCCGCGAAATGCCCTTCGGCAAATACAAAGGCCGGATCATTGCCGACCTGCCGGGGCCATACCTGAACTGGTTTGCCCGCGAAGGTTTCCCGCACGGCGAGCTCGGTGGCTTGCTCGCGCTGATGCAGGAGATCGACCATAACGGCCTCTCGGACCTGCTCGAACCGCTGCGCGCCAAACACGGCAAACCTGCTCCGCGCCACTGAAGCGCCCTCCTCTCTCAGAGTCAGTCGACCATGCCCGATAACACCCGCCGTGCCCGTGACGAAGCCTTCTGGCAAACGTTCGCCGATCGTTACGACGCTCAACCCGGCCCCGTGAACCTGGAGAACGGTTACTTCGGGCGCATGTCGCGCACGGTGATCGAGGAGTACCAGCGCAATATCGAGCTGATCAACAACAGTAACTCGGTGTACGTGCGCCAGCGTTTCGAACAGCACGACAACCTCGATATCCGCGCACAACTGGCCGAGCTGATTGGCGTGCGCGCGCAGAGCGTGGCCTTCACCCGCAATGCCACCGAAGGCCTGCAATCGCTGATTCGCAACTACAACCGCTTACAGCCGGGCGATCAGGTGCTGATCAGTGATCTGGAATACGACACGGTCAAAGGCGCTATGCGCTGGCTGGCCAGGCAGCGCGGCGCCGAGGTGATCGAGATTGCCCACGCACATCCGGCAAGCTACGACAGCTTGGTCGAGACTTACCGCGAAGCCTTCGTCGGTCATCCGCAAATCAAGCTGATGGCCCTGACTCACGTCACTCACCGCACCGGTCTGGTCATGCCGGTGCAAGCCATCGCCGCGCTCGCCAAAGAGCATGGCGTCGATGTCATCCTCGACGGCGCCCATGCACTCGGTCAGATCGAGTTCGACCTTGACGCCCTCGGCATCGCGTTCGCCGGGTACAACCTGCACAAATGGATCGGTGCACCGCTCACCCTCGGCTTCCTCTATATCGCGCCGCAACGCCTGGCCGACATTGATCCGGACATGGGCGAGATGCATTACCCGGCTAATGACATCCGCGCGCGCACGTCGTACAGCACGCCCAACATTCCGGCGCTGATGACCTTGCCGCTGGTGTTCGAGGAGCACCGGTCCCTCGGCGGCGCTCCGGCCAAAGGCGCTCGCCTCAATTATCTGCGCAACCTGTGGGTCAGCGCGGTGCGGCACTTGCCGAGCATCGAGGTGATGACGCCAGACGACCCACGGCTGTATTGCGGCATCACATCCATGCGCTTCACCCGGCATGACGATCAACAGGCGATGGCCGAGCGTTTGCTCAACGACTACAACCTGTTCACCGTGGTGCGCCACGGCGCTGCCAGCGGGCCGAGCATCCGCATTACACCGGGGCTGACCACCACGGCGGCCGACATGCAGTTACTGGTGCGCGCGCTGAACGAGCTGCGCTAAAACACCGCGCCCGTGGACTTTTCGTAGCCGGCAAGGCCGATCTGCGACGACACCGCAAAGGTGTCGACGCCGATCGTCTGGGAACCGAAGCAGCCATCCTCCACACCTGCCCCGGCAATCGGTCGCAACTCCAGCCGCGAGGCGTCATTCCCGACGGCCTCACAGCGGCAGGCACAGGGTAGATGCAGCCGTCCGTTCCAGGCTTCATGATGTGCTTGCGAACGTTGATCGTCGCTGGCGATGTACACGGCCATGGCGATACACGAAGCCCCGGCAGAGGGCCGATCCGGGTAAACACTGGTAAACCGTACGATGCCTTGACTGTCGGTCGACTGGGTTCCACACAGAGCATTGGCGCCAATGTGCTGTTCGATCCGGACCCGGGCGCCAACCACCGGTTCACCGGTCATGGCGTCGACCAGGCTCAGACGCAAAACCAGTGGCAGGCCTTCAATGCCGCCACTGATGTTACGCACCTTGCCTTCGGTTTTGCGCCAGTCGAAGCTGGCCGGGACTTGAGTGTTCCGTTGCCGCAGCGGTGTCTGGGGCAAGGCTACTGATTGATGGTCATCCATGAGGCGTTCTCTCTTCCGTAAGATGAACGCAGATTAGCGCCACGCAAACGCGGCTGTGCGGTAACTATGTATCGCGTCGTAACGGTGTCGATGTAGGAGCTGCCAAAGGCTGCGATCTTTTGATGTTGGCGCTCAAGAGCCAGGTCAAAAGATCGCAGCCTCGTTTCACTCGACAGCTCCTACATAGCTTCTACACAGCAATTTTCAGGCAAAAAAAAACGGTGCACCGACCAAGCGCACCGTAAAGCCGTAGAACACACAACGAAGTGTCTGGTAACAATCAGTCCAGCAGCGCCAGTGCCTCAGCGGTGCATTCCTGAATACGGGCCCAGTCGCCGTTCTTGATCCACTCCGGATCAAGCATCCAGCTACCGCCCACGCACATGACATTTTTCAGCGCCATGTAGCTCTTGATATTGGCCGGGCCGACGCCGCCAGTCGGGCAGAATTTCACTTCGCCGAACGGACCGCCGAGGGCTTTGATTGCCGCCACGCCACCGCTGACTTCAGCCGGGAACAGCTTGAAGCGGCGATAACCCAGACCGTAGCCTTCCATGATGCCGGAGGCGTTGCTGATGCCCGGCAACAGCGGAATCGGGCTGTCGACACTGGCTTCGAGCAGGTCACGGGTGATGCCCGGCGTGACGATGAACTGCGAGCCAGCGGCTTCGGCTGCCGCGAGCATGTTGCGATCGAGCACGGTGCCGGCACCGGTCATCAGTTCCGGGCGCTGGTCGCGCAGGATCTGGATGGCCTTGAGACCGAACTGCGAACGCAGAGTCACTTCCAGCGCGGTCAGGCCACCGGCAGCCAGAGCGTCGGCCAGGGGCAGCACGTCCTGTTCGCGAGCGATGGTGATCACCGGCAGGATCCGCGCCTTGGCGCAGAGGCTGTCGATCAGGGCAACTTTGTCCGCCATGGAAACGGTCGGGGATGGGGTTGTCATAGCGGCTGTTCCTTGGCTCATGGGCACCAGTAAATCTCTAACGTAGGTTGCAGAAACGCGCGCACCGGCATGGCGGCGACGTCGTCGGATGCCAGTGCGGCATTCAGGGTGGTCAGTTTCGACTGACCGGAAATCGACAGAATCTTGTGTTTCGCCGAGGCCAGCAGCGCACGGCTCATGCTCAGGCGCTGACGCGGCACGCTCGGCGCCAGCATCGGCCAGCAACGGCGGGTGCCATCGGCCTGCAACGCTTCGGCGAGGTTCGGGCTGTCGGGGAACAGCGACGCGGTGTGGCCGTCATCACCCATGCCCAGCACCAGCACATCAATCGGCGGCAATTCGGCGAGCAAGCGATCGGCCTGCTCGGCAGCCTGCTCGACGTTGGCCGCCGCGCTATAAAGGCTGAGGAACTGTGCCTTGGCCGCCGGGCCTTTGAGCAGGTATTGCTTGAGCAGACCGGCATTGCTGTCGGCGTGCTCAACCGGCACCCAGCGTTCGTCGGCGAGGGTCACGACGACCTTCGACCAGTCCAGTTCCTGCTTGGCCAGGTGCTGGAAAAACGCCACCGGACTGCGACCACCAGACACCACCAGCACCGCGTTGCCGCGTGCAGCAATGGCATCGCTCAATTGTTTGGCGACGTTCAGCGCCAGACCTTCAGCCAAGAGCACCGGGCTCTTGAATTCGTGGGCATTCACGCCCGCAGGCAGTTGCACATCAGATATCGCCATACCACGACCTCCCGTCCCGCGTGATCAATGCAATGGAGCTCATCGGCCCCCACGACCCGGCCGCATAAGGCTTGGGCGCGTCACCGGATTTTTTCCACCCGGCGATCAGCTGGTCACACCACTTCCACGCGGCTTCGATTTCATCTTTACGGACAAACAGGTTCTGATTGCCGTTCATCACTTCCAGCAACAACCGCTCGTAGGCATCGGGGATCCGCGCGCTACGCCAGGTGTCGGAGAAATTCAGTTGCAGCGGGCCGCTGCGCAGTTGCATGCCTTTGTCCAGGCCCTGCTCTTTGGTCATCACGCGCAAGGAAATACCTTCGTCCGGCTGCAGGCGGATGATCAGTTTGTTGCTGATCTGCAAGCGTTGTTCCGGCGCGAAAATGTAGTGCGACGGTTCCTTGAAGTGGATGACGATCTGCGACAGCTTCTGCGGCATACGCTTGCCGGTGCGCAGGTAGAACGGCACGCCGGCCCAGCGCCAGTTGCGGATATCGGCACGCAGAGCGACGAAGGTTTCGGTGTCGCTCTGGGTGTTGGAATTCGGTTCTTCGAGGTAACCCGGTACGGACTTGCCTTCGCTGTGGCCGGCGATGTACTGGCCGCGCACGACCTGAGTGGTCAGGCCTTCCGGGCTGATCGGCGCCAGGGCCTTGAGCACTTTTACTTTCTCGTCACGGATGCTGTCGGCGGACAGGTCAGCCGGCGGGTCCATGGCGATCAGGCAGAGCAGCTGCAACAGGTGATTCTGAATCATGTCGCGCAGTTGGCCAGCCTTGTCGAAGTAGCCCCAACGACCTTCGATGCCGACCTTCTCGGCCACGGTGATTTCCACGTGGGAGATGTAATTCTGGTTCCACTGGGTTTCGAACAGGCTGTTGGCGAAACGCAGGGCGATCAGGTTCTGAACGGTTTCTTTGCCCAGGTAATGGTCGATGCGGTAGGTGCGGTTCTCCGGGAAGAACTGCGCTACGGCGTCGTTTACTTTGCGCGAGGACTCGAGGTCGGAGCCGATCGGTTTTTCCAGGACCACGCGGGTGTTTTCGGCCAGACCGACTTTCGCCAGGTTCTCGCAGATCGCGCCATACACCGCAGCCGGCGTGGCGAAGTAGGCAATCATGCGTTGCGTGCTGCCGGCCAGTTCAGCCAGCGCCACGTAATCTTCAGCTTTGAGGAAGTCGACGTGCAGGTAGGTCAGGCGTGCGAGAAAACGCTCGGCGACGGCTTCGTTCAGCTCTTTGCCGACGTAGCGGCGCAATTCGGCGGCGATAAACGCCAGGTGTTGCTGCTCGCTGCCGGCTTCACGGGCCAACGCGATGATGCGCGTGTCCTCGTGCAACAGATCGGCGCCATCGAGGTGATAAAGGGCAGGAAACAGCTTGCGCAGGGCCAGATCGCCAAGCGCGCCGAACAAGGCAAAGGTGCACGGTTCAACCGTAATCGAAGGCATGATGTTTGTTCTTTTATCAAGTTAAGCTACAAATACCTTTTTTCAAGGCATCACTCAAGGGAAAATGTAGTAATAACCACAACATTTTCGCAAAATACAGATTCCGAGTGGTGGTCGGTCGGAGCCATCAGTAGGATAGGCCACCGTTACGGGCCATATCAAAGGCCCAATTTGCATAGCCCGGCGCACCTTTGCGTCGGTGAATCAGGAATTCCATATGGACCGCGTGCGAAATTTACTGGAACAGATCCAGAGTCGCCTTGAAGAGCTGAACAAGGCCGAACGTAAGGTCGCCGAGGTGATCCTGCTCAACCCGCAGCAGGCCACCCGCTTCAGCATCGCCGCCCTCGCCCAGGCGGCTTCGGTGAGCGAACCGACGGTCAACCGTTTCTGCCGCTCGTTCGGTGTCAGCGGCTATCCCGAACTCAAGCTGCAACTGGCCCAGAGCCTGGCCAGCGGTGCGGCGTATGTCAGCCGCGCGGTCGAGGCTGACGACAATCCCGAGGCGTACACGCAGAAGATTTTCGGCAGCGCCATCGCTTCGCTGGACAGTGCGTGTCAGGCGCTGGACCCGAACCTGATCAGCCGCGCTGTCGACCTGTTGATTCAGGCGCGGCAGATCCACTTCTTCGGTCTCGGCGCTTCGGCACCGGTGGCTTTGGATGCGCAGCACAAGTTCTTCCGCTTCAACCTCGCCGTCACCGCGCACGCCGATGTGCTGATGCAGCGGATGATTGCGTCGGTGGCGCACACCGGTGAGTTGTTCGTGATCATTTCCTACACCGGTCGCACCCGTGAGCTGGTCGAGGTGGCGCGCATTGCTCGCGAGAACGGCGCTTCGGTGTTGGGTTTGACGGCGGAGAATTCACCGCTGGCCAAGGCGAGTACGCTGAGCCTGAATATTCCGTTGCCGGAAGACACCGACATTTATATGCCGATGACTTCGCGGATCATTCAGCTGACGGTGCTGGATGTGTTGGCGACCGGGATGACGTTGCGTCGTGGCGTGGATTTCCAGCCGCATCTGCGCAAGATCAAAGAGAGCTTGAATGCCAGCCGGTATCCGGTTGGGGATGAATTTAACTAAAGATCAAAAGCCCCTCACCCCAGCCCTCTCCCGTAGGGAGAGGGAGCCGACCGAGGTGAATAACGCTATACATCGACCTGAAACACCGAGTCGATTATGGATTCAACGTCATTCGTTCAGGTCGGTGAATCTCTCGAACATCCCCCATTCGGTCCCCTCTCCCCCCGGGAGCGGGCTAGGGTGAGGGGCTACGATATGTCTGACACACTCAAGCAGCCGCCCACGCCTGCAAACTCAGATGCGCCTTCTCCCCCGGCGCCAGGTGCAGGCTGTCGGTGCCACCCGCCGCCGCTTCCACGCAGACAAACTCCGAAATCTCGTCCCACGTCACGCCCAACAACGGCCGCGCCCCGGGATGCCACACCACCGTGTCGGCACTGTCACCGGTATCAATGCACAACTCGCGCTGCCAAGCGTGATCTTTCAACTGCAATTCGCCGTCATGCTGGAACACCCGCTGACAGCCGCCATCGACCCGCAACTCGCCTTCCTGCTGGCAAATCTGCCGGTTCAACTGGTCATAACCCTGCGCGCCTTCAAGCCCAGACAGCGCTATCTCACCGACATCGCCAATACGCCAGTAAGCATGCAAAGCCTGGCTCAACTGGCACGGCATGTCGTCCTGATGCTCGGTACTCAGGCGTAATTCCATGCGTTCGCCCAGATGCGCATGCAGGTCAACCTGCCAGTCGCATAGCTGCAATTGCCAGTGCAGGCGCACGCCATCTTCGGCGGTGCTGCTGTCGAGCAGCTTCCAGTCGAGCAGTCGCGCCCACCCATGCGATGGCCAGGCGTTTTCGCTTGGATGACGGCCATACCATGGCCAGCACACCGGCACGCCACCCCGGATGGCGCCAACATGCGGCCACTTCGCCGCACACCACAACCACGGTTTTTGCCCTCGCGGCTGAAAGTGCAGCAACTGCGCGCCCTGACGACTGAACACCGCCTGACACAGCGGATGATCGATCACCAACACGTCGCGCATCTGATAGCGCTCCCAGGCGAACACCGGTTGCTCGCGCAGGGACTTGAAGAAGCGTTGTAGCGGATGCTCATGCATTTGCCACGGTTCCGAATTCATCTGTTACGGGCTGCGCCAGCCCTCAAAAAAAAGCGGACAGCCTTGGCTGTCCGCAAATATGCGCACATAGAGAGGAGCTTATCGCAGACGCGTCAGAACGTAGACTGAATTTTCAGACCCGCGACCAATGCGTTGTCCACTTCATCCACACCACCCGGGTGAGTGATGTACTGCAGGTTAGGACGTACGGTCAGCCAGTTGGTGACGTGGAAGCCGTAGTTGATCTCGTAGTTGTATTCAGTTTCACGAATCGGCGAGAACACCGGGTTGTCGTAATCCGAAACCCCGTTGGAAGCGTTCAGCAGCTCGGCGTTTTTCTTCACGTCATCGTTAACGTGGATACGCGCCGCACCGATACCGACGTCATCCTTCGGACGCGCGTCGAACGGGCCTTTGTAGACAAACATCACCGACTGGTAGTTGTCGATGAAGTTGGTGTCCTTGTCGTGGAACGTGGCGTTGGCGGCGATATTCAGACCGCGAGAAGCATCACCGTTGTGGCTGGTGAGTTGCTGTTGCGCCACGAACCAGTAGCCGCTTTTGCTGCTGTGGGTTTTGTACGCGTCGCCAGTAGTAGCAGCGTCGAAACCGTTGACGTCTTCACGAACGTCGTCGGCATCCGCCGTGCTCTTGTAGTAACCGACGCGGTATTCGCCCGGCAGGCTGTTGACCTTCGGCGACCAGACCAGCTCGACCGGAAGAACGGTACCTTTGGTGCCGCTGCCGCTGAGCTTGAAGCCGTTGCCGTGTTCCAGCTGCGACGGGTTCTGGTTGTACGCACCGATTTGCGCGTAGAGCTCGTCGTTGATGTTGTACTTCACGCGGATCGCGGCCTGGCTGACCGGCCAGTTGTACCAGATGTTGGTTGCCCAGTTACCCACTTGCGAACCGCAGAACGCCAGGTTCTGGAAGTCGCACGGGAAGGTGTTGAAGTCTTCGCCTTCACCGAAGTAACCGGCCTTGACGTCGAGTTTGTTGTCGAAGAACTGGTGCTGAATCCACAACTGGGTCAGACGCACCATGTGGCCACGGCCGTAAACTTCTTGCGAGGAACTGAGAGTGCCGGCACGTGGATCGCCAACGCGGTCGTTGGAGATGTTGTAACCGTTACGGTTGGTCAGCTGGATCTTCGCCTGGGTGTTATCCCAGCCCCACAGCTTTTGCAGATCGAGTGCCACGCCCAGACCGAACTGGTCTGCGTAACGCGCGGTCTTGTCGTCGTTGTAGCCACCGTTCAGGTTGCCACCGACTTCCCCAACGTAGTCAGCCTTGATGTCGATACCCTGCTCGATCAGCTTGGTACGCTCGCCACCCCAGTCGCCGGTCATCCATTTCGAATCGGAACTGAAGGCATCCGCTGCCATGGCGTTACCGGCCAGCACCAAGGCCGCCGCAGCCGACACTTGGCAGATCAACCGAGCATTGACGTGTTGCTTTTTCATCCCTACATCCTCGTCTTTATTGTTATTAACTGTTTTTATCTAACGCGGTTTACATAAAGTGCGATGGATAACAGGCCATCCACCGCGTGCTCCTTTTTAGAATCCGATCCCTGTGGGAGCTGGCCTGCCGGCGATTGCATCGACTCGGTTCGACGACAAACCGAGTTGCCTGCATCGCTGGCAGGCCAGCTCCCACATGACCGCATTCCAGCATTGATCTGTTTACCGGCCTTTGAATTGCGCCACGTTCGCAGACCGCGCTTCGGTCTGCGCCTGGCCCGCAACGCCCAGACGCTCGCCCGTGTTGGCATCGAACAACAGCACTTTCGACGGATCGAATTGCAGCGTCAGGTTCTCGCCCACCTGCGGTGCCACGTCCGGCGCCAAGCGGCAGCAGACTTTGGTTTCATTGAGGTTGACGAACACCAGGGTGTCCGGACCGGTCGGCTCGGTGACTTGCACTTCGGCGCGAATGCTTGGCAGGCCATTGCCCTCGCCGTTGGCTAGTACGATCTGTTCCGGGCGCAGGCCGAGGATCACTTCGCGATCTTCAAGCCCGGCGTCCTGCATGCTCATCGGCAACTCGCAGCGAGCCTGGCCGCTGTCGAGCAGCGCCAGCAGACGGCCGTCCTTGCGCTGCAGGCGCAGCGGGATGAAGTTCATCGGCGGCGAACCGATGAAGCTCGCCACGAACAGGTTGGCCGGGTCGTTGTAGATCTCTTTCGGCGTGCCGAACTGCTGGATGATGCCGTCCTTCATCACCGCAACCTTGTCGCCCAGGGTCATCGCTTCGATCTGGTCGTGGGTCACGTAGACCGTGGTGGTCTTCAGGCGCTGGTGCATCAGTTTCATTTCGGTGCGCATCTCGACGCGCAGCTTGGCGTCGAGGTTGGACAGCGGTTCGTCGAACAGATAAATCTTCGGCCGCCGTGCCAGGGCACGGCCCATTGCCACACGCTGTTGCTGACCACCGGAGAGCTGACCCGGCTTGCGGTTCAGCAGGTGTTCGATCTGCAGCAGCTTGGCCACACGCGCGACTTCTTCATCGATCGCCGACTGCGGCATCTTGCGGATCTTCAGACCGAATTCAATGTTCTCGCGCACGCTCATGGTCGGGTACAGCGCGTAGGACTGGAACACCATGGCGATGTCACGATCCTTCGGGCTCATGCCGCTGACGTCCTGATCACCGATCATGATCGCGCCGCCGGTGATGGTTTCCAGACCGGCGATGCAGTTCATCAGGGTCGACTTGCCGCAGCCCGACGGGCCGACCAGGATCAGGAACTCACCGTCCTTGATCGACAGTTCGATGTTCTTCAAGGTGTCCGGCAGGCCGGCACCGTAGGTCTTGTTGACGTTGCGAAGTTCGAGCGTTGCCATGATTACCCCTTGACTGCGCCGGCTGTCAGCCCGCGCACGAAATACTTGCCTGCGACCACATAGACCAGCAGGGTCGGCAGGCCGGCGATCATCGCCGCTGCCATATCAACGTTGTATTCCTTGGCGCCGGTGCTGGTGTTGACCAGGTTGTTCAGCGCCACCGTGATCGGTTGCGAATCACCGCTGGAGAACACCACACCGAACAGGAAGTCGTTCCAGATCTGGGTGAACTGCCAGATCAGGCAAACCATGATGATCGGCGTCGACATCGGCAGAATGATGCGGCGGAAAATCGTGAAGAAACCCGCGCCGTCCAGGCGTGCAGCTTTCACCAGCGCATCCGGAATGCTCACGTAGTAGTTACGGAAGAACAGCGTGGTGAACGCCAGACCGTAAACCACGTGGACAAACACCAGACCAGTAGTGGTGCTCGCCAGGCCCATCTTGCCGAGGGTGAACGAGGCCGGCAGCAGCACGGTCTGGAACGGCAGGAAGCAACCGAACAACAGCAGGCCGAAGAACAGCTGCGAACCGCGGAAGCGCCACATCGACAACACGTAACCGTTCAATGCACCAATCGCGGTGGAGATGATCACCGCCGGAACAGTGATTTTGATCGAGTTCCAGAAGTACCCATCAACCGTGGCCCAGGCCTTGACCCAGCCGATGCCGCTGACCACGGTCGGCCAGCTCAACAGGTTGCCGGTGCTGATGTCTTCCGGGGTCTTGAAGCTGGTCAGCAACATGACCACCAGCGGCACCAGATAAAGCAGTACGGCGAGGATCAGCACCGCGTAGATCGCGATGCGACTCAGGCTGATGGCAGGTTTGGCAGCGAGACTAGTCATGACGCTTGGTCCTCAGCTCGGAGTACAGGTAAGGCACGATGATCGCGAGGATCGCACCGAGCATCAGAATCGCACTGGCCGAGCCCATGCCCATCTGGCCGCGACTGAAGGTGAAGGAATACATGAACATCGCTGGCAGGTCGGAGGAATAACCCGGGCCACCGGCGGTCATTGCCGCGACGAGGTCGAAGCTCTTGATCGCGATGTGCGCCAGAATCATTACCGCACTGAAGAACACCGGGCGCAGGCTTGGCAGCACCACTTTCCAGTAGATCGTCGGCATGCTCGCGCCGTCGATTTGCGCGGCACGGATGATCGATTGATCGACGCCACGCAGGCCGGCGAGGAACATCGCCATGATAAAGCCAGAGGCTTGCCACACTGCGGCGATCACCAGGCAATAGACCACGCGATCCGGGTCGATCAGCCAGTCGAGACGGAAGCCTTCCCAGCCCCAGTCACGCAACAATTTGTCCAGGCCCATGCCCGGGTTGAGCAGCCATTTCCACGCAGTACCGGTGACGATCATCGAGAGCGCCATCGGGTACAGGTAAATGGTGCGGATAAAGCCTTCGCGACGAATACGCTGGTCGAGGAACACCGCCAGCAACACACCGATCACCAAGGTGATACCGATGAACATACAGCCGAACACCGCGAGATTTTTGCTCGCGACCCACCAGCGATCGTTGTCGAACAACCGCGCGTATTGCGCCAGACCGGCCCACTTGTAGTTGGGCAGGAATGTCGAGGTGGTGAACGACAGAATGAACGTCCACAGGATGTAGCCATAGAAGCCCACCAGCACGATGAACATGCTCGGCGCCAGCACCAGTTTTGGCAGCCAGCGTTGCAATGCATCGAACGGCGAGGCCTTGCTGAACACAGCAACAGAACTCATGGGGAAATCCAGAACAGGGAATTAGGGTTGCAAACGGCCCTGTGGGAGCCAGCCTGCTGGCGATTGCGGTGTGTCAGCCGACGGATGTAGCAACTGACACAACGCCTTCGCGAGCAGGCTCGCTCCTACAGGGTCCAAGGATTACTTGGACGACTTGATCGCTGCGCCAAGTTTCTTGGCGGTGTCGGCCGGGTCGGCTTTCGGGTCGTTGATGTAGTTGGTCACGACATCAAAGAACGCGCCTTGCACCGCCAGCGTGGTCGCCATGTTGTGCGCCATGCTTGGCTGCAGGCCGCCGGACTTGGCGTCCGCCAGGAAGTCCTTGGCAGCGGTCTGCGCGCAGGAGTCGAAACCGAGCTTGTCCATGTTGTTCAACATGTCGTTGCGAACCGGGATCGAGCCTTTGTTGATGCTGAAGACTTTCTGGAAGTTTTCACCCAGCACGACTTTGGCGATGTCCTGCTGACCGGCCGCAGTGCCTGCGTCCTTCTGCTTGAACACGGCCAGCGAGTCGATGTTGTAGGTGAACGCCTTGTCGGTGCCCGGGAAGGCTACGCACTCGTAATCCTTGCCGGCGACTTTCTTCGCGGCGGTCCATTCGGACTTGGCCCAGTCACCCATGATCTGCATGCCGGCCTTGCCGTTGATGACCTTGGCCGCTTCGAGGTTCCAGTCCTGGCCCTTGCCGTCTGCGTCCATGTAGGTCGCGACTTTCTTCAGCTCGGTCAGCGCCTTGACCATTTCCGGGCCGGTCAGCGCGGCATTGTCCAGGTCAACCAGGGCTTTCTTGTAACCATCGACACCCATGACCGAGAGCACCACGGCTTCGAACACGGTGCTGTCCTGCCAAGGCTGACCGCCGTGAGCCAGCGGAATGAAGCCCGCAGCCTTGAGCTTGTCGCCCGCAGCATAGAATTCTTCGAGGGTGGTCGGGTTCTTGGTGATACCGGCTTTCTTGAACACTTCCGGGTTGATCCACAGCCAGTTCACACGGTGAATGTTCACCGGCACGGCCACGTAATCACCGTCGTACTTCACGGTATCGGAGACTTTCTTGTCGAGCAGGCTGTCCCACTTTTCCGACTTGGCGACGTCTTTCAATACGTCGGTGTCGAGCAGGCCGGTCGACGCCCATTCCTGGATGTCCGGGCCTTTGATCTGGGCTACGCCAGGCGGGTTGCCGGCGACTGCGCGGCTTTTCAGCACGGTCATGGCAGTCGCACCGCCACCACCGGCGACAGCGCCGTCTTTCCAGGTGAAACCGTCTTTTTCGACTTGCGCCTTGAGCACATCAACAGCAGCTTTTTCGCCACCGGATGTCCACCAGTGCACGACTTCGACCGAACCTTTGGATTCGGCAGCGGAAACACTGAGAGGCAGAATTGCGAGCGGGAACAGGGAGGCGACAGAAATGACAGTAGCGAGGCGAGAAATCGCATTCATCTGAGATGTACCTTTCTTGTTGTTATGCATTGCAAGTCTGGTGCTTGCGCTGCACAGGAGTTTAAACAGGACGATTCCCCTCACAGGTAACGAAGGGACGCGCGAATGTCACCACATGGTTACACAGGAATGCTCTGGGACAACTGCGCCAAAGCAGTCGCCATGCTCGGCGACAAGGGTAGACGAGGGATCAGCACCGCCTGCCAGGCGTGATACAGATCGGGTTTGCCCGGCCAGATATCGGCGCTGGGAACGTTTTGCGGATTGAGTTCGTGGTGCCAACTGCCGTCGCATCGATCGATGAAATTCACTTCGCAGAATTCCCAGAACAGTCGGTACCAGGTCTCGTATTGCGCATCACCGGTGCGTTTGAGCAAGGCACTGGCGGCGGCGCTGGCCTCGGCGTGCGTCCAGTGCAGACGATGGCGGACCACGGATTTATTGTTCCAGTCGAGGGTGTAGACGATGCCCGGCGCGCCATCGACGTCCCAGCCGTGACGGCAGTTGTTCTCGAACAGTTTTGCCGCATCAGTGGCGAGCCAACCGGGTGTGAGCATGCCAGCCTGCACCCGCGCAGCTTCGAGGTGCAGCAGCAGCCGCGCCCACTCGAAACCGTGGCCCGGCGTGGTGCCGTAAGGGCGGAAACCATCGGCGGGATTGTCCTGGTTGTATTCGCGCAGCGGTTGCCAGTCGCGGTCGAAATGCTCGATGACCATGTAACCGTTGCCGGCCGCATGCCCGTGGATCACCCGCTCGACGATGCGTTGCGCGCGCACCAGCCAGCGCGGATCTTCGGTGACATCGGCCAGCGCGAGAAACGCTTCGGTCGCGTGCATGTTGCTGTTGGCGCCGCGATAGGCTTCCTCTTCGCTCCAGTCGCGATTGAAGAATTCGCGCATGGCGCCCTCTTCTTCGCTCCAGAAATACGTGTCGATGATGTCGATGGCGTCATCCAGCAGCGCTTGGGCGCCGGGACGTTGTGCGACCACCGCAGAGCTGGCCGCAAGCGCAACGAAAGCATGCAGATAGGCGTTTTTGCCGGTGTTGTCATCGCGGTGTTCGGCGACCGCAAACCAGCCGCCGTGCAGGGCGTCACGCAACGGCCCGCGCAGGGCGGCGATGCCGTGATCGACCAGCTCGGCAAAACCCGGCAGGCCCTGAATGTGGGCCATGGCGAAGCTGTGGGTCATGCGTGCGGTGTTCATGGTTTCGGCTTGTGCGTTCGCTGGCAGACGGCCGCGTTCGTCGAGGTTGCCGAAGCCTTCGGGCAGTTTTGATGCCTTGGCGAATTCCAGCAGGCGCAGGCCTTCGGCGGCGAGCCATTGCTGATGGGCAGGGGCGTTCAGCCAACTGCTGAAGCCTGGGTGAAAGGTGTCCATGGAGTGGCCCTTTTTTGTTGTTATGACTGCGGGCAGTCTAAACAACAGGCCGGGATGGTCTTGTAACGAAGGGGGCGGGTTTTGTCACCAAGCCGTGACATACAAAGCTCTGGAGTGAAACCTGTGGCGAGGGAGCTTGCTCCCGTTGTGGCGCGAAGCGGCAGCAAAAAAGAAGGCCTGCTGCGCAGTCCAGCGGGAGCAAGCTCCCTCGCCACAGGGGTGGTGTCAATCAGCACTGCGCGGCAGTTGCAGGGTCACTCGCAAGCCACCCTCACGCAAATTCTGCAACGTCACCTCGCCGCCATGGCTGTGGGCAATGTTGCGTGCGATGCCCAAACCCAGACCATAGCCCTGCTGCTGTCCCGCCAGACGAAAGTGCGGCTCGAACACCTGCTCCAGCCGCTGCTCCGGGACGCCTGGCCCTTCATCGTCGACGTGCAGAACAAACGCGCGCTCATCATCGTCGATGTGCAAGTGCGCGTTCTGCCCGTACTTCAACGCGTTGTCGATCAGGTTACCGATGCAGCGTTTCAACGCCAGCGGCTTGCCCGGATAAGCCGCCAGCGCCTTGCCTTGCTGAGTCACGCGGCCATTGCCGTTCGGCGCCAGATACGGCTCTACCAGGCAGTCGAGCACATGGTTGAGATCCACCGGTTCGATGTTCTCGTGGATGTCGGTGTCCTTCACGCATTGCAGCGCGCCTTTGACCAGCAACTCCAGTTCATCCAGATCGCGACCGAACTTGCTTTGCAGCGCTTCGTCTTCGAGCAATTCGACGCGCAAACGCAAACGGGTGATCGGCGTGCGCAGGTCATGGGAGATCGCGCTGAACAACTGGCTGCGCTCGGTCAGGTAGCGGCTGATGCGCTCGCGCATGGTGTTGAAGGCGCGGCCCACTTCGACCACTTCGCTGCCGCCGCCCTCGGCCACCGGCTCGACGTCAGCACCCAACGACAGATCCCGCGCGGCGCGCGCCAGACGCTTGAGCGGGCGGCTCTGCCAGTGCACCAGCAGACCGATGAACAGCAGCAGGAATCCGCTGGTGAGGACGATGAACCACACCTGTTGCGACGGCAGACCTTGCTCTTCAAGACTGGTGTACGGCTCGGGCAACAGTGAGGCGATGTACAGCCATTCCCCCGGGGCCATTTGTATCTGCGTGACCAACACCGGCGGATTCACCGGCTCCAGGGTCAGCGCGTAATGCGCCCACGAGCGTGGCAATTCATCGAGTTTCAGCCCGGCGTTGAAGATGCGCAGGTCTTCGGGACTGACAAAGGTCACCGAAATATCCGTGTCATTACCGAGGGTCTGACGCAGCACTTCGTCGACCGCTTTCATCACCGCCGCTTTACGCGGTGTGACCGGTAGCACGTCCATGCCCAGCGGTTTGTCGTTGAGGGTCACGACGAAGCGGGTGCCGCCCATGCTGCGCAATTGATCCAACACCAACGGTCGATAAGCCACCGGCAACGAACGGAAATAACTGACGCTGGCAGTCATCGAATGGGCGAGGCTGCGGGCGCTGGTAACCAGGCCTTCGAGTTGCGTGGCGCGCAGTTGCGAGACCCAGATCACGCTCGATAACGTCTGCGCAAACAGCACCGCCAGCAAGGTCAAAAGCAGCATGCGCCCGAGCAGCGAACGCGGCACCGGCACTTTGGCGGCGAGTCTGCGCAGTGACTCAGTGACCATTGCCGGCAACCACGTTGGCTGCCAGTTGGTAGCCGCTGCCGCGCACGGTGCGGATCAGTCGTGGCGGTTTTTCCGTGTCGCGCAGGCGCTGGCGTAAACGGCTGACGGCCATGTCGACGATGCGATCAAGCGGCATCAGGTCGCGGCCACGGGTGGCGTTGCCAATGGTGTCGCGGTCGAGGATTTCCTGCGGATGATCGAGGAACAGTTTCAGCAGGGCGAAGTCGGCACCGGAGAGAATCACTTCTTCGCCGTCGGTGTGAAACAGGCGATGGCTGACCATGTCCAGGCGCCACTCATCAAAGGCCAGCACGTCGCTGCCACTGCGCTCCTGACCAAATTGCGCACGGCGCAGCAACGCCTTGATGCGCGCTTGCAGTTCGCGGGGGCTGAAGGGTTTGCCGAGGTAATCGTCGGCGCCGAGTTCCAGACCGATCACGCGGTCGGCTTCGTCGGAACTGGCGGTGAGCATGATGATCGGCACCTGCGCCTGACGCGGATGCTGACGCACCCAACGGCAGAGGCTGAAGCCGTCTTCGTCGGGCAGCATGACATCGAGGATCACCAGATCGCTCGGCGCCTCGTTGAGGGCCTGGCGGAAACTGGCACCGTCGGCGGTGGCCCGTACCTGAAACCCGGCACGGGTCAGGTAGGTTTCCAGCAACTCGCGTATTTCCTGGTCGTCATCGACCAACAATATCGACTTGTTGACTGAGCTCACTTCGAAGGCATCCTTGTTGTTGGAATTGGGGCGGATTATGCCTGAGCAAAAACACATCGCGTACGAGCTTTTGTGGCGAGGGAGCTTGCTCCCGCTGGGCTGCGAAGCAGCCCCAATGCGTTGTCAGTGACAATCGCGTTTGCCGAAGTTACGACTGCTGCGCAGCCCAGCGGGAGCAAGCTCCCTCGCCACAGGTTACTTATTTCACCACAAGAGTGGATTGTTCCAGTGCCACACCGGCACCGACAAGGCCGGAATACGGCGCCGTCACCAGCCACACCGGAATGCCTTTGAAATAATCGCTCATGCAACCTTTGTCGGCGAAGCTACGGGCAAAACCGCTTTCAAGGAAGAAGTCGGCAAAGCGTGGAATCACACCGCCAACGATATACACCCCGCCACGTGCACCCGTGGTCAACACGTTGTTACCCGCCACGCGCCCGAGCCAGCAGCA
Source organism: Pseudomonas fluorescens (assembly GCF_003732425.1). Classification (GTDB taxonomy): domain Bacteria; phylum Pseudomonadota; class Gammaproteobacteria; order Pseudomonadales; family Pseudomonadaceae; genus Aquipseudomonas; species Aquipseudomonas fluorescens_BE. Next base: position 493,055 of record NZ_MOBX01000015.1, read on the forward strand.
GAACTGCTCCAGCACTTCCAGCGCAATCGGATCACCCGCCAGCCCGGCAGCGGTAATCGCTTCCGGCGTATCGAGTGTCGGCTCATGGCCATCGACCGCACAGATCGCCCGGTAAACCCGTGGCAATCCACCACCACTCAACGCGGTTTCCGCACTGACATGGCCGATCTCGTTGTGGATGTGCTGCCACAGCTGGGTTTCACGCGGGCTGCTCAGCGGCAGATCGACGTGACCGCCCTCGCCCGGCAACGCCGCGAAACGGCCTTCGCCAAGATCAAGCAAGGTGCCGACGCCAAGGCCAGTGCCCGGGCCGATCACCACGGCCGGACGCAACGGCTCCGGCGTGCCCTCGCAGACCACGCGGAATTCGCCCGGCTGCAAACGGGTCATGCCCAGCGCCATCGCCGAGAAGTCGTTGATCAGCAACAACTGCTCGACCTGTAAGGTCTGGCAGAACGCTGTACGACTCAGTCGCCAGTGATTGTTGGTGAACTTGAACTCATCACCACTGACCGGCCCCGCCACCGACAGGCACACCGAACCGATCGAACCCGGCGCCAGACCGAGCCCGCTCAGGTACAGGCTGATCGCCTCTTCCGGGCTGGCGTGGTCGGCCGTGGCCAGCACCTGAACCGATTGCAGTTGCTGGTTTTTCCACAACGCAAACCGCGCGTTGGTGCCTCCGATGTCACCGACCAAAGCCAGTTTCAATTAAGCGTCTCCAGGGCAGAAGTGAAGGCGCTGGCGCCCTGCTCTGCCGAGCTGAAGGCCAAACGCATAAAGCCAAACAGTTCGCGCCCGCTGCCGATGTTGTTGCCCAACAGACCTTTGGCGGGTTCGCGCGCTGCAAATTCGGCGGCGTCGACTTTAAGTTCCAAAGTGCCTTTGACGCCATCGACGCGGATGATATCGCCCTCTTGCACGCGTGCCAAAGCGCCGCCGACATAAGCTTCGGGGCTGACGTGAATTGCGGCGGGGATTTTCCCCGAGGCGCCGGACATGCGCCCGTCAGTCACCAACGCGACTTTGAAGCCGCGATCCTGCAGCACGCCGAGGAATGGCGTCATCTTGTGCAGTTCGGGCATGCCGTTGGAGCGCGGGCCCTGGAAGCGCATCACGGCGACGAAATCTTTTTCCAGCAGACCGGCCTTGAACGCGTCGGCCAGATCTTGTTGATCCTGGAACACCATCGCTGGCGCTTCGACGACCTGGTTTTCCAGTGCCACCGCAGACACCTTCATCACACCGCGACCGAGGTTGCCCTCCATAACGCGCAAACCACCCTCTGCCGAGAATGCACGGGCGACCGGACGCAGGATGTTTTCGTCGAGGCTGTCGGTCGGACCTTCGCGCCATACCAATTCGCCGTTATCGAGGAACGGTTCCTTGGTGTATTTGCTCAGGCCGTGGCCGAGCACGGTGTTGACGTCTTCGTGCAGCAGACCGGCGCCAAGCAATTCGCGGATCAGGAACGACATGCCGCCCGCTGCCTGGAAGTGGTTGATGTCGGCTTTGCCGTTCGGGTAGACGTGGCTGAGGGTCGGCACGACTTCGGAGAGATCGGCCATGTCCTGCCAGGTCAGTTGAATGCCCGCCGCCATGGCGATGGCCGGCATGTGCAGGGTGTGGTTGGTCGAGCCGCCAGTGGCGTGCAGCGCAACAATGGAGTTGACCAGCGATTTCTCGTCGACGATTTCGCCGATCGGCATGAAGTTGCCGTTCTGTTTGGTCAGACGCGTCACTTGATGCGCAGCTTCGCGGGTCAGCGCGTCACGCAGCGGCGTGTTCGGGTTGACGAAGGAGGCGCCCGGCAAGTGCAGGCCCATCACTTCCATCAGCAACTGGTTGGTGTTGGCGGTGCCGTAGAAGGTGCAAGTGCCCGGGCCGTGGTAGGACTTCATCTCCGATTCCAGCAGCTCTTCGCGGGTCGCTTTGCCTTCGGCGTACTTCTGCCGCACGTCGGCTTTTTCCTTGTTGGAAATCCCCGAGACCATCGGCCCGCCCGGTACGAAAATCGTCGGCAGGTGGCCGAAACGCAGCGACCCCATCATCAGGCCCGGGACGATCTTGTCGCAGATGCCGAGCATCAGCGCACCATCGAACATGTTGTGCGACAGCGCCACTGCGGTCGACATGGCGATCACTTCGCGGCTCGGCAGGCTCAGTTCCATGCCCGGCTCGCCCTGGGTCACGCCGTCGCACATCGCCGGCGTACCGCCCGCGAACTGGCCGACCGAACCGATTTCGCGCAGGGCGTTCTTGATCTGTTGCGGGAATACTTCGTACGGCTGGTGCGCCGAGAGCATGTCGTTATACGAAGAAACAATGGCGATGTTCGCCGAGTTCATCATCCGCAGGCTGTGCTTGTCTTCGCTGCCGCAACCGGCCACGCCGTGGGCGAAGTTGGCGCATTGCAGCTTGCCGCGCATCGGCCCGTCAGTGGCGGCGCCGCGAATCAGTGCAAGGTAAGCCTGACGCGTGGCGCGGCTGCGGGCGATAAGCCGTTCGGTGACCTCAAGGACGCGGGGATGCATGTGTAGAACTCCAGGCTAACGGATGTGGCGACCTGATTGTCTATGCTGATCAAACGCCGTTGTTGTTGGAATGACAGACGGCTTTTTTGACCATTCGGACCAGTTGATTCAGGTCACTCGTTGTAGATAAAACAAAATATTGCCACTAAAAAGGCTTGTTTTCTATTTTTATGCGAATAATCTTGTAATTCCAACAACAAAACGACGGCGGCGCTGTTCCATGACTCTTCGAATCGCAATCAATGGTTTTGGCCGCATCGGCCGTAATGTCCTGCGCGCACTGTATACCCAAGGCTATCGACAGGATTTGCAGATTGTCGCCATCAACGATCTGGGCGACAGCTCGATCAATGCTCATCTGCTCAAATACGACACCGTTCACGGCACGTTCGACGCTCAGGTCGAGCATGACAATGAAAGTCTGACCGTCAACGGCGACCGCATTGCGGTCAGCGCCATTCGCAACCCGGCCGAACTGCCATGGGCGGCGGAAAAGATTGATGTGGTGTTCGAATGCACCGGTCTCTTTACCGATCGCGCCAAAGCGGCCGCGCATATTACTGCCGGCGCACGCAAAGTGATCATCTCGGCTCCGGCCAAAGGCGCCGACGCCACGGTTGTCTATGGTGTGAACCACGACATTCTGCGCCAGTCGCACCAGATCATCTCCAACGCTTCGTGCACCACCAACTGCCTGGCGCCAGTGGCGCAGGTGCTGCACCGCGAACTGGGGATCGAAAGCGGTCTGATGACCACCATTCATGCCTACACCAACGATCAGAACCTCACCGACGTCTATCACACCGACCCGTACCGCGCGCGTTCGGCCACGCAGAACATGATCCCGAGCAAGACCGGCGCTGCTGAAGCCGTGGGCCTGGTGCTGCCGGAACTGGCGGGCAAACTGACCGGCATGGCCGTGCGAGTGCCGGTGATCAATGTGTCGCTGGTGGACCTGACCGTGCAACTGAAGAAGGAAGCCAGCGCCGAGGAAGTCAACGCGCTGATGAAAGCCGCCAGCCAACATTCGAAGATTCTCGGCTTCAACACCCTGCCGCTGGTGTCCAGCGACTTCAACCACAACCCGCTGTCGTCGATCTTCGACGCCAACCACACCAAATCCAGCGGCAAACTGCTGAAAGTGCTGGCCTGGTATGACAACGAGTGGGGCTTCTCCAACCGTATGCTGGATAACTGCCTGGCGTTGTGTAACGCCGAATAATCCCAAGTAATCCCCTATCCCTGTGGGAGCGAGCCTGCTCGCGAATACGATGTGTCATTCAACATTTATGTTGGCTGATACACCGCTTTCGCGAGCAGGCTCGCTCCCACAAGGTTTTTCGTTCTATTCAAAATCAGGTCTTGACCATACAGGCAGATGATAAGCATTATCATTCGCTTGAAATCGATCAGGTCCTCCCGTGAGTCAATCGCGCTTCAACCACGTCTTCCTTACTCAGCGCACATCCTTGCTGCGTACGCTGGAGCGGATGGTCAACAATCACAGCACCGCCGAAGATCTGTTGCAGGAGACCTACCTGCGCGTGACGCGGGCGTTGAGTGAGCGGGCCATCGATCACCTCGAACCTTTTGTCTTCCAGACAGCGCGCAATCTGGCGCTGGATCATTTGCGTGCGCGCAAGATCCATTCGCGAACCATGGTCGACGACGTGCCGCAGGATGTCGTGCACAGCGTCGCCGCACCCGCCAGCAGCGCCGAAGACGCCGCCCACGCCGAACAGATGCTGGAGCGCCTGAACGTGAGTCTCAGTCAACTTAGCCCGCGCCAGCAGCAGATTTTCATCCTCAGTCGTTTGCATGGGCACAGCTATCAGGAAATCGCCGACGAGCTGAATGTTTCCCTCAGCACCGTGCAAAAAGAACTGAAGCTGATCATGAGCATTTGCATCGGCGTCGCCGAACGACACGACAGCAGCGGCAAGTTGTAAGCTTCAAGCCCCAAGTAAAAACGAAAAGCAGTACACGCATCTGGCTTGCAGCTTGAAGCTTGAAGCTTGAAGCTTGAAACTGCTTCGCCAGTAGCCCTGAGGAAACACCGTGACGGACACCCACCGCTCGCCTTCGCCGGATTCGGCGCGGGACGCTGCCAACGCAATGGACCAGGCGCTGGACTGGCTCATCGTGCTCGGCAGCCCGGACGAGGAGCAGACCCGGCAGTTCCATGCCTGGCTGTCGGCCGATCCGCTAAATGCCGAGGCGTTTGCCAAGGCGCAGGCAATCTGGGACGGCCCGCAAGTCGCCCTGTGTGCGCAAAGCCTGGCGGCGAAACCTGCGAAAGTCACTGTCCTCAAGCGTCTGCGTCCGCACTGGAAACCGCTGGCCACTGCCGCGGTGCTGATCCTCGGTCTGTTCAGTTTCAGTAATCTGCCGATGCGCATTCAGGCCGATCATCTGACGGTGGTCGGCGAGCGTCAGCGCCTGCAACTGGAGGACGGCTCGAAAGTCCTGCTCAATACCAATTCGGCATTTTCCAGCACCATCAACGATCAGCAGCGCGTTGCCCGGTTGTTTCAGGGCGAAGCGTTTTTCGAGATCGCCAGCGGCCGCAGTCAACCCTTGGAAATCGATGCCGGCCCGGTCCGCGCCAGCGTGCGCGATACCGCGTTTGCCGTGCGTTATCTCGATGGCGTGGCGCAGGTCAACGTGCAGCGTGGCGATGTCGATCTGCAGGCGACGCATAACGACGCTCGCGTACGTCTGACGGCGGGTGAGAGTATTCGTATCGGCCCCAACGGTTTCGACCGTCCAGCCAAACTCGACCCCAACACTGACCTGGCCTGGGTCCAGGGCCGGCTGGTGTTCGAGAACTGCCCGCTGAATCAGGTGCTGGCCGAATTGCGCCGCTACTATCCGGGCTGGATCATCAACAACAACGAGCAACTGGCCGACGTCGCCGTGACCGGTAATTACCGTCTCGATCAGCCACTCGACGTGGTTCGTTCCCTCGCGCAGATCACCTCGGCGCAACTGAAAGAATTCCCTGCCGTGGTCATCCTGAACTAAATGAGAATTATTTTTACTCGATAGCCGACGTCAGTACGTCTCGTTATAGCCAATGCAATTGATTCGCAACACGCGAAGTCAATCAGCCCCTATAAAGATTCGTGCGACACGGAGCGCTATCGATGTCCTCTCGCCTTACCCGCCAGACTGCTTCCCCTTCCCGCGTACTGTCGCTACTGACCGCTGCCATCCTGATGGCCGGCACTGCACCGCTGATGGCTGCCACTGAGCAGCCCGCGCGGAACATGGGCGATTACGCATTCGCCATCGGCCAGCAGCCGCTGGTGTCGGCGCTCAATGCCTTCACCGCCGTGACCGGTTGGCAGGTCGGCTTGCCGGCAGAGTTGGGTCAGGGCGTGTCGTCGCCGGGCGTGCGCGGTTCGCTGCCAGCGGAAAAAGCCCTGGAGCGCCTGTTGGTGGGGACCAACCTGAGCTTCCGCAAAATCAGCAACAACAACGTCGTGCTGGAAAAGCGCAACGCCAGCGGCACGCTCAATCTCGATCAGGTGACCATCAGCGCCACCCGCCAGGAACAGTCGGTTAACAGCGTGCCGGCTACCGTCACCGTGCAGACCCGCCAGGATCTGGACCGCAACAACGTCAACACCATCAAGGATCTGGTGCGCTACGAGCCGGGTGTGTCCGTCGGCGGCGCCGGCCAGCGTGGCGGCATCAGCGGCTACAACATTCGCGGGATCGACGGCGACCGCATCCTGACTCAGGTTGACGGCGTCGAAGTGCCAGACGGCTTCTTCAACGGCCCGTACGCCAAGACCCAGCGCAATTACGTCGACCCGGAAATCGTTAAACGCGTGGAAATCCTCCGTGGCCCGGCCTCGGTGCTGTATGGCAGCAACGCCATCGGCGGCGCCGTCAGCTACTACACCCTCGATGCCGACGACATCATCAAACCAGGCAAAGACGTCGGTGCTCGCCTGAAAAGCGGTTACAGCTCGGCCGATGACAGCTGGTTGAAATCCGCCACCGTTGCCGGCCGCGCCGACCGGTTCGACGGTTTGCTGCACTACAGCCAGCGCGACGGTCACGAAACCGATTCCTACGGCAGCAACAATGGCACTGGCCTTGAGCGCACCGCCGCCAACCCGGAAGACGTCAACGCCTACAACGTGCTGGCCAAGATCGGCTGGAACTACAACGAAGATTCGCGTCTGGGCCTGACCTACGAAAAATACAAGGATGATCGCGACACCGATCAGAAAAGTGCTTACGGCGGCCCGTACTTCAACGGCGCCCCGACCATTCCCGACAGCGTACTGCCCGGCGGCATGTACCAGTGGCGCACCGGCAACGACACCATCACCCGTGAGCGTTTCGGCATCGAACACACATTCGCCCTCGACAGCCTGCTGGTCGACAACGTGAAGTGGAGCCTCAACCACCAGATCGCCAAGACCGACCAGAGCACCACCGAGTTCTACTACCCGATCACCCGTAAAGTGCTGCGCACTCGCGACACCCTTTACGAAGAAAAGCAGTGGGTGTTCGATGCGCAGCTGGACAAGGCCTTCGCCATCGGCGACACCGATCACGTGCTGACTTACGGCACCACCCTCAAGCAACAGAAAGTCACCGGCTCGCGCAGCGGCGACGGCACCTGCCTGGCTGTCGGTCGTGGCTGCACCGCCATTGGTGCAACCAGCACCGCTGACGTGCTGGCCAAAGCCACCGACTTCCCGGACCCGACCATCAACACCTACAGCGTGTTCGCCCAGGATCAGATCAGCTGGAACAACTGGACATTCCTGCCCGGCCTGCGCTACGACTACACCCAGCTCAAGCCGCACATCACTCAGGAATTCCTCAACACCGTGGCGGCTGACGGCCAAGGCACGGTCAGCGACGAGAACAAGACCTGGCACAAAGTCTCGCCAAAATTCGGCCTGACCTACGCCCTGACCGATAACTACACCTGGTACGGTCAGTACGCCGAAGGCTTCCGCACCCCGACCGCGAAAGCCCTGTACGGCCGTTTCGAAAACACCACCACCGGTTATAGCGTGGCGCCGAACCCGGACCTCGATCCGGAGAAAAGCAAAAGCTACGAAACCGGTCTGCGCGGCCACTTCGAGCAAGGCTCGTTCGACGTGGCGGTGTTCTATAACAAGTACCGCGATTTCATCAACGAAGACGCTGTGACCCCGGGCCGCAACGAGCTGACCTTCCAGTCGGCCAACATCAAGCACGCCACCATCAAAGGTGCGGAAGTCAAAGGTCGTTTGAATCTGGATGCGTTCGGCGCGCCACAAGGTCTGTATACCCAAGGCTCGATTGCCTACGCCTACGGTCGCAACAACGACAACGGCGAGCCGATCAACAGCGTCAACCCGCTGACCGGCGTGTTCGGTCTGGGTTACGACCAGGACAACTACGGCGGCCTGCTGAGCTGGACCGTGGTGAAGAAAAAGGATCGCGTCGACGATAGCAATTTCAAGTCGCCGGATGGCGTCAGCAGTCAGTTCAAAACGCCGGGCTTCGGCATTCTTGATCTGGCCGGGTACTACAAAGTCACGGATGACGTCACCGTCAGCGGCGGCATTTACAACCTGACCGACAAGAAGTACTGGCTGTGGGATGACGTGCGCGGTTACGACAGCGTCGGCGAAGCGTCGGTGACGCAACCGGCCAACCTCGATCGCCTGACCCAACCGGGCCGCAACTTCGCGATCAACCTGATCTGGGACATCTGATCGGCGAACCTCACCGCGCGTGTTCAGGCACCGCGCCGTGAGGTTTTTTTACGCTTGCACGGTGTCTTGTTCGTCTCGTTATCAAGCGCCTCTTTTATCAAGGACATGTCATGACCACTTCGGAAAAAGCCCTGCGTACACAACGCCTGAACCAGATTACCCACGAGCCGCACAGCAAGCTCGACGCCCTGGTCAAAGCCCATGCGCCGTTCGAGACCCGCGCCAACTTCGCCCGTTTCGTCGTCGCGCAATACCTGTTCCAGTCGGAACTGGTCGACCTCTACAACGACGCTGAACTGACCGCCATCGTCCCCGATCTGCCGGCCCGTTGCCGCGCAGAAGCGGCCAAGGCTGACCTGGTTGATCTCGACACCGAAGTGCCGGCGCCGGTGGCAGGCGCGGTGAACAACCCGAGCAAGGCCCGTGCGCTGGGCTGGCTCTTTGTCTCCGAAGGTTCGAAGCTCGGCGCAGCGTTCCTGATCAAACGCGCGGTGGCGCTGGAGCTGAGCGAAACCTTTGGCGCCCGTCACCTCGGTGAGCCTGAAGGTGGCCGTGCTGAAGGCTGGAAGCGCTTTGTGCGTACTCTCGACTCGTTGCAGTTCAGCGCTGAAGAAGAGGCTGAAGTGGAGCAAGGCGCGCTCGATGCGTTCAACCGCTTCACCGTGCTGCTGGAACAGGCTTACGCCACAGAGGCCGAACCCGCCTGACACAACACACATCCCCCTGTAGGAGCTGCCGAAGGCTGCGATCTTTTGATCTTGAAAACAACATCAAAAGATCGCAGCCTTCGGCAGCTCCTACAGGGGAACTGCGTAAGCCTGTAAGATCTCCGTTCCGCTTCAGAAGCCACCGCTGAGCCCATGCCGCAACCCGCCTCCTCGAAACTCGCCCGTCTGCTGTTCGGCCTGTTGGCCTACGTCAGCCTCGGCATCGGCCTGATCGCCATTGTCGTGCCCGGCCTGCCGACCACCGAGTTCATCCTCCTCGCCGCCTGGGCCGCGACCCGCAGCTCGCCGCGCCTGAGTGCCTGGCTGGAAAACCATCGTTTGTTCGGGCCGATCCTGAGTAACTGGCGCAACGGCAAGATCATCGCGCGCAAGGCCAAGGTCAGCGCGACGCTGAGCATGTTGCTCTGCGCGACCCTGATGCTGGTGATGCTCGATCATGGCTGGCCGGTTTATCTGGCGATTGCCGGGATGAGCCTGGGCAATCTGTGGATCTGGTCGCGCCCTGAGTCCATCGCTAAACCCGCCTGATCCAGTAGAAGATGCTTTTGTGGCGAGGGCGCTTGCTCCCGCTGGAGTGCGAAGCGCTCCCCCGTTTTTTTTTCTGACTCACCGCGTGTACCGGTTTTGCGACGGCTGCGCCGCCGAGCGGGAGCAAGCGCCCTCGCCACAAAAACCTCATCACCACAAAATACGTTGCCGTTCATCAGCCTGAAACTTCCCTGTAATTAATCCCCTTTTCAGCACAATCTCCTGCGCAAACGTTTAGCGCTGACCATTCGTCGGCAACGGCCTCATGCACCCACGCCTGGCGCCGATGTGCATTGCATGGCGCTGAATGGATTTGGCGAACCGGGTCGTTCGTACCCGCAGCCACCCGTTTATTCATTCGCGAGATCGCCCCATGTTCGACTCACTGTCCATTCGCCTGAAAATCGTTCTGCTCTCCGGCCTGTGCCTGCTCGGTGTGGTCGCGCTGATCGTCGGCATGAACATCTACCAGACCAACCGGAACGACGAACTGGTCAGCAACTCGAGCAACCAGTTGCTCACCGCCAGCGTGCAAAATCTGCTGCAAGCCAAAGCCGCCGAACAAGCAGTGCGGGTGCAAAAGACCTTCGGCGAAAGCCTGACGGTGATCACTGCCGTAGCGGATCAAATCAAGGACATGCGGGTGATGGCCGCCAAGCGTTCGCTGGACGACGGCGCCTTGCGCGAAGAGCTGAACCTGAGCCTGAAAACCGCTTTTGAACGCAACGACAAAGTGCTCGGCATCTGGCTCGCCTTCGAACCCAATGGTCTGGACGGCAAGGACAGCGAGTTCGTCAATGACGCCGCGCGCCAGTCCAACGAAGCCGGGCGTTTCGCCACGTACTGGAGCCGCGCGGCCGGCTCGGCGCTGAACACGATCATGGTCGAAGAAGACATGACCAAGACCACCCTCAGCCTCAGCGGCACGCCGTACAACAGTTGGTACACCTGCCCTCGCGACAACAAGCGTACCTGCCTGCTCGACCCGTACGCCGACACCGTCGGTGGCAAGGAAATGCTCATGACGACCATTTCCGTGCCGTTGATCGTCGACGGTAAAGCCATCGGCGTGGTCGGTGTCGACATCGCCCTCGATGCGCTGCAAGCGGCCGCCGTGGATTCCCAGCGCAACCTGTTCAACAACGCCGGGCACATGCTGATCGTCTCCGGCAGCGGCGTGCTCGGGGCCAACAGTTCCGACGCGAGCAAGGTCGGCAAAAAAATCAGCGACACCCTCGGCGCCGATGGCAAGGACCTGCTGCAACTGGTCAGCAGCGGCACGCCGAAGATTCTCGAACAGGGCGACCTGATTCGTGCCGTGTACCCGGTCGATCCGATCGGCAACTCGCGCGCCTGGGGCGTGATCATCGACCTGCCGAAACAAGTGCTGCTGGCTGACTCGGTCAAGCTGCAAGCGGTGCTCGATGATGCTCAGAAAACCGGCGTAATCACCGCGTTGCTAGTCGCCGTGGTCGCCGGTCTGGTCGGTCTGCTGCTGATCTGGCTGACCGCGTCCGGCGTCACCCGGCCGATCAACAGCGTTGCCGACATGCTGAAGAACATCGCCAGCGGCGAAGGCGATCTGACCCAGCGCCTGAACTACAGCAAGAAAGACGAACTGGGCGAACTGGTGAACTGGTTCAACCGCTTCCTCGACAAGCTGCAACCGACCATCGCCCAGATCAAACAGAGCATCACCGAAGCACGCGGCACCGCCGACCAGTCCTCGGAAATCGCCCGCCAGACCAGCGAAGGCATGCAGGTGCAGTTCCGCGAAATAGACCAGGTCGCCACCGCGTCCAACGAAATGAGCGCCACTGCCCACGATGTCGCCAACAGCGCCTCCAACGCAGCCAACGCCGCCAAAGGTGCCGATCAGTCGGCCAAGGACGGCATGTCGATCATCGAGCGCAGCACCCGCGACATCAATCAACTGGCCGATGAAGTCAGCAAGGCCGTGACTGAAGTAGAAGCACTGGCGGTCAACAGCGAACAGATCGGCTCGGTGCTGGAAGTGATCCGCAGCATCGCCGAACAGACCAACCTGCTCGCCCTCAACGCCGCGATCGAAGCGGCCCGCGCCGGTGAGAGCGGGCGTGGTTTCGCAGTGGTTGCCGACGAGGTGCGCAACCTCGCCAAGCGCACTCAGGATTCGGTAGAAGAAATTCGCATCGTGATCGAGCGTATTCAGACGGGCACCCGTGGCGTGGTCGCGACCATGCATTCGAGCCAGACCCAGGCGCACAACAACGCCGGGCAGATTCGTCAGGCAGTCGATGCGTTGGGCAAAATCAGTGACGCGGTGACGGTGATCAGCGACATGAACCTGCAGATTGCCAGTGCCGCTGAACAGCAGAGCGCGGTGGCCGAAGAGGTCAATCGCAATGTCTCGGCCATTCGCACGGTCACCGAGACGTTGACCGGGCAAGCCACTGAGTCGGCGGCGATCAGCAGCCAGCTCAATGCCCTGGCCAGTCAGCAGATGAAATTGATGGATCAGTTCCGCGTCTAGCAAACCTGCAAAAATCCCTGTGGGAGCGAGCCTGCTCGCGAAGACGGCAGCACATTCAACACTAATGTGACTGATCCACCGCTTTCGCGAGCAAGCTCGCTCCCACAGGGGTAAGTGTTCACCCGCTGGCGTTTTCATCTAACTCGGGATTGTTTTGCACTATCATCGCCCTCTCGCTTCGGAGGGCCTTCGATGACTGATTTACTCACGTCTATTCAAGCCGCACTCGGCTTGTCGCACACGCCGATTCCGTTCACCCACAGCGGCGCCCTGCCCTCGGCGTTCGCCGTCACTGAGCTTGCCCGCGCCAGCATCGCCGCTGCCGGTCAGGCTGTCGCCGAACTGCTCCTGCAACAAACCGGGCACTTGCCCGCCGTCGAAGTCGACCGACGACTGGCCTCGTTCTGGTTCGCCACCTCCATCCGCCCGATTGGCTGGCAAGTCCCGCCGCTGTGGGATCCGGTCGCTGGCGATTACCAGACCCGCGACGGCTGGATCCGCCTGCACACCAATGCCCCGCATCACCGCGCCGCCGCTGAGCGCGTGCTCGGGGCCTGCGCCGACCGCGCGGCGATGGCGGCGAAAGTTGCGCAATGGACGAGCACGGATCTGGAGCAAGCGGTGGTCGAGGCCAAGGGCTGCGCCGCCGAAATGCGCAGTTGGGCGCAGTGGCAGACGCATCCGCAGGGGCTGGCGGTGAATGCCGAGCCGCTGGTGCACTTCCTCGCTGCACAGGATGAACATCACCAAGCGTGGCAAGGCTCGCTGGCGCAACCGTTGGCCGGAATCAAAGTGCTGGACCTGACTCGCGTACTCGCCGGCCCCACCGCCAGCCGTTTTCTCGCTGGCCTTGGCGCCGATGTATTGCGCATCGATTCCCCGACCTGGAATGAGCCCGGGGTCGTCCCGGAAATGACCCTCGGCAAACGCTGCGCGCGGCTGAATCTGCATGACCCGGTTGATCGCGCAGTGTTCGAGGGGTTGTTGAAAGACGCCGACATTCTGCTGCACGGTTACCGCGCCGACGCCCTGGAAAATCTCGGTTTCGGCGTTGAGCGCCGCCGCCAACTGGCACCGGGCCTGATCGATGTCGGCCTCAACGCTTTCGGCTGGAGCGGCCCGTGGCAGAACCGCCGAGGCTTCGACAGTCTGGTGCAGATGAGCAGCGGCATTGCCGAGGCCGGACAGCGCTGGAAGCAGACCGAGACACCAACGCCGTTGCCGGTGCAGGCGCTGGATCATGCGACGGGGTATTTGATGGCGGCGAGTGCGCTCAGATTGCTGACGCAGCGATTGCGTAATGGTCGCGGTGGCTCGGCGCGATTGTCGCTGGCACGTACGGCCAAACTGCTGATCGAACAGGGACCAGGGACAATGGAAGCACTACGCGCCGAGGATGAACAGGATCAGAGCTTGTCGGTCGAGCAAACCCCGTGGGGGCCGGCGCACCGGTTGCAGGTGCCGGTGAAGATCAGCGGCACGCCAATTCAGTGGGTGTTGCCGGCCACCGAGTTGGGCGCCCATAACCCACAGTGGCTCTAAAAAAGCCCCTCACCCTAACCCTCTCCCAGAGGGAGAGGGGACTGATTGGGGGAAATTCGAGAAACTCACCGACTTGAAAGATTGGCTGGGCATCCATAATCGACGGCAGTCGATACGCCAGCGACAACCTCACAACGACAGCACACCGCTGTACAACCCATACGCCGCCAGCCCCGCGCCGATGATCACGCAGGTGAAAATGCCTTTCTCGACATGGGTGAACAACGGCTCGCCCGCCTCGTGCTTGGCCTTGGCAAACAGGATCACTCCCGGCGCATACAAGAGCGCCGAAAGCAGCAAATACTTCACCCCGCCGGCATACAACAACCACACCGCATAGCCGAGGGCGATGCCGCCGATGAGCAAATCCTTGGTGCGCTCGGCCGAAGCGTGTTCGTAGGTTTCGCCGCGCCCGCTGAGCAACACCGCGTATGCCGCCGACCACAGATACGGCACCAGAATCATCGACGAGGCCAGATAAATCAGGCTGGTGTAAGTGCCGGCCGAAAACAGCGTGATCAACAGGAAGATCTGGATCATCACGTTGGTCAGCCACAACGCATTGACCGGCACATGGTTGGCGTTTTCCTTTCTGAGGAACGCCGGCATGGTCTTGTCTCGCGCCGTGGCAAAGAGAATTTCCGCACACAGCAACGCCCACGACAGCAATGCGCCGAGCAAGGAAATCGCCAGACCAATGCTGATCAGCAAGGCCCCCCACGGCCCGACGATGTGTTCCAGCACCGCCGCCAGCGAGGGGTTCTGCAGGTTGGCCAGTTCCGGCTGGCTCATGATCCCCAACGACAGCACGTTGACCAGTACCAGCAGCGCCAGCACGCCGATAAATCCGATCACCGTGGCGCGGCCGACGTCGCTGCGTTTCTCCGCCCGCGCCGAGTAGACGCTGGCGCCTTCGATGCCGATGAACACGAACACGGTGACCAGCATCATGTTGCGCACCTGATCCATCACTCCACCGAAACTCGGGTTGCTGCTGCCCCAGATGTCACGGGTAAAAATGTCGGCCTTGAACGCCACGGCGGCGATGACGATGAACATGATCAGCGGCACGATCTTGGCCACTGTGGTCACCTGATTGATGAACGCCGCCTCCTTGATCCCGCGCATCACCAGAAAGTGCACAGCCCATAGCAGCACCGAGGCGCAGCCGATGGCGATCGGCGTATTGCCCTGACCGAACACCGGAAAAAAGTAACCGAGGGTGCTGAACAGCAGCACGAAATAACCGACGTTGCCGAGCCACGCGCTGATCCAGTAACCCCACGCGGATGAAAAACCCATGTAGTCGCCAAACCCGGCCTTGGCGTAGGCGTACACGCCGGAATCCAGTTCAGGTTTTCGATTGGCGAGGGTCTGGAACACGAAGGCCAGGGTCAGCATGCCGATGGCCGTAATGCCCCAACCGATCAGGATCGCCCCGGCGTCGGCGCGTGCCGCCATGTTCTGCGGCAACGAGAAAATCCCCCCGCCAATCATCGAACCCACCACCAGAGCGATCAACGCGCCTAATCGCAGCTTTTGCGTCGGTTGCGACATTTCAATTTCCCTTTTATGTGTGATGAGCGGTTGCTTGTAACAACTATTGATTAAATGAATAGAACAAGATGATAGCTATCAGATAAAGCCACTAAATATATAGCGGATGACGCTAACGCCTAGCACATTAAGTCAGTTTTGTGCGCCGATCCTGATAAATCAATTCTGTACTGAAAACAGACGCTGAAAATTTGCCAAACGCTGAAAAAGAACTAGCGTGATACTTCGAAAGTAATAATAGCCATTCCCAAAGATGTAGCCACAACGCCTCTAGGACGGGCCTTGCGGGCAGGAGCTTTATGCCTTCAGCCGAAGCCTAAGTCATTCATTAACAATGGAATGTGACCATGCACTGATCTAAGTCAGCTGTTTGAACAGACAACAGAACTACGCTGTGATCTCTTCTCTCCTGCAATGGAGTCATGCAATGTCTGAAGCTCCCGGAAAACTACGACTAGGTGCACTGGTTGCATTGGTAGTCGGCTCGATGATCGGTGGCGGGATATTCTCCTTGCCACAAAACATGGCCGCCAGCGCCGATGTTGGCGCAGTACTTATCGGTTGGGCCATCACTGCTGTCGGCATGCTCACCCTCGCTTTTGTCTTTCAAACCCTCGCCAATCGCAAGCCTGACCTGGACGGTGGTGTCTACGCCTACGCCAAGGCCGGATTCGGCGATTACATGGGTTTCTCGTCCGCCTGGGGTTACTGGATCAGCGCCTGGCTGGGCAACGTCGGTTACTTCGTCCTGCTCTTCAGCACCCTCGGCTATTTCTTTCCAATTTTCGGCGAAGGCAACACGGTTGCCGCCGTCATCGGCGCTTCGGTGCTGCTGTGGGCGGTGCACTTTCTGGTGCTGCGCGGGATCAAGGAAGCGGCGTTCATCAACCTCGTGACCACGGTTGCCAAAGTCGTACCGCTGCTGCTGTTCGTGTTGATCGCGGTGTTCGCTTTCAAACTGGACATCTTCACCGCCGACATCTGGGGCGTGAAAAACCCGGACCTGGGCAGCGTGATGAACCAGGTGCGCAACATGATGCTGGTCACCGTGTGGGTGTTCATCGGTATCGAGGGCGCGAGCATCTTCTCGGCCCGCGCCGAAAAACGCTCGGACGTCGGTAAGGCCACCGTGATCGGTTTCATCACCGTGCTGCTTTTCCTGGTGCTGGTGAATGTGCTGTCGCTGGGCATCATGACCCAACCGGAACTGGCAAAACTGCAGAACCCGTCGATGGCCGCCGTGCTTGAGCATGTGGTCGGTCACTGGGGCGCGGTGCTGATCAGCGTCGGCCTGATTATTTCCCTGCTGGGGGCGCTGCTGTCGTGGGTGCTGCTGTGTGCGGAGATCATGTTCGCCGCCGCCAAAGACCACACCATGCCGGCGTTTCTGCGCAAGGAAAACGCCAACCACGTACCGGTCAACGCCCTGTGGCTGACCAACGCGATGGTGCAGATTTTCCTCATCATCACGCTGTTCTCGGCCAGCACTTACCTGTCGCTGATCTACCTCGCCACTTCGATGATTCTGGTGCCCTACCTGTGGTCGGCGGCCTACGCCCTGCTGCTGGCGGTGCGCGGCGAAAGCTACGAAGGCTTTGCAGCCGAACGGCGCAAGGATCTGATCATCGGCGGCATCGCGCTGATCTACGCGGTGTGGTTGCTGTACGCCGGCGGGGTCAAGTACCTGCTGCTCTCGGCCCTGCTCTACGCACCCGGCGCGATCCTGTTCGCCAAGGCCAAGCTGGAACTCAAACAAGCGATTTTCACTAACGTCGAGAAGCTGATTTTCGCCGCAGTGGTCGTCGGTGCCCTGGTGGCTGCCTATGGCCTCTACGACGGTTTCCTGACTCTGTAACCCCTGATTGTTTTGTTATCTGGAGGATCTGAAATGACCACGGAAAAAGTTAAGTACGGCGTCCATTCCGAAGCCGGCAAACTGCGCAAAGTCATGGTGTGCTCCCCAGGTCTGGCCCATCAGCGGCTGACCCCGAACAACTGCGATGAACTGCTGTTCGATGACGTGCTCTGGGTGGCCCAGGCCAAGCGTGACCACTTCGACTTCGTCACCAAAATGCGCGAGCGCGGCATCGACGTGCTGGAAATGCACAACCTGCTGACCGACATCGTCGCCATCCCGGAAGCACTGGACTGGATTCTCGAACGCAAGGTCACCGCCGACTCGGTGGGCCTGGGCCTGATCAGCGAAGTGAAGTCCTGGCTGAAAAGCCTTGAGCCCCGGCACATCGCCGAATTCCTCATCGGTGGCGTATCGGCCGATGATCTGCCGGACAGCTTCGGCGGCAAGATCATCCAGATGTACCGCGACTTCCTCGGCCACTCCAGCTTCATTCTGCCGCCACTGCCGAACACCCAGTTCACCCGCGACACCACCTGCTGGATTTACGGTGGCGTGACGCTGAACCCGATGTACTGGCCAGCGCGCCGTCAGGAAACCCTGCTGACCACGGCCATCTACAAATTCCACCCGCAGTTCACCAACGCCGATTTCGAGATCTGGTACGGCGACCCGGACAAGGACCACGGCAGCTCCACCCTTGAGGGCGGCGACGTCATGCCGATCGGCAACGGCGTGGTGTTGATCGGCATGGGCGAGCGCTCATCGCGTCAGGCCATCGGCCAACTGGCGCTGAACCTGTTCAAGAACAAAGCCGTGGAAAAAGTCATCGTCGCCGGCCTGCCGAAATCCCGCGCGGCGATGCACCTGGACACCGTGTTCAGCTTCTGCGACCGCGACCTGGTGACGATTTTCCCGGAAGTGGTCAACCAGATCGTCGCCTTCACCCTGCGCCCTGACGAAAGCAAACAGGGCGGCATCGACATCCGTCGCGAGGAAGGCACCTTCCTCGACACCGTGGCCAAAGCCCTCAACCTGCCGAAGCTGCGTGTGGTGGAAACCGGCGGCAACAGCTTCGCCGCTGAACGCGAGCAATGGGACGACGGCAACAACGTAGTGGCCGTGGAGCCGGGCGTGGTCATCGGTTACGACCGCAACACCTACACCAACACCCTGCTGCGCAAGGCCGGCGTGGAAGTCATCACCATCAGCGCCGGTGAGCTGGGCCGAGGCCGTGGCGGTGGCCACTGCATGACCTGCCCAATCATCCGCGACCCGATCGATTACTAAACGACCATCTCCCCGGCCGCACCCACCCCGTAGCGGCCGGGCCGATTACCGAATCCAAGGAGAATCATCATGGCGTTCAACATTCACAACCGTAACCTGCTCAGCCTGGAACACCACACCCCACGTGAGCTGCGCTACCTGCTCGACCTGTCCCGCGATCTGAAACGCGCGAAATACACCGGCACCGAGCAGCAACACCTGAAGGGCAACAACATCGCCCTGATCTTCGAGAAAACCTCGACCCGCACCCGTTGCGCGTTCGAAGTGGCGGCGTATGACCAAGGCGCCAACGTCACCTACATCGACCCGAACTCGTCGCAGATCGGCCACAAAGAAAGCATGAAAGACACCGCCCGCGTGCTGGGTCGCATGTACGACGCCATCGAGTACCGTGGCTTCAAACAGGAAATCGTCGAAGAGCTGGCGAAGTTCGCCGGGGTGCCGGTGTTCAACGGCCTGACCGACGAATATCACCCGACTCAGATGATCGCCGACGTGCTGACCATGCGTGAACACGCCGACAAGCCGATTCATGAAATCAGCTACGCCTACTTGGGCGACGCGCGCAACAACATGGGCAACTCACTGCTGCTGGTCGGCGCCAAACTCGGCATGGACGTGCGCATCTGCGCGCCGAAAGCCCTGTGGCCCCATGACGATCTGGTCGAGCGCTGCAACAAGTACGCGGAAGAAAGCGGCGCGCGCATCACCCTGACTGAAGACCCGAAAGCGGCAGTCAAAGGCGTCGACTTCATCCACACCGACGTCTGGGTGTCGATGGGCGAGCCGGTGGAAGCCTGGGCCGAGCGTATCCAGCAACTGCTGCCGTACCAGGTTAACGCCGAGCTGATGAAAGCCACCGGCAACCCGCGCACCAAGTTCATGCACTGCTTGCCGGCGTTTCACAACAGCGATACCAAAGTCGGCAAGCAAATCGCCGAGCAGTATCCGCACCTGAAAAACGGCATAGAAGTGACCGACGACGTGTTCGAGTCGCCCGCCTGCATCGCCTTCGAGCAAGCGGAAAACCGCATGCACACGATCAAGGCGATTCTGGTCTCGACCCTGGCTGATCTGTAACTGGCTGATCAGGCTCTCCTGATCAACCAATAACCTGTAGGAGCTGCCGAAGGCTGCGATCTTTTGACTTTGCTTGTTCAAGATCAAGATCAACAGATCGCAGCCTTCGGCAGCTCCTACAGGGTCATCGAATTCTGAAAGGATTGCATTATGCGTATCGTCGTAGCTCTGGGCGGTAACGCCCTGCTCCGCCGTGGTGAACCGATGACCGCTGACAATCAGCGCGCCAACATCCGCATCGCCACCGAGCAAATCGCCAAGATCCATCCCGGCAACCAACTGGTCATCGCTCACGGCAATGGCCCGCAAGTCGGGCTGCTGTCCCTGCAAGCGGCGGCCTACACCTCCGTCACCCCTTACCCGCTGGACGTGCTCGGTGCCGAAACCGAAGGCATGATCGGCTACATCATCGAACAGGAGCTGGGCAACCTGCTCGACTTCGAAGTGCCGTTCGCCACCCTGCTCACCCAGGTGGAAGTCGACGCCAAGGATCCGGCCTTCCAGAACCCGAGCAAACCGATCGGCCCGGTTTACGACAAGGCCGAAGCGGAAAAACTTGCCGCCGAAAAAGGCTGGGCCATCGCTCCGGATGGCGACAAATTCCGCCGCGTGGTGGCCAGTCCACGACCAAAACGCATCTTCGAAATCCGCCCGATCAAGTGGCTGCTGGACAAGGGCAGCATCGTCATTTGCGCCGGTGGCGGCGGGATTCCGACCATGTACGACGAGAACCGTAACCTCAAGGGTATCGAGGCGGTGATCGACAAGGACCTGTGCTCCTCGCTGCTCGCCGAGCAACTGGAAGCCGACCTGCTGGTGATCGCCACGGACGTCAACGCGGCGTTCATCGATTACGGCAAACCGACGCAGAAAGCCATTGCCGAAGCGCATCCGGATGAACTGGAGCGACTCGGTTTCGCCGCCGGCTCGATGGGGCCGAAGGTGCAGGCAGCCTGCGAATTTGCGCGCCATACTGGCAAAGTCGCGGTGATCGGTTCGTTGGCGGACATCGAAGCGATCGTCCAGGGCACTGCCGGTACTCGCGTGACCACCGCCAAGCCCGGCATCAGCTATCGATAATCAGAAACTCCGGGGGCAGACCGAGGGTCTGCCCTTCTCCCATGCCTTGAAAGGAGAAACCCATGGCCCAGTTTGAACCCGGTCATCTGCACATCGAACGGCACGCGTTGACCCCGGACGATGTCAGTTACAACGTGCACCTCGACTATGAAGTATTCACCGATCCGCAAAAAGGCAAAGGCATCCAGTTCACGATGCATGGCAACCTTCAGGGAAAAGACATGAAAGAGACGTTCTTCCTGCCCAAGGAGGAGGCCTACAACTTTGCCAACAACGTGACGAAAATTGCCGAGAAGTACGGCATTCCCAAGACTCACAGTCAGATCGGTTCGGTGCACAAGCATTACGACATGATGTTTGAAGACATCCGCAAGCAACTCGATATGAAATCTGGCGACCCGGTCAATCTTGAGCATTTCGAATAACCCGAACCCGGCACATTTCCCCTGTGGGAGCGAGCCTGCTCGCGAAAGCCATGTGTCAGTCAACTTCTTCATTTCTGACACACCGCATTCGCGAGCAGGCTCGCTCCCACAAGGGAACTATGTAGCTCTGAAAATCGCCGTACATTTCACCATTGCCCCGCCCCAAGGCATACTTGCCCCCCTCCGCACTGCAGAACACTGAACCGCCCCATGCGTATCCACGTCAGTTTCATCGACCGCGTCGGCATCACCCAGGAAGTCCTGGCTATCCTCGGCGGGCGCAATCTCAATCTGGATGCGGTGGAGATGATCCCGCCCAACGTCTACATCGACGCGCCGACCTTAAGCCCGCAAGTGCTAGAAGAGCTGAAAGATGCCCTGTTTCGCGTGCTCGGCGTGGAGGCTGTGACCGTGGTCGACATCCTCCCCGGCCAGCGTCGGCACTTGCAGCTCGATGCCTTGCTGGCGGCGATGACCGATCCCGTTTTGGCACTCGACAGTGCCGGCAAGGTGCTGCTGGCTAACCCGGCGTTGATCGCGTTGTACGGTCGCGAACCGGCCGGCGAGAGTGTCGCGGAACTGTTCAATGATCCCGCGCTGCTCGACACCTTGCTCGAAAATGGCTTCCGTCTGCCGCTGCGCGAGATCACCGTCAACGGCCAGACCTTGCTGCTCGATGCCACGCCGATCACCGACGCTGGCGCCCTGCTGACGCTGTATCAACCGAACCGCATCGGCGAACAACTCTCGGCCCTGCACCACGACCACGCCGAAGGTTTCGACGCGCTGCTCGGCGAATCCCCGGCGATCCGCACCCTCAAGGCTCGCGCTCAAAGAGTCGCCGCCCTCGACGCCCCTCTGCTGATTCAAGGCGAAACCGGCACCGGTAAAGAACTGGTGGCCCGCGCCTGCCACGCCATCAGCACTCGCCACAGTGCACCGTTTCTCGCCCTCAACTGCGCGGCGCTGCCGGAAAACCTCGCCGAAAGCGAACTGTTCGGCTACGCCCCCGGCGCTTTCACGGGAGCAGCACGCGGCGGTAAACCGGGGCTGATGGAACTGGCCAACCAGGGCACGGTGTTTCTCGATGAGATCGGCGAGATGTCGCCGTACTTGCAGGCCAAGCTGCTGCGTTTCTTGAACGACGGCAGCTTCCGTCGCGTCGGCGGTGATCGTGAAGTGAAGGTTAATGTGCGCATCCTCAGCGCGACCCACCGCGATCTGGAAAAAATGGTCAGCGAAGGCTTATTCCGCGAAGACCTGTTTTATCGCCTCAATGTGCTCAACGTTGAAGTCCCGCCGCTGCGCGAGCGCGGCCAGGACATTCTGCTGCTGGCGCGGTATTTCATGCAGCAGGCTTGTGCGCAGATTCAGCGCCCGGTCTGCCGCCTCGCCCCGGGGACTTACCCGGCGCTGCTCGGCAATCGCTGGCCGGGCAACGTGCGGCAATTGCAGAACGTGATCTTCCGCGCGGCGGCGATTTGCGAGAGCAGCCTTGTGGATATCGGCGATCTCGACATTGCTGGCACTTCGGTCGCACGGCAGGCCGACAGCGACGTCGACAGCCTTGAACAAGCGGTCGAGTCGTTCGAAAAAACGCTGCTGGAAAAACTCTACGTCAGCTATCCCTCGACTCGCCAACTGGCCAGCCGCCTGCAAACCTCACACACGGCCATCGCCCATCGATTGCGCAAGTACGGCATTCCCAACAAACCCTGAAAACACTACAAATCCGCTGTGAGAAATACCCCCCTGTGGGAGCGAGCCTGCTCGCGAAAGCGGTATATCAGCAGAATCATTGGTGACTGACACACCCTCTTCGCGAGCAGGCTCGCTCCCACAGGAGTTAGAGGGTGGATTCGAAGTCGCGTTAAAAACGACCTCCAGCTGTACTGAAAGCGCTACAGCGGAACGATATCGCTACACCCTCTTCTGATCACCGCTGTGCAAGGCTTTGATCCCGTTCAGCTTTTTTCCTCGCCCCGCGCTGTAGCGATTTCGCTACATACGTCAATGCACGCTACTTCATGCAAACACATAAGCCATTGATTTATAACAACAAATAAACATTGGCCGCGTTCTTGCTAATCATCCCCTCATAAATAGGGCTTCCCCGCCCAAGCATTCCACCGCGTCCACCAGACGAGTCTGGCCCCCTGAGGAGTTTCCATGAGCGAGTTGCGTTTTACTGAAGATCACGAATGGCTGCGCACCGAAGCTGACGGCAGCGTTACTGTCGGCATCACCGCTTTCGCGCAGAACGCCTTGGGCGACGTGGTGTTCGTGCAACTGCCTGAGCTGCAGGCTTACGAAAAAGGCGCCGAAGCCGCCACCGTGGAATCGGTGAAAGCCGCCAGCGGCGTGTACATGCCCCTCGACGGCGACGTACTGGAAGTCAACCCGGCGCTGGAAGACGCCCCGGAACTGGTCAACGAAGATCCGCTGGGCCAAGGCTGGTTCTTCCGCTTCCAGCCAACCGACGCATCGGCTGTGGCCAAACTGCTGGATCAAGACGCCTACGACCGTCTGATCAAAGCCCAAGCCGAAGCCTGAGGAGTAGCGACATGACCCAAGTAAACCTCGGCACCGCCAACGAATTCATCGCCCGTCACATCGGCCCGCGCGCCGGTGACGAGCAAGCCATGCTCAACAGCCTCGGCTTCGATTCGCTCGAAGCCCTGAGCGCCAGCGTCATCCCGGAAAGCATCAAGGGCACCAGCGTGCTCGGCATGGACGACGGTCTGAGCGAAGCCGACGCACTGGCGATGATCAAATCGATCGCCGGCAAAAACCAGCTGTTCAAGACCTACATCGGCCAGGGCTACTACAACTGCCACACGCCGTCGCCGATCCTGCGCAACCTCCTGGAAAATCCGGCCTGGTACACCGCTTACACCCCGTACCAGCCAGAAATTTCCCAGGGCCGTCTCGAAGCGCTGCTGAACTTCCAGACGATGATCAGCGACCTCACCGGCCTGCCGATCGCCAACGCATCCTTGCTCGACGAAGCCACCGCCGCTGCCGAAGCCATGACCTTCTGCAAACGCTTGAGCAAGAACAAGGGCAGCCACCAATTTTTCGCCTCGATCCACAGCCACCCGCAAACCCTCGACGTGCTGCGCACCCGTGCCGAGCCGTTGGGCATTGAAGTTGTGGTCGGCGACGAGCGTGAACTGACTGACGTGACGCCGTTCTTCGGCGCGCTGCTGCAATACCCGGCTAGCAACGGTGACGTGTTCGACTACCGCGAACTGACCGAGCGCTTCCACGCCGCCAACGCGTTGGTTGCAGTGGCCGCAGACCTGCTGGCCCTGACCCTGCTGACCGCCCCGGGCGAGTTCGGCGCGGACGTCGCTATCGGTTCGGCACAACGCTTCGGCGTGCCGCTGGGCTTCGGTGGCCCGCACGCTGCGTACTTCTCCACCAAAGATGCGTTCAAGCGCGACATGCCCGGCCGTCTGGTCGGTGTCTCGGTTGACCGTTTCGGCAAACCGGCGCTGCGCCTGGCGATGCAAACCCGCGAGCAACACATCCGCCGCGAGAAAGCCACGTCGAACATCTGCACCGCGCAAGTGCTGCTAGCCAACATCGCCAGCATGTACGCCGTCTACCACGGCCCGAAAGGCCTGACCCAGATCGCCAACCGCGTGCATCACCTGACCGCGATTCTGGCCAAGGGCCTGACCGCTCTGGGCGCGGAAGTCGAACAAGCCAGCTTCTTCGACACCCTGACCGTAGCCACCGGCGCGCAAACCGCCGCGCTGCACGACAAGGCGAACGCTGCACAGATCAACCTGCGCGTGATCGATGCTCAGCGTCTTGGCCTGTCGGTGGACGAAACCACCACCCAGGCGGATATCGAAACCCTGTGGGGCCTGTTCGCCGACGGCAAGACCCTGCCGGACTTCGCTGCACTGGCCGCTTCGGTACAGAGCACCATCCCGGCTGCGCTAGTACGTCAGTCGCCGGTCCTCAGCCACCCGGTGTTCAACCGCTATCACTCGGAAACCGAGCTGATGCGCTACCTGCGCAAACTGGCGGACAAGGACCTGGCCCTGGATCGCACCATGATCCCGCTGGGCTCGTGCACCATGAAACTCAACGCCGCCAGCGAAATGATCCCGGTTACCTGGGCCGAATTCGGCGCCCTGCACCCGTTCGCTCCAGCCGAGCAAAGCGCCGGTTACCAACAGCTGACCGACGAACTGGAAGCGATGCTCTGCGCCGCCACCGGTTACGACGCGATCTCGCTGCAACCGAACGCCGGTTCGCAAGGTGAATACGCTGGCCTGCTGGCGATCCGCGCCTATCACCAGAGCCGTGGCGATGAGCGCCGCGACATCTGCCTGATCCCGTCGTCCGCCCACGGCACCAACCCGGCCACTGCCAACATGGCTGGCATGCGCGTGGTCGTGACTGCCTGCGATGCCCGCGGCAACGTCGATATCGAAGACCTGCGTGCCAAAGCCATCGAGCACCGCGAACACCTCGCCGCGCTGATGATCACCTACCCGTCGACCCACGGCGTGTTCGAAGAAGGCATCCGCGAAATCTGCGGGATCATTCATGACAACGGCGGCCAGGTGTACATCGACGGCGCCAACATGAACGCGATGGTCGGCCTCTGCGCGCCGGGCAAGTTCGGCGGCGACGTTTCGCACCTGAACCTGCACAAAACCTTCTGCATCCCGCACGGCGGTGGCGGCCCGGGCGTCGGTCCGATTGGCGTCAAGTCGCACCTGACCCCATTCCTGCCAGGCCACGGCCAGATGGAACGCAAAGAAGGCGCGGTCTGCGCGGCACCGTTCGGCAGCGCGAGCATTCTGCCAATCACCTGGATGTACATTCGCATGATGGGCGGCGCCGGTCTGAAGCGCGCTTCGCAACTGGCGATCCTCAACGCCAACTACATTTCCCGGCGTCTCGAAGAGCACTATCCAGTGCTGTACACCGGCAGCAACGGCCTGGTGGCGCACGAGTGCATTCTGGATCTGCGTCCATTGAAAGACAGCAGCGGCATCAGCGTTGATGACGTCGCCAAGCGCCTGATCGACTTCGGCTTCCACGCGCCGACCATGTCGTTCCCGGTGGCGGGCACGCTGATGATCGAGCCGACCGAAAGTGAATCCAAGGAAGAACTGGATCGTTTCTGCGACGCCATGATCCGCATCCGCGAAGAAATCCGCGCGGTGGAAAACGGCACGCTGGACAAGGACGACAACCCGCTGAAAAACGCTCCGCACACTGCAGCGGAACTGGTTGGCGAGTGGACCCACCCGTACAGCCGCGAGCAAGCGGTGTATCCGGTGGCGTCGTTGATCGAAGGCAAATACTGGCCACCGGTCGGTCGCGTCGACAACGTGTTCGGCGATCGCAATCTGGTCTGCGCCTGCCCGTCGATCGAAAGCTACGCTTAAACGAATGAGGGGCGTTTTAATCGCCCCGATTTCTGCAAAACCACAGATCCCCCTGTGGGAGCGAGCCTGCTCGCGAAAGCGTAGTGTCAGTTAATGAAAGGTTGGCTGACACTGCGCTTTCGCGAGCAGGCTCGCTCCCACAAGGGATCTGCAACCGATTTCGGACTTTCGCCAATTCCTATAACAAGAAACCGGAGAACCCCTCATGTCGTTAAGCGTGTTCGACCTGTTCAAGATTGGCATCGGTCCCTCCAGCTCCCACACCGTCGGCCCGATGCGCGCTGCTGCGCGCTTCGCTGAAGGCCTGCGGCGAGAAAACCTGCTCGGTGCAACGGCCAGCGTTCGCGTTGAACTCTACGGTTCCCTCGGCGCCACCGGCAAGGGTCACGGCAGCGACAAAGCCGTGCTGCTAGGCCTCGAAGGCGAACATCCCGACACCGTCGACACCGAAACCGTCGCCGCCCGCCTGCAAGAAATTCGCGGCAACGGTCGACTGAACCTGCTCGGTGAACACAGCATCGTGTTCAACGAGAAAGAACACTTGGCGATGATCCGCAAGCCGCTGGCCTATCACCCCAACGGCATGATCTTTCGCGCCTTCGATTCGGCGGGGATTCAGATTCGCAGCCGCGAGTACTACTCGGTCGGTGGTGGTTTTGTTGTTGATGAAGATGCCGCGGGTGCCGACCGCATCGTCGAAGACGCCACGCCGCTGACCTTCCCGTTCAAAAGCGCCAAGGACTTGCTCGGTCATTGCGCCACCTATGGTCTGTCGATCAGTCAGGTGATGCTGACCAACGAAAGCGCCTGGCGCCCGGAAGCGGAAACCCGCGCCGGCCTGCTGAAAATCTGGCAAGTGATGCAGGACTGCGTCGCCGCGGGTTGCCGTAACGAAGGCATTCTGCCGGGTGGTTTGAAGGTCAAACGCCGCGCGGCGGCGCTGCACCGGCAACTGTGCAAGAACCCGGAATCGGCCTTGCGCGATCCGTTGTCGGTGCTTGATTGGGTCAATCTCTACGCACTCGCCGTCAACGAAGAAAACGCCAACGGCGGGCGCGTGGTCACCGCCCCCACCAACGGCGCGGCGGGAATCATTCCGGCGGTACTGCATTACTACATGCGTTTTATCCCCGGCGCGAATGACGACGGCGTCGTGCGCTTTCTGCTCACCGCAGCGGCCATCGGCATTCTCTACAAGGAAAACGCCTCGATTTCTGGCGCCGAAGTCGGCTGTCAGGGCGAGGTCGGCGTGGCTTGCTCGATGGCGGCCGGGGCGTTGTGCGAGGTACTTGGCGGCAGCGTTCAGCAAGTCGAGAACGCCGCAGAAATCGGTATGGAACACAACCTCGGTCTGACGTGCGACCCGATTGGCGGATTGGTGCAGGTGCCGTGCATCGAGCGCAATGCAATGGGCTCGGTGAAAGCGATCAACGCGGTGCGCATGGCCATGCGTGGCGACGGTCAGCATTTCGTCTCCCTCGACAAAGTCATCCGCACCATGCGCCAGACCGGCGCCGACATGAAAAGCAAATACAAAGAGACCGCCCGTGGCGGTCTGGCGGTCAACATTATCGAATGCTGATCAAGCCCCCCTCTCCCACCGGGAGAGAAACGTAATTAACTCCCTCTCCCTCCGGGAGAGGGCTGGGGTGAGGGGCGCTTGATCTTGCCCCAAATCCCGAACCACACTTTCAAGGAGCCACGCATGTCCACCGAACAACTGTCGAAAACCCCGCTGCATGCTCTGCATCTCGAACTCGGTGCCCGCATGGTGCCGTTCGCCGGCTACGACATGCCAGTGCAATACCCGCTCGGCGTGATGAAAGAACACCAGCACACCCGTGAACACGCCGGGCTGTTCGACGTCTCGCACATGGGCCAGATCCGCCTGACCGGCGCCAATGCCGCCAAAGCCCTGGAAACCCTGGTGCCGGTGGACATCATCGATCTGCCGGTGGGCATGCAGCGCTACGCGATGTTCACCAACGACAACGGCGGCATCCTCGACGACCTGATGGTCGCTAACCTCGGTAACGACGAACTGTTCCTGGTGGTCAACGCCGCGTGCAAGGATCAGGACCTCGCCCACCTGCAAAAGCATATCGGCGATCAGTGCACCATTACGGCGCTGTTCGAAGAGCGCGCGCTCTTGGCATTGCAGGGTCCGGCAGCCGTTACCGTGCTGGCGCGCCTGGCGCCGGAAGTGGCGAAGATGACTTTTATGCAGTTCAACCGCGTGCAACTGCTGGGCGTCGATTGCTTTGTCAGCCGTTCGGGCTACACCGGCGAAGACGGTTTCGAAATCTCGGTGCCGGCCGCCGACGCGGAAAAACTCGCCCGCGCCCTGCTCGCCGAACCGGAAGTCCAGGCCATCGGCCTCGGCGCCCGCGACTCGCTGCGTCTGGAAGCCGGCCTGTGCCTGTACGGCCACGACATGAACACCGAGACCACGCCGATCGAGGCCAGCCTGTTGTGGGCGATTTCCAAGCCGCGCCGCGCGGATGGCGCGCGGGCCGGCGGTTTCCCGGGGGCGGAGACTGTTTTCGCCCAGCAGCAGAACGGTGTCGCACGCAAACGCGTCGGCCTGCTGCCGCAGGAGCGCACGCCAGTGCGTGAAGGCGCAGAAATCGTCAACGATGCAGGCGAGATCATCGGCAGTGTGTGCAGCGGCGGCTTCGGTCCTACCTTGGGCGGACCATTGGCGATGGGTTACCTCGACAGCGCATATGTCGCACTCGATACACCGGTTTGGGCCATCGTGCGTGGGAAAAAGGTGCAAATGCTTGTAAGCAAAATGCCATTTGTTCCACAACGCTACTATCGCGGTTGATTGACTGTTTCTATAAGTAACGCGATTGCGTTATGCGTGCACTAATGTGTAACGCAATCGCCACAAAAAAGTGCATTTTCTAACATCTGATTCGAATATGAACTTTGCTTATAACGATCGAAAACAATTGAACAAGCTATTCGTCTAAGCCCGCACTAGTGGACTGACTAAGTGCCAGCAAGCGCAGCAAAACCGGGGCCTTTACGGGGCTTGTTTTTTCTCCCGTAGTTGGCGTAGAGTTTCCCCACTGTGTTTGCATGGGTCAGCTTGGAATCGTGACCTGGGCAGTAGCCTACAAGTTAGCTACATCCCGTTCGACGTCTTCTTACTCTCCTGCAACCAGCCCCAGTACTCTTTCATGAGGAAGAGACTGTCATTAATTTTTGCGTCATAGGAAATAAGAAATGTCCACACGTCAGAGCGGTACCGTCAAGTGGTTTAACGACGAGAAAGGTTTTGGTTTTATCACTCCAGAAAGCGGTCCGGATCTGTTCGTGCATTTCCGCGCTATTCAGGGCAACGGCTTCAAGAGCCTGAAAGAAGGCCAGAAAGTGACCTTCGTTGCTGTGCAGGGCCAGAAAGGCATGCAGGCTGACGAAGTACAAGCTGAAGCCTGATTCTCTGTTACGAAAAAGCCCCTGATATTGATATCAGGGGCTTTTTTGTGTGCGCAAATCCGTAAAATGGCGCTTCATTTTGCGTCCGAGGCTGCCATGTCGAACAACCTGCTCACCCCACAGGGCGATTTTCCTCCCGTTGGCCTCGGCCGGCGTCTGGCTGCGATGTTCTATGACTTCCTGCTGTGCACCGCTCTGCTGATTGTCACCGGCTTCGTCTACAAGTTGATCCAGGCAGCGATCATCGGCGAAGAGCGCCTGCGGGTGATGACCGACGCCGGGCAACTGGACGGCGATCCGCTCTACTCGACGGTGCTGGTATTGGTGCTGTTCGGATTCTTTGCCAAGTTCTGGACCCATGGCGGGCAGACGCTGGGCATGCAGGTGTGGGGCATTCGCGTGCAGAACGCCAATGGCACGGCGATCAGCCTGTGGCAGGCGCTGTTGCGGTTCATGGTGTCGATTGCGTCGTGGCTGTGCGTGGGGCTGGGATTCTTCTGGTCGCTGTACGACAAGCAGAAGCGCACGTGGCATGACATCTATTCCGATACCCGCGTGGTGCGGATCCCGAAAAAGACCAAATAATTCCAGACACCAAAAACTACTGTGGGAGCGAGCCTGCTCGCGAAGGCGTCGTATCAGTCGATTCTATTGGTGACTGATACACCGCTTTCGCGAGCAGGCTCGCTCCCACAGGTTTTGTGGCGCTTTTCAGAGTTTAGGCGTTACCCGCCAGCTTCATCCGTGCGGCCTGGGTGAAATCCAGCATCCGCTTGAGCGGTCGAATAGCCTGCGGAATCAACGCCGGATCAACAAAGATCTCGTTCGTCCCTTCCTTCAAGCTCTTGAGCGTGCGCTCAAGGGTGTTCATGGCCATCCACGGGCAATGTGCGCAACTGCGGCACGCTGCGCCGTTACCGGCGGTTGGCGCCTCGATGAAGACCTTGTCCGGACACAGCTGCTGCATCTTGTAGAAGATGCCACGGTCGGTCGCGACGATCAGGGTCTTGTTCGGCAAAGACTGCGCAGCCGCAATCAACTGGCTGGTGGAACCGACGGCGTCCGCCAACTCGATCACCGACGTCGGCGACTCCGGGTGCACCAGAATGGCAGCGTCCGGATACAACGCCTTCATGTCTTCGAGCTGCTTGGACTTGAACTCTTCGTGAACGATGCAGGCACCGTCCCACAGCAGCATGTCGGCGCCGGTCTTGCGCTGGATGTAGGTGCCCAAGTGTTTGTCCGGGCCCCAAATGATGGTCTCGCCGTTGTCCATCAGGCTTTCGACGATCTCCAGCGCGCAGCTCGACGTCACCACCCAGTCAGCCCGCGCTTTGACCGCTGCGGAGGTGTTGGCGTAAACCACCACCGTACGCTCCGGGTGCTGATCGCAGAACGCCGAGAACTCGTCGACCGGACAACCGAGGTCCAGAGAGCAGGTCGCGTCCAGGGTTGGCATCAGCACGCGTTTTTCCGGGTTGAGAATCTTCGCGGTCTCGCCCATGAACTTCACGCCGGCGACCACCACGGTCTTGGCCGGGTGAGCATTGCCGAAGCGGGCCATTTCCAGAGAATCGGAGACACAGCCGCCGGTTTCTTCGGCCAGGGCCTGAATCACCGGGTCGCAATAAAAGTGGGCCACCAGCACCGCGTCCTGAGCCTTGAGCTCGGCGGCGATGGCGGAACGGTAATAAGCCTCTTCCTCAGCTGTCAGCGGTTTGGGCTGCTTGGCATCGAGGTGGGCTTGAACCAGAAGGCGTTCGGAAATCTGCGTCATGTTCGCAAGACCTGCAGGCGCTTTCGCGCGAAAGTCGAGTATACACCCGGCTCCGGACCGCTTGAGGGTACCGCCGGGAGAGTGAGTATTATCAGGCACGGACAGCATTGAAGCTGCGCAAGGCTACAGAATATCCCGTTGATACAAAAGATGATTCTGACCTGCGTCAGCGCTGCGGGTATTGAAACAACGCATAGCGAAATTGCAGGCAAAAAAAAACCCGGAAATCCTCACTTTCGTGGGCCTTCCGGATTTTCTAAACCGCCAAATATGGTGGGTCGTGTGGGATTCGAACCTACGACCAATTGGTTAAAAGCCAACTGCTCTACCAACTGAGCTAACGACCCGCTGTGTGGTGGCGCGTATAATACTGATTTTTAAGGACTATTCAACACCTTTTTGAAAAAAATCAAAAATAAGCTGTTGGGTCGTCCACACCAGCTGCCGCAAAGCCTTCTGCGCGCAGGCGGCAGCTGTCGCATTTGCCGCACGCACGGCCGTCATCGTCGGCCTGATAGCAAGAAACGGTGAGGCCATAATCTACACCGAGCTTCACGCCCGCCTGAACGATCTGCGCCTTGCTCAGGTTCTGTAGTGGCGCCTGAATGCGGAAGCCATTGCCTTCAACGCCAGCCTTGGTCGCCAGATTGGCCATGCGCTCGAACGACTCGATGAACTCAGGACGGCAATCCGGGTAACCGGAATAGTCCACCGCGTTGACACCAATAAAGATGTCACGTGCACCGAGCACTTCCGCCCAGCCCAACGCCAGCGACAGGAACACCGTGTTGCGCGCCGGCACGTACGTCACCGGAATGCCTTCGCCCAACTCTTGCGGAATGTCGATGCTGCTGTCGGTCAGGGCCGAGCCGCCCATGCCATTCAAGTTCAGACCAATAACCTTGTGTTCGACCACACCCAGGTCGCGGGCAACGCGGGCAGCGGCGTGCAATTCAGCATGAGAGCGCTGACCGTAATCGAAACTCATGGTGTAGCAGCTGTAGCCTTCGGCGCGAGCCATGGCCACGACCGTGGCCGAATCGAGGCCGCCGGACAGCAGGATGACGGCACGTTTTTCAGTGGTGTTCGATTGTTCTGTCATATCAGCGCCCCGGCTCGTCATTCCACAGATATTTATGCAACTGCAATTGCAACCGCACTGGCAGATTGTCCGCTACTACCCAGTCCGCCAGATCTCGAGCATTGAGGTCATGGTGACTTGGGGAGAACAGCACTTCGCCGGCACGCCGGTCGAGACCGTACTGGATCAGCTTGGACACTGCCCAGTCA
Source organism: Pseudomonas fluorescens (assembly GCF_003732425.1). Classification (GTDB taxonomy): domain Bacteria; phylum Pseudomonadota; class Gammaproteobacteria; order Pseudomonadales; family Pseudomonadaceae; genus Aquipseudomonas; species Aquipseudomonas fluorescens_BE. The sequence goes on from NZ_MOBX01000015.1 coordinate 525,849, forward strand.
TAGTCTTGCCGCGAGCAGATGACAAACTTCACCTGATCGTTGGGAGTCAGCAGTTCGATGTTCTCGTAACGGTTGCGATGGGCTTCTTTCGAGTCCGGCGTTTTCAGGTCTACGACACGACTGACGCGCGGATCGACAGCCGAAATGTCGAGGGCGCCGCTGGTTTCCAGCGAGACCTCGTAACCGGCATCACACAACTGTTTGAGCAAAGGAATGGCGTTCGGCTGTGCCAGCGGCTCACCGCCAGTGACACAAACGTAGCGTGGACGGAATCCGGCCACTTGCTCGAGGATGTCGTCGAGGGAGCGGACGGTACCGCCACTGAACGCATAGGCACTGTCGCAGTATTGGCAACGCAAAGGGCAACCGGTCAGGCGCACAAAAACCGTGGGCAGCCCGGCAGTCCGCGTTTCCCCCTGCAACGAGTAGAAAACTTCGGTGATTCTCAATGTGTCTTGCATAGTCGCCACGGGCGTAACAGCTAAACAGGCTGTCCGCCTCCGTCAGGCACTTCAGGCAATCCCGCCAACGCGTAGACCACAAGAAGCGTGTTTCAGAAAAAGGGCGTGAATTCTAACGAAAAAACCCGCGACAAGCGCGGGTTTCTTCCAAACGGGTCAAGCTTGCTTACATGCGTTGCAGATCGCGTTGGGCCAACTGAGCGGCAGAGGTACCCGGATATTGGGCCACCACCTGCTGCAGAATGCCTTTGACCTTGTCGGTATGACCGAGGCGGCGCTCTACATCAGCCAGCTTGTACAGCGAGTCAGGCACTTTGGCGTGCTTGGGATACAGCTGCGAAACCTTGGCGAAAGCCTGACCTGCGCCTTGCAGATCGCCTTTGGCCAGATTGACTTCGCCCAACCAGTACTGGGCGTTGCCCGCGTATTGGCTGTTCGGGTATTTGCGCAGGAAAGCGGCAAAAGCCTGGCTGGCCTTGTCGAAATCCTTGGCTTTGATCAGGTCGAAAGCGGCATCGTAATACAGCTTTTCCTTGGCCGGATCACCCGGTTCGCTGCTTGCAGCAGGTGCCTGGGCAGCAGCCCCGGCGCCAACGGCAGCACCGGCAGCAGCACTTGCATCGCCACCGGCAGAAGAATTCTCAGGAGTCGCGGCAGGTGCAACGCCGGATCCTATGCGCCGATCAAGATCCTGGTATCGCTCCAGGGATTCCTGCTTCATGCGCGCAACCTGATTCTGCAGTTCTTCGATCACGCCTTGCTGGCGAGAAATCTGATCCTGCATCTGTTGCAATTGGTTGAACAGCATGCCTTGTGCCGAGGCAGGGGCCGAAGCCGCTCCCCCGGCATAGGCGCCGTTCGTACCGTAACCTGCAGGCGGATAACTGCTCCCGCTATTGTTATAACCGGAGTTGTCATCGACCACAGGAACCGCAGCCCACGCCGCAAGCGGCGCGAGGCTGAGAGCCAGAACAGTTACAGCACGACGGCACGTTCGCATATCGAATTACTTACGCAGTTCGACGCGACGGTTTTGAGCCCAGGACTGCTCGTCGTTGCCGGTAGCAACTGGACGCTCTTCGCCGTAGGAAACCAGTTCCAGCTGAGCTGGGGAAACACCTTGCAGTACCAGGTAGCGCTGAACGGCTTTCGCACGACGCTCGCCCAGTGCCATGTTGTACTCACGAGTACCACGTTCGTCGGTGTTGCCTTCCAGAACAACGCGAGCGCCGTTTGCTTTCAGGTCTTTGGCGTGAACGTCCAGAGCGCGCATGGCTTCTGGCTTCAGGTCCGAGCTGTCGTATTCGAAGTAGAAGGTGGTGATTGCGCGCAGAGCAGCTTCTTCGCTCAGGGAACCGTCAACGGCACCAGTGTTTGCGCCGTAACCAGCGTTTGGATCAACAGCGCCTTCACCGGCGTTGTCGCCGCCTTTGGACGAGCAACCTACAGCTACAGCCATGGCCAGAGCCAGCGCAGCAAATTTACCAAACTTCAGCATTTCCATCGTGAAACTCCTAATGAACCCCAGTGTGTTAAGTAAAACGTGTAGCGCCCGCTCACTTCAGGTAAGGGGACCAGGACGGTTCTCTGACTTCGCCTTGAGCGGTAGGAAGCGGGAGCCTAACGCGTCCGTTAATGGACACGAGCATCAAGACTCCCCGGCCCTGCTGGCGGGTGGCGTAGATTACCATGGTGCCGTTGGGCGCAACAGTAGGTGACTCGTCCAGAGTGCTATCAGTGAGGATCTTTACACTACCTCGCTGCAGATCCTGTGCTGCCACCTTGAAATTGGTGAAGCCATCCTGACGATGGATCATCACCAAAGTCTTTTCATCAGCCGAAAGTTTCGGGTTGGCGTTGTAGTTGCCCACAAACGTTACACGCTCGGCACCACCGCCGCTGGCGCTGGTTTTATAGATCTGAGGCTTGCCGCCACGGTCCGAGGTGAAATAGATGGTCGAACCATCCTTGCCCCAGTACGGTTCGGTGTTGATGCCAGGACCTGCGGTCACGCGGGTGATCTGACGCGAAGCCAGGTTCATTACGTAAATGTCCGGGTTACCGTCTTTCGACAGCACGAACGCAAGGCGATCACCATTAGGCGACCAGGCCGGCGCGCCGTTGAGACCTTCGAAGTTGGTGATCTGCTCGCGACGACCGGTGTCGATGTTCTGCATGAAGATACGCGGACGCTTCTGCTCGAACGACACATAGGCGATGCGCTTGCCATCCGGTGCAAAACGCGGCGACAGGATAGGCTCGCGCGATTGCAGCAGGGTCACGGCGCGTGCACCGTCGTAGTCCGAGCGTTGAAGGGTGTAGCGCGTATTCTTCTCGGAAAAACGTTCGGCCGTTACATACAGCAGACGAGTCGAGAATGCACCTTCAATACCGGTCAGTTTCTGGAACGACTGGTCCGAGATGAAGTGCGCCATGTCGCGCAGTTGCTCGGTGGTACCGGAAACACTGCCGTCCGCCACTTTCTGTTCGGTGGCCACGTTGAACAGCGCCCACTGAACCTGCAGGCGACCGCCTGCTGGCGCAATGCTGCCGACCATCATGTATTGAGCACCGACCGCCTTCCAGTCACGGAAGATGATTTCGCTCGGCTGGCTTGGCTGGCTGATCATGTTTTGCTTTGGAATCGGCGAGTAGTAGCCCGAGTTGCGCAAATCGTTACCAATGATTTCAGCCATGTCGTCCGGCAGGACAGCACCGCCCTGCATACCGAACGGTACAACGGCGATCGGTGTAGCCCGATCGCTGCCGCTGGTGACCAGAATGTTCTTTTCATCCGCCATCGCGATCCCTGCCATGCAGCAGATCACGACCAGCATTCCTCGAAGAAGGTTTCTCACAAGGCTAGATCCTCAGGTGTGAATGTCATCTTGAATGAACGATACGGAGCGAAATCGCTCGGCTTCATTCCCTGCATTTCTGTCAAACGTCCAATATTCTTCACCGCTGCCACTGCCGACGCGTCGAACGGACCATCGCCACTGGACTTGGCCACGCTGACCGAAGTCACCGTACCGTCCGGCAACATGCCGATCTGCAGTACAACTGTCATGCCTTTGCGTGCCGAAGGTGGACGGGCCCAACCTTCTGCAGCTCGCGCACGAATCAGGTCATCGAAACTGCCCGCGACTTCATCACCCTGCTCATCGGCCAAGGCCTGCTGGCGCTGCGGCGTGTCGGAAAGCAAATCGGCCAAGGCCTGAGCCTTTTTGTCTTCGGTCGACTTACGTGCCGCATCCTGCGCTTTTTTCTTCGCAGCATCGGCAGCAGCTTTCTTCTTCGCTTCGTCGGCGATTTTCTTCTTCGCCTCTTCAGCTTCAGCTTTCTTCTTGGCGTCTTCGGCGGCTTTCTTCTTCGCGTCTTCGACGATCTTCTTCTTGGCTTCTTCAGCGGCATCTTTCTTGGCCTCTTCCTTCGCCTCTTCTTCAGCCTTCTTCTTGGCTATATCAGCCAATTGTTTCTCTTCGGCCTTCTTGGCTTCGGCTTTCTTCGCGTCGTCAGCTTTCTTGGCTTCATCAGCCTTCTTCGCTTCGTCCGCTTTTTTAGCCTCATCGGCCTTCTTGGCTTCCTCGGCCTTTTGAGCCGCTTCTTCTTTCTTTTGTTCCGCAGCCTTCACCGCTTCCTGCTCGACCTTCTTCTGCTCCATCTGCTCGACTTCGGTCTGGCGCGCGGCGGATTTCTTCGCCTCACCCGCAATCTTCTGATTGGTCTGGGTGGTTGCCTGACTTTTCGATTTCAGTTGGTAGAGGGTCGCCTGGACAATCGGTTTGGCCGGCGGCAGCTCTGGTGTGAAGGCAAAACTGACGAACAGCATGCCGAACACCAGCACGTGCAGGACAATTGCCAGAACACTAGGCCAGAAGTAGCTTTCCGAGGCGGACGGCTCTCGCTGTTGCTGCATCAGGGGGCCTCGGTAATCAAACCAACATTACCGACCCCGGCTTTCTGCAACCCGCCCATGGCGCCCATGACGGAACCATAGTCGACGGTCTTGTCACCGCGGATGAAGACCTGGGTACGCTTGCCGCCTTCAGTGCCGGCACGAATGATCTTGGTCACCGCGTCGGTCATTTGCGGCAGGGTCATGGCCCTGTCCTGTTGCTTCTCGGTATCGACTTCGCTGCCAAGGTTCCAGTAGTAGGTCTTGTCAGCCTTGATCGAAATGGTCAGGACCTGAGTGTTGTTGTCCTGCGGCAAGGCTTCGCTGGAAACCTTGGGCAGATCAACTTTCACGCCCTGATTGAGCATCGGCGCGGTCACCATGAAGATGACCAGCAGTACCAACATCACGTCGATGTAAGGCACCACGTTCATCTCGGCGACCGGCTTGCGCTTTTTGCGAGCTCGAGCGATTAAAGCCATTGGAAATTACCTGCTTATTCTTCGCTGGTGTGCACTTTGCGGTGCAGGATCGCCTGGAATTCATCGGCGAAGGTGTAGTAGCGGCTCAGCAAGGTTTCACTGCGGGCAGAGAAACGGTTGTAAGCGATAACCGCAGGAATTGCCGCGAACAGGCCGATCGCCGTAGCGATCAGGGCTTCGGCGATACCCGGAGCCACGGTGGCCAGGGTCGCCTGCTGGGCGCTGGCCAGACCACGGAAGGAGTTCATGATGCCCCATACGGTGCCGAACAGACCGATGTACGGGCTGACCGAACCCACAGTAGCGAGGAACGGCAGGCTCTGCTCCAGCTTCTCTTCTTCGCGGGAGATGGCCACGCGCATGGCACGGGCCACGCCTTCCATCACCGCCTCAGGGTCGACGCCTGGCTGCTGGCGCAGACGGGAGAACTCTTTGAAACCGGCACGGAAGATTTGCTCGACGCCCGAATCGGGATCCGGATTGCTGCCCGCCTGACGGTACAGCTTGGACAGATCGATACCCGACCAGAAGCGCTCTTCGAAGCTCTCCAGGGCGCGTCGACCGGCACGCAGCAGATTGCTGCGCTGAAAGATCATGATCCATGAGGTCACCGATGCGGCCACCAGGGTCAACATTACCAACTGCACCACGATGCTGGCATTGCTGACCAGGCTCCACATGGAGGAATGGTCGACGACGTTAGCTTCCACGCTTTATCTCCTGCTTTGAGTGTGTACCCGGGCCGACCGCGTCGGCGAAGGCCGCACGCAAGTCTTCGGGAAGGGCCCGGGGTTTCAAACTGTTAGTGCGCACACAGGCCACCAGAAACTGCCCTTCACAGAGCAGCACATTATCCGTAGCCCGCCTGACCTGCTGTTTGAAGCGCAGGCTGGCACGGTTCAATTCGATTACTTCAGCGCTTACCAGCAGTTCGTCGTCCAGTCGCGCCGGCGCGTGATAGCGCGCTTCGCTGGAGTGCACGACAAACAACAGGTCCTCTCCTGCCAGCTGCGATTGGGCAAAGCCCAGTTCGCGGAGCCGCTCGGTTCGAGCCCGTTCCATAAACTTGAGGTAATTAACGTAATACACGATGCCGCCCGCATCGGTGTCCTCGTAATAAACGCGACAACGATGTGCGAACGGCTCAAGCCCGTTTTGCGCGCGCATACTCTAGTGCTTACTCCTCAGGTTGCCAATCCGGCCAGGCAACTGTTTTTCATGGTTTCAGGGCTTTACCGCAAAAGTACCGTCCTATGACCGTACAAACCCTGAATAAATCGACAAAAAATGTGTATCAATCGTCCACGGCATCGAGAAACTCGTCTGCCACGGGCATTTCACCCATTCGTGACGGGATGTTTAAACCGAAGTGCAGGTACGCATGCCGTGTCACCACCCTGCCCCGCGGCGTGCGCATGATGTAGCCCTGCTGGATCAGATACGGTTCCAGCACATCCTCAATGGTATGGCGCTCTTCGCTGATTGCCGCGGCGAGGCTATCGATACCGACCGGGCCACCATCGAACTTCTCGATCATGGTCAGCAGCAGACGCCGGTCCTGATGATCGAAACCGTGTTCGTCGACATCCAGCAGGTTCAACGCCAGGTCAGCCACCGCTTTGGTGATATGGCCCTTGGCGCGCACTTCGGCGAAGTCGCGCACACGGCGCAGCAGACGGTTAGCGATCCGCGGCGTGCCACGGGCGCGACGCGCAATTTCGAACGAACCTTCCGGATCCAGCGGCAGACCGAGAATGGCCGCCGAACGACTGACAATCGTCGCCAGATCAGCCGTGCTGTAGAACTCAAGACGCTGGACAATACCGAAGCGGTCACGCAGTGGATTGGTCAGCATGCCGGCGCGAGTCGTCGCACCCACCAGCGTGAACGGCGGCAGATCGAGCTTGATCGACCGCGCCGCCGGCCCTTCACCAATCATGATGTCGAGCTGGAAATCTTCCATCGCCGGGTACAGCACTTCTTCAACGATTGGCGACAGACGATGAATTTCGTCGATGAACAACACATCGTGCGGCTCAAGATTGGTCAGCAACGCCGCCAGATCCCCCGGACGTTCAAGCACCGGTCCGGAAGTACTTTTGATTGATACGCCCATTTCCTGGGCAATGATGTTGGCCAGGGTGGTCTTGCCCAGCCCTGGCGGGCCGAAGATCAGCGTGTGGTCGAGGGATTCGCTACGGCCACGGGCGGCCTGGATGAACAGTTCCATCTGCTCGCGCACGGTCGGCTGGCCAATGTAGTCGGCCAGACTGACCGGGCGAATGGCCCGGTCCTGGACTTCTTCGCGCTCGCGCGGACTGTGCGCGGCGGTGATCAGACGATCAGCTTCAATCACTTAAATCATTCCCTTCAGGGCACGGCGGATCAGGTCTTCACTGCTCAAATTCTTGTCCTTGATGGCGGTAATCGCCTTGCTCGCTTCCTGCGGCTTGTAGCCCAGGGAAATCAGCGCGCTGACCGCATCGTTCTCGGCGGTATTGACCGGCGCCGGGCCGTCCGGCTGATTCGGTACGAGCGCGAACATCGCTGGCGAGGTTTCCCAGGCCTTGAAGCGGTCTTTCAGCTCGACCAGCAAGCGTTCAGCGGTTTTCTTGCCGACACCTGGCACCTTGGTCAACGCCGAGGTGTCCTGAGACTGCACGCAGCGGATCAGTTCGTCGACTTCCAGGCTCGACATCAAGGCCAGGGCCAATTTTGGCCCGACACCATTGAGACGGATCAACTCGCGAAAAAAGTCTCGCTCACGCTTGCCGGCAAAACCATAGAGTAATTGCGCGTCTTCGCGTACGACCAAATGCGTGTGCAGGGTCAGCGGTTCACCGACCGACGGCAGGCGATAAAGGGTGGTCATGGGCACTTCCAGCTCATACCCGAGGCCGTTTACATCCAGAATCAGGTGCGGCGGCTGTTTTTCAGCCAGGGTGCCGCGCAAGCGTCCAATCACGTTTCAGATCCTTGAGCGTTGGCCAGCCGTGGGCTGGCGACTGTCGAAAGGCGGATTTCGGGCCGACGACCCAGGCGCCAAAAACCGCTTTCAGGAAAATTGATGCTGATGCTATCAGAGACGCAGGCGCCCGCCACGACTGCGTGCCGTTCCCAAGCCGTGCGGCAGCAGACTGGAGCGCGTATGTGCATGGCAAATGGCAATGGCCAAGGCGTCCGAGGCATCAATTTGCGGTTTGCTGGTGAGCTTGAGCATGTGCATGACCATCATCTGCACCTGCTCTTTATTTGCGGCGCCGGTGCCAACCACGGCTTGCTTGACCTGCGTGGCCGTATATTCGGCGATCTCCAGACATTCTTCAGCACCGGCGACGATCGCCGCACCGCGCGCCTGCCCCAGCTTCAGCGCCGAGTCGGCGTTTTTCGCCATAAACACCTTTTCGATGCCCATGGTCACCGGACCGTAGGTCTGGATGATCTCGCGCACACCGCGATAGACGATTTGCAGGCGCTCATGCAACTCGCCCGCACCGGTACGGATGCAGCCGGAAGCCACATAGATACAGCCGCCACGTCCGGTATCGCGAACAATCCCGTAACCGGTGATGCGCGAACCCGGGTCGATACCAAGAATTAAAGTCATAACGCCTGCAGAAGTTGATGCGAAAGCTGAGGGTACATGTAGGAGCTGCCGAAGGCTGCGATCTTTTGATCTTTAAAAACAGAAAGATCGCAGCCTTCGGCAGCGCCTACAGATGAAGTGTAGAGCCATCAAAAACTGCGACCTTGCTATTTGCATCAACCGAGCTGAGCGGCCACGTCTTCCGGAATATCCGCGTTGGAATAGACGTTCTGCACGTCATCCAGATCCTCAAGCATGTCGATCAGCTTCAGCACCTTTTCCGCGCCCTCCAGATCCAGTTCGGCGCTGGTGGTCGGCTGCATGACGATTTCCGCGTCATCACCCTTGAATCCAGCGGCTTCCAGCGCGTTACGCACAGCATAGAAACTGGTGAACGAGGTGAACACATCGATCGAGCCGTCTTCATGGCTAACCACGTCGTCGGCATCGGCTTCCAGCGCGGCTTCGGTCAAGGCGTCCTCGTCAACACCCGGGGCGAAACTGATCTGGCCCTTGCGCTCGAACAGATAGGCCACCGAACCGTCGGTGCCGAGGTTGCCGCCACACTTGCTGAACGCATGGCGTACGGCTGCCGCGGTGCGGTTTCGGTTGTCGGTCATGCACTCGACCATCACCGCCACGCCGCCCGGGCCGTAACCTTCATAGGTCAGCTCTTCAACGTTATCCGCTTCGGTGGCACCGGCGCCGCGGGCCACCGCTCGATCGATGATGTCGCGGCTCATGTTTGCGCCCAGCGCCTTGTCCAGGGCCAGACGCAGACGCGGGTTGGAACCCGGATCACCGCCGCCCTGACGGGCCGCCACGGTCAGTTCGCGGATCCACTTGGTGAAGATCTTGCCTCTCTTGGCATCCTGACGTTCTTTGCGGTGCTTGATGTTCGCCCACTTGGAATGACCTGCCATAACTCGCTCCGAATTCTCTTTGAAACGTTGCCCGCCCTGCTCATGCAGCGGCCAGCACACAAAAAATCTCGACCTGCTCTCTATAGAAAGAAAAAAGGCGCATCCGAAGATGCGCCTTCAGGCCCGTCTTACTCAGCCTTTGGCGTTTCGCGCAAACGAATGTGCAGCTCGCGCAGTGCCTTGGCATCCACCACACCCGGTGCTTGCGTCATGACGTCGGCAGCACTTTGGGTTTTCGGGAAGGCGATCACTTCACGGATCGACTGGGCGCCGGTCATCAGCATCACCAGACGGTCGAGACCGAAGGCCAGACCACCGTGCGGCGGCGCACCGTACTTCAGCGCGTCGAGCAGGAAGCCGAATTTCTCTTCCTGTTCCGCTTCATTGATACCCAGCAGACGGAACACCGCTTGCTGCATTTCCTTGCGATGGATACGGATCGAACCGCCACCCAGTTCGGTGCCATTCAGCACCATGTCGTACGCGCGGGACAGAGCGCCAGCCGGGTTGGCTTCCAGCTCTTCAGGAGAGCACTTCGGCGCGGTGAACGGGTGGTGCAACGCGGAGAAGCTGCCGTCGTCGTTTTCTTCGAACATCGGGAAGTCGACGACCCACATTGGTGCCCACTCGCAGGTCAGCAGCTTGAGGTCGTGACCGAGCTTGATGCGCAGCGCGCCCAAGGCTTCGCTGACGATCTTGGCCTTGTCGGCGCCGAAGAACACGATGTCGCCATCGACTGCGCCAACGCGATCGAGGATCACGTTCAGCTTGTCTTCAGGGATGTTTTTCACAATCGGCGATTGCAAACCGTCAACACCGGCAGCGCGCTCGTTGACCTTGATGTACGCCAGGCCCTTGGCACCGTAGATGCCGACGAACTTGGTGTAATCGTCGATCTGCTTGCGTGGCATGCTCGCCCCGCCTGGAACGCGCAGTGCGGCAATACGGCATTTCGGATCGTTGGCCGGACCGCTGAATACTTTGAATTCAACTTCTTTCAGTTGATCAGCAACGTCGACCAGTTCCAGCGGGTTACGCAGGTCTGGCTTGTCGGAACCGTAGCGGCGCATGGCTTCTTCGAAAGTCATGTGCGGGAAATCGCCGAATTCCAGACCCAGCACTTCCTTGAACAGGTTGCGGATCATTTCTTCGGTCAGGCCCATGATCTCTTTTTCATCGAGGAAGCTGGTCTCGATGTCGATCTGGGTGAATTCAGGCTGACGGTCAGCACGCAGGTCTTCGTCGCGGAAGCACTTGGCGATCTGGTAGTAGCGGTCGAAACCGGCAACCATCAGCAGTTGCTTGAACAGCTGTGGCGATTGCGGCAAGGCGAAGAACGAACCGGCGTGGGTACGGCTTGGCACCAGATAGTCACGCGCGCCTTCAGGTGTCGCACGGGTCAGGATCGGCGTTTCGACGTCAAGGAAGCCGTTTTCGTCGAGGAAGCGACGGATGCTGGTGGTCATGCGCGAACGCAGACGCAGCTTCTCGGCCATTTCCGGGCGGCGCAGATCAAGGAAGCGATAACGCAGGCGGGTTTCTTCGCCAACGTCGGAGAACTCGTTCAGCGGGAACGGCGGGGTTTCCGACTCGTTCAGCACTTCCAGTTCGTAGCCCAGCACTTCGATCATGCCCGACGCCATGTTGGCGTTGGTGGCACCGGCCGGACGCAGACGCACCTTGCCGGTGATCTTCACGACGTACTCGCTGCGCACGCGATCGGCGGCAGCGAAGCTCTCGGCGCGATCCGGATCGAATACCACCTGGGCCAGACCGTCACGATCACGGATATCGAGGAAAATCACCCCGCCGTGGTCGCGACGACGGTGAACCCATCCGCAAAGGGTAATTTCCTGACCTTCCAGGCTTTCGTTCAGTTGGCCGCAATAGTGGCTGCGCATCATGATAATGGTTCGCTTCTCGTCATTCGATATTCGGTGGAGGTCCCGTTGCTTTAAAGCAATGCGGAAACTCACGCGTGTCGTTCAACCTGGGGTTGAACCCTAGTCAGATTTGTCGCCACCGGCCAGATTCTTCTTGGTCCCGGTCTTGAAATCGGTTTCGTACCAACCGCTGCCGCTGAGGCGAAAGCCTGGCATGGACAGCTGTTTCTTGAGCTCTGGCGCCTGACAGGCAGGGCAGTCGACCAGCGGTGCCTCGCTGATCTTTTGAATGGCTTCCAACTGATGACCACAGGAAGCACATTGGTAATCGTACATCGGCATGGGGGTGTCTCGGCGATCAGATTGCCACCGCGCGCAGGGCTTTGCGGCGAAAGAGCGGGATTATATCTATTAAATGCGGCCTGTGCAGCCGTAAGACTGCACAGGCCGCGACCTCGCCTGCAACTACCGTTTCAGAGCGATTCGGTCGGTGTAGCGGGCTTGACGCCGTTCATGACGCACACTACCCGCACCAGCGCGCTGAAATTTCTCACCCCGCCGTGACGCAGATGCACTTCACGGTCGACGTGGGACAACAGCGAGCTGATCGAACAGCAGTTGTCTGCGGCCATATGGCCGAGAATGTTCCAGTAGACCCGCTCCAGCCGCAGGCAGGTTGCATAGCCGTTCAGACGCACGGATCGAGACGATGGCTGAACCAGTGCCATGTCGAATTCGGCGACGAACGGATCGACTTTCAATTCATGCGGCAAGCCGACAATCCTGTCGCCTCGCCTGCCTTCCTCTGTCATATCGGTGACACTCCTTTGCCATCTTTGCTTGTTTGAAAAGTCACATCCTGTGGCTTTCATAAAAGCGCAGACACAAAGTTATAGCCAGACGACTTATTGACCGTCTCCGTAGGATAAGCCAACGACGCAGGTAAGATTCCGGACAGCGCGCAAGCCTTCTAATGCGCACCTGCGCGCCCGGATGATTAAGCTTCCAGCAATGCGCGCAACATCCACGCAGTTTTCTCGTGAACCTGCATGCGCTGGGTCAGCAGGTCTGCGGTCGGCTCGTCGCTGACCTTGTCGAGCAGCGGGAAGATCCCACGCGCCGTGCGGGTCACTGCCTCCTGACCATCGACCAGTTGCTTGATCATGTCTTCGGCACTCGGCACACCCTCCTCCTCCTTGATAGAAGAAAGACGTGCGTAGGTGGCATAGGCGCCCGGTGCCGGGAAACCCAACGCGCGAATACGCTCGGCGATCAGATCCACCGCCAGCGCGAGTTCGTTGTATTGCTCTTCGAACATCAAGTGCAGGGTACGAAACATCGGGCCTGTGACGTTCCAGTGGAAGTTGTGTGTTTTCAGATACAGCACGTAGGTGTCCGACAGTAGACGCGACAAGCCTTCGACGATGGACTTGCGATCTTCTTCACTGATACCGATATCGATTGCCATACTTACCCCCTAACGGCGATTGAATTCATCCAACAGGTGCAGACCCACTCTAGCAAGGCTGTCGGCACCCCGCAGCCCCGATCAGGTGCACACACTGCGACAAATCGACCGATACGATGCCGCTGGCCGGGCTGATTTGAGTAGCCGCAGGCTTTGCTGTTAAATAGGCAGTGTGTCGCCATGCCCCATTTTTCGGGGCGTTGCGCATAGGCTGATACCGTGAACGTGTCCACCGCCTCTTATTTTGTTCCGAAGCGAACCGTGCGCCTTCAGCTCTTCCTTGTGAGCCGTCATAAACGTGAGCCAATCAAAATGTTGAAAATCGTCCACCTGCTAATGGGCGCAGCGGCACTGCTGCTGTCGTTCATACCCAGCTTGAAATCCGAAGCCGTTCCCTACCTGCAACAACCCGATGCCCTTTACCTGGCCTTTTTCGGCCTGCTTAACCTGGTGATTGCTCCAGTGATTCCTTTCTGGAACAAAGGCCCTCGTCAGCATCTGCAAAACCTGGTCAGTGCGCTTCTGGTTCTGACCGTCGTCCTGCAAACCTTGACCCTGATCGCCCCGATGCCTGTCATCGCCGGCCAGCCAGCCGTGCTGTTCACCTTGGTGATTGCACTGGTTGCCGTGGTCCTGCACCTGGCTGTCAGCTTCTATCGTTCTTCACCGGCTGCTGCTCCAACCACCTATGACATGACCAATCGTGATACCGGTACCGTCAAGTGGTTCAACACTTCCAAAGGCTTCGGCTTTATCTCCCGGGATTCCGGCGATGATATTTTCGTGCACTTTCGCGCGATCCGTGGCGAAGGTCATCGCGTCCTGGTCGAAGGCCAGCGCGTGGAGTTCTCGGTAATGAACCGAGATAAGGGCCTGCAAGCCGAGGACGTGATCGCCGCCCTGCCGCGTCGCTGATCCAAGGCAATAAAAAACCGCGAGCAGCGTGCTGTTCGCGGTTTTTTTATGCCTGACGAAAAATGTCCGACATCAATAATGTGGTGGCGGCGCGTCTTCTTCGAACGATTCAAACTGGCCGACCATTTCTTCCTGACGCTTGAGCAGTGCAGCCATCTGCAATTGCAGACGCTCGACCACTCGCTGCTGTGCCACCAGCACGTCGTTCAACGCCTGAATGGTGTCATCCTGAAACGCCAGACGGCTTTCCAGATCGGTAACGCGTTGTTCCAGGCTCATGACTCAGCCCTCCACAAAGGTGAAATCTTCGGTTAATACCACGCGCAAGCGCTCGCGAATGGCAGCCACCTGTTCGTTGCTGTAGGGCCTGGCCGGATGTTTGCCCCACACTGGCGCCGGCCAGGCAGCGTCATCGCGCTTTCGCACGATCACATGCATGTGCATCTGACTGACAACGTTACCCAGGGTCGCGACGTTCATCTTGTCGGCATCGAACAGGTCTTTAAGCAACTCGGCCAGAGCCGTGGTTTCCAGCCACAGTTGCTGCTGATCGGCGACATCCAACTGAAACAACTCGCTGATATCGTCGCGGCGTGGCACCAGAATGAACCAAGGGTAGTTGGCATCGTTGGACAACAGCAGCCGGCAGAGCGGGAAGTCGCCAATGGTAATCGTGTCCTGTTGAAGTCGTGTATCCAAAGCAAACACTGCGCGCACTCCCGGCGGTTCTACATTAGTGAGCTTAGCGGCCTTGCCCAAGGGCAGCGCACCAAGCGACAGACCGGCAGCATACCTGCGAATGCGCCGACCTTCACGACAACAGGCCACTTGCCATTCTCCAGATGCCCCGAGATGTGACACTTTTAACCGGCACGCACCAGCTCAGTACCTGGACTGATGACTGCCCCACTGAAATGGCTGAAAAACCTGAAAGCGCTCACGACCACACTCCGGCTGAACTGTATGAATCCCGTACAGCCGGTAAATTTTTTTGCACCAAAACCGCACAGTGCGTCTACGCTCAGTGCGGCAGGCATCCGCCAAATACTCACCGGCGGGGTGAACCGGTAACGTTTTTTGTTGTCATGCGCCTGCTACGGTGTGGCAACACCATAGGAACAATCGCGTCAAGCCCCAATAAAAATGGGCTTGGCGCCCAGTATTTACGAGGTTTTTACAGGTAAAGACAGGTGTTCAGAAAAATAACCGCACCGAAATTGCGGTTTGTGCACGCTTGTTGCATTCGTACTCACATGGACTATAAGCGCACCACGGGAAGTGGGAGCCTTAAGCCCAATAAAAACAGTGGCAGGGTTGCCCGATGGAGATTCAAGTGTTTTGCCAGGGACTCTTTTTTAGCGATGCAAACGGCAAAAAAAACAGCGAGAAAGTTGTCGGTCCGGTTGCATCGGTACTGTGAATTTGCGACATCTACAAAGCCAATTGCGACAGCGTCGTAAAGAAGGTGAAAGGTTAGATTCGCAAGTATCGCCAACAATGTCGGCGTGATATAAGTTTGCGCCGACACAAAAAGAAAGAGCCGCCCAGATAATAAAACAGGTGGGACGGCAGTACTCTTCTAAAAACCAAAGGAGCAAATCACGATGCGCGTGATGAAGTGGAGCATGATCGCCCTGGCTGTTGCAGCAGGCACCTCGCAGTTCGCAATGGCGTCCTCTCAAGACGAGTCCAAAGGTTTCCTGGAAGACCAGAGTCTGAAACTGAAGACTCGTATGGAATACATGAACCGTGACTACAAAAACGGCGCGGGTAACGTTTCCAACGGTGACGGCACTTTCAAAAGTGGCTATCGCCAGGACACCGGTGTAAGCCAACTGCTGACTTACGAGTCGGGCTTCACTCAAGGCACCGTAGGTTTCGGTCTCGATGCCATGGCCATGGGTTCGGTCAAACTGGACGGCGGTTCGGGTCGTCGCGGTAACGGCCTGTTCGCAGTCGACAGCGACGGCAACCCGGAAAAATCCCAGGGCAAAATCGGCGGCGCAGTCAAATTCCGCGTATCCGACACCGTGCTGAAATACGGCCAGCAATTCGTTGCCAGCCCGGTTTTCGCCACTGACGACAGCCGTCTGATTCCAGAAGTCGCCACCGGTACCCTGATCACTTCCAAAGAGATCAAAGGTCTGGAGCTGAGCGCAGGTCGCTTCACCGCGCTGAGCAAGCAAACAGGCATGGGCCGTGACAGCATCGGCGGCCTGCCAGATGAAGATGGCAATGGCGGCAAAGGCCTGACCAACATCAACATCTTTGGTGCTAGCTACTCCTTCACCGATAACTTCACCGGTGCTTTGGCTGCTTCCGACGCTGACGACTACTTCAAGAAGTACTACGTCAACCTGAACTACACCTTGCCAATCAACGACGAGCAGTCGCTGAACTTCGACTTCAACGGCTACCACACCAAGGGCGATAGCCGCGGTGACCTGGTTGACGCGATCGGCGACGGCACCACTGGTGTGGACAACAACCTGTGGTCCCTGGCCGCTGCGTACAGCATCGGTGCCCACAAATTCACCCTCGCTCACCAGCGCTCCAGCGGCGACAACGCTTACTACTATGGCGTTGACGGTAACAGCACCATCTTCGTTGCCAACTCCATTCAGATCTCCGACTTCGTGGGCCGCGACGAGCGTTCCTGGCAAGCTCGCTACGACCTGAACATGAAAACCTACGGCGTACCTGGCCTGAGTTTCATGACCCGTTACGTGATGGGTGACCACATCACCACCAACGGTCTGGGTGAAGGCAAGGAAAACGAGTGGAACGCCGAGTCCAAGTACGTGATCCAGGAAGGCCCGGCCAAAGACCTGTCGTTCCGTCTGCGTTATGCCATGTACCGCTCCAACGGCGCTTACAGTGGCTACTCGTCTGATAACAACGACACCCGTCTGATCGTTGAGTACCCACTGAACATTCTCTAATAGAGATGTACAGCTGACGTACTGTAGAGCACTGCTCTAACAAGAACCGCTCACCTGATTCAGGTGGGCGGTTTTTTTATGCGTGAAGTAATCTGCTTTCAGTCGACAAGATTAGCCAGCTATCTATTAGCCAGCAAACTTTCACAACAGGCATAAAAAAACCCAAGAGTGCAAACATCTCTTGGGTCCGACATAAATAACTGACCGCGAGGCCAGTATCAATGTTGTTACTGCACAGCGTTTTCCTGAACTACACGAATCACCCGCTGCGGAAACGGAATATCAATGCCGGCAGTCTTCAAGCGATCACGCGACTGCTCGTTAAACATAAACATCACATCCCAATAGTCTGCGGTTTTCACCCACACACGCAGGGAAACCGTGATCGAACTGTCACCCAGGGTCGAAATCACCGCTTGCGGCGCCGGATCCTGCAGAACGCGCTCATCCTTGGCCAGATCCAGCAGCACCTGACGGGCCTTTTGCAGATCGGCTTCGTAATCCACACCCACATCGAACACAACCTTGCGGGTTGGCTGACGGTTGGTGTTGGTAATGATGCCATTCGACAGGTTGCCGTTTGGCACGATGATGGTTTTGTTGTCACCGGTACGCAGCACGGTGTGGAAAATCTGGATGCTGTCAACCGTACCCGACACGCCTTGCGCCTCAATCCAGTCACCGATACGGAACGGACGGAACAGCAGAATCAGCACACCGCCAGCGAAGTTCGCCAGGCTGCCCTGCAACGCCAGGCCGATCGCTAGACCAGCCGCACCGATCGCCGCAACGAACGAGGTGGTTTCAACGCCGATCATCGAAGCGACGCTGACAATCAGCAGCACCTTGAGAATGATGTTCGCCAGGCTGCTGATAAAACCCTGCAGTGCCAGATCGGCATTACGCAGGGCCAGCAGACCGCCGAGTTTTTGCGTGACCTTGTTGATCAGCCACCAGCCGATGGCCAGGGTAATCACTGCAAGCAGCACGCGGCTGCCGTATTCCATAATCATCGGGATCCACGCCTGGGATGCCTTGACCAGGTTGTCCACCTCAGCATTCAAATCCATGTTCTATCTCCTGATTTCCGGCTACCCGGGCTGTAAAAAATCAGCGGCAGAAAGACTGAACCTGTTGGGGCTCAATCGTTTCTGCCGTTGCTTGGGCCTCGGACGCTGAAAACGCCGAGAGGTTCCCCGACCGGAAAGCTTAGTCGCGGAAGTTGTTGAACTGCAGTGGCATGCCGAATTCCTTGGCCCGCAGTGCCGCGATGGCTTCTTGCAGGTCGTCACGCTTCTTGCCGGTTACACGTACCTGCTCGCCTTGAATAGCGGCCTGCACTTTTAGCTTGGCGTCCTTGATGTGGCCGACGATTTTCTTCGCCAGCTCCTTGTCGATGCCTTCCTTGAGCACGGCGTCCTGCTTCATCAGCTTGCCCGAGGCGTACTCGTCTTTGACTTCAAGGCACTGCACGTCGATCTTGCGCTTGACCAGCGCCAGCTTGAGGATTTCGATCATCGCTTCCAGCTGGAACCCGGCTTCAGCGGTCAGGCTGACGGTGAGGTCCTTTTCCTTGAACTCGAAGCTGCCTTTGCCTTTCAGGTCATAACGACGATCGAGTTCCTTCACGGCGTTCTCGACCGCGTTGGTGAGTTCGTGTTTGTCCAGTTCGGATACCACGTCGAACGACGGCATGTAATCTCTCCAATAAAAAGGCGCGCTCGATGTGGATGGAGCGCGCTTGGCTTGCGGTTAAAATCGGGCTCATTATAACGGGTCTTTTCCCACCGACACGGCGAGCCGCACATGCCTGTACGCAATCGAGCAAAAAACTGATGTCCACCACCTGGCATGTACTGGGCGCCGGTAGCCTCGGCACGCTGTGGGCTACCCGTCTGGCCCGCGCCGGTCTGCCGGTCAGGCTGATACTGCGTGATGCCGAGCGCTTGCGCAGCTATGAAGCCGTGGGCGGATTGACGCTGGTCGAACAAGGTCAGGCCAGCACCTATGCCGTGCCCGGGGAAACACCCGACAGCCCCGAGCCGATTCACCGCTTGCTGGTCGCGTGCAAGGCCTACGACGCCGAAAGCGCCGTCGCCCGCCTCGCTCCGCGCCTGACGGCTGACGCCGAATTGATCCTTCTGCAAAACGGCCTTGGCAGTCAGGATGCCGTGGCCACGCGGATGCCACAGGCGCGCTGCATCAGTGCCTCCAGCACCGAAGGTGCGTTTCGCGATGGCGACTGGCGTGTGGTGTTTGCCGGACACGGATTCACCTGGCTGGGCGACGCTGGCCATCCGGTCGCGCCGATCTGGCTGGACGATCTGGATGCGGCAAAGATCCCCCACGAATGGAGCACCGATATCCTTACGCGGTTGTGGCGCAAACTGGCGCTCAACTGCGCGATCAATCCGCTGACCGTGCTACACGACTGCCGCAATGGCGGCTTACAGGCACATCACTGCGAAGTCGCCACGTTGTGTGCTGAACTGGCCGAGTTACTCGAACGGTGCGGCCAACCCGCCGCCGCCGACAATCTGCAACAGGAAGTCGAACGGGTCATCCACGCCACGGCGGCCAATTACTCGTCGATGTATCAGGACGTCGCTAACCGGCGCCGCACCGAAATCAGCTATCTGCTGGGCCACGCCTGCAAAGTCGCCGCGCGCCACCAGTTGAATCTGCCGCACCTCAATCAATTGCAGCAGCGCCTCGTCACCCATCTGCACAGCCTCGGATTGCCCAGCGACTGAGCAGCGGCTACGCTGGCCACTTGTTCCTTTGTTGCGATAAACCTGATGCCATTGCGCCAGCGTCTCGAAAACCTGCCGGTCGGCCAAAAACTACTGGCCGCCCTGCTGGTGCTGTTGACCACGGTCCTGCTGGTCGCCAACCTGACCTTTATCAGCGCCGCCTATTACATCTCTCAGGAAAGCATGGCACCACAGGCCTTGCAGACCATCGGCCGGCTGATTTCCAACCCGAGCCTGGTCAGCGAAGCCCTGCAATCGCCGCAAAGCGCCGAGCGTCTGCTCAAAGAACTCGACAGTTACTCGCCGCTGCGCGCCGCCGCGCTGTATGACGGCAAGGGCGAACGCCTGGCGCAAGTCCAGCACGGCGACAAACTCAACCTGCCGGAACGCTATCGGCACATCGAAGCGTGGCAACTGACCGAGTTTCGCAGCAACCAGTTGATCACCCTGCCCCGCCCTGGCACCGCGCCGGGCCACTTGTTGCTGGTCGCCAGCAGCGAGCTGCCAATGGCGTTCTACACCGGCACCCTGACCGCGAGCCTCGGCATCCTGATTTTCAGCGTGCTGCTGTGGCTGGTCATTGCCCGGCAGATCAAACGCCTGATCACTCGGCCGATTCATCAGCTTGAGGAGTTGTCGCGCCAGGTCACCCGCGAAGAGAACTACGCCCTGCGCGCCTCGCGCGGCAATCATGACGAGATCGGTAGCCTCGCCGAGGCGTTCAACACCATGCTCTCGCGCATCGAAGCCCGTGAGCAGCAACTCAAACGCGCCCGCGATGACTCGCAAGCGGCTTACGATCAGGCTCAGGGGCTGGCTGAGGAAACCCGCCACACCAACCGCAAGCTGGAACTGGAAGTCCAGGTGCGCAGCAAAATCGAAAAGAAGCTCACCGGTTTCCAGAACTACCTCAACAGCATCATCGACTCGATGCCCTCGGCGCTGATCGCCCTCGACGAGCAGCTTTACGTCACCCAGTGGAATCAGGAGGCCAGCGCCCTCTCCGGTACGCGGCTGGACGAAGCACTGAACCAGCCGATCTTCCTCGCCTTCGAACCACTCAAACCGTTTCTGCCGCAACTCAAGCAGACCGTCGAACAGCACACCGTGGCGAAAATCGAGCGAGTCACATGGTTCAAGGATGAGGAGCCCAAGCATTACGCGCTAACGTTCTACCCGCTGATGGGTGGCGCCGGGCGGGGTGTGGTGATCCGCATCGATGACATCACCCAGCGTCTGTCGCTGGAAGAAATGATGGTGCAGTCGGAAAAAATGCTCTCGGTCGGTGGCCTCGCCGCCGGCATGGCTCATGAAATCAACAACCCGCTCGGCGCGATCCTGCACAACGTGCAGAACATTCGCCGGCGTCTGTCCGCCGAGCTGCCGAAGAACCTCGAAACCGCCGAGCAACTGGGCATCGAGCTGGACACGGTGAACCGCTACCTGCAGGGCCGCGAAGTGCCGCAACTGCTCGATGGCATTCAGCAGGCCGGCGCCCGCGCGGCAAAAATCGTCACCCACATGCTCAGTTTCAGTCGTCGCAGCACCCGGCAAATGGCGCCGTGCGATCTGCCGGCACTGATCGATCAAGCCGTGGAAATCGCCGGCAACGACTTCGACCTGGCCATCGGCTTCGACTTCAAGGGCCAGGCGATCATCCGCCAGTTCGACCCGGCGCTCGGTCCGGTGCCGGGCACCGCCAACGAACTCGAGCAAGTGCTGCTCAACCTGTTGAAAAACGCTGCACAGGCTATCCATCAGCGTGAAGACGACAGCGAACCGGGGCGGATCATCCTGCGCACCAAGCTCAATCCGCCGTGGGCCGAAATTCAGGTCGAGGACAACGGTATCGGCATGAGCGAGAACGTACGTAAGCGCACCTTCGAGCCATTCTTCACCACCAAGGAAATCGGCCAGGGCACCGGACTTGGCTTGTCGGTGTCGTACTTCATCATTACCAACAATCACAAAGGGCAGATGGAGGTGCAGTCAGCACCGGGCCAGGGCACCTGTTTCACCTTGCGCCTGCCGCTGACGCAACCGCTGCCCATCGCTGCCGAAACCAATCCATTATCGAGGTAACCCATGGGCTTTCGCCTGTCGAAAATCTACACCCGCACCGGTGATAAAGGCGAAACCGGCCTGGGCGACGGCCGCCGCGTGCCGAAGGACCACCCACGCATCGAGGCCATTGGCGAGGTCGATACGCTGAACAGTCAGGTCGGCGTGTTATTGGCCGGGTTGCTGGCCGAGCGCGACACGTTTCCGGGGCTGAATGAACTGATCGAGGTGTTGGCGCCTTGTCAGCATCGGTTGTTTGACCTGGGTGGTGAGCTGGCGATGCCGGAATATAAGGCGTTGAATGCGGCGGAAATCGAGCGTCTGGAAGCAGCGATCGATGTGTGGAATGAGGAACTGGGGCCGCTGGAGAATTTCATTTTACCGGGCGGTTCGATGCTGATTGCGCAGGCACACGTTTGCCGCAGCCTGGCGCGCAGTGCCGAGCGGCGTTGTCAGCACTTGAATGGGCTGGAGCCGTTGGCCGGAGTGGGTCTGGCGTATATCAATCGGTTGTCAGATTTGTTGTTTGTCGCGGCGCGGTTGATTGCGCGGCGGCAGGGGATTGCGGAGATTTTGTGGCAACCGGCGGTAAAGCCTGCAGAAATCTAGCGCCTGAAAGATCGCCTTCGCGAGCAGGCTCGCTCCCACATTTGATTGCATTCCAACTGAAGAAATCCGATCAACTGTGGGAGCGAGCCTGCTCGCGAAGAGGCCAGCAGCTTTTACAACGAATCAGGCCAGAACGCGCGAATCCCCGCCACGCCTTGCGCACCAACGCCCCAGGCTTTTTCGCGCTCCGCCGGGCCAACCCCGCCCAACAGAAACACCGGTTTGCTGAAACCTTCGGTCAACGCCTCAGCCTGCTCCCAGCCCAACGGCTGCGCATCCGGATGGGTCAAGGTCGGCTGCACCGGCGACAGCGTGACGAAATCCACGCCCATCTGCTCGGCCAGCGCCAGCTCTTCAGCGTTGTGGCACGACGCAGCGAGCCAGCGCTCCGCCGGCAACGGCCGCCCCGCCGCCGCGTATTTACGCAACTGTGCAGAGGTGATGTGCCATCCGGCAGACGGAAAATCGCCGAGCCATTCGAACGGCCCCTTGATCATCAACTGCGCTTTGCCGGCACACAGGCCGGCCGCGTCGACCGCCAGATCGCGGTATTTGGGATCGTAACCGTTCGGCGCGCGCAACTGGATCAGTTTGATCCCGCCGGCAATTGCCTTCTGGATCCCGCGCAGCAGCGCCGGGGTTTCCAGGTCTTCCGGGGTAATCAGGTACTCCGCCGGCAGACGCGCGGCCGCGACGATCGGCTGGTTGGCGGCCGGGAATTCGTAGTTCGCCAGCTCTTTGGCGGTCACCCAGGCCAAAGGCTGACCTTCGGCACCGTGCGGCTCGCCGGTGAATGCCGACACTTCCCAGACATCCAGCAATACCTGCTTGTCCGGGTAATCATGGCGCACTTTGATCAGCGGTCGGGCGGCGCCAACGACGATGCCCAACTCTTCGTGCAGCTCTCGGGCGAGCGCGGTTTCAACCGACTCATCCGCCTCGACCTTACCGCCGGGAAACTCCCACAGACCACCCTGGTGCTGGGTATCGGCGCGGCGGGCGATGAGGATTTTGCCACTGCTGTCACGAATGACCGCAGCGGCGACGTGTACACGTTTCACGGATTCAGTTCCTCCAGTCCAGCCTTTTGCCATGCCTTGAAGGCCGGCCATTGGTAGACGGTTTCAACATACGCTTCGTCGGCGGCCGGCAGCTGTACCTGATAAGTACGCAGACGCACGGCAATCGGCGCGAAGAAGGCATCGGCCAGACTCACCCGGCCAAACAGATACGGACCGCTCTCGGTGGCGGCGGCGCGACATTCGGCCCACAGCGCGAGCATGCGTTCGATATCAACCTTCACTTCCGGCGGCACTGGGTTCAGCGGTGCGTCGTGGCTCAGATTGAACGGCATGTGATTGCGCATGGCGAAGAAACCGCTGTGCATCTGGGCGCAGGCGGACCGGGCCTGGGCGCGGGCGAAAATATCGGTCGGCCAGAGTTGCTCGGACGGGAACTGCTCGGCGAGGTATTCGGCGATGGCCAGCGAGTCGGCGATGGTCCCGCGTGCGGTTTGCAACAACGGCACCTTGGCGGTCGGCGAATGTTTGAGCAAAAGTTCGCGGGTATCGGGCTTGCCGAGTTTGATCAGCTCTTCGCTGTAGGGTGCGCCGGTCAGCTCAAGCGCCAGTGCGGCGCGCAGGGACCAGGAGGAAAGCAGTTTGTCGCCGATGATCAGGTGCAAGGACATGGGTGTGGCGCCTTTTCGTCAGTGGAGAAACCTGGAGACTTGCATTCTTCGAGCTGCCGTCTTCGCGAGCAGGCTCGCTCCCACATTGGATCGTGTTGCCACAAATCCCCTGTGGGAGCGAGCCTGCTCGCGAAAGAAGCGACCCGGTCTTGGATCAGGTGCGGTATTCGGCGTTGATCTTCACATACTCATGCGACAGGTCGGTGGTCCAGATGGTTTCGCTGCAATCGCCGCGACCCAATTCGATACGGATGGTGATCTCTTCCTGCTGCATCACCGCCGAGCCCTGCGCTTCAGTGTAGGTCGCCGCACGGGCGCCACGGCTGGCGATGCACACGTCGCCGAGGAACACGTCGATCTTGCTCACGTCCAGATCCGGCACGCCAGCACGGCCGACGGCAGCCAGAATACGGCCCCAGTTCGGGTCAGAGGCGAACAGCGCGGTCTTGATCAGCGGCGAGTGGGCCACGGTATAACCGACGTCGAGGCATTCCTGATGGTTACCGCCACCGTTGACTTCAACGGTCACGAACTTGGTCGCGCCCTCGCCATCACGCACGATGGCCTGGGCTACGTCCATGCACACTTCGAATACCGCTTGCTTCAACTTGGCGAACAATTCGCCTTCAGCGCGGGTGATTTCCGGCAATGCAGCTTTGCCCGTGGCGATCAGCATGCAGCAGTCGTTGGTCGAAGTGTCGCCGTCGATGGTGATGCGGTTGAACGACTTGTTGGCGCCGTCGAGCATCAGGTTGTGCAGCACTTCGCGGGAGACTTTGGCGTCGGTCGCGATGTAGCCGAGCATGGTCGCCATGTTCGGGCGGATCATGCCCGCGCCTTTGCTGATGCCGGTGACCGTGATGGTCACACCGTCGTGCTCGAACTGGCGGCTGGCGCCCTTCGGCAAGGTATCGGTGGTCATGATGCCGGTGGCAGCGGCTTCCCAGTTGTTTTCCGACAAATCGTCCAGCGCCGCTTGCAGTGCGCCTTCGATCTTCTCGACTGGCAGCGGCTCGCCGATCACACCGGTGGAGTACGGCAGGATCTGATCAGCAGCAACGCCGGTCAGTTCGGCCAGTTTGGCAGTGGTGCGCTCGGCAGCGGCCAGGCCTGGCTCGCCAGTACCGGCATTGGCGTTGCCAGTGTTGGTCAGCAGGTAGCGCACAGCGTTCTGCACGCGTTTTTTCGCCAGAATCACCGGTGCGGCACAAAAGGCGTTCAAGGTGAACACGCCCGCCACAGTCGAACCTTCGGCGCAGCGCATCACCACGACATCTTTGCGCCCCGGGCGCTTGATGCCGGCCGAGGCGATACCGAGTTCAAAACCGGCAACCGGGTGCAACGTTGGCAAAGGACCAAGACCAACAGCCATGAATGCGCTCCTTACTCAATGATGTCAGCACCGTCACTCGCAGCGACGGTGGTTTAAATGGCAAAACGCCGCGACGGCAGAAGCCGGTCGCGGCGCGGGTATTTCAGCGATTGAAACGGGTTTTACTGGATCTGCCCGTGGCAATGCTTGAATTTCTTGCCCGAACCGCAATAGCACAGTTCGTTACGGCCCAGCTTCTGCTCGTTGCGAACCGGGGCGGTGGCGAGGGCCACATCGACCTCTTCACCCACCAGGGCTTCCGGCTGCTCCAGACCTGGCGCTTCGGCGTGTTCGAACTGCATGCGGGCGGCCAGTGCTTCGGCTTCCTGACGCAGACGTTGCTCTTCGGCTTCCGGATCTTCGCGGCGCACCTGAACGTGCGACAGCACACGGATCGAGTCACGCTTGATCGAATCCAGCAGCTCGGAGAACAGCGTGAACGACTCGCGCTTGTATTCCTGCTTCGGGTTCTTCTGGGCGTAGCCACGCAGATGGATACCGTGACGCAGGTGGTCCATGGTCGACAGGTGGTCTTTCCACAGGTCGTCGAGTACGCGCAGGACGATTTGTTTCTCGAACGAGCGCAGTGCGTCGGCACCGGCCTGGTCTTCTTTCTCGTTGTACGCCGCCATCAGCTCGGTCATGAGCTTCTCGCGCAGGGTTTCTTCGTACAGGTGATCGTCTTCGTCGAGCCATTGCTGGATCGGCAGTGTCACGCCGAAATCGCTGGCAATCGACGCTTCCAGACCGGCAACGTCCCACTGCTCTGGCAGCGATTGCGGCGGAATGTGGGCGCTGACGGTGGCGTTGAGCACGTCCTGACGGAAGTCGGCAATGGTTTCACCGATGTTGTCGGCAGCCAGCAACGTGTTACGCATGTGATAAATCACTTTACGCTGTTCGTTGTTGACGTCGTCGAACTCGAGCAGTTGCTTACGGATGTCGAAGTTACGACCTTCAACCTTGCGTTGCGCCTTCTCGATCGCGTTGGTCACCATGCGGTGCTCGATCGCTTCGCCCGGCTGCATGCCCAGGGCTTTCATGAAGTTCTTCACCCGGTCAGAGGCGAAAATGCGCATCAGGCTGTCTTCCAGCGACAGGTAGAAGCGGCTGGAACCGGCGTCACCCTGACGGCCGGCACGACCACGCAGCTGGTTGTCGATACGACGCGATTCGTGACGCTCGGAAGCAATCACCTGCAGACCGCCGGACTCCAGCACTTGCTGGTGACGCTTCTGCCAGTCGGCCTTGATCTGGGCAATCTGCTCAGGCGTCGGGTCTTCCAGCGACGCGACTTCAACTTCCCAGTTACCGCCCAACAGGATGTCGGTACCACGACCGGCCATGTTGGTGGCGATGGTCAGTGCACCCGGACGACCGGCCTGCGCGATGATCTCGGCTTCTTTTTCGTGGAACTTGGCGTTCAGAACCTTGTGTTCAATGCCTTCCTTCACGAGCAATGCGGACATGTGCTCGGAGGTTTCGATGGTCGCAGTACCCACCAGCACCGGACGGCCGGCCGCCATGCTTTCCTTGATGTCCGCAACGATGGCCGCGTACTTCTCTTCGGCGGTCAGGAACACCAGGTCGTTGAAGTCTTTACGCGCCAACGGTTTGTTCGGCGGGATGACCATCACTTCCAGACCATAGATCTGGTGGAATTCGAACGCTTCGGTGTCGGCGGTACCGGTCATGCCGGACAGCTTGGTGTACAGACGGAAGTAGTTCTGGAAGGTGGTCGAGGCCAGGGTCTGGCTCTCGGCCTGGATGTTCAGGCCTTCTTTGGCTTCGATGGCCTGATGCAGGCCTTCGGACAGACGACGGCCGGGCATGGTACGACCGGTGTGTTCGTCGACCAGTACAACCTGGCCATCCTGCACGATGTATTCGATGTTGCGATTGAACAGCTTGTGCGCACGCAGACCGGCATACACGTGGGTCAGCAGGCCCAGGTTGTGTGCCGAGTACAGGCTCTCGCCTTCAGCCAGCAGGCCGACGCGGGTGAGCATGTCTTCGATGAACTGGTGACCGGCCTCGTTGAGTTCGACCTGACGGGTCTTCTCGTCAACGGTGTAGTGGCCAGCCTTGGTGACTTCGCCTTCGACTTCTTCAACGTGCAGTTCCAGCTGCGGGATCAGCTTGTTGATCTCCATGTACAGCTTGGAGCTGTCCTCGGCCTGACCGGAAATGATCAGCGGGGTACGCGCTTCGTCGATGAGGATGGAGTCGACTTCGTCGATCACGGCAAAGTTGAGTTCGCGCTGGAATTTTTCTTCCATGCTGAACGCCATGTTGTCGCGCAGGTAGTCGAAACCGAATTCGTTGTTGGTGCCGTAGGTGATGTCGGCGGCGTACGCCTGACGTTTCTCTTCCGGCGGCTGGAACGGCGTCACGACGCCGACGGTCAGGCCGAGGAATTCATACAGCGGGCGCATCCAGTTGGCGTCACGACGCGCCAGGTAATCGTTCACCGTCACAACGTGCACGCCCTTGCCGGACAGTGCGTTGAGGTAAACGCCCAGGGTCGCAACGAGGGTTTTACCCTCACCGGTGCGCATTTCGGCGATCTTGCCTTCATGCAAGGTCATGCCACCGACGAGTTGCACGTCGAAGTGGCGCATACCCATGATGCGCTTGCCGGCTTCGCGGGCGACCGCGAAGGCTTCTGGCAACAGCTTGTCGAGGGTTTCCCCTTTGGCGATGCGGGCCTTGAACTCATCGGTCTTGGCGCGCAATTGATCGTCCGAAAGGGCCACCATTTGCTCTTCGAAGGCATTGACGAGCTGCACCGTCTTGAGCATGCGTTTGACTTCACGCTCGTTCTTGCTTCCAAAAAGTTTCTTTAACAAAGGCGCAAACATATCGGCAGGATCTTCCACACTAAAGGGATGGAGGGCGGCCCCGTGAGCGTCGCCCGTGCAGCCCTCATGGCCGCATGCGAACGAGCATTCTACCCGGAAACGGAAGTGAGGAAAGTGGCGATGTTCCACGATGCTGGCACTGCGCTTTGACGGGGCTCACTTAAAATAGGGGCGTTTTGCTCAACTTCAAGTCATACAAGGCAGAAGTTAGTCGTTGATTTAATGGGTAAAGCGGGGGCAAAAGCAATGGGCGAGTGATTTCGGCCTTTCTGCTACCATGGCGTTTCTGTTATTTCAGGTGTTCGATCATGGCATTCCGCCCTCTTACGGCCAGAGCACCCGCCGTTCTCCTGCGCGAAGCCAAGCCGCTCAAAGCCATCCTCGGCCATGCCCAACGACTGGGGCATTTGCAGCGCCTGCTCGAAAGCCAGCTGCAACCCGCTGCCCGTGAACATTGCCATGTGGCGTCGTGGCGTGAAGGCAGTCTGTTGCTGATTGTCACCGATGGCCACTGGGCCACACGCCTGCGTTATCAGCAAAAACGCCTGCAGCGGCAATTGCAGATGTTCGATGAGTTCGCCAGTTTGACGCGGATTCTGTTCAAGGTGCAGCCGCCAACCGTTCAACGCGGAGCGGCCGGGCACACGATGGATTTGTCGACGGATGCAGCGGCGACGATTCAGGCCACGGCGGACGGGATCACTGATCCGGGTTTGCGTGCGGCGCTGGAGCGTCTGGCGGCGCACGCCAAGGCCAAAACCTGACTTCTATTCTGAATCTGCCTGCAATTCCAAAGTGGGAGCGAGCCTGCTCGCGAAGAGGTCGTGTCAGATAACATTAAAGTTGAATGACACACCGCTTTCGCGAGCAGGCTCGCTCCCACATTCAGATATTCAACAGTTCAGGATTAGCGGCGTTTGCTGCCACCGAGCAATGAGCCCATCAAGCCGCGCACCAATTGCTTGCCGAGGTTATTGGCCGCCTGGCGCATCGCCGACTTCAGTGCCTGCCCGGCAGCCGTCCCGAGAAACTCCCCAGCCCTGTCGGCCAGGCTCGGCTCTTCAGGCACAGGTTTGCCGGCTGGCACTTCGGCCTCCGGCGCCAGCCCTTTGCGCCCCATCAGAATTTCATACGCCGACTCGCGATCGATCGGCTTGTCATAGCGCCCTTTGAACGGCGAACCCGCGATCAGCATCGTACGTTCGGTCTCAGTCAACGGCCCGATCCGCGATTGCGGCGGCGCGACCAGCACGCGCTGAACCATTTCCGGCGTGCCTTTCTCGGTCAGCGTGCCGACCAGTGCCTCGCCAATCCCCAGTTCGGTCAACACCGACAAACTGTCGAACGCCGGATTTGGCCGGAAGCCGTCGGCCACCGCACGCAGGGATTTTTGCTCTTTGGCGGTAAACGCGCGCAAACCGTGCTGAATGCGTAAGCCAAGCTGCGCCAGCACATCATCGGGCAAGTCCGCCGGCGATTGCGTAACGAAGTACACGCCAACGCCTTTGGAACGGATCAGGCGCACCACTTGCTCAAGTCGCTCCTGCAAGGCCTTGGGCGTATCGCCGAACAACAAATGCGCCTCATCAAAAAACAGCGCCAGCAGCGGTTTGTCCGCATCGCCGCGCTCCGGCAACTGCTCGAACAACTCGGCCAGCAACCACAACAGGAACGTCGCGTAGACCTTCGGCGCCTCGTGCACCAGACGGCTGGCATCGAGCAAATGAATGCGCCCACGACCATCAGCTGTCGGTTGCAGAATGTCTTCAAGTTGCAGTGCCGGTTCGCCAAACAAGGCTTCGGCGCCCTGCTGCTCAAGGATCGCCAAGCGCCGCAACAGCGCTTGACTGGAACCGGTGGTCATCAGCGCCGCGTCTTCGCCCAAGAGCTGCGGATTGTCCTTGAGGTGATTGAGCAGCGCTTTCAGATCCTTCAAATCCAGCAGCAACAAGCCTTCGCGATCGGCGACCTTGAAGGCGGCGTAAAGCGCCGATTGCTGGCTGTCGGTCAGCTCCAGCAGGCTGCCGATCAATAACGGGCCCATTTCGCTCAAGGTGGTGCGCAATGGATGACCGGACTCACCGTGGATGTCCCACAAGGTCACCGGATAAGCCTGCGGTTTGAAGTTGAGCCACGGCATTCCGGCGATACGCTCGGCGACCTTGCCCTGCGGGTTGCCGGCAGCACCGAGGCCACACAGATCACCCTTGATGTCGGCGGCGAATACCGCCACGCCAGCGTCGCTGAACGCCTCGGCCAAACGCTGCAAGGTCACGGTTTTACCGGTCCCGGTGGCGCCGGCGACCAGTCCGTGGCGGTTCGCCAGGCGCATGGCCTGAGCAATCTGTTGCCCTGCGAGATCAGCGCCGATTACGAGTTGCGAGGAGTCAGGCATTTTGTCACCCAATGGTTAATCTTTGATTGCGCATGGCCGATAAAGGGGAGTGAGAGACCCTGACCACAAGTCAGGCCGGACATTTCCCTAAGGAGAGACGGAAATATCAGCTTTTTTTCACCCTTGCCCATTTTGCGCGCTTCTATAAAAGCACGCCCTGGACATTAAGACCTTAGCGGAACCCCAAGCCATGAACAAAAATCTGCGCTTCAGCCATAAAATTTTGCTTGCCGCCGCCCTCATCGTCATCGCCGCCTTCGCCTCGTTTACGTTGTACAACGACTGGTTGCAGCGCAATGCGATCCGCGATGACCTGAACAACTACCTCAATGAGATGGGCGAGGTCACTGCCGGCAATATCCAGACTTGGCTCAGCGGCCGCATCCTGCTGGTCGAGAATGCTGCCCAGAACCTCGCCATCAACCCGGAACCGGCCAACGTCGCCAGCCTGCTGGAACAGAAAGCCCTGACCTCGACGTTCATGGCTTCCTATCTCGGCGATGCCACGGGGCACTTCACCATCCGCCCGGACGCGAAGATGCCGGACGGTTTCGATCCACGGGTACGCCCTTGGTATAAAGGTGCCGAGAGCAGCAGCACCTCGACCCTGACCGAACCCTACATCGATGCCGCCACTGGCCAGTTGATCATTTCCATCGCCACCGCCTCGAAAAAGGCTGGCCAGAGCGTTGGCGTGGTCGGTGGTGACCTCAGCCTGCAATCGCTGGTCGACACCCTCGCCGCCCGTGATTTCGATGGTATGGGTTATGTGTTCCTGGTCAGCGCCGACGGCAAGATCCTCGTGCACCCGGACAAGGCCTTGGTGATGAAATCACTCAAAGAAGCCTATCCGCAGAACACCCCGCGCATCAGCAGCGACTTCAGTGAAGTCACCGTCGATGGCAAGACCCGCATCGTCACCTTCGCGCCGATCAAAGGCCTGCCGTCGGTGAACTGGTACATCGGCTTGTCGGTGGACAAAGATCAGGCTTTCGCCATGCTCAGCCAGTTCCGCACTTCGGCAGTGATTGCCACGGTAATTGCGGTGGCGATCATCATCGCGCTGCTCGGCATGCTGATCCGCCTGCTGATCCAGCCGTTGCACGTGATGACCCGCGCCATGGAAGACATCGCCGACGGCGAAGGCGATCTGACCAAACGCCTGACCATCGTCAATAACGATGAGTTCGGCATCCTTGGTACGGCCTTCAACCGTTTCGTCGAGCGTATTCACGGTTCGATCCGCGAAGTGTCTTCGGCGACCGGCCAGGTCAACGAAGTTGCCCTGCGCGTAGTCGCTGCGTCGAACTCGTCGATGTACAACTCTGATCAGCAAGCCTCGCGCACCAGCAGTGTGGCTGCGGCGATCAACCAACTCGGCGCCGCCGCGCAGGAAATCGCCCGCAACGCCGCCCAGGCTTCGAATCAGGCCAGCGACGCGCGCGGTCTGGCTGAAGACGGTCAGCAAGTGGTGGATCGCAGCATCAAGGCGATGAATCAACTGTCGAGCATGCTCAGCGCTTCGAGCAGCAACATCGAGTCGCTGAACAGCAAGACCGTGAACATCGGCCAGATTCTCGAAGTGATCACCAGCATTTCCCAGCAAACCAACCTGCTGGCGCTCAACGCGGCCATTGAAGCGGCACGTGCCGGTGAAGCCGGCCGGGGCTTTGCGGTGGTGGCGGATGAAGTGCGCAATCTGGCGCACCGCACCCAGGAATCGGCGCAACAGGTGCAGACCATGATCGAGGAGCTGCAAGTCGGCGCCCGTGAATCGGTGAGCACGATGAGCGACAGCCAGCGCCACAGTCAGGACAGCGTCGAAATCGCCAACCTTGCCGGGGAGCGCTTGAACAGCGTGACCCAGCGCATTAGCGAGATCGACGGGATGAACCAGTCGGTGGCCACCGCGACCGAAGAGCAGACGGCGGTGGTGGAGTCGATCAACGTCGACATCACCGAGATCAACACGCTGAACCAGGAAGGCGTGGAAAACTTGCAGGCGACGTTGCGCGCTTGCTCGGATCTGGAGCAGCAGGCTTCGCGGTTGAAACAGTTGGTGGGTAGTTTCCGCATCTGAAGATCAAAAGCTTTACCCCCTCACCCCAGCCCTCTCCCCCAGGGGGGCGAGGGGGGAAAGGGAGCCGAACTTCATGCTGTTCAGAACCTGAGTTCGACTGAAGACTTTCAGGTCGATGCATAAAACCCAAACACCTCGGTCAGTCCCCTCTCCCTCTGGGAGAGGGTTAGGGTGAGGGGCTCTTCCACTCTGAAGCTCTTCAGCTCTACCGCGCAATCCCGACCGAACATCTATTCTTGATAAAGGTCAACCAAGGGAGAACCACGCAGCGGAGGGCTGATCACCGTGCACATCGCCGACATCACCATGTTCTACGCCCCGGCCAGCGGGGGCGTGCGCACTTATCTGGATGCCAAACACCGCCGCCTGGGGATCAAACCCGGCACTCGCCACAGTCTGCTGATTCCTGGCGCGCACTTTGGCGAACACGACGGCGTTTACACGGTTCCCGCCCCCGCCCTGCCCTTCGGCAAAGGTTATCGCTTTCCTGTACGCCTCGCGCCATGGCGAAATGTCCTGCAGGGTTTGCAGCCCGATCTGATCGAAGTTGGCGATCCTTATCTGACTGCCTGGGCCGCACTGGACGCGCGGCGGCAACTGGACGTGCCGGTGATCGGCTTCTATCACTCGGATCTGCCGCTGCTGGTCGGCAATCGCATGGGCCATTGGGTCACACCGAATATCGAGGCCTATGTCACGCGGCTTTACGGCAACTTCGACCGCGTCTTGGCGCCCAGTCAGGTCATGGCTGACAAGCTCAGCGGACTCGGCGTGCGCAATGTCTTCGTGCAGCCTCTGGGCGTGGACCTGCAAACCTTTCATCCAGACGCGGGTGATCTCGACCTGCGCGCAGAACTGGGCATCACCGAGGACACGCGTCTGTTGATTTTCGCCGGGCGCGGTTCGAAAGAGAAAAACCTGCCGGTGCTGCTCAACTGCATGAAACGCCTTGGCCCGCTATATCACCTGCTGCTGGTCGGCTCATCGATGCCCGCCGCAGTGCCGGATAACGTCAGTGTGATCGATGAATTCTGCCCACCCTGGCGAGTGGCGCAATTGATGGCCAGTGCGGACGCGTTGGTCCATGCCGGCGATCAGGAAACCTTTGGCCTGGTGATTCTTGAAGCGATGGCCTGCGGCATCCCGGTGGTCGCGGTGGCCGCTGGGGCTTTCGAAGAAATCATCAGCGAGTCCTGCGGCCTGCTTTGTGCGCCGAACAACCCGCAAGCGATGGCCAATGCCGTGCGCGAACTGTTCAGTCGCGGCTGCGCAAAACTGGGTCAACAGGCACGCCAGCATGTCGAGCAACATTACGCATGGGACACGGTGGTCGACAGTCTGCTCGGTCACTACCACGCCGTCCTCGGCCACACACTGCCACGGGTGGCCAATGGCTGAAACCATGAATCAACCCGCCGTGTTGCTGGTGCTGCACGATGTGGCGCCGGCGACCTGGGCCGATTATCAGCCGTTTGTCGCAGCGGTCGACGCATTGGGCCCGGTGCCAATGACCTGGCTGGTGGTGCCGGATTTCCATCGGCGCAACGCCCTCGATGCTCACCCGGCGTTTCGCCGATTGCTTGCCGAGCGCGTTGCCCGGGGCGACGAACTGGCCCTGCACGGTTACTTTCATGATGACCAGGAACCCCGGCCGTCGAACCCGCGCGACTGGTTCATGCGCCGGGTCTACACCCATGAAGGCGAGTTCTATCATTTGTCCCGCGAGTCCGCTCTGGCCCGCCTGCGCACGGGCATCGATGTGTTTCAACGCTACGACTGGCCCCTGCACGGTTTCGTCGCCCCGGCCTGGCTAATGAGCGACGGCACCCGCCAGGCCCTGCGCGAGTTGCCGTTGAGCTACACCAGCGATCCGCAGCATCTCTATCGCTTGCCAGACTTTACCGCCATCAATGCCCCGGGTCTGGTCTGGAGTGCCCGCAGTGCCTGGCGCCGAGGCCTGTCAAAGTTAGTCTGCGAGCAACGTGAACAGCGTTGGCGCCAAGCGCCGGTGATTCGTCTAGGCTTGCACCCGGTGGACATGCGTCACCGTTTCTCCCGTGATTACTGGTTGAAAACCCTTGAACGACTGCTGATGGAAGGACGCGTACCGATGACTAAAATCGACTGGCTGGCGCAACAGCGCAGCCAATTGGAGCGCGCCGCATGAGTCGCGGCGTTCTGCTGCTGATCGGCCTGCTCGCGGCCGTGTTGATCCCGGTGATGCTCGGCGGCGGCGAAACCTGGGCGCGCCTGCAAAGTTTTCCGCTGCACTGGCTGCTGGTGATGTTCGGTATGATCCTGCTGTGCTGGGGGATCAATACCCTGCGTTTGCGTTTGCTGCTCGGTGATCAACGCGAGCGCGTCACGCCGCTGAAAAGTCTTGGCGTGGTCATGGCTGCCGAATTCGCCTACTGCGCGACACCCGGCGGCAGCGGTGGACCGCTGACGATCATGGCCCTGCTGGCCCGATCGGGCGTGCGCCCGGCGCGGGGCAGCGCCGTATTCGCCATGGATCAACTGAGTGACCTGCTGTTCTTTCTCTGCGCCCTGAGCGGGATTCTGATTTATGCGCTGTTTCAGCACCTCAGCGATCGGCTGGAGTGGCTGCTGACAGTCAGCGCAGTGTCGTTGTTTGGCGGCCTGTTCAGTTGCGTATTGCTCGCCCGTTATCACCGCGCGTTGATTCGCCTGAGCGGACGCCTGTTGGCGAGGATGAACGTCAAGGCCAGCACCCGACGCCGCTGGGCGCGCAAGTTGCTGCACTTTCTCGCCGCGTTCACCGACACCCTCAAGTTGCCCTGGCAGACGCTGATCAAGGTCTTCGCCCTGACGTGCGTGCATTGGTTGCTGCGTTACAGCGTGCTGTATCTGGCGTTGCGCGGACTGGGCGCGGACTTGCAGTGGGCGTGGAGTTTTCTGGTGCAGATGCTCTCGCTCGGCGCCGGGCAATTCAGCCTGCTGCCGGGCGGCGCGGGGGCGGCGGAGCTGACATCGGCCGCGTTGCTGGCGCCGATGGTGGGCAAATCCACCGCAGCGGCGGCGATCCTGATCTGGCGGGTGGTGACGTATTACTTTTATCTGCTGGTGGGTGGCCCGGTGTTTCTCTTGATGCTGGGGCGGCCTTTGCTAAGGAAACTCATGAAAGTGCGCCAAGCTTAAAAGATCGCCTGTTTCATCGTCCGATGCTGGTTTCACCTGCTCCCACAACTCGGCAGCGCCAGGAAACTCCGTGCCATCCTCCGGGCTCATGTCATCCGGGTCATAGCGGCTCAGGCAACCTTCGCCGAGGGTGGCGGGGGCTTTGGATGTGGCTTTGTCCAGCGGATCGCTCATGCGCTTTTCCTCGGTCAGAAACGGCGAAGGGCCTGGAACGATTGAACGCCCAGACCCTTCGTTTTTCAAGCCTGTGTGGTTGCGATCAGAACACCACAGTCTTGTTGCCGTGCACCAGCACGCGGTCTTCGAGGTGATAGCGCAGGCCACGAGCCAGCACCATCTTCTCGACATCACGACCGAAACGCACCATGTCTTCGATGCTGTCACTGTGGCTGACGCGCACCACGTCCTGCTCGATGATCGGACCGGCGTCCAGCTCTTCGGTCACATAGTGGCAGGTCGCGCCGATCAGCTTCACACCGCGCAGCGACGCCTGGTGATAGGGCTTGGCGCCGACGAACGACGGCAGGAAGCTGTGGTGAATGTTGATGACCTTGTGCGCGTATTCGCGGCACATGTCTGGCGGCAGGATCTGCATGTAACGCGCCAGCACCACCACTTCGGCATCGTGCTGTTTGACCAGACGCGACACTTCGTCGAAGGCCGGTTGCTTGTCCTGCGGATTGACCGGGACGTGGTAATAAGGAATGCCGTGCCACTCGACCATACTGCGCAGGTCGTCGTGGTTGGAAATCACGCAGGAGATTTCGCAATCCAGTTCATCACTGTGCCAACGGTGCAACAAGTCAGCGAGGCAGTGAGATTCGCGACTGGCCATCAATACAACACGTTTTTTCTGCTCGGTGTCGGTGATGCGCCAGTCCATCGAGAACTCTTCGGCGATCGGGGCGAACTTCTCGCGCAGGACTTCAATTCCGAAAGGCAGTGAATCGGCACGAATTTCGTGACGCATGAAGAACCAGCCCACCTGGTTGTCCGAGTGGTGGCTCGCTTCGGTGATCCAGCCGTTGTGGGCTGCCAGAAAATTACTGACTTTGGCAACAATGCCAACGCGGTCCGGGCAAGATATCACCAGCCGAAAAGTGCGCATGAGGGGAAAACTCCAGAACTTCGCAAAGGCCGCCATTCTAGCGGCTGCGAAGGAAAACTGCAGTATTGATCAGCACTGGCGCGAGCCAGGCTCAGTGATACAGATTTTCGATGAGCAACCGTCAGACTGGCGCTGATCCTGTGGGATCGCTTGATCAGACAACTGTGAATATCTGTGATGACTCGATCACACTATTTAACTGAATATTCAAAAGAGGGCAGTTTCCCGTAACTAAATTAAATAAAAACCCCGGTTAAATGTTTACTTGATGAAACAGCCTGACTATTATTGCGGCACTGTCCCCTGCCATTCAGCACTCTACTAAGGTAGTAATCATGTCCTTGATCAACGAATATCGCGCCACCGAAGAAGCTATCAAAGAGCTGCAAGCCCGTTTGAAGAACCTGTCCGAAGACGACAAACTGCAAGCCGAGCTGGAATTCGAAGGCAAACTGCGCACCCTGATGGGTGAATACTCCAAATCCCTGCGTGACATCATCGCGCTGTTGGATCCAGAGTCGAAAACCAAAGCACCACGCGGCGGCGCAGTAAAAACTACCGGCACCAAGCGTGCCCGCAAAGTTAAACAATACAAAAACCCGCACAACGGCGAAGTCATCGAAACCAAAGGTGGCAACCACAAAACTCTGAAAGAGTGGAAAGCCAAGTGGGGCGGCGATGTGGTTGAAGGCTGGGCTACCCTGCTGGGCTAAGCTGCAACGCCTTCGCAGAGCAATCCGCGAAAAAACAAACGCCAGCGAATGCTGGCGTTTTTTTATGCCCGGGATTTAAGCCCGGTCATGTTCGATTTCAAAGATCCAAACGTTTGCGCAATGCCTGGACATAATTCTGCCAATCATTGAGCACCTCATTCTGCATCGGCGTGGCATTAACCGACCATTGCTCTGCCGCCTCGGTAAAAGACTTCAAGGTATTCGGTGCGCCGCACTCGGG
Source organism: Pseudomonas fluorescens (assembly GCF_003732425.1). Taxonomy (GTDB): domain Bacteria; phylum Pseudomonadota; class Gammaproteobacteria; order Pseudomonadales; family Pseudomonadaceae; genus Aquipseudomonas; species Aquipseudomonas fluorescens_BE. The sequence goes on from NZ_MOBX01000015.1 coordinate 563,449, forward strand.
CGTGGACAAACGCTGCTGACAAAATATTCTCCAGCGTGCTTGCTCTTCGAAATTCAACGTCTCGGGAAAGTTGCGTGCGCGATATCGAAAGAGTAATTCAGGCAAACGTTCGTCATCGAAAGGCCATTGCTCTTGCGCTAGTTGTGCCGGGTCAGCGCTCCTCACTTGCTCACATAGACGTCGGTCGCGGTCACCGATAAATCCGTCGTACAACTGTTGTTCCGGATCCTCGCTCGGAATGAAATCTTCGCTGACATAAATTGCCGCAACTTTATCTTTCCAAACTTGTTGTGCGTCAGTTAGCCGCAGCGCTCGCTGTTGATACAGCGCCATGTCCAGCCCCAGACGTTGCTGATCCTGCGCGCGCAAAACCGCAAGCGGCGCCACCACTGGACAACGGTTGATGTGAATCAGCTTGAGCGGCACCGGTAACTCGCCTTCCCGCAACTCATCGCGACGGGTGTACAAACGCTGGCGCAGGGTTTGCGCGTCCAGATCGAGCAAGCCCTGCGGGTCTAAGTGCAAGTCGCAGACGATCAAGGCATTGCGGTTTTTCGGGTGCCAGGCCAGTGGCAGCACCACACCGACATAACTGCGCGCCGCCGAGAAACGCCCGGAGACATGCACCATAGGTTGCAGCAGACGAATCTGATCCATGACTTTTTGCTTGCTGCGCAACTGGAACAGCCAGTCATACAGTTTGGGCTGTTTCTCGCGGATCAACCGCGCCAGCGCAATGGTTGCGCGCACGTCAGACAACGCTTCGTGGGCGTGCCCGTGATCGATATGGTTGGCGGCGGTCAGGCGTTCCAGCTTGAGCGTCACCCGGCCCTCGTCATCGGTCGGCCAGACCAGGCCATCAGGGCGCAACGCATAGGCGGCGCGCACCACATCGATCAGATCCCAGCGACTGTTGCCGCCCTGCCACTCACGGGCGTACGGGTCGAAGAAATTGCGATACAGGCTGTAACGGGTCATCTCATCGTCGAAACGCAGGGTGTTATAGCCCGCGCCACAGGTGCCGGGGGCCGCCAGTTGGGCATGTACCCGGGTCATGAAATCAGCCTCGCTCAAACCTTTTTCGGCGAGCTGGCGCGGGGTGATGCCGGTAATCGCACACGCTGCCGGATGCGGCAGAATGTCTTCGCTGGGCTGGCAGTAGAGGTTGACCGGCTCGTCGATCTCGTTGAGCGCATGGTCGGTGCGAATCCCGGCCACTTGCAACGGGCGGTCGTTACGCGGATTGATGCCAGTGGTTTCGTAGTCGTACCAAAAAATTGAAGTCACGGGCGGTTCCTGAACTGAAGATCGACAAAGTCTAGGCGTTCAACCGCGCTCGCGGCCAGCCTCGTGTCATTCAAACACTTCGCGCTTCACGAGGTGCAATACATAGTTATGTCGTTTTCCCCCGAGAGACTGCTAGCATCGACCTCACTTGCACCCCGAACAGGCGAACATCTAGGTAGCCCATGCTCGAGCCCACAGCACCGCCAAGGAAAGCACCGCTGGCACCGCCGCTGGATACGCGGCATCAGGTCGAAACGCCGGAAGGCATCGACCTACCGTTGCGTCCCGCCGGGTTGATGGTGCGTGCCGTGGCTTTCGCAATCGACCTGGCCCTGCGCGGCGTGATCATGGGCGTGCTGCTCATCGCCCTGGCGTTTCTCGGCAAGTTCGGTATGGGCCTCGGTTCGCTGCTGCTGTTTGCGATCAGTTGGTGGTACATGGTGCTGTTCGAAGTACTGCGTCAGGGGCGCTCGCCGGGTAAACAATGGATGGGCCTGCGCGTGGTGCACGACGACGGCACACCGATTGGCTGGTCGGCCTCGCTGCTGCGCAACCTGCTGCGCTTTGTCGATCTGCTGCCCTTCGGCTATTTCCTCGGCGCACTCAGTTGCCTGCAACACCCGACTTTCAAACGCCTCGGCGACATCGCTGCCGGCACACTGGTGGTCTACAGCGAACGCCCGCTGACACGTCCGCAACTGCCTGATGCCGAACCCCGGCGCTCTCCAGTGCCGCTGTCACTCACCGAACAACGCGCCGTGCTTGGCTTTGCCGAACGCCAGGGTGAATTATCGCCAGCACGGGTCAATGAACTGGCGGCCCTGCTTGCCCAGCCACTGCACATTTCCGCGCCCAAGGCTGTGGCCGAACTGAACGGCATCGCTCGCGGCTTGTTGGGGCCGACATGAAGCAGAGCCTTTTCGAAACGCGTCACAAGGCCGAATGGGAGCGTTTTGCGCTGACCCTCGAACGTCTTGAACGCGGCAAGGACACCTCACAAGTCGCCGGTTTCCCCAAGGCCTATCGGCGGCTTTGCCAGCATCTGGCGTTGGCACAGGAGCGTGGCTATAGCAGTTTCCTTATTGATTCGTTGCAACAACAAGTACTGCGCGGGCATCAACAACTGTACCGTCATCGCAGCCGTCTCGGCGCCAATCTGCTGAGTTTCATCCTCGCCGACTTCCCCCGCCTGGTCCGTGCCGAGTGGCCCTTTGTGCTGGTCGCCAGCCTGCTGTTTTTTGGCAGCCTGATCGGCGTCGGCGTGTTGGTGTATGTGTTCCCCGACCTGGTCTACAACCTGATCCCCGCCGATCAGGTGCGCGAAATGCAAGGCATGTACGACCCGGTCGCCGGCCACCTCGGGCGCCCCGCCGAACGCGCAGCCAGCGAAGACTGGCTGATGTTCGGCTACTACGTGATGCACAACATCGGCATTGCCTTTCAAACCTTCGCCAGCGGCTTGCTGCTGGGCGTCGGCAGTGCATTCTTTTTGTTTTACAACGGCATGGTCATCGGCGCGGTCGCCGGGCATCTGAGCGAGATCGGTTTCGGCCAGACCTTCTGGTCATTCGTCATCGCCCACGGCGCCTTTGAACTCAGCGCCATCGCCCTCGCCGGGGCCGCTGGCCTCGAACTCGGCTGGGCCTTGATCGCCCCCGGGCGGCTGACCCGCAGCGAAGCGCTGAAACGGGCCGCACGCAAAAGCGTGTTGCTGGTCTGCGGCGTGACGTTGTTCCTGTTGATTGCAGCGTTTATCGAAGCCTATTGGTCGTCGAAAACCAGCGTCACACCGCTGACCAAATATCTGGTCGGCGCCGGGCTTTGGGCATTGGTCGCGGTCTATCTGTTGTTCGCTGGAAGGACCCGTCATGCGCCTGAGTGACGCCACCGTGGTGATCCGCCCGCGCACGACCTGGGAAGCCATGGACCTGGGCATACTGATGAGCCAGCAACATCGGCGTCTGCTGATGACCAGTTGGGCGATCGTCACCCTGCCGCTGTTCGCCCTGCTCAGTTTGTTGCTGTGGGATTCGCCATCACTGGCGGTGTTTATCTTCTGGTGGCTGAAACCGGCGTATGAACGCCTGCCGCTGTACATCCTGTCGAAAGCGCTGTTTGGCGAAACGCCGACACTTGAACAAGCCTTGCGCGAATGGCCGCGCCTGCTCAAACCGCAACTGCTGGCCAGCCTGACCTGGCGCCGCCTCAGTTTCAGCCGCAGCTTTCTATTACCGGTGATGCAACTCGAAGGCCTCGACGGCAGCGCCCGCCAACAACGCCTGCACGTGCTGCTGCAACGCAACGCCGGCGCCGCGCAGTGGCTGACCATTATTGGCGTGCACCTGGAAACCGCGCTGTGGATTGGCCTGATGGTGTTGTTTTACATGTTACTGCCGCAGCAGATCGAAACGGATTGGAGCTGGCAGTCGCTGATACTCGCGGCGGATCAGGACTGGCGCTGGCTCGAACACCTGACCAATGCCTTCTACGCGCTGGTGCTGGTGGTGTGGGAACCGATCTATGTCGCCTGTGGCTTCAGCCTTTATCTGAATCGGCGCACACAACTGGAAGCCTGGGATATCGAACTGGTGTTTCGCCGCTTGCGCCAGCGTCTCAACACCGGGGTGCTGGGGTTGCTGCTGGCGGTCTGTCTGGTGCTGCCAAATGTGCCGTCGACCTGGGCGGCCGAACCGGATGACAGTCCGCAGGCACCGCGCTTGTTGAATCAACCGCTGACCAGCCAGGCCTCACGGGACAGCATCAAGGCGCTGCTTGAACAGCCGCCGTTCAAGAACAAGGAAATTGTCACCCGCTACCGCTTTGGCGATGACCCGGCGAAACCCGCCACAGCACAAAAACCCGGTGAAGCACCGCAGTGGCTGAAAACCCTGCTGGGCTGGCTCGACGGGCAACACTTCAATGTGCTGGCGAAGGTCATTGAAGTGTTGCTCTGGGGTGCGGTCATTGCTGCGTTCGGTTGGCTGATCTGGCGTTATCGTGAATATCTCCAAGCTTTCGTCAGCCGCCGCCCGAGACTGCCTGCCAAACCGAAACGCGCGGTGCCACAACAAGCCTTCGGTCTGGACTTGAACCGCGACACCTTGCCCGGCGACATTGCAGGCAGCGCCGAACAACTCTGGCAAAGCCAACCCCGTGCAGCGCTGGGCCTGCTGTATCGAGGGCTGCTCAGCCATCTGCTTCACGACTACGACCTGAACCTGAAACCCGCTGACACCGAACTTCAGGTGCTGATGCACGTTGAACAATTGCAGCGCCCCGAACTGCTCGCCTTCAGCCGCCGCCTGACCACCCACTGGCAGAACATGGCCTACGGGCATCGCGTACCGCCGGCGCCTTCGCAACAGGAATTGTGCGATGGCTGGCGCGCCTTGTTTGGTCCCGGAGCCGCCCGTTGAATCGCCGGACACAGTGGTGGGTCGGCGCGTCGATTGCCCTGTTGCTGGGGGCGTTAAGCGTATTCCTCTATCTCAAGGCCACGCCTTATCAGGAGGAAGTCGATCACGGCCCCTCCCCCGTCGCGCAAGCCAATCCTTATCTGGCCGCCGAGTTGTTCCTGCGTGAGCGTGGCCTCAACGTCAGCCATGCCGAAAGCCTTGCGGTGCTCGCCGATATCGATCCACGCCGCCACACGTTGCTGTTGTTCAACGACCGCTCACGCATGACCCCGCGTCAGGTTGATCAGGTGTTGAACTGGACCCGGGCTGGCGGGCGACTGGTGTTCGTCGCCGAATCGCTGTGGGATGAGCAGAGCAAACAAAGCAACGACCTGTTGCTCGATCGCGTGCAATTGCATCAATCCCTGAGCAAGGATCTGAAAGATCCACCGACGGACGTTGAGCCAGAACGCTTCCCGAAACTGACCAAACTCTATCTGGAAGACGAAGAAGCACCGGCCTACGCCGGTTTCGACACCGACTTCCATCTCGACGACCCGAAGAACCTCGCGCAAGCCTGGGCCAATAGCGCCAAGGCCACGCACATGATGCAACTGCCCTACAGCCTTGGCACGATCACCGTGGTCACCGACGCCGAGTTGTGGAAGAACAAGACCATCAGTCAATACGACAACGCCTGGCTGCTCTGGTATTTGAGCGCCGACACCGATGTCACGCTGATCTACAACACCGCGCACGATGGCCTGCTGACCTTGCTCTGGCGCTACTTCCCGCAAGCCATCGTCGCTTTGCTCGCGTTGATCGGCCTGTGGCTCTGGCACGTCGGTGTTCGCCACGGTCCAGTGCAATTACCCGCTCCAAGTGGACGTCGGCAATTGCAGGAACACTTGCGCGCCAGCGCCGATTTCCTGTTGCGCCACAACGGCCAGCAGACGCTGCTGCAAGCACTGCAACAGGACGTGCTGCGCCGCGCCCGTCGCCGTCACCCCGGTTTTGACCAATTGAACGTTGCCGAACAATGGCTGGCATTGTCGCGCCTGACCCGGCAACCCACCCGCGCTATCAGCCAGGCCCTGAGCCCGGTGTCGGATCGGCGACTGTCCAGCGCCGATTTCTGCCGCCAGGTCGCCCACCTGCAAACCTTGAGGAACACGCTATGACTGAACAGATCGAGCCCGGCAGCGCCAGCCACGCCGCCCAGCAACGCCAGCGTGCCAGCCAGTTGGCGCAAGCAGTACGCGGCGAATTGCAGAAAGCCCTGATCGGCCAGAACCAGGTGATCGATGACGTGCTGACGGCACTGATCGCCGGCGGTCATGTGCTGCTCGAAGGCGTGCCGGGGCTGGGCAAGACCCTGCTGGTGCGCGCATTGGCCCGTTGCTTCGGCGGCGAGTTCGCACGAATTCAATTCACCCCGGATCTGATGCCCAGCGACGTCACCGGCCACGCCGTGTACGACCTGCAAACCGAGCAGTTCAAGCTGCGCAAGGGCCCGCTGTTCACCAACCTGTTGCTGGCCGACGAGATCAACCGCGCCCCGGCGAAAACCCAGGCAGCCTTGCTCGAAGCGATGCAGGAGCGTCAGGTCACGCTCGAAGGTCGTGCCCTGCCGATCGCGCAACCGTTCATGGTTTTGGCCACACAAAACCCGATCGAGCAGGAAGGCACTTATCCCCTGCCGGAGGCCGAACTTGACCGGTTCATGCTCAAGGTACGCATGGACTACCCCGACGCCGACCAGGAGCTGAACATGGTGCGTCAGGTCAGTCGCTCGACCCGCGCCGATATGCTCGATGTGCAACCGCTGCGCACCGTGTTGCAAGCCAAGGATGTGCAAGCCCTGCAACGGATTGCCAGTGACTTGCCGCTGGACGATCAGGTCCTCGACTACGCCGTGCGCCTGGCGCGCAGCACGCGCACCTGGCCGGGGCTGACCCTTGGCGCCGGACCGCGCGCTTCGATTGCCCTGGTGCGTTGTGCCCGTGCCCGCGCCTTGTTGCGCGGCGGCGAGTTCGTGATTCCCGACGACATCAAGGGCTGCGCGCTGGCCGTGCTGCGCCATCGCGTACGCATTGCTCCGGAGCTGGACATTGAAGGCCTGCAGGTCGATCAGGTACTGCTGCAACTGCTCGACCAGATTCCGGCGCCGCGTCTGTGAGCCAAAAAGATCGCAGCCTTCGGCAGCTCCTACAGGGAGTGAACGCATGAAACCGTCGAAACTGCTATTGATCTGGCTGGCATTACTGCTGGTTATCGGCATTGTGCTGGGCACGTTGCGCACACTGGAGATCGACATCCCGGCGAGCCTGATGTCGATCAACTGGGGTTTGCTGCTGGCGCTGTTGGCTCTGGCGGCGCTGGATGCACTGCGCCTGCACCGGCTGCCAACACCGCGCATCACTCGACAGTTGCCGGGTAGTCTGGCACTGGGCCGCTGGGGTGAGGTGCGTCTGGAAGTCGAACATGACTTCAGCGAACCGATGCACATTGAACTGTTCGACCATCCACCAGAAGGCCTGAGTTTCGAAAACCTGCCGCTGTCGATCGAATTGCAACCCGGCCAGCGCAGCCTGCTCGGCTATCGCCTGCGCCCGCTCAAACGGGGTCATTTCAGCTATGCCCACTGCGAAGTCAACCTGCCCAGCCCATTGGGTTTGTGGTCAGGCAAACGCCTGCTCAACGTCAGCGACCAGACCCGCGTCTACCCCGACTTCGCCCGGCTCTATGGCGGTGAGCTGCTGGCGGTGGACAACTGGCTCAGCCAGCTCGGTGTACGCCAGCGGCAACGTCGCGGCCAAGGGCTGGAATTCCATCAACTGCGCGAATTCCGTGAGGGCGACAGCCTGCGCCAGATCGACTGGAAAGCCACCGCGCGCCAACGCACGCCAATCGCCCGCGAGTACGAAGACGAACGCGATCAACAGATCATCTTGATGCTTGATTGCGGGCGGCAGATGCGCAGCCAGGACGGTGAGCTCTCGCACTTCGATCACGCGCTCAATGCCTGCCTGTTGCTCAGCTATGTGGCTCTGCGCCAGGGCGATGCGGTAGGCCTGTGCACATTCGCCTGCGACCAGCCGCGTTATCTGGCGCCGGTCAAAGGTAGTGGGCAACTGAACGTGCTGCTCAATGCGGTTTATGACCTTGAAAGCACACAGCGCCCCGCCGATTACCAGGCTGCGGCCAATCAACTGCTGGCCCGTCAAAAACGCCGGGCGCTGGTGGTGCTGGTAACCAACCTGCGCGATGAGGATGACGATGAATTGCTCAACGCCGTCAAGCGCCTGAGCCAGCAAAACCGGGTGCTGGTGGCGAGTCTGCGCGAAGAAACCCTCGACACCTTGCGCCATACGCCAGTGCACACATTGCCCGAGGCGCTGGCCTATTGCGGGACGCTGAGATCCTTGAACGAACGAGCGGAACTCCATGAGCGTTTGAGCGCTCATGGAGTTGCAGTGGTGGATGTGCGGCCCGCTGAACTAGGGAGCAAGATGGTGGTGCGCTATATGAGCTGGAAGAAAGCTGGAAGCTTTTGAATGAGAGCGTGGACGTCCCGTAGCATCGGGACGCGCGCCGTTGGTTTTATCTCAATAGTCCGTATTACAAAAGTATTTGCGTCCCGTCATAAAGATTATTGATCCTGAACTCTCTCAGTTGAGTACCTGCCGGGTACGTCGCGACCCCATTTTCCTGCGTGTATATATAATCGGATCCGCCTTGCCAGAATACCGAAACAAACACGCCAGACGCCGGCACGTTCAGGAACGTAGAAGTGGCCGTGATAGTAACCACGTTATAATTTTGGTCGAAGCCTCTTTTTGCTGTCACGGAGTTATGCCCAAGAGACATCGCCAATGGCTTCGTTGCCCATTGATGGTCCGCTTTGTTAAGAGTCAGCGAAAACACATCATTCCGCGTGCCATCTTTACAGTCCAATGTCCAGACCAACTCCTCCTTATCAAGGAGCTGTTCGACATCAAGCGCAGGGGTCAACACTATTCCAAGACTCTCAGCGCTCGCTCCCTCCCAGCCCAGTTTCACTTGGCTGCCAATTAATCGACTGCCAGACTTTGCCTTGACGCGGATAGTATGTGTAGCGCCCAGGCAGGGATATACGTTACTGCCGAAACTTTCAGCGAAAGTATCGAAAGACACTTCGAGTTCGGCACTGGCATCAAAGTCGATAATTTGGCCCTTCAACAAATGATCCGGCAATGTCTGGCTGGTAAATTTGAGGGTAAAAGCGTCGCTGGAAGAGGGGTCTGTCCAAACCGACCAGCGAACAGGACTACCGTCTAACTTACGGGACACACCCAATTCAGGAGAGAATCCGAGCCCGGCAGGTTCTGTCTCGGAATGATCTTCAAGTGCCAGTTCAGCCCAGGGAATCAACCAACTGTGAGGTCTGACACGCAACTCAAGTTCATTGGTAACACCGCGCAAAATCTTCAACTCGCCACCGGCTAGATCCACCTCTTCACCATTGAGCCACAGCGTGAATTCCTGCAACCAAGTGTCCGCATTCGGAATTGCCGTGAATTTCATCGACCTGACCTCCCATCCCGCATAGCCGCCTTTCACAAAGGCGCGCAACCACCCTTCCTTAATGGGAGGTAGTCTGAATTTGACCCCGGACTTGCCAGTGTCATCGGTTTTTGTCGACGCGATCTTGATGCCCGGGTATTCCCATGCCACCTCAACATCAGCCAAAGGCTCGCCGGTTCTCGCGGAAACGACAACGACCTGCGCAGCTACTTCTGCGCCCGGATGACCACTTGGTTCATCACTTTGCAACGACCGGATTTCACAGGGCTCATTCAAATAAAACGGCAATGCAATCGACTCCGAATACTGCGTCCCCCCTACCGCCGCATTTAACTCGAATGCTCCCGCTGTGGAAGGAACAAACCGAACGGACGCCACCCCATAAAAGTTGGTGGTAGCCGTCATTTCCCCCAAATCAGGACTGCGCCAAGTCACGACGACATCCGCCATGGGCTTGCCTGTCACTGCCGAAACGATCGTGATCTGCTCCGACACTTCATCGCCCCACAGAAGCGTCTGCTTGACGCGCAAACGCTCGGCGATTTTCACCACTTGTTCGCCTTCCCCCAAAGACATCGCGTTGACGGGAGAAAGATTCGCCAGGCGGTCGGAGGCGAAGCACAGTCCGAAGCTGCCATCGTTCTCGGCGTTGACCATGAACTGGTAATCGAACCCTGCTTCGCTGAAGGGAAGCGGTTTGCCCAGTCCAGGCTCAAGGAAGCGCATGTTCAGTTGCTCGGGTCCGGTGCCGGTCATCCCCAGGGCAATCTGGTGCTTGAGCAATTCGCTGCCTGACTTTGCCTTGACGCTGAGCGTGTAGGTACCAGTCCGCCGCGGGAAGCAGGTTTTTTCCCCCCACCGTACCGGATGCCCTTCAAAGCTGACCATCAGGTCGTCCCATGGATCGCTCGCCAGCGCCTTGACCGTGATATCACGAGACTCGTTGTGATCATCGAACAGGCTGGTGACCATTGCGATCACCGTATAGGTTCCGGCAGTCGTTGGCGTGAACGCGAAGCGGCTCCAGCCCTCGTCATCGGTCCGTTCATCCGAACCATGGTCATCAGCCCACCATTCGACGGTGACCCCGCTCACCGGCCGGCCGGTGAAGTGCGAACAGATCTGCGCCCACAGCAGCTGGGATTGTTGCCCGACGACAGGATCTACCGCCGATTCCTGCAGGATGTGGATCCTCACTTTGTTGTGATTCAGTGCCATGGGTTTGGCGTGCGCGCGAAATTCCAGCTGTGGCAGTGCCAGTGTCAGGGCAAATCGACCGGGGCGCTCGCTGCGGGAAAAATCCAGTGTCCAGACCGCACCGCCATCATCCAGGACTTGTGGCAGATGCAGTTTCGGTTCGACGCTTGCCTCCAGTTCCTCGGCCGAGTCGCCCGACCACTCGCATGCGACCTCTAATCCCACCAGCGGACTCAGCTCATTGGGCAGGACTTTGAAACGGTGGCGCGTGCCCAGGCACGGGTACAGCACCTGGTCGTCCAGCGCTGCCGAGACCTGATCGAGCATCAGCTTCACTTCATCGTGCAAATCGACAGACAGCAACCGCCCGGATAACGCCTGGACGATTTCGACGCCATCAATGCGCAACTGCAAATCGAACAGGCTGCTGACACTTTCAGCTCCCGCCCCGGATTCCAGCGTCCACAGCACGCCATCCGTCACCAGAGACCTGGGCACACCCAAGTCAGAGGGCACCAATCCGATCGGCGGTTCGACGCCGCGCCAATGCAGACTGATGTTTTTGCCAACCCACGCATCGGAAATCGGCTCAACCTTCAGCACATGGCTCTGTCCGCGCCGGCACAGCATCCCCAGCGAACTGAGCTCGACAGGCTTATTGTCGAGCAGAATCCTCACCGCGCTTTTCCAGGGGCTGCTTGCAATGGCGTTGACGGCAAAGGCTTGATCGATCGAGTCGGCTTCGGGGTATGCCTTGATTTTCGCCGTGACGGTCAACTCTCCGGCAGCCGCCGGCGTATACAGCAGGCTCGCCCAGCCACCGGCACCGGTCCTGCTCTGCACGACCCTTTCAGGGGTGTGCCAGTCGACGTACGCATTGATGACCGGTTCTCCCGCACCAGAGTCGGTCGCATGCAGCACCTGCACTCGCAGCAGCACACTTTCCTGTTCGTCAACGACGGGCGACTTGTTGGCTTCAAACGTGCGCCCGACCTTCACCCGATTGCGCGCCAGTGACATCGGTTTGAGCGGTGAGCGAAGCTTGAGCTTGGAGCACGCCAGAGACAGCTGAAAGAGGCCATCGAGCTGGTCGGCGCTGGTCAGCGTCCACAGCGGCGCGCCGTCGTCGACGGGCACCGGACTTCCCAGGTCAGGGCTGACGTCAACACCGAGTTGGTCAAGGGAATCACCGGCGGCATACAACTTCAATGTGGTGCCGGCGAATGGGCTACCTGTCGGCACATCCAGTCGAATCTCATGCGCGCTGCCGCGGTTCGGATAGCCTTGCGTTTCCCACGGCGTCCGTTCGTCGCCCACGACGGTGTTCAGCGCCTTCCACGGGTCGGACTGCAGCACTTTGACCTGAAACTCGCGGGTAACGACACCGCTGGCGTAATAAGGGCTGGCCACCGACGCCGTGAGCACAAAATCGCCGGCAGCCTCGGGCACAAAGGTATACCCACACCAGCCGTCATCCTGACTGACCACTGCAGCCTGCACACCCGATCCTTCAACCGTCCAGTTCACGGTCTGGCCCGCAACAGGCTGACCGGTGTAATACGACACCACTTGCACGCCCAGGTCGACCGACTGCGCATACTCGAACACCGGGTAATAGGCCGCTTCCTGCTCATTGGTGAAGCCCAGCCGGTGATGACCCAGCGAGACAGGAATCCGGTAGGCCTCGGCGGTATAGCGGTTGTGCAGGGACAGTTCAAACTCGTAGCGCCTCTGATCATCGATCCAGGGGCAATCGATCAGCCAGTTTTCACTCAGCGCCTGGTTGACGCCCCAGTCGGGCGCTGCCGTGACGGCCTCCAGCGGGTTGCCGTTCGCCGTCAGCGAACAGTCGGTGCCTATCCAGGCATTTCCAGGTTCGGGCACGAACGTCAGCCGGTGCGCCTGGCCCAGCGATGTCGTCCCCAGGCACAGGTACAACGTGCTACCGGGTGCCACGGTCTGTTCATCGAATTGCATTGAAGCCAGCTTCAAAGGGGCCAGTTCCAACAGCAGCTTGATCCGGGTAATGCGCAGGTTCGATATAAAGTCCGAAGGGGCATTCTTCGGGCTCACGATGCGTATCTTGATCTTTTCATTCTGCTCGACCGGAAGATCGAGCTTCAGTTCGTAAGCAATGGGGTTGAATACCAGTGGTTGCCCGGCAGTGGCGGGACTCTGGCCTTGCTTCCGAGCGGATGCCGGTTTGAGTTCAATACTGCATAACTCTTCTCCATCCCCCTCACCCTTGAAAATGCGTAGCCAGCCCGGCTGCTCATGGGCCACCTCACAAAGAAAGCTCAGCGTGTAGTGCGCGTCATTGCCTTGCGACCTGGGGATGGAAATGATCTGTTCGGCGTAACCTTCGTTCGTGGCCTCCAGAACGTTGATCGGTAAATCCTGATAAGTCTCACGTGAAATGTCGACATAGCCCTGGTAGTGCCAGCCTTCCAGTGTTACGAAGTCACCACTCACCACCAGATTTTCATTCGCATAAATGACAGTCCCGCTCATGATCGCGCACTCCCTTGCCCGGTTATTTTGCTGCGTTTTTTCTCAATCCCGTCGACCAGATCAGTGACCTTGCTGACAAATGGCGGTGCGCCGACTTTGGCCGTGAAGCGAAGCCGTATGATGATGTCCGTCATCGACCGCAGGATCGCCGCTTGCGCCGGAGCTTCCGGTCGAGGGAAATTCAGCCTCCAGCACGACACCGCGCCGGTATTTTCGAAAGGATTGAGCAAGCCTTCATCGGGCTTCATCGCCGCCATGCCGTTGTCGGCGATGCCCATCGACAACGCAATTTGCTGACCGCTGCGCAGATTGAACACCACATCGGACGGCACATTATCGGTCGGCTCATGCAGGTACAGCACCGATTGCGTCGTGGCCCGTACCGCCGTTTTGCTGCCAAGTTGCATCAGAGTGGCGGACACATTCTCATAAGGGCCGACCAGCACCGGTAAATCGATTTCCATTGAGCTGATCTGACGGCAGTAGTGTCCCGGATGGCTGCGATCAAACATCAGTTGTGTCAGACAGAAATCCAGCGAGCCGGTGAGTTTCAAATGCGCCAGGGCCGTTGCCCATCGCGTGAAACCCGTCTGTGGGTCGATCTCATCATCAAACAGTTTGCTCAGGGATACGGTGTGTACCAACTCCAGGCGTCGCTCGTGCCGTTGCAGGTATTCGCGTTCCAGGCCCAGCAAAAAGGCACGCAATTGCTCGCCAGCCGTCAAGCCATGTCGCTGATCAAGCCACACCTGCGGCAAAGGCGCGATCGAATCGTAATCCGCGGTTTCGGCACTCAGCGAGTTCTGTGCGGTAATGCACAGACTGACGACCGCGTCGTAAGCCTGATAATGCAAGGCCTTGAGCTGGCCGAGCATCCAGCCGTACAGCTCGGAGCGCGTGGCGCGTTGTTTCAGATAGTTGTACAGGATCAACGCCTGACTGTTGGCGCGCAGCGTTTGCTCAAGGGAGGTGCGGGCTGCGCTGGCGGCATGCCGCTGCGCTTCGATTTGGCCGTTGATCGACTCCACTTCCGCCACTGCCAATCGATGTTGCAGTCCCCATTCATTGCGGCGTCGGCGGTAAGCTTCGGTGGTTGCCTTCTTGTCGGCGTCCAACTGCTCCACCGCTGCGGAGATACCCAGGCCGAAACTGATGGCTTCAAGTGTCTGATCTAGGCGATGGCCACCGTTGGACATTCCCAGAATATTCGGCACGGAAGCAATCACGGCTGCGGCAGGCTTGAGATAAGAGGACGCCAGCGACAGATTTTTGGAGCGATACAGGCTGTCCATGACTTCGTATTCGACGGCCGACACGTTTTCGTCATAGTTCTTCTTGTACGTATCGGCGCGTTGCTGCGCCACCGCCCGACTCAGTTCAAGTGCTGCCACGCTCGCGTCGAGTTGAGCGATGGATTGCTCCTGCATGGTCTGGGCGAAAGCGCTCAATTCCACCAGATGAGTCTGTTGCAACTCTTCCTGTTCGGCGCGATCACGGCGTTCCAGCAGGTTCAGCACCTGACTGCCGTAATCCTGCAGAGCCTGCACCGCACGCAGTGCCGCTTCGTAGCTGACCCGCCAGCGGAACGCATTGACCTGTACCCGACCGCCCATCGGCCTTGGGCCGGCTCCGGTACCGGCGGCCAGATCGCGCAGCAACTGATTCGGGTCGGTGGGCGGACTGAACAGCGGGATCGACATCGGCTTGCCGTCGAGGGTGAGGAAGTTGCGCAGGTTATCCAAACGCTGCCCGGGGCCGGCAAACAGATCCAGCAACGTTTGATTGACCGGTACTTTGAACGGCCCGGCCGCCAGCATTCCCAGCAGGGGCGCAACGCTGGAGCCCGACGGGACGTCCGCGAGGCTGTAGTCCATCGTCTGTTCAAATGCTTCAAGCTCGGCACGTGTACTGCTTTGCTGCATAAGATCGCCGACCGTCTTGGCTTTCCAGTGGGATACCGAGCGCGCCACGGGGGGCTTGCCCATCAGGAATCCCGCCTGCACGTAACACAGTTTCGCCGCCACCAGGCTGTCGCGGGTCAGCTGCCGGTAGTACCAGTCCCCCCAAGCCATCAGGTTTTTCACATACTCGCAAAACACCAGAATCTTGAAGTGCCGCGGCGCGGAATAGCCGATGGCATCGGGGTCGGCGGGTGCCAGGGCTTCACACCCCGCATTGCCCTGTTCTTTGGCCAAGGGCCGGCAGCGCCAGTAATCTGGTTTGCCGTTGGAGTCGCGGGGATCTGCTATGGCCTGCGGATCGAACAGGTAATGCAACCAGCCCTGAGCTTCGGCAAAGCGGTCTTCGTCATGCAGACGCTTGAATACCAGATGGGGCAGATGAAAAAACAGCTCCCAGAAAAACAGCCCGTTGGCCCCGTCGAACGCCCCGTTGACCTCTGTGAAATCGGGTGCTTGTGAGGGCGCCGGTTCGTGAATGAACTGGCTGTCCCAATCCAGAACGGCCTCCACGGAGATGTTTGAGCGGTGCACCAGCTCCGGGCCGAAGAGTGAGTTCAGCCGTGCGTATTTCAAACGGTAGGCAGCCCCCAGTTCGAAGGACAAGAACTGCGCTGCGTTCTCGGTGTTTTTCACCAGGACAGGCACATTGAAATCTTCAAGGTTGATGATCGATAGCCTGAACGTCCTGCCGCCGAATCCAGCCGCTGCAGTCTTGAGGGTGAACGTTGTCGTGTCCGGCCATGTACCTTTGTCGCGCGAAAACGATTCCTCAAATGCGATTGTCCAGCCACCTGCCGAGGACTTGTTGAGGATCACCGGTTTGGGATCGTTGTCCGCCGCGTTTTCCAGGGCGAGCGTAAACGCAAGCGTTGACGGTGAACCCAACCCCGTGGGCCGGCAGAAGCCGCTCACTGTCAGTTCGTCTTTGGTCCCAATGCGGATAGCAGCGGCTTCCAGGCCCAGAAAAGGAGTCATGGCCCCATCGGGCTCGTTAACGACGGTAACCGTCACCTGACTGCCGAGCGCATGCTGAACCGACTCGGGCCCGGTAAATCGCTTCATTGCCAGCTCCAGCACGGGGGAGATGACAGTTTCCGGACGCATCAGCACATCGAAGACCCTGTGCGCCTTGATCGGTGTTGCGGTTCCGCTTTTCGTTGTGATGGAGATACCCAGCTTGTCTTTGCTTAATGGATCTCCCTTCAGCACGGTTGCAATCAAGCGAAAAGTGACACGGTCGACGGGGCCGCTGAATTCGTACACTTTCATCGGCGCCGACCATTGTCCACCCTGGTTCATGAACGCCAGGTTGACCTCAAGGTTTTCCGGTATGAACTGATCCTTGTCCTGGCCCTGCGCCTTGTCGCGCCACTGCGCCCATACCACACACAAGCGGCCGTTCCAGAACACCGGGCGTATGTCGAGCACCTCGCTGGCCGGCTGGATGTCCACCGATTGCCATTCACTCCAGGCGGCCGGGTTGACGGCCACGCATGAGGTCGTGATCACGATCTCCGCCTTGCGCCAGAAGTACTGGAAAGGCTGCGCCCGCTGGCGCCCGATAAAGTAGTAGTCCGCCCGTTCCGGTGAGTTGCCGTGCATGTAGCAACTGATGACGTCCAGATCACAGGTCTGCTCGAACGCGTGCAGGTAATCCTGCAAGGCTGCCTGCACTGAATCAACGTTGAGCCGGCTCTGGTTGAGGTCGTTTTCAAGGGTCTTGAACAGGCTGGACTTGCGCTGGCGGACAAACGGGTTGATGAAGTTTTCGGGATACAGCTGAATCATCTGTACCGCTGCCCAGTCCGGGTAATTGCTGTACAACTCCCACTCGGCCAACTCGGAAGACGAGAATTCATGCCTGGCAAACCCGGGCTCCAGCTTGCGGTACACCGCGTGGATGTACTGCTGCGCGCAGCTGGTCGCTTCGGCGACCCAGGAACTCTGCACCGCGTAGGTGTCCAGCGGATCCATGCGCAGCAGTTCGAACAGATCCGCCGACGTTTGCACGAAAGCGTAACGCTCTTTGTTCACTTGCCCGATGCTGTATTCGAGCAATGCGGAACGACGTTTTTCCAACAGAAAGTCGATATCACTCTGTGCCATGCTGCTTGCTCCTTGGGGAAAACCGGGATAAATGCCTGTCGAGAAACCGCTTATTCCGGCACCTCATCGCCCTCGAACGTGATCGGTCCGAATTGCGGGCCCCCATCCGGGCCAAGCAGACTGAAGATGAATCTCCCGCCGGTGGTGCTGGACACGAATACCCGAGCCAGCCCCTCCTGATCGGTGTACCCCTGTCGCGGTCGTACGATTGCAACAGGGATTCGCGTCACATCCATGGGCATCCAGGTCCAGTTCACCAATACGCCCTGACCAAGGTTTCCGTACTTGTCCATCATGGTTGCGTACAGCTCGACTTCCTGCCCCGCCGGCACCACTCCCGAGGGCACAGGAGATCTGAAAGGAATCGGGAATTGCATGCTGCTGAAATCTGCTTCGATGTTGACCGGCGGCGCATACCAGGGCTCGAACTGATCCAGCCAGTACATCGGACGCTCCGTCCCCATCTTGCCGCTGGGGATATAGTCGAATGTCCGGATCCCGTTTTTATCGGTCACGCCGTTTTCGAGTTTGCCCAGCGAGGCTTGCCAGTAAATCGTGACACCCTCCATTGGCGCGCCTTCGGCATTCTTCAACGTCACCGTATAAGTGGCTTTTTCTCCCGGCTTGTTGGCGATGAGATGGTCATTCGTCACCACACACGTGATCGAGACCAACGCCTTGAGATCTGTCGCTACCTCAACGCGCGGTATCTGCGCAGTGGTTCTGCTCAACAGGGCGAGTTCGGCCGCTACGGCGTACTGGTTTTTGGAAACGGCGTCAGCCACTGTTTCGGGTAAACCGCCAAGCAGAAAAACTGTGAGGGCGTCCATGCCGGTTTCAGCGGACAGTTCACGTACGCGCATCAGCAGATCGAGTTGTTTCAACGTCCGCGGAATCGGCCGCACCGGATCCATACGCGTTACGCATTCGCGCACGTCCTGCACGCTCCAGGCATAGAACCTGGCCAGTTTGATCGTCGATACCTGGTACGCAAGCTCTTTGGCATGAACAGAGAGTGATGGTGGTAACGCAGCGACCTCCCGCAGGTAATCGAGCAGTGTCTGCTCAGGCTGCTCGCCAAGCCCGAAGGCGTGCGTGAGTGTCGTCAGGTAATACAGCGTGTTCAGCGAAAAGGTGTGTCTGTCGGTCTGAGCGAGCCAGTCCCGATAGCCGTAATCCAGATACTCCTGCAACACCGCAGCGTTCAATTGCAGCGTCGATACCACTGCACTGCGCCGGCGCACATCGGCCAGCAGGTCGATCAACGGATCCTTTTCAGTATTGCGCCCTTGCAGCGAAACTTCTTCAAGCAATCCGGTGCGCTGGAGCAACAACTGCAAAAAGTCGCAGACCGATGTACCGACCCAGTTGAGGACCGGTACTGCCAGTGTTTCATCGACACCGGCATAGAACGCCAGCTTTTGTTTGACCACCGACACTTGTTGTTCCGTGGCCTGCAACAGCACATTGAGCATGGCCGAGACCAACGTGTCGCGCTGATCCTCCCAGGATTTGCCCAGCGCAATGTCGACCGCCCACGCCAGCCTTTTACGAGCGAAGATCAGGTATTCATCCGCCGTCATCTCCTCATATGCCAGCACCAGCCCACTGGTACTGACCAACGCAGGCAGGCTTTCGGAATCTCCGTCAGGCGGAGTCCATTCAACGCTCTCACTCAGGAAGTGCAACCAGCTTGCAGCACCCGCGGCCGGTACATTCGCGGCCAGCAGATCGGCATCGGAAAGCATTGCGGCCGGCAGCAGGTTGCGCACTTCTTCGAAGAAGGCCAGCTCCCGCTCGGTGACTGAGTGCCCCGTTGGCAACGGCTCCGCATGCTCGACCACCCATTTCACCGGCAAGTCACTTCGCTCGCACCATTGCCTGCACGCATGCATGGCAGTGATGAGGGTCAAGATATCGACGGCAATGAGCCGATCAGCGCTTTCATCGCCCTGCACTGCAATCACAGGTATACCCGCCAGACCGTTGACCCAGTCAGTGCCTCCCAGCAGGTGCAACAGCCGCACACCGACCTCCGGCTCGATACCCAGTAGCCGGGGCAGTTTCACCAGTCGATAAAAGCTCGAGAGGATCGGCGCAGATCGGGTAAATGCATTGCCCGTAATGTTGTGCGCCCTGGCGACCGCCGCCGCCAGTTGCTGATAAATTTCGGGTTTGATATTCAAGACGGCGCACAATCGACTGATGGTCAGATCAGTAGCGCCTGGAGGCGGCACCACCGGGAAACTTCCCCCATCGAGTTTCAAAGGCTGGCTGTATTCACCCTGACGGTTACCCAGAACATTGAAGACCTGATCGAACTGCGCAGGCACCTCGCTCTGCCCGTAGACCGACAGGTTATCGAGGAACACCACAAAGTCTGCTGCGCTGCATTCGTACCCTTCTTTCAACAACTGGAACAGCCCGAGCGCATGCACGACGTTGTCCGTGATCAGCCATTGCCCCGCCAATGCCGGATTGCCGCGCGCCTCGGCCCGCATCGCCGCGGCGAGAACCGCGTCAACTTGCTCGCTGGGCAATTGCATCCAGTTGTCGAGGCGCACCTTGCGGTTCATCCGGTTCAGGGCATCACGCCCGAGGGGCTGACCGGGACTGATCGACAGTCGATTGAAAATATTGCTCGATCTGTCGACGATGCTCACGCCGGGATGACGATTGGCATTGATGTAAACCGAACCGGACCGAGCGTTTTCGATGTCTGGCGGAACCTCGGACGGCTCGAATGTCACGTTGGGCGAGCGTACGGGAGCAAACTTGCCGACGGACACCAGGCGTTCAATTTCCAGCGTGTCGAGCTTTGTACGTTCGCCGAAGAATCTGACCTGATTCAGGTTCATCCACGAAAGTGGATCGGTGCCAAAGTTGACGCGATAAAAATCCTGCCACTGCGCCGCATCATTTCCCGGGGCAGTCTCTGTGAGCAGCTCACGCTGATACGGACCTAAACGCGAGGCATGCGTCAGGGCGCGTCCCGGACGGACAGCACTTGGTGTCGCTAAAAAATTCGGATAAGACGGGTCAATCGCGTGGTCGAAATCCCCCGTCGAACGCCGGTGTAGCTGCGCGATACCATCAATCGTCACCCAGTGCTGGTAATACGGCAGACCATTGGGATAGCGGGTTTTTATCAGGGCATCTTCGACGTCGGTGTCCGGCTCGTTCGCTTTGATAAAGTCTTCGAGCACACGGGTGATAATGTCCACCGAGGACACCGACTGGAACACCGCATTGAAGTCGACCTCCAGGTTTTTCAGATCTTTACGGCGATCATGCAGCATGATTTTGCTGTCATCGCCAACAGCCTCGATTCGCTCCTTGATCCAGAGCAACAGGTCGATCAGGTAGGCCACTACGCCCAGAGACGACTCCAGCGCATTGGCAGGTGCGAGTTTTTCAAACAGGACTTGAGGAAAAATCCTTTCGAACTGCGGGCCGTCTACCAGCGACAATAACCCGCTCGATTGCGCCACCTCATCGGCGCCGTGCTCCGCTAGCGGATCACGCTGAAGAAACCGGCGACGCACATAGGTGGCCAAGGCGTTGGTGCGATACACGAAGCGTTGCGCATCCTGCTCACTCAGCGCGTATTCCCTGACCAGCCCCGGCACACCCTTACGCACCAGCGGAAAAATCGATCCTCCGCCCGAGAGATAAGCTTTGAGCTGTTGCAGACCGGCATCCATTGTCGCTTGTTCTTCACCGAACAATTGCTCGAACATTTGCACCGGGGGACGGGGCGATAGCGTCATGATCAGGTTCCTTGAGTCGAAAGCCGGCACAAACGGCCTGACGTGTGATGTCAGGCCGCTGATGCGTTGATAGTAATTTGGCACTCAATGGCGGTAGATAGATACTGTCAGATCTGACAGGTTCTAGAACCGTTCGTCGGACTTTTTGCTCTGAGTTTTGCTCAATGCATCGGGCTCGACCTCAAAGCGCTGGCTGTCGACCCAAGCCGACAGCTGCCCCTCCTCGCCGCCTTCGAGGGTTTGCATGAAGCGCAGCCATTGCCCGCCCTCGCGCAGAGCTTGAGCAGCCTGACCGCTCCATCGTCCACCGCTGACCGCAACGCCCTGCAATACCGTCTCCTCCGGGTTGTACCAGCTCACCCCCTGCACGACGCCCGGACGCCCGGTGCCTGCGCAGAGCAGCGGATTGCTCACGCGATGCCCCGACGCCGGGGTTTCAATGCCGGGCTCGTAAGTGCCCAGCAGCACCAGGCGCGGTGCCGCGTCGGATTCGAATTCACCGAGCGCCGCCGTCGCCTGCAGAACGTGCTCGCCCCCGGTTTGCGTGAGCGTCAATCTGACTGACCAGGTGCGATCCTCCAGCACCGAAGCGCTGGCGCATTCGCTGTCGAGTGTCACGCTCACCGTGTCGCCCGGCACGCCGAACCCGGACACCACCACCTGCCGCCCGATGTGTTCGCCGGCCACCGGCGTTTCGATAAACGGCGCGGCCGGCACGACGCTGAAGTGCAGCTCGTCGGCATATTCAGACGGGAAAGGCTTGTCGTTCTCCACGAACGTCTGCCGGGCGCGAAGGGTGGTGCTGCCAACCGGTAATTCCACCTTATGGCTCCAGAGACCGTCGAGCCCTACGGGGATATCCATGAGCCACGGCTCGCTGCCCTTCATGATGTCGACCTTCGCGCCCGCCCTGCCCTCGCCTTGAAGAAGGGCGACACGGGGCAGCGTACCGTCCTCGACCGGGCAGGTGATGCGAGGTGGCAAGACCACCACGTTCACGTCGAGCCGCTCACTCTCGATCACCCGGTTGTGGGAGGTCTGGCGTATACCGATGCCATAGGACCGGAGGGTCAGATCCCTGATATCGATGGCCCAATCGCCGTCCATGGTTTGCAAAAGGGAGTCGGACAAAGGGATGTCGTGCACCCGATCAAACACCTGCAGCATGGCGCCTTTCATCGCGCCGTGGCCCTTGAGCGTAAATGCGTGGTCGACATCATCTTTATTGCCCGGCTCGGTGATGACCGGCTGGATCATGGTCGGGTAAACGCTGAAGAACCGCTCCGTCGGTGCTGACGGCTGGGATGCTGCCGTCTGGATCACGCGGACAGTGTGCTCGACGCCTGCGGTGAAATCTGTGGGACGCTGGAACGTCCAGATGCCATCTGTAACGGTGGCGTGATAGGACTGATCGCTGTCGCTGAAAGTCAGGGTCACTTGCGCCCCGGGCCAGCAGGTACCACTAAAGACAGGTGAAAGTCCGTTTTCGTCCGGGTCGCTCAGGCCGGGGGCCTGAGGCGGGATCGTCACATCAAGGAAAACCCAGTCGGTTTCCTGGCTGAATCCCGCCTGTTTGATGCGAACCCGTCGGTTAAGCGTGGGGCCCCATACCTCTGAAGCCTGGCTTAACCACGATCCATCGGCTGTCAAGGGAACATGAGGCGCCACCGCTTCATCCGCGTCGATTTTCCACAGCCATACAGTCGCCCCCTTATTGCCGAGGCCACTGAACGTGGGTTGATAGTCGCGCGTGTATTTCAACTCTCTGACATTCGGCAGCTTCTTTTCGACCTCAAGCGGGAAAGGCTGCGACTCGATCCAGCCATTGGCGTTGTCGCTCACTTTTTGCACGATTTGCAGTTTGTAGGTGCCGTATGGCCAGCCCGTCGCAGTGGTTGTCCATTCGCCTGCGCTGACCACAACGGGCAGTGGCGGCGTGACCGAGTCGGGAGCGGTGACCACAACCGTTGCGCCCGTGTACCCCTTCCCCGAAATTTCCACTTGGCCGTCAGGCAAGACGCTGTATGAGACTGCTGACACCTCTGAGGGTCGGATTTTGAATGCTCGGGGGATGCCGCGGTCGGAGGGGATATTGTCAGTGATTTGCCTGCCGACCAGTGACACCGGGCCAGGTCCAACGCTGACAGCAACCGTCCAGCCATCGCCCGTAACGGCGGCCTCGCCGACCTTGGACTGAGTCAGGTCGATAAAAACCTGCATCGTGCTACCAGCTATTCCCCCGGTACCGCTCAGGTTGAACGTCTGGTTCTGAGACGAGTTGGCTGATGGGTTGGTGACGACGATAGGGGGGGGGCGATTCACACTGAAAACTACAGGCAACGTATATATGCTGGTTGTGCCGACATAAGAAACGAGAGCACTGATCGAGACGGAACCATTGGGCAAATTCGCAGTGAGAGGAGCTTGCCAATTCCCTTGATCATCAATTGTGGCTTCAGCGCTCAGAACTTCATTATGATTGGGGGGGGACTTGACGATGAGCACCTTCGATTTCGGAGCGCCGATGCCACGGAAAATCAGGCCTTTAGCGGGCTCAGTAGTGTCGGATTTCGGAAATGTCAAGATTGCTCGGTAGATTTCCATTGGTGCTGTACGTTCAGAATCCTGTCCGTCGAGTCTCTGAAGTGCTTCGATGCTGCTTTTGTTTACGTTAACGGGGAAAGTGATCGCCCCACTCCAACTTCCCGATTTAACTGGTCCCCCCCCAACTATTCCACTCGGCGTACCCGCCACATAAATAAAGACATACGCTCCGGAAACACCTGTGCCTGCGCCGGAGTAAGGTGAGCCGGAAATGTTTTTAATCGGATTGATGGTTGGACGAGGAGGTCTGGACTCAAGAGAAACGTCAACACTCTCGATAGGCAAGTCAACCAGATCAGATACATTCTCGACTGCGCCCTCCACTTGTGTGTCTTCATGAGGCCCGCCAAGCGTGCTCTCATCCGTACCATCAGTTGTTATGGACATAACTGTCTCCGAAACTGTTCAAGGGTGGCGATGCAAGGTGCAAAAAATCCCTGCCCCAATTAAGGAATAGCCCTTCCTTTTTCGCACCTGACAGATCTGACAGTCCCGACAAACGGTAACTCTTCCCACAACCCCCTCCGACTGCGTCCCGCAAGTGGCGACAGCGAGCTACGTTGCCTTGCGCCATTGCCTACAAATCCCTCAGAATCCGCCGGCTTGTGCGCTTGGCTGATGCCCCGTAACTTGGTCCGTGCCGCTGCCAATCAGTGGTCGGGTTTAGTCGCCCAGGGTGTGTCACCAATGTGTATAAGCGTCATCAAGTCGGGTACTCCCTATCCCCCCACTCGATGGTGGCTGTACGCAGGGCGCTTCGGCGCGCCGGTTTTTGGTGATACCCCCCGGTCGACTAACCTGCGTCCAGCCGCCACCCCTTTTGTTTAGTCGCAAAGTGGTGGAGGCCCTCATTACAAGGGTTATCACTATGTTCAAAGACACGCCGAATCCCCCCGAAACCGACGACTCGGTCTCCCCCTACAAATCCGCCGAATCGAAAAAACTCCACGAGGCCGCCGAAAAAGCCCTCGACCACTACCTCAAACCGAAACCCGACCCGCGCAATTCCGTGGATCGCGGCATGCAGATGTTCATGATCGCGCCCGACCTCAACCCCGAAGCCGTGGCCATCCAGACCTATGAAACGTTTTCGTCGGTGAGCATTTTGCTGCTCGACCTGGCGGACAGCCTCGACGACAAGCCGCGGCATCTGGCGATGGCGATCTATCAACTGAGCGAGATGGGTTTGTTGCTGGCGGAGAAGGCGCTGGATAAAGAACGGGCGATTGCCGTGACCTGACCTTAGAGATGAGTTTTCTGCACTGACGCTTTCGCGAGCAGGCTCGCTGCCACAATGGAATGCATTTTCCTGTGGGAGCGAGCCTGCTCGCGAAGCTTTTGGCGGTGTTGAATCAGGCCGAGGCCGGCAACGGCTGAAAGCTGAAGTACTGACGCAACGCCTCGACCAGTTGCCGATATTCCAGCGGCGGTTGCTGCAGGCTGAAACCGGCGTCGAAGTGCAACGGCGTCGCATCCTCATGGCACCACAGGCAACACGCGCTGAGGTCGATCACCTGTTGGCAGCCCTCGCCGACGGGAAGTTTCAAACGCAGATGGAAATCCACCCCGACCATCATCGGTAACTGACTGATCAACATCAGCCCGTCTTCGGACACGTTGCCCAGAAACCCGATGGGTTTGTCGGTGATGCTGTTGAACACTCTGAGGAAATACGGCAACTGATGCCGTTCGATCCGGCGGTCGGTAAACATGCGCAGTTCGCCATGCAAGGCTCGATCACGGAGCCGCACCTTTGCTTCGGAACGCACCCGCGTGACAGGCGCGCTCTCCCCGCTTCCGGTGTGACGGTCGCTAATTCGCCATCACCTTACAACTGCCAGTCGCAGGTGTTGCCCCGGGTCAGAGACGCGACTCTGCATCCGGATCATTCGACTATAGCTCAGGCTGTACAACCGGCCAGATTTTGTATGACAACTGTCATCAGAAACGGCTCGGGCGCACCACGCCAGCGGCGCTGCGCGTCGGGTAATGGCCCAGGCTCTGCAAGGTTTCCAGGCGCGCGCGGGCGCGGTAGGCATATTCGCTGTTCGGGTACGAGGCGATGATGAACTGGTAGGTCTGCACCGCGTCGACGAACATTTTCTGCCGTTCCAGACACTGGCCGCGCATCATCGACACTTCCGGCCACACATACGGACGGGCGCGGCTGGCGCGTTCGACCTTGGACAGTTCGAGCATGACCTGCTCGCAATTGCCGCGATCGTAGGCGCTGTAGGCGTTGTTCAAATGATGGTTCATCGACCAACGGGTGCAGCCCGTCACGGCGAGGACGCTGAGGGCAAGGGCGGCAATGGGCAACAATCGCATGGGGGTTCTCCTGTCTTGTGCTCTGTATCGACCCCTGGTCGGAAATCTTCAGGCGCGTTTGTCCCAAAGTTGCCGTGTTCAATAAAGAAAACGATAAGTAGTGCAAACGAACAATGACTACACCCCAAGAGCATAGTAGCCTTCGCTAGCGCTTGAACTCAGGAGTCTTTGCATGTCCGTCCGTCGTACCAAAATCGTCGCTACCCTTGGCCCGGCCAGTAACTCGCCGGAAGTTCTCGAACAGCTGATTCTGGCTGGTCTGGACGTTGCCCGTCTGAACTTCTCCCACGGCACCCCCGACGAGCACAAGGCTCGCGCGAAGCTGGTGCGTGACCTCGCTGCCAAGCATGGCCGCTTCGTCGCCCTGCTCGGTGACCTGCAAGGCCCGAAAATCCGTATCGCCAAATTCGCCAACAAGAAGATCGAGCTGAAGATCGGTGACACGTTCACCTTCTCCACCAGCCATCCGTTGACCGAAGGCAACCAGCAAGTGGTCGGCATCGACTACCCGGACCTGGTCAAGGACTGCGGCGTGGGCGACGAGCTGCTGCTCGACGACGGCCGTGTGGTCATGCGCGTTGAAACCGCCACTGCCACCGAGCTCCACTGCGTGGTGACCATCGGCGGCCCGCTGTCCGACCACAAAGGCATCAACCGTCGCGGCGGCGGCCTGACCGCTCCGGCCCTGACGGAAAAAGACAAGGCCGACATCAAGCTCGCCGCAGAAATGGAAGTCGACTACCTCGCGGTGTCCTTCCCGCGTGACGCTGCCGACATGGAATACGCCCGCCAACTGCGCGACGAAGCCGGCGGCACTGCCTGGCTGGTGGCGAAGATCGAACGCGCCGAAGCCGTGGCCGACGATGAAACCCTCGACGGCCTGATCAAGGCTTCCGACGCCGTGATGGTTGCTCGTGGTGACCTCGGTGTGGAAATCGGCGACGCCGAGCTGGTAGGCATTCAGAAGAAAATCATTCTGCATGCACGCCGCCACAACAAGGCTGTAATCGTCGCGACCCAGATGATGGAGTCGATGATCCAGAACCCGATGCCGACCCGCGCCGAAGTGTCCGACGTGGCCAACGCCGTGCTCGACTACACCGACGCTGTGATGTTGTCCGCTGAATCCGCTGCCGGCCTGTACCCGCTGGAAGCCGTTCAGGCGATGGCGCGCATCTGCGTCGGCGCGGAAAAGCACCCGACCGGCAAGACCTCCAGCCACCGCATCGGCAAGGAGTTCACCCGCTGCGACGAAAGCATCGCGCTGGCGACCATGTACACCGCCAACCACTTCCCGGGCGTGAAAGCGATCATCGCTCTGACCGAAAGTGGCTACACCCCGCTGATCATGTCGCGTATCCGTTCTTCGGTGCCGATCTATGCCTACTCGCCACACCGCGAGACCCAGGCGCGCGCAGCGATGTTCCGTGGCGTGTACACCATTCCGTTCGATCCGGCTTCGCTGGAACCGCACGAAGTCAGCCAGAAGGCGATCGACGAGCTGGTCAAGCGCGGCGTTGTGGAAAAAGGCGACTGGGTCATCCTGACCAAGGGCGACAGCTACCACACCACCGGCGGCACCAACGGCATGAAGATCCTGCACGTGGGTGACCCGCAGGTCTGAGTGACGCGCTGAAAGACAAAAGCCCCGCCATGTGAATGGCGGGGCTTTTTGTTTTCTGATCAAAAGCTGTGCTGACTGCTCGCGAAAGGGCCAGTGCGGTCGGCGTAGTTTCAATGCCGTTTGATAAAGCCGGTCAACGCCACCATTGCTTCTGGCGAACGAAGGCGCTGGGTGAACAACGCGCCCTCCTCCTCGATCACTTTACGGATCAACTCGCGATCCGGCGCTCGCATCAATTGCTTGCTGATACGCACCGCTTCCGCCGGCAGCTCATCGAAACGCAGCGCCATCTCCCGCGCCTTGCTCAACGCCGCATCGCCACTGCCCAATGCTTCGGTGGCAATGCCCCACTGCGCAGCCTGTTCACCGCTGAAGCCTTCGCCCAATAACAACAACTCTGCCGCTTTGGCCTGCCCAAGCAGACGTGGAAGGATCAGGCTGGAGCCAAACTCCGGGCACAAACCCAGGTTGACGAATGGCATGCGCAACCGCGCATCGCGGCTGACATAGACCAGATCGCAATGCAGCAACAGCGTGGTGCCAATGCCCACCGCCGCGCCGGCTACAGCGGCAATCACCGGTTTGCGGCACTCAAGCAGGTTGAGCATGAAGTGAAACACCGGGCTGTCGAGGTCACTCGGCGGTTGCTGGATGAAGTCGGCGATGTCGTTGCCGGCGGTGAAGCATTCGGCGCTGCCGGTAATCAGCACGGCGTTGATCGCCGGGTCGCCATCGGCCTGTTTCAACGCCTCGGCGAGGCGACTGTACATGGCGCGCGTCAGAGCGTTTTTTTTGTCCGGTCGGTTGAGGCGCAGGGTCAGTAAACCGCGCTCGCGTTCCAGCAGGATGGCTTCGGTCATGGCGTGTCTCGCGTCTGAAAAATCAGCGCTCAACCACGGGACAGGAACACATCGGCCAGCAGTTGATTGCGCGGCAATCCGGCCAGGTACAACCGCCGGGCGAAGGCGTCGACACTGGCCGTCGAGCCGCAGACTAAGGCCAGGGTTTGCCGGGAAACAAGGCGCAGTTGCGCCAAAGCGGCGGCTGACTCGGCCGCCGTCCACAGCTCGACGCTGAGGTTTTCCCGCTGTGCGGCCAGTGCCGCCAAGGGTTTGGCCAGATAGTGCTCGCGCTCGTCATGAGCCACGTGAATGACGCGGATCATGCCTTGGTGATCCTGGCGCAAGGCTTCGCGCAGCACGCCGAACAACGGGCCGAGGCCAGTGCCGGCGGCCAGCAGCCACAGCGGCCGAGTGTGCCAGTCCGGGTCGTAATGCAAGGCGCCGCCGCGCAGTTCACCGAGGCGAACCGGATCGCCGATCTGCAATCTTCGCGCAGCATCGCTGAATTCGCCGGGCTGACGGCAATCGAGGTGGAATTCGAGAAAGCGGTCTTCTTCCGGCAGGCTCGCCAGCGAATACGGTCGCGCAATGTGCCCGATCCACAACACCAGATGTTGCCCGGCGCCGTAGCGCAGCGGTCGCTGCGGGGTCAGACGCAAGCGCAGGACGCTGTCGCTGAGCCAGTCCAGCGCTTCGACCACTGCCGGCCGACCATCGGTGATCGGGTCGAAGGTATGCACCTGCAAGTCTTCGACGACCTGACACTGACAGGCCAGGCGCCAGCCGTCCTGACGCTGTTCGGCGCTCAAGGCATCCGGCCGATTGTCGGCGGGCAGGCCTTGCACGCATTGCACCAGACAGGCGTGACAACTGCCGGCGCGGCAGCTGTAAGGCACGGCGACGCCATTCTGATTGAGGGCATCGAGCAGATTGCTGCCCGCTGCCACCGACCATTGTCGTTCACCGACGCAAAGTTCAGGCATCAACGTTCTCCCACGCGGCCGCACACCGATTGCGCCCGTCACGCTTGGCCCGATACAAGGCCTGATCGGCGCGCTGCAAGGCGTCGTCCAGATCATCACCCAACGCCAACAGCGTCATGCCGGCCGACAGGCTGAGGTTGCGCACATTCAGGCCGACCAGTTCAACGTCGGTAAAGGCAATACGCAGACGCTCGCAGCAAGCGGTCAGCCGTTCGGCGTCGCAATCGGGCAGCAACACGACGAATTCCTCACCACCATAACGCGCCAGCACATCGCCGTCGCGCAGGCACGCCTGGGCAACGCCGGCGAAGGCCTGCAATACCTGATCACCGGCAGCATGGCCGTGCAGGTCGTTGATGCGTTTGAAGTGGTCGAGGTCGATCAGCGCCAGGCCGTGCACGACATCGTCGTCCATTTCATCCAGCTCTCGCGTGGCCAGACGCAGAAAGTGCCGACGATTGAACAGCCCGGTCAATTCATCGGTGGCCACCAGATCTTCGAGCTGCCGCATCATCCCGCGCAGGGTGTCCTGATGCGCCTGCAAAGCAAACCGGCGCTGGCGCTGGCGTTGCCGCGAAACCTGGACGAAGCGCGCGTACAGCACCAGCCACGCCAGCACCATCGCCAGAATGCACACCTGCAAGGCTGAGAGCGCAGGCTCGCGCAAGCGGAAGTGGTAGCCGTCCCACAGGGTGATGGCGCAGAAACTGAAGAACACCAGCAGTGCACAGCGCATGAACGCCCGTCGGCTGAGATGGAACAGGCCGAACAGCAGGATCAGCACGTAGAACACCAGGAAGGCGCCGCGTGCTTCATCCAGATGGGCGATCAGCCAGGTCTGCCAGCCGAGACCGATCAGTACCTGCGCTTCGGTCAGGCTGGGATCGGCAAAGCGCAGGTTGCGCCCACTCCAGAACAGCGCGAACAGCACCGACTGGCTGATTACCACCAGCGCACTGCCGATGGTCACAGAACTCAGGGTTTGCTCGTAATGCCCCGTGAAAAACGCCAGCCACAGCAGCAGCAAAGCCAATCCATAGGTGGCCGCAGCGAGGGCAAAGCGTTTGAGCAAAAGACGTTGAATGGCGTTATGGGTCAATCGTTGACTCACCGTGCGATAAGAGGCTGACCGAGTGTCCTACCCTACAGACCGGCTGCCACTTTAGAGGCGTAGTCGATAAATGACCACCGATTTTCGGGCTCGAAAATTGACGTCAAAAGTGTGGCCTGCGTATACCGCCAAAAGCCCCTCACCCTAGCCCTCTCCCAGAGGGAGAGGGGACTGACCGAGTTGTTTATCCGAGGTACACCGACCTGAAGCATCGCGTCGAACTCTGGTTTGGAAACGGCACAAATCAGCTCCCTTTTCCTCTGCCGAACTCAGGTTTTGAACAGCACGAAGATCGGCTCCCTTTCCCCCTCGCCCCCTTTGGGGGAGAGGGCTGGGGTGAGGGGGGAGATCTTGAAGTGCAAACCCGCTGTGCGATATTCGCCCACCCATGCGACCAACGAATGACTGCCGGCGCGTGTACGCCCCATCGAGGCGCGGTATACTGCCGCGCCTTTTTAGCGTCGCGCCACAGAGGGACAGCTACGAGCCGCAAGCTTCAAGCGGCAAGCTCAAGCTCAAGCTGTCCGCGTACTGCTTTAACTTGCCGCTCGAAGCTAGAAGCTTGTAGCTGCCCCACCGTTTTTTAGAGGAGCGCGACTCATGACCGTGATCAAGCAAGACGACCTGATTCAGAGCGTTGCCGACGCCCTGCAGTTCATTTCCTATTACCACCCCGTGGATTTCATCCAGGCGATGCACGAAGCCTACCTGCGCGAAGAATCGCCAGCGGCCCGTGACTCGATGGCGCAGATCCTGATCAACTCGCGCATGTGCGCCACCGGCCACCGCCCGATCTGCCAGGACACCGGTATCGTCACTGTGTTCGTGCGCGTCGGCATGGACGTGCGCTGGGATGGCGCCACCATGGGCCTGGACGACATGATCAACGAAGGCGTGCGTCGCGCCTACAACCTGCCGGAAAACGTCCTGCGTGCCTCGATCCTCGCCGACCCGGCGGGCGCTCGGAAAAACACCAAGGACAACACCCCGGCCGTGATTCACTACTCCATCGTCCCGGGCAACACCGTGGAAGTGGACGTGGCGGCCAAAGGAGGCGGTTCCGAAAACAAGTCGAAAATGGCCATGCTCAACCCGTCCGACTCGATCGTTGACTGGGTATTGAAGACCGTTCCGACCATGGGCGCCGGCTGGTGCCCACCGGGCATGCTCGGCATCGGCATCGGCGGCACCGCCGAGAAAGCTGCGGTCATGGCCAAGGAAGTGTTGATGGAGTCCATCGACATCCACGAACTGAAGGCCCGTGGCCCACAGAACCGCATCGAAGAAATGCGTCTGGAGCTGTTCGAGAAGGTCAACCAGTTGGGCATCGGCGCCCAGGGCCTCGGTGGCCTGACCACCGTGCTCGACGTGAAGATCATGGATTACCCGACTCACGCAGCCTCGCTGCCGGTGTGCATGATCCCGAACTGCGCCGCTACCCGTCACGCCCACTTCGTGCTCGACGGTTCCGGCCCGGCCTCGCTGGAAGCGCCACCGCTGGACGCCTACCCGGAAATCGTCTGGGAAGCCGGCCCGTCAGCCCGTCGCGTCAACCTCGACACCCTGACCCCGGAAGACGTGCAGAGCTGGAAGCCGGGCGAAACCGTCCTGCTCAACGGCAAAATGCTCACCGGTCGCGACGCGGCGCACAAGCGCATGGTCGAGATGCTGAACAAGGGTGAAACCCTGCCGGTAGACCTCAAGGGTCGCTTCATCTACTACGTCGGCCCGGTTGACCCGGTCGGTGACGAAGTGGTTGGCCCGGCTGGCCCGACCACCGCAACGCGGATGGACAAGTTCACCCGGCAGATCCTTGAGCAAACCGGCCTGTTGGGCATGATCGGCAAATCCGAGCGCGGCCCGACCGCAATCGAAGCGATCAAGGACAACAAAGCCGTGTACCTGATGGCCGTTGGCGGTGCTGCTTACCTGGTCGCTCAGGCGATCAAGAAGTCGAAAGTGCTGGCGTTTGCCGAACTGGGCATGGAAGCGATCTACGAGTTCGAAGTCAAAGACATGCCGGTCACCGTTGCGGTAGACAGCAAAGGTGAGTCGGTGCACATCACCGGTCCTGCGATCTGGCAACAGAAGATCAGCGAAAGCCTGGCGGTAGAAGTGCAATAAGGTTTCGCCGCGGTAATGAAAAGGCCGGCCCGTCGTAAGACGAGCCGGCCTTTTTTGTGCCTGTACCTTCTCGACAGGGGAAGATCGGTGCCAGAGACAACTGCCTAGCACAGCTCTGTGCTGCTAATGACCTGTCAGGTTTGACAGGTTCCGGTTCCTGCTTTTCTTGTTAGCGTCAATCTCCCGCGCCTCCCCTGCGTAATGGATTCGACCATGGCTGATCAAGATCTGAGCATCACAACTCCCTCCATCGCTAAAAGCGCTTCGATTGCCACCATCGGCAAAAGTTGGGGGGCGGTCGGGCCGACCGGTGCTGCATCGTTCGCCCTGCCGTTACCCGTTTCCGCCGGCCGTGGCTGGGATCCGCAACTGTCGTTGAGTTACAGCAGCCAGACCGGCAACGGCCCCTTCGGTGTCGGCTGGAGCCTGGGGCTTGGCCAGATCAGTCGGCGTACCAATAAAGGTGTGCCGCGCTACACCGATCATGACGAAATCATCGGCCACGATGGCGAGGTGTGGATGCCAGAGCTTGAAGCCGACGGCAGCCTCAAGTCACGCATTGAATCCACCTACGACGGCGAACCCATCGGGCGACATCGCGTGGTGCGGTATTGGGCACGCGTCGAAAGTGACTTTGCCCTGCGCGAACTTTGGCAACGGGAGACGAATGAAACGGCTCCCCCGACGTTCTGGCTGATCCACGGCGCCGACGGCTCGCTGCATGTTTATGGCAAGACCACAGCCTCGCGCCGCGAGGATCCGGACGTTCCCGGACGCGTCGCTGCCTGGTTGCTCTGTGAAAGCCTGAACACCCGCGGCGAACACATCGCCTATGTCTATAAGGCCGACGATCAGGACAGCGACCCGATCCACGATTACCGCGCCCAGCGCTATCTGCAGCGGGTGTGCTACGGCAACTTCACCGCGAGCAAAAAACCGTACGCCTGGGACATGGACGACCTGAGCCAGGCCGGCTGGCATTTCCAGTTGATATTCGACTACGGCGAGCGCACCCCCTCGCTAACCGAAACCCCGGTGTATGACGGCCCTGACCTCAAACCCTGGTTGACCCGCGCAGACTGCTTTTCCACTTACGGTCAGGGTTTCGAAATCAGCACCCGCCGGCTGTGCCAGCAAGTGCTGATGTTCCATCACTTCCCGGCAGAACTGGGCGAGCGGCCGACACTGGTGCGTCGCCTGCTGCTGGAGTATCGCTGTCCACAAACCTCCAGCCACTGGGCCTACAGCCAGATCAGTGCCGCGCACTATCAGGCGTTCGATGCCAGCGGACGTGTCGAAAACACACCGCCGGTGGAGTTTGACTACACGCCCTTTGAGATCAATAAA
This sequence comes from Pseudomonas fluorescens, assembly GCF_003732425.1. GTDB lineage: Bacteria > Pseudomonadota > Gammaproteobacteria > Pseudomonadales > Pseudomonadaceae > Aquipseudomonas > Aquipseudomonas fluorescens_BE. The sequence goes on from NZ_MOBX01000015.1 coordinate 597,205, forward strand.
ACCCCGACCCGCCTGCTGGATTCGCAGACCCAGCCCGGCATCGAGGATGGCGGGTTATATCAGTGTGTCGACCTTTATGGCGAGGGAGTGCCGGGGTTTCTCTGCCGCTACGATCAGTCCTGGTATTACCGCGAACCCGTGCGCGCGGCCTCGGGCGGCGACGAGATCGGCTATGGGCCCTGGACAGCGCTGGAGCAGATTCCGGTGGCCAACCGCAACCGCCCGGTTCGGCAACTGCTCACCGACCTGACGGGCGACGGTCGCCTGGACTGGATCACGGCGCAACCCGGCCTCAGCGGTTTTCGCAAGCTGACCGAGCAACGGCAGTTCGCCGACTTCACCGCGTTCGATGCGTTCCCGCTGGAGTTCTTCAACGCGCTCTCGATCCTCGGTGACCTCAGTGGTGACGGTCTGAACTCAGTGGCAATGATCGGTCCGAACGCCGTACGCCTATATGCCAACCGCCGTGAAGAGGGCTTCGCTGCCGCCGAAGACGTGGAGCATGAACCCGACGATGACCGCTTGCCGCTGTTCAGCGACTCTCGCACGGAACTGGTACTGCTGGGCAATCTGCTGGGCAGCGATATGCCCGAGCTGTGCCGCATTCGTCACGATGAAATCCGCTGCTGGCCCAACCTCGGACATGGCCGTTTTGGCGCCGGTCGCAAGATCAGTGCCCTGCCCTTCAGCTACGAGCAGTTCGATTCGTCACGGGTGCGTCTGGCTGACCTTGACGGTTCCGGCGCGCCAGCGCTGATTTATCTGCAATCGGAGCATGCCGAGATCTACCTGAACCAGGGCGGCAACGGCTTGCAACTGACCCCCGTTATCGTGCCGTGGCCCGCAGGCGTGCGCTATGAGCGTTTCACCCAGGTGAGTTTTGCCGATCTGCAAGGTCTCGGCTGCGCGAGCCTGATCCTGACAGTGCCGCACCCCACGCCGCAGCACTGGCGCTACGATTTCGTCTCGGCAAAACCCTGGCTGCTGACCGCCAGCAATAACAACATGGGTTGCAGTACCCGTGTGATTTATCGCAGTTCAGCGCAGGAATGGCTGGATGAAAAGCAGCACCTGCTCAAACGCGAACGCCTTCCGGTTTCGCACCTGCCGTTCCCGGTGGCCGTGGTCAAGAAACAGCAGCAACTGGATGAAATCACCGGCAACTGCCTGACCCAGACGTTCACCTGGCGTGAAGGGTTTTACGACAGCAAGGAACGCGAGTTACGCGGGTTCGGCCATTTGCAGCAAACCGACAGCGAGAGCGCCACCGGCGATGACGATGTCGGCTTCAGCGCACCGGTGCGGGTCTGCACCTGGTTTCACACCGGACAATCGCTGGATCGATCCCGCGAGCCCTTTTTCAATGAGGACAAGGACGCCGTGGTACTGGGCAACACCTTGTTCAGTCGCACCCCGCCCGCCGAGGAATTCGATCAATCGATAGCCCCCCACGACGACGAAACCCGCGACCAGATTGCCAGGGCTCTGGTCGGTTCAGTGGTGCGTGTTGAAACCTATGCCGATGCCGACCTGGATGAACCGGGCATTGCCACCCCGTACGCCGTGCAGGAACTGCGCTATCGAGTGCGCGAAGTCCGTCCACAGGGGCAGTATGCTGCCGCCGTTTTGCTGCCGCTGACGCTGGAAACCATCAACTATCGGTACGACCGCTTCATCGACGATCCGCTGTGCAGCCACGAAATCAATTTGCGCTGGAACGAGTTCGGCCTGCCGACCCACGCCCTGACGGTGAACTATGCCCGCCGCCTGACCGCAGAAGACACCCCGCCCTTCACCGATCCGGATGAACAGCAGTGGTGGCGCGACGCGCATGACGAGGCGCAGCAATCGTTTTATCTGAGTGAAACCCGTACGCAGTCCATTGACCTCAAAAGCGATCCTCAGCAGTGGCGGCTCGGGCTGCCGTATCTGCAGCGCAACAATGCGCTGGTGTTGCCCAAAGGCACCCTGCCGACCGGGCTCGCGCCGGCGCAAGTGTCCTATGAGCAATTGGCGTTGCATCAGGATTCGCCGCACTGGAATACCGAACGGGTACTGACGTCCCAGTCCGTACAGCGTTATGTGACTACCGACGGTGCGTCTCTACCCGACGGCGTTGCCGATTTCGAAGCCCTCGCCGGGCCGCTGGAAATTGCACAACTGGACAAGACAGCGCTGGATGCCTACGGCGTCCTGCCACCACCGTTCAACATCCGTACCGAGTTGGCGAAAATCGGTTATACAGCGATGCCCTTTCTGTTTGAGCCAGCGGCCTCGACAGACGCTGATCCCGAACTGTATTCGGCGCACTTCGGATTCGCCAAATACGCGGACCTTGAAGGTTTCTACACAGTCGAGCGTTACCGCGAAACCCCAAGCAATGGCTATACGCTGGCCAACTACGACGACTATCACCTGGCCGTGACCCGGGTCGAGTTGCCCGATAAATGCACCACGCGGATCACCTACGACTATCACGCCCTGCAACCGCTGAGCATCATCGATCCCAACGACAATACCGAGGAGGCGATCTACGAACCCTCCGGACAACCGCTGGCCACCAGTTTTCACGGCATGGAAAACGGTGCCGAGGCCGGCTTCAAACCACTGAGCGAATACGTGCGACCGGAGGATCATCGCCCCGATCCTGCCATCGAGGACCCGCTGGGGGCAGTGCAAAAAGCCGCCAGTACCCTGCGCAAGGACTTGTTCAGCTGGATGGGAGTGGTCGCGGCGACAGCGCAATGGGTTGACGCGGGTTATGTGCTGCCCAGCGGCCATATCCGCGCCAGCGCCCGCGAACGGCTGGCGCGGCGCAGCACGCTGACCACGGCGGAGCAGACGTTGCTCGAGGCGATCACTGCGGCCCGGCGCGAGCCGGTGCACAGCGTGATGCTCAGTGCCGATCGCTATCCGGACGACGAGATTCCGGCGCAGATCCAGATCATCAAAGCCTGCGTCGACGGCTTTGGCCGGGCATTGCAAAACCTGCAACGGGTGGATCCGGGAATGGCGTACAAGGTCGAGGATGGCGCGCTCGTCATTGAAGACGGCAAGTATGTCGAGGTCGCGGCCGATCCGCGCTGGCGCGTCAGCGAACGGGTCGAATACAACAACAAGGGCTTGCCTGTGCGCCAGTTCCGACCGTTCTTTGCCGATACCCATGGCTACGTCGACGATCAGTCCTTGCGTGAGCTCGGCTACTTCGATCAGGTGTTCTATGACGCTTTGGGACGGCAGATCAGACTGGTCAACGCCAAAGGTGACTTCTCCCGCGAGACGTACCATCCCTGGTATCAGGCCAGTGAAGATTTCAACGACACCCTTGAACCCGCTGCTGGCAAAGCGGTGCCTGGGTCATGACCGCCTCAGAGCATTGGCGCACGCCAACACTGGCGGTGAGCGATGGTCGCGGTCTGCCGGTTCGTCAGGTCGCGTATCTGCGTACCGCGACCGCAGACGCGCCGCAGGTGAACCGCCAGCAATATGATGCGCCGGGCCGGCTGGTGGCGCAGTGGGATCCCCGCCTGCCGATAGCATGCCTGAGCACAATCTATCGCCTGGACGGCGAGCCGCTGAAAACCGCCAGCGTCGATGCCGGTTGGCGCCTGCTCCTGCCGGGGCTGGCCGGCGAACCGTTGCAACGCTGGGATGCGCGCAACGGCCATTGGCGCACGACGTTCGATGAGCAGTTGCGCGTAGTCGCGGTCGAAGAAAACGGCGTGGCCGATGTCGATGTTTTTACCTACGCCGATGCCACCGCCGACCCCCGGTTCAATCGACGCGGACAATTGCTGGAACAGAAGGACCGCTCGGGCACCCTGCGCACCGACAGCTATGCACTCATCGGCCAGACGCTGAGCGAAACCCGCACCTTTCACGATGGCGAAGGCTTCACCAGCCGTCGGATGTTCAGCCCAATGGGCGCCGTGCTGGAGCAAACCGATGCCGGCGGCCATCGTCAGCAATCGCGTTATGGCCTGGCCGGGCAACTGCGCCAGGAACAATTACTGATCAGTGGCCAGAACCAATGGCAGCCCGTGTTGCTCGATGCGCAATACAACGCCGCCGACCAGATCATCGAACAACAGGCCGGTAATCGTGTATTCAGTCGCTGGACCTACGACCCGGCCAATGGTCGTCTGCACACCCAGTCCAGCCGTAAAGACGCCGGCGCAGTGCTGCAAGACTTCGAATATTTCTACGACCCCGTCGGCAACATTACCCGCATCGAAGACCACGCCTTCCAGCCGGTTTACTTCGCCAACCAGCGGGTCGATGGCCATCGGGATTTCACCTATGACTCGCTGTACCGACTGACTCGCGCGACCGGTTACGACGATGCTCCACCGTCCGACATCCCCGGCCTGCCGCAACCCGGCGACCCGCACAATCGGCTCAACTACACCCAGACCTACCAATACGACGCCGGCAACAACCTGATCGAACTCAAACATGTGCGGGCCGGTGCCAGCCACACCTGCAAAATGCGCATTGACCCGAACAGCAACCGTGGTCTGCGCTGGCACCCGGGTGATCCGGAGCCCGACTTCGACAGTCTGTTCGATCGCCACGGCAACCAGCAGAACCTGCAACCGGGACAGGCTATGCAATGGAATGCGCGGGATGAGCTGCAACGCGTAACGCTGATTGCCCGAGACGGCACGCGCGACGACGCCGAGCACTACCGCTACAGCCAGGGTGCGCGGGTGTTCAAACGCCACGAAACCTTCACCGACAGCGCTGAGCATTTTCATCAGGTGCGCTACCTGCCGGGGCTGGAAATCCGCAGCAAGGACAACGGCGAAGAACTGCACGTCATCAGCCTCGGCAGTGCCCGCTGCCTGCACTGGGCAAAGAACCCGCCCCGGCACATCGACAACAATCAACTGCGCTACAGCCTCGACGATCACTTGGGCTCCTGCGGGATGGAACTGGATCAGGCCGCGCAACTGATCAGCCACGAAGGTTATTACCCGTTCGGCGCCACGGCGTGGATGGCCGAAAAATCGGCGACAGTCAGCTACAAATTCATCCGTTATTCAGGCAAGGAGATGGATGTCAGCGGTTTGTACTACTACGGCGCGCGCTACTACGCGCCGTGGTTGCAACGTTGGGTCAGCCCTGACGCTTCGCCAGCCGACGGCCTGAATCTGTACGGGTTTGTAGGCAACAACCCTATGCGCTATGTCGATCCTGACGGCAACACGCGTGCGGAAGCCGTGATCATGATGACGTCGCGGTTTCAGTCAGCCGTCAATGAACATGCCCTGCAAGTCAGGGGGCAGCTGTTTAACATTCTTTATCCACAAGGCTTTGAAAAAACCATGGCACTGAACACGGTTGCCGAAGGCGTCACCTGGTTTGCCTCAACCAAGAAAGGCGGCGACCTGGGTAGCGGCTTTGTCCAGCCGTTAGTTCCTTCGGTGCTTGAAGAGATGAATTTTCTGACCGTCAGCGGCATGGTCGGAGGGGCTGCGGGCGGAGACCTGAGCGCTGCAATGATCGCTCCGGTCGCGGAACGTGTCGGACTCGGGTTCGGTCCGTTGATCCCTCAAACTTCAAAAATGTCAGTCAGCGCAATTGACGAGGGTTTGGGCATCACTGGGGCGGTCAAGGAGATCAGTTCGTGGACGGACGTGAAAGAGCAATTGGTCGATCAGACACTCAATTCGGTGTTCAACCCCGATTTCATGATGAACAGAGTCATTGGCTCGTGGTTATCGATTGTCCCCCACTTCCTCACACTGTTTACACGGGCCATTGAAGCGCAGGACATCCAGAACCGTCTGGATCCGGTGAAGATTGCAAAAATCGAAACAATGCTCGCCGATTGGAAAACAGCAGTCCAACAACGCGCCGCCTGGGCCGAAAACGCGTTTGACGCCGCAGGAACAGATGTTGTCTACCCCGGCAATGTACTGCCCAACGTCAACCACATGACTTCCGCGCAAACGCTCGCGCCGATCACTCGCTCGGGCATGCACGAGCAAACCCGGAGCCTGCTGGACAACATTGCAATCGATGAGGCGATACTTGGTTTGTACAAAGAGAGGGGTACTACGGACAGTCAGTACATGCGCAGACAAACACGCACTGCAATGAAGAGGACAGGTTGAAATGACCAAATACCGGAGTGTCAGGAGATGAATCGGTCCGTGCATTGGCGCACCCCCGCGCTATCGGCCAGCGATGGTCGCGGCTTGCCGGTGCGCCAGGTCGCTTACCTGCGCAGCGCTACCGAAGTCGTAGCCTTGGTCAACCGCCAGCAACATGATCTCGGCGGACGCCTGGTGGCGCAGTTCGATCCGCGGCTGCCCGTGCCCGGCATGACGACGATTTACCGCCTCGACGGCCAGCCCTTGAGAACCGACAGCGTCGACGCCGGCTGGCGCCTGCACCTGCCAGGCCTGGCTGGTGAGCCGCTGCAACGCTGGGACAAGGGCGACAACCATTGGCGCACGACTTTCGACAATCAGTTGCGCCCGGTGACGGTCGCGGAAAACGACGAGGTCGACATCGATGTGTTCCATTATGCCGACGCCAGTGCCGACGCTGGGCACAACCAGCGTGGCCAGTTGCTTGAACAGAGCGATCGCGCCGGCACGCTGCGTACCGACAGCTTCGCCCTCAACGGCCAGCCGCTGCGCGAAACCCGTACTTTCCTCGATAAAGAAGCCTTCACCAGCCGGCGGATTTTCAGCCCGCTGGGCGCGGTGCTGGAACAGACCGATGCCGGTGGCCATCGCCAGCAATCGCACTATGGTCTGACCGGCCAGCTCAGACAGGTGCAGTTGTTGATCAACGGCGAAACCGCCTGGCGACCGGTGCTAAACGACGCTCACTACAACGCCGCCGAGCAGATTATCGAACAGCAGTCCGGCAACGGCATGCACAGCCAGTGGAGCTACGATCCAGCCGATGGTCGACTGCATACGCAGTCCAGTCGCAAGGACAACGGCGAGGTGCTGCAAGACTTCGAATATTTTTACGACCGCGTCGGCAATATCACCCGCATCGAAGACCACGCCTTTGCGCCGAGCTGGTTCGCCAACCAGAGGGTCGATGGCCATCGCGACTTCCGCTACGACACGCTGTACCGGCTGATCAGCGCGACCGGCTACGACGACGGCCCGCTCTCGGATATTCCCGGCCTGCCCAATCCGACCGATCCGAACAATCGCCTCAATTACACCCAGACCTACACCTACGACAGCGGCGGCAATCTGGAGAAACGGGTGCATGTGCGCGCTGGCGCCGATCACACCGTGCAGATGTGCATCGATTCGGTCAGCAACCGTGGCGTGCGCTGGAAACCGGGGGATCCGGATCCTGACTTCGACAGCCTGTTCGACCGTCACGGCAACCTGCTGGCCGTGCAACCGGGCCAGCCGCTGCGCTGGAACGTGCGCGACGAGTTGCAGAACGTCACGCTGATCGCCCGGGAGGACGGTCGCAACGACACCGAGCATTACCACTACAGCCAGGGTGGCCGGGTGTTCAAGCGCCACGAATGGTATGGCGCAAGCACCCTGCACTTTCATCAGGTGCGCTATCTGCCGGGGCTGGAAATCCGCAGCAAGGACAATGGCGAAGAACTGCACATCATCCAGCTGGGCAACGCGCGCTGCCTGCATTGGGTCACGTCGCCGCCTGCTGGTATCGAGAACAATCAACTGCGCTACCGCCTCGACGACCACCTGGGCTCGTGCACGATGGAGCTGGATCAGAATGCGCACATGATCAGCCATGAAGGCTATTACCCGTTCGGCGCGACGGCGTGGATGGTCGAAAAACCGGAGACCGGGGTCAGCTACAAATTCATCCGTTATTCGGGCAAGGAGATGGATGTCAGCGGGCTCTATTACTACGGCGCGCGGTACTACGCGCCGTGGCTGCAGCGTTGGGTCAGTCCCGACCCGGCAGGGGATGTGGATGGGCTGAACCTGTATGTATTTGTAGGTAATAACCCGCTGATTTTCATTGATGACAATGGCACCAATAAAGATCTCGCCAGTGATAAGCAGAGGATCGAAGAATTCTCCAGAGTCTTGGAAACCATGGGAGACGAACTGCAAGCGCTGGACACGCAATTGAACGCTCTTTTCACCACTCGCGACATTGTAAAACGGGCTGGGGTCAACGTTACTTTTCAAGTGGCAAAAGGCGTTGTGGGCACAGCGGCGTCGAAGGGAACAGAGTATATGACAGGCATTCCTCTTCTCGGCTCGGTTACCCGCCTCGCCTCAGGAAAAATCATGGACAAACTGGGCTTGATGACAACGCTCTCGACGCCGGTCCTGCCCGATGCTCAAAAGCTCAATCCGCAAGCCATTTACAACGAAGCTAACATCAGCGTCTTTACCAGCCCTGTGGAGTTCATGAAAAAAACGGCCATGCCCTATGACCCTCGAACCGCGAGAGGCGCGAAAAAATTGCTTGATACCGTTGCGTCATCTGTACTTGGCCAAAAAGGCGTTCCCGCTGCCAGTGAACTTCTGGCCATCGAGCAAACAGCACTGGATGCGGCGTCGGCAATGGTCGGTCTAAGGGACAAGGATATCGGTGCCCTGGACAATGCCCTCATTCTGCTGACCGGGTTCCTGGAGCGGGATCGCAGCTACGTAAACGCAACATTCGCCAACCTTGAGATCAACGAATTCTATTCCGAAGGCGTGATGGGCACCCTCCAACTGGCCTTTGACCGGGCCAATAACACCATTGGCACCGACAAAGCCGGCACGATAAGCCGCGAGCAGATCCAGAAGGACATAACGGTACGCATTGCTCAAGCCAATCGAAATCGCGAACTGTTGCAAAGGTATCGCCACTACAGCCAGCAAAAAGCCGCCTAGTCAGTGACGAGGAGTCGATGTCGCCAGTGAGGCCAGTGCGGCGCTCAGCACCTTGGCGGGCACGTTCGAAATACTGCATGAAATTGCAGGCGCAGGCGCCGGTCAATTGAGACAGACCCAAGCGCTGCTCAGCCGTTAGTTTTCGTGTGAAGACGGCTGGAAAACGCTGACAGCATGCTATCGTGCCCGCCCGACTTGTCATCCATTTGCCCAGTATGCTGCCGACTTCCCGTACCCTGCGTCTGTCGTTGTATACCCTGCTGATCATCGCCGGCACGGCGATTGCCGCGACGCTTGCCATCCGTCACGCCGAACGTCAGGCGCTTGAGGAAGACGCGGCGCGCGCCAGCCAGCAACTGGCGCTCTACGCCAACTCGCTGCACACCCTGATCGACCGCTACCGCGCCCTGCCCGCCGTGCTGGCACTCGATCCGCAATTACGCTCGGCGCTGGCCGGTCCTGTGGATACCGAGCAACAAGCCGCGCTGAATCTCAAACTGGAGAAGATCAACGGCGCGGCGCAATCCTCGACCCTTGAACTGCTCGATCACACCGGCCTTGCCGTGGCCGCGAGCAACTGGCGCCTGCCAAGCAGCTACGTCGGCCACAACTACGGGTTTCGCCCGTATTTCAGCCAGACCCGCACCCAGGGTACCGGACGTTTTTATGCGGTGGGCGTGACCAGCGGCATACCCGGCTACTTCCTCTCCAGCGCGGTGCTGGGCGAAAACGACGAGTTCCTCGGCGCGATGGTGGTCAAGCTGGAATTCCCCGAGCTGGAGCGGGAGTGGAGCCAGGGCAATGACACCTTGCTGGTCAGCGATGCACGCGGGATTATCTTCATCGCCAATCAACCGGGCTGGCGTTATCGCGCTCTGCGGCCGTTGAGCGCCAGCGATCAGGCCGAGATCAAGAGCACGCGTCAGTACGACAAGCAATCGCTGGTGCCCCTGACCCACTTATCGTTGCGCCGCTTCGATGACAACAGCGACCTGCGCCGGGTCGAGGGTCCGCAGGGCACGGCGGATTATTTGTGGGAATCGCTGCCACTGACGACCGAAGGCTGGACCTTGCACCTGTTGCGCCGCCCGCAAGTAGCCTTCGAAGATTTGCGCAATGCCGCCCTCGCCGCCGCCGGGGTGTGGCTGGCGCTGGTGTTCTTGCTGTTGTTCCTCAACCAGCGCTGGCGTCTGGCCAAGGTGCGCCAGCGCAACCGCGAAGAGCTCGAACATCTGGTCGAGGAGCGCACCCGCGACCTGCGTACCGCTCAGGAAGGTCTGGTGCAATCGGCCAAACTCGCCGCGCTGGGGCAGATGTCCGCCGCCCTCGCCCACGAAATCAATCAGCCGCTGACCGCCCAGCGCATGCAACTGGCGACCTTGCGTTTGCTGCTCGAACATGGCCGTGTCGATGACGCGTACAAGGCGCTGAAACCGGTGGACGATATGCTCACGCGCATGGCCGCCCTCACCGGCCACCTCAAGACGTTCGCGCGCAAAAGCCCCAGCGGTTTGCGCGAGCGGCTGGACCTGGCCACGGTGGTCGATCAGTCGCTGCACTTGCTCGATACGCGGCTGCGTGACGAGCAGGTCAGTCTGGTGCTGCACCTGACGCGTCCGGCGTGGGTACGCGGTGATGCAATTCGGCTCGAACAGGTGCTGATCAACCTGCTGCGCAACGCCCTCGATGCGATGCAGGGCAAGCCGTGCAAGCGTCTGGAAATTCGCCTGGAAGCCGATGAACAACTTTGGCGTCTGAGTGTGATCGACAACGGCGGTGGCATTGCTGAAGAACACCTGAGCCAGGTGTTCGATCCGTTCTTCACCACCAAACCGGTGGGTGACGGTTTGGGTCTCGGCTTGGCGGTATCTTTCGCTATCGTGCATGAATCCGGCGGCCGCCTGAGCGTCGAGAATGGTGACAGCGGCGCGGTGTTCAGCCTGACTTTGCCGATCGATCTGGAGGCACACATCTGATGCTCAATTCAGTGATGGTGGTCGATGACGAAAGCAGCATTCGCAGCGCCGTCGAGCAGTGGCTGAGTCTGTCGGGGTTCGAGGTGCAACTGTTCAGCCGTGCCGAGGAGTGCCTCGCCGCGCTGCCTGCGCACTTTGCCGGGGTGATCCTCAGCGACGTGCGCATGCCCGGCATGGGCGGTCTGGCGTTATTGGCCGAAGTGCAGAAACGCGATGCCGATCTACCGGTGATTCTGCTCACGGGTCATGGCGATGTACCGATGGCCGTCGAAGCGATGCGCGACGGCGCCTACGACTTTCTGGAAAAACCGTTCAGCCCGCAAACCCTGCTCGGCAGCTTGCGCCGGGCGCTGGACAAACGCTGGCTGATCCTGGAAAACCGTGCCCTGCACGAGCAGGCCGACAACCGCGCGAAACTCGATGCGACGTTGCTCGGCGTGTCCCGTGGCCTGCAGACCCTGCGTCGGCAAGTGCTGGACCTGGCGGCGTTGCCGGTCAATGTGTTGATCCGTGGCGAAACCGGCAGCGGCAAGGAACTGGTCGCGCGATGCCTGCATGATTTCGGCCCGCGTGCGGCCAAGCCGTTTGTGGCGCTGAACTGCGCGGCGATACCTGAGCAGTTGTTCGAGGCGGAGTTGTTCGGTCACGAGAGCGGCGCGTTTACCGGCGCCTCGGGCAAACGCATCGGCAAGCTGGAATACGCCGACGGCGGCACCTTGTTTCTCGATGAAATCGAAAGCATGCCGCTGGCGCAACAGGTGAAACTGCTGCGCGTGTTGCAGGAACAAAAGCTTGAACGGCTGGGTTCGAACCAGAGCATTCGCGTTGATCTGCGCATTGTCGCAGCGACCAAACCCGACCTGCTCGATGAAGCCCGGGCCGGACGTTTTCGTGAGGATCTGGCCTATCGTCTGAACGTCGCCGAACTGCGCTTGCCGCCATTGCGCGATCGCCGCGAAGACATTCCGCTGCTGTTCGAAACCTTCGCCCACAATGCCGCTGCCCGCCTGGGCCGCACCTTTCCCCCCTTGAGTGGCGCGCAATTGAGCCATCTGCTCAGCCACGACTGGCCGGGCAATGTGCGCGAACTGGCCAACGTTGCCGAACGTCAGGTGTTGGGGCTGGATGAACCGGTGGAGGGGATTGATCCGGGACAATCCTTGGCAGCGCAGCAGGAAGCGTTTGAGGCGCAGTGCTTGCGCGCGGCGCTGACCCGGCACAAGGGTGATGTGAAAGCGGTGCTGGAAGAACTGCAACTGCCGCGCCGCACGTTCAATGAAAAGCTGCAGCGACATGGGTTGAGTCGGGAGATGTTTCTGTAGCGCCTGTACTGCCCCCTTCGCGAGCAGGCTCGCTCCCACCTTTGAAATGCATTCCCCTGTGGGAGCGAGCCTGCTCGCGAAGACGTCAGCAGATCCCCGTAAATGCCCAGATGCATAAGCAAATTTCCGCTCGTAAGTAGCTACCAATAAGCGGATTTCCGCTCACCCAATCCCGTCACCCCCTCTAAACCGGCCCTCCCCCCGTTGGCACACCTCCTGCTATAGCCCTCGCAGGCTGCGTTTCGACGCGCTCCACAAAAACAATTAAACGAAGGATCCTTCAATGGATAACTCCAACACCCTGCCACTTGGGTCGGCTGCCGTGCCGGCCAAAGAAAGAACCACCGCCAGCCGGATCAAATCGATCTTCAGCGGTTCCGTCGGCAACATGGTCGAGTGGTACGACTGGTACGTGTATGCCGCCTTCTCCCTGTACTTCGCAAAAACCTTCTTCCCCGCCGGTTCCACCACTGCCCAACTGATGAACACCGCCGCAATTTTCGCCGTCGGTTTTCTGATGCGCCCGATCGGTGGCTGGCTGATGGGCATGTACGCCGACAAGGTCGGCCGTAAAAAAGCCCTGATGGCGTCGGTTTACCTGATGTGCTTCGGCTCGCTGTTGATCGCCCTCAGCCCAAACTACGAAACCATCGGCATCGGCGCGCCGATCCTGTTGGTGTTCGCCCGTCTGCTGCAAGGCCTGTCGGTCGGTGGCGAATACGGCACCTCGGCGACTTATCTCTCGGAAATGGCGACCAAGGAACGTCGCGGCTTCTTCTCCAGTTTCCAGTACGTGACGCTGATTTCCGGCCAGCTCATCGCCCTGGGCGTATTGATCGTGCTGCAGAACGTGCTGACCACGGAACAGCTGTACGCATGGGGCTGGCGTATTCCGTTCGCCATCGGCGCGCTGTGTGCGGTGGTGGCGCTGTACCTGCGTCGTGGCATGGAAGAAACCGAGTCGTTCACCAAGAAAGAGAAATCCAAGGAAAGCGCCATGCGCACCTTGATGCGCCACCCCAAAGAGCTGTTGACCGTGGTCGGCCTGACCATGGGTGGCACCCTGGCGTTCTACACCTACACCACCTACATGCAGAAATACCTGGTGAACACCGTCGGCATGAGCATCTCCGACTCGACCACCATTTCTGCCGCCACGCTGTTCCTGTTCATGTGCCTGCAACCGATCATCGGTGGCCTCTCGGACAAGATCGGTCGTCGTCCGATCCTGATCGCCTTTGGCGTGCTGGGGACGATCTTCACCGTGCCAATCCTGATGACCCTGCACACCATTCAGACCTGGTGGGGCGCGTTCTTCCTGATCATGGCGGCGCTGATCATCGTCAGCGGCTACACCTCGATCAACGCGGTGGTGAAAGCTGAATTGTTCCCGACGGAAATCCGCGCGCTGGGCGTTGGCCTGCCGTACGCACTGACCGTGTCGATCTTCGGCGGCACCGCTGAATACATCGCGCTGTGGTTCAAGAGCATCGGCATGGAAACCGGTTACTACTGGTATGTGACGGCGTGCATCGCGGTGTCGTTGCTGGTGTACATCACCATGAAGGACACCCAGAAGCATTCGCGGATCGTGACTGACTGATCGCGTTTCACAGCCACTGCAACGGTGGCTGTGATGGACTCTTCGCGAGCAGACTCGCTCCCACATCTGGAATGCATTTCCCTGTGGGAGAGAGCCTGCTCGCGATTGGGTCACCGCGTTATCCAGACCTGCATGAAAAATCCCTCACACACGCCGCACAGCGATTAATCGCTAATTAATGCTGCCCCTGCATCCTGCAATCACCTGATCGATGACCTGCGCGACGCTCGCTTCGACGACGCAAGCGATTTAAATACGCCGCCCTTAATATCGAGTTAATCGATTGTTTTTAGCATTATTTTGCGCTTTTCAATCAATTTAATTGGCGTAGCATTAAACCCATGCAAGACACACCCGCCAACGAATCTGGAGTAACCGACATGAAAACCAAACTGATCCTTGCCTTCGCCCTGTCCGTACTGGCTGCCAACACCTTCGCCGCCGACGGTTACGACCGCACGGGTTCCGCCGTTGCTGCTGATGGTTATGACCGCACCGGTTCTGCTGCTGTCGCTGAAAATGGCTATGACCGTACCGGCTCCGCGACCTTCGCTGAAGATGGCTACGACCGCACTGGCTCCGCGACTTTCGCTGAAGATGGCTATGACCGCACCGGCTCCGCGACCTTCGCTGAAGACGGCTACGACCGCACTGGCTCCGCGACTTTCGCTGCCGACGGTTATGACCGCACTCAATCGGCTGCCATCAGCTAACCCCTACTGTAAAGCGCACAGCCCGGCTTCGGCCGGGCTTAGTCATTTCTGGGCGATGACAATGTTCCGAACCCCACAAAAATCCCCTGTAGGCCTTCGCCTACAGGGGATTGGGGTTTGGCTGGAAATATGTGGGGCAGCCTTGCACTATGGCTCCCTTCAGAACGCAGCCTCAGGATCACCCGCCATGCCCGATGACATCCATTTCTACGAACCCGCCAACGGCCACGGCCTGCCCCACGATCCGTTCAATGCCATCGTCGGCCCACGCCCGATCGGCTGGATTTCTTCACAGGATGCCCACGGCCAGTTGAACCTGGCGCCGTACAGCTTCTTCAACGCCTTCAACTACATTCCGCCGATCATTGGTTTTTCCAGCGTCGGGCGTAAAGACAGCCTGAACAATATCGAGCAAACCGGCGAATTCGTCTGGAACCTCGCCACCCGCCCGTTGGCCGAGCAGATGAACCAGAGCTGCGCAATGGTCGCGCCTGAGGTCAACGAATTTGAATTGGCGGGATTGACGACGGTGGCGTCAAAAGTGATTTCGGTGCCACGGGTCGCCGAAAGTCCGGTGTCCTTCGAGTGCAAGGTCACGCAGATCATTCAGTTGCAGCGCGCCGATGGCGAAACCGTGCCGAGCTGGCTGATCCTCGGCGAAGTGGTCGCCGTGCATATCGCCAAGTGGCTGTTGAAGGACGGCATCTACGACACCGCCGCAGCAGAACCGATTCTGCGCGGCGGTGGGCCGGCGGATTACTTCCAGCTGGGGCCGGAGGCCCTGTTCAAGATGTGGCGTCCGGGCGCGAACAAGTAACGCGTTACCAGATCAACTCGGCGTCTTCAGTGACGCCCTTGAGGTTATCCAGCTCATTGATGGCCGCTTCATCGGCGGCAATGGCGCCGGGGAAAATCTGGTCATTCAACAGTTTGTGAAAGCGTGGTGCACCGCCATCGACCAGGGCCTTGACCGCGATTGCCGCGTGATAGCCCTTGTTGCCGCCCAACTCGACGGGGACGACTGCGGAAACTGCTTCGAAGTGCTCGAACTCTTTACGTGCCATGTCACATATCCCGGCTCAGACAAACAAGCCGGACATTAAACCCTCAACCGACGAGTTTGTGTACCGGCGCCGGGCATTGACCGAGGGCTTGCGCCGCCGACACGTCTTTGAACGTGTGGAAATCGAGGCTGTTGACCACCAGTTCCTGCACCAGCTCGGCGAAAATTTCCATCGCCGGGCTGTTGAAGTAGTGGGTCATCATTTGCTGGCTGCTCCAGAACCCGCAGACCAGCCACAACTCGGGATCACACTGCGAATGCTGCAAGGCAAAGCTCAGGCAACCGGGGGCGGCGCGGGACGGCTCGATCAACGCGCTCAGGCGTACACCGAGTTCCGCCGAACGCCCGGCGCGCGCTCGAACGAAGGCCATATGACTGACGGGAATCTGCTTGGACATGTTCAACCCTCCCAGGGAGTCGCGTGGCAGCCGGGGGACGGGCTGCGACAGGATCAAAGGTTAAGGGCCGCACGCCGGGCGCCGTTAGTCGATTTCTGCCGTCGCGTTGCACAATCCTGCGAGACTGCATGCAGGACCTGTAACAACCTGTAAAACTGCGTCACACGTCTGTCATGCGCGTTTTGTGTAGGAGCTGCCGAAGGCTGCGATCTTTTGATTTTGCCTTAAAGATCAACAGATCGCCGCCTTCGGCAGCTCCTACAGGGTTGGATCGCGGCAGGCGCGGAAACACCCCGGGGCAGAATCAGGCAAGCATTTCGCAGGATGTGTCTACCGCTGGCGCTTGCACAAACATATGCTCTGCTCCATTCCACCTCCCCTGCCGAGGATGCCGTGCATGACGTCATTCGATCGTTTTCAAGCCAAACCCACCGCTGACATGGAAAAACAGCGCGCGGAACTGGCGGCGATCATCCGCCGCAACACCACCGACGATGGCAGCTACGAGACCGCCATCGGCTCGCTGTTCATGTCGCGTCACACCCGATCCCACGACTTCGCCCCGGTGCTTGCGCAACCGGCGCTGTGCATCATGGCGCAGGGACGCAAAGAGGTGCGGCTGGCCGACGAGTTCTTCAATTACGACCCGCTGAATTATCTGGTGGTGTCGGTTTCGATGCCGTTGAGCGGGCGCGTGGTCAATGTCTCGCCGCAAGAACCGATCCTCGCCGTGCGCCTGGATATCGACCCGACCGAAATCACCGCGCTGATCGCTGACGCCGGCCCGATGGGCGTGCCGACCCGGCCGACCGGGCGTGGTTTGTATGTCGAACAGATCGACAGCTCCATGCTCGATGCGGTGCTGCGTCTGGCGCGCCTGCTCGATGCGCCGAAAGACATCGCCATGCTCGCGCCGTTGATTCGCCGGGAGATTCTTTATCGCTTGCTGCGCAGCCCGCAGGGGCATCGCTTGTATGAGATCGCGATTGCCAACAGTCAGAGCCACCGCATCAGCCAGGCAATCAAATGGCTCAACGGCAACTTCGAACAACCGCTGCGCATCGATGACCTGGCGAAAGAAGTGAACCTCAGCGTGTCGACCTTGCATCACCGCTTCAAGGCGATGACGGCGATGAGTCCGTTGCAGTATCAGAAGCAGTTGCGCCTGCAAGAAGCGCGGCGCCTGATGCTGGCCGAAGGGCTGGAAGCGTCGGCGGCGGGGTATCGCGTCGGGTATGAAAGTCCGTCGCAGTTCAGCCGCGAGTACAGCCGCTTGTTTGGTGCGCCGCCGTTAAGGGATCTGGCGCGGTTGCGGCTGTCAGTCTGATCCAGACTTTGCTTTGTATCGACTGACGCTTTCGCGAGCAGGCTCGCTCCCACATTGGATCTGTGATCGACACAGATCCCCTGTGGGAGCGAGCCTGCTCGCGAAGAGGCCAGAATGATCAGCGAAAAATCCGGATCAGCCCCCCAACACCCGACACGCCTCCGCCGGCAACGTGACCGACACCGGATGGCCGATCCCCAATCCGATCCCCTGACACGGCGTACTCAACGCCGTAAACGTCACGCCGGAACACTCCACCGTCGTCTCGATGGTCGCGCCGATATCGCGCACGAACGTCACTTTGCCGAGCAAACGATTACCCGCCGTGGCCTGCGCTGCCGACAGTTGCAGGTCTTCCGGACGAATCAGCATTTTCACTTTCTGCCCGACGACGATGCTGCTGCAGATCGGCACTTGCAGCGCGTCGCCACCCGGCAGGCTGACCTTGCCGTCGCCCAGTGCCGTGGCCGGGAAGATGTTGCCCGAACCAATGAAGTCAGCGACAAACTCGTTGGCCGGGTGCCGATAGATTTCAATCGGCGTACCGACCTGCTGCACCTTGTGCTCGCCCAGCACCACGACGATATCGGCCATGGTCATCGCTTCGCGCTGATCGTGGGTGACCATGATCGTGGTGATGTTCAAGCGCTGTTGCAATTGACGGATTTCCACCTGCATCGATTCGCGCAACTTCGCATCGAGTGCCGACAGCGGTTCGTCGAGCAGGAGGATTTTCGGGTGCGAAGCAATCGCCCGGGCGATCGCCACGCGTTGGCGCTGACCACCGGAGAGCTTCGCCACCGGACGATCGATCATCGCTTGCAGCTGAATCAACTCCAGCAACTCGACCACGCGCTTGTGCTGATCAGCCTTGCTGACGCCGCGCAGTTTCAGTGGGTAGGCGATGTTCTCGCCGACGGTCATGTGCGGGAACAGCGCCAGCGACTGAAAGACCATGCCGAAATTACGCAGGTGCGCCGGGGTCTGGCCGATGTCCTCACCGTCCAGGCGAATCTCGCCGCCAGTGAGGGTTTCCAGCCCGGCGATCATCCGCAACAAGGTGGTTTTACCGCAGCCGGACGGGCCGAGGAAACACACCAGTTTGCCTTCCGGCAAATGCAGGTTGACGTCTTGTACCGCGCACGCCGAGCCGTAGAATTTCTCGACGTTTTCCAGAATCAGACCAGTCATGTTGCACCTCAAATCAAAAGGAAACGCCGCCCTCGCCGACCAGCTTCTCCAGCGCCCAGATCAGGACGAAGTCGATCAGCACGATCAGCACGGCAAACGAGAACACGGTAGGGTCGAGCGATGACACGGTGCGGCTGTACATCCAGATCGGCACGGTCATGACGTCGATGGTGTAGAGGAAATAGGTCACGGTGAATTCGTTGAACGAGACGATGAACGCCAGCAGCATCCCCGCGAGAATCCCCGATTTCATCAACGGCACCACCACATCGACAATTGCACGCAATGGCGAAGCACCGAGCATCCGCGCCGCTTCCTCGACTTCGCTGCCGATGGAAAGCATCGCTGCGGTGCAGTTCTTCACCACAAACGGCAGCGCCAGAATCACGTGGGCAATCACCAGCCGCGAAGTGGTCAGGTGGAACGGCAGGCTGTCGAACACCAACAGCAAGGCCAGGCCCAGCACCACCATCGGGAACACCAGCGGCAGCGACATCAGTTGCAGCGCCACGGCTTTGCCACGGAACTCGCAACGGGTCAGCGCATAGGCGGCAGGCACCGCGATCAGCGTGGCAAAAACCATGGTCAGGCACGACACCAACAGGCTGGTGGCCATCGCCTGACCGAGGCTGAGCACGTCGCTGGCATCCGGCGACACGAAGGTGTGCCAGGCCGCTTTGTACCATTGCAGGCTATAGCTGCTCGGCGGGAAGTCGAGGTTTGACGCACCGCTGAACGACATGACGATCATGGTCAGGATCGGCAACACCGCCAGCAGCAGAATGAAGCCGGAGAGGATGCCGGCGAACTTGCCGGTTTCGCCAGGCAGCAGCGCCATGCGCTTCTTGGTCAGAGCACTCATTGCGAAGCCTCCAGCAGACGCCGACGGCGGCCAGTGATGTATTCGGACAGGGTCATGATCGCCAGCGTGGTGATAATCAGCACGACACCGGCTGCCGACGCGGCGGGCCAGTTCATCAGCGGCGCGATCTGGTCATGCACCATCACCGCGAGCATCGGCACGCGACGGCCACCGAGCAGCAACGGCACCACGAAGCTGCTGGCGTTGTAGGCGAACACCAGCGTCGCGCCGGTGATGATCCCCGGCAGGCTCATCGGTAGCACCACTTGGCGGAACACCTGAAAACGGCTGGCGCCGAGGGTCGCAGCGGCCTCTTCATAAGTACGCGCCACACCGCGCATAGCACTGGCAATCGGCAGCACGGCGAGCGGAAACGCGGTTTGCACCAGGCCCATCAACACGCCGTTCTGGTTGTACAGCAACATGATCGGGCGCTTGATCAGGCCGAGTCCCATCAGCGCCTGATTGAGCATGCCGCCGGGGCCGAGAATCACCAGCCAGCCGTAGCTTTGCAGCAGCAGGTTGACCAGCAACGGCAGCAGCACCGCTGCGAGGAATATCCGCCGCAGAAACGGCGAGGTCAGCCGCGACATGGTGTACGCCACCGGGATCGCCAGCACCACGGCAATCACCGCGCTGATAAGCGCCAGACGCAAAGTCAGCAGCAAGGATTTCAGGTAATAGGGTTCGAGCAACTGGGCGTAACTGGCCAGGCTGAAACCGCTCCACTCGGCGCCTTTGGTGCCGACGCTCATGCGCAGCACCAGCAGGCTGGCGGCGATCAGCACGCCGAGAAACAGCATCGACGGCGTGAGGAAAAACCACGCCCGCGCGGTCGGCGAAACACCGCGCACCGGGCGCATGGCCGCGGCGCCGACCGGTTGGGTCAGGGATTGATGTTCCATAGCAATGATCTCGTCAATGGAAAACAACAGGATGCAAATCCGGGCAAAAACCTGTGGCGAGGGAGCTTGCTCCCGCTGGGGCGCGAAGCGGCCCCATCAATGAGTGAATGCACTCGCGAGGTTGCCGTTCAGATTGCGGCAGCTTCGCAGCCGAGCGGGAGCAAGCTCCCTCGCCACAAAAGATCTTCAGGTCTCGGAAATCAGGAAGAAAAAATTTCCGTATAGCGACGAATCCATTGGTCATGCACGGTGGCCAGGAAGGCGTTGTCGTGCATGATCGCCTTCTCGGCAATTTGCTCCGGCGTGAGGATGAACGGGCTCTTGCGCGCTTCGGCGGAGATGATCGCCTTGGCGTTGACCGGGCCGTTGAAGATGTCTTCGGCCATCTTGCCCTGCACCAGCGGGTCGAGGGAGTGGTCGATAAACGCGTAAGCCAGATCGGTGTCGCCCGGACGGTTCTTCGGCATCACCGAGAGCATCAGGTCGGTGTAGAACCCTTCCTTCATGCCGAACGTAGCGCCGAGGCCGTAGTTCGGATCGCGAATCTGTTTGGGGAAAAATGCCGGGGCGTACAAGCCGCCCATGTCCAGCGAACCGGTGCGGAACAGTTCGGCAATCTGGTTCGGGTTTTCGCCCAACGTCACCACACGATCCTTGAGTTCGGCGAGCTTCTTGAAGCCCGGTTCGATGTTGTGTTCGTCACCGCCGGCGAGTTTCGCGGCGATGATGATCAGGTCCATCGCCTCGGTCCAGTTCGGCGGCGGCAGGAAAATGTTCGGAGCCAGATCGGCATCCCACAACGCGGCGTAACTGCTCGGCGCTTCTTTCTGGGTGCGGGTGCTGTAGACCAGACTGTTGCACCACAACAGGTAACCGATGCCGTGACCATTGGCGCCGGTACGGTATTTTTCCGGGACGTCGACCAGGTTGGGAATACGGTTGAGGTCGGGTTTTTCCAGCAATCCGGCAGCGGCCAGACCTTCGGCACCGACACCTGCCAACGTGATGATGTCGTACTGCGGACGATCACCGCCGGCCTTGAGTTTGGCGACCATTTCCGAGGTGCTGCCGGTGCGGTCGGCGATGACCTTGGCGCCGGTCTTGGCTTCGAACGTGGCGGCGATGTTGCGCAGTGCGGCGAGGCCAGTGTCATCCGACCAGGTCAGCAAGCGCAGGGTCTTGCCGGCGAAACGGGTGTCGCTGGCGCTGGCCCGAATGAAGGGCATGCTCAGGGCGGCCGCCGCCACCGAGGCGACGCCGACGGTTTTAATGAATTGACGCCTGTTCAGATCGTGCTCGCCCATGACGGACTCCCTTTGTTCTTTTAAGTATGAGGTTGGTCGCAACCGTTGCATCCGCGCGGCCGGATCCGCTGAAGGCCTTGTTTTCAAAGGCCTGCAGCGCTGCCGACGGGTTCATCCTGAGGTCGTGCAAAACACCTGACTATCGATAAAAACTCATTGAAGCCATGACGCCGACGCATGCCTCGTTGCGAGGCATGCGCTCACCTTTTTCGGGCGTTCAGAGCGCCCGGATCACGTGTTTGATTTCCTGAAACGCGGCCAGGCCCCACGGCCCCAACTCGCGGCCGATGCTGCTCTGCTTGTAACCGCCCCACGCCGTCTGCGGGAAGATCACTTGCGGCGCGTTGAGCCACACCAGCCCCGCCTGCAGGGCGTTGGCGACACGCTCGGCGGTCTCGGCGTTACGCGTCACCACACTGGCGACCAGGCCGAATTGGCTGTCGTTGGCCAGGGCAATTGCCTCGGCTTCGCTGCTGAAACTGCGCACGCACAGCACCGGGCCGAAAATCTCTTCGCACCACAGCGCACTGTCGAGGGGCACGTCGGTGAACACGGTCGGCTGCAAAAAATAACCGCGCGGCAGATCTGCCGGACGATTGCCGCCGCACACCAGCTTCGCGCCAGCGCTCAGCCCCCGGTCGATGTGACCAAGCACACGCTGGTATTGCGCCTGATTGACCAGTGCGCCCATCTCGACGTCCGGGTCGAACGGATCCGCCACGCGAATCGCCTGCGCACGCTTTTGCAAACGCGCGATGAATTCCTCCGCCAGTTCCTCGGCGACCAACACGCGACTGGTGGCCGAGCACATCTGCCCGGCGTTGAAGAAGCCGCCGCCGCAGGCCAGCTCGACCGCCAGTTGCAGATCGGCATCTTCGAGCACCAGCAGCGAAGATTTGCCGCCCAATTCCAGGCTCACGCCCTTCACCGTTTCGGCGGCACGCTGCATCACCTGGACACCGACTGCGTTGCTGCCAGTGAAAGAAATCTTGGCGATGCGCGGATCCGCCGACAGCGGCGCCCCCACCGCCAGACCGGTGCCGCAAACGACGTTGAACACGCCTTTGGGCAGGCCGGCTTCGGCGATGATCGCCGCCAGTTCCAGCTCTGGCAGCGGCGTGACTTCCGACGGTTTGAGCACCACGCAACATCCGGCGGCCAGCGCCGGCGCGAGTTTCCACGCGGTGGTGACCATGGGGAAATTCCACGGCACGATCAGCCCGACCACACCGCATGGTTCGCGGCGCAGACGTGCGCTGAAATCATCGCTGGGCAGCGGCACATTGCTGTCTTGTCTGGCGTCGAGACCTTCGGCGAGTTCGGCGTAGTACTCGAATGTGGCGATCACATCGTCGACGTCGATGGCCGCTTCGAACTGCGGTTTGCCGTTGTTGCTCGACTGCAACTTCATCAAATGATCGCGACCGTTGCGCACGCCATTGGCGATGTTGCGCAGCATCGCGCCGCGCTCGGCGCCAGTGGTTTTCGACCAGTCCTTGAACGCTGCAGTTGCAGCGGCGACGGCTTGATCAACCGCGTGCTCGTCACCGCCATTGACCGTGGTCAGCAACGCCTCGGTGGCCGGGTTGATCACGCGCAGATGTTCACGACCAGCCGACCATTGGCCGTTGATGTAGAGGCCGTCGAGTGTGGTTGGAAAACTGATCATTGGGCCACCGCCTGCATCCACTGGCTCTGGTCGATTTCGATCACGGTCGGGCCTTGACGATCGGTGGCGGCACGCAGCGCACTGCGCAGTTGGTCCACTGAGCTGATCGCTTCAGCCGCGCAGCCGAGGGCCTTGGCCACACCGATGAAATCCGGGGTGTAGATGTCGACGCCGACTGGCTCAATGGCGCGGTTGACCATGTATTTCTTGATCTCTTCGTAGCCCTGGTTATTCCACAGCAGGACGATCACCGGGGTGCGCGCTTCGACGGCGCTGGCCAGTTCCGGCAGGGTGAATTGCAGACCGCCGTCGCCGATCAGGCACACCACTGGCGGACGGGCGCCCTTATCGGGCTGTCCACCGAGCCACGCGCCAATCGCTGCCGGCAACGCATAGCCGAGCGTGCCGTAACCGGTCGACGAGTTGAACCAGCGACGCGGGCGCTCCGGGTTAAAGGTGAGGTTGCCGGTGTAGACCGGTTGCGTGGAGTCGCCGACGAACACTGCGTTCGGCAACTCGTGCAGTACGGTTTCGAGGAAACGGGTTTGCGCCAGGGTCGGTGCATCCCAGGTCGCGGCCAGATCATTACGCAGACGCGCGGCGCGCACCTGGCCCCAATCGTTACGGCGCTCGGCCAGCGCTGTGTGCGACAAGGCACTGAGCAGCGCTTGAGCGGCGTTGCGCGAATCGGCAACCAGGGCGATGTGTGGCGGATAGTTGCGCACGGTCTGATCGGCGTCGATGTCGATGCGCAGCAGTTTGCCGGGAATCTCGAAACCACCAGCGAAGGTTACGTCGTAATCGGTTTCGGCCAGTTCGGTGCCGATCGCCAGTATCACATCGGCATCGGCGACCAGTGCGCGGGTGGCGACCAGGCTTTGCGTCGAGCCGATCAGCAGCGGATGCGTCGACGGCAACAGGCCTTTGGCGTTGATGGTCAGCGCTACAGGTGCGTCGAGCAGTTCGGCCAGTTCGGTGAGTTCGGCAGCAGCATCGATGGCACCGCCACCGGCGAGAATCAAGGGACGCTGAGCGCCGGCCAGCAACTCGCTCATGCGGCTCACGGCAGCGGGCGCGGCACCGGCGCGGTTGATGTTGACCGGAACGCTGGCGAGCAGCTCATCGGCCTCTTCCACCAACACGTCCAGCGGAATTTCGATGTGCACCGGGCGCGGACGCCCGGCCTGGAACAAGGCGAATGCGCGAGCGAGCACGCCGGGCAATTCCGACGCCGACATCAGGGTGTGGGAGAACGCCGCGACGCCTGCAACCAGTGCGCTCTGGTTCGGCAACTCGTGCAGCTTGCCGCGCCCGCCACCCAACTGGTTGCGGCTCTGCACGCTGGAGATCACCAGCATCGGGATCGAATCGGCATAGGCCTGGCCCATCGCGGTGGTGATGTTGGTCATGCCCGGGCCGGTAATGATGAAGCACACACCCGGTTTGCCGCTGGTGCGCGCATAACCGTCGGCCATGAAACCGGCGCCCTGCTCATGCCGTGGGGTGACGTGGTTGATGCTCGAACGGGCCAGCCCGCGATACAGCTCCACGGTGTGCACCCCGGGAATGCCGAACACCTGCTCGACGCCATAACCTTCGAGTAACTTGACCAGTACTTCACCACACGTCGCCATATCGATTGCCCTTCTTGTTCGCTGAAAACACAGGGCCTTTCTGTAGGAGTGAGCCTGCTCGCGATAGCGTCTTCACATTCAACACTGCGGTGACTGACTCACCGCTATCGCGAGCAGGCTCACTCCTACAGAGGGCCCTTCATGGGTTCATTGAACGGTCGACAGGTAGCGGCAACAATCGATTAAAAGTCATACTAGCCATGTCCTCACGTCATACCTTGGATCCACATGAAACGACTGCCTCCCCTGCCCGCCCTGCATACGTTTCTGATTACTGCGCAGTGCTGCAACTTCACCCGGGCCGCCGAGCAGTTGCACATCACCCAGGGCGCGGTGAGCCGGCAGATCGCCGGGCTGGAAGATCATCTGGGGTATGAACTGTTCATTCGTCTGGCACGCGGTCTGGAGCTGACGGCCGAAGGGCGTGAGTGGTTGCCACGGGTGGAGAAGGTCTTTGGCCTGATCACCGAGGCCACCGAGCAGATCGGCCTCAAGCGCGAAACCCTGCAACTCAAGGCCCCCAGTTGTGTGATGCGCTGGCTAGTGCCACGCCTGCTGCAATGGCAAAAGGAACGTCCGGATGTGCCGGTCAAACTGACCACCACCCTCGCCCATGGCGTCGACTTTCAGCGTGAGCAATTCGATGCGGCGGTGATCTACGGAACGCCGCCGGACAACTCCTCGACCGCGCTGCATCTGTTCGATGAACAACTGACCCCGGTTTGCTCACCCGCACTGTTGAAAGGCCCACCGGCACTGTCCGAGCCGGCTGATCTGCAACAGCATCTGTTGTTGCATCCGACCCGCGATATCCACGACTGGAGCGTGTGGCTGACAGCGGCCGAGCTGCAATTGAGCAATGTGAATATGGGCCAGCATTTCGAAACGCTGGATCAGGCGATGTCGATGGCGTCTCACGGCACGGGGGTGGCGATTGGTGATTGGTCGTTGATCGGCGACGACTTGCATGCGGGACGGCTGGTGATGCCGTTTGAGTTGAAGGTGAAGACGGGGCTGGCGTATTACGTGGTGGTGCCTGCGGGAACCGAGCCTTCGCCGCAGCTAGAAGAACTGATGATATGGCTGGTGGAGCAGGCGCATTTGCGGTGAGGCTTTTTCCCTCACCCTCACCCTAACCCTAACCCTAACCCTCTCCAGAGGGAGAGGGGACTGATTGTGGGTTGCTGAAGAAATACACCGACCTGAAAATGCGTTACCGAATCCATAATCGACTCGATCACTCAGGTCGATGTACAACGCCAGACAACTCGGTCGGCTCCCTCTCCCTAGGGAGAGGGCTGGGGTGAGGGGCAAGGATTCACTCAATACCCGACAGTAAACCGCTGACGCGAATGCTTCGGCGTTTCCACCTCGTCGATCAGCGCAATTGCGTAATCGGCAAAGGTGATCCAGCTACGTCCCTCGGCGCTCACCAGCAAATGATCCTTGCCGACACGGAAACTACCCGTGCGCTCACCTTCAACAAACTCTGCCGAAGGCGACAGGAAGGTCCAGTCCAGATCGTTCTCCTGACGCAACGCCTCAAGAAACGCCGCACCAGCATTGGCTTCAGCTTTGTACTCGGCCGGGAACCCCGCACTGTCGATCACCCGCGTGTCGTCCGGCAGCAACAGCGAAGCGGCACCGCCCACCACCAACAAACGCTTTACGCCGGCCTGCTTAACCGGCCCGACAATTGCCGCCGCAGGCACGGTGGCAAAATGCGCGGCGGTGATCACCACATCGTGACCGGCTACTGCGTTTTGCAGCGCGGCCGATTCCAATACATCGACATTCTTGCTGACCACACCGGCACGGGCGCCGATCTTCGAGGTATCGCGGGCGATAGCCGTGACGCTATGGCCACGACGCAGGGCTTCTTCCAGCAGTTGGCTACCGGCACGACCGGTGGCCCCAATGATTGCGATCTTGCTCATGACATTCTCCAATTGGCTTGAGAGTTTCAACGAAGGCATAAATCTGATCTTGAGACGGTATTCCCTGTGGCGAGGGCGCTCGCTCCCGCTCGGCTGCGCAGCAGTCGCAAACCCTGCAACCAAGGTGGGCCGGCCACCATGCGGGGAGTGCTTCGCCCTCCAGCGGGAGCAAGCTCCCTCGCCACAAAAGCACTCCTCGGTACTTAGCTAAAGCGGCTTACCACTGCATTTCGCCCTTGGCGACTTTCGCGCTCAGCTCCAGCGAGCTTTCTTCGCCGAGTATCGGGTAGCGTTTTTTCATTGCATTGATCAGTGCGGTGGAATCTTTGGCCTTGGCGGTTTCCGCGTCGAAAGCCTTAATGTAGTCGGCGGTGAATTTCACGCTGGCCAACGAACGGCGGCTGTCGCCCAGGTAGTGACCCGGCACCACGGTGTTCGGTTTGAGGGTTTCGATCGAGTGCAACGTTTCCAGCCAGTCGGCGTGGGATTGCGCGGTCTGGGTATCAGCCATCCATACGTGGATGTTCTCGGCGACAACCACACCACCGACCACGGCTTTGAGCGACGGAATCCAAACGAAGCTGCGATCCGGCTGTTTGCCGTCGAGGCCGACGACCTGCAATTTATGCCCTTCGAGCATCAGGCTATCGCCCTTGAGCACACCCGGCACGATGGTTTTCGCTGGAACGTCGGCGCCCATTTTCGGGCCCCAGAAGGCCATTTTGCCGGCGACGGTTTTATTGATGTGATCAACCGTCGGTTGCGTGGCCAGTACCTTGGCCTCCGGGAATGCCTGGGTCAGGGTATCGAGGCCGAAGTAGTAATCCGGGTCGCCATGGCTGATGTAGATGGTGGTCAGGTGCTTGCCACTGGCGCGAATCTTTTCCACGACTTGTTCAGCCTGGGATTTGCCGAATTGCGCATCGACCAGGATCGCCTCTTTCTCGCCGCTGACCAGTACCGAGGTCACCGGGAAAATCGCATGTGTACCTGGGTTGTAGACATCAAGGGTCAGGTTGGCAGCCGCTGCGTGCGCGGCGAACCCCAGGGAAGCGGTGGCGAGTAGAACGCGTTTGAGTGTGCTGAAGCCGATCATCTGTTGCTCCGGTGTCCGAATGCCGTGTTTGGCGATGGAACAGAGCTTAGTTGCCTGACTCAGCACAAAAAATGCGATGCTTAGACATAGTTTGTTTCTGAAAACGGGCAAATCATGGATCGTCTCCAAGCAATGCGGGTGTTTGTCACCGTGGTGGATCTGGGCAGCCAGTCGGCAGCGGCCGATCATCTGGACCTGTCGCGGCCGGTGGTTTCACGTTATCTGGCGGAGCTGGAGGACTGGGTCGGCGCACGCCTGATGCACCGCACCACGCGCAAGCTAAGCCTGACCGCCGCGGGCAGCGAAATCCTGCCGCGCTGTCGGCAGATGATCGAACTCTCGACGGACATGCAGGCCGCCGTCAGCGAACCCCACGATGCCCCGCGCGGGTTGTTGCGGATCAGCGTCAGCACTTCGTTCGGCCAGGCCCAACTGGCGGATGCGATGGCCGCCTACGTCAAACGCTATCCGGGCGTGAGCATCGATCTGCAAATGCTCGATCGCACGGTGAATCTGGTGGATGAGCGCATCGATCTGGCGATTCGCACCAGTAACGATCTCGACCCCAACCTGATTGCCCGACGCTTGACCGTTTGTCGTTCGGTGGTCTGCGCCGCGCCGGCTTATCTGCGAGAACACCCGGCGCCGTTACGGGTCGAGGAACTGAGCCGACACAATTGCCTGACGCACTCGTACTTCGGCAAAAGCCTGTGGCATTTCGAGGAGGATGGCGAACCGGTTTCAGTACCGGTGCAGGGCAACATCAGCGCCAACGAGGCCAGCACGTTACTGCGTGCAACCCTGGCCGGCGCCGGGGTGGCGATGCTGCCGACCTATCAGGCCGGGGTGCATATTCACAGCGGTGAGCTGGTTCGACTGTTACCCCATGCCGAGCCGCGACAGATGAGCATCTATGCCGTGTACGCCTCGCGCAAACACATGCCGGCGGCGCTGCGCAGCATGCTGGATTTTCTGGTAGAGCGCTTTCCTGAAAGTCCGCAATGGGACGTTGATCTGTAAACCAGATCCAAAGTGGGAGCGAGCCTGCTCGCTCCCACAAAAGGTTCATCAGCGTGCTGAATGCCGTGGTAAATCCTCAAACGCCCTCGCTGGCAACTCCCCGCCGCTGACCTATGCTGAAAGTAATACCGCAGGGTATGTCGTTCAGAGGTCTACGCCATGAACATCAAAACAAGAAGGTACTTCGCGATTTTCATCACCTGCGCCGCCACGCTGGCGCTGTACGGCACCGCGGCCTGGCGGGTCGAACAGCTGCGACAGCTGCCGCGCGAGTATGCGAGCTGCAATTTCGAGCGCTGCATTCCGCACAATGCCACGCTGAATGCGTTGCGCTGATTTATCTGGCTGGAATGGATCCTGTGGGAGCGAGCCTGCTCGCGAATGCGGTGTACCAATCACCATCAATAGTGACTGATACACCGCATTCGCGAGCAGGCTCGCTCCCACAGTAGGCCGCAGCGCTTAGAGGGTTATTGTTCGGCCTTCAGACGGTCGCGGAACGCCTTTGGTGAAATCCCCACCCGGCGTCGGAACAGGCGCGTGAAGTTGGTCGGATCGGAAAACCCCAACAACTCCGACATCTCGTAAATCGTCATGCTGGTGTAGGTCAGCAAGCGCTTGGCTTCCAGCAACTGACGCTCGTGCATGATCTGCAACGCCGGTTGCCCCGCCAGTTCACGGCACGTGCCGTTGAGGTGCGATACCGAAATCCCCAGTCGATGCGCCAGGTCTTCGACCTTAACGTGCTGGCGATAAGTCTCCTCGACCAACTGAATAAAGCCATTGAGGTATTCGCGCTGACGCTGCGGCCGCTGACTGGCTTTGTGCCGCACGATCGCCTGACGGCTGACCCAGACCATGATCACGCTGACCAGCGAATGCATGAGCATTTCCCGCGCCGGTTGGTGGCCGTTGTACTCGGCCTGCAACGCCGAAAACAGGCTGTTGAGGTAATCGCCGTCCTGGCCGGCCGGGTAGTTTTCTGCGCTGGCCAGCGCGTGCACAGAATCACCCAGCTGTGCCTGCAAGTGATGGATCAGCGGTGTGGCAAGGGTAACGATGAACCCTTCGACGTCTTCGGAAAAACGAAAGCCATGCACCGATAGCGGTGGCAGCACTTGAATCGTCGGGGTTTCGAGTTGCGTGCGCTGACCTTCGATCTCAAGCTCTGCCTGACCTTTGAAGACGAAGAGCAACTGGCACAAATCAGCATGGCGGTGGGGTTTGATTTCCCACTGATGTTCGCGACTGCGGGAGGAAATGGTTTCACAGTGCAGCAAGTCGGGGGTCGGCCAGTCCAGGCTTTCACCGTAGAGCTTGAACACTGGAATCGAAGGCAGCTCAGGCTTGTTCATCACTTCAATCCAGGCCTCGGGGTTGTGGGCGATAATCGCACCGATTGGCAGAATGTACAGGTATCGGCTCAGTTTTCACCTTCAATTGACAGACCCGCAAGGGAAAAATGCAAGCACTCGATCCATAAAAATCATTCACCGGTCTTGGCCGCGTGAAGCTTGCGAGTCATAAAAACAATGAAAACGCTGAAAACCCAAGTCGCCATTATCGGCGCCGGTCCATCCGGATTGCTCCTCGGTCAGTTGCTGCACAACGCTGGCATCGACACCCTCATCCTCGAACGCCAGACGCCCGATTATGTCCTCGGGCGGATCCGCGCCGGGGTGCTTGAACAAGGCATGGTAGAGCTGTTGCGTCAGGCTGGCGTGAGTCAGCGCATGGACGCCGAAGGGCTGGTGCATGGCGGTTTCGATCTGGCCCTGGACGGGCGTCAGGTGCACATCGATCTGCACGCGCTGACCGGCGGCAAGAACGTGATGATCTACGGCCAGACCGAAGTTACCCGTGACCTGATGGCCGCTCGTCGGGAGGCTGGCGCGCCGACGATTTATCAGGCGGGTCACGTCGTTCCTCACGACATGAAAAGCGACGAAGCGTTTGTCACTTTCGAAAAGGATGGTGAAACCTGGCGCGTCGATTGCGATTACATCGCCGGTTGCGACGGTTTCCACGGCGTCGCTCGGCAGTCGATTCCGACCGATTGCCTGAAGGTCTTCGAGCGGGTTTATCCGTTTGGCTGGCTGGGCATTCTCGCCGACACGCCGCCGGTGCATGACGAGTTGGTCTACGCCCGTCATGAACGCGGCTTCGCCTTGTGCAGCATGCGTTCGGCGACCCGCACCCGCTATTACCTGCAAGTGCCGGCGGATGAAAACGTCGACGACTGGAGCGATCAGCGCTTCTGGGACGAGTTGAAAAATCGTCTGCCGGTGGCGCTTGCCGAGAAGCTGGTTACCGGCCCGTCGATCGAAAAAAGCATCGCGCCGCTGCGCAGTTTCGTCGTCGAGCCGATGCAGTACGGGCGAATGTTTCTGGTCGGCGACGCTGCGCATATCGTCCCGCCCACTGGTGCCAAGGGTTTGAATCTGGCCGCCAGCGACGTCAGTACGCTGTTCAATATTCTGCTGAAGGTTTACCGCGACGGGCGCACCGATCTGCTGGAGAAGTACTCGGAAATCTGCCTGCGTCGAGTGTGGAAAGCCGAACGTTTTTCCTGGTGGATGACTTCGATGCTGCATCGTTTCGACGATCACGATGACTTCAGCCAGCGCATCAGCGCCTCGGAACTGGACTACTTTGTCAGTTCAGAGGCAGGGCGAAAAACCATTGCAGAAAATTACGTCGGACTTCCGTACGAGGCTATCGAATAGCTTCCTATCGACTTACACTGGCGAGCATCCCCGCTCGCCTGACGATCTGCGGGACTCTCACAGCCCGCAGGTTTTGCCCGTGACCAATCTCAATCACCCCGAAACGCCCAAACCGGCCATTCGCAGCGTGCTGGTCGCGCTGATGATGGCGATCTTTCTCGGCGCGCTCGACCAGACCATCGTCGCCGTGTCGATGCCGGCCATCTCGGCTCAGTTCAAGGACGTCAGCCTGCTGGCCTGGGTGATTTCCGGGTACATGGTGGCGATGACCGTCGCGGTGCCGATCTACGGCAAGCTCGGTGAC
The DNA here is from genome assembly GCF_003732425.1 of Pseudomonas fluorescens. GTDB lineage: Bacteria > Pseudomonadota > Gammaproteobacteria > Pseudomonadales > Pseudomonadaceae > Aquipseudomonas > Aquipseudomonas fluorescens_BE. Next base: position 629,110 of record NZ_MOBX01000015.1, read on the forward strand.
TTGTACGGGCGGCGCAAACTGATGCTGTTCGGCATGGGCCTGTTCACCCTCGCCTCACTGTTTTGCGGCATGGCGCAAAGCATGGAGCAACTGGTGCTGGCGCGAATCCTTCAGGGCATTGGCGCCGGCGGGATGATCTCGGTGAGTCAGGCGATCATCGGCGACATCGTGCCGCCGCGTGAACGCGGGCGTTATCAGGGTTACTTCAGCAGCATGTACGCAGTGGCCAGTGTCGCCGGCCCGGTACTCGGCGGTTACATGACCGAGTACCTGTCATGGCGCTGGGTATTTCTGATCAACCTGCCGCTGGGCCTCGGCGCCTGGTGGGTGGCGCGGCGCAATCTGCGTGGCCTGCCGATTCCGCAGCGCAAACCGATCATCGACTACCTCGGCACCCTGCTGATGATCATCGGCCTGACTGCTCTGCTGCTGGGCATTACTCAGGTGGGTCAGGGTCATGCGTGGCGCAGCAGTGAAGTGCTCGGTCTGTTCGCGTGTGCGGTGGTGGTGTTGGCGCTGTTTGTCTGGCACGAACGCCGCGCGCGGGAGCCGTTGCTGCCGATGCACCTGTTCGCCAATCGCAACGCGCTGTTGTGCTGGTGCACGATTTTCTTCACCAGTTTCCAGGCGATTTCGTTGATCGTGCTGATGCCGCTGCGCTTTCAGAGCGTCACCGGTGCCGGGGCTGACAGTGCAGCCTTGCACTTGCTGCCGCTGGCGATGGGGCTGCCGATTGGTGCGTTTTTCGCGGGCCGGCGTACGTCGATCACCGGGCGCTACAAACCGCAGATTCTGACCGGGGCGATGCTGATGCCCGTCGCGATAGTCGGCATGGCGTTCAGTCCGCCCGAGGCGACGCTGGTCAGTGGTCTGTTCATGTTGCTCTGCGGTATTTCCAGCGGCATGCAGTTCCCGACTTCGCTGGTCGGCACGCAAAACTCGGTAGAGCAACGCGACATCGGCGTGGCCACCAGCACCACCAACCTGTTTCGTTCCCTCGGCGGCGCAGTGGGTGTGGCGTTGATGTCAGCGCTGTTGCTGGCGTTGCTGCAGGACTCCAGTTTCGCCCATCTGGCGAGCAGTTCGCTGATGAGCGAGGGGCATTCGGGCAACGTCCTGCTCGATGGTCTGAACGCCGCGCCAGGTGATGCACAGAACGCCTTGCGTGCGGAGTTGCTGGTGACGTTCCGGCATTTGTTGTGGGTGAGTGCGGCGGTGTCGTTGCTCGGGTTGGCGGCGGCGATTGCAATGCCGAACAACCTGCTGCGCGGGCGTGAGCACGGCGCCAAATAACCGCAAAAGATCGCAGCCTTCGGCAGCTCCTACAGGGGGATGCATAACCCTGCAGGAGCTGCCGAAGGCTGCGACCTTTTGATCTTCAAGGGCTGTAGTAACCCACCGCGACGAGGAAGTGCCCGGCCTTCTTCAGGTAAGCATGCTTGTCCTCGACCTTGCCGGTCACCGGATTTTTCCAGCGGTACTCATACTCGCCGTCATCCTGCTTGGCCATCAGCGCCAGAATCGGCTCGCCCACCGGTTTGCCATCCGGATCCTTGATCTTGCCAAAGTCGGTGTTGATCAAGCGCAGATTGGTGCCGTGGGCAACGTAACGCTGGGTGTTCAGATCGACCACGAACACATACAGGTCATCCTGCAAGTAGCCGCCCTTGAGCGAGTTGATCGCGGTCAGTGTGCCCTTCTCGTCTTTACCCAAATCAGCCGCCGCTTTCTCGAGCAGCGCCTTGGCCTGCTCGGCCGAGGCTCTTGGCAAGTAGTACCCCACCGCCAGAATCCGCTGGCCGATGCGCTGGTAGTACACGTGCTTGCGCTCGACCTTGCCATCCGACCAGTTCTGCCAACGGTATTCGGCCTGCTGGATACCGTTGCCCTCCGGCACCATCAACGCTTGTTTGAAGGCTTTCTGCAGATCCGGGCCAAGGACTTCACTGACGTCACGACCGATCAACGCCGATGAAGGTCCGCCGCTGGCAAGCATCACGCCTTTGGTGTCGACGACGAACACGTAGCGATCCTTGTCGACGAACTCGCCCTGGCGGCTGAACGCGGCGAACGCTTTGTCGCCGTTGTCGTAGTAATAAGCCAAGGCTTTTTCCAGCAAAGCAATGGCGGCCTGACTGTCATCCTTGGCGGTCGTGGCGGCGCTGGCCTGGCCGAAACCGGCCAGTAACATCACGCTGAGCCAGGCCACTTTATGCAAAAACCCCATAGCGCATCCCTCGTTCTTGTTGGTGTTTCAAGAGCGTAGACGGCTTGGGGTGATGTACGAGTATTCAGAATGATGCAGGGGATTACAGAGTCCCCTCTGTGACAAAGGAGACTCCTGTGGTGAGGGGATTTATCCCCGATGGGTTGCGCAGCAGCCCCAAAACCTGAGCACTCGATATCATTGGAGGAATGCAGGGGAGCGCTTCGCACTCCATCGGGGATAAATCCCCTCGCCACAGGGTTCTCTGTCGACACAAAGAACCCTGGTTTTGACTATGGGCGGGCGTTGATCTGCTGCTGCAGGTTCTGAATCTGCGCCTGAAGGGTGTTGATGTTCCGGGTCATCTGCCCGCGGAAAGCGTCGAACTCAGCGGTATTGCCGCCACCCTGCGGGGCTGCCGGGCGGTTGTCCTGCTCGCTTTTGAGTACAACGATTTCCTGTTCAAGGCGATCGATCGCCGCGCTCGGATTGCCCTGTTTCTTCAACGCCGCAATATCGGCGCCGAGGCTTTTGAACTGCGCGTCAAAAGCCTTCAACTGGGCATCGACCTTGCTGGTGTCGGCCGGCGTGCTTTTCACTGTCGCCAGTTCCGCGCTCAATGCTTTGACCTGTGCTTGCAGCTGGGTGTTGGCGTTCTGTTGTTCGGTGGTCTGTGCGGTCATCTGCGCCAGACGTTTGTCCAGATCACTGGCCTGCCCGGCCACGCCTTGCTGTTGCTTGCTCTGATCGAGCAGCTTGCCTTCGAGCTGTTTGATTTGCAGCTTCAGGGCTTCGCTGTCGCTGGTGACATTGGACTGGCTGGCCACGACCTTGCCGGAAATGTCCTGCAAGCGCCCCGCCGCCTCTTCACTGATGCGCGCGAAGCTTTCCTGGGTTGCGACCAGTTGCTGTTCCATCAGCGAGATCTGCTGAAAGCTCCACCAGGCGAGGCCGATGAAGGCGAAAAACAATGCGCCGACCAAAGCCCACAACGGGCCGGTGCTGGCCGCCTTGACCTTGACCACGGGCGGCGTGCGCGAATGCACGGAGGTGCGGGCGGTGGTCGGAATGTCATCGTCGTCGAAGGTGTCGGCACGCAGGCTCGGGACATCATCGAAATCGTCGTGGGCATCATTACGCATGGACATTGAGGCAACCTTTGTGAAACGCGGTGATGGCTAAATGCTGCGAAGTATAACCGCCGCAGCCGCAGGGATTGACCCCCAACCTGCGGTGCGGTTCATTGCCGCCTGGCCGAATCGTTTCAACGAATGTCCTGAGCTTTCCACCAGCCGCAGAACTCATCCAGCGCCGACCACAGGCTGACTTTCGGATCGTAGTCCAGATAATGCCGGGCACGGCTGATGTCGAGGGTGAAATTTTTTTTCATCACCTGCATGCCCAGCCGTGACAGGGTTGGCTCCGGGCGTCCGGGCCAGAGCTTGCAAGCGCCCTCGTTGAGCGCCGCGACGCTGTAGGCCAGACCATACGAGCGATATTTGGTGACTTGCGGCACCTCCATCTTGCGCATTACGTAATTGACCACATCCCACAGCGGTACCGGCGCGCCGTTGCTGATGTTGTAAGCCTTGCCCAGCGCGGAACCGGCGGCGAGCAAACTGCTGAGCATCGCTTCGTTGAGGTTCTGCACGCTGGTGAAATCGACTTTGTTCAGGCCGTTGCCAATGATCGCCAGGCGGCCCTTGCGCTGCATATTAAGCAGGCGCGGGAAGATGCTCATGTCGCCGGCGCCGGTGACGAAGCGCGGGCGCAGGGCGATGGTTTCGAGGCCGAACTCTTGCGCACCGAAGACCTTTTGCTCGGCCAGGTACTTGGTTGCGGCGTAGGGATGCTTGAAGCGTTTGGGGACTTGCTCTTCGGTCAGATTGAAATGATCGCGACCATCGAAATAGATCGATGGCGAGGAAAGATGCACCAGACGCCGGACGCGCTGCTTGAGGCAGGCTTCGACGACGTTTTCGGTGACCTGCACGTTGCCCTGATGAAAGTCCTGATAGCGGCCCCACAGTCCGACGGCGCCCGCGCAATGCACCACGGCTTCAACATCGGAACACAGCTCGCGGACCAGATCGGGATCGGTCAGATCGCCGGGGACAAACTCGGCACCACGGCGCACCAGATGTTCGACGCTCTCGGCCCGGCGACCGTTGACCCGCACGTCCAGGCCCTGCTCCAGGGCGAAACGCGCAAAGCGTCCGCCAATGAAGCCGCTTGCGCCGGTGACCAGAATTTTCATGTAAAGCTCCGATGTCTTTCGTTTTGCCTGATTCGTGTGTCTTGACGCTGGCCGTCAGTCCAACGGCACCAGCCATTGCGCCGATGAGCGCACCAGTTGCTCGGTCAGCAAGCCCAGCAGCTGACCGCCATTGCGCCAATGATGCCAGTACAACGGCACGTCGATCGGTTTATCTGGCAACAGTTCGCGCAACACTCCCCGTTGCAATTGATCGCGCACCTGCAGTTCCGGCACCAGGCCCCAGCCGAGTCCGGCTTCGGTCAGGCGGATAAAGCCTTCCGAGGACGGGCACAAATGGTGCTCGAAACCGCCATCAACACCCAACGAGGCGAGGTAGCGATGCTGGAGAAAGTCGTCCGGCCCGAACACCAGCGCAGGCGTGCGCGGCAATTGTTCGGCGCGCACGCCGTCGGGGAAATGCCGCTCGATGAAGGCCGGGCTGGCCAGCGCGCGATAGCGCATCGCCCCGAGCAACACACTGCGCGCGCCGGCCACCGGGCGTTCGCTGGCGCAAAGACACGCGGCCACTTCCCCGGCGCGCATGCGTTTGAGGCCAACTGTCTGGTCTTCGACAACTAGGTCGAGCAACAAATGTTGCTCAGCACAGAAATCACCCACCGCGTCTGCCCACCAGGTGGCGAGGCTGTCGGCATTCAGGGCGATACGCAGACGTTCCGGCAGGCCCTCTTCGTCCAGCGCCGGCACCAGGGTTTGCAGGTCACGCTCAAGCAAACGCACCTGCTGCACATGGTTGAGCAGGCGCCGGCCAATCTCGGTCGGCGATGGCGGCGTACCGCGCACCAGCACCGGTTGGCCGACCCGCGCTTCCAGCAGTTTGATCCGCTGCGAGATCGCCGATTGCGACAACCCGAGCACCTGCGCGGCCCGCTCGAATCCAGCCTGCTCAACCACGGCGGCCAGCGCGGAAAGTAATTTGTAGTCGAACATCAGTTTTCCTAATGAGCGATCAGCACTATTGGTTTTTCTTATACAGGTTTCACCCGGAGAATAGCCAGCAAGCACTCTCTTTCAAGGAACACTTCAATGGCTGGCGAAACGTCTCTCACAACCTTGTTGCGCAGCATGAGCCCGCAACTCAACGCCGGCGAATACGTGTTTTGCACCCTGCCCGACGGTGTGTTGCCGAGTGGTCTGGAGGTTGTCGGCAGCTTCCGCGAACAGGAAGGCCTGACCGTGATTGTCGAACGTTCCCACGCCGAACAGGCCGGTTTCAGCTTCGATTACGTCGCGGCGTGGATAACCCTGAATGTGCATTCGGCACTCGAAGCAGTGGGCCTCACCGCCGCATTCGCCACGGCACTGGGTAAGGCCGGGATCAGTTGCAACGTGATCGCCGGTTATTACCACGACCATTTGTTCGTTGGTCAGGCCGACGCCGAACGCGCCATGCAAGTGCTGCGCGATCTCGCAGCCAACGCGGAGTAAATCTTATGTGGCAAAGCTATGTGAACGGCTTGCTGGTGGCGTTCGGGCTGATCATGGCGATCGGTACGCAGAACGCATTTGTATTGGCGCAGAGCTTACGGCGTGAGCACCATTTGCCGGTGGCGGCGCTGTGCGTGGTCTGCGATGCGCTGCTGGTTGCCGCCGGGGTATTCGGCCTGGCGACGATTCTGGCGCAGAACCCGACGCTGCTGGCGATTGCCCGCTGGGGCGGCGCGACGTTCCTGATCTGGTACGGCAGCCAGGCGCTCCGCCGGGCCTGTTCGAAGCAGAGCATGGGGCAAGGCGAGAACCAGACCGTGCGCTCCCTGCGCGCGGTGATGCTCAGCGCTTTGGCGGTGACGCTGCTCAATCCGCACGTTTATCTGGATACGGTGTTGCTGATTGGTTCTCTCGGCGCGCAACAATCGGTGCCCGGCGCTTATGTAGTGGGCGCAGCGAGTGCTTCGTTGCTGTGGTTTTTCACCCTGGCACTGGGTGCCGCATGGCTGGCGCCGTGGCTGGCACGGCCGAGTACCTGGCGGATTCTCGATCTGGTGGTGGCGTTGATGATGTTCACGGTCGCCGGTCAGCTGATATTGGCGCAGTGATTTATTCCAAACAGCTCTGGAACCTCTATCCCACACAGTTGTTGCGTGGTTAAGCCGCAACCCCGGTGCTATGATCCGAACCCTGCGCCGCAAAGAGTAAAAACTCGCCGGTGCATTTCTGGCCGCCCGTGATCGGCCTTGCGCTCACCGCAACAGACCTGATTAGGAGAATCATCATGGCTTTCGAATTGCCGCCGCTGCCTTACGCACACGATGCCCTGCAGCCGCACATTTCCAAGGAAACCCTGGAATACCACCACGACAAGCACCACAACACCTATGTCGTGAACCTGAACAACCTGGTGCCAGGCACCGAGTTCGAAGGCAAGACCCTGGAAGAAATCGTCAAGACTTCCTCGGGCGGTATCTTCAACAACGCCGCTCAGGTCTGGAACCACACTTTCTACTGGAACTGCCTGGCGCCAAACGCCGGCGGTCAACCAACCGGCGCACTGGCTGAAGCCATCAACGCAGCCTTCGGTTCGTTCGACAAGTTCAAGGAAGAGTTCAGCAAAACCTCGATCGGCACCTTCGGTTCCGGCTGGGGCTGGCTGGTGAAAAAAGCTGACGGTTCCCTGGCCCTGGCCAGCACCATCGGCGCCGGCAATCCGCTGACCAGCGGCGACACCCCGCTGCTGACCTGCGACGTTTGGGAACACGCTTACTACATCGACTACCGCAACGTTCGTCCTAAATATGTCGAAGCGTTCTGGAACCTGGTCAACTGGAAGTTCGTTGCTGAGCAGTTCGAAGGCAAAACCTTCACCGCTTAAGCTGCGCCAGTCAAAAAACCCGGCTTTGGCCGGGTTTTTTTATGCCTGCATTTAATAGCGTTTTTCTCACGATGAAAGCTGTCTGCCGCTACTTGCTGCCATGCCACAGCGGGCTACCATCAAAAAGAGGAAAAAATGCTGTGAACCGCTCAAGTTGAGGGCCGAAACTACCGACATAGTACAAATAGGGCAAATACTCCAGACAGCAGCCTTTCGGGCGAGACCACGGGCAAATTATCTCCGGCCCGATTGTCCCTTTGACTGCCAACTCGGGATTGCCAATACTCATGGCAACTTGACGCTACCCGCACGGAACAAGGAATAACCCTTTGAAGCTGGAACTCAAGAACAGCTTGTCGGTGAAGTTGCTCCGGGTCGTGCTCCTGTCGGCATTGATCGTCGGCGTAGTCTTGAGCTGCGCACAGATCGTTTTCGATGCCTACAAAACCCGCCAGGCCGTAGCCGGCGACGCCGAACGCATCCTCGACATGTTCCGCGATCCCTCGACCCAGGCGGTTTACAGCCTTGATCGGGAAATGGGCATGCAAGTGATCGAAGGCCTGTTCCAGGACGATGCCGTACGTCAGGCCTCCATCGGCCACCCCAACGAAGCCATGCTCGCGCAGAAATCCCGCGAATTGAAGCAGTCCAACAGCCGCTGGCTGACCGACCTGATCCTCGGCCAGGAGCGCACGTTCACCACGCAATTGGTGGGACGTGGTCCGTACAGCGAGTACTACGGCGACCTGAGCATCACCCTCGACACCGCCACCTATGGCGAGGGGTTTATTGTCAGTTCGGTGATCATTTTCATTTCCGGGGTTCTGCGCGCCTTGGCGATGGGCCTGGTGTTGTATCTGGTCTATCACTGGCTGCTGACCAAACCGCTGTCGCGGATTATCGAACACCTCACCGAGATCAATCCGGATCGCCCCAGCGAGCACAAGATTCCGCAGATCAAGGGTCACGAGAAAAACGAACTCGGCATCTGGATCAACACCGCCAACCAGTTGCTTGAGTCGATCGAACGCAACACCCATCTGCGCCACGAAGCGGAAAACAGTCTGCTGCGCATGGCCCAGTACGATTTCCTCACCGGCCTGCCGAATCGCCAGCAACTGCAGCAGCAACTGGACAAGATTCTGGTCGACGCCGGCAAGCTGCAACGCCGGGTCGCGGTGTTGTGCGTGGGGCTGGATGATTTCAAAGGCATCAACGAGCAGTTCAGTTATCAGACCGGCGATCAATTGTTGCTGGCTCTCGCCGATCGCCTGCGCGCCCACAGCGGCCGACTCGGCGCCCTCGCCCGCCTGGGCGGTGACCAGTTCGCGCTGGTGCAAGCGGATATAGAGCAACCTTACGAAGCAGCGGAACTGGCGCAAAGCATCCTTGATGATCTGGAAGCGGCGTTCGCCCTCGACCATCAGGAAATCCGCCTGCGCGCGACCATCGGCATCACCCTGTTCCCGGAGGACGGCGACAGCACCGAGAAGCTGTTGCAGAAAGCCGAGCAGACCATGACCCTGGCCAAGACCCGCTCGCGCAACCGCTATCAGTTTTATATCGCCAGCGTCGACAGCGAGATGCGTCGCCGCCGCGAACTGGAAAAAGACCTGCGCGATGCGCTGATTCGCGATCAGTTCTACCTCGTCTACCAGCCGCAGATCAGCTACCGCGACCATCGCGTGGTCGGTGTCGAAGCGTTGATTCGCTGGCAGCACCCGGAACACGGTCTGGTGCCGCCAGACTTGTTCATCCCGCTGGCCGAACAGAACGGCACGATCATCGCCATCGGCGAATGGGTGCTCGATCAGGCCTGCAAACAACTACGCGAATGGCACGATCAGGGCTTCGCCGATCTGCGCATGGCGGTGAACCTGTCCACCGTGCAGTTGCACCACGCCGAGTTGCCGCGCGTGGTCAACAACCTGCTGCAGATGTACCGCCTGCCACCGCGCAGCCTGGAACTGGAGGTCACCGAAACCGGCCTGATGGAAGACATCAGCACCGCCGCCCAGCACTTGCTCAGCCTGCGTCGCTCCGGCGCATTGATCGCCATCGATGATTTCGGCACCGGCTATTCATCTCTGAGCTACCTGAAAAGCCTGCCGCTGGACAAAATCAAGATCGACAAGAGCTTCGTTCAGGACCTGCTCGATGACGACGACGATGCGACCATCGTTCGCGCGATCATTCAACTGGGCAAAAGCCTCGGCATGCAGGTGATCGCCGAGGGCGTGGAAACCGCCGAGCAGGAAAGCTACATCATCTCCGAAGGCTGCCACGAAGGTCAGGGTTACCACTACAGCAAACCGCTGCCGGCCCGGGAATTGGGTGCCTATCTCAAACAGGCGCAACGCAGTAACGCGGTCATTCTCTAGACGATCAAAAGATCGCAGCCTCGTTTCACTCGACAGCTCCTACATTTGAAATGCATTCCCCCGCGGGCTGCGATTTTTTGATCGGTGCCATCACGCCGACGCAAATAAGAAATATTTCCAGCCACAACCCTTTACACATAATGCGAAAGATTTGCATTATGTCGCAGTTTTGCGCACCCCCGCGCCAGTCCAATCAACTACCGAAGCAGGATGTTCGCCATGATTCGTATGCCTCTGGCTACCGCCAGTCTGCTGGCCATCGCTATTTCCCTCGCCGGTTGCGGCGAAGGCAAAGACAAGGCCGCCGCTCCGGCCGCACCGACGCCAGCCGCCAGCACCACCGCACCTGCGGCGGCGCCTGCCGCTGCCGGTAAAGTCGACGAAGCCGCCGCCAAGGCTGTGGTCGCGCATTACGCCGACATGGTCTTCGCCGTCTATAGCGATGCCGAATCCACCGCGAAAACCCTGCAGACCGCCGTCGACGCGTTCCTCGCCAAGCCGAACGCCGACACCCTGAAAGCCGCCAAGGCTGCCTGGGTCGCCGCGCGCGTTCCGTACCTGCAGAGCGAAGTGTTCCGCTTCGGCAACACCATCATCGACGATTGGGAAGGTCAGGTTAACGCCTGGCCGCTGGACGAGGGTCTGATCGACTACGTCGACAAATCCTACGAGCACGCACTGGGTAACCCGGGCGCCACCGCCAACATCATCGCCAACACCGAAGTTCAGGTCGGCGAAGACAAGGTCGACGTCAAAGACATCACCCCGGAAAAACTCGCCAGCCTCAACGAGCTGGGCGGCTCCGAAGCCAACGTCGCCACCGGCTACCACGCGATCGAATTCCTGCTCTGGGGCCAGGATCTGAACGGCACCGGCCCTGGCGCTGGCAACCGTCCGGCTTCGGACTACCTGGAAGGCGCCGGCGCCACTGGCGGCCACAACGATCGTCGGCGTGCCTACCTGAAGTCGGTGACCCAACTGCTGGTCAGCGACCTGGAAGAAATGGTCGGCAACTGGAAGCCGAACGTGGCCGACAACTACCGCGCCACCCTGGAAGCCGAGCCAGGCGAAACCGGTCTGCGCAAAATGCTCTTCGGCATGGGCAGCCTGTCCTTGGGTGAACTGGCGGGCGAGCGCATGAAGGTGTCCCTGGAAGCCAACTCCCCGGAAGACGAGCAGGACTGCTTCAGCGACAACACCCACAACTCGCACTTCTACGATGCCAAAGGCATTCGTAACGTCTACTTGGGCGAGTACACCCGTGTTGATGGCACCAAGATGACCGGCGCCAGCCTGTCGTCGCTGGTGGCCAAGGCCGACCCGGCTGCCGACACCGCACTGAAAGCCGATCTGGCTGCGACCGAAGCGAAGATCCAGGTCATGGTCGATCACGCCAACAAGGGTGAGCACTACGACCAACTGATCGCTGCCGGCAACACCGCTGGCAACCAGATCGTTCGCGACGCCATCGCCTCGCTGGTCAAGCAGACCGGTTCGATCGAAGCCGCTGCCGGCAAACTGGGCATCAGCGACCTGAACCCGGACAACGCTGATCACGAGTTCTGATCACCGCGTCCGCGTTAAAAAAGGCGACCTTCGGGTCGCCTTTTTCATGCCTGCCCTACACGGCCCACTGTAGGAGCTGCCGAAGGCTGCGATCTTTTGACTTTGCTTCTAAAAAAGACAGATCAAAAGATCGCAGCCTTCGGCAGCTCCTACAGGGGTTTTGCATTGCTCTTCAGATTTGCGCTGTATCAAGCAAACGATAATTCCTCTTATTCAAACTCCTTCGCCCTGTTAGACTTTGCGCCTTAAATTTTGCCCGTCCGCAGGATGTCTGATGCCCTCGCTGCCTCTTCGCTTGTCTGCACTGTTGCTGGCCCTGGGCCTGAGTGCCTGCGATGACGCCCCGCGTTTCACCAAGGCCGAGCCTGGTGAAGCACGTTCGGGCGGTGCGGCGACCGTGCGCAAGACCGATCAAAACGCGTTCTCCCTGCCCTCGGCCAACCTGCCGCCGTCGCGGCGGGTGGATTTCAGTGTCGGCAACAGCTTTTTCCGCAGCCCGTGGGTGATCGCGCCGTCGACCACCACGGCGCGCGATGGCCTCGGCCCGTTGTTCAATACCAATGCCTGTCAGGGCTGCCATATCAAGGACGGTCGCGGTCATCCGCCACCACCGGATGCGCCTAACGCGGTGTCCATGCTCGTGCGCCTGTCGATTCCCAACACGCCGGAATTCGCCAAAGTTATCGAGCAGGTCGGCGTGGTGCCGGAGCCGGTCTATGGCGGCCAGTTCCAGGACATGGCGGTGCCCGGTGTCGTACCGGAAGGCAAAGTCCGCGTTGACTACACGCCAGTGCCTGTACGTTTCAAGGACGGCACCGAAGTCGAACTACGCAAACCGGTCTTGCAGATCACCCAGCTCGGCTACGGCCCGATGCATCCGGACACGCGTTTCTCGGCCCGCGTCGCCCCGCCGATGATCGGCCTCGGCCTGCTTGAAGCCATCCCGGAACAAGCGATCCTCGCCAACGCAGCGGCGCAAGCCAAAGACAACAACGGCATCAACGGCCGGCCGAACCGGGTCTGGGATGACGAACTGCAGAAAACCGTGATCGGGCGATTTGGCTGGAAAGCCGGGCAGCCGAACCTCAATCAACAAAACGTTCACGCGTTTTCCGGTGACATGGGCCTCACGACCAGCCTGCGCCCCTTCGATGACTGCACCGACGCGCAAACCGCCTGTAAACAGGCACCGAACGGCAACGGCCCGAACGGCGAGCCGGAAGTCAGCGACAACATTCTGCGTCTGGTGCTGTTCTATAGCCGCAACCTCGCCGTACCGGCGCGGCGCGGCGTCAACGATCCACAAGTGCTGGCCGGCAAGAATCTGTTTTTCCAGGCCGGCTGCCAGTCGTGCCATACACCGAAATACACCACCGCCGCCAACGCCGCCGAACCGGAACTGGCCAATCAGGTGATTCGCCCGTACAGCGATCTGCTGCTGCATGACATGGGCGACGGTCTGGCGGACAACCGCACTGAGTTTCAGGCTTCCGGCCGCGACTGGCGCACGCCGCCGTTGTGGGGGATTGGCCTGACGCAAGCAGTCAGCGGTCACACCCAGTTTTTGCATGACGGTCGCGCGCGCAATCTGCTCGAAGCGGTGCTCTGGCACGGCGGCGAAGCGCAAGCCGCGCAGCAACAGGTTTTGTCTTTCAATGCCGAGCAGCGTGCCGCGTTGCTGGCGTTTTTGAACTCACTTTAAACACTAAAAAAGAATCGGGAGCCCGACATGTTCCGTCCCAAGCTACTGTTCACCAGCCTTGCCGCGCTCGCCCTCGGTGCCTGCTCGCCGCAGGATCCGCAAGCGGTCACCTCGGCAGCCATCGCCAAATCGGTGATCCTGCCGACCTACACGCGCTGGGTCGAAGCCGACAAGCAACTGGCAGTCAGCGCCCTCGCCTACTGCCAGGGCAAGGAAACCCTGGAAACCGCCCGTGCCGACTTCCTCCACGCGCAGAAAGCCTGGGCCGAGTTGCAACCGCTGCTGATCGGCCCGCTGGCCGAGGGCAACCGTTCGTGGCAGGTGCAGTTCTGGCCGGACAAAAAGAACCTCGTCGGCCGTCAGGTCGAGCAACTGGTGGTCGCCCAGCCGCAGATCGACGCCGCCGCACTGGCCAAGTCGAGCGTGGTGGTGCAAGGCCTGTCGGCTTACGAGTACATCCTGTTCGACGCCAAGCCAGACGTGGCCAACGCCGAACAGAAGGCCAAGTACTGCCCGCTGTTGATTGCCATTGGCGAACGGCAGAAGCAACTGGCCGAAGAAATTCTGCAGAGCTGGAACAACACCGACGGCATGCTCGCGCAGATGAGCAAATTCCCCAACCAGCGCTATGCCGACTCCCATGAAGCAATTGCCGATCTGCTGCGTGTGCAAGTCACCGCGCTGGACACCCTGAAGAAAAAACTCGGCACGCCAATGGGCCGTCAGAGCAAGGGCGTACCGCAGCCGTTCCAGGCCGATGCCTGGCGCAGCCAGTCTTCGCTGACCGCGCTGGAAGCCAGCCTCGCCGCTGCCAAAACCGTGTGGGAAGGCGTCGACAACAAAGGCCTGCGCGGTCTGTTGCCGGCTGAGCAAAAGCCACTGGCGGACAAGATCGATGCGGCCTACGCCGCTTCGCTGAAACTGTTCGACAGCACCCAGCGTTCGCTCGGTGAAATGCTCGAAGACGACGCCGGACGTCAACAACTCAACGACATCTACGACAGCCTCAACGTCGTCCATCGCCTGCACGAAGGCGAACTGGCCAAGGCGCTGGGCATCCAACTGGGCTTCAACGCCAACGACGGTGACTGATGAGGGCAAGTGCCATGCTGCGACGTCAGGTTCTGACTTTAGGTAGTGCACTGCTGGGAGCAGTGACGCTGGGCGGCTGGACGCTGTTCAAACGCAAGGATCAGAGCCCGCTGTTGCTGTCGGCGCGCGACGACACCGACGGCAAGCATTACGCCGTCGGTTATCGGCTGGACGGCACGCGGGTGTTCGCCACCGAAGTCGGCCAGCGTTGCCACGACATCATCAACCACCCGACGCAGCCGATTGCGTTGTTCGTCGCCCGGCGTCCAGGCACCGAGAGTTACCTGATCGACCTGCGCGACGGCACGTTACTGCAGACCGTGACTTCGCAGCCGAACCGGCACTTCTACGGCCACGCCGTGGTGCACAAGGATGGTGAATACCTCTACGCCACCGAGAACGACACCACCGATCCCGGCCGTGGCTTGCTCGGTGTGTACAAATTCGAAGGCGCGCGGCTGGTGCACTCGGGCGAGATTTCCACCCACGGTCTCGGCCCGCATCAGGTGTCGTGGATGCCCGACGGCGAGACGCTGGTGGTGGCCAACGGCGGGATTCGTACCGAGGCGGAAAGCCGCGTCGACATGAACCTCAACGCCATGGAGCCGAGCCTGGTGCTGATGCAGCGCGACGGCACGTTGTTGAGCAAGGAAACCCTCGCCCAGCAGATGAACAGCGTGCGTCACCTGGGCATCGCCAGCGACGGCACCATCGTCGCCGGCCAGCAGTTCATGGGCGCCTCGCATGAGCGCTCGGAGCTGCTGGCGATCAAGCGTCCGGGGCAGCCGTTCGTGGCCTTCCCGGTACCGGAGCATCAGCTGCAGTCGATGGGGCACTACACCGCCAGCGTTGCCGTGCACAGCGATTTGCGTCTGGTCGCGCTGACGGCCCCCCGTGGCAATCGCTTCTTTATCTGGGATCTGGACAGCGGCGAAGTGCGCCTCGATGCGCCGTTGCCAGATTGTGCGGGTGTGGGTGCGGTGAATGACGGTTTTGTCGTGACCTCCGGGCAAGGGCGCTGCCGTTACTACGATTGCCGTCAGGATGAGCTGTTGGCCAAACCGCTGGAACTGCCGGCGGGGCTCTGGGACAACCATCTTCATCTGATGGCCTGAACCCACCGCAAAAGATCGCAGCCTTCGGCAGCTCCTACCTTGGAATGCATTCCCCTGTAGGAGCTGCCGAAGGCTGCGATCTTTTTGCGCCCCCCTGTAATAACTGCTAGTTGGAATCCCCCCAGCACTCGGAGTAATGTGCCCGCCTGTCTCACCTGATTTATCCAAGGAACTGGAAATATGCTGCGTCGCCGCATGCTGATCATGTTGGGTGTTGTTTTGTTGATCGTCCTGGTGCTGGGCGGGTACAAAGCCTTTTCGATCTACACGATGATCCAGGGCTTTTCCAAGCCGAAACCGCCGATCAGCGTCGCCGTGGCCAATGCCACCGAACAGCCGTGGCAGATGCGCTTGCCTACCGTCGGCTCACTCAAGGCGCTGCAAGGTGTCGAGCTGAGCCTGGAAGTGGCCGGCACCGTCACCGAACTCAAGTTCGAATCCGGACAGAAGGTCAAGGCCGGGCAACCGCTGCTGCAACTCGACAGTGGCGTCGAAACCGCCCTGCTGGAAACCGCCAAGGCTGACCTGGGTCTGGCGCAACTGGACTTCGGCCGTGGCGCGCAATTGGTCGACAGCCGCGCCATCTCCAAAGGCGAGTACGACCGGCTCTCCGCGGTTCTGCAAAAGAACAAAGCCACGGTCAATCAGCTCAACGCTTCGCTGGCGAAAAAACGCATCCTCGCACCGTTCAGCGGCACCATCGGCATCCGTCAGGTCGACGTCGGCGACTACCTCGCCAGCGGCACCAAAATCGCCACACTGCAGGATTTGAGCAGCCTCTACGCCGACTTCTACCTGCCCGAACAATCGGTACCGAAACTGGCCATCGGTCAGCCGGTGCAGATTGCAGTCGCCGCCTATCCCAAGCAAAACTTCGCCGGCAAGATCAGCGCAATCAACCCGATCGTCGAAAGCACTACGCGCAACATTCTAGTTCGCGCCACGCTGGCCAACCCGGATGGCAAATTGCTGCCGGGCATGTTCGCCAGCCTCGAGGTGTTGCTGCCCGATCCGCAGAAACACATCGTCGTGCCGGAGAGCGCAATCACCTACACCCTCTACGGCAACTCGATCTACGTGGTCGGGCAGAAGAAAGCCGAGGACGGCAGCGTCGAAAAGGATGACAAGGGCCAACCGGTGCTGATCGCCGAGCGCCGCTTTATCGAAACCGGTGAGCGCCGCGATGGTTTGGTGATGATCAACAAGGGCGTGCAGAGCGGCGAACAAGTGGTAACGGCCGGCCAGATCAAACTGGACAACGGTGCCCACATCGCCATCAGCGACGACAAGACCCTCGGCGAGCAGAACAGTCCGCCTCGCGCCGACTGATCAAGGAATCCCCATGGCTTTTACCGATCCGTTCATCCGCCGCCCGGTGCTCGCCACCGTGGTCAGCCTGTTGATTGTGCTGTTGGGCTTTCAGGCCTGGAGCAAGTTGCCGCTGCGCCAATACCCGCAAATGGAAAACGCCCTGATCACGGTGACCACCGCTTACCCCGGGGCCAACGCCGAAACCATTCAGGGCTACATCACCCAGCCGATGCAGCAGAGCCTGGCCAGCGCCGAGGGCATCGACTACATGACCTCGGTCAGTCGCCAGAACTTCTCGGTGATTTCGATCTACGCGCGCATCGGCTCGAATACCGACCGCTTGTTCACCGAACTGCTGGCCAAGGCCAACGAGGTGAAAAACAAGTTGCCGCAGGACGCCGAAGACCCGGTGCTGAGCAAGGAATCCGCCGACGCCTCGGCGCTGATGTACATCAGCTTCTTCAGTAAGGACTTGAGTAACCCGCAGATCACCGATTACCTGTCGCGGGTGATCCAGCCAAAACTGGCGACCCTCCCGGGCATGGCCGAGGCAGAGATTCTCGGCAATCAGGTGTTCGCCATGCGCCTGTGGCTCGACCCGGTGAAACTCGCCGGTTTCGGCCTCAGCGCCAGCGATGTGACCAACGCCGTGCGCCAGTACAACTTCCTCTCCGCCGCTGGCGAAGTGAAAGGCGAGTACGTGGTCACCAGCATCAACGCCAACACCGAACTGAAATCCGCTGAAGCCTTCGCGGCGATTCCGCTCAAGGTCAGTGGCGACAGCCGTGTGCTGCTCAGCGATGTCGCACGGGTGGAAATGGGCGCGGAAAACTACGACTCGATCAGCTCGTTCGGCGGCACGCCGTCGGTTTACATCGGCATCAAGGCCACTCCCGGCGCCAACCCGCTGGATGTGATCAAGGAAGTGCGCAAGCTGATGCCGGAGCTGGAAGCGCAACTGCCGCCGAACCTCAAGAGCGAGATTGCCTACGACGCCACGCTGTTTATTCAGGCTTCGATCGATGAAGTGGTGAAAACCCTGTTCGAAGCAGTGCTGATCGTCATCGTCGTGGTGTTCCTGTTCCTTGGTGCGCTGCGTTCGGTGGTGATCCCGGTGGTGACCATTCCGCTGTCGATGATCGGCGTGATGTTCTTCATGCAGATGATGGGCTACTCGATGAACCTGCTGACGCTGCTGGCGATGGTGCTGGCCATCGGTCTGGTGGTGGACGATGCGATTGTCGTGGTGGAAAACATCCACCGGCACATCGAGGAAGGCAAGACGCCGTTTGATGCGGCCCTGGAAGGCGCGCGGGAAATCGCCATGCCGGTGGTGTCGATGACCATCACCCTGGCGGCGGTGTATGCGCCGATCGGTTTCCTCACCGGGCTGACCGGGGCGTTGTTCAAGGAATTTGCGCTGACCCTCGCCGGCGCCGTGGTGATTTCCGGAATCGTCGCCCTGACCCTGTCGCCAATGATGTGTGCGTTTTTGCTGCGTCACGAGGAAAACCCCAGCGGCCTGGCGCATCGCCTCGATCGTATTTTCGACGGCCTCAAGCGCCGCTATCAGAGCATGCTGCACGGCACGCTGAACACACGGCCGGTGGTGCTGGTGTTCGCGGTGATCGTGTTGTGCCTGATCCCGGTGTTCCTCAAGTTCACCAAATCGGAGCTGGCCCCGGACGAGGATCAGGGCATCATTTTCATGATGGCCACTGCGCCGCAGCCAACCAACCTCAATTACCTGAGCACCTACACCGACGAATTCATCAAGATCTTCAAGGAATTCCCGGAGTACTACTCGTCGTTCCAGATCAACGGCTACAACGGTGTACAGGCGGGCATCGGTGGTTTCCTGCTCAAACCGTGGAACGAACGCAGTCGCACACAGATGCAAATCCTCCCCGAGGTGCAGGGCAAACTGGAAGGCATTCCGGGCTTACAGATTTTCGGTTTCAACCTGCCCTCCCTGCCCGGCACCGGCGAAGGCCTGCCGTTCGAGTTTGTGGTCAACACCGCCAACGACTACGAACTGTTGCTGCAAGTCGCCGACCGGATCAAGAAGCGCGCGATGGAATCGGGCAAGTTCGCCTTTGTCGACCTTGATCTGGCGTTCGACAAACCCGAAGTCGTCGTCGATATCGACCGCGCCAAAGCGGCGCAGATGGGCGTGTCGATGCAGGACCTCGGTGGCACCCTCGCCACCCTGTTGGGCGAGGCGGAAATCAATCGTTTCACCATCGAAGGGCGCAGCTACAAAGTCATCGCCCAGGTCGAACGGCCGTACCGCGACAACCCGGACTGGCTGAACAATTACTACGTGAAAAACACCCAGGGTGAGTTGCTGCCACTGTCGACGCTGATCAAGGTCAGCGACCGCGCCCGACCGCGCCAGCTCAATCAGTTCCAGCAACTCAACGCCGCGAAGATCTCCGGTTTCCCGCTGGTGAGCATGGGTGAAGCCATCGACACCGTGCTGCAGATCGCCCGCGAAGAAGCGCCAGCCGGATTTGCCTTCGACTATGGCGGCGCCTCACGCCAGTTCGTGCAGGAAGGCAGTGCCCTGTGGGTAACCTTTGCGCTGGCGCTGGCGATTATCTTTCTGGTGCTGGCAGCGCAGTTCGAGAGCTTCCGCGATCCGCTGGTGATTCTGGTGACGGTGCCGTTGTCGATCTGTGGCGCGTTGATTCCGCTGTTCCTCGGCTGGTCGAGTATGAACATCTACACCCAGGTCGGGCTGGTGACGCTGATCGGGCTGATCAGCAAGCACGGCATCCTGATCGTCGAGTTCGCCAACCAGCTACGCAAGGACAAAGGCTTGACGGCGCGTGAAGCCGTTGAGGAAGCGGCAGCGATTCGTTTGCGACCGGTGTTGATGACCACGGCGGCGATGGTGTTTGGCATGGTGCCGTTGATTCTCGCCACCGGTGCCGGCGCGGTCAGCCGCTTTGATATCGGCATGGTGATTGCCACGGGGATGTCGATTGGCACGTTGTTTACGCTGTTCGTCTTGCCGTGTGTTTACACCTTGCTGGCGAAACCCGATAAGCCTTGAAAGCAAAAGATCGCAGCCTTCGGCAGCTCCTACACCGATCCATGTAGGAGCTGCCGAAGGCTGCGATCTTTTGATCTTGCTTGCATAAAAAAAGGCCTCGCATCTGCGAGGCCTTTTATGTGGGCTTCATTCGGTTCAACTTTGCGGCCTCATCCCTTGAGAAAGACCGAACATGAACAACAACAAATCATGATCGGGTTGGGTCGCCACGGAGGCTTTCGCCACCCGTGGGACTGCGCAGTGGGCGCCGTCTACCGACGCGCCAACCACCTGCATGCGAGGCTGCTCCCAGGCAGCCACCGCCAATGACGCAACTGCCAAGGCTCCAACCAAAAACAAACCTCGTGCAATTTCTAGTTTCATCGCTATAAACCTTTGATAGCGCTGCCAAACGCCGTCTCATAAAAGTAGACGAGTTTCTTCCAGTCCGTGTCGCGGAACGACGAATGGCGACGCAATTGCTTCATGTCGTGGGAAGCGGCGCGATAGGCGGTCAGACGCTGGCGGCATTTCTCCAGATCGATCAAAGCGACCTCGACCTTGGCCGATTCGCCTTCGCCCGTCACACGCACAAACACGTGCTTGATGTAGATGCAGCTGTGCTGCCAACGGCCCTTGTGCATGCGGGCCAGGTTCTCGGCGAGGTCCTTGAGCACACGCTCATACACCACATCGCCGCACTGATCGCGACCGCCGGCAGCCGCTAGCCAATGTTCCAGTTCCTGGAAACCGTCCAGGGACTTGGTGACCAGCAATGCACGCCATTTGTGCTGCGGATCAGGCTGGGCGCCGCAGAAAACGATTTGCGGCACGCGCACGCCGAGCTTGCTCACGCCGGTCAGCGCATCAAGTTCACGCAAAACAGTAGGACGACCAAAAGGGTGCAACCAACTGCGATAGATATGACCGGTCTGGCGTTTGGCATACAGCAGTTGACCATCACGCCCCACGACCCTTTGCACGCCACTTTCCCCGCCGCGTCGAACGTTGGGTTCTTCCACCCACTCGCCGCGCTGGTTCCAGTAAAAGTCAAAGCGATCTTGCGGAGCGACGTCCGTTTCCGCTGCAAATTGCACTGCCATCCTGTTACCTCTTGCGTAATACGTAAACCCGCCACATGGCGTAGAGCGGAATAAAGTCCAGTTGTTCCTGAATCCGAAAACCTGCTTCCTCAAACTCCTTTTCCACCGTAGCGGCCGGTAACACAAAGCGATTCTGGTACTCGCGTTTGTCACGGTTGCGCTCGGCTCGCTGGCGTTTCCAGGCTTTGAAATTGCCATCAACCCACAGCGAAACGATCACACTGTCCCGGGTAACGCGCTCGAATTCGCGCAGAATCGCCCGGCGATGCTCGGCTTCACCGATGTGGTGGAGCAGACGCATGCAGAAAATGCTGTCGACGGCGTTATCAGGCAAGGCAATGTCGAATGCAGAGGTGTGCAAGGGTTGTACCCGTTTCACTACATCGGCCGGTTGCGACTGCATTGCCGTCTTGATCATCGACTCGGAATTGTCCGCGCCGATAATCACCCGGTTGGCCTTTTCGCCCAACAAGGGCCAGAAACGCCCGGCACCGCAAGGCAGATCCAGCACCAGTCCCGGTTCACCCACCGACGCCAGCGCCTTGCGGGCCATCTGTTCGTCACGCCAGTGGGAGAGACGCCGTCCAAGGCTTTCTTTGTGCTTGCGCAGGTATTTCTGCGCGTGTTGATCGTCGTACTTCTCGGAAAAATCGAGTTTGATCGGACCGGCCATCACCTGAACTCCTGAATTGCTGATGTCACCACCTTAAGGAGCGGCGTGTCAGCGTCAGGTCATCCATTTGTGAAAAAAATGTCCGGTAAACAGACAAATTATTACAGCGTTATACAGGAATTAGACAGGAAGGAGGGAGTAGCATCGAGCCACTCCGTGCGTCAGATTTTGCCCAGATCTACCTCGAAGCGGCAGCCATTGGGTTCCATCGTGCTCAGGCTGACAGTCCAGCCCTGGTTCTCGCAGATCCGCTGAACCAGCGACAATCCCAAGCCCAAGCCCTCGCCACGCTTCTCGCTGCCACGCACGAAAGGCTCGAACATGGCTTCGCGTTTTTCTTCCGGAATGCCGACACCCGAGTCTTCCACCACAAAGCCGTTGGCCGTGAGTGTCAGGCGAATGAAGCCCTTCTCGGTGTAGTGACAAGCGTTGCGCAACAGGTTGCCCATCACCGCAGTCAACAACGTTGCGTTGTAGCACGTGGTCGACGGATGTCCCGGCTCAAACTGCAAGGTCAGTCCTTTGCTTTCGATCAACTCACGCCACACACAGAGCAGGCTGTTCGCGACTTGGGTGAGATTCTGTTGCGGCGCCGAACCGGCGTCTTCGCGTTGGGAGCGGGCGAGCATCAGGAAGGTTTGCACCAGCTCGCGCATTTCCTCACTGGCCCGGGCAATGCGCTCGACCTGATTGCGCCCACGCTGATCGATGGCCGGGTTTTCCAGCAGCAGCTCGCAAGAGCTGGCCAAGACCATCAACGGCGTGCGCAATTCGTGACTGACATCGCTGGTGAACAATCTTTCACGCGTCAGCGCCTGACGCAGGCGCCCCAGCGTGGCATCGAACGCTACCGCCAGTTCGCCGACTTCGTCTGCCGCATAATCCGGCGCCAGCGGCGGCGCCAGGCCGAGCAGCTGATCACGATGACGCACCTGCCGGGCCAGTCGCACCACTGGCGCCATCACCTTGCGCGCCAGCACCCAACCGAGGAATACCGCCAGGGCCAGGCTGAGCACAAAACCCACCAGCACCACGGCAAACAGCACGCGCTCGCGCTCTTCGAAATCGCTTTGATCCTGCAGCAGCACATAACGCCGACCGTCGACGATCTCGACCATCGCGTGATACGACAGCTGCTCGCGGAACACTTCATGGAAACCCGAGTCGAGATGACGCAAGTCCTTGGGTAGTTCGAAATCACCCGGCCCGCCACTGAAATAGAACAACTGGTCGGGTTCCGGGCGATGGCTCCAGTCCGAGACATTGTCCATCAGCAGAAGCCGTTGCAGATCGCCGCCCAGCCCCGCCGAAATCAGCTTCTCTTCCACCAGGTGCACGGTCGCGACGATGCCCATCGCGAAAGCGCCGGCCACAAGTGCGCTCATCAAGGCAAAAGCAATGATGATCCGCTGGGAAAGACTTTGCCTGAACTCCATTACACGTCGGCCAGCCGGTAACCCACCCCGTGCACGGTGTGCAGCAGTGGTTTGGCAAACGGTTTATCAATGACTTGTCGCAGTTGGTGAACGTGGCTGCGCAGGCTATCGCTGTCCGGGCAATCATCGCCCCACAGCGCTTCTTCGAGAATTTCCCGGCGCAGCACGTGCGGGCTCTTCTGCATCAAAACGGCCAATAGCTTCAGGCCGACCGGGTTGAGTTTCAGCAGTTTGCCTTCGCGGGTCACTTCCAGCGTGTCGAGGTCATAACTCAGGTCTGCGACCTTCAGGGCCCGGCGGCCACCACCTTGAGCACGTCGCATCACCGCTTCGACCCGCGCAGCGAGTTCAGACAAGGCAAAGGGCTTGATCAGGTAATCGTCCGCCCCGGACTTGAAGCCCTGCAAACGGTCGTCCAGTTGATCGCGCGCAGTGAGCATGATCACCGGCGTGTCCCGACGGGCGTCTTCACGCAGGCGTTTGCACAGGGTGTAGCCATCGATGCCGGGCAACATGATGTCGAGCACGATCAGGTCGTAATGCTCGGTGGCGGCCAGATGCAGGCCCGACAGGCCGTCTTGGGCGCAATCGACCGTATAGCCCTTGAGGCCCAGATAATCGGCCAGATTGGCCAGGATGTCGCGGTTGTCTTCGACCAATAGAATTCGCATGGGCACCTCCTCCGTACGGGGTAACGGCCGTCTTGGCCCGCGCAGCTTACGGCCAAGTGTGGCTCAGGGCTAGGCGTGCGTCGGGTTGTCTGGCAAGAAAAACGCTCATTGCGCCTGCCAACGTTTTTTTCACCTTCGGTTAACAAATCGGCGACGCCAGCGCGCGCAGACTCCGCGCGGTTGCGCTCTTCAGACCCCACTTACGACCAAGGAATTGCCCATGGCGTCGACTTCTGCCCGCCCTGCTTCCAGACCGCTGAACCTGTGGCTGTGCCTGGGAATACCCACCATTGCGGCGATCGTTCTGGTGCTGCTCGAACTGACCGACCTGGACATGGATCTGGCCCGGCTGTTCTATGACCCGGTCGCCGGTGACTTCATCGGTCGCCACAGTTTTTTCCTCGAAGACATCCTGCACGATCGCGCCAAACAGGTGGTGATCGCGTTTTCGGTGTTTGCGGTGCTGGGTTTTCTCGGCTCGTTTTTCATCGACAGACTGAAGCCCTTCAAACGTGAACTGGGCTGTCTGGTGCTGTCGCTGGGCCTGGCGACCTCGTTCGTCACCCCGGTCAAAGCCGTGACGGCGGTGCAATGCCCATGGAGCCTGGAGCAGTTCGGCGGGCATGAAACCTACAGCAAACTGATGGAACATCGTCCTCAGACCGACAAGCCCGGCCGTTGCTGGCCCGGTGGTCATGCGGCGACGGGGTTCACCTTGTTTGCGCTGTTCTTTGTACTGCGTGATCGCCGTCCGCGTCTGGCCAAGCAGGCGTTTATCTTTGCCTTTGCGTTGGGCTCGGTGTTCTCGATCAGCCGGATGATGCAGGGCGCGCACTTCTTTTCGCACAACGTGTGGACGGCGATTTTCTGCTGGCTGATTTGCCTGGGGTCGTATTACTGGGTGCTGTATCGCCCGGCGGTGAAAACCGAGGCCGTGGTCAAGGCACAACCGGTCAGCGCCTGAAATATAGATCCAATTGTGGGAGCGAGCCTGCTCGCGAATGCGGTGTGTCATTCAACATTAATGTGGGCTGATCCGACGCCTTCGCGAGCAGGCTCGCTCCCACAGGGGATTGGTGTAACGCTAAAATACGGGCAATAAAAAACCCCGCTGACTCGCGTCAGCGGGGTTTTGCGTTACGGGGGTAAGGCTGGCTTACATCATGCCGCCCATGCCACCCATGCCGCCCATGTCTGGCATACCGCCGCCAGCCGAGCCTTCTTTCTTCGGTGCATCAGCAACAGCGGCTTCGGTGGTCAGGATCAGACCGCCGATCGAGGCTGCAGCTTGCAGAGCCGAACGGGTTACCTTGGTTGGGTCCAGGATGCCCATTTCGATCATGTCGCCGTATTCGCCGGAAGCAGCGTTGTAACCGAAGTTACCTTTGCCGTTCTTGACTTCGTTGACGACTACGCTTGGCTCGTCACCGGAGTTGGCAGCGATCTGACGCAGCGGCGCTTCAACAGCGCGACGCAGCACAGCGATACCGACGTTCTGGTCAGCGTTGTCGCCGGTCAGTTCGGTCAGGGCTTCCAGAGCACGGATCAGCGCCACGCCACCGCCAGGTACCACGCCTTCTTCAACGGCTGCACGGGTTGCGTGCAGGGCGTCTTCAACGCGGGCTTTCTTCTCTTTCATTTCAACTTCGGAACCAGCGCCAACCTTGATCACTGCAACGCCGCCGGACAGCTTGGCCAGACGCTCTTGCAGTTTTTCACGGTCGTAGTCCGAGGAAGTTTCAGCAACCTGAGCACGGATCTGAGCGATACGCGCCTGGATGTCGCCTTCAACGCCAGCACCGTCAACGATGATGGTGTTTTCCTTGGACAGGGTTACGCGCTTGGCGTTACCCAGGTGCTCCAGAGTGGTGCTTTCCAGGCTCAGGCCGATCTCTTCGGAGATAACGGTACCGCCGGTCAGAACGGCGATGTCCTGCAGCATGGCCTTGCGACGGTCGCCGAAGCCTGGTGCCTTGACGGCAGCGACTTTAACGATGCCACGCATGTTGTTCACAACCAGAGTCGCCAGGGCTTCGCCTTCAACGTCTTCGGCCACGATCAGCAGTGGACGGCCGGCTTTGGCAACGGCTTCCAGCACTGGCAGCATTTCGCGGATGTTCGAGATCTTCTTGTCGACCAGCAGGATCAGCGGGCCGTCGAGCTCGGCAACCATGGTGTCCGGCTTGTTGACGAAGTACGGGGACAGGTAGCCACGGTCGAACTGCATGCCTTCTACAACCGACAGTTCGTTTTCCAGGCCCGAGCCTTCTTCAACGGTGATCACGCCTTCTTTACCGACTTTTTCCATGGCTTCGGCAATGATGTCGCCGATGGAGTTGTCGGAGTTGGCGGAGATGGTGCCGACCTGAGCGATTGCCTTGGTGTCAGCGCATGGCTTGGACAGGGCTTTCAGCTCTTTGACGATCGCGATGGTCGCTTTGTCGATACCGCGCTTGAGGTCCATCGGGTTCATGCCGGCAGCGACGGCTTTCAGGCCTTCGTTGACGATCGACTGAGCCAGAACGGTCGCAGTGGTAGTACCGTCACCGGCGTCATCGTTGGCACGGGAGGCAACGTCTTTGACCAGCTGCGCGCCCATGTTTTCGAAGCGATCTTCGAGTTCGATTTCTTTGGCGACGGAAACGCCGTCCTTGGTGATGGTCGGAGCGCCGAAGCTCTTCTCGAGGATCACGTTACGGCCTTTCGGGCCCAGGGTCGCTTTTACCGCGTCAGCCAGAACGTTGACGCCCTTGAGCATCTTGGAGCGGGCGGCATCGCCGAACTTAACTTCTTTAGCAGCCATGATCGATATTCCTTAAATACTTTGTAGTAGCGGGAAAATGAGCGGGGTATCAGCCTTCGATAACAGCGAGGATTTCGTTCTCGCTCATTACCAGCAGGTCTTCGCCGTCGACTTTCACTGTGTTGCTGCCGGAGTAAGGACCGAACACAACCTTGTCGCCTTCCTTAACGGACAGTGCGCGCACTTCACCGTTTTCCAGAGCTTTGCCCGGGCCTACAGCGAGAATCACACCGTGGTTGGCTTTTTCAGCAGCCGAACCTGGCAGGACGATACCGCCAGCGGTTTTCTTTTCTTCTTCGCTGCGACGGATAACGACGCGGTCATGCAGAGGACGAAGCTTCATTGTCGATCTCTCCTAATTGTGGTTTTCATCGGCCGGTGTAGTCCCGGCGGGTTTAACAAATCCGGCCTGCGCCGGTTGCGTCTCGTCAAGCGAGCCGCGGAAGTCTGTCCGGTTCAAATACCGGAAACCTTTCGGTGACCGATACATAAGGGCGCATAAGCTTATTACAAGGGCGGGGCTAAAAATTTTTCACTGATGTTCTGCGCAAAAGCCGCTCATAAACGAACACGGCACCCGAAGGTGCCGTGTAGAGATAGCAGTTACTTGCTGTCGCGATGTTCGAACTCGCCTTCGATCACATCACCCTCGCGGCCCAGAGGCTGACGCGGTGCGGGACCGCCACGGGGTTGCAAGTCATCGGCGAACGCGCGTTGGCGCATGGCCTGTTCTTCGGCGCGCTGGCGCATTTTGTTCGCCAGCAACCGACGGCTGATGGGCAGCAGCATGACCAGACCGACCACATCACTGATGAAGCCCGGCAGGATCAACAAGCCACCGGCTAACGCCAGCATCAGCCCTTCCAGCATGGTTTGCGCAGGCAGTTCGCCGCGGTTCAGGCTTTCACGGGCACGCAGGGCCGTGGCCAGACCGGCGACGCGCAGCACGAACACGCCGAACATCGAGCCGAGAATGATCAGCAGCAGGGCCGGGAAAAACCCGATAGAGCCTGCCACTTTGACGAATACGAACAGCTCCAGCACTGGAAACAGCAGAAAGAGCAACAGAAAAGGGCGCATCAAAGTTTCCTCAACGCAAGAAATGCCTTGCAGTAAGCCTTAGATGACGTCGCGCTTTCGTGAATTCAAGCGTCGGCCACTGCATTTTTTGGCCAGACCTCGGCGTGAGCCAGAGAAACCAAGGCCTCGCGCACTTGTATCGGCGTATGACAAGGCGCTTGAAACGGCAGCCAGTACAGCGCCTGACCGATGCGCAGGTGCATGCCTTCGCTGTCGATCCCGGCCAGTTGCGCCGGCACGTTTTTCGGCAGACCGGCGAGGTCGACATAGTGCGCGATAGCTTTGGCGTGGTCGCTGTTCATGTGCTCGACCATGCTTATTTCAGCCTTGCCGGCGAACGGGTTGGCCAGGGTCAGTTGCTCAATCCAGTGAATCGCGCCGAAACCGCCGATGTAGCGATGACGCACCGGGTTCAGCACCCAGAAGTCGAAATCGTGGGCCTTGTGGTAGTTCTGCGAATCCGGGAAATAACGGTAGTAACGCTCGGCGGCGGCGTCGATGGCAGCGGCGTCTTCTAGTTTTTGCGCTTCGGCCAGATAGGTCAGGCGCCCCACGGCTTGCACGTCGTCAGCCTCGCGCTCGCCGACGAGCATCGAGCACTTCGGGTCTTTTTGCAGGTTGTGGGTGTGCTGCGCGATGCGGCTGATCAGGATCAGCGGCCGACCCTGCTCATCCAGGCAGTAAGGCACCACGGAGCCAAAAGGAAAACCGGGCATCGATTTCGAGTGCGTCGACAGCACTCCCCGGTATTCCTTGAGAAGCAATTCTCGGGCATTCTTGGCCACTTCAACGCTCAATTTATGACTCCTTAAATAGAATCCGTCGAAAAAACGGACAGGCGCCCGGGATCAAGTCCCAGTCACGCCGGCGGGCAACTCTCATGTGCAACCTAGCCACGGCCGTTGCAGATTGGGAGTCGCTGAAAACAAAAACGACTCAGACTGCTATCGGGGCATGCGAATGCAACTCAACGACAAAGTAATCATTATCACTGGCGGTTGCCAGGGTTTGGGCCGTTCGATGGCCGAGTATTTCGCCGGCAAAGGCGCCAGGCTCGCGCTGGTCGACCTCAATCAGGAAAAACTCGACGACGCGGTCGCGGCCTGCAAAGCCAAGGGCGTCGAAGCCCGCAGCTATCTGTGCAACGTGGCCAATGAAGAACAGGTCGAGCACATGGTCGCTCAGGTCGCCGCCGACTTTGGCGCGATCCACGGTTTGATCAACAACGCCGGGATCCTCCGAGATGGCCTGCTGCTCAAGGTCAAGGACGGCGAAATGACCAAGATGAGCCTGGCACAATGGCAGGCGGTGATCGACGTCAACCTGACCGGTGTGTTCCTTTGCACCCGTGAAGTGGCGGCGAAAATGGTCGAGCTGAAAAACAGCGGCGCGATCATCAACATCTCGTCGATCTCACGTGCCGGCAATGTTGGCCAGACCAACTATTCGGCCGCCAAGGCTGGTGTGGCTGCGGCGACCGTGACCTGGGCCAAGGAGCTGGCGCGTTATGGCATTCGTGTGGCGGGCATTGCGCCGGGCTTCATCGAAACCGAGATGACCCTGGGCATGAAGCCGGAAGCGCTGGAGAAAATGACTTCGGGGATCCCGCTCAAGCGCATGGGCAAGCCGGAAGAGATCGCCCATTCGGCGGCGTATATCTTCGAGAACGACTATTACACCGGTCGGATTCTGGAGATGGATGGCGGGCTGCGGATCTAACCCCCACTACAAAACCAAATGTGGGAGCGAGCAGGTCGAATCGTCGCACCGTCGCTCCCACAGTTTTTTTCAGTGTTGCTGAGTCATCAATCGTCGCTGATGGTGATATTCGGCATCGCCGGCGTCGCCGCTTCCTGCAACACAATCCGCGCGCCGACGTGGCGGGCCAGTTCCTGATAGACCATGGCAATCTGGCTGTCCGGCTCGGCGATCACCGTCGGCTTGCCGCCATCGGCCTGCTCGCGGATCAGCATCGACAGCGGCAGCGAAGCCAGCAGTTCCACACCGTACTGGGTCGCCAGTTTCTCGCCACCGCCCTCACCGAACAGATGCTCGGCATGCCCGCAGTTCGAGCAGATGTGCACGGCCATGTTTTCCACCACACCCAGCACCGGAATGTTGACCTTGCGGAACATTTCCACGCCTTTGCGCGCGTCCAGCAGCGCCAGATCCTGTGGCGTGGTGACGATCACCGCACCGGCCACCGGGACTTTCTGCGCCAGGGTCAGCTGGATGTCGCCGGTACCCGGCGGCATGTCGATGACCAGATAATCCAGATCGCCCCACGCGGTTTGCGTGACCAGTTGCAACAGCGCACCGGAGACCATCGGCCCGCGCCAGACCATCGGCGTGTTGTCGTCGGTGAGGAACGCCATCGACATGACTTCCACACCGTGTGCCTTGAGCGGCACAAACCATTTCTGTTCCTTGACTTCAGGACGGGTACGCTCAGGGATGCCGAACATGATGCCCTGGCTCGGGCCGTAGATATCGGCGTCGAGAATGCCGACCTTGGCGCCTTCACGGGCCAGGGCCAGTGCGAGGTTGGCGGCAGTGGTCGATTTGCCCACACCGCCCTTGCCGGAAGCCACGGCGACCACGTTCTTGACGTTGGCCAGCCCGGGAATCTGCGCCTGCGCCTTGTGCGCGGCGATCACGCTGTTCACTTCAACCTTGGCGATCACCACGCCGTCGAGGTTTTCGATGGCCAGTTGCAGCAGTTGCGCCCAGCCGCTCTTGAACAGACCGGCGGCATAACCGATTTCCAGCTGCACATTGACGCGGTCACCGACGATCTCGATGTTTTTCACGCAACCGGCGCTGACCGGGTCCTGGTTCAGGTAAGGGTCGGTGTATTGGCTGAGGACGGCTTCCACCGCTGCGCGAGTGACGGCGCTCATGGGCAACTCCGATAACAAGACTGGGAATAGATGGCGGGTATCGTACCCCGCGGATTCGTTTGTGGTCAGGCGTTTTATAATTCGCCGCGCCTTTGTGGCGAGGGAGCTTGCTCCCGCTCGGCTGCGCAGCAGTCGCAATCAGGCTGATCCGGTGCATCTGACATTACCGGGATGGGGCGGCTTCGCCACCCAGCGGGAGCAAGCTCCCTCGCCACAATGTATAGGGCTCAGTCCATCCGGTTATTGCGGTTGCCGCATCGGGAAACAGGCGCACAGGGTGAAAAATATGCGCCGGCGCTTTATAGTGGCCGACCTCCGTTTCATCAAGTAGCGAAGCCCCACATGTCCGAACCACGCAAGATCCTCGTCACCAGCGCCCTGCCCTACGCCAACGGTTCGATTCACCTTGGCCATATGCTGGAATATATCCAGACCGATATGTGGGTGCGCTTCCAGAAGCATCGCGGCAACCAGTGCATCTATGTCTGCGCCGACGACGCCCACGGTTCGGCGATCATGCTGCGCGCGGAAAAGGAAGGCATCACCCCGGAACAACTGATCGCCAATGTGCAGGCTGAACACAGCGCCGACTTTGCCGAGTTCCTGGTCGATTTCGACAACTTCCACTCCACTCACGCCGAAGAAAACCGTGAGCTGTCGAGCCAGATCTACCTGAAGCTGCGTGACGCCGGGCACATCGCCCAACGTTCGATCACCCAGTATTTCGACCCGGAAAAGAAAATGTTCCTGGCCGACCGCTTCATCAAGGGCACCTGCCCGAAATGCGGCACCGAAGACCAGTACGGCGACAACTGCGAAAAATGCGGTGCGACCTACGCCCCGACCGACCTGAAGGATCCGAAGTCGGCAATCTCCGGCGCCACCCCGGTGCTCAAGGATTCCCAGCACTTCTTCTTCAAGCTGCCAGACTTTCAGCAAATGCTGCAGACCTGGACCCGCAGCGGCACGCTGCAAGACGCCGTGGCCAACAAGATCGCCGAATGGCTGGACGCCGGCCTGCAACAGTGGGACATCTCCCGCGATGCGCCGTACTTCGGTTTCGAGATCCCAGGCGAGCCGGGCAAGTATTTCTACGTGTGGCTGGACGCGCCAATCGGCTACATGGCCAGCTTCAAGAACCTTTGCAACCGTACGCCGGAACTGGACTTCGACGCGTTCTGGGGCAAGGATTCCACCGCCGAGCTGTACCATTTCATCGGCAAGGACATCGTCAACTTCCACGCGCTGTTCTGGCCAGCGATGCTCGAAGGCGCGGGCTACCGCAAGCCGACCGGCATCAACGTGCACGGCTACCTGACCGTCAACGGCCAGAAGATGTCCAAGTCGCGCGGCACCTTCATCAAGGCCCGTACGTATCTGGATCACCTGTCGCCGGAATACCTGCGCTATTACTACGCGGCCAAACTGGGCCGTGGCGTCGATGACCTCGACCTGAACCTCGAAGACTTCGTGCAGAAGGTCAACTCCGACCTGGTCGGCAAAGTGGTCAACATTGCCAGCCGTTGCGCCGGTTTCATCCACAAGGGTAACGGCGGCCTGCTGGTCGACAACAATGCCGCGCCAGAGCTGACCGAAGCGTTCCTCGCGGCTGCGCCAAGCATTGCCGATGCCTATGAAGCCCGCGACTTCGCCCGCGCCATGCGTGAAACCATGGCCCTGGCCGACCGCGCCAACGCGTGGATCGCCGACAAGGCCCCGTGGTCGCTGAACAAGCAGGAAGGCAAGCAGGATGAGGTTCAGGCGATCTGCGCCACCGGCATCAACCTGTTCCGCCAACTGGTGATCTTCCTCAAACCGGTGCTGCCGCTGCTGGCCGCCGATGCCGAGGCGTTCCTCAACGTCGCCCCGCTGACCTGGAACGACCACACCACTCTGCTGGCCAACCACCAGTTGAACGAATTCAAACCGTTGATGACCCGCATCGACCCGGTAAAAGTGCAAGCCATGAGCGACGCCTCTAAAGAAGACCTGACCGCCAGCCAGACCGACACCGGCGCTGCCGCGCCTGCAGGCAACGGCGAACTGGCCAAGGATCCGCTGTCGCCGGAAATCGACTTCGACGCTTTTGCCGCCATCGACCTGCGCGTCGCGCTGATCGTCAAGGCTGAACACGTCGAAGGTGCCGACAAGCTGCTGCGCCTGACCCTGGACATCGGTGACGAGCAACGCAACGTGTTCTCCGGAATCAAGAGCGCTTACCCGGATCCGTCCAAGCTCGACGGTCGCCTGACCATGATGATCGCCAACCTCAAGCCACGGAAAATGAAGTTCGGTATCTCCGAAGGCATGGTGATGGCGGCCGGCCCTGGTGGTGAAGAAATCTACCTGCTGAGCCCGGACAGCGGCGCCAAGCCGGGTCAGCGCATCAAGTAAGGCCCTGCAACAAATCGATCCCACCGGCGTGTCCCGCATGCCGGTGGGATTTTTCATATCTGGCCCACCCCACGTGGGTGCCGGATAATGCCTAACCTTAAGAGACCTCCTCCCGCTTAGCCGGCAGAACCATGACCGAACTCGTGCTTACGCTGATCAGTGCCGCCCTGCTCAACAACTTCGTGTTGCACTGGCCGCTGGGCGTCGATCCGCTGCTGGCGGGCAGTCGTCGGCAGGTGCATGCGCTGGGGCTGGCGACGTTGTCCTTGATGTTGGTGGTCGGTGTGACCGGTTACGCCCTCTGGCATTGGCTGCTGGTGCCACTTCACCTTGAAGCCCTGCGCCTGTTCGTGTTTTTGCCTTTGAGCGTGTTGCTGATCGCACCGCTGCTCAAACTGCTGGCGCGCTGGCGACCGGGTCTGCCGTTCGACGGGTTATGGCCTTTGTTGCTGGGCAACGCCGGTGTACTCGGGCTGGCGCTGATCAACGCGCAAAACGATCAAGGCCTGCCGCGTGCAATCGCGCTGAGTCTCGGCGCCGGGCTGGGTTTCTGGCTGGTACTGAGCCTGTTCAGCGATTTGCGCGAGCGCACGGCCGACAACGTTATTCCCCTGCCCTTTCGCGGCCTGCCGATTGATCTGATCGGCGCCGGACTGATCGCAGTGATTTTTCTCGGATTCAGTGGATTGATCAAAACATGAGTCTGATTCAACGCATCGATGCCCTCCTGCCGCAGACCCAGTGCGGCAAGTGCGGCCATCCCGGTTGCAAGCCCTATGCGCAAGGCATTGCCGAGGGCGAGCCGATCAACAAGTGCCCGCCGGGCGGTGACGAAACCATCGCGGCGCTGGCTGAGCTGCTGAGAGTGCCGGTGCTGGAGCTGGACAGCAGTCGCGGCTCGGCGCCGCCGCAAGTGGCGTTCATCCGTGAAGCCGAATGCATCGGCTGCACCAAGTGCATTCAGGCCTGCCCGATCGACGCGATTGTCGGCGCGGCGAAATTGATGCACACGGTCATCATCGACGAATGCACCGGTTGCGATCTGTGTGTCGCACCGTGTCCGGTGGATTGCATCGAAATGCATCCATTGCCGTCGAGCACATTGCCAGTCGTCGGCGGCCTCGCCTTCAGTCTCGACGAGCAGCGTGCACGCGCGGCCAAACGCGATCACGCGCGTCAACGCTTCGAGCGCCGAAACGAGCGCTTGCACCGCGAAGAACAACAGAAACAGGCTGAACGTGAAGCGCGGGCGAAACGGGCGGCGCAGCCTGAAGTGAGCGCAACCGATCCGGTGCAGGCGGCATTGGAACGGGTGCGGGCGCAGAAAGCCGCCACCGTCGACGCGGCGCTGAAGAAAGCCAAGATCGATGTGGCGATGAGCCGTGCGCAATTGCACAAATCGTTGAAAGCTTTCGGCCATCCGCCGACGTTCGAGCAGCAGACACAGTTGATGGTGTTGCAGCAGCAGTTCGAAGCGGCCGAACAGGCCCTGGCGAAACTTGAAAGCAGCGCCCCGCCTGCCCCGGCAGTCACGGCACCGGCGAAGGACGCCGACTTGAAGCGGGCAAAAATCCAGTTGGCCATGCGCCGTGCCGAACTGAAAAAAGCTCAAACCGCCGAAGCAGCGCCCGAGCAAGTCGCAGCGCTAGAACAGGCTCTGCGCGAAGCCGAACAGGCCCTGCACGCCGCCGAAGCCACAAGCGATCAACCATTGCCTGACCTGGTGCGCGTCGAAAAACGCCCGATCGACAGCCAGTTTCGCCAGTTGAAAACCGAATTGGCCTACGCCCGCGCGGACCTCAACAAACTCGAACGGCGTGCCGATACACCCACCGAAATCCTCGAAAAGGCCCGCGCCCGCCTGCAAAACGCCGAGCGCCAGGTGCAAGATCATGTTGCCCCTTGAGGCACCGGACAATCGCCTGCAACAGGCAATGAAGCTGGTGTTGCTGGCAGCCTTGCCGGGGATGCTGGCATTGTTCTGGTCGTACGGTTGGGGCGTGTTGATCAATCTGCTGCTGGCGATCGTTGCCGCGATGATGGTCGAGGCCGCCGTCCTCCGTCTGCGTCGACAGCCCATTCAATCAGCGCTGAGCGACGGCAGTGCGCTGGTCAGCGCGACATTGCTGGCTGCCGCCCTGCCACCCTATTGCCCCTGGTGGCTGACGGTCACGGCGATGGCTACGGGACTGTTATTCGGCAAGCACATATACGGCGGTGTCGGTAAAAATCCGTTCAATCCGGCGATGCTCGGGTTTGCCCTGGCCATGGTGATGTTCCCGCAACCGATGACCCATTGGCCGGCCCATGGCCTGGATCTGACGGCAACGTTTCAACAGGTATTCGGCGCAGGTCAGGCACCAGACGCTTGGGCACAGGCCACGGCGCTGGACAGCCTGCGCATCAACAAAAGCCTGACCATGGACGAAATGTTCGCCAGCAATCCAGCCTTCGGTCGATGGGGCGGACACGGTATGGAATGGGTGAATCTGGCGTTTCTCGCTGGCGGGTTGTTTTTGCTGCAACGCCGGGTCTTTGGTTGGCATGCGCCGGTGGGCATGCTTGCCAGTCTGTTTATCATCAGTCTGCTGTGCTGGAAGGGTTCCGGGTCGGACTCGCATGGGTCACCGCTGTTCCACCTGCTCAGTGGCGCGACGATGCTGGGGGCGTTCTTTATCATCACTGAACCGGTCTCTGGCGCTAAAAGCGCGCTTGCCCGTCTGCTGTTCGGCGTCGGCGCCGGGCTGCTGACTTACGTGATTCGAACCTGGGGCGGATACCCGGATGGCGTGGCGTTCGCGGTGCTGCTGATGAATCTTTGCGTGCCGGCGCTGGAGCGATTTTCCGCAGCCCGTCAGTCCGAGGTACGCCCATGAATCGCACGGCCAGCGCGTTTATAGTGCTGCTGTTGGCGGTTATCGGCATCGCTGCGACCTTCTTTGTTCAACGTATTAATGCACCGCAGATCGCCGCCGAACAGCGCTTGATTGAAAGTCGCAAACTCCTTGATCTGCTTCCACTCGATGCCTACGACAATCAACCGCTCGAGCATCCCATGGCCCTGGCAGACACGACCTTGAGCCACAGCACGTTGACGGGAGGCTATCGCGCGACCGAACGCGGCCAGACCGTTGCGATCCTGCTGCGCAGTCAGACCCAGGGTTATGCGGGCGCCATCGAACTGTTGATCGCCATCGATGCCAACGGCAAATTGCTCGGTGTAAAAACCCTCAAACAAACCGAAACACCGGGACTCGGCGGGCATTTGGGAGACTGGCCGAATACCTGGTTGCAGACGTTTACCGGCACATCGAGCAAGGAGCCGACAGATGCGGGCTGGGCGTTGAAAAAGGATCAGGGACAATTTGATCAAGTAGCCGGCGCGACCATCACCTCCCGCGCAGTCATCAGCGCGATCCATGATGCCCTGCGCTACTTCGACGAACATCGTGCGGCGCTGCTGGGGAGCGAAACATGAACCGGTCGG
Organism: Pseudomonas fluorescens; assembly: GCF_003732425.1. Classification (GTDB taxonomy): domain Bacteria; phylum Pseudomonadota; class Gammaproteobacteria; order Pseudomonadales; family Pseudomonadaceae; genus Aquipseudomonas; species Aquipseudomonas fluorescens_BE. The sequence goes on from NZ_MOBX01000015.1 coordinate 665,151, forward strand.
CAGTTCTCTCGAATACTTTGATGCTGACGCTGCTGCTTGGCACCACTGACTCATTGGCAGGTGCACTGGGGACATTGTTGATGTTCGCCACTGTCGTGGGCCTGTATGGCCTGTGCATGCCTGCTTTGCGGCCACGGCTCACAGAAAACAGCGTGTTGCTCGCCAGCATCTTGCTCGCCGCGACCTTCAGCAGTTGTGCAGACCTTTTAGCGCAACGCTGGTTTCTGCCCTGGCAGCAAACATTCGGCCTCTATGTCGGCCTGATCGCCTTGCAATGCGTGGTGCTGGAGAACAATGGTTTCTGGCGCCAGTCGCAGGCCGAGCGGTTCAAACTCTTCGGCCTGTTCGGCGGATTGATGCTCGGGCTCGCCGGGCTGCGCGAACTCGTCGGTCACGGTAGTCTTGGCCGGGGACTGTTCGAACATTGGCCAGGTCTTGTTGTATTTAGCGAAGGGCTGCACCTGATCACGCTGATCCCCGGTGCTTTTATTTTGTTGGCGCTGCTGTTGGCGGCGCGTCAGGCGATGATTCGCCCGAACTCGATATCCAAGGAAACGCATCGCCCATGAATGCTGCAAAACGTCTGGAGATTTTCCGCCGCCTGCACGAAGACAATCCGGAACCGAAGACTGAACTGGCCTACTCCTCACCGTTTGAATTGTTGATCGCGGTGATTCTTTCCGCGCAGTCGACGGACGTTGGCGTGAACAAGGCCACGGCCAAGCTGTTCCCGGTTGCCAATACGCCTGCAGCAATTCACGCGTTGGGTGTCGACGGTCTATCCGAATACATCAAGACCATCGGCCTCTACAACAGCAAGGCCAAGAACGTCATCGAAACCTGCCGCTTGCTGGTCGAACGTCATGGCAGCGAGGTCCCGCAAACCCGTGAAGAGCTCGAAGCCTTGCCCGGCGTCGGTCGCAAAACCGCCAATGTGGTACTCAATACAGCTTTTCGCCAGTTGACCATGGCCGTCGACACCCACATCTTCCGCGTCAGCAATCGGACCGGCATCGCCCCAGGCAAGAATGTGGTCGAAGTGGAAAACAAGCTGATGAAGTTTGTACCCAGGCAATTTCTGCTCGACTCCCATCACTGGCTGATTCTTCACGGGCGTTATGTGTGTCTGGCCCGCAAGCCTCGGTGCGGTAGCTGCAGAATTGAAGACCTGTGCGAGTACAAACACAAAACATCGGACGATTGACCGGCTATTGAAATTATTGAATGGTCGATTGAAAAAATCTTTTTTACCCGCCGCGGGAATGTCGATATAAGGAGCGCCAAAGGCAGCCTTAGCGCGAGAGTAATTTATGAGTACTGATAAAGAGGAAATGGAATTGGACGACGACACCACGGAGGCAGATGACGCCGAACCGGCGGTTGAAGTTGCCAAGACCAACCTGAGCAAGCGCCGCACCATCGACAACCTTCTTGAGGAGCGCCGACTGCAAAAGCAATTGGCCGATTACGACTTTGATCTTTGAAACTTGAAAGCCTCCCGAACCGGAGGCTTTTCACTTTTTGCAACTCACTGAATTCGATCGGCCCATGACCCCGTCAGCGACTGAAAGAATCAGACCAGCCCATTACGCTGCGCCAACTCGATCAGATCTACCAATGAGCGCGCATTAAGCTTCAGCAACAAACGGGTTTTGTAGGTGCTGACGGTCTTGTTGCTCAGGAACATGCCATCGGCGATTTCCTTGTTCGTCTTGCCCCGCGCCAACTGCTGCAACACCATCATTTCGCGCCCGGAAAGGCGATCCACCATATCGGCTTCACTGGCATTACCCAAACTGGTCCGCACTGTGTGTAGAGCCTGATTGGGAAAGTAACTGTAGCCGGACAACACCGCCTTGATCGCACTCAACAACTCGGTGAGATCCTGCTGTTTACAAACATAGCCGGCCGCCCCCGACTGCATGCAGCGCATCGAAAAGTGCCCTGGCGCCTGCGAGGTCAATACCAGGACTTTAATAGGCATGGTGGTCGAGGTCAGGCGGGCAATAACCTCAAGTCCGTCAAGTTTTGGTATTCCAATATCCAGAATGACAATATCCGGCATTTGTTCGCGAGCAAGTTGTAACGCATCCACACCATTATCAGTTTCTGCGATGACTTCGTAGCCATGACGTTCCATCAGCATACGTACCGCAAGACGAATGACAGGGTGATCATCCACGATCAGCACTTTATTCATGGGCAAGTCCAGTTTCGCTGTTCGAATTTTTAGAACACGCACAATAGCCCAGTCGCTTGCTCTAAGGCATGCCACGACTATCACCCACTGGCATCGAAAGACATACCCTACAGCCAATGCGGACTAATCCTACAAAAAAACCTCTACGCCTCTAATGTCCGACACTGCTCTCTCCCTCGCACAGGTCAATATTTCTCTTTTCGATTTTTTACAGGCTACGCCTGACAGCGTAAAAATGGTGATTCGCCGTCGATCCCGTCACGCCTGAACGGCGCGCCCTTCGCCACGACGCACCATTGCTGACATTGAATAAAAATGGCAACAACCAGCAAATTACTGCCATACCCACGCTATACCCTCGAACAGATCTTAAACACTTGAAACAAGATATTTATTCCCGGGCAAATATTTTTCCTATAAATATAAACATTCACAACCCACCCAATAACAACTCAACTTGCATAAAGTCGCCCACTATGAGAAAGACCAAACAAAAGAACTCAAACATGCTGAAAATAAAAAGCAAAATAACCAACCCAATGACAGTCATTGCAATATTTGCCGCTATTTCGGAGACCTCCGCCGCGGTCTCCCTGCCATTTCTGGATAATGCGGACAGGGAAATTTATGTGTGGTTCCTGATCAGTTTTCCGTTCTACTTGTTATTCCTTTTCTTTATAACCTTGAATTTTAACTATCGTTCTCTCTATTCACCCTCCGACTTCGGCAAAGACAAGAACTTTCTAAAAGTAATCGACAACAATAACCGTGAAAACAAACGAAACACCCCAATGCAGGCATCAACTTCAAAAGGTGCATTTGGATTATCAAGTTGTATCGTGTCGAGCGAGTCAGGAACAGTCGAATGCAAAGAGGCGTGCAAAGTCCACAATGCGCCCGATCCACCTTCGGAGATCATGACAAATACGGGCTTGATTGTTCAGCACAACATTCAGTTGCCCGCATGGGTCAGCGTCCTGCATCTCGTTGACGCAAGAGATGTTGATGCTGCAAAAGAATTAACCACGATTCTGGAGAACATCCGAAGTATCGACAGGAAAACTGCCCGGGTGATCGTATTTCTCTCCAATCATGTCTCGGATGTTCTGCTGACGCAGCACGCACTGCTGCAGATTACGCAAGTCAAGAGAGGCTCAGGAAAAACGCTTTGTATTGTTTATAACCTGTGCTCGCAAGCAGTAACGCTGTTGGGCCGGGCTTGAAAGATGCGCCGGTGCCACCAACGCGCAGGCCAGAAACATGCCTCAATCAGACGCAGACAAAGAATTAAGCAAAAAGGGCGCCCTTGTGATGACAAGGACGCCCTTTTCATTGCGCGGTGTTCTTGGAACGCTTAGAACAGCTTGCGACCCTTGTTGGCAGCGATGCGCATGCGTAGCGCATTGAGCTTGATGAAGCCCGCTGCGTCGGCCTGGTTGTAAGCGCCACCATCTTCTTCGAAGGTCGCGATGTTGGAATCGAACAGCGAATCGTCGGACTTGCGGCCGGTAACGATCACGTTGCCTTTGTACAACTTCAAGCGCACAACGCCGTTCACGTTGACCTGCGAAGCGTCGATCATCTGCTGCAGCATCAGACGCTCTGGGCTCCACCAGTAACCGGTGTAGATCAGGCTGGCATATTTCGGCATCAGCTCGTCTTTGAGGTGAGCGACTTCGCGGTCCAGGGTGATCGATTCAATAGCGCGGTGAGCGCGCAGCATGATGGTGCCGCCTGGGGTTTCGTAGCAGCCACGGGACTTCATGCCGACGTAACGGTTCTCGACGATGTCGAGACGGCCGATACCGTGAGCGCCACCGATCTTGTTCAGCGTCGCCAGTACGGTGGCCGGAGTCATTTCGACGCCGTCCAGTGCAACGATGTCGCCGTTGCGGTAGGTCAGCTCAAGGTACTGCGCTTTGTCAGGAGCGTTCTCCGGGGAGACGGTCCATTTCCACATGTCTTCTTCGTGCTCGGTCCAGGTGTCTTCCAGCACGCCGCCTTCATAGGAGATGTGCAGCAGGTTGGCGTCCATCGAGTACGGGGATTTCTTCTTGCCGTGACGCTCGATCGGGATCGCGTGCTTCTCGGCGTAGTCCATCAGTTTCTCGCGGGACAGCAGGTCCCACTCACGCCATGGCGCGATCACTTTCACGCCTGGCTTGAGCGCGTAGGCGCCCAGTTCGAAACGCACCTGGTCGTTACCCTTGCCGGTGGCGCCATGGGAAATGGCGTCAGCGCCGGTTTCGTTGGCGATTTCGATCAGACGTTTGGCGATCAGCGGACGTGCGATGGAAGTACCCAACAGGTACTCACCTTCGTAAACGGTGTTGGCGCGGAACATCGGGAACACGAAATCACGCACGAATTCTTCGCGCAGGTCGTCGATGTAGATTTCTTTGACGCCCATGGCCTGAGCCTTGGCGCGGGCCGGCTCGACCTCTTCGCCTTGACCGAGATCAGCGGTGAAGGTCACCACTTCACAGTTATAAGTATCCTGCAGCCACTTGAGGATCACCGAAGTGTCCAGGCCGCCGGAATACGCCAGAACGACCTTGTTTACGTCCGCCATGCCATCACTCCACGGGGTTCTACGGAAAGCCGAGGAGTCTACCGCTCAAACGCGATAATTTACAGAGGCGCGACAGCTTAAGACGACAAAGCGACAGAATCTGTCGAGAGCGCGACGATGACCCGCGGGTCAGGAAGTCGCCGCGGTGCTGGCTGGCGTGCTCGCTTGTGGTGCCGGAGCCGTGGCTGGCGCCACGCGCGCCAGTTTGACATTGACCCGACGGTTCTTCGCCCGATTGGCCGCATTGGTGTTCGGCACGATCGGATATTGCTCGCCATGGAACCGCACGGTGATCTGCGATTCCTGAATGCCATTGGCCTTAAAGAAGTCGACCACCGCCAGCGCTCGACGACGTGACAATTCACGGTTGGTCAGGCGATTGCCGCTGTTGTCGGAATGGCCGTCGAGCTCGATGTGATTGACCGTCGGATCGGCCTTCATGAATTCGAGCATCACTTGCAGCTTGGCCTTGGCGGCAGGATCTAGGTCAACGCCTTCGCCGGGAAAACCGATCTGCGACTGCTTGATCTGGTCGAAATTCTGCGGCAGTAATTTCGCCACACACGTCTGGTAATCGTTGAACGCCTTGCTGAACTTGACCGGCAACAGGCGCACTTCCGAGACTCGGCCATCGCCAGACGCGCGGCGCACCACCGGGCTGCGACCGTCCAGCAGACCACTGATCAGACCGCCAGCCTGGGATTGCGAACTGTTGAACAAGACATTGCCGCTGCCGAGTCTCACTGAGCCCAGGTTGATGTCACCACGGCCCGGCTGCCAAGGCGCAGCCGCCGCCAGCAAAGTCGCTGAACCGCCGCCGAGCATGGCGTTGTAGGCATTCAGACGAAATATCGCCTGCTCGCCCGCCTTGCGCACGAACTCACCCGAGCCGAAATCCGTGATCGGCTGGGTCAGACGACATTCGAACTTGTCGCCGGCGACCGTCCACTCAATGTTCTCCAGACGGGTCTGGTACGTGAGCGCCATCGCCGGAAGGCTGGCAAACACACTGAGCAAGGCTAAATAACGCTGGCGCACGGGAGGCTCCATTGGCTTCTGAAACACAAAGACCGATTCACACTATGTTTACGGCATACCTACGGGATATCGGAAGGTTCCCGCAAAACTTGATAGCGAGTGCCTGCAAGAGTCTTTTCCGGTAGCATTCGCCTCAGTTTGACCCGCCTGGAATCCCCTCATGTCCGACCGCCTGACCCTGCTGCGTCCCGACGACTGGCACATTCATCTTCGCGATGGTGCCGTGTTGCCCAATACCGTTGCCGATGTTGCGCGCACCTTTGGCCGCGCCATTATCATGCCCAACCTGGTACCTCCGGTGCGCAACGCCGCTGAAGCCGACGGCTATCGCCAGCGGATTCTGGCTGCCCGCCCGGCCGGCAGTCGCTTTGAGCCGCTGATGGTGCTGTACCTCACCGACCGTACCCAGCCCGAAGAAATTCGTGAAGCCAAGGCCAGCGGTTTCGTACACGCCGCCAAGTTGTACCCGGCCGGTGCGACCACCAACTCCGATTCCGGTGTGACCAGCATCGACAAGATCTTCCCGGCGCTGGAAGCCATGGCCGAAGTCGGCATGCCGCTGCTGATCCACGGTGAAGTCACCCGTGGCGACGTCGATGTGTTCGACCGCGAAAAGATTTTCATCGATGAGCACATGCGTCGTGTGGTCGAGCGTTTCCCGACGCTGAAAGTGGTGTTTGAACACATCACCACCGCCGACGCCGTGCAGTTCGTCAACGAGGCTTCGGCCAATGTTGGTGCAACGATCACCGCGCATCACCTGCTGTACAACCGCAACCACATGCTGGTGGGCGGGATTCGGCCGCACTTCTATTGCCTGCCGATCCTCAAGCGCAATACGCACCAGGAAGCCCTGCTCGACGCCGCCACCAGTGGCAGCGCGAAGTTCTTCCTCGGCACCGACTCGGCGCCGCACGCTCAGCACGCCAAGGAAGCTGCTTGCGGCTGTGCCGGCTGCTACACCGCGTACGCCGCCATCGAGCTGTATGCCGAAGCCTTCGAACAGCGCAACGCGCTGGACAAACTCGAAGCCTTTGCCAGCCTCAATGGGCCGGCCTTCTACGGCCTGCCGGCGAATACCGATCGCATCACCCTGGTTCGTGAAGAATGGACCGCCCCGACCAGCCTGCCGTTTGGCGAGCTGACCGTTATCCCGCTGCGCGCCGGTGAAAAACTGCGCTGGCGCCTGCTGGAGGAACACGCGTGAGTGAAGACCATTTCGACGACGAACTGGACGGTCAAAGTGGTGGTGGCGGTTCCCGTCACCCGATGGCAGCACGCTTTCGCGGCTACCTGCCGGTTGTCGTTGACGTAGAGACCGGTGGCTTCAACTCGGCCACCGACGCTCTGCTGGAGATTGCTGCGACTACCATCGCCATGGATGAAAAGGGTTTTGTTTACCCGGACCACACCTACTTCTTCCGCGTTGAGCCGTTCGAAGGCGCCAACATTGAAGCGGCGGCGCTGGAGTTCACCGGGATCAAGCTCGATCACCCGCTGCGCATGGCAGTGAGCGAAGAAACCGCTCTGACCGACATCTTCCGGGGCATCCGCAAGGCGCTGAAGGCCAATGGCTGCAAGCGCGCGATTCTGGTCGGCCACAACAGCAGCTTCGATCTTGGCTTCCTGAACGCGGCCGTTGCGCGTCTGGACATGAAACGCAACCCGTTCCACCCGTTCTCCAGCTTCGACACCGCGACGCTGGCCGGTCTGGCGTACGGTCAAACCGTACTGGCGAAAGCCTGTCAGGCTGCCGACATCGATTTCGACGGCCGTGAAGCGCACTCGGCGCGTTACGACACCGAGAAAACCGCTGAGCTGTTCTGTGGCATCGTCAACCGCTGGAAACAGATGGGCGGCTGGGAAGACTTCGACGACTGATCGTCCTGGTTTCAACCGCGCATAAAAAAACCGGCCACGTGGGCCGGTTTTTTTTGTACCTCGACGTTGCGCCTTACAGGGCAGCAGCGTTCTCGGTCAGGTAAGCCGCAACGCCTTCTGGCGAAGCGTTCATGCCTTTGTCGCCTTTCTTCCAGTTGGCAGGGCAGACTTCGCCGTGCTCTTCGTGGAATTGCAGAGCGTCGACCAGACGGATCAGCTCTTCCATGTTACGGCCCAGCGGCAGGTCGTTGATGATCTGCGAACGAACCACGCCTTTGTCGTCGATCAGGAACGCGCCACGGAAAGCCACGCCGCCTTCAGACTCAACGTCGTAAGCCTTGGCGATGTCGTGCTTCATGTCGGCAGCCATGGTGTATTTCACCTGGCCGATGCCGCCATTGTTCACTGGGGTGTTGCGCCAGGCGTTGTGAGTGAAGTGCGAGTCGATCGATACAGCGATCACTTCAACGTTGCGTGCCTTGAAGTCAGCCATGCGGTTGTCCAGCGCGATCAGCTCGGACGGGCAGACGAAGGTGAAGTCCAGTGGGTAGAAGAACACCAGGCCGTATTTGCCTTTGATGGCCGAGGACAGGGTGAAGCTGTCAACGATCTCGCCATTGCCGAGTACGGCCGGGACGGTGAAGTCAGGGGCTTGTTTGCCTACGAGTACGCTCATTGATATCTCCTGGTGTAAAAACTTGAAGTTCAGGGTCCGCGCCAGCCTGCCACCCTCAAGCGACAGCCCTGTGACACGAACCCCCTTCGCAAGGGCCGACCATCATACACTGCGAATTTGGCCTGTCCTTAACGGTTTTTCAAAGCAGGCGCAGAACGGCGCTGCATTTACGGGGCCAGGCAAATCGCCAGCAAATACCGTTCGTCAGTCACGGCTGAGAATCCGCAGAAGCCTTCCGAAAGCACTTTGACAATCATTCTCGTTAACATTAAGATCCATCGCAATTGAGTCACAACCAGCGACGGTTCTCACTTATGTATGTTTGTCTCTGCACTGGCGTCACCGACGGACAGATCCGCGATGCGATCTATGAAGGTTGCTGCAGCTATAAAGAAGTCCGCCAGGCCACCGGCGTCGCCAGCCAATGCGGCAAATGTGCGTGCCTTGCAAAGGAAGTCGTTCGCGAAACCCTGACAAAGCTGCAAACCGCTCAGGCTGCGATCCCCTATCCTGTAGAATTTACCGCCGCTTGATTGCCCCCATTTCAAAGAACCGGACTTATGTCCGGTTTTTTTATGCCTGAAAATCAATTGCTTAGCGTTCAGACGCGGAACACAAACATTCTTATTCCGATTAATTTTCATATATTATTCAATAACTTAGGTTTGACACTTATAAGTACGAAGCTCAAACTCCCCGTATATACAGTTAATACAGGGCAGGACTCCGATCATGAAAGGCGACATTACAGTCATCCAGCATCTCAACAAGATCCTTGCCAATGAGCTGGTCGCGATCAATCAGTACTTCCTGCATGCCCGCATGTATGAAGATTGGGGCCTGAACAAGCTCGGCAAGCACGAGTACAAAGAATCCATCGACGAGATGAAACACGCGGACAAGCTAATCAAGCGCATCCTGTTCCTCGAAGGCCTGCCAAATGTGCAGGACCTCGGCAAGCTGCACATCGGCGAGCACACCAAGGAAATGCTGGAGTGCGACCTGCGCATCGAGAAGACCGGCCATGCTGACCTGAAGACCGCGATCGCCCATTGCGAAACCGTTGGCGACTTTGGCAGTCGTGAACTGCTCGAAGATATCCTCGAATCCGAGGAAGAACATATCGACTGGCTGGAAACCCAACTGGGCCTGATCGATAAAGTCGGCCTTGAGAATTATCTGCAGTCGCAGATGGGCGAAGAGTAGGAGGTGCTGCAGGCGGCGATCTCTTTCGATTGCACCGGCACCTTGCAGTAACTTTTTCGAACGCACTAAAAAGCCCCGCCCTCTTTCGAGTGGCGGGGCTTTTTATTGGCTGAAGATCAAAGGATCGCAGCCTCGTTTCACTCGACAGCTCCTACAGGAGAAGCCGGTGTCGCATGAATACGACGAGGGAGCGGGCAGGCTCGCTCCCTCAGTCCAATCAGGCTTCGGACTTGTTCGCAGCGGCGGCTTCAACAGCTGCCTTGATGGTGCTTTGCAGCGAACCGTCTGCAGCCATCTCGGTCATGATGTCGCTACCGCCGACCAGTTCACCGCCGACCCACAGTTGCGGGAAAGTCGGCCAGTTGGCGTACTTCGGCAGGTTGGCGCGGATTTCCGGGTTCTGCAGGATGTCCACGTACGCAAACTTTTCGCCACAAGCCATCACAGCCTGCGCAGCTTTCGCAGAGAAGCCACACTGTGGGGCATTCGGCGAGCCTTTCATGTAAAGCAGAATGGTGTTGTTGGCAATCTGCTCTTTAATCGTTTCGATGATATCCATGGAGCACCTCGGCTGAACTTTCCGACTCATGGGTCGGCACGGTGACGCATTGTAACGGAATCCCGAGCGCCATGCTCGGTCTCCCCGACGGTCACGTTCAGGCCGCCGCCACCGTCACCGGCACGCCATTAAGCGCGGCGTTACCCGACAGTTCATCAAGCTGACATTCATCGGTCAGATCGTTTGCGCTCGACCCCGGCTGACTACTGGCTATCGCCATTTGCACGCCCGGCCGCGCATGCCCCCAGCCGTGCGGCAGGCTGACCACACCTTTCATCATGTCCAGACTGCCGAGCACTTCCACCTCGATCTGCCCGACCCGCGAACTGACGCGCACCAACTGCCCATCGTTGAGGCCACGACTGGCGAGGTCATCCGGATGCATCAGCAACTGATGGCGCGGCTTGCCCTTCACCAGACGGTGATAGTTGTGCATCCACGAATTGTTGCTGCGCACATGACGGCGGCCAATCATCAACAGCTCATCGGCGGCCGGTGCCTGCAATGCGGCAAAGCGTGCGAGGTCAGCAAGGATCTCTGGCGGAGCAGCCTGCACACGTTGATTCGGCGTTTTCAGACGCGCAGCCAGATTCGGCTTCAACGCGCCCAGATCAATCCCGTGGGGATGATCGAACAACGTCGCCAACGAAAGTTTTTGCTCGGACGCGTCACCGTACAGGCCCATGCGCAGGCCCATGTCGATCATCTTCGCCGGTGGCATGGTCGGTTTCAGTTCCTTGCCAGTCTTCTCGGCAAAAGCCTTGGCCAGGCCCACAAAGATCTCCCAGTCATGCAAAGCGCCCTCGGGTTTGGCGAGGATCGCGCGGTTGAAGCGGGTGACGTTGCGCACCGCGAACAGGTTGAACGTGGTGTCGTAGTGATCATTTTCCAGCGCCGAGGTCGACGGCAGGATCAGGTCGGCATAGCGTGTGGTTTCGTTGATGTACAGGTCGATGCTGACCATGAACTCCAGGCCATCCAGCGCCTGCTCCAGTTGCCGCCCGTTCGGCGTCGACAACACTGGATTACCGGCGACGGTGATCAGCGCACGAATCTGGCCCTCGCCTTCAGTGAGCATCTCTTCGGCCAGGGCCGAGACCGGCAACTCACCACCGTATTCAGGACGTCCGGAAACGCGACTCTGCCATTTATTGAAATGCCCGCCCGAGGTAGACGCCACCAGATCCACAGCGGGTTCGGTGCACAGCGCACCGCCGACGCGATCGAGATTGCCGGTGACCAGATTGATCAACTGCACCACCCAGTGGCACAAGGTGCCGAAGGCCTGCGTCGAAACGCCCATGCGCCCGTAGCACACGGCACTCCGCGCGGCGGCGAAATCCCGGGCCAGTTGGCGGATCTGCTCGGCAGGCACCGCACACAACGGGCTCATGGCTTCAGCGGTAAACGCGGCGACGGCCGCGCGCACGTCATCCAGCCCATCGACCGGCAAATGACTTTCGCGGGTCAAGCCTTCGCTAAACAGGGTGTTGAGCACGCCAAACAACAGCGCCGCATCGCCACCCGGACGCACGAACAAATGCTGATCAGCCATTGCCGCTGTCTCGCTGCGCCGTGGATCAACCACCACGACTTTGCCGCCCCGCGCCTGAATCGCTTTCAAACGTTTCTCGACATCCGGCACGGTCATGATGCTGCCGTTGGACGCCAGCGGATTACCGCCGAGAATCAGCATAAAGTCGGTGTGATCGATATCTGGAATCGGCAACAGCAAACCATGGCCGTACATCAGATAACTGCTCAGATGATGCGGCAACTGATCGACCGAAGTCGCCGAATAGCGATTGCGCGTCTTCAGCAACCCCAGGAAATAATTGCTGTGGGTCATCAGCCCGTAGTTATGCACGCTCGGGTTGCCTTGATAGACCGCAACGGCGTTCTGGCCATGGCGCTCCTGAATCGCCGCCAATTTCTCGGCCACCAGCGCAAAAGCCTCGTCCCACTCGATCGGCAGCCATTCGCTGCCAACGCGGCGCATCGGCTGGCGCAGGCGATCCGGATCGTTCTGAATGTCTTGCAGGGCTACGGCCTTGGGGCAGATGTGGCCACGGCTGAAGGTGTCGAGGGCGTCACCCTTGATCGAGGTGATCGCGACGTTGCCCTCGGTTTCGGTGGTCTCGATGGTCAGCCCGCAAATGGCTTCACACAGATGGCAGGCACGGTGATGGAGAGTCTTGGTCATGGCCAGTCTCTGTCTTGTTCTGGGCAGGCAATCAGGCCCGCGGGAACAAAACTATGGCCCGAGAGAGGAAGCGGCGCCAGCGACGTTCGTCTTGTGAATCGACGGTTATCAGGCGAGCCGATAAACCGCCATGATCAGCTCGACGGCAGCTGCGGCGGCGCGGCCAGCTGAATTTCCTGGATGGTTTCGATCTGCTCGTGGGCGACGTGCACACCGGTGAGTTCGCCGATCAATCGCCAGTGTTCGTCGAGACCGGTACTGATGGTCGCCATGCGATCGATCATGTGGCGGCCGGCGCTCTTCACCACCTCGTCTTCACTGCGCAGCAGTTCAAAAGACATCGAAGTGACCGACGCGGTGAGATGGGTCAGTGAGCGAGCCGTGTGGCCCAGCAGTTCCATTAACAGTTTTTCTTTCGATTCCATGCGGAGGCTTCCTGCGTCGCTCGAAACTTATTTATAACCCAGCACTTTGCTTTAGCAAATGTTTCAGCCCGAGCATCCGACCAAGTGATGGCATGGCGCCACGGTCGTAAACCGACCCAAGCGACGCGATCCCCGCCACGGCGCATTGCCAAGCCAGGCGAGGCCAGTGTACAAAGAGGCTCGCTGCTGTCCTGAACCCGGCTTCAAATGCGCCACTGCAACAGCCAGTGCGCCCTCCGAAACCCGCAAAAACCGTAGCCTATTGGAAAAACGCGACATTTAGTGTCAATATCGCGCCTTCCCCTATTTCGTCGCCCCGTGCGGCTTACGCCGCAGGTCTCGCCCGTTGTTCCGTTAAACAAGGCTTTGAGCATCTGCGGTCTGTAGCAAAAAGGTAGTCAATGATGAGCGCAAGGCACTTTCTCTCCCTGATGGATTGCACGCCCGAAGAGCTGGTCAGCGTGATCCGTCGAGGCGTTGAGCTCAAGGACCTGCGTAACCGCGGCGTACTGTTCGAGCCTCTGAAAAACCGTGTTCTGGGGATGATCTTCGAGAAATCCTCGACCCGGACCCGCATCTCGTTCGAGGCCGGCATGATCCAGCTCGGCGGCCAGGCCATCTTCCTGTCCCCGCGTGATACCCAACTGGGCCGTGGCGAGCCGATCGGCGACTGCGCCATCGTCATGTCGAGCATGCTCGATGCGGTGATGATCCGTACCTTTGCCCACAGCACCCTGACCGAATTCGCCGCCAACTCGCGTGTGCCGGTGATCAACGGCCTGTCCGATGACCTGCACCCGTGCCAGTTGCTGGCCGACATGCAGACGTTCCTTGAGCACCGTGGCTCGATCCAGGGCAAGACCGTGGCCTGGATCGGTGACGGCAACAACATGTGCAACAGCTATATAGAAGCGGCGATCCAGTTCGACTTCCAGTTGCGCGTTGCCTGCCCGGAAGGCTACGAGCCGAACCCTGAGTTCGTGGCCAGGGCCGGTGATCGCGTGACCATCGTCCGCGATCCGCAAGACGCCGTGCGCGGCGCGCATCTGGTGAGTACCGACGTCTGGACTTCGATGGGTCAGGAGGAGGAAACTGCCAAGCGCCTCAAGCTGTTCGCGCCGTTCCAGGTCAACCGTGCCCTGCTCGACCTCGCTGCCGAGGACGTGCTGTTCATGCATTGCCTGCCGGCGCACCGTGGCGAAGAAATCAGCCTCGACCTGCTTGACGACCCACGCTCCGTCGCCTGGGATCAGGCAGAAAACCGTCTCCACGCACAGAAGGCCCTGCTCGAGTTCCTCGTCGAACCGGCATATCACCACGCATGAGCCATGAATTACTGCTGAACCTGCGCAACCTCGCTTGCGGCTATCAAGATCAACGTGTGGTGCAGAACCTCAATCTGCACCTCAACGCCGGTGACATCGGCTGCCTGCTCGGCTCGTCCGGCTGCGGCAAGACCACCACCCTGCGCGCCATTGCCGGATTTGAACCGGTGCACGAAGGTGAAATCACCCTCGGAGGCGAGACCCTTTCCAGCGCCGGTTTCACCCTGGCCCCGGAAAAACGCCGGATCGGCATGGTGTTCCAGGACTACGCACTGTTCCCGCACCTGAGCGTGGCCGACAACATCGCCTTCGGCATCCGCAAGCATCCGCAGAAGGATCGCGTGACCGAAGAGTTGCTCGAACTGGTCAACCTGAAGAACCTCGGCAAGCGCTTCCCGCACGAGCTGTCCGGCGGCCAGCAACAGCGCGTCGCCCTCGCCCGCGCCTTGGCGCCGGAGCCGCAGTTGCTGCTGCTCGATGAGCCGTTCTCCAACCTCGATGGCGAACTGCGCCGCAAGCTCAGCCATGAAGTGCGCGACATCCTCAAATTCCGTGGCACCAGCGCGATTCTGGTGACCCACGATCAGGAAGAAGCCTTCGCCGTCAGCGATCACGTTGGCGTGTTCAAGGAAGGTCGACTGGAACAGTGGGATACGCCGTACAACCTCTATCACGAGCCAGCAACGCCTTATGTGGCCAGCTTCATCGGTCAGGGTTACTTCATTCGTGGTCAGCTCGGCAGCCCGGAATCGGTGCAGACCGAACTGGGTGAGCTGCGCGGCAATCGGGCGTATACGTGGCCGATTGGCGGAGCGGTGGATGTGTTGCTGCGCCCGGACGACATTGTTTACGCGCCGGACAGTGCGTTGAAAGCACAGATTGTCGGCAAGACGTTCCTCGGCGCTTCGACGCTGTATCGCCTGCAACTGCCGACGGGTGCGCAGCTGGAATCGATTTTCCCCAGCCATGCGGATCATCAGGTGGGTGCAGAGGTGGGGATTCGTGTTGCCGCTGAGCATCTGGTCTTGTTCCAGGCTTCCGGCAGCACCGCCGCACAAATCCCGGCATTAGAAAACGGCGTCCGCCGCTACAGCACCGCGCTTTAAAGATCAAAAGATCGCAGCCTTCGGCAGCTCCTACAGGGATCAATGCAGGAGCTGCCGAAGGCTGCGATCTTTTAGCTTTTAACCGAGGATAAGGGTACCGCTGGCAACCAGCGTCGCATTGCCGCCAATCTTCACCCGCTCACCTTCCAACCGGCAGTACAACTCCCCGCCCCGCGCCGAACGCTGGCACGCGGTCAGGCTCGACTTGCCCAGACGTTTGGACCAATAGGGAATCAGGCTGCAATGCGTCGAGCCGGTCACCGGGTCTTCATTGATGCCGATCGCCGGGGCGAAATAACGCGAGACAAAGTCGTGCTGATCGCCGCGCGCGGTGACGATCGCGCCCAGCCACGGCAGTTTGGCCAGCGCAACCATATCCGGTTTGCAATCGAGTACTGCCTGCTCCGATTCCAGCACTACAAACAGTTCGTTTGAGCCGAGCACATCAACGGCTTCAACACCCAGCGCCCGCTCGACATCCAGGGTTACACCAATCTCTGACGGCACGATCGACGGGAAGTCCAGCCACAGGCGGCCCTCTTCACGGCTGACGCTCAACGGCCCGGACTGGCTGGTGAAGTCGATACGCTCAGCGCTTTCCTTGTAGATCTCGAACAGCACATAAGCACTGGCCAACGTTGCGTGCCCACACAACGGTACTTCAGTGGTCGGGGTAAACCAGCGGATATGCCAGGCCTGACCTTCGCGCACCAGAAACGCGGTTTCCGCCAGATTATGTTCGGCGGCGATCTTCTGCATCAGCTCATCCGCGAGCCATGCCTCCAGCCGATAAACCATTGCCGGGTTACCACTGAACGGCCGATCACTGAACGCGTCAACTTGATGAAACTCGAGCTGCATAACTTTCTCCCTAAGTCAGTCGGCAGAGCATGCAGCGACGCTGCGATCAGCGCCAGTGACAGAACCGGTCAATTTTCTACATACAGCAATAACGGCTAAGGACGACCGATGTCGGCAAATTTCGCTTGGGTGTGTTCGGCAAGCACGGCAGGTGCCAATTCGACTTCCAGGCCACGCCGGCCGGCGCTGACGTAAATAGTCGCAAACCCCTGAGCCGAGTTGTCGATGAAGGTGCGCAGGCGTTTTTTCTGTCCCAATGGGCTGATGCCACCCAGCAGATAACCGGTGGAGCGCTGGGCGGCTGCCGGGTCAGCCATTTCGACTTTTTTCACGCCCGCGGCATGCGCCAGACCTTTGAGGTCGAGGCTTCCGACGACCGGCACCACCGCCACCAGCAACTCACCTTTTTCGCTGGCTGCCAGCAGGGTTTTAAACACCTGCGCTGGCTCAAGCGCGAGTTTCTCTGCGGCCTCCAGGCCATAGGACGCGGCCTTCGGGTCATGTTCGTAACTGTGCACGCGATGTTCGGCACGAACTTTTTTCAACAAGTCCAACGCAGGGGTCATGGCAGCTCCAGGCTTGGCAATGGCAAAAAATTCTTTCGCCGGATTCTAGGTGATTGGCCTCCAAAAGGCTCTATCCCAAGCCGCGATTCCCGTGGCTTGCAGGTAATCCGCAGACGCTGTCGCGCCTCGACCACACGGGATCATTCACACGGCGAATAGTTTTATTGTGACCGATGGTTCACTTTCGACCTTTGACAGGTTTGTTTCTTGTCTATATTTTTTCGAAACTGAATAATGTAAGAATTATCATCATCGCGGCACCCAGCAGTAAACCGAGAACGGAATGGGGATTCCTACTCGGGGAAAATCGCGCCTTGCCCTGTCGGCAACGCGCCAGACAACAACAAAAAACGAGGTTTTCAATGACAACTGCTTTACAGCAACCAACGCTCTCGAGCCAATGCATGGCCGAGTTTCTGGGTACTGCCCTACTGATCTTTTTCGGCACTGGTTGTGTCGCCGCGCTCAAAGTCGCGGGCGCCAGCTTCGGCCTGTGGGAAATCAGTATTATCTGGGGCGTCGGCGTGAGCATGGCGATCTACCTCACTGCCGGTGTTTCCGGCGCACACCTGAACCCGGCCGTGAGCATCGCCCTGGCGATCTTCGCCGACTTCGAAAAGCGCAAACTGCCGTTCTATATCCTTGCCCAGATCGCCGGCGCCTTCTGCGGCGCGCTGTTGGTTTACACGCTGTACAGCAATCTGTTCTTCGATTACGAACAAACCCACCAAATGGTTCGCGGCTCGGCCGCCAGCCTTGAATTGGCCTCGGTGTTCTCGACCTTCCCGAACCCGGTGCTGTCCACCGCTCAGGCATTCCTGGTCGAGATGATCATTACCGCGATCCTGATGGGCGTGATCATGTCGCTGACCGACGACAACAACGGCCTGCCGAAAGGCCCGCTGGCACCGCTGCTGATCGGCTTGCTGATCGCGGTGATCGGCAGTTCGATGGGGCCGTTGACCGGTTTCGCGATGAACCCGGCGCGTGACTTCGGTCCGAAACTGATGACTTTCTTCGCCGGCTGGGGTGAAATTTCCTTCACTGGCGGCCGCGATATTCCGTACTTCCTGATTCCGATTTTTGCACCGATTGTCGGTGCCTGCCTCGGCGCTGCCGGGTACCGCGGGCTCATTGCCCGTCACCTGACCGGCGCCACACCTGCTACAAAGGATGCAGAACCGGCCATTGACGGCAAACCAAGAACTTCTTGAAACAGTCGGCGCGGGTTCCTGCCCTATAGAGCCTGCGCCACGGCCCACTCTCCCTTATTTCGTCCAAGGCAATCGACATGACCGACATTCAGAATAAGAACTACATCATTGCCCTCGATCAGGGTACGACCAGCTCCCGCGCGATCATTTTCGACCGCGACGCGAACGTGGTCTGCACCGCGCAGCGCGAATTCGCTCAGCACTACCCACAAGCCGGTTGGGTTGAACATGACCCGATGGAAATCTTCGCCACCCAGAGCGCGGTGATGGTTGAAGCGCTGGCCCAGGCGGGCCTGCATCACGACCAGGTGGCAGCCATCGGCATCACCAACCAGCGTGAAACCACCGTGGTCTGGGACAAGACCACCGGCCGCCCGGTGTACAACGCCATCGTCTGGCAGTGCCGCCGCAGCACCGAGATCTGCCAGCAGCTCAAGCGCGACGGTCACGAAGACTACATCCGCGACAACACCGGCCTGGTCACCGACCCGTACTTCTCCGGCACCAAACTGAAGTGGATCCTCGACAACGTCGAAGGCAGCCGCGAACGTGCGCGCAACGGCGAACTGCTGTTCGGCACCGTCGATAGCTGGCTGATCTGGAAATTCACCGGCGGCAAGGTGCACGTCACCGACTACACCAACGCCTCGCGCACCATGCTCTTCAACATTCACTCGCTGGAGTGGGATTCGAAGATGCTGGAGATCCTCGACATCCCGCGCGAAATGCTCCCGGAAGTGAAAGCCTCTTCGGAAATCTACGGTCGCACCAAGAGCGGCATCGCCATCGGCGGTATCGCCGGCGACCAGCAAGCCGCACTGTTCGGGCAGATGTGCGTCGAGCCAGGCCAGGCGAAAAACACCTACGGCACCGGCTGCTTCCTGCTGATGAACACCGGCGACAAAGCGGTGAAATCCCAGCACGGCATGCTCACCACCATCGCTTGCGGCCCGCGTGGCGAAGTGGCTTATGCGCTGGAAGGCGCGGTGTTCAACGGCGGTTCGACCGTACAGTGGCTGCGCGATGAACTGAAGATCATCAACGACGCCCACGACACCGAATACTTTGCCAATAAAGTGAAGGACAGCAACGGTGTGTACCTGGTGCCGGCCTTCACCGGTCTGGGCGCTCCATACTGGGACCCGTATGCCCGTGGCGCGCTGTTCGGCCTGACCCGTGGCGTACGTGTGGATCACATCATCCGCGCCGCGCTGGAGTCGATCGCCTACCAGACCCGCGACGTCCTCGACGCCATGCAACAGGACTCCGGCGAACGCCTCAAAGCCCTGCGCGTGGATGGCGGTGCAGTGGCGAACAACTTCCTCATGCAGTTCCAGGCCGACATCCTCGGTACTCAGGTCGAGCGCCCGCAAATGCGCGAAACCACGGCACTCGGCGCCGCGTATCTGGCCGGTCTGGCGTGCGGTTTCTGGGGCAGCCTGGACGAACTGCGTGGCAAAGCGGTGATCGAGCGCGAGTTCGAACCAAGCCTGGACGAAGTCGAGAAAGAGAAACTGTACAAAGGCTGGAAAAAAGCCGTCAGCCGTACCCGCGATTGGGCGCGTGAGGACGCTGAATAAGCCAACCTGAGTACTCGTATCTGTATGTAACTGGTCGGGAGGAGATTCCTGCGGCATCATGGGCAAATTTTGCACGGCAGCCCAAAGGAAGCCCCATGAATCTGCCTCCCCGTCAGCAGCAAATCCTCGAGCTGGTCCGCGAACGCGGCTATGTGAGCATCGAGGAAATGGCCACGCTGTTCGTTGTAACCCCGCAAACCATCCGCCGCGATATCAATCAGCTCGCGGAAGCCAATCTGTTGCGTCGCTACCACGGCGGCGCGGCCTATGATTCCAGCGTCGAAAACACTGCCTATGCGATGCGCGCCGACCAGATGCGCGATGAAAAACAACGCATCGGTGAAGCCATTGCCGCGCAGATTCCCGATCACGCCTCGCTGTTCATCAACATCGGCACCACCACCGAATCGATTGCCCGCGCCCTGCTCAATCACAATCATCTGAAGATCATCACCAACAACCTGCACGTAGCATCGATGCTCAGCGCCAAGGATGATTTCGATGTGCTGCTGACCGGCGGTAACGTACGCCGTGACGGCGGCGTGGTCGGTCAGGCAAGCGTAGATTTCATCAATCAGTTCAAGGTGGATTTCGCGCTGGTGGGCATCAGCGGTATCGACGAAGACGGCAGCCTGCTCGACTTCGACTATCAGGAAGTGCGCGTCTCCCAGGCGATCATTGCCAATGCGCGGCAGGTGATTCTGGCGGCGGACTCAAGCAAGTTCGGACGTAATGCGATGATCCGCCTCGGCCCGATCAGCCTGATCGATTGCCTGGTGACCGATCAGCAGCCCGTGCCTGCGCTCGCGCAATTGTTGAGTCAGCACAAGATTCGCCTCGAAGTCGTCTAACTCCCGCAAGATCAAAAGATCGCAGCCTACGGCAGCTCCTACATGAGTTCACTTGACCTGTAGGAGCTGCCGCAGGCTGCGATCTTTTGCTTTTAATGTTCGAAAATTTTCTTTTAACCGCCCTTCGATGAGTTTTTTCAATCGAAGTCGACTGGCTGTGCGCGTGTTTATCGGCTACCATTTTCGCAAATGAACATTAATGTTCGATTTCCAAACAGAAAATCAAAAGAGCCCGAGGCCAGCCGATGTCCACATCTACCTTGCGTACGCCCCCTCTCTCCGAGATCTACGACATCGCCGTGATTGGCGGGGGGATCAATGGCGTGGGGATCGCAGCGGATGCCGCCGGTCGCGGTCTCTCGGTGTTCCTTTGCGAAAAGGACGACCTCGCCAGCCACACCTCGTCGGCCAGCAGCAAGCTGATCCACGGTGGCTTGCGCTATCTCGAACATTACGAATTCCGTCTGGTACGTGAAGCGCTGGCTGAACGCGAAGTGCTGCTGGCCAAGGCGCCGCACATCGTCAAACCGATGCGCTTCGTGTTGCCGCACCGTCCGCACTTGCGTCCGGCGTGGATGATCCGTGCGGGCCTGTTCCTCTATGACAATCTTGGCAAACGCGAAAAACTGCCTGGCTCGAAAAGCCTGAAGTTCGGCGCCGACAGCGCATTGAAAAGCGAAATCAAGAAAGGTTTCGAATACTCCGACTGCTGGGTCGACGATGCCCGCCTGGTTGTTCTGAACGCCATGGCCGCCCGCGAAAAAGGCGCCCATGTGCACACCCAGACCCGCTGCGTCAGCGCCCGTCGCACCAAAGGCCTGTGGCACCTGCATCTGGAACGTGCCGACGGCAGCCTGTTTTCGATTACCGCCAAAGCGCTGGTGAACGCCGCCGGCCCATGGGTCGCCAAGTTCATCCGTGACGATCTGAAAATGGAATCGCCGTATGGCATCCGTCTGATCCAGGGCAGCCACATCATCGTGCCAAAGCTGTACGAAGGCGATCACGCGCACATTCTGCAAAACGAAGATCAGCGCATCGTTTTCACCATTCCATACCTGAACCACTTCACCCTGATTGGCACCACCGACCGTGAGTACACCGGTGATCCGGCGAAAGTGGCAATCACCGACGCCGAAACCGACTACCTGTTGAAAGTGGTCAACGCGCACTTCAAGCAGCAGATCAGCCGTGACGACATCCAGCACAGCTATTCGGGCGTACGCCCACTGTGCAACGACGAATCCGACAATCCGTCGGCCGTGACCCGCGACTACACCCTGGCCTTGTCGGGAAACACTGAAGAGGCACCGCTGTTGTCGGTGTTCGGCGGCAAGCTGACCACCTACCGCAAACTCGCCGAGTCGGCGATGGCGCAACTGATGCCGTTCTTCACCCAGATGCGCCCGAGTTGGACAGCCACCGCTACCCTGCCCGGCGGTGAGGACATGACCACCCCGCAAGCCTTGTGCGCGCAGATCCGCGACAAGTTCGACTTCGTACCGACCGAGATCGCCCGCCGCTGGGCTACCACCTACGGCAGCCGGACCTGGCGCATGCTTGAAGGTGTAGATAGCCTCGCGGACATGGGCGAACACATCGGCGGCGGGCTCTACACCCGCGAAGTCGATTACCTGTGCAGCGAAGAGTGGGCAACCACGGCCCACGACATTCTGTGGCGACGTAGCAAGCTGGGCCTGTTCACCACTCCGGCAGAGCAGGAAAAGCTCGCTGCTTACTTGGGTAAGGTCGAGCAGAACCGCAAGATTGAAGCGGCGTGATGTGACCATCGCTTAAACAAAAGCCCCTGAATTGAGAGATTCAGGGGCTTTCTGTTTTGTGGGCTCTGCAAAATTTGATTGTGTCAGTTTGATCGTTTCCCCCTCACCCCAGCCCTCTCCCCCAAGGGGTAGAGGGGGAAGGGAGTCGATCGAGGTGCTCTGTAAATCCTGAGTTCGACTCGGTATTCCAAGTCGGCGTAACTTGCTCAAACAACGCGGTCGGTCCCCTCTCCCTCTGGGAGAGAGTTAGGGTGAGGGGCTTTTGATCGTTCGGTTTTCCGAACGCGACCTCCCGGTCGATTCGGTAAACCGGATCAGTTACGCCAAAACAAACCATCACAAAACTTTAATAACGTTATAAATCATCGAGTTAAGTACATCTCACTGGTCTGGCACGACTCATGCTCTACACTCTCTCGACGAATGCTTGTTGTGCCAACACTTCAGGAGCCGTCAGGCATTCGAAGCACAAAAGGGCCGACGAACTGGCTCCATAAAAAAAACAATTCGAGGAAAATTTGATGCGCATCGTTCCCCATATCCTGGGCGCAGCCATTGCGGCCGCTCTGATCAGCACGCCAGTTTTCGCCGCCGAACTCACCGGCACCCTGAAGAAGATCAACGACTCGGGCACCATCACGCTCGCGCACCGCGACAGTTCCATTCCGTTTTCCTACATCGCGGATGCGTCCGGCAAGCCAGTGGGCTACTCCCACGACATTCAAGTGGCCATCGTTGAGGCCCTGAAAAAAGACCTCAACAAGCCAGACCTGCAGGTCAAGTACAACCTGGTGACCTCGCAAACCCGTATCCCGCTGATCCAGAACGGCACCGCGGATATCGAGTGCGGTTCCACCACTAACAACGCCGAACGCGCTCAGCAAGTCGACTTCACCGTCAACATCTTCGAAATCGGCACCCGTCTGCTGGTCAAGAAAGACAAGGATGGCAAGCCGTCCTACGCTGACTTTGCCGACCTCAAAGGCAAAAACGTCGTGACCACCGCAGGCACCACGTCCGAGCGCATCATCAAAGCGATGAACGCCGACAAGCAGATGGGCATGAACATCATCTCCGCCAAAGACCACGGCGAATCCTTCAACATGCTGGAAAGCGGCCGCGCCGTTGCCTTCATGATGGACGACGCCCTGCTGGCCGGCGAAGAAGCCAAGGCGAAGAAGCCGGCCGACTGGATCATCACCGGTACTCCGCAGTCCTTCGAAGCCTATGCGTGCATGGTTCGTAAAGACGACCCGGCCTTCAAGAAAGCCGTCGATGCCGCCATTGTCGGCCTGTACAAGTCCGGCGAGATCAACAAGATCTACAGCAAGTGGTTCGAGAGCCCGATCCCGCCAAAAGGCCTGAACCTGAACTTCCCGATGAGCGACAAGGTAAAAGATCTGATCGCCAACCCGAGCGACAAGCCGGCGCCTGACGTAAAAATCTGATTCCTGACTAACCTTGTCTCCTGAGGGAGCGCCCCTCCCTCAGGCGTCTGTTACTACCTGCTGGCTTCACTGTGGAACACTCGACCTGGCGGTTTCCGAGCCGATCGCGTGTGCCTGACGTTCAACGTCAGGCGGGAAAGGATCTTCCCCAAGCGGGTGCTTGTACATCGATCGATCTCGAGGGGAGACCCTAATGAATTACAACTGGGACTGGGGCGTGTTCTTCAAGTCCACCGGCGTCGGCAGCGAGACTTATCTCGACTGGTACGTCACCGGCCTGGGCTGGACCATTGCCATCGCCATCGTGGCATGGATCATCGCCTTGCTGCTGGGCTCCATTCTGGGGGTCATGCGCACGGTGCCAAACCGCATCGTATCGGGCATCGCGACCTGCTACGTCGAGCTGTTCCGCAACGTGCCGCTGCTGGTGCAACTGTTCATCTGGTACTTCCTGGTACCCGACCTGCTGCCGCAAAACCTGCAGGACTGGTACAAACAGGACCTCAACCCGACCACCTCGGCCTACCTGAGCGTTGTCGTGTGCCTGGGCCTGTTCACCGCCGCCCGTGTCTGCGAGCAAGTGCGCACCGGCATCCAGGCGCTGCCACGCGGCCAGGAGTCCGCCGCCCGCGCCATGGGTTTCAAGCTGCCGCAGATCTACTGGAACGTGCTGCTGCCCCAGGCCTACCGGATCATCATTCCGCCGCTCACCTCGGAATTCCTCAACGTCTTCAAGAACTCCTCCGTGGCGTCCCTGATCGGCCTGATGGAACTGCTGGCGCAAACCAAACAGACCGCCGAATTCTCGGCCAACCTGTTTGAAGCCTTCACCCTGGCCACGCTGATCTACTTCACCCTGAACATGAGCCTGATGTTGCTGATGCGCATGGTCGAGAAGAAAGTCGCAGTGCCCGGCCTGATCTCCGTGGGGGGTAAATAATGGACTTCGATTTCAGCGGCATCATCCCCGCTATTCCGGGCCTGTGGAACGGCATGGTCATGACCTTGCAGTTGATGGTCATGGGCGTGGTCGGCGGTATCGTGCTGGGGACCATCCTCGCACTGATGCGCCTGTCGTCCAGCAAACTGCTGTCGCGGGTGGCCGGCGCTTATGTGAACTACTTCCGCTCGATCCCGCTGCTGCTGGTGATCACCTGGTTCTACCTAGCGGTGCCGTTCGTGCTGCGCTGGATCACCGGCGAAGACACCCCGATCGGCGCGTTCACCTCCTGCGTCGTGGCCTTCATGATGTTCGAAGCCGCGTACTTCTGCGAAATCGTCCGGGCCGGTGTGCAGTCGATCCCCAAAGGCCAGATGGCCGCCGCGCAAGCGATGGGCATGACCTATGGCCAGACCATGCGTCTGATCATCCTGCCCCAGGCGTTCCGCAAGATGACGCCGTTGCTGCTGCAACAGTCGATCATCCTGTTCCAGGACACCTCGCTGGTGTACACCGTGGGCCTGGTGGACTTCCTCAACTCCGCCCGCTCCAGCGGCGACATCATCGGTCGGTCCAACGAGTTCCTGATCTTCGCCGGTGTCGTCTACTTCATCATCAGCTTTTCCGCCTCGCTGCTGGTCAAGCGTCTGCAAAAAAGGTTCGCCGTATGATCTCTATCAAGAACATCAACAAGTGGTATGGGGACTTCCAGGTGCTGACTGATTGCAGCACCGAGGTCAAAAAAGGCGAAGTGATCGTGGTCTGCGGCCCATCGGGCTCGGGCAAATCGACCCTGATCAAGTGCGTCAACGCGCTGGAGCCGTTCCAGAAAGGCGACATCGTCGTCGACGGCACCTCGATTGCCGACTCGAAGACCAACCTGCCGAAACTGCGTTCGCGCGTCGGCATGGTGTTCCAGCATTTCGAACTGTTCCCGCACCTGACCATCACCGAGAACCTGACCATCGCGCAGATCAAGGTATTGGGCCGCAGCAAGGAAGAGGCGACCAAGAAAGGTCTGCAACTGCTTGAGCGCGTCGGCTTGTCCGCACACGCCCACAAGCATCCGGGCCAACTGTCCGGTGGTCAGCAACAGCGTGTGGCAATTGCCCGTGCGCTGGCGATGGACCCGATCGTCATGCTGTTCGACGAACCGACCTCGGCGCTCGACCCGGAGATGGTTAACGAAGTGCTCGACGTGATGGTGCAACTGGCCCACGAAGGCATGACCATGATGTGCGTGACTCACGAAATGGGTTTTGCACGCAAAGTGGCCGACCGGGTGATCTTCATGGACGCCGGCAAGATCATCGAAGACTGCCCGAAAGAGGAATTCTTCGGCGACATCAGCGCCCGCTCCGAACGCGCGCAGCACTTCCTCGAGAAAATCCTGCAGCACTAAAAGCAACAGCGATTTGCCCTTGTGGCGAGGGAGCTTGCTCCCGCTGGGTCGCGCAGCGGCTCTAAAACCTGCCAATGCAATCTTTCTGAAACACCGCATTGAATGGATTTACGACTGCTTCGCAGCCGAGCGGGAGCAAGCTCCCTCGCCACAGGTTCCAGGCTCGACCAAACCAGTGCGTCGTCCGCGGTAGCGCTGGTTGACCCAAGGCAACTGTGATGAAATGCGACCCCACTCTCTATCGCGCCGCGCCGCCATCACTTGCCGTGAAGCCTCGTCTGATTCGTCATCTGTTCCTGCCGCCGCTGGTCATCATCCTGATGATCGGGTTGGGTTACGCCGGCTTCTGGATCAGTGAGCATTTCGGTATTCGCAGCCTCAGCGAAAGCGGCCAGCGCCAGCTCGAACTGAACGCCCGCGCGGTTGAAAGCGAGATCAGCAAATACACCTACCTGCCCAGCCTGCTGGAACTCGAAAACAGTGTCTCGCAGCTGCTGGCCGATCCGACCCCGGAACACCGGCGAACGGTCAACGATTACCTCGAAGGCCTGAACCGGCGCAGTCGCAGTCGGGCCATCTACGTCATGGACACCACCGGCCGTGTCATGGCCACCAGCAACTGGCGCGATGTCGACAGTTATCTCGGTGAAGACCTGTCTTTCCGCGCCTATTTCCAGAAAGCCGTACGCGGCGAGCCGGGCCGTTTCTACGGCATCGGCAGCACCAACGGCGAACCCGGTTACTACCTCGCCCACGGCCTTGAAGAGCACGGCAAGATCATCGGCGTCGCCGTGGTCAAGGTGCGTCTGGAAGCCATGGAAGAACGCTGGCAACGGGCGCGTCTGGAAGCCTTTGTCAGCGACGAAAACGGCATCATCATTCTCTCCAGCGATCCGGCCCGGCGCCTCAAGTCAGTGATTCCGCTGAGCGACGAAGTCAAAGAAAAACTCGCCCGCAGCCTGCAGTACTACTGGTTCCCGCTCATCGAACTGCAACCGCTGGCCCGCGAGACGTTAGCCGAGGGCGTGGAAAAACTCACGTTCCCGGCCAATAGCGAAGTGAATGACGACGAAGATGACATCAGTTATCTGGCACAAACCCGGCCATTGAGTGACACACCGTGGAACTTCACCCTGCTCACACCGTTGCAGGACCTGCGTCGCGAAGCCATCAACCAAGGGATTCTGGTCGCCGTCGCGTTTGCGCTGGTCGCCTTTCTGCTGATCGCCTGGAACGAGCGGCGCAAGGTCATCGCCACCCGCCTCGCTGCCCGCGAAGCCTTGCAGGAAGCCAACAATCAACTGGAGCGTCGGATTACCGAACGCACCACCGACCTGCGCGCCAGCAACGAGCGCCTGAAGAGTCAGATCCGCGAACGCCGGCAGGCCGAAGAAACCCTGCGCCGCGCACAGGATGAACTGGTGCAGGCCGGCAAACTCGCGGCCATCGGCCAGATGTCCACGAGCATTGCCCACGAGCTGAACCAGCCGCTGGCAGCCATGCGCACGCTGTCGGGCAATACCATTCGTTTTCTTGAACGCGGTCAGCTCGACGTCGCCAGCACTAATCTCAAAACCATAAACGACCTCATCGACCGCATGGGCCGGATCACCGCCAGCCTGCGCTCGTTCGCCCGCCGCGGTGACGACAAGGGGCAGGCCAGTCTCGGCAAAGCGGTGGAGGCGGCGCTGCAATTGCTCGGTGCGCGGGTGGACAGCATGGCGCTGCAACTGCACCGCCAGTTCATCGATGTCCAGGTGCAGATCGACCAGACTCGCCTCGAACAGATTCTGGTCAACCTGATCGGCAACGCCCTCGACGCCATGCAGGCGCAACCGCAGCCCGAGCTGTGGCTGGAGGGCGAAGAATTCAACGGCAAATATCGCCTGCGCGTGCGCGACAACGGCCATGGTGTCGACGCCGAAGCGCGCAAGCATCTGTTCGAACCGTTCTTCACCACCAAACCCGGCGAACAAGGCCTGGGCCTGGGTTTGACCCTTTCCGCCAGTCTCGCGGCCGCTACCGGTGGGCATCTGGGTGTCGAACACCCGGCCAGCGGTGGCACCACCTTCGTCCTCAGTTTACCGTTGGTAAGCCCTACTCCTGCCGAGCCAATATGAACCACGACCTTAGTGTGCTGATCGTCGAAGACGACCCCCATGTGCTGCTCGGCTGCCAACAGGCGTTGACCCTGGAAGACATTCCCTGCGTCGGCGTCGGCAGTGCCGAGGAAGCGCTGGAGCGCGTCGGCGACAACTTTGCCGGCATCGTCATCAGCGACATTCGCCTGCCGGGCATCGATGGCCTGGAACTGCTGACCCGCCTCAAGCAACGCGATCGCAGCCTGCCGGTGGTGTTGATCACCGGTCACGGCGACATTTCCATGGCCGTCGGCGCGATGCAGAAAGGCGCCTACGACTTCATGGAAAAACCGTTCTCACCGGAGCGTCTGGTGGATGTCGCACGGCGGGCGCTGGAACAACGCAGCCTCGCTCGCGAAGTGTCATCGCTGCGCCGGCAACTGGCCGAACGCGATTCCCTTGAAGGGCGAATCATCGGTCGCTCACCGGCCATGCAGAACCTGCGCGAACTGATCGCCAACGTCGCCGACACCTCAGCCAACGTGCTGATCGAAGGCGAAACCGGCACCGGTAAAGAGCTGGTTGCACGCTGCCTGCACGATTTCAGCCGGCGGCAAGGTAAACAGTTCGTCGCGCTGAACTGTGGCGGCCTGCCGGAAAACCTGTTCGAAAGCGAGATCTTCGGGCACGAAGCCAACGCGTTTACCGGCGCCGGCAAACGTCGCATCGGCAAGATCGAACACGCCGACGGCGGCACGTTGTTCCTCGATGAAGTGGAGAGCATGCCGCTGCCGTTGCAGATCAAACTGCTGCGCGTGTTGCAGGAGCGCACCCTCGAACGCCTCGGTTCGAACCAGAGCGTGGCGGTGGATTGCCGGGTGATCGCGGCGACCAAATCCGACCTCGACGAGTCGAGCAAGGCCGGCGAATTCCGCAGCGACCTGTACTACCGCCTCAACGTGGTGACGCTGGAACTGCCGCCGTTGCGCGAACGCCGCGAAGACATCCTGCAACTGTTCGAACACTTCACCCAGCAGTCGGCCCTGCGCTTTGACCGCGCCCTGCCGGAGCTGGACAACCAGACGCTGTCGAGCCTGATGAGCCACGACTGGCCAGGTAACGTGCGCGAACTGCGCAACGTCGCCGAACGTTTTGCCCTCGGTTTGCCGGTATTCAAGAAGTCCGGCGCCGGTAACCCTGGTCAAGGCCTGGCATTTGCCGAAGCGGTGGAGGCTTTCGAGCGCAACCTGCTCAGCGACGCTTTGCACCGCAGCGGCGGTAACCTGACCCAGGCCAGCCAGGAACTGGGGATGGCCAAGACCACGCTGTTCGACAAAGTGAAAAAATACGGATTGAGCCACTGATGGATCTATTGCTGAAAGCTGCACTCGGCGCCGCCGTGGTCGTGATTCTGGCGGCGCTGGCCAAGACCAAAAACTATTACATCGCAGGCCTGGTCCCGCTGTTTCCAACGTTTGCGCTGATCGCGCATTACATCGTCGGCAAAGGGCGTTCGATTGATGACCTGAAGACCACCATTGTTTTCGGCATGTGGTCGATCATTCCGTACTTTGTATATCTGGCGACGTTATATGTGATGGTGGATCGGCTGCGGCTGGAGGCCTCACTGGCCGTGGCGGCAGTGGCCTGGTTGATGGCCGCCACCGTGTTGGTGACTGTTTGGGTGCGTCTGCACAGCTGACCGCAATCTCCTGCAGGGGCCAGGTATCAGGCAAAGACCTTGCGCCCGGGATGCGGCCATGATCTGCCGAACCGTCCCGACAAACGTCTCCACCGGCTGCCCGCCGGTTACAGCAGCTTGCCACCCACTGCCGGCTCAATCTGCGCCCAGTGCGAAGTGTCTTCACGGTGCGCCTGCAAATACGGCAACACCGCCGCCAGCAACGGCGCCTTGAACGCCTCCTGAAACCGATGGGCCAGCCCCGGAATCAGCTTCAACTGACTGCCGCGAATGTGCGCCGCCAGATGCACGCCATGCATCACCGGCAGCAACGGGTCGGCGGTGCCATGCACCACCAGCGTCGGCACGCGCAATTGATTGAGCAGCGCCACCCGGCTTGGCTCGGCAAGGATCGCCATGATTTGCCGCTTCACGCCTTCGGGGTTGAACGCGCGGTCATAGGATGCCGCCGCCTGTTGCAGCAACGCCTGACGATCATCGGTGACCGTCGGACTGCCCAGCGCCGCCAGCAAGTCAGCCTGCTGCTCCAGCGCGACTTGACGATTCGGCGCGCCACGGCGCGATAAAAGTTGCACCAGCGCCGCACTCGGCGCCGGCAACCCTTCGGCGCCGGAGGTGGTCATGATCAACGTCAGGCTCTCGATCCGCTGCGGTGCCATCGCCGCCATGTGCTGAGCGATCATCCCGCCCATGCTCGCGCCCAGCACATGGAATTGCTCGACGTGCAGTGCGTCCATCAAACCCAGGGCGTCGTCGGCCATATCGGTCAACGAATACGGCGCCGCCACCGGCAAACCCAGCTTGTAGCGCAGCACTTCAAAGGTCAGATTGGCTTCGAGCGGGGCCTGGCGCCAGGTCGACAGGCCGACGTCACGGTTGTCATAACGGATCACCCTAAAGCCCTGCTGACACAGCGCAATCACCACTTCATCCGGCCAGTGGATTAACTGCCCACCCAGCCCCATCACCAGCAACAGCGCCGGATCCGACGCCCGCCCGATGCTCTGATAGGCCAGGCTCACCTGTGCCAGATCGGCGCGCTCGGTCGGCACGTTGACATCGCAACGCGAGGCGGCAAACGACGGCGAACCGAACAAAAGCGCGGCCAACACGGCCGCGACTGATAAAAACAACTTGTGCATGAAAAAACACCGAAACGCAGAACCCCAGTAGAGCGCGAGTCTGATGAAGTTTGTACAAGCGCGCTGCCACAGTTTGATGACAGTTTGATGAAGAGTGCCAAGCGGTCGCCCGCGATAACTATGTACCGCCATGGCGGACGACGATTTCAGTTGAATGAGGTCGACCAGAAGCGGATCCGCCGCTTCATTGCGCGAGCCATCATTGCCATGCCCGACAGTTTCATTGCCGCCCTCTCGGACCCCGGTCTGGCGACCACGCCATCCGCCGTCCATCTATCTGCAAACCCTGACACCGCACTGGCGCTGAGTGCCACCCAGCGTTGGCGCGACAGCAGCCAGGCGCTGCGTGAATTGTTCAGCGGCGTACCGACCACCCGCGATACGTTGACTCGATTGCTCGAGCAGGATCTGGACCTCGGCGAGCCCGATATCGGTCTGCATTTTGCAGCCACCGCGCAACGCCCCGCACACTTCATCCCGATCGTGCAGGTCTGTGCCTTCGCCTTCCAGCATCCGCTGCCGCCGAGCACCGTCGATCAGCAATGCCGCGTCACGGGCCTGCCCGCCAGCCATGCGCTGTTCGCCCTCACGCCGCATCAATTGCTCGAACGGCTGAAGACCCTGGACCTGCTGAAGGCGCTGGACGAGGACTGGAATCAATACTGGGAGGCGCGCGCGCCCGCCACGGCGGTATCACGTCGCGAGCGTGCCGATCAACTGTATCGCGACCATTTCGAAGCGACCGTCCTGAATGCCGCCGCCCAGCGTCGCGTGACACCCCGACAGCGCCTTTCGCTATTGTCTTTGATGGACATGACCGCCCTCGACGCGACCGGCACCTGTGAGCAGATTTCCCTGGTGTTAAGCAATGGCAGCAAAGTGAAGTTCCCCGCCGCCTGGGTCATCGATCTTGACGAACAGCCGCCATTGCACTGGCTGTACCTGCCGTTACGCGCCGATGCCTTCAAGAAGTTTGCCCAGCGCAGTGAGCTTGAGGCCTGGGTGTCCGCGCAGTCGCTGATTCCCGGTGGATTGCCACAAACCGGCCTGACGTTTGAATACACCCGCAGAGACTTGCCGTTGACCACCGGCATGCGCGACCTGCTGACGCACTTTCGCCAGGCGAGAGTCGATTCCCTGCGTAACGGTAGCGCAGGCAAACCCGGATTTGCCGAACAAGCCAGCAACGCCCTGGACTTCGCCGATCGCACAGACCGCCAACGCCAGCTCGCTGCCGTGTTTGCTGCTCCCCCTGCGTTTGCAAGCGACCTGGTCGATGACGATGAACCGTCGCTGTTCGGCAGTCTCTATGCCGACATTCCCTTGCCCATGCGTCAGGCCGCTGTGAATCGTCAGCGGGATGCGCTCGAAGCCCGGTTGGGAGC
This sequence comes from Pseudomonas fluorescens, assembly GCF_003732425.1. GTDB lineage: Bacteria > Pseudomonadota > Gammaproteobacteria > Pseudomonadales > Pseudomonadaceae > Aquipseudomonas > Aquipseudomonas fluorescens_BE. The sequence continues at coordinate 697,295 of NZ_MOBX01000015.1, forward strand.
ATCGGATGACAACGCCGCCCTGCAGTCGATCAAGGATTTGCAACAGACGCTGGAAACCGCCGAGCAAGCTGCCGACGAAGCTGCAACGGCTTTGTTGGGCCGCTCACGCGTCCTCGACCTGTTAACCTTCAATCGTGAGTTCACCGCCCTCCATCAGGCACACAAGACCGGTCTGCAAGCCGAAGCCGACCTGCAGCAGTTGCTGCAACAGATCAGCAGCGAAGAACATCAACTGATCACCGCCCTGCTCGCCCCGTCAGACAATCCTGACAGCGACTGTGTGGCGGCCAGCCTGGTGCTTTCGACGAGCGAACCGGCGGACGGTGCCGCGACCGAGACGCTCAACGGTCCGTTTGTCATGACCCGTGCCGATGCCTTGCTCGACCCGTCGTCGACCCACAGCTTGCTGCTCTACTGGCCCGGCACAGGCGGAGGACTGCAACGCTTTGCCAATCGTCGAGCGCTGGAAAGCCAGATGTTCACCATTGCCAAACAGGACGCAGTGCTGACCCTGCGCTTGCAGAAGATCAACGGTGATCCCCTGCGTCACGCCCTGGATCAACTGACAAGCGAGTTTGAACTGCAGGCCGGCGAAATCCGTCGGCGCCATCCGCAATTCACGGCCGCCACCGAACACAGCAGCCAGTTGGAGGCGTTGCGTACACACTTCAGGGCCATCCTTCAGATGCCGCTGCATGCCGCGCGCAACCTGGCCTTTGCTTATCTGCTGGAACAAAACCGCACCGGCCGGCTGGCCGTCAATCTGCCCCAGTGGCAATTGAATTTGCCCCACAGTGAACGCAGTCATCTCAAGGCGCAGATACAGGCCTACATCAGCGCCATGCAGCGCAGCCACCAGCTGCTGACGCTGGCTTTGCCACCGCGCGATGACTTTACCCGCCAGCATCTGCACAAACGCTTGCGTGCAGATTTCTCGGTGGAGGGGCCCTTCTCGGTACAGATCGATCTGCCTGATTCTGCCCGCCTGCAAAAGCAACTGAGCGATGGCTCCACCATGACCACTCCGCAAAAAATGGTCGCGGTACCCAGCGCCACCCGCAGTAAAGTGTTACTTGAAGACCTGGCGCAATCGAACATCGATAACACACCGTCCATGCGCCTGGAGTCGGAGTCCCTGCGCCTGCTGTTCATGCAGGTCGAAGTCACGGCGGCCGATGCCAGGGTACGGGAAGCCTTGAGCACCGGCATCACCCATGAATACCTGCGCGAGACCCTGCCAGACCTGGATTTGCCCAAAGCCTACGAGCAAGCGATTCGCGATGCTTTCATGGGTGGGCTGGGCGAGTCCCCATTCGTGCGCGAGCATCGGCGTGAATGCCTTGTCGAGCCATGGCGGCTGATGCTCAAGATGCAGGGCGAATGCGCACGCCTGCAACAGCACCTCAACCATGAAGAGTGGCAAATTTTCAACATTGCCATTGAAGCCGATACCCCCCATGCCTGGGCCAGAGGTAAACGGCGCATTGTGCTTCTGCCGGCGTTCATCCGGGCCGGCGGCAAGGACACCTTCAACCAGGGGCCCGCCACGCTGTCTGGCATTACCTTTATCCAGGAGCAAATCAGCGGAATCACCTTGCTGTATCTGCCAGACAGCCCCGACGATCAGGTTCTGCGTCGTTATGACAGTCTGGAGGAGGCCCGTAAGGCGTTGTTCAAACTGTGCGAACAAGACCCGTGGATCCGTTATCTGGCAGGCCGGGCCTTGCAGGGCGATGTACGTGCCCATGAAAAACGCCTCGGTCAGGCCATCATGAAAAACCACGACGCCATGATCGGCGTCGGTATGTCCTGGCCTTCGACCACGTCGTTGGCCACGCACCTGCTCAACGTCCATATGGGGCGATTGATTGAGGCCCATCGCGGCACGTCACGTTCCAACGACGCGTTGTACATGGAGCGCTATGCGCTCAAGGGGCCGCGGGCCTTCAACTACCTGAAAATGGCGTTGGGTCTGCTGCCCTTTGTCGGCGTGGCGTTTGCCCTCTATGACGCCTGGACCAGCGCCAATCAGGCCGTGGCGGCTTTCTTGCGCGGTGATGTGGGTGATGGCCTGGCGGAGGTTGAATCCGTGTTGTTGTCGCTGATCGATGCGGCCATGGACCTGCTGCCGGGTGAAGTGGCGATTTCTACACTTTCCCGAACGGCCCGATCGCTGACCCGCGCTCGCCAGCTGCGCAGACTGGCAGAAGGCGCCAGCGCGTTGCATGCGCCCACCCAACAACGGGCCCGGAATCTGGCAGCGCGCTTCTCCGGCTACGAATACGAAAAGCCGATTTCGCTGTCCGGGCTGGAACCGGCCGCCGAGGGTCCCTATCGCGGTATCTACCGACATGCCGACGGCGATTTCATCCTCAGTCAGGGGCGGATTATCGAAGTTCACCGCGGCCACAAAGCTGACGAATGGCGCTTACGTGGCACCAGTACCAAAACCTATAAACAACCCATTGCTCTGGATGAAACCGGGCAATGGGATACCTGGTTCGGCGTCTATGGAACCGCTGTCGGCGGGTTGCCTGGCGGCGGAAATGTCGCCGGGTTTCTGGTCGATACGGCTGATTCTTTCTGGCCGCAGGCGATTCGCCAGCGATTGCCTCGCTGGCTGGTGGCCAGTGACATGGCTCGTCAACTGCGCCTGACCCGCGAAGCTGACAACCTGGCCGACCAGCTGAGAGCCAGAGGCACGGTAAGCGAAGCCACCATCAACCGCTATGGCAGTGCCTCTGAAGCGGATCGGCCATCTTTGGTGCAGGCTTCCGAAGCTGCCTGTGTCGGCGATATCCAGATCGCTACCCGACAGTACGAAAAGCTGCGGGAGCTGATGCCCCTGACCAGGGGCAATAAAAAACGCACGTTGCTGGAGATACAAAGCAAATGCGCTGCGTTAATGACCGACCGTTACTGGCGCCGCGCGTACCACCTCTCGCACAGCTCTACCGTCCTCACCAGCCGGATCGAGCAACTGCAAAAAGCACTGCGCCACCTGCCGAACGATACGCTTGCCCAACGGATAAGAATGCTCGAAGAAATCCGCACCTTGCGTGTCGGTTACCTGCGCCAGCTCAATCAGATGGAGCGGCTCAGGGGCGAGGTCAATTACTGGTATGAACGCATTCGCGTGAAAGCGCACAAAGAAACCCGAACCAAGCAGGTCGAGGACATAAACGCCAAGCAGAGCGATGCCAACCTGATATTTCTGAAAACCAGCCAACGCCTGGAAATCATCAAGCGTCATGGCCGCACCGACGACGTGTCCTGGTTCGACCTGCTGGAACACGCTCATGAGCTTCGTGGCAATGTCGACCGGGCCCTGTACACGCAGTTCAACCTTCGCAACATCGACGCGACCTCGATTGAACGCAGTCAGATTCTGCAGAACTGCGTCGACCTGTACACACGGTTCCGTCGTGAGATGAATATCTGGACCGCCACGTATCCACAACACTTCCACCTGGAGGAAGTACCGCCGTTGTTGAGCGGGCTCGAATGGCTCGCTGAACGGGCGCGCAAAAATATCATCGAAGAGCCGGAGCCGGTTCCAACGGGACAGCCTGCACAAAAAGTGTTCACCACGGCTGACAACCAGTTGCTGCAAGGCGTCGAGCGCTGGGAGCCAACCTCGCAGAAACACCAATACGTTTCCACCGGCCGCGGGGGCTACGAAGAAATCTGGGAGCAAGGCAACGATGGCAGTTACCGGTTGTTGAACCCGCGTAACGAAGAACCGAGTGCTCCGCCCTCAATGAGCCTCGAGACATTACTGCTCGATGCGCAACGACGCCTGGACGCGCAGACCGCCTACCAGGCCCGGGTCGAGTCCTACGCCGAGCAGGACATGCTTCCGGTCGACCTGCAACACATGATGGACAGTGAAGCGAGCGAGCTCAATCGCCGCGCCAGCAGGATCGAAGCCCTGGCAGCGCAAAACCCGATCATTGCGCAATTGCGCACCAAGGCCCGCGAACTGACCCTCACTGGCCGGGCCCTGCGTACCCGCCAATCACTGACCAGTCAAAAACCCACCGATGGCATGCTTGAAGACCTTATTACGCAGAATGCCGTGGAGATCCGTAAAACCAGCCCACTGAAGAACCTCGGTAAACGCAACGGCCGCAACGACTATCTGCAAGAGTATGAAATCTGGGACATGACGCTGTCGCCGGCAGAGCTGCTTTGGTACGCCCACTTTCACTATCGCAGCACGACAAGAGCGTTGAGGAGTTTCGAGAAAGCCCATTTGAAACTGCCCGCCCACCGTTTTCTGACCCACGCGGACGATGCCAGCCTGCCCTATGCCGACATTGGCCCGCAGTCGGCCGTGCTCGTGCACTTTGAGGCAATTCAGGCTTAAGCACCGATCGGGATGGCGACGCCCCTCCTCCACGAAAAAAGCCAGCCTCACGCCTGAGACTGGCTTTTTTTGCGGGCCGTCAGGCCAACTGACTGCGCAACTGCCGTGCCGCGGCCACCATGTTGACCAGCGCCGCTTCCGTTTCCGGCCACGCCCGCGTCTTCAGGCCGCAATCGGGGTTGACCCACAGCCGCTCCGCCGGAATCCTTTTGACCGCTTTTCTCATCAGTTTGACCATCTCGGCAGTGTCCGGCACCCGTGGCGAGTGGATGTCATAGACGCCCGGGCCGATGTCATTCGGGTATTCGAACGCTTCGAAAGCGTCAAGCAGCTCCATGTCCGAACGCGAGGTTTCAATGGTGATGACGTCGGCGTCCATGTCGGCAATCGCCTTGATTACATCGTTGAATTCGCTGTAGCACATGTGAGTGTGGATCTGGGTTTGATCCTTGACGCCAGCGGCGGTCAGACGGAACGCTTCCACTGCCCAGTCCAGGTAGTCCTGCCAATGGGCGCGGCGCAGCGGCAGGCCTTCGCGGAACGCGGCTTCGTCGATCTGCACGATCTTGATCCCGGCGCGTTCCAGATCCACCACTTCGTCACGCAGCGCCAGCGCGAGCTGTTGCGCCTGGACTTTGCGCGAGATGTCTTCGCGCGGGAACGACCACATCAGCATGGTCACAGGGCCAGTGAGCATGCCCTTCATGACTTTGTCGGTCAGGCTCTGTGCGTAGGTGATCCAGTCCACCGTCATGGCCTGCGGACGACTCAAGTCGCCATAAATCACCGCCGGTTTGACACAGCGCGAACCGTAGCTCTGCACCCAGCCGAATCGGGTGAACAAGTAACCGTCGAGCTGTTCGGCGAAATACTCGACCATGTCGTTGCGCTCGGCTTCACCGTGCACCAGCACGTCCAGCCCCAGGCGTTCCTGAACCTGTACGGCGTGGCGGATTTCGCTGCGCATGGCGTCGTGGTAATCGTTGGCCGACAGTTTGCCCTGCCTGAACGCCTGGCGCGCCAGACGGATCGAACCGGTCTGCGGGAACGAGCCGATGGTCGTGGTCGGAAACGTCGGCAACTGCAAACGCGCCTGCTGTTGCGCGATGCGTTTGGCGAACGGCGAATGACGCTGACGATCGCTGGCACTGATTGCCTTGATTCGCGCCTGCACCTGGGCTTTATGAATGCGCGGTGACTGCGCCCGACTGAGCGCGATGGCGCGACTGTCGGCCAGCGCGGCGCGCACGTTGGCAGCTTGCGGATCCTTCAGCGCATCGCGCAGCACGGCAACCTCGCTGCACTTTTGCACGGCAAAGGCCAGCCAGCTTTTCAGTTCCGGATCGAGCTTGTCTTCACGCTCGACATCCACCGGGCAATGCAATAGCGAGCAAGAACTGCTGACCCACAGGTTGTCGCCGAATCGTTCTTGCGCCGGTTGCAATTGCGCCAGCGCCTGTTCCAGTTCGCAGCGCCAGACGTTGCGGCCATTGACCAGACCGACCGAGAGAATCTTGTAAGTGGGCAGGCGATCAAGCACCTGGCCCAGTTGCTCCGGCGCCCGCACCGCATCAATGTGCAAGCCTTGCACCGGCAGGCCCACGGCCAGGCCAAGGTTGTCTTCGAGGCCACTGAAATAGGTCGCCACGAGTTTCTTCAGCGGCGAGTACTGGAGGATGTGATAGGCGCGTTCGAAGGCGCTTTTCCATGCCTGCGGCAGGTCGAGGGTGAGGATCGGTTCGTCGATTTGCACCCATTCGACACCTTGTTCGGCGAGGCGCACAAAGATTTCGTTATAGACCGGCAGCAGGCGTTCGAGCAGATCAAGCTTGTCGAATTCGACGCCTTTGGCCTTGCCCAGCCACAAGTAAGTCAGCGGGCCGATGATCACCGGTTTGACGTTGTGGCCTAGCGCCTTGGCTTCTTCGACTTCCTCGAACAGCTGTTCCCAGCTCAGCTTGAACGATTGGTCCGCGTTGAACTCCGGGACCAGATAGTGATAGTTGGTGTCGAACCATTTGGTCAGCTCTTGCGCATATTGCGTCGTGCCGTGTTCGCCGCCGCAGCAGCCCCTTGTTGCGCCTCGGGCCATGGCGAACAGGGTGTCGAGGCTCGGCTGGCCGTGCGCGTCGCGCACGCTGGCGAAACGCTCGGGGATCACGCCAAAGGTCAGCGAATGGGTCAGCACCTGGTCATACCAGGCAAAGTCGCCGACCGGTAGCAAATCAATGCCGGCGTCTTTCTGCAATTGCCAGTGGGCGGCGCGCAAATCACGGCCGATCTGGTTCAGAGCAGCCTGGTCAAGGTCGCCTTTCCAGAAGGCTTCGAGGGCTTTTTTCAGTTCGCGGTCGGCGCCGATGCGCGGAAAACCAAGGGTGTGGGCCACGGCCATGTCGAATGTGCTCCATTGCGTAAAAGATGGCGCCATTGTCGACAGTCAGGGCAACATGAGACAAACTCAACCTTTTCGTGTTGATCACAAGTTTTCCTCATGGAGCTAGCCGGTGCTTGAAATCCGTCACTTGAAAACCCTGCACGCCCTGCGCGAAGCCGACAGCCTGGTGGACGCCGCCGACCGCCTGCACCTGACCCAATCGGCACTGTCCCATCAGTTCAAGGAGCTGGAAGAGCGCATGGGCATGCCATTGTTCGTGCGCAAAACCAAACCGGTACGTTTCACCAGCGCCGGTCTGCGCCTGTTGCAGCTGGCCGACGCGACGTTGCCGCTGCTGCGCGCCGCCGAGCGCGACATCGCCCGACTGGCCGGTGGCACCGCCGGGCGTTTGCACATGGCTATCGAATGCCATAGCTGTTTCCAGTGGCTGATGCCGACCATTGACCAGTTCCGCGATGCCTGGCCCGAGGTCGAACTCGACCTTGCATCGGGCTTCGCTTTTGCACCGCTGCCGGCACTGGCCCGTGGTGATCTGGATCTGGTGGTGACTTCCGATCCGCTGGAAATCGCCGGCATCACCTATGTGCCGCTGTTCACCTATGAAGCGATGCTGGCAGTGGCCAACCAGCATGCACTGGCGAGCAAGCCGTACATTGTCCCCGAAGACCTGCTGACGGAAACGCTGATCACCTACCCGGTGGAACGCGACCGCCTCGACATCTTTACGCGGTTTCTCGAACCTGCCGATATCGAACCGGCGCAGGTGCGCACTTCAGAGCTGACGGTGATGATGATGCAACTGGTCGCCAGCGGCCGTGGCGTCTGCGGCATGCCGCACTGGGCGCTGCACGAATACAGCTCGCGCGGTTACGTGAAGGGCAAACGGCTGGGGGAAAAAGGCTTGTTCGCGACGTTGTATGCGGCGATTCGCACCGACATGCTCGACGCACCGTACATGCGGGATTTCCTGCTGACGGCCAAGGATACGTCGTTCTCGACCCTGGACGGGGTTAGCGCGGTTCGCTGAGTCACTTGTGGGAGCGAGCTTGCTCGTGAAGGCGATGTATCAGACACGCAAATAGTGACTGTCAGATTGCCTTCGCGAGCAGGCTCGCTCCCACAGGGACGGGGTGATATCAGATCTCGCGCCACATGTGGATCTTGTCGAAGTAGTCTTCACCCACCCGCACCGCCAATGGTTCGAGGCCGAACTGGATGAAGCCGCAACGCTGGTAGAGATTGAACGCGGCGTCATTGCCGGCGGTGACAGTGAGCTGCAGAAGTTGCAGCGCCGGGTGGTTTCGCGCCTCGGCAATGGCCGCTTGCACCAGTTCATGGCCGAGGCCGTGCTGGCGAAAATCCGCCGAGACGTACATGCCGAACAGGGTCGCCTTATGACGAGCCTTCTCGCGCGGTTCAAAGGCCAGGCCGACGATGCCAGCCAACGTGCCGGCTTCAAACGCACCAAGTACCACGTCGAGCTTGCTGGTCAGGCGCCCTTCCCACCAACTCAATGGCATCACTGCGCGTTCACGCACGCTGGAGGTGAACGCCTGCGGATGGCGGTCATAGGCTTCGAGCATCAGCTCTCGATAAGCCAGGGCATGACTGGCGTCCAGCCGTTCGATCCACATGTTCACGCCGTCCTGCGCTGCTCAAGCATCAGCCGCACGGCCAGACCACCCAAAACGAAGCCCATGAAATAGCGCTGCAGCGCCAGCCATGTCGGGTTACGCACAAACCACGAAGCGATGCTCGCCGCGAACAGCGCGATGAGCAAATTGACGCAGAAACTGACGCTGATCTGGGTCAGGCCGAGAATGATGCTTTGGGTGAACACCGAGCCGTGTTCAGGGGTAATGAATTGCGGAAAGACCGAGAGGTAGAACACGGCGATTTTCGGGTTCAGCGCACTGGTCAGAAAGCCCATGGTGATCAATTTGCGCGACGAGTCCGGCGGTAATTGCTGTGCCTCGAACGGCGAGCGCGCGCCGGGTTTCACCGCTTGCCAGGCCAGCCACAACAAGTACAGCGCACCGGCCCACTTCAGTACTTCATAGGCCATCGGCACCGCGAGAAACACCGCGGTCAAACCGGCCGCTGCCGCGAACATATGCACAAAGAATCCGCTGACCACACCGAGCAATGAAGTGACCCCGGCCTGGCGTCCCTGACAGATCGAACGCGAAATCAGGTAGATCATGTTCGGCCCCGGCGTCAGCACCATCAGCAGTGCAGCGGCGGCAAAAATCAGCAGGTCTTGAAGCGGGATCATGGCAAAGTCCCATGCGTGGATGATCAGGCGATTGCGCTCTGCGAGTGGCGATAAAACGGCAGGATCAGGTCGCGTGTCAATGGCGCCAGCACGACAGCAGGATCAGTGGCCGGATCGACCCAGATCACTTCTTCGATTTCCGCCGCTGGCGTGACGTCGGCCTCGATGGTCAGTTGAAAGGTCTCGGCCTGGACGACAAAACCCGGCTCGTTGGCCGCAGGCGCCGAGAACTGGCCGAGAAAGCTGGCCTGCGCAGGATCGATCCGCAAGCCCAACTCCTCTTCCAGCTCACGCGCCAGTGCATGCACCGGCAACTCGTGCGCCTCGATCTTGCCGCCCGGTTGCATGAACGCCGTGGTCCCGCGCTTGCGCACCAGCAGGGTCTGCCCTTCGGGGTTGAGCAACAGCGCGGCGGCTATACGGATGAGGTTTGCAGAGTCAACAGATGCACAAGTCATGGATCAGCCACCGGCCTGGAAAAACCGCAAGGATCCCATGCCCGGCCCAATGACGTCACGTCACCGATCATTCACCCAGCGCCTTGAGCGTGGCTTCAACCTCCTCCGGCACCTTGACGAAAATCGTGTACTTGCCGCCCTCCATGGCTTCGAACGCAATCAGTTTTTCCACCAACAGCGTGCTGAGTACCTTGCCGGCATTGAGCAGCAGCATGCCGTTATCGGCATTGAGATTGCGCGCCAGAATCATCCCCGCCGCCAGATCCCGAGTAGACATGACCTTGACCGACGGATCGGCCAGCGTCACGTCGCTGAGAAATGCCGCACACACCTGGATGAAATCCTCGACCAGATCCGGATCGTACAAACGCCCGGCGTACTGGCGCAGGTACAGCAGCGCTTCGTCGCTGTTCATCTGCCGCTCAAGGATCAGACCGCGCTGCAACTCGACGAAATCCACCGCCAGTTTCAGCAGGCGCGAACCGAACGGAATGCCCTCGCCCTTGAGCCGGTCGGGAAAGCCGCTGCCGTCCCAGCGCTCCTGATGATGCAGGATCAGACGCGCCGCATCCTTCATCGGGTCGAGGGTCATGAGCAACGATTCGCTCTGCTTCGGATAACCGCGATAGCGCTCGCGTTCGGTATGGTGCAGCAGATCCGAGGGCGTGGTCATCATCGCGTCGGTCCAGCTCAGCTTGCCGACGTTGTACAGCGCCGCAGCCATGGTCAGGTCACGGCTGGTGGCCTCGTCCAGCCCGTGCTGTTTGCAGTAGCTGCGCACCAGTTCGATGATCTGCCGGTTGGTCTGCTTGGCAGGTGGCAAGCGCAGATTGGCCAGCAGCGAGAACACTTCGGTGCCGGTGACGTAGCTGTGCTTGAGTTCTTCGTACGCCAGATCGAGCATGTCGGCGGTCTGCTGCAGTTCGGCGGTGCGCGCCGCGACATGCTTTTCCAGGGTGCTGTTGAGCAGTTTCAGCTGCTCGTTCTGCACCTGGTTCAAGCGCTCCAGACGCTGGCGCTCCTGCTCGGAATGCTGGTGTTCGAGGGACTGGCGCAGAATCAGCAGCAGCTCCTCGTCATGCCACGGTTTGCTGATGTAACGGTGAATCTGCCCGTCATTGATGGCTTTGATGATCGCCGCCGGGTCGGCATAGCCGGTGAGCATGATCCGCGCCGTCGCCGGATAACGCTCACGGACATGCGCCAGCAACGACGCACCGTCCATGCCCGGCATGCGCGCATCGCTCATCACCAGGTTCACCGGCTGCTGCGCGAGGATCTCCAGCGCCTGGGCGCCGCTGGTGGCCAACAGCACATCGTAGGGTTGGCCGCGTAACAGGCGACGCAGACTGTTGAGGATCGACTCCTCGTCATCGACCAGCAGCACTGTGGGTCGATGCGCCGGCAGCGGCGCGGATGGCTCTTCCATGGCATGGCCTCAAGCAAACAGGGAAATTACGACGCACCGAGCCAACACTTCGCCGGTCCGCGCCTGAGTCCAAGGCTAGATGATTTTGGCCGGCATTCACGCCGATCTTTGTCCGGGGCCGAAAGCGTAGTACCGCGGAGCCGACTATGCTGAAGACAGCGCAAGACTCCATCGGCTGATACAAGCAGGCAAATGGCGAGGGAAAAGGATGCCCCGGATGATCACAGCATGCCTGCCCACGGGCGGCGCGGCATGACAGCGCCAACCGTGCACATCAATCGCCGTGTGCTGATCGTTGACGACAGCGCGTCGATTCATGGCGATTTCGCCAAGATTCTCAGCCCGGTCATCCCTAGTGACGATGGTCTGGGCGAAACCGAGAGCCTGCTGTTCGGCACACCGTCCGCCAGACAATCCCAACATTTCGAGCTGGACTCGGCCTTTCAGGGGCGCGAAGCCCTGGAAAAACTCGAGGCCGCGCTGGCAGAAAACCGCCCCTACGCCATGGCCTTCATCGACATGCGCATGCCGCCGGGCTGGGATGGCCTGGAGACCATCGAACGGCTGTGGCAAGCCGACCCCAAGTTGCAAGTTGCCTTGTGCACGGCCTATTCCGATTATTCCTGGGAAGACATCGACCGGCGTCTGGCGCTGAACGACCGGTTGCTGATCCTGAAAAAGCCCTTCGACGCCATCGAGATCCGGCAGATGGCCAGCGCCCTTACGGTCAAATGGCAAATGACCGAAGACGCCGAGCTGAAAATGACCCTGCTGGAAGCTGCGGTGCAGGAGCGCACCCGCGAGCTGTCCGATGCCAATATGATCGTGCAGAACAGCCCGACCATTCTTTACCGTTTGCGCGGCGAACCCTCGTTTGCGCTGATGTATATCTCCCACAACATCACCCGTTACGGCCATGTCGCCGCCGACCTGGTGGGTTCGCCCAACTGGGCGCAAGAATTGATTCACCCGGACGATCAGGCGAACGTCGATGCGGCCATGGCCCGGGTGCTGGATCGGCATGCGTCGGGCGCTTCCATCGAATTCCGCATGCGCACCGGCCAGGGCACCTGGCGCTGGGTGGAGAACCGCTATATCCCCGTGCGCGATCAGGACGGCCGTCTATTGGAAGTCGAAGGCATCATCCTCGACATCACCGAACGGCGCCTGGCCGAGGACAAACTGGCCTTGCTGGCGCGCTCCGATGGCCTGACGGGGCTGGCCAATCGCGCCACATTGATCGAACGTCTGCATCAGGCGTTTGCCGCCGCGCGACGCGGTGCCATGCCGTTCGCGGTGTTCTACCTGGACCTCGACCATTTCAAGCGGATCAATGACACCCTGGGCCACCCGGTGGGCGATCTGCTGCTGCAGGAAGTCGCCCGGCGCATCAAGTGCGGCGTCCGCGAAAGCGACGTAGTAGCGCGCCTGGGCGGCGACGAATTCGCGATCCTGCAGCTGGACGTCAGCGATCCGACCCAGTCCGCCGCGATGGCCGCCAATATCCGCGACACGCTGCTGGCGCCCTACCACCTGGCCGGCAATGCGCTGCATATTTCGGTGAGCATCGGCATCAGCAGTTACAGCGACCTCAGCCTCGATGCCGACACGCTGCTCGGGCAAGCCGACATGGCGCTGTACCGCGCCAAGGAAATGGGCCGCAACCAGTACCACTTCCACTCCGAGGAAATCTCCCGGGAAGTGGCCGAACGCATGACCCTCGTTGGCGAGTTGATGACCGCCATCGAGAGCAATGAGCTGATGCTGCGGTATGCGCCTGAGGTCGATCTGCACAGCGGCAGGATCCTCGGCATGGAGGCACAAGTCCTCTGGCAGCATCCCCGTCGCGGTCTGCTGCCGGCCGCCGAGTTCGTGCCGATTGCGGAGAAAACCGGCGCAATCATTCCGCTCGGGCGCTGGGTGCTGGACCACGCCTGCCACCAGATGCATCTGTGGCGTAACGAAGGGGTCGCGCCACCGGTGATGGCGATCAAACTCTCGCTGGCCCAACTCAAGAGCGGCCCCGAGCTGATCTACAACGTGCTGCGCACCACCGCCCGCTGGGAACTCGCCCCTTGGGATCTGCGCTTCGATGTCACCGAGGCCACGCTGGCCCAGACCAAGTGGACGCACAACGACGCGTTGCCGCGCCTGCGTGAACTGGGCGTGAGCATCGCCATCGATGATTTCGGCACTGAATACTCCTCGTTCGACTACCTCAAAACCTACCGGGTCAATCACCTCAAACTGGCGCAGAGTTTCGTCGACAGTGCCGCCCATGATGTCGCCGGCGCCAACGCCCTGCGCGCGATCGTCAACTTCGCCCGGGACCTGGACATCGGCATCATTGCTGAAGGCCAGCCGTCGTCGGATCAACCTTGCACGCCCCCCGTCGCGCCGCCGCTGCCGAGCGCCCGGGGCATGTATTTCAGCGCAGCGGTCAGCGCCGAACAGGCCGGGCATTTGCTCAAGGACAGTTCCCGTCTGACGCCAAAAGAGGACGAGGCATGAAAACGCCTTTTCCCCAGACCAACCGGCGCATCCTGATCATCGACGACACGCCGGCGATCCACGATGACTTTCGCAAGATCCTCGCCCCGCAAGTGGCGGACGCCGTCGATTTGCAGCAACTGGAACAGACGCTGTTCGGCACCCAGCAGACGCCGCATCTGAATTTTCAGCTCGACTCCGCCTATCAGGGCCAGGAAGCGCTGGCGCTGGTCAACCGCGCACTGGCCAGTGGCAATCCCTACGCCCTCGCTTTTATCGACATGCGCATGCCACCCGGCTGGGATGGCCTGGAAACCATCGAACAACTGTGGCGGGTCGACCCGAACCTGCAAATCGCCTTGTGCACGGCGTACAGCGACTACAGCTGGGAAGCCATGACCGAACGGCTGGAGTTCGGCGATCAATTGCTGATCCTGAAAAAGCCGTTCGACAGTCTGGAAATCCGTCAGATGGCCAACGCCCTGACCTGGAAATGGCAACTGGCGCAGGACGCGGCGCTGAAGATGCTCAGCCTTGAGCGAACCGTCGAGGCGCGGGTGCACGAATTGCTCAAGGTCTCGCACCTGCTGCAATACGACAGCCTCACGGAGCTGCCCAACAGCACCTTGCTCGGTGATCGCCTGAGTCAGGCCATGGCCGTGTGCCGACGGCATGACAAACAATTGGTGGTGATGTTTCTCGGTCTGGATCGCTTCAAGCGCATCAACAATGCGCTGGGCCATCCGGCGGGCGACGAGATGCTCAAACGGGTCGCCCGGCAACTGTTGTCCTGCGTACGCGATTCGGACTCGGTGTTTCGCTACGGTTCCGATGAGTTCGTGGTGATCCTCGGCGACATCAACCACCCTCAGCAAACCCACGGCATCGCGGAAAAACTCCTCGCCGCCATTCGCCTGCCGCAGATGATTGCCGGCCACGACATCAGCGTCACCGCCAGCGTCGGCATCAGCGTCTACCCCGGTGACGGCCTTGAAGCCACCGAGCTGATCAAGAAAGCCGAAACCGCGATGCGCAACGTCAAGGAACAGGGGCCTGACAACATCGGCTTTTTCATCGAAGCCATGAACCAGCACGCCCGCGAACAGCACAGCATCGAGTCGGGCATTCGCCGCGCCCTGCAGGAGCATGAATTCGTCCTGCACTACCAGCCGAAAATCGACTTGCGCAGTGCCAAAGTGGTGGGTGCCGAAGCACTGCTGCGCTGGCAGAAACCGGGGCATGGCTGGGTCTATCCGTCGGACTTCATCCCGGTGGCCGAGGACAGCGGCCTTATCGTTCCGCTGAGCAAATGGGTGCTGGCGGAGGCCTGTCGCCAGACCCGCGCCTGGCAACTGGCCGGACTGCCGCCGATCCGCATGTCGGTCAACACTTCACCCATCGATTTTCGCCAGCGTGACTTCGTCGCCGGCATCGAGCGCGTACTGCAACAGACGGGTCTGGCCCCCGAATGGCTGGAACTGGAAATCACCGAAGGCGTGCTGATGCAAAACGTCGAGGCGACGATGACGGCGCTCAATCGCCTGAAGACGCTGGGCACGCGTCTGGCCATCGATGACTTTGGCACCGGCTATTCCAGCCTGAGCTACCTGCGGCGGTTTCCCATCGATGTGCTGAAGATCGACCAATCGTTCATTCGCAACCTGTGCAACGACCGCAACGATGCCGCGCTGGTAAGCGCGATCATCAACCTGGGCAAGAGCCTGGAACTGGATGTCATCGCCGAGGGCATCGAAACCGCCGAACAACTGGCGTTTCTCAAGGCTCACCACTGCGAAGAAGGCCAGGGCTACTTTTTCAGCAAAGCCCTGCCGGCAGATGCGTTTGCGCGTTTGCTCGCCGGTACGCAACCCACGCCTTGGACGATTGAATGATCACTGTGCAAGCGGCCTTGAGTCAGGGAGACAATTGCCGATGAGTCTTTTCCGTCACGTCATGGCGCTGCTGCTGTGCGGACTCTGCGCCGGGGCCAGCGCCGAACCGCTGGACGAACCGCTCAAACCGTTACCCGCGGTGCCGCAGCAGGATGCCCGGCGCGTGGAACTCGGTCGACGGCTATTCCACGAGCCACGGTTATCGATCAACAACACGCTGTCCTGCGCCAGTTGCCACCAACTCGACAAGAACGGTGCCGACAGCCGCGCCTTGTCGCTGGGCTTCGACGGCAAACCGGTGGCGTTTAACACGCCGACCGTGTTCAACGCGGCCCTCAACTTCCGCCAGTTCTGGGATGGCCGCGTCGAAACGCTGGAGGAACAAAGCAACGTCGTCATCACCAGCCCCCATGAAATGGGCAGCGACTGGCGCACCGTGATCGAACGCCTCGGCAACGACCCCGACTACCGTCGCGATTTCGCCGCCACCTACCCGGACGGCGTGACCCAAGCCAATGTCCAGCAGGCGCTGGCCAGTTTTGAACGCACCCTGCTGACGCCCGATTCGCGCTTCGATCAATACCTGCAGGGCAACACCGACATCCTCACCCTGGAAGAAAAATACGGTTACCAGCGCTTCAAGGAGTACGGCTGCATTGCCTGCCATCAGGGGGTGAACATCGGCGGCAACATGTTCCAGAAATTCGGCGTGTTCGGCGATTACATTGCCGATCGCGGCAACCCGACCGTGGCCGATCAGGGCCGCTTCAACGTCACCGGCGACGAAGCCGACCGGGCCGTGTTCAAAGTACCGAGCCTGCGCAATGTCGCGATCACCGCGCCGTACTTTCACGATGGTTCGGCACCCACCCTCGAACGCGCCGTGGATGTGATGTTCCAGTACCAGTTGGGGCGCATGCCAAGCGCTGAGGACAAACGGCTGATCATGCTGTTTCTCACAACCCTGACTGGCCAACGGGAGGACAAGCCATGATCAACATTTCGCGGCGACGCAGCCTGTTGTTGCTGACCCTGGTCGCCCTGGCGCTGGCCTCGATCCTGCTGTTCCTGTACATCAAATCCAGCTCTGACCAGACCATGACGTACACCGAATCGCGGGATCTGATCCGGCAGATCAAACAGCAGAACTCGCTGTGGGAAAACGAACTCCTCAAGGCGCGGGTGGCGCTCACCCACAACTACGATCCGCTGGTGTCACCGATGAACGAAATGAACCGGCTCTGGGCGCGCTTCGACTCAATCGAGTCCGGGCATGGGCGCAGCGACTCGGCGCAATGGAACGACGCTCACGAAAGTTTCCTGCAGGCGATGCAGGAAAAGACCCGGCTGGTCGAGCAGTTCAAATCGCACAACGCGCTGTTGCGCAACTCTCTGGCCTTCTTGCCCACCGCTGAAGACGACATCCAACAGCAACTCGCCAGCCTGTCGGACTTCGATAAATTACAGCTGCAGAACATCACCACCGACACCTACGACCTGCTGCTCAGCGCCCTCGAATTCGCCCAAGTCACCTCCGATGACAGGGCCGCCGATATCGAGGTCGGCCTGAACAAGCTGAAAGTGAACGCACAACGCCTGCCGCCGGCGTTTCAGACCCCGATCAAAATCATGAGCAGCCATATCTCGCTGATTGCGCGTGAGCAGCCTCTGGTCAACCAGTTGCTCGAAAGCATCGAAAACATCCCCGTGGCCGAGCGCCTCGACAACATCACCACCATGCTCGATCACGACCAGCAGAGCGCCGATCGGGTCGACCGGCAATACCACTTCTACCTGCTGTTGTTCTCGGTGCTGCTGATGTTATCGCTGGTGTGGCTGGCCATCCGCCTGATCGGCAGCTTCGCCGAGATCAACCGGGTCAACAGTGCCCTGCAAACGGCCAACGATGCGCTGGAACAACGGGTCGAAGAACGCACCCGGGAACTCCGGAACGCCCAAAGCGAACTGCTCGACGCGGCGCGTCAGGCCGGCATGGCGGAAATCGCCACCAACGTGCTGCACAACGTTGGCAACGTGCTCAACAGCGTGAACATCTCCAGCGACCTGATCACGCGCAAGCTGCGCAACAGCAAGGCCCAAGGCCTGGGCAAGGCCATGCAACTGATCAACGAACACCCGGACGACCTCGGCGCCTTTTTCAGTGAAGACGCCAAGGGCAAATTGCTCCCCGGCTACCTCAACCAATTGGTGGTCGCGATTGCCCAGGAACAGCAGGAAATGCTCGACGAGTTGAACCAGATGAACAAAAGCGTCGATCACATCAAGGACATCGTCGCCACCCAGCAATCCTATGCCGGCGCCAACAGCATGACCGAACCGCTGTTCATCAACGAATTGCTCGAAGACGCGTTGCGCATGAATGCCGGCGCCCTGACCCGGCACCACGTCACGGTGGTCCGGGAATACGCCGACGTGCCGCAGGTGATGGGCGACAAACACCGTTTGCTGCTGATCCTGATCAACCTGATCAGCAACGCCAAATACGCCATGTCCGACCTCAGCAACCGCCCCCGCACCATGACCCTGGCGGTCAGGATCGTCGATGACAACTTCCTTGAAATCAGCGTCAAGGACGACGGCGAAGGCATCGCGCCGGAAAACATGACGCGGATCTTTGCCCACGGTTTCACCACCCGCAAGGAAGGCCACGGCTTCGGTCTGCACAGCTGCGCCCTGGCCACCATCGAGATGAACGGCCACCTCACCGCGCACAGTGACGGAGTCGGCCAGGGTGCGTTGTTCACCTTGCAGATCCCCCTGATCAGCGTCACGGAGAACGCATGAGCGAACTGTCGAACCGCCGCATTCTGCTGATCGACGACATGCCGTCGATCCATGAAGACTTTCGCAAGATTCTCGCGCCGCCGGCGGCGCAGTCGGTGGAACTGGACGAGATGGAAGCGGCACTGTTTGGCGCTCAGGTGCGCGCCGAACGTCCGCCGTTCGAGCTGGACTCGGCCTATGGCGGCGAGGAAGGCCTGGGCAAGCTGATCCAGGCCTTGGCGGAACAACGCCCCTACGCGCTGGCTTTTGTCGACATGCGCATGCCCGACGGCTGGGACGGCGCGAAAACCATCGAGCATCTGTGGCAGCAGGATCCACAGTTGCAAGTGGTGGTCTGCACGGCCTACTCGGATTATTCCTGGGATGAACTGTTGGAGCGTCTGCAGGCGCATGACCGCTTGCTGATTCTGAAGAAGCCGTTCGACAACATCGAAGTGCAGCAGATGGCCAACACTCTGCTGACCAAATGGCAGATGACCGAACGCGCGTCATTGCAAATGCATCACCTGGAACATCTGGTCGATCAGCGCACGGCTCAGTTCAAACAGGCCAGCGAAGAACTGCAGCGGGAAATCGATGAACGCAAGCAACTGGAAAGTCAGTTGGTGCAGTCGGAAAAACTTGCGTCACTGGGGCAAATGGCGGCGGGCGTGGCCCATGAAATCAACAACCCGATCGGCTTCATCTCCTCCAACCTCGGCACGCTGGACGGCTACTTCAAACAGTTGCTGAGCGTACTCGATGCCTGGCAGACGCTTGGTCCCACTCCCGACAGCGAGTCCGTGGCCCGGCTTGAGCAATTGCGCAAAGACGCCGATCTGGATTTTCTGCTCGAGGACATCCCGGTGCTGATCCGCGAGTCCAAGGAAGGCATTGGCCGCGTCGGGCAGATCGTCAAAGACCTGAAGGATTTCTCCCGGGTCGATACCCAGCAGCAATGGCAGTGGGCCAATCTGCAGCAAGGCATTGAGTCGACCCTGAACATCGTCGCCAGCGAACTCAAGTACAAGGCCGACCTGATCAAGGAATACCAGCCACTGCCGGACATCGAATGCCTGCCGTCGCAAATCAATCAGGTGATCATGAACCTGGTGGTCAATGCGGCGCAGGCCATGGGACCCGAACGCGGCACCATCACTTTGCGCACCGGGCAGCAACAAGACACGGCGTGGGTGGAAGTCGCCGACACCGGCGCGGGGATTGCGCCGGACATCCTGCAGAAGATCTTCGATCCGTTTTTCACCACCAAACCGGTCGGCCAGGGCACCGGGCTTGGCCTGTCCCTGTCCTACGGCATTGTGAAAAAGCACGGTGGCGACATTTCGGTACGCAGCGAACCGGGCGTGGGCACAACCTTTCGCGTCGAGTTGCCAATGCGCCAGAGCCGGCCCGCTGCCTGAAGGCGCCTCAGGTCGTTTCCTGAAAGTCCATCTCCGGCGGCTGGCGGCGGAAACCCCCGGTGAGCACCGCCAGGTACACCACGCCGATCGCCAGCCAGCTCAGCCCCAGATACACCGCCAGGTGATCGAGGCTGACCATCAGCCACAAATCCGCGACAAGCCCCATGAACGGAAAGATCAAAAACAGCACCAGCTCACGCAGCCCCTTTTTCTCGCCACCGATCCAGTAATGAAAGATCACCGACAGATTGACCAGGCTGAAGGCCAGAAACGCGCCGAAGTTGATGAACGAAGTCGAGGTGGTCACGTCGAGTTTCAGCGCCAGCAACGCCACCACGGCGCAGAGCAGGATGCTGTTGACCGGTGTGCCGAAGCGCGCGTGCAAAGTGCCGAAGAACGACTTCGGCAACACGCCATCGCGGCCCATGGCGAACAGCAGTCGCGAGCCACTGGCCTGCGCCGACAGCCCCGAGGCGAACTGGCCGACAATCAGACCGATGAGGAAGATCGAGACAAACAGATCGCCGCCGATATTGCGGGCGATTTCATAGGCGGCCGAGTCAACGCTGTCGAACTGGAACGATGGATGGGCGATCTGCACAAAGTACGAAACGCCGAGGAAGATCAACCCGCCGATCAAGGTGATCAACATGATCGCGCGCGGGATGGTGCGGCGTGGGTCGCGGGTTTCTTCGGTCAGCGTGCTGACTGCATCGAAGCCGAGGAACGAGTAACAGGCGATGGCCGCGCCGCTCATGATCAACGGCATCTGCATGTCGCCATTGAAGAACGGCTTGATCGACCACAACGGCGTGCTCGCATCGCCACCGATGTAGTGCACGCACAGCGCGACGAAGGCGATCAGCACGAGAAACTGCACCAGCATCAGCAAGGCGTTGATGCCGTTGGCCAGTTTCAGACCAATGATGTTGATTGCGCTGGTGATGCCGATGAACGCCAGCACCCAGATCCATTGCGGGATCGACGGGAACGCCGACGCCAGGTACGCCGCGCCGATCAGCCAGATCGCCATCGGCAGGAACAGGTAATCGAGCAGCACTGCCCAACCGGCGATAAAGCCGAGTTTCGGGCTGATCGCCTTGCGCACGTAACTGTAGGCGGAACCGGCGACGGGAAATGCAGCGGCCATGCGCCCGTAACTCATGGCGGTGAAGAACATCGCCACCAGCGCCGCCAGATACGCGGCGGGCACCATGCCGGCGGTGGACTGGGCGAGTATGCCGAAGGTGCCGAGGACAATGATCGGCGTCATGTAGGCGATGCCGAACAGCACCACCGACCCTAATGAAAGGGTGCGTTGCAAACGAGCCATGGGCGACTTACTCCGAATGTTATTGGATTTATGGCAGAGCCGGGTTCGGCGAATGTTTCGGGTGTGGCTTTGTGGCTTTGTTGTTTTGGGTGAGTCAGATGAATAGATAAAAGATCGCAGCCTTCGGCAGCTCCTACAGGAGTAGGCATTGCAATGCAGGAGCTGCCGAAGGCTGCGATCTTTTGATCTTCAGCGCGCAGGAATCAGCAACTCGCGCAGCCCGGAAGCGTGCTCCAGCACCTCCCCCGGCAACTTCAAACGCTGATCATCCAGATAGCGATAGTCCTTGCGCGCAGTCTCCAGTTGAGCGAAATCCAGCTCGACGCTGAACGTGCCTTCTTCACGCCCCGCTTCGAACAGCAACGTCCCCAGCGGATCGACCAGCGCGCTGCCACCGGCAAACATCAAACCGTCATCCCCGGCCTCGACGCGATTGACCATCAACGCAAAGGCCTGATTCTCCTGCGCCCGGGCCATGATCGCGGTGCGGTGAGTCGGCGCGTACGGGTCCATGTTGCCGTTGGTCACGATCAACAGTTCGGCCCCCAGTTGCGCCAAGGCGCGGGCCGATTCCGGGAATTCAATGTCGTAGCAAATCAACAGGCCAACGCGCACGCCGTTCCACTCGCACGTGGCATAGCGGTCACCGGCCTCGAACACGCCGCGATCCGACGCCCACAAATGCGTCTTGCGGTATTTCAGGGCGATGCCTTCAGGGGTGAGCAGCAGCGTGGTGTTGTAGAAGCGACCGTTGTCGTGCTCGGCCATGCCGATCACCACGGCAATGTTGCGTTCGCGGGCGGCGGCCAGCACCGCGCTGACGGTCGGGCCGTCCACGGGCTCGGCGATCTGCGCAACGGTTTCAGCGGTCGGGAAGCCCATCAGGTGGGTTTCCGGGAACACGATCAATTGCGTGTCGGCCGCGCACGCGGCAATCGCGGCCAGTGCGCGTTCGAGGTTGTAGGCCGTGGCATTGTCACGGCCCGCCAGTTGCGCGAGTTCGACTTTCATGGGAATTCCTTGTGATGAGCATCGGGCGCTGAAAGATTGCCCGGTCGCTGCCTGTGGGCCAGTATGCGCAGCAAGCAGCCGGCCAGGAAATCACGCGGCCGGGGTAACCCGATAGGGGTAGATCGATGACACTTTCGTTTGACGACATCACCTGGCATCGCGCCGTCGGGCAACTGATCGACGCGCTCGACAAGCCGAATTTCTGGGCGCAACTGATGCGTCTGCTCGACCAGTACGTGCCGTTCGATAGCTGGGTAGCGCTGCTGTTCAGCGCCGATCAACGCCCGCAGGTCTTCGCCGAATGCCCCGGCGAAGACGGCAGTCCCGATCAGTTGTTCCAGGATTACCTGCGCGGTCTGTACCTGCTCGATCCGTTCTACATTGCCTGCCGCGAGCAGTCGCGCACCGGGTTGTATCGCCTGTCGGAGGTGGCGCCGGAGCATTTCGAACTGACCGAGTATTACCAGCGATACTTTCGTCTGAATGTCGTGGCGGACGAAATCCAGTTCAATTGTCAGCTCGCAGGCGAGCGCACGCTGTGCCTGTCGCTGGGCAGTGAAAAACGTTTCACTGGCGAACAGATTGCGCTGCTGTCTTTGATTCAGCCTTGGGTGCTGGGCCTGTTGCGCCAGCGCCTGCCGTACGAGATCAACGAAACCGTGGCCCTCGCCACCGCCCCCGCGCCGACCGATTGGCGGGTGCAACTGGAGGCCTCGGTGCAGCAACTCAAAGGCGCGCAACTGACGGCCCGCGAGCTGGATGTCGGGCGTTTGATGCTCAGCGGTTGCTCCAGTAAAGAAATCGCCCGTAAGCTGGAAATCTCCGTAGAAACCGTGAAAGTCCATAAGAAACACATGTACAGCAAGCTGGGGATCAAATCCCAGTCCGAGCTGTTTTCGATTTTTCTCCAGGCACAAAACGCCTGAAACGCGTTCCTGTGGCAATAGATCCCGTGTGGCGAGGGAGCTTGTCGAATCGTCGCACCGTCCCGCACGGCTGCGCAGCAGTCGCAAATACTGAATATGCGGTGTTTCAGGTAGACCGTAACTGCAGTTTTTGGGGCTGCTTCGCAACCCAGCGGGAGCAAGCTCCCTCGCCACAAAAGCAAACGTGCCATTGCCAATTTTCAAGTCCGAACCAAGGAAACCGTATGAGCCTGTCACTCCTGAGCCGCTACGCCTTCTTTGCCGTCTGCGTGATTTTCACCCTCGCCAGCCTGCCCTTCCTCGACCACGACTGGCTGTGGCCCATCACCGCCGTCACCGGTGTGCTGAGCCTGATCGGTCTGTTCGACCTGCTGCAAAGCCCGCACGCGGTGCGTCGCAATTACCCGATCCTCGGCAACATCCGCTATCTGGTCGAAGGCATCCGCCCGGAAATCCGCCAATACTTGCTGGAGTCCGACAGCGATGCCCTGCCCTTCTCCCGTGCGCAACGTTCGCTGGTCTATTCGCGAGCGAAAAACGAAACCGCCGACAAACCGTTCGGCACGCTGATCGATGTCTATCAATCCGGTTTCGAATTCATCGGCCACTCGATGCGTCCGGCGCCGTTGAGCGACCCGAGCAGTTTCCGCGTCACCGTTGGTGGCCCGCAGTGCAGCCAGCCGTACTCGGCCTCGGTGTTCAACATTTCGGCGATGAGCTTCGGCTCGCTCAGCGCCAACGCCATTCGCGCGTTGAACCAAGGCGCGAAACTCGGCAACTTCGCCCACGACACTGGCGAAGGCAGCATCAGCCCCTATCACCGCGAACACGGCGGCGACCTGACCTGGGAACTGGGCAGCGGCTACTTCGGTTGCCGCACCAGCGACGGCCGTTTCGACCCGGAACGCTTCGCCACCCAGGCGCAGAACCCGCAAGTGCGGATGATCGAAATCAAGATGAGCCAGGGCGCCAAACCCGGCCACGGCGGGATCCTGCCCAAGCACAAAGTCACCAAGGAAATCGCCGAAACACGCGGCATCCTGATGGGCGAAGACTGCGTGTCGCCGTCGCGTCACAGCGCGTTTTCCACACCGATCGAAATGATGCAGTTCATCCAGCAACTGCGTGAACTGTCCGGCGGCAAACCGGTGGGCTTCAAGTTCTGCCTCGGCCATCCGTGGGAGTTCATGGGTATCGCCAAAGCCATGCTGGAAACCGGCATCCTGCCGGACTTCATCGTCGTCGACGGCAAGGAAGGTGGCACCGGCGCCGCGCCGGTCGAGTTCACTGACCACATCGGCGTGCCGATGCGCGAGGGCCTGCTGTTTGTGCACAACACCCTGGTCGGCCTGAACCTGCGCGACAAGATCAAACTCGGCGCCAGCGGCAAGATCGTCAGCGCCTTCGACATCGCCAGCGTGCTGGCCATCGGCGCTGACTGGGCCAACTCGGCACGCGGCTTCATGTTCGCCATCGGCTGCATCCAGTCGCAAAGCTGCCACACCAACAAATGCCCGACCGGCGTGGCCACGCAGGACGCCTTGCGCCAACGCGCGCTGGTGGTGCCAGACAAAGCGCAGCGAGTTTTCAATTTCCATCGCAACACGCTCAAGGCACTGGCAGAAATGCTTGCCGCTGCCGGCCTCGAACATCCGTCGCAACTGTCGGCCAAGCACCTGGTGCGGCGCATGTCAGCGACCGAGATCAAGTTGTTCTCGCAGTTGCACGTGTTCCTGAAACCGGGGGAATTGCTCACCGGGGAAGTGAATGGCGAGTTTTACTCGCGGATGTGGCAGATGGCGCGGGCGGACAGTTTTGAGCCGCAGGACGTGGCGGCAGCGTAAATCCTTTCAGTGCCTGGCCAGTTGGCCTTACTCAAAAATGCAAAAGCCCCGATCTCTCGATCGGGGCTTTGTTGTTTTTACCGTTACAACTTACGAAGCCGAACGCACTGCACCTTGCGTTACGTTGTTCGGTTGCAGCTTGAACACGTAGAACAACACGGTCAGCAGCACCAGGAACGCCGGCCCCACATAAAGCGCCACGCGGGTGTCCGGGAAGTACGCCATCAGGCCGACCACCAGCACTAAAAATGCCAGCGCAAAGTACGAGCTGAGCGGGTACAGCCACATCTTGTATTTGAGGCCGGCACGTTCGCTGGCGCTCAGGCCTTTGCGGAATTTCAGCTGGGCCAGCAGGATCATCACCCAGGTCCAGATCGCGCCGAAGGTGGCAATCGAGGTCACCCAGACAAAGACTTTCTCCGGCACCAGATAGTTGAGCATTACGCCCAAGAGCAACACCGCAATCGACAGCAACAGCGCTCGACGCGGCACGCCATTATTCGATGTTTTGGCAAAACCCGCCGGTGCCTGGCCATTCTGCGCCAGGCTGTAGAGCATGCGCCCGGTGCTGAAGATGCCACCGTTGCACGACGACAGCGCCGCAGTGATTACCACGAAGTTGATGATGCCGGCGGCGGTCTTGATGCCCAGACGCTCGAAGGTCATCACGAACGGACTGCCTTGGGTGCCGATTTCGTTCCACGGGTAGATCGACAGAATCACGAACAGTGCGCCGACGTAGAACAGCAGAATCCGCCAGAACACCGAGCCGATCGCATCGGGAATGGTCTTTTGCGGGTTCTTCGCTTCACCGGCGGTCAGGCCGATCATCTCCACGCCGAGGTAGGCGAACATGACCATTTGCAGGGACATCAGCACGCCGGTTACGCCGTTGGGCATAAAGCCGCCGTGGGCCCACAGGTTGGAAATCCCCAGCGCTACGCCGTCATTGCCGAAGCCGAAAGCGATGATGCCGACGCCGCCGATCACCATGGCAATGATGGTGACGATCTTGATCAGGGCGAACCAGAATTCGAATTCACCGAAGGCCTTCACCGCGATCAGGTTGACCGAGCCCATGCTGATCAGCGCCGCGAGGGCCCAGATCCAGCGCGGCACATCGGGGAACCAGATGCCCATGTACACGGCCACCGCCGTGATTTCCGCGACGCAAGTCACCAGCCACAGGAACCAGTAATTCCAGCCAGTGAGGAAGCCCGCCAATGGGCCGAGATAGTCTTGCGCGTAACGGCTGAACGAGCCGGCGACCGGATTATGCACGGCCATTTCGCCGAGGGCGCGCATGATCACCAGGATCGCCAGACCACCCAGAATGTAGGACAGCATGATCGCCGGGCCGGCCATTTCGATGGCCTTGGCGGAACCTAAAAACAGACCGACGCCGATACAGGCTCCGAGCGCCATCAGGCGAATATGCCGTTCGCCGAGTTCGCGTTTGAGCGGACCGCCCTGAGCGGTGTCGCCGTGAGGCAGGTGATTGCCAACTGGCATAGGGGTGCAACCTCGTCTTGTTATTGGATATGACCACCGAGTTCGAAGCGTCGGCCGGTAAGCCTTGGCTGCCGTGAAACCGCGCCTGCCTCGTGGGCAAACGCGTCTTGCAGGGCAACCTGCAAGATCAGCGGGGCGTGCAGTATAAAAAGCCTTGGGCAGGCGATTTCACTCTATAAACCACAACATTCAGCGACAACTCTCGGCTAAAGCCCGGTTTGCGGAGAGGCATTACCTGCTTTACGTAGGAATATTCGCCACCGAAAAAGCCGCCGAGTATTGCACAGCATTGGTGCATCGTCATGCCCCGGACCGGCTATCTCAATATCCCCGAAGCGCCAAATCTTGTGGCGAGGGGATTTATCCCCGTCCGGCTGCGCAGCAGTCGTAAAACCGGACATGAGGTGCATCAGGTAAACCGAATAGCCAGAACCAGGCTGCTTCGCAGCCCAACGGGGATAAATCCCCTCGCCACAGATCTCATCTCGCCACCGATAAATCCTTCATCCCAAATAAATCGGTTAGCCATAAATACTTCGTCAAATTCAGAAATTTCACTCAGTCATTGCCGCTCCGAGTCGGGTAATCACGCACTAGCCTTTGGAAATCTGATAAACGAACGCAAGGAAGCTAAACGTGGCAGTCCAACCAAACTCTCACCGTCTACGCCAAGGTCGATACTCGGAAACCGGCCGCGCCTACTTCATCACCTCTGTGGTTCACGAACGCCAACCCGTATTTTCAGATTGGCAAACAGGTCGACTGCTGGTAGCAGAACTTCGCAAAGCTCATGAAGAAGGACGTGCAGAGTCAATTGCCTGGGTTGTCATGCCTGACCATTTTCATTGGTTGATGCAACTTCAAAACGGCACGCTTGGAGAGGTCATTGGCGGAATAAAGGCGCGTTGCACGCATGCTGTTAATCAGAAGACCGGGCGACAGGGGGCGTTGTGGCAAAGCGGCTATCATGATCGTGCCATCCGCGATGGTGAGGATTTGAAACCGTTCGCCCGCTACATCGTCGCCAATCCCCTGCGGGCCGGACTAGTCGAAAAGATAGGCGACTACCCACTCTGGGATGCCTGCAGGCTCTGACTCCCCTGTGGCGAGGGAGCTTGCTCCCGCTCGGCTGCGCAGCAGTCGCAACCCCTCAATCTGCGGTGTTTCAGACAAACCGCTATCGCAGGGTTTGGGCCTGCTGCGCAGTCCAGCGGGAGCAAGCTCCCTCGCCACACAAGTGTTCCTGCACGGCTCTATTCTTCATTGGGGCAATTCCACAGTCAGGCACCCTTTCTAAATGGCTCAGCCCCCTGTGGCGAGGGAGCTTGCTCCCTCGCCACAAAAACATTGCCTGCACAACCATCGGAATCGTCTGACAGCCATCTCAGACTCAACTCAGATACTCAACATCTAGCGTAAGAGGGAGCCAACAACACGGACGCAACGGAATGCGCAACCATCTAAACTCACATCGACTTCGACTAGGACGCTGCTCAGAACCTGGACGCGCTTATCTGATCACTGCGGTGGTTTATCAGCGCCGTCAGATCTTCAGTGACTGGCGACTGGGTCGATTGCTGGTAGCAGAACTTAAACGAGCCCATGAACAGAGGTGGGTCAATTCGATTGCCTGGGTGGTGATGCCAGATCACTTCCATTGGCTGGTTCAATTGGAAGGAATGCATCTGCAACCACTCATGCAGGCAGTGAAATCCCGTAGCACGCTTTCGATCAATCGCGCGCTGAACCGAAAAGGTGCCTTCTGGCAAAGTGGCTACCACGACCGCGCCATCCGCGACGGACAATGTTTGCGTCCCTATGCCCGCTACATCGTCGCCAATCCCCTGCGGGCCGGACTAGTCGAAAAGATAGGCGACTACCCACTCTGGGATGCCTGCTGGCTCTGACTCCCCTGTGGCGAGGGAGCTTGCTCCCGCTCGGCTGCGCAGCAGTCGCCAATCCCCAATCTGCGGTGTTTCAGAGAAACCGCAATCACAGGGTTTGGGCCTGCTGCGCAGTCCAGCGGGAGCAAGCTCCCTCGCCACACAAGTGTTCCTGCACGGTTCGATCATTCATTTGGGCAACTCAACAGCCAGGCACCCTTTCTAAATGGCTCCCCCCTTGCCACAGAGTTGGCTGCAGACTCATTTCGCCCCGCCGCTGACCTTTCAGATTTATTCAGCAACCACCCCTCGCCCGCCCTTCACATTTTTTTCACCACGCGCAACCACCGTCTAAGCTTCAGACAAGTCCGATCAATCTGCGTGAATGGATCAATCGACTATGGGCGCTTTGTGGCAAACCGATTCGAGTAAAGCCGTGGTTCCGACTGAACGAGTGGATGAAGCGCCTGTCCCTGAAAAACCCCGCCGCAACCGGCATGGGTGGAAGGCTTTCTGGTTGTTGCTGGTGATTATCGCGATCGTCGTGGGGCTGGCTGCGTCCAAGGAAATGCGCACTTCGCGCTTCCAGTCTCGCGAGCTCAGCCAGTACGCCGCGTCGCTGACGTACACCCTCGAACCCGGCCCCAGCGAAGCCATTCGTTATCCGGGCAATGGGCCGTTCGATCTGCGCCTGGGTTACAGCTCGCTGGATGAATTCCTGCCGCGCCTGCTAAAACGCAATTACGTCATCACCGAACAGACGCGGTTTTCCCCGGCGCTGCTCAGCTACACCGACAAAGGTCTGTTCGTGCCGTATTCCGAAAAGATTCAGGCCGGGCTGTCGATCACCGATTGCCGGGCCGCACCGCTGTACAAGTACAACTACCCGCAACAGCTGTATGCAAGCTTCGAATCCATCCCGCCGGTGGTGGTCAGCAGCCTGTTGTTCATCGAAAACCGCTTCCTGCTCGACCCGAAACAGCCGCTGGCCAACCCGGCGGTGGACTGGCCGCGCTTCGGCATGGCGGTGTGGTCGCAAGTGGCGAAACTGCTGCGCCTGCCGGGGCAGTCGGCGGGCGGCAGTACGCTGGCGACGCAATTGGAAAAGTACCGGCATTCCCCGGATGGCCTGACGGTGTCCGGTGCCGAGAAGCTGCGGCAGATGATGTCCGCCAGCGTGCGCGCCTATCAGCCCGGCCCGCAAACCCTCGGGGCGCGGCAGAACATCGTGCGCGATTACCTCAACAGCGTGCCGTTGTCAGCGGTGCCGGGGCATGGTGAAGTGCATGGCATGGCCGAAGGCTTGCGCGTGTGGTACGGCAGCGATTTCAACCAGACCAACGAACAACTGAACAACCCGGCCACCGATGCGAAAACCATGGCCGCGAAAGGTTTGGCCCTGCGCGAGATGTTGTCGCTGATGATCGCCCAGCGCCGCCCTTCGCATTACCTGACCAAGGGCCGCGAAGAGCTTGCCGACCTCACCGACAGCCATTTGCGCCTGCTCAAACAGAACGCTGTGATCGACAGCGCCCTGGCCGATGCCGCGCTGACCAGCAAAGTCACCTACCGCGACTGGCAGACCCAGCCGACCATTCAACCGATCGAAACCAACAAGGGCATCAGCGTCGCCCGCAGTCGTCTGGCGAGCATGCTCAACCGGCCGCTGTACGACCTCGACCGCCTCGACCTCTCGGCCACCAGTACCCTGCAGGGCGACCTGCAAACCCAGGCCACCGCTTACCTGAAGAAACTTGCCGACCCGGTCTACGCCGCCGAAATCGGTCTGCTCGGTGAACGCTTGCTGACACCGACCAGCACCACACAAGTGCGCTACAGCTTTACCCTCTTCGAACTGACCCCGGACGGCTCGCGCGTGCGGGTGCAGACCGACAGCACCGACCAGCCATTCGACATCAACGAAGGCAGCAAACTCGAACTCGGCTCGACCGCGAAAATGCGCGTGCTCACCACTTACCTGCAAATCATCGCCGAACTGCACGACAAGTACGGCGCCATGAGCGTGCCGGAACTGAAAAAGGTCGACGTACCGGATCAGGACCGCCTCAGCCAGTGGGTCATCGATTACCTGATCCAGAACAAGGATCACGACCTGTCGAAGATGCTCGGTGCCGCGCTCGACCGCAAATACTCGGCCAGCCCCGGCGAGGCGTTTTTCACCGGTGGCGGCTTGCACACATTCCACAACTTTCGCAAGGAAGACAACGGCCGCCTGCCGACCCTGCGCGATGCCCTGCGTGAGTCGATCAACCTGCCGTTCATTCGCCTGATGCGCGATGTCGTGCGCTATGTCACCTACTCCGGCCCCAACAGCAGCGCCGAACTGCTCAAGGACGACCGTGACCCGCGCCGGCAGGAATACCTGGCGAATTTCGCCGACCGCGAGGGCACGTCATTCCTGCTCAAGTTCTGGAAGAAATACAAAAACAAGGACACCCAGGCGCGGCTCGACACCTTTCTCGACAGCATGCGCCCGACCCCGATCCGCATGGCCGCCGTGCATCGTTACTTGCTGCCGGATGCCAGTCAGGAAGACTTCAACACCTTCGTCCGCTCACACCTCAAAGGCGCCAAGCTCACCGAAAAACTCACCGACGATCGCCTGATTCGCCTTTACGACGCCTACGGCCCCGGCAGTTTCGATTTGCCCGATCAAGGCTTCATCGCCAAGGTGCATCCGCTGGATCTGTGGCTGATGGGCTACCTGTTGCATCACCCGGACGCGACCTTCAGCGAGATCGTCAAGGCCAGTCACTTCGAGCGTCAGGAAGTCTACAGCTGGCTGTTCAAGAGCAAACACAAGGGCGCCCGCGACAGTCGTATTCGCACCATGCTCGAGATCGAAGCGTTCCTCGAGATTCACCAGCGCTGGCAGAAAGTCGGCTACCCGTTCGATCATCTGGTGCCATCGCTGGCCACCGCCATTGGCAGCTCCGGTGACCGCCCTGCCGCACTGGCCGAGTTGATCGGCACCATCCTCAATGACGGCGTGCGCATGCCGACCCTGCGCATCGACAGCCTACATTTCGCCGCTGGCACGCCCTACGAAACGCAATTGGTCAATGACCCGCATGTCGGCAAACGGGTGATGCCGTCCGAGGTCGCCACGGCCATGCGCGAGGCGTTGTCGCAAGTGGTCGACGCCGGCACGGCGAAACGTGTTTCCGGCAGTTTCAAACTGGCTGATGGCAGCCCGCTGGCCATGGGTGGCAAAACCGGCACTGGTGACAACCGCATTGAGGCCATCGGCTCGGGCGGACGCATCCTCAGTTCGAAGTCGATCAACCGCACCGCGACCTTCGTCTTCTACATCGGCGACCATCACTTCGGCACCCTCACCGCATTCGTGCCGGGCCGCTCGGCGGAGAACTTCAAATTCACCTCGGCCCTGCCCGTGCAGGTGCTCAAGGGCATGGCACCGATTCTCACGCCGTATCTGCAACCCGGTAGCGACTCGCAATGTCGTCCGGTGACAACAACAGGCGTGGCAATGATCGACACGATGCCGGCGTTAGCGAGGTAACAATTCGTGTCAGGCATTTCTGATTCCGAGTGACGTTTTCTCGCTGGCGGGTGGTATCTATGTATTTTTCAGATTCGAATTTTCGTCGGGTTAGCGCCCCATAGCGGCATTTGCCGCTGATCTTTGAACTTTTGTTTTACCCCCTCACAGGTACGCTGATCATTCCTCCAACAATCAAGGATGATTGGCCATGTCTGATTCCTGCATGCCTGCCGATACGCCGGACAAGGGCCGGCACTACGACTTCATCGCCAGTGCGGTCGATGACAGCTTCAAGACCGCCACGGTCGACCGGGGTCTGGCACTGGCAGCGATGCCCCTGAACGGTCAGGCGTGGTACACCAGCGCACCGAGCGCGTATCTGGAAAAGCTCAAAGCCGCCAACCTCAAGGCCTGGGCCTCACAGAACCAGGTTGACCGCCTGCTGGAAAAAGTCGACCTGGTGACCTTCGCCACGTCCCTGCTCCAGGCAAAGCTCAAAGAACGTCACGGCATCGAAACCACCACCAAGACCGGCTGCGATACCGACATCGAAAGAATCTGGCTGCGCCTGTACATGCCCAAGGACCAGCCTTGGTACACGCGCGACTTTGCCGACTGGGCGACCGCCCGTACCGTGTCCCTGCTGGAGGCTGCCCTGCACAACTTCGCCCGTCACGAAACGGTCGCCTCCGGTTCGGACTTCATCAGCAAACCCGATAAGATCGGCAACTTTGATGTGCTGCCGATCAAGCAAAAAATGAGCGTCAGCCAGTTCCAGGCCTTGTGCCGGGAACTGGACATCGGCGCGCAATACAAAAAACACCTCGAAAGCCATCTGCTGCCAGATGAACCCGTTGCCACCGCCGTGCTGAAACACAAAGTGACGCTAAGTCAGAAAGATGCGCTGGCGGTTGCCGCACACATTGCCTTGCTCACCAATGACATCGAGTACGACGCCTACAAGATGTTGCTCGCGCTGGCCGACGGGCAGACCCGGCTGACGCTTAACGGCAGAAGACTGCAAAGCTGTGACCTGTCGATGCTCGGTACCCGCCTGACCGGCATCCTGCTGTTGATACCGGCCGTGCGCGACAGCCGCGGGATCAACCGGTTGATTGCGTACTTGCCCAACGACCCCGATCACCCGCTCAAGGAATACCCGTCACCACAGGCATTCAGCGAGGAACTGGCACGCCAGCTGCGCGAAAACAGGGTCGTCGCCGCCACAAAGCAAAGCTATCAGCAGTACTTCAGCCAGTTTGTCGACCAGAAGCAGCGCGGGCACTTTTTTGCCGAGCTTGAGCAACGCCTGTTCATCGTCAGGTATCACAAAAAAGCGGATGCCACCGACAGTCTCCCGGCATGGCGAAAGGACAATGTAGCCAAACCGCAACTGCAGTTGCAGCACCTGCCGTTGTCCGCCGATTACTGGACGCACGCCTACCAGCAGAAACTCAACAAGATCCTCAACGATGCCCGCGAGCTGGCCGTGTCCACCGCCGATGCCGACAGCAAGGCGCGTTGGGCCTGGTGGGACAACTTCAAGAAAATCGTCTCGGACATTTTCAATGCCGTGCTGTTGATCGTCACCCCGTTCGTGCCGGGACTGGGCGAGTTGATGATGGGTTACACGATTTACCAGATAACCACCGACGTTATCGAGGGCCTGGTCGATCTCGCCGAAGGGCTCTGGACCGAACTGGGTGAACATGTCATCGGCGTGGTGACGAGCTTGATCGAGCTGGTGGCATTCGCCGCGGGAGCCAAGATCGGTAACACCTTCAAGCTCAAACTGTCGCCGCTGGTCGAAGGCATGAAACCGGTGCAACTGCCCAATGGCAAACCGGCGCTGTGGCACCCGGACCTGGCCCCTTACGAACAGAAAAAGCTCAACCTGCCTGCCCTCTCCCGCCCCGACAGGCTTGGCCTGCATCAGTCAGGCAAGGAGACCTTGCTGGCTCTGGAAGGCAAACTCTACAGCGTCGAAAAAGCATCGACTCATCCTGCCTCGCGAACCCACCGGATCAAACACCCTTCGCGCCCCAACGCCTACCGCCCGAAGATCGAGCACAACGACCACGGTGCCTGGCTGCACGAGGCGGAAAACCCTCATGACTGGGACGAACAAACGTTGATGCCACGCTTGGGCCACCAGGCCGAGCGTTTCTCTCCCGCCGAGCTTGAGCAGATCCGCATCTGCAGCGGCACCGACACGGCAGCCCTGCGTCAGATGCATAGCGATAACGCCGCACCGCCGCCATTGCTGGCCGACACCCTCAAGCACTTCAGTGCCTACGACGATGTGCGCCTGGCCAGCGAACATATTCGCAAAGGCCAGCCGATCGATGCGCAGGCCGTCTGGTTCGAACCCATCCCCACCAGCTTGCCGGGATGGCCCCCGGAACGGGCGCTGCGGGTGTTCGCCAGTGACGACTTGCGCGGCTATTCACGCCAGTATGGCAATCACAACGCGACGCCCGCGCAAACACTGGACATCAGTCACGCCGACCTCAACGCTGGCAGGTTGCCCGAGCGCCTGGCCGGTTTTCTCGATGACGCCGACAGTGCAGCGATGCTCGGCCGTGACGTCCCGCCGGCCCGGCGCGCGCAGGCGCTACGCGAGCGCTTGGCCGACGCCGTGCAGGCGCGTCAGGGCGAAGTGGCTGAACGCATGTATCAGGCCGGCGAGCGAACAGACAAGGCCGACATTCGTGTGGTGCAACAAACCTTCCCCAAGCTGCCACTGACCCTGGCGGAAAAACTGTTGTCCCAGGCCAGCCCTGTCGAACTGCAACGTATCGCCAACGAAGACCGCTTGCCCCTGCGCCTCAAGACGCAAGCCCGGGAACTGGATTTCGAAGCCAGCGCGACCCGCGCCTTCGAGGGGTTCTATCACCCGCAACGGTTGGGGCCGGACACTGAACGGCTGGCCCTGAACGCCCTCAAATTTCACACCGACAGCTTTGCCGACTTGCGCATCGAGGTTCGCGAAGGCACCTACGACGGGGCACTGCGCTGCAGCGTCGGCACCGAGGATGCCGGGCAAGTGCGCCGGCTGATCCGCAATGAACACGGTCAATACGAAGTACTGGACGCCAACAACCGCTCCCTGCGGGCCGCGGGCGATTTTTATCAGGCGATCCTCGATGCCCTGCCGGCCGACAAACGCACGGCTCTTGGTCAGTCGGGCCGCCATGGCCAGCAGCTCAAAACGTGGATCATGGAAAAAGCCCTGACGCCCGGCGAACGCAGAACCTTGCTCGCCGAGCCGCCTGTTCGCCCGGTACCGCCCCTGGAAACCGAGGTCCTGGTACGCGGCTGGCCGCGCTTTTTTGGCAGCAGTACAGCCGAGCAGCGGATCAAACGGCTGTACCCGAAAATGAACGACCGGGAGGTGGCAACCTACATCCGGTCACTGAAGACCAAGGGCGACGGCAACCCGGATCAGGCCATCAAGCGCCTGGAAAACGAGCGCAAGGCACTGCGCGACACACTGCAGCAATGGCGGGACAGCTACCCCGCCAGCGTAGACAGTTCCGGTGAACCGATCTTTGGCGCTTCGATCGAGTTCATGCAGGACGGCGGGCGATTCCTCGAAGAACGCCTCCTTGAGAGCTTCGAACGCAAAAGCGCGATCTTCGGTGCGCACAACGAGCACCCGGAACAGGGCTACATCCTGGATTTGTCCTCCGAGCTCGCACGCCCGAATCTGGATCGCTGGTGGAGTGACCTGCGCAAGCGCCCCGGGATCAAACAGCACCTGGATCAGATCACCGCGCTGAAACTCGACAACGCCCGTTTTTCTGCCGGTGACAGCGGCCTGCTGAACGACTTCGCGCAGCTGCGCCAACTCAGCGCCCGCCAATGCGAACTCACCGATATCCCGCCGGCGCTGGGTCGCATGCGTCAATTGCAAGCCCTGGACCTGACCAACAATCGCATCAGACTCACGGCCGGCGCCCGCGAGCCGCTGGGCGGGCTCATCCGTCTGCAAACCCTGACGCTGGACGGCAACCCGCTGGGGCAAGCGCCCAATGTCGGGCGAATGTACCGACTCCGTGAGTTGAACCTGGCCAATAGCAAAATCCAGACCTGGCCGGAGGGCCTGTTCAAAGTGGGTGATGTGAACCGGCAACGCCCGCGAGGATTTGCCCTCGATATGCGTGACTGCCCGATCCGCACCCTGCCCGAGGTCACGCCGGGCTCCGATCAGGCCTTCGTCCTCAGTCGGGCACGTTTCGACACCGCGCTGTTATCCGATGCCGACCGCATCCGTTACGGCAATTACCGTGAGTCCCTCGGCTTTGCCCGTCAGCAAGCCTTCTCTCAGGCGGTCAAGGACGAGATCGCCTACTGGCGATCCTTTCCCGATGAAACAACGGATTACAGTTCGTCGGCCTATCGCAAATATCGCGAGGAGTCCTGGCAAGACGTGATGGCGGAGCCCGGTTCCGCCGATTTTTTCAGCATCATTCGCAAGCAGAGAGAGAGCAACGACTACCAGTCCGACAAATCCCGCCGGCAACTGACCCGGCGGGTCTGGGAATTGATCGACGCCGTGGCGCTGGATTCGGAACTGCGCGAAGAGCTGTTCAAGGAGAGCCTCGACCCGAAAAGTTGCGAGGATGGCGGTGCACAACAGTTCAACATCATGGGCATGAAAGTGTTGGTGTCCAAAGCCTACGCCGAGTCGACATCGGCTCGGGCACTGGACAACAAACTCGTCAGACTGGCCCGCAGCGCCGCGCGACTGAACCTGGTGGCCGAGGCGGCCAGAATAGAGGTGCAACAGCAGCGACAGCAGAACGCAATCACCCCCCGCGACCCGAGAACCCCTGCGCCGGATGAGGTGGAGGTTCACCTGGCCTACCAGACGGGGCTGGCCACGCGTCTGGAACTGCCATGGCAGTCCGAAGGCATGCTCTATCAGGAGCGGTCGGGAGTGACGCAAGCCAAAATCAATGCTGCTTACGATTCGATCATCGCCCGTGAGGAGGGCGACGGTCTGGTCGATGCCATGATCGAACTGCATGGCGATCCTTTCTGGAAACGTCATCTGGATAGAACCCATCCGACCCAGTCGAGCATCGACGAGGAGCTGTTCACCCGCAAGCGTGAGCAGATCGAGGAGTTACGTCTGGCCCAGAGCGAATGGGCCAACCCCACCCCGGAGACCCGGATGAGCCGACTCCAGCGCCAAATGGAATCCCTGGCCAACCAGTTGGGCGTGCCGCAACTTCAAGTGTTCAGCGGCCACCCGATGAGCGATGTGGAGTACAACAGACTGCTGATCAACGCCAGTCGCGACCGTTATGCGCTCGCTCGTCGATGGACCCGTGAAGCCATGGAAAACGCCGGGCTCTGATCGACCTTCGAAATCCAGCCAGCCCCGACACGGGCTGGCTGGCCGGCATCACGCTTAACCCACCTCGGAATCCCAGATCACCGTGACATCGCCCGTGTAGTGACGGGCATAACCGTCCTTGAGCATTTCATCCACCGCCTCACGGGCCACTTCGAAATGCAGCGTGCCCACCTTGCGATCCAGATGGAAACCCGGCTGAAACAACTCGGTGCCAGTGCCGTCGCGCAGCAATCGCCGGCGATTGACCGCTTGGCCGGCGGCATCGGTCAGCCCGTTGGGCAGACTGACGCTGACTTCCAGCGGTGCCACATGGCCGGCGGTCGACTCCCATAGTGCGCAGTTGTTGCCGATGACGTACTGGCATTCGATGTTCATTTTGAAGCGGCTCGATGCCGAGATATTGAACGTCTGGTCACGCAGCAACCGGGTCGGCTTGCGCCCCTGGTTCAGCCACGACTGCCAACCGCCCACCGGTTCCAGCACCACGCGGTTGCCACCGGGAGGGATATCAACGTTCATGGTGTGCGTGACCTTCAGATTGAAATTGAGGGTCAGCATCGAGTCGGACGGAATCATCACATCGCCCATGTCGAAATCCATGTTCGGGCCGACGGTGTAGGTGATGGAACCGGTGTAGTCGCCTGCATCCATCTTCAGCGGATCCGGTGTGCGCAGTTCGTAGGCGTAGACGAAATACAGGTAGCGCATGGACAGCGGAATATCGAACTTTGCCTGCTTGCTACAGGCCCCCGCGCCCGTTGGCACTTTCCAGAAACTGTTGTAACCCACTTCTCCGGCGGAAAAAGTGCCGACACCCTGGCACGGCGCCGGGGCGTGCATCCACCCACCGCCCTCCCACAGGTCGTCCCACCCGCCACCGCCGGTCAACTCGGCCACCCGGTCCGGCAATTGCGTTTCATGACCGACACCGGCAATCCTCAACTGCACGACCTGCGTGTCACCGGAAGAGTGAGTGACGGTGATGTTCTGCCAATTGGAGGGGACTTTGGCCATGCCGCCTTGACGAGGATCACTGTGATTGGCCTGAATGGGCGCGCTGGCCTCAAAGGGAATTCGTGCAATCAGGCTGAACAGTCCGAAAGGTTCACAAGCCCAGGGCGCTTGCCGGCAAAAACCCTCGGACGGCGTCTGATTCTTGAACTGATTCTTTTGCGGATTGGCAAAGTCAGGCTCAAAGGTCGCGTCAATGTTGTGCACTTCGGCCGCTGCCGCAGCGCTGAACAACGTCAGCAGCAAACCGATCCATGGGCTGATGCCCGGGGCGTTAGAAAAACTCAAGGGCGTTCTCCAGAAAAATACATTGATACCCGCGCTGCACGCGCGACTCACTCACCCG
Organism: Pseudomonas fluorescens; assembly: GCF_003732425.1. GTDB lineage: Bacteria > Pseudomonadota > Gammaproteobacteria > Pseudomonadales > Pseudomonadaceae > Aquipseudomonas > Aquipseudomonas fluorescens_BE. Next base: position 735,565 of record NZ_MOBX01000015.1, read on the forward strand.
GCGCGGCGTCATCGCGGCGCTCAACTCCATGAAAAAAATTGCGCCCTGCACGTTCACACGTCCGAGTCCCAGATAACGGTGATATTGCCGCTGAGCGTGTCGGTGAAACCCGGCCGCATCAGAAAGTCGATGGCATCCCTGGGCATCTCGAAGCGCAATGAGCCCGCCTTGCGGTCCACATAAAAACCGGGTTGAAAAGGACCGACCCACGTGTTGTAAAGCAGCTGTTGCAGGTTCACCGCGCCGCCCCCGGGCCCGTTGATGCCGGCGGGTAGAGTGAGAAAGGTTTCCACCTCGGTGACATTGCCTCGGGGGCTGCCCAACTTGCAGCGCGTCCCGCCCGTGGAGTTGCACAGGAGCATGACTTTGAAGCGCGACGAGGCGGAGATGTAGAACAGTTGATCGCGAAAAATGCGTGTCGGCTGGCGGCCGCTGTCGATCCAGCGCATCCAGCCGCCCTCGGGTTCGAGCAGCACTTTGTTGCCGCCCGGTGGCAGATCGACTTTCAGGGTGTGCTGCACGTCCAGGACAAAATCCAGATTGAGAACGCTGTCGTCCGGCTGGATAAAAGACCCCAGATCGAAATCGCTGGCCGGACCGATGCTGTAGGCCATCGAGCCGGTGTACAGACCCGAGGACATGCGCAAGGGATTGGGTGTGCGTAGCTCATAGGCAAAGTCGAGGTAATCCATAGACATGTGCGAGATGGCGTAAGCGGTGGTTTTGGTGCACGCACCTTCCTGAGGTGTTTTCCAGAAAAACTGGTAAGTCTTGGGTGTGAGGAAACCCATACCGCTGTACTGACAGGGAGGCGGCGCATTGACCCAGCTGTTTTCCACCCAGAGCTTGCGATGCGCATCGAGGTTATCCGCTTCGCCGGTGATCTCGGTGGCAGCATCACTCAGGACATAATTGGAGCCAATCCCGGTAATACGCACTTCGACGGTTTCCGTTTCCCCGGTTTCACTGTTAGTGACGGTGAGTTGTCGCCAACTGGCCGGCACCCTGATCTGGATATAGTCCATCGGCACCAGTGGGCGCTGCGCATTAAAACGAATCGGCAGTTGCAGACTGAACATGTTGTTGTCGGCGCACTCGCTTACATGACTTGCGCAGTAACCACTGACCGGTGTCTTGTTGATAAACACGTTTTTACTCGGCTGCGACGGATCAGGCTGAAACAACGCCCGGATCTCCTGGCTCGCCGCCTGGGCGGCCGACATCATTGTTGCCAGGCAAAGGCCCAGGGCATACCTCAATATGTTCATCGGTTCAATCCGCCTTCTGTGCGGTGGTACTGACATCGGCCACGGTGTCTGGCGTACAGCGCAGATCGCCGATCATCAGCACGTCGTTTTCACTGCGGTACTGGTTGGCATCGAGGCGGAACTGACACCGCAACGGGTTATCGCGACGGATTTCAAGGGTCGACGAACCGGCGTTCATTTCCATCGAAAAGAACCCGTCGACCTCGGTCACGCCGCGACCGGCGTGGTTGATCACGTGATGGCCTTTGCCCGATGCGTTAGAAAAACTCAAGGGCGTTCTCCAGAAAAATACATCGATACCCGCGCTGCACGCGCGACTCACTCACCCGGCGCTCGGGCACTGAACAGCAACAGCACGTTGCCGGCGTAATCCCCGGGGCGGTAACCGCCCTCCGGTCTGATCGGATCGATCTGCAACAGCACCCGGGTACCCACGGCGGCCTCGGCCTGCGACACCACCAGGCGCGGCGTCATCTCGGCGCTCAACTCCACCTCATTGAAGGTCACGCGCAGCCTGATATCGTCTGTCGGCCGACCGTTCGAAAGGTAGGCGTCGGTCTCCAGGCGCGCTTCAATCGCACTGGTGTCGTGGCGCACATCAAAGTATTTGCGCACACTGCTCAGGCTTGAGGTCGGGTGGTTCCAGTCGAGCCGCTGCGGTCGGTGAATCCAGTCCGGCTCCGCCGGAATGATGTAGAACGGTCGGCTGGGCACGTTCAGTGTCACTTCGAAGGTGTGTTCTTCCCGGGCCGCCCAGGCTGCGTCGCAGCTCAGAGCCGCCGCGGCTATCAGCGCGACGACGGTGCATTGCTTGATCATGTTGGTTACCTGTTGCGTCAATGAAAAGCAGACCTAGCGGCCGCCGACCGTCAGGTTCTTCTTCTCGCTGCCTTCGACCAGGAAGAAGCGGTAAGTACGGCCCTTCTCCTTGTCGAAAGCGAACGTTTTGCCCGCCAGCACATGGTGTTTGGTGGTCGCGCCACAATCGGTTTCGTTACTCAGCGAGCAGCTTTTGAACTCGTCGATGATCACCACGGTATTGCCGTCATTGCGCAGTTCGTAGCGGCTGGCGGTTTCATTGATCGCCGTGGCGAAGCGTGCTTCCCTGGGCCGTACGAAGAACACCGTGCCGAAACCGGTCATCACGTTGACCCCGGCCGTCAGCGCCTTTTTGTAGTCTTCACGTTCTTCCTGGCTGACCGCGAATTCGTCTTCCTTTTCCGGCACCACCGGCACGAACCGCACGCGGAAGTAACGCTCGCGATCGCGTTCGCCCATGTACAGCAAACGGGTGCCCTGCATGCCCTGGGCCGGGACGATCAGCCGCGCCGGGCTGGCCATCAAGCCGTTGCGCGAAGCGCCGTCGGCAGCGTTCTGAACCGGGATTTCCGTCGGTGTGCCGTCGGCCCCGTAGACAATCTCCAGCACGTTGACCTTGACGAACGCGGTGGCGTCACCGCTGTTGAACACCCGTTTCAGATAGGTGCTTTTATCGGCATCCAGATAGTCGTACACCGTACCGACATTGATCTGCGGGCCGGCCTGCGCTGTCAGGCAAAACAGGCTGAGCACGCCCAGCCAAAAACTACGGTTCATCGCTTCAACTCCATGAAAAAAGAAAAAGGTTGCGCCCTGCACGTTCACACGTCCGAGTCCCAGATAACGGTGATACTGCCGCTGAGCGTGTCGGTGAAACCCGGTCGCATCAGAAAGTCGATGGCATCCCTGGGCATCTCGAAGCGCAATGAACCCGCCTTGCGGTCCACATAAAAACCGGGTTGAAAAGGACCGGCCCACGTGTTGTAACGCAGCTGTAGCAGGTTCACCGCGCCGCCCGCGGGCCCGTTGATGCCGGCGGGTAGAGTGAGAAAGGTTTCCACCTCGGTGACATTGCCTCGGGGGCTGCCCAACTTGCAGCGCGTCCCGCCCGTGGAGTCGCACAGGATCATGACTTTGAAGCGCGACGAGGCGGAGATGTAGAACAGTTGATCGCGAAAAATGCGTGTCGGCTGGCGGCCGCTGTCGATCCAGCGCATCCAGCCGCCCTCGGGTTCGAGCAGCACTTTGTTGCCGCCAGGAGGTAGATCGACTTTCAGGGTGTGCTGAACGTCGAGCACGAAGTCGAGGGCGACACTGCTGTCGTCCGGCTGCATCAGAGGCCCGAAATCGAAATCTGCCCCACTTCCAAGTTGGTAAAGCATGGAGCCGGTGTAAAGGCCAGATGACATGCCCAACGGATTGGGTGTACGCAATTCGTAGGCAAAATCGAGGGTATCGAAATAGATGGACGGGATCGGGTAAGCGTTACTTTTGACGCAGTACGCCTCCACAGGTGTCTTCCAGAAAAAACGGTAGTGCGCGGGACCGTAAGGTGCATTGCCGCTGAACAAGCAGGGCGCGGGGGCATACACCCAACTGCTGGTGGTCCAGAGTTGCTGATGCCCCTCAAGTTCACCACTCGCCCCGGTCAGCTCGTAAGCCGGCTGACTTAAAACATATTTGGAACCAATACCGGTGATCCGCACCTCAACGGTTTCCGCTTCCTGGGTTTCAGGATTGACGACCGTCAAACTTCGCCAGTTGGCGGGAGCTTTGATCGCAACGTTCTCCCCTTGAGAGAGCCCGCGCGTGCCATTGAAACGAATCGGCAGTTGAATGCTGAACATCGCGTTTGCTTCGCACTGTTCCGGATAACTCGCGCAATAACCACTGTTCGGGGTCTGGTTGATAAACACGTTCTTGCTCGGCTGCGAAGGATCCGGACGAAACGTTGCGCGGATCTCCTGACTGGCGGCCTGCGCGCCATGTGCGGCCAACGCCAGCGCCAGGCCGATAGCCATTGTGATGCTGTTCATTGCTTCAACCCGCCTTTTGTTCAGTGAGCGCTACGTCCGCCAGCGTGTCCGGCGTACAGCGCAGATCGCCGATCATCAGTACATCGTTTTCACTGCGGTACTGCTTGGCATCGAGGCGGAACTGACACAGCAACTGGTTATCGCGACGGATTTCAAGGGTTGGCGAACCCGCGTTCATTTCCATCGAAAAGAACCCGTCGACCTCGGTCACGCCGCGACTGGCGTGGTTGATCACGTGATGGCCCTTGAGCGGCTGCCCGGCTTCATTGATCAGTCGACCGAGCACTGTCAGGGTTTTCATCACACGGATCTTGCTGTATCCCACCCCGCCTTTGTTCAGGTGATAACGGGTGCGCGCCGGCTCGATCGTGGCCGCCGGTACGTGATTGCCTTCAAAGTCGAAACTCACCGAGCTGTTCTGGTACGCGGTGATCGGGATGAAATTGCGCCCCGGTTTCAACGCCGCGCTGCCGCCGCTGTAATCGTCGGCACGCAGGGCGATGTCATCGATGTCCGATTCCACATCGACGATCATCCCGGCGCCGCGCATTTCGTACTGACTGGTCATAAACATCTGCTGGCCGCCGACCACCAGCGTGCTGTCAAGGTTCAGGCCGCCGGTGAAATTGCCGTTGTAGGACGAGCGCTGGATAAAGCCATCGCCGTTGACCGAATCAGTGCGGAAATTCGCCAGGCTGGACATGCCGACACCGTAGGTATCGGTCAGCGCCGTGACCGAAACGTTTTGCAGCACATGATCCTTGAAGTCCTTGCGCCAGCCGATCGAACCGTTGTTGTCACGGCTGCCATCGCGAGCGGTGCGCGAACCGATGCTGCCGGTGATCTGCTGGCCCGGAGCGCCGAGCGCCAGGTTGACGCTCAGGTCGACCCCGCGGTTGCGCGCCTCGCCACTGCTGTAGCTGCCCGGCCGATCAAACAGCGACAAGCGCCAGCTGGCATCACTGCCAAACAATTCGGTGCGTTGAGTCCAGCCCAGATCCATGCCCAGACCTTCGACGTTGCCTTCGCTGTGCGACACCCGGGCGTTGAGCGTGTTCTTGCTGTTGATGCGATGGTTAAGCGCCAGCGACGAGTTGCTGGTCTGGCCAACGAACACATTGCGCGGACGAACCCGGGTGCCGTCGGGCAAGGTGTCGTAGGTGTTGGTGGTATCGAGCCAACTGCGATTGTGGCTGATCACCACGCTGCCGGAGCCGTAGTTATAGAGGCTTTGCAGATCCAGACCGGTGCCGTAATCCTCGGTCTTGTAGACGTTGGCGTAGAGACTCATGTGATTGGCCAGCGTCCAGTCGATGGACGTGCCGTACTGCAGTTTTTCGCGGATCTGGCGCGCCGACAGCCCGAGAATCACCCGTGGGTGCAACAAGTAATTGACCGCCGCACCGGCGGTCGCGCTGCCACTGGACTGGGTGTCCCAGTTGCTCAGCAGTTTGCTTTCCTCGCCGGCGAACACGTTGTAGCGCCAGCGTTCGTCGAGGTTGCGCCAGTTGCTGGGCTTGTACACCAGTTCCTGGGTGGTGGAGGTGATCTGGCCGTCCTCGATCAGACGCACTTCCACTTCATAAATACCGCCGGGCAGCGGTCGGGTGTCGAGGGTTTGCAACCCGGCGGGCACCGATTGCGTATTGATCAACAGACCGTCACGCCAGATCTCCACCGAACCCTGACGGTTGGCCGTGACATAGATCGGATAAACGCTGGGCATCGGGCTGTTAATCGCCAGGCTGTCGGAGCTGCCGTACATGACGCCGACTGCCGTATCCGGGCTGGTGCCGAACGTGCGCGGCTGGCGGGTCAGCCCTTCGGAATTGGGGGTGAAATAGCCCAGGCGAAAAAAACTGCCTTGCAGTTCGCGCTGGGTGTGTAGCTCGTGTACCGCGTGGTACAGCTTGTCGTCTGGCCCGCCGAGACGCGCCACTTGCAGGTTCAGCGTCTGGCTCCAGTTGCCCAGACTGCCGCTGGCCTCCAGGCCGAAACGTCCGCCCAGGTCCTGATCCTGACCGCCATTGAGGTTCAGTTGATTGCGCACCATCAAGCCGTGGCTGCCGCCTTCAGGCTGCTCGTAATAGCGCTTGGCTTCAAGGTCACGCTCAGCATTAGCGGTGAGAATGGAAACCAGAGAACTTTCCAGGTTGTAATGCACGGCCAGCACCTGATCCGGACAGGAACCAGTGCAGGCGCCCAGTGGCACGCCGGGCTTGAGATAAGCCGCCCACTTCTCGCGCTCGGCAGGGCCGTAGCGGTTTTCGCTGGTGTCGGTGAATTCGAGCAGGGTGACGCGATCATCGCGGGATAACACCACCATGGCCTCGCCCAGGGGCTGATGATCGAGTTCGACCCGAACCGCCAGAGGCACATCAAAAAAATGTTCCTCGAAATCTGCCGGCAGGCCTTTGGCCTGGGCCAACAAACTGCGCGGCGTGGTACCGGCGGAGTTGGAAGCCACGGCGGCGTTGGCACAAAACAACAGCGCAAGCGCAGCCGCGATGGGTGTCATCGGGAACATGAACTCTCACTCTGATTAGATCGGTAGAAGTCCGCCGGGGCAGGCAGCGCTGCCCCTGCGGTGAACGCTGGCTAGAACGTCAGCGTTTATTGCCGGATCAGTCGATCAAGGCGTACCGACCGGTGGAACAGCGTCGAAGGTCAGCGCTACAACACCGGTGTAATCACCCGGTTGAAAGTTGGAACCGAGGGCGCTGATCTTCAGCGGTGCGCGGTAGTTGACGTCGGATTCCGACTCACCGACGACTTCCTGAGGCGTTGTGGTGAGGGTTTTGTTGTTGATCGCGACCTGCAGATCAATGCTGTTGGCACCCGAAATCAGTTTTGGCGTACTGTCCACGCTGGCATGGACCGAACCGTTGTTGTTGCGCACGTCGAAGAAACCGTTGACCTCGCCCATCCTGCCGGTGGCCGGCTGGTAGCTCATGTCCTGATCCTTGTTGACCAGATCAGGATCGGTCGGCACCACGTAGAAACCGTTGGTCGGCACGTGAGCGACGATGCTGATCGAGTGAGCGGCTTCGCCAGCGGCGAACGCTCCCGAAGAACCCAGTGCCAGAAGTGCCAACGGAGCTGCGATTGCGATTTTCTTGAACATCGTTCAGTACCTTGTTTTCTTTTATTGAGAAGGAGTGCATTGAAAGTTCAAGAAACCGGTCAGGGGAGTTGAGCCAAATCAACTTGTACTTTCAATGCCAGGGCATCATCGGCTGTTACCTCTGGAAAGTAAGCAAGTAACTTCCTATAAGCGCGTAGTTCAACAACCCTATAACCCGCAAGAAAAAAGAACAAAAAACCGAAACTTAAAACAGTGACTGTAAGTTACGACCTACATACAGATAAAGTTAAAAAACCATACAGCAATATCGCCCAGATATAGCAGCGCGCAGTAATAACTTTAGAACAATTACTCCAACAAATAGAGCCTTAACTTTAACTTCGAAGTTATTACTCGGCGCCCATTCACTCAACTTGCCCCTGTTGCTTTCTCGCAGGCGAGCCGTTCGTCAGCCATCCACACCGTCTGCAAAAAACGCCTTGCGCCCTCGTAAAGATATATCTTAAGTTGTATCTAAACACGACGAGAGAAGACAGAAATGAGAGACCATCATTCCCCCCACCGCGAACACGGCGACGGTCGCGACGGCTTCGAAAAGCGTCCCGGACGCGAGCGCGGCGGCCGCGGCCCACGGGTATTTGCCCCAGGTGATTTGAAGTTACTGCTGCTGGCGCTGGTCGCGGAGCAGCCGTGCCACGGCTACGACCTGATCCGCCAGATCGAGGGCATGTTCGACGGCGCCTACAGCCCGAGCCCCGGCGTGATCTACCCGACCCTGACCTTTCTGGAAGAGAGCGAATTGATCACTGGCGACGCCGAGGGCGGCAAAAAACGTTACAGCGTCACCGAGGCCGGTCGTTTATCACTTAGCGAGCAAGCGGTCGCGCTGGACGGCGTACGCATGCGCATCGACGTGAGCAAGCGCTCATTGCGTGGCCATGACCGGCCGCCGGAAATCCACGAGGCGGTGCACAACCTGCGCCATGCCTTGCAAATGCACCACGGCCGCTGGAGTGCCGAAGAAATCCTGCGCGTGCGTGACCTGCTCAACGACACCGCCAAAGCCATCGTCGACGGCCCTGCCGTTCAACCTGCCCCGGAGAAAGCCGAATGACTGCAGTCGATACCCAAACCATTCACCGTGTGATGCACGAGATCAAACGCCGTAAGTTAGAGGTGCTGCGCGTGGTCGACCTGACCCCGCGCATGCGCCGCATTACCCTCGGCGGCCCTGAGCTGGCCGGATTCATCAGCCTGGGCACTGACGATCACGTCAAACTGCTGTTCCCGCAGAACGCCGAACAGAGCGCCGCACTGGAAACCATGGAGCTCGGCGCCGGCAAGGACAACGGGCCGATGCCCGAGATGCGCGATTACACACCGCGCCGATATGACCTCGATGCGCTGGAACTGGACATCGACTTCGTCCTGCACGGTGACGGCCCTGCCTCGACCTGGGCCGAGCAGGCGCAACCCGGGCAGTTCCTGCACATCGGCGGGCCGCGCGGCTCGATGATCGTCCCGGACATCTTCGACAGCTACTTGCTGATCGGCGATGAAACCGCCCTGCCCGCCATCGCCCGCCGTCTCGAAGGCCTGGCGGCCAATCGCAAGGCGCTGGTGGTGATCGAAGTGGAAAACGGCGCCGAACAGCAAGTGCTCGAAAGCCCCGCACAGGTCAATGTGATCTGGGTGTTGCGCGAAGGTGGCAAGGACAATCTGCTGAGCACCGTCAAACAGTTGCAGGTGCCTAAGGGCAATCTGTATGCATGGGTCGCGACAGAGACCAAGGTCTCGCGGCAGATCCGCCGGGTGTTGCTTGATGAGCACGGGCTCGACGAGAAGCTGGTGAAAGCCGTCGGTTACTGGCGCGCCGAAGGCACCTGCGAAGAGGAATGACTCTTTGGGTGTTCACCCCTCCATTTGAGGTGTGAACTCAGTGGCGAGGGAGCTTGCTCCCGCTCGGCTGCGCAGCAGTCGCAAAACCTGTGATCGCGATTTACCTGATGCCATGTGATTGCAGTATTTGGGGCTGCTTCGCAGCCCAGCGGGAGCAAGCTCCCTCACCACAAGATCTTGTTGATTTCAGGATTGTGCGGAGCGCCAGCGGTCCAGGCCGATTATCAACAACCCAATCCCCAAAAACCCCAGCAATATCCCCCCGGCATTGATCAACACCTGTGGATAACCCAACACCGCCACATCAATGAACGGGTACGCATACGCGCCGAGCAAATGCCCGCGCAGCAAGGCGTAGATGAAATACACCAGCGGATAAACCAGCCACAGCGGCAGGTGCCACAAGCGCAGCGTGCCTTTCGGTACGCACACCCACCAATAGCCCAGAAACAGCAGCGGCATCACGTCGTGCAGCAGTTCATCGGCAAGCAACTGCCAACCTTCCGGGTGCCACAAATGCCGCAGCAGAATGCTGTAGGCCAGGCCGACCACCACGATGCTCACAGCAATTCCGCTACTGACCCACGGCTGCAAGAACCAGCGGCGTCCTGCGGATTCACGATCGCTCACGGCACAGGTCAGCACGGTCGCCACTAGCGTGTTGGTCAGAATCGTGAAGTAACTGAAAAAACTCACCAACCCGCCCAACAGACTGGCGCCGATGCTCAAGCGCGCGAAGAAAATCAGGTACAGCTGAATGCCCAGTCCCGCCCAGCCCAATGCAGCTGCGCAGGTGATCAAGCGGCGCCGCAACACGGCATCCATCTCAAAGCGGTCGCTTGGTGCGCATCAATTTCACGTACAGACGCTCGACCTTCTCCCGCGCCCACGGGGTTTTGCGCAGAAACGTCAGGCTCGACTTGATGCTCGGATCGCTCTTGAAGCAACGAATATCGATGCGCTCGGCCAGCCCCGACCATTCGTAATGGGCCACCAAGGCATTGAGGATTTGTTCAAGGGTGACGCCGTGCAGCGGATCGGGGGTGTGTTCGTTCATGCCAGGCCTTTGGGCGAAGTGAAAATGCAGAAGCCGCGCACCTTAGCCGAGGGGGTGATCGGGTGGAAGGCCTTCCTTCAAATGTAGGCCAACCCGAGAAGATCGCAGCCTGCGCGCGGCCCGACAATGCGCCCGTTTGCCGCACTGTTACCGAATCAGAAAGGCTGCATGTCAGCAAAACCTCTTTGTCTTTTTGTTACAGATCATTATCCTGCCGCCCTTCCGCTGAATCGCTTCACTGCCTGCGACATATTGAAGCGCTCAGCTCGCACCCCGAAAACACCAAAAAAAGACTGATCCATGCCCGATTTTTCCTTCTCTCGAGACAGCGCTATCTCAACCTTGCGCCTGATTGGCGGCTGCACCGCCCTCGGCCTCGCCACCAGCGTCCACGCGGCGCCCGCGTTCGACAGTGAATCACCGTACATGCTCGGTGACTGGAACGGCACGCGCACCGAACTCTCGGAAAAAGGCTACGACTTCAAGCTCGATTACACCGGCGAAATGGGCAGCAATCTGCACGGCGGTTACGACCACGACCGCACTGCGCGCTACAGCGATCAGTTCGGTCTGGGCACGCATCTGGACCTGCAAAAGATCCTCGGCTGGGACGACGCCGAGTTTCAACTGACCATTACCAAGCGCAGCGGCAACAACATCAGCAACGACCGCATCAACGATCCGCGCGTTGGCGGCTTCACCTCGGCCCAGGAAGTCTGGGGCCGTGGCCAGACCACGCGCCTGACGCAGATGTGGTATCAGCAGAAATTCTTCGATCAGAAACTCGACATCAAGGTCGGCCGTTTCGGCGAAGGCGAAGACTTCAACAGCTTCCCGTGCGACTTCCAGAACCTGGCGTTCTGTGGCTCGCAGGTCGGCAACTGGGTCGGCGGCATCTGGTACAACTGGCCGGTCAGCCAGTGGGCGCTGCGCGTCAAATATCACCTGACCCCAGAGTTGTACGCACAGGTCGGCGCCTACGAGCAAAACCCGTCGAACCTCGATCGCGGCAACGGCTTCAAGTTGAGCGGCAGCGGCACCCAGGGCGCGATCCTGCCGATCGAACTGGTGTGGACGCCGAAACTCAACGGCCTGCCGGGCGAATACCGCGCCGGTTACTACTACAGCAACGCCAAAGCCAGCGACGTCTATAAAGACAGCCACGGCCAACCGGCCGCCCTCAGCGGCGAAGCCTACCGCAGCGCGTCGAGCAAACACGGTGTGTGGCTGGGCATTCAGCAGCAGATCACCAGCGTGGCCAGCGACAACTCGCGCGGCCTGAGCGTGTTCGCCAACGGCACGATGCACGACAAGAAAACCAACGCGATCGACAACTACGTGCAGGCCGGCATCACCTACAAAGGCCCGTTCGATGCGCGCGCGAAGGATGACATCGGTTTCGCCCTCGCCCGCGTGCACGTCAACCCGGCCTTCCGCAAAAACGCCGAAGCCAGTAACCGCGCCAACGCCGTGTACGACTACGACGACCCGTCGTTCCTGCCGCCGCAAGACACCGAATACAGCGCCGAGCTGTATTACGGCGTGCACGTGACCAACTGGCTGACCGTGCGCCCGAACCTGCAATACATCCGCCACCCCGGTGGCGTGAACGACGTCGACGACGCCCTGATCGGCGGGATCAAGATTCAGTCGTCGTTCTAAAAAACCACTGAGATCCAATGTGGGAGCGAGCCTGCTCGCGAAAGCAATTTCAACTTCACCAAAGAAGTCGTCTGACACACCGCTTTCGCGAGCAGGCTCGCTCCCACAGAAAATTTAGCAAGCTACACAAGTTTTATCTGAACCATGCCTGCGCCCAATCGTCATCTAAAGTGACTACAGCGCGGGACTACATAAACGTCACGGAGAATCACACTATGAGCACCGAAAGTGCTTCGAGTCGGGGCCGTCTGCTACCAAGCCTGCTCGGCATTCTGCTTCTACTGATGGGCCTGGCCATGCTGGCCGGAGGGGTCAAGCTGAGCATGCTCGGCGGCTCGCTGTACTACCTGCTGGCCGGCATCGGCATCGCGCTGAGCGGCATCCTGTTGCTGATGCGCCGTCGTGCGGCGCTGGGCCTGTACGCCATCGTGCTGTTTGCCAGCACCGTTTGGGCGCTGTGGGAAGTCGGCCTGGACTGGTGGCAACTGGTGCCACGCCTGGCCCTGTGGTTTGCCCTCGGCTTCGTGATGCTGCTGCCGTGGTTCCGTCGTCCACTGCTGCTCGCAGGCCCCGCGCCAATGGGCACTGGCGGCTTGACCGTGGCCGTGGTTTTGGCCGGCGTTACCGCTCTGGCCAGCCTGTTCACCCATCCGGGCGAAACCTTCGGCGAACTGGGCCGCGACACCGCGGACATGACCAGCACCGCGCCAGCCATGCCCGATGGCGACTGGCAGGCCTATGGCCGCAGCGAATTCGGTGACCGTTACTCGCCGCTGAAGCAGATCACCCCGGCCAACGTCGGCAAGCTGCAAGAAGCCTGGCGCATCCAGACCGGCGACCTGCCGACCGCTGATGATCCGGTTGAGCTGACCAACGAAAACACCCCGCTCAAAGCCAACGGCATGATCTACGCCTGCACCGCGCACAGCAAAGTGTTGGCCCTGGACCCGGACACCGGTAAAGAACTGTGGCGCTTCGACCCGCAGATCAAGAGCCCGGTCGGCTTCAAAGGCTTCGCCCACATGACCTGCCGTGGCGTGTCGTACTACGACGAAGCCGCGTACGCCAAGACTGAAAATGCAGCCTCCGCGGTGATTTCCGAAGCCGGCAAAGCCGTCGCTCAGGCTTGCCCGCGTCGTCTGTACCTGCCAACCGCTGACGCCCGCCTGATCGCACTGAACGCCGACACCGGCAAAATCTGCGAAGGCTTCGGCAACAAAGGCGTGGTTGACCTGACCCAAGGCATCGGCCCGTTCACCGCCGGTGGTTACTACTCCACCTCGCCAGCGGCGATTACCCGTGATCTGGTGATCATGGGCGGTCACGTGACCGACAACGAATCGACCAACGAGCCATCGGGCGTGATTCGCGCCTTCGACGTGCGCGACGGCCACCTCGTGTGGAACTGGGACAGCGACAAGCCAGACGCCACCGAGCCTTTGGCACCGGGCGAAACCTACAGCCGCAACTCGGCCAACATGTGGTCGCTGGCCAGTGTCGACGAAAAACTCGGCATGGTTTACCTGCCACTGGGCAACCAGACCCCAGACCAGTGGGGCGCTGACCGCACCCCGGGCGCCGAGAAATTCAGCGCCGGCGTTGTCGCCCTCGACCTGGCCACCGGTAAAGTGCGCTGGAACTACCAGTTCACCCACCACGACCTGTGGGACATGGACGTTGGCAGCCAGCCAACCCTGCTCGACATGAAAACCGCCGACGGCGTGAAACCGGCGCTGATCGCCCCGACCAAACAGGGCAGCCTGTACGTCCTCGACCGTCGTGACGGCACGCCAATCATCCCGATCAAGGAAATCCCGGTACCGCAAGGCGCCGTCAAAGGCGACTTCACCGCACCGACCCAGGCCCGTTCGGACCTCAACTTGCTGGCCCCGGAACTGACCGAAAAAGCCATGTGGGGCGCGAGCCCGTTCGACCAGATGCTGTGCCGCATCCAGTTCAAAGAACTGCGTTATGAAGGCCAGTACACCCCGCCGTCGGAACAGGGCAGCCTGATCTATCCGGGCAACGTTGGCGTGTTCAACTGGGGCGGCGTGTCGGTCGACCCGGTTCGCCAGATGCTGTTCACCAGCCCGAACTACATGGCCTTCGTTTCGAAAATGGTGCCACGCGAGCAAGTCGCCGCCGGCAGCAAACGCGAAAGCGAAACCGCTGGCGTGCAACCGAACACCGGCGCGCCATACGCGGTGATCATGCACCCGTTCATGTCGCCCTTCGGCGTACCGTGCCAGGCCCCGGCCTGGGGCTACGTGGCCGGTATCGACCTGACCACCAGCAAAGTCGTGTGGAAACGCAAAAACGGCACCAGCCGCGACAGCTCGCCGATCCCGATCGGCTTCAACCTGGGCGTGCCTAGCATGGGCGGCTCGATCGTGACGGCCGGTGGCGTTGGCTTCCTCAGCGGCACCCTCGACCAGTACCTGCGCGCCTACGACGTCAACTCCGGTAAAGAGTTGTGGAAAGCGCGTCTGCCAGCAGGTGGTCAAGCGACTCCGATGACTTATACCGGCAAGGACGGCAAGCAATACGTGCTGCTGGTTGTCGGCGGTCACGGTTCGCTGGGCACCAAGATGGGTGACTACGTGATTGCGTACAAACTGCCGGAATAAGTTTTAGCGGCGGTAAAACAAAGGCGACATCCTGTGAGGGATGTCGCCTTTTTTGTTACCAACAATTCCCCCTGTAGGAGCTGCCGAAGGCTGCGATCTTTTGATCTTGTTTCTGACAATCAACGTCAAAAGATCGCAGCCTTCGGCAGCTCCTACAGGTTGGAATGTGTGGGGTTGTAGGAATTGTGCTTGTCCTACAGATGCTGGAGATTGCGCGGAGTTTTCCGACAAGTCGCGTCGGTTGTGCCTCGGAAATCGGCTGGATAGGCTCGGGGGGTCGCTGCAAATTCAGCGAACGGGCGTCGCGGCCCGACCTCTTAAGGCATAATCGCCCCCGCTGACCAAAGCACATAAGTGTCTGTCAGCTTGTTTTATGGCGGCTGTGCGCGGGATACCTTCGGGTATGCCGAAGTGCCTTGGGAGTCGGTCCGCGAACCCGCGTATAGCTGCCACCCTCGAATTGCGTCGCGGCAATTAGAGGGATGGCTCCATTACTTCCCAAGGAGTCAAAGAATGAAAAAGCCTACACCCAATCCACCAGAAACCAACGACACCTCGCCCTACCAATCCCCCGATTCGAAGAAATTCCACGAAGCCGCCGAACGCGCCCTCGACCACTACCTCAAACCCAACGCCTTAACCCTGCGCTTCCACAAACCCAGCACCATGTTCCAGGTCGCCCCCGATCAAGACAGCGAAAGCCTGCTGGTCCACGCCTGCGAATCCCTGGCACAAGCCAGCCTCATGAGCAGCGACGTCGCCGCCTACATCGACCTGCCGCAAAGGCGCACCATTCTGGCGATCCAGCAAATCATCATGCTCGCCGAACTGGCCGTGAACCGCGTGCTGGATAACCACGAAATCCCCCAACCTCCGCCACACAGCTAAAAGCCCTCACCCTAACCCTCTCCCAAAGGGAGAGGGGACTGATCGAGGTGTTTGGGAGAGCTACGCCGACGTGAAAGACCGAGTTGAACTCAGATTCCGAAACAGATCAAAAGCCCCTCACCCTAACCCTCTCCCGGAGGGAGAGGGGACTGACCGTGGCGTTTGGGAGAGCTACACCGACGTGAAAGACCGAGTTGAACTCAGATTCCGAAACAGATCAAAAGCCCCTATCCCGGAGGGAGAGGGGACTGACCGTGGTGTTTGGGAGAGCTACGCCGACGTGCGATACCGAGTTGAACTCAGATTCTGAAAAGCTCACAAATCGGCTACCTCTCCCTCGGGAGAGGGCTGGGCGGGCGGCGTTCCGATGAGGGGCGAATCCACCACAAAACCAAAGCCGAACACCCGCTCTTCACCACTCAATAGGCCGAGTGTCAGCTCGCCTGCTCTTGATCTTGATCCATGGGCGACGTCGGAAGGCTGAGTGGAGGGATTGATCCGGGGGTGGGAGCGTAGCGACCGTTTGGCGAAGCCAAACACAGCGAGAGGAGGTGCAGCGAAGCAAACCGTAGGCGCTGCGCCCGGATCGATCCCGCAGCGAAGGAACCCCGAGCCCCAGCGAGCGGGCCGCACGTAGGAGCAAGCCTTTTTGGTTACTTTTTCGGCGTCTGGAAAAAGTGACCCGCCGTAAGGGCGGAACCCTAAGCCGCCATCACCGAAAAAACGGATATACACACCCAACAACCACAACATGGTCGGCCCAAAGGCCGCCAAGTCCAAAGAAACCCTGCCAAAACCCTGAACACACCAGCAGAAACACCACCCCCCATTGAAACCACCCAAGCCCTGCCCCATCTAAGACCCATACTCCATTGCGCAGGTGCCCCATGAGCGACCAGCAAGAATTCCCGGAAAACCCCGACGACTACACCGAAGCCGAACACATCGAACACACCTCCTCCGGCAAAGGCCTCGCCCTGCCTGGCCAGAACCTGCCGGACAAGGTCTACATCATCCCGATCCACAACCGCCCGTTCTTCCCGGCGCAAGTCCTGCCAGTCATCGTCAACGAAGAACCCTGGGCCGAAACCCTCGAACTGGTCAGCAAATCCGAACACCACTCCCTGGCCCTGTTCTTCATGGACACGCCCCAGGAAGACCCGCGCCACTTCGACACCGACGCCCTGCCGCAATACGGCACCCTGGTCAAAGTCCACCACGCCAGCCGCGAGAACGGCAAACTGCAGTTCGTCGCCCAAGGCCTGAGCCGCGTACGCATCAAGACCTGGCTGAAACACCACCGCCCGCCGTATCTGGTCGAGGTCGAATACCCGCACCAGCCCACCGAGCCGACCGACGAGGTCAAGGCCTACGGCATGGCGCTGATCAACGCGATCAAGGAACTGCTGCCGCTCAACCCGCTGTACAGCGAAGAGCTGAAGAACTACCTCAACCGCTTCAGCCCCAACGACCCGTCGCCGCTGACCGACTTCGCCGCCGCCCTGACCTCCGCCACAGGCCCCGAGCTGCAAGAAGTGCTCGACTGCGTGCCGATGCTCAAGCGCATGGAAAAAGTCCTGCCGATGCTGCGCAAGGAAGTTGAAGTCGCGCGCCTGCAAAAAGAGATTTCGGCGGAAGTTAACCGCAAGATCGGCGAGCATCAGCGCGAGTTCTTCCTCAAGGAACAACTCAAGGTCATCCAGCAGGAGCTCGGCCTGACCAAGGACGACCGCAGCGCCGACCTCGAACAGTTCGAACAGCGCCTGGAAGGCAAAGTCCTGCCGGCGCAAGTGCAAAAGCGCCTCGAAGAAGAAATGAACAAGCTGTCGATCCTCGAAACCGGATCGCCGGAGTACGCGGTCACTCGCAACTACCTCGACTGGGCGACTTCAGTGCCGTGGGGCGTCTACGGTGAGGACAAACTTGACCTCAAACACGCGCGCAAAATCCTCGACAAACACCACGCCGGCCTCGACGACATCAAGGATCGCATCCTCGAATTCCTCGCCGTCGGTGCCTATAAAGGTGAGATCAGCGGTTCTATCGTGCTGCTGGTCGGCCCGCCGGGCGTGGGTAAAACCAGCGTCGGCAAATCCATCGCCGAATCCCTCGGCCGGCCGTTCTACCGCTTCAGCCTCGGCGGCATGCGCGACGAAGCCGAGATCAAGGGCCACCGCCGCACCTACATCGGCGCGCAGCCGGGCAAACTGGTGCAGGCGTTGAAAGACGTCGAAGTGATGAACCCGGTGATCATGCTCGACGAGATCGACAAGATGGGCCAGAGCTACCAGGGCGACCCGGCTTCGGCGCTGCTGGAAACCCTCGACCCGGAGCAGAACGTCGAATTCCTCGACCACTACCTCGACCTGCGCATGGACCTGTCGAAAGTCCTCTTCGTCTGCACCGCCAACACCCTCGATTCGATTCCCGGCCCATTGCTGGACCGCATGGAAGTGATTCGCCTGTCGGGCTACATCACCGAAGAAAAAGTCGCCATCGCCAAACGTCACCTGTGGCCGAAACTGCTGGAAAAGGCCGGTGTGTCCAAGGGCAGCCTGAGCATCAGCGACACCGCGCTCAAAGCCTTGATCGACGGTTACGCCCGCGAAGCCGGGGTGCGTCAGCTGGAAAAGCAAATGGGCAAACTGGTGCGCAAAGCGGTGATGAAGCTTATTGATGACCCGAAAGCGGTGATCAAACTCGGGCCGAAAGACCTCGAAGCGTCACTCGGCCATCCGGTGTTCCGCAACGAACAAGTGCTGTCCGGCACTGGCGTCATCACCGGTCTGGCGTGGACCAGCATGGGCGGCGCCACGTTGCCGATCGAAGCCACACGGATTCACACTCTCAACCGTGGCTTCAAACTCACTGGGCAATTGGGTGATGTGATGAAGGAATCGGCGGAGATCGCCTACAGCTACGTCAGCTCGCACCTCAAGCAATTCGGCGGTGACGCGAAGTTCTTCGACGAAGCCTTCGTCCACCTGCACGTCCCCGAAGGCGCGACACCAAAAGACGGCCCAAGCGCCGGCGTGACCATGGCCAGCGCCCTGCTCTCGCTCGCACGTAACCAGCCGCCGAAAAAGGGTGTGGCGATGACTGGCGAACTGACCCTGACCGGGCATGTGCTGCCGATTGGCGGAGTGCGCGAGAAGGTGATCGCGGCGCGGCGGCAGAAGATTTTCGAGTTGATTTTGCCGGAGCCGAACCGGGGTAATTTTGAGGAATTGCCGGATTATCTGAAGGAAGGGATTACCGTGCATTTCGCCAAGAAGTTTGCGGATGTGGCGAAGGTGCTTTTCTGATAATTCGATAGCGCCGGCTCTACCGCTTTCGCGAGCAGGCTCGCTCCCACAGGGTTGTGCAGTGAACACAGAAATTGTGAACACCGCTGCCCACTGTGGGAGCGAGCCTGCTCGCGAAGGCGTCAGTCCTGACAACCCCTCCCCTGACTGTCACACTTTGTCTCATCTTCAGTTATGCTCGCCGTTCGTCGTGAACACCCGGAGCCGCTGACCTTATGTCCCCCACTCGCCTGTTTGTCCCCCTCGCCCTTTCGTTACTGGCCGCTTGTGCCACGCAACCGAAACACAACGTGACCGTGGAAAAACAAAGCGAATGCCCCGTCCGGCTCACCAACGGGCAAAACCTCATCGTGATGCTGCCAAGCAACCCGACCACCGGTTATCGCTGGGCCATTCAGGATTCCGCTGGTGGCGTATTGCGTGCACTCAGCCCCGAGGTCTACAGCAATCCGGAAGACGCCGGCGTCGTCGGCGCGGCGGGCGTATCGACCTGGCGCTTTCAAGCATTTGCCCCCGGCACCGGGCGCCTGCGCCTGACTTCGCAACAGCCGTGGGCACCAGAAGTGCTGCCGGTGGAAACCTTTGACTGCGCCATTTCGGTGAACTGATTGTGGGTTGGCTGATTCTGGCGCTGATGGGCGCGGTGACGTTTCTCTACGGTGTCAGCACCCACGCGGCGCTGCTCTGCCTGTTGGTAAAACCGTTACCGGTGCTGGCGCTGCTCGGCTGGCTCCACGACGCACCGCCCAGCGACTATCGCCGCTGGATCAGCCTGGGTCTGATTTTCTCACTGCTCGGTGATGTGTTGCTGGCGTGGCCGGGTGACCTGTTTGTGTTTGGCCTCGGTGCGTTTCTGGTCGCACATCTGGCTTATCTGAAGGCTTATCTGAGTGACTGCAAGCGTCTGGCGGTGTTGCCGTTGGTGCTCGCCCTCGGAGTTGGCGCGGTATTGCTGGGACTTTTGATTTCCAGCGGTCTGGGGCCGTTACTGGTGCCGGTGATCGTTTACGGCACGGCGATCAGCGCAATGCTCTGGCGTGCCCTCGCTCGTCTCGGAACCGATGTGCCCAAGCGTTCGGCGCTACTGGCGGCGGGGGGGGCGCTGGCGTTTGTGTTCTCGGACAGCGTGATTGGCATTGACCGGTTTGTGTCGCCATTTCACGCTGCGCCTTACGTCATCATCCTCAGCTACTGGCTGGGCCAGTGGGGCATCGCGGCCTCAGCGTTCTCCCAGAAACCCCACTAACCCCCTGTGGCGAGGGAGCTTGCTCCCGCTCGACTGCGCAGCAGTCGCTAAACCTGAGTACGAGCTGAACCTGCGGTATCGCGTGCACCGGTTTTGGGGTCGCTTCGCAACCCAGCGGGAGCAAGCTCCCTCGCCAAAAGTATGTGCTTCAGGCTGGTGTGCGGCGCTTTATCAGACAACCCAAGCATCCCGACGCCACTTTGGCTAAAATGCCGGCCTTTTCCACCGACACCGCCGGAACCGCCGTGAGCAAAGAACCCGATCGCATTTTCGCCAAGCCTTTGGCCCAGGTACCCGACTTCGCCTTCAACGAAGACGTCGTGCGGGTGTTCCCGGACATGATCAAGCGCTCGGTGCCGGGTTACCCGACCATCGTCGAAAACCTCGGCGTGCTCGCCGCGCAGTTCGCCCAGCCGAACAGCGTGCTCTACGATCTCGGCTCATCGCTGGGTGCAGTCACTCAAGCGCTGCGCCGTCACGTGCGTACTGACGGTTGCCGGGTAATCGCTGTGGATAACTCGGCAGCGATGGTCGAGCGCTGCCGTGAATACCTCAACGGTCAGGACTCGATGTTCCAGGAGTTGCTGCCGGTTGAAGTGATCGAAGGCGACATTCTCGCCCTCGACTTCCAGCCCGCCTCGGTGGTGGCGCTGAACTTCACCCTGCAATTCATCGCCCCGGATCAGCGCACCACGCTGCTCTCGCGTATTCGCCAGGCGTTGCTGCCGGGCGGCGCGCTGATTCTGTCGGAGAAGCTGCGCTTCAACGATGCCGAAGAACACGCGCTGCTCACCGATCTGCACGTCGCGTTCAAGCGCGCCAACGGTTACAGCGAACTGGAAATCGCCCAGAAGCGCAGCGCCATCGAAAACGTCATGAAGCCCGACAGCCTCGAAGAACACCGCGAACGCCTGCTGGCCGCCGGGTTCTCGAAAGTCGTGCCGTGGTTCCAGTGTCTTAACTTTGCCTCGTTGATTGCCTTGCCATGATTGATCTGTCCCCCCTCGCCCGCCGTCTGGCCGGCACACCGCTGGCCGAATGGGCCAACACCCTGCAAGCGCAACTCGACAAGAAAATGGAGAAAGGTCACGGCGACCTGGAGCGCTGGCAAAGTGCGCTCGACGCGTTGCCGAAAATCCAGCCGAGCGAAGTCGACCTGCTCAACGGTCTGAAACTCGACACCGATTGCGACGAGGAAACCCGCGCGCAGATGCGTACCGCGCTGATGGGCCTGTCGCCGTGGCGCAAGGGGCCGTTTGATCTGTTCGGCGTGCACGTCGACACCGAATGGCGATCGGACTGGAAGTGGTCGCGGGTCGCGCCGCACCTCGACTTGAAGGGCAAACGCATTCTCGATGTCGGCTGCGGTAACGGCTATTACATGTGGCGCATGCTCGGTGCCGGCGCTGACAGTGTGATCGGTGTCGACCCGAACTGGCTGTTCTTCTGTCAGTTCCAGGCGGTGCAGCGTTATCTGTCTGAGCCGAACGCGTGGCACTTGCCGTTCCCGTTCGAAGACCTGCCGCCGAATCTGGAAGGCTTCGACACGGTGTTTTCCATGGGCGTGTTCTACCATCGCCGTTCACCGATCGAGCATCTGCTGGCGCTGAAGGATTGCCTGGTCAAGGGCGGCGAACTGGTGCTGGAAACACTGGTGGTCGAAGGCGACAAGCATCAGGTGCTGGTGCCGGAAGACCGTTATGCGCAGATGCGCAACGTGTGGTTCCTGCCCTCGGTGCCAGCGCTGGAATTGTGGCTGCGCCGTGCCGGGTTTACCGATATTCGTTGCGTGGATGTGAGTACTACAACGGTTGAAGAGCAGCGCGGTACGGAGTGGATGAAGTATCAGTCGCTGAGCGACTTCCTTGATCCTGAAGACCACAGCAAAACCATCGAAGGCCTGCCCGCGCCGATGCGCGCCGTAATCGTCGCCCGTAAGTAACCCTCACAAACGCCGCATCCCCCTGTAGGAGTGAGCCTGCTCGCGATAGCGGTCTGACAGTCACAGCAATGTTGAATGTCAGAACGCTATCGCGAGCAGGCTCACTCCTACAGTTTTGGTTTGTGTTTATTCAGTGGGTTTCGCGCGGCGGGCACGGAAGAACTCGGTCAGCACCGCGCCACACTCCTCCGCCAACACCCCGCCTTCATACAACACCCGGTGATTCAAAAAGCCCTGGGTAAAAAACTGCCCCTGACTCTGCACAATCCCCGCCTTCGGCTCCAACGCGCCATACACCACCCGCGCCACTCGCGAATGCACGATCAAACCGGCGCACATGCTGCACGGTTCCAGCGTCACATACAGCGTGCTGCCCGGCAGACGATAGTTATCCACCGCCTGCGCCGCCGCGCGAATGGCGACCATTTCCGCATGGGCACTCGGGTCGCTGGTGCTGATCGGGCAATTGAAGCCGCGCCCGATAATCTCGCCGTCCTGCACCAGCACTGCACCCACCGGCACTTCGCCGAGGGCTGCGCCTTGTGCGGCGAGGGTCAGGGCTTCGCGCATGAAGTCACGGTCTCGGCTGCGGTCGATGATCGCGGCGGGGCGAATCTGGCGCATCACTTCACCTCGATGGCGGCCATCAGGCCGGTTTCCATGTGGTCGATCACGTGGCAGTGGAACATCCACACCCCCGGATTATCAGCCACCAGCGCCACTTGCGCGCGCTCGTTCTTGCCCAGCAGATACGTGTCGGTGAAGTACGGAATGATCTTATGCCGGTTCGACGCAATCACCTTGAAACTCATGCCGTGCAGGTGGATCGGGTGTTGATACTGGGTCATGTTCTTCAATTCGAAGATGTAGCTCTGCCCCAGCTTCAGACTGGCAATCGGCCGGTCGGCGCAGGTCTTGTCGGTGATGTCCCAAGCCTTGCCGTTGATCTGCCACAGGCTCGGCGGCTTACCGTTTTCGACGTTGACCGACACCGAGCCGACCCACTCGAAATTGAAGTTGAGTTTCTCGGCATTGGCCAGGTCCGGTTCAGCCACCGGATTGGCCGGCAGGGCCTTCGGCCAGTCGCTCGGCGCATCGTTATTGGCCACCGAACGCAGCGTGCCCAGACGCACCGGACCGTTGCGCAGCGACAATTCTTCACCCGCTGCCGGCGCCTTGATCGCCAGACAAATACGCATCCCCGGGCCCAACCAGTATTCCTTGCCCAGCGGACGCGGCTCGACCGGGTTGCCGTCCAGCGCATAGATCTGCGCTTCAACGCCGGGAATGTTGATGCGGTACGTCAGGGTGTTGTCGAGGTTAAGCAGACGCACCCGGGTGATCTGCCCGGCGGGCAAGTCAATCACCGGAGTCGGCACGCCGTTGATCGTCGAAAGTCGCCCCGCCGTGCCGCCACGGGCCGCTTCACGGGGAATACTGAACTCGACGAAATTGCCTTCGTCATCGATGTGCCAGTTTTTCAGGCTCAACGTCTTTTCGTACTTGAAACCGGTCGGCTCGCGCTCTTCGATGATCAATGGCCCGACCAGTCCGCGCCCGAGTTCTTCGCTGCTGCTGACGTGCGGGTGATACCAGTAGCTGCCGGCATCCGGCACGCGGAATTTGTAATCGAAGTACTCGCCCGGCAGTACCGGCAGTTGCGAGACATAGGGCACGCCGTCCATTTCCAGCGGCAGACGAATGCCGTGCCAGTGAATGGTCGTCGCCACCGGCAAGTGGTTGATGAAACGCACTCGCAGCCATTCACCCTGACGCACACGCAACTCGGTGCCCGGTGCCGACGGCCCGAATGCCCAGGCCTCGGTCTTGTGCCCCGGCACCAGCTCCACGTTCAGCGGCGCGGCGATCAGCTCATAGTCGTGGCCCGCCTCGGCGTCGGCCATTTTCCCCAGCCAATAACGCGACGCGCCCCCCGCACCGACACCAACGACAACAAGACCGGCCAGGCCACCGAGGATTTGGCGACGGGTAAAGGACATGAACTCAACTACCTCACGTATCAGCATCAGACCCGGAGGGCCCGTAAAAGGCGAATACGATACACCTGCAGTTGAGAAACAGTAAGGGCGACCTGAGGCCGCACATTCTCTTCGGCCTCAGGACCGCAGGCCGGTCAGCAGATGCACCACGCCACTTTCCAGGGGCATGACGCCGGCGACACCGGCCTCGCTCAACGCCTGGCGATCAATGCGCGATACATCGCGCAACGTCACCCGCACCCGAGTCAACGCCGCCTCTTGCTGCGACTTGAGGTTATCCACACCGCCCAGCGCGGCAATGATCTCCGCGCTTAAACCGCCGTCAGGCTCGGCCTGCGTTTCGGGTGCATCCGCCACCAGATCCGGAGTCAGGGCTTTCCAGAACGCCTTCTGCCATTTATCGAACATGTTCAGTTCTCCAGAACCGGTAAAGTTTCCGCCGTCGCCTCGTGATACAGGCGCAGCGCCTCACGCACCTCTTCAGCACTCTCAAGCCCCAGCACCTGTTCGGCAATGGCCTTGCAATCGCGCAGATCCACCTCGCGCACCGCCGCCTTGATCGCGGGAATCTGCGGCACACTCACGGACAGTTCATCCACGCCAAGCCCCAGCAGCAGTGGCACCGCGAGCCGCTCGGAAGCCATCGCACCGCAGACGCCCACCCATTTGCCATGCGTGTGCGCGGCTTTCACGGTCATGGCAATCAGGCGCAGTACCGAGGGATGAAAACTGTCCGCCTGACTGGCCAGGCGCGGATGATCGCGATCCATCGCCAGGGTGTATTGAGTCAGATCGTTGGTGCCGATCGAAAAGAAATCCACATGCGGCGCAAACCGGTCAGCCATCAATGCCGCCGCCGGGACTTCGATCATGATGCCCAGCTTCGGCAATTGCTCAAGACTCAGCGCCAGCGCTTGTTCCTCCAGGATCTGCCGGGCCTGACGCAATTCCGCAAGCTGGGTAACCATCGGCAACATGATGTGCAGACGCGTCAGGCCGACACTGCCGAGAATTGCCCGGAACTGCTCGCGCAACAGATCCGGCCGCGCCAGACACAGCCGAATCCCGCGAAGGCCGAGGAACGGGTTGGTTTCGCTGTCCATCGACACGTACGCCAACGGTTTGTCGCCGCCGACATCCAGCGTGCGTACCACCAGATTGTGTAAGGGGCCTACCGCCCGGGCGATGGCGCTGTAGGTCGACACCTGTTCATCGCGCGTGGGGGCATGATTGCGATCCAGATAAAGAAACTCCGAACGTAGAAGCCCCACGCCGGCACCGCCCAAGGTCATCGCCTGTTCAGTTTCGCTCAGTGAGGCGACGTTGGCCGTCACCTCGACGGGATGACCGTCGCGGGTACGGGCGGCCAGCGCCGCCTGCGCGTGTTCGTGTTGGTGACGCAGGCGTTGTTGCTCATGCCGGGTCTGCCATTGACTGATCGTCAGGGAATCCGGATTCAGCTGCAGTTCGCCTTTGTCGGCATCGAGCAATACCTGGGAGCCATTGGCCAACGCGAGCATTTGCGCAGGCATCCCGCAGATCGCGGGTAAGCCCAACGCTCGTGCCAGAATGGCAACGTGGCTGGTCGCCCCCCCGCCAACCGTGGCGAACCCCGACACCCTGTCGGTATCGAGTCCGGCGGTCTGCGAAGGCGTCAGTTGATCGGCGATCAGGATTGTTCCGGCCGGTAGCGCCAGCGCATGCTCACTGACCCCGAGGATCAGTTTCAGCACCCGCGACCCGACATCAGCCAGATCCGCCGCCCTTTCGGCCAGCAACGGGCTACCGAGTTGCCGGAAAAGAGCCGCTGTCGACTCGGTGGCTGCCCGCCAGGCATACGCGGCACTTTTACCCTCGGCGATCAACGCCTGAGCCTGATCAAGCAGGCCGGGATCTGCGAGCAATTCCTGATGCGCCTTGAAAATGTCCGCCTGCGCA
The DNA here is from genome assembly GCF_003732425.1 of Pseudomonas fluorescens. Lineage (GTDB taxonomy): Bacteria > Pseudomonadota > Gammaproteobacteria > Pseudomonadales > Pseudomonadaceae > Aquipseudomonas > Aquipseudomonas fluorescens_BE. Next base: position 761,337 of record NZ_MOBX01000015.1, read on the forward strand.
TCGCTGCCGGCAATGTCACGCAGATGCTGCAAGGCCATATCGGCCTCGATCAGGGCGTTTGCGAGGATTTCGCGCTCAGCGTGCGGACCGGCGCCGAATGTCTTCACGTCGAGCACCGGCTCGATGATCTGCATCACTTGCCCCAACGCCGAACCGGGTGATGCACACACTCCACGTAGCACCTTCAGCGTTTCTGGCTCGCAGGGCGCGACTGTCGTTGCCGCCGTTGGAGCTGTCACCGCTTCGCCACAGCCCTCGGCCAGCAATCGGGACAGTGTGCTGACCGCGGCATCGGCGTCTTCGCCCACCGCACTCACCTGCACACTGTCACCCAGCGCTGTCTGCAACGCCATGATCGCAACCACTGACTTGGCGTTGGCCTCGGCCTGCAGTTTGTGCAAATAAATCCTCGCAGAAAAAGTCTTTGCCGCTTGCGCGAAAATCGCCGCCGGACGCGCGTGCAGGCCATTGAGGTTGGGCAGTCGCAGCGACGGCGAGAACAGCCTTTCGCCTTCTCCCGCCACCGACGCTTCGCGGGGCATCTGTGGATGGGCAAGGCTCAACAACGGCTGGCCGACTTCAACCAGACCGGTTGGCGCGGCAAGCCAGGTGAACGGCTCACCGCTGACCACCAACATCAGGGTCATCAGACTGCGGGCGTGCAGCGCGATGTAATCGGCGTCAAATTCGATCAGCGTCTGCCCCGCTTCAACCCGCTGACCTTCCTCGACCCGTCGGCGGAACCCTTGCCCCGCCAGATTCACCGTGTCCAGACCGATGTGCAGCAATACCTGAACGCCATTGTCATCGGTGATGCTCACCGCATGCCCGCTGGCTTGCACGTTGCTGACCACCCCGGCCAGCGGTGCGCACAGCGTTGCCGAAGTCGGGTCGATGCATAGACCGTCGCCGATCAGTCGGCTGGAGAACACTTGATCCGGCACTTGATCAAGCGGTATCAGCACGCCGGACAAAGGTGCCAGTAAATGCAATTGTTGGAGTGTGGCCATGGACGTCACCTGCAGTTTGTTCTCTGAAGTGCCCGTGGAGCGCAACGCCCCACCAGCATCGCTTATTTCCACCAGTATTCGACCTGCAATCCGACGTTCGCGCCGTGCCGAGCGGTGCCGAAGGCACCGGTGTCAGACAGCGCCGAGCCTTTGGCCAGTTCGTTGGCCGCGCGTTTGGCCGCCTCGTTCCAGGTGGCGTACGTGTAATACAGACGCACCTCGGGACGCGCCCAGAACTCCGGGCCTTTGGGCGACCAGGTCGGGGCAAACGTGAACTTGCTCAGTTTGCGCGTGCCGCCCGGGGCTTCGACTTGATCGTGGCCCAGTTCGGTGACCAGTTTGAAGTGTTCGCTGAGCGCGTAAGTCGGACGTACACCCAAAGAGATCCAGTTCTGATCTGCACCGTCCGGTCTAATGTCTTTTTGGTAAACCGCCGCGATCTGACCACCGAAACGCGGCGTCACCTGCCAGTCGAAAAACTCGACGATCCGGTAGCTTTTGTTGCTGTCGTCCAGTTTGACGTTGCCGGTATAACCCAGCCCGGTGCCCGGCCCTTCACCGTATTGCAGCGCCAGTTTGTTCTTGCCGCCGAGAAAATCCGTCTGCACATGCTGCGTGGTGATCGCCCAGCCCCGGTGGGCATCGCGGCTGTCGGGCTTGTCGATATAGCTCAAGCCGAATTCCAGCTCACCGCCCGGATTGCTCTTGAAACCGGCGACGTTGAAGTCATGCCGATTGATGTAGTCCTTCTGGTACAGGTTGTCCTTGCGCGAGAAGGCGTAGCTGTATTTCAGATCGCCGATCAGTACGTCCTCGACGCCGCCGCCCGTGGCGCTCTGGTTCCAGTAATAGAAGTCGGAAATATGGATGTCATTGCGTTTGTAGTAACGGCGCCCGGCCCACAGTGAGCCACCGTTGAGTGCGGGCATCGCCGACCACTGTGCGTAGGCCTGCGGCAGGCGGATCGAACCGTTGTCGTCTTTGAAGGTGGGGCTGCGGTCGTAGCGGTTATACAGCGAGGCCATGCCATCGATACTCAGTACCGAACCGTCGTCGAGGGTGTAGAGATCCTGACGCAACTCCAGCTCACCGTACTGCTCGCATTCGTTACCCAGACGATATTTGGTCTGCGCCCCCGGTAACTGGAAGCACGACTGACCGCTGCTGTTGACCGACGTGCCGACACCGCTGCGCAAGTAGCCGCCAAACTCCAGCGCCTGTGAAGCCGGCGGTAAGGCCAGGCAAAAACCTGCGACTGCAAGGCTGCGATTTATTGTTGTTTTCATAAGCCACCCCATTGTTTTTATTGTCTGGTTGCATGAATTCGGCGCGCAGAAATCCCCGCGCAGTGCACTGCGTGTTTTTTGAAAGCTGTTTTTTTGTTAAACGTCAGGGATCGATCAGGTGCAGGACAAATGACTCGTAAGGTCGCAACGTCAACTGGCGCTTGCGCAACGGCCCCTCCGGATAATTGCTGATCAACTGGCGCTGGCTCATCGACTCGCTGATGACCGTCGATGGCAACTCCACTTCACAGGTTGTCCCGTAGAAGTTGTTCACCACCAACAAACGCTCGGCGCTGCCTTCACGCACATACGCCCAGACTTGCGGGTGTTCAGGCAGCAATTGTTGGTACCGCCCGTCGGTGATCAAAGATTCGCTGCGGCGCAGTGCGATCAGATTGCGGTAGTGATGCAGTACCGAGTCGGGGTCATCGAGCTGCTTGGTGACATTGATTTGCGCGGCATTGGCCGGTACGCCGATCCACGGTTCGGCGCGGCTGAAACCGGCGTTCGGTCCGCCGTCCCAGTGCATCGGCGTGCGCCCGTTATCGCGGGACTTCTGCATGATCGCCGCCATGTTGTCGGCATCGCTGCTGCCGGCTTCGCGCTTGAGGCGAAAGATGTTCAGCGTCTCGACATCGCGATAATGCTCGATCGATTCGAACCCCGGATTGGTCATGCCCAACTCTTCGCCCTGATACACGAAAGGCGTGCCCTGCAGAAAGTGCAGCGCGGTGCCGAGCATCTTTGCCGAGAGTTCGCGGTACTCGCCGTCATTGCCGAAGCGCGAGACCACTCGCGGTTGATCGTGGTTACACCAGAACAATGCGTTCCAACCGCCGCCAGCCTGCATGCCGGTCTGCCAGTCGGACAGGATCTGCTTGAGCTGGAGGAAGTCGAAATCGGCACGTACCCACTTCTGCAGGTTCGGATAATCGACTTTCAGATGGTGAAAGTTGAAGGTCATCGACAGCTCTTTAGACTGCGGATTCGAATAACGAATGCAGTGTTCGAGGCGGGTCGATGACATCTCGCCAACATTGATCAGGTCATGCCCTTCGAAGACTTCGCGGTGCATCTGCTGCAAGTATTCGTGAACGTTTGGCCCATCGGTGTAAAAGCGTCGGCCGTCGCTGTTGTCCTCGGGGAAATCCGCAGGCTTGGAGATCAGGTTGATTACGTCCAGACGAAAACCGCCGACGCCCTTGTCGCGCCAGAAGCGCATCATCTTGAACACTTCAGCGCGCACCTTGGGATTGGCCCAATTCAGGTCCGCCTGGGTATGGTCGAACAGGTGCAGATAGTATTGGCCGGTCTGGGCTTCGTACTCCCAGGCGGAACCACCGAACTTGGATTCCCAGTTGTTCGGTTGATCACGCCAGATATAAAAATCGCGGTAGGGATTGTCGAGACTGCTGCGCGCCTGCTGGAACCAGACGTGCTCGATCGAGGTGTGGTTGACCACGATGTCGAGCATCAATCTGATGCCGCGCTTACCGGCTTCGGCAATCAGCAACTCGCAGTCGTCCATGCTGCCGTAGCTCGGGTCGATCGCGTAGTAATCGCTGATGTCGTAGCCGTTGTCACGTTGCGGCGAACGTAGAAATGGCGTGATCCACAGACAATCGACACCCAGCCATTGCAGGTAGTCGAGCTTTGCCACGACCCCAAGCAAATCACCTGTCGGGTTGCCGGCGTGGCTGTGAAAACTCTTCGGGTAGATCTGGTAGATCACCGAACGCTGCCAGTCTTGCATGGCACAACTCCTTCAATAAGTCCGTGCAGCTCGCGCCCGCATTGAAATGCGATCGACGGTGGGAGCAAGCCTGCTCGCGAAAGCGCTTGATCAGGCAACCCGATAACCGGGTCGGACAATCTTCATGCTCAGGGCACAGGTCAGAACAAACGGCACGAGCATGGCAATCAGCATCCCGAGCAAAAACATCGGGATGTACTGCGGAATGATCGAGATGAACCCCGGCAGACCACCGACGCCGATCGCCGAGGCCTGAATCTTGTTCAGCGACAGGAACACGCAGCCCAGTGCCGAGCCGGTCAGCGCGGCATAGAACGGAAACTTGTAGCGCAGGTTGACGCCGAACATCGCCGGCTCGGTGATACCGAAGTAGGCGGAAATCGCCGAAGTCGACGCCATGCCCTTGTCCCGTGCATTACGGGTCATCCAGAACACCGCCAGGGCGGCGCTGCCTTGAGCGAGGTTGGACATGACGATCATCGGCCAGATGAAGGTGCCGCCCTGGGTCGAGATCAATTGCAGATCGACCGCGAGAAACATGTGATGCATGCCGGTGATCACCAGCGGCGCATACAGCAGACCGAAAATCGCACCGCCCACCATCGGCGCCAGATCAAACAACATGACCAGCCCTTCGGTGATGAAGATGCCGAGGTGGCGGGTCACCGGGCCGATCACCGCCAGCGCCAGCACGCCCGTGACGACGATGGTGGTGATCGGTACCACGAGCAATTGAATCGCGTTGGGCACGCGCGTGCGCAGCCATTTTTCGATGACGCTCATCACGTAGGCGGCCAGCAGAATCGGCAGGATCTGCCCCTGATAACCGACCTTCTCCACCTGAAACAATCCGAGAATGTCGAAGTACGGCAGATGCTGCCCGTCCAGCCCGGCCACGGCCTTGCCGTAGTTCCAGGCGTTGAGCAGATCCGGGTGCACCAGCATCAGACCAAGCACGATGCCAAGGATCTCGCTGCCGCCAAAGCGCTTGGCTGCCGACCAGCCCACCAGCGCCGGCAGAAACACGAACGAGGTGTTGGCCATCAGATTGATCAGGCTCCACAGCCCATCGAGTTTCGGGTAGGCATCGAGCAGGGTCTGCCCTTCGATGAACATGCCCTTGGCACCGAGCAGATTGTTGATGCCCATCAGCAGGCCGGCAATGATCAGCGCCGGGAGGATCGGCATGAACACGTCGGAAAACACCCGTACCAGACGCTGCATGGCGTTGATCTTTTCGGCGCTTTTCTGTTTGACGTCAGCGATGGTCGACGCCGCGAGCCCCGTCTGACGACGCAGTTCGGCATAGACCTTTTCCACTTCGCCCGGACCGATCACCACCTGATACAGGCCACCGGTGAAGAACGAGCCTTTGACCAGGTCGATCTGGTTCAGCGTGGCGCTGTCGACCAGGCCCGGGTCCTTAAGGGCCAGCCGCAACCGCGTAACGCAATGGGCGGCCTGTTCGAGGTTGTCGCTGCCGCCGAGGCTTTGCAGCAATTGCCTGGCGATATTCGGATAGTCGTGGCTCATGCTTGTTCTTCCGCTGTGGATTGTTGTTATTGGCAGCATGCCGAAGCGAAAAGTACTCGTCTGTACGAGTTAATGCAACAACTCGTACAGACGAGTTTGTCTGTGTTTGTTTTTTGCCGATAAATTGAGATATTTCCTACTGTTGCTTCAGGCGATTCCAACCCATGAATGGACAAAGCCCTACCCTGCCCTTAAGGTTCGAAGCTTTGAGCGCAGCCGGCACCGAGCCCCTCCATGAGTAAATACAACCAGATCTATAGCGATCTGCTGGCCAGCATTACCACCGAACGCCTGGAACGCGGCGCGCGACTGCCGTCCGAAACCGAACTGATGGACAGTTATCAGGCCAGCCGCGGCACCGTACGCAAGGCCATTGAGCTCCTCCAGGAACGTGGCTTCGCCCAGAAGGTGCACGGCAAGGGTACGTTCGTGCTTTCGACCAACCCGATCGAGTTTCAGCTCGGTGGCATTGTCAGTTTTCAGGAAACCTATCCGCGGTTGGGAAATGACGTCAGCACCGACGTCGTCGAACTGACTCAGTTCGCGCTTGAAGGCAGTCTGCTCGAGCACATCAATGCCGAGCCCGGCAGCCTCATAACCCGGGTCAAACGTGTACGGCGGATCGACGGCAAACGGGTCATCCTCGACATCAATCATTTTGTCACCGAGGTAATTCCCGGCCTGTCCCTCGATATCGCCGAGCAATCGATCTACGCCTACATCGAACAGACCCTGCAGCTACAGATCGCTTACGCCCAACGCACCATCGAAGCGCAGCCACGCAGCAAAGATGACCAGTTGCATCTGGATCTCGACGGTCAGAGCCACGTGATCGTTGTCAGTAACCAGACATTCCTGCAGGACGGTCGGCAATTCGAATACACCGAGTCCCGGCACACTCTGGACAAATTCTACTTCTCCGATGTGGCACGGCGCTGACGCAGACACGTTTCGAACGATCATGTGCGGTACATATGTAGTGCACTCCCCTTGAGTGAATCGGCCATGCTCGGCCTTCATTTCTCAAGGATGGAGAAAGCATGTACGCCACCCAACAAAGTCCTCTACCGAACGCAGCAGACAAGGCGGCTCTGAAGCGAATCGCCTATACCGTCGTGCAGAACTGCCCCGGTCTTCAGGATGCCGCCCATGAAGCGGCCCGTGATCTGCTGGAAGCAAAAGGCTTGTCCAGCCTTGATCCGGATCACGTATTTTTCCATCGTTTCAAGACGGCCCAGAGCAGCACTCACTCGTTTACCGGCTGGGAGCACACCCGCGAAACCCCTTACGAATCGACGACACTGACACAGTTGGTCATTCATCGTTTTCGCGCCACCGACCAGGACAACGCTGATCTTCTCGATTTGTACGGCGGTTTCTACAGCGAAGGTCCGCAAGCCGAGAATTTCGACGAAAAAAACCAGGTGCGCCTGCATGGCAACGAGGTTTTGAAGACATTCTGGAACCTCGATTTCAGTGGGCACTACACCGCCACCCTGACGGATTTCTGGAACAGCCATGGCGAAAACTTCCGCACATTGGCCAAGTGCAATTTTCTCAGCCGTGCCGTGCAGGCCCGGGACCTTGGGCAGCTCAGCGGCAGTGACTTTCAATGGCTGCTGGACTCGGTAGCGGGACCCGTCCGCTGGCCGGTCACCCTGAGCATGTTGCAAGCGAGCCACACGGCAACGGGGAATGTGTTCGCCTTCGACGTTGACGGGCATATCGCCACCCGGTTGCTGCGTATCGTCGATCCCGCCGGTCGGCAGATTATCTATCTGCCCAGTGAGGCCGAGGCGTTCGTGGTCAAGGAAACGCTGGCGGACCTGCATTGGTGGGTGCTTGATCAAATGAACGACGCGAAACGTCGCGCGTCCTTCCTGGATCATTTTGCCCTTGCCGACCGTCAGCACATGACCGAGAACATGACCGATCTGATGAATCGATTGGTGAGCACCTGGGGCCGGGCCGACCATCACCTGATCAACCGCACAAACCAGGTACTGGCCGATGATGCATTCAGCTGGCTGCGCAACTCGACACGTCAGGCGATGTTTGCCGAAGCCCACCTGTCCCTCACGTCCAATGGCGATTTGCGCAAAAAACTGTGGATCGGCTATCTGAGTGCGGGCCTCAAGGTGTTTGGTCCGATGGCAACTGTCGGTTGGCCGCTGGCGTTGCCGGTGATTGGTGCCACCGTTGCCAGCATGGGCCTGAATATTGATCAGGCGCAAAACGGCAAGACCAACGCCGAACGCAAGGCCGGCGTACTGGGCGCAGTCTTGAGTGGCATCAACCTGTTATTCAATCTTCCATTGCTGATCGGCGCCGGTCCGATGCTGGAGACAGGCGCCGAGGTCGAGGCGGCCGAGGCCGCAGAAATGGCCGAGTACAGCGAAGCCTTGAATACCGCCGCCGAAGCCGACAACCCACTGCCGATCATGGCGCCGGACGATGTCGCCATCACTGTGTCCGATCTCGATGAAACGGTGCTGGTTCCAGCGCAGAACGCGCCACCGCCAGCGGTGCCCGAACGATATCAATGCAACGAGATACTCGATGGTGCGCCACTCGGCGAAGAGTTCGGGAAGTTCCACGGTATCTACCGTCTCGACTCGGATCCGCCCTATGCCATTCTGATGAATGACGCGCCGTACTATGTGCGTTACTTCACCAACTCTCGCGGCAGTGGTGACTGGGCAATCGTTGACCCGGAGCGCCCCAACCAGCTGGTCCACGCCTTGCCGGTACGCATCAATGGCGAAGGTGAATGGGAGCGGATGCCAGCACTGGGCCTCAAAGGTGGTGGCCAATGCATGGGCAAACAATGCGCCCCTGATCTCGAACTCGATACCTTCGAACCTGCACCACCCGAATCACCGATTCAACCGGATGAGGAAATACAACCGTCGACATCGCGGCCGCCACGTCCAGTGACCAGTGCCTACGACATCGACCCGCCAGTGCGTCGCTCGATAAAATCCTGGGCGCTGAATCTCAACGAAACCCATGCCCGGTTGCAGCCCGACGGCACCGGCGGTTTTGGCATGGACGATCCATTTGAGTTGTATGCCACCGGCAAACGCAAACTCTTGCAGAGTTCAGCCAGAGGCTTTTTCAAGAACCTTCCGTGGGTCATCCAGCCTGCGCGTCCGGCAATACCCGAAGTCAGTGAAGTGATCCCACTGAGCGACCTTGTCGATGGCATTTTTGATAGCTCCCCAGGGCTGGTAGTGGGCGAAACCCTCGATCGCATTACCAGCATGGGATTTCTGATTGAAAACATGCCAGCGCTGGCTCGGCACGCGAAAACCCTCTACATGCGTGGGCTGCTTAGCGACTTCGCTCAGGTTGAACTGAACCGCTACTTCACCAGCGGCAATATGTCCGAGGATTTGCGCACTTATCTGACCAGTCTCGGCACTGACCCTGATGGTCGATTCAACCCACTGGAGTTGGTCAAGGTCGCGCGAGCGAACAGGGTCCGGGTTCAGGCAATCGACTGCGCCGCGAGTTACAAAATGAAAACACCACTGCCCTCCATCGACGAGCAAATGATGAGTACCTACCTGACAAACGACATCATGACCGGCGACATCTACCTCAACAGCCCGAAGAAATGGATCGTGGTGACCGATGCTCACAACACCAACACCTTCAGAGGACTACTGGGTATCAGTGAATTGAAGGGAGGAATCGGCTTGCGAATCGAAGAAGTCGGCCCCGGTGAAGCGGCGGGTGTCGATGTCGACCCGGGTATTGAAGTACCACGAGGCACCTCGCCCGGCGGCACCGCCAGGCAAGGCAATCCAGATCTTCTGCGCGCCGATTTGCGCTTGAGAGTGCCAGCACCCGAGGTGACCTGGACCGACGACACGCTGGAGAATCTCTTGTACAGGCGCGGCATGTACATTTTCGAAAAAGCAGGCGACAGCTACACACTGATCCACCGCAGTAAACAAGGCATGCTGCAACGCACACTGATCAATCGATTGAACGACGGCAAAGTCTCCCTCCACCGACCTGCGTGGCAGCGTGTGAATGACATCGCATTCGCCAACCTGAAAGACATGTCTCAACGGCTGTCCGATACGGGACTGATCCTGCGCAGCCGGATTCCTGATTGAGGTCAGCCGATTTTAGATGAACGCCGAAAACGCAAAGGCCGCGTGAAACAATGCTTCACGCGGCCTCATGGTTGCCTGCATTCACGCCTTCAAGGCGTGCGTGGGATCACTCCCACTCAATCGTCGCAGGTGGCTTGCTCGACACGTCGTAAGTCACGCGGGAGATGCCTTCGATTTCATTGATGATGCGGCCGGATACGGTTTCCAGCAGTTCGTAAGGCAGGTGAGCCCAACGCGCGGTCATGAAGTCGATGGTTTCCACGGCACGCAGGGCGACAACCCAAGCGTAACGACGACCATCGCCTACCACGCCAACCGATTTCACCGGCTGGAACACTACGAAGGCCTGGCTGACTTTGTGGTACCAGTCGGCTTTGCGCAGTTCTTCGATGAAGATGTGGTCGGCACGACGCAGCAGGTCGGCGTATTCCTTCTTCACTTCGCCGAGGATGCGCACACCCAAGCCCGGGCCCGGGAACGGGTGACGGTAGACCATGTCGTAAGGCAGGCCCAGTTCCAGACCCAGACGACGGACTTCGTCCTTGAACAGTTCGCGCAGTGGCTCGACCAGTTTCAGGTTCATCTCTTCCGGCAGGCCGCCCACGTTGTGGTGCGACTTGATCACGTGGGCCTTGCCGCTTTTCGCGCCAGCCGACTCGATCACGTCCGGGTAGATGGTGCCCTGCGCGAGGTACTTGATGTTTTCCAGTTTGTTCGACTGGGCATCGAAGACGTCGATGAAAGTGCGACCGATGATCTTGCGCTTCTTCTCCGGGTCGGCTTCGCCGGCCAGGTTGTTGAGGAACTGCTCTTCAGCGTTGGCGCGGATCACCTTGACGCCCATGTTCTCGGCGAACATGGCCATCACTTGCTCGCCTTCGTGCAGACGCAGCAGACCGTTGTCGACGAAGACGCAGGTCAGCTGGTCGCCGATGGCTTTGTGCAGCAGCGCAGCAACCACCGAGGAGTCAACGCCGCCGGACAGGCCCAGCAGCACGTTGTCGGTACCGACTTGTGCGCGGATGTTGGCGATGGCGTCTTCAGCGATCTTCGAAGGCGTCCACAGCGCTTCACAGCCGCAGATGTCGAGAACGAAGCGCGAGAGGATGCGACCGCCCTGTTTGGTGTGGGTCACTTCCGGGTGGAACTGCACGCCGTAGTAGGCGCGATCGTCGTTGAACATGCCGGCGATCGGGCAGCTCGGGGTGCTGGCGAGGATGTGGAAGTCTTCCGGCATCTTGGTGACTTTGTCACCGTGGCTCATCCACACGTCGAGGCCGAACAGGCCGTCAGCGTCGATGTGGTCTTCGATGCCGTCGAGCAGACGGCTCTTGCCGACCACGTCAACGCGGGCGTAGCCGAACTCACGCAGTTCGGAACCTTCCACCTTGCCGCCCAGTTGCTCGGCCATGGTCTGCATGCCGTAGCAGATACCGAAGACCGGTACCCCCAGGTCAAACACAGCTTGCGGGCAGCGCGGGCTATTGGCTTCGTGCACGGACTCGGGGCCGCCGGCGAGGATGACGCCTTTAGGAGCGAATTCGCGGATCGCATCTTCGTCCATGTCGAACGGGTGCAGTTCGCAGTACACACCGATTTCGCGCACGCGGCGGGCGATCAGTTGGGTGTATTGCGAGCCGAAGTCGAGGATCAGGATGCGGTGAGCGTGAATATCGAGGGCCATGATTCAGTCTCGTCTAAGTCATTCAGAAACAGTCGTGATTCAGAAACAACTCGGGGCTGAATCAAACAGCCCCGGTTGCTTTGCTTGTAGCTTGAAGGCTCAACCTACGCGGTAGTTTGGCGCTTCTTTGGTGATCTGCACGTCGTGAACGTGGGATTCGGCCATGCCAGCGCCGGTGATCCGCACGAATTCAGGCTTGGTGCGCATTTCTTCGATGTTGGCGCTGCCGGTGTAACCCATCGAGGAACGCAGACCGCCCATCAACTGGTGAATGATCGCGCTCAGAGTGCCTTTGTACGGCACACGGCCTTCGATGCCTTCCGGAACGAGTTTCTCGGCGCCTGCCGAGGAGTCCTGGAAGTAACGGTCGGAGGAGCCTTGAGCCTGGGACATGGCGCCCAGCGAACCCATACCGCGATACGCCTTGTACGAACGGCCCTGGAACAGTTCGATCTCGCCCGGCGCTTCTTCAGTACCGGCGAACATCGAGCCCATCATCACGCAGGAAGCACCGGCTACGATGGCCTTGGACAGGTCACCGGAGAAACGGATGCCGCCGTCGGCGATCAACGGTACGCCAGTGCCTTCAAGGGCAGCGGCGACGTTGGCGATGGCACTGATTTGCGGGACGCCGACACCGGCGACGATACGGGTGGTGCAGATCGAGCCAGGGCCGATACCGACCTTGACCGCATCAGCGCCAGCTTCGGCCAGGGCCTTGGCAGCGGCGCCGGTGGCGATGTTGCCGCCGATCACCTGCACTTCAGGGAAATTCTCTTTGACCCAGCGAACGCGGTCGATCACGCCTTTGGAGTGACCGTGCGCGGTATCGACTACCACGACGTCCACACCGGCATTGACCAGCGCGGCTACACGGTCACCGGTGTCTTTACCGGTACCGACAGCAGCACCAACGCGCAGACGACCTTGATCGTCCTTGCTGGCCAGCGGGTAGGCTTTGGCTTTTTCGATGTCTTTGACGGTCATCATGCCTTTGAGGGCAAACTTGTCATCGACGATCAGAACTTTTTCCAGACGGTGCTTGTGCAGCAGCTCGCGGACTTCGTTCTTGTCGGCGCCTTCACGCACAGTGACCAGACGCTCTTTAGGCGTCATCACTTCACGTACGGTGGCTTCCAGACGGGTTTCGAAACGCACGTCACGGGAAGTGACGATACCGACCAGGTCGCCATCGTGCAGAACCGGAACGCCGGAAATGTTGTGCATGCGGGTCAATTCGAACAGGTCACGCACCGTGGCATCAGCCTCGATGGTGATCGGATCCTTGACGACGCCGGCTTCGAACTTCTTGACCTTACGCACTTCGGCAGCTTGCTGCTCGATGGTCATGTTCTTGTGGATAATGCCGATGCCACCTTCCTGAGCCATGGCGATTGCCAGACGGGCTTCAGTCACGGTGTCCATTGCAGCAGAAACCAGAGGAATGTTCAGCTCGATGCCACGGGTAAGGCGGGTCTTGAGACTGACTTCGTTAGGAAGTACCTCGGAATAACCAGGCACTAAGAGAATGTCGTCGAATGTCAGAGCTTCTTGGCTGATACGCAGCATCGCGGGGGCTCCCGAGCGGGAAAATGGAAGCGCGCCATTATAGTCATCCACCCCCTGCTGTTCAATGTAAAACTCAGCTTAATATCAATGTTGCTGATATACGGAGACCCCCGCCGCTACAGCTCCACCTTGACCCAAGAGACAGGTTGATCGAGCCAATCGGCGAACTCATCGATAAAGCTCTGCTTGAATCCGGCTTCCAGCCAGTTGTTGAAGATGAAGCCAAGGTTGGAAAACGCACATTCCTGCAAGTACAGAAAGCCGTTGATGTCGTCTTCATGCCCGCATTCCGGGCAAGTGAAGTTGTCGGTGCGACCTGGAAACCAGTCTTCAAGGCTTTCGAACAACGCTTCACCGACCTCGCGACGGCACTCGGCGCAACCGGCCTCTTCGAGAAAACCCTTGGCCGGTGTGTAGATGCAGCGTTTGGTGACGATCTCTAGCCCGTTGATCGGCTCGCCGAACGGCAGCGCTTGCGGGTGCAGCACCACGGCACGGGCGCCATCGGCAATCGCGTAAGCCATCCGATTGCCAGTGCGTCCGCAGGTGCTCAGCTCTTCTTTGACGATGTTTTTGCGCACCAGCCAGCGCAGGATCGCCCGGGCCCGGGGTTCATGGACCGGCAGGGTGGAGATTTTCGGGACGATGATGCTTTGCGAGTTCATGGTGCAAGCCTGCTGCAGATACTGAAGATTTCCATTGTGGGAGCTAGCCTGCTGGCGATTGCGGTGGGTCAGCAATACAAATGTTGACTGACACTCCGCGATCGCCAGCAGGCTGGCTCCCACAGGGAATTGCGGCCGGCAGCTTAATCCCTGACAGAATCCGGTCAAGTGCTGAGGTAGCGCCCGATCAACGCAACCCCGCTCGCCAGCACCAGCCACGTTACCAGCCGCACAAACGCCTCGCGCGACAGCTTTATGGTCAAGCGACGCCCGATCCACAACCCCAGCGCCATGGCCGGCAACAGACACAGCGCCAGCATCAACAAGGGTAGCTCGGCATACACACCGGCGATGGCAAACAGGCTCAAACGCACCACTGTGCTGCAACTGATCAGCGCACTTTGCGTGGCCCGCGCGACGTCTTTCGGCAGCCGACTGTTGAGATAAATCGCATAGAGAAAGCCGCCACTGCCAAACAGCGCGCCGAACAATCCGCCCACCGTGCCCATCGGCACTGCCCACGCCGCCGACAATTGCGCTGGCCGCGCTTTCACCCACAGGCTGTAAATCGCATAAGCGCTAATAAACAGCCCCATCAACAACAGCAACAGATCGGATTTCAGATTAAGTAGAAAGATCACCCCCAACGTACAACCGACCGCCATGCACGGCAGCAGCCGTAACAACTCCGGTTTAGCCACATCCCGCCGCGACGGCAGCAGATTGCCGAACGCCGCGACAAAATCCAGCAGCACCAACAGCGGCACAATCTTCGACAACGGCATGAACAGAATCAGAATCGGCCCCGCCACCAGCGCCGTGCCAAACCCGGCAATGCCGAACACGATGTAAGCCAGGGCGATGCCCAGCCCGATCACCACCCAAGCACCTCCCCCCCACGACCACTCACTCAACAGCCCTGCCACGCTCATCGATGCGCTTCCTTAATAAGCCTGAGATGACTTTAGCCAGCGTCGAGGGTTGCGACTAATATCTTCCAGGCCGCTTACCCATCTCGAAAAGGCATGCCTGTGCTTTCAACCCGTCAATTGCGTTACTTCGTGGAAATTGCCGAATGCGGCAGTTTCAGTGCTGCAGCTGAACGTTTGTTCGTTGCGCAATCGGCGCTGAGCCGGCAGATCAAGGACATGGAGACGCGCCTGCAAACCCCGCTGTTCGAGCGCACCGCGCGTCAGCCTCGACTCACAGCAGCGGGCGCAGCGTTTCTGCCACGAGCAAGGAGTCTGCTGAACGAGCTGAGCAAGGCCAGCGCCATGGCCACTGAGGTCGGCAATGGTCAGCTCGGCACATTGCGCCTCAGCCATTCCAGCACCGTGTCGATCAGCGGCCGTTTGCTCAGTGATATTGGCGCTTACCTGCAACAACAGCCCGGCGTGTCACTGGATATCGGCAAGTTGTCTTCTGAGGCGCAATTGGAAGAGTTGGCCGAAGGGCGCCTCGACATCGGCCTGCTGCGCCTGCCGGTGTTGCGCCAGCGTGAAGGGATTCAACTTGTGCCGCTGTTTACTGAACGCTTGCTGCTGGCAGTTCCGATGGATCATCGATTGGTCGAGGCTGAGCGCGTCGATCTGGCCCAACTGAAGGACGAGGCGTTCATCTCGATCCCGCACCCGCAACGCGGCGGCTTGAGTTATCTGTGTGCCGATCTGTGCATGCGTCAGGGCTTTTTCCCGAAAGCCGCGCGAGTGATGTCGCGCAAAACCACGCAATTGCAGTTGATCCAGGCCGGATTTGGCATTGCACTGCTGCCGGAATCGATGCAAGACATCGCCCCGAGCGGCGTGCGTTTTCTACCGCTGGCCGATCCCGACTGCCACAGCACCGTCGCCCTCGCCTATCGCCAGAATCCGACGCCACTGATTCAACACTTCATCCAGACCTTCACCAATCCCCTGTAGGAGCTGACGAGTAAAACCAGGCTGCGATCTTTTGATCTTTTTCATACAGATCAAGATCAAAAGATCGCAGCCTGCGGCAGCTCCTACAGGGATCGTGCAATGATCAGAAGAATGCCTTTAAACTGCGCCCCATGATTAAAGATCCCTTTGCAAGACTTGGCCTGGACCGTGAAGTCCTGACCGTCAGCCAGCTCAACGGCCGCGTGCGGGTGTTGCTCGAAGACGTGTTCAGCAACATCTGGGTCGAAGGCGAAATCTCCAACCTCGCCCGCCCGGCGTCCGGCCACATCTATTTCACCCTCAAGGACAGCGGCGCACAGGTGCGTTGCGCACTGTTCCGGCAGAACGCGACGCGCGTGCGTCAGGCGCTGAAGGATGGCCTGGCGGTGAAGGTGCGCGGCAAGGTTTCGCTGTTCGAAGGCCGTGGCGACTATCAGCTGATTCTCGACACCGTCGAACCTGCCGGTGACGGCGCGTTGCGGCTGGCCTTCGATGCCTTGAAGGAAAAGCTCAGCGCCGAAGGCCTGTTCAGCGCCGAACGCAAAGTGCCGCTGCCGGCGCATCCGCAGCGCATCGGCATCATCAGTTCGCCAACCGGCGCGGTGATTCGCGACATCATCAGCGTATTCCGCCGACGAGCACCGCAGGTGCAACTGACGCTGATTCCGACGGCCGTGCAGGGCCGCGAGGCCACCGCACAAATCGTCCGCGCGCTGAAAATGGCCGATGCCCGTGGCTTCGATGCACTGATCCTCGCCCGTGGCGGTGGCTCGCTGGAAGATCTCTGGTGCTTCAACGAAGAAGCTGTAGCCCGCGCCGTCGATGCTTGCGTGACGCCGATTGTCAGCGCCGTCGGCCATGAAACCGATGTGTCGATCAGCGACTTTGTCGCTGACGTGCGCGCACCCACGCCGTCGGCGGCTGCCGAACTGCTCGCCCCGGACTCCAGTCATCTGATCCGTCAGGTCGAAAGCCTGCATCGCCGCCTGGTGATGCGCATGCGTGACCGCTTGATGCGTGACCGTCTGCGCCTGGAAGGCATGGCCCGTCGCCTGCGTCATCCCGGCGAGCGTCTGCGTCAGCAAGCGCAGCGTCTGGATGATCTGGACATGCGCATGCGCCGGGCCTTCGAGCGACATCTCAATACCCGCCGCGAACGCCTGATCCGCCTGGAAACCCGCCTCGCCGGGCAACATCCGGGGCGGCAACTGGCGATGTTGCGCCAGCGCCTCGACAGCCTCGCCGAACGCTTGCCCCGTGCCATGCGCGAAGGTCTGAAAAACCGGCGCCTGCAATTGCACAGTCAGATGCAGACGCTGCATGTGGTCAGCCCGCTGGCAACGCTCGGCCGTGGTTACAGCATTCTGCTGGACGAGCGCGGCCATGCGATCCGCAACGCCGCGCAGACCCACACCGGCCAGCGCCTCAAAGCCAGGCTCGGCGAAGGCGAACTGCAAGTGCGCGTCGAGGATAATCACCTGACGCCTGTCACCCTCTCTTTACTGGACTGATCCATGCCGCGTTTTCTGGCTCCATTGTTTCTGCTCTGTCTGACCTTCAATGCCCACGCCGACAGTTACATCACCCGGCTACTGAACAAACCGGTGCCGGGCGGCGTGGCGGTGGTTGATCTGGGCACCGCCGCGCAGGCACCGAAAGCCACGTATCAGGGCAAACCGGTGCTGGTGGTGAAAGAACAGAACAATTGGCTGGCGATTGTCGGCGTGCCGTTGACTGTGAAGCCGGGCGCGCAGCAGATCAGCAGTGGCGGGCGTAATCTGCCGTTCACCGTGGGCAACAAGAAATACCCGGAACAACGCATCACCCTGAAGAACAAGCAGCAGGTCAACCCGGATCAGTCGAACCTCAAGCGCATCGAGGGCGAACTGGCCGAGCAGATCAAGGCGTATCGCAGCTTCAGCCCGAACACGCCGAGCAACCTGCTGCTGGACAAACCGGTCAACGGGCCGCTGTCGAGCAAGTTTGGCGTGCGTCGTTTCTTTAATGGTGAAGAGCGCAATCCCCACGCAGGCCTCGACTTCGCCGTGCCGGCGGGCACGCCGATCAAGACCCCGGCGGCGGGTAAGGTGATCCTCACCGGCAATTACTTCTTCAATGGCAATACGGTGTTTGTCGACCATGGGCAGGGCTTTATCAGCATGTTCTGCCATATGTCGAAGATTGACGTGAAGGTCGGCGATCAACTGGCGCGCGGAGCGGTGGTCGGCAAGGTCGGCTCGACTGGCCGGGCGACCGGGCCGCACATGCACTGGAATGTCAGCCTGAATGATGCGCGGGTGGATCCGGCGATATTCATTGGTGCATTCCAGCCTTGAATATGTATTGAGGCGACCGGCCTCTTCGCGAGCAGGCTCGCTCCCACTCTGGATCTTACTCACAACAAAGATCCCCTGTGGGAGCGAGCCTGCTCGCGAAGGCGGCCTGTACAGCACATCAATACGTACTGAATTGCTATAAACCTCGATTGCGCCCCAATCAAACCTCGCGCAAATATCACAACGATCAGCGATCTCCAGCGCAATAAAATCCCGCAAAAGTTCTCTTTACGAGTATTCCTCTCAATTTTTTTCGACTGCTTGCCATCCTCTCCCCTCGCGGTTAGGGTTGAAGGCATGAAAACCTCTCACACCCTTATTCAGCTTCGCCAGCACCGCAGCCTGTGCCTCGTCAGCGCACGACTGCCAGGCTGAATCGCTGCGCCTCGTCCCACGCTTTTCCAAGAACATTCGTTCCACCGGCAGGCCGCCTCTTTTCGGCCCAGACAATAAGGAATTTCCCGATGAGCATGCTCAAAGATCCGTCTTCGAAATACCGCGCGTTTCCCGTCATCAACTTGCCGGATCGCACTTGGCCGTCGAAAACCATCGACGCCGCGCCGATCTGGTGCAGCTCCGACTTGCGTGACGGCAACCAGTCGCTGATCGAGCCGATGGACGCGGTGAAAAAGCTGCGTTTCTGGAAGACTCTGGTGCAGGTGGGCGTGAAAGAAATCGAAGCCTCGTTCCCGGCCGCTTCGCAAACCGACTTCGACTTCGTGCGCACCCTGATCGAAGAAGGCCACATCCCGGACGACACCACTATCCAGGTGCTGACCCAGGGCCGTGAAGATCTGATCGAGCGCACTTTCGAATCCCTGCGCGGCGCGAAGAAAGCCATCGTTCACCTGTACAACGCCACTTCGCCGTCTTTCCGTCGCATTGTCTTCAACCAGGACAAGGATGGCATCAAGGCCATCGCCGTTAACGCGGCCAAGCTGTTCGTCAAGTACGCGGCGATGCAGCCGGACACCGAGTGGACCTTCGAGTACTCGCCGGAAACCTTCAGCGCCACCGAGCTGGAATTCGCCAAGGAAGTCTGTGACGCGGTGATCGAGGTGTGGAACCCGACGCCTGAGCACAAGATGATCCTCAACCTGCCAGCCACCGTTGAATGCGCGACCCCGAACATCTACGCCGACCAGATCGAGTGGTTCGGCCGCAACATCAACCGTCGTGACAGCGTGATCATCAGCCTGCACACCCACAACGACCGTGGCACCGGCGTCGCCGCCACCGAACTGGGCCTGATGGCCGGCGCGGATCGCGTCGAAGGCTGCCTGTTCGGCAACGGCGAGCGTACCGGTAACGTCGACCTCGTCACCGTCGCACTGAACATGTACACCCAGGGCGTCGACCCTGAGCTGGACTTCTCCGACATCGACGGCGTGCGCAAAGTCGTCGAAGAGTGCAACCAGATTCAGGTGCACCCGCGTCACCCGTACGTTGGCGATCTGGTTCACACCGCATTCTCCGGCTCGCACCAGGATGCGATCCGCAAGGGCTTCGCCCAGCAGAAACCGGACACCCTGTGGGAAGTGCCGTACTTGCCGATCGACCCGGCCGACATCGGTCGCAGCTACGAGGCAGTGATTCGCGTCAACAGCCAGTCGGGCAAGGGCGGCATCGCCTACTTGCTGGAGCAGGAATACGGCATCAGCCTGCCACGCCGCATGCAGATCGAATTCAGCCAGGTTGTGCAGCGTGAAACCGACCGCCTCGGTCTGGAGATGACCGCCAAGCAGATCCACTCGCTGTTGATCAGCGAATACCTGCAAGCCAACACCCCGTATGCGCTGGTCAGCCATCGCCTGCAGGAAGAAAACGGCAACAGCGCCGTTGAAGTGGAAGTGGCGAGCAAAGGTCAGGGCGAAACCAACCTGCACTGGCGCGGCAAGGGCAACGGTGCGCTGGAAGCACTGGTCGCCGGCCTGCCGATTCCGGTGGAGATCATGGACTACAACGAACATGCGATCGGCGCGGGCACCAACGCCAAGGCAGCGGCGTACATCGAGCTGCGTGTAAACGGCGAGCGTGCGGTGCATGGCGTGGGTATCGATGAAAACATCACCACCGCCAGCTTCAAGGCCCTGTTCAGCGCACTGAACCGCTCGCTGAGCCAGCCTGAGGCGAAAGCGGCGTAATCGACCGCTGAAATGTAAAAGGCCCCGGAGCGAACACTCCGGGGCCTTTTTGTTGAAGATCAAAAGATCGCAGCCTTCGGCAGCTCCTACATTGTGATGTCGTACACCATGTAGGAGCTGCCGAAGGCTGCGATCTTTTGCTTTTCAGGTGAACTCAAATGTGTCGGCATCCAGGTTCGCTGGAAAGCGTTCACGATAAGCCGCCAATGGTGCGGCTTCCAAAACCACCTTGAACACCCCGTCCGCCTCCCCCGCTGCCAGCAGGGTTTCACCCTGGAAATCCAGCACCTGACTATCACCGGTGTAAGCGAAGCCCTTGCCATCGGTGCCGACGCGATTCACCGCCGCCACGTAGCAAAGATTTTCGATAGCGCGCGCCGGCAACAGACGATTCCAGTGCAGACGCCGCGCGCCCGGCCAGTTGGCGGTGTACAGCAGTAGATCGGTGTCTTGCGCATCACGGCTCCACACCGGGAAGCGCAGGTCATAACAAATCAGCGGACGGATGCGCCACCCCTTGAGTTCGAACTGCACCTGACGTTCGCCGGGGGTGTAGTGGTTGTGCTCGCCGGCCATGCGGAACAGGTGACGTTTGTCGTAATGCAGCACTTCGCCGTCCGGCCGCGCCCACAGCAGGCGGTTGCGATGGCTGCCGTCGGCGGCCTGAATGATCACGCTGCCGGTAATGACTGCATTGAGCTTCGCCGCCTGAACCCGCAGCCATTTGCTGGTCGGGCCGTTCTCGGCTTCGGCGAGGGTCTCGGACTCCATGGAGAATCCGGTGGTGAACATTTCCGGCAGGATAATCAGATCCGCCCCCCGCGCCTGCTCCAGCAACACCTCGAAATGCTCAAGGTTGGCCTGGCGGTCATGCCAGGCCAGGCTGGTCTGGATCAGCGCCAGGTTGAGATCGGGTAACGCACTCAGATCACGCATAGTTTCGCCGCCGCTTCACGCAGCGTCTCCTCGCGTTTGGCGAAGCACAAGCGCACCAGGCGCTGGCCTTGCGGTGGGTTCTGGTAGAACACCGACACCGGAATACTGGCCACGCCGTGCTCGCGGGTCATCCACATTGCCATCTCGAAGTCGTTGAGGTCAGGGCGAATCTGCGAATAATCGACCAGTTGAAAATAGGTGCCGGTGACACGAGTGAAGCTGAAGCGCGAAGGTGCCAGCAGATCGCAGAACAAATCGCGCTTGGCCTGATAGAAGCCCGGCAACTCTTCGACGTGTTCTGGATGCTCGGCCATGTAATCAGCCAGCGCATATTGCAACGGCGTGACGCCGCAGAAACTGACGTACTGGTGCACCTTGCGCAATTCAGCCGTCAGGGCTGGCGGCGCAACGACGTAACCGGTTTTCCAGCCAGTGACGTGATAGGTCTTGCCGAACGAACTGACCACGAACGCGCGCTGATACAGCTCTTCATGGGCCAGTACGCTGACGTGCGGCACGCCGTCGAACACCAGGTGTTCGTAGACTTCATCGCTGATCACATAGATGTCGCGGTCACGGATGAGCGCTGCCAATTGATCCAGCTCGGCACGACTGATCAGCGCGCCGCTCGGGTTGTGCGGGGTGTTGATGACGATCATTTTCGTGCGCGGACTCAGCGCCGCGGCGAGCTGGTCGAAATCGATGGAGAAGTCGCCCGGGTTCAGTTGCACATGCACGCAACGACCGCCCGCCAACTCCGTCGCCGGTTCGTAGCTGTCGTAGCACGGATCGAACACGATGACTTCGTCGCCGCTGTGGATAACCGCCTGAATCGCACAGAAGATCGCCTGGGTGGCGCCTGGCGTGACCGTCACTTCGCTGTCGGCATTGACCTGCACGCCATAGCTGCGAGCGATTTTCGCCGCAATCTGCTCGCGCAGCGCCGGCAGACCGGTCATCGGTGAATACTGGTTATGGCCACTGGCGATGTGCCGACCGACCGCGTCACGCAGGGACTGCGGGCCGTCGAAATCAGGAAAACCCTGGGACAGGTTGATCGCTCCGGTTTGCGCCGCGAGCTGAGACATCTGCGTGAAAATAGTGATGCCGACATTCGGCAGCTTACTGGTGATCATCGGTAGCCCCTTGCAGGTGAGCTGCAAGTTTCAAGCGCCAAGCCATAAATCTCAAGCGGCAAGTTACAAGCTGCAAGCTAAAACCAGCGCCCACAAAAAAGGGCTCTGACAAGAGCCCTTTTTGCTTTTACTTGAAGCTTGCAGCTAAAAACTGGCAGCTGCTTCTTTATTTCTTGTCGCGGCGCTTCTTGTCGGCTTTTTTGTGGTGCGACATCAAGCGACGCTTCTTGTTGACCTGGCGGTCGGTCAGCGTGGTCTTGTTGCCTTCGTACGGGTTCTCGCCGCCCTTGAACTCGATGCGGATCGGCGTACCGACCAGCTTCAGTACACGACGGTAGGTGTTCTCGAGATAACGCACATACGACTTCGGCACTTTCTCGATCTGGTTACCGTGGATCACGATGATCGGCGGGTTCGCACCACCCAAGTGAGCGTAACGCAGCTTGATCCGGCGGTTGTTGACCATCGGTGGCGCATGCTCGCCCACCGCGTCTTCCAGAATCTGGGTCAGACGGTTGGTCGGCCAGCGGGTGACCGCCGACTTGAACGAGTTCTGTACGGACGCGTAGAGGTTACCCACGCCAGTGCCGTGCAGGGCCGAGATGAAGTGGATGTCGGCGTAGTCAACGAAGAACAGCCGACGCTGCAACTCGACCTTCACGTAGTCGCGCTCGCTCGGCGTCATGCCGTCCCACTTGTTGATCGCGATCACCAGGGCACGCCCCGATTCGATCGCGAAGCCCAGCAGGTTGAGGTCGTGATCGACCACGCCTTCGCGGGCGTCCATCACGAAGATCACCACGTTGGCGTCTTTGATCGCCTGCAGGGTTTTCACCACGGAGAATTTTTCGACTTCTTCGTGGATCTTGCCGCGCTTGCGTACACCGGCGGTGTCGATCAGCGTGTACTTCTCTTCATTGCGTTCGAACGGAATGTAGATACTGTCGCGGGTGGTGCCGGGCTGGTCATAGACGATAACCCGGTCTTCACCGAGCATG
The DNA here is from genome assembly GCF_003732425.1 of Pseudomonas fluorescens. Classification (GTDB taxonomy): domain Bacteria; phylum Pseudomonadota; class Gammaproteobacteria; order Pseudomonadales; family Pseudomonadaceae; genus Aquipseudomonas; species Aquipseudomonas fluorescens_BE. The sequence continues at coordinate 784,433 of NZ_MOBX01000015.1, forward strand.
CGGTTGACCAGGGTCGACTTGCCGACGTTCGGACGACCGATGATGGCGATCTTGATCCCGTCTTTTTCGCTCGGGCCAGGAATGCGCTTGGCTTCCTCGCCTTCGGCAACGATCTCTTCCTCGCCTTCTTCTGGCTCTTCTTCGTCTCTCGGGAAATCACCCAGGGCGATTTCCAGCAACTGGGTGATGCCGCGACCGTGGGCACCGGCGATCGGGATCGCGTGGCCCATACCCAGCGGAGCGAATTCAGCGCGGGCCATTTCCGGGTCGATGTTGTCGACCTTGTTGGCGACCACGTGGGAACGCTTGTTACGTTTGCGCAGATGTTCGGCGATCATCTGGTCGGCGGCGGTGAAACCGGCCTTGGCATCTACCAGGAACAGCACAACATCCGCTTCTTCAATGGCCAGCAGCGACTGCTCGGCCATTTTTTCGTCCATACCATGCTCGTCACCGGAGATACCGCCGGTGTCGACCAGAATGTAGGAACGCCCTTGCCACTTGGCCTCACCGTACTGGCGATCACGGGTCAGACCGGACAAGTCGCCGACAATGGCGTCGCGAGTCCTGGTCAGGCGGTTGAACAAGGTGGACTTGCCGACGTTCGGTCGGCCCACCAGGGCGATTACGGGAACCATGCGGCTCTCCACTTCGTTATTTCAGAAAATACAAAAGCCGCTGCGAGGCAGCGGCTGGTGCTCGGGGCAACACTGCGGGAGTGAACAGGTCCACTTCCACAAGTGAAGCTGCCTGGGGTGTTATCCCCAAGCATAGTTGTTACTTGATGGTCAGGGCTTCCAGTTTGCCGCTGTTGCCATAGACATAAATCATGTCACCCACCACCAGCGGACGGGCACGCAGGCCGTCGCTGTCGATGCGCTCACGGCCGACGAAACGACCGTCAACCTGACTCAGCAGATGCAGATAACCTTCCAGGTCACCGACTGCAACATAGCTGGAGAACACTTCCGGCGCCGACAGTTGACGGCGAGCCAGCGAATCGTTGCTCCACAATGCTGTGGTGGAACGTTCGTCGACGCCTTCAACGGTGCCCGAGGACAGGCTCACGTAAACGCTGCCGAAACCCTGTGCGATACCGGCGTAGCTCGACGCATCGCGCTGCCAGAGTTGACGACCGCTTTCCAGATCCAGTGCCGCCACGCGACCCTGGTAGCTGGCGACGTACAGCGTACCGCCGGACAGCAGCAGACCGCCGTCGATGTCGACCACGCGCTCCAGTTCCGAACGGCCCTGTGGAATCGCAATCCGTTGTTCCCACACCGGCACGCCGTTGGAAATATCCAGCGCGACCACTTTGCCGGTCGACAGGCCAGCCACCGCGAGGCGGTTGGTCACGAGCGGTGCACTGGTGCCACGCAGGGTCAGTACCGCCGGAGTGCTGTCATACACCCAGCGCTGGGTACCGGTGGAAGCATCCAGACCGATCAGACGATCGTCCTGAGTCTGCACCACCACCACGTCACCGTTGTTGGCCGGCGGCGCGAGCACTTCGCTGTTCACGCGAGCGCGCCACTTCTCTTCACCATTGCTGGTGTCCAGAGCGACGACTTCGCCACGCAGCGTACCGATCAGAACCAGACCGTAACCCACACCAACGGCGCCGGAGACAGGCAAATCAAGATCCTGCTTCCACTTCACGTCGCCGTTGCTGCGATCCATGGCCATCACCACGCCGGTCACATCAGCGGCGTAGATGGTGTCACCGTCGATCGCCGGCACCAGCATGTTGTAGGTTTCGCCCTGACCGTCACCGATCGAACGACTCCACTGCTTTTGCAGAACCACTTCTTCTTTGAAGTCGGTCAGTTCGGCCGGTGGCAATTCTTTCTTGCTGTTGCTGCTGCAACCCGCGGCCAGAAGGGCCAGAGCCAGCAATGCTGCATGCTTCCAACGGATCACGTCACGCATCCCCTTTGGCCAGGTCGTCGAGCTTGATTTGAAGGCCACCGACCGCCGCTTCATCCGACAGTGCCGCCTTGGCTTTTTGATACGCCTTGTTCGCGTCATCGGTACGGCCCAGCTGGACCAGCAGGTCGCCCTTGAGTTCTTCGCGAGTAGCCAGGAACGCTTTGTCCGCATCGCCGTCGAGCAGTTTCAGGGCTTCGTCAGCCTTGTTCTGCGCGCCGAGTACCTGCGCCAGACGCTGACGGGCAATTTCGCCCAGCGCCGGGTTGGCCGGTTTGTCGACGATGGTTTTCAGTTCAGTCGCCGCGTCATCCAGCTTGCCGCTGTCAACGGCCACTTTGGCCACGAACAGGCTGCCGTACTGCGCGTAGGCAGAACCGCCGAATTCGCTGTTGAGCTTGCCGGCCAGATCCGCAACGCGGGCCGCATCAGGCTTGCCGTCAGGCGTCAGCGTGGTTTCCAGCAATTGCTGATAGAGCACCGAGGCGCCTTGCGACTGGTTGCTCTGATACTTGTGATAAGCCTGCCAGCCGAACACGATGACCAGCGCCAACAGGCCGCCGGTGACCAGAGGTTTGCCGTTGCGTGTCCACCAGTCCTTCAAATCCGCCAACTGTTCGTCTTCGGTACTCGACACCCCAATACTCCTTAATCGCTAAATCGGCTGTTTGGACAGCTTCAACCCTGCACGACGCAGGTGGCCAGGTGAGCGGCGAGCGCATCCCAGGCAATGCTTTGTTGTTCGCCCTGGCCACGCAGGGGTTTGAAACCTACCACTTGCTGGGCCATTTCGTCGTCACCGAGGATCAGTGCGTACAGCGCACCGCTCTTGTCGGCCTTCTTGAACTGGCTTTTGAAGCTGCCCGCGCCGGCATTGACTTGCAGGCGCAGGTTTGGAAGTTGATCGCGAACACGTTCAGCCAGGGCCAGACCGGCCAACTCGGCTTCTTCGCCGAAGGCGCACAGATAGACATCAACCTGACGGGAGATTTCTTCCGGGATCTGCTCCAGGGTTTCGAGCATCAGCACCAGACGTTCGATGCCCATGGCGAAACCGACGCCGGTGGTCGGCTTGCCGCCCATTTGCTCGACCAGACCGTCGTAACGGCCGCCCGCGCAGACAGTGCCCTGAGCGCCGAGCTTGTCGGTGACCCATTCGAATACGGTTTTGCTGTAGTAATCGAGGCCACGCACCAGCTTCGGGTTGAGCACGTACGGAATGCCGACGGCATCCAGACGAGCCTTCAGGCCTTCGAAGTGAGCACGCGACTCGTCATCGAGGTAATCGGCCATTTTCGGCGCATCGACCAGCACCGCTTGGGTGTCGGCATTTTTCGTGTCGAGCACGCGCAGCGGGTTGGTTTTCAGGCGACGCTGGCTGTCTTCGTCGAGTTTGTCGTGGTGCGCCGAGAGGTACTCGACCAGCGCTTCACGATAGCGACCACGGGACTCGCTGGTGCCCAGGCTGTTGAGTTCGAGCTTGACCGCATCACGGATACCCAACTCGCCCCACAGGCGCCAGGTCATGGTGATCAGCTCGGCGTCGATGTCCGGACCGTCGAGGTTGAACACTTCCAGACCGATCTGGTGGAACTGGCGATAACGGCCTTTCTGCGGACGCTCGTGACGGAACATCGGGCCGATGTACCAGAGTTTCTGCACCTGGCCACCGCCGGTGATGCCGTGTTCGAGCACAGCACGCACGCACGCTGCGGTGCCTTCCGGACGCAGGGTCAGGGAGTCGCCGTTGCGGTCTTCGAAGGTGTACATCTCTTTTTCGACGATGTCGGTCACTTCACCGATCGAGCGTTTGAACAGCTCGGTGAATTCAACGATCGGCATGCGGATCTGCTTGTAACCGTAGTTATCCAGCAGCCGCGCAACGGTGCCCTCGAAATATCGCCACAGCGGGGTCTGCTCGGGCAGGATGTCGTTCATGCCACGAATGGCTTGCAGAGACTTGCTCACTATAAATCCTTAAATTCGTTCGGCGCTTCAGTCAGGCTCAGCCGCGCGCAATAACCGCAGCGTCAGCTTCGACCTTTTCGGCCGCTTTCTGGCGGATCAGCTTTTCCAGCTCGTCCACCAGATTGTCATTCGTCAGTTTCTGCGACGGCTTGCCGTCGATGTAAATCAGGTTTGGCGTGCCGCCGGTCAAGCCGATATGGGCTTCCTTGGCTTCGCCGGGGCCGTTGACCACACAACCGATCACCGCGACATCCAGCGGCACCAGCAGGTCTTCAAGACGCCCTTCCAGCTCGTTCATGGTTTTCACCACATCGAAGTTCTGCCGCGAGCAACTCGGGCAGGCGATGAAGTTGATGCCACGGGAACGCAGATGCAAAGACTTGAGAATGTCGTAACCGACCTTCACTTCCTCGACCGGGTCGGCCGCCAGCGAGATACGGATGGTATCGCCAATCCCCTCGGCGAGCAGCATACCTAGGCCCACGGCGGATTTCACTGTGCCCGAACGCAATCCACCGGCTTCGGTGATGCCCAGGTGCAGCGGCTGAACGATTTCTTTCGCCAGCAAGCGATAGGCTTCGACGGCCATGAACACGTCAGAGGCCTTAACGCTAACCTTGAAGTCCTGGAAATTCAGGCGTTCAAGGTGTTCAACGTGACGCAGGGCGGATTCGACCAGTGCGGCCGGGGTCGGCTCGCCGTATTTCTTTTGCAGGTCTTTTTCCAGGGAACCGGCGTTGACGCCGATGCGGATCGGAATACCGCGATCACGCGCGGCATCGACTACAGCACGCACACGGTCTTCACGACCGATGTTGCCCGGGTTGATACGCAGGCAATCCACACCCAGTTCGGCCACGCGCAAGGCGATCTTGTAGTCGAAGTGAATGTCGGCAACCAACGGCACCTTGACCAGTTGCTTGATTTTGCCGAACGCCTCGGCGGCGTCCATGTCCGGCACCGAAACGCGGACGATGTCGACACCAGCGGCTTCCAGACGATTGATCTGCGCAACAGTAGCGGCAACATCATTGGTGTCGCTGTTGGTCATGCTCTGCACAGCGATAGGCGCATCGCCGCCCACCGGCACATTACCGACCCAGATCTTGCGCGAAACGCGACGTTTGATTGGAGATTCGCCGTGCATGACTTATTGACCCAACTTCAGGCGAGCAGTCTCGCCACTGGTGAACGGAGCGATATCGACCGGCTGGCCGTTGTAGCTGACCTGCGCAGCACGGGCAACGCCCAGGCGCACGGCGAGCGGCGGCTTGCCGGTAACAGAGACGCTATCGCCTTTATGCTTCAGACCACTGAACAGTACTTTGCCACGACCGTCCGTCACCTGCGCCCAGCAATCGGCGCTGAACTGCAGTTGTACCTGACCGTCGCCAGCCACCGGAGCGGTTGCTTCCGCCGTTGGCGCTGCAGTCGCAGGCACGACCGGTGCGGTGGTGGTCGGCGCTGGAGTCGCCGGAACATTTGGCGCTGGAGTTGTCGGGGTAGCGACAACCGGCGCCTGGGTATGAACCGGAGCGGTCGGCGTCGCAGCCGGAGTCACCGGTGCAGCTGGAGCGGTAGCCGGCGCGGCACCTTCGGCACCGGTCGATTCAGCGGTCGTTTCAGACTGCGGCAGTGCCAATTCAGTCGAACTGTCGGCCTGGTTCTCCGCGACAGCCTGATCTTCCGGCTCGTCGATCGGGTGAATCTGGGTGGTGCCGTCGGCACCTTCGACTTCGACGTGCTCCGGCGCCAGAGACGTCAAGTCCTTGGTGCGCTGCGACGTCTGATCCTGCCACCAGACGAAACCGCCACCGATGACCGCGATCAGCAACAGCAGGCTGACAATACGTAAAATGGTGTGGGAAACCCGTACAGGCTCTTCGATACGGCCGAGAGCATGCACGTTGCTGCCTTGGGAATCAGTGCCGGTGGACTGGTCGAATTGCTGAACCAGGACGGTCTGGTCCATGCCGAGCAATTTGGCATAAGCGCGAATGTAACCGCGAGCGAAGGTATGCCCCGGCAGCTTGTCGAAAGCGCCGGCTTCAAGATTGCTCAGGGAAGTCACGGTGAGGTTGAGCTTGAGGGCCACTTCGGCCAGCGACCAGCCATTGCTTTCGCGGGCCTGGCGCAGGGTCTCACCGGGGTTAACGCGATTCGCTGCTACAACTTCGGGATGCGCCGCTTTCATCATTGCTCCGACAGGTATTGCTGATATTCCGGCGTACCGGGATAGAGTCGTTTTAATTGCAGGCCATAACTGGCGGCCTTGTCGCGATCTTCAAACACTTTTGCCAGCCGAACGCCGAGCAATAGACTACGTGCATTTTGTTCGGTCAACTGGCTGAAACGGTCGTAATAGTCTCGCGCGGGCACATAATGCCTGTCTTCGAAGGACAACTCAGCCATTTCCAGCAGTGCGCGCGGTTGTTGCCGGTTCAAACGCAGTGCTTTTTCCAGCTGTTGCTGCGCCAGATCACGCTGACCGAGCTTCGCCGCCGTCATGCCGAGGTTTTCGAACACACGCGAACGCTCAGGATACAGGGTATCGGCGGCGGCCTGTTCAAAACGCTCGTAGGCTTCTTTATAACGCTGTTGTTCGTAGAGAAAACTGCCGTAGTTGTTGAGGATGCGCGCATCGGCGGGACGGGAGGACAAAGCCTTGCGGAAGTGTTCGTCGGCCAGCTCAGGCTCCATTTCGGACTGAAACACCAGGCCGAGGGCAGCGTTGGCGTCGGGATCAGAACCGTCGATTTCCAGCGCCTTCTTCAGCGGCACCTTGGCCCGCTCGGTCATGCCTTGCTGCAAGTATCCCAGCCCCAACTGCACGTAGGCAGCCCGCGCTTCATCGCGGCCCTTGCTGGTCTTCATCGGGTTGTAGTCACCCGACAGGACACAACCAGCACACAGGCTGGCCAACAGCAATAGCAGCGCAAAGCGCAGGGACATAGAGATCCTCTCTTAATTTGTGTTCGCGGCGTTCTGTGCCAGATCGCTGTCGGCGCTCAACTCGCGCACGGCGATGTAACGTTCGCTGCGACGGGTGCGATCCAGCACCTGCCCTACCAATTGACCACATGCAGCGTCGATGTCTTCACCACGGGTGGTGCGGACAGTGACGTTAAAACCGGCCTGATGCAACTGATCCTGGAAACGACGGATCGCGTTGTTGCTCGGACGCTCGTACCCGGAATGCGGGAACGGGTTGAACGGAATCAGGTTGATCTTGCACGGAATATTCTTCAGCAGCTCGATCATCTCAACGGCGTGCTCAACCTTGTCGTTGATGTCCTTGAGCAACGTGTACTCGATGGTCAGCACACGTTTCTCGCCAAGGGCGGACATGTAGCGCTGGCACGACTCGAGCAGCATCTTAAGCGGATATTTCTTGTTGATCGGCACCAATTGGTTACGCAATGCGTCATTCGGTGCGTGCAGGGACAACGCCAGGGATACGTCGATGTGCTTGGCCAGCTCATCGATCATCGGCACCACACCCGACGTGGACAGGGTCACGCGGCGCTTGGAGATCCCGTAGCCGAGGTCATCCATCATCAGATGCATGGCGGCGACGACGTTGTCGAAGTTCAGCAGCGGCTCACCCATGCCCATCATCACCACGTTGGTGATGGCACGGTCGACGGTTGCCGGGACACTGCCAAAAGATTTGTTGGCAATCCACACCTGCCCGATGACTTCGGCGGCGGTGAGGTTGCTATTGAAGCCTTGCTTGCCGGTGGAGCAGAAACTGCAATCCAGGGCACAGCCTGCCTGGGACGAAACGCACAGAGTGCCGCGTTTGCCCTGGGGAATGTACACGGTCTCGACGCAGCTGCCGGACGCCACGCGCACCACCCACTTACGGGTGCCATCGCTGGAGATGTCCTCGCTGACCACTTCCGGACCACGGACCTCAGCAATAGCCTTGAGCTTGTCGCGCAAGGCCTTGCTGACGTTCGTCATGGCGTCGAAATCATCGACGCCAAAGTGGTGAATCCATTTCATTACCTGACCGGCACGGAAACGCTTCTCCCCGATTGAGTCGAAGAATTTTTCCATTTCCTGTTGAGTCAGACCCAGCAGGTTGGTTTTTACAGTCGATGTAGTCATGGATTCACCTTCACTCTTAAGCCAATGCTTAGCGAGTGGTTACTTCAGTAGCTGCGAAGAAGTACGAGATTTCACGAGCAGCTGCGGCTTCGGAGTCCGAACCGTGAACAGCGTTGGCGTCGATGGAATCAGCGAAGTCAGCGCGGATGGTGCCGGCAGCAGCTTCTTTAGGGTTGGTAGCGCCCATCAGCTCACGGTTCAGAGCGATAGCGTTTTCGCCTTCCAGAACCTGAACAACAACAGGACCGGAGATCATGAAAGCAACCAGGTCGCCGAAGAAACCACGAGCGCTGTGCTCAGCGTAGAAGCCTTCAGCTTCAGCTTTGGACAGTTGCTTCAGTTTCGAAGCTACAACGCGCAGGCCGGCTTTTTCGAAACGAGTGGTGATTTCGCCGATGACGTTTTTTGCAACAGCGTCAGGCTTGATGATGGAGAAAGTGCGTTGAACAGCCATGGTGTAACTCCAGAAACAGTAATTTGCGAAAAATTAAACCCGCGAATTATACGCGGGTTCTTGGGTATTGCCTAACCTGCGAGGACGATCAGTCCAATTCTTCAGCCCAGAGCGTCTGGACCGCTTCCAACACCTTCTCGCCAACACGGCCAGAGGTGTTGTCGAAATCCGGCAGCTCTTTGATCCATTGCTGCAGATCGACGAAATTGACAGAAAACGGATCTACGCCCGGCTTGGCCTCAGCCAATTCTTCTGCAATACGTTGAACATCATTCCAACCGTAGCTCATGACAGTCTTACCAGTCAGTGCGGCGCTTCAGCCGCATGGTTAAGCGAATATTTCGGAATTTCGACGGTGATGTCTTCTTCACCAACGATAGCCTGGCAAGCCAGACGCGATTGCGCTTCCAGACCCCAGGCACGATCGAGGAAGTCTTCTTCCAGCTCGTCGGCCTCTTCCATCGAGTCGAAACCCTCGCGGATGATGCAGTGGCAGGTAGTGCAAGCGCAGACGCCGCCGCAGGCGCTTTCCATCTCGATGTGGTGTTCGTGGGCCAGCTCGAGAATAGAGGTGCCGGGCGCAGCCTCGACCACCATGCCTTCAGGGCAGAACTTCTCGTGGGGCAGAAAAATGACCTGCGGCATCAGATATCCTCGATTTCATTCAGATTGCGCCCCGACAGAGCGGCTTTCACCGTCAGATCCATGCGGCGGGCAGCAAAAGCATCGGTCACTTGCGACAGACGCTTGGTCTGCTGCTCGATGGCGTAACCATCAGTGCCTTTCATCAGTTCGGCCAGCTCCTGCAACTGCAGATCGATGACCATGCGCTCTTCGGCGTCGAGCAAACGCTCGCCATCCGCCTCCAGAGCGCCCTGCACCGCTTCGATCAGGCGCTGGGCATCGACTTGCTGCTCACGCAGGACGCGAGCGACCTTGTCGTCATTGGCGTGCTGGAACGAATCTTTCAGCATCTTGGCGATTTCGCCGTCGGTCAGACCATAGGACGGTTTGACCTGAATGCTTGCCTCAACGCCTGAACCCAGTTCACGGGCAGACACGCTGAGGAGACCGTCGGCATCGACCTGGAAGGTCACGCGAATCTTCGCTGCACCGGCCACCATCGCCGGAATGCCGCGCAATTCGAAGCGCGCCAGCGAGCGGCAGTCGCTGATCAGCTCGCGCTCACCTTGCAGCACATGGATCGCCATGGCCGACTGGCCGTCTTTATAAGTGGTGAAATCTTGTGCGCGAGCGACGGGGATGGTGGTGTTGCGCGGAATCACCTTCTCCATCAGGCCACCCATGGTTTCCAGCCCCAGGGACAGCGGAATCACGTCGAGCAGCAACAGTTCGCCGCCATCGCGCTTGTTGCCAGCCAGCGTATCAGCCTGGATCGCGGCACCGATGGCCACCACTTGATCCGGGTCGATTTCAGTCAGAGGCTGACGACCGAAGGCTTCGGCAACGGCTTCGCGAACCCGCGGCACGCGAGTCGAACCGCCGACCATGACCACCGCGTGCACGTCTTCCAGCTCGATGCCGGAATCACGAACAGCGCGGCGGCAGGCTTTCAGACTGCGCGCGACCATTGGCTCGATCAGCGCATCGAAGGCTTCGCGGGTCAGCTGTGCTTTCCAGTCGCCGTAGACCACTTCGACGCTGGCCGCATCGGTCAGGGCTTCTTTGGCCGCGCAAGCGGTTTGCAGCAGATTGCGTTGTGCGCCCGGATCGAGATCGGCGGACAGGCCGGCGCTCTCGATGATCCAGCCAGCAATCGCGTGATCGAAATCATCGCCACCCAGCGCGCTGTCGCCGCCAGTGGCCAGCACTTCAAAAACACCGCCAGTCAGACGCAGAATGGAAATATCGAAGGTGCCGCCGCCCAGGTCATATATCGCAACCAGGCCTTCAGCGTGCTGATCCAGGCCATAAGCCACGGCAGCTGCGGTCGGCTCGTTAAGCAGACGCAACACATTCAGACCGGCCAACTTGGCCGCGTCTTTAGTGGCTTGGCGCTGAGCATCATCGAAGTACGCCGGAACGGTGATCACCGCACCAACCAGTTCGCCACCCAAAGTCGCTTCAGCGCGCTGACGCAGTACCTTGAGAATATCAGCGGAGACTTCGACCGGGCTTTTCGGGCCTTGCACGGTGTCGATGAACGGCATATGCGACTCGCCACCGACAAAGCGGTATGGCAGTTGCTCGCCCAATTGCTTGACGTCGGACAGACCACGACCCATCAAGCGCTTGACCGACAGCACGGTGTTCAAAGGATCAGAAGCGGCGGCCAGCTTGGCCGACTCGCCGACTTCGACGCGATCGGCATGGTAACGCACGGCGGACGGCAGGATGACCTGCCCGTTTGCGTCAGCCAACGGCTCGGAAAGACCACTGCGCAACGCAGCGACCAGCGAATTGGTAGTGCCCAAGTCGATCCCCACAGCCAGACGACGCTGGTGCGGTTGAGGACTTTGGCCGGGTTCGGCGATCTGCAGTAGGGCCATCGTGATCAGGACTTATCTGTATATCAGGCGTGCGACCGGAGCGGCACTGGGTTAATCGTCGAGGCGCTCTTCTAACTGGCGCACTTCGTAGGTGAGCTTGTCGAGGAACTGCATGCGCCGCATCAGGCGTTCAGCCTGTTCGCGTTGCGCTGCATCATCCCAACAGGCTGCGAAACTTTCGTTGAGTTCTTCCTGGGCCACCTTCAAGCGCCGCTTGAAGACCGCGACACCGTCGAGGTCGGCACTGTCCTGGAGGTCTTCGAGTTCTTCGCGCCATTGCATCTGCTGCAGAAGAAACTCGGGATCATGGACCGTGACCTCCATCGGCACTTCATGCCCGCTGATGGTCAGCAGGTAGCGTGCGCGCTGGGCCGGACTCTTTAGCGTCTGATAGGCGTCGTTGAGCCGCGCAGACTGCTCGAGCGCCGACCGTTGCTCACGCTCGGAAGCGTCGGCAAAGCGGTCAGGATGAACGCCTCGCGCCAACTCACGATAGCGCGCGGCCAACTGCTCGAGATCCAGACGGAAACCCGGTTGCAGCTCGAATAAAGCGAAATGACAAGGAATACCCACGACAAGCCTCAGATGTTGAAGCTTTCGCCGCAGCCACATTCACCGCGTACGTTGGGGTTGTTGAACTTGAAGCCTTCGTTCAACCCTTCCTTGACGAAGTCGAGCTCGGTGCCGTCCAGGTAGGCGAGGCTTTTCGGGTCGATAATCACTTTTTCGCCGTGACTTTCGAACACCTGATCCTCTGCAACCACCTCGTCGACAAACTCCAGCACGTAGGCAAGGCCGGAACAGCCTGTGGTGCGAACACCCAGACGAATCCCTTCACCTTTGCCGCGCCCGTCGAGGGAGCGCCGCACGTGTCGAGCAGCCGCTTCTGTCATGCTGATAGCCATCGGTGACTCCTTACTCGTCGCCAAATCCAGAAAGTCAGATCAAGCCTTTCTTCTGCTTGTAATCGCGAACAGCCGCCTTGATAGCGTCTTCAGCCAGTACCGAGCAGTGAATCTTCACTGGCGGCAGGGCCAGTTCTTCGGCCAGCTGGGTGTTCTTGATAGTTTCGGCTTCGTCCAGGGTCTTGCCCTTCATCCACTCGGTGGCGAGGGAGCTGGAAGCGATGGCCGAACCGCAGCCGTAGGTCTTGAACTTGGCGTCTTCGATAACGCCCTGATCGTTGACCTTGATTTGCAGACGCATCACGTCGCCGCACGCCGGAGCGCCGACCATGCCGGTGCCGACATCAGGATCTTCCGCGTTCATCTTGCCGACGTTGCGCGGGTTTTCGTAGTGGTCGATGACCTTTTCGCTGTAAGCCATGATTCTCAATCCTCACTCATCAGGGCCGCTCTTGAGACCCTGCAACTGCGCTGCGTAAACCGCCGCGTCGCTACAGGATCTGTATCTGGCGGCTTCTATATTTAGTGTGCCGCCCACTCGATTTTCGAGATATCGACGCCGTCTTTGTACATGTCCCACAGCGGCGACAAAGCGCGCAGCTTGGTAACGGCCTCGCAGACTTTCTGCGCGGCGTAGTCGATTTCTTCTTCGGTGGTGAAACGGCCGAAGGTGAAGCGGATCGAGCTGTGTGCCAGTTCGTCGTTGCGGCCCAGGGCGCGCAGTACGTACGAAGGCTCGAGCGACGCCGAGGTGCAGGCCGAACCGGACGAGACCGCCAGATCCTTGAGCGCCATGATCAGCGACTCGCCTTCAACGTAGTTGAAGCTCAGGTTCAGGTTGTGCGGAACGCGGGCAGTCAGACTGCCGTTGACGTACAGCTCTTCCAGGTGCTCGACCTGCTTGTAGAAACGGTCGCTCAACGCTTTGATACGGACGTTTTCAGCCGCCATGTCTTCTTTGGCGACGCGGAACGCTTCACCCATGCCGACGATCTGGTGGGTCGCCAGAGTGCCGGAACGCATGCCACGCTCGTGACCGCCGCCGTGCATGGTCGCTTCGATGCGCACACGCGGCTTGCGGCTGACGTACAGCGCGCCAATGCCTTTAGGGCCATAAGTCTTGTGGGCGGAGAACGACATCATGTCGACTTTCAGCTTCTGCAGGTCGATCTCGACCTTGCCAGTGGACTGAGCAGCGTCGACGTGGAACAGGACGCCCTTGGCGCGGAGCATTTCGCCGATCGCTGCGATGTCGTTGATGGTGCCGATTTCGTTGTTCACGTGCATCACGGAGACGAGAATGGTGTCTTCGCGCAATGCAGCTTCAATCATGGCCGGAGTGATCAGACCGTCAGTCTGAGGCTCGAGGTAAGTGACTTCGAAACCTTCACGCTCCAGTTGGCGCATGGTGTCGAGGACAGCCTTGTGCTCAATCTTGGAGGTGATCAGGTGCTTGCCCTTGGAGCCGTAGAAATGTGCCGCACCCTTGATTGCCAGGTTGTCGGACTCGGTGGCACCGGAAGTCCAGACGATTTCGCGCGGATCGGCATTGACCAGATCGGCCACCTGACGACGGGCGTTTTCAACGGACTCTTCAGCCTTCCAGCCGAACACGTGGGAACGGGACGCCGGGTTACCGAAGTTTCCGTCGACCAACAGGCATTCACTCATTTTTTGCGCAACACGCGGATCAACCGGGGTGGTCGCAGAGTAATCAAGGTAAATCGGCAATTTCATGGACTATCTCCTAAATCAGGGCTGGCGTGCCGCTAGCTCTTTGGCTGTCATTCGACGGCGGACGCTTCAATCTTGTCCAGGCGTGGCGCCTTGCTGTTGCAACGGCGCTGGTCCTGACGCTGGGCTACTTCTTGCACCTCACGGCGAGTCACAAGATCAGCCAAGCTGATACCACTTAGAAATTCGTGAATCTGCAGGCTCAAATCGCACCACAGATGATGGGTCAGGCACGTGTCGCCGGAATGGCAATCGCCCTGGCCCTGGCATTTGGTGGCATCAACCGATTCGTTTACCGCATCAATCACCTGGGCGACCTGGATGCCCTGCATGTCGCGGGACAACTGGTAGCCACCACCCGGGCCGCGAACACTGGAAACCAGGTTACTGCGGCGCAGCTTGGCGAACAGCTGTTCAAGGTAGGACAGGGAGATGCCTTGGCGCTCGGAGATATCGGCCAGGGACACGGGCCCGTGCTGCGCGTGCAACGCCAGGTCAAGCATGGCGGTCACGGCGTATCGGCCTTTTGTAGTCAGTCGCATGGACAGTTACCACGGAGTTCAGAATGGGGCGAGTATGCAATTCCCGAGTATTTAAGTCAACTTTAAGACCTAGTACTTTAGTCAGGTTTACCCGCAAAAGAGCGCGCGAATGATAGCAGGGTCTGCGGCTTAATGGCACACCGGCTGGCGCAAGCCTGTGTAGGAGCTGCCGCAGGCTGCGATCTTTTGATTTTGCTCTTTATTAAGATCAAAGGATCGCAGCTTTCGGCAGCTCCTACAGAGGGCTTTAGCTGGCTTTGGATTCGTCTTTGCCTTTGACGCAGGCAAAGTCTTCTTCACGCAGCTCAGGCAGATCTTTCGCACAGTAATTGCTGCCCAGATCCTTCAGTGCGCCGCACATACCCTCCAGACGCCCGTCCACCGCTTGCAGGTGATCGAGCAACTGGCCAATGGCGCGCGCCACCGGGTCAGGCATGTCTTCGCTGACGCCATAGGCATCGAACCCGATCTTCTCGGCCATGGCCTTGCGCTTGGCATCCTGCTCTTCGTCGGATTTGACGATGATCCGCCCCGGAATACCGACAACAGTGGCACCCGGCGGCACTTCTTTGGTCACCACGGCGTTGGAACCGACCTTGGCACCAGCGCCGACCGTGAACGGGCCGAGCACCTTGGCGCCCGCACCCACAACAACACCGTCGCCCAACGTCGGGTGGCGCTTGCCTTTGTTCCAGCTAGTGCCACCGAGGGTCACGCCCTGATAAATGGTCACGTCATCGCCAATCTCGGCGGTTTCACCGATGACGATGCCCATGCCGTGGTCGATAAAGAAACGACGACCGACCTTGGCCCCCGGATGAATCTCGATCCCGGTCAACCAGCGGCCGAAATTGGACACCAGCCGCGCCAGCCATTTCAGCTCGTTGCGCCACAGCATGCCGGCTAACCGATGAATCCAGATCGCATGCATGCCGGGGTAGCAGGTCAGGACTTCAAAAGCGTTACGCGCCGCCGGGTCTCGATGGAATACGCTCTGGATATCTTCACGCAAACGCTCAAACATCATTTAGTCCTTCCGCTTAAGAAGCTCACCACGGGCCGCTTTCTGGGTTTCCGTGAGGATGCCACGCAAAATATTCATTTCCGCCCGGCTGACCGAGCTGCGTCCGTACAACCGGCGCAGGCGCGCCATCAAGTGCCGTGGCTTTTCCGGATCGAGGAATTCGATGGCGACCAGCGTCTGCTCCAGATGCTCATAAAAGCGCTCCAGCTCATCCATGGTCGCCAGCTCGGCACTTTTCACCGAGGCTACTTCTTCTTTCTCGATCTTGCTTGGCTGACCTTGTGCAGCCAGCCATGCCATGCGCACTTCGTAGCTCAACACCTGCACCGCCGCCCCGAGATTCAGCGAGCTGAATTCAGGATCGGAGGGGATGTGCACGTGAAAATGACATCGCTGCAGCTCGTCATTGGTCAGGCCGGAATCTTCACGACCGAACACCAGGGCGATTTCAGCGCCCTGCCCGGCTTCTTCGACCACTTTAGTACCGCACTCGCGCGGATCCAGCAGCGGCCAAGGGATACGCCGGTCACGGGCGCTGGTGCCAAGCACCAGATTGCAGCCGACCAAGGCGTCTTCCAGAGTGGCAACGACTTGCGCGCTTTCAAGAATGTCACCGGCACCGGAAGCACGAGCGTCGGCTTCGTGATGCGGGAAGACCCGCGGTTCGACCAACACCAATCGCGACAGACCCATGTTTTTCATGGCGCGCGCGGCCCCGCCGATGTTGCCGGGGTGGCTGGTATTGACCAGGACGACACGAATGTTCTGCAGCAAGGGAGGCGCTCTCGGACACAGGAAAGGGGTGCAAATCTTACAGAACAGCCTACCGTTAAGCTATGAAAGCGAACAGCGTCCTTCACCTGAAGAAAAGTTCTGATAGAATGCGCGGCTTTCTTTAACAACCTTAGGTGACACATCCATGCAGCCCATGCTGAATATCGCGCTGCGCGCCGCCCGCAGCGCCAGTGAACTGATCTTCCGCTCCATCGAGCGCCTGGATACCATCAAGGTCGACGAAAAAGACGCCAAGGATTATGTATCCGAGGTCGATCGCGCCGCCGAACAGAAAATCATCGACGCCCTGCGCAAGGCTTACCCGAATCACTCGATCCAGGGTGAAGAGACTGGCCTGCACGCCGGCACCGGCATTGAAGGCGAAGAATACCTGTGGATCATCGACCCACTGGACGGTACCACCAACTTCCTGCGCGGCATTCCACACTTCGCTGTCAGCATCGCCTGCAAATACCGCGGTCGCCTGGAACACGCAGTGGTTCTGGACCCGGTTCGTCAGGAAGAATTCACTGCCAGCCGTGGTCGCGGCGCTCAACTGAACGGTCGTCGTCTGCGCGTCAGCGGTCGCACCAGCCTTGACGGCGCCCTGCTGGGTACCGGCTTCCCGTTCCGTGACGACCAGATGGACAACCTCGACAACTACCTGGGCATGTTCCGCGCCCTGGTTGGCCAGACTGCCGGCATCCGCCGCGCCGGCTCCGCCAGCCTGGACCTGGCTTATGTTGCTGCCGGTCGTTTCGACGCGTTCTGGGAGTCGGGCCTGTCCGAGTGGGACATGGCTGCAGGCGCCCTGCTGATTCAAGAAGCCGGCGGCCTGGTGAGCGACTTCACCGGCGGTCACGACTTCCTTGAAAAAGGCCACATCGTTGCCGGCAACACCAAATGCTTCAAGGCAGTTCTGACGGCGATCCAGCCGCACCTGCCAGCTTCGCTGAAGCGCTAAGCTTTTCGCGAAACGCAAAAAGCACCCTTCGGGGTGCTTTTTTTATGCCTGAAATTCAACCTCTGCCACGCCATTGGACCAATGTAGGAGTGAGCCTGCTCGCGATAGCGGTGTACCAGCCCCATCTGTTTTGAATGATAAATAGCTATCGCGAGCAGGCTCACTCCTACAGGGGATTTGTTGTGTGGTTTAAATTGCGGTCAAAAAAAAGCACCCCGCAGGGTGCTTCTTTTTAAACGGTCGGTCTTTACTGACCCGGCTCATTCTGCGACAGAATCAGCTTGCCTTCCTTATCGACTGGAATCTGGTTACCCGGATCGCGATCCATGCGCACTTTGCCTTCCTTGCCATCGAGCGAGTAACGCACGTCGTAACCGACGACCTTGTCACTGATGTCATTGACCGTGTTGCAGCGGGTTTGCGTAGTGGTGTAGGTGTCACGCTCTTGCATGCCTTCCTGCACCTTGTTGCCCGCATAACCGCCACCGACTGCACCAGCCACCGTGGCAATTTTCTTGCCGGTGCCGCCGCCGATCTGATTACCCAGCAAGCCACCTGCCAGCGCACCCACAACGGTACCGGCAATCTGGTGCTGATCTTTTACCGGTGCCTGACGAGTCACTGTCACGTCCTTGCACACTTCACGTGGAGTCTTGATCTGTGTTTTAACCGGTTCGACGGCCAACACTTGCGCATACTCAGGGCCGCTTTTAACCAGGCTGTAGGTGGCAACAGCGCCCCCGGCAGTCACACCGACAGCACCCAATACCGCACCAACCAGCAACGACTTGTTCACATGAACCTCCTGACCATCACATGCGGGACACGCCCGCGCTTCTCCCAGCCTTGGAGCATAAAAAAAGGCGCGAGTTCAACTCGCGCCTTTCTTGGGCTGACAGCCGGGAAAACGATGGCCGTTATGGACGGTCGTCGACTTCCTTCTCGGTGTTGGCCGGAGGAATCAAATCCTCAGTGCTCAGGTTCAGCCAGATCAGGACCACGTTAGCGATGTAGATCGACGAGTAAGTACCCGCGAGAACACCGATGAACAGGGCGATGGAGAAGCCGAACAGATTATCGCCACCGAAGAACAGCAGCGCCGCAATCGCCAGCAAGGTGGAGATCGACGTCGCCATGGTCCGCAGCAGGGTCTGGGTGGTCGAGATGTTGATGTTCTCGATCAGCGAAGCCTTACGCAGGACGCGGAAGTTCTCACGAACCCGGTCGAATACCACGATGGTGTCGTTCAGCGAGTAACCGATGATCGCCAGTACCGCCGCCAGCACCGTCAGGTCGAAGGTGATCTGGAAGAACGACAGAATACCGATGGTCACGATCACGTCGTGGATCAGCGAAACGATGGCGCCGACCGCGAACTTCCACTGAAAGCGGAAAGCCAGGTAGATCAGGATGCCGCCGAGCGCCAGCAGCATGCCGAGGCCGCCCTGGTCGCGCAGTTCTTCACCGACCTGCGGGCCGACGAACTCGACACGCTTGACCGTTGCCGGGTTATCACCGCCGAGTTTCTGCAGCGCTTCCGCGACCTGATGGCCCAACTGCGGGTCTTCACCCGGCATGCGCACCAGCAGATCGGTGGTTGCACCGAAGCTTTGCACGATGGCTTCGTGGTACCCCGAAGTCACCAACTCCTCACGCACCTTGGTGACATCGGCCGGACGCTCGTAAGTCAGCTCGATGAGCGTACCGCCGGTGAAGTCCAGACCCCAGTTCATACCCTTGGTCACGACACTGAACATAGCCAGCAACGTGAGAAACACTGTGACGCCGAACGCGAAGTTGCGAACGCCCATGAAGTTGATTGTACGTAACATGGCAGCCCCTTAAATCCACAACTTCTTGAAGTCACGTCCGCCGAAGATCAGGTTGACCATTGCGCGGGTCACCATGATGGCCGTGAACATCGAGGTAAAGATCCCGAGGGACATGGTCACTGCGAAACCTTTGACCGGGCCGGTGCCCATGGCAAAGAGAATCCCGCCGACCAACAAGGTAGTCAGGTTGGCGTCGAGAATCGCGGTGAATGCCCGGCCGAAGCCTTCGTTGATTGCACGCTGCACGGTCATGCCGGCGGCGATCTCTTCACGGATCCGCGAGAAGATCAGCACGTTGGCGTCGACCGCCATACCCATGGTCAGCACGATACCGGCGATACCCGGCAGGGTCAGCGTTGCACCCAGCAGCGACATCAAGGCCAGCAGCAGCACCATGTTCACCGCCAGTGCGACAGTGGCGATGATGCCGAAGAAGCGGTAGATGGCGATGATGAACAGCGACACGAACAACATGCCCCACAGCGACGCATCGATACCTTTGGTGATGTTGTCAGCACCCAGGCTCGGGCCGATTGTGCGCTCTTCAGCAAAGTACATCGGAGCAGCCAGACCACCGGCACGCAGCAGCAACGCCAGTTCGGACGATTCGCCCTGACCGTTCAGGCCAGTGATGCGGAACTGAGCCCCCAGCGGCGACTGAATGGTCGCCAGGCTGATGATCTTCTTTTCTTCTTTGAACGTTTGAACGGCAACGTCTTTTTCGACGCCATCGACCACTTGCTTGGTGTAAGTGGTGACCGGACGCTGTTCGATGAAGATCACCGCCATGCTGCGACCAACGTTCGAACGGGTGGCGCGGCTCATCAGCTCGCCGCCGTGACCATCCAGGCGGATGTTCACTTCAGGGGTACCGTGCTCGCCGAAACCGGCCTTGGCGTCAGTCACCTGGTCACCGGTGATGATCAGGCCGCGCTCGATCTGCGCAGGAGGACGGTTGCCTTCACGGAACTCGAACGTTTCGGAAGTGGCTTTCGAAGCGCCCGGCTCTGCGGCCAGACGGAACTCAAGGTTGGCCGTCTTGCCCAGAATACGCTTGGCTTCGGCAGTGTCCTGCACGCCCGGCAGCTCAACCACGATGCGGTTGGCGCCCTGACGCTGAACGATCGGTTCGGCAACACCCAGCTCGTTGACGCGGTTACGTACCGTGGTCAAGTTCTGCTTGATGGAGTATTCACGGATTTCCGCCAGCTTGGCCGGGGTCATCGCCAGACGCAGCACCGGTTGACCGTTGAGGTCGGCCGGAACAATGTCGAAATCGTTGAAGTTCTTGCGGATCAGTGCACGGGCCTGTTCGCGGGAGTCTTCATCGCTGAAGCCCAACTGAATGGCACCGCCCAGTTGCGGCAGGCTGCGATAGCGCAGCTTCTCTTTACGCAGCAGGCTCTTGACGTCGCCTTCGTAGACTTTCAGGCGTGCATCAAGGGCTTTGTCCATGTCCACTTCCAGCAGGAAGTGCACACCACCGGACAAGTCCAGACCCAGCTTCATCGGGTGTGCGCCGAGATTGCGCAACCATTGCGGCGTGGTCTGTGCCAGGTTCAGCGCGACCACGTAGTCGTCACCCAATGCCTTGCGCACAACGTCTTTGGCCGGCAGCTGGTCTTCAGCCTTGCTCAGACGGATCAGACCGCCCTTGCCATTGGCCGCCAGCGTGGCTGCCTTGACATTGATCCCGGACTCTTTGAGCGCGGTGCTTACGCGATCCAGATCGGCCTGATTGACCTGCAGGGCCGTGCTGGCGCCGCTGATCTGAATGGCCGGGTCATCGGGGTATAGATTGGGAGCGGAATAAATCAGACCGATCGCCAGCACCGCCAGGATCAGAATGTATTTCCACAGAGGATATTTGTTCAGCATCACGCCGCCCGTTATGAACGCGGGGCGCCTTGCGCGCCCCGTCGATTGAGTAGAAGTTGTTGCTTCAGATCGCTTTCAGCGTGCCTTTTGGCAGCGTTGCGGCGATGGCGCCTTTCTGGAACTTCATTTCCACGGTGTCGGAAACTTCCAGAACCACGAAGTCATCGGCCACTTTGGTGATCTTGCCAGCGATGCCGCCGGTGGTGACCACTTCGTCGCCCTTCTGCAGGCTGCTCAGCAGGTTCTTCTGTTCTTTGGCGCGCTTGGCCTGTGGACGCCAGATCATCAGGTAGAAGATGACCAGGAAGCCGACCAGGAAAATCCACTCGAAACCGCCACCCATTGGGCCGGCAGCAGCCGGTGCAGCGGCGTCAGCCATGGCATTAGAGATAAAAAAGCTCATTTAGCACTCCAGTTGCAAATGTTGAATCTTGGGGTCAGAAAACTCAGTCCAAAGGCGGAACGGGGAGCCCGCGTTTGGCGTAGAAGGCATCGACAAAGGCGGCCAATGTACCCTGTTGAATAGCCTCGCGCAAACCAGCCATCAGCACCTGATAATGGCGCAAGTTATGGATGGTATTGAGCATGCTTCCCAGCATTTCGCCGCACTTGTCCAGGTGATGCAGATAAGCGCGAGAGAAGTTCTGGCAGGTATAGCAATCGCAGGTCGGATCCAGCGGCGATTCATCATGACGATGGAACGCGTTACGGATCTTCAGCACGCCTGTATCAATGAACAGATGCCCATTGCGGGCATTACGGGTTGGCATCACGCAATCGAACATGTCCACACCGCGGCGCACACCCTCAACCAGATCTTCCGGTTTGCCAACGCCCATAAGGTAACGAGGTTTGTCAGCCGGCATCATGCCCGGCAGATAATCCAATACTTTGATCATTTCGTGCTTCGGCTCGCCTACCGACAGACCGCCGATAGCCAGGCCGTCGAAGCCGATCTTGTCGAGGCCTTCGAGCGAACGCATGCGCAGATCCTGGTGCATGCCACCCTGAACGATGCCGAACAAAGCTGCGGTGTTGTCACCGTGAGCATTCTTCGAGCGCTGGGCCCAGCGCAGCGACAATTCCATCGATACGCGCGCGACGTCTTCGTCAGCCGGGTACGGCGTGCATTCATCGAAAATCATCACGATGTCGGAGCCGAGATCGCGCTGCACCTGCATCGATTCTTCCGGGCCCATGAACACTTTGGCGCCGTCGACCGGAGAGGCAAAGGTCACGCCCTCTTCCTTGATCTTGCGCATCGCGCCTAGGCTGAACACCTGGAAACCACCGGAGTCGGTCAGGATCGGGCCTTTCCACTGCATGAAATCGTGCAGATCACCGTGTTCCTTGATCACTTGGGTGCCAGGACGCAGCCACAGGTGGAAGGTGTTGCCCAGAATGATTTCCGCGCCAGTGGCGACGATGTCACGCGGCAACATGCCTTTTACCGTGCCATAGGTGCCCACCGGCATAAATGCCGGGGTCTCGACGGTGCCACGCGGGAAGGTCAGACGACCACGACGGGCCTTGCCATCGGTGGCAAGGAGCTCAAAGGACATTCGACATTCGCGACTCATTCTGTTTCCTCTGGGCCTGTGTCTTTAGGGGCAGTCGGTGCGGGATTGCGGGTGATGAACATCGCATCGCCGTAGCTGAAAAAGCGGTAACCGTTGTCGACGGCAGCCTTGTAGGCAGCCATGGTTTCGGGATAACCGGCGAATGCCGAAACCAGCATCAACAGCGTGGATTCCGGCAAGTGAAAGTTGGTCACCAGAGCGTCGACCACATGAAACGGCCGGCCCGGGTAGATAAAGATATCGGTGTCGCCACTGAACGGCTTGAGCACACCATCGCGCGCAGCGCTTTCCAGCGAACGCACGCTGGTGGTGCCGACCGCAATCACCCGGCCACCGCGCGCACGGCACGCAGCGACCGCATCGACCACGTCCTGGCCGACTTCCAGCCACTCGGTGTGCATATGGTGATCTTCAAGCTTCTCGACACGCACGGGCTGGAAGGTTCCCGCACCCACATGCAGCGTGACGAATGAGGTCTCGACGCCCTTAGCGGCAATCGCCTCCATCAGCGACTGATCGAAATGCAGCCCCGCCGTTGGCGCCGCCACCGCACCCAGACGCTCGGCGTACACGGTCTGATAACGTTCGCGATCCGAACCTTCATCCGGACGATCGATGTAGGGAGGCAACGGCATGTGCCCGACACGGTCGAGCAGCGGCAGCACTTCTTCAGCGAAGGCCAGTTCGAACAACGCATCGTGGCGCGCGACCATTTCCGCCTCGCCACCGCCGTCGACGAGAATCTTCGTGCCTGGTTTGGGCGACTTGCTGGAGCGTACATGGGCCAGCACGCGGTGCGTATCGAGCACGCGCTCAATGAGGATTTCCAGCTTGCCCCCGGACGCTTTCTGCCCGAACAGCCGCGCCGGAATCACCCGGGTATTGTTGAACACCATCAAATCGCCCGGGCATAAATGCTCAAGCAAATCAGTGAATTGACGGTGTGCCAAGGCGCCGCTCGGCCCATCCAGGGTCAGCAGGCGACTACCGCGACGCTCGGCCAAAGGGTGGCGGGCGATCAGCGAATCAGGGAGCTCGAAAGTAAAGTCAGCAACGCGCATGATGGGGTTCGTCTAGCAGGGCCGGGAAGTCTAGCGGAAATATCGAAAATTGACCATGAAACGTGATTGACCAACGGTAATGACCTCTCTATACTTCGCCGCCATTGAGCCCTGATGGCGGAATTGGTAGACGCGGCGGATTCAAAATCCGTTTTCGAAAGGAGTGGGAGTTCGAGTCTCCCTCGGGGCACCATTTGCAGTAAGTAGACGACTACCAACGTCTATATAACACCCCTAAAGCCCGCTAACTGCGGGCTTTTTGGTTTCTTGGGTTCCACCCCCGCCTCTTGCAATCCAGCTTCCTCGAAGATTTTTATCCAGCCTCTAGCGCCCCTCCCCGCAAAGCAGAACACCGCAAGCACTCCGACAGCGACATTCCCTACCCCTTGGTTCAGACGATAGCCACGAGTACCGGGATCTACTTAAGGCAAGCTGGCCAGCACGGAGATATGACTAACCCCCACCAGCAGCTTCCTTGCAGGCGGCTCGTAAAGGGCTACAGCGCCCGGATACCTCTTTGCCACACGGGCACAGCGGCAGGACATGCCTCCCCCTCTTAGACGCGCTACAGGGCGCCTATTCATACAAGAGCAGCTCCAGACAAAGCCATACAAAGCTCAAGACGATTCCCGTCCATCGCGACACGGATCCGCAACCAGCACTCAGGGATATCTAGCTGATCACACACCGCACCCACAACCGAGCGCAACCGCCAGCTGTTTCCGTGAGATGAGAAACCGTCCGCCACCAGGGAGCACCCGACGAATCTGGTGCGTTAGGAGCAGCTACAAAGAGGTCGGCGAGCCATGGCGTGCGACACCGCGATCGCGCCACTGCGCAAACGTGGCAACTTACGGATCATGGTGAAAACCAGCTGACGCACGCGGAGAGTGGCATTGCTGAGGAGTAACCAGGCGCGAAATGACTGCAAATGATGATTGGAGTTGCACGAGACACTGCAAAACTGCGGACAAAACAAAACCCCAACTGCTTTCGCAATTGGGGTTTCGGAATTTA
>NZ_MOBX01000016.1 GCF_003732425.1 Pseudomonas fluorescens
TTGATTTCTCGCGGAGTAACTTGTGATGCTGATAATCTTGTTGACTATCAGTCTGACTCCACAAGCACCCACACGAATTGCTTGATTCAGTTGTTAAAGAGCGGTTGGTTAAGATCTTTCGTCTCAACCGAGGCGCGCATTCTACAGCAGCCTCATTTGCTGTCAAGTGATTATTTTCAGAAGTTTTCGAAGATTTCTTCAACAACTTCAACCACTTGCGCTTCCGATCTCTCGTCAGCGGGAGGCGAATTCTACAGCGTTACACGCTGCTGTCAACACCTCTTTTTCAACTTCTTTTTGGCTTCGATGAACTGAAGCAACTCACTGTCGAAACCTACATAACTCATTGAATCTCAAGGAGTTTTCCGTTTCGACTGCGCCGGAAGTGGGGGCGAATTATAGACATCTGAAATTCGCCGTCAACACTTATTTTCAGCAATCACTCAGTTTTCAGAGTGATACGCGCAAACGCCTTCTTGCCCGCCTGGCAAACGTGGGTTGCGCCCAGTACATATATAAAGGAGCGATCAACAACCGCACCATCGACGCGCACACCACCCGACGCCAACAGATCACGCGCCGCCGCCGAGTTCTTCACCAACCCTGCCTTATTAAGGACGGCCGCGATCGGCATGTCCTCAGCAGAAGCCAACTCGATCTCCGGCAGATCGTCCGGCAACTCACCATCCTTCATACGGTTACCCGCTGCACGATGAGCACTGGCCGCAGCCTCTTCCCCATGGAAGCGCGCAACGATCTCTTCCGCCAGCTTGATTTTGACATCGCGCGGATTGGCGCCCGCCTCAACATCGGCGCGCAATGCATTGATCTCATCCATCGAGCGAAAGCTGAGCAGCTCGAAGTAACGCCACATCAATGCATCCGGGATCGAAACCAGCTTGCTATACATGACGCCCGGTGCTTCCTGGATACCGACGTAGTTACCCAAGGACTTGGACATCTTCTTCACGCCATCCAGACCTTCGAGCAGCGGCATGGTCAGAATGCATTGAGCCTCTTGCCCATAACCACGCTGCAACTCACGCCCCATCAGCAAGTTGAATTTCTGATCAGTACCACCCAGCTCGACATCCGCACGCAGAGCTACCGAGTCGTAACCCTGAACCAGCGGATAGAGGAACTCGTGAATAGCGATTGGCTGATTGGTGGTATAGCGCTTATCGAAGTCATCACGCTCAAGCATGCGCGCGACGGTGTACTGCGAAGTGAGGCGAATAAAGTCCGCCGGACCCATCTTGTCCATCCAGGTGGAGTTGAACGCGACTTCGGTTTTCGCCGGATCAAGAATCTTGAACACCTGAGTCTTGTAGGTCTCGGCGTTTTCCAGAACCTGCTCGCGAGTCAGTGGAGGACGCGTAGCGCTCTTGCCGCTCGGATCACCGATCATCCCGGTGAAGTCACCTATAAGGAAGATTACCTGATGACCCAACTCCTGAAACTGGCGCAGCTTATTAATAAGCACCGTGTGCCCCAAGTGCAGATCCGGAGCGGTCGGATCGAAACCAGCCTTGATACGCAGCGGTTGGCCGCGCTTGAGCTTCTCGACCAGCTCGGACTCGACCAACAGTTCTTCCGCACCACGTTTAATCAGCGCTAGCTGCTCTTCAACCGACTTCATAACAGACCCGCAAGGCTCAGATTCAAAGGGAACCAACCATACAAGATCGTGCACCAATTACAAGGTTTGCCCGGCGCACGGACACCAATCCACAGACGCAATGTCTGTAGACTTGCTTCAGAGATGATTTGGTTATATTTTATACAGTTATTTCATCTTCATCATGTCATTCATCTTTTCCAATTCATCATTTTTCAAAGTCAAAAATTACTTATGACCACAGAACAGTCTAAAGCGCCGCCGCTTTACCCGAAGACCCACCTGCTCGCCGCAAGTGGAATCGCCGCTCTTCTCAGCCTGGCACTCCTGGTATTCCCTTCCAGTGATGTAGAAGCCAAAAAGACGACCCTGAGCCTTGAACTGGAAAGTCCTGCTGAACAACTGACACACGATCAAGACGCTGCTGACGCGGTTCAAGCCACAAATGAGCCAGTAGCCTCGCCCTTTGCACAAATCGAAAACACTGACGAAAACGCTGCCGAGACTGCTGAAGCAGCACCGGCACCGACGCCTGTTGCTGAAAAACCGAAAGCCCCCGGGCATCGTGAAGTTGTCGTCGCCAAGGGCGATACGCTTTCGACCCTGTTCGAAAAAGTTGGCCTGCCGGCTGCGTCCGTCCATGAAGTTCTGGCCAGCGACAAACAAGCCAAGCAGTTCAGCCAGCTCAAGCACGGCCAGAAACTCGAATTTGAATTGAATCCTGAAGGCCAACTGACCAGCTTGCACAGCAAGGTCAGTGATGTCGAAACCATTACCCTGACCAAGAATGACAAGGGTTATGCCTTCAACCGGATTACCGCAAAACCGACCGTTCGCACCGCTTACGTCCACGGCGTCATCAACAGCTCGCTTTCACAATCCGCAGCCCGTGCCGGCCTCTCCCACAGCCTGACCATGGATATGGCCAGCGTCTTTGGCTACGACGTCGACTTCGCTCAGGACATCCGCCAAGGCGACGAATTCGATGTGATCTACGAACAGAAAGTGCTGAATGGCAAAGCGGTTGGCAATGGCCCTATCCTGTCTGCCCGCTTCACCAACCGCGGCAAGACCTACACCGCCGTGCGTTACACCAACAAGCAAGGCAACAGCAGCTACTACACGGCTGACGGCAACAGCATGCGTAAGGCGTTCATCCGGACGCCGGTGGACTTCGCCCGCATCAGTTCGAAGTTCTCCATGGGCCGCAAACACCCGATTCTCAACAAGATCCGCGCCCACAAAGGCGTTGATTACGCAGCGCCACGCGGTACGCCAATCAAGGCTGCCGGTGACGGCAAAGTACTGCTGGCTGGTCGTCGTGGTGGCTACGGCAATACCGTGATCATCCAGCACGGCAACACCTACCGCACGCTGTATGGCCACATGCAGGGCTTCGCCAAAGGCGTGAAGACCGGCGGCACCGTCAAGCAAGGCCAGGTTATCGGTTACATCGGCACAACTGGCCTGTCCACCGGCCCGCACTTGCACTATGAGTTCCAGGTCAACGGCGTTCACGTCGATCCGCTGGGCCAAAAGCTGCCAATGGCTGATCCGATTGCCAAAGCCGAACGTGCTCGCTTCCTTGCACAGAGCCAGCCGTTGATGGCGCGCATGGATCAAGAGAAGGCCACCATGCTGGCTTCGAGCAAGCGTTAAGCCATGGCTCTTTATATCGGTGTAATGTCCGGAACCAGTCTCGACGGTCTGGACATTGCCCTGATCGAACAGACCTCGGCGATCACACTAGTCGCCACGCATTACATTCCCATGCCTGAATCCCTGCGCACAGAGCTGCTTGCCTTGTGCGCCAGCGGCCCTGACGAAATCGCCCGCTCGGCCATTGCCCAGCAGAACTGGGTGAAGCTTGCGGCGCAGGGCATTCATACACTCCTCGATCAGCAGCAGCTCAAACCACGAGACATTCGTGCGATTGGCAGCCACGGCCAGACCATCCGCCACGAACCAGCACGCGGTTTCACCGTGCAGATCGGCAACCCCGCTCTGCTGACCGAACTGACCGGCATCACCGTAGTCAGCGACTTCCGCAGCCGCGATGTGGCGGCCGGTGGCCAGGGCGCCCCGCTGGTGCCTGCATTTCATGAAGCGTTGTTTGAAGAGCGTACGGGTAACCAGGCCGTGTTGAATATCGGCGGTTTCAGTAATCTGAGTCTGATTGAGCCGACCAAACCTGTAGCCGGTTTCGACTGCGGCCCTGGGAATGTGCTGATGGACGCCTGGATTCACCAGCAGCGCGGCAAAAACTATGATTGCAATGGCGACTGGGCAAAAACAGGCTCAGTGGAGCCGACGCTGCTACACACACTTCTCAGCGATCCGTTCTTCATCACCAAGGGACCGAAAAGTACCGGCCGCGAAGTGTTCAATCTGCCTTGGCTGGAACAACATCTCTCGCGCCTGCCAGCCTTTGCTGCCGAGAACGTGCAAGCCACCTTGCTTGAGCTGACCGCGTTGACGATCGTTGAATCTCTGCAAAACGCTCAAACCGATACTCAGGAGTTGTTGGTCTGCGGCGGTGGCGCGCACAACGTCACGCTGATGGAGCGTCTGGCCGAGCTGCTGCCGACCACCAAAGTCGCCAGCACTGCCACTCACGGCGTTGATCCGGACTGGGTCGAAGCCATGGCCTTCGCCTGGCTGGCCCATTGCTGCCTCGAAGGGATTGCCGCCAACCGCCCAAGCGTCACCGGCGCACGCGGGCTGCGGATACTCGGGGCCATCTACCCCGCTTAAAAAGCACGCACAGCAAAACGCCGCAGAACTGTGAGGCTCTGCGGCGTTTTGTTATCTGAAGCGAAGAGCGATCAGATCGAGAACGAAGATCCGCAACCACACGTCGTGGTGGCGTTCGGGTTCTTGATCACGAAGCGCGAGCCTTCCAGACCTTCCTGGTAGTCCACTTCAGCACCGGCCAGGTACTGGAAGCTCATCGGATCCACCACCAGGCTCACGCCTTCGCGCTCGACGATGGTGTCGTCCTCGGCCACATCTTCATCGAAGGTGAAGCCGTACTGAAACCCTGAACAACCGCCGCCCGTAACGAATACGCGCAGCTTCAAGCGATCATTCCCCTCTTCATCGACCAGGCTCTTCACCTTGTGCGCGGCACCGTGGGTGAATTGCAAAGCCGTGGGGGTGAAGGATTCGACGCTCATGCTGACTATCTCCCGGCGTTACGCCGCCATAATGCGTGATGACGCGCATTATCCGCTTGTCCGAGAAAATCGGTCAACTATTGTTACGGTATATCAATAAACCCGATCACCGGTTCTGAATGCAAAAAGGCCCGTTCAACGGGCCTTTTTGCTGTGCCGGATAAAGTCTTACGGCAGCATACCGGCGTGGGACAGGCCGAAACGCTCATCCAGCCCGAACAGAATGTTCATGTTCTGCACCGCTTGACCCGACGCACCTTTGACCAGGTTGTCGATCACCGACAACACCACCACCAGATCGCCATCCTGCGGACGGTGAACGGCGATACGGCAAACATTGGCACCGCGCACGCTACGAGTTTCCGGATGGCTGCCGGCCGGCATTACATCGACGAACGGTTCGTTGGCATAACGCTTTTCGAACAGCGCCTGCAAATCCACCGAGCGATCAACCACGGTCGCGTAGAGCGTTGAGTGAATGCCACGAATCATCGGGGTCAGGTGCGGAACGAAGGTCAGCCCCACGTCCTTGCCTGCCGCACGACGCAGACCCTGGCGAATTTCCGGCAGGTGGCGGTGACCTTTGACCGCGTAGGCCTTCATGCTTTCCGACGTCTCGGAGTACAGCGAGCCGACAGCCGCACCGCGACCGGCACCACTGACACCGGATTTGCAGTCAGCGATCAAACGCGAAGCATCCGCCAGACCGGCCTCGAGTAATGGCAGGAAACCCAACTGGGTAGCGGTCGGATAGCAACCCGGCACCGCGATCAGGCGAGCCTTTTTGATCTGCTCGCGATTGACTTCCGGCAGACCGTAAACCGCCTCGTCCAACAGCTCAGGCGCGCCGTGCGGCTGACCGTACCACTTGGCCCACTCTTCAGCGTCTTGCAGACGGAAGTCGGCCGACAGGTCGATGACCTTGGTGCCCGCTGCCAGCAATTCACCGGCCAATGCGTGAGCCACACCGTGCGGCGTGGCGAAGAACACCACGTCGCAAGCCCCGAGGGTCTTGATGTCCGGCACGCTGAAGGCCAGGCCGTCGTAGTGGCCGCGCAGGTTCGGGTACATGTCAGCCACGGCCAGACCGGCCTCGGATCGGGAAGTGATCACCACCACTTCTGCCTGCGGATGCTGCGCCAACAGACGCAGCAGTTCGACACCGGTGTAACCCGTGCCGCCGACGATACCGACCTTGACCATAACCTGCCCTCAAAGAACCCACTGGAAAGCCGTCGATAATAGGGGCCACGCAGCCCTGCGACAACCGTCAAGGTGACGTGCGGACGCTCAAGCCTCTACTATCCGGCTTACCGTGAATGAGGGAATAACCAAAAATGCTCTATCTATGGATCAAAGCGTTGCACATTGTCAGCGTCGTTTGCTGGTTTGCCGGGCTGTTCTACTTGCCGCGATTGTTCGTTTACCACGCGCAAAGCGAAGACACGATCAGCAAAGAACGCTTCAGCGTCATGGAACGCAAGTTGTATCGCGGCATCATGGGCCCGGCGATGATCGCCACGCTGATCTTCGGCGGCTGGCTGATTTACCTGAACCCGAGCATCTTCAGCATGGGCGGCTGGATTCACGCCAAACTGACCCTGGTCGTCTTGCTGATCGGCTACCACCACATGTGCGGCGCCCAGGTAAAGCGTTTCGCCCGTGGCGAAAACACCCGCAGCCATGTCTTTTATCGCTGGTTCAATGAAGTGCCGGTTCTGATATTGCTGGCTATCGTAATTCTGGTCGTGGTCAAGCCGTTCTAACTTCAACAAATACAGATCCTTGGGGTGTTCATAATGTCGCTGCCCGCTCTGCTCGAACAACGTCTGCGCCTGCCTGTCGTGGCAGCACCGATGTTCCTGATTTCCAACCCGGAACTGGTGCTCGCCTGCTGCCGCAATGGCGTGGTCGGCAGCTTCCCGGCGCTGAATCAACGCGAAAGCAGCGGATTCAAAGCCTGGCTGGAACAGATTGAAGCGGGGCTGGCGACTCTGGACAACCCGGCGCCCTACGCGGTGAACCTGATCGTCCATAGCAGCAACCCGCGCTTGCAGGCCGATCTGAGCATCTGCGTCGAACACAAAGTGCCGATCGTCATCACCAGCCTCGGCGCGGTGAAGGAGTTGGTCGACGCGGTGCACAGCTATGGCGGCCTGGTATTTCATGACGTCACCACTCGCCGACATGCCGAGAAAGCGGCCGAGGCCGGTGTCGACGGTTTGATCGCCGTGGCGGCCGGCGCCGGTGGCCATGCCGGGACCTGGAGTCCGTTTGCGCTGATCGCCGAGATCCGAGAGTTTTTCGATAAAACCCTGCTGCTTGCAGGATGTCTGAACCACGGTCATGAGATTCTCGCTACACAGCTGCTCGGTGCGGATTTGGCCTACTTCGGTACACGATTTATCGGCACCACGGAAAGTCACGCGCCTGACGCCTACAAGGAGATGCTGCTGACAGCCAAGGCTGCGGACATCATTCATACTCCAGCGGTCTCGGGAGTGCCGGCGAGTTTTATGCGTCAGAGCCTGGAGGCCGCCGGTTTCGATATGGCTGCGCTGCAAGGCAAAGGCGAGGTGAATTTCGGTGACAAGCTCAAACCGATCAGCGACGAAGCCAAAGCCTGGAAAACCGTCTGGTCGGCCGGGCAAGGCGTAGGACAGATCGATGACCTGCCGAGTGTGGATCAATTGATCGCACGACTGGACGCCGAGTATCGCCAGGCACAGGAACGCGCAGCCCGGCTACCGCAACGCTGGCCACGCTAAGAAAAATCAGGTCAGCCCCAACGGACTGACCTTACACTGCTGACCTTTCAATCCATTCGCGACAAGGATGCCTCGGCCATGAGCGAACCCCGTTACAAGATCGTATTCGACGGTGCTCTACAGCCCGGTGTCGATATCACCACAGCCAAACTCAATCTGGCGCGTTTGTTCAAGAGTGACGTTACCGCGATTGAACGCCTGTTCAATGGCAGCGTCGTCGCACTCAAACGTGATTTGTCCCACAGCGATGCGCAGGCCTATCTGCAAGCGCTGAGCAAGACCGGGATCGATGCGCGCATCGAAGCGCAAACAACCATCGAGCTGAACCTTGCCGATGTGCATGAGCATGCTCCGGCCGTGGCGGAACCTGACTCCCCTTACGCACCACCGCGCGCCAACGTCGGCGAGAGTCTGCCGGCGTTCGCCACCCTCAAGCCGTTCAGCGTCGAAGGGCGAATCGGTCGCCTGCGTTTTCTCGCCTGGACAATGGTCCTGAGTCTGGTGACCCTGCCCATCGTCGGCGTCTTCGCTCTGCTGGCTCTGGGGCTGGTCAGCGGTGATTCCACCACCGGCCTGATCATCGGCGGGATCTTCGCCTTCTTCCTGTTTATCGCCTTCCTGATTGTCAGCATTCTGTTCAGCGTTCAGCGTCTGCACGATATCGGCTGGTCGGGCTGGCTCTGGCTGCTGAACCTGGTGCCGTTCGTGGGTAGTTTCTTTCCGCTGGTGATCATGGTCGTACCGGGCAACTCCGGCGCGAATCGCTATGGCCCTCCCCCGCCGCCCAACAGCACCGCCGTGAAAGTGCTGTGCTCCCTGTGGATCGTGTTCTTCGCGCTGATCTTTGCCGGTGGCATGCTGGGTGGGATTTCGGCGATCCAGCAGGAGTACGAAAGCAATCTGGAAAGCAGCTACGAAAGTGGCTCGGTGACCACTGATGAAGTCGAAGTAGAAGCCCAATCACCTGTGGATTCCGCCGACGAAGCCGCCGAAGCGGCGCCGGCCCCTGTAGACTCTGCGAAAGAATGAACAGCGCTCCCCGCCGTGACACCCGCGTCGACGGCGCGGAGCTGTTGCGATGGAGAATTGCATGACCCGTTACGCTCTGATCACTGGTGCCTCCAGCGGCATCGGCCTGGCACTGGCCGAAGCGCTGGCCCGACGCGGCCGTAGCCTGATTCTGGTGGCCCGCCAACGTGATCAGCTGGAAAGCATTGCGATCGAATTGACTCAGCGCTTTGGCGTCGAGGTACTGTTCCGCGCCTGCGATCTGGGCGAGCCATTGCGTCTGTCCGGCTTCCTGCTGGAACTGGAAGAAGGTGACCGGCAGATCGACTTGCTGGTCAATTGCGCCGGCATTGGCACCTGCGGCCCGTTTCTCGCGCAGGACTGGATGACCGAGCAGGACCTCATCGAAGTGAACATCCTCGCCCTCACCCGACTCTGTCACGCCATCGGCAACAGCATGGCGCTGCAGGGCGGCGGGCAGATTCTCAATGTCGCCTCGGTGGCCGCCTTCAATCCTGGCCCATGGATGAGCACTTACTACGCCAGCAAGGCGTATGTGCTGCACTTCTCCGAAGCCTTGCGGGTCGAACTCAAACAAAGTGCGGTGAAGGTTTCGGTGCTCTGCCCCGGCCCGACACGTACGGCATTTTTCCGCACGGCGCAGCTGAACAGCGACAAACTCAAAGACAGCAAATTGTTGATGAGCCCCGAGGAAGTCGCCCTGTACACCGTGCGCGCCCTCGACAAGAACCGCGCCATCATCATTCCGGGGCGGCGCAACCGCTGGTTCGCGTTTTTGCCACGACTGGGCTCGCGCTGGCTCAATCGAACCATCGTCGGCATGGTCAACAAGGCTTACTGCCCGCGTTGAATTGTCCTACGGCAAATCACTGGGCGGGACCATTTCCCATGAGTACACTCAGACCAGCCCAAACAACGGAGAAAACAGCAGTGGATACTCTGTTCACCAAGATCATCAACCGGGAAATCCCGGCGAAGATCATTTACGAGGACGACCAGGTTCTGGCGTTCCACGATATCGCCCCTCAGGCACCGGTGCATTTCCTGGTGATCCCGAAGAAACCGGTGCGCACTCTCAATGACCTGACCGAAGACGATAAGGCACTGGCCGGGCATATTCTGTTCACTGCCCAGCGTCTGGCGTTGGAACTGGGCTGCGAAGAAGGTTTCCGAGTGGTGATGAACTGCAACGAAAAGGGTGGGCAGACCGTCTATCACATTCATATGCACGTACTCGGACAGCGCCAGATGAACTGGCCACCGGGCTAAGGCACGCCGCGACCTGTGTGTAGGAGCTGCCGCGGGCTGCGATCTTTTGATCTTCGAGGTATCAAAAACAGGATCAAAAGATCGCAGCCTTCGGCAGCTCCTACATAAAGCGCATCGCGCGCAGCAAATGACCCAGCGCAAACCTTCTCCGGCCGATTCAGTTAAACTGGCCGCCGAGATTCTTCCCGGAGGTCAGCATGACTACCCACCGTCACTACTCGCCGATTGACCGTCTTCTGCTGCAAGCCGATGCCGCGATGCGTACTCTGCTGCCTTTCAGTGGCCAGCCGTACCGTCCGTCGCCGGCGATTTTGCAACCGGACACGCAAATGAGCGACGAAGACACCCGCCACGTCGCCGGCCTGATGCGCATCAACCACACCGGTGAAGTCTGCGCCCAGG
Source organism: Pseudomonas fluorescens (assembly GCF_003732425.1). Classification (GTDB taxonomy): domain Bacteria; phylum Pseudomonadota; class Gammaproteobacteria; order Pseudomonadales; family Pseudomonadaceae; genus Aquipseudomonas; species Aquipseudomonas fluorescens_BE. Next base: position 10,263 of record NZ_MOBX01000016.1, read on the forward strand.
CGCTGTATCAGGGGCAGGCGCTGACCGCCAAGCTGCCACAGGTTCGCGAAGCCATGGAGCACGCGGCCGAAGAAGAGATTGATCACCTGGTGTGGTGCGAACAGCGCATTCACCAGCTGGGCAGCCATACCAGTGTGCTCAATCCGCTGTTTTACGGGATGTCGTTCGGGATTGGCGCAGTGGCCGGGTTAATCAGCGACAAGGTCAGCCTCGGTTTTGTCGCGGCGACCGAGCATCAGGTGTGCAAGCACTTGAACGAACACCTGGAACAGTTGCCGGCGGAGGATGAGAAGTCCCGGGCGATTCTGGAGCAGATGCGTATTGATGAAGAACATCATGCGGAAAGTGCGCTGGACGCCGGGGGTTTTCGTTTTCCGGCGCCGGTGAAGTTCGGAATGAGTCTGTTGGCCAAGGTGATGACCAAGAGTACTTATCGGATCTGAGGACTGTGTGGGTGCTGAAGGCCTCATCGCGAGCGGCGAAGGCCTGCAGCGTTCTGTGTTCCAGACATAAAAAAGGCGACTACCGCGAAGTAGTCGCCTTTTTTTGTGCCCGGGAATCTTAGGTCGGCATGTTGCGCGCGTAGAAGATTTCGAGCATTTCGTGTTTCACCCGGTCGGTCACCTGAGCGCGCTGCTCGGGAGACAGGTTGCTGGTGGCGTCGCCGAACAGGTAGTTATCCAGTTCGAAGTTCTTCAGCAGCATTTTGGTGTGGAACAGGTTTTCCTGATACACGTTCACGTCGGTCATCTGGTACGCGTCGCGGGTGTCTTCGGACAGGTAGTTCTGGATCGAGTTGATCTCGTGGTCGATGAAGTGCTTGTTGCCTTCAACGTCACGGGTGAAGCCGCGCACACGATAATCCACAGTCACGATGTCCGAATCGAACTGGTGAATGAGGAAATTGAGCGCTTTCAGCGGTGAGATGACACCACAAGTCGACACGTCGATGTCCACACGGAAGGTTGCAATACCGTCGTCCGGATGGATTTCCGGGTAGGTGTGCACCGTGATGTGACTCTTGTCGAGGTGGGCCAGGATAATTTCGGGCAACGGGCCCGGCGATTCTTCGATCTGGCTTTCAGTCGGGGTTACCGGCTCTTCAGAAATCAGAATCGTGACGCTGGCGCCCTGAGGTTCATAGTCCTGACTGGCAATGTTCAGGATGTTGGCACCAATGATCTCGACAACTTCTGTGAGAATCTGCGTCAGGCGTTTCGCGTTGTACTCTTGATTGATGTACTCAACGTAAGCCTGCTGGTCTTGCGGGGTTTCCGCGTAGCAGATGTCATAGATGTTGAAGCTCAAGGTCTTTGTCAGGTTATTGAACCCGTGGAGCTTGAGTTTGCTTTTCACCGTTAAAAACTCTCTATGTATGCGGCCCGGCCGCGTGATCAAGCATGCCCGTCAAGTGCGAACGACGCACCTGCGTAGGACGGTTAACACCTCTTCGCGATGGCGATTTTGGTTATCTGTTCAGGCGGATGACCTGTCGGCTGACCGATCACTGCCCTGAAAAAAGTGGCGCATTATGCAGACGTCAGCGGGGGATCGCCAGAGTCTGCACTGCTTTTATGATAGTTGAATGTCGGTTCAACCGAGTTCGACGATTTCGTAGTCGTGGGTGATCGCCACCCCAGCCGCACCAAGCATGATCGAGGCCGAGCAATATTTCTCGGCGGACAGTTCGATGGCGCGCTTGACCTGCGCTTCTTTCAAGCCACGGCCCTTGACCACGAAATGCATGTGGATCTTGGTGAACACCTTCGGATCTTCGGTTGCGCGCTCGGCTTCGAGGAAGGCTTCGCAGCTTTCCACGGCCTGGCGGGACTTCTTCAGAATGCTGACCACGTCGAAGTTGCTGCAACCGCCGACACCCAGCAGAAGCATTTCCATCGGACGAACACCCAGATTACGACCACCGGCGTCCGGCGGACCGTCCATCACCACGACATGACCGCTACCGGATTCGCCGAGGAACATGGCTTCGCCAGCCCATTGGATGCGTGCCTTCATCGCCCAGACTCCACTGTAAAAAAAGGGTCGCCAGCTTAGCACAGGGCTTGGCCCGGACAGCCAGCAACGCTCCTAGGACAGATGCTACTGCGCTGTAGGTAATTTCTCGAATTTGCGACGAAGTGTCTGTTAAGCTGGCGCCAATTCGCTGGCGCCCACGTCAGCTGCGTAGCGACCGCCTTCAGCGCCTCATAAAAAAATCAAACATCACCGTGCAGTCTTTTCGGGATACAACCATGGTTGCTATTACCCCCACACCCAAAATCAAGAACCTCGACAAGCTGTTGATGCATTGCCAGCGCCGTCGTCATGCTGCCAAGAGCAACATCATCTGTGCGGGCGATCGCTCGGACACGCTGTACTTCATCATCAAGGGTTCGGTAACGATCCTGATCGAGGATGACGACGGTCGCGAGATGATCATTGCGTACCTCAACGCCGGGGATTTCTTTGGCGAACTGGGTCTGTTCGAGCAAGCAGGCCAGGAGCAGGAACGCAGTGCCTGGGTGCGGGCCAAGGTCGAATGCGAAACAGCGGAAATCAGCTACGCCAAGTTCCGCGAATTATCGCAACAGGATCCAGACATTCTTTACGTGCTCAGCGGACAAATCGCACAGCGCCTGCGCAACACTACGCGCAAGGTCGGCGATCTGGCGTTCTTTGACGTGACCGGCCGAGTGGCACGCTGCCTGCTGGAGTTGTGCAAGCAGCCGGACGCGATGACACACCCGGATGGCATGCAGATCAAGGTGACCCGTCAGGAAATCGGCCGGATTGTTGGCTGCTCGCGGGAGATGGTCGGTCGCGTGCTCAAGGATCTTGAGGAACGTAACCTGGTCGATGTGAAAGGCAAGACCATGGTGGTCTTCGGTACGCGCTAAGCTCGAAAGTCAGGCGCTATAAATCTGCGCCAGCATCAAATGAAACAACTCATCGAGACGCGCCAAGGCCTGTGGCGCGTTGAATTTCTCGTGCAGGGCAATGTGGCTCTCCGCACGCACCCGCTGCTCAAGGCCACAGGCTTCGTTGAAGCGATTGACCGCCGCAACCATCGATTCTCGTTCGTTATCCATCAGCATCGCACCGTGCACCAGTCCGACCGAACGCTGTCCGCCCTGACTCTGTCGCCAGCGCTGGGCCGTACCGACCATTTTGCGGCCGTCGAGGTTGACGTTGAAACGGCCGTCGCAAAATGCACCGTCGATTTCACCCAACGATGATATGCCACCCAACTCATCCAGTAACTGACAGATCGGATCGCAGAGACGGTGGTAGCCGGTTTCGATGCGGTTCAGATCGCCTTCGCTGCGCGGTGGTGCATAGACCAGGGCGATGTTGATTGTCGCGGCAGATTGCGGGACGGGTTCGCCGCCGGTTTCACGCAGCAGGACTGGCCAGCCAGCGGCGGCGGAGATTTCGCAGGCATGGTCGAAACCGGGCAGACGATTGAGGCGGCGCGGCATGACCAAGGCGCGATCGCTGGGTTGCCAGAACAACAGGCCGAATTCCGCGTCGCCGGCGCAGACCGAGGCCAGCAAGTCCTGTTCGGCTTGCAGGCCGGCTTCGATGGTCAGGGGGATTGGCAGCGACATGGAAGGCTCCGGCAACATGGAAATCTTTAGCGGCTTCGATGGCCCCTTCGCGAGCAGGCTCGCTCCCACAGGGGGGAAATGCATTCCGAATGTGGGAGCGAGCCTGCTCGCGAAAGAGTCGACTCGGTCTGAAAGACTATCAGTCGAGGGTCGAACCGCTGATCGAAGTACCACGCTCCGGGAAGAACAGACGCTGCAGTTCAGTGCCCGGGTTTTCCGCGCGCATGAACGCTTCGCCGACCAGGAACGAATACACGTCGCTGATTTCCATCAGTTCGACATCGGCACGATTGAGGATGCCGCTCTCGGTAATCACCAAGCGATCACGCGGAATGCGCGGCAGCAGGTCGAGGGTGGTTTCCAGACTGACGTCGAAGGTGTGCAGATTACGGTTGTTGACCCCGACCAGCGGCGTATCGAGGGTTTTCAGCGCGCGTTCCAGTTCATCGCCGTCGTGCACTTCGACCAGCACATCGAGACCGACGCTTTTGGCAACAGAGGCCAGTTCGGCCATTTTCACGTCATCCAGTGCGGAGACGATCAGCAGCACACAGTCAGCGCCCAGGGCACGGGCTTCGACGATCTGGTAAGGATCGATCATGAAGTCCTTGCGGATCACCGGCAGTTTGCACGCGGCACGGGCCTGTTGCAGGTAGGCGTCGGCGCCCTGGAAGTAGTCGATGTCGGTCAGCACGGACAGACAGGTCGCCCCGCCCTTCTCGTAGCTTTTGGCGATGTCGGCCGGGATGAAGTTCTCGCGGATCACGCCTTTGCTCGGCGAGGCCTTTTTGATTTCGGCGATCACCGCTGGCTGCTTTTTCTTGGCCTGCGCCAGCAGTGCCTGGGCAAAACCACGGGGTGCATCGGCCGCCTTGGCCAGACTTTCCAGCTCGCTCAGGCTCACACGAGCGCTACGCTCGGCGACTTCCTGGACTTTGCGGGCCAGAATGTTTTCCAGAACCGTCGGTACACTCATCCCTCATTCTCCACTTTGAATACCGCGGTAAATGCACCCAGCTCCTCGAGTTTTTCCCGAGCAAGACCGGTGTGCAGGGCGTCGTGCGCAAGCTCAACGCCCTGTTTCAAACTACTCGCCACGTCGGCGGCGTACAGCGCGGCACCGGCGTTTAGCACAATCATTTCGGCGGCTTTCTGGCCGTTTTCGGTTTTGCGCTTGCCGAGAGCATCACGGATCAGCGCCAGCGACGCTTCCGGGCCTTCGACCGAGAGGCCGTGCAGACTCTGGCTCTTCATGCCGAGGTCTTCCGGCTCGACCCAATATTCGGTGATTTCGTTGTTCTTCAGTTCGGCAACAAAAGTCGGTGCGGCGAGGCTGAACTCGTCCAGGCCGTCCTTCGAATGCACCACCAGCACATGCTTGCTGCCCAGGCGCTGCAAGACTTCGGCCAATGGCCGGCACAGTGCCTGGGTGAACACGCCCACCACCTGATGTTTCACACCGGCCGGATTCGTAAGCGGGCCGAGCATATTGAACAGTGTGCGCAGGCCGAGATCGCGGCGCGGGCCGGCGGCGTACTTCATGGCTTTGTGGTGGGTCTGGGCAAACATGAAGCCGATGCCGACATTGTCGATGCAACGGGCAACCTGCACCGGCGTCAGGTTCAGGTAGATGCCGGCAGCTTCCAGCAAGTCGGCACTGCCGCTCTTGCCCGATACCGCACGGTTGCCGTGCTTGGCGACGGTGCAACCGGCCGCCGCGACGACAAACGAAGAGGCGGTCGACACGTTGAAGATGTTTGCACCGTCACCGCCGGTGCCGACCACATCGACCACGCCGTCGAGGGTCTTCAGTTCGACCTGGTCGGCCAGCTCGCGCATCACCGAGACGGCGCCGACGATCTCGTCGATGCTCTCGCTCTTCATGCGCATGGCCATCATGAACGCGCCGATCTGCGCGTCGGTGCATTGGCCAGTCATGATTTCGCGCATCACATCGCGCATCTCATCGGTGCTGAGGTCGAGGTGATCGACGATACGGCTCAGGGCTGTCTTGATATTCATGGGAAGTCCTTAGCGCGTGCCGCCGGTTTGTTTGAGGAAGTTGGCAAACAGCTCATGGCCCTGCTCGGTCAGGATCGACTCGGGGTGGAACTGTACGCCCTCAATGTTCAGGGTCTTGTGCCGCAGGCCCATGATTTCGTCGACCGAACCGTCATCGTGTTGGGTCCACGCGGTCAGTTCCAGGCAATCAGGCAACGTGTCGTGCTTGACGATCAGCGAATGATAGCGGGTGACGGTCAGCGGATGATTCAGGCCCGCAAAGACGCCCTTGTCCTCGTGGAATACCGGGCTAGTCTTACCGTGCATCACCTGACGCGCCCGCACGACATCGCCGCCAAAGGCTTGGCCAATGGACTGGTGGCCGAGGCAGACGCCGAGAATCGGCAGCTTGCCGGCAAAGTGCTTGATCGCATCAATGGAGATGCCGGCTTCGGTCGGCGTGCATGGGCCGGGGGACACCACGATGCGCTCAGGCTTGAGCGCTTCGATTTCAGCGATGGTCAGTTCGTCGTTGCGCACCACTTTGACTTCGGCACCCAGCTCGCCGAGGTATTGCACAACGTTGTAAGTAAAGGAGTCGTAGTTGTCGATCATCAGCAACATGGCGTGTCGAACCTCTTGAATTCTGATTTGAAAACAGCCTTCAGATCACTTGCCCGCAGGGCGCTGCACGATGTCGGACGCAGGAGGACGCGTCGGCACAGCGGCATTTCAAACAGGCAAGGAAGGCAAAGCGATACAGATCCGGCGGGGCCGGCAGAAAAGATTCAGGCGCGCCAACGCCAGCGGGCGTGTGCCTTGATGACTTGATCCAGAAGTTTGCTGGTGATCAACACGGGGAAGGTCTCGTTCATACGTTCCGGCACAGTAACTTAGCTGGGCGGAGCGTGCAATATGGCCGGGGCTGCGGGAGATAAAACCGGGGGAGGATTCGCGACCGATGGCAAAACGCCGGGAGTTTTTGGTACTGTCGTTTCGTTCACCTACAACAATAACTAAACGGACTTGCTCATGATCAAACAGACGTTGTTTGTACCGCTGGCCGGCTGCCTGCTCGCATTGGCCTGCGCCCAAGCGAATGCAGCACCCAATCCTTATTCGAATTTCATTGTTTTCGGCGACAGCCTGAACGATGCCGGGACCTTTACCGACACCGGCGGCCCGGCCGGCTCCACCGAGCGCTACACCAACCGTACCGGCCCGATCTATCAGAATGGCAGCGGTGAACTGTATTCATTGAATTCCACGCAGTTGCTCGGTGGACGCCTTGGCTTTTCGCCAGACCAGACAGCCTCTTCCAGTTCCGCCGTGCGCGCCGACAACGGCCAGCCGGACGGCAACAACTGGGCGGTCGGCGGCTATCGCACCGACCAGATTCTCGATTCGATCACCACGCAATCCGCCACCGGTGAACGCACCCGCGCCGGCTACCTGCCCTCGAACGGCTTCCGCGCCGACCCGAATGCGCTGTATTACATTTCCGGCGGCGGTAACGACTTCCTGCAAGGCCGGATTCTCAGCCTGCCCCAGGCCAACGCGGCGGCAGATCGACTCGCCGACAGCGTGCAGACCCTGCAAACCGCCGGTGCCAAATACGTGATGGTCTGGCTGTTGCCTGATGTCGGCCTGACGCCAGCAATCAACGGTACGCCGCTGCAAGCCTTCAGCAGCCAGCTCGCCACGCAGTTCAACAACCAGCTGGTTACTCGCCTGCAAGGGATCAACGCCGAGGTCATTCCGCTGAACATTCCGGTACTGCTGTCGGAGGTATTTGCCGATCCTGGCCGCTTTGGCCTGGCGACCGATCAGAACCTGACCGCAACCTGCTTCAGTGGCAGCAGCTGCACCGAGAACGCCCGTTACGGGATCAACAGTGCAACACCGGACCCGACCAAGCTGATTTACAACGACGGTGTGCACCCGACCGAGGCCGGGCAAAAGCTGATTTCCGACTACGCCTATTCCTTGCTCGCCGCGCCGTGGGAACTGACGCTGCTACCAGAAATGGCCCACGCCACGCTGCGCGCGCATCAGGATGAACTGCGCAACCAATGGCAGGCGGACTGGGAAAACTGGCAAGCGGTCGGCCAATGGCGGGCGATTGTTTCGGCGGGCGGCCAACATCTGGATGTCGACAGCCAAAGCAGCGGCGCCGGCGCCGATGGCAGCGGTTACAACCTCAACGTCGGCGGCAGCTACCGCTTGAATGAAGCGTGGCGCGTCGGTGTGGCGGGCGGTTTCTACCGACAGAATCTGGAGGCCGGTCATAACGATTCGGACTACAAACTCAACAGCTACATGGCCACGGCATTTGCCCAATTCCAGCAAAACCGCTGGTGGGCTGACGCGGCGTTGACCGGCGGCAAACTCGACTACGACAACCTCAAGCGCCAGTTTGATCTGGGCGTGAGCGAAGGCGCGGAAAAAGGCGACACTGACGGTAGCCTCTGGGCCTTCAGCGCCCGCGTCGGTTACGACATCGCCCAGCCGGGCAGCGCGTGGCACCTGTCGCCATTTGTCAGCGCCGACTACGCCAGCGTTGATGTCGATGGCTATTCCGAGAAGAGCAACCGCGCCACGGCGCTGACCTTCGATGATCAGACCCGCGACTCGAAACGTCTTGGCCTGGGCTTGCAGGGCAAATACAACATCACCCCGCAAACTCAGGTGTTCGGCGAGTACGCCCACGAGCGTGAGTACGAAGATGACGTGCAGAAGGTCAACATCGCGCTCAATACCTTGCCGGCGAATGACTTCACACTTGAGGGCTATACGCCACAAAGTCATTTGAACCGCTTGAGTCTGGGCGTCAGCCACAAGCTCACGCCGGATCTGGCCCTGCGCGGCGGTTACTCGTTGCGCAAGGATGATGACTTTACCCAGCAGGGCGTTAACGTCGGGGTCGTTCTGGACTTCTAAATCCCAGGCACAAAAAAAGCGGCGCCCTCACAGGCGCCGCTTTTTTATGGATCATTTTCTGGGGTGAGAGACATTTACCTGTGGTGAGGGGATTTATCCCCGACCGGCTGCGCAGCAGTCGCAAAGCCATTTCGCACGGTACACCTGAAGAATCCGTGTTGCAGGTTTTAGGGCCGCTTCGCGCCCCATCGGGGATAAATCCCCTCGCCACAATGAATCCCACACCACACATAAATCCCCATACCACACCAGCCCTCCCCCAAAGAGGGTTGGTGTCAGTCGGGGGTTTGCTCGGCGAGGGCCACGGCGCGGAACATCGCGCGGCGTTTGTTCAGGGTTTCTTCCCATTCCAGCGCCGGCACCGAGTCGGCAACGATGCCGCCACCGGCCTGTACGTGCAGTTCGCCGTTCTTGATCACCGCCGTGCGAATCGCAATCGCGGTGTCCATGTTGCCGTTCCAGGCAAAGTAACCGACCGCACCGCCATACACACCACGCTTGACCGGCTCCAACTCATCGATGATCTCCATCGCACGAATCTTCGGCGCGCCCGACAAGGTGCCCGCCGGCAGAATCGCCCGCAGTGCATCCATCGCCGTCAGCCCTTGTTTCAACTGGCCGGTGACGTTGGAAACGATGTGCATCACATTGGAATAACGCTCGATGACCATTTTCTCGGTGAGTTTTACCGAGCCGATTTCCGAGACACGCCCCGTATCGTTACGACCGAGATCGATCAGCATCAAGTGCTCAGCGATTTCCTTGTCGTCCGACAGCAGGTCTTCTTCCAGCGCCAGATCCGCTTCTTCGGTGGCGCCACGTGGGCGAGTACCGGCAATCGGACGCACAGTGATCAGATTGTCTTCAACCCGCACCAGTACTTCCGGCGAACTGCCAACGACGTGGAAGTCGCCGAAGTTGAAGAAGTACATGTACGGCGTCGGGTTGAAGCAACGCAGCGCGCGGTACAGATCGATCGGTGCAGCCTTGAAGTCGATCGACATGCGCTGCGACGGCACGACCTGCATGCAGTCACCGGCAAGGATGTATTCCTTGATGGTGTCGACGGCTTTTTCGTAATCGTTCTGAGTGAAACTCGAACGGAACAGCGGATCAGCCGCTTGCTGCTTGCTGAAATCCAGGCCACGGCGCGGGGTGATCGGCTGACGCAGTTTTTCCAGCAATGCCTGCAATTGCGCCTGACCTTGTTCGAAGGCATCCGCCTGCGCAGGGTCGGCCAGCACGATCGCGTGCATCTTGCCGGCGAGGTTGTCGAACACCACAACGGCGTCGGAGACCATCAGCAGAATGTCCGGCACACCCAGCGGATCCGGGTTCGGGCATTTGCCCAGACGCTTCTCGACATAGCGCACACAGTCGTAACCGAAGTAACCGACCAGACCGCCGTTAAAGCGCGGCAGGCCAGCGATGGTCGGCACGTTGTAGCGCGCCTTGAAGGTTTCGACGAAGGCCAGCGGATCTTCAACGTCGTGGCTTTCGGTCTCGACGCCATCAACGGTGATGCTCACGTGATGGTCGTGAACCCGCAGTACGGTGCGGCACGGCAGGCCGATGATCGAGTAACGGCCCCATTTCTCGCCGCCCTGCACCGATTCGAGCAGGTAGGAGTTGGGTTGGTCGGCCAGTTTCAGGTAGATCGACAGCGGCGTGTCGAAGTCGGCCAGGGTTTCGCAGGCCAACGGAATGCGGTTGTAGCCGTCAGCGGCCAAGCGCAGGAATTCTTCGCGGATCATAAGGTGCCTCGTGGTGTGAGGGGCAAATCAGTCAGGTATGCAAACGCGCCGGCAGGCCGGCCAGGAACAAGTCAGGCGCGCCAACGCCAGCGGGCCAGGGCCTTGATGACTTTCATCCAGAGTTTGCGAGTGACCACCACGATGGCGTTTCCAGAATGGGATTGAGCAGCGTCGGGCAACGTTATCTCAGCGGCGGAACCTAGGCAACCGGGAATTAGCTTGCGCAGATCGTCGATCACCAGTGCCGGCGATTCCTCGGCAATCGGTCGGCCGTGGTTGTAGCCATAACTCAGTGCCACGCATTTGACCCCCGCCGCTTTCGCCGCCAACACGTCGCTGCGCGAGTCGCCGACAAACAGCGACTGCGAGGCCGGGATGTTGGCCATTTTCATCACAAAGAACAGCGCCGCCGGGTCAGGCTTCTTCTGCGGCAAGGTATCGCCGCCGATGATCCACTTGAAGTAGCGGCCGATCTTCATTTGATCGAGCAGCGGCGCGACGAAGCGCTCCGGCTTGTTGGTGATCAGCGCCATGACCACGCCCTGCTTTTGCAGCCACTTGAGGGTGTCGCGCACGCCGGGATAGACCACGGTCAGCTCATGGCTCGCACCGTAGGCGTCCATGAATACTTCCAGCGCGTGCTCGGCCTCGACGTCATCCACCGCCGAATGATCGATGCCACCGGCCAAGGCGCGGCGCACCAGGACCGGCGCGCCGTTACCCACCCACTCGCGCACCGAATCGATGCCCGCCGGTTGACGGCCGAGGGAGAGCAGCATGGTGTCCACCGCGGCTGCCAGGTCCGGAACCGAGTCGATCAGTGTGCCATCCAGATCGAACATCACCAGCCGTGGCAGTTTCCCCGGGAACAGCTGCTCAAACCCACTCATGGGCGAGCCAGCGCCAGTTCGGAACGCATCTTGTCGATGACTTCCTGATAGTTCGGCGCATTGAAGATCGCCGAGCCGGCAACAAAGGTGTCAGCGCCAGCAGCGGCGATTTCGCGGATGTTGTTGACGTTGACGCCGCCGTCGATTTCCAGACGGATGTCGCGGCCCGACGCATCGATGATCGCCCGCGCTTCGCGCAGTTTGTCGAGGGTGCCGGGAATGAACTTCTGCCCGCCGAAGCCCGGGTTGACGCTCATCAGCAAGACCATGTCGACCTTGTCGATCACGTACTTGAGCACGTCCAGCGGGGTCGCCGGGTTGAACACCAGACCGGATTTGCAACCGCCTTCACGGATCAGCTGCAGCGAGCGATCGACGTGCAGCGTGGCTTCCGGGTGGAAGGTGATGTAGGTGGCACCGGCCTCGATGAAGTCGCCAACGATGCGATCCACCGGGCTGACCATCAGGTGTGCGTCGATCGGCGCGGTGACGCCGTACTTGCGCAATGCCGCGCAAACCATCGGACCGATGGTCAGGTTTGGCACGTAGTGGTTGTCCATGACGTCGAAGTGGACAAAGTCGGCGCCAGCGGCGAGAACGTTGTCTACTTCCTCGCCGAGGCGGGCGAAGTCGGCGGAGAGAATCGACGGAGCAATAACGAAGGGCTGCATGACGCACCTTTTCTGAGCTAAATCACGATGGCGCGCATTGTATACCTCAAGTTTCCGCGCGCGCACCGTGACCGCGATGATTGGGTTGTGCCATGACGGATGACCAGCGCTGACTCAATACGCCGCGCGGTAAATCTTCTCGATGTCGACAGCGCTGAGTTTGCGCGGGTTGTTGCGCATCAGCCGCTCGATCCCCGCTGCCTCCACGGCCATCGCCGGGATCGCCTCTTCCGGCACACCGAAACTGCGCAGGCCGGCAGGGATTTCCACCGCCACACATAAATCGGTCATCGCCTGCACGGCTTTGTCTGCTGCTTCGGCTGCACTCAGATGAGCAGTCTTCACCCCCATGGCTTCGGCAATATCCTGCATGCGTTCGACGCAGGCCATCTTGTTCCAGGTCATGACATACGGCAGCAGCAAGGCATTGCTGACGCCATGGGCAATGTTGAATCGCCCGCCCAGCGGATACGCCAGCGCATGCACCGCGCCGACCCCGGCATTGCCGAATGCCATGCCGGCCATCAGGCTGGCGGTGGCCATGTCTTCCCGGGCTTGCAGGTTGGCACCGTTGGCATAAGCCTTGGGCAGCGCGTTGGCGATCAGTTTGATAGCGCCGATGGCCAGCGAGTCGGTGATCGGCGAGGCGTTGACCGACAGATAGGATTCGATCGCGTGCACCAAGGCGTCGACGCCACTCGCAGCGGTGACGCTGCGCGGACAGGTCAGGGTCATCTGCGGGCTGACCAGCGCCACGTCCGGTAATAGAAAGTCGCTGACGATGCCTTTCTTCAGTTGCGCGACTTTGTCGGAAAGGATGGCGACATTGGTCACTTCCGAACCGGTGCCGGCGGTGGTCGGGATGGCGATCAGCGGCGGGCCCTTGCGTGGCACTTGGTCGACACCGAACAGGTCTTCCAGCGCACCGTGATAACCGGCGTACGCGGCAACACTTTTGGCGATGTCGATGGCACTGCCGCCACCGAGGCCGATCAAGCCGTCATGCCCGCCTTCGCGGTAAACGCGCATGCAGTCTTCGACGATGGCGATTTCCGGGTCCGGCAGTACGCGGTCGAAGATCTCGTAGTCACGACCGCCCAATTGGCACAGCGCCAGCTCCACGGTGCCGGACTTGACCAGCGCGGCGTCGGTGACGATCAGTGGGTTGTCGATATCCAGACGCGTGAGTTCGGCGGCCAGTTGTTCGATGGCGGCGGCGCCGGTGATCAGTTTGTGAGCGATTTTGAACTGGGACAGACTCATCGTGCGCAGCCTCTTATAGATGTGGGAGCTGGGCACAAGATTAGCTGGGGATTTGGGGTTGTCTGCTATTCAGGTGGTGAATGACCGCGCGAACCCTTTGAACGACTTCCCCCTGTAGGAGCTGCCGAAGGCTGCGATCTTTTGATCTTGATCTAAAAGCAAAATCAACAGATCACAGCCTTCGGCAGCTCCTACAGAGGACGATTCGGTTCCGGCAGGGGGCTGGGTTCAGACCTGGGCGGTGCGCAGTTTCTCGCTACGCCCGCGCAGCCACTCCAGGGTCAGCAGCAAAATGACGGAAAAGGCAATCAGCAACGTAGCAGCAGCCGCAATGGTCGGGCTGAGGTTTTCGCGAATTCCGCTGAACATCTGCCGTGGCAGCGTCGCCTGCTCAGGCCCGGCAAGAAACAGTGTCACCACCACTTCATCAAACGAAGTCGCAAAGGCAAACAGCGCCCCGGAAATCACCCCCGGCGCAATCAGCGGCAAGGTCACCCGGCGGAACGCGGTCAGTGGCGAAGCACCGAGACTCGCCGCCGCCCGCACCAGATTGTGGTTAAACCCCTGCAATGTCGCCGACACCGTGATGATCACAAACGGCACACCCAGCACCGCATGCACGACGATCAGCGAAAAGAAGCTATTGCCCAAGCCCAACGGCGCGAAGAACAGATAGCTCGCCACACCAATGATCACCACCGGCACCACCATCGGCGAGATCACCAACGCCATTACCAAGGATTTGCCAGGGAAGTCGCCACGGGTCAGGCCAATCGCCGCCAGCGTGCCGAAGACCATCGCAAGCACCGTTGCCGCCGGAGCGACGATGATGCTGTTCTTCAGCGCGCGCATCCATTCCGCCGAGGCGAAAAAGTCGTGATACCACTGCAGCGAAAAGCCCTGCAGCGGATAGACCAGAAAACTCCCGGAGTTGAACGACAACGGAATAATCACCAGCACCGGCAGAATCAGGAACAACAGAATCAGGCCGCAGAGGATCCGCAGGCTGTAGAACCACACCCGTTCAATAGGCGACATGTAAGGACTCAGCATTTCGAATTCCCCTTAGCTCAGGCGCAGGCGACTGGCGCCGACCAGCCAGCTGTAAATCAGATAAAGCACCACGGTCGCCAGCAGCAACAGCCCGCCCAGTGCGGTGGCCATGCCCCAGTTGATGCTGGTGTTGGTGTAGAAGGCGACGAAGTAACTGACCATTTGATCGTTCGGACTGCCGAGCAGCGCCGGGGTGATGTAGTAGCCGATGGCGAGGATGAACACCAACAGGCAACCGGCGCCGACACCGGCATAGGTCTGCGGGAAGTACACCCGCCAGAAACTGGCAAACGGATGGCAACCAAGGGAAATCGCCGCGCGCATGTAAGTCGGCGAGATGCCTTTCATTACGCTGTAGATCGGCAGGATCATGAACGGCAGCAGGATGTGCACCATCGAGATGTACACACCGGTGCGATTGAACACCAGTTCCAGCGGTTTATCGATGATGCCCATGGCCATCAGCGCGCTGTTGATCAGGCCGCCCGACTGCAGCAACACGATCCACGCCGCCACGCGTACCAGAATCGAGGTCCAGAACGGCAGCAGCACCAGAATCATCAGCAGGTTGCTTTGCCGCGATGGCAGGTTCGCCAGCAGGTAAGCCAGTGGATACGCGAGCAGCAGGCAGATCACGGTGATGACCAGACCCATCCAGAAGGTGCGGGCGAAGATGTCGAGGTAGATCGCCTGATCCGGGGTCGCCGGAGCGATTTCGCCGAGGTCGTCGATACGGTGATCGACCGCTGCCAGCAAGTAGTACGGGGTGATGCTGCTGGTGTTGCGTTTGACCGCTTGCCAGTAGGCCGGATCGCCCCAACGCTCATCGAGACCTTCGAGGGCTTCTTTATAAGAGGCCGGTTCGCTGGCGAAGGGCAGCGCCCGGGCGGTTTTGGTCAGCAGGCTGCGATAGCCGGCCAACTCCATGTTCAAGCGCTTGGACAGATCGCCCAGCGTCTGGTTTTTGCGGGCTTCGGCGAGATCTTCGCCGGCAGCCTTGTAGACCGGTTCAGCGGGCAGGCCACGGCCGTCCCAACTGGCGATGGCCGCCACGGTGCGCGGCATGCCGCCGACCACTTCGGGGTTGCCGACGCTTTTGTAGAGCAGCGCCACGATCGGCACCAGAAACACCAGCAACAGAAACAGCACCAGCGGCGCAATCAACGCCTGCGCCTTCCAGCGGTTGACCCGCTCGGCGTGCTTGAGCTTCTGCTTCAAGGTGGGGCTGTTGCCCTCGTTCAGGGGAACGGCGATGGCCATGACGTACTCCGCAAATCTTTGATCGTGACAGAGGTGGTGAACCACCGCTGTTGTGTTGAAACACAGCTACCTGTGGGAGCGAGCCTGCTCGCGAAGAGGCCAGCACGTTCAACATCTATGCTGGCTGATCTACCGCTTTCGCGAGCAGGCTCGCTCCCACAGGGGTGGGCAAGCCCACCCTCACCAGGTTCTGCTTATTTCGCCGCCCAGGAGTTGAAGCGCTGCTCCAGTTGCTCGCCGTTGTCAGCCCAGAAGCTGACGTCGATCTGCACCTGGTTGGCGATGTTTTCCGGGGTGGTCGGCATGTCTTTCAGAACATCCTTGGCCAGCAGCGGTACGGCTTGGGTGTTAGCCGGGCCGTAAGCGATGTTTTCCGAGTAGGTCTTCTGCTGCTGCGGCTGTACCGAGAAGGCGATGAATTTCTTCGCCGCTTCCGCGCGCTTGGCGTCCAGACCTTTCGGGATAGCCCAGGCGTCGAAGTCGTAGATGCCGCCGTTCCACACCACTTTCAGGTTGGATTCTTTCTGCACGGCAGCGATGCGACCGTTGTAAGCCGAGCTCATGACCACGTCACCGGAAGCGAGATACTGCGGCGGTTGCGCGCCGGCTTCCCACCATTGAATGCTTGGTTTCAACTCATCGAGCTTCTTGAACGCACGGTCCTGACCGTCCTTGCCGGCCAGCACTTTGTAGACGTCTTTCGGCGCCACACCATCGGCCATCAGAGCGAATTCGAGGGTGTACTTGGCGCCCTTACGCAGGCCACGTTTACCCGGGAATTTCTTGGTGTCCCAGAAATCCGCCCAGCTGGTTGGTGCGGTTTTCAGCTTGTCGGCGTTGTAAGCCAGTACGGTCGACCAGACGAAGAAACCCACGCCGCACGGCTGGATTGCGCCTTTGACGTAGTCTTCAGTCTTGCCGAACAGTGCCGGGTCGAGTTGTTCGAACATGTCTTCGTCGCAACCACGGGACAGCTCTGGCGATTCAACTTCGACCAGATCCCATGACACGCTCTTGGTGTCGACCATGGCTTTGACCTTGGCCATTTCGCCGTTGTATTCGCCGGCAACGATCTTGCCGTTGCCCGCCGCTTCCCACGGTGCATAGAAGGCTTTGACTTGCGCCGCCTTGTTCGCCCCGCCAAACGACACCACGGTCAAATCCGGGCCGGCGGCCATCGCGCTGGCCGCACCCATCAGGCCCAGGGTCAGGGCGGTGAACTTCAGGGATCTCAACATTTATTGTTCTCTCCACGTGCAGGGTTGGTGTTGGTATTGCCGGGGCGATTAATGCGCCTCTAGAAGTGGATCAAGCGCGCGAACGTGCTCGACCTGCCAGCCAAGCGGAACCACGTCACCGACCGCGAGCGCTGGATCGAGCTCGGCAATCGGTTGTTTCACGAAGAAGTCGGTCTTGCCGCAGACTTCCAGGCGCACCCGGACGTGGTCGCCCAGATAGATGAATTCCGCCACCCTCCCTGAGAAGCGGTTAACGCATTGATCGCTGGATCCGTTGAGGCTGACGCGCTCCGGACGGATCGACAGGGTCACCGGTTCGCCGGCCTGACCGACATTGACCGCCAGCGCCTCGACTTTTTCGCCACGGCCCAACTCGACCACGCAGCGCTCGCCGCTCTGGCTGAGCAGGCGACCGTTAAGGCGGTTGTTCTCGCCGATAAAGTTGGCGACGAAGGTGTTTTTCGGTTCTTCGTAAAGGGTCCGCGGCGGGGCGATCTGCTGGATTTCGCCTTGATGGAATACCGCCACGCGGTCGGACATGGTCAGCGCTTCACCCTGATCGTGAGTCACGTAGACCACGGTCACACCGAGGCGCTGGTGCAGGTGTTTGATTTCCATCTGCATGTGTTCACGCAGTTGTTTGTCGAGGGCACCGAGGGGTTCGTCCATCAGCACCAGTTGCGGTTCGAACACCAGCGCGCGGGCCAGCGCCACACGCTGTTGCTGACCACCGGACAACTGCGCCGGATAGCGCGAGGCGAACGCGTCGAGCTGAACCATGCTGAGGACTTTCTTCACGCGGTCACTGACGTCGCTTTTGTTCAGGCCACGGACGGTCAGCGGGAATGCGAGGTTTTCCGCGACAGTCATGTGCGGGAACAGCGCGTAGTTCTGGAACACCATGCCGATGTCACGTTTGTGCGGCGGCACGTTGTTGATCGAGCGCCCGGCCAGCAGGATTTCACCGGCGGTCGGCGTTTCGAAACCGGCGAGC
Source organism: Pseudomonas fluorescens (assembly GCF_003732425.1). Taxonomy (GTDB): domain Bacteria; phylum Pseudomonadota; class Gammaproteobacteria; order Pseudomonadales; family Pseudomonadaceae; genus Aquipseudomonas; species Aquipseudomonas fluorescens_BE. The sequence goes on from NZ_MOBX01000016.1 coordinate 27,935, forward strand.
ATCATCAGGCTGGTGGTCTTGCCGGAACCGGATGGCCCGAGCAAGGTGAGGAACTCGCCTTTGCGAATGTCCAGGTTGAGGTCTTTGACGATCAGGTTCTCGCCGTCGTAGCTCTTCTGCACTCCACGAAAGCTGACCAGCACATCGCTGGCCCCTGCGTTTGTTTCGACCTGGCTCATACCCACACCTTTGTTGTTGATGACTGCTTGTGGATTAAGCCTAGTGGTTGCTGACAGGCACGCAAATCGGGGCGCAGGAGAGAATCGCCTCAGCCGGATGGAAGGTTGGGGGTAGGGATTGCCCTACAGGGATGGCGCGCATTGGCAAGCGAGCTACGAGCGCCAGGCTGCAAGCCGCAAGAACAAGCAAAAGCGCCTGTCGCTAACAGATATGCCCACACCCCCCCTCTGTAGGAGCTGCCGAAGGCTGCGATCTTTTGACCTTGTTTTTTAAGATCTAGATCAAAAGATCGCAGCCTTCGGCAGCTCCTACAGGGGATCGCGTTCAGGTCAGAGGAGTTTGTGTTCCATCGCGTATTTGACCAGTTCGGCCAGCGAGGTGATGTTGAGCTTCTGCATCAACCGCGCCTTGTGGGTGCTGATGGTCTTGCTGCTCAGGGCCAGTTGCTGGGCGATGTCGTTGACGTTGGCGCCCTGTGCCAGGCGCTCGAACACCGAGAACTCGCGTTCGGACAGCAACGAATGCAGCGGCCGCGCATCGGTCAGGCCGACTTCGAAGACCATGCGGTCAGCCAGATCCGGATCAATGTAACGCCCACCCGCCGCGACTTTGCGAATGGCGGTGAGCAACAGCGCCGGATCGCTGTCCTTGGTCGCATACCCGGCTGCGCCGACCTTCAGCGCCCGCGCGGCCATCTGCGCTTCGTCGTGCATCGACAGCACCAGAATCGCTGGCGGATTGTTTAACGCCCGGATCCGAGGTATCGCTTCAAGTCCGTTGACGCCGGGCATGGAGATGTCGAGCAAGACCACTTCGCACGGCACGTTGCGCAGGGTCTCGAGCAATTGCTCACCATTGCTCGCCTCGCCCACCACTTGCAGATCCTTGGCGAGGCCGATCAATTGCTTGATGCCTTCGCGGACGATGGTGTGGTCTTCGGCTACCAGTACACGGATCACTTGCACTCTCCTCGGTTGTTGTTTTAAGAGCAAAAGATCGCAGCCTTCGGCAGCACCTACAGGGGAACGCGATCAATGTAGGAGCTGCCGAAGGCTGCGATGTTTTAGCGATCTACCGGCACCCACACTTTAAGGCTGGTGCCCTCCCCCGGCTCACTCTCCAGCGTCAACCGCCCGCCCATGATCAGCACCCGTTCGCGCATGCCCACCAGACCAAACGAAGTCGGCCGGCCGGCAGCGGGGACAAATCCTACGCCATCATCACTGACCGTCAGACACAATTCATCGCCCTCGAGCGCCAGCGTCAGTTCCACAGTATGCGCCTGGGCATGGCGCATCACATTGGTCAGCGCCTCCTGCAGGATCCGGAACAGGCCAATCGCCTTGGCATCACTGAGCGCCGGCAGATTGTCCGGCACTTGCACCAGACACGGGATCTGCGTACGCGCCTCAAAGCGCCGCGCCTGCCACTCGATCGCCGAGGCAATCCCGGCATCGAGAATCGGCGGTCGCAGCGCCGTCGCCACATCGCGCACCAATTGAAACAACTGGGCGATCAGGCGCTTCATGCTGTTCAACCGTTCGTTCAGACCGGGATCGAGTTGCGCGTAAGCCAATTCGCACATCGACGTCTCCAGCTTCAGCACGGTCAACATCTGCCCCAGTTCATCGTGCACTTCGCGGGCGATGCGCGCCTTCTCTTCCTCACGCACGCTTTCAAGGTGCGCCGACAGTTCGCGCAGTTGCTCACGGGAGGCCGCCAGCTCCAGTTCGATACGCTTGCTCTCGGAGATGTCCCAGACGATGCCGTCCCAGACGTAAGCGCCATCCTCCAGTTGCCGGGTGATCGCCTTGATCTCGGCCCAGCGCTGCTCGCCCTGCCGCGTGAGGATCCGGCCTTGCCATGACCAGTCACTGTCGGTGTCCAGCGCCTGATCCTGGGTGCGGTGATAGCTGGCCTTGTCGTCGGGATGCACGAGGCTGCGCAGGCCTATGTCGCGATGGGCAATGGTGGCCGGGGCGTAACCGACCAGACTTTCGCTGCCCTCGCTGATGTAGGCAAAGTCGATCTGCCCGGTCACCGGCGCCCGCTCCAGCCGGAACACCAGCCCCGGCACGTTGGCGGCGATACCTTGCAGACGTGCCTCGCTTTCCTGCAACGCCGCCAATGCGCGTCGACGCTCGGTCACATCGGTGAGGTAAACCACCAGGTATTCGCTGTCGCGAAAGCGCAGAAAACTCAGTGACACGTCCGCCGGCAGAACACTGCCGTCGGCGCGCACGCAACTGGTTTCGAAACTCAGCGGCCCTTCTTCGCTGGCCCGCGCGCGCTTCCACAGATTGAGCCAGCGGTCCATGTGCAGACCCGGCTCGAAGTCGATCAATGGCCGCTCGATCAGTCCGCCGGAGGGATAGCCGAGCATGACTTCCGCCGCGCGATTGGCGTAGCGCACATGGCTGTCCCAGTTGACCCAGAGGATACCGACGGTACTTTGATCGATGGAGAACTGCGTCAACCGCAGCGCTTCTTCGCTGGCCGCGCGCAAGGCGATGTCTTCCCTGGCAGCCAGTAATCGCTGCTCAAGGCTGTGCTGTTGGCGGCGTTGCCAGAACACGATTGCGACACAACTGAACAGCATCACCGCAAACAACAGACTGAGGTTCTGCCAGAAGCCGGGCGACTCGGACAGTCGCGGGTATTTCGGTTGCAGCCATTGGTTGTGCAGCTGCTCCAGATCCTTGGCCGGGATCGCGCGCAAGGCACTTTGCACGATGCCGGCCAGCTCCGGCCAATCGCGCCGCGAGCCGACGCGCAGCAGTTGCGGCAGGCCGATATCGCCGACCACCACCAGTTCGGCGAACTCCGGCTCTACCGATAACCTTCCGAGTTGCGCCTCATCGACCACGGCGTAGGCGGCCTGCTGCGTCAACAGCAACTGCAAGGCCTGACGCTCCAGCGGCACGCCTTGCAGGTTCAGATGCGGAAAGTTGCTACGCAGATAGTCTGCAGTGCTGCTGGGCATGCGCACGGCGACGCGGACCTGGCTGTCGAGCTTCTCCAGATCGACCACGCCACTGGACTTCTGATCACTGACCACCAGTTGCGGCACGCGCATGTAAGGATCGGAAAACTGCCACAGGCGCAGTGCACTCGGAGTCTGGCTAAGGCCCGGAGCGATATCGATCTCGCCCTCGCGCGCGGCGGTTTCCAGTTGTGCAAGATCCTGGAAGTTACGCCAGCTCAGTTCGACATTGAGCGTCTTGGCCAACAACTTCATCAGCTCGACGTTAGCCCCGGACAGCCGCTGCAGGCGCCGGTCGTATTGTGCATACGGTGCTTGCAACACCAGACCGACGCGCAATTCATTGTGCTGCGCCAGCCATTGCTGCTGGCTCGCCGACAATTGCGCAACATGCGCCGGCGGCGCAGGCGCCGCCCAGCCCATCAAGGGAAACCACAAACAGCCGATAACCCACAGGCAGCAAAATCGCTTCATTGAAGTCTCGTACACTGACAAATTCTGACCAACCCATTAGGCTGCCGGGATACTTTCTGGCCTGGAATAACCGATGCCCTCTGTTTACCGCCTGGCAATGCCAGCATTGTGCCTGTCGCTGCTCCTGCCTTGTGCGTTTTCCGTCAACGCTGCCGACCCCGTCCCTGCGGTGGAAAAACCGGCGGAAGAAAAACCGGCCGAACGCCAGCCACTGCTTGAGCGTAGTCAGGAAGAGGCCGCCGCACTGGAACGTAAAGTCCCGGCGCAAGAACAGCAACAGTTGCAGGCCGGCAGCGACACCTTCCTTGCCCTGTGGAAACCGGCCAACACCGCCGAGCCCAAAGGCGCGGTGATCATCATCCCCGGCGCCGGCGAAACCGCAGACTGGCCGCAGGCAATCGGCCCATTGCGACGCAAACTGCCGGATGCAAAGTGGAGCAGCCTGAGTATCACCCTGCCCGACCTGCAAAGCGATGCCATCGCTCCGCGCGTGATCGAGCCCGTTGCCGCGCCGAAAGCACCGGAAAGCGGCAGCAAGGACGCCACCACCGCGCAGCCGATCGAGCAGGCAGCCGGTGGCGAAGCCGAAGTGGCGGATCAAGTGGTCGCCGAAACCACTGAAGAACAATCCAAGGCTGACGCCGAACGCATCTTCGCGCGCATCGACGCCGCGATTGCCTACGCCGAGCAGCAGAGCGCACGCAGCATTGTCGTGCTCGGACACGGCACTGGCGCCTATTGGGCCGCGCGCTACCTGAGCGAGAAACAAACGGCGCAGGTGGAGAAATTCGTCATGGTCGATGCGCAGATGCCAGCCAAGGCCAAGCCGCCCCTGGCCGAGCTGACGCCGACACTGAAGCTGCCGACGGCGGATATCTTCTACATGGACAAGCCGCTGGATCGCAACGCCGCACTGGAGCGCATGCAGGCGAGCAAGCGTTTGAAGACCTCGGCGTTCAGCCAGGTTGCGCTAAAGGCTTTGCCGGATAACAAGGCTGAGCAGGAACAGTTATTCCGCCGGGTGCGTGGCTGGTTGAATCCACAGAACACAGACTGATAAAAGCAAAAGATCGCAGCCTTCGGCAGCTCCTACAGGGAAATGCATTCCAAGGCAGGAGCTGCCGAAGGCTGCGATCTTTTAATCTTCAGCGGTTAGCGAAAATCCCGCCGCTCACGAATCAACGTGTAGGCAGTGTGCAGCTCCCGGGTTTTCTCGGTCGCTTCACGCACCTGCGCTGGCGTCGCTCCCGTGCCGGCAATCTTGTCCGGATGATGGCGACTGAGCAGGCGCCGATAGGCCCGTTTGATCTGCGCCGGTTCACTGGACGCCGACACGCCCAATACACGCATCGCCTCCTGATAGCTCACCGCAGCGCTGACGATCGGTCGTTTGCCCGGCTCGTAATCACCGGCTAGCGCCTGCACTTGATGCGGCGTCCAGCCCAGCCATTTGCCCCACTGCGCCAACAATTCACGCTCGCTGACGCCGGCGCGACCATCGGCCCAGACCATCCGCCAACACGCCCGCAAGACACCTTCGGCCGCGTGGGGTTGTGCGCTCAGACGCCGCAGATAGCCGCGCAGATTGTCATTTCCAGACTTGCCACGGTTAAACGCCGCAATGGCACGGCGCGTTGCCGGCTCACTCATTTCCAGCGCACGCATCTCGTTACGCGCCTGCTGGATATGCCCGTCGGTAACCCGCCCGTCACTCTTGGCCAGACGCCCGAGCAACACAAACAGCAGTTCGTCGTTGCGCAGCATCGGCCGCCCGCCGAGTTTTTCCCGCAGATGTCCAAAGCTTTGCAGGTTCAGACGCCGATCCAGCGCCTGCCCCAACAACGCACCAAGCATGGCCCCCGGAATGCTGGCGATCGCAAAACCCGCTCCGGCTCCAATCAGAGTCCCTGGCCACAACATGTCAGCGACTCGCTTCTATCAATGCTTCAGCTTCGGCCAGACGCTCGTGCGTACCGACGTCCACCCAGTGACCTTTCAGACGTTCGCCGCTCACTTCGCCAGCCGCCATAGCGTCGCGCAGCAGTGGTGCCAGTTTGAACGCACCGTCGGAGCAACCATCGAACAGCTGCGGATGCAGCACAGCAATGCCGCTGTAGGTCAGGGTTGCAGCATCAGGCTGGCCATCGATCACCTGACCGTCGGCCAATGTGAAATCGCCTTTGGGGTGATGCGCCGGGTTGTCTGCCAGCACCAGATGCGCCAAACCGTTAATCGGCTGGTGCAGGACGCTGAAGTCGTAATCGGTCCAGATATCACCGTTGACCACCAGGAACGCATCGTCGCCGAGCAACGGCAGCGCCCGGAAAATCCCGCCGCCGGTTTCCAGTGGCTCACCTTCCGGCGAATACTGAATGCTCACGCCAAACTGCGAACCATCACCCAGATAATCCTCGATCTGTTGACCGAGCCAGGCGTGGTTGATCACGATCTCGTTGAATCCTGCGGCCGCGAGGGCGCGCAGGTGATACTCGATCAATGGCACGCCACCCGCACGTACCAGGGGTTTCGGCGTGGTCAGGGTCAGCGGGCGCATACGCTCGCCTTTGCCTGCCGCCAGAATCATTGCCTTCATGCTGTTGCTCCACCCCGCAGGCTGGTAAATAGCACTTGCAACCCGGCCAGTTCAGGACGACGCGCAATCACCGCCTCTATATAAGAGAAGAACCGCGGCACGTCAGCGAGGTAGCGCGGCTTGCCGTCGCGGTGGCAGATGCGCGCGAAGATGCCGATGACTTTCAGATGACGCTGCACGCCCATCAGGTCGCTGGCACGCAGGAAGTCTTCGAAATCCGGCTGTACCGGAATGTTCAATGCCGAGGCTTGTTGCCAGTAGCTTTGCAGCCAGCCGCGCACGCGTTCTTCGGGCCAACTGAGGAAGGCGTCCTTGAACAGGCAGGTCACGTCGTAAGTCACCGGGCCGTAGACCGCATCCTGGAAATCCAGCACGCCAGGGTTCGGCTCGCTGAGCATCAGGTTGCGGGGCATGTAGTCGCGGTGCACCAGCACTTTGGGTTGAGCGAGTGCGCTATCGATCAGCAGATCGCTGACCTGCTGCCACTGCTGTTGCTGAGTCGAATCAAATTCGACACCGAGTTCACGCTTCACATACCACTCAGGGAACAGTTCCAGCTCACGGCGCAGCAGTGCAACGTCGTAGCTGGGCAACGGCGCGACCATCGGCAACTGCTGAAAAGCCAACAGCGCTTGCAGGGCGTCGCCGAACAATGCGTCGGCATTTTCGCCATCGATCACGTCGAGATAGGTCTGGTTGCCCAGGTCATTGAGCAAAAGAAATCCGCGCTCGAGGTCCTCGGCATAAATTTTCGGCACATTTATTCCGGATTTCGCCAGCAAAAAAGCGATATCCACGAACGGTTTGCAGTTTTCCTGGGGTGGCGGAGCGTCCATTACGACGAAGCTGCGACCCTCGCCCTCCCAGCGGAAGTAACGGCGGAAACTCGCGTCGCTGCTGGCCGCGGTCAACGTGGCCGGGGGCACGGGGCCCCAGCCTTGATCTGCAAACAGGATTGCCAACTGCTCATCGAGCCAAACTTTCAGGTGTTGCAAGCGTACATCTTGGTCAGGCATTGCAAGGGTCTCCGACGGCGCTAGCCGTCAAGCGGGTCATGCTTTATTATCCAGCATCTTTTTCAGACCATCGAGAGGCGTGCGGCCCACACCGCGGGCAGATGGCACGCAGGAAGCCCGGACTAATAAGATGGCATTGAAATCCCCCGCGTTTCGTAAAAAATTTCCGTTGTTGGTAACCGGCAGTCTGCTGGCTATGCAACCTCTGGCCAGTCAATTCGTTGTTGCCGCCGAGCAGTATGACTGCTCCGTCTCGGCTTCGGGTGGTTGGGCCTGTGCGCCCAAATCAACCGCTGCTGCGTTGCCACCGCGTCCGGTGCATGACGGCAGTGCCGTCAGCGCTACCGGCGAAGCGGCGACCGAGAACGGTTCGGCTGCCGACACAGCGCCTAAAACAGCGCTGGTCACCGAAGCCAAGGGCCGCGGTTTGAAATCCCGTAGCGAAGACTTCAGTCACCTCGACTGGGTTCCGCGCGAGAAGCTCACCGCCGCTCAACTGGCCGAGACCGGGCCTTACTGCTCTGGTGCCTATATCGAACCGATTCGTCCTGGCATGAATGACAAGACGAACAAAAGCGATGCTCCGACCTTTATCGGCGCAAAAGCCTCGCGCTATAACACCGATGATCAAGTCGGTACGCTGGCCGGTGATGTCGTCCTGCGTCAGGGCAGCATGCAGGTCGAGTCCGACGAGGCCAGCCTGTATCAGGCCGAGAGCCGCGCCGAACTCAATGGCGATGTGCGTATCCGCGACAACGGCGCGCTGATTGTCGGCGACCACGCCGATGTGCAGCTCGACACCGGTGAAGCCAAGGTCGACAACGCCGAATACGTGATGCACAAGTCGCGTATCCGCGGTAACGCGCTGTACGCCAAGCGTGCCGAAAACGCGATCATCCGTCTGAAGGACGGCACGTACACCACGTGCGAACCGAACAGCAACGCCTGGCAGCTCAAGGGCAACAACATCACCTTGAACCCGGCCACCGGCTTCGGTACCGCGACCAACGTGACGCTGCGCGTCAAAGACATCCCGATTCTGTACACGCCATACATCTATTTCCCGATCGACGACCGTCGTCAGTCGGGCTTCCTGCCGCCGACCATCGGCAGCGGCAGCGACACTGGCTTCATGCTGGTCACGCCGTACTACTTCAACCTGGCGCCGAACTACGACGCCACGTTGTACCCGCGTTACATGAGCAAGCGTGGCATGCTGGTGGAAGGCGAGTTCCGTTACCTGACCAAGTCGAGTGAAGGTCAGTTTGGTGCGGCGTATCTGAACGATGACGATACCGAGCGCAGCAAGCAGACGGACTACGAAAAAACCCGCTACATGTACAACTGGCAGCACAAGGGTGGTCTCGACTCCCGTGTGTTCACCGAAGTTGATTACACCAAGATCAGCGATCCGTATTACTTCCAGGATCTGCAGACCGATCAGATTGGTGTTAAATCCAGCGACTTCGTGAACCAGCAGGGCGCGGTCACCTACCGTGGTGACAGCTATACCGCCCGCCTGAATGCTCAGCAGTACCAGCTGGCTACTGTTTCGAACATCACGCCGTATGGCCGTCTGCCGCAGATCACCTTCAACGGGAAGCTGCCTTACCATCCACAAGGTCTGGATTTCACGTACGAAACCGAGATCGTGCGCTTCGAACGCGACCTGCTCAAAGGTAATTTCACCAATGAGGACGGTACAGTAGAGCGTCGCCTGGACTCGAACGTGTTCGGTCTGGCCCGTGCAAACGGTAACCGCTTGAATCTGAAGCCTGCAGTCAGTCTTCCGCTGAACTGGACTTATGGTTTCCTGAAGCCTTCGTTGAAGTATCAGTACACCCAATACGACCTTGACCTCGATGGCCAAGGTAAACGCGACGTTGCGTCACAAAACGCAGAGCAGGATCGCTTGAATGGCACATACAGTCGCGACCAGAATCGTGGCGTACCGATCGCCAGCATCGACAGTGGCCTGTACTTCGACCGCAACACGTCGTTCTTTGGCAAAAACTACCGCCAGACTCTGGAACCACGCCTGTTCTATCTCTACGTCCCGGAGAAAGACCAGTCCGACATTCCGGTCTTCGACACAGGCGAGTACACCTTCAATTACTCGTCGCTGTTCCGTGACAACCGTTTCGCCGGTTCCGACCGCGTCGGCGACGAGAACAAGCTGTCGCTGGGCGTGACCAGTCGCTGGATCGAAGATAACGGTTTCGAGCGTCAACGCATCAGTGTTGGCCAGGCTTTGTACTTCAAGGATCGTGAAGTTCAATTGCCAGGTATCGACGCCAAAACCCGTGACGACGCTAAATCCAACGTATCTCCATACGCGCTGGAATACGAATACCGCTGGAACCGCGATTGGCGCACCACTGCCGATTACAACTGGGACCCGGACAGCCGCAGCCCACGCTCCGGCAGTGCGATGTTCCACTACCAGCCAGAAGACAACCCGAACAAGGTTATCAACGTCGGCTATCGCTATCGCAACGACCAGATTCGTTACGACCAGAACACCGGTAAATGGTCGGTGGGCGGTGGTGACTACGGCACCCCTGGCCAGCCTGGCTACGTGAAGGACTACTACAAGATCCAGCAGCATGACTTCTCGGTCATCTGGCCGATCGTTCCACAGTGGAACGCGATCAGCCGCTGGCAGTACGACTACAACCGTAACCGTACGCTGGAAGCCTTCGGTGGTTTCGAGTACGACAACTGCTGCTGGAAACTGCGCCTGATCAACCGTTACTGGGTTTCCTATGACGAGTTCAGCCAGGAAGCTCCGCAAAACGAAAAAGGCGACCATGGCGTCTTCCTCCAAATTGTTCTGAAGGGACTCGGCGGCCTCACTGGCGCCAAGGTAGAGAGCTTCCTCGACAAAGGCATTCAAGGTTATCGTGAACGTGAAGACCAAGCTTTCTGATTGTCTGCGCCCGCTGATGCTGGGCGCGCTGTTCCTGGGTACTGCGGCTAATGCCGCAGTTCAATCCATCGACAAAGTGGTAGCGATCGTCGACAACGATGTGGTCATGCAGAGCCAACTGGACCAGCGCGTCCACGAAGTACAGCAGACCATCGCCAAGCGTGGCGGCGGCTTGCCGCCTCCTGGCGTACTGGATCAACAGGTGCTTGAGCGCCTGATCGTCGAAAACCTGCAACTGCAGATCGGCGAACGTTCCGGCATCCGCATCACTGACGAAGAACTCAACCAGGCAGTCGGCACTATCGCCCAGCGCAACAACATGTCGGCTGAGCAGTTCCGTGCCGCTCTGGCTCGCGACGGTCTGAGCTATGACGACGCCCGTGATCAGATCAAGCGCGAGATGATCATCAGCCGTGTGCGTCAGCGTCGTGTGGCAGAACGTATTCAGGTCTCGGAGCAGGAAGTGAAGAACTTCCTCGCTTCCGATCTGGGCAAAATGCAACTGTCCGAAGAGCTGCACCTGGCCAACATCCTGATCCCGACGCCGGAAAGCGCCAACTCTGAAGCGATTCAGAGCGCTTACCGTCAGGCCATGGACGTTTACCAGCAACTCAAGCAAGGCGCGGACTTCGGCCAGATGGCCGTGGCCAAGTCCGGCAGCGACAACGCGCTGGAAGGCGGCGACATGGGCTGGCGTAAAGCCGCGCAACTGCCACCGCCGTTCGACCGCGAGTTGAGCAGCATGGCCGTTGGCGACATCACGCAACCTGCACGCACGCCGGGTGGTTTCATCATCCTCAAGCTGCTGGAAAAACGTGGTGGCGAAGCACAGATGCGCGACGAAGTGCACGTACGTCACATTCTGGTGAAGCCAAGCCCGATTCGCGATGAAGCGAAGACCAAGGCTTTGGTTCAATCCTTGTACGAGCGCATTCTGGCCGGTGAAGATTTCGCCACACTGGCGAAAAACTACTCCGAAGACCCGGGCTCGGCGCTCAACGGCGGTGACCTGAACTGGATCGACCCGAACGTACTGGTGCCGGAATTCCGCGAAGTGATGGCCAAGACCCCACAAGGTCAGCTGTCCAAGCCGTTCCAGACCCAATACGGCTGGCACGTGCTGGAAGTCCTTGGCCGTCGCGCCACTGACAGCACCGAACAGGCCCGCGAGCAGCAAGCCATGACCGTCCTGCGTAACCGCAAATACGACGAAGAGCTGCAAACCTGGCTGCGTCAGATCCGTGACGAAGCGTACGTAGAGATCAAACTCCCTGGTGCAGACCAGGCAGCGCAGTGAAACCCAAGCGTTTCGCGCTGACACCCGGCGAACCAGCCGGCATCGGTCCCGACCTGTGCCTGCTGCTCGCCTCGCAAGCCCAACCACATCCCCTGATTGCCATCACCAGCCGCGACCTGCTCCTTGAGCGGGCCGCGCAGCTGGGGCTGGCTGTCAACTTGCTGGACGTCGGGCCGGATCACTGGCCGGATGCTCCGGCACCTGCCAACAGCCTGTACGTCTGGGATACGCCGCTCAGCGCCCCCGTGGTTGCCGGGCAACTGGACAAGGCCAACGCCGCATTCGTCCTCGAAACCCTGACCCGCGCCGGCAATGGCTGCCTGAACGGTGATTTTGCCGGGATGATCACCGCGCCTGTGCACAAGGGCGTGATCAACGAGTCCGGCATCGCTTTCTCTGGACACACGGAATTCCTCGCTGACCTGACCCACACCGCCCAAGTGGTGATGATGCTCGCCACCCGCGGTTTGCGCGTGGCACTGGTGACCACTCATCTGCCTCTGCGCGAGATTGCCGACGCAATCACACCCGAACGGCTGGAGCGCGTGACACGGATCCTGCACAGCGACCTGCAAAACAAATTCGGCATCGCCCGGCCGCGCATTCTGGTCTGCGGACTCAACCCGCACGCCGGTGAAGGCGGACACCTGGGCCATGAAGAAATCGACATCATTGAACCAACATTAGAGCGCCTGCGCGGCGAGGGCATGGACCTTCGTGGCCCGCTGCCTGCCGACACTCTGTTTACCCCCAAATATCTGGAGCACTGCGACGCAGTGCTGGCGATGTACCACGACCAGGGTTTGCCTGTGCTGAAGTACAAAGGCTTTGGCGCTGCCGTCAACGTGACCCTTGGCCTGCCGATCATTCGCACGTCGGTCGATCACGGCACCGCCCTGGATCTGGCCGGCAGCGGCAAGATCGACACCGGCAGCCTGCAAGTCGCCCTGGAAACCGCCTACCAGATGGCCGAGACCCGTTTATGACCGAGCAATACCAACACAAGGCGCGCAAACGCTTTGGCCAGAACTTCCTGCACGATGCCGGCGTTATCGACCGCATCCTGCGCTCCATCAGTGCCAAGTCTGAAGACCGCCTGCTGGAAATCGGCCCGGGCCAGGGCGCACTGACCGCCGGCCTGCTATCCTCCGGCGCACAACTCGACGTGGTGGAGCTGGACAAAGATCTGATCCCGATCCTCAACCAGCAGTTTGCCGGCAAGAGTAATTTCAACCTGCACCAGGGCGATGCGCTGAAGTTCGACTTCAACACGCTCAATGCCGCGCCGAACAGCCTGCGTGTGGTCGGCAACCTGCCGTACAACATCTCCACGCCGCTGATTTTTCACCTGCTGAACAACGCCAGCATCATTCGCGACATGCACTTCATGCTGCAGAAAGAAGTGGTCGAGCGTCTGGCTGCAGGCCCAGGCGGTGGTGACTGGGGTCGCCTGTCGATCATGGTTCAGTACCACTGCCGCGTAGAGCATCTATTCAACGTTGGCCCGGGCGCGTTCAATCCGCCGCCGAAGGTCGACTCGGCCATCGTCCGTCTGGTGCCGCACGCCGTACTGCCGCACCCTGCCAGGGATCATCGCCTGCTCGAGCGCGTTGTCCGCGAAGCCTTCAACCAGCGCCGTAAAACCTTGCGCAATACGCTCAAGCAATTGATGACCGCTGCCGAGATCGAAGCGGCCGGCGTCGATGGCAGTCTGCGCCCGGAACAACTGGACCTGGCCGCATTCGTGCGCCTGGCTGACAAGCTCAGCGAACAAGTCCCGGAAACTCCCGCCGCCGACTGACCGGCGATGAACGCTATCGGGCAGGACGCCACTCTGGTTTACTGCCCGATACTTGCCTAGACTGATTCCCCATCAGCTACGTCCCGCGTTCCGCTTCGCTTAAGGCCCTTTGCATGTCCGATTCCCGTTACCAGGTCGATGTCAGCGTCGTTACCCACTATCTGGCAGACCAATCGCAACCCGAGCACGACCGCTTCGCCTTCGCCTACACCATCACCGTGCAGAACAACGGAGAGAAGCCCGCTCGCCTGATGTCGCGGCACTGGGTAATCACCGACGGTGACGGACATGTCGAAGAAGTTCGCGGCGCGGGCGTCGTCGGCCAGCAACCGCTGATCGACGTCGGCAAAAGCCACACTTACAGCAGCGGCACGGTCATGACCACCAAGGTCGGTACCATGCAGGGCACCTACGAAATGGTTGCCACCGATGGCAAACACTTCGATGCCATCATCAAGCCCTTCCGTCTCGCCGTCCCCGGAGCCCTGCACTGATGACGACGTACGCCGTCGGCGACCTGCAAGGCTGCCTCGAACCGCTCAAATGCCTGCTCAAGCAAGTCGCGTTCGACCCGGCGCTTGATCGGCTCTGGCTGGTCGGCGATCTGGTCAACCGCGGCCCGCAGTCGCTGGAAACCCTGCGCTTTCTGTATGGCATGCGTGAATCGCTGGTCTGCGTGCTCGGTAATCACGACCTGCACCTGCTGGCAGCGGCGAAAAACATCGAGCGTTTGAAGAAGTCCGATACCCTGCGCGAGATTCTCGAAGCACCGGACAGTGCCGAACTGCTGGAGTGGGTGCGTCAACAAAAGCTTATGCACTACGACGAGCAGCGCGATGTCGCCATGGTCCACGCTGGCATTCCACCGCAGTGGTCGTTACGCCGCGCCTTGAAGTGCGCTGACGAAGTCCAGACGGCCCTGCGAGACGACAACATGCTGCTCGCCTACCTCGACGGCATGTATGGCAACGAGCCAGCGAAATGGGACAACGATCTCAAAGGTGTGGCCCGTCTGCGCGTCATCACCAACTATTTCACGCGCATGCGCTTCTGCACCGCCGAAGGCAAGCTCGACCTCAAGAGCAAGGAAGGTCTCGACACTGCCCCGCCCGGCTACAAACCTTGGTTTCAGCACAAGGATCGCAAAACCAAAGGCCTGCGCATCATCTTCGGCCATTGGGCGGCACTCGAAGGCAATATCCATGAGCCGGGCATCTCGGCGCTGGACACCGGTTGTGTCTGGGGCGGCAGCCTGACCCTGATGAACGTCGACAGCGGCGAGCGCGTGTCGTGCAAATGCGACGAACACGGCGGCCTCGCCCCGACCGTCGCACCACTTATCCCCGAAACTTCGCCAGTCAGCGTCCCGCGTTAGACTGCGCTTTCAGCCGAGCAACAGGAACCCGCCATGAGCGAATTCAAACGAATCCCCCCGGAACAGGCCCAGGCCCTGCGTGAGCAAGGTGCCGTTGTCGTCGATGTGCGCGACCCGGCCACTTTTGCCGCTCTGCACATCAGTGGCTCGAAGCATCTGGACAACCACTCGCTGCACGCTTTCATTCAAGGCGCCGACCTCGATGCACCGACCGTCGTCGTCTGTTACCACGGCAATTCCAGCCAGGGTGCCGCGGCGTACCTGATCAGTCAGGGTTTCTCCGACGTCTACAGCATGGACGGCGGCTTCGAGCTGTGGCGTACGACTTATCCTGCGGAAACTGCCCAAGGCGCCGCCGAATAATTTTTTTGTCACGTGCAGGCCCCGGCTGCCATGGGCCTGCGCCGACAGACGAACGGTCTTGCCACACATAATTACGTATCTCGCCTTTACCTCCCGAATTAGCAACTATCCTTAAGCCCAGGCCATCCAAAACAGGGGAGAGCCGGTACACCGGCGCACGGGTCATCGGGAGTGACTTTCGCGATTGTCGATCGCGAAAGTGTTCTGGGGGGTAAACAAGCAGCTGCCAAAACGGTTGTTTGCCAGCATCGACTGAGTGATCCGGCGTCGGCTCCACGTATCGAGCGAGGTGACGTCATGAGTATCTTTAGCCACTTCCAACAACGCTTCGAGTCCACACGCCAGGAAGAACTCTCGCTGCAAGAGTACCTGGAGCTGTGCAAGCAAGACCGTAGCGCCTACGTTTCCGCCGCCGAGCGTCTACTACTGGCCATCGGTGAGCCGGAACTGCTCGACACCTCGACCAATTCGAGGCTGTCACGCATCTTCTCCAACAAGGTAATCCGTCGCTATCCGGCCTTTGAAGACTTCCACGGGATGGAAGAATGCATCGACCAGATCGTCTCGTATTTCCGCCACGCCGCCCAAGGCCTGGAAGAGAAGAAACAGATCCTTTATCTG
This sequence comes from Pseudomonas fluorescens, assembly GCF_003732425.1. Lineage (GTDB taxonomy): Bacteria > Pseudomonadota > Gammaproteobacteria > Pseudomonadales > Pseudomonadaceae > Aquipseudomonas > Aquipseudomonas fluorescens_BE. The sequence goes on from NZ_MOBX01000016.1 coordinate 43,567, forward strand.
CTCGGCCCCGTCGGTGGCGGTAAATCGTCCCTGGCCGAGAAGCTGAAACAGCTGATTGAAAAAGTGCCCTTCTACGCAATTAAGGGTTCGCCGGTATTCGAATCGCCACTGGGTCTGTTCAACGCCACCGAAGATGGCGCGATCCTCGAAGAAGACTTCGGTATTCCACGGCGCTACCTGAACACCATCATGTCGCCTTGGGCGACCAAACGCCTGGCCGAATTCGGCGGCGACATCAGTCAGTTCCGTGTGGTCAAACTTTACCCGTCGATCCTCAACCAGATCGCCGTGGCCAAGACCGAACCGGGCGACGAGAACAACCAGGACATTTCCGCACTGGTCGGTAAGGTCGATATCCGCAAACTCGAGGAATACCCACAGAACGACGCCGATGCCTACAGCTACTCAGGCGCGCTGTGCCGGGCCAACCAGGGCCTGATGGAATTCGTCGAAATGTTCAAGGCACCGATCAAGGTGCTGCACCCATTGCTGACCGCGACGCAGGAAGGCAACTACAACAGTACCGAAGGTCTTGGCGCGATTCCTTTCACCGGGATCCTCCTCGCCCACTCCAACGAATCGGAATGGCACACCTTCCGCAACAACAAGAACAACGAAGCGTTCATCGACCGGATCTACATCGTCAAAGTGCCGTACTGCCTGCGCGTCAGTGACGAAGTGAAGATCTACGACAAACTGCTGTTCAACAGCTCGCTGGCCAAGGCTCATTGCGCGCCGGACACCTTGAAAATGCTCGCGCAGTTCACTGTGCTGTCACGCCTCAAGGAGCCGGAAAACTCCAACATCTATTCGAAGATGCGCGTCTACGACGGCGAAAACCTCAAGGACACCGATCCGAAGGCCAAGTCGATTCAGGAATACCGCGACTCGGCAGGCGTCGACGAAGGCATGAACGGTCTGTCGACCCGGTTTGCGTTCAAGATTCTCTCCAAGGTTTTCAACTTCGACCCGCATGAAATCGCCGCCAACCCGGTACACCTGCTCTATGTGCTGGAACAGCAGATCGAACAGGAACAGTTCCAGGCCGAGACGCGCGAGCGCTATCTGCGTTACCTGAAGGAATACCTGGCACCGCGCTATATCGAATTCATCGGCAAGGAGATCCAGACCGCTTATCTGGAGTCTTACAGCGAGTACGGCCAGAACATCTTCGACCGCTACGTGCTGTACGCGGACTTCTGGATTCAGGATCAGGAATACCGCGATCCGGAAACCGGCGAGATCCTCAACCGCGTCGCGCTGAACGAAGAACTGGAGAAAATCGAGAAGCCGGCCGGGATCAGCAATCCGAAGGATTTCCGCAACGAGATCGTCAACTTCGTATTGCGCGCACGGGCCAACAACAACGGCAAGAACCCGACCTGGCTCAGCTACGAAAAACTGCGGGTGGTCATCGAGAAGAAAATGTTCTCGAACACCGAGGACCTGCTGCCAGTCATCAGTTTCAATGCCAAGGCCAGCAAAGAGGATCAGCAAAAGCACAACGACTTCGTCACTCGAATGGTCGAACGCGGCTACACCGACAAACAGGTACGGCTTCTTTCCGAATGGTACCTACGGGTCCGCAAATCGCAATAAAGCAGCTGCAAGCTTCTAGCGACAAGCTGCAAGAGAACAGCAGAGACCGGTCTCGGGAACGGGAGAGCTTTCACTTGCAGCTTGAAGCTTATGACTTGAAGCTCCCCGGAGGGGTCTATGAGCTATGTGATCGACCGACGTCTCAATGGCAAGAACAAGAGCACGGTAAACCGCCAGCGCTTCCTGCGGCGTTACCGTGACCACATCAAAAAGGCTGTCGAAGAGGCGGTCAGCCGGCGTTCCATTACCGATATGGAACACGGCGAACAGATCAGTATTCCCGGTCGCGACATCGACGAACCGGTGCTTCACCATGGTCGCGGCGGCAAACAGACCGTGGTCCATCCGGGGAACAAGGAATTCACCGCCGGCGAACACATCGCCCGCCCGCCGGGAGGTGGCGGCGGACGCGGGCCGGGCAAGGCCGGCAATTCCGGTGAGGGCATGGACGAGTTCGTCTTCCAGATCACCCAGGAAGAATTCCTCGAGTTCATGTTCGAAGACCTCGAACTGCCGAATCTGGTCAAACGCAACCTGAGCGGCACCGACACCTTCAAAACCGTACGCGCCGGGATCAGCAATGAAGGCAACCCGTCGCGGATCAATATCATCCGCACCCTTCGCTCAGCCCATGCACGGCGCATTGCCTTGTCCGGCAGCAGTCGAGCGAAGCTGCGCGAAGTCAAAGCGGAACTTGAACGCCTGAGACGCGAAGAGCCGGACAACTTCGGCGATATTCAGGAACTCGAGGCGGAAGTCGAGAAACTCAGTGCGCGCATCCATCGTGTGCCGTTCCTCGACACGTTCGACTTGAAGTACAACCTGCTGATCAAGCAACCCAACCCCAGTTCGAAAGCCGTAATGTTTTGCCTGATGGACGTCTCCGGCTCCATGACCCAAGCGACCAAGGACATCGCCAAACGCTTTTTCATCCTGCTGTACCTGTTCCTGAAACGGAACTACGACAAGATCGACGTGGTGTTCATCCGCCATCACACCAGCGCCCGGGAAGTCGATGAAGAGGAGTTTTTCTACTCACGGGAAACCGGCGGCACCATTGTTTCCAGCGCCCTTAAACTGATGCAGGAAATCATGGCCGAGCGTTACCCGAGCAACGAGTGGAATATCTACGCAGCGCAGGCTTCCGACGGCGACAACTGGAACGATGACTCGCCGATCTGCCGCGACATCCTGATCAACCAGATCATGCCGTTTGTGCAGTACTACACTTATGTGGAGATCACCCCGCGCGAACATCAGGCCTTGTGGTACGAATACGAACGCATCGCCGAAGCCTTCTCTGACACTTTTGCCCAGCAGCAACTGGTCTCGGCCGGGGATATCTATCCGGTCTTCCGTGAACTCTTCCAGCGCAGGTTAGTGACATGACCGCCAAAGAGCAGAAGCGCCAACCCATTTCCACCGGCTCCGAATGGACGTTCGAGCTGATCCAGACCTACGACCGCGAAATCGCCCGGATCGCGGCCCGCTACGCGCTGGATACCTACCCCAACCAGATCGAAGTGATTACCGCCGAGCAGATGATGGACGCCTATGCCTCGGTGGGCATGCCGCTGGGTTACCACCACTGGTCCTACGGCAAACACTTCCTCAGCACTGAAAAATCCTACAGCCGTGGCCAGATGGGCCTGGCCTACGAGATCGTGATCAACTCCGACCCGTGCATCGCCTATCTAATGGAGGAAAACACCATCTGCATGCAGGCGCTGGTAGTGGCGCATGCCTGCTACGGCCACAACAGCTTCTTCAAGGGCAATTACCTGTTCCGCACCTGGACCGACGCGAGTTCGATCATCGATTACCTGGTGTTTGCCAAGCAGTACATCATGCAATGCGAGGAGCGCCACGGCATCGATGCGGTGGAAGATCTGCTCGACTCCTGCCATGCGCTGATGAACTACGGCGTCGACCGCTACAAGCGTCCTTACCCGATCTCCGCCGAAGAAGAACGCCGCCGGCAGAAGGATCGCGAAGAGCACATGCAGAAGCAGATCAACGATCTGTGGCGGACCATTCCCAAAGGCGCGGACAAGTACAGCGACAAGGACAACGCCCGCTTCCCGGCCGAGCCGCAGGAAAACATCCTGTACTTCATCGAAAAACACGCGCCGCTACTGGAACCGTGGCAGCGCGAGATCGTGCGGATCGTGCGCAAGATCGCCCAGTATTTCTACCCACAGCGCCAGACCCAGGTGATGAACGAAGGCTGGGCAACGTTCTGGCATTACACGCTGATGAACGACCTGTACGACGAAGGGCTGGTCACCGACGGCTTCATGATGGAGTTCCTGACTTCGCACACCAGCGTGGTGTTCCAGCCAGGTTTCGATAGCCCCTACTACAACGGCATCAACCCCTACGCGCTTGGTTTTGCGATGTATCGCGACATCCGGCGCATGTGCGAAGAGCCAACCGAGGAAGATCGTCGCTGGTTCCCGGAAATCGCCGGGACCGACTGGCTGTCGACCATCAAGTTCGCGATGAGCAGCTTCAAGGATGAGAGCTTCATCCTGCAGTACCTGTCACCGAAAGTAATCCGCGACTTGAAACTGTTCAGCATTCTCGATGATGACCAGAAGGACGATCTGCTGGTGCCAGCCATCCACGACGAACCCGGTTACCGGATCATCCGCGAAACCCTCGCGGCGCAATACAACCTCGGCAACCGTGAACCGAACGTGCAGATCTACAGCATCGACCGCCGCGGTGACCGCTCACTGACCCTGCGTCACCAGCAGCACGATCGCAAACCGCTGGGTGATTCCACTGAAGAGGTGCTTAAACACCTGCATCGCCTGTGGGGCTTCGATATTCATCTGGAAACCCTGCAAGGCGACCAGATCATGAAAACCCACCACGTTCCGCCACGCAGCGAGCACAGCGAAGGGGATTACGGTCGGCTTGACCTTGCCGTGATCCATCTTTGATCCGGTTCCAGCCTCCGAAAGTCTGACGCAAGGGTTATCCTGTCGGGCTAACGGAGGTTTTTTATGCAGATTTTCAAGGTTGGCGGTGCCGTACGTGATCGCTTGCTGGGCAAACCGGTCACGGACATCGATTGGGTCGTGGTCGGCGCCACCGCGGAAGAAATGCTCGCCCAGGGGTATCGCCCGGTTGGCGCGGATTTCCCGGTGTTTCTTCATCCCAAAAGCGGCGAGGAATACGCCCTCGCCCGCACCGAACGCAAAAGCGGGCGCGGCTATGGCGGCTTCACCTTTCACGCCAGCCCGGAAGTGACGCTCGAAGAAGACCTGATTCGCCGCGACCTGACCATCAACGCCATGGCCGAGGACGATCAGCACAATCTGACCGATCCGTACCATGGCCAACGCGATCTGGAAGCCCGGATCCTGCGCCACGTTTCTCCGGCGTTCGCCGAAGATCCCCTCCGAGTATTGCGCGTTGCTCGCTTCGCTGCGCGTTATGCCGGGCTGGGCTTTACTGTCGCACCGGAGACGCTGGAATTGATGCGCCAGCTCAGCGAGTCTGGCGAACTGCAGGCGTTGACCGCCGAACGCAGCTGGAAAGAAATCTCCCGTGCGCTGATGGAAGATCAGCCGCAGGTGTTCATTCTGGTACTGCGCGACTGCGGCGCGCTGAACGTACTGATGCCGGAAGTCGACGCGCTTTTCGGTGTGCCGCAACCGGAAGCGCATCACCCGGAAATCGATACTGGCCTGCACACCCTCAGCGTTTTGGAGCAATCGGCGCGGCACAAACAACCGCTGACGGTTCGTTGGGCCGGTCTGCTGCACGACCTCGGCAAAGGCCTGACCCCGCAAGCAGAATGGCCGCGGCACATCGCCCATGAGCACAACGGTTTGAAGCTGATCAAAGCGGTCAACGAACGCTTCAAGGCGCCGAAGGATTGTCAGGAATTGGCGTTGCTGGTCGGCCAGTACCACACCCATGGCCACCGCGCGCTGGAGTTAAAGGCTTCGACATTGCTGGAGCTGCTGCAGAGTTTTGATGTGTATCGCCGACCGCAGCGGTTTGAAGAGTTTATCGACGCGTGCGAAATGGATGCTCGCGGGCGCAAGGGGCTGGAGCAAAGAAGTTATCCACAGGCGGATTATTTGCGTGGCGCGGCCAGGGCTGCGCGGGAAGTCGCGGTGCAGCCATTGCTGGAGAAGGGATTCAAAGGCCCGGAACTGGGCGAAGCGCTGAAGCGTGAACGGCTCAAGGCGTTGAAAGCCTACAAAGAGAACGCCTGAAGCAAGATCAAAAGATCGCAGCCTGCGGCAGCCCCTACACAGGAATATGCGGTTCTCTGTAGGAGCTGCCGCAGGCTGCGATCTTTTGCTTTAAAGATTCTGCGGGGTCAGTTGCGCGCCACGCCACTCGAACGCTACTGGCGCCAGCACCTGATCAATCTGCGCTTCAGCCCACAATGTCGCGAAGCTTTTTCCCACACCCGGATGCACGCGATCCGGCGCAATCAACGACAGCGGCCACAAGACAAAAGCATTTTTCAGAATTTCCGCACGCGGCAAGACCAGACCGTCGAAATTTCCCACCAAATCGCCATACAGCAGCACGTCGATATCCAGCGGCAAGCCCTTGCGATCCGGCGCATAGCGGCCGTTATCCGCCTCGATGAATTTCAACCGCCGATCCAGCTCCATCAACGGCAGATCGGTATACGCCGAAATCACGAAGTTGAAGAACGGCCCGCTCTTGATTCCCACAGGCGCGCTCTCGAACACCGCCGAACAGCGGATATCCACCAGGAACGTCGCCAAAGCGTCGAGCCCGGCGCGCAAATGGGTTTCGCGCTCGATATTGCTACCAAGCCCGAGATACACCTGAGTCAGCGACATCCGCGCTCGATCTCCACGCCCACACCGCCCTTGGCGGCCGGTACTGCGCCGGGCTTGGTCAGCTTCAGGCGTACCCAAGTGATCTTGAATTCGCTCATCAGTACTTCGACCAGACGCTCGGCGAAGGTCTCGACCAACTGGAACTGTGCCTGCTCGGCAAAGGCCTGGATGCGCGTGGAAACGCTGGCATAGTCGAGCGCCAGAGTCAGGTCGTCACCGGCGGCAGCCGGGCGATTGTCCCAGGCGAAGCTCAGATCAAGTCGCAGGCACTGTCGGATGCCGCGCTCCCAGTCATAGGCACCAATCACGGTGTCGACTTCCAGGCCCTCGATAAACACTCTGTCCAAGCACTTCTCTCCGCTGCACGACAAGGGCGCGATGCGCCGTTAGAATCAGGGCGTCCTCGCCCGGAATAGTTAGCATGTTTTGGTTACTGGCGACTCTCGCCTACCTGCTCGGCTCGCTGTCCTTCGCCATTTTGCTCAGCCGCCTGACCGGAAATCCGGATCCGCGAATGAGTGGCTCGGGTAATGCCGGCGCCACCAACATGCTGCGCCTGGCCGGTCGCAAACTGGCGATCCTGACCCTGCTGGGTGATCTGTGCAAAGGCCTGGTGCCGGTGCTGATCGCAGCGGCGGTGGGCCTTTCGCTGCAGGATCAGGCGTGGATCGGCGTGTGCGCCGTCATCGGTCACCTTTTCCCGCTGTATTTCCGCTTCCGTGGCGGCAAAGGTGTCGCCACCGCCGCCGGCATGCTGCTCGGCCTGTATCCACCTGCCGCGCTGCTGGCCGTGTGCGCCTGGCTGCTGACGTTCTACCTGACCCGCACCAGCTCGCTGGCGGCGCTGATTGCCACGCCGCTAACCCTGCCATTGCTGGCCTGGCAGGAACCGGAAGCGCTGTTGCCGATGAGCGCACTGACCTTACTGATCGTCTGGCGCCACCGCGGCAATCTACGCGACCTGTTTGCCGGGCGCGAACGGCATTTTTAAATACCGTCGATGAGTGCCGCTCATCACAACGCCGACAATTGCTCCATCGGCCAGCGCGCCTGCACGCTGATCGCCAGACTTTCCTGCTGACCGGCCTGCAAACGCTGGCAACCGGCAAAGGCGATCATCGCGCCATTGTCGGTGCAGAACTCGGGACGTGCGTAAAACACATCGCCTTTCATATCGCCCAGCATCTTTTCCAGCGAAACACGCAACGCCTTGTTGGCGCTGACGCCGCCCGCAATCACCAGGCGCTTCATGCCGGCCTGTTTCAGGGCACGCTTGCACTTGATGGTCAAAGTCTCCACCACGGCCTGCTGGAACGCCAGCGCGATGTCGCAACGGGCTTGCTCGCTGTCGTCCCCGGCGCTGACGCATTGCTGCCAAGTGTTGAGGGCGAAGGTTTTCAAGCCGCTGAAGCTGAAATCCAGGCCCGGACGATCACACATCGGACGTGGAAAGGTAAAACGTCCTGCAACGCCCTTCTCTGCCAGCTTGGCGATTTCCGGCCCGCCCGGGTAATTGAGGCCCATCATCTTCGCGGTTTTGTCGAATGCTTCACCGGCGGCGTCGTCAAGCGTCTCGCCGAGCAAGCTGTATTGACCAATGCCATCGACCTGGACCAACTGCGTATGACCGCCGGAGACCAACAAAGCGACGAACGGAAACTCCGGCGGTTTTGGCTCCAGCATCGGCGCCAGCAAATGACCTTCCATGTGATGAACACCGAGCGCCGGAATGCCCCAGGCGAACGCCAGTGCTTGAGCGCAGGAAGCACCGACCAGCAACGCACCAACCAGGCCAGGGCCCGCGGTATAGGCGATCGCATCAATCTCGGTCGGCACGCAGTCGGCCTCGGCCAACACCTGACGAATCAAGGGCAGCATGCGTTTGACGTGGTCACGCGAAGCCAGCTCCGGCACTACGCCACCATAAGCGCGGTGCAGGTCGATCTGGCTGAACAGTGCGTCGGCCAGCAGGCCGCGTTCGCTGTCATATAATGCGACGCCGGTTTCGTCGCAGGAGGTTTCTAATCCCAGTACTAGCATGGGTTTGCGCCTTGTTTAGGCTGAATTCGAAGGCGCGCATAATAGTCGCCGCGTGATGCCCCGACCAGCGGTTTTCGATCAGAGGCTTTGCATTCCGAGCGATGAGGGGTTAACATCCGCAACCCTTAAAAACCGACGTCTTCAAGTGCTCTTTTGCCGCGAGGATGTTGACCCCGGTAATGAATGAAGGTAGCTCTGGATGCCAGCCGTCAAAGTTAAAGAGAACGAACCCTTCGACGTAGCTCTGCGTCGTTTCAAGCGCTCCTGCGAAAAAGCCGGTGTACTGGCTGAAGTTCGTAGCCGCGAATTTTACGAGAAGCCAACTTCTGAGCGTAAGCGCAAAGCAGCAGCCGCTGTTAAGCGTCACGCCAAGAAAGTTCAGCGCGAACAGCGCCGCGCCGTTCGTCTGTACTAATACACAGACGTTCGTAGCAAGCTTCTTGCCTAAGCCCGGCTCTCAGCCGGGCTAATGGCATTTGCGTAAAACGCTTGATGCTTCACCGTCGAAGCCGCACACGCGACCGAGACAAATCTGCTTCACGCGTCAGACCTGGCTCTTTTGCCAGCGGTGCACGTCTTTTCTGACGAGCCTTTCAAGGCTACTGACGAGCACACCCACTGATTCCTCTTACGACGATCAGCCCAAGGCACCTGCATGCGTGCCCGCTTTATTGAGCTATCCGAGGCCCTTGACCGGCCGTCAGCGGACTCAGCGCAACACTTTCAAATAGTCGACGACTGATGAGTACTAACGTCAGTGGATTTTCGGCAGATACACTTCCCGACAGCGATTACGCAGACGACACCGGTCGAGCCGCACATTTTGCGCGCTTCAAATAATGACCCGCGTCCGGCAGCCTTTCGCATCGGACTTATTACAGCGCAGACGACGAGAACGCCATGGCCGGGCTGATTCCCCAGAGCTTCATTGACGACCTGCTGAACCGCACCGACATCGTCGACGTGGTCAGTTCGCGCGTGCAATTGAAGAAGGCCGGCAAGAACTACACCGCCTGTTGCCCGTTTCACAAAGAGAAAACCCCGTCCTTCAGCGTCAGCCCCGACAAGCAGTTCTATTACTGCTTCGGCTGCGGCGCCGGCGGCAATGCCCTCGGCTTTCTCATGGATCACGACAACCTGGACTTCCCCCAGGCCGTCGAAGATCTGGCGAAAGCCGCCGGCATGGAAATCCCCCGCGAAGAAAGCGGCCGCGAGCGCAAGCCACGGCAGCCGACCGATTCGCCGCTGTATCCGCTACTCACCGCCGCCGCCGACTTTTACCGGCAGGCACTCAAGAGCCATCCGGCACGCAAAGCCGCGGTGGATTACCTCAAGGGCCGCGGCCTGACTGGCGAGATCGCTCGGGATTTCGGCCTCGGCTTCGCGCCGCCGGGCTGGGACAACCTGTTCAAACACTTGAGCAGCGATACTTTGCAGCAGAAGGCCATGATCGACGCCGGCCTGCTGATCGAGAACGCCGAAACCGGCAAACGCTATGACCGCTTCCGCGATCGCGTGATGTTCCCGATCCGCGACACCCGCGGGCGGATCATCGCTTTCGGCGGCCGCGTACTCGGCGACGACAAACCGAAATACCTGAACTCACCGGAAACCCCGGTCTTCCATAAAGGCCAGGAACTCTACGGCCTCTATGAAGCACGCAAGAACAACCGCAACCTCGACGAAATCATCGTCGTCGAAGGCTACATGGACGTCATCGCCCTCGCCCAGCAGGGGCTGAAGAATGCCGTCGCGACGCTGGGCACCGCGACCAGCGAAGAACATTTGAAGCGCCTGTTCCGCGTCGTACCGAACGTACTGTTCTGTTTCGATGGCGACCAGGCCGGCCGCAACGCCGCATGGCGGGCACTCGAAGCAACGCTCTCGAGCCTGCAGGACGGACGCCGCGCTCGCTTCCTGTTTCTGCCCGAAGGCGAAGACCCGGATACCCTGGTGCGCGCCGAAGGCACTGACGCCTTCAAGGCGCGGATCAATCAGCACGCTCAGCCGCTGGCGGATTATTTCTTCCAGCAACTGACCGAAGAGGCCGATCCGCGCTCGCTCGAAGGCAAGGCCCATCTGGCCACCCTCGCCGCACCGTTGATCGACAAGGTTCCGGGCGCCAACCTGCGCATTCTGATGCGTCAGCGCCTGACCGAAATCACCGGTCTGAGCAGTGAAACGGTCAGTCAGCTGGCGCAAAGTGCGCCCCAGGAAGCGCCGCCCGCCTACGATCCGGGCATCGATTACGACGCAATGCCGGACTACAGCGACTACCATCAGCCGCAGGCACAGGACATGTATGTGCCGCAGCAGGAGTGGACACCAAAGAAGTCCGGCGCTGGCGGCAAAAAGTGGGACAAAAAACCCTGGGACAAGAACGGCAAACGTGGCGGTGATCGCGATCAGCAGCGCCCGCGCACACCGATTGGCGTCGAGTCGCCAACCCTTACCGCCCTGCGCACACTGCTTCATCACCCGCAATTGGCCAAGCGCGTCGAAGATGCCGGGCACATTGCGGACGAGAATCAGACCAACGCCCAGTTACTTGTGGCGCTGCTCGAAGCCGTACAGAAGAATCCCAAGCTAAACTCATTTCAGTTGATCGCGCGATGGCACGGTACTGAACAGGGACGCTTGCTCAAGGCACTGGCAGAAAAGGAGTGGCTGATTGACGGCGATAACCTTGAACAACAGTTTTTCGACACCATTACTAGCTTGTCAGCCCGCCAACGCGAGCGAAATCTGGAACAGTTGCTCAGGAAAGCGCGTCAAAGCGAACTGAGCATTGAAGAGAAAAATCAACTGCGCGACCTACTAAGTCGCAATGTTTCCGCATCAAACCCGACCTCAACTGGCGCGTGAGGTCATAGCTCAGGTATAATCCTCGGCTTGTTTTTTGCCCGCCAAGACCTTCAGTGGATAGGGTGTTATGTCCGGAAAAGCGCAACAGCAGTCTCGTATTATTGAGTTGATCAAACTGGGTCGTGAGCAGAAGTATCTGACTTACGCCGAGGTCAACGACCACCTGCCCGAGGATATTTCAGATCCTGAGCAGGTGGAAGACATCATCCGCATGATTAACGACATGGGGATCCCCGTACACGAGAGTGCTCCGGATGCGGACGCCCTTATGTTGGCCGACGCCGATACCGACGAGGCCGCTGCGGAAGAAGCAGCCGCTGCGTTGGCAGCGGTGGAGACCGATATCGGTCGCACCACTGACCCTGTGCGCATGTATATGCGTGAAATGGGTACGGTCGAGCTTCTGACTCGTGAAGGCGAAATCGAAATCGCCAAGCGTATCGAAGAGGGCATCCGTGAAGTGATGAGCGCAATCGCGCACTTCCCTGGCACGGTTGACCACATTCTCTCCGAGTACACCCGCGTCACCACCGAAGGTGGTCGCCTGTCCGACGTTCTGAGCGGTTATATCGACCCGGACGACGGCATCGCGCCGCCTGCCGAAGTGCCGCCGCCGATCGAAGCGAAAGCAGCGAAGGCCGACGACGACACCGACGACGATGAAGCCGAATCTTCCGATGACGAAGAAGAAGCTGAAAGCGGTCCGGATCCGGTCATTGCCGCCCAGCGTTTCGGCGCCGTGGCTGACCAGATGGAAATCACCCGCAAGGCCCTGAAAAAGCACGGTCGCAACAACAAGGCAGCGATTGCCGAGTTGCTCGCACTGGCCGAGCTGTTCATGCCGATCAAACTGGTGCCGAAGCAATTCGAAGGCCTGGTCGAGCGTGTTCGCAGTGCCCTGGATCGCCTGCGTCAGCAAGAGCGTGCGATCATGCAACTGTGTGTACGTGATGCACGTATGCCACGCGCCGATTTCCTGCGTCAGTTCCCGAGCAACGAAGTCGACGAAAGCTGGTCCGACGCCCTGGCCAAAGGCAAGAGCAAATACGCCGAGGCCATCGGTCGCGTACAGCCGGACATCATTCGTTGCCAGCAGAAACTGATCGCGCTGGAAACCGAAACCGGTCTGACCATCGCAGAAATCAAGGACATCAACCGTCGCATGTCGATCGGTGAGGCCAAGGCCCGCCGCGCGAAGAAAGAGATGGTTGAAGCCAACCTGCGTCTGGTGATCTCGATCGCCAAAAAGTACACCAACCGCGGCCTGCAATTCCTCGATCTGATCCAGGAAGGCAACATCGGTCTGATGAAAGCGGTGGACAAGTTCGAATACCGTCGTGGTTACAAGTTCTCGACTTATGCCACCTGGTGGATCCGTCAGGCGATCACTCGCTCGATCGCCGACCAGGCCCGCACCATCCGTATTCCGGTGCACATGATCGAGACGATCAACAAGCTCAACCGTATTTCCCGGCAGATGTTGCAGGAAATGGGTCGCGAACCGACCCCGGAAGAGCTGGGCGAACGCATGGAAATGCCTGAGGACAAGATCCGCAAGGTATTGAAGATCGCTAAAGAGCCGATCTCCATGGAAACCCCGATCGGTGATGACGAAGACTCCCATCTGGGTGACTTCATCGAAGACTCGACCATGCAGTCGCCAATCGATGTCGCCACTGTTGAGAGCCTGAAAGAAGCGACTCGCGAAGTACTGTCCGGCCTTACTGCCCGTGAAGCCAAAGTACTGCGCATGCGTTTCGGTATCGACATGAACACCGACCATACGCTCGAAGAAGTGGGCAAACAGTTTGACGTAACGCGTGAGCGGATCCGTCAGATCGAAGCCAAGGCGCTGCGCAAGCTGCGCCACCCGACGCGAAGCGAGCATCTGCGCTCCTTCCTCGACGAGTGATACCAGAACCCCCGGCCCAGGCCGGGGGTTTTGTTTATATGGCAGATTAAATTCTTCGCAACGCCCCTCCCCCGCATACCCCGTCTACACTCGAAACAATCATCCCCGAGCCATAACGAGAGCGTTATGCCCAGATTGGCGTCCGTGCTTTTTTTGCTGTCACTGATGATCTGGACCGCAACGGCTGACGCGCTGACTCTGACCGATGAAGAACGTAGCTGGCTGGCGGCTCACCCGGACTTGCGCCTGGGTGTCGATGCGTCGTGGCCGCCCTTTGAGTTTCGCGACGATCAGAGCCGCTATCAGGGCCTGGCTGCCGACTATATCGACGTGATTCGCCAACGCCTGGCAATCAAATTGACGCCCATCGAACCGGTGAGCTGGACGGTGGTACTCGAACAGGTCAAATCGGGCAAGATCGACCTCCTGCCCGGCATCATGTCCACACCGGAGCGCCAGACTTACCTGTCGTTTACCCGCCCTTATCTCGACTTCCCTATCGTCATCCTCGCCCACATCGGCGGCGCGCAACCGCGCAAACTCGACGACCTGTACGGTTTGAAGATCGCCGTGGTGGAAAACTACGCCCCCCACGAACTGCTGCGCACTCACCACCCCGATCTGAATCTGGTGGCCATGCCCAATGTCAGCTCGGCGTTGCAGGCACTGGCGACCGACGAAGTGGACGCCGTCGTCGGCGACCTCGCGTCCAGCGTCTGGAGCCTGCGCCAGCTCAAGCTCGACGGTCTGTACGTCAGCGGCGAAACCCCGTATCGCTACCAACTGGCGATGGCCGTACCCCGCGACAACAAGGTGCTGGTGGGGATCCTCGACAAAGTCCTCGCGGACATGAGCCCTGATGAAATCAGCAGCATCCAGGAGCATTGGGTCGGCAACGTCCTTGATCATCGGACATTCTGGTCGGATCTACTGATCTACGGTTTGCCGGGTCTGTTGCTGTTGGTGACGATTCTCGCCGTGGTGATCCGCATCAACCGTCGTCTAAGCTCGGAAATCGCCCGCCGCATCGACCTCGAACAGGAACTGCGCAGCAGCGAATACCACTATCGCGGCCTGGTCGAGAGCCTGTCGGCCATCGCCTGGGAAGCGCGGATGAGCGACTTCACCTACAGCTATGTCTCGCCACACGCCGAAGATTTGCTCGGTTATCCACAATCCCACTGGCTGATCCCCGGTTTCTGGCACAACATCATTCATCCCGCCGATCTGACCCGCACCCAGAGTTACTGCAAAGAAGCCCTCAGTGAGGGTCGCGATCACATCGTCGACTATCGCGTGATCACCGCAGATGGTCGCTGCCTGTGGGTGCGCGACATCGTCAGCCTGATCGAGCACGGCCATGAGCCGGTGATGCGCGGTTTGATGATCGACATCAGCGAAATCAAGCGCACTGAAGAAGCACTGCGGCTCTCGGAGCAAAAGTTCGCCTCGGTCTTCCAGCAATGCCCGGATATTCTGGTGATTGCACGGCTGTCCGATGGCTGCCTGCTGGAGGTCAATGAAGCGTTTGAAGAGCAGATCGGGCTGAAAGCCGAAGAAGTCCTCGGGCAAACAGCGACCGAGCTGAATATCTGGGGAATTCCCGGCGTCGGCCCCGGATTGCTGCAGCGCCTGCAGGCAGGCAGCATTCGTAATCTGGAGATGCCTTTTCGCCGCAACAATGGCCAACTGTTTACCGGCCTGATTTCCGCCGAGCCGTTTGACCTCGACACAACCCCCGCGCTGGTTGTCGTAGTGCGCGACATTACCCAGCTCAAGGAAACCCAACAGCAACTGCAAACCTCCGAAGAGAAGTTCGCCAAAGCCTTCCACGCCTCGCCGGACGGCTTGTTGTTGTCCCGCCAGAGCGATGGCCTGCTGCTGGAGGTCAACGAAGGTTTCAGCCGCATCACCGGCTTCAATAGCGCTATGTCGGTGGATCGCTCGGCGCTGGATCTGGGGATCTGGGTCAATCTCAACGAGCGCAAACAGATGCTCGATCTATTGCATCGCGACGGCTTCGTCCGTGACTTCACCTGCCATATCCGTCGCAGTGACGGGCAGATTCGCCTCTGCGAAGTGTCCAGCCGTCCGCTGCCGATCGGTGACGAAGATTGCATGCTGACCATCGCCCGGGACATAACTGAGCGCCACCTGATGCAGGAAAAACTGCAACAGGCCGCGACTGTATTCGAGAGCACTGCCGAAGGTGTATTGATCACCGATACCCAACAACACATCAGCGCAGTCAACCGCGCGTTCACCGAGATCACCGGCTATAGCGAAAGCGAAGCACTCGGCCATACACCGCGCCTGCTCGCCTCAGGCCTGCACGACAGCGCGTTTTACGCGGCAATGTGGCACCAGTTGACCGATGAAGGTCACTGGCAAGGCGAGATCTCCAACCGGCGCAAGAACGGCGAGTTGTACCCGAGCTGGCTGACCATTAGTGCCGTACGTAACCGCGACAAGTTCATCACCCACTTTGTCGCGGTATTTGCCGATATCTCCAGCCTCAAGCATGCGCAGGCCAAACTCGATTACCAGGCTCACCACGACCCGCTCACCGGCCTGCCCAACCGTACGCTGTTCGAAAGCCGCTTGCTGATGGCACTGAACAGTCAGCAAGAAAACGGCGGCCAGGGCGCGGTGCTGTTCCTTGATCTCGATCGCTTCAAACACATCAATGACAGTCTTGGCCATCCGGTCGGCGATCTGCTGCTCAAGGGCATCGCCGTGCGTTTAAAGGAACAGCTGCGCGACATCGACACCGTCGCCCGTCTGGGCGGTGATGAATTCATTATTCTGCTCCCCGGCCTGCAGCAAGCCAGCGACGCCGACAACATCGCCACGAAGCTGCTCAACTGCTTCGGCGCACCGTTCCAGGCCGGCGAACACGAGTTTTTCATCAGCGCCAGCATCGGCACCAGCCTCTATCCGCGCGATGGTTGCGACGTGGCCACCCTGGTAAAGAACGCGGATGCGGCGATGTACCGCTCCAAAGCCAAAGGTCGCAACCGCGTCGAGAGCTACACCCGCGACCTGACTGCACAAGCCATCGAACGTGTGGCACTGGAGCACGAACTGCGCCGCGCCATCGAGCGTGAGGAGTTGTTCCTCTACTACCAACCGAAAATCAGTCTCGAAGATCACAGCCTGGTCGGCGCTGAAGCACTGATTCGCTGGCGTCATCCGACCTTTGGCGAAGTGCCGCCGGAACACTTCATTCCGTTGGCAGAAGAGAACGGGATGATTTTGCAAATAGGCGATTGGGTCCTGGAGACCGCCTGCCGGCAGATGTTCGAGTGGAACCAGATTTACGATAGCCTCGGGCCACTGTCGGTCAATCTCGCAGGCGCGCAATTGCGCCAGCCCAACCTGCTCGGGCGCATTGAGCAACTGCTCAAGGAAAACCGACTCAGGCCGGATTTACTGCAACTGGAAATTACCGAAAATTTCATCATGAGTCAGGCCGAAGAGGCGCTGGCGGTGCTGCATCAACTCAAACACTTGGGCGTACAACTGGCAATCGACGACTTCGGCACGGGTTACTCCTCACTCAGTTACCTGAAACGCCTGCCGCTGGACATCCTGAAAATCGACCAGTCCTTCGTTCGCGGACTCCCCGACGACCCCCACGATGCGGCGATTGTCCGAGCCATCATCGCCTTGGGTCGCAGCATGCAATTCACCGTGATCGCCGAAGGCGTGGAAACCCAGGCGCAACAACAATTCCTCGCGACCGAAGGCTGCGAGCAGATCCAGGGCTACATCGTCAGCCTGCCCCTGCCACCAGAAGAATTTGCTGCAACGTTTCTTCGTATTGCCGTATCCGATTTTTCGGATAGCACTGCCGAGAAACCGTCGCTATAATCCGCGACCTACTGAGGGCCTATAGCTCAGTTGGTTAGAGCAGAGGACTCATAATCCTTTGGTCCACGGTTCAAGTCCGTGTGGGCCCACCACATTCGAAAGCCGCGCTAAATGCGCGGCTTTTTTGTGCCTGCCACTTTCTGTTCACAAGATCGACCGCCTGTAAATCAACCATTAACCAGTTCGTTACTTCAGTATCCAGGCCACACCGCCGTGGCGCATCTGATGATCCGAAAAGGGAGTTTTCATGGTTGATGTTACTCGACGCTCATTCGTTGGATTCGCCGCAACTCTGCCGCTGCTGGCTCACACCCCATGGGCACAGGCTCAAATCGAAACTGTCCCGGCATCGTCGCCTTCCGATGACGTGTTGATCAACTTCAACGAAAGTCCTTGGGGACCCTCAGCGGCAGCCCGGCACGCGATGCAGCAAGGCATCGCCCTTTCGGGGCGTTATCCCTACAAGATCCAGTACCGACTCAATGCACTATTTGCCCAGCAGCAAGGCATTTCCGAGGATTTCGTCCAGACGTATTGCGGCTCCAAACAGGCCTTGCAGCATGCCGTGCATGCCTTCACGCAGCAGGGCAGTCTGGTGGTCGCCGCACCGTCCTACGAAGATCCCGCCCAAGCGGCTCGTGGCAGGAAAGTCACTGTTCACGAGGTGCCGCTGAACGCCGAGCATGCCCACGACCTGCCGCGCATGCTGGCTGCCGACCCTCAGCCCGGTTTGATCTACGTCTGCAACCCGAACAATCCGACCGGCACTCTCACGGCCCGCAGCGATATCGAACGTGCCCTGAAGGACAAACCCAAAGGCTCGATTCTGTTGGTCGATGAGGCCTACATTGATTTTTCGCAGGCCACGACGTGCATTCCCCTGGTCAAAGATCACCCCGACCTGCTGGTGCTGCGTACCTTTTCGAAAATCTACGGCATGGCCGGCGCAAGGCTCGGTATCGCGGTGGGCAATCCGGCGCTGCTGGAACAACTGGAAGTGTTTGGTAACTACAACGTCCCGGCCGCATCTTCTCTGTTGGGAGCAATCGCCAGCCTTGAAGACGCGTCGTTGTTGAGCCAAAGGAAACACAACAACACGCGCCTGCGCGAGGAAACCGTCGCGTGGCTGAATGCGCGGGTTTTTCGCTGCACAGCGTCCCAGGCCAATTGCTTCATGATCGACGTCAGGCGCCCGGCGAGTGACGTGGTCAAGGCACTGGCCGAGCGTCGCGTGTATGTCGGTCGCGTCTGGAAAGAATGGCCGACCTGGGTTCGGGTGAGTGTCGGCACGGACGATGACATGCGCCGGTTCCGAGAGGCGTTTGCCGAGGTTATGGCCTAAGCAACACGGGCGTGAAGTAACGGTCAGGTTTCAGCAGCTCAATATCGTCGACACGCAGGTGAAAACCCAATCATCGCCTGCAAGCGTCCCCTCTATTGAGCCTGTAACATGCGCAAGCCACCGATTCGCGCCAATGGAGCCGCCCCCTTGCCAGACATCCGCCCGCCCGTGCTTGATGAAATCGACCGTCAGCTGATCGCCGCCCTTCAGATCAATGCCCGTGAGAGCGTGGCCATGCTCGCCCGGCAATTGGGCATTGCGCGCACTACCGTGACGTCGCGGCTGGCGCGGCTGGAAAAGGCCAAAGTGATCACCGGTTATGGCGTGCGTCTCGGCCAGCGAGTGGTCGATGGTGGCTTGCAGGCGTATGTCGGGATCAAGGTGCAGCCACGCTCCGGCAAAGAAGTGTTGCGCCGGTTGAGTGCGATGGCGCAGGTACAGCAGCTGTGTGCAGTGAGTGGCGAGTTTGATTATGTGGCGTGGTTGCGTACGGATTCGCCGGAGCAACTGGATCAGTTGCTGGATCAGATTGGCAGTGTGGACGGGGTGGAGAAGACGACGACGTCGATCATTTTGAGTAGCAAGATTGATCGGGGGCAGCCGGTTTAAGGTTGTGTCCGGACTTCTCGGGTGGATTACAGGGCCTCTTCGCGAGCAGGCTCGCTCCTACATTTTGGTCGGTGTGTAGCCACCAATCGTCATATTGATCAGTTAATTAGCAAAACGACGACACTTTGCGTCTTATTAACGTGTTCTACGCTCCCTAGAATGGCTGGCATCTTTTCCTATACTCAGACGCGCATCCTGCATCGGGTCGCCAGCAAGGTCAGCCATGAACAAGAACAATCGCCATCCTGCAGACGGTAAGAAACCAGTCACCATTTTCGGCCCGGACTTTCCGTTCGGGTTCGACGACTGGATCGAGCACCCGGCCGGACTCGGCACAATTCCTGAGCACAATCACGGCGCCGAAGTGGCGATCGTCGGCGCTGGCATCGCCGGCCTGGTAGCGGCTTACGAGCTGATGAAGCTTGGTCTGAAACCGGTGGTCTACGAGGCTTCGAAGCTCGGCGGACGTCTGCGTTCGCAGGCGTTCAACGGCACCGACGGCATCGTCGCTGAACTGGGTGGCATGCGTTTCCCGGTGTCCTCCACCGCGTTCTATCACTACGTCGACAAGCTCGGCCTGGAAACCAAACCTTTCCCGAACCCGCTGACGCCGGCCTCCGGCAGCACCGTGATCGACCTGGAAGGCAAAACCCATTACGCACAAAAACTGGCGGATCTTCCTGCACTGTTTCAGGAAGTGGCTGACGCCTGGGCGGATGCACTCGAAGCCGGCTCGCAGTTCGCCGATATCCAGCAAGCCATCCGCGACCGCGATGTGCCGCGCCTGAAAGAACTGTGGAATACCTTGGTGCCGCTGTGGGACGACCGCACGTTCTACGACTTCGTCGCCACGTCCGAGGCCTTCGCCAAACTGTCGTTCCATCACCGCGAAGTTTTCGGTCAGGTCGGTTTCGGTACCGGCGGCTGGGATTCGGACTTCCCCAACTCGATGCTGGAAATCTTCCGCGTGGTGATGACCAACTGCGACGATCACCAACACCTGGTGGTCGGCGGCGTCGAGCAGGTACCGCAAGGCATCTGGCGGCATGTGCCCGAGCGTTGCGTGCACTGGCCCGAAGGCACCAGCCTGAAATCCCTGCACCGTGGCGCACCGCGTTCCGGTGTGAAGAAAATCGCTCACGCGCCGGACGGCCGTTTCGCGGTCACCGACAATAATGGCGACACCCGCGAATACGCCGCCGTACTGACCACCTGCCAGAGCTGGCTGCTGACCACCCAGATCGAATGTGACGAAACCCTGTTCTCGCAGAAGATGTGGATGGCCCTCGACCGCACCCGCTATATGCAGTCTTCGAAAACCTTCGTGATGGTCGACCGGCCGTTCTGGAAAGACAAAGACCCGGAAACCGGCCGCGACCTGATGAGCATGACCCTCACTGATCGCCTGACCCGAGGCACCTATCTGTTCGACAACGGCGACGACAAACCGGGAGTGATCTGCCTGTCGTACTCGTGGATGAGCGACGCGCTGAAGATGCTCCCGCACCCGGTGGAAAAGCGCGTTGAGCTGGCGTTGAACGCGTTGAAAAAGATCTACCCGAAAGTCGACATTGCCGCGCGCATCATCGGCGATCCGATCACCGTGTCGTGGGAAGCCGATCCGTACTTCCTCGGTGCGTTCAAGGGCGCCCTGCCCGGCCACTACCGCTACAACCAGCGCATGTACGCGCACTTCATGCAGGACGAGATGCCAGCTGAGCAACGCGGAATTTTCATTGCCGGTGACGACGTGTCGTGGACGCCGGCGTGGGTTGAAGGCGCGGTGCAGACGTCGCTCAACGCGGTGTGGGGGATCATGAAACATTTCGGCGGTTCTACACATAAAGAGAACCCGGGCCCGGGTGACGTGTTCAAAGACATCGGCCCTATCGCCCTGCCCGAGTAAGAGGAATCCCTGATGCGTGTAGCCCTTTACCAATGTCCACCGCTGCCCCTGGACCCCGCCGCCAACCTGCAACGCCTGCACCAAGTGGCGATGGAGGCCAAAGGCGCCGACCTGCTGGTGCTGCCGGAGATGTTCATGACCGGCTACAACATTGGCGCCGAAGCGGTCAGTACCTTGGCCGAGGTCTACAACGGGGAATGGGCGCAGCAGATCGGCCGCATCGCCAAGGCTGCCGGTCTGGCGATTGTCTATGGCTATCCCGAGCGTACCGCAGACGGGCAGATCTACAACGCCGTGCAGTTGATCGACGCAAGCGGTGAACGCCTGTGTAACTACCGTAAGACGCACCTGTTCGGTGATCTTGACCGCTCGATGTTCAGCCCCGGCGAAGGCGACTTTCCGGTGGTTGAACTGAACGGCTGGAAACTCGGCTTCCTGATCTGCTACGACCTGGAGTTCCCGGAAAACGCCCGTCGTCTGGCGCTCGCCGGCGCCGAGTTGATTCTGGTGCCGACGGCGAACATGATTCCGTTCGATTTCGTCGCTGACGTCACCGTGCGTTCCCGCGCCTTCGAAAACCAATGCTACGTGGCCTACGCCAACTACTGCGGCCATGAAGGCGAGATCCACTATTGCGGGCAAAGCAGCATCGCCGCACCGGATGGCAGCCGTATTGCTCAGGCCGGTCTGGATGAAGCGTTGATTGTCGGCGAACTGGATCGGCAGTTGATGGTCGATTCCCGTGCCGCCAATCGCTACCTCAGCGACCGCCGTCCAGAGCTTTACGGCGCGCTGAACAAGCGCTAATCCGCTAGCATGGGCACTTCACTGTTCTGGAAGTGCCCATGCCTGCGCCGACTCACCCCCGCCCTTATACCGAAACCCTGGCCAACGGCTTGCGCGTGACCCTGCGTCATGTGCCAGGCCTCAAGCGCAGTGCCGCTGCCCTGCGGGTGGCTGCCGGTAGCCATGACGTGCCATTGGCGTGGCCGGGGCTGGCGCATTTCCTCGAACATTTGCTGTTTCTCGGCACTGAGCGTTTTCCGGCGGACGAAGGGTTGATGGCCTACGTGCAGCGGCACGGTGGCCAAGTGAATGCCAGCACTCGCGAACGCACCACTGACTTTTTCTTCGAGCTGCCGACGCGTTCGTTCAGCGCCGGGCTACAGCGTCTGTCAGACATGCTCGCCAAGCCGCGTATGAATCCGGACGATCAGTTGCGGGAACGGGAAGTGCTGCAGGCGGAATATGTCGCCTGGTCACAGGATCCTGCAGCTCAGCAGCAGTTTGCGTTGTATGAGGGATTACCGGCAGAGCATCCGTTGCGCGGATTTCATGCGGGGAATCGGGACAGCCTGAAAGTGGAAATGCCAGCGTTTCAACAGGCCTTGAAAGATTTCCACCAGCAGTTCTATCGCACCGGGCAAATGAACTTGAGCCTGGTTGGGCCGCAAAGCCTCGAAGAGCTGCGTGCGCTGGCCGAGCAGTTCGCAGCGACTTTGCCGGTTGGGGATAAAATTACGCAGGCTGCACCCCCGCCGTTAGCGGTGAAAAGTTATCAACAGGTCGGTGAGCGACACGGCAATCTGTTATTTGCTTTTGAAGATTTGCCGGAGTCTTCCGGCGAGGCAATCGCATTCCTCTGCCATTGGCTGAACAGCGCCAAGCCCGGTGGGTTGCTGGCGCATCTGCAGGAACAGAATCTGGCGGATGATCTGAAAGCCGCGCCGCTGTACTGCTTTGCCGGGCAAGCCTTGCTGCATCTGGAGTTCAGTGCGCCAGCCGAATCGATGAGCGCGATGGGCGAGTATGTTTCGGATTGGCTGAATTTCTTCGCACAACAGGATTGGACGGCGCTGCGTGCGGAGTACGCGGCCCTGGTCCAGCGCCAGCAGCAAGTCAGCAGTGCGCTGCAACTGGCGCGGCTCGATACCGAGCAACGAGAACGCGGTCTATCCGACAGCGGCGTCTGCGCCCTCAAACATCTACTCCGTGAAATCGGCGTTGTGGATAACTTCAGCGCTCACTGGCGCTTACCCGCCGCCAATCCATTCCTGCGCGCCAGCGAACCGCTCGCCAATGCGGGCCTGATCCGTGGCCAGACCAGCGCACACCGCGGCCTGCGCACGTTTGCTCAGGATCGCTCGCGCGGCCGGCGTGAACGCTCGCCGATGCAGTTCAGCCAGGCACTGCCGGACAACGGCGAGGAAGGTGCGATTTATCTGCGTTGGCAGGTCGAGGCCGCCGCCAGTGCTGATCTGCAATCGCGCTTGCAACGCAGCCTTCGGCAAACGCAGCAAGATGCTCGGGAGGCCGGGGTCGAATTGTCGTTCAGCACGGTCAACACTCAATGGCTGCTCAAGCTCTCCGGCCTGCAGGAACCAATGCCCGGCGTCCTGGAGCATGCGCTGAAATGTCTGACGCAAGTTGATGCCGATTCGCCGCGTAGTGAGCCGGAAACGCCGCTGATCCCCATTCGCCAGTTGCTTAAAGCGCTGCCGGAACAGACGCTGGAATCGGTCAAAACCAGCGACGACGCCAAACACCTGTGGACAACTTCGCGCTGGGACGGCCTCGCGCTGGGACTGAGCCAACAGACCCAATCCGCCATGGGCCTGGCCCTGAGCCGTGTTCCCGGAATCCCGGACAATGAGCTGGCAGCGCCGACGGCGATCACCGCGCATAAACACTGGCGTCATGTCGATAACGCATCCAGTGAACACGCCGTGCTGCTGTTCTGCCCGGCCGCCAGTCACGACATCGCCGACGAAGCGGCGTGGCGACTGTTGGCGCAGTTGTGCCAGACGCCGTTCTACCAGCGCCTGCGCGTCGAATTACAATTGGGCTACGCGGTGTTCAGTGCGCTTCGCCAGATGAATGGCCAGACCGCCCTGCTGTTCGGCGTGCAATCCCCGAGTGCCAAACCTGCGGAGTTGCTCGAACACATTCAACAGTTCCTCAACGGTATGCCCGCGCTGATCGAACAGCGTGATGAGCTCAGCCTCAGCCAACAACGGCAAAACCTCGCGGATCAATTTGACGACGCCAACCTGTCCAGCAAAGAGGCCGCCGAGCTGCTCTGGCAGGCCAGGCTTGCTGGCCACTCGTCGGATTATCTGGTGCAACTGATCGCCGCCATCGGCCAACTCGATCACCAGGCAATGGGCGCAGCTGCGCAACGCTTGATCAACGCCGAAGGCAGCTGGGTTTGCCTCGCCAACGATCCCGCGCCTGGCACCCCATGGCAAACGACAAATTGATCATTACCGAGGCTGCAAGGAGCTTTCTCGAATATTCACAGGCAAACCCGGTGAAATTTTGAGTAACATAGCCGCCTAACTACTTGGAACATCTTCGCGCTGCCGTGGACTATACCTATGGACAGCGCTATCCCCCCCAACCTGAGGAGACACACTATGTCCTGGACTAAACCGGCTTACACCGACCTGCGTATCGGCTTCGAAGTCACCATGTACTTCGCCAGCCGCTGAGTTCTGCTTACGTAGAATGGCAGTGCAACGCCTCGGCTCGCCGGGGCGTTTTATTTTCCGCGTTGAAATGATGGAGTGTTCATGTTCGTCCAGATTCTGGGTTCGGCCGCTGGCGGCGGTTTTCCGCAGTGGAACTGCAACTGCGTCAATTGCGCAGGTTTTCGCGACGGCAGCCTGAATGCCAAGGCCCGCACCCAATCGTCCATCGCGATTTCCGATGACGGCGTGAACTGGGTACTGTGCAACGCCTCGCCAGACATCCGCGCGCAGCTGCAAAGCTTCGCTCCGATGCAACCGGGCCGCGCCCTGCGTGACACCGGCATCAGCGCGATCATTCTGATGGACAGCCAGATCGACCACACCACCGGCCTGCTCAGCCTGCGCGAAGGCTGCCCGCATCAGGTCTGGTGCACGGACATGGTTCACGAAGACCTCAGCACCGGTTTCCCGCTGTTCAAGATGCTCACCCACTGGAATGGCGGGTTGAACTGGAACCGCATCGAACTCGACCAGAGCTTCACCGTGGCCGCGTGCCCGAACCTGCGTTTCACCCCGCTGCCATTACGCAGCGCCGCGCCGCCGTACTCGCCGCACCGCTTCGACCCGCACCCGGGCGACAACATCGGTTTGATCGTTGAAGACCTGAACACCGGCGGAAAATTGTTCTACGCGCCGGGCCTGGGCAAGGTCGATGCGCCGTTGCTGGAGATCATGGCGGGCAGCGATTGCCTGTTAGTCGACGGCACGATGTGGGATGACGATGAAATGCAGCGCCGTGGCGTCGGCACCCGCACCGGTCGCGAGATGGGCCACCTGGCGCAAAACGGGCCTGGCGGCATGCTCGAAGTGCTGGAGCAGTTGCCTGAGCAGCGCAAAGTGCTTATCCACATCAACAACACCAACCCGATTCTCGACGAAGATTCGCCGGAGCGCGCGGAGCTGGCGCGGCGTAATGTTGAAGTGGCGTTCGATGGCATGAGTATTGTGCTGTAAGCCTTTGAGCCCGCTGCGCGGTCTATCGCCAGCAGGCTGGCTCCCACATTGGGTCTGTGGCGTTCACAAATCCCTGTGGGAGCCAGCCTGCTGGCGATGAGGCCCCAACAGACACAACAGATTCCAACGGTTGTTCCCCGGAGAACCGCAATGACCGACACCCCGTTGTCCCCCACCGAATTCGAAGCGGCCCTGCGCGCCAAGGGCGCCTACTATCACATCTACCACCCTTACCACGTGGCGATGTACGAAGGCCGCGCCACCCGCGAGCAGATTCAGGGCTGGGTCGCCAACCGTTTCTACTATCAGGTGAACATCCCCCTGAAAGACGCAGCGATCCTCGCCAATTGCCCCGACCGGGAAATCCGCCGCGAGTGGATTCAGCGCTTGCTCGACCACGACGGCGCACCCGGTGAGGATGGCGGTATCGAAGCCTGGCTGCGCCTCGGTCAAGCGGTCGGTCTCGACCCGGATCAACTGCGCTCCCAGGAGCTGGTACTGCCCGGCGTGCGTTTCGCTGTCGACGCATACGTCAACTTCGCCCGTCGCGCCAGTTGGCAAGAAGCCGCCAGCAGCTCGCTGACCGAACTGTTCGCGCCGCAGATCCACCAGTCGCGCCTCGACAGTTGGCCGCAGCATTACCCGTGGATCGACCCGGCCGGTTATGAATATTTCCGCACCCGCCTCGGTCAGGCGCGGCGTGATGTCGAGCACGGTCTGGCGATTACGCTAGAGCACTACAAGACCCGCGAAGGCCAGGAGCGCATGCTGGAAATTCTGCAGTTCAAACTGGACATTCTTTGGAGCATGCTCGATGCCATGAGCATGGCCTACGAACTGAACCGCCCGCCGTATCACAGCGTCACCGAACAACGGGTCTGGCATAAAGGAATCACCTTATGAGTTTCGATCGCAGCAAAGTCCCGACCTGGCGTCCCGGCTACCGCTTCCAGTACGAACCGGCACAGAAAGGCCACGTGCTGCTGTACCCGGAAGGCATGATCAAGCTCAATGAAACGGCCGCATTGATCGGCGGTTTGATCGACGGTGAACGCGATGTCGCGGCAATCATCGCCAAACTCGATGAGCAGTTCCCCGGCGTGCCCGAGCTCGGTGACGACATCGAGCAATTCATGGAGGTTGCCCGTGCGCAGCACTGGATCACCCTTGACTGATCTGCCGCCCAAGCCCGAGGTCGGCCTGCCGCTTTGGCTGCTCGCCGAGCTGACCTACCGCTGCCCGCTGCAGTGCCCGTACTGCTCCAATCCACTGGATTTTGCCGAGCAGGGCAAAGAGCTGAGCACCGAACAGTGGATCAAGGTGTTCCGCGAGGCGCGGGAGATGGGTGCGGCGCAACTGGGCTTTTCCGGGGGCGAGCCGCTGGTGCGTCAGGACCTTGCCGAGTTGATTCATGAAGCGCGGCAATTGGGTTTTTATACCAACCTGATCACCTCCGGTATCGGTCTGACCGAGCAGAAGATCAGCGATTTCAAGAAGGCTGGTCTGGATCACATCCAGATCAGTTTCCAGGCCAGCGACGAACAGGTGAACAACCTGCTCGCTGGCTCGAAAAAGGCGTTTGCGCAGAAACTGGAAATGGCTCGTGCAGTAAAGGCCCACGGCTATCCGATGGTGCTGAACTTCGTCACCCATCGGCACAACATCGACAAGATCGACCGCATTATCGAACTGTGTATTGCGCTGGAGGCCGACTTTGTCGAACTCGCCACCTGCCAGTTCTACGGCTGGGCGCAGCTCAACCGTGTCGGCCTGCTGCCAACCAAAGAGCAACTGGTGCGCGCCGAACGCATCACCAACGAATACCGCGCCAAACTGGAAGCCGAAGGGCATCCATGCAAGCTGATTTTCGTCACCCCGGATTACTACGAAGAACGCCCGAAAGCCTGCATGAACGGCTGGGGCAGTATCTTTCTGACCGTCACCCCGGACGGCACCGCCCTGCCCTGCCATGGCGCTCGACAGCTGCCGGTGCAATTTCCCAATGTGCGCGATCACAGCATGCAGCACATCTGGTATGACTCGTTCGGCTTCAACCGCTTCCGCGGTTACGACTGGATGCCCGAGCCGTGCCGCTCCTGCGACGAGAAAGAAAAAGACTTCGGCGGCTGCCGCTGCCAGGCGTTCATGCTCACCGGCGATGCGAGCAATGCTGACCCGGTGTGCAGCAAATCCGAACATCACGGCGTGATTCTCAAGGCCCGCGAAGAAGCCGAGACTGCCACTCAAACCATCGAACAACTGGCCTTCCGCAATGAACGAAACTCGCGCCTCATCGCCAAAGGCTGAGCCTTTCAGCGCCTCGCAAGCCGTCGCTGCCGGCATGGATTTCGCCGAACTGCAACTCGATGCCAACGGGCTGTTCTGGAATGAATACCGCCCGGAAGATGCCGCGTGCCGGATCTGGCATTGGCGTGATGGCGTGGCGAATTGTCTGACACCAGATGGTTTCAGCGTGCGCAGTCGCGTGTACGAATATGGCGGTGGTGCTTTTTGTCTGACGCCCGATGGGGTGGTTTTCGTTGCTGAGGCGGATCAGCAGTTGTATCACCAGGCGCTGAGTGGTGAGCCAGAGGCGCTGACGTCGGGAGAGTGCCGTTATGGCGATCTCCATTTTGCTTTCGGCCAGGTTCTGGCGGTGGAAGAACAGCAGGATCAACATCGACTCATAGCGATTGATCTGGCTGACGGTGTGCGGCATTTGTTGGCTGAGGGCGCGGATTTTTATGCGGCGCCAACCCTCAGCCCGGATGGCCAGCGCTTGGCGTGGATCGAGTGGAGCCGACCGCATCAGCCGTGGACGTCGACCCGGTTGATGGTGGCCAAGCGTTCAACTGGTGGCGCTTTTAATGCGCCGCGATGCATTGCCGGTGCTGAGCTTGAAGAATCCATTCAACAACCGCGCTTCGATGCCGAAGGTCGCCTGTATTGCCTGACCGATCGCGGTGGATTCTGGCAACCGTGGATAGAGACTGCCGACGGTTTGAAACCCATGCCCGCTGCGCCGGCCGATCATGCACCCGCGCCGTGGCAACTGGGCGGCTGCACCTGGTTACCGGTTGGCGATTCGTTTATCGCCAGTTGGAGCGAAGGCGGTTTTGGTCGCCTGACCCTCGGTGATGAAGACTTCACCGGCGACTACAGCCGCTTCCGTCATCTCGCTTTGGATGCACAATTTATCTACTGCATTGCCGCCTCGCCGATCAGCCCTGCAGCGGTCATCGCCATTGATCGGGCAACGCGCAAAGTGAATGTACTGGCCGGTGGCGTAGCGCCCTTGCCCGCAGAACGTATCAGCCGTCCGCAAACACTGCGTTATCCAAGCGGTTCAGGCGAAGCGCACGGGTTCTTTTATCCGGCCATGAGCGCCGAGACAAAACCACCGCTGGTGGTGTTCATCCACGGCGGCCCGACATCGGCATGCTACCCGATGCTCGACCCGCGCATTCAATACTGGACGCAACGCGGCTTTGCCGTGGCCGATCTCAACTATCGCGGCAGCAGCGGTTATGGCCGCAACTATCGGCAGGCCTTGCATCTGAGCTGGGGCGAGGTGGATGTCGAGGATGCTTGCGCCGTGGTGAGCTATCTTGCCGAACGGGGTTTGATCGACGGTGATCGCGCGTTCATTCGTGGCGGCAGCGCGGGCGGTTACACAACGTTATGTGCACTGGCGTTCAAGCAAGTCTTCCGCGCTGGCGCGAGTTTGTACGGTGTCAGCGACCCAGTGGCGCTCGGCCGGGCAACGCACAAATTTGAAGGTGATTATCTGGACTGGTTGATCGGCGATCCCCAGCAAGACGCCGAACGCTACGCTGCCCGCACACCTTTGCTGCACGCGAGCAACATCCGCGTGCCGGTGATTTTCTTTCAGGGTGAACTGGACGCTGTCGTAGTCCCGCAACAGACCCGCGACATGGTCACGGCGCTGGCGCAGAACGGCATCCCGGTCGAAGCGCATTACTACCCCGACGAACGCCACGGCTTCCGCCGCGCTGCCAATCAGGCGCATGCGCTGGAAAAGGAATGGGGATTCTATCGGCGGGTGATGGGGCTCGCAGACTGAAATCTGCGGCGCCCAATTCGCTAGCAGGCTAGCTCCCACAGGTTTTTTGTGTTGATAACACGATCAAATGTGGGAGCGAGCCTGCTCGCGAAAGCTATCTACGTGGCGCTGCAGAAACTAGCGCTTGGCGATGATATACACCGCATGCACGATCCCCGGAATATACCCGCACAGCGTCAGCAGAATGTTCAACCAGAACGCCCCGCCAAACCCGACCTGCAGAAACACACCCAGCGGCGGCAACAGAATGGCGATGATGATGCGAATGAAGTCCATGGGTCAGCTCCTGAATGGGGGTTGGCTCACATGAGCCATACAAGCTAATCGACCCGCGCCGTTCGTCAGGGTTCAGTGCAACTGCCATTTGATCGCCACCACCCCATACAAAAAAACGCCCCACGCCAAAAGAATCAGGCGTGGGGCGTGCGTTATACCGCGAGACGGTTCTGGAAACAGGCAGGAAAACTTCAGCTCAGACGGCAATCCCCTTGCGGCATTGCAGTTGCGCGGTGCGCACTCGCGAGAACGCGCGGCCCAGGCGCAGGAGCATTTCATCGATGTTGGTTTTGCTCACGGTGAGGGCAGGGGTGAAGCGCAAACAGTTGGCTTGCGGGGCGTAGAGCAACAAACCTTCGTGCAGGGCGGCGTGGACCACGGCCTCAGCGGAATCGTCCGACAGGGTCAGTCCGTAGAACAGGCCCTGGCCGCGCAATTCACCGTGGTCGTAGCGGTTTGCCAATCGGGCCAGTCCTTCGCGCAGATGCTGGCCGTTGTCGTTGACCTGCTGCAGGAAACTGCGGTCGTGCACGCTGTCGAGCACCACCAGCCCCGCCGCGGTCATCAGTGCGTTGCCGTGATGAGTGCCGCCGAGTTCGCCAGCGTCGAAACAGCATGCCTTGCCCCGCGCCAGCAGCGCCGCCAAGGGCACACCGCCGCCCAGGCCTTTGCCGAGCACGACGATATCGGCGCGTACGCCGTAAGACTGTTCGGCGAGCAAGGTGCCACAACGGCCGATGCCGGTTTGTACTTCGTCCAGAATCAGCAAAATGCCCAATTCACGGCACAACCGCTCAACACCTTTGAGGTAATGCTCGGTCGCCGGCACCACCCCGGCGTCGCTCTGGATCGGCTCAAGCATGATCGCCACGGTTTGCGCATCGACCGTCGCGTGGAGCGCCGGCAAGTCATTGAACGGCACCAGATCGAAACCCGGCAACAACGGCGCAAAACGATTGTGCAGATTGCAACTGTCCGACGCAGAAATCGTCGCCAGACTGCGGCCATGACAGCCTTGCTTCGCCACAATGATTCGCGAAGCGCCGCCACGATGCAGTTGGCCCCATTTGCGCGCCAGTTTGATCGCCGCTTCACAGGCTTCGCTGCCGCTGTTGAGCAGATAGGCCTGATCGCTGGAGGTGCTGGCGCACAGCCGTTCAGCGAGGCTGAGCATGCCGCGATTGTGCAGATTGAAGCCGGGATTGATCAGCGCCTGCGCCTGGCTGGCAATCGCTTTGACCAGCGCTGATGGGCTGTGGCCAAGACTGTTGGCGCCACCGGCCTGGGAAAAATCGAGGTACGCGCGGTCATTGCTGTCCCACAGCCACGAACCCTGACCACGCACGAACACCTGTTGCGGCCGTTCGACGCTGGGCATCAGGCGCTCGGAGCTAAGATTTTCGTTGATATCAGAGGGATCAGCCTCAAAAGCGAGGTCATCGAGACTCGGCGTCTGGCGCCGCAAACTGAACAGATTCATTGAAAAACACCGCGTTTAAGGTGTTTTGAACTGCCTATGCAAACACTGTCGAAGCGAACGCTATTCATCGCGCTTTCTGGCCCTGTAAGCCTTGTGAATGCGGTTAGACTAGGCTCATGAAGGCTTGCGGGCCATTTCGATTTCCCAGCATTTTCGATAAGCGTTACTTATGGATTTCAAACAACTGCGTTATTTCGTCGCGGTCTACGAAGAAGGCCATGTCGGCCGCGCCGCTGAGCGCCTGTCGATCTCGCAACCGGCGCTGTCGCAGCAGATCCGCCAACTTGAGCAGAACCTCGACGTCACCCTGTTCGAACGCAGCAGCAAACGCCTGCTGCCCACCCTTGCCGCGCACACGTTGTACAACCACGCCTTGCCGTTGCTCGACGGACTGCAGCGGGCACGTGAGGCGTTGGGCAACTTCAAGGGCCAGGCCTTGCGCACGCTGGCAATCGGCGTGCTGCAAACGGTTCACACCAGTCTCGTCCCGCAAATGCTCGAGCGGGTGCGCAAGGCACAGCCACATTTGGTGGTGCAGATCTATGAATTGACTGGACTTGAGATCGAACGGCGATTGCTCAACGGTTCTTTGGACATCGGCATCAGCTACCTGCCGCCGCGCCAACCCGGCCTGCACGGCGTGATGCTCTACGAAGATGAGCTGACGCTGGTCATCCCGGCGGATCATCCGCTGCGTGAATTCAAGAAAGTTTCGATGCGCCAGGCGGCTGAATTGCCCATGTTGCTGTTGGGCGAAGAGTTTCAGATCCGCCAGATCTGGCAGGCGCAACTGACCGCGCTCGGGCGTCGCCCGCAAGTGCAGGCCGAGCTGAACAACATGGTGGGGATTCTCGACAGCCTGCCGCACACCAAGCTGGCGACGGTGCTGCCGGGGCGTTCGCAAAAGGAGTACGACGATCAGGATCTGCTGTGGAAACCGCTGAGCGAACCACGGGTGCCGCTAAAGGTGGGTCTGGTGTGTCGTGATGTGCAACGCCAGCAGGCGTCTTTGGCGTTACTGCGGACGCTGCTCGAAGAAGTGATGGAGCGTGAGGTGAGACCGGCGCTGGATCCCTTGGCCTGATCACTTTTCTTCGGGCAAAAGAAAACCCCGCCGAAGCGGGGCTTTGCAGACTGTTTCCCTGACATCCATTTCACTCCGCCACCCTGGCAGAATCCTACGTGTCCGTGTTGTTGCTTTGCGCTTCCTGCGCGACGTCCATGAAATGTAGATTAGCCGTGGATCCAATCTACGCATATGGGAGAACAGCAGCACGTCATGTAAGACAATGCTTACATGACGTCATCGCATCAGAATTGCGCCGCATCCAGCAGGAACAGTGACTCGCTTCCGGCCTTCACCGACGCACTCAACGAGTGAATACGCGGCAGCAAACGGGCGAAGTAGAAGCGCGCGGTGCCCAGTTTGCTGGCATAGAAATCGTCTTGCGCTTCTTTGCCCAGCGAAGCTTTGGCCATCAATGCCCACATGTAGGCATACGCCGTGTATCCGAATGCTTGCAAATATTCGACCGAGGCCGCGCCAATTTCGTTCGGGTTGTTTTTTGCCCGGTCCAGCAACCACGAGGTCAGTTCGTCGAGGGTGTCGACGGCGGCGTTCAGCGGCTTGGTGAATTCACCCAGATCGGCGCTGGCCGTCGCGGTGAAATGGCGGATCTCGTCAGCGAACAGCTTGTAGAACGCCCCGCCGCTGCCGACGATTTTGCGACCGACCAGGTCCAGCGCCTGAATGCCGTTGGTGCCTTCGTAGATCTGGGTGATGCGCACGTCGCGCACCAGTTGCTCCTGGCCCCACTCGCGGATGTAGCCGTGGCCGCCGAAAATTTGCTGGCCGTGCACGGTGGTTTCCAGCCCCAGATCGGTGAGGAATGCCTTGGCCACCGGCGTCAGCAACGCGACCAGATCTTCCGCACGTTTGCGGGTAGTGGCGTCTTCGCTGAACTTGGCGGTGTCGAGTTGCATCGCCACGTAAGTGGAGAACGCGCGCCCGCCTTCGTTCGAGGCTTTCATGGTCAGCAACATGCGCCGCACATCCGGGTGGACGATGATCGGGTCAGCGACTTTGTCTTTGTTCTGCGCGCCGGTTGGCGAACGGCTCTGCAGACGGTCGCGGGCGTATTCGATGGCGTTCTGGTAGGAGCGCTCGCCAGTGGCCAGGCCTTGGATGCCAACGCCCAGACGCTCGTAGTTCATCATGGTGAACATCGCGGCCAGGCCTTTGTTCGGCTCGCCGACCAGATAACCCACGGCTTCGTCGAAGTTCATTACGCAGGTCGCGGACGCCTGGATGCCCATTTTGTGTTCGATCGAACCGCAGTTCGCCGGGTTGCGCGCGCCCAGGCTGCCGTCGGCATTGACCATGAACTTCGGCACCAGGAACAGCGAAATGCCTTTCGGACCGGCCGGGGCGTCCGGCAGTTTGGCCAGCACCAGGTGAATGATGTTTTCGGTCAGGTCGTGTTCGCCACCGGTGATGAAGATCTTGGTGCCGCTGACCTTGTAGGAACCGTCGGCCTGAGGCTCGGCCTTGGTACGGATAATCCCCAGGTCGGTGCCGGCGTGCGGCTCGGTCAGGCACATCGAACCGGCCCAGACGCCAGCGTACATGTTCGGCAGGTACGCGGCTTTCAGCTCTTCGCTGGCGTGGGCGTTGATCGACAGGCAGGCGCCGGCCGTCAGCATCGGATACAGACCGAACGACAGGCTCGCGGAGTTGACCATTTCTTCGACTTGGGCCGACACGGCTTTGGGCATGCCCATGCCGCCATAAGCCGGATCACCGCCAACACCGACCCAGCCGCCTTCGGCATAAGTCTGATAGGCCTGTGGGAAACCGGCTGGAGTGGTGACGGCACCGTCCGCCCAGTGGCAGCCTTCTTCGTCAGCGGCACGGCTCAACGGCGCGATGCTTTTGCTGGTGACCTTGCCGGCCTCTTCGAGAATGGCTTCAACGGTTTCGGCGTCGACAGTCTCGGCCAGGGCCGGCAGTTCGGCCCAGAGTTTGGCGACCTCGAACACTTCATTGAGGACGAAGCGCATATCGCGCAGCGGCGCTTTGTAGTCAGCCATGGCAAACCTCGCAAGATCTAAACAGGTGATTCGTGGAATGGTGTTTTCGTTGAGCCTGAGTGTACCTCAACAACTTTTGCGACACATAGGGTCAACCGGTGACCGATTTGTTATTTTTAGTCACCCAAAAATATCCTGCCTGGGCTCAAGGAAAATATGTGGCGAGGGAGCTTGCTCCCGCTTGAGTGCGCAGCACTCACCGATTGGGGCCGCTACGCAGCCCAGCGCGAGCGAGCTCGCTCGCCACGAGGACAATGTCAGAGGGCAAACATCTGCGCCGGCAGTTTCATCAAGCAATCACTTCCCGCCTCAATCGCCGCCCGATGCGCTGCCGTACGCGGCAATAGGCGCTTGAAGTAAAACTCGCACGTCGCCAATTTACCCCGCAGGTAATCCGCCTCACCCTCGCCAGCCTCCAGTTGCGCCTGCGCCACCAGTGCCATGCGCAGCCAGAGATAGCCGAGGATGATGTAACCGCTGTACATCAGGTAATCCACCGATGCCGCGCCCACTTCATCCGGGTTCTTCATCGCCGCCATCCCGACTTTCATGGTCAGGTCGCCCCACTGCTGGTTCAACTCATTGAGCTGTGCAACGAAACTGCCCAGTTGTGGGTGTTCGGCGTTGGCCGCGCAGAACTTGTGGACGATTTTGGTGAAACCGCGCAGCAACTTGCCCTGACTGCCCAGCACCTTGCGCCCCAGCAGGTCCAGCGCCTGTATGCCGTTGGTGCCTTCGTAAATCGGCGCAATCCGACAGTCGCGAACCAACTGCTCCATGCCCCACTCACGAATGAAGCCGTGACCACCGAACACTTGCATGCCGTGGTTGGTCACTTCCAGGCCGGTGTCGGTCATGAACGCCTTGCAGATCGGCGTGAGGAACGCCAACAGGTCTTCGGCCTCCTGACGCGCCTCGGCATCGCTGCTCAGATGCGCGACATCGAGCAACTGCGCGGTGAAGTAGGTCAGCGCGCGGTTGCCTTCGTTGAAAGCTTTCATGGTCAGCAGCATGCGCCGCACGTCCGGGTGGACGATGATCGGGTCGGCAGGTTTATCCGGGGCTTTGGCGCCGGTCAGCGAGCGCATCTGCAAGCGATCGTTGGCGTATTTGATTGCGCCCTGGAAGCTTGCTTCGCCCAGACATAAACCTTGCATACCAGTGCCGAGCCGCGCGTGGTTCATCATGGTGAACATGCAGTTCAGGCCCTTGTTCGGCTCGCCGATCAGGTAGCCCTTGGCGCCGTCGAAATTGAGCACGCAAGTGGCCGAGGCCTTGATGCCCATTTTGTGTTCGATCGAACCGCAGGACACGCCGTTGCGTTCGCCCGCCTCACCTGCAGCGTCCGGCAAGAACTTCGGCACGATAAACAGCGAAATCCCTTTGGTCCCGGCCGGCGCGTCCGGCAGCTTGGCCAACACCAGATGGATGATGTTGTCGCTCATGTCGTGCTCGCCGGCAGAGATGAAAATCTTGCTGCCGGTGACCGCATAACTGCCGTCAGCCTGGGGCACAGCGCGGGTCTTGATGATGCCCAGGTCAGTGCCGCAATGGGCTTCGGTCAGGCACATGGTGCCGGTCCACTGGCCGGCGGTGAGCTTGCTCAGGTAGGTGTCTTTCTGCTCGGCGCTGCCATGGGCATGGATCGCCGACATCGCGCCGTGGGTCAGGCCCGGGTACATGCCCCAAGACGTGTTGCTGGAGCCGACCATCTCGCTGATCACCAGCCCCAGCGAACTCGGCAGGCCTTGGCCGCCATAGGTCGGATCGGCCGCCAGACCGTGCCAGCCGCCTTCCACGTATTGTGCGAAGGCTTGCTTGAAGCCTGTAGGCGTTGTCACCACGCCGTTGTCGAAATGGCAGCCTTCTTCGTCACCGCTGCGATTGAGCGGCGCGAGCACGTTCTCGCAGAACTTCGCGCCCTCTTCGAGGATCGCGTTGATCATGTCCGGGCTGGCGTCGTCCGCGCCGAGCGCGGCGTAGTTGCTGTGGAAGTCGAAGACGTGGTCGATCAGAAAGCGCATGTCGCGCAGGGGAGCTTTGTACTCAGGCATGGTGGCTTCTCCGTCAGCAGATTTCTCCAACCTACTGCCGGCCACCACACCCCACAATCATTGTGCAGACGCTGAATGCGCCGTCATCACTCAACCTGCGGCGGTGTCCATGCGCACCGCACCGCGGCGGTTCTGCCCGTACGCCATCACGCAGTTACGCCCCGCGCCTTTAGCGGCGTACAGCGCCTCATCGGCGGATTTCAGCACTTGTTCCGGGTTGCGCTGCTCCACTCGTTCGGCGACGCCAATGCTCACCGTGACGGAAACGCTGGAGGCACCGGAGCCGGCGCGGCGCTGGCGACCTTGCTGATCATCCTGCGGACGGTTTTCCTGATTGCGCAGTTGAATGCTGTAGGACGCAATCGACTCGCGGATCACCTCCAGGTGCGGCATGCACTCCTCAAGGGTTTTGCCTGCGAACACCAGGGCGAATTCCTCACCGCCATAGCGATACGCCCTACCACCGCCGCTGATTTTCGACAGTTTGCTGGCGACCAGACGCAACACCTGGTCACCGACATCGTGGCCATGGGTGTCGTTGAATTTCTTGAAGTGATCGACGTCGCTCATCGCCAACACATAGTTGCGACCGAGGCGTTGCATGCGTTCATTGAGCGCGCGACGGCCCGGCAGACCGGTGAGTTCATCGCGGAAGGCCATTTGATAAGCTTCGTGCGCAACCGCGGCAGCGATCATCAACATCACCTGACTGCACATGATGTTCAGGGTAAACGGCAGGATGAAGGTTTTCGGCAGCATCCAGAACACGCCGAGCAGGCCAACCAATTGCGCCGCATGCAGCGGACGCGGATTGCGCCAGTACTGCCAGGCCAGCAGCAGGAACGCCGAGATAAACACTGGATACGAGAGCTGGATCAGACTCATCCACGCGCCGTGCAGCGCCGGCCAGCGGATCTCCGACAGCCACATCAGCAGCGCCTGGGGATAACTTTGCTCCAGGCCCAACGCGACACTGCCAAAGGCCAGCAACACGGCGAAGCGCGCGACCATGTCCTGAAACAGATGCGTGCGCTCCTGCCACGCGGCGAACAGGCCGAACAGCAACGGCAGCAGCAAACAG
The DNA here is from genome assembly GCF_003732425.1 of Pseudomonas fluorescens. GTDB lineage: Bacteria > Pseudomonadota > Gammaproteobacteria > Pseudomonadales > Pseudomonadaceae > Aquipseudomonas > Aquipseudomonas fluorescens_BE. Next base: position 81,103 of record NZ_MOBX01000016.1, read on the forward strand.
ACGAGGTGGAAGACCACCGCAGCGTCTTCGCGGACCTTGCCGTTGTCGCGGTAATAATCGGTCTGGGTGTCGAGCAGAAAGTAGGCGATGTACACCGTGAGCATCAGAAACAGTTCGCGCTGACGGCGGTAAACCGCGCAATACGCGCCGCCCAATAGCAGGACCAGCGTGGGCAATACGTTGAACAGCGAAGTGAAGAACACACTGAGGTCTTTGACGTACGCAGCCGCCAACCCCGCAAGTAACAACAGCAGTGATGGCAGGAAATGACTGAAACGTACAGCGGAAGAACGCGGCAAGGGTAAAGCTCCGACCCGTCATGGCAAAAAGATGGCATTGTGCCTGCAATGCGTGCAGTTAAGCACACACAATGTGATCCAGATCACACGCAGTCTCTTTAACGGCAGAAAACCTGACTATCTGAGCGATTTGCCAAGTTTTTTGCCTCCAGCGAGCCGATGGCCATCATGAGTGATGGCCAGGCCTGGAATTATCCCTCACAGATCGTTGTAGAACGGCAACAGCGGCCCCTCCGCCGGGCTGCGCCCTTCGGCGCCATAGGGCTTGAGCGAGAACAAAGCGTCCGAAGCTTGGCGGGTGGTGACTTTCGGACTGGCTGGCCGTTGGGTCACGGCGTTTTCGTCACCGATCTCGCCTTGTGGCAGGACCAGCGACGGATGATCGAACGGCGCCCGCTCCCACGCCACGCGCGGATCGGTCAGGCCGACTTCCATGAATTTCACCAGTGCGTCGATCTCCTCTGGCGTCAGGTTGAGATTGGTCATGTCCGGATCAAGGTTCGAGGTGTTGTGCTGATTCGCCGCCGGGTGTTCGAAGCCGCTGGTGTTGTTGGCGTCCTCGCCACGACGGTCGCCGCCACGATTGTAGAACTCCATCACCTGCTTGAGCGTGGCGCGGCTGCCATTGTGGAAATACGGCCCGGTCAGCGCGATATTGCGCAGGGTCGGAGTCTTGAAGGCGCCGTCCACCGAATCGCGGAAGCCGACATTGGGCTTGAGCGAGGCGTCGCACGGGATCGCTGCGCTGAGTAGCGCTTCGAAGGTGCACACGTCGACGTCCAACGGATCGGGAATGCTGCCGCCCTGCAACACCTTGTTGTACTGACGGCTGAACGACCATGGATTGCCCCAGGCATCCGAGCCGCCGAGGGCCAGGTCTTCGGAGGTCGGACGCACGCCGGTGTTGTAGAAGCCGTTGTCGTAGAGCGTGGTCAGGTTATCGGCCATGACCATGCGTTCGATGCGTTCGCGCGGATGCATCAGCAAGCGGCTGGCAGCATTGGTCAGCTCCGGACCGCCATGGCAGTTCACACATTTGCCTTTGCCGAGGAACAGGTTCATGCCCTGAACCTGCTGCGCGTTCATCGCGGTTGAATCGCCCTGCAGGTAAGCGTCGATCGGCGCCTGATCAGAGATCAATGTCGATTCGTACATCTGAATCGCCAGACCGAAGAACAGCGGGAAGTTGGCCTCCATCTGCGTGTACGGCGCGCCGCCGACCAGCACATTCTGCGTTGCGTTCCACAGGCGCGGCTGGAAGGCGTTCTTGATCAGCTCGCGATAAGTCGGACGCCGCGCACCGGATACGGGCGCGAGCACGGAATCGCTGGAGGAGATCCGTTGTTGCTTGAGCATCAACTGGTCGAGCATGCGTCGACCGATGTCGGCAAAGGTGCGACCGCCGCAGGACATTTCCACCGCGCTGCCGGGTGGGCCTACCGCTTGCGAAGCGGCAGACGCATCGTTGAGTGCGAGTCTGACTTTGGTCGCCACGGGGTTGCGCTCGCTGGTCACGTAAATGCCGGCATCGGGATCACGATTGCCGAACGGCGAAAAACCGTTAAACACGTTGTTGGCCCGCCCGTCCCAGAAATTGCGCACGTTGAACGCGGCATTGATCACCGACGGCGCATTACGCCCGGTGCTACGCCGTACATTGATGCCGCCGACCTGAAAGATGCCGTCCGGTTGCTGCGTGCATTTGTCGAATCGCGGCTGATTGGGTTTGACGAAGTTGGCGTCGAACACGCCTTGCGAGCCGACCACGTCATCGCTCGAGTAAACGATCGGCGAGTTGCGATCCAGTGGATTACTCAGCACATGGGTCGGGAAATCGCTCTTTTTCAACGTGTAGTTCGGCCCACCCTTGCCGCCGGACAACGTCGCGTAGGACGCCACGTCACCGGGAATATCCGATGCGATAAAAGGCTTGTTGAAGATCGAGGCGACGTTGGCATTGGTGTGCGCCTGGCCGGGATTGAGCTGGTTGGTGATGCGGTGATCGACGCCGGCGTGGTAGTGGCAGGACGCACACGCTGTAGCACCATCGCTGCCGACTTCCATATCCCAGAACAACGCTTTGCCGAGCAGGATCGCGGCGGAGCGGTTGAGCACGTAGTCGGTCATCAGGTCGACCTTGCGCCCGCCCTCGGTTCCGGACGGGTCGGGCGGAACCATGCCGCGCAAGGACTGCAGGCTGGGTATTTCCGGGACGGGCGGATCGACTTCGGCCGGTGTAGCGGCCAGCGTGTGGAAGGTGGCGAGTGCGAGGGCTAACCAGACAAGTCGGCAGATGTTCATGTGCTTCACCCTGACGGTTGTTGTTATGCGTTGTGCCGGGCGAGAGGCGTCGTGGAGCAGGACTGGATGTCTCGTTTGCGCCGGTTAATGGGCGCAGTGCAATTAATTGGCCAGCCGCTGTAGAAACATTTTGCATCAATAAACTCAGGAGGCCGTGCGCTGACAGCCACCGTTTCTGCTGGGGAATCGCCCCCCAGAGTTGGGGACGGAATCCAGCGCAAAAAAAAACCGCTGCCCCGAGTAGGAGCAGCGGTTTTTCAAGCGACCGCGTTAAGGCTTAGTAGCCCAGTGCGAAGTCTTCTTCTTTCATGTCCATCAGGTTGTTGGCGCCCGACAGCATGGTGGCCACGTGGGTACGGGTACGTGGCAGGATGCGCTGGAAGTAGAAGCGCGCGGTTTGCAGCTTGGCGGTGTAGAACGCTGCATCGCCGCTGCCTTCTGCCAGCTTCTCGGCTGCTACACGCGCCATGTCGGCCCAGAAGTAAGCCAGGCAGGCATAACCGGAGTACATCAGGTAGTCCACGGAGGCCGCGCCGACTTCTTCGCGATCTTTCATGGCGGCCATACCGACCTTCATGGTCAGCTCGCCCCATTCCTTGTTGATGGCCGCCAGCGGTGCGACGAACTCTTTTACGGCTTCGTTGCCTTCGTTGTTCTGGCAGAACTTGTGGACAATCTTGGTGAAGCCCTTCAGCGCTTCGCCTTGAGTCATCAGCACTTTACGGCCCAGCAGGTCGAGTGCCTGAATACCGGTGGTGCCTTCGTACAGCATCGAAATGCGGCTGTCGCGAACGTTCTGCTCCATGCCCCACTCGGCGATGAAGCCATGGCCGCCGTAGATCTGCACGCCGTGGTTGGCGGATTCGAAACCGACTTCGGTCATGAACGCCTTGGCGATCGGGGTCATGAAGGCCAGCAGTGCGTCGGCTTTCTTTTTCTCTTCTTCATCGACGCCGTATTTGACGATGTCGACCTGTTTGGCGGTGAAATACACCATCGCACGGTTGCCTTCGGCGAACGCCTTCATGGTCAACAGCATGCGGCGTACATCCGGGTGCACGATGATCGGGTCAGCAGCTTTGTCCGGCGCTTTCGGGCCAGTCAGGGAGCGCATTTGCAGACGATCGCGAGCGTATTTCAGGCCGCCCTGGAAACCGATTTCGGCGTGGGCCAGACCTTGCAGCGCGGTACCCAGGCGAGCGGTGTTCATAAAGGTGAACATGCAGTTCAGGCCTTTATTCGCCGGGCCGATCAGGTAACCGGTGGCGCCGTCGAAGTTCATCACGCAGGTGGCGTTGCCGTGGATACCCATCTTGTGTTCCAGCGAACCGCAGCTCACCGCGTTGCGTGCACCGACGGTGCCATCGGCGTTCGGCAGGAACTTTGGAACGATGAACAGCGAGATGCCTTTGGTGCCGGCAGGAGCGTCCGGCAGGCGGGCCAGCACGATGTGGACGATGTTGTCGGCCATGTCGTGTTCACCGGCCGAGATGAAGATCTTGGTGCCGGAGACTTTGTAGGAACCATCAGCCTGAGGTTCGGCCTTGGTGCGCAGCATGCCCAGGTCGGTGCCGCAGTGCGGCTCGGTCAGGCACATGGTGCCGGTCCATTCACCGGAAACCAGTTTGGTCAGATAGGCTTCTTGCTGCTCAGGGGTGCCGTGCTCGGAGATGGTGTTCATCGCGCCGTGCGACAGGCCTGGGTACATGCCCCACGACCAGTTGGCTTCGCCAACCATTTCGCTCACTGCCAGACCCAGCGATTCAGGCAAGCCTTGGCCGCCGTGCTCAACGTCGTGAGCCAGGCTTGGCCAGCCACCTTCGACGAATTGCTTGTACGCCTCTTTGAAGCCAGTCGGAGTTTTCACGCCGGACTCGCTCCAGGTGCAACCTTCGAGGTCGCCCACTCGGTTCAGCGGTGCCAGTACCTGCTCACAAAACTTGGCGCCTTCTTCGAGAATGGCGTCAACCATGTCCGGAGTTGCGTCTGCGCAAGCCGGAAGGCTCTGATAGTGCGCTTCGTAGCCGAGCAGTTCGTCACGAACGAAGCGAATATCACGCAAGGGGGCCTTGTAGTCAGGCATAGCGATAAACCTCTGCTGATGTAACCGGGAATGAACGACCGTGTTGATTTGTTGTGACGGTCAAACAGTTGTTTGAAACATACGTTTACGCCGAAATCTTGTCAAGCGTCGATCTTTTGCCGTTCGTCATCGCATCTTGAAAACGTCGGACACAGCAAACCGCCATGCGCTCGATCGAGTCACGGGTGCTGAAAAAAGATTAGTTGAGGGAGAAGGACTTACAACGAAAAACGCCGCGACAAAGCGCGGCGTTGAGGATGCAGACGGCGAAAAATCAGGCGAAGGTGTCGATGATCGTACCGAGCATTTCGTCGGAAGCTTTGGCGACTTTCACGCCCAGCTCCACTTGAAATTTGCCTTGGGCCATTTGGACCATGTCGCTGCCCAGATCCATTTGCTGGCTGCGGTCAACGCCGCGCAGACGATCAACCTGCGCTTCCGAAGATTGGCTGGTGACCGAACGCTCAATGGTGTTGTTGGCAATCTGGCTGGCGGCCTGATCGACGCGGTTCTGCCCGCTCTGAATCGAGCTCAGACCTGCATAAAAAGCTGTGTTACCGGAGATTTCCATAGCAGTTCTCATCCTTGGGAAGGATCAATGGCGCCATTGAACCAGAGGCGTCAGAAAAACACCCGTCAAAAACACTAATGGCACAGTGCCTGCCCATAGAGAAAAGCTTAGTCGAGCAGATCCAGTTGTAAATGATCCGCCACGGTTTCTGCGCTCACGCTCTTGAGTTTCGGCACGCGCCCCAGGCACGGCGCCGGAATTCGCTCGGCTAACGTGGCGAGGTTCTCCTCCAGCCGTGAAGTCTTCGGATCGATGATATTGGCCACCCACCCGGCCAGTTGCAGCCCATCACGGGCAATCGCCTCGGCCGTCAGCAAGGCATGACTGATGCACCCCAGCCGCACACCCACCACCAGAATTACTGGCAGATTCAGCGCAATCGCCAGATCCGACAGATTGTCCTGATCCGCCAACGGCACGCGCCAGCCACCCGCGCCTTCGATCAAGGTGAAATCGGCATTCATCGCCAGAATCTCACGCATCGGCGCCAGCAACGATTGCACGGTCAGCGCCACACCCGCTTCACGCGCCGCCAGATGTGGGGCAATCGCCGGCTCGAACGCCACCGGATTGACCTGTTGATAACTCAGCGGCAACGAACATTCGGCCAACAGCGCCAGCGCATCGGCATTGCGCAACCCCTTGGGCGTGACGTCGCACCCGGACGCCACCGGTTTGCCCGCCGCCGTACTCAGCCCCGCCGAACGTGCCGCATGCAGCAGCCCGGCGGCAACTGTGGTCTTGCCGACATCGGTGTCCGTTCCGGTGATGAAATAGGCTGCGCTCATACGGGTTTCTCCAACACGGCGTAGACCACCTGATAAGTCGCCGGCAACCCCGACGCCTCACGGAACTGTTCGTAAGCTTCGACCAACCCGAGAATCCGCGCACGTCCGGTCAAACCACCCGGCCGCCCCGGATTCAAATTGTGCGCGCCCAAGGCTTTCAGCTCATGGGTCAGGCTGCGGACATCCGGGTAATGCAACACGTGGGGCTGTGTCTCCAGACTCAGCGTGCGCAAGCCACTGGTGGCGCACAATTGCTCATAGCGGGCGAACTCGCGGAAGCGGTTGACGTGCACCAGCCCGTCGACCTGCCGCCAGCTGTCGCGCAACTCAAACAACGTCCCTACACAAAGACTAGCAAACGCAAAGATTCCGCCCGGTTTCAGCACCCGAAAGGCTTCGCTGAGCACCGCATCGAAGTCCGCGCACCACTGCACGGCGAGGCTGGAGAAAATCAGGTCGCAGGTCGAATCCTGCAACGGCAGCCGCTCCGCATCACCGGCAATAAAATGTTCAGCGCCGCCCAGTGGCCGTGCGTGCTTGAGCATGCCCTCGGCAATGTCCAGCGCCAGACCGTGGCCCTCGGCAAAACGCGCGGCCAGTGCCCGGGTGAAATAACCGGTGCCGCACCCCAGATCCAGCCAACGCGCAGGCACGCATTTCGGCGGCAAGCGCTGAATCAACTGTGTACCGACATCACGTTGCAACTCGGCGACGCTGTCATAACTGGCCGCCGCGCGGGAGAAAGAGGCCGCGACCTGACGTTTGTCGGGCAAGCCGCCAGGCAGCACTAGAGACAAATCAGTCATCACCGCACTCATGGAGAAAAGCCTGGATAGCGCCCGCCAGTCCGTGGGGGTCTTCCAGAAGAAAGGCATGGCTGGCCTGTTCGATCAGGCCAATTTCGATATCCGGCAACAGGGCGAACAACGCCCCGGCCGCTTCCGCCGGGACCAGAGCGTCCTGTCCGGCGAACAGATGAAATTGCGGGCCGCGAAAGGCTTGCAGCGCTTCCCGGGTGTCCAGTTGCGCGAGCAGTTCCAGTCCCGCCATCAATGCAGCCGGCGCGGTATGAGGTGCGCCGCCGAGAATCATCCGCGACAAGCCGCGCGCATCTTGTGCGCCTTGAGCACAGAGCAGCGAGAAGCGTTTGAGAGTCAGCCGGGGATCGGCCTGACAACCGGCGAGAAATGCATCGAAGGTCTCGCCCGGCATCGCGTTCGGCCACTGCTCATGGGCAACGAAGGAAGGATTGCTCGCCAGTGTCAGCAAACCGCAGCAACGCTCGCCACGCCGGGCCGCCAATTCGGACGCGAGCATGCCGCCCAGCGACCAGCCACCCAGCCAGACGTCCTGAGGAATACGTTCATCGAGTTCATCGAGCCAGTCTTGCAGGTCACTGGAATCCAGCTCCGGCAGCGGCTCGATTTCCACGTTGAGATGCTCGTCGAGGCCCTGCAAAGCGGCGGCCAGAGGCTCCATCGGCGACACGCCGAGGCCCCAGCCGGGCAGCAGAATCAGGCGATTACGCATGGCTTGGCTCCGACGACAGTTGGGCAAAGCAATCGGCCAGTCCCTCTAACAATAGCTGCACCTGCGCCTCGCTGTGGGCGGCGGTCAGGGTCACGCGCAAACGAGCACTGCCGGCAGGCACGGTCGGCGGACGAATCGCGGTGACCATCAGTCCGCGCTCGCGCAACATCTGCGACAACCGCACCGCGCGCCCGGCATCGCCGATCATGATCGGCTGGATCGGCGTGAAGCTGTCCATCAGCTCCAGACCGATCTGCTCGGCGCCCTGGCGGAATTGGCGAATCAAGGTCTGCAGATGTTCCCGGCGCCAGTGTTCAGTGCGCAACAACTCCAGACTTTTCAGGGTCGCGCAAGCCAGCGCCGGGGGCTGGCTGGTGGTGTAGATGTACGGGCGGGCGAACTGGATCAGGCTTTCGATCAGCTCCTCGCTGCCGGCGACAAATGCCCCCGCCGTACCAAAGGCTTTGCCAAGCGTCCCGACCAGCACCGGCACGTCTTCCTGACTCAACCCAAAATGCTCGACGATGCCACCGCCGTTCGCACCGAGCGGCCCGAAACCGTGAGCATCATCGACCATCAACCACGCGCCTTTGGCCTTGGCTTCACGGGCCAATGTCGGCAGGTCAGCGAGATCGCCATCCATGCTGAACACGCCGTCGGTGACCACCAGCGTGTTGCCGGTGGCTTTTTCCAGACGTTTGGCCAGGCTCTCGGCGTCGTTGTGCAGATAGCGATTGAAACGCGCGCCGGACAACAGCCCCGCGTCGAGCAACGAAGCGTGGTTGAGGCGATCTTCCAGCACCGTATCGCCCTGCCCGACCAGCGCCGTGACCGCGCCGAGGTTGGCCATGTAGCCGGTGGTGAACAGCAGCGCACGCGGGCGCCCGGTGAGATCGGCCAGCGCTTCTTCCAGTGCGTGATGCGGACCGCTGTGGCCGATCACCAGGTGCGAGGCGCCACCGCCAACGCCCCAGCGCTCAGCGCCGGCGCGCCAGGCTTCGATCACTTGCGGGTGATTGGCCAGACCGAGGTAATCGTTATTGCAAAAGGCGAGCAACGGTTGGCCGTCGACCACCACTTGCGGCCCCTGCGGGGATTCGAGCAGCGGCCGCTGGCGATAGAGGTTTTCGGCACGACGGGCAGCAAGGCGTGCGGCGAGATCGAAAGACATGCAGGCCTCGATGTTCAAGTGACACAGATTCCCTGTAGGAGCGAGCCTGCTCGCGAAGAGGCCTTTACATCCAACATCAATGTCGAATGAGGCACCGCTTTCGCGAGCAGGCTCGCTCCCACAGGGGTTTTGCATTCCTTCAGAGGAATCCGCGCAGTTTTTTACACCGCGGCGTTATAGAACTGCTCGCTGCTCTTCTGCTCCACCAGCGCCTGCTCGATCGCGGCCTGATGCACCTCATCGGAATGCTCTTCACGGGCCTCCGGTTGAATGCCCAGACGCGCGAACAGCTGCATGTCCTTGTCAGCCTGCGGGTTGGCGGTGGTCAGCAGTTTGTCGCCGTAGAAAATCGAGTTGGCGCCGGCGAAAAATGCCAAGGCCTGCATCTGCTCGTTCATCGCTTCGCGGCCGGCGGACAGGCGCACGTGGGATTGCGGCATGAGAATGCGCGCCACGGCAAGCATGCGGATAAAGTCGAACGGGGCGACGTCTTCGGCGTTTTCCAGTGGCGTGCCAGCGACTTTCACCAGCATGTTGATCGGCACCGATTCCGGATGCTCAGGCAGGTTGGCCAACTGGATCAGCAGATTGGCGCGGTCATCCAGCGACTCGCCCATGCCGAGAATGCCGCCGGAGCAGATCTTCATCCCCGATTCACGCACATAGGCCAGCGTTTGCAGACGTTCGCTGTAAGTACGGGTGGTGATGATGCTGCCGTAGAACTCCGGCGACGTGTCGAGGTTGTGGTTGTAGTAATCGAGGCCGGCCTTGGCCAGTGCTTCGGTCTGATCCTGATCGAGGCGACCGAGGGTCATACAGGTTTCCAGGCCCATGGCTTTCACGCCTTCGACCATTTTCAGCACGTACGGCATGTCTTTGGCCGACGGGTGTTTCCACGCCGCGCCCATGCAGAAACGTGTCGAGCCGATGGCCTTGGCACGTGCCGCCTCTTCGAGGACCTTCTGCACTTCCATCAGCTTTTCTTTTTCCAGACCGGTGTTGTAGTGACCGGACTGCGGGCAGTACTTGCAGTCTTCCGGGCAGGCGCCGGTCTTGATCGACAGCAGGGTCGAAACCTGCACGCGGTTGGCGTTGAAATGTGCGCGGTGCACCGTTTGCGCCTGGAACAGCAAGTCGTTGAATGGCTGTACGAAGAGTGCTTTGACTTCGGCCAGAGACCAGTCGTGACGCAGGGTGGCAGTGGTGCTCGCGCTCATGGGTAGTTCCTTGGTTATGCTTGGCTGGCGGCTGCGGGAGAGGAATACCCACAGGCGCGACACGGATGTTCGGCATATTTAAGGAAGAGTCATGCGCTGTCAACCACGATACGAAGGACAGGTTTACATCTGTTTAAATAATGTACAGCACTGCCTACTTTGCGATGAGCTGGCGGAAGCAGAAATGCCAATCTGCGTGGCCTGCGAAACTGATTTGCCTTGGCTCGGTGACCACTGCGAGACCTGCGCCCTGCCACTCCCCGCCGCGGGCCTGATCTGTGACGAGTGCCTGCTAGAGCCGCCGGCGTTCGAGCAAGTGGTGGCGCCCTGGCAATATGGCTTCCCGGTCGACAGTTTGATTACGCGCTTTAAACACAACGCAAAATGGCCGTTTGGCCACCTGCTCGCCGACGTTCTCGGGCAATACCTGCAACATCGCTTCGACGAGGGTTTGCCAAGGCCTGATGGGTTGTTGCCGGTGCCGCTGGCGAACAAGCGCTTGCGTCAACGCGGGTTCAACCAGGCCGCTATGTTGGCGCGCTGGTTGAGTCAGTCGCTGGGACTGCCCTGCGAAGAACAGTTTTTGCGACGTACCAAGGATACCGACGCCCAGCAGGCTCTCGACGCCAAGGCGCGTAAAGGTAATCTGCGCACCGCCTTCAGCCTGACACCCGATTCCGCTGTGAAAGGCCGGCATCTGGCGCTGATCGATGATGTGCTGACGACTGGCGCTACCGCACAGGCCCTCGCCCGGTTGCTGATGAACGCCGGAGCGGCACGGGTTGATGTCTATTGTCTGGCCCGCACGCCAAAACCCGGAACCTGAAGCCAACACAATCCCCATGTGGGAGCGAGCCTGCTCGCGAAGAGGCCAGCACATTCAACACTAATGTCGGCAGACACTGCGCTTTCGCGAGCAGGCTCGCTCCCACAGGGTTCTGCGTCAGGCTTGACTCTCCCGTTGCAAGCGGCCAACTTCCCCCTCACCGCCACAGCAAAAAAGCACCCATCCATGTCCATGCCTTCCCTGCTCTCCCAGCACATCGTCCGCCGACCGCAGCGCATCGCCTTGCTGCAACACATCGCCGAACAGGGCTCGATCACCCGCGCGGCGAAAAGCGCAGGCCTGAGCTACAAAGCGGCGTGGGACGCCATCGATGAGTTGAACAACCTGGCGCAAAAACCATTGGTCGAACGCGCCGTCGGTGGCAAGGGCGGCGGCGGCGCGAAACTCTCCAGCGAAGGCGAGCGGGTTTTGCGCCTGTACCAAAAGCTGCAGGCCTTGCAGGCGCAGGTGCTGGAAGCGGCGGAAGACGCCAGCGATCTGGATCTGCTCGGTCGCTTGATGCTCAGAACCAGCGCGCGCAATCAGTTGCACGGCAAAGTCGTGGCGATTGAAGCGCAGGGCCGCAATGACCTGATCCGCCTCGAACTGGCCGAAGGGCTGTGCCTCGACGCGCAGATCACCCACGACAGCACCGTGCACCTGGAGCTGCAAGCCGGCACCGAAGTGGTGGCGCTGATCAAGGCCGGCTGGCTGGAATTGCTGAGCACCGAACAATCTGTAACGTCTGGTCACAATCTTCTCAAAGGCGTCATCGAAGCGATTCTTGATGCCGAGGATGGTCCGAGCGAAGTGCGCGTTGCCCTGCCCAATGGCCATACCCTCTGCGCCCTGGCGGAACCGCTGGACCTGCGCACTCGCGGGTTGAGCGTCGCACAACCGGTGCAGGTGCAGTTTTCGCCGTCCAATGTGCTGATCGGCACGCCGCTGTAATCAGGCGCTGCAACGAAAGCGTCATCGACGCTCATTAAGGTGGCTGCCAAAACCTAGCAGGGAGCCTGATGTGAGCCTATTAGAAGAAAACCAATCCACTGATCTGGAAAAAATGGTCGGCCTCAGCCGTCGCGGTTTCATCGGCGCCGGTGCGCTGTGTGGCGCCGCGATGTTCCTCGGCGGCAGCCTGTTGAGCCGCAGCGCGCTGGCCACTGGCGTCAGCGCCGGCAACAGCCGTCTGCTCGGTTTCGAGAGTATTCCGGCGGCGACCACTGACGTAATCAGCCTGCCCAAAGGCTACAAGTCTTCGGTGCTGATCAGTTGGGGCCAGCCACTGCACAAGAACGGCCCGGCCTTCGACCCGAGCGGCAACGGCACCGCCGCCGCCCAGGAAGTGCAGTTCGGCGACAACAACGACGGCATGAGCCTGTTCGCCTTCCCCGACGACCGCAACCGCGCGTTGATGGCGATCAACAACGAATACACCAACTACCGCTACCTCTACCCGCACGGCGGCATGCCGCAATCGGCCGAAGATGTGCGCAAGGCGCTGGCCTGCGAAGGCGTGTCGGTGATTGAAGTGCAGCGCAAGAACGGTCAGTGGCAGTTTGTTCAGGGCTCACGCTACAACCGGCGCATTCACGGCAACTCGCCGCTGCGCATCAGCGGCCCGGCGGCCGGTCATGATCTGATGAAAACGGCGGCCGACAAACACGGCAAGAAAGTCCTCGGCACCTTCCAGAACTGCGCCAACGGCAAAACGCCGTGGGGCACTTACTTGACCTGCGAAGAAAACTTCACCGACTGCTTCGGCAGCAGCAATGCCCAGCAGCCGTTCGACCCGGCGCAAAAGCGCTACGGCGTCTCGGTCGCCAGCCGCGAGATCAACTGGCACCCGTACGACCCGCGCTTCGACATGGCGAAGAACCCCAACGAACTCAACCGTCACGGCTGGGTGGTCGAGATCGATCCGTTCGATCCGCAATCGACCCCGGTCAAACGCACGGCGCTGGGCCGTTTCAAGCATGAGAACGCCGCACTGGCCGAGACCGACGACGGGCGCGCCGTGGTGTACATGGGCGACGACGAGCGTGGCGAGTTCATCTATAAATTCGTCAGCCGCGACCGCATCAACCATCGCAACGCCAAGGCCAACCGCGACATCCTCGATCACGGCACCTTGTACGTAGCCAAATTCGATGCCGGCGACGGCAATCCCGATCACCCGAAAGGTCAGGGCCAGTGGATCGAACTGACCCACGGCAAGAACGGCATCGACGCCAGCAGCGGTTTCGCCGATCAGGCCGAAGTGTTGATCCATGCGCGCCTCGCCGCCAGCGTGGTTGGCGCAACGCGCATGGACCGTCCGGAATGGATCGTCGTCAGTCCGAAGGACGGCCAGGTCTATTGCACGCTGACCAACAACGCCAAGCGCGGCGAAGACGGACAGCCGGTGGGCGGGCCGAACCCGCGCGAGAAAAACGTCTACGGACAGATCCTGCGCTGGCGCACCGACCGTGACGATCACGCGTCGAAGACGTTTGCCTGGGATCTGTTTGTGGTCGCCGGCAATCCGGGCGTGCATGCCGGGACGCCGAAGGGTGGCTCATCGAATATCACCCCGCAGAACATGTTCAACAGCCCGGATGGTTTGGGCTTCGACAAGGCCGGGCGCTTGTGGATTCTCACTGACGGTGATTCGAGCAACGCCGGCGACTTTGCCGGGATGGGCAACAACCAGATGCTTTGCGCCGATCCCAAGACCGGTGAGATCCGCCGCTTCATGGTCGGGCCGATTGGTTGTGAAGTGACGGGGATCAGCTTCTCGCCGGATCAGAAAACCCTGTTTGTCGGGATTCAGCATCCGGGGGAGAACGGTGGTTCGACCTTCCCTGAGCATTTGCCGAATGGCAAGCCGCGGTCGTCGGTGATGGCGATTACCCGTGAGGACGGTGGCATCGTCGGCGCCTGATACACAGCCTTCGTCGGAACGCCGCCCGGAGCAGGCTCGCTCCCACAGGGGGATCGCTTTCCTAATGTGGGAGTGAGCCTGCTCGCGATGGCTTCAGCGAAGACACCAACCACCTCCCCCGCTGCCATCTGCGCTACCATGCTGGGCCGGACGCGGCAGCCTGCTGCGCGCAGGAGTCAGCATGGCCCACCCGTTTGAAACCCTCACCCCCGACCTCGTGCTCGATGCCGTTGAAAGCATCGGCTTCCTCAGTGATGCGCGCATTCTGGCGCTCAACAGCTACGAAAACCGCGTCTATCAGGTCGGCATCGAAGACTCCGAACCGCTGATCGCCAAGTTCTACCGCCCGCAACGCTGGACCAACGAGGCCATCCTCGAAGAACACCAATTCACCTTTGAACTGGCTGATGTCGAAATCCCGGTGGTGGCGCCGCTGATCCACAACGGCGAAACCCTGCACGAGCATGCAGGTTTCCGCTTCACCTTGTTCCCGCGTCGCGGCGGCCGTGCGCCGGAGCCGGGCAATCTCGATCAGCTGTATCGCCTCGGTCAATTGCTCGGGCGGATTCACGCGGTCGGCGCGACCAAACCGTTCGAACACCGCGAAGCCCTCGCCGTGCAGAACTTCGGCCACGCCTCGCTGAACACCTTGCTCGAAGGCAACTTCATTCCGAAAAGCCTGCTGCCGGCCTACGAGTCAGTCGCCCGCGACCTGCTCAAACGCGTGGAAGATGCCTACGCCAACACCCCGCACCAGAACATTCGCATGCACGGCGATTGCCACCCCGGCAACATGATGTGCCGCGACGAGATGTTCCACATCGTCGACCTCGACGACTGCCGGATGGGCCCGGCGGTGCAGGACATCTGGATGATGCTCGCCGGTGATCGTCAGGAATGCCTGGGGCAGTTGTCGGAATTGATGGACGGCTACAACGAGTTCCACGACTTCGACCCGCGCGAACTGGCGCTGATCGAACCGCTGCGCGCCTTGCGCCTGATGCACTACAGCGCCTGGCTCGCGCGGCGCTGGGACGACCCGGCATTCCCACACAGCTTTCCGTGGTTCGGCACCGAGCGTTATTGGGGCGATCAGGTGTTGGCGTTGCGTGAGCAGCTATCAGCGCTTAACGAAGAACCTTTGAAGTTGTTCTGAATTAAAGATCAAAAGATCGCAGCCTTCGGCAGCTCCTACATGGATCGCATTCCCCTGTAGGAGCTGCCGAAGGCTGCGATCTTTTCGCTTTCTGACACGACACATCTATACAACCTCCTTACAATCCCTCCTTTGTTAGCTGCCTAAGCAAGGATTCTGCATGCAAGCCGCCAACCCGCGTCGCGGGTACATTCTGGGCCTGAGTGCCTACATCATCTGGGGCCTGTTCCCGATCTACTTCAAAGCCATCGCCGAAGTGCCGGCCGTCGAAATCATCATCCATCGGGTGCTGTGGTCGGCGCTGTTCGGTGCGCTGTTGCTGATGGTGTGGAAACACCCGGGCTGGTTGCGCGAATTGCTCGATAACCCCAAACGCCTGGCGATTCTGGCACTGAGCGGCACATTGATCGCGGCCAACTGGTTGACCTACGTATGGTCGGTGAATAACGGACGCATGCTGGAGGCGAGCCTCGGTTACTACATCAACCCGTTGGTAAACGTGCTGTTGGGGATGTTGATTCTCGGCGAACGCCTGCGCCGCATGCAGTGGCTCGCGGTCGGCCTGGCGGCGGTTGGCGTGGCGCAGCAGGTGTGGCAGGTCGGCAGTCTGCCGTGGGTGTCGCTGGTGCTGGCGCTGACGTTCGGCTTCTACGGCTTGATCCGCAAGCAGGCGCCAGTCAAGGCATTGCCGGGGCTGGTGGTGGAAACCTGGATGCTGGTTCCAATTGCTATCGCCTGGCTGCTGTTCAATCAGACCGCAACCAGCGCACAACCGGAATTCTGGACGACATCACAAGCCTGGTGGCTGGTCGCGGCCGGCCCGGTGACTTTGGTGCCGCTGGTGTGCTTTAACGCCGCCACCCGACACCTGCCCTACACCACCATCGGTTTTCTACAATACATCGCACCGACGTTGGTGTTGTTGCAGGCGGTGCTGCTGTTTGGCGAGCATTTGTCGTCCAGCACCCTGATCGCGTTCATGTTTATCTGGGCCGGTCTGGCTGTTTACAGCGTCGATGCGGTGATCAGTTTGCGCCGCCGCGCCTGATCAAAAAACGTACAAACCGCCGCAAGCCACGGTTCTCGTGGCCTGCATCGTTCCTTCCCAAGGTTATCCACAGCGTGATCCCCGCCGTTTGTGTGCAAGTCACTGAATACTGGCGATTTTTTGATCAGTTCCGCGCAAGCCCCGGCCGGCTTGACGCTGCGCCCGGTCTCTACAGGTTATCCACAGGCAGGTGCACGTTAAAACTGGATAACCCGGTCAGCGCTTAAACGTCTGTGCGTAACACCAGTTCAACCATCAGATCATCGGCCAGGGTTTCCAGCCGCGACTGCAATACATCCAGCGACAGGGTCAGCGGCACCGCGAGAATCGCTTCGGCGTGGAACAACGGCTCGCTGCTCATCGGTGCCGGACGCACTTCCGTCACCAACCGCTCAAGGTTAACGCCCTGTTCGCTCAACAGCCGGGTGATGTCGCGGACGATGCCGGGCCGATCGTTGCCGACCAATTCCATGGCAATCGGTTTCCAGGTGCAGGACTGCTCGATGCCGCTCTCGGCAATCAGCACGCGGATGCCGTGAGCCGACAGCGCTTGTAGGGCATCGACTAATTCGTCGTAAGCCTCTGCCGGCACCCCCACTCGAAGAATCCCGGCGAACTGCCCGGCCATCCGCGACATGCGGCTTTCCAGCCAGTTACCGCCGTGTTCGGCGATGCATTGGGCGATGCGCTCGACCTGCCCGGGCTTGTCCGGGGCGAATACGGTGAGTACGAGGTGGTCCATGGCGCAGCCCTCTTGTCATGACTTTTGTTGTAGAAGAGCAAGTATAGGCAAGGCACAGTCAGCCGCCTCAGACGCCCGAAACGACAAATCGTGTACAACTTTTTATATTTAACTGGAACAATCTATCTATTTTTTGAGAACATCCCGTTCCGCGACGTGACCGCAATGCGACATGAGGTCGCAGAACGACGTAATTAGTCTGATTTTCACAAGCGCAACTCATCATGTAGTATGCCGCAGCGCGCACTACATAACGCTGGATCGATGTCTGCCCAAGGCCTGTTCGCAACCCTGAAAGCCCCGTCAGCAAGGCCCCAAGCCGTTGATTGGTCCCAGCCCAGCCGCCAGCAATGGCATGTACTGGTCGGCAGGTTTGTGGTTTAAATGGCCAGAGGCTTCATTGTCAAATTGAAGAGCTGAAAAGCGAAATAGCTGAGCAGAGTGAGGCAAGCAATGACTGAACACGTTCAAGTCGGTGGCCTGCAGGTCGCCAAAGTCCTGTTCGACTTCGTGAACAACGAAGCCATTCCCGGTACCGGCCTCACCGCCGAAAAATTCTGGGAAGGTGCCGACAAGGTCATTCACGACCTGGCACCGAAGAACAAAGCCCTACTCGCCAAACGCGATGACTTCCAGGCTCGCATTGATGCCTGGCATCAGGAACGCGCCGGTCAGGCGCACGACGCCGTAGCCTACAAAGCGTTCCTGCAGGAAATCGGTTATCTGCTGCCAGAAGCGGCTGATTTCCAGGCAACGACGCAAAACGTCGATGATGAAATCGCCCGTACCGCCGGCCCGCAACTCGTGGTGCCGGTGATGAACGCCCGCTTCGCTCTCAATGCCTCGAACGCCCGCTGGGGTTCGCTGTATGACGCCCTCTACGGCACCGACGCGATCAGCGAAGACGGTGGCGCGGAAAAAGGCAAAGGCTACAACAAGGTGCGTGGCGACAAAGTCATCGCCTTCGCTCGTGCCTTCCTCGACGAAGCCGCGCCATTGGCTGCTGGCTCCCACGTTGATTCGACCGCTTACAAAATCGCTGACGGCAAACTCGTGGTCACCCTTAAGGGCGGCAGCAACAGTGGCCTGCGCGATGATGCGCAACTGATCGGTTTTCAGGGCGACGCCAACGCGCCTATCGCGATTCTGTTGAAACACAACGGCCTGCATTTCGAAATCCAGGTCGACGCCAGCACCCCGGTCGGCCAGACCGACGCCGCCGGCGTCAAAGACATCCTGATGGAAGCGGCCCTGACTACCATCATGGACTGCGAAGACTCCGTGGCCGCCGTCGATGCCGACGACAAAGTGGTGATCTACCGCAACTGGCTCGGCCTGATGAAAGGCGACCTGGCGGAATCCGTGTCCAAGGGTGGCCAGACCTTCACCCGCACCATGAACCCGGATCGCACCTACACCGCGCCGAATGGCGGTGAAGTGACTCTGCATGGCCGTTCGCTGTTGTTCGTGCGCAACGTTGGCCATCTGATGACCATCGATGCGATCCTCGACAGTCAAGGCAACGAAGTGCCGGAAGGCATTCTTGACGGTCTGGTCACTTGCCTGGCGGCGATGCACAACCTCAACGGCAACACCTCGCGTCGTAACACCCGCACCGGCTCGGTCTACATCGTTAAACCGAAGATGCACGGCCCGGAAGAAGCGGCGTTCACCAACGAGCTGTTCGGCCGTATCGAAGACGTGCTGGGCCTTGCGCGCAACACGCTGAAAGTCGGGATCATGGACGAGGAGCGCCGCACCACGGTCAACCTCAAGGCCTGCATCAAGGCGGCCAGCGAGCGCGTGGTGTTCATCAACACCGGTTTCCTCGACCGCACCGGCGACGAAATCCACACCTCCATGGAGGCCGGCCCGGTGGTACGCAAGGCCGACATGAAGGCTGAAAAGTGGATCGGCGCTTACGAAAACTGGAACGTCGATATCGGTCTGAGCACTGGCCTGCAAGGTCGCGCCCAAATCGGCAAAGGCATGTGGGCCATGCCTGACCTGATGGCCGCGATGCTTGAGCAGAAAATCGCGCACCCGTTGGCCGGCGCCAACACCGCTTGGGTGCCGTCGCCAACGGCTGCTGCGCTGCACGCGCTGCACTACCACAAGGTTGATGTGTTCGCCCGTCAGGCCGAACTGGCCAAACGTGCTCGTGCTTCGGTGGACGACATCCTGACCATCCCGCTGGCGGTCAACCCGAACTGGACGCCGGAGCAGATCAAGAACGAACTGGACAACAACGCCCAGGGCATTCTCGGTTATGTGGTGCGCTGGATCGACCAGGGTGTGGGTTGCTCGAAAGTGCCGGACATCAATGACGTCGGCCTGATGGAAGACCGTGCCACGCTGCGTATCTCCAGCCAGCACATCGCCAACTGGCTGCGCCACGGTGTGGTCACCGAAGCGCAAGTGATGGAAAGCCTCAAGCGCATGGCGCCGGTGGTGGATCGTCAGAACGCCAACGACCCGCTGTACCGGCCGCTGGCACCGGACTTCGACAGCAACATCGCCTTCCAGGCGGCGGTCGAACTGGTGATCGAAGGCACCAAACAGCCGAACGGCTACACCGAGCCGGTGCTGCACCGTCGTCGTCGCGAGTTCAAGGCCGCAAATGGTCTGTAATTTGCGCTGACGCTGGAAACGAAAAAGGCCCTGATCGAGAGATCAGGGCCTTTTTTTCTAAACGCAAAGTCAAAAGATCGCAGCCTTCGGCAGCTCCTACATGGGATCACCTGTAGGAGCTGCCGAAGGCTGCGATCTTTTGAACCTCAAATATTCAGGGCTCAATGCCCAATTCGTGTTTCACCAACTCAAGCAGCTTCCCCGTATCAATCGGCTTGAGCAAAAAATCCACCACGCTCAAATGCATCGCCGCAATCGCGTCTTTCACATCCGCATCGCCGGAAACAATGATGATCGGCAGCGCCGCCCGCACCGATTCGCGCACCTGCCGAATCAGTTCGAGGCCATCGACATTGCCCATGCGCAGATCGGTAATCACCAGCCCGATGGAAGGTTTTTCCGCGAGCATCTTCAGCGCCGTTTCGCCACTGGCTGCGGTCATGCAATGAATGCCGTCCAATGCGAGTATCTCCGACAACAGCTCCCGGGCATCCTTGTCGTCATCGACGATCAGTACACGCTGCGGCGGCAAGTCGGGTTCGAGCATTACAGCGCTGAGCGCTTCACGCTCGGCGTCGCTCAAAATATCGTGGTCGGACATGGCGTTCTCTACGTTTTCAAATCAATCACCTGGCACAGTCGTCAGACATCGCTAAGCAGAGCTTCAATGTGCACTTCGTCGGATTTTTTTCCAAGAGGCCGGAGGCCGAATTTCCGACTGTTTTTGTAGGGCACTTCCCAAATGTGCCGAACGGCAGCTCAAACCTAGACTTACGTCCAATGGGCACCCCGCCCGCAGGGGTCGACCATGGTCAGAACGATCCGACAACAACAATTCGAAAAAGACTGCGGTAATGGTTATGAGTAAAGCGGACGCCTTCACCCAGGCAGGGAAAACCGCGGTATTGCAAAACATCCAGGGCACCTTGCAATTCCTCCAGCGCTTCCCGCCCTTCAATCAGATGGAACACGCCCACCTGGCTTATCTGGTGGAGCAATGCCAGCTGCGTTTCTATGGCCAGGGCGAGAGCATCATCAAACCCGCCGACGGCCCGGTCGAACACTTCTATATCGTCAAGCAAGGTCGGGTGGTCGGCGAACGTCAGCACATCACCAAGCCCGGCACCGAGACCACGTTTGAAATCACCACCGGCGAATGCTTTCCGCTGGCCGCGTTGCTCGGCGAACGCGCGACCCGCACCGAACACCTGGCCGGCGAAGACACCTTCTGCCTGCAACTGAACAAACTGGCGTTCATCAAACTGTTCGCCCTCTCCAACGCCTTTCGCGACTTCGCCTTGCGCGGGGTCAGCAGCCTGCTCGATCAGGTCAACCAGCAAGTGCAGCAGAAAGCCGTGGAAACTCTCGGCACCCAGTACTCGCTGAACACCCGACTGGGCGAACTGGCAATGCGTCACCCGGTGACCTGCAGCCCCGACACGCCATTGCGTGAAGCGGTGAAGCTGATGCACGAGCAGCAGGTCGGCAGCATTGTTGCGGTAGATGAACACAAAGCCCCGCTGGGGATTTTCACCCTGCGCGATCTGCGTCATGTGGTGGCCGCCGGCGTCGGCGATTTCAGCGAAGCCATCGAGCGCCACATGACGCCCGCGCCCTTCTACTTGTCGCCGGATCACAGCGCGTTCGATGCGGCGATTGCCATGACCGAACGGCACATCGCGCACGTCTGTCTGGTCAAGGATCAGCGCCTGTGCGGCGTGGTCTCTGAGCGTGATCTGTTCTCGCTGCAACGGGTCGACCTGGTGCATCTGGCCCGGACCATCCGCAGCGCCCAGCGCGTCGAACAACTGGTCAGCCTGCGCGGCGAGATCGGCCAACTGGTCGAACGCATGCTCGCCCACGGCGCGTCCTCGACGCAGATCACCCACATCATCACCTTGCTCAACGACCACACCGTGTGCCGCGTGATCGAGCTGACCCTCGCGGAAAAAGGCGATCCCGGTGTGCCGTTCAGTTGGCTGTGTTTCGGCAGCGAAGGTCGCCGCGAGCAGACGCTGCACACCGATCAGGACAACGGCATTCTGTTCGACGCGCGGGACGCAGCACACGCGGCGGAGATTCGCGGCAAGCTGCTGCCAATTGCCCAGCAAATCAACCAAAGCCTGGCGCTGTGCGGCTTCACCCTGTGCAAGGGCAACATCATGGCCGGCAACCCCGAGCTGTGTCTGTCGCGGGCAGAATGGGCACGGCGCTTTGCAGCGTTCATTCGTGAGGCGACGCCGGAGAATCTGCTCGGTTCGAGTATTTATTTCGATCTGCGCGTGGTCTGGGGCGATGAAAAAAGCTGCGAACAATTGCGCCGCGGCATTCTCGACCAGGTCGGTGACAACCGTTTGTTCCAGCGCATGATGGCCGAGAACGCCCTGCGCAATCGTCCGCCGGTGGGGCGTTTCCGCGAATTCGTGCTGGCGCGCAAGAATGGTGAGAAAGCCACGCTGGACCTCAAGGTACAGGGGCTGACGCCGTTCGTGGATGGCGCGCGATTACTCGCGCTGGCCAATGGCATCGACGCCAACAACACCCTCGAGCGCTTCCGTCAGTTGGTTGAAAAAGACGTCATCGAGCGACTGGATGGTGCGGCGTATGAAGAGGCCTATCACTTCATTCAGCAAACGCGCATGCAACAACATCAACTGCAGACCCGGGAGAACCTGCCCTACTCCAACCGAGTCGACCCGGACAGCCTCAATCATCTCGACCGGCGCATCCTGCGTGAATCCCTGCGCCAGGCCCAGCGCCTGCAGAGCAGCCTGACGCTGCGGTATCAGCTATGAGCCTGTTCTCATGGCTGCGTCCGGCCAGCCCGGTGTTGCCGGTGGAGTGGCAACAGCGTCTGGCGAAGCTGCCGGTGATCAGCGAACTCGGCGAATGCAGCCTGCGTGAACAACGCTGGGTGGTGCTGGATCTGGAAACCACCGGGCTGAATCTGAACAAGGACCGTGTGTTATCGATTGGCGCGGTGGTGATCGAGGACGGCGCGATCGATTTCAGTCAGCAATTCGAACGGACGCTGCAATGTCGCGAGCTGAAGCTCAGTCCCAGCGTGCTGATTCACGGGTTGGGGCCGAATGCGATTGCGGCAGGCAGCGAGCCGGCCGAGGCGTTGCTCGAACTGATGGAGTTTATCGGCGACAGCCCGGTACTGGCGTTTCATGCGCCGTTTGATCAGCACATGCTCGGGCGTGCCTTGAAGGAGCATCTGGGGCACAAGTTGCAGCAGGTGTTTCTGGATGTCGCCGACATTGCACCGCTGGTGTGTCCGCAGGCGCACATTCGTGAGGCCGGGCTGGATGAGTGGATCGACTGGTTCAAGCTTGAGGTGTTCGAGCGGCATAACGCGAGTGCCGATGCGCTGGCGACGGCAGAACTGGCGCTGATCCTGTTCAGCCGGGCGCGGCAGCAGCAGATTCACAGTCCGTTGAATTTGCAGCAGCGGCTGAGTCAGTGGAAGCGGCGGCAGCAAGCTCCCTCCTTTTAGGTTGTCAGCGCCTGTTCTGCCTCTTCGCGAGCAGGCTCGCTCCCACAGGGTTTCGCATTCCAAAGTGGGAGCGAGCCTGCTCGCGAAGAAGGATGACGCGGTTTTACTGATGCCACCTGACCAGTGGCCAATTGCTAACCATTCCCACCTCTGCCACAATCGCGAACAATTCGCGTTAGTTAATATTTCCCAATCGGTGATGTCCGGTGTCGTCAGTCCCAAGCCCTAACAGTGAGCTCGTCGGTGCGCTGTATCGCGACCATCGCGGTTGGCTGCTGGCATGGCTGCGGCGCAATGTGGCGTGTCCGCAGCGTGCCGAGGACCTGAGCCAGGACACCTTCGTCCGCCTGCTCGGTCGCGACGCCATGCTGACCCCCCGCGAGCCGCGCGCCTTTCTGGTGGCGATCGCCAAAGGCTTGCTGTTCGACTACTTCCGCCGCGCGGCGCTGGAACAGGCCTACCTCACCGAGCTGATGCTGATCCCCGAAGGCGAACAACCGTCGGTGGAAGAACAGCAAATGATCCTCGAAGACCTCAAAGCCATCGACCGCTTGCTCGG
Organism: Pseudomonas fluorescens; assembly: GCF_003732425.1. Lineage (GTDB taxonomy): Bacteria > Pseudomonadota > Gammaproteobacteria > Pseudomonadales > Pseudomonadaceae > Aquipseudomonas > Aquipseudomonas fluorescens_BE. The sequence goes on from NZ_MOBX01000016.1 coordinate 104,447, forward strand.
CAAACTGTCGACCAAGGCCCGCGCTGCTTTCCTTTATAACCGCCTCGATGGCCTCAGCCATGCCGAGATCGCCGACAAGCTCGGCGTCTCGGTGCCGCGCGTGCGCCAGTATCTGGCGCAAGGCATTCGTCAGTGCTACATCGCACTGTACGGTGAGCCGACGTGAGCCCGACCAGTTCCAGACCGGTGCCAGCGCATGTGCTGGACGCGGCGATTGCCTGGCAACTGACCCTCGACTCGAGCAGTCCGCTGGAGCGCGAGGAGTTCGCCAAATGGCACGCGGCCCATGAAGAACACGCCCGTGCGTGGCGGCAACTGGGCATGCTCGATCAGCGTTTCAGTGTGGCCAAAGGCCCGGCCCGCAGCGCCTTGCTGCAATCGCGCGAAGGCATTCGCCGGCGGGTGCGCAGATTGGGCAGTGGGCTGGCCAGCATTGTGGTGCTTGTCGGTGTGGGGCTGTTTGCCAGCGAACGTTTTCTACCGCTGGATTACTGGCTCGCCGATCAACGCACCGCCACCGGTGAGCAGCGCACCGTGCGTCTGGCTGACGGCACTGTGTTGAATCTGAACACCCACAGTGCGGTGGATGTGCGGTTCGATGAGAGACGCCGGTTGATCGTGTTGCAGGAAGGCGAAATTCTCGTCGAGACCGGGCATGGCGATGCGCGCCCCTTCATCGTTGAAACCCGCGAAGGCAGCATGCGCGCCCTGGGTACGCGGTTTTTGGTCAAGCGTGAAGACCAAGGTACGCGCCTGAGCGTGTTGCAGTCGGCCGTGGCCGCACACCCGCAATCGAATCCTCAAGAGCAAATCCTCCATGAAGGCCAGCAAGTGCTGCTGCGCAGTGACGGGTTAGGCTCGATCGTCGCGCTCAATCCCGGCGCTGATGCCTGGACGCGCGGCATGCTGGTGGTCGATAACGCACGCCTCGGCGATCTGGTGCATGAGCTGGGACGTTATCGGCGCGGGCATCTGGGCGTGGCGCCGGACGTGGCGGATTTGCGCATCACCGGCAGCTTCCCGCTGCACGACACCGATAAGGCCCTGAGCGCATTGCTGCCGACGCTGCCGGTGCAGATCGAGCGGCATACGCCTTATTGGGTGACCGTGGCGAAGGCTGAAGCCAAGCCCTGAGTTCGAATTGAACCTGTGGCGCGGGAGCTTGCTCCCGCTCGGCGGCGAAGCCGTCGCAAAACCGCCCCATGCAATCGTCCTGAAGAAATGCCGGGGACCGCTTCGCGCTCCAGCGCGAGCAAGCTCCCTCGCCACAGGACTGTGCACCCTGCAGAAATAGGGCTGCTATCCAGTTAATCGAAATTATTTTCATCCAGCCCTATCACTTTCTGATTCTCATCCGGCACACAGGCAATTGAGAAATATTTCCATTCAGGAGCCGCCGTATGTCCCGTTCGCTAGACACCTTGTTGCGCCCCAGTCTGCTGGCCGTCGCCATCGCGCTCAGCGCGCCGCTGATCAGCAGTCCGTTGCTTGCCGCTGAACAAGCGTCCAGCGTGCGCGCCTACAATCTGCCGGCGGCGCCTCTGTCGACCACCCTGAACCAGATCGCCAGCCAGGGCGGCATCGCGCTGTCGCTGAGTCCGTCGCTGGCGGCGGGCAAGACCTCGGCGCCGGTCAGCGGCCAGTACGACGCGGCCGGTGCCTTGCGCGCGGCCCTGCGTGGCACCGGTTTGCAACTGGAACAAAGCAGCACCGGCACCTACACCCTCGTGGCCGTGCCTGAAGGAACATTGGCCCTGCCGGAAACTTCGGTCATCGGCGTGGAAAACTTCGAAAGCGCCTGGGGTCCGGTCGAAGGCTACACCGCCACCCGCACCGCCGCCGGCACCAAGACCGACACCGCACTCGTCGAAGCGCCGCGTTCGATCTCGGTGGCAACCCGTCAGCAAATGGATGACCGCAGCGTGCACAGCCTCGATGACGCGGTGCGCTACATGCCGGGCATCACCGCCAGCAGCTACGGCAGCGACACCCGCGCCGACTGGCTGCGGGTGCGCGGGTTCGAACCGACCCAGTTCCTCGATGGCCTGCCGCTGCCAAAAGGCGTGTACGCCAACCCGAAACAGGAAACCTGGAACCTCGACCGCCTCGCCCTGCTGCGCGGCCCGGCCTCCTCGGTTTACGGCCAGACCCCACCGGGCGGCTTGCTGGACATGGTCAGCCGTCGTCCAAGCGCTGAAGCCAGCAACGAAATCCAGCTGCAATACGGCAGCGACAACCACCGCCAGATCAACTTCGCCAGCACCGGCAAGATCGATGACGCCGGCCAGTTTCTCTACGGCCTCAGCGGTGTGGTGCGCGACAGCGGCACGCAGGTCGATCACGTCGACAACAAGCGCTACAACATCGCGCCGAGCCTGACCTGGAACATCGACGACGATACCAAGCTCACCCTGCTCAGCCAGTTCACCCGCGACGATACCGGCATCACCAGTCAGTTCCTGCCGATTCAGGGCACCAAGATCAAGTCGCCGTTCGGCGATATCTCTCACCACAAGAATCTGGGTGATCCGGACTGGGAATATTACGATCGCACTTACTACGCGCTGGGCTACGCCTTCGAACATCGTCTGAACGATGTCTGGCAGTTCAAGCAGAACCTGCGCTACACCAAGTCGGACCTGTCGTTCCAGTCGCTGACGCCGGGTTCCTACCCGTTCACCGAAGTGGATGATCAAGGCAACGTCGGGCGCACCAGCACCAGCGTCGAAGAAGACATCAGCCAGTTCGCCGTGGACAACAACTTCCAGGCCGACTTCGCCACCGGCGATATCCGCCACACCCTGCTGCTGGGCCTGGATCACCAGCGCAGCAACACCAACTACACCTCGATCTTCGGTGATGGCCTGACCACCAACGTCATCACGCCGATCTACGGTCAACCGATCGTACGTCCGGCGCGCTCGACGGCGTTTTACGATTACGACCAGAAGACCTACCAGACCGGCCTGTATATCCAGGATCAAATGGCCCTCGACCAGTGGCGTCTGACCCTTGGCGGCCGTGAAGACTGGGTGCACACCAGCACAAAATTCATCAACAAGGGCGATGCCACCAACACCCAGCGTGACAAGGCCTTCAGCGGCAACGCCGCGCTCAGCTACGTGTTCGACAACGGTTTCGTGCCGTACCTGTCGTACGCCGAATCCTTCCAGCCGACCACGGGCGCCGACGCCACCTCGACCGGTTCGCTCAAGCCGACCGAAGGCAAACAGTGGGAACTGGGCATCAAGTACCAGCCACCGGGCAGCAAAACCCTGCTGACCGCCGCCGTGTATGACCTCACTCAGAAGAACGTCTCGGTCAACACCTTCGTCAACAACGTGTCGATCACCAGTCAGACCGGCGAAGTGAAAGTCAAAGGCCTGGAGCTGGAAGCGGTATCCGACGTCACCGACAACCTCAAAGTTATCGCCGCCTACACCCTGGCCAAATCCGAAGTACAGAATGGCGTCGACAAGGGCAATCGCCTGCAACTGATGCCGAATCAGCAAGCCTCGCTGTGGACTGACTACACCTGGCACGCCGGCGTGCTCGACGGCTTCGGCATTGGCGGTGGCGTGCGTTACACCGGCAACACCTACGGCGACAAGGCCAACACCTGGCTGGGCAAGGCGGACGCCTACACCGTGTTCGACGCGAGCGTGCATTACGACCTCGGCCGCCTGGACAACAGCCTCAAAGGCGCGTCGCTGGCACTCAACGCGACCAACCTGTTCGACAAGGAATACATTTCCACCTGCGACAGCTTCTACTGCTACTACGGCGACACGCGCAGTGTCGTCGCCAGCGCCACTTACAAGTGGTAAGCGATTGAGCTGAAACAGGTCATTTCACCAGGCCGTCCCTCGTGGACGGCTTTGGTGTTTTTGAAGGTCATGAAATGAAAAGTAAAACAATTCGTCGCTGGTCGTTCGTCCACACCTGGACCAGCCTGGTCTGCACCGTGTTTTTGCTGATGCTGGCACTGACCGGTCTGCCGCTGATCTTTCATCACGAGATCGAGCACCTGCTCGGCGACGCGCCACAAGTGCGCGAGCTGCCGGCCGACACGCCACGGCTGAACCTGGCGCAACTGGTCGAGGCCGCCGAAAAACATCGCCCCGATGACGTCGTGCAGTACTTCGGTTTCGATGACGATGAGCCGAACGCCGTGCTGACGATCATGGCGAAAACCGCGGGCACCGAACCGAACTCCTCGCACACGTTCATGCTCGATGCACGCACCGGGGAGGCGCTGGAAACGCCTTCGGCCAACGGTGGTTTGATGCTGTTCATCCTGCGCCTGCACGTCGACATGTTCGCCGGGCTGCCGGGCAAATTGCTGCTGGCGTTCATGGGGCTGTTGTTTGTCGTGGCCATCGTGTCCGGGACGGTGTTGTACCTGCCGTTCATGCGCCGCTTGAAGTTCGGCACCGTGCGTCAGGACAAGTCGACAAGATTGCGCTGGCTCGACCTGCACAACCTGATCGGTGTCGTCACCCTGACCTGGGCGCTGGTGGTCGGCGTGACCGGCGTGATCAGCGCCTGTGCCGACCTGTTGATCGCAGCCTGGCGCAACGATGCCCTGAACACTTTGATCGCGCCTTATCGCGATGCCCCGCCACTGACGCATCTGGCGCCGGCCACGCGTTTGCTCGATATCGCTGGCGAAGTGGCCCCGGACATGCAGCCGGACTTCATTGCCTTCCCCGGCACGCGGTTTTCCAGTGAGCACCATTACTCGGTATTCATGAAGGGCGGCACGCACCTGACCTCGCATCTGCTGACGCCAGTGCTGATCGATGCCACCACGCTGCAGGTCACCGCCGTGGCCGAACGGCCGTGGTACATGGACGCCATGGGCATGTCGCAACCGCTGCACTTCGGCGACTACGGCGGCATGCCGATGAAGATTCTCTGGGCCACGCTCGATGTGCTGACGATCATTGTGCTCGGCAGCGGCGTGTATCTGTGGGTGGTGCGACGCAAAGCGGCGAAGCCTGTAGTGGAAACGGCGGAGGCGTCTGCATGAAGCCGCGTCAGTCGAGTTTCTGGAAGGTGTTCAGCACGCCGATCGTGATTGCGCTGCTCAGTGCGGCGGGATTGTTTGCGGCGTTGTTGGGGGATGGGGTTTGGGATGCGCTGAGTTGGGTTGGGCTGGGTGTTCCGGCATTTTTGGCGATCAGGGGATTGTTGCAGCGAAGCTAAAGAAACCTGTGGGAGCGAGCCTGCTCGCGAAAGCGCTCTGACATTCAACACCAATGTTGACTGTCCCGACGCATTCGCGAGCAGGCTCGCTCCCACATTGGTTCTGCGCTGGGCTTGAGGACGTGGCGTTACGCGCTATGCTGCCCCCTCACTGTCCTGATCGAGACCCTGCCAATGTCCGCCCCCAGCATGACCCTGTACCACAACACGCTCTCCCCGTTCGTGCGCAAAGTGATGGTGTTGCTGCATGAAACCGGCCAGCAGGATCGCGTGGCCTTGCAAGACTGCGTACTCAGTCCGGTCAGCCCGAGCGCCGAGCTGAATGTCGACAACCCGCTGGGCAAGATCCCCGCCCTGCGTCTGGCCGATGGCAACGTCATCCATGACAGCCGGGTGATCCTCGAATACCTCGATCAACAACACGTCGGCAATCCGCTGATCCCGCGCGAAGGCGCGGCCCGCTGGCGCCGCCTGACCCTCGCCTCGATGGCCGACGGGATCATGGACGCGTCGGTGATGGTGCGTTATGAGCTGGTGTTGCGCGCGCCGGAGAAGCATTGGGACGAATGGCTCGAAGCCCAGCGCGACAAGATCCGCCGCGCCCTTGCCGTGCTGGAGCGCGACGCGATTGCCGAGCTGACCAGCCACTTTGATGTGGCAGCGATCAGCGTGGCCTGTGCGCTGGGTTACCTCGACCTGCGCTTCCCGGACCTGGGCTGGCGGGATGCCAACCCGCAACTGGCCAACTGGTTCTTTGAGGTGAGTCAGCGACCGTCCATGATCGCCACGATGCCCAAGCCTTAAGTCGTCTGTTCCGGCCTCATCGCTAGCAGGCTAGCTCCCACAGTGGATTTGGGTATGGCAGAGAACTCTGTTTCACCACCAATCCTGTGGGAGCGAGCCTGCTCGCGAATGCACCACCTCGGTTCCGGAGGCAGCGCTGCAAAAATCAGCGTCACCAAAACCTCCACCTCTCGCTGATCTTCACGCAATCCCACCCGGCTCATTGCATCGCCCCCACATCAAACTCCAACGGCTTGGCCGATTTCTGCCCGATCCCGTACCAGTCCAGTTTGCGCGTCAGCACCATGAACACACCCAGCAGACCGAACAGCAACAACGAGCCCATCAACAACGCGTAATCCTCAGCGCTGAGCAATCCGTAGAGCAGGCCATACAACGCCGCCAGCCCCGCCGAAAAGCTCAAACCGTGACGCACACTGCGCAACACGTGGCAGACATAAAAGCCGATCAACAACACACAAGCGCTGGCCGACAACAGATACGCCGGGGCAAAACCGATGTGCTCCGACAACGACAGCAGCAACAGATAAAAGAACGCCAGCGCCACACCGACCAGCGCGTATTGCACCGGGTGCACGGCCAGGCTTTTGAGCACTTCGAACAGAAAGAAACCGGCGAACGTCAGGACGATGAACAGCAGCGCATATTTGATCGCCCGGTCACTCTTCAGATATTGATCCACCGGATCGATGAAACTCACACCAAAGCTGCGACCGTTGAACGCCTCGCAATCATTTCCGCTCACGCAACGGCTCATGGCGTCTTGCAGGTTGGTGGAGAAGAACGTGGTCTGCCAATCGGCGCTGAAACCCTGATCATTGATTTCACGTTTGCCCGGCAGGAAGTTGCCGACAAAGCTTGGATGCGGCCAGTTGGCGGTAAGACTGACGCTGCTGGTCTTGCCCACCGGCAACACTTGCAACGAACCGGTGCCTTGCAGACGCAGGTCGAAACCAAAGCTCAGCTCGGTGGTTTTGCTGGTGTCGAGCAGCGGCAGCGTGACCCGTACACCTTCACCGAGCCAACCGACTTGCGTACCTGGAACGAAGTCCAGACGCTGGCCATCGAGTTCCAGTTTCAGCGCATTTTCGATGCCGCGAATGTCGCTGATACCGACCGCGAGAAACGGTGCATCGAACTGGTAATCGGTGAAGTCTTCTTTGATGCCCAACTGTGCTGGCAGCGAAAAATGGCCGTTGATGCGGTTGTCGGCATGGAACAGCCGCGCTTCATAAATGCCCCGTGCACGCAGTTCGGTTTGCACCTGGCCGTCGAGTTCGAAACGCTCCGGCAGGAAGTACAGACGGCCGCGCTCTTCGCTTGGCTCGTCGTAGCGCTGATTGGTTTTGTCGTTGGTTTTCCAGTTGTGAATCACTTTGCGATACGGCACCACCATCACCGGGCCGCTCAGTTGCTGGCTGTAACTGGAGCTGCGGGCGATGTCTTCGAGCACACCGTCGCGCAACTGTTGGCGCTCGTCGATAACGCCGTCGATCATCAGCAGCGGGATCAGCAACAGCAGGATCAGCAGGGCAATGGCGCCGAGTTTGATCGTCAGATTCTTGTTCATGGGACTCTCCCTGTTTGGATGGGCAGAGTCTGCTGGTGCTGTATGAGGGCAATGTGGGGGGAATGTGGAGATTGTGTGGAGATATCAAAAGATCGCAGCCTTCGGCAGCTCCTACAAGTGTACGCAATCCAATGTAGGAGCTGCCGAAGGCTGCGATCTTTTGACGGTATCAAGGCAGGCGCAATGTCACCTCAACACCGCTCTCGACATTGCGAATCTGCATCGACCCACCATGCAACTTGACCACTTCTTCAACGAAGTTAAGCCCCAACCCGGTGCTTTTGCGCCCACTGTCCGGGCGTGGCAATGAGTAGAAGCGTTCAGTCAAACGCGGCAAAGCGTAGTCAGGAATCGCCGCCGTCTCATTGAACAATCGACATTCGATTTGCTCGCCCACCCGCTCGGCACAGAACCGCAGCAGCCCCTCAACCGGGGTGAAATCCAGCGCATTCTCCAGCAAGTTGCCCAGCGCCTGACGCAACAGAAACGGCTCGCCAATCAACAGCAGATCCGCCGCAATTGTCTGTTCGATGCGCAACTGTTTGCCTTCAATCCGCGCTGCCTGCCCCTGCAACAACTGATCAACCAGCGCCGCCAACGGCACGGCGACCCGCTCTTCAAGGCCCTGACGTTGTTCCACCTGCGCCAGATTGAGCAACCGTTCGATCAACTGCTGCATCCGCGCACTTTCGCTGTCGATGTTGCCGACAAACCGCAAGCGCTGAACCGGCGGCATATCGCTTTGCAGCAGTTCCGCCGCACCGCGAATTGCCGCCAGTGGACTTTTCAGCTCATGGGTCAGCGTGTGCACATAACGCTCGACGTAGGCCTTGCCTTCCAGTTGCGTGCGCATCTGTTCCACGGCGGTAGCCAGTTGTTCCAGTTCACCGCCACGATAATGCGGCACTTCTACCCGGCGGCCTGCGCTCACCGCTTGGGCATAACCGGTCAAACGGTGCAGCGCACGGCTCAGCCACCACGACAACAAAGCACCAAACAGCAAACCGAGGCCGATCAACCCGGCGCCATAAAACAGCAAGCGCCGTTCGGTGCGATCGACGTAGGGCTGCAATGAGCTGTTGGGCTTGGCCACGGTGACCACGCCGATGATCTGGCCGTTGTCGCGGATCGGCGCGCCGACGTGCATCACTGACGAACTCGCGTCATCCGGATCGCTGCGACTTGAGCGCGCGCCGTATTCGCCACGCAGGGTCAGGTAGACGTCGTTCCAGCGCGAATAATCCTGACCGACCGCAACACCACTGGAATCGAGCACAACGATGCCCTTGGCGTCGGTGACGTAGATACGGTGGTTGACCTGATTTTTCGGTAAGCCCCAGATCGTCGCTTGCGGCTGGCGCTCACCATAGGCACGCAGCAACTCGGGCCAGCGATTCTCACTGAGGGTGCCAGCCTTGAAATCATCACGGAGGATTTCCGCCATCAGGTTGGCGGTATCGACCAGGGTTTCTTCGGTGGACTGGCGCACGCCGGGGCGGATTTCTTCCATCACCGTGTTGAGCACGAAATACCCGGTGAGGCCGACAAACAGCACGTACACCAGAAAGATCCGCAGCCCCAGCGACATCAGCTGTGCCCCGGGCTGTAGCTGTAACCGAGGCCGCGATGGGTCTGGATCGGCTCGGCGTCGGCACGCACCAGCCGCAACTTCGCGCGCACACTTTTGATGTGGCTGTCGATGCTGCGCTCATAACCGGCGTCGGCCGCCACGCCCAGCGCATCAAGCAATTGCTCGCGACTAAACACTCGTTCGGGTTGTTCGAGCAGGCATTGCAGCAGGCGGAATTCGTGGCGGGTCAGGCTTAACGTCTGGCCGCGATAAATGATTTGAATCCGTTCCGGATCGATACGAAACAGCGCAGAACCGGCTTCTATAGCTGGACGCGGTGCCATGCGCTTGAGGATGGCCTTGACCCGCGCCGCGACTTCACGCGGGCTGAACGGCTTGACCACGTAGTCGTCGGCGCCGATCTCCAGGCCCACCACGCGATCAATCTCGGCATCGCGGGCGCTGAGGAACAGCACCGGCACTTCGCTGAAGCGCCGCAACTGCTTGCAGGTTTCGAAGCCGCTGATGTCCGGCAGGCCGATGTCGAGAATGATCAGATCGGCCGGGGTCTGGCGCTGATGTTCCAGCGCCGCTGCGCCGAGGCTCAGCCACGTGGTGGTGAAGCCCTCGCCCTGCAAGGCAAAAATCAGCGTGTCGGCAATCGCCGCTTCGTCTTCGACAATCAGGATATGAGGCATGGCGTCCGAGCCCGTGGGTTAGGTGCGCGAACGGTGCCCCAAGCCTGACGTTACGTCAATGAGACCACTTGGTTCAGCAGTCCGGCTTGTCCGCCGTGAAGCGCCGCGCCGGGTTCACCGCCGCGCCGAACTCGCGCAAGGCCTTGGCACCGATCAGCAGCGGATAGTTGAAGTTGCTGCGGTCGGTCAGGTTGACCTCGACGGTACGCTTGACGTTGCCCAGGCACAGCTCCAGATCGACCACCGGGCGTTTGGCGACTTCGGTACTTTCGCCCTCGTCCTCTTCATCCGAACGGCTCTTGATCTTGCTGATCCGCGCGACCTTGTGTTCGTAGACCTTGTTGCTGGCGTCCTTGGTGCCGAGGCGGAACCGTACCCATTCATCGCCATCGCGGGTGAAGGTTTCGATGTCCTTGGCCGACAGCGAGGCGGTCAGCGCGCCGGTGTCCATCTTGGCCTTGAGCACTTCACCGCCGATTTCCGGCAGCGCGATGTATTCGTAGCGCCCGTACAGGGTCGGCTCGGCGGCCATGACCGGCAGGGCGACGAGGGCAAACAGTGCAAGGAGGGATTTCACGTAAGGGGCTTCCTGAAAGAGTGGGCTCAGCGTCGAATTCTAGACAGCGGAAAACAATGGAAGTTGAAACAGCAGCCACCTTTGTGGCGAGGGAGCTTGCTCCCGCTCGGCGACGCAGTCGTCGTAAAACCTGTCTGTGCAATTAAGCTGATACACCGAGGCGCATGGATTCGGGGCCGCTTCGCAGCCCAGCGGGAGCAAGCTCCCTCGCCACCGGGTTCAGCGATGACTCAAGGGTAACCTCTCAAAAGTGAAACATTCGTCACCGCCGATTTGGCCTGTCGCGCGAAGCTGCTTATCATGGCGCGCCCATCCGCTTTCATAGAGTTGCTTATGCGCCGCCTGCTCACCGGCTGTTTCGTCACCCTGCTGCTGTTGCTCAACACCCTGATTCTGATCGGGCCGTTGCTGGTGTTTGCCCTGCTCAAACTGGTGGCGCCCGGCCGCTGGCGCGACTATGCGTCGGGCGTGGTGATGTGGATCGCCGAGACCTGGGCCGAAATCGACAAGCTGATTTTCCGCCTGTGCATCCCTACCCAATGGGACATTCGTGGCGGTGAAGACTTGCGCGGCGACACCTCTTACTTGGTGGTCAGCAACCACCAGTCGTGGGTCGATATTCCGGCACTGATCCAGACCCTCAACCGGCGCACGCCGTTCTTCAAATTCTTCCTCAAAAAAGAACTGATCTGGGTGCCGTTTCTGGGGCTGGCGTGGTGGGCGCTGGATTACCCGTTCATGAAGCGCTACACCAAGGCGTTTCTCGCGAAGCACCCGGAGCTGGCGGGCAAGGATCTGGAAATCACCAAACAGGCGTGCGAGCTGTTCAAGCGTCAACCGGTGACCGTGGTGAATTATCTGGAAGGCACCCGCTACACCGCGGCAAAAAGCACCCAGCAGCAATCACCGTTCAAGCACTTGCTCAAGCCCAAGGCGGGCGGCGTGGCGTTCGTGTTGGCGGCGATGGGTGAACAGCTGGATGCGATGCTCGATGTCACGGTGGTTTATCCACAGGCGAACATCCCGGGCTTCTGGGATTTGATCAGCGGCAACGTGCCGCGCGTGATCATCGACATCAAGACCCGCGAACTTGACCCGGCGCTGTGGCAGGGCGATTACGAGAATGATCCGGCGTTTCGTCAGACGATCCAGAACTGGGTCAACCAGCTCTGGAACGAGAAGGATCTGCGCATCGCCGAACTGCGCGGCGAGCGCGGCTGAATCAGCTACCGGTGCCGGCGCCCCAGATGCTGCCCAGACTTTGCAGCAGCGGGCCGCCAACGCCCTGATCCCCCAGATACTTGAGCAGCACCGGGGCAAACTGGCCGACCATGCCGCTGTCCATGCCCAGCGCGCCGAAGGCATTGTTCAGGTCATTGGTGTCCTTGACGTTGCCCAGCGCGTTTTCCAGCCCGGCTGACTTGCCCGACGAGCCCAGCAACCCGCTCAGCGCCGCCAGGTTGCCACCGCCGCCCGACAGCTTGTCGATGCCCGGCACTTCTTTGGCCAATTGCGAATAATCGGTGCTGCTCAATTGGTTCTTGGCCAGGCCCAGCATGGCGCTGGTGCCGCCGACGGCTTGCTGCGGGGTAACCCCCAGACCGGTGACGGCTTGCAGCAGACCGGCGGTTTCCGAGGTCGGCGCGGCGGCGGTGGCAGCATTGCCGCCCTGCATGCTCGAAGCCGCCTTGGTCACATCGTCCAGACTGAAACCGGCAAACACCGGACTGGCCGCAAGGGTCATCAGCGAAGCCATTGCAATACCGCGTGAAATCTTCATTCAGACATCCTCTTGCGCTGTGAAAACCACCCGTTGAACGGGCAGTGAAACTGCCGGTTTGACCGGGTATCCGCCGGCATGTTCCGGCGCGGCGCATCCATTTTCGTCCGGCCTGCGTATATAAAACGTGAAATCCCGGACACCCTCGCGATGAATGGCACAACCGCTGTCACTGAACTAGCCTGTGATCAGTCCGAGTCCAGCCCTCGTCGTTCGACCTTTGCCTGGAGAGTCGTCATTTCCATCGCCGACACCGATCAGTTGCGCCAGCTGTTGGCCCAGTGTGCACTGGGCGATCGTCGCGCCTTCGAAACGCTGTACCGCAGCGTCGGCCCGCGTCTGCATGGCGTGGCCCTGCGTTTTATGGGCCGCACCGATCTGGCCGAGGAAGTGCTGCAGGAAAGCTTCGTGCGCATCTGGAACAACGCCTCGCGCTACGAAGCGCACCTGTCGGCGCCGCTGACCTGGATGATCAACATCACCCGTAATCAGGCCATCGATCAGTTGCGCAAACATCGCGAACGGCCACTGACCGATCTCGAACAGGACACACTGCCGGACGAAAGCCCTTCGGCTCACGAGCAACTGAACAGCGCCCGTGAGGCCAAGGCGCTGAACCGTTGCCTCGAAACCCTCGAAAGCATGCAGCGCCAGTCGATTACCGCGGCCTACTTTCAGGGATTGTCGTGCTCGGAACTGGCCGAACACCTGGCCACGCCGCTGGGAACGGTGAAATCGTGGATTCGCCGTGGCCTGGAACGTCTGCGCCGGTGCCTTGAATCATGAACTACCAGACCCCTGCCCTGCGCCGCGCCCTCGCCGCCGACTACGCCATCGGCCTGATGTCTGCGCCTGCGCGGCGGCGCTTTGAACAGTTGCTACTGGATGACGCGGCACTGCGAGCCGAACTGGCGCAATGGCAGGAAAGCCTCGCCTCTCTCACCGAAGCGCTGCCAGAACATCCGGTTCCGGAACGCGTGTGGCACGGCATCACCGCGCGCATCGACCCGCAAGTGCTGCATGTGCCCGAGAAGCGGCCGTTCTGGAACTGGCTGCGGGTTACCGCCGCGCTGTGTTCGCTGGTGGTGCTGGTCTTCCTTGGCTCGCTGTACAACCGCGACGACGCCCGCTACCACGCCACGCTGCTGACCGCCGATGCGCAACCGGCGCTGAAGGTGGAAGCGCATGCGGATTATCTGCAGGTCGAGCCGCTGACATTGCCGGCGGTCGAGCCTGATCGAAGCCTTGAACTATGGGCAATTCCGGCTGACGGCAAACCGATCTCGCTCGGGGTCATTCCGGCGGGGGGCAAAGGCAAGGTTGAATTGAGCGAGGCGCAGAAAGCCTTGATCGGCAAGCCGATTGCGCTGGCAGTGAGTCTGGAGCCGAAAGGTGGTTCGCCGACCGGGCAGCCGACGGGGCCGGTTCTTTATCAGGGTGCTTTGGCGGCCCTATGAAACAAAGCCCCTCACCCTAGCCCTCTCCCAGAGGGAGAGGGGACTGACCGTGGTGTTCTCTCGAGTTTCATCGACCTGAAGTACCGAGCCGAAACTCGGGCCCGATAACAACGCAAATCTGCTCCCTTTCCCCCTCTCCCTTAGGGAGAGGGCTGGGGTGGGTAGCTTTTTACCTTGGATTTCAACAAAAAACGGCGACCCTGAGGTCGCCGTTTTGTATTGCGCTTAAGCCTTACGCCGCACTAAACAACTTATGCGGATCAATCACAAACTTCTTCGGCACACCGGCATCGAACTCGCCGTACCCTTCCGGCGCCTGATCGAGACTGATCACTTGCACGCCCACCACTTCGGCGATGTTGATGCGATCCCACATGATCGCCTGCATCAGTTGGCGGTTGTACTTCATCACTGGCGTCTGGCCGGTGTGGAAGCTGTGCGATTTGGCCCAGCCCAGACCGAAGCGGATGCTCAGGCTGCCCATTTTCGCGGCGGCGTCCACGGCACCCGGATCTTCGGTCACGTACAGGCCGGGGATACCAATCTTGCCGGCCACACGCACCACACCCATCAGTGAGTTGAGTACGGTGGCCGGGGCCTCGGCTTTGACGCCGTCGTGGCCATGGCCGCGCGCTTCGAAACCGACGCAGTCCACCGCACAATCGACTTCCGGTTCGCCCAGCAGTGCGGCGATCTGTTCGTGCAGCGGGGTGTCTTGCGACAGGTCGACCACTTCAAAACCCTGCGCCTTGGCGTGGGCCAGGCGGATGGTGTTGACGTCGCCGATGATCACTACCGCAGCACCGAGCAGACGCGCCGAAGCGGCAGCGGCCAGACCAACCGGGCCGGCGCCCGCGATGTAAACGGTGCTGCCCGGGCCAACGCCCGCAGTGACTGCGCCGTGGTAACCGGTCGGGAGGATGTCGGAGAGGCAAGTCAGGTCGCGGATTTTCTCCATGGCCTTGTCGCGGTCCGGCAGTTTCAGCAGGTTGAAGTCGGCGTACGGCACCAGCACGTACTCGGCCTGGCCGCCGGTCCAGTCGCCCATATCGACGTAACCGTAAGCGCCACCGGCACGGGCCGGGTTGACGGTCAGGCAGACGCCGGTGTGTTGCTCTTTGCAGGAGCGGCAGCGCCCGCACGCCACGTTGAACGGCACGGAGACCAAGTCACCGATTTTCAGGTTTTCGACGTCGGAGCCTTTTTCAATCACCTCGCCGGTGATCTCGTGGCCCAGCACCAGACCGGTCTGCGCCGTGGTACGGCCGCGCACCATGTGCTGGTCGGAGCCGCAGATATTGGTGGAAACCACTTTGAGAATGACCCCGTGCTCGATCTTGCGACCGCGCGGGTCCTGCATTTTCGGATAGTCGATTTTCTGTACTTCGACCTTGCCAGCGCCGAGATACACCACACCACGATTGCCAGACATGCTTTCACCTCGCTGTTGTTTTTATGGAACCGCGTTGCCCAGGCAGGCAGCGCGTTAAGTGCTCGGGTTATTGCTTGTTGGTTTTGCGTTGTTTGTTATGGCCCCTTCGCGAGCAGGCTCGCTCCCACAGTTGATCTTTGGTGTGACAGAGACCTGTGTTTCAACACAAATCCCTGTGGGAGCGAGCCTGCTCGCGAAAGCGATCTAAAGAACGACGGTTCTATTGGCGTTCAAAAACACCCGTCTCTCAATGTGATACCCAACGGCCCGCGCCAGTGTCAGGCCTTCAATATCCCGCCCCTTGGCAATCAGATCCTCAGGGTAATGACTGTGATCCACCGCCTCGACCCCTTGGGCAATGATCGGCCCTTCATCCAGATCGTTATTGATGTAATGCGCCGTCGCGCCAACCAGTTTCACGCCCTTGTTGTAGGCCTGGTGATACGGCTTGGCGCCCTTGAAACCCGGCAGCAACGAGTGATGAATGTTGATCGCCTTGCCATCGAGCTTGCGGCACAGCTCCGGCGACAGCACCTGCATGTAGCGGGCGAGGATCACCAGCTCGGCGCCGGACTCTTCGATCACCTGCCACACCTGCCGCTCCTGCGACGGCTTGTCGTTGGGGTCGAGGGGGAAATGGTAGTAGGGAATCTGGTGCCAGTCGGCCAAAGGCTTCAAATCCGGATGGTTGGAGACCACCGCCGCCACATCCATCGACAACTGGCCGATGCGCTGGCGGTAGAGCAAGTCGTTGAGGCAGTGATCGGCCTTGGAGACCATGATCACCACTTTCGGCCGGTAGTTCGGCGCGGTCAGTTCGAAGACCATGCCGAAGGCCTGGCCGCGTTCGGCGAGGCCTGCGCGGAAAGACTGTTCGTCGAAGCCGTCGGGCTGGCGGAATTCCACGCGAATGAAGAAACGCCCGGAGAGGCGGTCATCGAACGAGTGGTGCTCGGTGACGTAACAGCCCTGCTCGAACAGAAAACGCGTGACCGCGTCCACCGTGCCGAGGACGCTGGGGCAGTCGGCAGTCAGAATCCATGTGTCTGGGGCGCGGCTCATGGTGCGGTGACTCCTGTTTCAACAACGGTGAGCAGAGTGAACTCTGTGGCGAGGGAGCTTGCTCCCGCTGGGTTGCGCAGCGACCCCAAAATCAGCGACCGCATTTCTCCAGGAGAATGCGGGTACCGGTTTTGCGACTGCTTCGCAGTCGAGCGGGAGCAAGCTCCCTCGCCACAAATGCAGTCATGAGCCAAACGGGGTCAGGCCTGGACGCTGAGACCGTACTCGGCCGACGCATCCTGCAACCACAACCACCAGTAATCCGAAAAGCTGCGACGAATCAGCAGTTCCCAAGTGTCTTCAGCGGTGTGGCGAATCATCAGCTGCGATTTGGCGAACACCGTGCCGACCGCTTTACCGACCGGAAAGTTGTTCGGGTGCACGTCATAGCTGGTCGACTTCATCAGCACCTGACGCACGTTCGGCCCGCTCAGTTCGAGCACTTGCTGGCCGCCGCTGACGTTGACGATCGCGATGTGCAGATCACCCAGCGCTTCACGCAGTTTCTGCTCGGCGGCGAATTCTTCACCGCTTGGCACGATCAGCAGCCACTCATCCGGGCCCATCCATTGCAGGCTGGTTTCACCTTTGACGATGACGCTGAGGGCACCCGGCAGTTCAATGCCCAGGGCTTTGTGCACGCCAGCGGCGAACGCGGCATCGTGGCCATCGCCACGAATGGTCAGGTGGCCGAGGAGTTTCTTTTCCCGCACGATCACGCCGGCGTTCTTGCGGCCCTTGCCGACCAGGCTGGCGAGGTCGGCATGGTGCAGCGACGACTCGGCCTTGGCGCCGGTGGTCGGGCGTTGTTGGTACACATTGGCTGTGGTCATAAAGCACCTTTGCTGAATTCTGTTGGTTCCTGCGGAGGCTGATCTGCCGCTTTCGCGAGCAGGCTCGCTCCCACAGGGGAACGCGGTCGAATGTGGGAGCGAGCCTGCTCGCGAATAGCCGCCCGCCCACAGTTCTCGAGGCCGTCAAATGTTCTGGCGATCACCCTTCGGATCGAAGAACACCGAAGAAACGATTTCCGCCTCGATCACGCTGCCATCGGCCAGCGGTGCAAACACCCGCTCACCCATGCGCTTCAGACCGCCCTTGACCACACCCATGGCAAACGAATACCCGAGGGAGTTGTGCGCGTAGCTGGACGTCACGTGGCCGACCATGGTCATCGGGATTGCCTGTTTGGTGTTGAACACCAACTGAGCACCTTCCGGCAGCCATTTGGTCGGATCGATCGGCTTCAGGCCGACCAACTGCTTACGCTGATCCTTCACGCAGTCTTCACGGTTCATCCCGCGCTGACCGATCCACGAGAACGGTTTGGTGCGACCGACACACCAGCCCATGTTCAGGTCGTCCGGGGTCATCGAGCCGTCAGTGTCCTGACCGACAATGATGAAACCCTTCTCGGCCCGCAGGACGTGCATGGTTTCAGTGCCGTACGGCGTCAGGTTGTACTGCTTGCCGGCCTCGACGATTTTTTCCAGCACGCCCATCGCGTAGTCGGCCTGGACGTTGACTTCGTACGACAGCTCACCGGTAAACGAGATGCGGAACACCCGCGCCGGCACGCCGCCGACCAGACCTTCTTTCCAGGTCATGAACGGGAAGGCTTCGTTGCTCAGGTCGATGTCGGTCACGGCGCTGAGCAGCTTGCGGCTGTTCGGCCCGGACAGGGTCATGGTCGCCCAGTGGTCGGTGACGGAGGTGAAATACACCTTCATGTCCGGCCACTCGGTCTGGTGGTACAGCTCCAGCCACTGCAGCACGCGAGCCGCACCGCCGGTGGTGGTGGTCATGACGAAATGGTTGTCCGCCAGGCAAGCCGTCACGCCATCGTCGAAGACCATGCCGTCTTCTTTGCACATCAGGCCGTAACGGGCCTTGCCCACGTCGAGTTTGGTCCAGGCGTTGGTGTACACGCGGTTGAGGAACTCACGGGCATCCGGGCCTTGAATGTCGATTTTGCCCAGCGTCGAGGCGTCGAGCAGGCCGACGCTGTCGCGCACGGCTTTGCATTCGCGCTTCACCGCCGCATGTAGGTCTTCACCGTTTTTCGGGAAGTACCATGGACGTTTCCACTGGCCGACGTCTTCAAACTCGGCACCGCTTTTTACATGCCAGGCATGCAGCGCGGTGTAGCGCACCGGTTCGAAGATATGCCCACAGTGACGGCCGGCCACGGCGCCGAAGGTGACCGGCGTATAGTTCGGACGGAACATCGTGGTGCCCATCTGCGGGATGGTCACGTTCAGCGAACGGGCGGCGATGGCCAGACCGTTGACGTTGCCAAGCTTGCCCTGATCGGTGCCGAAGCCCAGTGCGGTGTAGCGTTTGACGTGCTCGACCGACTCGAAACCTTCGCGGGTCGCCAGTTCGATGGCGGCGGCGGTGACGTCGTTTTGCAGGTCAACGAATTGCTTCGGCGCCCGAGCGGTGCCCTTTTCATGCGGCACCTGGAACAGCGCCAGCGTCGGCTCTTCGAGCCGGCTCAGGGCTTTCGGCAGAGTGCCTTCGACCGCAGCGAAACCGGCTTCGCTGGCAGCGCGCACGCCACCCTCAAAACCATCGGCCAGCGAATCGCCGAGACCGTAAACGCCGTTGATACCACCGACGCACACGCGTTTCTGCGGGGCTTCACCCGGGATGAAACCGAGGATGTCTTCGCGCCAGGTCGGCTTGCCACCGAGGTGCGAAGCCAAGTGCACGACAGGGCTATAACCGCCGGAGCTGGCGACCACATCGCAGTCGAGCCATTCGCCCGGGCTGGTCACGGCATGTGCCTTCACATCAATCGCGGCGACGCGGGCCGCAGTAACGCGCTTGCTGCCACGGGCCTCGATCACGGCGCTGCCGGTGAGGATGCGAATGCCTTTGGCACGCGCCTCTTCCACCAATGCACCACGTGGATTGCTGCGGGCGTCGGCGATGGCCACCACTTGCAGACTGGCGTCGAGCCAATCCAGTGCCACGCGATAGGCGTGATCGTTGTTGGTCGACAGCACCAGTTTTTTACCCGGTGCCACGCCGTAGCGACGCACGTAAGTCGACACCGCACCGGCAAGCATGTTGCCCGGCACGTCGTTGTTGCCGTAGACCAGCGGACGCTCGCAAGCGCCGGTCGCCAGCACCACACGCTTGGCGCGAACGCGGTGAATGCGCTGACGTACCTGACCGATCGGTGCGCGGTCGCCGAGGTGATCGGTGAGGCGTTCGTGAATGGTCAGGAAGTTGTGGTCGTGGTAACCGTTGACCGTGGCGCGCGGCAACAGCAGCACGTCCGGGGTGTCCTTCAGTTCAGCGATGACGCTGGCAACCCAATCCATCGCCGGTTTGCCGTCAAGGCTTTCGCGGGAGTCGAGCAGGCTGCCGCCGAACTCTTCCTGCTCATCGGCAAGAATCACTCGGGCACCGCTGCGCGCAGCCGCCAGTGCAGCCGCCAGACCCGCAGGGCCAGCACCGACGATCAGCACGTCGCAGTGCTGGTTCATGTAGTCGTAAGTGTCCGGATCGACTTCGGTCGGCGAACGGCCCAAACCGGCAGCCTTACGAATGTACTTCTCGTAAGTCATCCAGAACGATTGCGGGTACATGAAGGTTTTGTAGTAGAAACCCGGCGGCATCAGCTTGCCGCCAACCTTGCCGAGAATCCCCATCATGTCGTTGTTGACGCTCGGCCAGCCGTTGGTGCTGGTCGCGACCAGACCTTGATACAGCGCCTGTTGCGTGGCGCGCACGTTGGGAATCTGGGTGGCTTCGGTCGCACCGATCTGCAGCACCGCGTTCGGCTCTTCGGCACCGGCGGCAAAGATCCCGCGAGGACGCGAATACTTGAAGCTGCGGCCAATGATGTCGACGCCGTTGGCGATCAGCGCGGCGGCCAGCGAGTCACCCTCGAAGCCTTTGTAGCTCTGACCGTTGAAGGTGAAGCTCAGCACTTTGTTGCGGTCGATCCGTCCACCGTTGGACAGGCGATTGGTCTGGCTCATACCTTCTCTCCCAGCGCCGTCGTGGCTGTTTTCGCCGAATCAGTCTTGTCGGTGAATTGCGGCTTGGTGCCGATCTTGTAGGTTTCGAGAATCTCGTAGGTCACGGTGTCGCGGGTGACGTTGAAGTACTGACGGCAACCGGCAACGTGATCCCACAGCTCGTGGTGCAGACCGCGCGGGTTGTCGCGGAAGAACATGTAGTCGCCCCACTCCTCGTCAGTGCAGGCGCCTGGATCGAGCGGGCGCGGAATGTGCGCCTGACCGGATGCGTGGAATTCCTCTTCGGAGCGCAACTCGCCGCAGTGAGGACAGAAGATATGCAACATGGGGATTTCTCCTGTTAGTGGGCAACCGCAGCAGCGCCGTGTTCATCGATCAACGCACCGTTGTGGAAACGGTCGATGGAGAAAGGTGCGGCCAACGGGTGCATTTCACCCTTGGCCAGACTCGCGGCAAACACGTTGCCCGAGCCGGGTGTAGCCTTGAAGCCGCCGGTGCCCCAACCGCAGTTGAAGAACATGTTCGGTACCGGGGTTTTCGAAATGATCGGGCAAGCGTCCGGCGTGGTGTCGACGATGCCGCCCCACTGCCGGTTCATGCGTACGCGGGACAACACCGGGAACATCTCGACGATGGCCTGAATGGTGTGCTCGATCACCGGGTACGAACCGCGCTGGCCGTAGCCGTTGTAGCCGTCGATACCGGCGCCGATCACCAGGTCGCCCTTGTCGGACTGGCTGATGTAACCGTGCACGGCGTTGGACATGATCACGCTGTCGATAATCGGCTTGATCGGCTCGGACACCAGTGCTTGCAGCGGGTGGGATTCGATCGGCAGACGGAAACCGGCGAGTTTGGCCATGTGCCCGGAGTTACCGGCGGTGACCACGCCGACGCGCTTGGCGCCGATGAAACCCTTGTTGGTTTCAACACCGATGCACACACCGTTTTCCTTGCGGAAACCGATCACTTCGGTCTGCTGGATCAAGTCGACGCCCAAGGCATCGGCGGCACGGGCAAAGCCCCAGGCCACGGCATCGTGACGGGCGACGCCGCCGCGACGCTGCACGGTGGCGCCCAACACTGGGTAGCGGGTGTTTTTCGAGCAGTCGAGGTACGGGATTTCGTCAGCGACTTGCTGGGCGTTGAGCAGCTCGCCATCGACGCCGTTGAGGCGGTTGGCGCTGACCCGACGCTCGGAATCACGGATGTCCTGCAAGGTGTGGCAGAGGTTGTAGACGCCACGCTGGGAGAACATCACGTTGTAGTTCAGGTCCTGGGACAGACCTTCCCACAATTTCATTGCGTGTTCGTAGAGGTGCGCCGACTCGTCCCACAGGTAGTTGGAGCGAACAATGGTGGTGTTGCGCGCGGTGTTACCGCCGCCAAGCCAGCCTTTCTCGACCACGGCGACGTTGGTGATGCCGTGCTCTTTGGCCAGATAGTAAGCGGTCGCCAGACCGTGCCCGCCGCCGCCGACGATGACCACGTCGTAGACCTTCTTCGGCGTCGGCGTGCGCCACATGCGCTGCCAGTTTTCGTGGTGGCTGAGGGAGTGTTTGAAGAGGCCGAAGCCCGAATAGCGTTGCATAGTCATTTACTCCAGAACGCTCAGCGGTAAACCGGGAAGTCTGCGCACAGGGCCGAAACCTGCTGGGCAACATTGGCCTCGACGTCGGCGTCGCCGAGGTTGTCGAGGATGTCGCAGATCCAGCCGGCCAGCACTTCGCACTGGGTCACTTTGAAGCCGCGCGTGGTCACCGCCGGGGTGCCGATGCGCAGGCCGGAGGTGACGAACGGCGACTGCGGGTCGTTCGGCACGGCGTTCTTGTTGACGGTGATGTGCGCGCGGCCAAGGGCGGCGTCGGCATCTTTGCCGGTCAGGCCCTGACGGATCAGGCTGACCAGGAACAGATGGTTGTCGGTGCCGCCGGACACTACATCGTAGCCACGTTTGATAAATACGCTCGCCATCGCCTGGGCGTTGTCGATCACTTGTTGCTGATAAGCCTTGAAGCCCGGCTCCAGCGCTTCCTTGAAGCACACGGCTTTACCGGCGATGACATGCATCAGCGGGCCGCCTTGGGCGCCGGGGAATACCGCGGCGTTGAGCTTTTTCTCGATCTCTTCGTTGGACTTGGCCAGGATCAGCCCGCCACGTGGGCCGCGCAGGGTTTTGTGCGTGGTGGTGGTGACCACGTCAGCGTAAGGCAGCGGGTTCGGGTACAGACCGGCGGCAACCAGACCGGCCACGTGGGCCATGTCGACGAACAGCAGCGCGCCGACTTTGTCAGCGATCTGGCGGAAGCGCGGGAAGTCGAGGGTTTTCGAGTAAGCGGAGAAACCGGCGACGATCATTTTCGGCTTGGATTCAACAGCCAGACGCTCGACTTCGTCGTAATCGATCAGTCCGGTGTCGGTGTTGATCCCGTACTGCACGGCGTTGTAGAGCTTGCCCGAGGACGACACTTTGGCGCCGTGGGTCAGGTGACCGCCGTGGGCCAGGCTCATGCCGAGGATGGTGTCGCCCGGCTGGATCAGCGCCAGGTATACGGCGCTGTTGGCCGAAGAACCGGAGTGCGGCTGGACGTTGGCGTAATCAGCGCCGAACAGTTGCTTGGCGCGCTCGATGGCCAACGCTTCGACTTTATCCACGTGCTCGCAGCCGCCGTAGTAGCGCTTGCCCGGATAACCTTCGGCGTATTTATTGGTCAGGCCGCTGCCCTGCGCTTGCATCACGCGTTTGCTGGTGTAGTTCTCCGACGCGATCAGCTCGATGTGATCTTCCTGACGTTGCTCCTCGGCATTCATCGCCGCCAGCAGTGCATCGTCGTAACCCTGGATCTGGTCTTGCTTGCTGAACATCGCGTCTCTCCCAGCGGCATCTGTGCGCCATTCGTCTCGGTAAGGCACTGGCAATGAAGGCAGTGCCCTTTGATGCCGATGGTATGACCGGCGCAGACAGCTCAAATGCCTGCGGACGCCACGCAAAGGTGCGTTTACGACATGGCAGAGAAAGCTCAGGCACACAATGCCTTCTGTGGCGAGGGAGCTTGCTCCCGCTCGACGGCGCAGCCGTCGCAAAACCTCAGCATGCGGTGTGCCTGATAGACCGTATGTTCTGGATTTGCGGCTGCTGCGCAGCCCAGCGGGAGCAAGCTCCCTCGCCACAGGTGTTAGACCAATACTGTGCGTAGCGTCAGCAAAAGCAGGAAATGCGCCGGGTAGAGGGCGTAGGCCCAACGGCGCATCGCTGGTGGCTGCAGATGTCGCCCATGTCGCAACAGGAACATTCCGAGCACTGGCGCAAACAGACAGGTGGCAATGCCGAGGATCGCAACGCTACTGCCGAACCTCGCCGAGTCAAACAGAACGTGCCATTGATTGGCGGCGAGACCAATCAATCCCGGCAGCAGGCTGAAATACCAGGGACGGCGAAACACCAGCAACATCGCCAGCGGCAACAGAACGCCGAAGAGCCCGAACATCAGTCGCTCCGGGAAAACAGCAGCCAGCACCAGCGCCGCCGCACCCAGCAATCGCGACAGCATTGCTTGATCCTGCCAGCCCCGCGCCACCAGCAGTCCCAGCGCCAGCGTCGGCATCACGTTCAACGTATCAGGATCAGGTAGGTACAAGCGGTAAGGAATCTCACTGACCGCGCTGAACAGCAACAACCAGCCCAGATAGCGCCATTCCATCTTCCGCGCCCCCTCACGCGCCAGATTCGCCGCCATCGCCAGACAGAACCACGGGAACGCCAGACGCCCTGGAACATACAGCCAATCGGCGCTGATCCCGACATATCGCAGGTGATCGAACAGCATGCTCAGTAACGCCATCCACTTGAGCAAATCCAATGCGCCGTCGCGTTTAGTCACGTGCATAATCAGGCCACAAACTGGTAATTTTCTGACAGCAACATCCCACGTGCTCCCCGGAAGATCTTCGGTAAAGTGCGCACCCTCATTGACCACGAGTCTTCACAAGAGTCTCGACCACGGAAGCCGGCCATGACCGACAAGAGCCAACAATTCGCCAGCGACAACTATTCCGGAATCTGCCCTGAAGCCTGGGCTGCGATGGAACAGGCCAACCACGGCCACCAGCGCGCGTATGGCGACGATGAATGGACCGCACGCGCGGCCGACCATTTCCGCAAACTGTTCGAAACCGATTGCGAAGTGTTCTTCGCCTTCAACGGCACCGCCGCCAACTCGCTGGCGCTGTCGTCGCTGTGCCAGAGTTACCACAGCGTGATCTGCTCGGAAACCGCCCACGTCGAAACCGACGAATGCGGCGCCCCGGAATTTTTCTCCAACGGTTCGAAACTGCTGATCGCCGGCACTGAAAACGGCAAGATCACCCCGCAATCGATCCGCGAAGTCGCGCTCAAGCGTCAGGACATCCACTACCCGAAACCGCGCGTGGTGACCCTGACCCAGGCCACTGAAGTCGGCAGCGTCTACACCCCGGAAGAAGTCCGCGCCATCAGCGCCACCTGCAAGGAACTGGGCCTGCACCTGCACATGGACGGCGCGCGCTTCTCCAACGCCTGCGCCTTCCTTGGCTGCTCGCCAGCGGATCTGACCTGGAAGGCCGGTGTTGATGTGCTGTGCTTCGGCGGCACCAAGAACGGCATGGCGGTGGGCGAAGCGATCCTGTTCTTCAACCACAAACTGGCGGAAGACTTCGATTACCGCTGCAAGCAGGCCGGGCAACTGGCGTCGAAAATGCGCTTCCTCTCGGCGCCGTGGGTCGGCATCCTCGAAAACGACGCCTGGCTCAAATACGCCCGCCACGCCAACCACTGCGCACAATTGCTGGCCGAGCTGGTCAGCGACATTCCGGGCGTAGAACTGATGTTCCCGGTGCAGGCCAACGGCGTGTTCCTACAACTGTCGGAGCCTGCCATCGCTGCGCTGACCGCGAAGAACTGGCGCTTCTACACCTTCATCGGCAAGGGCGGCGCGCGCTTCATGTGCTCATGGGACACCGAAGAAGAACGCGTACGCGAACTGGCCCGCGACATCCGCGAAGTGATGTCCGCCTGATTCATTGGCAAATGAACTCCCTGTGAGGGATTCCCTGTAATGAGGTGAGCCCCTGTGGCGAGGGGATTTATCCCCGTTGGGTCGCGAAGCGGCCCCAAAACCTGAGAACGCGGTCAACCAGGAAGTCCGCATTCTCAGGCTTTACGACTGCTGCGCAGCCGAACGGGGATAAATCCCCTCGCCACAACCGCCACTCCCCCAGCATCCTCAATCCTCCTTCCTCGCGCCCTGAAAGACTTGGTCTACAGTGTCTGTCGAGCCCTCCGCTCACATAACAATAAGCAGGAGCATCGGCATGTCGTTACAAGGCAAAACCCTGTTCATCACCGGCGCCAGTCGTGGCATTGGCCGTGAGATTGCGCTGCGCGCCGCCAGGGACGGGGCCAATATCGTCATCGCCGCCAAAAGCGCCGAGCCCCACGCCAAGTTGCCCGGCACCATTCACAGCGTCGCGGCGGAAGTCGAGTCGGCGGGCGGCAAAGCGTTGGCCCTGCAAGTCGATGTGCGTGATGAAGATGCCGTACGTCAGGCACTGGCTCAGGCCAACGAACATTTCGGCGGCATCGATGCACTGGTGAACAACGCCGGGGCGATCAAGTTGACCGGTGTGCAACACATCGAACTCAAGCGTTTCGACCTGATGCACCAGATCAACACCCGTGCGGTGCTGCTGTGCAGCCAGGCGGCCCTGCCCTATTTGAAAAAATCCGCCGGGCACATTCTCAACCTGTCGCCGCCGCTGAATCTGGCGAGCAAATGGTTTGCGCAGTTCAGTCCTTACACCGTGACCAAGTACGGCATGAGCATGCTGACGGTGGGCATGAGCGAGGAATTCGCCAGTTACGGGATCAGCGTCAATTCGTTGTGGCCGCAAACGATGATTGCCACGGCGGCGATCGAGTTTCAGTTGGGCAATCGCGAGTCGTTCAAACAGGCGCGTCTGCCTTCGATCATGGCGGATGCGGCGCATGTGATTCTGGATAGCAGCGGGCGGCAGATTACCGGGCGGTTGTTGATCGATGAGGAAGTGTTGCGCGAAAACGGCGCGACTGAATTTGATCACTACCGATTTGATCCGGGCAGCACCGCCACACTGATGCCCGACCTGTTCGTGGATTGAAACGCATAACCCCTGTGGGAGCGAGCCTGCTCGCGAATAGGCTGTGTCAAGCAGCGCACATGTTGAATGACACACCGCATTCGCGAGCAGGCTCGCTCCCACATTGGGTCTGTGCAACGCCTTAGAATTCGATCCGCACGTCGCCCTTCGGCACGCTGCAGCACGACAAGATAAACCCTTCCGCCTCATCGTCCTCGGTAATCCCGCCGTTGTGCTCCATCTCCACTTCGCCGCCCAGCTTCATCACCTTGCACGTGCCGCAAATGCCCATGCCGCACGCTTTCGGAATCATCAACCCCAGCTTGGCTGCCGCCGCGTGCACGGTCTCACCCGGTGCCACACGAATGCTCTTGCCGGACGCGGTGAATTCGACCTGATGCAGGTCCGCCGCATCGATTTCCGGCGCATCGGCGGCCTGTTCGGCCTGCTCGACCGCATCGGCACGGGCTTCCGGCGGTGTGGCACCGAACGATTCCTCGTGATAACGCGACATGTCGTAACCGGCCACTTCCAGCAAACGCTTGACCGCGTTCATATACGGCGTCGGGCCGCAGCAGAACACTTCGCGCTCGAGGAAGTCCGGCACCATCAATTCCAGCATTTTGTGGTTCAGATAGCCGCGATACCCGGCCCACGGCTCGCCCAATCCATGCTTCTCGCAGATCAGGTGCAGGCTGAAGTTGTCGATCCGCGACGCCATGTGCTCCAGCTCGCGGTGATAAATGATGTCTTTCGGCGAGCGGGCGCTGTGGATAAACGTCATGTCGACGTTGGCATTGGTGTCGTAGAACCAGCGCGCCATCGACATGCACGGCGTGATGCCGACGCCACCGCTCAGGTACAGCACTTTCGGGCTTGGGAAGTCGATGGCGTTGAACAACCCGACCGGACCGTGTACCGCCAGCTCCTGGCCTTCATGCAACGTGTCGTGCAACCAGTTGGACACCTTGCCGCCCGGCACTCGCTTGATCGTTACCGAAAAACTGTACGGCACCGACGGCGAACTGGAGATCGTGTACGAGCGCATGATCGGCTGGCCTTCGATTTCCAGCTCCAGGGTCACGAACTGCCCGGGCTTGAAGAAGAACAGGATCGGCTGGTCGGCCATAAAGCAGAAGGTGCGCACGTCCCAGGTTTCCTGGATGACTTTGACGCAACGGACGATGTGTCGGCCATTGGCCCAGGTCTGGGTGGTGACCGGATTCAGGAAGCTGTTGGACATGCTGTTCTCCACGGCCGACTGTCGGCCTTCATGTGGCGATTCTGCGTATAGCGCAGACCGCCCGTTTACCTATCCGCGACATCGGCATACTTATCGCGACCAGCCCCCAACCACCGGGGGTTGCGCGTCGGGAACAGATTGCACCATGTCGCCCATGGATAAGGTTCGGGGCAGCGCCGGCCCCACACTCGCCTCACACCAAGACAGATTCTTTACACCTTGCGTAGCAACCGTTAGCAGCACCCCTGATCAGCCACTTTTCGCCGGCCACGCAGATGGCCATGAGGATCACATCGATGGACGTCACCGCAAAAATCAGCCTGGGCGATCCGCTGGAACCCGCACGCAAGGCCACCGCACAAATGCTGCAAGAACGCGAGCGCACGTTCTCGCTGCCGCAACCGTTTTATAGCGACGAGCGGCTGTTCGATATCGACATGCAGGAGATCTTCCAGAAAGAGTGGTTGATCGCCGGCATGACCTGCGAAATCCCGGCCAAGGGCAACTACCTGACCCTGCAGGTCGGCAAGAACCCGATCATCGTTATTCGTGGCGCTGAAGGCGTCGTGCATGCGTTCCATAACGTCTGCCGCCACCGTGGCTCGCGCCTGTGCACCAGTGAAAAAGGCAAGGTCGCCAAACTGGTCTGCCACTACCACCAGTGGACCTACGAGCTGGACGGTCGCCTGCTGTTCGCCGGTACCGAGATGGGCGCCGACTTCGACATGAAGCAGTACGGCCTGAAACCGGTGAACGTGAAAACCGCCGGCGGTTACATTTTCATCAGTCTCGCCGAGAACCCGCCAGCCATTGATGACTTCCTGTCGACGCTGAACCATTACATGGAACCGTACGACATGGAGAACACCAAGGTGGCGATTACCACCACCTTGATGGAAAAGGCCAACTGGAAACTGGTGCTGGAAAACAACCGCGAGTGCTACCACTGCAACGCGTCGCACCCGGAACTGCTGAAAACCCTACTGGAATGGGACGACGTCACCGACCCGCGCGCCGATCAAGCGTTCAAGGATCACGTCGCCGCCTCCGCCGCTGCCTGGGAAGCCGAGAAGATCCCTTACGCCCACGCCAGTTTCGGCCTGCGCAACCGCATCGTACGCATGCCGCTGCTCAAGGGCACCGTGTCGATGACCCTCGACGGCAAACAGGGCTGCGCGAAACTGATGGGCCGCATCAAGAACCCCGATCTGGGTTCGATGCGCATCCTGCACCTGCCGCATTCGTGGAACCACTGCATGGGCGACCACATCATCGTCTTCACCGTGTGGCCGATCAGCGCGCAGGAAACCATGGTCACCACCAAATGGCTGGTGCACAAGGATGCGGTTGAGGGTGTCGATTACGACGTGGAACGTATGCGTCAGGTGTGGGACGCGACCAACGATCAGGATCGTCGTCTGGCCGAAGAGAATCAGCGCGGGATCAACTCCACCGCTTACCAGCCTGGGCCATATTCCAAGACTTATGAGTTTGGCGTGGTCAACTTCGTCGACTGGTACAGCGAACGGATGCTGAACAACCTCGGCGCCGAGCCAGCACCGTACCTCAAAGGCGTCCCGGTCCAGGGCTAAAAGCAAAGGCAAAGGCTTCGCGAGCAGGCTCGCTCCCACATTTGGAATGCGTTCCAACTGTGGGAGCGAGCCTGCTCGCGAAGAGGCCGGCCCAGTCACCACCTTATTTGGATGACCACCTCACACTGCCATCCTCACCAATAAACTCCTCAAATATCTCCTCTCCCACCAGCCTGATCTTCGCGTATCCATTCAACACCCGGACCGGATACGCCGGGTCATTCGCATTTTGCGTCTCCGACCACAGCACCCGCGAATGCCCGTCCAGCTCGCTGGCATTGCCATAGGGAATCGCCCCGTGCCCGGCACAGCGCGCATGCAGTCCGCCCTGCTGCGCATAGACGATGCCGTTGTGCAGATGCCCCCAATACCAGTAATCAGGCTCGCGCCCCAGGGCATCGCACACCGGTTGATACAGCGCGGTCTGATTGTGCCCGGAAATATCGAAGCCCTGATGATGGCTGAGCACCATGATCTTTTTGCGTTTCGGCAGGCCTTTCATCCACTGGATCTGCGGCTCGTTCAAGGTGCCGTCCATGTACAGGTTCATCGCATCAGACGCGTACGCGGAATCGAGTCCGACCACCAGCCAGTCATCGTTGATCAAAGCGAAGTAACTGGTGCCCTGCTGCCCCGGAAAACGCTTGGCCAGTTCCTTGAAATAGCCGTGGGCGCCGCTGTACATCTCGTGGTTGGAATTGAGGGTGAATGAGCCGTGGGTGCCCATCGGCCAACCGGCCATGTCGACGTCTTCCTGGGAATGACTGCCGGCGTAATACACATCGCCCAAATGAATGGTGAAATCAGCCTGGGCCAGTTGCATCTGATTGGCCACCGACACCGCCGGCGCATGGCTGTCGAACGGCCCGGTGCCCCAGTCGCCGGCGATCGCCAGGGTCACGTCGCGCTCCATCTGCACCACGGCGGGATCAGTGCCGAAGGTCGCGTGATGGCGCAGGTTTTCGATCCACTTCAACAGCGCCTCGCTCCACAGCAGATCCAGCAGTTCCCACTTGCGACACCCGAGCAGGCTGCCGTCCTTGAGCACCCGGGTTTGCAGTTGATCGCTTGACTGCGGTAATGGCTTGGCATTGCCGATGCGCAGGATCGACAAGCCGTGGGACAACTCCCACGGCACGCTCGGTTCGTCGCTCGGCAACTCGCCGTTCTTCAGCACGTATTGCGCCTGATCGTGTCCGCGTTGCAGCAGCTTGATGATCGCCTGAAACTCCTGCGGCTCCAGCTCGCTGACGAGCTTCATCCAGGCCATTTCCATACGCGTGAACAAACCGTGAATGCGCACTTTGACCTTGTCGTACTCGTGTTCCCAATGACTGACCAGTGACATGGCGTAATCCTCTCTCCGTAAGGCTTCACAGGGTTTTCATGAATTCGATCAGCGCACGCTTGTCGTCATCCGAGAGCGTCGTGCCATACAGGTGACCGCTGTTGTGATTGCCCTCCAGACGGGTGTCGTATTTGAAGTCCGCCGAGGCTTTGGCCTGGGCGCCGCTGGTGACGAAACCGACATTGACCGGGTCGTAAATATCCGAGCCGGTGATGAACACCTGCGGACGTTTTTCCGGCGGTTGCAGCAAGTCCCACAGGGTCGGCACCGAGCCGTTGTGCAGGTACGGCGCGCGCAGCCAGACGCCGTCAGTCGGGGTGTTGCTGTAGCTCTGGGTCTTGCGATACGCGCCGAAGTCGAACGGCGGTTTCTTGAAGGTGTGGAACGCGGTCACCAGACCGGTGGTGAACGAGTCGAGCCGATGTGGATCGGTGCCGAGCTGGTCGATGTTGGTCGTGACCTGTCCGGTGTCGGCACGGCCGAAGTCATGACAAGCCGCGCAGTTGGCGTCCCAGATCGGTTTACCCTGAGCGACTTTGGCCTGATCCAGCGCCCACGGCCACGCCGGCGCCTTGTGCCCGAGCAACCAGTTGGTCACGCGGTTGAAGCTCGGCGGCAGTACCGATTCCGGCGTCGCGCCCACGGCCATCGCGGCGGCGTAGTTGCGTTCGTGGATTTTGTTGTTATTGCCGTCCCAGTGCAGGTACATCGATTCCCGTGGTTTCTGGTTCCACACTTGCGGCAGGTCGACGGTGCCGATGGTCGAGTCATCCGGGAAGCCGAACACCACCATTTTCGTCGGGTTGAAGGTGTCGGTGCGGCCCGGGCCTTGTTGCGGACGCAGCTTCTGCCAGGCGTAGGCCTGCTTCTGTTTGAGCAAGGCGCTTTTCGCCATCGGCATGATCAGGTAGCGGTTGTAGAGCTTCTCGAAAAAGCCCAGCTGAAACTTGCTGTTGATCGCCGCCATCACCGCGTCGGTGGTGAATTTCGGATCGCTGGCGCAATCGTAGGCGAACCACTGGAAGGCCTGCAGTTGCAGGGTGTTGGCCGGCGCGCTCGGCACATTGACGGCGACGTCACTGGCATTGGCCCGGTAGGAGCCGGTGTGGCACAGCGCGCAGTTCGGCTCTACTGTCGGGTAGCCGATCTGCCGCTTGGCCATGCCGATCGGCAGGTCTTTGCCATTTTCGAAGAGGAAGCCGAAAACCTCCCAGCCGCCGGGTTTGGGCATTTTCTCCGGACACATCTGCGGCAACACGGCAAACAGGTAATACGGGATGCGTGCTTCGATACCGAGACCAATGGCGGCGTATTTGTAGTGGTCTTCGTCGGAGGCGTATTCCTGCTCAGGGACGACGCGGAGCATCTGATACCAGGTTTGGTAGCCGATGAAACCCAGCACCGCGATGACAACCAGCGTACCGACCTTAAAGGCGTGACTCTGCCATTGCCGCTGCCACGCCGCGCGCCATTCGCGCCAGCCATCGCAGAGCAGCGCCCATGGCCGGTTTTCAGGCGTGGTGCCGAGGTACAGCAGAATGCCGAGAATCAGAAAGAAGCTCAGATCACCCATCAACATCGGCACGAACACCGAGCCCTGGGTGCTGGTGTTGATCAGGTAGATCCAGAAGATCACGGCGATCAACCGCGTCAGTACGCACAGCCAGGAATGCACCACGTAGCGCGACGCGTTGAAGCCAGACGGCATGTAAAACACGCTGATGCCGACCAGCAGCATCCCGGCGTTTTCCAGCCACGGGTCAGACAGCTGCGGCGGCAGCCCGACCACTGATGTCAGCAACCCCGGCGCGAACAGCGCAGGGATGGCGAACACCATGTTCATTGCAATGCCTAGCCAGATGAAGCGTTGAAACCAGCGGATGTAGGTATCCATATCATCCATTTCCTTGTGCAGACCTGAGAAAGAAATCCACTGCTTAATCGGCCTTTGTGGCGAGGGAGCTTGCTCCCGCCGGGCTGCGAAGCGGCCCCAAAACCTGAGTGTGCGGTTTTCCTGAAACACCGCATCTGCCGGGTTTACGACTGCTACGCAGCCGAGCGGGAGCAAGCTCCCTCGCCACAGGGACTTCATCAACCAAGGGCCGTTTTCTCCAGGTGTTCAAGGATGATCGGATAGACATCAACCACCGCGTTCTTGCCGAACATGCAGTCGATGTGGCCGTAGCCCGGCACCACCTGCCGGCTGTAGCGCTCCGGGCCATGCATTTCGCACAAACGCTGGTAGGTCTTGAGGGTGCTTTCCGGCAGGTAACACTGGTTGTCGGCGCCGCTGATAAAGCAGATCGGCATGGTCAGCCGATCAAAGTGCGGCATGTACACATCGTTGCCTTTGAAATCCACCAGATGCCCTTTGCGCACGATCAGCGCCAGGTGCTCGAAGGTCTCGATGTTCGACTCACCGAACAACTCGTGCAGGTTGTCGTGCAAGGTTTCGTTAAGGGTGTCATGGCGATACAGCGACGCGTACATGAAGGTGATGCGGTGGCACACCGGGTTGGTGCAATAACCCTGCGCCTCGATCCGCGCGTAACCGTTGAGCGCCTTGTCGTAGAGTTTGTTGAACCAGTTTTCCTTGCTGTCGGCGTAAGCGGTCATCGACTTGATGCCGATCGCGTCGAGCATGCCCGGCAGGTGCAAACCGGCCTTCAATCCGGTCGCTGTGGCGACCACGGTGTCCGCAGCAATCTGCGAGCAGACCACCGAGCGTACGCCCTGCAAACCGGCGAGCAACGACATGAAGAAGGTCGTCGCACCGTAGCAATGCACCACGCATTGCACATCTTTGGCGTTGGTTTCCTGCTGAATCTGCGCGATGGCAGCCTTGAAATCGTATTGGGCGATCTGGTCGCCGTTCCACTCCTTCTTGCTCGCCGGCAACAGGATACTCACGCGGAAATCCAGCAACCACACGTCGTAGTCGTGTTTGCACAGGAATTCGAGCAGGTTGGTCTGGATGGTGTCGGTGGAAAAGATATTCGAGCCCACGCCCAGGCCATGCACCAGCATCACCGGGCCTTTGCTGCCGGCCTGGTAACGGCTCAGGCGCAGTTCCACGCCATCCTCGGTGGGGAAGAAATGCACCGCCGGGGTTGGCGCATCCAGCGGCCGTTTCAACCGTGGCGGCGCGTCGGGATTGAAGTAGATATCACCGGCAAACACCCCGCCGTAGCTTTCCCAGAGGATCCCGGCGAAGAACTTGCCAAAGCGTGCCAGGCCTTCGATGCGCTCACGCTCGTTGCGCGCATTGAGCACTTTCATGGTGGTCATCTGTTTGGCGAAATCGGTCGGATGAATGTGCATCACCCCGGAGCCGATCACTTCGCCGGTCTTGTCCGGCCCGCGATACAGCGTCACGTACAGCGTGCTGGTGTCGTGCCAGATATTCAGCACGCCGTTGTCTTCCGGCACGGTTTTGAAGGCGCTGAAGAAATAGTCGTTGCCGTCCTCGGCGGTCAGTTTCATGTCGTACTTCATGTGGCGCGTATCGACCTGTTGCTCGAATTGCTCGAACAGGTTGAACACGCCATTGCTGGCGGTCAGCGGTTGTGGCGACAGCGCCGGGGCATTCACCGTGCCGACAATGGTTGCCGCGTGCTCGGGCTCCTTGATCATGCGGTTGAGGTCGTTGGCGGTGATGGTCAGGGTGAAGTCGATCGGCGAATTGTCCGCCTCGCCGCGTTTGGCCGCCGCTTCGTAGACTTTCAGATCGGTGCTCTGCGCCGCAGTGAAGGCCCGGGAGAAATAGCCCTTCATGGTTTCGGTGAACTGCACGCCGAGGGTCGGTGGCGCCACCTGCTTGCGCGGCGCAGAAGGCAGCGTGTAGTCGATCCGCCAACCACGGTCGGCGGCGAGCAGGCCCATGTTGCGCTCACTCACAGCCGAGATGGTCAGCAGCGGATTAACCGCCAGCGACGTCGGAATCACCGCGCCATCGGTCACGTAGAGATTGGCGTAAACATCGGTGCCACTGGCGCCGCTGAACACCTGGCCCTTGTGATTGACCACGCCCTGCGCCGCGTCTTCGCCCATCACGCAACCGCCCAACGGGTGCACCGAGACGATGCTGTGCTTGAGCAGCTTGGTCCATATCGGGTTTTCCACCCAGACCCCGCCCAGCGCCTTGGTGCTCTGCTGCAAACGTTCGTTGCCGAGTTTGAAGTTCTCCTGCTCGCCAACGCCCGGCCAATCGATGCGCAGCTGATCCTTGCTATCGAGGACCATCCGCCCCTGGCCGCTGTCGTGGCTCATGATCAGGTAGGTCTGCATGTTGTGCAGTGCGCCGTAATACGGCCCGCGCAGAAAGCTTTCGGCTTCACGCTCCTTGTATTTGACCTTGCCGCTGAAGCTGTCATCCGTGGCCACGCCGATCATCTCGGCAAACCCGGCCATGGCCGGCACCATCGGCCGGCCGAGGGCGCCGGGGATCGAGCCTTCCTCAATGACCATACGGCTGCGCCAGTCACCTTCGGTGCGCATGTCGATGACCGAAGTGATGCACGGGCCGACCGGGTGCAGTTCCTTGGCCGGGTGCGCACCGAAACCGATGCCGTTGATGGTTTGTTCGCAGTTGTGGCCGAAGCCGAGGATGTCACCGTTGCCGCTCATGTTTTCGCCGAGCTGGCCGGACATCACCACGCCTTTGTCACGCGTGCGCAGAAGAATTTCCGTGGAGCCGAGGGTGCCGGCGGAGACCACGACGATGTCAGCCTTCACGAACAACGTTGGCGCAGAGAACTTCTCGCGGCCGCTGTCCAGGTACTGGAAGTGCACGATCCAGCCATCACCGTCGCGCTCCAGGTGCCGCACTTCGGCCTGGCAGAAAATCTCCGCGCCGTGGTTCCAGGCGTCTGGCAGGTAGTTCATCAGCGTGGTGTTCTTGGCCTTGTTGTTACAGCCCGACACGCAGTCGCCGCACTGGTTGCACGGCAGTTGCTCGACGCCGACATGGTTGAGGTTGTTTGGCAGTTTGTCGAAGGTCACGTTGATCGGCGGCTTGTAGAAATGCGCGCCTTGCTTGAGATAATCCGCGGATTTCTTGTTGGCGTCGAGTTTCGGCAGGTTGGGTGCAGTGCTCGGGTAGGGATTGGGTTTGAGCATTTCCCGGGCGCGGGCATAACCGTCCTTGAGTAGCGTGTCGCGGTGTTCGCGCACCGCTTGCGGCCAGCGCGGATCGTCGAATACGCCGGGCTCCGGCTCCAGGGCAACGTTGGCATTGATCAGCGACGTGCCACCGAGGCCGCAACCGACCACGACGTTCTGCTGGGCATTCACATGCAAGTCGAACAGCCCGGTGCGTGAGCCGATATGGCCGTCCGGGTCATGCACCTGCAGTTCCTCGGTGGCGGCGATCATGGTGTTGGGGTATTCGCCGGGCTGGATTTCCCGACCGCGTTCGAGCAGGCACACACGTTTGCCGGCACGGGACAGGCGCGAGGCAGCAATGCCGCCGCCGTAGCCTGAACCGATAACGATCACATCGTAGTGTTCCTTGATCTCGCTGATGGGCGTTGCGATCCGTGTCATGAGGTGGTTCCTCTAATCAGGCAGATGGGGGCAACTCTGCGGTTGCCTGCAATCAATGAACGAACGGGCACCTGGCCACCGGCTCAAGTCCGGCGACAGCACAGCGGTCTGACGGGTGTGGCGCGCTACAGGCGAGCGTGCTGATTGGCGGCGCGCCGGAGCGTGCGCTTGCGTGGCGAGGGCGGGGGGCGGTGCGGCTGACTATCCATCATGCGTTCTCCCAGAACCTGATGTGGATAACTGACGGCTGTCCTTGTGCCATTGCAGTGAAGACAGCGCGGGAATCGAAGTCAAGGCAACGTCTTAGAACTGTATGAAATGTGATCAATTGCCGTTTGGACTATACCGGGCGGGGCCTGCAGGGTTTGGCAAACAAGTTATCCACATAGCCACCCACAGCAAATGGGGGTAACTGTGGATGACTGGAAAAATAAACTGCTGATTTGTGAAGAAAAATCGTGACTTATCCAGAAGGACGGTTTGCCAGACGCATTGGCTGTTTTTTGATCATATCTTTGTAGACCACGGTTTTATTGGCCTGTAGCGGATGGCAAACACGTTATCCACAGAAGCGCCAACAGAGATCGGGGGTAACTTTGCTTGTGCTGTGGAAAAGCTCTGCAAGCTGTGTGAAACCCGGGTTTGCGCGCCGATTTCTCGCGCAATCAGATGGATTGACTATTTTTTGATCATATCGATGAAAGCCACGGTTTATATACGCCTCAGCAGAGAGCAAACATCTTATCCACAGAAGCGCCAACAGAGATTGGGGGCAACTTGATCAGTTATTCAGGAGAAAAAGCCCTGAAAATCCGTGACTTAGGCTGGTTGTTTTTTGATCGGAGGGCTGCAGGGCTTGATTGGCGTGGGGTGCGGGGATGGGCAAACACGTTATCCACAGATCCGCCAACAGGGATTGTGGGTAAATACCACGATATCGTCGGACTGCACATTCCTGTAGGAGCTGCGGCACGCTGCGATCTTTTGATCTTGATTTTAAAGATCAAAAGATCGCAGCCTCGTTTCACTCGACAGCTCCTACATGGGATTTGCGGTGTGTCAGCGGACGACGCCCTCTTCGATCAGCAGCTTGAGGATCGCTTCAGCACCGGCCTGCGCAGTAACGCCCTTTAGCACTTGCCCCCCGCCTCCACTGGCCTTGGCCGTCGCGGCTTTCATCCGGTCCGCCCCGCTTTTGGCCTTGATCACCTTCAAGCGTTTCGGCCGTGGCTTGGCCGGCTGCAAAGTGGCAACCGCGAGCAACTCATCGTCCACCACTTCGATGTCTTCAGCCTGCAACACTCCGCGTCGCGCCGGTCCATAGGCGCTCTGCCGAGGTTTTGGCGCAGCGTTATCCACAGTCGCCAGAAACGGCAGTTTCACTTTCAACCGGCGCCGCTGCCCACGCGGCAACGCTTGCAGCACTAGCGCCGAACCGTCATTGATCGACTCGACCTGCGCCAGGCCCACCACCAATGGCCAGCCCAGACCTTCCGCCAGCAGGAACGGCAACATCCCCGAACCCTCCCCGGTTTCCGCCTGACTGCCGGTCAGCACCACTTGCGCACCGGCATCGCGCAGATACGCGGTCAGCGCAGGCAGCGCATCGGCACCCGCGGGTTGTTCCAGCACGTGCAACTGCTCCAGGCCCATGCCCAAATAGGCGCGCAACGCCGGTTCCGCGACATCACCCGCATGCAGCACTTGCAGGTTATCCCCAGCCAGTTGCAGGCCTAGCTCCACGGCACGAGCATCCTGATCGGCGCGACGTGGCCGACCAGATGTCGGATGGGCGCCGATGGATACCAAGCTAATTACATTCGTCGTCATGGTCATGTCCTTAAGCCGCATCGCGCTTGGCGTCGTTGCGGTAAGCCTCAACCGCCGCGATCAAGGCCTGAAGAATCTCCGCGCTCTCGCCAATCACCGACAGGTCGGCGCGTTTGATCATGTCGCAACCCGGGTCGAGGTTGATTGCCACGACCTTGTCGCAAGCGCCAATACCTTGCAGATGCTGGATCGCCCCGGAGATCCCCACAGCGACATACACCCGCGCGGTGACCCAGGTGCCGGACGCGCCGACCTGGCGATCACGGGCCATGAAGCCATCGTCCACCGCCACCCGCGACGCGCCTTCGGTAGCGCCGAGCGCAGCGGCGGTTTCGTGGAACAGCGCCCAGTCCTTGACGCCGTTGCCACCGGAGAAAATGAATTCGGCTTCGGCCATCGGAATCGCCGCCGGATCCACGGCCACGGCGCCGAGATCTTCGATCCGCGACAGGCTGCGCGCCACGGTTGTGGATAACTCCACCGGCAGTGCTTCGTGACGGGTTTCGCTGACCGGTTCGGCGCATTCGGCCGCTGCCAGAATCAAGCGTGCGAGTGGACGGGCGAGGTCTTGCAGCCCGGCACCGGCGCGGCCGATGCACTCCTGATCCTTGACCTGCCAGACCCGCGTTGCCGGGCGTTCGCCCAATGCAGCGGTAAAACGGCGGCCGAGTTCGCCGCCACCGCTGCGGCTGTCCGGCAGTAGCCAGTGACGTGGGTTGAACTGGTTATCCACAGCGCGCAAACCTTGTACGCGTTGCTCCGGTGCATAACCGCTGAAAGCTTCACCTTCGAGCACCAACAAACGATCCACACCTGCGGTGGCGAAGGCGCTTTCCTTGTGCTCGCCAAAGACCACCGCCAACACCGCGCCGTCCTCGCCGGCAAGCTGATGGGCGAGGCCGAGCAAGTCGCGATCATGGCTGCTCAGGCGGCCGCCGACCATGTCCGGCACCACGCTGATATAGAACGCCG
Organism: Pseudomonas fluorescens; assembly: GCF_003732425.1. Taxonomy (GTDB): domain Bacteria; phylum Pseudomonadota; class Gammaproteobacteria; order Pseudomonadales; family Pseudomonadaceae; genus Aquipseudomonas; species Aquipseudomonas fluorescens_BE. The sequence continues at coordinate 143,282 of NZ_MOBX01000016.1, forward strand.
GGGCCGGCACCTGATGCAGCGGCAGTTGCACTTCAACCGTAGCCGAACGCTTGACCGCCCCGCCCTGTTGCGCGCCGCTGCGGTCGATCCGTTTGATGCCGTTGGGGCCGATAAAACCGATGCCGTGGAGGTTCTTGCGGATGATGCCGTTGGGTCCCATCCAGCTGTGTTGCGCCGGTTGCATCGCCGCATGCAGCGGATGCAGACGGTTACGCGCAATCCATTCGGCGCGCGGGTCGCGGCGGATAATGTCGCTCATCAGTGGGCCTCCGCAGGTTCACGTTTGGCCGGGGTGGCGGGCTTGTTCGGCGCGGCGTCTTCGAGCAGCGCGTCGGCCACCAATTCGGCAATGTCCTTGATCAGCGGACGCGGTTCGACCACGCCTTCGAGCATCGCCGTGCATTGTGGACAACCCACGGCCACCAGTTCGGCGCCGGTCTCGCGGATGTCTTCCATACGCATGTCGGGGATCCGCTGCTTGCCCGGAATGTCGGTGATCGGCGCGCCGCCACCGCCGCCGCAGCAGCGCGAGCGGAAGCCGGAACGTTGCATCTCTTTGACTTCGATGCCGAGGGCGCGCAGCACTTCACGCGGCGCTTCGTACTCGCCGTTGTAGCGGCCGAGATAGCAAGGGTCGTGATAGGTCACGCTGTTGCCTTTGTGCTGACCCAGATTGAGCGCGCCAGCCTGGATGATTTCCGCCATGTAGGTGCTGTGGTGCTGCACCAGGTAATTGCCGTCGAACGCGCCGTACTCGTTTTTCAGTACATGGAAGCTGTGCGGATCGCAGGTGACGATGCGGTTGAAGCTGTATTTGGCCAGGGTCTGGATATTGCGTTTGGCAAGCAACTGGAAGGTTGCTTCATCGCCCAGACGACGGGCCACGTCACCGCTGTCGCGCTCTTCAAGGCCGAGTACGGCGAAGTCGATTTTTGCCGCTTTCAGCACTTTCACGAACGCGCGCAAGGTGCGCTGGTTGCGCATGTCGAAGGCACCGTCGCCGACCCAGAACAACACGTCGGTGGATTTCTTCTCGCTGAGCAGATTGAGGTTCAGGTCCGCCGCCCAGTTCATCCGCCCGCCCGGGGCGAAACCGCCCGGGTTGTCGGTGGCAATCAGGTTTTCCAGGACTTCGGCGCCCTTGTTCGGGGTTGCGCCTTTTTCCAGGGTCAGGTGACGGCGCATGTCGACGATGGCGTCGACGTGCTCAATCATCATCGGGCACTCCTCGACGCAGGCGCGGCAGGTGGTGCACGACCACAGGGTTTCGGCATCGACCAGACCGTTGACGATCGGTTGATGTGGATTACCGCTGTGTTCGCCCACAGGCTTGCCCGGATACGGGCTGCCGGCGAATTTGGCATCGGTGCCACCGGCGAGGCCGACGACCATGTCCTGAATCAGCTTTTTCGGGTTCAGCGGCTGGCCGGCAGCGAAGGCCGGGCACGCCGCTTCGCACTTGCCGCACTGCACGCAAGCGTCGAAACCGAGCAACTGGTTCCAGGTGAAATCCTTGGGTTTTTCCACGCCCAGCGGTGCGGTCGGGTCGTTGAGGTCCAGCGGCTTCAAACCGGTGGAACGGCCGCCACCAAAGCGCTCGGCGCGACGGTGCCACGCCAGATGCAGGGCACCGGCGAAGGCGTGCTTCATCGGCCCGCCCCAGGTCATGCCGAAGAACAATTCCGACACGCCCCACAGCACGCCGACTCCCAAGATGGCCGCGAGCAGCCAGCCACCAAAGTTCTCCGGAAGAATCCCGGCCACTGGCAACGTCAGCAGAAAGAACGACGCCGAGAACGCCAGCAGGCTTTTCGGCAGACGCATCCACGGGCCTTTCGACAACCGTGCCGGCGGGTTGCGCCGACGCAGGTAAACGAAGATCGCGCCGACGAACATCACCGCCGTCATCAGCAGCAAGGCGTAACCAAGGATGCGGTTATGCAGGCCGAAACCGTGCACCAGAATCGCCAGCACGATCGACGCCACCGCGCCGCCCGCCGTGGCCACGTGGGTGTTGGCGATGTATTTGTCCCGCGCCACGACATGGTGCAAGTCGACCATGTAACGCTTGGGCATGGCGAACAGGCCGCCGATCAGATCGACCTTCGAGGCCCGGCCCCGACGCCACATCGCCACCCGCCGCAATGCGCCGAGGACACCAAGGCCCAGGGCTGCGAACAACAGGATTGGAAGAAGGGTGTTCAACATGGTGAAGCTCCCAAAGACCTCGGGGTCATTTGTGCGCTGGCAAGAGCAACGCACCTACTTGTGGCGAGGGAGCTTGCTCCCGCTGGAGTGCGCAGCGCTCCCAATACAGTCGCCGGTGTATGCCTGATACACCGCGACTACAGGTTTTGGGGCCGCTTCGCAGCCCAGCGGGAGCAAGCTCCCTCGCCACAGGTGATGGTGGTGATGCCGTTAGAAATCCTTGCAGAGCCGCAGGGCATCGTAGATCGCGGCGTGGGTGTTGCGCTGCGCCACGCAGTCGCCGATGCGGAACAGCAAGTAGCCGTCGCCCGCTTCGCTCAGCGAAGGTTGTGGCTGGATCGCGAACAACGCTTCGACGTCGATCTGGCCCTTGTTGCGCGAACCCTCTTTGAGCGCGTAGTAGATTTCCTCATCCGGACGCACACCGTTTTCCACCACCACCTGATCGACCACCCGCTCCTCTTTGGCGCCGGTGTACTCGTTCTCCAGCACCGCGACCAGTTTGTCGCCTTCGCGGTAGACCTTCTCCAGCATCATGTCGCCGGTCATGATCACTTCTTTCGGGTACATGCTGCGGTAGTAGGTCGGGAACGACGTACCGCCGATGGCCACGCCCGGTTTGATGTCGTCGGTGACGATCTCGACCTGGCTGCCTTTGTCGGCGAGGAAGTCGGCGACCGACATCCCGGTGAATTCGCAAATGGTGTCGTAGACCAGCACGTTCTTGCCCGGCGCGACCTTGCCGTCGAGCACGTCCCAACTGCTGACCACCAAGCCTTCGGCGGCGCCCCAGTGTTCGTTCTGCTCCAGGTACGGATGCCCGCCGACCGCCAGCACCACAACATCCGGACGCAAGTCCATGATGGTGTCGGCATCGGCCGCCGTGCCCAGGCGCAAATCGACTTTCAGTCGCGCCAGTTCCAGCTGGAACCAGCGGGTGATGCCAGCGATCTGGTCACGCTGCGGCGCTTTCGATGCGGTCGTGATCTGCCCGCCGATGAATTCTTTCTTCTCGAACAGGGTCACGTCGTGGCCACGCTCGGCGGCAACGCGTGCCGCTTCCATCCCGGCAGGGCCGGCACCGACCACCACGACTTTGCGTTTTGGCCCGGTGGATTTCTCGATGATGTGCGGCACGCCCATGTATTCACGGGACGTCGCGGCGTTCTGGATGCACAACACATCGAGACCTTGATACTGGCGGTCGATGCAATAGTTGGCGCCGACACACTGTTTGATCTGGTCGATCTGGCCCATCTTGATCTTGGCAATCAGGTGCGGGTCGGCGATGTGCGCGCGGGTCATGCCGACCATGTCGACGTAACCGCCTTCAAGGATGCGCGTAGCCTGGTTCGGGTCCTTGATGTTCTGTGCGTGCAGCACCGGCACCTTCACCACTTCCTTGATCCCGGCGGCCAGATGCAGGAACGGCTCCGGTGGATAACTCATGTTCGGAATCACGTTGGCCAGGGTGTTGTGTGTGTCACAACCCGAGCCCACAACACCGATGAAATCGAGCATGCCGGTGTCGTCGTAATACTTGGCGATCTGCTTCATGTCTTCGTGGGACAAGCCGTCCGGGTGGAACTCGTCACCGCAGATGCGCATGCCCACGCAGAAATCATCACCGACCTCGGCGCGCACAGCTTTCAAGACTTCCAGACCGAACTTCATCCGGCCTTCGAAGGTGCCACCCCATTCGTCGGTACGCTTGTTGACGCGCGGGCTCCAGAACTGGTCGATCATGTGCTGGTGCACGGCGGACAATTCGACGCCATCCAGACCACCGGCCTTGGCCCGGCGCGCAGCCTGGGCGTAGTTGCCGATCACCCGCCAGATTTCTTCCGGCTCGATGGTTTTGCAGGTCGCACGGTGTACCGGTTCACGGATGCCCGACGGTGACATCAGAGTCGGCCAGTGGAAACCGTCCCAACGTGAGCGCCGGCCCATGTGGGTAATCTGAATCATGATCTTGGCGCCGTGCTTGTGCATGGCGTCGGCGAGATTCTGGAAGTGCGGGATGATCCGGTCGGTGGACAGGTTGACCGAGCTCCACCACTGCTGCGGGCTGTCGATGGCGACCACGGAGGAGCCGCCACAGATCGCCAGGCCGATGCCGCCCTTGGCTTTCTCTTCGTAATATTTGACGTAGCGCTCGGTGGTCATGCCACCGTCAGTCGCGTAGACCTCGGCGTGCGCGGTGCTGAGCACGCGGTTGCGGATGGTCAGTTTGCCGATCTGAATCGGCTGGAACATTGCTTCGAAAGCCATGGCGGGTTCCTCGACTTACAACGGCTTGACGGTGAACAGGCCGTCGTCGTGGCCTTCTTCGGAGCCACCGTAGACTTGCTCGGCGACGGTGCGAATCTTGCTGCCGCGCGCCTCAAGAATCTGATCCATGGCCCCGGCAAACCAACCGGTGAACATGTAATCGACCTTGCGCCCGACCTTGCCGTAGACGTAGACGAATGCGGAGTGTTCGAGCTTGACGCTGGCAGTGCCTTTGTCGAGGTCGATATCCTGGATCTTGAACAGGCCCCAGCCGCGTTGCGACAGGCGCTTCATGTAGTGCTCGAATACCGCGACGCCTTCCAGGCCGTGGCATTCAGCTTCTTTTTCGCACCAGTGCCAGGCGGACTTGTAGCCGGCCTTGTAGAGGATTTCGGCATAGGCTTCAGCGCCCAAAACCTCTTCGATGCCCATGTGGTTGTTGACGAAGAAGTGCCGTGGTACGTAGAGCATTGGCAGGGCGTCGGAGGTCCAGACACCGGTCTCGCTGTCGACTTCGATTGGCAATTGCGGGGCGATCTTGGCCATGGAAACTTAACTCCAGAAATTTGGTTTGTTGCCCCCGGCGCGGACGGCCGGGGGAAAGGATTCAGAAGTGCGGTGGCTTATTCGCCCCAGACGTCTTTCAGGACGTTGACCCAGTTTTCGCCCATGATCTTGCGCACCACCCGCTCGGAGCGGCCGCGCTTGAGCAGGGTTTCGGTCAGGTTCGGGAACTCGCCGACGGTGCGGATGCCCAGCGGGTTGATGATCTTGCCGAAGCTGGTCAGACGACGGGCGTAGCCCTTGTCGTGGGTCAGGTATTCGAAGAAGTCCTGACCGTGCCCCTGGGTGAAGTCGGTGCCGATGCCGATGGCGTCTTCGCCAACGATGTTCATTACGTATTCGATGGCTTCGGCGTAGTCGTCGATGGTCGAATCGATGCCCTTGGCGAGGAACGGCGCGAACATGGTCACGCCGACAAAACCGCCATGGTCCGCGATGAACTTGAGTTCCTCATCGGACTTGTTGCGCGGGTGCTCTTTCAAACCCGACGGCAGGCAGTGGGAATAGCAGACCGGTTTTTTCGATTCGAGGATGACTTCTTCCGAGGTCTTGGAACCGACGTGGGACAGGTCGCACATGACGCCGACGCGGTTCATCTCGGCAACGATCTCGCGCCCGAAACCCGACAGGCCGCCGTCGCGTTCGTAGCAACCGGTGCCAACCAGGTTCTGGGTGTTGTAGCACATCTGCACGATGCCGACGCCGAGCTGCTTGAACACCTCGACATAGCCGATCTGGTCTTCAAACGCGTGGGCATTCTGGAAGCCGAAGAGGATGCCGGTCTTGCCCTGCTCCTTGGCGCGACGAATGTCGGCAGTGGTGCGCACCGGCATTACCAGGTCGCTGTTTTCGCGGATCAACTTCTGGCTGGCGGCAATATTGTTCACGGTCGCCTGAAAGCCTTCCCACACCGACACAGTGCAGTTGGCCGCCGTCAGACCGCCCTTGCGCATGTCTTCGAACAGCTCGCGGTTCCATTTGGCAATGATCAGACCGTCGATAACGATGCTGTCGGCGTGTAATTCGGCTGGGCTCATCAGGCGTCCCCTTATTGGCGATTCATGCGCCGAATCGTCTGCCGGCGCTTTGGGGCCAGCATATGCCTCGGTGCCGGGGCGACCGGGTGCAAAAACGACAGGGGAATTGCCGAAAGCGTCAATCCGCGACAAAGGGTCGCCGGACGCTCCGATCAGCTACCTGTTCAAGCCCGCCAGCTTGAGCCAGAATCTGGCGCATCTTGGGAAACACCACTGGATTAGAGCGGCGACAACAATGAAATCGATCTTCCTGGCTTTGGCTTTGATTGCGACCGGCGTACACGCCGCCGAAGAGTCCGACAACAACCCGTGCGACGCGGTGGAAAACGACGTCCAGACCCTGGAATGCTCGACCTACAGCCGCACCACCGCCGAAGACCTGCTCAAGGACAACTACGCCAGCCTCAACGAGCGCATGCAGACGGCGTACGGCAAGATCCCGACGCAACTGGCCGATATCACCGCCAAACTCAAAACCGCCCAGCAGCAGTGGCTGAAGACCCGGGATGCGGACTGCGCGGTAGAAGCGTTCCCGGCGACGGCGGGGAGCAAGGCCTTTACGATTGCGCAGAATGACTGCGTGGCGCGGATGAGTGATGAACGGTCGGAGTTTTTGGAGTCGATTGGGCAGGAATAGTCCTCAAAATTTGAAGGAAAATTGGAACTGCTTTTTGCATTTGCCTCGTGAATCTCTTCTTCTTACGGCACATGCCGACTTCGCCTACACCTATTGCGTGAAAGCTCCGATCTACGGGCCTTTCACGCAATATGCTGACAACAGTTCTTGATTGGTCGCTTTGAAAATATAAGTAAAGATTCGCGAATCTTATAAAAGACTTATATTCTTCCATGAACAGCATCCACTGGACACGAAAGGCCGTTAAGCAACTCTTGAAATTGCATTCTGTGCATCAGGTAAAGGTTCGGGATGCTGTTACGGCGCTTGCCGACATGCCTGATGTGGGCAATGTCAAAGCACTGATTGGCCATGACTACTCCTACCGCCTGCGTGTCGGCAATTATCGAGTGATGTTCGACTGGGACGGAGCAATCAAAGTGGTCAGTATTCAAGAGGTCAAAAAACGCGATGAACGCACCTACTGACATCCAAATCATTAATGACGCCGAGGGCAACCCCGCCTTCGTCGTCATCCCTTACGCGCAGTACGTTGCGCAAAAAATGCAGCCCGACCTGATTCCCCATGAGGTCGTCAGTCGGATGGTCGATGGGGCAACACCGATCCGTGCCTGGCGCGAACACCTCAACCTGACTCAAGAAGAAGTCGCCAAACGCATGGGTATTTCGCAACCGGCGTTTGCCCAGCAGGAAACAGTCGCCAAGCCTCGCAAGGTTACGCGTGAGAAAATTGCGTCGGCGTTCGGCATCACCGCCAATCAGCTAGAGCTGTAAGCTGCCCTCTTCACTTCAAGGAATTCCCCATGAACATCTGCGGCATCGAAATCAAAGGCAGCGAAGCGATCATCGCCGTGGCCGCTCTCGACGGTTCGGCCCTGAGCCACATTCCCCTTGCTACCAAGAAGATCGCTCTCGAAGACGATGACGACGCGGCCAACGTGAAGATGTTTGCGGCGCAGGTGGCGTCGTTTGTGCGCGAGAATTCGGTTGACCGGATTGCGATCAAGAAGCGCAGCAAGAAGGGTGAATTTGCCGGCGGGCCGACGACGTTCAAAATTGAGGGGGTGTTTCAGTTGCTGGACGGGTGTGAGGTGACGCTGTTGTCGCCGCAGACGATCAATGCACAGGCCAAGAAGCACAATTTCGAGCTGCCGGGGACGCTGAACAAGTATCAGCATGAGGCTTATAAAGCGGCGTGCTCGGCGCTCGTGAAGAAGTAAGCGTTTTTTCAGACAATGAAGATCCAAATGTGGGAGCGAGCCTGCTCGCAAAAGCGGTGGATCAGTCAATCCTGTATTGACTGACACGCCGTCTTCGCGAGCAGGCTCGCTCCCACATTGGTTTTGGGTACATCCATTCAGGCTTGGGCGGTACGGCGGTCTTCGCGGGGACAGCGGGCGAATTTTGCGCGGTAGCTGCGGGTGAAGTACGACGGTGATTCGAAACCGCAGGCGATGCTGACTTCAAGCACGCTCATGTCGGTCTGGCGCAGTAGCTGCCGGGCCTTTTCCAGGCGCAGGCGCAGGTAGAAGTTGCTCGGTGTGTCATTCAGATGCAGCCGAAACAAACGCTCAAGCTGCCGCCGCGTCACTTTGATCGATTCCGCCAGTTGCAGTGTGGTCAGCGGTGGTTCGCTGTGCTGTTCCATCTCGCCAATCACCTGAACCAGCTTCTTGTTGTTGATCCCGTAACGCGTGGCGACTTCCATGCGCTGGTGATCTTTGCGCGGACGAATGCGCCCCAGTACAAATTGCTCGCTGACCTGAATCGCCAGTTGCGGGCCGTGGGCCTGGGCGATCAGATCGAGCATTAAATCGATGGACGCCGTACCGCCCGCCGAGGTGATGCGTCGACGGTCGATCTCGAACAGCTCCTGGGTCACGCTGAGCTGTGGATAAGATTCCTTGAAGGCGTCGATGGCTTCCCAGTGCAAGGTCAGGCGATGGCCGTCGAGCAGGCCTGCTTCAGCGAGAACGAAGCTGCCGGTGTCGATGGCGCCGAGGGTCACGCCTTCGTTATCCAGCCGCCGCAACCAGTGTTCAAGGGTTGGCGTGGCGAACTTCAGCGGCTCGAACCCGGCCACCACCAACAACGTCGCGCCTTTCTTCAGCGGTTCCAGCGCCGCGTCGGCGTTGACCGACATGCCATTGCTCGCCAGCACCGCTCCGCCATCGGCACTGAGCACATGCCAGCGGTACAACTCACCACGAAAGCGGTTGGCCACGCGCAACGGTTCGATCGCAGAAATAAAGCCGATGGCGGAGAACCCCGGCATCAGCAAGAAGTAGAAATCCTGGGACATGTGCGCACTCGGTTAGCGGGTAGCGTGGGATGTTGATACGCCGATTGTCGTCAGCGTTCAAGCGCACAGGTCGCTACAGTGCAATTGCCAGTCGCCGCAGTGCGCTTTTACGGGGGCATAGCTGCGTAACTTGGCATCACCGGCGCATCAGACGCCGGAAACCACAATAAACGACCTGCCGAGGAACCCGACATGAAACGACTGATCAGCAGCTGTGTTCTTGCACTCAGCGGTACCGCTTTCTTGAGCGCCAGCGTCGTGGCGGCCGAACCCGCCTCGTGCCAGAACGTGCGCATGGGCGTGGTCAACTGGACCGACGTGATCGCTACCAGTGCCATGACCCAGGTCCTGCTCGACGGCCTCGGCTACAACACCAAACAAACCAGCGCCTCCCAGCAAATCATCTTCGCCGGGATCCGCGATCAGCGGCTGGACCTGTTCCTCGGCTACTGGAACCCGTTGATGACCCAGACCATCACGCCGTTCGTTGACGCCAATCAGGTCAAAGTCCTTGAGGCGCCAAGCCTGAAAGACGCCCGCGCCACCCTCGCCGTGCCGACTTATCTGGCCGACAAGGGCCTGAAAACCTTCTCCGACATCGCCAAGTTCGAAAAAGAACTGGGCGGCAAGATCTACGGCATCGAGCCAGGTTCGGGCGCCAATACGCAGATCAAGGCAATGATCGCCAAGAACCAGTTCGGCCTCGGTAAATTCCAGCTGGTTGAATCCAGCGAAGCCGGGATGCTCGCCGCCGTTGACCGCGCCGTGCGCCGCAAAGAGGCCGTGGTGTTCTTCGGCTGGGCGCCGCACCCGATGAACGTCAACGTACAGATGACGTATCTGACCGGCAGCGACGACGCCCTCGGCCCGAACGAAGGCATGGCCACCGTGTGGACCGTCACTGCGCCGAAGTACGCCGAGCAGTGCCCGAACATCGGTCGCCTGCTGACCAACCTGACGTTCACCGCCGAAGACGAGAGCCGGATGATGCAACCGCTGCTCGACCACAAGGACGCTTTCGAATCGGCCAGGCAATGGCTCAAGGATCACCCCGAAGACAAGCAGCGCTGGCTCGAAGGTGTGACCACGTTCGATGGCAAACCGGCCGCTGAAAACCTCCAGCTGACCAGTAAATAACCCCGACTGAAAGCCCCTCTCCCAGATGGGAGAGGCGCCTGAACCACGCTTCGCAGCCCCGAAAGGGCTGCGGACAGACCCATCACGCCTGAAGGAAACCGCACCATGAACCACGACGTCATCATCACCTGCGCACTCACCGGTGCTGGCGACACGACCGCCAAAAGCCCGCACGTGCCGGTCACCCCGAAACAGATCGCCGCTGCCGCCGTAGAAGCGGCCAAGGCCGGCGCCACCGTGGTGCACTGCCATGTGCGCGATCCACAGACCGGCAAGTTCAGCCGTGACGTGGCGCTGTACCGCGAAGTGATGGAGCGCATCCGCGAGGCCGACGTCGACATCATCGTCAACCTCACTGCCGGCATGGGCGGCGATCTGGAGATCGGCGCTGGCGAGAACCCGATGGAGTTTGGCCCGAACACCGATCTGGTCGGCCCGCTGACCCGTCTCGCCCACGTTGAAGAGTTGCTGCCGGAAATCTGCACCCTCGATTGCGGCACGCTGAACTTCGGCGACGGCGACACCATTTACGTTTCGACGCCTGCGCAACTGCGTGCCGGCGCCAAGCGCATCACCGAGCTGGGGGTGAAGGCCGAGTTGGAGATTTTCGACACCGGTCACCTGTGGTTCGCCAAGCAGATGATCAAGGAAGGCCTGCTCGACAACCCGCTGTTCCAGCTGTGCCTGGGCATCCCGTGGGGCGCCCCGGCGGACACCACAACCATGAAAGCCATGGTCGATAACCTGCCGGCCGACGCGGTGTGGGCCGGGTTCGGCATTGGCCGCATGCAGATGCCGATGGCCGCGCAAGCGGTGCTGCTCGGCGGCAACGTGCGGGTCGGTCTGGAAGACAACCTGTGGCTGGACAAAGGCGTGCTGGCGACCAACGGCCAACTGGTCGAACGCGCCAGCGAGATCCTCAGCCGCCTCGGCGCCCGGGTGCTGACCCCGGCGGAAGGTCGCAAGAAAATGGGCCTGACCCAGCGCGGTTAACCCTCAGCTCAAAAAATGGGGCTCTGACTGCCCCCCAAATTTCACCTGTAGGAGCTGCCGAAGGCTGCGATCTTTTGATTTTGTTTTTCAAGATCAAGATCAAAAGATCGCAGCCTTCGGCAGCTCCTACAGGGATTACCTTCCACGGGAAAATTCCTATGAGCTTTATCACCGAAATCAAAACCTTCGCCGCGCTGGGCAGCGGTGTCATCGGCAGCGGTTGGGTAGCTCGCGCCCTCGCCCATGGCCTGGATGTGATCGCCTGGGACCCAGCACCCGGCGCCGAAGCGGCGCTGCGTAAACGCGTAGCCAATGCCTGGGGCGCACTGGAGAAAAACGGTCTGGCGCCGGGCGCGTCGCAGGATCGTCTGCGCTTTGTTGCGACCATCGAAGAATGCGTGCGCGACGCCGACTTCATTCAGGAAAGCGCCCCGGAACGTCTCGAGTTGAAGCTCGATCTACACAGCAAAATCAGCGCAGCGGCCAAGCCTAATGCGTTGATCGGTTCGAGTACCTCGGGCCTGTTGCCGAGCGAGTTCTACGAGAGCTCAACGCACCCTGAACGCTGCGTGGTCGGCCACCCGTTCAACCCGGTTTATCTGCTGCCGCTGGTCGAAGTCGTGGGTGGCAAGAACACCGCACCCGAGGCCGTTCAGGCCGCGATGAAAGTCTACGAATCCCTCGGCATGCGTCCGCTGCATGTGCGCAAGGAAGTGCCCGGTTTCATCGCCGACCGTTTGCTCGAAGCGCTATGGCGTGAGGCGCTGCACCTGGTCAACGATGGCGTAGCGACCACTGGCGAGATCGACGACGCGATCCGCTTTGGCGCCGGCCTGCGCTGGTCGTTCATGGGCACATTCCTGACCTACACCCTGGCCGGTGGTGATGCCGGCATGCGTCACTTCATGTCGCAGTTCGGCCCGGCGTTGCAGTTGCCGTGGACCTATCTGCCGGCGCCAGAACTGACCGACAAGCTGATTGACGATGTGGTCGATGGCACCAGTGATCAGCTCGGTCGGCACAGCATTTCGGCGCTGGAGCGCTATCGTGATGATTGCCTGCTGGCGGTGCTTGAGGCGGTGAAAACCACCAAAGAAAAACATGGCATGGCGTTCAGCGAGTAATCACAAACCCTGTGGCGAGGGAGCTTGCTCCCGCTCGGCCGCGAAGCGGTCGTAAAACCAGCGAGTACGCCCTGACTGACACACCACGTTCAGAGGTTTCGGGACTGCTGCGCAGTCCAGCGGGAGCAAGCTCCCTCGCCACAAATATGTCCACCGCCAGCGATCTGTGGAGTTCCCTGATGCCTACCCTCACCACTTACCAAACCACCATCATCCCCGACTGGGTCGACTACAACGGCCATCTGCGTGACGCCTTCTACCTGCTGATTTTCAGCTACGCCACCGATGCCCTGATGGACCGCCTCGGCATGGACAGCAACAACCGCGAAGCCAGCGGCCACTCGCTGTTCACCCTCGAACTGCACCTCAATTATCTGCACGAAGTGAAGCTCGACACCGAGGTCGAAGTGCACACGCAAATCATCGGCCACGACAGCAAACGCCTGCACCTCTATCACAGCCTGCACAAGGTCGGTGGCGAGCAGGAACTGGCCGGCAACGAACAGATGCTGCTGCACGTCGACCTCGCCGGGCCGCGTTCGGCGCCGTTCAGCCCGGACACCCTGGGCCGTCTGCAAAGCATCGTCGCCGAACAGCAAGACCTGCCCGCTCCCGCTTACATCGGCCGCGTTATCGCACTGCCACCCGCCCGGTAATCCATCGATCTACAGGAACCCGCCATGCACACCGCTGCCGCTGTTGCCGACTTCCGTACTTATCCGTTGATCAGCGCGCTCGCTGGCGTGCAGACCCTGGCGGATCGCGTTGCCGTTGAATGGGCTGACGGTCGCGTCAGCCCGTTTCACCACGTCTGGTTGCGGGATAACTGCCCGTGCCCGCAGTGCGTCTACAACGTTACCCGCGAGCAGGTGCTCGAGATTGTCGATGCCGCTGAAGACCTCAAGCCTGCCGCCGCCCAAATCGACACCGACGGCTGTTTGCGCATCGACTGGCAGGACGGCCACCTCAGCCGTTTCGATCCGGGCTGGCTGCGCGCTCATGCCTATGACGATGAATCCCGCGCCGAACGCCTGGCCGGCAAGCCCAAGCCTTATCTGTGGCGCAGCGATCTGCAATTGCCGGTGTTCGAATACGCGGCACTGATGAACGACAACGCCGCACTGCTGCAATGGCTGCTCGCCGTACGCGACATCGGCCTGACGCAAGTGCGCGGTGTGCCCACCGAACCCGGTTCGCTGAAACTCATCGCCCAACGCATTTCCTTTATTCGCGAAAGCAACTTCGGTGTGCTGTTCAACGTGCAATCCAAAGCCGATGCCGACAGTAATGCCTACACCGCTTTCAACCTGCCGCTGCACACCGATCTGCCCACTCGCGAGCTGCAACCGGGGCTGCAATTTCTGCATTGCCTGGTGAATGACGCTGAGGGTGGCGAGAGCATTTTTGTCGATGGCTTTGCGATTGCCGATGCGCTGCGCAGTGAAGACCCGGCATCGTTTCAGGCGCTGTGTGAAATCCCCGTAGAGTTTCGCAACAAGGATCGCCACAGCGACTATCGCTGCCTGGCGCCGATCATTGCTTTGGATGCTTTGGGGCGCGTGACGGAGATTCGCATGGCGAACTTTCTGCGCGGGGCGTTTGATACGTCGGTTGCGCAGATGCCACGGTTGTATCAGGCGTATCGGCGCTTTATCGCGATGACCCGCGAGCCACGGTTTCGGCTGATGCAGCGGCTTAATTCCGGTGAGCTGTGGTGCTTTGATAACCGCCGCACGTTGCACGCGCGCAATGCGTTTGATCCGGCCACCGGGGCGCGGCATTTTCAGGGCTGTTATGTCGACCGGGATGAGTTGTTGTCGCGGATTCTGGTGTTGCAGCGCTAGACCATTCAAAGCAAAAAGATCGCAGCCTTCGGCAGCTCCTACATTGGAATGCGTTTTCCTGTAGGAGCTGCCGAAGGCTGCGATCTTTTGCCTTTCACAAAATGAAAAAAGCCCCGATACAAGCCGTGACAGGATCGGGGCAGAGGGTACTGTTGAGGAGCTGCCAAGCGAGGGTGACCAAACCTTCGTGTTGCAAGCTGAGCTCAGTGTGCCCACTCCCTGCAGCGGCGAGTTAGCCGAAAACGACCTGTTCATAGCCGTCGCAGCCACTGCGACAAATCGCCCTTGCCGTGCCCCGGCATGGCTACCAGAATCGAGCCACGACCTCCGTTATTGAAGAAGGATGCGCGTCATGATGTATGCCGATTTGATCGATCAGGAAGATTTGTTGGGCCAGCTCAAGGCGTTGGGTATTCAAGTACCCAGTGGCACTACCGCCGATCAGGCTTGCGAGTGCGCGGTGCGTGGTCTGGATAATGTTCGCGCGTTTGAACTGCGCAAGATGGTCAAGGACATGTACACCAGCGGTGCCAGTATCCAGCCGGCGGTGCGTCAGGCGATCGACAAACAATTACTGCCGGCATTGGCGGACTATCAGCAAAGCCATAGCGCCTGACAGCAGATCAAAAGATCGCAGCCTTCGGCAGCTCCTACATTGGAACGCATATCCCTGTAGGAGCTGCCGCAGGCTGCGATCTTTTGCCTTACAGCCTTACGCTGGCAAACGTCGACTCATTACGCGCCTGACTCAACGCCGACATCGGCCCCGACAGCGGCGACATCACAATCGCCTGCGGCAGCGGCAACATCGCCACTTGTTGAGTGGTGTTGGAGCCAACACGCTCGTCACGCGGCGGAATGCCGAAGTATTCGCGGTAGCACTTGGAGAAGTGCGGTGTCGAGACGAAACCACACACCGACGCCACTTCGATGATCGACATCGGCGTCTGCTTGAGCAGCTGCCGGGCGCGGATCAGGCGCAGCTTCAAGTAGTAACGCGACGGCGAGCAGTGCAGGTATTTCTGGAACAGCCGCTCCAGCTGTCGACGCGACACGGCGACGTACACCGCCAGTTCATCAAGATCGATTGGCTCTTCGAGGTTGGCTTCCATCAGCGCCACGATTTCCTGCAGCTTCGGCTGGTTGGTGCCGAGCATGTGCTTGAGCGGCACGCGCTGGTGATCCTGCTCGTTACGGATGCGTTCGTAGACAAACATCTCCGAGATCGCGGCGGACAGTTCACGGCCGTGATCGCGGCTGATCAGGTGCAGCATCATGTCCAGTGGCGCGGTGCCGCCGGAGCTGGTGAAACGGTTGCGGTCGAGGGTGAACAGGCGCGTGCTCATGGCCACGCGCGGGAAGGCTTCCTGCATCGCTGCCAGACATTCCCAGTGCACGCTGCAATCGAAACCGTCGAGCAGGCCGGCGCAGGCCAGAGCCCAACTGCCGGTGCACACAGCGCCAAGACGCTTGGACTGGCGTGCCTGGCTTTGCAGCCATGAAACGTGTTCACGGGTGACCGTGCGCTGAATGCCGATACCGCCGCAGACGATCACGGTGTCCAGCGGTGGCGCTTTGTGCATGGAGGCGTCTGGCGTGATTTGCAGACCGTCACTGGCCCACACCTGGCCGCCATCGACGGTGAGGGTGCTCCAGCGATACAGCTCGCGACCGGACAATTGGTTGGCCATGCGCAGGGGTTCTACTGCGGACGCCAGAGAAATCAGCGTGAAATTGTCCAGCAGCAAAAAGCCAATGGATTGAGGCGCACGGTTCTGGGGTTGGGCCCCGGAGTTGAACGACGTCATCGCGGTATCTCCTCACACAAAGCGGGTGATGGCCTCAGGCGGAGGCTCTTGTTATTGCCAGCGTTCTCGCGTGGGAGACGGGCTTTGTTATGACAGAGCAATTGCCATGCCTAAAATTGGATGGCCGTTCAATAACTCCTGAAAACGACGTCGCGACGTGTCTATACGAGACGTCCGACGAAAGGTATTTCGAAGTGCCATCAGCGTGGGTGAAAGCCCTGCCCCGCAGCGTGTGAGCAAATCGGTAGCACTTGTGGGAACTGGCCTGCGCGCAGTTTGTGGGGAGTGTAAACGCAGGCACGGGTGACGGACGGTAGGGGGTGCTGAAGGCATGTAACAGGTGGGAAAGACTCTTATCTGTTTGCGACGCGCTAAAAGGTGGCGTGATTTACTGTCTGTGTTCACTTGGTGAGCAGTTTTGACTGGTCTGGCCCCTTCGCGAGCAGGCTCGCTCCCACAGTAGACTTCCAGTGAACACAAAATGTGTGAACGCCAGGGTCCAATGTGGGAGCGAGCCTGCTCGCGAAGAGCACACCTCGGTGTCACTGATTCAGCACTCAACCGCGCTGACTGCTAACCCGCCCCGCGATGTCTCTTTATATTTGTCATGCATATCGGCACCGGTATCACGCATGGTGCGGATCACCCGGTCCAGCGAAATAAAGTGTTGTCCATCCCCACGCAACGCCATCTGCGCCGCGTTGATCGCCTTCACCGCGGCAATCGCATTGCGCTCAATGCACGGCACCTGCACCAGGCCACCGACCGGATCGCAAGTCAGCCCGAGGTTATGCTCCAGGCCAATCTCCGCCGCGTTGCACAATTGCTCAGGCGTAGCGCCAAGAATCTCCGCCAGCCCCGCCGCTGCCATCGCGCACGCCGAGCCGACTTCGCCCTGGCAACCCACTTCGGCACCCGAGATCGAAGCATTCTTTTTGCACAGAATCCCTACCGCCGCCGCACCGAGGAAGTAATCGACCACGTTGGCGTCAGTCACCGCTTCGCTGAACTTCATAAAGTAGTGCAACACCGCCGGAATGATCCCCGCCGCGCCATTGGTCGGCGCCGTGACCATGCGCCCGCCCGCCGCGTTTTCTTCATTAACCGCCAGGGCGAACAGGTTGACCCACTCCATCGCGCTCAACGTCGAGCCGATCACATTGGGCTTGCCCAACTCCTGAAGACTGCGATGCAACTTCGCCGCGCGCCGACGCACATTCAGTCCGCCGGGCAGGATGCCTTCGTGCTTGAGGCCCTGCTCGACGCAATCCTGCATCGCCCGCCACAGTTTCATCAGCCCGGCGCGGATTTCTTCCTCGCTGCGCCAGACCTTTTCGTTGGCCATCATCAATTCGGCGACGCGCAGATTGTTGCGTTTGCACAGCTCCAGCAGCTCGACCGCGCTGGAAAAGTCATAGGGCAATTCAGTGCGATCCAGATCGACCACACCGCTGGAGGCCTGTGCCTGATCCACGACAAAACCGCCACCCACCGAATAGTAGGTGTCGCGATGCAGTTCGCCGTGATCGCCCTCCGCAACAATCGTCATGGCATTGGGGTGGAACGGCAGGTTCTCGTCGATCAGGCGCATGTCCCGTGCCCAGACAAACGGCACCGACAAACGACCATCCAATAGCAGGGTATGCGTTTCGCGCAACGCCTGAATGCGCGGGCCGATCTGCGACGGGTCGATTGCGTCCGGCCATTCGCCCATCAGCCCCATGATCACCGCGTTGTCGCTGCCGTGACCAATGCCTGTAGCCGACAGCGATCCGAACAATTGCACTTCTATACGGCGCACTTGTTCCAACGGGTGTTTGGCCCGAAGCGACTCGACGAACAACGCCGCGGCGCGCATAGGTCCGACGGTGTGGGAACTGGAAGGGCCGATGCCGATTTTGAACAGGTCGAAAACGCTGATAGCCATTGCTGCAGAGCTCCTGAGGATGCCAATCCGGGGCGTGAAGCGCCCGCTGGCGGAGCTGCTACGCTCAAGCTGCGATCCGCCGGAATGCCCGCATCATCAGGCTTTTGTCGGGACGCACGGCGTCTGACACCGACGCACTCATGTCCACCAGCGCCGCGCCGTTTTCACCCCGGTTTTTCGCCGTTTTTGTGCGGTTCAGGTGGCCATTCGGGGCTGAAAAAAGCTGTAAGCGACGTCACTGACACTGGATGCGACCATCCCTGTACTGGATACGACCCCCCCTGTAGGCGTCAGATTTTCACTGGTACATGATCGTTATGACTCGATTGCAAGGCGCCGTGGTAGAGCTGTCTCCAGAACGCCATCCAACCGCAACCTATAAGTGCGGTGGTCCACAGTCGGAACACTGCCAAAAAAAACACCAAGGAGTCCATCCATGAAAGGTTCCCCGTCGTTGTTGTTGGCCGCCATGCTGAGTCTGCCGTTACTGGCGCAAGCTGCAGAACCGGCACAGTGCAGTACCGTTAACTTCTCCGATGTCGGCTGGACCGACATCACCGCTACCACCGCTACCACCTCTGTTGTGCTCAACGCCCTCGGCTACAAGACCAAGACCACCATGATCTCCGTGCCCGTGACCTACAAGTCGCTGGCCGACGGCAAGAACATGGACGTGTTCCTCGGCAACTGGATGCCGACCATGGAAAACGACATCAAGGCCTACCGCGACGCCGGCACCGTGGAAACCGTGCGCACCAACCTCAAGGGCGCCAAGTACACACTCGCCGTGCCGCAAGCGCTGTATGACAAAGGTCTGCATGACTTCGCCGACATCGCCAAATTCAAGAAAGAACTCGACGGCAAGATCTACGGTATCGAGCCTGGCAACGACGGCAACCGTCTGATTCAGAGCATGATCGACAAGGACGCCTTCGGCCTGAAAACCGCCGGTTTCAAAGTCGTCGAATCGTCGGAAGCGGGCATGCTCTCGCAGGTGGATCGCGCGCAAAAACGCGACACTGCCGTGGTTTTCCTCGGCTGGGCGCCACACCCGATGAACAAGCGCTTCAAGATTCAATACCTGACCGGCGGCGATGATTTCTTCGGCCCCGATTTCGGTGCTGCGACCGTGGCGACCAACACCCGCAAGGGTTACGCCGAGGAATGCAGCAACGTCGGTCAGTTGCTGAAGAACCTGGAGTTCACCGTCGACATGGAAAGCGAGCTGATGGGCAACATCCTCGACGACAAGATGAAGCCTGACGCGGCCGCCAAGGCCTGGCTGAAAAAGAATCCACAAGTGCTCGATACCTGGCTCGCTGGCGTGACCACCATTGACGGTAAACCTGGCCTGGAGGCCGTGAAAGCCAAACTCCAGTAATCGCTTATGCCGGGTGGGCTCGCCCACCCGGGCTGTTTATTTCCTTGCATGCGGACGTTCACTACCATGCTGATTGATCAGAAAATACCTTTAGGCCAGTACATCGCGGGCTTCGTTGAATGGTTGACGCAACACGGCGCCAATACCTTCGACGCAATCGCCGTGACCCTGGAAACGATGATCCACGGCGTGACGTTCGCGCTGACCTGGTTCAACCCACTGGTCTTGATTGGCCTGATCGCCCTGCTCGCGCACTTGATCCAGCGCAAATGGGGACTGACCGCTTTCGTTATCGCTTCCTTCCTGCTGATCCTCAATCTGGGGTACTGGCAGGAGACCATGGAAACCCTCGCCCAGGTCATGTTCGCGACCCTGGTCTGCGTGGTCATCGGCGTGCCGCTGGGCATCGTCGCCGCGCACAAACCGATGTTCTACACTGTAATGCGTCCGGTACTCGATCTGATGCAGACCGTACCGACCTTCGTTTACCTCATTCCTACCCTGACCCTCTTCGGGCTGGGTGTGGTCCCGGGCCTGATCTCCACGGTGGTGTTCGCCATCGCTGCGCCGATCCGCCTGACCTACCTGGGCATCCGCGATGTCCCGCAAGAACTGATGGACGCCGGCAAGGCCTTCGGCTGCTCGCGTCGCCAATTACTCTCACGGATCGAACTGCCTCACGCCATGCCGAGCATCGCCGCCGGCATCACCCAGTGCATCATGCTGTCGTTGTCGATGGTGGTGATCGCCGCACTGGTAGGCGCCGACGGACTCGGCAAACCGGTGGTCAACGCACTGAACACTGCTGATATCGCCCTGGGCTTCGAAGCGGGCTTGGCGATCGTACTGCTGGCGATCATGCTCGACCGTATCTGCAAACAACCCGACGCCAAAGTAGGGGGTGACGCATGAGCATAATTCGCTTCGAAGACGTCGACGTAATCTTCTCCAAAGATCCACGCGAGGCACTCAAGCTGCTGGATCAGGGCATGACCCGCAACGAGATTCTGAAAAAGACCGGACAGATTGTCGGTGTGGAAAAAGCCTCGCTGGACATCAACAAAGGCGAGATCTGCGTGCTGATGGGCCTGTCGGGTTCCGGCAAGTCGAGCCTGCTGCGCTGCATCAACGGCCTCAACACCGTGAGCCGCGGCAAGCTGTTCGTCGAGCATGAAAACCGTCAGATCGACATCGCCTCCTGCACCCCCGCCGAGCTGAAAATGATGCGCACCAAACGCATCGCCATGGTGTTCCAGAAGTTCGCCCTGATGCCGTGGCTGACGGTGCGCGAGAACATCAGTTTCGGTCTGGAAATGCAGGGTCGACCGGAGAAGGAACGCAAGAAGCTGGTCGATGAAAAGCTCGAACTGGTTGGCCTGACCCAATGGCGCAACAAGAAGCCTGACGAACTCTCCGGCGGCATGCAGCAACGTGTCGGTCTGGCGCGGGCGCTGGCGATGGACGCCGATATTCTGTTGATGGACGAACCGTTCTCGGCCCTCGACCCGCTGATCCGTCAGGGCTTGCAGGATGAACTGCTGGAACTGCAACGCAAGTTGAGCAAGACCATCGTGTTCGTGAGCCACGACCTTGATGAAGCGCTGAAACTCGGTAGCCGCATCGCGATCATGAAAGACGGCCGGATCATCCAGTACAGCGTGCCGGAAGAGATCGTGCTGAACCCGGCGGACGACTATGTGCGCACCTTCGTCGCGCACACCAATCCGCTCAACGTGCTCTGCGGACGCAGCCTGATGCGCACCCTGGACAAGTGCAAACGCATCAACGGTTCGGTGTGCCTCGATCCGGGCGGCGATTCGTGGCTGGATCTGGCCGAAGGCAACACCATCAAAGGCGCACGGCAGAATGGTTCAGTGTTGAACCTGCAGAACTGGGCGCCCGGGCAAGCGGTGGAAGGCCTGGAGCGCAAGCCAACGCTGGTGGATTCGAATATCGGGATGCGCGATGCGCTACAGATTCGTTATCAGACCGGCAACAAGCTGGTGCTGCACGATGACAATCATGTGGTGGGGATCTTGGGCGACAGTGAGTTGTATCACGCGTTGCTGGGCAAGAACCTGGGGTAAACACCGCAGACACAAAAACGCCGCGAGAGGATCGCGGCGTTTTTGTTAGTGCAGATATCGAGCTGTAAACAAAGAACCTGTGGCGAGGGAGCTTGCTCCCGCTGGGCTGCGAAGCAGCCCCAAACCAGACACCGCGGTGATTCAGACAGAACGCGTTATCCGGATTTACGACTGCTTCGCAGCCCAGCGGGAGCAAGCTCCCTCACCACAATGGTTCAGCGGTGCAGCTGACTGCACCGCTGAATCTCAAGGTTTAGCTGTACACCCGGCCAAGGAGCTGCCGATGGCTTTCAAACTGATCGAGCACATCCCGCGTGATCTGATCCTGCGTGAAGCCCATCAGGTCGTAATCCTGGCTGCCGTTGTGCAGGTACACCTCGGCGCGGTAGTAACGCTGGCGCGCTTCATCGGACTGCGCCGATTCGGTCGGGGTCGCCAGATAGCCGTCCAGGCTGACTTCGTAGACGAAAGGGTTACCCTCTTCCATCTCGACACGTACGCCCATGCAACGCTTGGATTTACCCAACAGCGTCTGCACTTCCAGGCCCTGTGCACGCATTTGTGCGGCAGCGTCTTCCAGCGCCGGGCTGACTTGCTTGTCCATGAAACGCTGCACCACCGATTGGCTCGGTTGCAGATCCAGTTGCGTCAAACGCTCGCTGAAACCACGACGACCGCGCTCAGCCAGTTGCGCCTGCTCCTGTTCGATCTGCACGTCCTGGCGCATGGCCTTGTGCAGGCCAAACATGAAGAACACCAACACCACCGAGAACGGCAGGCCGGCCAGCACGACCATGGTTTGCATGGCTTCGAAGTTACCGGCAAACAGCAGACCGATGGTCACCAGGGTGATCACCACCGACCAGAAGATCCGCAACCAGTGCGGCGCATCCTCATCGACGTTGCCGCCCTTGCAGGACAGATTCGCCATCATTACCGCGCCAGAGTCGGCCGGGGTCAGGAACAGCACGAAACCGACAAAGATCGACACACCGATGACGACTTTCGACGCCGGGTAGTGTTCAAGCAACTGATAAATCGCCATCGACGGCTGTTCCAGCGCCGTCTTGCCCAACTCAACCGCCCCCTGGTTCATCACCAGATCCAGTGCCGAGTTACCGAAGATCGACAGCCAGGCCAAGGTGAAGCCCAGCGGAATCAACAGCACGCCTGCCACCAGTTCACGCACGGTGCGGCCACGGGAAATACGCGCGATGAACATGCCAACGAATGGCGCCCAGGAAATCCACCAGGCCCAGTAGAACAGGGTCCACAGGCCCAACCAGCGGTCGGACTTGGCGTTGTCGCCTTCATAGACATAGAGGTCGAAAGTCTTCAACACCACGCCGTTGAGGTAGTCGCCGATGTTCTGCACGAAGCCGTTGAGCAGGTGCAAAGTCGGGCCGAACAGCAGCACGAAAATCAGCAGACCGCTGAACAGCACGATGTTCAGGTTGGACAGACGACGGATGCCGTTTTCCACGCCGGACACGGCAGCGATGGTCGCCACGGTGCTCATCACGATGATCACGATCAAAAGGTTAGTGTTGCTGTGTTCCATGCCGAACAGGTTTTCCAGGCCCGACGACACTTGCAGCGAGCCGATCCCCAGGTTGGTCACCAGACCCAGCAGGGTCACGAACATGCCGAAACCGTCCACCGCATGACCGGCCGCGCCTTTGACCCAACGCTCGCCGACCAGTGGATACAGCGCCGAACGCAGGGCCAGCGGCTGGTTATGACGGTAAGCGAAGTAAGCCACAGCCAGACCGACCAATGCGTAGATCGCCCAGCCATGCAGGCCCCAGTGCAGGAAGGTCAGTTGCACCGCCTGACGCGCGGCCAGGTTGGTGGCCGCTGCGCCTTCCGGCGGATTGAAGTAGTGGTCCAGTGGCTCGGACGCGCCGAAGTACAGCAGCGAAATACCGATACCCGACGAGAACAGCATTCCCGCCCAGGCGCCGTAACTGAAATCCGGGGTGTCGTCCTTGCTGCCCAGTTTGAGTTTGCCGTACGAGGAAAACGCCAGGCCCACCACAAACACCAGGTAAGCGGCGATCACCACCATGTAGTACCAGCCGAAGCTGCGCGACAACCAGGCCTGAGCGATACCCAACAGTCTGCCGGCCTCTTGCGGGGCGATAATCAGAATGGCGGTCAACAACAGAATCAGCGCGGTAGAGGTGTAAAACACCCAACCGTTGACCGTCACCTTCTCGGGCGGGGTCTTTATAAGCGAGGCAGAACTCATGGCACAAATGCTCCAGGCAGTGCGAGAGAAGAACACAAGGCAACACGGAACCCGACCAATCGGTTAGTTGGCAGCCGACCGGCGGGTGATATAAAGACACCCCGAAAAAAGCCCGAACCTGCCGAAATGGCGCTGCGAATCGCTTTCGTGGCCGAAGGTGTACGGACGTTCATCCGAAACCTGGCCCTGAGCGTCTTGCCCTTTCAACACGTCCATCGAATCGCGAACCGCGCCATGCCCCACGCAGGTTTCGAGCATTTTCGGATGTCGGTTTTATCGCCACTTACACGTAGGAAAAATCTGTAGACAGCGACGATTTGTCGCAGATCTTATTCTTTGTTGATTGAACGTTCAATCAAAACAAAATAGACTGGCCCTCAATCCGATAAGCGTTATTCGCCCGTCGGAAGGCCTAAGGAGATGTGCAAGATGCCCAAGGTCGGTATGCAACCCATCCGCCGCCAACAACTGATCGAAGCCACATTGCAGGCGGTCGATCAGGTCGGAATGGGGGACGCCAGCATTGCGCTGATCGCCCGTTTGGCCGGTGTCTCGAATGGCATCATCAGTCATTACTTTCAGGACAAGAACGGCCTGATTGCCGCCACGATGCGGTATCTGATGAATGTCCTCAGCGAGAACGTCACCGCGCGCCGTCAGGCGCTGGCAGATGACAGCCCACGGGCGCATCTGCAGGTGATCATCGAAGGCAACTTCGACGCCAGCCAGGTCAATGGCCCGGCAATGAAAACCTGGCTGGCCTTTTGGGCCACCAGCATGCACCAGCCGTCTTTGCACAGGTTGCAGCGGATCAACGATCACCGCTTGTATTCCAACCTGTGCTGCCAGTTCCGCCGTGTGCTGCCGCTCGAAGATGCGCGCAGCGCAGCGCGAGGATTGGCTGCGTTGATTGACGGCTTGTGGTTGCGCGGCGCTTTGTCGGGAGACGCTTTCGACACGGCGCAGGCGCAACAGATCGCTTACGAATACATGGATTTCCAATTGGCCAAGCAGGTGAGCTAGAGCACATAGAAAACGCTCGGCCCCTGAACTGTCACCGATCAGCGATGCCACAGTTACATGGCTCACCCGGTGACCAACGCCAACCACTTATGCACTTGCGAGGACACTATGGCCCGTTTCGAACTGCAAAAACTCTACATCGATGGCGCTTACTCCGACGCCTCCAGCGACGCCACCTTCGAAGCCATCAACCCGGCAAACGGTGAAGTCCTCGCACAAGTACAACGTGCGACCAAAGAAGACGTCGAGCGCGCCGTGGTCAGCGCCGAAAAGGGCCAGAAAATCTGGGCCGCGATGACCGCCATGGAGCGTTCGCGCATCCTGCGTCGCGCCGTCGACATCCTGCGCGAGCGCAACGATGAGCTGGCCGCGCTGGAAACCCTGGACACCGGTAAAGCCTTCTCCGAAACCAAGTACGTCGACATCGTTACCGGCGCTGACGTGCTGGAATACTACGCAGGCCTGGTGCCGGCTATCGAAGGCGAGCAGATCCCGCTGCGTGACACGTCTTTCGTCTACACCCGTCGCGAGCCGCTGGGCGTTGTCGCCGGTATCGGCGCGTGGAACTACCCGATCCAGATCGCCCTGTGGAAATCCGCACCAGCCCTGGCCGCTGGTAACGCGATGATCTTCAAGCCAAGCGAAGTCACCTCGCTGACCACTCTGAAACTGGCCGAGATCTACACCGAAGCCGGCGTTCCAAACGGCGTGTTCAACGTACTGACCGGCAGCGGCCGTGAAGTCGGCACCTGGCTGACCGAGCACCCGCGCATCGAAAAAATCTCTTTCACCGGCGGCACCGACACCGGCAAGAAGGTTATGGCCAGCGCTTCGGCTTCGTCGCTGAAAGACGTGACCATGGAACTGGGCGGCAAGTCCCCGCTGATCATCTGCGACGACGCCGACCTTGATCGCGCTGCCGACACCGCGATGATGGCCAACTTCTACAGCTCCGGCCAGGTCTGCACCAACGGCACTCGCGTGTTCGTGCCGAGCCACCTGAAAGCCGCTTTCGAAGCCAAGATCGTCGAGCGCGTTGCGCGCATCCGCATCGGCAACCCGGAAGACGAAAACACCAACTTCGGCCCGCTGGTCAGCTTCCCGCACATGGAAAGCGTGTTGGGTTACATCGCCAAAGGTAAAGAAGAAGGTGCCCGCGTCCTGTGCGGCGGCGAGCGTCTGACCGACGGCGAATTCGCCAAAGGCGCATTCGTGGCTCCGACCGTGTTCACCGACTGCACCGACGAGATGACCATTGTTCGTGAAGAAATCTTTGGCCCGGTGATGGCGATCCTCTCCTACGAGACCGAAGAAGAAGTGATCCGCCGCGCCAACGACACCGACTTCGGCCTGGCCGCCGGTATCGTCACCAAAGACCTGAACCGCGCCCACCGCGTGATTCATCAACTGGAAGCCGGTATCTGCTGGATCAACGCCTGGGGCGAGTCCGACGCAAAAATGCCGGTCGGCGGTTACAAGCAGTCGGGTGTTGGCCGTGAAAACGGGATCAGCTCGCTGAACAACTTCACCCGCATCAAATCGGTACAGGTCGAGCTGGGCGATTACGTCTCGGTGTTCTGATCTGACGCATATCTGAAGTTGGGGCCCTTGTGGCGAGGGAGCTTGCTCCCGCTGGGCTGCGAAGCGGCCCCAACTGCAGACACTGCGCTCATCCAGACGGAGCACGGTCGCAGGCTTTGCGACTGCTGCGCAGCCGAGCGGGAGCAAGCTCCCTCGCCACAGAAAGTGGCGCCTCGGCGACCTGACCACTATCAAAGAGGGTGCATCTAATGTCCCAAGAATTCGATTACATCATCATCGGTGCCGGCTCGGCCGGTAACACCCTGGCGACCCGTCTGACTGAAGACGAAGGCGTCACCGTCCTGCTGCTCGAAGCCGGCGGCCCGGATTACCGTCTCGACTTCCGCACGCAAATGCCGGCCGCGCTGGCGTTCCCGCTGCAGGGTCGTCGTTACAACTGGGCCTACGAAACCGATCCAGAGCCACACATGGACGGTCGCCGGATGGAATGCGGTCGCGGCAAAGGCCTCGGCGGTTCCTCGCTGATCAACGGCATGTGCTACATCCGCGGTAACGCGATGGACTACGACGGCTGGGCGAAACTGCCAGGTCTGGAAGACTGGTCGTACCTGGACTGCCTGCCGTACTTCCGCAAAGCGGAAACCCGCGACATCGGCCCGAACGACTACCACGGTGGCGAAGGCCCGGTCAGCGTGACCACGCCGAAGGCGGGCAACAACCCGCTGTTCCACGCCATGGTTGAAGCTGGCGTGCAGGCCGGTTACCCGCGCACCGAAGACTTGAACGGCTATCAGCAGGAAGGCTTCGGCCCGATGGACCGCACCGTGACGCCGAACGGCCGTCGTGCATCCACCGCCCGTGGCTACCTCGACGTCGCCAAGAAGCGCTCGACCCTGACCATCGTCACCCACGCCCTGACCGACAAGATTCTGTTTGAAGGCAAGCGTGCGGTCGGCGTGCGTTACCTGGTCGGCGACGCCGAAGAGCGTGTTGAAGCCAAGGCGCGCAAAGAAGTGCTGCTGTGCTCCGGAGCCATCGCTTCGCCGCAGATTCTGCAGCGTTCCGGTGTCGGTCCTGCCGAACTGCTGAAATCCCTCGACATCCCGGTCGTTCACGATCTGCCGGGCGTCGGTGAAAACCTGCAGGATCACCTTGAGCTGTATCTGCAATACGCCTGCACTCAGCCGGTTTCCCTGTACCCGTCGCTGCTCTGGTACAACCAGCCGGCCATCGGTGCCGAGTGGCTGTTCAACGGCACCGGTATCGGCGCCAGCAACCAGTTCGAAGCCGGCGGTTTCATCCGTTCGCGCCCGGAATTCGAATGGCCGAACATCCAGTACCACTTCCTGCCGGTGGCGATTAACTACAACGGCAGCAACGGTGTGAAAGAGCACGGTTTCCAGGCGCACATGGGTTCCATGCGCTCGCCAAGCCGTGGTCGCATCCAGGCCAAGTCGAAAGACCCGCGCCAACACCCGAGCATCCTGTTCAACTACATGGCCACCGAGCAAGACTGGCAGGAATTCCGTGACGGCATCCGCCTGACCCGTGAAATCATGCAACAGCCGGCGCTGGACGCTTTCCGTGGCCGTGAAATCAGCCCGGGCATCGAAGTGCAAACCGATGAGCAGCTGGACAAGTTCATCCGCGAGCACGCCGAAACCGCGTTCCACCCGTCCTGCTCGTGCAAGATGGGCACCGACGAGATGGCCGTAGTGGATGGCGAAGGTCGCGTGCACGGCATGCAGAGCCTGCGTGTGGTCGATGCCTCGATCATGCCGATCATCACCACCGGCAACCTGAACGCGCCGACGATCATGATCGCCGAGAAAATCGCCGACAAGATCCGTGGTCGCAAGCCACTGCCGCGTAGCAATGCTGCCTACTACGTCGCTGGCGGTGCGCCGGTGAAGGGCAAGCCGATGCGTGATATCACCCCGGCTGCTCAGTAAGACTTGGTACCGCATCAAGGCTGATCGCGAGCAGGCTCACTCCTACAAGGATCTCCAGTGAACACAAACTCTGTGGACACTGGAGATTAAGTGTAGGAGTGAGCCTGCTCGCGAAGGGGCCCTCACATTCAGTGCCAATTCCCCCGCTGCACAGTAAATCCTCCTACACCCCCTCTTCACTTGATCCTACCCCCACGCAGGCCTACTCTAGACCTCGCGCAACCGTTTCACCCCCTCCCCGCCGCTGCTCTACCGCTTCCCCCTGACAAGGAGGTTCCCGAATGTTCGATTTCCACCCCCAGCTCAAGCAGCGCTTTGCTGCCTTGCGCACGGGCGCTGAGTTCTTTTCCCTGCGGTATGTACGCGAATCCGGGCAATACCTGTCGGTGCGCAAGAATGTCGCCGAGCCGCCGAGCCTGAGCCGCGACGAAGGCGCGATGCTCACCGTGCGCGTCAACGGCGTTGAGGCCTACGCGGCGACCAACGACCTGTCGCAGCAAGGCCTGCAAGCCGCCCTCGAACGCGCCGAGCAGCAAGCCCGCCGCCTCAAGCCCCACGCCTTGCTCGACCTGCGCGAGCAGCCGGTGTCCAGCGATCGCGCTGATTACTTTTCGCCCAATCTCGAACAAGCCTTCCCGTCCCTGAGCGAATGCTTCGAGCTGCTCGGCGCGGAATCCGCCTCGGTGCCAAAGGATGAGCGCCTGGTGAACTGGCAAGTGAGCATCGGCATCACCCACGTCGAGCAGATTTACCTGAGCAGCGCCGGGGCTGAATTGCGCCAGGCCCAGCGCTTCGTCTACCCGGGCCTCGACGTCACCGCTTACGACGGCAACGACAGCCAGACCCGCAGCCTCGGCCGCGAGAACTTCGGCCAACAGGGCGGCGCTGACGTGATCAGCCGCTGCGGTTTGATCGGCGCCGGCCCGCAAGTCGCCGATCAGGCGCTGCAACTGCTGCTCGCGCCGAACACTCCGCAAGGCCCGCGCGACCTGCTGTTGATGCCGGATCAGATGATGCTGCAGATCCACGAATCCATCGGCCACCCGCTGGAGCTCGACCGCATCCTCGGCGACGAACGCAATTACGCCGGCACCAGTTTCGTCAAAGCCAGCGACTTCGGCAGCCTGCAATACGGCTCCAAACTGCTCAACGTGACGTTCGATCCGGGTATTCCCGAAGAACTCGCCAGCTACGGTCATGACGACGACGGCAGCAAGGCCAGCAAACAATTCCTGATCCGCGATGGCCTGTTGTTGCGCCCGCTGGGCGGTGCGCTGTCGCAGTTCCGCGCCGGTCTCGACGGCGTCGCCAACAGCCGCGCCTGTGGCTGGAACCGCCCGCCGATCGACCGCATGGCCAACCTCAATATCGAGCCGGGCGATCAGCCTCTGAACAAACTGATCGAAGGCATCGAGCACGGCATCCTGATGAGCACCAACCGTTCGTGGTCGATCGACGATGCGCGCAACAAATTCCAGTTCGGCTGTGAATGGGGTCAGTTGATCGAAAACGGTGAACTCAAAGGCGTGGTGAAAAACCCGAACTACCGGGCGATTTCCGCGCACTTCTGGAAAAGCCTGCGCGCCGTCGGCGACGCCAACACCGTCAAGGTGCTGGGCACGCCGAACTGCGGCAAAGGCGAACCGAACCAGGTGATCCGCGTCGGCCACGCTTCGCCGGCCTGCGTATTCAGCAACGTTGATGTGTTTGGGGGAGACGCCTGATGAGCATTTCGAAGAGTCAGTCCGACGCCTTCAAGATCATGGTCAATTGGCTGCGCGACAGCGTGCGCGAGCCGGAACAGTTCACCCTCAGCTACGCCGCCGAATCCTCGGCGTTCGTGCGTTTCAATCACGCCAAGGTGCGTCAGGCCGGGCAAGTGCAGCAGGCCAATATCGTCCTGAAACTGATCAACGACGGTCGTCACGCCGATTTGCAGGTCACGCTGTCCGGTGATCAGGAAGCCGACTTGCAACGGCTTGCCGAAGGCCTGCAACAACTGCGCGAAACCCTGCCG
Source organism: Pseudomonas fluorescens (assembly GCF_003732425.1). GTDB lineage: Bacteria > Pseudomonadota > Gammaproteobacteria > Pseudomonadales > Pseudomonadaceae > Aquipseudomonas > Aquipseudomonas fluorescens_BE. Next base: position 173,387 of record NZ_MOBX01000016.1, read on the forward strand.
TTGCTGCCGCAGGATCCGTATCTGTTGCTCAATCACAACGGCTGGCAGAGTCAGAACGTGCAGGAACATCCGCTGCCGGACACTGAACAGGTTGTCGATGAAATCTGTGCTGCTGCTGAAGGTCTGGACTTGGTGGGCTTCTACGCGGCCGGCCCGATCAGCCGTGGTTTCGCCAGTTCAGCGGGGGCGTTCGGCTGGCATCAGGCCAACAGCTTCAACTTCGATTTCAGCCTGTTCCACGAGAACGGCGAAGCGGTGAAAGCCAGCTACGCCGGGCATGACTGGAGCAGTGAGGGTTTCGCCAAGCGCTTCGGCCAGGCCCGCGAGCAACTGGAATTTCTCGGTCGTCCGCTGCGCACCTTGGCGCCGGGGCAGTACCGCGCGTACCTGGCACCGGCGGCGCTGGAAGAAATCATGGGCATGCTGAGCTGGGGCGGTTTCTCGGCGCAGTCGATCGCCAGCAAGAGCAGTCCGTTGCAGAAGCTGTATGTCGGCGATCAGGCCTTCAGTCCGCTGCTGTCGCTGGATGAGAAAGTCAGCGAATCGTTGAGCCCGGCGTTTTCCGGCGAAGGTTATCCACGCAGTGATTTGCGCCTGATCGTCGAGGGCAAGGCCGGTGATCAACTGGTCGGCTCGCGCAGTGCTGCCGAATACGGTTTGACCGCCAACGGCGCCGGCGGCGGTGAAATGCCCAGTGCGTTGAACATGGCGGCGGGTGATCTTTCGCAAGCAGAGATCCTCAAGCAGTTGGGCACCGGGCTGTACATCAGCAACCTGTGGTACCTGAACTTCTCGGATCAACCGGCGGCGCGCATGACCGGCATGACTCGGTTTGCGACCTTCTGGGTCGAGAACGGCGAGATCCAGGCGCCGGTCAGCACCATGCGTTTCGACGACAGCGCCTACAGCCTGCTGGGTTCGCAGCTGGAAGCGTTGACCGTCGAGCGTGAGTTGTTGCTGTCGGCGAGTACGTACAGCCAGCGCAATACTTCGTCGGCATTGCTGCCGGGGGCGCTGGTCAGCCGCCTGACCCTTACGTTGTAAGAACAACACGCATCAACTGTGGCGAGGGAGCTTGCTCCCGCTGGGTTGCGCAGCGACCCCAATACCGGACAACACGGTGTTCCAGTAATGCCGCGTTGACCGGATTCACGACGGCTGCGCCGCCGAGCGGGAGCAAGCTCCCTCGCCACAGGGTTTCATGTCAGCACAAGAATCCGGATTAACCACCCCTCAGAGGTTCCATGCCCAACCGCCCGCCTCTCGACGCCATCACCGCACGCTGGTTGCCGTGGGTCGTCGCCATTGCGTTCTTCATGCAGTCCCTCGACGGGACCATCCTCAACACCGCGCTGCCCGCCATGGCTCGCGATCTGGCCGAAGATCCCTTGCGTATGCAGGGCGTGATCATCGCCTACATGCTCACCGTGGCCCTGCTGATCCCGGCCTCGGGCTGGATCGCCGATCGTTTCGGCACCAAGAAAATCTTCTTCGGCGCGATTCTGCTGTTCAGTTTCGGCTCGCTGCTCTGCGCCTTGTCGAGCAGCCTGAGCATGCTGATTGGCGCCCGGGTCATCCAGGGCCTGGGCGGCGCGCTGATGCTGCCGGTCGGGCGACTCGTCGTACTGCGCGCCTATCCGCGATCCGAACTGGTGCGGATCATGGGCTTCATCACCATCCCCGGCCTGCTCGGCCCGCTGATCGGCCCGACCATGGGCGGCTGGATGGTCGAATACCTGACATGGCACTGGATCTTCCTGATCAACCTGCCGGTCGGCGTGATCGGTTGCTACGCGGTGTGGAAATTCATTCCCGACCTGCGCGGCACCGAGCGCACGCGTTTCGATAGTTTGGGTTTCCTGCTGTTCGGCGCGGCGATGATTCTGATCACCATCGCCATGGAAGGCCTTGGCGAGTTGCACTTGCCGCACCTGCGGGTGATGTTGCTGCTGTTCGGCGGCATGGCCTGTCTGGCGGCGTACTGGTTACGCGCCGGGCATATCGAAAACCCGTTGTTCGCACCGTCGCTGTTCAAGACCCGCACCTTTGCCGTCGGCATTCTCGGCAACTTGTTCGCACGTCTGGGCAGCGGTGCCTTGCCGTTTCTGGTGCCGTTGCTGCTGCAAGTGGCGCTGGGCTATTCGCCGTCGCAAGCAGGGATGAGCATGCTGCCACTGGCAGCGGCGGCGATGTTTGCCAAGTGGATGGCGCGACCGCTGATCGAGCGGCTCGGCTATCGCATCGTGCTCACTGGCAACACCTTGGCACTGGGGATCATGCTGGCAAGCATGGGTCTGGTCAGCGAACAGACGCCGTACTGGCTGCTGCTGTGCCTGCTGGCGATTCTCGGCGCGATCAACTCGCTGCAATTCACCGCGATGAACACCGTAACGCTGATCGATCTCGACGACGCCAGCGCCAGCAGCGGCAACAGTTTGCTCTCGGTGGTCGCGCAATTGTCATTGAGTCTGGGGGTGGCGTGCGCCGGTGCGTTGCTCGGTGGCTTTACGGCAGAGATCGGCAACGATGGCGTGGAAACCGTGCTCGGCGCGTTCCAGCTGACCTTCGTTACCGTCGGGATCATGGCGATGCTCGCCGCGACGATCTTCTCGCAACTGTCGAAAGAAGATGGCCGCCGAGCCAAACGCCCGGAAGAACACATCGAACACTAGCGACAACTTTTGTAGAGAGCTTTTGTGGCGAGGGAGCTTGCTCCCGCTGGGACGCGAAGCGTCCCCCTGCTCTTAACCTCAAAAAGCAGGGGACTGCTGCGCAGTCCAGCGGGAGCAAGCTCCCTCGCCACAAGTAAATCCTTCACTTCTGGTTTTAGTCGCTGTTCGTCCAGAACTTTCGAAGAATGTGGCACGGGGCTGCTACACTGCGCGACATTTTGTTTTGCAGGCCAGTCCCGTGACCACCATCGCCACCGCTTTTAATACTCTGCCGCTGTCCGCCGCCATGCTGGCTAACCTCGAATCCCTCGGTTATGCCCAGATGACGCCGATCCAGGCGCAGAGCTTGCCGGTGATCCTCAAGGGGATGGACCTCATCGCTCAGGCCAAGACCGGCAGCGGCAAGACCGCCGCGTTCGGCATCGGCCTGCTCAACCCGATCAACCCGCGCTACTTCGGTTGCCAGGCCCTGGTGATCTGCCCGACACGCGAGCTGGCCGACCAGGTCGCCAAGGAAGTTCGTCGTCTGGCCCGCGCCGAAGACAACATCAAGGTCCTGACCCTGTGCGGCGGCGTGTCGTTCGGCCCGCAAATCGCTTCGCTGGAGCACGGCGCGCACATCATCGTCGGCACTCCGGGTCGTATCCAGCAGCACCTGCGCAAAGGTTCGCTGGTGCTGGATGGCCTGAACACGCTGATCCTCGACGAAGCCGACCGCATGCTCGACATGGGTTTCTACGACGCCATCGAAGACATCATCGTCAAGACCCCGGAGCGTCGTCAGACCCTGCTGTTCTCCGCCACTTACCCGGTGGGCATCAAGCAACTCGCCTCGAAGTTCATGCGTGATCCGCAAACGGTGAAAGCCGAAGCGTTCCACGATGACACGCAGATCGAGCAGCGTTTCTACGAGATCTCCCCGGAAGATCGCATGAGCGCAGTGACCAAAGTCCTGCACCATTTCCGTCCGGCGTCCTGCGTGGCGTTCTGCTTCACCAAGCAGCAGGTTCAGGAAACCGTTGATCACCTGACCGCCAAAGGCATTTCCGCCGTCGGCCTGCACGGCGATCTGGAACAGCGTGACCGCGATCAGGTACTGGCGATGTTCGCTAACCGCAGTACGTCGGTACTGGTCGCCACCGACGTCGCCGCCCGTGGTCTGGACATCGATGCGCTGGACATGGTGATCAACGTCGAACTGGCGCGCGATTCGGAAATCCACATTCACCGCGTTGGCCGTACCGGTCGTGCTGGCGAAAAAGGCATTGCCATCAGCCTCGTTGCTCCGGGCGAAGCGCACCGCGCACAAGCCATCGAACAACTGCAGAAATCGCCGCTGAACTGGGATCAGGTCGATAACCTCAAGTCCCAGGGCCTCGCCCCGCTGCAGCCGCCGATGACCACGCTGTGCATCGGTGCCGGTCGTAAAGACAAAGTGCGTCCGGGCGACATCCTTGGCGCATTGACCGGCGATGCCGGCATTCCGGGTGCACAGGTTGGCAAGATCGCGATTTTCGACTTCCAGGCTTATGTGGCCGTGGACCGCACCGTGGCGATGCAGGCCTTGCAGCGTTTGAACGACGGCAAGATCAAGGGCCGTTCGCTGCGCGTACGCATCCTCTGACCCCCTGTTGATTCACCTGTGGCGAGGGAGCTTGCTCCCGCTGGGCTGCGAAGCGGCCCTAAAACCAGCCAACGCGATTTCCAGGAATACCGCGTTGACTGGGTTTACGACGGCTACGCCGCCGAGCGGGAGCAAGCTCCCTCGCCACAAAAGCCGCCCAGGCTGATTATCGAAAATTGAGGACACCGTTTTGCGCTCTACCGAAGTCGTGATCATTGGCGCTGGCGCCGCTGGGTTGATGTGTGCACTGACCGCCGCCGGGCGCGGGCGTCAGGTCTTGCTGCTCGACCACGCAAACAAGGCCGGCAAGAAAATCCTGATGTCGGGCGGTGGCCGCTGCAATTTCACCAACATGTACACCGAACCGAGCAATTTCCTCTCGCAGAACCCGCACTTCTGCAAATCGGCACTGGCGCGCTATACCCAGTGGGATTTCATCGGCATGGTCGCTAAACACGCCGTGCCGTACCACGAGAAAAAACTCGGCCAGCTGTTCTGCGATAACAAGTCCAGCGACATCCTCGGCATGCTCCTCGACGAGTGCGATCAGGCCGGCGTCGAGCTGCATCTGGACACGTCGATCCAGACGATCGAGAAAGTCGAAAGCGGTTATCTGCTCGACACCACCCTCGGCCAGATCCAGTGCCAGTCACTGGTGATCGCCACGGGCGGTCTGTCGATCCCGACGCTGGGCGCCACCGGTTTCGGTTACCAAGTGGCCAAACAGTTCGGCCATGAACTGCTGCCAACCCGCGCTGGGCTGGTGCCGTTCACCATCACCGATCAGCTCAAGGAGCTCTGCACCGAGTTGTCCGGGACGTCGGTGGATTGCCTGGTCAGCTGCAACGACCAGAGCTTTCGCGAAAACATCCTGTTCACTCACCGTGGCCTCAGCGGCCCGGCGATTCTGCAGATTTCCTCGTTCTGGGAATCTGGCGATACGGTGGAGATCAACCTGCTGCCGGATCACGACGCGGCGAGCTGGTTGCAACAACAAGTGGCCGAGCGCCCGAACAGCGAACTGAAAACCCTGCTCGGTGAAATCTTCACCAAGAAGATGGCCAATTTGCTGGCAGACAACTGGTTTGTGTCCAAGCCGATGAAGCAGTACACCCATGCGGAACTGGCGGAAATCGCCGATAAGCTGGGCAGCTGGAAAGTCGTGCCGGCGGGCACTGAGGGTTATCGCACGGCCGAAGTCACACTCGGTGGCGTTGATACCCGCGAAGTGTCGTCCAAGACCATGGAATCGTTGAAAAGCCCTGGCCTGTACTTCATCGGTGAAGTGCTCGACGTCACCGGGCATCTGGGCGGCTTCAACTTCCAGTGGGCGTGGGCCTCCGGCTACGCTGCCGCCCAATACGCCTGATCCAAAATCAAACGCAATACCCTGTAGGAGCGAGCTTTTGTGGCGAGGGAGCTTGCTCCCGCTGGGCTGCGAAACGGCCCCAAACCATATATAGCGGTTCACTAGATGTAGCGCATTGACCGATTTTACGACTGCTGCGCAGCCGAGCGGGAGCAAGCTCCCTCGCCACAGTCAGCAATATCCTCACTACCTATGCACGTGTAAGGAACACTTTTTGCTGTCAGATGTGATCGGCGCCATTGCGTCGGCGTCATTACTGGCTCAATTTAGCGGCATCGCCTCGGAAGGCCTTCGCACTTCATGTCCTCGACCTCGTTTCGTCAGTCTTTGCGGCGCCTGTGGGCGCTGGATAAATTCAGCTACAGCGTGCGGGTGTTCATCGCCCTGACCGGCAGCATGGCGCTGTGTTGGTATCAGGATGAAATGGGCCTGCTGATCCCGTTGTTCCTCGGCATTATCGCCAGCGCCCTGGCCGAGACCGACGACAGTTGGCAGGGCCGCCTCAACGCCCTCGCCGTAACGCTAGTGTGTTTCAGCATCGCCGCGCTGTCGGTGGAGTTGCTCTTCCCCTACCCCATCGTATTTGCCATTGCCCTGGCGCTGGCCAGCTTCGGCCTGACCATGCTCGGGGCGCTTGGCGAGCGTTACGGGGCGATTGCTTCGGCGACGTTGATTCTGTCCGTATACACAATGATCGGCGTTGATCAGCGCGGTGGCGCGGTCACCGATTTCTGGCACGAACCGATGTTGCTGGTCGCCGGTGCGGCGTGGTACGGCTTGCTATCGGTGTTGTGGCAAGCGATGTTTTCCAACCAGCCAGTGCAGCAGAGTCTGGCGCGGTTGTTCCGCGAACTGGGTTTTTACCTGAAGCTGAAATCGGCACTGTTCGAGCCGATCCGGCAGATGGATGTCGAGGCCCGGCGTCTGGAACTGGCCCAGCAAAACGGCCGCGTGGTGGCAGCGCTGAACAGTGCCAAGGAAATCATTCTGCACCGCGTCGGCAATGGCCGCCCCGGCTCGAAAGTCAGTCGCTACTTGAAGCTGTATTTCCTCGCTCAGGACATCCACGAACGCGCCAGTTCCTCGCACTATCCGTACAACGCACTGGCCGAAGCGTTCTTCCACAGTGACGTGCTGTTCCGCTGCCAACGCCTGTTGCGCCAGCAAGGCAAAGCCTGCCGCGCCTTGGCCGAATCGATCCAGATGCGTCAGCCGTTCATTTACGACGCCAGTTTTGCCGAAGCCCTGAGCGACCTCGACGCCTCCCTCGAACACCTGCGCATCCAGAGCAATCCGGCGTGGCGCGGATTGCTGCGTTCGCTGCGTGCACTGGCAGCGAACCTTGGCACCCTCGACCGTTTGCTCAGCGACGCGAGTAACCCCGACGCCTTGGCCGATGCGACCGACAGCAGCTTGCTCGACCGCTCGCCGCGCAACCTCAAAGACGTTTGGATTCGCCTGCGTACGCAACTGACGCCGACCTCTCTGCTGTTCCGTCATGCCCTGCGCCTGCCATTGGCACTGAGTATCGGTTACGGCATGGTGCATTTGATTCACCCTTCGCAGGGCTACTGGATCATCCTCACCACGCTGTTCGTCTGCCAGCCGAACTACGGCGCAACGCGGCGCAAACTCGGTCAGCGGATCCTTGGCACCGCCATCGGCCTGACCGTGGCGTGGGCGCTGTTCGATCTGTTCCCGAGTCCGCTGGTGCAGTCGTGCTTTGCGATCGCTGCCGGCGTGGTGTTCTTTACCAACCGCACCACCCGCTACACCTTGGCCACCGCCGCGATCACCATCATGGTGCTGTTCTGCTTCAACCAGGTCGGTGACGGTTACGGGCTGTTCCTGCCACGGCTGTTCGATACCTTGCTCGGCAGCCTGATTGCCGGCCTGACGGTGTTCCTGTTCCTGCCGGACTGGCAGGGCCGACGCCTGAACAAAGTGCTGGCCAACACCCTGACCTGCAACAGCATCTACCTGCGCCAGATCATGCAGCAATACGCCGCCGGCAAGAGTGATGACCTCGCCTATCGGCTGGCCCGCCGCAACGCACACAACGCCGATGCGGCGCTGTCGACGACGCTGGCGAACATGCTCATGGAACCGGGGCATTTCCGTAAGGAAGCGGACGTGGGTTTCCGCTTCCTGGTGCTCTCGCACACGTTGTTGAGTTATCTGTCAGGTCTGGGCGCGCACCGCGAGACGCAGTTGCCGCCGGATGTGCGTGAGCATTTGATTGATGGCGCCGGGGTGAAACTGGCAACAAGCATCGACGAAATTGCCCAAGGGCTGGCGAACAAACAGCCGGTGGCGATTCAAAGTGACGAAGAAGAAGCGCTGGCCAACGAGCTGGAGCAAATGCCTGATGAGATTGATGAAGGGCAGCGGCTGGTGCAGACGCAACTGGCGTTGATTTGCCGGCAGTTGGGGCCGTTGCGGACGTTGGCGGCGCACCTGATCAAGGACACCAGTGAGGTCAGCGCTGGCTGACAGAGCGTCATCGCGAGCAGGCTCGCTCCCACACTGGATTTATGCACGACACAGACCCCATGTGGGAGCGAGCCTGCTCGCGAAGAGGCCATCAGACACCCAGCAAATTCAGGATCAGAAACTCACATCCCATGCTGCCTCAACAACTTGTCATAACTGCCATCCGCCTTCATCGCCGCTATCGCCTTGTCAAACCCCGCGACAATCTGCTCATGCTGCGGATTCTTCAGGCTCACCAATATATGCAGGCTGTTCTCACTCAACGGCTTGGGTAAAAACTCCACCGAATTGCGCACCTTGGCGGATTCCCGCGCCAGGTAATACTTCGCCACATACTCATCCTCCAGCGTCAGCTTGACCCGATCCGCCGCGAGCATGCGCACGGCCATGGCGAAGTTGTGCACAGGGACTTTCTGCAACGCCGTATCGGCATCGAACGGCGCCGAGTAGGCGTAGCCGCGCACCACCGCAATTGGATAGGTGTGCAGTTGCTGCAGGTTGGAGTAGTCGAGTGGCGTGTCTTTGCGCTTGAGAAAGCGGATGCGGTTGAGCAGGTATTCCCCGGAAAATTGCCCGAGCTTGGTCCGCTCGTCGTTGTACCAGGCGTTGACCAGCACATCGTAACGGCCCTCACCCACACCAAGCAGCGCCCGTGCCCACGGCACTTGCTCGTAACCGCTGGCGTAACCGGCTCTGGACAGCGCGGTGCTGACAATGTCGGTGGCCAGGCCGCCGTTGACCAGCGTGTCGTCGGTAAAGGGTGGCCAGATATCAAACACCAGCCGCAGTTTCTCCGCTGCGGCGGTCTGAGCCAGCAAGAGCAATCCGATCAAAGCAAAGGCTCGATGCAAACGCGGCATGCTTGAAATCCTTAGCGGGCACATTGCCCAGCATGTTTTCAGCCAAAACCCCAAGGCCCCTTACCGGCAAAACCCAGGCCCTAACATTAGCTCATTGCAGCCAGTGCACAGGGCTCTCCAGCAGATTACACAAAGTCGCCAGGGCTGCGAGAAAGGAATGATGGCATTTTGACCTTTGTCACAGACTCTTACGCCATACAGACATCTTTGGCGTCTGCGCTTAGTATCGGGCGACACGTTCAAGGAATCGGCAAATGACAATCGAATGGGTCTGCAAACATCACAGTGATCTGGGCAAGGAACAGCTGTACGCGCTGTTGAAGCTGCGCTCGGACGTGTTCGTGGTCGAACAGAAGTGCGCCTATCCGGACCTCGACGGTCAGGATCTGGAAGGCGATACCTACCATCTGATGGGGTGGGAGGATGACCAGTTGATGGCGTACCTGCGCCTGCTGGACCCGGAATCCCAGGGCGGCGACGTGGTGATCGGCCGCGTGATTACCGCACCGCAGGGTCGCGGCAAAGGGCTGGGCCACGAATTGATGGAGCAGGCGCTGAAGCAGGCCGAAAAGCATTGGCCGCAAGTGCCGATCTATCTATCGGCGCAGGCGCATTTGCAGGGTTATTACGGCAAGTACGGGTTTGTGGTGGCGGGGGAGGAGTATCTGGAGGATGACATTCCGCATATCGGGATGCGTCGCCCTTAAGTGCCCCTTCGCGAGCAGGCTCGCTCCCACAGGGAAACGCATTCCAACTGTGGGAGCGAGCCTGCTCGCGAAGGCGTCAGCTCAGGCGCTGCAGGACTCAGGGATATTCAAGAACAGCCTTGATCTGCCGCAAATTGCGCTCGATCCACCCGCGATCAATCGCCCCCCACTCGCGAATCCGATAGCGCCCGGCGTGATTACGCGCGCCCTCCTCCTGTTCGAATTCACAGACGATATCCAGATCTGCCAACGCGGCAATCGTGTCCTGCGCCGTGCGCCGGGGCATGCCGGTCACTTCGGTCAGCGTCGGCACACTCGGTGCCAGACCGCTGTCGATCAGGTACGCCACGTACAAGCGGCGGTAGAAACTGCTTTTGGTCTTGCTGACGTCCATCCACACCTTCCTGGTTGCGTACTGTTAAGCCTGCATATCCCGCCAGGTTAGGTACACGCGCAGATCAAACTCGACCTGGTGATACCCCGGCAGCATGTGCTCACACAATTTATAGAACGCCTTGTTGTGATCCGATTCCTTGAAGTGCGCCAGTTCATGCACCACGATCATTTTCAGAAAGTCCGGCGCGGCGTCCTTGAACAACGAGGCGATACGAATCTCTTTCTTGGCCTTGAGCTTGCCGCCCTGCACCCGTGAAACCGTAGTGTGCAGACCGAGGGCGCGGTGGGTCAGGTCGAGGCGGTTGTCGAACAGCACTTTGTCGATGGCCGGGGCGTTGCGCAGGTATTCCTGCTTCAGGTCCAGCGCGTAGCTGTACAAGGCCTTGTCGCTCTGCACATCGTGCCGCCCTGAATAGCGTTGATTGAGGTATTCACCCAGACGCCCTTCGGCAATCAGTTGGCGCACCTGGTCCTGCAATTGCGCGGGATAAGCCTGGAGGTACTTCAACACAGTCATGGACGAGCGACACGGTTGGAAAAAGGTCTGCCAGTGTAGCGAATTCAACCGGGCAGCGCGCTCCAGTCAAACGGTTCGGCGAAGCTGAGCGCATCCTCGGCCATTAATGGCCGCGCGACGAGGAAGCCCTGCACGTATTCGCAACCGTGGGCTTGCAGCCATTGGTATTGCTCGATGGTTTCCACCCCTTCGGCAATCACCAGCAAGCCATATTGTTTGCACAGACTGATCACCGTACTGACCAGTGAGGCGTCGCGCTTGGAGTCTGGCAATCGGGCAATGAGATGGCGATCAAGCTTGAGCGTATCGAGTTCCAGATCGCGCAGATGCGCCAACGAACACGGTCCGGAACCGAAGTCATCCAACGCCACGCGCACGCCCAGATTGCGCAGCAAACGCAGCTGTTTGCGGGTTTCGTCGGGATTCTGCATCAGCGCTTCTTCGGTGACCTCGACCTCCAGTTGCCGGGGCTGCAAGGCATGTCGCTCCATCACCTGACGCAACTCGGTAACCAGATTCGGCAGGCTGAACTGGGTGTTGCTCAAACTCACGCCAAGCACCAGATCTTCGGCAAACAGAGTTTCCCAGGCTTTGCGCTGGCCGGCGCCGCGATGATAAATCCAGCTGCCGAGGCGACTGATCAGCCGTGCCTCCTCCAGCAGCGGCAAGAACAATCCCGGCGGCACATCGCCGACGCTCGGATGCTGCCAGCGCAACAACGCTTCAAAACCGCGAATCTGGCCAGTGTCGATAGCCACTTGCGGCTGATAGACCAGATTGAAATCACGGTTCTCGATGGCGGCACGCACGCTCTCTTCGAGCATCAGTCGCGAACGCGCCCGACCGTTCATTTCATGATCGTAGAAACGATATTGCTGACGTCCGGCGCGTTTGGCCTCATACATGGCGATGTCGGAGGCACGCAGCAATCCGTCAAGGTTCGAGCCGCAGTCCGGGTAAGTGGCGATACCGATACTGGCGCCTAGGGCGATGTCCAACCCTTCAATCTGCTGACAGATCGACACCCGTTCGATGAGTTTCTCGGCAATCTTCGCCGCTTGCTCGGGAAACTCCAGATCCAGCAGCGCGGTAAATTCATCACCGCCCATGCGCGCAAGAATGTCGAACGGCCGCAGGCAGGCTTTCAACTGCTCGGAGACCCAGCGCAATACGCGATCGCCAGCGTCGTGACCGAGGGAATCGTTGACCCGTTTGAAGCCGTCTAGATCCAGATAGAGCAACACCCAACTGCTGTCGCTGCGCTCGCCGCGCAGCAGCAGATTTTCAACAGTCTGGTAAAAGCCGCGACGGTTGAGCAAACCGGTCAGTGGATCGGTCACCGCTTGAAATTCGAGCTGCTGGTGCAAGTGCCGCACCACCGACATGTCCAGTACGGTCACCACCATCGCGTGTTGTTCGGAGGGCAGCGCGGCGCAGGACAGCGCAACCGGCACTTGCTGGCCGGGCGCGGTGCGTAGCAAGGCGTCGTGCAGCCTTAACGTCTCGCCACGCTTGTAGCCGGCATAAAACTCGGAATCGGCCCACAGCGGGATGTGCGGTTTCTGTAGGTAGTCGAGAAATTCCTTACCCTCCAGCTCCTTCACCGGCGCATTCAGCAAGCGTGAAATCGCCGGATTGGCGAAGCGGATCAAACCGTCCTCGCCCACCACCAATATCCCCTCGGCAGCGTTATCCAGCACCGAAGCATTGAAGGCGCGCGCCAATTCCAGATCATGACTCAGGCGCTGCAACGCGCGGCGATTGCGCTGGTGTTCCAGCAACGCCTGCACCTTGGGCTTGAGGATCTGCGGGTCGAACGGCTTGAACAGGTAATCTACCGCGCCACTGGCATAGCCCTTGATCACGGCGCCCTGCGACTGTTCGTTGGCGGTCAGAAAGATAATCGGCGTCAGGCGCGTACGTTGGCTACCGCGCATCAGCCGCGCCACTTCAAAGCCGTCCATGCCCGGCATCTGCACATCCAGCAGCACCAGATCGACGTCATGGGAGAGCAGAATATTGAGCGCTTCAAAACCGGAGGCGGCGGTGAGGACGTGCCAATCCTGGCGCTGCAATAACGCGCGCATGCTGATCAGATTTTCAGGGTAATCATCAACGATCAAAAGGACAGAGCTGCCTTCACCTGGCGGGGGTTGCGCGCATTCCATGCTGCTTCTCTTGTCGGGACTTCAGGGCGATTCCGGTAAAACCGTACATACATCGAGCCTTCACTCTAGTCGCGGATCCGAAAAAGCAGAAGCTGTCATCAAGCCATCATTTAACCAAAGCGTGAGTTTGCCGACTAACGGTCACCGCTGAAGCCCCCGGAAACCGGCAGAGATGGCATTTCGACAGGATGTTGACGTCAATCATCTGCCAAACGGGCATTAACAAAAACCCCCTCTACGCTTATAAAGGCCGCCCGAAAAGGCGCGGGCTAGAGCTTCTGGCACCCGCGTTCAGGATGAACTGAGTGGAAGAACCGACATGATCGACCTCGCAACCTGGAACCTCAGCGTTCCCGTTGGCAGCCCGCCATACACCGTCGAAACCTCCAAACTGGTGAACGGCTTCAAAGATCAGTACTTCCATTCCGACACCGGCACCTTGTTCTTCTGGTCACCGGTTACCGGGTCAAAAACCGAAAACGCCATCTATCCCCGCACCGAACTGCGCGAAACCTACAGCAACGGTACCCTGCGCAACTGGTACTACCCGGACGCCGACAACCTGCTGCGCGCGACCGTCACAGTGAACAAAGTACCAAGCTCCGGCAAGATCGTCATTGGCCAGATTCACGCGTATGAAAGCCAGAAGCCGATGGTCAAACTCGAGTACCAGTACAAGACCAAAACCGAAACCGGCAACCTGGTGATCAAAGTCCGCATGCACCCGGATGATGACGAAAGCCGCGTCATCACCCTGGCCACCGGAATCAAACTGGATCGCGAGTTCAACTACCTCATCCACCTAAGCCCCGGCGGCGCACTCGGCATCAGCGCGGCGGGTTATCAGTGGGACTCACAGATCAGCGCGACGTGGCGCAACAAGCCGTTGTACTTCAAGGCTGGGGTGTATGTGCAGGACAACACCGGGTACACCAGCGAAGGTGGCCAAGTGACCTTCAGCAAACTCGATATCGATCACGACAAATAATCCCTATTGGCACACATCCCTGTGGCGAGGGAGCTTGCTCCCGCTGGGGCGCGCAGCGGCCCTAAAAAAGCGAGGCCTGCTGCGCAGTCCAGCGGGAGCAAGCTCCCTCGCCACAGTGTTATTTATTGCCAGTCGGAGATCCTTTAAACGGGGTTGTTTAGATTGGTCGGCGGTTACTTCCCGAAGCCTACAACAGCTTGCGTCGTTGCCTACGGGTACGCCAGAATCCGCCGGCTTGTGCGCCTGGCGGGCCATCGGTAACTTGATTTGCGTCACTGATTTCCAGTGATCGGGTTTAGTAGCCCGTGGTTACGCGAAGCGTATGTGCATCCGTTCAGTCAGGTATTTCTAAACCTGCACTTGATGGTAGCTGTTCGCAGGGCGCCTTCGGGTGCGCCGGTCGCGTCTCCCCGGTCTACTAACCTGCGTTCAGCTGCCACCCCTTCGTTTAGTAGCGATCCGGTGTCGGCTCCATTTACCGGAGACGAAACATGATCAGATCAACGCCTCACCCGCCGGTCACCGACCCGGCCTCCCCGTACGAATCCCTCGACTCAAAAAAACTCAACGACGCCGCCGAACGCGCCCTCGACCATTACCTAAAACCGTCCGCCTTCATCATGGCCAGCCCCCATAAACCCGAGCCCATGTACCTCGCCAACCCGAAGTACAACACCGAATCCCTGCTGGCCAACGCCAGCGAAACCCTGGGTTCCGCCAGCGAAATGCTCAACAACTTCGCCGCGATGCTCGACACCTCAAACCGCAAGACTGCGCTGGGCATCGCGCAAGTCGTCATGCTCGGTGAACTGGCAGTGAATCAAGCGCTGGATCATGTCGAGCTAAAGGAATAACCGGCCACAAAAAAAACCCGCCTCTCGGCGGGTTTCTTTTAAAGCAGTTTAACGCTCAGGCTTAGTTAACCTTGGCGTTCAACTCACCCTTCAGATAACGCTGGTACATCGCTTCCAGCGAGATCGGTTTGATCTTCGAAGCATTACCGGCAGTGCCGAACGCTTCATAGCGAGCGATACATACGTCACGCATCGCAGTCACGGTCGCGCCGAAGAATTTACGTGGGTCGAATTCGCTCGGGTTGGTGGCCATCAGGCGACGCATCGCACCGGTAGATGCCAGGCGCAGGTCGGTGTCGATGTTGACCTTGCGCACGCCGTACTTGATGCCTTCGACGATTTCTTCAACCGGCACGCCGTAGGTTTCTTTGATGTCGCCGCCGTACTGGTTGATGATCGCCAGCCACTCTTGTGGCACCGACGAGGAACCGTGCATCACCAGGTGGGTGTTGGGGATGCGCTTGTGGATTTCCTTGATACGGTCGATCGCCAGCACGTCGCCGGTAGGTGGCTTGGTGAACTTATAGGCGCCGTGGCTGGTGCCGATGGCGATGGCCAGGGCATCAACTTGAGTGCGCTTGACGAAGTCAGCGGCTTCTTCCGGGTCGGTTAGCATTTGGCTGTGATCCAGAACGCCTTCAGCGCCGATGCCGTCTTCTTCACCGGCCATGCCGGTTTCCAGCGAACCCAGGCAGCCCAGCTCGCCTTCTACCGAAACGCCGCAGGCGTGAGCCATGGCTACGGTTTGTTGGGTAACGCGGACGTTGTAGTCGTAGTCGGTCGGGGTCTTGCCGTCTTCGCCCAGCGAGCCGTCCATCATCACCGAGCTGAAGCCCAGTTGAATCGAGCGCTGGCAGACGTCAGGGCTGGTGCCGTGGTCCTGGTGCATGCACACCGGGATGTGCGGGAATTCTTCGATCGCGGCGAGGATCAGGTGACGCAGGAATGGCGCGCCGGCGTATTTGCGAGCGCCGGCCGAAGCCTGGACGATCACCGGGGAGTCAGTCTTGTCAGCGGCTTCCATGATGGCGCGCATCTGCTCAAGGTTGTTGACGTTGAAAGCTGGAACGCCGTAGCCGAATTCGGCTGCGTGGTCCAACATCTGGCGCATGCTGATAAGTGCCATTGTGTGTGTCTCTCCCGGTTGAGGGTCGTTAATCGTGCCAGCCTGCCGGAGCGGCGGCGGCTATTCAAGTGATTGCAGATCGGGGGTTGAGGCCCGGTCTGGTGATTCGATAAAGCAAAATCTGTATGCGTATTGACCTGTGGCGAGCGAGCTTGCTCGCGCTCGGCTGCGAAGCAGTCGTGAAACCTGCCAACACGGTCATTCTGAAACACCGAGCCATAAGGCTTTGGGACCGCTTCGCGCTCCAGCGGGAGCAAGCTCCCTCGCCACAAAGGCCATTACCACAATGAATCTGTGGCGTATTCGATTACTGCGCTTTACAGCCGCGGCCAATCAAATCATTGGTGGCGACCCAGTACACCAGGCCTTCTTCACCCTTGACGTGAAACGCCAGCATGCCATCGCTGTACAGCATGCCCGAGGCGCCCGGCTCTTCTTTCAGGCGATAGACCTGATCACCGCCACCCAGTCGAACGTCGACTTCCTTCTGGCCGGCATCGGCGTAACGCCAGAGCACTTTGGCCTGGCTGTCGCAGGTCCAGGTGGTCCAGTTATCCGCCGGGGCGGACGACTGAAACAGGTTCAACTGCGCGCAACCGCCCAACAATGCCAACGCCGCAATGGCGATCAAGCCTTTCATCCGTGTTCCTCGACTGACGGCGCATGCCGCCAGCCCTGAGTTAAAGAGTCAGACCCGTCAAGGACAACCATGTTCCTTGGCCGGGGTTTGCGTCTCGTACTTGTCCAGACCGTCCGGCCCAGAGCGCTTGTTCAGCACCGGGTTGGTTTCGGCCTGCCAGTCGGCCTGATAGCAGCCCTTCTGCGACTCGCTCGGCGCCGGCGTGGCTTCGGCCTTCGGGTTACTCCCGCAGGCCGCCAGCGTACCGGTCAGCAACAACAGCGCTAACGACTTGACCATGTAAACACTCCTTTGCCTGGCCAAACGGGCGGCCTCAGGCCTTGGCCCGGCTTTCCAGGACTTCAACGGCTGGCAGCACTTTGCCTTCGACGAATTCGAGGAACGCGCCGCCACCGGTGGAAATGTAGGAGATTTGCTCAGCCACGCCATATTTATCGATCGCGGCCAGGGTGTCGCCACCGCCAGCAATGGAGAACGCCGAGCTTTCAGCGATGGCCTGAGCCAACACTTTGGTGCCGTTGCCGAACTGATCGAACTCGAATACGCCGACCGGACCGTTCCACAGAATGGTCTTGGACGATTTCAGCAGTTCGGCGAAGTTGGCCGCGGTTTGCGGACCGATGTCCAGAATCATGTCGTCAGCGGCGACGTCAGCGATCAGCTTGACGGTGGCTTCAGCAGTTTCGGCGAATTCCTTGGCAACCACGACGTCAACCGGCAGCGGCACGCTGACCTTGGCGGCGATGGCGCGGGCGGTGTCGAGCAGATCCGGCTCGTACAGCGACTTACCGACCGGGTGACCGGCCGCCGCGAGGAAGGTGTTGGCGATGCCGCCACCGACGATCAGTTGATCGCAGATCTGGCTCAGGCTGTTGAGCACGTCGAGTTTGGTCGAGACCTTGGAGCCGGCAACGATGGCCGCCATTGGCTTGGCCGGAGCACCGAGGGCTTTGCCCAGTGCATCCAGCTCAGCAGCCAACAGTGGACCCGCAGCGGCGACCTTGGCGAACTTGGCCACGCCGTGGGTCGAACCTTCGGCACGGTGAGCGGTGCCGAACGCGTCCATCACGAACACGTCGCACAGGGCGGCGTATTGCTGGGCCAGTTCGTCAGCGTTCTTTTTCTCGCCTTTGTTGAAGCGCACGTTTTCGAACAGCACGATGTCGCCGGCCTTGACGTCAACGCCGCCCAGGTAATCGGCCACCAGCGGCACTTCACGGCCAAGGGCCTTGCTCAGGTAGTCAGCGACTGGCTTGAGGCTGTTCTCGGCGGAGAACTCGCCTTCGGTCGGACGGCCCAGGTGCGAGCAGACCATCACCGCCGCGCCTTTTTCCAGGGCCAGCTTGATGGTCGGCAGCGAAGCCAGGATACGCGCATCGCTGGTGACAACACCGTCCTTGACTGGGACGTTGAGGTCTTCGCGGATCAATACGCGCTTACCTTGCAGATCGAGGTCGGACATCTTCAACACGGTCATGGGTCGCACTTCCTACGGTTTTTTTGAAGTTGCTGTTTGCAGATAGTGTTCTGCAACGTCCAGCATTCGGTTGGCAAAACCCCATTCGTTGTCGAACCAGGCCAGGATGTTCACCAGCCTTGGGCCGGAAACACGGGTCTGACTGGCATCGACGATGGCCGAATGTGGGTCATGGTTGAAATCACAGCTTGCGTGGGGAAGCTCGGTGTAAGCCAGCAGGCCTTTGAGCGGGCCGTTGGTGGCGGCTTCGCGCAGGATCCGGTTGACCTCGTTGGCGTCGGTCGCGGTGGCGGTCTGCATCGTGATGTCGAGGCAGGACACGTTGACCGTCGGCACGCGTACGGCTTTGGCCTGAATTCGCCCGGCAAGTTCCGGCAGCAGGCGCTCGATACCGCGCGCCAGACCAGTGGACACCGGGATCACCGACTGGAACGCCGAGCGCGTGCGGCGCAGGTCTTCGTGGTGATAGGCGTCGATCACCGGCTGATCGTTCATCGCCGAGTGAATGGTGGTGATCGACACGTAATCGAGGCCGATCGCCTTGTCGAGCAGACGCAACAGTGGCACGCCGCAGTTGGTAGTGCAGGAGGCGTTGGACACCAGCAGTTCGTCGCCGGTCAGGCAATCCTGATTGACGCCGTAAACGATGGTGGCGTCGACATCCGCCTCGCTGGCCATCGGCTGCGAGAACAGCACGCGCGGCGCGCCGGCGTTAAGGAAACGCTGGCCGTCTTCACGGGTGTTGTAGGCGCCGGAGCATTCGAGCACCAGATCGACGCCCAGCGACGCCCAATCGATGCCTTCGGGGGTGGCACTGCGCAGGACCTTCACGCAGTCGCCATTAATATGCAGACAATCGCCTTCTACTCGCACTTCGCCCGGAAAGCGGCCGTGAGTGGAGTCGAAGCGTGTCAGGTATTCGATGCTGGCCATGTCGGCCAGATCGTTGATTGCGACAATTTCAAACCCGGCCTTCTCGCCTCGCTCAAACAACGCACGCAAGACGCAACGACCAATCCGGCCGTAGCCGTTGAGTGCAACTTTGTAAGGACGCGGTTGAGGCATGGGGTTCTCGATAGTGTTCGCTAACAACATAACCCCATGTAGGAGCTGCCGAAGGCTGCGATCTTTTGATCCTGTTTTTTAAGATCAAGATCAAAAGATCGCAGCCTTCGGCAGCTCCTACAGGGGAACGCGGTGGCCGGGGCCACCGCATTCGTACTGCTTAGTCTTCCAGCAGCTCTTCAGCCTGACCCAGGATGTTTTCCAGGGTGAAGCCGAACTCTTCGAACAGTGCCGAAGCCGGCGCCGATTCGCCGTAAGTGGTCATGCCGATCACGCGACCTTCCAGACCCACGTACTTGAACCAGAAGTCGGCGTGAGCCGCTTCGATCGCGATACGCGCGCCAACCTGCAACGGCAGCACGGCTTGTTTGTAGCCAGCGTCCTGAGCATCGAACACACTGGTGCAAGGCATCGAAACAACACGCACCTTGCGACCTTGCTCGGTCAGTTTGTCGAAGGCCTGAACCGCCAGACCGACTTCCGAACCGGTGGCAATCAGGATCAGCTCAGGCTCGCCTGCGCAGTCCTTCAGCACGTAACCGCCACGGCTGATGTCGGCAATCTGGCCGGCATCGCGTTCCTGGTGCTGCAGGTTCTGACGCGAGAAGATCAGCGCCGAAGGGCCGTCCTTGCGCTCCAGAGCGTTTTTCCAGGCCACCGCCGATTCAACGGCATCGGCTGGACGCCAGGTGTCGAGGTTCGGCGTGGTACGCAGGCTGGTCAGTTGCTCGATCGGCTGGTGCGTCGGGCCGTCTTCGCCCAGACCGATAGAGTCGTGGGTGTAGACGTGGATCACGCGCTTCTTCATCAGTGCCGACATGCGCACCGCGTTGCGGGCGTACTCCATGAACATCAGGAAGGTCGCGCCGTAAGGCACCAGACCGCCGTGCAGGGTTACGCCGTTCATGATCGCGGTCATGCCGAATTCGCGCACGCCGTAGTACATGTAGTTACCGCTGGCATCTTCAGCGCTGACGCCTTTGCAACCTTTCCACAAGGTCAGGTTGGAACCAGCCAGGTCAGCGGAACCGCCGAGCAGTTCCGGCAGCAGCGGGCCGAACGCGTTCAGGGTGTTCTGGCTGGCTTTACGGCTGGCGATGGTTTCGCCTTTGGCCGCGACTTCAGCGATGTAGGCCGAGGCTTTTTCCGAGAAGTCTGCCGGCAGTTCACCGCTCAGACGACGGATCAGCTCGTTGGCTTCGGTCGGGAATGCAGCGGAGTAAGCAGCGAAACGCTGATCCCATTCGGCTTCGGCAGCACGACCTTTTTCCTTGGCATCCCACTCGGCATAAATGTCGGCCGGGATTTCGAACGGGCCGTGGTTCCAGTTCAGCGCCTGACGGGTCAGGGCGATTTCCGCGTCACCCAGTGGGGCGCCGTGGCAGTCTTCTTTGCCCTGCTTGTTCGGCGAGCCGAAACCGATGGTGGTCTTGCAGCAGATCAGGGTCGGCAGCGGGCTCTTGCGCGCGGTTTCGATGGCGGTCTTGATCTCTTCCGGGTCGTGACCGTCAACGTTGCGGATCACTTGCCAGTTGTAGGCTTCGAAACGCTTCGGGGTGTCATCGGTGAACCAGCCTTCAACTTCGCCGTCGATGGAGATGCCGTTGTCGTCGTAGAAGGCGATCAGTTTGCCCAGACCCAAAGTACCGGCCAGGGAAGCGACTTCGTGGGAAATGCCTTCCATCATGCAGCCATCACCCAGGAACACGTAGGTGTGGTGGTCGACGATGTTGTGGTTTGGACGGTTGAACTGCGCTGCCAGAACTTTTTCTGCCAGAGCGAAACCGACGGCGTTGGCCAGGCCCTGACCCAGCGGGCCGGTGGTGGTTTCAACGCCCGGGGTGTAGCCGAATTCCGGGTGGCCCGGGGTGCGGCTGTGCAGTTGACGGAACTGCTTGAGGTCTTCGATCGACAGGTCGTAACCGGTCAGGTGCAGCAGCGAGTAGATCAACATCGAGCCGTGGCCGTTGGACAGCACGAAGCGGTCACGGTCGGCGAACGATGGATTGCTCGGGTTGTGCTTGAGGTAGTCGCGCCAAAGCACTTCGGCGATATCTGCCATACCCATAGGGGCACCGGGATGGCCGCTGTTGGCTTTTTGCACGGCATCCATGCTGAGGGCACGAATGGCGTTGGCACGCTCACGACGGCTAGGCATCGCTGATCTCCTGGGTTCTGGTAAGTCGAAACGGAAAAAAGGAGGGCATTTTCCCTCACCGGGGCGCCTCGGGGCAATGACAGATAGTCATCGGGGGGCGTTTTTCCAATGGATAGCGGCGCTTTCTGTTGGTGAAACCTTTCCGCTACTCGTTTGTAGAGTTAACCGCTTGGTGAGAAGTGCCATTTATCGAGCAATATCAAAACTTTTTGATATTGCCCTTGCGATGAATTGCCCCCCTCTCTAGACTGCCAGCCCTATGAACTTACGCGTGCCTTCCATTCGCCATGACGATTGCGACGAGCTGGCGGCCCTGTGCAAGGCCGGCGGCGATCCGTTGCGGCTGAATGTATTGCGCGCGCTGGCCAACGATTCGTTCGGCGTTCTGGAACTGGCGCAGATTTTCGGCATTGGCCAGTCCGGCATGAGCCACCATCTCAAGGTGCTGGCCCAGGCTGATCTGGTGGCGACGCGCCGCGAAGGCAATGCGATTTTCTATCGCCGCGCCTTGCCCCACACCGAACTGCTTGGCGGCAAGTTGCACGCGGCACTGTTAGAAGAAGTCGACAATCTGGTGCTGCCTGACGATGTGCAAGCGCGTATCGAGCAGGTTCACGGCCAACGTGCCGCGGCCAGTCAGGACTTTTTCGCCCGGGTGGCGGAGAAATTCCGCGCCCAGCAAGACTTGATCGCAGGCCTGCCGCAGTACCGTGACAGCGTGCTGGCCCTGCTCGACAAACTGAACTTCAATGGTGCTGCCACGGCCATTGAAGTCGGCCCCGGCGATGGTGCTTTTCTGCCGGAACTGGCCCGTCGCTTCGACACCGTAACCGCGCTGGACAACAGCCCGGCGATGCTCGAACTGGCGCGTCAGCTATGTGAACGTGAACAGCTGGCTAACGTCAGCCTGCAATTGGCCGATGCATTGAATGGCACAAGCCTTCAGGCCGATTGCGTGGTGTTGAACATGGTATTGCACCATTTCGCCGCGCCGGCCGATGCGCTCAAGCACATGGCCGACCTGCTGCAACCGGGCGGTAGTCTGCTCGTGACAGAGTTATGTAGCCACAACCAGAGTTGGGCCAAGGAGGCCTGCGGTGATCTGTGGTTGGGGTTTGAACAGGACGATTTGGCCCGTTGGGCCACCGCTGCGGGACTCGTTCCCGGGGAAAGCCTCTATGTAGGCTTACGTAATGGTTTCCAGATCCAGGTTCGCCACTTTCAGCGACCGGCTGGCGACACTCACCATCGGTAAATTCAGGAAAACATCGAGATGAGCGAATACTCCCTCTTCACCTCCGAGTCCGTGTCCGAAGGGCATCCGGACAAAATCGCCGACCAGATTTCCGATGCGGTGCTGGACGCCATTATTGCCCAGGACAAACACGCACGCGTTGCTGTGGAAACCCTGGTCAAGACCGGCGTGGCCATCGTTGCCGGTGAAGTGACCACCAGCGCCTGGGTCGATCTGGAGCAGATCGTTCGTGACGTGATTTGCGACATCGGCTACACCAGCTCCGAAGTCGGCTTCGACGGCGCGACGTGCGGCGTGATGAACATCATCGGCAAGCAGTCCCCAGACATCAACCAGGGTGTTGACCGCGCCAAGCCTGAAGATCAGGGCGCCGGCGACCAGGGCCTGATGTTCGGCTACGCCAGCAACGAAACCGACGTTTTGATGCCAGCCCCGATCACCTTCTCGCACCAACTCGTGCAGCGCCAGGCCGAAGCCCGTAAATCGGGTCTGCTGCCTTGGCTGCGTCCGGACGCCAAGTCGCAAGTGACTTGCCGTTACGAAGGCGGCAAGGTTGTCGGTATCGACGCGGTTGTTCTGTCGACCCAGCACAACCCTGAAGTGTCGTACAAAGACCTGCGCGAAGGCGTCATGGAGCTGATCGTCAAGCACGTGCTGCCTGCCGAACTGCTGAGCAAAGACACCCAGTTCCACATCAACCCGACCGGCCAGTTCATCATTGGCGGCCCGGTAGGTGACTGCGGTCTGACTGGTCGCAAGATCATCGTCGACAGCTACGGCGGCATGGCCCGTCACGGCGGCGGCGCGTTCTCCGGTAAAGATCCATCGAAGGTTGACCGTTCGGCTGCGTACGCTGGCCGTTATGTTGCCAAGAACATCGTCGCTGCCGGCCTGGCCGAGCGTTGCGAGATTCAGGTTTCCTACGCGATCGGCGTGGCTCAGCCGACTTCGATCTCGCTGAACACCTTCGGCACCGGCAAGATCAGCGATGACAAGATCATCAAACTGGTCCGCGAAGTGTTCGACCTGCGTCCATACGCGATCACCACCATGCTCGACCTGCTGCACCCGATGTACCAGGAAACTGCAGCGTACGGCCACTTCGGTCGCGCGCCAGAGACCAAGACCGTTGGCGAAGACACCTTCACCACGTTCACCTGGGAAAAAACCGACCGCGCCGACGCCCTGCGTTCTGCTGCTGGTCTGTAAGACTTTCCCCGCGGTACAAAAAAGCCCCGCACGGTTTGCGCCGTGCGGGGCTTTTTCATGCGTGTTCAATACCCTGTGGGAGCGAGCCTGCTCGCGAAGAGGCCCGAACAGACCACATTACTTTGCAACCGAAACACCCGGCAAAACACCCCGCCAACCCACTTCAAAATCCTCGCCTAGCCTTCAAGCATTCCCCCTGAGCAAGGACGCTCAACATGCTTGCCACGCTGCGCCTGTTTTCAATTCTCCTGCTGAGTTTCATCCACCCGATCGCCTACGCCGTTTGCCCTGACTGGTCTGCCGCAACCGCACAAACCCGGATCAGCGCCCTGCAAAAACAGATCGACCAATGGGACGACGCCTACCACCGTGAAGGCCGCTCGCTGATTGCCGATGAACTCTACGATCAGTCGCGCCTGCGCCTAAGTGAGTGGCAGCACTGCTTCGATTTGCCATCCACGCCTGCGCCACTGCGCACGGCCTCAGGCTCAGGCTCAATCGCACACCCCATCGCTCATACCGGTCTGGATAAGTTGCACGAGGCGGCTGCCGTGGAAACGTGGCTGCGCGACCGCCGGGATGTCTGGGTACAACCCAAGATCGATGGCGTCGCGGTGACGCTGATTTATCGCGCAGGCGTTCTGCATCAGGCCATCAGTCGTGGTGACGGGATTCGGGGCCAGGACTGGACGCCATCCGCGCAGAGGATCGGCGCCATTCCTCAACGCCTGACGCAACCGCTGGACCTGCTGGTGCAAGGCGAACTTTATTGGCGCTTGAACGAACATGTGCAAGCCAAAACCGGCAGCGTCAACGCTCGCGCCACCGTCGCCGGACTGATGGGACGCAAATGCCTGAATACAGAACAAGCCGCCGGAATCGGGTTCTTCGCCTGGGACTGGCCGCAAAGTCCCTTGGACTTGCCCAAGCGAATATCCGGATTGGCGGCGCTGGGTTTCGCCACGACGGCACCCTACAGTCAACCGGTGAGCGAACTCGCCGAGGCACAGAAATGGCGCGATCACTGGTATCGCTCACCTCTGCCCTTCGCAACCGACGGCGTGGTTCTGCGTCAGAGTCAGCGCCCACCCGCCGAACGCTGGCAGGCACGTGCACCCTACTGGGCCATCGCGTGGAAATACCCGTTCGCGCAGGTACTGGCCGAAGTCCGCAAGGTCAACTTCAAGATCGGGCGCACCGGGCGCATCACCCCGGTGATCGAGCTGAACCCGGTCATGCTCGATTACCGAGAGATCAAACGCGTCAGCGCCAGTTCGTTGAAACGCTGGCAAACCCTGGATATTCGTCCCGGTGATCAGGTGGCTATCAGCCTCGCTGGCCTGACCATTCCCCGGCTCGACGGCGTTGTGCTGCGGACCACCAAGCGGGCAGACATCGACATCCCCAACGCCGACGACTTCCATGCGTTGAGTTGCTGGCACCCTACCCCCGGTTGTGAAAGCCAATTTCTCGCCCGCTTGACCTGGCTCAGTGGCAAACAAGGGCTGGCGATGCAGCATGTCGGTCGCGGCACCTGGGAGAAACTTTTCGAAACAGGCCGCCTGAATAACCTGCTGGATTGGTTGACCCTCGATGGGCCGGAGCTTGCTAACATTGCCGGCTTCGGCGAGCGCAGCAGCGCCCGCCTGATGCACAGTTTTCACAGCGCCCGCCAACGCCCCTTCGCGCAGTGGCTCAAGGCCTTGGGCTTGCCGCCAACCGGTCAGGCACACCTGCCCGATTCATGGCAGGCGCTGGCACAACGAGACACCGAACAATGGCAGGCAGAACCCGGTATCGGCCCCGGTCGCGCAGCGCAATTGAGCGCCTTCTTCCGCGACCCGCAGGTGTTAGCCTTGAGCGATACCTTGCGCACCGCCGGCATCGACGGTTTCTGAGCACGCAATCCCGGTACCCCGGGAACCCAACCACCACCGAGGCGCTCCAACAGCGCAGTGCCGCCCCGACCCGATTGCCTTTGCACATGGAGCTTTTATGAAATTTCTCGCACCGCTCGCCATGCTGACCCTTTGCGGCGTGATGGCCGCCCCTGTCATGGCCGACGAAGACGCCCCGGGCCTGACCGGTTGTGCCGCCAAGAAGCAGGGCATCATGAACCAGATCGAACAGGCCAAATCCCGCGGCAATGCCGATCAACAGGCGGGTCTGGAAACTGCCCTGCGTGAAGTGACCGAACACTGCACCGACGCGGGCCTGAAGAAAGAACGCGAAAACAAGGTGCTCGAAGCCAAGCACGAAGTGAGCAAGCGTCAGGCCGATCTCGACAAGGCGATGAAAAAAGGCGACCCGGACAAGATCAACAAGCGCAAAGACAAACTGGCCGAATCGCGCAAAGAACTGCAGGACGCGCTGGACGAAATCGATAAGTAATTGATGACCCTGTGGCGAGGGAGCTTGCTCCTGCTGGGCTGCGAAGCGGCCCTAAAACCATTCAACCGCGCGGCCACAGGCAGACCGGTTAAATTGATTTACTACGGTTTCGCCGCCGAGCGGGAGCAAGCTCCCTCACCACAAGGCTACTCAGCAGCCTCAACAATCAATGATCGCGAAACTGTTTATGGCAAGCGCTGCAGGCATCTTCAACTTTCTGCACCGCCGGCCCGAGGTTGCTGGCCTTGTACGGCTGAACCTGGCTGGCAATCACCAATTCACCGGTGGCGGCTTCAAGGTTGCGGGCCATTTCCTGAAAGCGCGCCTGTTGTTTCCAGACATCGTCCTTGGCGCTGGTGTGATCTTCTTCGCGCACCTGCGGGAAATGCTTCCATGGCTCATGGGACAACGCATCGAGCTTGACCGCGCCTTCGGCGAACTTCGGCCCGTCGAACGGAATGCGCCCACGCAACATGCCACCCAGGTCTTCGCCGGTCTTGAGCATTTGCTTGAAGATCGCCTTGCGCTGGCCCAGTGGAGAATTCGGGTCGACACCGCCACAGGCGGACAAGGTCAGACAGGCCAGCAATACAACAGAAATGCTTTTAAGAGTCATGGTGGCTTCAGGTCACAGAATTCGGCGGCCAGTATCCTCGCGTCACCGTCAAACACCAATAGCCCTATTAAAAATACGGGTTGTTCGAGCGCATGGAGCACTTGGGCAACCAGCACAGGAATTACTCCATGAACAGCCCTTTCAAGGCCTGGCGTCACCCGCTGATCGCAACCCTGCCACTGCTGGCAATCCTTGCTGGCTGCAACGGTGGTGACAACGCCAAGCCGAAAACCCATGCACTGGCCACTTATTCCAGCGCCACCTGGGAAGCACTGCCAGCAGTGTCCGACAGCGATCTGGTCGCCGGTTTCGGCTCATGGCGCAGCGCCTGCACCCGCCTGAAGGCTGATCCGGTCTGGGGCACGACCTGCGCAGCAGCGGCCAATGTGCCGCAGAGTGCCAGCGAAATTCGCGCCTTCCTCAAGCAGAACCTCGACGTGTTTGGCCTGCGCGCTGAAAACGACAACCCCAACGGCTTGATCACCGGCTACTACGAACCCGTCTACCCTGGCAGCCTGAAGCCCACTGAAGTGGCCAACGTGCCGGTGTATGGCGTGCCGGAAGACATGATCATCGTCTCGCTGGACAGTATTTACCCAGAGCTGAAGGGGAAACGCCTGCGCGGTCGCCTTGAGGGTCGAGTACTCAAACCTTACGACGATGCCGCCACCATTGAAGCCAAAGGTGTGAAAGCCCCCGTGGTTGCCTACCTGACCGACCCGATGAACCTGCAATTTCTGCAGATCCAGGGTTCCGGGCGAATTCAGACCGAGGACGGCAAACAGCTGCGCATCGCCTACGCCGACCAGAACGGCCATCCGTATCGTCCCATCGGCCGCTGGCTGGTCGAGCAAGGCGAGTTGAAGAAAGAAGACGTGACCATGAGCGCGATCAGCAACTGGGCCAAGGCCAATCCGTCGCGCATCCCGGAACTGCTGGGCAGCAACCCGAGCTATGTGTTCTTCACTCGCAACCCGGACAGCAACGAAGGCCCCCGTGGTTCGCTGAACGTGCCGTTGACTGCCGGTTATAGCGCGGCGGTGGATCGCAAGGTGATTCCGTTGGGCAGTCTGCTGTGGCTGTCGACGACAAAACCGGATGGCACGGCGCTGGTGCGCCCGGTGGCGGCGCAAGATACCGGCGGCGCTATTGCCGGCGAGGTGCGCGCGGATCTGTTCTGGGGTACGGGTGATGCGGCCGGACAACTGGCCGGGGACATGAAACAGCAGGGGCAGATCTGGATGCTCTGGCCGAAAGGCGCGGCGCTGCCGCAAGTGCCGCAGGTGGCCGACAAACCTTAAAAGCAAAAGATCGCAGCCTGCGGCAGCTCCTACAGGGTTGAACACATATCCCGTGTAGGCGCTGCCGCAGGCTGCGATCTTTTAATCTTGCTTTATCTACACCGACACGAAGAAGAACGAAGCAATCAATCCCATCCCCACAAACCACACCAGTGACCGCAGGATTGCCCAGTCCGCCAGGTAGCAAATGATGTACAGCAGGCGACTGGTGATAAACAGTACGGCCAAAACATTCACCGTCACCAACTCCGCGGTTCCCACCAGGTGCGCAACGATCACCGCCGCCGCAAACGCCGGCATCACCTCAAAACTGTTCAGTTGCGCCGCGTGCGCCCGCCGGGCCACACCCCCCACACTGTCGAGAAAATCCCGGGGATCATGATTATCCCGCAGCCTGAAACCGCCCGAGGCCTTGGCCACAATCGTGCACACATACGGCAGAAAAATCGCGATCAACACACACCACAGAGCCACCGTCATAACGCCGTCCTTTTTCGAGTCATAGAATTCGCGAGCGGTCAGAGCTTCATTACCAGCATGCCGATCAGCACCAGCCCACAGGCTAAGAGCCGCGGGCGGCCGAAAGGTTCTTTCAAGTAGCGCATGCCGAACAGCACCACCAGAATCACGCTGATCTCGCGCAATGCCGCCGCTTCCGCAATCGAGCCCAACTGCATCGCCCATAGCACCAGAGCGTAGCTGAACAACACGCAGAACCCGACGGCCAGCCCCAGCTTCCATTGCTCACGCCAGAACTGCATGAACGCCGGGCGCTTGGCGACCCACGCCAGCAGTGGAAATGGCCAGGCGCTGAGCAACGTGACCCACACGAGGTAATCGAGCGGATGCGACCAGCGCCGCAACGCCTGGCCATCGATGTAGGTGTAGCAACCGATGCACAAACCGATCAGCGCCACCACCGGCAGCATCGACCACGGCAAATGCTTCCCGCCACCGCCTTGCCACAGCAGACAAACCATGCCGAACGGGATCAGCATGATCCCGAAAATCTGCTGCGTGGTAAGCACTTCTCCGGCGAAGATCAAGGTCAGCGCCAGCACCACCAACGGCGATAATCCGCGCATGAGCGGATAGACCAAGCCGAGATCGCCCACCCGGTAGGCCTGAATCAGCAGATAACGATAGAGCAGTTCGAAAGCCGCCGACGCGAGGATCCACGGCCAGATTTCCATGGGAGGCAAGCTCACGAATGGCAGCGCGATGGCGACTACCAACAGCGCCACGGTGTCCATGCACGCCACCACCAGCAGCCGCTCAGCGCTGAATTTGATCAGGGTATTCCACGCCGCATGCAACAGCGCCGCCACCAACACCAGAACTGTCGCAAGCACGTTTCACTCCTTGTTCTTATTGTTGAGCCAATTAGTCAGATTATTGATTCGCGATGTGTCAGCAGCTGTTTATACTGCAAGCGACCACGCCGCACTCAGTTGCGCACAGAAAAATACCAATAATTCCCGCCTGCACCGCCCTCCTTCGAGCTCGGTCATTGGCCTGCGTATGCCTGATCAAAGCGTCAAGACTACCGACAGAGACCTTGCGCATGCCACTCGCCTTGCTTGCCCTCGCTGTTGCCGCGTTCGGCATCGGCACCACCGAATTCGTCATCATGGGCCTGCTGCCCGATGTTGCCCGCGACCTCGCCGTGAGCATTCCACACGCGGGCCTGCTGATCACCGGCTACGCGCTGGGCGTGGTGTTTGGCGCGCCGATCCTGGCGATCGGCACCGCGAACATGCCGCGTAAAGCGACGCTGCTGGGGATGACGCTGATGTTCATCCTCGGCAACGTGCTCTGCGCACTCGCACCAAACTACGCGACGCTGATGGCCGCTCGCGTGGTCACGGCGCTGTGCCACGGCGCGTTCTTCGGCATTGGTTCGGTGGTTGCCGCCGGGCTGGTTGCACCGAACAAACGCGCGCAGGCGATTGCGATGATGTTCACTGGCCTGACCTTGGCCAACGTCCTCGGCGTGCCGCTGGGCACGGCGCTCGGGCAGTACGCCGGTTGGCGCTCGACCTTCTGGGCGGTCGCGGTCATTGGTGTGATCGCCGCCCTGGCGCAGTGGCTGTGGTTGCCGAAACACATCCCGATGGACAAGGCCAACCTCGCCAGCGAGTTCAAGGTGCTGGGCAAGATCAACGTGTTGCTGGCACTGGGCATGAGTGTGCTGGCGTCGACCAGCCTGTTCAGTGTGTTCACCTACATTGCGCCGATCCTGCAGGACATCACTGGTGTCAGCCCGCACGGCGTGACGGTGATGTTGCTGTTGTTCGGCGTCGGTTTGACCGGCGGCAGCATGCTAGGCGGGCGCTTGGCCGATAGCCGCTTGTTGCCGTCGCTGGTCGGCGTGGCCTTGGCGGTGGTGGTGATTCTGGCGGCGTTCAGTCAGACCAGCCGCTCGGTGGTACCGGCGGCGATCACGCTGGTGCTGTGGGGGATTTTTGCTTTTGCGCTGTGCCCGATCCTGCAACTGCTGATCATCGATCAGGCCCATGAAGCGCCGAACCTCGGTTCGACCTTGAACCAGAGCGCTTTCAACCTGGGTAACGCGGCGGGTGCGTGGATCGGTGGGCTGGTGGTTGCCAGTGGCGCGGATCTGGCGGACTTGCCGTGGACGGGGGCGCTGGTCGGCGTGCTGACCGTGCTGACGGCGCTTTTCTTTATCTATCTGCAACGTCGCGGCGCTGCAGCGGTCAATGTGTCCGGCTGAACTGAGCATGATTGCCATGCACCCACTCACCTGTGGCGAGGGAACATGATGTGTCCTTGACCTGTGCCAGCCCATCCAACCACCGCACCGAAGATTCGGTGCGCTGTCTTTCCACCCCTCATCCAAAGGACCCCGGATGCTTGAACTTGTCGCCGCTTTTATCTGTTTGACCACCCTCCTCACCTTCGTCAACTTCCGTTTCATCGGCCTACCGCCGACCATCGGCGTGATGGTCACTGCTCTGCTGTTCTCGCTGATCCTGCAAGGCCTGAGCGTGCTCGGTTACCCCGGTCTCGAAGAGCGCGTACAACAACTGATCGGCCAGATCGACTTCGGCGATCTGCTGATGAACTGGATGCTGTCGTTCCTGCTGTTCGCCGGCGCCTTGCACGTCAACCTCAATGACCTGCGCAGCTATCGCTGGCCCATCGGCCTGCTGGCGACCTTTGGCGTGTTGATCGCCACCGCCGTGATCGGCAGCCTCGCCTATTACATTTTTGCCCTGTTTGGCTGGCACGTGAGTTTCCTTTACTGCCTGTTGTTCGGCGCGCTGATTTCGCCGACTGACCCGATCGCGGTGCTCGGCGTGCTGCGTACGGCCAATGCGTCGAAACCGCTGAAAACCACCATCGTCGGCGAGTCGCTGTTCAATGACGGCACGGCCGTGGTGGTGTTCACCGTGTTGCTGGGCATCGCCCAACTCGGCGAAACCCCGACCATCAGTGCCACGGCCATGCTATTCGCCCACGAAGCCATTGGCGGCGTGGTGTTCGGTGGGCTGATCGGTTATCTGGTTTACCTGATGATCAAGAGCATCGAGCAGCACCAGATCGAAGTGATGCTGACCCTCGCGCTGGTCATCGGTGGTTCGGCGCTGGCTTCCGAACTGCACGTTTCCGCACCGATTGCGATGGTGGTTGCCGGCCTGATCATCGGCAACCTGGGGCGCAATCTGGCGATGAACGACATGACCCGCAAATACCTCGACGGCTTCTGGGAATTGCTCGACGACATGCTCAACGCGCTGCTGTTTGCGCTGATCGGCATGGAGCTGTTGCTGCTGCCATTCAACTGGCTGCACCTGGCGGCGGCGAGCTTACTGGCGGTGGCGATTCTGCTGTCGCGCCTGCTCACCGTAGCCCCGGCAATCCTCCTGCTGCGGCGCTGGCGCACAGTGCCGCGCGGCACGATCCGGGTGCTGACCTGGGGCGGATTGCGTGGTGGGGTTTCGGTCGCACTGGCCCTGTCGCTGCCACTGGGCGAGCAGCGCGACTTGCTGCTGAGCATCACCTACATCGTGGTGTTGTCGTCGATTCTGATACAGGGCCTGACCATTGGCAGGGTTGTCCGTGGCGTAACGGGCCAGCAAGAAATCAACGCTGAAAACTCCGCACACTGACGCATCACACGGCGCCGTCGTGGAGCTACCTCCACGACGGCGCGCCCTCAATTAGCGCGCAGCACCGCATCAACCTCTTGCGCAGCACGCAATAGCCTGCTGTCGTCTCTAAACCCCCCAATCATTTGCAGGCCAACGGGTAACGCCCCGGCATTGCGCACGAGCGGAATGTTGATTTGCGGCAAGCCAAACGCCATCCAGAACTTGCTGAAATCGGAAGGCCCGGTGGCTTCAAGGCCCAGCGGGGCGACGATGCCACAACTCGCACCCAATACGGCGTCAAAAGGCTGGAATATCGGCTCCAAAACGGTGGCCAACTTTGCCAGACGCTTCTTTGCCGCGGACTCTTGCTCCCAGGTTGTCAATCTGGCGCGTTCGATCATGGCTAACAGTTCTTTACTGAGTTTGTCCGGATGCATTTGCAGTTCTTTGGAAAGTGATCGGGCGCCCTCGCAATCGTTTATCAGCAGATGGTCATCAAATACCGTCGCAAACTCCTCAGGCAGCAACACCTCGCTCACCTGATGTCCGGCTGAGCGCAGCTCTTCAACCGCAGTTTCCAGAGATCTGGCCACGTCTTCGTCTACCTGATCCCAACGCGCCGTACGACAGAAGCCGAACGAGCATAAATTGCGTTCATGAGCACGCTGCGGGAAACCAGGTATCAAGACCTGAGCCATCAGCTCCAGATCACGAACAGACCTGCCATACCAACCCACCGTGTCAAAGCTCGGCGCTAACGGTTTGACCCCCTCCAGAGAAACCAGACCATACGAAGGCTTGAACGCACACAGTCCGCAATAGGCTGCCGGTTTGATCAATGAGCCGGCGGTCTGGGTTCCCAACGCGAGCGGGAAAAACCCGGCCGCCATCCCCGCTGCCGACCCGGCACTCGAACTGCCGGGGGTTCTGCCAAGATCATGCGGATTGCGGGTTGGGCCGGTATGCATGTAAGCGAATTCGGTTGTATGAGTCTTGCCCATGATGACTGCCCCGGCCTGGCGCAGCAGCGCAACGACATGGGCGTCACGCGAGGGACGGTTTTGCTCATAGATCGGCGAGTAAAAACGGGTGGGATGATCGACCGTGTCATACACGTCTTTGATCCCCACGGGCACACCTGCCAAGAGCCCTTTCGCGCTTCCGTTTTTTAATTGGCAAGCCTGACTGCGCACCGCGTCCGGATCGAACGAAACGAAGGCATTTATGCTGCGCTCGCGCGCTTCGACACATTCAAGAAAGTGCTCGGCTACTGCCTCTGCGCTCACGACATCCGCACGAACCATTTCAGAAATGGTGGTGGCATCCGTTTGATTAAAATTGTGCATATCGCTCCTTGGACTTCCCGTCGAAAGGCACCCGAGGGAAGTGCGCTTTATGGACGTTTCAAGTTGCATAAACTGACTGCAAATCAGTGAAGCCTTTTATCTCGATAGGGTTTCCGGCGGGGTCCAGGAAGAACATGGTCGCTTGCTCGCCAGGCTCTCCTGGAAAACGAATGGTGGGTGAAAGAACAAATTTCACCTGGCCTTCGATCAAGCGGTCCTTCAAGGCAACCCAGTCCGACAACTTCAATATCACCCCAAGGTGGGGCATCGGCACGTTGTGTTCACCTACTTTCCCGGTGTTGGTGACTGCAAACGGTTCGCCCAGATGCAGCGACAATTGATGCCCGAAAAAATTGAAATCAACCCAGGTC
This sequence comes from Pseudomonas fluorescens, assembly GCF_003732425.1. Classification (GTDB taxonomy): domain Bacteria; phylum Pseudomonadota; class Gammaproteobacteria; order Pseudomonadales; family Pseudomonadaceae; genus Aquipseudomonas; species Aquipseudomonas fluorescens_BE. Next base: position 207,105 of record NZ_MOBX01000016.1, read on the forward strand.
TCAGTGCTGCGACCTTCCTCACACCCCAGCAGATCACCATAGAACTGGCGGGAGACCTGTAAATCGCGGACGTGAAAAGCGAGATGAAAAATCGACTGCATCGGTAGCTCCTGAACATCGCCGGAAAGTGAAAATAACGGGCAGGGTTGAAGACTGTGCGGTTTCCATCAAAAGAGATAGCATGTAATTTTTTCGCTATCGAAAGTATTTCTTATGGATACGCGTTATCTGAAAAGCCTCATCACCGTCGTGGAATGTGGCTCCATCGCCCATGCCGCGCGCGTGGAAGGGTTGACGGCAGCAGCGGTCAGTCAGCGAATTCTCGCGCTGGAACGGCAACTCGGTTTTGAACTGCTATCTCGCGTCGGGCACGCAGCCAAGCCGAGCCAGGCCTGTCTGGGTTTATTGCCCAGGGCTAAACGCATCGTTCGCGAGATTGAATTGCTGGCGGGAGATGCCGACGTGGGAGGGCTAACGGGGCAGTTGCGAATAGGCGCAATCTCTACTGTGCTGACCGGTCTGCTTCCAGGCGCATTGCGCGCACTGACCGAGCTGGCGCCGGGGCTGACGCCAGTCATCGTCCCGGGAACATCGCGATCGTTGTATCAAGCGCTGCTCTCTGGAGAAGTCGACGCGGCCATCCTGGTAGTTCCACCGTTCGAATTACCAAAAGCCCTGCGGGCGGTATCACTTCGCAAGGAGCCTCTGGTTTTTCTGTCGAAGGAAAAACCTTCCGACAGCATCCCGACTCAACTGATGACCCAACCGTACATCCGCTACGATCCTGATTCGTGGGGCGGGCGGCATGCCGAACATTACTTGGCGGACAACGGCTTGCTGCCGACGCCGCTGGTCGATCTGGATGCACTGGAGACCATTGCCATGCTCGTGACTGAAGGGCTCGGCGTGAGCCTTGTGCCTTATTGGTCTGGCTTCGAACACTGGGGCCACAAGTGTATGGTCACCCCGGTTGGCAATGATCGCTATGACCGAGAGATTGCCCTGATCAGCCACATTCAGACTGACCGGCCCAAGATGATGAGCGCTTTGTCCAAAGTGCTTTCACCAGCACAAGCCTGACGGACTCAATCTGGCTTGGACTCGGCTTGATCTTCCTCAGGGCCGGTGGATTTCGGTGTTCCGCTTTCGCTGCGGATCTGCGCATGGCTGATCAGCGCGAAGATGAAACTGCCGCCGATGATATTCCCCGCCAGGGTCGGCCCCGCGAACACCATCCAGAAATCACTCCACGGCAACTCGCCAGCAAACACCAGATAGGACACCTCTGCCGAACCAACGACGATGTGGGTGAAGTCGCCGAGCGCCATGAGGTAGGTGATGAGGATGATGATCCACATCTTCGCGCTCTCCATCGACGGGATCATCCAGACCATGGTGGCGATCATCCAGCCGGAGACGATGCCTTTGGCGAACATCTGGCTGGCATGGTTTTCCATGACCTTGCGGCCGATTTCGAGGAAGGCATGGTCAGTCTTGGTGTCGAAGATCGGCAGTTCGAGCATCACGTACGCGACCAGAATCGTGCCGCAGAGGTTGCCGACCAGCACCACCGTCCACAGGCGGATCAGCCGGCCGAAGTTTTGCAGGGTCGGTTTGGTCATGACCGGCAGCACGGCGGTCAGGGTGTTTTCAGTGAACAGTTGCTGGCGGGCGAGGATCACTGCGAGAAAGCCTGCGCAGTAGCCGAAACTGGCAATCACCTTGAATTCGTCGCCGTCGGGCAACCGCGAAGTGAGCAGGCCCATGCCCATCAGCGAAAGGCCCATGGTCAGGCCGGCGGCCAGTGCCGACCACCACAGCGCGGCGATGCTGCGCTCCAGTTCCTGATCGCCCTGAGAGCGGATGATTTCATGCAGAACCGCCGCGCGGGGCGGCTGGCTTTTCTCGACTTCGTGCTGTTCTTTGGCCGAGAGGTCGGGGGTCTTGCCGTCGGTGGGAGTGGTCATGGCGTGGGAACCGGTGGGGGGGTGTCGTTTACCTACGACATTCGCACCATGAAATACGTTCTGTAGGCGCCGAGCAAATCTTTGGGCGTACGCGGAAAATGTAGGGGTCAGCGTTATGCTTGCGAAGTTAGCGCCGCCGATCTCAATCAGCGATCGCCGCGTTGTCCTGAAACTGGTCTTTGACGTACTTGATCTCGGTCCGTCCGTGCGGTGCCGGCAGGCCGTCTTCACCGAGGTTTACGAAAACCATCTTCTCGACGGTGAGAATGCTCTTGCGGGTGATCTTGTTGCGGACTTCGCACGTCAGGGTGATCGAGGTGCGGCCGAATTCGGTGGCGGTGATGCCCAGTTCGATGATGTCGCCCTGGCGCGAGGCGCTGACGAAGTTGATTTCGGAAATGTACTTGGTCACCACGCGCTGATTGCCCAACTGGACGATCGCGTAAATCGCCGCTTCTTCATCGATCCAGCGCAACAGGCTGCCACCGAACAGGGTGCCGTTGGGGTTGAGGTCTTCGGGTTTTACCCATTTGCGGGTGTGGAAATTCATCTTCACTCCTGAGTGTCTTGCCGAACGATGAGCGGTATCTTGGCAGACTGAGCGGTCAGGCTCCATGCGGCTTCGACTATGGTCGTCATTAACGATCTTCATCTGGCCGACAGAAACCCTTTGGAAGATCAGTCTAGACGGCTATAATCGCCCCCGTTTCAAAACGGTAACGTTCACTTGCTACCGTTTTCCCGCCACCTGTCCGAGGGGCGCTGCAGCAGGTTCAACCTGTCAGGCTCGGATGGGGCGTTGACTGGCTCAGGCCGGACACTAAACGCACAACGGCGCCCATTCGCATACATTACGAATGGAGGCTCTTCATGAGCGCTGTTATCACGCCTGCAGATTTTACCGATTACAAAGTTGCCGACATGTCCCTGGCTGCCTGGGGCCGTCGCGAAACCATCATCGCCGAATCGGAAATGCCGGCTCTGATGGGTCTGCGTCGCAAGTACTCCGGCGAACAGCCGTTGAAAGGCGCCAAGATCCTCGGCTGCATCCACATGACCATTCAGACTGCCGTGCTGATCGAAACCCTGGTTGCCCTGGGTGCCGAAGTACGCTGGTCGTCCTGCAACATTTTCTCCACTCAGGATCAGGCTGCTGCCGCTATCGCTGCTGCCGGTATCCCGGTTTTCGCCTGGAAAGGCGAAACTGAAGAAGAGTACGAGTGGTGCCTGGAGCAGACCATCCTGAAGGATGGCCAGCCATGGGACGCCAACATGATCCTCGACGACGGCGGCGACCTGACCGAGCTGCTGCACAAGAAATACCCGGCCGTTCTGGACCGCGTTCACGGCGTGACCGAAGAAACCACCACCGGCGTACACCGTCTGCTGGACATGCTGGCCAAGGGCGAGCTGAAAATCCCGGCCATCAACGTCAACGACTCGGTGACCAAGTCTAAGAACGACAACAAGTACGGCTGCCGTCACAGCCTGAACGACGCGATCAAGCGCGGTACCGACCACCTGCTGTCCGGCAAGCAAGCGCTGGTCATCGGTTACGGTGACGTGGGCAAGGGCTCCGCTCAGTCCCTGCGTCAGGAAGGCATGATCGTTAAAGTCTCCGAAGTTGACCCGATCTGCGCCATGCAGGCGTGCATGGACGGTTTCGAACTGGTTTCGCCGTTCATCGACGGTATCAACGACGGTTCCGAAGCGAGCATCGACAAAGCGCTGCTGGGCAAGATCGACCTGATCGTGACCACCACCGGTAACGTCAATGTTTGCGACTCGAACATGCTCAAAGCCCTGAAGAAGCGCGCCGTTGTCTGCAACATCGGTCACTTCGACAACGAAATCGACACCGCTTTCATGCGCAAGAACTGGGCATGGGAAGAAGTGAAGCCACAGGTACACAAGATCCACCGTACCGGCCCGGGCGCTTTCGACGCACAGAACGACGACTACCTGATCCTGCTGGCCGAAGGCCGTCTGGTGAACCTGGGCAACGCCACCGGTCACCCAAGCCGCATCATGGACGGTTCGTTCGCCAACCAGGTACTGGCGCAGATCTTCCTGTTCGGCCAGAAGTACGCCGACCTGTCGCCAGCCCAGAAAGCCGAGCGCCTGACCGTTGAAGTACTGCCGAAGAAACTCGACGAAGAAGTGGCCCTGGAAATGGTTCGCGGCTTCGGCGGCGTGGTCACTCAACTGACCAAGCAACAGGCTGACTACATCGGCGTAACCGTCGAAGGCCCGTTCAAGCCGCACGCTTACCGCTACTAAGTAACCGGCTGCTTTATTTGTCGGACTGGCTTGTTGTGGCGAGGGAGCTTGCTCCCGCTGGGCTGCGAAGCGGCCCCGAGATTTTGGGAGCGCTGCGCGCTCCAGCGGGAGCAAGCTCCCTCGCCACATAAGCACGCTCCTACAGATGAAACATACCGTAGGCTTTCGTGTTTCCAAGGGTATGACCATGTCCCAAGACCGTCGCTACAGCTTCGAGTTCTTCCCGACCAAGACCGATGCTGGGCATGAAAAGCTGCTCAACGTTGCCCGTCAGCTGGCAACGTACAATCCCGATTTCTTCTCCTGCACCTATGGCGCTGGTGGTTCGACCCGTGATCGCACCCTCAACACCGTTCTGCAACTGGAAAGCGAAGTCAAAGTACCGGCCGCTCCGCACCTGTCGTGCGTCGGCGACAGCAAGGACGACCTGCGCGGCCTGCTGAACGAGTACAAGGCTGCCGGCATCAAGCGCATCGTCGCGCTGCGTGGCGACCTGCCGTCCGGCATGGGCATGACCAGCGGTGAGCTGCGTCACGCCAATGAACTGGTTGAATTCATTCGTGAAGAAACCGGCGATCATTTCCACATCGAAGTCGCTGCCTACCCGGAGATGCATCCGCAAGCACGCAACTACGAAGACGATCTCGCCAACTTCGTGCGCAAGGCTCGCGCCGGCGCCGACAGCGCGATCACCCAGTACTTCTTCAATGCCGACAGTTACTTCTACTTCGTCGAGCGTTTGCAGGCGCTGGGTGTGGATCTGCCGATCGTGCCGGGGATCATGCCGATCACCAACTACAGCAAACTCGCGCGCTTCTCCGATGCCTGCGGTGCGGAAATCCCGCGCTGGATCCGCAAGCAACTGGAAGCCTATGGCGATGACACGCAAAGCATTCAGCGCTTTGGTGAACAAGTCGTCAGCGAGATGTGCGAACGCCTGTTGCAGGGCGGCGCTCCGGGGCTGCACTTCTATTCCATGAACCAGGCTGAGCCTAGCCTGGCGATCTGGAATAACCTGAAGTTGCCGCGCTGAAGCAGCGGCAAGCTTCAAGCTGAAAGCGATAAGCAAGATCAAAAGATCGCAGCCTTCGGCAGCTCCTAGAGGGGTGTCGCAGCTGCGATCTTTTGCTTTTAAAGGCCCGAAACAGAGCTTGTGCAGGCACTTTCTGGCTCTTTCGCGTTTCTCGTCGTAATCTCAAGCCATGCCTTTGATCACGCAATTATTCGCCGTGCTGGTTTTTGCTTGCCTGAGCTTCGCCGCTCGAGGCGAGAAGTTGCGTATTGTCACCGAGCCGTGGGCGCCTTACGTCTACGAAGAGAACGGTAAAAACCTCGGACTGGATTACGAAACCACGGCCATTGTCTTCAAACGTCTGGGCATCGAAGTCGAATGGCAGTTCCTGCCATGGAAGCGCTGCCTGTCGATGCTTGAGACCGGTCAAGCCGACGGTGCCCTGGACATTTTTCACAGTGACGAGCGCGACGCCACCCTCCTCTACCCGAGCGAGCCGCTGTCGGACGTCGAGTTCGTCCTGTTCTACGCCAACGACCGGCCGCACCCGTTCAGCAAACTCGAAGAACTCAAAGGCCTGACCATCGGCACCTCGCCGGGTTACCTGTATAGCTCCGATTTCAGCGAATCAACATTGTTTACCCGCGAACCGGCACCGACCCACGAAGCCAACTTCGGCAAACTGGCGCGTGGTCGCATCGACTTGCTGATCACCGATCGCCGCGTCGGTCAGCATTTGCTCGATCAGCTGAATATTCGCGATCAGATCACTGAAAACCCCACTGTCATTAGCCGCCAGAGCCAGTTTCTGGCGGTTCGGCGCAATGCTGGCATGGATTTGCTGGTGCAGCGTTTCGGCGCCGAGCTCAAGCGATTCAAGCGCGAACCGGCCTATGCCGAGCTGAGCGCCCGGTATGGCGCGGCTCCCGTTATGGCTGCGCCGCTGGGCAATGCCACGGCCAGCGGCAAAACCGTTGAGCAGCAGGAAAGCAGCGCGCAGTGATTGCTCTGTTATACTCCGGCGTTCCCGCCAGGCTCACGCCCGGACGCCCGGAACCGTAACAGGCCTCTCGACCCGCTACAGCGCAGCTTTGCAGCCCGCGCGAGCGCTCCAGACGTGCCTTCGGAACCGCAGCAGGACCGGACGGGATTGCGTCCTCTTAAACGCCATTCGCGCCAGGCAAGACTCCCATTGGGCCAAGCCCTAACTAAAACAGGATTACTCATGTCCTTTGCTTCCCTCGGTCTCTCCGAGGCTTTAGTCCGCGCCATCGAAGATGCGGGCTATACCGAGCCTACTCCGGTGCAACAGCGGGCCATTCCCGCCGTGTTGCAAGGTCGCGACCTGATGGTTGCGGCACAGACAGGTACCGGTAAAACCGGCGGTTTCGCCCTTCCGATCCTGGAGCGGTTGTTCCCCAACGGTCACCCGGACAAATCCCAGCGTCATGGCCCGCGCCAACCGCGCGTACTGGTCCTGACCCCGACCCGCGAACTCGCGGCCCAGGTTCACGAGAGCTTCAAGATCTACGCCCGTGACCTGAAATTCGTCAGCGCCTGCATCTTCGGCGGCGTCGGCATGAACCCACAGGTTCAGGCCATGTCCCGTGGTGTCGACGTGCTCGTTGCCTGCCCGGGTCGTTTGCTCGACCTCTGCGGCCAGGGCAGCGTTGACCTGTCCCACGTGGAAATCCTCGTCCTCGACGAAGCTGACCGCATGCTCGACATGGGTTTCGTGCACGACGTGAAGAAAGTCCTCGCGCGCCTGCCGTCCAAGCGTCAGAACCTGCTGTTCTCGGCGACTTTCTCCAAGGACATCACCGACCTCGCCGGCAAGCTGCTGCACAACCCGGAACGCATCGAAGTGACGCCGCCGAACACCACGGTCGAGCGCATCGAACAACGCGTGTTCCGTCTGCCGGCCAGCCACAAGCGTGCGCTGCTGGCGCACCTGATCACCGCCGGCGCGTGGGAACAGGTACTGGTCTTCACCCGTACCAAGCACGGCGCCAACCGTCTGGCCGAATACCTGGACAAACACGGCCTGCCGGCTGTGGCGATCCATGGCAACAAGAGCCAGAACGCGCGCACCAAAGCGCTGGCCGACTTCAAGGCCAACCAGGTGCGCATTCTGGTTGCGACCGACATTGCCGCACGCGGTCTGGACATCGATCAGTTGCCACACGTGGTCAACTTCGAACTGCCGAACGTCGATGAAGATTACGTGCACCGTATTGGCCGTACAGGCCGTGCCGGTCGTTCGGGCGAGGCGATTTCGCTGGTCGCGCCGGACGAAGAAAAACTGCTGAAAAGCATCGAGCGCATGACCAAGCAGAAAATCGCCGACGGCGACCTGATGGGCTTCGACTCGAGCACCATTGAAGCCGAGAAGCCGGAAGCGCGTGAGCGTCCGGACATGCGCAACCCGCGCAACCCACGTGGCCCACGCGGCGACGGCCCGAATGGCGGCGGCGGTGGCGGCGGTCGTAAAGACAAAGGCAAAGACAAGGGCAAGGAAAAACCGGCCGGTGAACGTGGCGAGCGCCCTGCCCGTCAACAGAAGCCGCGCGAAGGTACGCCGAGCCGCGAACAGCGTCCGAGCCAACCGCCACGTGCAGCGGCGGATCGTGCACCGGACGAGTTCCTCGACGACGATATCGATAACTTCGGTAACCGCGTTGACTACGTGCCAAAGCCTGCTCCAGCCGGCGGTCGCGGCCGTCGCCCAGGCGCACCGGCTCAGGGCGCAGGCGCTGGCACCGGCGCACCACGCGGCGGCCAGCCGCAAGGTCGCCAGAACGGTCCGCGCAACAGCAACGGATCGAGCACCGGCACCCCGCCAGCCAAACGCAGCGGCCCGCGCAACGGCGCACCGCGTGATGGTCAGTCGGGTCGTCGTGACGAGTCTTCGTCGCGCAATCGTCGCCCGGCCCGTGATGATCAGCCACGTACCGAACCCGCCGTGCAGAGCCCGCGCAGCAACGGTCCGAAGATCATGCACAAGGAATCGAAAGCCGACCGCTTCCCGACACCTGAGCAGCTCGATCAACTGCCAAGCCGCCCGCGTGGCGAAAAACCAGCACTGCTGACCCGCAATCGCTGAGTTTTAAGCTGCAATGAAAAATGCCCCGACTCGCAAGAGCCGGGGCATTTTTTTGCTGCCGCGAATATCCCTGAATCACCCCAATCCCCCCTGTTTACACCAAACACCGTGGCGAGGGGATTTATCCCCGATCGGCTGCGAAGCAGTCGCAAAACCATTCAATGCGGTATGCCTGATACCCCTCGGCTGGAGGTCATGGGGCCGCTGCGCGACCCATCGGGGATAAATCTCCTCGCCACAAACGCCGGCTCCCTACAGGGATCAGTGTTGTGAAGGGCAATAAAAAACGCCCCCAGCCTTTCGACCGGGGGCGCTTTTTGTGGCAGGGCGAAAGTTATTTAACTTTCACGCCTTCCAGCGAGATGTCCAGATCCGCAGTTTGCGAGGTAGGACCTGGGCCCTTGATCCCGAAATCGTTCAGGTTGAGGGTGGTCTTGGCATTGAAGCCAGCGCGCTCGCCGCCCCATGGATCCTTGCCTTCGCCGTTGAACGTAGCCTTGAAGGTCACAGGCTTGGTCACACCGTGCAGGGTCAGGTCGCCAGTCACGTCAGCAGTCTTTTCACCGGTCGATTTAACGGCGGTGGAGACGAACTTGGCGTCAGCGAATTTGCCCACGTCGAGGAAGTCTTTGCTGGCGATGTGCTTGTCACGCTCGGCGTGGTTCGACCACAGGCTGGCGGTTTTCACATCGACGGAGATCTTACTGGCTTCAGGCTTGGCCGAATCCCACGAGAACGTGCCGTCGAAGTCTTTGAAAGTACCGTGGATGAAGCTGTAGCCCAGGTGGCTGATTTTCCAGTCAACGAAGGCGTGCTGACCTTCCTTGTCGATTTTGTAATCCGCTGCCATGGCCTGACCAGCCGAGAGCAGTGCAGAACCGATTGCCAGAGCGGCCAGAGTCTTTTTCAACATGCTTTCTTTTCCTTTGAGTCGAGGTTGAACTTCAGGCTTTGCGACCGAGCATTCGCGTCAGGGTCGCATCACGATCGATAAAGTGGTGCTTCAATGCTGCCAACGCATGGAGACCGGAAAAAATTACCAGTGCCCACGCCAGCCAGAGATGAATCACCCCAGCGGTATCTGCCTGATCCGGTAGCCCGGAAACCAGTGCAGGAACTTCAAACAAGCCAAACACCGGGATCCCGACACCGTCTGCGGTGGAAATCAGGTAACCGGCAATCATCACAGCGAACAGCGCCAGATACAGAAACCCGTGGCCAAACTTGGCGCCGATACGGGTCATGCGGCTGTAGCTTTGCAGCGTCGGCGGCGGTGGGCTGATAAAGCGCCACAGCACCCGCAACACCATCACACCCAGCAGCACCAGACCGATGCTTTTGTGCAGGTCCGGCGCGTCTTTACGCCAGGTGCTGTAGTAATCCAGGCCGACCATCCACAGGCCGAGCGCGAACAGCCCGAAGACCACCAGCGCCACGCCCCAGTGCATGCAAATGCTGACCCAACCATAACGCGAAGAAGAGTTACGTAGCTGCATTGCCCAAATCCTGTGAGAACTGCGAACCAAGACTAGCGAGTTATCTATCGAATTAAAGCGGAAAATTTCGCTTTGAAATATCGAGAAATACGATCAAGAGTCTGAAAGTGGCGTGTTAAGGAAAGATTAAAGGCTACTGTGTCGCGGGGCGCTCGGGGCGGCGGGGTCGATTCTCAGCGATGGGGACGTGAAGTGCGCAGTGCTTAAAATGGGAGTTTTAACCCCCATTTTCATGATTGATCAGTTCCTGAAAACCGGCGGCGGCTGTAAACAGTCAGCGCTATATGGATCTATCTGGCACTTATGGGCAAGTTCAGAGCCGTACTTTCCTGAAAAATAATCGCCATTTACACAGCCGTGAAGTGCTACTAACAGAATTATCATCGCAAGCGCTTTCATAGAACATCTCCATTTTTTTCAAGCATAAAATGTGAGATCAAGCACCCGCCGTCATTCCGTTCGGATTGTTTTGTGGGAAATATCCTGCGAAGAGGTAGGCCACCGAGGATGAGCGGCTGAGGCTGTTACGAGATGTATTAAAAGGCAAAAAAACGCGGCCTCTTGGGCCGCGTTTTTTTTGCAGCGAAGGCTTACTGCGCCTTGGTCTCGGTCGTTGCAGCAGGCTTGGCTGCTGGCTTTTTCGCCGGTTCAGCCTTTTTTGCCGCTGGTTTGGCCGCAGGCTTTTTCGTTTCGGCTTTCGCAGCAGGCTTCTTCGCTGCAGGCTTGGCCGCTGCTTTCTTCGCCGGCTCGGCTTTCACCGGGGTTGCTGGCTTCGGCGCTTCCACCGGAGCGGGCGCAGGGGTTGGCGCAGGTGCTGGAGCTGCTGGCGCTGGAGCTGGAGCTGGCTCTGGAGCCTTCACAGGCTCAGGCTTCTTCTCGTCATCCGAACCACCGAACAGGTTGCTGAAGAAGTTGCCCTTCTTCGCCGCCACGGCACCCGCCGCGCCTGCCGCTGCTGCAGCCGGCACCACTTTCGCCGGTTCAAACGACTTGCCCGCTGCCAGATCTTCAACCTGACTCGCTGCACGCTGACCGGTGCGCAGTGCGCCTTCCAGAGTGCCCGGGTACAAGGTGTCGGTGTGTTCGCCAGCGAACGCTACGCGTTGCAGCGGACGTTCCCACAGGCGCCAGAACTTGCTGATCTGGCCCGGACCGTAGGCCAGGTAGGCGCCGCCCATCGACGGGTCGGTGCTGTAGCGACGGATTTCATAACCGGTGAACGAGCCACGGGCCTGTGGATAAAACGCGTGCAGACGGATCAGCACCTGATCGACCATCTGCTTGTCGCCGAACGCCTGCATCACGCGGGAGTTGTCGCCAGACAGGTTGATCACCACGTTGGCGCCACCCTTCAGCGCCGGCTCGATCCACAACATACCCAGACCTGCGTTGCTGTAGATTTCGCCGGACATGCGCGCCTTGCTTTCCCACACTGGCGTCTTGAACTTCAGCATGATCTGGTCGCGCCAGCCGTAGTTGGTGCCCTTGATCGCCGCCATATGCTGGGCATCCAGCGCCGGCGTCAGCTGAATCTTACTCAGCGCGCGCAGTGGCACGGCCAACACCACGTAATCAGCCTGATAACCGACACTGCCGACCTTGACGGTCACGCCGTCCTTGTCCTGGCTGATAGCGGAAACCGGCGAGTTGGTCTTGATGGTCTTGATCTGTTTGACGAACGCCTGCGCCAGCACCTGGCTGCCGCCGACCAGACGCGAAGCACGCAGGTCACGGTCGGAGATGCCGCGATACACGCGGTTCTGCTGGGCGAAGTACAGCAGCGACAGGCGCGAAGGCTCGTCGTAGTGGGTGCGGATGTCTTGGTTGATCAACTGACGCGCGGTGGCTGGCAGGTTCTGCTTGTCGAGCCAGCTCGACACGTTGATTTGGTCCAGTGCGTGCAGCGTGCTGGTCGCCGCCGGGTTCTGCGGGTCGTCGATGGAACGCGCCAGATCGTCGAGGGTTTTCTGGTAGCGCTTCAAGGCATCGGCGGTGGCCGGCTGCTTGGTCGCCAGATCAGCGGCGGAGAAATACTCGCCGTCGATCAGATAACCTGGGGTACGCACGAATTCCGGCGCCGGCGTGGTGCCCAGCTTGAACGTCGAGACATACTTGTTCAGCACTGGCTGGGTCTTGTCGTTGCCGATCCACTCGCTGGTGGCCATACCGGAGCGACCGCCCAGGCTCGGTTTGGCTTCCAGCAGGGTGACCTGCCAGCCTTTGTTTTGCAGCTCATAAGCGGCAGTCAGGCCCGAGAGGCCGCCGCCGATCACGATTGCAGTTTTATCCTTGGCCAGCGCTGTAACGCTGAACAGCCCCAACATCACCAGCGCACAGGCGCGCAGCCAACCGACAGACATTCAGCGAACTCCGGAAATACACGTAGGAAAAAGCAGTTTTGCGGGTCAGACGACCCAAAGAACCGCGAAGAATACGTTAGCCATCAAAACGCCGCCAGCGACGTCTATCGGCTCATACAAAGTAGCTCAATCGACACAATGGGTTGTTCCCGCGCGATGCATTGCATAGGCTTGCGCGATTGTTTGCCCGCGCCTGACGCGAGCCGCCTCGAGGAGACTGTAAATGGGCCTGAATAACCAGTGGATGCAACGCGACCTCGCGGTGTTGTGGCATCCCTGCACCCAGATGAAAGACCACGAACAGCTGCCGCTGATCCCGATCAAGCGCGGTGAAGGCGTCTGGCTTGAAGACTTCGAAGGCAAGCGCTACCTTGACGCGGTCAGCTCGTGGTGGGTCAACGTATTTGGCCACGCCAACCCGCGCATCAATCAGCGCATCAAGGATCAGGTCGATCAGCTGGAGCACGTGATTCTGGCCGGTTTCAGCCATCAACCGGTGATCGAGCTGTCCGAACGTCTGGTGAAGATGACCCCGGAAGGCCTGAACCGGGTGTTCTACGCCGATAACGGTTCGTCCTGCATCGAAGTCGCGCTGAAAATGAGCTTTCACTACTGGCTCAACCGCGGCCAGCCAAACAAAAAGCGCTTCGTCACCCTGACCAACAGCTACCACGGTGAAACCATGGCAGCGATGGCGGTCGGCGATGTGCCGTTGTTCACCGAGACCTATAAAGCCCTGCTGATGGACACCATCAAGGTGCCGAGCCCGGATTGCTACGGGCGTCCCGAAGGCATGAGCTGGGAAGAACATTCACGCAACATGTTCGCCGCCATGGAACAGACCCTGGCCGAGAACCATGACAGCGTCGCGGCAGTGATCGTCGAGCCGCTGATTCAAGGCGCCGGCGGCATGCGCATGTATCACCCGGTGTATCTGAAATTGCTGCGCCAGGCCTGTGATCGCTACGGCGTGCACCTGATCCACGACGAAATCGCCGTCGGCTTCGGCCGCACCGGGACCATGTTTGCCTGCGAGCAGGCCGGCATCCGTCCGGATTTTCTTTGCCTGTCGAAAGCCCTGACTGGCGGTTACCTGCCGCTGGCGGCGTGCCTGACCACCGACGAGGTCTACAGCGCGTTCTACGACGACTACCCGACCTTGCGCGCGTTCCTGCATTCGCACAGCTACACCGGCAATCCGCTGGCCTGTGCGGCGGCACTGGCGACCCTGGATATCTTCGAGCAGGACAACGTCATCGAGAACAACAAGGCCCTGGCCCAGCGCATGGCCTCGGCGACCGCGCATCTGGTGGATCATCCTAACGTCTCGGAAGTGCGCCAGACCGGCATGGTCCTGGCCATCGAGATGGTCAAGGATAAAGCCACGAAAGAGGCCTACCCTTGGCAGGAGCGACGCGGTTTGAAGGTGTTCCAGCATGCCCTGGAGCGTGGCGCGTTGCTGCGGCCGCTGGGCAGCGTGGTGTATTTCCTGCCGCCGTACGTGATCACCCCGGAGCAGATCGACTTCCTCGCCGAAGTCGCCAGCGAAGGCATCGACATTGCCACGCGTGACAGCGTCAGCGTGGCCGTGCCGAAAGACTTTCATCCCGGCTTCCGCGATCCGGGCTGATTTCTGAGGATTCAGACCAACCCTGTGGCGAGGGGATTTATCCCCGTTCGGCTGCGTAGCAGCCGTAAAATCAGCACATGCAATAGTCCTGACTCACCGCGATTGCAGATTTTGGGGCGGCTTCGCCACCCAACGGGGATAAATCCCCTCGCCACAAGAGCTCTGCATTGCAGCAACTACGCGCCAATTTTTAGAGACCCGAAATGAGACTGTCCCGCTTCTTTATCGACGCCCCCCTGAGCACCGGCGAACACGAACTGCCCGAGGCCCAGGCGCATTACATCAGCCGCGTGCTGCGCATGGCCGAGGGCGATGCGGTGCAGTTGTTCGACGGCTCCGGCCATGAGTTTCGTGGTTCGCTGGTGGAAGTCGGCAAGAAGCGCGTGACCATGCAGATCGACGAACAACTCGCCGGCCAGGTCGAATCGCCGCTGCACATCCACCTCGGCCAGGGCCTGTCCCGGGGTGAGCGAATGGACTGGGCGATTCAGAAAGCCACTGAGTTGGGCGTAAATGAAATCACCCCGATCTTCAGTGATCGCTGCGAAGTTCGACTCAAGGACGAACGCGCCGACAAACGCCTGCTGCACTGGCGCCAAGTGGCAATCAGCGCCTGTGAGCAGTGCGGGCGCTCGCGGGTGCCGGTGATTCATCCGCCGGTGTTGTTGGCGGACTGGATCAAGCAGACCGAAGCTGAGTTGAAACTGGTGCTGCACCCGGTGGCGGAGCCGTTGGTGAGTCACGCCAAACCGACGACGCTGGCGTTTCTGATCGGGCCTGAAGGCGGTTTGACGGATGCTGAAGTCGAGCAGGCCAAAGGCAACGGTTTTCACGCCGCCCGCCTCGGCCCGCGCGTGCTGCGCACCGAGACCGCGCCGGTGGTTGCACTGGCGGTAGCCCAACAACTTTGGGGTGACTTCTAAGGCCCCATCGCTGGCAAGCCAGCTCCCACAAGAGATCCTGAGTTCGCACAAATTTTGTGTTCACTGGATATCTACTGTGGGAGCGAGCCTGCTCGCGAAAGCGGTGTATCAGCCAACATCAGCATCAACTGTACTGACGCCTTCGCGAGCAGGCTCGCTCCCACAGGGGAATGTGGATGATTCGGTTTAGAGGACGTAAAACATAATCGCCACAAAGTGCAGCAAACTCCCGGCAATCACGAACAAATGCCAAATCCCGTGGGCATGCCGCAACCGGTGATCCAGGGCAAAAAAGATAATCCCCACGGTGTACAAAACCCCGCCCGTGGCCAGCCAGGCGAAACCGGTGGTGCCCAGCGCCGCCAGTAACGGCTTGACCGCCACCAGCACAATCCAGCCCATCACCGCGTAAATCACGATCGACAGAATCCGTGCTTCCGAACGCGGTTTGATCTCCTGCAAAATGCCGATCAGCGCCAGCCCCCAGACAATCCCGAACAACGTCCAGCCCCACGGCCCGCGCAGGGTCACCAGACAGAACGGCGTGTAGCTGCCGGCAATCAGCAGGTAGATCGAAAAGTGATCGACCTTCTTCATGATCGCTTTCTTGCGCCCGCGCACGCTGTGGTACACGGTCGAGGCGCTGTAGAGCACCAGCAAGGTAAACGCGTAGATCGCCACGCTGACAATTTTCCACGGACTGCCGTCCAGGCAGGCAATCACCAACATCCAGACGCCGCCGACAAAAGCCGCCACTGCCCCGACCAGATGGGTCCAGGCGTTCAATCGTTCTCCGTGATACATGTATTGCTCACCTCACATTCGTTACCGCAGCGCGCAAGGCTCGGGCCTTGAGCGTAAAAGCGCAATCAAAAGATCGCAGCCTTCGGCAGCTCCAACCTTCGAACGCATTCCAATGTAGGAGCTGCCGAAGGCTGCGATCTTTTGATCTTCAAGGCACAATCGACGCATTCTAAAAAGAGTCCGCGCCATGCTGATCGACGAAGAGTTGACCCTGAAAAAACTCGAGGTGTTCCTCGCCTTCATGCGCACCGGCAACCTCGCCCGCGCCGCTGCCGAGTTGCAGACCAGCAACGTCAGCGTGCACCGCGCCATTCACTCGCTGGAAAGCGCCCTGCGCTGCCCGCTGTTCAAACACGAAGGGCGCAACCTGACGCCGCTGGAAAGCGCTTACGTGCTCGAAGAACGCGCACAGAAGTTGATCAACGACGTCGTCGAAAGCGTGCGCCTGACCCGCGAAGCCGCCGGGTTCTCGGCTGAACGCTTCAAACTCGGCTCGCTGTATTCGCTGACGGTGAAAACCGTACCGCAACTGATCATGGGCCTGAAAATCCGCCGCAGCGAACTCAACATTGATCTGATCCTCGGCTCGAACATCGACCTGCTCTACAAGCTGAAAAACATGGAAGTCGACGCGATTCTGGTGTCGCTGGACGACAGCATCAACGACCCGGATTGCGAGCAGATTGCGCTGTTCTCCGACGACATCTTCCTCGCCACGCCGGCGGATTCAAAATTCGCGCAACGCAGCGAAGTCGATCTGGCCGAGGTTCGTGATGAAACCTTTATTACCTTGACCCAGGGCTTTGCCACCCATCAGGACGGCAACCGGGTATTCAAGCAGGCGGGGTTCGAACCGAAGGTGGCGATGCAGGTGAATGACATTTTCACGCTGTTGAGTATGGTCAGCTCGGGGGTGGGTTATGCGTTGCTGCCAGGCAGGATTGCGGCGGTGTATGAGAATCGGGTCAAGCTGATTCCGTTGCAGGAGAAGTACCGGTTGCAGCAGCACATTGGGGTGGTGTTTTTGAAGGCCAAGGAGCGGGATCCGAATTTGCTGGCGTTGCTGGCGGAGTGTCGGATGTATGCGAATCGGCAAGCCTGATACCGAGTTGTCCCCTTCGCGAGCAGGCTCGCTCCCACAGGAAAATGCATTCCAAATGTGGGAGCGAGCCTGCTCGCGAAAACGTCAGCCCGGTCAGCCCATCAAGCCACGCATCAGCAAAAACAACAGCGAAGGCCCAAGCAGGCAGCCCAGCGCGGTGTAGAACGCCGCAGTCAGGCAACCATACGGCACCAGCTTCGGATCGGTCGCCGCCAACCCGCCGGCCACGCCGCTGGACGTGCCCATCAAGCCGCCGAAAATCACTGCACTGCGCGGATTGTTCAGGCCAATCATCGGCGCCACGAACGGCGTCATCACCATCACCAGAATCGCCTTGATCAGCCCCGCCGCAATCGACAGCGCCATCACCTCGGAACTGGCGCCAATCGCCGCGCCGGTCACCGGGCCGACGATGTAGGTCACCGCGCCAGCACCAATAGTGGTCAGGCTCACGGCATCGGTGTAACCGAACGCCATCGCCACGCCAACCCCTGCCACGAAAGATGTTCCTACACCGACAAACAGCGCCAGTACCCCGACGAACCCTGCACGTTTCAGCTCATCGACACTCACGCCGAAGGCCGTGGCGACAATCGCGAAATCGCGCAGCATCGCGCCACCCAACAGACCGATACCCGACAACAACGGAATATCCACCACGCCTTTCTGCCCACCGGTCAGTGCCCCGCCGACATACGACAGCACCAGCCCCAGCAGAATGGCGATGGCCGAGCCGTGCAAACGGCCCTTGGTGAAGGTGTTGGACATCCAGTAGGAGACCCACATGGTCAGCCCGACAATCAGAAACCCGCTGATCAAACCGTAGCCGGTGATCACTTTCATCATCGATTCGTACATGGCGATTACCCCGCAGTCTTGGCTGGAGCAATCGGGGTCTGCTCCTTGTTACCCATGCGCGTCAGCACGGGCACCAGGGCAAAAGCGATCACCACTGCGAGGGTGCCGGCGAGAATCGCCATCGGCCCGCCCTTCAACGCGCCATAGACGTTTTGCTGCGCGGCCATGGCGACCACGATCGGAATGTAGATGGCGCTCCAGAACTCGACGCCCTGCTCAGTCTTGCCCTTGAGCCAGCCGCTTTTGTTCAGATAACTGCCGAGGCCGATCAACAGCAGCATCGCAATGCCGACGCCGCCGACGTTGGCCGGGACGCCGATCAGCTTGCCGAGCAGTTCACCGACCCAGATACCCACCAGCGTACAAAAGGCGAGAAACGCCACACCGTAAATAATCATTGTTGTAGTCCTCAAAGTGCATCGTCGAATGTTGTTTTTGTTGTTCGAAGCTTGAGTCGGCGGTTTTAGAGTTGGCGGCCACCCTCCTCTCGCAATAGCGCCTGCAAGGTGTCGAGACGAGCACTGTCGAAGGCAGTGACGGTGCCCTGCTCGAACACCCGGCGCGCCAGCCCGGTCAGCACCGCACCGGGCGGCAGTTCGATCTGTAACCGTACGCCGCGCTCGTAGGCGCTTTGCACGGTGCCGCGCCAATCCACCACGCGGCACATGTTGAAGGCGAGGTCGTCGCGCAGCGCTTCTACTTTGGTCACAGGGCGCGCGCGACTGCCGCTCAGGTAAGCGATTTTCGGCGTTTTCAGTTCAACCATGGCGAAAGCTTCGGCAAGGGTTTGCGCCGGTTCGTCCAGCAGCGGACAGTGCGACGGCACACTCACCGCCAAACGTTTTGCCAGACCGGCGCCACGACTGCGCGCCAGTTCAGCCACCGCTTGCATGGCCTCGTCACTGCCGGCAATCACCACCTGATTGTCGGCATTGATGTTGGCCAGATACACCGGCGAATCCTTGCTGTGCACTTGCGCCAGCAGCGTTTCGACTGTGGATAACTGCAGACCGATAATCGCGGTCATGCCGTAGCCTTGTGGATAAGCCTGCTGCATCAACTCACCGCGCAGGCTGACCAGATGCAGCGCATCGCTGAAGCTCAATGCACCCGCAACCACCGCTGCCGGATAAGCGCCGATGGACAGGCCCGCGACGTAATCCGCCATGAGTCCGTCGTGCAATAACTGACGCGATGCTGAAACGCCGGCGATCAGCAGGCACAGCTGAACCGCCCTTGTCGTGCGCAACGCTTCGCTGGAATCGAGCAGCGAAACATCTTCGCCGAGCACATCGCTGGCCTCGGTCAACGTTTCCCGGGGCAAGCGCTGGAGCATGCCCGCTTGCTGCGCACCCTGGCCGGGGAACACCAGCAGACTGCTCACGCTGCCTGCTCCTGCGGGTTCCACGGGTCAGCCACCAAACAGGCCTGATACTCGTTTTTCAGCAGCACTCGCGCCGAACCACCGGCCCATTCACGCAACGCCACAGCACCGAACGGCGTCTGCAATTGCAGGTCGACCCGGCACGCGGCTTGATCGAAAAGCTCAACCAGTTTGCGTGCCTGATTACGCGTGATCAGTTGCGGTGTCCGCAGAATCAGATCGAGGTCACTGGCCGCGTGCATCGCGATAAAACCACTGGCCAATTCAAACCCGACACTGCCGCTGACACCCCAGATCCAACCGCAATCGTCGAGCATCGGCCGCAATTGTTTGAGTGCCTGCATGACCGGCAGATCGCGCTCGCACTCAACATGACAAAGCGCTTCGGGACTGACCCGACAGGCAATCGAATCGACCGCCATAAACGCCGCCAGCCGCTGTTCGCGCAATACACCGCGCACGCCGACCGCGACGAAACCGTCAGCACTCAACGCCCGCCGTACCACCACCGGTTGCCCGGCGGCCAGCGACTCGACTGCCCACAACGGCGCATCCGCCGGCAACTGCGCCGGGCTCATGCCCCAGAGCAAGTCGTGGGCCAGAGGCGTGTTCACCACTGTGCCCTCAGCAGTTCGCGAACCTTGCTGGAGGCCGCACGGTTTTTCGCGCCGAGGCGATTGCTCAAGTCAGTGCTGGAGATATCGCTGATGGCCTGTTTCAGGCATTCGTTCACCCGTGCCAGATCCTCTACGGTCGGCTGTTCAATCTGCTGCACCGACAGGGTTTCCCAGAGCAATCCGAGGCTGGCGTAGCTGTCGATGTCATACGCCATCGGCGGCACACTGGCGGCCAGCGCTTCCAGCTCTTCAACACTGCGCAAGGTCACCCGCGCCGCCGACGCCTTGCCCATTGCATGCACCATCACGCCCGGATCGCGCAGCGCAATCAAACGATTGGCCTGATAACCATGAGCGAGAAACGCCCCGGACATGGCTTTGCCCACCAGCAGCGCAATCACCGGGTGCCCGGCCAGCCGTGCGCGGGCATAACTGTCTGCCGCACCGGCCAACGCCTGATGAATGCCGAGCGCTTCTTCGCGCCGACCATAAGCCTGGCTCGGTACATCGACGATGGCGATGATCGGACGCTTCTGCGCTTTATCACGATCAGCACTGATCGCGTCATCCACAGCCTTGGCCAGACCCCAGCCTTCGAGCAAACCGACTTCGCCGTTGCGCGCACGCGGGAAACGACTGTCCGGGTCAGCGACCACAGCGATAAAGCGGCCCAGCTCACCGTCGGCCACCTTCAACGATGGCGGCAACCCTCCGATGTTTTTAGCGCCCGCGCTCAAGGCGTTAAACCAGTTCAAACCGCGCAGTGAGTAACCGCTCATGAGCGCTCTCCTTGATACAGATCGCGAACCACCGACGGTTCGATTTGCGGGTCAGTGTTCAGACTGCTCAGGCGTTGCAGAAACCACTCGGCGCGCTGGCTACGCGGTTGCGCCGGCAAACCTTGCTGGAGCAATTCGCCGACCTGCTGACGAATCTTCGCCACGTCATCGGCGACATAACGATCCACCAGACCACTGGCGAAACGCTGTTCGCCACCGGTCAGGCTCCAAATGAAGGGCCGGTCGCGGGAGTCGTATTCTTCGATCCCTGCCTCTTGCTCGATCACTTGCGGGCCGTTCAGTCCGAGGCGTGCTTCCTGGGTCACCAGCAAATAGCTGCACAGTGCCGCCGCAATCGACATACCGCCAAAGCAACCGACACTGCCGGCGACCACGCCAACCACCGGTTGGTACTGCTGCAGATCGACAATCGCCGCGTGAATATCGGCAATCGCCGCCAGCCCGAGATTGGCTTCCTGCAAACGCACACCACCGGTTTCCAGCAGCAACACCGCGCGCGTCGGGATGCCTTTACGGTTGTCTTCAGCCGCCAGCTCCAACGCGCCAGCAATCTTCGCCCCGCCGACTTCGCCGAGGCTGCCGCCCTGAAATGCACCTTCAATCGCGGCGATGACCACCGGTAAACCGTCGAGGCTGCCCTTGGCGATCACCACGCCGTCATCGGCCTGCGGCACCACGCCCTGGCGTTCAAGCCACGGCGACATCACCCGTTGAAACGGATCGAGCAATTCGCGAAAGCTGCCGGCGTCGAGCAAGGCTTTCGCCCGTTGCCGCGCGCCGAGTTCGACGAAGCTGTGTTTGTTGAGCAACGCTGCGCTGTCAGTCATGGCCGATCTCCTCGAAACCTTGTTCCAGACGCAAGCGCACCACCCCCGGCGTCGCGCCGAAATCGTGGATATCGATGGCCATGGCCGGCGGCGTGGTGCCGTCGAACATCCGCGCAAACAGGTGCTGCCAGCGCAGTTGCGCGCCGTTGACCGAGGTCTGCACATTGATCGTCAGCTTGCCGGCCAGACCCGGTTCGATCAGTACTTCCAGATCCCCCGAACCGACACAACCGACCAGCGCACGCCCGCGTGGCGGCTGCCCGGCGGGGAATTCAAACGATAGGGTTTCCATCAAAACGCTCCCTGAAGGATGCCGTCGCGCTCGATGCGATCGAGCAGCAGCGTGGCGGCGAGCAAGTCGGCGGCGCCACCGGGCGAGGCATTCAATGCGATGAGTTGTTGATCCAGTTCGTGCAAGCGGCGACGACCGCTGAGGCTCGCGCTGCCACCGGCGTCGAGCACCGCTTGCGCGCCGCTTTGCATGGCGTACAGGCCTTCCTCGCCGGCGCGGTAGAGCACGCAGGTATCGGCGAGATCGGTCATGATCGCGAGCAAGGCGTCGAGTCGGGCGTTCTGCTCGCCGTGGCCGTTGGCGCGACTGCGTTTGAGTTGTGGCAGGCCGCGTTGCAGCACCGAAGGGAAGCCGAGTTGTGCTTCTTCACGAGCACCGCGTGCGCCATAACGCAGGGCGACTTGCGCGCCGTGGCTTAACGGATTGGGTGCGTAGCGGTCATCCAGCAAGGCCAGACGTGCGGCGCGCAGGGTTACGGCATTGGCGCTGGAGGATTGCGGTTCCAGTGCAGCGGCGGTCACCAACAGACCCAAGGCCCAGATCGCCCCGCGATGCGTATTCACGCCGTTGGTGGTCGCGAGCATCGATTGCTCACCTTCGCGACCGATCCGGCCAATCGCTTCGCGCAAGGTTGAATCGACTTCGCCGATTGCAACCGCCGCTTCAGCCATCTCCTTGAACGCCGGCCACAACGACAGCGCCGAAGCGTGCATCAGGCCCAGGTGCAGATCGGTGTGCGCGCCATTGCCGCGACGGTCGACCAGTGCCGGTTTTGGCGACAGATCGGCTTCGTCGATCAACGCGTCCACCGCCAGATCGGCCAATCGATCAGCCAGGGACAGCGGTTTCGCTTGCAGATTAAATGCGTGCATTACCAGCTCCTGAATTTGGCGGGCGGGTTGTACAGGCCGCCAGACCACTCGACCAGATCGGCCACGCTTTTCGCCGCCAGCAGTTCGCGGGTGGCGTCGGTGCGGCGGATGCCGAGGTCTTCGGGCAAGGCAATCAGGCCTTCGCGGCGCATGCGTTCGGTGTCTTTCGGGTTGTGGCGCAGGCCGATGGCAGTGACACCGGCGACGGCGGCGATCATCGCCTGGCGCTCTTCCAGCGAGCGCGCCTTGTACAGGTAGGCGATGCCTTCTTCGGTGAGCAGGTGGGTGACGTCGTCGCCGTAGATCATGATCGGCGCCAGCGGCATGCCGCTTTTCTTCGCCACTTCCACGGCGTCGAGGGTTTCGACGAAGGTCGGTTTGCCGCCCTCCTGGAAGGTTTCGACCATTTGCACCACGAGTTTTTTGCCGCGTTCGAGCATCGGTTGCTGCGCATCGTCGTGGCGCATATCCAGCCAGGCCGGGGTGCCGTGACGCCGACCGCGCGGGTCATGGCCCATGTTCGGTGCACCGCCGAAACCGGCGAGGCGACCACGGGTGACGGTCGAGGAATGACCATCGCCGTCCACTTGCAACGTCGCGCCGATAAACAGGTCCACCGCGTACTGCCCGGCGAGTTGGCAGAACATCCGGTTGGAACGCAGCGAGCCGTCGCGGCCGGTGAAGAACACGTCGGGGCGCGCGGCGATGTAGTTTTCCATGCCCAGTTCAGTGCCGAAGCAATGCACGCTTTCGACCCAACCGCTCTCGATCGCCGGGATCAGCGTCGGGTGCGGGTTGAGCGTCCAGTTGCGGCAGATCTTGCCTTTGAGGCCGAGGGATTCACCGTAGGTCGGCAGGATCAATTCGATGGCGGCGGTGTTGAAACCGATGCCGTGGTTGAGCGACTGCACGTTGTGTTTTTCGTAGATGCCGCGGATCGCCATCATCGCCATCAACACGTGCACAGGTTTGATGTGCCGCGGGTCGCGGGTGAACAGCGGCTCGATGTAGAACGGCTTGTCGGCCACCACCACGAAGTCGACCCATGAGGCGGGGATGTCCACGCGCGGCAGTTCGCTGACGTCGTCGACCAACTGGTTGACCTGGACGATGACGATGCCGTCGCTGAACGCGGCCGGTTCGATCAGTGCCGGGGTGTCTTCTGTGCTGGGGCCGGTATAGATGTTGCCGGCGCGGTCGGCCATGAACCCGGCCGAGAGCACGACGTTGGGAATCAGGTCCACCACCAGCCGCGCGTAGAGTTCGATGTAGGTGTGGATCGCGCCGATTTCCAGCAAACCGTCTTCGAGCAACTGGCTGATGCGCAGGCTTTGCGTGCCGGCGAAGGAGAAATCGAGCTTGCGGGCGATACCGCGTTCGAACAGGTCGAGGTGCTCGGAGCGACCGACGCTGGGCATGATCATGTGCAGGTCGTGAAGTTTTTCCGGATCGGCTTTGGCCAGCGAGCGCGAAAGAAAATCCGCCTGCTTCTGGTTGTTGCCCTCCAGCACCACACGGTCGCCGGGATGAATCAGCGCTTCGAGCGCGGCGACGATCTTGTCGGTGGGCAACACCACACCGTCGGCCAGCCCACGCACCTTGTCGAGGCGGCGCTGCTTCTCATCGCGCCGCCGCGTCCAGCGCGAGTCGGGGGAAATTGTTGTTGTCATGCTCACTCCACGGGGTTCGCTGTCGTGGAGCTAAGGTAGGCGTGTGGGGTGGGGGCATCAATCAAGCGCGGTGGTGAATCATTACGCTGAGCGTAACGTTCGCCGACGCCTGCGCGAGCAAGGTTTTGAGTTGTTCACCCAAATTCTGTAGGAGCTGCCGAGTGAAACGAGGCTGCGATCTTTTGATCTTCAGAATCAAGATCAAAAGATCGCAGCGTGCCGCAGCGCCTACAGGAGAACGCATTCCAAATGTGGGAGCGAGCCTGCTCGCGAAGGGGCCAGTGAGATCACCACATTACTCAGTCATGTCGGCACTAGCCTGTCCAACA
Organism: Pseudomonas fluorescens; assembly: GCF_003732425.1. Taxonomy (GTDB): domain Bacteria; phylum Pseudomonadota; class Gammaproteobacteria; order Pseudomonadales; family Pseudomonadaceae; genus Aquipseudomonas; species Aquipseudomonas fluorescens_BE. The sequence goes on from NZ_MOBX01000016.1 coordinate 231,431, forward strand.
CCCGATTCACAGCCATCTCCGCCACCATCACCACCTGCGCAATACCTTGCACAGTCTTGCGGTGCGTGCCGTCCACCGTTGCCGCGTGATTGTTGAGCATGACCGTGGCCGAGCCAAGGGTTTCACTGGCGTCGGCCAGCAGGGATTCGGTGTCGGCATGGGGGTTGGCCATGTACAGCGTGTTGGGGGTGTAAGGCGTGGCCATCAGGTCGGCGTTGGTAGGGCCGAGGTAATGGTCGAGGGCGCGTTCGGCGGCTTCGTGGAATTTCTTGGAGTCGGGGGATTCGTAGGGGGATGCCGGGTCTGCGAGCGGGGGGTTAGGCGTTGGTTTAATCATCTTCAGGTTCCGAAATTAAGCTGGAACCGCTTCTCTGCTAAAAGAAGGGGTGGCAGCTGAACGCAGGTTAGCAGACCGGGGAACCTAAGGAAGCCGGCGCGCCGAAGCGCCCTGCGCACAGCCGCCATCGAATGCAGGCGCTGAGCCTGGCGATGATGTATGTGCACCCTTAGATTAACCACGGGCTGCTAAACCCGATCACTGGAAATCAGTGACGGAATCAAGTTACGCAGCATGCCCAAGGCGCACAAGCCGGCGGATTCTGGTGCATGCGTAGGCAGCGGCGCAAGGATTTGTAGGCTGGGGAGCCGTAACACCGGGTGTCTTTAAACAACGCGACTAAAAGGCGTTTATTGCGCACAGAGATTGAGGATTTGTCTGTCGGATTGGAGTGTGGCGACGGGCGCTTTCGCGAGCAGGCTCGCTCCCACAGGGGGTCTGTGTCGTACGCAAAATCCGGGATCACTGAAGATCCAATGTGGGAGCGAGCCTGCTCGCGAAGAGGCCAGCAAGATCACCGCAAACTCAGGATCAGTGAACCAGTCCCGCATCCACCAACAACTGCTCCAGCCCCAACAAATCCGGCACCTTCGCCACCTGCTCCCCGACCTGCACCGCCGCCTGCTCCAGCGAGCACAACGGCACGTCGACATAACTCAGCTGGCTATCAAGCTTGTACGAACGCGGAATCCCCTGCACCAGCAGCGCAATGAACTTCAGCTCCGGCAACCCGCCCAGCGCATTGAGAATCACGATCCGCGCGCGCTCGCCAATGACGATTTTCTGCCCGCAGGCCGATTCAAAACTCAGCAGCGGGATCTGCCGCTCACGCCACGTCACACGGCCCAGATACCACGACGGCGTATCCAGATCGAAGGCACTGGCCTGATAGTCAATCAACTCAGCGACAGCGACGTTAGGCAGGATCAAATTGCGATCCGCCAGCGGCAGCAGCAGGCCGGTGAGTTGGCTGGTGCGCTGATTGTGGCGGCGCTCATGCATGTTTCTTGCTCCACTGGGCAATGCTTTCAAGCAACACCGACTCCTGATACGGCTTGCCGAGGTAGTCGTTGACGCCGATGGCCATCGCACGGTCGCGGTGTTTCTGCCCGGTGCGCGAGGTGATCATGATGATCGGCAGGTGTTGCAGGCGTTCGTCGTTGCGCACCTGAGTGGCGACTTCGAAGCCGTCCATGCGCGGCATTTCGATGTCGAGCAGCATCAGGTCGGGCATGTGTTCTTCGAGCAGCAGCATCGCGTCGACCCCGTCCTTGGCGGTCAGCACGTTCATGCCGTGACGCTCGAGCAAGCGGCTGGTGACCTTGCGCACGGTGACCGAGTCGTCGACCACCATCACCAGCAGCGGTTTTTGCGGTTCACTGTCGATCTCCGGCAGCGTCGGCGCCTGCACAATCCGCGCCTGCATCGCGCGGATCGGCGCGAGCAAATCGAGAATCAGCACCACCCGGCCATCGCCGAGAATCGTCGCGCCGGACACGCCTTGCACCGCCGCAAATTGGGCGCCGAGGCTCTTGACCACGATCTCGCGGGTGCCGGCCATGGCATCGACCTGCACCGCGATGTGCCGGTCGTTGTAATGCACCAGCAACACCGGCAACGGCAGATTCTGCCCGAGCAGTTTCGGCCGTGGCGCGGTTTTCAGCAGCTCGCCCAGGTAGCACAGTTCATAGGTCTGGCCGCCGTAGTGGTAGCGCGGCGGATCCTGGCGGAAGTGCCCTTCCAGATCATTCGGCAGAACACGGACGATGCCTTCGATGGTGTTCAGCGGGATCGCGTATTGGTCCTCGCCGCACTGCACCATCAACGCGCGGTTGACCGACACAGTGAACGGCAGCCGAATGCGGAAATGCACGCCCTGCCCCGGCACCGAGTCGATGCTCATGGTCCCGCCCAACTGGCGGACTTCTTCGTGCACCACGTCCATGCCGACGCCGCGTCCGGAAATCTGCGTGATCTTTTCCGCCGTGGAAAAACCCGGCTGGAGGATGAACTGCAACACGTCGCGGTCGCTGATCTCGGCATTTGGCGCGAGCAGACCCCGTTTGATCGCCTTCTTGCGCACCGCTTCCAGCGGCACCCCGGCGCCGTCGTCGCGAATATCGAAAACGATGTCGCCGCCCTCGCGGGACAGGTCCAGGCTTATCGTGCCCTGCGCCGGTTTACCCGCCGCCAGCCGCACTTCGGCCGACTCCAGACCATGGTCGACGGCGTTGCGCAGCATGTGCTCCAGCGGCGCGGCCATGCGCTCGAGTACGTTGCGATCCATCTCGCCCTCGGCGTTGCCGACGACAAAGGCGACGTCTTTGTTCAGCTCTTCGGCGACCTGGCGGACGATGCGTTTGAGGCGCGGCAGCATGCGCTCGAACGGCACCATGCGCGTGCGCATCAGGCCTTCCTGCAATTCGGTGTTGATGCGGCCCTGTTGCTGCAACAGGTTCTCGGCGTCGTGGTTGCGGCGGTCGAGGGTTTCCTTGAGGTCGAGCAAATCTGAGGCCGATTCGAACAGCGCCCGCGACAGTTGCTGCAACTGCGAATGGCGGTCCATTTCCAGCGGGTCGAACTCTTCGTAGCCGAGGCGTTCGGCATCCACTTGCTGACGGCTGAGAATCCGTCCCTGAGTTTCAGTGTCGAGGCGGCGCAACTGATCGCGCATGCGCTCGATGGTGGTTTCCATCTCATTCAGGGCAATCTGTGCGTCGTTGACTTGCTGCTCGATACGGCCACGGAAGATCGAGGTTTCGCCGGCCAGATTGACCAGCTCATCAAGCAGTTCGGCGGAGACCTTGACCATGTCCGCACCAGCGTCGGCGGCTGGCGGCGCCACGTCAGTCTTGACCGGCACCGGCAACACTGGCGGCGTGTCGGGCGTCACCGGGTGGCTGAAATTCTGGATCGCATTGATCAGCCGATCGGCCGGCGGGCACGGTTGCCCGGCGCGCACGCCATCGAGCATTTGTGCCAGCCGATCATGGCCGCGCTGCACCAATGCAAACAGTTCCGCCGAGGGTTGCAATGCCCCGGTAGAGAGACTTTCGTAAAGGTATTCCAGCTCATGGGCGAGGTCGCCAATCGGGCCGATCTCGACCATCCGCGCGCCGCCCTTGAGCGTGTGCAAATCGCGCAACAGGGTTTCCACTTCCTGACGATTGCCCGGCTCGGCCTGCCAGCGCAGCAGCGCGGCGCCGGAGTTTTCGATGATGTCGAAACCTTCTTCGAGGAAGATCTCCAGCAATTCCGGATCGTGCCCGGCGCTGTCGTGATCGGCCACTGGCTGGGGCGTTTCGCTAACGCTTTGGCCCTGGCGCAGCTGACGCAGGGTTTCGATCAAATCGTCTGCTGGCGTCAGTGGCTGATGCTGTTGCAGTTGCTCCACCAGCAGCGCCAAACGCTCATGGCTCTTGAGCAGCAAGCGCCCCAACGCTTCGCTGTGGCTGTAGCGACGATCGACCAAACCTTCGTAGAGGCTTTCCAGTTCCTGAGCCAGATCGCCGATGATCTCGACTTCGGCCATCCGTGCGCCGCCCTTGAGGGTGTGCAAATCGCGCTGCAACGAGGACAGCGGCGCGGCGTTGTCCGGGTCATTGAGCCAACGCTGCAAGGCCTGGCCGGCGCTGTCGAGGATGTCCACGGCCTCTTCGATAAAGATCTCGACGATCTCGTCATCCGCTGCAAACGGGGTGGCCGCCTGCTGCAACTCCGCCGTGGCGCTACCCAGTTCACGGATGCTCAGGGTGCGGCTGCCATCGCTGCGAATCAGGCCCATGGACGACGGATCAAGGCTTTGATCGAGCAGATCATGCAACGCCCGGATCCGTGCCGGTTGCGGGGTGACTTCCTGGCCTGCGGCCAGTTCGTCGAGCATGTTGATCAGTGCTTCGTGGGCGTTCTGCGCTTCGCGGAAAAACTGTTCGCTGACCGCCAGGCTGCTTTCTTCCACCGCGCCATAGAGGTCGAGCAAGGCTTCACAGAGCACATCCACCGGCAGCAGATCGGCCAGGTGCGCGCCTTCGCCGAGGGTGGTCAGTTCATCCAGCAAGGCGCTGAGTTCCTGACGCTCGCCGGGGTGTTGCTGCCAGCGCTGTAACAGACTTTCGGCGTCGAGCAGGATGTCCATGCCTTGAGCAAGGAAGTTGTTGATCAGTTGCGGATCGCGTTTGATCCGCAGGCCGCTGTGTGGCGCATCGAGGATCGACGCCAGGCGCTCGGCGAGCAGGGTTTCCGAGCGTTTGATCAGCGACTGCGCACCGACAATCGGCGCCAGCGGATCATGCTTGAGCTGACGCAGGCCGACGCGGAGCAGGCCCTCGGCTTCGAGCAGCAATTCCACCTCGTCGAGGTCCAGCGGCAACTGGTGCGCCTTGAACTCGCGGGCCAGTTGATCGAGCGGTGCAGCGAGTTCGGCAATCGGCAATACGCCGGCCATCGAGGCGCTGCCCTTGAGCGTATGCAGGGCGCGTTGCAGTTCGTCGCTGGCGGGCAACGGCACATGTTCGGCGGCTTGATCGAGGAAGCGGTTGAGGCTGGCGAGGTGGGTTTCCGCTTCGTTACGGAAGATCTCCAGCAACAGCGGATCGAGCGCCGCCACATCGTCGACGTCTTCGGCGGCCAGCGGCTCGTCACCCTTGGCCAAGGCGTGAGCGCGTGCGGCGAGCTGGTCGACATCGCTGCGCTGTCGCTGACTGTTAGTGGCGAATTCGTTGATCAGTTCCGGCAGCAACAGCACCGTGTCGGTGAGCAGTTGCTGCACCACCGAGCCGGGCTCGACGCTCTGTTCCAGCACACGGTTGAGCAGGTTTTCCACCGCCCAGGCCAGTTCACCGAGGATCAGTGCACGCACCATGCGCCCGCTGCCCTTGAGGGTGTGGAAGGCGCGACGAAGTTCAGTCAGCGCGGCGCGATCCTGCGGATTGGCCGACCAGCGCGGCAGGTATTCGTGGAGGACTTCGAGGACCTCATCGGTCTCTTCGAGGAACACTTCGCGCAGCTCATCGTCGACCGGTTCTTCATCGGCCGGCGGCGGCATCAGGCTGCCGGGTGTAATCAGTGCAGGTGGATTGACCGCTGACACCGGGCTGGCCAAAACATCGGCCAGCGACTGCACGGTTTCCGGGTCATCGAGCGCCTGCATGTCCTGCATCACCAGCGCTTCGCTGGGGCTGAGCACGTCGTCGAGTACCGGCACATGCTGCGCGCCGGGCTGTTCATCGGGAAAGAAACCGAGACTGGCGAGGGACTTCTGCGCGACATCCAGCAACTGCTCGCTCGGCGCCTGCGGGTCGTCGCTCAAGCGTTCGAGGTAATACTCGAGGCTGCTGATGACATCGGCCAGATGATCGAGTTGCTCCCAACCCGGTTCGTGCGGATCGAGCAGCAGATGTTCGCGGATAAACCCGTTGCAGGCCTCGACCAGACTCGCCGCGCGGTTCAGCGGAATCATCGCCAGTGCCCCGCGCACCTGGGTCAACAGCGCCGGCAGTGGTTGCAGTTGCTGGCGATCCCAATCGGCGTCGATGTAGTCGACGATCATGTCCTTGGCCTGTTGCAGGCAGATGCGTGCTTCCTTGATCACGATCTGATGGATCTGCGTCAGGTCGGTGGTCGGCAGGCGCGCGTCTTCCGGACTTTCCGGTTCGACGGTGCCGACCATCCCGGCCAGGGTCGCTTCGACGTAGAGCAAGGCGCCGGCGACGTCCATCAGAACGGCGTCGTTCGGTTCACGCTGGCCTTGGGCGATGCTCAAGACCACCGCCAGTTGATCGATGATCACTTTGCGCGGCTGGCCAAAGCCGAGCACCGCGAGAGTGTCGGCGATCTGCCGCAGCGGTGCGAGCAGGCTTTCCAGATCCGAGGTGTGCTGGCGGTCGCTGCGCACGAACAGGTCGAGGCGCTCTTTGACCCGCACCAGTTCTTCACACAACGCCGCCAGCACCGAGCGCATCGCATCGCGGTCGGGGCCGGCCAGGCGCGCGCGTTCTTCGTCGACCATCGCGCTGTCGGGCAACGCGTCGTCCAGGGAGTAGCGATCTTTCATGGTCAGCATCTGCCCGGTGGGATGTTCGGCTTTGGCAATATAGAACAACAGGCTTTTCAGCAGCTCTGGCGGTGGCGCCTGGTTGAGGCCGGCCATGCCGTGCTCGAGCAGGCGCTTGAGCTCTTTGTCGGCATCCTTGAACAGGCTGCGCAGCGCCGGGCTGTTGGCGATGACGCCTGCGCGCATGCCTTCGACCAGCGCCGAGGCGACTTGCCACAGCGGGCTCAGCGGCGAGTCAGCGCTCAGCGCTTCGAGGCGGGTGAAGACTTTCGCCAGATAATCGAGGTGGGTCTGGTCATCCTGTTCGCGCAGCAAACCGACCAAGGCCATTTGCAGCGTCTGCCGCAGTTTGCGCAACACGTTCGGCAGTTCTGCCGGCTCGAGCAGTGCCAACGCTTCTGCGTTTAGCGGCGCCAGTTCGGGCAGTTGCGGGCTGAACAGGCTGGTTTCCGAGAGCAGGCTTTCGCCACGGGCACTGCGCAGATCGTTGATCAGCGGCAGCACCACCAACGGCAAATCTCTCCGGGCGCTCTGCACGCGGTCGAGGTAAATCGGCAATTGCCCGAGGGCTTGCAGCAACAGGTGCAGGGCTTCGTCGCGATGGCTGACGCGCTCATGCTGCAAGGCTTCGACCAGATGCTCCATTTCTTCGGCGAGCAAGGCTGCGCCGTAGAACTCGACCATCTGCAAACTGCCGTGGACCTGATGGATGTAATCCAGGCACTCGTCCAGCCCGGGAAAGGCCTGCGGATCATCGAGCACGGCTTCAATCGCCTGATGCGCCAGCTTCAGCGTTTCGGCAATTTCGCCTTTGACCCATTCGAGGGCCACATAGTCGTGCCGATCACCCATAACCACTCCACTCACGCTTTATCTGTCGCCGCCGGCAAGGTGAATCCGGACACCGAACGCCGTAACTGACTGGCCATTTTCGTCAGGTTGCCGATGCTCTCGGCGGTGGCCGTGGAACCGGACGAGGTCTGCGAGGTGATCTGCTGGATCACGTTCATCGTCAGCGAGATCTGCCCGGCCGAAGTCGTCTGCTGCTGCGCTGCGTTGGAGATGCTTTGAATCAGCGCCGCGAGGGTCTTCGATACGCCTTCGATTTCTTCCAGGGCCACACCGGCATCCTGCGCCAGTCGCGCGCCACGCACCACCTCGGTGGTGGTTTGTTCCATCGAGATGACCGCTTCGTTGGTGTCGGTCTGAATTGCCCGCACCAGGGTTTCGATCTGCCGCGTGGCGGCGGACGAGCGCTCGGCCAAGCGTTGTACTTCGTCGGCGACCACGGCAAAACCACGCCCGGCATCACCGGCCATCGACGCTTGAATCGCCGCGTTGAGGGCGAGGATATTGGTTTGGTCGGCGATGTCGTCGATCAGGCTGACGATGTCGCCGATTTCCTGCGATGACTCGCCGAGGCGCTTGATGCGTTTGGCGGTGTCCTGAATCTGCTCGCGAATGTTGTCCATGCCGTGGATGGTGTTGTGCACCACCTCGTTGCCCTTGTTGGCGATTTCCACCGAGCGCTCGGCGACCGCCGAAGACTCGGCGGCGTTGGCCGAGACCTGATCGATGGATTCGGCCATGTCGCTGATCGCGGTCGAGGCTTCGGAAATCTGCTGCGCCTGATGCTCTGAGGCCTGGGCCAGGTGCATGGCGGTGGCCTGGGTTTCCTGAACGGCGGCGGCGACCTGGCCGGCGGTGAGGTTGATGGTCGCGACCAGGTCGCGCAACTGGTCGACGGAATAGTTGATCGAGTCGGCGATGGTGCCGGTGAAGTCTTCGGTCACCGAGGCAGTCACGGTGAGGTCACCGTCAGCGAGGTCTTCAATTTCGTCGAGCAGACGCATGATCGCGTTCTGATTGCGCTCGTTCTTCTCGGCGGTTTCGCGCAACTGGCGGTTGGTTTCCCGGACCATGACCAGACCGATGAGGATGATCGAGGCCAGCGCCAGCAAACCGAGGACGTAACCACCGATGGTGTCGGTGTTGCGCCCACCGGCAAGATTTTCGAAGCGAGTGGCCAAGTGCGAGGCTTCGTCGAGCAGGGTTTGCGAGAGGCTGAAGATGTTGCTCGCCGACTCCCGCACTTTGAACAGCTCCGGCGAGGTTTCGAGGATTTCATCGACCGAGCCGGAGACGAACTGGAACAGCTCGGAGATTTCGCTCAGGCGTGCACGGGCATCGCGGTCTTCGACCTGGCTGATTTTCAGCGCCGGGTTGCCTTGCAGCATGCCGTTCAGCACTTGGCCGAAACGGGTGGCATCGCGGCCAAAGGCATCGGCGGCTTGCTGGGAGTTTTCGTCGCCGGCAAGCACGGTGTTGACCGCGCCGAGGATGCGTTCGGCGAGTAGCGATTGGCGCTGGGCCATCGCCACTTGCGCCGCCGGAGCACCGCGTTGCAGAAGGATTTCGACGACTTTTTCGTATTCGATCTGCAACTGCGGCACGGTTTCGGCCAGCGTCGCGGCGACCTGATGCAACGACAGCACGGTCTGTTCGCTGGACAGGATGGCGTCGGTGTTTTTCAGCAGGCGTTCCCAATCCAGCTGCACGGCGCGCATTTCCGGGCGCACGGTGGCCGGCGCGGGCGGCAGGCCGGTGGCCGGGTCACCCTTCTTCAGGTAACCCCAGCGCTGAGCGAAATCGTTACGCGCATCGCTGAGCAACTTGAACGCGGCAGCCTTGCCGGCGGCGGCTTCGGTGGCGTTTTTGGCGATACGTTGCGAGAGCACGCGCAGCTCACCGGCGTGGCCGATGTACTGTTTGTCGTAGTTCGCCTGGGTGTTGAGGTAAGCGAAGTTGGCGAACAGCAGCATGATGAACACGATCAGTGCGATGAACAGCACGATGATCTGCGAGCGACTGCGCGATCCTTCCGCCGGCTTGCCTGTTTTTGCTTTTATCATCGGTCCTCGCCCTTAACCCACACCTTTGAGGCCTGCTGCAATCCCTGTGGGAGCGAGCCTGCTCGCGAAAGCGCTGGGTCAGCCAATATTTATCTTGCCTGACACGCCCTCTTCGCGAGCAGGCTCGCTCCCACAGGGGACGGTGTTGAATCGGTTATATCGCAACGCTCATGAACACCGGGGATTTCGCCAACGCGAACAAACTGAACACCCGCCAGTTCTGCTCACGGCGGAAATAGCCTTTGACGAATTCGGCCTTCGAGCCCTGGCGCTTGCTGATCGACAGCGGTTCAAAACTGCCCTGCTCAAAATGCTGCAGGCCGATGACTTCATCGACCATCAACCCGGCGAACACATCGCCATGTTCGACCACCAACACCCGCCGCTGTTTACGCAACGGCGACAGTTCATGACCGAAGAAGCCGCACAGATCCATGATCGGCAGCAGCCGCCCACGCAGGTTAGCCACCCCTTTGACCCACGGCTTGACCCCGGGCAATTGCGTGAAGCGCGGCTCGTGCAGCACTTCACTGACTTCACCCATCGGCGCCACATACCAATGCTCGCCGAGGCGAAAGCCGATGCCGCTCCAGCGATCCTGGCGCGCCGCTTGCGACGGCAAGTCCGCCGCCAGCAAGCGGCAGCGCTGGTCGATCTGCCAGAGCAGTTCGAACGCAGTCAGCGATTCGCTCATGGTCGCGCGATCAGCCTTTGAGCACGTTGTTCAGGGTCTTGATCAGGGTGTCTTCGTCGACCGGTTTGGTCAGGTAATCCTTGGCGCCCTGGCGAGTGCCCCAGACCTTGTCGGTTTCCTGATCCTTGGTGGTGATGATGATCACCGGGATGTGACTGGTGTCGGCATCCTTGGTCAACTGACGGGTGGCCTGAAAACCATTGAGGCCGGGCATGACAATGTCCATCAGCACGGCGTCGGGTTTTTCCTGACGGGCCAGGGCCACGCCGTCGGCGCCATTCTCGGCCTTCAACACTTCATGGCCGTGCTTTTCGAGCATGCCGGTCAGTTTGTACATTTCAGTCGGCGAATCATCGACGATCAGGATACGTGCCATGGTCTTCCCCATTTTTCTTGTCGACACCCGGCCCGCTGGCCGCGTGTCTCTGTACGTGTGTTACTGCGGCAAAACGGCGGCGAAGCCCGGAACATGGGCCTGAATCGCGTTGAGCAGTTCTTCCTTGCTGAAAGGCTTGGTCAAAAATTGATCAGAACCGACAATCCGCCCCTTGGCCTTGTCGAACAGCCCGTCGCGCGATGACAGCATGATCACCGGTGTGGCCTTGAACGCACTGTTGTTCTTGATTAAAGCGCAGGTCTGATAACCATCCAGACGCGGCATCATGATGTCGACAAAAATGATCCCCGGATGGTTGTCGGCGATCTTGGCCAATGCGTCGAAACCGTCGATCGCCGTGATGACTTCGCACCCCACATTTTTCAACAAGGTTTCGGCGGTGCGACGAATCGTTTTCGAGTCGTCGATGACCATGACCTTCAAGGCGCTGGACTGCTGTTCCATAAGGGGGCTCTACCGTCGCCTTTGCGAATCAAATTGTCCGTTTTGCGATGAGTAATGGCTGGAAACCCTTGATGTTCAAGGGCCAGCACTGCATGGCAGCCTTTTTAGCACAGTCTCCAGATGCAATCTATCGACGGGTTTTCCCTTGACCGCAAACCCGCCCGGCGCCACTCTGGCGGCACTTTTTTCATACCGATCCGCTAGCCAATTTTCGAGGAAAACCCAATGAGCGTTCGCGTCGGGATTGTCATGGACCCTATCGCCAGCATTTCCTATAAAAAGGATAGCTCGCTGGCCATGCTGCTGGCCGCGCAAAAACGTGGCTGGGAACTGTTCTACATGGAACAGCGCGACCTGTATCAGGCTGAAGGTCAGGCCCGGGCGCGCATGAAGCCGCTGAAGGTCTTCGCCAACCCGGAAAAATGGTTCGAACTGGACGCCGAACAGGACAACCTGCTGAGCGATCTGGACGTGATCCTGATGCGCAAGGATCCGCCGTTCGACATGGAGTTCGTTTACTCCACCTACCTGCTCGAACAGGCCGAAACCGCTGGCGTGCTGGTGGTGAACAAACCGCAGAGCCTGCGCGACTGCAATGAAAAGCTGTTCGCCACGCTGTTCCCGCAGTGCACGCCGCCGACCATCGTCAGCCGCCGCGCCGACGTGCTGCGCGAGTTCGCCGCCAAACACGGCGACGTGATCCTCAAGCCGCTGGACGGCATGGGCGGCACGTCGATCTTCCGTCACCGCGCCGGTGACCCGAACCTGTCGGTGATTCTGGAAACCCTGACCGCCCTCGGTGGCCAGCAGATCATGGGCCAGGCCTACCTGCCGGCGATCAAGGACGGCGACAAGCGCATCCTGATGATCGACGGCGAGCCGGTGGATTACTGCCTGGCGCGGATTCCGGCGCAGGGCGAAACCCGTGGCAACCTCGCCGCCGGTGGCCGTGGTGAAGCGCGTCCACTGACCGACAAGGATCGCTGGATCGCCGCACAAGTCGGCCCGACCCTGCGTGAAAAAGGTCTGCTGTTCGTTGGTCTGGACGTGATCGGTGAAAACCTCACCGAAATCAACGTCACCAGCCCGACCTGCATCCGTGAAATCGACAACGCTTTCGGCACTGACATTGGCGGCATGTTGATGGACGCGATCGCCAAGAAGCTGCAAGCCGCCGGCAAAAAGCCACAAGCTTGATGCACGTCACATGCAGTCTGTCGCTTGAAGCGTGAAGCCCAAGGCGTGAAACCAACATTGCGTTATCATGCGCAGCCTCTGAAAAACGCGATGTTGGTTTTCTTGTCATGACCCTCCCGTCCGATCTGCCCGCTGAACTCGCCCATCGTGGCGTGCGCCCGGCCGATCGCCTCGGATTTACCCTGTTTCTCGCGGCGCTGATCCATTTGGCACTGCTGCTCGGCGTCGGTTTCACGATGGTCGAGCCCAAGCAAATCAGCAAAACCCTGGAAATCACCCTCGCCACCTTCAAGAGCGAAAAGAAGCCGGAGAAGGCTGACTTTCTCGCCCAAGAGAACCAGGAAGGCAGCGGCACGCTGGACAAGAAGGCGACCCCGAAGACCACCGAGGTCGCGCCGTTCCAGGACAATCAGGTCAAAAAAGTCACCCCGCCACCGGCCGCCAAACCGGTAGTGCAAGAGGCCGCGCCCAAGGCTGCCGTGACCACGGTTGCGCCGAAGCCGAAAAAGGCGCCGACCAAGAAAGAAGAAAGCAAAACCGAGGTCAAACCGACGGTCGACGCACCGGAGTTCGACAGCTCGCAGCTGTCCAGCGACATCGCCAGTCTTGAAGCCGAATTGGCCAAGGAACAACAGCTGTACGCCAAACGCCCACGGATTCACCGTTTGAGCGCGGCGTCGACCATGCGCGACAAGGGTGCCTGGTACAAGGACGACTGGCGCAAGAAGGTCGAACGCATCGGCAACCTCAATTACCCCGAGGAAGCCCGGCGCAAGCAGATCTACGGCAATTTGCGCCTGATGGTCTCGATCAACCGCGACGGTTCGCTGTATGAAGTGCTGGTGCTGGAATCCTCCGGCCAGCCGCTGCTGGATCAGGCGGCGCAGCGCATCGTCCGACTGGCGGCGCCGTTTGCCCCGTTTACCGGGGACTTGTCGGATATCGATCGTCTGGAAATCATTCGTACCTGGAAATTTGCCAGGGGCGACAAGCTCTCGAGCAACTGAATATTCCTGTAGCGATGAGATTCATTGTGGCGAGGGGATTTATCCCCGTTCGGCTGCGCAGCAGTCGCAGAACCATCATTCACGGAGTGTCAGGCAGACCGTATCAACGGATTCAGGGCCGCTTCGCGCCCCAACGGGGATAAATCCCCTCGCCACAAATGCCATGTTCCAACAAGGGGTCTGTGTTGTTGTCAGCATCTCCAGCTTGTCAGTTTGCCCCCCGAACGCCACACTAGCGCACATGAAAAACGTCAGCCCCAGCTACCTCAAGCATCACTTCCTGATCGCCATGCCACACATGGCCGACCCGAACTTTGCCCACACCTTGACCTACATCGTCGAGCACACAGCCAATGGCGCTATGGGGATTGTGGTCAACCGGCCGCAAGAGCTGAATCTGGCCGACATTCTTGAGCAATTGCGCCCAGACATCGACCCGCCAGCACTGTGCCAGCACGTGCCGATCTTCATCGGCGGCCCGGTGCAGACTGATCGCGGTTTTGTCCTGCATCCAGCGGGCAAAACCTTCCAGGCCACCGCGCAACTGGACGGTGATCTGGCCCTGTCGACCTCGCAGGACGTGCTGTTCGCCATCGCTGACGGCGTCGGCCCGGCGAAAAGCCTGATTGCCCTCGGTTACGCCGGTTGGGAAGCCGGGCAACTGGAAGCCGAATTGGCCGACAATGCCTGGCTGACCTGCCCGTACGACGCCGACATCCTCTTCAACACCAGCAGCGAATTGCGCCTCGAAGCGGCGGCCAGGCATTTGGGGATCAATCTCAGCCTGCTGACCAGCCAGGCAGGTCACGCCTGATGGCCCTGCGCCTGATTCTCGGCTTCGACTACGGCACCAAGCAGATCGGCGTCGCAGTCGGCCAGGTAATCACCGGCCAGGCCCGCGAGCTGTGCACCTTGAAGGCACAAAACGGCGTGCCGGACTGGAACCAGGTCGAAGCCCTTATAAAAGAATGGAAACCCGACGCCGTCGTCGTCGGCCTGCCGTTGAACATGGACGGCACACCGAGCGACATGTGCGTACGCGCGGAGAAATTCGCCCGCCGCCTCAACGGCCGCTTCAATCTGCCTTTCTATACCCACGACGAACGCCTGACCACGTTCGAAGCCAAGGGCGAACGCCTGGCCCGTGGCGGGCAGAAAGGCAGTTACCGCGACAACCCGGTGGACGCCATCGCCGCCGCTCTGCTGTTGCAGGGCTGGCTCGATGAAAACACTGCATTGTTTGAATCCTGACAAGCGCTTCGGCGCTTTTCTTTTGGCTATAACCCGAGCCACGTCCGGCAGGACGCAGCTCGGACTCAAGAAGGAGCAACCATGAGCCTGCCCAATCCCGCCGATCTGATCAGCCAGATGGCGACCCGCCTCAAGGCGCACCTGGCCCAGCGTGGCATCAGCGAACCGCGCTACATCGGCATTCGCACTGGCGGCATCTGGGTCGCGCAAGCCTTGCTCAAGGAATTGGGCAGCGACGCGCCATTGGGCACGCTGGATGTTTCCTTCTACCGCGACGACTTCAGCCAGAACGGCCTGCACCCGCAAGTGCGCCCGTCCGCCCTGCCCTTCGAGATCGAAGGCCAGCATCTGGTGTTGATCGACGACGTACTGATGAGCGGCCGCACCATCCGCGCCGCCATGAACGAATTGTTCGACTACGGCCGCCCGGCCAGCGTGACCCTGGTCTGCCTGCTGGACCTGGACGCCGGCGAGCTGCCGATCCGCCCGAACGTGGTCGGCGCGACCTTGTCGCTGGCCGCTCACGAGCGGGTCAAGCTGTCCGGCCCTGAGCCGCTGACGCTCGAACTGCAAGATGTCACCCTTTAATCCGCCCTATTGAGAGTCCCCCTCGCGATGACGCCTCTAGATACCAAGCGCCCGCTGCAGCTCAATGATCAGGGCCAGCTGCGCCACTTCCTCTCGCTCGACGGCCTGCGCCGCGAGTTGCTGACGGAAATCCTCGACACTGCCGACTCGTTCCTCGAAGTCGGTGCCCGGGCGGTGAAGAAAGTCCCGTTGTTGCGCGGCAAGACCGTGTGCAACGTGTTCTTCGAAAACTCCACGCGCACCCGCACCACCTTCGAACTGGCGGCCCAGCGGCTGTCGGCGGACGTGATCACCCTGAACGTGTCGACTTCGTCGGCAAGCAAGGGCGAAACGCTGCTCGACACCCTGCGCAACCTCGAAGCCATGGCCGCCGACATGTTTGTCGTGCGCCACGGTGATTCCGGCGCCGCGCACTTCATCGCCGAGCATGTCTGCCCGCAGGTGGCGATCATCAACGGCGGCGACGGCCGTCACGCCCACCCGACGCAGGGCATGCTCGACATGCTCACCATCCGTCGGCACAAGGGCGGTTTCGAAAACCTCTCGGTGGCCATTGTCGGCGACATCCTGCACTCGCGGGTCGCGCGCTCGAACATGCTCGCGCTGAAAACCCTCGGCTGCCCGGACATCCGCGTGATTGCGCCGAAGACCCTGCTGCCGATCGGCATCGAGCAATACGGCGTGAAGGTGTACACCGACATGACCGAAGGCCTGAAAGACGTCGACGTGGTGATCATGCTGCGCCTGCAGCGTGAACGCATGACCGGCGGCCTGCTGCCGAGCGAAGGCGAGTTCTACCGACTGTTCGGCCTGACCACCGCGCGTCTGGCCGGGGCCAAACCGGATTGCATCGTCATGCACCCGGGGCCGATCAACCGCGGTGTGGAGATCGAGTCAGCGGTGGCCGACGGCCCGCACTCGGTGATCCTCAATCAGGTGACCTACGGCATCGCGATTCGTATGGCCGTGTTGTCCATGGCCATGAGCGGGCAAACCGCCCAGCGCCAATTCGAGCAGGAGAACGCCCAGTGAAGCTCAGCATTCTCGGCGCACGCGTCATCGATCCAAGCAGCGGCCTGGATCAAATCACTGACATTCACGTTGAAGCCTGCAAGATCGTCGCCCTCGGCGCCGCTCCGGCGGGTTTCACGGCAGTGGAAACCATCGACGCCCAAGGCCTTGTCGCCGCTCCGGGCCTCGTCGACCTCAACGTCGCCCTGCGCGAGCCGGGCTACAGCCGCAAAGGTTCGATTGTCAGCGAAACCCGCGCAGCGGCCGCCGGCGGTGTAACCAGCCTGTGCTGCCCGCCGAAGACCAAACCGGTGCTCGACACCTCCGCCGTGGCCGAGCTGATCCTCGACCGCGCTCGCGAGGCCGGCAACACCAAGGTGTTCCCGATTGGCGCATTGAGCAAAGGCCTGGATGGCGAGCAACTGGCGGAACTGGTTGCCCTGCGCGACGCCGGTTGCGTGGCGTTCGGCAACGGCCTCGAAAGCTTCCGCAACACCCGCACCCTGTGCCGGGCGCTGGAATACGCGGCGACCTTCGACCTGACGGTGATTTTCAACTCGCAGGATCACGATCTCGCCGAGGGCGGTCTGGCCCACGAAGGCGCCGTCGCCAGTTTCCTCGGCCTGCCGGGGATTCCGGAAACCGCTGAAACCGTGGCCCTGGCCCGTGATCTGCTGCTGGTCGAGCAGACCGGCGTGCGCGCGCACTTCAGCCAACTGACCAGCGCACGCGGCGTGGCCCTGATCGCTCAGGCCCAGGCACGCGGCTTGAAGGTGACGGCGGATGTCGCGTTGTATCAGCTGATTCTGACCGACGAAGCGCTGATCGACTTCAGCAGCCTGTATCACGTGCAGCCGCCACTGCGCACACGTGCGGATCGCGATGGTCTGCGTGAAGCGGTGAAGTCCGGCGTGGTCTCGGCGATTTCCAGCCATCACCAGCCGCACGAACGCGACGCCAAACTGGCACCGTTCGGCGCAACCGAGCCGGGCATCAGCAGCGTTGAGCTGTTGCTGCCGCTGGCGATGACGTTGGTGGAGGATGGTTTGCTGGATTTACCGACCTTGCTGGCGCGGCTGAGCGCAGGCCCGGCCGAGGCGTTGCGCCTGCCGGCGGGCAAACTGGCGGTCGGTGGTGCGGCAGATATCGTGCTGTTCGATCCGCAGGCTTCCACAGTCGCCGGTGAACACTGGTTGTCGAAGGGTGAGAACTGCCCGTTTGTAGGCCACACGTTGCCGGGTGTGGTTCGCTACACCTTGGTGGATGGGCGGATCAGTCACCAGGCGTAAATCTCTGTGGCGAGGGAGCTTGCTCCCGCTGGACTGCGCAGCAGGCCCTCTTTTAAATCAAGAGAGGGGCCGCTTCGTGACCCAGCGGGAGCAAGCTCCCTCGCCACAACTTACTGGAAAGCGCCGCGGTTCTGGGCGTTACGCACCGACACCTGATCATTCAGCGTCCAGAAGTCATACAGCACGCCAATAAAGAACAACCCGCCCGTCAGCAGGTACAGCAACCCGCTGATCCACTTGCCTTGGTACATCCGGTGCACGCCGAACACGCCAAGGAACGTCAGCAGAATCCACGCCACGTTGTACTCGATCGGCCCTGCGGTAAAACGCAGATCCGCCTCACGGTCCATCGCCGGGATCAGGAACAGGTCGATCAGCCAGCCAATGCCCAGCAAACCGAAGGTGAAGAACCAGATCGTCCCGGTCACCGGTTTGCCGTAATAGAAGCGGTGAGCACCGGTAAATCCGAAAATCCACAGCAGATAACCGATGATTTTGCTGTGCGTATCTTGCTGCTGAACAAATTGTTGATAGGGGTTCATGAAGACCTCGATTCACACGATAGATAAATATTCTTGAATTCTTTGTGACTTTTTTACAGGTAGCCGACGTACGGCAAATGTTACCGTTACTACCGTCAAAGCCTTATAGCACCTGACTTCTGTCCGACAATTGCGTCCATTTGCCGCTTATTTGGTTCCGTTGGCCTCCAACTGAATCGACCAACGGACTCGGAATGAAAAAAAACTCTGTTATAAAGTTGCGCGCTATCACTAAAGAGCCACGCCTAATGCGACCATTTTTCAAGACATGGCTAACCATTTGCCTATTAATGCCACTGGCCGCCCACGCCACCAATCGTGAGCAACGTCTTCCCAACGTTAACGGTTTCACCCCTAAATCCCATGCTTCGGCTCCTTCGAGCAAAAGCAGCAAAAGCAAAACCACCACGCTGAGCAGCAAAAGCCACAGCAAGCTGGTGCCACCGATGGCGAGCAAGGAAAGCAGCAATGTGCTGAGCCGTGCGGTGAACGTCCTCGGTACCCCTTATCGTTGGGGCGGCAGCAGCCCAAGTAAAGGCTTCGATTGCAGCGGTCTGGTGAAATACGCGTTCAACGACGCCACGTTCGACCTGCCACGCACCTCCAACGCCATGGCCAGCGGTCACGGCGAGAAAGTCGAGCGCAAGGATCTGAAGCCGGGCGACCTGATTTTCTTCAACATCAAGAGCCGCCGGGTCAACCACGTTGCCATCTACCTGGGCAACGACCGCTTCATCCACGCCCCGCGTCGTGGCAAAGCGGTAAGCATCGATACGCTGAACAAGCCTTATTGGGAACAGCATTACGTGGTGGCCAAGCGTGTGTTGCCGAAAGAGCCTGCCGGCAAGCAGATGCGCGTGGTTCAGCGCTAACAAACGATCAACTGTGGCGAGGGAGCTTGCTCCCGCTTGAGTGCGCAGCGCTCACAAGCTTTTGGGGCCGCTGCGCAGCCCAGCGGGAGCAAGCTCCCTCGCCACAAATTTGCATTCCAACCCTCAGAAATTATCCGGCGTACGTGCCTTCTCCCGCGCATGCTCGCGGCTGATCAAACCCTTGGTCACCAGATCCTTCAGGCACATGTCGAGAGTCTGCATCCCCAGCGACCCACCGGTCTGAATCGCCGAATACATCTGCGCGACCTTGTCCTCACGGATCAGGTTACGGATCGCCGACGTGCCCAGCATGATCTCGTGCGCCGCCACCCGCCCGCCGCCGACTTTCTTGATCAGCGTCTGCGAAACCACCGCCAGCAACGACTCCGACAGCATCGAGCGCACCATCGACTTCTCGTCCCCGGGAAACACGTCCACGACCCGGTCAATGGTTTTCGCGGCAGACGTGGTGTGCAAGGTGCCGAACACCAAGTGCCCGGTCTCAGCAGCGGTCAGGGCCAGACGAATGGTTTCCAGGTCACGCATCTCGCCCACCAGAATCACGTCCGGATCCTCACGCAATGCCGAACGCAAAGCTGTGGCAAAACTGCGGGTATCACGGTGGACTTCACGCTGATTGATCAGGCATTTGCGCGATTCGTGAACGAACTCGATCGGATCTTCAATGGTGAGGATGTGGTGATGCCGATGGGTATTGAGGTAATCGATCATCGCCGCCAGCGTGGTCGACTTGCCCGAGCCGGTCGGCCCGGTCACCAGCACCAGCCCGCGCGGCGCATCGGTGATCTTGCGAAAGACGTCGCCCATGGCCAGGTCTTCCATGCTCAGTACTTTCGACGGAATGGTACGGAATACCGCGCCGGCGCCTCGGTTCTGGTTAAAGGCGTTGACCCGGAAACGCGCCACACCCGGCACTTCGAAGGAAAAATCGGTTTCCAGGTGTTTCTCGAAGTCGACCCGCTGGGTGTCGTTCATGATGTCGTAGATCAATTCGTGCACTTGCTTGTGATCCAGCGCCGGCAGATTGATCCGCCGCACATCGCCATCGACGCGGATCATCGGCGGCAGACCGGCCGACAAGTGCAGGTCGGAAGCGCCTTGTTTGGCGCTGAAGGCCAGCAGTTCAGTGATATCCATAGCGCTCCTCAATTCCAGTAGAATGCCGCGAACCTTCAGACCGCCGGCGCCTCTTGATGTCCACGATAGCAGACAACATTCTCCAGGTTGGTTCGCGCATCCAGACCGCGACCCAAGCCGCACACCGTCCTGAAAACAGCGTCCAGCTGCTCGCCGTGAGCAAGACCAAGCCCGCCGCAGCCCTGCGCGAAGCGTATGCCGCCGGCCTGCGCGACTTTGGCGAGAACTATCTGCAGGAAGCCTTGGGCAAACAGCTCGAACTGGTCGACCTGCCCTTGATCTGGCACTTCATCGGCCCCATTCAATCGAACAAGACTCGCGCCATCGCCGAGCATTTCGACTGGGTGCACTCCGTGGATCGCCTGAAAATCGCTCAACGTCTGTCCGAACAGCGCCCGGCCGAACTGCCACCGCTGAACATCTGCATTCAGGTCAACGTCAGCGGTGAGGCGAGCAAGTCCGGCTGCACCCCGGCCGACCTGCCAGCACTGGCCGCAGCCATCAGCGCCCTGCCCCGGTTGAAACTGCGCGGTTTGATGGCGATTCCCGAGCCGACCGAAGATCGCGCCGAGCAAGACGCGGCCTTCGCCGCCGTACAGAAGCTGCAGGCGAGCCTCAAGCTGCCGCTCGACACATTGTCCATGGGCATGAGCCACGACCTCGAGTCGGCCATCGCCCAAGGCGCCACCTGGGTGCGTATCGGTACTGCCCTGTTTGGTGCCAGAGATTATTCCCAGTCTTGAACGATTCCAGATAAGGACCACACATGAGCAACACACGTATTGCGTTTATCGGTGCGGGCAACATGGCGGCCAGTCTGATTGGCGGCCTGCGCGCCAAGGGTCTGGAAGCAGCGCAGATCCGCGCCAGCGACCCGGGTGAAGAAACCCGCGCCAAAGTCAGTGCCGAACACGGCATCGAAACCTTCGCGGACAACGCCCAGGCCATCGACGGCGTCGATGTGATTGTGCTGGCAGTCAAGCCGCAGGCGATGAAAGCCGTGTGCGAGGCGATTCGCCCAAGCCTGAAGCCGAATCAACTGGTGGTGTCGATTGCCGCCGGCATCACCTGCGCGAGCATGACCGCCTGGCTCGGCGAGCAGCCGATCGTGCGCTGCATGCCGAACACCCCGGCGCTGCTGCGTCAGGGCGTCAGCGGTCTTTACGCGACCAGCGAAGTGACCGCCGAGCAACGTCAGCAAGCCGAAGAGCTGCTGTCCGCCGTCGGCATAGCCCTGTGGCTCAACGAAGAACAGCAACTTGATGCCGTCACTGCGGTGTCCGGCTCCGGCCCGGCGTACTTCTTCCTGCTGATCGAAGCCATGACCGCTGCCGGCGTCAAACTCGGCCTGCCGAAAGACATCGCAGAACAACTGACCCTGCAAACCGCCCTCGGCGCCGCGCACATGGCGGTTTCCAGTGACGTCGACGCCGCCGAATTGCGCCACCGCGTGACCTCGCCAAATGGCACCACGGAAGCTGCAATCAAATCATTCCAGGCCAATGGCTTCGAAGCCCTGGTCGAAACCGCACTCGGCGCCGCCGCGCACCGCTCGGCCGAAATGGCCGAACAACTGGGCAAATAAGGAGCCTTACATGATTGGATTGAACACCGCAGCGGTTTACGTGCTGCAAACCCTCGGCAGTCTGTACCTGCTGATCGTGCTGCTGCGCTTCGTCCTGCAACTGGTGCGGGCGAACTTCTACAACCCGCTGTGCCAGTTCGTGGTCAAGGCGACCCAGCCGCTGCTCAAGCCTCTGCGCCGAATCATCCCGAGCCTGTTCGGTCTGGACATGTCGTCGCTGGTGCTGGCGATTCTGGTGCAACTGGCGCTGATGGCGCTGACCCTGCTGCTGACTTACGGCACCACCGGCAACCCGCTGCAACTGGTGATCTGGTCGCTGATCGGCGTGACCGCGCTGTTCCTGAAGATCTTCTTCTTCGCCCTGATCATCAGCGTGATTCTGTCGTGGGTCGCGCCGGGCAGCCACAACCCGGGTGCTGAACTGGTCAACCAGATCTGCGAGCCGGCGCTGGCGCCGTTCCGCCGCTTCCTGCCGAATCTCGGCGGTCTGGACCTGTCGCCGATCTTCGCCTTCCTCGCGTTGAAGCTGATCGACATGCTGGTGATCAACAATCTGGCGGCAATGACGATGATGCCGGAAATCCTGCGCTTGCTGATGTGAGCTGGTTCCGATGGGACGGTGACGACTTGATCCTCGAGTGTCACCTGCAACCGGCAGCCCGTAGCGATGATTTCGCCGGGCTGCACGGTGATCGGTTGAAGATTCGCCTGACTGCGCCGCCGGTTGAGGGCAAGGCTAATGCGTACCTGATGGGCTTTCTGGCCAAGGCGTTTGGGGTATCCAAGAGCCAGGTCAGTTTGCTCAGTGGTGAGTTGAACCGGCAGAAGCGGGTGAAGATCTGCTCGCCGAAGAAGCTGCCGGATTTGCCTGACCTGGTACGCCCCTGATCTCCTGTGGCGAGGGGATTTATCCCCGTTGGGTGGCGAAGCCGCCCCCTGCATTCTGGAAGACAAACCAGGTTGGCAGGTTTACGACTGCTGCGCAGCCGAGCGGGGATAAATCCCCTCGCCACAGATGAATGAAGCAGCGCCTGATCGTTGCTTGCCGCTAACCCCCCCGGTCTTTAGACTTACGCCTCATTTCAACGAGAGCAGGGTCGATGCCAACTGCCTTTCCCACCGATTCTGTTGGTCTGGTGACGCCGCAAACCGCGCACTTCAGCGAACCGCTGGCCTTGGCCTGTGGTCGTTCGCTGGCCGCCTATGACCTGATCTACGAAACCTACGGCACGCTGAACGCGCAAGCGAGCAACGCCGTGCTGATTTGCCACGCCTTGTCCGGCCATCATCACGCAGCCGGCTATCACAGCGTCGACGACCGCAAACCCGGTTGGTGGGACAGCTGCATCGGCCCGGGCAAACCGATCGACACAAACAAGTTCTTCGTGGTCAGCCTGAACAACCTCGGCGGCTGCAACGGCTCCACCGGCCCGAGCAGCATCAACCCGGAGACCGGCAAACCGTTCGGTGCCGACTTCCCGGTGCTCACCGTGGAAGACTGGGTGCACAGCCAGGCGCGTCTGGCCGACCTGCTCGGCATCCGCCAGTTCGCCGCAGTGATCGGTGGCAGCCTCGGCGGCATGCAGGCGCTGCAATGGACCATCACCTACCCGGATCGCGTGCGTCACTGCCTGGCCATCGCCTCGGCACCGAAGTTGTCGGCGCAGAACATCGCCTTCAACGAGGTGGCGCGCCAGGCAATCCTCACCGATCCGGAATTCCACGGCGGTTCGTTCCAGGAAGCCGGCGTGATCCCCAAGCGCGGCCTGATGCTGGCGCGGATGGTCGGGCACATCACTTACCTGTCCGACGACTCCATGGGCGAGAAATTCGGCCGTGGCCTGAAGAGCGAAAAGCTCAACTACGACTTCCACAGCGTCGAGTTTCAGGTCGAAAGCTACCTGCGTTATCAGGGCGAAGAGTTCTCCGGGCGTTTCGACGCCAACACTTATCTGTTGATGACCAAGGCGCTGGATTACTTCGATCCGGCGGCGAACTTCGACGATAACCTGGCGAAAACCTTTGAAAACGCCACGGCCAAATTCTGCGTAATGTCGTTCACCACCGACTGGCGTTTCTCCCCGGCGCGTTCACGGGAACTGGTGGATGCACTGATGGCGGCACGCAAAGACGTCAGCTACCTGGAAATCGACGCACCGCAGGGCCACGACGCCTTCCTGATTCCGATCCCTCGCTACTTGCAGGCGTTCGGCAATTACATGAACCGAATCACGTTGTGAGAAAGCCATGAGAGCTGATCTGGAAATCATCCAGGAATGGATCCCCGCCGGCAGCCGCGTCCTCGACCTCGGTTGCGGTGACGGCGAGCTGCTGACCTGGCTGCGCGACAACAAGAATGTCACCGGTTATGGCCTGGAAAACGACGCCGATAACATCGCCGAATGCGTGGCCAAAGGCATCAACGTCATCGAGCAGGATCTGGACAAGGGGCTGGGCAACTTCGCCAGCAACAGTTTCGACATCGTCGTCATGACCCAGGCCCTGCAAGCGGTGCACTACCCGGACAAGATCCTCGACGAAATGCTCCGGGTCGGCCGTCAGTGCATTATTACTTTCCCGAATTTCGGTCACTGGCGCTGCCGCTGGTACCTGGCGAGCAAGGGGCGCATGCCGGTTTCCGAGTTCCTGCCGTACACCTGGTACAACACGCCGAACATTCACTTCTGCACCTTCGAAGACTTTGAAGAACTTTGCCGCGAACGTGATGCGAAGGTCATTGATCGGCTTGCCGTGGATCAACAGCACCGTCACGGGTGGGCCAGTAAGCTATGGCCTAATCTGTTAGGTGAGATCGGTATCTACCGCGTCAGCAGCCCGCAGCTTGCAGACCACAAAGTCGCGGTCTGAATCCCGTCATTTCGAGGAGCACGATCATGGGTCGTTTAGCGTTGTTGTTATTAACTGCCTGCCTGAGCGCCAGCGCCCTGGCGGCCGACGTCATCAAGGGCGAGCGTCAGGAAACCTTTGGCGACGTCACGGTGCACTACAACACTTTCAACTCGACGTTTCTGACGCCGGACATCGCCAAGGCTGCGGAACTGGTGCGCAGCAAGAATCAGGGCGTGATCAATGTCTCGGTGATCAAGGACGGCAAACCGCTGATCGCCAACGTCACCGGCACGGTCAAAGACCTGACCAGCCAGAGCGTGCCGCTGAATTTCCGCCAGATCACCGAACAGGGCGCGATCTACTACATCGCCCAGTACCCGGTGGAGCAGCAGGAAACCCGCACTTTTGAAATCAAGGTGCAGAACGGCGACAAGATCAACACTATCAATTTCAACCAAGAACTCTTTCCCGGCGAATGATGAACATCAAGCAGCTCGTACTGGCCAGCCATAACGCCGGCAAACTCAAAGAACTTCAGGCCATGCTCGGCGACTCGGTGCAACTGCGCTCGATTGGCGAGTGGAGCAAGGTCGAGCCGGAAGAAACCGGTCTGTCGTTCGTCGAGAACGCGATTCTCAAGGCGCGTAACGCCGCACGTATTTCCGGGCTGCCAGCGCTGGCCGACGATTCCGGGCTGGCCGTGGACTTCCTCGGCGGCGCGCCGGGCATCTACTCGGCGCGTTATGCCGACGGCAAGGGCGACGCGGCGAACAACGCCAAATTGCTCGATGCGCTGAAAGATGTGCCGGAAGCCGAACGCGGCGCGCAGTTCGTCTGCGTGCTGGCACTGGTGCGTCACGCTGACGATCCGTTGCCGATCCTCTGCGAAGGCCTGTGGCACGGACGCATTCTGACGGCCGCCAGCGGCGAGCACGGTTTCGGCTATGACCCACTGTTCTGGGTGCCGGAGCGTGACGTGTCCAGCGCCGAACTGAGCCCGGCCTACAAGAACCAGATCAGCCACCGCGCCCGTGCAATGGATCTGCTGCGCCAGCGTCTGGGCCTGAAATGACCGACAGCCCCTCCGCGTCGTCGCTGATCATCGGCGGCGCCGCCTCTTCGCCTCGGGCGCCGCTGCCAACGCTGCCGCCCCTGGCGCTGTACATCCACATCCCGTGGTGTGTACGCAAATGCCCGTATTGCGATTTCAACTCGCATACCGCCAGCCCGGTTTTGCCGGAGCAGGAATACGTCGACGCCTTGTTGGCCGATCTCGATCAGGATCTGCACGCGGTTTACGGTCGTGAAATCAGCTCGATCTTTTTCGGTGGCGGCACGCCGAGCCTGTTCAGCGCCGAAGCGCTTGGCCGGTTGCTGGAAGGCGTCGAACAACGCATTCCGTTTGCCCGCGACATCGAAATCACCCTGGAAGCCAACCCCGGCACGTTCGAGCAAGAGAAGTTCGTCGCCTACCGCAAGTTGGGGATTAATCGCCTGTCGATTGGCATACAGAGTTTCCAGCAGGAAAAACTCAAGGCGCTGGGCCGCATTCACAACGGTGACGAAGCGGTGCGCGCGGCCGGTATGGCGCGTCAGGCCGGGTTCGATAACTTCAACCTCGACTTGATGCATGGCTTGCCCGATCAATCGCTGGAAGATGCTTTGAGCGATCTGCGCCAGGCCATCGCACTGAATCCGACGCACATCTCCTGGTATCAGCTGACACTGGAGCCGAACACGGTGTTCTGGAACCAGCCGCCGGTGCTGCCGGAAGACGACACGCTGTGGGACATTCAGGAAGCCGGGCAGGCGCTGTTGGCCGAGCACGGTTACGCGCAATACGAAGTGTCGGCTTATGCCCAGGCCGGGCGTCCGGCGCGGCACAACCTCAATTACTGGAGTTTCGGCGACTTTATCGGCATCGGCGCGGGTGCGCACGGCAAGCTCAGCCATCCGGACGGGCGCATCGTTCGTACCTGGAAGACGCGCCTACCGAAGGACTATCTCAACCCGGCGAAAAGCTTCCAGGCTGGCGAAAAAGCGCTGACCAATGACGAAATGCCGTTCGAGTTTCTGATGAATGCTTTGCGCCTGACTGCCGGCGTCGAATCGCGCCTGTATCCGGAGCGCACCGGGCTGTCGCTGGAAAGCCTCGCTGAAGGCCGGTCAGCGGCAGAACAAAGCGGTCTGTTGCAGGTCGAACCGTCACGTCTGGCGGCCACCGAGCGCGGACAGCTGTTCCTCAACGACTTGCTGCAACAATTTCTGAACTGAGCCCAACCCTCAACTTCAGCCCCAAGGAAAAACGCATGGATTTGATACTCGACCTGCTCGCCACCGTCTCCCGCTGGAGCCGCAGCAATCTCTCGGAAATCGCCCTGGCGCTGGTCGGCTGCCTGCTGGTGCTGTTCGGCGCTGACTTCAAAGGCTGGGTCGAGCAACGCCTGGGCAGCATCGCCGGCGCCTTGCGCGTGCCGCTGATGGCACTGCTCTGCGTGATCGGTAGCGGTGCAGCGCTGATTTACGCTACGCCGTGGGTGATCAAGGGTTTGAGCCAGTTCAACAACTACAGCCTGGCGCCGGTGTTGTTAGTGGTGCTGGTGTTGATCGGCGTAGTCGCCGACCGCCGCTAACTCCGCAACGCCCCAAAACAACTGTGGGAGCGAGCCTGCTCGCGAAGGCGTCATGTCAGCCAACATCACTGCTGAATGACCGATAGCTTTCGCGAGCAGGCTCGCTCCCACAGTTGATCGCAATGACAGGGAAGCTCATGAGTAAAAAACTGCTGGATGAGACGAGCAAATTTCTTAGTTACGTACTGCGCCACGAGCCTCAGGCGATTGGGCTGACGCTGGATTCGGAGGGTTGGGCAGATATCGAAGCACTGATCAGCGGCGCTGCGCGTGATGGTCGAAGCCTGGATCGCTCACTGATTGAAAACGTCGTAGCGAGCAGCGACAAAAAGCGCTTTTCGATCTCAGAAGACGGCCAGTCCATTCGCGCCGTTCAGGGCCATTCGACGAAAAGCGTAGCGCTTCAACTGGAGGAAAAGCAGCCACCGCAAACGCTGTATCACGGTACGGCGACGCGCTTCATGGACTCTATCAGCCAGCAAGGCTTGATCCCGGGATCGCGTCACCACGTGCATCTATCGGAAGAATCCGCCACTGCCTCAGCCGTAGGGCAACGCTATGGAACCGTGGTAACCCTAAAAGTCGCCGCGCAGCAAATGCATGAGCAAGGCTTCAAGTTTTATCAGGCCGAAAATGGCGTCTGGCTGACAGCACACGTGCCGGTCGACTTCATTTCCTCCTGACCATCCCCCAAAAACAACGGTAGGAGCTGCGGCACGCTGCGATCTTTTGATCTTGAAAAACAAAATCAAAAGATCGCAGCGTGCCGCAGCTCCTACATTGGGTATTGCGTAATGCTCAGGACTGCTTTTCGAACTTCAGGTCCCACACGCCATGGCCAAGACGTTCGCCGCGGCGTTCGAACTTGGTGATCGGCCGTTCGGCCGGGCGTGGTACGCATTTGCCGTCTTCGGCGAGGTTGCGATAGCCCGGAGCGACGTTCATCACTTCCAGCATGTATTCGGCATACGGTTCCCAGTCGGTGGCCATGTGCAGAATGCCGCCAACCTTCAACTTGCTGCGCACCAGTTCAGCGAACGAGGCCTGAACGATACGGCGCTTGTGGTGACGGCTCTTGTGCCACGGATCCGGGAAAAACAGCATCAGGCGATCGAGGCTGTTGTCGGCGATGCAACGGTTGAGCACTTCGATCGCGTCGCAATCGTAGACCCGCAGGTTGGTCAGGCCCTGAGTCAGCACGCCATTGAGCAGCGCGCCAACACCTGGACGGTGCACTTCAACACCGATGAAATCCTGATCCGGTGCCGCCGCAGCCATTTCCAGCAGCGAGTGGCCCATGCCGAAACCGATCTCCAGCGAGCGCGGTGCCGAGCGGCCGAACACTTGATCGTAATCCACCGGGGCATCGGCCAGCGGCAGCACATACAGCGGCGCGCCCTGGTCCAGACCGCGTTGCTGGCCTTCGGTCATGCGCCCGGCGCGCATCACGAAACTCTTGATGCGGCGGTGTTGGCGCTCGTCGCCTTCTTCCGTCTGGACAGGCGTGTCGTTCGATTCAGTCATCAATGGCTCTTACTTGATCAGACCATCCAGCGGCGAAGAGGCGCTGGCATAGAGTTTTTTCGGCATACGGCCAGCGAGGTAGGCCAGACGACCTGCAACGATGGCGTGTTTCATGGCTTCAGCCATCATCACCGGCTGTTGAGCGTGGGCGATGGCCGAGTTCATCAGCACCGCATCGCAACCCAGTTCCATGGCGATGGTTGCGTCGGACGCAGTACCGACACCGGCATCGACCAACACAGGAATCCTGGCTTCTTCGAGGATGATCTGCAGGTTGTACGGGTTGCAGATGCCCAGACCGGAACCGATCAGGCCGGCCAGCGGCATCACCGCGATGCAGCCGATTTCTGCCAGTTGACGGGCAATGATCGGGTCATCGCTGGTGTAAACCATCACGTCGAAGCCTTCCTTGACCAGCGTTTCCGCGGCCTTGAGGGTTTCGATCACGTTGGGGAACAGGGTCTTCTGGTCAGCCAGGACTTCCAGCTTCACCAGGTTGTGGCCGTCGAGCAGCTCACGGGCCAGGCGGCAGGTGCGCACGGCTTCGATGGCGTCGTAGCAACCGGCGGTGTTCGGCAGGAAGGTGTAGCGCTCCGGCGACAGTACGTCGAGCAGGTTCGGCTCGCCTTCGATCTGGCCCAGGTTGGTGCGGCGCACAGCGAAAGTGACGATCTCGGCACCCGAGGTTTCGATGGCCTGGCGGGTTTCTTCCATGTCACGGTACTTGCCGGTACCGACCAGCAAACGCGACTGGTAAGTACGACCGGCCAGCACAAAAGGCTTGTCGCTACGAACGATGCTCATGGGGAATCCTCTTTAAGGGTGAGGGTCTTGCAGAATTCTGTGCCCTTGCGGGCCGGGCGACTAGCCGCCGCCGATGGCGTGCACCACTTCAACGTTGTCGCCGTCATTAAGTGTGGTACTGGCATGCTGGCTGCGCGGGACAATATCCAGATTGAGTTCAACTGCTACCCGGCGTCCGGTCAGTTCCAGACGGGTAATCAGGGCCGCAACGGTTTCACCGTCGGGCAGTTCAAGGGATTCGCCGTTCAACTGAATGCGCATGCGCTAGGCCGCCATCATTTTTAGGGGCTGGCATTCTAGCCCGATCATGACCTAAAGGTCAGCACCAAGCGTCAAGCGGTTGGTTGCAAGCGCCAGGCGGCGAGACCCAGGCAAACCCATCCGACCAGAAACGCCAAGCCACCAAACGGGGTAATGATGCCGAGCTTGCTGATGCCGGTCATGGTCAGCACATACAGGCTACCGGAGAACAACAAGATGCCGACGGCGAAGGAAATGCCAGCCCAAGTGACCAGTCGCCCCTGAATCTGCGTGGCCAACAGCGCCACACCGAACAGTGCCAAGGTGTGCACCAGTTGATAGGTGACGCCGGTATGGAAAATCGTCAGGTACTCGGGGGTCAGGCGGTTTTTCAGGCCGTGAGCGGCGAATGCGCCCAAAGCGACTCCGGTGAAACCGAAAAAAGCGGCCAGCATCAAAAAGCCACGCAGCATTGGGAACTCCAGTCAGACGCGATCGGCAGGGTCTGTATAATGGCCCGCTCCACCGGTTCGGCCAAGCCATCTCTATGCTGCGTACTATTTTCCGTCGTCTCACGAAGGCCCTGCTCTGGTTCGCAGGCGGCAGCGTCTTGCTGGTGCTGGTGTTTCGCTTCGTGCCGCCGCCGGGCACGGCGTTGATGGTCGAGCGCAAGGTCGAATCCTGGGTCGATGGCGAGCCAATTGACCTGCAGCGCACGTGGAAGCCGTGGGACGAGATCTCCGACGACCTCAAAGTGGCGGTCATGGCCGGTGAGGATCAGAAGTTTCCCGAGCATTGGGGCTTTGATTTCAGCGCGATTCAGGCTGCATTGGCGCACAACGAACTCGGCGGCTCGATTCGCGGCGCCAGTACCTTGAGCCAGCAGGTGTCGAAAAACCTGTTTCTGTGGGCCGGCCGCAGCTATCTGCGTAAAGGGCTGGAGGCGTGGTTTACCGCGCTGATCGAAGTGTTCTGGCCCAAGCAGCGGATTCTTGAGGTGTATCTGAACAGCGTCGAGTGGGATGACGGGGTGTTTGGTGCTGAAGCGGCGGCCCGGCATCACTTTGGCGTGAGCGCCAAGTCGCTGACACGGCAGCAGGCGAGTTATCTGGCGGCGGTTCTACCGAATCCGCGTGTCTGGAGTGCCAGCCATCCGACCGCTTATGTGTCGCGCCGGGCCGGGTGGATTCGGCAACAGATGAGTCAGTTGGGTGGAGATAGCTATTTGCTGGGCCTCAACGATTCGCGCCGGGCACCTTGGTCGCGATAACACCGAGGATCGAAATGTAGGAGTGAGCCTGCTCGCGATAGCGGTGCATCAGTGACGGCAATGCTGACTGCCACACCGCTATCGCGAGCAGGCTCACTCCTACAATGGTTTTGTGTTGAAGCAGAAACGAAAACGCCCCGATCATCGCTGATCGGGGCGTTTTTTATTGCCGAGGCGCCGGTTTAGGCGGCGATCGACAACTTGAGCTTGTTCATCGCGCTCTTCTCGAGCTGACGGATCCGCTCGGCCGACACGTTGTACTTCTGCGCCAAGTCATGCAGCGTGGCTTTCTCTTCAGCCAGCCAGCGCTGGTAGAGGATGTCGCGGCTACGTTCGTCCAGCACTTCCAGCGCTTCGTGCAGGTTGTGGTTGGAGTTATCGCTCCAGTCGGCATCTTCCAGTTGACGTGCCGGGTCGTACCGGTGGTCTTCCAGATAGTTGGCCGGCGACTGGAAAGCGCTGTCGTCGTCGGCTTCAGCAGCCGGGTCGAAGGCCATGTCATGGCCGGTCAGGCGACTTTCCATCTCGCGCACTTCACGCGGTTCAACGCCGAGGCTTTCCGCCACACGGTGGACTTCCTCGTTGTTCAGCCACGCCAGACGTTTCTTCTGGCTGCGCAGGTTGAAGAACAGCTTGCGCTGGGCCTTGGTGGTCGCGACTTTCACAATGCGCCAGTTGCGCAGGATGAACTCGTGAATTTCCGCCTTGATCCAGTGCACGGCGAACGACACCAGACGCACACCCATTTCCGGGTTGAAGCGCTTTACGGCCTTCATCAGGCCGACGTTACCTTCCTGGATCAGGTCAGCCTGAGCCAGACCGTAGCCGGAATAGCTACGGGCAATGTGTACGACAAAACGCAGGTGGGCGAGCACCATCTGCCGAGCCGCCCCCAAATCCTGCTCATAGTAGAGACTCTCGGCCAGTTCACGCTCCTGCTCCGGCGTCAGCAATGGAATGCTGTTGACGGTGTGCACATAGGCTTCCAGGTTCGCACCCGGAACCAACGCATACGCAGGTTGCAAAGAATTGGTCATGCGAAAAAACCTCCCACTTACATACTCGTGCCTCTCGGCACTGCGAAAAATTGACCGGGAATTCAAGTGCAAGTTCCCAAAAAAACCGCAAGGTCAATCACGCGCAAAAAAGATTCTACTTCGGCGCCAGCTCCCTGAGATGACGTGCGACTGCAATCCATGCACCGATATAACCCAACAGCACCGCGCCAAGCAAGAGCGACAGACCATCGGCAACTGGCACTCCGGCCAGCGCGAAATCACTGCCGTACAAGCCGGCCAGCCCAACCACCGCATCGTTCAGCCAGTTCAGGCCGAACGCCAATACGCCCCAGGACAGCAGCCCCGCACCGAAGCCATACAACGCGCCCATATAAAGGAAGGGACGACGCACATAACTGTCAGTGCCGCCGACGAGTTTAATCACTTCTATCTCGGTGCGGCGGTTTTCAATATGAAGACGAATGGTATTGCCTATCACCAAAAGTAATGCAGAAACCAGCAGCACCGTCAGACCGAAGACAAACCGATCGCCAAGCTTGAGGATGGCGGCCAGACGCTCGACCCAGACTAGATCAAGTTGCGCCTGTTGTACCTTGGGCAACTCGGAAAGTTTTTGTCTTAATGCTTCCAGGGTCGGCTTGTCGACCTCGTTCGGGGTGACCAGCACCACGCCCGGCAACGGGTTCTCCGGCAGCTCGCGCAGGGCTTCGCCCAGTCCGGACTGTTGCTGGAACTCTTCCAGGGCCTGATCACGGCCGACGTATTCAGCATCAGCGACACCAGGCATGCCTTTGATCTGTTCACGCAACGACTCGCCCTGCTCCGGGCTGGCATCGAGTTGCAGGTACAACGAGATCTGCGCCGCACGCTGCCACGAACCGCCAAGACGTTCGACGTTGTTGAGCAACAGCGAAAGCCCCATCGGCAGGCTCAGCGCCACCGCCATCACCATGCAGGTGAAGAAGCTGCCGATCGGCTGTTTGCCGAGACGGCGCAGGCTGTCGAGCAGACTAGCGCGATGGCTCTCGATCCACGCGCGGAACAGTGTGGCGAAGTCCGGGCCATCGTCTTCGTCGTGTTTTTTCTTCTTCGGCGGCTGCGGGTCGGCGGCTTTCGGGGCCACGCGCTCGGAAACCTTCGGACTGCGTGTTGCACTCATACCCCAGCCTCCCCGTCGCCGATCAATCGACCGCGTTGCAGGGTCAGCATGCGGTGCCGCATGCGCGCGATCAGCGCCAGGTCGTGACTGGCGATCAGCACGCTGGTGCCCAGCCGGTTGATGTCTTCGAATACACCCATGATTTCCGCCGCCAGGCGCGGGTCGAGGTTACCGGTCGGTTCGTCCGCCAGCAGCAAGGCCGGGCGGTGAACGATCGCGCGAGCGATGCCCACGCGCTGTTGTTGACCGGTGGACAGGTCGCCCGGGTACAGATCGGTTTTATCCGACAGCGCCACACGCTCCAGCGCCGAATCAACACGCTTGGCGATTTCGGCCTTGGACAGCCCGAGAATCTGCAGCGGCAAGGCGACGTTGTTGAACACCGTGCGATCGAACAGCAACTGGTGATTCTGGAACACCACGCCGATCTGCCGGCGCAGGAACGGGATCTGTGCGTTGCTGATGGTGCTCAGGTCTTGCCCGGCGAGCAGCAGTTTGCCGCTGGTCGGACGTTCCATCGCCAGCAACAGGCGCAACAAGGTGGACTTACCGGCACCGGAGTGGCCGGTGACAAACAAGAACTCGCCACGACGGACTCGAAAGCTCAGCTCATGCAAGCCGACGTGACCGTTCGGGTAGCGTTTACCGACCTGTTCGAAACGAATCATGAACGCTCCCGCTCGGCAAACAATGCCTGGACAAAGGGTTCGGCTTCAAAGGTACGCAAATCGTCGATGCCTTCACCGACGCCGATGTAGCGGATCGGCAGGCCAAACTGCTTGGCCAGGGCGAAAATCACCCCGCCCTTGGCGGTGCCGTCGAGTTTGGTCAGCGCCAGACCGGTCAGCTCGACGGTCTGGTTGAATTGCTTGGCCTGGTTGATGGCGTTTTGACCGGTACCGGCGTCGAGCACCAGCAGCACTTCGTGCGGCGCATCGGCGTCGAGTTTGCCGATGACGCGGCGAACCTTTTTCAGTTCTTCCATCAGGTTGTCTTTGGTGTGCAGACGACCGGCGGTGTCAGCGATCAACACGTCGATGCCACGGGCCTTGGCGGCCTGCACGGCGTCGAAGATCACCGAAGCCGAGTCGGCGCCGGTGTGCTGAGCGATCACCGGGATCTTGTTGCGCTCGCCCCATACCTGCAATTGCTCCACGGCGGCGGCGCGGAAGGTGTCACCGGCGGCGAGCATGACTTTCTTGCCTTCCAGTTGCAGCTTCTTCGCCAGTTTGCCGATGGTCGTGGTCTTGCCAGCGCCGTTGACGCCAACCACCAGAATCACGAATGGCTTGTTCTGCGAGGCGATTTTCAGCGGTTGTTCGACCGGTTTGAGCATCGCCGCCAGTTCGGCCTGCAGGGATTTGTACAGCGCGTCGGCGTCGGCCAGCTCTTTGCGGGCAACCTTCTGGGTCAGGCGCTGAATGATCTGCGTGGTGGCTTCGACGCCAACGTCGGCGGTCAGCAGACGGGTTTCGAGGTCGTCGAGCAGATCGTCGTCGATGGTTTTGCGGCCGAGGAACAGACTGGCCATGCCCTCGCCGATGCTGGCGCTGGTTTTGGACAAGCCTTGTTTGAGGCGAGCGAAGAACCCGGCTTTGGTTTCTTCGGTGCGCGGAGTTTCGACGGGCGCTTCAGCCACTACTTCAACTGGAGTGACAGGAGCAGCGACAATCGGTGCAGGTGCAGGTGCAGGTGCAGGTGCAGGTGCAGGTGCAGGCTCGGCTTGCTGAACGAAAGGAGCAACCGGAGCAACAGGCTCAGCAACAACCGGCGCAGGCTCGACAACCGGCGCAACTACAGGTGCCGGAGCCAGCTCGGGCACAAACGCAGCAGGCGCAGGAATTTCCGGGGTAATGTGCGGCGCAGCCTCTTCAACCAACGCCACCGGCTCTTCCGCCACTGGCAAGGTCAGCCATGGCTCGGCCGCCGGAGTCAGCGGCAGTTCAGCCGCCACAGGCGCTTCAGGCTCGGGTTCTGGCTCGACCGGTTGTAGCACCGGCTCGGCAAGCGGCAGCACAATCGGTGCCGGCTCTTCTTCTATTACCGGAACCGGCGCCGGGGCAGGCTCAGGAATCGCGGGCGGCTGTTCGACGACGGGTTCCTGCGGTTTCTTACGCAGCCATCCGAACAGGCTTTTCTTCTCGCCAGCCGCAGCTGGGGTCTTCTTGTCGTCGTTGGAACCAAACATGGAGGACGGCTATCTCACGGTAGCGACGCGCCATAAGGGCGCCCCGGCAAATAAATATTCGATGCAGAACAGACTGTGTTTCATCCAGCTTGTTCACGCGCAACATTTTGTCGAAGCGCCAGCGGCACCTCAAAGATTCGTATTAACGAAGGACTAAACCGGCAAAATCGGCGAAAAAGCGAAGTTTAGTCGATAAACCACAGCTTTCTGCCGCCAACCTATACAGCCTTATCAAGCCTGAAAACCTGATAGGCGTGGTCGCCGGTAAAACGGATCAGTATCCTAGCACCTCCTCGCCCGCCTAGGCTAAGACCAAGCGGGCAGCCCAACAGGTTAAAAAACGAATGAATGCTCTAGCCCGCCGCGCTGCAGGCCTGCTGCTCAGCACAGTCTGCCTGCCCCTTTCGGCCCTGGCGGCCGACACGCAACCGACCCACGAATTCACCCTCGACAACGGCCTCAAGGTCGTTGTGCGCGAAGACCATCGCGCGCCGGTGGTGGTGTCGCAGGTCTGGTACAAGGTCGGCTCCAGCTACGAAACCCCGGGCCAGACCGGTCTGTCCCATGCGCTTGAGCACATGATGTTCAAGGGCAGTGAAAAAGTCGGTCCCGGCGAAGCCTCGTTGATCCTGCGTGACCTGGGCGCCGAAGAGAACGCTTTCACCAGCGACGACTTCACCGCTTATTATCAGGTGTTGGCCCGCGACCGTCTGGGCGTGGCCTTTGAGCTGGAAGCCGACCGCATGGCCAATCTGCGCCTGCCGGCCGACGAGTTCGCCAAGGAGATCGAAGTCATCAAGGAAGAGCGCCGTCTGCGCACCGATGACAAGCCGATGTCCAAGGCCTACGAACGCTACAAGGCCATGGCCTACCCGGCCAGCGGCTACCACACGCCGACCATCGGCTGGATGGCCGACCTCGATCGCATGAAGGTCGAGGAGCTGCGCCACTGGTACCAATCCTGGTACGTGCCGAACAACGCCACACTCGTCGTGGTCGGCGACGTCACCCCGGACGAAGTGAAAACCCTCGCGCAACGCTATTTCGGCCCGATCGCCAAGCGCGACGTGCCGCCGGCGAAAAAGCCGCTGGAGCTGGCCGAACCGGGCGAACGCCAGATCACCCTGCACGTACAGACTCAGTTGCCTAGCCTGATGCTCGGTTTCAACGTGCCAAGCATTGCCACGGCTGAAGACAAACGCTCGGTCAACGCCTTGCGCCTGATCTCGGCGCTGCTCGACGGCGGTTACAGCGGGCGCATCCCGACGCAACTGGAGCGCGGCGAAGAGTTGGTCTCCGGCGGTTCGTCGAGCTACGACGCCTACACCCGTGGCGACAGCCTGTTCACCCTGTCGGCAACCCCGAACACCCAGAAGAAAAAGACCATCGCGCAAGCCGAGGCCGGTCTGTGGAAATTGCTGGAACAGCTGAAAACCACTGCACCGTCCGCCGAAGAACTGGAGCGCGTGCGTGCACAAGTGATTGCCGGTCTGGTGTTCGAACGTGATTCGATCACCAGCCAGGCCACTGCGATTGGCCAGCTGGAAACCGTCGGCCTGTCGTGGAAACTGATGGACACCGAACTCGCCGATCTGGAAAGCGTGACTCCGCAAGACATCCAGAACGCCGCCAAGCTGTATTTCACCCGCGAACGTCTC
This sequence comes from Pseudomonas fluorescens, assembly GCF_003732425.1. Classification (GTDB taxonomy): domain Bacteria; phylum Pseudomonadota; class Gammaproteobacteria; order Pseudomonadales; family Pseudomonadaceae; genus Aquipseudomonas; species Aquipseudomonas fluorescens_BE. The sequence continues at coordinate 268,112 of NZ_MOBX01000016.1, forward strand.
AGCGTCGCCCACGTTCTGCCACTGGAGACGACTCATGAGTGAGCGCAAATCCCCACGCCTGCTACTCGGCCTGATCGCCGTGGCGGTGATCGGCTCCGCCGCGTTCTATTTGATGCCCGGCGCTGACAGCAATGCCAGCGAAGCCTTGGACAACGCCAAGTCCAGCCAGAAGCTGCAATCACTGACCGAACTGGACGGCAAAGCTCCGGCCAGCCGCAAACTCGACGTACAAACCTGGAACACCGCCGAAGGCGCCAAGGTACTGTTCGTCGAAGCCCATGAACTGCCAATGTTCGACATGCGCCTGATCTTCGCTGCCGGCAGCAGCCAGGACGGCAATGCGCCGGGCCTGGCGGTGCTGACCAATGCGATGCTCAACGAAGGTGTCGCCGGTAAAGACGTCGGCGCCATCGCGCAAGGCTTTGAAGGTCTGGGGGCGGATTTCGGCAACGGTGCTTTCAAGGACATGGCGCTGGCTTCGCTGCGCAGCCTGAGTGCTGCCGACAAGCGTGAGCCGGCGCTGAAGCTGTTTTCGGAAGTGGTCGGCAAACCGACTTTCCCGGCCGACTCCTTCGCGCGCATCAAGAACCAGATGCTCGCCGGTTTCGAATACCAGAAACAGAACCCCGGCAAACTCGCCAGCCTCGAGCTGATGAAGCGCTTGTACGGCGACCACCCGTACGCGCATTCGAGCGATGGCAATCCGCAAACCGTACCGAAGATCACTATTGCGCAACTGCGTGAATTCCACGCCAAGGCCTACGCGGCAGGCAATGCGGTGATCGCATTGGTCGGTGACCTGTCCCGCGCCGAAGCCGAGGCAATTGCCAATCAGGTTTCCAGCGCCCTGCCCAAAGGCCCGGCACTGGCGAAGATCGCGCCGCCGCAGGAACCGAAGGCCAGCATCAACCACATCGAGTTCCCGTCCAAGCAAACCAACCTGATGCTCGCGCAACTGGGCATCGACCGTGACGATCCGGATTACGCCGCGCTGTCGATGGGCAACCAGATCCTCGGTGGCGGTGGTTTCGGCACACGCCTGATGAGCGAAGTGCGCGAGAAACGCGGCTTGACCTACGGCGTGTACTCGGCGTTCAGCCCGATGCAGGCGCGCGGCCCGTTCATGATCAACCTGCAGACCCGCGCGGAAATGAGCGAAGGCACGCTGAAACTGGTGCAAGACGTGCTCGCCGACTACCTGAAAACCGGACCGACGCAGAAGGAGCTCGACGACGCCAAGCGCGAACTGGCCGGCAGCTTCCCGCTGTCCACCGCGAGTAACGCCGATATCGTCGGCCAACTCGGCGCCATGGGCTTCTATAATCTGCCGTTGAGCTACCTGGATGACTTCATGCGTCAGTCGCAGAGCCTGACCGTCGAACAAGTCCGCGACGCCCTGAACAAACACCTGAGCACGGACAAAATGGTCATCGTCACCGCTGGCCCGACCGTGCCGCAAAAGCCGTTACCGGCCCCATCTGATAAACCTGCCGAGCAACCGCTCGGGGTTCCGGAGCATTAATGGCTACCCGATCGCCTAAAAAACCTGCGCACAACGTCCACAACGGTGTGAACCAGCTGCGCATCATTGGCGGCCAATGGCGCAGCCGCAAGCTGAGCTTCCCCGATGCGCCGGGCCTGCGCCCGACGCCGGACCGTGTCCGTGAAACTCTGTTCAACTGGCTGGCGCCGTACGTTGAGGGGGCCAAGGTACTCGACCCGTTCGCCGGCAGTGGCGCGCTGTTTCTCGAAGCACTGTCCCGTGGCGCAGCCATGGGTCAGGCGCTGGACGCCAGCAACATTGCCGTCTCCAGCCTGAAAGAACACCTCGGCACCCTGCGCTGCACCAATGGCCAGGTACAGACTGCTGATGCCCTGCGTTATCTGGAAAGCCAGACCGCCAGCGCCTTCGACCTGGTGTTCCTCGACCCGCCGTTCAACCAGAACCTGCTGCCAGCCGTTTGCACACTGCTGGAAGAGCGCCAGTGGTTGGCCGCCGATGCGTGGATCTACACTGAAAGCGAAACCGCGCCATCGCTCCTCGGCCTGCCGGGCACCTGGCGCCTGCACCGCGAGCAGAAATCCGGGCGGGTGCATTACGCGTTGTGGCAGCGCGGCGCCTGATCCCGGCGTCGAGCTGATCGCAGCATTGGCAATAAATAGATACCGCACATCGCCTCTCGAATATCGCCAAAGTGGTTGCCGCAATCTGCGTTAATCACTTCGGACGATTCATGTATGGATACGTTATGCAGCAGGATGCTGCTCATTCTTGGCCTGGCGCCCTTGATGTCCCTGGCCGCCCCAACCCCAACGACTCATCAGTTCACCCTGGACAATGGTCTGCACGTGCTGGTGCGCGAAGACCATCGCGCGCCGCTGGTGACCTCGCAACTCTGGTTCAAGGTTGGCTCTGCCGACGAGCCACCGGGGTACAGCGGGTTATCGCACGCCCTCGAACACATGCTTTACAAGGGCAGCGCGAAAACCTGCGCCGGTGAAGCATCGGCGATTCTGCAAACCCTGGGCGCGCGGGAAAACGCGTTCACCAGCAAAGATGCCACGGCCTACTACCAGACGCTGACGCCACGTTATCTGGGGCTTGCGTTTGAGCTGATGGCCGACCTGATGTCGACCGCACACTTGCGCGCCTCGGACCTGATCCCGGAGATGGCAGTGATTCGTGAAGAGCGACGCTCGCGCACCGACGACAATGTCCAGAGCCTGGCATTTGAACGTCTCACCGCGGTAGCGCATCTGGCCAACAGCTATCGCACACCGATCCTTGGCTGGATGCATGACCTGCATCGGTTGAGTGCCGACGATCTGCGCCACTGGTATGAAACCCGCTATGCACCCGGCAATGCCACGCTGGTGGTGGTGGGTGATGTGACGCTCGATCAGGTCAAACCGCTGGTTGAGCGCTACTTTGGCAAGCTGGCGAAACGGCCCGTACCACCCGCCCTGCAGCCCCGGGAACTGACTGAGCCCGGTGAGCGCAAATTGACCCTGTACCTTCCCGTCCACACGCCGCGGCTGATCATGGTATTCAATGTGCCGGGGCTCGCCACGGCCGATCATCGCCGTAGTGTGGACGCCCTGCGCCTGATCGACATGCTGCTGGGCGGCAGCCACAGCGCACGCCTGCAAAAACGCCTGCACCTCACCGAGCAACTGTTCAGCGAGGTCGGCACCGCGTATGACCCGCTGACCCGTGGTGACAGCCTTCTGTCCCTGTCAGCAGACCTTGGCGGTGCCCATGCAGCCGATCTCGATACTGCCGAGAAACGGGTCTGGCAATTGATCGAAGAACTGCGCACCACTGCGCCCACAGCCGAGGAACTGGAGCGCGCACGTACACAATTGATCGCCAGGCACTTCTATCGCCAGGACTCCATCGTGGATCAGGCTCATGAGTTGGCCACACTGGAGAGTATCGGCCTGCCCTGGCAACTGATGGATCAGGAGGCTGACGCACTCGCACAAGTGACACCCGACGATATCCGGCAGACCGCAGCAACATTTCTGACCCGTGAACGCCTGACGGTGGCGCATGTGTTCAGGGAGGCCGGAAATGAGAAATGATTTCCTGCGCTCAGGCTACGCACTGCTCGGCCTCGTGATCGCTACCGGCCTCACAGGCCTTCAAGTACTGGCGAACACGGCACTGGTGGCGCCGGCAAACTTCCCTGCGCCACGCCTGCAATCGCTGCTGGATCTGGCACCCGACACCGGCACTGCGCGGGCGCTGTCGATCAAAGGCTGGAAAACCCTGACCGGCACCAAGGTGTTATTCATCCACACCACAGCGATGCCGATGTTCGATCTGCACGTCAGCTTCGCCGCCGGCAGCGCGCGGGACGGTGACATGCCGGGGCTCGCCGCTGCCACCATGAGCATGCTCACTGAAGGCGTGCCGGGCAAAGACTTGCCCGCCATTGTCGAGACCTTCGACGGCTTGGGTGCACAGCTGACAATGACCATTGATCATGACCGGGCCGACTTCGCTTTGCGCAGTTTGAGCCATGCGCAAAAACGGGCGCCCGCACTGGAGTTGCTTGCGCAGATCCTCGGTGAACCCTTGCTGACTGAGGGTGCGCTGAAGCGGGTGAAAAACGAGCTGCGGGACGAGCTCAACGCCAGATCGGTGGAGGCGGGCAATTCGCCCGAGCAAGCGATCAAAACAATGCTCGCGCCGCACAGTTCATGGTCGCTGCCGTTCTACGGCACTGAGCAGGGTTTGCAAACGGTGACCCGGGCAGCCGTACAAAACTTCCACCGACGCTTTTATCGCGCCAGTCATGCGCAAATCACACTGGTCGGTAGCCTGACGCTGGCGGAGGCAAAGGCGCTAAGCCTGCAAATCAGCGATGCCTTGCCGGTCATGTCAGCGGACACTCCCGCGACTCCCATGCCAACGCACGATCTTATCGGCACCGAAACGAGCCGGCATGAAGAGCAGTCATTGACTCAGACCCACCTGCTGCTCGGTCAGCCCAGCGTGTCGCGACAGCATCCGGACTATGCCGCGCTGTATGCCGCCAACCTGATTTTCGGAGGGTCACCCAATAGCCGACTGATGAACGCACTGCGAGAAAAGCACGGGCTGGTATACGACGCGTACTCGCAGAATACGACGTGGGCAACGGCAGGCTTGATGACCATTTCGCTGCAAGTCAGCGCGTCTCTGAGCCAGGCGGCGCTGGCGTTGACTGAAGCACTGTTCAGCGATTTTCTGCGTGATGGGCCGACGGAACAGGAAGTCGCCCAGATCAAGTTGCAAGTGGCCAACATGAGCGCACTGACCAGCGCCAGCAACAGACAGATCCTCCGGCAACTGGTGGCGATCAATCGCCATGATCTGCCACTTGATCTCGATTACACCGCGCAACAGGTGCAACGCCTGACACCCGGGATGATTCACGAGGCGCTGAACCGCCACTGGGCCGCTGACCGCTGGCGCAGAATGACGATCGGGGCAACCGTCGATCAGCAACCCCTGCCGACTCCGCCGGGCGGCCCCTCCCAGAGCATGTGTCGCGCCGAAGCAGGCTTTGTGGCAAGTTAGGTTACCCATTGAAAAGCGGAAGGCCTCCAGCGCCTGCCGCTTCGCGCAAGACCTTGTCGAGATCTGCCGTGCAACCCAGCTCACTGTCCCCCCACCCTCACTTCAATCCAGCCTTCGGTCTGGGCAATCCACACCTGCAAACCCTGTGGGGGCCGCTGTGGCGCAAAACCGTTCACCTTGATCGCCAGCGTGAGCGCCTGTGGCTTGAAGACGGTGATTTTCTCGACCTCGACTGGTACGGCCCGCACACGGTCGACGCCCCCCTGGTGTTGGTGCTGCATGGCCTGACCGGTTCCTCGAACTCACCTTACGTCGCCGGCATTCAAGCGGCGCTCGCCGCACAAGGCTGGGCCAGTGTCGCGCTGAACTGGCGCGGTTGCTCGGGCGAGCCCAATCTGCTGCCGCGTAGTTATCACTCCGGCGCCAGCGAAGACCTCGCCGAAGCCATTCGGCACCTGCGTGCCCGGCGACCGATGGCACCGTTGTATGCGGTCGGCTATTCCCTTGGCGGCAATGTGCTTCTCAAACATCTCGGTGAAGCCGGCAGTGCAAGTGGGGTACGCGGCGCGGTGGCCGTGTCGGTGCCGTTTCGCCTCGACCAATGCGCTGATCGCATCGGCCAGGGATTTTCCAGGGTTTATCAGGCGCACTTCATGCGCGAGATGGTCGCTTACATCAAGAACAAGCAACGCCAGTTCCAGCACGACGGACGCGACGATGGCGTGGCGGCCCTGGCGGCACTCGGTTCACTGGAAAACATGCGCACCTTCTGGGATTTCGACGGCCGAGTGACTGCGCCATTGCACGGCTTCAGCGATGCCGAGGATTACTACCGTCGCGCGTCGAGCCGTTACTTTCTCGCTGAGATCCGCACGCCGACCCTGATCATTCAAGCAGCGGACGATCCGTTCGTGTTCCCGCACAGCTTGCCGCAGGCCAGTGAGTTGTCGCCGTCGACCGCTTTCGAATTGCAGGCCCGCGGCGGGCATGTCGGCTTCGTCGACGGCTCGATTGGTCAGCCCGGTTATTACCTGGAACGCCGCATCCCCCAGTGGCTGGCCAACCTGCCGTCATGATCAATCAAGGCGAGTCGATTCGATTCTGGCAAACAGCGCCGCTGGCCGGGGTCGAGTTGTTGTCGGCGCGCTATATCGAGCAGCGTTTCGCCCCGCATGTCCACGATGGATTCGTGATCGGCATGATCATGGCCGGCGCGCAGCGTTATCGCTATCGCGGCGCCGAGCATCTGGCCGGCAGCGGTACGCTGGTGTTGATCAATCCGGACGAGTTGCACACCGGGCACAAGGGCACCGAGGATGGCTGGCGGTATCGGGCGTTCTATCCCGACACCGCGCAAATCGTTTCGCTGCTGGATGAGCTGGAACTGTCCACCACCAACCTGCCGGCGTTCGGCGCCACGCTGTATCGCGATGCGGATCTGGTCAACGGGTTTGCGCAATTGCACCGCTTGCTCGAAAGCCCGGCCACCGCGCTGCAACAGCAAACGCTGTGGCGCGAGATGATGTTGCTGCTGTTGCAGCGCCATGCGGCAGTGCCAGTGCCCGGTCGAACCGGCAAGGAACACCGCGCGGTGCTGTTGGGCAAAGAACTGTTGCACGCGCAACTGGCGGCGCCACCGTCACTGGAAGAACTGGCGGCGGCGGTCAATCTGTCGCCGTTCCATTTCGCCCGGGTGTTCCGCCGCGCGACCGGCATGCCGCCGCACACTTGGTTGATGCAACAGCGCATCGCCCAGGCTCGCGCACTCCTGCAGCACGGCTGCTTGCCGGTGGAAGTCGCCACGCAACTGGGATTCGCCGATCAGAGCCATTTGAGCCGGCAGTTCAAGCAGGCTTATGGCGTCGGGCCCGCCGCCTACCGTAGCGCCCGGCAGTTTCCTTCAGACACCGAATAACCAATGAGGGAGCGAGCCTGCTCGCGAAAGCGGTGGTTCACTCAACATTCATGCCGAATGGTCCGACGCCTTCGCGAGCAGGCTCGCTCCCACAGGTATTGATTATTCGCCCGTGGCGATACCGCGCGAAGGCTCGTTGATCCACTCACTCCACGATCCGGCATACAACGATCCCAACGGATAACCCGCCAGGCACAGGGCAAACAGGTTGTGACACGCCGTCACGCCAGAACCGCAATACGCAACCAGATCCGCTGGCGAACGCTCACCGAGCTTGGCGGCAAAACGCTGCTTGAGCTGATCCGCGGGCAGGAATCGCCCATCGCTGCCGAGGTTGTCGGTGAACGCCGCGCATTGCGCGCCCGGAATATGCCCGGCAACCGGATCAATCGGCTCGACCTCGCCTTTGAAACGCGGCAAAGCCCGGGCATCGATCAACGTCAGCGCCGGTTGCCCGAGCCGCTGTTGCAGTTGCTCGGCGCTGAGCAGCAGGCTCATGTCCGGCTGACCACTGAAAGTGCCGCGACTGACCGTCGGTGCATCCAGGCTCAGCGGCAGCCCCGCCGCATGCCACGCCTTGAGTCCGCCATCGAGAATGCACACGCCATCACGCTTGCCCAGCCATGCCAGCAACCACCACGCCCGCGCGGCGTAGGCACCGGGGCCGTCGTCATACAGCACCACATCGCTGTCAGGGTTGATGCCCCAGGCTTGCAGACGCTCGATCAACGCCGCCGGCTCGGGCAACGGATGACGACCGGTCACGCCTTTGACCACGGTGCCGCTGAGGTCACGCTCCAGATCGGCGAAGCTCGCCCCGGCAATGTGCCCTTCGGCATAGCTGCGCTGACCGTAGTCCGGGTCTTCGAGGGCAAAACGACAATCGAGAATCACCAGCCCCGGCTGCGCCTTGCGGGCATCCAGTGCTTCGGGGCTGATCAGTTGCGCAATCGGCATAACGGGCTCCTGGGATTTCAACAGAATTGTTTATTTCACGTCTTCGAGGGCCTGGGCCAGCGGCACGTAGAACTCCTCGAACAACGCATTGACCTCGTCACGCGCCTGCTCGGTGACAAACCCGGCTTCCAGCACCAGCACCTGATACACGCCACGTTTAATGGCTTGCTCACTGAGGTGGTTGGAGTTTTCGCGGGTGGTGCACAGGAAGCGCACCCAGGACGTCAGGATGATCCAGGCATTGAGGGTCAGGGATTCGATCTGCACGCGATCCATATCGAGAATCCCGGCGGCAACAAAACCTTCGTAGATCGCGGCGCCTTGAATCACGCAGCGCTGTGAGAAGCGCCGATAACGGGCGGCCAACTCTGGATCGCTGTCGAGCAGATGCTCGAGATCGCGGTGCAGAAAACGGTAGCGCCACATCGCTGAGAGCAATTCCTTGAGATAGAACCGCTTGTCCTCGACCGTCGCCGCGCGCCCCTGCGGCGGGCGCAAAAAGCTGTCCACGAGGCTTTCGTACTCACTGAACAACACGGCGATGATCGCCTGCTTGTTGGGGAAGTGGTAGTACAGATTGCCCGGAGAAATCTCCATGTGGGCGGCAATGTGATTGGTGCTGATGCTGCGCTCGCCCTGCTGATTGAACAGCTCAAGGCTGTTCAGCACGATACGCTCGCTGGTTTTTATTCGTGGGGCCATGGCTTGAGCTTTAATTCAGAGTGCGTTGGGGGGCATCTTACGACCTAACCGGAAATGGATAAAACACTGCTGTGCAAGGAAGTCATTTGACTTTCTAGAGCATAGACTCTAAAAAGTTCATCACTACAATAAATCCGGAGCAGACCATGACTGCCGACGTTGCTTACCTGCAAACGCTGCAACAACCGCTGGCCGAACTGGACCGGTTGTTCGAGGCGCAGCGGGCTGCGTATGCCGCCAACCCGATGCCGCCCGCCGCCCAGCGCCGGCAATGGCTCAAGGCACTGAGTGATTTGCTCAGCAACGAGCGTCAGGCATTGATCGAGGCGATCAGCTCCGATTTCAGCCATCGCAGTGCCGATGAAACCCTGCTCGCCGAGCTGATGCCGAGCCTGCACGGTATTCATTACGCCAGCCGCCATCTCAAGGGCTGGATGAAAGCCTCGCGACGCAAGGTCGGTATGGCGTTCCAGCCGGCCTCGGCGAAAGTGGTGTATCAGCCACTCGGTGTGGTTGGCGTCATCGTGCCGTGGAACTACCCGTTGTACCTGGCCGTCGGTCCGCTGGTCGGCGCCTTGGCAGCGGGTAACCGGGTGATGCTCAAACTCAGCGAATCAACCCCCGCCACCGGACTATTGCTCAAGGAATTACTGGCGCGGATCTTCCCCGAAGACCTGGTCTGCGTGGTGCTCGGTGAAGCCGACATCGGCGTGGCGTTCTCGCGCCTGCGCTTCGACCACTTGCTGTTCACCGGCGCCACCAGCATCGGCAAACACGTGATGCGCGCCGCCGCCGAAAACCTGACCCCGGTCACCCTGGAACTGGGCGGCAAGTCGCCAGCCATCGTCTCCCGCGATGTGCCGCTCAAAGATGCCGCCGAGCGCATCGCCTTTGGTAAAACCCTCAACGCCGGCCAGACCTGCGTTGCACCGGATTACGTGCTGGTGCCGGAAGATCGGGTCGGCGCTTTCGTCGAAGCCTATCGCCAGGCCGTGCAGGGTTTTTACCCGACACTGACCGACAATCCGGACTACACGGCGATCATCAACGAACGCCAACTGGCGCGGCTCAACGGCTACGTCAGCGACGCCACCAGCAAGGGCGCGCTGTTGATTCCGCTGTTCGAGCAAGCTCAGGGCCGACGCATGCCGCACAGCGTGCTGCTGAATGTCAGCGACGAGATGACGGTGATGCAGGACGAAATCTTCGGCCCGCTGTTGCCGATCGTGCCGTATCAGGATCTGGAGCAGGCATTTGCTTACATCAATCAGCGGCCACGTCCTCTGGCTCTTTACTACTTTGGCTACGACAAACGCGAACAGAACCGTGTGCTGCACGAAACCCATTCCGGCGGTGTGTGCCTGAACGACACCTTGCTGCACGTTGCTCAGGACGATATGCCGTTCGGCGGCATTGGTGCTTCCGGCATGGGCCACTACCACGGCCACGAAGGCTTCCTGACCTTCAGCAAAGCCAAGGGCGTGCTGATTAAACAGCGCTTCAACGCGGCCAGGCTGATTTACCCGCCCTACGGCAAATCGATTCAGAAACTGATCCAGAAGCTGTTCATTCGCTAAACACTTGTCACCGCCGGGTAATAAAAACAATGCACCCAAGCCTGACCGAAACACCCACCCTGTCACGCCGTGGCCTGCTGAAGTTCAGCCTCGGCGCCACGGCGTTCCTCGCCACCGCCGGACTCGGCGCCAGCCTCAGCGGCTGCTCGTCGAGCGTCGCGGCCAACGGTTTCGTGTCGTTGCGCGACGGCGACCTGCTGTTTCTGCGCGCGCTGATTCCGGTGATGCTCGACGGCGCCGTGGCGGCGGAAAAGATGCCGGCCGCCGTCGATGGCACGCTCAAGTCGTTGGACGACAGTCTCGATCACCTCTCGCCGGAAATGCTCAAACTGACCCGGCAACTGTTCGACGTACTCGGCATGGCGGTGACGCGCGGGCCGCTCACCGGGATCTGGGGCAGTTGGGAAAACGCCAGTGCCGAGGCCATGCGGCATTTCCTTGATCGCTGGGAAAACAGCTCATTGAGTTTGCTGCGCATGGGGCACAGCTCGTTGCAGCAGATGGTGATGATGGCCTGGTACACCCGCGCGGAGTCCTGGGCGCATTGCGGTTATCCCGGCCCGCCCACGGTCTGAAACCGTATCGCCCCCTTCGCGAGCAGGCTCGCTCCCACCTTTGCAATGCATTCCCCTGTAGGAGCGAGCCTGCTCGCGATGAGGCCCGCCATAACAACAAAAACAAGAGAACCTGATCGATGCCCGTACCCGACCCGTTCCGCGAAGGCCTCGCCCGAGGCTGGAAAACCTACAACGGCGCCCAGTTGAGCGACGACCTCACCCTTGAGGCCGACGTGGCCATCATCGGCAGCGGCGCCGGTGGCGGCACCACGGCGGAAATCCTCAGCGCCGCCGGCTACAAAGTCTTGCTGATCGAAGAGGGGCCGCTGAAAACCAGCTCCGACTTCAAAATGCTTGAAGACAAGGCCTACAGCAGCCTCTATCAGGAAGGCATCGGCCGCATGAGCAAGGACGGCGCGATCACCATCCTGCAGGGTCGCGCAGTCGGCGGGACGACGCTGATCAACTGGACGTCCAGTTTCCGTACCCCGGCTCCGACCCTCGAACACTGGGCCAAGGAACACAACGTCAAAGGCCACAGCCCTGCCGAGATGGCGCCGTGGTTCGAGAAAATGGAGCAGCGCCTCGGCGTCGCCCCGTGGATGGTGCCACCCAACGCCAACAACGACGTGATCCGCAAAGGCTGCGAGCAACTTGGCTATAGCTGGCACGTGATCCCGCGTAACGTGCGCGGCTGCTGGAACCTCGGCTATTGCGGCATGGGTTGTCCGACCAACGCCAAGCAATCGATGATGGTCACGACCATTCCGGCGACGCTGGAAAAGGGCGGCGAGCTGCTGTATCTGGCCCGCGCGGAGAAACTGCTGATCAACGGCGACAAAGTCACTGGCCTGCAATGCGTGGCGATGGATGAACGTTGCGTCGCGCCGACCGGACGCAAAATCACCGTCAAGGCGAGGCATTACGTGTTGGCCGGCGGCGGCATCAACAGCCCGGCGCTGCTGTTGCGGTCGGACGCTGCGGACCCGCATAAAACCTTGGGTAAACGCACTTTCCTGCACCCGGTGAACATGTCCGCCGCGCGCTTCGACGAGGTCATCAACCCGTTTTACGGGGCGCCGCAGTCGATCTACTCCGACCATTTCCAGTGGAAGGACGGCACCACCGGGCCGATGGCCTTCAAACTCGAAGTACCACCGCTGCATCCGGCGCTGGCGGCCACCCTGCTCGGCGGCTTTGGCGCAGAAAGCGCGCAACATATGGCGGACCTGCCGCACACCCATGCCATGCTGGCCTTGCTGCGTGACGGGTTTCACCCGGACAGTACGGGCGGTGCAGTCGAGTTGCGTGGCGATGGTTCGCCGGTGCTCGACTATCAGGTCTCACCCTACGCCTGGGAAGGCTTGCGCCGGGCCTTTCACGTCATGGCCGAAATCCAGTTCGCCGGCGGCGCAAAATCGGTGATGCCGATGCACGCCGACGCCCGTTACGTGAACACCCTAGCCGAGGCCCGCACGCTGATCGATGGTTTGAGCCTTGAGCTGTACCGTACGCGTCTGGGCAGCGCGCATGTCATGGGCGGCTGCGCGATGGGCGAAGACCCGAAAAGCGCAGTCACCGACAGTCTCGGCCGGCATCATCAACTGGCTAATCTGTCGATCCACGACGGCTCGCTGTTTCCCACCAGCATCGGCGCCAACCCGCAGCTATCGGTGTATGGCCTGACCGCGCAACTGGCGACTTCTCTCGCCGATCGGTTGAGAAACCCGTGAAAAAACCGATTAATCGCCTCGTCTATAGTGCTTTCTTACCCAACAGGCGACTTGGCCGACCGGGACGGCTGCGATACCATCCGACTCCCCAACGGACTCCCGCCAGGACGACGCGATGAACCGAGTGTTGTACCCAGGTACCTTCGACCCTATTACCAAGGGCCATGGCGATCTGGTCGAACGCGCCTCGCGCCTGTTCGACCACGTGATTATTGCGGTCGCTGCCAGCCCGAAGAAAAACCCGCTGTTCCCGCTGGAACAACGGGTCGAACTGGCTCGCGAGGTCACCAAACACCTGCCAAACGTGGAAGTGGTCGGCTTCTCGACGCTGCTGGCGCACTTCGCCAAAGAGCAGAACGCCAATGTGTTCCTGCGCGGTCTGCGTGCGGTGTCGGACTTCGAATACGAATTCCAGCTGGCCAACATGAACCGTCAATTGGCCCCGGATGTGGAGAGCCTGTTTCTCACCCCATCCGAGCGTTATTCGTTCATTTCCTCGACGCTGGTGCGGGAAATTGCCGCGCTGGGCGGCGATATCAGCAAGTTCGTCCACCCGGCCGTGGCCGACGCACTGACCCTACGCTTCAAAAAGTAGGAGCTGCCGAAGGCTGCGATCTTTTGCTTTTAAAAGATTGCGGTCTCGTGCCCTTGATCGCAGCCGCGTGCACTGCGCTCGCCAATGCGGCACAATTGCGCGCATTGATTTATAGCGCCCGGGCCTACCGCCCCGGCTGGAGTTAGCATGTCCCTGATCATCACCGACGATTGCATCAACTGCGACGTCTGCGAACCCGAGTGCCCGAACGCCGCCATCTCCCAAGGCGAAGAGATCTATGTGATCGACCCGAACCTGTGCACCCAGTGCGTCGGCCACTACGACGAACCACAATGCCAGCAGGTCTGCCCGGTGGATTGCATTCCACTGGACGAAGCGCATCCGGAAACTGAAGAACAGTTGATGGAGAAATACCGCAAGATTACCGGCAAGGCCTGATTAAACAGCTTTATAGCGCTCTTTCGGGCCTCTTCGCGGGAAGGCTCGCTCCCACATTGGAATGCATTTCAAATTGTGGGAGCGAGCCTGCTCGCGAAAGGGCCATCAGCTTCTGCGCAAATCCCTGATCAGCTCACTCACGCTGCTCAAACCCCTCCCCCGTACACCCCAGACAGCGCACAAACGCCGCTTTCGCCGGATCGACCACCAACGCCTGCCCAGCATCACCAATCCCGCCACCCAGTGCGGTAAACGGCAACGACACGACAAACGCCCCCGCACCGATCACCGTCGCCACCACCAATAAAGGTCGGGCAATCAGCAAGTCGCCGAGCATGGCGTAGGCCGGTGGATTCTGGAGGGTGTAGCGCGGGTCACCGCTGCCGTTTTCCGAGGCCTGAACCGCCAGACTGGAACACAGCAGCAGCGCAATAACGAGGACTTGCAAGGACTTCATGGCACGATCCTTCGGGCTGAACAGTGAGACCACTCACTATAGACCGTAGGACTTTTTCAGCTTTTTGCCTCAGGTCTGGCAGCGCGGGCAAAACACACTGGCGCGCTGACCCAGCTTCACTTCTCGCAAACCGGTGCCGCAGACCTTGCAGTGTTCACCACCACGGCCGTAGACAAACAGTTCCTGCTGGAAATAGCCCGGCTGGCCGTCGCCGCCAATGAAATCTCGCAACGTCGTGCCACCACGCTCGATGGCGGCGGCCAGAATGCGTTTGATCTCGATCGCCAGCTTCAGATATCGCGCCCGGGAAATGCCCCCGGCCTCGCGGCGCGGATCGATCCCGGCGGCAAACAACGCTTCGGTCGCATAAATATTGCCGACCCCGACCACCACTGCGTTGTCCATGATGAACGGCTTGACCGCCATCGACCGCCCGCGCGATAGCTGAAACAAGCGCTCGCCATCGAACAGATCGGTGAGTGGCTCAGGCCCCAAGCGAATCAGCAGTTCATGATTGAGAGGGTCGTTGCTCCACAACATCGCACCGAACCGGCGCGGATCGGTGTAGCGCAGCGCCAGCCCCGACTCCAGTTCGATATCTACGTGTTCATGCTTGAGCGCCGGCAAACCGACTTCGACCAGACGCAAATTGCCCGACATGCCCAAATGGCTGATCAGCGTGCCGACTTCGGCGTTGATCAGCAGATACTTGGCGCGGCGCTCGACCAGCACGATGCGCTGCCCCGACAGGCGCACATCGAGGTCGTCGGGGATCGGCCAGCGCAGCCGCCGGTCACGCACGATCACCCGACTGACACGCTGGCCTTCCAGGTGCGGGGCAATCCCGCGACGGGTGGTTTCGACTTCCGGCAGTTCAGGCATAGGGTCCTCGAATCAATGCGCGCCGAGGTCGCGGATCGTCTGTTTGAGGGTTTCGAAGTCGTAATCCGACAGCCCTACGTAATCGAGTACCAACGGCCCGACGGCGTTCCATTCAAAATCTTCGGTCTGGTTGCCCAACACGCGGTAAGACGCACAAATGTGCTCGGCCATCTTCAGGATCGCCAGCAGGTTTTTCAGCTGACTGTTGCGCGAAGACTCATCGTTGAAAATTGCCAAGGCGTTGTGGTGATTGGCGATCGCCGCGCTGACATGCTCCGGCAGGCGCCAGGACTTGGCGGTGTAGTAGCCGACCACGGCGTGGTTAGTGTTGAACTCGCTGTTCTCGGTGTCGACGACACGACATTCGGCGCTGGCATTGGCGTAGGCCGTTTCCAGCACCGACATATAGTTAGGAAAGCGCTGCAGCATCAGCGGCACGCCACAGTCGTGGAACAGACCCAAGGCATACGCCTCATCGCCGGCCTGAGTGCCGATACGCTTGGCCAGAGTCAGGCAGGTCATCGCCACGTCCTGGGCGGTGTCCCAGAAACGGTTGAGGGTGACGATGGTGTCGTCGTTCATCTCGCCCTTGATCGACTGCGCGTTGATCAGGTTGATGATCGAACGGCTGCCCAACAGGTTCACCGCACGCTGGATCGAGGTGATCTTGTTGCTCAGGCCGTAATACGGCGAGTTGACGATTTTCAGCAGCGAGCCGGACAGGCCGGGATCCTGGGAGATCAGCCTGGCGATCACCTCCAGGTCCGGGTCGGGCATGTACTGCTCCATTTGCAGATCCACCATGATCTGCGGTTGCGCAGGCACGCTGATGCCTTGCAGCGATTGTTGAATCTGTTCGGTGGTCAGCTCTTGGGACATAAGTACACACTCTGGGACAGGCGGCGATTCTAACCTCTAAAAACCGCACAACGACACACCAGTGGGCAATTGTCAGGAACTTTCATTCACGCCCAGGCTTCGGAATCTGTAATGCCCAACGGGTCACTCCGGCCCATTGCGGCGGCAAACTCCCACAGACTCAGGAGCTTATCGATGGCCACTTCCCTCAACGGCAAACGCGTCGCCATTTTAGTAACAGACGGTTTCGAACAGGTCGAACTGACCGGTCCCAAGCAGGCACTGGAGCAAGCGGGCGCGCAAGTCGACATCCTTTCCGCCGAGGCCGGCAAGGTCAAAGGCTGGAACCACGACAAACCGGCGGACGACTTCGAGGTCGACCAGACTTTCCAGAGCGCCAGCAGCGAGCAGTACGACGCGATCGTCCTGCCGGGCGGCGTGCAGAACTCCGACACCATCCGCATCGATCAGGACGCCCAGCACCTGGTCAAGACTGGCGCGTCTGCCGGCAAACCGATAGCGGTGATCTGCCACGGCGGCTGGCTGCTGATTTCCGCCGGACTGGTTAACGGCAAGACCATGACCAGTTACAAAACGCTCAAGGATGACCTGGTGAATGCCGGGGCCAACTGGGTCGATAAAGAAGTGGTCAAGGACGGTCACCTGATCAGCAGCCGTCAGCCGGATGATATTCCGGCATTCAGCAAGGAGCTGATCAACGCACTGTCTGCGTAGTACTCACAACCGCCTTCGCAAGCAGGTCGAATCGTCGCTCCCACATGGGTCTTGTGTCAGTCACAAATCCCCTGTGGGAGCGAGCCTGCTCGCGAAGAGGCCATCAGCGTTTCATCGCTCATCAAACCCGGCACAAGTCGCAACACGCTATACTCCCGCTCTTTTTTCCGGAGCGACGTCATGTCCCTGCCTAGCTTGCGCCTCAAAGCCAACGCCGACCGTCGCCTGCGCGCCGGTCACCTGTGGGTCTACAGCAACGAAATCGATGTAGCCGCCACGCCGCTGCACGGCTTCCACGCCGGTGACCAGGCCATCCTCGAAGCCGCCGGCGGCAAGCCGTTGGGCATCGTGGCGATGAGCCCGAACAACCTGATCTGCGCCCGCCTGCTGTCGCGCGACATTAAAGTTGCGCTGGACAAATCGCTGCTGGTGCACCGTCTGAACGTAGCCCTGTCGCTGCGCGAGCGCCTGTTCGACAAACCGTTCTACCGTCTGGTCTACGGTGATTCCGACCTGTTGCCAGGCCTGGTCGTTGACCGTTTCGGCGACATCCTTGTGGTGCAGATCGCCTCGGCGACCATGGAAGCGCATAAAGATGACGTGATCGCGGCCCTGACCCAAGTGCTCAAGCCAAGCGGCATCCTGTTCAAGAACGACTCCGCCGCCCGTGATGCCGAAGGCCTCAATCGCTACGTCGAAACCGTGTTCGGCCTGGTTCCGGAGTGGGTGGCGCTGGAAGAGAACGGCGTGAAGTTCGAAGCTCCGGTCATTCAGGGTCAGAAAACCGGCTGGTTCTACGACCACCGTATGAACCGTGCACGCCTGGCCCCCTATGCCAAAGGCAAACGCGTCCTCGACCTCTATAGCTACATCGGAGGCTGGGGCGTGCAGGCTGCGGCGTTCGGCGCCAGCGAAGTGTTCTGCGTCGATGCCTCGGCTTTCGCCCTCGACGGTGTTGAACGCAACGCCGCGCTGAACGGTTTCGCCGACAAGATGACCTGCATCGAAGGCGACGTCTTCGAAGCCCTGAAAGAACTGAAAGCCAGCGAAGAGCGCTTCGACGTGATCGTGGCCGACCCGCCAGCGTTCATCAAACGCAAGAAAGACATGAAAAACGGCGAAGGCGCCTACCGTCGCCTGAACGAGCAAGCCATGCGCCTGCTCAACAAGGACGGCATCCTGGTCAGCGCGTCGTGCTCGATGCACTTGCCGGAAGATGACCTGCAGAACATTCTGCTGACCAGCGCCCGTCATCTGGATCGCAATATCCAGCTGCTCGAGCGTGGCGGCCAGGGCCCGGATCACCCGGTGCACCCTGCCATCGCCGAAACCCGCTACATCAAGAGCATCACCTGCCGCCTGCTGCCCAACAGCTGATTTCGCGGATAACGGGGAGCCAGCAGGCTCCCCGTTTTGGTTTCAGGCACCGCCCTTCCCTTCGCTATCTCCCTCGACTTCCTACAATTATATTCCCGCACACATGCAGGAAATTTCCTTACGCCTTTTAATTACTGAAACTTACCCTACAAGTTCATTCCCTACTAAAGATTGCTCCGACAAAATTACTGGAAATTTCCTACTTAATATCCCCTTGCCAATAATCCATTACAAACTATTATGAAGTTGTCACCACGAGGTGACTTCAACTATCAATGAACAAGGAGTTCACATCATGAAAAGTATTTCTCTGGAAAGTAAAAAAATCGCAAACCTGGCTTTTCTGGTTGCCCCTAAAGCCCGCTAAGTAAGTCAGGACGCTGTGGAGTGCCGGCATCCCGGCGTCCTTTTTGACTTTTTCCAGAGTGAATCAACCTACATGCACATCAATCCTTACTTATTCATATTGCCGCGTTCTCCCGGACAAGTTGTGTGGAACTATAAAAACCATACACAACACGAACTCGACCTTAACTACGCAACTCGCCTTGCACAACTAATCAACAACCCCGAACTGTTCGACACCCACAACATAATAGACACACAACTATTGAGTGCGGACATTCTAACCGTTTCAAAAACAGACAATCCGCAATGGGGCTGGGACGAGCTGTCGAAGATTTATCACGTCGGCACGCAAAACATTCCCAGCGAACATACCCCACAGAATATTCACGAGTGGTCCCGACAATATCTCGCGCATTGCAATGAAGTATTGGCCACTCCAGCGCCCGCGACAGATCGCCCGACGCTTGAAACCGAACAGCGTATAACCCTGCCAGCGCCGTGCGCATTGAATGACGACAGCCTGGGAAATGTGCTGCTCCAGCGCAAAACCTGCCGCTCCTACACGGGCGCAGCGATAACCCTGAATGACGTCGGCACCCTGCTTTATCTCTCCCTCGGCTATCTCCATGAACGCGACCATGATCGCGACGACAGCATCGTCCAAGGGCTCAGCGCTCGGCGAAGCAGTCCGTCCGCGGGGGGCCTGAACGCTTGCGAAGGCTTTCTGCTGGCGCAGAACGTCGACGGCCTGGAGCCCGGTATCTATGTCTATCATCCGGCCGATCACACCCTGAGCCGGATTAATCCCCTGCCTG
Organism: Pseudomonas fluorescens; assembly: GCF_003732425.1. Lineage (GTDB taxonomy): Bacteria > Pseudomonadota > Gammaproteobacteria > Pseudomonadales > Pseudomonadaceae > Aquipseudomonas > Aquipseudomonas fluorescens_BE. The sequence continues at coordinate 287,087 of NZ_MOBX01000016.1, forward strand.
AACCAGCGCTGGGCCAATTGCTCGGCGGGCAGCACTTCATCAACAACCTGCCGCTAGGGTTGTTCATCACCGCCCGTTTTGACCGCCTCTGGTGGAAGTACGAACACTCGCGGGCCTATCGCATGGCCTTCGTTGAAGCAGGCCATTTGTCGCAAACCTTTCAACTGGTCGCCACGGCACTGGGCCTCAACACCTGGCTGACCGGTGCATTTGCCGACCAGCAGGTCGAAGCACTGCTCAATCTCGAGGGCAGCGCTGAACAACCACTGTTCTTTGTTGGCTGTGGACAAAGCGACGGGCAAGTGATGTGCGCCGAAATGCGCGAACTGTTGCGCGAGGGACAGGCATGACCCTGTCGATCGCCGACCCGGATCAAGCGCCGGTGTCCTGGGCGCTCAAATTTACCTTGGGAGACTGGGAGAACCGGGCCTCGGTGCGCAGCAGTACTCATGACTATCAATTGCCCGACGATGTGCCGCTGCAACTGCAAACCCGCCACTGGTTCCCACCGGCATTTCTGCCTTATCTGGCACATCCGGCCATCCAGGCGGCGGGGCGCGACGTACAGCATCGACTGGCAGCCAACCATCTGGTGCATTTTCTCGATTACACCACCTTGCTCGAACACCGCATCGTCAATCGTGCAGTGGAAGTCATCGTGCACCGGGAACTGCCCCTTTACGTACCTCTGCCGATGAAGCACGCCGCGCTGCAGCTCTACACCGACGAGGGTTATCACGCGCTGTTCTCCAATCGTCTCGCCGAGCAAATCGCCGCGTTCTACGGGTTCAGCGGACGTCCGACGCTTCCGAAGCGCATCAGCCGCCTCAACGCACTGATCGCCCGCACCCCGGAAAACAACCGGCCACTGGCATGGTTTCTGCTCGGCTTCGTCTCGGAAACCATCATTGCCCGGGAGCTGCTGGATGTCTGCCGCGACAGCCTGGTGTCCAGCGTGAACGACATGCTGCGCGACCATCTGACCGACGAAGCCCGCCACAGTCGTTACTTCAGCGAAGTGTTCCATTATTTCTGGCTGTCGATGAACAGCCGCCAGCGTACGTTTGTAAGCCGAACACTGCTGGAGATCATCGGGATTTTTTTCGAAGCCGACGAACGCTGGCTGCAACAGAGTCTGCGAGGAGCCGGCATCGCTGACAGTGAGGTGACGGAGATCGTCGGTGGCATGGCATCGGTGCAGGCCAATCGTGCGCGTGCACGGTCAGGCGCCATCGCGACACTGGAGGCACTGCGCAAGGCCGGTTTTTTCGCGCTCCCCCATAACCAGAAACTTTTCGCCAAGGCAGGACTGATCGATGGATAAAGGACAATCCGTGGCAACCGCCCGACAGCGCCGCGCCGCTGTCAGCCTGTTGCTGACCATGGTGCTGCTGGGTGTGTTTCCACTGGATGTTCTGCTGCCTTCCTTTCCGGCACTGGCGACGCACTTTCTCCGTTCACCGGCAGACATCGCACTGTCCATCAGCCTGTTCGCCGTGGGAATCGCGTTTGCCCAGGTTTTGATTGGCCCCCTCTCAGACGTGATCGGCCGCAAGGGCCTGTTACTCGCCGGCATGAGCGTATCGATGCTGGGTGCGTTCGGTTGCGTGATGACCTCCGATTACACGCTGTTCCTGGTATTTCGGGTGATGCAGGCCTTGGGCTGTGGGTGTTTCGTGCTATCCCAGGCGCTAGTGCAGGATCTGTTCGAAGGTGAGGAACGCGACCGGTTGCGGATCCTGATGGTCACGGCGACCGGAATATTCATCTCGGTGTCGCCGCTGGCCGGGACCTTTCTCCAGGCCACACTCGGTTGGCGCGGCAGCTTCTGGGTCTTTACTGCGCTGTCCGCCATGGTGCTAATCAAGGCCTGGCTGTTTTTACCGAGCAGCCGTCCAGCCTCGGGTGGTTCGCCGATCGGCGTCATTCAGTCCTACCGACGCGTATTGGGCGACTTCGAATTTGTCAGCTACTGGCTGATTTCGGCGTTTGCCTTCGCCTGCCACTTCTCGTTCATCGTGATTTCGCCGCTGATTTTCATGGATCAACTGCAGCTCGCGCCTTATGACTTTTCACTGATTCTGCTGGTTTACGGTGCGGCCTACGTTGTCGGCGGGATCCTCGCCGCAGTACTCAATCGACGGATCACACCGGCTCAGCAAATCTTCAGCGGTCTGAGCCTGATACTGCTGTCGGGACTGGCAATGCTGTACCTGGCAGCCAATCATGCGCTGGCGCCGGCCACGGTGTTGATTCCGATGCTGATCTGCACCGCCGGCACCACCATTGCCCGCCCCGCCGCCACCTCTCGGGCCATGAGCCTGTTTCCCGAAAACGCCGGCACCTCGGCCTCGGCGGGCAGTACGATCATCTTTATTAGTGGCGGGCTGATCAGCGCGTTGATCAGTCTCAGTCCGGCCAATCTGCAATCGACGCTGGGCTACAGCTTTGTGTTGCTGAGCGCGATCGCGCTGGTGCTCAACAACCGGCTCAGCCGTCGCGCCAGAAACCTTGAGGCCGGTGTCGTCGCGCAGACCGGCGGTGATTAAAGCCGCCGGTCGTCATTTCAAATACGCCGTCTGCACTGGAACAACGCTTTGCGCCATTCCCTCCAGACGCCAGCGGTGTAGAATCGGCTGATTCATCGCCATTCATCCCCCGGCGGGTTTATGAGCTCAGGCTGAGACCAGCGGCGATCCCGCAACGTCATCGGCAACTTCACGGACACACGGTCATTTCTGAGTGTTCCAGACGTCTATAGAAGCTCACTCCCCTTTGATACCTGATTAGCCGCCCGGAGTGCTCCATGCCAGATTACCGCTCGAAAACATCCACCCACGGCCGCAACATGGCCGGTGCCCGCGCACTGTGGCGCGCCACGGGGATGAAAGATGACGACTTCAAAAAGCCGATCATCGCCATTGCCAACTCGTTCACCCAGTTCGTGCCGGGCCATGTGCACCTGAAGGATCTGGGCCAACTGGTCGCCCGTGAAATCGAACGCGCCGGCGGCGTGGCCAAGGAATTCAACACCATCGCCGTGGATGACGGCATCGCCATGGGCCACGACGGCATGCTCTATTCGCTGCCGAGCCGCGAAATCATCGCCGACTCCGTCGAGTACATGGTCAACGCCCACTGCGCTGACGCCATCGTCTGCATTTCCAACTGCGACAAGATCACCCCGGGCATGCTGATGGCTGCTCTGCGCCTGAACATTCCGGTGATCTTCGTTTCCGGCGGCCCGATGGAAGCCGGCAAGACCAAACTCGCTTCCCACGGCCTCGACCTCGTCGACGCCATGGTGATCGCCGCCGACGCCAGCGCTTCTGACGAGAAAGTCGCTGAATACGAGCGCAGCGCCTGCCCGACCTGCGGCTCGTGCTCCGGCATGTTCACCGCCAACTCGATGAACTGCCTGACCGAAGCACTGGGCCTGGCATTGCCGGGCAACGGTTCGACCCTCGCCACCCACAGCGACCGCGAACAACTGTTCCTGCAGGCTGGCCGCACCATCGTCGAGCTGTGCAAGCGCTACTACGGCGAGAACGATGAATCGGTATTGCCGCGCAACATCGCCAACTTCAAGGCGTTCGAGAACGCGATGATGCTCGACATCGCCATGGGCGGTTCGACCAACACCATCCTGCACTTGCTCGCTGCCGCCCAAGAGGCGGAGATCGATTTCGACCTGCGCGACATCGACCGTCTCTCGCGCAGCGTGCCGCAACTGTGCAAGGTTGCACCGAACATCCAGAAGTACCACATGGAAGACGTGCACCGCGCCGGCGGCATCTTCAGCATCCTCGGCTCGCTGGCCCGCGGCGGTTTGCTGCACACCGACCTGCCGACCGTGCACAGCCGCAGCATGGAAGAAGCCATCGCCAAGTGGGACATTACCCAGACCAGCGATGAAGCCGTGCACCACTTCTTCAAGGCCGGTCCTGCCGGTATTCCAACGCAGACGGCGTTCAGCCAGTCGACCCGTTGGGAAACTCTGGATGACGACCGTGAAAACGGCTGCATCCGCAGTTTCGAACACGCCTATTCGCAAGAAGGTGGTTTGGCCGTGCTGTACGGCAACATCGCTCTCGATGGCTGCGTGGTGAAAACCGCCGGTGTTGACGAGTCGATCCACGTCTTCGAAGGCAACGCGAAGATCTTTGAAAGCCAGGACAGCGCCGTACGCGGCATCCTCGCTGACGAGGTGAAGGAAGGCGACATCGTCATCATTCGCTACGAAGGTCCGAAAGGCGGCCCGGGCATGCAGGAAATGCTCTACCCGACTTCGTACCTGAAATCCAAAGGTCTGGGCAAAGCCTGCGCGCTGCTCACCGACGGCCGTTTCTCCGGCGGTACGTCGGGTCTGTCCATCGGCCACGCTTCGCCAGAAGCCGCCGCCGGCGGCGCGATCGGCCTGGTGCAGGACGGCGACAAGGTGCTGATCGACATTCCGAACCGCTCGATCAACCTGTTGGTCAGCGACGAAGAACTGGCGGCACGCCGCGCCGAGCAGGACAAGAAAGGCTGGAAGCCTGTTGAAGTGCGTCCACGCAAAGTGACCACCGCCCTCAAGGCCTACGCCCTGCTGGCGACCAGTGCCGACAAAGGTGCTGTGCGTAACAAAGCGATGCTCGACGGGCTTTAAGCCTTAAGCGTCGAATAAAAAAATGCCCCGCCTGAGTGCGGGGCATTTTTGTGTCTGACCGAAATCCCAAAGTCACGGCAGATCAAACTGTGGGAGCGAGCCTGCTCGCGAATACGGTATGTCAGAAACAGAGAAGGTGACTGACACTACGCTTTCGCGAGCAGGCTCGCTCCCACACTGGCCCTGTATCTGTTACTGGATTTCTTCTGGCTTGACGATCACCCAGTTCTTGTCCGCCGTCACCGGCAACCCTTCTTTCGCCTGCGCCGCTGCATGCTTGGCCATCATGCCGTTCAGCTGAGTCATGTATTTGTCCTTGCGGTTGACCCACAAGTGAATCCCGCCCTTGGCCACGTCGACATCGTGAAACAGCATGTAACCATCGCTGGTCGGGGTATCGCCGCCAACCAGTACCGGTTTCTTCCATTCGTCGATGTAAGTGAGAATCGCCGCGTGCTTGCCAGCCATCCAGGTGGCCGGGGTCCAAAGGTACGGGGTCAGTTCGAGGCCAAGGTTGGCCTTCTCGTCATATTTGCCAGCGGTGATCTGCTTGCGTGCGGTGGTCAGCTCATGGGTCTCGCGGTTCTTGAGTAGCAGACTCACGCCGATGACATTTTGCGGTTTGACGTTGTAGCCATACTTCGGATCCGCCGCGACCATACGCACCAGTTCTTCCGAGGCGGCGGTCATCACGTAGACCTCTATGCCGTTCTCCATCAGCTTGTTGTACAGCTCTTGCTGGCCGGTGAAGATCTTCGGCGGATTGACGTCGAGTTTCTTGACCACATCGCCTTCGTAATAAGTCGCCGGCACCGGTTTGCCCGAAGCCATCAGCTCATCGACGTAACCCTTGAGCTCTTTGAGGGTGAAGCCGGAGAACACCTGCGCCACCCACGGGTAGCAGACCATGTCGTCGACTTCGCAGAGGCGATAGTAGTAACTGAACAGACTTTCCTTGTGGTCGGCGGTGTCCTTGAACGGCATCAGTTTCAGCGAAGGGTCGAGTTTGTCGCGGGTGATCAGGCCCTTGTTTTCCATGAACGGCAGCAACGACTCTTCGAGGTCGTAGCGGTAACTGGTGTTGTCCATGTCGAACACCGCGTAGTTACCCTTGTTGGCGTTGGCGGCGATCATCGCGTCCAGTGCCTTGGCCTGATCCGCCGGCCAGTGTTTCAGGTCGGTGGCGAACGCCTGAGTAGCCAGGCCCATGCCCACAGTCAGTGCGACAGCCAGAAATTTCGGTGCAAACTTCATAAGCCTCTTCTCCCTGATTCAAAGACATCGACGCTAACAAATAAGTGTGACAGTCCTCGTCTGTCAGCGACCGCCCGCGTCCCCATTGCGCCAGATGCATTGCCAACAGCGACATGCGCTTATTCCAAAAACGACGGACGACCTGCGATTTCGGTATTAATTCATTGCAAATCAAGCTGTTAGGCTTGCCGGTTCGCAGTTGCCCAAGGAGGCGACTGGCACAAGTCTTATCGGAGTCTTCATGAATCTGCCGCTGATCCTCAATCTGCTGGTGTTCCTCGCCCTGCTCTTCGGTCTGGCGCAAACCCGCCACACCACGTGGAGCCTGGCGAAAAAAGTCCTGCTCGCGCTGGTGCTCGGCGTGGCGTTCGGCGTAGCGCTGCACACCGTTTACGGTGCCGGCAACCCGGTGCTGAAAGCGTCGATCGGCTGGTTCGATCTGGTCGGCAACGGCTACGTGCAGTTGCTGCAAATGATCGTCATCCCGCTGGTGTTCGCCTCGATCCTCAGCGCCGTGGCGCGTCTGCACAACGCCTCGTCGCTGGGCAAGATCAGCTTCCTGACCATCGGCACCCTGCTGTTCACCACCGCGATTGCGGCGCTGATCGGCATCGGCCTGACCAACCTGTTCGGCCTCACCGCCGAAGGCCTGGTCGCCGGCACTCAGGAAATGGCCCGTCTGCAAACCATTCAGACTGACTACGCGGGCAAGGTTGCCGACCTGAATGTGCCGCAACTGCTGCTGTCGTTCATCCCGCAGAACCCGTTTGCCGATCTGGCGCGGGCCAAGCCAACCTCGATCATCAGCGTGGTGATTTTCGCTGCATTCCTCGGGGTCGCGGCGCTGCAGCTGCTCAAGGATGACGTCGAGAAAGGTCAGAAAGTGATCAACGCCATCGACACCCTGCAAGCCTGGGTGATGCGTCTGGTGCGTCTGGTGATGAAGCTGACCCCGTATGGCGTGCTGGCGCTGATGACCAAAGTGGTCGCCGGTTCCAACTTGCAAGACATCATCAAACTCGGCAGTTTCGTCGTGGTGTCGTACCTCGGTCTGGGCCTGATGTTCGTCGTGCACGGTTTGCTGGTGTCGGCGGCCGGGATCAACCCGCTGCGTTTTTTCCGCAAGATCTGGCCGGTGCTGACGTTCGCGTTCACCAGCCGTTCCAGCGCAGCAAGCATTCCGCTGAGCATTGAAGCGCAGACCCGTCGTCTGGGGATTCCGCAATCGGTGGCGAGTTTTGCCGCTTCGTTCGGCGCGACCATCGGCCAGAACGGCTGTGCGGGTCTGTACCCGGCGATGTTGGCGGTGATGGTTGCGCCAACGGTTGGCATCAATCCGCTGGATCCGCTGTGGATCGCGACGTTGGTGGCGATTGTCACGCTGAGCTCCGCCGGTGTGGCGGGCGTGGGTGGCGGTGCGACGTTTGCCGCGCTGATCGTGCTGCCGGCGATGGGCTTGCCGGTTTCGCTGGTGGCGTTGCTGATTTCGGTTGAGCCGCTGATTGATATGGGCCGCACGGCGTTGAACGTCAGTGGCTCGATTACCGCTGGGGCGATTACCAGTCAGGTGATGCAGCAGACCGATAAAGAATTGCTGGATGCCGATGAGCATGCGGAGCTTGCTCAGGCTTAACTGCAACACATACTTGTGGCGAGGGGATTTATCCCCGTTGGGTTGCGTAGCGACCCCATTATTTTGGGGCTGCTGCGCAACCCAACGGGGATAAATCCCCTCGCCACAATTTAGGCTTTTTCCCAAACTTCGAAGTTGTACGCGGGCTTATCTTCAACCGCCGGGTTTTCAACGTTGGAAACCAGCTTCCACTGGTTCAAATCAAACGCCGGAAACCACGCATCCCCTTCCGGGCTCAACGCCACGCGAGTCAGATACAGACGATCCGCCTGCGCCAGCCCTTGCGCATACAACTGCGCGCCACCAATCAGCATCAGCTCATCGACGCCCTGCGCCTTCGCCCACTCCTCGGCGCGAACCACGGCGGCCTCCAGCGATGAGTAGACCTCGGCACCTTCGAGCACCAGACCGGTCTGACGGCTGACCACAATGTTCAAGCGCCCCGGCAATGGCCGACCGAGCGAATCCCAGGTCTTGCGACCCATGATGATCGGCTTGCCCAAGGTGGTGGCCTTGAAGTATTTGAAGTCCCCCGGCAGGTGCCAGGGCATGCTGTTGTCGACGCCGATCACGCGGTTTTCACCGAGGGCTGCGATCAGGCTGAGGGGCAGTGATTTAGTCATGCCGGCGAGGATACCAGAGCCGCGCTTACCCCGATAAGCGCCACAGCGGTTATGCTCTTCAATCAATTTAGCGACGGGAAGCCGCGTGACTGAACTGACTCCACTGCAAAACCTCTGGCTCACCGAAACCGTGCGTCTGCGCGAAGAACACGCAGGCACTCTGGATGATCTGGAAGCCAACCGACTGGCGCGCACGGCCGGCGGTGATCTGCCGAGCCGTATTCAGCGCCGGGCGCTATGGCTGGCCGACCGCGACGGGCTGACCGCTGCCCTCAAACACTGGCTGCAAGGTGCGCGCCTGGCGCTGGTGCTGCTGATGATTTTCGCGGTGCTCAGTGGCGCCTGTCTGGCCTTCGCCGCGCTGGGGCAAACACCGGTCAATGTGTTCTGGGCCTTGGGCAGTCTGCTCGGATTGAACCTGATCCTGCTGCTGAGCTGGGCACTGGGGTTGATCTTTGCCGGTGAACACGGCGCCACCCTCGGAAGACTGTGGCTGTGGCTCAGCGAGAAACTTGCCCGCGACGCCAAAGCCGCGCAACTGGCGCCGGCCTTGTTGTTGGTGCTGCAACGCAAGAAACTCAATCGCTGGGCGCTCGGTACGCTAGTCAACGGCTTATGGTTGCTGGCAATGCTCAGCGCACTGGTGCTGCTACTGACGCTGATGGCGACCCGGCGCTACGGCTTCGTCTGGGAAACCACGATTCTCAGCGCCGACACCTTTATCCACGTCACCCATGCGCTCGGTTATCTGCCATCGCTGCTCGGTTTCAATGTGCCGACGGTGGAGATGATCCGCGCCAGCGGCGACGGCGCACTCGATATCGAAAGCGCTCGTCAGGCCTGGGCGACGTGGTTGGTCGGCGTGTTGGTGGTGTACGGCGTACTGCCACGTCTGCTATTGGCACTGTTGTGTTTCTGGCGCTGGAACAGCGGCAAAGCCGCGTTGCATCTGGACTTGAACCTGCCCGGCTACGCGCAATTGCGCGAACGTCTGATGCCAACCAGCGAACGCCTCGGCGTCAACGACCCGGAGCCGACGCAACTGCACCGCGTCGAAAGCAGTGTCGGCGAACTCGCCAGCGAAGGCGCGTTACTGGTCGCCATCGAACTCGACGAACAACGCCAATGGCCGCCCGCGCTGCCAAAAAATGTCAGCAACGCCGGCATTCTCGACAGCCGCGAATCCCGCCACAAACTCCTCGAACAACTCAGCCGCTTCCCGCCGGCGCGTCTGGCGATTGCCTGCGACCCACGGCGCTCGCCGGATCGTGGCAGCCTCGCCTTGATCGCCGAACTGGCGCGCAGTGCGGGCGAAACCCGCGTCTGGCTGCTGCAAGCGCCGCCCGGCGAAGCACTGGACGCTGAACGCCTCGGTGACTGGCACGTCGCGTTGCAACAACTGGAGTTGCCGTTTGCCGATTGCGCGCCGTTGAACTGGCTGGAGAACGGTCATGACTGATGCCTTCAAAGCGCCGCTGAAACTCGCGGTGGTCGGCCACACCAACGTCGGCAAGACATCGCTGCTGCGTACGCTGACCCGCGATGTCGGCTTCGGCGAAGTCTCCCATCGCCCGAGCACCACCCGGCACGTCGAAGGCGCGCGGTTGTCGGTGGACGGCGAACCGTTGCTTGATCTCTACGACACGCCGGGCCTGGAAGACGCCATCGCCCTGCTGGATTTTCTCGAACGCCTGGAACGCCCCGGCGAACGCCTCGACGGCCCGGCGCGGCTGGCGCGGTTTCTCGACGGCAGCGAGGCGCGCCAGCGTTTCGAGCAGGAAGCCAAAGTGCTGCGGCAACTGCTCGCCTCCGACGCCGGTCTGTATGTGATCGACGCCCGCGAGCCGGTGCTGGCCAAGTACCGCGATGAACTGGAAGTGCTCGCCAGTTGTGGCAAACCGCTGCTGCCGGTGCTGAATTTCGTCAGCAGCGCCAACCATCGCGAGCCGGATTGGCGCGAGGCGCTGGCGCGGCTCGGGCTGCATGCGCTGGTGCGTTTCGACAGCGTCGCACCGCCGGAGGATGGCGAGCGACGGTTGTATGAAAGCCTCGCGCTGCTGCTGGAAAATGCCCGGCCGCAGCTGGAACGATTGATTGCTGATCAGCAGGCTCAGCGCCTTGCGCGTCAGCAAAGTGCGGCGCGTTTGATCGCCGAGTTGCTGATCGACTGCGCCGCGTGTCGGCGCAGTGTGGTCAGTGAAGCGGAACAGGAACAGCACGCCATCAGCGAATTGCGCAAGGCCGTGCGTCAGCGTGAGCAGCGTTGTGTCGAAGCGTTGCTCAAGCTCTATGCGTTTCGCCCGCAAGATGCGGCGGCCAGTGATTTGCCGTTGCTAGACGGGCGTTGGGGCGATGACCTGTTCAACCCGGAAACCTTGAAGCAACTTGGTGTGCGCGTGGGTGGCGGGATTGCAGCCGGCGCGGCCGCCGGGGCTGGCGTCGATTTGCTGGTGGGCGGGATTACCCTCGGCGCAGCGGCGTTGGCAGGTGCGATTGCTGGCGGTGCGCTGCAAACGGCGCGCAGTTATGGCAGTCGTTTGCTGGGCAAGCTCAAAGGGCAGCGGGAATTGACGGTGGATGATGGCGTGTTGCGGCTGTTGGCGTTGCGCCAGCGGCAGTTGCTGTTGGCGCTGGATCAGCGCGGGCATGCAGCGATGGACGCGGTTCAGGTGGCGACACCGCAGGATAAAACCTGGCGTGAGGGTAAGTTGCCGGAGGCGTTGAGCAAAGCGCGGGCGCATCCGCAGTGGTCATCGTTGAATCCGCAGGCGAAGTTGAATCAGGCTGAGCGGCAGGAGCAGATTGAGTCTCTGGCCACAGATTTGTAGCGCTTGATCTGGCGCCATCGCGAGCAGGCTCACTCCTACAATGGATCGCGCTCATCTTGTAGGAGTGAGCCTGCTCGCGATAGCCGCAACTCAGTCCAGAGACTCAAATTGTCAGCAGCCGCGCCGCTTTCTCCTTCAATACACCCAGATCCATCACCGGCACCGCCCTCTCCTTGGCCAGCTCATCCCACTGCCGCATCCGCAAACTCACCGCACACAACGGATCACGCTCAAACACATTCGCCTCAGCCTCCGTCATCACCCCACCCTGATACGCCAACGTCCTGCGACTCGCCTCACTCAACCGCTCAAAATACCCCGGCTCACGCAACGTCAAATAACGCTTGGCCTCAACGTGATACTCCACCAACCGCGCCATCCGCTCGCTGAACCCGGCCTCACGCAAATAATCCGCGCCAAGCCGTTCATGGCTGACCACGCCATAGCCGCCCATGTTCTGCGCACCCTCGGCACACAGATGGCCGATGTCGTGGAAGAACGCGGCGAGCACCACTTCATCATCAAAACCTTCAGCCATCGCCAACTGCGCGGCCTGAGACATGTGTTCGATCTGCGACACCGGCTCGCCGATGTAATCGCTGGTGCCAAAGCGTTCATACAACCCAAACACGCGGGCAATGACTTGCTCGTGACCTGTCATCAAACCTCCTCCAGCAACTGCGCGATGTTGCGCTCGGCCATGGCCGGACCGACGCTCATGCCGACGCCCGTGTGCATCAACGCCACACTCAGCCCCGGCGCCGGACGCAGGAATGAAAACGGCCCCGGCCCCCGGGAACCATAGACGCCCTGCCAACGCTCGACCACTTGCACCTTGCAGCCCAGCGTCTGCTCGGCCAGTTCGAGCATCCAGTTGTCCACTTGCTCGGCGTTGAACGGTGAAGGGTCGCTGCCGTAATGGTGCGAGTCGCCGATGATCAGTTCGCCGTACGGCGTCGGGCTGATCAGCAGGTGGATGCCGTTGTCGTGCAGGTGCGGTTGCTCGCGCAGGATCTGCGCCTGCACCGCCGCCGCTTCTGGTAGATCCGCGAACGCGCCGTAATGCACGCAACTCAAGCCGGTGAGCAAGGCGTGTTGCAGATTCAGCTCGACCTGCGGTTTGGCGCGGAGCATTTGCAGACGGCAGATTTGCGGCTCGAGTGCGGCAATCGGCTCGGCGAGCAAGGTCTGATAATCGTGGCCGGAGCAGACGATGATCTGCTTCGCCGTGAAGCTGCCGGCGGTGCTATGTAGACGCCCCGGTTCGACGTCGCGCACCAGCGTGGAGAAATGAAACGCCACGCCAAGGTCGCGGCGCAGGTAATCGATCAGTGCCGGAATCGCTTCGCGCGAATACAGCTGTTGATCGTCCATGCCGTGCAACGCGGCGCGGTGGTGGCTGAACTGGCCTTGATACAGATCGCGCAAGGCAGCGCCGCGCAGCAACTGGATGTTGTAACCGTGCTCCACGGCGCGACCGTTGCAGAAGGCTTCCAGCAGATGTTCTTCGGCTTCAGTGCGGGCGAACAGATAGGAACCGTTGCGCTTGATCTGCAAACCGGCGAGTTGCGCCCAGTCGCCCCAGATGTCGCGGCTGGCCTTGGCCAGTTCGAGCATCGGTCCGGGTGGCTGGCCAGTGACCAGCGCCTGGCCGAAGTTGCGCACCGAGGCGCCGAGGGGGGTGGCGGTGCGTTCGAAGACGGCGACCTTGAGGCCGCGTTTGGCGGCGGCGTAGGCGTGGGAGAGGCCCAGAATGCCGGCGCCGACGATGAGCAGGTCTTGGTGGTGTGTCATTTAGAAATGTCCTGCATGAGAGACCGCTTTCGCGAGCAGGCTCGCTCCCACAGGGATTTTTAGTGCCCACAGCATTTGCGTTCACTGAAGATCCAATGTGGGAGCGAGCCTGCTCGCGAAGGGGCCCTGTCAGTCGATAAAGATCTTACTTGGCCGCCACTTTCTCGGACTTGCCGTCATAACGCTTGCGCCATTCGGTGAGGATCTCGTCGCGATTCTTCGAGGCCCAGGCAAAGTCGTTCTTGATCAGGCGCTGCTCGTAGTCGGCCGGCAGTTCGGTCTGCGGCTTGGCGATGCCCGGCTGGGCGAGGACAGCGAAGTTCTCCTTGTACAGATCCATCGCCTCGGCGCTGGCGGAGAAGTCGGCGAGTTTCTTCGCCGCGTCTTCATGCGGCGTGCCTTTGATCACGGCGGTCGCTTCGATCTCCCAACCCAGACCTTCCTTCGGCAGGATGATGTCCAGCGGCGCGCCCTGACGCTTCAGCTGCACGGCCGGGTATTCAAAGGAAATGCCGATCGGGAACTCGCCCGCCGCTGCCAGTTTGCAAGGCTTGGAACCGGAGTGAACGTACTGGCCGATGTTCTGGTGCAGACCGTCCATGTAGGCCCAGCCCTGTTTCTCGCCGAAGGTTTGCAGCCAGGCGCTGACGTCGAGGAAACCGGTGCCGGACGACGCCGGATTCGGCATGACGATCTTGCCCTTGTATTCAGGCTTGGTCAGATCCTGCCAGCTCACTGGCTTGGTCAGGCCCTGCTTCTCGGCCTCGACGGTGTTGAAGCAAATGGTCGCGGCCCACACGTCCATACCGACCCAGGCTGGCGGGTTGGCGGCATCGCGGTAGTTCGCACCGATCTTGCCGAGATCCTTCGGCGCGTAGCTTTGCAGCATGCCTTGCTGATCGAGGATCGCCAGGCTCGAAGCGGCCAGGCCCCAAACGGCGTCAGCCTGCGGACGGGCCTTTTCGGCGAGCAGTTTGGCGGTGATGATCCCGGTGGAATCACGTACCCACTTGATTTCGACGTCCGGGTTGGCCTTTTCGAAGGCTTCCTTGTAGGACTTCAGTTGTTCGGCTTCGAGGGCGGTGTACACCGTCAACTCGGTTTTTGCCGCGAAGGCATTCAGGCTGAAAGTAGCGAGCACAGCAGCGGCCAGGGCCATAGGCTTGAACATGATCGTTTTCCTGTCTTTTGAGTTGAAGGGCAGTTGAAGGTGCAAATCAGTGACCCGGCGCGGTTTGCCGCCAGGCCTGGGAACGGCGCAGCAAGCCGCGCGAAGCCCACGCCAGCAGCAAGGACACGCCCGCCGAGGTGAACAAAATCAGAGTCGACATCGCCGCCGCGCCGCCAACGTTGCCGGCGTCATCCATGTTCAGCACCGCCACCGCCGCGAGGATAGTGTCGGGGCTGTAGAGGAAGATCGCCGCCGACACCGTGGTCATCGCCGAGACGAACAGGTAGCGCACGATGTCGAGCAATGCCGGCAGGCAGATCGGTACGGTCACGCGCAGGTAATGCCGGTACAGCGGCGCCTTGAGCGACAGCGCGGCGGCTTCGAACTCGGCGTCGAGCTGACGCAGCGCGGTGGTCGCGGTCATTTGTGCGGTGGTCAAATAGTGAGCAATGGTGCAGACGATCAGCAGCGTCATCGTCCCGTAGAGCACGTGCAACGGGTTGCCGGTCAGGTTGAAAAAGAAGACGTAACCCAGACCGAGCACCAGCCCCGGCACCGCCATCGGCACGAAACTGAGCATGCGCAGGGCCAGATTGAGGCCGCGCTGGCTGCGGGTTTTCTCCATCAGGTAAGCGCCGGTGAAGATCAGCACGCTGCCGATCAACGCTGTACCCAACGCCATCTTCAAACTGTTGCTGTAGGCCAGCCAGCCACCGCCGGCGGTTTCATTGAACTGGTAGTGGTTGAGCGACAAAGACAGGTTGTACGGCCAGAACTTCACCAGCGACGAAAACACCGCCATGCCGAACACCAGCAACAACGCCGCACTGATCAACAGGACAATCGCCAGATAGCAGCCATCGCGCAGCTTCGACGGCGCCGGTTTAAACACCTGCGCGCGGCCACTCATCGAGTCGCCGTGACGTCGACGCAACCAGGCATCGACGCCGAAGCTGAACAGCGCCGGCAGCAACAGCACCATGCCAATCAACGCGCCGCGACCGAATTGTTGTTGGCCGACCACAGCTTTGTAGGCTTCCAGCGCCAGCACTTGATAGTCGCCACCGACCACCACCGGCACGCCGAAATCGGTGATGGTCAGGGTGAACACCAGACAGAACGCGGCAAACACAGCCTGACGCGTCGCCGGCCAGGTGATGCTGCGAAAGGCTTTGGCCGGACTTGCGCCCATGCTCGACGCCGCATCGAACAGTCGCGCATCGGCCAGCGACAACGCCGAGAGCAGAATCATCAACGCATGGGGGAAGGTGTAAATCACCTCACCCAGCACAATTCCCCAGAACCCGTAGATGTTGTCCGAGAGCAGACCGCGCAACATGCCTTGGTTGCCGAACAGATAGACCAGCGCAATGCCCGGCAGCATCGACGGCGCCATCAGCGGCAGCAAGGAGATGCCGCGCCAGATGCCCTTCGCCGGAATCATTGTGCGTTGCAGCGCGTAGGCAAACAGATAGGCCAGCGGTACGACGATGGCCGCAACGCTAAGGGAAACTTTCAGGCTGTTGCCGAGCAGCCAGTGAAAATTCTCGCTGCTGACCAATTCCTTCGCCGCAACCCAGCCACCGCCCTGCCCGGCTTCACTGCTGAAGCCGCGCCAGAAGATCGCCAGCAACGGCAGCAACACCGCGACGCCGAGCAACAGCAGCAAGACAACTTTGCCGCCGACGACAAAAATGCGGTCGCCGATCTCGGCTTTCGAAGTCTGCCGCACCTGCTTGTGCGGTAGCGGCAGCGCGAGATTGCTGTTCATCAGGCAAACACCTGCAGGCTGCGCGGCGGCAACGCGACCATGATTTGCTGAGCGCCGAGGCGCGGCATGGCTTCCGGCGCCAGTTCGGCGAGTAGTGCGTGACCGGGCAATTGATCGAGTTCGAAGCTCATGCGGCAGCGGTTGCCGAGAAAGGTGATCTCGCGAACTTTGGCCGGGAACAGGTTTTCCTCATGCACCAGCGGATTGACGTTGATCGCTTCCGGGCGGCAGAACAGTCGGCCCGAGGCGCCGCTGACGCTGCCATCCGCCAGACGCACATTCATCCCGCCGACCCGGGCATGACTGTCGCTGCTGCGCTGGAACGGCAGCCAGTTGCCCTGGCCGACAAACTCAGCCACGAACGGCGTGGCCGGGCGGTTGTAGATTTCCTGCGGGGTAGCGTACTGCTCGACACGACCGTTGTTCATCACGGCGATGCGGTCGGCCATCAGCATGGCTTCGTCCTGATTGTGCGTGACCATCAGGGTGGTGATGCCGAGATTGCGTTGCAGCTGGCGCAGCTCGGTGCACAGATGCTCGCGCACCCGGGCGTCGAGGGCCGACATCGGTTCGTCGAGCAACAGCAGCGACGGTGCCGGCGCCAGAGCACGGGCCAGTGCAACCCGTTGCTGTTGACCGCCGGACAATTGGCCGGGGTACTTTTTCTCACTGCCGGTGAGGCCGACCAGTTCCAGCATCTCACCCACACGGCGGCGCACTTCGTCGCGACCGCTGCCGGCGAGGCCGTAGGCAATGTTCGCTTCGACGGTCAGATTGGGGAACAGCGCGTAGGACTGGAACAGAATCCCGTAGTCCCGCGCTTGCGGGGCGAGGTGCGAGACGTCGCGGTCACCGAGGTACAACTCGCCACTGTCCTGTTTCTCCAGACCGGCGATGCAGCGCAGCAGCGTGGTCTTGCCGCAACCCGACGGGCCGAGCAGGCACACCAGTTCACCGGCGGCGACGTCGAGGGAGACGTTATCCAGGGCAGTGAACGCGCCGAAGCGTTTCTGCACGCCGCGCACTTTCATCGGTGCGCCGGGGCTGGTCAGGGTGGTTGCGATGGCAGGATTCATGGGACAGACCTCATCAAGCAGATGGGGCCAATCCTAGAGTTGTAATGCGTCCGTCATGTGGCAGTGAGGCAAAAACTGGTGATAGTGGTATTCGGGGATTTTGGTTCAGATTGTGTGTTGCCTGGGCTGACGCCTTCGCGAGCAGGCTCGCTCCCACAGGGGATAGTGTTCACAACCCAAATCCAATGTGGGAGCGAGCCTGCTCGCGAAGAGGCCAGCTCGCACACTGAAGATCTCAGGCCGGGGACATTTCCTGCGCCAACCCAAGAAACGCCGCCGGCAACCGCGCGCCCTTGCGCTCCTTGAGGCAATACAGATATTCAGGAATCTGCGGCGCATTCTCGATGGTCAACACGTGCAACTGCGGATCATGCGGCACTTCCTGCCGGGCAATGATGCTGATGCCGATATTGCGCAGCACCGCCTCACGGATCGATTCACGGCTGCCGATTTCCAGCAACGGACCGAAACTGACCCCGGCACTCGCCAGCAACTCTTCCGTCAGCCGCCGCGTGGTTGAACCCGACTCGCGCATCAACAAGGTATGCCCGGCCAGAGCGCTCAACGTCACATGCTCATGGGCCGCCAGCGGATGATTGCGATGCACCGCCAGTACCAGCGGATCAGTGCCGAGCACCCGGCGAATCAACCGCGCATCGTCGAGCAACTGCGACGAAGCGGCGACGTCCACCCGGTAATCCTCCAACGCTTCGAGCACCTGCTGCGAATTACCGATTTCCACCGACACTTCCACTTGCGGCAAGCGCTCGCGAAAGGTCTTCACCAGATCGAGGATGTAATACGGCGCCGTAGCGGCAATCCGTAACGTGCCCTGCACCTGACCGCTGTTGCGCAGGAAAAACTCGATGTCCGCCTCTTGCTGCAACAGCGCCTTGACCATCGGCAGCAACCGCGCGCCTTCATCACTGACGCTCAGACGGCGGCCGCCACGGTAGAACAGCTCCACCGAGTACTGACTTTCCAGATTGCGAATTTGCGTGGTCACGGTCGGTTGGCTAAGGCCGAGCTTCTTCGCCGCCAGCGTGATGCTACCCAGGCGGGCGACCATGTAAAACGCTTTCAGCTCGGCACTCAGCACAACCATCCCTCATCGTCTATTTGCGCAACAGGCGCAAACCGTTGAACACCACCAACAGGCTCACGCCCATGTCGGCGAACACCGCCATCCACATGGTGGCAAGTCCGGCGAAGGTTACCCCAAGAAAGATAGCCTTGATCACCAGTGCCAACGCGATGTTCTGTTTCAGGATGCTCGCGGTATTGCGCGACAGGCTGATGAACGCGGGGATCTTGCGCAGATCGTCGTCCATCAGGGCGACATCGGCGGTTTCAATCGCGGTGTCGGTACCGGCCGCGGCCATGGCGAAACCGATCTCGGCGCGGGCCAGTGCCGGGGCGTCGTTGATGCCGTCGCCGACCATGCCGACGCGATGGCCCTGCTTGTACAGGTCTTCGATGGCTTGCAGTTTGTCGGTCGGCAGCAAGTCGCCGCGAGCCTCGTCGATGCCGACCTGCGCGGCAATCGCCTGCGCGGTGTGGACGTTGTCGCCGGTGAGCATCAGGGTTTTCACCCCGAGTTCATGCAACTGGCGGATCGCTTCGCGGCTGGTTTCCTTGACGGTGTCAGCCACGGCGAACAGCGCCAGCGGGCCGGAACTGTCGAGCAGCAGCACCACAGATTTGCCCTGCTTCTCCAGTGCGAAGAGTTTTTCTTCCAGCGCTGGCGAGCACAGACCGAGTTCTTCGACCAGGCGATGGTTGCCCAAATGGTAAGTCTGGCCATTGATTTGACCTTTGACGCCACGCCCGCCCAACGCTTCGAAGTTATCCACAGTCAGCGCGGCGAAGTTTTTATCCACAGCGGCGTTAGCGATGGCCAGCGACACCGGGTGATCGGAACGCCCGGCCAGTGCGGCAGCAATTGCCGGGGCCGTGGCGTCGGCGGTCGGGTCGAGGGACAGGTAATCGGTCTGCACCGGTTTGCCGTGGGTAATGGTCCCGGTTTTATCCAACGCCAGATAGTCGAGCTTGAAACCACCCTCCAGGTACACGCCACCCTTGACCAGAATGCCTTTGCGCGCCGCTGCCGCGAGGCCGCTGACGATGGTCACCGGGGTGGAAATCACCAGTGCGCATGGGCACGCGACCACCAGCAACACCAGCGCGCGGTAGATCCAGTCGAACCACGCCGCGCCCATGAACAGCGGCGGAATGATCGCCACGGCCAAGGCAAAGACGAACACCACGGGCGTGTAGATTTTCGAAAATTGATCGACGAAACGTTGAGTCGGTGCGCGCGCGCCTTGGGCCTGTTCGACGGCGTGGATGATTCGCGCCAGCGTCGAATTGTTCGCCGCTGCGGTCACCGTGTATTCCAGCGAACCGGCCTGGTTGATGGTGCCGGCGAAGACTTTATCGCCGACGGTTTTTTCTACCGGCAGGCTTTCCCCGGTGATCGGCGCCTGGTCGATGGTCGAACTGCCGCTGACCACTTCGCCGTCCAGCGCGATACGCTCGCCGGGTTTCACCCGCACGCGGGCACCGAGTTCGACGCTTTTCACTTCCTGTTCAAGCCAGGTGCCGTCGGCCTGCTGCACCGTGGCCTGTTCCGGGGTCATCTGCATCAAGCCACTGATGGCGTTACGGGCACGGTCCAGCGAGCGCGCCTCGATCAATTCGGCCACGGTGAACAGGAACATCACCATCGCCGCTTCCGGCCACTGCCCGATCAACACCGCGCCGGTCACCGCGATACTCATCAGCGCATTGATGTTGAGGTTGCGGTTCTTCAGGGCGATCCAGCCCTTTTTGTAGGTGGTCAGGCCGCCGCTGAGGATCGACACCAGCGCGATGATCGCCACCACCCAGGTCGGTGCAGCATTGGTGAAGTGGATCACTTCGGCGGCGAGCGCACCGACACCGGACAGCGCCAGCGGCCACCAGTGTTTTTTCACCTGCGCAGAGGCCGGCGCTTCGACACCCGCCTCCAGCGGCTCGGCATGCATGCCGAGGGATTTGATCGCATCGATGATCGGCGCGTTGTCCGGCAGCGTGTGGGTTACGCCGAGCACGCGGTTGATCAGGTTGAATTCCAGTTGCTCAACGCCGGCCAGTTTGCCGAGCTTGTTCTGGATCAGCGTCTGCTCGGTCGGGCAGTCCATCGCCTCGATGCGGAAACTACTCAGCCGCGCATCGGCGCTGGTCTTCTCGCTCAGTTGCACTAACGCAGGCGCGGCGGCTTTCGACGAGCAGCAAGAATCGCCGCCATGTGAATGGTTATGCACAGGCTGCAATTTGTGGCTGTGATCGTGTCCGTCGCCGGGCTTGTGGGTGTGCTGGGAATCGCTCATTGGTCGCGTCCATGAAGGTGCCTGTTGCCAAGTAAAGACCCTGTAGCCACTATAGGGTCAAGCACCCATTTGGAGATGACCGTCATGAAGATCGGCGAACTGGCGAAACTCACCGACTGCGCCGTGGAAACCATCCGCTATTACGAGCGCGAAAACCTGCTGCCGGAACCGGCGCGCAGCGACGGCAACTACCGCGTCTACACCCAGGCCCACGCCGAACGCCTGACCTTCATCCGCAACTGCCGCACCCTCGACATGACCCTCGAAGAAATCCGCAGCCTGCTCGCCTTGCGCGACAGCCCGCAGGACCAGTGCGAAAGCGTGAATACGCTGATCGACGAGCACATCCAGCACGTGAAGGCGCGAATTGATGGGTTGCTGGCGTTGCAGACACAGTTGCTCGACCTGCGCCAACGTTGTGGCGAAGGGCCGGGTGCGGATCAGTGCGGGATTTTGCAGCGGCTGGAGGTGAGTGGCGGGGTTGTCGCGACGGAGGTTGAGCATTCCCACGTAGGCCGCAGCCACGGCCATTAAGAACACCCCAAACCTAATGTAGGAGCTGCCGAAGGCTGCGATCTTTTGATCTTGCTGTTTATAAGATCAAAAGATCGTAGCCTTCGGCAGCTCCTACATAGGGGTACTGCGTATTGCTCGTCAGACCGCCATTGGCGCGGTCATTGGCGCGTGGTGCTCATAACCTTCCAGCGAGAAATCGCTCGGCTCCACCAGCTCCAGCCACTCCGGCTGATACACACCCGTTTTGGCAAACTCCGGCACGCGATCCGAGATTTTAAGCTTCGGCATGGCGAACGGCTCGCGCTTGAGCTGTTCGTTGAGCATGTCCAGATGGTTTTCGTAGACGTGCGCGTCACCGATGAAATAGGTGAACCAGCGCGGCGTGTAGCCGGTCAGGCGACCGATCAGGCTCAGCAGCGCAGCGCCTTCGGTGAGGTTGAACGGTGTGCCCAGGCCCAGATCGTTGGAACGGATGTAGAGGGTCAGAGAAATCTCTTTGGTCTCGACGTTCGGGTGGAACTGGTACAGCAGATGGCACGGCGGCAGGGCCATTTCATCGAGCTGGGCGACGTTCCAGCCGTGGAACAGAATTCGGCGGCTGCCCGGATCCTTGATGATCGTATCGACGCACTGGCGCACCTGATCGATGGCTTTGTACAGCACCACGTAAGCCTGGCCGTCTTCTTCGCCTTGAGCGATCTGCTTGTAGCCGTTGCTCAGCGTTTGTTCGATGGCGGCGGTGTTGCTCAACGGGATCTGCTTGTACGCCGGCCACTTGCGCCATTGCACGCCGTAAATTTCGCCGAGGTCGTCGTCGCCCTGACGGAACGGGTTGGCCAGCCACTGCGCGTTTTCGTTGGCGTTCTGGTCCCAGACCTTGCAGCCCAGCGCCCGGAATTCAGCGGCGTTGTTGACGCCACGGAGAAAACCGCACATCTCGCCGATGGCCGATTTAAAGGCCATTTTGCGCGTGGTGATCGCCGGGAAACCTTCCTGCAGATCGAAACGCAGCATCGCCCCCGGAAAACTGATGGTGTTGATGCCGGTGCGGTTGGCCTGCTTGGTGCCGTTCTGGATGACATGCGAGACCAGTTCGAGATATTGCTTCATGAGTTACCTGTGTCCTTTGAGCCCCGGCGTCGCGCGCCGGGGTTCGTAGTTTAAGCCGTCGGTGCGAGCGGTGCTGCCGGCGCGCGACGATAGGCCAGCCAGATCAGGAACAGCCCGCCGATGATCATCGGCACGCAGAGCACCTGGCCCATGGTCAGCCAGTTCCAGGCCAGATAGCCCAGTTGCGCATCCGGGACGCGGACGAACTCGACGATAAAACGGAAGATGCCGTAGAACAGCGCGAACATGCCGGAAACGGCCATGGTCGGGCGCGGCTTGCGCGAGAAAATCCACAGGATCAGGAACAGCGCCACGCCTTCGAGCGCGAACTGATACAGCTGCGACGGGTGACGCGGCAGTTGCGCCGGATCGCTGAACGGCGGGAAAACCATGGCCCACGGCACGTCGGTGGCCTTGCCCCATAACTCGGCATTGATGAAGTTGCCGATACGCCCGGCGCCCAGGCCGATCGGCACCATCGGTGCGACGAAGTCCATCAACTGGAAGAACGACTTGCCGTTACGCTTGCCGAACCACAAGGCCGCCAGCATCACGCCGATGAAACCGCCGTGGAACGACATGCCGCCCTTCCACACTTCGAAAATCAGCGTCGGGTTGGCCAGGTAAGCGCTCAAATCGTAGAACAGCACATAGCCCAGACGTCCGCCGACAATCACGCCCATCGACAGCCAGAAGATCAGATCGGAGAGCTTCTCCTTGGACCAGGTCGGGTCGAAGCGGTTGAGCCGGCGCGACGCCAGCAGCCACGCACCGCCGATGCCGATCAGGTACATCAGACCGTACCAGTGGATTTTCAGCGGACCGATGGCCAGGGCCACCGGGTCGATCTGCGGGTAAGGCAGCATTGCGACTCCTCGTTAGAGTTGAAACCAAAATTCCCGGGCGACGCTGCCACCTCAGGATTAAGCCAGGATTGCGACGCGATTAAAGCAGGAAGCTCAAGCCCACGCTGAACAGCAAAGCGGCGAACAGCCGTTTCAGCAAGCGCGGCGACAATCTGTGCGCCAAACGCGCGCCGATGCGGGCGAAGACCATGCTGGTCAGGGCGATGCCCAACAACGCCGGCAAATAGACAAAACCGAGACTATGCGGTGGCAACAACGGATCGTGCCACCCCAGAATCATGAAACTTAATGCACTGACCAAAGCAATCGGCAGACCGCAGGCCGATGACGTCGCCACCGCTTGCTGCATCGGCACGCTGCGCCAGGTCAGGAACGGCACGGTCAGCGAACCGCCGCCCACCCCGAAAATCGCCGAGGCCCAACCAATCACACTGCCGGCCACGGTCAGACCGAGTTTGCCCGGCACCGTTCGGCTGGCCTTGGGTTTGATGTCCAGCGCCAGTTGCACGGAAATCACCAGGGCGAACACACCGATGATTTTTTGCAGGTTGGGTCCGGAGATCGCTTCTGCGGTCAGCGCACCGAAACCGGCGCCCAACAGAATACCGACAGCCATCCACCTGAAGATCGGCCAGCGCACTGCGCCGCGACGGTGATGTTCACGCACGGCGTTGACCGAGGTGAAGATGATCGTCGCCAGCGATGTTCCGACCGCCAGATGGGTAAGAATCGACTGATCAAAGCCCTGCAGAGTGAAACTGAACACCAGCACCGGGACAATAATGATCCCGCCGCCAACCCCGAACAGCCCGGCCAGCACGCCCGCACAGGCGCCCAGCGCCAGATAGAGCAGAAATTCCATGACCGTCTCCCCAGACCGCATCCGCAAAACCGGAGCGGCATGGTAACGGATGCATGGCCTTTGGCTCCACTTGCGATGGATGCACGGACGCCGGATGCGTAGAGTGAGCAAAAAACACACAAGGACCACCTTATGTGCCTGATAGTTTTCGCCTGGCGCCCGGGCCATGCCCAGCCGCTGATCGTCGCGGCCAACCGCGACGAGTTCTACGCCCGGCCGAGCCTGCCACTGGCACCATGGCCGGAGGCACCGCATGTACATGCCGGGCGCGATCTTGAGGCCGGCGGCACCTGGCTGGGGATTGGCGCCAACGGACGCTTTGCCGCGCTGACCAATATTCGCGATCCGCATCAACCGCCAGCGCGCAAGTCACGGGGTGAGTTGGTCGCGCGGTTTCTGACCGCTGATGCGTCGATTGATGATTATTTGAGCGATGTGGTCGGACGTGCGCCGGAATATGCCGGGTTCAACCTGCTGCTGGGCAATAGCCATGAGCTGTGGCACTTCAATGCGCGGATGTCGGAACCGGTAATGCTGGAGCCGGGGGTTTACGGGCTATCAAATGCGGGGCTGGATACGCCGTGGCCGAAACTGCTCAAAGCCAAGGCTGCACTGACTGCGGTGCTGGATGATCCGCAGCCTGAACGGTTGCTGGAACTGCTGGGCGATGCGCAGACCGCACCGTTTGCCGAGTTGCCGGATACCGGGGTGGGCCTGGCGACGGAGTCATTGTTGTCGAGTGTGTTTATCGCCAGCCAGAGTTACGGCACCCGGGCGAGTACGGCGTTGATCGTGAAGGCGGATGGGTCGCGGCGGATGGTCGAGCGGAGTTTTGGGCCGTATGGCGGACATCTTGGGGAAGTTGAGCTTTGCGTCTAAGAGCAAACCCTCACCCCAGCCCTCTTCCGGAGGGAGAGGGGGCCGACCGAGGTGTCTTGAGCCATGCATCGACCTGAAAGACCGAGTTGATTATGGATTCAACACGCACCTTCAAGTCGGTTTGAATCGATTATGGATTCAACACAGCACTTCCAGCCCGGTGCGGTTCGATTATGGATTCAGCACAACACCTCAAGTCGGTTTGAATCGATTATGGATCCAGCAAAACACTTTCAGGTCGGCGTAGTTCTGCAGCATCCCCAATCAGTCCCCTCTCCCTCTGGGAGAGGGTTAGGGTGAGGGGCTTTTGATCTTCAGAGGGCCTTGATGACCGCCGGCGGATGCATCTTCGACAACCCGAGGTTCTTCAGCGCCAATTGCAGCGAGCTGTGGATAACTTGCGGGTTATCAATGGTCATCAGCTCCGCCAACAACTCCTGAGCCTTGCTCAGATTGACCTGACGCAGCATCCACTTCACCTTCGGCAAGTTGGTCGCGTTCATCGACAGGCTGTCGAAACCCATCGCCATCAACAGCACCGCCGCCGCCGGATCACCGGCCATCTCGCCGCAGATGCTCACCGGTTTGCCTTCGGCATGGGCATCGCGCACCACGGTTTGCAGGGCTTGCAGCACCGCCGGGTGCAGGTAGTCGTAGAGATCGGCGACACGCGGGTTGTTGCGGTCGACCGCCAGCAAATACTGGGTCAAGTCGTTGGAGCCGACGGACAGGAAGTCGACCATCCGCGCCAGTTCCTTGGTCTGATAGACCGCTGCCGGAATCTCGATCATCACGCCAATCGGCGGCATCGGCACGTCGGTGCCTTCGTCACGCACTTCGCCCCAGGCCCGGTGAATCAGGTGCAGGGCTTCTTCGAGCTCGTGGGTGCCGGAGATCATCGGCAGCAGAATGCGCAGGTTGTTCAGGCCTTCGCTGGCCTTGAGCATCGCGCGGGTCTGCACCAGGAAGATTTCCGGGTGGTCGAGGGTGACGCGAATGCCACGCCAGCCGAGGAACGGGTTGTCTTCCTTGATCGGGAAGTACGACAGCGACTTGTCACCGCCGATGTCGAGGCTGCGCATGGTCACCGGTTGCGGGTGGAACGCGGCGAGCTGCTCGCGGTAGATCGCCAGTTGCTCCTTCTCGCTCGGGAAGCGCTGGTTGATCATGAACGGCACTTCGGTCCGGTACAGGCCGACACCTTCGGCGCCGCGCTTCTGCGCTCGCGCCACATCGGCCAACAGGCCGGTGTTGACCCACAGTGGCATGCGGTGGCCGTCGAGGGTCACGCACGGCAGGTCGCGCAGGGTGTCGAGGCCCAGCGCCAGTTGCTTCTCTTCTTCGACGACTTCGGCGAATTGCTTGCGCAGCACTTCGCTCGGGTTGGTGTAGACCTCGCCGCGTGTGCCGTCGACGATCATCTCGATGCCGTCGACCTTGGCGTACGGCAGGTCGACCAGACCCATGACCGTCGGAATGCCCATCGCTCGGGCGAGGATCGCGACGTGCGAGTTACCCGAACCGAGCACCGAAACCAGACCGACCAGCGTGCCTTCCGGCACTTCGCCGAGCATGGCCGGCGTCAGTTCTTCGCTGACCAGAATGGTTTTTTCCGGGTAGACCAGGTTCTGCTGACGCTCTTCCTGCAAATAGGCGAGCAGGCGGCGACCGAGGTCTTTGACGTCCGACGCACGCTCACGCAGGTAGGCGTCGTCCATCAGTTCGAAACGGTTGACGTGCTCAGTGACCACCTGACGCAGCGCGCCCTGCGCCCACTGGCCAGTCTTGATCACAGTGGTGATTTCGCTGCCCAGAGAAGCGTCGTCGAGCATCATCAGGTAGACGTCGAACAGTGCGCGCTCTTCCGGACGCAGTTGGGTCGCGAGTTTGGCGGACAACGCGCGCATGTCGGCGCGCACGCCTTCGATGGCGGTCTTGAACAGCGCCAGCTCGGCGTCGATGTCGGTGATGGTCTTGTCGGGCACCACGTCGAGATCGGCCGGCGGCAGCATGACCACCGCAGTACCAACTGCGGCACCCGGCGAACCCGGCACGCCGACGAATTTGGCTTCCTGGATACCCTTGCCCTGACGGCCCAGGCCACGGATCGACCCGGTGGCCTCGGCGTGGGCGATAACCCCGGCGAGCTGCGCGCTCATGGTCACGAGGAAGGCTTCTTCACCTTCGTCGAACTGGCGGCGTTCTTTTTGCTGGATGACCAACACGCCGACGACGCGGCGATGGTGAATGATCGGTGCACCGAGGAACGAGGCGTAACGCTCCTCGCCGGTTTCGGCGAAGTAGCGGTAGCGCGGGTGATCCGCGGCGTTTTCGAGGTTCAGGGGTTCTTCACGCGTGCCGACCAGACCGACCAGACCTTCGTTGGGTGCCATGCTGACCTTGCCGATCGAGCGCTTGTTCAAGCCCTCGGTGGCCATCAGGACGAAGCGGTTGGTTTCGGGATCAAGCAGGTAGACCGAGCAGACCTGGCTGCCCATGGCCTCTTTGACGCGCAACACAATAATCCCCAACGCCGCCTTGAGATCCTTGGCGGAGTTAACTTCCTGGACGATCTTGCGCAGCGTATTGAGCATGGCTCGGGGTCGAACTCCGTCGTCAGTCGCGCGCTAAAAGGCGCGGGGCAAGCTCTTTGAGGGCGCGGCGATACACCTCGCGCTTGAATGTCACCACCTGGCCCAACGGATACCAATAGCTGACCCAGCGCCAGCCATCGAACTCCGGTTTACCGGTCAAATCCATCCGCACCCGCTGCTCGTTGGAGATCAGGCGCAGGAGAAACCATTTCTGTTTCTGGCCGATGCACAGCGGTTGGCTGTGCGTACGCACCAGACGTTGCGGCAAACGATAGCGCAACCAGCCCCGGGTACAGGCCAGTATTTCAACATCTTCACGTTCCAGGCCAACTTCTTCGTTCAGCTCGCGGTACAAGGCGTCTTCCGGCGTCTCTTCAGGGTTGATTCCCCCTTGCGGAAACTGCCAGGCATCTTGATTGATACGGCGAGCCCATAGCACCTGGCCGGCGTCATTCGTCAGAATGATCCCGACATTGGGGCGGAAACCATCGGGGTCGATCACGGCAACAACCTCGCAAACGCATGTCGCCGCATTGTTCCACAAAGGTTGATAAGGCGGCAACGAGGCTTCCTACCTTATGTGCACTCTTGTGAAAAGACCGTATTCTTGTCGCCTTTTTACTGACTTTTCAGCGGGTAACTGCAATGCGCCTGGCTCTATTCGATTTGGACAACACCCTTCTGGGCGGCGACAGCGATCACGCCTGGGGCGACTATCTGTGTGAACGTGGCTTCCTCGACCCGGTTGCGTACAAGGCGCGCAACGACGAGTTCTATCAGGATTACCTGGCCGGCAAACTGGATAACGCCGCGTACCTGAACTTCTGCCTGGAGATCCTCGGCCGCACCGAAATGGCTGTGCTCGAGCAATGGCACAGCGATTACATGCGCGACTGCATCGAACCGATCGTGCTACCGAAGGCGCTGGAGCTGCTGAAACAACACCGCGACGCCGGCGACAAACTGGTGATCATCACCGCAACCAACCGTTTCGTGACCGCGCCGATTGCCGTGCGCCTGGGCGTTGAAACCCTGATCGCCACCGAATGCGAAATGGTCGATGGCCGCTACAGCGGGCGCAGCACCGACATTCCGTGTTTCCGCGAAGGCAAGGTGACACGCCTGAACCGCTGGCTGGAAGAGACCGGGTATTCGCTGGATGACAGCTATTTCTATAGCGACTCGATGAATGATTTGCCGCTGCTGGAACAGGTGGCGAATCCGGTGGCGGTGGATCCGGATCCAAATCTGCGCGCTGAAGCCGAGAAGCGTGGCTGGCCGGTGATCAGTCTGCGCGGCTGATATCGATTTCGCGAGCAGGCTCGCTCCCACATTGGATCTGTGTCGTGCACAAATCCCCTGTGGGAGCGAGCCTGCTCGCGAATTGGGCTGACACGGTCTCAAGCCTTAAACAGGCTTGGCTCCCATCAACCCGGCAATGGCGAGAAATCCGATGCCGCTGACAATCGCCAGCGCCAACGTGAATTTCCGGTTACCTACCCCGCTAGTCCATAGCCGATTAAGCCGCACCAACAGCCACACTGCACTCAACGTGGCCACGGCATAGATCACGCTGGACCCCAAAATCCACAACTGCCCCAATGGCCAGCCAATCAGATGCACCAGCCACCAGCCGGTGAAGGGCATGCTGAACATGCCGATCAGCATCAAACACCAGATGAACAACCAGGGACGCTGCATTGTGCTGGCCGCGCCTTTACCGCGATTACGCCAAGTCAGGGCGGCGAGCCCTAGCCCGCTCGCGAGGATCACCACGGTCGCCGCGACGTGAAGGACTTTCAGGGTGGTCAGGGTTTCCATGTGTTCGTCTTCCTTGGGCCATGCCCCTCAGCGTAGCCGCTCAGCCAAGAAACAGCTGATAGGCCGGGTTCTCGCTTTCATCCCAGTACGGGTAACCGATTTCCTCAAGCGCCGCCGGCACCAGATGACGCTCGTCGTGCGGGACTTGCAGGCCGGCGACCACGCGGCCATCGGCAGCGCCGTGGTTGCGGTAGTGGAACATCGAGATGTTCCAGCGCCCACCGAGTTTGTTGAGGAAGTTGAACAGCGCGCCCGGACGCTCCGGGAACTCGAAGCGAAACACCACTTCGTCAATCACGTGCGCCGCATGCCCGCCGACCATGTGGCGGATGTGCAGCTTGGCCAGTTCGTTGTCGGTCAGGTCGAGCACCGGGAAACCTTGTTCGGTCAGGCTCGCCAGCAATGCACTGCGCGGGTCGTTTTCCGGGTGGGTCTGCACGCCAACGAAAATGTGCGCTTCGCTGCCGGTGTTGTAGCGGTAGTTGAATTCGGTGATCTGGCGCTTGCCGATCGCTTCGCAGAACGCCTTGAAGCTGCCGGCCTTCTCGGGGATGGTCACGGCGATGATCGCTTCACGGCCCTCGCCCAGTTCGGCGCGCTCGGCAACGTGACGCAAGCGGTCGAAGTTGACGTTGGCACCCGAGTCTATGGCCACGAAAGTCTGGCCGCTGACGCCGCGCAACTCGACGTACTTCTTGATCCCGGCCACGCCCAAGGCGCCGGCAGGTTCGGTGATCGAGCGGGTATCGTCGTAGATATCCTTAATTGCTGCGCAGATCTCGTCGGTGCTGACGGTGATCACTTCATCGACGTAGTCTTTACAGATGTCGAAGGTGTGCTGGCCGATCTGCGCCACTGCTACGCCGTCGGCAAAGATGCCCACGGTCGGCAGCACCACGCGCTCGCCGGCAGCCATCGCCGCTTGCAGGCAGTTGGAATCATCCGGTTCAACGCCGATGACTTTGATGTCCGGGCGCAGGTATTTCACGTACGCAGCGATGCCGGCGATCAGGCCGCCGCCGCCGACCGGAACGAAAATCGCATCCAGTGGCTGTGGGTGCTGGCGCAGAATTTCCATCGCCACGGTGCCCTGCCCGGCAATGGTGTGCGGATCATCGTACGGGTGGATGTAGACGTAGCCTTTTTCATCGACCAGTTTCAGCGAGTAAGCCAGGGCTTCCGGGAACGAATCGCCGTGCAGCACCACTTTGCCACCGCGCGAACGCACGCCTTCGACCTTGATCTCGGGGGTGGTCTTGGGCATGACGATAGTGGCTTTGACGCCCAGCACTTTCGCCGCCAGGGCCAGACCTTGCGCATGGTTGCCCGCCGACGCGGTCACCACGCCACGGGCGCGCTCTTCGTCAGTCAACTGGGTGAGTTTATTGTAGGCGCCGCGAATCTTGAACGAGAACACCGGCTGCAAGTCTTCACGCTTGAGCCAGATGTCATTGCCCAACCGCTCGGAGAGCTGGCGAGCGTTCTGCAACGGGGTTTCTACGGCAACGTCATAAACGCGCGAGGTGAGGATCTTTTTGACGTACTGTTCGAGCATCGGAAAGCATCACTGAGCGGGTTGGGCAGGGCCAAGGAGTCTAACCCGGCTTTTGGGCACACGACCACACGATTCCAGAGGTTTTATCCCTGTGGCGAGGGAGCTTGCTCCCGCTGGAGTGCGAAGCGCTCCCCTGCATTTTTTCAGACAGCCCCCATGCACAGGTTTTGCGACTGCTTCGCAGCCGAGCGGGAGCAAGCTCCCTCGCCACAAAAGCCGCACCCTCCGAAACAATGCTGTCTGCCAATCGGGCAATGACCTGCCTCGCCCCCGGGCCTATAATGCCGGCCTTTCCGTTCTCACCTTGCCCGCTTCCGGAGCCCGCATGACCCAGGATCAACTCAAACAGGCAGTGGCTCAGGCCGCCGTCGACTTCATCCTTCCGAAACTCGACGACAAGAGCATCGTCGGGGTCGGCACCGGCTCCACCGCCAACTGCTTCATCGACGCCCTGGCCCAGCACAAGGGCGCGTTCGATGGCGCGGTCGCCAGCTCCGAAGCCACCGCCGCGCGCCTGAAGGGCCACGGGATTCCGGTGTATGAGCTGAACACCGTCAGCGACCTGGAGTTCTACGTCGACGGCGCTGACGAAAGCGACGCGCACCTGAACCTGATCAAGGGCGGCGGCGCTGCCCTGACCCGCGAGAAGATCGTTGCCGCCGTGGCCAAGACCTTCATCTGCATCGCCGACGCCAGCAAGCTGGTGCCGGTACTGGGCGAGTTCCCGCTGCCGGTCGAAGTGATCCCGATGGCCCGCAGCCACGTCGCTCGCCAACTGGTTAAGCTGGGCGGCGACCCGGTGTACCGCGAAGGCGTGCTGACCGACAACGGCAACATCATCCTGGATGTGTTCAACCTGCAGATCACCAACCCGGTGGAGCTGGAAGCGCAGATCAATGCAATTGTCGGCGTGGTGACCAACGGGCTGTTCGCGGCGCGTCCGGCTGACCTGTTGTTGCTGGGCACCAGTGAAGGCGTGAAAACCCTCAAGGCTGAGTAAGCCCGGTCAGCCACATATTTGTGGGCAGATGAAATACCCCTGTAGGAGTGAACCTGCTCGCGATAGCGGTCTGTCAGTTGATATTGATGTCGACTGACACACCGCTATCGCGAGCAGGCTCACTCCTACCTTGGTTTCGGGATGCTGGTTAGGGCTGGGTTGGTTTTTTGAAGACGTAAAACAGATTCGGCTCACTCACCAGATACAACGTCCCGTCATCATCCATCGCAATGCCCTCGGCCTGCGGCACGGCTTTCTTCAAACCCTGCCGACCACCACTGATGGACATGGTACTCAACGGGCGCCCATCGACATCCAGCTCCAGAATTAACCGCGACTCATCCGACAGCGCCAGCAAATGCCCGCTGCGCTCGTCGTATTGCAGGCTCGACAGATCGCGCACAAACATCCCGGCGTCGCGCTTGGGGTCGTTGATCACGTGCACCGCGTAGGACTTCTCCGGATTGAAATGCGGAAAGCCATGCACTTCGTAGATCAGCATCGGATTACGCTCTTTCGCGACAAACAGGCGCTTGCCCACCGAGTCGTAAGCCAACCCCTCGAAGCCCTTGTTGCCAGCCATGTGCACGCCGAGGGTCATCTGTTCGGCATCTGCAGCATCGAGGAAGGTGGTGTCATCTTGCAGATGAATCTTGATCAGCCGCTGCTGGCGCTCGTCAGTGATCACGTAGGTATCGGCGCTGATGTACTCGACCGCCTCCGGATCGCCGAAGCCAATCAGGGCGATGCGCCGCAGAATCTTGCCTTCCAGCGACAACTCGACCAGTTCGGCATTCTTGTTGGTCACGGTGAACAGGCTTTTGCGCACCGGATCGAAGGTCAGCGCCGAAACATCGGCCTCCAGCCCATCGATCACCCGCGCCTCGATGTCTACGCGATATTGATCCAGGCCGATGGCCTGACTGTTCAGCGGCTGCCACCACGTATGCAGGTTGAACCAGGCGCGCTCGAAAAGGCGCATGTATTGGCCGATCGCGATCAACGCGATCAGGGCAATCACCGAGAAGATGATGATCAGAGGCTTGGGGCGGGCAAGTCGACGCATTCGGGGTGGGCTCGGGATCAAAACAGGCGGATGAAATATCACGCCTGTCTGAACTGAAGCTTAATGGCCACTTGCCTGTCAGGACAATCAGACCTATCTGAAATTGCCGCGAGGACAGTTATTTCTGTTTTTCGAAGCGATAGAAAAGGTTCGGTTCGCTGACCATGTACAGCGTGCCCGCCTCGTCCATGGTCACGCCTTCGGCGCGGGGGATGGTGTTTTTCAGACCGTTGAAGCCGCCAAGCAGGGTCATGAAGCTGACCTGCTCGCCCTTCTCGTCCAGTTCCAGCAACAGATGCGAGTCGGCGGACAGCACGAGTGTGTGCTGAGTGCGCGGGTCAATCGCCAACGCCGAAAGGTTGCGAATATCCAGCTCGTCACTGACGAGTTTTTGCTTGTCGCCCTTGAGTGCCTGGCTGCCATCGCTTTTCCAGGTGAACAGCGCCGGTGGCCGCTCCTCGCCCAGCAGCAGTTGCTGGTTGTGCGAATCCCAAGTGATGGCTTCGAAGGCTTTGTTCTGGTCTTTCGACGGGCCGAGATCGTATTTCGGGAAATCGGCGATGTTCAATTCGCGGGTGTCCGCATCGACTTTGACGATCGACAGCATGTGCTGGCGCTCATCGACGATGGCCATCAGGCCGTTTTCCATAACGGTCAGGCCTTCCGGATTGCTCCAGCCCACCAGCGGCATCTTGCGCAGCACCTCACCCTGCAGGGTCAGTTCGGCGAGAAACGGGTTTTTACCCATGACCGAAAACAGCGTTTTGGTTTGCGGGTTGTACGACAGGTCTGAGGCCTCATCCTTCTCCATGCCCGTCAACGGCTTGGCATCAATCACCACCCGATAGTCCGGCAGCCAGATGCTGTCTTTCTGCTCAGCCTGGCTTTCGAAGCGTTCCTGCAGCCACAGCACACCGCGATCATCCCAATGCATGGCAAACGCCAGGGCATAAGCGGCGGCAAGCACCAGCAATAGCCAGACATACCAACGCAGGGCGAAACGTGAACGGCGGGAGGGTTTGAGCTGAGTTTGAGATGACATCGAAGGACGAGTTCCGAAAATTCAGGCTATGGGTAATAGCACAAAGAGGCCGGCCTCAGACGGCAGAATGAGAGGAATTATCCGTACACGATGTGAAAAAAACGGCAAATGGCGGGATTGCCCTGCACCATTGCGGGCCACAACACATTAACCAAACAGCAATGGACACTTGTGGCGAGGGAGCTTGCTCCCGCTGGGGCGCGAAGCGGCCCTGCTTTTCACTAAAAAAGCAGGGGCCTGCTGCGCAGTCCAGCGGGAGCAAGCTCCCTCGCCACAGTTGCGGTGTATCCCTATCGGTTAGCGCACGCTGCTGGTGAAGCTGCTCGCGCCGACCAGTTCGAGAACGATGTCATCGCCAACGTTCAGCGGGCCGACACCCACTGGCGTGCCGGTGAGGATCACGTCACCGGCCTGCAGCGAGAAGCAGCCGGCCATGTGCTGGATCATCGGCACGATCGGATTGAGCATCGCGCTGCTGTTGCCGTCCTGGCGTACTTCGCCATTGATGGTCAGGCGAATGCCGATGTCAGTCAGGTCAGCGAAGGTGCTGCCGACCACGAACGGGGCGATCACTGCCGCGCCGTCGAACGACTTGGCGATTTCCCACGGCAGGCCCTTGGCTTTCAGCTCGGCCTGCTTGTCGCGCAAAGTCAGATCCAGCGCCGGGGCAAAACCGGAGATCGCGTCGAGCACTTCTTCACGGCTCGGCTTGGTCGACAACGGCTTGCCGATCAACACCGCGATTTCGGCTTCGTAGTGCACCGAACCGCGCTCGGTCGGAATGCTGAAACCACCTTCAAGCGGCACCACACAACTGCCCGGCTTGATGAACAGCAACGGCTCGGTAGGCACCGGGTTGTCCAGTTCCTTGGCATGTTCGGCGTAATTACGGCCAATGCACACGACTTTCCCGATCGGGAAGTGAATGCGCGTGCCGTCGACGTACTGGTGCTGATAGCTCATTTACCGACTCCTGCCTTCATTGATTCATCAAAGATTGCCGATCAAACCGCAAAAATCTTGCCCGGATTCATGATGCCGTTCGGGTCGAACACCGCTTTGACCGCTTTCATGTACTCGATTTCGACCGGGGAACGGCTGTAGGTCAAGTAGTCGCGTTTGGTCATGCCCACACCGTGTTCGGCGGAAATCGAGCCGTTGTACTTCTCGACGGTTTCGAACACCCACTTGTTGACGGTCGCGCACTTGGCGAAGAACTCGTCCTTGCTCAGGTTATCCGGCTTGAGGATGTTCAGGTGCAGGTTGCCGTCGCCGATATGGCCGAACCAGACAATTTCGAAATCTGGATAGTATTCGCCGACGATCGCGTCGATTTCCTTCAGGAACGCTGGCACTTTCGACACGGTGACCGAGATGTCGTTCTTGTACGGCGTCCAGTGCGAAATGGTTTCGGAGATGTACTCGCGCAGCTTCCACAGGTTCTGCAGCTGGGTTTCGCTCTGGCTCATCACGCCGTCCAGCACCCAGCCCTGTTCGACGCAGTGCTCGAAGGTTTCCAGTGCGCTGTTGGCCACTTCTTCCGTGGTCGCTTCAAACTCCAGCAGCGCGTAGAACGGGCAGTCGGTTTCGAATGGCGCCGGTACGTCGCCACGACCCATGACTTTGGCCAGGGCTTTGTCGGAGAAAAATTCGAACGCAGTCAGGTCGAGCTTGCCCTGGAAGGCGTGCAGCACCGGCATGATCGAGTCGAAATCGGCGGTGCCGAGGACCATGGCGGTGAGGTTTTTCGGCGCACGATCCAGACGCATGGTCGCTTCGACCACGAAACCGAGGGTGCCTTCAGCGCCGATGAACAACTGCCGCAGGTCGTAACCGGTGGCGTTCTTGATCAGGTCTTTGTTCAGTTCCAGCACATCGCCCTTGCCGGTGACGACTTTCATGCCGGCGACCCAGTTGCGGGTCATGCCGTAGCGAATCACCTTGATCCCGCCGGCATTGGTGCCGATATTGCCGCCAATCTGACTCGAACCTGCGGAAGCGAAGTCGACCGGGTAATACAGGCCCTTTTCTTCCGCGACGTTCTGCAAATGCTCAGTGACCACACCCGGCTGACAAACAGCGGTGCGGTCGGTGAGGTTCACGTCGAGAATCTGATTCATGTAGTCGAACGACACCACCACTTCGCCGTTGGCGGCCACCGCAGCAGCGGAAAGCCCGGTGCGCCCGCCCGACGGCACCAGCGCCACCTTGTGCGCGTTGGCCCAACGAACCACGGCCTGCACCTGCTCGATGGTCTTGGGAAACACGATGGCACTTGGCGCCGGGGCGAAGTGCTTGGTCCAATCCTTGCCGTACGTATTCAGGGAGTCGGCATCGGTCAGGACCTTGCCAGGCTCGACCAGGGTCTTCAGTTCATCAATCAGGGCAGGATTGGTCATCGACAGAACTCTCGAACAATTCATGGTCATCCTGAGAACGCTTCACGTCGCAGGAATGAGTGTTTAGCGGGGAGGCTATGCTAGCATATCGACCCCGCAGGACAGTGCCCAAGGCCAGATCCGCGGAGACGACTTTCTTGTCGTCCGGGTCAGCGTCTGTTGACCATTTCCTGCCATTTTTCTCCGGGATACAGGTTTACGCAGATGAGCAAGACTTCTCTCGATAAG
The DNA here is from genome assembly GCF_003732425.1 of Pseudomonas fluorescens. Classification (GTDB taxonomy): domain Bacteria; phylum Pseudomonadota; class Gammaproteobacteria; order Pseudomonadales; family Pseudomonadaceae; genus Aquipseudomonas; species Aquipseudomonas fluorescens_BE. The sequence continues at coordinate 323,194 of NZ_MOBX01000016.1, forward strand.
AGCAAGATCAAGTTCCTTCTTCTCGAAGGCGTCCACCAATCGGCTGTCGACGTCCTCAAGGCGGCGGGCTACACCAGCATCGAATACCTGACAGGTTCCTTGCCGGAAGCCCAGCTCAAGGAAAAGATCGCTGACGCTCACTTCATCGGCATTCGTTCGCGCACCCAACTGACCGAAGAGATCTTCGATCACGCGAAGAAGCTGGTCGCGGTCGGCTGTTTCTGCATCGGCACCAACCAGGTTGACCTGAGTGCTGCCCGTGAGCGCGGTATCGCCGTGTTCAACGCGCCGTACTCCAACACCCGCTCCGTTGCCGAGCTGGTGCTGGCCGAAGCGATCCTGCTGCTGCGCGGCATCCCTGAGAAAAATGCTTCCTGCCACCGCGGTGGCTGGATCAAGTCCGCAGCCAACTCCTTTGAGATCCGTGGCAAGAAACTCGGCATCGTCGGCTACGGCTCGATCGGTACGCAGCTGTCGGTTCTGGCGGAAGGTCTGGGCATGCAGGTGTTCTTCTACGACACCGTGACCAAGCTGCCGCTGGGTAACGCCACTCAGGTCGGCAACCTGCACGAGCTGCTGGGCATGTCCGACATCGTCACCCTGCACGTTCCGGAAACCGCGGCGACCCAGTGGATGATCGGCGAGAAAGAAATCCGCGCCATCAAGAAGGGCGGCATCCTGATCAACGCGGCGCGCGGCACCGTGGTCGAACTGGACGCCCTGGCGGACGCGATCAAGGACAAGCACCTGATCGGCGCAGCCATCGACGTGTTCCCGGTGGAGCCACGCTCCAACGACGAAGAGTTCGAAAGCCCGCTGCGTGGCCTCGACAACGTGATCCTGACCCCGCACATCGGTGGTTCGACCGCCGAAGCGCAAGCCAACATCGGTCTGGAAGTGGCAGAGAAACTGGTCAAGTACAGCGACAACGGTACGTCCGTTTCGTCGGTGAACTTCCCGGAAGTGGCCCTGCCGGCTCACCCTGGCAAGCACCGCCTGCTGCACATCCACGAGAACATCCCGGGTGTGATGAGCGAGATCAACAAGGTCTTCGCCGAAAACGGCATCAACATCTCCGGTCAGTTCCTGCAGACCAACGAGAAGGTTGGCTACGTGGTGATCGACGTCGACGCCGAGTACTCGGATCTGGCGCAAGAGAAGCTGCAGCACATCAACGGCACCATCCGTAGCCGCGTATTGTTCTGATCCAGCGTTGAGCGACAAAAAAGGGAGCCTTCGGGCTCCCTTTTTCATGCACGCCGAAAAAGTTATTCGACGTTGATGGTGATTTTCTTGGAGACGATTGGCGGGTCGAATGCCATGTGACCGCTGTCGCCAAGTTCCAGCTGCAAGGTGTGTTTGCCCGGGGCAAGCTTGATGTCAGCCTGGGTCTGCGCCTTGCCGAAGTGCATATGGTTGGCATCGGTAGGGACGACCGAACCGGCAGGAACAATTTCCTTGGCGTCGATCAGCAGGTGATGGTGACCAGTGTTTTTGGTGACATCACCAGCCGGTGCCAGCGCGATGTCCTTGGTACCGAACTTGACGGTGAAGGTCTGCGAAACCGTGGCTCCGTCTTCGGGAGAAACGATGAACACTTCAGCGCCTTTAGGGGCCGGTGTCGCCGCGCTGGCCAGCACCGAAACACCCATCAGGACACCCGCCAACGCTGCACGTGACATAAAGCTTTTCATTTTCTTCTCCAGTTTTTCCGTAAAATCCGCAGGGTCATGACAACTTCATGACCATTTGTTGTCGAAGGCACTCGACAACCATAGCAAAGCGAGCCTGACTCAGAGCGTCGCGATAATGATTTCAAAGGAGTGACCATGCGCTTTCTGCCTGGCCTGATCTGCCTGCTACCCCTTCTGAGCCCTTTGGCTCACGCCGAACTGATTGATGACGTCAACGACCGTGGCGAGCTGCGCATAGCCCTTGAGGCTAATACACCGCCCTTCAATTTCAAGGAAGGCGACACACTCACGGGGTTCGAGGTCGAGCTTGGGCAAATGCTGGCCAACGAACTGGATGTACGCGCCGACTTCATCGTCACGGATGAGGCCGACCTGCTCCAGGGCGTTGAAAGCGGCAAGTACGATGTCGCGCTCAACCACATAGCACTGACACCGGAGCTCAAGGATCGTTTCGACTTCAGCGAGTCTTACGGCAAGGTCGATGCGCAGTTGCTGGCGAAGAAGGATGAACAGCCACGGCCGATGGTGCTGGTGCAGTCATTAACTGAAGAGAAGCCGAAAGCGGACGCGCCGGTGGACTTGGCGATTCCGTTCCAGAAGGGTAATCCGGCGTTTCAGGCCAGCCTCGAGAGTGCGATGCAGCGGATCAAGGCGGATGGACGCCTCGCGGCGCTGACCGCGAAGTGGCTCACCAAACCCGAGTGAACACTAAACCTGTAGGAGCTGCCGAAGGCTGCGATCTTTTAAAAGCAAGATCAAAAGATCGCAGCCTTCGGCAGCTCCTACATGGGTTTCGACATGGGTTTTAATCGAGTTGGGTCAGGGCCAGCGCGGCCTGCGGCAGTTCGAGTTCGCTGAAGACTTGCACGCCATGGCGCTTGAGCAGCGCAGCCGTTACGCCTTCGCCGGAGACTTTGACACCGCTGAACGTACCATCATAGGTCAGCAGGTTTCCGCACGATGGGCTGTTGGCCTTGAGCACCGCCACACGAATGCCGTGTTTCTGCACCAATGCCAGCGCCTGCCGTGCACCATCCAGAAACTGCGCACTGACATCCTCGCCATCCGTGGTGATCACCGCCGCGACGCCATCGAGCACTTCACCACCCTGCCCGCCCGGAATCTCCGCCGCCGCCCGTGGCGTCGGCAAACCACCCGCGACCTCCGGGCACAACGGCACCACCCGCCCTTCGGCAATCCACTGTTCGAGCAAATCAAACGGCCCGCTGGCCCCGCCGTCGTAACGCACGCGATGGCCCAACAGGCAGCGGCTGACCAGAATCTTTTCCATTTCAGAAAGGCTCGTTGCCACGGCGGCGGAACCAGCCGGTCAGCGACAGGCGCTCGCGGTTCGCCGGCAGTACTTCGTGGGGCACTTCGCCGGAGAGAAACACCACCAGACAACCGCCGGTAGGTTGCACGTCATGCACGCGATCGTCTTTCAGATACATGCGCAACTGACCGCCATCCTCCGGCAGCCACGCGTCATTGAGGTAGACCACCACCGAGACCATACGCTTGTCATCGTCGCGAAAACGGTCAACATGCCGGCGATAAAACGCACCCGGCGGATATAGCGCGAAATGGCACTCAAAGTCCTCAAGCCCCAGAAACAAGCCACGGTTGAGCGCTTCGCGCAGGCTGTCCATCAGGTTCAGATAGCGGTCGCTGGAATCGGCCTGGCCTGGGTCGATCCACTGGATGTGGTCGCCGCGAATACCCTCGCGAATCTCTGAAAACGGCCCACGACCGACCGCCGCCGGCGCCAGTTCACCCTCAGCCTCACGTTTACGGCACTCGGCCGCCAGCTCGCGGGTCAAACCGGCGGGCAGGAATATGTTCTGCTGCGACCAGCCGTGTTCGGCCAGGTCGTCGACGATGCGTAACAGCAGTGGGTGTTCAGAGGATATTTGCATGGCGCGCATAGTATGTCGGCGGCAAGAAATCCGACAGAGCCACGCGGCGGCTTGCTACGAATTCTCGACAAGTACCGGCACCGCACGGAGAATAGTCCGCTGCTGACAGGAGTCCCTATGCGCCGTTTGCTTTTTTCACTGTTGATGTTCTGCGTTTTGCCCGCCTGGGCGGACGGCCACGATCAGTTGTACAAGGTCGCCGGCTGGCCAGATCAACGTGCGCATTTCAACGATGCCCTGACGGCCGCACAGCAGCGCTATCAGAACAGCCTGCCGCCCGCCGTGTTTCAAGCCTTGGTGAATAACAGCAACCAACGCTTTGCCCCGCAGGCCGTGGATCAACGCGCCGAGGCGCAATTGCGGCAGAACCTCGCCGATCCGAAACCGGCCCTGGCCTTCTTTCAATCGCCGCTGGGCAAGAAAATCGTCGCTGCCGAATTGCTCGCGACCCGCCGCGATCAACTGGCAAAGAACGCCAAGGGTCTGCCGAAAATGCAGGCCAGCGACAGCCGCCTGCTGATCATCGGCCACCTCGCCCAGGCCTTGCCGGCCCGTGAAGCCGGCGCCGAAGTGAGCCTGGCGATTGCCGGCGTCGCGGCGGACAGTTTGAGTTCGATGATCCCGGGGCTGCTCGGCGGCGGTCAGGCGCAAGGCATGCTTAATGGTCAGCGCCAGCGCTTGATGGATCAGATCGGCGCGGACATGAACAACACGTTGCTCTACGTCTATCGCGACCTGTCGGATGAAGAGCTGGAAGAGTTTGCGACGTTTGCCGAATCAACTGAGGGCAAGGCGTATTACCGGGCCGCGCTGGCAGCGATTCGGGCAGGACTTGCGGTCGGGCAATGATCTTTAGCGCCTGACCGACCGCCTTCGCGAGCAGGCTCGCTCCCACATGGGATTCGGGATGTTCACAAATTTTGTGTCCACTGAAGATCCAATGTGGGAGCGAGCCTGCTCGCGAAGAGGCCCTCATAGACGCTAAAGATTCCGGCCTCTGATGCGCTTGCTCAGAAACTCGAAATACTCCTCACGCATCTCCACCGTCTCATTCGCCAGATGATGCCGCGCCTCGGCCAGCAGCAAAATCTGTGGCCGGTCGAACTTCCACTTCAACACCTGCAAATTGTGCTGCCAGTCCACCGTCATGTCCGCCTGCCCCTGAATGATCAGCGGCCGTCGCGGACTTTTTTTCGCGTGCTCGACGCGGATGATCCAGCGTGACAGGGCGCCGACCCATTTGGTCGGCAAGCGCCGAGGCTGCAACGGGTCGGCCTGGAGAAACGGCAGGAAATCCGGGTCATTGGAATTCTCGCTGAAGCGTCGGGTGACGCCTCTGACAAACGGCCTGAGCAGGTAATAACTCAGCTGCGACCAGCCCCACGCCCGTGGCCGCACCAGTGGCGCCAGCAAAATCACCTGGCCTTGCGCCGGGCTGTTTTCGCCATGGTTGAGCAGGTGATCGACCACAATCGCCCCGCCGGTGCTCTGACCGCACAAATGCCATGGCTGCGGCAGCGCGATCGACTGTGCCTCGGCGAACAGCGCTTGCAGGACATCCTGGTATTCAGAGAAATCACGGATGCTCGCGCGCGGCCCGCTCGACAGGCCATGCCCCGGCAAATCGCAAGCGATCACTGCGAAGTCCTGATCCAGCGCCCACTCGATCACATGGCGATAGAGCCCGGTGTGATCGTAGTACCCGTGCAGCAGAAACAGCGTCGCCTTGACCTTTTCCGGCCACCAGCAATGGCTGACCAGTTCATAACCATCGACCTCGAAACGACCCATGCCACGCCAGACATCCCGCTCGGGGAAATCGGTTTGGTAAAAGCGCTGATAGGCCTTTGCCTCGTCCGACAACGGCTGCCACTCGGCCAATGGCTTGAGGCTGGCGCGTAAATGATCGGGATCGAAAGTGGCAGGCATGCGGGAATTCCAAAGCGGTAAACAGACTTTATCGGCCTGCGATATTCATCTGTAGAGGCAGACATGGCAAGCTAGCCCGCCTCTGAGGAACCAAATCCATGCGTTCGCCCTACCGCACCGCACTGTTTGCCAGCCTGCTTGCGCTGATTTGCGCCGGGGTGCTGTGGGCGGCGTACGACTGGTTTCAGGGGCGTTATCTGCGCGCGTTCAGCGAACACACGGCAGTGTTTTCCGGTGATCCGCTGCGCCTTCCCGACAATCTCGCCGGCCCCGGCAAGATCCGCCTGGTGCACTTCTGGGACCCGGCCTGCCCGTGCAACGTCGGCAATCAGCAACACTTGACCGAGATGATCGAGCAGTTCGGCGCCAAAGGCGTTGAGTTCTTCGCCGTGCAGAAAACCGGCAGCCACGGTCAGTTACCCGCCACCCTCAGCAGCCTGAAAACCATCACGATATTGCCCGGCTCCGAACAGGTTCCGGCCAGCCCGGCTGTGGCGATCTGGGATCGCAGCGGCAAACTGGCTTACTTCGGCCCCTACAGCGAAGGCCTGACCTGCAACTCCAGCAACAGTTTTATCGAACCGATTTTGAATGCCCTGACGGAAGATCGTCCGGTCAATGCCACGCACACCCTGGCGGTCGGTTGTTACTGCCCGTGGCCGGTGGAAACGCGGTAAGGCATTCCGGACTTTTCAAGGACAGCGCTGCACGGCACGGAAGGTCTGTGCTAATTGTTTGCAGTCCGACGGGCGGCAATCCCGCTTGCACAAGGAGTCATCATGAAGCGCGTGTTCACCGTTCTTGCCTTGCTCATCGTTGTGCTGCTTGCCGGCGTCGGTTGGTATGTCTACAGCAAACAACCGACGCGCCAGGGCCAGGTCGAACTGCGCAACCTGCAGGGCTCGGTGACCGTGCGCTACGACGAACGCGGCGTGCCACACATTCGTGCCGAGAACGAAACCGACCTGTACCGCGCCCTCGGCTATGTGCATGCCCAGGATCGCCTGTTCCAGATGGAAGCCATGCGCCGCCTCGCCCGCGGTGAACTGGCGGAAGTGCTCGGGCCGAAACTGCTCGACACCGACAAACTGTTCCGCAGCCTGCGCATCCGTGAGCGCGCCGCCAGTTATGTCGCCAGCCTCGACAAGCAGTCGCCGGCATGGAAGGGCCTGCAAGCCTATCTGGATGGTATTAACCAGTATCAGGACACCCACGCAGCACCGATCGAGTTTGACGTGCTGGGCATCCCCAAGCGGCCGTTCACCGCGGAAGACAGCATCAGCGTCGCCGGCTACATGGCCTATAGCTTTGCTGCAGCATTTCGCACCGAGCCGTTGCTGACTTATGTGCGCGATCAACTCGGCGCCGATTACCTCAAGGTCTTCGATCTCGACTGGCAACCCAATGGGGTGCTGGCCAACGGTCACGCCAAGCCAGCGCCGGCCCTCGCCGCCGGCGACTGGAAAGACCTCAATGCCCTCGCCCGCCTCAGCGAACAGGCGCTGATCGACCATGGCCTGCCGCAATTCGAAGGCAGCAATGCCTGGGTCATCGCCGGTAGCCGCAGCCAGAGCGGCAAGCCACTGCTGGCGGGTGATCCGCACATTCGCTTCTCGGTGCCATCGGTGTGGTACGAGGCGCAATTGTCGGCGCCGGGCTTCGAGTTGTACGGCCAGCATCAAGCACTGGTGCCGTTCGCGTTTCTGGGGCACAACCTGGATTTCGGCTGGAGCCTGACCATGTTCCAGAACGACGATCTGGACCTGATCGCCGAGAAGGTCAATCCGGACAATCCGAATCAGGTCTGGTATCGCGGCCAGTGGACCGACATGGTCGTCACCCAACAGCAGATCAATGTGAAGGGCCAGACGCCGGTGACCCTCACCCTGCGCCAATCGCCCCACGGCCCGATCGTCAACGATGCGCTCGGCAGCGCCGCCGGCAAGACGCCAATCGCGATGTGGTGGGCCTTCCTCGAAACACCGAACCCGATCCTTGAAGGCTTCTACCAACTCAATCGCGCCGACACCCTGGCCAAGGCCCGCGCCGCAGCGGCGAAAGTCCAGGCACCGGGACTGAACCTCGTCTATGCCAATGCCAAGGGCGATATCGCCTGGTGGGCCTCGGCGCTGCTGCCCAAGCGCCCGGCCGGGGTACGGCCGGAATTCATTCTCGACGGCAGCAGCAATCAGGCCGACAAGGACGGTTTCTATCCGTTCAGCGCCAACCCGCAGGAAGAAAACCCGGCGCGCGGCTACATTGTCTCGGCCAACTTCCAGCCAGTGTCGCCGACCGGCATGGCGATTCCCGGTTACTACAACCTCGCCGATCGCGGGCAGCAACTCAATCGCCAGCTCAGCGACAAGAACGTGAAGTGGACCAACGAAGCCAATCAGAAACTGCAACTGGGCACCGCCACCGGTTACGGCCCGCGTTTGCTCGCGCCGTTGCTGCCGGTATTGCGTGAAGTCGTCAGCGATCCGGCGCAGCTGAAACTGGTCGAGCAACTGGCGCAGTGGCCAGGCGACTATCCGCTGGATTCGGTCAGTGCGACGCTGTTCAACCAGTTCCTCTACGACCTCGCCGATGCGGCGATGCACGATGAGTTGGGCAACGATTTCTTCGAGACACTGCTGTCGACGCGGGTGATCGATGCGGCGCTGCCGAGACTGGCAGCGAATGCCGATTCACCGTGGTGGGACAACCGCAGCACGCCGACCAAGGAGACCCGCGCCGATATCGTCCGCGCGGCGTGGCAGGCAAGCATGCAGCACTTGAAGCTGACCCTCGGCGATAACTCTGCCGAGTGGAAATGGGGCGCGGCGCATACCCTGACCCATGGCCATCCGCTGGGGCAGCAGAAGCCGCTGGAGCGGATTTTCAATGTCGGGCCGTTTGCGGCGCCGGGCAGTCATGAAGTGCCGAACAACCTCTCGGCGAAGATCGGTCCCGCGCCGTGGCCGGTGACTTATGGGCCGTCGACGCGGCGGCTGGTGGATTTTGCCGATCCGGCGCATGGCCTGACGATCAACCCGGTCGGCCAGAGCGGTGTGCCGTTCGACAGTCACTATGACGATCAGGCTGAGGCGTATGTCGACGGGATGTATGTGCAGGCGCATTTCAATGCCGAAGAGGTGACGGCGAATACGCGCAGTACCTTGAAGCTGTTGCCGGCGCGGGCTGCGCAGTAGTTCTGCACTGGCCACTTCGCGAGCAGGCTCGCTCCCACATTTGGAATGCATTCCCCTGTGGGAGCGAGCCTGCTCGCGAAAGGGCCATCAGCAACACCTTAAATCTCAGAGCAGCACCGCAAAATTCAGCCGAAACTGCTGTGGCGTCACGCCCAGCCGGCGGTTGAACACACTGCGCATATGTTGCGCATCGCGAAACCCGCACTGATAGGCCACCGTTTTCAACGGCGCTGCCGTGCTCTCCAGCATCACCCGTGCCGCATCCACCCGCGCCCGTTCGACAAACTCCGCCGGGGTGACCTTGGCTTCCCGGGCGAACACCCGCGAGAAATTGCGCGCACTCATGTTCGCGGCGTTGGCAAGATCGGCAATCGTCAGGTCACCCGTGAGATTGGCCAGCACATACAACTGCACCAGCGCCACCGCCGACGTCGGTTCCGCGTGCGGCGTGAGGAACGGGCTGAACTGCGACTGCCCGCCGGAACGCTGGGTGAACACCACCAGCCGCTTGGCCACGCTCAACGCCACTTCAGCGCCGTGATCCCGTGCCAGCAGGTACAGCGACAGATCAATCCCCGCCGTGACTCCGGCCGAGGTGTAGAGCGTGCCGTCCTCGACATACAATCGGTCGGCCTCGACCTGGGTAGTCGGACACAACTGCGCCAACGCCTCGGCATCGTTCCAGTGCGTGGTGACGGTGCGCCCTTCCAGCAGTCCGGCCCGCGCGAGCATGAACGCGCCGTTGCAGATCGAACCAAAACGTCGCGCCCGGCCACAGGCCTCGCGCAGCCAGACGTCGAATGTCGCGCCAAAATCCATGAACGGCAGTTGCGGGCCACCGGCGACCAGCAGCAGGTCATAGGCTTCCAGAGCTTCGCTGAAATGGCGGTGAGCATTGAGGGTCAAGCCATTGGAGCAGGCCATCGGCCCGTGCTCGACGCCGATCACCAGCAGACGATAGTGATCCTCGGGGGCGAGAAACCGGTTGGCCTCGGCGAACACATCCATGGGCCCGGTCACATCCAGCGACTGCACGCCCGAGAACACCACGATGGCGACGGTTTTGTTCATTTTGAATTCCCCTGTAACCCTGTGGCGAGGGAGCTTGCTCCCGCTCGGCGGCGCAGCAGTCGTAAACCCGACTGACTCGATCTCTCTGACAAAACCGCATCGACTGTATTGGGGCTGCTGCGCAGCCCAGCGGGAGCAAGCGCCCTCGCCACAATGGATTGCATTCCAACCTATGAAGGGCAGTTGGCACGATTTGCAGGTGGATTGGCAAGGATCGCAGCCATGGGTCGATTGTCCGCTTTGAGTGTCGGGAACAGACTTCCCGCATCAGCGCCACAACGGCGTTTCAGTGAGGAAACCGCCCATGACCACGACCATCGCCGGCATCAAAATCCCTGACAGCGCCCTCGCCCGGGCCACCACCGAATACATCCGCGACATCGAATCCGACCTGCTCTACCACCACTCGCGCCGGGTCTTTCTGTTCGGCGCACTGAGCGGCGAGCGCCAGCAACTGGCCTACAACCCGGAGTTGCTGTACGTCGGCGCGATGTTCCACGACTTGGGTCTGGTCGAAGGTCATCGCAGTGATGACGAGCGTTTTGAAGTGGACGGCGCCAACGCGGCGTCGGCGTTTCTCAAACCGTACGGGTTGAGCGATGACGACATTGAGCAGGTCTGGCTGTCGATTGCCCTGCACACCACGCCGGGCGTGCCGAAGCATCTGCGTCCAACCGTGGCGCTGGTGACCGCAGGCGTGGAAATGGATGTGTTGGGCATGGACTACGCAGCGTTCAGCACCGTACAGCGTGAGGCGGTGGTGCATGCGCACCCGCGTGGAGAAGGGTTCAAGGAGTGCATCATCTGCGCGTTTGCCGACGGTTTGCGTCATCGTCCGCAGACCACGTTCGGCAATGTGAAGACCGATGTGTTGAAAGATCAGCAGGCGGGGTTCAAACCGATGAACTTCGTTGAAGTCATCCGCCAATCACCCTGGACTTCCTGAAACCGACTGTGGAATGACTCCTGAGGCGAGGGAGCTTGCTCCCGCTCGGCGGCACAGCCGTCGCAAAATCAACAACCTCGCAATGTCTGACTCTGCGATTGGGGCGGCTCCGCCACCCAGCGGGAGCAAGCTCCCTCGCCACAAAAAGCCTGGCGCCATGCTACAAAAAAAAAGCCTCACTACCTTTGCAGGGAGTGAGGCTTTTTTACCAGAGGGCTTACGCCGCTTCCGGCGCCGGGGCGCGACGCACGTCCGGCTGTTTCCAGGAATCGGCAGCGCTTTCTTCGATGGCTTGCTGGATCGCCTTCTTGCGCGCTTCTTCGGCACGGCGGCTGAAGAACCAGACCATGAAGGTCACGATCGACACCGCGAGCAGAATCAGACTGGCCACGGCGTTGATCTCAGGCTTCACGCCCAGACGCACCGCCGAGAACACTTCCATCGGCAGGGTCGTCGACCCCGGACCGGAGACGAAGCTCGCCAGCACCAGGTCATCCAGCGACAGCGCGAACGACATCATACCGCCCGCCGCCAGCGAGGGCGCGATCATCGGGATGGTGATCAGGAAGAACACCTTCCACGGCCGTGCACCAAGGTCCATGGCCGCTTCTTCGATCGACAGGTCCAGTTCACGCAGACGCGCCGACACCACCACCGCCACATACGCCGCACAGAACGTGGTGTGAGCGATCCAGATGGTGACGATGCCACGTTCCTGCGGCCAGCCGATCATCTGCGCCATCGCCACGAACAGCAGCAACAGTGACAGACCGGTGATCACTTCCGGCATCACCAACGGCGCGGTGACCAGACCGCCAAACAGCGTGCGGCCCTTGAAGCGGGTGATACGGGTCAGCACAAACGCTGCCAGCGTGCCCAGCGCCACCGCCGCAACGGCGGTGTAGCAGGCAATTTCCAGCGAGCGCAGCACCGAGCCCATCAGTTGCGTGTTGTCGAGCAGGCCGACGTACCACTTGATCGACCAGCCGCCCCACACCGTCACCAGTTTCGAGGCGTTGAACGAGTAGATCACCAGGATCAGCATCGGCAGGTAAATGAACAACAAACCCAGGACCAGCATCAGGCTGGAGAAACGGATGCGCTTCATTCTTTGCCCTCCATTTCTTTGGCCTGACTGCGGTTGAACAGAATGATCGGCACAATCAGGATCGCCAGCATCACCACCGCCAGCGCGGACGCCACCGGCCAGTCACGGTTGTTGAAGAACTCTTGCCAGAGCACTTTACCGATCATCAGGGTTTCCGGACCGCCGAGCAGTTCCGGGATCACGAACTCGCCCACCACCGGGATGAACACCAGCATGCAGCCGGCAATAATCCCGTTCTTGGACAGCGGAATAGTGATTTTCCAGAAGCTGTTGAAGGTGCTCGAACCGAGGTCCGATGCGGCTTCGAGCAGACTGTTGTCGTGCTTCACCAGGTTGGCGTACAGCGGCAGGATCATGAACGGCAGGTACGAGTAAACAACGCCGATGTACACCGCAAGGTTGGTGTTGAGGATCTGCAGCGGCTCATCGATCAAGCCCATGCTCATCAGGAAACCGTTGAGCAGACCGTTGTTGCTGAGGATGCCCATCCACGCGTAAACGCGGATCAGGATCGCCGTCCAGGTCGGCATCATGATCAACAGCACCAGCACCGTTTGCAGCTCTTTACGGGCGGTGGCGATGGCGTAGGCCATGGGATAACCGATCAACAGGCACAACAGCGTGCTGATAAATGCCATCTTCAACGAGCCGAGGTAAGCGGCGATGTACAACTCGTCGCCCGCCAGCATCGCGTAGTTGCCCAGGTTCAGCAGCAATTGCAGCTTCTGCTCGGCGTACGTGTAGATCTCGGTGTACGGCGGGATGGCCACGTCGGCTTCGGCGAAGCTGATCTTCAGGACGATGAAGAACGGCAGCATGAAGAACAGAAACAGCCAGATGAACGGGACCCCGATGACCAGTTGCCGGCCATTGGGGATTATTCGGTTGATGCGGCGTTTGAATTTGCGCATGTTCATGAGCGAAGTACCACGCCGCTGTCGTCTTCCCACCACACGTAAACCTGATCGCCCCAGGTCGGACGCGCGCCGCGACGTTCGGCGTTGGCGACAAACGACTGCACCAGTTTGCCGCTCGGCAATTCAACGTAGAACACCGAGTGCCCGCCGAGGTAGGCGATGTCGTGGACCTTGCCGCTCGACCAGTTGTATTCGCAGGTCGGTTGATCGGCGGTGACCAGCAGCTTCTCCGGACGGATCGCGTAGGTCACGGACTTGTCCTGCACCGAGGTGCTGATGCCGTGGCCGACATAGATCTGCCGGTCGAGGTCTTTGCAGGTGATGGTCGCGTGACCTTCGGCATCGTCGATCACTTCACCTTCGAAGATGTTGACGTTGCCGATGAATTCGCAGACCAGACGGCTGGTCGGGGTTTCATAGATGTCGATCGGGCTGCCGATCTGGGCGATCCAGCCCAGGTGCATGATCGCGATACGCTCGGCCATGGTCATGGCCTCTTCCTGGTCGTGGGTCACCATCACGCAGGTCACGCCGACGCGCTCGATGATTTCCACCAGCTCCAGTTGCATCTGCGAACGCAGTTTCTTGTCCAGTGCGCCCATCGGCTCATCGAGCAGCAGCAGCTTCGGCCGCTTGGCCAGCGAACGTGCCAGCGCCACACGCTGACGCTGACCGCCAGACAGTTGGTGCGGCTTGCGCTTGGCGTACTGGCTCATCTGCACCAGCTTGAGCATCTCGGCCACACGGGCATCAACCTCAGCCTTGGGAATCTTGTCCTGCTGCAGGCCGAAGGCGATGTTCTGCGCCACGGTCATGTGCGGAAACAAGGCATACGACTGGAACATCATGTTGATCGGACGTTCGTACGGCGGCATGTCGGTGATGTCGACGCCGTCGAGGAAAATGCGCCCCTCCGTGGGCCGTTCGAACCCTGCCAGCATCCGCAGCAGAGTGGATTTGCCCGATCCCGAACCGCCGAGCAGGGCGAAGATCTCGCCTTTCTTGATTTCCAGGGACACATCGTCCACGGCAATCGTCTCGTCGAACTTCTTCGTGACCCGGTCGATTTTGACCAACACCTGTTTAGGTGTCTGGTCGCCCTCGAGGGCTTTCTTATAGGCGCCGGAGGCAACTGCCATTTACGAAACTCCCAGAAAAAAAGAGTGCAGTTCGCCCAATGCGGACGAACCCAGGATAGTTGTGCCTTATTTGCCCGACTTGACCTTGGTCCAGCTGCGGGTCATCAAACGTTGAATATTGGGCGGCAACTCGGTCGACACGTAGGTCTTGTCGAGGACTGCCTGCGGTGGATAAACCGCTTCGTCGGTGCGGATGGACTGTTCCATCAGCTTGTCCGAACCCGGGTTGGGGTTGGCGTAACCGACGTAATCACTGACCTGAGCGATCACCTCAGGTTTCAACAAATAGTTGATGAAGGCGTGTGCCTCTTTGACGTTGGACGAGTCCTTCGGAATCGCCAGCATGTCGAACCACAGCGCTCCGCCCTCTTTCGGGATCGAATAGGCGATGTTGACGCCCTTCTTCGCCTCTTCGGCACGGTTCTTCGCCTGGAAGATGTCCCCGGAGAAACCGATGGCCACGCAGATATCGCCGTTGGCCAGGTCACCGATGTACTTGGACGAGTGGAAGTAGGTCACGTACGGACGCACGGCGAGCAGCTTGGCCGTGGCTTTTTCGTAGTCCTTGGTGTTGGTGCTGTTGGCGTTCAGGCCCAGATAATTGAGCATGGTCGGCATCATTTCATCGGCCGAATCGAGGAACGCGACGCCGCAGCTGTGCAGTTTCTTGATGTTTTCCGGTTCGAACAGCACGCTCCAGGAATCGATCTTGTCGATACCGAGCACTGCCTTGACCTTGTCGACGTTGTAACCGATGCCGTTGGTGCCCCACAGGTACGGCACGGCGTACAGGTTGCCGGGATCGTTCTGCTGCAGACGCTTGAGCAGCACCGGGTCGAGGTTGGCATAGTTTGGCAACTGCGCCTTGTCGAGCTTCTGGAATGCGCCGGCCTTGATCTGCTTGCCGAGGAAGTGGTTCGACGGCACGACCACGTCGTAACCGGTACGCCCGGCCAGCAGCTTGCCTTCCAGGGTTTCGTTGGAGTCGAAGACGTCGTAGACCGGTTTGATTCCGGTCTCTTTTTCGAAGTCGGCCAGGGTGCTCTCGCCGATGTAATCGGACCAGTTATAAATATGCACCGTACCGGCGGCCTGGGCTCCGACAGCGATCGTCAGGCCGGCAGTGGCCAGCAGGGCTTTGCGCAAAGAAGAAAAAATAGGCAAGTGGAGGTCCTCTAAATTAGTTGGGCCCAAGTTGCCCCGCGCTGCATGACAGCCATGGCTGCCCGGCAACAAAACCGGCGCGCAACTTACCCTCGAAAAACCGTTCCTGCAAAACTTCCTGTCATTTAATTAATCCGCTGGCCGCCCTCGCGGGGAATGACGGCCAGCGGTTGTTGCGTCAAACCGGCTTATTTACCGGATTTGATCTTGGTCCAGCTGCGAGTGATCAGGCGCAGGGTCGCTGCGTCCAGGTCGCTGATCGCGTAGAGCTGTTTCTTCACTTCAGCCGACGGGTAGATGCTCGGATCGCTGGTGATGTCCTTATCCACCAGCGGCGTGGCAGCTTTGTTGCCGTTCGGGAAACGCACGGCGTTGGTGATGCCCGCCATCACTTGCGGCTCAAGCAGGTAGTTCATGAACTTGTAGGCGGCTTCGACGTTTTCGGCATCCTTGGGAATGGCGACCATGTCGTAGAAAGTACCGGCGCCTTCTTTTGGAATGGTGTAGGCCAGCTTGACCTTGTCACCGGCTTCCTGAGCGCGGGTCTTGGATTGTTCCAGGTCACCCGAGTAACCGACGGCGACGCAGATGTTGCCGTTGGCCAGGTCCGAGATGTACTTGGAGGAATGGAAGTAGGCAACCGAAGGACGAATCTTCAGGAACAGGTCTTCGGCAGCCTTCAGGTCAGCCTTGTCCTTGCTGTTGGTCGGTTTGCCCAGATAGTGCAACGCCGCCGGAATCATTTCGGTCGGCGCGTCGAGGAAGCTTACGCCGCAGCTTTTGAGCTTCTCGATGTTTTCAGGCTTGAACACCACATCCCAGGAGTCGATCTTGTCGATGCCCAGCGCTGCCTTGACCTTGGCCGGGTTGTAGCCGATGCCGATCGAGCCCCACATGTACGGGAAGGCGTGCTTGTTGCCTTGGTCGCTGGCATCGCCAACAGCCTTGAGCAGGTCTTCGTCGAGGTTCTTCCAGTTCGGCAGCTTGGACTTGTCCAGCTCCTGGTAAACACCGGCCTTGATCTGCTTGGCGAGGAAGTTATTGGAAGGCACCACAATGTCGTAACCGGACTTGCCGGCCAGCAGCTTGGCTTCCAGGGTTTCGTTGCTGTCGAAGACGTCGTAGACGACTTTGATCCCGGTGGCTTTTTCAAAATTGGCCACGGTGTCCGGGGCGATGTAGTCGGACCAGTTGTAGACGTGCAGCACTTTGTCGTCCGCGTGAACCGCACCCGCCATCATGCCCGCCACGGACAGCGCGAGAAGTGTCTTGCCAGCAAGCTTTTTACCTAATGCCTTCATGCGTCATGCTCCAAATTTTTCTTTTTTGAACCACTTTGTTCAGCGGCCGAACCCGGACAACTGGAACCGCGGCTAGTCTGGCAAGATCCGAGGCGGTCTTTCAAGAAAAGACCGGCCTTTCTGACAGCTTTGAGCGAGAGTGCCGCAGCTCCCCCGCTCAGAGCCTAGCACTTAGCCTTGCAACGCACTGAGGGTCAGATCCAGACACTTGCGTGCTTTTGTAACCAGTTCATCGATCTCCGCTTTGCTGATCACCAGCGGCGGCGCGATGATCATGGTGTCGCCCACAGCGCGCATGATCAGGCCGTTGTCGAAGCAGAACTGACGGCAGATCATACCGACGCCCTTGCCCTCGTAACGCTTGCGCGTGGCCTTGTCCTGCACCAGCTCGATCGCGCCCAGCAGACCGACTCCGCGAACCTCACCCACCAACGGGTGATCGTTCAGTTCCCGCAGACGTTTCTGCAAATACGGTGCCGTTTCGTTGTGGGCGTTCTCGATAATTTTTTCGTCGCGCAGAATGCGGATGTTTTCCAGACCCACCGCTGCCGCCACCGGGTGACCGGAGTAGGTGAAGCCGTGGTTGAAATCGCCACCTTCATTGAGCACCGCCACCACCGAGTCGCGGACGATCAGGCCACCCATCGGGATGTAGCCGGAGGTCAGGCCTTTGGCGATGGTCATCATGTCCGGCTTGAGGTCGTAGAAATCGCTGCCGAACCACTCACCGGTGCGACCGAAACCGCAGATCACTTCGTCCGCCACGAACAGGATGTCGTACTTGGCGAGGATTTCCTTGATGCGCGGCCAGTAGGTGTCGGGCGGAATGATCACGCCACCGGCACCCTGAATCGGCTCGGCAATAAAGGCACCGACGTTGTCGACGCCGACTTCGAGAATCTTCTCTTCCAGCTGATTGGCCGCCCAGATGCCGAACTCTTCCGGGGACATGTCGCCGCCTTCGGCGAACCAGTACGGCTGTGCGATGTGAACGATGCCCGGGATCGGCAAGTCGCCTTGTTCGTGCATGTAAGTCATGCCACCCAGGCTCGCGCCGGCCACGGTCGAACCGTGGTAACCGTTCTTGCGGCTGATGATGACTTTCTTGTTCGGCTGGCCCTTGATCGCCCAGTAGTGGCGGACCATACGCAGCATGGTGTCGTTGCCTTCGGAGCCGGAACCGGTGAAGAACACGTGGTTCATGCCTTCCGGCGCCACGTTGGCAATCGCCTTGGCCAGTTCCAGTGCCGGCGGGTGCGCGGTCTGGAAGAACAGGTTGTAGTACGGCAGTTCGCGCATCTGTTTGGCGGCCGCGTCGGCCAGCTCATCGCGACCGTAACCGATGGCCACGCACCACAGACCGGCCATGCCGTCGAGAATCTTGTTGCCTTCGCTGTCCCACAGGTAAACGCCCTTGGCGTTGGTGATGATCCGCGGGCCTTTCTCTTTCAGTTGCTTGAAGTCACTGAACGGGGCCAGGTGGTGATCATTGCTGAGTGCTTGCCACTCGCGGGTTTGCGGGTTGTTGCTGGTCATGCCAATTCTCCTTGTTATCGGTGAAGGCGCGGCTGCTGCCAGCCGCGCCTGGCGTATCAGACGGCGAAGAGCAGGTACTCACGCTCCCAGGAACTGATCACGCGCTTGAAGTTTTCATGCTCGGCCCGTTTTACCGCGACGTAGCCAGTGATGAAGGTTTTACCCAGGTATTTCTCGATGGTGGCGCTGTTTTCCATACGCTCCAGCGCGTCTTCGATGGTCAGCGGCAGGCGCAGGTTGCGGCGTTCATAACCACGACCGACTACTGGCGCGCTCGGGTTGAGGCCTTCGACCATGCCGATGTAACCGCAGAGCAGGCTCGCGGCAATCGCCAGGTACGGGTTGGCGTCGGCGCCCGGCAGACGGTTTTCCACACGGCGGTTCTGCGGCCCGGCATCCGGTACGCGCAGGCCCACGGTGCGGTTTTCTTCGCCCCACTCCACGTTCACCGGTGCGGAGGTGTCCGGCAGGAAGCGGCGGAACGAGTTGACGTTCGGCGCGAACAGCGGCAGCAATTCCGGGATCAGTTTCTGCAGGCCACCGATGTGGTGCAGGAACAGCTGGCTCATGGTCCCGTCTTCATTAGAGAAGACGTTCTTGCCGGTTTCGATGTCGATGATGCTCTGGTGCAAGTGCATCGCACTGCCCGGCTCGCCGGTCATTGGCTTGGCCATGAAGGTCGCGGCCACGTCGTGCTTGAGCGCCGCTTCACGCATGGTGCGCTTGAACACCAGAATCTGGTCGGCCAGCGACAGGGCGTCGCCGTGACGGAAGTTGATTTCCATCTGCGCCGTGCCGTCTTCATGGATCAGCGTGTCGAGGTCCAGCTCCTGCAGTTCGCACCAGTCGTAGACGTCTTCAAACAGCGGGTCGAATTCGTTCGCCGCTTCAATCGAGAACGACTGACGCCCGATTTCCGGACGGCCCGAGCGGCCAATCGGTGGCTGCAACGGATAGTCAGGGTCGTCGCTGCGCTTGGTCAGGTAGAACTCCATTTCCGGCGCCACGATCGGCTGCCAGCCCTTGTCGGCATAGAGTTTCAGAACTTTCTTGAGGACGTTGCGCGGCGACAGCTCGATCGGGTTGCCTTGCTTGTCGTAGGTGTCGTGGATCACTTGCGCGGTCGGCTCGATGGCCCACGGCACCAGGTACACGGCGTTCTGGTCGGGGCGGCAGATCATGTCGATGTCGGCCGGGTCGAGCAGTTCGTAATAGATGTCGTCTTCGACGTAGTCGCCGGTCACGGTCTGCAGCAGCACGCTTTCTGGCAGGCGCATGCCTTTTTCGGCGATGAACTTGTTGGTCGGCGAAATCTTGCCCCGGGTGATACCCGTCAAGTCGCCGATCATGCATTCGACTTCTGTGATCTTGTGGTCTTTCAACCAATCGGTGAGCTGGTCGAGGTTGTTACTCATAAATGCCTCTGGGCTGAGTCTCCTGACATGATGTCAGGCAAAGTTTGACGCTTTGAGCGTCGCGTTAAAGGGCGGCTTGCTTGTGCGCAGTGCGGGCTTACGCCGGGCACCGCGCATAGACAATGAAAGAGGAGCTTACCTGCCCTTTACGCTGGCGTTGCATTTCCTGTGCACACACAAGGCGTGCAGAATCATGAGCACGGCTTGGCAAGCGGCACAGGCTTTGAGGGTGAAAGCGATCTATATTGGAAGGGGACGCCATAAACTGGATGCTTTCCCGTACGTCCAGAATATCGGACGCTGGCGCTTGAACGGCCATGGACGGGAACATCGTCGCTAACGGGCGAGCCATACTGGCTGCGCTATCGACGGATTTGTCGCCACTGATGTGATGAGCATGCAGACCGGACTGTTGCGAGCAGTCGGTGATGCCGATTAACGGCAGGCGAGACATGAAGCACCCCGGTATTATTGCTGTTATGGGTTTGATCGGAGCTTAGCCTTGTTCATTTTTTTACACAACACCCCCGTAAAAAATACAACACGGCCTGCTCAAGCCCGCGGGTGGCAAGCTTCATCAGGACAAAAAACTGCCCAAAAATGCCCCACAAATGCCCTCGCAGCGCTTTTTTAGGGCAAAAAAGGCCTCGCTTGACTTCGGCAGGCCGTTCGGGTTGACTGAAACCAGAAAAGATCAATGATTGATATTTTTAACAACAAAGGTGTTGCATCATGTCGGTACCCCCGCGTGCCGTTCAGCTTAACGAAGCGAACGCGTTCCTTAAGGAACATCCTGAGGTTCTGTACGTTGACCTTCTGATTGCGGATATGAATGGTGTGGTGCGCGGCAAGCGCATTGAACGCACCAGCCTCCACAAGGTTTACGAGAAAGGCATCAACCTGCCGGCCTCTCTATTTGCTCTGGATATCAACGGTTCTACGGTGGAAAGCACCGGCCTGGGCCTGGACATCGGCGACGCCGATCGTATCTGCTATCCAATCCCCGATACCCTGTGCAACGAGCCATGGCAGAAGCGCCCCACCGCGCAACTGTTGATGACCATGCACGAACTCGAAGGCGACCCTTTCTTCGCCGATCCGCGCGAAGTGCTCCGTCAAGTTGTTGCAAAGTTTGACGAGCTGGGCCTGACCATCTGCGCTGCTTTCGAACTCGAGTTCTACCTGATCGACCAGGAAAACGTGAACGGCCGTCCACAGCCGCCACGCTCGCCGATCTCAGGCAAACGTCCGCACTCGACGCAGGTCTACCTGATCGACGACCTCGACGAATACGTCGACTGCCTCCAGGACATTCTGGAAGGTGCCAAAGAGCAAGGCATCCCGGCCGATGCCATCGTCAAGGAAAGTGCCCCGGCGCAGTTCGAAGTGAACCTGCACCACGTCGCCGACCCGATCAAGGCATGCGACTACGCGGTACTGCTCAAGCGTCTGATCAAGAACATCGCCTACGACCATGAAATGGACACCACCTTCATGGCCAAGCCGTACCCGGGCCAGGCGGGCAATGGTCTGCACGTACACATTTCGATTCTGGACAAAGCCGGCAAAAACATTTTTGCCAGCGAGGATCCCGAGCAGAACGCCGCGCTGCGTCACGCGATCGGCGGTGTGCTCGAGACCCTGCCGGCGCAGATGGCTTTTCTCTGCCCGAACGTCAACTCATACCGTCGTTTCGGCGCGCAGTTCTACGTACCGAACTCGCCGTGCTGGGGCCTGGACAACCGCACCGTGGCGATTCGCGTACCGACCGGCTCTGCCGATGCCGTGCGGATCGAACACCGCGTCGCCGGTGCCGATGCCAACCCGTACCTGCTGATGGCCTCGGTTCTGGCCGGCGTGCACCACGGTTTGACCAACAAGATCGAGCCGGGCGCGCCTGTCGAAGGCAACAGTTACGAGCAGAACGAACAAAGCCTGCCGAACAACTTGCGCGATGCCCTGCGTGAGCTGGACGACAGCGAGGTGATGGCCAAGTACATCGATCCGAAGTACATCGATATCTTCGTCGCCTGCAAGGAGAGCGAGCTGGAGGAGTTCGAACACTCCATCTCCGACCTTGAGTACAACTGGTATCTGCATACCGTTTAAGCGGTTGTAGCGCCAAACAGAACGCCGTCGGCTCTCGCAGCCGACGGCGTTTTTTTATGGCCGAACATAATCCCCTGTGGCGAGGGAGCTTGCTCCCGCTGGGTTGCGCAGCAGCCCCAAGCCCCTGCGACTCGGTATGTCGGGAAATACCGGTCGGCTGGTTTTGCGATTGCTGCGCAGTCGAGCGGGAGCAAGCGCCCTCGCCACAAGGACTGTGTTGCATTCGGGCTGGGCGCTCCGCGTACAATGCCCGCTGCCCCGCAGGAGACTTCCATGACGCGACCCGCCCCCGTCCGCAAACCCCGCGCCCGCAGTCAGGCGCGCATCGATTCGATACTCGACGCCGCGCGCACGCTGCTGGCGACCGAGGGTGTGGCCAGTCTGTCGATCTACAGCGTCGCCGAGCGCGCGCAAATTCCGCCCTCCTCCGTGTACCACTTCTTCGCCAGCGTACCGGCATTACTCGAAGCGCTGACCGCCGATGTGCACGCCGCGTTCCGCGCCTGCCTGCAAGCACCGATCGATCACGAGGCCCTGCGTGACTGGCGTGATCTGTCGCGACTGGTCGAGCAACGGATGCTGGAGATCTACGACGAAGACGCCGCCGCCCGGCAGTTGATCCTCGCGCAACATGGTCTGACCGAAGTGACTCAGGCTGATCGGCAACACGACATCGAACTGGGCGACTTGATGCACAAGCTGTTCGACCATCACTTCGAGTTGCCGCGCCTGCCGAGCGATGTTGATGTCTTTGCCTTGGCGATGGAGCTGGGCGACCGCGTGTACGCGCGTTCGGTGCAGCAGCATGGGCAAATCACACCGCGCATGGCCGAGGAAGGAATGAGAGTGTTTGATGCTTACATCGGGCTGTATCTGCCGCCTTACCTGCCCAAAAGAATTCTCTAGCGTCTTTACCGGCCTCTTCGCGAGCAGGCTCGCTCCCACATTTGGAATGCGATCCCCTGTGGGAGCGAGCCTGCTTGCGAAGGCCGCGCCGCAAATTTCAAGACAGACACAAAAAACCCCGAAGGGCTCACGCCCTCCGGGGTTGTTTTTTGCTCACCGGCTTACAACTTGGCGATCGACACCTCGGTGGATTTCACAAAGGCGATCACTTCGCTGCCCACCGCCAGTTCCAGCTCCTTGACCGAACGGGTGGTGATCACCGAAGTGACGATACCCGAAGCAGTCTGCACGTCGATTTCCGACAGCACGTCGCCGAGGACGATTTCCTTGATCGAGCCTTTGAACTGGTTACGGACGTTGATGGCTTTGATAGTCATGATATTTCTCCTGAGGTCGAAATAAGCGGCAAGTGGCAAGCTTCAAGCGGCAAGCAAAAGCACAGCGCTTCTACTTGTAGCTTGTAACTTGAGGCTCGCAGCTGCTTCATTGCGCCCAACGCAGTTGCGTAGGCAGGGGTGAAACAGGTTCCGGCGCCGGCGGTTCGCCGGGCAGGGACAGAACACGGTTAAGCACTTCGGTTTCCAGCGCCGCCAGCCGATGCGAGCCGCGTACCCGTGGGCGCGGTAGTTCGACCTGCAGGTCGAGGCCGACTTCGCCGTCCTCGATCAGAATTACCCGGTCGGCAATCGCCACCGCTTCGCTGACGTCGTGGGTCACCAGCAGCACGGTGAAGCCGTGTTGCTGCCAGAGACGTTCGATCAGTTGCTGCATCTCGATCCGGGTCAGCGCATCCAGCGCGCCGAGCGGTTCGTCGAGCAACAGCAGGCGCGGTTGATGGATCAGCGCCCGCGCCAGTGCAACGCGCTGCTTCTGTCCACCGGACAACGCTGCCGGCCACTCATTGGCGCGATCGGACAGACCGACTGCCTCCAGCGCCTGCAAAGCTTGCGGGCGCCAGTTGCCCTTGAGTCCAAGACCGACGTTGTCGATGATCTTCTTCCACGGCAGCAGACGTGCTTCCTGGAACATCAGTCGCGTGTCTTCCCGCGCATCGCTCAGCGCTGCAGCGCCGGCCAACAGGTCACCGCCAGTCGGCTGATCAAGCCCGGCGAGCAAGCGCAGCAAGGTGCTTTTGCCGCAACCACTGCGCCCGACGACAGCGACGAATTGCCCCGCCGGAATGTGCAGATCAATGTCACGCAGCACCTGCCGCGCGCCGAAGGTTTTCTGCAGATTGCGCACCACCAGCGGAATCCCGCGCAGCAGGCGTGGAGGTTGTTGAGCGGTCATGCCGCACCTCCTTTGGCAACCTGATAGGCCGGGTGCCAACGCAACCACACACGCTCAAGTCCACGGGCGGCAAGGTCGGCGAGTTTGCCGAGCACCGCGTAAAGCAGGATCGCCAGCACCACCACGTCGGTCTGCAAGAACTCCCGGGCGTTCATCGCCAGATAGCCGATGCCGGAGCTGGCCGAAATAGTTTCGGCGACGATCAACGTCAACCACATAAAGCCCAGGGCGAAGCGCACACCGACCAGAATCGAAGGCAGCGCACCCGGCAGAATCACCTGCCAGAACAGGCTGAAACCGCTCAAACCATAACTGCGCGCCATCTCCACCAGCGCCGGATCGACGTTGCGGATGCCGTGATAGGTGTTGAGGTAAATCGGGAACAGCGTGCCCAACGCCACGAGAAAAATCTTCGCCGACTCGTCGATGCCGAACCACAGAATCACCAGCGGAATCAGCGCCAGGTGCGGCACGTTGCGGATCATCTGCACCGAGCTGTCGAGCAGGCGCTCACCCCATTTCGACAGGCCGGTGATGAAACCCAGGACCAGACCGATGCTGCCGCCGACGGTGAAACCGAGTGCCGCGCGCCAGCCACTGATCGCCAGGTGCGTCCAGATTTCGCCGCTGCGCACCAGGCTCACGCCAGCTTCGATCACCGCCACCGGTGCCGGCAGAATCCGTGTCGACAACCAACCGGCCGACACCGACAACTGCCATACCGCCAGCAACAACACCGGCAACGCCCAGGGCGCGAGGCTGTGGATGATTTTATTCATGGCGCGCCTCAGCTCTGCGACGCGGCTTTGGGAAGAATGTCGTTGGCGACCATCTCGCCAAACGGGCTGACATAACCGGCGCTTTTCGGCAGTTCCGGGCGCTCGATGTCGAGGTGCGGGAACAGCAGTTCAGCGATGCGGTACGACTCTTCGAGGTGTGGATAACCGGAGAAGATGAAGGTATCGATGCCCAGATCGGCGTATTCCTTCACGCGAGCGGCCACGGTCGGGCCATCGCCGACCAGCGCCGTACCGGCACCGCCGCGCACCAGACCGACGCCGGCCCAGAGGTTCGGGCTGACTTCGAGGTTGTCACGACTGCCACCGTGCAGTGCAGCCATGCGTTGCTGGCCGACCGAATCGAAACGCGCCAGCGAAGCTTGAGCACGGGCGATGGTGTCGTCGTCCAGATGCGAGATCAGCCGATCCGCCGCTTGCCACGCTTCAGCGTTGGTTTCACGGACGATCACGTGCAGACGAATGCCGAAGCGCACGGTGCGGCCGAGCTTGTCGGCTTTGGCGCGCACCTGTGCGATCTTCTCGGCAACGGCTGCGGGCGGCTCGCCCCAGGTCAGCACCATTTCCACTTGTTCTGCAGCCAGATCCTGCGCGGCCTCCGACGAGCCACCGAAATACAGTGGCGGACGCGGTTGCTGGATCGGCGGATAGAGCAACTTGGCGCCTTTCACGCTGATGTGCTGACCGTCGTAATCAACGGTTTCGCCTTCCAGTACCCGGCGCCAGATGCGGGTGAACTCCACAGAGGCCTGATAGCGCTCTTCGTGGCTGAGGAACAAACCGTCGCCGGCCAACTCTTCCGGGTCGCCACCGGTGACCAGATTGAACAGCGCACGGCCGCCGGACAGACGATCGAGGGTGGCTGCCTGGCGTGCAGCGACCGTCGGGGAAATGATCCCGGGGCGCAGAGCAACGAGGAACTTCAGACGCTGGGTCACCGGAATCAGCGATGCCGCCACCAGCCACGAGTCTTCGCAGGAGCGCCCGGTGGGAATCAGCACGCCGCCGAAGCCCAGACGATCCGCCGCTTGCGCGACCTGTTGCAGATAACCGTGGTCGACGGCGCGGGCACCTTCGGCGGTGCCAAGGTAATGGCCGTCGCCGTGGGTAGGCAGGAACCAGAAGATATTGAGGCTCATGGAGTGGTCTCCTTGGGGATTCGAATTACTGCGCCTTGGCCACAGCGGCCGGTGGTGTCCAGATCACGTCCTTGATGCTCAGCGGCTTGGGAATCAGCTTGAGCTGGAAGAACGTGTCAGCGATTTTTTGCTGCGCGGCGACCACTTCCGGGGTCAGGAACAGCGCGCCGTAGCCCTGGCGCTTCACCGAGGTCAGGGTGATGTCTGCCGGCAGGCCGAGCAGTGGCGTAACTTGTTGGGTGACATCTTCAGGATTGGCCTTCGACCACTCGCCAACCGCGCGCACTTCTTCCACGAGGGTCTTGATCACCTGAGGATTTTTCTCGGCGTAAGGCTTGGTCGCGAGATAGAACTGATGGTTGTCGACGATGCCTTTGCCGTCGCGCAGGGTGTGCGCTAGCAGTTGTTTCTCGGCGGCTGCCTGGTACGGGTCCCAAATGACCCAGGCGTCGACGCTGCCACGTTCGAACGCGGCGCGGGCATCGGCTGGCGGCAGGAATACAGTTTGAATGTCGGAGTATTTGAGACCGGCGTCTTCCAGGGCGCGCACCAGCAGGTAGTGGACGTTGGAGCCTTTGTTCAGGGCGACTTTCTTGCCCTTCAGATCGGCCACCGATTTGATCGGCGAGTCTTTCGGTACAAGGATCGCTTCGCTGTTCGGCGCGGGTGGCTCGTAGGCGACGTAGAGCAGATCGGCGCCGGCCGCCTGAGCGAAGACGGGCGGGGTTTCGCCGGTGACGCCGAAGTCGATCGAGCCGACGTTCAGACCTTCCAGCAACTGCGGGCCGCCGGGGAATTCAGTCCATTGCACGTCGACGCCTTGGGCAGCCAGACGTTTTTCCAGCGTGCCTTTGGCTTTGAGCAGCACCAGCGTGCCGTACTTCTGATAACCGATCCGAAGTGTCTCGGCTTGAGCTTGAGTGATGGCGCCGAAGGTGACAGCCGCAGCAAACAGAGCGACCAGACCACGACGCAAAAATACAGTGCGCATAGCGCTCTCCTTTTTGCTGTTGGGTTTTGGCTGCACCTGCTTGCCCGTTAGCGGGCGAGTAAGGCCAGTACTTCAAATTTCGGTAAGGCTTAAATGCTCCATCGAGCACTCAATAAACGTTCGTTCAACAGGCCCGGTTCCAGCGGTTTCGGCCGGCGGGCCATGGCGCCGATAAACTGATCCAGCGCCTCATGCAGTCGCTGCTCCAGCGCCGGAGCCAGTTGCGCCGCAGCACTGCCTTCGCCGTAAGCGATCTGGCTGTCCTCGGCGAAAATCCCCTGAAGCATTTCCTGGGCTTTCAACGCCGACAGCACCGGTTTGAGCGCGTAATCGACCACCAGCATGTGGGCGATGCTGCCGCCCGTGGCCATCGGCAAGACAATCTTGTGGTTCAAGGCGCGCTCCGGGAGCAGATCCAGCAGCGTTTTCAACGCGCCGGAAAACGAAGCCTTGTACACCGGTGTGGCGATCAGCAGGCCGTCGGCGTTTTCGATCTGTTGCAGCAGGTCGAGCACTTTCGGGCTGTCGAAGCGTGCATGGAGCAAATCTTCGGCCGGGAAGTCCCGCACCTGATAACTCACCACTTCCACCCCTTGCGCCTGCAACCAGCGTTGCGAGCGTTCCAGCAGCACCCCGGAACGGGAGCGCAGGCTGGGACTGCCACCGAGTGAGACGACCAGCATTGAGACAATTCCTTAAGCGTTACAGGCGATTCGCGGGTTGCGATCTCGCTTCGATGGGAGTGACCTTACCAGCTGATTTATATATCCATAAATCATATTTATTCATTTGGTTATGCATTTTGGAGATATGCGATTTACATTGTTAAGGGCGAAAAAAAGGCCGTCGTAACGGCCTGAAATCCCCTGCTTAGTGGTTCTGAATTCTGTGCTGCCCGGACTGACGCCTTCGCGAGCAGGCTCGCTCCCACAGGGGACTGCAATTCAAATGTGGGAGCGAGCCTGCTCGCGAAAGCGCCGGTAGCTAAAACAAATATCTCACTGGATTCACTTATTCGGCTGTGGCGTCAGGCGCAGATACGGCTTCACCGCGCGATAGCCCTTCGGAAAGCGTTGTTTGATCTCTTCCTCATCCTTGAGCGACGGCACGATCACCACCTCTTCACCGTCCTGCCAGTTGGCCGGGGTGGCCACCTTGTAGTTGTCGGTGAGCTGCAGCGAATCGATCACTCGCAGAATCTCGTGGAAGTTGCGCCCGGTGCTTGCCGGGTAAGTGATGGTCAGACGAATCTTCTTGTTCGGATCGATGACGAACAGCGAACGCACGGTCAACGTGTCGTTGGCGTTCGGGTGGATCAGGTCATACAGATCCGAGACCTTGCGATCGGCATCGGCCAGGATCGGGAAGTTGACGATGGTGTTCTGGGTTTCGTTGATGTCTTCGATCCACTTGTGGTGCGAGTCCACCGGGTCGACCGACAGAGCAATGGCTTTGACGCCGCGTTTGCTGAACTCATCCTTGAGCTTGGCGGTGAAACCCAGCTCAGTGGTGCACACCGGGGTGAAGTCCGCCGGGTGGGAGAACAGCACGCCCCAGCTATCGCCCAGCCATTCGTGGAAACGAATCTTGCCGGCGCTGGAATCCTGTTCGAAATCGGGGGCGATGTCGCCGAGTCTGAGGCTCATGGTGCTGCTCCTGATGAGTTGTTCGAGACCTCAACTGTAGCTCGGGTTTTGCCATCATGAAAAAGAATAAATAATGAGATATCTAGATCATTAGAGAATATTAAACTTCTGTTCACTGGACGCTGGCAGGCATCCCGACGAACATCGGCCGCAAGGTTCGAGAAGGCCTTGAGTTGCTGTAAAGAGGGAAATTTCGGGGAGGGCTTACGGGGGTGAGCCTGACTCGAAAACGCAAAAGCCCCGTCCGGCGCGATGCCGGACGGGGCTTTTTTTACATCAGGTGCAGGAACTCGCTATTACAGCAGCGGGATCGAGTAGCTGACGATCAGGCGGTTTTCATCCTGGTCACGCTGACCTGGGATGTCGTTGCGCCACATGGCGTTTTTCCACATCACGCCAACGTTTTTCAGCGGGCCTTCAGGCACTACGTAACCAACGGTGATGTCGCGTTCCCACTCGGAACGGCCGGTCGCGTTGGTGTTGACTTGACGGTCGCCGACTTTACCAGTGGTGTCGATGTTATCGCCACGCAGGTAAACCACACCGGCGGTCAGGCCTGGTACGCCAACTTTGGCGAAGTCATACGAGTAGCGAGCTTGCCAGGTACGTTCACCTGCGCGAGCGAACTTGGCGATCTGCATGTCGGTCGTGATGTAAGCCGACGAGCCGTCACCCTGGTTCAGCCAAGGGAAGTCGCTGTTGCCGTTGCTGACCTGATAACCGCCACCGAAGGTGTGACCTTCAACGGTGTACAGGAACAAGCCGCTGTACAGGTTGTTGTCTACCTTGCCTTTAGTGATGCCAGTGCCGTAGTCACCGGTAGTGTAGTAGGCAGGGTCGTTACCGTTGGCGCCATCGTCACGGCTGTTGAAGTAACGGAAGTCAGACTTCAATACACCCGGGCCGATTGCCCAGTTGTGCACCAGACCCAGGAAGTGTTGCTTGTAGTAGTCCTGCAGATTGCCGTAGTAGTACTGGGCAGTCAGGTCTTTGGTGATTTTGTAGTCGCCACCACCGTAGATGAACTTGTTGCTGTCACGACCGGCAGCGGTGTGAGCGTTGGAGCCAGCAATCGACAACTCTTCGTTGTTGCTCGAGTTACGGCCCTTGGCGTGCTCGATTTGACCAGCAACCAGCGTCAGATCCTTGATCTCGTTGGAAGTGATCTGGCCACCCTGGAAGGTTTGCGGCAGCATACGACCGTCGTTGGTCACGATGACCGGCAGTTTTGGCTGCAGAGTGCCCAATTTCAGTTCGGTCTGAGAGATCTTGGCTTTGGCAGTCAAACCCAGGCTGGAGAAGTTGTCGACCGCTTCACCGTTGGACTTGCTCGGGAATACAGTACCGCCATAGGAAGTCGACGAAGCACCGTTGGTGCCGCCACCCGAGTCCAGACGCACGCCCACCAGGCCGATGGCGTCGATACCGAAGCCTACGGTGCCTTGGGTGTAACCGGAGATGAACCGCAGATCGAAGCCTTGGCCCCATTCTTCTTGCTTGTTCTGAGCCTTGGCAGCTTTGGTATCGCCATCACGGTTATCAGTGTTGATGTAGAAGTTACGCAGCCCCAAAGTAGCTTTGCTGTCTTCGATGAAACCGGCGGCGCCTGCCTGCTGCGCCATAACCCCTACGGCCACAGCCAGGGCCAAGGTGGACTTGTTCATGTATCGCTCCTCTCGTTTCTAATTCTTTTGCTTTTTTTTACTGTCGGTTCCGGATCGATTGCCCGAAATCCTCAACGCTTGATCGCGGCGGACCATTTACCCCCAGTCAAAGCCGCGAAAGGATACCCCGGCATAGTCCAGAAAAGAATTGTTTCACTCTTTTTCAGAGCGCTTGGGCATATGGAAAGACACCGCAGACTGGAGGTATCGGCTTCAACACCGATTCCTGAAGCCTTCAGATTGTCGAGGGACAAAAATGCCAAAACACCGCAGCGTCTTTTGAATACCGGACGGGTCTACTTTAGGCTTTCGTCGAAGAACACAAAAAGAATAAAAAACACCGTAAGACTTATTTTTTGGAATATAGAAAAAATGCGCAAAAAAAACCTTGCCGAGCGGCAAGGTTTTTTTCAGGACTTGTTACAGGAAGCTGTAGGTGTAGTTGAAGATCAGGCGGGTCTGATCCTGATCGGCAATATTGATTTCGCTGCCGCGATAAACACCATTGCGCAATGTCACACCAAAACCTTTGAGAGCACCCTGTTGAACGGTGTAATCAATCCGCATGTCTCGTTCCCACTCGGACATATCGCTACCGGTGCCATTCGTTGCCTTGATGTTGTCACCATGCAGGTAAGCGATAGAGGCTTTGAGACCCGGTACACCCAGCCCTGCGAAGTCATAGGAATACTGACCGAAAGTGGTGTTTTCACCCGCTCGGACGAAACCGTTAATCATGGAGTCAGTGAACAGATAGAAACTGGCACCGCCGGCACCTTCAGGGCGACCGTTGCCATCGACCACGTTGCCTTGGTTCAGGTAGACGAAGCCACCGTCATCGTTGACGCGTTGATGGCCGAGCAAGAAGGCGTTGCCACCCAAGGTGTACGTGAACATGGCGCTCCAGGTCTTGTTATCGACCTCGCCCGGGTTCTTGGCATAACCACCGTTGTTATTGAAGCGGTAGCCTGCGTCCCCGTTTTTGCCATCGGAACTGCTGTCGAAATAGCGGATATCGGTCTTGAACGACTGGTTGGTGCCGATCGGAAGCACGTGTACCAGGCCAAAGAAGTTCTGCTTGTAATAATCCTGCAGGTTCGAATGGTAGTACTGCAGGGTCAGGTCTTTGGTGACTTTCCAGTCAGCACCGGCATAGCGGAACTGGTTACTGTCCTCGGTACCACCCGCTACCGCCAGGCCAGTGCTGTTTGTCGAGGCGCGACCCACAGCGTGCTCGAGCTGACCAGCATTGAAGGTGACGTTGTCGATTTCCTTGGAGGTGATCGTGCCACCCTCGAAGGTTTGAGGCAGCAGACGGCTATCGTTAGCAACCAGAATCGGCAAGCTAGGTTGCAGAGCGCCACCCAGGTGAGCTTCGGTCTTGGACAGACGTGCCTTGACGTTACCCGCTACGCGGCTCCAGGACTGCGTTGCTGAACCGTCGGAATCACTTGGGCTAAACGAGTTATTGTCTGGGTGATGCCCACGGCCACCATCCAGGTGAATGCCGCTGAGCGCCTGCACATCAAGACCAAAACCGACGGTACCTTGAGTGAAACCGGACAGGTAATCAAACTTGAAGCCCTGCGCGGCTTCTTTCTGATCTGCGCCGCCATCACGGTTGTCGTTGTTGAAATACATGGTGCGGGAACTGATAGAAGCCTTGCTGTCTTCGATGAAACCCGCGGCACCTGCCTGCTGCGCCAATACCCCAAAGGCCACAGCCACGGCCAAGGTGGACTTATTCATTGTTAAGCTCCTCTCGTTTCTAATTCTTGTTGACCTGGCCCGGATCGATGCCCGGGTTCCAAAGGTTAGCGATTAGCGCCAGAGCGTGACCCACAAGTCAATCGTAACTTTGTGTGTCTACGACCATAGTCTAATCAGCGGTTTTTGGTCCCTGCAGGTTCATGAGTTCGTCATGAATCTGAAAAGAATGGACACCTTCTTTTCTAATACCCTTTAGGAATTTAAGCCCTGTATTTGCACGCTCTGGTACTCCCCACTACAACGCGCGGATTAATTCCTGAAGAGTATTAAGCTGCCCTGTCTGAACGGATTTGCCCTGAAACAATCCTGTAACAGTTTCATCACCCCAGCAGCCAACCCAGCGCACTATCCGGATCAATTGTTACAGTTTGTGTGTCGGGAGAATTTTTTCACGCAAGGCGCAGCCGCCGTCCTTGCCGGAGAGCACCAAGTCATTTCAGCCGGGGATTTCAGCGGAGGGAATCAGAAGGAGAGGTTCAGAGTGGAATGCACAACAGGTGCAGCAATGTGGGGACTTTTTAGCCTGCCCCCACTCGCCACACCCTGATGAATCAAAGGGTCTTTTCGAAGATCTTCGAATTACGCTGAAAGTTGTACAGCGAAGCCCGCGCCGCTGGCAGGCGTTCAACGCTGCTCGGCTCGAAACCGCGCTCGCGGAAC
Source organism: Pseudomonas fluorescens (assembly GCF_003732425.1). GTDB lineage: Bacteria > Pseudomonadota > Gammaproteobacteria > Pseudomonadales > Pseudomonadaceae > Aquipseudomonas > Aquipseudomonas fluorescens_BE. The sequence goes on from NZ_MOBX01000016.1 coordinate 355,493, forward strand.
CAGTGCGCGGTACGGGTGGTGAGGACGAACAGCGTCTTCAAACCCTGCGCCCGCGCACGGGTTTCAATGCGCTCCAGCAGTTCATCGCCGCGACCGCCGTGGCGGTACTCCGGATTCACCGCCAGGCATGCCAGCTCACCGGCGTCGGAATCGGCAATCTGATACAGCGCCGCACAGGCGATGATCATGCCTTCACGCTCGACCACGCTGAACTGCTCGATCTCACGCTCCAGTACTTCGCGCGAGCGACGCACCAGAATCCCCTGCTCTTCCAGCGGACTGATCAGGTCGAGCAAGCCGCCAACGTCTTCAATCGCCGCCTCGCGGACCAGTTCGAATTGCTCTTGGGCGACCAGCGTACCGCCACCGTCACGGGTGAACAGTTCGGTCAGCAGTGCGCCATCCTCGACGTAACTGACGATGTGGCTGCGCGCCACACCGCCTCGGCAGGCTTCGGCGGCGGCATCGAGCAGTTCCGCCTGATAATTGCTGCTGCCCAGACGCTGCAAATGCGCCGGTACTTGCTGTGGACGCAACTCGCGCACCAGTTTGCCGTTCTCGTCGATCAGACCGAGGTCAGCCCCAAACAGCAGCAGTTTGTCCGCGCCCAGGTCGATGGCAGCGCGGGTGGCGACGTCTTCGCAGGCGAGGTTGAAGATTTCACCGGTCGGCGAGTAACCCAACGGCGACAGCAGAACGATCGAACGCTCGTCGAGCAGGCGATTGATGCCCTTGCGGTCGACCCGGCGCACTTCGCCGGTGTGGTGATAGTCGACACCTTCGAGCACGCCAATCGGCCGCGCGGTAACAAGGTTGCCGCTGGCCACGCGCAGACGCGAGCCCTGCATCGGCGACGACGCCATGTCCATCGACAAACGCGCTTCGATGGCGATGCGCAATTGGCCGACCGCATCGATCACACATTCCAGAGTTGCGGCATCGGTGATGCGCATGCCGTGGTGGTAATGCGGGGTCAGGCCACGGGCGGCGAGACGGGTTTCAATCTGCGGGCGCGAACCGTGCACCAGCACCAGGCGCACGCCGAGGCTGTGCAGCAGGACGATGTCGTGGACGATGTTGCCGAAATTCGGATGCTCCACGCCGTCGCCGGGCAGCATGACGACGAAGGTGCAGTCGCGGTGGGCATTGATGTAGGGGGACGCGTGACGAAGCCAATTGACGTATTCGGGCATGAACCTGGGCCTGTAATAAATAGCAGCCGAAAAAGGAGCGAAACGGAAAACGCACAGCGGGCTGATGGTTATCGTCGGAACAGGCTTGGCGACACGCGCGCTCTCCTCATGAATACGGGTTGGATTTCCACTAATTTAACGACTTGCCCTGTAGGAGCTGCCGCAGGCTGCGATCTTTTGACTTTGTTTTTAAAAGACAAGATCAAAAGATCGTCCGATCGCGGCCCGAGCCTTCGGCAGCTCCTACAAGAGATGCGTTCAATTCTTCAGGCAGTAATGTTCAATCAGTTGCCGTAATAGATGCACGGTAGGCTGCAAACGTGACATTTCAAGGTACTCGCCGGGCTGATGCGCACAGGCAATGTCGCCGGGGCCGAGCACGATGGTTTCGCAGCCAAGGCGCTGAAGATAAGGCGCTTCGGTGCCGAACGCTACTGCTTCGGCGCTGTGACCGGTGAGTTTTTCGGCGATGCGCACCAATTCGGCGTCTTCGGCCTGCTCGAACGACGGCACTTCCGGGAACAAAGGCTTGTAGTCGATCTTCACTTGGTGGCGTTCGGCGACCGGGTTGAGTTTGCGCAGAATCTCCGCGCGCAGGACTTTCGGGTCCATGCCCGGCAGCGGCCGCAGATCGAATTCCAGCGAACACTGACCGCAGATGCGGTTGGGATTATCGCCGCCATGGATACAGCCGAAGTTCATCGTCGGTTGCGGCACGCTGAACTGCGGATTGTTGAATTCACGCTGCCATAGCAGACGCAGGCCGCGCAGTTCGCCGATCGCATCGTGCATGGCTTCGAGGGCGCTATGGCCCAGGCGCGGATCCGACGAATGGCCGCTCTGCCCGAGAATGTCGATGCGCTCCATCATGATGCCCTTGTGCATGCGGATCGGCTTGAGCCCGGTCGGCTCGCCGATCACCGCCGCACGGCCGATTGGACGCCCGGCCTCGGCCAACGCTCGGGCTCCGGACATCGAGCTTTCTTCATCGCAGGTGGCGAGGATCAGCAACGGCTGCTTGAACGGTTGATCGAGCAGTGGTTGCACTGCCTCGATGATCAGGGCGAAAAAGCCCTTCATGTCGCAACTGCCCAGACCGACCCAACGGCCATCGACTTCAGTCAGCTTGAGCGGATCGGTCTGCCACAACGCATCGTCGTACGGCACCGTGTCGCTGTGCCCGGCCAGCACCAGCCCGCCGGGGCCACTGCCGAAGCTGGCGAGCAGATTGAACTTGCCCGGGCTGACCTGCTGGATATCGCAGTTGAAACCCAGATCACCCAGCCAACCGGCGAGCAAATCGATCACCGCGCGGTTGGACTGATCGAGGTTCGGTTGGGTGCAGCTGACCGATGGCGCGGCGATCAGCGCAGCGAACTGGTCTTGCATGGACGGCAAAGGCATCGCTGACTCCCAACTCCCGAATTGAAGTCCATCATAGAACCATCCGGCGCTCGGAATAAACCGCCGCAGGGCGTAGGAAGTTTGAGTCCTGTACACTGCACGGCCTTGGCAGCCACATATTCCCCGGCTGCGCTCCCGATCCTGGATTTTCCGGCCATGCAGAAAGAAACAGAAATCAAACTCCGCGTCAGCCGCGAAACCCTCGCCGCCCTGCGCGAGCACCCGCTACTGAAAAAACGCAACAAAAGTGGCTGGGAACGCCGTGAGTTGATGAACCAGTACTTCGACACCCCCGAGCGCGATCTGGCCCAGGCCAAAGTCGCCCTGCGCCTGCGCAAGGACGGTGACGAAGTGATTCAGACCCTCAAGACCCGTGGCCAGAGCGTTGCCGGTCTGTCCGAACGCAATGAATACGACTGGAAGTTGCCGAAAGCCAAGCTCGACGTGAAAAAACTCGACGGCGAATGCTGGCCCAAGTCACTGGCCGAGCTGGACAAGAAAACCCTGAAGCCGATCTTCACCACTGATTTCGTCCGCGAGCGCGCCGAAATCGCCTGGGGCCGTGGCAAGACCAAAGTGGTCATCGAAGCCGCGCTGGATCTCGGTCACGTGGTAGTCGGCAAGCAGAAAGAAGAAATCTGCGAACTGGAACTCGAGCTGCGCGAAGGTGAGCCTGCCGCGCTGCTGGAACTGGCTGCCGAGCTGGCCGAAACCCTGGCATTGATGCCGTGTGACATCAGCAAGGCTGAGCGCGGCTATCGTCTATACGACGCCAACAGCTACTCGCTAAGCCTGCCGGCAGCGGAGCTGACCCCGGAAACCCAACTCGACGACGCCTTCGCCGCACTGAGCTGGCACTTGCTTGGCAGCAGCCAGCGTCTGGCTGAACAGTACCGTTTCAACGGCCACTGGCGCCTGTTGCTCGACTGGGTCGAAAACCTCGCGGAAATGCGCGCCCTGCTCAGCAGCCTCGGCCAGGCCGCACCGCGTCAGTCGACCCACAACTTGCGCGTCGCGCTGGATGCGTTGCTGGAAGACTGGCGTCCGCTGGTGCAGGCCGGTATCGAAGATGAGGACGTACGCAAGGCTGCGCCGGAGCAGTTCCTCGAAGAACTCGAAGACCCGCGCTGGGGCCTGTTCTCGCTGAGCACGTCGCGCTGGCTGCTGGCTCGCACCTGGACCGCCGACCGCAACGTTCGCGGCAACCGTCAGGGTGGCGCACAGTTGCACAGCTGGTTGCCACGCCTGTTGGGCGAAGAAGCCACGGCTCTGCAACTGCAACGTTATCAGCAGCAGCCGGAAGATCTGGCTGAGCAACTGCCGCGTATCGAGCGCATTCAGGTCTGGCTGCACCACGCGCGCAACGTGCTGGAAATCCCGGAAATGGATCGTCTGTACGGCGAGCTGAACAAGTTGGCGCAACTGGCCAACGAGCCGACCATTACTGACGAACTGCTCGATGCACGCAAGCAGCAGGCGATTGCGGTTTACCAGAATCGCGCGTGGAAAATGCTCCTGCGCATGTAATGCTCAGTAACACCTGAACACTGTGGCGAGGGAGCTTGCTCCCGCTGGAGGCCGAAGGACTCCCAACTCCTGCGATTGCAGATTTTGGGGGCCGCTTCGCAGCCCGGCGGGAGCAAGCTCCCTCGCCACAAAGGCCGCCAGCACTAGACAGGCAGGCTGGTGGTGGACTTGATTTCGGAAAGCGCCACAATCGAATTCACTTCCTGAATCCCCGGCACCAGCGACAGCTTCTCAAAGAAGAACCGCTCATACGCCTCGATGTCCGCCGCGACAATCCGCAACAAAAAATCCACCGCGCCCATCAGCACATAACACTCGAGCACTTCCGGAAAGCCGCGAATCGCCTCGGTAAACTCGGTGAAGTTCGAACGCCCGTGGGCGTTGAGTTTGATCTCGGCAAAGATCTGCGTGTTCAGGCCGATCTTCTTGCGATCGAGCAAGGTCACCTGGCCACGAATGATCCCCTCCTCCTTCATCCGCTGAATCCGCCGCCAGCATGGCGATTGCGACAGACCGACCTGCTCGGCGATCTGTGCGCTCGACAGTGAGGCGTCCTCTTGCAGGAGGGCGAGAATCTTGCGGTCGTAGCCGTCCAGCTCACTGTGCATAGAAAAACCTCTAATCGAAGATCATGCGAATTAATCCATTCGATCAATCGCCAATAACGTCGATCATAGCCAAGAAATACCCGCCACCGAATGTAAAAATTCCTCCAGAAATTTTGGAGACTCGCCATGCCACACCTCGAAGCCGTCACCTCCCCGCCAACCCGCGCCGATGTCTGGAATGTCAGCAACGCTCATTGCCTGGCGCAATATCAGATTCTCGCCGAGGCCGAGCCGGATCTGCTGGTGCGGGTGCTCAACCTGTTCGCGCTGCAGTTCCTCACGCCCGAGCAGGTCAACGTGCAGCGCATGGATGATCTGTTGTCGATCGACCTGGTCATGGGCGGCCTGAGCTGGCATCGCGCGCAAGTGATCGCGGAAAAACTTCGTAACCTGATCAGCGTCTGTTCGGTGAACCTGCAAAACGCCGAAAGTACTTGGGACGCGCCGGCACAAGCCGCTGGCTGACAAATCCGGCAACGGCTTCGTCGGGTAGTGGCCCAACGGTCTGCGGGGCCGCGACTATCCTTTTGCGCACTGTCGCTCAAAAGGAAGCCCGCATGTCCGTTCAACTTGCCACTCAGGACCGCTGGCTGGAACTCAACGAGGTGCTGCGTGAACTGGTCGCCCAAGGCTTTATCGGCCAGGATGCGGCCGAGCAGGCGCTGAATGCCCGTCGCCGTCACGCGGCCCACGCCCAGATGCATCCGCTGGAGTTCATCGCCAGTCAGCAACTCGACGACCTCAGTCGTCCAGGCAAACACCTCGACCTGGAAAGCCTGACCCTGTGGCTGGCGCAGCAGGCCGGCCAGCCGTACCTGCGCATCGACCCGTTAAAGATCAACGTCGCCGCGATCACGCCGTTGATGTCTTACGCCTTCGCGCAACGGCACAAGATTCTCGCCGTGGCGGTCGATCGCGACTCGGTCACCGTGGCCAGTGCCCAGCCTTATGTCACTGGCTGGGAAGCCGATCTCACCCACGTATTGAAGCTGCCGATCAAACGGGTGGTGGCCAACCCGACGGATATCCAGCGCTTCAGCGTCGAGTTCTTCCGCCTGGCCAAATCGGTCAGTGGCGCCAGCAATGCCGATGCCCAGAGCGGCAACCTCGGCAACTTCGAACAACTGCTCAACCTCGGCGCCAGCGATCAGGAACCGGACGCCAACGATGCGCACATCGTCAACATCGTCGACTGGCTGTTCCAGTACGCCTTCCAGCAGCGCGCCAGTGATATCCACATCGAGCCGCGTCGCGAACAAGGCACCGTGCGCTTTCGCATCGACGGCGTGCTGCATAACGTCTATCAATTCCCGCCGCAGGTAACCATGGCGATTGTCAGTCGCCTGAAAAGCCTTGGTCGCATGAACGTCGCCGAGAAGCGCAAACCCCAGGACGGCCGGGTCAAGACCAAGACCCCGGACGGCGGCGAAGTCGAGCTGCGGCTTTCAACGCTGCCCACCGCGTTCGGCGAAAAAATGGTCATGCGGATTTTCGACCCGGAAGTGCTGCTCAAGGATTTCGACCAATTAGGCTTCAGCGCCGACGATTTGCGCCGCTGGCAGGACATGACCCGCCAGCCCAACGGCATCATTCTGGTCACCGGGCCGACCGGCTCGGGCAAGACCACCACGCTGTACACCACGCTGAAAAAACTGGCGACGCCTGAGGTCAACCTGTGCACCATCGAAGACCCGATCGAAATGGTCGAACCGGCGTTCAACCAGATGCAGGTGCAGCACAACATTGACCTGAGTTTCGCCGCCGGGGTGCGTGCGCTGATGCGGCAAGACCCGGACATCATCATGATCGGCGAGATCCGCGACCTGGAAACCGCTGAAATGGCGATACAAGCGGCGCTCACCGGGCACCTGGTGTTGTCGACCCTGCACACCAACGACGCCCCCAGCGCCATCAGCCGTCTGCTCGAACTCGGCGTGCCGCATTACCTGATCAAGGCCACCGTGCTCGGTGTCATGGCCCAGCGTCTGGTGCGCACGTTGTGCCCGCACTGCAAAGCACCGCTGACGCTGGCAGAGGAAGACTGGCAAACCCTGACCCGCCCGTGGCAAGCACCGCTGCCGGGCAACGCGCAACGTGCCATCGGTTGCGTGGAATGCCGCGACACCGGTTATCGCGGCCGCGCCGGGGTCTACGAGATCATGCAACTGAGCGACAGCCTCAAGGCGTTCATCACCCCGGACGCCGACCTCACGGCGATTCGTCGGCAGGCGTTCAAGGAAGGCATGCGCAGTTTACGTCTGTCCGGGGCACAGAAAGTCGCGGCGGGGCTGACGACCGTTGAGGAAGTGCTGCGAGTGACGCCGCAAAGCGAGCAGAAATGAGCAGATACGGGACGGCAGGGAACCGGATCGGGGAAGTAGCGATCCAAGGCCCTAGTTAACCCCCAGGAGTCATCACATCATGCGTCTCAAACTTGCTGTCGCCACTCTGGCCTTGCTGTCCCTTCCCGTTGGTTCGGCCATGGCGGACAGCTTTTGGCGTAACGTCATCTCGTCCGGTGCCACTACCGGTTCGACCTACCTGACTTTCAAGGATCACAAGCTGATCATCGCCGCACAGGACGATGCCGGCAGCTTCGTTGCCAGTGATGGCGGCATTCGTGGGCCCTATCTGGAAGCCGCGATGCAGAAAGTCCGCGCCGACAATCCGGGCCTGCAGGCCACGGACATGGAACTGGCGAACGCGATTCTGGCGAAGAACGCGGTGGCTTCCGAGTAAGCCTTGCCCCGACAAAAATGCCGCTCGATCGAGCGGCATTTTTTTAAAGCGAAATCAAAAGATCGCAGCCTTCGGCTGCTCCTACAGGGATCAGGGTAGGAGCTGCCGAAGGCTGCGATCTTTTGATCTTCAGCGGTAATCGTCCACCGGGACACAGGCACAAAACAGGTTGCGATCCCCGTAAACGTTATCCACCCGATTCACCGCCGGCCAATATTTGTGCGCCTTGGTGTGCGCATCCGGGGTGATGCCCTGCTCGATGCTGTACGGCCGTTCCCAAACTCCGGTGACATCCGCCAGGGTATGCGGCGCCCGTTTCAACGGGTTGTCCTCGGCCGGCCAGTTGCCGTTTTGCACTTCGGTGATTTCTGCGCGAATGCTCAGCATCGCACCGATAAAACGATCCAGTTCAGCCTTGGATTCACTCTCGGTCGGCTCGACCATCAAGGTGCCCGGCACCGGAAACGACATGGTCGGCGCATGGAAGCCGTAATCCATCAGACGCTTGGCGACGTCTTCTTCGCTGATCCCGGTCAGCGCTTTCAAGGGCCGCAGGTCGAGAATGCATTCGTGAGCCACGCGCCCGTTGCGCCCGGTGTACAACACCGGGAACGCGCCGGATAAATGCTCGGCCAGATAGTTCGCCGCCAGAATCGCCACCTCGCTGGCATCCGCCAGTTGCGGGCCCATCATGGCGATGTACATCCAGCTGATCGGCAGAATGCTCGCACTGCCCCATGGCGCCGCGCTGACCGCACCGTTCTGCGCCAGTGGCCCGTCGATCGGCACCACCGGATGATTGGCGACGAACGGCGCCAGATGCGCACGAATGCCGATCGGCCCCATGCCCGGCCCGCCGCCGCCATGGGGGATGCAGAAGGTCTTGTGCAAATTCATGTGCGACACATCGGCGCCGATGTCCGCCGGCCGCGTCAGCCCGACCTGCGCATTGAGGTTGGCGCCGTCCATGTAGACCTGACCGCCATGCTTGTGGATAACCTCGCAGATCTCGCTGATGCCCTCCTCGTACACACCGTGGGTCGACGGATAGGTCGCCATCAGGCACGACAACTTATCCCCAGCCTCGGCGGCTTTCGCTTTCAGATCTTCCAGATCGACGTTGCCGGCCTCATCGCACTCGACGATCACCACGCGCATCCCGGCCATCTGCGCCGAGGCCGGGTTGGTGCCATGGGCCGAGGACGGAATCAGGCAGATCTCTCGTGCCCCCTGCTGACGGCTCTCGTGGTATTTGCGGATCGCCAGCAGCCCGGCGTACTCGCCCTGAGCGCCGGAGTTGGGCTGCATGCAGATCGCATCGAACCCGGTGATTGCGCACAGCCAGCGCTCCAGCTCCTCGATCATCAATGTGTAACCGACGGCCTGCTCGCGGGGCGCAAACGGATGCAGATTGGCGAATTGCGGCCAGGTGATCGGGATCATCTCGCTGGTGGCGTTGAGTTTCATGGTGCAGGAGCCCAGCGGGATCATTGACTGGTTGAGCGCCAGATCCTTGTTCTCCAGTTGTTTGAGATAGCGCAGCATCTCGGTTTCGCTGTGGTGGGCGTTGAACACCGGGTGACGCAGGTAGGGTGTGTTGCGCTGCAGGTTGTCGGGTATGCCTGCAGCGAGGTTCTCAGCGTCGAGTTCGTCAACATTCAACCCATGATCGGCACCGAGCAGCACATCGAACAATTTCGCCACGGTGCGCTCATCGCAGGTTTCATCGAGACTCAGTCCGACCCGGCCGCGCCCGAGAATCCTCAGGTTGATCTGCGCAGCCTGGGCGCTCTCGATGATCGCCGTTTGCGCACCGCCGACCTCCAGCGTCAGCGTGTCGAAGAACTGCGCATTGACCCGACTGATCCCCTTGCGCTCAAGCCCGGCGGCCAGAATGCAGGTCAGCCGATGCACGCGCTGGGCGATGCGTTTCAAACCTTCCGGCCCGTGATACACCGCGTAAAAACTGGCGATGTTGGCCAGCAATACCTGCGCCGTACAAATGTTCGAGTTGGCCTTCTCGCGGCGGATATGTTGCTCACGGGTTTGCAATGCCATGCGCAACGCGACGTTGCCCCGGGCATCTTTCGACACGCCGATGATCCGCCCCGGAATCGCCCGTTTGTATTCCTCGCGGCTAGCAAAGAATGCCGCGTGCGGGCCGCCATACCCCATCGGCACGCCAAAACGCTGGGATGAGCCGAACACCACATCGGCGCCCAATTCACCCGGTGGCGTCAGCAATAGCAAACTGAGTAAATCCGTCGCTACACAGGCCAGCGCTTGCTGCGCATGCAAATGGTCGATCAGCGGGCGCAGATCACGCACCTCGCCATGGGTGTCGGGATACTGCAGCAGCGCACCAAACACCTGGTGCTGTTTGAGGTTATCCACAGCATCGATGATCAATTCGAAGCCGAAACCTTCGGCGCGGGTCTGCACCACCGAAATGGTTTGTGGATGACAGTTTTCATCGACGAAAAACAGATTGCTCTTCGACTTCGCCACACGCTTGGCGAGTGCCATGGCTTCGGCAGCCGCCGTCGCTTCATCGAGCAGCGAAGCGTTGGCCAACTCGAGGCCGGTGAGGTCGATGGTCAGTTGCTGGAAATTCAACAGCGCTTCGAGCCGGCCTTGAGCGATCTCCGGTTGATACGGGGTGTACGCGGTGTACCAGCCGGGATTTTCCAGCACATTGCGCAGGATGACGGTTGGCGTGAGGGTGCCGTGATAGCCCATGCCGATCAGGCTGGTCCAGACCTGATTCTGTTCGGCGTAACCGCGTAATTTGGCCAGCGCCGCTTGTTCGTCGAGGGCCGGTGGCAGATCCAGTGTGCGGTTAAGGCGGATGGCCGGCGGTACAGTCTGTTCGATCAGTTCGACCCGACTGCCGAGGCCGAGGCTGTCGAGCATCGCCTGTTGTTCGGCAGCATCGGGGCCGAGGTGTCGGCTTAGGAAGGCTTCGGGGTCGCGTAACTGGCTCAGGGACGGCAACTGGGACATGACGGGCTCTCTCTTGGCTGGCGCTCGGCGTCAATGCAACACGGTCAAACCAGCATAGCAGCCCGTGTCTAACGCAAATTTCAAGAACAGACCCCATTCCCTGTGGGAGCGAGCCTGCTCGCGAAGGCGCACTGTCAGTTGACATCCATGTGGCTGACCCACCGCCTTCGCGAGCAGGCTCACTCCCACAAGGGATTTTCGTCGCCCATAAAAAAGCCCCGACAGGTCGGGGCTTTGCGGTGTCGCTCAAAGCTTACTCGCCGATGGCAGCCTTGTAGCCGGCAGCGTCGAGCAGTTTTTCCAGGTCGGCGGCGTTTGCTGGCTTGAGTTTGAAGATCCACGCACCGTACGGATCGGAGTTCAGCAGTTCCGGAGAAGCGCTCAGCTCTTCGTTGACGGCGATGACCTCACCAGCGATCGGCGAGTAGATGTCGGAAGCGGCTTTCACCGACTCAACCACACCTGCCTGATCTTCAGCGGCGAATTTGTTACCCACTTCAGTCAACTCGACGAACACCACATCACCCAGCGCTTCCTGCGCGTGATCGCTGATGCCCACGGTGACGGTGCCGTCGGCTTCCAGACGTGCCCATTCATGACTTTCGGCAAAACGCAGTTCAGCGGGGATATTGCTCATCTTCGGTGTCCTCTGGAATTGGGTCAGCGGTCATGCCCGCCGGAAAAGGTTAGATCAAAGTTTTGCCATGGCGTACGAAGGTCGGTTTGACCACCCGTACCGGGTACCACTTGCCACGGATTTCCACTTCGGCGCGGTCGGCGGTGGCCATCGGAACACGCGCCAGGGCAATCGATTTGCTCAGCGTAGGAGAGAAACTACCACTGGTGATCTCTCCTTCGCCAACATCGGCGATGCGAACCACTTGATGAGCGCGCAAAACACCGCGTTCTTCCAGCACCAGGCCGACCAGTTTGTGCGCAACGCCGGCGGCTTTTTCCGCTTCCAGCGCGGCGCGGCCAATGAACTGGCGCGTGGCGGGTTCCCAGGCAATGCTCCAGGCCATGTTCGAGGCCAGTGGCGAAACGTCCTGATGAATGTCCTGCCCGTACAGGTTCATCCCGGCTTCAACCCGCAGGGTGTCGCGGGCACCGAGGCCGATCGGGGAAATGCCGGCACCGACCAGGTCGTTGAAGAACCCCGGCGCCTGATTGGCCGGCAGGCAGATTTCCAGACCATCTTCACCGGTATAGCCGGTACGCGCGATGAACCAGTCACCGTCGGTGTAGCCTTCGAAAGGTTTGAGATGCTGGATCAGCGTGGCGCGGGACTGGGTCACCAGTTCGGCAATCTTGTGCCGGGCCTGCGGACCCTGAATGGCGAGCATCGCCAGCTCGGAGCGTTCGTGCAGTTGCACGTCGTAACCGCCGAGCTGCGCGTTCATCCAGGCCAGATCCTGATCGCGGGTCGAAGCGTTGAACACCAGACGATAAGCGTCGTCGAGGCGGTAGACAATCATGTCGTCGACGATGCCGCCGCGCTCGTTGAGCATGGTGCTGTACAACGCACGGCCGGGGCGGTGCAGGCGGTCGACATCGTTGGCCAGCAAATGCTGCAGCCAGGCCTTGGCCTGGCTGCCGGTGACATCGATCACGGTCATGTGGGATACATCGAACACCCCGCAATCGCGGCGCACTTCGTGGTGCTCCTCAACCTGCGAGCCGTAATGCAGTGGCATGTCCCAACCGCCAAAATCGACCATCTTCGCGCCGAGGGCGAGATGCAGGTCATACAGAGGCGTACGCTGTCCCATGGGTTTCTCCTTCCGGGCGTGGCGAAGGTGCGGACAGCCGCTGCACGGGTGAAAGCCGCGAAATAGAAGGCTTTCAGCCGATTTCAGCGAACGGGTCTCTCAGACGAACCGCACCGAATGCCGCGCATTGTAGCCGCATGATTCAGGACTGACGACTAAGTGTTTCGGTGCGCCGAGCGCCGGATCAATCCGATAACCGGCAATAAGCCGACCAGAACCAGGGTCAACGCCGGCAACGATGCCCTCGCCCATTCGCCCTCACTGGTCATTTCAAAGATCCGCACCGCCAGCGTGTCCCAGCCAAACGGGCGCATCAGCAGGGTCGCGGGCATTTCCTTGAGCACATCGACGAACACCAGCAACGCCGCGCTCAGCGTGCCCGGCAGCAACAACGGCAGATACACTTTGAAAAACAGTCGTGGCCCACTGACACCGAGGCTACGTGCTGCTTCGGGCAAAGAGGGCCGTATACGCGCCAGACTGCTTTCCAGCGGCCCGTACGCCACCGCAATAAAACGCACCAGATAGGCCATCAGCAATGCCGCCAGACTGCCAAGCAGCAGCGGTTTGCCCGCACCACCGAGCCAACCGGAGAGCGGAATCACCAGCTCGCGATCCAGATAACTGAACGCCAGCATGATCGACACTGCCAGCACCGAACCCGGCAAGGCGTAGCCCAGGTTGGCCAGACCAACGCCGGAGTTGATCGCCTGCGTCGGCGCCAGCCGCCGGGCAAACGCCAATAACAGCGCAACGCTGACGGTAATCAGCGCCGCCATGCCGCCCAGATACAAGGTGTGCAGGATCAGCCCGGCGTAGCGCTCATCCAGATCGAAACGGCCGCGCTGCCAGAACCAGACGATCAGTTGCAGCACCGGAATGACGAAGGCGCAGGCGAACACCAGTGCGCACCAGCTCATCGCCGCGAAGGCCTTGAGCCCGCGCAAGTGATACAGGGCTTTCACCCGTGGCCGTTCGTTGCTCGCCCGATTGGCGCCACGCGCGCGACGTTCGCCGTAGAGCACCAGCATCACCACCAGCAGCAACAGGCTGGCCAGTTGCGCCGCACTCGGCAGGCTGAAGAAGCCGTACCAGGTTTTGTAGATCGCCGTGGTGAAGGTGTCGAAGTTGAACACCGAGACCGCGCCGAAATCCGCCAGGGTTTCCATCAGCGCCAGCGCCACGCCAGCGCCAATGGCCGGACGGGCCATCGGCAACGCCACCCGCCAAAAGGCTTGCCACGGCGATTGGCCGAGCACTCGCGCCGCTTCCATCAGACCTTTGCCCTGGGCGAGGAACGCCGTGCGCGCCAGCAGGTAAACGTAGGGATAAAAGACCAGCACCAGCACGATAATCACCCCGCCGGTGGAGCGCACGCGCGGCAGGCGCAGGCCGGTGCCGAACCATTCGCGCAGCAGGGTCTGCACGGGGCCGGCAAAGTCGAGCAGGCCGACGAAAACAAAGGCCAGCACATAGGCGGGAATGGCGAAGGGCAACATCAGCGCCCAGTCGAGCCAGCGCCGACCGGGGAATTCGCAGAGGCTGGTGAGCCAGGCGAGGCTGACCCCGAGCAACGTCACACCGACCCCGACGCCAACAACCAGCGTCAGGGTATTACCGAGCAGGCGCGGCATCTGGGTTTGCCACAAGTGCGACCAGATTTGCTGGTCGATGGTCTGCCAGGAGAGCAGCAGAACGCTCAGGGGCAACAGCACCAGCGCGGCGATGGCGAAGACGACGGGGTACCAGCGGCGTTGGGCGGGGTGGGCCAAAAGAGCTCTCAAAAATTACAGGGCCGACACAGGTTCTGCGCCGGCCATATTCTGTGGCGAGGGAGCTTGCTCCCGCTCGGCTGCGAAGCAGCCGCGAAAGATTACCAGATCAACTCAGACTAGCGGCGAGGACGCCTTAGGGCCGCTTCGCGCCCCAGCGGGAGCAAGCTCCCTCGCCACAGAGAAATCACTGGGTATCGTACGAGTGACCGGGTCAGTTCCAGCCCGCCCGATCCATCATCCGGATCGCCTCAGCCTGACGCTTGCCCGCCACTTCCACCGGCAAAGTATCAGCGATGAACTTGCCCCACGCCGCCACTTCTTCGGAAGGCGCCACCGCCGGGTTGGCCGGGAATTCCTGGTTCACGTCAGCGAAAATCTTCTGCGCCTCAGGCGTGGTCATCCATTCAACCAAAGCCTTGGCCGCTTCCGGGTGCGGCGCATGTTTGGTCAGGCCGATGCCCGACAGGTTCACGTGCACGCCACGATCGGCCTGATTCGGCCAGAACAGCTTCACCGGCAGCTCCGGCTTCTGCTTGTGCAGGCGGCCGTAGTAGTAAGTGTTGACGATGCCAACATCGCATTGACCAGCGTTGATCGCTTCGAGCACCGCAACGTCGTCAGAGAACACGTCAGTGGACAGGTTGTTCACCCAGCCCTTGAGGATCTTCTCGGTCTTCTCGGCGCCGTGGACTTCGATCATGGTGGCGGTCAGCGACTGGTTGTAGACCTTCTTCGCCGTGCGCAAGCACAGACGCCCTTCCCAGTTCTTGTCGGCCAGCGCTTCGTAGGTGGTCAGCTCACCCGGCTTCACGCGTTCGGTGGAGTAGGCGATGGTGCGCGCGCGCAGGCTCAGGCCGGTCCAGGCGTGGGTGGACGAGCGATATTGCAGCGGAATGTTGGCGTCGATGGTTTTCGAGGTGAACGGTTGCAGGATGCCCATCTGCTCGGCCTGCCAGAGGTTGCCTGCGTCAACGGTGAGCAACAGGTCGGCAGTAGCGTTTTCACCTTCGGCCTTGATGCGCTGCATCAGCGGCGCTTCCTTGTCGGTGATGAACTTGATCTTCACCCCGGTCTTGGCGGTGTAGGCATCGAAGACCGGTTTGATCAGTTCATCGATGCGCGACGAGTAAACCACCACCTCATCAGCGGCCTGGGCCGTTGTGCTGCCGATCAGGGTCAGGGCCAGTGCGGTCAGAAGACGCTTGGGTGCCAACATGGGAGTGGTCTCTCGGTCGGGAAATGTGGGCCAAATGATAAGGACTCACATTTACCACCTCAATCGAACTCTTGTTGAAGGAGTTACCAGATGTTGCACAGCCAGCATCAACTGCCTCCTGTGGCGAGGGAGCTTGCTCCCGCTGGAGGCCGAAGGACTCCCGTTTCGGCCAGCACCGAATTTGGGGCCGCTTCGCAGCCCAGCGGGAGCAAGCTCCCTCGCCACAAGGTCGTGTAAATCTCAGGGTTTGGCGAGGGCCGGAAGATCCCCGGTCAACCCGAGAGCTTCACGCACAAAAAGAGCCTTCGCCTCCGGCATCTGTTCAACCAGCTTCAACCCGGCATTACGCAGCCAGCGCACCGGCAACGGATCAGCCTGGAACAACCGCTCAAAGCCCTCCATCGCCGCCATCAGCGCCAGGTTGTGCGGCATGCGCCGGCGCTCGTAACGGCTCAGCACTTTCACATCCGCCAAACGCTCACCGCGCTCGGCCGCCTGCAACAGCACTTCCGCCAACACCGCCGCATCAAGGAAACCCAGGTTGACACCCTGCCCCGCCAACGGGTGAATGGTATGCGCCGCATCACCGATCAACGCCAGGCCTTCAGCCACGTAACGTTTGGCATGACGCTGACGCAGTGGCACGCACAGTCGCGGATCGGCACTGATCACTTCGCCGAGGCGACCTTCAAAGGCGCGCTCCAGCTCACGGCAGAAATCCGCTTCTTGCAGCGCCATCAAGCGCTCGGCTTCGCTCGGCGTGGTCGACCAGACGATCGAACACCAATCCTGTTGCCCGTCACGCTCCAGCGGCAGAAACGCCAACGGCCCGTGATCGGTGAAACGCTGCCAGGCGGTCATCTGGTGCGGTTTGCTGCTGCGCACGCTGGTGACGATGGCGTGGTGCATGTAATCCCACTCGCGCGTGGCCATCCCGGTGAGGCGGCGAACCGCCGAATTGGCACCATCTGCCGCGATCACCAACGGCGCGCGCAACTGACGACCATCGGCCAGCGTCAGCAGCCAGTCATCGCCGGAGCGGCGCATCTGTTCCAGCCGCGCATTAGCGAGCATGCCCAAATCGCAATCGTGCAAACGGTCGAGCAAGGCATCCTGTACCACACGGTTTTCGACGATATGACCGAGCACATCGGCATGCACGCTGCTCGCCGAGAAATGAATCTGCCCGGTGCCGCTGCCATCCCAGACGTGCATGTCGGTGTACGGGCTGCTGCGGCGCTTGGCGATGCCGTCCCACACGCCGAGGCGTTCGAGGATGCGTTGGCTGGCGGCCGACAAGGCGCTCACACGCGGTTCGAATGCCGCATCGACATCGAAGGGTTTGACGCTCAACGGGCTACCGTCGAGCAGCAGGACTTCCAGCCCGCTGTCCTGCAACGCCAACGCCAGGGCGCTGCCGACCATTCCGGCTCCGACAATCAGCAGATCTGCGCGCATTTCCATGCTTTAAGCCTGTCTCGCTTGCGGCTTGAGCCGCACGTAAAGGGTTTTACCGACCCGCGCCACGAGGTTGCCGGCGCCGTCATGAATGTCGACCTGCAACTGCGGCAGGTATTTCTCGCCATCGGCGGTTTGCCGGCGAATCTCGGCGAGCAGTGTCTCGTCGATGCTGAACCGGGCGAACACCGGGCCTTTGCCCGGCGCAATAAAGTCGATGTCAGCGGCTTTGTCCCAGACGATGTAGCGCGAACCGAGGTTTTCCATGAGCATCAGCATGAAGAACGGATCGACCATCGAATACAGGCTGCCGCCAAACTGGGTGCCGACATAGTTCCGGTTGTACCAGCCCAACCCCATCGACACCTGAACGTCGCGGAAGTCATCGCTGATATGCCGAACCCGAACACCGGCGCCAAGGTACGGCGGGTAGAACGTCATCACCCAGCGCATCAGTCGCGCCTTGCCGAATGTTGCGGTCAGCCACTTAAGCATCCGGTCGGGTTCCCAGACCCATCGCCTGACGGGCAAACCAGCGCTTGGCCGGCGGCAACAGATCGAGACCGAGCAGGCCGATGTTACGCCCCAGCGAAACCAGCGGCTGGGTGCTGCCGAACAGGCGCGTGACCTGATCGGAGAAACCGACGGTCAGGTCCTGATCGAGTCGCTGACGCTCGCGATACGCCTGCAAGGTGGCGAAGTCGCCCAGCGGTTTATCGCTGGCCAACAGTGCAGCGGCCAAGGCATCGGCATCACGCAACGACAGATTGAAACCCTGCCCGGCAATCGGATGCAGGCTATGCGCGGCGTTGCCGAGCACGGCCAGATGCGAACGTACTTGTTCTTCGGCCTCGACCAGCGTCAGCGGATAAAGATGCCGTGCGCCAACCTGTTTCAACGTGCCGAGGCGATAACCGAATACGCCCTGCAATTCGCTGAGGAAATCGCGCTCGCTCAAATCCGCCAGACGCTGCGCGTCCATTCCCAGACGGGTCCAGACCAGTGCGCAGCGGTTGTCCGGCAGCGGCAGCAGCGCCATCGGCCCTTCGTCGGTGAAACGCTCGAAGGCCATGCCGTTGTGCGCTTCGCTCGGGGTGATGTTGGCGATCAGCGCGCTCTGGTTGTACGGGCGCTTGCGCACGTTGATGCCCAACTGTTCGCGCAGCCCGGAGCGACCGCCATCGGCGAGCACCGCGAGGTCGCATTCAAGAGTGGTTTCATCGTTGAGGGTCAGGCGATAGCCGTCGGGCAGCGGTTCCATGCGCGTGACTTCCGCCGGGCAGCGCCAGCTGATCACGTCTTTGTCGATGTGCTGCCACAGGCACTGGCCGAGCCAGGCGTTTTCCACCACGTAACCCAAAGCCGGTACGCCTTCTTCCATCGCCGACAAACGCGCGGTGGAGAAGCGGCCACGATCAGAGACGTGAATCTGCTTGATCGGCTCGGCGCGACGGGAGATTTCCTGCCACACGCCCAGCCGTTGATAAATCTGCCGCGAACCGAAGGACAGCGCCGACGAACGTGCGTCGTAGCTCGGCTGCCAACTGTCGCCCGGAGCGAACGGCTCGATCAGGACGATCTTCCAGCCTCTCGCCTTGGCGCCGGCCTGCAGGGCCAACGCCAGACTGGCGCCGACCAGACCGCCACCGATAATTGCCAGATTGACTCGACTCATGCCGCGTGTGTCCTTGCTTGCGCCATCAGCGCTTCGATTTCAGCGACGGTTTTCGGCACGCCGCTGGTGAGGATTTCACAACCGGTTTTGGTCACCACCACGTCGTCCTCGATGCGTACGCCAATGCCGCGCCATTTCTTCGCGACGTTCTGATTGTCCGGGGCGATGTAGATGCCCGGCTCCACGGTCAGCGCCATGCCGACCTCGAGCACCCGCCACTCGCCGCCGACCTTGTACTCGCCGACGTCGTGTACATCCATGCCCAGCCAGTGACCGGCGCGGTGCATGTAAAAGGCTTTATAGGCTTCGCTGGCGATCAACTCGTCGACCTCGCCTTGCAGCAATCCAAGTTTCACCAGCCCCGTGGTAATCACTCGAACCGTGGCTTCGTGCGCCTGATTCCAGTGCTTGTTCGGGGCGATTTCGGCGAACGCGGCTTCCTGCGAGGCCAGCACCAACTCATAGATCGCTTTCTGCTCGGGCGAAAACGTGCCGTTGACCGGCCAGGTGCGGGTGATGTCACTGGCGTAGCAGTCGATCTCGCAACCGGCGTCGATCAACACCAGATCGCCGTCCTTGAGCAGCGCGTCATTCTGCTGATAATGCAGGATGCAGCTGTTGCGCCCGGCGGCGACGATCGAGCCGTAGGCCGGCATCTTCGCCCCGCCCTTGCGGAATTCGTAATCGAGTTCAGCTTCGAGGCTGTACTCGTAAAGCCCGGCCCGACTGGCCTGCATCGCGCGGATATGGGCTTGCGCCGAGATCCGTGCGGCTTCGCGCATCACCTTCACTTCTGCCGCCGATTTATACAGGCGCATGTCGTGCAGCAGATGATCCAGGGCAACGAATTCGTTCGGCGGCTGAGCGCCGAGGTGGGCCTTGGAGCGGATCACATTGATCCAGTCCATCAGGTGCCGATCGAATTCGGGGTTGCTGCCCATCGCCGAATACACCCGGTCGCGGCCTTCGATCAGGCCCGGGAGAATGTCGTCGATATCGGTGATCGGGAAAGCGTCGTCGGCACCAAATTCGCGGATCGCGCCTTCCTGGCCTGCGCGCAAGCCATCCCACAATTCGCGTTCGGCGTTGCGTTCACGGCAGAACAGCACGTATTCGCCATGTTCGCGGCCAGGCATCAAGACGATGACGGCTTGCGGCTCGGGAAACCCGCTGAGGTACTGGAAGTCGCTGTCCTGGCGATAGACGTGCTCGACGTCGCGGTTGCGAATGGCGACCGCGGCGGCGGGCAGGATCGCGATGCTGTTGGGTTCCATCTGCGCCATCAGGGCCTTGCGGCGACGGCTGTATTCCGCTTTCGGGATATGGGTCATGGGCAGATGGCTTTCCCTGGCACGCGATTAATGCAGCGACGGCTTGGCGGCTGGCGGCACGTCGGCTTTCTTGGTTTCCGAGAACAGCAGCAACGGCGCAACGCGCAGGTACTCCATGACTTCCATGTAGTCGGTTTCGCCGTCTTCGGATTCTTCGAGAGCATCCTGCACTTGGGAAATGGCGGCCAGATCCTGCAGCACTTCGGTGGCTTCAGTGCTGAGCATGCTGCTGTCGCGGCAGTTCAGGCCGAAACCGCTGAGGAAGCCCTGGCACCATTGGCCCAGAGCAGCGGCGCGGTCAGCCAGCGGCGCGTCATCAGTCGGCAGCAGCAGAACGACAGTGACGTCGTCGCCGGTCAGTTCGCCTTTGACCATCTCTTGCAGGCCGATCAGGGCGTTGCGGACGTTGTCCTGGATGTCGCCTTCGAGCAGTTCGGCGGCGTCGATCAACCAGCCTTCGTTATCGAAGCCGGCACCGGCGCAACTGCGCCCGAGCAGCAGGCCATGCAGTTCGGCAGGCGAGACGTTGTGGCCGCTGGAGGTCAGCAGGGTGGCAAAGGCTTGGTACGGGGAATTCGCAATGGTCATGGGCAGCTAGGCGCCAGACGGCGCTATGTCTAGAATGAAGGCCTTGTATCCTACATCGACAGACTCGCCAAGACTATTAAAGGCTGTCCGCCAGCTACCTCCCATCAGACGAACACGTGGACACAATGGAAGACACCGACCTGCAAGCGCTGATGGCCAGACTCGAACTGCTGATTGGCCGAGTCGAGCAACTAAAGAGTCAAAATGCACTCTTACTAGCTCAGGAAAAGACCTGGCGCGAGGAACGCGCTCACCTCATTGAAAAAAACGAAATCGCCCGGCGTAAGGTCGAATCGATGATTTCGCGCCTCAAGGCCCTGGAGCAAGACTCATGAGTTCAAGCAATAGCGTCACCGTGCAGATCCTCGACAAAGAGTATTCGATCATCTGCCCGCAGGAAGAACGCAGCAATCTGGTCAGTGCCGCGCGCTATCTGGACGGCAAGATGCGCGAGATCCGCAGCAGCGGCAAAGTCATCGGTGCCGACCGCATCGCCGTGATGGCTGCGCTGAACATCACCCACGACCTCTTGCACAAAGAAGAGCGCCCGGATATCCAGGCCAGCGGTTCGACCCGTGAACAGGTGCGCGACTTGCTCGATCGTGTCGATCTGGTCCTCGCCGACGATCAGAACACCAGCAAGGGCTGATTCAACCGGCCGCTTGCGGTATACTCGCGGCACTCCCTGGGGTGCTTGCCAGTTGACGATGTCCCTGAGCCGATTCGCACTACCCTGGAAGTTGCACGTTGGGCTGGTGTGCATGTCCGCTAGACGGAAAGCCTTAAAGTCTACTGCATCTTCCACCTTGAACTTTCGGGTTCAAGGGCTAAGTTGACAGCGGTTCATCCGGGGAGCCTGATTCGAATCCGATGTCGGTGAAAACCGCCATCGGATTTTTTATGCGTACGTTTTCGTCCAACCTGCCGAAGCCGAACCATGACCGAACCCGCGCTGCTGCCCCGCCCGCAACTCCGCCGCCTGCTGCGCAAGGCACGCCGCTCACTGAGCAAAAGTGAACAACGCCAGGCTGCCAAAGGCCTGTACCGGCAATTGGCACAAGACCCGCACTTTCGCCGGGCGAAACATATCTCTCTGTATCTGCCCACCGACGGCGAAATCGATCCGCGCCTGCTGCTGCGTGAAGCGCAGCGTCGGGGCAAAGCGACTTATCTGCCGGTGCTCAGCGCCTGGCCGCGAACCAAAATGGTTTTCCAGCGGATTCGTCCCGGCGAGAAACTCAAACCCAATCGTTTCCGCATTCTCGAACCGCGAGCCAATCTGGCTCGGCAACGCAAGGTCTGGGCGCTGGATCTGGTGTTGTTACCGCTGGTAGGGTTTGACGATGTCGGCGGGCGACTGGGGATGGGCGGCGGTTTTTACGATCGCAGCCTGGCGTATCTGGCTCGACGCAAAAGCTGGCGCAAACCAACGCTGCTGGGCCTGGCCCATGAATGTCAAAAGGTCGAACGCTTGGCGCAGGCGAGTTGGGATGTACCGTTACAAGGCACGGTCAGCGACAAGGCGTGGTATTTCGCGGGATAGGACGCCGCGCAGAACAGCGGCGTCGAAAAAGCCGTTTCAGCGCTTGAAGGCTGTCGACTGTTGCACCTGTTGCGCGACTTCAATCGGCGCATCGGCCTTGTTGGACCACAGGCTCTGCGCGTAACCGGTAGTCACGACGCCCAGGCCGAACAAAATTACCAAAGTCCATAGTAAATCCGGTTTGCGTTTCATCGATTGCCCCCCTCAAGGCACATCATCACGATGACAGCAGCGGTTTCCGTTTGTAGGCCGTGCAGCAGCGTCAAGCTTTAAAGGCCGGCATTTTGCGACAACGTGAACCTGCGCGCAAACGCTGACGTCAACCGACTGTCGGTTTGTCATAAAATTGCCGGACAACCTGCCCAATGACCGTTTCAGGAGCAAAAAACCATGGCCTATTGGCTGATGAAGTCCGAGCCCGACGAACTCTCGATCAAAGGTCTGGAAAAGCTCGGCACAGCGCGCTGGGACGGGGTTCGCAATTATCAGGCGCGTAACTTCCTGCGGGCGATGGCGGTGGGCGATGAGTTCTTTTTCTACCATTCCAGCTGCCCGGAACCGGGTATTGCCGGAATCGGCAAAATAATCGTGGCGGCGTACCCGGATCCCACCGCACTGGAACCGGAGAGTCATTACTTCGATCCGAAGGCCACAGCGGAGAAAAATGCCTGGAGTGCGATTGACGTTGAACACGTCGAAACGTTTGCGCGGGTGTTGAAGCTCGATTACCTGAAACAGCAGACCGCGCTGGCGGAAATGCCGTTGGTGCAGAAGGGATCGCGGTTGTCGGTGATGCCCGTTACACCAGAGCAATGGGCGGCGGTGATTGCGCTGCGCTGACGCGCGAAAAAAGATCGCAGCCTTCGGCAGCGCCTACATTGGAATGCGTTTCCCTGCAGGAGCTGCCGAAGGCTGCGATCTTTTGACTTTAAATGCTTACTGAATGATCAGGTTGTTGAACAACAGATCCTCAACCACCGGCTTGCCGGTCTCGTCATTCATCACTTGCTGGGTCTGTTTCAGCGCTTCCTGACGCAGCTTCTCTTTACCTTCGATACTGCCCATCGCCTCGGTGGTCTGCTGAGTGAACAGCGCCACCAGTTGATTGCGGATCAACGGCTCGTTGGCCTTGACCAGTTTGGTCGCCTCTTCGCCAGTCACGCGCAATGCCACATCGGCCTTGTAGACCTTGAGCTTCGGCGTGCCGTCCAGCCCGTAATTGCCCACGAAGGGCGGGCTCAGGGTGATGTAGTTGACCTTCGGCGCCTCGCCTTCTTTAGCTTCTTCGGCCAGCGCTGCCACAGGCAGAGACAGGGCCAGCAACAACATGATCCACGCTTTCACAATTCGCTCCTTATCCGGTTTGCGGCCTAGCATAACGACCCGCCGCGCAAGCACAAGCTTATGGCTGACTATCAGGGCCGGGCATGCTCGTTGACCCGTTGACTGACACATCTACACTTATCGGCCATCACTCCCAAAGGAATAGCCCTGATGAAAGCCGTGCTGTGCAAAGCCTTCGGCCCTGCCGAATCGCTGGTGCTGGAAGACGTCGCCAGCCCCGCCCTGAAGAAGAACGAAATCCTGCTGGACGTGCACGCCGCAGGGGTCAACTTCCCGGACACGCTGATCATCGAGGGCAAGTACCAATTCAAGCCGCCCTTCCCGTTCTCGCCGGGTGGTGAAGCGGCTGGCGTGGTTCGCGAAGTCGGGGAAAAGGTCAGCCACCTCAAGGTTGGTGACCGGGTCATGGCCCTGACCGGCTGGGGCAGTTTCGCCGAGCAGGTCGCGGTGCCAGGCTATAACGTGCTGCCGATCCCGCCGTCGATGGACTTCAACATCGCCGCCGCATTCAGCATGACCTACGGCACCTCGATGCACGCGCTCAAGCAACGCGCCAACCTGCAACCGGGCGAAACCTTGCTAGTGCTCGGTGCATCCGGTGGTGTCGGCCTGGCGGCGGTGGAAATCGGCAAAGCCATGGGCGCCCGCGTCATCGCCGCCGCCAGCAGCGCGGAAAAACTTGCCGTGGCCAAGGCTGCCGGCGCCGATGAGCTGATCAACTACAGCGAAACCAGCCTCAAGGACGAAATCAAACGCCTAACCGATGGCCAGGGCGCCGATGTGATCTACGACCCGGTCGGCGGCGACCTGTTCGACCAGGCCATCCGCGCCATCGCCTGGAATGGTCGCCTGCTGGTGGTGGGTTTTGCCAGCGGGCGCATCCCGGAACTGCCGGTCAACCTTGCCCTGCTCAAAGGCGCGGCAGTGCTCGGTGTGTTCTGGGGCTCCTTCGCCCAGCGCCAGCCGCAAGACAACGCGGCGAACTTCCAGCAATTGTTTGGCTGGTTTGCCAAGGGCAAGTTGAAGCCACTGGTGTCGCAGGCCTATCCGCTGAGCAATGCAGCGCAGGCGATCAATGACCTTGGCCAGCGCAAGGCGGTGGGCAAGGTGGTGGTGCAGGTGCGCTGAAACACTTCAACGACCGGGCGACGCTGGCATGTCGCCCGGCATCAGTTGTTCCTGAACCTTCTCGCTTCGCGACTGGATCAACTGCCCCTTGTCGTCGAAGCGCAAAACAATCAGCCAGTCGTAGACATCCACCGGCCATTTCGGCTGACCGATCAACGCCGGGCCATCACCGCCGAAAGCGGCAATCAGCTTATTGATATGGCCGTGGTGCCAGGCAATCAGCACGGTTTTCGCCTGATTGTGCTTGCGCAGAAGACTGACCAGTTTGTCGACCTCGTTATTGGCGCAGGGCTGTTCGATGGGCAGTTGCAAGCGCTGGGACAGTGGAATCAGCGTCTGACGAGGTCGCATGCTTTCCGCGCTGTCGGCGGTAGCGATCAGACGCTGAGGAGTGAGCGTCTGGCCATCCAGTTTCAACGGGGTGAAATAGTCGGCATAAGCCGCCGCGCGCTGTTCGCCCCGGGCATTGAGTTCACGGCCGACATCAGGCTTTTCCGCATGACGGACGATCAACACGGTGACGTTACGAAGGCCTGGCGCCGCAGAACCTTGGGCGAAGCTCAGTGCCAACACTGAAACAGTCACCGCTGCGACCATCAACAGTCTGGGCAATAGCTTGCGAACTTTAGGGGTCATCGTTTATCTCGCGAAATGAGTCGATCCGTGGATCGCGAGTCTAAGACACAACATTCCGAGCGCGACAAAAACGCCCTGTTCTTACAGCTGAGCGACAGGTTCGTAAAGGAACGCGCGACTTCCAACATTTTCCGCTATTTGCTCGATGCGAACCGGTGCTATTTTCGGTAACGAAACTGTAACATTCGCATCCGCAGTCAAAACAAGAAATCTGGAGCTCTTGAATGTTTGCTTTCTTTCGTCCTGCCGCACATCAGGTTCCATTGCCTGAAGAAAAAATAGACAGCACGTACCGACGCCTGCGCTGGCAGATCTTCGCCGGTATTTTCATTGGCTACGCGGGTTATTACCTGCTGCGCAAAAACTTCTCCCTGGCCATGCCGTACCTGATCGACGAAGGCTACAGCCGCGGCGATCTGGGTCTGGCGATGTCGGCGATTGCCATCGCCTATGGCTTGTCGAAATTCCTCATGGGCCTGGTGTCCGACCGCTCCAACCCGCGCTACTTCCTGCCGTTCGGCCTGCTGGTCTCGGCCGGGGTGATGTTCATTTTCGGTTTCGCGCCTTGGGCGACGTCGAGCGTGACCATGATGTTCATCCTGCTGTTCATCAACGGCTGGGCCCAAGGCATGGGTTGGCCGCCAAGTGGGCGGACCATGGTGCACTGGTGGTCGCAGAAGGAACGCGGCGGCGTGGTGTCGGTGTGGAACGTGGCGCATAACGTCGGCGGCGGCCTGATCGGTCCGCTGTTCCTGCTCGGCATGGGCCTGTTCAACGACTGGCACGCGGCGTTCTACGTACCGGCAGCGGTGGCGCTGGGCGTGGCGGTGTTTGCTTTCATTACCATGCGCGACACCCCGCAATCGGTCGGCCTGCCGCCAATCGAGAAGTACAAGAACGATTACCCGGAAGGCTACGACGCCAGCCACGAAGACGAATTCAGCGCCAAGGAAATCTTCGTCAAATACGTGCTGCGCAACAAAATGCTCTGGTACATCGCCATGGCCAACGTCTTCGTTTACCTGCTGCGCTACGGCGTACTGGACTGGGCACCGACCTACCTCAAGGAAGCCAAGGGTTTCACCGTCGATAAAACCTCGTGGGCCTATTTCTTCTACGAGTGGGCGGGCATTCCGGGCACGCTGCTGTGCGGCTGGATGTCGGACAAGATCTTCCGTGGCAACCGTGGCCTGACCGGCATGGTGTTCATGGCGCTGGTGACCGTGGCGACCCTGGTGTACTGGCTGAACCCGGCCGGCAACCCGACCGTCGACATGATCGCGCTGTTCTCGATCGGCTTCCTGATCTACGGCCCGGTTATGTTGATCGGTCTGCAGGCGCTGGAACTGGCACCGAAGAAAGCCGCCGGCACGGCTGCGGGCTTCACCGGTCTGTTCGGCTATCTGGGCGGTTCGGTCGCGGCCAGTGCGGCGATGGGCTACACCGTTGACCATTTCGGCTGGGACGGTGGTTTCGTGCTGCTGGTGGGTGCTTGCCTGCTGTCGATGGCCTTCCTGGCCCCGACGCTGTGGCACAAGCAAGTCGCCAGTCAGAGCCGTGAAGCGGTCGCTTGATCGCTTTGTGATTTACAGCGCTTGAGCCGCGCCTCCAGATTGCGGTCTGGCATGGCGTGGCTGCGCAGGGCGTGGGCGGTCTGCTCGACATAATCGCGAGTGGTACCGTAGCGCCCGCAAGCGCTTTCGAACACCTGGCTCAGCACGTGATCCGGCAGGTTGCCGGCATAGCTGGGCAAGTGTCGCTCCAGAACGAACCCCAACGCCTGTACCTGACTGCCATCTTCGAGCCGGCAGTTGAGCCAGTGTGGCCGATAGGACGGCACCGGCATCTCGCGTTTCCACAAGGCGTACAGCGCCGCGTCGAGATTGTCTTCCGGCAAACGATAGGCGAAGCCGCTGCACGAACCGCCGCGATCCAGACCGAACACCAGCCCGGGCATTTCCGGTGTGCCGCGATGCTCGTGCGACCACAGGTACAAGCCGCGATGGTAACCATGCACGCGCCCACGTACGCGCTCCACTGCCGAACATTCCGGCCGCCAGATCAGCGAACCATACGCGAACAGCCACACCGGCCCGCCCTTGTGGCGCGCCATGGTCGATTGCATGGAAGCGAGAAGTTGTTCGTGCGTCAGTTGCGGCCCAAGATCGAGCCGCGGAGGGTAATTCAAATTCAGAAAAGCGTTTTCAATGGCGCTCATGGCGAATAGCGTTCAGCTCCCCGCGGGTAAAGAATTACTTAATAGAACGCACCGCTGTAACAATAAGGCACATAAGTTTTAAGGCAATTTGAGTGCCATGGCACAGTTCTTAATTGATTGCCCGATTGGTATATAACCTAGCGGTATTTGTGCAATTACATAAATACCGATCGGCTATATAGCGAGTTATAACGAATCAGGAGCGAGGGGCGTAAGCGAATACGTCTGCGCGCATCTGATGAGCGTCCATCCCCGCTTCAACCAGCGCGTCCAGCGTGCCGTAGACCATGGCCGGCGAGCCGCTGGCGTAGACGTGCAGCGGTTTCAGGTCGGGGAAATCTTCACAGACTGCTTCGTGCAACATCCCGCAGCGCCCTTCCCAGCCGCATTGATCGCTGACGACTTTGTGCAGGAACAGATTGGGCAACTTCAACCATTCGTCCCAATGCTCGATCTGGTAGAAATCTTCCGGACGGCGCACGCCCCAGTACAGATGCACCGGGTGCTTGAAGCCGTTGGCGCGGCAGTGTTCGATCAGGCTGTGAATCTGGCCCATGCCCGTACCGGCGGCAATCAGCACCAACGGCCCGTCGGGCAATTCGGCCAGATGCGTATCGCCGAAGGGCAGCTCGACACGCACCATCGCGTTGCGTTGCAGCTGTTCGATCAGGCTCAGTGCACTGGCTTCGCGCGCCAGCACATGGATTTCCAGATCACGCCCGCCGTGCGGTGCCGAGGCCATGGAGAACGCTGATTTCTCACCGTTCTCGCGCTCGATCATCAAATACTGCCCGGCGTGATAGCGCGGTGGCTTGCCGGCCGGGGCACGCAGACGCACGCGCCAGGTGTCGCCACCAACCTCGCGGCATTCGATAACCTGACACGACAGGCTGCGCACCGGCAGTTCTCCCAGCGCGAGCACGCCATCCCACAGCAGGATGCAGTCTTCCAGCGGCTCGGCTATGCAAGTGTAGAACTCGCCGTGGTCATGGACCTTGCCGGCCTGCTCGATCCGGCCTTCGACCAGCAGCGCCGCACACACGTGACAATTGCCGTTACGGCAGCTTTGCGGGCAGTCGAAGCCCAGGCGCCGCGCGCCATCGAGAATCCGCTCACCGGGCCGTATCTCAAGCACCGCTCCGGAAGGCTGCAGGGTTACACGCATCAATCTATTCCTAACTGATTCCAGATGGCATCGATCCGTTGGGTGACGGCGTCGTCCTTGACGATCACGCGGCCCCACTCGCGAGTGGTTTCGCCCGGCCACTTGTGAGTGGCATCCAGGCCCATTTTCGACCCCAGGCCGGAGATCGGCGAGGCGAAGTCGAGGTAGTCGATCGGCGTGTTATCGATCATCACCGTGTCGCGCTTGGGGTCCATGCGCGTGGTGATGGCCCAGATCACGTCGTTCCAGTCGCGGGCGTTGATATCGTCGTCAGTGACGATAACGAACTTGGTGTACATGAACTGTCGCAAAAACGACCAGACACCGAGCATCACGCGCTTGGCATGCCCCGGATACGACTTCTTCATCGTCACCACGGCCATGCGATATGAGCAGCCTTCCGGCGGCAGGTAGAAGTCGGTGATTTCCGGGAACTGCTTCTGCAGGATCGGCACAAACACTTCGTTCAGCGCCACGCCGAGGATCGCCGGCTCATCCGGCGGACGGCCGGTGTAGGTGCTGTGGTAGATCGGTTTGATCCGGTGAGTGATGCGCTCGACGGTGAACACCGGGAAGCTGTCGACTTCGTTGTAGTAGCCGGTGTGGTCGCCGTACGGGCCTTCATCGGCCATTTCGCCCGGATGAATCACGCCTTCAAGGATGATCTCGGCGGTGGCCGGCACCTGCAGGTCGTTGCCACGGCACTTGACCAGTTCGGTGCGGTTACCGCGCAGCAGTCCGGCGAAGGCGTATTCGGAGAGGCTGTCCGGCACCGGCGTCACCGCGCCGAGGATGGTCGCCGGATCTGCGCCCAGCGCCACGGATACCGGGAACGGCTGGCCCGGATGCTTCTCGCACCACTCGCGGAAGTCGAGGGCGCCGCCACGGTGGCTGAGCCAGCGCATGATCACCTTGTTGCGGCCGATCACTTGCTGACGGTAGATGCCGAGGTTCTGGCGCTCTTTGTTCGGGCCTTTGGTGACGGTCAGGCCCCAGGTGATCAGCGGGCCGACGTCGCCGGGCCAGCAGGTCTGCACCGGCAACATCGCCAGGTCGACATCGTCGCCTTCGATGACCACTTCCTGGCACACCGCGTCTTTGACGACTTTCGGCGCCATCGAGATGATCTTGCGGAAGATCGGCAGTTTCGACCACGCGTCCTTCAAGCCCTTCGGCGGCTCGGGTTCCTTGAGGAACGCCAGCAGCTTGCCGATTTCACGCAGTTCGCTGACCGACTCGGCGCCCATGCCCATGGCCACCCGCTCAGGGGTGCCGAACAGGTTGCCGAGCACCGGAATGTCGTAACCGGTAGGCTTTTCGAACAGCAGCGCCGGGCCCTTGGCCCGCAGCGTGCGGTCGCACACCTCGGTCATTTCCAGCACCGGCGATACGGGAATCTGGATGCGTTTCAACTCTCCGCGCTGCTCAAGCTGCTGCACGAAATCCCGAAGATCCTTGAATTTCATTGACGATGGCACCCTCAAAATAGGCGTACATCCTACCTGCTCTGACGAGCAAACAGCAGCCCGTCAGTGCCCGGCATCGCTCAATTCTGGCTTGTCCCCAGCAGCACCGGCGCAAACAACGGACTCAACCGGGCGCTGCCAAGATCCGACAGGTGATCTTCATCCTTGTACTGCGAGTGGCCATTGACCTCGATACTGCAAACGTCATTCGCACACATCAGCGGTGTCGGATCGATCACATGGACCCCCGGATCAGCAGCGCTCATGGAATCGAACAAGGCACTGAGGAACTGCTGCCGCGCCAGATGCTCCTGGAGCGGGCGACCCAACCCCTCGGCCGAACGCCCGA
This sequence comes from Pseudomonas fluorescens, assembly GCF_003732425.1. Lineage (GTDB taxonomy): Bacteria > Pseudomonadota > Gammaproteobacteria > Pseudomonadales > Pseudomonadaceae > Aquipseudomonas > Aquipseudomonas fluorescens_BE. The sequence goes on from NZ_MOBX01000016.1 coordinate 385,628, forward strand.
TCCGCGCCAGACTGGTCAAGCGATTGATGATGCCTTTACGCTGCAACGGCACTTCCTTGAACAACCAGACCTGCACGCCCGCCTCTCGCAGCGCGGCGACTCGCGCTTTGAGTGCAGCGGCCATGCGCTGTTCGGCCTGAGCCGTATTGTCGTGGGGATTGAGCAGCACCTTGTTATCGCCGTCTTCGCGACCGTAGACATAAAGGCTCCAGTTGGAAGCCAGCACCACGTCCTTGACGCCGAGGCTGCGCACTCGCTCCATGGTTTGCTCGTTGAAATCCTTGCAGCGCTGACGCGGATCATCACTGAGAATCGGCGGGCAGGCGCTCATGCTGTACAGCCACACGGGACGCCCTTCGCGCCGCGCATTGCTTTCGATGGCTGGCAGCAACGCGGCGGTGTGACTGTCACCCCAGAACAATTGGGTGGCCGGCACATCCTCGTTGCCGCCCACCAGGCATGCCTTGTCCAGCGATTTGTCCTGGGTGACCAACATGCACTTCATCTGCCCGGCCCGCCATTCCCGCGACTGTGCATATTCCAGCGCTTTGCCGGTCAGTCGCTGGGGCACACCGTCGGCAGAACGGATCGCCGAACCCGTCGCCACCAGCGCGACGATGGCAGCCAAGGCCCCCGTCAACATGGCGTTACGTCCGGCAAGCAGGCGTTTTTCCCGGAACGGCAACTCGATGTAACGCAGGCTCAGCCACGCCAGGCCGAGTGCCAGGGCCATCCAGCCGAACGCTTCGACAGGCTGGATACCATCAATGGAAATTGCGTTGGCGTAGACAAAAACCGGCCAATGCCACAGGTACAGCGAATAGGAGAGCAAGCCGATCCAGACCAATGGCCGCAGGCTCAACAGCCGCGCGGTGAAGCTCGCACCTTGCGCGCCCGACCAGATCAGCGCAGTCGTCCCCAGCACTGGCAGCAATGCCGCCCAGCCTGGAAACACCGTGGACTTGTCAAACGTGAACACCGCGACCAGCACAGCAGCCAGACCGGCAAGGCCGACCGCTTGATACAGCCATGGGCGCACGGCTTGTTTCGGTGCAGGTGTCACCGCGAGCATCGCCCCGCAGAGCAACTCCCAGGCGCGGGTCGGCAGCGAGAAAAAGGTGAACTCCGGTTTGTGCTCGATGTTCGCGATATTCAAGCCGAACGACACCAGCAACACCGCAAACAGCATCCAGCGCCAATGCCGGACATACCGGATCAGCACCGCCATCAGCAGTGGAAAGAAGATGTAGTACTGCTCTTCAACCGCCAGCGACCAGGTATGCAACAGCGGTTTCAGGTCGGAGGCCGGTTGGAAGTAACCATCCTCGCGCATGAACAGGATGTTGGAGATGAACAGTGACTGATAGCGCACCGTTCGCCCAAGTTCGGAGAAGTCCTTGGCCGTCAGCAGCAACCAGCCCAGCGCCAACGTGACCAGCATGACCACGCTCAGGGCGGGAATGATGCGACGGGCACGGCGTGCCCAGAAATCAATGAAACTGAAGCGCTGTGCGCTGATTTCACGGAACAGAATGGTGGTGATCAGGAACCCGGAAATGACGAAAAAGACGTCGACCCCGACAAAGCCGCCACTGAATGTACTGAATCCGAAATGAAACAGTACGACAGGAATAACCGCCAGTGCCCGTAATCCGTCGATATCACGGCGATTGCCAAACGTGTGCATGAAAAACCTTTCTCTTTTTGGATACAAAGTCCCTGGAAAGCGCGAAAGTTATCAGCAGCGTACATTTCAATCCAGACACAAATAATGCGGCGCAAAAAAAAACGCCCCTTTCGGGGCGTTCTTTTTCAAACGGCTTGCGTATTACTTGCGCTTCATCGACAAGAAGAACTCGTCGTTGGTCTTGGTCGTTTTCAGCTTGTCGACCAGGAACTCGATGGCAGCCACTTCGTCCATCGGGTGCAACAGTTTGCGCAGAATCCACATGCGCTGCAGTTCGTCGTCGGCAGTCAGCAACTCTTCGCGGCGGGTGCCGGAGCGGTTGATGTTGATGGCCGGGAACACGCGCTTCTCGGCGATCTTGCGATCCAGAGGCAGTTCCATGTTGCCGGTACCCTTGAACTCTTCGTAGATCACTTCGTCCATCTTCGAGCCGGTTTCAACCAGCGCGGTGGCGATAATGGTCAGCGAGCCGCCTTCTTCGATGTTGCGCGCAGCACCGAAGAAACGCTTTGGCTTCTCGAGGGCGTGGGCATCGACACCACCGGTCAATACCTTGCCGGAGCTCGGGATCACGGTGTTGTAGGCACGGGCCAGACGGGTGATGGAGTCGAGCAGGATCACCACGTCCTTCTTGTGTTCGACCAGGCGCTTGGCCTTCTCGATCACCATTTCGGCAACCTGAACGTGACGGGTCGGCGGCTCGTCGAAGGTCGAGGCAACCACTTCGCCGCGCACGGTGCGCTGCATTTCGGTCACTTCTTCCGGACGTTCGTCGATCAACAACACGATCAGATGAACTTCAGGGTTGTTACGGGCGATGTTCGCGGCGATGTTCTGCAGCATGATCGTTTTACCGGCTTTCGGCGGTGCAACGATCAGACCACGCTGGCCTTTGCCGATCGGGGCGCACAGGTCGATGACACGACCGGTCAAGTCTTCGGTGGAGCCGTTACCGGCTTCCATCTTCATGCGCACGGTCGGGAACAGCGGGGTCAGGTTCTCGAAGAGAATCTTGTTTTTCGCGTTCTCGGGACGATCGAAGTTGATCGTGTCGACCTTGAGCAGGGCGAAATACCGCTCGCCTTCCTTCGGAGGGCGGATCTTGCCAACGATGGTGTCACCGGTGCGCAAGTTGAAACGGCGGATCTGGCTAGGCGAGACGTAGATATCGTCCGGGCCGGCCAGGTAGGAAGCGTCAGCGGAGCGCAGGAAGCCGAAGCCGTCCTGGAGAATCTCCAGCACGCCATCACCGGAGATTTCCTCGCCGCTTTTCGCGTGCTTTTTCAGCAGGGAGAAAATCACGTCCTGCTTGCGCGAACGGGCCATATTTTCTATGCCCATCTGTTCGGCCAATTCGAGCAGTTCGGTAATCGGCTTTTGCTTGAGTTCAGTCAGATTCATATAGGAATGACGTAATCATTTATGGAGGGGGGAAATTAAGCTTTTGGCTTAATGAGGCCGCGCCGCAGAGAAGGCGACAGGATCGCGTACTTATTCGAAAAGGAGTGCGTCGGCGACGGCTAGCAGGGGGCAGTGGAGAAACCAGTGCGGGGCCGAATGTACCACCTGAGTTTCGGAGCGTCTAGCCCTGAATACGCAAAAAGCCCCGCTAATTGCGGGGCTTTTTTTCAGGCACTTTGCAGCGACGCTTAGATGTTGGCGTCGAGGAAAGCAGCCAGTTGCGACTTCGACAGGGCGCCGACTTTGGTCGCTTCAACGTTGCCGTTCTTGAACAGCATCAGGGTCGGGATACCGCGCACGCCGTGCTTGGCCGGGGTTTCCTGGTTCTCGTCGATGTTCAGTTTGGCAACGGTCAGCTTGCCTTTGTAAGTCTCGGCAATCTCGTCCAGAACCGGAGCGATCATTTTGCAAGGACCGCACCATTCAGCCCAGTAATCGACCAGGACAGCGCCTTCGGCCTTGAGTACGTCGGCTTCGAAGCTAGCGTCGCTAACGTGTTTGATAAGATCGCTGCTCATGGAATTCTCCAGGTTGTAAGCAAAAAAACGTGGCCCATCATAGCCGCCCTTCCCCTGTTCAGGAAGCCGCAGTTGATTGAGTCTTGCTATGGCACTCGATGAGTTTGGGTATAGCTCAAGTCACGCCGTGGCGGGGGCGATAAAGGCAATACCGGTGCGCAGGGCGGCGTTGCGCACGTGCTCCTGCATGGCTTTTTGCGCCGCACCGGACGCCCGGCGCGCGAGGGCACGGAGGATCTTGCGGTGTTCCTGCCAGGTTTCCATGGCGCGCTCGGCGCGGATGAACGGTAGTTTCTGGCTTTCGAGAAAGATCTCGGCGCTGGCGGTAAGGATGTTCAGCATCGCCTGATTACCGCTGGCCAGCAGGATCCGACGGTGAAATTCGAAGTCCAGTTTTGCCGCCGCTTCAAAGTCTCCGGCGCGTAATTGCTCACGCATCGCTGCAACATTGTCTTCCAGCGCATCCAGATCGAACGTGCTTAACGTGACCGCCGCCAGCCCTGCAGCGAAGCCTTCCAGCGCATAGCGCAACTGAAAGATATCCAGCGGCGAGGCTTGCGCCGCAAATGGCCAGCCCGGCGTCTGCGCGCCACGCGGCAACTCTACCGGCGACTGCACAAACACGCCTTTACCTGGCTGAATACTGACCACACCTAGCGCACTCAGCGAGGACAACGCCTCACGCAACGACGCCCGACTGACGCCCAACTGGAGCGCCAGATCCCGTTGCGACGGTAAAGCATCGCCCGCACCGAAACCCTGCTCGGTGATCAGTTTGCGGATCGCTTGCAGCGCCACTTCGGGTACCGCACGGGAAATCGAGTTCATGGTTTTTCAGACGCGCCAGGCCAATGTGCGGCTAGTTGTAAAGCTATTCGCCGAGTCCGGCAAGTCGTGCCCCAGCAGGGTTCGGTGAACCACGCCGGTGCGCCATGGCAGTGCGAAAAACAACCTGACTGTTCAGACCAGTAAGACCGAACAAAGCCGCTGAAACCGCGGTCTGCCGTGCCGAAACCGGTGTATTGGCACGGCCCATGCTCTGTCCGATCGCAGAAATCACTTCCCGCCGATCCGGAGATTGTCCATGACCAAGCGTTACAGCGCCCTCCTCGCCGCCTTGTTTTCCTCCCTGTTGCTCAGCCAGGCCCCCGCTCACGCCGACGGACTGGACGACGTGGTCAAACGCGGCACGCTGAAAGTCGCCGTGCCTCAGGACTTCCCGCCATTCGGCTCGGTCGGCCCGGATATGAAACCTCGCGGTCTGGACATCGACACGGCAAAACTGCTGGCTGACCAGCTCAAGGTCAAACTCGAACTGACCCCGGTGAACAGCACCAACCGCATTCCGTTCCTGACCACCGGCAAGGTCGATCTGGTGATCTCCAGCCTCGGCAAAAACCCTGAGCGCGAAAAAGTCATCGACTTCTCCCGCGCCTACGCACCGTTCTACCTCGCCGTGTTCGGTCCGCCAGACGCTGCGATCGCCAGCCTCGACGACCTCAAGGGCAAGACCATCAGCGTCACCCGTGGCGCCATCGAAGACATCGAATTGACCAAAGTCGCCCCCGAAGGCGTGACCATCAAGCGCTTCGAAGACAACAACTCCACCATCGCCGCTTACCTCGCCGGCCAGGTTGACCTGATCGCCAGCGGCAACGTGGTGATGGTCGCGATCAGCGAAAAGAACCCGAAACGCGTGCCGGCGCTGAAAGTGAAGCTCAAGGATTCGCCGGTCTACGTCGGCGTGAACAAGAACGAAGCGGCGCTGCTGGCCAAGGTCAACGACATCCTGACCACCGCCAAGGCTGACGGCGCACTGGAAAAGAATTCGCAGACCTGGCTGAAAGAGCCACTGCCGGCCGATCTCTGATCGACTGCGCGGGAGACTTTCATGGCTTATCAGTTCGATTTCATGCCGGTGGTGGAAAACACCGACCTGCTGCTGCGCGGGGCGCTGTTCACCCTTGAGCTGACAGCCATCGGTGCGTTGCTCGGGGTCGGCGTCGGGATTGTCGGGGCGTTGGTGCGGGCGTGGAACATCCGCCCGTTCTCGGCGATCTTCGGCGTCTACGTCGAGTTGATCCGCAACACGCCGTTCCTGGTGCAGTTGTTCTTTATCTTCTTCGGCCTGCCGTCGCTTGGCGTGCAGATTTCCGAGTGGCAAGCGGCGGTGCTGGCGATGGTGATCAACCTCGGTGCCTATTCCACGGAAATTATCCGTGCCGGCATTCAGGCGATTCCGCGCGGGCAACTGGAAGCTGCAGCGGCGCTGGCGATGACGCGCTTCGAAGCGTTTCGCCACGTGGTGCTGCTACCGGCGCTAGGCAAGGTCTGGCCGGCCCTGAGCAGCCAGATCATCATCGTCATGCTCGGCTCGGCGGTGTGTTCGCAAATCGCTACCGAAGAGCTGAGCTTTGCCGCCAACTTCATTCAGTCGCGCAACTTCCGCGCCTTTGAAACCTACGCGCTGACCACCCTGATCTACTTGTGCATGGCGTTGCTGATTCGCCAGTTACTGAACTGGATCGGCCGGCGCTATATCAGTCGAAGCAGGAGCAGCGTATGAGCGACTTCACCTTCTGGGACATCCTGCGCAACCTGCTCACCGGCCTGCAATGGACACTGGCGCTGTCGCTGGTGGCGTTCATTGGTGGCGGGATCGTCGGGTTGCTGATTCTGATCATGCGTATCTCGAAAAGCGCTCTGCCGAGCAGCATTGCCCGCACCTGGATCGAGCTGTTCCAGGGCACGCCGCTGTTGATGCAGTTGTTTCTGGTGTTCTTCGGTGTGGCCTTGGCCGGGATCGAAATCTCGCCGTGGATGGCGGCAGCGATTGCGCTGACCTTGTTCACCAGCGCTTATCTGGCGGAGATCTGGCGCGGCTGCGTCGAGTCGATCTCCAATGGCCAGTGGGAAGCCTCGGCGAGTCTGGCGCTCAATCCGCTGGAACAGCTGCGCTACGTGATTCTGCCGCAAGCGCTGCGTATCGCTGTGGCGCCAACCGTGGGCTTCTCGGTGCAAGTGGTCAAGGGCACCGCCGTGACCTCGATCATCGGCTTCACCGAGCTGACCAAGACCGGCGGCATGCTCGCCAATGCCACCTTTGAACCGTTCATGGTCTACGGCCTCGTCGCCCTCGGCTACTTCTTGCTCTGCTACCCCTTGTCCCTCAGTGCGCGCTACCTGGAAAGGAGACTGCATGCCTCTGCTTAGAATTTCCGCCCTGCATAAATACTACGGCGATCACCACGTGCTCAAAGGCATCGACCTCAGCGTCGAGGAAGGCCAGGTGGTGGCGATCATCGGCCGCAGCGGCTCGGGCAAATCCACCCTGCTGCGCACCCTCAATGGCCTGGAATCGATCAACGACGGCGTGATCGAAGTCGACGGCGAATACCTCGACGCCGCCCGCGCCGATCTGCGCAGCCTGCGGCAGAAAGTCGGCATGGTCTTTCAGCAGTTCAACCTGTTCCCGCACCTGACCGTGGGCGAAAACGTCATGCTCGCGCCGCAGGTGGTGCAGAAAGTGCCGAAAGCCAAGGCTGCGGAACTGGCGCGTGAAATGCTGGAGCGCGTGGGTCTCGGGGAAAAATTCGATGCCTTCCCGGATCGGCTGTCCGGCGGCCAGCAACAGCGCGTAGCGATTGCCCGGGCATTGGCAATGTCGCCGAAAGTGTTGTTGTGCGATGAGATCACCTCGGCGCTCGACCCGGAACTGGTCAATGAAGTGCTCAGCGTGGTGCGGCAACTGGCCAAAGAAGGCATGACGCTGATCATGGTCACCCATGAAATGCGCTTTGCCCGCGAGGTTGGGGATAAGTTGGTGTTCATGCACCACGGCAAGGTGCATGAGGTGGGGGATCCGAAGGTGTTGTTTGCCAATCCGCAGACGGCGGAACTGGCGAACTTCATTGGTACCGTTGAAGCCGTCAACTGACCCTGCACCGCCCTGTGGCGAGGGAGCTTGCTCCCGCTCGGCTGCGCAGCAGTCGTAACCCGCCGACCGCGATTTACCTTTATTACGAGGTGAATGGCTTTAGGGCCGCTACGCAGCCCAGCGGGAGCAAGCTCCCTCGCCACAGAAGCGGTGTTGGATCAAGGGTTTGAGTTGTGCGCGTTGGCGTCAGCGTTTGATCGTGGCACGATGTCGAGGTTATCGACCGAGACCCCCTGACCATGCCGCAATCCCAAGCCAAGAATCTGTCCCTGATCGCCGCAATCGACCTGGGCTCGAACAGCTTTCACATGGTCGTGGCCAAGGCCCAGAACGGTGAGATCCGCATTCTCGAACGCCTCGGCGAGAAGGTTCAGCTCGCCGCCGGCATCGACGATGAGCGCCATCTCAACGAAGAATCGATGCAACGTGGCCTCGATTGCCTCAAGCGTTTTGCCCAACTGATCAACGGTATGCCGCTGGGTGCCGTGCGCATCGTCGGCACCAACGCCCTGCGTGAAGCGCGCAACCGCCTCGAATTCATCCACCGCGCCGAAGAAATCCTCGGCCACCCGGTGGAAGTCATCTCCGGTCGTGAAGAAGCGCGGCTGATTTATCTGGGCGTGTCGCACACCCTTGCCGACACCCCGGGCAAACGTCTGGTCGCCGACATCGGCGGTGGCAGTACCGAATTCATCATTGGCCAGCGTTTCGAGCCGCTGCTGCGCGAAAGCCTGCAAATGGGCTGCGTCAGCTTCACCCAGCGCTATTTCAAGGACGGCAAGATCACCCCGGCCCGTTACGCCCAGGCTTACACGGCGGCGCGGCTGGAGATCATGAGCATCGAACACGCCCTGCACCGCCTGACCTGGGACGAGGCCATTGGCTCCTCAGGCACCATCCGCGCCATCGGCCTGGCGCTGAAGGCCGGCGGCCACGGCACGGGCGAAGTGAATGCCGAAGGCCTGGCGTGGCTCAAGCGCCGCCTGTTCAAGCTCGGTGATGTCGACAAGATCGATTTCGAAGGCATCAAGCCTGATCGCCGGACAATCTTCCCGGCCGGCCTGGCGATTCTCGAAGCCATATTCGACGCCCTCGAACTGCAACGCATGGATCACTGCGACGGTGCACTGCGCGAAGGCGTGCTCTACGACCTGCTCGGCCGTCATCATCATGAAGACGTGCGCGAACGCACCCTGACCTCGCTGATGGAGCGTTACCACGTCGACCTGGAACAGGCAGCGCGGGTCGAGCGCAAAGCCTTGCACGCGTTCGATCAGGTCGCGGTGGACTGGGAGCTGGATGACGGCATCTGGCGCGAACTCCTTGGCTGGGCGGCTAAAGTGCACGAAGTCGGGCTCGACATCGCCCACTACCACTATCACAAGCACGGCGCCTACCTGATTGAGCACTCGGACCTCGCCGGTTTTTCTCGTGAAGACCAGCAAATGCTTGCCCTGCTGGTGCGCGGCCACCGCCGCAACATTCCCAAGGACAAGTTTGCTGATTTCGGCGACGACGGCGACAAGCTGATCCGCCTGTGCGTACTGCTGCGCTTTGCGATCCTGTTCCACCACATTCGTGGCACCCAAGCGATGCCGCAGGTGGTGTTGCATGCGAAGGGCAACACCCTGGATGTGGAATTCCCGGAGAACTGGCTGGATGAGAACCAACTGACTCAGGCGGACTTCGGGCTTGAGGCGGATTGGCTGACGCGAGTGGGCATTGTCCTCACCGTCCACTAATCCTTGTGGCGAGGGAGCTTGCTCCCGCTGGGGCGCGAAGCGGCCCTTTCTTTAAAAGCATGGGCCTGCTGCGCAGTCCAGCGGGAGCAAGCTCCCTCGCCACAGGTGGGTGAACGACAGGTACAAAAAAGGCGATCCCGTGGGATCGCCTTTTTTATTGGGCTGAAGGTCAGCTGCTCACCGGCAAAATCGGGCTGCCCAACCGCTCCAGCAACGTCGCCTGCGCACTGCGCGGGTTCTGATTACCCGTTGGCGTGTTGCGGATGTAACGACCATCCGACTGCAGGCTCCAGCTGTGGGTGTTGTCGGTCAGATACAGCTCCAGCTCTTTCTTCACCCGGGTCAGCAGCTTCTTGCCTTCGACCGGGAAGCAAGTCTCGACGCGCTTGTCGAGGTTGCGCTCCATCCAGTCGGCGCTGGAGAGGAACATCTGCTCGTCGCCGCCATTGAGGAAGTAGAACACCCGCGTGTGCTCAAGGAAGCGGCCGATGATCGAGCGCACGTGGATATTGTGCGAAACCCCGGCGATGCCCGGACGCAGGCAGCACATGCCGCGCACCACCAGATCGATGCGCACGCCAGACTGGCTGGCCTTGTACAGGGCGCGGATGATCTTCGGATCGGTCAGCGAGTTGAACTTGGCGATGATGTGCGCCGGTTTGCCGTCGAGCGCAAATTGCGTCTCGCGGGCAATCATGTCGAGCATGCCCTTCTTCAGGGTGAACGGCGCATGCAGCAGCTTCTTCATGCGCAGGGTTTTACCCATGCCGATCAACTGGCTGAACAGTTTGCCGACGTCTTCGCACAGGGCGTCGTCGGAGGTCAGCAGGCTGTAGTCGGTATAGAGGCGGGCGTTACCGGCGTGATAGTTACCGGTGCCGAGGTGCGCGTAACGCACGATCTCGCCGGCCTCGCGACGCAGAATGAGCATCATCTTGGCGTGGGTCTTGAAGCCGACTACGCCATAGATCACCACGGCACCGGCCGCTTGCAGACGGCTGGCCAGTTGCAGGTTGGATTCTTCGTCGAAACGCGCACGCAGCTCGATGACCGCCGTCACTTCCTTGCCGTTACGCGCGGCGTCGACCAGCGCATCGACGATCTCGGAGTTGGCACCGGAGCGGTACAGGGTCTGGCGCACAGCGAGAACGTGCGGGTCTTTCGCCGCCTGACGCAGCAGGTCGACCACCGGGGTGAACGACTCGAACGGGTGCAGCAACAGGATGTCCTGCTTGCTGACGACGCTGAAAATGTTCTCGCTGTTCTGCAGCAGTTTCGGGATCTGCGGGGTGAACGGCGTGTATTGCAGCTCCGGATGGCTGTCCAGACCGGTGATGCTGAACAGACGGGTCAGGTTGACCGGGCCGTTGACCTGATACAGCTCGGTCTCGCTCAGGTTGAACTGCTTGAGCAGGTAGTCCGAGAGGTGTTTCGGGCAAGTGTCAGCGACTTCCAGACGCACCGCATCACCGTAACGCCGCGAGAACAACTCGCCACGCAGGGCGCGGGCCAGGTCTTCGACGTCTTCGGAGTCTAGCGCCAGGTCGGCGTTTCGGGTCAGACGGAACTGGTAGCAGCCCTTGACCTTCATGCCCTGGAACAGGTCATCGGCATGGGCGTGGATCATCGACGACAGGAACACATAGTTGTCGCCAGGGCCGCCGACTTCTTCGGGCACCTTGATAATCCGTGGCAGCAGACGCGGCGCCGGGATGATCGCCAGACCGGAATCGCGGCCGAAGGCGTCGATACCTTCCAGCTCGACGATGAAGTTCAGGCTCTTGTTCACCAGCAACGGGAACGGGTGCGTCGGGTCGAGGCCGATCGGGGTGATGATCGGCGCGATCTCGTCGCGGAAGTAGCGGCGCACCCAGGTTTTGATCTTGGTCGTCCAGTGGCGGCGACGGATGAAGCGCACCTGATGCTTTTCCAGCTCCGGCAACAGAATGTCGTTGAGGATCGCGTACTGGCGGTCAACGTGGCCGTGCACCAGTTCGCTGATCCGCGCCAGCGCCTGATGCGGCTGCAGACCGTCGGCACCGGCCTGTTCACGGGCGAAGGTGATCTGCTTTTTCAGGCCGGCGACGCGGATCTCGAAAAATTCGTCAAGGTTGCTGGAGAAGATCAGCAGGAACTTCAGCCGCTCCAGCAGCGGATAGGACTCGTCCAGCGCCTGTTCCAGCACGCGGATATTGAATTGCAGTTGCGAAAGCTCACGGTGGATGTACAGGCTGCTGTCATCCAGGCCCGGGATCGCAATCACTGGCGCCGCCGCGACAGGTTCGGCGACTGGCGCGGGTGGCGCAGGCTCCAGCTCTGGCGGGGTTTCGGTCATTTGCTCGACCACCGGTTGAGCTTCTTTTACTGCAACTTCCGTGAGTCCTTCGGTATTCATTGAATGTTCCTGGGAGGGCTATTTCTGCTCTCGTAACAATTGAGCGGCGCGGACAGCAAAGTAAGTCAGGATGCCATCAGCGCCGGCACGTTTAAAGGCGGTCAGTGATTCAAGAATTACCGCCTCGCTCAACCAGCCATTCTGGATCGCCGCCATGTGCATGGCGTATTCGCCGCTAACCTGATAGACGAAGGTCGGCACTTTGAAGGCATCTTTTACCCGGAAAAGAATGTCGAGGTACGGCATGCCCGGTTTGACCATGACCATGTCCGCGCCTTCAGACAAGTCCGCACCGACTTCGTGCAGCGCTTCGTCACTGTTGGCCGGGTCCATCTGATAGGAGGCCTTGTTGGCCTTGCCAAGGTTCGACGCCGAACCGACCGCATCGCGGAACGGGCCGTAATAGGCGCTGGCGTACTTGGCCGAATAAGCCATGATCCGCACATTGACGTGGCCGGCAATTTCCAGCGCTTCGCGGATCGCCTGAATGCGACCGTCCATCATGTCCGACGGCGCCACCACCTGCGCGCCGGCTTCAGCATGGGACAACGCCTGACGGACCAGTGCGTCGACGGTGATGTCGTTCTGCACATAGCCTTCTTCGTCGAGGATGCCGTCCTGGCCGTGGGTGGTGAACGGATCGAGCGCCACGTCGGTGATCACGCCAAGCTCCGGGAAACGCTCACGCAGGGCGCGGGTGGCGCGCTGAGCGATGCCCTCGGGGTTCCAGGCTTCAGCAGCGTCGAGGGATTTCAATTCAGGCGGAGTGACCGGGAACAGCGCCAGCGCCGGAATCCCCAGCTCGACCCACTTGGCCGCCTCTTCGAGCAGCAAGTCGATCGTCAGCCGCTCTACCCCGGGCATCGAGGCTACGGCTTCGCGGCGGTTTTCACCGTCGAGCACGAACACCGGCAGGATCAGGTCATCGACCGTCAGCACATTTTCCCGCACCAGCCGACGCGAAAAATCATCACGACGATTGCGACGCAGGCGGGTTGCAGGGAACAGTCGGTTGGCGGGGGTAAAGCTCACGGCGAACTCCTGAGCCCGCGCAAACGGGCGAGCGTGACAGTTATAGACGGCCATTATGACCAACAGATGACAGTTGTGTGCACCCCGTGACACGTAGCCGCATTCCATTCTCAGCGTAGGAATTGTTCACGTCGAGACACATTTGGACACTTTCATGAATGTGTCCGAAGGGTTAGGCTGCGCGTTCATTTCGCCAGCACCCAGACAATGCTCCAACAATTTCTGCATGACTTTGGCTATTTTGCCTTGTTCCTCGGCACGTTCTTCGAAGGCGAAACCATTCTGGTGCTCGCGGGCTTCCTCGCGTTTCGTGGATACATGGACATCAACCTGGTGGTGGTCGTGGCGTTCTGCGGCAGCTATGCCGGCGATCAGCTGTGGTACTTCCTGGGGCGCAAGCACGGGCGCAAATTACTGGCGCGCAAACCGCGCTGGCAGATGATGGGCGACCGCGCGCTGGAGCACATTCGCAAGCACCCGGACATCTGGGTGCTGAGTTTCCGTTTCGTCTACGGTCTGCGCACGGTGATGCCGGTGGCGATCGGCTTGTCGGGCTATCCGCCGGGACGTTATCTGCTGCTCAACGGTATCGGTGCGGCGATTTGGGCGACCGCGCTGGCTGCCGCTGCTTACCACTTCGGGGCGGTGCTGGAAGGCATGCTTGGTAGCATCAAGAAATACGAGTTGTGGGTGTTGGGTGCGTTGCTGGTGCTGGGCGTTGGCTTGTGGCTGCGCCGCCGCTTCAAGAATGCGCGGCTGGCCAGGCAGGTTTACGCCGACGAGCAAGCCGCGAAAGCTGCACTGCTGAACCAAGCCGAAGCGTCCAGGCCTGCCGAACCGAAGACGCCAGCCGAGTAAATCGCTGGCGATTTGCTACAGCCCGCCGGCACTGAGCGGGCTGGCCGGCCCCTTCAGTCAGATACGTCACTTTTATCCTCGCTGCGCTGGCGCATTCAAGTTCGCCAGCGGCGTTCTCACGCCAAAAATCTACCGCTCGTTCCGCAGCAGGCAACCCCAAATAATGAACACCCCGCCGTTGTTGCGATCCATGTAGAAAGCGTTCCTTGCAGGTGCAGCCACCACTTCAGCCTATGGCAACGCACGACAATTTAGTGGACATTTAGCGCCATGAATCTGGAGAGAAACCCATGAGCAAAAAAGTTGCAGTGATCCTGTCCGGCAGTGGCGTGTACGACGGCGCCGAAATCCACGAAAGCGTCATCACCTTGCTGCGCCTCGACCAACGCGGCGCGCAGGTGCAGTGCTTCGCCCCGAACATCGCGCAGTTGCACGTGATCAACCACCTGACCGGCGAAGAAATGCCCGAATCGCGCAACGTCCTGGTGGAGTCGGCGCGCATCGCCCGCGGCAACATCAAGGACATCCGCGAAGCCGACGTCGATGACTTCGATGCGCTGATCGTGCCGGGCGGTTTCGGGGCGGCGAAGAACCTCTCGAACTTCGCTATTGAAGGCGCTGGCTGCAGCGTGCAGCCGGAAGTGCTGGCACTGGCCGAAGCTTTTGCCGAAGCGGGTAAACCGGTCGGCCTGATGTGCATTTCTCCGGCACTCGCGGCGAAAATCTACGGCCCAGGCGTGACCTGCACCATCGGCAATGACGCCGACACCGCCACGGCGATGAACAAGATGGGCGCCACTCACGAAGACTGTGCGGTGACGGAAATCATCGAAGACAAAGCACGCAAATTGGTGACGACCCCGGCTTACATGCTGGCGCAGAACATCAGTGAAGCGGCTTCGGGGATCAACAAACTGGTCGACCGCGTGCTCGAACTGACCCACGAAAACGACGCCTGATCGAAATTGCTGGACACCCTTTGTGGCGAGGGAGCTTGCTCCCGCCGGGCTGCGTAGCAGCCCAAACTATTCAACCACACGGTGCCAAATACACTCGTTTTACAGGGTTTACGACGGCTGCGCCGCCAGGTGGGAGCAAGCTCCCTCGCCACAGAGATCCGGTTGAATCAGGGTTTGCGGGTCAGGCGTGTGAGAATGCGGTCCAGCGCATTGGCAAACGCCTGCTTCTCGCGATCTCCAAACGGCGCCGGTCCGCCGCTCATCTGGCCTTGTTCCCGCAGATCAGTAAACAGATTGCGTACCGCCAGGCGTTCGCCCATGTTCTGCGCATCGAATTCCTTGCCGCGCGGATCCAGCGCCGCGACGCCCTTCTTCACCAAACGATCGGCCAGCGGGATATCGCTGCAAATCACCAGCTCACCCGGCACCGCGTGCTCGACCAGATAATCGTCTGCCGCATCCGGGCCGCTCGGCACCACGATCAGTTTGACGATGGCCAGCCCCGGCTTGATCTGCGGCTGCCCGGCCACCAGCACCACTTCGAACTGACGCTTGAGGGCGAACTTCACCACCAGATCCTTCGCCGCTCGTGGACAAGCGTCGGCATCGATCCATACACGCATTTTTCCAACCTCCAAAAACAATTCGCGAGCAGGCTCACTCCCACAAGGTTAACGCTAAACCTGTGGGAGCGAGCCTGCTCGCGAATGTGAGCCCCAGCGAATGCCGTTAAGCGGCGACCCGCTTCTTCTCAGCCAGACGACTACGGCTATACAGCACGATGATCGCCACAATCGCCACCGCCTGCGCCGCCAGCGAATAGGCATCGGCATGAATGCCCAGCCAGTCGAAATCAAAGAACGCCACCGGCCGCGTGCCGAAGATCCCGGCTTCCTGCAACGCCTTCACGCCATGCCCGGCAAACACCACCGACAGCGCACACAGCAGCGCGGCGTTGATGCTGAAGAACAGCGTCAGCGGCAGTTTCGCCGAACCGCGCAGGATTACCCACGCCAGACCGACCAGCAGCACCAGCGCCGTCGCACCACCGGCGAGCACCGCGTCATGCCCGGCTGGTCCGGCCTGCAACCACAAGGTTTCGTAGAACAGGATCACTTCGAACAACTCGCGATACACCGAGAAGAACGCCAGAATCGCGAAGCCGAAACGCCCGCCACCACCGACCAGACTGCTCTTGATGTAATCCTGCCAGGCCGCCGCATGCCGGCGGTCATGCATCCACACGCCCAGCCACAAAACCATGACACTGGCGAACAGCGCCGTCGCGCCTTCAAGCAGTTCACGCTGCGAACCGCTGACATCGATCACATACGCCGCCAGCGCCCAGGTGCCGAGGCCGGCCAGCAGCGCCAGGCCCCAACCGACGTTGACGCTGCGCACCGCCGATTGCTGGCCGGTGTTGCGCAGAAAGGCGAGGATCGCCGCCAGCACCAGAATCGCTTCCAGACCTTCGCGCAGCAGAATCAGCAAACCGGAGATGTAGCTCAGCGACCAGCTCAAGCCATCACTGCCGAGCAATCCGGCGGACTCTTTAAGCTTGGCTTTGGCGGTGTCCAGGCGCTGCTCGGCCTGCTCGACCGGCAAGCCGTCCTGCAACGATTGGCGGTAAGCCATCAGGGATTTTTCGGTGTCCTTGCGCACGTTGGCGTCGACGTTATCCAGCGAGCTTTCGACCAGCTCGAAGCCTTCCAGATACGCCGCCACCGACAGGTCGTAGGCCTGATCGTGTTCGCCTGCACGGTAGGCCGCGAGGCTCTTGTCCAGGGTCGCTGCGGTGTAGTCGAGCAGTTGCGCCGGGCCACGCTTGACCTGCGGCGGTTGCGCACGCTGGGCGCGGAACGTCGCGGCGGCTTGCGCGCCTTCGGCCATTTGCACCTCGGCCGGGGTCTGACGAGCCAGATCGGCGATGTTGTAGGTCTTCTCCGCTTTGGCCGCCGCCGGATCGGCGCTGAAGCCGGCGATGTAAGTCGCCAGATCCCAGCGCTGCCGATCGTCGAGCTGATCGGCAAACGCCGGCATGTCGGTGCCTTCAACGCCCTGACCGAGGGTGTTGTAGATCGCATACAGACTCAGGTGATCCAGGCGCGCCGCATCCCGCAGATTGGCCGGTGCCGGGGTCATGCCGAGGCCCGCCGGGCCGTCACCGGCGCCACTGTCGCCGTGGCACACCGAGCAATTTTGCGCATAGAGCGGCGCACCCCGGGTGGGATCGGGGGTGATGATCGGCGCCTGGCTGACTTCATACGCCACCGCCAATTGCGCGCCGAGCTGCCGCGCCTGACGGGCCACTTCGACGCCGTCTTGCTTCGCGGTGATCGCTGCGTGCAAGGCGCTGACACCCTGCTCCAGCGCAGCCTTTTCAGGCTTGGCCGGCATGCCGGCGATCAAGCCTTGCAGCGCCCGCGTGAACTCCAGTTGCTCGCGGTATTCGGCATCATCGACCACCTTGCCCGCCGCTACCGTCGGCGGGTAGTCGGCGCTGATGTAATCGAGCAGGTGCAGCGCTTGCGGTGCGCCTTCCACGGTATCGGCCAGCAGATTGAAACTGCTCAGGGCAAACAACGGGAACACCAGCCAAGCCAGAAAACGGGACGAGGCAGTCATGAAGAATTCTCAAATGGAAATGCGAAGTTACATATTGTTCACTTCGAACGCGTTTCCCTCAAGCTTTGTCGACGTAACGCCACACATGACGCGAGCCATCGGCCTACAAAAACGCCAAATCACTTAGCCACTATTGCACCCTATACTGCCCGACCTGTCGTATTTCCCGCTCAAGGATGACCCCTTTCATGCGCCATCGCTTGCACTTGCCCCTGTTGATCGCCGCCGTTGTGCAACTGAGCGGCTGCGGTGCGTATCGCAATTACGATCTGGAACTGCAACAGACCACCGAGCAGTTCAAGGCCGGCAACATCAACAGCGCTCTGTCCGTGATCGAAGCGAACAATCCGGCCCCGGAAAAAGACCTGCTCTACTATTTCGAAAAGGGCGCTGTACTGAGTGCCGGCGGCGAATTTGCGCAGAGCCAGACAACCTGGCGCAGCGCCGAGCAGATGATCATCGAGCGCCAGGACACGATCGAAACCACCGGCGACAAGTTGCTCGCCGCCATGGGCGACCACTGGGGCAGCATCATCAATGACAAGTTGCGCCGCTACGATGGTTACGACTACGAAAAAGTCATGCTGACCACGCAAATGGCCCTCAACCAACTGACCATGAATGATTTTGACGGCGCCCGTGCCGACATCAAGAAAACCCACGAGCGCGAAACGCTGATCGCCCGGCAACGGGAGCTGGAATACGAAAAAATCGAAGAAGCGGCCAAGGCCCAGGGCGCGCGCGTGCATTACAAGGACCTGCAAGGCTACCCCGTGGTGATGCTCGAATCGCCTGCGGTGATTGCTCTGAAAAACGGTTACCAAAGTGCATTCAGTCACTATCTCGCCGGCTTCACCTACGAAGCGCTGGGCGAGAAAGATCTGGCAGCACCCGGTTATCGTCAGGCAATTGAACTGCGTCCGGACATGGCGTTTTTCCAACAGGCATTGCGCGACCTCGACAGCCCTGGCCTGAAGGCAGACGAAAGCGATGTGCTGATCATCGTGCAGAGCGGCCTGGCGCCGGCCCGCAGCTCCGTGCGCGTGCCCTACCCGGTGAAGCTCGCGGACGGCCAGGTCATCGTCGCCAATATCTCGTTCCCCATAATGGTGCCCGACACCTCGACGCCTTCATTCAACCAACTGAGCATCGATGGTCGTCAGAAAAAGCTGATTGCGGTCAACAGCATTACCGACATGTCCTTGCGCACCCTGCGTGACGACATGCCGGGCATTATCCAGCGCACAACCTATCGGGCATTTCTGGCGGCCGATGTTCAGGCTACGGACAATCGACGCGATCCGAGCAAAGCCTCCTACGTCACCCACTGGGATGCTTTCGAGCATGCCGACACGCGCACTTGGCGCACCTTGCCCAACCTTACTCAAGTCGTGCGCCTGCGCCTGAAAAAAGGTGAGCACCTGATCAGCCTGCCTAACGCCCCCGGCGCTGCGCCCTTGAGACTCCGCATCGACCAGAACCGCCAGGTCATCGGCCTGCGTGCTTTGGGTGATCGGGTGTTTGCCAATGGCAGCGCCTTCCAGTCCAGCGGGGCACCGGCAAGCAGCGTGGTATCCAACCTGAAATAAGTAATGGCACCCAACCAACCAGTGCAATTAAAAAGCTATTACATAGCCATCAGCACCCGCTTATAATGCCGCGCCCTCGTTATTGCGATCGGGCATTAAAGCTCCTCAGGTTATGAGGAATTGGCAGGAGGCCAGCGCCACTGTCGATGGGTCACACCAGCCCGACCAGCATTCGCGGCTGTATTACTCCAGGGAAGAAGTACCCCCATGGCATTCCGCGCTCCCACACTGATTGCGCTCAGCGCCGTCACTCTGCTGTCCGGCTGTTCGGCGTTTCGCAACTATGACTCCGAACTGGCACAGACCAACCAGCAACTGGCCACCGGCAATGTTGACGCCGCGCTGACCCTGCTGGAAAAGAACAACACCGGCCCCGACAAAGACCTGCTCTATTACTTCGAGAAAGGTGAATTGCTGCGCGCCAAAGGCGACCTGTCCGGTAGCCAGAACGCCTGGACCAGCGCCGATCAGGTGGTGGGCAAGTGGGAAGATTCGGTCAAGCTCGACACCGACAAGTACCTGGCCCAGTTCGGCAGCTTCCTGGTCAACGACAAGGTGCGTCGCTACGAAGGCTACGACTACGAAAAAGTCATGCTGACCACGCAGATGGCCCTGAACCTGCTGGCAGTCAACGATTTCGACGGCGCGCGCACCGCCATCAAGAAAACGCACGAACGTGAAGCAGTGATTGCCGACCTGCGTGACAAGGAATACCTCAAGAGCGAGGAAGAGGCCGAAAAAGAAGGCATCAAGACTCAGTACAAGGACCTGCAAGGATATCCGGTCGCCAGTCTCGACGCGCCGGAAGTGGTGGGTCTGAAGAACAGCTACCAGAGTGCGTTCAGCCACTACCTGGCCGGCTTCGTCTACGAAGCCCTGGGCGAGAAAGACCTGGCTGCACCGGGCTACCGCAAGGCCGCCGAGCTGCGCCCGAACACGCCGCTGCTGGAGCAGGCGCTGGTCAACCTCGACAAGCCGGGCAAGTCCGACGACAGCGACATCCTGATCGTGGTGCAAAGCGGTCTGGCACCAGCGCGCGACTCGATCCGCGTGCCGCTGCCTTTGCCGATTTCCAACAACGTGGTGATCACACCGCTGTCGTTCCCGATCATCAAACCAGACACCTCCACCGCGCCGTTCGCGCAGATCGGTGTCGATGGCCAGCAAGTCAACCTGACTGCTCTCAACAGCACCACTGCCATGTCCCGCCGCGCCCTGCGTGACGACATGCCGGGGATCATCCTGCGCACCACCGTGCGGGCGATCACCAAAGGCGTGGCGCAGAAGCAGATCAACGAAACCAACCCGCTGGCCGGTCTGGCCGTCGGTATCTCTTCAGCTGTGCTCGAAGGTGCCGATACCCGTACGTGGCGCACCCTGCCGGACAACACTCAAGTGGTGCGTCTGCGCTTGAAGAAAGGCGAGCATCAGGTCAGTCTGCCGAGCGCCGTGGGTGGTTCGGTGGTCAAGGTCACCGTCGACCAGCGTTATCAAGTGATCAGCCTGCGCGCCGTGGGCAATCAGGTGTTCGCCAGCGGTCTCGCCGCCCACGTGATCCCGAGCGCCGGCGCGACCAACGTCGCCAGCCTCAAACAACCTTAAGAACGGAGTCTTTGCATGCGCTTCAAACTCATCGCCGTCGCCACCCTCGCCTTGCTGGCGAGCGGCTGCGCCACCCCGCCACCGCCAGAGCCGGGCAGCGCCGCGAGCAAAGTCGTGGCCATGGGGCCGCAGAAACACATCGTCGTCGGCGCCATGCGCGTCGCCCGCGAAAACGGCTTCATGACGGTCAACGTGCAGTTGAGCAACACGCTCAACAGCAACAAGATTTTCTACTACCGCTTCGCCTGGCTCGGCGCGGAAGGCTTCCCGATTGCCGAAGAAGAAGTGTGGAAAAGCCAAATGATGTACGGCGCCCAGACCAGCTTCATTCAAGGCATCGCCCCGACCCCGAAAGCCGTGGACTTCCGTCTGGAAATCAAGACGCCGTAAGCCTGCCACCCTATTCCTGTTTTAGAGAGCACTCCCATGTTTGCACGCTTTTCCTGCATCGCCGTTATCGCCCTGCTGGCCTCCGGTTGCGCCAACACTTCGCCGACCCTGGGCAGCAAGAACATCAGCTACGGCGACACCAAAGCGGTTGAAACCGTGACCAACGAATTCGGTTCGACCGACCTGCAAATGATCGCCGAGTCGATGACCCGCTCGCTGGCCCAGTCCGGCATCCTGCAGGGCCGTCCGGTGGTTCAGGTCTACGACGTGAAGAACAAGACCAGCGAGTACATCGACACTCGCGAAATCACCACCAGCATCAAGACGCAGTTGATGAAAACCGGCGTGGCCCGCTTCGCCAGCGACAACAACGCCATGCAGAGCCAGGTTGACCAGCTCAAGCTGCAAAACCAGAGCGGTCTGTACAAGAAGAGCACCGTGGCCAAGACTGGCAACATGGTTGCCGCCAAGTACCGCATCGAAGGCTCGATCAGCTCGATCGTCAAACGCAGCAGCGATTACAAGGACGTCTTCTACAAATTCAGCCTGCAACTGATCGACGTTGAAAGCGGTCTGGCCGAGTGGATGGACGAAAAAGAGATCCGCAAAACCACGGAGCGTTAAGCAATGCGCGCATGGATTGGCATGATGGCCCTGGCTTGCGCGTTCAGCGCGCAGGCGGCCCCGAAAGTCGCAGTGACGGATCTGGCCTATCAGGAGCGTGTGGAGCAATACATCCACATCGTTTCGGCCCAGAGCAATCACCGCGACGGTTATTACAGCTCCAGTGGTTCTTCGAGCTACAACGAGATCGAAGCAAGCACCAGCTACATCGAGCAAGGCGAGCTGCGCAAATTCACCGGCGACATCAAGGGTGAAATTTTGCGCACCGGCATGTTCCAGCTGGTGCAAGGCACGCCTTACACCGCGTCCTCCAAAGGTGACGTCTACGACGTGATCAAGCGCATCAAGGCCGGCAACTTCAAGGGTGCCGACTATGTGCTGTTCGGCACCGTGTCGGACATCGACTTCACCCAGGACATGAACGAGCTGGCGCACACCGACAGCTATTCGGCGGTGCTGGGTCTGACGCTGGTGGCGGATTTCAGCCTGATCAACACCAAGACCTTCGAGATCACCTCGGCCTTCACGGCGATGGGCGAAGCGCAGGACACCAAACTGGTGAACGGCCGCGATATCAAGATCTCGCTGAACCGCCCACGGGTGGTGCGTGACGTGTCGAAGGCGCTGGGTGAGGACGTGGCCGGGCAACTGAGCATGCAGCTCGGTGGCGGCGGTTACGAGCAGCCGCGTGAGGCGCCGCAGCGCAACAATCTGCCGCGTGATACTGCGCCGGTGATTTTGCACTGACTCTTGGCTGAACGCGTTCTGTGGCGAGGGGCTCTGTGGCGAGGGGATTTATCCCCGTTGGGTCGCGAAGCGGCCCTCGCTATTGATTCAAGACGATTGGGACTGCTGCGCAGTCCAACGGGGATAAATCCCCTCGCCACAAAAGCTCGCTTGCCCCGATGTCTCGGTAGAAATAAAAAAGGCGACCTCACGAGGTCGCCTTTTTTATTGCCTGCGAGGTTTACGCCGCCGCTTTACGCAACGTCGCCATAAACGCTGCCGCACCAATGAACAGCCCGGCAAACGTGCGGTTCATACGCTTCTGCTGCTGCGGTGTGCGCAACAGACGCAACACCTTCGACGCCAGGCCGGTGTAGCCCGCCATGACAATCAGGTCGACGAAGATCATCGTCACACCGATCACCACATACTGAATCAGCAAAGGCGCATGCGGGTTGATGAACTGCGGCAGCACCGCGAGCATGAACACCAAAGCCTTGGGGTTGCTGATGTTCACCAGAAAGCCACGAAACACCAGCGCCAGCGGCTTGCCGATCGGCCGCACCGCCGCGTCATCGCTCATGTCCATGGGCAGCGCGCGCCATTGCTTGATAGCCAGATACACAAGGTAAGCGACACCAAACCATTTGATCGCGTGGAAAGCCGTTGCCGAAGCGGTCAGGATTGCGCCAACGCCGGCGCCGACAATCGCGATCTGCACCGCCAGACCGATTTGCAGGCCGAGGGCGTTCCAGTAACCGCGCCAGAAACCGTATTGCAGACCGCTGGACATCGACGCAATGGCGCCAGCCCCCGGGGAAAGACTGATCACCCAGCAGGCGGCAAAAAACGCCAGCCATGTTTGAAGCTCCATCGCACACCTCGCATCTGAATCGTGACAGACGCTCAAGCTAATGCGGATTGGGGCTAAAAGCAAAAGATCGCAGCCTGCGGCAGCTCCTACATTGAATGCGATCCCTGTAGGAGCTGCCGCAGGCTGCGATCTTTTGATCTTGCTTTAAGACTTACTTCTCGAACCCGCTCGAAGGGAATACATCGGTCCCGCGCCAACGTCGCACCGATCGCTGGAAGAACAGACTATTGGGCACTTGCACCATGGCGCTGCCCGTCCCGAGTTCTTCAGCCTCGATCAACGTGGTGTAGAGCAGATTGATCGCCACCACGCGGCCTTTGACGCCCGGCTTGTCAGTGGTGTCGACCAACTCGACCACATCACCCAACCGGAAGGGTCCGACGGTAAAAATCAGAATCGCGCAGAGCAGGTTCGACAGCACGCTCCACATCGCAAAGAACGCCACCGCCGCCACCGCGACGAACCCTGACAGCGCCGTCCACAATACCGTGGCCGAGACACCAAGGCGTTCCAGTACAAAGATCAGCGCACTGCCCATGATCAGCCAGCGCAACACGCCGCGCAGCGGCATCAGCAATTGCGGCGGGAACGGATAGCGCTCGCCCAGACGGGTCAGGCACTTGGCGACGAAGCGCTGCGCGACGTAACCGGCCAGCAGGATCAGCAGAATCTGCACGCCAAACCAGACCGGTTCGACCCACTCCGCCGGCAGCGGCAGCTTGAACGCTTCCATCAGGACAGCGCCTCCAGCTCCGCTTGCATGCTTTCCAGCGTCTCGAGCGCTTCCATCCACGCTTCTTCCAGCTCGGCTTCGCGAACCTTCAACTTGGCCTGCTCGGCGAGCAGATCACGCAACTCGTTCTTGCGCGCTGGCTCGTAGATGTCGCTGTCGCCGAGGCTGGCGTCGACCTTGGCCAGTTTCTCGTGAAGCTTGCCCAGCTCGGCTTCGAGCTTGTCGGCTTCACGCTTGTGCGGGGCCAGTTGCTGACGCAACGCAGCAGCCGCCTGACGCTGGGCCTTTTTGTCGGTCTTGTCCGGATTGACCGGAGTATTACTGACCGGCGCGTTGCGCTGACGGTATTCCACCAGCCAGCGCGCGTAGTCTTCGAGGTCGCCATCAAACTCTTCGACCTTGCCGTCAGCGACCAGGTAGAAGTTGTCGGTAGTGCTCTTGAGCAAGTGCCGATCGTGAGACACCACCAGCACCGCGCCGCTGAATTCCTGCAGCGCCATGGTCAGCGCCAGGCGCATTTCCAGATCGAGGTGGTTGGTCGGTTCGTCGAGCAGCAGCAGGTTCGGCCGCTCCCAGGCAATCAATGCCAGGGCCAGACGCGCCTTTTCACCACCGGAGAAATTCAGTACCGGCTCATCGATGCGCGCACCACGGAAGTCGAAACCACCGAGGAAATCGCGCAGGGTCTGCTCGCGCTCGGTCGGCGCCAGACGCTGCAGGTGCAGCAACGGGCTGGCCTTGGAGTCCAGCGAGTCGAGCTGATGCTGGGCGAAATAACCGACCACGGTGTTCTCGCCACGGGTCAGGCGCCCGGCGATCGGTGACAGCTCGCCGGCGAGGTTCTTGATCAGCGTCGATTTACCCGCACCGTTCGGGCCGAGCAGGCCGATTCGCGCACCCGGGGTCAGTTGCAGCTTGACCTTTTCCAGGATGATTTTGTCACCGTAACCGAGACGCGCATCCGACAGATCGATCAGCGGACTGGATATCTTGGTCGACTCGCGAAAGACGAAGTCGAACGGCGAATCGACGTGGGCCGCGGACAGCTCTTCCATCCGCTCCAGCGCCTTGATCCGGCTCTGCGCCTGACGGGCCTTGGTCGCCTGGGCCTTGAAACGGGCGATGTAGCTTTCCATGTGCGCACGTTGCGCCTGCTGCTTCTCGTAGGCCTGTTGCTGCTGGGCCAGACGCTCGGCACGGGCGCGTTCGAACGCGGTATAGCCGCCGCGATACAGGGTGATTTTGCGCTGATCGACATGCGCCACGTGATCGACGACTTCATCGAGGAAATCACGGTCGTGGGAAATCAGCAGCAAGGTGCCCGGGTAGCTTTTCAGCCACTCTTCAAGCCAGATGATCGCGTCGAGGTCCAAGTGGTTGGTCGGTTCGTCGAGCAACAACAGGTCCGACGGGCACATCAATGCCTGCGCCAGATTCAGACGCATCCGCCAGCCACCGGAGAAATCTCCTACCTGGCGATCCATCTGCTCATTAGTGAAGCCGAGACCGGCCAGCAATTTGCGCGCTCGCGCATCGGCGGTGTAACCATCGGCGCTGTCGAGTTCGGCGTGCAGACGGGCCAGCGCGACGCCGTCGTGAGCCGCTTCGGCCACGGCGAGGTCACGTTGCACCTCGCGCAGACGCAGGTCGCCGTCGAGCACATAGTCGACCGCCAGGCGTTCGAGAGTGTCGACCTCCTGGCGCATGTGCGCGATGCGCCAGTCGGCCGGCAGCAGGCAGTCGCCCGAATCCGGGTGCAACTCGCCACGCAGCAGGGCAAACAGGCTGGATTTGCCGGCGCCGTTGGCACCGATGAGGCCGGCTTTGTGGCCGGCGTGCAGGGTCAGCTCGGCGTCTTCTAGCAGACGTTGCGGGCCACGCTGTAAAGTCAGGTTCTGAAGTCGGATCATAATGGCGGCGGAGTCTACCAGCTTCGCTCACAACTGGCGCGAGTAGCACGATGTCCTCTGACCTGTGGAGCTTTTCCCTTGCCACCTACGCCCGCCCGGGCGTGGAAGATGCCTGCCTGCAACTGCAAACGGCGGGCGTCAATGTGTGCCTGCTGCTATGCGGCTTATGGCTGGAGCAGCGCGGGGTGATCTGTGATGAACAACGTGTAAGCCTGCTTCAGACGCTGACCGAGCCTTGGGATACCGAGGTGGTGCAGCCGCTGCGCGCACTACGGCTGCAATGGAAAGCGCGGGCCGTTGAAGATGCGGTGCTGAAAGGCATGCGCGAGCAGATCAAATCACTTGAGCTCGAAGCTGAGCGAGCGTTGCTGTCACGACTGGAGGGTGTTGCGCAGGAGTGGGGGCAAAACGGCGCAGGCTCGAAGACCTGGCTAGAAGGATTGGCCGGCTCGGCGGCCAGCCCGAACCGCGACGCGCTGCAAGTGCTGCGCGTCGCGGCAACCGGCGCTTAGGAAGCGCTGGTCGGGTTGTTGCTGACGCTCGACGCAGCGGCTGGCGATGGCGCAGTCGAAGGGGTCGAGGTGGTACCGGCTGGGGCAGCGGCGGCTGGAGTGGCTGGCGCGGCAGGCTTGGCAGCTGGAGTAGTAGCCGGTTTGGCAGCGGCTGGTTTGGCAGCAACTGGCTTTTTCACGGCGGGTTTTGCAGCTGGTTTGGCGGCCGGTTTGGCAGCAGCAGGCTTGGCAGCCGTGGTTGCTGGTTTAGCAGCGGAGGCCGGTTTCGCGGCTGGTTTGGCTGCCGGTTTGGCGGCGGCTTTCACTGCTGGTTTGGCGGCTGGCTTGGCGGCAGTTTTGGCAGCGGGTTTAGCTGCAGCTGGTTTGGCAGCGGCGGTTTTGGCAGCAGGTTTTGCGGCTGGTTTAGCGGCCGGTTTCGCCACAGCTTTCGCCGCCGGTTTGGCAGCTGCGGTTTTCGCTGGAGCGGCTTTGGTCGCTGCTGGTTTTGCGGCTGGTTTTGCAGCCGGTTTGGCGGCAGCAGTTCTCGCGGCAGGCTTGGCGGCAGCTGGTTTTGCAGCAGTGGTTTTAGCCGCAGGTTTTGCAGCGGTTTTGGCAGCTGGTTTAGCCGCTGCTTTTACCGGTGCCTTGGCCGCAGTTTTTGCAGCAGGTTTAGCCGCTGCAGTTTTCGCCGCTGGCTTGGCGGCAGCCGGTTTGGCAGCTGCTTTCTTCGCCGGCGCCGCTGCTGGTTTGGCGGCACGGGTGGACAGTACTTTGCCCACGGCTTCTTGAACGCGACCCACACCCTGGGCCAGTTTCAGGCTTTCCTGAGCATCGCGCTTGAGTTGCAGAATGTAGCTGCGAGTGTCGGACTGACGATCCTTCAAGGCATCGAGCAGGTCTTCCAGTTCTTTCACGGCGGCCTTGGCTTTGTTCTGCGCCTTGGCTTTACCGGCAGTGGCTGCGTCCTGCAATTTGGTGCGGGATTTGTGCAGTTTTTCTTGTGCCTTGCCGCGTTGCTTTTCCAGTTTGGCGAGCAGTTTTTCAGCATCAGCCAAGGCTTGGGAGCAAGCGTTTTCCAGATGCTCGAGCAGGCTGCCCGAGAGTTGTTGGAGTAAGTGCAACGGAGTATTTACAGGCTTCTTGGTGGCCGACATGGTTTACCTCCTGGCTGACGTGGGTGCGGCTCATACTAGACCTCTGCAGTTACCGCCGCTAGGGCATCTTGACAGTATCGATTGCGTTGCGTTGCACCGAATCAAAAATGTTCTACGCGAAGTCAAAAGCAGTTCACCGTTGCAGAGGTGCGCGCTGGCATAATCCACCGCATCTCAGGACGGAGAGTGCCCATGTCGCGCTACTTTTTTTTAACCCTCTGCATGGTTTTTTCGGCCGCTCACGCTGACGAAAAAACCACCGCGAACGATGCTCACGATCTGGCCTACAGTCTCGGTGCCAGCCTCGGTGAACGACTGCGTCAGGAAGTCCCGCAACTGCAGATCCAGGCGCTGATCGATGGCCTGCAGCAAGCCTATCAGGGCAAGCCGCTGGCACTGAGCGAAGCGCGCATCGAACAGATTCTGGCTGATCACGAAGCGCAAAATGCCGAGCACTCAGCACAACCTTCGAGCGATGCGGCGATGGAAAACGAGCAGCGTTTTCTCACCGCTGAAAAAGCCAAACCGGGTGTTAAGGAACTGGCTGACGGCATCCTGCTCACCGAGCTGACACCAGGCTCTGGCGCCAAGGCCGGCCCCGATGGAAAAGTGCAGGTGCTGTATGTCGGACGGCTGCCGGACGGCACCGTGTTCGACCAGAACAGTCAGCCACAATGGTTCAACCTCGACAGCGTGATTGCCGGCTGGCGCACCGCGTTGCAGAACATGCCGGTAGGTGCGAAATGGCGGCTGGTGATTCCATCGGATCAGGCCTATGGCGCTGACGGTGCCGGCGACTTGATCGCACCGTTTACACCGCTGGTGTTTGAAGTGGAATTGCGTGGCGCGACGAGTTGAGCAGGCAATAAAAAACGGTGCGCTTTGGGGCGCACCGTTTTTTTGATCAGGGTTCGGATCAGGCCTGAACCGGATCCTCTTCCTTGTGTGCCGTATGCAGCACTTCAATCAGGCAGTCCTCAAGTTCGAAGCGCTCGTGCAACAGGCCACCGAGTTCCTTGAACTTCTCGGCGACGCATTTGCCCTCATCGCACAAGTCATTGAACGCGAGCAGCTTCTCGGTGATGACGTCGATGCGCGGATAGAGCGTCTCGGCGAGTTCCAGACCACGCTTGTCGTTGAACGCCTTGGCTTCGCCGGTCAGCTGTTCGTAGATTTCGAAGTGCCCGGCCGACACGTAATCAACCAGCACGCCGCAGAATTCCTGCAAGGGCTTGCGGCTCTCGGACAGCGACTCAGGCTGCGCGCCGAGCTTGTCGTAGGCGCCGATCAGATCTTCACGCTCTTGCAACCAGCGGTCGATCAGCAGATGAACCCCACCCCAACGTTCCTGAGCATTCTGACAACTTTCGAGCATGGCGATCTCTCTTCCCTTGTGGGTCATGCTGCTCTACACCCGCGCCCCTCTTTTGATTTTGGCTTGGGGGACGGCCGGGCAGAGCGTCATCGAGCAACATAAATCCAATGACACGTGCGGGCCAGATTATGCCCGCACGCCTATGGCTTCAAGGTACGCAGGAGATAAAGTTCATACAAGTGTTTAATCCCGCAGCGGCACCGGGTGCGACGCTTCGCCGCTGAGCGGTCGTTGCAGCGCACTCCAGACCAGACGCAACAATTGATATACCGCCAGAATTGCTACCGCGAAAAAGAACAGCAGGCTCCACTCCGGGATGCTCAAGTCAAACAGCGTCCATGAAATTTCCGCACAATCGGCACCGCCGCTAAACATCCTTTGCAGCGCACAGATCCACGGCAGACCACCGAGCAATGTCTCGGGGGCTGGCGAGCAATTGAGCAATTGCAGCAGGGGATCGCTCTGTATCAATACCTGTCGCCAGGCCGCCGTGGTACCTCCCAGGCTCGCGCCCAGTGTCAACAGCCAGTAAAAACATAAACCGACACGCTTGGGGCCATGCACCGCCGCCAGACCACTGGTGGCGCACAGCAGCGTGAGGAAAAGGCGCTGCACCAGGCACAGGCTGCACGGCGTCAGACCGACTGCATATTCAAGATAATAGGAAGCTCCCAGAGCAAAGGCCCCCGCAGTGAAAGCCATGAAGAACAAGGAGCGTGAGCAGGCCAACGACATGGCTTTTCCGTAACAGTAGAGACAGGCGGTTACGGTAGAGGAAAGCGAGTCAGCCTTTCAAGGCAAGGTCCTGCGGACAGTTCACCAGAGGTGTAGGGAAAACCCGACAGGATCAAGAGGAATCGGTGTAGTCCGTTGTAGGAATTTGCCTCAGACACCCGCTGAAGTTGAAATTTCAGCCACAAAAGATAAGCGAGGGAGCGAGCTCCCTCGCCACTTCACGCGTGAGCCGGAACCGGCAACGGCGCGGCCAGCAGGCGCTCATCCAACAGGCCAAGGCCTTCTTGAAACAACCGATTGCTGCGCTCGGTATCGCCCAACTGGGCGAGCAGGCGCGCCAGCTCCGCACAGGCTTCCGGATTGCGCTGCACACGCAGGCTGCTTTCCAGATAATCCCGCGCCTTACCCCACAGACTGGCTTGCAGACACAGTCGGCCGAGGGTCAACAGCAGGCTAGGATCGTGCGGATGATCCTTCAACCAGCCCTCGGCGGTTTGCAACTGACGGGCCGGATCGCTGCCGCGAACCAGACCGTAGAGACGGGCCAGATGGCTGTCGTACTTGCGTTTGAGGGCAGTGCGCAGCACTTCTTCCGCTTCGACCTGAGCGCCCAACTGCCGCAGCTGTTCGGCGTACGCCAGCACCAGCGGTGGCTCCTGACGTTGCGCCGAGGTGAGCTGTTCCCACGCGCGCGTGAGCGACTGTAGACCAACGCTCCCATCCTCTTCACGCTGTGCGGCCAACGAAAGGTTTTCACCCCAGGCGCGGCGCTCGAGTTCGGCCAGTTCGGCGCGCGGCAGGACTTTGTCCTTGCGCAACTCCGGCAGCAAACGAATCACCGCCGACCATTCGCCGCGCTGCTGATACAAGCGCTGCAACTGGCGCAACGTCTGCGCATTGTGTGGGTGGCGATCATGCATAGCCTGCAGGGTCACCAAGGCGCCATCGGTGTCGCCACGGTCAGTCTGCAACTGCGCGTGGCTCAGGGCGATGGCCAGCTCCGCCTGGGGTTGACGTTCAAGGGCGCGCTCCAGCAACCGATCGCACTCTTCGTATAGACCCTGCTCGTTGGCCGCGCGGGCGGCACCGAGGTAATACAGCAACGGCTGGCGCTCGGCTTCAGCCGCTCGAGACAGGTGACGCTGAGCGCTGGCCCAGCGACCTTCGGCCAGATCCAGCTGGCCGTGCTCAATCGCCACCTGCACGCGGCGACTGCGGTTGCGTCGCGACCACGGATTGACCACGCCAGTCGAGGTCATGACCAGTTCGACCAACGCCTTGATACCCCAGATCAGCAGCCACAACACCGCGATCACCGCCAGTGTCGCCCACAGACTCGACTCGTAGCGGAAGCTCTTGTAGGCCACCAGCACGTAACCGGAGTGCTCGGCAATCGCCAGACCCAGCGCTGCTGTCGCAGCGATCACCAGAAACACGATCACATACAGGCGCTTCATGGTGTGCTCTCCTGCGCGGTGTTGGCGGCAGGCTTGGCGAAGGGTTTCACCGATTCTTCGGCGTTGACATTGCGTCGCTCAAGGTAGGCTTGCACCGCACTAAGGGTGCCGGCCAAGTCCGGCGTCGCGACCGTCACCGGTTCCTTGCTCAGCTCGCCAACCTGTTCCAGCATCACTTTGCTTTGCGGATTGTCCGGGTTGAAATTGCCCTTGAGCACATCCCGCGCCTCGGCCAGCGCCTGGGTGTAGACCGGCGCCTGACCGTTGAGGGCTGCCCACTGCGCCTGCTCCAGTGCCAGACTCAGGGCCAGACGTACCTGACTCAGGCTCTGCCCGGCCAGCAGCGGTCGCACATTCTTGTCAGCATTGAAATCGATACGGATGTAGCGCGAGACCTGATCCCACCACTGCGCCCAACGACTGGCGCCGTCACCGTCGGCGCTCAGGCCCAGCAGCGATTCGCCGCGATCCTTGTACTCCGGCGCCAGCTCGGTGAGGTCGATGACTTGATCCCGCAATGCGCCGAGACGCAGGAACAGACCGGTGCGATCCGGTTGCGAAGTACTGCGCAGCGCCACCAGGGTTTTCGCCACTTGCTCGCGGGCAGCGAAGGAGCCGGGATCGTTTTGCTCACGGAGGATTTCGTCAGCGCCCTGCACCAGCGCCTGAGCGCTGCTTATGTCCTGCAACGCCGACAAACGCAGGCTGGCCAGACGCAGCAGGTGCTCGGCCTCGGCCAGACGCCAGTCCTTGCGGCTGGCACCCAGCACAGTTTCCAGACGTTGATTGAGGCGCTGTTGATCGCCCTGAAGCTGCGTCACCAGACGCTGGCGCTCGGCAAGTTCGTCGGCACCCGGCAACTGCGCAAGGCGCTCGGTCAGACGCTGTTCGTTGAGTTTCAGGCTCTGTGCCTGATCATTCAACGCCTGCACCTGACCCGACTGTTGTTGCGTATTGGTCTGCAGATGACGGACCTGCCAGACACCCCAGCCGCCGATAGCGACACCGGCGGCACCGAGCAACAGGGCGACGATGGCCAGTCCATTGCTTCGGCGCGGCTCTGTTGCCGGCGGTGGAGTTTCAACCTGGGGTTCAATCACAGGCTGGACGTCATCTTTTGGCAAGGCTGTTTCGCTCACGTATCCATCCTTTGCATTAGGAAACGGGTTCGGGATACTCCCGCAACGCCGTCAGCAAAGCCGCGGCACTCGCGCCGCGGCAATCCACAACTGTTTGAGCCCCGGCGGCACGTGCCAGCTCGGCGACCCTTGGGCTTGGTACAAACAACGGCAACGACGCGATGGTTGGCCAGGCATCGCTGGCCATTTGGCGCAGGTGCTCGAAACCCTGTCCACTGCTGACCACCAGCCCGTTCAAGCGTTCCGCTTCGATCCGCCGTGGCAGCTCATCCGGGGCATAGGCTGGCAGGTCACGTCGATACAATTCCAGATACTCGACACTAGCACCTAGCTCACGCAAGCGCTCGGCGAGCAGTTCACGCCCACCCTCACCGCGCAGGATCAACACCAGCGCACCGGGCTGGCTGACCGCTTCACGCAGACGCGGTAATTTCAGCAACGCTTCGCTGTCATCGCCGGCGGCCGGGAAGTTCGCATCCAGCCCGTGATCCAGCAGAATCTGCGCAGTCGCAGCACCGACGCTGAACCAAGGCATCGTCAGCGCAGACGAGCCGGCGAGCAGATCCAGCGCAATACGTGCCGCCGGTTTGCTGACCACAATCACTGCGCTGCAACTTGGCAACTGTGTAATCGCCCGACGTATTTTGGCAGAGACCGGCAGCGGGGAAATTTCCAAAAGCGGCAGGCAACTGCTGAAAATCCCCTGCGCGGCCAACGTCTCAGCCAGCGCCGCACAGTCTTCTGCAGGGCGCGTCAGCAGCAGGCGCCAGTCCGTCACTCGTGACCTGCCTCGCCGTAAACCGCTTTGAGAATGTCGTCGGCGCCTTGGCTGAGCAGGTCTTCGGCAACCTTCACGCCCAGTGCTTCGGCGTCCGTGCGTGGCGCACGTGCCTCGGCGCTGAGCAACTTGCCGCCACTCGGCTCACCGACCAGACCACGCAGCCACAACTGCTCGCCTTCGAGCACGGCGTAGCAGGCGATCGGCACTTGGCAGCCGCCATTCAAATGTTTGTTGAGAGCACGCTCGGCGGTGACGCGCGACGAGGTGTCGGCGTGATGCAGCGGTGCGAGCAAAGCGTGGATTTCGGTGTCGGCACTGCGGCATTCGATGCCGACTGCACCTTGGCCACCGGCCGGCAGGCTGTCGTCAACACTGATCGCCGAGGTAATGCGATCTTCGAAGCCGAGGCGGATCAGACCGGCCGCGGCGAGAATGATCGCGTCGTACTCACCGGCATCAAGTTTGGCCAGACGGGTGTTGACGTTGCCGCGCAGGAAACGGATTTCCAGATCCGGGCGGCGAGTCAGCAGCTGTGCCTGACGACGCAGGCTGGAGGTGCCGACGATGGCGCCGGCGGGCAACGCATCAAGGCTTTGATAGGTATTGGAAACGAAAGCATCGCGCGGGTCTTCACGCTCGCAGATGCAGAACAGACCGAGGCCTGCCGGGAAGTCCATCGGCACATCTTTCATCGAGTGGACGGCGATGTCGGCTTCGTTTTCCAGCAACGCAGTTTCCAGTTCCTTGACGAAAAGCCCCTTGCCGCCGATCTTCGACAGTGGTGAGTCGAGCAGCTTGTCGCCACGACTGACCATGGGCACCAGCGTCACCAGCAGGCCCGGATGGGCCGCTTCCAGACGGGCTTTGACGTATTCGGCCTGCCAGAGGGCCAACGCACTTTTACGGGTGGCGATGCGGATTTCGCGAGAGGACATGGATCAATCCGTACTGAATAGATACGGCGGATAATAACAGCTCAGCCAAATCCACTTTGACTTGAATCAGAGTCGGCGCGGCCTCCCTGGCCCGCAATGCCCGGTAAAAAGGAGGTGGAGCTGCCCGGAGTGACCGGATTACAGGCCCTGCATCATCTTGCGCACACCAGCCACATGCCGACGGCTGACAATCAGCGCATCACCATTGAGACCTTTGAGGAACAGCTGGAAATGCCCCAGCGGCGTGCGTTGCAAACGTTCGATGCGGTCGCGGGCGACCAGCGCGTTGCGGTGGATACGCACAAAGCGCTCGCCGAATTCGTCTTCGAGGGCCTTGAGCGGTTCGTCCAGCAGCACTTCACCGGCCTCGTGGCGCAAGGTCACGTATTTGTGGTCGGCGATAAAGTAGACCACCTGATCCAGCGGGATCAGTTCAATGCCTTTGCGGGTGCGGGCGCTGATGTGGCTGCGCGGGCCGGTGCCACTTTCGGCAGCGGGACGGGTCAGGGCCGAGAGTTGCGTCCGATTGGGACGTTCAGCCCGTTTCAGGGCGTCATGCAGATGTTCGGTTCGCACGGGTTTCACCACATAGCCCACGGCGCTGGCCTGTAGGGCTTCCACGGCAAATTCATCGGGGCTGGTGCAAAACACCACGGCCGGCGGCGTTTCGCGTTCACACAGACGAGCAGCAACCTGCAGGCCATCGAGGCCCGGCATGCGAATATCGAGCAACACGATATCCGGCTTGTGGCTGTCGATCAGTGCCAACGCCTCTTCGCCATTCGTGGCGCCGGGCTCCAGAACTGTATAACCCTCGAGCTCGCTCACCATTCGGCTGAGGCGCTCGCGAGCCAGTGGTTCGTCATCAACGATCAGGACATTCATATTGCGCTGGATTCCTGCGTGAGTCTCGCACAAGGATAGCGTAGACAGGTGAAGTGACGTCCGTCACCGCGATCCACGCTAAGACTAGCCCGAGCGCCAAAAAGTGCCGTACGTCGGCCAGCAATATTTGCCAGTGTCCGGATCGTACTGCTCAAAGCCCGCTGTTTCCTGCGTTTTTCACGGGGAATGCCGAAGGACAATTACACCCATCTCCTCTTCTTATAGTCGGTGGCCAGACCTTCGCCCGATCCAAGTCACACCGACCCTTATGTCCAACTGTAGACGCTCGTCGGGCCGATATTGCTCAATCGAAAAATATCGTTGCGCAAAACTCCCCGAACCAACACCGACTATGACGCACACAATGAGAAAAAAACGTATCGACCAGTGTCAGCGACAGGATTGGCAACCCTGTTATTATCCGCGCCAGCGTTTCACGCCTTCTTTCTTCAAGCCGATACGAGCGAATTCATGAGCACTGACAAGACCAATCAGTCCTGGGGCGGCCGCTTCAGTGAACCCGTCGACGCCTTCGTCGCCCGCTTCACCGCCTCCGTCACTTTCGACCAGCGCCTGTATCGCCACGACATCATGGGCTCGATCGCCCACGCCACCATGCTGGCCAAGGTCGGCGTGCTGACCGATGCCGAGCGCGACAGCATCATCGACGGCCTGAAAACCATTCAGGGCGAAATCGAGGCCGGCCAGTTCGACTGGCGCGTCGACCTCGAAGACGTGCACATGAACATCGAAGCACGCCTGACCGATCGCATCGGCGTCACCGGCAAAAAGCTGCACACCGGCCGTAGCCGTAACGACCAGGTCGCCACCGACATCCGCCTGTGGCTGCGTGACGAAATCGACCGGATCCTCGCCGAGATCACCCGCCTGCAAAAAGGCCTGCTGGAGCAAGCCGAGCGTGAAGCGGCGAGCATCATGCCGGGCTTCACCCACCTGCAGACCGCGCAGCCAGTGACCTTCGGGCACCACATGCTGGCCTGGTTCGAAATGCTCAGCCGCGACTACGAGCGTCTGGTCGACTGCCGCAAGCGTACCAACCGCATGCCACTGGGCAGCGCCGCGCTGGCCGGCACCACCTACCCGATCGACCGCGAATACACCGCGCAACTGCTGGGCTTTGATGCCGTGGGCGGCAACTCGCTGGACAACGTCTCCGATCGCGACTTCGCCATCGAATTCTGCTCGGCCGCGAGCATCGCGATGATGCACCTTTCGCGCTTCTCCGAAGAGCTGGTGCTGTGGACCAGCGCGCAGTTCCAGTTCATCGATCTGCCAGACCGCTTCTGCACCGGCAGCTCGATCATGCCGCAAAAGAAAAACCCTGACGTGCCGGAGCTGGTGCGTGGCAAGACCGGCCGTGTGTTCGGCGCACTGATGGGCCTGTTGACCCTGATGAAAGGCCAGCCGCTGGCCTACAACAAGGACAACCAAGAAGACAAAGAGCCGCTGTTCGACGCCGCCGACACCCTGCGCGATTCGTTGCGTGCCTTTGCCGACATGATCCCGGCGATCAAGCCAAAGCACGCGATCATGCGTGAAGCGGCGCTGCGCGGCTTCTCCACCGCGACCGACCTGGCCGACTACCTGGTACGCCGTGGCCTGCCGTTCCGTGACTGCCACGAAATCGTTGGCCACGCCGTGAAGTACGGCGTCGACACCGGCAAGGATCTGGCCGAGATGAGCCTGGAAGAACTGCGTCAGTTCAGCGATCAGATCGAGCAGGACGTGTTCGCCGTGCTGACCCTGGAAGGTTCGGTGAATGCCCGTGACCATATCGGCGGCACTGCGCCGGCGCAGGTCAAGGCTGCTGTGGTGCGTGGTCAGGCGCTGATCGCCAACCGCTAAAAGCCCAAGCAGGCTGGCTCCCACATTGGACTGTATTACTGTGGGAGCCAGCCTGCTGGCGATGGCTGACTTCAGAACGCTACAAAACTCACTTTTTGGCCGCGATCATCGCCAAAAACGCCGGCATCGCCGCCTCCTTGTCCGCCGCAATCTTCTGCACATGCGGATTCTGCTCAAGCCGTTCCAGCAGCGCCTTTGCCTGCGGCATCTCAGCCAGAAAATCAATCCCGAACAGCTTCTGCCCGACCGCACAGGCCAGCGGCACGCTGTAGAGGAAATACAGATCGGCAATGCTCAGGCTGTCGCCCGCCACGTACGGGGCGAATTTGCCGTGCCGGCCCAACGCCGCGAAGCCGAGCAACAGTTCGGTCTTGGTCTTTTCCTTGATTGCATCCGGCAGAGTCATGCCGAAAAACGCTTCGCCATAACAGGCGCGCCCCGGCAGCTCGATGTACAGCTCGATTTCCTTGGCAATCGCCAACACCTGCGCGCGCTCGAACGGATCGCTCGGCAGCAGTGGCGCACCTTTCTGAGTTTGTTCGAGGTACTCGAGGATGATCGCGGTTTCATTGATGAAACCGGCGTCTACGCCGAGCACCGGCACCTTTCCACGCGGGCTGATGGCCAGCGATTCCGCGGTTTGCGCTGGATAGAACGTCACCTCTTCGAACGGCAGGCCCTTTTCCAGCAACGCCAGTTTGACCATGTTGTAGTAGTTGCTGACTGAGAATCCGTAGAGCTTGAGCATCACATAGCCTCCAGGCCGTGCAGGGTGGGCAGTGCCTGTTTATAGATCGCCCAGGCGTTTCCCGCCAGCAGCATCACGCCGCTGAATGCGGGTAAACTGGCGCCTTTCCATGAGGAGCCTGCCATGAGCGAGCCGACAAACATCGACAACGACGAAGAAGAGTTCACCGAGGCTACGTTGATCGAAGCCATCGAGAACCAGATCGAAAGCGACAACCCGCCAGCGGCCAAAGCGACCTTCAACAAGCTGACACTGGTGGGCGTGGAGCGCGAAGAGATCCTCAATCTGATGGCGCACGTGCTGGCCTACGAGATTGACGCGATGCTTGATGAAGACCGCGCATTCAATACCGAATGGTACGAAGCGGCGCTGCGCGCATTGCCGGATCTGCCACCCGAAAAGCAGTAAGCCAAACAGATCCCCCCAGTGGGAGCGAGCCTGCTCGCGAATACGGTGCATCAGCAAAAACAACGCTCAATGACACACCGCTTTCGCGAGCAGGCTCGCTCCCACAAGGTTTGTTACGTATCCATCCGGCCAACTCCCGCCTCACGACTACACTGGAATCCGCCTCAAGACAAAATCCCTGATCTGAGCACTGGACATGCCGCAAAAGCGGGTTCACCTTAGGGGCGCTGTCGTCCAATTCCTAGAAAGTCTGGAGTCCTTATGTCGCTTACCCCTGAGTTGGTTGCCGAACTGGAAGTCCTCGCACTCTTCAACCTGGACAGTTCCCAGGAAGGCCTGAAAATTCATCAGACCGCTGCCCCGAAACACATTGCCGCCGCCAAACGCCTCTTTGAAAAAGAACTGACCGACCAGCCCGATGGCGGGTATCTGACCAGCCTCGGTCGCGACGCTGCACAAAATGTGCAAACCGTGCTGACGATTCTGAGAGAGCAAGAAACCGCCTGATCCCCCTGACTTTGCCCACGGGAACTCCTGCCACGGGATTTCCGCGGGCTTGCCCTGCCGCCCGCGATAGAAATCTGACGTCAAAAAACAAATTCAGCTAAAAGTCCCGCTGTGCTAAGGCTAAACTGCCTCCCATTCCGAGACCCTCTACGTCCGAGCCTGCGAGCCGGTTTGAGCTGACATGACGCGCACCCACGAAATCCGCCCCGACCTGGACGAAGGCATCGACCGCAAGGTACTCAGCCAGCTGCGCGCGCGCTTTCTCAAATTCAATGAAGGCCGCCTCGGCCGCGCCCTCGAAGGCTTGTCGACCCGCCAACAGAGCGTGTTGACGCTGTTGCCGCTGTTCTTCCACGTCAATCATCCACTGCTGCCGGGTTACGTCTCGGGCAGTACGCCGGCCGGCCTGTCGAATTACGAGCCAGACGCCAACACCCTCGCCGAAGCGCAACGCCTGACCCGTTCGTTCTCCTACAAGCCGCGCCACGGCAGCAATCCGCCGCGACCGATTCACGGTCTGTTCCTGATGGGCAGCCTCGGCACGCTGGCGCAAGCCGACCAGAGCGACATGGACGTGTGGGTCTGCCACGCGCCGGATCTGAGCGAAAGCGAACTCGCCGAGCTGAGCAAGAAATGCCAATTGCTCGAAGCCTGGGCGGCGAGCCAGGGCGCTGAAGCGCACTTCTTCCTGATCGACCCGGAGCGCTTCGTCAAAGGCGAACGCGACTCCCAGCTCAGTTCGGAAAACTGCGGCACCACCCAGCACTATCTGCTGCTCGACGAGTTTTATCGCACCGCAATCTGGCTGGCCGGGCGCACGCCGATCTGGTGGCTAGTGCCGGTTTACGAAGAAACCGCCTACGACCGTTACACCCATACCCTGCTGTCCAAGCGCTTCATCCGGGCCAACGAAACCCTCGATCTTGGCCACTTGGCGAGGATTCCGCCGGGCGAGTTCATCGGCGCCGGCTTGTGGCAGTTGTTCAAAGGCATCGAGTCACCGTACAAATCGGTGCTCAAGCTGCTGCTGACCGAGGTCTACGCCAGCGAACACCCACAGGTGCAGTGCCTGAGCCTGCGCTTCAAAAAAGCCGTGTTCGCCAACCAACTGGATCTGGATGAACTGGATCCGTACATGGTCGTGTACCGGCGTATCGAGGAATACCTCACCGCGCGCAACGAGCCGGAGCGGCTGGAATTGGTCCGCCGCGCGCTGTACCTGAAGGTCAACCGCAAGCTCACCGGCAACAGCCGCACCCAGAGCTGGCAACGTTCGCTGCTGGAACGGCTGGCCAGTGAATGGCATTGGGATCAGCGGCAGCTGACACTGCTCGACAGCCGCAGTCAGTGGAAAGTCCGCCAGGTCAGCGCCGAACGCCGCGCGCTGGTCAATGAGCTGAACTACAGCTACCGCTTCCTGACCCAGTTCGCCCGCACCGAGCAGACCGTCAGCCTGATCAACAAACGTGATCTCAATGTGCTCGGGCGCCGGCTCTATGCCGCCTTCGAACGCAAGGCCGACAAGGTCGAGTTCATCAACCCCGGCATCGCCCCGGATCTGGCCGAAGACACCCTGACCCTGGTGCAGTCGCGCAACAAAAAAGAACCCGGGCAAACCCAGTGGGGCCTTTATAACGGCAGCCTCACGGCACTTGAGTGGGAACACTTCGCGCCAATCAAGCGCAGCCGCGAATTACTCGAACTGCTGACGTGGTGCCACCGTAACGGCGTGATCGACAGCAGCACACGTATCGCTTTGCATCCTGGCACCAGCGACTTGAGCGAGTTCGAACTGTTCAACCTGCTTGGCAGCCTGCAACAGTGCATCGCCCTGCCCCTGCCCACGGTGGCCGAAGAGCCGCTGCTGCGCGCCGCGATGCCGAGCGAAGTGCTGATGCTGGTCAACGTCGGCATTGATCCGCTCAAACATCACCGCGACCTGAACATCCTGATGACCACCGAGCGCACCGACTCGCTGAGTTACGCCGGCGTGCGCGAAAACCTCGTACTGACCCTGGATCAAGTCACGCTCAACAGTTGGAACGAAGTGCTGGTCAACCGTTTCGACGGGCCGCATGCTCTGCTCGATTGCCTGCGCGACTACCTCAACAACCTGCCGCGCGGGCCGTTGCAGCCGTCGCTGAAGGTGCGTTGTTTCTGTCACAACCGCGCGCAATTCATTGCCCGCCGTGTCGAGGAAATCGTCGACACCGCGCAGAACCTGCTGCTCAGCGAGTTGAACCACCGCTACCTGATTCAGGTGCAGCAGCATTATCACGTGCTGGAGTTGGTGCCGGGCCAGGTCAATCACGTCGCCCTCGCCACCTTGCCAGCGTTGCTCGATTACCTCGGTGAAGAGCAGCCGCGCTATAGCCCGCTGCACCTCGACCCGATGGCGCTGGAAGATCACGACCTCGCCCTGATCCTGCCGATGGGCCAGCCAGAGTGCATTCAGGTGTTCTACCGGATCACCGAGCAGCAGGCCGAGCTGTACGTGCTGGATGAGTTCAACGCGCTGTGGCAGCAACATTTGCCCTATCACGATGAGCAGAGTCTGTTGGTGCCATTGCAGCGTTTTCTGCAATCGATCCTGTTCCGCCGGGAAGCCGTGCTACCGATGGACGCCGGTCCGGATGCCCGTCTTGAAACTTTGTATTACCAGTTATTGCCTTCGGGTCCGGGGCGCGCACGACGGGTCGAAGCGCGACCGGCACCGCAGACGCCAGTGAACAAGCCGTTCTACGACGTGCAGGCGATCGTCGGCAAAGCCGCGCCGGGCGAAGTGCAGGTCACTCTCTATTGCAATCAACGGGAATTCAGCGAGCTGGAACATGGCGACCAGCTGTTCAGCGTGGTCGCCCGGGAGATCGTCGAGCAGCGCCGCGAGAGCGAGCGCTATCGCTGTTACATCACCGACCTCGACCTCTCGGGCCTGCTCGGTGATGGGCAAAGTTCAAGCAATCTGTATTTGCGCTATAAGGCTGACCTGGAACGCGCCCTGAACGAGGCGCTCGAACAGTTCTGAGGCGGGCTTACTCGCGGAAATCACCGCCGTTGGCCGGCTGCGATTCAACTTCCAGCAAAGTCAGTTTGAGGGTCTTGCCACCCGGTGCCGGCCAGTCGATGTGCTGACCGACCTTCAGGCCCAGCAGCGCACTGCCGACCGGCGCCAGGATCGAAATCTTGCCTTCATCGGCGTTGGCATCCTTGGGATAGACCAGCGTCAGGTGGTAATCCTTGCCACTGCCTTCTTCGCGGCAATGCACACGGGAATTCATCGTCACGACATCGGCGGGCACTTCATCGTGACCGACCAGCGTATCGGCGCGGTCCAGTTCGGTTTGCAGCGCGATCACGCCCGGCAGCGTGTCATCCAGGCTGTCGATCAGGCGTTCCAGACGTTGCACGTCCAGACGGGTAAGGGTGATGGAAGGTGCGGTCATGATCCGGGCAGACTCCTTTCTTCTGCACACAAAAAAAGCAAAACCCCGCCAAAAAAGACGGGGTTTTCACCAGGCCTCGATGGGTTGAGGCGTGTTCGGACACTATCACAGCTCAAAAAATATACAAGTCACCCTCCAGACCGGAGGAGACCCTTGTGGCGAGGGAGCTTGCTCCCGCTGGGGCGCGTAGCGGCCCTGAAATGCCTACGACTGCTGCGCAGCCGAGCGGGAGCAAGCTCCCTCGCCACAGATCGGATCAGGCTCGGGATTTTCGTGCGGCAGCCTGCTGGCAGATGACCCGACGGCGCTGATCGTCCGCCGAGCGCCATTCGCGAATATCCTCGACATGGCGAAAGCAGCCGAGGCAAACCTTCTGCTCATCCAGCCGGCACACGCCACTGCACGGCGAAGGCACGGCCGGGCTGATGTTGCTGTAGAGCGGCTTGGGCGGACGAACAGGAACGGTGTCGGTCACGGAATCACAGACCTTCGAAGTCGAATTCAGCGCCGGCCTGTTGCTTGACGATGCGTTCGAGCATTTCGCCCAGTTGCTCTTCGCTCTTGTCGCACATCCAGCGCTCGCTCTCTTCGTCGTAGTCGAAGTGGAAACCGCCGGACACCGCCGCCAGCCACAACTGACGCAACGGCTCCTGGCGGCTGAAGATCAGCTGCGAGCCGTTCTCGAACTTGACGGTCAACACGCCGGCCGAACTTTCCAGATCGATATCCAGGTCGCTGTCATCAAAGATATCTTCCAGCGTTTGCTGGGTAGCATCGACCAGATCGTGAAAACGGGCTTCGGACAAACTCATTGCGGCAACCTCAAAAAATGTCTGATCAGGCTCAAGCGCCGAAAGATACGGACGCTGCCAGCCGATTGCAAAGATTAACGACCAAGCACCCTGCCCCACTCCTGACACCAAACCCTTGTAGGAGTGAGCCTGCTCGCGATAGCGCAGTGTCAGTCAACATATATGTCTCTGACACTCCGGTATCGCGAGCAGGCTCACTCCTACAGGAGATTGCGGCGATTCGGGCAGCTTTGGGCAAGCCCCGCCGGACGGGAACCCCCTCGCATAGGCAAGCTGCCGGGTGGCCGGTATACTCCGGCGCAATTAACGCATTTTCAAGGATTTCGCCATGAAGCGCCTGATCTCTTCC
Organism: Pseudomonas fluorescens; assembly: GCF_003732425.1. GTDB lineage: Bacteria > Pseudomonadota > Gammaproteobacteria > Pseudomonadales > Pseudomonadaceae > Aquipseudomonas > Aquipseudomonas fluorescens_BE. The sequence continues at coordinate 428,375 of NZ_MOBX01000016.1, forward strand.
CTTGCTGCGCTCGTCGCGGTTGCCTGCCTCGTTTCGGCCTGTGGTCAAAAAGGCCCGCTGTACCTGCCGGATGACGATCAGGACCCGGCCGAGCAAGCCCAGTCTTCGCAGAAGCAGCCGTCCAAAGCACACAAGCACGACGTTTACCAATAAGGGATCGCCATGGACGCTTTTAACTACCGTGGCGTGGAGCTGTTCGCGGAAGGTGTGGCGCTGTCCGCCATCGCTGACCGCTTCGGCACGCCCACTTATGTTTACTCGCGCGCGCACATCGAAGCCCAGTATCTGGCCTACGCCGATGCGCTGGCCGGCATGCCGCACCTGGTCTGCTTTGCCGTCAAAGCCAATTCCAACCTCGGCGTACTGAATGTCCTGGCCCGCCTCGGCGCTGGTTTCGACATTGTCTCCCGTGGCGAACTGGAGCGTGTACTGGCCGCTGGCGGCAGCGCTGACAAGATCGTCTTCTCCGGTGTCGGCAAGACCCGTGACGACATGCGTCGCGCCCTCGAAGTCGGCGTGCACTGCTTCAACGTCGAGTCCACCGACGAGCTGGAGCGCCTGCAAGTGGTCGCCGCCGAGCTGGGCGTTCGCGCCCCGGTTTCGCTGCGCGTGAACCCGGACGTCGATGCCGGCACCCACCCGTACATTTCCACCGGTCTCAAAGAGAACAAGTTCGGCATCGCCATTGCCGATGCCGAAGACGTGTACGTGCGCGCCGCGCATCTGCCGAACCTGGAAGTGGTGGGTGTTGATTGCCACATCGGCTCGCAACTCACCACTCTGCCACCGTTCATTGATGCACTTGATCGCCTGCTGGATCTGGTCGACCGTCTTGGCGACTGCGGCATTCACCTGCGCCACATCGATCTCGGTGGTGGCCTGGGCGTGCGTTATCGCGATGAAGAGCCGCCATTGGCTGCCGACTACATCAAGGCTGTGCGCGAGCGCTTGAACGGCCGTGATCTGGCGCTGGTGTTCGAGCCGGGCCGTTTTATCGTCGCCAACGGCGGCGTACTGCTGACGCAAGTCGAGTACCTCAAGCACACCGAGCACAAAGATTTTGCCATTGTCGACGCGGCAATGAACGACCTGATCCGCCCGGCGCTGTATCAGGCGTGGATGGACGTCACCGCGGTCAAACCGCGTGACACCGCTGCGCGCAAATACGACATCGTCGGCCCGATCTGCGAAACCGGTGACTTCCTCGCCAAGGACCGTGAACTGGCGCTGGAAGAAGGCGACTTGCTGGCCGTGCATTCGGCCGGTGCCTACGGCTTTGTGATGAGCTCCAACTACAACACCCGCGGCCGTGCCGCTGAAGTGTTGGTAGACGGTGATCAGGTTTTTGAAGTGCGCCGCCGCGAAACCGTGGCCGAGCTGTTTGCCGGCGAAAGCCTGCTGCCGGAGTAACCCATGCTGCTGCGTTTTACCAAAATGCACGGATTGGGCAATGACTTCATGGTTCTCGACCTGGTCAGCCAGCACGCGCATATTCAGCCAAAGCATGCCAAGCAATGGGGCGACCGCCACACCGGCATCGGTTTCGACCAGTTGCTGATCGTCGAGGCGCCGAGCAACCCGGACGTGGATTTCCGTTACCGGATCTTCAATTCCGATGGCTCGGAAGTCGAGCAGTGCGGCAACGGTGCACGCTGCTTCGCGCGTTTCGTGCTCGACAAGCGTCTGACCGCCAAACGGCAGATCCGCGTCGAGACCAAGGGCGGCATCATCGAGCTGGACGTGCGTAATGACGGCCAGATCGGCGTGAACATGGGCGCCCCGCGCCTGGTGCCGGCGGACATTCCGTTCGAAGCGCCGGCGCAGGCCAGCAGCTATCAGCTGGAAGTCGACGGCACCACGGTCGAACTGGCCGCCGTGTCGATGGGCAACCCGCACGCCGTATTGCGCGTGCAGGACATCAACAGTGCACCGGTGCATGAGCTGGGGCCGAAAATCGAACACCATCCGCGCTTCCCGGCGCGGGTCAATGTCGGTTTTCTCCAGGTCATCGACCGCAACCGCGCGCAGCTGCGCGTGTGGGAACGTGGCGCCGGGGAAACCCAGGCCTGCGGTACCGGCGCATGTGCAGCGGCTGTCGCTGCGATCAGCCAGGGGTGGATGGATTCGCCGCTTTTGATCGACCTGCCCGGCGGGCGTCTGTCCATTGAATGGGCTGGCCCTGGCCAACCGGTGCTGATGACCGGTCCGGCAGTGCGTGTATACGAAGGACAAGTACGTCTTTGAGTGAGCAGAAACCATGACCGATAAGCCTCAGGTACCCGCCCGACAGTCCGACGAATCAGCGTCCGAGAGCCTGGAGGCGGCAGCGGTTGCCGCATACCTGGAGGCTCATCCGGACTTCTTCGTCGAGCATGAAGAACTGCTGCCCGCCATGCGCATTCCCCATCGACGCGGTGACACCGTGTCCTTGGTCGAACGGCAGATGACCATCCTGCGCGACCGCAACATCGAGATGCGCCATCGCCTCTCGCAGTTGATGGACGTCGCCCGCGACAACGATCGCCTGTTCGACAAGACCCGCCGTCTCATTCTGTCCCTGATGGACGCCGCCAGCCTCGAAGACGTGGTGATCAGCGTCGAAGACAGTCTGCGTCAGGATTTTCAGGTGCCCTTCGTCAGCCTGATCCTGCTCGGTGACAACCCGGCGCCGGTCGGTCGCTGGGTCAGCCACGCCGACGCACAAGTCGCCATCGGCGGCTTGCTCACCGAAGGCAAAAGCGTCAGCGGCAGCCTGCGCGAGCATGAACTGGACTTCCTTTTCGGTGAAGAGCAGCGCAAGCAGATCGGTTCCACCGCCGTGGTTGCGGTCAGCCATCAAGGCATTCACGGCATTCTGGCGATCGCCAGCCGTGATCCGCAGCACTACAAAAGTTCGGTCGGCACGCTGTTCCTCAGCTACATCGCCGAAGTCATGGGCCGCGTGCTGCCACGGGTCAATAGCTCCCTGCGCTCGGTACGCTGAACATGGAACGGCAACTGGACGCTTACTGCGAACACCTGCGCAGTGAGCGACAGGTGTCGCCGCACACGCTGTCGGCTTACCGCCGCGACCTCGATAAAGTCCTTGGCTGGTGTGTGAAGCAGAACATCGGCAGCTGGGCCGCGCTGGATATCCAACGCCTGCGCAGCCTGATCGCCCGCCTGCATGCGCAAGGCCAGTCTTCGCGCAGCCTCGCCCGCCTGCTCTCGGCAGTGCGCGGGCTTTACCACTATCTGAATCGCGAAGGCCTCTGTGACCACGATCCGGCAACCGGTCTGGCACCGCCGAAGGGCGAACGTCGCCTGCCGAAAACCCTCGATACCGACCGCGCGTTGCAATTGCTTGAAGGTGCAGTCGAGGATGATTTTCTTGCGCGGCGCGATCAGGCGATTCTGGAGTTGTTCTATTCCTCCGGCCTGCGCCTGTCCGAATTGACCGGACTCAATCTTGATCAGCTCGACCTCGCTGACGGCATGGTTCAGGTGCTCGGCAAGGGCAGCAAAACCCGGTTGCTGCCGGTGGGCAAAAAGGCCCGTGAAGCACTGGAACAATGGCTGCCGTTACGGGCGATGACCAACCCCGCAGACGACGCCGTGTTCGTCAGCCAGCAAGGCCGGCGGCTCGGCCCGCGAGCGATTCAGGTACGAGTGAAACTCGCCGGCGAACGCGAGCTGGGGCAGAACCTGCACCCGCACATGCTGCGGCACTCCTTTGCCAGCCACCTGCTGGAATCCTCGCAGGACCTGCGCGCGGTGCAGGAATTGCTCGGCCACTCCGACATCAAGACCACGCAGATCTACACCCATCTGGACTTCCAGCACCTGGCGGCGGTCTACGACAGCGCCCACCCACGGGCCAAACGCATGAAAGGCGACGATTCATGAGCATCCAATTGATCACCTTCGACCTCGACGACACCTTGTGGGACACCGCCCCGGTGATCGTCAGCGCCGAAGCGGTATTGCGCGAATGGCTGAGCGAACATGCGCCGAATCTGGGCGCGGTGCCGGTGGAGCATTTGTGGTCGATTCGCGAGCGGGTGCTGACCAATGAGCCGGGACTCAAGCATCGCATCAGTGCTTTGCGTCGACGGGTGTTGTTTCATGCGCTGGAAGAAGCCGGCTATGCCCATGGCGAAGCAACCGACCTGGCGGACAAGGGTTTTGAAGTATTTCTGCATGCGCGGCATCAGATCGAAGTGTTCCCCGAAGTCGAGCCAGTGCTGGAGATTCTTGCCAACCATTACGCCCTCGGCGTGGTCACCAATGGCAATGCCGATGTGCGTCGATTGGGCCTGGCGGATTACTTCAAGTTTGCCTTGTGTGCGGAAGATATCGGCATCGCCAAACCGGATGCGCGCCTGTTTCATGAGGCGTTGCAGCGCGGTGGCGCCACGGCAGAAACCGCCGTGCATATCGGTGATCATCCGGGTGATGACATTGCCGGGGCGCAGCAGGCGGGGATGCGCGCGATCTGGTTCAATCCGGCGGGCAAAGTCTGGGAAGCCGAGCGTCAGCCCGATGCAGAAATTCGCAGCCTGACCGATTTGCCAGCCGTTCTCGCACGCTGGAATGCCATTTCCGCCTGATATAAAAGTGTTTTTTGTGGCGAGGGAGCTTGCTCCCGCTCGGCTGCGCAGCAGTCGTAAAACCAGCCAACACTGTATTCCTGAAAAAATTTGTTTGCAGATTTTGGGGTCGCTTCGCAACCCAGCGGGAGCAAGCTACCTCGCCACAATGTCGCAGTGAACGAGCGCTTTTATTTCAGGCATGAAAAAGCCCGCAGCGACGGCGGGCTTTTTCAGCAAGCCAGCGGCACGCCTCAGATAGGGCGGCTACCGTACTTATTGTCCGGCTTCTTGGGCGGATCGGCGACCACATTGGCCTCCACTTCCTGAACCTTGCCGCCGCGCGACAGGAACTCTTCCATGGCCTTGGCCAGGGCGTCGCGTTCCTTGTTCTTGGCTTCAATGCTCGGCAACTCGTCTACCGACACCGCGGCCTTGGCTTTGCCTTTGGCTGCCGGAGCCGGCGTATCGTCGCCACCATCGTCGTCAGCAACGTCTTCCGCTGCTGCTTCAAGACCTTCCTCGGCCTCGTCTTCGTCGCCTACTTCGAGGTCGTCGTTTTCCAGATCATCGTCGCTCATGTTCTACCTCATGACTTGCGAAAAGCAGATTAGTTATAGACCAGCTTTGGCAACTGTCGAAAGTCGCCGTTAAAAAATCAGTAACCATTGGTGACCAACGGTTTACGCCCCTTCACCGTGCAAGGTGGCGAGGACTTTTCGAGCACCGCCATGATCACGGTGCTCGCCCAGATAAACGCCTTGCCAGGTTCCCAGTGCCAGGCGACCTGCCGAAACCGGCAGACTGATCTGGCAGCCAAGCACGCTGGCCTTGAAGTGCGCCGGGAGGTCGTCCAGGCCTTCGTCGTTATGCTCATAGCCGTCTGTTCCTTGTGGGATCAGACGATTAAAAAATCGTTCGAAGTCGCGACGTACCGCCGGATCGGCGTTCTCGTTGATGGTCAACGACGCCGAGGTATGCTGCAGCCACAAATGCAACAGACCAACCCGGCACTCCCTGAGTTCAGGCAGCCCGGCGAGTAACTCGTCCGTTACCAGATGAAAGCCCCGGGGCCTTGCCCGCAGGGTTATCAGAGTCTGTTGCCACATACAGTTCTCCGCACGTTCGGGGCGCATTCTAGCGCGCTCTGGGAAAAAACAAAGGCCCTAATATTCCTGCAATTGCGTAAGCCATTGCCCGCAGAAAAACGCCCGTCGTAAACACGACCAAAGACGTACGAAAAATCCTTTCAGCTGCTCTCTCTGCGACAAATTCCAGACAAAAAAATGCCCGGCGAACCGGGCAAGTTTTTTAGTGCGCGTACTTACAGGTTGTAGCCGCGTTCGTTGTGTTGTGCCAGATCGAGGCCAACCGATTCTTCTTCCTCGGTCACACGCAGACCCATCACAGCGTCCAGAACCTTGAGGATGATGAAGGTGACGATCGCGGTGTAGATCACCGTGAAGCCGACGCCTTTGATCTGAATCCAGACTTGCGCGCCGATATCGGTAACGGTGCCGAAGCCACCCAGAGCCGGAGCGGCGAACACGCCGGTGAGGATTGCGCCGAGGATACCGCCGATACCGTGTACGCCGAATGCGTCGAGGGAATCGTCATAACCGAGTTTGCGTTTCAGGGTGGTGGCGCAGAAGAAGCACACCACGCCTGCCGCCAGACCGATCACCAGTGCGCCCATCGGGCCCACGGTGCCAGCCGCCGGAGTGATCGCTACCAGACCGGCAACCACACCCGAAGCAATGCCCAATGCACTTGGCTTGCCGTGGGTGATCCACTCGGCAAACATCCAGCCCAGCGCAGCCGCAGCGGTCGCGATCTGGGTAACCAGCATCGCCATACCGGCAGTGCCGTTGGCCGCCGCAGCGGAACCGGCGTTGAAGCCGAACCAGCCGACCCACAGCATCGCCGCGCCCATCAGGGTGTAACCGAGGTTGTGCGGGGCCATCGGGGTGGTCGGGAAGCCTTTGCGCTTGCCCAATACCAGGCAGGCGATCAGACCAGCCACACCGGCGTTGATGTGCACCACGGTGCCGCCGGCGAAGTCGAGTACGCCCCAGTCCCACATCAGGCCGCCGTTGCCGGACCAGACCATGTGCGCGATCGGCGCGTAAACCAGGGTGAACCAGATGCCCATGAATATCAGCATCGCGGAGAACTTCATCCGCTCGGCGAACGCACCGACGATCAGCGCCGGGGTGATGATCGCGAAGGTCATCTGGAAGGTGATGAACACCGCCTCAGGGAACAACGCCGCAGGACCGGTCAGGCTCGAAGGCGTGACACCGGCGAGGAACGCCTTGCCCATGCCGCCGAAGAACGAGTTGAAGTTGACGACGCCCTGCTCCATGCCGGTAGTGTCGAACGCAATGCTGTAGCCATAAATGACCCACAGGATGCTGATCAGACCGGTAATGGCGAAGCACTGCATCATCACGGAAAGAATGTTTTTCGAGCGAACCATGCCGCCGTAGAACAGCGCCAGGCCCGGGATGGTCATGAACAGCACGAGGGCTGTCGAGGTGAGCATCCAGGCAGTGTCGCCGGAATTGAGGACTGGGGCCGCCACTTCGTCTGCCGCCATTGCAAGGCTTGGCATTACGATGGACAACAGGGCTCCTAGCCCTGCGAATTTACGCAGAGTCATATTGTTTTCTCCTGGGGCGTTGGGGGTTTGTGGCGGCGCTTAGATCGCGTCGGTATCGGTCTCGCCGGTACGGATGCGGATCGCCTGTTCCAGATTGACCACGAAGATCTTGCCGTCACCGATCTTGCCGGTGTTGGCCGCCTTGGTGATCGCCTCGATCACCCGATCCAGATCCTTGTCGTCGATGGCCACGTCGATTTTCACCTTGGGCAGAAAATCGACCACATATTCCGCGCCGCGATACAGCTCGGTGTGACCCTTCTGCCGGCCGAAGCCTTTGACTTCAGTAACGGTAATGCCCTGCACGCCGATTTCGGACAGCGACTCGCGCACGTCGTCCAACTTGAACGGCTTGATGATGGCAGTGACTAGCTTCATGAAAACTCTCTCCCGAATTGGTGGACTTGCCCCAGGAAAACAAACCCGACTCAAGTCTAAGCGCAGTGCCTGGCTTTGTAACGCATCGTCGGCCTTACCTGCCCGACTGACGCCAGCTAACCGCTGCCGACGAAACTCCCCGCTCCGTCTGCCGCACTGCATTCGTCACAGCGACTGCATCAGTGCATGGGTCACAGGTGACTAAGCAGAAACCTTGCCATCTCGCCAAAACCCACTGATTTCAATCCCTTGGCCGCTGCCGCAGGCGCTCCCGTGCAAAAGGCGTCGCGGATACGCACAACAACAGTGCATCGCCATCCGTCCGCTTGCGCGAAAAGCGTGCATCCCTGCCTGCGAGATTGACTATAGACACTGCGTGATACACTGCCGGCCATTGTTTACAGGACACTTACCATGCTCGCGCCCAAAGACTTCCTCGACGCCCTGAGCGGCACCGCCTCCCGCCTGTTCAGCGGCGACACCCCGCTGCCGAAAGCCGAAATCGAAAGCCAGTTCAAAATGCTGCTGCAAAGTGCGTTCGGCAAACTCGATCTGGTCAGCCGTGAAGAGTTCGATAGTCAGATGGTCGTGCTGGCCCGCACTCGCGCTCGCCTCGAAAGCCTCGAAGCGAAGGTCGCCGAGATGGAAGCAAAGCTGACGCCACCTGCTGAGTAACTCCGCAATCCCCTGTAGGAGCTGCCGAAGGCTGCGATCTTTTGATCTTCAGCCCTTCAACCATCCCGGCAACGTCCTACAACTTGCACCACCGCCGTCCGATTGCGCCGAAAAGCCCAGGTTTCTAAGCTCACCCGATGCTGAATGTTCAGCACCGGGTTTGGCGACCTGGATAGCTTAAGGCGCACGACAACCATGATGGCGGCTACATTTACCGCCACATCGTTTCATGGCGGTTGTGCGTGGGAGACCTTCGGGTCTGCCGGGTTCCTTTTGCTCCGGTTCGCCAACCCGCGTACAACTGCCACCCAATCGTTTGGCGACGATTGAGGGCAGCCCCTTAAGCAAGAGGAACTGCTCTATGAATCAAGAAGAGACTTATCTAACGCCGCACACATTCACCCGCCACAAACTCCCCCTCCACGCCCTCCTCATCCAGAACCAACCCTGGTTCTCCGCCCGCGACCTCGGTCGCTTACTTCACATCTACCTAAACGAACGCATCCTGCGAAAACTCGACTCAGACCAATACCAGACCCGCAAAACCCTGATCCACAACCAAATCGAAAACACCCTGCTGATCAGCGAATCCGGTATCTACGCCCTCCTCGTCTACCACTACTGTCCCGAATACCGAGCCTTGCGCGAATGGCTCACCCACCAAGTCATCCCCACCCTGCGCGACACCCAACATCCCACCACAAGCGAACGCCCACACCTCAGCTTGCTCAACTGGCCGGACATGACATTGAGTTTGCTGCACTGGAATAACCAGCCATGGATTCGGTTGCAGGATGTGCCGTTGATGGTGGTGGAACGTGAAGAGCCGAAGCGCCCAATAACGGGGCCTTGGTGGAAAAGGGCTTCGCGGATGCTGCAGTCGCTATAAGCCCGCATGCCTGAGCTGGGCCCTGCGCAAATCGTAAGTCGACTGAAGACTCATCCAGAACTCAGGCGTCGTGTTGAGATGAATGGCAAGTCTGATTGCCAAGTCGGCGCAGATCCTGAGCTGGCATTTCACAAGCTTTTCGATCTCACTTTCCGGCCATTTCGTGGGCATGGCCAGATCCATGACCGTCATGCCCAGCGGTTCCATGAACTCCTTCTTCAGAATCGCTCCCGGATGAATCGGACGCATACCGTTGCGGTTCATTTTTCGTCTCCAGAGGCTGCATTGAGCGGCCAAACTGGAGCATCCGACTCCGCGATACAAGACCGTCGAAACCCTTTCGCCAGCGTCCTACAACTATTAGGGCACGGCCCTACAAACATCAGCGTCTGCGCCCAGTTACGCAGCCCTTACGCATGTCATTACATTGGCAAACGAAATACGCCCATCAAGATGGAGGTATCTGTGAAGAATAAGAAGAGGAAGGAAAAGCTATTTCAGATTGTTGATTTGCACCTCGAAGCACTCCGTTTGGCTGGGGATATGTCAGCCAATCAACGGCGATTTATTGAAGTTGCTGTTACATGTGGGCCAGCGCTTGAGCCAAGCGGCGCGCTGGCCGGTAGAAGGTCCTGAGTGAAAAATAAAAAAGGCGTCCATAGGACGCCTTTTTTGTGTTTGGAGGAGTAGTCGCAGCGATTCTTTAGCTCCTGGCTTTGCAGCCTTGGGTTCAGAATCCGACGAGCTGGCCCGTCGTCACTACTTCAGAGAAACCAGAGTTCTCTGCTGCCAAAAATGCGGGGGAGCTTTTACTGGTGCCCAGTCCCGACGAATGCGCAGTTGCAGTCCTCGAACGGGAGGATCCGTCAATGCCGGTCGAGAGTCAACGCTCCAATTCAGAGAAGCAGTGACACGCCACTGGGTTTTGATACGTCTTGTAAACCTCTATTCCAGCACTGAAACCCGGCTCAACTACCCTTCAAAAACCCGCAGGAAGCGGCTCCCCGATTCAGCTCAAGGAACGACCATGTCCCTCTCCATCGTCCACAGCCGCGCCCAGATTGGCGTGGAAGCCCCCGCTGTCACCGTCGAAGTCCATCTGGCCAACGGTCTGCCGTCGCTGACCATGGTCGGGCTGCCCGAGGCGGCGGTGAAGGAGAGCAAGGATCGGGTGCGCAGCGCCATCATCAATTCCGGGCTGCAGTTTCCGGCGCGGCGGATCACCCTGAATCTGGCACCGGCGGATTTGCCCAAGGATGGCGGGCGGTTTGATCTGGCGATTGCCTTGGGGATTCTGTCGGCGAGCGTACAGGTGCCGTGTCTCACGCTGGACGATGTGGAATGCCTCGGTGAGCTGGCGTTGTCCGGTGCTGTGCGGCCGGTGCGCGGGGTGTTGCCAGCGGCACTGGCGGCGCGCAAGGCCGGGCGGGCGCTGGTGGTGCCACGAGCAAATGCCGAGGAGGCGTGTCTGGCTTCCGGGCTGAAGGTGTTTGCGGTGGATCATCTGCTGGAGGCGGTGGCGCATTTCAACGGCCATACGCCGGTGGAGCCTTACGTGTCGGATGGTTTGATCCATGCCGCCAGACCTTATCCCGACCTCAACGAAGTGCAGGGGCAAAAAGCAGCAAAGCGAGCGCTGCTGATTGCGGCAGCGGGTGCGCACAACCTTCTGTTCAGCGGACCACCGGGAACGGGCAAGACATTGTTGGCCAGTCGATTGCCGGGGTTGCTCCCGCCGTTGTCCGAATGCGAAGCCCTTGAGGTTGCGGCGATTCAATCTGTCGCCAGCGGCGTGCCGTTGACCCATTGGCCACAGCGGCCGTTTCGCCAGCCGCACCATTCCGCATCCGGTCCCGCGCTGGTGGGTGGCAGCTCAAAACCGCAACCCGGCGAAATCACCCTCGCCCACCATGGCGTGCTGTTTCTCGATGAGCTGCCGGAGTTTGATCGCAAGGTGCTGGAGGTGCTGCGCGAGCCGCTGGAGTCAGGGCATATCGTGATTGCCCGAGCCAAGGATCGCGTGCGCTTTCCAGCGCGCTTTCAGTTGGTGGCGGCGATGAATCCGTGTCCCTGTGGATATCTTGGCGAACCGAGCGGCAAGTGTTCGTGCACACCGGACATGGTTCAGCGCTACCGCAACAAGCTTTCAGGGCCGCTGCTGGATCGGATTGATCTGCACCTGACGGTGGCGCGGGAAGCGACGGCGTTGAATCCGACGTTTAAGCCGGGCGAAGACAGCGCCACTGCCGCGCAACGTGTTGCCGAGGCGCGAGAACGGCAACTGAAACGTCAGTCCTGCGCCAACGCCTTTCTCGATCTGCCGGGACTGAAAAGGTACTGCAAGTTATCCACAGCCGATGAAACCTGGCTGGAATCCGCCTGTGAGCGACTGACCTTGTCGCTGCGCTCAGCCCATCGTTTGCTCAAAGTCGCCAGAACCCTGGCAGACCTTGAACAAGTCGATGCAATCAAGCGTGAGCACTTGGCCGAAGCGCTGCAATACCGGCCGGCGACGCCTTAATGCTCGGTCAGATCAACCAGCGGCGTTTGCCGCACTTCGGTTTCGCGCCCGGCCTGAATCTCGGTCACACGCTTCAAGGCGTTATCCACAGCACCTTTGTCTGCGAGCAGGCTGTAGCTGATCTGGAACTGTTTGTGTTCCTTCGGTGCAATGGTTGGCACCAGATTCAGCGGACGCTGATAGCGGCGGTTGTAGGAAAAACTGGTGCCCGGCTCCAGCCCCGTGACATAGCCCTGTCCTTGGGTATCGGTGTTTTTCCACAGGGAGAACACCGGCAACTGCTGCGTGTTGAAGCCAACGGAAACACCGAGGCTGCCCGCCTTGTTGTGCAACACAGTCAGGGTTTCGCCTTTGGCATCGGCGTAAGGCACGACGTTGTAGACGGTTTCGTCGTAGTCCTTGGTGGGTGCGCGGTAGGTCTGCCAGTCGGGCAAATCGCCTTTGGCCTTGTCGTTGAAAGGCGAGACCTGTTTTACCGGTGCAGCAAAACGGGCGCCCTGCTCGAGGAACGGCGTGCTGAAGTTGCTGTGATACAGCGCCTGGTATTCCTTTGGATAATCGCCGTTGTTGGTCAGCGTATCGTTGAGTGCAAAACGCACGCTACCGGGCTCGGTGACCAATTGCGTGACGACCGAGAAGTCGACTTTCTTGAAGGCCTGCTCTTTCAGCTCGCCGCGCAGACTGATCGCGTAGGGTGGTTTTTCGTCGATGTGCAGCGTGACAGTACTGGCCGGGATGTTGGCGGCGCGCCCATGGAGGGTCAGCAACTCGCCATTGTCCATGCCGGGATGGCCGACCCATTCGTAACCACAGCGGGTTACCAGTTCATTGAAGCCTTCCAGCCAGCCGAGACCGCCGCGCCCGTTAAGCTCGATAAAGGCCGGGTTGACCACGTCCTTGACCGGCGAATCCCAGCCCATGCGCACGTCGCCAACGGAGGCGTGCAGAACGTTCATGCCACGCGTTGGCACTACCGAGAGTTTCATCGTGCCGTTATCGATGTCGACGATGCTGACGCCTTCCTGCCGCCCACCGTGCAACGTACGCAGGCTCACGGAGAAGGGTTTGTCGGTTTTCACGCCGAGCTGCTCGCTGGTGATGGTCCAGTTTTGTGCGGGCTTGTTGGCATCGAGAAGGACGTAATCCCAGGCCATGGCGTGGGAAGCAGCAGTGAATGCGCCGAGGGCGACGGCAAGTTTGAGCGGGGACATGGCAGCAGCCTTTATTGGAGTTGTGCCATTTTTATAGCGCTGCGGAAACGTTTCAGCAAGCGTATTAGATCGATAGATTGCAGGTTCAGCCGAAGATCTTCAGTGATGCATTCGCGAGCAGGCTCACTCCTACAGGGATCTTCAGTGATCACAAACATTGTGACCACCCGATATGCCTGTAGGAGTGAGCCTGCTCGCGATAGCTATTTCAGCCCTACATCAACGGAAGCGATCAACTTCGGAACGCAAGTCCGCCGCCAACTTCTCAAGCTCCTTGGCGGTCACGGCCAAGTTGGAAACCACTTCACGCTGCTCGCTGTTGGCCAACGCAATGCTCTGCAAATTGCTGCTCAACAACGTCGCGGTGCTGCTCTGCTCCTGAGTCGCCGTGGTAATCGCCGCAAACTGCTGCCCCGCCGAACGGCTCTGCTCATCGATACGCGCCAGCGCCGACGCCACGTTGGCGTTGCGCGACAAGCCTTCCTGCATCAGCACATTGCCCTGTTCCATGGTGCTGATCGCGTTGCCGGTTTCCTGCTGGATGCTGTGGATCATGCTGGAAATCTCGTCGGTCGCCTGACGGGTGCGCGAAGCCAGGCTGCGCACTTCATCGGCTACCACGGCAAAACCGCGACCTTGCTCGCCGGCACGGGCGGCTTCAATCGCAGCGTTGAGCGCCAGCAGGTTGGTCTGTTCGGCAATCGAGGTGATCACGCTGACAATGCCGCCGATTTCCTGGGAGCGCTGGCCCAAGGTGTTGATCACGGTAGCGGTCGTGTTCAGCGCGCCAGCGATTTGCTCCAGAGAGGACGAAGCTTCTTCCATCGAGCTGCGACCGATCTGCGTCTGCTGGGCGTTTTCCTGCGCCAGGCGTTGGGTGGCGCCCATGTTGTCGGCGATGTCCAGCGAGGTCGCGCTGAACTCTTCAACCGCGCCCGCCATGCTGGTGATCTCGCCGGACTGCTGTTCCATGCCTTCGTACGCGCCGCCGGACAAACCGGACAACGCCTGAGCGCGGCTGTTGACCTCCTCCGAGGCGCGGCGGATGTGCTCGACCATGGTCGACAGCGCCTGGCTCATCTGGTTGAAGGCGCGGGACAACTGACCGATTTCGTCGTTGCTCGACACGTTCAGACGCACGCTCAGATCACCGGCGCCCAAGGCTTCGGCCTGACGCACCAGGTCACTCAACGGAGCCAATTTGCTGCGCAGCAGCCAGACCACAGAACCGACCGCCAGCAGCATCGCCAGCAGGCTGCCAATTGCCAGTTGCGTACCGACGCTCCAGGTCACCGCGCGGATCTCGGCTTTCGGCATGCTCGCCACGACCGCCCACGGCCCACCGTCGAACGGCACCGAAACGCTGTAGAAGTCTTCAGCCTTGTCGCTCCAGAACTGGCCTTTGCCCGGGGTTTTGGCCAAGCCGCCAATCACCGTAACCGCCTGATCCAATGCCTGCACGCCCGCCGGGGCCACCAGCCATTTATTTTGCTCATCCAGCAGCGCCAGCGAGCCGGTCTGGCCGATGCGGAAGCGCTTGAGGTTGTCGAACTGAGCGTTCTGCGCATCGGTGTAATCAAAGCCGACAAACAGCACGGCAATCACTTTGCCGCTGCCATCACGCACTGGCGTGTATTGAGTCATGTAGGAACGATCAAACAACAGGGCGCGACCGACATAACCCTGCCCGGCCATCAGCTTCGCATAGGCCGGGTGAGCGTGATCGAGCAAGGTGCCAATGGCGCGGCTGCCGTCCTGCTTGGTCAGGGAGGTGCTGACGCGGACAAAGTCTTCGCCACTGCGCACGAACAGCGTGGCGACGCCGGCGGTCATCTGCTTGAACTCGTCGACTTCCTTGAAGTTGTTGTTCATCACTTCACTGCCCAAGTGCAGGCCCGGTGTCTGGGTGCCGGCGACGGTCACCGGTTCACTCGGGTGAATGCTCAAACCTGCGCTGAAACGCTTTTCGAACAGCCCGCTCAGACGCTGGGTGCTTTCGCGCAGCGTGCCGTGGAAGGTGCTCAATTGGTCGGCGAGCAGACGCGCTTCACTGGCGAGATGCTCTTCACGGGTAGCAAGGTTGGCGGTATCCAGCGAACGCAAGGCGAATACCGTACTGCCGCTTATGACTATCGCCAGTATCACGGCGAGCGCGAGGCCCAGCTGCGAGGCGATCCGAGCGCGAGGTTGAGACATGATCAGCTCCTGGCCGAACTTGCCGATCCTCCTTGATCGCAGCTCGGATAATTTTCTAATGGGGGTGAATCTTGGATACCGGCACGACGGTTCCACATGCACGTATTCGGCGGCAGAGCCGAATACTTGAGCGGACAGTAGGGTTATGGCATAAGGCCGGCATTGTGGCGGCTCTAACGTTTCAGCTCAAGCGTGTTACATCCGGCAGCGCCATGGCACGGACTTCGCCTTGCAGAAAGTCGCTGAGGCGGCGCAAACGTTCACCTCCCGAACGCGTCTTTGGCCACACCAGGTAATAATTCAGTCCGCTGGCGACCGCGGTTGGCCACGGCAGGCTCAGTCTTCCTTGCGCCACGTCTTCGGCGACCATCAACAGATCGCCCATCGATACACCGTAACCACGTGCCGCCGCGATCATCCCCAACTCCAGCGTATCGAACACCTGTCCGCCCTTGAGCGAGACTTGATCGGCCAACCCCATATGCTCCAGCCAACTGCGCCAGTCGCGGCGGTCGGGTGTCGGGTGCAGCAATTCGGCACTGGCCAGCCGGGCCACGTCCCAGGGTTGATCGTTCAGCAGATTCGGTGCGCCCACCGGGATAAGCTCTTCGGGGAACAGCAGGCTGGCTTCCCAATCTGGCGGAAAATGACCGTCGCTGAGCAACACGGCGCAATCGAACGGCTCATTATTGAAATCAACCGAATCAACATCCATCCACGCGCTGGTCAGTTGCACTTCATTGCCCGGCTGCAAATGGCGGAACCGACTGAGCCGAGCCAACAACCAGCGCATGGTCAGGGTCGACGGCGCTTTCATGCGCAGGATGTCGTCTTCGGCGCGCAAGGTGTTGCAGGCGCGTTCCAGCGCCGCGAAGCCGTCACGGATACCCGGCAACAACATCCGCGCCGATTCGGTCAGTTGCAGATTGCGTCCGCTGCGGTGAAACAACCGACAGGCGAAATGCTCTTCGAGCGTACGAATATGTCGACTGACCGCGCTTTGGGTAATCGACAGCTCCTCAGCCGCACGGGTGAACGAGCTATGCCGCGCCGCCGCTTCAAATGCGCGCAGGGCATACAAGGGAGGAAGACGACGAGACATTCGGAAAGCTCCTACAGCGGGTTAATGCCAACTTGGCAGAATCCTCTCATGATGAGTTTTAATCATGCCACCCATCCTTTTTATCCTTTTGTGCATTGCCTTCCAAGCGCCGAGAATCGACGGTCTCCTGTTCCCTCTGAAACTGAGTGGTGATGACCATGCAGCATCCCGTGCGTACCGAACTCTGGGCCATCCTGCGGCTGTCGGGGCCGTTGATCGCTTCACAGTTGGCGCACATGTTGATGGTGCTGACTGACACCCTGATGATGGCGCGCATCAGCCCCGAAGCTCTGGCCGGTGGCGGTCTGGGCGCGGCGAGCTATTCCTTCGTGTCGATCTTCTGCATCGGCGTGATTGCGGCGGTCGGCACGCTGGTGGCTATTCGCAAAGGCGCCGGCGACATCATTGGCGCCGCGCGGCTGACCCAAGCCGGGCTGTGGCTGGCCTGGTTGATGGCGCTGGGCGCGGGCTTGTTGCTGTGGAACCTCAAACCGGTGTTATTGCTGTTCGGCCAGACCGAAACCAACGTCGATGCCGCCGGGCAGTTTCTGATTGCCCTGCCCTTCGCCCTGCCCGGCTATTTGAGCTTCATGGCCTTGCGCGGTTTTACCAGCGCGATTGGACGGGCGACTCCGGTGATGGTCATCAGCCTTGGCGGCACCGTGGCCAACTTCCTGCTCAATTACGCATTGATTACAGGCATGTTCGGCCTGCCCAAACTCGGCTTGATGGGCATCGGCCTGGTCACGGCGATTGTTGCCAGCTGCATGGCGCTGGCGCTGGCCTGGCACATACGCCGGCATCCGGCCTACGACGCCTATCCGTTGCGCGCCGGCCTGTCACGGCCGAACCGGCAATACCTCAAGGAACTGTGGCGCCTCGGCCTGCCGATTGGTGGTACTTATGCGGTGGAGGTCGGTTTGTTCGCCTTCGCAGCGTTGTGCATGGGCACCATGGGCAGCACCCAGATGGGAGCGCATCAGATCGCCCTGCAAATCGTCTCGGTGGCGTTCATGGTACCGGCGGGCATGTCGTACGCGATCACCATGCGTGTCGGCCAGCATTACGGCGCCGGGCAACTGAGTGATGCGCGGATGTCCGGGCGGGTTGGCATCGCTTTCGGCGCGGTGGTGATGTTGGGTTTCGCCATGGTGTTCTGGTTGCTGCCGAACCAGTTGGTCGGGCTGTTCCTCGACCATAACGATCCGGCGTTTGCCGAGGTGATTCGTCTGGCGGTGAGCCTGTTGGCCGTGGCGGCGTGGTTTGAATTGTTCGACGGCACGCAGACGATTGCCATGGGCTGCATCCGTGGACTCAAAGATGCCAAGACTACTTTTCTGGTCGGGCTTGGTTGCTATTGGTTGATCGGCGCACCGGCGGCGTGGTGGATGGCATTTCACCTGAACTGGGGACCGACGGGGGTCTGGTGGGGGCTGGCGCTGGGCCTGGCGTGCGCGGCGGTGAGTCTGACGCTGGCGTTTGAGTGGAAGATGAAGCGGATGATTCGGCGGGAACCGCAATCTCAGGGCTTTAACATCCCTCAGACTGAATGAGTTTCGGTTTGTGGGAGCGAGCCTGCTCGCGAATGCGGTCGGTCAGACAAATCATCTTTGCCTGACACACCGCTTTCGCGAGCAGGCTCGCTCCCACAGGGGTTCATGCCTAATCCGGAGATTGTGTTCAGCTGACGATTTCGAGCGCTGGTTGTTGGCTTGAGCCGAAGGTCAGATATTCGACCAGCTCCACCAACGGCAACGGCCGGCTGATCAGATAGCCCTGCACCTGATCGCAGCCAAACCCACGCAGCAGTTCCAGTTGCTCCGGCGTCTCGACCCCTTCCGCCACCACTTCCAGATGCAGGTTGTGCGCAAGATTGATCATCGCGTGCACCAGTTTGCGATTCTCTTCACGCTGTTCCATGCCACCGACGAAGCTCTTGTCGATCTTCAGCAAGGTGATCGGCAGGCTGTTGAGGTGCACGAACGACGAGAACCCGGTGCCAAAGTCATCCAGCGAGAAGCGCACGCCGAGGCGGCCGAGAGCATCCATGGTCTGTTTGACCAGATCGCTGCGGCGCATCACCGCGGTTTCGGTCAGTTCGAATTCCAGCCACTGCGCCTCTACGCCACGTTCGGCGATCAAGCGGCTCAATGTCGGTAACAGCTGACTGTCCTGAAACTGGCGGAACGACAGGTTGATCGCCATGTGCAGCGCCGGCAGCCCGCGCTCGCGCAGCGCCTGCATGTCTCGCAGCGCTCGGGAAATCACCCAGTAACCCAACGGCACGATCAAACCACTCTGCTCGGCCAGTGGCACGAATTCACTCGGCGGCAGCAGGCCGCGCTCGCTGTGACGCCAACGCACCAAGGCTTCGAGGCCGACAATCTGGCCATCCTGCATGTTCAGACGGGGCTGGTAATGCAGCTCCAGCTCATCGCGGCGCAAGGCCCGGCGCAGTTCGCTTTCCAGATCAGCCATGCTCCGCGCATTGCGGTTGATGCGCTCGTTGAAGATATGAAAGGTGCAGCCCTGCGTACTTTTCGCCTGCTGCATGGCGATGTGCGCGTGCCACATCAGCGGGTCAGCGCCGCCCTGCGCCCGGGCATGGGCGATGCCGAGACTGGAGCCGATCAGCAGGCTTTCGCCATCGACCCAGTAAGGTTCGGCGAGCGCTTCGGTGATGCGTTCGGCCATCCACTCGGCGCGTTGTGGCGCACGACGGGTATCGATCAGCAAGGCAAATTCATCGCTGCCGAGGCGCGCCAGTTGATCGCCCGCCTCGAGCTGACTTTTCAGCCGCGCCACCACTTGCAGGATCAAGCGGTCGCCCGCCTGATGGCCAAGCGCATCGTTGGCATGACGGAAGTTATCGAGATCGAGATGCCCGAGGGCCAGGCCGCGACCGTCGTTTTCCGCGAGGCGCGCGGCGAGCAAGGTCTGGAAACCCTGACGGTTGGCGATGCCGGTCAGCGGATCCTGTTCGGCGAGACGTTGCAGGGTGTTTTCGAGAACGCCGCGTTCGCGCACATGACGCAGGCAACGCCGGAGCATGTCGGCGTCGAGGGCGTCGAACACCAGCCAGTCGCTGACGCCAACGGGCGCGGTGTCCGGTTCATGTTCCAGCAGCAAGACCGTCGGCAGGCTGCAACGGCCCGGTGCCGGTTGCAATGCCGGAATGGTCAGCAACACCGCGTGGCGGTTGTCTTCGAACAAACGGCTGACCGACTCCCAGCTCGGCGCGCTGATCAGCACCGCCGCGCTCCCCAACGGAGCCAGACACTTGCGCAATAACGCTGTCCACGCTGGCTCTTCGGCCAGTAGCAGCAAACGCAAGGGTTCGACAGGCGTAGACAAGCTAGCTCCCTAGACTCTGCAATGATGTGGGCGGGGCATTATGCCGTTGCGATGTTCAATGACAACGATTATCAGAACGTTATTTTGTGTCACGAATGACAACATTAGCCGCAAAATCACCGTGCATCCTCCGCGAAAGTAACAAAACCGGCAAATTTGAATCGCGTGGTACGTCACAAGTCGGACAGAGCAGCACAAATCGCTGAGCCTGTTAAAATGCCGGCCCATTTCGTCAACGACTCCCGAATTTTCGTATGTCCCGACTCAATCCCCGGCAGCAAGAAGCCGTGAACTACGTCGGCGGCCCTCTATTGGTGCTCGCCGGTGCTGGCTCCGGCAAAACCAGCGTGATCACCCGCAAGATCGCGCACCTGATCCAGAACTGCGGCATCCGTGCCCAGTACATTGTCGCCATGACGTTTACCAACAAGGCTGCGCGCGAGATGAAAGAGCGGGTCGGCACCCTGCTGCGCGCCGGCGAAGGTCGCGGCCTGACCGTCTGCACGTTCCACAACCTCGGTCTGAACATCATCCGCAAGGAACATGTGCGACTGGGCTACAAACCCGGTTTCTCGATCTTCGACGAGACCGACGTCAAAGCCTTGATGACCGACATCATGCAGAAGGAATACGCGGGCGACGACGGCGTCGACGAGATCAAGAACATGATCGGCGCCTGGAAAAACGACCTGATCCTGCCGGCCCAGGCCCTGGAAAATGCGCGCAACCCCAAGGAGCAGACCGCTGCCATCGTCTACACCCACTACCAGCGCACGCTCAAAGCGTTCAACGCGGTGGACTTCGACGACCTGATCCTGCTGCCGGTGAAGCTCTTTGAAGAGCACGCCGACATTCTCGAAAAATGGCAGAACAAGGTGCGTTACCTGCTGGTCGACGAATATCAGGACACCAACGCCAGTCAGTACCTGCTGGTGAAAATGCTTATCGGCAAGCGCAACCAGTTCACCGTGGTGGGCGACGACGACCAGTCGATCTACGCCTGGCGCGGCGCGCGGCCGGAAAACCTGATGCTGCTCAAAGACGACTATCCGTCCTTGAAAGTGGTGATGCTCGAGCAGAACTACCGCTCCACCAGCCGCATCCTGCGCTGCGCCAACGTGCTGATCTCGAACAACCCGCACGAATTCGAAAAGCAGCTGTGGAGTGAGATGGGCCACGGTGACGAGATTCGCGTGATTCGTTGCCGTAACGAGGATGCCGAAGCCGAGCGCGTGGCCATGGAAATCCTCAGCCTGCACTTGCGCACCGACCGTCCCTACAGCGACTTTGCGATTCTCTATCGCGGTAACTATCAGGCCAAGCTGATCGAACTGAAGCTGCAGCACCACCAGGTGCCGTACCGCCTGAGCGGCGGCAACAGCTTCTTCGGCCGCCAGGAAGTGAAAGACCTGATGGCCTACTTCCGCCTGATCGTGAACCCGGATGACGACAACGCCTTCCTGCGGGTGATCAACGTGCCGCGCCGGGAAATCGGCTCGACGACCCTGGAAAAACTCGGCAACTACGCCACCGAGCGCAAGATCTCGATGTACGCCGCCACCGACGAAATCGGTCTCGGCGAGCATCTGGACAGCCGCTTCACCGATCGCCTGTCGCGCTTCAAGCGTTTCATGGACAAGGTCCGCGAGCAGTGCGCCGGCGAGGATCCGATCTCGGCCCTGCGCAGCATGGTCATGGACATCGACTACGAGAACTGGCTGCGCACCAACAGCTCCAGCGACAAGGCTGCCGATTACCGGATGGGCAACGTCTGGTTCCTGATCGAGGCGTTGAAAAACACCCTCGAGAAGGACGAAGAAGGCGAAATGACCGTCGAGGACGCCATCGGCAAACTGGTCCTGCGCGACATGCTCGAGCGTCAGCAGGAGGAAGAAGACGGTGCCGAAGGCGTGCAGATGATGACCTTGCACGCCTCCAAAGGGCTGGAATTCCCCTACGTGTTCATCATGGGCATGGAAGAGGAAATTCTCCCGCACCGCTCCAGCATCGAAGCCGACACCATCGAAGAAGAACGCCGCCTGGCCTACGTGGGCATCACCCGCGCGCGCCAGACCCTGGCCTTCACCTTCGCCGCCAAGCGCAAACAGTACGGCGAGATCATCGACTGCGCGCCGAGTCGCTTCCTCGATGAGCTGCCGCCGGACGATCTGGCCTGGGAAGGCAACGACGACACACCGACCGAAGTCAAAGCCGTGCGCGGCAACAACGCATTGGCCGATATACGCGCGATGTTAAAGCGCTAGAATTGACCCCTTTTTACTAGACCTTCGGCGCACAAAGCGCCAAATGAGGACAGCTTCATGGAAGCATTGCACCAGAAAATCCGCGAACAAGGCATTGTGCTTTCCGACCAGGTCCTGAAGGTCGACGCCTTCCTGAACCACCAGATCGACCCGGCCCTGATGAAGCTGATCGGCGACGAATTCGCCACGCTGTTCAAGGACTCGGGCATTACCAAGATCGTCACCATCGAAGCCTCGGGCATCGCCCCGGCGATCATGACCGGTCTGAACCTCGGCGTGCCGGTGATCTTCGCCCGCAAGCAACAGTCCCTGACCCTGACCGAAAACCTGCTGTCGGCGACCGTTTATTCGTTCACCAAAAAGACCGAAAGCACCGTGGCCATCTCCCCGCGTCACCTGACCAGCAGCGACCGCGTGCTGATCATCGACGACTTCCTGGCCAACGGTAAGGCGTCGCAAGCGCTGATCTCGATCATCAAGCAGGCCGGCGCGACCGTTGCCGGACTGGGCATCGTCATCGAGAAGTCGTTCCAGGGCGGCCGCGCCGAACTGGATTCGCAGGGTTATCGCGTTGAGTCGCTGGCCCGCGTGAAATCGCTGAAGGATGGCGTCGTTACCTTCATCGAATAACCAGCAACATCGCAGCTCCCCTGTAGGAGTGAGCCTGCTCGCGATAGCGTAGTGTCAGTCGATATTCGTCGACTAATCCGGCACTTTTGCGAGCAAGCCCGCTCCCACAGGTAAGTCTCAAGCCTTCGACAAATTCATTCTGTACCCCGCCCCCGGCACCCCTTCATGCAACGCAGCTTGAATATCCGCATACAAGGCATTCGCCTCGCCGGTAGTAATTGAGCGTGAACAATCACGCAGCACAACATGCAAAAGCACGTTCTCCTGTCCCGGTAACATTCCGAGTCGCTCAATAGCCTGAACTGGTAAATCCGAACGCTGCCAACGCCCCTTGATTCGCATCTCCTCAATCCAGTTTGAGCAATCACCCGCCGCTTGCAACATCCTCTCGGTCAATACCTCTTCACTCAATCCCGGCGTTACCGCCAACGAGATATCGCGGGCAATCGACGGCAAACGAGATACCGCAGTCCACGGATCCAGATCATGCATCTGCGCCTGCACGCGAACATTCTGATCACGCAACAAACGAATATCAGGAATGCCTTTGCGCAACATCGTCAGGCGATCCAGCCCCATCCCAAGAGCGAGCCCGCCATGGCGCAGCGGATCAATCTGCAAACGCTGTAATAGCGACTTCGCGA
This sequence comes from Pseudomonas fluorescens, assembly GCF_003732425.1. Classification (GTDB taxonomy): domain Bacteria; phylum Pseudomonadota; class Gammaproteobacteria; order Pseudomonadales; family Pseudomonadaceae; genus Aquipseudomonas; species Aquipseudomonas fluorescens_BE. Next base: position 451,469 of record NZ_MOBX01000016.1, read on the forward strand.
TACGCCCGCACTCCAGAACCTCGACCGGCGCGCCATCATTTAACACATTCACTTCAATTCCGCCCTCGGTGTAGTGATGGGGACTATCGCTATAAACCCAGGATTTTTCAGGAACGGCCGACTGCAGAATATCGCCCACAAGACGCAGCAAATGCTCATGGGATGCCAGCTCCGGGTCGCCCAAAACCCAAATGTCCATTTGATGAGGCTCGGCACAGTGCCAGCGATCTCGGCTATCACGCCTGAAGGTGATACCCGGTGCCGCCAGCAAAATAGTTTGTCCCGGCTGACGAGCCTCGGCGGCCTGCTGAAGCGCCGCAGGAATCTGGCTCGTGGTCTGCGTTCGCAAAAGCGAATGCTCATCCACCCAACGTGTGTGCTCACTGCCGAGGGTAATTTCTGTCGGGTCGTAACCAAGCAAACCGTAGTTTTCTTCTGCAGACACAATCCTTGGCCCCACCTGCAACTGGGCTGGGGGCCAGCCCTTTTCTGCGAGTCCTTGAAGGACTTCATTGAGCAGTAGTCGGACTGCGTGGTCAGGTTGGTTTTTTTCGGTTAAGTCAGTCAGGAGTAAGGCTTGGTGGACAGATTCGTCTGTCAGGTATTTCTTTGATGTGTGCACTGTGTGCCCCTGTGTTCATGGTTGGCATGAGCCCCGAAAACAAAGCCCATAAATAAAACCTAACCAGACAAGACCTTTCACCACAATTGAAAAACCTTGAATTTACAACTTTCAGAATAGCCCTACAGACGCGATCTTCTTAAATAACCGAACCACCCATCTCTAAAAACAAGACATACGAATTGATTCTTAAAAAGCGAAAATAATTATTTAAAATAATTACCAACTTATGCATTAATCCGCTCACCCCCATGCGACATGGGGGATCACAACAAAATCAAAAAAAGGAAAATCAAATGCAAACTGAAAAAATCACAAAAGAAAATCTTAATCGAATCACTTCTGGCCCGGACAATTTTGGATGGGCACCGTTGGCTTGGGCGTATACCGAAGATTAATTGAAAGCACCGCGCGGCAACCGCCCTTGCCGCGTACTTCAGAAAAAGGAGGGTTTTATGGCACCGCCAGATATAGCGTCGACGCTCTTCAATCATGAAGAATTTTCGATTATCGCCGACTCGAATGAGTTCCTCAGAGAATGCGAGCTTTTGGGATTCGCAACGGCCAATATTGCTCAATTAGAGGTATTTCCAAAAAACAGCATCGTTTTTTCTTTCAGTAATGAAGCTGCAAAAATGACATTTGAGATCGCCAAAAAACAGAGCGAAAAAAATCATTTTCTGCGCGACCCAAGTATTTGAGCCATCCTTAGCCGCGGCACTTTACAGCCTAGAGCTTCTGATGGACAGCGACTTTCAGCAATCACTCTGCTCGCAGCGAGATGTATTGAATATGCTTAACTCCTACCAGACGTTTTCGTTGTCTGGTAACGATTCCAATGCAGAAGTATCTATTCTTCCCCATGCACAGCCTTATGCATTGCTTGGCGAAGATGTGACCGAGAACTTCGTGCAGTCCGTCGCAGAATTCTTTGAGGTTCATTACGCACACATGAACCCTTTAGAGCCCTGCCCTTTTATATTTTCAGGCACGTTAAATATTTCTGGAATACTGACTGTACTTAGAAAGCCTAATCCCGAATTACCTGCCGGTCTAAAAACATCTCTAAAATGGCTAAGCGATCGAATATCAAACGAAGAGGCTTCGCTCACAATAAAAGAAAACAACATAACTTCATTAAAAATAAATAATGAAAAACATATAAAACTTCTGGATCTCGCTGCTGGCAAACGCGGACTGAAACTTACGGAATTTGCCATCGGCGTTAACGATTCCATCTCGAACAAAATTGATTACAAAATCAACTCCCAGATGAATGAGGGTATCAGTGGTATTCATTTAGCTATTGGTGATGGTTCCTCTGGCTACCACATAGACTTTCTTAGCCCATCCGTGAGCGTCCATCCAATACACTCGTTTGCATGCGCCTAACCTGTAGGAGCCGAGCTTGCTCGCGATAGCGTAGTGTCAGTCGATATATTCGTCGGCTGAAACACCGCTATCGCGAGCAGGCTCACTCCTACAGTTGTTTTGGGTCCGGTAGTTATTGTGCGGTGGCTTTAAGGCCGGTGAGCAGTAATCGCTGAAAGAGGTCTTCTTTCAGGCCTTCCGGGTTTGTGAGTTGCATGCGTTCGAGGTGTTCGGGATACAGCGAAGCCTCCGGCGCATCGAGGGCTGCCTTGCCCAGTTCCAGAATCTCAGTGAGTTTGAATTTGCTCTTCAGCCAGTTCAGCGCCCGCAGCAAATCCCGTTCGATCGCGGTGAAATCGCAGCCCAGCGGATACTCCGGAAACAGGTTCGGATGCCGCGCGGCGATCGCCTGCAAACGTTGGGGCGTGTTGTCGGCGAAGCGTGGGTCGAGACGGAAATTCTTTGGCAGTTTGCCGACTTTTTGCGCTTGCTCGATCAGGCCCTGCTGAAAGCGGGAGTCGCTGATGTTCAGCAGCGATTCAATGACGACCGCGTCGGATTTACCGCGCAGATCGGCAATGCCGTACTCGGTCACGACGATGTCACGCAGATGCCGTGGGATCGTGCAGTGACCGTATTCCCAGACGATGTTGGAACTGACATCGCCCCCGGATTCACGCCAGCTGCGCAGAATCAGAATCGACCGCGCATCGTGCAACGCATGCCCCTGCGCCACGAAGTTGTACTGCCCGCCGACTCCGCTGAGCACCCGTCCGTCATCTAGCTGATCCGCGACGCCCGCGCCCAGCAACGTCATGGTGAACACGGTGTTGATGAACCGTGCATCAAGGCGCTGCAAGCGCTTCAATTCTTCCTGCCCGTACAGCTCGTTGATGTAGCTGATGCGGGTCATGTTGAATTCGAGACGTTTGCTCTGCGGTAACTCGCGCAGGCGCTCATAAAAACTGCGCGGGCCAAGGAAGAAACCGCCATGCACCGAGATGCCGTCAGTCTGCGCGGCCTCATCGAGGGTGCCAGCATTGGCCTGTTCCTGCGTCTGCACGTCGGGATAGACCTTGCGCCGGATAATCCCGGCGTCCGCCAGCACCAGCAGACCGTTGACGAACATTTCACTGCAGCCATACAGGCCCTTGGCGAACGGCGCGGTGCCACCCTCCCGTTCGATCAACTGCGCCCACTGACTGAGATTGATGTCATCGAGCAATGCTGAGTATCCGGCGTTATCTGCCTGACGTGCGAGCAGTGCGGCGGTCAGCGCATCGCCCATCGAGCCGATGCCGATCTGCAACGTACCGCCGTCGCGCACCAGCGTACTCGCGTGCAAACCAATGAAATGATCCTGAAACCCCACTGGCATGTTCGGCGTGGAAAACAGCGTGCTGCTGTCCTTCGCGTCGATCAGCAGGTCGAAGGTGTCGATATCAACTTCGGCGTCACCGGGCATGTACGGCAGATCGGTGTGCACCTGGCCGACCAGCAAAATGGTTTCCCCGGCGTCGCGGCGCTTGGCGATCATCGGCAACAGGTCGAGGGTGATGTCCGGGTTACAGCTCAGGCTCAGACGGTCCGGGTGTTCACTGCTGCTGGCCAGCAGTTGCGCCACCAGATTCAGACCGGCCGCGTTGATGTCGCGGGCGGCGTGGCTGTAGTTGCTGCTGACGTAATCCTGCTGGGCCGGCGCGCTGTTGAGCAGGCTGCCGGGCTGCATGAAAAACTGCTCGATACGGATGTTGGCGGGCAGGCTGTCACGGTGCAGATCGGCGAGGAAATCAAATTCCGGGTAATCACCGAAGACGCGCTCGACGAAGGGTTCGATGAAGCGCTTCTGCAAACCATCGCCCAGCGTCGGACGGCCCAGGCACAGGGCGGTGTAGATCGTCAGGTAGCGCTCGGGCAGGGCTTTGATCCGCCGGTACAGCGCGTTGACGAAGTGATTGGGTTTGCCCAGGCCCAGCGGCATGCCCATGTGGATATGCGCCGGCAACCGCGCCAGCACGTCGTCCACTGCCTGTTCGATCGAACACAACTGCACCATCTGAAGCCTCCTGCCCGTTCCGTGAATAGGGGTACGACCGAGATTGCCGGTTGTTTGCTGCAATGAACAGCCCTGTATTTGCTTTGAGGATTGGAAGGTTCATATCAAGCAGCGTGTTACGAGCACTTTTTACTGCGACAACCGGACATACCTTCGAAAGGCGAGATAAAAAACCTCTCAAATGTAACGAGACATAACTATCGAATAGAAAAATATTCATAAAAATCAAAAGTTTGAAAATGGTCTTAAGAGATTTTTCCACGACTATTATCTTTTGTGGATCCAATTTTTGCTTGGGATGGTTGACCATTCTCATGGCTAATAGCTATCGTATGGCCAACGACACAACAATTTTGTTGCATGATGATCCCAACTCTAGTAAATCCTCATTCAAGCCCTTGGGCGGTCCTCCCGGCCGGAATCCATGCTGCATCACTCCGAGAAATCGAGGATGTATTCACCTCGAATGCAAAGCGGAGGCGCCTTTTCGCCGGACTAAGGCTGGCCTGCATTGCACTGCGAGATGCCGGATGTAAGAAGCTGTATGTCGACGGGAGTTTTGTGACGGCCAAACCCATCCCTGGAGACTACGACATCTGCTGGGAGCCTGCCGATGTAGACCCGAACCGCTTAGATCCTGTGTTCCTCGATTTCGAGGACAAAAGACGGAATCAGAAGCTGAAGTATGGCGGTGAATTTTTTCCGTTCACTTGGCAGGTCGAACCGGGAAAAACTTACTTCGAATATTTTCAGAACGATAGGTTTACAGGGCAGCCGAAAGGCATTCTATCCATCGATTTGACTTGCGAGCCCCTTTAATGAGGGAGAGCACGAGCATGATATACAACGAAAGACAATATGCATCCTCACAAAAGCAGCTTGAAAATTTATCCGCTGCTCTAGGAAGTTTTCAGCCATCTGGACTCGAATGGTTGGACTCCGCTCAAGCTAGAGCCATTGAGTCTCAGATCAGGGAAATCAGGTCGGAAATCCGAGAGTATGAGCTTATAAAGGAAGGAAAGGTTTCCTACTCCGAGTGCTCCGGACTTTCTGAGCTACCAAAAGCCCTGATAACTGCACGCATCGCTTCAGGCATGAACCAAAAAGACTTAGCTGACAAACTAAAGTTATCTGTTCAGCAGATTCAAAGGTATGAAGCTTCAAATTACATGGCAGCTAGTCTCTCGAGACTTATAAGCATTGCAGAAATTTTAAATGTAAAAATCAAAGAATCTTGGACTGGCGCAAAAGCAAATGATGCCAGTACCGTTTACAGCTGGAGCAACACTGAAAATATAGACTGGGAAATGTTCCCAGCGAAAGAAATGATCAAAAGAGGATGGATAGCCAACAGCACTGGAGCTGGAAAAACAGAATTAGTGAGATCTTACTTCTTAGGTAATGGAGGAAAAAACTCACCGGTTCTACATAGAAAAAAATTCCATGGCGAAAATAAGCCTAATGAATATTCTCTCTTGGCTTGGCAAGCTCGCGTTCTGGAAAAGGCTAGAGGAAAAATTGAATCTGGCGACATTAACGAATACGAGCACACTGATACATGGTTGAAAGATCTAGCAAGATTAACAACTAGAAATGATGCCCCCCTTGCAGCTCGGGATTTTTTGGCTAAAAAGGGCATTGTCCTAATTGTTGAACGTCACCTTCCTGGCACTTACTTAGATGGTGCTGCGATGACGCTCGAAACGGGCAATCCGGTAGTTGCCATGACGATACGACATGATCGTCTAGATAATTTCTGGTTCGTTCTTTTTCATGAGCTTGCCCATGTATCACTTCACCTATTTGATTCATTACAAATGGATTTTTTCGACGAAGAAAGCAAAGACCAGGGAGATAATGTAGAAAAAGAAGCTGATGATTTTGCCTTAGAGTCTCTGATATGTAGCAAATCTTGGGACAGCTGCATTTCAAGATTCGCAATGACAAACGAATCAATATTACAAGATGCCAAACGGCTGGATATCCATCCTAGCATCATTGCTGGAAGGATAAGAAAAGAGAGCGGGAACTACAGCATCTTCTCGGATTTACTCGGCCAAGGAAAAGTTAGACCTTGCTTTGAGGAAGAAATATGAAATTTAACAAACAAAAATACGTCCCTGTATTGAAGTGGCGCCAAGGTGAATACCAAGCACTTTTCCTACTTAAGGATGAAATCAAAGATTGCGTTGTCCCGCTAATCGTCATCCCTCCTCGCGAGTATGATTTCGAGGAACAACGAATGAAAAAAACCATTCATGAGCACGTGGAAACTTTTCCCAAACGCCTCAAACAAAAATGGTCAACGCGATTGGCAATGGTCGATATCCATGAATCCCTAGAAAATGAAAAAATGGATGATGGAAGGCAGGTAGCGGATTTTGTTCTTCAAGAAGCCGCAGCAATAAGTTGTAAGGTGATACCCGTTATCGGCTTAACAAAAAGTCCGGGGTATTTAGCTAGCGTACGAAGTTTTGTCTCTGCACATGGTTGTGGCGTAGCGCTCAGGGTGAAGCTGGCAGAACTTAACCTGCCGAATATAGACAATGATATTTCAAAGCTTCTACGGTCTCTTGAAGTATCTTGGAGCAGCGTCGATCTAATCATTGATCTTGGCGATCCAGGAAATTTCCAACCTTACCCAATATTTGCAAAAATAATCTCAGAAGCAACAGCAAAGATCGGTGGCTACAACCTTTCGAGATCAATTACCTTAGTAGGTACTTCTTTAAATCTTACCGTAGTAAAAAAACCTGGAGCAACTCAAATTCGACATGAGTGGCCCCTTTATAAAGCGTTCCGTATAGAGCTCGAAAAAAACGAGCTCACCCCAAATTTTGGAGATTATACAATCGAGTCTCCGGATTTCGCAGACAGTGTAGATATGCGCATGATGAAACCAGGAGGAAAAATAGTATATACGACAGCAGATTCTTGGCTTATTCCAAAAGGCGGATCCTTTAGAGATAATAACTCTCAAATGATTGGGCACTGCGCCGCAATCATCTCATCTGGACACTATATGACAAGAGCGTTTAGCTCTGGCGACGAACGAATCGAAGATACTGCTAAAAAAATTAACAATTGCGGAAATCTAACCACTTGGAAATTCGTCGGAGTAAACCATCACATCACATATATTGTACGCCAGCTCGCCAATCAGTACGCAACATGAATTTTTCTTTAATTAATTGCGTAAGGTGCTTAGCTGTCATCTTTTCCGGAAGAAGTCTGTAGAGCGTCTCACGGGAGGATTTCAAGCTTTTCTCATCAATACCAAGCTGAGTCAGAATATCAATTATTTCCTTCCTCCAGAGAAAATGCGCCATAGCGTGAATTTCAAGCTGGGGATTTTTTTTTGCTCGACGAATAGTTTTGAATGCGACTCCGCCTTTACTACCCTTTGTTGCAAGGATTACTCCGCACCAATCCGGCAGCATAACTAACAACTTATCTAGATGATTAGGCGCCGTAATGATAGAAACCTTTTCAAAACACCTAGAATACTCAGCCAGCTGCTCTGGCAAACGAGACAAAGTATCTTTTGAGCTCTTTATCTCGTACCCATGTATTAGCCCATTGAGTACAGCGATATCGGCTCTAGCTTTTCCGTGCGCAATACCCAACTCATCTATAACAAGAGTATTTGGGCATTCATGATAATGGCGGAGTTTTTTTTGGTGGAAATGATGTCTAATCTCAAAATCACGACTTTCCATATTCCCTCCCTTATTACTACAGTTTTCACTGGTATGATCGGGTAATGGGTACACACCCATTTCCACAGCGCGCCATTTTACAGAAACTGAACCTTATCGCTAGGCAGTTTAGTCGATTGCTATGGAGTTTCTACCGAACGGCAGAGAGAAGGACTTCATTCAATCGATTTGGACTCGAACGTAGCAGGCACAAAAAAACCGTCCGAAGACGGTTTTTTTCGTCAGAAGCGCGCCTTACTTGAGGCCGGACATCTTCTGGATCGCGCCTTTGAGCTCGTCATCCGAGCAATCGGCGCAGGTGCCTTTCGGTGGCATGGCGTTGATACCGGTGATGGCCTTGGCCAGGATACCGTCGAGGCCGCCCTGGTGATCGGCACGTTCTTTCCACGCAGCGGTGTCACCGATTTTCGGCGCGCCCAACAGGCCGGTACCGTGGCAAGCATTGCAATGCTTGGCAATCACTTCGTCCGGGGTTTTCGCCCCGCCACCGCCGCCTGCGGAAGCGGCGACTTCCATCCCCTTGCATTCCTTGCCTTGCACACACACCTGACCGACCGGCTCGAGGCGTTTGGCAATGTCGTCATTCGTCGCAGCTTGAGCGCTGACAGCCCAGAGGGCCAGTACGGTTGCTGGTACAGCCAGCATTTTCATAATTAGATTCACGCGTTCACCCTCAATGGTGGCTATTCACGCCTGCGGCCACGGTTCGCAGGCGGGCGGAAGTATAGCGGGTAGCCCGCCACACTGAAACAACCCCATAGTCGAAGGGGTTATACCGCGCAGTCGAAAAACTGTGCGGATGCCTTTGCCATCATGGCCTGGCACCTCTGTGTTAAAAATTCGCCGGCGTGGCTGCGCTGATTAGTCGCGCAGGCGCGTCGAACGGATTACGGAAACGATGCGGCTTGGTACTCTCAAAATAGTAGCTGTCACCGGCTTCGAGAATAAAAGTTTCCAGACCCACCACCAGTTCCAGACGACCTTCCACCAGAATCCCGGTTTCTTCGCCTTCATGGGTGAGCATTTCTTCGCCAGTGTCGGCGCCTGGTGGATAGATCTCGTTGAGGAAGGCGATGGCGCGGCTGGGGTGCGCGCGGCCGACCAGTTTCATGGTCACGGCGCCGTCGGAGATGTCGATCAGCTCGTTGGCCTTGTAGACGATCTGGGTCGGGACTTCCTGCAGGATTTCTTCGGAGAAGAACTCGACCATGGACATGGGGATGCCGCCCAGTACCTTCCTCAGCGAACTGATCGAAGGACTGACGCTGTTCTTTTCGATCATCGAAATGGTGCTGTTGGTGACGCCCGCGCGTTTGGCGAGTTCACGCTGGGAAAGCCCTTTGAGCTTGCGGATCGATTGCAGTCGTTCACCGACGTCCAAGGCGGGAGCCTCCTGATGTTGTAAGAATATTGAGCGTTATCATGGCGACAGCGTTCAGTATTTACAACACTTGGCCCCCGCAGCGGCGTCAAGCCTCGGAATAGAGCCTTGGCACTCGACGCAGGTTGCAAAAGATCTGGTACGGAATGGTGCCCGCCCACTGCGCCACTTCGCTGGCGAGGATGTTTTTGCCCCACAGCTCAACGCTCGAACCGAGGCCGGCTTCCGGCACGTCGGTGAGGTCGATACAAAGCATATCCATCGACACGCGCCCGAGAATGCGACTACGTTTACCAGCCACCAGCACCGGCGTGCCGGTCGGCGCCTGACGCGGATAGCCGTCGGCGTAGCCCATGGCAACCACGCCGACGCGCATCGGCTTGTCGGTGATGAATTTGGCGCCGTAGCCGATCGGCTCGCCGGCCGGCAGTTCACGGACGCAGATGACTTTCGACTCCAGGGTCATCACCGGCTGCAGACGGTCAGCCACGGCGTTGGCCTCTTCGAACGGGGTCGCGCCGTAAAGCATGATGCCCGGGCGCACCCAGTCGCTGTGAATCTGCGGCCAGCCGAGCACGGCCGGCGAGTTGCGCAAGCTGACCTCGGCGGCTAGGCCCTGACGCGCCGCTTCGAACACCGCGACCTGATCGGCGCTGCTTTGCTCGTGCAGTTCATCGGCGCGGGCGAAGTGGCTCATCAACACGATCTTCGCCACTTTGCCGCTGGCCAGCAGACGCTGGTAGGCCGCTGGATAATCCTTCGGATGCAGACCAACGCGGTGCATGCCCGAATCGAGCTTCAACCACACAGTGATCGGCTTGCTCAGTGCCGCCTGCTCGATCGCTTCGAGCTGCCACAGCGAATGCACCACGGTCCAGAAATCATGCTCGACGATCAACGCCAGCTCATCGGCCTCGAAGATGCCTTCGAGCAGCAACACCGGGGCCTTGATGCCGGCAGCGCGCAACTCCAGCGCTTCTTCGATGCAGGCCACGGCAAAACCATCAGCTTCAGCCTCCAATGCCTGGGCGCAACGCACCGCGCCATGGCCATAGGCATCGGCCTTGATCACCGCAAGCGCCTTGGCGCCGGTGACTTCGCGGGCAATTCGGTAGTTGTGGCGCAGGGCTTCTAGGTCGATCAGGGCACGGGCTGGACGCATGGCGGCAGACTTCTAGGCGGTCATGGGAATAAAAACCGGCGCAGGCTGACGGCGTGAACCACCAACAGCGCCGGGAGAGGGATCTTTGAAACCGTTACGGCAGCGCGGCGACGATGGAAATCTCCACCAGAATGCTCGGCTTGGCCATCTTCGCTTCGACAGTGGCACGGGCCGGCGCAGCGCCCTTGGGCAGCCACTGGTCCCACACCGAGTTCATCCCGGCAAAGTGTGCTTCGATGTCGTTCAGGTAGATCGTCGCCGACAGCAGATGCTGCTTGTCAGTGCCCGCCAGATCGAGCAAGCGCTCGATATTGGCGAGGACGTCGCGGGTCTGCTGTTCAATCCCGGCGTCGAAGTCGTCGCCGACCTGCCCGGCCAGATACACGGTGCCGTTGTGGCTGACGATCTGACTCATGCGCTCATTGGTGAGCTGGCGCTGGATTGCCATGTTTTGCGGACTCCTGGGTCTTGTTGCCGTAACGGGAAATATCGAGGCCTTCGGCGCTGATCTGCGGCTTTTTCTTCGCCATCAGATCGGCCAGCAAACGACCGGAACCGCACGCCATGGTCCAACCAAGCGTGCCGTGGCCGGTGTTGAGGAACAGGTTCTTGAACGGCGTCGCGCCAACGATCGGCGTACCGTCCGGCGTGGTCGGACGCAGGCCGGTCCAGAAACTCGCTTCGGCCAGATTGCCACCCTGAGGATAAAGGTCGTTGACGATCATCTCCAGGGTTTCACGGCGACGCGGGTTCAGCGACAGGTCAAAACCGGCGATCTCGGCCATGCCGCCCACACGAATACGGTTATCGAAACGGGTGATCGCGACCTTGTAGGTCTCGTCAAGAATGGTCGAGGTCGGGGCCATCGCCGGGTTGGTGATCGGCACGGTCAGCGAGTAACCCTTGAGCGGGTACACCGGAGCCTTGATGCCCAGTGGCTTGAGCAGTTGCGGCGAGTAGCTGCCGAGCGCCAGCACGTAGCGGTCAGCGGTTTCCAGCTTGCCATCGATCCACACACCGTTGATGCGATCACCGGCATAGTCGAGTTTCTGAATGTCCTGGCCGAAGCGGAATTCCACACCCAGCTTCACGGCCATTTCGGCGAGACGCGTGGTGAACATCTGGCAATCGCCGGTCTGGTCGTTCGGCAGGCGCAGGGCACCAGCGAGGATGTCAGTGACGCCCGCCAAAGCCGGTTCGACGCGGGCAATGCCGGCGCGGTCGAGGACTTCAAACGGCACGCCGGATTCTTTCAGCACGGCAATGTCTTTGGCGGCGTTATCCAGTTGCGCCTGGGTGCGGAACAGCTGGGTGGTGCCGAGGCTGCGGCCTTCGTACGCGATGCCGGTTTCAGCACGCAATTCGTCGAGGCAATCACGGCTGTACTCGGACAGACGCACCATGCGTTCCTTGTTCACCGCGTAACGATTGGCGGTGCAGTTGCGCAGCATCTGCGCCATCCACAAGTACTGGTCGATGTCGGCGGTGGCTTTGATCGCGAGAGGGGCGTGGCGTTGCAGCAGCCACTTGATCGCCTTCAGCGGCACGCCCGGCGCAGCCCACGGCGAGGCGTAGCCCGGCGAGACCTGGCCGGCGTTGGCGAAACTGGTCTCCATGGCCGCGGCTGGCTGCCGGTCGACCACCACCACTTCAAACCCGGCACGGGCCAGATAGTAAGCACTGGCGGTACCGATGACGCCGCTACCCAAGACCATAACGCGCATTTTGTATCCCTCATCGCGGCTTTTCGCCGAGCTGTGTTGTTAGAGCAATGATGCGCGCAGTGTAAAAAAGAAATGCCAGTGCTTTTCACTATATAAGCGCCTATATTTGGCGACAATTCTCGGCAAAAACCCTTTTCACGGAGGCGCATCCCCTATGCGTACCAACACTCAGACCAAACGTGAGCTGGACAAGATCGACCGCAACATCCTGCGGATCCTGCAGGCGGACGGACGGATTTCCTTTACCGAACTCGGGGAAAAGGTCGGTCTCTCCACCACGCCTTGCACCGAGCGGGTGCGGCGTCTGGAGCGCGAAGGAATCATCATGGGCTACAACGCCCGGCTGAATCCGCAGCATTTGAAGGGTAGCTTGCTGGTGTTCGTCGAGATCAGCCTCGACTACAAATCCGGCGACACTTTCGAAGAGTTCCGCCGCGCGGTGCTGAAACTGCCGCATGTGCTGGAGTGCCACTTGGTATCAGGGGATTTCGACTACCTGGTGAAGGCGCGGATTTCCGAGATGGCGTCTTACCGCAAGCTGCTGGGCGACATTCTATTGAAGCTGCCGCATGTGCGTGAGTCGAAGAGTTATATCGTGATGGAAGAGGTCAAGGAGAGCCTGAGCTTACCTATTCCGGATTGAAGATCGGTGGCGCTCCATTCGCGAGCAGGCTCGCTCCCACAGGGGAATGCACTCCAAATGTGGGAGCGAGCCTGCTCGCGAAAGCGTCCCCTCGGTTCCGAGTGAGCGCGTTAAACCAACACCTGCCGATTCGCCGCCATGTACTCGAATATCTGCTTCTCGACGCGCGGATGAATCAGCTCCACCGGCCGTCGCTCATTCGGGCAAGGCAAGGTCTTGGTCGTCCCGAACAACCGGCAAATCAACGGTCGCTCCTCATACACCGTGCAGCCATTCGGCCCCAGATGCACACAGTTCAGTTCTTCCATCGCCGCATCCTGCTCGGCGCGACTCTTGCGCGGCAGACGGGCCATTTCTTCGGGCGAGGTGGTTACCGGGCCACAGCAATCGTGACAGCCGGGCACGCACTCGAACGAGGGAATCTGCTGGCGCAAGGTGCGGATTTTCTGGCTGTTGCAGCTCATTGCAGCGTTGACCGAAGAGGAATAGGCGGCAATTGTGCCGCAAAAGCCGCGATCCAGACACCGCAGGCCGACCAATGTTGCCCACGTTCGGGCGTGCGGCTTATGCTCCGTCAAATTTTCTCGACACTTAGCCGTTGGATGACGCCCATGACTGCCCGCGCCTACACCTCCGCGAGCCAACCGCACGTTGCCTCTTACTACGCCGCCAGTAGCTTGCCGCAGCCTGATCACCCGGTATTGCAAGGTGACGTGCTGGCCGATGTCTGCGTGGTCGGCGGCGGTTTTTCCGGGTTGAACACGGCGCTGGAACTGGCTGAACGCGGCCTCAGCGTGGTGTTGCTGGAAGCGCACAAGATCGGTTGGGGCGCCAGTGGCCGCAACGGCGGGCAGCTTATTCGCGGGGTCGGTCACGGTCTCGATCAGTTCGCCAACGTCATCGGCGCTGACGGCGTGCGCGAGATGAAACTGATGGGCCTGGAAGCGGTGGAAATCGTTCGCCAGCGCGTCGAGCGTTTTCAGATTGCCTGCGACCTGACCTGGGGCTACTGCGACCTCGCCAACAAACCGTCCGATCTTGAAGGCTTTGCCGAAGACGCCGAAGAACTGCGCAGTCTTGGCTATCGCTATGAAACCCGCTTGCTGCAAGCCAGCGACATGCACACGGTGGTCGGTTCCAAACGCTACGTCGGCGGCTTGATCGACATGGGTTCCGGACATCTGCACCCGCTGAATCTGGCCTTGGGTGAGGCAGCAGCAGCGCAGCAACTGGGCGTGAAACTATTCGAACATTCGGCAGTAACCCGTATCGACTACGGCCCTGAAGTGCAGGTGCATACAGCCCAAGGCTCGGTGCGCGCGAAGACGCTGGTACTCGGCTGCAATGCCTATCTCAACGATCTAAACCCGCAACTCAGCGGCAAGGTTTTGCCCGCCGGCAGCTACATCATCGCCACCGAGCCGTTGAGCGAAGCGCAGGCGCACAACCTGCTGCCGCAGAATATGGCGGTCTGCGACCAGCGTGTGGCACTGGATTACTACCGGCTCTCGGCGGATCGCCGCTTGCTGTTTGGCGGTGCCTGCCACTACTCGGGACGCGATCCGAAAGACATCGCGGCGTATATGCAGCCGAAGATGCTGGAAGTATTCCCGCAACTAGCTGGCGTGAAGATCGATTATCAGTGGGGCGGCATGATCGGCATCGGCGCCAATCGCTTGCCGCAGATCGGCCGGCTCGCGGATCAACCGAATGTGTATTACGCCCAGGCGTACTCCGGGCACGGGGTGAATGCCACGCACCTGGCGGGCCAGTTGCTGGCCGAAGCGATCAGCGGGCAACACAGCGGTGGCTTTGATCTGTTTGCCAAAGTGCCGCACATCACTTTCCCGGGCGGCAAGCATTTGCGTTCGCCGCTGTTGGCGTTGGGGATGTTGTGGCATCGCCTCAAAGAGTTGGTCTGATTGATCGTTCCCACGCAGAGCGTGGGACCGATCAGTGGTTCTCAAATCCGCCAGAACGGCTTCAACCCCTCCTCCAGCGCCTGCTCACGGGTCAGCCCGATGTCCTTGAGCTGATCCGCCGTCAGCGCCAGCAACGCCTTGCGCGTGTGCAGACGATGCCAGAACAGATCCCAGCGACTCAGGCCGGACGGCGTATTGCGCATGAGATTGCGCGCATTGTCCTTCTGCCCTGCCGCCAGTTCCTGACTGTGTAACGTCAGCCGCACATCGCTCAAGCCGTTCATTTTCAATGCTCCTGTTTACTTGGGTAGCCAGAGATTCCATGATGCGCGGGCGAGCAAAACCGTTACAGATTCAAAGCAACTGTATTAACTCCATACAGATTTGCCGCTTTACCGACTGAATTGTCGATTTTTGCCACATCTGTACTGGTTTATCGAATCACCGCACCGAGGCAGCGCCATGACCCTTTATGTAAATCTCGCCGAATTGCTCGGCACGCGCATCGAAAACGGCTTCTATCGCCCCGGTGACCGGCTGCCATCAGTGCGCGCCTTGAGCGTCGAACACGGGGTCAGTCTGAGCACGGTGCAGCAGGCTTATCGCATGCTCGAAGACAGCGGCATGGCGACGCCGAGACCCAAGTCCGGCTACTTTGTGCCGGTCGGCCGCGAGCTGCCAGAGCTGCCCGCCGTCGGCCGTCCGGCGCAGCGGCCGGTGGAGATTTCGCAGTGGGATCAGGTGCTGGAGTTGATTCGCGCGGTACCGCGCAAGGATGTCGTACAACTGGGTCGCGGCATGCCGGATATCAGCTCGCCGACGATGAAGCCGCTGTTGCGTGGGCTGGCGCGGATCAGCCGCCGTCAGGACATGCCCGGCCTGTATTACGACAACATCCACGGCACCCTCGAACTGCGCGAACAGATTGCCCGGCTGATGCTCGACTCCGGTTGCCAGTTGAGTGCCAGCGATCTGGTGGTCACCACCGGTTGCCACGAAGCGCTGTCCACCAGCATCCATGCGATCTGCGAGCCGGGTGACATTGTCGCGGTGGACTCGCCAAGCTTTCACGGCGCCATGCAGACCCTCAAAGGCCTGGGCATGAAAGCCCTGGAAATCCCTACCGACCCGCTCACCGGGATCAGCCTCGAAGCGCTGGAGCTGGCGCTGGAACAATGGCCGATCAAGGTCATCCAGCTCACGCCCAACTGCAATAACCCGCTCGGCTACATCATGCCGGAGTCGCGCAAACGCGCCCTGCTCAACCTCGCGCAGCGTTTCGACGTGGCGATCATCGAGGACGATGTGTATGGCGAACTGTCCTACACCTACCCGCGCCCTCGCACGATCAAATCCTTCGACGAAGACGGCCGTGTATTGTTATGCAGTTCGTTTTCCAAGACCTTGGCGCCCGGGCTGCGCATCGGTTGGGTTGCGCCGGGACGTTATCTGGAGCGGGTGCTGCACATGAAATACATCAGCACCGGCTCGACCGCGCCGCAGCCGCAGATCGCCATCGCCGAATTCCTCAAGGCCGGCCATTTCGAACCGCACTTGCGGCGCATGCGCACGCAATACCAGCGCAGCCGCGACCTGATGATCGATTGGGTGACCCGCTACTTTCCGGCGGGCACCCGCGCCAGCCGGCCGCAAGGCAGCTTTATGTTGTGGGTCGAATTGCCAGAGGGTTTCGACACCCTGAAACTGAATCGTGAGTTGCTTGACCAAGGCGTACAGATTGCCGTCGGCAGCATCTTTTCCGCCTCAGGCAAGTACCGCAATTGCCTGCGGATGAACTACGCTGCCAAACCGACAGCGCAGATCGAAGAGGCGGTGCGCAAGGTCGGCGAGACCGCTGTCAGATTGCTGGCGGAAGCCGACTGACCTTTTTCCAGAGAACCGCGTCCATATGCCGTCCCTTGCCGCCAACCGGAATGATCCTACGTGAGCTTCAGACAGCCCCTACTCGCTTTGCTGTTACTCGCCTCGTTCCTGAGCGGCTGTGCCAGTCTCGATGTTCCACGTGAGCCAAGCCAGGCGCTGCCAGCGTCCGATTCCAGCTTCGGCCGTTCGATTCAGGCGCAAGCGGCGCCCTACCAAGGCCGCTCGGGTTTTCGTCTGCTGTCCAACAGCACCGAAGCGTTCACCGCTCGCGCCGAGCTGATTCGCAACGCCCAGACCAGCCTCGATCTGCAGTACTACATCGTCCATGACGGCATCAGCACGCGGATGTTGGTAGAGGAATTGCTCAAGGCGGCCGATCGTGGCGTGCGTGTACGCATCCTGCTCGACGACACCACCAGCGATGGCCTCGACCAGATCATCGCCACGCTGGCGGCGCATCCGCAAATCCAGATTCGTCTGTTCAACCCGCTGCATCTGGGCCGCAGTACCGGCGTCACTCGCGCGGCGGGCCGCTTGTTCAACCTGTCGCTGCAACACCGACGCATGCACAACAAGCTATGGCTGGCGGACAACAGCGTGGCCATCGTTGGCGGACGCAATCTGGGTGACGAGTACTTCGACGCCGAGCCAAATCTGAATTTCACCGATATCGACATGCTCAGCGTCGGGCCGGTGGCCGATCAGCTCGGGCACAGTTTCGACCAATACTGGAACAGCGCCCTGAGCAAACCAATTGACGAGTTCCTCACCAGCAAACCGACCATCAAGGATCTGGAGAACACCCGCGCACGCCTGGAGGAGTCGCTGGAAGACACGCGTAAACAGAATCACGCTCTGTACCAGCAGTTGATGACGTTCAAGACCGAGCCGCGTATGGATATCTGGCGTAAAGAACTGATCTGGGCGTGGAATCAGGCGTTGTGGGATGCGCCGAGTAAGGTCTTGGCCAAGGGTGAGCCAGATCCGCAATTGCTTCTGACCACGCAGTTGGCGCCTGAACTCACTGGCGTCAGCAAAGAGCTGATCATGATCTCCGCCTACTTTGTGCCGGGACAGCCAGGGCTGGTGTATCTGACCGGGCGCGCCGATGCCGGGGTGTCTGTCAGACTACTGACCAATTCGCTGGAAGCGACAGACGTGCCGGCGGTGCACGGCGGTTATGCGCCGTATCGCAAGGCGCTGCTGGAGCATGGGGTCAAACTCTATGAACTGCGACGCCAGCCTGGAGACGGTGGCGGTAGCGGCCCGCATATCTTCTACAGCAAGTCATTTCGCGGCTCCGACTCAAGCCTGCACAGCAAAGCGATGATCTTTGATCGCCAGAAGTCGTTTATCGGCTCGTTCAACTTCGACCCGCGCTCGGTGCTGTGGAACACCGAAGTCGGGGTCTTGGTCGACAGTCCCGAGTTGGCCGAGCACGTGCGCGAATTGGCCTTGCAGGGCATGGCGCCGGCGTTGAGTTACCAAGCGAAATTGCAGGATGGCCATATCGTTTGGGTCACCGAAGACAACGGCCAGATGCATACGCTGAGCAAAGAGCCGGGGAGTTGGTGGCGACGGTTTAATGCGTGGTTCAGCACCACGGTCGGATTGGAACGCATGTTGTAATCCGACATAGATCCACTGTGGCGAGGGAGCTTGCTCCCGCTGGGCTGCGCAGCGGCCCCAAGATGTTGTGAGCGCTGCGCACTCAAGCGGGAGCAAGCTCCCTCGCCACAGGTCATCACTCAATTCAGAATCAGGTCAAGCAGGTTCGGCCACAGTTCCAAATGCACCTTGCCGCATCAGCAGAATCACCAGTCCAAACGCCCCAGCCGCCATCAACAGCGGCAACGCATGCCCGCTGATCCACTGACTGCCCGCGCCCGCCGCGAGCGGCCCGACCAGACAACCGACACCCCACAATTGCGCGATGTGCGCATTGGCACGCACCAGCGCATCGTCACGATAACGCTCGCCAATCAGAATCAGCGACAGAGTGAACAAGCCACCGGCACTCGCCCCGAAGAGCACCCACAACGGCCAGATCAACAGCGTATCGAGCAACAGCGGAATCGCCAGACTCGACAGCATCAGCACCAGCGCGCAGCCGGCGAACAACGTGCGTCGCGACAGATAATCGGCCAACGCGCCAATCGGCAACTGCAGCAATGCATCACCCACCACCACCGTGCTGACCATGGCCAGCGCTATCTCGGCAGTGAAGCCCTGCTGCAGGCAATACACCGGCAGCAACGTCAGGATCATCGCCTCGAACGCGGCGAACAACGACACCGCCCAGGCAATTGCCGGCAACTCGCGGGCGAAGGCCCACAACTCTCGGAACGTTACGCTGCTGGCCTCGCTGCTCGGTGCACCGCTGCGGCCCAGCAAGAGCAATGGCGACAGCAACAGCAAAGCGACACCGACCCAGAAACCGTAATCATGCTCGGTGCCCAGCGCGCCTAACAGCAACGGACCCGACAGTTGGCTCAACGCATAGCTGCTGCCATACAGCGCCACCAGTCGCCCGCGCCAGTTCTCGACCACCAGTTGATTGATCCAGCTCTCGCCGAGGATGAACACGATGGTCAGGATCACCCCGATCATCAGCCTTAACACCAACCAGATCGGGTAGCTCGGCAGCAACGCCAACAGACCGATCGACAGCGCCCCGGCCCACAGGCACAGGCGCATCAGGTTCGCCGTGCCGAAACGTGCTGCCAGATGGCTGGAAATCTTCGCGCCCAGCAGCACACCAATCGCCGGCATTGCCGCCATCACGCCGATGGCGAAGGCGCCGTAGCCCCAACCTTCGAGGCGCAACGACACCAACGGCATGCTGACCCCCAGGGCCAGGCCGACACTCAAGACAGACGCCAACACGGCGAAATACGTCGCCCACCGCATGTTCCACGCTCCTGTGGATAGTTATTTTTAGAGGCCACATCAAGCAAATGTGGGAGCGAGCCTGCTCGCGAATACGGCTGCACATTCAGCACATAGACTGACTGATACAGCGCTTTCGCGAGCAGGCTCGCTCCCACAGGGGATCTGCTTCGTCTGGAGGATCTGCTCTCGCGAACAGAACCTCTTAACGTCTTACAGCTTGATCCACGTCGCTTTCAGCTCGGTGTACTTGTCGAACGCGTGCAGCGACTTGTCGCGACCGTTACCCGACTGCTTGAAGCCGCCGAACGGTGCGGTCATGTCACCGCCATCGTACTGGTTGACCCACACGCTGCCGGCGCGCAATGCCTTGGCGGTCAGGTGCGCCTTGGAGATGTCCTGGGTCCATACCGCAGCGGCCAGGCCATACGGCGTGTCGTTGGCGATCTGGATCGCTTCTTCAGCCGTATCGAAAGCGATGACCGACAGCACCGGGCCGAAGATCTCTTCCTGCGCGATCTTCATCGCGTTGCTCACGCCGTCGAAAATCGTTGGCTCGACATAGGTGCCACCGGTTTCCTGCAGAATGCGCTTGCCGCCGGCGACCAGTTTGGCGCCATCGGTGTGGCCGGATTCAATGTACGACAGCACGGTGTTCATCTGCTGAGTGTCGACCAGCGCACCGACGTTGGTGGCCGGATCCAGCGGATTGCCCGGTTTCCAGGTTTTCAGCGCCTCGATCACCATCGGCAGGAATGTGTCCTTGATCGAACGCTCGACCAGCAGACGCGAACCGGCGGTGCAGACTTCGCCCTGGTTAAAGGCAATGGCGCTGGCAGCGGATTCGGCAGCGGCTTGCAGATCCGGCGCATCGGCAAAGACGATGTTCGGGCTCTTGCCGCCAGCTTCCAGCCAGACGCGTTTCATGTTCGATTCGCCAGAGTAGATCATCAGTTGCTTGGCGATCTTGGTCGAACCGGTGAACACCAGCGTGTCGACATCGTTGTGCAGAGCCAGCGCCTTGCCGACGGTGTGACCGTAGCCCGGCAGCACGTTGAGCACGCCTTTCGGAATGCCGGCCTCAACAGCCAGCGCAGCGATGCGGATGGCGGTCAGTGGGGATTTTTCCGACGGCTTGAGGATCACCGAGTTACCGGTCGACAGCGCCGGGCCGAGCTTCCAGCAAGCCATCATCAGCGGGAAGTTCCATGGCACGATGGCACCGACGACACCCACTGGCTCGCGGGTCACCAGACCCAGTTGATCGTGCGGCGTGGCCGCCACTTCGTCGTAGATCTTGTCGATCGCTTCACCGCTCCAGCTCAGCGCCTGCGCCGCGCCCGGAACGTCGATGTACAGCGAATCGCTGATCGGCTTGCCCATGTCGAGGGTTTCGAGCAGGGCCAGTTCTTCGGCGTGCTGCTTGAGCAGGCCGGCAAAACGGATCATGGTGGCTTTGCGTTTGGTCGGTGCCAGGCGCGACCAGACGCCGGAATTGAACGTGGTGCGGGCGTTTTCCACGGCGCGCTGGGCGTCGGCGGCGTCACAGCTGGCGATCTTGCCGAGCAGACGGCCGTCGACCGGGCTGATGCACTCGAAAGTCTCGCCGGAGACGGCGTCGGTGTATTCGCCATTGAGGTAGGCGCGGCCTTCGATTTTCAGGTCGCGGGCGCGTTGTTCCCAGTCGGCACGAGTCAGGGTGGTCATGTGAGTGTCCTCCTCTTGTTCAATACGAGCGCCGCGCGATCGTCGCCAGCGTCCTCAAAAATTCTGCCCGGCCAGCCTGCATTTCGGCCCAAGGCACCCGCCACCCTAAACCAGCGGCCGGGGTTGTTTCAATATATTTGACATAAGGCGGTTATACGGCCTTGCGGTGTTCATTTTAATAAACATAGACTTCCGCCCATTCCAACCATCGCGCCGTCATCACGGGAGAAAACAACAATGAACATCCAGAACGTCGTCGACATCAGCCTGACCAGCAGCGAAGCCGAACGCTATCGCCCAGACCCGGCCAAAGTGCTCAAGGGTGATCCTGAACAAGCCGTGTTTCATCAATACGAAAGCCCTTGTGGGCAGATGGGCGTCGGCGTGTGGGAAGGTGCGGTGGGTCAGTGGACGGTGAATTACACCGAGCATGAATACTGCGAAATCCTGCAGGGGGTTTCGGTGCTGCGTGACAGCGATGGCAATGCCAAGACCTTGCGGGTTGGTGATCGCTTTGTAATTCCGGCGGGGTTTCGCGGGACATGGGAAGTGCTGGAAGCGTGCCGCAAGATCTATGTGATTTTTGAGAAAAAATAACTATGTACCGCACGGCCTGGCGAAACTGATCAGAAAATCGGGAGGCCTGAAACAGGCACCGAACTCACGCATAAGGAAATGCGATATGACCAATGAAGAAGCACTGCAACAAATTCGACACCTGATCGGTACCCGCTTCGTACCCAGCGTAGTGGCTTACATCCGCGAGCTGACGGGCATTACAACTATTCGTGCCGGGCACGTTCGCACCACCGATATCCGTACTAATCGCCTGAACATTAACGAGGATCCAGCAGGCAATATCCATTCATTCAGCTTTAACTGAGATCAGTCCACACCCAGACCTGTGGATCAATCCACGGTAGCTCCAACAAAAAAGGCCCGTATCGTGAGATACGGGCCTTTTTCGTAAGTCCGGAAAAATCAATTACTTGATTTTGCCTTCCTTGTAGATCACGTGCTTGCGAACAACCGGATCATATTTCTTGATCTCGATTTTGTCCGGGGTAGTACGCTTGTTCTTGTCGGTAGTGTAGAAGTGACCAGTACCGGCGCTCGAGATCAAACGAATCAATTCACGCATGATTAGCTCCCTTAAATCTTGCCATCGCGGCGAAGTTCGGCGAGCACGACAGTGATGCCACGCTTGTCGATGATACGCATGCCTTTGGCAGATACGCGCAGACGCACAAAACGTTTCTCTTCTTCAACCCAGAAGCGGTGATGCTGCAGGTTCGGCAGGAAACGACGACGGGTTTTGTTGTTTGCGTGGGAAATGTTATTCCCAGTCACCGGACCCTTACCGGTAACTTGACATACTCTCGACATGCCTCAGCCCTCTAAAACCACATGCCCAACCCGGCATGGGTTGGCCGCTTAATCTCTCAGTCATTTGGCGCCAGGCGCCGCGTTTCTTTAGAGGTCTTACCGGCTACACCTACAGTGAAGGAACCGGGCCCCTAGAAAAGAGCGCTGCTTTATACCAGAAAGACTTCGCAGCAACAACAATCGGTGTGCAATCAATCGGTAAAAAGGCGTTTTTTCAGCCTGCGAACGCCTTGGATAAAGGCTGGCATCGATTTTTACCACTCGTCGCAGAAAACCGCTCTTGCCGGCGATCCCGACTTTTTGCCGCGCGCCGCGGTCTGAAAAACCGCCATCACTGTGCCCCGAAAATGCAAAAAGGGGATAGTCATTTGTAATCCAGACCTCTAGGGTAGGCCTTTTCCAGACTGCACTTGCAGATGGGCCTTCGATCTGTAAAAGGAAACCGACCATGCGCCTCGCTGCCTTACCCCTGTTGCTCGCCCCGCTCCTGCTGAGCCCTCTGGCCCAGGCCGCCGCGCTGAGCGTCTGCACCGAGGCCAGCCCTGAAGGGTTCGACGTGGTGCAGTACAACTCGCTGACCACCACCAACGCCTCGGCCGACGTACTGATGAACCGCCTGGTGGATTTCGACACCGCCAGCGGCAAAGTCGTGCCGAGCCTGGCCGATAGTTGGGAAGTCAGCACCGATGGCCTGACTTACGTCTTCAAGCTACACCCGCAGGTGAAGTTTCATACGACTGACTATTTCAAGCCGAGCCGTGAGCTGAGCGCCGAAGACGTCAAATTCAGTTTCGACCGCATGCTCGATCCGGCCAACCCGTGGCACAAGGTCGCCCAGAGCGGCTTCCCGCATGCGCAATCGATGCAGTTGCCAGCGCTGATCAAGAAGATCGACGCGCTCGATCCGCTGACCGTGCGCTTCACCCTTGATCACCCGGATTCGACGTTCCTCGCTACCCTGAGCATGGGCTTCGCCTCGATCTACTCCGCCGAATACGCTGACAAACTGATGAAGGCCGGTGCCACGGACAAGCTCAACAGCCAGCCGATCGGCACCGGCCCGTTCGTGTTCAATCGCTTCCAGAAAGACGCGGCGATTCGCTACAAGGCCAACCCGGATTACTTCGGCGGCAAGCCTTCGGTGGACCCATTGATCTTCGCCATCACCCCGGACGCCAACGTGCGCCTGCAAAAGCTGCGACGCAATGAATGCCAGATCGCCCTGTCGCCAAAACCACTGGACGTACAGGCAGCGCTGAAAGAACCGACGCTGAAAGTCGAAAAAACTGACGCCTTCATGACCGCTTTCGTTGGCATCAACAGCCAGCACCCACCGCTGGACAAGCCAGAGGTACGTCAGGCCATCAACCTCGCCTTCGACAAGGCCAATTACATCAAGGCTGTGTTTGAAGACACCGCCGAAGCCGCCAACGGCCCTTACCCGCCGAATACCTGGAGCTACGCGAAGAATCTGCCGGGCTATCCGCACGATGTTGCCAAAGCCAAGGCGCTGATGGCCAAGGCCGGTTTGAAAGACGGCTTCCAGACCACCATCTGGACGCGTCCGTCAGGCAGCCTGCTCAATCCAAACCCAAGCTTGGGTGCACAGATGTTGCAGTCGGATCTGGCGGAAATCGGCATTCAGGCGGAAATCCGCGTGATCGAGTGGGGCGAACTGATTCGTCGCGCCAAGGCGGGCGAGCATGATCTGCTGTTTATGGGCTGGGCAGGCGACAACGGCGACCCGGACAACTTCCTCACGCCACAGTTTTCCTGCGCGGCGGTCAAGTCGGGCACCAACTTCGCTCGGTACTGCAACGCCGATCTCGACAAGCTGATCAGCGCCGGCAAGACCACCAGCGAGCAAGGCGTGCGCACCAAACTGTATGAGCAGGCGCAAACGCAGATTCAGCAGCAGGCGTTGTGGCTACCGCTGGCGCACCCGACCGCTTATGCGCTGACGCGTAAAGACGTGCAGGGTTACTCGGTAAGCCCCTTTGGCCGCCAGGACTATTCGAAGGTAAACCTGAAATAACCTGCCCTGCACATCACCTGTAGGAGTGAGCCTGCTCGCGATGGCGTCATTTCAGTCAACCCATTCGGTGACTGGAAAATTGCTATCGCGAGCAGGCTCACTCCTACAGGGGTTTAGCGTTTTTCCCCTGAACTTTACATCCAGCCACACTCCGCCATCGATAACGGCTCACCATCGCCCACGATGAAGTGATCGAGCACCCGCA
The DNA here is from genome assembly GCF_003732425.1 of Pseudomonas fluorescens. GTDB lineage: Bacteria > Pseudomonadota > Gammaproteobacteria > Pseudomonadales > Pseudomonadaceae > Aquipseudomonas > Aquipseudomonas fluorescens_BE. The sequence continues at coordinate 476,175 of NZ_MOBX01000016.1, forward strand.
CATCAATCAGCTCCAGCGCCTTCTGCAAACGCTTGGTCAGCAATCGATCGGCCTGACTCGGGTCAGTGTTCCCCGATGGATGGTTGTGGCACAGGATCAACGCAGCGGCGTTATTGGCCAAACATCGCTTCACAACCTCGCGTGGATGCACGCTGGTGTTGTCGATTGAGCCGCGAAACAGTATCTCGAAATTCAGTACTTGATGTTTGGAGTCGAGAAACAGGCAACCAAACACCTCATGCGGTTCGTGACGCAGCATCGATTTCAGATAATCGCGAACGACCTGAGGGTTTTCCAGGGCTGGTTTCTGCCGGGATTTCTCAGCCAGATGCCGCCTGTTCATTTCCTGAGCAGCTTGAAGTTGCGCAAACTTCGCCGGCCCGAGCCCCAATTGTTTGCTGAATGAGTCCTGATCGGACTCAAGCAGCAAACGCAGGCTGCCGAATTGAGTCAACAGGTTGCGCGCCAGATCCACAGCACTTAGTCCGGGCAAGCCAGTACGCAGAAAAATCGCCAGTAACTCAGCGTCCGATAGGCTCGCTGCCCCGTGTTCCAACAACCTTTCCCGCGGGCGTTCCGCCGCAGGCCAATCGCGAATACTCATAGCACTTCCCTGTCTGTGGGCGCCGCTGTTCCGTAGCGGTCGCTGTGATATCTTAGCCCATCTTTTTTGCGGGCGAATTCACCCTGGGGAGGGGGTTTCGCCACGTATGTCACCCACGAAATGAAAGGCAGACCTATGCAGCGGCTGTATCGGAAACGCATCGTTCTGGGCGTCGGCGGCGGCATCGCGGCCTACAAGAGCGCCGATCTGGTTCGTCGCCTGATCGATCAGGGCGCCGAAGTGCGCGTGGTCATGACCCATGGCGGCGCCGAGTTCATCACCCCGCTGACCATGCAAGCGCTGTCCGGCCACCCGGTCCACCTCGACTTGCTCGACCCGGCCGCCGAGGCCGCGATGGGCCACATCGAACTGGCGAAATGGGCCGATCTGGTGCTGATCGCCCCGGCCACCGCCGACCTGATCGCCCGCCTGGCCCAAGGCATCGCCAACGATTTGCTGACCACCCTGGTGCTGGCCACCGACGCCGTTGTGGCTGTCGCGCCGGCAATGAATCAGGCGATGTGGCGTGACCCGGCGACCCAGGCCAACCTGCAACTCCTTGAAAGCCGTGGCCTGAAGACCTTCGGCCCGGCCTCGGGCAGCCAGGCCTGCGGCGACGTCGGCATGGGCCGGATGATGGAGGCCACCGACCTCGCACAATGCGCGGCGGACTGCTTCCAGCGGCAGGCGCTGACCGGTAAACACGTGGTGATTACCGCCGGCCCGACCCAGGAAAACATCGACCCGGTGCGCTACATCACCAACCACAGCTCCGGCAAAATGGGCTTTGCCCTCGCCGAAGCCGCAGTGGAAGCCGGCGCCCGTGTCACGCTGATCAGCGGCCCGGTACACCTGCCGACGCCGGATCGCGTCACGCGTATCGACGTGGTCAGCGCCCGCGATATGCTCGCGGCCTGTGAGTCGGCGATCCCGTGCGACGTATTTATCGCCTCGGCAGCGGTCGCGGACTACCGTCCGGAAGTCGTCGCCCCGCAAAAACTCAAGAAAGATCCTACGAGCGGTGATGGCTTCGTCCTGCAAATGGTGCGTAACCCGGACATCCTGGCCACCATCGCGACCCGTCCCGACCGTCCGTTCAGTGTCGGTTTCGCCGCCGAGACCGAACACCTGCTCGACTACGCTGCACGCAAGCTGAAGGACAAGAATCTCGATTTGATCGTCGCCAACGACGTCGCCAATCCGAGCATCGGCTTCAACAGCGAAGAAAACGCCTGCAGCGTGATTGACCGTGCGCTGCACGCCACGGTTTTCGCCCAGACCAGCAAGAGCAAGATCGCTCGCCAACTGGTCACTTTTATCGCCGAACGTCTGAACCAGGTTTAATTTACATGCACGCTTTGCAAGCCAAGATCCTCGACCCACGCATCGGTACCGAATTCCCGCTGCCGCAATACGCCACCCCGGGCTCCGCCGGCCTCGACCTGCGCGCCATGCTGGAACAGGACATCGTGATCAAACCGGGTGAAACCGTGCTGATCCCCACCGGTCTGTCGGTATACATCGGCGACCCGAACCTCGCCGCGCTGATCCTGCCGCGCTCGGGCATGGGCCATAAGCACGGTATCGTGCTGGGCAACCTCGTCGGCCTGATCGACTCGGACTACCAGGGCCCGCTGATGGTGTCCTGCTGGAACCGTGGCCAGACCGATTTCACCATGACCGTCGGCGAACGCCTGGCGCAGCTGGTGCTGGTACCGGTGGTGCAGGCGCATTTCGAAATGGTTGAAGAGTTCGTCGAAACCGAACGCGGCACTGGCGGTTTCGGCCATACCGGCACCAAATAACAGATAACCCGTTACTGTGGCGAGGGATCTTGCTCCCGCTTGGGTGCGCAGCGCCCACAAGATCTTTGGGGCCGCTACGCAGCCCAGCGGGAGCAAGCTCCCTCGCCACAAAAAATGCGCTACATCGGCAGCAGGTTTTAACACCGAAAATCAGGGTTTTGCCGGCCGAAAGCCACGCCCGCCGAGGCATCATGGCCCTTTCACACCACGAACTCTCTGTGGAAAACGCCGTCATACCCTTCAGTTTGAGCCTGCCGTCGAACGATTCGTCGGTCTGTCCCGCCACTTTCGAGATGGAGCATTTCCGTAGATGAGCACCCCAGCCAAGATCGCCCCGAAGCTGCCCGACAGCATTTTCCGCGCCTATGACATTCGCGGCACCGTGCCGGAATTCCTCAATGCCGAAACCGCTTACTGGATCGGCCGCGCCATTGGTTCGCAGAGCCTGGCCCAAGGTGAGCCGAATGTATCCGTCGGTCGCGACGGCCGTTTGTCCGGTCCTGAGCTGGTTGCAGAACTGATTCGCGGTATCGCCGAAAGCGGCTGCCACGTCAGTGATGTCGGCCTGGTGCCGACGCCAGCGCTGTACTACGCCGCCAACGTCCTGGCCGGCAAATCCGGGGTGATGCTCACCGGCAGCCACAACCCGTCGAACTACAACGGCTTCAAGATCGTCATCGCTGGCGACACCCTCGCCAACGAACAGATCCAGGCCCTGCACGAGCGCCTCAAGACCAACAACTTGAGCAGCGGCACGGGCAGCGTCACCCAGGTCGAAATCCTCGACCGCTACAACACCGAAATCGTCCAGGACATCAAACTGGCCCGGCGCATGAAGGTCGTGGTCGATTGCGGCAACGGCGCGGCTGGTGTGATCGCCCCGCAACTGATCGAAGCGCTGAATTGCGAAGTCATCCCGCTGTTCTGCGAGGTCGATGGTAACTTCCCCAACCACCACCCGGATCCGGGCAAGCCTGAGAACCTCGTCGACCTGATCGCCAAGGTCAAGGAAACCAACGCCGATATCGGCCTGGCTTTCGACGGCGACGGCGACCGTGTCGGTGTGGTGACCAACACCGGCAGCATCGTTTACCCCGATCGCCTGCTGATGCTGTTCGCCCGCGACGTGGTGGCGCGCAACCCGGACGCGGAAATCATCTTTGACGTCAAATGCACCCGCCGCCTGGTGCCGCTGATCAAGGAATACGGTGGTCGTCCGCTAATGTGGAAGACCGGTCACTCGTTGATCAAAAAGAAAATGAAACAATCCGGTGCTCTATTGGCCGGTGAAATGAGCGGGCACATCTTCTTCAAGGAGCGCTGGTTCGGTTTCGACGATGGCATCTACAGCGCCGCACGGCTGCTGGAGATCCTCAGCAAGGAAAAATCCACCGCGGAAGAGCTGTTTGCGACCTTCCCGAACGATATTTCTACGCCGGAAATCAATATCCATGTGACCGAAGAGAGCAAATTCAGCATCATTGATGCACTGCACGACGCCCAGTGGGGCCCAGGCGCTGACCTGACCACCATTGACGGCGTGCGAGTCGATTACGCCAAAGGCTGGGGCCTGGTGCGCGCGTCCAACACCACACCGGTGCTGGTGCTGCGCTTCGAGGCCGATGACGAGGCTGAATTGCAGCGCATCAAGGATGTGTTCCACGCCCAACTGAAACGCGTTGCACCTGATCTCCAACTACCGTTCTGATTCACCCGGAGCCCTGAATGACCCTCGAACGCGAAGCCGCCGCCCACACCGCCCAGGTCCTGTCCGAAGCGTTGCCTTACATCCGACGTTATGTCGGCAAGACCCTGGTGATCAAATACGGCGGCAACGCGATGGAAAGCGAGGAGCTGAAAACCGGCTTCGCACGCGACATCGTCTTGATGAAGGCCGTGGGCATCAACCCGGTCGTGGTTCACGGCGGCGGCCCGCAGATCGGTGATCTGCTCAAGCGCCTGTCGATCGAAAGCCACTTCGTCGATGGCATGCGCGTCACCGACGCCGCAACCATGGATGTGGTGGAAATGGTCCTTGGCGGCCAGGTCAACAAAAGCATCGTCAACCTGATCAACCGTCACGGCGGCAGTGCCATCGGCCTGACCGGTAAAGACGCCGGGCTGATTCGTGCGAAGAAGCTCACGGTGACCCGCCAGACCCCGGAGATGACTCAACCGGAAATCATCGACATCGGTCAGGTCGGTGAAGTGGTCGGCATCAATACCGAACTGCTGAACCTGCTGGTCAAAGGCAACTTCATCCCGGTGATTGCGCCGATCGGCGTCGGTGAAAACGGCGAGTCTTACAACATCAACGCCGACCTGGTGGCCGGTAAAGTCGCCGAAGCGCTGAAAGCGGAGAAGCTGATGCTGCTGACCAACATCGCCGGCCTGATGGACAAGTCGGGCACCGTGTTGACCGGCCTGAGCACGCAGCAGGTCGACGACCTGATCGCCGACGGCACCATCTACGGCGGCATGCTGCCGAAGATCCGCTGCGCACTGGAAGCGGTTCAGGGCGGCGTGGGCAGCTCGCTGATCATCGACGGCCGTGTACCGAATGCGATCCTGCTGGAAATCTTCACCGACACCGGTGTGGGTACGCTGATCAGCAATCGCAAGCGTCCTTAAGCAGTAACGCACACAAAAAGACCCCGCTCAGCCAGGCTGAGCGGGGTCTTTTTTTGCCTGCAACCTCTGTGGCATAGCATTTTGTGGCGAGGGAGCTTGCTCCCGCTTGAGTGCGCAGCGCTCATACGCCTTTTGGGTCTGCTACGCAGCCCAGCGGGAGCAAGCTCCCTCGCCACAAAAGCTCACTCCACAGTTCAGACGCCGAACTGAGCGCGATAGGCTTCCACGGCTGGCAGGTGTTGCTTGAGTTGCGGATCATCGGCGAGGAATTCCAGCACCTGATTCAGCGAAACAATGCTGATCACCGGAATGCCGAAGTCGCGCTCGACTTCCTGAATCGCCGACAACTCGCCGTTGCCACGCTCCTGACGGTTCAGGGCGATCAGCACGCCAGCCGCCTTGGCGCCGTCCTGAGACGCGATGATCTGCATCACTTCGCGGATTGCCGTACCGGCGGTGATCACGTCGTCAATGATCAGCACGTCGCCAGTCAACGGAGCGCCGACCAGGCTGCCGCCTTCGCCGTGGGCCTTGGCTTCCTTGCGATTGAAGCACCATGGCAGGTCACGGCCGTGGTGCTCGGCCAGTGCGACGGCAGTGGTCGCCGCCAGCGGGATGCCTTTGTAGGCCGGGCCAAACAGAACGTCGAAAGAAATGCCGCTCTCGGCAATGGCTGCAGCGTAGAAACGCCCCAGCTGCGCCAGGGCCGAACCCGAGTTGAACAGGCCGGCGTTGAAGAAGTAAGGACTGGTGCGCCCGGACTTCAGGGTGAACTCACCGAAGCGCAAAACGCCGCGATCGATGGCAAAACGAATGAAATCGCGCTGATACGCTTGCATGAAAAAAACCCCAAATACCACGGATTTAGCTAATTAGCTTGACGCCGTGTATCATACACGCACGCGATTTTTGGGGCCATTTATGCGGATCATCAGTGTGAACGTCAATGGTATTCAGGCTGCAGTCGAGCGTGGTTTGCTCAGTTGGCTGCAAGCACAGAATGCCGACGTCATCTGCCTGCAGGACACCCGTGCCTCCGCCTTTGAACTGGATGACCCAGCCTTCCAACTGGATGGCTACTTCCTTTATGCCTGCGATGCTGAAGTCCCTGCCCAAGGCGGCGTGGCTTTGTACTCGCGGTTGCAACCGAAGGCTGTCATCAGCGGTCTCGGTTTCGAGACGGCCGACCGCTACGGGCGCTACCTGCAAGCAGATTTCGACAAAGTCAGTATTGCCACCTTGCTGCTCCCTTCGGGGATGAACGGCGATGAGGACTTGAACCAGAAGTTCAAGCTCATGGACGACTTCGGCAAGTACCTGGACAAACAGCGGCGCAAACGTCGCGAGTACATTTATTGTGGCTCGCTGTACGTGGCACAGCAGAAGCTCGACATCAAGAACTGGCGCGACAGCCAGCAATCCCCGGGCTTCCTGGCGCCAGAACGCGCCTGGATGGACGAGATTGTCGGCAACATGGGCTATGTCGATGCCCTGCGCGAAGTCAGCCGCGAAGGCGACCAGTACAGCTGGTGGCCGGACAATGAACAGGCCGAGATGCTCAATCTGGGCTGGCGCTTCGACTACCAGATCCTGACCCCAGGCCTGCGCCGCTTCGTGCGCAGTGCGCGCCTGCCACGTCAGCCACGGTTCTCGCAGCATGCGCCGTTGATCGTCGACTACGACTGGACGCTGACCATCTAAGCGTCGATTCGCCGACACAAAAATGCCCGTATCGAAAGATTCGGGCATTTTTTATGCGTCAGACCAGGGAAAGCGGGCTAACGCTCGTCGCTCGCGACGCTATGATCAAACAGCGGCAAAAAACGGTAGGGCCAAGTACAGCTTGATCACGATGACGTTAATGATGTCGATAAAGAACGCCCCCACCATGGGCACAACGAGAAACGCAATCTGCGAAGGCCCGTAGCGCTGCGTCACCGCCTGCATGTTGGCGATAGCCGTTGGCGTCGCGCCCAGACCAAACCCGCAGTGCCCCGCCGCCAATACCGCCGCATCGTAATTGCGGCCCATCATTCGGAACGTCACGAAAATCGCAAACAGCGCCATCACCAAAGCCTGCGCAGCCAGGATGATGAAGATCGGCAATGCCAGAGCGGCGAGATCCCACAGCTTGAGCGACATCAAGGCAATCGCCAGAAACAGCGACAGGCTGACATTGCCCAGCACCGACACTTCACGCTCGAATACCTGATACAGGCCCAACGCCGATAGCCCATTACGTAGCACCACACCTACGAACAAAACGCAGACAAACGTCGGCAACTCGAAGGCGGTTCCATGAAGCAGGCCATTGAGAACGTTGCCGGCCAATAAACTGACAGCGATCAGAGCCAGCGTCTCGATGAACGAAAAGGGGGTAATCGAGCGCTCTTTGTTCGGCTGTTCGAAGCCCTTTGGCAACCGAGGCGTTTCCTGAGGCTGGCAACCCGGCACCTGCACATGCTTGATGAGCAGACGAGCCACCGGCCCACCAATCAAGCCACCCAGCACCAGGCCGAATGTTGCGGAGGCAATCGCAAGCTCGGAGGCCGAAGCCAGACCGTACTTTTCACTGAACACCGCACCCCACGCCGCCCCCGTACCGTGACCACCTGCCAACGTGATCGAGCCCGTCAGCAGGCCCATCAACGGATCAAGTCCCAGCGTTTTGGCCAGACCAATGCCCAAGGCGTTCTGAACCACCAGAAGCCCGGTAACCGCCAGGAGAAAAATGCCGACTACGCGACCACCCTTCATCAGGCTGGCAAAGTCTGCGCTCAAACCGATAGTGGCAAAGAATGCCAACATCAAAGGCGTTTGCAGTGAAGTATCGAATCTGATTTCTATATCAAAAGTACGCAGCATCAATAAAACCAGAGCAACCACCAAGCCACCGGCGACGGGTTCAGGAATATTGTAATTACGCAGAAATCCGACTCGTGCAGTAAGTCCGCGCCCCAGTAAAAGCACCAGAGAGGCGGCCACGAGCGTTCCATAAAAATCGAGCTGAATCATTGGGATTATTCTTGGCTGTATATTCATCAGGCGCACTTTTACCCGCGCACGCCCACAGAATCGGCTGATTGTCTCAACACTGATTGATTTGGAATTCAAGAACCTTCGATGGCTTGAATATATCGAGATATTTCTGAAACAACGTTGTACGGAGTAACCTTAACAATCGCCAAGTCTTATTGCCAAGGACTGAGATCGCACTAAAGCACTACAGTTGTGACTAAAAGTGTAGGAGTTCAATGCACATATAAAATATCTACTACCGCTTGTCGCAGGTAGAACTAGTCCTACACGAAAGAGTAATTAGTCGAGTTGCAAAAACCCAAATGCCCCGACAAGTCAGGGCATTTGTATTAAAACCTTGCGAATTCCGGAGGCTTCGAATTGATCGTTATTTGATCAGCCGCCAGGTGAATGGATAACGATAAGGGAACCCTTCATTGGCTTTCACCCCCGCGATGATCGTCAATATCAGCGCCCCAATGGCCAGCAGGCCCAGCAGGAAGAAGCCAATAATCAGCAACATCAGCAGAAAGCAGATAGCCGCAGCAATCGCCACGGTAATCTGAAAATTCAGCGCTTCTTTGCCCTGAGCATCAATGAACGGGTCCGTGTCGCGCTTCATCTGCCACAGAATCAAGGGTCCGATCAGATTGCCGAACGGAATCCATATCCCCAGCAAGGCGGACAAGTGACAAAACATCGCCCATTGGCGAACCTCCTGGCTCGGCTTGGGCAGCAGCTCTTGCTCGTCACTCATCGCGTCCTCCTTGCGGTTAAAAACCTGCTCAGTCGGCCAGTGCAGCCTTTTGCAGTTCGAAGATTTCGTTCATGCCTTGTTTGGCCAGTTCCAGCATGGCGTTCAAGTCTTCAGGCTGGAATGGCGCGCCTTCGGCGGTGCCCTGCACTTCGATGAAACCACCGGTGCTGGTCATCACCACGTTGAGGTCAGTCTCGGCAGCGGAATCTTCAAGATAGTCCAGATCCAGCACAGCCTCGCCCTGATACATGCCGACCGATACCGCACCGATCATTTGCTTGAGCGGGTCGCCGCCCTTCAGGCCGCCACGTTTCTTGATCACTTTCAGCGCATCAACCAGGGCAACCATGGCGCCGGTGATCGAAGCAGTGCGGGTGCCGCCGTCAGCCTGGATCACGTCGCAGTCGACGTACAGGGTAACGTCGCCCAGCTTGGACATGTCCAGCGCAGCGCGCAGGGAGCGGCCGATCAGACGCTGGATTTCCAGGGTGCGACCGCCCTGCTTGCCACGGCTGGCTTCACGCTGGTTACGCTCGCCGGTGGCGCGCGGCAGCATGCCGTATTCGGCGGTCAACCAACCTTGGCCCTGGCCTTTGAGGAAGCGCGGCACGCCGTTTTCGACGCTGACGGTGCAGATGACTTTGGTATCACCGAATTCGACCAGTACGGATCCCTCGGCGTGTTTGGTGTAGTTGCGGGTAATGCGGATCGAGCGGAGCTGATCGGCAGCGCGACCACTTGGACGTTTCATAGGGAATACCTGTACTGGGGACGGAAAACTGCCGAGCATTATAGAGCGCTGCACCGCGCCTGGGCACTCGTTAAAAATACCGACCGACGATCGAAGGACCTGAAACACCCATTACCGACGGGCTGCAGCCCTTTGTCACACCGTGTGTTTGGGCGCATTCGCCGCACTGCGCTACAATCCTGCGCCTTTGCTGCCAGTCGGCTTAAATTCATTGATATCGAGCCTGCGGAACATCCCTGCTGCGCCGATCTGCATTGCGAGGTCACCGCCATGGTGCACAGCATGACCGCCTTCGCCCGCGTCGAAAAAGCCGGCGCACAGGGCACCCTGAGCTGGGAGCTGCGCTCGGTCAACAGCCGCTACCTTGAACCCCACCTGCGTTTGCCTGAGTCGTTTCGCGACCTCGAAGGCGCGGTGCGTGAAGCACTGCGTCAGGGCCTGTCGCGGGGCAAACTCGAATGCACCCTGCGATTCACCGAAGAAAGCACCGGCAAAACCCTGCAAGTCGATCGCGAACGCGCCGCGCAACTGGTCGCTGCGGCGGAGACCGTTGCCGGCCTGATCAAGAACCCTGCCGCACTCAATCCACTTGAAGTACTGGCCTGGCCCGGCGTACTGGTGGGCGATGCGACCGACCCGCAGGCGCTGAGTGCCGACGCACTGGCTCTGTTCAATCAAGGTTTGAAAGAGTTGAAGGCCGGCCGCGAGCGCGAAGGCGCGGAGCTGGCTCGCCTGATCAACGAACGCCTGACATCCATTGAAGAAGACGTTGTGACCCTGCGCGAACTGGTGCCGCAGATGCTGGCCACCCAGCGCCAGAAAGTTCTCGACCGCTTCGCCGACATGAAGGCCGAGCTGGATCCGCAGCGCCTGGAACAGGAAATGGTCATCCTCGCGCAAAAGAGCGATGTGGCCGAAGAACTGGATCGCCTGAGCACCCACATCATCGAAGTGCGCCGGGTGCTCAAATCCGGTGGAGCGGCCGGTCGCCGCCTGGATTTCCTGATGCAGGAACTCAACCGCGAAGCCAACACACTGGGCTCCAAGGCCTTCGACCCGCGCAGCACCCAAGCCGCCGTCAACCTCAAGGTGTTGATCGAGCAGATGCGTGAACAAGTGCAGAATATTGAGTAAGGCTATCCCGACATGACCCACAGCACCGGCACCCTGTACATCATTTCCGCCCCATCGGGCGCGGGCAAGAGCAGTCTGGTCAAGGCGTTGACCGACGCCATTCCGGAAATTCGCGTTTCGGTTTCCCACACCACCCGCGCCATGCGTCCAGGTGAAGTGGACGGCGTGAACTATCACTTCGTGACCCGCGAAGAGTTCGTGAAGATGGGCGAGCATGGCGACTTCCTCGAACGCGCCGAAGTCTTCGGCAACTTCTATGGCACCTCGCAAAGCCGCCTGCAGCAGACGCTGGACGAAGGTCACGACCTGATTCTGGAAATCGATTGGCAGGGCGCCGAGCAAGTGCGCAAGCTGATGCCGCAGGCACGCTCGGTCTTTATCCTGCCGCCGTCGCTTCAGGCCCTGCACCAGCGCCTGACCAACCGCGGCCAGGACAGCGACGAGATCATTGACGGGCGGATGCGCGAAGCGGTCAGCGAGATGAGTCACTATGTCGAGTACGACTACCTGATCATCAACGACGATTTTGCTCACGCACTGGACGATCTGAAGGCGATTTTTCGCGCCAATCAACTCCAACAGAAACGCCAGCAGGTACGTTTCGGCAAATTGCTGGCCGAATTGCTCGGTTAATCAGCACTTCCCAAAACAGCTGCAAGCGCTTTACATTGGTGCTTGCAGCGCGTTGAAGGGCTTGGTCAAAAAATCAGCGCTTCCCTAATCGCTGGTGATTTTTTAAACTGTTGAGTCCGCTCGCCCAACCGGGCAGCGCGCATATTGCATTCGCTCCGAGGAATACCATGGCCCGCGTAACCGTTGAAGACTGCCTAGAACACGTGGAAAACCGCTTTGAGCTGGTCATGCTCTCTACCAAGCGTGCCCGTCAACTGGCCACCGGCGGCAAAGAGCCACTGGTTCAGTGGGAAAACGACAAGCCTACCGTTGTAGCGCTGCGTGAAATCGCTGAAGGCCTGATGAGCTACGAGTACATCGCCGAGCAGGAAATCGTCCAGGATGAGCCGCTGTTCGCAGCGTTCGAGGACGAGTCCAACGAGGCCGTCTAAGCCTATGCCTGGTCGACGTAGCACGGCGCGGGATCACAGCTTGCGGCAGGATTTATCATGCCGAGCATAGACGCCCTCGCCGATCGCTTATCGACCTACCTCGGCAACGACCAGGTCAACCTGGTCCGCCGAGCGTATTTCTACGCCGAACAAGCCCACGACGGCCAACGCCGCCGCAGCGGTGAGGCGTACGTCACGCATCCTCTTGCCGTGGCGAATATTCTTGCCGACATGCACATGGACCATCAGAGCCTGATGGCCGCGATGCTGCATGACGTGATCGAAGACACCGGTATCGCCAAAGAAGCGCTGCAAGCGCAGTTCGGTGAAACCGTGGCCGAACTGGTCGACGGGGTCAGCAAACTGACCCAGATGAATTTCGAGACCAAGGCCGAAGCCCAAGCGGAAAACTTCCAGAAAATGGCCATGGCCATGGCGCGCGACATCCGCGTGATCCTGGTCAAGCTCGCCGACCGCCTGCACAACATGCGCACGCTGGAAGTACTGTCCGGGGAAAAACGCCGCCGGATCGCCAAGGAAACCCTCGAAATCTACGCGCCCATCGCCAACCGGCTGGGCATGCATGCGATCCGCATCGAATTCGAAGACCTCGGCTTCAAGGCCATGCACCCGATGCGTTCCGCGCGGATCTACCAGGCGGTCAAGCGCGCCCGGGGCAACCGCAAGGAAATCGTCAACAAGATCGAAGAATCCCTCGGCCATTGCCTCGCCATCGACGGCATCCAGGGTGAAGTCAGCGGTCGTCAGAAACATCTCTACGGCATCTACAAGAAAATGCGCGGCAAGCGTCGGGCCTTCAACGAGATCATGGACGTCTACGCGTTCCGGATCATCGTCGACAAGGTCGATACCTGCTACCGCGTGCTAGGCGCTGTACATAATTTGTACAAACCGTTGCCGGGTCGCTTCAAGGATTACATCGCGATTCCCAAAGCCAACGGCTATCAGTCGCTGCACACCACGCTGTTCGGCATGCACGGCGTACCGATCGAGATCCAGATCCGTACCCGTGAAATGGAAGAGATGGCCAACAACGGCATTGCCGCCCATTGGCTGTACAAATCCAGCGGTGACGAACAACCAAAAGGCACCCATGCCCGCGCCCGTCAGTGGGTCAAAGGCGTGCTGGAAATGCAGCAACGTGCCGGCAACTCGCTGGAATTCATTGAAAGCGTGAAGATCGACCTGTTCCCGGACGAGGTCTACGTGTTCACGCCCAAAGGCCGGATCATGGAGCTGCCGAAAGGCTCCACGGCGGTCGACTTCGCGTACGCGGTGCACACCGACGTCGGCAACAGCTGCATCGCCTGCCGGATCAACCGGCGTCTCGCGCCGCTGTCCGAACCGTTGCAAAGCGGCTCCACGGTCGAGATCGTCAGCGCTCCCGGTGCGCGGCCAAACCCGGCGTGGCTCAACTTCGTGGTCACCGGCAAGGCACGCACGCACATCCGTCATGCGCTGAAACTGCAACGCCGCTCCGAATCCATCAGCCTTGGCGAACGCCTGCTGAACAAAGTGCTCAACGGTTTCGACAGCTCGCTGGAAAAAATCCCGGCCGAGCGCGTCAAGGCCATGCTCACCGAGTATCGCCTCGAACTGATCGAAGACCTGCTCGAAGACATTGGCCTGGGCAACCGCATGGCCTATGTGGTCGCCCGCCGCCTGCTTGGCGAAGGCGAACAGTTGCCAAGCCCGGAAGGCCCGTTGGCGATTCGTGGCACCGAAGGTCTGGTGCTCAGCTACGCCAAGTGCTGCACACCGATCCCGGGCGACCCGATTGTCGGGCACCTGTCGGCGGGCAAAGGCATGGTCGTGCACCTCGACAACTGCCGCAATATCAGCGAAATCAGGCACAACCCGGAAAAATGCATCCAGCTCTCGTGGGCCAAGGATGTCACCGGCGAATTCAACGTCGAACTGCGCGTCGAGCTGGAACACCAGCGCGGCCTGATCGCTCTGCTGGCCAGCAGCGTCAACGCGGCCGACGGCAATATCGAGAAAATCAGCATGGACGAACGCGATGGTCGCATCAGCGTGGTCCAGTTGGTGGTCAGCGTCCACGACCGTGTGCACCTGGCCCGCGTGATCAAGAAGCTGCGCGCCTTGACCGGGGTGATCCGCATCACCCGCATGCGTGCATAACCTGCCTATTACAAGGAGTCATATATGACCAAAACCGTAATCACCAGCGACAAGGCCCCGGCCGCCATCGGTACTTACTCCCAGGCGATCAAGGCAGGCAACACCGTTTACATGTCGGGCCAGATTCCGCTGGACCCAAAAACCATGGAACTGGTGGAAGGCTTCGAAGCCCAGACCGTACAGGTGTTCGAGAACCTCAAAGCCGTGGCCGAAGCCGCCGGCGGTTCGTTCAAGGACATCGTCAAACTGAACATCTTCCTCACCGACTTGAGCCACTTCGCCAAGGTCAACGAGATCATGGGCAAGTACTTCGACCAGCCATACCCGGCCCGCGCCGCCATCGGCGTAGCTGCCCTGCCAAAGGGTTCGCAGGTTGAAATGGATGCCATTCTGGTCATCGAGTGATGCGCACGGCGCGGCCTTCAACCGCCGCGCCGACTGCTCAGCAAGAAAAGGTTTTGAAAGGATTCCACCATGCGCAAAGCGCTAGCTCTCCCGCTGCTCGCCATTTTCCTCGGCGGCTGCGCCAGCAACCCTGCCGACCGTGACATCAGCGGCACCTGGATCAACCAGGTGGCGATCGATGCCGCAGCCAAGGGCGGCCCCCTGCGCGAAGCGCTTCAGGCTTACGGCCCGAACCTTGAGTGGGACGTCAACACCAAGGCCGGTCAAGCCCGCTACACCAACGGTTTTGAGAACGTCGAAGGACGGCTGCTGGGCGAACAGTCCGGCGCCTGGAAAGTCGACTTCTATGGCAGCTCCGCCAGTGAGCTGAAACGCGACGGCGGGCAACTGCAGCAAGCCGCCAGCGAGAACGAACCCGAGCAGGTTTTCGACCGTGCCCAGATTCCTGTGCCGGAAGGTGCACCGATCGGTGCCAGTTTCGAACGTGCGCTGTATTCGGCCTACATGGGCGGTAACTGGACAATCGCCAGCGGTCAGGGCGAAGGCGGCACCGTGCAGTTCCAGGCTGACGGCCAGGTGTCCGGCCTGCCCGGCGCCGACCGTTATGCCTTGTGCCTGGCGGGCGATTGCGCGTCGATGAGCAGCACCAACGACAACATGTGGTTGCAGCTAAACGGTCAGGGCAACGCCTATATCTTTGCGCGCAAGGGCAAGGAGCTGGAGATCTTCCAGGCGGTGAACACGGCACTGGCGGATGAAATGCCGCAATACACGCCGGGCGAGCGCAAGTGGTTGCTCGAAAAGCAGTAAGCACACTCGGAAGCACCGCAGATCCAATGTAGGAGTGAGCCTGCTCGCGATAGCTATTTAACAGTCAGCATATGTGTTGAATGTTAAGGCCTCATCGCGAGCAGGCTCACTCCTACAGTTGTATTGGGGGTGCCTGGGAGTCAGCACTTACCTTCGAGGATCGCCGCGTAACCTTCGCGGTAGCTTGGGTAAGTCGGCATCCAGCCCAACGCTTTAGCCCGGGCATTGCTGCAACGCTTGCTGCCCGTGCGCCGAACGCTGGCGTCTTCCGCCCATTCGGTAACGCCCAGATACTCTCGCAACCAGGCCACCACTTCGGCCAAGGGCGCCGGTGCATCGTCGACGCCGATGTAGAAATCCTCCAGCTTCACGCCCTGTCGATCCTTCTCCAACAGAAACGCCAGTAATCCCGCCGCGTCGTCAGCATGAATCCGATTGCCATACAGCGGCGGCTCCACCGCCACGCGATAACCGCGACGTACCTGGGTCAGCAGCCATTCGCGGCCCGGGCCGTAAATCCCGGTCAGGCGCAGGATGCTCGCAGGGATGCCGCTGTTTAGAGCCACCTGCTCCGCCTCCAGCATCAAGCGCCCGGAATAACCGGCAGCGACGGTTTCTGATTGCTCATCCACCCACGCACCATCCTGCTGCCCATACACACTGCTGCTGGACACGAAGACCAGCCGCTCAGGCACCTGCCCGTAATCCTCCAGCCAGCTCAGGACATTCTGCAAACCCTGCACATAAGCCGCACGATAACCGGCCTCATCGTGATCGGTGGCAGCGGCGCAATACACCAGATAGTCCACGGCACCCACCGGCCAGGTCACCGGGCACTCTTCGTTGAACAGATCGCCGGCAACGCCAATCACCCCGTCGGGCAGCTTCGAAACATCCCGGCGCAAGCCATGAACTTCCCAGCCAGCCGCCAGCAATTGCCTGGCCAGACGACTGCCGACATCACCACAACCGGCAATCAAAACAGAAGGCGCGGACATCAAAAAACTCCTATCGGAAAGACACAGACTAGCGCTGGCAAAGGACGGACGGCTAGCAATGAAGGAAAAAAAGATACTCTATTACTTTTGTTAACAAGAATTACTTGCAATAATGCACGCCACTTTTGTTCTCGGCCTTACGAGGCCTGGTAGAGCATCACCGTTTTTCTATCTCAGGTCCGGCCAGCATGACACGCAATCAAATCCCCGCTTCGCCAACCAATCGACCTCGCGCCTGGAGCGCAGTGGCGGCTTTGCTGCTCAGCCTGATGCTGGCACCGACCGCCGCTTTCGCCGACGCCCAGGCACCGGCCACTCCGGCCGCCACCGAGCAAAGCGCACCTGCCGCCACTCCGGCTGCCCCGGCCGCTACCGATCCGGTACAGGCTGTTGATGCTGCCGACGTCCCTGAAGTCCTCGAAGCCGACAACTCCCTGGGCATGGCCCACGACCTGTCGCCGTGGGGCATGTACCAGAACGCCGACATCATCGTGAAAATCGTGATGATCGGTCTGGCCATCGCGTCCATCATCACCTGGACCATCTGGATTGCCAAAGGCTTCGAGCTGATGGGCGCCAAGCGTCGTCTGCGTGGCGAAATCGCCGCCCTGAAGAAAGCCACCACCCTTAAAGAAGCCAGCACCACGGCGGCGAAGGAAGGCACCCTCGCCAACCTGCTGGTGCACGACGCGCTCGAAGAAATGCGCCTGTCGGTCAACAGCCGCGAGAAAGAAGGCATCAAGGAGCGCGTCAGCTTCCGTCTCGAGCGCCTGGTGGCAGCCTGCGGTCGCAACATGAGCAGCGGCACCGGCGTCCTCGCCACCATCGGTTCCACCGCGCCGTTCGTGGGCCTGTTCGGTACCGTGTGGGGCATCATGAACTCCTTCATCGGTATCGCCAAAACCCAGACCACCAACCTCGCCGTCGTGGCGCCAGGTATTGCCGAAGCACTGCTGGCCACCGCACTGGGTCTGGTTGCGGCGATTCCTGCGGTAGTGATCTACAACGTTTTCGCCCGCTCCATCGCCGGTTACAAAGCGCAGGTTTCCGATGCCTCGGCAGAAGTTCTGCTGCTGGTCAGTCGCGACCTCGATCACCAGCCTGAGCGCAGCTCGCAACCGCACATGGTGAAAGTGGGGTAATCGGCCATGGGCCTGCATTTGAAAGAAGGCGCAGACGACGATCTGGCCGAGAACCACGAAATCAACGTCACGCCGTTCATCGACGTGATGCTGGTGTTGTTGATCATCTTCATGGTGGCCGCTCCATTGGCCACTGTGGATATCAAAGTCGACCTGCCTGCTTCGACCGCCAAACCGGCGCCGCGGCCAGAAAAACCGGTGTTCCTCAGCGTCAAGGCTGACCAGCGCCTGTACATCGGTGACGACGAAGTCAAAGCCGAAACCCTTGGCGCCGTACTCGACGCCAAGACCCAGGGCAAGAAAGACACCACCATCTTCTTCCAGGCCGATAAAGGCGTGGATTACGGCGACCTGATGAGCGTGATGGACAAACTGCGCTCGGCCGGTTACCTGAAGGTCGGTCTGGTCGGACTTGAGACGGCAGCCAAGAAATGATCACCACGCGCCATAAGCTGACGCGTTACAGCGGTAGCCTGGCCGTGGTGCTGGGCGTTCATGCGCTAGCCATCGCGCTGGCGCTGAACTGGACCGCCCGCCCGCCCATCGAATTGCCGCCGCAGGCAATGATGGTCGAGCTGGCCCCGGTTCCGGCCCCGCCACCGCCTGCTCCGCCGAAAGTCGTCACACCGCCGCAGCCACCGGCTCCGGTTGAAGAGTTGCCGATTCCGAAGCTGGCCGAAGCCCCGAAAGCTGAAATCGCGGTGCAGAAACCCAAACCGAAGCCAAAGCCTAAACCGCCGAAGCCGGTCGAGAAGAAGCTGCCTGATCCACCGAAGGAAAAACCTTCCGAGGAGAAACCGGCCGACACGCCACCGACTCCAGCGCCGACGGAGAAATCTGCTGCACCTGCGCCGGGTCCGTCACCGGCTCAATTGGCCGCCAAGGCCAGCTGGCAAGGCACCCTGCTCGCGCATTTGGCCAAGTACAAAAAGTACCCGCAAAGTGCTCAGGCACGGGGCAAGGAAGGCTTGAACCGACTGCGTTTCGTGGTAGATGCCGAAGGTAATGTGCTGTCGTTTGAACTGGTGGGCCGCTCCGGCAACGCCGATCTGGACCGGGCCACCCTGGAAATGATCCGCCGCGCACAACCGCTGCCCAAGCCACCGGCTGACATGTTGACCAATGGCTCGATCGAAATTGTTGCGCCGTTTGTGTACTCGCTCGAACGCCGCCGCTAAGCAACACCGCAGTACCTGTAGGAGTGAGCCTGCTCGCGATGGGGCCGTGTCAGTCAGTCATTTATCGCCTGACACACCGCTATCGCGAGCAGGCTCACTCCTACAAAGGTTCTTCGTCAGCCGTAAGAAACCCACCAAAAAGGCACCGAAAGGTGCCTTTTGCATATCTATCCACGGCAAACCCACATTGCCCGGTGTCGCACGCCTCCCTCAGTCTGATAACGTGCGTCTATCGATTGCAGCCGGTATGCTTGGCCCGCATCTTCATGGACGCTTGCTATGACCCTCACAGAATTACGCTACATCGTTACCCTCGCCCAAGAGCAGCATTTCGGCCACGCCGCCGAACGTTGCCACGTCAGCCAGCCGACCCTTTCGGTGGGCGTGAAGAAACTTGAAGACGAACTCGGTGTGCTGATTTTCGAGCGCAGCAAAAGCGCCGTGCGCCTGACCCCGGTTGGCGAAGGCATCGTCGCCCAGGCGCAGAAAGTGCTGGAACAAGCCCAAGGCATTCGTGAACTGGCCCAGGCCGGAAAGAACCAGCTGACTGCCCCGCTGAAAGTCGGCGCGATCTATACCGTCGGCCCGTATCTGTTCCCGCACCTGATTCCACAACTGCACCGGGTCGCCCCGCAGATGCCGTTGTACATCGAAGAAAACTTCACCCACGTGCTGCGCGACAAACTGCGCAACGGCGAGCTCGACGCGATCATCATCGCCCTGCCGTTCAACGAAGCCGACGTGCTGACCCTGCCGCTCTACGACGAGCCCTTCTACGTCTTGATGCCGGCCCAGCACCCGTGGACGCAAAAAGAAACCATCGACGCCGGCCTGCTCAACGACAAGAGCCTGCTGCTACTCGGCGAAGGCCACTGCTTCCGCGATCAAGTGCTGGAAGCGTGCCCGACCCTGACCAAGGGCAACGACGGCGCCAAGCACACCACGGTCGAATCCAGCTCGCTGGAAACCATTCGGCACATGGTTGCCTCTGGCCTGGGCATCTCGATCCTGCCGTTGTCGGCCGTCGACAGCCATCACTACGCCCCGGGCGTGATCGAAGTGCGACCACTGTCGCCGCCGGTGCCGTTTCGCACCGTGGCCATTGCCTGGCGCGCGAGTTTCCCACGGCCGAAAGCCATCGAGATCCTCGCCGACTCCATTCGCCTGTGTTCGGTGGCCAAGCCAGCGGCACCGGTTACAGCCGGTTAAGCGAGCGTCATGACGGAGCTGTCGCAAGTGTCGGTGACGGCACTCAAGGGTGTCGGCGAAGCCATGGCCGAGAAATTGGCCAAGGTCGGTCTGGAGAATCTGCAGGACGTGCTGTTTCACCTGCCGCTGCGTTATCAGGATCGCACCCGCGTGGTGCCGATCGGCGCACTTCGGCCGGGACAAGACGCCGTGGTCGAAGGCACCGTCAGCGGCGCCGATGTGGTCATGGGCCGCCGCCGCAGCCTCGTCGTGCGCCTGCAGGACGGCACCGGCGGCCTCAGCCTGCGCTTCTACCATTTCAGCAATGCGCAGAAAGAAGGCCTTAAGCGCGGCACGCGGGTTCGCTGCTACGGCGAAGCCCGGCCCGGCGCGTCAGGCCTGGAAATCTACCACCCGGAATACCGCGCCATCACCGGTGACGAACCGCCGCCAGTGGATGAAACCCTGACCCCGGTCTACCCGCTCACCGAAGGCCTGACCCAGGCGCGTCTGCGTCAGTTGTGCCTGCAAACGCTGACCCTGCTCAAGCCAGACACCTTGCCCGACTGGCTGCCGACCGAACTGGCGCGCGACTATCAACTGGCACCACTGGCCGATGCGATCCGCTACCTGCACAACCCGCCCGCCGATGCCGACGTCGACGAACTCGCCCTCGGCCATCACTGGGCCCAGCATCGTCTGGCCTTCGAAGAACTGCTGACTCATCAACTGTCGCAACAACGTCTGCGCGAAAGCATGCGTTCGCTACGCGCGCCAGCGATGCCGAAAGCAACCAAATTGCCGCCGAAATATCTGGCCAACCTCGGCTTCAACCCGACCGGCGCGCAACAGCGCGTCGGCAACGAAATCGCCTACGACCTCAGCCAGCACGAACCGATGTTGCGGCTGATTCAGGGTGACGTCGGCGCAGGCAAAACCGTGGTCGCCGCCCTCGCTGCATTGCAAGCACTGGAGGCCGGTTATCAGGTCGCGCTGATGGCGCCGACCGAGATCCTTGCGGAACAACACTTCATCACCTTCAAGCGCTGGCTCGAACCGCTGGGCATTGAAGTCGCGTGGCTGGCCGGCAAGCTCAAGGGCAAGAACCGCGTCGCTGCGCTGGAACAAATCGCCAGCGGCACGCCGATGGTGGTCGGCACTCACGCGCTGTTCCAGGACGAAGTGCAGTTCAAGAATCTGGCGCTGGTGATCATCGACGAACAGCACCGCTTCGGCGTGCAGCAGCGTCTGGCGCTGCGGCAGAAAGGCGTCGGCGGGCGCATGTGCCCGCATCAACTGATCATGACTGCCACGCCGATTCCACGCACGCTGGCGATGAGCGCCTACGCCGACCTCGACACTTCGATCCTCGATGAACTACCGCC
This sequence comes from Pseudomonas fluorescens, assembly GCF_003732425.1. Lineage (GTDB taxonomy): Bacteria > Pseudomonadota > Gammaproteobacteria > Pseudomonadales > Pseudomonadaceae > Aquipseudomonas > Aquipseudomonas fluorescens_BE. The sequence goes on from NZ_MOBX01000016.1 coordinate 497,208, forward strand.
GGGTCGAACGCCGGTCAACACCGTGCTGGTCACCGACACGCGCCGCGTCGAAGTCATCGAACGGGTGCGCAGTGCTTGCGCCGAAGGGCGTCAAGCCTATTGGGTGTGCACGCTGATTGAAGAGTCGGAAGAGCTGACCTGTCAGGCCGCCGAAACCACGTTTGAAGACCTCACCCTCGCCCTCGGCGAACTGAAAGTCGGGCTGATTCACGGGCGCATGAAACCCGTCGAGAAAGCCGCCGTCATGGCCGAATTCAAGGCCGGCAACCTGCAACTGCTGGTCGCTACCACGGTGATCGAAGTGGGCGTCGACGTGCCCAACGCCAGCCTGATGATCATCGAAAACCCCGAGCGTCTTGGCCTCGCGCAACTGCACCAATTGCGCGGCCGGGTTGGCCGGGGCAGCGCCGCCAGCCATTGCGTGCTGCTCTACCATCCGCCGCTGTCGCAGATCGGTCGTCAGCGCCTGGGCATCATGCGCGAGACCAACGACGGCTTCGTCATCGCCGAAAAAGACCTCGAACTGCGCGGCCCCGGGGAAATGCTCGGCACCCGCCAGACCGGCCTGCTGCAATTCAAGGTCGCCGACCTGATGCGCGACGCCGACTTATTGCCCGCCGTACGCGATGCCGCGCAAGCACTGCTGGAACGCTGGCCGACTCATGTCAGCCCATTGCTCGACCGCTGGCTGCGCCATGGGCAGCAATACGGCCAAGTGTGAGCACCGTCGCAGTTTCTGAACCCTCGTTCCAACCAAGCTGGTTATACTCCTGCAATTGTTTCAAAAACGGATACAGACCATGACCGAAGCTGCTCTCGCCCCCGAATCTCCGCACGCTCCGTCTGTTATTCGGCTGCTGCTCAACAAGCTGGGCGTTGCCTACGAAGAAGTGCTCGACCACCATGGCCTCAATGCTTCGCGCAAAGTGCAGGCGGTGTTGCTGGACGACGCGGTCGGTGCGCTGATGGTGCTGTTTCCTCAGAGCCAGTTGCTGGATCTCAATCGCCTCGCCGAACTGACGGGCCGTCGCCTGACCGCCGTCTCCACCGAGCGCCTGGAAAAGATGCTCGGCAAACACAGCCTGAGCCTGCTGCCGGGCCTGCCGGCGCTGACCAGTTCGCCGTGCCTCTACGAAGAAAGCCTGCTGCGCGAACCGAAGTTGCTGATCAACTCCGGCGAGCCGGGCCTGCTGCTGGAAATCGCCAGCGAAGACTTCAAGACCATGCTGACCAAGGCCAGCGCCGCCAACTTCGGCGAAGCCCTGAGCAGCATCCGCCCGAACCTCGACCGCCCGGACGATGACCGCGAGGAAATCACCCAGGCCGTGCAGGCGTTCACCGCGCGGCGCATTCAGCAGCGTCTGGAAGCAACCATCGAGATTCCACCGCTGGCCGAAACCGCGCAAAAAATCATCAAGCTGCGCGTCGACCCCAACGCCACCATCGATGACATCACCGGCGTGGTTGAAACCGACCCGGCGCTGGCCGCGCAAGTGGTGAGCTGGGCGGCGTCGCCGTACTACGCCTCGCCGGGCAAGATTCGTTCGGTGGAAGACGCGATCGTCCGCGTGCTCGGTTTCGATCTGGTGATCAACCTCGCGCTGGGCCTGGCCCTCGGCAAGACCCTGAGCCTGCCGAAAGATCATCCGCAACAAACCACGCCGTACTGGCAGCAGTCGATCTACACCGCCGCCGTCATCGAAGGCCTGACCCGCGCCATGCCGCGCGCCCAGCGCCCGGAAGCAGGCCTGACTTACTTGGCCGGTCTGCTGCACAACTTCGGTTACCTGTTGCTGGCCCACGTGTTCCCGCCGCACTTCTCGCTGATCTGCCGTCACCTGGAGGTCAACCCGCACCTGTGCCACAGCTACATCGAGCAACACCTGCTCGGTATCAGCCGTGAACAGATTGGCTCGTGGCTAATGCGCTACTGGGACATGCCCGACGAACTGGCCACCGCCCTGCGCTTCCAGCACGACCCAAGCTACGACGGCGCCTACGCCGAGTACCCGAACCTCGTCTGCCTGGCCGTACGCCTGCTGCGTAGCCGTGGCATCGGTTCGGGGCCGGATGAAGACATCCCCGACGCCCTGCTCGAACGTGTTGGTTTGACGCGCGACAAGGCTAACGACGTGGTCAGCAAAGTGCTTGAGGCTGAAGTGCTGCTGCGCGAACTGGCCTCGCAGTTCAGTCAGGCCTAAACGCAAACAGGCCCGCTCCCCCAGGATTTACACAATCCCCTGTGGGAGCGAGCCTGCTCGCGAAGAATCCACCTCGGTCCAACTGACTCATCGCAACCCCTGTGGCGAGGGAGCTTGCTCCCGCTCGACTGCGCAGCAGTCGCAAAACCAGCCGGCAGGGTGTGTCAGGCAAAACTCGGCTTTCAGGATTTGGGGCCGCTCCGCAGCCCAGCGGGAGCAAGCTCCCTCGCCACAAAAGCTCTTCTCATCAAGACTCGGCTCAAACCTTAGGCTTAGCCTTCCTCGGCTTCAAATACTTCATCAACCCCTGAAACCACATCACCAGCGCCGGATTACCCTTCAGCTGAATCGACTTGTCCTGAATCCCCTGCATAAACGCCAACTGCTTGTTCTTCGCCTGCATCGTGGCAAAGCCATAACCGGCATCTTTAAACGCAATCGCAAACGCCGGCTCAGCCACCACGCCAGACTTGCTGGTGATGCGCTGATCCTTGACCACGAAATGCCGCGCCACTTTCCCATCCAGCGTCTGCAGCTGAAACACCAGATCCTTGTCACCCAACTGCTGCTGGAACGCAGGATTTGTCCGGCTGGCCTTACCCATCAACAAACCCATCATCCACAGAAGAAAACGAAATTTCATGCGCACAGCCTCAAAAGGAAAATGAACGGCCGGGGCAGTGTAAGGGATTCGGACGATAACGCCAGTATCTGACTCTATTGGAGGATGATGCAGACCATTTCCCGCACGATGACCGCCAAGTCACGATTCCGTAAGCAACGTCCTACACCTGCACTGATCGTTCCCATGCTCCGCGTGGGAATGCATCCCGAGACGCTCCCATTCACCTTTCCTACACCTGTTGAAACACATCCCTGTAGGAGCTGGCGAAGCCTGCGATCTTTTGATCTTCCGGCCCGCGAATTTATGGGAAATTTCCTGCAAAGTGCGGGGCTGTCCATGAACTAGGCGAGTTGGCTGGCTATCGATAGGCTCTGTGGGTCGCCGCAAAATCGGTGACTCGGACGTGCAAGTCCGGTATCGGTGCACATCGGTTATAGCTATTCACCGAGCGTTTTCTTATGCTCGCGAACTGTTATGGCGGCTGTGTATGGGAGGCCTTCGGGTCTGCCGGTTTCCGAGTCCGGTCTTGCACACCTATACACAGCTGCCACCCTTTCGAAGCAAGCGAAACGGTGTTGGCTCCATAACTCGGAAAATACCTATGATCAAACCAACACCCAATCCCCCCGAAAACCCAGACGTTTCGCCCTACGAAACCCTGGAATCAAAGAAATTCCACGAAGCCGCCGAGCGCGCCCTCGACCACCATTTCAAACCAGCCGTCGAACCACATCCCAAACGTGAGAGCGGCCTCTTCAAACTCTCCCCCGGCACCGACGCCGAAGCCCTCATGGCCAACGCCTCCGAAGACCTCCTGTCCATCAGCGTCATCGCCTGCGACCTCGCCGACGACCTCCACGGCTCCCGCCGCTCGGTGGCCCTTGCCCTGAGCAGAATGGCGGACGGTGTGCGACTGATGGTGGAAGGGACGCTCGACCAGATTGAAGTGCGAAGCGTGGCAGCCAAGCCGTAGCGAGATTTGCGGATGAAAAAAAGGGGACGCCAAGTCCCCTTTTTGCAACTGCCTGTAAAAATCCAGGCACAAAAAAACTGCCAATCACGGCAGCTTTTTTGAGAATCCGAAACCTTCAGCCGGCCAGGCGACCGACAGGCTCAAAATCAATGCCTTTGGACAGTGCAACATCCAGAAAGCGGCTGCGCTTACCGGAACGTTTGGCCAAAACCTCACGAGCTTCAGCCTGGAACCGGGCAGCCATCATAGGCTTTGGTTCATGTTTGGACTTTTTCATGGAAACCCTGCGGGTATCGCGATTTGACCGGATATTAGAGGCGCGACGCCCCCAATAACAAGTCAACTACAAGGGAATATTGAGTCCTTTTCTGTCAGCGGACAGGTAAACAAAACGCAGGAAACGCTTTTAAACCAATCATTGCATCAACGATTCATAGGCAACTGAAAACGCATACGAACAATGCAATACGCGAAGTCTTCACGAAACAACCGGCCAACCATTTCGCAGTGCCCATCAGCGTATTGTTTCCAAAGCGGATCGTCGAAGGCTGCTCCGCCCAATCGCTCCATCGAAGTCGCCAGACCTTTTTCCCGGTCCTGCCCAGCCATGGCCGTGGCGGCTTTGTAAAAACCGTCCAGCGGTAACCCGGTTTGCAGAGCAATCAACTCTCCCAAACGTGCGTTGGTTGTTTGCACCAGACACCCAAGCCTATCAATCGGCGCTTCAGCACCCGGGAACGTGCCTTGATAGATCTCCTCGCAAAACCCTTCTTTGAAGCGCACCCAATTCTTCTGCACGTCTTTGAGTTGCATCTTTTCCGCAGGCGCTAAACTGACCAGCGCTTTCTTATATTGCTCATTCAAGGCTGCATCGACTTTCTCGAAAGTCTGCTGACCGCAGATGATCAAATCGCGATTGGTAAAGCTGTCAGGATTGCAGGCTTCCTGCGCATGCGCTGGAACTAGCGAAGCAGCCAAAAAAACACCCGCGATCAGCTCAAAGAACGTCTTGAGTTTGATCATGATCCGGATCCGCCAACACTGCGCTCAACCACCCTCGCCGGGATCTTCGAAGCCTTTCCCGCTTCCGACATACGCGATGCATATTGCTTGTACGCCGGCACCGCTCGCTCTTTATCGTTCATAGCCCAATAGCTATCTGCGAGATTCAGGTAAGCCACCGTCCGCTCTGGGTTGTGTGCAATTACCGCATTCAACAGTTCAATGGACTCAGCGTAATAACCCGCCTCGCCCAGTAGAAACCCGAGGTCGTTGGACCAACCTGGACGCTGCTGGTAGTAGTACTTTGCGACGATATAGCTATCCGGGGGACAAGTGTCATGCGAGCCACCGCCCATCAACGAGTAGCTCATCGTATCCTTGAAGGAAAATTCATCACCCTTTCGGTAGGCTGCCAGCGCCATATTCAGCAAATCAGCCGAATCGACGGTCATCAATTTCTTTCTCACGCCTTCAATACTGCCAGTACGAGCAACCTGCAGCTTCTGCAGCGCTTCACGCCCATCGAAAGCAGCGAGAGTGATGGGGCCTAATGTCTGCACCGGCAACTCCACTACGCTAACAAGCGACCGGTCACAGGAGTCGTTATTCGCCACTTCCAGTAGAGCTTTCAGCTCAAACTGCTTTGAACCTCTATTGAAGGCGAACAACAGGTTGAAGTTGTAAACCGCGTTATCTTCTTCGCTGGTTACCAGCGCGATGTAATCCCCAGCCTCAACGAACGGCTGCTTGACCACAGCTTCTTCAGCCTGCGGATCAATGACAGTCATGACGCCTGGGCGACCTTTGAGTACATGGACGCTGAAGACACCCTGAAGCGCAGACGAGTATTGACTCTTGATCAGAGGCAGCGCCTTCGACGTATCGAGCAAGATGTCCTCATCACGTGTCTGTACCGGCGCAATCAACAATCGGTTAGAAACTTCGTCCGCATCGCCCGCCAGCACAAACACCTTTTGCCGTGATGCATCACCCAGCAAGCTAGCCGGAATTTCCTTCAGGACTTGTGGGGCAGCGAGTGCGTATGAAGTGGTTAGCAGCCCAAGGCTCAACACGATAAAGCGGAAGAACATATTCACTGTTTCAGTCCCTGAATTTCAGATCGCTCAACGACGCGTTGCGGAATCTTCTGCGCTTTACCGGCGGCGCTCATTGCGTCGCGGTACTCGCGATAATAACGCTGCGCTTCTTCTTGCCGATCAAGTCGCCACAGCGAATCAGCCATGTTCAGCATCAGCACTGTGCGTTTGCCGACAGCTTCAACGCCTCGATAAAACTTCAGCGCCAACTCATCGTTGCCGCCCTCGGCCAAGTAGAAACCGAGGTCATTGTAAGCCTGAACATTTTGCGTCGGGGGATGACATGCCATGTAGGATTCGGGGCTTAAAAAGTCCAGGCTGCCTTCGATGGAGTCAGCCCGGGCCTGCGCAGTTTTAATCGTCGAGATATATTTCAACCAGTCCTTTGGGGACTGCGTTTCCAGGATGGGCGTGAGGACTTCGCCATCTTCCGAAAACCACTGATTACCAACCCATTTGCCTAGACAAAACCGAGGAGAGCGCTCAGCCAGCACGCAACCGGTCTCCATCGAAATCACATCGCAATGCTGTTGCGACACCAGTTTTTCTTCTTGATTCTCATCCGACAACATGCCGAAGACCACCGGGTCGAGCAACAAGGTTTTCTTGTCAGGGCTGAGCCAATCGGAGTGTCCATCGGCGCCAACGTCGGCGCTGAAGACCGGGAAGGTTTTGCCGTTGGCGGTGAACCATGCGGTCAGTGATTCCACACCGGGCATCGTCCATTTGGTCGCTCGAAACGTCACGGTGTGTCCGTCGATACCGACTATGGGCGGGTCCTCGGCAAGAGCGCTTGTGGCGGCAAAAAGGCAGCTGATCATCACTACCCACTTAAGGCTGACCATAGACGATCCTCTTCACCGCCGGGCTTTCTGACATTAACTGTCTCTTCGTAACACCATAGGCCTTGATCAACTCTTCCCGAGATCCCTTCGAGCCAAAAGAGCGTTGGTTATTATCGAAGCTGTATTGCTCCAATCGCCCTGCTGTCGAGTAATACCCATGCCACTCCGCGCAGGCACCACAACCGCCATATCCGCCTATCGAAACAAGACTGCCCTTGGTGCCTTCCACGCAATCCATCGCCACAACAACATTGCTCAACATTTTCGTCTTCGCACCGTCGGAAGTGAGTTGTGAAACTTTGCTGATATCGCGTCGAAGCACCTTACTACCGATGTTGATGGTCTGGTCGGAGCAAACCGGGATGACGTGGGTTTGCGCACCATCCACCGTCACCGATCGGCAGGACGACACCAACACCACTTCAACACCGCCGCACTGCATGACATCGCGCTGGGTAAAGGCGTCCGAAGGCGCGGCGAGAGCTGGCAGAGAGAGCAGCAGCGAAAGACTGCCCGCGAGAAGACGGCTCATCCACTCACTCCTCATCCATCGGCGACGATTCCACGTCGGTCATGCTTAGCAGCCGAAACTCATTGTTCACAAACTCGTAGTAACGATCCCGGTTACCGCTTTCCAAAGCGTTCCCTTGGGCGTCCTCTTCACCGTCGAGCGTGATGCCGGACACGATAATCAAGCGGCTCTCGGGCTGGTAAACCATGCCGAACGTGTTGCCGTCGTAAGCATTCGGCAGACCGCCAACGACTTCCCCAGTCTGAGCGTCCAGCACTTCGCCGCAAATGGCGCTGCCGCCACAGCCGAGCCTGTGCAGGATGTAATGGCCGGCGAAGTTGACCTTGCCTTTCAGGGCTAGCACCCGTGCCTGATCCATCATTGGGCTGCTGTTTTCTTGCGGCACCAGCTTATGGTTAGGGCCGGTGAAAACTGGCGTGACGGTGTAATCCTTGAAGGCTGGATCGGCAGCGAATGCCATGGACGCGGCAGCCAATATCAAGCTGCCGAGAAGAACCGAAAATCCTTTCACGTAGTAACTCCGTAAATGCAGTGGGGACCGTCGACTTACTCAGACTGCCCTTCATAAAGCTGTGTCTGCGGATTGAATTGCCACAGATGGGGCCGGGTCATGGCCTCTTTGCCCTTGTAGCGGATCTGGTCGCGCTTATCGCGGATGTAGGAGTAGATCTCGATGTCTTTTACATCGCCGCCGTTCTTGGGCGGTCCGTCCAGTACCTTGACCTCGGCGAAGTAATCGCCGCCGACATGCTTCAAGTAACCGTGGCACTGGATAAGGAAGGCGAAGGTCGAGTCACCCGCTGAACCACGGCTTGAGTAGGAGGTAAAAATGAAGTCCTCCTGTCCGTCGCCGTTGAGATCGCCGCGATACACCACCTTGCCCTCCTCCAGACTGAATCCATCAGTTTGAAAACTTGAATGTATGTCCAGGACGTAATCGGGTCTTTCCACCCATTGCGAGAGAAAATTCTTCGTATCGGTCTCCGAATTGCACAGATCCGTCGCCATGCTCACCATCGGCAACCAGGCCAAACAAATCAACAACAGTCGTTTCACTTCGCATCCTTCGAATTGATCAATTCCAAATACCCATCCCGATACACCACCTCACACCCCACCCACGCCGGATCCACCTGCGGTATCACTGCCGACGGCTTGCGCAACTCACGCAACAGAGTCGAGCCATGCGACAAGCGTCCGCCCATCCGCGCAATCACCGCCCGCGCGGTTTGGTAATGCGCGTGCCGCCCCGGATCGAGGGTGTCTTCGAGCAGGATGTCGGCGCCGAGGATGCCTTGCACCTGCCCCGGATAAATCATGAACCCGGTGGCCTGCTCAGCACCTTCGCGACCGTCCTGCCAAAAGCTGCCATCGCGGGTGCGCACATCGGGGTGCGGTGCAAACCAATGTTCGCGATCCGCCAGCGGCATGGCGTGGTGCAGGCGGAAGAAGATGCGCATCAGGTTGTCGCGATACCACTCGCGTACTTGCAGGTAGTAGCCGCGCAGGCCCGGCAGACCGCTCGAATGCGCGAGGCGGATCAGATTTGGCCATTGCGGGAATGGCTGTAGCGGCAGTTCGCTCGACGCGGGTCGAGGGGTGGCCGGATCGGTTTCCCAAGGCAATCGATGCGGACTGTTTTCAAGATTGTCGTAAGCGGTTGGCGGGCGCCCAAGCCAGTCGCCGCCACTACTGGCCAGCGCCGTGGCGATGCACAGATTGCCTTGCACCACGAACACGTAAAACCGGGTGAACCAGTCCGCCAATTGCTGACCATCGGCAGCTTGGGCGACGAGTTCGGTGAGCTCCTGATCGAAGCGCTGCAAACCATTTTCAAGGTTCAGCAAATGCGCGCGAGCCTTGCGTTGCATACGCAAAAACAGCGGCAACGAACGCAGCATTTTGAGCGGTTGCCACGGCAGATGCGGAGTCGCGCCACCGACTTCACCGGCGTAGTTATCGGCGCTGATGCCCCAGTCGGCCAGCCGGGCAAGAAACAGATCATTGTTGATGTAGGAAGCGCCGCCGAACACGGCAGTGAACGGCTCGTTGTCCTGCAACACTCGCGCATCCCACCGCGCCATGATCGCCGGAATACTCGCTGCCGCGCGGCGCTGAGCGTACTCGACAAAAACGCTCGGTTGCGGTGGCAAGATCTCGGCGATGTTCGCGGCGGTGAGGTGCCGGCGCCAGCCGTAATCGCTGATCGGCCGGTATTGCAGCAGCCACAGTTGCGCACCGTCCCAGGCCCATTCGACGTCGCCGGGCACGTAGTGGAACACGCGCAACACGTCTTGCAGAAATTGCCATAGCCGCTCTTCGGTCAAGCCGTGGGACGGCGTGAACGTGCCGCTGCGCCACGCATCGCCGAGCCGCGAAAGCGTTGCCCGCGAGGGGCTGACATGACCGTCGGCGAGCGATTCGAGATGGCCTTCAACCCATTCGAGTTCTACCGAAAGATGGCGCACGAAGGCAATCCCGGACACTACCGGGGTGATGAAGCGCTGCACCACCACTTCCTCGACGCCTTCAGCAGTCAATTCGGCGATGCGTTTCGGCACATTGGCGGTCGGCTCGCGCAGATAGGTGGTGCTCAAACCGGCATTCGCCGAGTCGGCCTGATCCTCGCCATAACTGGAGGAGCGCACCGCCCAGGTCACGTCGGGTTGGGCGGCGAGAAACGCGGGCAGACGCGGATCAGCGCAATCGTTGAGCGTCAGCGCTGTCGGCACCGGTTGCCGCGCCAGTTCAGCCAAGCGCAAACGCCCGCCCTTGGTGTGCGCGACAAACCCGCGCTCGCCCGACTCCAGCCACTGCGCGAATTCGGCGGGCGAGTCGATCCACGGGTAATGACCCCAACCGGGTTTGAGGCTGATGATCAGATCGGCGCGGGCAAGAATCGCCGACCATGCCGCCGCTTGCTCGATGCCGAGTACGGCGTCCTGATCGCCCCAAACCAGCTCGACCGGATCGCTGATCCACTCCAGCAGCGGCAACGCGGTGTCGGCGCGAATCAGATCCCAATGCGGCACGAACGCACGGCAGCGCGCATAGCCGGCGCCCATGCGCTGGTACTGCGCGGGCGTCCAGGTCTGGTTGGAGAACTTGCGCGCGAACAGCGTGGGTTTGTTCGACAGTAGCCAGTGAATGGTCTTGCGGATCGGCAGCGGCGACATCAGTGCCGGTAACCGCCGCTGCCAGAGAAACGCCCCGACCGGCGCCAACAAAACACTGCGGGAAAAGTGCCCGGGCCGACGTTGCAACGCATGTAGCACCAGCAATGCATTGACCCCGACTGCCATGATCGCGCTGCCCTTCTGCGTCATCGCCAACAAGGTCTGCGCGTAGTCCGCCAGATCCTCGCAAGGTGGCAGCGGATTGGCGCCGAAGCCCGGCAACTCCAGCGGCACCACGTCGTAGCGCTGGAAGTGCGGCAGCACGTCATCCCACCAATCGGTGGCGCTGCCGTTGCCGGCCAGCAGATACATCAAGGGCTTGCTCATGGACGATCCTCAGGTCAGATCGCGCAGAGCGGTGTCGAGGGTTGGATAGCGGAATGTGTAGCCGGCCTCGGTCAAACGCTGGGGCACCACGCGCTGACCGTCGAAAAACAGCTGAGCCATCTCCCCCGCCATTGCACGCACTGGCGCGGCGGGAATGTGCAACCACACCGGACGCTTGAGGACCTTGCCGGCCTGCTCGGCGAACGCTGCCTGACTGACCGTCTCGGGCGCGACCATGTTGTAGGTGCCGCGCAGAGTGTCGTCGTTGAAAGCCCGCGCGATCACCTGAAGCACATCGTCGCGATGCACCCAGCTCATGATCTGCCGACCGTCGCCCATACGCCCTCCGAAACCCAGGCGGAACGGCAGCAGCAATGGCGACAACGCACCACCCGGACCGAAGACCACGCCGAGACGCAGCACCACCTGACGCACGCCAAACTGGGTGGCCGGTTGCGCGGCGGCTTCCCAACGCGCGCAGAGTTCGGCCATGAAACCGTCGCCCTTGCTGGCGCGTTCGTCGAGGCTTTCGCTGGCATCGCGTACGCCGTAGAAGCCGATGGCCGAGGCTTGAATCCACAGCGTTGGTTTGTGCTTGGTGTTCTTCAGCCAGGTCATCAGTGCTTCGGTGGTGCCGACTCGGCTGGCGAGTAGTTGCGCCTGACGCTTGGGAGTCCAGCGTGGGCCGGCGACGGGCGCGCCGGCGAGATTGATCACTACGTCGAAGGCTTCGTCATGACTGAGTTCGCTGAGCGAATGCACGCAGCGGACGCGGCCGTTGAATAGATTGGCCGCGCTCAACGGATCGCGCGTCAGTACGCTGACCGAGTGGCCCGCGTCGAGTAATTGATTGGCCAAGGCTTCACCGATAAACCCGGTGCCGCCGGTGATCAGCACGCGCTTGAAAGCGCTGCCGGCAAACGGGTTGGATTGGCTCGGAGTCTTTATTGAAGGGGATTTTCGGCGGTCATGCCGATACAGCCAAAACAACGGTGGCAGTAAAACCAGCAACGCAAAACCGTCGAGCCACAGGTGCGACCAGACCTGTTGTTGCGCTGAAAGCCACATGTCCTGCGGCGCCCATAACAGGATGCCGGCGATCAACCAGACCCACGCTGCCGGGTTTTTCAAGCGATTGCCCAAGTGCACCAGCGCGAGCATGTACAGCGAATAACTTTGCAGCGTCGCGCCGAACAGCGCGAGCCACCAGACTTGTTGTTCGTGGCCGGCGGCGGGTACTGCGTCGGTGCCCCAGAATGCGAGTTCGAGGGTGTGCAGATAGCCGTCGAGTAAACCGGAGTGACCGGCCCAGGTCAGGGTGAGTCCGGCGAGTATGTGCACGATTGCGGCGGCGTATAGCCAGAGCACTAACGCAGGGCGAAGCGAGGTCGAGGGGGCTGGCATTCCGTGTCCTGAGCGCATTCCTTGGGGGGTGGGGAGTTTAAAGGAAATGCGTGAGGTTTCGGGAGTTGTCAGTAGCAGTAGCTGGGTTTGATTGGTGTGGTGGAGTTTTTCTTCAAGTGTTCCAAACCAAAACTCGCGCCTTCACTACCCTTCGCGAGGGCCATTTGGTAACAGGCCATGGCTCGGGATGGATCTTTGGTACCCCATTCGCCGCTCGCGAAGGTAGATGCCAACTTGCTGATCGCGTTGGCATTGCCCATTTTCACGGCGCCCATCAGTGCTTGCTCTGCAAGCGCAGGATTTTTGCAGGGGCCGTCTGATGTTAGTTCATTGCCATCGCAGTAAAACTCGGAAAGTCCCATCGCACCGTTCGGCAACGCAGTGGCCGCTGCTTTGAATAGTGACTCCAAAGTATCCGTCGGCACCTGCGGCGCCATGCCCGAGAGGCTCAAAACAGCTGCTTTATAACTGGCGAGTGGGTCCCCGGAGTGCGCTGCACATAACAAGTTTTCTAGCGTGGCCTCAAACAACTCAACGGTGCGAGGCTGGTCCTCCGGTGCACCCAATGCTTCGAACGCCTCGGCACGCTGGAAACAGTAACTCTCTTCCTTGCTCATCGTCGGCGTACTGGCCGCGACCAGGTCTTTCTCGCGAATAGACCAGTCTTCAACGCCTTCAAGCACCCAGCACGCCTGACGGGAAAAATTGAAGGCTTTGACATTGCTCCAGCCGGCGCGTCGATCCACAACAGTGGAGTGGCTGTCGTCGTATTCCCAAATCACAACACCCGGGGTTTTACGAGACTCGATAGGCGCCATCAACGGATAAACCAACCCAGCCCCCTTCTCGCCCGTGGTCACCGGTTCGAAACGACCCGGCTCGGACTTTGGCTTTAACACCAACGATTTGACGGTAAGCGCAGTGAGCCGGCGCTGTGCTTCTATATCGGCAGAAAATACTGCCAGGAACGGTAAGAAATCCTCGGATGGGCAAGCGTCGCTGGCATTGCCTTTATCGGATAGATGCGCGGACTGTTCCGGCGTAATCTTGTCCAGATACGCCGAACGCTCACGACTCATTCTGGCGATGCACGAGTTGACGGCGAACACATGCGCCGGCATCCCCGCCTCGATCTCGAACGCCTCCAACGGACAGTTCGCATCGCGCAATTTCAGCCACGCACGTTGCGACTCCTTGACCTTCGCCGCGTACTCCGCGCCCAACGCCGGATCTGTTCGATAGTCAGACTCAAGCCGCGTCATCAACTGCTTGTAGCTGACGTTCAATTGCGCATCGGCAGCCTTCTTCGCCGCCTCCGAGCACGGCACCATTTCTAGGCTTGAGGTGACATCGCTGCAGTCGTCCTGCGCATAGGCCGCTGAAGCGGGCAGCAGTACGGCCAGCAGGGTTAAAACAAAACGGTTCACTGTGTTCATCCTTGAGTCATTCAGGTTTTGCGTTTGGTGAATCGGGTGATGCATTGCTTGGGTAGGTTCATTTCCCAGTAAGTGCTGAGCAACGCTTTACGTTTTTTTGTCGACGCGCAGGTTAACGAAGCCATCGCCGCAATCCGGCTGCAACTCTTCGAAGGTGCCGGTTTTGACTTGGTAAATGAACACCCGGTAGTAGTGGTAAGTGCCCATGCCGTCCTCGAGTTGCCAGACCGCGAAATCCTGGGCGCCGTCGAAATTGAAATCATCGAACTGCACATGGAGTTCGTTTTCGGCTTCAAAATCGATTGTTCGCGACTCGCTGTGCGTTTCGCTTTTAACCGCGATGTTCAGCTTGAAGCCTTCGAGAACCAGCGTCGCGTCGACGCCTTTGGTTGGACTGAACGTGGTGGTTTGGGCTAACGCTGGGATCGTCCACATCAGGCCGAGCAGCGATACCGCCAGAGTTTTGAATCGCATGTACTGCCCTACTCCCACTTGCATCCGGACTCGAGAGAGGAGTCGATGCTGGTGCTGATTCCGAAGCTATAAGCCTTACCGTTGGACCGCTTCGTGTAAGACATCGAGACGATCTGCGAACCTTGAGTCATCAACTCATAAGTCCCCGTGACCTTGCCATTGACGATTTCGGACCAAGTTCTGGTGTGCTGCCAAGGCGCGTCCGGATCGAGGACTTCATTCTGAGAATCCGTCAACACAATGGAAATGGGCTCACTTGATTTGGCGTACTTCACGAAACCACCAGACCATTTGCTGGCTTCGTCGTAGTAGGTACGGAGTTCGAGCTTTACCGGGCTCGATTGGGATAGTTCGAAGCAAAGTGATTCGGTGGTGACTGCGCTTTGAGCGCCTAAAGGAAATAGCGCAAAAAAGAGAAAGAAAAGTTTGTTCATGCTCATCCAAGTCGACGCTTTCGCGCGAATGCACTGGCTTGTCCGTTTCAACGTCTGCTCTTGTCCGGTGCCAAAGCCAATTGGCGAGCACGCTCTATCGTCGCGCGAATTAGGCAGGCATCGGACCACTCACCGAAAACTGATTTATGCAATTTCGGGTCGGCCTGGCACTCCGCATCTCGAAATTTCATCCAGGCTCTTTGAGTTTCCCTCAGTGCTTTCTGACCGCTTTCGTCCAGCCGACCCATACGATCCCGATATACAGAATTCAGCAATGCATCCGCGTCAGGAACCATCAGATCAAGAACACCATTTCCCGAGGGAAACCACTCGACGTCCGCCAATGCCTGTTCGCTCTCATTGTTCCAATTGTAGAGGCCGTTTTCTTCGATCTTCAGTGTGGCGGATCGCTGATGGTGATTCGTCGGATCGCTCACGCTGACCTCCGAGCGATAAACAATTTCCAAATAGATAGGGTCGGTTGTGCGCTGAGGATCATTCAATAGCGTTTGCCGAACAATGGCCCGTTGCTTTTTGCTCTCAGTGATCTCTATCGAAAAGCACGGATCCGGCCCAGGACTTTCTGCGGACGCCCTCCTCTCCAGGCATTGATTACGAACCGCCATTGAAGGGGTATCCGAACCGCCACCCACATCAACGACTCTGACAAGCAACCGGACTTCCGGATCCTTGGAAAAGTCGGCCTGAAGGATGGTGGCAATCATCGTGCCCTCAGCCATGACCACAGGCGACAGTATTGAAAGTAAAAAAATGAGGCTGAATCTGAAAATCTGCATTCCTTGGCGTCCGTAAAAAACTCAGTGATCCGTTCAATTCTGAAAGGGCCTGCGACAGAAGATAGAGTCAGAACCGACAAACGGGCCAGATCTATTTAAGTTCTCAACCAAATTCAAAGCGGTCGAGCGCAACAAATAAATCCGTATCCTTTACCATTGACTAACCTCCCTCTGCATATCAGCATTCCTTAACAAATATATTCTCATGAATTGAAAAGCAATGAATTCACGAGGAGCGCTCAAAAAAACCGCTCCATGTTATCTCAACCTATCCGTGGATAAAGTTGCCACCATCGATATCAGAATAATTTTTCTACGGCGCCACGATCGTATCTGACAAACTTTTTCGCTAAGCCATCAATTGAAACATCTAGATAAACGGGAGCCGTCAGCGCACCTACATTATAAACAGAAAATACAAGACTTGAACCAAACGAGTATTTCCCAGCCCCACTCCTTAGAATTACCTTCGGAACTGAAGTACTCAAATCTTTTTTGTCTTTATAAATGCGAAACAACTCCGCACTGCCGATTTCCGCTTCTTTTACCTCTAGCGACATTGGGGGTATTTTCAAAACCGGCGCTATAGAAACACTGGCAGTCTCACTTTTCCACTGATCTGAAAATTCATACACTGTATCTTCATACCCCTCTACCAGAGGGCGACTCAATCCACACACAGCCTTATTAATCAGAATTCCGTTTTGCTCATTTCTAATACTTGCATAAATGCAATCTACTAAAATCTGATTTTCGTTCCTGCTCAAAGTGAAATATGCTTCAAAAGGCGAGCGCGATGCCAAATTTTCATAATGCAGCGCCTTACCACCGTTAAAATCTACAAGTTCTCTAACGTTTTCTCCCTCACTACCAACGACACCTTCAATTTTTTTGCTACCATTTGCCCAGGTTACATTTAAAAACTTATTCTTCGAATCAGCAAAGTAAACATCATCTTGATTTGCCAACACCACATTAGTCATTACTAAAGCAACGACAGCCATGGCAGCCCGAATTTTAAGCGTCATATTTATTTCGTCTCCGGCGCATTGGAAGTGGCTCTTAATATAGCTTCAAATTTTACAGCATAACTTGCAATTAAAACTTTCTGGTCAGACCCATTTATTATCCTACGAGCACCCTCATAATCTTTTGTGGTGTTATTGATATAATCACCAAGCTTCTTACCTGTAAATATACCTTCTTTCATCCCCCAAATCATAATTGGAATCGAGTTCTCAAAACCGGCGGCCTCATCGGGATTGCCAACAAAGTCAATACCAAAATAGTCCTTCGCTTTCTGGTAATTTTTCTTCCAAGTCAGATGGACAAGACCACGACCACGATACTTGAAACCATCACCCTGTACCGTATTGCCATTTTCTACCGCAGTTTGTCTGCGTACAGGTGTATCCGCAAGCACCGGATCATATTTATCAAAATATGAAGCATCGCCATATTCCGGAGCAGCACTGAAGTACTCAGGAATCATAAATTGATAAGCTTCGTGACGAGCAGTTGCAAACATATAAGACCATTCATATATCGTATAAACATCTTTCGTCTTATCTATATATTTATTAATATTTTCAACTATCAGACGAAGATTAGACTTAGATGCAGGAGAGAGATCTGGCGCCCCAGGTTGAAATGAAGCGTGCTGCTCGGCATACATAGCAACAAACCGATCGACATCAATAAGATTAGAACGACTCATGAAATTACTCAGCATCTCAATTGGATGAAAATGCCAAATCAAATCCGTACTCACACTAGCCTTGCCAATCAGATCATCCCAAAAAACATACTTTGTGATCCTTTCCTTTTCGTGCTTTAACGTTTTTGGAGCGTCCTCTAGCAGTTCATCAAGTCGGCTCCATTTAGCAGCATCTGCTTTGCTTTTCCATTCTGTAGGATGATGAGCAATGAGCTTCGCCCAACTTTCTCTTGTCTCTGCATTTTTCAATGCTTCAGCAAGCTCCCCCGGATCAACATCTCCATCATGGTTGGTATCCATTTTAGCGAAGAGATCTTTGAAAAATTGCGGCATGGCATCAGGATCGAGGAATCCATCCGCAGTGGAATTCAACTCTTCGACAACATGAAACCCTAACTTCCTCCAGTCATGCTGAGTGATTATTTCTGCCCCTATTTTTTTTATTAATCCTGCCACCAGCAGTCCATCTTCCACTACGCTAACTTGATAGTAATCCTCCCCACCTTCTTTTATCAGTGGTGCCTTTGTCAATTCGATCGCATGCTCTTTTTTTAGCTGCGTGGAACCTGTCGCCGGAGCTCTTTTCTTGAGCTCTGCCCCTGCCAATAGATGCAGATACTTTTTCCCGATTTTCAGGCCAGCGGTGTTTTCCAAAAACTCTATTACATTAGATTCTGCGGTGAATATCTCGACGTGAACCTGATATTTGCTCGAAACACCGCCATCCTCTCCGGTAAGATTTTGCGTCTGTCCAAGATATCCGATCGGATCACCAGCCTTAATTCCTATACTGGCGGGCACGACCGCGTCAAAATTAGTAGGGATTACATCCCAAGCAACATACTCATTTTCTACGATTGCCCAAAAACTAGGAGGAAGGTTTCCGTTCCCAGCAACGCTACCGCTGCTCGTGCATTTCGCCATTCGACGAATTGTCCCCGAGACGTTGAGATTCAAAACGTCCTTACTCTCAAACTCCAAGACACTTTGCGGGGTAAGTTGTAATGTCCCCATTTTGGCCCCTGAAGGTTGCCCATTTTGGGC
Organism: Pseudomonas fluorescens; assembly: GCF_003732425.1. Classification (GTDB taxonomy): domain Bacteria; phylum Pseudomonadota; class Gammaproteobacteria; order Pseudomonadales; family Pseudomonadaceae; genus Aquipseudomonas; species Aquipseudomonas fluorescens_BE. The sequence continues at coordinate 515,292 of NZ_MOBX01000016.1, forward strand.
TGAGACTGGATCTTGATAAATATCCAATCTCTTCAATGCAGTACCCTTAACTTTGCCTTGCCAATACTTTGGCTTTAGGCGCTCCGGGATCGGGTCTGCCAACCATATCCGGGCAGGTTTGGAGTTCTTGTAGGGCTCACCATCTTTCAAATAAGCGAACCAGACCTCTTTGCCAGCTTGGCGAACTTTGTGACCATTTTTTTTCACGCTACCGGACAGGATTTTCCCTTTCGCATAGGTAACGTTGACTACATCCTTCTGATCCAATATCTCAAGCTTAGTCCCAGCAACAAGCTTGCCAACATTCTGAATACTGTTGGTTTCGGGGAAATCATCGTAAGCGTTGAAGTCACTTACTTTCATGGTCACTTGCGGCTTCGGAGTTTCTTCTTCCGTTAGGGGATAACGCTTGAAGGGCAGAAGATGCATGTACAAGCTATAAAAATTCAGCTTGTTTTGCTTACCTTTATTCGTACCTTCTTCTGGGTTTGGCGCAGTGCAGTACTCATGTCGCACCAGACAGAAGGAATTGGAATACTTCAGTTTTTTCTCGTTTTCGCCGAACGTAGACTCTAGATAGTCTTCGTTAAGTCGATAGGCCACCACCTCGCCGTCGGCCATGCAGCGGATCGGTTCGTTCAAGATGCACTGGGGAGCGCTGGCATTGCTGATGTGTATACCACCGTGCCAGAACTTGTTGCTGCCCAGCAGGTAGTTGCCAGCAGTTTCGCCCTCGAGAGCTTTGTAAACCTCCTCCGCGTCGGTGAACTGCTTACCGTCACCTTTTCTGAACGGATATTGAAAGTTCATCAAGGGCGCAGGTCCTGCCGGGGCAGGGGCAGCCGCTGGGGCCGGGGCCGGGGCTGGCGCGGCACCTGTCCGATACTCCTCCTTAGCCCTTAAAAACTTTGTTGGAACAGGCCAGTAGTATGCAGGTGGGTTCCGCCCAAAGAACGCTTCCGAAGGTCCGTTAGTGGTCTGAGCACCAAAAATTTTTCCCTGGCCCGTCTCTGCGTTGTACTCCATGACAATGCCGGTATGAAACAGGCGACGATTGCCTCCCGTTAGAGGAAGGATGTCAATCCAAAGAGCAATGTCCCCTTTCTTGACCTCTGTCGGTGGCACCACGGTGTAAAAGCGAGAGGAGGCATTCATAGCTCTCGTCTCCTCATACTCAATCTCGTAGCCCGCGCCAGTGAGCAGAAGATTCACCATATGGGAGCAATCGATCAGTTTTTTCCCCGCAGCATTGGTTTGGGTGCCATTGCCCCCCATCAGGTAGACGTAATCACCGCCGGTGTACTGATTTCTTAAATCGAGTGGTTCGGACATTTGTGCATCCTGCAAATTAATAGCAATAGCTGGTCTTGATAGAAGCAGCGTTTTGCGCGTTTAAACGTTTCAAATTTCCGGCAGCGGTGTCGTTACCCTTGTCAGCGGCGAGGCGATAGCAGGCAAGCGCTCTGGAAATGTCTTTAGTAACGAGCTGCCCTTTTTCAAACGAGTAACCCAAGTAATTCATCGCATCGACCGAACCCATTGAGGCGGCGCGAATAAGCTCCTTTTCGGCTTGTTCTGGGTGTTGGCAACGTCCTTCAGGTACAGGGTTGTTCCCATAGCAATAAAAAGTCGAAAGCGAGGCTGCACCGTCGGCAAGCGTTGTCGCGGCAGCCTTGAAAAACGCCTCAACTTTTTCCGTTTCCAACTGTGGTGCCATGCCGGAAAGACTCAGGCCCGCAGCACTCAAACTTGCTTGTGGGTCTCCAGAAGCAGCAGCGCACACATAGTTTTCCAGCGCAGCCACAAACAGCTCGCCGGTCAGCCGATACTGCTCCAGCCCACCTAGCCCAGCGAAGGCTTGCGCGCGCTGATAACAAAAATTCTCGGCCGTGTTCATGGTCGGGGTACTTGCCACAACAAGATTTTTCTCACTAATCGACCAGTCCTCAACTCCCTCTAGAACCCAACACGCTTGGCGAGAAAAGTTAAAGATTTTGATGTTGCTGTTACCTGCACGCTTATCAACAACGTTGAAATGACTGTCGTCAACCGCTTCGACTTCGACACCTTCGGTCTTTTCTGTGGCTACGGGTGCCATCAGTGGAAATGCCAACGTCGAGCTCTTAACCCCCGTCGTTTGCGGATCAAAATTTCCGCTCTCCCCGGTAGGTTTCAAAACCAGCGACTTCACCGTCATCGCAGTCAACCGCTGCTGAGTTTCAGCATTCGCAGAAAACGCCGGCAGAAACTGGGAAAAGTCCTCGGACGGACATTCATCCGCATAAGCGCTGCCATGAAACAGGCTCAACAGCGACGCGGTGAAAACCGCTATCGCGATGCCATTGCTCTTCTTCAAAACACGATTCATGTCGATCACTCGGAAAACACAAAAAAAGCCTTCGGTTTAACTTTCTCAGGCGGCGCATTCAACAACGCCTGATCCATCAAACTCCCCGCCTTATCCTTATCCGCCGCCCCCGGCAGCACCGGCGGTTTAATCCCGATGCCAGTACCCGACCCAGCCGAGCCACCCGCATTGATCTTGATCACCGGCCCAACCACCGTAACCCCACCGCCATCGAGCTTGATAAAGCTCCCACCCCCAAGAATGGTCAGCTCCGTCCCCGCCTCAATAACGATCTTGTCCCCAGCCTTGAGGTGAATCTCTTTCCCCACGCTGGTCAGCTGCGCCGTGCCCAACTTCACATGCTGGTTCTGCCCAACCGTGAGGTGATCATCCAGCTTCGCTTCAACCTTACGGTCGGAAATCGTGGTGCGGTGTTCTTCAGCCTTCAGCTCGGTGTAGGTGTTCTTCACCACCGTGTCGTGACGTTCATTACCGACCCGAATCTTCTGGTCATGCTCAACGTTTTCATCCCAATCGCGCTGCGCATGAATGTAGATCTGCTCCGCACCTTTCTTGTCTTCAATGCGCAGTTCGTTATAGCCGCCACCACCCGGTGAGCTGAGGGTTTTGAACACACTGCGAGTCTTGTTCGCCGGCAGTGCATACGGCACCGGGTTTTCCTTGTGGTACAGGCAGCCGGTCACCAGCGGTTGGTCGGGGTCGCCTTCGAGGAAGGTGACGAGGACTTCCATGCCGATGCGCGGGATGCTGATGGCGCCGTAGCGGTCGCCGGCCCAGGAGCTGGAGACGCGCAGCCAGCAGCTGGTTTTGTCGTCGGCGAGGCCTTCGCGGTCCCAGTGGAATTGCACTTTGATGCGGCCGTACTGGTCGCAGTGGATTTCTTCGCCTTTGGGGCCGGTGACCATGGCGGTCTGGCTGCCGAGTACGCGTGGTTTCGGGTGTTCGAGGGCCGGGCGGTAGAACACGTCCCACGGGGTGGCGAGGAAGGTGTTGCGGTAGCCCTGGTGGAAGTCGTCCTTGTTGTCGGTGGTGTCGCTGGTCACGCCTTCTTCGAGGACTTGCGGCTGTTTGCCTTCGTGGAAGATTTCGGTGAGCAGCCACAGGTCGTTCCACTCGCTGCGCGGGTGGTCGGACATGGCCATGAAGTGGCCGCTGACCAGTTTGGTCTGGTCGCCGCGACCTTCGGCCTGGCGGTAGTCGGCGCGGTGGCGTTCGAGGGCGCGCTGGCTGAGGAACTTGCCGCGCGCGCGGTCGATGAAGCGGCCGGGGTAGTCGTAGTCTTCCAGATCCGGCTCGGTGCTCTCGCCTTCAGGTTTGTACGCCGCTTCCATTTGCAGGCGCGGTTTTTCGAAGTCGTAGTCACGGCGCGTGGTGCGGCTGGTGCGGGTTTCCAGGCGCAGTTTGAAGCCTTTGATCACCGGTTCTTCGGCGACCATGCCGCTGCCTTGCACGTACGCGGTCGGCTGGCCGAGGTCGGGGAACACGGTCTGATCGTCGCCGAACACCAGCAGGTGGCCTTTTTCGCTGTGCTGGAAGTGGTAGTGAATGCCTTCCTCTTCGCACAGACGCTGGACGAAGTGCAGGTCGGTTTCGTCGTACTGCACGCAGTAGTCGCGATCCGGGCACGGCTGGCTGAGCTGGAAGCTGTAGGCGTTGCCCTTTATCCCGTGTTCGTCGAGGATCAGCGCGATGATTTTCGGCGCCGACATCTGTTGGTAAATGCGCTGGTTAGTGCGGTGATGCAGGTATTGCAGTTGCGGCACCATCGACACTTTGTAGCGGGTCAGGCGCTTGCCGGCATCGCCTTGGGCAACGCGGTAGATCTGGCCGTGAATGCCTGAGCCTTGCGGATCGAATGCGAGAAAGGCTTGCTTGTGCAGCAGTTGTTCGAGGTCCAGGTCAGGGTTTTCGCTGACCAGTTCGAGGTCGAAGCGATACGGCTGGCTGATGCCTTCGGTGCCGGTGAACGACAGTACTTGCAGGTCGCCGACGTAGTCTTCGACCTTGAGGCTGAAGTGGGTTTCGTTAGCTGGGTTGAACATAAAGTGCTCCCTGTTCGAATGTCGTCCGTTACGCCCGAAGTCGCAACCGTTGCAGCCAAGACGAAGTGGCGCCCAAGGCGTCACGCAATTGTTGGGCAGTGATGGTGCGCTCTGCCGGGTCGAAGCTCAGCGCGGTTCGCAGCGCTGGCCAGCCGTGTTTCGGTAAGTTCGCCGGCGCATGCAGCTCGCGCTCCAGGTGCTCGTCGCGGGCCTGGGTCGAGGGCAAGCGGCGGAACGGGTGTTTGCCGCTCGCCAGTTCATAGATCACGCAGGCCACGCCGTACACGTCCGCGCTGGCCGACAACGGTTGGCCCTCAAGCAGTTCGGGGGCGGCGTAGCCCGGGGTCCAGGCGTTGAAACGCTCGCGGCTCAGGTGCGGCAGACCGGGCAGCACGCCCTCGTCTGCCTGGCCGAGACCGAAGTCGAACAGGCGCAGGCCGTCTTCGCTGAGCATGACGTTGCTCGGTTTCATGTCACCGTGCAGCACGCCGCGACCGTGGGCGTAGGCCAGCGTGTCGAGCAGCGGCAGCGCGATGTCGCGCGTTTCTTTCCACGGCAGGCCGAGGGGCCGCTCGCAGAGCAATTTGTCCAGGGTCAGGCCACGCATGTATTCCATGGTGATGAAGGCCCGCTGGCAGTCGGTGTCGACTTCAAAGGTGTGTGCACGCACGACGTTGTCGTGGCGCAGGCGTCGGGTCAGGGCGAACTCGCTGTAGAGCAAGGCACTGGCGTCCGGCGATTCGGCAAATTCTTCGCTGAGGATTTTCAGCGCGATGTAAGGGTCGGGATCGCCGAACTGTTCGTGCAGCAGATCCCGCGCCCGGTAAACGGCGCCCATGCCACCGGCCCCGAGCAGGCGCTCGAGGTGGTAGCGACCGGCGAGTACATCCGGCAGTGCTCCGATGCTGGCCTTGGTCGGCGCCAGCAACGGCTCTGCTTTGTTTTCCTTGGCGAAGGCGAAGTAGGTCAGGTTGTTGGCCTGTTCTTCGCTCATCAGCAAGTCATCGATGGGTGATTCGATTTTGGTCATTGGCGGATCACCACGGCTGTCAGGTTGTCGCGCGCGGCGCCACGCAGGGCGCCGTCGAACAAACGTTCCAGCGCCACGTGCGGCGCGCTGAGGCTGAGGGCGTTGCCGAGGGCATCGCTGCTCAGGCCTTGATACAAACCATCGCTGCAGAGCAAAAACGCATCGCCCGGATAGACCTCGAGTTCCAGCACATCCAGGGTCAGTGTTTCGGCAGCGCCGACGGCTCGGGTCAAGGCCTGAGCCGCTGGGTGCGCTGCCGCTTGTTCGACGCTCATTTGCTGTTCGTCGATCAATTGCTGTTGCAGCGAATGATCCTTGGACAGCTGATACAGCCGCTGCCCGCGCCACATGTAGCAACGGCTATCACCGGCCCAGATGCAGGCCGCACGATTGCCTTCCACCAGCAGCGCGACGACGGTGCTGCCCATGATGCTGTCGTGACGTCCGGCGGTGACGGTCAACTCTTGCCCCAAACGCCGGTTCAGCCAGTGCAGGCACTGGCGAATGGCTTTGAGGCGTTCGTCGAAGTCTTCGTGCTGCGGCAGTTCAGCCAGGCTGGCGACGATCAACTGGCTGGCGATGTCGCCCCCCTGATGACCGCCCATGCCATCCGCGACCACCCACAGCCCCTGCTGTGGCGAGTCGAGGAAGGCATCTTCGTTGCGCGCCCGCACCTTGCCCGGGTCGGTACGCGCCGCGCTGCGCCAGGCACTGGCCACCAGCATCAGAGCTGCACCGGCATACGGAAGGTGCGCAGCACGCCCATGTCGAACGGGTTCGGCGTGCGCTGGCTGGTCAGCAGGTAGTTGGCGCGCAGGCCACCCACATCGGCTTTCAGCACCAGCACGTCGCGACCGGTCAGGTACTCGGTCTGCATCAGGTCGAACAAACGGAACAGCGACCACGGGCCGGAGTTCTTCTCGATGCCGATCGGGCGCCCGGCCATTTTGTCCATGACCAGACTGGTGCGACCGTCTTCAGCATCGGTCGGCCATTTGAACGACATTGGCAGGATCGGACCGTGGCGGTATTCCATGGTCTTGTCGCCGAACTTGAACTCGGAACGGCTGACGGCCGGGTCGAGGGTGTACGGCTCCAGTTTGAACTGCACGGTCGGCTCGGCCGGGTTGATCGAGAAGAAGCTCTGACGAATCGTCAGCGCCGCCGCCATCTGGTCGAGATACATCTTCGATACCGGCAGGCTGTGACCGTCGACGCTGCGCATGCGGTAGTTGCCCGGATCACCGCTGACGAACGGACGCAGGTAGCTGTCGAAGAAGCGGTCGACGGTGCCTTGAGCGCGGAAGAACTCGCGGAAATCGCTGATCGCCACGTCGCTGGTGCTGCTGGCGCTGAACGGGTAACGCTTGCTGATGGTTTTGCCATACACGCTGTACAGCTCGTTCTGATAACGACCGTTCAGGTATTGGTAGGCATCGTTGAGCACCAGACGCCAGGAGTCTTCGGCCAGCACGTTGAACCACACGCTGAGCGGACGCGGCAGACGGCTAGACGCATTGCGCAGGTTGGTCAGCGCATCACGCTGGCCGCTCATGCGGGTTTTCGCCATTTCGAACGCGGCTTGTTCCGGCGTGCTGGAACGGGCCAGACCGGCCAGTTGCAGTTGCAGGTCGTTGAGCGCGCTCAGTGCAGGGGTCAGATCTGCAGCCGGGCCGTTGTTGTCATCGAGCAAACGATGCAGCGGTTCGAAGCGACGTTGCAGCGATTTCTTCGCGGTGTCTGGCAGGGTCTTCGCCACGTTCAGGGCCGAAGCCTTGTCCGCTGCGGCGGCTGCAAGTTTGCCAACCTTACCCAGTTTGCCTTTCTGCCCAGCCAGCGCATCAGCAGCGTCGCCAGCTTCTTCGACAGGGTCTGCAGCAGCCTGGAAGCGCGTGTTCTCGCGCACTTCGGTGAGCAAGGCCAGCACCGGCGAATTCGCCGAGGTCAGGCCTGCCAGTTGCTCAGCGCCTTCACCAGCATCGCTGATTGGCGGCAATGCAACCTGGCCGACGGCTTCACTCCAGTAGTTGGCGTAGTCGCGGAAGTACAGCTGCTCCAGCTCGACCATCAGGCGACGCAAGTCCATGTCGCTGATGCCCGCGCCTTCACCCAGCACCCAGTTGTCACGCAGGATGTCGGTGACCAGCGCCGAACCCTGTACCGAGAAATACTGCTGATAACCGGATTGCGTGTAGAAGCCCGGGATCACGTATTCGGTGCCGATAAACAGCGAGCCTTGTGGGCCGAGGTGTTGGCTGAAACGATAGTCCGGCAGGTTGCGCGCTTGCTCACGGAGCATGCGGTAAACCACGGTGGCCAACGATTCGCTGCGCAGTACCTGACGCGCCTGAGTGACCAACTGGTCGTTCAGCGGGTAGATAAACGGCTGCTTCAGCAAGCGATCGAGGTGCGCATTCAGACCGTTCTGCACGGCGGTGTTGCCGGTGTAGCGCGTTGACCAGTCAGTGGCGACCCAGTCCTTGAGCCACGCGGCATCGCGACGGTCTTTCATGTTCAGCATCAGGTACGCGCGCAGGCTGTTGAGCAGGCGGTCGCGGTCCTTCATGTTGGCGCGGATCTGCCCTTCGAGCATGGTCGCAACCCGTGGCAGCAGCTGCTTTTCAAGCTCGCGCTCGTAAGCCTCTTTGACCACTGGGTTGACGTCTTCACCCTGATACAGACCACCACGCTCGTGGTAGGAAACGTCGCCCTTCTTCGGGAACACCTGGGTCGCGGCGTAGCTGGTGTCGAGGGTTTTCAGCACGCCCATGGCGTCATCGCGCGGCGACAAAGCCGTGCGTTGCTGCGTCCAGTTCTGCGCCAGATTGCGCAGGTTTTCCAGACGCTCGTAGTTCGCCGAGAAACCGCCCGCCCAGAGCATGCCAAACAGTGCCAGCGAGGCCAGTGCGCCGACATACAGCGCACGCTGGCCCCAATGGATGCGGCTGCGCTCACGCTTGTCCAGACCGGCCAGATCGGCTTCGGGGAAAATCACTTGGCTGAACAAGTGATGGATGAACCGCGAACGACCGCTGCGCAGGGTCGGCAGCACGCCGGCGCTCATGCCGAGGCTGGCGCCGATGCCGGCGGTGGTCGCATCCATCTCTTGGGTCAGGTGCGGCGCGCTGGTCAGGTAGAAACCACGCAATTGCGTGGCACGCTGATAACGGTTGCCAGTGAACGCCATGTCGACGAACAGGCACAGGCGCTCGCCGATCTGCCCCAGTTGATGCGGGAAGTCGAGGATGCGGCCACGGCGCTGAGTGTCGCGCTCGGAGTGCATGCGCATGATCACTTGGCTGTTGAGACGGCGCAGCAGTTCTTCGAACTCGTTGCGCAGCACAGCAACGTCAGTGCCGACCTGGTCCTTGCGGAAACTGGTGCCGAGTACCTGATCACTTTCCTCGCGGGTCAGTTGATCGAAGAACTCGTCGAAGCCCAGCAGCTTGTCAGCCTTGCTCAGGACCAGATACACCGGCACGTCGACGTGCAGTTTCTGATGCACGTCTTGCAGACGGCCGCGAACCTGACGCGCGAGGGTGTCGATGTCCTGCTCACTGCCGCCGAGCAGGGTTTCCACCGGAATGGTCACCAGCACGCCGTTCAATGGACGCCCGCGACGACGCTTGCGCAGCAGTTCCAGCAGTGTCGTCCAGGCGCTGCCGTCGACTTCCGCGTCAGGCTGGGTCATGTAGCGCCCGGCGGTGTCGATCAGCACACCATGGTCGGCGAAGTACCAGTCGCAATGACGGGTGCCGAGGGTGTCGCGGGTCAGCTTGCGGTCGATCTTGTTGATCGGGAATTCCAGACCGGAAAAGTCCAGCAAGCTGGTCTTGCCGGAAGCCTGCGGACCGATCAACAAGTACCACGGCAAGTCATTGCGCCAGCGCTCGCTGCGGCCGCGATACAGGCTCGACGTCTTCAGGGTTTTCAGGGCGTCTTTGAAGCGCGCCTTCAACTCCTTCTGTTCTTCGTCGATCAGCTCTTCGCGGCGAATGCGGTCCTGGCCGTCCTCGCTTTCTTCCTCGGCTTTCTTGCGGATACCCGCGCGCCAGCTGACGAAGACCATGGTCAGGCCCCAGATCAGGAACAGCACGCTGATGGTCAGCAGACGTGAGGTCGCGCTCTCCCAGAACTTGTAATCATCAACCGCCAACAACGGGCCGACGAACCACACCAGCAGCGCCACGAACAGCACCAGCAGCAAGGTCCAGACCCAGGTCTGGCGCAGGAAGGCGCCGACTTTCTTGAAAAACTTTTTCATCACACGTCCCTGTTTACGGCTGCGACTGCGGTTGCACCGCGGCCGGATCAAGCGGCTGATAAGGTTGCAGAACGGTGTCGCGCTGCTCGCCCAAGACCCAGGCGAAGCCCGAATACATCACCACCAGGCAGACAAAAGTGAACAACACCACCATCCACGCCGGCACGATGCGCACCAGGTTGCGACGCTGATCGTTCAAGCCTTCCCAGTGCGGCGACAACTCGCGCGGCACGTCGCCACGCAACTGACGGATCTGCCGGTACAGGGCGTCACGGATGCCTTCAAGCTCGAGCATGCCGCGTGCCTGGACGCGGTACTTGCCCTCGAAACCGAGGGACAGGCACAGGTACATCAGCTCGAGCATCGGCAGGTGCTTGACCGGGTTCTTCGACAGTCGATCGAGCAACTGGAAGAACTTCTCGCCACCAAAGGTCTCGTTGTGGAAGCTGCTCAGCAGGCTCATCTGCGACCATTCGCTTTCGTTGCCCCACGGCGTGGTCACGACAGCTTCGTCGACCACGGTGCAGAGCACGTAACGCGCAGCCATTACCTGGCTGCTTTCGGCGCCGTTGTGCAGGGCGCGTACTTCAAACAATTTCAGCCCGGCAGTCAGACGCTCGTTGAGTGCGTACAAGTCTTCGCGGGTTTCGCTGTGCTTGAGACGCACCACTTCCGAAAGCAGCTCGGACGAGGCCGCCACCAGCGAATTGAGACTGATGTTGAACGCTTCCGCCGGGCGCAGGCGCGCGGCGTAGATCATGCGTTCTTCCAGTTGCTCGAAACGCGGTGGCGCGGCGAAGTCGGTCAGCGGACTCGATGCCGGTCCGTGGCCCTGACGATCGAGCAGGACGGTTTTGTCGTCCTGGTTGTAATCCGTTTCCTTGATCATGTCGGTCAGTTCCTGATGGCCCAGAATTTCAGTTCAAGCTCGGCGAATTCGCCGGACACGTGGAACGCGAAACCGCCGGAGCGCTCGAGTTGTGCCAGGTCTTCGGAACTGAGTTCGAGGATGAAATAGGTTTTGTTCGAATGGAACGCGATCTGCCGCGGGGCCACCGGCAACGGTTTGACCTTGATCCCCGGCAAGTGCAGGTTGACCAGTTGGCGGATGCGCTCCACCGGGCCGACCTTGAGGTGCGCCGGCAAGCGGTGGCGCAGTTCTTCGGAGTCGCAGTTGGCACTGGCCGCCAGCACGAACGACGCCGAGCCGAGCAATTTGTGGTCGTGCAACGGCGAGACGATGATGCCGTACTGACGCGCTTGCAGGATCAGTTCGATGGCGTGCTGTTCGAGCACCATCGACAGCACCTGACGAATCGCTTCCATCAGTTTGCGGAAGCTCCCACCCTGATCGGCGTGGGAGTAGCGACTGTCCAGACGCGGACGTTTGCTCTCGCCGGAGAAGGTCGCCAGATCGCCAAGCATGGTCAGCAGCGTGCGGTACAACTCTTCCGGGTGTACCTGCTCCAGGCCGAGGTAGTGGCGCAGCAGCAGTTCGGTGCGGTTGATCAGTTGCAGCATCATGAAGTCGCCGACTTCCGCACCACCGACCTTGCCATTGGAGCGAATCCGCTCGGCAATCGTGTCGCCACGGTGGCTGAGCATGCTGATGACTTCTTTCAGGCACGACAGCAAGTAGCTGGAGGCGTGAGCCTGAATGTAGGTCGGCACGAAGTCCGGGTCGAGGCTGATCACGCCGTCGGGCGTGGTGTCGAGTACGTCGCAGATCTTCAGTTTTACGTAGGCCTGATCGCTCTGTTGCTCGCCGAGCAACAGTTTGAAGTCCGGGCGACCGCAGCTGACCTGGCTGGCGGAATCGTCGCCGGCGTTGGAGTCGGCCACTTCGGCGTCATATGCGGTGTAACGCGCGAGCACGTCGGACTGCTCCGGACGGCGCGACTCGATGTGGTTACCGGTGACCAGCGGCAACGCCAGGTAGATCGGCGTGTTGCCGGTGTTCGGCGGTACGTCCAGGGCCAGCGGCTCGGTGTTGCCACCGAGTTCGAACAGGCTGCCGTCCGGCAGAATCCCCGAGGCTTCACTGATCACCAGTTTGCCCATGTTGAGGAACTGCAGGTCGATCTCCAGATTGAGAAAACCCCAGGTGTAGCCACCCAGCAACTGAGTGCGGGTTTTCATCTGGTGATCGTAATAGCGATCGTTGTGCTGGAAGTGCTGCGGCCGCAGCAGCATGCCTTCCTGCCAAATGACTTTATGGGTATTCATGTTCAGTCATCCGCCTTGGCGAGCACTTGATGGGTGTTACGGATGCCGGTCTGGTCCAGAGTCAGATCGACTTCGGTGACTTCCAGCGGAGTGATCTGAACCGTGTGGCGCCATTGGGTTTCCGGCAAGTCGCGGTATGCGGCAAGAACGCCAACATAAAGGCTGCCCTCTTCCACCTTGAGCTTCATTTCCACGGTTTCACCCGGGCGCAGTTCGAGTTCTTCGCTGGCCACCAGATCCGGGTTGAGGGATTCCTTGGCGCGCTCGTAGAGGCTGAAGAAGTCAGCGTTCTCGAAGGTCACCGGGTGCTTGAGTTCGAACAGGCGCACGACGATCGGCGACGGCCGACCGTTGAGGTCCGGGTTGAGCTGATCGCTGCCGGTCAGCTTCAGGTTGATCTTGGTTACTTTCGAGTACGGCGACAGCGACGAGCAACCGGCGAGCAGCACCAGTACGGTGAGCGCAGTCAGCGTCTTGAAAAAAGCGGTCGAGCGGCGAGACATGCGCATCATCCTTGGTGGTCGGTGTGGAGGGTGGAGATCAGGCGGATCTGTTCTTCGTAAGCCTGGGCGAAGTCGCGGGCCAGCAGACGCTCACTCCAGTCATCGTCCTGACGCAGCGCCTGGTGATATCGACCGAACGCTCTCCAGCGCCCGCCCGAGGTGGCGATCAACGGCTTGTTGTCGCGCTCGAAACGCAGGGTCAGTTGTTCCGGCGAAAAATGCTCCAGCGTGCCGCGTACGGCGGCGCGGCTGGCGGTCAGCAGTGCAACTTGATGCGCCTGCAGATCGCGGAACGCGCGGGAGATCGCTTGCTCGGCCGGCAGATGGCCGGGCTTGCTTGGCTGCAACAGAATCTGCAGCGCTTCGCTCGGATCGACGGCGAATTTCAGCGGATTCTTGTTGGTGCCTTGCACGGTGGTCTGGGCCAGACGCAGTTCGTTTTTCAGCTCCGAGCGGGTGCGCAGGCTCTGCTGCAAACCGCCGATGCTTTGGCGCAGCAAGCGCGCAGCGTTCAGCGCCAGGGCTTCGCGCTCGTCGTGGCTGAGGCCTTTGACGTCGACGCCCAGCGCCGCACCGAAGTGCTCCCAGAAACCTTCGCTCTGACGCTCAACGGCTTTCGGCGCCGGAGCGGGCTCAGGTTCGACCGGAGCGGCAATCAGCTCCGGCACCATCAGGCTTTCCATGTCGATGCGCGCGTAGTCGGCACGCTGACGGGAGTCTTCAGGTTTGGTGTTCGGCGCCAGCAGTTCGTCGATTTCCGAGTACACACGCTCTTGCTGCTCAAGGGCATTGAGCGGATCGAGATCGAGGAACGCGTCGTCAGGGATGATGCTGCCGGCCGCGCGCGGGCGACCGACTTCACCGTCGAAGGTCGCCGGGTCGCGCACCAGCCGCGCGCGAATCTCGAAGTCACCCAGCACGTAGGTGCTGCCGTGTTCGATGCGCACCGGTTCGCCCTTGTGCAGACGAGCGCCGCTGTCACCGTCCTGGACACCGTTGCTGCTGGTGTCGGTGAGGAAGAACGTGCCTTCGCGGTAGCTGACAATCGCGTGGTGATTGGACAGATGACGCTTGCGGTCAGGGATGATCCAGTCGCAGTCCTCGCCCCGCCCGATCACGCCGCCAGCCTGTTTAAAGGTCTTCTGGCACAACTCGGTGGGCACGAACTGCTTGGTGTTCAGCATTTCGAAAACCAATTCCATGTTTGATGCTCCTTGCGGTCACTTGCCGCGATTGACCGCTTGCGGATCACCCAACGGGCGATAGTCGTTGTCGTTGAATTTGTAATTGCCGCTACAGCCGCCCAGGCCGCATAGAACGACGAGGGTCAGCAGGACAGCGTGCCAGTGACGAACAGACATCAGAGGGTCTCCAGGTGTAGACAAAGCACAAAGCGCCGACCCTTGCGGGCGGCGCTGAAATGAGTTTTTGAGGTGTTCTCGAAGGCTCTACATCGGGGCCTTGAGCCAGACCACCGAGGTGTACGCACCTCCTGTGGTGAAGGAGCAACCTGTGGCGAGGGAGCTTGCTCCCGCTGGGCTGCGAAGCAGCCCCAAAACCAGTCACTGCGGTGCATCGGGGAAACCGTGCTCACCGGGTTACGACTGCTGCGCAGCCGAGCGGGAGCAAGCTCCCTCGCCACAGGCAATCTGCAAGCCCTAAGCAAATCATTGGCCACAGGAATGCGGCTCGCCGCAGCGATCAATTTGAGATCAGCCATCGAAGTCACCCAGATTGATATTCAGACGGCCGAGGCGGTACAGCAGCGTGCGTCGCGGCAGGCCCAGTTCGCGGGCGGCGAGGGTCTGGTTGCCGTCGTTTTTGCGCAGGCAATCGAGCAATAACGTGCGTTCGACCTGCTCGAGACGTTCGCGCAAATTCAGGTGGCTGTTGTCTTCCGGCATCGGCTCCATGCGCAGGGAGAAATGCTCGGCGAGCAACTCGCCGCCTTCGCACAGCAACACCGCACGCTCGACCAATGCCTTGAGTTCACGCACGTTGCCGGGGAAGTTGTAGCCGGACAGGTGCTCCAGCGCCGCGCTCGACCAACGCACCGGATCGCGTTGCAAATACGTGCAAGTCTTCTCGGCGAAGTGCTGGGCCAGTTCAAGGATGTCGCCGTCGCGCTGACGCAGGGCCGGCAGCTCGATCGGGAATTGCGCGAGGCGGTAGTACAAGTCTTCGCGGAATTTGCCTTCACTGACCAGCGTCGACAAATCGCGGTGGGTCGCGGCGATGATGCGTACGTCGATCTTATGGGTGTCGTTGGAACCCAGTGGACGAATCTCACCTTCCTGCAACACGCGCAAGATCTTCGCTTGCAACGACAGCGGCATGTCGCCGATCTCGTCGAGCAGCAGCGTGCCGCCATTGGCCGCATCAAACAGGCCGGCGCGGTCGCGATCGGCGCCGGTGAACGCGCCTTTGCGATAGCCGAACAGCTCGCTTTCCAGCAGGTTTTCCGGGACCGCCGCACAGTTCTGCACGATGAATGCCTGGGAGCGGCGCGGGCCGCAATCGTGAATCGCCCGCGCGACGACTTCCTTGCCGGTGCCGGTTTCGCCGCGCAACAGCACGGTGTAGGGGCTGTGCAGGACTTTGCTGATCAGCGAGTGGGTCTGGCGCATCGCCGCGCTTTTGCCGATCAAGCCATAGCCACTGATGCTCGGCACGCTGCGCACAACCGTTGCCGACTCTGCCAACGGCTGACGCAGGCGTTGCAGCAAATGCAATTGGCCCAGCACGAACGAGCCGAGCTGGCCGAGGGAATCGGCGAAGCCTTGCAGGTGGGTGCGACGACGGCTGGCGCACAGCAGCAAGCCTTCAACCGCCTTGTGCTGATTGACCAGCGGCACGCACAACAGCGACTGCCACGGCGAAGCCGCCGCCGGCAGAAAACTGGTTTCGTGCAGGCTGCCGCTCAAGTCGTCGAGGCACACCACGCGGTTCTGGCACAGGGCGAATTGCAGCAGTTGCTCACCGTTGTAATCCGCCGGCAGGCTCGCCGCTTCACGCGGTTGCAAGGCGCCGTCGAGGCATTCGGCGTTCATTCCCAGGCACGTGTGGGTGGCATCGAGCAAATACAGCTGCGTCAATTCGCAACCGCTCAGCTCGGCCAGACCGCGCACGAAGTCACCCAGCAACGCAGCACCGTCCGCCGCCCGCGACAGACTGGCGAACTGCGCCAGCAACGCTTCGGCATAGACCAGTGGCTGCGGCACCTGAGTGAACATCACACCCACCTCAGGCGAACTCGCAGGTCACGCTGGCTTCGCCGTCGAGCGTGGCATGCACGCGCTTGAGGCTTTCACCGGTGGCCATGGCGTCGAGCAAGCGGTCAGCCACCAGCGGCAGCACATGCTGATCGAGCAAATGGTCGATCAGGCGCGCGCCGCTGTCGCTCTGCGTGCAACGCTCGGACAGGTGATCGACGAGGTTCTGGCACCAGCTGAAATCCAGCTGACGGCGATTCAGGCGCTCGCCGAGGCGACCGAGTTTGATCTCGATCAGCTCGCGCAGCACCGGGCCGCCGACCGGGTAGTAAGGCACCACTTTCATCCGCGCCAACAGCGCCGGTTTGAAGTGCTTGCTCAGTACCGGGCGAATGGTTTCTTCGAGGACTTCGGCGGTCGGCCGTGCGCCGTTTTCGCAGAGGTCGCTGATCTTGTCGCTACCGAGGTTCGAGGTCATCAGGATCAACGTGTTACGGAAGTCGATCTCGCGACCTTCGCCGTCGTTGGCCACGCCTTTGTCGAAGATTTGGTAGAACAGGTTGAGCACGTCCGGATCAGCCTTCTCGACTTCATCGAGCAGCACTACCGAGTACGGTTTCTGCCGCACGGCTTCGGTGAGCATGCCGCCCTCGCCGTAACCGACATAACCCGGTGGC
Organism: Pseudomonas fluorescens; assembly: GCF_003732425.1. GTDB lineage: Bacteria > Pseudomonadota > Gammaproteobacteria > Pseudomonadales > Pseudomonadaceae > Aquipseudomonas > Aquipseudomonas fluorescens_BE. Next base: position 531,614 of record NZ_MOBX01000016.1, read on the forward strand.
GCGCCGATCAGACGAGAAACGGTGTGTTTCTCCTGGAATTCGGACATGTTGATGGTGGTGATGAAACGATCGCCGCCGTACAGCAGGTCAGCGAGGGCCAGTGCAGTTTCGGTTTTACCGACGCCGCTCGGGCCGACCAGCAAGAACACGCCGACCGGTGCGTCAGGTTTGTTTAGGCCGGCAGCGGTGGCGCGCATCGAGCGATCCAGTGCGTGCACGGCTTGTTCCTGACCACGGATGCGCGTGCGCAGGTCAGTGGCGAAACTGGCGACTTTGGCGTTGTGCTCACGGGCCAGTTGCGCCAACGGCACGCCGGTCCAGGCGCTGATCACTTCGGCGACCAAACGCGGGCAGACTTCGAAGCTGACCAGCCGCTCTTTGACTTGTGCGGCGGTCAGGGCGCTGTGGGTTTCGTTGAGCTGGGCTTCCAGCGCTTCGACGCTCTGGCCTTCTTCAACTTCAGCGGCGATGGTTTCGATCACGGTGCCTTCGGCGTCTTCTTCAACACTGACGGTCGGCTCGACGGCAGCGGCTTCACGGGCCTTGGCCAGTTGCTGACGCAGTTCCAGCAGGCGCTCAGCCAGTTGCTTTTGCTCAGTCCACAGGCTTTCCAGCGCAACCATTTCAGTTTCGGCTTCGTCCAGACGCGCTTCCAGTGCCTCCAGCGCTTCGTGGTCGATCAGCAGACCGGCCTCGGCATCGCGACGCAGCGCCTGACGCTGACGACCACCTTCGGCCAGTTCGCCACGCAGGCGCTCAAGGCTTTCCGGGGCGGCGGCGAGGCTGATGCGTACGCGGGCGCAGGCGGTGTCGAGCACGTCGACGGCTTTGTCCGGCAGCTGGCGACCGGCCAGATAGCGCGCGGACAATTCCGCCGCCGAGACCACCGCGTCATCACGCAGGTAGATGCCGTGGCTCTTCTCGTAAACCTGAGCCAGACCACGGAGGATGGTCACCGCTTCGCTGACGGTCGGTTCGTGCAGTTGCACCGGTTGGAAACGCCGGGCCAGGGCCGGGTCTTTCTCGAAGTATTTCTTGTACTCGGCCCAAGTGGTCGCGGCGATGGTGCGCAGTTCGCCACGGGCCAGTGCCGGTTTCAGCAGGTTGGCCGCGTCGGAACCGCCAGCATTGCCGCCTGCGCCGATCAGGGTGTGGGCTTCGTCGATAAACAGAATGATCGGCTTCGGCGAGGCTTTGACTTCATCGATCACGCCTTTGAGACGACGTTCGAATTCACCTTTGACGCTGGCGCCGGCCTGCAACAGGCCCATGTCCAGCGACAGCAGCTCAACGCCTTTGAGCACTTGCGGCACTTCACCGGCAGCGATGCGCGAAGCCAGGCCTTCGACGATCGCGGTTTTACCGACGCCGGCCTCACCGACCACGATCGGGTTGTTTTTCCGGCGACGGGCAAGGATATCGACCATCTGACGGATCGCGCCGTCACGGCACAGCACCGGGTCGAGCTTGCCGTCGCGGGCCTGTTGCGTCAGGTTGTGGGTGAAGCGCTGCAGCAGCGATTCGCCCTGGGCGGCCGGTTTGCCATTGGCTGCCGGTTGCTCCTGTTGCGACAGGGCAAATTCTTTCAGGCGATCGATGTTCAACTTGGCGAGCAGCGGCTGATAGCGGCTGCCGGCATAACGCATCGGATTGCGCAGCAGAGCGAGGATCAGCGCCGCATCTTCAACCTGGGTCTGACCGAGTTCGAGGTTGGCTACCAGCAGCGCGTCTTGCAGCCACTGCACCAGTTCCGGGGCAAACACCGGATTGCGCGATGCACTGTGCTCGACGCGCGATTGCAGCGCGGCGCTCAGTTCACCGGCGTCGACGTCTGCATCCTGCAGTGCCCGCGACAGCAAGCCGTTCGGACGCTCGAGCAGGCCGAGCAGCAAGTCTTCGACGAGGATCTTGCTGCCGCCACGGGCCACGCAACGCTCGGCAGAACGTTCCAGATCACGACGGGTTTCGGCGTCCAGCGCCTGGATGAGTTGTTGCAGGTCTACGTTGATCATGGCTCACGTCCTTAATGAATTTTGCTGCCCAGGGTCACCACGCCGTCCGCTTTTTCGCGGCCCAGCCAACTGGTCCAACCGAGGCGACAGGCGTTCTGCTCACCGATGCGCAGTTCGCGGATTTCTTCCTGGCGCAGAACCAGGCGGATGTCGTAATCAAGCGGGTCACGCAGGGTGAACCGCACCAGCGCGCAGAGCGGCTGGTAACCGAAACCGATCGGCAGGAATTCATGGAATCGCTGCCAGTCGAGTTCGGTGATGTGAATGCGGAATTTGCCGCTGCGGTCGCGCACGTGTTCGCCAAGCACGAGGTCTTCACCGAGCAGGCTGTTGGCGCGGCCCAGACGATTGCGCTGCTCTTCGAGAATTTCCACGCGGCGCTCGATGCACTGCTCGATGACCAGGTCTTCGTGCTTGAAGTAGTAACGCAGCACGGCTTCGATCAGCGCCGCCGAGTGCGCCCGCAGGCTGAGCAGGCCGAGGTAAGGCAGCAGGCGTTTCCAGTTGAGTTCCTTGGCCTTGCGGATCTCGTCGCCACCCAGACCGATCAGGGCGAACAGCTGCGAGGAGAACGGGTCGATCGCGCCGCTCTGGAAGCTTGCGCGATAACGGTACTTGCGCCAGATCGGCAGCATCAGCCGTTGCAGGCGATGGTGGAACAGGTCGAGGAAATTGCGTGTCGGGTTGCCGTCCTCGCTGTCGCCCAGGGCTTGTTCGCCGTAGAACGCCGGCAGCGGCGAGCCCGAGCCGACCAGACCGATCAGGTTGAAACGCATGCGCGCGCGCATCTGCCCGTGTTCTTCGAAAAACTCGACGCGATCAACGTCGCTGCGCGGAAAGCCCAGGCTCGGGTTGGCCTGAAACTCCACGTGGTCGTACAGATCGTCTTCGCTCAGGTACGGGTGTGCCTCGCGCAGCCGGTCGATCACCAGCAGCACGGCCTGAAACAGCGAGTACTCGCGTATTACCTTGGTCAGCCCGCTTAAAGCAGGGGCTGCAGGCCCATACGTGGTGTCCATTGGTACACCTCTCCCTGTGTGCTTTTTACGCGCAGCTCATGGAATGAATTGAGACTGGCGTAAAGCGCGAAAAACTCGTTAAGAACCGAAGCGAAAACGAACAGGTCGCCTTCGCCGATGTACCCTTCCGGGTCGATGGTCAGTTCGGTGCGCAAACCGCGCACCGGCAACCCACGGTGCAAGCGGTCGACGTGGTGATGCTTGATGTGCTTGAGGCCGCCGAGCAGGCGCTTACTGACCTTCTCCGCGTGCTGGTCGTAGTAGCGCGGCAGGTCGTAGGTTTCGAGAATCACCTTCAACGCATTGACGTCGGCCAGCGACAGATAGTTAAGCGACATGTTGCTGATCAGCTTCCAGAGGAAGTCACGGTTCAGCGGTGGCGCGAAACTGGAAGTGGCCGGGGTGATGTTGCGGAAGCTCAAGAACTCCGGCGTCTCTTCGCAGGCCATGCAGATGTCGCCAAGCTTGAGCTTGCGCGGCAGGTTCTGGTTGGTGCAGATCAGCTCGATCGACAGGGTTTCGTGGGCTTCGGTGTGGCGGATGCCGAAGCTCAGGTAAGTGTCGAGGCCGTCGTGCAACAGCGAAGAGCGCTGGCGAATGCTGTAGTGCGGACGGCTGTTGGGCACGTCGAAACTCGGGTCGTGCTCGAAGGATTCGAACGGCACGTACTCCTGATAACCGAGGCCGCCGGGCTTCCAGCCGGTCACGGTTTCCACCGAGAACACACCGCAGTTTTCCAGATCGTATTCCGCCGGCAGCAACAGATATTCGTCCTGCTTGCCGTCGAGGCGGATCGGCAGCGCGTCGTGGGCGAACAGGTTGGCAATCGGCGTGCAGAACAGCTTCACGTTATCCAGGGTCGGCCGCATGCGCATGATGCCGCTCTTGCGGATATCAAAGCGCAGCTCAAGGCCGCGCATCTGCTTGAGGGTGTCTTCCGGCAGCGCGTTGATGATGTCCAGGCCGTTGACGTCGACGAACAGGAATTTGTCCTGGAAGGCGAAGTATTCCTGCAGGTAGCGATAACCACGGAAGGTGTTCAGCGGGTACGGGATCAACGCCTCTTCTTCGGCGAAGCCCACCGGTTTGACCCGATCACCGGGAATCTTGAACGCCATCGGCTTGCCGCTGACGCCATCAATCGGTTTGCCGGCGCCGTCGAGCGGGATCAACTCGATACCTTCGAGGTTGCGCAGCAGACTCAGATAAAGCATCTGGCTGATGTAGCGCTCACCGGCAAAGTGCAGGCGCAGTTTGCTCAGTTCCAGCTCACCGAGGTGGCCGTCGGCACTCATTTCCAGACGCAGGCTGAGCAGCGAACCGTCGCCCTTCACCGAGTAATTCAGCGCGGCCAGATCCAGTGGTAACACTTCGGTCGGGTAGCAGGTGCGGAAGCGGCAACGCACGTCTTCAATCGGTTTGCTCTCGATCGGTGTATCGCGCTCGACCAGCAGCGCCGGGCCGGAACGCTTGAGCGGATCGAACTGCAAAATGCTGAACGCCGGCAGCGGGCGCATGTAGTTCGGCCACAGCAGCTGCATCAGCGAATGGCTGAGCTCCGGCAGCTCGTCATCGAGCTTCTGCCGCAGACGCCCGGTGAGAAACGCAAAGCCTTCGAGCAACCGCTCCACATCCGGATCCCGCCCGGCCTGCCCCAGATACGGCGCCAACGCCGGACTACGCTCGGCGAAACGGCGACCGAGTTGGCGCAGTGCGGTGAGTTCGCTTTGGTAGTAGTGGTTAAAGGACACGGGTTACCTGCCTGTGGTTGGAATCGGGGAAATCTGATGGCTGGTGCAATTCTGCGCTGTTCGTGCGACTGGCATACTCGAGAGTTCGAGAGAAATCGCCAGTCTTCGACAGCCGAAAAATCATCTCAGGCAGGTGACTGGTTCAAATAAATACTTCCAATCACGTGCATGATCGGAATCATCATCACGCACACGAACATCATGATTTTATGCGTCTTCCTTTCCCTGACTCGCGCAGAAATCCCGGACAAAGCAACTACCAAGCAAATAATTGCCAAAGTGCCAAACAAATCGCTATCAGCCACTCCGGCCAAGTAACCTTGAATAGTCACTTATTGAACTCCATGAAATTCCATCGATAAAACAAAAAAATACTCAAAAAATCTTCGGCCATTGAGCCGGTGCTGAGATTTTTATAATTCCAACCTGCTTCAGCCTTTCGATAAAGCCCGGTCTCGATCAGCATGCCCGCGTACCCAGAGTTCTGCGGGTCAGCCATGTTTGCACCCATCCACTTCTGTATCGTTGTGATTGGACGAAAGCTGGCACCAGAGGTATTTCCTTGCCGGATCTCAATTTCCGTTTCAGTAATACGGACAACCATCTGAATGTGGTGCGCGAGATCAGCTGGACGATCCTTCGCCTGCGCTAGGATATCGCCAGGTAACAATCCCTCTACGGACTCCACTGCCAAGGTGTTTTCACCGACTCGCTGCATGTCGGGAGCACCGTAAGTCAACATAACCATTTCACTGAATCCAAACATATTGGACGCATATCTGTCATGGTTCGCTGCCGCGTAGTTCTCCATGTTACGGTATGTTCGGACACCCGTTTTCAACTTGACTGGTAGCCCACGCTTCGACGCGAACTCACACAACACCCTAAGTGCAAAATCTTCGCACGTAAATTTATTGTTAGTGACTGCGCCTTCTCTGTTCCAATACTGTTCATTGATCAATTTTTCTGCAATCAATGGCGCATCATTGTGAAAGTCGGCAACGTCTGCATCAGTCCAAAAAGCCGTTGTTTTCCAAAAAACCTTATAGGTCACTTTTTTTGGAGTCTTGTCCGCTTTCGGAGTCAAAGCAACCGAGCGAGCCATTAACGTCGACAGAACTTCTGCACTCATAGTGCCGCTCCATCAATCGCCGCGTGGAAGTCGAAAGTTTCACCCTCTTTTCCTCCGACTAACTCGGTTCTGCCCATTGCATCACTTTGACCGGTGATGACTTTCCCTTTGGAGGTTGTAATTTGATAAGGAATATCCGACAGCGGATTTCCATCCTGATCTTCCATCACCACCTGTTGTGTATGTGAAAACAGCATCAGCGGCGACGGCGGCACAAACGGCGCCGGCGTATGCGAATTCCCGATAATCACCGTCGAAGACCCAGCCGTAACCTTGTTACCGTGGGAGCCTACGGAATCAACAGTGGCAGCAGACTTACCGTTGATTTTCACCGTCGTGGCCAAACCACCAACCATCGCACCACCACACGCGGAGGCATCGCCTTGGCGGGCGGCCGCGAGGCCGTCGAAGAACACGTCGCCGGAACCGGCGGCGATCGGGTTGGTACCGTGGCCAGGAAGTGGGCAAGCGGTGGGGTCGGATACGCGTGCTGCAGGTTTGCCAGACATCGGGGTTCTCCTTAGGTGACCTTCACTTGTCCGCTGCCATCCAGGCGCGCGGAAAAACTGACCTGACGCTTGAAACCTTCAACTTCCAGCAGGCCTTCGATGCTGAAGGCGAGGCGAAGCTGATCGTGGTCACGCGGCAGGGAAATGACACGCACATTGCTCAGGCGCGGCTCGTAGGCTTCGATGAAGTTTTCGATGGCCAGACGGGCCTGACTCAGGGAGTCGTGCAGGCTCAGACGCATGTCATTGAGATCGGGCAACCCGTAGTCGGACAGCGTTTGCACGCTGCCGGCCCGGGTGCTGAGCATTTTGGCCAGATGGGCAGCCACTGACGCCATGGCACAAGCCTCAAGGCTGTTGCCCTTGCGTAGTTGCGCGTCGCCGTTGAGGCGTTCGAACAGGCTGCCGTATCCGTCCATGAGTCGCTCTTACTCTTTGTCCAGCTTGCCAACCAGCGACAGGGTGAAATCGGCACCCATGTACTTGAAGTGCGGACGCACGTTCAAGCTCACGCGGTACCAGCCCGGCTCGCCTTCAACGTCGCTGACGATCACTTGCGCAGCGCGCAGCGGACGACGGCCACGGACTTCGGCGCTCGGGTTTTCCTGGTCGGCGACGTACTGACGGATCCACTTGTTCAGTTCCAGCTCGAGGTCGGTACGCTCTTTCCACGAACCGAGTTGCTCGCGCTGCAGCACTTTCAAGTAGTGAGCCAGGCGGTTGACGATCATCATGTACGGCAGTTGGGTGCCGAGCTTGTAGTTCAGCTCTGCCGCCTTGCCTTCTGCGCTGATGCCGAAGAACTTCGGTTTCTGCACCGAGCTGGCGGAGAAGAACGCCGCGTTGTCGGAGCCTTTACGCATGGTCAGGGAGATGAAGCCTTCCTCGGCCAGTTCGTATTCACGACGGTCGGAAACCAGAACTTCAGTAGGAATCTTGGTTTCGATTTCGCCCATGCTTTCGAAGTGGTGCAACGGCAGGTCTTCAACAGCACCACCGCTCTGTGGGCCGATGATGTTCGGGCACCAGCGGAATTTGGCGAAGCTGTCGGTCAGCTTGGTGCCGAACGCGTAGGCAGTGTTGCCCCACAGGTAGTGCTCGTGGCTGTTGGCAACGGTTTCCTTGTACACGAACGATTTGACCGGGTTTTCTTCCGGATCGTACGGGTTACGCAGCAGGAAACGCGGCACGGTCAGGCCAACATAACGGGAGTCTTCCGAAGTACGGAAGCTCTGCCATTTGGCGAATTGCGGGCCTTCGAAGTGGTCTTTCAGATCTTTCAGATCCGGCAGACCGGTGAAGCTTTCCAGACCGAAGAACTTCGGACCGGCCGCAGCGATGAACGGCGCGTGGGACATGCACGAAACGCTGGCCACGTACTGCATCAGCTTCACGTCTGGCGAGCTTGGCGACATGTAGTAGTTAGCGATGATCGCGCCCACAGGCTGACCACCGAACTGGCCGTATTCAGCGGTGTAGATGTGCTTGTACAGGCCCGACTGCATGACTTCCGGCGAATCTTCGAAATCGTCCAGCAGGTCTTCTTTGGAGACGTTGAGGATTTCGATTTTGATGTTTTCGCGGAAGTTGGTGCGGTCGACCAGCAACTGCAGACCACGCCACGACGATTCCAGAGCCTGGAAGTCCGGGTGGTGCAGGATTTCGTCCATCTGACGGCTGAGCTTGGCATCGATCTCGGCGATCATACGGTCAACCATGGCCTTCTTGACCGGCTCACCGTTGTTCTGCGGCTTGAGCAGCTCTTCGATGAACGCCGACACACCGCGTTTGGCGATGTCGTAGGCTTCGTCGTCCGGAGTCAGACGGGTTTCGGCGATGATGCTGTCGAGAATGCTGTATTCGCCGCTGGCGGCGCTCTTCTCTTGTGCTGCGCTAGTGCTCATTGTGTTGGCTTCCTTGGCTGGAGTCTCAGGCGTCCGGGGCTGCGGCGTTCAGGCCCAGCTCACCGAGTACGCGACCGCGGGATTCGTCGTCGGCGAGCACGCCTTCGATCGCTTTACGGAACGCAGGTGCGTTACCCAGCGGGCCTTTGAGGGCCACCAGCGCATCGCGCAGTTCCATCAGTTTTTTCAGCTCAGGCACTTGCTCGACCAGGCTGGCCGGGTTGAAGTCCTTCATCGAATTGACGCGCAGTTGCACAGCCAGCTCGTCGGCCTCGCCATCTTCCTGCAGACGGTTCGGCACGCTCAGCGTCAGACCCAGTTCTTGCTTGGCCAACACTTCGTCGAAGGTCATCTTGTCGATGCTGATCGGCTTGCGATCTTCGATTTTGCGATCGTCCTTGCGGTGGGTGTAGTCACCAATTGCCAGCAGCTTCAGCGGCAGTTCAATCTCTTCCTGAGCACCGCCGGTGGCGGGTTTGAAGGTGACGTTGATGCGTTCCTTGGGGGCTACCGAGCCTTCTTTGGCCATGGCTTTTCTCCTTGCGGTTGTGGCCCTGGGGCCTATTCGAGTACCACTTCGAGGTCGAGGTGGCACAGCCTGCGATAAATCTCTTCCTTGCGTTCACGTACGGCATGGTTCTGCGGCAACAACTCGCAGCAACTGTGCAGCAGGTGCAGCACTTCCAATGCAAGATCGGGCTCCCAGGCGTGCAGGCCTGAGTCCTGTAATGTCTGATCGAGGGTTTCCAGCTGGTTCTTGGCCAGTTCGTACTTCTTGGCCATGAAGCACAGGCGTGCGAGGGCGAACTGCCAGAAGAAGCGTTCGCGCCCGCCGTGGGCCGACTGCAAACCCTGCTTGAGGGTCTGCACGGCAGGCTTCAAGCCTTCCTTGCGCAGCAGCGGCAGGACTTCCTCGAGGGCCTTTTCCCAGGCCGGCTGGGTTTCGACGTTTTCGCTTTCGACCTTGCGCGGCGCGCTGGCGCTTTGCAGGTGCGGCATGACGTTGGCGGCGATCCACGCCCGGGTGGACGGATCGGCAAACGGCGCGCCGTCATGGAAGCGCAACTCGACAATGCCGGGCAGCCGTTGAACCAAAAGCGCGAAGTGGATTTCCACTTCGCGCATTGCCAACTCGGCGTTGAGGTTCTGGAGACACTCCCAGACCATCCTCTGGCCATCGAACCAGAACGGCGCCTTCGCCAGGCTCGCCTCCAGTTCCACCAGCAGGTCGGCGTATTTGCCCTGATCGAAGCGGTCCTGGTAGAGCTTGAGTTTTTCCAGCGGCAGACCGCGCAACACGGTGATCTGTTCGGCGTTGCGCTCGGGTACTGCGTCGATGGTCATCCACAGCAACGTGCGATTGAGGCGCAGGGCGCGCAGGTCGGTGGCCTTCTGCTTGAGCCACCAGGCGCACAACGGCCGGGCACTTTCCTGTTGCGCGCGCAGGGCTTTATGCGCGTCTCGTTCGTTGTCGATCGGTGCGCCGGGGGTGAGCAACTGGCTCGCGGCCTGTTTGACCTGAGCCACCGCCGCACCGACCACACCGGGGGCCGGCTGGTTGTCGGCCGCGCGCTGGATCATGGTTTTCAGGCGACGGGAGATCGGCAGCAGCAGCGGCGAGTCATCGCCCAGGTGTTCAGCGCAGGCCGCTTCGAGACCGGACAGGTGCTCGGAGAGCTGCCGGAACATCGGCAACTGCTCTTTGATCGCAATGTTTTCGGTGATGACCTGCTCGAGACGCGGCACCAGCCAGCCAATGGCCGCGGCACGTGTGCGGGGTTTGAGCGGGTGAACGTCGGCCCAGTTGTTTTCCGACAAGTGGTGCAGCAGACCGAGGCCGGCCAGCAGCCCGGGGAAGGATTCGCGCTGGTACAGCGACCAGGTCAGCCAGGCGCCGACACGCAAATCCTTGGATTGGGTCCGCAGCAGATTTTCGCTGTTTTCGCGAATTTTCAGCCAGTCGATCTGCCCGCTTTCGTGCATCGACGAGGCTTTGGCCAGCTCACTTTCCAGCGCCTCGAATTCGCTCGAAAAACGAACGTCTTCGCCCGCGAAATTCTCTTTAGAAACAGAGACTTTTGCGAGTTCTAGGTAATGGGCGGAAAGTTTGCTTGAGTAGGACATCCATGGCCTTTATTAAGGATTACAGTCAGGCGCCTATTGGAGTAACCGCGGCGCGGGACAGTATCGAAGAGCAGTGCAGCGACTCATCCAATTGAGATGTGCTCTTTCAAGTGGGCGCATCGTAATCACTATGATGGCCACTAGCAAGCATCTGATTAAACAACAAGACGAAGTGTTCATTGGGGTGTGTAGGAGATCGCCCTATATGTCGCAAGGGAATCCCTGATAGTCATTTATATTCGCCACATTTCTCTCTCCCTTGCCAAAGCCCTGAGCTAGAGCGCTTCTGCGCGGCGAGACGACATCCTGCCGGACGCCCTTCCCATTACAGGGCGGCAAGCATGACAACTCTTGAAAAAAATAGAAGTAGGAGACTTCCTAAAATGCATCGGCCTCTTTGAATAATTCAGCGAGGACAATGACGAACAGAAAAAGTGCCATCAATTTGATGGCAAATTACTTTGTGAAACTTTCAGCAGGCCGGAAAAACTGCACATTCGTGCTAATTCAATAGTTATCGAACTCCCCTCCTCCAGTCATCTCCTTCAATTCATACAACACTTTACAACCCGGAAGTCTCTGACAAATGTCAGAGACGGTTCTTACATCAATTTATTTCCCCCGCAGCTAGCGTGCCTTGGCAAATTTTTTACGCGTGGCGATCAGGGACGATCGAACACCGCGCATCGACTCATTTTGCTTAAGGACAAGCGTATGTTCAGCACGGGCAATTGCGCGCCTTTTACCCTGCAGATTCCCGGAGTTCGCCACGACTTCAAGGTGCTCGCATTTGATGGTGATGAAGCCATCAGCTGCCTGTACGCCATCCGGGTCGAACTGGTCAGTGAACGAGCGGATATTGATCTAGAAGGTCTGCTCAGTCAGCCGGCGTTTCTGCAATTCGGGTTTAACCAAGAAGGCATTCACGGACGCATTGAAAATGTGCGGATGGGTGAAGCCGGAAAACGCCTCACCAATTACCAACTGACGCTGGTGCCGGCGTTGTACTACTTGCAGTTCAGCCATGACCAACGGATTTTTCAGCAGCGCACGGTGCCGCAGATCATCGCGCAGGTGCTCAAGGGTCACGGTATTCAAGGTGATGCGTTCACCTTTCATGTCACCCCGAACCCGCCACGCGACTATTGCACTCAGTACGAGGAAAGCGACTTTGAATTTATCCAGAGGCTGTGCGCTGAAGACGGGATCGCCTGGCATCACCAGCATTCGGCGGACGGCCATTTGCTGGTGTTCACCGATGACCAGGTGTTTCTCCCCAAGTTGGCCGCGCTGCCATATCTGCAGAAATCAGGCATGGTGGCCGAACATCAGGTCATCAGCCGATTCTGGGTGCGCAACAGTACGCGCACTAGCACCGTCACCCGTCGTGACTACGACCTGAAACGCCCGAGCCTGTTGCTTGAAAGCGGCTTCACCGCCGGATTCACTCCAACGCTGGAGGACTACCGTTATCCGCTGCTGATCGAGAACGCAAGGCGCGGCAAGCAAATTGCCCGTCAGGCACTGGAGCGCCACCGTAGCGATTACGAACTGGGCGACGGCGAAAGCGATCAGACGAATCTGCGCTGTGGCCACTTGTTTGAGCTAACCGGGCACCCGCGTAAAAAGTGCAACGACCTGTGGCTTCTGCTCAGCGTCGGCCATGAAGGCCGACAGCCACAAGTGCTTGAGGAGTCCAGTCCCACCGACGTCAAAACCGCCGATGGCTTTACCCAGGGCTACCGAAATCGCTTTAGCGTGATTCCCGCTGAGGTGGTTTTCCGGCCTCCGCTGCCTGCACCACGCCGCCCGCTGGTGATCCAGACCGCACGGGTTACCGGCCCTGAAAACGAAGAAATTTACTGCGATGAGTTAGGTCGCGTAAAGATCGAACTTCCTTGGGATCGCAAAGAACTCAACAGTGAGCGCAGCAGTTGCTGGGTACGCGTGGCGAGCAGTTGGGCCGGAGATCATTTTGGAGCTGTGACCATTCCGCGGGTCGGCATGGAAGTCGTGGTGTCCTTTTTGGAGGGTGACCCGGACAAACCGCTGATCACCGGTTGTGTGGCCAACAGAGTTACCACGCCGCCCTACTCTTTACCCGACCACAAGACCAGAACCGTCTTGCGCAGCGAAAGCTCGCCGCGCAATGGCGGCTACAACGAACTGTCGATTGAAGATCGCGCGGGACAGGAACTGATCTACCTGCGCGCGCAACGCGACATGGCGCAAAAAATCGGCAACAGCCTTCAACTGGAAGTGGGCAACGAACGCCGCGAAACCATCAATGGCAGCAGTTACACCCAGGCTGGAAAGTCTCTCGACATCGAGGCCGGCCAGCAAGTGCATCTGAAGGCCGGCGCCAGTGTGGTGCTGGATGCCGGCGCCAGCATCACTCTGAAAGCCGGCGGCCATCACCTCGTGATCGATGCGGGCGGCATTTTCAGCAGCACGGAAATTGAAACGGGACGCAAGCCACACGACAGTGAAGTCCCCCACCTGCTGCTGCCTGGACTGGATGGCGCATTACCCGTTGCGCCAGCGGTGCACACACGCGCAGACGACGAACTCGAAGAAGAGGAGGAAGAAGTCGAGCTGGAGGATGAAGCGCCGGGCGGCATCACCTTGCGCATCGGAGTGTTTTTCGATGGGACAGGGAACAATAAGGCCAACAGCGAAACAGTCGCCGCTTGCTACGCGCCGGATGCCAATCTCGCGGAGGCGGCCGAAGAGATACAGAAACACTGCGCTGCTTACGGTTACGACGGGGATGGAAACTCGCCGGATAACAGTTATGGGAATGATGTGAGCAATATTGTGCGGTTGTATGAGTTGTATACCGACCATACGTACGAAGCTTTACCGGATACCACTAAAAGCGCATCGATAGCGGTTTACATCGAAGGCATTGGTACCAAAAGCAATGGCACCGACTCTCTCTACTCACAAGCAACAGGTCGAGGCGAGACAGGAGTAGTAGCACGCGTCGAACAATGCCCAGCGGTTATCAAGGAGCAGATAAGCCTGCTTGTGGAACGAAATCCGCAGTTAGTAATTCAACAGATCGAATTCGATATTTTTGGTTTCAGTCGAGGAGCTGCAGCGGCAAGGCACTTTGCCAATGAGGTGTTCAAAGGTAGTGGGGGGCTTCTTGCCAAATCGTTTCCAAATGGCATCGAAGGTTTGGTAAACGGCTTTAGCTGGCGTCCGAAAATCGACACGCAGATCAACTTCATCGGGCTGTTCGACACCGTCGCAGCAATCGCCAACCCATGGCTGCTGGATTTTACCGGCGCTAACAGTAGGAACCCCGGGCTCGAATTAAGGCTGCCGGAAGGTTGCGCCAACAAGGTGGTGCATCTAGTGGCGCGTGATGAATACCGTGAGAATTTCGCGCTTAACAGCTTGGGCGAAATTGATCTGTTATTGCCCGGCTCACACTCCGATCTCGGCGGTGGATACTTACCCAGAGCCAAGGAAAAACTTCTGCTGAGCGACCCAATCACCAGCACCATCAGCCAAGGCAAAGAAGCGACCCGTAGTGGGGCCTATATCGCAGCTGAGAAGGAAGCGTTTTCATGGTATGCAAAGGGTGTTATCGATGATGACGGTTCGGGTAACCAGTTACAGGTGGCTGTGTGGGAAAGACCTGTTGCGCAAACAACAGAAAAGGGAAGAACCAACCCGGATCCCCAGAAGCAGGTTTACGCGGCAGCCCGCATTGAGCGTCCCGTTCATGGTGAGCTGTCGCTGGTGTATCTGCGCATCATGCGTGAACTTGCGCTCAGAAACGGTGTGCCATTGAAAGTTATCCCTGAGACATCCGCTCTTAATCTGCCCGAAGAGTTGGTACTCATCCATAAGAAACTCCAGGCTTACGCCTTAGGTGAGTCCTCCGTTGAAGGACTGACTATTGAAGAAAGAGCTTTGCTACGGAGCCGATATATACATCTTTCCGCTCATTGGAACGCGGCCAAAAATCTGAACAGCAGTGATATGAGCATTGTGTTCATAAATCGACCGGCTAAAAAAAACCAACGGGTGGTGCACCTGAATGAATGACTTCAATCGACCCATCATCAAAGGTGTGTGGCTTTTCTTAGGATTTGTACTGGCTGGCTGCATACAAAATATCTCCCAAGCGTCGGAAAAAACATCCTGGTTCCTTGGCTTTGGAGCACCCAGCTACATGGAGGTCTGGATTGAAACCGCCGATGTCGTGGATGTTCGGGAACGAGTGTTCCGGCGTGCTGGAGCTGGTATTGCGTCGGTACAAACGCCCGTTGGCCTCAAAGGAAAGCCCGCTGGCTGGCCAGAAAACCCCGGCAGAGGCAAAGGCAGATATGTAACCGGCGCCGACTTGCCACGCCTGATCTACGTGCGATGGCAATCACTTGCCGAATCTCAAACCTATGAGGCTTACATCGTCATTCCGGAATCCGCCCGGGAAATCATGCGCAAGTCCGAAAAAGCTTTCTGCAGGTTTGGTGGGGAGTGGATCACCGAATCCCGCGACAATATGGGTATTGGACTTGCGCCGGGGGGCATAGTGAAGGTCTGGCTTGGAGGGACTTGCCTGAAGGCAGTTGAGATTGCCCGGGTTGAAGGGACCGTCAACAAGCAGGGCCCGGATCAAGGAAAAAGTCAGGGCCGCTATGCACTACCTCTTTCACCTGAGTCCAGAGCCTATATCGAAAAATTCGGAATTCCCTATGGCTCGTGGTAACTACAATGCGGCTAACACACCGAGCATTCCGCGAGACCGCACCCAAACGGTCGCAGTTTTGCTGTTGGGATTACTGCTTGCGGGTTGCACGCAAGCCTATGCTCAATCTGCGGATAAAAAGCCATGGTTTCTTGGTTTTGGAGCACCAGACTATATGGAAGTCTGGATTGAAACTGCAGACGTTGTAGATGTCCGAGAACGTGTTTTCCGACGCGCCGGAGCCGGGATAGCGTCGGTACGAAGGCCGCACAATTACAAGGGCCACCCCGCGGGCTGGCCAGAAAATCCTGGCAGTGGCGCGGGTCGTGATGTCATCGGTGCCGACCTACCCCGATTGATCTATGTGCGCTGGCAGTCGCTGGTCGAACCTCAAACCTATGAGGTCTATATCGTCATTCCCGAATCGGCCCGGGAAATCATGCGCAAGCCGGAAAAAGCTTTCTGCAAGGCTGATGGGAAATGGATCACCGATTACCGCAATGACATCGGTATTGGTTTGGCACCCGGCGGAATTGCCAGGGTCTGGCTTGGAGGGCCCTGCTTGAAGGCTGTCGAGATTGTCCGCGTGGAAGGAACGGTCAATCCGAAAGGTCCTTACGAAGGTAAATCCGGCGGTAAACATCGACCTCTTTCTGATGCATCCAAAGCCTATACCGAAAAATTCGGTATTCCCTTTGGCTCGTGGTAAACACAATCCGGTGATCTCACCGTGGAATCCAAGCCATAACATAACCAAATACTTAAGTCCGCTTTTCGGTTTTCTGCTGGCGGTTTGCACTCAGACTCATGCTCAAGCGAAAGACAGACTGCCCTGGTTCCTTGGCTTCGGAGCACCGGACTACATGGAGGTCTGGGTCGAAACCGCCGATGTGGTGGATATTCGAGAGCGAGTATTCCGACGTGCCGGAGCCGGAATTGCTTCGGTGAGAGCTCCCGCTGATAACAAAGGTACGCCCGCAGGGTGGCCAGAAAACCCCGGAAGTGGCGCAGGGCGGGATATCACCGGCGCCGACCTGCCCCGCTTGATCTACGTACGCTGGCAATCACTGGCCGAACCTCAGACTTATGAGGCCTATATCCTCATTCCCGAGTTAGCTCGGGAAATCATGCGCAAACCCGAGAAAGCTTTCTGCAGGCTTGATGGGAAATGGATCACTGACTACCGCGACGACGTCGGAATCGGCTTGGCTCCCGGCGGCATAGTGAAGGTCTGGCTTGGAGGGCCTTGCCTCAAGTCTGTAGAGATTGCCCGGGTCGAAGGGAGTGTAGTGAAGCAAGGCCCGTATCAAGGAAAAAACGAGGGACGGTACGCCCTGCCTCTATCACCGGAATCAAAAGCCTACATCGAAAAATTCGGCATCCCCTTCGGGAGCTGGTAAGGAGCACTACCTCATGGAATTGAAACCCCTGTTGTTCGCAGCATTGATCTGGCTTCCCGTTACTCAAGCCTCCGCAGATACCCCGCCACTGGACGGTCATTACTATTTAAACGGCGCAATGGAAATGGGCGCCGAGTTGCTGCTGCGCAAGGACGGCACGTTTGACGCCGGCGTGGCGTATGGCAGTGCTGACGGGTTTGCCAAGGGTACCTGGCAGGTGGAAAACAACACCGTGACGCTGAAGAGCGAAACCAAACCGGCGTCGAACGGCGATTTGTCGGCCCTGTTTCAGGATCTGCAACTGGCGATCGAGCCGAACTGCCTGGCCGTGGATTTCGGCAACGGCAAGGCCTGCTTCCGGCGTCAATAAGCCGATTGGCAGGCACAAAAAATGGGCACCCGACCGCAATCGGTGTGCCCATTTTTTATTGCGCTGCTCCCCGTTATTCAGGGAGTTCGCCGCAATTAAGGATTAACGCTGTCTTTCAACGATTTGCCTGGCTTGAACGCAACGGTGTTGCTGGCCTTGATTTTAACCGGCTCGCCGGTTTGCGGGTTTTTCCCGGTGCGGGCGCCGCGGTGGCGTTGCAGGAAGGTGCCGAAGCCGACCAGCGTCACGCTGTCCTTGCGATGCAGGGCGCCGGTGATTTCTTCGAGAACGGCGTTGAGTACGCGGTTGGCCTGCTCTTTGGTCAGATCTGCTTTTTCAGCGATTGCAGCGGCGAGTTCTGGTTTACGCATTAGTGAAGCCCCTTTGACGGTTTTTTGTTGTTATGTCCGTGCTGTTCTCGTTGGAACAGCGCCCAAGGCGCCGCAGGCTCTACTCTGCGGCAGACGGGAGTGAGAATGGCACGCGGATACCGGCGGCGCCAGTCTCCCCGCGACCTTTGTAAGGGCAAAAGCGGGGTGATTCCGACAGAACGACCGGTATTTACGCCAGCAGGGCTGGAAGCAGTTTGTTCAGGGCGAGTTTTTCCATGACCGCCGCACCGGTCAGCGCGTAACCGAGCAATTGGCCGTCGGCGCTGTGACACAGGGCTTTGATGTCGGCGCCCTGCCCTTCAACCGTCCAGACGCCTTCGCTGCCCCGTGGCGGTGGCGAAACCACCAGAGGGCACACCGGGGTTTTCACGGTGATCGGCATCGGCCCGTAGCTCACGGCGGTCGGGTTTCCGGCGAGGGTTTGTGCCAGTGCTCGCGCACAGCTCATCAGGGGCATCACGTACAACAAATTCAGCCCGTCGACCTCGGCGCAGTCGCCCAGCGCGTAAATATTGGCGTGGGAGGTCTTCAGGTACCGGTCGACCACGACGCCGCGATTGACCTGTACGCCGGCAGCCGCCGCCAAATCGATGCGTGGGCGCAGGCCGATGGCCGAAACCACCACGTCGCAAGGAATGACCTGACCGTCGGACAGGTGCGCTTCGAGGCCATCAGCGACTTTCTGCAATCGGGTCAGCACCGGGCCGAGATGGAATTTCGCACCAAGACTTTCCAGCCCAGCCTGCACCGCAGCGGCAGCGGCCGGGTGCAGTAACATCGGCATGACCTGTTCGCACGGCGCCACCAGTTGCACTTCGTAGCCGCCAAGGATCAGGTCATTGGCGAATTCGCAGCCAATCAGGCCGGCGCCGAGCAACAGCACCCGGCGCTTGCCGGCCGCCGCTGCGCGAAAGCGCGCGTAGTCTTCAAGATCGTTGATCGGGAACACCAGATCGGCGCCATCGCCCTCGATCGGTACGCGCACGGTTTCTGCGCCCCAGGCGAGGATCAGATCGCGGTAATGGACCGCCTCCTCGCCAATCCACAAGCGCTTGTGGCCGGCATCGATGCCGCTGATGCGCGTGTGGGTGCGCACTTCGGCCTTCAACTGCTCGGCCATGGCGCCCGGTTCGGCCATGCTCAGGCCGTCGGCGTCCTTGTTTTTGCCGAAACCGGTGGAGAGCATCGGCTTGGAGTAAGAGCGGCCGTCATCAGCCGTGATCAGCAGCAGCGGGGTTTCACTGTCGAGCTTGCGAAACTCGCGGGCCAGGTTGTAGCCCGCCAGGCCGGTGCCGATGATGACGACAGGTGCGCTCATGCCTTACTCCTTGTGATTTGCTTAGTTGATTTCGATCATTTCGAAGTCCATCTTGCCGACGCCGCAGTCCGGGCACAGCCAGTCTTCCGGCACATCCTGCCAAGCGGTGCCCGGCGCGATGCCGTCATCCGGCCAGCCGTCGGCTTCGTTGTAGATCAGGCCACAGACGATGCATTGCCACTTTTTCATTCAGGTACTTCCTCAGGGTTCAGGCTTGGTGCCGACGCGGACGGTCGATGGGTGTTGCGCTGCCATCCGGCTCAGGGCGTTTTGTACTGATGGAGCCGGGCAGATGCAAGCCTGTTCGGCGCAACGGCGACCCGGATCAATCAATATCGCAGCTCGCCATGGTAAGCTCGCCGCCTCATTTGCGGCCAATAATGACTCATTGTGCAACATTCAAATGCCTGCCCGGCCCCGCTCTGGCTGACTCAAAGCCGACTGACGCGCCTTCCCGATTCGTTGACCCTCGACTGGCTGTTCGACGAAGGCTCCCTCACCCGCCGGCTGACGCGGCTGTCCGATGATGGCTTCAGCGTCACACCGTTATTCGAAGGCTGGGACACCCTGCGCAGCGACGAATGCGCTGCACTGGATCTGGCTGAAGGCAGTGAAGGCTGGGTACGCGAGGTGTATTTACGCGGTCATGGCGAGGCTTGGGTATTCGCCCGTAGCGTCGCTTCTCGCGCCGCCTTGCAGGGCGATGGCTTGCACATGGATGAACTGGGCAGTCGCTCGCTGGGCGAACTGCTGTTTTGCGACCAGGCGTTCCAGCGCCGCGCCATCGAAGTTTGCCACTACCCTGAACAATGGCTGCCACCAGCGGCGAAAGCGCCCGAGCTGTGGGGTCGCCGCTCGCGTTTCGACCGTGGCGCGCTGAGCGTACTGGTCGCGGAAATCTTCCTGCCGAGTCTGTGGAACGCCGCCCGCGCCCATCCGGAGAACTGCTGATGTATCAGAGCCTGCTCAAGTCCCTGAACCGCTTGAACCCGCGCGCCTGGGATTTCATTCAGTTGACCCGGATGGACAAGCCGATCGGCATTTATTTGCTGCTGTGGCCGACCCTGTGGGCACTGTGGATTGCCGGCAAAGGCTCGCCGTCGCTGGCCAATATCGTGATTTTTGTCCTCGGCGTGGTGCTGACCCGCGCCGGTGGCTGCGTGATCAACGACTGGGCTGACCGCAAGGTCGACGGCCACGTCAAACGCACCGCGCAGCGGCCGCTGGCCAGTGGCAAGATCAGTTCGAAAGAAGCCTTGGTGTTCTTCGCCCTGTTGATGGGCGTGAGTTTCCTGCTGGTGCTGTGCACCAATGCGCCGACCATCTGGTTGTCGCTAGGCGGTTTGGCACTGGCCTTCACCTATCCGTTCATGAAGCGTTACACCTATTACCCGCAAGTGGTGCTGGGCGCGGCATTCTCGTGGGGTATGCCGATGGCGTTCACAGCCGAAACCGGTGAGTTGCCGGCGGCGGCGTGGCTGCTGTGGATCGCCAACTTGCTGTGGACGGTGGGTTACGACACCTACTACGCGATGACCGACCGTGACGACGATTTGAAGATTGGCGTGAAGTCGACCGCGATTTTATTCGGCGAGGCGGACCGGGTGATCATCCTGAGCTTGCAGGCTCTGTCGCTGGGTTGCCTGTTGCTGGCGGGGTCGAAGTTCGAGCTGGGCGTCTGGTTCCATCTCGGCTTGCTGGTGGCTGCCGGGTGTTATGCATGGGAGTTCTGGTACACCCGCGATCGCGACCGCATGCGATGCTTCAAGGCGTTTTTGCACAATCATTGGGCCGGGTTGGCGATATTCGTCGGGATCGTGCTGGATTACGCATTGCGCTAAACGCAAATCAATGTAGGAGTGAGCCTGCTCGCGATAGCGGTGTATCAGTCGGCATTTTCGCTAACTGATACACCGCTATCGCGAGTAGGCTCACTCCTACAGGGTGGCCAGATTATTTCTGCGATTCGTGGACGACATGCCAGACGTCTTTCATGCCATCGCCCTTCATTTCTCCAGGCTTTTCATCCTTCATGAAGGTGTACAGCGGTTTGCCGTCGTAGGCGTACTGCATCATGCCGTCATCGCGTTTGATGACCGTCCACTTGCCCTCAGCCTTGGCTCCCGCCGGCGCCATCATTGGCGGCCAGTTCTTCGCGCAATCGCCGTTGCACATCGACTTGCCGCCAGCGTCCTTGTCGAACGTGTAAACGGTCATGCCTTTGTGGTCGACCATCATGCCGTCCTTCATCATGGCCGGCTCTGCGGCCATGGCAAATCCAGGCAGCGTCAGGGCGGCAGCCATCAGCAGTGCTTTGAAAGAAACAGTCATTTGAGTCATGGAAACCTTCTTTTGTGGTTGTCAGGATTCGGACTTAGAGCTTAGTTCAGGATTTGCACAATCGCCGCCGGACTAAAATACTGTCACACGACTGCAATAATTCCGTTATCTAATGCGGCGCAAGACAGTTAAATGACAAGAGGATTAAGGCATGGTTGGCAGGAGCATTCTGATCGTCGACGACGAAGCGCCCATTCGCGAAATGATCGCCGTTGCGTTGGAAATGGCCGGCTATGACTGCCTTGAGGCAGAGAACTCGCAGCAGGCCCACGCCATCATCGTCGACCGCAAGCCGGACCTGATCCTGCTCGACTGGATGCTGCCCGGCACCTCCGGCATCGAGCTGGCCCGTCGTCTGAAACGTGATGAGCTGACCGGGGACATCCCGATCATCATGCTCACCGCCAAGGGCGAAGAGGACAACAAGATCCAGGGGCTGGAAGTCGGCGCCGACGACTACATCACCAAACCGTTTTCCCCGCGCGAACTGGTCGCACGCCTGAAAGCCGTGCTGCGCCGCGCCGGCCCGACCGACGGCGAAGCGCCGATCGAAGTCGGTGGTCTGCTGCTCGACCCGATCAGCCACCGCGTGACCATCGACGGCAAACCGGCCGAGATGGGCCCGACCGAATACCGTCTGCTGCAATTCTTCATGACCCACCAGGAACGCGCCTACACCCGTGGCCAGTTGCTGGATCAGGTCTGGGGCGGCAACGTCTATGTTGAAGAGCGCACCGTCGACGTGCACATCCGGCGCCTGCGCAAGGCCCTCGGCGACGCTTACGAAAATCTGGTACAAACCGTGCGCGGCACCGGCTACCGGTTCTCCACAAAAGCATAAAAACAGCTGCAAGCTTCTAGCTACAAGCGGCAAGAAACAGCGAGCCGCTCTGACTTGTAGCTTGCAGCTTGAAACTTGACGCTGCGGCTAAGGACGCCCCCGTGAATCAAAACTGGCATGGCACCCTGATTCGCCACATGCTGCTGCTGGTCACCGCCTGCCTGGTGATCGGTCTGATCACCGGCTATTACGGCTGGAGCCTCGCGGCGGGCCTGGGGATTTATCTGGCCTGGACGCTCAAGCAATTGCTGCGTCTGCACGAATGGCTGCGCCAGCATCAACCCGACGAAGCACCGCCCGACGGCTATGGCCTATGGGGCGAAGTGTTCGACAGCATCTACCACCTGCAACGCCGTGACCAACGCGTACGCGGACGCCTGCAAGCGGTGATCGACCGGGTTCAGGAATCCACTGCCGCGCTGAAAGACGCGGTGATCATGCTCGACAGCGACGGCAACCTGGAATGGTGGAACCGTGCTGCCGAAACCCTGCTCGGTCTCAAGACTCCACAGGACAGCGGCCAACCGGTGACCAACCTGGTGCGTCATCCGCGCTTCAAGGAATACTTCGAGCAGGAGAGCTACGCCGAGCCGCTGGAAATCCCCTCGCCGACCAATGATCGCGTACGCATTCAGCTGTACCTGACCCGCTACGGCAACAATGAACACTTGATGCTGGTGCGCGACGTCACACGTATCCATCAGCTGGAACAGATGCGCAAAGACTTCATCGCTAACGTCTCCCACGAATTGCGCACACCGCTGACGGTGATCTGCGGCTATCTGGAAACCCTGCTCGACAACGTCGAGGAAGTGAATCCGCGCTGGAGCCGCGCCCTGCAGCAGATGCAGCAACAGGGCGGGCGCATGCAGACGCTGCTCAACGATTTGTTGTTGCTGGCGAAACTGGAGGCCACCGATTACCCGTCAGACAACCAGCCGGTGCAGATCGACACCCTGCTGCAATCGATCAAGAGCGATGCGCAGCAATTGTCCGGCGCGAAGAACCAGCGCATCACGCTGGAGGCCGACGCCGGCCTGTTGCTCAAGGGCAGCGAGGCGGAGTTGCGCAGTGCGTTTTCCAACCTGGTGTTCAACGCAGTGAAATACACCCCGGCCGAGGGCAACATCCGCATTCGCTGGTGGGGCGACGATCAGGGCGCGCACCTGAGCGTGCAGGACTCCGGGATCGGCATCGACAGCAAACACCTGCCGCGCCTGACCGAACGCTTCTACCGCGTCGACTCCAGCCGCAACTCCAACACCGGCGGCACCGGGCTGGGTCTGGCCATCGTCAAACACGTGTTGCTGCGCCACCGCGCGCGCATGGAGATCAGCAGCGTGCCCGGTCACGGCAGCACGTTCACCTGCCATTTCGCCCCGGCCCAAGTGGCCCAGGCACGGGCCATCAGCGCCGCCGAGTAAGACCGACCGGCACTCGCCACTAGGCAATCGCCATGTCAACCGCTACATTGGCTGACTTGTGCCTGCCTTTCAGGCGCGATTTTTCTCTCTCTTGAATCACACGGAACCCGCAAAACTCCATCATGGACCCTTCCCCTGGCTTGTCCCTCGCAACAATATTCGCCGATTTCGGCATGATCCTTTTTGCTCTGATCCTGGTTTTGCTCAACGGCTTTTTCGTTGCGGCGGAATTTGCCATGGTCAAACTGCGCTCGACCCGGGTCGAGGCCATCGCTGATCAGAACGGCTGGCGCGGACACATCCTGCGCACCGTGCACAGTCAGCTCGATGCGTATCTCTCGGCGTGTCAGCTCGGTATTACCCTCGCCTCCCTTGGCCTGGGCTGGGTCGGTGAGCCGGCCTTCGCGCACATTCTCGAGCCGCTGCTGAGCGCGGTCGGCGTGCAGTCGCCTGAGATTGTCAAAGGCGTGTCGTTCTTCACCGCGTTCTTCATCATTTCGTACCTGCACATCGTGGTCGGTGAGCTGGCCCCGAAGTCGTGGGCGATCCGCAAACCCGAGTTGCTGTCGCTGTGGACGGCGGTGCCGCTGTACCTGTTCTACTGGGCGATGTACCCGGCGATCTACCTGCTCAACGCCAGCGCCAACGCGATTCTGCGCATCGCCGGCCAGGGCGAACCCGGTCCGCACCACGAACACCATTACAGCCGCGAAGAACTGAAACTGATCCTGCACTCCAGCCGTGGTCAGGACCCGAGCGACCAAGGCATGCGCGTATTGGCCTCGGCGGTGGAAATGGGCGAGCTGGAAGTGGTCGACTGGGCCAACTCCCGCGAAGACCTGATCACCCTGGAGTTCAACGCGCCGCTGAAAGAAATCCTGGCGATGTTCCGTCGCCACAAGTTCAGCCGTTACCCGGTGTACGACAGCGAGCGCCAGGAGTTCGTCGGCCTGCTGCACATCAAGGACCTGCTGCTGGAATTGGCGGCGCTGGACCACATTCCCGAGTCGTTCAACCTGGCTGAGCTGACCCGTCCGCTGGAACGCGTGTCGCGCCATATGCCGCTGTCGCAGTTGCTGGAGCAGTTCCGCAAGGGCGGCTCGCACTTCGCCGTGGTCGAGGAGGCTGATGGCAACATCATCGGCTACCTGACCATGGAGGACGTGCTGGAAGTGCTGGTCGGCGACATTCAGGACGAACACCGCAAGGCTGAGCGCGGGATTCTGGCGTATCAGCCGGGCAAGCTGCTGGTGCGCGGCGATACGCCGTTGTTCAAGGTGGAGCGCTTGTTGGGCATCGACCTCGACCACATCGAAGCGGAAACCCTTGCCGGGCTGGTCTACGAAACCCTGAAACGGGTGCCGGAAGAGGAAGAAGTGCTGGAAGTCGAAGGCCTGCGGATCATCATCAAGAAGATGAAAGGGCCGAAGATTGTGCTGGCGAAGGTGTTGATGCTGGATTGATGGCGGTTGCAGGGTAGCTTTTGTGGCGAGGGGATTTATCCCCGTTGGACGGCGAAGCCGTCCCGAAACCATTGAATGCACCCTTCAGGGATTGCGCGAATGCCGAATTCAGGGCCGCTACGCGCCCCAACGGGGATAAATCCCCTCGCCACAGTCGATCTTCACTGGATTTATTGCTTGCCCAACGCAAAGTTGGGCAACGCCCCCAGCGGCTGGATGAACTGATACGGAATCGACACCAGCCCCTCGCCGGTATTGCGCTGCACCACAAAGTGCAGATGCGGGCCGCTGCTGTTGCCGGTGTTGCCTGACAGGGCCAGCGGACTGCCCACCGTCACCCGCTGCCCTTCGCGTACGCTCACCGAACCTTGCTTGAGGTGTAGATACACGCCCATCGTCCCGTCATTGTGCAGTACCCGGACGAAATTTCCCGACGCATCAGTGCCGCGCCCGCTCTGTGCATTCTCGACTTTCACCACCACCCCGGCCCGCGCGGCGATGATCGGCGTACCCACCGGCATGGCGATGTCCATCGCATAGCGATTCTTCGGCCCGTAGTGGCTGTACTGACCGTTGGCGCCCTGACTCAGGCGGAATGGGCCGCCGCGCCATGGCAGCGGATAGCGATAGCCCTGAGCGGTTCCGCCAGGGTCGCCGAGGGAATAGTGAAATTGCGGCGTGTACACCAGCGGCTGCTTACCGGATACCGCCGTCAGCAACGCCAGCCGCGTATTGCTGCGCGCCGGCAGCACCCGGCGGATGGTTTGCGCCGGTGCACCGCGCACATTACTCATCCCGGTAAACGCCAGTGCCACCTCGACCGGCGCGTAAAGATCGTTGCGCACGAAGACCACGTCGGCGCCCTTCTGCTTCTTGATATCGAGATACACCTGCCGCTCCAGGCGCTCGACCATGCGGTCCTGAAACACGAACACCTGCGAGCCTTTGCTCGGCCGGTCGCTGTACGAGACCACGCCGTTGGCATCGGTGGATTTGTAAATGGTCATGGCCACAGCCGAGGTGGAGGCCACGAAGAGACCACAGAAAAACAGCAGGCGCGCGAGCATGGGCAAGAGTCTGTCGAAGTAAGGCCTGGGAATGAGCCTAGCAGCTGAGACAGACCAGGCTAGTCGACAGATGTTTCAAATTGCCGCCCGATCCAGAAGCATTTTTACCTTGACGAAGAGGACGCTCAGGTCCAAGCTTCATACATCCATACGTATATACATATGGATGTAAATTTTTCCATTCGCTGAGAGTCAATGAAATGGCCTATATCAATCCAGAAGATGTAGTTGCTCCGAAAAGCAGCTGGAAGCTAAAAAAGGTAATTCACAACACAAAACAAGGCGGCTGGAGTGCAGCTGAAGGATCATGGGATGAGCGGGAAGTGCTGGCTCTGCGTTGGAACGGATCTGACAGTGAGACCGGGGTGGGCAACCCTCAATCGCGGGGCCACGCTACATGGTTCGTTGTGCCAGATGAGCTGGAAAGCGGGCTGCGAAAAGTCATAGAACAACTCGCTGATTCGCAAATTGCAGACTGTGTGATTAGCAAACCAGATGACTATGATGTAGGGGCCTGGCGGGCAGAAATTACTCTTACAACCATCGCAAAAGAGCATTTCAAAAACTGGCAGCTGACCTTCATTTTGCCAAGTCTTGCATACCGGATCTGTTACTCAGACAAGGGTTATGCAAAGGCTGTGGAAGGAGAGTTACGTGGTGCCTTCGTAGACGGGAAATGGGAAGGCGATGTCTACTCAAATGGGATTCCCGAATGCGACAATCCAACATCAATTGATGCAGTCAAGGATGCATTCGTGCAAAACATCAATCGCGCAGCTCAATTGGCAGGCTTTAAAGGTTGATCCGAAATAACGAAGTCTGCCAAGCGAAATGCAAACACAAAAAAGAGATCACAGCCTGCGTTATTCCTTACTCAATGAAAGTATGGATTAACGCAGGTTGTGATCTCTTTTTATGTGACGCTTACGCGCCCGGAACGAAGTGCTTCTGCGCTGTGCCGCGGGCGATCAGACGCGAGATGTAATCGAGCTTCTGCGCATCCTGGTCGACGAAACGGAACGTCAGTTGCAGCCAGTCGCTGTCGGGTTTTGGCTCAAACGCGACGACGGCGTGCAGGTAACCGTTAAGGCGGGCTATTTCCGCGTTGTCGCCCTGCTCCAGATCAAGCACGGCGCTGTCGAGGATCTGCGGCAGGGTCTCGGTGCGTTTCACCACCAGCAACGCTTCCTTGATGCTCAGGGCCTTGATCACGCATTGCTGAGTACCGCTTGGCAGACGCAGTTGGCCCTGACCGCGACCACTGGCCGGAGCGGACGCGGCGGCTGGCGCCTTGACCGGAGGGCTGTTGAGCAGGCCACGGGACGGCGCAGCGGCCGGCGCAGGTGCAGCAGCAGCCGGTTTGGCGAACGGGTTGACCACCGCCGTAGCCGGGGCGCCGCCGACCACGGCAGGCTTGCCACCGGTCAAGGCGCTCAGGGAATCGTTGCCGAACGCCGAGTTCATTTTGGTCGGCGCGCTGTTCATCAGGGTGTCGAGCTTGCCGACCTTGTTCAGCGCCTGCTTGACCTTGGTCAGCAGTTGCTCGTTGGTGAACGGCTTGCTGACGTAGCCGGAAACGCCGGCCTGAATCGCCTGCACGACGTTTTCCTTGTCGCCACGGCTGGTCACCATGACAAACGGCATGGTCTTGAGGTTGTCTTGCTCGCGGCACCAGGTCAGCAGCTCGAGACCGGACATTTCCGGCATTTCCCAGTCGCACAGCACCAGGTCGAACGCTTCCTTGGCCAGCATGGCCTGAGCCTTCTTACCGTTGACGGCGTCCTCGGTGCGGATCCCCGGGAAGTAATTACGCAGGCACTTTTTCACCAGGTCACGAATGAACGAAGCATCGTCCACGACCAACACACTGATCTTGCTCATCCAACACCCCTATTAAAATCCCGGCAAGCATAACGCTGGCTGATGGCACATTGCCAAAACTCTTCAGTCACGCCGGGACTTTTCGTTCGCGGGTGCTGCTTTTTAATTCGGTTCTGCCCATGAAAAGCACAAACAAAAACGCCCGGCCAAAGGGCCGGGCGCTTTTCTCAGGCAATCTTACTTATCGTCAGCATTACCCGGAACATTAGCGGTTTCGCCGCTTGTGCCTTCAACTTCTTCTTTCATGCGCTTGAGGCCCATGTGGCGCACGTCGGTGCCGCGCACCAGGTAGATGACCAATTCAGAGATGTTGCGCGCGTGATCGCCGATGCGCTCCAGCGAACGCAGCACCCAGATAATGCTCAAGACACGCGAGATAGAGCGTGGGTCTTCCATCATGTAGGTGGCCAGCTCACGCAGCGCAGTCTTGTATTCGCGGTCGATGATCTTGTCGTACTGCGCCACCGACAACGCCAGATCGGCGTCGAAGCGGGCAAATGCGTCCAGCGCATCACGGACCATGTTGCGCACCTGGTCGCCGATGTGACGAACCTCGACGTAACCGCGCGGCGCTTCGCCTTCTTCGCACAGCTGAATCGCACGGCGAGCGATCTTGGTCGCTTCGTCACCGATGCGTTCCAGGTCGATCACCGACTTGGAAATGCTGATGATCAAACGCAAGTCGGACGCCGCCGGCTGACGACGGGCAAGAATGCGCAGGCATTCTTCGTCGATGTTGCGTTCCATCTGATTGATCTGGTCGTCGATCTCGCGCACCTGCTGAGCCAGGCCGGAGTCGGCCTCGATCAGCGCGGTCACCGCGTCGTTGACCTGCTTCTCGACCAGCCCGCCCATGGCCAGGAGGTGGCTGCGCACTTCCTCCAGCTCGGCGTTGAACTGCGCGGAGATGTGGTGGGTAAGGCCTTCTTTACTAATCATGTTGGCGTCCTTGGAGCGTCCGGTAAGGTGCGGTGGGCCGCAGCGTCAATTCTGTGAATAACCCGCAACTGTCAGCCATAACGACCGGTGATGTAGTCTTCGGTCTGCTTCTTCGCCGGATTGGTGAACAGGGTGTCGGTGTCGCCGAATTCCACCAGTTTGCCCATGTACATGAACGCCGTGTAGTCGGATACCCGCGCGGCCTGTTGCATGTTGTGGGTCACGATGACGATGGTGAACTTGGACTTCAGCTCGTAGATCAGCTCTTCGACTTTCAGCGTCGAGATCGGGTCGAGGGCCGAGCACGGTTCGTCGAGCAGCAGCACTTCCGGCTCAACCGCGATGGTGCGGGCGATGACCAGACGTTGCTGCTGACCACCGGACAAACCGAGTGCCGAGTCGTGCAGACGGTCTTTAACCTCGTCCCACAGCGCGGCGCCTTTCAACGCCCACTCGACCGCTTCGTCGAGGATGCGCTTCTTGTTGATGCCCTGGATGCGCAGACCGTAAACGACGTTTTCGTAGATGGTCTTCGGAAACGGGTTGGGCTTCTGGAACACCATACCGACGCGACGACGCAGTTCAGCCACATCTTCGCCTTTGCGATAGATGTTGTTGCCGTACAGGTTGATCGCGCCTTCGACGCGGCAGCCGTCAACCAGATCGTTCATGCGGTTGAAGGTGCGCAGCAGCGTCGACTTACCGCAGCCGGACGGGCCGATGAACGCGGTCACGCGCTGTTTCGGGATGTTCATGCTGACGTCGAACAGCGCTTGTTTCTCGCCGTAGTACAGGCTCAGGCCCGGCACTTCGATAGCCACGGTTTCCTGCGCCAGGTTCAGGCTCTGCTTGTCGCGGCCCAGGGCAGACATATTGATGCCGTGGGTATGTGTTTCGTGCTGCATGGGAGGCTCCCTGTGCTAACAAATTCGGTTCGGTTTTTGTGGGAGCCAGCCTGCTGGCGATTCAGGCGCTGCGGTTTGTCTATGAAACCGCGGTGATGCCTTCGCGAGCAGGCTCGCTCCCACATAAAAATCAGTGCTGCAAAATCAGCTATCCAGTGCTTTGTACTTTTCGCGCAGGTGGTTGCGGATATACACCGCCGACAGGTTCAACGTGGCGATCACCAGCACCAGCAACAGCGCCGTGGCGTACACCAGCGGACGGGCCGCTTCGACGTTCGGGCTCTGGAAGCCGACGTCATAGATGTGGAAGCCCAGGTGCATGATCTTCTGGTCCAGGTGCAGGTACGGGTAGTTGCCGTCCACCGGCAGCGACGGCGCCAGTTTCACCACGCCCACCAGCATCAGCGGCGCCACTTCACCGGCGGCGCGAGCCACGGCGAGAATCATGCCGGTCATCATCGCCGGGCTGGCCATCGGGATAACGATCTTCCACAAGGTTTCAGCCTTGGTCGCGCCGAGGGCCAACGAGCCTTCACGCACGGTGCGCGGAATACGCGCCAGACCTTCCTCGGTCGCGACGATCACCACCGGTACCGCCAGCAGCGCCAGGGTCAGCGACGCCCAGAGCAGACCCGGGGTACCGAAGGTCGGTGCCGGCAGTGCTTCCGGGAAGAACAAGCGGTCGACCGAACCACCCAGCACGTAAACGAAGAAGCCCAGACCGAACACGCCGTAAACGATCGCCGGAACGCCGGCGAGGTTGTTCACCGCGATACGGATGATCCGTGTCAGGGTGTTCTGTTTGGCGTATTCACGCAGGTACACCGCCGCCAGTACGCCGAACGGGGTGACGATCATCGCCATGATCAGGGTCATCATCACGGTGCCGAATATCGCCGGGAAAATCCCGCCTTCGGTGTTCGCTTCACGCGGGTCGTCCGAAAGGAATTCCCAGATCTTGCTGAAGTAGAAACCGACCTTGGTGAAGGTGCCCATCGCGTTCGGCTGGTATGCGTGAACCACTTTGCCCAGGCCGATTTCAATCTCTTTGCCGTTGGCGTCACGAGCAGTCAGGGCATCGCGGTTGAACTGCGCATGCAGATCGGCCAGACGCGCTTCGATGTCCTGATAACGCGCATTCAGCTCGGCACGCTCGGATTCCATGTCCGCCTGCGCGGTGGCGTCGAGTTTGCCTTCCAGTTCCAGTTTGCGACCGTGCAGACGGATGCGCTCAAGACCTGCGTTGATGGCACCGATGTCAGTCTTTTCCAGCGACTTCAGTTGCGCAGCCAGACCGTTCACACGGTTGATCCGCGCTTGCAGCTCAGGCCATGCCGCCTCGCCTTCGGCGATGACCTTGCCATCCTGTTTGACGTTGACCAGGTAGCCGTAGAAGTTGCCCCACTCGCGACGCTCGATCGCCATCAACTCGGGCGGCGTGGTCTGGTTGGTCAGCCACTCGCCGACGATCCAGGTGAAGTCGTTGCCGTTCAGGTCACGGTTGCCGACCTTGATCAGCTCGCGGGTCATGAACTCCGGGCCTTCATCCGGCACCGGCAAACCGGCGCTCTTCAGACGGGCACGTGGCACTTCTTCTTTCTGTACCACTTCACCAATGACCAGGTGATTGGCCTGACCCGGTACGTCGTAGCTGGCGTGGACCAGGTCCGCCGGCCAGAAGTGACCCAGACCGCGCACGGCAATCACCGCCAGCAGGCCAATGGTCATGATGACCGCGATGGACACCGCGCCACCGCTGATCCAGACGCCCGGGGCGCCGCTCTTGAACCATCCTTTCAGGGAGTTCTGTTTCACAGACTTCTACCTTTGCTTAAAGCGACGAGTATTTCTTGCGCAGACGCTGACGAATCAGTTCTGCCAGGGTGTTCATGATGAAGGTGAACAACAGCAGCACCAGCGCCGAGAGGAACAGCACGCGGTAGTGGCTGCCGCCGACTTCCGACTCGGGCATTTCCACCGCGACGTTGGCGGCCAGGGTGCGCAGGCCTTCGAACAGGTTCATTTCCATGACCGGGGTGTTACCGGTGGCCATCAGCACGATCATGGTTTCGCCGACCGCACGGCCCATGCCGATCATCAGCGCCGAGAAGATGCCCGGGCTGGCGGTCAGGATCACCACGCGAGTCATGGTTTGCCACGGCGTGGCACCCAGGGCCAGCGAGCCGAGGGTCAGGCCACGCGGCACGCTGAACACGGCGTCTTCGGCAATCGAGTAGATGTTCGGGATCACCGCAAAGCCCATGGCCAGACCGACCACCAGAGCGTTGCGCTGGTCGTAGGTGATGCCCAGGTCGTGGGAGATCCACATGCGCATGTCACCACCGAAGAACCAGTTCTCCATGAACGGGCTCATGTACAGCGACAGCCAGCCCACGAACAGGATCACCGGAATCAGCAGCGCACTTTCCCAACCGTCCGGGACTTTCAGGCGGATCGACTCAGGCAGGCGGCTGAAGGTGAAACCGGCAACCAGGATGCCGATCGGCAGCAGCATCAGCAGGCTGAAGATGCCCGGCAGATGTCCTTCCACATACGGCGCGAGAAACAGACCGGCGAAGAAACCGAGGATGACCGTCGGCATCGCTTCCATCAGCTCGATCACCGGCTTGACCTTGCGGCGCATGCCCGGGGCCATGAAGTAGGCGGTGTAGATCGCCGCGGCAACGGCCAGCGGTGCAGCCAGCAACATCGCGTAGAACGCAGCTTTCAGGGTGCCGAAGGTCAGTGGCGAGAGGCTCAGTTTCGGTTCGAAATCGGTGTTGGCGGCGGTCGATTGCCAGACGTATTTAGGCTCGTCGTAGTTCTCGTACCAGACCTTGCTCCACAGGGCGCTCCACGATACTTCCGGATGCGGGTTGTCGAGCAGCAGCGGTTGCAGCTTGCCGCCGGCTTCGACGATCACACGGTTGGCGCGTGGCGACAGACCGAACAGGCCCTGACCTTCCACCACCTGATCAACCAGCAAAGTACGGTGCGCGGTACTGTGGAACACGCCGAGCTTCCCGCTGGCATCCAGCGCGAGGAAGCCTTTGCGACGCTCTTCGGCGGAGATTTCAACGATCGGCGTGGTGCCCATCTGGAAGGTACGAATCTGCTTCAGGCGCAGCTCACCATCGGTGTCACGGGCCATGAACCACTGGGCCAGACCACCTTTGGAGTCGCCGACGATCAGCGAGATACCACCGACCAGTTGCGTGGTTGCAGTGACTTCGGCGTCGGCGTTTTCCAGCAGTTTGTAGCGACCGTTGAGGCTCTTGTCGCGCAGGCTGAACACATCGGCCTGAGCACGACCGTTAACCACGTACAGCCACTGCTGGCGCGGGTCGACGAAGATGTTTTTCACCGGCTCGGTCATCTGCGGCAGATCGATGCGCTTCTGCTCGTTGGTGACTTCACCGGTCATCATGTTTTCTTCGCTGGTCAGCGACAACACATTGAGCTGCGAACCGGTCGAACCCACCAGCATCAGGGTCGTATCAGTGGCATTCAGGCTGACATGTTCCAGCGCACCGCCAGCTTCGTTGAGGGCGATCGGCGTTTCGCCGTACGGATATTCGATGGCCGGGGTGATGGTTTTCTTGCCATCGGGGTAGCTGACTTTGTAGGTGTGACGGAACACCAGCGCCTGACCGTTGGACAGACCCACGGCCACCAGCGGATGGCCCGGCTGGTCTTCACCAATCGAAGTCACGGTAGCGCCGGCAGGAACCGGCAGATCGACGCGCTTCAGTTCAGCGCCACTGTCGATATCAAAGAACAATGCCTGGCCCTTGTCGGAAACGCGCATGGCCACCTGATTCTGCTCTTCGAGCGAAATCATCAACGGCTTGCCGGCGTCCTGCATCCAGGCCGGGGTGATCGAGTCTTTCGCGGTCAGGTCGGCACCCTGAAACAGCGGCGCAACCACGTAGGCGAGGAAGAAGAAGATCAGGGTGATGGCTGCCAGCACCGCAAGGCCGCCAACGAGGACGTACCAGCGGGTGAAGCGATCCTTGAGCGCGCGAATGCGGCGCTTGCGTTGCAGCTCAGGCGTATTGAAATCAATGCGCTTGGGAGGATTCGTAGTCATTTGGGAATTGGCCAGATCATTCATGCGCTCACCCTAGCGATCCTGTATGACAGAAAGATGACAATGCAGTGACGCAGCAAATCCACCGCCAGCGGGCACTGGAGGAGGATCAAGAAATTCGAAGGGTTTTAGCCCTTTTGGGACCCGCTTGAAACCTGTGTAGGAGCTGTCGAGGGAACCGAGGCTGCGATCTTTTGATCTTGCGATCAGAGGCCAGATCAAAAGATCGCAGCCTCGTTTCACTCGACAGCTCCTACAGGGTTCCTGCAGGTCCGGGGGGTTAGCCCGGACCTAAGGTGTTACTTTTTTGCGACTTCAGCGCCGCCTTCCTGCAGACCCAGGTCAGCCAGTGCTTTTGCAGCAACCTTGGCTGGCAACGGGATGTAGCCGTCTTTCACCACAACTTCCTGGCCCTGCTTCGACAGCACCAGTTTCACGAACTCGGCTTCCAGCGGGGCCAGAGGCTTGTTCGGGGCTTTGTTGACGTACACGTAGAGGAAACGCGACAGCGGGTACTTGCCGTTCAGGGCGTTTTCTTCGGTGTCTTCGATGAAGTCAGTGCCGCCCTTCTTGGCCAGAGCAACCGTCTTCACGCTAGCGGTCTTGTAGCCGATGCCCGAGTAACCGATGCCGTTCAGCGAGGAGCTGATCGACTGCACGACCGACGCCGAACCTGGTTGTTCGTTGACGTTTGGTTTGTAGTCGCCTTTGCACAGGGCTTCTTCTTTGAAGTAGCCGTAGGTGCCGGATACCGAGTTACGACCGAACAGTTGCACTGGCTTGTTGGCCAGGTCGCCGGTCACGCCCAGGTCGCCCCAGGTTTTCACGTCGGCTTTGGCGCCGCACAGACGGGTCGACGAGAAGATCGCGTCAACCTGTTCCATGGTCAGGTGCTGGATCGGGTTGTCCTTGTGCACGAATACAGCCAGGGCATCCACGGCAACCGGGATAGCGGTTGGCTTGTAGCCATACTTCTGCTCGAAGGCCGCCAGTTCGGTGTCTTTCATCTTGCGGCTCATCGGGCCCAGGTTGGAGGTGCCTTCAGTCAGCGCTGGTGGCGCGGTGGCGGAGCCAGCGGCCTGAATCTGGATGTTGACGTTCGGGTATTCTTTTTTGTAGTTCTCAGCCCAGAGGGTCATGAGGTTGGCCAGGGTATCGGAGCCGACGCTGGACAGGTTGCCCGACACACCAGTGGTCTTGGTGTAGCTCGGGATAGCAGGGTCAACAGCGGCAACCGCGTTGGCAGTCGCAACGCCAGCAGCGACAAAAGTCATTGCCGCCATCAAACGCTTCAGTTTCATGCCTTACTCCTAGCAGATAGGGTGTGTTAAGTCGGGGCCAAGTATCAGCAGGCCGTGTGAACACTCTATGGCTGAAATATGACAATTGGATGAAAGGCCAGCATCCGGGTTTTACAAGATGATTCGAGTTGCCCCCCATTCGCGAGCAGGCTCGCTCCCACAGTTGAAATGCATTCCAATGTGGGAGCGAGCCTGCTCGCGAAAGGGCCGGTACTGCTGGAGGAAATTCCGGATCAGCGCCCCTTCTTCCAGAGCCACGCCCCGACCAGAATCCCCATCGCACACAGCACTGCCACATAGTAGGCCGGGCCCATCGCGCTTTCTTTCAGCAGCAGACTGACCACCATCGGCGTCAACCCGCCGAAGATCGCGTAAGCCACGTTGTACGAGAACGACAATCCGCTGAAGCGCACCACCGGCGGGAACGCTTTCACCATCACGTACGGCACCGCACCGATGGTGCCGACCAGGAAACCGGTCAACGCGTACAGCGGGAACAGCCAGTTCGGGTGATCGGCGAGGCTGTGATAGAAGGTCCAGGAGCTGATCAGCAGGCCCAGGCAACCGAACACAAACACGCGCCCGGCACCAAAGCGATCCGCCAGCGCGCCGGAAATGATGCAGCCAATGCTCAGGAACACGATCGCCAGACTGTTCGACTGCAACGACTCGGTCGGCGAGAAGTGATAGACCGTTTGCAGCACGGTCGGAGTCATCAGGATCACCACAACGATCCCGGCAGACAGCAACCAGGTCAGCAGCATCGAGATTGCAATCGCCCCGCGATGATCGCGCAGCACCGCGCGCAGCGGCACCTCTTCGGCCAGCGCCTTGCGCAATTGCAGTTCAGCGAACACCGGGGTTTCGTGCAGCCAGCGGCGCAGATAGACCGAGAACAGGCCGAACACGCCGCCGAGCAGGAACGGGATCCGCCAGGCGTAATCGGACACTTCGGCAGGCGTATAAATGCTGTTGATTGCCGTAGCGACCAGTGAGCCGAGCAGAATACCGGCGGTCAGGCCGCTGGTGAGGGTGCCGCAGGCGTAGCCCATGTGCTTTTGCGGTACGTGTTCGGAAACGAAGACCCACGCACCCGGCACTTCGCCGCCAATCGCCGCGCCCTGAATGACCCGCATCAATAGAAGAAGGATTGGCGCCCACATGCCGATCTGCGCGTACGTTGGCAGCAGACCCATGATCAGGGTCGGCACGGCCATCATGAAAATGCTCAGGGTGAACATCTTCTTGCGCCCCAACAGGTCGCCGAAGTGCGCCATGACGATGCCACCCAGCGGCCGCGCGAGATAGCCGGCAGCAAAAATGCCGAAGGTCTGCATCAGGCGCAGCCACTCGGGCATGTCGGCCGGGAAGAACAGCTTGCCGACCACGGTGGCGAAGAAGACGAAGATGATGAAATCGTAGAATTCCAGCGCGCCGCCGAGGGCCGACAGCGACAGAGTCTTGTAATCATTGCGGGTCAACGGTCGTGCGGGTTGCTCGGGCTGCGCGAGGCTCGAAGGCGCTGTGGTCATGGCAAGGGCTTCTCTTATAGTCGGATCTGCCGCCACAACAACGCTGGCGGTGGCTTGGGCAGGTTCGGCACGATAGCAAATTGTTCGAAAAAGCACATAGAGACGCGTAATTGACGGTCGAAATGAGAACCGGATGGTCGTCGCGGAGTCTACCGACCGATATACTCGCAACCTGCTCCGGTTTGTAGGGGGTTGCTGTGCGAAAACGTCGTTGGCCCGGCCTTTGCTCGGGATTAGCCGGTTTCGCAGAGTTTCTCCTTAGGCGCCTGATGGAAAACGTGACGAACGTAGTATGTTCGGTGCTGAATCGTTTTTCCCGAAGACGGCTACCACCAGCAATACCAACAAGAGTCACGGGTCAGAGGCACCCCCGGCATGATAGAGCTCGAACAAGAAGATCCGATCCCGCAAGGCGACCTGGCCTTGCAAATCACCGCACTCCCGCGCGAAACCAACGGCTTTGGCGATATTTTCGGTGGCTGGCTGGTAGCGCAGATGGATTTGGCCGGCACCGCAATGGCCAGCCGTGTCGCTGGCGGCCGTGTTGCCACGGTTGCCATCGACCGCATGGCGTTCCTCGTGCCCGTGGCTGTCGGTGCGCAATTGTCCTTTTATACCCAGACCCTGGAGATCGGCCGCAGCTCGATCCAGATGATGGTCGAAGTGTGGAGCGACGACCCGCTGTCCAGCGAGTGGCGTAAAGTGACCGAAGCGGTTTTCGTCTTCGTCGCCATCGACGGCAGCGGTCGCACTCGCTCGGTTCCACCACGCGCGCGCTAAACCTCGCGGCCGTTTGACGGTCGATAGTTGTCCTTGTTACTGATCGAGAGCTGTCCCATGAACACGCCCAACGTTGAAGCCGTGAAACTGGATGAACTGAACTGCTGGCGCATCCGCCACGGTCAGGCCGAAGTGCTGGTGGCCCAGCAAGGCGCGCACATCCTCAGTTATCAGATCGATGGCCAGCCGCCGATCATCTGGCTCAACGACAAGGCCGACTTCAAGACGGGCAAAAGCATTCGCGCCGGTGTGCCGGTGTGCTGGCCGTGGTTCGGCAAGTTCGAACGCAACCCGCAGAGCGTGCAGGCCATGTACGCCGGCGAGCAACCGGCACCCGCGCACGGTCTGGTGCGGGCGATGGATTGGGAGTTGGGCGGCATCGAATCAGAGGCTGACGGCGTCAAGGTCGAATTCAGGCTGCCCTACCCCGAAGGTGGCCTGCCGGGCTGGCCGCATCAGGTCGATCTGACCCTGACCTTGCATCTGTCCGAACAACTGAGTTTCAGCCTGACCAGCCACAACCGTGGCAGTGACACCGTCAGCCTGAGCCAGGCGCTGCACACTTACTTCGCGGTCAGTGACGTGCGCAATGTGCACGTCGATGGCGTGAATGGTTTGAATTACATCGAGACGCTGGATGACTGGAAAACCAACAGCCAGCAAGGCGATCTGCATTTTGCCGGTGAGACCGACCGCATCTACCTTGATGCGCCGCCACAACTGAGCATCGTCGACCCGGCCTGGGAGCGACGCATTGTGCTGACGGCTACCGGTTCGCGCACGGCAGTGATCTGGAACCCGTGGATCGACCGCGCAGCAGCGCTGGCCGACATGGATAACGATGGCTGGCAGCGCATGCTGTGCATCGAGACGGCGAATGTGATGGATGACGTGGTGACTTTGGCGTCGGGTGCGAGCCACACCATGGGCGTGAGTGTCGCCAGCAAAGCACTTTAAGATCAAAAGATCGCAGCCTTCGGCAGCGCCTACAGGGGAATGCATTCCAATTACAGGAGCTGCCGAAGGCTGCGATCTTTTGCTTTAGAGATCAGATTCCTGCACCACCCGCACCTTATCCGCTTCCAGCGCATACGCCGCATCGGCCAGGTCATTGCTGACCTTCTCGACCTTCAGCGTGCCGGTCACCCACAGCGGCGTGTAGATATCGTCCAGCTTCAAGCCTTTCGGATAACGCACCAGCACCAGTTGATTCGGTGGCGGTGGCGGCACATGGATGCACGCGCCCGGGTACGGCACGAGGAAGAACAGCGTGCTGCGGCCCTTGGCGTCGGACTCCAGCGGCACCGGATAACCCCCGATGCGGATGTGCTTGTCATTCATCGACGCCACGGTTTTGGTCGAATACATCACCGCCGGCAGACCTTTGGCCTGCTTCATCCCGCCCTTCTCGGTGAAGGTGCCGGTGGCTTCCGGGGAGTTATGGTCGATTTCAGGCATGGCCTCGAGGGCCTTTTGGTCCGACTTGGGCATCAGTTCGAGCCAGTCGGTTTCCGGCAGTTCGCCGGCGTGGGCCAAACCGCTGCCCAGGAAAAGGAGAGTCAACAGAAGACGGCGCATGAAGGTGCTCGGTATAGAAAGAAAGGAACAGTGAATCGCCGAGCATTCTAGCCCTCCCGGCCACTTTGGCAGAGAGGGCTTTGTCGCTTTGGATCAGTTCTTTTTGATCAGGCCGTAGATCACCAGCAACACGATGGCGCCGACCAGTGCGCCGATGAAACCTGCGCCCTCGCCGGCGTGATAGATGCCCAGAGCCTGGCCGCCGTAAGTGGCTGCCAGCGAACCGCCGATACCGAGCAGGATGGTCATGATCCAACCCATGCTGTCATCGCCCGGTTTCAG
The DNA here is from genome assembly GCF_003732425.1 of Pseudomonas fluorescens. Taxonomy (GTDB): domain Bacteria; phylum Pseudomonadota; class Gammaproteobacteria; order Pseudomonadales; family Pseudomonadaceae; genus Aquipseudomonas; species Aquipseudomonas fluorescens_BE. The sequence continues at coordinate 570,673 of NZ_MOBX01000016.1, forward strand.
GAACCGAGCCAGCAGGCCGACGATCAGGCCGATAAAGATGGTTCCGATAATTCCCATGGCATTTCCCTCTGAATAGTAGATATGCGAAGCCTAGTCAGACTTTGGCATCCTGCCATGAGAGAACGGCGGCCCCTGAATGGTTCCGCCGCTGCCACATGAAACTGTCGTTACTCGGCGATCAGCGCTTCGACCTTGACGATCTGCGCCTGCAGCGTGGCCATGTCGGCGCAGCGCAGGTTGGCGTGACCGACCTTGCGCCCGGCCTTGAAGGCCTTGCCGTAGTGATGCAGATGGCAGTCTTCGATAGCGATGACTTTCTCCACCGGCGGAACCACACCGATGAAGTTGAGCATTGCGCTCTCGCCGACCTTGGCCGTCGAACCCAGCGGCAGGCCGGCAACGGCACGCAGGTGGTTTTCGAACTGGCTGCACTCGGCGCCTTCGGTGGTCCAGTGCCCGGAGTTGTGCACGCGCGGGGCGATTTCGTTGGCCTTGAGGCCACCGTCGACTTCAAAGAACTCGAACGCCATCACGCCCACATAATCGAGCTGCTTGAGCACACGGCTGGAGTAGTCTTCGGCCAGCGCCTGCAACGGGTGATCGGTGCTGGCCACGGACAGCTTGAGGATGCCGCTGTCGTGGGTGTTGTGCACCAACGGATAAAACTTCGTTTCACCATCGCGGGCACGCACGGCGATCAGCGAGACTTCACCGGTGAACGGCACGAAGCCTTCCAGCAGGCAGGCAACGCTGCCCAGCTCGGCAAAGGTGCCGACCACGTCTTCCGGCTTGCGCAGGACTTTCTGGCCCTTGCCGTCGTAACCCAAAGTGCGGGTTTTCAGCACGGCCGGCAGACCGATTGAAGCCACGGCGGCGTCCAGATCGGCTTGCGACTGGATGTCGGCGAAGGCCGGAGTCGGAATCCCCAGGTCCTTGAACATGCTCTTCTCGAACCAGCGGTCGCGAGCGATGCGCAGGGCTTCGGCGCTCGGATAAACCGGCACGAATTGCGAGAGGAATGCCACGGTTTCGGCCGGGACGCTTTCGAACTCGAAGGTCACCAGATCGACTTCATCGGCCAGTTGGCGCAGATGATCCTGATCGCCGTAATCGGCCCGCAGGTGTTCGCCCAATGCGGCCGCACAGGCGTCCGGCGCAGGGTCGAGGAAAGCGAAGTTCATACCCAGCGGAGTGCCCGCCAAGGCCAACATGCGACCCAACTGGCCGCCACCGATTACACCGATCTTCATCTCAACAACCTCAGGCAATACGTGGGTCTGGATTGTCCAGGACGCTGTCTGTCTGCTCGGCACGGAAGGTTTTCAGTACCGCGTGGAACTGTGGATGCTTGGCGCCGAGGATGCTCGCCGAGAGCAGAGCAGCGTTGATCGCGCCAGCCTTGCCGATGGCCAGGGTGGCGACCGGAATGCCCGCTGGCATCTGCACGATCGACAGCAGCGAGTCGACGCCCGAGAGCATGGCCGACTGCACCGGCACGCCCAGCACCGGCAGGTGGGTCTTGGCCGCACACATGCCTGGCAGGTGGGCTGCACCACCGGCACCGGCGATGATCACCTCGATGCCGCGGCCTTCAGCCTCTTCGGCGTACTGGAACAGCAGATCCGGGGTGCGGTGGGCAGAGACCACTTTGACCTCGTACGGGATGCCGAGCTTTTCCAGCATATCGGCGGTGTGGCTAAGGGTGGACCAATCGGACTTGGAGCCCATGATCACGCCAACCAGTGCACTCATCGTCGCGCCTCTTCTCTCTGGAGCGCCCGCAGGCGCGTCATAAAACAACAAGCCACGCAGGTTGCGTGGCTTGATTGTACGAAAAATGGCCGGACGTACCGGCCGAAGGCCGCGCAGTATACCGCAAAGAAAGCAATAAACAGCCCCCTGCGCGACCATCTGTCATCTGCCGCAAAAGCCCGGTTTTATTGACCTGAAGGTCAGCGACAGAACACCGCAAATCCCCTGTAGGAGTGAGCCTGCTCGCGATGGCGGTGTGTCAGTCACATCGTCGCTGAATGTGCTGACGCTATCGCGAGCAGGCTCACTCCTACATTGGATCTCTGTTCAGGTCAGGAAGCTTGTGCAGCACCGCCCTCGAGCTTGCGCCAGAGCAGGCGCACGTTGGCCTTGCGCACCAGCGCGCAACGATAGAGGCGGATCTCCAGCGGCACATGCCACTGCGGGCCGCCGCAGACCACCAGTTCGCCACGGGCCAGTTCAGCGCGAACGCTCAACTGCGGCACCCAGGCGATGCCGAGGCCTTCCAGGGCCATGCTCTTCAGGCTGTCGGCCATGGCCGTTTCGTAGATCGTGGTGAAACGCAGCTGACGCTGACGCAGCAAACCGTTCACCGAACGCCCGAGAAACGCCCCGGCGCTATATGCCAGCAACGGCACACTCGCGTCACCTTCCAGATCGAATAAAGGCTTGCCCTCGGCGTCCGCCGCGCAAACCGGCAGCATCTCGGTCTGGCCCAAATGCAGTGACGGGAAGATCTCCGGGTCCATCTGCATCGCCGCATCCGGGTCATAGAACGCCAGCATCAGATCGCAGCCGCCTTCACGCAAGGCATGCACCGCGTCGCCGACGTTGGTCGCGACCAATCGCGTGGCGATGTTCAAGCCTTCATTACGCAACTGCGCGATCCAGCGCGGGAAGAAGCCCAGCGCCAGCGAGTGCGCGGCAGCCACTTGCATCACTTCACCCTGCCCGCCTTCCAGATGATGCAAATGGCGCAGCACTTCCCCGAGCTGTTCGACCACGGTGCGTGCGGTCACCAGAAACAACTGCCCGGCCGCCGTCAGTTCGACCGGCGTGCGCGAGCGATTGACCAAGGTCAGCCCCAACGCGGCTTCAAGGCTACGGATCCGCCGGCTGAATGCCGGCTGGGTCACGAAGCGCCGTTCAGCCGCCTGCGAGAAGCTGCGGGTGGCGGCCAGAGCACTGAAGTCCTCAAGCCATTTGCTTTCCAGATTCATCACGTCCTCCCGGACACGCACCAAAACAGGTCACACGTCTGCCGCGCACGCGGCGTCACACGGGCATTATGCCGAATGTGCATAGGGCAGTGCTGAACAGCATTGGCCCAAAAATTCCCACAAGCCTAGCATTCGCAGCGTTCCGGCACAGACCGGGTCCATATCGAGATGATTTCTATCATGTCCTCCGCTGCATCTTTCCGCACAGAAAACGACCTGCTTGGCGCCCTCGAAGTACCGGCTCAAGCGTATTACGGCATCCAGACCCTGCGAGCGGTGAACAACTTCCGCCTCTCGGGCGTTCCGATTTCGCATTACCCGAAACTGGTTGTCGGCCTGGCAATGGTCAAACAGGCCGCTGCTGACGCCAACCGCGAGTTGGGTCACCTGAGCGAAGCCAAGCACGCTGCCATCAGCGAAGCCTGTGCCCGATTGATCCGCGGTGATTTCCACGAAGAGTTCGTGGTTGACATGATTCAAGGTGGCGCCGGTACTTCCACCAACATGAACGCCAACGAAGTGATCGCCAACATTGCGCTTGAAGCAATGGGTCACCAGAAAGGCGAGTACCAGTACCTGCACCCGAACGACGACGTCAACATGGCGCAGTCGACCAACGACGCCTACCCAACGGCGATCCGCCTGGGCCTGTTGCTCGGTCACGACACCCTGCTGGCCAGCCTCGACAGCCTGATTCAGGCGTTCGCGGCCAAGGGCAAAGAGTTCGATCACGTCCTGAAAATGGGCCGTACCCAACTGCAAGACGCCGTGCCGATGACCCTCGGCCAGGAATTCCGCGCGTTCGCCACCACCATGGGCGAAGACTTGGCGCGTCTGAAGACGCTGGCCCCGGAACTGCTGACTGAAGTGAACCTGGGCGGCACCGCGATCGGGACCGGCATCAACGCCGACCCGCGTTATCAAGCGCTGGCGGTCCAGCGTCTGGCCCTGATCAGCGGTCAACCGGTAGTGCCGGCGGCCGACCTGATCGAAGCGACTTCCGACATGGGCGCCTTCGTGCTGTTCTCCGGCATGCTCAAGCGCACCGCGGTCAAGCTGTCGAAGATCTGCAACGACCTGCGTCTGCTGTCGAGCGGTCCACGCACCGGCATCAACGAAATCAACCTGCCAGCGCGTCAACCAGGCAGCTCGATCATGCCCGGCAAGGTCAACCCGGTGATCCCGGAAGCTGTTAACCAGGTGGCCTTCCAGGTCATCGGTAACGACCTGGCGCTGACCATGGCAGCCGAAGGCGGCCAACTGCAGTTGAACGTGATGGAGCCGCTGATCGCCTTCAAGATTTTCGACTCGATCCGCCTGCTGCAACGCGCCATGGACATGCTGCGCGAGCACTGCATCGTCGGCATCACTGCCAACGAAGCCCGCTGCCGCGAACTGGTCGAACACTCGATCGGTCTGGTCACCGCGCTGAACCCGTACATCGGCTACAAAAACGCCACCCGCATCGCCCGTATCGCCCTTGAAAGCGGCCGCGGCGTGCTGGAACTGGTGCGCGAAGAAGGTCTGCTCGACGAAGCCAGTCTCGCCGACATCCTGCGCCCGGAAAACATGATTGCTCCGCGTCTGGTTCCGCTCAAAGCCTGAGCCGACGCGTTACGTGTAGCACCGCTCACCAGGTCGAGGGACTAGACACCTCTCACCTTTTGAGGGCCTGGGGATCAGTCCCCAGGCCCTTTTTTTTAACTTTTTGCGGGCAGGACGTTAGATGTTTTGTGCTTTTGACACCGCCAAGATCGCAGCCTTCGGCAGCTCCTACATTGATTGACGTGCACCTGTAGAAGCTGCCGAAGGCTGCGATCTTTTGATTCTGCAGCACCTCGTTTCGTCGCTTGCACCACGACTGTGCAGACGGGCGCGCCACTGATCGGTATAGTGCCGCCCCTCTTCGCATGAGCGGTCGTCGGTAACGAGGCCATAACCCATGTGAAACCCGAACTAATAACAAACCCGCGAAATGGATCCGGGACGAAACCTTCGCCTCACCCGTCGTGCCGCGCGCACACCGGTGTAACACGATGTTTCTTCCATCCAGCATTTGCTCACACAAAAAACAGCGAGGAAAAATCCATGCTCGAAGTCATTAACGACTTCCTCTCAGGGAAAGTACTGATCGTGCTCATTGTCGGGCTCGGTAGCTACTTCACGATTCGCTCGCGTTTCGTTCAATTGCGCCACTTCTTCCACATGTTCGCGGTGTTCCGCGACAGCCTGAAAAGCAGCGGCGGGCAACTCAGCTCGTTCCAGGCCCTGATGCTCAGCCTCGCCGGCCGTGTCGGTGCAGGCAACATCGCCGGTGTCGGCATTGCCGTAACCCTCGGTGGGCCGGGTGCGGTGTTCTGGATGTGGGTGACCGCACTGGTCGGCATGTCCAGCAGCTTCTTCGAATGCACCCTGGCTCAGGTGTACAAGCGCGCCGATGGCGACGGCCTGTACCGTGGTGGCCCGGCCTATTACATCCAGCACGGCCTGAAACTCAAAGGCATGGCGGTGGTGTTCTCGATCCTGCTGCTGGTCACCTACGGCTTCGCCTTCATCGGCCTGCAGTCCTACACCGTGACCCACTCGCTGCAGAACGCCTTTGACTTCGATCCGCGCCACACCGGTATCGTCCTGGCGGTGCTGCTGGCCATCACCTTCATCGGTGGCATCAAGCGCATCGCCGCAGTGTCCGACCTGCTGGTACCGGTCAAGACCCTGGCCTATATCGGTGTGACCCTGTACGTGATCGGCACCCAGATCGAACACGTGCCAGCCATGCTGGAAACCATCTTCAAGAGCGCATTCGGCCTTGACCCGGCCTTCGGCGGCCTGCTCGGCAGCGCCATCGTCATGGGCGTGAAGCGTGGCGTGTTCGCCAACGAAGCGGGCCTGGGCAGTGCGCCAAACGTCGCCGCCGTGGCCTCGGTGAAACACCCGGGCGCACAGGGCGTGGTTCAGGCTTTCAGCGTGTTCCTCGACACCTTCGTGATCTGCACCTGCACCGCGTTGCTGATCCTGCTGTCGGGCTTCTACACCCCGGGCTTCGAAGGTGACGGCATCGTCCTGACCCAGAACTCGCTGGCCGCCGTGGTCGGTGACTGGGGCCGCATCTTCGTCAGCGTCGCGCTGTCGTTGTTCGTCTTCACCTGCATCCTCTACAACTACTACCTGGGCGAGAACAGCCTGCAGTTCCTCAGCCGCAACCGCGCCTTGCTGATGGTTTTCCGCGGTCTGGTGCTGGCGCTGGTGGTATGGGGTTCGATGCAAGACCTGTCGACCGTGTTCGCCTTCGCTGACATCACCATGACCTGCCTGGCCTTCGTCAACCTGATGGCCCTGGCCATGCTGTTCAAGGTCGGCATGCGTGTAATGCGCGACTACGACGAGCAGCGCCGCGCGGGCGTCAAGCAGCCAGTGTTCGACTCCAGCAAATTTGCCGATCTGGACCTCGACCTGAAAGCCTGGCCGGCCGACGCGCCAGCCACCGGCAAGACCGAAGCCGAGCCGCAAGGCGTGCCTGCAGCGCAACGCTGACAGGTGAATGACGGGCGCATCCCCTGCGCCCGTCAGTTATTGTGATGCAATAACTTGTAGGAGCGAGCCTGCTCGCGATAGCGGTTGATCAGTCGACATTAATGTTGAATGGCATGCCCCTTTCGCGAGCAGGCTCGCTCCCACAAGGACCTCATCCTTTCGGAGAATCCCCATGAATTCGTCGACCTACCCCGCCGCCCAACACGTCATGGTGCTCTACACCGGTGGCACCATCGGCATGCAGGCCAGCGCCAACGGTCTGGCCCCGGCATCCGGTTTCGAAGCGCGGATGCGCGACTACCTGCACAGCCAGCCTGAACTCGTTGTGCCGCAGTGGCGCTTCCGGGAAATGTCGCCGCTGATCGACAGCGCCAACATGACCCCGGCCTATTGGCAGCAACTGCGTGAAGCAGTGGTCGATGCCGTGGATGTGCAAGGCTGCGACAGCGTGCTGATCCTGCACGGCACCGACACCCTGGCTTACAGTGCGGCGGCGATGAGCTTCCAGTTACTGGGGCTGAATGCTCGCGTGTGCTTCACCGGTTCCATGCTGCCGGCGGGCGTTACCGACAGCGATGCCTGGGAAAACCTCGGCGGTGCGCTGGTTGCCCTCGGCCAAGGTCTGGCGCCGGGCGTGCATCTGTACTTCCACGGCGAACTGCTGGCGCCGACCCGTTGCGCGAAAGTGCGCAGCTTCGGGCGTCATCCGTTCAAGCGTCTGGAGCGTCAGGGCGGCGGTGTGAAAGCCGCTTCGATTCCATCGGCGTTGAATTACAACCAGCCAAAGCAACTGGCCAAGGTTGCCGTGCTGCCACTGTTCCCCGGCATCAGCGCCGAAATCCTCGACGGTCTGCTCGACAGCGGCATCCAGGGTTTGGTGCTGGAGTGCTACGGCAGCGGCACCGGGCCGAGCGACAACCCGCAATTCCTCGCCAGCCTCGGCCGCGCGCGGGATAACGACGTGGTGGTGGTTGCGGTCACGCAATGCCATGAAGGTGGCGTCGAGCTGGATGTTTACGAAGCCGGCAGCCGTTTGCGTGGCGTTGGTGTGTTGTCCGGTGGCGGCATGACCCGCGAGGCGGCGTTCGGCAAATTGAACGGATTGCTGGGCGCAGGCCTGGAAACCGCTGAAGTCCGCCGACTGATCGAACTCGACCTGTGTGGCGAACTGATCTGACACAACGCAATACTCTGTAGGAGTGAGCCCCTGTGGCAAGGGAGCTTGCTCCCGCTCGACTGCGAAGCAGTCGCAATATTTTGGGGCCGCTGCGCGCGCCAGCGCGAGCAAGCTCCCTCACCACAACAGCCCTCCCACAGTTTGATCGGCGTCCGGCATGCAACTTGCTGCGCCACAGCCATCCCCAAGGCTGGAAGATCTTATGCTGCACTCCCACCTCACCACCCTCAACGCAGTTTCGCTGGTGCTCAATACCTTCAAGGCCGAAGGCTTATCGAGCGAGGCGTTGCTGGCCGGCAGCGGCATCAGTGCGGCGGATCTCAGCCGTGCCGACACGCGCATCACCACCAATCAGGAGATGCAGGTCTGCGCCAACGCGGTCGCGCTCAAGCATGACATCGGTCTGGAACTGGGCCGGCGCATGCATGTTTCCTGCTACGGCATCCTCGGTTACGCACTGCTGACCTGTGCCACCTTCGGTGACGCTTTGCGCCTGGCGATTCGTTATCCGGCGCTGTTGGGAACACTGTTCGAACTGAGTCTGGAAGACGACGGCGAACGTGTCTGGTTCGTCGCCGCCGATTATCGCGAGAGCCCGGCGATGGCGGTGTTCAATGCCGAGTTCTGCCTGGTGTCGCTGAAAGTCATTTGTGATGACCTGCTCGGACATCCGCTGCCCTTGCTCGCCACCCGATTCGAACACGCCGCACCGGACTATCGCGACAGTTATGCCGAGCACTTCGACTGCTCGCTGCATTTCGCCGCCAAGGACAACGCCTTCGCCTTCGACCGTCACTGGCTCGACCAACCGCTGCCGCTGGCCGATGCCATCACCCATCAAGCCATGGCCGAACGTTGCCGCAAGCAGAACCTTGAGTTCACCGGACGCCAAGCGTGGCTCGGGCGCATCCGTCAGTTGCTCAGCGCTCAATTGAACGCTGCGCCGGGGCTGGAAGGTCTGGCGCAACAGATGAAGTGCTCGCCACGCACGCTGCGCCGGCATCTCAAGGACATGGGCAGTAGCTATCAGGAACTGCTCGATGAACTGCGCTTCGAGCGGGCCAAGCAGATGTTGTGTGAGGATCAGTTGCCGATCTACCGCATCGCCGAAACCCTGGGCTTCAGCGAGACCGCGAGTTTTCGCCATGCCTTCGTGCGCTGGAGCGGCGTGGCGCCGAGCCAGTTCAGGGCCTGAAGGGGCGAATTGCGGTCAGGACTTTTGGCCATATCCATCCCCTTTTGGCCTTTCCTGCCGTTCTCTGATTCGCCGCGCGCCGCAACACTGAGGTCAACCGAATCAGCCCTGCGGAGAACAACAAATGCTGACGATCTACTCGGACGATCACCACCTGCACCATGGCCGCTGCGAACTCATCGATGGTCAGCTCAAGCCGTGCTTCGAGATGCCGTCACGCGCCGATCATGTGCTGCAACGTGTACAGAATCAAAATCTCGGCCCGGTCGAGGCGCCGAAGGATTTCGGTCTGGAACCGATCGCCCGCATCCACAGCCGCGACTATCTCGACTTTTTCAAAGGCGCGTGGGCGCGCTGGACTGAATTCAACACCGACGGCGATCTGCTGCCCTACACCTGGCCGGCGCGCACCCTGCGTGCAATCAAACCGACCAGCCTGCATGGCCAGCTCGGCTATTACAGCTTCGATGGCGGCGCACCGATCACCGCCGGCACCTGGCAAGCGGCGTACAGCGCAGCGCAAGTCGCGCTGACCGCGCAAGCAGAAATCCAGCGTGGCGCGCGCAGTGCCTTCGCCCTGTGTCGCCCGCCGGGACACCACGCCGCCAGCGATTTGATGGGCGGTTATTGCTACCTCAACAATGCCGCCATCGCCGCTCAAGCGTTCCTTGATCAAGGCCACCAGAAAGTCGCGATTCTCGACGTCGATTACCACCACGGCAACGGCACCCAGTCGATTTTCTATGAGCGCAGCGACGTGCTGTTCACCTCGATCCACGGCCACCCGGAAGCGGAATTCCCGTTCTTCCTCGGCTACGACGATGAGCGCGGCGAAGGTGCCGGTGAAGGCTTCAACTTCAACTACCCACTGCCGGCCGGTTCCGCTTGGGACGTGTGGAGCGCCGCGCTCGATCAGGCTTGCGACGAGATCGAGCGCTATGGCGCGGAGATCATCGTTGTTTCGCTCGGCGTCGACACCTTCAAGGACGACCCGATCTCGCAGTTCAAACTCGACAGCCCGGACTATCTGGCCATGGGCAAACGTATCGCCGCACTCGGCAAGCCAACGCTGTTTGTGATGGAAGGTGGCTATGCGGTGGAAGAAATCGGCATCAACGCAGTGAACGTACTTGAAGGTTTCGAAAGCGCTGAGTAACCCGAAAAACGGCTGAAGACCCGCGCTCGCGGGTCTTTTTTTGCCCGCAAGATTTATGTACCGCACGCCACCACGACCCGACCTCTACCTTGCCCTGATATGAATCTCTATCGTCAGATCAGGAATTGCCCATGCCCGATTTTCCCCGACTCAATACCGTTGATGTAGTGACTCAACTGATGACCGGCCCCTCATTGCGCGAGGTCGCTTCGAAAACGCTGAAACCGGCACTCAAGGCGCTGTACCCGACGCTGGACATCGATCCGCAGCAAGCCATGGTGGTAACACCGTCATGGGTCATTGAGGACAAGCGCATCGTCCCGGGCCGCGAGCAGATCGAATCGCTGACCGATGCTCTGGTCCGGCTCTCGCTGAACGGAACCACCGTGACCTACCTCGATGCAGAGCACTTTCTGACGTTGCAGCCCGGCAAACTGGCGATCCAGCTACCGGTAAAGATTGACGCCGTCGGCCGCCTGCTCAACGAACTCGCGCCTCTCATGTTCGTTTCCTTCAAAGAACAACATATCGCTTATTGGGGCACATTCACCGCTGCGCATCAGCCACGCTGGCAGCAAATGTCGGACGCACTGCGCAACGTGTGGAATGTCAGCGCCCAAACTGGCTGGGATACCGATCAACGGGCCATGGCTCAGGCCGTTTTCAAGGTTCCGGACAAGGAGCAGCGTTTGCCCGCCGACCCCTACAAGACGCGTGCCTGCCTGATTGACCTCGATGAGAGCGAAGCCGCTGACGAAGACCACGGGCACCTGACGCTGCTGGACAGCGCCGTACTGATCGGGACCGTCGGGCAGCGCACGATGATCCTGACGTATTCAGTGATCCATGGTTTCCAGAGTTTCGACTCGCTGGATGAACTCGGCGAAGCACTGCCGCGCAAATACTGGCAACGCACCTCGACCCACAAGCTCAAGTGGCGGCTGGTGGAACCGCAAGGCGACTTCTTCGATCACCAGGCCTGCACGCTGATCGCGCTGGAGGGCGACGCTCTCGGCGAGATCAATTACTTCGAAGGGCCATCGTTTGATCTGCTCAACCCGCACACCGGTCGCGCCCGGCAACCGCCTCCAGCCATCAAATCCGATGTCGACCATCTACGCCCGATGCTGCCTGCCTGGCTGGACAACGCCGCGCCCGACGATCAGGCCGCTTTCAGTCGTTATCTGCTGGACCTGACGGTGCTGCAGCAGGAGAACAACGGTCAGTCTTTTCAGGCACAGGTTGCAAGCCTGCAAACATTCACTCGCGAGGCCCTGATACGGCAGATTCTCAAGGAACACCCGACCGCGAGCGACGTGAACGTCGACAACATCGAGATCAGCATCACCAGTCTTGAGGTCTGGGGTACGTTCGTCTTGCCGGGCCATATTCAAACCAAGAGCCTGTCGCTGACCGAGCTCGCCCTGCAAAACCTGGCAGGTCTGCCGCTGGGCAATAAAACCGTCCGCTACAAGGACGACAGTGCACTGCCGGACTGGATGATCGTGGCTTATGTCGAGCAACTGGTGAGCAGCGTCGACATTGGCAAAACCTACCCCGCGCACTTGAAGAAGCTTCTGGTCGACGATGCTGTGCAGTCGGCTGCCTTGCAGAAGCTCTACACCCGCCAGTTGGTTCTCGAACTGCCGCTGCTGGCACTGCAACACAAGATCCGCGGCACAGCAGGTATCGATGAACAGGGTTACCGATACGTGGTCGCCGCGCTCGACGACCGCGCCGAAGCGCGTCAGGTCGGCGGGCAAGAGATCGTCATCCGGCCATTGGCGTTCGTAGCCCATCGCATGAATTCAGCGGCCGACACCGTGACCAACATGTTTGTCATCGGCCCGCGCGACGTCAGCAAGGGACCCTGTGTGCTTTATCGGCCGCTGTTCGACATGGCACTGATTCAGTACCCCAGTCACGCCAACCTGCTCTATGCAATCCGCCATTCACGACAACTGCGTGAATCGGTACTGGCCTGGTTACCGGACGATGTGCGATTCAATTACAGCCAATTCGTGTTTACCGCTAAATTGCCGTCGATCTGGACGATCCCGCAATTGTTGGTCAACCCGCTTACCGCCCTTGATATGTCCGGCCCCGTCACTCTGGGCACTGCCGTCATCGAAGGTGACACTCTGGTGAACTTGCACACCACTAACGCTCAGGCTGTCATCACTCAAGCCGATCGCCAGTCCGTCTCCAATGCCGAATCACGTTGGGCCACACTCAAAAGCGGCGGCTGGGTGCTTTTCAATGCGGCATTGCCATTTCTGGGTCGCAGTGTCGGCACGGCGGCATGGATCTGGCAGCTCATGGACGACTTGCAGGAGATCAGCGACGTCGCCAATCAAGAGTCCGGCAAGTTTGCCTGGACGGCACTGGCCGATATTTTCCTCGCGCTGGGCATGGTGCTGGCTCATCGCGCAGCGGTTGGCGACACGCCCCCCGCCGAATCGGCCTATGTGGAACCAGAGGAAGCGCCGCTGGCAACAACCCCACGCCCTGCTCCGCTCAAACCGCTGCGCTTGCCCGACATCAGCAACATCGAACTGCCCGCTGCCCATGAATCCTCTGTCAACACCATGGCCGCGCTACGGCGCTCGCCGCTAGCGCTGGCTTCACTGCTCGATCGCTTCAACATCGCCAAACCCGAAGGGCTCGGTGATGCCGCCAGCACAGGTCGGCATCAGTACCTCTACGCACACCAGAGCAAATGGTATGCCCCCGTCGGCAAACGCTGGTTTGAAGTGTTGATCAATGACAACGAAGACGTGCAGATCATCGACTCGCGTCAGCAACCGCTACAGACAGGCCCCTTGCTGACCCATACCGAAGGCGGCCAATGGGTCGTCGACCTGCGCTTGCGCCTGCGCGGAGGCGGGCTGCGCAATCGCCGCAAGGAAGCCAAGAGTAAAAGCGACAAGCAAGCCAAGAAACTGAGCACCGAGCTCAAGGCTTTCGATCTGGCGATGGAGGACAAACAGACCCGACTCGATCAAGCTCACAGCGCAATGCTCAATGCCCAGCCACAAACCAGCGCAGCGGCACGCCAAGCGTATCTGGACACCCTCGATGCGCAGAGCAAGGACTACGGCGCAAACATCGAGAAAATCAAGGCATTGAACCTTGCGCAGGACATTCCCAACTATCGCACGACGATGATCGAGCGGCTGGAGATGCAGTTGTTTTTTTGCCAGCAATGGCTCACCCAGCATTCCACCGACTATCAGACCAATGTCGCGAAGGCGATGGCGATGATTACGGACGACGCCCGCGTCGAGCGACAGGCGTTTATCGAGACCTGTGAACAAATGACCGATCAGACCCAGGGCATCATCGAAAAGGTCGAGTCGGCGCATAGCCGGTTCCGGGAACTCGAACTACTGGGCAAGGACGCCGTGGAAACCCTGGCCGTTTATCGAAAGGCGCTGCCGACCTACGATTTGAATGATCTCAAGCTGCTGCAGATCAGCCTGGGCCAAGAGATTTGCATCAGGCCCGGCGAGGCCGCGAGCCGCGCCGATGCGCAGCAGATACTGGAAACGCTCATTGAAGACGCTGCACTGAATATTCAGAGCTCACTGAACCTGACCGCTGACGAAAGCCTGAGCAATCTGCGCGAACGAGTCGACGCCCTGAGCAATGTGTCGCAACAATTTACCGCGGTGGATCAACGCTTCGCCGATTTCGCCAGGGAGTTTCCCGAGCACATTCAGACAGCTCGACTGGGACACGTGCGCGCTCGAGTCATCGAGTTCAAGGCTCAAACGGATGTGCGACTGGCAGACCTGTTGCGTAATAAACACTTACTGGAACCTCAGCCCGGCCCGTCGAGACCCCCTTCAGGCTCGGGATCGAGCCGAAAAATCATCAAGACCCGATTCAAAGGCACCCTGGTCGGCGAACGAAAAAAGAGTATTGATGGCCAAGACACCGATATGGTTGAAGTGCGTAGCGAGCTGACCGGGGTGATCGCCACTTTTCATGAAAAATCGCCTGGGGAGTGGGTCGAACGCGGCAAGACGCAATTGCCTCGCCCCCGGCCGAATCTTAAAAAAAACATTGAGGACGGGCAGGCCTTGATCGACGGCCTGCCCGAGTTCGAACAGCGTACCGAGGCCCGCATCAAACACGCCCGACGACTTCCGGTCGAGATTGAAGAGGCTTTTCACAATCATGCTGCCCGCCTGCGCAAGGCAAACGCTGCGATCGATGAGGCGTTGACCGCAAGCAATCTCACTGCCGGCTCGTCACCCGGGACAGAAACCCTCGGTCACGCCCTCAACGATGCCGCGACCCGCCTTGACAAAAAAGGCACCCGCCTGCGCAGTCAAATGATCAAACAGCAACCCCCTACGGCAGCAGGGGTCGAGTGGCTGAAAAACCACGGTGAAGTCCAGATCAGCAAAACCGTTACTCGACGCAGGTTGAGAAAAAACGCCAACGACTTCCTCGATGAATACGAAGTACGCGATGTGAACACCAAGAACGTACTGTGCTATGCGCACTTTCACTATCCCAGTGTCGACGCCCCGCTAACGCCCATCGGCGCCGCACATGTGAAAACCGTGGCACAGCGTCGCCTCGGTGGTAAGTACGACCTGCGAAGCATGAACAATCAGCAAGTGATCGAAATTCATCGCAGCGAGATTCTTTCAAGTCAGCTGGCCGAAACCGTGTTCTTCACACCCGCCAAACCCGCTGCAACCGGGTCAGAGCCGCTTTGATGGCAGCCTCCGGCACAGCAGCAAAGCCCAGCACCAGACCGGCGCGCTGGTCGGCTGACGTCAAGGAGTCGGGCAACCAGTAATTGCTCAGACCGTTGATTTCGACATCCACGCGGGCGGCCTGCTCGATCAATTGCTGTTCGCGTGCGATGCCGTCCACCGCCACGGTCAGGTGCAATCCGGCAGAAACAGCAGGTAGAGGACCCACACCGGGGATCTGCGCCGGCCAACCGTCGAGCAATGTATTACGACGGTTAAGCGCAGCCCGGCGCATCCGGCGGATATGCCGCTGGAAATGCCCGGCCGCCATGAACTCGGCCATCACCGCTTGCGTGCTCACCTCGGAATGCCGGACATCCACGGCCCGGCGTTGCGAGAAGGCATCCACCAGCGCCGGAGGCAGCACCAGATAACCGAGGCGCAATGCCGGAAAGGCAACCTTGCCGAAGGTGCCGACATACAGCACGCGCCCCTGTCGATCGAGCGCTGCCAACGGCGCCAGCGGCGCACCGGTGTAGCGGTATTCGCCATCGTAGTCGTCCTCGACGATCCAGCCTTGGTTGCGCTCGGCCCACGCGAGCAGCTCGAGGCGCCGGGCAAGGCTCATCACCACGCCGGTCGGGTACTGATGAGAGGGCGTCACATACGCCACCCGACAGTCCCCGGTGGCCGACAACGCCGAGCAATCCATGCCTTCTTCGTCCACGGCAATGCCGTGCAAACGACCGCCCGCCACCGCAAACGCATGACCGGCCGCGCGGTAGCCCGGATTCTCGATCGCCACGCCATCGCCCGGCTCTACGAGCAACTGTGCACAAAGGCTGATGCCTTGCTGTGCGCCGCTGGTGATCACTATTTGTTCAGGCGAGCACTGCATGCCGCGCGAGCTGCGCAGATAGGCCGCGATCATTGCGCGCAAACGCGCATCGCCGGACGGATCGCCATAACACAGTTGCTCAAGATCCGGTTTGCGCCAGAAAGCCGCATTCAGCTTGGCCCACACCTCAAACGGGAACAGATCAAACGCCGGAACCCCGACCCGAAAGGCGCGCGGCGGACCGCTTGGTGGCTTGGACAAATGGTTGTTTTCGATGCGCGAAAAACCACCGCTGTGGATAACTTTACTGGATGGAACCACAGGTAAATCCAGCCAATTTGTGGATAAGGCTGTGGGTAAGCCTGTTGAAAACCCTGTGGATACTTTTGTGGATAATTTTTTCGGCGAAGCCATTACCGGCATCAATTGTGCGACATAGGTGCCGTCCCCCACTCGCCCTTCGATAAACCCCTCGGCATAAAGCTGATCGTAGGCTCGCACGACGCTGTTGCGGGAGATCCCCAACGCTGCCGCCAGATCGCGACTGGCCGGCAACCGCGTGCCACTCGCCAGCCGTCCATCCAGTACCCGCAGGCGCAAAGCCTGATAAAGCTGGCGGCTCAAACCCTGACGGCGATCAAGCTCAATACCTGCCGGGTTGAATGGCATCGATAACGGCGGCGAATCGGACATGGTAATGGACCTATGAAATTGGTCATTAATGGCTCTTACAACAGACCAATAGCCTGCCTACGATGCTGGCATTCGCCAAGGAAAATCTGTCCATGTACACGCCACGCGCCTTTGCCATCGAAGAGTTGTCCCAACTGCACGAACTGATCCTCGCCACCCGCCTCGCCATTCTGGTGAGCCACGGCGAAAGTGGCTTGCAGGCCAGCCATGTGCCGGTGCTGCTGCATTGCGAGCAAGGCGAGTACGGCACGCTGTACGGGCACCTGGCCCGCGCCAACCCACAGTGGAAAGACCTGCGCGACGGCGCCGAAGCCATGCTGATCTTCGCCGGCGCCGATGCCTACGTCAGCCCGGGCTTTTACCCGAGCAAGGCCGAACACGGCAAAGTCGTGCCGACCTGGAACTACACCGCCGTGCACGCCTATGGCCACGCTGAAACCTTCAGCGATGGCGGGCGCCTGCTCGACATCGTCAGCACCCTCACTGACCGCCATGAAGCCGGCCGCGCCCAACCGTGGGCAGTCGCCGATGCGCCCGCCGACTACATCGACGGCATGCTCAAAGCGATTGTCGGTTTTGCCATTCCGATCGACCGTCTCGAAGGCAAGCGCAAGCTCAGCCAGAACCGCAGCGCCGAAGACATTGCCGGCGTGCGCGAAGGCCTGGCGGCCAGCCCGGAAATCAATGATCAAACCCTCGCCCGATTGATGCGCTAAGGAAATTCCCATGAGTCAGATCGACATTCGCCCGGTCAGCGCCGACGACCACGCCGCGTGGCTGCCGCTGTGGCAGGCCTACCTGCGTTTCTACAATACCGAACTGCCAGACGCTGTAACCGACAGCACCTGGCAGCGCTTTCTCGACCCGAGCGAACCGACCCACGCCGCCCTCGCCTGGGCTGGCGGTAAAGCGGTAGGCATGGTGCATTACATCTATCATCGTTCGAACTGGAGCATCGAAAACTCCTGCTACCTGCAGGACTTGCTGGTAGTGCCGGAGACCCGTGGCACGGGCGTCGGCCGCCTGCTGATCGAACACGTCTACGCCACCGCCAAGGCTGACGGCTGCTGCAAGGTTCATTGGTTGACCCACGAAACCAACGCCACCGCGATCCAGCTCTACGAGCGCATCGCCGAACGCCCAGGCTTCATCCAGTTTCGCCAAGCCCTTTAAGGAGACGCACGCATGACCGCTTCACTCGCTGACTGGAAAGGCGTCCCCGCCCCCACCGCCACATTGCTTGAGGGGCGTTTCATTCGCCTGGAACGGCTCGACCCGGCGCGCCACGGTGACCAGCTGTTCGCCGCACTCGAAGGCCCCGGTGCCGACCCGAAACTCTGGGATTATTTGCCTTACGGCCCGTTCCCCGAGCGCGCTGCGTTCAACGCCTGGCTGAACAACCACGCAGCCGCCAGCGACCCGTATTTCTTCAGCGTCGTTGATCGCGCCAGCGGTCAGGTGCAGGGCATTCTCAGCCTGATGTCGATTGTCCCGGCCCAAGGCCGTATCGAAATCGGCCACGTCACCTTCGGCGCGCCGATGCAGCGTTCGCCGAGAAGCACCGAAGCGGTGTACCTGTTGGGCAAATATTCCTTCGACCTCGGCTACCGCCGCCTCGAATGGAAATGCAACAACGGCAACGCCCGCTCCAAGTACGCCGCCGAACGTCTGGGTTTCAGCTTCGAAGGCGTGTTCCGCCAGCACATGGTGGTCAAGGGGCAGAACCGCGATACCGCGTGGTACTCGATTCTGGATGGCGAGTGGCCGGCGATTGCGGCAGGTTTCGAGCGGTGGCTGTCGGATGAAAATCAGACGCCCGACGGGCAGGTGAAAGGCTTGGTGGAATGCCGTAGTTAAATCGTCAAAGCAAAAGATCGCAGCCTTCGGCAGCTCCTACACGGGATTGACGTTCACCCTGTAGGAGATGCCGCAGGCTGCGATCTTTTGATCTATTTTCAACCCAGCTTTTGCGCAAGCACCGCAATGTGTTCCGGCCCGATTCCGCAGCAACCGCCCAAATGGCTGGCACCGCGCTGCTGCCAGTCAAGTGCCCAGTGCAAGTAACCCGGCGGATCCAGGTCATCGCGCAGCGGATCAAGTCCGTCATTGGCGGTGGCTTCTTCAGGCTGCGGTGGAAACGCATTGGCGTAGGCACCAAGGTGAATGTTCACCCCCAGACGCTCGAAGGTGTCACGCGCGGCATCAATCGCGGCACCGATCACTTCTGGCTGACTGCAATTGAACAACAACGTCTCGACGCCCAATTCAGCCGCCACCGCAGCGGCTTCGGCGACTGGCTCACCGGAGCGCAGGCGCGGCACTTCATCAGTGTCTTCGTCCTTCAAGGTGAACGACAACCAGAACGGTTTGCCATCCTTCGGCAACCCGGCGTGAATGGCTCGCACCTCGACGATCGAACTCTGGGTTTCCGCCAGCCACAGATCAACGTGCGGTGCCAAACCCTGGACCAATGGCGCCAGCAACTCGGTCACTCGCCCGGCGTTGAACAGATCCGGACGATAGGAGCCAAACAGCGGCGGTAATGAGCCAGCCACCCGCACGGATTTCCCCGAAGCCTGCACCGCACGCCGCGCCAGCTCACCGGCCAATGCTGCCAGCGCCTGCCCTTCGGCGGCGAAACGCTCTTCGCCAATATGGAACGGCACCACGGCGTAACTGTTGGTGGTAATCACGTTGGCGCCACTGGCGATATAAGCGGCATGTACCGCCTCGACCGCTTGCGGCGCCTCGCTCAACGCCAGCGCTGACCACTCCGGTTGACGAAATGGCGCCCCGGCGCGCTGCAACTCACGGCCCATGCCGCCATCGAGAATAATCGTGCTTCCTGCGCCCATATGCTTTTCACTCATATGCTTATGAAAATAACTCACTATCAGAGTCGTTCTTATAACTATTTAATACGCACCATCCGGTTAATAACAACCTCTTTTTTGCTCAGGGATCGACTGTGAAATTTCAACCGCTACTGGCCTTGGGCCTGACCATTCTGGCCGCCTCCACGCAAGCCTTTGGTGGCACTACGCTGGACCGTATCGAGCAAAAGAAAGAACTGGTTGGCGTGCTGATGGAAAGCTATCCACCATTCTCGTTTCTCAATGACCAGAACCAGCTTGATGGCTTCGACGTTGATGTTGCCAAAGCCGTGGCTGACAAGTTAGGCGTGAAGTTGCGACTCGAAACGCCGTCGTGGGACGTCATTGCCGCCGGCCGCTGGAGCGGGCGCTACGATATCTGCATCTGCTCGATGACGCCGAGCAAGGCCCGCGCCGAAGTGTTCGACTTCCCGGTCGAGTACTACGCCTCGCCGGCAGTGATTGTGGTCAACGCCAAGGATGAGCGGATCCACGATGCCAAAGATCTGAGTGGCAAAAAAGTCGGCCTCACCAGCGCTTCCAGTTACGAAAGCTATCTGAACAAGAACCTGGTCATCGAAGGCGCCGAAGACACGCAGTTGCAGTACCCGTTCGACGATGTGCAGATCGCGCCGTACGATACCGACAACGTCGCCTTTCAGGATTTGGGGCTCGGGGCCGGCGTGCGCCTGGACGCCATCCTCACCAACCTCGTCACCGCGCAACCACGCCTTAACGAAGACAAACGCTTCAAACTGGCCGGCGCGCCGCTGTACTCGGAGCCGAACTCGGTGGCCATCGAAAAGGGTGACGCGCAATGGGATGCCAAAGTGCGCGAGGTGTTCGCGCAACTGAAACAGGACGGCACCCTGAGCAAGCTGTCGCAAAAATGGATCGGCGCTGATATCAGCCAATGACTTCTTTCCCGACGCCTCCACAGCCACCGCAACCGGTGGCTGAAACTCGCCTGCAACGCTTGTTCGGTTTTCGTACGCGGCTGTACCTGACCTGGGCAGCGCTGTTCTGCCTGTTCGCCGGGTTCTTCCTGAGCTTCGACCTGAAGTTCTCGATCATCCTCGACAAACTGCCCAATCTGGTCGGCCTGCACCTGGCGCCCAACGGCTTTTTGCAGGGCGCGGCGCTGACGCTTTTCCTCTGTGTATGCTCGATTGTTGCCTCGTCCCTGCTGGGCTTCATCACGGCATTGGCACGTCTGTCAAAAAGCGCCGTGGCGTTCGGCATCGCCAGTTTTTACACCTCGTTCTTTCGCGGCACGCCACTGCTTATTCAGATCCTGCTGATCTACCTGGGCTTGCCGCAACTGGGCATCGTGCCTGGCGCCATCGTCGCGGGCATCATTGCCCTGTCGTTGAACTACGGCGCCTATCTCAGCGAGATCTTTCGCGCCGGCATCCTCGGTGTCGACCACGGCCAGCGCGAAGCTTCATTGGCATTGGGGATGCGCGAGACGGTGATTTTCTGGCGCATCACCCTGCCGCAAGCCATGCGCACGATCATCCCGCCCACGACCAATCAGTTCATCTCGATGCTCAAGGACTCGTCACTGATTTCGGTGATGGGCGTCTGGGAAGTGATGTTTCTCGCCCAGTCCTATGGGCGCTCAAGCTACCGCTACATCGAAATGCTGACGACGGCGGCGATCATTTACTGGCTGATGTCGATTGGCCTGGAGCTGATTCAGGCACGCATGGAGCGGCATTACGGTAAGGCTTACGTGCGTCGTGATCAGTGACTCATCACCTCAAAGACATCATTCTGTAAAACCCCTTCGCTATACAGGACGGCCCGCTTATAACAAAAAGGCCGTCCGACCATGCCGTTCCCGCCCCAGCGCCTGTCTCTCGCCATTGCCCTGTTGATCGCCGCCACGTCGGCAAACGCTAAAACCGTGCAGATCGACACCGCCACCACGGCAGCGCAAACGCTGGGTGGCAGCGACACGTTGACGATTTCCGCACCGGGCAGCATCACCAACAGCGGCAAAGCCGTGAGCCTGAAAGACAGCACCAGCGGCGCCGGTGTGGTGATCGATAACGCCGGCAAAATCGTTTCCAGCGGTGGCCGGGCCATCGACAGCAGCGGTGACCTGACCCAGGCGCGCAACTACACGATCTACAACCGCAGCGGCGGGCAGATTCTCGGCGCCAACGACGCCTTGCGCATCGACAGCAATTTCGCCAGCGGCAGTCTGTTGATCGACAACAGCGGTGTGATTCGCTCCAGCACCGGCCAGGGTCTGGATCTGGATGCGCTGCGCAGTGACGGTGTGCAGACCACCATTATCAACCGCGCGGGCGGGCTGATTCGCGGCGACGCCAGCGACGGCATGAAGACCGGGGCAAATGCGACGATCAGCAACTATGGCGAGATTTCGACCGGCGACTCGCACAATGCCGACGAGAAGTTCGATGGCATCGATATCGACTCCGCGAGTGGTGTCAGCGTGATGAACTACGGGGTGATTTCCGGCGGCCGGCATGGCATTACCACCGATCTTGGCGCGACGCTGATCAACTACGGACAGATTACTGGCCGCAACGGTTCCGGCTTCGGCTCCGACGGCGATGGCACGGTGATCAACCACGGCACCATCACCGGCGCCTACTCAGGCTTGCAAGCGAACGGTGACGGCGACGGTGTCGACATCGACAAGATCGCCCATATCGAAAACTACGGGACCATTCAGGGCGTCGGTGCGGGCGGTGTGGACAAGGGCGGTTTCGCCAACGGCAGCGAAGGTATCGCCCTGGGGGGCGGTTACATTCTCAACGCCAGCGGTGCACTGATCAGCGGTGCCGACAGCGCCATTCTGGTGGACGATGGCAGCGGCGGCTCGGGGCTGGCAGCGACCACTCTGGAAAACTTCGGCACCATTCAAGGCCTCAACGGTTTCGGCGTGAAGTTCGTCGGTGAGTTCGCCGACAGCGTCATCAACGGCGGCACAATCAGTGGCAGCAATGGCCTGGCGCTGGATCTGGGCGGCGGTAACGACAGCCTGACCTTGCGCAACGGCAGTCGCTTTGTCGGCGTGGTCGACGGCGGCAGCGGTTACGACCGCGTGGTGATGGATGACGCGCCAGGCGGCAGCTTCGGCGCCAGTCGCCACTTCGAATGGCTGGAGGTCAAGCAAGGCGCGTGGACGCTGACCGGCAGTGGCGATTTCAGCGACGGCGGCGCGGTGCGCAACGGCGCCACCCTGATCAACCAAGGCAGCATCGCTGGCAACCTGAGCGTCGACGTCGGCGGTGTGTATGCCGGTGGCGGTTCGGTGGGCAATCTCAACGTCAACGGCACGTTGCGCACCGACACCCGTCTCGGCCGCGCCACGATCGTTCGCGATTTGAACCTGGGCAACGCTGCCACCCTCGCCTATGGCGTCAACGCCGACGGCAGCAGCGCACCGGTACAGGTCGGCGGCATCGCCAATCTCAACGGCGCAACGCTCGCCGTCAATCCCGACAGCGGCACCTATCCCTGGCAAAGCCACTACACCGTGCTGCAAGCGGCGCAGGTCAACGGCACCTTCGGCAAGGTCAGCAGCGACTACGCATTCCTCACGCCGACCCTCGCCTACACGCCAACGCAGGTCGATCTGACCTACACCCGCAATGATGTGGCGTTCAATGAGTTCGCCATGACCGGCAACGGCAGCAACGCCGCCAACAGCCTGGCCTCGATCGGCAAAGACAACGCCTTGTACAACGCTTTGCTCAATACCAGCCAAAGCAGCGCTGGTGCGGCGATCGAACAACTGGCAGGCGCCAGCAACGCCAACCTGACCAGCGCCACCCTCGGCGCCAGCAGTCAGGTCGGCAGCAGCATGCTTTCGGCGATGCAGCAAATGGGCGGCAGCCCGGGGCTGATGGTCGGCCTCGATCAGCGCGACACACCCGTGCTGGCAGCCAATGGCGTGCCGTCCGAGGCGCGCAATCTGAATGATCCGAATGCTCGCGGGCGGCTCTGGCTGCAAGGCATCGGCGGCTACGGCAAACTCGATGGCGAGCATGGCAGCAGCGGTCTCGAACAACGCACCAAGGGCAGCGTGCTGGGTGCCGACTGGTCACTGAATCCGGCGTGGCGCCTGGGCATACTGGGTGGCTATTCGAAAACCGATCTGGACGCGACCGGCGTCGACGGCAACGTCGAGAGCTGGCACGCCGGTGTGTATGCATTGCATCAAAACGGCCCGATGTCGCTGCGTCTGGGCGCGGCGTACAGCGGTCATCAGGGTGAAAGCAAACGCACCATCGCCTTCAATGGTTTCAGCGACCGCCCGAAAGGCGACTACGACGCCGACAGCCAGCAAGCCTTCGCCGAACTCGGCTACGCCATGGGCAGCGGTCGCCTCAGCGCCGAGCCGTTCGCCAGCCTCGGCTATCAGCGCTACCACCGCGACCGCTACCAGGAAAAAGGTGGCGCCGCCGCGCTGCAAGTCGACAGCCAGACCCAGGACAACTTCAGCAGCACCTTCGGCCTGCGCCTGGCGCACCTGAGCAGTCTGGACAACGGCATGAGCGTGACACCGCGCATGGCCGTCGGCTGGAAACACACCTACGGCGATGTCAGCAGCTCGACGCGGCAGGCGTTTGTCACCGGTGGCACGGCGTTCAGTGTCGATGGCAGCTCGCTGGATCGTGACAGCCTGGTGCTGGAGGCTGGGCTGGATGTGGGGATCTCTGCGCGGCATACATTGGGTGTGGGATACAGCGGTGAGATCGGCAGCAACAGTCGCAATCACGGCTTGATCGGGCAGTGGCAGATGAGTTTTTGAGGTTGAACAACCGGCGGGGTCTTGATTGGTCGTAGGAAAAAGCACCGCAGCAGCCGAGTAAAAGTCTTGGTTGCGGATCTAGCGGTCATTTTCCACAGAACGATGCGATGTCGCCTGCAAGCGCGCGGGAAGTAGCCGACATCGGATTTTCGGGTGCATCAATAGAGTTGGGTCTTCTCCCAAAGAAAGGCTCTACTCGATGCCCGTCCAACATACGTACCAAGCAAAAAAAATCGCGCTGGCGATCGCCTTAACGCTGGGATGCTTCCCCTCCGCTCACGCTGAACTCGCTCCCGTTCCAGCGCCAAGTGCCGACGGATTGATCGGGATACTCGACGCCTTCGTCGGTGATTCTGACACCGTCAAACACCCGCCCACCAAATCAAAGGTCAGTGCCACCGACGGTATTTCCCTTCGATTTGATGACCGCAACGACCTTATTACTCTGGGCAGCCGAGGCAGCTTTGCCGGGCTGGTCGATGGCGGCGGCGGTGTCAATGTCCTGCAACTCGATGCTGCAAAGGGAACGCTGGGGAGAACCACCAACTTCGATGGACTGGAGGTCAAGCAAGGCGCATGGCGTCGAAGTGGCGACGGCGATTTTAGTGTTGGCGTCCTGGTCAGGCCAAAAGCATCACTTATCAATGAAGGGAACATTTTCGGGGAAGCGGTAGCCGGGGGGATTCTGATCAACACCGGTTCGATCGTCGGCAATGCCACTGTTCTGAGTACCGGCGACCTCACCAACAAAGGGCTCATTGGCGGTGACGTCACTGTGCAGGAAAATGGTCATTTTGCGGGTTGGGGCACGCTGAAAAACCTGAACGTCAGCGGTCGTCTTTCGGTCGATGAGGTCTACCGCGCACCAACGCTTACGGGAGACCTGAACCTGTCCCGAACAGCAGTGCTTTCATACGCCGTGGATGCCGCCGGAAGCAGCCCGACGATAGTAGTCGGCGGCACTGCCCGCCTCGGCGACGCAACGCTGAAACTGGTCACTGCCGGTGATTACCCGCAAAGCAGCCAACACACCATCCTCACCGCTACATCAGTCGAGGGTCGCTTCGCCAACATCGAAAACAAACTGGCTTTCATGACACCAGAGTTGCATTACGACGAGCAAAAGGTCGGGCTGACTTACTTCCGTAACGAGGTAGACATTGAGAGCGTGGCGACGACAGACAATGGTCGTGCGATTGCCAATAGTATTGAAGAGCCACAATCCCCTCCGACATCTGCAACACCAGCATTGTTGACTGCGTTGCCAGTTGATTCAGTTACAGCTACGCCGCCAGCACCGACATCAGTTGCGGTTGCGGAGCAGCCAACTCCTCGACCTGAAAAACCGGTAAACGCAGCAGTCGCCGCATTACTGACCAGCGACAAAAGCACCGCCCCGATCGCCCTCGAACAACTCGCCGCCGGCAGCAATGCCAATCTCGCCAAAGCCACCCTGAGCAGCATTACTCCGGTGAGTGCGAGCATGCTTTTGGCCATGCAGCAACTGAATAGCCGCTACGGCTCTGCCTACAGTTCCGGGAGCTCGCCGCGTCAGGCCGCCGGGGCTGCCGATTCCGGGCGGGTGTGGATTCAGGCGCTCGGCCATGGCGGCAAGGTCGACCGCAACGTGGACAGCACCCTCAAACACGCCACCCAAGGACTGGTCATGGGCGCCGACTGGCGGCTCGATGAGCAATGGCATGTCGGCCTGATCGGCGGTAAATCGCAGACCAGACTCGACGCCCGCCAATACGATGGCGACCTCGACAGCTGGCACCTCGGCGCCTACGCCGTACGCCAGGACGGACCATTATCGCTACGCCTCGGTGCGACCTACGCCAGTCATGATGGCGCGAGCAAACGTCGCCTGGCCTTCAATGGCTTCAGTGATCGTCTCAAGGGCAATTACGACGCCAATACCCAGCAAGCTTTTGTCGAACTGGCGTTCAACGCTGGTCGTCACAATGCGACACTCGAGCCGTTCGCCAGCGTCGGCTATCAGCGCTATCAACGCGACAGCTACCGTGAAAAAGGCGGGGATGCGGCGCTGAAAGTCTTCGGACAAACCCGTGACAACCTCAGCAGCACCTTTGGCCTGCGCACGGCGAAAATCAACCGGCTGGATAACGGCATGACGCTGACGCCGCGATTCAGTGCCGGCTGGAAACACACCTTTGGCGAGATTGACAGCGACACCCGCCAGCAACTGGTCAAGGGTGGCAAACGCTTTGAGATCGCCGGGGCGGCGCTGGATCGAAACAGCCTGTCCGTGGATGCCGGCCTCGACCTCGGGCTGTCTGCCAGTCACACGGTCGGTGTTGGTCTCACCAGTGAGATGGCCACTGACAGCCGAACTCACGGCGTGATGGGCCAATGGCGCATGGCGCTCTGACGGATACAGCTCCTACAGGGTTGAAAACAAGATAAAAAAAGGGGGGCACATGCCCCCCCGAGGTTTAAAGCGTTGGATCGCGGCGGTTATTTCAGCCTTCGATCTCGATCAGAATTTCACCCGGATTCACCCGATCACCCTTGGCCACATGAATCGCGGTGACCTTGCCGGCAACCGCAGCCTGGACTTCGGTTTCCATCTTCATCGCTTCGGTGATCAACACAGCCTGGCCCGCCTTGACGGTGTCACCCTCCTTGACCAGCACATCAACGATGTTGCCTGGCATGGTGGTGCTGACGTGGCCCGGCGCCGAGGCTTGCTTGCGCTTGCTGCTACCGCCGCTGACGAACTCGTTGAGCGGTTCGAACACCACCTCTTCCGGCATGCCGTCGATGGACAGGTAGAAGTGACGCTTGCCTTCCGCCTTCACACCGACACCGGTGATGTCGACGCGGTAAGTTTCGCCGTGGACGTCGATGACGAACTCGGTCGGCACGCCTTCGCCGCCCGCCGAAGCGACCTTGCCGGCTTCAGGAATCGGCAGCAGCACTTCCGGGGTGAGGGTGCCGGCGGCACGCTCTTCGAGGAATTTGCGGCCGATGTCCGGGAACATGGCGAAGGTCAGCACGTCTTCTTCCGACTTGGCCAGGGCGCCGATATCCGCACGCAGCTTGGTCATTTCCGGCTTGAGCAGATCAGCCGGACGTACGTCGATGACTTCTTCGCTGCCGATCGCCTGGCGACGCAATTTCTCGTTCACCACGCCAGGGGCTTTGCCGTAACCGCCCTGCAGGTACAGCTTCACTTCGTTGGTGATGGTCTTGTAGCGCTCGCCGGCCAGCACGTTGAAGAACGCCTGGGTGCCGACGATCTGCGACGTCGGGGTCACCAGCGGCGGGAAGCCGAGGTCTTCACGCACCCGTGGAATTTCCGCCAACACTTCGGCCATGCGGTTGAGAGCACCCTGCTCTTTCAACTGGTTGGCAAGGTTGGAAATCATCCCGCCCGGCACCTGGTTAACTTGCACACGGGTGTCGACAGCAGTGAATTCGCTTTCGAACTGGTGATATTTCTTGCGCACGGCGTAGAAGTACAGACCGATCTCTTGCAGAAGCTCGAGGTTCAGCCCGGTGTCGAACTCGGTGCCCTTGAGCGCTGCGACCATCGACTCGGTGCCCGGGTGGCTGGTGCCCGAGGCGAAGCTGGAGATGGCGGTGTCGATGTGGTCGGCGCCGTTTTCGATCGCCTTGAGCTGGCACATGGTCGCCAGACCCGCGGTGTCATGGGAGTGGATGAACACCGGCAGCGATTGCTCGGCTTTCAATGCGCGAACCAGTTCACCAGTGGCGTACGGGGTCAGCAGACCGGCCATGTCTTTGATCGCCACCGAGTCGCAACCCATGGCTTCCATCTGCTTGGCCTGCGCCACGAACGCATCAATGGTGTGCACCGGGCTGGTGGTGTAAGCGATGGTGCCTTGGGCGTGTTTGCCGGCAGCCTTCACGGCTTCGATCGCCACACGCAGGTTACGCACGTCGTTCATCGCGTCGAAGATGCGGAACACGTCGATGCCATTCACGGCAGCCTTGGCGACGAAGGCTTTGACCACATCGTCGCTGTAGTGGCGGTAGCCCAGCAGGTTCTGCCCGCGCAGAAGCATTTGCAGACGTGTGTTAGGCAGTGCCGCGCGCAGTTGGCGCAGACGCTCCCACGGGTCTTCCTTCAGAAAACGTACGCAGGCGTCGAACGTCGCGCCGCCCCAGCATTCCAGCGACCAGTAACCGACTTTGTCGAGCTTGTCGCAGATCGGCAGCATGTCTTCGGTGCGCATGCGGGTGGCGAGCAGCGATTGGTGAGCGTCGCGCAGGATGGTGTCGGTAACGAAGATCTTCTTAGTCATTGGTATCTCCTCATAGCGGCAAGCTTCAAGCTACGAGCTGCAAGAAAAAGCCGAGTCGCTCTCACTTGAAGCTTGTCGCTGACAGCTCGCAGCTGCATTTATAGGCCTGCGTGGGCGGCGATGGCGGCGGCGATGGCCAGGGCCAGCTCTTCGGGTTTGCGCTTGATCGAGTAGTTGGTCAGTTCAGGGTGGCTTTCAACGAAGCTGGTATTGAACTGGCCGCTACGGAATTCCGGGTTGCGCAGGATTTCCTGGTAGTACGCGGCGGTGGTCTTCACACCTTGCAGACGCATGTCGTCGAGGGCGCGCAGGCCACGGTCCATCGCCTCTTCCCAGGTCAGCGCCCAGACCACCAGTTTCAGGCACATCGAGTCGTAGAACGGCGGAATGGTGTAGCCGGTGTAGATCGCCGTGTCGGTGCGCACGCCCGGACCGCCGGGGGCGTAGTAACGGGTGATCTTGCCGAAGCTCGGCAGGAAGTTGTTCTTCGGGTCTTCGGCGTTGATACGGAACTGCAACGCGAAACCACGGTGCTGAATGTCTTCCTGCTTTACCGACAGCGGCAGGCCGGAGGCGATGCGAATCTGTTCGCGGACGATGTCGATACCGGTGATTTCTTCGGTGATGGTGTGTTCCACCTGCACCCGGGTGTTCATCTCCATGAAGTACACCTCGCCCTCGGCGAGCAGGAACTCCACGGTGCCGGCGTTCTCGTAACCCACAGCCTTGGCCGCACGCACCGACAGGTCGCCGATGTAGGCGCGCTGTTCCGGGGTCAGTTGCGGACTCGGGGCGATTTCGATCAGCTTCTGGTTACGGCGCTGGATCGAGCAGTCCCGCTCGAACAGGTGCACGACGTTGCCGAAGCTGTCGCCGAGAATCTGCGCTTCGATGTGCTTGGGGTTGACGATGCATTTTTCCAGGAACACTTCCGCCGAACCGAAGGCTTTGGTCGCTTCGGAAATCACCCGAGGGAAATTTTGTTCAAGTTCTTCGCGGCTGTTGCAGCGACGGATACCGCGACCGCCACCACCGGAGGTGGCTTTGAGCATCACCGGGTAACCGATGCGGTCGCCTTCGGCCAAGGCTTCTTCGATGTCGGCGACATTGCCTTCGGTGCCCGGCGTCACCGGTACGCCCGCCTTGATCATGCTGCGGCGCGCTTCGGTCTTGTCGCCCATGCGGCGAATGACTTCTGCCGACGGGCCGATGAATTTGATCCCGCGCTCGGCGCAGATGTCGGCCAGTTCGGCATTTTCCGAAAGGAAACCGTAACCGGGGTGCAGTGCATCGCAACCGGTTTCCACCGCCAGGTTCACCAGCTTGCGCGGGTTCAGGTAACCGGCCAGTGGCTCGGCACCGATGCTGTGAGCCTCGTCCGCACGCTTCACATGCAAGGCATGGCGGTCGGCGTCGGAAAAAATCGCAACCGAGCGAATGCCCATTTCGGCGCAGGCTCGCACGATTCGTACGGCAATCTCACCACGGTTGGCGATCAGGATCTTTGTTATCACTTGGAGGTTCCCTTGAGCCGGTGGCACCACGACCTGCTAGACCCAGGTCGACGCGTGACCAAATGTTTCAATTTAGTCGCAGGTCCACACTAGCGCTCATGAGGGATTAACAAAAATGAATAAAAATTGGGTCAGGCATAAGCAAAGACTTATAGTTAAACCATCAGCCAGCCGTCAGAGCCTATAAAGAATGCGTAAGTCCTTGATGCGTATGACATTGCGTCAATTACAGATCTTCAACGAAGTGTGTGATTTACGCTCTTACAGCCGCGCCGCCGAGGAAATGTCGCTCACGCAACCGGCCGTCAGCCTCCAGATTCGTCAGCTAGAAGAGCTGATCGGCCAGCCATTATTCGATTACGTCGGCAAAAAACTCTACATGACCGAAGCCGCCGAAGCCCTTCAGCGCGCCAGCCGGGACATCTTCGGGCGCCTGGAAAACCTCGATATGCAGCTGTCGGACATGCAGGGTTCGCTGCAGGGCCAGCTGAAACTGGCGGTGGAATCCAGCGCCAAATATTTCGTTCCGCATCTGTTTGCCGCATTCAAGCGCCAGCACCCGGAAGTGAATCTGCAACTGACCGTGGTCAACCGCGGACAAGTGATTCGACGGCTGTCGGACAACCGCGACGACTTGGTGATCATGTCGATGGTGCCGCAGGACATGGGCCTGGAATTCCTGCCCTTCCTCAACAACCCGATTGTTGCCGTGGCGCGCCCGGATCACCCGTTGGCGCACATGGGACCGCTGCGTTTGCAGGATCTTGAGCCCTACACGCTGCTGATTCGCGAACCCGGCTCGGGCACACGACTGGCCTGCGAAGAGTATTTCAAAGAGAAACGCGTGCACTTCACCCAGACCCAGGAAGTGGCCTCGGCCGAAGCGCAACGTGAATGTGTGCAGGCGGGTCTGGGCCTGGCGCTGTTGACGCGCCACGCCCTGAACCTGGAGCTGGCGACCGGCGGTCTCGTCGAGCTGCCGGTCGAAGAACTGCCGCTGCTGCGTAGCTGGTGCCTGGTGCAAGCCAAAGCCAAACGCTTGTCACCGGTGGCGCACGCCTTCCTCGCGTTTATCCGCAGCGAACGGGCGCAGATCAGCGCGCTGGTTGAGCGCTTCGACGGGAAGTTGCGGGAGCAGCCTGCCAGTGGTTGATCTCGGGAAAATCGCCGATTTCGGCTTGAAGCTGGCGAAGTTCGAAGCGATCTTCGATAGCGCGGCGAAACTCCATGCGGCGCTGGTCTTCCTGCTGACGGCGGGTTTTCGCGGCGCTGTTGCGTTCTTCGTAGGGCTGAGCCATTTCGATTCTCCCAAGGCGAGTACGGGAGTTTCACGATAGGCGGGTGGGATGACGGTTTGGCTTCTTCGGGGTTACAGACTGATGAAGGTTTACTTCGAAAAGCAAAAATCGCAGCCTTCGGCAGCTCCTACATTGGAATGCATTTCCCTGTAGGAGCTGCCGAAGGCTGCGATCTTTTGATCTTAGTCATCGAGGGCTTTCACGGCTTTCGGCGACAAGCGCAAGCTACGCAAACTGCGCTTCACACTCTTGAGGTGGTTGACCAGACTCGGCCCACGCGCCATCGCTACGCCCATCGCCAGCACATCGATCACCACCAGATGCGCGATACGTGAAGTCAGCGGCGTATAGATTTCCGTGTCTTCGTGCACATCGATCGCCAGATTGACCGTCGACAGTTCGGCCAACGGTGTCTGACTCGGGCATAGGGTAATCAGCGACGCCCCGCTCTCGCGAACCAGATTGGCAGTGATCAGCAGATCCTTGGAACGCCCTGACTGGGAAATGCAGATCGCCACGTCGGTCGGTTTCAGCGTCACCGCCGACATCGCCTGCATGTGCGGATCGGAATACGCCGCCGCGGTCAGCAGCAACCGGAAGAACTTATGTTGCGCGTCCGCCGCCACCGCACCCGACGCGCCGAAGCCGTAGAACTCGACCCGCTGCGCCTGCGACATCAACGTCACCGCGCGCTGCAGCTCCACCGGGTCGAGCTTCTCGCGAACCTCCATCAAGGTGTGCAATGTGGTGTCGAAAATCTTCAGGCTGTAATCGGCGACTGAGTCGTCTTCATGGATCGCGAACTGGCCGAAGCTGGCACCGGCGGCCAGGCTTTGCGCCAGTTTGAGCTTGAGATCCTGGAAACCGGAGCAACCAATGGCGCGACAGAAGCGCACGATGGTCGGCTCACTGATGCCGACGCTGTGAGCGAGGTCGGCCATGGAACTGTGCATCACCGCCGCAGGGTCAAGCAGCACGTGGTCGGCGACCTTGAGCTCCGACTTGCGTAACAGGTGACGTGACTGGGCGATGTGTTGCAGCAGATTCAAGGGGCTGGACTCTTCTTATGGGCAAGGATGTAGCACGCTTGTAGTTATACTACATGAATTGGCTTTTTGCCTGCTCAATGCGTAACTCCATGTCCCCATATCAGGCGCGATGGGCTGTATGTAGCCCTTAAAACGGATTGTCCTGCGCGCGCAGAAGCCCGGCCAGACTGGCAGCCTCCACAGGCCGGCTGATCAGGTAACCCTGCACTTCATCGCAACATTCGGCGCGTAAAAATTCCAGCTGCTCTTGGCGCTCGACACCTTCAGCCACCACCTTCAGCGACAAACCATGGGCCATCGCGATGATCGCGCGAGTGATCGCCGCGTCTTCACTGCCCTCGCCCAGACCGCGAATGAAGGCCTGATCGATCTTCACGTAATCCACCGGAATGCGCTTGAGGTAACTCAGCGACGAGTATCCGGTGCCAAAATCATCGATGGCCAGTTTCACCCCCAGATCACGCAGTTGCTGAAAGGTCGCGATGATGTGCTCAACGCTGTCGAGCAACTGGCTCTCGGTCAGTTCCAGTTCGAGGTAGTGCGGTTCCAGGCCGGTTTCCTCCAGCACCTGCCGCACCAGACTGACCAGTTTGCCCTGACGCAATTGATGCACCGACAGGTTCACCGAAACACGGATCGGTTCCAGCCCCTGACGCTGCCATTCACAGGCCTGCCAGCACGCCTGACGCAGAACGAATTCGCCAATCGGCCCGATCAGACCGGTTTCCTCAGCCAGCCCGATGAAGTCCCCCGGCGGCACCCGGCCCATTAGCGGGTGATCCCAGCGCACCAGTGCTTCCGCCGCATTCAAGCGCCCGGTTTGCAGGCACAGCTTCGGCTGATAGAACACTTTCAGTTGCTTGTCTTCGATAGCTTTGCGCAGATGGTTTTCCAGCTGCAAGCGCTCAAGGGTGCTGGCCTGCAAGCTGTCGGTGTAGAACTGGAAGTTGTTCCCGCCCAGATGCTTGGCATGTTGCATGGCCATATTCGACTGGCTGACCAGTGCGGAGATTTCCCGGGCGTTGTCCGGCAGCATGCTGATGCCCATCGAAGCGCTGACCACCAGTTCATGCCCCTCGACCGTCAGTGGCAGGCGCAACTTGCTCGACAGGCGCGTGGCGACCCGCGCCAGACTCGACAGATTGCCGTAGGCATCGAACAGCACGGCAAACTCGTCGCCGGATAAACGGGCGATGGTGTCCGCTTCCGGCAAGGCGTTGACCAAGCGGCGCGCCATTTTCTGCAGCAACTGGTCGGCAATCTCATGGCCGAGGCTGTCGTTGAGCAATTTGAAGCGATCCAGATTGATGTGCAGCAACGCCAGGCTGCGTCGGCCCTGACGCGAGCGCTGCTGCGCTTCATGCAACCGCTCGCGGAACAGCGAGCGGTTGGCCAACCCGGTGAGTTCGTCGTACTGGGTCAGATAGCGCATGCGCTCTTCGGATTCGCGCCGTGCCGACAGATCGGCGAAAAAGCCCACGATATGGCTGACATTTCCCCGACTATCGCGCACCGCATTCAGTTGCAGCCACTGCGGATACAGCTCGCCGTTCTTGCGCGTCTCCACCAGTTCGCCCTGCCAACTGCCGTGCTGCTCCAGCGCATGCCGGATTGCCACGTAATGGCGGCGCGCATCGCGGCTGCATGGCAGCTCGACGACGTTGCGCCCGAGCATGTCTTCAATGTCGTAACCGGTGACGCGGCTGAACGCCTGATTGATCGCGATCAGCGCATAGTTCGGGTCGAGAATGACGATGCCTTCACTGGCCGCCTCGAATACGGTCGCCGCCAGGCGCTGCTGCTCTTCGAGGCTTTTGCTGGCACTGATGTCGCGGCGGGTGCCGACCATGCGGATCACCCGGCCACTGTCGCTGCGCTCTACGGCGCGGCCACGGTCTTCGATCCACACCCAATGGCCATCGCCGTGACGCACGCGGTATTCGATCTGATAGTCCTCGGTGCGCCCCTTCAAGTGCTCGATCAACGCGTATTTCAGCGACGGCACATCGTCGGGATGCAGACGTGGCTTGAGGTCGCGCAAAAGCGCTGTGACGTATTCCGGAGCGAGGCCGAAAAGCTCCTGAATCTGCGTGTGGTGGACTTCGTCGGTTTGCAGGTTCCAGTCCCACAACCCCAGCTCACTGGCCTTCAACGCCAGCGCCAGCCGCGCTTCGCTTTTGCTCAGGGCCTGATTGGCCACGTCCAGCTCAAGGCTGCGCTGGGCGACGCGGTCTTCGAGTTCGACCTGCGCTTCACGCAACTTGCCCTCGGCGCAGCGGCGCTGGTCGATTTCGTTGGCCAGTTCCTGATTGAGTTGATCGCTGCGCGCCTGCGTCTGTTGCAGGTGTTCGATCAAGTGCTGATTCTGGAAGCGCCGCAGCAAGCCACGATCAATCAGCCGATTGACCTGCCACGCGACCACGCTCAGCGAGCCGAGCAGGATCAGGCCGAGCCAGCCCCAACCGCGCGCCTGCTCGTCGCCGCCCCAGAACAGATAACCGATCGCCGGCAACAGGCAGGGCAAGGTAAACGACAGAAACGCCGGCAGGCTCACCGCATAAGCGACGCTGGCCGAGAGGGTTGCGGCGCCGATCAGGCCGAACACCCACGCCTGCTGAATGAAGTTGTCGGCGGGCACCAAGGCGATGCCGGCACCGGCCAGGGTCAGCCCGGTCATGGTCGAGCCGAGCAGAAACATTCGCCGCCAGATCGGTTGCGCCTGACGATCAGGGATCGCCGAATCGAACGCTGCCACCTGAATCACCCGCAACGCCACCAGCGACAGCAACCACACCAGCCAGACGCTGACCACGAAGTAGCGCTGCGGGCTCCAGAGCAAACCGGCGCAGACCAGACCATTGATCAACATGAACAGCGTGGGCAACAACGAGCCCTGATACAGCAGACGCGTGCGCTCGACCGCCATCTCGACGGCATAGCGCTTGCGGATAACCCGGGGTTCCACAGAGGGGCCCGACAGTTCGGAGCTGAGGGTCATGGGCAACGTTCTTGTTCTTATAAGGAGGGCGTGCGCCCGAAACGTGGACGGAGCATACACAAGCCGATCCCGTTGCCAAACTGCTCCACATCATAATTTCAGCGAAACCGTTCCACCCTTTGCCACCGTTCAAACCCTTGAAGCGCGGCGGGCCGATGCCTGTAGCCAGTGACCGACCGGTCGTCATCGACGGGAGTTTCATCGGCTAATGCAAAGCTCGGTTTGCCCGGGCCTGCGGCGCACCCTAGAATGCCCCGATGCGCGATGATCTCTCCCTTCTGCTGAACTCCCTCAACGATGCCCAACGCCAGGCCGTAGCAGCCCCCGTTGGCCGTCAGTTGGTCCTGGCCGGCGCCGGTTCCGGTAAAACCCGAGTGCTGGTGCACCGTATCGCCTGGTTGATCCAGGTCGAAAACGCCTCGCCCCACTCCATCCTGTCGGTGACTTTCACCAACAAGGCCGCTGCCGAGATGCGTCATCGCATCGAGCAGTTGCTGGGCATCAACCCGGCCGGCATGTGGGTCGGCACCTTCCACGGCCTGGCGCACCGCTTGCTGCGGGCGCACTGGCAGGAAGCGGGCCTGAGCCAGACTTTCCAGATTCTCGACAGCGATGACCAGCAACGCCTGGTCAAGCGGGTAATCCGCGAGCTGGGCCTGGACGAGCAACGCTGGCCGGCGCGTCAGGCGCAGTGGTTCATCAATGGCCAGAAAGACGAAGGCCTGCGTCCGCAACATATTCAGGCCAGCGGCGATTTGTATCTGGCGACCATGCGCGGCATCTATGAAGCCTACGAGGCGGCGTGCCAGCGTGCCGGCGTCATCGATTTCTCTGAACTGCTGCTGCGTGCCCTCGACCTGTGGCGCGATCACCCGGGCCTGCTGGCGCATTATCAAAAGCGCTTCCGCCATATTCTGGTGGACGAATTCCAAGACACCAACGCCGTGCAGTACGCCTGGTTGCGCCTGCTCGGCAAGGGTGGCGACAGCCTGATGGTGGTCGGCGACGACGACCAGTCGATTTACGGCTGGCGTGGCGCGAAGATCGAGAACATTCATCAGTACTCTTCCGACTTCCCGGATTCGGTGACCATTCGTCTGGAGCAGAACTACCGCTCCACCGCCGGCATCCTCAAGGCTGCCAACGCCCTGATCGCCAACAACACCGGGCGTCTGGGCAAA
This sequence comes from Pseudomonas fluorescens, assembly GCF_003732425.1. Taxonomy (GTDB): domain Bacteria; phylum Pseudomonadota; class Gammaproteobacteria; order Pseudomonadales; family Pseudomonadaceae; genus Aquipseudomonas; species Aquipseudomonas fluorescens_BE. The sequence goes on from NZ_MOBX01000016.1 coordinate 606,968, forward strand.
GAGCTGTGGACCGACGGTGGCGACGGCGAAGCAATCAATCTGTACGCCGCGTTCAACGAACACGACGAAGCACGCTACGTTGTCGAAACCATCGAAAGCGCGCTGAAAACCGGCCTCGCTCGCAGCGATATCGCGATTCTGTACCGCTCCAACGCCCAATCGCGCGTTCTCGAAGAAGCCTTGCTGCGCGAACGCATTCCGTACCGCATCTATGGCGGTCAGCGCTTCTTCGAACGTGCCGAAATCAAGAACGCCATGGCCTACCTGCGTTTGCTCGAAGGTCGGGGCAACGATGCAGCGCTGGAACGAGTAATCAACGTGCCGGCCCGTGGTATTGGTGAAAAAACCGTCGAAGCGATCCGCGAGCACGCCCGTCACAGCGATGTGTCGATGTGGGAAGCGATGCGCCAACTGGTCGCCAACAAAGGCCTGACCGGTCGCGCGGCGGGTGCCCTCGGTGCGTTTATCGAACTGATCGAGAACCTCGCCGCCAAGTGCGCCGAGATGCCGCTGCACCTGATGACGCAAACCGTCATTGAGCAGTCCGGCCTGATCGCTTATCACGAAGCGGAAAAAGGCGAGAAAGGCCAGGCCCGGGTAGAAAACCTTGAGGAACTGGTCAGCGCCGCGCGCAACTTCGAGAACACCGAAGAGGACGAAGAACTGACGCCACTGGCGGCGTTCCTCGGCCACGCTTCGCTGGAGGCCGGTGACACCCAGGCCGACGAACACGAAGACAGCATTCAGTTGATGACCCTGCACAGCGCCAAAGGCCTGGAATTCCCTTACGTGTTCCTCGTGGGCATGGAAGAAGGCCTGTTCCCGCACAAGATGAGCCTGGAAGAACCCGGTCGTCTCGAGGAAGAGCGGCGTCTGGCCTACGTCGGGATTACCCGGGCGATGCAGAATCTGGTGATGACCTATGCTGAAACCCGGCGCCTGTACGGCAGCGAGACCTACAACAAGGTTTCGCGTTTCGTACGCGAAGTACCGAAAGGTCTGATTCAGGAAGTACGCTTGTCGAACAGCGTCAGCCGACCGTTCGGCGGCAATCAGTCGATGAGCGGCAGCAACCTGTTCAGTGGCAGCGAAATCCCGGAAACAGGTTTCAGCCTCGGTCAGGCGGTACGCCATTCGATCTTTGGTGACGGCGTGATCCTCAACTTCGAAGGCGCCGGTGCACAAGCGCGGGTACAGGTGAACTTCAGCGAAGGTAGCAAGTGGCTGATGCTGGGTTACGCGAAGCTGGAAGCGATCTGACGCCGGTTTCGCTTTTCTGTGGGAGCGAGCCTGCTCGCGAATGAAATCGCTGCGGTTGATCTGATAGACCGCGGTGCAGCATTCGCGAGCAGGCTCGCTCCCACAGGGTTCGGTGTTCTGACCAACAATCCCGCGGAACCTATCTCCTTTTCCTACAGCCAAAAGTACACGCTCTTATTGCCTCGCGAAGCTGAACGCGACCTGTCAGGCAAAAGCCCGAAACACTCTCTCGCTAGCCAGTAACACTTCAGCTGTGCAACATGGCGCGCGTGTCTCCACAAACGGGAATACCCTTTATGAAACGTTTTCTTAGCATCGCCATGGCGTTGTGCATCGGCCTGACGATGAGCCTCGACGCCAACGCCAAGCGCTTTGGTGGTGGCAAAAGCGCCGGCGCTGCGCCGACGCACCAGACCAGCCAGATGGCTCCTTCTTCTCCAGGCGTCGGCGGTGCCGCTGCGACCGCAGGTGCTGCCGGTGCCGCAGGCGCTGCCGCCAAGGCCGGCGGTGCTTCGAAATGGCTCGGCCCTCTGGCCGGCATCGCCGCCGGTGGCCTGCTCGCGTCCATGTTCATGGGCGGCGGCTTCCAGGGCATGCAGATCTTCGACATCCTGATCATGGCCGTGATCGCGTTCGTGATCTTCCGCTTCATCGCCGCGCGTCGCCGCAAGCAGCAAGAGCAATTCGCTCCGGCCGGCGCGCCGATGCAGCGTGAAGTGTTCGAGCAGAAACCTGCTGCCATGGGTTCGATCTTCGGTGGTTCGGCTGCACCTGCTGCCGCCCGTCCGGTGATCAACGCGCCGGCCTGGTTCAACGAGCAGAACTTCCTTGAAGCTGCACGCAGCCACTTCCAGTCGCTGCAACAGCACTGGGACGCCAACGAAATGGACAAGATCGCCGAGTTCGTGACCCCGCAAATGCTTGAGTTCCTCAAGCGTGAGCGTGCAGATCTGGGCGACGCGTTCCAGTCGACCTACATCGACAACCTCCAGGTACAACTGGACGGCGTGGATGACCGTGCCGACAAGACCATCGCCACCCTGACCTTCAGCGGTGTTTCGAAGACTTCGCGCTTCGATCAGGGCGAAGTGTTCAGCGAAAGCTGGAACATGGAGCGTCCGCAGGGCGACAACCAGCCTTGGCTGGTGGCCGGTATCCGCCAGAACGGCTGATCCCTGTCCACGCTTCACTTGCGGTAATAAAAACCCCAGCCTCGGCTGGGGTTTTCTATTTCGCGGTTGCATCTATAGCGAGCTACTGTATAAACCGGCCCATATAAACCGCGCCATTCAAGCAAGAGGATCCCGGACGTGGAAGAAATCATCGAACAACTGCGCGAAGCCAACGAACCCGTACCGGTTCCTTTGGAATTGCCAGACGAAGACCAACTCGTTGAGATCGAAGAAGAACTCTTCATCAACATCCCGTTTGTCTTCAAAGAGTTTTTGCTGACCGTCAGCGATGTGGTGTACGGCAGCCTTGAGCCGGTGACCGTCACCGACCCGCAATCGCACACTTATCTGCCGGATGTCGCAGCCAATGCATGGGACATCGGCGTGCCGCGTGACCTGATCCCGATCTGTCAGGACGGCGACAACTACTACTGCGTCGAAGAAGACGGCACCGTGGTGCTGTGGTCCGGCGAAGAAGAGCTGATCACCGAAGAATCCTGGGAATCGGTGTGGCACTGGGCGCGGGACGTCTGGCTGGAAAGCTAATCGGCCAGCCGCCCCGGCAGGTCAATGTCCCGACGACTCCTTGTGGTTGTCGAGGGTTTCCAGCAGCGCCACCTGCATCCGTGTGTGCACGCGGATGAACCAGCGCCAGAGCAGCGCCGCCACGGCGGCCGCGACCACGGCGATCAGCACCAGCAACTTGTTGGTCGGCAGAATACTGGCCGACAAGGCTGCCAACAGCAGGAAAATCACCAGCAGCGAGAGGATCGGGATCACTTCGGAGATCACCCGCCGCACTCGCTGCGTGTGACGCCCGGCCATCTCTGGCTTCACGCCCATCTCCGCCAACAGCATCGACAGCGCCTTGAGCTTGCGATACGCCGCAATCAGGAACGGCAACGACAGCAGCAGCGCCCCGCCCCAGATCAACGCCTTCTGCCAGCTCGGATCGCTGATCCAGTCCTGCAGCCACAGCGAAATGCGCTCGGCGAAATACGCGCCAGCAAAGAAGATCGCAATCACCAGCGCCAGATTGACCCCGACCTGCAGCAAGATCTTGCGGATAATCGACGCCAGCATCGCGCCCTCGCCTTGCGGCTGGATGCTGCGCAGCCACTCACCGTACATACCCAGCACACGCCCCAAACGTTTGGGTACGGCCCCGGACAGCTTGATCGACAGCGGATCCGCCGCGCGAATCAGATACGGCGTCAGCAGCGTGGTGATCACCGACACCGCCACGGCGACCGGGTAGAGGAAGTTACTGGTCACCTGCAACGTCATCCCGAGCGCGGCGATGATGAAGGAAAATTCGCCAATCTGTGACAGGCCCATCCCCACGCGCAGTGAGGTGCGTCCGTCATTGCCGGCGATAAACGCTCCGAGGCCGCAGGACAACATTTTGCCGAGTACGACAGCTACGGTAATTACCGCAATCGGCCACGCGTACTCGAGCAGAATCAGCGGATCCAGCATCAAGCCGATGGCGACAAAGAAGATCGCACTGAACAGGTCGCGGACCGGTTCGATCAACCGCTCGATCTTCAGCAATTGCCGCGACTCGGCCATGATCGCGCCGATCAGGAACGCGCCAAGCACCATGCTGTATTCGAGTTTGACCACCAGCAGGCAGAAGCCGAAACACAGCCCCAACACGGTGATCAACAACATCTCGTTGCTTTCGAATTTGGCCACGTAGGCCAGCAGACGCGGTACCAGCAGAATGCCGATCACCAGCGCGACGATCATGAACAGCGACAGTTTGCCGACCGTGGAAAACACTTCGCCGGAGCTGACCGTGCCGCTGACGGCAATGCTCGATAGCAGCGCGATGATGCCGATGCCGAGGATGTCTTCGACGATCAGTACGCCGAAGATCAACTGCGCAAAGCGCTCGTTTTTCATCTTCAGATCATTGAGGGCCTTGACGATGATGGTGGTCGAGGAGATCGCCAGAATCGCGCCGAGGAACAGCGAGTCCATGGTGTTCCAGTCGAACCAGCGACCGATTTCGTAGCCGATCCAGATCATCAGGACGATCTCGAGGAACGCCGCAATAAACGCTGTGGCGCCGACCTTGAACAGCTTGCGCAGGCTGAACTCCAGGCCGAGGCAGAACATCAGGAAAATCACCCCCAGCTCGGCGAGGGTCTTGATGGTTTCTTCGTCGTGGATCAGACCGAACGGCGGGGTGTGCGGGCCGATGATGAAGCCGGCGACGATGTAGCCGAGCACCACCGGCTGTTTGAAGCGATGAAACAACACGGTCACCACACCTGCGACCAACATGATCACTGCCAGATCCTGAATAAAACTGATGGCATGCATGGCGTGGGCTCCTTGAATGACGAGACTCGCCGGCAGACGTCAGAAAGGTCTGGGCGAGTGAAGTAAAAATCCGCTTTTCGTGTGGGAATTGCCTTTGTAAGGGGCTTTTGCAGGTTAACACCGCGACTTGCGGCTGGAAGGCGGTGCAATATATGGAAACAGATCGATCCCGGCGTGACGGCGTCCCGTTGCCCGGCGTCCCGATAACGGTGCTTTTGAAAAGCGACCAGGCACCCGCAGAGGTGCTTCCAGTAATCAGCCTTGATCCGTGAGAACGTTATGGAACCCGGAAACGCCCAGCTGTCGATGACGGTACTGATGACCCCCGACATGGCCAACTTCTCTGGCAATGTCCACGGCGGCACCCTGCTCAAATACCTCGACGAAGTGGCCTACGCCTGCGCGAGCCGTTATGCCGGCCGCTACGTGGTGACGCTGTCGGTGGATCAGGTGATTTTCCGTGAGCCGATCCATGTCGGCGAACTGGTGACCTTCCTCGCGTCGGTCAACTACACCGGCAACACCTCGATGGAAGTCGGCATCAAAGTGGTCACCGAGAACATCCGCGAGCGCTCGGTGCGCCACACCAACAGCTGCTTCTTCACCATGGTCGCGGTGGATGACCAGCGTAAGCCGGCCGCCGTGCCGCCGCTGCAACCGCAGAACAGTGAAGACAAGCGTCGTTATATGCAGGCGCAGCAGCGTCGGCAGATTCGCCAGGAGCTGGAGAAGCGGTATCAGGAGATCAAGGGCGACGCCTGAGATTCGTAACACTCAGACGACCGCTTTCGCGAGCACGCTCGCTCCCACAGGGTTGACGCTGAACCTGTGGGAGCGAGACTGCTCGCGAATGAGGGCAACGCGGTCTTACAGACTGATCGCCGTCGCCTCGAACTTCACCCGTGGATGCGCAATGCGATCCTGCGCCCGCACCAACTGCAGCTCATAACTGGCGCAGGCTTGAGTCTCCAGCAGCACCTCATGCACCGCCGCCGCGGTGAATTCGAACGCTGCCACCAGAGTGTCACCCAGCAGCACTCGCGCCAGGAACAGGCCGGACGTCAGATCGCCCACGCCCACCGGCTGCCGCGGAAACGCCAGCAGCGGACGGCGCAGATGCCAGCTGCCTTCGGCCGTCACCAACAACATCTCGAAGCCATCGGCCGGTTTACCCGGATAATCCAGATGCTTGACCAGCACGGCTTTCGGCCCGCGCGCCAGCAACGCCCGCGCCATCGCCAGGCAATCGAACAGCGACTGCGGCTTGCGCCCGGAGAAGCTATCCAGCTCCAACTGGTTCGGACACATGATGTCCGCCACGGCCGCCGCCTCTTCCAGCAAGAAATCGCTGACCTCGGTCGGCACGCTGCAACCCTTCTCCGGATGCCCCATCACTGGATCACACAGATACAGCGCCTTCGGATTGACCGACTTGATCCGCTCGACACCGCTGAGAATCGCCCGGCCTTGCGCCGCGCTGCCAAGATAACCGGACAGCACCGCATCGCAATTGCCCAACTCGCCAATCGCCGCGATACCCTCGACCAGCTCGGGAATCTGTTGCGGCGCCAGCACTTCGCCGGCCCACTGGCCGTATTGGGTGTGGTTGGAAAACTGCACGGTGTTGAGCGGCCAGACATTGACCCCGACCCGCTGCATCGGAAAAACCGCGGCGCTGTTGCCGGCGTGGCCGAACACCACGTGGGACTGAATGGCGAGCAGATGAGGCGTACGTTTCATTCGGGTCATTCCGTAAAACGATTGAAATTCAAGCCGCGCAGTATGCGACGAAACACAGCCTGTACGACAGACCGGCGACGCAGTTAAGCTGACGCTATCTTTTGGAGTTTGATGTTGATGCTGACCCTGGAAAACATCTTTGTGCTGATACTCTTCGCCGCTGCCGGCGCCTGGCTGTGGCACAACCACGGCTTGCGCGAACGCGCGCTGGAGCGGGTCAAACAGCATTGCCTGAACGTGCGGGTCGAGCTGCTCGACGGCAACGTTGCCCTGAAGAAGATCGGTTTCATCAAGGACGCCAACGGTCGCCGACGACTGGCGCGGGTGTACAACTTCGAGTTCACCGTGACCGGCGAAACCCGGCATAACGGCACCGTCACCCAGTTTGGCGCGCACAGTGCGCAGATCGAACTGGCGCCCTACCCGGCACCGTTCGACGACACGCCGCCGGTGGTTGAAGTGCACAAGCCTCGGGCGGAAGTGATCGAGTTGAGCCAGTGGCGGCAAGAACACACCAAATGGAAACCGTGAACGACTGTAGGAATTGCCGAAGGCTGTGATCTTTTGATCTTAACCCTCCCGGCACCCCGACAACGTTCTCTGAAGCACCTCAACATCCTGCACTTCACTGAAGATCAGCTCGATTCGCGAATCTTTTCGCCATTCACTGGCCTGCCAGCTCAACGCTGCATTCTCCAGCGCATTCGCCGACACCCAGCCATCTGCGCTGTGGATAACCAGTTTCGCCCTGATCCAATCGAGATTCGCTAGCCAATCGGCAATGCGCCGTTTGCCGAATCTCTGCCCCGGATGCCAACGCCAACCCACGCTCCAGCCCCCCTCTTGCGCCTGACTCAGGCAAATCGGCACCGTCGGGTCGCTCCAGACGGCCGGCATTTGCGCCAATCCTTGGGGCACCAGCAGATTATCCACTCCGATGACCGCTTGCGCCGCCAGCCCCGGTAGCTCGTTCAAGGCGAGCCGTGCCTGCTGCGTCCAGATCTGCCGGACCGGCGGAAGCTGACCGGCGATTTTCTGCCGCTCACCTTCATCAAGGTTTTCCGCCTTGTTCAGTAGCAACAAACCCGCACTGGCCAACGCGGCCTGCTGCGCTGCCGGCAATACTTTGCCCGCGTTGAGCGCCTGAGCATCCAGCACCAGGACACATGGCTGCACCGCCAGCACACCCTGCCACGGCGCCTCGTTCAACTGTTTAATCAACTGCGCCGGATGCCCCAGTCCGGACGGTTCGATGAACAGGCGATCCGGCTTCGCCTTGCGCAGCAACCGTCCCAGGCCAATCTGAAACGGCGCGCCGTTGACGCAACACAGGCAACCGCCGGCCACTTCGCCCAGTGCGATACCATCGGCGTCGCTCGTCAACAGGGCGGCGTCGAGACCGATCTGGCCGAACTCGTTGATCAATACCGCCCAACGTTCGCCTTCCGGGCGCTGGGCCATGAGCTGGCGAATCAGGCTGGTCTTGCCGGCGCCCAAAGGGCCAGCAATGACATGGGTAGGAATGTTCTGCAACATGGCTAGACGTTTTCTGAGGAGATCCAAGATGCGTTGGAGGGGATGGTCGTTGCTGTTGGCGCTGCTGTCGAGCGAAGCATGGGCCCAGGCCTGCGTGGTGCACAGTCAGGGCGAGCGGCTCGACGTCAAAGTCTGTCAGCAGAACCGCAATATCCCGGAGAAACTGTTCAATGACGGTTTCTGTCAGCCGACGCTGGCCGGGCAGAAGGTCGAAGTGCAGTACGTCGATCAGTGCCCGAGCGGTGCATTTGGCGTATGCAGCAACGCGCAAGTCGCCAATATGCCTTATCGCCAGGATATCCACTATTACGGCGTAGCCACGGACGCGGCATATCTGCAGCCATATTGCGAAGGCCAGAGCCAAGGTGCGTGGCTCAAGCCTTGAGGCGTCAGCCGAGCCAGTCGAGGGTCAGTATCAGACGGCGCTCGCCCGCCGCCGGCTGCGGCGAGCGGTGGATCAGGCCGAAGCCTTCATTGCCGTGCCATTTCTCGCCTTTCAACAGTGCCACGTCGCCGCTGTCGAGTTGCTGTATTTGCATGTGGGGTTCGGCGTTGGCCTGCCCCAGTTGACTGCGATCCATCGCACCTTCCTTGAGCCATTGGCTGCCGACGCCCGCATAAGTCGTGATCAGGCGCACCGGCACGTGATCGACATGGAAACGTGGACACATGGCTTTATCGAGCACCCGCAGGCGCAGGCCTACACGCTTTGCCCCCAGTAAGCAGGCGAATGCGCTGACCAGCCATTTCAGGTCGGCGATAAAACCCTCGTAGCCTTCCAGATCACGGAAGCCTGATGCCAAGCCAGTGAGATCAGGTTCGGCGTCCTCATCCGGTAACTCAAGGCACAACGATTCCGCCAAGGGTTCATTCAGCGACAGCAGCAGGTGGGCGAACTCGCTGATGTGCAACGGCAGTTGACGTTGCCAGACGGCAAGGTTGGTGTCGTCTTCGAGGATTCGCGTCAGCGCCTTCGGTGTCGAACCTTGATGCTGATCGCGTGTGCGGTTTTGCTGCAATTTAAGCGCTAGCATCAGGCGGCCTCTTCGTGCCAAGAGCCAAAGGGATCCAGGAACGAACGCCAGCCCTCTACACCGAGCGCCATCTCTTCATCGGTGAGCAGACACGCATCCAGTTCGGCTGAGAGCTGCAGGAAATCGATGTTCTGACCGATAAACACCAGTTCCTGACGGCAGTCTCCTACGCTCGGCGTCCAGTTTTCCATGATCGCGGCGGTGCTTTCCTGGTCTTGCGGCCACTGCTCCTTTGGCACGAAACGCCACCAGCGCCCGGCAAAACCGTGGCGCATCAAACCACCGGCCTGCGACCAACTGCCGGCGTCAGTGGGTTTGCTCGCCAGCCAAAAGAAGCCTTTGGAGCGCAGCAATTTACCGTTCAGCCAAGGACGATCGATGAAGCTGAAGAAGCGTTGCGGGTGAAAGGGCCGGCGGGCGCGATAGGCTGTGGAGGCGATACCGTACTCGTCGGTTTCCGGCACGTGCTCACCGCGTAATTCCTGCAGCCAGCCCGGTGCCTGTGCAGCCTTCTCGAAGTCGAAACGTCCGGTATTGAGGATTTTTTCCAACGGCACCTCGCCCATCACCATCGGGATGATTTCCGCTTGGGCGTTGAGACGCTGGAGGATCGCGATCAACTCCTCACGCTCGCGCTGGCTGATCAAGTCGATCTTGCTGATCAACAGCACGTCGGCGAACTCGATCTGTTCGATCAACAGATCTGTGATGGAGCGCTCGTCTTCCTCGCCCAGGATTTCGCCACGGGAGGCGAGGCTTTCCGCTGCCTGGTAGTCCGGCAGGAAGTTCACACCGTCGACTACAGTGACCATGGTGTCCAGACGCGCGATGTCGGAGAGGCTTTGGCCGTGCTCATCGCGGAAGGTAAACGTCTCTGCCACGGGCAATGGCTCGGAAATCCCGGTGGATTCGATCAGCAGATAATCGAAGCGATCTTCACGAGCGAGCTTGCTGACTTCTTCCAGCAAGTCTTCGCGTAACGTACAGCAGATACAGCCGTTACTCATTTCGACTATTTTTTCTTCTGCACGATTCAGGCTGACATCGCGCTGAACTTCGCTGCCATCAATGTTGATCTCGCTCATATCATTAACGATAACAGCCACGCGCAAACCGTCTCGATTACGTAGTACGTAATTCAAAAGTGTACTTTTTCCGGCGCCGAGAAATCCTGAAAGTACGGTGACGGGCAACTCTGCTGACATTGGATAATCCTCTTTAGAAGGCAGCCAATCAGCGCTTTTGCTGCGCGTGGCGTTTTCGCGGTTCCCACGGTGTATCACGTAGAAAACCAACGCTTTGAAATCGGCCTGCCCAGGCTTAATGTGGATTTATGTTATAGTATAACAACAGTAAGAAACCAGCCTTCTCTTGTCTTGATCGACAAAGACCCGGAAGCTGTGCCCATACCGAACCCGGAAATCACCATGAAAAATGCGCTGAAATGCTCGATCTTGAGCCTTGGGTTGTTGCTGGCTGGTAACGCTTTTGCGCAATTGCCATCACTCGCCAGCTGCACACGCAGCGCCAACCTGCTGGCCTGTGTCGACGCCGATGGCAACGCCTATAGCGTCAACACCGTCGGCAACACCCTTTATCTGCGCGGTTTTGAGAAGAATGGCCGGCGTTATTGGGCGCAGACCAACAGCCGTTTCGGTCAATTGACCTTCTTCACCGGGATCGCCTCTGATGGCGAAGCCTGGGTTGGCTACACCCGACGTGTCGGCTGGACGACCATCAATCGCTTCTCCAGCTCGGGCGGCAGCAGTGCGAAATTCACCTGCAGCCGCATTGCCGGCTGCTAAACCGGCGTGTATTGCTGCGCTTGCTGCCAGGCAAGGTAGCTGTCGATCGGCGGATTCTTCGCAAAGTAACGCTGCAACCCTTCAAACAATCCGTTGGCCACGGCCTGCTGATGTCGCGCCGTGACCAGCCGTTGACTGTCGCGCGGATTGGAAATGAAGCCTGTCTCCACCAGAATCGAAGGTACATCTGGCGATTTCAGAACCGCGAATCCTGCCTGTTCCACACGTTTCTGATGCAGTGTGGTGATGCCGGCCAGACTGCCAAGTACCGTGCTGCCCAATTGCAGACTGGCGGCGATCGTAGCGTTCATCGACATGTCGAGAATCACCCCCGCCAACATCGGATCCTTATCTTTCAGATTGAGCAGACGGGTAGCGCCGAGCAGGTCCGCACCATTCTCCCGCTGCGCCATGAAGCGCGCCGTCGCCGATGTCGCACCGCCTTCCGACAGGCAATACACCGACGCGCCGGAAGCAGTCAGACGCGGCGCTGCATCGGCATGCACTGAGATAAACATGTCAGCCTTGTGCTGACGGGCGATCTCCACGCGTTTGCGCAACGGCACGAAAAAATCGTCATTGCGCACCAGTTTCACATCGAAGCCCTTCTCTTTTTTCAGGCGTCTGGCGAGCAATTGCGCGATGGAAAGCACCACATCCTTTTCCCTTTCACCCTTGGCGCCAACTGCGCCGGGATCCTTTCCACCATGCCCTGGATCGACGACAACCATGATGTCTCGTCTTGGATGCACCTTCATTTGAGGTGTTTCACGTGGAACCATTGGAATCTTGGGCACGGATTTTGCGCTGACCAAATCCAGAACCAGGCGATGACCTTGGCCTTTCTGCGGCGCCAAAAGGAAGCTGTTCAACAGCACCGGATTGCTCAGATCCAGAACAATTCGCGTACCGCCGTGGCCAGAAGGCCCGGAGCGAATCGAACGAATCACCGTACCGTTCAGCGCCAGTTGGCTGAAATCTGCGACAACACTCGCACCCGACACATCAATAATCAGACGCTGAGGGGCCATGAGCGTGAAGGTTTTGTAGCGCACCGGACCGCTTAGATCGAACACCAATCGCAGTTTTTCATCAGAGCGCCACAGTCGGGCGCTGCGAATCTGCGTGGCGGAAACACTGAAAGGGAGGGCGAAGGCAACGCTGGCCAGGATCAGATTAAGCAAATGGCGTCTGTGCATATGAAAGCCTGTTCATGAAAAAGGCGTCGTGATTTGAATTGTTATAATGTAACATCCAATTCAATCAACACGATGGTCCCGAACATGAATTCGATGACACTTCCGGATATCGCCGCGCAGGTCGCACGCCAAGCGTTGCCACTTGAATGGGTGGGCATGCACGGCATTGCATTACCTGTCTTGATAGAGGGTCAGCGCTTGAGCGCGAAGGCTGATGCGGGTGTCAGTCTTGATGATGGCGAGGCACGCGGCATTCATATGTCGCGGCTGTATCTGGCCTTGGAAGCACTCGAACAGAAGAATCTGTCCCCTGCTCTACTGCATCAGGTGCTCAAGGGTTTCCTGCAAAGCCACGAAGGTTTATCCACCCGCGCTTACCTGAATATCCATAGCGATTTGTTGCTAAAGCGGCCGGCGTTAATCAGTCCATTGGCCGGCTGGAAGTCTTATCCCGCGAGCATTTTCGCCAGTCTGATAAATGAAGTGTTCCACGTGGAACTCAAAATCGAAGTGCCCTACTCTTCAACTTGTCCTTGCTCTGCGGCCTTGGCGCGACAGTTGATCCAGCAACAATTCATCGACGACTTCGCTAACACAGCCCTTCATCACGCAGACGTTCTGGCTTGGCTTGGCTCGACCCAAGGCATCATTGCCACGCCACATAGCCAACGCAGCACTGCACAACTGCACCTTCACCTCGACGAATTCATTGATGAGTTTCCTCTGAGCGTGATCATCAATGACGCTGAAGCTGCCCTCGGCACCGCCGTACAAACCGCCGTGAAACGCGCAGACGAACAAGCGTTCGCCCTCGCCAACGGGCAGAACCTGATGTTTTGCGAAGACGCGGCGCGCCGTCTGAATCTGGCCCTGCGACGTACTCCGGGGGTCAGTGCATTTCACCTGCGTGTGATCCACGCTGAAAGTCTGCACGCTCACGACGCCGTCGCCGAAAGCCACTGGCAGCGTGAGCAAGCATGATCCGCTGCCAATCCCTGAGTTGGGGCGCACCCGGCCAACCACTGACCGCGCCCCTGAACCTTGAGCTCGACAGCGGCAGCCTGACGGCGATCATCGGCGCCAACGGCTGTGGCAAAAGCAGCCTGCTGAAAGTGATCGCCGGATTGCAGAAGCCTTTGGCAGGCACAGTCGCCCTGAGTGTTCCACGTCAAAGCGGGCTGTCCTTTCTGCCCCAGCAACAGCATCTGGATCGCCAATTCCCCATCAGTCTCGAAGAGTTGGTCGCCGCCGGATTCTGGGGACGCAGGCTCTCGACTCAACTACGAAGCCAGCGCCTGAAAGACGCCCTGGACAACTGGCACCTTAGCGGACTCGAACACCGTCCACTCATGGCCCTGTCCGGTGGTGAACTACAACGCGCCCTGCTCGCTCGACTGAGCCTGACCGACGCGCCCGTGCTGCTGCTCGACGAACCCCACGCGGCACTCGATGAAATCGGTCAGCAGTTGCTCTGGCAGCACATCCACGCCTGGCATGGCGAAGGTCGAACACTGGTCGTGGTGTGCCACGACCTCGCCGCCGTGCGCCAACACATTCCCGAAACGTTGCTGATCAAAAACCGCGACTGCGTGTTTGGCGCGAGCGCAGAACTCATTCAGCAAACACCTCAAACACAGGTGGCCTGATGCACACCGTCGCCCACCTCTGGCAACCGTTCAATGAGTTCGTGTTCATGCGCCGCGCTCTGCTCGGCGGCCTGGTATTGGCGTGCAGCACCGCGCCGCTCGGCGTGTTCTTGATCCTGCGAAGGATGAGCCTGATCGGTGACGCCGTGGCCCACGGCATCCTTCCCGGCGCGGCCTTGGGTTTCTGGTTTGCCGGGCTGAGCCTGCCCGCGCTGACGCTGGGAGGCTTGGGCGCCGGTCTGAGCATGGCCGGCCTCGCCGCCTGGATTACCCGCCGCACCGGTCTGCGCGAAGACGCCAGCCTCGCTGCGATCTATCCGATCTCGCTGGCCAGTGGCGTGCTGATACTCGGCATCGCAGGCAAACGCCTCGATCTGTTGCACCTGTTGTTCGGCTCAGCATTGGCCGTCGACGGGCCGACCCTCACCGGCATGCTGTGGGTGTCCGGACTCAGCCTGATCGCCATGGCCCTGATCTACAAACCGTTGCTGCTCGACACCCTCGACCCACTGTTCTTGAGAACCGTCAGCCGCCTCGGCCCACTGGCCCATGGCGTCTTCCTGACGCTGGTCGTACTCAATCTGGTGATCGGTTTCCAGGCCATCGGCGCGCTGATGGTGGTCGGTCTGATGATGCTCCCCGCCGCGGCTTCGCGATTCTGGAGCCGCCGTCTGCCACCCCTTATCGCCATCGCGGCCGTCATCGGTTGCCTCTCGGTCTGGTTCGGCTTGCTGCTGTCGTTCTACTACTCGTTGCCGAGCGGCCCGGCCATCGTGCTGGTCGCCGGCCTCGGCTATCTGTTGTCGGTGGTATTCGGGCCGGTGCACGGTCTGTTGCGCCGCCCGCCTTTGCTCACATCCCAATGAGGTGTTTCCCGATGCGCGCTCTACTCGTGCTGTTCAGCCTGATGCTGTCGATGTCATTGTCGGCCGCGGAAAAACTGCCGGTGGTCACCAGCTTCAGCATCCTCGCCGACATGGTCCATCAGGTCGGCGGCGAGCATGTCCAGATCACCAACATGGTCGGCCCGGACGCCGACGCACACACTTACGAACCGACGCCAGACGATGCCAAAGCCCTGCTAAAAGCCAAACTGGTCATCAAAAACGGCTTGGGGTTTGAGCCATGGCTGGATCGTCTGCTCACCAGCACGGATACCAAAGCCACGGTCGTCAGCGCCAGCCACGGCGTGATTCCACGCTCGCTGGATGAAGACGGCGAAACCGTTCCCGACCCGCATGCCTGGCACAATCTGGCCAACGCCGAGTTGTATGTCGCCAATATCAGCAAAGCCCTGATTGCTGCCGATCCGGCGAATAGAGCCGACTACGAACGCAACAGCAAAACCTACCTGAAGCAGATCTACGCCCTGCTCGCTGAGGCCAAGGCCAAACTCGGTGCGCTGCCACCCGGCAACCGCAAGATCGTCACCAGCCATGATGCCTTCGGTTATCTCGGTCAGGCGTACGGCATCGACTTCATGGCACCGCAAGGTCTGTCCACCGAACGCGACCCCGCCGCCGCCGAAGTCGCGGCGCTGATTACCCAGATTCGCCAGGCCCACGTCAAAGCGGTGTTCATGGAAAACATCAAGGACGCACGCCTGCTCAAACAGATCGCCGACGAAAGTGGCGCGCACATTGGTGGCACGCTCTACTCGGATGCCCTCGCTGCCAGCGGTCCCGCCAGCACTTTCACCGGTCTGTTCGAATACAACCTCAACACCCTTTACGACGCACTGAGCCAGCCATGATCCGCAAGAATCCTTCAGGTGATTTGCCGCACATTGCCGAGTCGGCCTACGTCGATAAAACCGCGATCATCTGCGGCAAGGTGGTGATCGGCGAGAACGTTTTCGTCGGTCCCTACGCGGTGATCCGCGCCGACGAAGTGGACGCCTCGGGCGAGATGCAGCCGATCACCATCGGCGCCAATTCGAACATCCAGGACGGCGTGGTCATTCATTCCAAATCCGGCGCGGCGGTGACTATCGGTGAGTACAGTTCCATCGCCCACCGCTCGATCGTGCATGGCCCCTGCGTCGTCGGCGATCGCGTGTTCATCGGCTTCAACAGCGTCCTGTTCAACTGCGTCGTCGGCAACGGTTGCGTGGTGCGGCACAACTCGGTGGTCGACGGTCGGGATTTGCCGGACGCCTTCTATGTGCCCTCCACGACTCGCATCGGCCCGAACACCGACCTCTCGCAATTTCCACCGGTGAGCGTCAGCGCCTCGGAGTTTTCCGAAGATGTGGCGCGCACCAACGTCGATCTGGTGCGCGGCTACAAAGCCTTGCAGAACGAGTTCTGAACCATGGACAGCGTGCTGATTCGCAACGCAAGACTGGTCAACGAAGGACGCGAGTTTGACGGCGATCTGTTGGTCAGCAATGGGCGCATCGTCAAGATTGCCCGCAGCATCGAAGGCGAAAACGCCAAGGTGGAAATCGATGCGAAGGGCCAATGGCTGCTGCCGGGGATGATCGATGACCAAGTGCATTTTCGAGAACCCGGTGCGCCGGCCAAGGGCAGCATTCACACCGAGTCGCGGGCGGCGGTCGCCGGTGGCATCACCAGCTTCATGGACATGCCCAACACCCACCCGGCCACCCTCACCCTCGACGCACTGGCGGATAAAAAGCGCCGGGCAGCAATCAACTCAGTGGCCAACTACGGCTTTCACTTTGGTGTGAGTCAGGACAACCTCGACACGGTGGCGGCACTCAATCCCTGCGAAGTGGCAGGCGTAAAAGTGTTCATGGGGGCGTCGACCGGCAACATGCTGGTGGATGATCCGCAGATCCTTGAACGGCTGTTCGCCGAGGTGCCGACGATCCTCTTGGCTCACTGCGAGCATACGCCCAGCATCGATGCCAATGCGGCCAACTTGCATGAGCTGTTCGGCGATCACTTGCCGCCGGCGGCGCATGCGTTGATCCGTAATGCCGAGGCCTGTTATCGCTCTTCTTCACTGGCGGTTGATCTGGCGAAACGTCACGGCACGCGCCTGCACGTTTTGCACCTGACCACGGCGCGCGAACTGGCGTTGTTCGAAGACAGACCGCTGGGGCAAAAACGCATTACAGCGGAAGTCTGCCTGCACCATTTGCTGTTTGATGATCGCGACTACTCCCACCTCGGCAACCTGATCAAATGCAATCCGGCGATCAAGACCCAAGCCGATCGCGATGCGTTGCGCGCGGCCCTGAACAGCAATCGACTGGACGTGATCGGCAGTGACCATGCACCGCATACCTGGGATGAAAAGCAGCAACCTTATGCGCAGGCACCTTCGGGTTTGCCATTGGTGCAGCACGCGTTGCCGGCACTGATGGAGTTGGTGGCGGACGATGTGCTGCCAATCACTACGTTGGTGGCGAAGACCAGCCACAGTGTCGCGGATCTGTTTGCGATTCCCGATCGTGGGTATCTACGTGAGGGGTACTGGGCCGATCTGGTATTGGTAGAGCCGCAAGCGCTGGAAGTGAGTCGACAACCCATTCTGTCGCAGTGCGGATGGACGCCGTTTGCCGGGCGCAGCTTTCGCCATCAGGTGAGTACGACGATTGTGTCGGGGAAGATTGCGTGGCGGGAAGGTCGGGTGAACGAGGCGTGTCGGGGGTTGGCGCTGAGGTTTATGCGCTGAATGTGATGACGCTTTCGCGAGCCGGTCGATTCGTCGCAGCGTCGCTCCCACATGTGGAATGCATTTCCCTGTGGGAGCCAGCCTGCTGGCGATGCTTTTTATGCGCGGGGTTTAACGGCGCCGCAGTCCTGGCCTAGCCAGACTGCACGGGTTTCCAGACTGCCCTTCTGGTTGATCCCGATGGCGTTGAACGTGCCGTTGGCCACGGTGGTGAATTCACGATCACTGAGGAATGTCGCCACCCCGGTGCCCTGCGCTTTCGGGCAACTGAAGCGGAATTTCCACTGATTGCCGGTGCGATCGGTGATCTGCTGTTTGCAGCCCGATTGCGGGTCGGCCAGCGGAATATCGTTAGTCGCCACCTGCTCCGGCGTGAGGCAGGCACGAATACCCTTGCCGCCGATATTGATCCCGTTCTTCTCCAGCGCCGCGCGCTGTTGCGGGGTCATCTGGCCCTGTAACTGGCCGAGGATCGATTGCACATCCATCGGCTGGTCATCGACCTTGACGTTGCTCGATGTCATTTCCCACAGCCCCGGCTGCAGCATCTGCGCCTGCGCAACCACCGGCAATGCCAAACCCAGGCCCAGCGCCAAACCCAGCAGACGAACGTTCATCGAAAAACTCCTGATCAGTAGTGGCCGTTAGACGTCGGCCGATTGCTTCGGTTCATGCCCCAATTAAATAGCGACATTCGCGACAGAACATGGTCTGTTAAGGCATTAGAATCTTGCGGAGCAAGGCTGCCCCATGGATTATTTTGGACCGCACATTTTCGGTTATCTGATCGCCCTGATACACACCTTTGGTTTGATCGCCGCCGTTCACGCGGTGCTCACCGTGCGCACGGCTCAAGGCTCGATCGCCTGGGCATTGTCGCTGATCTTCATTCCCTATCTCACGCTTATTCCGTACCTGGTGTTCGGCCGTAGCACCTTTGACGGTTACATCAAGGCACGGCGCCAGGCCAACGAACAAATGCGCCAGGCCATCTCCGAGTTGAACTGGCGCCCATGGGTGGAAGAAGCCCTGACCGCGCGCGCCTCAAATGCCTACGCTTCGCTGCGCGCAATGCCCAAACTCGGACGCATGCCGTGTCTGGCGAACAACGAAGTGCAATTGTTGATCAACGGTACAGCCACCTTCGAGGCGATTTTCCACGCGATCGATCAGGCCAAACAAGCTGTGCTGATCCAGTTTTTCATCATCCACGATGATCGGCTCGGTCAGCGCCTGCGTGATCTGCTACTGGAGAAGGCTGCTCAAGGCGTAGCAATCCATCTGCTTTACGACGGCATCGGCAGCCACGCCCTGCCCCACAGCTACGTGCAGACGTTGCGTGATGGCGGCGTCGAGGTCAAAGCCTTCGCCACACGCAGCGGCTGGCTCAATCGCTTTCAGGTCAACTTTCGTAACCACCGCAAGATTGTCGTGGTCGACGGCGTCGTCGGTTTTGTCGGCGGGCATAACGTCGGCGATGAGTACATGGGCGAAAAACCACCGCTGGCGCCTTGGCGCGATACGCATGTGAAGGTACGCGGCCCGGTGGTCGCGTGCATGCAGGAATCCTTTGCCGAAGACTGGTTCTGGGCCGCGCGCGCCCTGCCGCCACTGATCCTGCCTGACGAGTACCCGGATGACGGCGTGCTCTGCCAACTGCTCGCCAGCGGCCCGGCGGATGCCTACGAAACCTGCTCGCTGTTCTTTGTCGAAGCGATCCACGCGGCGACCGAGCGAGTGTGGATCACCAGCCCGTATTTCATTCCGGACGAGGCCGTATTCGCCGCATTAAGATTGGCCGTGTTGCGCGGCGTCGACGTGCGATTGCTGCTGCCATCGCGTCCCGATCACCGCATCGTTTACGCCGCGTCCAGTCTCTACGCCTTTGAAGCCGTGCGCGCCGGCGTGCGGGTATTCCGCTACGAACCCGGTTTCCTGCATCAGAAAGTGGTGTTGATCGACAGCGAAATCAGCGCAATCGGCAGCGCCAATCTGGACAACCGTTCGTTCCGGCTGAATTTCGAAGTGATGCTGCTGACCGTCGACACTGACTTCGCCGCCAGCGTGGAAAACATGCTCATCGCCGATTTCGCGCAAGCCTACGAGGTCGCCCAAGAAGAAAGCCGGGAGATCCACCGCCTGCAACAGATCGGCATGCGGGTCGCCCGGCTGATTTCACCGATTCTTTAAGCCCCTGCCACATGGAGAAGGCTCAACAAGGGTCAAGGGTTATAGATGTCGTCGCGCGTCCACGGCAATTCATGGCTGCCATCCGCATGCGCCTTCACCGCGAGGATCTGGTGCAGGTTGATCCAGCCGCGCGCAAACGCATAAGCGCAGCCGGCCAGGTACAGGCGCCAGATGCGCAGCGCTTGATCCGGCACCAGTTTGCCAGCGGCTTCAAGGTTGTCCTCCAGCCGCTCGCTCCAGTGGTCCAGCGTGCGCGCGTAGTGCAAGCGCAGGCTTTCAACGTCGACAATCTCCAGACCGGCTTCGCTGATCTCGGCCGAGATCATCGCCAGGTGCGGTAATTCGCCGTTGGGGAACACATACTTCTCAATGAAATCCCCGGCACCGCGTCCCACCGGACGACCATCAGTGTGTTTGGCGGTGATGCCGTGATTCATCACCAGACCGCCCTCCTTCACCGCGCCGAACAGGGTCTTGCAGTACTCGGCCAGATTGGCGTGGCCAACGTGTTCGAACATGCCGACGCTGACCACCTTGTCGAAACGCCCGTCCTGAGGCAGATCGCGATAGTCGAGCAATTGCAGTTCGACCTGCTCTTCCAGGCCCTCGGCTTTGACCCGCTCGCGAGCCAGTTCCAGTTGTTCCTTGCTCAACGTGATACCAAACACCTTGGCGCCGAATTCACGCGCGGCATAACGCGCCAGACCACCCCAGCCGCAGCCGACATCCAGCAGATAGTCACCCGGCTGCAAACGCAGCTTGCGGCACAGGTGGCGGAATTTGGCTTGTTGCGCCTGCTCGAGGGATTCACTGCCCGTTTCGAAATATGCGCAGGAATAGGCCATGTCGCTGTCCAGCCAGAGCTGGTAGAACGCATTGGACAGATCGTAGTGATAGGAAATGGCTTTGGCGTCGGTTTCCTTGTCGTGCACCGAACGCACTGGCTGACTGTCGTCGTCTTCGCCGAGCAAAGCGTTGCTCAATTCGTCGCAGACCCGGATGACCTCGCTGATCGAGCCCTCCAGCTCAAGTCTGCCTTCAACAAATGCCGCTCCGAGCGCATCAAGGCTTGGATGGGTGAACTGGGTGACCATTGTCGGGTCCTTGACCACGATGGTAACGCTGGGCGACGGCCCCAGATTGAACTCATGGCCATCCCAGAGTCGCAGGCGGAGCGGAAGCTGCAGATTCTGTAAGGCCGGTGGAAGTTGCGCGAGCATGGAAAATCCCCCCCTTGTTTCAGACGTCAGATCTGAGGGTAGACCATCCGGGAAAAATAGCAGGCTATCGATTTGATTAGCCTTGGCTATCGATGCAGACGCTCCAGCAAACCGTCCTGTATCCACTGTTTCAACCAGGTAACCGCTTGAAGTGGCGCGCCCTCACCATAAGTGACTGCTAACTCGGCGCACAGTTCGGAGAAACTCCAGCCACTGTTGAGCAAGCCCGCGAGGGCCGAGGCTTGCGGCGGATCGAGGCTGCGGTAATTGCAGATCAACTCATTGCGCCAGATCAGACAGATCTGAGGGATTTCGAGCGCCTCGC
The DNA here is from genome assembly GCF_003732425.1 of Pseudomonas fluorescens. Taxonomy (GTDB): domain Bacteria; phylum Pseudomonadota; class Gammaproteobacteria; order Pseudomonadales; family Pseudomonadaceae; genus Aquipseudomonas; species Aquipseudomonas fluorescens_BE. The sequence continues at coordinate 628,071 of NZ_MOBX01000016.1, forward strand.
TGTCAGGGAATTCCTCTTCTTCCTTTACCGAGCGCCATAATGAAAGGCTATTGAAGCGGCACTCCAGCCACTGCATGGACGGCACCGCCCTGACGCGCAATTCCGGCCACTCCTCCGCAGCCAAAGCCGCCATGTCCTCAATCGTCAGCGGCGCAGCGGCAGGTGCATCGAAGGCCAATGTGAAGGCCCATTCGAGCGCAATCAGCTCGGCCAGCGGCGCACTCTGCTCCGGCACCAGATGCTCGCGGACAAAGCCTTCGAAGCCTTTGCCCAACCAGCGCAGGCTGAAATGCGCTGACGGAAACTGGCGGATGTACGCAGCGGCGAGTCGGTCGAATTCCTCGTCGCCCATCCAGTGCAGGATCGTCGGAAAGTCATTGCGCAAGACTTCCAGTAGACGCGCCTTGTAGGCGTTGTGATAGATCGCCAGTCCCGTGCCGACATCCAGTGTCGGGCCACCGATCAGAGTCTCGCCCAAGGTCGGATTTGCGCTGAGGTCTTCTTCGAGCAGAAACGCTTCAAACGCCAGTTGCCACTCTCTCAGGCGCATTGCTGCCTCCCGGCCAGTACCTTGTTGCCGAGCTCACGGGCCGTTTGCAGTTCATCGAGCAGCGCTTCGAAGGGCGGAAAATGATCGTCGCGTTCCAGCAACGTGGCCACCGGGCCGAAGTGTTCGAGCGTGCGTTGATAGAGCGCCCAAACCGGATCGCTCACCGGATGGTCGTGGGTGTCGATCACGTAATCGCCGTAATCACTGTGCCCCGCCAGATGCAATTGGCGAACTTTATCGATGGGCAGGCTGCTGATGAAAGCCCACGGATCGAAGCCATGATTGCGTGAACTGACGTAGACATTGTTCACGTCCAGCAGCAATTCACAGCCGCTCTCGCGGCTCAGCGCTGCGAGAAATTCCCACTCGGTGAAATCATCCGAGGCACCGCGCACGTAACTGGAAACGTTCTCCAGCACCAATGGACGCTGCAGAATGTCCTGAACCTGTATCACCCGAGCAGCAATGTAATCCAGGCTTTCTTCGGTGTAAGGCAACGGCAGCAGGTCGTGTAACTGATGGGCATTGCCACGGCTCCAGCACAGGTGATCAGAGATCCATGCCGGTCGGACCCGTTCGGCCAATTGCTTGAGTTGTTGCAGATAGTCCGGATCGAGGGCATGCGGCCCGCCGATGGACAGGGATACGCCGTGCATCACCAGCGGATAGCGCTCGGCGATGGCGTCGAGGTAATAAAGAGCCTTGCCGCCCTGCACCATGAAATTTTCCGAGACCACTTCAAACCAGTCGACGTCCGGCGACTGCTCAAGGATCTGCTGGTAATAGGCGCTGCGCAAACCCAGGCCATAACCCAGAAAAGGAAGAGAAGCAGACATGTGCGGACTCCTGATAAAAAGTGGCCGCAGTGGCGCAAACCACTGCGGCAACACTTGCCGGTCAGTTATTCGCCGACCTTGCCACCGGCTTTTTCGCATGCCGCCTGAGTCATCGCCTTGAAGCCCTGGCCTTTGCAGGAACCCATGCCTTTGCAGGCGTGGTCTTTGGTTTTGCAGTCGTTCTGGCCTTTACACGCGTTCACGCCGTAGCAATGGACTTGGGCATCGGCAGCCATCGCATTCGTGGCAACACCGGCAAACATTGTGGCGGCGGCCAAAGCGAGAGCGGCACCAGCAGCAGCGGTCTTGATGGTCATTTTTCTTATCCTCGGTAATCGTCAGGGGCGTCGGCTGGAAGGTTGTTCAGTCCCGACATAGCACTAGAGAGAGCCGCCCCGATGGCGTTACAGAGGATCGAAAAATAATTTCAACGGTCTTTTTCCAGCTTGAGCAACGGCTCCTGAAAGCGCAGCAAGCGCCCGGCATTACCAAGGACCAGCAATGTGCTGAGGTTGTGCAACAGCGCGGCAATCATCGCCCCGGCGGCACCCAGCCAACCGAATGCAGCGAACACGACGATGGCCAGCGTCCAGCCCAGGCCGATGATCACGTTGACCTGCAACGTCTTGCGGCACTGGCGGCTGAGCCGTACACAAGTACCGAGGCGGCGCAGGTCACTGCCGATCAAGACGATGTCGGCCGAGGCCAGTGCGATGTCCGCTCCGCCCGCGCCCATCGCCACACCGACCACGCCCGCCTTGAGCGCGAGGGAATCGTTGATGCCGTCACCGACCACCATCGGCCGGAAGCCACTGTTGATTTCCTTGAGTACGCGGTTGAGTTTGTCCTCAGGCAAGGCTTGGGCTTCCACCTCATGCAAGCCGACGTCTCTGGCCAGCGATTGCGCGACACTTTGGCGATCGCCAGTCAGGAGCAATTGTCGGCCCAGACCCAACTCTCGCAATTCGTCGAGGGCGAAACGGGCTTCCGGCTTAACCGTGTCGGCGAGCAACAACCAGGCGAGGAATTCACCGTTCAATGCCAACCCGGCGATGGGTCCGTCGTGATCGGGAACCGTTGTCGTGGTGATGCCCAGTTGCGCGAACAACTCCGGTCGGCCCAGCGCGGCTACACCCTGCGCGGTCTTGGCCACCACGCCGAGGCCTTGGCGCTCGTGAATATCAGTCAGGGGTAAAGACTCTTCCTGACTGACCAACCCCGCGAGCGCACGACTGACCGGGTGGCTGCTCGCTGCGCCGAGGCTGGCGGCGAGCGCGATGATCACGGATGACTCTGCGCGCGGGTCGTTGATCGATTGCAAGCGCAGAGTGCCGTAAGTCAGAGTGCCGGTCTTGTCGACCACCAGCGAGGTCAAGTCGGCCAATTCCTCAAGGAACGCCGAGCTGCGGATCAAAATGCCGTGACGTGCGGCCACCGCCACACCGGCAATCGCCGTGGCCGGAGCCGACAGTACCAACGCACACGGACAGGCAGCGACCAATACCGCGAGCATCGCTTGCGCATCGTGAGTGATAAACCAGGTTACCGCCGCCAGCAGCAACACCAGCACCATGTAGCTGCCGGCGTAACGTTCGAGCAAACGGGTGATTGGCGGTTTCGAGCGTTCGGCGTTCTGCATCAATGCAATGACCTTGCCCAGCGTCGACTCGCCACCGATGCGCGTCACTTCGATACGCAGCAGGCCGTCGAGGTTGATCGCACCGCCGAAGACCGACAGGCCGACGCCCGCCTCGACCGGCACCGATTCACCGGTAATCGAAGCGGTGTCGAGACTGGCTTGGCCGGACAACACTCGGCCATCGGCGGGAATCCGATCACCGGCGCGCACCTCAACGGTGTCGCCGGCCTTCAACGTGCCGTTGTCCACTTCGATGATCGAGCCATCTGCTTGAACCTTGCGCGCATGGCTGCGCGTCAGTTGGCCAAGGGCATGGATCGCCTCCTGCGAGCCGATGACGCTACGCTCCTCGAGCACATGGCCGAAGATCATGATGATAGGCAGCAACGCCGCCGTCAGCAGATCACCGGTCGCCCAGGCGCCAAGCATCGCCAGGGCGATCAGTTGATCGGTGATGCCGTGCAGGCTCGGATAGCGCAGGCTGTACCACGCCGAACGCATCACCGGCACGCCCACCAATAACGATGCAAACCCAAGCAGCAACTGACTGACACCGGTTTGCTCGGGCATCTGCCAGCGCCAGATCAAACCCAGACCCAACAGGCCCAGCGCGAGCATAGCCAAGGTCAGTTGCCGTGCAGCGCGGCGTTGTTCGGCCGAGGACAACAGGCTCGGTGCGGCGGTTGTCGCAGTCATTTACTGGCTCCCTGAATGATCAGGCGGGAATCGTCTTTCGGGTCGACCGTGGTCACCGATCCGGCCTGGCCGAGAATCTTCGGCATGCGCTCGCGGTACAGGCGCAGGAGCATTTGCGGGTCGGTAGTGTTGGCCAGACTCGACACCGTAGCCGTGTCGGCAGAGGCTTTGGCCAAGCGCTCACCAGCCTGCGCGTGAGCGACTTGCAGCGTGCGGTCGGCTTGTTCGTTGGCGGTCTGGGTCAGTTTCTCGGCGTCGGTGCGCGCGTTGGCCACGGCTTTGTCGGCCTGTTGACTGGCGGTCAGCACCGCGTTGAAAGCACTGACAGCGGGATCGGGCAGACTCGATTGCACGTCGACTCGCGCCACTTCGATGCCGATGCCCTGCCCGTCTGCCTTCAACTCGGCCAAACGTTTGTTGATGCCTTGCACCAGATCGCCACGCAGTTTTTCCCGACGTTCCGCGGCTTGATTGTCAGCGCCGATCAACTCCGGGCGAGCGACCAGAATGGTGTCCAGATCGCGTGCGGCCGTCAGCGCCACCGCGCTGCGTGTCACCAGACGATCCAGCGCCGGCAAGACATGCTCGCCCTGCAACACGAAGTCGTAAGGGTCAGTGACTTTGTAAAACACCCGCACATCCAGTTGCACCACGCCGGCATCACCGGTCAGTAAATAACCGGATCCAGCCAATGCATCGCTCAGGGGGGTGGCAAAGGAAGCGAGCCGATCGGCCTTTAACGCCTCATCACTGCGCAACAGATTCTCGACGCGACGCTCGATCACCCGATCGGCTGCCGGCAGCAAAATCACCTGTTCGAATGGCTGCGGCCAGGCCAATAGCAGACCGGCATTCTGGATGCGATCCAGCGCGCCGAAATGCAAAACCACTGCGCGATTTTGCGGATCAATTTGCCGCACATTGGAAAACACCCAGGCCAATGCCGCCAGGATCGTTACCGCGTACAAGGCAAAAAATGCCAAACGCCCGGCCTGAATCCATGGACTGTTCAGCGCATGTGTTCCACGTGGAACTTCTTCATTCATGGCTGCGATCCGGATTTGCTGTCGAGTGTCGGCGGGCCGTCAACCAGTACACGGAATGGCGCGGCGTCGGTACGCAGAATCAGTTTGGTGTCCGGCGTGACGATGGTGCCGAGGGTGTCGAGTGAGCGCAGCAGGTTGTAGAGCTGCGGCGAACTGGCGTACGCACGACCATAAATCTGCGCCGCTTCGACGCGAGACTGCGCTTCGATTTCTGCCGCTTTTACCGTTGCGTCAGCCTGCACAATTCGCGCATCGCGCTCGGCAGCAGAACGGATTTGCGCGGCCTCTCGTTTGCCGATGGCCGTACGTTCAGTGGCGATTGTTTCACGCTCGGCGCGCATACGATCGACCGTGGCGGTGAGTGTCACCGACGGCAAGGTCAAACGCTCGATGCCGACTTGCACAACCCGCACGCCATACGTCGCGAGTAATTGCTGATCGATCTGTTGGCGCAACTGGGCTTCAAAATCGGCGATACGCACCTGACTGGCATCAGTGTTCACCAGATTCGCCAGATCAAAACTGCTCGCGGTGGTTTCCAGCGCCGAGCCGACAAAGGTACGAATCTGCCGCGCGGCTTCGTCCGGCTGATTCTGCACCGCACGCATAAAACGCTGCACGTTGTCCGCATCGCCCTGCACCTGCCACGCCACGTAGGCCTGCACGATGATGCGCAAACCGTCACGAGTGCCGACATCCTGCAAGCCGCTGGACGTCGTGCGCAAACGCAGGTCGACCGGAATCGCCGCCTCGAACGGCACCGGCCAACGCCAACTCAAACCCGGATCAAGCAGTACCCGCGATGGATTGCCAAAGCGTGTAATAACCGTGGCCTCGCCGGAACGCACCTGCACCAGGCTCGCCGCCGCAATGGCAAACGCTACCACTAAGACTGCCCAGCCCATCCGCCGCCAAGGAAAAGGCCCCGCCTCTTCCGGTGCACCGTGATGATGTCCGTGGTGATGGTGATGCCCGCCGTGACCGTGATCGTGGCCACCGTGGTCATGATGATCGTGTGTGTGCGACTGGCTCAATGGGCGACTCCTGGTTGAGCGGTGGTGCGCGCAGGCGTCGGGTCAGCCGGCAGCGTGAACGTACGCAGGTCGATGGTCGGCGCATTGCTGCTGCCGCCCAGACGGTGGTCGAGTATCAGCAATCTCGCTTTGCTCAGGCCTTGGCCGAGCTGGCCAAGGTATTGCTCCAGCACAAAGGCCTGGCCGGCACTGGCGTAGGCCTTTTGCTCGGCGCTGAAGCGCAGATCCGCCGCCTGCGCCGTGGCACGGGTTTCCCGCGCATTGGCGCTGGCTTGATCGCGAGCTAGGCTGGCCTGCAACTGCGCCTGATTGCTCGCTTCAGCAGCCGCGCCACGCTCGCGGGAGATCAATGCCTGCGCGCCGATCTGCGCAGCTTGCACGCTGTGATAGGCATTGGCGGCACCGGCCGGCGGGTGAATGGCTTCGACGACCGTGGCGAGAATTTCAACGCCACTGTTGAGTGATTGCAGATCACGCTGCACCGCGCGACCGATCTCCTCGCCCAGCCCGACCCGGTCTTGACCGAGTAAACCGTCCAGCGTGCGCGAGGCAAAGTCGTGCACCAGAATCCGGCTGGCGGTGCTGCGGATCAGCGTTGGCACATCCGCGCTGTTGTACGTCGCCGCCAGTGCGGCCTGATCGCTGAGGCCGATGCGATAGACGAAGCGCACGTCCATGTTGACGATCTGAAAGCTCTGCTGCTCGCCACGGCTGCTGGCGATGACTTGCGACTTGTCGTTGACGTGACTGGCGTCCCACAAACGGTTGGCGGTGATCGGCGCAGGGCCTTCAGCGGGGTCGGCTTGCAGCGGAATAGGGTTGTCGCCGACGCTGGTGGCCAGTTCATGCACCACGCCATTTTCGATGATCAACACCCGCCCCAGCGGCCAAGGCAAACCGCTGTGCAAACCGGGGCCAAATACCTGCACCGGTTTGCCGAAACGCTCATAAATACCACGGCCCTGTAGCGGGATTTCGTGGAGACCGGTGAGCAGCCAACCCACTGTGGCGACCAGCGCCAGCACCGGTAAAAAGGCGCGGCGCATGTAACTGAACGCCCAGATCTGCCGCAGATCGATGCCAAAACGGTTGTGCAATTCATGCTGCAACGCGAGTAGAGGTTGTGGTGGCCAGCGCAGCATATCGGCGACAAAACTGCGCGCCAGCAGGGTCGGCTCAAGCTGCTCGCGACGAGGACTGAAAACTGAAAGAACGGCACGCAATAACAACTCGATCGCGACCAATCCCGGCAAGATACCGCTCAACACAGCAACGCGAACTGGCCACACCGCGTTCTCGCCAGCGAACAACAAACACAGCGCGCCAAGCACCAGACTGATGATCGCCACACGCGTCAGTTGCGCGAGTGAACCTGCTTCGGGCCATTGCGCCGGGTTTTCCTGAGCCAGTTGCCGCTCCAGCACCAGCAAACCGAACGCCAGCAACAATGCAAACGCTGCACCCACCGTTGCCGATAGACCCACGGCAGCAGCCGGCAATGTCAGATTCCACACCTGCTCGATACTCAGCACCGTCAGCAGCGCCCAGCCACCCAACCACAGCGTCGCCGCGCCGATCTGACCAAGCAGATGCAGACCGCGCTGACTCAAGCGATTCAGCAGCCGCTCATACCACCCTTGCGGCGCGGGTTGTTCCTCCACGACAAGCGGCGCCAGCACAACAGGATTGATCACCCGCGCACGCCATCGCGTCACCCACCACGCCGATTGCAGCCCGGCAACCAGCACCAGCAGCGCGGCGCTCTGATTGACCAGCAGCGGCAGCCACAATGACTGCGGGGCAAACAGCCCGACAAAAAACGCCAGCACCCACCCGGCCCCGGCCAATCCGCCGAGGCCGATCGCCCAACGGCGCAGACGCCGGCTCTGCACGGCCGCCTGCTGAAAGCGCGGCAGTGCGGTCACTTGCGTGCCATCCACTTCCAGATCGACTTGCATATCACCCCAAATTCATTAGTCCATGCTGCACATCGTTACGATATAACGAAAAGAGTGAAATATTCGTACACAATCACGCTTATTCAAAGACGCCCAACCTGTCGTTTGCCTGAAGCCTTGACCGAAATGTCCGGAAGCGCACATATTACGATCGTAATTTTTATCCGGAGCTACTTTTAGCGATCCGCATCCATCCATCAGGAGCAAGTGCATGAGCAACTATGACGTGGTGATTCTGGGCGGCGGCCCCGGTGGTTATAACGCGGCGATCCGCGCCGGCCAGCTGGGCCTCAAGGCCGCGTGCGTCGAAGGTCGGGCAACCCTCGGCGGCACCTGCCTGAACGTTGGTTGCATGCCGTCCAAAGCCTTGCTGCATGCATCTGAGCTTTACGAGGCGGCGATGGGTGCGGAATTCGCCAACCTCGGCATCGAGGTCAAACCGACGCTCAACCTCGCGCAGATGATGAAACAGAAAGACGAAAGCGTGGCCGGCCTGACCAAAGGCATTGAATTTCTGTTTCGCAAGAACAAGGTCGACTGGATCAAGGGCTGGGGCCACATCGACGGCCCCGGCAAGGTCACAGTGACCGACGCTCAGGGCGGCAAAGTCGAACTGACCGCGAAGGACATAATCATCGCCACCGGCTCCGAGCCCACTCCCCTGCCCGGTGTCGAGATCGATAACAAACGCATCCTTGATTCAACCGGCGCGCTTTCCCTGAGCGAAGTGCCCAAACACCTGGTGGTGATCGGTGCCGGCGTCATCGGCCTCGAACTGGGCTCGGTATGGCGGCGACTGGGCGCGCAGGTCACCGTGGTCGAATACCTCGACCGCATCTGCCCGGGCGTCGATGGCGAGGCCGGCAAAACCCTGCAACGCTCGCTGAGCAAACAAGGCATCGCGTTCAAGTTGAGTTCGAAAGTCACCAGCGCCACCTCATCAGCCGAAGGTGTGCAGCTCAGCGTCGAACCGGCCGCTGGCGGTACGGCCGAGTTGCTGGAAGCCGATTACGTGCTGGTAGCCATCGGCCGCCGCCCTTATACCCAGGGTCTCGGTCTGGAGAACGTCGGCCTGAGCACCGACAAGCGCGGCATGCTCGCCAACCAACAGCACCGCACCGAAGCCGCCGGGGTCTGGGTGATCGGCGACGTGACCTCCGGGCCGATGCTCGCGCACAAGGCTGAAGACGAAGCGATGGCCTGCGTCGAGCAGATCCACGGCAAGGCCGGCGAGGTCAATTACGACCTGATCCCCAACGTGATCTACACCAAACCGGAACTGGCCAGCGTCGGCAAGACCGAAGAACAGCTCAAGGCTGAAGGACGCGCCTACAAGGTCGGCAAATTTCCGTTCACCGCCAACAGCCGGGCGAAGATCAACCACGAGACTGAAGGCTTCGCCAAAGTCATCGCCGACGAGCGCACCGATGAAGTCCTCGGCGTGCATCTCGTGGGGCCGAGCGTGAGTGAGATGATTGGCGAATTTTGTGTGGCGATGGAGTTCAGTGCTTCGGCGGAGGACATTGCGTTGACGTGCCATCCGCATCCAACGCGGTCAGAGGCGTTGCGCCAGGCGGCGATGAATGTCGAGGGGATGGCGACGCAGATGTAAGTTCCAGAATGTTGATTGGCTGGCCCACCGCTTTCGCGAGCAGGCTCGCTCCCACATTCGACCGCAGTCCTCCAGAAGGAACACGGTCAACGGTGGGAGCGAGCCTGCTCGCGATTGGGGACAACTCGGTCTCAAGCCGGAAGATGCCCCAACGGTAAAGCCCCCGGCGTCTTCACCGTGTGAATCGCAAAATTGCTGCGGATGTCGCTCACCCCCGGCAGCTTCAACAGACAGCCGCTGAGAAAACGGTCATACGCGCGCAAATCGGGCACCACCACTTGCAGCAAAAAATCTGATTCCCCCGACACCAGAAACGCCGAAATCACTTCCGGCAACGCCGTCACGGCTTTGTAGAACGCCTCGGCCTGTTCATCGTTGTGGCGCTCGACCTTGACCCCGACAAACACCGTCAGCCCCAGCCCGACCTCATCGCGATCGAGATTGGCCTGATAGCCACGTATCACCCCGGCTTCCTCGAGCATTCGCACCCGGCGTAGACACGGCGAGGCCGACAAGCCGATTTCATCCGCCAACTCGACATTGCTCAGGCGTCCGTTGCGTTGCAGCGCCGCGAGAATCTTGCGGTCGAAGGCGTCGAGTTTCATGGTTGGCAGATCCCGATAGTCATGGCGTTGAAAACCAGCAGATTATGCCAATACGGTGTGCTTTTGAAGCTGACTACGCAAGCACCTGCCCCGCCCTTCGGCCCTAGACTTGGCGCACCGAATCGACAACGAAAGGGCTGCAACATGGCGAGTCTCTGGCTGTTCTTCCTGGCATTGGCGGTGGTCTATCTATTGCCCGGCCCGGACATGATCCTGCTGCTGCAAACCGGTGCCCGGCAGGGACGCGGCGCGGCGCTGGCCACTGCTATCGGTCTGGGCGTTGCCCGTGGTTGTCACGTGGCCCTGGCGGCATTGGGGCTGGCGGCGTTGTTCAAAGCGGCGCCGTGGACGTTCGAGGTGGTGCGATTGGCGGGGGCGGCGTATCTGCTGTGGATCGGCATTCAATGCCTGCGCAGCACCCTGTTGCCGAACCTGAATACCGGTGAGGCTGGTGAGGCGCACGGGCAATGGCGCGAAGCCGTCCGACGCGGTTTGCTGACCAACCTGCTCAACCCCAAAGCGCTGCTGTTCTGCTCGGTGCTGCTGCCGCAATTCATCGTCAATGACGGCGCGCCGGTACTGAGCCAATTCGCCGTACTCGGCATGCTGCTGGTCGGCGTCGGCCTGCTGTTCGACAGCGCCTACGCCCTCACCGGCGCCGCGCTGGGTCGTTGGCTGCAACACAGTCCAACGGCCCAACGCGTACAACAATGGCTGTTCGGCAGCCTGTTGATCGGTTTCGCCGTGCGCCTGACGTTCGTCCAGCAGGCTTAGCCTTTGCGGGCCTTACGCTGGCGACGGGTGATCAGCAGCAACGCGGCGGCCGTGACCAGTACAATCGCGCCGATCTGAACCGGCCACTTATACGGCCGCAGCGACGAGCGCACAGCATCGGTTACCTGGGTGACGTAACGCTTGTCGGCGTTTTCGAAATCCGGGTACGGGCACTGATTGCCGAAATCAACGGCCCACGGTACGAACGGACCTTCCTTGATGTAACGCTGATACAACGCGCTCTGATCTTCCAGGCTGCTGTTCCAGCCGGCCGCGTTGCACAGCACGGCAGCGAATGCCTGACTGGTGTGCGGCAGATTGTCAGCGGCGCGCCCGGCCAGCTCGGTGGCGACGAAACGGTAGTGATAGCGCTGATCCGGTTTCGCTTCGCTTGCAGCCTGACGTTGCACTTCGGCCTCGCTCACCAGCGGGCCGACTTTCAGCTCCGTGGTTTCCAGACTGTAGTTGCCACCGAACGTGGCGTAGTCCGGCGCCATCTCGTAACCGAGAATATCCATGCCCCACTCGCGGGCCGTCCACGCGGCGTTGTACAAGGCACTGGCGCGTTTGGTCGGCCACCATGCGGCATCGGCCTTCAGCCGTTGTTCGCCGTACAGTCGAGCCTTGTTTTGCAGGTCGGGATTGTCGAAATAAGCCACCGCGTCGGCGTAATGCCCTTCGCGCAACAAGCGTCGACCGAGCAAATTGCGCAGGCTGGCGGCGACCGGCAGCGGTACATAGTTGTCGCGCTGCTGCTGGGTCAACGCTGGCGGCGCCGGGACGTTGTCGTCGACGTATTTTTTCAGCTCTTCGACCGTCAGCACGCGTTCGGCCACGGTGGCGGCGTCGAACCAATAGGTGCTGTTGCTGCGATACAACTGCACGAAGGCTTGCAGATATTCGCCGCGCTGCAACGCAAGAATCGCGCTTTCGCCTTCGACCCGGCACTTCGGCTGAACGCTTTCAAACGCCCAGTCCGGCGTACGTCGATAACCCCAGTCTTCGTTCTGCGGGAAGACCTGCGCGGCTTTGGCATAAGCTGCCGCAGCGGTATTTTTATCGCCGTCGCGTACCGCCAGTTTCGCCCGTAACCACCATGCCAGGCCGCCGTCACCGGCATTTTCAAGGAAGGCCTTGGCGCCGGCGTAATCGCCCTGTTGATAACTCATCGCCGCCAGACGATCGGCATTTTCGAGGCTGCCGCGGGTGCTGTTTTGCAGCAGCTTGACCAGTTTCTTCTCGTTCGGCGGCTCATCGCCAAACGACCAGCCCTGGCGGCTGACCAGCGATGCCGTGACCAGTTGCTGCACGGCCTTGTGCTGCAGCAACTCGGCGAGTTTGGCCTCGGGCAACTCCGCCAGTTCATTCATCAATTGCTTGAGCGAGGTGTAACCCACGCCCGAGCCGTGAAGGTTTTGTGCTTCATACAACTCGATGGCGCCGCTCCAGTCGCCGCCAGAACGCAGCACCCGAGCCTCTTCGCCGAGACTGGCGACACCCAGCTCCAGCGGATCGCTGAAACCGTCGATGCTCATCTGCCGGGTCTGGCGGAAGGCGTCACGCGCTTGCTCCAGCGCCTCGACCGCATCCGCGCCTTCGCTGCTCATGGCGAACCAGCTGCGGCCCAGCGAATACGCCGCCCACGTGCTGCGCAACGGACGCTGGTCCGCCGGCAGTGCCAGAAGCTTGCTGAAATACTCGACGGCAAGTTGATGATCCCCGGTGGCAAACGCCACCGCACCGGCCACGTACAAGCGGATTTCCGCCGGCAGACTGGCGCCCTGCGCCTCGACCTGACGCGCATCGGTCAGGCCGCGCAATTGCTTGACCAAACCTTGCTGCTCGGCGCTCAGGCCGGCTTGTTCGGCAATTTCCCGAGACTCGGCGGCGGCGTTTTCCTCGCCGTACACGTCGTTGGGATTGTGCGTCGCAGCGGTGACGTTCTTCAGCCCGGCGATGGCTTTGCCGAGGCGACTGAGTTCGAAGTTGAAGTTACCCTCAGGCAGGTCCGCGAGGGTCTGACCGCGATTGTCGAGCAGGCGCATCGGGAAATCCGGCCCACAGGCCAGTGCCGAACCCAGCGGCAGGCAGAGGCTCAGGCAGAGCAGATGGCGGGGCCAGTTACGGGTCAACATGCGAACCTCCTTGATCAATATTGGCGCAACGCGCCCAACCGATAGCGCGCTGCCCACCCGCCGGCAAGCGGCCGTCGCGCAGGCGGGTGAAGGTAAGCAGATCGGGGCTTTGTTGCAACGAGTAACCGGCGAGCGCATCGGCGCCTTCGCAGCTTTTCGCCTTCAACGTGATCTGCGCGGGCCAGGCAGTGTCGAGGTTGCCGGGGTTGTCGAGCTGGATGTCGTAGAGACCGTCGTGTTCGCTGACCGTCACGCCGAGCCGACTGGCGAGTCGATCACCACGGGCGACCGCGCGCAGGGTGGTCAGGCTCCAGGCGCGGCGATCATTGGCCAGCGGCAAGCGGAACCAGATCAGCCCCGCCAGATGCGCCGGCGGGTCTTTGCGCAATGCCTGAGCGAGTTGGCTCAATTGCAGCGGATCAGCGAGCAATTCCCGCCGCTCACCGCCACGCTCAAGTTGCACTTCGCTCTCCACCACCGGCGCCCCGCCAGCATCCGGCAACAGCGCTACGCCGTACGCCGGCAGCGCCAGATAAAACGGTTTATCGGTGATACCTGCCCAGGCCTTGGCCCATTTCAAGGCTTGATCAGGATCGAACAAACCCCGACGCGGATCGCTGACGGCATGCACTTGCAGCACGCTGCTGTCGACGGTTTGCAGCAGCGCCGGCAATTGCGCACTGTCGAGCCAGGCCGGCAGCGCCGTGATGCTCAGCGGGATATTTGTCGGCAACGCCGCACGCAGATGTTTGAGAAATTCAGCGTAGGCCGGCAAACGTGCGTTACCGGCATCGTGATCGATCTCGACGCCGCTCAGCGCCAGGCCTTGCGTCTGCCAATCGGCGAGTACCTGAAGAATTTGCGTGGTGACTTGTTCCTGATCCAGCGACCTGAGCTGGCCGTCGAGACGGATCACCGCAATCAGCGCACGACCATCGGCTTTCAGTAACGGCGCATCGATTCGCGCGCGGCTCCATCCGGCATTGGGAAAGGCTTGCAGGGCGAGCACGCGCAGCGTCGAGAAGTCATCGTGGCTGTCACGCAGCGCCGCCTCGTGGGCCGGCGTCCATTGGCGTTGCCAGATGTAGAGTTGTTGGTCGAGGGGTGGCGCGTCTTGCTGTTTACAACCCACAAGCAAGATGCCCAAGAACAGCCCCACAATAAATCGCATACCTTCCAACCCCCTGACACCACAAGGCTGCAAGGTTACACAAAAATCCTGTAGGCGCTGTCGAGTGAAACGAGGCTGCGATCTTTTGATCTTGTTTTTTAGGATCAAGATCAAAAGATCGCAGCGTGCCGCAGCTCCTACAGGGGTGCGGCGGGTTTGCGGGCGATGATCACCTGGCTTTTCGCAACCACCGCATCCAGCGCCTGTTTGATCTGCGCGCCGCGCGGCGAATCCAGCACAGCTTGCCAGGTGTCCGCCCAGTGGTTGAGCAGCGGATGATCCGGGTTACTGAAATCGACCTTGGCTTCCCAGAACAGCAACATCCACATCGACCAGTAAAAACCGTACTGGCTGTGGCTGATGACCTCCAGCCCGGCCTCGCTGACCATCGCCTTGAACTGTTCTTCGCTGATGATGCGAATGTGGTTGGGCTTCTGGAAATACTCGGCGGCGGCGATGTCTTTTTGCAGGTCTTCGGAGCTTGGGTGCGGCACGCTCAGCAGGTACAGGGCACCCGGCTTGCCGACGCGTACCAGTTCGGCAAGGAACTGCGCCGGATCGTCGACGTGCTCGATCACTTCAGTGGAGACCACACGCGTGGCCGTGCCGTCGGCGATCGGCAGCGGATTGCAGTCGGTGACGTGGCATTCGATGTCCCGCGCTGGCGTATCGCTGAGACGCTGACGGGTCGCTTCGACCTTGGCGCCATCAATGTCGGCGATGATGATCTTCGCTCCACGCATGCCGCAAAAATGCACGTTGCCGCCATCGCCGCAGCCGACGTCGAGCAAGGTGTCGGCGGCGGTCACCGGAAAGCCTTTGAACAGCTCGCCGGTTTCCTGGTTGAACCAGCCACTGAGCATCGCATCGTGCAGGCCGAGCATGTACGGATCGGTCTTCTCGGCGACCGCCGCGACAGGCGGCGCGGCGACCGGAGCAGGCGTGCCCGCCGTGAGTTTCTTCAAAAGGCTCAGCATGAGGTGGCTCCAGAGGATGGGATGGCGGTTCGGGACGTGCCGAGGCGTTTGACCAGCGCAGCGCCACGGTTGCGCATCGGCATTTCGATAACGCGATAATTCAGTTCGCTGAGCAGCACGATCAGGCCGAACGCCAGCAACAATGTGACGATCGGATGCCCGGCGGGGCTTGGCAAACCGGCGTTCTGCAGACGGAAGATCAGTTCACGCACCAGTTGATAGGCCGGAATGTGGATCAGGTACATACCGTAGGAGCGACTGCCGACCCACGCCAGCACACGCTGCACAGCACCGGCAGGCATCAGGTAGTCGCGGTTGTACGAAGCGATCCACACGAGCAAGGCGCCGAGTACGGCAATCGATCCGATGCGGTAAGGGGCAAAAGTGAAACGGTCGGTGGCCATGAAGCTCAACAGTGATCCGATGGCGATCAATGCCGAAATTCCGGCCCACGGTCGATGCAAGAAGGTCGGCTGCCAGCGTTGATAACTCGGCTGCGCGCTCCACATCGCCAACAACACGCCGAGGGCCAGCGCGTCTGTCCGCACGACCATCAGTAACGGCGTGCGCACGGTCAGAATCTGCACCGCCACCAGCACCAGCAATGCCCAGACCAGACGCTGGCGAAACAGCAGAATCAACAGCGGGAACAGCAGATAAAACTGCTCCTCCAGCGCCAGGCTCCAGTAAACGAAACTGCTGCCGTACTCGTAATGAAAGAAGCTGTCGGCAAAACGGAAGTTCGCGTACTGCAGCACCCCGGCCAGCGTCGCTTGCAGGTTCGCGGACAACGTCCCGAACGCCCCGGAACGGTTGAGAAACACGCAGGCCAGCAACATCAGCGCCAGCCACAACCAGGCCGAGGGCAACAGGCGAAACGCCCGGCGCAGCCAGAAATTGCGCGTTTGCTGCCAATATTCCCGGCGAGTCGTACAACCTTGCAGCGTCGGGATCAGGCTACGGGCGATGACAAAACCGGAGATCGCGAAGAACAGATCGACGCCCCACCACGGCTGCGCCCAGCCATGAATCTTCTCCAGCAACGGCACCGGGTCGGTGAACAGGCTGCCCTGCATGTGGTGGAACAACACGCCCAGCACAGCAATCGCGCGCAGGACTTCAATGTCCATAATCCGTTTGCTGCTCATGCTTCGGGGGTTTCCAGGGCCATGGTGCGCTGTTCGAACAATTGCGCGAGGAACACTTGCAGACGCTGTTGTGCCACAGCCTGACTGCAGAAACCTTGCAGGCTGCTGACGGCTTGCGCCGACATCTGTGCGTAACGCGCCGGGTGGTTTTTCGCCACGTCGTAACTGGCCTTGTAGGCTTCACACAACGACGCCCAGTTGGTTACGTAACGCAAGGTGCGAAAGGCTCGGCGCGGGTCGTGCGGCCAGGCGGTGAGTTCGTCGGTGGACTCGATCAGAAAGGCATTGTCAGTGCTCAGGTAATCGATCATCGCCGTGGTGCGCGGCGCCACCGCCGGTTTGCCGCAGGACATGAACTCCATCAGCGGCAAGCACTGACCTTCGCCATACGAGGTGTTGACCACGTAACGGGTGGCCTGCACCAACCGTTCGTAATCCGGGTCGGCGAGATAGCCGTAGATCAACACGATGCGGCAGCGGTAGGACTGGTTTTTGTACAGGTGATGCAGGATGTCGCTGAGCGCTTCTTCGGCATCGTGATGGGTCAGTTTCAGGACCAGCGTGGCGTCTTCGACGTCGCGGAAACTCACACAGAAGGCGCTGAGCATGTCTTCCCAGTTCTTACGCCCGTCGCCAGGATTGAACACCGAGGTGTACACCACGCCGTCGAGCAACAGTTCCTGCGCGGTGACCGGCGCGGAGAAATCGATGCCGGGGCCGGTGCGCAAATGCGCCGGGCCGAACGCATTCAAATCGAGCGTGCGGCTGTCCGCTACCAGCCCTTTGATCGTCAGGCGCAACGGCTCCGTCGTGGTTTGCCCCTGCAACTGCGAACCGCGCGCGGCAAAGCGATCCCACACCGGTGCCGGCACCGCAACGATCGGGTAGTCATCCGTCATCGCTTCGCGCACGGCGTTGACCGTGTAACTGGAATGGGTGATCGCTGCGCCACAGGCTGCCAACACCGTGCGCCAGTCGTTGCGAGGCTCACCGGCAAACGGCTCGTTGGGGATGGTGCTGAATTCCCACGCAAACACCGGCAACGTCGGGCACGCCAGGTGCACCGGGGTGCGATGCGGCGGCGAGAACGACAGAAAGACACACGGCTCGCCACGGCTCAGGCATTCCAGGTACAGCGCATCGACCTCAGCTTGCGGATCGAGCACTTCCACCACTTGCCCGAGCCGTTCGAGCACCGGACGGTATTCCTTGAGCACGAAGTAATAGCTGTACTCCGAACGCCCGAGGTTCTGCGCGATGGTGTGCTGGTTGGTTTCCGAATGAATGATGATCAGCATGAGGCGTTATCCGTCACGGGCGCGGCATCGACAGCCTCGGGTGCCAGCGCGAAAAAGTCCGCCATGCGCTTTTGTACCGGGGCGAACGCGCAGTAATCGTGCATGCGTTCGATGGCGGCCATGGACATCCGCTGATAATCCTGAGGCTGGGTCTTGGCCATCCGATAGCTGTGTTCGTAGGCGTTTTTCAGCGAGCCCCAGTCCGGGCGATAGCGCAAAGTACGGTAGATGATGCGGGTATCCTGCGGCCAGATCGTCAGCTCTTCGCTGGACTTGATCACGAATGCCACCGCGTCATCGATGTAGTCTTCCATCGCCGTGTGAGCGGGGGCGATCACCGGTGTGCCGCTGGACATGAACTCCATGAGCGGCAGGCACAGACCTTCACAGCGCGAGGCGTTCACGTAGAAACTTGCGGCCTGATACAGCCTGGCGTACTGCGTGTCGTCGAGATAACCGTGCATCACCACCACCCGGCAGGCGAACGGGGTGAGTTGCGCAAGCAATGTCATCAACTCGCTGTAGTAGGAAGCCAGATCGTTCTGCGTAATCTTCAACACAAGCGTCGCGTCGGACGTTTCGCGAAACGCCCAACAGAATGCGGTGATCAGTTGATGCCAGTTCTTGCGGCCATCCTTGGGGTTGAAGACAGTGACATAAACCACACCGTCGACCGTGGTTTCGACCACCGAAGTGGTGTCCGGCAAGTTCAGCGTCACCGGTTCTACTACGGGTAACGGCAGCGGCCCACACACGGCCGGCAGGCGTTGTTCCAGCCAGCCGTGCAGCGTATCCGGCACCAGGTCGCGAACACCTTCCCAATACCAGTTATAGAGAAATTTCACCCGTGGCACCGGCTCTGCCTGCGCGTGTCCAAGATCCAGCGCCCATAGACGCAGGTAATGCCGGGCAATGACGAAGCGGCGTTTGAGGGTCAGCGGTGGCGGACGTGCGGCTTCGATTTCGGCCGCCAGCGCGGCTTCCTCTTCCGGCGTGATCGGCGTAGGGATCAGCGCATCGGCGCAGAGGCCGAGGGTACGGGTATCGAAAATGCAGCCTTTGATCGCCAGCGACGTGCCGGGTTTGACCGGCAGACTGAGCGTCTGCTGACGAATTGCCGCGAAGTTTTCCCACAGCGGCGTGGGCAAAACCAACACCGGGAAGTCTTCGCCCATGGCACGACGGATGGCTCGAGCGGTGTGGCTCGACAGCGTGATAACCCGCCCATGGCGAGCGAGCATCTGCGTCCAGTCCTGACGCGGGTCGTTGTCCCACTGTTCGTCAGGAATCGAGTCGAACTCCCAGGCCACCACACACACTGTCGGGCATTCGAGGTCGACCGGGGTTTTCTGCGGCGGAGTGAACGACAGAAACAGGCTGTCTTCGCCGGCGGCGAGCAGTTGTCGATACAGCGGATCGACGTCGGCGGTAGACGACACCACGTGCACATGCCCAAGACTTTCCAGCACCGGGCGATAAGCTTTGAGCACGAAGTAGTAACTGTATTCCGGACGGCCGAGACTCTGGCCGATGGAACTGTCATTGACGTCCGAGTAAAGAATGAAATTCATGGCATCCCACGATGAAGCCGCCGTCCTGGCAACCTCATGTCATGACGACCGGGCGTTGGATCAAGTCGGCATCGCCGCAGCTTGTCCAGCAACCTCAGACCCGCCTTCGTTTTTGTTTTAGTGGTCAGTTTCACCCCGTTGCGCTACGCCCACGGCAGACCGGAGGAAATAGCGACGAGGGCCATTCTAAACACATCCATCAAGGATCCGGGAACCGCCGGACGGGAATAAATCGTACTACGCTAACGAGAACTGACCGGTCACGGTTTGGCCGGTTGAAATTGCTGCGCAATTGGCACAGATTGGTGACAAACAACTACAACAACTGACTTCGCCTGTCTTTCACCCGGTTTTTCCTTAGGTCTGACAGACCTCTCCTTAAAGCCTGTAAGAAAGTGGCGCAAGTTCAAGACCAAGGGGTCGCTGTTTGAAAAAGCGTCTGTTCGTCACGGGTCTCAGTGGATTCGTGGGACAACATATTCAGTCGCGTCTGGCATTGCCGGATTCGTCGTGGGAGCTGCTGCCTGCCCCGTCCACCTACGACCTTACCGATCCGCACAGTCTCACAGACCTCTGGCCGCAACTGCCTGATGCAGTCATTCATCTGGCCGGGCAGACATTCGTCCCCGAAGCCTTCCGCGATCCGGCACGCACCCTCGAAATCAATCTGCTTGGCACGCTCAATCTGTTGCAAGCTCTCAAGGCGCGCGGTTTCGCCGGCACGTTCCTGTATGTCAGTTCCGGTGACATCTACGGCCAGGTGAGCGAAAGCAACCTGCCCATCACTGAGCAGCAACTACCCTGCCCGCGCAACCCCTACGCGGTGAGCAAGCTCTCGGCCGAGTTTCTCAGCCTGCAATGGGGCCTGAGCGAAGGCTGGCCGGTGCTGGTGGCGCGTCCGTTCAACCACATCGGCAGCGGCCAGAAAGAAAGCTTTGTCATCGCCAGTGCCGCGCGCCAGATCAACCGCATCAAACAGGGCCTGCAAGCAGCGCAACTGGAAGTTGGCGATATCGACGTGACGCGAGATTTTCTCGATGTCGGCGATGTGATTTCGGCCTATTTCGCGCTGTTGGAAAAAGGCACACCAGGCCAGGTCTACAACATCTGCTCGGGCCGTGAGCAAAGCATCCGCAGTCTCATCGAGCAGCTCGGCGATCTGGCCGAAGTCGAGATGCAACTGGTTCAGGACCCCGCGCGCATGCGTCGCGCCGATCAGCGTCGCGTTTGCGGCAGCCATGCCAGGCTGACCCAGACCACAGGATGGACGCCTGCAATCACCACACAACAATCCCTGCGGGCGATCCTGTCCGACTGGGAGAAGCGAGTAGAACAAGAATGACTAAAAGTGCACTGATCACAGGGATCACCGGCCAGGACGGCGCGTATCTGGCCAAATTGTTGCTCGACAAGGGCTACAAGGTTCACGGCCTCGTCGCACGACGCAGCAGCGACTCGCGCTGGCGTTTGCGCGAGATGGGCGTCGAAGCCGACATCGTCTATCTGGACGGTGACATGGCCGATGCCTGTTCGGTACAGCGTGCAGTCATCAAGTCGGCGCCAGACGAGGTCTATAACCTCGCCGCGCAAAGTTTCGTCGCCGCTTCGTGGGATCAACCCGTGACCACCGGCATCGTCGACGGTCTGGGCGTTACCCACCTGCTCGAAGCGATCCGCCAGTTCAGCCCGCACACTCGGTTCTATCAGGCATCGACCAGCGAAATGTTCGGTCTGATCCAGGCCGAGCAGCAGGATGAGAACACGCCGTTCTATCCGCGCAGCCCTTACGGCGTAGCCAAACTCTACGGCCACTGGATCACCGTCAACTACCGCGAAAGTTTCAACCTGCACGCCAGCAGCGGCATCCTCTTCAACCACGAATCACCGCTGCGCGGCATCGAGTTCGTCACCCGCAAGGTCACCGACGCTGCCGCACGCATCAAGCAGGGCAAACAGCAGGAGCTGGCCCTGGGCAATATCGATGCGAAACGCGACTGGGGGTTTGCCGGCGATTACGTCGAAGCCATGTGGCTGATGCTGCAACAAGACAAGCCTGACGATTTTGTGGTCGCCACCGGCGTCACCACCACCGTACGGGAAATGTGCCGCATCGCCTTCGATCACGTCGGCCTCAACTACCGCGATTACGTGAAGATCGACCCGGCGTTCTTCCGCCCGGCCGAAGTCGAAGTGCTGCTCGGCAATCCGGCCAAGGCTCAGCGCGTGCTGGGCTGGAAGCCGAAAACCGACCTGGATACCTTGATCCGCATGATGATGGATGCGGACATGAAACGCGTCGCCAAGGAGTAGGCCATGCTGATTCCCGTGATCCTGTCCGGCGGTGCCGGCACCCGTTTGTGGCCGGTATCTCGCGAGGGCCATCCGAAACCGTTCATGAATCTGCCCGACGGCCAGTCGCTGCTGGGCAAGACCTACCAGCGTGCGGCAGCGTTGCTCGACGGTTGGGGCGACATCGTCACGGTGACCAACCGCGAGTACTACTTCCAGAGCAAGGATCACTATTGCGCCGCCCACGTGTCGCGCCATCGCGGGCACTTTCTGCTGGAGCCGACCGGGCGCAACACGGCGCCGGCCATTGCGGCTGCCGCGTTGTCGCTGCAAGCGCTGCACGGTGACGACGCGATCATGGTGGTGATGCCCGCCGACCATTTGATCGTCAATCAGGACGCGCTGAAAACCGCGGTCGAGCACGCGGTCAATCTGGCCAAAGACGGCTATCTGGTGACCTTCGGCGTGATCCCGACCGCGCCGGAAACCGGCTTCGGTTACATCGAAACCGGCGCGCCGCTGGATGCCAGAGGCGCGGCGAAAGTGCAGCGTTTCGTCGAGAAACCCGACCTGCAAACCGCGACCCATTATCTGGAAAGCGGCAACTTCCTGTGGAATTCAGGCATGTTCTGCTTCACCACCGCCACGGTGATTGCCGAGCTGCAATTGCATGCGCCTGAACTGCTGGAGCAGACCCGCGCCTGCATGGCCGCCAGCGCGCCGATCGAAACCGTCGGTTGCCTGCAGCAGGAACTGGAGCCGGCGCTGTTCGCGCAAATCACCGACATTTCCATCGATTACGCATTGATGGAGCGCTCGGAAAAAGTCGTGGTCGTGCCCGCCGGTTTCGACTGGAGCGACATCGGTTCCTGGGGCGCCGTCGCGGCACTGGTGCCGGCCGACGCCGACAACAACCGCGCCAGCGGCGAAGCGATTTTCATCGACAGCCACAACAACTTCGTCCAGAGCGACGGCCGGCTGGTAGCGGCGGTGGGTGTGGATAACCTGATCGTGGTCGACACCGCCGACGCCGTACTGGTGGCCCACGCCGACCGTGCGCAAGACGTCCGCCGCGTGGCCAAGCAACTCAAGGAAAAAGCCCACGAAGCCTATCGTCTGCATCGCACCGTCAGCCGTCCGTGGGGCACCTACACCGTGCTCGAAGAAGGCCCGCGCTTCAAGATCAAACGCATCGTGGTCAAGCCTGGCGGCAAGCTCTCGCTGCAAATGCACCATCACCGCAACGAACACTGGGTGGTGGTCGAAGGCATGGCCAAAGTCACCAACAATGGCTCCGGCACCACGCTGGTGGCCAAGAATGAATCGACTTTCATCGCCGCCGGCCACAAGCATCGCCTGGAAAACCCCGGCGTGATCGATCTGGTGATCATCGAAGTGCAAAGCGGCGAATACCTGGGAGAGGACGATATCGTCCGCTTCGAAGACCAATACGGCAGGACGGTTTAGATGCTGCTTTCCCTGTTCCGCTCGCTGCATGGCTACCGGGGTTTCATCCTCGGCAGCGTGCAGCGAGAGTTTCAAGCGCGGTACCGCAATTCGTTGTTCGGCGCCCTGTGGCCGATTTTCAATCCGCTGTCGATGATCGTCGTTTACACCGTGATCTTTTCCCACATCATGCGCGCGCGTTTACCCGGCGTGGATGACAGCATGGCCTACAGCGTCTACCTCTGCGCCGGGCTGCTGGCATGGGGACTGTTCTCTGAAATCACCTTGCGCAGCCAGAACATGTTTCTGGAAAACGCCAACCTGCTGAAGAAAATCAGCTTCCCGCGCATCTGCCTGCCTGTGATTGTGCTGTGCAACGCCGGGATCAACTTCGCGATCATCATCAGCCTGTTCCTGGGCTTTCTGCTGATTACTGGACGCTGGCCAGGCATGGCGTTGCTGGCGCTGATTCCATTGATCGCCCTGCAAATGATGTTCTGCGCCGGACTGGGCATGGTCCTCGGCGTGTTGAACGTGTTCTTCCGCGATGTCGGCCAGCTCTTCGGCATCTGCCTGC
This sequence comes from Pseudomonas fluorescens, assembly GCF_003732425.1. Taxonomy (GTDB): domain Bacteria; phylum Pseudomonadota; class Gammaproteobacteria; order Pseudomonadales; family Pseudomonadaceae; genus Aquipseudomonas; species Aquipseudomonas fluorescens_BE. The sequence goes on from NZ_MOBX01000016.1 coordinate 651,433, forward strand.
AATTCTGGTTCTGGCTGACGCCGATCGTGTACCCGATCACGATCCTGCCGGAATGGGTGCAGCGCCTGCTGCAACTCAACCCGCTGACCAATCTGTTCAGCAGTTATCAGAACCTGTTTCTCTATGGTCAGTGGCCGGTCTGGAGCTCGCTGCTGCCGATCTTCGTCACGGGCGTGCTGTTTTGTCTGATCGGTCTGCGGCTGTTTCGCCAGCGCGTCGGCGAAATGGTGGATGAACTCTGATGGGGCATATTCGCGTCACCGGCCTGAGCAAGGCCTATAAACAATACCCCAACCGCTGGAGCCGCCTGGCCGAGTGGCTGATCCCGTTTTCGCCGATCCGGCACCGCCAGCACTGGGTGCTGCAAGACGTCGAATTCGAAATCGCCCCCGGTGAAGCCGTGGGCATCGTCGGCGCCAACGGGGCCGGCAAAAGCACCTTGCTGAAGATGATCACCGGCACTACCCAACCCACCAGCGGCAAGATCGAATTGCACGGTCGCGTGGCCGCACTGCTGGAACTGGGCATGGGTTTCCACCCGGACTTCACCGGTCGTCAGAACGCAATCATGGCCGGCCAGTTGCTGGGCATGCAGCTCGAAGAAATCGAGGCGCTGATACCCGACATCGAGCTCTTCGCCGAGATCGGCGACGCCATCGACCACCCGGTACGCACCTATTCCAGCGGCATGCAGATGCGCCTGGCGTTCAGCGTGGCCACGGCTCGGCGCCCGGACATCCTTATTGTCGATGAAGCGCTGTCGGTGGGCGATGCCTACTTCCAGCACAAGAGCTTCGAACGTATCCGCAGCTTCCGCAAATCCGGCACTACGTTGCTGATCGTCTCCCACGACCGCTCGGCCATTCAGTCAATCTGCGACTCGGCGATCCTGCTCAAGGATGGCCGCATGGCCATGTACGGCAAACCCGAACCGGTGCTGGATTACTACAACGCGCTGATGGCCGAGCGCGAAGGCCAGATCGTGCGTCAGGAAATGCTCGCCGGGGGCGAGGTGCAAACGGTATCAGGCACTGGCGAAGCAGCCATTCTCGGCGTGCGTCTGCTCGATGAAAACGATCGCAGCATCGACGCCGCCGAAGTCGGCCAGCCAGTGGTACTCGAAGTCAAAGTCGAAGTGCGCAAGGACATCGAACGACTGGTGCTGGGCTTTATCCTCAAGGATCGTCTGGGCCAGATGATGTACGGCATCAACACCCATCGTCTGGACAAGGCGCTGACCGACCTGCACGCCGGCGAGCGCTTCACCTATCGCTTTGCCTTCGTCATGGGATTGGGCAAAGGCAATTATTCCGTGTCACTGAGCCTGTCGCGCTTGGACTCTCACCTCGATCGCAATTTCGAATGGCGTGACTACGGGCTGGTGTTCCACGTGATCAATAATCGTCAGGAAGATTTTGTCGGTTGTTCATGGCTTGGCGCCAGGACCACCATCACGCGCGACACCGAAGTGCGGCCTGTCGAGCGCTTGCCATGACCCGACTGCTCGTCGAATGCACCCACGTGTTCAAACACCCGACTGTCAACTCGGGGATTCAGCGCGTAGTGCGCAACGTCATCAAGCAACTGCCCGCGCATGCCGAAGGTGTCGAGTGCATGCCGGTGGTAGTACTCAACGGCGAACTTTACCGCGTACTGCAACTGGCGCCGCTCGATACACCGTTTTTCAACACACTGGACACTCTTGGTGGACGACTTGAACGTCTCGCCCATCGCTTCTGGCAATGGCATCAGCGGCGCGATGCACAGTGCACTTCGAAACTGGCGCGACGGATTTTGTATGTCGGCTATCGGCTGAGCCTCTTCGGCGCGTTCGGCCTGCCGATCCGCCTGATTCGACGGATCAACCGCAGGCAATTGCTCAAACGCTGTTCACCCCTGCAGCATCAGCCGGGCGATCAATTGGTGCTGCTGGACTCATCCTGGCACTCGGATTTTTTTGCCCACGTCGAGCGACTGAAACGCGACGGCGTCGGCATGATTGCGGTGATCTACGACCTGATCCCGCTGACTCACCCACAGTTTTACGACACGCGTCTGGTCGAGGTTTTCAACGAATGGTTCGACTGGATCACTCGCACGGCCGATGGCTACATGGCGATTTCTGCCACGGTGCGCGATCAGGTGCGGGAAGAATTGCAGCGCAGAATCGGTGGCGAACAGGCCGATCAGCGCTGGTTCGATTTCTTTCACCTGGGTTCCGAACTGGATCTGCATACCGACCAGGCCAGTGTCGATCCGCGCCTGAAGCAATTGTTCACGACCACCGATCCGGTCTACCTCATGGTCAGCACCATCGAGCCACGCAAGAACCACGCGTACCTGCTTGATGCCTTCGAGCGTGCCTGGGCCACTGGCTCAACGGCCCGGCTGTGCATCGCCGGGCGGGTCGGCTGGAAATGCGATGCCCTCCTCGCCCGAGTGCACCATCATCCTGAGCTGAACCAGCGTCTGTTCATGTTCAACGACCTCAGTGATACCAGCCTTGAACACGCTTACGCCCACGCCAGTGCGCTGGTGTTTCCCTCGTTCGTCGAAGGCTTTGGCTTGCCCCTGGTGGAAGCCATGCAGCGTGGCTTGCCAGCGATGGGCAGCGATATCGCGGTGTTCCGCGAAATCGGCGGCGAGTTCATGGCGTACTTTGATCTGCAGGATCCGCAAAGCCTTGCCGACCTGATCAACCAATGCCAGCGCAGCGGCCAGTTCCCGGCCGTTCGCGATGTCACGGACTGGCGATGGATTGGCTGGCGTGAAGCCAGTCTGCAATTGGCCGAACGCAGTGTGCGTAACGTCCTGGAAGCGCCGGCGGCGCCAGCGAGGCAGCATGCGCATAGCGCTTAACGCTCGCATTCTCCAGGCACCGCGCACCGGCATCGGCCATTACGTTGCCGAACTGGTCAACGCCTTGCGCAGCGAGCCAGATATTGACGTGACGTTGTTCCACGGCTGGGGCTGGAGCTCGGCGCTGCCGGAAGCGGCCATGCCCGGTTACTCACGCCTGACGCCACTTTTTCGGCAGATTCCCGGGGCCTATCAGGCGCGCCGCTGGCTGGAGCAGAAACGCTTTGATCAGGGGCGCGCGCGAGGCATCGACCTCTATCACGAACCGAGCCTGTGGCCGCTGGCCTTCGACGGCCCGACCGTGATCACCCTGCACGATCTGACTCACCTGCATTTCCCCGAGACCCAGCCCCCGGCACGACTCAAGGAGATCGAGCGCCGATTGGCTCAGGGTGTGCAACAGGCGCAGGTGATTCTCACCGACTCGCAAGCCATTGCCGACGAGGCCCAAGACTATTTCGGCCTGCCAGCCGAGCGTTTTGTGGTGGCGCCACTGGGCGTCGCCGAGCGCTTTCATCCGCGCGAAGCAAGCGCCATTGACGCGGTGCTCAAGGCGCACGCGGTGGCGGCGCGGGAATATTTCCTGTGTGTGGGCACGCTGGAACCGCGCAAGAATCTCGGCCTGGCCCTGCGCGCCCACGCCCTGTTACCCGAAGCCGTGCGCCAGCGCTTTCCGCTGCTGATCGTCGGCATGGCCGGGTGGCAGCGCGAACAGTTCAGCGAACCCTTGCGCCAGGCGCTGGCCAGCGGGCACGTGTGCCTGCTCGGTTATTTGCCCGACGAACAAGTGGCGCAACTGCTGGCCGGCGCCCGCGCGCTGATTTTTCCGTCGTTGTATGAAGGTTTTGGTCTGCCGGTACTGGAGGCCATGGCCAGCGGCACACCGGTGCTGCTCACGCGCTCTTCGGCAATGCCGGAAGTCGCGGGCGCAGCGGGCAACTATATTGAAGCTGACGATGCAGAAGGCCTGCGTGATGCGCTGAGCCGACTGATCGACGATCAAGTGCATTGGCAGGCATGCCAAGAAGCCGGATTGCAGCAATCACGGCTTTTTTCCTGGGAACGTTGTGCACAGGCCACGGCCGGTGCCTATCGCCAGGCCATGGGAGGTTGAATGCGAGTTCTTCATTTTTTCAAGACGTACCTGCCTGACTCGGTCGGCGGCATTGAGCAAGTGATCTTCCAACTCTGCGAAAGCGGCGCCCAGCACGGCATCGACGGCCAGGTGCTGACGCTCAGCGCCGACCCCAATCCCCCTGTGGTGCAACTCGGTCAGCACGAAGTGCACCGGGCCAAACTCGATATTCAATTCGCCTCCACCGGTTTTTCCTGGAGCGTGTTCAAACAGTTTCGCGAAATGGCGGCCGAGGCGGATGTGGTCAACTACCACTTCCCGTGGCCATTCATGGACCTGGTGCACTTCGCCAGCGCGACGAATAAACCGAGTGTGGTGACTTATCACTCGGACATCATTCGCCAGAAGCACCTGCTCAAACTCTATCGCCCGTTGATGAACCGCTTCCTCGCCAGCGCCGACCGCATCGTTGCCGCTTCGCCAAACTACCTGCACACCAGCGATGTGCTGCAGCAGTTTCAGAACAAGACCCGGGTGATTCCCTACGGTTTGAACAAGGCCGGTTATCCACAGCCGGACACCGAGCGGATGAACCGCTGGCGCCAGCAACTTGGGGATAAGTTTTTCCTGTTTGTCGGGGTGATGCGCTATTACAAAGGCCTGCACATCCTGCTCGATGCCCTGAAAGACGTGGACTACCCCGTGGTCATTGTCGGCGCCGGGCCGCTGGAACTGGAACTGCACGCTCAGGCGCAGGCGCTGGGCCTGCGCAACATTCATTTCCTCGGGCGCCTGGGTGACGAGGACAAGGTCGCGCTGTTGCAACTGAGCTACGCCATCGTCTTCCCGTCGCACCTGCGCTCGGAAGCCTTTGGCATTTCCTTGCTGGAAGGTGCGATGTACGGCAAGCCGATGATTTCCAGCGAGATTGGCACTGGTACCAGCTACATCAATATCCACAACGAAACCGGCCTTGTAGTACCACCGAGTCATCCACAGGCGTTTCGCGAGGCGATGCGCACGCTGTGGGAAGACCCGGTGCGCGCCGCCGCCATGGGTGTCAAAGCTGAAGCGCGCTATCGGCAGTTATTCACAGCCGATGACATGGGCCGCAAGTGGACGGAGCTGTATCAGGAATTGCTGGAAGAGAAATCTTTGTCCTACGCCTGAGCGTGGGTTGAACACCGATCCCCTGTAGGAGCTGCCGAAGGCTGCGATCTTTTGATCTTGTTTTTAAAAATCAAAATCAAAAGATCGCAGCCTTCGGCAGCTCCTACATCGGTTGAGCATTACAGGTCTAATACCAACGGTTGTGAGCTTTGTGCCGGAACCGCGCAGCAGATCAGCACATGCCCCGCTTCCGGAACGTCCGCCGGCACCTGTGGATAATTCACCGCGCCACTGACCAGCCGGGTCTTGCAGGTACCGCACGAACCGCCGCGGCAACTGAACTCCGGGCGTAATCCGCGGCTTTCCGCCAGCTCCAGCAAACTGCCGCCATCGGGCTGCCAGCGCGCCTCTTTCGCCGAGCGCTCGAACACCACCGGAACCGAGGTGGTTGCTGCGGGCGGTTGTTCGATCACGATCGCGTCCGGATCGGCCTGACGTTTCAGGGTCGACGGGCCAAAGGTTTCCGCATGAATCTGCGCGTCGCGCACATCCAGTTCGCGCAAGGTGTCGTACAAGCCTTGGGTGAAACCACCGGGGCCGCAGAGGAAAAAGTCGAGCTGATCGAAATCTTCGGCATCCAGCAGGTTCCTCAGCACCGCGCCGTCGATGCGCCCATGTACATCAAAATCCTCGCCCTCTTGCAGATCCGCTTCCGGCTGGCTGAGCAGACGCAGGACCCGCACAGCGTCGCCCGCAGTTTCGAGCAACCGATCCAACTCCTTGCGAAACGGCTGGTCCGCCAGACTGCGTGAACTCTGCAGCAACAACGTCGGACGAATCCCCCGCGTGCGTAAGCCCTGGTACACCACTTCGCGCAGCATCGACAGCAACGGCGTGATGCCGACCCCGGCGGCCAACAGCACCAACGGCCTGCGCTCCAGCGGCGCGACAGTGAAATGCCCTTGCGGTGCCCGCGCCTCAAGTACATCGCCGACGTGAATCTGCTCATGCAGATGCGAGGAAATCAGCCCTTCACGTTTGACGCTGATCCGGTAGAAACCATCCGACGGCGCACTCGAAAGGCTGTAGGTGCGAATGTGCACCTTACCGTCGAGGGTGAAACGCAGCGGCAGATGCTGGCCGGCGAGAAATACCGGCAAACCGGCGCCATCGGTCGGCTCCAGATAAATCGAGCGGATGTTACGGCTCTCCGCTTCGATCCTCGCCACGCGCAACGGCCGCCATTGATTACCCAGAGCCTGCGCCTGCAAACGCGCGTCGGCTTCGGCCCAGTTACCGGTCAACAGACTGGTCGGCGACATGCCGTCGAAGCGCCAGCGCAACGCCAGAGCTGCCGGACGCCGCACCAGTTTCTCCACCTCAAATGTCCACAGCCGTTCCGCGCCCTGAAAGGCTTCGATCTGCGGATCATCGAGAAGGATCTCGGTACGCCCGCTGAGTTGCAGCAGATCGCCTGTGGAAAAGTCGATGAACAGCAAGCCGGCCCTGGGATTGAGCAGCAGATTGCCGAGGGTGTTGAAATGCAGGTTGCCGGCGAAATCAGGGATGGTCAGACGATTGCCTTCCACGCGGACGAAACCGGCCTGACCACCCCGGTGGGAAACATCCACCGCACGCTGGCCGTCGACATCGACATAACTGGCGACGAAGAACGTATCGGCGCCAGTGATCAGCGCGATGGCTGCGTCATCGAGGCCGTTCAGATGCTCGGCCGGGCGTGTCTGCGGATCCGTCAGCGGCACCCGCTGAAACTGGCGCAGTTGAATGTATTGCGGGCAGTTGCCGAAGGCCTGATCCACGCTCACGTCAAAACCATCAGCGCTCAGATTGCCGACATGGCCATTGAGGCGATTGCGCCGGCGGGTGTGTAACTCGATGCCAAGCAAACCGATCGGCTCGCCGTCACGCAGTTGCGCCGGATCATCGGCAGCAGGCTGGCTGGCGAAATGCAGATGCTCGGGATCCGGCGACCGGGCGAACCCCGGCGCACCTTCGAGCACACTGGCCCACGGCCGCCCCTGCGCATCGACTGCGCCGTACAGCATGAAAGGCAATTGCTGATAGAACTCACGGTGCTGATCCGGCATCCAGGTGCGAATCACCTTACGCCCGAAGGCTTCCATGCGTTCGGCAACGCCGACATGGGCCTGCAATTGCTGTTCGCCAGCGTGCCACGGTGAACGTTCCATCACGACCTCTCCCCTGCACCGTCGGCACAGTGTGGATTGCGAAAATCAGGCAGTGGTTTGCAGACCGGCCACCGTACGCGGCATGCCGACGAAACCAGGTAAGGCTTCAACCCGGGCCAGCCAGGCGCGGACGTTGCCGTAGTCGTCCAGCGACACGTTGCCTTCCGGTGCATGGGCGATGTAACTGTAGGCCGAAACGTCGGCAATGCTCGGCTCGTCGCCGGCCAGGTACGCGGTTTTGCCCAACTCGATGTCCATCACCTTGAGCAGGTTATGCGCCCGGGTAATCGCTTCTTCAGCATTCAACTGTGCGCCAAATACCGTGACCAATCGTGCAGCAGCAGGTCCGAAGGCAATCGGCCCGGCAGCGGCCGACAACCAGCGCTGCACCCGTGCCGCACCGACCGGATCGGTTGGCAACCAACGGCCGTGGCCGTATTTCTGCGCCAGGTACACCAGAATCGCGTTGGAATCGGCCAGCACCACGCCGCCGTCGTCAATCGCCGGTACCTGGCCAAAACTGTTGATCGCCAGATACGCCGGCTGCTTGTGCTCACCCTTGGCCAGATCAACGAAGATCAGCTCGGTCGGCAGTTGCAGCAGGGACAACATCAGCTCGACACGGTGGGCGTGGCCGGAACGTGGAAAGTTGTAGAGTTTGATCGCTTGCATGGTCGACTCCGCTGAACAGGGGCGCCGCTGCGGGAATGAGAGCGCCGATGGAGGCCATCTTCCCCTTAGCGCGAAAAGAACAGAATCACCAGCAACTGCAATCGATTATTTCATTGGATGCAATAACGCGGCGCCTTTCAAAGCAGGATGTTCGCGCAAGGCCTTGGCGGTGAAATCGACAAAACTGCGAATCCGCGCTGGCGCCTTGCGCCCGCCCTGATACACCACGTGGATCGGCAATGGCGGCAGTTCGAATTCAGCGAGGACGATTTCCAGCTCACCGGTGGCGATTTTGCTCGCCACTTGATAGGACAACACCCGAGTCAAGCCCAGCCCCATGCAGGCTGCGGTAATCGCTGCCTGATTGGCGGTCACGATCAGACGCGGCTCAGGACGCACGCTGAGCGCTTCGCCAGCGTCGATAAACGGCCAACTGCGTTGCTGGCCAATTGCTGAAGTCGCCACCACTGGCGCGCCCGCCAACGCATGGGGATGAGCCGGTCGGCCATACCTGGCGAAGTAGTCCGGCGAGCCGCAAATGACCCGACGCACCTCACCCACACGAACAGCATGCTGACTGCTGTCCGGCAGATCACCGATGCGCACCGCGACATCGATGCCCTCCTCGACCATGTTGACGATCCGATCGACCAGCACCGCGTTGATCGTGACGTCCGGATACTGCGCGAGATAACGCGCCATCAGCGGCGTCACAAACAAATCACCGAACAACACCGGCGCCGTGACCGTCAGTTGTCCACGCGGCTCGGCATGACTGCCCGCCGCCGAATCCTCCGCCTCCTGCACCTCTGCGAGAATCCGCCGACAGTCTTCCAGATATCGCTGCCCGGCTTCGCTCAAATGCACACTGCGCGTAGTACGAATCAGCAACTGCGTACCGATGCGCTGCTCCAGCGCCGCCACCGCTCGCGTGACGCTGGCCGCCGACAGACCCAGACGTCGCGCGGCAGAGGAGAAGCCTTGCTCCTGGGCGACGGTGGTGAAGATGTGCATTTCCTGGAAGCGATCCATGGTGCCCCTCAAGTCAGATACAAAAATCGCAGCCGAAGCTGCGATTTTTTTGTGCCGATATCAGCTGTGGATAACTTATTCCACCGTCACCGACTTCGCCAGGTTACGCGGTTGATCGACGTCCGTGCCTTTGAGTACCGCCACGTAGTACGACAGCAACTGCAGCGGGATCGTGTAGAGGATCGGCGAGAGAATGTCGTGGATATGCGGCATCTGCACCACGTGGGTGCCTTCGCCGTTAGTCATCCCGGCTTTTTCGTCGGCGAACACGATCAGTTCGCCGCCACGGGCGCGGACTTCCTGCAGGTTGGATTTGAGCTTTTCCAGCAGTTCGTTGTTCGGCGCGACGGTAACCACCGGCATGTCGTTATCCACAAGTGCGAGCGGGCCGTGTTTCAGTTCACCGGCCGGGTAAGCCTCGGCGTGGATGTAGGAGATTTCCTTGAGTTTCAGGGCACCTTCCATCGCCACCGGGAATTGCGCGCCACGACCGAGGAACAGGGTGTGGTTCTTCTCGGCAAACAGCTCGGCGATTTTTTCCACGGTGCTGTCCATGGCCAGCGCTTCGCCGAGGCGGGTTGGCAGACGACGCAGTTCTTCAACCAGACGTGCTTCAACGCCGTCGGCCAACGTGCCGCGCACCTGACCCAGCGACAGGGTCAGCAGCAGTAGACCAACCAATTGCGTGGTGAACGCTTTGGTCGAGGCCACGCCGATTTCGCGGCCGGCCTGGGTCAACAGGGTCAGGTCGGATTCGCGTACCAGCGAGCTGATACCGACGTTGCAGATCGCCAGGCTGGCGAGAAAACCCAGCTCCTTGGCGTTGCGCAGTGCAGCCAGGGTGTCAGCGGTTTCGCCGGACTGCGAGATGGTCACGAACAAGGTGTCCGGCTGCACCACCACTTTGCGGTAGCGGAATTCGCTGGCGACTTCGACCTGGCATGGGATGCCGGCCAGTTCTTCGAGCCAGTAACGGGCGACCATGCCGGCGTGATAACTGGTACCACAGGCGACGATCTGCACATTGCGCACCTTGGCGAACAGTTCAGCGGCTTGTGGGCCGAACGCTTGCACCAGCACCTGATCGTTGCTCAGGCGACCTTCGAGGGTGCGCTGAACCACCGCCGGTTGCTCGTGGATTTCCTTGAGCATGTAGTGGCGAAACTCGCCCTTGTCGGCCGCTTCGGCACCATCGCTGTACTGCACGGTCTGGCGCTCGACGGCGTTGCCGTTAATGTCCCAGATTTGCACGTTATCGCGACGAATCTCGGCGATATCGCCCTCTTCCAGGTACATGAAGCGGTCAGTGACCTGACGCAGGGCCAACTGGTCGGAGGCAAGGAAGTTCTCGCCCAGACCCAGACCAATCACCAGCGGGCTACCACTGCGCGCGGCAACCAGACGATCCGGTTGTTTGGCGTTGATCACGGCCAGGCCGTAAGCACCATGCAGTTCTTTGACGGTGGCTTTCAGCGCGACGGTCAGGTCCGGCTGATCCTTGAGTTTGTGGCTGAGCAGGTGGGCGATGACTTCGGTGTCGGTGTCCGATGTAAACACGTAACCCAGCGCTTTCAGTTGTTCACGCAGGGCTTCATGGTTTTCGATGATGCCGTTGTGCACCACCGCGATATCGCCGGAAAAATGCGGGTGGGCGTTACGTTCGCACGGTGCGCCGTGAGTAGCCCAACGGGTGTGGGCAATGCCGAGACGGCCGACCAGCGGGTGTTCGGCCAGCGCCGCATCGAGTTCGCTGACCTTGCCCGGACGACGCATGCGCTCAAGGGTTTCGTCGTTGGTGAAGACCGCCACACCGGCGCTGTCATAGCCGCGGTATTCAAGGCGCTTGAGGCCTTCGAGCAGGATGGCGGTGATATTACGTTCAGCAACTGCGCCGACAATTCCACACATGTTTATTTCTCCTGACTGACAGCCGCGCAAATCACGGTGATACCGCGGGCCTGAATCTGATCGCGTGCATCGATAGGCAGGCGATCATCGGTGATGAGGGTATGGACGCTGCTCCACGGCAGCTCCAGGTTGGGAATCTTGCGACCGATCTTGTCGGCCTCGACCATGACGATGACTTCCCGCGCCACTTCAGCCATGACCCGGCTCAGTCCCAGCAATTCATTGAAAGTCGTCGTGCCGCGCACCAGATCGATACCGTCTGCGCCAATGAACAACTGGTCGAAGTCGTAAGAGCGTAGTACTTGCTCGGCGACCTGGCCCTGAAAGGATTCCGAATGCGGATCCCAGGTGCCACCGGTCATTAACAGCACCGGTTCGTGTTCGAGTTCGCTCAAGGCGTTGGCAACGTGCAGGGAATTGGTCATCACCACCAGACCGGGCTGCTGGCCAAGTTCCGGGATCATTGCGGCGGTGGTGCTGCCGCTGTCAATAATGATGCGCGCGTGCTCGCGGATGCGTTTCACCGCCGCGCGGGCAATCGCCTGTTTGTATTTGGAAACGCTCTGCGCAGTTTCCGCGACCAGCTCCTGCGGCATGGTGATTGCCCCGCCATAGCGGCGCAGCAACAGACCATGACTTTCCAGCGCGGCGAGATCCTTGCGAATCGTAACTTCGGAGGTTTCGAAGCGCTTGGCCAGTTCATCCACACTGACTTCGCCCTGCTCGTTGAGCAAAGCGAGGATGTTGTGGCGGCGTTGCGGCGTGTTGCGTTTCGACATGGCGACTTAAGTTTCGTTTCGAAAGATAACGGAAGCAATCAAAACCTATCGCCCCTAAATCGTCAAGCGGTCCCTCAAAAAAAATCGCACCCCCCAACAGTCCCGCGTAGGAGTTGCCGAAGGCTGCGATCTTTTGATCTTCAAAAAGCCTCTGTGGATAACTCAGCTCTTCTTGATCTTCGCCGGCCGCTTCCAGCCGTCGATGTTCTTTTGCCGCGCGCGACCCACCGCCAACTGCGCGTTATCCACATTCTGCGTAATGGTCGAACCGGCCGCCGTAGTCGCACCATCAGAGATATCCACAGGCGCCACCAGCGAGTTGTTGGACCCGATAAACACATCCGCACCCAACACGGTTTTCCACTTGTTGGCGCCGTCGTAGTTGCAGGTGATGGTGCCGGCGCCGATGTTGGTACGCGCTCCGATCTCGGCATCGCCCAAATAAGTCAGGTGCCCCGCCTTGGCGCCCTCACCCATATGGGCATTTTTCAGCTCAACGAAGTTACCCACATGCGCACGCGCTTCAAGCACAGTGCCTGGACGCAGACGTGCGAACGGGCCGGCGTCGCTACCCTCGCCCAGAATGGCACCGTCGATATGACTGTTGGCTTTGATGACCACGCCTTTACGCAAGGTGCTGTCCTTGATCACGCAGTTCGGACCGATCACCACGTCGTCTTCGATGACAACGTTGCCTTCGAGGATCACGTTGATGTCGATCAGCACATCGCGACCGACGGTCACTTCACCACGCACGTCGAAGCGCGCCGGGTCGCGCAGAGTTACGCCTTGGGCCATCAAACGACGGCCAGCGCGCAACTGGTAATGACGCTCCAGCTCGGACAACTGCTTGCGATCGTTAGCGCCCTGCACTTCCATCGGATCGTGCGGTTGTTCGGTGGCGACAACCAGACCATCGTTGACTGCCATCTCGATCACGTCGGTCAGGTAGTACTCGCCTTGGGCGTTGTTGTTCGACAGACGGCTCATCCAGTCGGCCAGGTGATTGGCCGGAACGGCGAGAATGCCGGTGTTGCCTTCGGTGATTGCACGCTGCGCTTCGCTGGCATCTTTATGCTCAACGATGGCGGCGACCTTGCCGTCAGCGTCACGCACGATTCGGCCATAACCGGTCGGGTCTTCCAGCTCAACGGTCAACAGCCCCATCTGTCCCGGAACTACGTGCTTGAGCAGACGTTGCAGGGTTTCGACTTCAATCAACGGCACGTCACCGTAGAGGATCAGCACGGTGTCGGCAGTAATGAACGGCACCGCTTGAGCGGTGGCGTGGCCGGTGCCGAGTTGCTTGTCCTGCAGGACGAAATTCAGATCATCAGCGGCCAGACGCTCGCGCACCACGTCGGCACCATGGCCGATGACCACATGAATGCGTTGCGGATCAAGTTGCCGGGCGCTGTGGATAACATGGCCCAGCATGGAGTTGCCGGCAATCGGATGCAGCACTTTCGGCAGTGCCGAACGCATGCGGGTGCCTTGACCGGCCGCGAGGATAACAATTTCAAGAGACATAACTGGCTACCAATCCTGGGTGGTCAGCAACTGCGACCGGGTTTCGGGAATTCGGAAAAGAAAAAAGGGTAGCCGAGGCTACCCTTTTTTATCAATCGCACAACAAGCGGCTGACGGATTAACCGCCAAACTTCTTGCGGATCTGCTGGACGGTGCGCAGCTGAGCTGCAGCCTCGGCCAGACGTGCGGAGGCAGCTCCGTAGTCGAAATCTGCGCTCTTCTCGTGCAGAGCAGCTTCGGCAGCCTTGAGAGCTGCTTGGGCCTGAGCTTCATCCAGGTCGGCGGCGCGTTGCACGGTATCGGCAAGCACCTTGACCATGTTCGGCTGAACCTCGAGGAAACCACCGGAGATGTAGAACACCTCGGCTTCCCCGCCTTGCTTGATCAGGCGGATCGGACCTGGCTTCAGATTAGTGATCAGCGGCGCGTGACCCAGAGCGATACCAAGATCACCCAGTGCACCGTGCGCAATCACCATCTCGACCAGGCCGGAAAAGATTTCCCCTTCCGCGCTGACGATATCGCAATGGACTGTCATAGCCATCTGATTGCCTCAACCTAAATTAGCGCCCGTTGCCGGGCGCCGGGATTACAGTTTCTTGGCTTTCTCGATCGCTTCTTCGATGCCGCCAACCATGTAGAACGCTTGTTCTGGCAGGTGGTCGTAGTCACCGTTGAGGATGCCTTTGAAGCCAGCAATGGTGTCTTTCAGGGAAACGTATTTACCCGAAGCACCGGTGAAGACTTCAGCCACGAAGAACGGCTGCGACAAGAAGCGCTGGATCTTACGAGCACGGTTTACCAACTGCTTGTCGGCTTCCGACAGCTCGTCCATACCCAGGATCGCGATGATGTCCTTCAGCTCTTTGTAACGTTGCAGAACGTACTGAACGCCGCGAGCGGTGTCGTAGTGGTCCTGGCCGATTACGTTCGGGTCCAGCTGGCGCGAAGTCGAATCCAGTGGATCTACCGCTGGGTAGATACCCAGGGAAGCGATGTCACGGGACAGAACGACGGTGGCGTCCAAGTGGGCGAAGGTGGTCGCTGGCGACGGGTCGGTCAAGTCGTCCGCAGGTACGTATACCGCCTGGATCGAGGTGATCGAACCTTCCTTGGTCGAAGTGATACGTTCTTGCAGAACGCCCATCTCTTCAGCCAGGGTCGGCTGGTAACCTACTGCCGAAGGCATACGGCCCAGCAGTGCGGATACTTCAGTACCGGCCAGGGTGTAACGATAGATGTTGTCGACGAACAGCAGAACGTCGTTACCTTCGTCACGGAACTTCTCGGCCATGGTCAGGCCGGTCAGTGCTACGCGCAGACGGTTTCCCGGCGGCTCGTTCATCTGACCGTAAACCAGTGCCACTTTGTCCAGAACGTTGGAGTCCTTCATCTCGTGGTAGAAGTCGTTACCCTCACGAGTACGCTCACCCACACCGGCGAACACGGAATAACCGCTGTGCTCGATGGCGATGTTACGGATCAGTTCCATCATGTTTACGGTTTTGCCTACACCGGCACCACCGAACAGACCGACTTTACCGCCTTTGGCAAACGGGCAAACCAGGTCGATAACCTTGATGCCGGTTTCCAGCAGGTCGTTGCCGCCTGCTTGCTCAGCGAACGAAGGCGCTGGACGGTGAATGCCCCAACGCTCTTCAGTGTCGATCGGGCCAGCTTCGTCGATCGGGTTGCCGAGGACGTCCATGATCCGGCCCAGGGTCGCTTTACCGACCGGTACGGAGATGGCTGCGCCAGAGTCGGTAACTTCCAGACCGCGCTTCAAGCCCTCGGTGGAACCCATCGCAATGGTGCGAACCACGCCGTCGCCCAGCTGTTGCTGAACTTCCAGAGTGGTTGCGGCCGCGCTTTGTACAGTCAGCGCGTTGTAGATGCTCGGTACGCTGTCGCGTGGAAATTCCACGTCGATAACGGCGCCGATGATTTGAACGATACGTCCGCTACTCATAGCTGGATCCTCTGAATATTTGAACCGTTAAACCGCGGCAGCGCCGCCGACGATTTCCGAGATCTCTTGGGTGATCGCAGCCTGACGCGCCTTGTTGTAGATCAGCTGCAAATCGCTGATCAAATCACCGGCGTTGTCGGTAGCGTTCTTCATCGCGATCATCCGCGCAGCTTGTTCAGCCGCGTTGTTCTCGACCACCGCCTGGTAGACCTGCGACTCAACGTAGCGGACCATCAAGCCGTCAAGCAGCTCTTTGGCATCCGGTTCGTAGAGATAGTCCCAGTGGTGCTTGAGATCCTGATCCGGGGTAGCTACCAGTGGAATCAACTGCTCCACGGTAGGCTGTTGCGTCATGGTGTTGATGAACTTGTTGGACACCACGGACAGGCGGTCAATACGGCCGTCCAGGTAGGCATCCAGCATCACCTTGACGCTGCCGATCAGATCATTGATCGACGGCTCTTCACCCAGGTGGCTGATAGCTGCAACGACGTTACCGCCGAAGTTGCGGAAAAAGGCCGCACCCTTGCTACCAACAACACACAGATCAATCTCGACGCCGTTTTCGCGGTTTACCGCCATGTCCTTGACCAGGGCCTTGAACAGGTTGGTGTTCAAGCCGCCGCACAAACCACGGTCACTGCTCACAACGACATAGCCGACACGCTTGATGGCGCGGTCGATCATGAACGGGTGGCGGTATTCCGGGTTGGCGTTGGCCAGATGCCCAATTACCTGGCGGATACGCTCCGCATAAGGACGGCTAGCAGCCATGCGCATTTGTGCCTTGCGCATTTTGCTGACCGCCACTTTTTCCATGGCGCTGGTAATCTTTTGCGTGCTTTTGATGCTCGCAATCTTACTGCGAATCTCTTTTGCGCCTGCCATGTAACACCTATCAGGTTAGCAAGCGGGAGCCTCGCGGCTCCCGCTGCGGCTTACCAGGTTTGGGTGGCCTTGAACTTCTCGATACCGGCTTTCATGCCAGCGTCGATTTCGTCATTGAAGTCACCTTTAACGTTGATCTTGGCCATCAAATCGGCGTGATCGCGGTTGAAGAAAGCAATCAGCGCTTGTTCGAAGCTGCCGATCTTGGCGATTTCAATGTCAGTCAGGAACCCACGCTCAGCGGCATACAGCGACAGCGCCATGTCAGCGATCGACATTGGTGCGTATTGCTTCTGCTTCATCAGCTCGGTAACGCGCTGACCATGCTCAAGTTGCTTACGGGTCGCTTCGTCCAGGTCAGAAGCGAACTGGGCGAATGCCGCCAGTTCACGGTACTGAGCCAGAGCGGTACGGATACCACCGGAGAGCTTCTTGATGATCTTGGTCTGAGCGGCACCACCCACACGGGATACCGAAACACCGGCGTTCACTGCAGGGCGGATGCCCGAGTTGAACATGGCCGATTCCAGGAAGATCTGACCGTCGGTGATGGAAATCACGTTGGTCGGAACGAACGCGGAAACGTCGCCAGCCTGGGTTTCGATGATCGGCAGTGCGGTCAGGGAACCGGTTTTGCCGGTCACTGCGCCGTTGGTGAACTTCTCTACGTACTCTTCCGAAACGCGGGATGCGCGCTCCAGCAGACGGGAGTGGAGATAGAACACGTCGCCTGGGTAAGCTTCACGGCCTGGTGGACGGCGCAGCAGCAGGGAAATCTGGCGGTAAGCCACTGCTTGCTTGGACAGATCGTCATAAACGATCAGCGCGTCTTCACCGCGGTCGCGGAAGAATTCACCCATGGTGCAACCGGAGTACGGTGCCAGGAATTGCAGCGCAGGAGATTCCGAAGCACTGGCAGCCACGATGATCGTGTTGGCCAGGGCGCCGTTTTCTTCCAGCTTGCGAACCACGTTGGCGATGGTCGATTGTTTCTGACCGATGGCTACGTAGACGCAGAAAATGCCGCTGTCTTTCTGGTTGATGATCGCGTCGATCGCCAGAGCGGTTTTACCGATCTGACGGTCACCGATGATCAGCTCACGCTGGCCACGGCCGACAGGGATCATGGCATCGACAGCCTTGTAGCCAGTCTGTACAGGCTGGTCTACCGACTTACGCCAGATCACGCCCGGTGCAACTTTCTCGACCGCGTCGGTCAAGGTGTTGCCCAGTGGACCTTTGCCGTCAACAGGGTTACCCAGTGCGTCGACTACGCGACCCAGCAGTTCCTTACCAACCGGAACTTCGAGGATGCGGCCGGTGCACTTGGCGCTCATGCCTTCAGCCAGAGACTGGTAAGCGCCCAGTACAACGGCACCTACGGAGTCTTGCTCCAGGTTGAGGGCCATACCGTAGACGCCGCCCGGAAACTCGATCATCTCGCCGTACATAACGTCGGCCAGACCGTGAATCCGCACGATACCGTCAGATACGCTGACGACAGTGCCTTCGTTACGGGCTTGGGAGGTCACATCGAGCTTGTCGATGCGGCCCTTGATAATTTCACTTATTTCGGAAGGATTGAGTTGCTGCATTGCTCTGCTGCCCCTTCAAACTCAAGATTTCAATGCTTCGGCAAGTTTCGCGATTTTGCCGCGAATCGAGCCATCGATAACCAGGTCGCCGGCGCGGATAACGACACCACCTATAAGGGCAGCATCCTCCGCAACTTGCAGGCGCACTTCCCGGTTGAGTCGTGCACTGAGAACCTTGGCGAGTTTGTCTTGCTGTTCTTGGTTCAATGCAAAAGCACTGGTCACTTCAACGTCTACCGACTTCTCTTGTTCGGCCTTGTACAGGTCGAAAAGAGCGGCAATCTCCGGCAGAAGCGGGAGACGGTCGTTTTCGGCAACGACATTGATGAAGTTCTGTGCCTTGGCATCAAACTTGTCGCCGCACACGTCAATAAACGTGGCGGCCTTTTCTGCGCTCGTCAGTCGCGGGGCCTTGAGCACGCGCTGCATGGTGTCGTCTTGCGACACCGCTGCAGCCAGGCCGAGCATGGCTGACCAATTGGCCAGTTGCTGGTGGGCCTGAGCGTGCTCGAAGGCCGCCTTAGCGTAAGGTCGGGCCAACGTGGTCAGTTCTGCCATGATCGCCCTCGCTTAGATTTCAGCAGCCAGTTGGTTAACCAGCTCTGCGTGCGCGTTTTGATCGATTGTGGCACCCAGGATCTTCTCGGCGCCGCCGACAGCCAGCAAGCCCACTTGGGCGCGCAGCTTGTCTTTGACACTGTTCAGTTCCTGTTCGATCTCGGCTTGAGCCTGAACCTTCACACGGTCAGCATCGACACGGGCCTTTTCAACGGCCTCTTCGACAATCTGGTTACCGCGTTTCTTGGCTTGCTCGATGATTTCAGCTGCCTGAGCTTTCGCTTCGCGCAGTTGCTGACCCGCTTTTTCTTGGGCCAACTCCAGGTCGCGAGCTGCACGGCTGGCAGCGTCCAGACCATCAGCGATCTTCTTTTGACGTTCGTGCAGAGCAGCGATGACCGGAGGCCATACATACTTCATGCAGAACAGTACAAAAATCAGGAACGCAACGGACTGGCCAATCAGGGTCGCATTAATGTTCACGCCAACACCTCGCAGTTACGTTGTCCATCACACCAAATTACTCGGAAGAATCCGGGTAATTAGCCAGCGATCTGACCAACGAACGGGTTCGCAAAGGTGAAGAACAGAGCGATACCAACACCGATCATGGTTACGGCGTCGAGCAGACCGGCAACGATGAACATTTTAACTTGCAGCATTGGAACCATTTCTGGCTGACGCGCTGCGCCTTCCAGGAACTTGCCGCCCAGCAGGCCGAAACCAATTGCGGTACCCAGTGCGCCCAGGCCGATCAACAGTGCAACAGCGATAGCGGTTAGACCAACTACAGTTTCCATCTTTCCTCCCGACTTTTACGTCGTATGGTTTAGGTTTTTTAGATTAAAGCGGTAAAACAAATCGTTTCAGGTGCCCTGTGAAGAGCCCCTTCCCGTTTGACCGGGAAGGACATCAGACTAGTCGAGACTGGCCTTAATGGTTTTCTTCGTGCGCCATCGACAGGTAGACGATGGTCAGCATCATGAAGATGAACGCCTGCAGCGTGATGATCAGGATGTGGAACACAGCCCACGCCCACTGCAGAACAACGCCCAGGCCGCTCAGCCAGAGCAGGCCGCTGCCGAACATCACAGCGATCAGAATGAACACCAGCTCGCCGGCATACATGTTGCCGAACAGACGCAGAGCCAGAGAGATCGGTTTGGCGATCAGGGTCACGAATTCCAGCAGGAAGTTCACCGGGATCAGCAGGGCTTGAACGAAGATGTTCTTGCTGCCGAACGGGTGCAGGGTCAGCTCGCCGATGAAGCCGCCGAAGCCCTTGACCTTGATGCTATAGAAAATGATCAGTGCGAAAACCGAGAACGCCATGCCCAGGGTCGCGTTCGGGTCGGTAGTCGACACGGCGCGGAACGGGATGTGGTGGTCACCGGAGATCAGGATGGCCAGCTGAGGAATCCAGTCGACCGGTACCAGGTCGACGGCGTTCATCAGGAACACCCAGACGAAGATGGTCAGTGCCAACGGTGCAATCACCGGGCTACGGCCATGGAAGCTGTCTTTCACGCTGCCATCGACGAATTCGACCAATACTTCAACGAAGTTCTGCAAAGCACCCGGCTGACCCGAAGTCGCTTTCTTTGCCGCCATGCGGAAAAGAAGTACGAAGATCAGACCCAACGCGACCGACCAGCCGAGAGTATCGACGTGGAAAGCCCAGAAGCCCATTTCTTTGGCTTCTGCTGCGGTATGGGCAAAGCCCCAGCCGCCGTTAGGTAGCTGACCGAAGGTCAGGTTCTGCAAGTGGTGCTGGATATAGCCCGAAGCGGTTGTTTCTGCCATGGTTGCCTCAAACGCCCTAAGGTCTCGAAAGTCTTGTTCTCATCAGCAGGGGAGCGAACCAGCTGACCGACTGAGTCAGCACGAACGCGCCGAATACTGCTATCGGCGCCAGTGGCTTCACACCTGCAAACACCAGTGCAAAGAGCACTGCCGTCAAAATCAGTTTGCCTGCCTCGCCGGCATAAAAAGACCGGACGATGGACTGGGCTGCTCGGGCGCCGGAAAACCGAAATGCCTTGTGAGCGAAATAAACATTGGGCAGCAAGGCTATCAGGCCTCCGCAAAGTCCCGAGTATCCGGCAACGACTCCGTGCCATTGCCAGAGCGCCAAAGCGGCAATCAGCAAAATGACAAATTGAGCCATCAACACCGGAAAAACCGCCAGGCGATGGAACGGCAGGCGGTTTGGCTTGCGGGTTTCCATCACATTTGCTCTCCAATGGTCGGCTGCCAGAATTCAATAACTTGGCATAATTTGTGCCGACAAAATGCGCGCAGAGTATAGGGGCGGTTCTGCCCCTATTCAACTGTCAGGTAGTGATTTCCGACTGCTCGCTACATGTGGAAATGTTTCAGCGGATGTGTGCGAGCACACCTTGAAGCTCATCGAGGGAGTTGTAACCGATCACCAACTGACCCTTTCCCTTCTTCCCGTGGCGAATCTGCACCGCAGAGCCTAGGCGCTCGGCCAGACGCTGTTCGAGGCGAGCGATATCCGGGTCGGGTTTAGTGGCTTCGACAGGCTCCGGTTTACCGCTCAACCACTGACGAACCAGTGCCTCAGTCTGGCGCACGGTCAGGCCGCGTGCGACAACATGTCGCGCCCCTTCCACCTGCTGATTGTCGGGCAGACCGAGCAAAGCACGGGCATGACCCATTTCCAGGTCGCCGTGGGACAGCATGGTCTTGATGACTTCCGGCAGCGCAATAAGCCGCAACAGGTTAGCCACAGTCACGCGGGACTTACCCACAGCCTCGGCGACTTGCTGCTGGGTCAGCTGGAATTCCTGCTGCAAACGCTGCAGGGCCACCGCTTCTTCGATCGGATTGAGGTCTTCACGCTGGATGTTCTCGATCAGCGCAATGGCAATCGCGGTTTCATCCGGCACATCGCGAACCATCGCCGGGATGGTTTCCTGCCCGGCCTGCTGACTCGCGCGCCAGCGGCGTTCACCGGCAATGATTTCGAAGCGGCCACCGCCAATCGGGCGAACCACGATCGGTTGCATCACACCTTGAGCCTTGATTGACGACGCCAGTTCTTCCAGTGCTTGCGGATCCATGTCCCGGCGCGGCTGATATTTGCCACGCTGGAGCAGGTCCAGCGGCAGGTGTTGCAGCTCGCGGGTGTCAGCTTGCGCCGCTTGTTCTTCCAGCGCGCTGACCGTCGGACCACTCAGCAGTGCATCCAGTCCACGTCCGAGACCTCGTTTCTTGACGGCCATGGGGATTCCTTAAGTTGCCTGAGCGGCGGCGATGCGTGAATTTTTGCGCTGACGGCGAACCATCTCGCCGGCCAGGGCCAGATAAGCCAGAGCGCCGCGCGATTGCTTGTCATAGGCCAGCGCCGGCATACCATAGCTCGGTGCTTCGGCCAGGCGGATGTTGCGCGGGATCACTGTGTCGTAGAGCTGCTCGCCGAAGTGTTCCTTGAGCTGCGCCGAAACATCGTTCATCAGGCTCAGGCGCGGGTCGTACATGGTGCGCAGCAGGCCTTCGACTTTCAGGTTCGGATTGAGCAGTTCAGCGATGCGCTTGATGTTATCCACAAGGTCACTCAAGCCTTCGAGTGCAAAATACTCGCACTGCATCGGGATGATCACCCCGTCAGCGGCGACCAGTGCGTTCAGCGTGAGCATCGACAGCGACGGCGGGCAGTCGATCAGAATGTAATCGTAGTTTTCACGGATCGGCGCCAGCGCGCTGCGCAGACGGCTTTCCTTCATCTGCATTTCCAGCAGCACCACTTCGGCCGCAGTCAGGTCGCGGTTGGCTGGCAGCAGTTGATAACCGCCGTGCTCGGAATAGTGCATGGCCTGGGCCAGGTCGCATTCGCCGATCAGCAGGTCGTAGACCGAGTTTTCCAGGCCGTGTTTATCCACACCGCTACCCATGGTGGCGTTGCCCTGTGGATCGAGATCGATCAACAGCACCCGACGCTTGGTCGCGACCAGGGATGCTGCGAGGTTGATGCAGGTGGTGGTCTTGCCCACACCACCCTTCTGGTTCGCTATCGCGAATACCTTAGCCATTCTTGCTTGTGTTCCCAATCATGCCGTGCGGCGCAGTATCAGCAGATGGCGTTGGCCTTGGCAACCGGGTACGGCCAGGGCGTGTTCGCTATCGAGTTTGAAGTCTGCCGGCAATGCTACCAGCTCATCGGCCGGATGAACGCCCTTCATTGCCAGCCAGCGTGTATCGGCATCGCCGAGGTGGCGAGTCCAGTTGGTGAAGTTTTCCATGCTGCTGAACGCCCGGGAAATGATCCCGTTGAATGGCTGGGCTGGCTGCAAGGCTTCGACACGACTGTGGATAACTTGCAGGTTATCCAGTTTGAGTTCGAGTTTGACCTGGGTCAGGAAGCGGGTTTTCTTGCCGTTGCTGTCCAGACAGGTCACTTGCGCGTCCGGATACAGGATCGCCAACGGGATACCCGGCATGCCGCCGCCGCTGCCGACGTCGAGCCAGCGGCCGTTTTCGATGAACGACATCACGCTCAGACTATCGAGCAAGTGCCGCGAAACCATTTCGTCCGGATCGCGCACAGCGGTCAGGTTGTAGGCCTGGTTCCATTTGATCAACAGGGCCAGATAACCCAGCAGCAATTCGTGCTGGGTTTCAGTGAGGTTGACACCGAGCTCGCGGGCTCCTGTGGATAACTCTTCGGCGTGTTGCGAAGTGACCTTAGAACTCAAGCGCTTTGCTCCAACTGACGGCCCGCGCCGCGTTTTTTCAAATGAATCATCAACAGCGAAATCGCTGCCGGGGTCACGCCCGGGATCCGCGAAGCCTGGCCAAGCGTCTCTGGACGAGTCGCGCCGAGCTTGCTCTGGATCTCCTTGGAGAGACCGGAAATGTTGGTGTAATCGATATCCACAGGCAGTTTCGTGTCTTCACTGGCGCGCAGACGGGCGATTTCGTCCTGTTGACGGTCGATGTAACCGGCGTACTTGGTCTTGATTTCAACCTGTTCGGCGACCTGTGGGTCTTCGGCGCCGTTGCCGGTCACTTCGACTAGACCAGCGTAGTCGATTTCCGGACGACTCAAGAGGTTGAGCAAGTTGTATTCGTGGGTCAGCGGCGTGCCGAATCTCTCGGCAATGGCATCGCCCTGCTGCGTACCCGGGCGAACCCAGGTGCTTTTCAGACGCTGCTCTTCGAGTTCGATGCTTTCGCGTTTCTTACAGAAGGCCGCCCAACGCGCATCATCGACCAGGCCGAGCTCGCGACCTTTTTCGGTCAGACGCAGGTCTGCGTTGTCCTCGCGCAGAATCAGGCGGTACTCGGCACGGGAAGTGAACATGCGGTACGGCTCTTGGGTGCCGAGAGTGATCAGGTCGTCGACCAACACGCCGATGTACGCTTCATCGCGACGCGGACACCAGGCTTCTTTGCCCTTGGCGCGCAGTGCCGCGTTGGCCCCGGCCAGCAAACCCTGGGCACCTGCTTCTTCGTAACCGGTGGTGCCGTTGATCTGTCCGGCAAAGAACAAACCGCCGATGACTTTGGTTTCGAGGCTGTACTTCAGGTCACGCGGATCGAAGTAGTCGTACTCGATCGCATAGCCCGGACGCACGATGTGCGCGTTTTCCATGCCGCGAATCGATTGCACGATCTGCAATTGCACATCGAACGGCAAGCTTGTGGATATCCCGTTCGGATACAGCTCATGGGTGGTCAAACCTTCCGGTTCGATAAACACCTGATGGCTTTCCTTGTCAGCAAAGCGGTGGATCTTGTCTTCGATCGACGGGCAATAGCGCGGGCCGATGCCTTCGATCTCGCCGGCAGCCGAATACATCGGCGAACGGTCGAGGTTCGCCGCGATGATTTCGTGAGTGCGGGCGTTGGTGTGAGTAATCCAGCAGCTGACCTGGCGTGGATGCTGTTCTTTGTTGCCCATGAACGACATCACCGGGATCGGCGTATCGCCGGGTTGCTCGGTCATCACCGAGAAATCCACAGACTTGCCGTCGATACGCGGCGGCGTACCGGTTTTCAGGCGACCGACACGCAGTGGCAGTTCACGCAGACGGTGAGCCAATGCGATCGAGGGCGGATCACCGGCGCGGCCGCCGGAAAAATTCTGCAAACCGATGTGGATAAGTCCGCCGAGGAACGTACCGGTGGTCAACACCACGGAATCGGCGAAGAAGCGCAGACCCATCTGGGTGACAACACCACGGACTTGTTCTTGCTCGACGATCAGGTCATCAGCAGCCTGTTGAAATATCCACAGGTTCGGCTGGTTTTCCAGGATTTCGCGGACAGCGGCCTTGTAAAGAATCCGGTCGGCTTGCGCACGGGTTGCCCGCACGGCCGGGCCTTTACGGCTGTTCAACACACGAAACTGGATGCCGCCCAAATCGGTAGCCATGGCCATCGCGCCGCCGAGGGCGTCGATTTCCTTGACCAGATGGCTTTTGCCAATACCACCGATGGCCGGGTTGCAGCTCATGGCACCGAGGGTTTCCACGTTATGCGTCAGCAACAGGGTTTTAGCCCCCATACGTGCTGAGGCCAGTGCTGCCTCGGTACCGGCATGACCGCCGCCGATGACGATCACTTCAAAACGGGAAGGGAAATCCACCACGCACCTCGTGCCTGCTTAAGTAGGTCATTCAGGAAATAGTTTGAGATCAGGTTTCTGGACCTGGTCGACAAGTATAGGGACTTCGCCCTTCCTAAAGAACCCTTTGCACAAAGTTTAACCAGCTGTGGAGAACTCGAGGTTAAAAGAATAAAAAAGAGAGAAATTTATAAAACCTTTGTTTTTATGTTTATTCTTACTGAGCGACCTTTCTGTGGATAGATTGCTACAGGCCTTTATATTCAATGTGTACAGAGTTTCAAAACCCTGTGCTCATGTACCAATGAGGCCCTTGGATAACCGGTGTAAGCCTGTGGATGAAAGGGGTGGTTATCCACAGAGGGGGTTATATCCAGTTTTGAAGCCCTGTTATCAACTGACCTTAGTGGCAGTTATTCACAGGGCTTAATCCACAGAAAATTCATAATCGGATGAATTCCGGGCACGAAAATACCGCTCGAACTGGAGAATCAGTCGGGCACTGAGGCTGATATTTAGAAAGAAGAAACAAAAACGGGCCACGAACGGGCCCGTTTGAATGCACCGGCGGGTTACTTACCGATGCAGAAGCTGGAAAAGATCCGCCCCAGCAGATCATCGGAGCTGAAGGCCCCGGTGATTTCACCCAGAGAGTGCTGGGCTTGGCGCAGATCTTCGGCCAGAAGCTCACCAGCCCCCGCCAAAGTCAGCTGTGCGCGACCATGTTCCAGCGCCGCACTGGCGTGGCGCAAGGCTTCCAGGTGCCGGCGGCGAGCACTGAAACTGCTTTCAGAGGTTTGCTCGTACCCCATGCAGGCCTTGAGATGATCACGCAGTACTTCCAGTCCTTCACCTGCCGATTTGGCGCTCAGGCTGATGGTCACGTGGCCGTCATCGCTGACTTCCAGGGCAATGGCCTCGCCCGTAAGATCTGCTTTATTACGAATCAGAGTGACCTTCGCCGGATCGGGGCGTACTTCAAGAAATTCCGGCCATAAGGCGAACGGGTCCAACGCTTCTGGCGCCGTCGCATCGACGACCAGCAACACGCGATCTGCTTCTCCGATGGCCTTCAGTGCCCGCTCGACGCCGATCTTTTCTACCTGATCATCGGTGTCGCGCAGACCGGCGGTATCGACAACGTGCAGTGGCATGCCGTCGATGTGGATATGTTCGCGCAGGATATCTCGCGTGGTGCCGGCAATCTCGGTGACGATCGCCGCTTCCCGACCGGCCAAGGCATTCAACAGGCTGGACTTGCCGGCATTTGGACGACCGGCAATCACCACGGTCATGCCATCGCGCAACAACGCACCCTGCCCGGCCTCGCGCAGCACTGTGGATAACTCATCGCGCACTTTGTCGAGCATGCTCAGCACATGGCCGTCGGCGAGGAAGTCGATTTCTTCTTCCGGGAAGTCGATCGCGGCTTCGACGTAGATGCGCAGACCGATCAGTTGTTCGGTCAGGTTATGCACACGTTGGGAAAACGCGCCCTGTAATGAACGCAGGGCATTGCGCGCAGCCTGTGCAGAACTGGCCTCGATCAAATCGGCAATCGCCTCGGCCTGGGCCAGGTCGAGTTTGTCATTGAGGAAGGCACGTTCACTGAATTCACCCGGACGGGCCAAGCGACAGCCCAATTCCAGGCAACGCTTGAGCAGCATATCCAGCACGATCGGGCCGCCGTGGCCCTGCAGTTCCAGCACGTCTTCGCCGGTAAACGAGTTTGGCCCCGGGAAATACAGCGCCAGACCTTCATCGAGCACTTGCTGGTCGTCACTGAAAAACGGCCCGTAATGGGCGTAACGCGGTTTCAGTTCACGGCCGCTGATGGCTTGCGCTGCAACACTGGCCAACGGCCCGGAAATACGGACGATACCCACCCCGCCGCGACCTTGAGCGGTGGCGACGGCGGCAATGGTTTCACGAGGTGTGCTCATAAACCGGAATCCAGACAAAAGTGGCAGATAGCAAAACGCCCCACTAGGGGGCGTTTTGAGTGGTGTTATCCACAGTGCAAGTTACGCCTCGGCTTTTTTCGTCGCCGCTTCGATCTTACGCGTGATGTACCACTGTTGTGCAATCGACAGGCAGTTGTTCACAACCCAGTACAGCACCAGACCTGCAGGGAACCACAGGAAGAAGAAGGTGAAGATGATTGGCATCATTTTCATGACCTTCGCCTGCATCGGATCCGGCGGAGTCGGGTTCAGTTGCTGCTGGATGAACATGGTTGCACCCATGATGATCGGCAGAATGAAGAACGGATCCTTGATCGACAGGTCAGTGATCCACAGCATGAATGGCGCCTGGCGCATTTCCACGCTTTCCAGCAGAACCCAATACAGCGAAAGGAAAACCGGCATCTGCACAAGGATTGGCAAGCAGCCACCCAGCGGATTGATCTTCTCTTTCTTGTACAGCTCCATCATGGCTTGCGACATTTTCTGCCGGTCATCGCCATGTTGCTCTTTCAGAGCAGCCAGTTTCGGCGCAACGGCACGCATGCGCGCCATCGATTTGTAGCTGGCAGCCGACAGAGGGAAGAAAATACCCTTGATCAGCATGGTCAGGAAGATGATCGACCAGCCCCAGTTACCGACAATGGCGTGGATGTGTTGCAGCAGCCAGAAGATTGGCTGGGCAATGAACCACAGAATGCCGTAGTCGACGGTCAGTTCCAGACCTGGGGACAACTCTTTCAGCACAGCCTGGCTTTTCGGACCGGCGTACAACACAGCGCTGGTTTCAACTTTGGCACCCGGAGCAGCGGTCAGCGTAGGACCGGTGTAACCGATGATGTAGTTGCCTTTGCTGTCTTTACGGGTCTGGACGATGTTGTTTTCGCCCTTGGCCGGAATCCACGCAGTCACGAAGTAGTGTTGCAGCCAGGCTACCCAACCACCGGTGACGGTTTCTTTGAGCTGCGCCTTGTCCATGTCCTTCATGGACACTTTCTTGTACGGCTCCGAACTTGTCCACAGGGCGGCGCCCAGGTAAGTCGCGGTGCCAGTAGCGGTTGTGGACGAAGGATCGGCGCTGTTGTCGCGCTTCAACTGGGCGAACATCGCGCCATTCCAGGGCTGAGCGCTCTGGTTATCCACAATGTAGGAAACGGCTACGTCATACAGGCCACGTTTCAGAGTGAAACGCTTGATGTAGTTGACGCCGTCCTTGCTGAACTTCAGGTCGACGACCAGTTGGTCCTGACCGTCAGCCAGTTGATAAGTCTTCTTCTCCGAGGAGTAGACCGGACGACCGGCCGGATTTGCGTCCGGGCCGTTGGTGCCGATCAGACCGCTTTGTGCCAGATAAACACGTTCGCCGCCGTTATCGAACAGTTGGAACGGCACATCAGGACGATCCTGACGACGTGGATACAGAGGCAAGGTCAGTTGAGCAACATCGCCACCCTGTGGATCGATCGCGAGATCGAGCACGTCGGTTTTGATCTGGATCAGATCCTTGCTGGCGGCTACCGGAGTTTCGGCAGGTACGCTGGTATCGCTAGCGGCGCGCGGAATATCGTCACTAGCGGCAGCATTATTGCCAGTGGCGGTGTCCGGCAAACCGGATGTAGTCGTACTGGAAGCAACATTCTGAGTCGGCAGGGCAGCCTGGCCATAGTCCTGGTTCCATTTAAGAACCATAACGTAGGACACGATTGCCAGGGCGACGATCAGGATCGTGCGTTTGATATCCATGATTACTCGGCCATCGAAGAAGAACGGGAGGTAGGGATAGGTGGAACCGGGTCATAACCACCGGGATTCCACGGATGACAGCGACCTAAACGACGAAAGGTCAGCCAGCCACCGCGCAGAAGGCCATGATTTTCGATGGCTTCATACGCGTAGCAGGAACAACTGGGGTAGAAACGACAGTGGCTGGCCATCAAAGGACTAATGGCATAGCGATAAAACTGGATCGGAACGAGGGCCAGTTTACGCATCTGGACTGTCTACCCCTACAGTTTCGGTTTTGACTTCTGGAACTGGCTTGCTGCGTGCCAGACGCTTCCAGAGCTTGCCGAAATGCTGAATCAATTCGGGGTTTTCTACATCGCCCAGACCTTTGCGCGCGACGATAACGATGTCCCAGCCGACCAGTGAATCCTGGTGCAGACGGAACGATTCGCGCATCAAACGTTTGAGGCGATTGCGCTCAACGGAGAGCTTTACGCTCTTTTTCCCGATAACCAGCCCGAGACGGGGGTGATCAAGATCGTTGTTGCGTGCAAGGAGCAGGAGATTTTTCCCCGGAACCTTGCCGGTAGGGGAGTCAAAGACTGCCTTGAAATGCCGGGGAGTAAGCAGACGCTTTTCCCGACTGAAGTCCTGACTCACCTCCAGTACCGGATTATCAAACTGCCAGACGCGCACGACCTTTGGCGCGACGACGCGACAGGACTGCGCGGCCGTTCTTGGTAGCCATGCGAGCACGGAAACCGTGGGTACGAGCGCGTTTGATAGTGCTTGGTTGGAAAGTACGTTTCATGTCGTGTTACCTGGTTCGTCCACAACGGGCCGGAATGGCCCCCGTTTTAAGAGACCGGGGATTCTAGAGAAAGCAAGCCTTCAGGTCAATTTCCAACCAGCGTTTCCTTATAAATAGATCTTGCGGCTGTCTCTGGCTGAATGCCTGTCTGCCAAACATAAAAATAAAGAAGGGAATTATTTAAAGCTTTTCTGTAAAGCTTATAAAAGCTAGGCACGCCATCTTCTGTGGATAAGTGTCATCAGGCCTTATTGGGCCTGATGTACAGAGAATGACAACTACAGTGGAAAACCGTGTTAAGCCTGTGCTGCGCTATCGGATAACCTGTGTGTGAAAAGGCCTGTTATCCACAGGCAGGTTATCCACCGAGTTCAACCCCCAGTTGTCCAGTGCCCTTAGAGGCGGTTATCCACAGAGCTTATTCACACACCGTTGGTCGCCTTTTTTCGATTTAACGCATTGATAAATCATGGTCACCGGGCAACCTGCATGTGGATAAGTGGGCTGCTCGCCGCTACAATGGCCGCTTGTTTTTGCCTCACCGGCTTTCAACTTAGGGGATATCCGTGTCAGTGGAACTTTGGCAGCAGTGCGTGGAGCTTTTGCGCGAGGAGCTGCCTGCCCAACAATTCAACACCTGGATCCGTCCACTACAGGTCGAAGCCGAAGGCGACGAGTTGCGCGTCTACGCACCGAACCGTTTTGTGCTGGACTGGGTCAACGAAAAGTACCTGGGCCGCGTCATTGAACTGCTGGATGAGCATGGCAACGGCATGGCGCCGGCGCTCTCCTTATTAATAGGCAGTAAGCGCAGCTCGGCACCGCGTGCCGCACCGAATGCACCGCTGGCCGCCGCACAGGTTTCCCAGGCTCAGGCCAATGCCGCACCTGCGAATATGCCGGCAGCCACACAGACGCCTGCACCGACGGCCAAGCGCTCTACGCAGAAAAGCCCGGAAGTCAGCGATGAACCGTCTCGCGACAGTTTCGACCCGATGTCCGGTGCCGCTTCGCAGCAAGCCCCGGTTCGCGCCGAACAGCGCACCGTGCAGGTCGAAGGCGCACTCAAGCACACCAGTTACCTGAACCGCACCTTCACCTTCGAAAACTTCGTCGAAGGTAAATCCAACCAGCTCGCCCGCGCGGCGGCCTGGCAAGTGGCGGACAATCCCAAGCACGGCTACAACCCGCTGTTCCTTTATGGCGGCGTCGGCCTGGGTAAAACCCACTTGATGCACGCGGTGGGTAACCATCTATTAAAGAAGAACCCGAATGCCAAGGTCGTGTACCTGCATTCCGAGCGTTTCGTGGCCGACATGGTCAAGGCGCTGCAACTGAATGCGATCAACGAGTTCAAGCGCTTCTACCGTTCGGTGGATGCTTTGCTGATCGACGATATTCAGTTCTTCGCCCGCAAAGAGCGCTCGCAGGAAGAGTTTTTCCACACCTTCAACGCCCTGCTTGAAGGTGGGCAGCAGGTCATTCTCACCAGTGACCGCTACCCGAAAGAAATCGAAGGCCTTGAAGAGCGCCTCAAATCGCGCTTCGGCTGGGGCCTGACGGTTGCTGTCGAGCCGCCAGAACTGGAAACCCGCGTAGCGATCTTGATGAAGAAGGCCGACCAGGCCAAAGTCGAGTTGCCGCATGACGCCGCGTTCTTCATTGCCCAGCGCATTCGCTCCAACGTCCGTGAGCTCGAAGGCGCGCTGAAACGCGTGATCGCTCACTCGCACTTCATGGGCCGCGACATCACTATCGAGCTGATTCGCGAATCCCTGAAAGACCTGTTGGCGTTGCAGGACAAACTGGTCTCTGTGGATAACATTCAGCGTACCGTCGCCGAGTACTACAAGATCAAGATATCGGACTTGCTGTCCAAGCGCCGTTCGCGCTCGGTGGCTCGTCCGCGTCAGGTGGCCATGGCCTTGTCCAAGGAACTGACCAACCACAGCCTGCCGGAAATCGGCGATGTGTTTGGTGGCCGCGACCACACGACCGTGTTGCACGCCTGCCGCAAGATCAACGAACTTAAGGAATCCGACGCGGACATCCGCGAGGACTACAAGAACCTGCTGCGTACACTGACCACTTGATGAACACCAGCGCAGCTTATTAAGGCAAGGGACTAGACCATGCATTTCACCATTCAACGCGAAGCCCTGTTGAAACCCCTGCAACTGGTCGCAGGCGTCGTCGAGCGCCGACAGACCTTGCCGGTACTCTCCAACGTGCTGCTGGTTGTCGAAGGCCAGCAACTGTCGCTGACCGGTACCGACCTCGAAGTCGAGCTGGTTGGTCGTGTGCAACTTGAAGAGCCGGCTGAAACAGGTTCCATCACCGTGCCTGCGCGCAAGCTGATGGATATCTGCAAAAGCCTGCCCAACGACGCGCTGATCGACATCAAGGTCGACGAGCAGAAGCTGGTCGTGAAGGCTGGCCGTAGCCGCTTCACCCTGTCGACCCTGCCTGCCAACGATTTCCCGACCGTTGAAGAGGGTCCGGGTTCGCTGACGTGCAGCCTTGAGCAAAGCAAGCTGCGTCGCCTGATCGAACGCACCAGCTTCGCCATGGCCCAGCAGGACGTGCGTTATTACCTCAACGGCATGCTGCTGGAAGTGTCCGAAGGCATCATCCGCGCTGTGGCCACCGACGGTCACCGTCTGGCCATGTGCTCGATGAAAGCCGATATCGGCCAGCCGGATCGCCATCAGGTGATCGTGCCGCGCAAAGGTATCCTTGAACTGGCACGTCTGCTCACCGAGCCAGATGGCAACGTCAGCATCGTATTGGGTCAGCACCACATCCGTGCGACCACTGGCGAGTTCACCTTTACCTCGAAACTTGTCGACGGCAAATTCCCGGACTACGAGCGCGTACTGCCGAAGGGTGGCGACAAACTGGTGCTGGGCGATCGTCAGGCCCTGCGTGAAGCGTTCAGCCGTACCGCGATTCTGTCCAACGAGAAGTACCGTGGTATCCGTCTGCAACTGGCCAGCGGTCAGTTGAAGATCCAGGCCAATAACCCGGAGCAGGAAGAAGCGGAAGAAGAAGTGGGCGTTGAATACAACGGCGGCTCTCTGGAAATCGGCTTCAACGTGAGCTACTTGCTCGACGTGCTGGGCGTGATGACCACCGAGCAGGTTCGTCTGATCCTGTCCGACTCCAACAGCAGTGCGCTGGTGCAAGAGTCCGACAACGACGATTCGGCTTACGTTGTCATGCCGATGCGTCTGTAATCAGCTGACCCTGGATGTCCTTAAGTCGTGTTTCGGTCACCGCGGTGCGCAATCTGCACCCGGTGACCTTCTCCCCCTCCCCCCGCATCAACATTCTTTACGGCGCTAACGGCAGCGGCAAAACCAGTGTTCTGGAAGCCATTCACCTGCTGGGGATTGCCCGTTCGTTTCGTAGCACGCGGCTGTTGCCCGTCATCCAGTACGAGCAACTTGCCTGTACGGTGTTCGGTCAGGTCGAATTGGCCGAGGGTGGCCATAGTGCGTTGGGGATATCGCGCGATCGCCAGGGCGAGTTCCAGATCCGCATCGACGGTCAGAACGCTCGCAGCGCTGCGCAACTGGCGGAGATTCTGCCACTGCAGTTGATCAACCCCGACAGCTTCCGTCTGCTCGAAGGGGCACCGAAGATTCGTCGGCAGTTTCTCGACTGGGGCGTGTTCCACGTCGAACCGCGTTTCATGACCACCTGGCAGCGTTTGCAGAAGGCCTTGCGCCAGAGAAACTCCTGGCTGCGGCATGGTACACTTGACGCCGTTTCGCAAGCGGTTTGGGACAGGGAACTGTGCCAGGCCAGCGCTGAAATCGATGAATACCGCCGCGCCTACATCAAAGCCTTGAAACCAGTCTTTGAACAAACCTTGAGCGAACTGGTTGAGCTTGAGGGTTTGACGCTCAGCTATTACCGAGGCTGGGACAAAGACCGGGAATTGAGTGCCGTACTGGCTGGATCCGTGCAACGGGATCAGCAAATGGGTCATACCCAGGCCGGACCGCAACGGGCTGACTTGCGTCTTAGATTGGGCGCACACAACGCCGCGGACATTTTGTCCCGGGGTCAGCAGAAGTTGGTGGTCTGTGCACTACGGATTGCCCAAGGGCATTTGGTCAGCCAGGCCCGCCGCGGTCAGTGTATTTATCTGGTGGATGACTTGCCGTCCGAGCTGGACGAGAGCCATCGTCGCGCGCTGTGCCGCTTGCTGGAAGACTTACGCTGCCAGGTGTTTATCACCTGTGTAGATCACGAATTATTGAGGGAAGGCTGGCAGACGGAAACGCCAGTCGCTCTGTTCCACGTGGAACAGGGCCGTATCACCCAGACCCACGACCATCGGGAGTGAAGGCATTGAGCGAAGAAAATACGTACGACTCAACGAGCATTAAAGTGCTGAAAGGCCTGGATGCCGTACGCAAACGTCCCGGTATGTACATTGGTGACACCGACGATGGCAGCGGTCTGCACCACATGGTGTTCGAGGTGGTCGACAACTCGATCGACGAAGCCCTCGCCGGCCATTGCGACGACATCAGCATCATCATCCACCCGGATGAGTCCATCACCGTTAAAGACAACGGCCGTGGCATCCCGGTAGACGTGCACAAGGAGGAAGGCGTTTCCGCCGCCGAGGTCATCATGACCGTCCTCCACGCCGGCGGTAAGTTCGACGACAACTCCTACAAGGTATCCGGCGGTCTGCACGGTGTAGGTGTGTCGGTTGTGAACGCTCTGTCCGAAGAACTGGTCCTGACCGTTCGCCGCAGCGGCAAGATCTGGGAACAGACCTACGTCCACGGCGTACCTCAGGCACCGATGGCCATCGTTGGCGACAGCGAAACCACCGGTACCCAGATCCACTTCA
This sequence comes from Pseudomonas fluorescens, assembly GCF_003732425.1. Lineage (GTDB taxonomy): Bacteria > Pseudomonadota > Gammaproteobacteria > Pseudomonadales > Pseudomonadaceae > Aquipseudomonas > Aquipseudomonas fluorescens_BE. The sequence goes on from NZ_MOBX01000016.1 coordinate 685,583, forward strand.
AGGCTTCCAGCGAAACCTTCAAGAATATTCACTTCAGCTGGGACATCCTGGCCAAGCGCATTCGTGAACTGTCCTTCCTCAACTCCGGTGTCGGTATCGTCCTCAAGGATGAGCGCAGCGGCAAGGAAGAGCTGTTCAAGTACGAAGGCGGCCTGCGTGCGTTCGTTGAATACCTGAACACCAACAAGACTGCGGTCAACCAGGTGTTCCACTTCAACATTCAGCGTGAAGACGGCATCGGCGTGGAAATCGCCCTGCAGTGGAACGACAGCTTCAACGAGAACCTGTTGTGCTTCACCAACAACATTCCGCAGCGCGATGGCGGTACTCACCTGGTGGGTTTCCGTTCGGCACTGACGCGTAACCTGAACAACTACATCGAGCAGGAAGGTCTGGCGAAGAAGCACAAAGTCGCCACCACCGGTGACGATGCCCGTGAAGGCCTGACTGCGATCATCTCGGTGAAAGTGCCGGATCCGAAGTTCAGCTCGCAGACCAAAGACAAGCTGGTTTCTTCCGAAGTGAAGACCGCGGTCGAGCAGGAGATGGGCAAGTACTTCTCCGACTTCCTCCTGGAAAACCCGAACGAAGCCAAGCTGGTCGTGGGCAAGATGATCGACGCCGCCCGTGCCCGTGAAGCCGCGCGCAAGGCCCGTGAAATGACCCGCCGCAAAGGCGCGCTGGACATCGCCGGCCTGCCAGGCAAACTCGCCGACTGCCAGGAAAAAGACCCGGCACTGTCCGAACTGTACCTTGTGGAAGGTGACTCCGCGGGCGGCTCTGCCAAGCAGGGACGTAACCGCAAGACCCAGGCGATCCTGCCGTTGAAGGGCAAGATCCTCAACGTCGAGAAAGCGCGTTTCGACAAGATGATCTCGTCCCAGGAAGTGGGCACCTTGATCACCGCACTGGGCTGCGGTATCGGTCGCGACGAATACAACATCGACAAGCTGCGTTATCACAACATCATCATCATGACCGATGCTGACGTCGACGGTTCGCACATCCGTACCCTGCTGCTGACCTTCTTCTTCCGTCAGTTGCCGGAGCTGATCGAGCGCGGCTATATCTACATCGCCCAGCCGCCGCTGTACAAGGTCAAGAAAGGCAAGCAAGAGCAATACATCAAAGACGACGACGCCATGGAAGAGTACATGACGCAGTCCGCCCTGGAAGATGCGAGCCTGCACCTGAACGAAGAGGCCCCGGGCATTTCCGGTGAAGCCCTTGAGCGTCTGGTAAACGACTTCCGCATGGTGATGAAGACCCTCAAGCGTCTGTCGCGCCTGTACCCGCAGGAGCTGACCGAGCACTTCATCTATCTGCCGGCCGTGAGTCTGGAAATGCTTGGCGACCACGCCAAGATGCAGGACTGGCTGGCCCAGTACGAAGTCCGTCTGCGCACCGTCGAGAAGTCCGGTCTTGTCTACAAGGCCAGCCTGCGTGAAGACCGTGAACGTGGCGTGTGGCTGCCGGAGGTCGAACTGATCTCCCACGGCCTGTCGAACTACGTCACCTTCAACCGCGACTTCTTTGGCAGCAACGATTACAAAACCGTCGTCACCCTTGGCGCTCAACTGAGCACCCTGCTCGACGACGGCGCGTACATCCAGCGTGGCGAGCGCAAGAAAGCCGTTACCGAGTTCAAGGAAGCCCTCGACTGGCTGATGGCCGAAAGCACCAAGCGCCACACCATTCAGCGATACAAAGGTCTGGGCGAAATGAACCCGGATCAGCTGTGGGAAACCACCATGGACCCAAGCGTGCGTCGCATGCTGAAAGTGACCATCGAAGACGCCATTGGCGCAGACCAGATCTTCAACACCCTGATGGGTGATGCGGTCGAACCTCGTCGTGACTTCATCGAGAGCAATGCGCTGGCGGTTTCGAACCTGGATTTCTGATCCCGGTTTGCGTCAAACAAAAAGGCCAACGCATTGCGTTGGCCTTTTTTATTGTCTGCGATCTTTAACTTTTATTCGGACCCCGTCGCCACACTCTCCAACCGATAGCCATACCCATAAATCGTCAACAACTGCCAACCCCGATCCGCCGTCAGCCCAAGTTTGTTACGCAGCCGATAGATATGCGTGTCCAACGGTCGTGACGACGCCATCTCCTCATGTGGCCAGAACCGCTCATACAAATAATCCCGCGATAACGGCCGTCCCAGATTGCTGAACAGACACCGGGCGAGCCGATACTCCCGCTCAGTCATAACGATAGGCTTGCCTTCGCGGGTGACCGTCAGTTCCGCATCATCAAACGTCAGATCATTGAAGCTCAGCACTTCAGTCGCGGCGCTGCGCGGCTGGCTATGTCGACGTAGTACTGCGGCGACTCGGGCTTTCAGTTCATTGGGGCGGAACGGTTTACTCACATAATCGTCGGCGCCAGCGTTCAAGGCCTGGACGATATCGCTCTCGCCATCGCGACTGGTCAGCATGATCGCCGCCGGCGGTGCTTCCATGTGTTCGCGAGTCCAGCGCAGCAGGGCCAGGCCGGTCAGGTCGGGCAGTTGCCAGTCAAGGATCAGCAGGTCGAAGGTTTCCCGGCGCAACTGGCGCAGCAAGTCCTCGCCGCGTTCGAAGCTGTGCAGCGACCACGGCTGATCGCCAGCGTCGGCCATTTGCTGAAGGGTTTGCTCGACCCGGCGCAGTTCGGCGGGTTCGTCGTCCAGTATCGCAACGCGCATACGCGGTGGTTCCTTGTTGCTTGGGCAGTTGGCCGATAACCATAGTCGCTCGGCCATTGCCGTGAAAGTAAGCGGTCCGCCATTGGTCGACGTCCGCTATGATTCTTCAGGTCTACGTCTCTGACCTGTGACCCATGAAACCATTCATCCCGCCCTTCCCTTTTTCCCCATGAACAACCATCGCCGGCGCGAAAGCCGTGAGCCTAGCCAAGTGCAGCGACTGTTTCGACAGTTGGTGCGCGAGTGGTTGTGGATAAGTCTAGTGCTGTTGCCACTGACTGCGCTGTTGTCGCATCGCGCGCAAGTCAACTTGCACGATGCGACTCCCGTCATTGGGGCGTCGTTATCAGTAGGACTGGTGGCCTGTGTGCTTGGTTTGCTGCTGTGGCAACCGCGACGGGCACTTTGGCTAACACTGATCGGCATGGCGTGCGTGCTGTTGACCAGTGCCGGACTGGCGGAAATGCGTCGTTGGTGGTCGCCGACACCGGCGGTGCTGGGCATGTTGTTCGGCTATCTGATCTGGAACTGGCGGCGCCTGAGCGTGGTGCTGACGTATTTCGGCTGGGAGCTGGCACGGCTGGACAGCGAGCCGAAGGTATTCCCCGAACGCCGTCGCGCGCAATTCACCGGGGCTGATCGTTTGCAGGGCCAGATCATGGCGCTGGAGCAGGCCATGAGTCGCACCCGAGATACCCGGCGCTTTATTGCTGACGGTCTGGAGTACTTGCCCGTCGCCACACTGATCAGCGATCCCAAAGGCCAGATCCTGTTGGGCAATCGCAAGGCGCGCCAGCTATTCGAGCACAACCTGGTGGGGGCCGACGTCCTCGATCAACTGGCGCGCCTCGGTTACCCGGAGTTGTCCACAGAGTTGCGCCCGTCGCTGTCGGCCATGCCGCTGTTGGAGTTTCGCGATTACAAGGAACGTAGCCTGCGTCTGGAGCGCGCCGCCCTGCTGCCGGTGGACGGAGACACGCCGATCGGTTGGCTGCTGAGCCTCACCGATCTCAGCGCCGAACGTGCTGCCGAGGAACAGCGCGGCGTATTGCTGCGCTTTCTGTCCCACGACCTGCGTGCCCCACATTCGGCTATCCTCGCCCTGCTCGATGTTCATCGCCATCAGGCCGGAGCGGATTCACCATTGTTCCAGCAGATTGAGCGCCAGGTGCGTCGCGCACTGGATCTGACCGATGGTTTCGTCTTGCTGGCGCGTGCCGAGTCCGAGGCCTATCAGTTCCAGCCGAGCCTGTTCGCAATGTTGGTGCTGGATGTGCTGGATCAGGCGTTGCCCATCGCCCAGCAGAAATGCATCGAACTGCTGCACGACATGGATGAGCAATCCCAGGAGCGCCTGATCATGGCTGATCAGGGGTTACTGACGCGTGCGCTGTTCAACTTGCTGGAGAATGCGGTCAAGTACAGCCCGGCAGACACCACGATTGAACTGCGGGTCAGATGCCACGGAGAGTGGCTACGTTGCGAACTGACGGATCAGGGCAAAGGCATCGCTGAACAAGAGTTGCCTGATCTGTTCAGTCAGTACCGGCGCTTTTCCTCGGCACAAGGGATCGACGGTGTGGGCTTGGGCCTGTCGATGGTCAAAGCGGTAGTCGATCACCATGGCGGCAAAATCGAATGCCGCAGTGTGGTCGATCAAGGCACCACGTTCCTGCTTGAATTACCGCTGATCCCCGAATAACAGGCACAAAAAAACCGGCTATATCAGCCGGTTTTTTTACATCCGAAAAAACTTATGCACCTTTTACGGTGTTTTATGAGCTTGAGAAATATATAAGCAAATCAATAACTTAATTTGAATATTCAAGCCTTTTCAACAAAACCGTACACAGGTTATCCACAAAATCTCAGACAGCGACCTGATCACTTGCCGCCGGTGCTTGTGGGGCTGGTGGCAGTGAACCCATTTCCCGTTGGGTCTTCTCGTTCCACGCTTGCACGCGGTCGTTCAGCTCGGCGATGGCGCGCGGGCCAGTGCCTTCGGCGTACATCGGTTCACCGATGACCACGGTGATCACCCCGGGCGTTTTGCCCCAACCGATTTTCGGCCAGAACTTGCCGGCATTGTGTGCAATCGGCAGTACCGGAAGCGCCGCATTCACCGCCAGCGCGCTGCCACTGCGGGAGAACTTGCCGACAGTGCCGTAAGGAACGCGCGTACCTTCAGGGAAGATCAGCACCCAAACGTTGTCCTTGAGCAGCTCATCACCTTTGGCGGCGACTTGTTTCAGCGCGGCTTTCGGGTTGTCGCGATCAATCGCGATCGGCCGCAGCATGGCCATGGCCCAGCCGAAGAACGGCACGTAAAGCAATTCGCGCTTGAGCACTTGGCTCAGCGGCGAGAAATAAGCGGAGAGAAAGAACGTCTCCCAAGTGCTCTGGTGGTTCGACTGAATCACGCAGGGCCGGTCAGGCACGTTTTCCGCACCTTTGATTTCGTAACGGATACCGAGAAACACCTTGGTCAACCACAAGGCGCAACGGCACCAGTACACGTTGATAAAACGATAACGCGCCTTGAATGGCAAAAACGGCGCGATAAAAAAACTCAAGCTGCACCACAGCAGGGAGGTGGTGCCCAGCAGCAGGTAAAAGAGAAAGATTCTGATGGCCCGCAGTATCGACATAGTGACGTTTACCGTTACGGGGCAATGCCCGAGTGTTCAAGCGCACTCCCGATCAATCCCTGGTCAGGAATTTCAGAAGTACTCTAGTTGTGGATAAGTTCTGCGGCAATCGCCGCCAGATCGTCAAAAATCAGAGTGCCAACCGGCAGGGTTTTGCCCTGAGTCTTTTCGCCTTTTCCGGTCTTTACCAAAACTGGCTGTGAATCGACGGCTTTGGCGGCCTCCAGGTCACCAAGGCTGTCGCCGACGAACCAGACGTTCGCCAGCGTCACGTTGTAATGCGCCGCGATGGTTTTCAACATCCCCGGTTTCGGCTTGCGGCAATCGCAACCTTCGTCCGGCCCATGCGGGCAATACACGATCAAACCGACTTCACCGCCCTGCTCCGCGACCATCTCGCGCAGGCGCGCATGCATGGCATCGAGGGTGGCGAGGTCGTAGTAGCCGCGAGCAATGCCCGACTGGTTGGTGGCCACCGCCACCGTCCAGCCGGCCTTGCTCAACTGCGCAATCGCCTCGATCGAGCCGGGCAACGGAATCCACTCCGCCACTGACTTGATGTAAGCGTCGGAGTCGTAATTGATCACTCCGTCCCGATCGAGAATCAGCAGTTTCAACAGCAGTCCCTCAACCCAGCAGCGAAATATCGGCAACACCGAGGAACAGACCACGCAGACGCGCCAGCAGCGCGTAACGGTTGGCCCGCACATTGGCGTCGTCGGCATTGACCATCACCGCGTCGAAGAACGCATCGACGGGCTCACGCAATGCCGCCAGGCGTGCCAGCGATTCGTTGTACTGACGCGCTGCAGCCATTGGCTGCACCGCTTGATCCGCTTGCTGGATCGCCGAGTACAGCGAGAACTCGTTGGCGTTGTCGAAGTACTTGGCTTGCACCTCGGTCGGTACCGCGCCTTCGAGTTTGCTCAACAGGTTCGATACACGCTTGTTCACCGCCGCCAGCGCTGCCGCTTCCGGCAGTTTGCGGAAGGCTTGCACTGCTTGCACACGCTGGTCGAAGTCCAGCGCCGAACCCGGCTTCAGGGCACGTACCGACAGGTAAGTGGCCACTTCAACGCCTTCGTCTTCGTAACGTGCACGCAGACGGTCGAAGATGAATTCCAGCACGGACTCGTTGAGGCCGGCAGCCTTGACCTTGGCACCGAACGCGGCCACGGCGAAGGCCACGGCGTCGTTCAGGTCCAGATCGAGTTTCTTCTCGATCAGGATACGCAGCACACCCAGTGCTGCACGGCGCAGGGCATACGGGTCTTTGCTGCCGGTTGGCAGCATGCCGATACCGAAGATCCCGACCAGGGTGTCGAGCTTGTCCGCGATCGCCACGGCCGCACCGGTCAGGGTTGCCGGCAGTTCAGCACCGGCACCGCGTGGCATGTACTGCTCGTTGAGCGCCAGCGCGACGTCTTCCGGCTCGCCATCATTGAGGGCGTAGTAGTAACCGGCGACACCTTGCATCTCAGGGAACTCGCCGACCATTTCGGTGGCCAGGTCGCACTTCGACAGCAGGCCAGCGCGAGCGGCCCACGAGGCGTTGCCACCAATGCGTGCGGCGATGTACGCAGCCAGTTTCGATACGCGCTCGGCCTTGTCGTAGACGCTGCCGAGTTTTTCCTGGAACACCACGTTCTTCAGGCGATCATTGAAGGCTTCGAGCTTCTGCTTCTTGTCTTGCTTGAAGAAGAACTCGGCGTCGGTCAGGCGTGGGCGAACCACTTTCTCGTTACCGGCGATGATCTGCTGCGGGTCTTTGCTTTCGATGTTGGCCACGGTGATGAAACGTGGCAGCAACTTGCCGTCGGCATCCAGCAGGCAGAAGTACTTCTGGTTGTCCTGCATGGTGGTGATCAGCGCTTCTTGCGGCACGTCGAGGAAGCGTTCCTCGAACGAGCACACCAGCGGCACCGGCCATTCAACCAGCGCGGTCACTTCGTCGAGCAGTGCTGGCGGAACGATTGCTGTGCCTTCCTGACGGGTGGCCAGTTCTTCGGTGCGCTTGCTGATGATTTCGCGACGCTCGTTGGCGTCAGCCAATACATAAGCGGCACGCAGGTCAGCGAGGTAGCTCGACGGCGAACCGATGCGCACGCTTTCCGGGTGATGGAAGCGGTGACCACGGGAATCTCGGCCAGCCTTCTGCGCGAGGATGGTGCAGTCGATGACCTGGTCACCGAGCAGCATCACCAGCCACTGGGTCGGACGCACGAATTCTTCCTTGCGCGCACCCCAACGCATGCGTTTCGGGATCGGCAGGTCATTCAGCGAATCTTCGACGATGGTTGGCAGCAGGCTCGCGGTCGGCTTGCCGGCGATGCTTTGGCTGTAACGCAGTTTCGGGCCGCTCTGATCGATTTCACTCAGATCGACGCCGCACTTCTTGGCGAAGCCCAGGGCTGCCTGAGTCGGGTTGCCTTCAGCGTCGAATGCCGCCTGACGTGGCGGGCCGTCGAGGTTGATGCTGCGATCCGGCTGTTGAGTAGCCAGCGCAGTGATCAATACAGCCAGACGACGCGGCGCGGCGTAGACGGTTTTAGTCTCGTAGCTCAGGCCAGCGGCTTGCAGGCCCTTGTCGATACCGGCGAGGAACGCTTCAGCCAAGGTGTTCAGGGCTTTCGGTGGCAGTTCTTCGGTGCCCAGTTCAACCAGAAAATCTTGCGCACTCATTGTGCTGCCTCCAGCTTGGCCAGTACTTCGTCACGCAGGTCCGGGGTCGCCATCGGGAAGCCCAGCTTGGCGCGCGCCAGCAGGTAGGCTTGCGCAACGGAACGCGCCAGGGTGCGCACGCGCAGAATGTATTGCTGACGCGCGGTCACCGAGATCGCCCGGCGCGCATCCAGCAAGTTGAAGGTGTGCGAAGCCTTCAACACCATTTCGTAGCTCGGCAACGGCAGCGGCTGGTCGAGTTCGATCAGGCGCTTGGCTTCGCTTTCATAGAAGTCGAACAGTTCGAACAGTTTGTCGACGTTGGCGTGTTCGAAGTTGTAAGTGGACTGCTCCACTTCGTTCTGGTGGAACACGTCGCCGTAGGTCACTTTGCCGAACGGGCCGTCAGCCCAGACCAGGTCGTAGACCGAATCCACGCCTTGCAGGTACATGGCCAGACGCTCGAGACCGTAGGTGATCTCGCCAGTCACCGGGTAGCACTCGATGCCGCCCGCCTGCTGGAAGTAAGTGAACTGAGTCACTTCCATGCCGTTGAGCCAGACTTCCCAGCCCAGACCCCAAGCGCCGAGGGTCGGCGATTCCCAGTTGTCTTCGACGAAGCGAATGTCGTGGACCAGCGGGTCGAGGCCGACATGCTTCAGGGAGCCCAGGTACAGTTCCTGGAAGTTGTCCGGGTTCGGCTTCAGGACCACCTGGAACTGGTAGTAGTGCTGCAGACGGTTCGGGTTTTCGCCGTAACGGCCGTCAGTCGGACGGCGGCTTGGCTGCACGTAGGCGGCGTTCCAGGTTTCCGGGCCGATGGCGCGGAGGAAGGTCGCGGTGTGGAAAGTGCCGGCGCCTACTTCCATATCGTAGGGCTGAAGTACCACACAACCTTGCTCGGCCCAGTATTGCTGGAGCGCGAGGATCAAGTCTTGGAAGGTACGCACGGCTGGCGTAGGCTGGCTCACGAAATTCACCTGTTTCTTGGGCTGCGATTTAAAGAGCGGGAGTATACCCGATTCGTTGCTGCGCACGCCCCCTGGAGCCTTATGCCACGCTGCTTTTGGTGTACCGAAGATCCGCTGTACATGGCTTATCACGACCAGGAGTGGGGCACGCCGCTACGCGATGCGCAGGGTTTGTTCGAGTTGCTTTTGCTCGAAGGGTTCCAGGCCGGGCTGTCCTGGATCACCGTACTGCGCAAACGCGAGCGTTATCGCGAGGTGTTGTTCGGCTTTGACGTGCAGCGCGTGGCACAGATGAGTGACGCCGAAATCGACGAATTGATGCTCGATCCGGGGATCATCCGTAACCGCCTCAAACTTAACGCCGCCCGGCGCAATGCCCAGGCCTGGCTGGCGCTGGAGGATCCGGTGGCGTTCCTCTGGTCGTTCGTCGGTGACCAGCCGATCATCAATCATTTCAAGGATCGCAGCGAAGTCCCGGCGATTACCCCCGAAGCTGTGGCGATGAGCAAGAGCTTGAAAAAGGCCGGGTTCACGTTCGTCGGTCCGACCATTTGCTACGCGCTGATGCAGGCCTCGGGCATGGTCATGGATCACACTCGCGATTGCGACCGCTACGCGCAGCTCGCCAACGGCGGTTAGAATGGCCGCCTCGCGCACCGCACAAGATCAGGAGTGACCTGTGGAAAAGTTTAAAGGCGCCTTGCTGGTAGGCGCTCTGCGGCTGTTTGCCCTGCTGCCATGGCGGGCCGTGCAGGCCGTGGGCTCGGCGATCGGCTGGATCATGTGGAAAACCCCCAACCGCTCCCGCGACGTGGTGCGGATCAACCTCGCCAAATGTTTTCCACAGATGGATGCGGCCGAACGTGAACGTCTGGTCGGGCAGAGCCTGAAAGACATCGGCAAGTCGTTGACCGAAAGCGCCTGCGCGTGGATCTGGCCAGCGCAGCGTTCGATCGATCTGGTGCGCGAAGTCGAAGGCCTCGACATCCTCAAGGATGCGCTGGCCTCGGGCAAAGGCGTGGTCGGCATCACCAGTCACCTTGGCAACTGGGAAGTGCTCAACCACTTCTATTGCAGCCAGTGCAAACCGATCATTTTCTACCGTCCGCCAAAGCTCAAGGCGGTGGACGAATTGCTGCGCAAACAGCGTGTGCAACTGGGCAACAAAGTCGCCGCGTCGACCAAGGAAGGCATCCTCAGCGTCATCAAGGAAGTGCGTAAAGGTGGTGCAGTGGGCATTCCCGCCGACCCGGAACCGGCCGAATCCGCCGGGATCTTCGTGCCGTTCTTCGCCACTCAGGCGCTGACCAGCAAATTCGTGCCGAACATGTTGGCCGGTGGCAAAGCGGTCGGCGTGTTCCTGCATGCGCTGCGCCTGCCCGATGGCTCTGGCTACAAAGTCATCCTCGAAGCCGCGCCGGAAGCCATGTACAGCACCGACACCGCCGAATCCTGCGCAGCGATGAGCAAAGTCGTCGAGCGCTACGTCGCCGCGTACCCGAGCCAGTATATGTGGAGCATGAAGCGCTTCAAGAAACGTCCGCCGGGCGAAGAGCGCTGGTACTGAGCTGATTGGCATGATCTGTGGATAACCTCACTGGCGAGGTTATCCACAACCGTTCATCAAAGGGCGCAAGAAGATGTCCGAACAACGCAAATCCTTCCGCATCAAGATCACCCACGACAGCTTCGGCGAATGCCTCGGGCAGACGCGCAACTTGTCGCCTGCCGGGGTGTTTGTGCAGCATCCGGTTTTGGCTTGTTTGCCCAAAGGCGCAGTGGTTTACGGCCAGGTGCAGGGTTTACCCACAGGCGCGCCGCGGGTGCGGATGGAAGTGGTGACGGTGGATGCCGACGGTATCGGTCTTCGTTACCTTTGATTCACTGCGCCTGACGATCCAGCTTCTTCAGAAACACCGTCATTTCCTTTTCGGCCTGCTTGTCGCCATGGGCGCGGGCCGCTTCCAGGCCCTGTTCCCAAGCCTGACGCGCGGCGGCGTGATCACCCAGCGCCAGTTGCGCCTTGCCCAATAGTTTCCACGCGGCCGAATACTTCGGATCGAAACCGACACAGCGCTCAAAGTGCTCGGCAGCCTTGGCGTTTTCACCCAGATCCAGATAGCCCTTGCCCAGGCCGAAGCGCAACAAGGAGTTATCCACACCCTTGGCGAGCATTTTTTCCAGGGATTCGAGCATCGGTGGATTCCTTGAATGAGGTGTGTCAGGGATGAGTCTTGCTATGGGATACCGCTATCGCGAGCAGGCTCACTCCTACAGGGGAACGCATTCCAAAGGTAGGAGTGAGCCTGCTCGCGATGACGCCAGTCTGATCACCCGATAATCCGGATCAGAAGAAACTCAACCCCACGTGGAACAGCTTCTCCACATCGCGAATATGCTTTTTATCCACAAGGAACAGAATCACATGGTCACCCGCTTCGATCACCGTGTCATCGTGGGCGATGATCACTTGTTCATTGCGAATGACCGCGCCAATCGTGGTGCCCGGTGGCAGGCCGATCTTCTCGATTGGTTTGCCGATGACCTTGCTCGACTTCGCATCACCGTGGGCAATCGCCTCGATGGCTTCTGCCGCACCGCGGCGCAATGAGTGCACGCTGACGATATCGCCGCGGCGCACGTGCGCCAGCAGCGTGCCGATGGTCGCCAGTTGCGGGCTGATGGCGATGTCGATATCGCCGCCCTGAATCAGATCGACGTAGGCCGGATTGTTGATGATCGTCATGACCTTCTTCGCCCCCAGCCGTTTGGCCAGCAGCGACGACATGATGTTGGCTTCGTCATCGTTGGTCAGGGCGAGGAAGATATCGGCGTCGGCAATGTTCTCCTCCAGCAGCAAATCACGATCTGATGCACTGCCCTGCAGCACCACCGTACTGTCGAGGGTGTCGGAGAGATAACGGCAACGCGCCGGGTTCATCTCGATGATCTTCACCTGATAGCGGCTTTCGATGGCCTCGGCCAGACGTTCACCGATTTGCCCGCCGCCAGCAATGACAATGCGTTTGTAGGTTTCGTCGAGGCGGCGCATTTCGCTCATGACCGCGCGAATATTCTCACGGGCGGCGATGAAGAAGACTTCATCATCCGCTTCGATCACCGTATCGCCTTGCGGCAGGATCGGTCGGTCACGGCGGAAAATCGCTGCCACGCGGGTCTCGACATTTGGCATGTGTTCACGCAACTGCCGCAGTTGCTGACCCACCAACGGCCCGCCGTAATAGGCGCGCACCGCGACCAGTTGCGCTGCACCCTCGGCGAAGTCGATCACCTGCAAGGCGCCGGGATGCTGGATCAGGCGCTTGATGTAGTTGGTCACCACTTGCTCGGGGCTGATCAGCACGTCGACCGGAATCGCTTCGTTCTGGAACAGTTGCTCCTCGCGATTGAGGTAGGACGCTTCGCGCACCCGGGCGATCTTGGTCGGGGTGTGGAACAGCGTGTGGGCGACCTGGCAGGCGACCATGTTGGTCTCGTCGCTGTTGGTCACGGCCACCAGCATGTCGGCGTCGTCGGCGCCGGCTTGACGCAGCACCGAGGGCAGTGAGCCACGGCCCTGCACGGTGCGGATGTCGAGGCGGTCGCCAAGATCGCGCAGGCGTTCGCTGTCGGTGTCGACCACCGTGATGTCGTTGGCCTCGCTGGCCAAATGCTCGGCCAGCGAACCGCCGACCTGTCCCGCACCGAGGATGATGATTTTCATCCAGTCACTCCGTTGAATCCGTTTAGCCGCGCGCGGCGGCGATCTTGATCAGCTTGGCGTAGTAGAACCCGTCATGCCCGCCCTGCTGGGCCAGCAGTTGGCGCCCATGGGGCTGTTTGATCCCGGCGCTGGTGGCCAGGTCGAGTTCGCGAGCACCGGGGGTGCGCTCGAGGAACGCGGCGATGACTTCGGTGTTCTCGGTCGGCAATGTCGAGCAAGTGGCGTACAGCAGGATGCCGCCCACCTCTAGGGTTTTCCACATGGCGTCGAGCAGCTCACCTTGCAGTTGCGCGAGGGCGACGATGTCGTCTGGCTGACGGGTCAGCTTGATGTCCGGATGGCGGCGGATCACGCCGGTCGCCGAACACGGCGCGTCGAGCAGGATGCGCTGGAACGGTTTGCCGTCCCACCACTTCGCCGTATCGCGGCCGTCGGCGGCGACCAGCTCAGCGTTCAAGCCGAGGCGTTCGAGATTTTCTTTCACTCGCACCAGACGCTTGGCTTCCAGATCCACCGCGACTACGCCGGCCAACGCTGGTTCGGCTTCGAGGATGTGGCAAGTCTTGCCACCGGGCGCGCAGCAGGCGTCGAGCACGCGTTGACCCGGCGCCAGATCGAGCAGATCGGCGGCCAGTTGCGCGGCTTCGTCCTGCACGCTGATCCAGCCTTCGGCGAAACCCGGCAGGCTGCGCACGTCGGCAGCCGCTTCGAGAATGATGCCGTCGCGGCTGTAAACGCATGGCGTCGCAGCGATACCTGCTTCAGTCAGCAGACCGAGATAGGCGTCGCGGCTGTGATGGCGGCGATTGACCCGCAGGATCATCGGCGGGTGCGCGTTGTTCGCTGCGCAGATGGCTTCCCACTGTTCCGGCCAAAAGGCTTTCAGGGATTTTTGCAGCCAGCGCGGGTGGGCGGTACGCACCACCGGATCACGTTCCAGCTCGGCGAAAATCGTTTCGCTTTCGCGCTGGGCATTGCGCAGCACAGCGTTGAGCAGGCCTTTGGCCCACGGCTTTTTCAGCTTGTCGGCGCAACCAACGGTTTCGCCGATGGCGGCGTGGGCCGGCACGCGGGTGTAGAGCAATTGGTAGAGACCGACCAGCAGCAGCGCCTCGACATCGGCGTCGGCGGCTTTGAACGGTTTCTGCAAAAGCTTCTCGGCCAGCGCCGACAGACGTGGCTGCCAGCGCGCGGTGCCGAATGCCAGATCTTGGGTGAAGCCGCGATCGCGATCTTCGACCTTGTCCAGTTGCGTCGGCAGCGAACTGTTCAGCGAAGCCTTGCCGCTGAGCACGGCGGCGAGTGCCTTGGCGGCGGCCAGACGCGGGTTCATTGCGTGTCCACCGCTGCACCCAGCACAGTGCCAACGGCGAATTTCTCGCGACGGCTGTTGAACAGGTCGCTGAAGTTCAGCGCCTTGCCGCCGGGCAATTGCAGGCGGGTCAGGCACAGTGCCTGTTCGCCGCACGCGACAATCAGGCCGTCCTTGCTGGCGCTGAGGATTTCACCCGGCGCGCCGTTCCCGTCGGCGAGTGTCGCCGCCAGCACTTTCAGCGCTTCACCGTTGAGGGTGCTGTGGGTAATCGGCCATGGGTTGAAGGCGCGCACCAGGCGTTCCAGCTCAACCGCCGGACGACTCCAGTCGATGCGTGCTTCGTCTTTGTTCAGCTTGTGCGCATAAGTGGCGAGCTCGTCGTTCTGCACTTCGCCTTCCAGCGTGCCTGCAGCCAGACCGGCGATCGCCTTCACCACGGCCGGCGGGCCCATCTCGGCGAGGCGGTCATGCAGCGTGCCGCCAGTGTCTGCGCCGGTGATCGGGGTGACGACCTTGAGCAGCATCGGCCCGGTGTCGAGGCCCGCTTCCATGCGCATCACGGTCACGCCGCTTTCGGCATCACCCGCTTCGACGGCGCGCTGAATCGGCGCCGCACCGCGCCAGCGTGGCAGCAAGGAGGCGTGGCTGTTGATGCAGCCCAGACGCGGAATATCGAGCACCACTTGCGGCAGGATCAGGCCGTAGGCGACCACCACCATCAAATCCGGCTTCAGAGCGGCGAGTTCAGCCTGAGCATCAGCGTTGCGCAAAGTCGGCGGCTGCAACACCTGGATATTATTTTCCAGCGCCAGCTGTTTAACCGGGCTCGGCATCAGTTTTTGTCCGCGACCAGCCGGACGATCCGGTTGGGTGTAGACCGCAACGATCTCGTAAGGGCTGCTCAGCAGGGCCTTGAGGTGTTCAGCGGCAAATTCCGGGGTGCCGGCAAAAACGATGCGCAGTGGCTCAGTCATGAAGGGCGTCTCATAAAAAGAAAAAGGCTTGCCGCAGCAAGCCTTTGAAGGGGGGCATCAAGCGTTCTGGCGGTGCTGCTTTTCCAGTTTCTTCTTGATCCGGTCGCGTTTGAGCGTGGACAGGTAATCGACGAACAATTTGCCGTTGAGGTGGTCGCATTCGTGCTGGATGCACACGGCGAGCAGGCCTTCGGCGATCAGTTCATAGGGCTTGCCGTCGCGGTCCAGCGCCTTGATCTTGACCTTTTGCGGCCGGTCGACGTTTTCGTAGAAACCCGGTACCGACAGGCAGCCTTCCTGGTATTGATCCATCTCTTCGGTCAGCGATTCGAACTCAGGGTTGATGAACACCCGCGGTTCGGTGCGGTCTTCGGAAAGGTCCATCACGACGATACGTTTGTGCACGTTGACCTGGGTCGCGGCAAGGCCGATGCCCGGCGCTTCATACATTGTTTCAAACATGTCATCGACCAACTGACGCACTTCGTCGTCCACTACGGCCACAGGCTTGGCGATAGTGCGCAGACGCGGGTCCGGGAATTCGAGGATGTTTAAAATGGCCATAGGCTTTGATTGCTGCACACGTTGAGTAAAGTCGGGCGATGGCCTGGCAGGTCCGAAGATGCAGGCTACCGTTGTGAAGCGTAGCTTGTGCATTTTGCACAAGCGAGCCACGGGGGCTCTGACGGTTCACGCGAATGCACATGATAAAGGGATTCACTGCATGAGGAAAACACTACTCGCCCTGCTGCTGTTGGCTTCGGCCGGCGTGGCGCACGGGCAAGTGCAACTCAGGGATGGTTTTCCACAGCAATACACGGTGGTTTCGGGGGATACGCTCTGGGACATTTCCGGCAAATACCTGCGCGAGCCCTGGCAGTGGCCACAACTGTGGCGGGCCAATCCGCAAATCGAAAACCCCAACCTGATCTACCCCGGCGACACGCTGACGCTCAGCTACGTCAACGGCCAACCGCGTCTGACGCTCAATCGTGGCGAGTCGCGCGGCACTATCAAGCTCTCGCCACGTATTCGCACCAGCCCGGTGGCCGAGGCGATTCCGAGCATTCCGCTGAAATCGATCAACAGTTTTCTGCTGAGCAACCGCATCGTCGACAAGGTCGAGGATTTCGACAAGGCACCGTACATCGTCGCGGGTGACGCCGAACGCGTGCTCAGCGGCACTGGCGACCGCATCTTCGCGCGGGGCCATTTCGACCCGAATCAGCCGGTGTACGGCATCTTCCGCCAGGGCAAGGTCTACACCGACCCGCAGACCAAGGAATTCCTCGGGATCAACGCCGACGACATCGGCGGTGGCGAAATCGTCGCCACCGAAGGCGACGTTGCCACCCTCGCCCTGCAACGCACCACTCAGGAAGTACGCCTCGGCGACCGTTTGTTCAGTGGCGAAGAGCGTTCGATCAACTCGACCTTCATGCCCAGCGCGCCAACGACCAGCATCAACGGCGTGATCATCGATGTGCCGCGCGGCGTCACCCAAATCGGCGTGATGGACGTGGTCACCCTGAACAAGGGCAAGCGCGATGGTCTGGCCGAAGGCAACGTGCTGGTGGTGATGAAAACCGGCGAAACCGTGCGTGACCGCATCACCGGCCAGCCGCTGAAAATTCCCGACGAACGCGCTGGATTGCTGATGGTGTTCCGCACCTACGACAAACTCAGCTACGGCCTCGTGCTCAACGCATCGCGCTCGCTGGCGGTGCTCGACAAGGTACGCAATCCGTAAGCGTGCTTCACAAGTTACCAACAGAGTTATCCACAGCTTGTTCCGAATGGTTCGGGGCTTATAACGATCAAGGATGATCCATCATGTTGCCTGTCTGTACGCCGATTTCCCCGGCGGAACTGGAAGCGCGCTTGCGCCTGCACCGCTTGCCGGATGTCGGCCCCAAGCGTTTTGCGAAATTGCTCGAAGCCTTCGGCTCGGCCTCCAAAGCCATCAGCGCGCCGGCCAGTGCCTGGCGTTCGTTGGGATTGCCCTCGGCAAGTGCTGAAGCGCGGCGTTGTCCCGAAGTTCGCGACGGCGCCAGCCATGCAATGCGCTGGCTAGAGGGGTCGGAACATCATTTGCTGATGTGGGACCAGCCGGACTATCCGGCGTTGCTGGCGCAGATTCCTGACCCGCCGCCACTGTTATTCGTTGCGGGTGATCCGCTGATTCTGGAAAAGCCGCAACTGGCGATGGTGGGCAGTCGCCGCGCTTCGCGTCCGGGCATGGATACGGCGGCGGCGTTTTCCCGCAGCCTCGCCGGGGCCGGATTTGTCATTACCAGCGGTCTGGCGCTGGGCATCGATGCCGCCGCGCATCAGGCCGCGCTGGATGTTGGCGGGTTGACGGTCGGTGTGCTCGGCACGGGGCTGGAAAATTTTTATCCACAGCGCAATCGGCGCCTGGCTGACGCGATGATTGCGTCCGGCAGCGCGGTGCTTTCGGAATTCCCGCTGGACGCCGGGCCGACGGCGAGCAACTTCCCGCGGCGGAACCGGATCATCAGTGGTTTGTCCCTCGGCGTGCTGGTGGTCGAGGCGAGTGTGGCCAGTGGCTCGCTGATTACCGCGCGGCTGGCGGCAGAACAGGGGCGCGAGGTTTATGCCATTCCCGGTTCGATTCATCATCCCGGGGCGCGCGGTTGCCATCAATTGATTCGCGATGGCGCGGTGCTGGTGGAAACCATCGAGCATATCCTCGAAGCCCTGCGCGGTTGGCAGCATCTGCCACTATCCACTGACACGGCGAACGTCGATCACCCGTTGCTCAGCCTGCTCCACGCGGCCCCGCACACCAGCGAAGGCTTGGCCGACAGCAGCGGCTGGGCGTTGCCCAAAGTGCTGGCGGCACTCACCGAACTGGAAATGGACGGCCGTGCAGTGTGTGAAAACGGTCGCTGGTTGGCCAGGACACGCTAGGTTTTACAAGGAAGATCGGTAAACTGCGCGAAACCTGTTTGCGGAGAGTTTTTTCATGGTTAACAGTTGGCGTGTGCAACAAGCCGCACGAGAGATTCGCGCCGGGGCGGTGATTGCCTATCCAACCGAAGCCGTCTGGGGGCTGGGTTGCGACCCGTGGAACGAAGAGGCCGTGGATCGGTTGCTGGCGATCAAGAATCGTTCGGTAGACAAGGGCCTGATTCTGGTCGCCGACAACATTCGCCAGTTCGACTTCCTGTTCGAAGACTTCCCGCAGGAGTGGATCGACCGTATGGCCAGCACCTGGCCGGGGCCAAATACCTGGCTAGTGCCGCACCAGAATCTGTTGCCGGAATGGGTCACCGGGGTGCATGACACCGTGGCACTACGGGTCAGTGATCATCCGCAAGTGCGCGATCTGTGCTCGATGGTCGGGCCATTGATTTCGACCTCTGCCAACCCGCAGGGCCGCCCGGCGGCGCGCACCCGATTGCGTGTCGAGCAGTATTTCCGTGGGCAGATCGATCTGATACTGGGCGGGCAACTGGGTGGGCGCAAGAACCCCAGCGTGATCCGTGATCTGGCGACCGGCAAAGTCATTCGTCCCGACTGATCCAGCCTCGAACATTTGTAACGTGTAGTACTCCTAGCCTTGGCGGCGAGGAGTACTACACGTGCCTGCGATTTATCCTGCAATGACGCTTCTTGTTGCGTCGGAAAAATCCTCAACTGCCTGAATTAACTGAATTTTCCCACCTGATTATCAGACCGCGTTTCGTGGCGGTATCGCCAAAAGCAACCATCCTTTCCCTGCACTCGAAACACTTCGATAAGTTAAGGTCTGCGGAGAAAGAATGGACACTACGGATTTGCAACTCACGGATTACCTGCAGGCGCTCCAGGTGACGTTAAACAGTCATCAGGAGGGGTGTCGTATCGTGATGCTTGAAGCGGGGTCGGATACCCAAGTGTTCGATCGGTTTATCGAACGGCAATTTCGGCTTCGGCTGCAGCATTACATGCTGACGTCCAGGGCGCGGATGCTCGAAACCCGACTGGTGACACGGTCGCGCAGCACCCACTTTCTGCTGTATCGGCACGAGCAACTGCTGGCGGTATTGAGGGCCACTCCGGCGCCGTTCGAGTGGGCATCGCTGGCGCAGCAACATGTTTCGCCTACGGTGGCGTTGTCACGCCATGTCGAACTCAGTCGCTTGATCTCGCTCGCGCCCAGCCAACAGCCCATTGCCGTCAACAGTCTGCTGGCGGCCGCTGCCGAGTGGGCCATAAAACAGGGTTATCAAGGTGTCACAGCGTTGTGCAGGGCATCGCAGCTGCGCCTGTACCAGCGTTTCGGTCTGATGCCGGTCGCCTCTAATCCCTTGCCTATTGAGCAGCGCGCACGCGGTGATTACTGGGTGTTGTCAGCCGAGTGGCGGCAAATCCTTGCAGCGGTTCAACAGTCTGATCCCGCGACTGTCGGTCATTGGGCGCAAAAACCGTTGGCGAGTCATCCACCGAGGTTTTGAACACGCTCGAACCGTCCTGCCAGTCAGGGTTGTGAAACCCTGACTGGCAGGACGTCGGGAGGTATCAAGGCAGCAGGACGGTGGAACCGGTGGTGCGTCGCGCCGACAGTTCGGTTTGCGCCTTCGCCGCATCAGCCAGCGGATAACGCTGGCTGACATCCACCTTCAACTTGCCGCTGATGATCATCTCGAACAGTTCATCGGCCATTCGCTGCAGGTTCTCGGCATTGTTGGCATAAGTCGCCAGTGTCGGCCGGGTTACATAGAGCGAGCCCTTGGCGGCAAGAATGCCCAGGTTCACCCCGTCCACCGCGCCGGAAGCATTACCGAAGCTCACGACCAGGCCGCGTGGCGACACGCTGTCGAGGGACGTCAGCCAGGTGTCCTTGCCGACGCCGTCATAGACCACCGGGACTTTTTTGCCGTCAGTCAATTCGAGCACGCGCTGTGCAACGTTTTCATGGCTGTAATCGATCGTCGCCCAAGCGCCGTTGGCCTTGGCCAGTTCGGCTTTCTCTTTGGAGCTGACGGTGCCGATCAGCTTCACGCCTAACGCTTTGGCCCATTGGCAGGCCAGTGAACCGACACCGCCGGCCGCCGCGTGGAACAGAATGGTTTCGCCACCCTCGAGCTCATAGGTCTGGCGCAGCAGATATTGCACGGTCAGGCCCTTGAGCATTACGCCGGCAGCCGTTTCGAAACTGATTTCGTCGGGCAGATGCACCAGATTGTCTTGGGGTAGCACATGCAATTCGCTGTAAGCGCCCAATGGACCGCTGCCATAGGCGACGCGATCACCGACCTTGAAGCGGGTGACGTCGCTGCCCACGGCATCGACGATGCCCGCGCCTTCAGCGCCCAAGCCGGACGGCAAGGCGGGTGGCGCGTACAGACCGCTGCGGTAATAGGTGTCGATGAAGTTCAGGCCGATCGCCTTGTTGGCCACGCGCACTTGATTCGGGCCGGGTGCGGCGGGTTGGTAATCAACATATTCGAGCACTTCCGGGCCGCCGTGGGCGTGGAACTGGATACGCTTTGCCATCTGCCTGCTCTCCGTGGGTCTTTTGTGAGCCCCCTATCCAACTCCCATGCTTGATCTTCGTCAACTGCGGCGGGCTGTTGTGCGGTGGTATGCTACGCGCCCATTTGCGTCGCCCGTCTGCCGGGGCGCCGCCCGATTCAAGGTGAAGCCATGACGACCCGCACCGACGCCGTAAAGGCCTATCTGCTCGACCTGCAAGACCGCATCTGCGCGGCTCTCGAAACCGAAGACGGCGGCACGCGCTTTGTCGAAGACGCCTGGACCCGGCCGGCTGGCGGTGGCGGTCGTACCCGCGTGATCGAGAACGGTACGCTGATCGAAAAGGGCGGCGTCAACTTTTCCCACGTCTTCGGCAGCGGTCTGCCACCGTCGGCCAGCGCTCATCGGCCGGAACTGGCTGGTCGCGGTTTCGAAGCGCTCGGGGTGTCGCTGGTGATCCATCCGCACAACCCGCACGTACCAACGTCTCACGCCAATGTGCGCTTTTTCATCGCCGAGAAGGAAGGTGAAGAGCCCGTCTGGTGGTTCGGCGGCGGCTTTGACCTGACCCCGTATTACGGCAATGAAGCAGATTGCATCCACTGGCACCGCATTGCCGAACAGGCCTGCGCGCCTTTCGGGGCAGACGTTTATCCGCGCTACAAGGCCTGGTGCGACACCTACTTCCACATCAAGCATCGCCACGAACCACGCGGCATCGGCGGCCTGTTCTTTGATGATCTGAATGAGTGGGACTTCGACACCAGCTTCGCCTTCATGCGGGCGATTGGCGACGCTTACATCGATGCCTATTTGCCGATCGTGCAGCGCCGCAAGAACGATGCCTTCACGGCTCAGCAGCGCGAGTTCCAGGAATTCCGTCGTGGCCGTTACGTCGAGTTCAATCTGGTCTACGACCGTGGCACCTTGTTCGGTCTGCAGTCGGGCGGGCGTACCGAGTCGATCCTGATGTCGCTGCCGCCGCAAGTGCGCTGGGGTTACGACTGGAAAGCCGAGCCTGGCAGCGAAGAAGCACGCCTGACCGAGTACTTCCTGCAAGACCGCGACTGGCTGGCCGAGGCCTGAGGACATCTGATGGATCGTTACGTCGTTTTCGGTAACCCGATCGGCCACAGCAAATCGCCGATGATTCACAAGCTGTTCGCCGAGCAGACCGGCCAGCACCTCGACTACAGCACATTGCTGGCGCCGCTCGACGATTTCGCCGGCTGCGCCACGGCGTTTTTCCAGGAAGGGCGTGGCGCCAACGTCACCGTGCCGTTCAAGGAAGACGCCTATCGTCTGGCCAACAGCCTGACCGCGCGCGCGCAGCGTGCCGGTGCGGTCAACACCTTGAGCAAACTGGCCGATGGCACGCTGCTGGGTGACAACACTGACGGCGCCGGGCTGGTGCGAGATCTGACGGTGAACGCCGGGTTCAGCCTGACCGGCAAGCGTATTCTGCTGCTCGGCGCCGGTGGTGCGGTGCGAGGGGCATTGGAGCCGTTGCTGGCGGAACAACCGGCCTCGGTGATCATCGCCAATCGGACGGTGGACAAGGCTGAGCTGCTGGCCGAGTTGTTCTGCGACCTCGGGCCGGTCTCGGCCAGTGGTTTCGACTGGTTGCGTGAGCCGGTGGACGTGATCATCAACGCCACCTCGGCAAGCCTGAGCGGCGACGTGCCGCCGATTGCGCCGAGCCTGATCGAGCCGGGCAAGACCCTCTGTTACGACATGATGTACGGCAAGGAGCCGACCGCATTCTGCCGCTGGGCCAGTGAACAAGGCGCGGCGGTGGCGATGGATGGCTTGGGGATGTTGGCTGAGCAGGCGGCTGAGGCGTTCTTCCTGTGGCGTGGCGTGCGCCCTGATACCGCACCGGTACTCGCCGAGCTACGCCGCCAGTTGGCCCAATAAATAGCCATGTGGGAGCGAGCCTGCTCGCGAAAGCGGTCTGTCTGACACATCAATGTTGGATGTGCCGCAGTCTTCGCGAGCAGGCTCGCTCCCACAAGGATTACCTCGATCGCCAATCAATCCTCAAACCGGATCGGGCATTTCTCCGGCCCTTCCAGCTTCCGCAACTCCTCCACCACCTGCGTCCGCGCCCCGCGCAAGGTCAAGCTGCGATTCTGACTCAGCAAGCGTCGCGCCTCCTGATGCAGCATCTCCACCCCCGAATAATCGATGAAGTTGATCTGCTGCGCCTCGATCACCACTCGCGCACCGTGCATGCGCTGCAGGCGCACTTGCAGGTAATGGCTGGCGCCGAAAAAGATTGAACCGCCGACACGCAACACATCGTCTTCGCCGTCACGCCAATGCTGCACGCGCGGTTGCGAGGTGCGCTTGAGGTAGAAAAACAGCGAGGCCAGCACACCGGCATAAATAGCCGTCTGCAATTCCAGCAACAAGGTCGCCAGACAGGTCAGGGCCATGACCACGAACTCGGCGCGGCTGACGCGCAGCAATGAGCGAATGCCGCGATGATCCACCAGTCCCCAGGCAATCAGCAGAATGCTCCCGGCCATCGCCGGGATAGGAATGTGCGCGATCAGCCCCGCGCCAAAAATCGCAAACAACGCCACCCAGATCGCGGAAAACACCCCGGCCAATGGCGAACACGCGCCCGCTTCGTAACTGAGGCCCGAGCGGGTGAACGACCCGGCCGACAGCGATCCGGAGAAGAACGCGCCGACGATATTCGACAAGCCCTGTGCACGGACTTCCTGATTGGCATCGAGCAATTGCTGCGACCGCGCCGAAATCGAGCGCGCAATCGACAGACTGGTGACCAGCCCGAGCATGCCCACTGCCACGGCACTGGGCAGCAACCGCAGGATCAAGTCCAGATCCAGCGGCAATCCACTGAACGGTGGCAACCGCCCAACGAATGCGCTGACCAGATGCACATGGTCGAACATCGCCGGCCACAGCCATACCAACAAGCTGGCCAGTACCAAAGTGATCAACAGCGTCGGCCAGCGCGGCAGCAGTTGTTTGAGCACCAAGCCGACGATTACGGTAGCTACGCCCAAGACCAGGGAAGGCTTATCCACAGCCCTGAGGTGTTGCAGCAGATCCATCAAACTGGCCAGTGCAGTGGCTTTCGCCGGTAACTCCAGGCCCAACAGGTTCGGCAACTGGCCGATAGCAATCACCACCGCCGCGCCGAGGGTGAACCCCAGCACCACCGAATGCGAGACGAAATTCACCAGCGCGCCGAAGCGCAATAAACCGAGCAGCCACTGGAAAATTCCCGCAAGCAAGGTCAGCAGCAGGATCAGGGTGATGTAATCCTGCGAGGCCGGCACCGCCAAGGGACTGACACTGGCAAACAGCACAATCGAAATCGCCGCCGTCGGGCCGCAGATCAAATGCCACGACGATCCCCACAGGCAGGCGATCAGCACCGGAATGATCGCGGCATACAATCCGTACTCGGGTGGGAGGCCGGCGATCAACGCGTAGGCAATCGACTGGGGTAACGCGAGAATCGCACCACTGAGACCGACGATCAGATCCCGTCCGACGCTGGCGCGGGTTTGTCGCGGCAACCAGGTGAGAAAGGGGAAGAGAGAGTGGCGGCTGGGGAAGGCCATGGGTCCTCGCGGTTGGAGTTTTGTTCAAGGTTATCAGGGTGTCAGGGGAAAGACCCCTCACCCTAACCCTCTCCCGGAGGGAGAGGGAACTGACCGTGGTGAATGAGGGAGGTACGCCGACCTGAGATATCCAGTCGAACTCAGGTTCTGAACAGCATAAGGATCGGCTCCCTTCCCCCTCGCCCCCTTGGGGGAGAGGGTTGGGGTGAGGGGGCAAAAATCTCAAGCCGGGCACAACTCCAGCAACCCTGCGATCAAAGCTTTGCCTTAACCGCCGCCAACGCATCCTTGCCATCCACGGTCTTCACCCCATCCAGCCACTTGTCCAGTACTCCCGGATTCGCCTTGATCCACGCCTTTGCCGCTTCGGCATTGCTGACTTTTTTGTTCACCACCTCGGCCATGATGCTGTTCTCCATTTCCTGAGTGAACGATAGATTGGTCAGCAATTTACCCACGTTCGGACAGGCCTCGGCGTAACCCTTGCGGGTCAACGTGAACACACTGCCGGTGTCGCCGAAGTATTTCTCGCCACCCTTCAGGTAATGCATCTTCAATTGCACGTTCATCGGGTGCGGGGTCCAGCCGAGGAAGGTGACGAATTTCTGTTTCTTCACCGCTCGCGACACTTCAGCCAGCATCGCCTGCTCGCTGGACTCGATCAGCTTCCACTGGCCCATGTCGAAGTCGTTCTTCTTGATGATTTCCTGCAGCGAGATATTTGCCGGCGCGCCCGAGCCGATGCCGTAGATCTTGCGCTCGAACTTGTCCGCGTATTTGTTCAGGTCGGCAAAGTTATGCACACCGGCATCCCACACGTAGTCCGGTACAGCGAGAGTGAATTCGGTGCCGTCGAGGTTCTTCGCCAGTTGCGTGACATCGCCGGTGGCGACGAACTTGTCGTAGAAGCCCTGCTGCGCCGGCATCCAGTTGCCGAGAAAGACATCCACCTGGCCGTCTTTCAAACCGCCGAAGGTAATCGGCACCGCGAGGGTGTCGACCTTGGCCTTGTAGCCCATGCCGTCCAGCAGAAACCCGGTGATGGCGTTGGTCGCGGCGATGTCGCTCCAGCCCGGGTCGGCCATTTTCACCGTGTCGCAGCTTGGCTCGGCGAAGGCCGAGGCGCTGCTCAGCGCGAGCAGGCCAACCGTCACTACTGTGGATAACTTACGCATGGACTTCCCCTTAACATTATTGGTTTTGGCAGGGTTGTGGATAACGTGCTTTGCGCTCCAGATCATCGAGGTCGATGTGGTTGCGCATGTACTGCTGACTGGCGTCCACCAGTGGCTGGTGATCCCAGCTCTTCAGCTTGCCGATGGTCAACGCGTCGGCGACAAATCGGCGACGGCGCTGGCTGGCGAGGACTTGCCGGTGAATCGCCGGAATGTCCCATTTGGCCCGTGCTTCGGCGAGAAAATCGTCGAAAAGCTGGCGATGCTGTGGCGATTGGCTGAGTTCTTCCAGTTCACGCGGATCGTTATCTACGTCGAAGAGCAGGCAAGGGTCGCTTTCACTGTAGATAAATTTGAAGGCGCCGCGGCGGATCATCATCAGCGGGCTGATGGTGCCTTCTGCCATGTATTCGCCGAACACTTCGTTATGACCGCCCTGCCCTTGCAGGTGTGATACCAGCGACCGGCCATCTAGCGGCAGACTAGGGTCCAGGACGCCGCCGGCCAGTTCAACGAAGGTCGGCAACAGGTCAGCGGTCGACACGGCTGCGCTAACCCGCCCGGCATCGAACTGGCCTGGGGCACTTATCAACAGGGGCACGCGGGCCGCCATTTCGTACCAATGCATTTTGTACCAAAGGCCCTTTTCCCCGAGCATGTCGCCGTGGTCACCGGAGAAGACAATAATGGTGTCATCGATCAGCCCGGTTTCTTCGAGGGTTTGCAGAAGTTTGCCGACGTTGGCGTCGATATAGCTGCACGCACCGAAGTACGCCCGGCGTGCATCGCGGATCTTATCCACAGGTAGCGGCTTGTCCCACAGGTCGTACACCTTGAGCAAACGCTGCGAGTGCGGATCGAGTTCGTGTTGATCCGGCGTCATGGGAAGCGGGATATCGGCATCGTCGTACAAATCCCAGAATGCCTTGGGAATCGTGTACGGGTCGTGTGGATGGGTCATCGACACGGTCAGGCAAAACGGCTGGTCGCCCTCCTCGCGGATGTGATCGAACAGGTATTGCTGCGCCTTGAACACCACCTCTTCATCGAAATCCAGTTGATTGGTGCGCACGCACGGCCCGGCCTGCAGCACCGAAGACATGTTGTGATACCAGCTCGGCCGCACATCCGGCTCATCCCAGTTCACGGCCCAACCGTAGTCAGCCGGGTAGATATCGCTGGTCAGGCGTTCTTCATAACCGTGCAGCTGGTCCGGACCGCAGAAGTGCATCTTGCCGGACAGCGCGGTGCGGTAGCCGAGGCGGCGCAGGTAGTGCGCGTAGGTCGGAATGTCGGCGGGGAAGTCGGCGGCATTGTCGTAGGCGCCGATCTTGCTCGGCAACTGGCCGCTGACCAAGGTGAAACGCGACGGCGCGCACAACGGGCTGTTGCAGTAAGCGGCGTCGAACACCACGCCTTGGGCGGCGAGGCGGGAAAGATTCGGCAGTTTGATCGGCGAAGGGCCGTAGAACGGCAACATTGGCGCGGCCATCTGATCGGCCATGATGAAAAGAATATTTTTGCGCTTCATGTGATCGCGGCATTCCATAGTGAATATTTATGCGACATTGCTGCGATCGAGCATGGAGCCCATGCTATATCCGGTAAAGCCCGCGCCGGACAATGACTAGGATAAGCACAGCTTATGTATGACGCCTTGGGAAACCTGTCTCTCGATCTGTTGCGAGCCTTCGAGGCCGCAGCCCGGCATCGCAGTTTTACCGCGGCGGCAGTCGAGCTTGGCACTACGCAACCAGCAATCAGTCAGCAGATCAAACGGCTGGAAGAACAGCTCGGCACGCGGTTGTTTGACCGGATCTACCGAGGGATCGGGCTGACCGAGGTGGGTGCGATCCTGTTCGAGCAAGTTACCCTCGGTTTACAGAATATCGACGCAGGATTGAGCGCAATCAGCTCACAACAGCAACATGAGGTGCTGCAAGTCGCCACCGATTTCGCCTTCGCCGCTTATTGGCTGATGCCACGCCTGCACCGCTTTCACGAAGCCAATCCGCAGGTCGACGTCAGCCTCGTGACCAGCGAACGCAACCACAATATGCTGCGCACCGATATCGATGTGGCAATCCTGTTTGGCGACGGGCGCTTCAAGCAGGGCGAAAGCCATTGGTTGTTCAGCGAAGAAGTGTTTCCGGTGTGCAGCCCGCAATTACTCAAGGAACGCGCCCTACCCTTGCCTGCTCAGGCGTTGCTGGAGTTTCCGCTGCTGCACCTGCGTGGGGAAAACAGCAGCAACTGGTTTGACTGGAGCGGTCTGTTTCGCCAGTTGGGCATCACTTCGCCGCCAGCACCGGGGCAATTGCGCTTCGACAATTACACGCTGTTGATTCAAGCGGCGATTGGCGGGCAAGGCGTGGCGATTGGCTGGCGCCACCTTGTGGATAACTTGCTGAGTCAGGGTTTGCTGTGCCGACCCATTGCCGAAACGACCCTGTCGCGCCTCGGTTATTACGTAGTGCTGCCGCAGCGCAAGCGTCGGGGGGCGCTGATTCAGCAATTTGTCGATTGGTTGATGGCGGAACAGGCAACCAGCGCGCAATCCTTGAGTGGACTCGCACTACCTTCGATTGCGGTTTGAAGGTCAAAAGATCGCAGCCTTCGGCAGCTCCGACACGGATCACATGTAAGCGCTGCCGAAGGCTGCGATCTTTTACGAATCTGAAGCCGCAACGAAATTCACATGCTGCCCTACATGCAAATTCAGCCTTAGCTCATCGGCAATCCCCACCGCCACGCGATTCAGCCGCTCCAGCGGTTCGGCCAGTCCCGGTTCCAGATTGCCGCCGACCTGACTGAAATGCTCAATCGTCAGCCCGGCCACGCCATGGGGCGCATTGACCAGCGTCCAGTGCAGCGGGCTGCTTTGCACGGCTTCGCGAATTTCTTCGGCAGCATGACGTTGCAGGCGATCATCAACATCCGGCTCATCGAGTACGGCAAAGTCGCCCACCAGAAACAGCCGCGACACACTGGCCGCTTGCAGGCCATCGACCAGTGCGTCGACGGCCAGTACTTGCTCGACCGGTCCGAGCACAACCGAGCGTTCAACCTGATCGCTGCTGAACGGCAACCCCGGCGCATCCAGTAAACAGATAACCGCCGAACTGCCGGCCACACTCTGATTGACCCGTTCCGAGTCGAACAAATCGCCCGTTTTGGTGCGCAATCCAGGACGCGGCGCGAGTGCGGTCAAATCGTCGAGGATGGCGATGACTTCGTGCTGACGACGCAGCAATTCAGCCATCAACGCGCTGCCCAGGCTACTCATGGCACCATAGAGCACCACTTTTACCGCCGGGGTTTCGGCATTTTTCATGGCTGATCCCTTTTCTTATCCCTTGTATGGCGTGTGACATACGAGCAACGCCGAGGGTTCGAATCGATTCAGAGGCTTTCAGATGCAAGCGATCAAGGGCTATCACGCCCACATCTATTTCGACGCGGAAACCATCGATCAGGCGCGGACCTTGTGCGAGCAGGCCGCGCAGTTGTTTCCGCTGAAAATGGGCCGCGTCCACGAACGACCGGTCGGCCCGCACCCGGACTGGAGTTGCCAACTGGCCTTCGGCCCCGAACTGATTGCTGATGTGCTGCCATGGCTGGCGCTGAACCGCAAAGGCCTGGTGGTGTTTCTGCACCCGGACACCGGCGATGACTTGCTCGACCATACGGAGCACGCGATCTGGATGGGCGCGATCCGAACGCTGGACCTGTCTGTTTTTTGATCAAATCGTTTCTTCTGCCTCGCCTGGCAGATGCTCGTCCAGATGCAGCCAGGGCAATTGGCTGTCAGTCCAGATATGCCGCTCGGCCGGTGCCAACCCCGGCTGATCCAGCGTGGCGATGGTCACGTCGATGCTCTGCGGGCTGAGCAACGTCACCAATGCCAGTTGCGCACCGCAGTCGGGGCAGAAGAACCGCGCGCAACGGGCCGACGAGTCATAACGCGCCGGCGCAGCGGCGAGCCATTGAAAATTCGCTGCCGGCACGGTGATCCAGGTGGTGACGATGCCGCCACTGACCTTGCGGCAGATCGAACAATGGCAATGGGCGATGTCCTGCAACCCCCCGCTGAACTGATAACGAATGTGTCCGCAATGGCAGCCGCCGCTGTGCAATTCGCTCATGGTCAAAGCCCTCCTTCCCGTGTTCATTGACTCTGGATCGCATCCGACGGCCGGTTGACCGTTCGTTCAAAGCTTTCTGCAGCGAAAGGTAGCTGAAAGCTTCCCCGATTAGGATCGCCTCCACTTCCGGCAACAGACCGGTTGGCCAACGCGTGTGATACCTCGCACGAACGGCCCAATTAACAACAACAATGGTGATTCTGATGTCCTCTGTAGCCCGCCTCCTCGCTTCAACTCCGCCCGTACGTCTCGTGCTTCCCGTTCTGTGCTGATCGGCCCGATCTGCTCATTTAACTAGCCGCGCTACGCCTGGAGTATTCCCATGCTGACTTTCCTTGGCTTCGCCATGGTCATCACGTTCATGTTCCTGATCATGACCAAGCGCCTGTCTGCGCTGATCGCTCTGATCATCATCCCGATCGTCTTCGCCCTGTTCGGTGGCTTTGCACCGAAGATCGGCCCGATGATGCTCGAAGGCATCACCAAGCTGGCGCCGACTGGCGTGATGCTGATGTTCGCCATTCTGTATTTCGCCCTGATGATCGACTCCGGCCTGTTCGACCCGGCCGTGCGCAAGATCCTCAAACTGGTCAAGGGTGACCCGCTGAAGGTTTCGGTCGGCACCGCCGTACTGGCGCTCGTCGTTTCCCTCGATGGTGACGGCGCGACCACTTATATGATCTGCGTGGCCGCCATGCTGCCGCTGTACAGCCGCATCGGCATGAGCCCGCGGATCATGGCCGGTCTGATCATTCTCGCCGGTGGCGTGATGAACATGACCCCGTGGGGTGGCCCGACTGCCCGTGCCGCGAGTGCGCTGCATGTCGACCCGTCGGACATCTTCGTGCCGATGATCCCGGCCATGGCCGCGGGTGTAGTGGCGATTCTGGTTATCGCTTATTTCTACGGTAAACGTGAGCGGGCGCGTCTGGGTGAATTGCACTTGGTCGGCGACGACATCGATCACAGCGAAATCAGCGTGTCGCAATTCCCGGATGCGCGCCGTCCGAAACTGATCTGGTTCAACGGCGCCCTGACCTTCGGCCTGATGTGCACCCTGATCGCCGGCCTGTTGCCGTTGCCGGTGCTATTCATGGTGGCGTTCAGTATCGCGATGATCGTCAACTACCCTTGCCTGCAAATGCAGAAGGATCGCGTCGCGGCTCATGCCGGTAGCGTGCTGGCAGTGGTCGGGCTGATCTTTGCGGCGGGTATCTTCACCGGTATCCTGTCGGGCACCGGCATGGTCGATGCGATGTCGAAGAGCCTGTTGGCGGTGATCCCGGATTTCCTCGGCCCGTACCTGGCGGTAATCACGGCGCTGGTGAGCATGCCGTTCACCTTCTTCATGTCCAACGATGCGTTTTACTATGGCGTGTTGCCGGTGTTGGCTGAAGCCGCCAGTCACTACGGGATCACCGCAGTGGAAATGGCCCGTGCCTCGATCGTCGGTCAGCCCGTCCACTTGCTGAGCCCGTTGGTGCCATCGACGTATCTGTTGGTGGCCCTGGCTGGCATTGATTTTGGTGACCACCAGCGTTTCACCCTGAAATGGGCGATTCTGGTTTGTATCTGCATTCTGATTGCTGCACTGCTGTTGGGGACTTTCCCGGTGTTCAGCACTCTATAAGCCCAAGACTCACCGTTTCGGGTCCTGGCTTCGTGGTTTGAAGCCCGGACCTTTTTCGGTTTAACACTCGCTCAAAGGAATACACATGGATTGGCTGACCAACCCCGAAATCTGGGTTGCCTTCTTCACCCTGACCGCCCTGGAAATCGTTCTGGGCATCGATAACATCATCATGATTTCGATCCTGGTCAGCCGCATGCCCAAACACATGCAGCAGCGCACCCGGATCTTCGGTCTTGGCCTGGCCATGGTCACGCGAATCCTGTTGCTGCTGTCGATCACCTGGGTCATGCGCCTTACCGCCGACCTGTTCGAAGTGTTCGGCCAGGGCATTTCCGGTCGTGACCTGATCTTGTTCTTCGGTGGTCTGTTCCTGCTGTGGAAGAGCTCGCAAGAGATGTACCACGCGCTGGAAGGCGAAGACGAAAGCGACGAAACCCCAGGTGGCAAGGGTGGCAACTTCCTTTACACCATCATCCAGATCGCGATCATCGACATCGTCTTCTCGCTGGATTCGGTAATCACGGCGGTGGGCATGGTGTCCCACGTGCCGGTGATGGTCGCGGCGATCGTCGTGGCGGTGCTGGTGATGATGCTGGCCTCGGGCAAGATCAGCGAGTTCATCGACAAGCACCCATCGCTGAAAATGCTGGCGCTGTCGTTCTTGCTGGTGGTCGGTACCGTGCTGATTGCCGAGTCGTTCGACGTGCACGTGCCGAAAGGCTACGTCTACTTCGCCATGGCGTTCTCGCTGGCCGTTGAAGCGATCAACATCAAACTGCGCGGCGCGATGGCCAAGAAGAGACAGCAGCAGGATCCGGTGAAACTGCGCAAGGACATTCCGGGCCAATAACCCGGTAATCCAGGCGCACGCAATACCCCCTGTGGGAGCGAGCCTGCTCGCGAAAACGGAGTGTCAGTCGACAACAATGTTGGCTGATCCACCGCTTTCGCGAGCAGGCTCGCTCCCACATTTGTTTAGGTGCACTGAATAACCTGGGTCAGACACAAGACCTGTAGGAGTGAGCCTGCTCGCGATAGTGGTCTGTCAGTCACAACAAAGTTGAAGCTGATGGCCCTATCGCGAGCAGGCTCACTCCTACAGGGGATCGTGTTGATTTCAGTTGAAGCGGATGAAGCGCTTTTCATGACACTTTTGTTTCAATCAACACTTTAGCTGTGCAATGCTGGCGCCCAGACCGTTAGCCAACTACAGCTTAAGTATCAGAACGTAGAAACCGCGCGGTACCGTCAACTTGCCTCTCTGGGGCGCTGCTATTACAGGGGGTCTGCATGCTCACCCTGCTCAATCTACTTTCCGCCGTCGCCCTGTTGATCTGGGGCACGCATATCGTTCGAACCGGCATCCTGCGGGTGTACGGCACCAACCTGCGCCATGTGATTGGCCAGAACATGTCCAAGCGCTGGCTCGCCTTCGTCGCCGGCATCGTCGTGACGGCGATGGTGCAGAGCAGCAACGCCACTGCCATGCTCGTGACCTCTTTCGTCGGCCAGGGCTTGATGGCGCTGACCCCGGCGCTGGCGACCATGCTCGGCGCCGACGTCGGTACCGCGCTGATGGCGCGGGTACTGACCTTCGACCTGTCGTGGCTGTCGCCACTGCTGATTTTCCTCGGGGTGATTTTCTTTCTGTCGCGCAAACAGACGCGGCTCGGGCAGATGGGCCGTGTGTCGATCGGGCTGGGGCTGATCATTCTCGCGCTGCAACTGATCGTCGAAGCCGCCGCACCGATCACCCACGCCCAAGGGGTCAAGGTGATCTTCGCCTCGCTGACCGGCGACATCCTCCTCGACGCTTTGGTCGGCGCGTTGTTCGCGATGATTTCCTACTCGAGCCTCGCCGCCGTGCTGCTCACCGCGACGCTGGCCGGGGCCAGTGTGATCAGCCTGCCGGTGGCGATCGGCCTGGTGATCGGCGCCAATATCGGCAGCGGCATTCTCGCGTTCATGAGCACCAGCATGCAGAACGCTGCCGGCCGGCAAGTGGCGCTGGGCAGTCTGCTGTACAAACTGATCGGCCTGCTGCTGATCATTCCGGTACTCGACCCGCTGGTGCACTGGATCGACAGCCTCGATTTCAGCCCGCAGGAAATGGTCATCGGCTTCCACCTGCTCTACAACACTGCGCGCTGCCTGATTCTGCTGCCGTCGGTGGGACCGATGGCGCGCCTCTGCGCGTGGCTGCTGCCAGAGCGGCCGGAGGTCAACGGCACCGCCAAACCACGCCATCTCGATGCGACCGCGCTGGTCACGCCGAGCCTGGCGCTGGCCAACGCCGCGCGGGAAACCCTGCGCATGGGCGATCTGCTCGACAACATGCTCGACGCGACCCTCGATGTGCTGCGCGGCAAGCAGACCGCTGTCACCCAGGAAATGCGCCGACTGACCGACGACGTCGAAGCGCTGTACAGCGCGATCAAGCTGTACCTGGCGCAGATGCCCCGCGAAGACCTCGGCGAGCACGACAGTCGGCGCTGGGCCGAGATCATCGAGCTGGCGATCAATTTGAAACTGGCCGCCGACCTGATCGAACGCATGCTGCGCAAGATCCAGCAGCAGAAAACTTCGCAGCGCCGCTCGTTTTCCGAAGAAGGTCTGGAGGATCTCGCCGGATTGCAGCAGCAATTGATCGCTAACCTGCGTTTGGGGCTTTCGGTATTCCTCAGCGGCGACCGCGAAAGTGCGCGGCAATTGCTCCGTGAGAAACGCCGCTTTCGCGCGCAGGAACGTCGTCTGGCCCATGCGCATGTCAGCCGTTTGCAACGCAAGATCGTGCAGAGTATCGAAACCAGTTCGCTGCACCTGGAGTTGATTGCCGACATGAAACGCTTGAATTCGCTGTTTTGCGGCAGTGCGTATGTGGTGCTGGAAACGGCGGATACCGGGGCGCTGGCGGCGGATGATATTGCCGACATTACGCATTCGCCTTGAACGTCTGGGGCTGGGTTTAGTCAGTTACATTGATTCAGCCTTCAGGCCGCTATCGCGAGCAGGCTCACTCCTACAGTGGGGAATGCATTTCAAATGTGGGAGCGAGCTTGCTCGCGAAGGCGATCTGACTGACGACACGGATCTCCAAATCAGCCGTACGGAAGCCTGTTATGCGTTGCCTGTTGTTCGCCTGTCTGTTGCTCGGTTCCCTGCCCGTCTTTGCCCTGGATCGTTTTCAGGTCGAAGGCTATGCGCTGCCCAACGGTTTGCAGTTGCTGCTCAAGCCCGGCACCGAGCGCGGGCATGTGGCGATCCGGCTCGTGGTTGGCGTCGGCCTCGACGATTTCGATTGCGATGACAAGGAGCTGCCGCACTTGCTTGAACACTTGTTGTTCAGCGGCATCGACGCCACGGGCGAAGGTGGTTTAGAGGAACGGATGCAAGCGTTGGGCGGTGACTGGAATGCGTTTACCAGTAACGCCGACACCACGTTCGTCATCGAGGCCCCGGCGAAAAACCAGCGCAAGGTGCTCGACCTGTTGCTCGATCTGCTCACGCAAACGCGCATTGACGACAATGCGATCAACGCCGCTAAACGCGTGGTCGAGCGTGAGGACGGCGGCCATTACACGCGCCTGCAACGCTTCCTCGATCGTCAGGATCTCGGCCACACCGCGAGTAATCAACTCGCGGTTGAACTGGGCCTCAAATGCCCGCAACGTGCTGAAGTCGGTCACCTGACTCAGGAGCAGCTGGAGAAGGTGCGCAAGGCTTGGTACGCGCCGAACAATATGACCCTGATCGTCGTCGGCGAACTCGACAAACTGCTGCCGGCCTATCTGGAACGTACCTGGGGCGCACTCGAAGCGGTGGAGCCGAGCGACCACCGTGCGTTGCCGGACATCAGCACCCGCGCCGCCCATGAGCGCACGCTCACCCGTGGTTTTGTCGGCGACAGTGCCAAGCTGCACTGGCTGGTGCCGGAGCCGGTGCTGGACGATCAGTACGACCAGACGTTCGATATCCTCAAGGATTATCTGGACTGGGCGCTGTATCGGCAGATTCGCCTCAACCACGGTTTGTCGTACGGGCCGTGGGCCGAGCGCGAAGTGTTTGGCGGCGTCGGCTTCATGAGCCTGAATGCCGATCTGGATCGTGATGACGTCGACGAAGCCATTCAGGTGCTGGAAGACCTCAAGGCCGACCTGCTGAAAAACGGCCTCGATCCGGACACCTTCGCGCGGATCAAACAGGCTTCCATCGCCCATCAGGCCTGGGCGGTGCAGGGCAACAGTGCGTTGGCGGATTATTACTGGAGCGCGCTCGGTGATTACCAGGACGGCCGCTTTGCCAATCCGGCGCGCGAGCTGCAAGGGGTTACCCTGGAAACCGCGAACAAGGCGATGCGCGAGTTGCTGTTGCAACCGGGGTATCTGCGGATCGAGAAGCCGTTGATCAGTGATGATCAGGTTTTGTGGTTGAGTGCGGGCGGCTTGGCTCTGGTGCTGTTGATCCTGATTGGCTGGCGTGTGCACCGCCGCCGTAAAACGACAGGAGCCCCGTAACCTGTGGCGAGGGAGCTTGCTCCCGCTGGGCTGCGAAGCAGCCCCAATACAGTCACCTCAATAGTTTCAGATACAACGCATCGTCAGATTTTACGACTGCTGCGCAGTCGAGCGGGAGCAAGCTCCCTCGCCACAGGTGCTCGCGATTTTACTGACCGTCAGCCTCGCCACAGCGCCCGGCGGGCGGTAATCTGTCGAGGTTTTTTCCCTTCAAGTCGTGAACCGCCCAAATGCCAAAAATACAGCTCCTGATCCAGCGCATTCTCGAACTGATGAAGCGCTATCCGGGGGTCATTGCGCTTGGTGGTTTCATCTCAGGCGTTGGCAGTTTCATCATGGTCGATCGTCAGCAGGGTCTGGCGAGCTGGATCACCGTGATCATGTTGCTCAGCTGGATCTGGCTGATGCTGGAAAACACCCTGACCGGCCTCTTCACCCGTATCTTCAAGCGCGAGATTCCCCAGCCGCTGCTGCGCTATGCGACGCAGATGATCCATCAGGAAAGCCTGTTTTTCGTCTTGCCGTTCTTCTTTATCACCACGACGTGGAACAGTGGTCAGCTGTTCTTCACCGGCCTGCTCAGCGTTGCCGCCCTGATCTCCATCGTCGATCCGCTCTATTACAAATGGCTGGCGCCACGACGCTGGGCGTTTCTTGCGTTGCACACCCTGACCCTGTTCGCCGCCCTCCTCACCGCGTTGCCGGTGATCATGCACCTGACCACCGCGCAGAGCTTCAAATGGGCGCTGGGCATTTCCGTGCTGTTGTCGTTCCCGAGTCTGGCGTCGATCTTCCCGATCCGCACGGTGCGCAATGCCTTGGCAATCCTGTGCATCACGGTCGGCATCGGTGGCGTGGGTTGGGTGCTGCGCTCGTGGGTGCCGCCGGCGACGCTGTGGATGACCGACGTGGCGATCAGCACGCAAATGCAGGACCGCACCCCCGGCGCCAGCCTCGACACGGTCAGCGCCGAGCAGATTCGTGGCGATGGCCTCTACGCCTACACCGCAATCAACGCGCCGCGCGGGCTGGATGAGCGGATTTATCACGTCTGGCAATTCAACGGCAAAGAGGTCGACCGCATCGCCCTCGACATTCACGGTGGGCGCAAGGAAGGCTACCGGGCCTGGACGCACAAGCAGAACTTCCCCGGCAACCCGGCGGGCAAGTGGCAGGTGCGGGTGCTGACCGAGGATGGCCAGGTGATCGGCGTGCTGCGCTTCGAAGTTACGGACAGCACAGCGATCAAAGAAAAGTAATCCGGTTCGTGCTATTACGTTAGTTCGCATAAAGGCCGAACAAG
The DNA here is from genome assembly GCF_003732425.1 of Pseudomonas fluorescens. GTDB lineage: Bacteria > Pseudomonadota > Gammaproteobacteria > Pseudomonadales > Pseudomonadaceae > Aquipseudomonas > Aquipseudomonas fluorescens_BE. The sequence continues at coordinate 722,424 of NZ_MOBX01000016.1, forward strand.
CACGGAGCTTATGACCAGCAGCTCGATCAGCGGCAATGCCCAACTGGACACGTCGATCAGCCCTGCCCGCTTGCGGGTCACCGGGGACTGGACGCTTGCCCATTACGCCGAGCTCAAGACGCTTAGCGAAAAGCTCCACGGCCAGTACGACGCCGACACGCCGATCGATCTGAACAGCCTCGGCGCCCTCGACACCGCTGGCGCCTCGCTGCTGGTCGAACTGCTCGGTTCCGAACGCCTCGGCCAATCCGCCGAACACCCCGATTGCACCCTGACTTCCGCCGACCGCGCGCTGCTGCAAACCGTGTACTGCTCGATGACCGATTTCTGCGTGCCGATCAAGGAACCGGAAATCAGCGTCAGCGTGCAATTGCTGACACGCATCGGTCGCGCCGTCGACACGGTCTGGCAAGACACCCTGCAACTGCTCGGTTTTGTCGGCCTGATCATGGAAACCATCGCTCGCAACCTGTTCCGACCCAAGCGCTGGCGCATCACGCCGATGATTGCGCACATCGAGCAGACCGGCCTCGACGCCGCGCCAATCGTGGCGTTGCTGACCTTTCTGGTCGGCGCGGTGGTGGCGTTTCTCGGCGCGACGGTGCTGGCCAGTTTCGGCGCGACGATTTTTACCGTGGACCTGGTGGGCTTCTCGTTCCTGCGCGAGTTCGGTGTGCTGCTCACGGCGATCCTGATGGCTGGGCGCACCGCCAGTGCGTTCACCGCACAAATCGGTTCGATGAAGGCCAACGAAGAAATCGACGCAATCCGCACCCTCGGCCTCGACCCGATGGAGCTGCTGGTAGTGCCGCGGGTGTTGGCGATGCTGGTGGCGCTGCCGATGCTGACGTTCCTGGCGATGCTCTGCGGGATCGTTGGTGGCGGCGTGGTCTGCGCGGTGTCGCTGGATATTTCGCCGGCGATGTTCCTGACGCTGTTGCAATCGGACATCGGCGTTCAGCACTTTCTCGTAGGCTTGGTGAAGGCGCCGATCTTCGCGTTCATCATTGCCGCGATTGGTTGCCTGGAAGGCTTCAAGGTCAGCGGCAGCGCCGAGTCGGTCGGCGCGCACACCACGTCTGCGGTGGTGCAGTCGATTTTCGTGGTGATCGTGCTCGATGCGGTGGCTGCGCTGTTCTTCATGGAGATGGGCTGGTGAGTCGTCTACCCCGCGCGCCCTCGGAGGCGGTGATCGAAGTCCGTGGCCTGTGCAATCGCTTCGGCAGCCAGAGCGTGCACGAAAACCTCGATCTGGACTTGTACAAAGGCGAGATTCTCGCCGTGGTCGGCGGTTCCGGCAGCGGCAAATCGGTGTTGTTGCGCAGCATCGTCGGCCTGCGCCGGCCCAGCGAAGGCATCGTCAAAGTGTTCGGCAAGAACCTGCCGAGCCTGTCCGAGCATGAGCGCTCGCTGGTCGAGCGACGCTTCGGCGTGCTGTTTCAGAAAGGCGCGCTGTTCTCCTCGCTGACGGTCACCGAGAACGTCGCCCTGCCCCTTATCGAACACGCCGGCCTCAGCCGCAACGACGCCGAGCACTTGGCTGCGGTGAAACTGGCGCTGGCCGGGCTACCGCTGTCGGCAGCGGACAAATACCCGGCCTCGCTGTCCGGCGGCATGATCAAACGCGCTGCTCTGGCCCGGGCCCTGGCGCTGGATCCGGACATTCTGTTTCTCGATGAACCCACCGCCGGCCTCGATCCGATTGGCGCGGCGCAGTTCGATCAATTGATCCTGACCCTGCGCGATGCGCTCGGCCTCAGCGTGTTTCTGGTGACCCACGACCTCGACACGCTCTACACCATCACCGACCGCGTGGCCGTGCTGGCGCAGAAAAAGGTCTTGGTCTCAGGACCCATCGACGTCGTCTCGGAAACCGACGACGCGTGGATTCACGAATACTTCCACGGCCCGCGCGGCCGCTCGGCGCTGGACGCCGCCAAATTGCTCAACGAGGTCTGACATGGAAACCCGAGCGCATCATGTGTTGATCGGCCTGTTCACGGTGATCGTGGTGGCAGGCGCCCTGCTCTTCGGTCTATTCCTGGCCAAGTCCAGCGTCGACACCGAGTTCAAGGATTACGAGATTGTCTTCAGCGAGGCGGTCAGTGGCCTGTCCAAGGGCAGCCCGGTGCAGTACAGCGGGATCAAGGTCGGCGATGTGATCAACCTGCGCCTTGATCCAAAAGACCCTCGGCGCGTGCTGGCGCGGATTCGTCTCGGCGGCGACACGCCGGTCAAGGAAGACACCCAGGCCAAACTGGCGCTGGCCGGGATCACCGGGACGTCGATCATCCAGCTCAGCGGCGGCACGCCGGAAAGCCCGAAGCTGCGTGGCCATGACGGCAACCTGCCGACCATCGTCGCCTCGCCCTCGCCTATTTCGCGGCTGCTCAATGACTCCAACGATTTGATGACCGGCATTACCGCACTGCTGCAGAACGCCAACCAAATGTTCTCTGCCGAGAACGTCGAGCGCGTGAGCAAAACCCTCGCCCATCTGGAGCAGACCACCGGCACCATCAACGATCAGCGCGGCGACATCAAACAGGCCATGCAGCAACTGGCGACCGTCGGCAAACAGGCCGGCAGCATGCTCGAACAGACTTCGTTGCTGATGCGCAATGCCAACGGCCTGATCAACGATCAGGGCAAACAAGCGCTGGGCAGCGCCGAGCAGGCGATGAAGTCGCTGGAGCAAAGCACCGCGACGATCAGCACCCTGCTGAACAAAAACGAAAACTCCCTCGACAACGGCATGCAGGGTCTCAACGGTCTGGCCCCGGCAATTCGCGAACTGCGCGAGACGCTGACCTCGCTGCGCGCCATCTCGCAACGCCTTGAGGCCAATCCCAGCGGCTACTTGCTGGGCCGTGACAAGAACAAGGAATTCACGCCATGAAGCTGACTCGACTTGCCCTCCTCGCCAGCTTCACGCTGATCAGCGCCTGTTCGATTCTGCCCCAGTCCGAGCCGTCGGATGTCTATCGCCTGCCGACCGCCCAGGCACCCGCCCCGGCCCGTTCGGCGGCGACTCAGCCGTGGTCGCTGCGGTTGAACAAGTTGCAGGCGAGTGAAGCGTTGAACCGGCCGACGATTGCGGTGATTCCGCAAGGTGATGTGATCAGCAGCTACAAAGGCTCGCGCTGGAGCGATCCGGCACCGGTGCTGGTGCGTAATCGCTTGCTCGACGGGTTTGCCCGTGATGGTCGGGTGACGTTGCTCAGTACCGATGACAGCAACTTTGCGGCGGATCTGGAATTGGGTGGGAGTTTGCAGGCGTTTCAGACGGAATATCAGGGCACGCAGGCCAGCGTCGTGGTACGGGTCGATGCGTTGCTGGTGCGCGGCTACGACCAGCGGATTCTCGCCAGTCGCCGCTTTGAAGAGCGCCAGCCGTTGAACGATGTGCAAGTGCCGGCGGTGGTCGCCGGGTTTGGCCAGGCCAGTGATCGCCTGACTGCCAAAGTCGTGGCTTGGGCCGTGGATCAGGGCCAGAAACTCGCCCCTCCAAAACCCTGACTCTACAGGGATGCCTTTGTGGCGAGGGAGCTTGCTCCCGCTGGACTGCGCAGCAGTCCGATCTTTCAGGGCCGCTTCGCGCCCCAGCGGGAGCAAGCTCCCTCGCCACAGAGAATGTGTTCGCCCAAGGTTCTGGTGATCAGCCGAAGAACCAGTAGCAGACGCCAATCGCGCCGAGTACACCGGCCAACTCGGCCAACAACGCACAACCCACCGCATGCCGCGCGCGCTGAATACCTACCGCGCCGAAATATACTGCCAGCACATAGAACGTCGTTTCCGTGCTGCCCTGCACCGTCGCCGCGACCAGCGCCGGGAAGCTGTCGACGCCCGAGGTCTTCATCGTCTCAATCAACATGGCCCGCGCCGCGCTGCCGGAAAACGGTTTGACCATCGCCGTCGGCAGCGCATCGACAAATCGCGTGTCCCAACCGGCCCATTCGACCAGATGCCGAATGCCATCCAGACCGAAGTCCAATGCCCCGGACGCTCGTAGCACACCGACCGCACAAAGCATCGCCACCAGATACGGAAGCAGGTTTTTCGCGACATCGAAGCCTTCCTTCGCGCCTTCGACGAACGCCTCGTAAACCTTGACCTTACGCAACGCGCCGATGATCAAAAACAGCATGATCAAGCCGAACAGCGTGAGATTGCCGAGGATCGACGACAATCCAGCCAAAGCCGTCGCGGAAAGGGTGCCAAGCAACGCCATGAAGCCACCCAGCAACAGCGCGCCCGGCACCAGATAGGCCAAGACCACCGGATCCCAGATCCGCAGGCGCTGCATGAACGCTACCGAGAGAAAGCCGACGATCGTCGAGCAACTGGTCGCCAGCAGGATCGGCAGAAACACCAGCGTCGGATCCGGCGCGCCTTGCTGGGCGCGGTACATGAAAATCGTCACCGGCAGCAGGGTCAGGGAGGAGGCGTTGAGCACCAGGAAGAGGATTTGCGCATTACTCGCTACTGTGGCGCTGGGATTGAGCTCTTGCAGCGCCTTCATGGCTTTCAAGCCGATGGGCGTGGCCGCGTTGTCCAGACCGAGGCCGTTGGCGGCGAAGTTCAGGGTGATCAGGCCAAGGGCAGGGTGGCCGGGTGGAACCTCCGGCATCAGTCGTAGAAACAGCGGGCCGAGGACCTTGGCCAGCCATTCGACGATCCCGGCCTTCTCGGCAATACGCAGGAAGCCCAACCAAAGGGTGAGGGTGCCGAACAGCAGCACCATGACTTCGACCGAGAGTTTGGCCATGGCGAAAATGCTTTCCACCATCGCCGCAAAGATCCCGGCGTTGCCGCCGATCAGCCACTGCGCCAGCGCCGATACGGCTGCCACGATGAAGAAGCCAAGCCACAGGCCATTAAGCATCAGTCAAATCCCCCGAAGAATGCCGCGAATGATAGCGGTGTCGCCAGAAACGACAAACCCCGGATTTCTCCGGGGTTCGTATGGATCTGCCGCCCCCCGATTTACCGGGTGGCCTCAATCTACTGTAGGAGCTGCCGAAGGCTGGATCTTTTGATTTTGTTTTTTAAAAGCAAGATCAACAGATCGCAGCCTGCGGCAGCTCCTACAGGTGGGTGTCAGTTCTTGGAAATCTCGCCTGCCGGCAGTTTTTCCTTGCTGCGCCAGTGCGGCAGGGAGTTCCAGTAGCGCTGGCCCTTGGCGTCGTCGTACATGCCTTCCCAACGCGCGATAACCAGTACCGCCAGGGCGTTACCAATCACGTTCAGTGCGGTACGGGCCATGTCCATGATGCGGTCGACACCGGCGATGAACGCCAGGCCTTCCAGCGGAATGCCGACGCTGCCCAGGGTGGCCAGCAGCACCACGAAGGACACGCCCGGTACGCCGGCGATGCCTTTGGAGGTGACCATCAGGGTCAGGACCAACAGCAGTTGCTGGCTGATCGACAGGTCGATGCCGTACAGCTGGGCAATGAAGATCGCCGCGATGGACTGGTACAGAGTCGAACCGTCGAGGTTGAACGAGTAACCGGTCGGCACCACGAAGCTGCAGATGGCTTTCGGTGCGCCGTAGGCTTCCATCTTCTCGATCACGCGCGGCAGCACGGTTTCCGAAGAAGCGGTGGAGTAGGCCAGCACCAGCTCATCCTTGAAGATGCGCATCAGCTTGATCACCGAGAAGCCGAACAGCTTGGCGATCAGGCCCAGCACCACGAAGGCGAAGAAGGCGATGGCGACGTAAACCAGGATCACCAGTTTCGCCAGCGGCAGCAGCGAGGCGAAACCGAAGTTGGCCACGGTCACCGCGATCAATGCGAATACGCCGATCGGCGCGTAGTTCATGATCATGTGGGTGACTTTGAACATGCTTTCCGAGACACCCTGGAACATCTTCACCAGCGGCTCGCGCAGGTCCGACTGCAGGCTCGACAGACCGAGACCGAACAGCACGGAGAAGAAGATGATCGGCAGCATTTCGCCGCGGGCCATGGCCGCGAAGATGTTCGACGGGATCAGGTTGAGGATGGTCTCGATGAACGCATGTTCATGTTGTACTTCGGCGGCGGTCGCCTGGTACTTGGAGATGTCGACCGTACCCAGGGTGCTCATGTCGATGCCGGTGCCCGGGTGGAACAGGTTGGCCAGCAGCAGGCCGACAACGATGGCGATGGTGGTGACGATTTCGAAATAGATGATCGTCTTCAGGCCAATCCGCCCGAGTTTCTTGGCGTCGCCCACGCCGGCGATGCCGACGATCAGGGAAGAGATGACGATCGGGATCACGATCATCTTGATCAGACGGATAAAGATATCGCCTGCCGGTTGCAGGACGTTGCTGATCCACCAGGCCTTTTCGGCACTGAAGTGGTTGAGCAACGCACCAATTGCAATCCCTAGAACCAGACCGATGAGGATCTGCCAGGCGAGGCTGATTTTTGCCTTCTTCATTATCTTTACCCTTACTTGCGTTTGACTCAGGCACATGCAGGAACTGGAACGCTCTTTAGCGGAAAAGTCTGTGCATCTGCCTCCGTATAAGGTGCCCCGAAGCGCGTATTTACGGCTCTTCGGCAGGCGAAAAAAGGCGCAACTATTCCGATGCAAGGTTGCGCCGTCTAATGCCGTAAACGCCTACCCTATGCCGAATCGGCATGAGCTTTTTTAAATGAAACTGGCGTCCCAACCGGTTCGATTGTGACATTTCGGCCGGCATAAGTGCCGTGAACCGGCCATCACAGCGTAGATTGGTTGTTTTTTGAACGAGAAAAATCGACAAAAATTTTAGGAAAATGCCTACGAAGGCAGACTAGAAGTCCCACTGTTTAAACGGGTTTTTTGTCGATATACGGTCGCCAGGAAACACCGCGTAATGTTTTCGCGCGCAGTGTCAGCGATAAAAAGGATGAGCTGGACGCTCTGGATCAATATTTTGCGTGTTTGAAAGCTCAGCGCAAGTCCGTCGAACCGCTGTGGGCTGGCGAACTTGCGACGCAGCTTTTACCCTGACCCGGCCCTTGCGCAGGCACTCCCTGTACCCGTAGGTCACTCCGACCCAGCAACAGTCAGAACGTCCCGGCCCCTTGGTCATGCGCCTGCCTTCCTCAGGTGGGCGCAATGGAAGGCAGCAGGGCTGCTGCCTTCATGTTCAAGTCAGTACCACTTCGGATCTTTCTTCAGGGTTTCCATCAAAAGATCCTGCATGCCCTGATCGGGTTTGCCGAGGAAGCGGTAGGTGGCATGTCGCGTTGGCGACTTGTCGGCCGGCAGTCCTTCGGGTACATCGACGAGCATGGCGTAAGCGTCTTTCTTGTCGAAACTGAAGGCGACGATCAAGCGGTGATTCAGGCACTTGTCTGCAGATTCACAGAGCGGCCCGACCAGATACTGATCGCCGTCTTCAGTCACGGCATTCATCTGCTGGTCAGGCGTGCCGGACAGGTTCATCACCCATTCCGGCAGGCGTTCTTCCTTCTTCACCACGCCTTCCCAGGTTTCCCGGTACTGCGGGTCGGAACTCAACAGTTCGTTGACCCTCATCTGGCCGTCATTGGCCGCCATCGCCATGGCACTACCGCCCAGAAGCAGGGCGGCTGCCAGTGTCTTTAACGAGATCATCGTTAACCTCGGCCGCGGCGGCCAAAGAAGAAGGAAGCGATGAACATCACCAGGAACACGACAAAGAGAATCTTGGCGATACCCGTGGCGGTGCCCGCGATACCACCGAAGCCCAGTACTGCAGCGATGATGGCAATGATCAAGAATGTAATTGCCCAGCTCAACATGGTGATTCTCCTTACTTCTCTATTTAGGGGTGTTACGTTTTCCGGCGCTGCGCGCCTGAATTCATGTGTTCTTTAAAAAACCCAACGCTCTTCACGTGGCAGTTGATCCAGCGGCTGCGCCTGATCGACATCCATCATGCGCATCGAGGCGCTCTCGGCCTGAGTGCTGCTGACGGCGCTGAAGTGCGTTTGCGTGCTGTGCTGGATCGAGATCAGCGGCTCAACCTGCTGGCTGTTTTCCCAGCGCAGGTATTGCTGACAGGCGATCAGGGTGATCAACAGCGCCAGTACGCCAAACAGGCCTTGCTGGATATGCAGTGGCGAGATACGCACTTGGGCGGCACGTTGGCGAGTCATCCTGGGTTCCTCACTCTTATTCGGTTAGGGCAATTCATTTCTGCCCGGGCTGAGTGAGGTATTGCAGCCTGCATGCCAGTTTTTTATTTGAAAAATATTCAATAAAATCAAAGAGTTATAAGTGAGAGAAAAAACGTTTGCGACGCATCCTGCACGATGTGTCATCTGGGATCGTGCGCAATGCACGATTTTTTCGTAGGAGATTTCATTCTTATGGAATTGAGAGCGGGGCGCAGATGTCAGAAAAGTACGCAGGGAATGCCCTGCAAATCGCTGATTGTTTAAAAAGCCAACAAAATCAACGTATTGGCCGTAAAGGCAGGAGAGAGCTACCCTCCTATGGCTGGCATCGTTCAGAATCAACCATGCAACTTGCCCGATTTTTCCGGGACTAACCCAAGACCAATCACTATGGAGCGTAGGAAAAATGGAATCTGCCACTGAGCATCAAGGCCGCATTCTGCTGGTGGACGACGAATCCGCCATCCTGCGTACCTTCCGTTATTGCCTAGAAGATGAGGGCTATACGGTTGCCACTGCCAACAGCGCGGCGCAGGCCGAGGCGCTGCTGCAACGCCAGGTCTTCGACCTGTGCTTCCTTGATTTGCGTCTGGGCGAAGACAACGGTCTCGACGTGCTGGCGCAAATGCGCATTCAGGCGCCGTGGATGCGTGTAGTGATCGTCACTGCGCATTCGGCTGTCGATACCGCCGTGGATGCGATCCAGGCTGGCGCCGCCGACTATCTGGTGAAGCCGTGCAGCCCGGATCAGCTTCGTCTGGCCACCGCCAAGCAACTGGAAGTGCGCCAACTGTCGGCGCGCCTTGAAGCCCTCGAAGGCGAGATCCGCAAACCGAAGGACGGTCTCGATTCCCACAGCCCGGCGATGAAGGTCGTACTGGAAACGGCCCGTCAGGTCGCCAGTACCGATGCCAACATTCTTATCCTTGGCGAGTCCGGCACCGGTAAAGGTGAACTGGCCCGCGCGATCCACGGCTGGAGCAAGCGCGAGAAGAAATCCTGCGTCACCATCAACTGCCCGTCGTTGACCGCTGAACTGATGGAAAGCGAGCTGTTCGGTCACAGCCGTGGCGCGTTTACCGGTGCCAGCGAAAGCACCCTGGGTCGAGTCAATCAGGCTGACGGCGGTACGCTGTTTCTCGACGAGATCGGCGATTTTCCCCTGACGTTGCAACCGAAGTTGCTGCGTTTTATTCAGGACAAGGAATACGAGCGGGTAGGCGATCCGGTTACCCGTCGTGCCGATGTGCGCATCCTCGCGGCGACCAACCTCAATCTGGAAGACATGGTCCGTGACGGCCGATTCCGTGAAGACCTGCTGTATCGTCTGAACGTCATCACTCTGCACCTGCCGCCACTGCGCGAGCGTGCCGAGGACATTCTCACACTGGCCGATCGCTTCCTCGCGCGCTTCGTCAAAGAGTACGCACGTCCGGCACGCGGCTTCAGTGATGAAGCGCGCGAGGCGCTGCTCGGCTACCGCTGGCCCGGCAACATTCGTGAGCTGCGTAACGTGGTCGAGCGGGCGAGCATCATCTGCCCGCAGGAACGCGTGGAGATCAGCCACTTGGGCATGGCCGAGCAACCGGCCAACAATGCGCCAAGAGTCGGTGCGGCGTTGAGTCTCGACGAATTGGAGAAAGCGCACATCGGCGCGGTGCTCGCCACCGCCGGCACCCTGGACCAAGCGGCGAAAACCCTGGGCATCGACGCATCGACCCTGTATCGCAAGCGCAAGCAGTACAACCTGTGAGCGCCCGACGATGAAACTGGCGATGAAGTTGCGGACCCGTTTGTTCTTGAGCATTTCCGCGCTCATCACCGTGGCCTTGCTCGGGCTGCTGCTCGGGCTGGTCAGCGTGATGCAGATGGCGGGAACGCAAGAGGCACTGGTGCGCAGCAACTTCGTCACTTTGGATCTGGGGCTCAAGTTGCGCCAGACCCTGGGTGATCAACTGATCATCATGATGGCTGAAAAGCCCGACCCGGTGGCGTTCGAAGCGTCCAAACAGCACTACTTCCAGTTGCTGGATGAGGGCATTGCCCAAGAGCAAGAGGGTGATGGACGGCATCACGGGTTCAGTCAGGCCAAAGCGGATTACCTGAACTTCCTGCAAACATTCGATTTGTCGCGTGACCCCGCCGGTTCGATGAGCAGCAGCGCCGACTTCAGAGAGCGCTTCAATACACTGCGCAACGGGCTGATCGCCGAACACAAACATGCGCTGGACAACATCAACGCGGTACAGCATGAGGCACGCGACCGCGCGTTGCTGATCGCCGGTCTGCTGGGCTTTGTCGGGCTGGCGGTGCTGATCATCGGTTTCATCACGGCTCACGGCATCGCCCGGCGTTTCGGCGCGCCGATCGAGGCGCTGGCGAAAGCCGCGGACAATATCGGCCAGGGCAATTTTGAAGTGACCCTGCCGATTTCTTCGGCGATGGAAATGAACCTGCTGACCAAACGCTTTGGCCTGATGGCCGAGGCACTCCGCGAGCATCAGGCGACCAATGTCGACGAATTGCTCGCTGGTCAGCAGCGCTTGCAGGCGGTACTCGACAGCATTGATGACGGCTTGCTGATGATCGACCGGCAAGGGCATCTGGAGCACCTCAACCCCGTCGCTCAGCGCCAGTTGGGCTGGGAAGATGACCGTCTCGGCCAAGGCCTGGGCACGGCCCTGGAACGTCCGGAGCTGGACGCGCAGTTGCAGCTGGTATTGCGTGGCGGCACGTTGGAGCGGGCGCCGGAGGATTTGAGTATCGAGGTCGACGGCGAATCACGCCTGCTGACCTACAGCCTGACCCCGGTCAGCCACACCCAAGGTCATATCCTCGGCGCGGTGATGGTGTTGCACGATGTCACCGAGCAGCGCGCCTTTGAGCGAGTACGCAGTGAATTCGTCTTGCGCGCTTCCCACGAACTGCGCACGCCGGTCACCGGTATGCACATGGCGTTCGGTTTGTTCCGCGAACGGGCTAAGTTTCCAGCGGAGTCGCGCGAGGCCGATCTGCTCGACACCGTGAACGAGGAAATGCAGCGCCTGATGCAGTTGATCAACGACTTGCTGAACTTCTCGCGCTATCAGAACGGCCTGCAGAAACTCACGCTCGCGCCTTGCTCCATTGAGGATTTGCTGGAGCAGGCGCAACTGCGCTTTGCCGACTCGGCGGCGGCCAAGGGCGTTGCCCTGAATGTCGAAGTGCAGGGGCCGTTACCGCGGCTGCAGGCCGATCAGGCGCAGCTCGATCGGGTGCTGGATAACCTGATCGACAACGCTTTGCGCCATACCGCCGGTGGTGGTCAGATCCGCTTGCAGGCACGGCGTCATGGTGAGCGGGTGATTATCAGCGTCGAAGACAACGGCGAAGGCATTGCCTACGGCCAGCAGGGGCGGATCTTCGAGCCGTTCGTACAGGTTGGGCGCAAGAAGGGCGGTGCCGGTCTGGGCTTGGCGCTGTGCAAGGAAATCGTCCAGTTGCATGGCGGGCGCATGGGTGTTTATTCGCGGCCGGGGCAGGGCACGCAGTTTTATATGGCGCTGGCGGTTTAGGCTTCGTCATCCATGCGTCGGCCAGCGAGGCGCCGGCCACGGGTAATCAGTTCGATGAACTGCACCGCGCTCAGCGCATGGGCGAACAACCAGCCCTGACCGAACTTCACCCCTTCACTGCTGAGTAATTGCGCTTGTGATTCCAGCTCGATGCCTTCAGCAATCACCTTCAGATCCAGCGCCTGCGCCATGTGAATGATGTGCGGTGCGACGCCGCTGCTGGCCGCGTCATGGCCAAGTGCATCGATGAACGCCTTGTCGATCTTCAGGCAATCGACCGGCAAGGTTTGCAGGTAGGCGAGGCTGCAATAGCCAGTGCCGAAGTCGTCGATCAAAACTTGGTGACCGACATCGCGCAGCGCTTGCAGGTTCTCCCTGGCCACCACCACATCAATCAGCCCGCGCTCAGTCACCTCGAAGGCTATCTGCCGCGCGGCTACACGATGGAGCGTGAGCAGTCGCGCCATGACCTGGCCGATGCGCGGCACCATCACGTCGCAGGCGGCGAGGTTGACCGAGATATACAGTTGCGGATTGGCCCGCAGCACCGGACCCAGTTGTTCCAGCAAACGCTGGAGGACAAAGTCGGTCATCTGCCGGATCTGGCCGGTATTTTCCGCCATGGGGATGAACAGGTCGGGACTGGTCAATGTGCCGTCCGGGCGACGCCAGCGCAGCAGGGCTTCGGCGCCGACGCAGTTGCGGCTGTCGAGGTCGAAAATCGGTTGATAGAGCACCTGCAGCTCGCCACGGCGGATCGCACCGTGTAGTTCGGCATCCAGAGATTGACGCTGGCGCACCAGTAGGAACACGAAAAAACCGACAAAGGCGCCGAGCAGCAGACATGCCGGGATGATCCACCACCAGATAGCCGGAATGTGCATGCCGGTTCTAGGTGTGATCAGCACCAGCTGATACTCCGGGTTGTCGGTGGGCATGCGGTAGATCAGCCGGGTTTGCGTGACTTGCAGGGCGTCGCGAGTTTTCGGTGGCCAATGTTCCTTGGGCGGCCAGGCTTGCGCCGTGCCAAGCACCGGGATCGCACGGGTGCCATGGTCGAGTACCACCAGCAGGCTGCTGCCGGGGGACAGGTCGACCATGTCGGTCAGATGCCCCCGTGAGGTGGCCACGCGGAAATTGCCGCGCCCCAGCATCAGCGCTGCGCGGTTTTCATCGGGTTCGGTGGTGGTGTTCAGCCAATAGCTGTAGGTCGGGCCTTTGATATCGGGCGCGCGGACCACCGACAGGCCTTCCTGGCGCGGGCGGTTGGAGCAGATCCGCGAGGCGTCCATGTAAGCCGCTTCGTAGACGAAGCGGTAGTTGAAGGTGACTTGCTGCAGGGTGGCGATCATTTCATCGTCACAGCTGCGCAAGGGTTGCGCTTCGAGATCGTCGAGACTTTCACGCAACTGGCCGAACAATTGTTCGAGGCGGGCGAGGAAGCGTTCGCCTTGCGCGTTCATTTGCTGGCTTTCGCTTTGCTCAACCTGACGCATCGCCACGAACATACCGCCGGCGATCAGCAGGCTGGCACTGAGGACAGCCGCGATCATCGCCAAAAACCAGGGGCGATAAAACCAGCTACGCAGCGTCTCTCGGGTAGCAACCATCATGGAATATCCGAAGAATTACCAATGAGTTATAGCTGCTGATTGCCAATTCGCCCTGACCGTCGGGCGGGCGTCATTATTTTGTCTGATTGAGTACCAGCAACAGCGCCGCCGTTTGTGCATCCGGCGTGCCGTCGAAGCGCGCAGGGCGGAAGTGCATCTGGAAGGCGGCGAGGACATGGCGCGTCGCGACGTCGAGTTCACCGGTCTGCGGCGTGTCGTAGCCGAGGTGTGCCAGTTGCGCCTGAAACCAGCTGATGCTTGGCAGTTCGCTGCTGTTGAACAGCATTTGCTGGCGCGCTACCGCCTGTTCGTTCGGCCATATGCCCAAGCCTTCGGCAGCGAGGCGCTTCCACGGGAACAATGGCCCCGGATCGAGTTTGCGCAGTGGCGCGATGTCGCTGTGGCCGATGATGTGACGCGGGCTGATGCCGTTGCGCTTGCTGATGTCTTTGAGCAGGACGATCAACGATTGAATCTGCGCTTCGCTGTACGGGTACCACAGCCGCCCGGTCGGGGTGTCCTTGAAGCCCGGGTTGACGATTTCGATGCCGATCGAGCTGGAGTTGAGCCAGGTACGGCCTTGCCACTGGCTTTCGCCGGCGTGCCAGGCGCGCTGGTTTTCGTCCAGCAGCTTGTAAATGGTGCCGCTCTTGTCGTCGCCGATCAGGTAATGGCTGCTGACTTCGCCGTGGGTCAGCAATTGCAGCGAGCGTTCCAGCGAGGCCGAGGTGTAGTGGACGATTACGAACTGGATACGGCTGTCGTAATTGGCTGAAGGATGGCTGGTGTCGTAACGCGGGGCGCTGGCACAACCGGCCAGAACGAGCAGCGACGCGAGGAGGGCAGTGAATTTCATGGCAGAGGACGGTACACGCAAGACAGTAATGCAACAGTGTAACGTACTGCCTTGCGTCTCGACGGTCAGCGGGCGGATTTAAACAAAATGGAACAATTTGCTCAGCCCAGCTCGACCCGGTTGCGTCCCGCGTTTTTCGCCCGATATAGCGCCTGATCGGCTCTTTTCAGCACCAGGTCGCTGTGTTCTCCGGCACGGAATGTCGCCAGCCCTATGGAAATAGTGATCGTCACTCGCTCGCCCTTGAAGTGGAACGGGCAGGCTTCGATGGCGGCGCGCAGGGTCTCCAGCAGTTTGGCACCGACCGCTGGCGGCGTCGCCGGCATCAACAGAACGAACTCCTCCCCGCCGAAACGGGCAATGAAATCCGAGCCACGCAGGCGTTTGCGCAGCACGGTGGCGATGATTTTCAGCACCTTGTCGCCGGCCAGATGGCCGTAGTTGTCGTTGATGCGTTTGAAGTGATCGAGGTCGAGCATGGCCAGGCTCAGGGTATTGCCGTGCTGTTGCCACTGCTTGATTTCATGTTCGAGACGTTCGCTCCACGCGGCGCGATTGGGCAAGCCGGTAAGCGGATCGATCAAGGCTTTCTGCCTTTGTACTTCAAGATGTTCGCGGAAACCCTGGGCTTCCTGCTCCATATGCGCCACGCGTTCCGACAGGCTTTTCAGTCGCGTTGCGACTTCCTGCTCACGGGCGTCGCGCTGCTTCTGGTGCTGGTCCATGGTGCCGAGCAGGCCTTCGAGATGATTCTCCAGCACGTGCTTGAGGTCTTCCAGGTCCGCTGCTTCTTGCACGCTGGTCTGCAAGCCGTCGACTTGCTCGCGGATTTGCGTGTCCATGGCCTTTGCTGCCGAACTGTTATCGGCATGGCCTGCGCTGGCCGCTTGCAGGTTGCTCTGGAACGCTTCGAGGCGTTCGTTGAGTTGTTGCAGA
This sequence comes from Pseudomonas fluorescens, assembly GCF_003732425.1. Taxonomy (GTDB): domain Bacteria; phylum Pseudomonadota; class Gammaproteobacteria; order Pseudomonadales; family Pseudomonadaceae; genus Aquipseudomonas; species Aquipseudomonas fluorescens_BE. Next base: position 737,530 of record NZ_MOBX01000016.1, read on the forward strand.
TAGGCTTCGAATTCGTGCTGACCGCTGTCGGTGATCGCCAGCATCAACGTCGCCAGATCGTCGAGGATCGGGATCAGTTCGTACCAGTTCAAGCCGTGTTTCAGCCGTTCGCGCATGGCCTCGGCTTGCGGGCGGTGACGCTCCGGCAGGGTCAGGTCGTCGAGCAGACCGATCAGGGTGTCTTCGATGTGCTTGGCCACGGAGCTGTAGGACGGCTCCGGTGTGTCCGGCAGGGCGAACAGGATGTCGTGTTCGGCTTGTTCCGGGTCAATGGCCGCCAGCGCCTGCGCGATGGGTTCGGGCAGGGGCAGGCTGTCGAGGATCAGTGGCGATGGATCACCGGGGTGGATCAGTTCATCGGGGTTGACCGCCTCAGCTGTGATCGGCGCTTGAGTCGGCGCTGAAGCCGGGGCGAATACAGGCCCGGGCTTGAAGCGCTCCGCCTCCGGTTCGTCCGGTTCACTGATAACTTCGCTGACGACCGTGGGCGGCACAAAGGCCACCACAGTTGCCGGTTCCAACCGGGTCGGGGCGGCTGGCGTGGTTGGTTCGACAACAGGCGCAGGTGCTTCGCTGACAGGAGCTGCCGGTACCGGCTCAACCGCCGCGACAGCGGCGGGCTGTACGGTTTCTGGTGCGGGTGACGGTGCAGCCAGCGGTTGCACTGGCGGCGCGGGTTGAACCTGCGCGGGCGATTCTGCCGCGTGCGCTTCTTCACTATCGCGACTGCCAAACAGACGCTGCAACAACCCCGGGCGCCCCGGTTCCGCCGGCGTCTCCAATTGGCTTAATGCCTTGCCCTGCAAACCACTGAGTTCACTCAGCAACAGCGGCATTTCCCGCGCCGAGCCGACGCGGCTATCCAGCTGTTTGGCGAATTTCTTCAGTGGCTGGGCGACATCCCGCGGCAGCGGCAGAGCCTGCAATTGGGTGACCAGCGACGTCAGTGCGGTGCTGACTTGATCGATGCGGGTTTCGCGGCGCTGCTCGGAATCGAGCACGGCTTTTTCCAGGCGCGGCAACAGGGCGGCGAGGCCGGCGTCCATGTCGTCGGTGCGCACCACATCACGCATTTCCTTCATGCATTGATCAACGACCTTGTCGGTGCCTTCTGCCGCCAGGGTGCTGCGCACCAGACCGCGCCGCAGCAAGTCGAGCCTGGCGGCCCAGCGCCGTTCAAGCTTGTCCTGCTGTTCGATGCTTTTGAGGTACTTCTCTTTCCAGCGCTGGGCGTCGTCGCTCATTCAGGGGTTCCGCGAGGGGCAGGACTCAACGCGGGCAATGCATCGGCCGTGAGCGAACCCGGCAGACGAATCTCTACCGCGACCGGCAGGTGATCGGAAATCGGTTGTGCCAGCACTTCGACCTTTTCCAGGGTCAAGGTCGGGCTGAGCAAAATATGATCAAGGCAACGCTGCGGGCGCCAGCTGGGGAAAGTCGCTTCCACCTGCGGGGCGAGCAAGCCGAGATCGCGTAACGGTGACTGTTGTAGCAAATCGCTGGCGTGGGTGTTCATGTCGCCCATCAACACCTGATGCTTGTAACCGCCGATCAGCTCACGAATGTAGCCCAGTTGCAGGCTACGCGTTCGCGCGCCGAGGGCCAGGTGCATCATCACCACCACCAACGCTTCCGGGCCTTCGCCGAAGCGCAGCAGGATTGCGCCACGACCTTTCGGGCCGGGCAGCGGGTGATCTTCGATCGCCCACGGTTTCAGGCGACTGAGCACGCCATTGCTGTGCTGTGCCAGTCGACCGAGGTTGCGGTTGAGTTGTTGATACCAGTAGGGGAAGGCGCCGAGATGCGCCAGGTGTTCGACTTGATTGACGTAGCCTGAGCGCAGGCTACCGCCATCGGCTTCCTGCAGGGCGACCAGATCGAAGTCGCCAAGCAGATCGCCGATCTTTTGCAGATTGCCTGAGCGTCCGGTGTGCGGCAGAAGGTGCTGCCAGCTGCGGGTCAGGTAATGCCGATAACGCTCGGTGCTGATGCCGACCTGGATATTGAAACTGAGCAAGCGCAGACGCTGGTCTGCTGGCAAGCCCGTCGATGCCAGGTGATGCTCGTTGACCTGCGGTTCATGCAGGCCAACGGTGCGTTCGGTCTTCCAGCGGCGCATGGCGGTTGCCGCGCTTAGTTGGCAGCAGCCTTGGTTGCCGCTCGCTCTTTGGCGACCAGTTGGTCAGCCAGTTTCAGCGCCTGCTCGGCACCACCGGCAGAGCCGATGTCGAAGCGGTATTTACCATTGACGATCATGGTTGGTACGCCAGTGATTTCATACTTCTTGGCCAGTTCACGGGCCTTGACGATCTGACCTTTGATGGCGAACGAGTCGAAGGTTGCGAGGAACTTGTCCTTGTCCACGCCTTGAGTGGCTAGGAAGTCAGCCATGTCGTTCTTGTCGGTCAGCTTTTTGTGTTGTTTTTGGATGGCTTCGAAAACCGCAGCGTGAACCTTGTGCTCGACACCCATGGCTTCCAGGGTCAGGAACATCTGGCCGTGAGCGTCCCATGGGCCGCCGAACATGGCCGGGATACGCACGAAGTTGACGTCCGATGGCAGTTTCTCAACCCATGGGTTGATTACCGGCTCAAAGGCGTAGCAGTGCGGGCAGCCGTACCAGAACAGCTCGACCACTTCGATCTTGCCAGGCTCTGCAACCGGTACCGGGTTGGCCAGCTCGACGTAAGGGGCGGCTGGGGCTTCGGCGGCTTGAGCGGTCACGCCGAACAGGCTGGCAGCGACGAGGGCGGCGCTGATGATCAGATTACGCATGCTTTACTCCTGGACAATTTGGGTCGCCTCGCGCGACCTGTTTTCAGACAGATCCTGGCGGGCATGAGTTCTGTAGTGTAACGGCAGCGGCCACAAAAAAGGGCGGCCAAAGCCACCCTTTTTATACTTGCTGCGACGGATTAATCGAGCGTTAACGTTGCGCGAGATCTATCGCTGCCAAGTGCGGTCTTAATGCAGGCCTTGAATGTAGCTGGCGACTGCGGCGATGTCTTCATCGCTGAGCTTGCGCGCGATGGTGCGCATGGTCATGGCATCACCGTCATTGGCGCGACCGCCTTCTTCCTTGCGGAAATCAGTCAGTTGCTTGGCGATGTATTGAGCGTGCTGGCCACCCAGGTGCGGGAAGCCGGCGGCGGCGTTGCCGGCACCGTTAGGGGAATGGCAACCGGTGCAGGCTGGCAGGCCTTTGTCCAGGTTGCCGCCACGGAACAGGGCCTCACCGCGCGCGACGATCTTCGGATCGGCGGCACCGACGCTGCCTTTCTGGCTGGCGAAGTAGGCAGCCATGTCAGCCAGATCCTGATCGCTCAGGTTGGTCAGCAGGCCGGTCATTTCCAGAACGGTGCGCTTGCCCGACTTGATGTCGTGCAATTGCTTGTCGAGGTAGCGTTCACCTTGACCGGCCAGTTTCGGAAAGTTTGGCGCCATGCTGTTCCCGTCCGGGCCATGGCAGGCTCCGCAAACGGCGGCTTTTGCCTGGCCTGCTGCGGCATCACCGGCAGCATGGGCGAAGCCCGAGATTCCCACGGTCAACAGCAGACTCACGATCAATTTGTTCATCAGCTAATCCAACTACGGCTAAGGGTTAAGTTATGGACCGGGCTTACTCGCTCATCCAAAGGATGATGGCTTGGTAATCCTCGGCACTGCAGTCCATGCACAAACCACGCGGCGGCATCGCCTTGAAACCCTGGGTCACGTGTTGCACCAGCGTCCCCATACCTTTCGCCAACCTCGGCGTCCAAGCTTCCTGATCGCCTCTTTTGGGCGCCATGGGTAGTTGGCCGGAATGACAGGCACCACAAACACGGTTGTACACAGCTTCCGGATCCTGTGTAGCCTGTGCGCTGTAAAGCGGCATCAAGACTCCGGCAGCCAGCAGCCATTTCGTCATAAAACGACCTTTTCAGGGTTGAGAGCGTTCTGCGTTCTAATGCGCAATCAAGGTCTGTCGCTCTCGTGAACTTCATCCTTCGCTGGGACAAAGCACACACAAAATCTGCGGCATTATATACTGGCGTCACTGAAACGGAAGCGACACCGCGTTCCGCGCCCAATCCCGGCGCCGCCCACATCGGAAATCCCATGCAACTCAAGAATCCCATCCTCGGCCTGTGCCAACAGTCCACGTTCATGCTCAGTGCCGCCAAAGTCGATCAATGCCCTGACGACGAAGGCTTCGAAGTGGCGTTTGCCGGTCGTTCCAACGCCGGCAAATCCAGCGCACTGAACACCCTGACTCACGCCAGCCTGGCGCGCACCTCGAAAACCCCGGGTCGCACACAGCTGTTGAACTTCTTCAAGCTAGACGATGATCGGCGTCTGGTCGACCTGCCAGGCTACGGTTACGCAAAAGTACCGATCCCGCTCAAGCAACACTGGCAGCGTCACCTTGAGGCTTATCTCGGTGGCCGGGAGAGTTTGAAAGGTTTGATTCTGATGATGGACATCCGTCATCCAATGACCGACTTCGACCTGTTGATGCTCGACTGGGCCGTTGCGGCCGGCATGCCAATGCACATTTTGCTGACCAAGGCCGACAAACTCACCTACGGCGCAGCCAAGAACACCCTGCTCAAAGTGCAGTCGGAAATTCGCAAGGGTTGGGGTGATCTGGTCACCATCCAGCTGTTCTCGGCACCAAAACGCATGGGCCTGGAAGAGGCCTACACTGTACTGGCCGGCTGGATGGAGCTCGCAGACAAAGGCGCCGAGGCGGCAGCCGAGTAAGACAATTTCAAAACTGTCTGTGGTGCTTTTAAAGCAGCATGACGGCATCACAGCCAGTTTTTGGGCAAAAAAAGCCCCGGATTTCATTGGGGAGGGAGAAATTCCGGGGTTTAAGTTCCGAACCGCTAGGGCGGGGTTCAGATATCTGCCAACACTTAACACAACATAGGAGCATCGAAGGGCTTCACCAGCCATTCAGTATCTCTGAGTAGTGTCCTTCCAGATTAGTTCAGATTTTTTTCAAAAAGCTTTGGAATAATCCCAAGCGCTTTTCGAAATAAGCAGGTTTTACCGGCGTTGCCGCGACGTTGTGTCGCGGCAGAACCATCATCAAATGGCTCAGTGAGCCTCATCCCAGTTGTTGCCCACACCGACCTCGACCAGCAGCGGTACATCCAGTTTCACCGCTTCGCTCATGTGCACGCGGATTTCTGCGCTGACCTGTTCGACCAGATCCTCGCGAACCTCCAGCACCAGTTCATCGTGCACCTGCAGAATGACTTTGGCGTCCAGCCCGGATGTCGCCAGCCAGTTATCCACCGCCACCATGGCTTTCTTGATGATGTCGGCAGCGGTGCCTTGCATCGGCGCGTTGATCGCCGTGCGTTCGGCGGCGGCGCGTTCCTGCGGTTTGTTCGAGTTGATTTCGGGCAGGTACAGGCGACGGCCGAAGAAGGTCTCGACATACCCCTGATCCGCCGCTTGGGCGCGGGTGCGATCCATATACTCGCGCACGCCGGGATAGCGGGCGAAGTAGGTGTCGATGTAAGCCTTGGCGGTCTTGGTGTCGACGCCGATGTCCTTGCCGAGCTTCTGCGCACCCATGCCGTAGATCAGGCCGAAGTTGATCGCCTTGGCGCCACGACGCTGATCCGAGGTCACCTCGTTGAGTTCGACCTTGAACACTTCGGCAGCGGTGGCGGTGTGCACGTCCAGATTGTTGCGGAAGGCATTCATCAGGCCTTCGTCCTTGGACAAGTGCGCCATGATCCGCAGTTCGATCTGCGAATAGTCCGCCGCCAGCAGTTTGTAGCCCTTTGGCGCTACAAACGCCTGACGGATGCGGCGGCCTTCAGCGGTGCGCACCGGGATGTTCTGCAGGTTCGGATCGCTGGAAGACAAACGCCCGGTCGACGCCACAGCCTGATGATAAGAGGTGTGGATACGCCCGGTGCGCGGGTTGATCTGCTCTGGCAGACGATCGGTGTAAGTGCTTTTCAGCTTGCTCATCGAACGGTGCTCCATCAGCACCTTCGGCAAGCGGTGATCGTCTTCAGCGAGTTTCGCCAACACTTCTTCGGCGGTGGACGGCTGACCTTTGGCGGTCTTCTTCAGCACCGGCAGACCGAGCTTTTCATAGAGAATCACGCCCAGTTGCTTCGGCGAGCCGAGGTTGAACTCTTCCCCGGCGATCTCGAACGCTTCGCGCTCCAGCGCGACCATTTTGTTGCCTAACTCGATGCTCTGGATGCCTAGCAGCTCGGCATCAACGAACGCACCCTGGCGCTCAATGCGCGCCAGCACCGGCACCAGCGGGATTTCGATATCGGTCAGCACGCTGGCCAGGCTCGGGATTGCGCTGAGTTTTTCGAACAGCGTCTGATGCAAGCGCAGGGTGATGTCGGCGTCTTCAGCGGCATACGGCCCGGCCTGTTCCAGAGCGATCTGGTCGAAGGTCAGCTGCTTGGCGCCTTTGCCGGCGATGTCCTGGAAGCTCACGGTGGTGTGATCCAGGTACTTCTGCGCAAGGCTGTCCATGTCGTGGCGGGTGGCGGTGGAGTTGAGCACGTAGGATTCAAGCATCGTGTCGAAGGCAATGCCGCGCACGTTGATGCCCTGGCTCTGATCGCCGCCGATGGCGCAGTTGGCCAAAATGTTCATGTCGAACTTGGCGTGCTGGCCGACCTTGAGTTTGCTCGGGTCTTCCAGAATCGGCTTGAGTGCGCGCAGCACGGTGTCGCGATCCAGCTGCTCCGGCACGCCGATGTAGGAGTGGGTCAGCGGGATGTACGCGGCTTCGTTGGCCTGCACGGCGAACGACAGGCCGACCAGTTGCGCCTGTTGCGCGTCGATGCCGGTGGTTTCGGTGTCGAAGGCGAACAGCTTGGCGTTGTTGAGCTTTTCCAGCCAGACGTCGAAGCGCGCCTGATCGAGGATGGTTTCGTAAGCGGCTTCAGCCGGAGCGGCAGGCGCTTCTTCCGCTGGCGCGCTGAACAAATCGCCGGCCGGCGCAGGCTCGGCAGCTGCGCTCAGTTCCAGACGCTTGGCGTCGCGATCCAGATCATTGATCCAGCTTTTGAATTCCAGCAGGGAGTACAACTCGTAGAGCTTGGCCGGGTCTTCCGCGCCCATTTGCAGGTCGTCGAGTTCGATGTCCAGCGGCACGTCGACCTTGATGGTCGCCAGTTGATAGGAGAGGAACGCCATCTCCTTGTGCTCTTCGAGCTTGGCCGGCAGGGTTTTCGCGCCGCGAATCGGTAGCGTCGGGACGATGTCGAGGTTCGCGTACAGCTCGGTGAGGCCGCCGTTCACACCGACCAGCAGGCCTGACGCAGTCTTCGGGCCGATGCCGGGAACGCCCGGAATGTTGTCGGACGAATCGCCCATCAACGCCAGATAATCAATGATCTGCTCCGGTGCGACGCCGAATTTCTCCTTCACGCCCTCCACGTCCATCGAGCTACCGGACATGGTGTTGACCAAGGTAATGTGACCGTCGACCAGTTGCGCCATGTCCTTGTCGCCAGTGGAGATGATCACCGGGCGGTCCGCTGCCGCGCTGCTGCGGGCGAGGGTGCCGATCACGTCGTCGGCCTCGACGCCTTCCACGCACAGGAGCGGGAAACCGAGGGCAATCACGCTCTGGTGCAGCGGCTCGATCTGTACGCGCATGTCGTCGGGCATGCTGGGGCGGTTGGCTTTGTAGTCGGCGTACATCTCATCGCGAAATGTCCCGCCCTTGGCGTCGAACACCACGGCGAACGGGCTGTCCGGGTACCGCTTGCGCAGACTCTTGAGCATGTTCAGCACGCCTTTGACCGCACCGGTCGGCAGGCCTTTGGAGGTGGTCAGTGGTGGCAGCGCGTGAAAAGCGCGGTACAGGTAAGACGAACCGTCCACCAGGACGAGGGGGGCTTGGCTCATGAGCAGGATCAACCTTTTCGGCGGGTCCGGCGCTAGAATAGCGGGACCGTTGACGACAAAGGGACAAGGTTATCATGCGTACGTTAAATCGCTTGCTGCTGGTCGGTCTGATTGCTGCCTCACCGTTGGCCGCGATGGCGGCGGATGATGCGCCCGCTTCGGAGCCGGAAGTTACTATCAACACGCACACGGAAGGCGACAAGGTCATCCAGGAATACAGTCGCAGTGGCTTCGTCTACGCGATCAAGGTCACGCCGAAGGGTGGCAAACCGTATTTCCTGGTGCGCGCCGATGGCACGGATGCGAATTACATTCGCTCCGACCAGCCGGATATGCTGATTCCGTCGTGGGAAATCTTTACCTGGAAGTAAGTTTCCCGACTTTTAATCGGCGTCGCCTGAGCGCGACGCCTGAACTGAGCAGTTTTTAACCATGTCTGTGTTCACTCCCCTGGCTCGGCCCGAGCTGGAAACCTTTCTCGCCCCTTACGGGCTTGGCCGTCTGCTTGATTTCCAGGGGATCGCCGCCGGCAGCGAAAACACCAATTTCTTTATCAGCCTGGAGCAGGGCGAGTTCGTCCTGACCCTGGTCGAACGCGGCCCGGTGCAGGAAATGCCGTTTTTCATCGACCTGCTCGATGTGCTGCACGAAGCCGATCTGCCGGTGCCTTACGCACTGCGCACCACTGACGGCGTCGCGTTGCGTGAACTCAAGGGCAAACCGGCCCTGTTGCAACCGCGCCTGTCCGGCAAGCACATCAAGGTTGCCAATGCGCAGCATTGCGCGCAGGTCGGCGAGTTGCAGGCACATCTGCACCTGGCGACCCAGGGCGAGCGCATGATCAAGCGCAAGACCGATCGTGGCCTGGACTGGATGTTGAAGGAGGGCAGCGAATTGCTCTCACACCTGAGCGATGAGCCGCGTGCCTTGCTGCAAAAGGCCCTCGATGAAATCACCGAGCGCAAAGACAAGATTCTCGCGCTGCCTCGGGCGAACATTCATGCCGACCTGTTTCGCGATAACGCGATGTTCGAAGGTACGCACCTGACTGGTCTGATCGACTTCTACAACGCCTGCTCGGGGCCGATGCTCTACGACGTGGCGATTGCCTTGAATGACTGGTGCTCGGACGAGGACGGTTTGATCGATGGCCCGCGTGCTCGCGCTTTCCTTGGCGCCTATGCGGCGTTGCGACCGTTTACGGCGGCGGAGGCAGAGTTGTGGCCGACGATGCTGCGCGTGGCGTGTGTGCGGTTCTGGCTGTCGCGGTTGATCGCGGCGGAGCAGTTTGCCGGGCAGGACGTGTTGATTCACGATCCTAAGGAGTTCGAACAGCGCTTGGCGCAGCGGCAGCAGGTCAATACACCGTTACCGTTCGCCCTTTAACTTGTGGCGAGCGAGCTTGCTCGCGCCGGGCTGCGAAGCGGCCCCAAAATGTAGGCAGTCAGCCTTATTTTTGTGAGTGCTGCGCACTCAAGCGGGAGCAAGCTCCCTCGCCACAGTTATTGTGGGGTTACAACGATTCCAGGCACCCTGCCAGATCATTGCCCAGCTTCTCCAGCACCTGCTCATACCCCTGAGCCGTCGCCGGGGTGTATCCGCCCAGCGCGTCCAGCTCCGCCAGCTTCACCGGCAAACCTGCCACCAATGTTTCGGCCAGACGCGGACGCAACGGCGGCTCGCTGAACACACAAGTTTTGCCCACTTCCTGCAAGCGCTTGCGCATCGCCGCGACATGTTGCGCGCCCGGCTGCACTTCGGCCGCCACACTGAACACGCCGGCGTGCTTCAGGCCGTAAGCCTCTTCAAAATAATCAAACGCCTCGTGAAAGACGAAGTACGGCTTGCCTTCAACACTGGCCAGGCGCTTCTTCAAACGCTGATCCAGCGCATCCAGACGCTCATCGAATGCCTTGGCATTGCTCTGATAACGCTCGGCATTCGCCGGGTCCGCAGCGCTCAAGTCAGCGGCCATCTTGTCGGCAATCACCCGCGCATTCACCGGTGATAACCACAAATGCGCATCCAGCGTGCCCGGGCGGTGATCGTGATCATGTTCGTCGGCGTCTTCGGCGTGGGAATGGCTGTCCTCAGCAAAACGTCGCAGTTTCATCCCCGGCAGATCCTGCACGGCGACGCTCGGCAGCGTCCGGCCATTCAGCACACGGGGCAGAAAACCTTCCATGTCCGGGCCGATCCAGTAGAGCAGATCCACCGATTGCACCTTCCGTACGTCGGATGGCCGTAGGGCGTAATTGTGTGGCGAAGCACCCGGCGGCAGCAGCACTTCGGGAATCGCCACGCCGTCCTGCACGGCCGCTGCAATCAGCTGCAACGGTTTGATGCTGGTGAGGACTTTGACCTCGGCCTGAGCCGAACCGATCAGCAGAAAACTGGCGACAAAAGCCACAAAAACAGAAAAAAGTCGGGACACGATGACCACTCAAGGAGGCGAGAACGGGTAACATAATAACGTCTCTATCAAAACTCGTCGCCGCCCATGCCTATTACACCGATTGCCAGCCGTCCCCACGACCACTCACATTGCGTGCACAGCGCTTTGTCCGAGGCCGATACCTTGTGCGCCCAGAAAGGCTTGCGCCTGACCGCGTTGCGCCGCCGGGTGCTGGAACTGGTGTGGCAGAGCCACAAGCCGCTGGGCGCCTACGACATTCTCGCGGTGCTCAGCGAGCAGGACGGCCGCCGCGCTGCGCCGCCGACCGTGTACCGCGCGCTGGATTTCCTCTTGGAAAACGGCCTGGTGCACCGCATCTCCTCGCTCAACGCCTTCGTCGGCTGCGTGCACCCGGAGCATGCGCATCAGGGCCAGTTCCTGATCTGCCGCGATTGCCACGCTGCTATCGAGCTTGAGCAAAAAGTGATCAGCGACGCAATCATCAACAGCGCCAAAGACGTTGGTTTCATCGTCGAAGCGCAGACCGTCGAAGTCGTCGGCCTGTGCTCCGGTTGCCAGGGGGCTTGATGAGCAACGCGCTGATCCGTCTGGAGCAGGTCGCCGTCACGTTTGCCGGGCAGGCTGTGCTGGACAACATCGAGTTGAGCGTCGAGCCGGGGCAGATCGTCACCCTGATCGGCCCCAACGGCGCCGGTAAGACCACCTTGGTGCGCGCCGTGCTTGGCCTGTTGAAACCGGACAGCGGCAGCGTCTGGCGCAAGCCGAAACTGCGCGTTGGCTACATGCCGCAAAAACTCCACGTTGATCCGACGTTGCCGTTGTCGGTACTGCGCTTTCTGCGCCTGGTGCCGGGCGTTGATCGTCCGCGTGCGTTGGCCGCGTTGAAAGAAGTCGGCGCCGAACACGTCATCGACAGCCCGGTACAAAGCGTTTCTGGTGGTGAGATGCAGCGCGTGCTGCTCGCTCGGGCGCTGCTGCGCGAGCCTGAGTTGCTGGTGCTCGATGAACCGGTGCAAGGCGTCGACGTCGCCGGCCAAGCCGAGTTGTACAGCCTGATCACCCGACTGCGCGACCGCCACGGCTGCGGCGTATTGATGGTGTCCCACGATTTGCATCTGGTGATGAGCACCACCGATCAGGTGGTCTGCCTCAACCGTCACGTCTGCTGCTCCGGGCATCCCGAGCAGGTCAGCGGCGATCCGGCGTTCGTCGAGCTGTTCGGCAAGAACGCGCAGAGCCTGGCGATCTATCACCACCATCACGACCACGCTCATGACCTGCACGGTTCGGTGGTTAAAGGGCCTGTGATTGGCCAGCCTCACGTTCACGGAGACAACTGCAAGCATGGCTGATTTTCTGTTGTATGCCCTGCTTGCAGGTCTGGCGTTGGCGATTGTGGCAGGTCCGTTGGGGTCGTTCGTGGTCTGGCGGCGTATGGCCTATTTCGGCGACACCCTGTCCCACGCGGCCTTGCTCGGTGTGGCGTTGGGCTTTCTGCTGGATGTCAGCCCTGCGGTTGCGGTGACGGTCGGTTGCCTGCTGCTGGCGGTGCTGCTGGTCACGCTTCAACAGCGCCAACCGCTGGCGTCCGACACGCTGTTGGGAATTCTCGCACCGAGCACCCTCTCTCTCGGCCTGGTGGTACTAAGCTTCATGCATGAAGTGCGGATCGACCTGATGGCGTATCTGTTCGGCGACCTGCTGGCGATGAGCCCGACTGATCTGGCGTGGATTCTTGGCGGCAGTGCGGCGGTGCTGGCGTTGCTGGTGACGTTGTGGCGGCCATTGCTGGCGATCACCGTGCACGAAGAGCTGGCCAAGGTTGAAGGTCTGCCGGTGGCGGGCCTGCGCATGGCGCTGATGCTGTTGATTGCGGTGGTGATCGCGGTGGCGATGAAAATCGTCGGGGTGTTGCTGATTACCTCGCTGCTGATCATCCCGGCCGCTGCGGCACAGCGTCACGCCCGCTCGCCGGAGCAGATGGCACTGGGCGCGAGCCTGCTGGGCATGCTCGCCGTGTGTGGCGGGCTGGCGCTGTCATGGTTCAAGGACACTCCGGCCGGGCCGTCAATCGTTGTGACGGCGGCCGCACTGTTTCTGTTGAGTTTTGTTCTGCCCCGTCGTGGGGTGTAGACTTGGCCGCTTTTTGCGCAAATAGAGAGTCGCAGGAATGAAGCCGTTCGCCTCCCGTTATCTGCTCCTTGTCGCATTTTCCGTGCTGCTGGGCGCCTGCCAAAGTACGCCGCCGGTGGCCGAAGCCCCCGATGCGCGCGCTACGGCCATCGCACAGCTGGAGCAAAGCCTGGCCAGCAGCGAACTGGCCACGGCAGAAGACCAATTGGCCGCTTTGCAGAAAGAAACCCCAAACGACCAATCCCTTGAGCAATATCAGCGGCAACTGGCCGAGGCCTATTTGCGTCGCAGCCAGATCGTTCTGCAAAAGGGTGATGTGAATGCGGCCGCTACGGCGCTGAGCCGTGCCCGTGCACTGATGCCGAAAGCTCCGGCGCTGACCGGTGGCGTCAACGGCGCCATTACTGAAGCACGCAAGGCTGAGCTGGAAAAGGCTGAAGCCGCGTTGCTGGCAGCCGAAGCCAAGCCGAAAGCCAAGGTGATCGATCCGACCGCGGAAAGCACCACGGTTGCGTTGAACATCACCGATAGCCGCAAACTTCGCCGGCAACTCGATGCGATCGCCGCCGATGTGGTGAATTATGAGTGTGCTGTGACCATTCAGGCGCCGCGTACCCAGGATTATCCTTGGCTGGCGACATTGCTGACCAAGCGCGTGAAGAAACTCAATCCGGATTTTGATCTGAAGATTGTGAAGCAGACCGTGCGCACAGTACCGGCACAGATGGTCTTGAGTCCGCGTAAACCGTAAAAGAGATCGCAGCCTGCGGCAGCTCCTACATGGGATTGAGATACACCCTGTAGGAGCTGCCGAAGGCTGCGATCTTTTGCTTTTTTACGCAGGAATTGCTTTCGCCTTAGGCTCCCGATCCCAAACCCGATGCTGCCCGATCGCCGCAAAGAACGGCTTGGTCAACGCCGGCACATCCTTGCCCTGCAGCAATCCAGCATCCGCCTCCAGCTTCAACAGATCCTGCAACTGCTTGGCCTCGCCGTGCAGCGCGATTGCCTTCAGGTGCTTGTACGCTTCCAGCAGGTAATGCAACGCCACGCCATCGCCGCTCAACGCTTTCACCGACGCCGCGCCGCCCGGCACAAATACCGCATCGAAAATCACCGACGGCATGCCTTCCATCGACGCATCCACCGCCAGGGTTTTGCCGTCTGCGGTTTTCACCGGCGCAGAAGTCGGGCCGAGCAATTTGGCATGCGCACCTTCAGCGGCCAATGCCTTCTTCATTGCATCAATCGCTGCGCCATCGACGCCGTTGGCAGCAAGAATCGCCACTTTTCGCGTCTTGATGTTTTCTGGTAACAGATTCGCCTGACTCAAAGACGGCGAATGATCGAAGGAAACCTTGCGCACCTCGACCGTGCCTTTACTCGGCGCCGGCAGGCCCAGGTTGGCCGCCACACGCTTAGCCAGTTCCAGATCGATGTTGGCGAGAATCTCGTTCACCTCCCGCGCGCGGATGAACTCACGTTCGACCTTGCCCAGCTCGAAGCTGTAGGCGGCGATGATGTGTTCCTTCTCGTGCGGGCTCATGCTGTTGAAGAACAACCGTGCCTGAGAGAAGTGATCGCTGAACGACTCGCTGCGCTGGCGGATCTTGTTGGCATCAATGCGCTCTGGATAACTTTCGAAGCCACCGTCCTGCGCGGCTGGCGGGGTTTCTTTTGGCCAGCCGCCATCGATCGAGTTCGGCTCATACGAGGCGCGGCCCTTGTCGATCACCGTGCGGTGCTGAGCATCGCGCTGGCCGTTGTGGAAGGGCGCGACCGGCCGGTTGATCGGCAACTCATGAAAGTTCGGCCCACCGAGTCGGCTGATTTGCGTATCGGTGTAGGAAAACAGCCGACCTTGCAGCAACGGGTCGTTGGAGAAGTCGATGCCCGGCACGATGTGCCCGGGGCAGAACGCAACCTGCTCGGTCTCGGCGAAGAAGTTGTCCGGGTTGCGATTCAAGGTCATCTTGCCCAGTGGCGTGATCGGCACGATTTCTTCGGGGATCAGCTTGGTCGGGTCAAGGATGTCGAAATCGAAGTCGTGCTCGTTTTCCTCTTCGATGATCTGTACGCCGAGTTCCCACTCTGGGTAGTCGCCCATCTCGATCGCTTCCCAGAGGTCGCGACGGTGGTAATCGGTGTCCTTACCGGCGAGTTTCTGCGCCTCGTCCCACACCAGCGAGCAGGTGCCGGCGGTAGGGCGCCAGTGGAATTTGACGAAGCGTGATTTGCCCTCGGCATTGATCAGGCGGAAGGTGTGCACGCCGAAGCCCTGCATGCTGCGCAGGCTTTTCGGGATCGCCCGGTCGGACATCGCCCAGATGACCATGTGCGCCGATTCCGGCACCAGGGATACGAAGTCCCAGAAGGTGTCGTGGGCCGAGCCGCCGGTAGGGATTTCGTTGTGCGGTTCCGGTTTCACCGCGTGAACGAAGTCGGGAAACTTGATCGCGTCCTGAATGAAAAACACCGGCATGTTGTTGCCGACCAGGTCGAAGTTACCTTCATCAGTGAAAAACTTCACCGCGAAACCGCGTACGTCACGCACGGTATCGCCGGAGCCGCGCGGGCCCTGCACCGTGGAAAAGCGCACGAACACCGGGGTCTTTTTCCCCGGGTCTTGAAGGAAACCCGCCTTGGTCAGTGTCGAATGGTTCTCGTAGGCCTGAAAGAAACCATGCGCGCCGGTGCCGCGTGCGTGAACGATGCGCTCCGGAATGCGTTCATGGTCAAAATGCGTGATCTTTTCCCGCATGATGAAGTCTTCAAGCAGCGACGGCCCACGCGGGCCGGCCTTGAGAGTGTTCTGGTTATCGGCGACCTTCACGCCCTGGTTCGTGCGCAGGGCCTGGCCGGTGGCGTCGGAGCGAAACTTCTCGAGGCTGTCGAGTTTGGCGTTGGTGTTGGCGCGATCCGGGGCATCGGTTCCGGCCATCTGGCTTTTGTCGGTCGTAGGCTTCTTGCTCATCAGACGTAAACTCCTCGGTTGACCCCGATCCTTATCGGGGACTCTTGAGTGGTTCCCGGGCACGGCACCCAGGGTTTTCAAGTCGCTTACTAAGTGACTGATGAGGCAATGCCGGCGTTCCTTTTTTATGACCTTTGATCTTGTTATTGCCAAATCGAAGGTTAATTGCGAAATAAATGCTAAGAACCTCTATACGGACAGGCTAAAATGCGCGCCCGGCTAACCGCTGATCCTTTTCTAACGCGCCCCACAAGGTTCGCTACGTGATCGAGTTTCAAAACGTCCACAAGACTTACCGCGTCGCCGGTAAGGACATTCCCGCGCTGCATCCGACCAGTCTCTCCATCGAGAACGGGCAGGTGTTCGGCCTGATCGGCCATTCCGGTGCGGGCAAAAGTACCCTGCTGCGTCTGATCAATCGCCTGGAAGACTCCAGTGGCGGCAAGATCATCGTCGACGGCGAAGAAGTCACCGCACTGGACGCCAATGGCCTGCGCCGTTTCCGTCAGCAAGTCGGGATGATCTTCCAGCACTTCAACCTGCTCGCCTCCAAGACCGTGGCCGACAATGTTGCGTTGCCGTTGACCCTGGCCGGCGAACTGTCGGGCAGCGAGATCGACCAGCGTGTTGCCGAATTGCTGGCGCGGGTCGGTCTATCCGACCATGCCAAAAAATACCCGGCGCAATTGTCCGGCGGCCAGAAGCAGCGTGTTGGCATCGCCCGCGCCCTGGCGACCAAGCCGAAGATTCTGCTGTGTGACGAGGCCACCAGTGCCCTCGACCCGCAGACCACCGCATCGGTCCTGCAACTGTTGGCCGAGATCAACCGCGAGCTGAAACTGACCATCGTCCTGATCACCCACGAGATGGATGTGATCCGTCGCGTTTGCGACCAGGTGGCAGTGATGGACGCTGGCGTGATCGTCGAGCAAGGTTCGGTGGCCGATGTGTTCCTGCATCCAAAACACCCGACCACCAAGCGTTTCGTCCAGGAAAGCGAGCAGATCGACGAAAGCGAACAGCGCGATGACTTCGCTCACGTGCCGGGTCGTATCGTGCGTCTGACCTTCCAGGGCGAAGCGACCTACGCGCCGTTGCTCGGTACTGTCGCCCGGGAAACCGGGGTCGACTACAGCATCCTCGCCGGTCGCATCGACCGCATCAAAGACATTCCGTACGGGCAATTGACCCTCGCCGTCACCGGTGGCGACATGGAAGCGGCCTTCGCCCGCTTCACCGCCGCTGACGTTCATATGGAGGTATTGCGCTAATGGAAGACCTGATCAGTTTCTTCACCAATATCGACTGGTACGAAATCTGGCTGGCCACCGGCGACACGATGCTGATGCTCGGCGGTTCGCTGCTGTTCACCGTGCTGCTGGGCCTGCCGCTGGGCGTGTTGCTGTTCCTCTGCAGCCCGCGTCAGTTGCTGGAAAACCGTGGCCTCTACGCGTTCATGTCGCTGGCGGTGAACATCCTGCGTTCGCTGCCGTTCATTATTCTGTTGATCGTGATGATCCCGTTCACCGTGCTGATCACTGGCACGTCGCTGGGCGTGGCCGGTGCGATTCCGCCGTTGGTTGTCGGTGCGACGCCGTTCTTCGCGCGTCTGGTGGAAACCGCGCTGCGTGAAGTCGATCGCGGCATCATTGAAGCGACCCAGTCGATGGGCGCGACCACCCGGCAGATCATCATGAATGCCTTGCTGCCGGAAGCCCGACCGGGCATCTTCGCGGCGATTACGGTGACGGCGATTACACTGGTGTCCTACACGGCGATGGCCGGTGTGGTCGGCGCCGGTGGTCTGGGTGACCTGGCCATCCGTTTCGGCTACCAGCGTTTCCAGACTGACGTGATGATCGTCACCGTGGTGTTGCTGTTGATTTTGGTGCAAGTGTTGCAGATGGTCGGTGATCGACTGGTCGTGCACTTCTCGCGCAAGTAATCCGGATTTGAAAGCATGAGCCGGCCATTCGCTGGCAGGCGCCAGACGGGCGCTTTGAAAAGGAGTTAGCTGAATGAAAAAACTGATCGCTGCTTTTGCTGCCGTTGCAGCATTCTCGGCCCACGCCGAAACACTGACCGTTGCCGCCACCCCGGTGCCGCACGCGGAAATCCTCGAGTTCGTGAAGCCGGCCCTGGCCAAAGAAGGTGTGGATCTGAAGGTCAAGGTTTTCACCGACTACATCCAGCCGAACGTGCAGGTCGCGGAAAAACGTCTGGACGCCAACTTCTTCCAGCACCAGCCGTACCTCGATGAGTTCAACAAGGCCAAGGGCACCAATCTGGTCGCTGTGACCGGTGTGCACCTGGAGCCGCTGGGCGCCTACTCGAGCAAGATCAAAGATCTGAAAGACCTGCCAGGCGGCGCTAACGTGGTAATTCCGAACGACGCCACCAACGGCGGCCGTGCGCTGTTGCTGCTGGCCAAGGCAGGCGTGATCACTTTGAAGGATCCGACCAACATTCTGTCGACCGTCAAAGACATCGCGACAAACCCGAAAGACCTGAAAATCCGTGAACTGGAAGCTGCGACCATCCCGCGCGTGCTGACCCAGGTCGATCTGGCGCTGATCAACACCAACTACGCGCTGGAAGCCAAGCTCGATCCGTCCAAGGACGCGCTGGTGATCGAAGGTAACGACTCGCCTTACGTGAACATCCTCGTATCCCGCCCGGACAACAAGGACAGCGACGCGATGAAGAAACTGGCCGCTGCGCTGCACAGCCCGGAAGTGAAGCAATTCATTACCGAGAAGTACAAAGGCGCAGTTTTGCCGGCGTTCTGATTTAGATTGCTGCAATGAAAAGGGGACGCCAATGGCGTCCCCTTTTTTGTGCCTGAAGGTGGCTGTGGGACAGCCCTTGTGGCGAGGGAGCTTGCTCCCGCTCGGCTGCGCAGCAGTCGTAAACCCTGCGAATGCGGTGTAATTGTCGAATCGCGGTGGCAAGATTTGGGGCCGCTTCGCAGCCCAGCGGGAGCAAGCTCCCTCGCCACATAGTTCCATCCGGGCGTTATTTGCGGCTAAGCATCACCGGCAACTGCGCAACCAGTTTGGCGTTGTTCAGCGGCGCCCGAATAAACCCGCGCTGCGTACCATCCGGGCCGATCACCGCCAGATTGCCGCTATGGTCGACGGTGTAATTCGGCTTGCTGGTATCTGCCGGAATAAACGGAATACTCACCGCGTTCGCCACCTTCTGCAGCTCTTCGATCGAAGTCGGCGTCAGACCAATGAATTGCGGATCGAAGTAACCGAGGTACTGCTTCAACTGCTTGGGGTTATCGCGGTTCGGGTCAACGCTGACCAGCACGATCTGCAACTTGTCCACGGCATCCTTCGGCAGTTCGCTTTTGATCTGGCGCAGTTGCGCGAGGGTGGTCGGGCAGATGTCCGGGCAGAACGTATAGCCGAAAAACAACAGGCTCCACTTGCCTTTCAACTCATTGATCGCCACCGGTTTGCCGTCCTGATCGGTCATCGTCACGTCCGGCAGATTGCGACTCTGAGGCAGCAGGATAATGCCGGCGTCAATCAGCGCCGTCGGGTCACCCTGGCCTTTGCCGCTCAGCACTTTGTTGACGGTCAGTCCCAGGATCAGCGCGATCACGGCGACGAGGATGAAGACGGTTTTCTGGGTTCGAGTCATAGGTTCAACAGTAAGTAGTGGTCTACGAGCAGGGCGATGAACAACAGGAACAAGTACCAAATAGAGTACTTGAAGGTGTTGATCGCCGCGTGCGGCCGAGTGCCACGGTACAGCACCACGGCCCATTGCAGAAACCGTGCGCCCAGCGCCAGCGCGCAAATCAGGTATAGCACGCCGCTCATGTGGATCACGTACGGCAGCAGGCTCACCGCCAGCAGCGCAAAGGTGTAGAGCAGAATGTGCACCTTGGTGTAGTGCTCGCCGTGGGTGACCGGCAGCATCGGGATGTCGGCCTTGGCGTACTCCTCTTTGCGATGGATCGCCAGCGCCCAGAAGTGCGGCGGGGTCCAGGCGAAGATGATCAGCACCAGCAACAAGGGTTCGGCGCTGACGTGGCCGGTGGCGGCGGTCCAGCCCAGTAGCGGCGGGGCAGCGCCGGCGAGGCCACCAATGACGATGTTCTGCGGCGTCGCGCGTTTGAGAAAACCGGTGTAGATCACCGCATAACCGAGCAGCGAAGCCAGGGTCAGCCACGCCGTCAGCGGATTGGTGAAGGTCAGCAGCAAGGCCTGACCGAGCAGCGCCAGCACCAGTGCAAAGGTCAACGCCGCCGCCGGCGAAACCCGGCCCTCGGCCAGCGGCCGTTTGTGCGTGCGCGCCATCACTGCATCAATGCGCCGATCGACCACATGATTGACCGCCGCCGCGCCACCGGCACACAGGGCAATCCCCAGATTGCCGAACACCAGCACCGTCCACGGCACCCCGGCGCGAGTCGCGAGGAACATGCCGACCAGCGAGGTGATCAGCATCAGCACCACGACTTTCGGTTTGGTCAGCTCCAGATAGTCACGCCAGATCGCCTGATGGGGGCGCTCGCCAATCAGAATCGCCACGGCGTTTCTCCTTTTATAGTGATGGGCGCGGCCGCGTGTTTACGCGGACTCAGGCGCCAGCGCGCAAGCACTGGTTGTTTGACCCGGACCAGACTGGTGCGCGCGTGATAGTTGACCAGCACCATGGTCAGCAACAATGCGGCGCCGCCGGCGTTATGCGCGACCGCCACCGGCAGCGGCAGATGGAACAGCACGTTGCTGATACCGAGGGTGATTTGTGCGGCGAGGGCGACGACGACCAACCCGGCCAGTCGCGTCATACCGACGACTTTCAATTGCCAGGCGAGACCGAGCAGCACCAGCGTCACCAGCAGCGCACCGATACGGTGAGTCAGGTGAATCGCCGTGCGCGCATCACTGTCGAGTTGTCCGCCCAGGTAATTCGGGCCGATGTGCTGGGTCAGGTGAAAACCGTTGGCGAAATCCGCTGGCGGCAGCCATTGGCCGTGACACGTCGGGAAGTCGATGCACGCCACCGCCGCATAGTTGGAACTGACCCAGCCACCCAGCGCGATCTGGCCAATCACCAACAACAATCCCGCCGTCGCCCAATACTGCAAACGCTTGGGCACGGTCAGCGCCGGCAGCACGCCGGACAATCTCAAGGTCAGCAAAAACAACAGACTCAGCGTCGCAAAACCGCCAAGTAAATGTCCGGTAACCACCTGCGGCCAGAGCTTGAGCGTCACCGTCCACATACCGAAAGCCGCTTGCGCAATCACCACTGCGAGCAGAAATAGCGGCAGTTTCAACGGCTGCCCCGGATGACGTCGATTGACCCACGCGCGTCCGGCCAGAATCGAAATCAGCAGGCCGAGGGTGCCGGCGAAGTAGCGGTGGATCATCTCGTTCCAGCCCTTGTGCGCCTCCACCGGCGAGTCGGGGTAATGCAATTCGGCATGGGCCAGTTGGGCTTCGCTTTTCGGCACGCTGATAAACCCGTAGCAGCCCGGCCAGTCGGGGCAACCGAGGCCGGCGTGGGTCAAGCGCGTATAGGCGCCGAGCAACACCACAATCAGTGCCAGCAGGGTGGCAAACAGCGCGAGGCGAAATCCAGGTTTGGCCATGACGATGCCCTTATCCGATGTTCGACAGTTTCAGCAGGTGACGCAGGTCGTTGAGCAGATCCTTGCCTTTCACATTCGGCTCGTAACGCAGCACGAGGTTGCCGTGCGGGTCGATGATCCACAGCTGCGGTGTGGCTTTGTCGCCGGTGGTTTTGCTGAACGTCGTAGCGTCCAGCGGATAGCGTTGCAGCTGTGGATATTCACGGGTCAGCTTGGCCTCATAATCGGCGCTCACCGGTTGCGCCACGGCGAGGGCATGGCTGGCGCGGCCGGCATCGCGGCCGAGGCCGATCTGGATCTGCCGCGCCAGGTACACCAGTTGCTGGCAGTCCACCGCGCAATCCTTCGGCGCGGTGACCAGCATCTGCCAGCGCTCTTCCTCGGCCTGCACGCCGAGGTCGGCGCGGGTCTGGCCGTTGCCGATCAGTTCGCCGTGATAGCTGCGACCCTCCGGTACCCAGAACTGCAATTTGTACATACCGGTGGCGAGCACCATCGGGCCGATCACGCCGAGCAATATCAGCAGCAGCTGAATGCGCCCGCGACGACGGGTGGCGGCAGGTTTCGCCTCAGACATGCTGGGTGGATTCATGGCCGTTCCCATGGTGCTTCTCCTTTGCGTTGTGCAAGCCCAAATAGATGTAGAGACCGAGCAGGGCGGTGGCCATGGCGAACCACTGCACGGCGTAACCGAGGTGTTTTTCCGGGCCCATGGCGACCACCGGCCAATCGGCCTCGTAGCTGGCCGGGCCGGGTTCGGCGCGTAATTCGTAGGTGAAGCCGTCGCGCTCGAGGGTTTTCCACAGCTTGCTCGGCTCGACGGCGGTGATGGTTTGCGGCCAGGTGTTGCTGACCGGGTCGGCGTGAAGCTGGAAGGTCACGCCGGGGGCGACGTAGACCCAGGCATCGATATTCAGCGCCTCGGAAGGCGTGGTGAATTGCGGCGGCACGCGTCGATCTGGCCACGGCAGCCAGCCGCGATTGACCAGCAGCCACAGGCCGGTGCGTTGATCCTGAAACGGTTGCAGCAACTCGACGCCGACCTTGCCGTTGCGTTGGCTGTTGTCGAGCAGCAGGCTGTGGGCCGCGTCGAACTGGCCGTGCAGATGCACGCGGCGATAGGCCGGATCGGCACTGTTCAGCAACTCGCTGCTGGCCATCGGTTCGGCCGCGCGGCGTTCGGCGTAACTGGCGAGCAGGGCGGTTTTCTCCGCCCCCCGGCTCAGTTGCCAGAAGCCCAGCGACACCAGCAGCGGCAGCAACAACGCCACCACTACGGTCGGTATCACGCCCGGACTAAAGCGCTTCATGGCTGTGCCACAAAGTCAGTTGTCGCGATCGCTATACTCAACTGCATCGCCTGTCCCCCGGAGTTCTTCCCATGCTCAAAACAGCGATCGTCCTGATGCTGATTGCCACGGTGATCAGCCTGTTCAGCGGCCTGTTTTTCCTGGTCAAGGACGACAGCAGCTCGAATCGCCTGGTCATCGCCTTGAGTGTTCGGGTGGCATTGGCCGCCATCACCGTCGGCTTGATCGCCTGGGGTTTCTACAGTGGCCAACTGGTGTCCCACGTTACGTGGTAGCTGCAAGCGGTCAGCTACAAGCTACAAGTTAGAAGCTTTACCGCTTTGAGCTTGAGGCTTGCCGATGTTGTTAAAGCACATAGACGAAGATGAACAAGCCGATCCACACCACGTCGACGAAGTGCCAATACCAGCTCGCCGCTTCGAAGCCGAACTGGTGCTCGTTGTCGAAATGGCCCTTCATGATCCGCATCAGCATCACGAACAGAATGATCGTGCCGATGGTCACGTGGGCGCCGTGGAAACCGGTGAGCATGAAGAACGTCGCGCCATAAATGCCCGAACCGAGGGTCAGCCCCAGTTCGTGATAGGCGTGCATGTATTCCTCAGCCTGGAAACCGAGAAACGCGCAGCCCAGCAGCACGGTGATCGCCAGCCAGATTTTCAGCGCGCCGCGATGGCCCTTCTTCAACGCATGGTGGGCGATGGTGATGGTCACGCTGGAGCTGACCAGCAGGATCGTGTTGATCAGCGGCAGGCCCCACGGGCTGATGACTTCTTTTGGAGGCGGGAATAGCTTCGGATCCGGCGTGTGCAGCAGCGGCCAGGTGAACTGGAAGTTCGGCCACAGCATGTGCGCGATGCCTTTGGTGCCTTCACCGCCGAGTGCCGGCCCGGAGACGTGGCGCACATAAAACAGCGCACCGAAGAAGGCAATGAAGAACATCACTTCGGAGAAGATGAACCAACTCATGCCCCAGCGGAACGAGCGATCCAGCTGAGCGCTGTAGAGTCCCGCGCGGCTTTCCTTGATCACCGTACCGAACCAGCCGAACAGCATGTACGCCAGCAACAGGCCACCGACGAAAAAGATGTAAGGACCGTGGGATTCCGGGCGCGTCGCTTTCAGATCGTTGAACCAGACTGCCAGGCCGTACACGGTAATGGCCATGCCGAAGGTGGCGATGATCGGCCATTTGCTCTGGGCCGGTACGTAATAGTGCTCATGAGTTGCCATTTATTGTTCTCCTTATCGGGCACGCTCAACCGCCAGTGTTTACAGCCACCGGCGGATGTCGGGCGGTGATATCGAACAGCGTGTAGGACAGCGTCAGGTGCTTCACATCCTTGGGCATGTCGCGGTCAACAATGAAACGCACCGGCATCTCGATCTGCTGACCGGGCTGCAGCACCTGCTGGGTAAAGCAAAAGCATTCGGTCTTGTGGAAATACGCCGCGGCGTTACTCGGCGCGATGCTCGGCACGGCTTGCGCACTCATCGGTTTGTCGGTGGGATTACGCGCGATGAAGATCATCTCGTTGACCGCGCCGGGGTTGGCAGTGAGTTCGTCATGTTTGGGGTAGAAGTCCCACGGCATGTCGGCGGTGTTGGTCGACAGAAACTGCACGCGGACCTGGCGCGAGGTGTCGACCACCTGCTCGCCCTCGTACTGCCCACCGGTCTTGCCGTTGATGCCGAAGGCTTTGCACATCACGTCGTAGATCGGCACCAGGGCAAAACCGAAGACAAACATCGCCACCACCACTGCGAGCAGACGGGTGACCAGTTTTTTCAGCGAGATCGAGTCAGCCATGGTTCATGCCTCTCTCGAAGGTGCGAGTGAGCCTTTGTGGCGAGGGAGCTTGCTCCCGCTGGGTTGCGCAGCAGCCCCAAAGATTTTTTGGGTGCTACGCACCCAAGCGGGAGCAAGCTCCCTCGCCACAGGGATTGCTTTAGCAGAGGAGCGTTTCATTTCACTTCCGGCGGCGTGGTGAAGGTGTGATACGGCGCCGGTGACGGCACGCTCCACTCCAGGCCTTCCGCGCCATCCCACGGCTTGGCCGGTGCCGGCGCGCCACCACGAATGGTCTTGATCACAATGAACAGGAAGAAGATCTGCGTAGCGCCGAACATGAACGCGCCAATCGAGGAGACCATGTTGAAGTCGGCGAACTGCAGGTTGTAGTCCGGAATTCGCCGAGGCATTCCCGCAAGCCCCACGAAGTGCATTGGGAAGAAGGTCAGGTTCATGCCGACAAACGATAGCCAGAAATGCAGCTTGCCAAGGGTTTCGTCGTACATGTGGCCGGTCCATTTCGGCAGCCAGTAGTAGGTCGAGGCGAAGATCCCGAAGATCGCCCCCGGCACCAGCACGTAGTGGAAGTGCGCGACCACAAAGTAGGTGTCCTGGTACTGGAAGTCCGCCGGGGCGATGGCCAACATCAAGCCGGAGAACCCGCCGATGGAGAACAGAATCACGAACGCCACGGCAAACAGCATCGGCGTCTCGAAGGTCAGCGAGCCTTGCCACATGGTGCTGGCCCAGTTGAACACCTTCACCCCGGTTGGTACCGCAATCAACAGCGTGGCGTACATGAAGAACAGCTCGCCCACCAAAGGAATGCCGACCACGAACATGTGGTGCGCCCAGACAATGAACGACAGGAACGCAATGCTCGCCGTTGCGTAGACCATCGAGGTGTAGCCGAACAGCGGCTTGCGCGAGAAGGTCGGGATGATCGAGCTGACGGCGCCGAAGGCCGGCAGGATCATGATGTACACCTCGGGGTGCCCGAAGAACCAGAACACATGCTGGAACAACACCGGGTCACCGCCACCGGCAGCACTGAAGAAGCTGGTGCCGAAGTGGATGTCCATCAGCATCATCGTCACGCACCCGGCCAGCACCGGCATCACCGCGATCAGCAGGAACGCGGTGATCAGCCAGGTCCAGACGAACAGCGGCATTTTCATCAACGTCATGCCGGGGGCGCGCAGGTTGAGGATGGTCGCGACCACGTTGATCGCGCCCATGATCGAGCTGATCCCCATCAAGTGGATGGCAAAGATGAAGAAGGTCACGCTTTCCGGCGCGTACGTCGTCGACAGCGGCGCATAGAACGTCCAGCCGAAGTTCGGCCCGCCACCGGGGGTGAACAGGGTCGACACCAGGATCAGGAACGCCGCGGGCAACAGCCAGAAGCTGAAGTTGTTCATCCGGGGCAGGGCCATGTCCGGCGCGCCGATCATCAACGGGATCATCCAGTTGGCGAGACCAACGAAGGCCGGCATCACCGCACCGAAGACCATCACCAAGCCATGCATGGTGGTCATCTGGTTGAAGAACGCCGGTTCGACGATTTGCAGCCCTGGCTGGAACAGTTCGGCGCGAATCACCATCGCGAACGTACCGCCGAGCAGGAACATGGAGAACGCAAACCACAGGTACAGCGTGCCGATGTCCTTGTGGTTGGTGGTCAGCACCCAGCGCATCAGGCCTTTGGCGGGGCCGTGGGCGTGGTCGGCATGACCATGGTCATCGATGACAGCGCTCATGGCCGGTCTCCTTTACGTGAGTGGGCGGGGCGGGCCGGGGCGTGTTGCCCCGGCCGGTTCACGAGGTACGCGATAGACCGGCTCATTTGCTTTCCGCCTGTTTCAGCTCCAGCACTTCTTTTGGCGTGACCATGTCGCCCTTGTTGTTGCCCCAGGCGTTACGTTCGTAAGTCACGACCGCTGCGATATCGACTTCCGACAGCTGTTTGCCGAACGCCGCCATGGCGGTGCCGGGCTTGCCGTGGAAGACAATGCTCAGATGATCCTTGATCGGCCCGGTGGCGATTTTCGAGCCTTTGAGTGCCGGGAACATCGGCGGCAGACCCTGACCTTCGGCCTGGTGACAGGCGACGCAAGTGGTGTGATAGACCTTGTCGCCGCGTTCCTTGAGTTCGTCGAGGGTCCATTCCTTGCTGGTCAGCTCTTTAAGCTGCGCGGCTTCGGCTTTGCGCTCGGCGAGCCACTTCTCGTAATCGGCCTTCTCCTTGACCTCGACCACGATCGGCATGAAGCCGTGATCCTTGCCGCACAGTTCGGCGCACTGGCCACGGTAGAGGCCGGGCTTGTCGACACGGGTCCAGGCTTCGTTGACGAACCCCGGGATCGCATCGCGCTTGACCGCAAAGGCCGGCACCCACCAGGAGTGGATAACGTCGGCGGAGGTCACGAGGAAGCGCACCTTGGCCCCGGTCGGCAGCACCAATGGCTTGTCGACCTCGAGCAAGTAGTGCTCGCCCTTGGCTTCCTTGTTGTGGATCTGCTCGGCGGGGGTGGCCAGGTTGCTGAAGAACTCGACGTCCTGACCCAGGTATTTGTAGTGCCACTTCCACTGATAACCGGTGATCTGGATATCGATATCCGGCTCACTGGTGTCGTACATTTTGATCAGGGTGGCAGTCGCCGGTACGGCCATGGCCACCAGAATCAGGAACGGTACGACAGTCCAGAGAATTTCGACGGTGGTGCTTTCGTGGAATTTTGCGGCGACCTGCCCGGTTGAACGGCGGTGCACCATCATCGACCAGAACATGGCGCCGAAGACGATGACCCCGATCACCACACAGATCCAGAAAATGGTCATGTGCAGGTCGAATACTGCGTGACTGATTTCAGTCGCTCCAGGCGCCATATTCACAGTCCAGGCTGCGTTGGCCTGGCTGAAAATCGACCACAACAGGAGGCCCATCCAGACGTGTGGATGTCGCATCATTGCGGGTTCCCCTTATCGTTCTTGTTATCCCGTAGGCGCAACGCCTGCGGCAAGGGAGCGGCTGCATCAGACTACGAACTTGAATCGCCGGGCCTTGCTGCGTGGGCAGTCGGGCATCATCAGCTAACTCCATTCACTGGCGAGTATAGACAGCGACGGGAAATTGCAATGTGCACACGTAAATCAACTGAAACAGCTGGCACTTGCGTTCAAGGGCACGAATGGAGAAGGATGCAGACGAGTGGTGGCAAACCGATATAACGCAGGTGCATCAAGGATGAAATAATTATGACAAATGCGTCTTAGCATTTTTCGTAAGCCAGCTAAGTTATGTCTTCCCTATTTCATTGCCTTGTTTCCTGGAGTTTTCATGAACACCGCCGCATTGCGCGAGCAGATCCAAAAAGCCCAACAACACGAAAAAGATACCGGCCTGCTGACCCGTCAGCTGGAAAGCAAGCTGCCTCATTTACACCCGGCGATCCAATTGCCGGAAGCCGACGCCCAAGGCGTGCTGACGCGTTTTGTCGCCGCCTACATCGATGAAGTGCCAGACCTGCTGGATGCAGCCAATGAAGTCGCCAGGGAAGCGGGAATCGAATCACAGATCAAACCGGTGCTGAAAATCGCCGAGCAGTATTTCCTCCAGCCGCCGGCGATCATGGCCGGTCACGTTGGCCTGGACAGCCTGCTGGACGAAGCCTATCTGGCGCACCGTTTTGTCGAAGAGGTCAACGACCTGTACATCAAGCATTTCGGCCAGCCACTGATCCCCTTGGACATGACGGTCGCCAACTTGATTGCTCACCAACTGATCGGTGAGGAATTTGCCAACCAACTAGACGAAGCGGTGCATCACGCCATCGACGAGATGCTCAACGATGAGAGTTTCGCGCTGGAATCGGTAGAGGCTTACCGCGAAAAACTCAGCAGCCCGGACACCGGCGCCGCGTGGAAACGCTGGCCGTGCATGGGTCGCCGACTGGGTGTTGGCCTCGAGCTCGACCAGCCCGCCGCGTAACCCTCATACACCATAGATGTAATGTGGGAGCGAGCCTGCTCGCGAATGCGGTCGATCATTCAACATCTCTGTTGGCTGATAAACCGCTTTCGCGAGCAGGCTCGCTCCCACAGGGTTTGTGTTCACAATGGATTATCTAGCCGGCCGCACCGATGCCAGTGTTAGTGCGAATCCGCCCTTCAAGCCGTCGCTTCAACCCACGCGACTCAATCAACAGCTTCGACCCCTTCGCCGCATTCGCCCGGCCCCACTCTTCCAGCAACTCCAGACACGAATGGTCGATGTAGCTCAGATTATTGAGCGGCACATGCACCGTCGTCCCCTGCGGAATACTGCCCAGCACTTGCGTCAACGCCGGCACCTTGAGGAAGGTCGCCGCGCCGACCAGACGCAACTCCATTTCGCCGTCCTGCGGCAGATCGATCAGGCTGATCTTCAGGCGCGAAGCCTTGAACGCCAGTTTCAACAAGGTCAGACCGAAACCGATCAACACGCCCGTCAGCAGGTCAGTGAAGATGATCGCCAGCGCTGTCGCCGCGTAGGTGAACATCGGCATCCGTCCATAGCGGCCCAACCCTCGAAACGCTTTGAGGTCGACCAGTTTGAACCCGGTGTACACCAGCACACCCGCCAGACTCGCGACCGGAATGCTTTGCAGCACACTCGACAGCAACAGCACGAACGCCAGCAGCCACAGACCATGGAAGATCGTCGAGTAACGCGTGGTCGCGCCGGCCTGGACGTTGGCCGAACTGCGCACGATCACCCCGGTCATCGGCAGCGCCCCGACCAGACCGCAGAGCATATTGCCGACACCTTGCGCCGACAGTTCACGGTCGAAGTCCGAGCGCACGCCGCTGTGCATGCGATCCACCGCAGCAGCGGACAACAGCGTTTCGGCACTGGCGATGAAGGCCACGGCGAACGCGGCGATCAGCAACGTCGGATCGGCCAGACTGAGCAGATCTGCAGGCTTGAGCCAATCGATGGCCTCCGCCAGATTCGCCGGCACTTCGACGCGCTTTACCTGCAAAGCGAGCAACAGACTGGCCCCGGTCGCCAGACCCACACCGAGCAATGCACCCGGAACGAAGCGCAACGAATGTGGGCGAAATTTTTCCCACAGCCACATCACCGCAATCGTCGACAGCCCGAGCAGGCCGGCCTGCCAGCCAAACGACGGCAACGCCTGCGCCACGGCCGCCGGGAACGCCGTGAGGTTGTCCAGGCCAGAGGGCTTCGGCGAGGCATCGAGCATCACATGCACCTGCGACAGCACGATCAACACGCCAATCCCCGCCAGCATCCCGTAAACCACGGCTGGCGCCGTAACCCGAAACCAGCAACCGAGCTTCAAGCGCCCGGCGACCAGTTGCAGGAAACCGGCGAGCAATAGAATCGGCCCGAGCATTTCGATGCCGTGCTGGCGCACCAGCTCGAACACCAACACCGCCAGACCCGCCGCCGGTCCGCTGACCTGCAACGGCGACCCCGCCAGCCAGCCGACCACCAGACCGCCGATGATCCCGGTGATCAAACCCTTGGCCGGCGGTAACCCTGACGCAATCGCGATACCCATGCACAGCGGCAAGGCGACCAGAAACACAACCACTGAAGCGAGCAGCTCCCGTGGCAACACCGCTTTCAATTGAGCCGCACGCATGGCGATTCTCCCGAAGTTTTCTTCAGGCATGGCTTCGCCGAACCGCTGAAACAGCGGCCGGCGTCAAACCACACAGATTTTTAGGAAGATTTAGAAGCGCGCTTTGGGCGTCGCCACCGGAATCGGATGGCTACCGTCGAGCGGCAGGAAACATCCCTGATCCGCGTCGTAAGCTTTGATTTCGCTGGTTTCGATGTTGTAGACCCAGCCATGGATGAACAGATGACCGTTCGCCATGCGCGAGGCTACCGAAGGATGGGTACGCAAGTGCTGCAATTGGGCGATGACGTTTTCCTCGGTGAGGATCGGCATGCTTTCTTTTTCGTCGGCGCAGTTACAGTTTTCATGAACCATGGTTTTGGCCACTTCGGCGTGGCGCAACCAGGCTTTGACCGTCGGCATTTTTTCCAGACTGTCCGGATTGAGCACCGCGCGCATGGCGCCGCAATCGGAGTGGCCGCAGATGATGATGTGCTGCACGCCGAGCGCCAGCACCGCGTATTCGATGGCGGTGGATACGCCGCCGTTCATCTGGCCGTACGGCGGGACAACGTTGCCGACGTTACGGGTGACGAACAGATCGCCCGGCGAGCTCTGGGTAATCAGCTCAGGGACGATGCGCGAGTCAGCGCAGGTGATGAACATCGCTTTTGGCGCCTGGGCCGTGGCGAGTTTCTTGAAGAGTTCTTCCTGCTGCGGGAAGACCTCATGATGAAAATGCAAAAAGCCGTCTACGATCTGTCGCAGCGCTGCATCGGCGGATTCCGCCACAGGGGCTTGCGCCGACGCAGCCAACGGCTGTTTATCCTTGTCACTCATGATTCATCCTCTTTGGCGGATTAGGGGAGTCATTCCCATGTATTCCGGTATGAAGCCAGTGGCTGTTTAAACATCCGGGTCATCCCGACCCGTCAGTCACTCGATGAACAAGGTAGCCGCCGAAACTTAACTCAAACTGAATCAAGCGCTCTAGAACGTGTGTTCCAGGTCACAAAAAACGTGACTGGCGGTTTCGACGGAAGGATTCCAACCCCTCAACCATAGGCCAATTGTCGCTAAATCAACGACATCTGGCGACCCGGCGGACAGAAGGCTGTGCAATCGAGGTTATAGCCTTCGCGATGATTCATGCCGAGACGCTTGATGGCTTTGGCAAATCGTTGCGCGAGCAGGTCGGCGAATACCCCTTCACCGCGCATGCGTGCGCCAAAACGGCTGTCGTAGAGCTCGCCACCACGGCTCTGCCGGATCAGGCTCAGCACATGCGCGGCGCGCTGCGGATAGTGCGCCGCCAGCCATTCCTCGAACAACGGTGCCACCTCCAGCGGCAGGCGCAGCATCATATAGGCCGCGCTTTGCGCGCCCGCTGCGTGGGCCTCGTTGAGCAGGTTTTCGATTTCACTGTCGTTGATCATCGGGATCATCGGCGAACACAACACACCCACCGGAATGCCAGCCTCGCGCATCACCCGAATCGCCCGCAACCGCGCTTTGGGTGCAGCGGCACGCGGTTCGAGGATGCGTTTCAGTTCGTCATCCAGCGTGGTCAGGCTGATCATCACCGCCACCAGCCGTTGCTGCGCCAGTTCGCTGAGCAGGTCGAGGTCGCGCAGGATCAGCGAGCCCTTGGTGACGATGGTTACCGGGTGCTTATAGCGCAACAGCACTTCGAGGGTCTGACGGGTGATTTTGTGTTCGCGTTCGATCGGCTGATACGGATCGGTGTTGGAGCCCAGATTGATCGGCGCACATTGGTAGCCTTTTTTCCCGAGCTGTTCTTCCAGCACTTGGGCGGCGTTGGTCTTGGCGATCAGCCTGGTTTCGAAATCCAGCCCGGGTGACATGTCCCAATAGGCGTGGCTGGGCCGTGCGTAGCAATAAATGCAGCCATGCTCGCAGCCTCGGTAGGGGTTGATCGAACGGTCGAAGGGCAGGTCCGGCGAGGTATTGCGAGTGATGATGGTTTTCGCGGTTTCGATCATCACCTCGGTGCCTTGGGTCAGCGGCACTTCCTGATACCAGCCGTCGTCTTCGGCCACCGAACGGTTCGGCGCGAAGCGGTTGTGCGGGTTGGTCGCGGTGCCGCGACCGCGAGGCGGGAGGGGATTGATCATTGGGCAGGCTCCTGATCTGTATATGCATACAGTACATGAGCTGGCGCACTGTGATCCAGTACCGTTCGGCGATGGGATACTTGCTGACTGGCAAAGTTTATATATATATATGTGCACAGGCAAAGTACAACCCGAGATACATATGTTCCGTTGTCGCGACAAGTTATCGAAGATAGTCTTGGCTACTTCCATTGGCAGTTGCCAGATAACTAAATTAAAAGGATTTAATTCATGTCTTACCTCAATCAACGTGGTGTTTTTATGCAAATGATGCAACCGAATGCATCGGAACCCAACACCATTATTTCGATGCAACTCGCGCGCAAGGAACTGGGCTGGAACGCTGAGCAGGAGCTGCCCACCGAGACACTGGTTGACTCGATCTACGTGACGGCGGTATCCAGCGACCGTGGCAAGACGTTCACTGTTCGCACCAACAAGAAAGATGTGGATGGTGATGGCGATATTGATAACGACGACAAAGCAAAGTTGATTGCACTGGCCAAGGCTTATGTAAATATCGTCAATCCGTAAAATTAAAGGTTGTTGCAATATCAGTAATTAAAAACCCTGCATGAATGGTTCATGCAGGGTTTTTGTTTTTAATGATGATCGGTGACTTGGCCAAGATCATCAGTGGACGTAGTTTTCATATCGTCACTGCGTAACCCGGCCACTTCTTTGGCGCTGACCGGCGCGCCTTTGTTGCCCCAACTGCCACGGATGAAACTCACCACATCCGCCACTTCCTGATCCGACAGCCGCCAGGCGAAGCCCGGCATGGTGAACGTCGAAGGTGCCGTGTGCGTCGCCGGCAACGTACCGCCCTTGAGCACGATGTGGATCAGCGAGGCCGGATCTGCCGATTGCAGCACCGGGTTGCCCGCCAGCGCCGGGAACACCCGGGTGTAGCCGTGGCCATCGGTGCGGTGGCACGCCGCGCAGTTGTCGATGTACACCGCAGCACCACGCTGACTGTCGTCACCGTTCCACAACGCTTTGGCGGCTTTTTCGTCGTACTGATGTGGCTGATCATTTGGATCACTGGCCGGCAACGACTTGAGGTAGCGGGCAATCGCGGTCAGGTCGGCATCGGTCATGTATTGCATGCTGTGGGTGACCACGTCGCTCATGCCGCCGAACACGGCACTGCGATCACTGCGACCAGTTTTGAGGAACTGCACCAGTTGTTCCTCGCTCCAGCTGCCGAGGCCATCCTTATGATCGCCGCGCAGGCTTTTGGCGATCCAGCCTTCCAGCGGCGCACTGCCGGCGAGGAAGGTTGTGCCGTCAGCCGCACTCAGGGATTTTTCCTGCATGGTCAGCGCGCGTGGCGTATGGCAGGCGCCGCAATGACCGAGGCCTTCGACCAGATACGCGCCACGGTTGATGACGGCGTCGTCACCGGTTGCCTGGTATTCCTCGACCTTCGGCGCAAACATCCAGCGCCAGCCCATCAGCGGCCAGCGCATGCTCAACGGCCACGGAATGTCACTGGCCTTGTTCTCTTGCGCCACCGGTTCTACACCGTGCATGAAATACGCGTACAGCGCTTGCATGTCGGTTTCGCTGACACGGGCGTACGACGGATACGGCATCGCCGGGTACAACGTACTACCGTTTTTGGCGACGCCATGGCGTACGGCTTGATCAAAGTCTTCGAAGCTGTATTCACCGACGCCGGTTTTATCCGGGGTGATGTTGGTCGAGTAAATCGTGCCGATCGGCGTTTCCATCGGCAGGCCACCGGCGAACGGCTTGCCGCCCTTGGCGGTGTGGCAAGCCACGCAGTCACCGGCGCGGGCGAGGTATTCGCCCTGTTTGATCAAACTTTGATCAACTTCAGCCGCATGCAGTGAGGCACTGCCGAGCAACGCCAGGGTCGCGATAACGAGAGTCTTCATGGTCATCGCTCCTTAAGCCTGAACCAGCGGGCCGGGGTTTTTCAGGTACTGCTCGCGAATTGCCTTCGCCGACCAGTAGGTCAACGCCGCGACCAGCCCGGTCGGGTTGTAACCCAAGCCCTGCGGAAATGCCGAGGCACCCGGAACGAAAACGTTATGCACGTCCCAGCTCTGCAGGTAGCGGTTCAGGGCGCTCTTCTTCGGATCGGTGCCCATGATCGCGCCGCCGTTGAGGTGGGTGGTCTGGTAGGACGCGGTGTTGAAGTGATCGCCGACTTTCTTGCCGATCACGGCAATGGCTTTCGGCCCCATCGCTTCGGCGACCTTGCCCATTTTCTCGACCATGAAGCGGTTCATCTTGATGTCGTTTTCCTGCCAGTCGAAGGTCATCCGCAACAGCGGCAAGCCGTAGGCATCGCGGTAGACCGGATCGAGGTCGAGGTAGTTGCCCCGATAGGACTGATGCGCGCCGTGGGCGTCCATCGACACCTGATGGGTGTAGTAATCGGCGGTCGCGCGTTTCCAGGCACTGCCCCACGCGGGTGTGCCCGGCGGGTTCGAGGTGCCGGCAATCGGCCGGCTGCCAGCCTGGTTGACCCACATCGGCGAGCCGCCAACGAAGCCGTGCGGGCCGTGGTCGAAGTTGTCGGCGTTGAAATCGTCCAGCGCCACGCCGTTGCCGCCGGCGCCGATGAAGTTGTTGGTGTGGGTGTCCTTGTCGAAGAACGCCTTGATGGTCGCCATGTTCTGGTAGGCGAAGTTACGCCCGACCACGCCTTCGCCGCTGATCGGGTCGTACGGTTTACCGATGCCGGACAACAGCATCAGACGCACGTTGTGCAACTGGAAAGCGCCGAGGATCACCAGATCCGCCGGTTGCTCGATCTCGCGGCCCTGGCCGTCGATGTAGGTCACACCGGTGGCTTTGGTTTTCGTGCTGTCGAGGTTGACCCGCAGCACGTGCGAGTTAGGCCGCAGTTCGAAATTCGGCAACGGCTTGAGCGCCGGCAGAATGTTCACGTTCGGCGAGGCCTTGGAATACATGTAGCAGACATAACCGCTGCAGAAACCGCAGAAGTTGCACGGGCCCATCTGCGCCCCGTAAGGGTTGGTGTACGGCCCCGACGTATTTGCCGAAGGCAGGTTGTAGGGTTTGTAGCCGACCTCTGTCGCCGCTTTGCCGAACAGCTGTGCGGACACCGTGTTCTTCTGCGCTTCCAGCGGGAACGGATTGGAACGATCCGGCGCGTACGGGTTGCCGCCCTTACCCTGACCGACCAGTTGGCCCTTCACCGTCCAGGCCTGGCCCGAGGTGCCGAAGACTTTTTCGGCGAAATCGAAGAACGGCTCCAGTTCTTCATAACTGACGCCGAAGTCTTGAATGGTCATGTCCTTGGGGATAAAGCTTTTGCCGTAGCGCTCTTCGTAGTGGCTGCGCATGCGCAACTCGATCGGATCGACCCGGAAGTGCACACCCGACCAGTGCAAACCGGCGCCGCCGACGCCATTACCCGGCAGAAACGCACCCAACTGGCGGTTCGGCAGGGCGATGTCGTTGACGCTGTGGCGGATGGTGACCGTCTCTTTCGAGATGTTCTGAAAGAGTTTTTTGCGCACGCTGTAGGTGAGTTCGTCGATCACCTGTGGATAGTTGCCGTCGGGATAAGTGTCCTGCATCGGCCCGCGCTCCAGCGCCAGCACGTTCAAACCTGCTTCGGTCAGTTCCTTGGCCATGATCGCGCCGGTCCAGCCAAAACCGACGATCACTGCGTCGACCTTCTTCATTACCATTGCCATGTGCTTACGCCCTCTCGCCGCGAATCGAAACTGCCGGGAAAGGGTATTGCTCGTTGCGTTCCACCCAATCCATGAAATCGGCGCGGGCGCCGGGGAAGCCGATCATGGTCCAGCCGACCATGCCTTTGTTGCCGCCGTGGATCGGGTCGCAGAAGAACCCTTCCTTGGTGTTTTGCAGCAGCAGATTGAAGAAAATCTTCGCTGGAACGGCGTCGAACTGCGGTTTGCCGGCTTCGAGTTGCTTGAGCAAATCGTCTCGGGTAGCGCTGTCTTGCTCAG
The DNA here is from genome assembly GCF_003732425.1 of Pseudomonas fluorescens. Classification (GTDB taxonomy): domain Bacteria; phylum Pseudomonadota; class Gammaproteobacteria; order Pseudomonadales; family Pseudomonadaceae; genus Aquipseudomonas; species Aquipseudomonas fluorescens_BE. The sequence goes on from NZ_MOBX01000016.1 coordinate 773,407, forward strand.
CAAATACTTTACCGTTGAGGGATTTTGCCCACTGATCCGTGGCGGCGATGCCGAGGCGATAGATCTCTTTGGGCACCAGTTTGCTCTGCCAACCCATTTCCGGCGCAGCGTCGGCATTGAACGGGCCTTGCATGTACCACAGGGCACCGGCGGCGTAGGGCGTGTTCATCTGCCGGTCGATGTATTCCGGCACACCGGCCTCGAGTGCGCCCGGGCCTTGGGCATCGTTGGGGATCAATTGCGCGACGGCGGCATTGATGAACGCCCATTCCTCAGCGGTGAAGTAGCTCGGCTGGTAAACACTGGCGTCCGCGCGAGCAGGTTGCGGCGCGGGCGCAGCAGGTTTGGCTTCAGGCGCTGCTTGCAGGACGCTGCTGCCCAGACCGCTACCGGCCAGGGTGACCACCGGAATCAGGGTCAGGGATTTGCGCAAAAACTCACGCCGCGGGTTGTCTCGACTTTCATCAGACATGGGGTGCACCTCATCAGGCATCAGGAGAAGCCGTTTCTACGAACGGCTTGAGGATTTTTCGTCGCGACGTGACGGTATGACCCGGAAAAGGGGGACGCGTCTGCAACATCGTGTGACAAATGGTAGCAGGCTAAGCTTCTGGATGAATCGATTCAGTGGAAAAAACAGTAGTTTTCTGGATGCCAGTGAATGAAACCCTGCAGATTCACGATTCTTTGACAAGCGCCTCACAGGGCTTTGACCGCTCAACATCGAAGCTGCGGTTCCTCTCACCGATGAACCCCGACACGGTTACCCCAGCATGTCCCGAGTGCGTTTTTTTTCCGCTTTGTGCTTATCGCTTTTAGTGCTGTTGCCCTGGATGCCTGCCCAGGCTGCGGCAACCGCGACGGCTCGTCCTGCTGATTGGGCGCAACCGGTCGAAGTGCAATACAACCTGTTCCAGATGTCGCCGACGCTCTACCGCAGCGCCTTGCCCGATGGCGGCGCGGTACCTTTGCTGAAAAATCTCAAAGTCGCCACGGTGATCAACTTTCTTCCGGAAGCGGACAGCAACTGGTTGTCCGAACCGGGCATCAACCAGGTGCAATTGCCTTACCGCACCAACCATGTCGATGACGCCGATGTGCTCAAGACCCTGCGCACGATTCAGTCCGCCGAAGCCAACGGTCCGGTATTGATGCATTGCAAACACGGTTCCGACCGCACCGGCCTGATGGCGGCGATGTACCGGATTGTGGTGCAGGGCTGGAGCAAAGAAGACGCCTTGAGCGAGATGACTCAGGGTGGTTTTGGTGAGAGTGGGCACTTTCGCGATAGCGTGCGCTACGTGATGCAGGCCGATGTCGACAAGCTGCGCACCGCTCTGGCCAATGGCGATTGCAGCACCAGTGCGTTTGCCACCTGCTCGATGAAGAGCTGGTTCCAGTCGGTCAACCTCAAATAAGCCGTACCCTCCACGGCGTTGCACCGTGGAGGGTGATTCGCTGGCTCAGTCTTCGGACTTTTTCTTCAGCTTCGGATTCGGAAAGAACTGCACGGCCTGGACGGTCTTGTCCGGCGCCGGTTTGTTCAGCGCGCTGGTATTGACCCGCGTGCCCAGTTCTTTCGGTACCGACAGCCCTTGCTCGTTCAGCGTATCCGAGTAACCGCAGGCCACACATTCACGGTGCGGCACGCTGTCCTCGTTCCACATCATCAACTTGTCCGGCTCGCTGCACGCCGGGCAGACCGCCCCGGCGATAAAGCGTTTCTTGGTAATCACAGGTGCCTCACTCATGCTGCCGCGTCCTCACTCAGGCCGCTGTGGCGCAAGAGTGCGTCAATCGATGGCTCACGGCCACGGAAGTCGACGAACAGCACCATCGGTGCCTGCGAACCGCCGCGCGCCAGGATCGCTTCGCGGAAGGCTCGGCCGGTTTCAGCGTTGAGCACGCCGTCCTCTTCGAACTTGGAGAAGGCATCCGCCGACAGCACTTCAGCCCACTTGTAGCTGTAGTAACCCGCCGCGTAACCGCCAGCAAAGATATGCGCGAAGCTGTTCGGGAAGCGGTTATAAGCCGGTGGACGCATCACCGACACTTCGTCACGCACGCCTTCCAGCACCTGCAATACGCTACGGCCGTCGCCATGAGTGGCGTGCAGTTCGAAGTCGAACAGCGAGAACTCGAGCTGACGGACCATCATCAGGCCGGACTGGAAGTTTTTCGCCGCGAGCATTTTTTCCAGCAGGTCCTGTGGCAGCGGCTCGCCGCTTTCGTAATGACCGGAAATCAGCGCGAGGCCTTCCGGCTCCCAGCACCAGTTTTCCATGAACTGGCTCGGCAGCTCGACCGCGTCCCACGCCACACCGTTGATCCCGGAAACCCCCGCGTGATCCACGCGGGTCAGTAGGTGATGCAGGCCATGGCCGAATTCGTGGAACAGGGTGGTCACTTCGTCGTGGGTGAGCAGCGCAGGCTTGCCGCTGTCGGCCGGGGTGAAGTTGCACACCAGGTTGGCCACCGGGCTTTGCAGTACGCCGTCAACGGTGCGACGACGGTCGCGGGCGCCGTCCATCCACGCACCGCCACGCTTGTTGGCGCGGGCATAGAGGTCGAAGAAGAAGCGGCCGACGTGCTGGCCGTTTTCCTTGATCTCGAACAGGCGTACGTCCGGGTGCCAAGTGTCGAAGCCTTTCTGCTCGGCGATTTCGATGCCGTACAGACGCTGGACGATGGCGAACAGACCGCCCAGCACTTTGTCGATCGGGAAGTAGGCGCGCAGGGTTTCCTGGGCGACGCTGTAGCGTTGTTCGCGCAGCTTTTCACCGTAGAAACCGCTGTCCCAGCTTTGCAGGTCGGCGCAGCCCTGTTCGGCAGCGTAGGCGCGCAGCTGTTGCAGATCCTGCGCAGCGAACGGCTTGCTGCGCTTGGCCAGATCACGCAGGAAGCTCAGCACTTGATCACTGGACTCGGCCATTTTCGTCGCCAGGCTCAGCTCGGAGAAGCTGGCAAAACCCAAGAGTCTGGCCAGTTCCTGACGCAGGTCGAGAATCTCTTCCATCACCGGACCGTTGTCGTTCTGACCGGCGTTCGGGCCTTGATCCGAGGCGCGGGTGCAGTAAGCGGCATAGACCTCTTCACGCAGCGCGCGGTCTTGCGCGTAGGTCATCACCGCGTAGTAGCTCGGGAATTCCAGGGTGATCAGCCAGCCGTCGAGGCCTTTGGCCTGTGCGGCAGCAGCCATTTGCGCCTTGGCCGAATCGGTCAGGCCGGCGAGGGCGGCTTCGTCGGTGACGTGCTTGGTCCAAGCCTGAGTGGCGTCGAGCAGTTGATTGGAGAAGCGGCTGCCCAGCTCGGACAGTTTGCTCTGCACTTCGGCGTAGCGCTTCTGTTCAGCTTCCGGCAGGTCGATACCCGACAGACGGAAGTCACGCAGGGCGTGTTCCAGAATAGTCTTTTGCGCCACGTCGAAACCGGCGGCTTCCGGGCTATTGGCCAGCGCTTCATAAGCCTGGAACAGCTCGCGGTTCTGGCCCATCTCGGTGGAGTAGGCGCTCAAGGCCGGCAGGCACGACTCGTAAGCTTCACGCAGTTCGGCGCTGTTGCACACGGCGTTGAGGTGGCTGACCGGGCTCCAGGCGGCGCCGAGTCTGTCATTGAGTTCGTCCATCGCCAACACCAGGCCGGCCCAGGTAGGGTTCTCGACTTGAGTCTTGAGAATTTCGGCGATGGCGGCGCGGTTGTCGGCCAGGATCGTTTCGATGGCGGGCAGGACGTGTTCGGCACGGATCGTGGAGAACGGCGGCAGGTCGTAGGACTGCAGAAGAGGGTTGTTCACGCTCACGGTTGGCACCTTGGCTGGGGAAACATTGCCCCATCTTAATTACAATCGGCATTCACCGCAGCTATCGGCGACAGAGAGAGAAATTATCGTGTCCGTTCGCAAGTACCAGAATCACACCCCAAGCCTTTGCAAAGGCGCGTTTGTCGACGCCTCGGCGGTGGTCATCGGCGACGTCGAAATCGGTGAAGACAGCTCGGTCTGGCCGCTGACCGTGATCCGTGGCGACATGCACCGTATCCGCATCGGTGCGCGTACCAGCGTGCAGGACGGCTGCGTGTTGCACATCACCCACGCCGGCCCGTTCAACCCGGACGGCTTTCCGCTGCTGATCGGTGATGACGTGACCATCGCCCACAAAGTCATGCTGCATGGCTGTACCGTCGGGAGCCGCGTCTTGATCGGCATGGGCAGCATTGTCATGGACGGCGCGGTGGTCGAGGACGATGTGATTATCGGTGCCGGCAGCCTGGTGCCGCCGGGCAAGCGTCTGCAAAGTGGCTTTCTTTATGTCGGCAGCCCGGTGAAACAGGTGCGTGCGCTCACCGACAAGGAAAACGCCTTCTTCACCTACAGCGCGGCGAACTACGTGAAGCTCAAGGACCTGCATCTGGCCGAAGGCTACGACCAGCTCTGAATCGCCTTACACCTGCTCAGGATTTCTCATGCATTACCAGACCGTACTGTTCGACCTCGATGGCACCCTGACCGACCCGCGTGAGGGCATCACCCGTTCCATCCAGTTCGCCCTCGCCAGGCTCGGTATCGATGAGCCGGACCTGACCAAACTGGAACACTTCATCGGCCCGCCGTTGTTGCAGGCGTTCATGCAGTTCTATGAGTTTGATGAAGCCAAGGCCTGGCAGGCGGTGAATTTCTATCGCGAGCGCTTCAAAGTGACGGGCCTGTACGAGAATCGTGTGTTTGATGGCGTCACGCCGTTGCTGGAAACCCTCAGTGGCCAGGGCCGGCAGCTGTATATCGCCACCTCGAAGCCGTGGGAATTTGCCCGCGAGATTGCCCGGCATTTTGATTTTGCCCGGCACTTCAAGGTGATCTACGGCAGTGAGCTGGATGGCACGCGGACCAACAAGGTTGAGTTGATTGCGCATCTGATCGAGGAAGAAGGGCTGGATCCGGCCAATACGTTGATGATCGGTGACCGTAAGCATGACCTGATCGGGGCGCGCAGTAATGGGCTGGATGCGGCGGCGGTCGGGTATGGGTTTGGCAGTTTTGAAGAGTTGAGTGCCGAGGCGCCGACTTATCACTTTGAAACGCTGGCCGAGTTGCATCAGGCTTTTTTGCAGCGCTGATCAGATTGCTATCGCGAGCAGGCTCACTCCTACATTTGGAATGCATTCCCCTGTAGGAGTGAGCCTGCTCGCGATGACGCCTTTCCAGCCACCTCAGACTTGCGGATCTGCCAACGCTTTCAGTGCCGCCTTTCGCTCAGTCACCGGTAACCGACCCAACCTTTCAACCTCCGCATAAAACCTCAGCCAATCCCCCCCGACCTGCCTGAACAGCGCCGCAAACGCCGGCACCCACTGGTCATACAGCCCAAACGGCAACAACCGCGCATTGTTCAGCGGCGCATTCACCCAGGCGTCATAACGTTTGTCTCCGGCCCACTGACTGTCTCTCATCAGCCGATAATCCCGGCGAAACTGCTCGAACTCCGCCGCTTTGCGTTCGCGTATCTGCTCTGGCGGCAATGGCTGCGCATACAAACTCTCCAGCCGGGAGCGGGTATCAAGCACCAACTCAATGAACTGATCGCGCTGCTTCAACCGCGAGTCGTTATCCGCCGGCAACCCACGAAACGCCCGCCACTGCCGCGTGCCTTCCTGCTCGACAAACGTGGCAAAGGATTCGTTGAACTCGGTGTCGTCCTTTACATAGAAGCGCTGGTGCGCCAGCTCATGAAAGATCAGCGTGGCCAAGCGCTCGTCGCCCCAGCCCATCATCGAATTGAGGATCGGATCATTGAACCAGCCGAGCGTCGAGTAGGCCTCGACCCCGCCAATCGACACGTCCATGCCTTGCAAGCGCTGGATCGCCGCCTCGCCCCGCGCGGCGCTCTGGCTGTAGTAACCGCGATAGGCCACGCAGCCGGCAATCGGGAAGCAATGGTTCTGCGGCGTCAGGGAGAACTCCGCCGTAGCGAACACATTCCACACCACGTACGGGCGTTGGATGTCGGCGTACAGGCGATAGCTCTGGTTGTCCGGCAAATGCAGATGCTCACTCGCAAAGGCGCGGGCCTTCTGCGATTGCGCCAAGTGCTTGCGCAGTGTCGCGTCGCGGCTCGGATCGTTGATCACCTTTTCCACAGGCTCGCGCGCCCGCAGCAATTGCAGCTGACCGCTGGCCAACTGGCTGTAATAGCTGACGCTGGCGCAACCGTTGAGCAACAAAAACAACACACCCGGAAACAAAATCCGAAAAACGCGATCAAGTAACCCAAGGCTTGGAAACGGCCTGATCAAAATAAGAATTCCCCCCGGAGAGTCTGCCCGCAAGACTATCCCGCCTTAAGGAGCACCGCTATGCGCATGTTGATGCTGTCAGGAGGCCTGCTGACGCTGGCCGGTTGTGCCGGATTCGGAATGCCCGACCCAGATCCTTCGCAAGCCTGGATCGATCTCGATGCCCGGCAGCAGGACACGGCGCTGCAAGCGCTGCAAGTCGACACCCAGGCGACCGCTGACAAACGCTACTTCGAAGTGCAGCCCGGCAGCCATGAGTTGAAGGTGCGTTATCAATTTCCGGTGGCGGCGACCAACATCGGTCCCGACGCTGAGCCGCTGTGGCGCGATTGCCAGTTGAGCGTGAAATTCAAGGACTTCAACGCTGGCCAGCGTTATCAGTTGCAGGCCGGCAGTATCGGCTTCCGGCCATGGGCCAAGCTTTATGACGAGCAGCGCAAAGTGGTTGGCCAAGGTACTCCAGCGGGCTGCCAGAAGACCTGATCGGCGTTATGCTTGATGTCCACATCAAAGGACATTGATCATGCGCAGGTTGACGTTATTGCTCGCTGCAAGTCTGCTTGCCGGCTGCCAGAGCCCGCTGCCAGCGGCGGATCCCGGCAAAGCCTGGGTCGACTTTGCGATGCCGACACCCGGCGGCAAAGTGTTGATGGCGGAACGGCTGGACAATGTGCGCCTGCAGGACGGGCGCTTCTTCCAGGTCGCGCCGGGCAGCCATGAGCTGACGGTACGCTTTGATTTCGAGATTTTCGGTGGTGGCCAGGGTATGAACACCGATCCACAGGAACGGCTGTGTTACATGACAGTGCCTTATGATCACTTTGAGGCCGGGCAGCGTTACCGCCTTGAAGCCCGGTCGCTGGCCTTCACGCCAAGCGCCCGGCTGATCAATCGTCAGGGGCAGATCGTTGCCAACGAACGGCAGATCAACTGCGTGCCGTGAGGTGAGTCAGCTGTCGTTCTTTTGATAGATGATTTTCTTGCGGCCATAGTCGCAAGTGCCGACAACCATGGCGATGTCGTGTTTGGCCGCCTCTTCCTTGCTGACGATTTCCAGCGTGTAGGAGGGCACGGCTTTGGCCTGGATCTTTACTTCGATTTCTTTTTTCAGTTCTTCGCAGTCTTTGGGTGCCGCAATGACAGAAGTGGCCAGTGCACTGCAGAGAATCGCCAAGCCAATACGTTTCATGAGTGAAGCTCCCTGAGGCAGCGCGCACGGGCGTGCGCTGAAGCTGCTGTCATTTATTCGACCACATTTTTACCTCGAGGGTTCTGACTTCGCTCACAACTTCAGGTTTGATCTTCAAACAGCATTCGCGAGCAGGCTCGCTCCCACAGGGAGTCGTGTAGCACACACTTCCAATGTGGGAGCGAGCCTGCTCGCGAAGGCGTCAGCCCTGTCAGCGAAAAATCAACTGACCAGCGAAGCCTCAAGGGTAATCTTCGCATTCAGTACCTTGGACACTGGGCACCCTTCCTTGGCCTTGTTGCTCAGCTCTTCGAACTGCGCCTGGGTCGCCCCGGGGATTTTCGCCTTAAGGATCAGCTTCACCGCCGTAATCGCGAACCCGCCGTCAACTTGATCGAGGGTTACTTCAGCCTGAGTATCAATGCTGTCGGCCTTCAGGCCCGCATCGCCCAGAATCATCGAGAACGCCATGGAGAAACAACCGGCATGCGCCGCGCCGATCAGTTCTTCCGGGTTGGTGCCCTTGCCGCCTTCGAAGCGCGCCTTGAAACCGTAAGGGGCTTCTCTGAGGACGCCGGTTTCAGTGGAAATCGAGCCGATACCGGTTTTCAGATCACCTGCCCAATGTGCCGATGCTTTCTTCACGATAGCCATGTCTTCCTCCTCGTCTCTGGCGCGGAAACGCCGCGTCGTCGTGGTTTTTGCTTGCAAGGCTTCTGAGGATAGACGCCGGAACAAAGTTCAGCCCGGTTGAATCGTTGACTTTTTTAGTAGGAAATTTCGACTCGGCTATTGAAACTCGGGTATATGCCCTCATTGCATAAAACACGCTTATGAATTCGGCAGGTTTTCGTTCGTATCAACAACCTGCCTCCCGACTCGGAGACGCAGGTTTATGAAGCAACTGTCCGAAGTAAAGTTTTCCACCCTTGATCTGGTGCCAGTGCGCGAGAACGGCAGCCCGGCGCAGTCGCTGCGCAACTCGCTGGACCTGGCGCAGCACGTCGAGAAACTCGGTTACACGCGGTTCTGGGTGGCGGAACACCACAACATGGACGGCATCGCCAGTTCCGCGACGTCGGTGTTGCTCGGGTATCTCGCGGGCGGAACGTCGACCATCCGTGTCGGCTCCGGTGGCGTGATGCTGCCCAACCATGCGCCGCTGGTGATCGCTGAGCAGTTCGGCACCCTTGAAAGTCTGTATCCGGGCCGGATCGATCTCGGCCTGGGCCGCGCGCCGGGCTCCGATCAGATGACCGCCCGCGCCTTACGCCGTGAACGTTCGGGCAGCGCCGATGACTTCCCCGAAGACGTCGTCGAACTGATGCGCTACCTCGGCCCGCGCACCCCGGATCAGCGCGTGATCGCGATGCCGGGCACGGGCACCAATGTGCCAATCTGGCTGCTCGGCTCCAGCCTGTTCAGCGCTCAGTTGGCTGGCGAGCGTGGTTTGCCATATGCCTTCGCCTCGCACTTCGCCCCACGCTTCATGCACGAGGCGATTCGCGTCTACCGCAATCACTTCAAACCGTCGGCGGTGCTCGACAAGCCGTATGTGATGCTCGGTGTACCGCTGGTCGCGGCGGATACTGATGAACAGGCCGATTACCTGGCGACGTCGGTGTACCAGCGCATTCTGGCGTTGATGCGCGGGCAGAGCCTGGTGCAGCGTCCGCCGGTGAAAACCATGGACGGCCTATGGCTGCCGCATGAACGTGAAGCCGTCGGCGATTTCCTCGGCCTGGCGATGGTCGGCAGCCCGCAGAAGATCCGCGCCAAGCTGGAAGTGCTGGTCGAGCAGACACAGGCTGATGAGCTGATTTTCACCTGTGATCTGTATGAACACGCCGATCGAGTGCATTCGTACGAGTTGCTGGCGCAGGTTATGAAGGGCTGAGAAGCCCCTCACCCTAGCCCTCTCCCGGAGGGAGAGGGGACTGACCGGGTTGTATGTTCGAGGTACGCCGACCTGAAATATCCAGCCGAACTCAGGGTCTGAACAATCCCCGATCGGCTCCCTTTCCCTCTCGCCCCCTTGGGGGCGGTCCGACGTTTCGGGAGGGCTGGGGTGAGGGGGGGCGATTTCAAACCCACCAAAAATCCCAAATCCCGGACACAAAAAAGCCGACGCCTTCACGTCGGCTTTTGCATTTCAGTCGCGATCAACCGCGCTTGTAGACGATTTCCTTGGAGCCAGCTTCGCAGGTGCCAACGACTTTGCCGCCATCGGCCCCTTTGTCGACAATCTCCAGCGAATACCCGGAAACGCCCTTGGCATCCAGCTTCGCCGCAATTTCGCTTTTCAGCTCTTCACAAGGCTTACCGGCAGCAAACGCACCACCCGCAAGGCCCAACAAACCTACTGCCAACATGAACTTCTTCATCGGTCGCACTCCCTGGTCGGATTAAAAGAGGCGGGCATCGAGGTTGACCCGATGCAGCCACCCTGTAGCGCTTTGCCATTCCTATGGCACTCGGCCAGCGCGCAAGTTCAGAAGACTAGACCAAACTCAGCTGCTGGCAATCTTGAAGCCGACTTTCAATGTCACCTGAAAGTGCGCTGCCTTGCCGTCCTTGATATGGCCACGGGTCTCGGTGACTTCAAACCATTCCAGGTTGCGAATGGTCTTGTTTGCTTCAGCAATTGCGTTGTTGATGGCATCTTCGATGCTGCTGGTGGATGAACCGACCAGCTCGACTTTCTTGTACGTGTGATGGTCACTCATAACGAACTCCTTGGCGTGTGGAATTGAGACTAGCAGTGAATCTGCACTGTTGATTTCGGCGGCGCTGAGCAGGCGAAGTTCAGATTTTCTGCACTTTCTCAAACCGCTGAAGTCCCAACCAACACACGCCACTCATTACCAATGCAGGAGAGCCACCATGGCCAACACCTCTTTACGTAAAGCCTCGTTGCAAAGCATGGAAGCCGAGATCGAGAGTCTGCTCAAATCGTTGGAAAGCTTGAAGGACGACGCTTCGGACGAGTCGCGCAAGACCCTCAAGGCGCTGAAAAGCAATGCCGAAAGTGCGCTGAAACACTCGCGTCACCTGCTCAGTGATGCCTATGAAGAAGTCAAAGTGAAAACCCGCGAAACCGGGATCGCCACCCGTGATTACGCCCAGGAACACCCGTGGACGACGGCCGGTGTGGCGGTCGGTGCGATCGGTCTGCTCGCGGCTTACTTGCTGTTCAAGCGCGGCGAGTGATCCGTCTGGCGCAGCTCGTTCTTGAGCCATTGCGCCAGTTGCCGGGCGCGCCCGTCTGCGGCGCGCTTGGGTAGCCACAACGCCAGTTGCGCCGGGGTTTCACAGAAGCCCCATGGCGCAACCAGGCGACCAGCCTTCAAATCTTCCGTCACCAGCGGCTCCGGCGCGATGGCCACGCCAAGACCTGCCACTGCTGCTTCCAGCAAGTAATACAGATGCTCGAAACCCTGTCCTGACTTCAGCGCTTTGGCGTCGAGGTGGTTCTGTTGTGCCCAACTTGGCCAGGCTTGCGGGCGCGAAGTGGTGTGCAGCAAGGGTTCGTTTAGCAGGGCCGAGGCTGGCGCGGTTTGCAGACGTTGATAGCCGCTGAACAGCGGACTCATGACCGGACCGATGCGTTCTGCCGCCAGTTCATAGACCTGCATGTCCGCCGGCCACGGTGGTTCGGCGAACAGCAGTAAAGCGTCCAGTCCCGGACGGCGAGGGTCGAGATCGCCTTCACCGGCTGACAGGTGTAGACGCAAGTCCGGAAGATCAGCATTCAACCGCCCCAGACGCGGAATAAACCAGCGCGCCAACAGACTGCCAGAGCAACCCAAGACGAACGGCGCATCGGCGGTACTCTGCGTCAACTCCGCACAAACGCTGCGCAACCGGTCAAACGCCTCGCCACTGGCATCGCGTAGCCGCACGCCGGCATCTGTGAGTTTCAAGCCGCGGCCATCCTTGACGAACAGACTGACGCCCAAGTGCTCTTCCAGCACCTTGAGCTGACGACTGACTGCACCATGGGTGACGTGCAACTGCTCGGCAGCCTGACTGACGCTGTTCAGCCGGGCGGTGGCTTCGAACGCACGCAAGGCGTTCAGCGGGGGAAGGTCGTGGCTCATGGTATCTGTGAGTTTTCCTGACAGGTTGTGGCGATCTTATCGGTTTTCAGCTTAGAAGGTCAGGGGTAGAGTGGTCGTCATTGTCTTCTCACCCGAATTCACCTGGAGCGACTCATGACCCAGACTTCGAACACCTCTGATCTGCGTAATGGCCCTGACGCCAACGGCCTGTTCGGCTCGTTCGGTGGCCGCTACGTGGCAGAAACCCTGATGCCGTTGATCCTCGATCTGGCCCGCGAATACGAAGCGGCCAAGGAAGATCCGGCGTTCAAAGAAGAATTGGCCTACTTCCAGCGTGACTACGTCGGACGTCCGAGCCCACTGTATTTCGCCGAACGCCTGACCGAGTTCTGCGGCGGCGCGAAGATTTATCTCAAGCGCGAAGAGCTGAACCACACCGGCGCGCACAAGATCAACAACTGCATCGGCCAGATCCTGCTGGCACGGCGCATGGGCAAGAAACGCATCATCGCCGAGACCGGCGCCGGCATGCACGGCGTGGCCACTGCCACCGTCGCTGCACGTTTCGGTCTGGATTGCGTGATCTACATGGGCACCACTGACATCGAACGTCAGCAGGCCAACGTCTTTCGCATGAAGCTGCTGGGCGCTGAAGTGATCCCGGTCGTGGCCGGCACCGGCACCCTGAAAGACGCGATGAACGAAGCGCTGCGTGACTGGGTGACCAACGTCGACAACACGTTCTACCTGATCGGCACCGTGGCCGGCCCGCACCCTTATCCAGCAATGGTTCGCGACTTCCAGGCCGTGATCGGCAAGGAAACCCGCGATCAGTTGCAGGCTCAGGAAGGTCGTCTGCCGGACAGCCTGGTGGCGTGCATCGGCGGTGGTTCAAACGCCATGGGCCTGTTCCACCCGTTCCTCGATGACAAGAGCGTTGAAATCATCGGTGTTGAAGCGGCCGGTTACGGCATTGAAACCGGCAAGCACGCGGCGAGCCTGAATGGCGGCGTTCCGGGTGTGTTGCACGGCAACCGTACTTTCCTGCTGCAGGACGACGACGGCCAGATCATCGACGCCCACTCGATTTCCGCCGGCCTCGATTACCCGGGCATTGGCCCTGAGCACGCGTGGTTGCATGACATCGGCCGCGTTCAGTACACCTCGGTGACTGACGACGAAGCTCTGGATGCGTTCCACAAATGCTGCCGCCTGGAAGGGATCATTCCTGCTCTGGAAAGCGCCCACGCCCTGGCTGAAGTGTTCAAACGCGCACCGAAGCTGCCGAAGGATCATCTGATGGTGGTCAACCTCTCCGGCCGTGGCGACAAAGACATGCAGACCGTCATGCACCATATGGAACAGTCCCAGCAGGAGAAACACTGATGAGCCGCCTGCAAACCCGTTTTGCCAGCCTCAAAGAACAGAATCGCGCCGCGTTGGTGACCTTCGTCACCGCCGGTGATCCGGACTACGACACTTCGCTGGCGATCCTCAAAGGTTTGCCGGGTGCTGGCGCCGACGTGATCGAGTTGGGCATGCCGTTCACCGACCCGATGGCCGACGGCCCGGCGATTCAACTGGCGAACATCCGTGCCTTGGGCGCCAAGCAGAACCTGGTGAAAACCCTGCAAATGGTTCGCGAGTTCCGCGAAGGCAACAGCGACACCCCGCTGGTGCTGATGGGCTACTTCAACCCGATCCACATGTACGGCGTTGAGCGCTTCATCGCCGAGGCGAAAGAGGCCGGCGTCGATGGCCTGATCGTGGTCGACATGCCGCCTGAGCACAACGCCGAGCTGTGCGACCCGGCGCAGGCCGCCGGTCTGGACTTCATCCGTCTGACCACGCCGACCACTGACGATGCGCGTCTGCCGAAGGTGCTCAATGGCAGCTCCGGCTTCGTTTACTACGTGTCGGTGGCGGGTGTCACAGGTGCCGGCGCGGCGACGCTGGAGCATGTCGAAGAGGCGGTGACCCGTCTGCGTCGCCATACCGATCTGCCGATCAGCATTGGTTTCGGCATTCGTACGCCAGAGCAAGCGGCGTCCATCGCGCGTCTGGCCGACGGTGTGGTGGTGGGTTCGGCCTTGATCGATCACATCGCCAATGCGACCACGCCAGACCAGGCCATCGACGGCGTGTTGAGCCTGTGCTCGGCACTCTCCGAAGGCGTGCGTAAGGCCCGCGTCAGCTGAAGGTAAAGTTCCTGATACAGAGGAATTAGCGCCTCGCGGCACAGACTAATTCAGCAAGACCGAGGGATTCAGAACCACGTTCTGAATCCCTTTTTGCTGTTTGTGCCGTGAGGAAAGACCCGATGAAAATGCCGAAACGTCTGATGGCCGGACTGGGCGTGCTGATGATCAGTGCGACACCGCTGCTGGCCAGCGCCGATCCGCGCGACGATCACGACCGCGGCGGCCCACAGCAGGGCCAATACTACATTCATGGTAATGACCATCGCGATGATCATCGTGGCCCGCCAAACGATCACCGTGGCGGCCCGCCGCCGCACGACTTCGGCCCGGTGCGCCAGACCATTCGTGACAATCATGGCTACTTTGTCCGCGGTGCGCCGCCGCCTCCGGGGATTCATCTGGAGCGTGGCCGGCCGTTGCCGCACGGCTATTACGGCGAGCGTCTGGATAGTCGCGCTTTGGGTCGTTTGCCGGTGTACCCGGGTTATGAATGGCGCCGGGCTGGGGGCGATATTGTGCTGATCGCGGTGGGTACCGGGATCGTCTACGAAATTCTCGATGGTGTTTTGTATTAATCGTCAGTCAGTCAAAGGTCGCAGCCTGCGGCAGCTCCTACAGTTGATTATGTAGGAGCTGCCGCAGGCTGCGATCTTTTGCTTTTAAGGCAGCTCCAGTCCGCCGGAGGCCTTGTGCAGTTTGCGCAGATGCGCGCCGATCTGCTTCACATTCTCCTCACTGGCCGCAATTTCCGCGGCCCGCTTCGGCTCCAGCAACTTGCGCACTTCCGCGTCCAGATCACCGGACAGTGCCAGCAGCTTCTTCTGCCGCTGACTGCTCTCTGCTTCGAGTCGACTGAACTCGGTCGGCTGCGGCAATCCGTAACCCTTGGAATCGAGCAGTTCCGCCGGACGACTGAGGAAGCCGCTGTTGGCGAGGATTTCCTGCAAGGTCGCGTTGGCCTTATCCATCCCGCCGTTTTCCAGTTCCCGCGCGCCAAGATAACGCTGTTTGACCTCATCCTGAGCCAGCAGCAACTGGCGCCGATAACTGGCCTGCTCCAACAGCAGCAGGGCGGCGCTGGTGCGCAAGTCGGCGCGCTCAAACCACTCACGGCGTTCTTCGGCTGTCAGCGAAAGCCATTCCTCGACGGTGTTCTGTTTGATCGGCAATTGCTTCTTCAACACATCGAACATCGCCTGATAGCGATCGCGGAACGAGTCGAAGCGATAGCCCAGACGCAACGCTTCTTTCGGATCATCCAGCACACTGGTATCCGCCAGACCGCGGCCCTTCATCACTTCCAGCAAGCCGTTGGGCATGATGCTGTCCAGACCCACGAACTGTGTGTTGTTGCTGCCGCTGCGCAACAGCTTCAGGCCTTCCACCGCACAGTTGTTGGAGAGGAAGAAATAGTTACCGTCGTAGCTCCAGTGCATTTCCGCAGCGTGTTCGACCACGCCTTCGATCTCGTCGCGTGACAGATTCAGCGGCACCGAGGCGAGGCTGCGCAGTTCGGTTTTGGTGTATTCGTCGATGACCTGCGCGAGCGGCAAGACGAACAGGCGTGACGGGTATTTGCCAACCAGGCCGTCCCAGCTCGACAGCTGCACGTCGCCGACAAAGGCGCGGTAGGACAGCACCAGATGCTGATCGAGGTCGAGCCGGCAATCCGGCCCACGCGGACGCCCCGGCGCGCAAATCACCAGGCGTAACATGCTGTGGCCCCAGCGGCTGACCCAATTCTGATTGGCCTCGGCCAGCAGATAGTCAA
The DNA here is from genome assembly GCF_003732425.1 of Pseudomonas fluorescens. Classification (GTDB taxonomy): domain Bacteria; phylum Pseudomonadota; class Gammaproteobacteria; order Pseudomonadales; family Pseudomonadaceae; genus Aquipseudomonas; species Aquipseudomonas fluorescens_BE. The sequence goes on from NZ_MOBX01000016.1 coordinate 788,917, forward strand.
CGGCATACACCCGCTCGGGATCGACCTGCCCCAAAGGTTGCTTGGCGAAATCATTGCCGGCATTGAGGAAGGAGAAGGTCTTGCTGCAAGTGTCCTTCTCCGGCGGCGCCCAGCCGAAGTGCTCCTGGTAATAGCGATACAGTGCCGGACGACGGCAGGCGTAGCTCGGGTCGAGGAGGAAATACTCCATGTTGACCGCGACGAACTCCTTGGGACTGGAGATTTCGTACAGGTCCGGGCTGCGCGCGATCTGTCGGTTGTGCTGTTCGCGTTCACCACGGCGGCCGACGTATTGCTGCCAACCGGCGAGATCGAGCAGGCGCGGATCATCGCTGAGGGTGAAACGCCGGCCGTTCTGGCCGCGACACTCATCGGGAATGCCGATCAGCCCGGCACTGTTGAAGCGGCGGCTGCAGCGCTGGATCAACGTGCGTTCGGCACTCGGCCAGAGGCGCGCGCGATCATAAATGTGGGTGATTTCATGCAGCACCGTGGCGAGCAGTTCCTGGCGCACAGTGCCGTGGGGGCGATTGGTTTTTTCTTTGGCCGCGCTGCCGTCAGTCAGGCTGGCGAGCAGTTTGCGATTCAGATCGAGTTCGGCGACCAGCGTGGCCTGACCATAGGCGTTGGCGGGCATGTCGTCGGTCCAGCCGACATCGATGCGCCGATCCAGCCGTTCGATGAAGCTCGGCGGCAGCTTTTGCATCGCCTCATCGATCAGCGCCTGGCTGGCCTGTTGTTGGGCAGGGCTCAGACCGTCGGTCTTGAGCCGCAGTTGCAGGCCGGCGTGGGCGCTGTTGCCAAGCAGCAAGAGCGCCCCGGCCAGCAGCCAGGTGCCGAGTGACTTCACAGTGCGAGAATGGCTTCAGCGAGCACCTGATCACTGGCGTCGCGTGCTTCCGGCACGCGAGTGCGCAAGGTATTGAGCGCGGCTTCCAGGTGCGCGCCACGGATATCGCCATTGGACGCTACGAAACTGGCAGCATCGTCGTGGGCTTCGCGGATGATTTTCGAATCGCGGATCGACGTGGTGGTGTCGGAGGTGAAATCGATGGTGCGCTGGGAGGCACGAACGATGATGTTACTGGTGGCTACCAGGGTGTGCGCCTGGGCCACGTCGGCCAACAAAAACAGGCCAAGGGCGGCAGCAATCAGCGGGCTACGCATGGAACGACTCCGGAAGGGCAAGGATAACAGGGGTACAGGATAACTATTGGACGAGAATTGCCTCTGCCAGTTCAAGGTCACTGACATGAAGTTTCGGCCGGGTTTTGCGCAGGTAATGCAGCGCGGATTCCAGTCGAGCACCTCGCCATTCACCATCACTGGCAACAAATGCGGCCGCGTCATCGTGGGCGGCGAGCAGCAGTTTACGGTCGAAAGGCGCGGAAGACACCATGCTGGTGGCGTAACCACTGACGACGGTGCCTTGGGTCGACGCATTAAAGGCATCGAAGGCATCCACCGACGTCGCCCAGCCAGCGGTTAGCAGAACAGAAGGGATCAGCAAATTTGAAAGAAAACGCATGAGACTCGGTATTGGTTAGCGAGCCCAAAGGCTAGCGCAATGCCCGGACCAGAGCCAGCGCCGAAAAAACATCGGGACACGACCAGCGTGTCCCGAACGGTGTCAGTCGCTTAGATCGTCAGGATGGCTTGAGCCAACTGCGCGTCGGTAGCTTGTAGCTGTGGCGCCTGATGACGGATGTGATCCAGCGCGCTTTCCAGTTTCACACCACGGATTTCGCCTTCGCTGGCCACGAAGCTGGCAGCGTCGTCACGGGCGGCAAGGACGATTTTGTCATCACGGAACGACGAGGTGACGTCGGAGGTGGCGTCGGACGAGGATTTCAGCGCACCGACAACAGCGTCGGTGGTCACGATGAAACTGGTGGCGCTGGCGTTGGCAGCCACGGCCAGCAGGGCGGCAGCACTGAGCAGACGAAGACGGGACATGGGGGAACTCCTGTGGATAAACCGTATTGAGAGGTGGCTCGGTATCTGAGGAGTCAGACGCCAGTGACACAGCATTCGCCACGTTCTGCGTGGATATTAGGCCTGCTTTGCGCGGTTCGCACAGTGGGCAAAATGCTAGCGCCAGAACGGTTTATCCAGTTCGTTCAGGCGATCGGCGTGGCTGAGGCCTAGATCGGCTAGATCTCGACTGTCGAGTTGGAACAGCAGGCGCCGCGTTCTGGCGCGCTCCAGGGACTCCCACAGGCCGCGAAACAAGCGCCGCAGAGCGTTGGGGCGAGCAACCGGCAGGCTCGAAGTTTCTGAAACATCCTGTAAGTCTTTCATGGCGTATTCCTTTTGCCGGTGAAGGCGGAAGGTCATGTTGAGCCTGTGCGAGACAAAGATGCAGATACACTCGAGTAAAATTGTACTGGTTCAGTTAATGATAAATAAAACTGTACCTGTCGGCTGTATCAGCAGGTGTACCGGGATTTTCTACCCCCGAAAACGACGAAACCCGTCGTGGTTTCCCACGACGGGTTTCGTTTGTTCAATTCGGTTGCTGGCGGTGGGTCTAACGACCAGAGCCAGCGACGCTACTTAGCGCCAGAACGGCTTGCTCAGCTCTTCGTAGCGTTGTGCTTCGCTGATACCGGCGTCAGCCAGCAGACGCGAATCCAGACGAGCCAGTTGATGGCGGCTGGAGATGCGGCGCTGCCACAACATCAGGTTGGCGATAACGCGCAGAGGCAGGGAAGCCTGGGTTTTTGCAGCTTTGTCTTCGAAGAACAGTTCGGAACTGAGTGTACGTTCCATGGTTGACATCCTTCCGCTTGTGGCGGGATCAGGTAGTGGTTTAACTGGTGCCCATGATCCTCTCGTTTGCCAAGTCTCTCTAGATACAGTTCAACTGTATTGTGAGTGACCAGTTAACTGTTTATAGGGGGTGTACGGGTCAAAATTGAGCAAACTGTACCTGTCTGCACTTAAGTAGTGCATTTTCGCTCAATTTCATCAGATAGGTAGGTGATTGCTGTAGGAAAAGACCGGTACAGCAGTACAGTTTTTGTCAGTCGAGAGGTTTGCCAAAAGCCGCTGGGGCAAACTGTGTTTGCCCCAGCGGTTTATCTGTGCGAATTACACCGCGAGCATGCGCCCGGTTTCTTCCAGGTTGATGTGCCAGCTCAGCGCTTCACGCAGAATGTGCGGGGTGTGGCCACCGATTGCACAAGCCTTCGTGAAGTAATCATCCAGCGCCGGGCGGAAGTCCGGGTGCACACAGTTATCGATGATCACCCGTGCACGTTCCCGCGGCGCCAGACCGCGCAAATCGGCCAGACCCACTTCGGTCACCAGAATGTCGACGTCATGCTCGGTATGGTCGACGTGGCTGACCATCGGCACCACGCTGGAAATCGCGCCGCCCTTGGCGATCGATTTGGTCACGAACACCGCCAGATGCGCGTTGCGTGCAAAGTCGCCGGAACCACCGATGCCGTTCATCATCCGCGTTCCGCAGACGTGAGTGGAGTTGACGTTGCCGTAGATGTCGAACTCCAGCGCCGTGTTGATCCCGATGATGCCTAGGCGGCGCACCACTTCCGGGTGGTTGGAGATTTCCTGCGGACGCAGCACCAGTTTGTCCTTGTACTTCTCCAGATTGCCGAACACATCGCTGTTGCGCCGCTCCGACAGGGTGATCGAACTGCCCGACGCGAAGCTCAGTTTGCCGGCATCGATCAGATCGAAGGTCGAGTCCTGCAGCACTTCGGAGTACATGGTCAGGTCTTCGAACGGCGAATCGATCAGGCCGCACATCACCGCGTTGGCGATGTTGCCGATCCCTGCCTGCAACGGGCCGAGCTTGTTGGTCATGCGTCCGGCGTCGACTTCCTGCTTGAAGAACGTGATCAAGTGCTCGGCGATGGCGTTGGTGTCGACATCCGGAGTCGACACGGTGGACGGCGAATCCGCCTGCTGGGTGATTACGATGGCGACAATCTTCTCCGGCGGAATCGGAATCGCGGTGCTGCCGATGCGGTCGTCGACTTTCACCAGCGGGATCGGCGTGCGCGTCGGGCGATAAGTCGGGATATAGATGTCGTGCAGACCCTCAAGGTTGGCGTTGTGCGCCAGGTTGATCTCGACGATCACCTGTTTGGCGAAAATCGCGAAGCTCGCTGAGTTGCCCACTGAAGTGGTCGGCACGATGTGGCCTTGCTCGGTGATGGCCACGGCTTCGATGACCGCGATATCCGGCAGCTTCAATTGCTGATTGCGCAGTTGTTCAACGGTTTCCGACAGATGCTGATCGATGAACATTACCTGGCCGGCATTGATTGCCTTGCGCAAGGTGCTGTCGACCTGGAACGGCATGCGCCGCGACAGCACACCGGCCTCGGTCAGTTGTTTGTCGAGGTCGTTGCCCAGGCTGGCGCCGGTCATCAGGCTTATTTTCAGCGGCGTGACCTTGGCTCGCTCGGCCAGTGCGTGAGGGACAGCTTTGGCTTCGCCCGCGCGGGTGAAACCGCTCATGCCGACGGTCATGCCGTCCTCAATCAGAGCGGCTGCGTCGGCGGCGCTCATCACTTTATCCAACAACGAAGGCAGGCGAATACGGTCACGGTACATGGATTATTATCTCGGGAAGCGAGTAGCAGGATGCGCAGTCTAGTGAATTTGACGGGCGCCTGTCCCGCTACCAAGGTCGCAAACGAGGCGTCTATTTAGCGGGTTTCAAGTAAAACACCGTTACCGGATCTGCAACAACGCGGCAAATTGTCCGACGTTTTGCGCAAACAAAAACGCCCCGACAAGTCGGGGCGTTCGATCTTGCAGCGGGAATTACTCGACCGCTTTGACCATGTCTTCGATGACTTTCTTCGCGTCGCCGAACACCATCATGGTCTTGTCCAGATAGAACAGTTCGTTATCCAGACCGGCATAACCGCTGGCCATCGAGCGCTTGTTGACGATGATGGTCTTGGCCTTGAACGCTTCGAGAATCGGCATGCCGGCAATCGGCGACTTCGGATCGTTCTTCGCGGCCGGGTTGACCACGTCGTTCGCGCCGAGCACCAGCACCACGTCAGCCTGGCCGAACTCGGAGTTGATGTCTTCCATCTCGAACACCTGGTCGTAAGGCACTTCGGCCTCGGCGAGCAGAACGTTCATATGACCAGGCATACGGCCCGCCACCGGGTGAATCGCGTACTTCACGGTCACGCCACGATGGGTCAGCTTCTCGGTCAGCTCTTTCAATGCATGTTGCGCGCGCGCCACTGCCAGACCGTAGCCCGGCACGATGATCACGGTGTCGGCGTTGGTCAGCAGGAAGGTTGCATCGTCAGCCGAACCGGATTTCACCGGACGCGCTTCTTTCGCACCGGCCGGGCCAGCGTCGGCCGTGTTGCCGAAACCGCCGAGCAGTACATTAAAGAAGGAACGGTTCATCGCCTTGCACATGATGTACGAGAGGATCGCACCGCTCGAACCCACCAGCGAACCGGCAATGATCAGCATCGAGTTGTTCAACGAGAAGCCGATACCCGCCGCCGCCCAGCCCGAATAGCTGTTGAGCATCGACACCACCACCGGCATGTCGGCGCCGCCAATCGGGATGATGATCAGCACGCCCATCACGAACGCCAGTGCCAGCATCAGCGCGAACGCAGTGAGGTTACCGGTGAACATAAAGGTCAGACCGAGTGCCAGCGTTGCCAGGCCCAGCACCGCGTTGAGCTTGTGCTGACCGGCAAACTGTACCGGTGCGCCTTGGAACAGGCGGAACTTGTACTTGCCCGAGAGCTTGCCGAAGGCGATCACCGAACCGGAGAAGGTGATTGCACCGATCGCCGCGCCGAGGAACAGCTCCAGACGGTTGCCCGCCGGAATCGAGTCGCCCAGCTGTTTAACGATACCCAACGATTGCGGCTCAACCACCGCAGCGATAGCAATGAACACCGCCGCGAGGCCGATCATGCTGTGCATGAAGGCAACCAGTTCCGGCATCTTGGTCATTTCAACGCGTTTGGCCATGATCGAACCGGCAGTGCCGCCGACCAGCAGGCCGACGATCACGTAACCGATACCGGCCGTCGCCAGCTCAGCGCCCAACTTATAGATGAGGCCGACGGTGGTCAGAATGGCCAGCGCCATGCCAAGCATGCCGAACAGGTTGCCGCGTCGCGAGGTAGTCGGGTGCGACAGACCTTTGAGGGCCTGGATAAAGCAGATCGACGCGATCAGGTAGAGCGTCGTGACGAGATTCATGCTCATTACTTCGGCGCCTCTTCTTTTACTTTCGGGGCTTTCTTCTTGAACATCTCAAGCATGCGGCGGGTGACCAGGAAGCCACCGAACACATTCACCGCAGCCAGTGCCACGGCGAGGGTGCCCATGGTTTTGCCCAGCGGCGTGACGGTCAGCGCAGCGGCGAGCATGGCGCCGACGATGACGATTGCCGAGATGGCGTTGGTCACCGCCATCAGCGGTGTGTGCAGCGCAGGTGTAACGTTCCAGACCACGTGGTAACCGACATAAATCGCCAGCACGAAGATGATCAGGTTGTAGATACCGGGGGAGATAAGCTCTTCCATCGTCTGAATCCCTGCTTAGGCGTTTTTGCGGATGACTTGGCCGTCGCGGCACATCAGGCACGCGGCGACGATGTCGTCTTCGAGGTTGACGTCGAACTGGCCTTCTTTGGTGAAGACCAGCTTGAGGAAGTCCAGCAGGTTGCGCGCGTACAGTGCCGAAGCGTCTGCTGCGACTTCACCGGCCAGGTTGGTCGGGCCGCAAATGGTCACGCCATTTTCGACGACGACTTGGTCGGCCACGGTCAGCGGGCAGTTGCCGCCCTGAGCGGCGGCGAGGTCGATGACCACCGAGCCCGGTTTCATCTGCGCCACGGTGTCCGCGCTCAACAGCGTCGGTGCCTTGCGGCCCGGAATCAGCGCGGTGGTGATGACAATGTCAGCTTGTTTGGCGCGTTCGTGCACTGCCTGCGCCTGACGCTGCATCCAGCTCGCCGGCATTGGCCGCGCGTAACCGCCGACACCGACGGCGCATTCGCGCTCTTCATCGGTCTCGTAAGGCACGTCGACGAACTTGGCACCGAGGGATTCGATCTGTTCCTTAACGGCCGGACGTACGTCGGACGCTTCGATCACCGCACCCAGACGTTTCGCCGTGGCAATTGCCTGCAACCCGGCCACACCGGCGCCGAGAATCAGCACGCGCGCCGCTTTCACGGTGCCCGCAGCGGTCATCAGCATTGGCATGAAGCGCGGATAATAGTGAGCGGCCAGTAACACCGCCTTATAGCCGGCAATGTTCGCCTGCGACGACAACACATCGAGACTCTGCGCGCGTGAGGTGCGCGGCGCGGCTTCGAGGGCGAACGCGGTAATGCCGCACTCGGCCATCTTCGCGATGGTTTCGTTGTTGAACGGGTTGAGCATGCCCACCAACACCGTACCGCGCTTGATCAGTGTCAGTTCGGCATCGCTGGGTGCGACCACTTTGAGAATCAGCTCGGCGCCAAACGCATCATTGGCACTGCCAATGGTTGCGCCTGCCGCTTCATAGGCACTGTCGACAACGCTGGCGTTAACGCCGGCGCCGGTTTGCACAGTGACCTTATGACCTTGGCTGATCAGCTTTTTAATGGTTTCCGGGGTTGCAGCAACCCGTGTTTCACCGGTCTGGGTTTCGAGAGGAACACCAATGTGCACGTCAAATCTCCTGCGTGATCTTATTGAGTAAACCCATGCACTACGGATGGTGCGACTGGGGCGGCCGATCAGCACGATCCCGCCAAATCAGGGCGGGGCGCGGCATTTTGCAGGCGAACTTTATGCCCTTCAAGGGATTATGACGGGTGACGGAAAATTAACTACAAGTCATCCCGTGACCGAATGTCGCAGATGGCCAGCGCAATCCCTTGCAGGCCGTGCCTTGTAAGGATTCTGGCTGAATATGGAAAAATTTCTCATCGGTGGCGTGAATAGGCAGCAATGCGTCGCCGATGGAGGCTCAAAGCCACGTCGTCAGGCGCTTGTGGGACGTCTGTACGACTTTCGGATACAGTCAGTGAAATTGCGACAAATAGTTATATCTGTAGGGCTTTTATTTTCCTGACTACCGGGTTAATTATCGCTGCAGGCCTTATCCTTCAAGGCTGTAGCTTTGCGCCTGGTTCACCAGCCAGTCACGAAATGCCTTCAATGACGCCGATTCGACCTTTCGCTCGGGAATCATCAGGTAATAAGCCTTGATGCTGGAGAGGGCCTGCGGGTTGGCTATTACCAAGCGTTTTTCCGCCAGTTCACGCTGAATCAGGAACGGCGGAATCAGCGCAATGCCCATGTCGTGCATGGCTGCCTGAGCGAGCATGGAGAATAGCTCGTAGCGCGGGCCTGTCATGTCGCGGGGGATATTCAGCTGTTGCGAGTTGAACCATTGGCGCCAGGCGTAAGGGCGCGTGGTCTGCTGCAGCAGCGGCAGTTCGGCGATGGCTGCGGCTGTCAGAAGCGTCTTGTTGCCGAGTAGGGCGGGGCTGCACACCGGCATCGGATTCTCGCCCATCAGCCTGTGGGATTCGGTACCTGACCAATCGGCGTCACCGAAGTAGATCGCCGCATCGAATTCAGTATCGGCAAACAGAAAGGGCCGGGTGCGGTTGGTCAGATTGACGGTGACTTCCGGATGCTTGAGCTGGAAATCCTTGAGCCGTGGCAGCAGCCATTGCGTACCGAAGGTCGGCACCACCGCCAGTTCGATCACGTTGGTGCCTTGCTGGCCCATCACTGACAGCGTGTCGCGCTCAACCGCATCGAGTTGCGTCGCGACCCGGCGGCTGTAGGAAAGTCCCGCTTCGGTCAGCTTCACCCCACGTCGCGAGCGTCGGAACAGTTCCACACTGAGGAACTCCTCGAGGCTGGCGATCTGCCGGCAAATGGCGCCTTGAGTGAGAGAAAGTTCCTCGGCGGCTCGGGTAAAGCTCTCGTGGCGCGCGGCAGCTTCGAAGCTGATCAGGGCGGTGGTGCTGGGGATCTTTCTGCGCATGTACGTCAACCTCACTAATGCGCCGCATAAAAGGCATTTCGCGACGTTTCGGAGTGAGAAATTAGCACAACAGAATGCGAAATCCTCGTTTGCCGCGACAGCGAACCGCGCCTAGGATCAATGCCACGTTAATTCACCCGATTTGCGAGGACACACTCATGGGCGGTAAAGCTAGCTTCAACTGGATCGATCCCCTGTTGCTGGATCAACAGCTCACCGAAGAGGAGCGCATGATCCGTGACACCGCCGAGCAGTTTGCTCAACAGAGCCTCGCACCACGTGTTCTTGAAGCCTTCCGTCATGAGAAAACCGACCCGGCGATCTTCCGCGAAATGGGCGAAGTCGGCCTGTTGGGCGCGACCATCCCTGAGCAGTACGGCGGCAGCGGTCTGAACTATGTCAGCTATGGCCTGATTGCCCGTGAGGTCGAGCGTGTCGACTCCGGCTACCGCTCGATGATGAGCGTGCAGTCGTCGCTGGTGATGGTGCCGATCAACGAATTCGGTACTGAAGCACAGAAGCAGAAGTACCTGCCGAAGCTGGCGTCCGGCGAATGGATCGGCTGCTTCGGCCTGACCGAGCCCAACCACGGTTCGGATCCGGGCGCGATGATTACCCGTGCACGTAAAGTTGACGGCGGCTACAGCCTGACCGGCGCGAAAATGTGGATCACCAACAGCCCGATCGCCGATGTGTTCGTGGTCTGGGCCAAAGACGATGCCGGTGACATTCGTGGCTTTGTCCTGGAAAAAGGCTGGAAAGGCCTGAGTGCTCCAGCGATCCACGGCAAAGTCGGTCTGCGCGCGTCGATCACCGGTGAGATCGTCATGGATAACGTGTTCGTGCCGGAAGAGAACATCTTCCCGGACGTACGTGGCCTGAAAGGTCCGTTCACCTGCCTCAACTCCGCACGTTACGGCATCTCTTGGGGGGCGCTGGGCGCTGCCGAGTTCTGCTGGCACACCGCGCGTCAGTACACCCTGGATCGTCAGCAGTTCGGTCGTCCATTGGCCGCCACTCAGTTGATCCAGAAAAAACTGGCCGACATGCAGACCGAAATCACCCTGGCCCTGCAAGGCTGCCTGCGCCTGGGTCGTATGAAGGATGAGGGCACTGCTGCGGTCGAGATCACTTCAATCATGAAGCGCAACTCGTGCGGCAAGTCCTTGGATATCGCCCGTATGGCTCGCGACATGCTCGGTGGTAACGGCATTTCCGATGAGTTCGGCGTGGCCCGTCATCTGGTCAACCTGGAGGTGGTGAATACCTATGAAGGGACTCACGACGTTCACGCGCTGATCCTTGGGCGTGCGCAAACCGGTCTGCAGGCGTTCTATTAACAGGAGAGCGAGCATGGGCGCGCTGTCGCATCTGCGGGTACTGGATTTATCGCGCGTGTTGGCCGGGCCGTGGGCCGGGCAGATTCTCGCCGACCTTGGCGCCGAGGTGATCAAGGTCGAGCGCCCGGGTAATGGTGACGACACTCGCGCCTGGGGACCGCCCTTCCTTAAAGACGCTTATGGCGAGAACACGTCGGAAGCGGCTTATTACCTGTCGGCCAACCGCAACAAGCAATCGGTGACCATCGACTTCACGCGTCCCGAAGGCCAAAAGTTGGTGCGGGAGTTGGCGGCGAAGTCGGACATTCTCATCGAGAACTTCAAGGTCGGTGGACTCGCGGCTTATGGTCTGGATTATGAGTCGCTGAAGGCGATCAATCCTGATCTGATTTACTGCTCGATCACTGGTTTTGGTCAGACCGGGCCGTATGCCAAGCGCGCGGGTTATGACTTCATGATTCAGGGCTTGGGTGGGCTGATGAGCCTGACCGGGCGTCCTGAGGGTGATGAAGGCGCCGGACCGGTGAAGGTTGGTGTCGCGTTGACCGATATTCTCACCGGTCTGTATTCGACGGTAGCGATTCTCGCAGCACTGGCACATCGCGACCATGACGGCGGTGGTCAGCACATTGATATGGCGTTGCTCGATGTGCAGGTGGCGTGTCTGGCTAACCAGGCGATGAACTACCTGACGACGGGAAATGCACCGAAGCGCTTGGGCAATGCGCATCCGAACATCGTGCCTTATCAGGACTTTCCTACGGCTGACGGTGATTTCATCCTCACCGTGGGCAATGACGGGCAGTTCCGCAAGTTTGCCGAAGTGGCGGGGCAACCGCAGTGGGCGGATGATCCGCGGTTCGCGACCAATAAACTGCGGGTGGCGAACCGCGCGGAGCTGATTCCTTTGATTCGTCAGGCTACGGTGTTCAAGACGACTGCCGAATGGGTTGCTCAGCTGGAGAGGGCGGGTGTGCCGTGCGGGCCGATCAATGATTTGTCACAGGTGTTCGAAGATCCTCAGGTCAAAGCGCGTGGATTGGCGATAGAGATGCCGCATGCATTGGCGGGGATGGTGCCTCAGGTGGCCAGCCCTATTCGTTTGTCGCAGACGCCAGTCGAGTATCGGCATGCGCCACCCTTGTTGGGCGAGCATACGCTGGATGTTTTGCAGCGGGTGTTGGGGATGGGCGTGGGTGCGGTGGCTGATTTAAAGGCGGCTGGGGTGCTGTAAACATTCCTTCTATATAGAGGCGCAGCGGTTTCTTCCTATATTGAGCTGCGATTGGCTGTTTTTTAGCCAATCCGCAAGTGATTGAAAGAAAAGCGAAATTAACGGTTGACGGCAGATTTCAGATGTCTATAATTCGCCCCACTTCCGGCGCAGTCGAAACGGAAAACTCCTTGAGATTCAATGAGTTATGTAGGTTTCGGCAGTGGGTTGCTTCAGTTTATCGAAGCCAGAAAGAAGTTGAAAAAGAGGTGTTGACAGCAGCGTGTAACGCT
>NZ_MOBX01000005.1 GCF_003732425.1 Pseudomonas fluorescens
AAACCATGTCCCCGGTCTCAAACGTAAAGGATGTACCCGGTCTTTACCCACCCCAGCCCTCTCCCAGAGGGAGAGGGGGAAAGGGAGCAGATCTCTGTGCTTTTCAAACCTGAGTTCGACTCAGAATTTTCAGTCGATGTACCTCGCACAAAACACCGCGATCAGTCCCCTCTCCCTCCGGGAGAGGGCTAGGGTGAGGGCAGCAATCGCCAGCCGAACCCAAACCTCGAATCCCCCAGCGTAAAAAGCTTTTTGACAGCATCACATTTCAACAGGTTAGAATCGCTGGCACGCAGACTGCATGGTCAGTTTGTGCCCGCCTTTACGCTTCTGGAGTACTGCCTTTGAATGCGACGACCATCAACAGCCTGTTCTTGATCGGCGCGTTGCTGGTAGGCGCAAGCATTCTTGTCAGCTCGCTTTCTTCTCGTCTCGGCATTCCGATTCTGGTCATCATCCTGGCGGTCGGCATGGCGGCCGGGGTCGACGGTGGCGGGATCATTTTCGACAACTACCCGACGGCCTATCTGGTCGGCAACCTCGCCCTGGCGGTGATCCTCCTCGACGGCGGCTTGCGCACTCGGGTTTCAAGTTTCCGTGTGGCCTTGTGGCCGGCACTGTCGCTGGCTACGGTCGGGGTGTTGATCACCACCGGGCTGACCGGCATGGCTGCGGCGTGGCTGTTTGACCTTAATCTGATTCAAGGCCTGCTAATCGGCGCCATCGTCGGCTCAACCGACGCCGCAGCGGTGTTCTCGCTACTCGGCGGCAAGGGCCTAAACGAACGGGTAACCGCCAGCCTGGAAATCGAATCCGGCAGCAACGACCCAATGGCGGTGTTTCTCACCGTGACCCTGATCGACATGCTCGCCAGCGGCCAGACCGGCCTGCACTGGAGCCTGCTGACTCACTTGATCCGCGAGTTCGGCATCGGTGGCGTGATCGGCCTCGGTGGCGGTTGGTTGATGCTGCAACTGGTCAACCGCATCAACCTCGCGGCCGGCCTGTATCCGATTCTGGTAATCGCCGGCGGTCTGGTGGTATTCGCCCTGACCAACGCCCTGCACGGCAGCGGCTTCCTCGCCGTTTACCTGTGCGGCCTGGTCATCGGCAACCGTCCGGTGCGCAGCCGTCACGGCATTCTGCACATGCTCGACGGCATGGCGTGGCTGGCGCAGATCGGCATGTTCCTGGTGCTGGGGCTACTGGTGACGCCCCACGATTTACTGCCGATCGCCCTGCCCGCCCTCGGTCTGGCACTGTGGATGATTCTGTTTGCACGCCCCCTGTCGGTGATGGTCGGCCTGCTGCCGTTCAAGGCGTTCCATGGGCGCGAAAAAGCCTTTATTTCCTGGGTCGGCCTGCGCGGCGCGGTGCCGATCATTCTTGCAGTGTTCCCGCTGATGGCCGGGCTGCCGAACGCGCAGCTGTATTTCAACCTCGCGTTCTTCATCGTGCTGGTGTCACTGCTGGTGCAGGGCACGAGCCTGCCGTGGGTGGCCAAGTTGTTGAAGGTGACGGTACCGCCGGAGCCCGCGCCGATTTCCCGAGCAGCACTGGAAGTCCACGTCACCAGCGAGTGGGAACTGTTCGTTTATAAGCTTGGCGCGGAGAAATGGTGCATCGGTTCGCCCCTGCGCGAACTGAAAATGCCCGAAGGTACGCGCATCGCCGCCCTGTTTCGTGGCCAGCAACTGCTCCATCCGTCGGGTAGTACGGTGCTGGAAGTCGATGATTTACTGTGCGTTATCGGTCATGAACACAACCTTGGCGCCCTCGGAAAACTGTTCAGTCAGGCGCCGCAACGTGGCCTCGATCTGCGTTTCTTCGGCGATTTCGTGCTCGAAGGAGACGCCCAGCTTAAAGCGGTTGCTGCACTCTATGGCCTGCCCGCCGAGGGCATCGATCCGGACATGACCCTGGGCGCCTTCATCGCCCACAAAGTCGGTGGTGCTCCGATCGTGGGCGACCAGGTTGAGTGGAACAATACCCACTGGACGGTTGCAGTCATGGACGGGAACAAGATCGGCAAAGTGGGCGTCAGATTCCCCGAAGGAAGTCGCCCGGGCCCCGGGCTCTTCCTCTAAACTGCGTTCACTCTCACTTGCTTGACCGGTCTCTATGCCTACCCTGCGCTCCTTTTTCGCCGCGGCCCTGCTGGGCCTGAGTCTTACCGTCGGCCCGCTGTACGCCGCCGAACCACCGTCCAGCGACGCCGTGCAGGCCAGCCTGGACAAACTCGCCGACAGCAAACTGCCGGATGCCGATAAAAAGAGCCTGCAGACCGTCCTGCAGAACACGCTCAATCAACTGAACAATCAGCGTGATTACGAGCAGAAGCTGATTGATCTCAAGCAGCAACTGGCCACCGCGCCCAAGCAGACGATCGAAAACACCCGCGAACTGACGCGCCTCAAAGCCACGCCCGTGGTACCGGTGGCGCAGCGTTTCCCCAAGGAGTCGATTCCGCAGCTGGAGCAAATCCTCACCGATCGCTCGACCCAGCAAAGTGATATGCAAAAGGCCCTGGCCGACGCCAACAGCCTGATCATCACCGCCCAGACCCGGCCCGAGCGCGCCCAGGCTGAGATTTCCACCAGTCAGACGCGCATCCAGCAGATCAATAACATCCTCAAGTCCGGCAAGGACGCAGGCAAGACCGTCAGCGCCGAGCAACGCGACCAGTTGAACGCCGAGCTGGCGGCGCTGAACGCACTGATCCCGTTACGCCGTCAGGAGCTGGCCGGCAACAGCCAGTTGCAGGATCTGGGCAATGCTCAGCATGACTTGCTCTCGGAGAAGTCTGACCGCCTCGACCGCGAGATTCAGGAACTGCAAACCCTGATCAACCAGAAGCGTCTGGCGCAGTCGCAGGAAACCGTCACCCAGCAATCTATCGAAGCGCAGAAGGCCGGCAGCAGCAGCCTGCTCGCCACCGAAAGCGCCGCCAACCTCAAGCTATCGGACTATCTGCTCAAGAGCACCGACCGTCTCAACGAGGTCACTCAGCAGAATCTGCAAACCAAACAGCAGCTCGACACGTTGACCCAAAGCGACTCGGCGCTGGATGAGCAGATCAACGTGCTCAAGGGCAGCCTGCTGCTGTCGAAGATTCTTTATAAGCAGAAACAGGCGCTGCCACGCCTCAAGGTCGACCGCGATCTGGCGGACCAGATCGCCGACATTCGCCTGTACCAGTTTGATGTCAGCCAGCAGCGCGAGCTGCTGAGCAATCCGGCGGCCTATGTCGACAACCTGCTGGCCACCCAGCCACCGGAACAAGTCACCCCGCAGTTACGCAAAAGCCTGCTGGATCTGGCCAATACCCGAGTTGATCTGCTGGAGCGTCTGAACCGTGAACTGAGCTCGATGCTCAACGAATCGATCACCCTGCAACTCAACCAGAAACAACTGCTGAGCACCGCGCAGAGCCTGCGCGCAACGCTGGACGAGCAGATGTTCTGGATTCCGAGCAACAAGCCGCTGGACCTTGAGTGGATGCGTGGTGTGCCGGAGCGCCTTAAGCGTCAGGTCGACACCCTGCCGTGGGCCTCGAGCCTGAGCGAACTGACCGACGGCCTGACCCAACGGCCGTTGCTGTTCCTGCCGCTGGCCCTGCTGATCGGCGCCCTGTTGTGGCGACGCAAGAATCTGTACGCGCGATTGAACAAGGTTCACCAGGACATTGGTCACTTCAAACGCGACAGCCAGTGGCACACCCCGCAGGCGATCCTGATCAATATCCTGCTGGCGATGCCGGTGGCACTGGGTCTGGCGCTATGCGGTCTGGCCTTGCAGATCGACGCGCGAGGGCAGAATGCCAACATGGGCGCGGCGCTGCTGCAAATGGGCCAGGCCTGGCTGGTGTTCTACACCGCTTACCGGATTCTCGCGCCCGGCGGCGTGGCAGAATTGCACTTCCGCTGGGAAAAACCCCAGGTCGAATTCCTGCAAGGCTGGGTACGCCGGCTCGGACTGGTGGTCATGGCACTGGTGGCCGTGGTGGCGGTCGCCGAATTACAACCGGCAGCACTCGCCGACGATGTACTCGGTATGCCAGTGGTACTGACCTGCTACGCATTGATGGCCTGGCTGCTCAGTCGCTTGCTGATCAGCAGCCCGGCCCACGAAAACGCCTCGCTGTTCCGTAAGGCCGTCGGGGTGATGTTCACCCTGCTGCCGATCGCGTTGTTTGTCGCTGTGTGCTTCGGCTACTACTACACCGCGCTGAAACTCAGTGACCGCCTGATCAACACCCTGTACCTGCTGATGTTCTGGCTGGTGATCGAAGCTACCTTCGTCCGTGGTCTGAGCGTTGCCGCGCGTCGCCTGGCTTATCAGCGTGCCCTGGCCAAACGTCAGGCGGCGAAAGAGGCCGGCGACGGCGAAGCGGTGATCGAAGAACCGACCCTGGACATCGAAAAGGTCAACGAACAGTCCCTGCGCCTGATCCGTCTGGCCCTGCTCGGCGGTTTCATCGCGGCGCTGTACTGGGTCTGGTCAGACCTGATTTCGGTGTTCTCGTACCTCGACAACATCACCCTCTACGAATACACCAGCGGCACCGGCGCCAACATGAGCATGGTGCCGATCAGCATCGGCGACATGCTCGGCGCGCTGATCATCATCGGCATCACCTTCGCCCTCGCGCGCAACTTGCCCGGTTTGCTCGAAGTGTTCGTGCTGTCCAAGCTCAATCTGGCCCAGGGCAGTGCCTATGCGACCACGACGTTGCTGTCGTATGTGATCGCCGGCGTCGGTTTCGTCTCGACCCTGTCGACCCTCGGCGTCAGTTGGGACAAGTTGCAATGGCTGGTGGCGGCGCTGTCCGTCGGCCTCGGTTTCGGCATGCAGGAGATCTTTGCGAACTTCATCTCCGGCATCATGATCCTCTTCGAACGCCCGGTGCGGATCGGCGACACCATCACCATCGGCAACCTGTCGGGCACGGTGAGCAAGATCCGCATCCGCGCCACGACCATCACTGACTTCGACCGCAAGGACATCATTGTCCCGAACAAGACGTTCATCACCGGGCAACTGATCAACTGGTCGCTGACCGACACCATCACCCGAGTGACACTGAAACTCGGCGTCGATTACGGCTCGGACCTGGATCTGGTCAAGGAACTGCTGCTCAAGGCCGCACGCGAGAACCCGCGCGTACTCAAGGAACCCGAGCCGCACGTGTACTTCCTCAACTTCGGCGAAAGCACCCTCGACCACGAGTTGCGCATGCACGTGCGTGACCTCGGCGACCGCAACCCGGTACTCGATGAGGTCAACCGCTTCATCAACCGCGAGTTCAAGAAGCAGCACATCAACATCTCGTTCCGGCAGATGGAGGTGTACCTGAAGAACCTTCACGGTCAGGAATACAAGATGGTGCCGATCGAGCCGGAAACGAAAACCATCGTGCCGATTGCCGACGATCAGAAACCGTTGCAAGAGCCGCCGCCGGCCAAACTCGACTAACCGGTCTATTCCCAGCAGAATGCTCGGACATTCTGCTGGAGCCGGCCCTTGAAAGCCCTCGACGAACTGACCTTCGACAATCGCTTCGCCCGCCTGGGCGATGCGTTCTGCGCCCACGTGCTGCCCGAGCCGATCGACCATCCGCGCCTGGTCGTCGCCAGCCCGGCAGCCTTGGCCTTGCTGGACCTCGAACCGGCGACTGCCGAAACCGCGGAATTTGCCGAACTGTTTGGCGGCCACAAGCTGTGGGCCGATGCCGAGCCGCGGGCGATGGTCTATTCCGGGCACCAGTTCGGCGGTTACACGCCGCAACTGGGCGACGGTCGTGGTTTATTGCTGGGCGAGGTGTACAACGCGGCCGGCGAGCATTGGGACCTGCACCTGAAGGGCGCCGGACAGACACCGTTTTCGCGCATGGGCGATGGCCGCGCGGTGCTGCGTTCGTCGATCCGCGAATTCCTCGCCTCCGAAGCCTTGTTCGCGTTGAACATTCCTTCGTCGCGCGCGGCGTGCGTGATCGGCTCCGACACCCCGGTCTGGCGCGAAAAGCAGGAGCGCGCGGCGATGGTGCTGCGCTTGGCGCCGAGCCACATCCGCTTTGGCCACTTCGAATATTTCTATTACACCAAGCGCCCCGAGCAGCAGAAGCAACTCGGCGAGCATGTGCTGGCGATGCACTTTCCCGAGTGCCTGGAACAACCGGAACCGTATCTGGCGATGTTCCGCGAGATCGTCGAGCGCAACGCCGAGCTGATCGCCAAGTGGCAGGCCTACGGTTTCTGCCACGGCGTGATGAACACCGACAACATGTCGATCCTCGGCATCACCTTCGACTTCGGCCCGTTCGCCTTCCTTGACGACTTCGACGCCAACTTCATCTGCAACCACTCGGATGATCAGGGGCGCTATTCGTTCAGCAATCAGGTGCCGGTCGGCCAGTGGAACCTCAGTGCGCTGGCGCAGGCATTGACGCCGTTCATCAGCGTCGAAGCGCTGCGCGAAACTCTCGGGCTATATCTGCCGCTGTTCCAGGCGCATTACCTGGACCTGATGCGCCGTCGTTTCGGCTTTACCAGCGCTGAAGAGGACGACCAGCAACTGCTGGAGAGCCTGCTGCAACTGATGCAGAACAGCGGCGTCGATTACACGCTGTTCTTCCGTCGACTCGGCGAAGCAGCAGCCGCACAAGCCGTGGCCCGTTTGCGCGACGATTTCGTCGACATCAAGGGCTTTGATGCCTGGGGCGAACGCTACGTCGCCCGGGTTGCCCGCGATGGCGACGCCGATCAGGAAAAGCGCCGCGCACGGATGCATGCGGTCAATCCGTTGTACATCCTGCGCAACTACCTGGCGCAAAAAGCCATCGATGCGGCTGAGCAAGGCGATTACTCAGAGGTACGCCGGCTGCATGCGGTGCTGAGCAAGCCGTTTGAGGAGCAGCCGGGCATGGAGAGCTATGCCGAGCGGCCTCCGGAGTGGGGCAAGCATTTGGAGATCAGTTGTTCTTCGTGAGTGCCAGCGCCTCATCTTGATAAACAGTTCGTACGGCACCAGATAAGTTGTACGAACCGCTAAACTCAACGAGCCGAACATGACCACCCCACTCCTCATCCCCTGCCCCTCCTGCAACGGCCTCAACCGCATCCCGGCCGAGCGCCTCGCAGACCAGCCAAAATGCGGGCGCTGCAAATCCGCCGTGCTGCTGAACAAACCCTTCGAACTCAAGCAAGGCGACTACGCCAGCCAGATCAAAGGTGATCTGCCGCTGCTGGTGGATGTCTGGGCGGACTGGTGTGGGCCGTGCAAGTCGTTTGCACCGGTGTTCGAACAGGCGGCGGCGCAACTGGCGGGCAAGTGCCGGTTGGCCAAGCTCGACAGCGAGGCCAATCAGCAATTGTCGGCGCAGTTGGGGATTCGCTCGATTCCGAGCCTGATTCTGTTCAAGAACGGCAAGGAAGTGGCGCGGCAGAGCGGCGCGTTTCCGCTGCCGCAGTTGATGGCCTGGCTGCGTAGCCAGGGGATCTGACCCAACACAAATCCAATTGTAGGAGTGAGCCTGCTCGCGAAGGCGTCCGGTCAGTCAACTCAGATGTTGAATCTACCGGCCTCTTCGCGAGCAGGCTCGCTCCCACAGTGTGGGGGTGCAATTTGGGAGATCAGTGATCTTCGAGCAAGTTGTGCAGTTCGACGAACTGCTGGGTCAGCTTGTGGCGCGGGTCGAGATGGATCAGCGGCATGCTGGCCTGGTGCGATTCGCGCATGCGCACTGAACTGCTCAGGTACACCGGCAGCACCGGTAGACCTTCGGCAATCAGCTCATCGAGAATCTGCTGCGGCAGGCTCGCCCGGGCCTGGAACTGGTTCACCACAATACCTTCGACTTCCAGGCCTTCGTTGTGGTCGTCTTTCAACTCCTCGATCTCCGCGATCAGCCCGTACAGAGCCTGACGGGAAAAGCTGTCGCAATCGAAGGGGATCAGCACGCGATCGGCAGCAATCAACGCCGATACCGCATAAAAGTTCAGCGCCGGCGGCGTATCGAGATAAATCCGGTCGTAATCCTCGGACAGCTCATCGAGCAATTTGCGCAGCTTGTTGATCTTGTGTTTGGCCTCAAGCTTGGGCTGCAAGTCAGCCAGCTCGGCCGTGGCGGTGATGATGTGCAGGTTGTCGAACGGGGTTTCGTAGATGTCCGCCTGATTCTTTTTCGAGAACGGCCCGGAAGACAGGGTCTGCTTGAAAAAGTCGGCAATGCCCATCGGGATGTCGTCGCCGGTGAGCCCGGTCAGATACTGAGTGGAGTTGGCCTGGGCGTCGAGGTCGACCAACAGCGTGCGATAACCCTCGCTGGCGCTGACCGCCGCCAGATTGCAGGCAATGCTGGACTTGCCTACCCCACCTTTCTGATTGAACACCACGCGCCGCATGACAAAACCTCCGTGTATCAAAGAATGACCGAGTGTAGATGCGTGCGGGTTGGCTTCGCTACCTTCATGGACACGGACTACAGGGTCAGGTGCAAATATCCCCATGGCAACAGAGCAAAAACTGCAATTGATCGCCGAAATGTCCGACAGACAAAGCTCCGTCTATCTGGATAATGGCCAATTGACACTCTTTACCATGAACCACTCGGTACATTTCGTTGTGCAACATGTAACCAGCATTTGCTACACACTCGTCGCACCGGGATAATGCGCGCCACCCGGCGCCATGCGCCACGTCAAGCCTGCTGCGGCTCTGGCCACTCAACGCGTCAACAAATGCCCGCAGGGGCGGGATGAATGTCCGTGATCAACTTCAACATCGCCCAATGGCGCGCGTGGGCCCCTGGCCTCGACAGCGTGGACGCCTGGCAGGCCTGGAGCCGACAACCGGTCGTACTCCAGCGCAGTGATGCCGCGCCCGATGTGTCGTTTTTACCGGCCATGCAGCGCCGTCGCCTCAGCCGACTGGCGCGCATGGCGTTCAGCGTAGGCTGGCCCCTGGCCGACGGGCGGGACAACCTGCCGCTGGTCTTCGTCTCGCGCCACGGTGAAACCCCACGGACTTACGACATCCTTAGCGATCTGGCGACCGAACAGCCGCTGTCGCCGACCCAGTTCAGCCTCTCCGTGCACAACGCGATCATCGGTCTGTGGTCGATCATGCGTGGCGAAACCAGCGAAATGACCGCTCTCGCTGCGGCCGGCGACGGCCTTGAGCACGGCATGCTCGAAGCGGCGGCGCTGCTCAATGAAGGCGCCCCCGCGGTGCTGCTGGTCATTACCGAAGAGCAACCGCCCGAAGCCTATTCGGCGTGGATCGACGATGTCCCTTTTCCCTACGCACTCGGGCTTTTGCTCACCCCCGGTACCGACTGGCGGCTGACCCTGAACAGCGCCACAGAAACACGGTCAAAAGCGCACTGGCCCCACGCGCTCAATCTGTTGCAAACCCTGCTCGGCCAGCAAACCCATTGCCAACATGCGTGGAAAAATCGTGTATGGACCTGGCAACGCAACCCGTGACCGAAAAACACCGTGATGCCTATTACTGGCGCCTGCTGGCCACCGCCGCAAGCTTCGCCCTGTTCGGGCTAGGCGGGCTGTGCCTGCGTGTGCTGGTGTTTCCGCTGTTGGCTTGCCTGCCCGGTGACGCGGTTGTGCATCGCCAACGCGCGCGGCAGACCGTCAGCCGGCTGTTCTGGTTTTTCGTGCGGTTCATGGCTCGTACCGGCGTACTGACCTATGACATTCAGGGCGCCGAGCGGCTCGGCCGGCCGGGGCAGATGATTATCGCCAACCACCCGTCGCTGATCGACGTGGTGTTCCTCATCGGTCTGGTGCGCCAGGCCAATTGCGTGGTGAAAAAAAGCCTGTGGGAAAACCCCTTCACCCGTGGTCCGTTGTGCCGCACCGAATACATCAGCAACGACGGCAGCATGGACATGCTCGATGCCGCCGCGCAGTCCCTGCAGAACGGCCAGACCCTGATCATCTTTCCCGAAGGCACGCGCACCCAGCCCGGTCAGGCCCCGGCCTTTCATCGGGGCGCTGCGGCGATTGCCCTGCGCGGTGCGAAAATCCTCACGCCGGTGATCATCAAGGTCAGCCCGACCACATTGACCAAAGCCGAACCCTGGTATCGGATCCCCAGCCGCCGCGTGCACTTCAGTTTTCGCGTCGGGGCCGATATAGACCCACAAGCCTTCGCCGCGCAAGGCCCTGCACCGCAGGCCTCGCGCAAGCTCAACGATTATTTGCACACCTACTTCATTAAGGAGCTCGCCGAAGATGAGCGATCTGAACACCCCTAGCCTGGTGCGTGACATCAAACTGCTGATCATCGACGCCCTCGGCCTCGAAGACATCAGCGTCGACGACATCGGTGACGACCAGACGCTGTTCGGCGAAGGCCTGGGCCTGGATTCCGTCGACGCGCTGGAGCTGGGTCTGGCCATCCAGAAAAAATACGGCATCAAGATCGACGCCGACGCCAAAGACACCCGTAACCATTTCACCAACGTGGCCAGCCTTGCGGCGTTCGTCACGGCAAAACAGGCAGCTTGAGACCGGACCATGCAAACTCGTGACGATATTTTCAACACCCTGCGCGATGCCTTGGTCGAGCTGTTCGAACTGGATCCTGCCCGTGTAAGCCTGGACGCCAACCTGTATCAGGATCTGGAAATCGACAGCATCGACGCGGTCGATCTGATCGATCACATCAAGCGCCAGACCGGCAAGAAAATTGCCGCCGAAGAATTCAAATCGGTGCGCACTGTCGGCGACGTGGTCGAGGCGGTCTACCGTCTGGTTCAACCGGCCGCATGAGCCGATTGATCGGCCTCGGCCTGCTGCTGGCCGGTCTGCTGTACCCCTTTGCGGTGTATTTCGGCATGGAGCACTTTGCCCCGTGGCAGTTCGGCCTGCTGTTGGGCAGCCTGTGGCTGGCGCGCGCACTGACTGGCGAACGCAAACCCGGCAGCCTGTGGATGGCTGTCGTGGCCATTGTGTTCTGCCTGCTGCTGGCGCTGTTCGACAACCCGTTGTTGCTGCGCTGGTATCCGGTGCTGATCAGCGGTTTCATGCTGGTGCTGTTCAGCCTGAGCCTGAAATTCGGGCCACCAATGGTTGAGCGCCTGGCGCGCTTGCATGAGCCGGAGCTACCGGACATTGCGATTCGCTATACGCGAAAGGTCACCGTGGCCTGGAGTGTGTTTTTCTTCTGCAACGGTTTGTGCGCCGCCCTCCTGACCCTGTGGGCGCCGCTGAATTGGTGGATGTTGTACACCGGCCTGATCTCCTATGGATTGATCGGCCTGATGTTTGCCATTGAATGGCTGATACGACAACGGGTAAGAGGCCGTACATGAACTGGATAAAACTTGAGCAGCTATTGCTCAAGCCTGTGCCGGCGCGGGCCATCAGCCACGCCCCGGCCCTCGAACATGCGCAACTGTGCGAACAGGCCTTGAGCGTTGCCGCCGGTCTGCAAGCGCAAGGCGTGAAACGCCTGGCTGTGCATCTGGAAGATGCCGCCGAACTGGCCATCGCTTTGCTGGGCGCATGGCGCGCGGGCGTCAGTGTTCTGTTGCCCTCGGATCTGCAAGCGCAAACCCGCCAGCGCTGGGCGAGCGAAGTCGACCTGTGGCTGACGGATCAAGCCGATGACGCTCATCTGAGCGACGTTCAGCAGCCGCCGCTACCCGGCGCCGAACTGGATCTCGACCAGTGTCGTCTGAGTCTGTGCACGTCCGGTTCCAGCGGCGAGCCCAAGCGCATCGACAAAACCTTGCGTCAACTGGCCAATGAAGTCGAAGCGCTGGAGCAACTGTGGGGCGCGGATCTCGGCGAGGCCTGCGTCATCGGCAGCGTCGCCACTCAACATATCTACGGTTTGCTGTTTCGCGTGCTGTGGCCGCTGTGCGCCGGGCGTCCGTTTGTGCGCCGGCAACTGGCGTTCCCCGAAGACTTGCAGCGCGCCAGCCGCGAACATCCAGCCTTTGCATGGGTGGCCAGCCCGGCATTGCTCAAGCGCATGGGCGACAACCTCGACTGGCCGGCCCTGAGTGCCGTACGCCGGGTGTTTTCCTCCGGCGGTGCGTTGCCATTCGAGGCTGCGCAAAGTCTGCAGCAACGCTTGCAGCAATGGCCGACGGAAATCCTCGGCAGCTCGGAAACCGGCGGTATCGCCTGGCGTCAGGGCCAACCGCTGTGGCAACCGTTCGCCAATGTCGAACTGAGTCAGGACAGCGACGGCGCCCTGCTGATCGCCTCACCTTACTTGCCTGCCGGGCACGTCGAACACACCGCCGACGCCGCGCGCATTGGCAGCGATGGTCGCTTCGAACTGCTCGGGCGACTGGACCGGATCGTCAAGCTCGAAGAAAAACGCATCTCGCTGCCCATGCTCGAACAAGCTTTGGTCGCCCACGACTGGGTCGCCGAAGCACGTCTGGGCGTGGTCCAGGAAAATCGCGCCTCTCTCGGTGCTCTGCTGGTGCTCAGCGATGCCGGCCTGTTTGCCTTGCGTGAGCACGGCCGTCGCAGCCTGACCGAAACCCTGCGCCAGCATTTGCGCCAACACTGTGAAGCCCTGGCCCTGCCCCGGCGCTGGCGGCTGGTGCGGCAATTGCCATTGAACAGCCAAGGCAAGTTGCCGCAGGCCGATATCGAAGCGCTGTTGCTGGCGCCGCGACCGAAAGCGCCCGAGGTATTGGAACAAGTCGAAACTGCTGGCGAGTGGAGCCTGCAACTGAGCGTGCCGCCGGATCTGGCCTACTTCAGCGGCCACTTCCCCAAGGCTCCCGTCCTGCCCGGCGTGGTCCAGGTGGAATGGGCACTGAACCTCGGTCGCCAATTGCTCAATTTGACCGGTCCGTTCGCCGGCATGGAAGTGCTGAAATTCCAGCAACTGGTGCGTCCCGGCGATGAAGTCCAACTGCACCTGCGTTTCGACCCGGAGCGCCGCAAGTTGTATTTCGCTTACCGTAATGACACGGCGACCTGCTCCAGCGGACGAATCCTGCTAGGAGCTGCCGATGCATAACCTGTGGCGAGGGAGCTTGCTCCCGCTGGGTTGCGCAGCAGCCCCAAACATACTCGACACCCTACCGGGGGCGAGCGCTGCGCACTCGAGCGGGAGCAAGCTCCCTCGCCACAAAGGGCAGGTACTCCATGCATAACCCCTGTGCAGTGATCCCGGTTTATAACCACGAAACCGCGATCGGCTCCGTGGTCGATGCTCTGCTCGCGCAAGACCTGCCGTGCATTCTGGTGGACGACGCCAGCAGCCCGTCCTGCGCAAAAGTGCTCGACGTACTGGCCGAACGCGACAACGTGCACCTGGTGCGCCTGACTGCCAATCAGGGCAAGGGCGGCGCGGTGATGACCGGTTTGCGTGAAGCCTCGCTATTGGGTTTCAGCCATGCGCTGCAGGTCGATGCCGACGGGCAGCACGATTTGCACGATGTCGCCCGCTTCGTCGAGGAATCCCGCGCCCATCCCGAGGCAATGATCTGCGGTTATCCGCTGTTCGACGAGAGCGTTCCGAAAGGCCGCTTGTACGCGCGCTACCTGACCCATGTGATGGTCTGGATCAACACGCTGTCGCTGCAGATTCGCGATTCGATGTGCGGTTTCCGCGTCTATCCGCTGGCGCCGACGCTGGCGGTGATCGACTCGGCAAAAGTCGGCAAGCGCATGGATTTCGACTCGGACATTCTCGTGCGCCTGTCGTGGCGCAATCAGCCGATGCGCTGGCTGCAAACCAGCGTGCATTACCCGCTGGACGGTGTGTCGCACTTCCGGCTGTTCCACGACAACGCGCTGATTTCCAGCATGCACACACGGCTGTTTCTCGGCATGTTGCTGCGTTTCCCGGTGATCCTCTGGCGGCGGTGGCGCGCATGACTGGCGAGGCCGACAAAAAGCACTGGGCCGACCGCGAAGAGCGCGGCAGCTTCTTGCTGATGAAATTCACCGCATTCGCCGCCAAGGTTCTGGGGCGACGCCTGCTCAGTCCGCTGCTGTACGGCATCGTCCTGTACTTTTTCCTGTTCGGCCGCACC
The DNA here is from genome assembly GCF_003732425.1 of Pseudomonas fluorescens. Lineage (GTDB taxonomy): Bacteria > Pseudomonadota > Gammaproteobacteria > Pseudomonadales > Pseudomonadaceae > Aquipseudomonas > Aquipseudomonas fluorescens_BE. Next base: position 14,030 of record NZ_MOBX01000005.1, read on the forward strand.
GCACGGCGCAGTGCCTGGCAATACCAGCAGCGCCTGGCCGCGTGGAGCCAGCGCGAAGATTTACGCGCCACTCATTGGCGGGTGTTCGGTCAATTCATGGCGTTCGCCGATTCGATGCTCGACAAGCTCGACGTATGGAACGGCAAACTGCGCATCGAACAAATCGAAATCATCGACCCGGCCCTGCTGCGCAATCAATTGCGCGGCAGTCGCGGGCAACTGCTGGTCGGCGCGCACCTGGGCAATCTTGAAGTGTGTCGCGCACTGGCCGAGATCGGCGAAAAGGTCACCATGAACGTGCTGGTGCACACCAAGCACGCCGAGCAATTCAACCGCCTGCTCGGTGAAGCTGGCGCGACCAATCTGCGCCTGATTCAGGTCAGCGAACTCGACCCGGTGATCATGCTGCAACTGCACGAACGGCTGGAGCGCGGCGAGTGGCTGGCGATTGCCGGCGACCGCGTGCCGCTGCACGGCGGGCGCAGTGTCACCGTGGACTTTCTCGGCCATCCGGCGCCGTTCCCGCAAGGCCCGTGGCTGCTCGCCGGCCTGCTGAAATGCCCGGTCAACCTGCTGATGTGCCTCAAGCAACCGGACGGCCACTACCGTCTGACCCTCGAACCCTTCGCCGATGCCGTGGTGTGGAAGCGCAGCGAGCGCGAGCAGGTCATTCATCAGTGGGCCACCCGCTATGCGCAGCGCCTGAGTCACTATTGCCTCGAAGCGCCGCAACAATGGTTCAACTTTTACCCTTTCTGGAAGACCGATGACGACGCCAACCCATGAGCCGGTAACCTTCGGCGAACGCCCTTTGCACATCGAAGACGTGCTGGCTCTGGCCAACCGTCAGGCACCCGTGCAGTTGCAGAGCGATGCCGACTATCGCGAACGCATCGCCAAGGGCGCGCGGTTTCTCGATTCGCTGCTGGACAAGGAAGGCGTGATCTACGGCGTGACCACCGGTTACGGCGACTCCTGCGTGGTTGCGGTGCCGCTGCATCACGTCGAAGCGCTGCCGCGTCACCTCTACACCTTTCACGGTTGCGGACTGGGTAAACTGCTCGACGCGCAAGCCACCCGCGCAGTGCTGGCGGCGCGTTTGCAGTCGCTGTGCCACGGCGTCTCCGGAGTGCGCGTAGAGCTTCTCGAACGCCTGCACGCCTTTCTCGAAAACGACATCCTGCCGCTGATCCCCGAAGAGGGCTCGGTCGGTGCCAGCGGTGATCTGACGCCGCTGTCCTACGTCGCCGCGACCTTGTCCGGCGAGCGTGAAGTGATGTTCCGTGGCGAACGTCGTCAGTCTGCCGATGTGCATCGCGAACTCGGCTGGACGCCTTTGGTGTTGCGCCCCAAAGAAGCGCTGGCACTGATGAACGGCACTGCGGTGATGACCGGTCTCGCCTGCCTCGCTTACGCCCGCGCCGACTACCTGCTGCAACTGGCCACACGCATCACCGCGCTCAATGTGGTCGCGCTGCAAGGCAACCCGGAGCACTTCGACGAACGCCTGTTCGCCGCCAAACCGCATCCGGGGCAGATGCAGGTGGCCGCATGGTTGCGCAAGGATCTGGCGATCGATGCGCCGACCGCGCCGCTGCATCGCCTGCAGGATCGTTACTCGTTGCGTTGCGCCCCGCACGTGCTCGGTGTGTTGGCCGACAGCCTGACCTGGCTGCGTTCATTCATCGAAACCGAACTGAACAGCGCCAACGACAACCCGATCATCGACGCCGAAGCCGAACGCGTGTTGCACGGTGGGCACTTCTACGGCGGGCACATCGCGTTCGCCATGGACAGCCTGAAAAACCTGGTGGCCAACGTTGCTGACCTGCTGGATCGGCAACTCGCGCTGCTGGTTGATGAACGCTACAACCACGGCCTGCCGAGCAACCTCTCCGGTGCTCCGGCGGATCGCGCCATGATCAACCACGGTTTCAAAGCCGTGCAGATCGGCACCAGCGCGTGGACCGCCGAAGCACTGAAAAACACCATGCCGGCCAGCGTGTTCTCACGCTCCACCGAGTGCCACAACCAGGACAAAGTCAGCATGGGCACCATCGCCGCCCGCGACGCGATCCGCGTGCTGGAACTGACCGAACAGGTCGCCGCCGCCACCCTGCTGGCGGCCAATCAAGGCGTGTGGCTGCGTGCTCAAGCCGAAGACGCGCGACCGCTGCCACCGTCGCTGGCCGCGATGTATGAAGAACTGGCCAAGGACTTCCCGCCGGTCATCGAAGACCGCGCCCTGGAAGGCGAATTGCGCCTGTGCCTGCAACGCATCGCCGCGCAACACTGGAGGCTGCATGCGTAGCGCCGGAGTGCTTCACGCCGACACCGAAATCCTCGTGCCGTTCTTTGACGTCGACACCATGCACGTCGTGTGGCACGGCCATTACGTCAAGTATCTGGAAGTGGCGCGTTGCGCGCTGCTCGACAAGATCGGCCACAACTACACGCACATGGTCGAGGCCGGTTATGCCTGGCCGATCATCGACCTGCAACTGCGCTACGTGCGCGGTGCAGTGTTCGGTCAGCGCCTGAATGTGCGCGCCAGCCTGGTCGAGTGGGAAAACCGCCTGAAGATCAATTACCTGATCACCGACCTGCAAAGCGGCGAACGCCTGACCCGCGCCAGCTCGGTGCAGGTCGCCGTCGAAGTGAGCAGTCGCGAGATGCAACTTGCCTCACCGAAAGTCTTCACCGATGCCGTGGAAAGGATGCTGCGATGAACCTGTTATTCAGAAGCCTTGGCGCAGTGGCGCTGCTGGCCGTGTCGTCGCTGGCCAACGCCTTCGACCTGCAACAACTGAGCGAGCAACTGGCGAAACCGGACGTGATCCACGGCCAGTTCATCCAGGAAAAACACCTGCGCGCCCTGCCCCAGCCGTTGCTCAGTAAGGGCCACTTCGTCCTGGCGAAAAACCACGGTCTGCTCTGGCTGCTGAAAACCCCGCTGCAACAGGACTACCGCATCACCGCCAAGGGCATCGCCCGGCGTGAAGGCAACGGCTGGCAACTGCTGCCGAACAAGAGCGCCGGGGCCGAGCAGAACCGCTTGTTCCTCGCCGTACTGCAAGGTGACAGCAGTGGCCTGCAACGCGACTTCGAACTGGCCCTGAGCGGCGATGCACAGCAGTGGAAACTCACCCTGACCCCGCGCTCGCTGCTGCTCAAGCAAGTGTTCAACCAGATCAACATCGACGGCGGCGCGCTGGTGCAAACCATCGAACTGCTCGAAACCCAGGGCGACAGCACCGTGCTGCGCATGCAGGACAGCACCGCCGGGCAACCGTTGAGCGACGCGGAGCAACATGACTTTGCCGAGTGAACGCAGGCTGCCCTGGCTGTTTCTGATCCTTTTGCTGGCGGTCATCGCGCTGGCCGGTTGGCAATGGCGCGACGGTGCGCCGCTATCAGCGAACCTGATGGAGCTGGTGCCCGGCACTCACCCGGACGCCCTCGAACAGCGCGCCGAACAACGCATGCAGGAACCGCTCAACCGCGAAATGCTGGTGCTGGTCGGCCACGCCGATCGTCAGCACGCGGTGGCGATGGCGCAAACGCTGGGCGAGCAATGGCAGGCCAGTGGTCTGTTCGAGAAAGTGCAGTGGAACCTGCAGGCGGATCTGCCCGCGCTGCGCACGCAACTGCTGCACGGGCGACTGGCGATGCTCTCGGCGGATGATCGGCAACTGCTGATCGAACACCCCGACGTGTTCATTCAGCAACGCGTACAAGCCCTGTTCGACCCGTTCAGCGGTTTCAGTCTGGTGCCGAGTCAGGATGACTGGCTGGGCCTGACCGGGCGCATCCAGAACAGCCAGCCGCAGCACGGTTCGGTGCAACTGGACATCGGCAGCGGCGCGCTGATTGCCGATGCCGACGGCAAGAGCTGGGTGCTGCTACGGGCACGGACCACCGGCAATGCTTTCGATATGAACCTGCCGCTGCAAGTCGCGGCACTGCTGCAAACCAGCCGCGAGCAGGCGGCGAAATCCGACGTGCAACTGCTGGCCGCCAGCGGCTTGTTGTACGCCGCCAACGGTCAACAGCAAGCGACTCGCGAAATGACTTGGGTCGGCGGCGGTGCCACGGTCGGTATTCTGTTGCTGCTGTTGCTCGCTTTCCGCCGTTGGCGCGTGTTGCTGGCGTTCGTGCCGGTGCTGGTCGGCATGCTGTTCGGCGCGGTGGCGTGTGTGGCGCTGTTCGGCCATATGCACGTGATGACACTGGTGCTCGGCTCCAGCCTGATCGGCGTGGCCGTGGATTACCCGCTGCACTATCTGTCGAAGAGCTGGAGCCTGAAGCCATGGCGCAGTTGGCCGGCGTTGCGTTTGACGCTTTCCGGGCTGACCCTGAGCCTGATCACCAGTGCCATCGGTTATCTGGCGCTGGCGTGGACGCCGTTCCCGGCGCTGACGCAAATCGCCGTGTTCTCCGCCGCCGGCTTGCTCGGTGCCTATCTGTCGGCGGTGTGCCTGTTGCCGGCACTGCTGAAAAACGTTGAACTGCGTCCCGCGCAATGGCCGCTGCACCTGGCCGAGCGCATGGTCGCGCTGCGCGAAAAACTCCTCGAACGCGTGCGCACGCCAGTGTTGCTGGCGCTGCTGATCGCCTTCTGTGTGGGCGGTCTGCTGCAGTTGCAAAGCAAGAATGACATTCGCCAGTGGGTCGGCGCACCGCAACGCCTGACCGATGAAGCGCAGACCATCGCGCGCATCACCGGCTATCAGCCGACCAGCCAGTTTTTCCTCGTACGCGCCGACAATCAGCAGCAATTGCTCGAGCGGCAAGCCGCGCTGAGCGAGCGTCTGCAGCAACTGGTCAACCTCGACAAGCTGCAAGGCTATCTGGCCCTCGATCAATTGGTCAGCCCGCCGAACCAGCAAGAACAGGTGCGCCAGGCGCTGAACAAGTTGCCGCAATACTGGCAGCCACTGCTCGAACTCGGCGTGCCGCTCGCCGCCCTGCAAAACGAACTGCAACAGCTGCAGACTGTGCCCGCCGAGGACATCGACGCGGCACTGGCCGGCCCGCTCGGCGAGCCTTATCGCACGCTCTGGCTCGGCCCCAGCGAAAACGGCGTGGCGGCGATGACCAGCCTGCAAGGTTTGAACAACCCGGCGCTGTTGCGGGTGCAGGCGCTGGATTTGCCGGGGGTGACGCTGGTCGATCGTCTCGGTGAGTTGAATGAAGTCTTTGCGGCGACGCAAATCAGCGCCGCTGAACTGAAACTCGCTTCCTGTGCGTTGATCGTGCTGATGCTGATGTTGCCGTTCGGTCTCGGCGGTGCCCTGCGCATCGTCGCCCTGCCACTGCTCGCCGCGCTGTGCAGTCTGGCCAGCCTTGGCTGGCTCGGTCAGCCGCTGACCCTGTTCAGCCTGTTCGGCCTGCTGCTGGTGACGGCGATCAGCGTTGACTACGCGATTCTCATGCGTGAACAAGTCGGCGGTGCGGCGGTGAGCCTGCTCGGCACCCTGCTGGCCGCTGTGACGACATGGCTGTCGTTTGGTTTGCTGGCGGTTTCCAGCACCCCGGCGGTGAGCAACTTCGGTCTGTCGGTAAGCCTCGGCCTCGCGTTCAGTTTCATGCTCGCACCGTGGGCCGGACGCCACGAACAGGCCGCCGCCGTCACGGAGCCAGCAGCGTGATGGTCGTCGGCTTCTGGCTGCTGGCCCTGGCGTTGTTCGCCGTGGCCACGCGCATCGGGCGCCATTTCGGCCTGATCCCGATCGTCAGCCAATTGCTACTGGCGAGCTTCGGCTTGCCGCTGCTGATGTATTTCTGGATCGAGCCGGGCTGGCAGCTCAGTGGCGCCGAACTGATCGCGCCAGACTGGCTGAAGAACCTCTACAGCCTGAGTTTTGCCCTGCTGCTCGGGCATATCCTCAGTGATGTGATCGACCTGAAACTCGATCGCCAGAGCGTGAAAATCGCCCTGCCGAGTTTCCTCGTGCCGTTCGCCTGCGGCCTGGCGGCAGCGTATTGGCTGTTGCCCGCGCAGCCGTGGCTCAACTCATTGGCGATCGGTCTGGTGTTCGCGATTACCGCGATCCCGGTGCTGTACCTGTACCTGCGCCACATCGAATATCCGCCGGCCGCCACTCGGCGACTGGTGCAGACCGCGATCCTCATTGACCTGACCTGCTGGACGCTGTTTGGCCTCGCTCAGGGCAGTCTGCATCTGAGCAGTCTGTTACTGCCGCTGGGGCTCGCCTGTGTGCCGTTGTTGTTGCGCCTGCTCGCTGTGCGCCGGCCGTTGACCTACAGCCTCGGTTTCTTTGCGCTGCTGGTGATGGCCGAGCATTACAAACTCAACGCGCTGATCTTCGGCATCGGCTACCTGCTGTGCATGGCCGCGCTGAAAGTGCCGCTGGTGCTGCCGTTGCCGGCGCGCTGGATGAGCCGTTTGCAGACGTGGCTGGCGATCCCGCTGATTCTGACGTTCGGCATCGTCCAGATCGACGTGCACAGTGCCCTCGCCAGCCTTGGTCCGCTGCAATGGGCGGCGCTGCTGCTGTTGCCGATTGCCAGTAAACTGCTCGGCAACTGGCTCGGTCTCGGCTGGGCCGGCGCCTCGTTCGAAGGCGCCAGCCGCTGGCGCGAAAGTGTGCTGCTGAACATTCGTGGCCTGAGCGAAATCGTCTTCCTCAATTTGCTGTTGCAACAACAACTCATCACGCCGGCGCTGTATTTCGCGCTGATGCTGATGGGCCTGATCGCGACGCTGCTACCGGCCCTGATCGGCCTGCATCGCGCGCCATTGAATCTGCAACATCCTTTGCCCCGGAGTTCACGTGCCAATCGTTGAAATGGAATCCCGTCAGGTCGTGATCATCGGCGCCGGTCCCTCCGGCGCCATCGCTGCGGCGTTGCTCAAGCGCAAGGGCCACGATGTGCTGGTGATCGAGCGCCAGCATTTTCCGCGCTTTTCGATCGGTGAAAGCCTGCTCAGCCATTGCCTGGATTTCGTCGAAGAAGCCGGCATGCTCGACGCCGTCAATGCCGCCGGATTCCAGCGCAAGACCGGCGCCGCATTCGCCTGGGGCGAGCGTTACAGCGCCTTCGATTTCAGCGACACCTTCACTGATGGCAAGCCGACCACGTTCCAGGTCCAGCGCGCCGACTTCGACAAGCTGCTGGCCGATCAAGCGGCGTTGCAAGGCGCGGAAATCCGCTACGGCGACGCCATCGTCAGCGTCGATTTCGACCGAGTGAAACCGCAACTGGAGGTGCGTCGCGAAGACGGCAGCGAGTATCGCGTCGAAGCCGATTTCGTCCTTGATGCCAGTGGCTACGGCCGTGTGCTGTCACGCTTGCTGGACCTGGAAGCACCCTCGAATTTCCCCGTGCGTCAGGCCGTGTTCACCCACGTCGACGATCACATCGACAACCCGGCGTTCGACCGCGAAAAAATTCTCGTCACCACCCATCCGGAGCATCGCGATATCTGGTTCTGGACGATCCCGTTCAGCAACGGCCGTTGCTCGGTGGGCGTGGTCGCGGCGCAAGAGCATTTCAACGGCCGCGATGCCGATCTGGATGCCTGCCTGCGCGGCTTCATCGCCGAAACCCCGAGCCTTGCCGGCGTATTAAAAAACGCGGTGTGGGACACCCCGGCGCGCACGCTCGGTGGTTATGCCGCCAATGTGAAAACCCTGCATGGGCCGGGCTTTGCCTTGCTCGGCAATGCGGCAGAATTTCTTGACCCGGTGTTCTCCTCCGGCGTGACCATCGCCATGCGCTCGGCGAGCATGGCGGCAGCGGTGCTGCACCGTCAGTTGCAAGGTGAAACGGTCGACTGGCAAGGCGAATTTGCCGAGCCACTCAAGCGCGGCGTCGACACCTTCCGCTGCTACGTCGAGGGCTGGTATGCCGGTACTTTTCAAGACGTGATTTTTTATCAAGACAGCCAGGCCGACATCCGCCGGATGATCTGCTCGATCCTCGCCGGCTACGCCTGGGATGAACGCAACCCGTTCGTCAGTGAAGCCCGCCGCCGCTTGAAGATGATTTCCGAACTCTGTGCAAAGGACGCCCCATGAATTACTTGAGCGACAGCTACGTCGAGGAAACCCGCTTCGGTCTCTGGTTCCTGCGCAGCCACACCTGGCAGCACCATGTGTTGCGCGTGGCGATCAATGATTTACGCGGTTTGTTCAGTGAAGCACTGCCGCAAAACCCGGTACTGCTGGATGCCGGTTGCGGTCAGGGCAAGTCGTTCGCTCATCTGCGCCAGACCTTCGCGCCACAGCGCCTGATCGGCGTTGATGCCGACCCGCACAGCCTTGAATTGAGCGGCGAAGAAGCGGCGCGTCTGGATCTGGAGGTGGAGCTGGTCGGCAGTGACTGCGCGACGCTCGATGTGCCGGACGCCAGCGTTGATCTGCTGTTCTGCCACCAGACCTTTCATCATTTGGTCGAGCAGGAAAAGGCCCTCGCCGAGTTTTATCGGGTGCTGAAACCGGGTGGCTATCTGCTGTTCGCCGAGTCCACCGAGGCTTACATTGATACGTGGGTGATCCGCTGGTTGTTCCGTCATCCGATGCACGTGCAAAAGAGTGCGGCGCAGTATCTGCAGATGATTCGCGGGCAGGGTTTCGAGTTCGGCGAACGCAATGTTTCGTACCCGTATCTGTGGTGGAGCCGGTCGAAGGATTTCGGTTTGCTCGAGCGGTTCGGCTTGCGCAAGCCGAAGCCGTTTGGTGAACGGGAAGAGACGTTGGTCAACGTGGTAGCGCGTAAACCGCTTGAAGGTGATCGTTGATGCGACACATAACCTGTGGGAGCGAGCCTGCTCGCGAAAGCAATGGGTCAGCCAGCCTCTTTGTTGAATGTGCCGGCGTCTTCGCGAGCAGGCTCGCTCCCACAGTGTCCGCGGTGTGGCGACTTTTTGTGGTCGGTTTGATGCTTTTGTTAAGTGCCTGCGCCAGCCAGGCGCCGCTGCCTGCGAGCAACCCGACGCTGCCCCTGCCGCTGCAATTGCACATCGAACGCCAACAAGCCGAACAACGCCAGGACTGGTTGCTGGTGATCCAGCGCGAAGGCCCGGGCATTCGCTGGTCGATGATGGACCCGCTGGGCATTCCCCAGGCGCGTCAGCAACTGATCGACGGCCATTGGCAGGCCGATGGCCTGCTGCCGCCGAACCCCGAAGCCCGGGAATTGTTTGCTGCGCTGCTGTTCGCCCTGACCCCGTCCGGCGAGCTGCTGCGCAATTACCCCGCTGCGCTGCAACAGGGCCAGCAACGCGCCCTGCCATCGCGCTGGGATATCCGTTATTCACAACCGTTGAGCTTCGAATTGAACCTGCCTCAAGGCCCGCAGTATCGCGTTTCTCCGTTGGGTGAACCGACGCCATGACCGCTTACCTGAATGCCCTCGGCGTGATCTGCGCACTGGGCCGCGACAAACAAACCGTCGCGCGCAACCTGTTCGCCGGCGACTGCTCGGGCATGCGCCGCGAGTCCGGCTGGGTGGCGGAGCGTGAGTTGCCCGTCGCGACCGTCCAAGGCGAACTGGCGCCGATCCCGGCAGAACTCGCCGATCAGCGCAGCCGCAACAATCAGTTGCTGCTGGAAGCGGCGCTGCAGATTCGCGATGACATCGAAGAAGCGATCCAGACCTTCGGCCGCGAGCGCATCGGTGTGGTGCTCGGCACCAGCACTTCGGGCATCGACGAGGCCAGCCGAGGTCTGGCGCACTACATCCGCGAGCAGCAGTTCCCGGCTGAATACGATTATCGTCAACAGGAACTCGGCGCCCCGGCCAATTTCCTCGCCGACTGGTTGCAACTGAGCGGCCCGGCCTATGTGATTTCCACGGCATGCACCTCCAGCGCCCGGGCACTGATGAGCGCTCAGCGTTTGCTCGATCTGGGCCTGTGCGACGCGGTGCTGTGCGGCGGCGTCGACAGCCTGTGCAAACTGACCCTCAACGGTTTCTCGTCACTCGAAGCGATGTCCGACGAGCGCTGCAATCCGTTCTCGGCCAACCGCAGCGGCATCAATATCGGCGAAGCGGCGGTGCTGTTCATCATGAGCAAGCAACCCGGCGACGGCCCGGCCATCGCGTTGCTCGGCGCCGGCGCCAGCTCCGACGCTCATCATATTTCCGCCCCTGAACCGACGGGGCGCGGCGCCCTGCAAGCGATGCAGAAAGCCTTGAGCCGCGCCCATCTGCAAGCAGCGCAGATCAGCTACCTGAACCTGCACGGCACCGCCACCCAACACAACGACGCGATGGAAAGCCTGGCGGTTGCCACGCTGTTTCCCGAAGGCGTCGCGTGCTCGTCGACCAAACCGATGACCGGCCACACCCTCGGTGCGGCCGGTGCGCTGGAAGCGGCGTTCTGCTGGCTGAGCCTGAGCGCCGACAACCCCGATCACGCCTTGCCGCCGCACGTCTGGGATGCGCAGGCCGATCCCGCGTTGCCGCCGCTGCACTGGGTGACCGCGCGCGAACGCCTGACGTCCATTGCACCCCGCTACCTGATGAGCAACTCGTTTGCCTTCGGCGGCAACAACGTCAGCCTGATTATCGGAGACGCTCCATGACCCCCTGGCCGCTCGCCGAACTGCTGCCCCATGCGGGCGACATGATTCTGATCGACAGCATCTCAAGCTTTGATGATGAGCAGATTTACACCCGTCTCACGGTCCAGCCTGATGGCCTGTTCAATCTGCCCGACGGCAGCCTGCCGGCCTGGGTCGGCATCGAGCTGATGGCGCAGAGCGTCGCCGCGTTTGCCGGGTGCCACGCGCGGCAGAAAGGCAATCCGGTGGAGCTGGGCTTTCTGCTCGGTACGCGCAAGTTTGAGTGCAATGTCGAAGCCTTTCCCGCCGGCAGCGAGCTGACCATCCATGGCCTGCGCTCGCTGGAAGACGACAACGGCATGGGCGTCTTCGAATGCCATATCAACGGCGCCGGCATTCACGCCAGCGCGCGCCTGAATGTGTTCCGTCCGCCTCAGGTCAATCAATATCTGCAACAGACACAGGAGTCGAACGATGACTGAATCCGTACTGGTCACCGGCTCCAGCCGTGGCATCGGCCGCGCCATTGCCTTGCGCCTGGCGCAAGCCGGGCACGACATCGTCTTGCATTGCCGCAGCGGCGTGGTCGAAGCGCAAGCCGTTCAGGCTGAAATCGAAGCCTTGGGCCGGCAGGCGCGGATTCTGCAATTCGACGTTGCCGATCGGGAAACCTGCAAAGCCATTCTTGAAGCCGATGTGGAAACCCACGGCGCCTATTACGGCGTGGTGTTGAACGCCGGGCTGACCCGCGACGGCGCGTTCCCGGCGTTGAGCGATGACGATTGGGACGTGGTGTTGCGCACTAACCTCGACGGTTTCTACAACGTTCTGCACCCGGTGATGATGCCGATGATCCGCCGCCGCGCCGCTGGTCGGATTGTCTGCATCACCTCGGTATCGGGGCTGATCGGCAACCGTGGCCAGGTTAATTACAGCGCCTCCAAGGCCGGCGTGATCGGCGCAGCAAAGGCGTTGGCGATCGAGCTGGCCAAGCGCAAAATCACGGTTAACTGCGTCGCACCGGGCCTGATCGACACGGCGATGCTGGATGAAAACGTGCCGGTGGAAGAACTGATGAAAATGATCCCCGCGCAACGCATGGGCACCCCGGAAGAGGTGGCCGCTGCGGTGAATTTCCTGATGTCGGCGGAAGCCTCGTACATCACCCGCCAGGTTCTGGCGGTCAACGGAGGCTTGTGCTGATGAAGCGCGTCGTCGTCACCGGCATGGCCGGCATCACCTCGCTGGGCAGCGACTGGGAGACCATCGCCGGCAACTTCGCGGCCAACCGCAGTGGCATCCGCCGGATGGACGAGTGGGACCGATTCAGCGAACTCAACACGCGTCTGGCCGGGCCGATCGATGATTTTGCAGTGCCCGCGCACTGGACCCGCAAGCAATTGCGCAGCATGGGCCGGGTATCGCGACTGGCGGTGGGCGCGGCGGAAAAAGCCCTGGCTGACGCCGGTTTGCTCGGCGACGAATCGATCAAGGACGGGCGCATGGGCGTGGCTTGCGGTTCGTCCACCGGCAGCACCGACGAAATCAAAGCGTTCGGCAATATGCTGCTCAACTCGGTCGCCGAAGGCCTCAACGCCAACTCTTACGTACGGATGATGCCGCACACCACCGCGGCCAATATCAGCATCTTTTTTGGCCTGACCGGACGGCTGATCCCGACGTCCAGCGCCTGCACCAGCGGCAGTCAGGGCATCGGTTACGCCTACGAGGCGATCAAGTTCGGCCGTCTGCCGTTGATGCTCGCCGGCGGCGCCGAAGAGCTGTGCCCGACCGAAGCCATGGTCTTCGACGCGCTCTACGCCACCAGCCTGAAAAACGATGCGCCGCAGACCAGCCCACGCCCGTACGACAAGGGCCGCGACGGTCTGGTGATCGGTGAGGGCGGCGGCATGCTGGTGCTCGAGGAGCTGGAACACGCCCTCGCCCGCGGTGCGCACATCCATGCCGAGATCGTCGGTTTCGGCAGCAACGCCGACGGCCAGCACACCACGCGTCCGGAACAAGTGACCATGCGCCGCGCCATGGAGCTGGCGCTGGAAGACGCTGGGCTGGCGCCAGAGGCCATCGGTTATGTAAATGGCCACGGCACCGCTACAGAACAGGGCGACATTGCCGAAACACTGGCGACCAGCAGTTTGTTCGGTGAACGCATGCCGATCAGCTCGCAGAAGAGCTTCCTCGGCCACACCCTCGGCGCCTGCGGCGCGCTGGAGTCGTGGTTCAGCATCGAGATGATGAACCGCGACCTGTACGTGCACACGTTCAACCTCGACGAGGTCGATCCGCACTGCGGCAAACTCGATTACCTGCGCGGCGAATTCCGCCAGATGCATCACGACTACGTGATGAACAACAATTTCGCTTTTGGTGGCGTCAACACCTCGTTGATTTTCCGCCGCTGGCACTGACCGCAACACGTTTGGAGTGAAGGGAATGACTCAGTTTCACCGCATCGCCGCTCTGTTGGCACTGGCTTTTGTGCTCGGCGGTTGCACCAGCAAACCGGTTTACAACGCCAAGGAAGAGTTCTCGCCCAACCTCGGCTTCACCCAGCAACAGATGAGCCGCGCCATCGTCACTGCGCTGAACGATCGCCAGTGGGTCGTGCAATCGGTACGTCCGGGCATGATCAAAGCGGCGATCACCGTACGCGGTCGCCATCACGCCGAAGTCGATATTCCGTTCACCCCGACGTCGTTTGAAATCGACTACCGCAGCAGCTACGGCCTCGATGCCAAGGACGGCAAGATCCACGGTAACTACAACCGCTGGGTCAACCGCCTGCGCGACAACGTGCTCAAAGAACTGTCGATCAACCCGGACATCGAGTTCGTCAACGACCTGGGCATCGTCAAACAAGGCGCCGACGAGCCGACCTACCTGAGCTTTCGCGAAGGCGTCAAACGCGCCACCGACGCAGGCCTGCTCGACGGCAGCGTGAAGTTCTACCTGGCCGGCGAAACCTTGCCAAAACAGGTGCGCAAGCTCGATACCGTGAGCAGCAGCCGCAAGACCAACGGCTCGAACAAATCCGACGAAGACGCCTGCTTCTGGGCCTTGCAGTCGGCCCTGGCCACTCTGCAGAACGCGGCGAAAAAAGCCGATGCCAACGCCGTGATCAACATCGCCAGCGTCGACCAGCGCGACCTGTACAAAGACACCGAAAAATTCCAGTGCCGTGCCGGGCTGGTGGTGTCGAGCGTGGCGCTGCGCGGTGATTTGGCGCACGTGGATTGATGGGATTGTAGAAACGACAAAGGGCGCCATTCGGCGCCCTTCTCATTTCCGCTCTACACTCGTCCGGACAGGCCGTCGCACCGCGCCTGGTGGAACGGCGAGCCCATCAGCCCTGCACTCGCGGTTCTCTTTCACCGTCAAGGAGATGACCATGCAAGTGAAAGCCCTGATCGCCGCCACGCTTTTCGCGCTACTGCCCAGCTCCAGCCACGCCACCAACCTGATGTACATGCCCTTCGAAACCGTGCTGTCGGACGCGATTCGCGCCGGGCGGCTGGATGGCAGTGTGAAGTTCTATCTGCTTGGCAATGGGCCGCAGGGGACGCAGCAGTTGTTGCGGCGAGGGGTGGTCAGTGATTTGAAGACCAACGGTTTCAACAAGAGCGATCACAACTCCTGCGAGTGGGTGTTGCAGTCGAATCTGATCAAGTTGCAGGCCGATGCCAAGCGGGTCGGCGCGAATGCGGTGGTGAATATCGTCAGTTACTACGACCAGCATGTGCGCAAGGATTTGAATACCTACGAGTGCCGGGCGGGGATCTTTGTCACGCGGGTGGCGTTGAAGGGGGATTTGGTGCGGTTGCCCTGAACATTGTGTTGATTGAGCAGACGCCTTCGCGAGCAGGCTCGCTCCCACCTTGGAATGCGTTTCCCTGTGGGAGCGAGCCTGCTCGCGATTTGATTGCACAGCAATCACGCCTTTGAGGGTTCGACCTTACGGGTGAGCAGTTCGACAAACGCCTTGGCCATCGGTGACTTCTGATCCTTACGCTGCACCAGCCACACCGCAGAAACAGCCTCTGGATCCAGCAATGGTCGATAGACCACACCGTCGATGCGCATGCGCTGATAGGACGCCGGCAATACCGAAACCCCCAGCCCCGCTGCGACCAGACCGATAATGGTCATTGCCTCCCCCGCCTCTTGGGCGAAGTGCGGGCTGAACCCGGCATCACGGGCCAGGCTGAGCAGTTGCGCATACAGGCCGCTGCCGTAGCTGCGCGGAAAGAACACGAACGGTTCCAGCGCCAGCGCCGAGAGGAACAAGCCCTCCTCCGAGCCTTGCGCCAGTGGATGCTTGGAACCGAGCACGGCGACCAGCGGCTCGCGCATCAACTCGACCACGCTGAGCGAATCCGGCAAACCCAGCGGACGCATAATGCCCACCTCGATCGACTCATCGACCAGGCCCTCGGCAACTTGTGTGCTGCTCATCTCACGCAGGTTGAGGTGCACTGCCGGAAAACGCTGACGAAAGGAAAAGATTGCTTGGGGAATAGTCGAGTTGAATGGCGCCGAAGAGGTGAAACCAATCTTCAACTCGCCCAGCTCACCGAGTTGCGCACGTCGGGCGACGTCGGCCGCTTTATCCACCTGCGCCAGCACCAGCCGCGCCTCTTCCAGGAAGAGCCGGCCGGCCTCACTCAGCTCGACCCGACGATTGGTGCGTTCGAACAACCGCGCACCGACCTCCTGCTCCAGCGCCTGAATCTGCTGGCTCAGCGGTGGCTGAGAAATCCCCAGCACCTGTGCAGCGCGGCCGAAATGCAGCTCCTCGGCAACGGCGATGAAGTAGCGCAGATGACGCAATTCCATGGAAACCTCATTAGGTCGTTAAAGCTATCAAACAGGTCGAACAATATATTGGATAGAAACATTAGCCAGCTATATGATTTTTTCATTGCCTGCCTGGCCGTGCCCTCCGAGGTCTGAAGTGAAAACTGCTGTCGCGCCCCTTGCCCACGAAGTCCCGCCTGCTGCGGCGGACGATGTCGTCGCCGAACTGCAAGAGATCTACATCGAAAAAGGCACACCGATGTTCATGCGCACAGTGCTGGCGCTGTTCAGCGGCGGGTTCGCAACGTTTGCCCTGCTCTACTGTGTGCAGCCGATGATGCCGCTGCTGTCCCACGAGTACGGGATCAACGCGGCGCAAAGCAGCCTGATCCTCTCCGTGGCCACCGGCATGCTCGCTATCGGCCTGCTGATCACCGGGCCGATCTCTGATCGGGTCGGGCGCAAACCGGTGATGGTGACGGCGCTGTTCGCGGCAGCGCTGTGCACCATGGCCAGCGCGATGATGCCGAGCTGGCACGGCGTGCTGATCATGCGCGCGCTGATCGGGTTGTCGTTGAGCGGGCTGGCAGCGGTGGCGATGACCTATCTGAGCGAAGAAATTCATCCGCAACACATCGGCTTGGCGATGGGCCTGTACATCGGCGGCAACGCGATTGGCGGAATGAGCGGGCGTTTGATCACCGGGGTGCTTATCGACTTCGTCAGCTGGCACACGGCGATGCTGGTGATCGGCGGTCTGGCGATGATTGCCGCAGCGGTGTTCTGGAAGATTCTTCCCGAGTCGCGCAACTTCCGTTCACGCTCGCTGCACCCGCGCAGCCTGCTCGACGGCTTCACCATGCACTTTCGCGATGCCGGCCTGCCGTTGCTGTTTCTCGAAGCGTTCGTGCTGATGGGCGCGTTCGTCACCCTGTTCAACTACATCGGCTACCGCTTGCTGGCCGCACCGTACAACCTCGATCAGGTGTTTGTTGGTCTGCTGTCGGTGGTGTACCTGTCGGGGATCTACAGCTCGGCGAAGATTGGCTCGCTGGCCGACAAGCTGGGGCGACGCAAAGTGCTGTGGGCGACCATTGCGCTGATGTTCGCCGGCCTAGCGTTGACGATGTTTACGCCGCTGCTGCTGGTGATTGTCGGCATGTTGATTTTCACCTTTGGTTTCTTTGGTGCGCACTCGGTGGCGAGCAGCTGGATTGGCCGGCGCGCGACCAAGGCCAAGGGGCAGGCGTCGTCGTTGTATCTGTTCAGTTATTACGCCGGGTCGAGCATTGCCGGCACGGCAGGCGGGGTGTTCTGGCATCTCGGCAGCTGGAACGGGATCGGCCTGTTTATCGGCTCGCTGTTGCTGATCGCGCTGCTGGTGGCGTTGAAGCTAGCGAAGTTGCCGCCACTTGGCGGTGTGAAAGCTTAAATGCAAAAGATCGCAGCCTTCGGCAGCTCCTACAAGGAAACGCGAATCCCAATGTAGGAGCTGCCGCAGGCTGCGATCTTTTGATCTTGATAAAACGCCCGGCATTTAGCCGGGCGTTTTTTATTGTGTCGCGATCACTCGTGATACTGCGCCGACAGCTCATGCACCGCACGCAGAAACGCACCGGCATGTTCCGGATCAACCTCAGGCGTAATGCCATGACCCAGGTTGAACACGTGGCCGCTGCCCTTGCCATAGCTGGCCAGAATGCGCCCTACCTCAGTGCGGATCGCTTCCGGCTTGGCGTACAGCACGGTCGGATCCATGTTGCCTTGCAGCGCAACTTTGTCGCCAACACGGGCGCGGGCGTTGCCGATGTCGCAGGTCCAGTCCAGGCCGAGCGCGTCGGCGCCAGCGTCGGCGATGCTTTCCAGCCACAGACCGCCGTTCTTGGTGAACAGGATCACCGGTACTTTACGACCGTCATGCTCGCGGATCAGGCCGCTGACGATTTTCTTCATGTAGGCCAGCGAGAACTCTTGATACGCCGCCGCCGACAGGTTGCCGCCCCAGGTATCAAAAATCTGCACCGCTTGCGCGCCGGCCATGATCTGGCCGTTGAGGTACGAGGTCACCGACTGCGCCAGTTTATCCAGCAGCAGGTGCATGGCTTGCGGGTTGTCGTAGAGCATCGCCTTGGTCTTGCGGAAGTCTTTCGACGAGCCGCCTTCGACCATGTAGGTGGCCAAGGTCCAGGGGCTGCCGGAGAAACCGATCAGCGGCACACGACCGTTGAGCTCGCGACGGATGGTGCTGACCGCGTCCATCACATAGCCGAGGTCTTTGTGCGGATCAGGGATCGGCAGGGCCTCGATGTCAGCCAGGGTGCTGACGACTTTCTTGAAGCGCGGGCCTTCACCGGTCTCGAAGTACAGGCCTTGGCCCATGGCATCGGGGATGGTGAGGATGTCGGAAAACAGGATCGCCGCGTCCAGTTGTGGATAGCGGTCAAGCGGTTGCATCGTGACTTCGCAAGCGAATTCCGGATTCATGCACAGGCTCATGAAATCACCGGCCTGGGCGCGGCTGGCGCGGTATTCCGGCAGGTAGCGGCCGGCCTGGCGCATCATCCACACCGGGGTGACGTCAACGGGTTGCTTGAGCAGGGCGCGGAGGAAACGGTCGTTCTTCAGGGCAGTCATGTCGGCATCCGGAAAAAAAGTGCGGGCATTTTCTCAGAGCGCGACGCAAAAGGCACGGATGCAGGTCAGCCTTTTGTCTATCGGGTCAATTTGTCGCGCTGGAAATGCTCTATTGGCAACACTGAAAAACAACTGTGGGAGCGAGCCTGCTCGCGAAGAGGCCGGTACATCCAACATTGTAGTTGGCTGACAGACCGCTTTCGCGAGCAGGCTCGCTCCCACAGGGTTATTGCATTTGGCTCAGGGCCCGGGTTTAGACGCCCAGGTAATCGAGGATCCCTTCGGCAGCATTGCGGCCTTCGAAGATCGCCGTCACCACCAGGTCGGAACCGCGCACCATGTCGCCACCGGCGAAGATTTTCGGGTTGCTGGTCTGGTGCTTGTACTGACCTTGCTCAGGCGCCACAACGCGGCCCTGGCTGTCGGTCTGGATCTCGAACTGCTCGAACCAAGGTGCCGGGCTCGGGCGGAAGCCGAAAGCGATAACCACGGCGTCGGCCGGGATGATCTCTTCGGAGCCCGGGATCGGCTCGGGGCTGCGACGGCCACGGGCGTCCGGTTCGCCGAGACGGGTCTCGACCACCTTCACGCCTTCGACCTTGTCTTCACCGACAATGGCGATCGGCTGGCGGTTGTAGAGGAACTTCACGCCTTCTTCCTTGGCGTTCTTCACCTCTTTGCGCGAGCCGGGCATGTTCGCTTCGTCACGACGATAGGCACAGGTCACCGATTTGGCGCCCTGACGGATCGACGTACGGTTGCAGTCCATCGCCGTGTCGCCGCCGCCCAGCACCACAACCTTTTTGCCTTTCATGTCGACGAAATCTTCCGGCGACTTTTCAAAGCCCAGGTTGCGGTTGACGTTGGCGATCAGGAAGTCCAGTGCGTCATAGACGCCCGGCAGATCCTCACCGGCAAAACCGCCCTTCATGTAGGTGTAAGTGCCCATGCCCATGAACACCGCATCGTATTCGGCGAGCAGTTGTTCCATGGTCACGTCTTTGCCGACTTCGGTATTCAGACGGAACTCGATGCCCATGCCGGTGAAGACTTCGCGACGATTGCTCAGCACGGTCTTTTCCAGCTTGAACTCGGGGATGCCGAAGGTCAGCAGACCGCCGATTTCCGGGTTCTTGTCGAACACCACCGGGGTCACGCCGCCACGCACCAGCACGTCGGCACAGCCCAGACCCGCCGGGCCCGCACCGATGATCGCGACACGTTTGCCGGTCGGTTTGACCTTGGACATGTCCGGGCGCCAGCCCATGGCGAACGCGGTGTCGGTGATGTACTTCTCGACCGAACCGATGGTCACCGCGCCGAAACCGTCGTTAAGGGTGCAGGCACCCTCGCACAGACGATCCTGCGGGCACACCCGGCCGCAGACTTCCGGCAAGGTGTTGGTCTGGTGCGACAGCTCGGCGGCCTGAAGGATGTTGCCCTCGGCCACCAGCTTCAACCAGTTGGGAATGAAGTTGTGCACCGGGCACTTCCATTCGCAATACGGGTTGCCGCAACCCAGGCAGCGGTGGGCCTGATCGGCCGACTGCTGGGGTTTGAACGGTTCGTAGATTTCGACGAACTCTTTCTTGCGTTGACGCAACAGTTTCTTCTTCGGATCTTTGCGCCCGACATCGATGAACTGGAAGTCGTTATTCAGACGTTCAGCCATTGTTAAAACCTCATCAAACTCTTCAGGCGCATATCACTGCGGGTTGGCACGAGTGCTGGAAAGCAACGATTTCAGGTTGGCAGCCTTCGGCTTGACCAGCCAGAAACGGCGCAGGTAGTCATCGAGGTTTTCGGCGAGCTCACGACCCCACTCGCTGTCGGTTTCCGCGACGTACTCGTTCAGCACGTTTTGCAGGTGGCTGCGATAGGCTTCCATCGCCTCGCCGCTGATCCGCTGGATTTCCACCAGTTCGTGGTTGACCCGGTCAACGAAGGTGTTGTCCTGATCGAGCACGTAGGCGAAGCCGCCGGTCATGCCAGAGCCGAAGTTGTAACCGGTCTTGCCCAGAACGCAGACGAAACCACCGGTCATGTACTCGCAGCAGTGATCGCCAGTGCCTTCCACAACCGTGTGGGCACCGGAGTTACGCACGGCGAAACGCTCGCCTGCGGTGCCGGCGGCGAACAGCTTGCCGCCAGTCGCGCCGTACAGGCAGGTGTTGCCGATGATGGCGCTTTCCTGAGTCTTATAAACGCTGCCCTTCGGCGGCACGATGGTCAGCTTGCCACCGGTCATGCCTTTGCCGACGTAGTCGTTGGCGTCGCCTTCGAGGTACATGTTCAGACCGCCGGCGTTCCACACACCGAAGCTCTGACCGGCAGTGCCCTTGAAGCGGAAGGTGATTGGCGCTTTCGCCATCCCCTGATTGCCGTGCTTGCGCGCGATTTCGCCGGAGATGCGCGCGCCGATCGAACGGTCGCAGTTGCAGATGTCCAGGTCGAATTCGGCACCGCTCATGTCGTTGATCGCCGACGTCGCCAGATCGACCATTTTCTCGGCCAGCAGGCCTTGGTCGAACGGCGGGTTGCGCTCAACACCGCAGAACTGCGGCTTGTCTGCCGGGATGTGATCGCTGCCCAGCAGCGGCGTCAGGTCCAGGTGATGTTGCTTGGCGGTCTGGCCTTCGAGGATTTCCAGCAGATCGGTGCGACCGATCAGCTCTTCGAGGGAGCGCACGCCGAGCTTGGCCAGCCACTCACGGGTTTCTTCGGCGACGTAGGTGAAGAAGTTCACCACCATGTCGACGGTACCGATGTAGTGATCCTTGCGCAGCTTCTCGTTCTGCGTCGCAACGCCGGTGGCGCAGTTGTTCAGGTGGCAGATACGCAGGTATTTGCAGCCCAGCGCGATCATTGGCGCGGTACCGAAGCCGAAGCTTTCGGCGCCGAGGATCGCAGCCTTGATCACGTCGAGGCCGGTTTTCAGGCCGCCGTCGGTCTGCACCCGGACTTTGCCGCGCAGGTCGTTGCCGCGCAGGGTCTGGTGGGTTTCAGCGAGGCCGAGTTCCCACGGTGCGCCAGCGTATTTGATCGAGGTCAGCGGCGAAGCACCGGTGCCACCGTCGTAGCCGGAGATGGTGATCAAGTCCGCGTAGGCCTTGGCCACACCGGCGGCGATGGTGCCGACGCCCGCTTCTGCTACCAGCTTCACTGAAACCAGTGCCTTCGGGTTGACCTGTTTCAGGTCGAAAATCAGCTGCGACAAATCTTCGATCGAATAGATGTCGTGGTGCGGCGGCGGCGAAATCAGGGTCACGCCCGGCACTGCGTAACGCAGCTTGGCGATCAGCCCGTTGACCTTGCCACCCGGCAGTTGCCCGCCCTCGCCCGGCTTGGCGCCTTGCGCAACCTTGATCTGCAGCACTTCAGCGTTGACCAGGTATTCCGGGGTTACACCGAAACGGCCAGTGGCAACTTGCTTGATTTTCGAGCTCTTGATGGTGCCGTAGCGTGCCGGGTCTTCACCACCTTCACCGGAGTTGGAACGCGCACCGAGGCGGTTCATGGCTTCGGCCAGGGCTTCGTGCGCTTCCGGCGACAAGGCGCCCAGCGAGATACCGGCGGAGTCGAAGCGCTTGAGCACCGATTCCAGTGGTTCGATTTCACTGATGTCGAGCGGCTTGTCGAGGGTCTTGACCTTGAACAGGTCGCGGATCATCGACACCGGACGGTTGTCCACCAGCGAGGTGTATTCCTTGAACTTGGCGTAGTCGCCCTGCTGCACAGCGGCTTGCAGAGTGTTGACCACGTCCGGGTTGTAAGCGTGGTATTCGCCACCGTGGACGAACTTCAGCAGACCGCCCTGCTGGATCGGCTTGCGCGGACTCCAGGCTTCGGTGGCCAGCGCTTTCTGCTCGGCTTCGATGTCGACGAAACGCGCACCCTTGATGCGGCTCGGCACGCCACGGAAGCTCAGGTCGCAAACTTCTTCGGACAGGCCGATGGCCTCGAACAGCTGCGCACCACGGTACGAAGCGATGGTCGAGATGCCCATCTTCGAGAGGATCTTCAGCAGGCCTTTGGTGATGCCTTTGCGGTAGTTCTTGAACACCTCGTAGAGGTCGCCCAGCACTTCACCGGTACGGATCAGGTCGCCCAGCACTTCGTAGGCCAGGAACGGATAGACCGCCGAGGCGCCGAAACCGATCAACACCGCAAAGTGATGCGGATCACGGGCGGTCGCGGTTTCAACAAGGATGTTGGAATCGCAGCGCAGGCCTTTTTCGGTCAGGCGGTGGTGTACCGCACCGGTGGCCAGCGAGGCGTGGATCGGCAGCTTGCCCGGCGCGATATGGCGGTCGCTCAGAACGATCTGGGTACGTCCGGCGCGCACGGCTTCTTCAGCCTGATCGGCAACGTTGCGGATGGCCGCTTCGAGGCCGACGCTTTCGTCGTAGTTGAGGTCGATGATCTGCCGCTCGAAACCCGGGCGGTCGAGGTTCATCAGCGAGCGCCACTTGGCCGGCGAAATGACCGGCGAGCTGAGGATCACGCGCGAGGCGTGTTCCGGCGACTCCTGGAAGATGTTGCGCTCGGCACCGAGGCAGATTTCCAGCGACATCACGATCGCTTCCCGCAGCGGGTCGATCGGCGGGTTGGTGACCTGCGCGAACTGCTGGCGGAAGTAGTCGTACGGCGTGCGCACACGTTGCGACAGCACGGCCATCGGCGTGTCGTCGCCCATCGAACCCACGGCTTCATAGCCTTGTTCGCCGAGCGGACGCAGCACCTGATCGCGCTCTTCGAACGTGACCTGATACATCTTCATGTATTGCTTGAGCTGATCGACATCGTAGAACGCCGAACCGTGGTCGTTGTCTTCCATGGTCGCCTGAATGCGCAGGGCATTCTTGCGCAGCCATTGCTTGTACGGATGACGGGATTTCAGACGGTTGTCGATCGCATCGGTGTCGAGGATCTGCCCGGTCTCGGTGTCCACGGCGAAGATCTGGCCCGGGCCGACACGGCCCTTGGCGAGCACGTCTTCCGGCTGGTAGTTCCACACGCCGATTTCCGAGGCGAGGGTGATGAAACCGTTTTTGGTGGTGACCCAGCGCGCCGGACGCAGACCGTTACGGTCGAGCAGGCACACTGCGTAACGACCATCGGTCATCACTACGCCGGCCGGGCCGTCCCACGGCTCCATGTGCATCGAGTTGTACTCGTAGAACGCACGCAGATCCGGGTCCATGGTTTCGACGTTCTGCCACGCAGGCGGAATGATCATCCGCACGCCACGGAACAGGTCGATGCCACCGGTGACCATCAGTTCAAGCATGTTGTCCATGCTCGAGGAGTCGGAACCGACACGGTTGACCAGCGGGCCGAGTTCTTCCAGATCCATCAGATCGTTGGTGAACTTGGTCCGACGGGCCTGCGCCCAGTTACGGTTACCGGTGATGGTGTTGATCTCGCCGTTGTGGGCGAGGAAGCGGAATGGCTGGGCCAGCGGCCATTTCGGCAAGGTGTTGGTGGAGAAGCGCTGGTGGAACACGCAGATCGCGGTTTGCAGGCGCTCGTCGCTCAGGTCTGGATAGAACGCGGCCAGGTCGGCCGGCATCATCAGGCCTTTATAGATGATGGTCTTGTGCGAAAAGCTGCAGATGTAGTGGTCGGAGTCGACGGCGTTGGCCACCGACGAACGACGACGAGCGCTGAACAGCTTGACCGCCATGTCCTGATCGCTCAGGCCTTCGCCGCCGATGTACACCTGCTCGATCTGTGGCAGGCGCTCAAGGGCCAGGCGGCCGAGGACGCTGGTGTCGATGGGCACTTTGCGCCAGCCGATCAGTTGCAGGCCTTCAGCGAGGATTTCGCGGTTCATGTTCTCGCGAGCGGCTTCAGCCTTGGCCGGATCCTGGTTGAAGAAGACCATGCCCACCGCGTATTGCTTGGGCAGCTCGACGCTGAAGGTTTCCTGGGCAATGGCTCGCAGGAACGCATCAGGCTTTTGAATCAGCAGACCGCAACCGTCACCGGTCTTGCCGTCGGCATTAATCCCACCGCGGTGGGTCATGCAGGTCAGGGCCTCAATGGCCGTTTGCAAAAGGGTATGACTGGGCTCGCCCTGCATATGGGCTATCAGGCCGAAACCGCAGTTATCCTTGAATTCATCTGGTTGGTACAGACCTGCTTTCATAGACACTTTCTCACCAGGCTGCCTCTTTTCGAGGCAAATTTCTTTTCAATTCAACCACTTGCATCCTGCGCCGAACGTACGCCGGCTTGGCGGGGGCAAAAGGGTGGTCATTGTACACAGCGACACAGAGGCTCACAAATTTGACGACGAAATGTCGCAAATTCATGTCGCATTTGTGAAAGGTTTAAAGCGATCTGCTGTGCTAGTCAAAACTTTTTTAATTTTGACCGCAACGACTCAAAGACTACTGTGACGCAGACACCACAAGGCACGCGACCGCAGGGACGGTTGGCGCTTGCTGGCGAACCGCGTTGCACGCCAACGTGCGCGAGGCAAGGCGCGGGATGCTGCCAATGGTTGTTCCATTGGCAAATCCCGCAACGCAGCCTCGCGCACGTTGGCGCGCAACCCGAAGGGACGCGCCCCATTTTTCGCTGGGCAGCGTTGCTCGGAACTTATTTGGAAAAACCAAACTGCGTTCCTCGCGCCTTGCCCAGCAAAAAATGGGGCGGCGTCGCGGTCGTCAGCAAGCGCCAACCGTCCCTGGAGGCAGCGCGCACTCGTAGAAATTTTGAGGTGCTTGGAGAGGCGGCCTGGGTAAGGCCGCCGAATCTTCAGCGAGTTGTTGCCAGTTCTTGTTGGACGCTGGCGACAGTGCGAGGCCAAGGTTTACCAGCCTGAACCTTCGCTGGCAAGGCCTTGATGGCAGAAACGGCCGCATCACGATTGGCAAAGTTGCCGTAGGTGATCACGTAAAGCGGTTTGCCGTTGAGGACTTTCTTGAAATAACGGTACTCGCCACCCTGCTCTTTGACGAAGCTTTGCGCTGCCGCTTCAGAGCTGGTGCCGAGGATCTGCACCACGTAGTTGCTGGTCGGCTGACCGGCGTACCAACTGCCACCGGCGGCTTTGGCGACGGTCACCGGCTTCTCGGCCGGTTTGGCAGCGGCGGCTGGCTTGGCTGGCGCTGGAGCCGGTTTAGCCGCTGGCGCTGCCGGAGCAGGCTTGGCGGTGGCGATTTGCGTCGGCGCAGGCGTCGGCTTGGCAGCCGGGACTGGAACTGGTGTTGGTGCCGGACCGGCCGGAACGCCCGCCGGCGGCGCCGAAGTGGTCACGGTTGGCGGCGTATCACTGGAGCCCTCAAGTGGCACGCCATCGTCACCCTCGGTGATCCCGCCGGCCGCTTCGGCCAATGGCCCACGCATGACCGGTTGCGAATTGCCGACCAGCGGCAACGGCATCGGCTGCGTATTACCGGCGAACTCGACGTTCGGCGCGCCGCCATTGGCTGCGCCCTGCCCCAAAGGCAACTGTGCCTGTTCATTGGCAGGAGCGCCGGTGGTTGGCGCCTTGTTGCGACCCGGCATCAACCAGGCGGCGGCGACCGCGACCACAACGACGGCGGAAATCGCCAATACGTGTTTCTTCGGCATGTTGAACCCCATACTTGGACGCTTCACCGCAGAGCGGCTGGCAATCATGACTTCGATCAGAGCATCGCGGGCGACCTGGTTGATGTTGCCCGGCCAACCCTCGGCGCTTTCGTGAATATCAGAGATCTGATCCGCGGTGAAAAGTTCGACACCCCGGCCTGCACCTTCCAGCCGTTGGTCGAGATACTCGCGGGTCTCTTCTTCGGTGTACGGCTGCAATTCGATGACGTGGAAGCGCTCTTCCTCAAGGTGTAAAGCCTCGAGCTGAGCGATCAGCGACGACTCACCGAACAGGAACACATGTGGGCGACCTTCCGGCGCACCGGCACCCAGCGCCATCAGCGCTTCGAGTGCGGATTCGTCGAGTTGCTCGGCGTCGTCCACCAGCAGATAGACTTCCTGACCGGTCAGCGCGAGTTGCACCACTTGTTCGAGAATCGCGCCGACTTCGGCCTGGGCTACGTTCAGCGCCTGAGCGACCTGACGCAGCACGCCCGCTGCATCGCCGGCACCACGGGCGGAAACCACCACGCTCTGCACCGATTGCTTGTTGGTGCTGGCGACCAGCGCCTGACGCAGCAAAGTCTTGCCGCTGCCCTGCGGGCCAGTGACCACCAGCAGCAACTGGCTGTAACGCGCCAGATGATGCAGTTGACCCAGCACCGGTTTGCGCTGGGCCGGGAAGAACTTGAAGCCCGGCACGCGCGGCGCGAACGGGTCATGACTTAACTGGAAATGGCCGAGGAACGCCTCGTCGGCATGCAAACTAGTCATCGGAATCTTATTAACCTTTAAGCTGAGCCAGGGCGCGGTAATCCGCTCCCAGCGTGGCCTGTAGAACCTCTTTCGGATAATCGTCGGTCACTACCGCTTCGCCCATCCGGCGCAGCAGCACCAGGCGCAGACGACCGTCGATCACTTTTTTGTCGATTGCCATGTGTCGAAGAAAATCGGCTTCAGTCATTTCAGTTGGCGGCACCACCGGCAGGCCGGCGCGCTGGAACAAACGAATGCCGCGATCACGCTCCTCATCACTGATCCAGCCCAGACGCGCGGACATGTCCAGCGCCATCACGGTGCCAGCCGCGACCGCTTCCCCATGCAACCAGACACCATAGCCCATGTGGGTCTCGATGGCGTGGCCAAAGGTGTGGCCGAGGTTGAGCGTGGCGCGTACGCCGGTTTCCTTCTCATCGGCGCCAACCACCGCAGCCTTGGCTGCGCAGGAGCGCTCGATGGCGTAAGTCAGGGCTTTCTGGTCCAGCGCACGCAGGGCATCGACGTTGTCTTCGAGCCAGCTCAGGAACGGCTCGTCGCAGATCAGCCCGTACTTGATGACTTCGGCCAGACCGGCGGACAGCTCACGTTCTGGCAGGGTTTTCAGGGACGCCGTATCAATCAGCACCACATTCGGCTGATAGAACGCGCCGACCATGTTCTTGCCCAGCGGATGGTTGATGCCGGTCTTGCCGCCCACCGACGAATCGACCTGGGACAGCAGGGTGGTAGGAATCTGGATGAAGTCGACGCCGCGCTGGTAGCAGGCGGCGGCGAAACCGGCCATGTCGCCAATCACACCGCCGCCAAGAGCGATCACAGTGGTGCGGCGATCATGACGGGCGGTCAGCAGACCGTCGAAGATCAGTTGCAGGGTTTCCCAGTTCTTGAAGGCCTCGCCGTCCGGCAACACCACAGAAATCACCGAGAACTGCGCCAGGCTGCGGGTCAGACGTTCAAGATAGAGCGGCGCAACGGTCTCGTTGGAGATGATTGCCACCTGCCGCCCATGGATATGCGGCGCCAGCAGCTCGGGCTGATCCAACAAACCTTCGCCAATATGAATCGGGTAGCTGCGCTCGCCTAGATCGACCTTGAGTGTCTGCATGTGTCCCCACAGTGAAGATGGAAGCAGGCGTCCTGCCCTGAATTATTGGTTGTCTGCGGCCTATAGCGGGTATGACGCCGCTCGCACGCCATCCGCCACAACCTCGGCGGGCTGTGACAGGACGCCGAGGATAGCGCATTTCGAGCGATGCTTTAACGGGGAGGAAGTTGCGCCAGACGATCGAGAATGTCGAGCACCACCATGCGTGGCGGCCGTTCGTCGGTTTCCACCACCAGATCGGCGATTTCCCGATAGAGCGGATCGCGGATCGCCAGCAGGTCGCGCAGGGTCTTTTCCGGATTGGCGGTGCGCAGCAACGGCCGATTGCGGTCGCGCGACGTGCGGCCGACCTGCTGTTCCACGGAGGCGTGCAAATACACCACTCGCCCCCCCTCATGCAGGGCCTTGCGATTGGCATCACGCATCACCGCGCCACCGCCGGTCGCCAACACCACGCCATCGAACGCGCACAGCTCGGCGATCATCGCCTGCTCACGGTCACGAAAGCCGGGTTCGCCTTCCTTGTCGAAGATCCACGGGATATTGGCGCCCGTGCGCAGTTCAATTTCCTTGTCGGAATCTTTGAACGGCAGGCGCAGCTCTTTGGCCAGCAACCGGCCGATGGTGCTTTTTCCAGCGCCCATCGGTCCTACAAGAATCAAATTTCGCACAGAATCAACGACTCACAGCAATCGCCTGGTTATTCATGATACGTGGTGTGAGAAATACCAGCAGCTCGGATTTTTTCTCCGAAACCACATCACGCCGGAAAAGGCGGCCAAGATACGGCACATCGCCAAGAAATGGCACCTTATCTACGACCTTGCTTTGAGTATTTGAGAAAACGCCCCCAATCACGATGGTTTCGCCGTCATTGACCAGCACTTTGGCGTTGACCTCGTTTTTCTTGATTGGCGGCACATCCTGCACTTTGTTCAGGTAGTCCGGTTCGTCCTTGGTGACCTTGACCTCCATGATGATGCGGTTATCGGGGGTAATCTGCGGGGTGACTTCCAGTGACAGCGAGGCTTCCTTGAACGACACCGACGTCGCGCCGCTGGAACTGGCTTCCTGATACGGAATTTCGGTGCCTTTGAGGATTTTTGCGGTTTCCTTGTCGGAGGTGACCACTTTCGGCTGCGAGACGATTTCGCCGTTGCCGGTCTTCTCCATCGCGGTCAGCTCAAGATCGAGGAGTACGTTGTCGGTGATGAAGGCGATGCCGATCCCTGAGGTATTGCCCACCGTGCCCATGTCGACGAACGGCGAGTTGGTGCTGGTGCTGCCCGGCGTGCCGATAGTGGTCGATGTGCCGTTGCTTACGCCTGATGTGTTCCAGTTGCCCTTGTTCTGGATCGAGCCGCCCCAGCGCACGCCCAGGCTTTTGTCGTAATCGACGTTGGCCTCGACAATCCGCGCCTCGATCATCACCTGACGCACCGGAATATCCAGCTGCGCCACGATCCGTCGCAGTTCGTCGAGCCGATCCTGAGTCTGATAGGCAATGATGTTGTTGGTCCGCTCGTCGACGGTAATCGAACCGCGCTCGTCGATTTTCGCCTCGGCGCTGGTCACCGACTGAAACAGCTTGGCGATGTCCGCGGCTTTGGCGTAGTTGACCTGCAGCAGTTCGCGGCGCAACGGCGCCAGTTCGGCGATCTGCTTCTGCGACTCCAGCTCCTGACGCTCGCGGGCCGCGATTTCGTCGGCCGGAGCCACCAGCAGCACATTGCCGATCTTGCGTTTATCCAGCCCCTTGGTTTTCAACACCAGATCAAGGGCCTGATCCCACGGCACATTTTGCAGGCGCAAGGTGATGCCCCCCTGCACCGTGTCGCTGGCAACCAGATTGAGGTTGGTGAAGTCGGCGATCAGTTGCAGCACCGAACGCACATCAATGTCCTGGAAGTTCAGCGAAAGCTTTTCGCCGACGTACGCCTGACGGTCAGCGTTGCGTTTTTGCAGGTCATCGACGGTCATCGGGCGGATGCTGACGGTCAATTTGTTGTCGGTCTGGAAGGTGGAGTACTCATAGGTACCACTGGGCTCAACGGTAATAACCGTTCGATCAGCGGTCACTCCGGCATTGACGAACTGCACCGGGGTGGCGAAATCCTTGACGTCGAGGCGTACCCGCAGCTTGTCCGGCAACTGCGTGCGGGCGAAGCTGAGGATGATTTTGCCGTCATGCTCCTGGATATCCGGAGCGATGGTCGGATCGGACAGGTCGATGACCACATTGCCTTCCCCCGCCGTACCACGCTGGAAGTCCACACCGCGAATCGCCCGGTTTTTCGGCACGATTGCCTTGGCGGGCGCAACCGCTTTAGCAGTAGCACGCGGCGCAACGGCAGCAGGACGCGACGCGGATGCCGGTGCGCCCTGACCGACCACCACGAACAGGTTATTACCCTCGACTCTCGTGGTGTAAGGCGCCAGTTGCGTCAGGCTGACAATCAGCCGCGTGCGCTCCCTGGCTTCAACCACCGTGGCCGTGCGTGCATTGCCGCTGCCCAGATCGAGGTTCTTGCTGGCCAATTGACTGGCGACACCGGGCAGGTCCAGGGCAATCCGCGCCGGTGATTCAGTGGTGTAGCCCTTGGGTTGTGGCGGCGGGCCGTCGAACGACAACTTCAGCTCGACGCGATCACCCGGCAACGCCGCCACGTCCAGCGTCTTCAGATTGGCCGCGAGTACCATCGGCGACATCAGCGCTATCCATAGCGAAAAACCGAGGGTGGAGAAAATCCTGTTCATTGTTCGACTTCCACTATGAGTGCTCTTTCAAAGGAATGGTGCGCGGACGCTCCAGCCAGGCGCCTTCGCCGTCGGGCACGATCTCGACCACGTCGACCTGGGTGGCGCTGATGGCGACGATGCGACCGTCGTTGCGCCCCAAGTAATCGCCGACCTTCAACCGATGCACGCCGCCAGCCCCGCGCAACAACGCAAAGGAGCCGGAAGCATTGGCAATCGTGCCGACCATCTCGAACTGCTCGATGTTGAAACCTTCGAGGTATTGCTTGACCCGATTGGGGTCGGGTTTGACGTTGCGTGAGCCATGTTTCTGCCCGGCCAGATCAACCCGCACCTGGCGCGAGAACGGACTGCGCAGGTTGGCCGCGCTGTAAGTGAATGTCGGGTAAGACCGGAATGTCGGGGTTGGTTCAATCTTGCCTGGCGGGCGCAGGCGCACTTCATTCATGTAGGCGTCGAGGTCACTGAAGTCATCGCTGCCACCACAACCGTTCAACGCGAGCAGCGTCATCGACAACGCGATGTAACGAATCGGGGTCATTTCTGCAGCCCCTTGTCGTTATAGCGATAGGTCTTGGCAAGGATGCTCATGCGCAGCTTCGGCCCGCCCTCTTTATCGGCAGGAGCGAGTTCGAAATCATGCAAGGTGACGATGCGCGGCAGTCCGGCCACGCCGCTGACGAAGGTCGCGAGGTCGTGATAGGCACCGGTGACGGTAATCTGGATTGGCAGCTCGATATAAAACTGCTGAGTGACCTCCGGCAGCAGTTTGATCTCTTCGAACTCCAGGCCGCTGCCCAGACCAGTACGGGTGATGTCTTCGAGCAGGCCCGGCACTTCGGTGTCACTGGGCAATTGGCGCAACAGCACGCCAAAGGTGTTTTCCATCTCCTTCATTTGCTGGGTGTACAACTCAAGATTGGCTGAAAGGCGTGCCTTGCTGGCGAACTGCTCCTTGAGCGTGGCCTCTTCCTCGCGCTTGGCCTCCAGCTGGTTTTCCATATCACTGATGAAAAAGTTATAGCCGAGCGCCAATACCAGCACCATCAACAGCGCCCCGGCGATGGCTTTCACCGCAGCGGGCCATGAGCCGATGTTGCTGGTATCGAGATCGTTGAAATCAATGTCGCGCAGACTTTCCAGCCATTCGGACGGCTTCATTGCTCGTCCTCCACGGTGCGGGGCTGGGTCTGCCGTACCGTCAGTTCAAAGGTGTTGGCCTGATCCACCTGGCCTGCGGTCGTCGCCTTCACCTCGTTGAGGCTCGGTGCGTCAAACCAGTCGGAGGCATCCAGATTGCGCATCAGCTCGGAGACCCGGTTGTTCGATTCGGCGGCGCCACTGATAGACAGTGTTTTACCGACCATCTTCACGTCGGTGAAATACACACCGTCCGGCAGCGTGCGCGCCAGTTGATCGAAGATTCGCCCGCTGATCTGCCGGTTACCCTGCAAGTCCTGGATGATGCGCATGCGCTCGACCAGTTGCTGACGGCGCGCCTTGAGATCGCTGATCTGTTTGATCCGTTCGTCGACCACGGCGATCTGCTTGCCGATGTAGTCGTTGCGCGCCACTTGCCGCTCAATGGCCGCGCTGATCACCTGATCGGCAATCAGCACTGCGCCGACCGAGCCGACCACCACGCCGATCAAGGCCAGCAGAAAGCGTTTGCGCCGTTCTTCGCGACGCTCTTCGCGCCAGGGCAGGAGGTTGATCCGCGCCATCAGTCGAAACTCCTGAGCGCGAGCCCGCAGGCAATCATCAGCGCCGGCGCATCACTGGCCAGCGCGCCGGCATTGACCTTGCTGCTCAAGGCCATACTGGCAAACGGGTTGGCCACTTGCGTCGGCGTATTCAGGCGCTGCTCGATCAACCGGTCCAGCCCGGGCACCGACGCCGTACCGCCGGCCAGCAGAATGTGATCGACCGCGTTGTATTGCCCGGAGGCGAAGAAGAACTGCAATGAGCGCGACACCTGCTGCACCAGCGCTTCACGAAATGGCTGCAAGACCTCACGGATGTAATCATCGGGCAGACCACCCTGCTTTTTCGCCAGCCCGGCCTGCTCGAGGGTGAGGCCATAGCGGCGCTGGATTTCCTCGGTCAGTTGCCGGCCGCCGAACAATTGTTCGCGGGTATAGATGATCTTGCCGTTGTGCAGAACGCTGAGGGTGGTCATGGTCGCGCCGATGTCGACGACCGCGACGGTCAGGCGCTCCTGAGAAGCTGCCAGTTGCGTGGCCAGCAAGCCGAACGAGCGCTCCAGCGCATAGGCTTCGACATCGACCACCCGTGCCGTCAGCCCGGCGAGGGCCAACGCCGCTTCGCGGACTTCGACGTTTTCCTTGCGACAAGCGGCCAGCAGCACGCTGACACGCTCGGGGTTGCGCGGCGACACGCCCTGGACTTCGAAATCGATGGCGACTTCGTCCAGCGGATAGGGAATGTACTGGTCGGCTTCGATCTTCAGCTGGTTTTCCAGTTCGTCGTCGGACAGCCCGGCGTCCATCTCGATGATTTTGGTGATCACGGCGGAACCGGCCACCGCCACCGCCACGCTCTTGAGCCCGGTGCGCGCCTTGACCAGCACACGGCTCAACGCCTGACCGACACCTTCAAGTTCGGCGATGTTCTTTTCGACCACGGCGTTGACCGGCAACGGCTCTACCGCATACGCCTCGACGCGGTAGCGATCACCCTGACGGCTCAGTTCCAGCAGCTTCACCGACGTGGAACTGATGTCGATCCCCAGTAACGTATTGGCCTTTTTATTGAAGAGTCCCAGCACTACCAATTCCCTATGACTTTCCGTGAGTTACGGACTCTGTAATACGCATTGCGTTCCTTCACCCCGTCTTGACAGAAGCGCAAATGACGCCCCCAGCAGAAAAGTGCTTATAATGCCCAGCGTTTTTTTCCGCTTTTTACTGCAAGCGCGGATGGTTCTGTGTGTAGCCGGAGCCCCGTCGCCAAATTCATTCTTTGCCCTGGATGTCCAAAAGCCTTGATTCGTCTGCTGAAATTTTTCGGTTGGTCCATCGTCGCCGTTTTCTGCGGACTGCTTTTAGGTCTCAGCGGCGCGTTTCTTTACCTTAGTCCGGGTTTGCCGTCCGTGGAGGCTCTGCGAAGCATTCAGTTGCAGATTCCGCTGCGGGTCTACTCCAGCGACAACAAGTTGATCGCCGAATTTGGCGAAATGCGCCGTACACCGATCCGTTTCGCCGACATTCCCCCCAATTTCATTAATGCGTTACTAAGTGCTGAAGACGACAATTTCGCCAACCACTATGGCGTCGATCCGAGCAGCCTGATGCGCGCCGCGACCCAACTGGTCAAAAGCGGACACATTCAGTCCGGCGGCAGCACCATCACCATGCAGGTGGCGAAGAACTTCTTCCTGACCAGCGAACGCAGCTTCTCGCGCAAAACCACCGAAATTCTTCTGGCCCTGCAGATCGAGCGGCAGCTGACCAAGGATGAAATCCTTGAGCTGTACGTGAACAAGATCTATCTGGGCAACCGCGCCTATGGCATCGAAGCGGCGGCGCAGGTGTATTACGGCAAGTCGATCCGCGATGTCAGCCTGGCGCAGATGGCGATGATCGCCGGCCTGCCGAAAGCGCCGTCGCGCTTCAACCCGCTGGCCAACCCGGCGCGCAGCAAGGAACGCCGCGACTGGATCCTCGGGCGCATGTACAAGCTCGGCAAGATCAGCGAAGCGGACTACACCGCTGCGATCAACGAGCCGCTGAACGCCAGCTATCACGTCCCGACTCCGGAAGTGAATGCACCGTATATCGCTGAAATGGCCCGTGCCGAAATGGTCGGCCGTTATGGCAGCGACGCTTACACCGAAGGTTTCCGCGTCACCACCACGGTGCCGAGCAACCTGCAGGAAATGGCCAACACCGCGCTGCACGAAGGTTTGATGACCTACGACCAGCGTCACGGCTACCGTGGCCCCGAGTCGCGTCTGCCGGGCAAGACCCGTGAGGCCTGGGCCAACGAACTGACCAAGCAGCGCACCATCAGCAGCCTCGAGCCAGCCATCGTCACCCAGGTCGACAAGAACGGCCTGCAAGTGCTGACCCGCACCGGCGAAGAACACGTCGCCTGGGACACCATGAAATGGGCGCGACCGTTCCTCAACACCAACAGCATGGGCGCCAATCCGCGCCAGCCGTCGGATGTTGCGCAGGTCGGCGACCTGGTCCGCGTGCAGCGCCAAAAAGACAATTCGCTGAAATTCAGCCAGATCCCGCAGGCACAAGGTGCACTGGTTTCCCTGGATCCACAGAACGGTGCGATTCGCTCGCTGGTCGGCGGTTTCGCCTTCGAACAGAGCAATTACAACCGCGCCATGCAGGCCAAGCGCCAGCCGGGCTCGAGCTTCAAGCCGTTCGTCTACAGCGCTGCGCTGGATAGCGGCTACACCGCTGCCACGCTGGTCAACGATGCGCCGATCGTGTTTGTCGACGAGTACCTGGACAAGGTCTGGCGTCCGAAGAACGACACCAACACCTTCCTCGGCCCGATCCGCTTGCGCGAGGCGCTGTACAAGTCGCGTAACCTGGTGTCGATCCGCCTGCTGCAGGCGATGGGCGTAGGCAAGACCATCGACTACATCACCCGCTTCGGCTTCAACAAGCAGGATCTGCCGCCCAACCTGTCGCTGGCGCTGGGTACTGCAACGCTGACGCCGATGGAGATTGCGACCGGCTGGAGTACGTTTGCCAACGGCGGCTACAAGATCACCCCGTACATCATCGACAAAATCGAAAGCCGTAATGGCGACACGCTGTTTGTCGCCAACCCGCCAACCGTGCCTCAGGGCGGGTCGGCGACGGACGGTATCGCCGCGCCGCACACCGATTCGTTTACGGTCAACGCCACACCGGTTGCGGGCGAAGTGCCAGGCAACGCGGCCGTACCGCAAGCACCAGCAGTGGCTGAGCGAATTGTCGATGGTCGTACTACGTACATCCTCAACAGCATGTTGCAGGACGTGATCAAGCTCGGCACCGGCCGTCGCGCGCTGGCCATGGGCCGCAGCGATATCGCCGGTAAAACCGGTACCACCAACGAATCGAAAGATGCCTGGTTCTCCGGTTACAACGCCGACTACGTGACCACTGTCTGGACTGGTTTCGACCAGCCGGAAAGCCTCGGTCGTCGCGAGTTCGGCGGTACTGTGGCGTTGCCGATCTGGATGAACTACATGTCGGCGGCGTTGAAGGATAAGCCGCCGCACGTGCAGCCTGAGCCGGAAGGCATCCTCAGCCTGCGGGTGGATCCGGTCAGTGGCCGCGCGGCGACGCCGAGCACGCCGGGCGCATACTTCGAGCTATTCAAGTCGGAAGACACGCCGCCGTCGGTGAATGAACTGGGCAATGGCACTGCGCCGGGCAGCCCGCTGCCAGCGGATGAGCAGGCGCCGATCGATCTGTTCTGATCCTGAAGCAGCAAAAAAAGCCCCGCCTTCGTGAGAGTCGGGGCTTTTTTATACCTGCCAGTTCATGTGCTGACTTATCCGACGCCTTCGCGAGCAGGCTCGCTCCCACAGGGTTATGTGGTGCTCACTAAGCTGAGGCACAACTCAATCAATGTGGGAGCGAGCTTGCTCGCGAAGAGGCCCTGATGCTCGCCACCAAAGTTTCAGGCAATAAAAAGCCCCGACTCTCACGAGCCGGGGCTTTTGTTTGAAGCGCTACAACGGCTTAGCCGTTGAACACGTCATCCACGCTTTTCAGCGGGTAGTTCTTCGGATACGGCAGGGTCGCCACGCCGGTCTCGATTGCGGCTTTGGCCACAGCGTCGGAGATCAGGGTGATCAGGCGCTTGTCCATTGGCTTCGGAATGATGTACTCACGGCCGAATTCCAGTGGCGCGCCACCGTAGGCATCGCACACGTCCTGTGGAACAGGCAGCTTGGCCAGTTCACGCAGGGCATTGGCGGCAGCCACTTTCATTTCTTCGTTGATGCGCTTGGCGCGAACGTCCAGAGCACCACGGAAGATGAACGGGAAGCCCAGTACGTTGTTGACCTGGTTCGGGTAGTCCGAACGGCCGGTCGCCATGATCACGTCGCTACGGGTAGCGTGCGCCAGTTCCGGGGAGATTTCCGGATCCGGGTTCGAGCAGGCGAAGACGATCGGGTTGGCCGCCATCGACAGCAGGCCTTCTGCGCTCAGCAGGTTCGGGCCGGACAGGCCAACGAACACGTCAGCGCCTGCCAGTGCGTCAGCCAGAGTGCGCTTGTCGGTGGCGTGAGCGAATACGGCTTTGTACTGGTTCAGGTCGTCACGGCCGGAGTGGATCACCCCGGTACGGTCGACCATGAAGATGTTTTCGATACGTGCACCCATGCTCACCAGCAATTTCATGCAGGAGATGGCGGCAGCGCCGGCGCCCAGGCAGACGATCTTGGCGTCTGGCAGGGTTTTGCCAGCGATTTCCAGAGCGTTGATCATGCCCGCAGCGGTCACGATCGCGGTGCCGTGCTGGTCATCGTGGAACACCGGAATGTCGCACTGCTCGATCAGAGCACGTTCGATCTCAAAGCACTCTGGCGCCTTGATGTCTTCCAGGTTGATACCACCGAAGGTGATGGAGATACGCTTGACGGTGTCGATGAAGGCTTGCGGGCTTTCGGAGTCGACTTCGATGTCGAAAACGTCGATGCCGGCGAAGCGCTTGAACAGTACGCCTTTACCTTCCATTACTGGCTTGGAAGCCAATGGGCCGAGGTTGCCCAGGCCGAGAATCGCGGTGCCATCGGAAATGACTGCAACCAGGTTGCCCTTGCCGGTGTATTTGTAGGCCAGTTCAGGATCGCGAGCGATCTCACGCACTGGTTCAGCTACGCCGGGGCTGTAGGCCAGCGACAAGTCGCGAGCGGTAGCAGTGGCCTTGGTGAGCTCGACACTCAGCTTCCCTGGACGAGGATTGGCATGATATTCGAGAGCGGCAGTTTTCAGATCAGACATTTTGGCATTCCGCTTTTTACTGTTGGACAGACTGGTCAGCGAGGATACGCGCCTCGCAAAGTCCCCACAAGACTGAGCGGTCACCCCTGTCAAGCGCCCCGCCCTACGACTTTGGGCCAAGAGCCACGGCGCACAAGGGCTTGACTGTTCACAATCGAAATAAAAAATGTCTACAATTTTTTGTTTAGCGCGAACTCTGCAACATCGCAGGATCGGTTAGCGGCAGCAGCCAGCGCGCCTGCCCGGATTGCACCCCACCGCGGCGCGAACGATCGACGATCCAGCCGCGAGCCTCGATCTGCTTGCCTTTCAGCGCCTGCAATCGGGCATTGTCGAATTGTCCGACCAGATTGGGTGCAACGCGCAATACAAGCGCATCCTGCAACTCGATCCAGATTCCGCCGCGATTGCGCTGAACCTTGCTCACACGGCCACTGATCACGGCGAAACCCGAGCGCTGGATCTGCTGCGCTTTCAGTACAGGTGACTGCCGCCAGAGGCCCAGCCCGGCCTTTCGCGCGCTGCGTTCGGCGGTTTGCTGACAGGCAACAAGATCGACATTCGGCGCAACGGCGACCTGGAAACCGAGGCCATCGGCGAGCATTTGCGCTTCGAGATTGGCGCCGCTGGCGCTGTAAATATGTGCGAGCGTACGCCCGTAATGGTCTTTGGCTTGCTTGCCGGGCAGCAAACCGACGCGTCCGCCGCTGGCATCCACCAGCGCTTGCAGGCGATTGCGTGCCGCCACCGCAAACGGTTCGTCGCTGCGCCCCTGCTTGCCCAGTTCAGGCGTGTTGAGGCCGATCATCCGTACGCTGCGACCATCGCTAAGGCGCAGCGTGTCGCCATCGACCACGCGTTGCACGACGACACTGGTCAGTCCCGCAGGCGCCGGGCAAAAGGCTTGTGCGCCGGAAAGCCAAATCGCGGACACAAAAAAGGCGCCCGCAAGGGACGCCTTTTTCATCAGTCTGGAGAAGTCGAAACGACCTTCCAAAATGATCAGCCTCAGGCTTTTTTGCCGACGCCGAAAGTAGCGAAACGGTCTGCGAACTTCTGCACGCGGCCGCCGGTGTCCAGAGTCTTCTGCTTACCGGTGTAGAACGGGTGGCATTCGTTGCAAACGTCGATCGCCAGGGCTTTGCCGTAGGTCGAACGAGTTTCGAACTTGTTACCGCAGCTGCAGGTAACAGCGATTTCTGGGTAATTCGGGTGGATATCGGCTTTCATGGTGTCTTCCTCAGGCTAGCGTGCCGCCACCCAACACTATTGTTGAATACCGCACGTAATTAGGCCGCGGATTCTACCAGACCTTTTCAATCACGCAAGCTGTCACCGAGACCGACCGTCTGCTAGGCTCCCGGCCCAATACGCGATTCCCTTGTAGGAGTGAGCCTGCTCGCGATAGCGGTATTTCAGACGACATAAATGTTGAATGACAGACCGCTATCGCGAGCAGGCTCACTCCTACAAGGTTATATGCCTAGCCATACCGCCCGTTTATAGAGATCCCCCCGCGTGCCCGACGCCATTCTGCGCCTCGCCCTGCCTTCGCCCTTGCGCCGCCTGTTCGATTATCGGGCCCCGGCCGGTGTGCTGCGTGAGCAATTGCAGCCGGGCATGCGCCTGCGGGTGCCGTTCGGTCGACGCGAGATGATCGGGATTCTGGTCGAGGTCACCGACACCAGCGAAGTACCGGTGGAAAAACTCAAACCGGCACTGGCCCTGCTCGATGCCACAGCGCCGCTGCCACCGGCGCTGTTCAAGCTGTGCCTGTGGACGTCGCAGTATTATCAGCACAGCCTCGGCGACACCTTGAGCTGGGCACTTCCGGTGCTGCTGCGCCAGGGTGAACTGGCCGAGGCCCGGCAGGAGCGTTTCTGGTCGATCGTCCCCGGCGCCAGCCTTGATGACCCCCGCATCGCCCGCGCCCCGCGCCAGCGTGAGGCCTTGACGACGCTGGCTCAGCACCCACACGGCGTCGCCCATCAGTTGCTGAGCAAACTGATGCTGAGCAAAGACAGTCTCGATCTGCTGCTGGCCAAAAATCTGGTGCAGGTCGAGATCCGCCGTCACGCACCGGGCGCGCGCCACGAACACTGGCTGGCGCAACCGGAATTGCCGCTGAACACCGAGCAACGCGCCGCGTACGAAGCGATCCGCGCCGGTTTCGACAGTTATCATGCGTTCCTGCTGGCCGGGGTCACCGGCAGTGGCAAGACCGAAGTCTATTTGCAACTGATCCGCGAAACCCTCGAAGCCGGCAAACAGGCACTGGTGCTGATCCCGGAGATCAACCTCGGCCCGCAGACCCTGGCGCGTTTCGAACAGCGCTTCAATGCGCGCATCGCCCTGTTGCATTCAGCAGTCAATGATCGCGAGCGCCTCGACGCCTGGCTCGCCGCCCGTGATGGCGAGGCCGACATTATTATTGGCACCCGTTCGGCGCTGTTCACGCCGATGAAAAACCCCGGACTGATCATCATTGATGAAGAGCACGACGGCTCTTATAAACAGCAGGAAGGTTTGCGCTACCACGCCCGTGATCTGGCGCTGGTGCGTGCGCGGCAGGAAAACATTCCGATCGTCCTCGGCTCCGCCACACCTTCCCTGGAAAGCCTGCACAACGCCTACACCGGCCGTTACGGTCTGCTGCGCCTGAATGAACGTGCCGGCGGTGCCAAGCAACCACGCTTCCTACGGCTGGATGTGAAAAGCCGTCCACTGGACAGCGGTATTTCCGGGCCGATGCAGCAAGCCATCGGCCAGACCCTGGCCAACGGCCAACAGGTGCTGGTGTTCCTCAACCGTCGCGGGTTTGCGCCGACACTGCTCTGCCACGATTGCGGCTGGATGTCCGAATGCTCGCGCTGCGACGCGCGGATGACCGTGCACCAACGCTACGGTGAACTGCGCTGCCACCACTGTGGCTACGTCGAGCGTACGCCGCGCCAATGTCCGAAGTGCAACAAGGTCGATCTGCGCCCGGTCGGCGCCGGGACCGAGCGCGCCGAGGAGCGCTTGGCGATTCTGTTCCCCGACTACCCGGTGCTGCGCGTCGATCGCGACAGCACTTCGCGCAAGGACGCGATGAATCAATTGTTCGCGACGATTCAGAAGGGCCAGCCGTGCATTCTGGTCGGCACGCAAATGTTGGCCAAGGGGCACCATTTTCCGCGAGTGACGCTGGTGTCGATCCTCGACGCTGACGGTGGCCTGTTTTCCGGCGACTTCCGCGCCAGTGAGCGCATGGCGCAATTGATTGTGCAGGTTGCAGGTCGCGCCGGGCGGGCGGAAGAGCCGGGCAAGGTGATCATCCAGACACACCTCGCCGACCATCCTCTATTGGTGCAACTCACCGAACAGGGCTATTTCGCCTTCGCCGAACAGGCCTTGAGCGAGCGCCGCGCCGCCGGGCTGCCGCCGTTTGCGCATCTGGCGTTGTTGCGCGCCGAAGCGCACAAGCCCGGGCAGGCGGAAGGCTTTCTCGATGAGGCGTGCAGCGAGGCTGAGCGCTTGTTGGCTGAGCAAAATTTGACCGGCATCGAACTGCTCGGGCCAGTGCCGGCGCCGATGGAACGCCGTGCTGGACGTTATCGCGCACAGCTTTTGTTGCAGGCGACAGCACGGGCGCCGCTGCATCGGTTGCTGGCCAGTTGGCTACTGGTGCTGGAGCAGATGCCGAGCGGGCGCGCGGTGCGCTGGTCGCTGGATGTCGATCCCGTCGATTTGTATTGAGGATGAAAAGATAGCAGCCTGCGGCAGCTCCTACAGAGAAATAGGCGTTTACCTGTAGGAGCTGCCGCAGGCTGCTATCTTTTGCCTTTAATGTCACCACATATCCATAAGCTGCCTGCTAAGGTTGGCAAGCCCGTCTTCGCAACGGATAATGCCCAGTTTTTCCACCCGCGCATCGATGCGCCCGCCGCGCTTGCGGTCGAAAGAGAAGACCATGAAAGACACCATTCGCCAGCTGATCCAACAAGCCCTCACCCAACTCGTCAACGAAGGTGTGTTGCCTGAAGGCCTGTCGCCGGCGATTCAGGTGGAGAACGCCCGTGACAAGACCCACGGCGACTTCGCCAGCAACATCGCCATGATGCTGGCCAAGCCTGCGGGCATGAAACCGCGCGATCTGGCGGAAAAAATCATTGCCGCGCTGCCGTCTGACGAGAACGTCACCAAGGCCGAAATCGCCGGTCCGGGCTTCATCAATTTCTTCCAGAACACTCAGGCTCTGGCCAACCGCCTCGATGCCGCACTGGCCGACGCTCACGTTGGCGTGCGCAAGGCCGGCCCGGCGCAGCGCACCGTGGTCGACCTGTCGGCGCCGAACCTGGCCAAAGAGATGCACGTCGGCCACTTGCGCTCGACGATCATTGGCGACGGTGTGGCGCGCGTGCTGGAATTCCTCGGCGACGAAGTGATCCGCCAGAACCACGTCGGCGACTGGGGCACCCAGTTCGGCATGCTGATGGCGTATCTGCAGGAGAACCCGATCACCAGCGACGAGCTGTCGGATCTGGAAAACTTCTACCGCGCCGCCAAACAACGTTTCGACGAATCCGCAGAGTTCGCCGACCGCGCCCGTGGCCTGGTGGTCAAGCTGCAGGCCGGCGATGCCGAGTGCCTGGCGCTGTGGACCAGGTTCAAGGACATCTCGCTGTCGCACTGCCAGAAGATCTACGAACTGCTCAACGTCAAACTGACCATGGCCGACGTGATGGGCGAAAGCGCCTACAACGACGACCTGATCAACGTTGTAAACGACTTGAAAGCGGCTGGCATGTTGGTTGAAAGCAACGGCGCCCAGTGCGTGTTCCTCGACGAATTCAAGAACGCCGACGGCGACCCGCTGCCGGTGATCATCGTCAAGGCTGACGGTGGCTATCTGTACGCCACCACTGACCTCGCCGCCGTGCGCTACCGCAGTGGCAAGCTGAAAGCCGATCGCGCGCTGTATTTCGTCGACCAGCGCCAGGCCCTGCACTTCCAGCAAGTATTCGCCGTGGCGCGCAAGGCCGGTTTCGTCACCCATCCGATGGAGATGGAGCACATGGGCTTCGGCACCATGAACGGCGCCGACGGCCGTCCGTTCAAGACCCGTGACGGCGGCACCGTGAAGCTGATCGACCTGCTGACCGAAGCGCAGGAACGTGCCTATAACCTGGTGAAAGAAAAGAACCCGGAACTGGCCGAAGACGAACTGCGCAACATCGCCAAAGTCGTCGGCATTGGCGCGGTGAAATACGCCGACCTGTCGAAGCACCGCACCAGCGACTACAGCTTCAACTTCGACCTGATGCTCAACTTCGAAGGCAACACCGCACCGTACCTGCTCTACGCTTACACCCGTGTCGCCGGTGTGTTCCGCAAACTGGGCAAGGATTTCAGTCAAGTCGATGGCCAGATCGTGCTGGAAGCCGCGCATGAGCAAGAGCTGGCGGCGAAACTGGCGCAGTTCGGCGAAGTGCTGAACAACGTGTCCGACAAAGGCACGCCGCACATTCTCTGCACT
Source organism: Pseudomonas fluorescens (assembly GCF_003732425.1). Lineage (GTDB taxonomy): Bacteria > Pseudomonadota > Gammaproteobacteria > Pseudomonadales > Pseudomonadaceae > Aquipseudomonas > Aquipseudomonas fluorescens_BE. The sequence continues at coordinate 56,744 of NZ_MOBX01000005.1, forward strand.
TATCTGTACGACGTTGCCGGTCTGTTCTCCAGCTTCTACGAGAACTGCCCGATCCTCGCTGCCGAAACCCCGGCCCAGATGCAGAGCCGTCTGCGTCTGGCCGCGCTGACCGGTCGCACCCTCAAGCAAGGCCTGGAGCTGTTGGGTCTGGAAACTCTGGAGCGTATGTAAGTTGGCTGCCAAGAAAAAACCTGCACCCAAGCGTGGCGCCAGCCGTTACCAAGCTCCTGCGAAGCAACCGATTCCGGGTTGGCTGTGGATGGCCATCGGCCTGACGGTCGGCGCGTTCATCGTGTTCCTGATGAAGCTGGAACCGGGCAAGGGCAGCGACACGGTCAAGCGTGAGAAAGTCGAACAGGCACAACAGCAAAAAGCGTCGAAGATCGCCGAGGCCAACAAGACCCCGCCGAGTCCGACGCAACCGGTGAAGCCGAAGTACGATTTCTACACCCTGCTGCCGGAATCGGAAGTGATCGTGCCGCCGGACGCGGTGCCGGAGAAGACTTTGCCGACGCCACAAGTGCCGGCCATCCCGACGACGCCGGTGACCCCAGCGGAAGCGGCGAAGATCGACACCGCGCGCGCTCAGGCAGCGCTGGCCGGGATTACCCCGCCGCCAGCGCCACCGGTGAGCAAAGCGGCGCCAGTGACCAAGTTCTTCCTGCAGGCCGGTTCGTTCCGCAAGGAAACCGATGCCGACAAGGTCCGCGCGCAGATTATTCTGCTCGGTCAGGCCGTAGCGGTTGAGTCCGGCACAGTGAAAGATGAAACCTGGTATCGCGTACTGGTCGGTCCGTTCAGCAACCGTGAACAGCTGACCACTGCCCAGAAACAACTGGCCGGCGCCGGTTTCAGCAACCTGTTGTTACAACAACGCCAGAGCCGCTGACCTGACGCCGAGCCCAACCCGTTCGGCGGACTTTGTGGCGAGGGAGCTTGCTCCCGCTGGGGCGCGAAGCGCCCCCAAACCCTGTAAATCCGGTGCATCGGACAGACCGAATGCGCCGGCTTTGCGACTGCTGCGCAGTCGAGCGGGAGCAAGCTCCCTCGCCACAGAGATTTACACCCTCCCACAACGCCGCTCGTCCCCTCTGCGGCGCTACGGTTGAAATCCTCTCCAGCACCCCCATATGAATGGGCATAAGGCACTTTCGCCCCGCTGTGTGGAGACTCTTCCCTTGACCACCATCGTTTCAGTCCGCCGTCACGGCAAAGTCGTCATGGGCGGCGACGGCCAGGTTTCTCTCGGCAATACCGTGATGAAAGGCAACGCGAAAAAAGTCCGTCGCCTGTACCACGGCCAGGTCATCGCCGGTTTTGCCGGTGCCACTGCTGACGCCTTTACCCTCTTCGAACGTTTCGAAGGCCAGCTTGAGAAACATCAGGGCCACCTGGTGCGCGCCGCTGTCGAACTCGCCAAAGAATGGCGCACCGACCGTTCCCTTAGCCGCCTCGAAGCCATGCTCGCGGTTGCCAACAAAGACGCTTCGCTGATCATCACCGGCAACGGTGACGTGGTCGAACCCGAAGACGGCCTGATCGCCATGGGTTCCGGCGGCGGCTACGCGCAAGCCGCGGCCAGCGCGCTGCTGAAAAAGACCGACCTGTCGGCCCGTGAAATCGTCGAAACCGCTCTCGGCATCGCCGGCGACATCTGTGTATTCACCAACCACACTCAGACCATTGAGGAGCAGGATCTCGCTGAATAAGCCTGACGCGGCCCTGTGCCACGGCTTGTTTCTGCTTGAGGACCGTCAATTACTATGTCCATGACTCCCCGCGAAATCGTCCACGAACTCAACCGCCACATCATCGGCCAGGACGATGCCAAGCGCGCCGTCGCGATTGCCCTGCGCAACCGCTGGCGCCGCATGCAGCTGCCTGAAGAGCTGCGTGTTGAAGTGACCCCGAAGAACATCCTGATGATCGGCCCGACCGGTGTCGGTAAAACAGAGATCGCCCGTCGCCTGGCGAAACTGGCCAACGCGCCGTTCATCAAAGTCGAAGCGACCAAGTTCACCGAAGTCGGCTACGTCGGTCGTGACGTCGAATCGATCATCCGTGATCTGGCTGACGCCGCGATCAAGATGCTCCGCGAGCAGGAAATGACCCGCGTGCGTCACCGCGCCGAAGACGCTGCCGAGGATCGCATCCTCGACGCACTGCTACCGCCAGCGCGTATGGGCTTCAGCAATGAAGAAACCCCAAGCACCGATTCCAACACCCGTCAGCTGTTCCGCAAGCGCCTGCGTGAAGGTCAGCTGGATGACAAGGAAATCGAGATCGAAGTGGCCGAAGTGGCCGGCATCGAAATCGCCACGCCGCCCGGCATGGAAGAAATGACCAACCAGCTGCAGTCGCTGTTCGCCAACATGGGCAAGGGCAAGAAGAAGGCGCGCAAACTCAAGGTCAAGGAAGCGCTGAAACTGGTGCGCGACGAAGAAGCCGGTCGCCTGGTCAACGAAGAAGAGCTGAAAGCCAAAGCGCTGGAAGCCGTTGAGCAACACGGCATCGTGTTCATCGACGAGATCGACAAAGTCGCCAAGCGCGGTAACGTCGGCGGCGCCGATGTGTCCCGTGAGGGCGTACAGCGCGACCTGCTGCCGCTGATCGAAGGCTGCACCGTCAACACCAAACTGGGCATGGTCAAGACTGACCACATCCTGTTCATCGCCTCCGGCGCGTTCCACCTGAGCAAGCCGAGCGATCTGGTGCCGGAGCTGCAAGGTCGTCTGCCGATCCGTGTCGAACTCAAGGCCCTGAGCCCGTCGGACTTTGAGCGCATCCTCAGCGAACCGCACGCTTCGCTCACCGAGCAATACTGCGCGCTGCTGAAAACCGAAGGCCTGAACATCCAGTTCCAGCCGGAAGGCATCAAGCGTCTGGCGGAGATCGCCTGGCAGGTCAACGAGAAAACCGAGAACATCGGTGCCCGTCGCTTGCACACGCTGCTTGAGCGTTTGCTCGAAGAGGTGTCGTTCAGCGCTGGCGATCTGGCCAGCACCCACGATGAGAAGCCGATCCTGATCGACGCCGAATACGTCAACAGCCACCTCGGCGAATTGGCGCAGAACGAAGACCTGTCCCGTTATATCCTGTAAGCCATACTTACAGATGTAATGGAACTGTGGGAGCGAGCCTGCTCGCGAAGACGGCAGTACATTCAACCCTTGTGTTGACTGAACCACCGCTTTCGCGAGCAGGCTCGCTCCCACAAGGTTCCGCACAAGACGGATACCTGCTCATGATCCCCACCGACATCAAACTGCACAAAGCCTCGAAAATCCTGACGCTCACTTACGCGTCCGGCGAGGAATACACTCTGCCCGCCGAATTCCTGCGCGTGCATTCCCCCTCCGCCGAGGTTCAGGGCCACGGCAAACCGATCCTGCAATTCGGCAAGCTCAACGTCGGTCTGAGCAAACTGGAACCGGCCGGTCACTACGCACTGAAACTGACCTTCGACGACGGTCACGACAGCGGCTTGTTCACCTGGGATTATCTCTACGAGCTGGGGCGACGTTATGACGCACTCTGGGCCGATTATCTGGCTGAGCTCAAAGCCGCCGGAAAAACCCGCGACCCGAGCGAGTCGATCGTCAAGCTGATGCTCTAGTCCGAGACTCTTGCTCTTTAGAGGGCATTTTCTAAATTCATCTGTTTGAATGCTCCGCTGTGTGGCCGAGGATCGGCCTGCTTGCGAAAAAAATTAAACTCGGGTAACCAATGGAGCTGGCAAGTTCCCTGCAGTGCTCTACGACTGTAAAGCAGCTATGCAGAATTAACGGTCACCCGAGCAGTAGTACCTGGCATTGGCTGTGGAACTGCACAGCAGAAAACCGGGTACTCGTCTCAGGACAATGGAGCGTCGTAGATGAGTAACAAGAATAACGATGACCTGAAGTATCAAGCCTCGGAAAACACCCTGGGGCTTAATCCCGTCGTTGGGCTACGCGGAAAGGATCTGCTGGCCTCTGCTCGTATGGTGCTGAAACAGGCCATCAAACAACCGATCCATAGCGTCAGGCACGTCACCCATTTCGGCCTCGAACTGAAGAACGTGCTGTTTGGTAAATCCGAACTGCAACCGGCAGGCGATGACCGTCGCTTCGCCGATCCTGCGTGGAGCCAGAACCCGCTCTACAAACGTTATCTGCAAACGTATCTGGCGTGGCGCAAGGAACTCCATGCCTGGATCGATGACAGTAGCCTTTCACCCAAAGACATCGCCCGCGGCCACTTCGTCATCAACCTGATGACCGAAGCCATGGCCCCGACCAACACGGCGGCCAACCCGGCCGCGGTGAAACGCTTCTTCGAAACCGGCGGCAAAAGCCTGCTCGATGGCCTCTCGCATCTGGCCAAGGATCTGGTCCACAACGGCGGCATGCCGAGCCAGGTCAACATGGGCGCGTTTGAAGTCGGCAAGAGCCTCGGCGTCACCGAAGGTGCGGTGGTGTTTCGCAACGACGTGCTGGAGCTGATCCAGTACAAGCCGATCACCGAGCAGGTCCACGAGCGTCCACTGCTGGTGGTGCCGCCGCAGATCAACAAGTTCTACGTCTTCGATCTGAGCCCGGACAAGAGTCTGGCGCGCTTCTGCCTGCGCAATAACGTACAGACGTTCATCGTCAGCTGGCGCAACCCGACCAAGGCCCAGCGCGAGTGGGGCCTGTCGACCTACATCGATGCATTGAAAGAAGCCGTCGACGTGGTCACGGCGATCACCGGCAGCAAAGACGTGAACATGCTCGGTGCCTGCTCCGGCGGCATCACCTGCACCGCCCTGCTCGGCCACTACGCGGCGATCGGCGAGAAGAAGGTCAACGCCCTCACGCTGCTGGTCAGCGTGCTCGACACGACGCTGGACAGCGATGTCGCCCTGTTCGTCGACGAGCAGACCCTGGAGACCGCCAAGCGCCACTCGTATCAGGCCGGCGTGCTCGAAGGCAAAGACATGGCCAAGGTTTTCGCGTGGATGCGCCCCAATGATCTGATCTGGAACTACTGGGTCAACAACTACCTGCTCGGCAACGAGCCGCCGGTGTTCGACATTCTCTTCTGGAACAACGACACCACCCGCTTGCCCGCCGCGTTCCACGGCGACCTGATCGAGATGTTCAAAAACAACCCACTGATTCGCCCCAATGCACTGGAAGTGTGCGGTACGCCGATCGACCTCAAGCAGGTCACGGCCGACATCTTCTCGCTGGCCGGCACCAACGACCACATCACCCCGTGGAAGTCCTGCTACAAGTCGGCGCAATTGTTTGGTGGCAAGGTCGAGTTCGTGCTGTCGAGCAGCGGGCATATCCAGAGCATTCTGAACCCGCCGGGCAACCCGAAATCGCGCTACATGACCGGCGAAGAAATGGCGGCCAATGCCGATGAGTGGCAAGAGAACTCGACCAAGCACACCGATTCCTGGTGGCTGTACTGGCAGGCGTGGCACGCCGAGCGCTCGGGCAACCTGAAAAAGGCCCCGCTGAAACTGGGCAACAAAGCGTATCCGGCGGGTGAAGCATCGCCGGGCACTTACGTTCACGAGCGGTAACTGACACCACCCTGCCCAATGTAGGAGCTGCCGCAGGCTGCGATCTTTTGATTCTGTTTTTAAAATCAAGATCAAAAGATCGCAGCCTTCGGCAGCTCCTACACAGGGAATCGGGTGTACTTGAAATCCACAGGGCCTGAAGCATGCCGCAACCGTTCATATTCCGTACCGTCGACCTGGATGGCCAGACCCTCCGCACGGCGGTACGCCCCGGCAAGCCTCACTTGACGCCCTTGCTGATTTTCAACGGCATCGGCGCCAACCTGGAGCTGGTGTTTCCGTTTGTCGCGGCGCTGGACCCGGATCTGGAAGTGATCGCGTTCGACGTGCCCGGTGTCGGCGGCTCGTCGACGCCGAACAGGCCGTATCGCTTCCCCGGGCTGGCCAGGCTGACCTCGCGCATGCTCGATTACCTCGACTACGGTCAGGTCAACGTCATCGGCGTGTCGTGGGGCGGCGCACTCGCACAGCAATTCGCCTACGACTACCCCGAACGCTGCAAGAAACTGGTGCTGGCGGCGACCGCTGCCGGTGCCGTGATGGTGCCGGGCAAGCCAAAAGTGCTGTGGATGATGGCCAGTCCGCGACGCTACATTCAGCCGTCCCACGTGATCCGCATTGCCCCGCTGATTTACGGCGGCTCGTTCCGTCGTGACCCGACGCTGGCAGCCAGCCATGCGGCGAAAGTGCGTTCGGCGGGCAAGCTCGGTTACTACTGGCAACTGTTCGCAGGCCTCGGCTGGACCAGCATTCACTGGCTGCACAAGATCCATCAACCGACGCTGGTGCTGGCCGGCGATGACGATCCGCTGATCCCGCTGATCAACATGCGCATGCTCGCCTGGCGCATTCCCAACGCCCAACTGCACATCATCGACGACGGTCATCTGTTCCTGATTACCCGTGCCGAAGCGGTGGCGCCGATCATCATGAAATTTCTCCAGGAGGAACGTCAGCGCGCGGTGATGCACCCGCACCCGACACCGCTGGGCGGTTAACCGCTGCGGCAGGCTTTATGCAAGTGTTATGGAGTGCGCGGCAGGACGCCGCGCAGGCAGCAACCCGCAACAGCGTCTATGGTGTTCTGGTTCGGTGAGTTTGTTTTTGGCCTGAAGACGAAGGAGTGTTGAGTCATGCGCGACAAACCAGCGACGGGCGTGGTGCCCAGCCCCGCCGTGTTCATCAATGCACAAAGTGCGATCACCGGTTTGCGTGGCCGGGATTTGATTTCGACCTTGCGCAGTGTGGCAGCCCATGGCCTGCGCAACCCGATCCACAGTGCGAAGCACGCCTTGAAGCTCGGCGGTCAATTGGGCCGCGTGCTCCTCGGCGAAACCCTGCACCCGACCAATCCGAACGACAACCGTTTCGCTGATCCGGCGTGGAGCCTCAACCCGTTCTACCGGCGCAGCCTGCAGGCGTATCTGGCCTGGCAAAAACAGGTCAAGAGCTGGATAGATGAGAGCAACATGAGCGACGACGATCGTGCCCGCGCGCACTTCGCCTTCACCCTGCTCAACGACGCCGTGGCGCCGTCGAACACCTTGCTCAACCCGCTGGCGGTCAAGGAGCTGTTCAACTCCGGCGGGCACAGTCTGGTGCGTGGTCTCAGCCATTTGTTCGATGACTTGCTGCACAACGATGGCCTGCCGCGCCAAGTGACCAAGCAGGCTTTCGAGGTCGGCAAGACTGTCGCCACCACCACCGGTTCGGTGGTGTTTCGCAACGAGATGCTGGAGCTGATCCAGTACAGACCGATGAGCGAAAAGCAGTACGCCAAGCCGCTGCTGGTGGTGCCGCCGCAAATCAACAAGTACTACATTTTCGACCTCAGCCCACACAACAGCTTCGTCCAGTACGCGCTAAAAAACGGCCTGCAGACGTTCATGATCAGTTGGCGCAACCCCGATGTCCGCCATCGCGAATGGGGCCTGTCGACCTACGTCGAAGCGGTAGAAGAAGCGATGAACATCTGCCGGGCGATCACCGGCGCGCGCGAAGTCAACCTGATGGGCGCCTGCGCCGGCGGCCTGACCATCGCCGCCCTGCAAGGCCACTTGCAGGCCAAGCGGCAACTGCGGCGGGTTTCCAGCGCGACCTATCTGGTCAGCCTGCTGGACAGTCAGATCGAGACCCCGGCCACCCTGTTCGCCGACGAACAGACCCTCGAAGCTGCCAAGCGTCGCTCCTATCAGAAGGGCGTGCTCGATGGTCGTGACATGGCCAAGGTCTTCGCCTGGATGCGCCCCAACGATTTGATCTGGAGCTACTTCGTCAACAATTACCTGCTGGGCAAAGAGCCGCCAGCCTTCGACATCCTCTACTGGAACAACGACAACACCCGTCTGCCGGCGGCATTTCACGGCGACCTGCTGGACTTCTTCAAGCACAACCCGCTGACCCATCCGGGTGGCCTGGAAGTGTGCGGCACGCCGATCGACTTGCAGAAAGTCACTGTCGACAGCTTCAGCGTCGCCGGCATGAATGATCACATCACGCCGTGGGATGCGGTGTATCGCTCGACCCTGCTGCTCGGTGGCGAGCGGCGTTTCGTGCTGTCCAACAGCGGACATGTGCAGAGCATCCTCAACCCGCCGAGCAACCCGAAAGCTGCCTACGTCGAGAACGGCAAGATGAGCAGCGACCCGCGTGCCTGGTACTACGACGGCAAGCACGTCGACGGCAGTTGGTGGCCGCAGTGGCTGGAGTGGATTCAGCAACGCTCCGGGGCGCAGCACGAAACCACGTTCGCCCTGGGCAACCCGAACTATCCACCGATGGAGGCAGCGCCCGGTACTTACGTGCGTGTGCGCTGACGCTTAACCGAACTTTTCTAAGAAGACTGGATGAAAACCCGCGACCGGATTCTCGAATGTGCTTTGCAACTGTTCAACGAAAAGGGCGAGCCGAACGTCTCCACCATGGAGGTGGCCAATGAAATGGGGATCAGCCCGGGCAACCTCTACTACCACTTCCACGGCAAGGAACCGCTGATTCTCGGATTGTTCGAACGTTTCCAGAATGAACTGGCGCCACTGCTCGATCCGCCGTCGGATGTGGAACTGGCGCCGGAGGATTACTGGTTGTTTTTGCATTTGATCGTCGAGCGGCTGGCGCAGTACCGCTTCCTGTTTCAGGACCTGTCGAACCTGGCCGGGCGCTTGCCGAAACTGGCCAAGGGTATTCGTCATCTGCTCAATGCGCTGAAGCGCACACTGGCGTCGTTGCTGGCACGGTTGAAGGCTTCGGGGCAACTGGTCAGTGATACGCAGGCGTTGGGGCAACTGGTGGAGCAGATCACTATGACGCTGCTGTTTTCGCTGGATTATCAGCGGATTCTGGATCGCGAAGGCGAGGTTCGATTAGTCGTGTACCAGATCATGATGCTGGTGGCGCCACATCTGCTGCCGCCGGTGAAGGTCGCCACGGAGCGGATGGCCCTGCAATACCTTGAAGACCATGATTGACCCAGAATCAAAAGATCGCATCCTTCGGCAGCTCCTACACTGACCTCTGTAGCAGCTGCCGAAGGCTGCGATCTTTTGATCTTCAAACAAAAAACGCCCGACCTTCACAGGCCGGGCGTTTTGTTTTGCCCTGAAGAATCAGGACTGACTGGTTGGCGTCGACGGGGTCGATGCAGCAGTCGGGGTGGCCGCCGGAGTCGGAGCTGCGGCGGAGTTGGACGCACTCACCGGAGCTGCCGGGGTGGCCGGTTTGGCTGCAGCAGGTGCGGCCGGTTTCGGCGCAGCGGCTTTCGGCGCGGCCGGTTTTTTCACTGCCGGTTTCTTCGCCGCAGCAGGTTTCGCTGCAGGCTTGGCAGCCGGTTTGGTGGCAGCGGTTTTCGCTGCAGGTTTAGCGGCGGGTTTCGCTGCAGTTTTGGCCGCAGGTTTCGCAGCGGCTTTAGCGGCAACCGGTTTGGCTGCGGCTTTGGCTGCTGGCTTGGCGGCGGCGGTTTTCGCAGCGGGTTTGGCTGCTGCTTTGGCTGCAGGCTTGGCCGCTGCTTTAGCCAGAGGCTTGGCGGCAGTTTTCGCTGCTGGTTTGGCCGCAGCCGTTTTCGCAGCCGGTTTGGCTGCTGCGGTTTTCGCCGCCACGGGCTGGGTTTTCAGACCGGTGAGTTTTTCGATCTGCTTGGTCAAGGTTTCCACCTTGCTATGCAGTGCTTTGACCTCATTGCGGCTCGGTACACCCAGGCGCGAGATCGCGCTGTTCAGGCGCTTGTCGAAAGCCCCTTCCAGTTCGTCCCACTTGCCCAGTGCGCGATCTTTCACGCCGCTGATGCGCGACTTGGCCGAAGAAGCGGAGTCCTTGGCGGCATCGACTTTTTTGCCGACTGCCGACTTGGTGAGCTTCTCGGCTTTCTCGCCGTCTTTGACCAATGTATCGAAGAGCTTGCTGCCGTCAGTGTCGATCTTCGAGTACACGCCTAAACCAGCCAGCCAGATTTTGCGGGAGTAGTCTTCGACTTTCCCGATCCACGAGCTGCCTTCTTTATCGGTGTTCTTTTTACCAGCCATCCCGTTCTCCTTAAGATTTACGCGCGACGCGTTCGAGCAATGCCGTCAGCTCATCGAGCTTAGCAGAGAGTGTCTCAACGTCATGTTTAGACGGAATGCCGATACGATTCAAGGCGCTTGCTACGCGGGTGTCGAAAGCCTTCTCGACCTTGTCGAGTTGAACTTCGACGCGACCTTTGAAAGAACTCACTTCGCTCTTGGCTTCATCAATCTCGGCGTTGGCTGCTTCGAGTTTTTCGGTGACGACTTTTTTGCCTTTCTTTTCAACAGTTTGACCAGCCTTGATCAGCTCTTGAAAGTAGTCGCTGCCCTCTTGGCCGACCTTGGCGTAGGCACCCAGGCCTGCCAGCCAGATCTTGCGGGCATAGGATTTGACGTCGCTCAGAGCAGAAGTCGAAGCGTCGATTTTTTTCTTCAAAATAACTTTGGCCATGGTGCACCTCACGCGCAGAAGGTTTGAGGAACTGCCCGCAGATGTGTCGGGCTCAGGCACAAAGTAGGTAGAAAAATTAGAAACGGCACCCTAACAACTGACATGAATCGGTGGGGCCTGAATGAAAAGATCGCAGCCTTCGGCAGCTCCTACAGGGGAATGTGTGCGTCTGTAGGAGCTGCCGAAGGCTGCGATCTTTTGATGTTCAAACCAGGGCTTTGTCGAGGGCTTTCTCGATCTCGGCTTTGATCATGCCGCTCATGGCCGACATCATGATGCCCAGCTCGACATCGACCTTGATCGAATCGTCCGCCACATGCACCGCGCCCTTTACGCCCGAGCGTTTGAGGTTCAGGGTGTCGCCCGACCACTGCGGCTCCAGGCCATATTGGTCGGAGAGTTTCTGCGCCAGCTTGTCGGCCTTCTCGCGGGCGGCTTCCTTACCCAGTTTGTGGGCACGCTCAACACTGATTTTGGCCATTGAATGACTCCTGCTTTATGAATAGGTCTCGGTAAATCTTGACCGCTGCTGCGGCAAATCGTCCCGAAGGTTGCCCATCTTACCTTTAGCCATTCCAAGACAAAGCATGGCTTGGGGATTAGAATGTCGCGCATTCTCTTTTGGTGACAGCGATATGACTGATCAGCGCAAAGGCAGCGATGCCGAACCCACCACTCACTTCGGCTTCAAAAACGTTCCGGAAAGCCAGAAAGCGGAAAAAGTCGCTGAAGTTTTCCACTCGGTAGCCGCCAAGTACGACCTGATGAACGACCTTCTGTCGGGCGGCATGCACCGTCTGTGGAAGCGTTTTGCGATCGAACTGTCGGGCGTGCGCAGCGGTAACCGCGTGCTGGACATCGCCGGCGGTACCGGTGACCTGACCAAAAAGTTCTCACATCTGGTCGGCCCTACCGGTCAGGTCGTGCTGGCCGACATCAACGAATCGATGCTCAAGGTCGGCCGTGACCGCCTGCTCGATCTGGGTGTGTCGGGCAACGTCGAATTCGTTCAGGCGGACGCGGAAAAACTGCCGTTCCCGGACAACCATTTCGATTGCGTGACCATCGCCTTCGGCCTGCGCAACGTCACGCACAAAGAAGATGCCCTGCGCTCGATGCTGCGCGTGCTCAAGCCTGGTGGTCGTCTGCTGGTGCTGGAGTTCTCCAAGCCGACCAACGCGCTGATGTCGAAAGCCTACGACGCCTACTCGTTCGCCTTCATGCCGCTGATGGGCAAGCTGATCACCAATGACTCGGAAAGCTATCGCTACCTGGCCGAGTCGATCCGCATGCACCCGAATCAGGAAACCCTGAAGTCGATGATGGTCGATGCCGGTTTCGACCGCGTGACCTATCACAACATGACCGCAGGCATCGTCGCCCTGCACCGCGGCATCAAGCCCTGATGTTGCTCACCGGGCTGCTCGCCAGCGTTGAACTCGGCCTCAACCGGGTGCTGCGTCTCGACAGCACGGCGCTGCCGCGACTGGCGCATTTGACCGGCAAGGTGATTGCTGTCGACTGCCGCAGCCCGGCGCTGCAACTGTTCATTTTGCCGAGTGACGAAGGTTTGATGTTGGCCTCGCACTGGGAAACCGGTGTCGACTGCACCCTGCGTGCGCCGGCCTCAAGCCTGGTGAAACTGGCCGTGAGCAAAGACAAGACGGCGGTGTTGCACGCCCCGGAAGTCGAGCTCGATGGCGACAGCGGCGTGCTGCTGGAGCTGGCCGGTGTGCTGCAGGATCTCGAGCTGGACTGGGAGTACGAACTCTCGCGCTGGCTGGGACCTGTCGCGACGCAACTGGTGGGCGGTCATTTGCGCAGCCGCGCGCGCTGGTATCAACAAGGATTTGCCAGCCTCAACCAGAACCTCGCCGAATACCTCGCCGAAGAATCGCGCACCCTCGTCGGGCAGCGCGAAGCCGAAGCACGGTTCAGCGAACTGGACCGGATCAAACTTGATCTGGAACGTCTCGAGGCGCGTTTCGAGCGCCTTTCCCGATCCCTCGACCCAAGCGATAACGCATGAAGCTGCTTGCCGTCCGCCGTCTGTTGCGCATCCAGCGCGTCGTGATCCGCTACCGCCTCGATGATCTGCTGTTCGATCTGCCGCTGCCCTGGTTCCTCCTGGCGCTGCGCTATGTGCTGCCGTGGCGCTGGTTCCCGCGCAAGCCGCTGGAACTGAGCCGCGGCGCGCGTTTGCGTTTGGCGTTGCAGGATCTCGGGCCGATTTTCATCAAGTTCGGGCAGATTCTCTCGACCCGCCGCGACCTGTTGCCGGAAGACATCGCCGATGAGCTGATGCTGTTGCAGGATCGCGTGCCGCCGTTCGACTCGCAACTGTCGATCAAGCTGATCGAAGAACAGCTGGGCAAGAAAATCAGCGACGTGTTCAGCCGTTTCGACGTTGAACCGCTGGCTTCGGCCTCGGTGGCGCAGGTGCATGCCGCGCAGCTGAAAACCGGCGAAGAAGTCGTGGTCAAGGTCATCCGTCCGGGCCTCAAGCCGATCATCGCGCAGGATCTGGCGTGGCTGTTCATCCTTGCCCGCGCCGCCGAAAAGGTCTCCGCCGACGCGCGCCTGCTGCACCCGGTCGACGTGGTGCAGGACTACGAAAAAACCATCTACGACGAACTCGACCTGCTGCGCGAGGCAGCCAACGCCAGCCAGTTGAAGCGCAACTTTGAAGGTTCACCGCTGCTCTACGTGCCGCAAGTCTATTGGGACTGGTGCCGGCCGAAAGTGCTGGTGATGGAGCGCATCTACGGCATTCAGGTCACCGATCTGGCGACCCTCGCCGATCAGCGCACCGACATGAAAATGCTCGCCGAGCGCGGCGTGGAGATTTTCTTCACTCAAGTGTTCCGCGACAGCTTTTTCCACGCCGACATGCACCCGGGCAATATCTTCGTCAGCACCGTCAATCCGTGGAGCCCGCAGTACATCGCGATCGACTGCGGCATCGTCGGCAGCCTGACCCCGGAAGACCAGGATTATCTGGCGCGCAACCTGTTCGCGTTCTTCAAGCGTGACTACCGTCGCGTGGCGCAGTTGCACATCGATTCGGGCTGGGTGCCGGCGGAAACCAAGCTCAACGAATTCGAAGCGGCGATCCGCACCGTGTGCGAACCGATCTTCGAAAAACCGTTAAAAGATATTTCATTTGGCCAGGTGCTGATGCGCCTGTTCCAGACCGCGCGGCGCTTCAATATGGAAGTGCAGCCGCAACTCGTGCTGCTGCAAAAGACCCTGCTTAACATCGAAGGCCTCGGCCGTCAGTTGTATCCGGATCTGGATCTGTGGAACACCGCGCAGCCGTTCCTGGAGCGCTGGATGCGCGAGCGCGTCAGCCCGAAAGCCTTGTTGGGCAACGTGCAGAGCCAGTTCGAACAACTGCCGCACCTGGCCAACATGGCCCGCGATCTGCTCGAACGCATGTCGCAACCGCACGCCTACGACCCGCCGCCACCGTGGCACAAACGCAAGGACGACTGGTTCCTGCGCCTGCTCGGTTGCGCGCATCTGGCCGGCGGGGTGATCCTCGCCATCGGTGGCCCGCTGCACGAATTGGGGCATTGGCCCGCCGGAATCATGGTGGCCGTCGGCTTGTATCTGGTCGTTCGCCGATAGCCAGTTCCGTGATCGGCTGGCACACTGTTTCAACGCCTGAACCCGACTATTGAAGTGTGGGTTCGCTGTCGGAGTCGAAAATGAAGAACTGGCTGGACGAGATCAAATGGGACGCTGATGGCCTGGTGCCGGCGATTGCCCAGGATCACAAGACCGGACGCGTACTGATGATGGCCTGGATGAACCGCGAAGCGCTCGAACTGACCGCTGCGGAAAACCGTGCAATCTACTGGTCACGTTCCCGTGGCAAGCTGTGGCGCAAGGGCGAAGAGTCCGGCCATGTGCAGACCTTGCATGAAATGCGTCTGGACTGTGACGCCGACGTGATCATCTTGATGGTTGAACAGATCGGCGACATCGCTTGCCATACCGGCCGTCAAAGCTGCTTTTACCGTGTCTTCGAAAACGGCGACTGGAAAACGGTCGATCCGGTCCTCAAAGATCCGCACGCAATCTATTCCGCAGGACACACACATGAGTGACACCCTGACTCGTCTGGCCCAAGTGCTTGAAGAGCGCAAAGGCGCAGCGGCCGACAGCTCCTATGTAGCCAGCCTGTATCACAAGGGTCTGAACAAGATTCTGGAGAAAGTCGGCGAAGAGTCGGTCGAAACCATTATTGCCGCCAAGGACGCCGCCGTCAGCGGCGACTGCAGCGACGTGATCTACGAGACCGCCGACCTGTGGTTCCACAGCATGGTCATGCTCGCCCAACTGGGGCAGCATCCGCAGGCCGTGCTCGATGAGCTGGATCGTCGCTTCGGTCTGTCCGGACACGTCGAGAAAGCCTCGCGTCCGTCCGCCTGAACAATTTCTAGAGAGGAACAGCAACATGGGCATTTTTGACTGGAAACACTGGATCGTCATTCTGGTAGTCGTGGTGCTGGTGTTCGGCACCAAGAAACTGAAAAACCTCGGCACCGACGTTGGTGAGTCGATCAAGGGCTTCCGCAAAGCCATGAACGACGACGAAAAACCAGCCGCAGATCCAACCGTGACGCCTGCGCAACCGGTACCACCGGTGCAGCCGCAAGCCACCGCTCAGGCCAACCCGCCGCACACTATCGACGTGCAGGCGCAGAAAGTCGAAGAGCCGATCCGCAAAGACGTGTGAGCACTGACTAATGTTTGGTATCAGCTTCTCTGAACTGCTGCTCGTCGGCCTCGTCGCCCTGCTGGTGCTTGGCCCCGAGCGCTTGCCGGGCGCTGCGCGCACCGCCGGCCTGTGGGTCGGACGGCTGAAGCGCAGCTTCAACGCGATCAAACAGGAAGTTGAACGTGAAATCGGTGCCGACGAGATCCGTCGGCAACTGCACAACGAGCACATTCTGTCGCTGGAGCAGGAGGCGCGGAAGATTTTCAATCCGGTT
The DNA here is from genome assembly GCF_003732425.1 of Pseudomonas fluorescens. Lineage (GTDB taxonomy): Bacteria > Pseudomonadota > Gammaproteobacteria > Pseudomonadales > Pseudomonadaceae > Aquipseudomonas > Aquipseudomonas fluorescens_BE. The sequence goes on from NZ_MOBX01000005.1 coordinate 72,248, forward strand.
CAGCAAGAGCCGACGCCGGTTGAGCATGTGGGGCAGCAGACGATTCACAGCCCTGCTGCCGCGACGACGCCACCAGCACCTGCTGCCGTTGTAGCTCCGACAGAAACGGCGCCAGCCGCCGTGGAACATTCTGTTGAACACGTTGCGCCAAACGCCGCGCCGATCACAACAGCGCCTCACGACACTACTCTGCCGCCGCGAGCCCCATGAGCGATCTCCCCGAAAACGACCAGCACATGCCGCTGGTTTCGCACCTCACCGAGTTGCGCACCCGCCTGCTGCGTTGTGTGGCGGCGATCTTCATCATCTTCGCCGGACTGTTTGCGTTCACCCAGCAGATCTACACATTCGTCTCGACGCCGCTGCGCCAGTACCTGCCAGTCGGCGCGACGATGATCGCCACCGACGTGTCGTCGCCGTTCCTGACGCCGCTGAAGCTGACGATGATGGTCTCGCTGTTCCTCGCGATCCCGGTGATCCTGCATCAGATCTGGGGCTTTATCGCGCCGGGTCTGTACAAACATGAGAAGCGCATCGCGGTACCGCTGCTGGTGTCCAGCATTTTGCTGTTCTACACCGGCATGGCGTTCGCCTATTACTTCGTGTTCCCGCTGATCTTCAAATTCTTCGCTGCAGCCACCCCGGCCGGCGTGGAAATGATGACCGACATCGCCAGTTACCTCGATTTCGTCATGACGCTGTTCTTCGCCTTCGGCGTGGCGTTCGAGATCCCGGTGGCCGTGGTGCTGCTGGTGTGGATCGGCGTGGTCGATGTGGCCTACCTGAAGAAGATCCGCCCGTACGTGATCATCGGCTGCTTCGTGGTCGGCATGATCCTGACGCCGCCGGACATCTTCTCGCAGACCCTGCTGGCCGTGCCGATGTGGATGCTGTTTGAAATCGGCATTCTGTTCGGTGGTTTGATCAGCAAGCGCGAACGTCCGGACGAAAGTCCGGCCGACGATCACAACGACCAGCCGCCAGCGACCCAGGCATGAACCTGCTGCTGCTCGAAGAAGCCGACTTTATCGCGGCCGACCGCGTGGTCCTGCGTGATCGACGCCTGACCCACATGCAGGAAGTTCACCGCTCGGAAGTCGGTGACAACCTGCGCGTCGGCCGCATCAACGGGCTCATGGGTTCGGCTGAGCTGCTGCGCCTCGAAGCGGGTGAAGCCGAGCTGCGCGTCAGCCTCGATCAGCCGCCACCGGCCAAGCTGCCGCTGACGTTGGTCCTCGCTCTGCCACGCCCGAAGATGCTGCGTCGGGTGTTTCAAACCGTGGCGACCATGGGCGTGTCGAAGGTGATTCTGGTCAACAGCTATCGGGTCGAGAAGAGTTTCTGGCAGACGCCGTTTCTTGAGCCTGAAGCGATTCGCGAAAATTTGATCCTCGGCCTCGAACAGGCCCGCGATACCGTGCTGCCGGAAATCATTATCGAAAAGCGCTTCAAGCCTTTCGTGGAAGACCGGCTGCCAGCGATTGTCGAAGGCACGCTCGGTCTGGTCGGCCATCCCGGCAACTATCCGCCGTGTCCACGCGCGCTGAGCGAACCGGTGACTCTGGCCATCGGCCCCGAAGGTGGCTGGATTCCTTACGAAATCGATCTGCTGGCCAAGTCCGGCCTGCAACCGGTGCAGCTCGGCGAACGCATCCTGCGCGTCGAAACCGCCGTCACCGCCCTCCTCGCCCGCCTGTTCTAACACCATAAACTTCTGTGGCGAGGGAGCTTGCTCCCGCTCGGCGGCGGAGCCGTCGTAATACCGGCCAATGCGGTGCTCTTGGAGAAAGAGCGATGGCCGCTTCGCGCCCAAGCGGGAGCAAGCTCCCTCGCCACAATGTCCCTGCGCTCAGGACAAATCGGGTTACAGATTGCCATCACTCGGCCGATACACTCTCCATAAGTCCAATTAGTGGTCGGGAGTCGTCGCATGTACCGTTGGTTAGCCGAAAGTCTTGGAAACGTCAGCGTCAAACGCAAGCTGGGAATCGGTTTCGGCCTGGTGCTGTTGCTGACACTGTTGATCACCTTCACCGGCTGGACCGGTATGAGCGGCATTATCAGCCGTGGTGACAAGCTCGGCTTTATTTCCAGCCTCAACGAGCTGACCAAGGACTTGCGCCTGGCGCGCCTGGACTATGAAGCACGCCGTGGCGAACAAGGTCCGGGCGCGGTCAACGACCTGCTCGGCAAACTCGACAGCGGCCTGCAAACCGCGCGCAGCCTGATCGAGCAACCGGCCGATGCAGCGATGGTCGATCAACAACTGGCCGCCGTTGCCGAATACAAACGCGCCTTCGCCGACATGACCCAGGCCACCGTGCAGCGCGAAGATGCCCGCAGCAAGCTTGGCGCGAATGCCGACAACGCCGTGGCAAAAGTCGCGGAAGTGGAAAAATCCATGCTGGCGGGTGACAGCGTCGCGCAATTCAACAGCGTGATCGAGCTGAGCAAGCTGCTGCAGCAAGCCCGCTACCAAGTGCGCGGTTACACCTATAGCGGCAAGGCCGAAGCCGAACAACCGGCGCTCGACGCCATCGACAACGCCCTGAAAAACCTCGACAGCCTGCCGGCCAAACTGCCGGAACAGCACATTGCCAACCTGCAACAGGCTACTGAGTCGATCAAAGCCTATCGCGCAGCGGTTGCGCAGTTCCGCGACTCGCAGGTCAACAATGCCAAGGCCGCCGCGCGCATGTCGACTCAGGGCGACATCCTCATCGACGTCAGCAAAAAACTCACTGAATCGCAGACCGTGGTGCGCGACACCGATGCCGCTCACGCCAAGAACATGCTGATCATCGCTACCCTGCTGGCCGTGGCTTTCGGACTACTGGCCGCATGGGCGATCACCCGGCAGATCATCATCCCGCTGAATCAGACCCTCAAAGTCGCCGAGCGCGTAGCCGCTGGCGACCTGACCCACAATCTGGTTTCGCTGCGCCGTGACGAACTGGGCCAGTTGCAGCGCTCGATGCAGAGCATGACCCAAGGCCTGCGCGAACTGGTCGGCGGGATCAGCGATGGCGTCACGCAGATCGCCAGCGCCGCTGAAGAACTGTCCGCCGTAACCGAGCAAACCAGCGCCGGGGTCAACAATCAGAAAATCGAGACCGATCAGGTCGCCACCGCCATGAACGAAATGGCTGCCACCGTTCAGGAAGTTGCGCGCAACGCTGAAGAGGCTTCCGAAGCCGCTGTCGCTGCGGACCAACAGGCCCGCGAAGGCGACAAAGTCGTCGGCGAAGCCATCGCACAGATCGAGCGTCTGGCGGTTGAGGTGGGCCATTCCACCGAAGCCATGGGCGAACTCAAGCGTGAAAGCGACAAGATCGGCAGCGTCCTCGACGTGATCAAATCCGTGGCCCAGCAAACCAACCTGCTGGCCCTCAACGCTGCCATCGAGGCTGCACGTGCCGGTGAAGCCGGACGCGGCTTCGCCGTGGTGGCCGATGAAGTACGCAGCCTCGCGCAGCGCACGCAGAAATCCACTGAAGAAATCGAAGAGCTGATCGTCGGCCTGCAAAACGGTACCCAGCAAGTCGCAACGATCATGGACAACAGCCGCACCCTGACCGACAGCAGCGTCGAACTGACCCGTCGCGCCGGTGGTTCACTGGAAAGCATCACCCGCACGGTGTCGGCGATTCAGGCGATGAACCAGCAGATTGCGGCAGCGGCCGAGCAGCAGAGCGCGGTGGCTGAGGAGATCAACCGTAGCGTGCTGAATGTGCGCGATGTGTCGGATCAGACGTCGGCGGCGAGTGAAGAGACGGCGGCTTCCAGCGTTGAGCTGGCGCGGCTGGGGACGCATCTGCAGATGCTGGTGGGTCGATTCAAGGTTTGAGGTGATTCGTCCACCTCGGTTCGCTCTGAACCGAGGTGATGCCCTCGCCAGCTGGCTGGCTCCCACAGGGTTTTGTGGTGTTGCACAAATACTGTGAACCTCACAGATACCCTGTGGGAGCCAGCCTGCTAGCGATTAGCGGCCCCCAAGGCCGCTGCTTTTAAAGGACCTGACGCAGGAAAGCCTGCGCCCGCGGATCCTTCGGCGCATCAAAGAACTCTGCCGGCGCGGCATCTTCCAGCAACTTGCCGTGATCGAAAAACAACACCCGATCCGCCACTTCCCGGGCAAACCCCATTTCGTGGGTCACGCAGACCATGGTCATGCCTTCCACGGCCAGGTTCTTCATCACGTCCAGCACCTCGCCGACCATTTCCGGGTCGAGGGCCGAGGTCGGTTCATCGAACAACATCACCTTCGGCTCCATCGCCAGCGCCCGGGCAATCGCCACGCGCTGCTGCTGACCGCCGGACAGGCGTGACGGAAACTCGTTGGCCTTCTGCGCAATCCCGACCTTTTTCAGCAATTCCATCGCCTTGGCTTCGCGCTCTTGCTTGCCGCGCTTGCGCACGACTTTCTGCGCCAGGCAGAGATTTTCCAGCACGGTCATGTGCGGGAACAGGTTGAAATGCTGGAACACCATGCCGACTTCGCGGCGGTAGGCGTTGACGTCAGTTTTCGGGTCGGCCAGTTGCAGGCCGTCGATGCTCACCGAGCCGGAGTCGAACTCTTCCAGGCCATTGAGGCAACGCAGGAAGGTCGACTTGCCGGAACCCGACGGGCCGATCACCACAAGCACTTCGCCCTTGGCCACCGTGGTGCTGACGTTATCCACCGCGCGCACTACTTGCCCACGGGTGTCGAAGACTTTTACCAGATCGCGGACTTCAATCACTTTGCGCGAGCCTCCGCTCAAGCCGGCTGGCGATTTTCGACAGCGGCAGGTTGATCAACAGGTACAGGCCGGCAACGCAGAACAGGATTTCGAACGGCGAGAACGAAGTGGTGATGACTTCACGGCCGCTCTTCAGCAGCTCGGTGATGGCGATCACCGACACCAGCGAGGTGTCCTTGACCAAGCTGATGAACTGCCCGGCCAGCGGCGGCAGCACACGTTTGAACGCTTGCGGCAGCACCACGTGGCGCATCGACTGGCCGGCACTCAAGCCGAGCGAGCGCGCCGCTTCGTTCTGGCCACGGGCAATCGATTGCACACCGGAACGGATGATCTCGGCCACATAGGCGCCAGTGAACAGCGACAGCGCGGCGATCCCGGCGAACTCGCGGGACAGGTTCATCACCGTGCCGATGAAGAAGTAGAAAATGAAGATCTGCACCAGCAGCGGCGTGCCACGCACCAGTTCGACGTAGATCGTCGAGAGGTCGCGCAAGGTCGGGTTGTTCGACAGACGGCACAGGCCGGTAAGCAGACCGATCAACAGACCGAGTACGCCGGACACCACCGACAGCCAAAGCGTCGTCCACAGGCCCCACAACAGTGGTCCTGCCGCCCAATGCCGGGTCACGCCCACGACGTCACCTTCGGCGACATCGTCGCCCTGAGCGAACTGCAGGCTGTTCTCGTCGACCGTCAGATGCTGCTCGTCGCCGACGTCATTGCGCAGAGTGACTTGCGCGCTGCTGCCCTTGCGCACCAATTCGGTGACGGTGGAAATATCCGTGGCGCGCTGGGTTTCTTCAGCTTGATAGGCGAAGTACTGCGGCACACGGTTCCAGCGCCATTCGTAGGACATCAGCGACGTCGCGTAATACAACGCGCCCGCCAGGCCGACCAGCACCAGCACGGTGAGGACGTGCCAGGGCCATTGGGCTTTTTTCTGTTTCATTGCAGGTTCCGGAATTGGTGTTGCTTACAAGGCCCTCTTCGCGAGCAGGCTCGCTCCCACATTTGAAATGCATTCCAATGTGGGAGCGAGCCTGCTCGCGAAAGGGGCGACGCGGTCTGGCAGACCGGCGTTATTCCATGTCCTTGAGCCACTCAGTGCTCTTGAACCACTTGTCATGGATGCGATCGTAGGTGCCGTCTTCGTGGATCTGGTGCAGGAAGTTGTTGATGAAGTTGAGGCTGTCGTAATCACCCTTCTTCAGACCGAACGCCAGTGGCTCGTAGGTGAACGGTTTGTCGAGGAACACCAGCTTGCCGGCACCGACCTTGTTCACCGCAACAACGTTGTACGGCGCGTCGTAGATGAAGGCGTCGGCCTTGCCGTTGACCACGTCGAGCACGGCTTCCTGCTCGTTGTCGTAGCCGTGGTACTTGGCTTTGGAGATCAGCTTCTTGGCGACCATCTCGCCAGTGGTGCCAAGCTTGGAGGTGATGCGGTAGTCGGCAGTGTTGAGGTCTTTATACGACTTGATGGTGCCTTCCAGCTCCTTGCGGATCAGCAAGGTCTGGCCAACCACGATGAAGGGTTCGCTGAAGTTCAGGCGCAGGTTGCGTTCCTGAGTCAGGGTCATGCCGCTGCCAATCATGTCGAACTTGTCGGTCATCAGCGCCGGGATGATGCCGTCGTAACCGGTAGAGACCAGCTCCAGCTTGACGCCCATGGCTTTGGACATGGCTTTGAGGATGTCGACTTCGAAGCCGATGATTTCGCCGCGCTTGTTGGTCATTTCGAACGGCATGTAGGTCGGATCCATACCGACTTTCAAGGTGCCGCGCTTGACCGCATCATCGATTGCACCGGCGTGCGCCGCATTGACTGCAACCAGTGCCGTGACGCCGACCAGCAGCATCGACAGATACTTCTTCATCTTCAAGTCCCCAAAACCATTGCGTTTGCGGCGCGAAAACCAACAGTGACGGGCAAAAAAGCCCGGGTGCGCCAATTCGGGGACGGATGCTAACGCACTCGTTTTTTTGCACAAGGTTTAATGGGCGATTTGTTTAACAATCAAGAGCTGACCCTCACCCCAGCCTCTCCCCGAGGGAGAGGGGGCCGACCGAGGTGTCTCAAGCTATACGCCGACCTGAAAGATCGAGTCGATTATGGATTCGGCAAAGCAGGATCAGGTCGGTGTAACTCGAATATTCAACGCGGTCGGTCCCCTCTCCCTCTGGGAGAGGGTTAGGGTGAGGGGCTTTTCAGCAGGCAAAAAAAACCCCGCAACATCGCGGGGTTTCTTTATCAGGCCGGTTGCGCCTGCAGGCTCACCGGTCGCAGCGGCAGCAACGGCGCATGCGGATCGGCTTTCACCGACGCCCGCCATGCATCCAGCCACTCGGCGTGACCTTCGGCCCAGACCTGCTCGTGCAAACGCGCCAGAGCCACAGGATCGCTCAGCAGTTGCAAGCGATCATGGTTGTTCAGCCCGGCCGGGCCAACCTTGATCGCGTGACGCACACGTTCCTGACGCAGCCATTCAATTGGCTCGGCCTGACCATGGCGCGAAGTCGCCAGCGAGCACGCCAGCGCGTTCTGCTGTGGATCGACCACCGCACGGACAAACCCGTCGTTGAGGGCGTGGTAACGATTTTCGTGGGTGTACTGATCGGTCGCCAGCAGCGCCTGCGGCGGATTGTATTCCTCAGGGATGAGGAACAGGCTCTCGTCACGGGACTTCAGGCCCAGACCGACACGGCTGGAGATCACCGACACCGGGATCGACAGCATCAGCGAACCGACGATCGGCACCAGCCACCAGAGGAAGCTCGGGTTCAGCCAGATCACCAGCAGCGCCCAGCAGAAACCCAGCAGGGTTTGCGGACCGTGGCGTTTGACCGCTTCGCTCCATGGCGTGGAGTCGTCGTCACGCTGTGGCGAGTTCCACGTTGCGGCCCAGCCGAGGAACGCGGCGAGGACAAAGCGGGTGTGGAAAATCATCCGCACCGGCGCCAGCAGCATGGAGAACAGCATCTCCAGCAGCATCGACAGGGTCACCTTGAACTTGCCGCCGAACTCTTTCGCGCCCTTGGCCCAGATCAGGATGATGCTCAACAGTTTCGGCAGGAACAGCAGCACGATGGTCGTCGAGAACAGCGCGATCGCCTTGTCCGGGTGCCATTGTGGCCACAGCGGATAAAGCTGACGCGGTTCGAGGAAGTACTGCGGCTCCATCAGCGTGTTCACCGCCAGCAGCGCGGTCGACAACACCAGGAAGAAGAACCACAACGGCGCCGACAGGTAGGACATCACGCCGGTGAGGAACACCGCACGGTGCACCGGGTGCATGCCTTTAACCAGGAACAGACGGAAGTTCATCAGGTTACCGTGGCACCAGCGACGGTCACGCTTGAGTTCGTCGAGCAGGTTTGGCGGCAGTTCTTCGTAGCTGCCCGGCAGATCGTAGGCAATCCACACGCCCCAACCGGCACGGCGCATCAGCGCGGCTTCAACGAAGTCGTGGGACAGGATCGCACCGGAGAACGCGCCTTTACCCGGCAACGGCGCCAGGGCGCAGTGGTCGATAAACGGCTTCATGCGGATGATCGCGTTGTGACCCCAGTAGTGGGATTCACCCAACTGCCAGAAGTGCAGACCGGCGGTGAACAGTGGGCCGTAAACGCGGGTGGCGAACTGCTGCATGCGCGCATACAGGGTGTCCATGCCCGACGCGCGCGGCGCGGTCTGGATGATCCCGGCGTCCGGCGTGGCTTCCATCAAGCGCACCAGACTGGTCAGGCACTCGCCGCTCATGACCGAGTCAGCGTCGAGAACGACCATGTATTTATAGTCACCGCCCCAACGACGGCAGAAGTCGTCGAGGTTGCCGCTCTTGCGTTTCACACGACGGCGACGACGGCGGTAGAAGATCTTGCCGAAGCCCTTGGCTTCACGGCAGACGTCCAGCCAGGCTTGTTGCTCGGCGACGCAGATATCGGTGTCGTTACTGTCGCTGAGGACAAAGAAGTCGAAGCGATCCAGATCACCGGTGGCAGCGACCGATTCGAACGTCGCCCGCAAACCGGCGAACACGCGCGGTACGTCTTCGTTGCAGATCGGCATGACCAGCGCGGTACGGGCGTCTTTGGCAATCGGCTCGTTGCCGGCGCTTTTGCCGGAGATACGGTATTTATCGTGACCGGTGAGCAACTCGAGGAAGCCCATCAGTGCGGTCCAGAAACCCGCCGAGACCCAACAGAACAGAATCCCGAACAGGATCAGGATGCTGGTTTGCAGCGCATACGGCAGCACTTGCGTGGCGGTTTGCAGCAGCGGCTGGTGCAGGACTTCTTCCAGATCAACGAACGACCAGCCCTGGTACGGCATGATGCCTTTCATGTACCAGCCGGCGACGATGGTCTGGCCCAGCATCAGCAGCAACAGAATGTAGCGACGGATCGAGCCGACGGTGCGCCAGCGCGCGGCCGGCAGGACATTTTCGTCCTTCGGCGGCTGCGGCGGGTTGGTGCGACCAGTCATACGGCGCCAGCCACGCACCAGAATATTGGTGCGCCACGGCTCCGGTACGACCTTGGTCCGACGGATCGGCGGCGTTGCCTTCATGCTGACGCGACCGCTGGCGTCGAGCACCAGCATCTCCGCGTCTTCAAGCTCTTCGGCGGTGCTGAGGATCAGGCGCTTGCCCACCGAAGCCTGAGCGGCCTCGGCAGGTGCGTCGAACGTAGAAGACGACAGGCGTTCATGCAGCTCGCTGAACGACTGGCAGCCCGCGAGTTCCGCGCGCTGCTCGTCGGTCATCGGCAGATGCGCCAGATACTCGGACAGAGTCTCTGGCTGTACTTGAGAGTTACTCATCGGCAGGCAACTGATAGCTCCAGGTCTCGGTCAGGACTTCTTCAGTCGGTGCCGATTCCGGTGTGGCTGGGGCCGCGTCCGCAGCAACAGGCTGCTTGGCGTCTTTGTTGGCCTTGTCCTTGGCATCTGCGGCTGGCTTGGCGTCGGCCTGTTTGGCCTCGGCGGCTTTGGCTTCCTTGTCGATTTTCTCTTGTTGCTTGGCGGCAACCTTGTCGGCTTTGGCGACGGACGAGTTGGACGCCGGCACCGAAGACTTGGCCAGATCAGCGGTCACGACTGGCTGCACCAGTGCGGCACGCATCTCGGTCGACTTGCTCGCGTCCTTGATCTTCATGCGCAGGGTCAAGCGCCAGCCCTTGGTTTCCGGGTTGTAGCGCACGCTGTTCTCGACCAGTTCGGCGTTGTCGCCGACGCTGACCTGACTGCGCACGTCGGCATCCGGGGCCAGAGCGGCCAGCGATGGGCCTTCGAAGTCGACCAGGTAGGCAACACTGCCGTCCGGCTGACGAATCAGGTTCGATTGCTTGACGTCACCGGTCGAACGCAGGGTCTGCGAAACCCAGGCGCTGTCCGGCGCGTGAATCGCCGCTTCGTCCATGGTCCAGTGCATGCGGTAGGCGAATTCCAGCGGCTGGCCCGGCTCCGGCATTTTTTCCGGGTTCCAGAACGCAACGATGTTGTCGTTGGTTTCGTCGGCGGTCGGAATCTCTACCAGATCAACGGTGCCTTTGCCCCACTCGCCCTTCGGCTCGATCCAGGCGCTTGGGCGCTTGTCGTAGCGATCGTCGAGGTCTTCGTAGTGGCTGAAGTCGCGACCACGCTGCAGCAGACCGAAACCACGCGGGTTCTCGACGCTGAAGTTGCTCACGGCCAGGTGTTTCGGGTTGTTCAGCGGACGCCAGATCCACTCGCCGTTGCCGGCATGGATCGACAGACCGCTGGAGTCGTGCAGCTCACGACGATAGTTGAGGACTTTCGACGGCTGGTTGGCGCCGAACAGGAACATGCTGGTCAGCGGGGCGATACCCAGTTTGCCGACCTTGTCACGCAGGAACATCTGCGCTTTGACGTCAACAATGGTGTCGCTGCCCGGACGCAGGATCAGCCGGTAGGCACCGGTGGCGCGCGGCGAATCCAGCAGGGCGAAGATCACCAGGTGCTTGTCGCCCGGCTTCGGCTGTTGAATCCAGAACTCGCGGAAACGCGGGAATTCTTCGCCCGACGGCAGCGCGGTATCAATCGCCAGACCACGGGCCGAGAGGCCGTAGGTGTGGCCCTTGCCGACAACGCGGAAATAACTCGCGCCGAGCATGGTCATGATTTCGTCTTGCTTGTCGGCCTTGTTGATCGGGTACAGCACACGGAAACCGGCATAACCCAGTTGTTCGGTGGCTTTCGGATCGAATTTCAGGTCGCCGAAATCGAAGCGCGTCGGATCGTATTTGATCTCTTCGACGGTGTTCGCTGTGATTTCGTTGATTTTCACCGGTGTATCGAAGTGCATACCCTGGTGATAGAAGGACAGTTTGAACGGAGTCTTCTGATCAGCCCACTCAGCCTTTTCGGTGAGGAAGCGGATTTTCTGATAGTCCGCGAACTTCATGTCGCGGAATTCGTTCGGCAGGTTGCTGCGCGGGGCTTCGAACTTCTGCCCGGCCAGTTCTTTGGCCTTGGCCGATACATCGTCAAGATTGAACGCCCAAAGCTGACCGGCACTGAGCAGGCACAGGAGCGCCGAACCCGCTACCAGGGCACTTCGCATGCGTTTGGCAGACATTTTTGCTGCATTACAGGGACTAACGATCACGAGCAACCCTCGCCGAAAACAGATCAAAAAACCAACGGCCAGATGAAGTGCCTGTGAGGCTTCGGCAGTGAAAAACCGACCTTCCAGAGCACCCTTGCCAAGTTGGCGAGCATTGTTCCGACTCCGCTGGGGCAAAATGATTCCCCAATCGGATCCAGACAAGTCTCTACCTAAGTCAAAAATGAATCAGCGAACGCTGATCCCAGTGCGCGCGATTATCTAGTAGCCCGCATGACAACGCATCAGGGGTAACAAAGTATTTATCGCGAAAACACCCTAAAAACAGTCGAAATTTCCCAAAAAGGTGTTTCAAGCGCTTTCAGGTCTGTAACAAAAAGGTAACCGGGCCATCGTTGACCAAATGCACCTGCATATCGGCGCCGAATCTACCTGATGCCACAGTGCCATGCACCTGTTTCGCACTGCTTAATAGATAGTCGAACAATTCCTCGCCCAAGGCTGGCGGCGCGGCCGTCGAAAAGCTCGGGCGCAACCCGCTTTTGGTGTCGGCCGCGAGGGTGAACTGCGAGACCAGCAGCAACCCACCGCCGACATCGGCGAGGGACAAGTTCATCTTGCCCTCCGCGTCACTGAATACCCGATAGTTAAGCAGTTTATGCAGAAGTTTGTCGGCGCTGGTACGCGTGTCGTCGGGTTCTACCGCCACCAGCACCAGCAAACCGTGATCTACCGCGCCCACCACCTCGCCCGCGACTTCAACCCGCGCACCGCGTACGCGCTGTAACAGCCCCTTCATGCTTCTTCAGGCGGCAGGTCGAGCAGGCGCCGAGCCATTTTGCTCGCCGCGCGCACCAGCGCATCGGTGATGCCCGGCTCAGACGCCGCATGTCCGGCGTCGCGAATCACCTGCAGTTCACTGTTCGGCCAGGCCTGGTGCAATTCCCAGGCGTTGTCGAGCGGGCAGATCACGTCGTAACGACCGTGAATGATCACGCCCGGCAAATGGGCAATCTTGCCCATGTCGCGGATCAGCTGGTTCGGCTCAAGGAAGGCATTGTTGGTGAAGTAATGGCATTCGATTCGCGCAATCGACAGCGCACGTTGCGGCTCGGAGAAGCGATCGACCACCAGCGGGTTCGGCCGCAGAGTCGCGGTGCGCCCTTCCCAGGTCGACCAGGCTTTGGCCGCGTGCATCTGGGCAATCTGGTCGTTGCCGGTCAGGCGTTTGTGGAAAGCGCTGAGCAGGTCGTCGCGTTCATCCAGCGGGATCGGCGCGATGTAGTCTTGCCAGTAATCGGGGAACAGACGGCTGGCGCCGGCCTGATAGAACCATTCGATTTCCTGCGGACGGCAAAGAAAGATCCCGCGCAGGATCAGACCGTGCACACGCTCGGGGTGGGTTTGCGCGTAAGCCAGCGCCAGGGTCGAGCCCCACGAGCCACCGAACAGCACCCATTTGTCGATGCCCAGGTGTTTACGGATGCGCTCAAGGTCGGCGACCAGATCCCAAGTGGTGTTGTTTTCCAGGCTGGCGTGCGGTGTGGAGCGACCACAGCCGCGCTGGTCGAAGGTGACAATGCGGTACAGGTTCGGATCGAAATAGCGCCGGCTCTGCGCGTCGCAACCGGCGCCGGGGCCGCCGTGGATGAACACCACCGGCAAACCCTCTGGTGAACCGCTTTCGTCGACGTACAGCGTATGGGTGTCATCGACAGCCAGATCGTGCCGGGCGTGAGGTTTGATCTGCGGAAACAAAGTCTGCATTGCGCGCTCCGTAAGGGGTCGAGGTCATCCCTGGGGGGACTTCTATTATTCTGCCGTTGGGCATCATAAACCCGATTTACGTCAATGAGCATGCCTGTCCGCTGTCGCAATTTTTCTGGTGCATACAAAACCTGTGGGAGCGAGCCTGCTCGCGAAAGCGGTCTGTCATTTAACGCAGGTGTTGGCTGACCTGACGCCTTCGCGAGCAGGCTCGCTCCCACAGGGGTTATGCGGTGTAGTGAGACTTTGCCCAGGCCAGATAGCCTTGCAGCAACTCTTTGAGCACCACCCGCGTCGGCTCGGCCAGGTCGGCGCGATAGCGGAACGGTTCAAACTCTTCCATGTAGGTGCACTGGCCAAGCTCCAGTTGCACGGCGTGGATGTTTTCGGCCGGGTTGCCGTAATGGCGGGTGATGTGGCCGCCCTTGAAGCGTCCGTTCAGGACATGGCTGTAGTCGCTGTGGCGCGCGCAGATCGCCTCCAGTTGAGTCGCTAGCTGCGGATCACAACTGGCGCCATTGAAGGTGCCAAGGTTGAAATCGGGTAGTTTGCCGTCGAACAGGTGCGGGATGATCGAACGGATCGAGTGCGCATCGAACAGCAGCGCGTAGCCGAACTCGGCCTTCAACCGCGCCAGTTCTTCCTGAAGCGTGCGGTGGTAAGGCGTCCAGATCTGTTCCAGGTAAGTTGCACGTTCTTCTTTCGAAGGTTCATGGCCTTCGCGGAATAACGGGATGCCATCGAACAGCGTCGCCGGATACAGCCCGGTGGTGGCGCCGGCGTACAGCGGCTTGTCGTCAGACGGACGATTCAGGTCGATGACGAAGCGCGAATACTCGGCTGCCAGGGTGCTCGCACCCAACTCTTCGGCGAAGTCGTACAGTTGCGGAATGTGCCAGTCAGTGTCCGGCAGGCTTTTCGCGTCCGGGATCAACCCGGCTTCCACCGCAGGCGTCAACCGCACCCCGGCATGCGGCATGCTGATCAGCAGCGGCACACGCCCTTGTTTGAAGTTCAGAACCTTATCCACAACCGCCCTCCTACAGATTTGATTCGACGCCGTGACGCACGACGCGTTTGTCCAGATCACCACCGAGCCAATAGGCCAGATCCGCCGGACGATCGATGTGCCAGGCCACGAAATCCGCGACCTTGCCGACTTCCAGCGAACCATGGGTGTCGGCCATGCCCAGCGCTTGCGCGGCATGGAGGGTCGCGCCGGCCAGGGCTTCTTCCGGGGTCATGCGGAAGCAAGTGCAGGCCATGTTTAGCATCAGACGCAACGACAGCGCCGGCGAGGTGCCGGGGTTGAGGTCGCTGGCGATGGCGATTTTCACCTTGTGCTTGCGCAGGGCGTCCATCGGCGGCAATTGGGTTTCACGCAGGAAATAGAAAGCGCCCGGCAACAGCACCGCGACGGTGTCGGATGCGGCCATGGCGATGGCGTCGGCTTCGTCCATGAATTCCAGGTGATCGGCGGACAACGCCTTATAGCGCGCGGCGAGGCTGGAGCCGTGCAGCGACGACAGTTGCTCAGCGTGCAGTTTCACCGGCAGACCGAGTTTTTGTGCGGCGATGAACACACGCTCGACCTGCTCCGGGGAGAACGCCAGGTATTCGCAGAAAGCGTCCACGGCATCGACCAGACCTTCAGCCGCAAGGGCCGGGAGCATCTCGGAGCAGATCAGATCGATGTAATCGTCGGCGCGATCCTTGTATTCCGGCGGCAACGCGTGGGCAGCGAGGCAAGTGCTGCGTACGCTGATCGGCAGCTCCTTTTCCAAGCGACGGATGACGCGGAGGATTTTGCGTTCGTTGGCCAGGTCGAGGCCGTAACCGGATTTCATTTCAACCGTGGTCACGCCGTCGCGCATCAGGCTTTTCAGGCGTTTGGCGGCGCTGGCGAACAGTTCATCTTCAGTGGCTTCGCGCGTCGCACGCACAGTGCTGGCGATGCCGCCGCCGGATGCTGCGATTTCAGCGTAGCTGACGCCCTGCAGACGTTTTTCGAATTCGTCGCTGCGGTTGCCACCGAACACGGTGTGGGTGTGGCAGTCGATCAGGCCGGGGGTGACCCATGCGCCTTGCAGATCATTGACTGCCGGGTACTCACCAGACGGCAATTGAGTACGCGGGCCGATCCACTCGATATGCGCACCGGACGTCACGATGGCCGCATCCTCGATGATCGAGTAGACGCCTTGCGCCATGGTTGCGACGTGGCAGTGTTGCCAGAGGGTTTTCATCCCTTAGTCTCCACAGTATTCAAAATCGATTTCGCGAGCAGGCTCGCTCCCACAAGGGTGCATATTCCAATGTGGGAGCGAGCATGCTCGCGAAGAGGCCCTTACAGGCTAGGCAAAAGCTTCGCCGAAACCAGCTCGGTCAAACACCGCGAAGCCAACAACTCAGTCGCTGCATTGATGTCCGGCGCAAAGAAGCGATCCTTCTCATAAAATGGCACTTCCTTACGCAAAATCGCCCGCGCCTGTTCCAGCTTCGCCGAGGTCTTCAGGCCGTTGCGCAGATCCAGCCCCTGCACCGCCGCCAACCATTCCACCGCAAGAATTCCGCGAGTGTTTTCGGCCATTTCCCACAGACGCTTGCCGGCCGCCGGGGCCATCGACACGTGGTCTTCCTGGTTGGCCGAAGTCGGCAGGCTGTCGACCGAATGCGGATGGGACAGCGCCTTGTTTTCGCTGGCCAGTGCTGCCGCAGTCACCTGAGCAATCATGAACCCCGAGTTCACGCCGCCATTGGCAACGAGGAACGGCGGCAGTTGCGACATGTGCTTGTCCATCATCAGCGAGATTCGGCGTTCGCTCAGCGAGCCGATTTCGGCGATGGCCAGGGCCATGTTGTCAGCGGCCATGGCCACCGGTTCGGCGTGGAAGTTACCGCCGGAAATCACGTCACCTTCAGCGGCGAAGACCAATGGGTTGTCGGAAACCGCGTTGGCTTCGACGGCCAACACTTCAGCAGCCTGACGGAATTGCGTCAGGCAGGCGCCCATGACTTGCGGCTGGCAGCGCAGCGAATACGGGTCCTGAACCTTCTCGCAATTCTGGTGGGAGTCGGAGACTTCGCTGCGCTCACCGAGCAGATCGCGGTAAGCAGCGGCAGCGTCGATCTGACCTTTCTGGCCGCGAGCCGCATGAATGCGTGCATCGAACGGCGAGCGCGAACCCAATACCGCTTCAACCGTCAGACCGCCCAGCGCCAGTGCACCGGCAAACAGGTCTTCACCTTCAAACAGACCACGCAGCGCGAACGCGGTGGACACCTGAGTGCCGTTAAGCAGCGCCAGACCTTCTTTCGCCGCCAGCGTCAGCGGGGTCAGACCGGCAACTTTCAGCGCTTCGGTGGCTTCCATCCACTCGCCCTTGTAGCGCGCCTTGCCCTCACCGAGCAGCACCAGCGACATGTGCGCCAATGGCGCGAGGTCACCCGAAGCACCTACCGAACCTTTCAACGGAATGTGCGGATAAACCTCGGCGTTGATCAGCGCGATCAGCGCATCGATCACTACGCGGCGAATGCCGGAGAACCCACGGCTGAGGCTGTTGACCTTGAGCACCATGATCAGACGCACGAGGTCATCGCTGATCGGCTGGCCGACGCCGGCGGCGTGAGACAGCACCAGCGAACGCTGGAGGTTTTCCAGGTCTTCGCTGGCGATGCGGGTCGATGCCAGCAAGCCGAAACCGGTGTTGATGCCGTAGGCGGTGCGATTCTCGGCGAGGATCTGCTCGACGCAGGCGACGCTGGCCTCGATCTGCGCGGAGGCGCTGTTGTCGAGGCTCAGCTTGACCGGGTTCTGGTAGACGTCACGCAGTTGGGCCAGGCTCAGTTGGCCGGGAATCAGGTTAAGCGCAGTCATTTAAATGCTCCTTTTGAGAGTTTGTTATTAACTACCAGTCGCTCCGGAGCATTCCGTTATCCGTCGCCTCTCGCCTTCTGAGCGATCCGCGCCTTGGCACGCTGGTATGGGTATTGTCAGTGCAGATTCGGTAATACGTTGTGCAGCGAATTCGAGTCTTTCAAAACGCTCGCAGCGGCAGCGATATCCGGCGCCAGCCAGCGATCCTGATCGTAGGCCGGGACCGTTTCGCGCAGCAGTCGCCACGCTCGGTCAGTGCCCACGCCAAAGCGCTGTTCCTTGAGGAATTCAAACGCCTGCGCCGCCAGCAAATATTCGATGGCGAGGATCTGTGTGCAGTTTTCCAGCGCGCGGTGCAGCTTCAGCGCGGCGTTGGTGCCCATGCTCAAATGGTCTTCCTGCAGGCCCGAGGTGATGTAGTTGTCGAGCACCGCCGGTTGCGCCAATTGACGGTTTTCCGCACACAGCGACGCGGCGACGTACTGGACGATCATCATCCCGGAATTCACCCCCGGATTGGCCACCAGAAACGCCGGCAGACCGCTGACATGCGGGTTCACCAGACGATCCAGGCGACGCTCGGCGATCGAGCCGATTTCGGCCATGGCAATCGCCAGCAGGTCCGCCGCCATCGCCACCGATTGCCCATGCGGGTTGGCTTGCGACATCACCCGGAAGTTGTCCGGCGTGCCGAGCAACAGCGGGTTGTCGGTGCAGCCGTTGAGTTCGGCTTCAACCTGCTTGATCGCGTGCTCCAGTTGATCGCGCGCGGCGCCGTGGACCTGCGGGATCGAGCGGATACTCAGCGCATCCTGAGTGCGAATGCCTTTGCTCGAGGCGATCACTTCACTGCCATCGAGCAACGCGCGCAGATTGCTGCCGACCTGCTGCATGCCCGGGTGCGGTTTCAGCGCGATGATTTCCGCATCGAAGGCGTCGATCTGGCCGCGCTGGGCTTCGAAACTCATCGCGCCGATGACATCGGCCCATTGCACCAGCCGCGTCGCATCGGCAATCGCCAGGCAACTGAGGCCGGTCATGCACGGCGTGCCGTTGACCAGGCACAAACCGTCCTTGGCACCCAGTTGCACCGGCTTCAAGTCTTCTTCGGCCAATGCCTGTTGCGCTGAGGTGATCTGCCCGCGATAGCTGACATTGCCGACGCCGAGTAGCGCGATGCCGATGTGCGCCATGTGCGTCAGATAACCCACCGAACCTTGCGACGGCACTTGCGGAGTGATGCCGCGATTGAGCAGCGCCAGCAGGCCTTCGACCACTTGGCGGTAGATGCCGGATTTGCCGTGGCTGTAGTTGTGGATCGCCGCGCAGATGATCGCGCGAGTCTGCTCGTCGGCGAGCACCGGGCCGACGCCGCAGGCGTGGCTGAGCAAGGTGTTGCGCGAGAGTTGGCTGAGTTGTTCGTCCTGCAACGAGACGTTGGACAACCCGCCCAGGCCGGTGTTGACACCATAGGCCCGTTCGCCGCTGGCGACGATGCGCTGGACGATGCCTTGGGCGTTTTCGATGCGCGCCCAGGTGTCGCTGGACAGTTCCAGCGGCGCGCCGTGACGGGCGACAGCGACCACGTCCTGCCAACGCAAAGGGGCGCCGGTGATCACGATTTTTTCAGCCTGGGACATCTAAAACCTCATACCAATTCTGTTGATACACCGCTCTGTGGCGAGGGAGCTTGCTCCCGCTGGACTGCGAAGCAGGCCCAAAGTTTTTGCGACCGCTGCGCGCTCGAGCGGGAGCAAGCTCCCTCGCCACAACAGCAGTCTCCCTCGATAGCTCTCAAACCACCGCCGCCCGCCGCTGCACGAACCGGTCAACATACTCATCCGCCGGCGAATGCAGGATCTCTCTTGGCGTGCCGACCTGAATCAGCCGCCCATCCTTGAGGATCGCGATGCGGTTGCCGATACGCACGGCCTCGTCGAGGTCGTGGGTAATGAAGACGATGGTCTTGTGCAGGGTCTTTTGCAGCTCCAGCAACTGGTCCTGCATCTCGGCGCGGATCAGCGGGTCCAGCGCACTGAACGCTTCGTCCATCAGGATGATGTCGGTGTCCGCCGCCAAGGCGCGGGCCAGGCCGACACGCTGGCGCATGCCGCCGGAGAGCTGATGCGGGTATTTGTTTTCGTAGCCTTTGAGGCCCACGGTGTTGATCCAGTGCAGCGCGCGCTCCGAGCACATTTGCTTGCTCTCGCCACGCACTTTCAGGCCGTAAGCGACGTTGTCGAGTACGGACTTGTGCGGCAGCAGGCCGAAGCTCTGGAACACCATGCTGATCTTGTGCCGGCGAAATTCGCGCAGGGCGTCCATGTCGTATTGCAGGATGTCCACGCCGTCGACCAGGATCGCGCCGCTGGTCGGGTCGATCAGGCGATTGAAGTGGCGCACCAGCGTCGATTTGCCGGAACCGGACAGGCCCATGATCACGAAGATCTCGCCAGTGCCGATGCTCAGCGACAGGTCGTTGACCCCGACCACGCAACCGGTCTCGTTAAGCACCTGATCCTTGGTCTTGCCCTGGCCGACCATCGCCAGCGCATCCTTGGCGCGGTTGCCGAAAATCTTGAAGACGTTTTTGACTTCGATCTTGCTCACGGTTGCGTTGCTCATTTGCTCACCTCATGCCGTGGCCGACCGTACGCCTGAGTAATGCGGTCGATGACCACTGCGAGAATCACGATCGCCAGACCAGCCTCGAGGCCACGTCCGACGTTGAGGGTCTGAATCCCCACCAGCACATCTTCACCCAGACCTCGGGCGCCGATCATCGAGGCGATCACCACCATCGACAGGGCCATCATGGTGGTCTGGTTGATCCCGGCCATGATGCTTGGCAGAGCCAGCGGCAATTGCACGCCGAACAGTTGCTGCCAGCGGTTGGCGCCGAAGGCGTTGATCGCTTCCATGACTTCGCCGTCGACCTGGCGAATACCCAGATCGGTCAGGCGAATCAGCGGCGGCGCGGCGTAGATCACCGTGGCGAAAATCGCCGGGACCTTGCCCAGACCGAACAGCATCAGCACCGGGATCAGGTACACAAAACTTGGCATGGTTTGCATGATGTCGAGCAGCGGCATCAGCACCGAACGCAGGCGGTTGCTGCGCGCCGAGAGAATCCCCAGCGGGATGCCGATCAGCACCGAGATGATCGTCGCGACCATCATCAGCGCCAGCGTCTGCATCAGCTTGTCCCACAGCCCGACAGCGCCAACGAGGAACAGCAGACCGACGATGACCGCGGTGGTCACCACTTTGCGCGTGGCGTGCCAGGCAACCACACCAACGATGGCCAGCATCAACCACCACGGCGCCGCACGCAGCAGGCCTTCGAGGTTGACGATGGCCCACAGCAGCGTGTCAGAGATGTGGCGGAACACATCACCGTAGTTGGTGACCAGCGAATCGACCCAACCGTTGACCCAGTCGGCGATGGAAAAGGTAAAGCTTTCGGGAAACATAAGCGGCTCTCAATCAGAAATCTCAATCAAGCGATTACGGCATATCTCCCGGCCAGCCCTCACGGTTAGCCGGGAGGTATCGACCTACAGCGCCGCGTCGATTTTCTTGGCTGCGTCCGCACTGACCCACGCATGCCAGACCTCAGGATGTTCCTTGAGGAAGATTTTCGCCAGTTTTGGCGACTCGATACGTTGCTTCGCCATGCGGCCCAGATTCTGGTTCAGCAGGTCGATCGGCAGGTTGACCTTTTCCAGCACGGCGACCAGTTCCGGGGCTTCGTCGTGAAAGGTTTTCGACAGGCCGACCTTGATGCTCACGGTCTTGTCGACGCCCGGTTTCTCTTCCAGTTTCACCGCGTCGATCTGGCCCATCAGCGGGGTTGGCGACCAGTAGTAGAACAGGATCGGTTCGCCACGCTTGTAGCTCGACAGCACCGCCGCATCCAGCGCAGGACCGGTGCCCGGGCGGAAGTTGGTGTAGCTGTTTTCGAGGCCGTAGCTTTTCAGCATTTCGCTGTTATCGAGTTCGCAAGTCCAACCGGCCGGGCAGTTGTAGAAACGACCCTTGGAGGGCTCTTCGGCGTCCTTGAAGATCGCCGCGTATTTGCCCAGGTCAGCGATGTTTTTCAAGTCAGGGGCTTTGGCTTCCAGCTTGCGTTTGGCATCGCCTTCGATCACGTAGCGCGGCACGTACCAGCCTTCCACGGCGCCGACGATCGGCGCACCGACACCGACGACCTTGCCGGCCTTCTCGGCCTTGTTCCAGACCTCGCTACGGCCGACCCATTCTTCGGCGAACACTTGAATATCGTTGCTACTCAGGGCGTTCTCCATGGTGATGGAGTTGCCCGGCAGGCTGTCGGTCTTGCAGTCGTAACCTTTCTCCAGCACCACTTGCAGCACGTCGGTCAGCAGCATGCCGCTTTCCCAGTTCAGGCCGGCAAATTTCACCGGTTTGCCCGATTCGCACCAACCGGCGGCCTGAGTGGCGCCGGCACTGGCCAACAGGCCCATGGACAGCAGTGTGGTGAGCAGGGTCTTGTTCGATTTCATTGTTTCGACGCTCCTAATCATGAATTGGCTTACGGCAGTCAAGAGGCATCCAGCCCTGTCCACGTCCAATCAGGCCTGCGCCGCAGCGCGCCCGGCCCCACTTTTTTCAGGTGGTACAACGCTGTTCTGCTCGACCGGCAGAATCAGTTGATCAGGCACCGAGCCGTGCCATTTTTTTGCGCACACGTAGTAAAGGGCAGCAGGCAGCACCAGACCGATGATCCAGGAAATATCCACGTCACCGAGGGCGGCCACCAGCGGACCGGTATAGAACTTGGTAGAGATGAACGGCAGCTGCACCAACACACCGAACACATAGATGCTGATACCGAGCAGGTTCCAGCGACCGTAGCGCCCATTCGGATCGGCCAGGGCCGGAACGTCATAGCGTTCACGGGTGATGCAGTAGTAATCCACCAGGTTGATCGCGCTCCAGGGTGTGAAGAACGCGAGCAAGAACAGGATGAAAGACTTGAACGCACCGAGGAACGAATGCTGACCGAGCAGCGCGATCAGGGTCGCCGCACCGACGATCACCAGCACGAACACCAGGCGCTGCAAACGCGAGACCTGCAGGTGACCTTTGAAACCACTGATGATGGTGGCGATGCACATGAAGCTGCCGTAGGAGTTCAGCGTCGAGATGGTCACCTTGCCGAACGCGATGCTGAAGTACAGCAGCGCAGCAGTCGCACCGGTACCGCCCAAGCCTACGATGTAAGCCACTTCGTGACCGGCGAACTGGCCGTTGGCCGAAGCCGCGGCGAACACGCCAAGAACCATCGCCACCTGCGCACCGATGACGGAACCTGCGCCAGCGGCAAAGAACGTTTTCACCGAGGAAATCTTGCTCGGCAGGTAACGCGAATAGTCCGCCACATACGGGCCGAACGCGATCTGCCAAGAGGCCGCAAGCGATACCGCCAGCAGGAAGCTGCTCCAGCTGAAGTGACGGATTTGCAGGAGCGCACCCACGTCAACCTGACTGATCAGACGGCTGAACAGATAAACGAAAGCGATCACGCCGATGACACTGGCAACCCGGCCAATCCAGTGGATCACCCGATAACCGAGCACCGTGACCACCACAATGACACTGGCGAACAGCAGGATGCCAACGGTGTCGCTGACCCCAAACAACTGGCCCAAGGCCTGGCCGGAGAGCACGGTGCCGGTGGCGGTGAAGCCCAGGTACATCAGGCACACCAGCACGATCGGGATCGCCGCGCCATACACGCCAAACTGCACACGGCTGGAAATCATCTGCGGCAGGCCCAGCTTCGGTCCTTGCGCGGCATGCAACGCCATCACGCCGCCGCCGAGCAGTTGACCGATCAACAGACCGATCAACGACCAGAACACATCACCGCCCAGCACCACGGCCAGCGCCCCGGTGACAATCGCGGTGATCTGCAGGTTGGCACCCATCCACAGGGTGAACTGGCTCAACAGACGACCGTGTCTTTCCGCTTCCGGGATGTAGTCGATCGAACGCCTCTCGATCAACGGTTTGTTGCCTGCACGATCGGTGGTTACAGCCATGATTCAACCTCTGTGGATTGTTATTCTGGGTTGGTTCGTACGCCTGTAGGAGCTGTCGAGTGAAACGAGGCTGCGATCTCTTGATCTTAAAAAATCAACATCAAAAGATCGCAGCCTTCGGCAGCTCCTACAGGAGTTGTGCGTTATTTGCCGGTAATCATCGGCAGGTTCAGCCCCTGCTCCTTGGCGCAATCGATGGCGATCTGGTAACCGGCATCGGCGTGGCGCATAACGCCAGTGGCCGGGTCGTTGTGCAGCACGCGCGCAATACGCTCGGCCGCTTCATCAGTACCGTCGCAGACAATCACCATGCCCGAGTGCTGCGAGAAGCCCATGCCGACGCCGCCGCCGTGGTGCAAGGAAACCCAGGTCGCGCCGCTCGCGGTGTTCAGCAGAGCATTGAGCAGTGGCCAGTCGGACACGGCGTCGGAACCGTCCTGCATCGATTCGGTTTCACGGTTCGGGCTGGCCACCGAGCCGGAGTCGAGGTGGTCGCGACCGATCACGATTGGCGCCGACAGCTCGCCGCTGCGGACCATCTCGTTGAAGGCCAGGCCGAGCTTGGCGCGCAGGCCCAGGCCGACCCAGCAGATACGTGCCGGCAGACCCTGGAAGCTGATGCGCTCGCGGGCCATGTCCAGCCAGTTGTGCAAGTGGGCGTCGTCCGGGATCAGCTCTTTGACCTTGGCGTCGGTTTTGTAGATGTCTTGCGGATCGCCCGACAGCGCCGCCCAACGGAACGGGCCAATGCCACGGCAGAACAGCGGACGAATGTAGGCCGGTACGAAACCCGGGAAGTCGAAGGCGTTTTCGACGCCTTCTTCCTGGGCCATCTGGCGGATGTTGTTGCCGTAGTCGAAGGTCGGAATGCCTTGCTTCTGGAATTCCAGCATGGCTTTGACGTGTACGGCCATCGACTGCTTGGCGGCTTTGATCACCGCGGCCGGTTCGGTCTTGGCACGGGCGCGGTATTCGTCCCAGGTCCAGCCCGCCGGCAGGTAGCCGTTGAGCGGGTCGTGGGCGCTGGTCTGGTCGGTGACCATGTCCGGGCGCACGCCGCGCTTGACCAGTTCCGGGAGGATTTCTGCGGCGTTACCGAGCAGGGCGATGGAGATCGCTTTGCCTTCTTTGGTGTACTTGTCGATGCGTGCCAGAGCGTCGTCGAGGTCTTTGGCCTGCTCGTCGACGTAACGGCTTTTCAGGCGGAAATCGATGCTGACTTGTTGGCATTCAATGTTCAGCGAGCACGCGCCGGCGAGGGTTGCTGCCAGCGGTTGGGCGCCGCCCATGCCGCCGAGACCTGCGGTCAGGACCCACTTGCCGGTAAGGTTGTCGTTGTAGTGCTGTCGACCGGCCTCAACGAAGGTTTCGTAGGTGCCTTGAACGATGCCCTGGCTGCCGATATAGATCCAGCTGCCGGCGGTCATCTGGCCGTACATGGCCAGACCTTTGGCGTCGAGTTCGTTGAAGTGTTCCCAACTGGCCCAGTGCGGCACGAGGTTGGAGTTGGCAATCAGCACGCGCGGGGCGTTAGCGTGGGTCTTGAATACGCCGACCGGCTTGCCGGATTGCACCAGCAGGGTCTCGTCGTCATTCAGATTGGTCAGGCTCTCGACGATTTTGTCGTAGCACTCCCAGTTACGCGCAGCGCGACCAATGCCACCGTAGACCACCAGCTCTTTCGGGTTCTCGGCGACTTCCGGGTCGAGGTTGTTCATCAGCATGCGCAGCGGCGCTTCGGTCAGCCAGCTCTTGGCGGTCAGCTTGTTGCCGCGCGATGCACGGATTTCGACGTTACGAAACTTAGTAGGCTTATTGTCAGTCACGAAAAAGACTCCTCAGCGATCAATTCAAACCAACCCTGGCAGTGGGCAAGCAGCCTGTGCGCTTCGATGCGCGACAAGCGAATCAGTGGACGCTGCGGAGAGTCTCGAACAACTCATACGCATACGTCTTTACTTGTACATACAAGCATATGCAATCAAGCGGCCAACTTGTTGGAGGGGCGTTCAGGAAAAATTGCGGACAGGGCTGGAGGGCGCCTGAATCAGGGGTTCTGGCGGGGATGAAATTTTTCGTGGGGATGGAATGAGGTGCTGAGGATTTGTTACGAAAGCGTGATTTTGCGCCACGCTGGGGCGTTCGGTAACAAAGTGGTGCGTGGGTTGGGAACACCCAAAAGCAAAAGATCGCAGCCTTCGGCAGCTCCTACAGTGGGATTGATATACACCCTGTAGGAGCTGCCGAAGGCTGCGATCTTTTGAGATTTTTGAATCAGCGCGCAGTCAGCTCGATCACGCAGCAAGCGGCATTGACGGAGACTTCGACCAAGCCACTGTTACCGTCCAGTTGCAGACAATCATGGCGACCGAGTTGCGAAACGCTGTTACCGACCTGCACTTGTAGCAGCTCACTGACACTGAACACCAACACCGTGCCCGCCGAACTGAAAAACCGCTGCTCACCGTCCAGCCACTGCAACCGTGCGCTGTAGCGCTGCGGCGCGTAGATCAGATTGAAGTCGCGAATTGCGCCGCCGAGCAGTGTGCACGACACCTGGCTTTCGCCGCTGAAGGCAAACGGGTCGAGCGGTAACAGCGGTCGAGTGTCGTCACCGTCGACGCACAGGGTCATGCCATCGCCCTGCAACACGGTGATCACCCGTTGGTAACCGGCAAACGTTGAGAAACCGCCGGACTCGGCAATGTCGGCAATCGACAGGCGCCAGCCAAAACCGTCCAGACCGGCGCCCGCATCACGGGTGATTTCTTCAGTGCTGCCGCCGCCGTTTTTCCACGGCATGCGCGGGTAGCCTTCCGCGCGTAAAACCTTAAGTGCACTCATTTATGCTCTCTATTTATGGAACCGACCTTCCAAGCGATGACGGGAACCCGGGTGAATCAGACGAGCTGCAGTCACCGGCTGACGCCCCGACCACGTGCGACGACGTATCAGCAGGCACGGCTCACCTTTTTCGATCTGCAGCAACTTGCACTCGGACGGCTCGGCGAGGATTGCCTCGACCACGTGTTCGCCTTCGGTCAACGGAGCGACCTGGTTGAGATAGGCATAAGGCGTTTGCAGGGTAAAGTCCTGCTTGAGGTATTCCGGGGCGACCAGTGCGTTGACGAAACGGTCTTCGATTTGCACCGGAATATCGTTTTCGTAATGCACGATCAACGAGTGGAACACCTTCTGCCCTTCACGCATGTCCAGTGCCAAGGCTCGTTCGGAACCCGCGGCCTCTTCTTCAAGCGTGATCACCTGGCAGGTGTGGCGATGGCCGCGCGAAGCGATTTCGTCGGCGATGTTATGCACTTCGAACAGCGCGGACTGGCTCTTCGGTTCGGCGACAAACGTACCGACGCCTTGCATGCGCACCAGTAAACCGTCAGCGGTCATCTCGCGCAGGGCGCGGTTGATGGTCATGCGGCTGAAACCGAGTTGATTGACCAGCTCGCTCTCGGACGGCACGCGGTAGTGCGGCGGCCAGTTTCCGCTGTCGATCTGCTGGGTGATCATCTGTTTGACGCGGGCGTACAAGGGCGCCGGACTGTCGCCCATGTTCGCGGCCAACGGGGAGACTGGAGGCGGAGTCGGCACGGTTGATCCCTGTTCATTGGTGAAAGTGGCTAGCTTGCCGGAGTTTACCGGGCAGGCAAACGTCTGTATATGTATATACAAATAACACACGATGGGGTGCTGAACCATGTCCGCCTTCTTTGCCGAACGCGCGCTGCTGCCTAACGGATGGGCCAACAATGTACGTCTTGAGGTCAGCGCCGAGGGCCTGCTGACCCAAATTCAGGCCGATTCCACCGCAGATGGCGCCGAACGGCTGAGCGGCCCATTGCTGCCGGGCATGCCGAATCTGCACTCCCACGCCTTCCAGCGAGCGATGGCGGGACTGGCCGAAGTGGCCGGTAACCCCAACGACAGTTTCTGGACGTGGCGCGATCTGATGTATCGGCTCGTCGGAAAAATCAGCCCGGATCAACTCGGTGTCATTGCGCGTCAGCTGTACATCGAAATGCTCAAGGCCGGTTACACCTCCGTCGCTGAATTTCACTACGTGCATCACGACAGCACTGGTCAGCCTTATGCCGATCCGGCTGAACTGGCGTTGCGTATCAGTCAGGCCGCGAGTGAAAGCGGCATCGGCCTGACCCTGTTGCCGGTGCTCTACAGCCATTCCGGTTTTGGCGGCCAGACGCCGAATGACGGCCAGCGCCGCTTTATCAACAGCACCGAAAACTACCTGAATCTGCAATCGCGCTTGCAGCCGTTGTTGGCGCAGCAAAAAGCCCAATCGCTTGGCCTGTGCTTCCACTCATTGCGCGCGGTCACGCCGCAGCAGATCAGCGAAGTGCTGGCGGCCAGCGATAAGCAATGCCCGGTGCACATTCACATCGCCGAACAGCAAAAGGAAGTCGATGACTGCCTGAACTGGAGCGGTCGTCGCCCGTTGCAATGGTTGTACGAAAACGCCGATATCGATCAACGCTGGTGCCTCGTTCACGCGACCCATGCAAACCCGGAAGAAGTCACGCTGATGGCCAAGAGTCGCGCCATCGCCGGGCTGTGCCTGACCACTGAAGCGAATCTGGGTGACGGGATTTTCCCGGCGGTGGACTTCCTCGCCCAGGGCGGGCGCATGGGCATCGGTTCCGACAGCCATGTGTCACTGAGCGTGGTGGAAGAGTTGCGTTGGCTGGAATACGGCCAGCGCCTGCGCGATCAGCGGCGCAATCGCCTGTACGGCGCGGATCAGCCGATGGTCGGGCGCACGCTGTATGACGCGGCACTGGATGGCGGTGCGCAGGCGCTGGGGCAGCCGATTGGCGCGCTGGAAGTGGGCAAGCGTGCGGACTGGATTGTGCTCGATGGCAACGATCCGTATCTGGCAACAGCCACGGGTGACGGGATTTTGAATCGCTGGTTGTTTGCCGGTGGCGATCGCCAGGTGCGCGATGTGCTGGTCAACGGCCAGTGGGTTGTGCGTGATGGCCGCCATGCTGGGGAAGAGGACAGCGCTCGCGCGTTCACCCAGGTCTTGCGCGACCTTTTAGGCTGACACAAAACAAAAATGTGGGAGCGAGCCTGCTCGCGAAAGCGGTGTATCAGTTACATCTTCGTTAACTGACACGCCCCCTTCGCGAGCAGGCTCGCTCCCACATTTGATTTGTGGCGATGCTTAATTCGAAGTCTTGGCCATCTGCCGATCCGACGCGCGCCAGATCAATCGCGTCGTGTCATAGCCTTGCTGACGCGCCTTGCTCAGCAGTTCTTCACGCACCACACCGTTGACGCTCGGTGTGCGCGACAGCAACCACATGTACTTTCGACTCGGGTCGCCGACGATAGCGGTCTTGTAGTCATCGCTGACGTACAACACCCAATATTCACCTTTCGCCACCCCCGGAATCAGACGAGAGAACCAGGTATCGAATTCGACCCAGAGCTTGTCGGTCTTGCCCGGCACCTGTGGATAAGCCGTGCCCTTGGCCTCTTCCCATTGCCAGTCCGGAGTCAGGCAGCGATTGAGCACCGCGACATTGCCGTCAGGCTTGAGGGTGTAATGGGCTTCGGATTGCGCGCAGTTGCGCTGGAAGTACATCGGCAAGCGCGCCAGTTCATACCAGGTGCCCTGATAGCGCTTGAGATTGACGCTGTTGACGGTTTTCGGCGCCAACGGGTCGACGCCGGAAGTGGCGCAGCCGGCCAGTACCAGGCCGGCAAAAAGGATCAGCAATAACCGCTTCATTTTTCTTCTCCGTGGGCGCGAAGCCCCGGTTTACTTCAGGCCTTGGCCGGAAAACATCAGCACTTTGTCACCGGCGTACTGCACGCTGATAAAGCTGTTCTTGTCGCCCCAGGTGCAACTGGACATGCCGAGCGCGCCCGAGCAATCGGTGGGCTTGCCGAGCAGAGTCTCGACTTCGGCCTTGGCCATACCGGCCGAGAGCTTCGAATAGTTTTCCTGATTGACCTTGCTGCATGCGGCCAACAGCACGCAAAACGTCAGAAGGGCGATAGATCGCAGCGACATGGTGTAACTCCTGGAACGAGGGGGGATGGCATGGTGCCAACCAGAAGCTTAGAAGAGAAAACCCTCATCTGGTTCCGTGGCTGGACGGCTATTTATTAGCCCGCCCGTCTGGCATTTGCCGATAAATCAGTCACTTTGTAACGCTAGTGAGCATTTCGTCGCATTTCACCAAGGACGCCTAATCTTTGGCGCGCCCCGGTCGACATAAAAGCAGCGCAAAGCCTCCGAGTGTGGCAAATTGCCGCCCTTTCTTGACCAGTCCCTTCGCGGTAGTTCATTCGATGACCAGAAACATGAAATTCAGCCACAAGATCTTGTTGGCTGCCGCCCTCGTGGTGGCCATTGCGTTCGCCTGTTTCATTTTGTTCAACGACTATCGACAGCGCGAAGCCCTGAGCAGCAGCACCGAAGCCTCGATGCAGGAACTGGGCAGCCTGACCACCAGCAACATTCAGACCTGGCTGGAAAGCCGCATTCAGTTGCTGCAATCGCTGTCGCAGCAAGTGGCCGTTGACGGTAATGCCCCGGCCAGCCTGAAGCGCATCATCGATCTGCCCGCCTACACCGGCAATTTCCAGCTCAGCTACTTCGGCGGCGCCGACGGCGTGATGTTCTCGGTGCCGGCCGGCAATCGCGCGCCGGATTACGATCCGCGCGCTCGCGGCTGGTACAAAGCGGCCAACAGCGCCCAGCAAACCATCGTCACCGAGCCGTACATCGCCGCGTCCTCGGGCAAACTGGTGATCACCGTAGCTACGCCCGTGCAGCGCCAAGGGCAGATGCTCGGCGTCGCCGGTGCTGATATCGACCTGACCAGCGTCAGCGCGATCATCAACTCGCTGAACTTCGGTGGCCACGGCCACGCGTTCATCGTCAGTGCCGACGGCAAGATCCTGATCCACCCGGACAGCAAACTGGTGCTCAAGACCCTCGCCGAGGCCTACCCGAATGGTGCGCCGAAAGTCAGCCCGGGCCTGAAAGAGGTCGAGTTCGACGGCAAAACCCAACTGATCTCCTTCACCCACGTCAACGGCGTGCCATCGGCCGACTGGTACGTGGCGCTGGTGCTGGACAAAGACACCGCGTTCTCGATGCTCAGCGAGTTCCGCACCTCGGCGCTGATCGCCATGGTCATTGCCGTGGTCATCATCATCGCCCTGCTCGGCATGCTGATCCGCGTGCTGATGCAACCGCTGCTGACCATGGGCCGCGCCATGCACGACATCGCCGAAGGTGAAGGCGATTTGACCAAACGTCTAGTCATTCACGGCAACGACGAATTCGGCGCACTGGGCACCTCGTTCAACCGCTTCGTCGAGCGCATTCACACCTCGATCCGCGAAGTGTCCTCGGCCACCGGCCAGGTTAACGAAGTCGCCCTGCGCGTGGTCGCGGCATCGAACTCGTCGATGTACAACTCCGACCAACAGGCCAGTCGCACCAACAGCGTGGCCGCGGCGATCAACCAGCTCGGCGCAGCCGCTCAGGAAATCGCCCAGAACGCCGCACTCGCCTCGCAACACTCCAGCGATGCGCGCAGCCTCGCGGTCGACGGTCAGCAGGTTGTGGATAAAACCATCCACGCCATGCAGCAGCTGTCGGCGAAGATCAGCGATTCGTGCGGCAACATCGAAACCCTGAACAGCAACACGGTGAACATCGGCCAGATTCTTGAAGTGATCACCAGCATTTCCCAGCAAACCAACCTGCTCGCGCTCAACGCCGCGATCGAAGCGGCGCGTGCCGGTGAAGCCGGGCGTGGTTTCGCCGTGGTCGCTGATGAAGTGCGCAACCTCGCCCACCGTACCCAGGATTCGGCGCAGCAAGTGCAGAAGATGATCGAAGAGCTGCAAGTCGGCGCGCGTCAGGCAGTCAGCATCATGACCGAGAGCCAGCGCGAGAGCGAAAGCAGCGTCGGCATCGCCAACCAGGCCGGCGAGCGTCTGGGCAGCGTGACTCAGCGTATCGGCGAGATCGACGGGATGAACCAGTCGGTGGCCACCGCGACCGAAGAGCAGACCGCAGTGGTCGAGTCGATCAATGTCGATATCAACGAGATCAACACGCTGAATCAGGAAGGTGTGGAGAACTTGCAGGCGACGTTGCGCGCGTGCTCGGATCTGGAGCAGCAGGCGGCGCGGTTGAAGCAATTGGTCGGTAGCTTCAGGATTTAAAGCGCTGCCACTGACGCCTTCGCGAGCAGGCTCGCTCCCACATTGGAATGCATTTCAAAGTGGGAGCGCGCCTGCTCGCGAAGGAGGATTCAGCCGCAATGAAGATTTAGAACCTGGAACCCGGTTCGGAGAGAAACACTAATTCCTCAGCCGTCGACTCCCGCCCCAACACCGCATTGCGATGCGGAAACCGACCAAACCGCGCAATCACTTTCCGATGCCGCTCGGCGTAGTCCAGATTGTCGGCAAACACCGCCCGCTCGGCTTCCGGCTGTTCAGCCACCAGATCGATAAACCGTGAAACCGCCTCATTCTGCACCGCGAGGTTTTCACAGTGTTCGAACACCAGATAAATGAATACCCGCTGGATCGGCTTCAATTGCCGGTCGAAATCCGCAGCAATACCTTGCGCGACGAGTTTCTGCGCACGCAAATCACCGGAAAACGCTTTGGGGGTGTCGCGAAAGATCATTCGCGGCAGTTGATCGAGCAGTAACACCACCGCCAGCCAACCTTCGGGACGTTGCGTCCACTCGGTCAATTCGCCGGCCAGGGCCTGATCGACAAAGACCCCGAAACGCTCACGCGCTTCGAGGTCTTGACTGTCTTTCTTACCGAACCACAACTTGCCCTTGTCAGCCGATATCTCGTCCGGGGATTCGGCCTGTCCGAACCACCAATCGAGCAACGGCTGCCAGGGCGCGTGCATGGTTTATTCCTTGTGGTAAGCCGTGGCGCGGGCCACTTCTTCTTTCGAACCGAGGAACACCGCTACGCGCTGGTGCAGGCCTTCCGGTTGAATGTCGAGGATGCGCTGGTGACCATCGGTGGACGCGCCGCCCGCTTGTTCCACGAGGAACGACATCGGGTTGGCTTCGTACATCAGACGCAGTTTGCCCGGCTTGGACGGCTCACGGCTGTCGCGCGGGTACATGAACAGACCGCCACGGGTCAGGATGCGGTGAACGTCGGCAACCATCGCCGCGACCCAACGCATGTTGTAGTTCTTTTTCAGCGGACCTTCTTCACCGGCCAGCAGCTCGCCAACGTAGCGCTGTACCGGGGCTTCCCAGTGGCGCTGGTTGGACATGTTGATGGCGAATTCCTGGGTGGTTTCAGGAATGGTGATGTCTTCGTGGGTCAGGACGAAGCTGCCCATTTCGCGGTCGAGGGTGAAGCCTTTGACGCCGTCGCCCAGGGTCAGCACCAGCATGGTTTGCGGACCGTAGATCGCGTAACCGGCGGCAACTTGCTGGGTGCCTGGCTGCAGGAACGCTTTTTCGTTCAGCGGCTCGTTCTGGCTCAGGTATTCGTTCGGGCAACGCAGTACCGAGAAGATGGTGCCGACCGGGGCGTTGATGTCGATGTTCGACGAGCCGTCCAGTGGGTCGAATACCAGCAGGTACGCGCCTTTCGGGTATTTGCCCGGGATCTGGTAGGCATTGTCCATTTCTTCGGACGCCATGCCGGCCAGGTGACCGCCCCATTCGTTGGCTTCGAGCAGAATCTCGTTGGAGATCACGTCGAGTTTCTTCTGCACTTCGCCTTGGACGTTTTCAGTGCCCATGCTGCCCAGCACACCACCCAGGGCGCCTTTGGACACGGCGTGGCTGATCTCCTTGCAGGCACGCGCCACCACTTCGATCAGGAAACGCAGATCGGCAGGAGTGTTATTGCTGCGGGTCTGCTCAATCAAATAGCGACTCAGGGTAACGCGGGACATGGACGGCTCCGGTGGAATGGGGGGCTAAAAACCCGCGCAGTTTACAGGGAGTCTGAAAACGTAGCGAGCGAAGACGCCCGGTAACGTGCGTTGGGGTGTAATTGCCTGTATGAGACGTGATTGTCGGTGGAGAGTTCAGGTAGCGGGTTTAGCGTAGACCGGTTCGGGACGGGTGGTGCCTAAGTGAAGCGGCAGTTTGAGTATTTTTATTGGCTGGTAGGCCACTATCGCGAGCAGGCTCGCTCCTACAGTTGATCGCATTCCATCTGGAGAAATGCAATTAACTGTAGGAGTGAGCCTGCTCGCGATCGGGTGCGCAGCACCCGCCTTTTCAGGATTTGGCAGGAGGCTTGCGCAATAGGCTGAACGCCATCGCCCCGAGAAAAACCACACTCAGCAACAACACCGCCCACAGGCCGATCTTCTTCCAATTGGTCTCAGCCACCGCTGCCGCTGTAGCGGTCGAAGTCTGCGTGACAACCGCCTCACCCTGAACCGCAGCCTTACCCAACGCCGCCAGCTTCTCCGGTTTGAAATCCGGGATCAGTGTCGTCAATGGCAAGTTCGCCGTTTTCACGCTCGCGTTGCCCAACGCCAGACTGTACGGCCCCTCCCCGCGCGCAAGGAAAATCACCTGCGTCGCCCGCACCGCATATTTCAAGCCAGGCGCCTGCTCACCCAGACCACCGCCACGCTCATCCACGCTCAGTTTCAACTGCTGCACGGTCTGCCCGTAGAGCTGCAATTCGTTCTGCACCACGTCCTGACCATTCTGGGTCAGGCGATAGAGCAAACCACTGCTCAGCGTCTGCCACGGCAAGCTGCTTTCGCGACGTCCCGCCAGCGTCACCGGCGCCAGACTGTTCGGCTGTTTCAACTCAACCTGCACCCGCTCGACGTTCAAGCCCATCGGCAATTGCCAGGTGTATTCCCCGGCCTTGGTGCTGCTGCCGGCCAATGCCTGCGACCAGACCAACGGCAGCGGCACATTGCGCGGATCACTGCTTTTCAGTTGTGCCGCCGTCAGGATCGGCGCCGAATTCGGCGACTCCCACAGCAACCGCACATAACGCGCCGACTGCCCCGGCAGCGTCACTTCGTGTTGCTCGATGCGCTCATCGGAAAAGGTCAGTCGTGCGACCTGCCCCTCGCCCCACGCTTGCCAGTGTTGCAGGTCGTCGCTGGCCTCAATGCTGAAGCGCTGGAAGCCGTCGCGCTCGCTGGTCCAGTCGAGGATCAACTGCTGCAGCGGCGCCTTGATCGCGCTGGCATCCAGCAGCCAGCCACGCAGCACCTCCTCACCCGCCTCCAACTGGCTGGACGGCTGCACCTCGATCAGCGTGCCGTTGGTGGTCGATTGCACGCGCACGTTCGGCGCGCGTTCGCTGGCGTCGGCGGCGTTGTACAGCGGGAACCATTTCACCTCATGCAACTGACCGTCGTCGCGGGTCTGCGCTGATTCGCGCGCCAAGGCGTAGGCCTGAGGTTCGCCGGCCGAGTTGAACACACGCAGATCACTGAGATCCGTCTGGCGCGCCTGCAATTGCACGCTCAACGGCAATTCGAGGCGATACCACGGGCCGTTGCCGCTCACCGTCAGCGGCACCTGCGTGGCGAAGTCCGCCGGTTTTTCCTGAGCGCCGACCACCATCACCACGCCCAACGCCAACCAACCCAGGTTTCGCATGCGACTCAAGATGAAACTCCTTCGGTGTCCGGGGCCGGTTTGTCCGCCACCGGTTGAGCGTCGACGCGTTTGGGCGGCAGTGGCGCGAAATAGCCGACCACCAGCAGCAACACGCCGACACCGATAAACGAGACGATCCGGGCGAGACCGCCACGGTTGCTCAATTCGACAAAAATCAGTTTGGCCACCACCAGTGCAATCAGCGCCGCGCCGATCAGCCACACTTCGCGGCGATGGCGCAGATGGCCGCCAATCATCAACCCCAGCGCCATCAGCGTCCAGACGATCGACAACCCGGCTTGCACCAGCATCGAGGCGAGCAGTTGATCGAGTTCGAACGGAATCCCGGCCCAATGGTGCGCCGCGCGGGTCACCAGTGCGGTGCAGAAGACGAACAGCGAAACCCCGGCGATCAATTGCGTAGCGTATTCGGCATAGTCCTGGCGAATCGACAGTTGCGCAACGGCGCTGCGCGACCACACATAAACGCCGAACAGCGCGAACAGTAGCCCCAACTCCAATGGGTTGAGCAGCGGCACGTAAGGAAGTGGCTCGGCATTACCATCGCTGACGCCATTGGCCAGCCAGAACCACACCAGCATCAACACCGCCAACGGCGCGGCGGCATACAAGCGGTATTCGCGAGGGAATGCCGCCACCGGCCACGGCCAGGTGCGCGGTGCCGCGGCCAGCAACAGATAAACGCTCGGCAGAATCGCCCAGCCGAGCCAGCGCCAGGCGTTGTATTGCTCGGACAACAGCAGCAGACCGTAGCGTAACTCCAGCGCCAGCACGCCGATCAGCAGCCAGCAGCCGAGCACATGCGCCGTGCTCAAGGCACGCGCCGGCAGCATCGGCGCCAGGCGTCGCAGGCTGAAGAAGTGCACGGCGAACACCACAGCCCATGCCAACCAGCCAAAATCGGCCGCCGGGTGATATCGCGAATGCCATGCGCCGAGCAGCACGAGAGCAGCCGCCGGAATCAGCAACGTACAGAGCAGGCCCAGCGCCGGCCATTTCAACCGCAGCGACAGCACCGCCCACAGCGCCACACTGATGGCCGCGACCAACAGCAACAACGTGCCTTGCAGATTCGGCGAAGCAAACCGCAGCACTTCACTGATCCACGCCAGCGCCCACCAACCGGCGCCCCACACCAGCAACACGTCGGACAAGCGCTGCAGACTCAACGCGTCGAACGCTGAAGCATGGTTGCCCAGTTGCAGACGCCAGGCACCGATCAGCGCCGCCAGCCCCAATACCAGTGGCGTCCAGAATCCGCCATGGGCCAACGGTTTCAGGCCTTCGCTGGACAGCGGCCCAAGCCATTCGGGACCGGCGAGTAAAAACGCCGCGCCACCGATCACCTGCAACAACAAACCGAATACGAAACTCACGCGTTGTTTGAGGTACAGGCTCAGCCAGATGATCAGCAAACCACTGGCGGCCCACACCGCGCTC
The DNA here is from genome assembly GCF_003732425.1 of Pseudomonas fluorescens. Classification (GTDB taxonomy): domain Bacteria; phylum Pseudomonadota; class Gammaproteobacteria; order Pseudomonadales; family Pseudomonadaceae; genus Aquipseudomonas; species Aquipseudomonas fluorescens_BE. The sequence goes on from NZ_MOBX01000005.1 coordinate 108,389, forward strand.
GCCGTTTGCCACGGCAGCACGAACAGCACCGCCAGATTGATCAGCACCAGACCGGCCAGCAGCACCACCGACAGACCACGCAGCAGACGCACGTCGCCGCGCACCATCTCGTCGCGAGCCGCCAACAGCATGCCGGCGATCAACGCCAGACCGATCAACGACGCACTGAACAAGCCGCTCCAACCGGCATTGAACACCGCCGCCGAATCCTCGCCCGCGCCTTGCAGACGCAACAGGAACAACGCACCGCCAAGCAACTGCACGGCAAACGCGGTGAACAGGAACGTGCGCGACTGAATGCGCAGACCGACAAACAGAGTCGCCAATCCGGCCAGCGCCCAACTGATCGCTGTGGCCTGAACGAAGAAAAACAGCGGCGCCAGCAGATAGAGGAAGGTCAGGCCCAGGCACGCCAACACCGGCAAGCCTTGACGCTCCCAAGGTGAGGTCTGTTCCGGCGAGGCCTTGCGCAGTTGATAGAAGCTGAACAGCAACGCAATCCCGAGCATCAACGCGCCCAGCGGTGCACCGTCGAGCAGACTGCTTTCGCCGACGCGTAACTGACTGAGAAACGCCAACGCCGAACCCAGTTGCAGCAGCAAGGCGAAGGCCCGGGCGAACGGTCGATGCTGACGCAGACCGAGCCAGAAAATTCCCGCACCTTCCACCGCCCATGCGGCCGAGGTCCAACGCGCATCCAGCCCCAGCGGAATCGCCAGACTGGCAAAAATCACCCCGAGCGCCAGACAGGTTTCGCCCAGTAACACCGCCCGGCCACCCATCAACACCTTGGCCAGTGCCATGTAGATCATGCCGAGCACCAGCGCACTGAATGCCGCTGCAAATTCCAGATGCTGCACCAACGCAAACTGCAATCCGAAGCCAATGATCGGCGGGCCGAACAGCATCGTGCCGTCGACGTAATCGCCCTTGCGCGCCGACCAGTGCAGCAACGCGTCGCGGTCGCCCTCCGCCGGCGCATCGGGCATGTCGAGCAACTTGCGCCGAGCGAACAGCAAGCCAATGGCGAGGTACATCAGGAAGAACAGAATCAGGAACGGCTCGGTGCTCCACAACAGCTCCGGCGCATACGAGCGCAGGCCCCAGGCGAAACCGATGCCGAAGGTGCCGACGAAACCGATCAGGTTGAGCAGACGCCAGGCCTTGAACCAGGCGATGGCGAGAATGCCGGCGTTGAGCAGCGCGAAATAACTGAACAGCGCGACGTGATTGCCAGCGCCAGTCGAGGTCAGGATTGGCGCGGCAAACCCGCCCAGCGCTGCCGCTGCGGCCAGTCCCAAAGCATCCTGGGTGATGGCGAGAATTGCCGAGAAAACGGTGACCGCGACCAACAGTCCGAGCGCAGCGGACGGATCGAGCAACGGGTGCAGGCGCATCGCCGCAAACACCGTCAGATACAGCACCGCGATGCCGGTGCCTTGCAGCATCAACGCGTAATTGCTATTGCGCCGCCGCAGCCACCAGCCCAGCGCGAGCAAGCCCAACGCGGCTGCCGCGACACCGGCGTAACGCAATTCGATCGGCACGACCATGCCTTCAGTGGCGTAGCGCAGCAGGAACGCCAGACCGAAGAACAGCAACACCACGCCCACCCGCAGCACGGTGTTGCCGCCGAACAGCCAGTTGCGCGCGGCGCTGATGCCACGCTCGATGAGGTTCGGGCCTCGGGGTTCGGCAGGTTTTGGCGGTTCGGGTGTGACGGCGTCGAGGCGCCAGACATCAGCGGGCAGCGCTTGGCTGGTTTCGCTGGCGACGGCGGAAATCGGTTCGAGTTCGGGCGGCAGCTCCCAGACCAGTTCGGGCGCCGGGGCTTCTTCGGCTGTTGTGAGGGGTTCTACGACTGGCGCGGAAACAGGCGCCGCACTCGGTGGCGGCGCGGCACGAAGCGGCGCACCTTCGAGCAGAAACAGACGCTGTTCGACACCCTGCAAAGCGACCTTCGCCTGCTCAAGTTGACGTTGTTGCTCCGTCGCCAGCGAGCCCAGCCGCGCGATGCGGATCGTCTGCCCGAGCACCAGTCCCAGCAACGCGCCCAACAGCGCATCACTAAACGACTCGTCGAGCAGCCAGCCGAGCACCAGCCCGATCAACATGAACATCCATTGCATGGTCGATATCCCTAAGCGCAAAGGCCAATCCGGGAAGATTAGCGCAGCCGGACCCAAAAAGATCGCAGCCTTCGGCAGCTCCTACAGGGTTATGCGAACACCTGTGTAGGAGCTGCCGAAGGCTGCGATCTTTTTCGGCACGCGATTATATCGAGCCGAACGGAAAGTTACTCCAGTGCTTTCCAGATATCCGTGGCGTACTCGCGAATCGTCCGGTCTGACGAGAACCAACCCATCCGCGCCGTATTGAGCACCGCCGAACGCCACCAGTTATTGGAGTCGTGCCAATGCGCTTCAACGCGTTTCTGCGCTTCCCAGTAGGAATCGAAGTCGGCGCAAACCAGGAAACGGTCGTAATCCACCAGCGAATCGATCAGCCCGGTATAACGCGAGGTGTCATCCGGCGAGAACACCCCGCTACGGATTGCTTGCAGCACATCGTTCAGACGATGAGACGCGGCGATATCCGGCGCGGCGCTGAACTCGTGGTTCTGTTTGCGCGCCTCCACCTGCTGGGCACTGAGGCCGAAGATGAACATGTGCTCGGCGCCGATGCGCTCGCACATTTCCACGTTGGCGCCGTCCAGCGTGCCGATGGTCAGCGCGCCGTTGAGGCCGAACTTCATGTTACTGGTGCCCGACGCCTCGAAACCGGCGGTGGAAATTTGCTCGGACAAGTCCGCCGCCGGAATGATGCTCTCCGCCAGGCTGACGTTGTAGTTGGGCAGGAACACCACTTTCAGCAGGCCGCGCACCGTCGGGTCGTTGTTCACTACCCGGGCGATATCGTTGGTCAGCTTGATGATCAGTTTGGCTTGGTGATAACTCGCCGCTGCCTTACCGGCGAAGATCTTCACTCGCGGTACCCAGTCGACTTCCGGCTCGGCGCGAATCGCCTGATACAGCGCCACGGTGTGCATCAGATTGAGCAACTGGCGTTTGTATTCATGGATGCGTTTGACCTGCACATCGAACATCGCCGCCGGATTGACCGCGATGCCCAGCCGTTCGTGAATGAGATAGGCCAGGGCTTTCTTGCTGTGCAGCCGTTGCTCGGCAAAGGCTTTGCGGAACGCGGTTTTCTCGGCGAACGGTTCGAGATCGAGCAGGCGTTCTTCGGGGTTATCCAGCACCTCCGGGCCTAGAGAATCGACCAGCATCGAGGTCAGTTCGGAGTTGGCCTGGAACAGCCAGCGGCGGAAGGTAATGCCGTTGGTTTTGTTGTTGATCCGCTCCGGGTAGAGCTTGTGCAGTTCGGAAAATACCGTGCTGCGCATCAGCTGAGTGTGCAGCCCGGACACACCGTTAACACTGTGCGAACCAAGGAACGCGAGGTTGCCCATGCGCACGCGGCGACCATTGTCTTCTTCGATCAGCGACACCGCGCGCAGCACGTCGAAATCGTGAATGCCTTTGGCCCGCAGCGAGTCGATGTGCTGGGCGTTGATCAGGTAAATGATCTGCATGTGCCGTGGCAGCATGCGTTCCATCAAGCCTACTGGCCAGGTTTCCAGCGCTTCCGGCAGCAGCGTGTGGTTGGTGTACGACAGCGTGTCAACGGTGACTTGCCACGCCGCATCCCACGCCACGTCGTAGACGTCGACCAGCTGGCGCATCAGTTCGGCCACGGCAATCGAAGGGTGGGTGTCGTTGAGCTGAATCGCCGCGTGATCGCCCAGGGTCAGCACCGAGGTGTGCATGTTGCGGTGGCGGCGCAGCAGATCCTGAAGCGAAGCGGCGACAAAGAAGTATTCCTGACGCAGGCGCAGTTCCTGCCCGGCTTCGGTGCTGTCCGCCGGGTAGAGCACGCGGGAGATACTTTCCGCGCGGGCCACTTCGGCCACCGCGCCCAAATGGTCACCGGCGTTGAAGCGCTCCAGGTGCAGGTCTTCCATGGCGCGGGCACGCCACAGGCGCAAAGTGTTGACGCTTGCCCCGCGCCAGCCGACGACCGGGGTGTCGTAAGCAATGGCACGGACGGTTTCCGCCGGCGACCAGACTTGTCTGGATTGGCCGCTGACATCGGTGACGGTTTCCACACTGCCGCCGAAGCCAATGGTGTACACGACTTCCGGACGCTCAAATTCCCACGGGTTGCCGAAATCCAGCCAGTGTTCGGTCTGCTCCTGCTGCCAGCCATCGACGATGGCCTGACGGAACAAACCGTGCTCATAACGAATGCCGTAACCGTGGCCGGCGATGCCGAGGGTCGACATGCTTTCCATGAAGCACGCGGCCAGACGACCGAGGCCGCCGTTGCCAAGCGCCGCATCAGGTTCCAGCAAACGAATGCGCTCCAGATCGACGCCAAGTTCGGTCAACGCTTCGCGGGCGACGTCGAGCAAGCCAAGGTTGCTCAGGCTGTCGTAAAGCAAACGGCCGATAAGGAATTCCAGCGAGAGGTAATACACCCGCTTCTGGCCTTTGCGATAGATCTGCCGGGTGTGGTCCATCCAGTGCTCGACCATGTGATCACGCGCCGCCAAAGCGATGGCTTCGAACCAGTCATGATCGAAGGCGTGATCGGGGTCTTTGCCCACCGCGTAGGTGAGTTTGGTCAGGACGGCGTCGCGAAATGCGGCCACCTCTGCTTCGCGAACTAGTGGTTCTTGAGTCATCGATAGGACCTCGGGCGAACGGGGAATTGTCTGAGCCTAGACGGTCTGACCGACGGTAGAGGCTCTGGTTCGGCAGTTTTTCCAGAGACTTTGAGCTGGCCCGGCATTACCTTGGCGGATCAGCTAATGAATGCAGGGGCCGTGCCGAATTGTTCGGAAAAATGCCTGCATGGAGAAAAAATCTGGCGAAAGGTTGTTCAAAAATCCACCAGTCCCGGTATGATCGCGCGCCCTGATGCACACACGCCTGGTAACTCCCGATGATGAAGCCCAACCTGATTGCCGCCGCCGAGATCGATCGTCTCGATACGTGGGCCAAATACTCGGCCCCGATGTGCGGTTCCTGCATGTCCAGCTGCTGCACGCTGCCGGTCGAAGTGAAGATCAAGGATCTGGTGCGCATCGGTGTGGTCGACGAGTTCGAACTGGGCGACCCGCCGAAGAACATCGCCAAGCGTCTGCAAAAGGAAGGCCTGGTCGAGCGCTTCAATCAGAAGTCGGGGATCTTCACCCTCCAGCGCATGAGCAACAACGATTGCTACTACCTGGATCGTAAGAGCCGCCTGTGCACCATTTATGACAAGCGCCCCGACACGTGCCGCAATCACCCGAAAATCGGCCCGCGCCCGGGATATTGCGCGTACAAGCCGAAGGAAGTCGAGCGAGTGCAGAATTTCCGCGCAATCGAGAAGTTCTGATCTCTTCTGGAATTTGCTGCGGCTGATCCGCCGCCTTCGCGAGCAGGCTCGCTCCCACATTGGAATGCGCTCCCCTGTGGGAGCGAGCCTGCTCGCGATGGGGCCGGCACAAACAGCGCGTAAACCCCAGACAAACAAAAACGCCCCCGGTCTCGCGACCGGGGGCGTTTTTTTCAAGCCGGGCTAATTATTACGCCTTGGCTTTCTTGGCAGCGCGGGTACGCTCGCTTTCGTCCAGGATCTTCTTGCGAAGACGGATGGACTTAGGAGTTACTTCGCACAGCTCGTCTTCCTGGATGTATTCCAGAGCCTGTTCCAGAGTGAAGCGAACAGGTGGGACCAGAGCGATGGTTTCGTCTTTACCCGAAGCACGCATGTTGTCGAGCTTCTTGCCTTTGGTTGGGTTCACACCCAGGTCGTTGTCGCGGCTGTTCTGGCCAACGATTTGACCGTTGTAGATCTCTTGACCGTGTTCTACGAACAGCTTGCCACGAGCCTGCAGGGTTTCCAGCGAGTAGGTCAGTGCCTTACCGGTTTCAACCGAAACCAGAACGCCGTTCTGACGGCCGGACATGTGGCCCGACTTGACGGTGTCGTAACGATCGAAGATCGAGGTCAGGATGCCAGCACCGTTGGTCAGGGTCAGGAACTGGTTACGGAAACCGATCAGACCACGAGCAGGGATGTTGTACTCCAGACGAACACGGCCCTTGCCATCCGGCACCATGTTGGTCAGGTCGCCTTTACGCAGACCCATCTCTTCCATGACCTTGCCCTGCGAATCTTCAGGGATGTCGATGGTCACGTTTTCGAACGGTTCTTGTTTCACGCCGTTCACTTCACGAATGATCACTTCCGGACGGCCCAGGGCCAGTTCGAAGCCTTCGCGACGCATGGTTTCGATCAGAACCGAGAGGTGCAGCTCACCACGGCCGGAAACCTTGAACTTGTCGGCGGTGTCGCCTTCTTCAACTTTCAGGGCAACGTTGTACAGCAGCTCTTTGTCCAGACGATCCTTGATGTTACGGGAGGTCACGAACTTGCCTTCTTTACCGCAGAATGGCGAGTCGTTTACCTGGAACGTCATGGAAACGGTTGGCTCGTCAACGGTCAGCGGCTTCATCGCTTCAACATTCAGCGGGTCGCACAGAGTGTCGGAGATGAACAGCTCGTCGAAGCCGCTGATGCAGACGATGTCGCCGGCAGCTGCTTCTTCAACGTCAACGCGGTGCAGACCGTGGTGACCCATCAGCTTCAGGATACGACCGTTGCGGCGCTTGCCTTCGGCGTCGATGGCGACAACCGGAGTGTTCGGCTTGACGCGGCCACGAGCGATACGGCCAACACCGATAACACCCAGGAAGCTGTTGTAGTCCAGAGCGGAGATCTGCATCTGGAACGGACCATCACGGTCAACGGCCGGAGGCGGAACGTGGTCGACTACCGCTTGGTACAGCGGGGTCATGTCTTCCGCCATGGCGGTGTGATCCAGACCGGCAATACCGTTCAGGGCCGAGGCGTAAACAACCTGGAAGTCCAGTTGTTCTTCGGTCGCACCGAGGTTGTCGAACAGGTCGAAGATCTGGTCCAGAACCCAGTCCGGACGCGCGCCTGGACGGTCAACCTTGTTGATCACCACGATTGGACGCAGGCCGGCTTCGAAAGCCTTCTTGGTCACGAAACGGGTTTGCGGCATAGGGCCGTCTTGAGCGTCAACCAGCAGCAGAACGGAGTCAACCATCGACATTACGCGCTCAACTTCGCCGCCGAAGTCGGCGTGGCCCGGGGTGTCCACGATGTTGATGTGGTAGCCGTTCCAGTTGATGGCGGTGTTTTTCGCCAGAATGGTAATACCGCGCTCTTTTTCCTGGTCGTTGGAGTCCATCACGCGCTCGTCGTTGAGCTCGTTGCGCTCCAGAGTGCCGGATTGACGCAGGAGTTTGTCTACCAGGGTGGTTTTACCATGGTCAACGTGGGCAATGATGGCGATGTTGCGTAGATTTTCGATCACTTGTGTATCTCGATCAGAGGATTCGGTTTGCTGACAAGTCTTGGCAGCGATTAGCAGTAGTGTCCGGCATGGCCGTTACAGCTTGACGGCGGTGTCGGGGGGCCGGTGACGCAGGCCACAGGCAAACAGCCCCGGGCACTTAGCTCGGTCGATAAACGCGCACATTGGCATGCCCCTCACTGAGCAAATGGTGAGCATGCAGGCGACTCATCACGCCTTTGTCGCAATACAGCAGGTACTGGCGAGTCGGATCCAGCTCCTTGAAACGAGCGTTCACTGCGTAGAACGGCATCGTCTGTACTTCTACGCCAGCGATTTCCAGCGGCTCATCCTCGGCGGCATCCGGGTGACGGATGTCGATCACGATCTGACCGGCCAGTGCTTCGCTGACTTCTTCAATCTGTACGTCCTGGCCCAATTCGTCGATCACCCGATCGATCGGCACCAGTTTGGCGTTTTCGAGCGCACGCTCGAGCACCGCCATGTCGAATTCTTTCTCTTCGTGCTCAACGCGACCGCGTTTGGCAGCAGTCTTCGGATTAACCGAAATGACCCCGCAGTACTCCGGCATGTGCCGGGCGAAATCGGCGGTGCCGATCTCGTTGGCCGTGTCGATGATGTCCTGCTTGTGCGCCACGATCAGCGGACGCAGGACCAGTTTGTCGGTCACGCAGTCAATCACCGACAGGTTCGGCAGGGTCTGGCTCGACACCTGGGAGATCGCCTCGCCGGTGACCAGCGCTTCGATGTGCAGGCGGTCAGCAATGTTGGAAGCCGCGCGCAACATCATACGCTTCAATACGACGCCCATATGACTGTTATCGACTTTGCCGAGAATTTCGCCCAGGACTTCTTCGAACGGAACACTGACAAATAGCACGCGTTGCGAGCTGCCGTACTTCTTCCAGATGAAATGCGCGACTTCCATCACGCCCAATTCGTGGGCACGACCGCCCAGATTGAAGAAGCAGAAGTGCGTCATCAGACCGCGACGAATGATCTGGTAAGCCGCAACCGTCGAATCAAAGCCGCCCGACATCAAGACCAGCGTCTGCTCCAACGCGCCAAGCGGATAGCCGCCGATGCCGTTGTGCTGACTGTGGATGACAAACAACCGTTTGTCGCGAACTTCGATACGGACTTCGATTTCCGGCGCTTTCAGGTCGATACCGGCAGCACCGCACTCACGGCGCAGCTTGCTGCCGACATATTTTTCGACGTCCATCGAGCTGAACGTATGCTTGCCCGCGCGCTTGCAGCGCACCGAGAAAATCTTCCCGGCCAGCGCATCGCCGTAGTGCTGTTTGCACTTCTCGGTGATGTCGTCGAAGTCGCCCAGCGGGTACTCGTCGATCTGCAGAAAGTGCGCGATGCCCGGCATGCAGGTCAGACGCTCACCCATCTCTTTCAAGGCTTTGGGGTCGGTAACGCGGGTTTCCAGCTCGAGATTGTCCCACACACCATTCACCACCACGGCCGGGTCCAGGTCACGGAGCACGGTGCGGATGTTCTTGGCCAGCTGGCGGATGAACTTCGTCCGGACAGGTCGGCTTTTGATGGTGATCTCGGGGAAGACTTTTACGATTAGTTTCATGAAAACAGCGCGCGAACGGCCAGCCGAAAAAGGGGGGCGCGGATTATAGCGGAAATTGCTCAAGGTTTAACCAGTTAATGTGCAGAAGGTTTTGTGCGCACCAAAACGGGTCATTTACAGATTGTGACGCTACATTAAAGGGCGAGAATTTCCGTTTTGAGGCGCCTTGCAGCAAGATAAGCGTGAATTTGGGGCAAAAAACCCATGCTGGGGCACTGGCATGCAATTTGCTCCCTTGTGAGGCAGGTTGCCTTGGCAGAGTATTCGCGCCGGCATCACCACTATTAAGGGCATCCACTACCCGCCCTAATTCACCCGGAGGACACTATGTCGAAGTCGGTTCAACTCATCAAAGATCATGACGTCAAGTGGATTGATCTGCGCTTCACGGACACCAAAGGCACTCAGCACCACGTGACCATGCCGGCTCGCGATGCGCTGGAAGACGACTTCTTCGAAGTCGGCAAGATGTTCGACGGTTCCTCCATCGCTGGCTGGAAAGGCATCGAAGCCTCCGACATGATCCTGCTGCCGGACGACGAAACTGCCGTTCTCGACCCGTTCACCGAAGACGCGACCCTGATCCTGGTCTGCGACATCATCGAACCGTCGACCATGCAAGGTTACGATCGTGACCCACGCGCCATTGCTCACCGCGCCGAGGAATACCTGAAGACCACCGGTATCGGTGACACCGTCTTCGCCGGTCCAGAACCTGAATTCTTCATCTTCGACGAAGTGAAGTTCAAGTCGGACATCTCCGGTTCGATGTTCAAAATCTACTCCGAACAAGGTTCGTGGATGTCCGACCAGGACATCGAAGGCGGTAACAAGGGTCACCGTCCAGGCGTCAAAGGGGGCTACTTCCCGGTTCCGCCGTTCGACCACGACCACGAAATCCGTACTGCCATGTGCAACGCACTGGAAGAGATGGGCCAGACCGTTGAAGTTCACCACCACGAAGTGGCGACTGCCGGTCAGAACGAAATCGGTGTCAAGTTCAACACCCTGGTGAAGAAAGCTGACGAAGTTCAGACTCTGAAATACGTTGTTCACAACGTTGCCGACGCATACGGCCGCACCGCGACCTTCATGCCGAAGCCACTGTACGGCGACAACGGCTCGGGCATGCACGTCCACATGTCCATCGCCAAAGACGGCAAGAACACCTTCGCTGGCGAAGGCTATGCCGGCCTGTCCGAAACCGCCCTGTACTTCATCGGCGGTATCATCAAGCACGGTAAAGCACTGAACGGCTTCACCAACCCGGCCACCAACTCCTACAAGCGTCTGGTGCCAGGTTTCGAAGCTCCGGTCATGCTGGCCTACTCGGCTCGCAACCGTTCCGCCTCGATCCGTATTCCTTACGTCAACAGCCCACGCGGCCGTCGTATCGAAGCACGTTTCCCGGATCCGGCTGCTAACCCGTACCTGGCTTTCGCCGCACTGCTGATGGCCGGCCTGGACGGTATCCAGAATAAGATCCACCCAGGCGATGCCGCTGACAAAAACCTGTACGACCTGCCGCCTGAAGAGGCGAAAGAGATCCCACAAGTTTGCGGCAGCCTGAAAGAAGCTCTGGAAGAACTGGATAAAGGCCGTGCGTTCCTGACCAAGGGCGGCGTGTTCTCCGACGACTTCATCGACGCTTACATCGCGCTGAAATCCGAAGAAGAAATCAAGGTGCGTACCTTCGTACACCCACTGGAATATGAGCTGTACTACAGCTGCTGATCCGGTAGCGCTGCGCTACGCGGCGTGACAAAAAGAGGCCTCCTTCGGGAGGCCTTTTTTATTGCCCGCGATTTATGGCGCAACACAAATCCCTGTGGGAGCGAGCCTGCTCGCGAAGGCTTCGCATCAGTCACTATCACTGTCAATGACGCACCGCATTCGCGAGCAGGCTCGCTCCCACAGGGGATTTGTGACGTCTGAATGATCACCGGATGTGTGCCGGGTTGGGCCAACTGCCGCGACTGTCCTATGCTGCACCCCATCGTTTTCAATCCCGGTCGATTTCATGGGTCGCACCTTTCTTTACATACTGCTGGTGATCGCCCTGCCCGCCGCCGCGCAGATCTACAAGTACACCGATGCCAACGGCAACACGGTCTACAGCGATCACTCGCCGGACGGCGTGCAGGCGCAAACGGTGGAGTTGCCGCCGCTCAATCGTGTCGAGCCGCAAGCACCCAGTGCGCCACCCGCGGTGGAAGCCGACAACCGTCAACCTGCGCGCAATGCCTACGACATTCTCGAACTGGCCGGCCTGCCGACCGAAGAAGCCCTGCGCGCCAACAACGGCACCTTCACCGTCAATGTGCTGATCAAGCCGCGCCTGCAAGCACCGCATCAATTAAGGCTGGTATTGGACGATGAGCCTTACGGTCAGCCGAGCAACGTGCCAATCCTGCAACTGGTAAACGTAGATCGCGGCGAGCATCGTCTTGCGGTACAGGTGATTGATGGGCAGACAATCATCCAGCAAAGTCCGCCAGTAGCCCTCAGCGTGCAGCGAGTGCACAAGCCATGATCCGCGCGTGGTTGTTCGTCCTGTCGGCACTGATGACGCTGCAAGCTTCGGCAGAGGTCTTCACCTACACCGACGCCCAAGGCAATCGCGTGTTTACCGATCAGCCGCGCGGCAACGCAAAGCGCGTACCTATTGCGACCAGCAATCGCATGTCCGCAAACCCGACGGCCAGCGCACCAATCACCACGGCAAAAAAACCTCCGGAACAACCGCTGTTCCACTACGACATGCTGCGCATTCTGGTGCCCGAACCCGATGCCACGATTCGCAGCAGTGCAGGGGAAATCATCGTCAGCGTCACCAGCGAACCCAGCCTGCAAAAAGGTCATCGCTATCGCCTGCTGCTGGACGGCCAGCCCACCGGCGAACCGGGATTGAGCCCGGTGTTCCCGTTGAGCAACATCGACCGTGGCAGCCACAACCTGTCCGTGGAAATCCTCGACGCCGAAGGCCGCACCGTCGAACGCACCGCCAACCAGCCCTTCCACATGCTGCGCATCTCCCTCGCACAAAAACGCCAGGTCAAACCCTGCACCACCGACGATTACGGCGTCCGCCCGGAATGCCCGTTGAAAGACAAACCGCCCGAGCCGAAAAACCCCTTCCTGCGTTTCTTCTAACGCTGTTCAGCTTTGCGCACTATATTGGTGCAATAGCTTGCACCCTACTCACATTCCAACCCATTTTGGTTCGAAACTACCCGTGAAAGCTGGCCCTGTGCCACGCAAACGAGCGTCAAACGCCTGTTTCACGGGTTAAACGCTTCTTTTCGGAGCCTTGGTTTGGTTTTTGCATTTTCCCGATACCGATGCTTGCTTGTTGCGCACGCTCCGCCCCCAAAAGAGGCTCCGATGACCATTAGCGACGCAATCCACCGTTTGCTGCTCGACAACCTGACCACCGCCACGATCCTGCTCGACGCTGAATTGCGCCTCGAGTACATGAACCCGGCGGCGGAAATGCTGCTTGCCATCAGCGGGCAGCGCAGCCATGGGCAGTTCATCAGCGAACTGTTCACCGAATCCACCGAGGCGCTGAACTCCCTGCGTCAGGCGGTCGAACAGGCGCATCCGTTCACCAAGCGCGAAGCGATGCTCACTGCGCTCACCGGTCAGACGTTGACCGTGGATTATGCGGTGACGCCAATCCTCAGCAACGGCGCGACCATGCTTCTGCTGGAAGTCCATCCGCGTGACCGCTTGCTGCGAATCACCAAGGAAGAGGCTCAGCTATCCAAACAGGAAACCAGCAAGATGCTGGTGCGCGGCCTCGCCCACGAGATCAAGAATCCCCTCGGCGGCATCCGTGGCGCCGCGCAACTGCTGGCCCGCGAGCTGCCGGAAGACAGCCTGCGCGATTACACCAACGTGATCATTGAAGAGGCCGACCGCCTGCGCAATCTGGTCGACCGCATGCTCGGCTCGAACAAACTGCCGTCGCTGGCGATGTGCAACGTCCACGAAGTGCTCGAGCGCGTCTGCCAGTTGGTCGAAGCGGAAAGCCAAGGCTGCATCACCTTGGTGCGTGATTACGACCCAAGCATTCCCGACGTACTGATTGACCGCGAGCAAATGATCCAGGCCGTATTGAACATCGTGCGTAACGCGATGCAGGCGATCAGCAGCCAGAACGAGCTGCGCCTGGGCCGTATCAGCCTGCGTACGCGGACCATGCGCCAGTTCACTATCGGCCACGTCCGCCATCGCCTGGTAACCAAGATCGAGATCATCGACAACGGGCCGGGGATCCCTGCGGAACTCCAGGAAACCATTTTCTTTCCCATGGTCAGCGGTCGCCCGGACGGTACCGGGCTGGGCCTGGCCATTACCCAGAACATCATCAGCCAGCACCAGGGTCTGATCGAGTGTGACAGCCATCCAGGCCACACCACGTTCTCGATCTTTCTGCCACTGGAACAAGGAGCCACATCGACATGAGCCGTAGTGAAACCGTATGGATCGTCGATGACGACCGTTCTATCCGTTGGGTTCTGGAAAAAGCCTTGCAGCAGGAAGGCATGACCACGCAGAGCTTCGACAGCGCCGATGGCGTGATGAGTCGCCTGGCCCGTCAGCAGCCCGACGTGATCATTTCCGACATTCGCATGCCGGGTGCCAGTGGCCTGGACCTGCTGGCGCGGATTCGCGAGCAGCACCCACGGCTGCCGGTGATCATCATGACCGCTCACTCCGATCTGGACAGCGCTGTCGCCTCCTATCAGGGCGGCGCGTTCGAATACCTGCCGAAGCCGTTCGACGTTGACGAGGCGGTTTCACTGGTCAAACGCGCCAATCAACATGCGCAGGAACAGCAAGGCCTGGAAGTCGTGCCGGCACTGACCCGCACCCCGGAAATCATCGGTGAAGCGCCGGCGATGCAGGAAGTGTTTCGCGCCATCGGCCGCTTGAGTCACTCCAACATCACCGTGCTGATCAACGGTGAATCCGGCACCGGTAAAGAACTGGTCGCCCACGCCCTGCACCGCCACAGCCCGCGCGCGGCCTCGCCGTTCATTGCGCTGAACATGGCAGCGATCCCCAAGGATCTGATGGAGTCCGAGCTGTTCGGCCACGAGAAAGGCGCGTTCACCGGCGCAGCCAATCTGCGTCGCGGCCGCTTCGAACAGGCTGACGGCGGTACGCTGTTCCTCGATGAAATCGGCGACATGCCGGCCGATACCCAGACGCGCCTGTTGCGGGTGCTGGCGGATGGCGAGTTCTATCGCGTCGGCGGGCATGTGCCGGTCAAGGTCGACGTACGGATCATCGCCGCGACCCACCAGAACCTGGAAACCCTGGTGCACGCCGGTAAATTCCGTGAGGACTTGTTCCACCGTCTCAACGTGATCCGTATCCACATCCCGCGCCTGTCGGATCGTCGTGAAGACATCCCGACCCTGGCCAAGCACTTCCTCAGCCGCGCGGCGCAGGAACTGGCCGTCGAGCCGAAACTGCTGAAGAGCGAGACCGAGGAATACCTGAAAAACCTGCCATGGCCAGGCAACGTGCGTCAGCTGGAGAACACCTGCCGCTGGATCACGGTGATGGCATCCGGCCGCGAAGTGCACATCAGCGACTTGCCGCCGGAGCTGTTGAGCCTGCCGCAGGACTCGGCGCCGGTGACCAACTGGGAGCAGGCACTGCGTCAGTGGGCCGATCAGGCGTTGGCGCGTGGCCAGTCGAGCCTGCTCGACAGTGCGGTGCCGGCGTTCGAGCGGATCATGATCGAGACGGCTTTGAAACATACCGCCGGCCGTCGTCGCGATGCCGCCGTTTTGTTGGGTTGGGGGCGTAACACCCTGACGCGCAAGATCAAGGAATTGGGGATGAAGGTTGATGGTGGAGATGATGATGAGGGGGATGAAGGTTAACCCCTGGGTTCTTTGCTGACAGGAAGATCCAATCGCGAGCAGGCTCACGCCTACAGAGGAATGCATTCCAACTGTAGTAGTGGGCCTGCTCGCGATGCTTTTGGGGCCGGCGTGCACCACCTTAATGCACGTTGAACCGCAACCGGGCACAACCTGAAGCTCAAATCACAAGTAAAAAACGCTGAAAAATCTCAACATCAAAAACACGAAAGCCCCGAATTCCGGGGCTTTCGTGTTTCTCATACGCTTTTTTGTTTCAACGAATTAAAACCTGGCACGCCCCCTGCAATACCTCTCACAGGTGATTCGATTCACCCACCCTTTCGGGGACCTTGGTACAGGCAGGCCGGGGAATCCCCTCTTTACATCGGGCTCATACCGCAACGCGACGAGCCCACCGTTTTGGGATCCTTGGTACAGGCAGGCCGGGGGTTCCCTCTTTACACCGGATCGCCGCTGCAAGCGAGGTCCACCCCGTTTTGGGAACCCTGATACAGGCAGGTCAGGGATTCCCGCTTTTACATCGCAACGCCTCCCGACCTCACTCGAACCGCGGCCGCTTGGGCACATGATGTGGGGGCTGGTTTTGCCACGTAGGGTCAAACCTCGTTATTTCCTCTTCCAGCCTTTCCAGCATTCTTCCGGGGCTGGGTTCAGTCGCCGCAATATCCAGCAAACTTCCTCGCTCACCAAGGCTAGCCTTTTGGAAGCTTTCAATAAACGACCAGACCCGGCGCTGCAAAAGCAGGCGCTCAACCTGAAATTCCGGCGTGCGAACCAGGTTTCTGATTTGTTCGATCATCGTCGAGTTCGCTTGCATGACAAATGAATCCCACAGGGCAACTTTTCCAGCGCTTTGCGTCTGGGGAACCTGATGCATCCAATGATCGATCCCCAGATCAGCCTGGATTTGTCCCAGCCAGATATCGGTGCCTGTCTGCCGACGCGCAGCTAGCAGTCGCCGCAAAGAAGCGGGGGCGGTAATGGGGCTGCCACTCAGGTCAAAACCTTTTCTCAGCTCAACGGTTTCGGGTATCGATTTGATCCAGGTATAGGACAGATCCAAACGTGTCCTGGGAATCTCGGATGTGACGCCGTCCGGGAAGCCTCTTATAGGAGTACTGCTGAGATCGACCTCCCGCAACGCTGTCATTCCCTGCAGTGAGGGCGCCGCAGCAAGCCGGCTTTCCGATAAATTCAGTACCTCAAGTCGCGACGGACCGCCAGGCAGACCAAGCCCGAGCGGCGGCGAGGATATGTAAGTATTGGCAAGATTCAATTCTCGCAACCCGGACATGTGGCTCACATCAGGCGCATCTGTCAGTTCAGGATTATGGTACAGGTCAAGCACCTGTAGCCGTGACGCCGCGGGCATATCACCCAGGCCGACAGGCGGACTGAGTAAACCACAGGAGCGTGCGCGCAAGACTCGCAATTCGGTCATACCGCGCACCGAAAGACTCGGCCAGAGACTGCAGTGCGTCAGGCTCAACTCGTGCAAACGGGTCAGTCGCGTGAAATGTTCAAGATTGATCGACGGCAACCAGAGTGTGGATTCCTGCATCGCCAGGACTTTCAACGCCGGGAGTTTATCGATTTCAGCTAGCAGTTCATTGCTCTTGCCCCTGAATCTCCGTACTTCGAGGGATTCAATATGGGAGAGCATCGAGAATAAATCTCCCAGACTTCGCGAGGGACTTCCCTCCAGGCCAAGAGAGACTACGGATCTGAGTGGAATCGAAAAACCTGGTAGCGCCAGATTTCCTCGACCACCCAGGTCGAGTTCAAGCTTGAAACCGAGCAGCCGCCCGTCACGGTAAACTTTTTCAGAGTTCTCTCCCTGCCACTTGAACAACCGGCGCATCTTGCCACCTATGGCCAGTCGGCGACTGCGCTCTGCACTGTCCTTGCCTTTATAGGCCGTCTCCCAGGCAGTGATTTCACGGTTCAATTGAGGAAACTCAAGCTGAAGCCGCTTGAGTTCCACTTCTGCCACGTCCGCTTCACCAAATCGCGCAATGAAATCATCGGCATGTTGATCCGTCGCGTCAGCAAAATAGCGTTTGACCTGCGCCCGCGTGGTCGCAACAAGGATCGGTGGTTGCCCCCCTGAGGCTCCCGCACCGGTGAGCCAGGGGCGATGAAAGTTGAACGGGTTGGCGGTTGCCGATGCACCGGCACCGCCGTCCATCCCACCGCGCAAACCTGTGAGAATGGCAACCCAGGTGTTCTGCTCGCTCCGGGTGATCGCCCGGGTTTCGCCGCCAAGGCTGGCGCGGTAAAGGTTCGCGCTGTCAGTAGCGACGGGATCCTTGGGATTGACCAGGCGCCAAACCTTGTATTCCGGGCGGGACGCATCAAGATCCTGCATCACCTGATACGCCTGTTCATGGATAACCACATAGAGCTTGCCAGCGTGACGTATCACGCCATCGCTGCCTGGTTCTGCGCCGCTGACATCCAGCCCGGTACGAAAGGTTTCCAGACTTGCGGCGGTCAGGGGACTGGTGCGTGTGCTGAAGTCGCTGTGCGGATGCCAGATGCCGCTCTCGATGTCGTGCAACATCCATGGGCCGGAGGGGAGTAACTCGTTGGGAAGTCGAGCGCGATACCATCCCGTGTCCGGATCCACCCCGACGAGAACAAGGCCACTGTCAGGTACATCCACATAACGGCGATTTTTGTGCATTCTGAAGCCTTCGCCATCAGCGTCAGGCAGCACGGTCGCTGACGTTATCCGGTATGTCCTCAGCGACCGGTCTATGACGGGAGGGATTGCAGCAGGGAGCAGTGCCGGACGAACATCGATCACCGGCGCCGGCAGGATCGTATCCGGGCCTGCATCGCCGCCAGGTGAGCTGCTGCGCAGTCTCGGATCATCGAGGCGAACCCAAGAGGCCGTGCCATCGCGGACGGGATTGTCCGTCTGTGTGACTTCTTTGTCCGAACTTCGATTCGGGAGCGTTTGAACATCCGTATCCAAGCGGATGCTGCCACCGCGAGGTGGTTTTACTGGCATATTTTCATCCTTGAAAAGTCGGCGCTGTCGTGGTGCAACAGACGCTGGGTGTCGGCATCCTGCCGATTGAAGGGGCGAACGATAGCGTGCGCAGGACTTGGGTGAAGATCGGAAAGGTGGATAGGTTCTGTGGGAAAGAACGCTAAAGCGCGTCGGAGCGGACAGCTGTAAACGTAACGCCCAGCTAGCGCTCGCGCAGACGGATTTCCAGCCGCCAACGCTCGTCGACCTTGCTGCCGGCCCAGTCCCCCTGCAGCGGCCGCGCTGCGAGCACCGTCAACAACAACCCACCGTCACTCGCTCGCGTACGCCAGTTCACGTCTTTGCCGTTGAGCTTGAGCTGGCCCTTCTGCGCCCGACCTTCGGCCTGAAACAGCAGCGCCAGCGTGCCATCGATGATCTCACCGTGCAGCTTCGGTTCGTTGTTGAACCAGAGCACCAGCCCGCTTTCGCTGACCTCGACCCCCTGCAACACACTCGGATCCGGCGTGGTCAGGCGGCCGATCATCAAGCCAATCATCAGTCCGACAATCGCCAGCGAACCGATCACGCGCGGGAATAGTTTCGAACGGTTGTCCACAGGCGGCGTAGAATGCCGCTCATCTTTACCTTCGGAGCCGTGCATGTTTCACGTCATCCTTTTTCAACCAGAAATTCCGCCGAATACCGGCAACGTTATCAGGCTGTGCGCCAACAGCGGCTGCCACCTGCATTTGATCGAACCGCTGGGCTTCGAGATGGACGACAAGCGCCTGCGCCGCGCCGGTCTCGACTACCACGAATATGCCACGCTGCAACGTCACGCGGACCTGGCCAGCTGCCTGGAAAGCCTGGGCAACCCACGACTGTTTGCGTTCACCACCAAAGGCTCGCGACCATTTCATGATGCCGCGTTTGTTCCTGGCGATGCGTTCATCTTCGGCCCGGAAAGCCGTGGCCTGCCGCCGGAAGTGCTCGACGCTCTGCCATCGGAACAACGCCTGCGCCTGCCGATGCGCGAGGGCTGTCGCAGCCTGAACCTGTCCAACACCGTAGCGGTGGCCGTGTACGAAGCCTGGCGCCAGAACGACTTCAAGTAACACCGCAAAACAAATGTGGGAGCGAGCCTGCTCGCGAAAGCGGTGTATCAGTCGACAAAACTGTCATCTGACACGCCCTCTTCGCGAGCAGGCTCGCTCCCACATGGGGTGTTGCTGAACCGTCTTATTGAACGGTTGGCGTCTCGCCGCTTTCCTGCATGCGCTGCAGCTCTTGCGCGTACAGAGCATCGAAGTTCACCGGAGCCAGCATCAGTGCCGGGAACGAACCACGGGTCACCAGGCTGTCCAGGGTTTCGCGCGCGTACGGGAACAGGATGTTCGGGCAGAACGCACCCAGGGTGTGGCTCATCGAAGCCGCGTCCAGGTTCTTGATCAGGAAGATACCGGCCTGTTGCACTTCAGCGATGAACGCAACTTCTTCACCGTTTTTCACGGTGACGGACAGGGTCAGCACGACTTCGTAGAAATCACCTTCCAGTGCTTTCTGGCGAGTGTTCAGATCCAGAGCGACCGCCGGATCCCACTGCTGGCGGAAGATCGCCGGGCTTTTCGGGGCTTCAAAGGACAGGTCGCGTACGTAGATGCGCTGCAAGGAGAATTGCGGTGCGGTTTCTTCTTCGCTGGCTGCAGTGTTCTGTTGGTCAGTCATCTCAGATCCTTATCGATCTTGGGTCTTTTAGGGAGTGCTGTACGTGGGTGCAGCCGTTCAGGCCTTGAGCAGCGCGTCGAGCTTGCCGGCGCGCTCCAGGGCATACAAATCGTCACAACCGCCGATGTGCTTGTCGCCGATCCAGATCTGCGGCACGGACGTACGCCCGGCCTTCTGGCTCATGGCAGCACGAATCTGCGGCTTGCCATCGACCTTGATCTCTTCGAAGGCCACGCCTTTGTTCACGAGCAACTGCTTGGCTCGCACGCAATAAGGGCAGTAATCGCTGGAGTAGACGATGACTTCGCTCATCTCACTTCACCAGCGGCAGGTTGTCGCCTTTCCAGCTGGAGATCCCGCCGGACAGCTTGGCGGCGGTGAAGCCGGATTTCATCAGCTCGCGGGCGTGGGTGCCGGCGGTCTGGCCCAGGGCGTCGACCAGGATGATGGTCTTGGCCTTGTGTTTCTCCAGCTCTGCGACGCGCGCAGCCAGTTTGTCCTGGGGAATGTTCACCGCGCCAACGATGTGGCCAGCAGCGAAATCCTTGGCCGGACGGATGTCCACCACCACGCCTGCATCTTTATTGACCAGTGCGGTCAGCTCGCCGGTGCTCAGGCTTTTACCGCCGCCCTGCATCGTGTGCGCCAGCAGCAGAGCCAGCAGTACGACGAAGATACCGACAAGAATGTAGTGGTTAGTGGCAAATTCAATCAGGTGAGCAACCATCGAAGGAGGTTCCAGGGCGTTAAAATGTCGGCCAGTATACACAGCCACTATGGTCGGCCAAACCCCGTCCGGCGGTGACGCGGTCGGAACTTAGCTTTAAACTCCAACTCCCTTTTCCATCGCCCTCTTCTTTATTAGCCACGAGTGGATTCCATGACTACCACGCCTAAACCTTTGGTCCTGATGATTCTCGACGGCTTCGGTCACAGCGACAGCCCCGAATCCAATGCCGTTTTTGCGGCGAAGAAGCCTGTTCTCGATCGCTTGTGGGCCACCGTGCCGAACGGCTTGATCTCGGGCAGCGGCATGGACGTCGGCCTGCCGGACGGCCAGATGGGCAACTCCGAAGTCGGCCACATGAACCTAGGCGCCGGCCGCGTGGTGTATCAGGACTTCACCCGCGTGACCAAAGCGATCCGCGACGGCGAGTTCTTCGAGAACCCGACGATCTGCGCCGCTGTGGATAAAGCCGTGGCTGCCGGTAAAGCCGTGCACTTCATGGGCCTGCTGTCGGATGGCGGCGTGCACAGCCACCAGGACCACCTGATCGCCATGGCCGAACTGGCCTTCAAGCGCGGCGCCGAAAAAATCTACCTGCACGCTTTCCTCGATGGCCGTGACACGCCGCCAAAAAGCGCTGCGTCGTCGATCGAGCTGCTCGATGCGACGTTCCAGGCACTCGGCAAAGGCCGCATCGCCAGCATCATCGGCCGCTACTTCGCCATGGACCGTGACAACCGCTGGGATCGTGTCGCTCAGGCGTACAACCTGATCGTCGACGGCAACAGCGAATTCCACGCCGCCTCGGCCCAGGAAGGCCTGGAAGCTGCTTATGCGCGTGGTGAGAGCGACGAATTCGTCAAAGCCACGACCATCGGTGAGCCGGTAAAAGTCGAAGACGGCGACGCCGTGGTGTTCATGAACTTCCGCGCCGACCGTGCCCGCGAACTGACTCGCGTGTTCGTCGAAGACGATTTCAAGGACTTCGAACGCGCACGCCAGCCAAAACTGGCCGGTTTCGTCATGTTGACCCAATACGCAGCGAGCATTCCTGCACCGTCGGCGTTCGCCCCGGGCAGCCTGGAAAACGTCCTCGGCGATTACCTGGCGAAGAACGGCAAAACCCAACTGCGCATCGCTGAAACCGAGAAATACGCACACGTGACCTTCTTCTTCTCCGGTGGTCGTGAAGAACCGTTCCCCGGCGAAGAGCGCATCCTGATTCCGTCGCCGAAAGTAGCTACCTACGATCTGCAGCCGGAAATGAGCGCCCCCGAGGTCACCGACCGCATCGTCGACGCCATCGAAAACCAGCGTTACGACGTGATCGTGGTCAACTACGCCAACGGCGACATGGTCGGCCACAGCGGCGTGTTCGACGCTGCAGTGAAGGCTGTGGAATGCCTCGACACCTGCGTCGGTCGCATCGTCGAGGCGCTGGAGAAGGTTGGCGGCGAAGCACTGATCACCGCCGACCACGGCAACGTCGAGCAAATGGCCGACGAATCCACTGGTCAGGCGCACACCGCTCACACCACCGAGCCGGTGCCGTTCATTTATGTCGGCAAGCGTGACCTCAAGGTCCGCGAAGGCGGCGTACTGGCGGACGTGGCACCGACCATGCTGAAGCTGCTGGGTCTGGAAAAACCGAAGGAAATGACCGGCACTTCGATTCTGGTCTGACCCGAATAACCGAAACACCGCAATACCTGTGGGAGCTGGCCTGCCAGCGATAGCAATCTGACAGCCAACGACTATGTTGAATGTGCAGACGCCATCGCTGGCAGGCCTGCTCCCACAGTGGTTTATGGTGGTTTCAGAGATTATTTTTAGCTGTATCTTCAGCCAGTTATCACACAGTCCCAATTGGGCGTTTTTTTTGCAGCCTCGGGCGGGCATACTAGGCCGTCCCTTACCCTGGTGCCGCCCGCCCCTATGCTTCGCGTCCTGATCGCCCTTGCTCTGACCTGCCTGCTCCAACCGGCTTTCGCTGACGAGCGCACGCAAACCCAACAACAGTTGGACGCCACGCGTCAGGACATTGCCGAGCTGAAAAAGCTGCTGAGCAAGGTCCAGGAAGAGAAGTCCGGCGTACAGAAGGAGCTCAAGGGCACTGAAACCGAGCTGGGCAAGTTGCAGAAGCAGGTCGATGCGCTGCAGAAAGAGCTGCAGAAAAGCGAATCCGAGCTGCAGCGGCTCGATGCAGAGAAAAAAAAACTCCAGAGCGCGCGCACTGAACAGCAGCGACTGATCGCCATTCAGGCCCGCGCGGCCTATCAGAACGGTCGGCAGGAATACCTCAAGCTGCTGCTCAACCAGCAGAATCCCGAGAAATTCGCCCGCACCCTCACCTATTACGATTACCTGAGCCAGGCCCGCCTGGAACAGCTGAAGAACTTCAACGAAACCCTGCGCCAACTGGCCAATGTCGAAAAAGACATTGCCGCCCAGCAGGCGCAATTGCTGGTGCAGAAAAGCAGCCTCGATACCCAGCGCGACGAACTGGAAAATGTCCGCAAGGAACGCCAGCAGGTGCTCGCCAAGCTTAACGATGACGTGAAGGCCCGCGACCAGAAACTCGCCGCTCGCGAGCAAGATCAGGCAGACCTGTCTAAAGTCCTTAAAACCATTGAAGAAACCCTGGCCCGCCAGGCCCGTGAGGCAGAAGAAGCGCGGCAGAAAGCGCTGATCGCCCAGCAGGAAGCGGAAAAAAAGCGCTTGCGTGAGGCGCAGGCTGAAAACAGCGACGCCCCACGAAAACCCGCCAGATCCACTCCCGGCGCGCTGGTCTCCAGCAGCGGCGAGACCTTCGGTGGTCCTTTTGCTGCAACCCGGGGAAAACTTCCGTGGCCGGTTGATGGTCGACTATTGGCACGCTTCGGCGAATCCCGTGGCGACGACGCCCGCACCAAGTGGGACGGCGTGATGATCAGCGCCTCAGCCGGCAGCCAGGTGCATGCCGTACACGGTGGTCGCGTGGTGTTCGCCGACTGGCTGCGCGGTGCCGGGCTGCTGGTGATCCTCGATCACGGCAACGGCTTTTTGAGTCTTTACGGTCACAACCAGACGCTGCTCAAGTCGGCCGGTGACGTGGTAAAAGCCGGTGAGTCCATCTCCACTGTCGGTAACAGTGGCGGCCAGGACACACCTGCGCTGTATTTCGCAATTCGTCAGCAGGGTCACCCGAGTGACCCGGCGCAATGGTGCCGCGCGCAAGGATAGGCGTTGAGTCACCAACATTAGGAGTTCGTTCGACATGCTGCATTTGTCCCGTCTTACCTCGCTGGCCCTGACGATCGCTCTGGTGATCGGCGCGCCTCTGGCGTTCGCCGCTCAACCGGCTCCGGCTGTCGCTCCGGCAGGCACTGCCGCAACTTCCAAGGCGCCGCTGCCGCTGGAAGAGTTGCGCACCTTTGCCGAGGTCATGGACCGGATCAAAGCCGCTTACGTCGAACCGGTGGACGACAAGACTCTGCTGGAAAACGCGATCAAGGGCATGCTCAGCAACCTCGATCCGCACTCGGCTTATCTTGGCCCTGAAGATTTCACCGAGCTGCAGGAAAGCACCAGCGGTGAGTTCGGCGGCCTGGGCATCGAAGTCGGCGCCGAAGACGGTTTCATCAAAGTCGTCTCGCCAATCGATGACACCCCGGCGTCGAAGGCCGGCATCCAGGCTGGTGACTTCATCGTCAAGATCAACGGCCAGCCGACCCGCGGCCAGACCATGACCGAAGCCGTGGACAAAATGCGCGGCAAGATCGGCCAGAAAATCACCCTGACCCTGGTACGCGACGGCGGCACCCCGTTCGACGTGACC
Source organism: Pseudomonas fluorescens (assembly GCF_003732425.1). GTDB lineage: Bacteria > Pseudomonadota > Gammaproteobacteria > Pseudomonadales > Pseudomonadaceae > Aquipseudomonas > Aquipseudomonas fluorescens_BE. The sequence goes on from NZ_MOBX01000005.1 coordinate 132,594, forward strand.
CTTGCACGTGCAGTGATCCAGGTGAAGAGCGTCAAGGCGCAGCTGCTGGAAACCGGCTATGCGTACATCCGTATCACCCAGTTCCAGGTCAAGACCGGCGAAGAGGTCTCCAAGGCCCTGGCCAAGCTGCGCAAGGACAACGGCAAGAAGCTTAACGGCATCATTCTCGACCTGCGTAACAACCCGGGCGGCGTGTTGCAGGCAGCGGTGGAAGTGGTCGACCACTTCATCACCAAAGGCCTGATCGTCTACACCAAAGGCCGCATCGCCAACTCCGAACTGCGCTTCTCTGCCACCGGTAAAGACGAAAGCGAAGCGGTGCCAATGGTCGTGCTGATCAACGGTGGCAGCGCCTCGGCGTCGGAAATCGTCGCCGGTGCCCTGCAGGATCAGAAACGCGCGGTGGTCATGGGCACCACCAGTTTCGGCAAGGGCTCGGTGCAAACCGTGTTGCCGCTGAACAATGACCGCGCACTGAAGATCACCACAGCGCTGTACTTCACGCCGAACGGCCGCTCGATTCAGGCGCAGGGCATCGTGCCGGACATCGAAGTGCGCAAGGCCAAGATCACCAACGAGGCCGATGGCGATTACTTCAAGGAAGCCGACCTGCAAGGTCACCTGGGCAACGGCAACGGCGGCGCAGACAAGCCGACCGGCTCCGGCAGCAAGGCCAAGGCGATGCCGCAGGATGACGATTACCAATTGGCCCAGGCCCTGAGCCTGCTCAAAGGGCTGAGCATCACGTCCGGCCGTTGAGGATGTCGCTGCGTTTCGTCTTCGTTCTGTTGTGCTGTCTGGCGGGTGCTGCTCACGCAGAGCCCGCCAGCCCAAAGCCACACAAAGCTTACCTGACACTGATCATCGATGACCTGGGGCAGAACCTGCCCCGGGATCGCCGCGTGCTGGCCCTGCCCGGCCCGGTGACTGCGGCGATCATGCCGGATACTCCCCACGCCACCGAATTTGCCCGCGATGCCCATCGCGCCGGCAAGATCGTCATCCTGCACATGCCGATGGATCCGGCCACCGGGCCGTTCGCATGGCACCCGGAATTGCCGATCGAAGAGCTGGAAAAACGCCTCAACGCTGCGTTCAAAATGGTGCCGTACACCGCCGGTATCAACAATCACATGGGCAGCCGCATGACCGCGCAACCCATCGCGATGGCGTGGTTGATGGGCGAGTTGCAGCGCCGTCACAAATTCTTCGTCGACAGCCGTACGAGCGCGCAGACTGTTGCGGCGCAGCAGGCACAGAAGATTAATCTGGCGAGTGTTTCACGGGATGTGTTTCTGGATGACGAGCGTACCGAGGCAGCCATCTTCACGCAGTTGCAGACGGCGATCAGCCTGGCCCGCAAGCAAGGTTCGGCGGTGATGATCGGCCATCCCTACCCACAAACGCTGGCAGTGCTGGAGCGCGAGTTGCCCAAACTCAAAGCGCAAGGCATCGAGTGGATCGACATCAAACAGATGATCAGCGTGCGCAGCAATCGCGCCATGGCAGGTCATGGCAAAGATGGCGTGTACAGGTAACCGATTGTCACGACTGTAAATACATAGTTACCGCCAGACGCCCACCGAACATCCGGATAGTGAGACCTGCAACAGGTCGCGACTCCCTCGAGTCGCCTTTCGACTATCAGGAATTACCATGACGACTCACGACGCTCCCCCTTCGCCAATCAGCCCAACGGAACCCATTCGACACGATAACCTGCTGATCAACTTCACGACGGAGTTTCTCCGCGTCTGGGACACCCGCGGTTCACGGGCGAAACCGGCCGCCTTCTGGCGCCCCACCCCTGCCGCCGATGTACTCCCCGGCTATTTTCCATTGGGCGACGTCGCCAGTGATGACCATAGCAACATCACCGGCAGGCACGTGGTAGCGGTGGTTTGCGAGGCACCGTCGCCCAGCACCGATTCCAGCAGAGGCAAAGCGCTGCGCCCGCCCGCAGACTACGAACTGATCTGGAAAAGCGCCGGATCAGGCTCGCACAGGGAGGGGGCGATCTGGCGCCCCGTTCCTCCCGAAGGTTACGTCGCACTGGGATCGGTATGCTCCGACGGCTATGAGAAACCGTCATTCAACGCCGTTCGCTGTGTCCGCGCCGACCTTGTCAGCGGCTCGGGCCTCAGCGAGCCGGTGTGGAACGACAAAGACAGCGGGGCACTACAACGCATCGGCACCTGGAGCGCCATTCCGCCATCTGCTTCATCCAATGAGATTGTTCTGGCACCTGGCACCTTTGTCGGCTGGAACAGTCATTCCAGGCCCGCCAGCTTCCAGGTGTATTCGCTACGGATTCAGATCCCGCTGCAATTCAATCCCCGACCCGCCGCGCCTGTCCTTGAAGGTGCGTCACCCGCCTCTTTGCCAGTGCTTGAGAAATCCACGCATACCGCCAGACTTCCGTGGTTCGCGGTAAAAGATCCGCTCCTGTCCCGACGCGAGCAACTGCGCGAATCACCGTTCTATGTTCTGCAACGCACGGATCAGTATCAACTCGTATGCCATCGTTATAACGGGGAAAACGAAAACCGGTTGATACGCTGGACCGCTCCCCGGGCCCAGAGCCCAGAAGACCTGCGCACATTCAGCAATCTCACCTCGATCGAGTTTGGCGCTCAATGGAAAAGCAGCGTGACCCGGCCCTTCCTGTTTTCGGCGCGCTTGAATAATGATTTTACCCAGTGCGAAGTTCACTCGAATGACTGGCTCAACCGGACGCCGATTGAAATAGCCGCAGCCATGGCCAAAAACAGTTCGCTGGCGGTCTATCTGATGCAAAGTGACTACGCGCTCTTGCGCGCGGACGGTACGCACGTGACCAGCGTCATCAGTTACACCGACGCTAACAGCTTGCACTTCAGCACGTACACGCCACAGGAGCCGGCTGCGCCAGCCTTGTCTGCGGAGGAAGCGCCCGCGCCAGACCCAGTTGAGGCGTCTGTCACAGCTAACGAAATCCCAGCGGCGCCAGTGCAGACAGAGTTACCGACGACTACAAATAACGCCCCATGATCTCTTCAATGACACCGTCCTTGCGCATCTGCTCCAGCGCAGCCTGAAGCTTGGCGACGACTTCGTCGGAAACGTCTTTGTTCAGTGCCAGATACAACTCGGCGCTGTTGAAGCGCAGCACGGTCTTGAGCCCTGTCACACCATCCTGCCGCGCCAGATAACGCCCGGCAGGATCCCCCGTCGCCCACAGGTCGATTTGACCGTTGACCAACTTCTTCGCATTGTCCTGATCGCGCAGCACGACCACTGGCTTCAAACCTTGCTTGGTCAGCGTCTCGGCAATGGCATCGCCCTTGTAGGCGCCGATCTTGTACTTGCGCGCGTCATTGAGGGTTTCGAGGGTGATCTTGCTGTCAGCCTTGGCCAACATGATCCAGTCGTCCGGACCGATCGGCCCGACCCATTTGAAAAGCTTCTCGCGATCCGGCAGACGTGCCATCACAAAGGCCCCGTAACCGGGATTTTCCAGCGCCAGCTTGTATACGCGCTCCCAGGGAAAACGCAGGGTCAGGCTGTAAGTAAGGCCGGAGCGCCGGAACATCTCACGCACGATGTCGGTGGCGATACCGTTGATGTTCTCGCCCTGGGCGAAATTCTTGCCATTCTTCGCCATGTTGTACGGCGGGAAGTTTTCGGTAAGGAGCACCAGATCGGTGTCGGGACTGTCCTCGGCACGGGCCGTGTTGACCAGCAACAAAGAAGCACTGGCGAGAACAAGAAGCAGGCGTTTGATCATGTCGGGCTACCGGAATCCATGGCGTGCCCAAGAGTGCCTTGGGTGCGCCATGGTGTCCACTGGCCTGTATGGAATTTGACGCTTAACGCATCACTATGCCGCGTTTGGCCATGTAGGCCTTGGCTTCCTGCACGGTGTATTCGCCGAAGTGGAAAATACTCGCCGCCAGTACCGCGCTGGCGTGGCCTTCGAGGATGCCGTCGGCCAGATGCTGCAGATTGCCGACGCCACCGGAGGCGATCACCGGAATACCCAGCGCATCGCTGATCGCGCGGGTGACGCCGAGGTCGAAACCGTTTTTCATGCCGTCCTGATCCATGCTGGTCAGCAGGATCTCGCCGGCACCGAGGCCTTCCATCTTCTTCGCCCACTCGACCGCGTCGAGGCCGGTTGGCTTGCGCCCGCCGTGGGTGAAAATTTCCCAGCGCGGGGTTTCGCCCGGGCCGGAGACCTTCTTCGCGTCAATGGCGACAACGATGCACTGCGAGCCGAAATGCTGCGCAGCTTCACCGACGAATTCCGGGTTGAACACCGCTGCGGTATTGATCGAGACCTTGTCCGCACCGGCATTCAGCAGGTTGCGGATGTCCTGCACGGTCCGTACGCCACCGCCCACGGTCAGGGGAATGAACACCTGGCTGGCCATGCGCTCGACAGTATGCAGCGTGGTGTCGCGGCCATCGACGCTGGCGGTGATGTCGAGAAAAGTAATCTCGTCGGCACCCTGCTCGTCGTAACGACGGGCGATTTCCACCGGATCACCGGCGTCGCGAATGTTTTCGAACTTCACACCTTTGACGACCCGGCCGTTGTCCACGTCCAGGCAAGGGATGATGCGTTTGGCCAGCGCCATGGTCAGTCCTCAGCCTTGGTACGAATCGCAGAAAGCTTGCGCTTCGGCGACGTCGAGGGTGCCTTCGTAAATCGCCCGGCCGGTGATGGCGCCGATGATGCCTGGCGCTTTGGCGTCGAGCAGCGACTTGATGTCACCCAGATTGTGGATGCCGCCGGAAGCGATCACCGGGATCTTTGTGGCAGCGGCGAGCGCAGCGGTGAACGGTACGTTGCAGCCCTGCATCATGCCGTCTTTGGCGATGTCGGTATAAACGATCGAGGACACGCCGTCGGCTTCAAACTGCTTGGCCAGATCGATGACCTGCACAGTGCTGATTTCAGCCCAGCCGTCGGTGGCGACGAAACCGTCCTTGGCATCCAGCCCGACAATGATCTTGCCCGGGAACGCACGGCAGGCTTCAGCAACGAACGCCGGATCTTTAACGGCTTTGGTGCCGATGATCACGTAGCTCACGCCGGCCTTGACGTAGTGCTCGATGGTTTCCAGCGATCGGATGCCGCCGCCGATCTGGATTGGCAGGGTCGGGTAGCGCTTGGCGATCGCGGTAACCACTTCGCCGTTGACCGGCTGGCCTTCGAATGCGCCGTTCAGATCGACCAGATGCAGACGGCGGCAACCGCCCTCCACCCACTTGGCAGCCATGCTCACCGGGTCATCGGAGAACACCGTGGAATCTTCCATGCGGCCCTGGCGCAGACGTACGCAGGCACCGTCTTTAAGATCGATAGCGGGAATAATCAGCATCTGGCAAACCTTCAAATTTGAATGTTCAGCTTGGCTCGGAAATCAGTTTTTCTCGAGCGCCCACAGGTCGCTTTCGATGCTTTCAAACCGCTCTTTGAGGTGGGTCTGCACATCGAAAATCGCCCTGTTGTAATAGTGCGGAGCAATTTCGCGGGTAAACAGCTCAAGAATTTCCGCCGCTTCGAACGATCCGAGGTCGAGTTCGAAACGATCCTCCATGAAGCGTTTGATCTTGTGATTGGCCTCACTCTCCTGTTCGGGAGTGAGGGTCAGGATCGGCGGTTTCTTTTTGACGGCCATTTACCAGCGACCGTCCCAAGCGGCGAAGTTCTGCAGCAATTGCAGGCCATGGGTATGGCTCTTCTCCGGGTGGAACTGCACGGCGAAACGCGAGCCATCGGCCAACGCTGCAGCAAAATCGACACCGTAGTGACCGCCACCCACCACTTGCCGCGCATTGGCGGCAGCAATGTAGTAGCTGTGCACGAAGTAGAAACGCGCCATGTCCGGAATGTCATGCCACAGCGGGTGGCTGACCTTCTGCTTCACTTCGTTCCAGCCCATGTGCGGGACTTTCAAGTGTTCGCCGTCTTCATGCAGGTCTTTGCCGAAGAACTTCACCGCGCCCGGGAACAGGCCGATGCAGTCGACACCGTCGTTCTCTTCGCTGGTATCGAGCAAGGCCTGCATGCCGACACAAATGCCGAGGAACGGACGATCCTGGCTGACTTCACGCACCAGTGAATCGAAGCCGAGGCGACGGATCTCCGCCATGCAATCGCGAATCGCGCCAACACCGGGGAACACCACGCGGTCAGCTTCGCGAATCACCGCCGCATCACTGGTGATCAGCACTTTACCGGCGCCGACGTGCTCGAGGGCCTTGGCCACCGAGTGCAGGTTGCCCATGCCGTAGTCGATAACTGCAACCGTCTGCATTAGAGAACGCCTTTGGTCGATGGCATTTGCCCGGCCATGCGCTCATCCAGCTCGACGGCCATGCGCAGCGCGCGGCCGAAAGCCTTGAACACGGTTTCGATCTGGTGGTGGGTGTTGGTGCCACGCAGGTTGTCGATGTGCAGGCTGACCAGTGCGTGGTTGACGAAGCCCTGGAAAAATTCCTGGAACAGATCAACGTCGAAGCCGCCCACGGTGGCGCGGGTGTACGGCACGTGCATCTGCAGGCCCGGACGACCGGAGAAGTCGATCACCACGCGCGACAGCGCTTCATCGAGCGGTACGTAGGCATGGCCGTAGCGACGGATGCCTTTTTTATCGCCAATGGCTTTGGCAAATGCCTGGCCGAGGGTGATACCGACGTCTTCCACCGTATGGTGGTCGTCGATATGCAGATCGCCCTTGCATTCGATATCCAGGTCGATCAACCCGTGACGGGCGATCTGATCCAGCATGTGCTCAAGAAAAGGTACACCGATATCGAATCGGGCCTTTCCGGTGCCATCAAGGTTGATCGAGGCTTTGATCTGGGTTTCCAGAGTGTCGCGCTCGACAGACGCCTTACGTTCGGCCATCACCAGCTCCGCAAAATCATTGGGCGAAAAAGGCAGCCATTATAGGCACGCAGGAAGCAAACAGAAACACGAGAGGTGAGATGGCTGACGGATAGAACGCCCGGCTGTCGCAGGTAGACATGTCCATACAAGCCATTACAGGCACCCCAAAAACAAATGTAGGAGCGAGCCTGCTCGCGAATGCGGTGGGTCAGCCAACATTTATGTCGACTGACACTCCGTCTTCGCGAGCAGGCTCGCTCCCACAGGTTCGGTGTTTATGCAGCTAACACCTTAGTGAAACAATACCGCCGTCTTCTGCAGGGTCACCCACACACCCCACGCCAACGGAATACCTACCACCAGCCACGCAGCGATTGCCAGCGGCTTGCTGCCCGGTGCGGCTTTCCACTCCAGAACGGTGCTGGCGTCAGCACCTTTGTCGTGACCCAGCGCCTGTTCGGCGGCCAGTTCAGCGTCAGTCATGAAGTATTTGTCAGCCACCGGACGGACCATCAGGTTGCACAGGAAGCCCAGCACCAGCAGGCCGGCGAGGATGTACAGGGTGATGTCGTAAGCGGCAGCGCGTTCAACGCCGATGCTCAGCTGATATTCACGCAGGTAGTTCACCAGCACCGGACCGAGCACGCCAGCCGCAGCCCAGGCAGTCAACAGACGACCGTGGATCGCACCGACCATCTGCGTACCGAACAGGTCGGCCAGATACGCCGGAACGGTCGCAAAACCACCGCCGTACATCGACAGGATGATGCAGAACGCCGCCACGAACAGCGCAACGTTACCCAGATGGCCCATGTTCGGAATCAGCGCGTACAGGGCAAAACCCAGAGCGAAGAACACGAAGTAAGTGTTTTTGCGGCCCAGGTAGTCCGAAAACGAAGCCCAGAAAAAGCGGCCACCGATGTTGAACAGGCTCAGCAGACCGGTGAAACCGGCGGCAATCGCGGCGATCGAAGCCAGTTGACCGGCGTCGAGCTGGCCAAACGGCACATCAACACCCAGCAATTTGCCGCCGAACACTTCCTGAAGCAGCGGCGAAGCCATGCCCAGAATGCCGATACCCGCAGATACGTTCAGGCACAGCACCAGCCATACCAGACGGAATTGCGGAGTTTTCCACGCCACATTCACGTGCACGTGACGGTGGGTGATCATCGAGTTCGAGGCTTTCTTCGCCGGAGCGGTCCAGCCTTCAGGCTTCCAGCCGGTTGGCGGAACGCGGTAAGCCAGAGCACCACCGATCATGAACACGAAGTAGATCGCGGCCATGGCCACGAAGCTCTGCCAGACGCCGACACCGGTCGGCGAAGCGAAGTGGCTCATCAGCGCGGTTGCCAGTGGTGCACCGACCATCGCGCCGCCACCGAAGCCCATGATTGCCATGCCAGTGGCCATGCCGCGCTTGTCCGGGAACCACTTGATCAGGGTCGAAACCGGCGAGATATAGCCCAGGCCGAGACCGATACCGCCGATCACGCCGGAGCCGATCCACATCAGCCAGATCTGGTGAGTATAAATACCCAGCGCCGAGATCAGCAGACCGCCGCACCAGCACAGTGCCGAGACAACGCCAGCCTTGCGTGGCCCGGCGTGTTCCAGCCAGCCGCCCCAGATCGCTGCCGAGCAGCCGAGGAAGATGAAGAACAGCGTGTAGATCCAGCCAAGCATCGAGATCGGCCAGTCGCATTGCGACGAGAACACTTGTGCGATGAAGCTCATGTCCGGTGCGCAAGCCACCGGAGCGGTTACGCCTAGCGCCTTGGACAGCGGCAACCAGAACACCGAGAAGCCATAGGCCATGCCGATGCACAGGTGGATGGCCAGAGCGGCCGGTGGGACTAGCCAACGGTTGAAACCGGGCTTGGCGATGATGCGTTCCTTGGACAGGAACGCGGGCTGATCGGCTTTGAGGCCGTCCGCCGTGATGCTCGTGCTCATTGTGTATCCCCCAATTATTAGTATGGTTCGCCAGCCACTGTTCACCCCCGGCCTTTATGCACGCAGGCATGACCGTTTTTTTGGATGAAGCTCCTTGAAGGCGCGACGTTAAGTCGCAGAAGGACGGACGAACGGGCGAAGGTTACCATTTGCACGTGACAGAAAAACCAAACTGATATCACCTTTTTTCTGTCGTCTGATCTCGTATCACTCAGGAAAACGCCATGCCGATCGTCGTACAAGCGCTGAACGCCGCCAATTATCAGGACCAGGAGGATTTGCGGAAGATTTATCGCGACGCGCCGGACGGGCTGTTTGCGCCGTTTTCCGGTGAAAATGATCTGATCGACAGCGCCCTCGCTGAGGGGCGTTTCATTGCCGGACGCTTCAACGACCGCCTGCTTGGCGCCGCGTGCCTGCAGAGGCACCAAGACGTTTGGTACTTGTCCCATTTATGCGTACGAAAAGTTACCCGCCGCCGCGGAGTCGCGGAACGACTGGTGAACCAAGCACAGAAAATGGCGTCGCAAGCGGGGGCTGAACTGCGCCTGCTGGCACCTGCCGGGCATCCTGAAGCCCAGGCAATCGCAGCGAAGTTACACGTCCCGCTGGAGGTACTGGAAACATGACGTCACAGCGAACCGGGCAGTTGCAGCGCTATACTCCCCGGCTAAATTACGAATTCGACTAACTACAAGGACTCGCCCATGAAAGCGTTCGGCAAAATCCTGGGTCTGGTACTTCTTGGATTGTTGCTGATCATTGTGGCGGCAGGTTTTGCCCTGACCCACCTCTTCGATCCCAACGATTACAAAGACGAGATTCGCCAGATAGCCCGCGACAAGGCCCACATCGAGTTGACGCTCAATGGCGACATCGGCTGGAGCCTGTTCCCATGGCTCGGCCTGGAATTGCACGAGGCCAGCGTCGCCACCCTGATCAATCCGACCGAACCGTATGCCGATCTGCAGATGCTCGGCCTGTCCGTGCGCGTGCTGCCGCTGTTGCGCCGCGAAGTGCAAATGAGCGACGTGCGTGTTGAAGGCCTGAATCTGCGCCTCAAACGCGACAAGAACGGCCACGGCAACTGGGAAGACATCGGCAAGGTGCCGCCAGCTGCCGCCCCTGCCGACAGCCCGGCACCTGCCAGCGCAACCACTGCAGAGGCGCCTGCCCAACCGGAAAAACCGCCGCAGCCAATTCGCCTCGACATCGACAGCCTGACCGTCAACAACGCGCGCGTTGAATACAATGACGAGCAGACCGGCAAGCAGTTCAGCGCCGAAAGCATCCAGCTGAGCACGGGGCCGGTACACGATTCGACGAATATTCCGGTGAAGGCCACGGCATTCCTCGGCACCAACCAGCCTGTCCTGCGCGTGCGTACCGAGCTCACTGGCGAGTTGCGCATCGAGCGCGCACTGCAACGCTACAGGTTCGAAGACATGAAGCTGTCCGGCGAACTGGCCGGCGATCCGCTGCAAGGCAAAACCATGACATTCGCAGCTCAGGGCCAGTTATCCCTGGATAAAGCGGCGAACGTCGCCGAATGGACGGGCATCAAGATCTCCGCCAACCAGTTGCGCGCCTTGGGCGAGCTGAAAGCCAACGACCTCGACAAGACTCCACAGATCACCGGCGGCATCTCCATCGCCCAGTTCGATCTGGCGAAATTCGTCGACAGCATTGGCCAGAAACTGCCGGCCATGGCCGAAGGCAGCCTGAGCAAAGTCGAACTGGTCAGCCGCGTGGCAGCCACGCCAACCAGCATCGCGTTCGACAATATCAACCTGAAACTGGACGACAGCAGCTTCAGCGGCCGTATCGCCGTCGAAGATTTCGCCAAGCAGTCGCTGCGGGCGATCCTCAAGGCTGACACGTTCAACGTCGACCGCTACCTGCCACCGAAATCGGCGCAAGCCAACAGCGCCACGCAAGTGCGTCAGGCCGAAGTCGCCAGCACCGAAGCCGATGCGATGGCCGGTGCCGGCTCCACGCCGCTGCCGGACAAACCGAGCAAAACCGCCTGGAGCACCGAGCGTCTGCTGCCGGTTGAACGCCTGGCCAAACTCGACGTGGACGCCGATCTGACCTTCGGCCAGTTGACCCTCGACAAACTGCCGATCCAGAACGCAGCGCTCAAGGCCACCGGCCAGGGCGGCTTGCTGACCCTGAGCAACCTGAGTGGTGAGTTGTACAACGGTGGTTTTGCAGCCAACGGCACCCTCGATGTGCGCCCAAGCGCACCGGTGCTGAATCTGCAGACCAGGCTCAACCGGGTCCCGGTGGAAAAAATCCTCGAAAGCCAAGGCAAGAACCCGCCCGTCAAAGGTCTGGTGACCCTCACCAGCAACGTGACCGGCAGCGGCAACAGCCAGCAGGCGCTGGTCGACACGCTGAACGGCAACGCTAGTTTCGTGATCAACAACGGCGTGCTGCTCAACGCCAACCTTGAACAGCAATTGTGCAAAGGCATCGCCACGCTCAACCGCAAAACCCTCAGCGGCGAGCCACGGGGCAAAGACACGCCGTTCCAGGAACTCAAGGGCAACCTGACCTTCCGTAACGGCATCGCCAGCAACCCGGACCTGAAAGTGCGCATCCCCGGCATGACCGTTAACGGTGATGGCGACATCGATTTGCGCGTACTCGGCATGGATTACCGCGTCGGCATCATCGTCGAAGGCGACACCAGCGCCATGTCGGATCCAGCCTGTCAGGTCGGCGAAAAATTTGTCGGCATCGAGTGGCCACTGCGCTGCCGTGGCCCGCTGGAACTGGGCGCCAAGGCCTGCCGCGTCGACAATGACCGCCTCGGTCAGGTCGCGACCAAAATGGCCGGTGACAAACTCAGTGAAAAGATCGATGAAAAACTGGGCGACAAAGTCAGCCCGGAACTGAAAAACGCATTGAAGGGGCTGTTCAAGCGATGAGAGCGGAGCAGTTTTCCACGGCGGTGCTGGATTGGTTCGACCGCCACGGCCGCCACGATTTACCCTGGCAGCAGGACATCAACCCGTATCGGGTGTGGGTGTCGGAGATCATGTTGCAGCAGACCCAGGTCAGCACCGTGCTCAATTACTTCGACCGTTTCATGGCCGCGCTGCCGACGGTCGAAGCGCTGGCCGAGGCGCCGGAAGACGAAGTGCTGCACCTGTGGACGGGCTTGGGTTACTACACCCGTGCACGCAATCTGCAGAAGACCGCGAAGATCGTCGTCAGCCAGTACGGCGGCGAGTTTCCGCGTGACGTCGAAAAGCTCACCGATCTGCCGGGCATTGGCCTGTCCACTGCTGGCGCCATCGCCAGCATCAGCATGGGCCTGCGCGCGCCGATCCTCGACGGCAACGTCAAACGCGTGCTGGCGCGCTTTACCGCGCAAGAGGGCTACCCCGGCGAGCCGAAGGTCGCCAAACAGCTGTGGGCCACCGCTGAGCGCTTTACGCCGCATGATCGGGTCAACGCCTACACCCAGGCGATGATGGATCTTGGCGCAACACTCTGCACCCGCAGCAAGCCGAGCTGCCTGCTGTGTCCGCTGGAACGTGGCTGCGAAGCGCATATGCTCGGCCTCGAAACCCGCTACCCGATTCCCAAGCCGCGCAAAGCCATCCCGCAGAAGCGCACGATGATGCCGATGCTCGCCAACGGCGAAGGCGCGATTCTGCTTTACCGTCGCCCTTCCAGCGGTTTGTGGGGCGGTCTGTGGAGCCTGCCGGAACTCGACGACCTCGATGACCTGCAACATCTTGCCGATCAGCACTCGCTGACCATGGGCGAGCAGCAGGCGCTGCCGAGCCTCGTGCACACGTTCAGCCACTTCCAGCTGTCCATCGAACCCTGGCTGGTGCAGGTGCAGGAGGCCAGCCATCACGTGGCCGAGGCCGACTGGCTCTGGTATAACCTCGCCACCCCGCCGCGCCTGGGCCTCGCCGCCCCGGTCAAAACCTTGCTCGAACGCGCGGCCGCCGTCTTGAATGCAGGAGAGTCGCCATGACCCGCACCGTAATGTGCCGCAAGTACAAAGAAGAACTGCCCGCGCTGGAACGCGCTCCTTTCCCGGGCGCCAAAGGTCAGGATATTTTTGACCACGTCTCGGCCAAGGCCTGGGCTGACTGGCAGAAACACCAAACCCTGCTGATCAACGAAAAACGTCTGAACATGATGAACGCCGAAGACCGCAAATATCTTCAGGGCGAAATGGACAAGTACTTCTCCGGCGAGGAATACGCCAAGGCCGAAGGCTACGTTCCGCCTGCTGAGTAAACCCGGCAGAATCGGGGGCCGGATCGTAAGCGACGGAATTAATTTAAGAAATTTTAAAAAAGTCGTTGACGTAAATCCGAAAAACCCTTTTAATGCGCCCCGTTGCCCAGATAGCTCAGTCGGTAGAGCAGGGGATTGAAAATCCCCGTGTCGGCGGTTCGATTCCGTCTCTGGGCACCAAATACCGAAAACCCTGAATCGCAAGATTCAGGGTTTTTTTATGCCTGCGATTGGGTGAGTACTGTTTCAGTCAGCTGAATACGCGCTATTTTGGCGACCCCTTACGGAAGAGGGTCATCCCCGCGATGAACCAGAAACGAACCCGCGTCCCCCTGCCTCATCCGCCACCCTATCGTCCGAGCCGCACGAGTTACTGGCTGACCGTGCTCTTTGTCGTCCTGATTGCCTTCGCCATCGGTGCATCAATCTGGATGCTGATCGACAGCTGGATCAGCGGCTCCATCACCACCACCAACCGTGGCCCGCGCAGCACCTACACCTTGGCCGAGCAACCCCGGCGGTTCTGGTTTGAATTTGTGCGGCAAGGCGTCGTCATGGTGTTGCTGCTGGCAATTGCGGTGTTCGGCGTGTGGATCTACCGCAAAGTGCAGAAGCCGTCGAACCCAGCGAATCGCAAACGCCGCGCAAAGAAAACCTAAAGCGTATTGATGTAATCGACAGGCAGCAGCACCGTGTCCAGCGCGGCATCCACTGGCAGGGATACGACGGTGATGAGCGGGCAGACAATCATCATGTAACAGACGATCGCCGCCGGCATGCCATCGCTGCCGCCACCACGGACACCCAGCAGATGAAGATTGCCATCCACTCCTCGGTAATACTGGGCATCGGACAAACCATCATTCAAACGCCCGATAAACGTTCCGCAACCAGCCAACTGCAAAACCAGGCCGGCTACACCAACAGCACGCAAAATCCCTTTCAAACCAGCGCTTCCCTACGTCACAAAAGATGAGGCGCGGGATTGTACCCGCGCCTCAACTCTGCCATCACACCTATCGCTATCCAGCGTCATTCCAGTGGAACACCAGATTGCGCGGGGTGCCGCTGCCAACATCGGTCACGTCGTGGCGCGCTTCACCTTTACGCGTGGCCACCACCGTGTACTTACCAGGTGGCAATTGCACGTACACCAGCGGGCCCGTCTGGTTAAGCGTAAGTACGGTTTGCCCTGAAGACGTTTCAATCGTTACATCGACATCAGCGGTGTACTCGTCTTGCGCGCCCACAGCGAACGTCATGTGCAGGTTGTAACCGCTGCTTTGTTGAATGGCCTTCGCCTCATCCTCACCGATCCCGCCGGCCAGATAAGTGACGCCGTTCTGTTGTTGCTGCTGAACTTGCACCCCGGCACTGTCGATGGGCTCAAGACTGGCTGCCTGCAACATCACCGGAAACAGCAATGCAGCGACTGCGGCGATGGGCAGCATGAATGAAAGAACGCGTTTCACGATCACGACTCCCGGGTTCTTATAGAACCCAACCGTTACTTCTTTTAGATTTTGCGTACCGGGGCGGGTTTTAGATTGTTTGGAACTTGGCGCGTGTACGAAATGGACTACAGACCATTACTCTCTGACGCATCTTTCAACGGCAACGTCCTGCAACATCAAACCCTTCTTCCTTCCCCTATCACCGGCTCGCCCGACATACCTGCGCGGCGACTCTTGGCATGCTTTGAGACCTGTTTCCAGCGATGTGGAAGAGCCGATGAGCCCGCGAAAACCTGCTGACACGCAAGACCCGAAAATCGATTCATTGCTGGGGGAGCTTGGCGAGTTGATTCGTCAGGCGCGGCAAAAAGTGCTGCGTGCGGTGGACACGATTCAAGTGCAGACCTGCTGGCAGATCGGCAGGCATATTGTCGAGTTTGAACAGCAGGGTGCCCAGCGTGCGGGCTATGGAAAACAGCTGCTGGTCTTGTTGGCGAAGGATCTGACGGCGCAGTTCGGGAAGGGGTTTGACGCTTCCAATCTGCGCTATATGCGCCTCTTTTATCAGGCGTTTCCAATTCGTGACGCACTGCGTCACGAATTGAGCTGGACCCACTATCGTCGGCTTTTGGGGGTAACCAATGAAAAGGCACGCCTTTGGTACATGGACGAATGCGCCAACCTGAACTGGTCAAGCCGCGCCCTCGATCGCCAGATCCTTACGCTTTACTACGAACGACTCCTCATGAGTCGAGACAAAGCCGATGTGATCGAAGAAGCCACCACCAACATCGACGCCATGAAATGCAATCCGCGTGAATTCATTCGCGACCCGGTCATGCTTGAATTCCTCGGTCTGCCGTCAGCAGGAAAAGTCCGGGAAAGCAGTCTCGAGCAAGCCCTTATCGACCACCTGCAGGGCTTTCTGCTCGAACTGGGCAAAGGCTTTTCCTTTGTCGCCCGCCAACAACGCATTAGTACCGACGGCGTCGATCTGTACATCGATCTGGTGTTCTACAACTACCTGCTCAAATGCTTTGTGATCATTGACCTTAAACGCGGCAAGCTCAGTGCCCGCGATGTCGGGCAGATGGACATGTATGTGCGCATGTACGACGAGCTCATGCGCAGCGAGGGCGACAAGCCGACTGTGGGCATCATTCTGTCTGCCGAGAGCAACGATTCGGTGGCGCGCTACTCGATGCTCAATGGCAATGAACAACTGTTCGCCAGCAGTTACAAGACGATCCTGCCGAGTGAAGAAGAACTACGCGCAGAACTCAATCGTGAACAGGCCTTGATCGAAGAGCGCATGCTCACTCAATTCACTGAATAAAACCTGCGCGTTGTTGTCGGGCGTCACGGAGACTATCGTTGGCAGCTTACCCGCCAAGGTCGAGCGTCATGAGCTGTCAGGACATGCCCACAACGCAGGATGTGCAGTCAAGGTCGCCGACTTTGGCTGCAACGCAAGGTGATCCTTTCAAGGAAGCTGCCGCCGACGGCGTTGTACTGGGCGGTTTCACTTGGTGCCATTCCCCGCCCGAAGCCAAGCGCCCAGTCGTCATC
Organism: Pseudomonas fluorescens; assembly: GCF_003732425.1. GTDB lineage: Bacteria > Pseudomonadota > Gammaproteobacteria > Pseudomonadales > Pseudomonadaceae > Aquipseudomonas > Aquipseudomonas fluorescens_BE. The sequence goes on from NZ_MOBX01000005.1 coordinate 148,719, forward strand.
ATCAACGCTGCTACATCTGTTCGCTGTCGCCACTACTCGCGCTTCGCGGCTTACCTGTTCGCCAATGGCTTCGACGTCATGACCTACGACTACCGTGGCATCGGCGAATCACGATCCACTTCGATCAAAGGCTTGAACGCCTCCTGGACAGATTGGGGCGCGCTGGATTTCGAAGCGATGCTCAAACGCGCGCAACGGGAATTTCCCGGTCAGCCCATCGATGTAGTCGGCCATAGCTTCGGCGGCTGCGCGGCGGGGCTGGGCGAGTCCGGTCGGGTTATCCGACGGCTGGTCACCGTCGGCGCACAGTTTGCCTACTGGCGCGATTACGCCCCCGAACAGCGCTGGCGCATGTTCGGCAAATGGCATGTGGTGATGCCGTTGCTGACGCTGCTCTGCGGCTTCTTCCCCGGCAAACGCCTCGGTTGGCTGGAGGACACGCCAACGGGCGTTGTGCGCGACTGGAGCACGCCTGCCGCGCGTTACGAACGGCGACCCAGCGGTCGCGCACTGATAAAAAAGCACGGCACCCTGCCCTTCGCCAATGTCCGCGCGCAAACCCTGGCCATCAGCATCAGCGACGACCCTTACGGCACAATCCCGGCCATCGAACGCCTGCTCGGTTACTTCGCAAACGCTGCAAAAACTCACCTGCGCATCGAGCCGCAGGACATCGGCGAACAACAAGTCGGACATTTCGCCTTTTTTCGCAGCGCGTACCAAGCCACACTATGGCCCATCGCTCTGACCTGGCTGCAAACCGGCGAGTTGGCCCCCGACACACCCGGGCGGCCAGTGCCGCGCAGCTGAACCCTTTCAACGCACGACGGAACACACCATGGCCTCCGCCAACAAGCAGCAAAAACGCGCCGCCCGGGCCAAGACCAAGGCCAAGCAGAACCGCAGCAAACGCGCCGAGGCGCCGGTCGAACTCGACCCGAACGATGACCGCATCGACTTCGAGTCGGTGGACCTGACCGAACTGTTCAAGAAAATGATCGACGCCGAGAAGATCAGCCAGCAAGCCCTGTGCACCGCGTTCCTCGAAGACCCGCTGCTGGAACTGGTCTACGAGCAGGAAGGCGAAGAAGGCGCGATGGACTTCATCCTCGCCGCGCTGATTGAGTATCGCCAGTGGTCGCAGGAAACCGACGAGGCCGGCGCGCTGGCGTGGATCGAATCCCCGGCCTTCCAGGCCGACTATGTGGCGGCGTCCGACGCGATCGCCGCACAAACCCAACAGAAGAACTGAGTTCCCATGGCATCCCTGAACAAACAACAGAAACGCGCCAAACGCGCCAAGGCCAAAGCCAAGCACATCCGTATGGTCGGCCGTAAGCCGCTGGACCAGGACGACGACCTCGGCCATCTCGCCGAGCCGATCCCGGATTACACCCTGGCGATGTTCAGCAAAATGCGCGACGCCGAAGCCGTCAGCCGCAACGAGATGCTGCTGACGCTGCTGCGCGAACTGGCGTTCATCATCGTTGATCATCCAGAACTGCTGGACATGGAAAACGCCGATAACGAAGGCATGGCCGCCACCCACCTGGCCGCTGACATGCTGATCGACTACCGCATGTGGGCCGACGGCATGGACATCGAAACCGCCCAGGCCTGGCTGAGCGAACCACAGTTCATCACCGATTTCGGGGTGGCGCTGGATGCTTACGGCAAGTCGGTGGACACCCAGGAAGACAAGAGCGAATAAACCCCGCTCACAAACAAAACGGCCGCTCGTCATCACTGACAGCGGCCGTTTTGCATTACGCGTTACGGATCAGCTCAACACCACCGCGCCACGTTTTTCCAGCTTGCGACGGCGTGCCACCAGCAGGCCGGCAGCCACCACCATCAGACTTAGCAAGCCAGTCGCGAGGATTTCCACGCGGTGCGCTTCCTGGAACAGCATGATGGTCAGGGCCGCGACGATGAAGATGATTACCGCGTAGGTCAGGCCCGGGAACAGCCACATGCTGAAGACGATTTTCTCGCCACGGGCCATGCGCTGTTTGCGCATGCGCAGTTGCGAGAAGGCGATCACCAGGTACACCAGCAGTGCGATGGCGCCGGAGCTGGCCAGCAGGAACTCGAACACCGCCGCCGGGGCCACGTAGTTGGCGAAGGTGCAGAGGAATGCCGCGCCGGTGGACAGCATCACCGCCCAGTAAGGCGTGCCGCTTTTGTTGGTGCGAGTCGACATGGCCGGTGCATCGCCACGTTTGCCGAGGGAGAAGAGCATGCGCGACGAGGTGTACAGCGCCGAGTTCAGGCAGCTGGTCACCGCGACCAGTACCACGATGTCGACGATCATTTTCGCGTTAGGGATGCCCATGCGTTCAAGCACGGTCTGGTAGGAACCGAGGTTGGCCAGCGTAGGATCGTTCCAAGGCACCAGGGCCACAACGATGAAGATCGATACGAGGTAGAACAGGCCGATCCGCCAGATCACCGAGTTGGTAGCCTTGGAGATTTGCTTGCCCGGGTTCTTCGATTCCGCGGCCGCGATGGTGACGATCTCGGTACCCATAAAGGAGAACATGGTAGTCAGGATTGCGCCCAGCACCGCGCCCATGCCGTTTGGCAGGAAGCCGCCGCTGTCGAACAGGTGCGACACACCGCTAACCTGACTATTCGGCAGGAAGCCGAAGATCGCCGCCAGGCCGAGGATGATGAAGCCGATGATCGCCAGCACCTTGATCAGCGCGAACCAGAATTCGAACTCGCCGTAATTCTTCACACTGAACAGGTTGGTGACGGTCAGCAGCAGGGTAATGACCAGTGCAAACGCCCAGATCCCTACGCTCGGGAACCATGCATGGAGAATGGTCGCGGCGGCGTTGGCTTCCAGCGGAATCACCAACACCCAGAACCACCAGTACAGCCAGCCGATGGTGAAACCGGCCCAATGCCCGATGGCACGGTCGGCGTAGGTCGAAAACGAACCAGTATCCGGCGAGGCAACAGCCATTTCGCCGAGCATGCGCATCACCAACACCACCAGGGTACCGGCGGCGGCGTAAGCCAGCAGCACGGCAGGGCCGGCGGCAGCGATGGCATGGCCGGAGCCAACGAACAGACCGGCGCCGATTACACCGGCGATCGACAACATGGTCACATGACGCGGTTTGAGCCCCTGTTCGAGGCCATTGGAGCTTGGGGTACTGCTCATCGAAACTACCTTTGCGAGGAAAGCGATTGCGTCCGGCCCGTCTGGCATTTTCTTTCTCGTAAAAAGAAACCAACGGGGCGTTCCTTATTCTGCACGCAAGTTTTGCGCCAAAATGTTTCAAACTCTTCTGTGCCGCGGCTTTGCGCGCGACCGGACAGTCATCGCAAGTCCTTGGATTTAATGGCAATCCGCCAGAGCGTTACCCTGCGACTCACTTTTCAAACGAAACAGCGCACCAGAAACACACTGAAAAAGTGTGGGATGCACAATAAAAGGGCGAATCAGGAACGTTCGGCCGGATAGCGCTTCCAACACCCCGCCAAAGCTGGCAACATCGCGCCTTTTTTTACGCGACACCCACGGGTTTGCACGATCAAACACCCGTTCGGTTGTTGATGGGGCGACAGTCTGCTGTGCCGATGCGACAACCTGCCACACGCCACCCGTTAACCGCTCGTAGCGCTGTTGGCTGCCATTGAAACGCTATGCTAGCTTGGCCGCCTCGCCAGGAAGGCCATCCAACAGCAGGAGCGCAACATATATGAGGAACGCACATGGCTGAGGCCACGCCCGCGCTTGAAATCCGCAACTTGCACAAACGCTACGGACAGCTTGAGGTGCTCAAAGGCATCTCGCTGACCGCCCGCGACGGCGATGTGATCTCGATCCTCGGTTCCTCCGGTTCCGGCAAGTCCACGTTCCTGCGTTGCATCAACCTGTTGGAAAACCCGCACCAGGGCCAGATTCTGGTGGCCGGTGAAGAACTCAAGCTCAAATCCGCCAAAAATGGCGAACTGGTTGCCGCCGACGGCAAACAGATCAACCGCCTGCGCTCCGAGATTGGTTTTGTGTTTCAAAACTTTAATCTGTGGCCGCACATGAGCATCCTCGACAACATCATCGAGGCACCGCGTCGCGTGCTCGGCCAGAGCAAGGCCGAGGCCATCGAAGTCGCCGAAGCGCTGCTGGCCAAGGTCGGCATCGCCGACAAGCGCCACGCTTACCCGGCGCAATTGTCCGGCGGTCAGCAACAGCGCGCGGCGATTGCCCGCACGCTGGCAATGCAGCCGAAGGTGATCCTGTTCGACGAGCCCACCTCGGCCCTTGACCCGGAAATGGTTCAGGAAGTACTTAGTGTCATCCGCGCATTGGCCGAAGAAGGTCGCACCATGCTGCTCGTGACCCACGAAATGGGCTTCGCCCGTCAGGTCTCCAGCGAAGTGGTGTTCCTTCATCAGGGCCTTATAGAAGAGCAAGGATCGCCTCAGCAGGTGTTCGAAAACCCGCTTTCGGCGCGCTGCAAACAATTCATGTCCAGCAACCGCTAACGGAGCAACATGCATGCAGAATTTTAAAAAGGTCTTCCTGGCCGCCGCCGTCACCCTCGCGTTCAGCGCCGGTGCCATGGCCGAGACCCTGAAGATGGGCATCGAGGCGGCGTACCCGCCGTTCAACAACAAAGACGCCAGCGGCAACGTGGTCGGCTTCGACAAAGACATCGGCGACGCCCTCTGCGCGAAGATGAAAGTCGAATGCACCGTGGTCACTTCCGACTGGGACGGCATCATCCCGGCCCTGAACGCGAAGAAGTTCGACTTCCTGATCTCCTCGCTGTCGATCACCGACGAACGCAAGCAAGCGGTGGACTTCACCGAGCCGTACTACTCGAACAAGCTGCAGTTCATCGCGCCGAAAAACGTCGACTTCAAAACCGACAAGGACTCGCTCAAGGGCAAGACCATCGGTACCCAGCGTGCGACCCTGGCCGGCACCTGGCTGGAAGACACCTACGCCGACGACATCAAGGTCAGCCTCTACGACACCCAGGAAAACGCCTACCTCGACCTGACTTCCGGTCGTGTCGACGCCATCCTCGCCGACAAGTACGCCAACTATGACTGGCTGAAAAGCGACGCCGGCAAGAACTACGAGTTCAAAGGCGATGCTGTTGTAGAAAGCGACAAGATCGGCATCGCTGTGCGCAAAGGCGACCCGCTGCGTGAGAAGCTGAACGCCGCCCTGAAGGAAATCGTCGCCGACGGCACCTACAAGAAGATCAACGACAAGTACTTCCCGTTCAGCATCTATTGATCCTGACCTGTGGGACTGGCGCCGTCATTCAACGGCGCCGGCTCCCGACTTTGCCTGCCGCAATTTGAACAGAAACCCATGATTATCGACCTCTACGGATTCGGCCCGGCCCTCGCTGCCGGTGCGCTGATGACCGTCAAACTGGCGCTGACGGCCCTGTGCCTGGGACTGGTACTCGGCCTGCTCGGCGCCTTGGCCAAGACTTCCCCGTACAAGCCACTGCAATGGCTTGGCGGTACTTATTCGACCTTGGTGCGTGGTGTCCCGGAATTGCTCTGGGTGCTGTTGATCTACTTCGGTACGGTCAACCTGATGCGCAGCCTCGGTGAGTTTTTCGGTAACCCCGACCTGCAACTCAGCGCTTTCGCCGCCGGCGTCATTGCGCTGGGTCTGTGCTTCGGCGCCTATGCCACGGAAGTCTTCCGCGGCGCAATCCTCGCCATTCCCAAGGGCCACCGTGAAGCCGGTGTGGCGCTGGGCCTGTCGAAATGGCGGATCTTCACCAGGCTGATCATGCCGCAGATGTGGCGTATCGCCCTGCCGGGCCTGGGTAACCTGTTCATGATCCTGATGAAAGACACCGCGCTGGTGTCGGTGATCGGCCTGGAAGAAATCATGCGTCACGCGCAGATCGGCGTGACCGTCTCGAAACAGCCGTTCACCTTCTATCTGGTGGCGGCGGTCATGTATCTGGGCCTCACGGTGCTGGCGATGACCGGCATGCACTTCCTGGAAAAACGCGCCGCTCGCGGCTTTGCGAGGAGCGCTTCATGAACTGGGAAGTGATCATCAAGTGGCTGCCGAAACTGGCACAGGGCGCGACTCTGACCCTGGAGCTGGTGGCGATTGCCGTGATTGCCGGCCTGCTGCTGGCCATTCCACTGGGCATCGCCCGCTCTTCGAAGCTGTGGTACGTGCGCGCTTTGCCCTACGCCTACATCTTCTTTTTCCGTGGCACGCCGTTGCTGGTGCAACTGTTCCTCGTCTACTACGGCCTGGCGCAGTTCGATGCCGTGCGTAGCAGCGCGCTGTGGCCATACCTGCGCGATCCGTTCTGGTGCACCACCGCGACCATGACCCTGCACACCGCGGCGTACATCGCCGAGATCCTGCGCGGCGCAATCCAGGCGATTCCGCCCGGCGAGATCGAAGCGGCGCGGGCGCTGGGCATGTCCAAACCCAAGGCAATGCTCTACATCATGCTGCCGCGTGCAGCGCGCATCGGCCTGCCGGCCTACAGCAACGAAGTGATCCTGATGCTCAAGGCCAGCGCGCTGGCGAGCACCGTGACCCTGTTGGAACTGACCGGCATGGCCCGCACGATCATTGCCCGCACCTACCTGCCGGTGGAGATCTTCTTCGCTGCGGGCGTGTTCTATCTGCTGATGTCCTACGTGCTGGTGCGCGGCTTCAAGCTGCTGGAGCGCTGGCTGCGCGTCGATGCCTGCCAAGGGCGTTGATGCTTCCCACGTGCTGACGGGCGAGGACTTACTCGCCCGCTTCACGGCGCTGGATGCATTTCTGACAACGCATCAGGCGCTGTGGAAACCTCGACCGTTCAATCATCTTTCGCTTGCTTGGGAAGCGTCCTACCCGGAGCTGGCCTTGTGGCTACGCGGACGGTCGCTGGAAGACGCGGAAAACGCTCATAACCAACCTGCTGATCTTGTCGATGCGCCGGAGCCGTTTGCTTCATTGGCGGCGTTGTCGGCTGAGTTGAGTGCGGTTGGCGAGTTGCCGGGGCATGCGCTGGAAGCTGCGGGGCATCGGCTGAATGTCGATGTGCCGGGACGCAAGTGGCAGCAGATCGAGGCGTTTGCCAGTCGTTTGTCCTTTGCTTCGCAGCCGACGTACTGGCTGGACTGGTGTTCAGGCAAGGGGCACTTGGGTCGACGTTTGTTGAGTGAGGGACAGCAGCTGACTTGCGTTGAATACGATCCTTTATTGGTAGCCAGCGGTCAGGCGTTAAGTCAACGTCATCATCTGCACGCTTTGCATGTGGAACAGGATGTACTGGCGGCGAATGCCTCTGCCGTGTTGAGCGCGACTCACACACCCGTCGCCCTCCACGCCTGCGGCGATCTGCATGTGCGCCTGATGCAACTGGCGAGCGCTGCCGGATGTCAGCAGATGGCCATTGCCCCGTGCTGCTACAACCGGATCAATCGCAGCGAATACCAGGCATTGTCCTGCGCGGGCTTGCGATCGGACCTACAGCTCTCGCTCGAAGATCTGGCACTGCCAATGAGCGAAACCGTCACCGCCGGTGCACGCGTCCGACGTCAGCGCGACACCTCCATGGCCCGGCGCCTGGCCTTCGACCTGTTGCAACGGCAAGTGCGCGGCGTCGACGAATACCTGCCAACCCCGTCCCTGCCCAGCGCTTGGCTGGACAAACCCTTCGCCGATTACTGCCGGGATTTGGCGGCATTGAAAGAGTTATCCACAATCGGCACGCCAGATTGGTCCGCACTCGAATCAGCCGGTTGGCGACGGTTGGCGGAAGTTCGCAACCTCGAATTACTGCGCGGATTGTTCCGACGGCCACTGGAGCTTTGGCTGAACCTGGATCGAGCACTTTTCCTCGTCGAACAGGAATACGTCGTACGCCTCGGCCGCTTTTGCGACTCCTCACTCACACCGCGTAACTTAATGCTGCTCGCCGAACGCGCTTAAAACGTTACGGCCTGTGGATAACTCTGTTGATGGATTTACCGTGGATCCAATATCTACGCCTGTTTCGAGGCATTAATCGAGCTGGTCATTTTTGTTCATATAAATAAAAAACCTGTAAAACAGGGATTTGCGAACAAAATGAGAATGGGTTCACAAAACCTCGGTTAATCGCCTACTCATGCCTCTCAGTTGTGCATAAGCCGCCAATCAAAACGACATAACCGCCGAATAAAGGGTTCTTCGACCGAATCATTGCGGCCTCCTCCCTGCCTTGTTATACAAGGCCATCAGCGCCCCCGAACAAGAACAATCAGACCGAAAGGAAGCGACCGTGACGTTTATCTCTTACGCACAGAATTTCGAAGACGTTCGCCTGTGGCGTGCGCTCAAGCAGGTCGAGCACGGCTTCTATATCGATGTCGGAGCCAACGACCCGAATCACGACTCAGTCACCAAAGCTTTCTACGATCATGGCTGGCAAGGTGTGAACGTCGAGCCGATGCAAAACTACTACGACGCTCTTTGCCAGCAACGCCCACGCGACGCCACTGTGCAATGCATCGCCAGCGATCAGCCCGGCGAAATGACGTTCTACGCCATCCCCGATACCGGCCTGTCGACTGCCGATCCGGCCATCGCCCGGCAACACAAAGACCAAGGCATGGACGTGCGTAGCCTCACCGTAAAGGCCCGTACACTGACGTCGATCTGCGAACAATACGCCGCTGATCGGCCAATCCATTTTTTGAAAATCGACGTCGAAGGCCACGAAGAAAGCGTCCTGCGTGGCATGGACTTCACTCGTTTCCGCCCCTGGATCATCGTCATCGAAACACCATGGGAGCGCGACCACACCTGGGAACCGCTGGTCACCGAGGGGGGTTATCAAGCGATCCTGTTCGACGGCCTCAACACCTGGTTCCTCGCCGACGAATACATGCAGCTGAAACCGGCTTTCGACATTCCGCCGTGCAACCTCGACAACTTCCAACTGTGCAAAGGCCACGCCTTCGCCCACCCGATCAGCGCCAGCGAAGTCGACACCGCCCAACAACTGGCCAACGCTCTGCAACGCGCCGAACAGGCCGAAGCGCAACTGGCGGCCCTGCAAAACAGCCGCACCGTGAAGGCCGTGCAAAAGCTGCGAAACGTGCTTCGCAGGGCTTGATTCAGCCGAATGCAAAAATAGTCTGAATTCAGGGGTTTACAGGATCTTCCCAATCGCTATAATCGTCGCCCACACGCCGGTATAGCTCAGTTGGTAGAGCAACTGACTTGTAATCAGTAGGTCCCGGGTTCGACTCCTGGTGCCGGCACCATACAAAACGAAGCCCCTGCAGAAATGCAGGGGCTTTGTTGTTTCTGGGCGTTTATATCTTTAGCCGCGTTTCAGCTTCAGTAGAAATAGCGCCTCTGCTCTACACACGTAGATCTAATCGCCAGACGCCCTTCTCCCCCAAAGCACGGCTTTTACCCAAAACGCCCGAATTTCCGCTTTTATGCCAAATTATGAACTGGCAATAATTATGGCGTGCCCATAAAAAGGTGTGATTGCACGAGCAGCGTTTCTCAGCTCACTGAACCGGCTGACTCAATGGCAGCCCAGTTTCCCAGTCCAAGAGTGCTTGATGCCTCGACGCTTTGTTCCTCCGCCGCAGAGAGCAGCATCTGCATTACACGCTCGGCCTCACCGGCCTTCATCTGACGTACAGACTCCAGTAAATCCTGCTGGAATTGCTCCAGTTCATCGACCATCGCTGATCTCCTCGTTTTGTTGCTTAGAAAAGGCTAAGGACAAGTCGTGACCGACAAAACGCATGGCGCGAAATCCTGCGAAATTTGTTGTAACGAGAAGCCAAGCAAAGCCACTACGGGCCACGATTGTGCATCGGCTCTTCCTCAAGCTACCGTTCAATTCGTCGCTGCCAATTCAGCGACCGGGCCTGAGAACCCGCGTAAGATACAGGCGCACCAGCGCCCCAAATCACGATTGCCGGCGCTTTTTTGTGCTCGCATCTACGTGTAATGGCGGCTGTGCGTGGGAGACCTTCGGGTCTGCCGGGTTCCTGTATCTCCGGTTTCTCAGCCTGCGCATAGCTGCCACCCTTTCGCCTGAGAACGAAAATGGCGGCTCTCATTTGATACAGGGAGTTCACAAATGAATGCCATTGATCCATCAGCAATTCACAGAGCTGCAGAAACGGTCACCTCACAACACTTCCTTACGGCAGGTGAAGCGAAATGACCAACTACCTCGATTTGAAAACCCCTGGCCTCACACACTTTTCCTTCCAGGCCAATCAAGCGCTGTTCCGCACCAATCGGGGTGTTCCAGTAATAGCCGCTCTCTCGCACGCCTCACACTTGCTTCACATCTCCAAGCTACTGAGCGCTGACTCCACAGTTTCGCGCGACCCTGACCTTCACGCTTATGCCTCGCAGTATTTGCAGGAGTTAAGCAAGGCGCTGATCGATGATGTCGTGAAAGTGATGGATTCGCCGCCGAACAAGCCGTTGATGTAAATCACCCACATGAAGCCCTCGTTGATGCGAGGGCTTTTTGCGTTTCAAACCTGACTGATCTCAAACACAAACGAAATCCGGCGCTGGCTCGCACTCCACACATAACGCAGATGCTTGCCCTGCTTCGGAATCGAAACCGCCGGAGGCCGAAACGCGGCGACACATTCGTGGCCCGGCAGGCGGACGCTGTTGTAGAGCAGCCCCCAGGATTCAGACTCGCGCAGTTGTCGGGCAAACGCTTGGGACGGGCCATAGGCGTCTGGATCGGGTTGATGTAAGTCGGGGAAGTCATGACGAACGTCGTGCAGCGGTTTAACCACGCGATTGACGTAGGTACGCATGGTCAACTCAAGATCCGCTTCGTTGGTGGCTGCGAGGAAACGTTCCTGGTGATAACAGGTTTCGGCGATGGCGGCGGCCTGGCTGCTCGCAGCGTAGTAGACGCCGAAGGTGCCATCAGTGAAGCGGCTGCTTTTGCCGATGTGGGTAAACGCTGCCATCACCGGGGTTGAACCAGGGCCGGAGAGTCGGTCTTCGGGGCGCACGCGAGCGAGTACGCCGGCCTGTTCGATCAGGCGATCGTTGGTCAGCGCTTCCAGCGCGTAGGCAACTTCCAGGTCTTCGGGATCGAGCACGTCTTCGAACAACGCAATCGGCGGGAAGCTGCTGTTGACGATCCGATAGGCTCGCGGCCATTGCACTTCAACCAGCCCGGGCACCTTCAACCGCGCACCCCATCGAGGTAGCGGCGCACGTCGGCGATGTCGACCACGCGCCCGACAAGCATGTAATCCAACGCCGTTTGGCCATTGAACGGCGCCGCCGTGTTCGGGCTGCTGACCCACTTATAGGCGCGCTCGCGACTATTGCTGAAGAGGATGCTCAGCGCCTTGTGAATACCCATCAGGTACGAGATGCGCTCAAGGGTGTCGTTTGGCAGACGTATGTTCGGCAAATGTTTGTATTTATAGAAAGTTGTGTTGCCGACGCCGCCAAGTAATGTGCGTTGCTGCTCGGCGCTGCAGCCCCAGCGCTCCATGAGGTTGAAGAAGAACTTCAGCGCGACGCGGCCAGCTTCGGGCGCGTCGAGTTGTTCGCGTGGGGTGAGGGCTGGAGGTGAAGTAGGCATCAGATCGTTACCAACTCGTTATGTGATACATCAAGATTAGTACACATATGAACCAAGCCAATAAAGTTCTTCATATGCGGACACCTACTAGCTATTTTCCGTTTGACTTGCCAATACGCCTGACAGAGAATCGGCCCCAAGAGCGCGAAACCGACTGCCTTCAGGTGGCAATAGTCGGCGTTAGGAACCCCGTTGATGACCTGAATATCAGCGCTCGGGTGAGACCTCTTCTCCCCTGCTTGAGGGAGCACAATATCAAGCGCCTACCTCAGAAAAAGCAGCCTCTTCAGGCTGCTTTTTTTGTTTAGCGCTTTGGAAACGCTGATACACCAGCATCCCGTGGCGATGCTTATTCAAGGCTTTCTTGTCGCAGTTCATGAAATTCCAGAGAGCGTGTCCATAGTCAGCGTGGATCACCACAAGCATCTGATATTTCGTGTTGTACGCGCCGATAAATGCCAGTCGTATCGAACCGTCATCGTAGGAAATTTGCCAGATTTCCAACGGATTCTGAACGGTATCCAACGCAAACTCAGTGAATCGCTCTCGCGCATTGGGCCTTTTTTCCACGATATGTAATAGATATTCGCGTCTGACAGTGACTGCGACGTAAGGCGTTTGTATAACGGAATAACTCTTGCCTTCCGACAACCCAAACCCCAACGCAACCTGCTCCCAAGCCAATTCCAAACTTGTAGCACCAGGAATTTCTCGAGCATTCGAATCCAATAACCTCACTTCGATATCGCGTATGTCCGGTAAGCCAAGGGCTCTCCAATTGGTTTGATTGGGAGTAGCGCGCTTTCCTGGCAAATTCATTGGTGCCCACCCAGTCGCGCCTTGGCTAGGCGGAAATATGCTTAATTCCAATGGATTCGGCCTTAACAAAACCCTCGAAGTAACAAGTCCATATTTCGCCGTTTTTTGGCGGTGGGGTAAATCAGCTACATCCTCGTTTGCAATCGGACGCTTCTGGTATCGGGAAGGATTGCTGCCGAACGAGGGTGGGAAAAATCGCCATAGCTCCTAGATTCCAAACGAAAAAAAGTACCCGGATCCTTCAATCCGGGCACTTTTTTTGACCTTCATCACCCCCACCTCACCAAAAACCCCGATCCTGTGTCAGCCTCCAGCCATCGGCGAGGACATCAATTCGCTACTAAACCCGCGACAACTATGCTCAGGTACAGGAATATAGCCAGCATATGGCGCCTGACCGGCAGTCTCGTAAACAACAATACCCAGCCCACTTTAGAGGGCATTACCCATGGATAGCAGAACCTTACGCAACCTCATGCGCATCGTGCAGACCGGCTCGTTGTCGGCCGCAGCCGAGCATTCGTGCCTGACTGTGCAGGCCTTGGCCGCGCAGTTGAACAAGGTCGAAGAGCAGTTCGGTTTCCGCTTGTTTCGACGTTCCAACAAGGGGCTGACGCTGACGCCGCAGGGCACTGAGCTCACTCCTTACATGGACAAAGTGCTGATTGCTACGCGACAGATGGAAGAGAAGGTCGAGGCACTGAAAGTGCCGGGCCAGCGCACGTTGAAGGTTGCGTTGAACAACACGTTGTCGGCTGACTTCAACCGGCGAATGATCGGCCGTCTGATCGAGGTGTTTCCCGATTATCAGATGGAATTCAGTTACGCCGAGTCGATGGAAAACCTCAGCAAGCTGAGGAATGAGGACTTCGACCTCGCGGTGCTGATCGGCCCGCAACGGCCGGGCATGCCGAGTATCGTCCTGCCGGATGTACAGGTGCAGGTGGTCGGTGCCCATTGCGGGCAGGAAAACGATCCACTGACGTTGCTGGGCAACAAGTTTCAGGTACGTCCTGCGGAAGATTGTCCGTATTCCCACAGCTTTTTGCGTTTTCTCGACGCGGGGCTGGGCAATCACGAGAACGGTCAGCGCATGGTCTATTCCTGCAGCGAAACCCTGACCTTGTCGTTGATCACGCAGATGGACGCAGTCGGCATGGTCTCGCGTGAAGCCGCGCAGAAGAACGGCCTGACGATTTTCCCCGGGTTCGAGGATTTTCTCGAAGTGCGTCTGGCGGTGAACAATCCGGAGTTGTCGAACCAGGCACTCAACGATGTCGTCGACTTGTCGCTACATGAACGAGCCGAGCGCAATGTACGCAGCCGTCCCAACCGCCACACTGAGAAAGAGGTTTTTGCTGAAATACGCACATAACAACGTCGGAATCGCGGCATAGAATTCCGGGCGATCGAGCTGTATGTGCTGATCCTTGATCAACAAGGGTGTCAGGCTGATCGCAGCGACGATCGCCACCGGCAGGTATTCCAGCGCCCGCGCAACAAACGGCGGCCAGTGCTCGGTGTTGACTTGCAGTGGCAGCGCGCGTGGCAGGAAAGTCACGGCCATCATCAGCGCGACCACCAGAATCAGGAACGTTTGGTCAGGCATACACCCACTCCGCAGCCCACAAACGTGGCGATAAACACATTAAACGGCGAACTGCCGACCAGGCTCAGTGCGCCCATGCACAGCACAGCGGCTGCAGCGGCGATGAGTTTGTTGCGGGTGTTGCAGAGCGACACCAGCACGTAGAGCATCATTGCCGTCAGGGCATAGTCGAGCTGATATTTGATCAGGTGCGCCGCGTACTGCGCGCAGACCGCGCCGAGCAAACCACCGAGCACCCACGAGGTGTGGCAGAACAGGTTGAAACCGATCAGGTAGCGCACGTTGACCGGCGCGCCGGTGCCGAGTTTGACGCTGTGGAACGCGAAGGATTCGTCCGTCAGGCCACCGGCATAAGCCCAGCGCTCCATGCGGCTGAGCCCCAGCGCCCGCAGGGCCTTGGCCATGTAAACCGACATCAGCATGTGGCGCGCGTTGATCAGGAACGTGGTCAGCACAATGGTGGTCAGCGACGCGCCGCTGGAGATCAGCGCCAGCGCGGCGAATTGCGAAGCGCCGGCGTAGACGAACAAGCACATTGCCACTGGCAGCCACATCGGCAGCCCGGCATTGACGGCCATCAGACCGAAGACGAATGACACCGTGAAGTAGCCAGCGACTACCGGGCTGGCTTCGGCAAACGTGCGCGACGGTTGATGGGTAGCCATCAGCGGCGCACTGCCGGACGTTTCATTCATAGATCCCTCTCAAATGTCCGCTCGCCGTGGGGTTCGCAAAAACCCTGGGCAGTCCAGAATCGCTTGCCCGCGAGGTTAGCATCGTCGACGAACAGAAACATCCGCAACACGCCGACCCGTTTCATATCGGACGACGCCGCTTCAACCAGTCGTTGACCGACGCCCTGGCTGCGATAGCGCGGGCTGACCGCCAGATGATTGATCGTGCCGCGGCTGCCGAGCATGCCGCCGAGCACCGCGCCAACGATTTCGCCTTCGACGTCGAAGGCCAGATAGGCCGTGGTGGTTTTCTGGATCAGCACGCCGCGCAGGCACTTGGCGTCCTGCCACTCGCAGAACGACACTTCGTCGAACTGGCGGAAGAAGCGCTCCATGCGCTGCGCGTCCTTGGCGGTGGCGCGTCGCAGCACCACCGGCGTCGAGCACTCGACGCCGTCGATTGGGGTGATCTGATTAGCGAACAATGTCGAAAGCGGTCCCGGGCCGCGAGAAAGAGATCGCCAAAATCTGCCGGTACGCCATCGCATGGGTGTGCGTGTTGCGGGCCGGGGTCACGTAGTGGCGCATATCGCGATCGAGGAAGTAAGTGGTGTCGAGAATTTCCTGGTAAGTGGTCGACGCCAGTTGATGCTCGTGGATGTCGTACAGACGACTCTCCGCACCCTCGACGTTGTTGCGGCCCCAGAAGTGCACACCGCTGAACGGGTAACCGTCGCAGTGAATGCCTTCAGGGGTTATTTCAAGTTGCTTGCCGGGCTTGATCTCGATGCGGATCTGATGGATCTGGCACTGCCAGACTTCATCGTGCAGCTCCTCCGGCAGTACGCTTTTGTACACTTCGAAATCGGTGTCGATCAGGCTGCGCACCACCGGCGAAGTAATCACTTCATCGGAGAAGTCCTGAAAGTGTCGTACCAGGCCACCAACATAGGCGTTGTTCTCTTTCGACTGTACGTAGGCGCGATGCTCGAGTTGCTTGAGCTCGCGGGTTTTCGGGTTGTACTCAAAGTCGCTGTAACGACGGTAACGCATGCCGGCTTCGGCCTGACCGTAGTAACTGTCAGGCTCCATGTTTTCCCAACTTTTGGTCAGTCTGACGAAGTCGGCAAAATGACCGTAGAGATTGAAGTCACCACCCTGGACGTTGACATATTTGTCGCGCCGTAGCGATTCGCCCACTTCTCTGTTCAAAACGATCATTACCAAATTCTCCGCTGCGTTGAGCGGCCTAATCTATTAGGTGGAGAATTTGCGTCCATGAGAAAGAATTTCAGGCATTTAAAGCCCTGCTTGAAACGGCGTTTGCAGTCACTCAAAAACAACTTTTACATGACAAAAACACGGGTTTATTGCGGTTTTCATCGAAAAACCGTCGAAAAAAAACCCCGAACCAGTCGGGGTTTTTCTCATGTTTCTTACACTTGATCAGGCATCAGAAGATGTTGATCGGGTAATCCACGAACACGCGCAGTTCGTTACCGCTGACGTTGTACTCGCTGGACTTCTGCGAAACACGCAGAATCGAGCTGCGCAGTTTCACGCTCAGGTCTTTGGCCGGGCCAGACTGCACGACGTATTTGAACTGGTTGAAGATCTCGCGCTCGGTACCGCCTTCGCTGGTGGAAGTGGTGATGTTGTCGCCACGCACGTAAGCGAAGTTGTAGCTCAGGCCCGGTACGCCAAATGCACCGAAGTCGAGGCCGTAGCCCAACTGCCAGCTGCGCTCGTCTTCAGCGTTGAAGTCGGACCAGTAGGAGTTGGCCAGGTAGATGGAGTTACCGCCGTCACCGACGCGACCTTGATCTTTCTGGTAACCGCCGTAGGCGTAACCGAGGTTGCTGTCGCCGGTGGAACGCTGGTGCGCCACGGTGAACGAGTGCGGACCGGTAGCGAAGGTTGCGGCCAGACTCCAGATCTTGTTGTCGTCGCCGGTTACACCGTTTTCGCGGACATAAGAGTTGTCCAGCTTGGTGCGATAGCCGTTGAAGTCCAGGGTCAGCGACTGATCCTTGTTGAACGGCAACACGTAGTTGGCGTTCACGTATTGTTTCTTCAATACGTCTTCGACGTCGGAAGCGTACAGCGCGCCTTTGAAGTTCTCGGTGAACTGGTAGCTACCGCCCAACACGTTGATCGACTTCAGACCACCGCTGTCACGGCCTTCGTCGCTCTTGCGCGATTCGGCGGTGAAACGACCGGCGTTCAGTTCCAGGCCTTTGATCTCACGGGAAGTAATCAAAGTACCGGTGTAACTTTCCGGCAGCAGGCGGGAGTTGTCGTAGCTCAGCACCGGCAGGGCCGGCATCTGGTCGCCGTAGGTCAACACGGTGTTGGAGAAGCGGAACTTCACCGCTGCACCGCCCTTCGCTATGTCATGGTTCGCGCGACCGTCATTTTCTTGCTTGAAGAAATCGATACCACCGGCGCCGCTGCGGCCCTTGCCGCCGTCCAGACGCAGTGCGTACAGACCGAAAGCGTCGACGCCGACACCCACGGTGCCTTGGGTGAAGCCGGACGAGAACGTACCGATGGCCGCCTGGCCCCACTCGGCCTTGTCTTTGTTGCCGTCTTTGTAATCACGATTGATGTAGGCATTGCGCAGCAGCACTTTGAGGCTGCTGTCTTCAACAAAACCCTTGGACTCGGCCTGGTCGTTAGCCATGGCCTGAGTGGCGCTCAACATCCCCAGTGCGATCAGACTGATTCGCTTGTTCAACATTTTGTTTTCCTTATTACGGGTTGAAACGCGCTGTGTCGAACGGCGGAAACGGCGCTTTTGCACTCTTTTATTCACCCCGAAACAAAAAGACCCGCCCACGACAATGTCATGGCGGGCCTGCTCCTTATTTTGAGTCATGGCGGTTGGCCACAGGCGTTGGGCCGAATCGTAGCCGCGCCCTGAACGATGTGTCAATTTCAAGAATCGTCTTTAAATAGGCAAAAAACGTCTAAGAAACGTAATTTTTGCGCTGACTCCTTGCTGTTAAATGCCTGCAGCCAGTGAATCCAGTGCGTATCACGCACAGCCGTCAATCGCACACAGTGCAGAGACTGCGCCTGGCTCATCGAGGACGATTGCCTGTTTCAACCAATCGGCAAATGCCTGCGGCTTGCCCAGCCACGGACTGATGTCGACCAACTGGAATGTCCCGTTCTGCTCCAGAGCCAGAGTCGGAAAACCCTGGCCGCCCAATTGGCCCAGAAACTGGCGACTGGCTTTTATATGCCCCTCGCTATCAACCGACTCCAGCGCAATGTGGAAATCGTCCTGCGCATAACCCATCTCCATCGCCAATGCCAACAGCACGGCTGAATCGGCAATGCGTCGCCCTTCTACATAGTGCGCCGTCTGCAACCGCCCCAGCAGGCGCAGACCGCCGCCGTCGATAGCTTCAGCCGCCATGACCGCAGCAATCGGTGGCGTTGAATCGAACACCGCTGAGTGATCACGCAGCAAACCTTCGAAATAAGCCTCGCCAAAAGGCTGGCCGGTGTACTCGGCAATGCGTCGGTCGTGGGGCATGACGTAATTGCGCAGTTGCGGAGAAACACGTTGGCGATTGGCGCCACTCATCATTCCCCCTGCATGGGCGATCACTTGCAACACTGCCTGCGCCGCTTCCACCAGCGGCTTGGCGCCATAACACCAGCCGCACAACGGGTCGTAGATGTAATGAAGAATCATGGGAACCGCTCCGGCAGAAAGTCAGGAAAATCGATGGCGGCAGATTAGTCCTCGCACCCTTGCGAAAAAACGCCGGAATGGCTCTCAGTCTGTTTCGTGAATCGGTCGAATGGGCGTTCATTCGGTTTGTGTAGAAGAGGACACAAATTGAAACAATCAGACAAAGGAACTTATAAGGAATAATTAACGGAAGTAAATGCAAAGCATTACCATTCGCGCGATCGAATTCTTCCACCCTTTCGGATGCGCTTTTCAATGCCTGCCCCGTTCCGTCTTACGCCCGTCACCCTTGGGCTTTCTGCTTTTCTGTCCAGCGGTTTTGCCTACGCCGCGACCGAGCTCCCCGCCACCGCGATCAGCGCCGAAGCGCAAGCCGATGACCCGCGCGTGAAGCTGAGCAGCACCGCGACTCGTACCTCGACGCCCGTACGTTATGTGCCCCAGGCGATCGATTCGATCAAGACCTCAAACGTCGCCAACTACGGCACCAATGATATCGGCGACGCCTTGAGCGGCATGCCCAACGTCAGCAGCAGCGCCGACACCCGCTTCGACAGCTTGCGCATCCGTGGCTTCGACGCGAGCAATGATTTCTATCTGGACGGCATCCGCGACGACAGCCAGTACAAGCGCGACCTGCACAACATCGAACGCGTCGAAGTGCTCAAAGGCCCAGCCGCTGTGCTTTACGGCCGTGGTAGTCAGGGCGGGATCATCAACCGCGTAAGCAAAATGCCCGAGTTCGGCCGGCGCTCGACCATCGAAGCTCAGGCTGGCAGCGAAGATTTGCGCAGTCTTTACGCTGACCTCAGCACCGACCCGAGCGAAAACATCAGCCTGCGCCTGAACATGGGCAACATGGATGAAAACAGCTTCCGCGACGGTGTCAGCGGCAATCGCCAATTGTTCGCTCCGTCGATGAGCTGGCAACTGACGCCGGATCTGAACTGGCTGGTGCAGTACGAATACAGCCGCTACAACCGCACCCCGGATCGCGGCATCCCCGGCGTCAACGGGCGCCCGGCGGATGTCGGTCGTGACACCACCTACGGCAACGATCACGATTTCATCGACGACAAGTCGCAATCGCTGCGTTCGAAACTCACTTACGAAATCAACGACAACTGGCAACTGCGCCAGACCCTTGGCGTGTTCAAGCTCGACAGCGATTTCGACAACACCTACCTCACCGGTTACACGCCGACGACCAACAAGGTCACGCGCCAGCACTGGCAGCAGGACCTGACCACCCGCAACGTCTATAACAACGTTGAACTCGAGGGTGGATTCGATACCTTCGGCCTTGAACATCGCCTGCTGACCGGCATCGAGATCGGCAGCCAGCGCCGCGATCCGACACTGTATAACGCCGCCACCGGCAGAACCCCGGGCGCGCAGCCGGTGCCATCGCTCGATCTCTATAACCCGAACCGCGATCTGCGCCACACCGGCAGCATGCAGCTCTCCAGCAGCAGCCACACCGAAGTCGAAAGTCGCGCAGTGTACGTACAAGATCAACTGCGCCTGAACGACCAATGGCAAGTGCTCGCCGGTCTGCGGTACGACACCTTCGATATCGAGTCGACCAACAAGCTGCGCAACATCTCCGAAGACCGCGACAGCCACAGCACCAGCCCGCGCGTCGGCCTGGTCTGGACGCCGTTGCAGAACCATTCGTTCTACGCCTCGTGGTCGAAGACGTTTTCACCAGTGGGCGGCGGCTTGATCGGCATCACCCCGGGAGCGGCCGGTAACACCAACGATCTCAGTCCCGAGCTGACCAAGCAGAAAGAAATCGGCGTGAAGAGTGACTGGTTCGATGACCGTTTGAGCACCACGCTGGCGATCTATGACCTGGAACTCTACAACCGCCGCACCACCGATCCAAACGACCCGACCCTGACGGTGATGTCCGGTTTGCAACGTTCGCGCGGGATTGAGTTGACGGCCACAGGTAACCTCGTCGGCAACTGGTACATGCGCGGTGGCGTTGGTATGCAGGACGCGAAGATCGAGAAGGACAACAACGGCCTGGAAGGCAAACGCATCAACAACGTTGCCAAGCACAACGGCAGTCTGTTCCTGACCTGGAAACCGGAGATGGGCTGGTACGGTGAAACCGGTCTGACCCTGGTCGGCCAACGTTATGCCGATAACGCCAACACCACCGTGCTGCCAGGTTACGGTCGTTGGGATGCACTGGTCGGTTACCGCTTCAAGGATTGGGATTTGCGCGCGGCACTGAACAACATCACCGATCGCGAGTATTACGCGTCGGCGACCAGCCAGTATCAGATTCAACCGGGTGCGCCACGTAGCGTCGTAATGACCGGCACCTACAGCTTCTGATTTCACACACATCCTTGTGGGAGCGAGCCTGCTCGCGAAAGCGTCGGGTCAGTCGACATCGTCGTAACCTGATCCACCGCATTCGCGAGCAGGCTCGCTCCCACATTGAATGGGTGTGTACAAAATAATCGTGCATAAAAAAGCGCCGCCATCCCGGCAGCGCTTTTACCAATCCCTGTTGTTCTACTTATCCTTCCATCACAGCCCACAACGCGTCCAGTTCGGCCTCGCTGAACAGGTCAGCGGGGTAACGCTCGATCATCATCCGGCGCGGATCAGGTTCCCTGATCTGACGCGTTCCATTGGACTTTAACCAGTGCGCGACAATCTGGAGCGCTTCGCCGTTAACGGCCATGGGATGCGACGTCCGCTCGCTGACTACGTTCACTTCGGCGTTCATTTCAGCGCTCTCTCCCCGTTCGTGAGCGGCTACGTTATCCAAGGTTTATGACAGAACTGTTGAAGTTCTCCTCCCTCCCTAGCGCACGGGTGATGAATACAAGAGCTATGCCAATGTTTCTCAGTTGTCGACAAGCGGATACAAAGAAGCCCGCCGTCCTGTCGGGCTGCGGGCCTCAGTTGATGCGTAGCGAGCTAATCATTACCCGGCCGATTTATTAATCAACTCAAGGTGTTACGACTCAACTCACTCTTTGTGCGGCGCGGGTTGCTGCTGGGTAAGGCAGTGAATATTGCCGCCACCCAGTAACAGTTCGCGGCCCGGCACCATCACCACTTCGTGCTGCGGGAACAGCTTCTGCAGAATCTCTTTCGCCGGGGCATCCATCGGATCGTCGAAGCTCGGCGCGATGATGCCGCCGTTGACGATCAGGAAGTTCACGTAGGAACCGGCCAGGCGCACAGACGGATTGCGCTCCTGCGTGCCGTCCACCGGATCGACCCCGGCACACTCTTCTTCGGTCGCATAGAGCGGCCCCGGAATCGGCATTTTGTGCACCGTGAACGGGCGACCCTTGGCGTCAGTGCTGCTTTGCAGGACTTTCATCGCGGCCTGGCAGCGCGGGTAGTTCGGATCCTGCGGATCGTCGGTCCACGCCAGCAGCACTTCGCCCGGACGCACGTAGCAGCAGAAGTTATCCACATGGCCGTCGGTTTCGTCGTTGAACAAACCGTCCGGCAGCCAGATGATCTTATCCACAGACAGATTGGCGCGGAGCACCGCTTCGATTTCTGCGCGGCTCAGGTGCGGGTTGCGATTGCGGTTGAGCAGGCACTCTTCGGTGGTGATCAACGTGCCTTCGCCGTCGACGTGAATCGAACCACCTTCGAGCACAAAACCTTCGGTGCGGTAACGCGGGCTGCGCTCGATCTCGAGGATCTTGCCACCGACCTGCGAATCGCGATTCCACGGCGAATACAAACCGCCGTCGAAACCGCCCCAGGCGTTGAAGTCCCAGTTCACACCGCGCACTTCACCGCTGTTGTTGATGACAAAAGTCGGGCCGCTGTCGCGTACCCAAGCGTCATCGCTGGACATCTCGACCACGCGGATATTCGGCACGTCAAGGCGTGCGCGGGCGTTTTCGTATTGGCCGGCGGACACCGCCACGGTCACCGGTTCGAAACGTGCGATGGCTTTGGCCACTGCTGCGTGCGCGGCTTGCGCCGGTTTGCCGCCCAGACGCCAGTTGTCCGGGCGCTCGGGCCAGATCATCCAGGTCTGCGTCTGCGGCGCCCACTCGGCCGGCATGTGAAAGCCGTCGGCGCGCGGGGTACTTTTCAAGGTGGTCATCGGGATCAGGACTCCAGGGAACCGTCGAGGGTTTTCAACGCGCCGTACAGGTTTGGACGGCGGTCACGGAATGAACCCCACGCGCTGCGAATGTGTTCGAGCTCGTCGAGGTTGAAAGTGTGCACAAGAATACCTTCTTCGGTTTTATTCAGCTCCTGCACTTTTTCGCCAAACTGGTTGGCGATGAACGAAGAGCCGTAGAACGTAATGTCGTAGCCGTCCTGCTCTTCGTTGCCGATGCGGTTACTGGCGATCAACGGCATCAGGTTGGCGCCGGCATGACCCTGTTGCACGCGCTGCCAGTGATCGCGCGACGAGATGGTTTTGTCGTGCGGCTCACTGCCGATTGCGGTCGGGTAAAACAGAATCTCCGCGCCTTGCAACGCCATGCTCCGTGCGGCTTCCGGAAACCACTGATCCCAGCAGATGCCCACGCCGATCTTCGCGTAACGGGTGTTCCACACTTTGAAACCGGTGTCGCCCGGGTTGAAGTAATACTTCTCGTGGTAGCCCGGGCCGTCCGGGATGTGGCTTTTACGATAAATCCCGAGGTTGCTGCCGTCGGCGTCGATGATCGCGATGCTGTTGAAGCGCGCGCGGCCGGCCAGCTCGTAGAAGCTGATCGGCAGCACCACTTGCAGCTCTTTGGCAATTTTCTGGAAATGTTTGATCGCGACGTTTTCTTCCACCGTCGTCGCCAGTTGCAGGTAGTCCGGGTTCGGCTTCTGGCAGAAGTACGGCGCCTCGAACAGCTCCTGGATCAGGATGATCTGCGCGCCTTTGGCAGCGGCTTCGCGCACCAGCTTTTCAGCGATTTCGAGGTTGGCTTGCAGATCCCAGGAACAGGCCATCTGAGTGGCGGCAACGGTAACGATACGGCTCATGAATCATCTCCGGGCAGTTGCTTTGACGGCCGGAAATTCGGCCGAAAAGAAAACGCGCGCACCGGTCATGAGATCGCCATGCCGGAGCAATGGCGACTTTATAGCCGATAAATATCGGCTTTAGAAGCTTGTTAAATGCCTTTCGTCTAAATAA
The DNA here is from genome assembly GCF_003732425.1 of Pseudomonas fluorescens. Classification (GTDB taxonomy): domain Bacteria; phylum Pseudomonadota; class Gammaproteobacteria; order Pseudomonadales; family Pseudomonadaceae; genus Aquipseudomonas; species Aquipseudomonas fluorescens_BE. The sequence goes on from NZ_MOBX01000005.1 coordinate 172,258, forward strand.
ACCCAATAAAAGCCGATACAAATCGAACTATCGACGCAATCCAGTAGGAGCTGCCGAAGGCTGCGATCTTTTGATCTTGATTTTAAAAAGCAGAATCACAAGATCGCAGCCTTCGACAGCACCTACACGGGATCAGCGCTACAGGCCCTCGGTGAGAACCTGGTCGAGCATGTCGACAAAGAAATCCACACTCTGACGCGATGTCACCATCGGCGGTTTGATCTTGAGAATGTTCAGATCATCGCCAGTCGGCTGCATGAAAATCCCCAACTCACGCAAGCGATCACACAGCAACACCGTCTCCTCGGTCGCCGGCTCCAGCGTCTCGCGATTGCGGATCAGCTCAAGCCCCAGATAGAACCCGGACCCGTGCACGGCGCCCACCAACGGATGTTTATCGATCAACGCTTCAAGCCGCGCCTTGAAGTGGCCGCCGACCACCTGCGCGTTCTCCCAGAGTTTTTCTTCTTCCATGACATCCAGCACCGCCATGCCGATCTGGCAGCTCACCGGACTGCCGCCCGCCGACGAGAAGAAGTAGCCCTCGGCCTCCAGCGCCTCGGCAATTTCCCGCCGAGTGATGACCGCGCCCAGCGGCTGACCGTTACCCATGCCCTTGGCCATACAGATGATGTCCGGCACCACGCCCTGCTCTTCAAAGCCCCAGAAGAAGTGGCCCATGCGCCCGTAACCGACCTGCACTTCGTCGGCGATGCACACGCCGCCCTGCGCGCGTACAAGCGCATACACCTGCTGCAGATACCCCGGCGGCAGCGAGATGCCGCCGGCATTGCCATACACCGGTTCGCAGATGAACCCGGCCAGTTGGCGCTTCTGCTCGGCGAGTTGTGCCAGGTGATGTTCAACACTGCGCACGTAATCCGGCGCCGAATCGAGACCGCGGAATTCACCGCGATAAGTGTTCGGCGCAGGTACCGGATGCACCCAGTCCGGGCGGCTTTCCAGGGCTTTCGGGTTGTCGGCGATCGACGTCGATACCGCATCGGCGCCGACCGTCCAGCCGTGATAGGCCTCAAGCACACTGATCAGGTCACGACCGCCGCTGTAGGCCCAGGCCAGACGAATCGCCAGATCATTGGCCTCGCTGCCGCTGTTGACCAGAAACACCCGATCCATGCCTTCCGGCGCCAGTTTCAGCAGGCGTTCGGAAAACTCGGCAACCGCCGCATAGTTGAACCGCGAGTTGGTGTTGAGCAGCGACCACTGACGCGCCGCGACCGCCGCCATGCGCGGGTGGCCGTGACCGAGCACGGCAACGTTGTTGAGCATGTCCAGATAGGAGCGGCCCTGCATGTCGATCAGGTGATTGCGCCAGCCACGTTCAATGCGCGGCGGGTCGACGTAGTAGTGTTTTTGCGTGCGGGCGAAACTGGCATCGCGGCGTTCGAGCAGGGTTTTCGCGTCCAGTTCCGGCTCGGCATCGCAGGCCAGCCCTAACAACGCCGCCGGCGAAGGGCACAGTGCCTGCCACGCCGCGGCTTGCACCGGGGTACAAAACAACGGCGCATTGAGCTGTGCGCCACGGCACAACTGCACCCGTAACGGGCCGCTCACCGCGCCCAGCACCTGGCCTTTGACCAGCGCCGCGCCACTGTGCAGCGAAGGTGTCACGCCCCACAGCCGCACGCTGAGTTGCGGGCCATCGAGTTGCAGCACACCGTCTGCTGGCTGATGCACGACGCCAGCGAACGGCGCCTCCACGGCGGTGCCATCGGGCACGCGCAATTCCACGTGCAGCGGGAAGGTGTCCGGTTCAACGGCACTGTCGGGGCGAGTGCGCGACAAACGGTACTGACCATAACGGCTTGCCGCCAAACCATGGGCCGCCGCCGCTTCGCTCAACAGGTGCTGATCGATGCCTGCCTGTTCCCAATTGCCGGCCTCGAAATGCGGACTCAGGACACCCAGATCAATCAACGCAAATTCACGCCCGACCAGACCGGGTAGCAAGGGCGCAAAACCTTCGCTGTCGATTGCCGGCAATGCGTGACCGACGGCAGTGAGGATCGCCGCTTCCATCAGTGCCTGTGGCACCGAAGTGGCCACGCGGAAGATTTCCCACTCATGGCTGAGGTTGTCACGGCTATAGGTATTCGCAGGGTCGATGCTGACCTGTTGCTCGCCGCTGAGTACCAGCACGGCCGCGCGCGCGACGATCAAGGGCCACAGCGCTTGCAACTCCTCATGTTGCAGCGGGTTGACCGCGTGATAGGCCTGCACCGCCGGCAGGATGACAAACGGATCGCCACCGGCGTGATGCAGCAACGCCGCACAGGTCACCGACAGATCGGTGATGCGCCAGGTGCGCACCAGATCGCCAAAGTCGATCACGCCCTGCAACTGCCAGTGACGCTGGGCGTCGCGCGCCCAAACGGCGTTGTCATCGGTGATGTCCATGTGGATCGCCTGCACCGGCAGCTTGTCCAGCAACGGCTGCAAACGGCGCTCGGTCTGCTCCGCCGCATCGGCAATCAATGTGCGCTGCTGCTCGTCCTTGATCACTGGCAGCAGATGGCTGATCAGTGCGCTGGCGTGGCGTGCATCCCACTGCAACGTGCGCTCGAGGCCCGGATGGTCGAACCCGGCCAGCGCCAGATCCATCTCACCGCAGAGCCGGCCAAACCCCGCCACCACATCGCGCCCCAAATGATCGAGATGCGTGAGCGGCTGGCCCTCGATGTAATCCAGCAGGCGTACATGGACGGCTTCGCCGCCGACCTCGAGTGACAGCAGATCTTCGCCATTATTGGCCGCTATCACCCGCGGCACCGTCACCGCCGAGTGCTCGGCCAGATACTTGAGCCCGGCATGCTGGGCTTGCAGCTCCACCAGAGCGTAATCGCCACGGCAGATTTTCAGCACGAACCGACCGCGCGGGCTGTCGACGCGGTAATTGAGATCCTGCTGGCTGCCAAGGGCCTGCAACGTGCCACTGAGTCCGTAATGCTCCGCCAGCCATTGCCGGGCCTGCTCTGCAGACACCTGCGGGCTGGGCAAACTGGCGCGATGAATCAACGTGGCGAGCGGCATGAAACGACCCCTGAAATTTTATTAGGCGCCTATATCGCCATTGCTTTTGGCGAGACGCAACCCCTTATATCAACTCCCGACCGGACCAAGGGCACAACAATGTGCCGGCAACGTCCACACTAACTTTTCCTAGAGCAATTTCAGATTGCGTTTGAACACTTCACTGTTCAACCTGCCCCCTTAAACGTTATCCGCACGGAAGCAATCAGCAAAATGTCCCAGCGCCGCCTCGCCCTCTCCAACAAAAAAGTCCGCAATATCCCTCGTCGTCTACGCGCGTTAGCCGCTTGGGCTGCTGACTTCGAAGGTTACTTTCCGGCCGACCTCACCGAGGAGGAAAAATACAGCAATTGGAAAATCCCGATTCACATGTCGATGGTCCAAGGAAAACAAGCAACCGCGGATCTGCGTCGGCAGTGCGCGCAGCACTTGATCAACGCGGCGCAGCATCTGCGTATGTCCCGACCGGAAAATGCTATCGATTGTAGAGTGGTCGCCGCCATCTCCTTGCCAGGAATGTTTTCCAGCGAAATATGCATCTATACCGACATGGAATATCACCGAAGTCATATCCCTCCTGCTGATAGTGAATACGTCGAAACCGGTAAAAGCCTGGCCCAGGATTGGGAACTCGTTTTACCGCCGGGCATTGGAGAGAGAGGCCTGAGCTATATAGTTGAAGATTCCGATGGCCAGACCTATGAGGAACAACGCTGGTATTTTGGCGAGGTCGATTGAATCGCCTCTTACAGTCTGCACTCGCGCTAAATGGCCGTTTGCGCAAGAATGTCGACCATTCACACCTGCCTATGGAACTCCCCATGAATGTAATCACCACCGACCTGCCCGGTGTCCTGATCATCGAACCGAAGGTGTTCGGTGACGAGCGCGGTTTTTTCTACGAGAGCTTCAATGCCAAGGCATTCCAGGACGCCACCGGTCTGGACACGCAATTCGTTCAGGACAACCACTCGCGTTCGCAAAAAGGCGTGTTGCGTGGTCTGCATTACCAACTGCAAAACACCCAGGGCAAACTGGTCCGCGTGACGGCTGGCGAAGTACTGGATGTGGCCGTGGATATTCGCCGCAGCTCGCCGCACTTCGGTAAATCGGTGGCGGTGCGTCTGTCGGCTGAGAACCATCGTCAACTATGGGTACCGGAAGGCTTTGCTCATGGTTTCGTGGTACTGAGCGAGTTCGCTGAATTCCTCTACAAGACCACCAACTACTACGACCCGGCGTCCGAGCGCAGCATTCGCTGGGATGACCCGGCGCTGGGCATCAACTGGCAGCTGGACGAAGCGCCGAAGCTGTCCGCCAAGGATCAAGCCGCAGCGCTGCTCAAGGACGCTGACGTCTTCGCCTGAGCCTAGGCATAATGCGCCTGTCACCTCAGGCGCATCGGCTCATGAAACCAACCCTTCCCCCCAGACCTCGCTGGCGTAGCCTCGCCCTGCTGGCCCTGTGTCTGGCGCCGCTGCTGTGGCCGCTGGAACATCTCGCCGAGCGCTATTACCGCAGCGAACTGGCCGGGCAGAACCGGCAGACCCTCGACCTCTACGTCGCCAACCTGCTGGGCACCCTGCACCGCTATGAAGTGTTGCCGCAAATCCTCGGCGACCTGCCGGCCTTGCGCGCGGTACTCGGTGCGCCGGACGACGGCGTCAGCCAAGGCAATGCCAATCGCCTGCTGAAAAACATCGCCGCGCAGACCGGCGCCGAAGTCATGTACCTGATGGACACCAGCGGCCAGACGCTGGCGGCGTCGAACTGGGACAAGCACGACAGTTTCGTCGGTCGCAATTTCTCGTTCCGTCCCTACTTCAGCGAAGCCATGGCCGGACGTCTCGGGCGCTTTTTCGGCCTCGGCACCACCTCGGCCAAACGCGGTTACTTCTTCGCCGCCGCCGTGCGCAACGGCGAAAAAATCATCGGCGTGCTGGTGATCAAAGTCGATCTCGACCATACCGAAAGCCTCTGGGGCAAAACTCCGGAACAACTGTTGGTCACCGACCACAACGGCGTGGTCATCCTCACCTCGCGCCCCGAATGGCGCTTTCGCTCGACCCGTAACTTGAGCGACAGCGAACGCTCGGCGATCACCGCCATCCAGCCTTACCCGACCCGCGAGCCGCGGCCGCTGAACCTTAGCCCGACAGCATGGCTGATCCAGACCCACGACATCGCCGAAACCGGCTGGAGCGTGAGCATTCTCGCTCCGCGCACATTGATCGACCGCCCGGTGCGCACCGTGGTTGCCATCGGCGGCGCCACGCTGCTGGTGCTGATGCTGTTGCTCGGTCTGATGATGCAGCGCCGTCGGCATTATCTGGAACGCATTGCGTTCGAGGCCAAGGCACGTCGTGAACTGGAAGGCCGCGTCGCCGAGCGTACCAGCGACCTCGAAGGCCTCAACCGACGCCTGAAGGAGGAAGTGCTGGAGCGTGAACAGGCCCAGCAGGAACTGGTGCGTGCCCAGGACGACCTGGTCCAGGCCGGCAAGCTGTCGGCGCTGGGCACGATGTCAGCGAGCATCAGCCACGAACTCAATCAGCCGCTGGCAGCGATCCGCAGCTACGCGGAAAACGCCGAAGTGCTGCTCGATCATCAGCGCACCGACGACGCCCGCGGCAACCTCAAACTGATCAGCGAGCTGACCGGGCGCATGGCTTCGATCATCGCCCACCTGCGCGCCTTCGCCCGCCGTGATCGCCACGCGCCGGAAAGCGTTGCCCTGCAACCGGCGCTCGACGATGCCTTGGCGCTGCTGGCCAAACGTCGGCGCAGTATGGAAGTCGAACTGATCCGCGATCTGCCCGCCGCCACCCTGTGGGTCGAGGCCGGGGAAACGCGCCTGCGGCAGGTGCTTGGCAACCTGCTGGCCAACGCCCTCGACGCGCTTACCGAGAAAGGTCCGCCGCGCAAACTCTGGCTGAGTGCCGAATCCACCGCCGAGGGCGTCAATCTGTACATTCGCGACAACGGCCCGGGGTTCTGCATGGAAGCCCTCGGCCGTGCCAGCGAGCCCTTTTACACCACCAAGACCCGCACTCAAGGCCTTGGCCTGGGGCTGGCCATTTGTGAAACGCTGATGCGCGCCTTCGGTGGTGAACTGTCGTTCGCCAACCACAAGCAAGGTGGCGCCTTGATTACCCTGCGGCTGCGCGCCGGTGCGCCCGGGGTCAGCCTGCAACCGTCCGAGGATCGAAGTGCATGACCATCGACAATCGCATTCAGGTGGTGTTGATCGACGACGATCCGCACCTGCGTCAGGCCCTCGGTCAGACCCTGGATCTGGCCGGCCTGAAAATTCTGCCGCTGTCCGAAGCCAAAGGCCTCGCCGCACAGCTTGAGCGCGACTGGCCGGGCGTGGTGGTCAGTGACATCCGCATGCCGGGCATGGATGGTCTGGAATTGCTGAGTGAATTGCACGCCCAGGATCCGGAACTACCGGTGCTGCTGATCACCGGCCACGGCGACGTACCGCTAGCGGTGCAGGCCATGCGTGCCGGCGCTTATGACTTTCTCGAAAAACCGTTTGCCAGCGATGCGCTGCTCGACAGCGTGCGCCGCGCCCTCGCCTTGCGCCGACTGGTGCTGGACAACCGCAGCCTGCGGCTGGCCCTCAGCGATCGCAATGAACTGAGCGCGCGGCTGGTCGGCCATTCGACGCCCATGTTGCGTTTGCGCGAGCAGATCGGCGCGCTGGCCGCGACCAAGGCTGACGTGCTGATCCTCGGTGAAACCGGCGCTGGCAAGGAAGTGGTCGCCCGCGCCTTGCACGATTTATCCAGCCGCCGAAACGGCCCGTTCGTCGCGATCAACGCCGGCGCGCTGGCCGAGTCGGTGGTGGAAAGCGAACTGTTCGGCCATGAACCCGGCGCATTTACCGGCGCGCAAAAACGCCGGATCGGCAAGTTCGAATTCGCCAATGGCGGCACCCTGTTCCTCGATGAAATCGAAAGCATGAGCATGGATGTGCAGGTGAAACTGCTGCGCATGTTGCAGGAGCGCGTGGTCGAACGGCTGGGCGGCAATCAACTGATCCCGCTGGACATCCGCGTGATCGCCGCGACCAAGGAAGACCTGCGTCAGGCCGCGGATCAGGGGCGCTTCCGCGCCGACTTGTACTACCGCCTTAACGTCGCGCCGCTGCGCATCCCGCCGCTGCGCGAACGTGGCGAGGATGCGCTGGTGCTGTTCCAGCATTACGCCGATGAAGCCAGCGCCCGCCACGGTTTGCCACCCCATGAACTGCAACCGGCGCAACGCGCCTTGCTGCTGCGCCACACCTGGCCGGGCAACGTACGCGAACTGCAGAATGCCGCCGAACGTTTCGCCCTCGGTCTGGAACTGGCGCTGGATAACGCTGACGCCGAAAGCGCTGGCAGCACCACGGTCGAAGTCATCAATGGTGGCCTCAGCGAGCAGGTGGAAAATTTCGAGAAGTCGCTGATCGCCGCCGAACTGGCACGCTCCCACAGTTCGGTGCGCAGCCTCGCTGAAGCCTTGGGCATTCCGCGCAAGACCCTGCATGACAAATTGCGTAAGCATGGCCTCAACTTCGGCGACAGCAGCCATGGGGACGAAAACGAATGAGCACCGACAGTCGCTATCTGGAATCGGTCCTGCATCACGACATTCCCCTGACTCGGGACATGGGGCTGAAGGTGCTCGACTGGCATGAGCAGCAACTGAGCCTGCATCTGCCACTAGACCCGAACGTCAACCACAAGAGCACGATGTTCGGTGGCAGCCTCTACTGCGGCGCGGTGCTGGCCGGTTGGGGCTGGTTGCATTTGCGTTTGAAAGAGGAAGGCATCGAGGACGGGCACATCGTCATTCAGGAGGGGCATATCAGTTATCCACTGCCCGTGACCGGCGATGCCGTGGCGATTTGCCCGGCGGCGGATGCGAAGGTGTGGAAGAAGTTTCTGGCGATGTATCAGCGTTATGGGCGGGCGCGGTTGACGCTCGATACGCGGATCGTCAATGCGGGAAGTGATGAGGATGCTGTGACATTTACCGGGCAGTACGTTTTGCACCGATAAAACCCGCTAACGAGTTGCTTTTGTGGCGAGGGAGCTTGCTCCCGCTGGGCTGCGAAGTGGCCCCAAACCGGCTGAACGAGTCCACAGAACTGTGCGCGGAGCATTCCACGGGGAGTCCTACGGACTCCAGCGGGAGCAAGCTCCCTCGCCACAGCACTGTGTACGCTCAGGAGCGGGCCAGTTCCAAGAGCCTGGAACGCCAGGCCGCCTTCGCCGGCAAGGCCAAAAAGAACTCATTGAGCAGCGATTCCCGCGCCGGATAGCAGAACGCCTCCCCACGCAGATCCAGCACCTCACCACCCGCGCCTTCCAGGACACCTTGCGCCGCCGCCGTGTCCCATTGCGAAGTCGGCGCCAGTCGCGGATAGCAATCCGCCGCGCCTTCAGCCAGCAGGCAGAATTTCAGCGAGCTGCCAATATTGGCCAATTGCAACTCGCCCAGACTGGCACTCAGCCCGGCGAGCAAACGTTCCTGCTCGGGACTTGAATGGCGACGGCTGGCCACCACGGTAAACGCCTCGCCCGGCCCTGGCACATCACGCACCTGGATCGCAACCGGCGTGCCGCCCTTGTCGCCGCGCCATGCGCCAAGCCCGGCGCCGCCAACGTAGAAACGACCATTGGTCGGCATCGACACCACGCCAAATACCACGCGGCCGTTTTCGATCAGTGCAATGTTCACGGTGAACTCTTCGCTGCCGCTGATGAACTCCTTGGTGCCATCCAGCGGATCCACCAACCACCAGCGCTGCCAGCCGGCGCGCACACTCTGAGGGATGTTGGCGTCTTCTTCCGACAACACCGGAATGCTCGGGTCCAGCGCCGTCAGCCCGGCGAGAATCAGGTGATGCGCGGCCAGATCCGCTGCCGTCACGGGCGAGTCATCGGCCTTGGCCGTGACCTCAACACCGGCGCGCCAGAACGGCAAAATCGCCTCGCCGGCCTGCAATGCCAGCTCAACGACCGGCGCCATCAACGGGTGCGGAAACTTCATCGATATCTCACTCATGCTGGAAAGAACCCGCGCTCGGTCAGCAGATCGCGGGTCAAATAAAGTGCAGCCAACGCACGACCTTCAGAGAATTGAGGATTGAGCGCCAGTGATGACAATTCGCGCAGGTTCACTTTGTCGACGCGCATCGGTTCGGGCTCGTCGCCTTCCAGACGTTCTTCGTACAAATCGGTGGCCAGAACGACCTGGATCTTCTGGCTCATGTAACCGGGCGACAGCGACAGCTCGGTCAGATGCTCCAGTTGTCGCGCGCCAAATCCGGCTTCTTCCTTGAGTTCACGCTCGGCTGCCGCCAACACATCCTCGCCCGGTTCGATCAGACCTTTGGGCAAGGACAATTCGTATTCGTCAGTGCCGCCGCAATACTCTTCCACCAATACCGCGTGCTCGGCATCCAGCATCGCCACAATCATCACCGCGCCGTAGCCCGCACCTTTGCCGACCAGACGCTCGTAAGTGCGTTCCACACCGTTGGAAAAACGCAGTTTGAGTTCTTCGACGCAAAACAGGCGACTGGTGGCGACGATCTCGCGGGCAAGTACGGTGGGTTTCTGGCGCATGCAAAGCTCCTTGGCGTGAACGCGCTACTATAACGCGGCTTTCCCGATTGTTTATGTCGGATATCTTTCTACCGTTCGAGACGTTGCCATGCCTTCATTACCGTGGTCCGACATCGATACCGTTCTGCTGGACATGGACGGCACGCTGCTGGATCTGCACTTCGACAATCACTTCTGGCTGGAACACCTGCCCCATCGTTACGCCGAACTGCACGGGGTCAGCCGGGCCATGGCCGAGATGGAATTGCAGCCGCTGTTCGAACGCCACGCAGGCCAGTTGCAGTGGTACTGCCTGGATTTCTGGAGCGCCGAGCTGAAGTTGTCGGTGCGTGAACTGAAGCTGGAAACCGCGCACCTGATCGCCCTGCGACCGGACGCCGATACCTTTCTGGAAGCAATCAAACGCGCTGGTAAACGGGTGATCATGATCACCAACGCGCACCGCGATTCACTGTCATTGAAGCTGGAGCGTATCGAACTGGCGCCGTACTTCGAGCGGCTGATCAGCTCCCACGATTATGGTTATCCCAAGGAGAACCCGCAGTTCTGGGATGCCTTGCAGGCGGACATCGGCTTTGATCCGGCGCGCAGTCTGTTTATCGACGACACCTTGCCGATTCTGCGCAGTGCGCGGGATTTTGGTGTGGCGCATTTGTTGGCGGTGAAAGAGCCGGACAGTCGCAAAGGGCCGAAGGACACGGCTGAGTTTGCGGCGGTTGAGGATTACCGCGATCTGATTTCAGGCTTGTAAATCCATTGTGGCGAGGGAGCTTGCTCCCGCTGGAGGCCGAAGGACTCCCATCCTCAACTGACGCGCAGGTTCAGACATCTCGCGTTTGCCGGTTTGGGGCTGCTGCGCAGCCCAGCGGGAGCAAGCTCCCTCGCCACAAAGGTTTGGCGTTACTCAGGGATACGCAGTGTCTGCCCCGGATAGATTTTGTTCACGTCCTTGAGCATCGGTTTGTTGGCTTCAAAGATCTTGTTGTACTGGTTGGCATTACCATACACAGCGAGCGAAATCGCGCTGAGGGTGTCGCCTTTTTTCACCACGACAAACTTTGCTGCGGCCACCACCGGCCCGGTCACCGTAATCTGATCATCAACGCTGCCCACACCCTCAATATTGCCCACCGCCAGCAGAATCTTCTCTTTCTCTTCCTGACTCGCGACTTCACCGGTGACGGTCACTTTGTCGCCATCCACCGTCGCCTGCACATTCGGATTGCCCAGACCGACTTTGCTGATGTGTTCCTTCAACTGCTCACTGGCATTGGCGTTGCCCGGGGTCAGCAGATCGATCAGCTTCTCACCGGCTTCTTTCACAAAGCTCAAAAGACTCATAGCGCACACTCCTTGATTTGGGTTCCAGACGTCCAAGCCTAGACCACGACGGACAAACGCGGTTCCAAGCCGACCAATGACCCCGCCACCGCGCAAGCGGTAGAATCGCCCACCCCCGCCAGCGCCTGGAGCGAAGATGGACATCAAGCAGCTGAAATTCCTCATCGCCCTCGACGAAACCCGCCACTTCGGCCAGGCCGCCGCGCGTTGCCACATCACCCAGCCCACTCTGTCGATGCGCCTGCGCAGCCTCGAAGAAGAACTCGACCTGCCGCTGGTCAACCGTGGCCAGCGCTTCGAAGGTTTCACCGCGCCGGGCGAGCGCGTGCTGGCGTGGGCACGGTCGGTGATGGCGGCTTATGACGGTTTGCACGCGGAAGCGGCGGCGTGTCGTGGCAACCTGATCGGCACGCTGCGACTGGGCGTGGTGCCGCTGTCGAGTTTCGATCCGCTGCCATTGATGCAACGCCTGCACAGCGCCCACCCGAATTTGCGCTTTGAAATGTCGGCGCTGAGCTCCGAACAGATCCTCGAGCATTTGGCGAACAACCGCATCGACCTCGGCGTGTCCTATCTCGATCGTCTGGATAACGAGCGCTTCGAATCCCTGGCCTTCAGTGAAACGCGCATGGGCCTGCTCTACGATCAGCGCTCGTTCACCTTTGGCGACGCCCCGTTGAGTTGGCAGTCGCTGATCGAATTGCCGCTGGGCATGCTCACCAGTGGCATGCATTTCCGTCAGTCCATCGACCACAATTTCCACAGCCGTGGCCTGACTCCGCAACCGCTGCTGCAAACCGACGCGGTGCATCAATTATTACAAGCGGTGCACGGCGGGTTCTGCTGCGCGATCATGCCGCTGGACGGTGGGCTGGAAAAACTCACCGACCACCTGCGCCTGCAACCCATCGAAAACGCCCAGACCCTTGCCCCGCTCGGCTTGATCATGCGTCGCGGGGCGCCGCGCTCGGCGCTGGCCGAGGCCTGTTTTGCGCTGTATCAGAAATCGCCAACGGTGGTTTGATCGACGGCATCTATCGATAGATCGACACTAGCGATTAGACGCGACAACTTGCCGCGCCTAGTCTTAGCGTTGAACAAACCGTCGGTGATGCCATGAACGCCAAGCGCCCAGCCTGCGCGGCGCCTGCACTTGAAACGCCCGCGCCCGCCGCCAGCCAGACCTACAGTTACAGCGATTTACCCCGTGAGGAGTCGGCCAGCACTGCGCTCGCCGAGGAAGTTGCGTTGGCGATCGCTTACAACGGCATCAGCCAGGCGGTGATGTTGGTGACGCCGACCGACCTGGAAGACTTCATCGTCGGCTTCAGCCTCGGCAGCGGCATCATCGAGGACGCCAGCGATATCTATGACTTGCAACTGACAGGGGCCGGGTCTGCGCAGTACGCGCAAGTGACCATCGCCAATCGCGCGTTCTGGAATCTCAAGCAACAGCGTCGGCAAATGGCCGGCACCAGCGGTTGCGGATTGTGCGGTGTTGAAGCGGTGGAGCAGGCACTGCCCGACCTCAAGGTGTTGTCGGGCGCGCCGCTGCCACCGATCGAGTGGCTCGACGGACTGCGCCAGCGCATCGGCGCGTTTCAGCCGCTTGGTCAGCATTGCGGCGCGGTGCATGCGGCGGTGTTCATGAACGCCAGCGGCGAATTGCTGCTGGGTCGTGAAGACATCGGTCGGCATAACGCCCTCGACAAGCTGATCGGCGGGCTGATCCGCCAGAAGATATCCACAGACGGCGGACTGGCGATTGTCACCAGCCGTTGCAGTCTCGAATTGATCCAGAAAGTTTTGCGCGCCGGAATCCAGACCCTGGTCAGCCTGTCCGCGCCCACGGGCCTTGCCGTGCAATGGGCCCGTCGACACAACCTCAATCTCATCCACCTGCCGCAGAAAAGTGCGCCGCGGGTGTACAGCCCCGCGATGGAGAATCAAGCGTGAGCCAACATCATCAAGCCGACCAGAAACCTGTCCCGCGCTACAAGCCTTACAAAGGTGCCGCCGGCGGCTGGGGTGCGCTGATCAGTGTGGCTCAGGCCTGGTTGACCAGCGACAACGCCCTGAAAAACCTGCGCATGATGCTCAAGACCAACCAGAACGGCGGTTTCGACTGCCCGGGTTGCGCGTGGGGCGATTCGCCGGAAAGCGGCATGGTCAAGTTCTGCGAGAACGGCGCCAAAGCGGTGAACTGGGAAGCGACCAAGCGCCGCGTCGATGCCAAGTTCTTCGCCAAACACAGCGTCACTTCGCTGCTGGAGCAGAGCGATTACTGGCTGGAGTACCAGGGCCGTCTGACCGAGCCGATGGTTTATGACGCCGAAACCGATCGCTACAAACCGATCAGTTGGGACGACGCCTACGCGCTGATCGCCAAACACCTGCAAAGCCTGCCGAGCCCGGATCTGGCCGAGTTTTACACCTCGGGTCGTGCCAGCAACGAGGCGGCGTACCTGTATCAGCTGTTCGTGCGCGCCTACGGCACCAACAACTTCCCTGACTGCTCGAACATGTGCCACGAAGCCAGCGGTGTGGCGTTGGCGCAAAGTGTCGGCGTCGGCAAAGGCACCGTGACCTTCGACGATTTCGAACACGCCGATGCGATTTTCGTCTGGGGCCAGAATCCGGGCACCAACCACCCGCGCATGCTCGAACCCTTGCGTGAAGCGGTGAAACGCGGCGCGCAAGTGGTGTGCATCAACCCATTGAAAGAGCGGGGTCTGGAGCGTTTCCAGCACCCGCAACACCCGATCGAAATGCTCACCAACGGTGACAAGCCGACCAACACCGCGTATTTCCGCCCGGCACTCGGTGGCGACATGGCCGTGCTGCGCGGCATGGCCAAGTTCCTCCTGCAGTGGGAACGCGATGCGCAGAAGGCTGGCGAACCTGCCGTGTTCGATCACGATTTCCTCAACGCCCACAGCGCCAACGTGCTCGAGTACCTCGGCGTGGTCGATGACACGCCGTGGGAACAGATCGTCGAGCAGTCCGGCCTGACCCTCGTAGAAATCGAGCAAGCCGCGCGCATGTACGCCAAGGGCAAGAACGTGATCATGTGCTGGGCGATGGGCATCACCCAGCATCGCCATTCGGTGCCGACCATCCAGGAAATCGCCAACCTGATGCTGTTGCGCGGCAACATCGGTAAACCAGGCGCCGGCCTGTGCCCGGTGCGTGGCCACAGTAACGTGCAGGGCGACCGCACGATGGGCATCAACGAGCGTCCGCCGGTGGCGTTCCTCGATTCGCTGGAGCGACGCTTCCAGTTCAAGGTGCCACGCCACAACGGCCACAACGTGGTCGAAGCGATCCACGCGATGGCTGAAGGTCGCGCCAAAGTCTTCATCGGTCTGGGCGGCAACTTCGCCCAAGCCACGCCAGACAGCCCGCGCACGTTCGAGGCGCTGAGCAATTGCGACCTGACTGTGCAGATCAGTACCAAACTCAACCGCAGCCATCTGGCTCACGGTAAGGACGCGTTGATCCTGCCGTGCCTCGGTCGGACCGACATCGACATCCAGACCGAAGGCCCGCAAGCCGTCACCGTGGAAGACTCGTTCAGCATGGTTCACGCCTCCAACGGTCAGTTGCAGCCGCTGTCGAACCAGATGCGTTCGGAGCCGTCGATCATCGCCGGTATCGCCGCCGCCACACTGGGCAGCAAACCGGTGGACTGGAACTGGCTGGTGGCTGATTACGGGCGCATCCGCGAACTGATCGCCGACACCATTCCCAACTTCAAAGAATTCAACGAAAAGATCAAGAACCCGGGCGGCTTCTACCTCGGCAACAGCGCTGGCGCGCGCAAGTGGAACACGCCGTCGGGCCGCGCCAACTTCCGCGCGAACATGTTGCCGAAAGATCTGGTGCACGAACGCACCCGCGCCACCGGGCAACTGCCGGACCTGATCTTGCAATCGATGCGCTCCCACGATCAGTACAACACGACGATTTATGGCCTCGACGACCGTTATCGCGGGGTGAAAGGCCAGCGCGATGTGCTGTTCGCCAACGAGGCCGACATCATTCGTCTGGGCTTCCGTCCGGGGCAGAAGGCAGACATCGTGTCGATCTGGGACGATGGTCGCGAGCGTCGCGTGAAGGGCTTCACGCTGCTGGCGTTTGATATTCCCGCCGGACAAGCGGCCGCGTATTACCCGGAAGTGAATCCGCTGGTGCCGCTGGAAAGCACTGGGGATGGCAGCCATACGCCGACGTCGAAGTTCATTGCGATCCGGTTGGAAGCGGCGAGCGAGACTGGATTGATCATGGCCAAATCGGCCTGACGATTGGCCCCACTGTGGCGAGGGAGCTTGCCCCCGCTGGAGGCCGAAGGACTCCCATTCCTTTTAAAGCGTTGCGTCGGGTGAACGCGTCAACCGGTTTGGGGCCGCTTCGCAGCCTAGCGGGAGCAAACTCCCTCGCCACAGAGTTGTGTAATTATCTGCGGATTGGACTTTTCAAACGCCCACAAAAAAGGCCGCTTTTTCACAAAAGCGGCCTGTCCGAAGTAGCTAAAGACCGGCGAAAAACCGTTAAGTTCCGCCCATAAAACAGTAACTTACGTTTTTGTATACAAGTCGTGTTATTCGTCGGATTTCGATTGTCACGCTTGTTACACAGCCTCAGGATCGGCGCCGTCATCCCTTTGAGGCTCATCTATGAAGTTCTCCTCGATTCTCTTGTTGTCCCTTGGCCTGGTCAGTGGTTTTGCTTGCGCAGGCGGCACCACCGAAGCAGGTGTGGGCGGCGCATTGGGCGGGGTTCTTGGCTCGGTCGTCGGTCAGTCCTTAGGCGGCAATACAGGTTCCACCATTGGCGCAGCCCTGGGCGGCGCGGGTGGTAGTGCGGTCGGCGCTGACAAACGCAGCCGTGGCGAAGCCGCCATCGGTGGTGCGCTGGGCGCAGCCGGCGGTAACGTGGTCGGCCGCAGCATGGGCGGCACCACCGGCAGCCTGATCGGCTCCGCAGCAGGTGGCGGCGCCGGTGGCGCGCTGGGCAACTACATGGGCAACAAGAGCGATGACGACGATCGTCGTTACGACCGTCGCCATGACGATCGTCGCTACTATCGTGACGACCACCGTGGTCGCGGCCATGCCTACGGCCACCGCAAGCATCACAAGTACTATCGCCACCGTTAAGGCGAATGCTTGAACAAAAATCGCAGCCCTCGGGCTGCGATTTTTTTTGCCTTTCACACCACCAGGTATTCCAGTGCCTGCCGCAGTTCGGCAGGAATCGGCACAGGCTGATTACTCGCCCGATCGACGAATACGTGAACGAAGCGCCCGGCCGCACACGCCTCGCTTTCGCCGACCTTGAACACCGCCAATTCGTATTGCACCGAACTGTTGCCCAGCTTACCGACCCGCAGACCGATCTCGATCAGATCCGGGAAAGCGATCGAGGTGAAGTAATCACACGCCGAACTGACCACAAAACCCACCACCTCGCCATCATGGATATCCAGACCACCGACCTGAATCAGGTAGGTGTTCACGGCCGTGTCGAAGAAGCTGTAGTAGGTGACGTTGTTGACGTGCCCGTAGGCGTCGTTGTCGTGCCAGCGTGTGGTGATGGGCTGGAAGTGCGGGTAGTCAGTGCGTTGTGGCATCGGGTTGGACATTGCTCAGCAATCCCTGAAGTTAATGGGCGAGTCTAATTCAAAATCGCGCCGCCCCCTCCGCGAGCAGGCTCGCTCCCACATTTGAAATGCGCTCTCCGTGGGAGAGAGCCTGCTCGCGAAGGCGTCAGCACCGCCGCCCGACTTAACGATCTGCAAACCCCTTGCCCAGTGCCGCCAACTCACCAATTAACCGAGCCGGTTTCCACTGATCGCCTTGCCGCGTCTCCAGCGCCAGTAACCGCTGATGAATATCCGCCAGCCCCTGCTGATCCGCCCAGGCCATCGGCCCACCCTTGTCTGCCGGGAAGCCGTAGCCATTCAGGTACACCAGATCAATGTCGCGCGCCGACTCGGCAATGCCCTCCTGCAAAATCTTCGCGCCTTCGTTGACCAGTGCCAGCAGGCAGCGCTCCAGAATCTCCTCCGGGCCGATCTCGCGGCGCTGGAAGCCCAGCCCTTCGCTGACCCGCAATACCAGCGCATCGACCTCAGGATCGTGCTCGGCCTGACGACTGCCCGGCTCGTAATGGTAATAACCGTTGCCAGACTTCTGCCCGAACCGGCCCAGCTCGCACAAGCGGTTATCCACCTGAACCTCTGGCGCATCCTGGCCCTTGCCGGCCAACTCGCGAGCACGCCATTCCAGATCGATGCCGACCACGTCGTACATGCGAAACGGCCCCATGGCAAAACCGAAACCTTGCAGCGCCGCGTCGACCTGCTGTGGATAAGCACCCTCAAGCAACATCTTGCGCGCCTCCAGCACATACGGATGCAGCATGCGATTGCCGATAAAGCCGTGGCAGTTGCCCGACACCACACTGACTTTGCCCATGCGCTTGCCCAGCGCCAGCGCCGCCTCCAGCACTGCCGCAGAAGTCTGCGCGCCGCGAACGATTTCCAGCAGTTTCATGATGTGCGCCGGGCTGAAGAAATGCAGGCCCAGCACTTGCTCCGGACGCCTTGTCGCCGCAGCAATCGCATCGATGTCCAGCGCCGAGGTATTGCTCGCCAGCAAGGCCTCAGGCTTGAGCAAGCCATCCAGCTCACGAAAGATTTTCTGCTTCAGCTCAAGATTCTCGTACACCGCCTCGATCACCAGGTCGACATTGCGAATCGCCGCATAATCCGCCGCCGCACTGATCCGCGCCAAACGCGCATCCGCCTCGGTCTGATCAATCCGCCCCTGGCGCACGTTGTGTGCATAAGTCTCGGCCACGTTGGCGACGGCCTGTTCAAGCATCTGTGGATTGTTATCCACCCACTGCACCGTCACACCGGCGTTGGCCAGGCACATGACAATGCCCCGACCCATGGTGCCCGCACCGATCACGGCGGCCTGCTGAATATCGAAGGATGTCTGGCTCATGTTGTTCTCTTGTTGGCGATCCAAAGACAGACCTCAACCATAGTCAGCCAACGACGTTTTTTGAAGTTTATTACCGTGATGATCGACATTCAGCGGATGGATACAGCCATGCTTTTGTGGGAGCGAGCCTGCTCGCGAAAGGGTCATCACATTCAAAATAGTGTTGCCTGATGTACCGCTTTCGCGAGCAGGCTCGCTCCCACAAGGGCTCTTGCTCAACCGAGCAAATGGTTGTCAGCCCAGCTGCGGACTTCGGCGTAGGGATATTCCTCCAATGCCGCAAACCCCGGAATCGCCCGCGCCTTGAGCTTGGTAAACAGCGGCACGCTGATCCCGCACAAAAATCGCGTCAGTCGCTCCGCCGTCGGAATCATCCCGGTGTGCTGCTCATGCCTGTGGATAAAATCGCCGCACAGCGCCGCGAAGTTTTTATCCACAAGCGCTGGCAAATCCGGTGGTGCCGGCAACCGCGCAACCTGCCCGTGACACACCGAACAATGCCCACACTGTTCGGGCGCATTGTGATCACCGAAATACTCCGCCAGGCGATAACCCAGGCAACGTTCGGAGGCGAATACTTCAAGCATCGCGTGGATGCGCGCCACTTCGGCCTGCTCATGCCGGGTGAAGTATTCATGCAGCTCAGCGCTCAGGGCATCGCTGTCAAAGTTGCTGTGCAACAGACTGTAGACCTCGGTCATCTGCTTGCTTTCCAGCTCGACCCAGCCCTTTTCCTGAAAGTAATCCAGCGCCTTCACCACCCGATTGCGTTCGGCGGAATATTGCGAATACATCGACTCGAAATTCACCGTGGCCCAGGTGCGCGCGCGGGTCGAGGTCTGAATGATTGCAGCGACGAAATCCCTGCGCTCACCCTCGAAACGCTCAAGCAGCGCTTCGGGTTCCAGCAGGTATTTGAAACGGTACTCGGCGTAATAGGCGTAGCGCGGCGCGATCAAACCGCGCAGTTCCAGCTGTACCAGCAAGGTCTTCAGCGGCAGTGCGCGAATGTTGCTCTGATCCGCCAGCGGCCCGAGCAGAAACTCCCACTGCCCTTCCGGCACCGAGGCCTTCAGTTCGTCGAGCACATAGCGGATGCCGTCACGCTCCGGCGTATCACCGTAGACGAAGTTTTCCAGCACATTGAGGCTGTCGCGATTGGCCAATACCAGGCAGTCCGACGGCTGCCCGTCACGCCCGGCGCGACCGATTTCCTGGCTGTAGTTTTCGATGGATTTCGGTAGGTCGAAGTGCACCACATTGCGGATGTCACTTTTGTCGATGCCCATGCCGAACGCGATGGTCGCGACGATACAATTGGAGTGCCCGGCCATGAAGCGCTTCTGGATGGCCTCGCGTTTATCGTGGGGTAAACCGGCGTGGTAGGCCTCGGCCTGAATGCCGTTGCGTTCAAGGTGTTCGGCGATATGTTCGGCGGTTTTCTGCAAGGTCACGTAGACGATGCTTGGCTGCCCCGGGCGCTCGGCCATCCACTCCACCAGACGCCGCCGCTTGTCCTGGCCGCGCACCGGCTCGACCAACAGATTGAGGTTGGGCCGATAGAAGCCGGTAGTCACCACGTCATCCGCGGCGATAGCGAATTTAGTCTGCATGTCGGCGATGACTTTCGGCGTTGCCGTAGCCGTCAGCAGCAAGGTCTGGGGGATGTTGAACTGGCGTTGGTAGTCGGGCAGTTTAAGGTAGTCGGGACGGAAGTTGTGGCCCCATTCCGAGATGCAATGCGCCTCGTCCACCACCAGCAGCGAGATCGGCACCTGCTGCAAAAAATTGCGAAAACGCTCGTTCTTCAAGCGCTCCACCGAGATCATCAGAATCTTCAATTCACCCGAGCGGGCGCGAGTCATCACGTCATTGGCGTCATCGCGGCTCTGCGCCGAATCGATGCTGCCAGCGGAGATACCGTGTCGCTGCAAGAAGGCCAACTGATCCTGCATCAGCGCCAGTAACGGCGAGACCACCAACGTCAGGTGCGGCAGCATCAGCGCCGGCAATTGATAGCAAATCGACTTGCCGGAACCGGTGGGAAAAATCGCCGCCGCCGAGCGCCCGGCCAGCACTGCGCTGATCGCCGCCTCTTGCCCGGGTCGAAACTGTGGATAACCAAAAACCTGTTCCAGGGTGTTACGCATTCGCTGTCACTCCTTTGACCGCTGCCATGCCAACAGCCTAGCGGGCGATCGCAGCGAGTCGAGAAAAGGTCGGGGCCAAATCGATTCGGAATGATACAGCGATTACTTGAACGCCACGGTCCCTGTGGGAGCGAGCCTGCTCGCGAAGAGGCCAGCCGGCATACCACAAATACTTAAAAAATCATGGACGCAACACCGCCACCCGCAACTGCTCATTCAGCATCTGCTCATGGATGTTTTGGCTTTTGCTCGCCCACAACGCATGGGCCGGGCTGATGTCGCCGGTGAACGCTGCCGCCAACTGACGCAGGTCAGCGACGCTGCGCACGCGCGGGCAGAACAGCTGTTCATCACAGTTTTGACTGGCGTTGCGATAGGTGCCCAACAACCCCTCCCAGAGGCCGTCGCGCACGTGGCGAATCGACGTCAGTTGCACGTGGGGCACACCGAGTCGCTGCTCAAGCCCCTCTTCATCCAGTGCTTCGCTGGCCAACAGGGCTTTGGCGAACATCAACACCTCACCGCGCGCCGCCGTGTCCATGCTCGCCTGGCTGATGATTGCCTCCGGCCAGTCGGTGCGATCGAGACGATCCAGCACCCATGCATTGCCAATGTCAGAGGCCATAGTCAAACGGCAAGTGCTCAGCCCGAGCAATAAAATTGCGGCCATTCGTAGCCAGTGCATACCTAATTCCCTTTAAGCGCGTGTCAGACGTTTGGAAACGCCCTACAGATTCTGGCGCGCACGATACAGCGGTTTACCGCGAATCGCCTGACAAACATGTAGGAATTATTGCGACTAAGGGTTTCGGCCTGAAAAAGCTGCGAAAACACGTAGGGCATTTCCTCAAAACACGGAAAAACCCCTACGAATACTGTCCATTGCGGCTGTCTTGTCCCACAGAGAAACGCCCTTCTATAGTGACCGGCGCAGCTGCAAACACTCCGCCGGCCCGCCCCAGCGCCTTCGAACAGGACACGCCTCACCATGATCAACCGCTATCGCCCGCTCAAGACTTGCTACAGCGAAAACCCGGTACTGCTTATCGACAGCCACTCCAGCCAGACTGACCTGATCAATGCCGCCGATCAGCGTTTACGCGCGGCCGGAGATTTGCTGGAAACACTCTATTGCTTATGTTTCAAACAGGCGGATGTGAAAGATATCCCCAACATCGTTAATGCGCTTTATCTGCTGGTTCAGGATGGTTGCGACTTGCTTGAAGTGGCCAAGCAGAGGCCAGCGCAATCGGCGTACAACTAGATAACTCGAGGTCAGCGCTATATCACCCTGGGCAGGAATCCAACAATGAATGTTACGAGCGATGAGTTTGGTCCACCGAGTGACGAGGATACCTACACGGCTTGGTTCATCCGACAGGTTCAAGCCAGCCTTGATGATCCTCGCCCCGGCATTCCCGATGAGGTCGCCAGAACATTGATGGCTGATAAACGCGCTCGTTTAAAACAGAAGTTCGATCAGCGGCGATGACCTATCAAATCTACGTCCCGTTCCTACAAGGACAGACTCCTTGTCTTCTATCGGCTTCGTGTAGCTCATCTCTATAGTCGTGGCTGTCGCTGTCAATTCAGCGGCTCGGGCTTGGTCACCCGATTGGATCGTGTATACGCATGCGCTGTATGCTGCCGGCACTCATTTGCCTGCAGTTTATGGTGACTGTGTTTGGGACACCTTCGGGTGTGCCGGGTATGTGCACGATCCTCACCGGTTGACCAACCCGAACACAGTTGCCTCCTGTCGCTTGGTCACGATGTGGTGGCTTCACCTGAAGCATATGAGGATCAAAAAATGAAAACATGGAATCAGTTTCTTACCGATCGCTACCGCCCACTCGAATCCAACCTCACCGACACCAAGCCCCTGATCATCGACACAACGGCCAACCCGCAAGACATCCTCGAATGCGCCGTCCAGCGCCTGCGCGCTTCAAGCGACCTGCTACGCACCCTCTACTGCCTCAACTTCAGACAAGCCGACGTCGAAGACATCCCCCACATCACCCACGCCCTCTATCTGCTGACGCAGGATGGCTGTGACCTGCTGCGGGTTGCGCAGCAGCGGATGCTCAATTGGAGAGCTCCAGCCTGACAAACTCCTCGGCAGGCGCGCTCACAGCTAGAACTGCCTGCCTCTCTCTCGAACACTGACGCTGGGATTTCGGCACAAAGCTTAAGGAGCTGCATTTTGCAAACTATTATTGATTGCGTACGATGGGAGCCATTGTTCAACCAAGAGCTCGCTGTCATGACCACTGAAACCATTGATCACAGTACTCTCGCGCGATTGTTTGAGAATGGTTCGATCAGTAGCGCACATATCGTCGCCAAACCCGGTGGCTGGTCAATTCAGATTAAGCAAGGAAACAAAGAATATTCACTGGCAGCACAACGCAGTGGTCAGGTGCGACTGTTCAAGCGGTTCGAAACACTGGTGACCTACCTGCAAGGAGTAGGTATCAATCACTTCAACGTCGACGCCTCCAGCTATGACCCTCTGCAGATAAAAACCTATGCCCGCCCTGATCGCGCCGAAGCGATGAAACAAGCTCATGAAGCGGCGGCATATGAAGAATGGGTCAAGCAACAGGTACAAATCAGCATTGATGACCCAAGACCCAGCGTCAGCGATGAAGACGCTCGCAGGATATTTGCCGCTAAGCGGGATGCCCTGCGTCAGCGAGTACGTTGATGAGGTTGGTCTGGCGCCAAGAGGCGCTGGATGACCGAGAAAACATCATGGAGCGTATCGGTCAGGAAAATCCCGCTGCAGCGATTAAGCTCGATGAGCTTTTCGAATCGAAGGGAGAAAGCGTCCGCCAACAGCCAGCTTTATACAAAAGAGGTATCGCGCAAGGCACCCGCGAAATGGTTGTCACCCCAAACTACTACATCATCTACACAATCAAAGTTGATGCTGTGGAGATGCTGCGAGTACTGCATACCAGGCGGCAATGGCTATAAAGGCTGAAGAGAAGAAGAACGGCGTTTAGAGTTCGCGGCTACTTAAGTGGCATTATTCTGGCTGTTTAACGCGAACGCTGCGGGAATAATGGCAGTTGATCTGATAATGACATCCAACCCATCACCCACAAAAAAGCCGCCCTCAAGAGGCGGCTTTTTCATTCACCAGAACTAAGTCTTACAACTTAGGCCCAGCAGCCTTGATCGCGTCGCTCACTTCGAACTTCTTGAAGTTCTCGATGAACAGACCGGCCAGTGCTTTCGCAGCCTCGTCGTACGCAGCCTTGTCAGCCCAGGTGTTGCGTGGGTTGAGCAGGTTGGTTTCAACGCCCGGTACGGCCAGTGGCACGTCGAGGTTGATGGTGTCGAGGTGTTCGGTGGCGGCACCGATCAGCGCGCCGCTCTGGATCGCTGCGATCACCGCACGGGTGGTCGGGATGTTGAAGCGTTTGCCGACGCCGTAGCCGCCGCCGGTCCAGCCGGTGTTGACCAGGTAGACCTTGGAGCCGAAGCCGCGGATGCGCTTGATCAGCAGTTCTGCGTATTCGCCAGCCGGACGCGGGAAGAACGGTGCGCCGAAGCAGGTGGAGAAGGTCGACTTGATGCCGCTGCCCGAACCCATTTCAGTCGAGCCCACCAGTGCGGTGTAGCCGGACAGGAAGTGGTAAGCCGCTTGTTCTTCGTTGAGGATCGACACTGGCGGCAGGACGCCGGTCAGGTCGCAGGTCAGGAAGATCACAGCGTTTGGCTCGCCACCCAGGTTCTTCTCGGAACGCTTGGCAACGTGCTCCAGCGGGTACGCGGCGCGGCTGTTCTGGGTCAGGCTGACATCGGCGTAGTCGGCGTGCTTGGCGTCGTCGATGACGACGTTTTCCAGCACGGCGCCGTGCTTGATGGCTTTCCAGATGACCGGCTCATTCTTCTCGGAGAGGTCGATGCACTTGGCATAGCAACCGCCCTCGATGTTGAACACCACGCCTTCGCCCCAGCCGTGTTCGTCGTCACCGATCAGGTAACGGCTTTCGTCGGCCGACAGGGTGGTTTTACCGGTGCCCGACAGACCGAAGAACAGGGTCACGTCGCCTTCTTCGCCGATGTTGGCAGCGCAGTGCATTGGCAGCACGTCAGCGGCCGGCAGCAGGAAGTTCTGCACGGAGAACATGGCTTTCTTCATCTCACCGGCGTAACGCATGCCGGCGATCAGCACTTTCTTCTGTGCGAAGTTGAGGATCACGCAACCATCGGAGTTGGTGCCATCACGCTCAGGCACGCATTCGAAGTTGGCCACGTTGAGCACTTGCCACTCTTCACGACCGGCCGGGTTGTACTGGGCCGGGTTGATGAACAGGCAACGACCGAACAGATTCTGCCAGGCAGTCTGGGTGGTCATTTTCACGGCCAGGTAGTGATCTTCCGCCGCGCCTACATGCACGTGGGACACAAAGTGCTCTTGCGCGTTGTTGAAGGCTTCTACGCGAGCCCACAGCGCATCGAACTTGTCGGCCGGGAACTTGCGGTTGATCGGGCCCCAGGCGATAGCGGCCTGGGTGGAAGGCTCTTCAACGATGAAACGGTCAACAGGCGAACGACCGGTGCGGTGACCAGTGCGAACAACCAGAGCGCCGGTATCGGCAAGCTCGCCCTCACCGCGTTGCAGGGCTTCTTTAACCAGATCATCAACACTCAGATCGGTGTACACGGCGTTATTGGCTTGCGTCATGAGGTTCCCCGTCGGCCAGTGGCCGAGTGTGCTCCAAACGTTTTGTAGTAGAAAGTCGTGCACTACTACCGCGAAAAAAGTGGGCCGGATTATGCCAGAAAAGCCCAAAAAGAGTAGGGTCCTCCCGTCGTAACGGCGAAATTCCGTCGTTACGCAGTGAATTTACCTGCGCTGAACCGTTTTAGTGCCGGGTATCTGACGGCGTGTCGACGCCTGCGCCAGCGAACAATTGAGCAATATCAGCCGCGTCGAACAGGTAACGCTGGTTGCAGAACTGGCAATCGATCTCGACTTCGCCACCGCGTTCGGCCACCAGTGCCTGCGCATCTTCCAGACCCAGACTGACCAGCGCATTGCCCGAGCGTTCCCGCGAGCAGCTGCAACGGAAGCGCAGGTTCTGCACATCGAACAGGCGCACCTGCTCTTCGTGGTAGAGGCGATGCAATACGGTTTCGTTGTCCAGGCTCAACAACTCATCGGCGGTCAGCGTGCTCGCCAGTGCAGTGATGTGCTGCCAGCTTTCGGCGCGTTCTTCTTCATCTTTCAAACGGTCGGCCGGCAGTTGCTGCAACAGCATCCCGCGGGCACGACGGCCGTCGGCGAACAGCTTGAAGCGCGTGCCGACCTGTTGCGACATGACGAAATAGTTGGTGAAGCATTCCGACAAGGTTTCGCCATCGAGATCGACGATGCCCTGGTAGCGCTGGCCCACAGTCGGGTCGACGGTCAGGGTCAGGTCGCCGCCCGGCATCAGGTCGGCAAGGGTGGCATCCGGCGCGATCTGCTCGGCGTTGTAACGCGCCAGGCCACGGATCTCGCGCTCGCTGGAGCATTCAATCATCAGCAAGGGAATCGGGCCTTCCGAGCGCGCCTGCAGAATCAGCAGACCATCGAACTTCAGAGTGCCCACCAGCAACGAGGCGGCCGCCATCAATTCGCCGAGCAGTTGCGCGACCGGCTCCGGGTACGGGTGCTTGGCGAGGACTTCGGCGTAGCTGCGTTCAAGCGCAACCAGTTCGCCGCGTGTGTCGCTGTCATCGAAGATGAAGCGTTGGGTGAAATCGGTATCCGTTAGATCGGTCATAGGTCTGGGTATCTGAAAGTGATGACAAAATGGTTACAAAACGTGAAAATTTGCGTTTCTTGGCACCCTTTTTGGTGCCGACTGCTTAGCCATGGGAGGCATTTTATGAACAATCCGGGTTTGTTCCAATCAAGGTGGAACCTCGGCCGGCTGGTTCTGTGCAACGCAGTGCCATTAGCGCTACTGGCTTTCTGGTTATGGCCTACGGGCAACTCGCTGTGTGTGATTTTCGACGAGTGGCTGTTCCGCTCGCTCAACACACCGCTGGCCAGCAACCCGATATGGCTCCACATCTGGGCAATTGCAAGTCTGCGCCCGTTCGACATCGTTGTCGGGCTGATTCTGCTGACGCTGCTGATCAAGGGCGACTGGGTGTTCAAGGCCATTGATGTGCGTCGTGCATTCTTCGGTTTTTTCTCGATCCTGCTGTTGATGGTGGTGATCCGCACGCTGTTTTCCAAGTTCGCCGACCACATGGACTGGCAACACAGCAGCCCGTCGATGGTGCTGGAAGGCGCGGTGCATATCAGCGATTACTTCCCGCACCTGGAGAAGACCTGGGAGCTGAAGGATCGCTCGAGCCAGAGTTTCCCCGGTGATCATGCTTCGGTGTTGCTGATCTGGGCGCTGTTCATGGGCGTGTTCAGCCGTACGGTTGGCCAGTTTGTGACGATCTGGGGTCTGGCATTGTTGTTCATGCTGCCGCGTCTGGTGGCCGGTGCGCATTGGGGTCAGGACGATTACATCGGCGGTA
Source organism: Pseudomonas fluorescens (assembly GCF_003732425.1). Taxonomy (GTDB): domain Bacteria; phylum Pseudomonadota; class Gammaproteobacteria; order Pseudomonadales; family Pseudomonadaceae; genus Aquipseudomonas; species Aquipseudomonas fluorescens_BE. The sequence goes on from NZ_MOBX01000005.1 coordinate 198,976, forward strand.
TGCTGCTGGCGGTGTGGGCGTTGGGCTGGGGTTACTACACGCCGTTTGCGTATCACGCCGCGAACTTCTGGCTGAAGGTGACGGCGCCGGTCTTTGCGTTGCTGGGCAAGTTGCCGCTGGTTTCGCGGATGAGTGTGGTATCAGCAGCAAACTGACAGTTTTGCGCAACACCTGTGGCGAGGGAACTTGCTCCCGCTGGCGGCCGAAGGACGCTCTGTTCCATCGAGCACGTATTCCAGAATACAAACGCATCGACGGGTATAGCGACTGCTGCGCAGCCGAGCGGGACGGTGCGACGATTCGACAAGCTCCCTCGCCACAATTACTCGTCGTTACTGCTGCCGCGAAACTTGAACAAATCCCGCCGCTGCTTCTTGCTCGGCTTGCCGTCGGTGCTCACACCCAGCGCCCCCGCCTTGCGCATCGCCGCAGCCGCTTCACGCTTGGCAATGCTCGCCTCGGTCTCCGAATACAACGTCTGCGCTTCGGGCGCGCCACGCCGCACAATTGACAACGCCTCGACCTTCACCGTGCGCACCTCAAAACCGGTACGAATCTCGAACTCATCACCAATGCGCGGCTCTTTGCCAGGCTTGCAGCGCTCACCGCGACAATGCACCTTGCCGCTTTCGATCGCCGCTTTGGCCAAGGCACGGGTTTTGTAAAAACGCGCGGCCCACAGCCACTTGTCGAGACGGACCTTGTCGTCCTCTTCGCTTTTTTGTGCCATTTGAATTCCTCGTTCAGCCAGTAGTCGGAACTGTACTACCGTTTCTGTCGGGCGCAAGAACTCGGCCCTCCAGATAGACTGTGATCTTGGCCGGTGCACCGGCATGGGGGTGCTCGAGTGACTAAATTTCCCTCTTCATTGACCTCGACCCACACCGGTTGCCAGGGCTGCCAGCACAGTGAACCTTTGGGCTTCGATTTTGACTATGCCTACCAACCCATCGTGGACCTGCGCGGCCAGTCGATTTTTGCCCATGATGCACTGGTTCGTGGTGTGAACGGTGAAGGCGCACTCACTGTGTTGGATCAGGTTACAGAAGAAAACCGCTACCGTTTTGACCAGCTCTGCCGGACCCGCGCCATTGAAGGCGCGGCCGATCTAAATATGCAGACACACTTGTCGATCAACTTCATGCCCAACGCCGTCTATCGTCCAGAGCTGTGCATTCGCAGTACGCTCGAGGCGGCAAAAAAACATCGTTTCCCCATCGACCGACTGATTTTCGAAACCCTGGAAAGCGAGCACGTAGATAACTATCGCCATTTGACCAATATTCTGCGTGAATACCGCGAATTCGGCTTCAAGACTGCCATCGACGATTTCGGTGCCGGTTATTCGGGGCTCAATCTGCTGGCCGATTTCCAACCGGACCTGATCAAACTCGACATGGCGCTGATCCGCGATGTCGACCAAGACCGTGTTCGTCAGGCGATCGTCCGGGGGATTGTCACAATCTGTGCGGAGTTGAACGTTACAGTCATTGCCGAAGGCATCGAGAGCGCCGGTGAACGGGATTTCCTGGCGGACTGTGGAATATTTCTGATGCAGGGATACTGGTTCGCCAAACCTGCATTCAAAGCGTTGGCCCGGATTTCACCTGAGGCCTGGACGCGTTAATCGTTGGTTTTTTCTATTGAAGACATTTGACCATTTGACCGTTGTCGGTCTGCGCGAGTGGGTGGCGCTCCCGGATTTGGGAGTCGCGGGCCTGCGAGCGAAAATCGACACTGGCGCTAGCACTTCCAGCCTGCATGCCACCGACATCGAACCGTTCGAACGCGACGGCGAGAAGTGGGTGCGTTTCACCGCGCACCTGGGCACGGTGGTGCAGTTGCGTCACCGCCGCTGCGAAGCGCCGCTGGTGACGCGCAAAACCATCAAGAGCTCCAACGGACATGCCCAGGAGCGTTATGTGATCAGCACCACCCTTGCCCTGGGTGATCGGGTCTGGCCGGTCGAGTTCACCCTCGCCTGCCGCAAGTCCATGCGCTATCGCCTGTTGCTCGGTTCCAAAGCCCTGATCGATGGCCAGTTGGTGGTCAATCCGGGTATCAAGTATGTACAAGACAAGCCGGTGTTCCCGGTATCTACCTCCTCCACAGGTGTTGCATGAAGATCGCTGTGCTGTCGCGGAACCCGCGTCTGTATTCCACCCGCCGTCTGGTCGAAGCCGGAACCGAGCGCGGGCATGAAATGGTAGTGATCGACACCTTGCGCGCCTACATGAACATCGCCAGCCACAAGCCGCAGATCCACTATCGCGGCAAACCGCTGGAGGGTTTCGACGCGGTGATTCCGCGGATCGGCGCGTCGGTGACGTTTTACGGCTGCGCGGTGTTGCGCCAGTTTGAAATGATGGGGGTGTTCCCGCTCAATGAATCGGTGGCCATCGCCCGCTCGCGGGACAAGCTGCGTTCACTGCAACTGCTGTCGCGGCGCGGCATCGGTCTGCCGGTGACCGGTTTTGCTCACTCGCCGGATGACATTCCCGACCTGATCGACATGGTCAACGGCGCGCCATTGGTGATCAAGGTGCTGGAAGGCACCCAAGGCATCGGTGTGGTGTTGTGCGAAACCGCCACGGCGGCAGAGTCGGTGATCGAGGCGTTCATGGGCCTGAAGCAAAACATCATGGTTCAGGAATACATCAAGGAAGCGGGCGGCGCGGATATTCGTTGCTTCGTGGTGGGCGACAAAGTCATCGCCGCGATGAAGCGTCAGGCCAAGCCGGGCGAATTCCGCTCCAACCTGCATCGTGGCGGCAGCGCCAGCCTGATCAAGATCACCCCGGAAGAACGCATGACCGCATTGCGCGCCGCGAAAGTCATGGGCCTGGCGGTGGCGGGTGTGGACATCCTGCGTTCCAATCACGGGCCGCTGGTAATGGAAGTGAACTCGTCACCGGGTCTGGAAGGGATCGAGACCACCACGGGGAAGAATGTGGCGGGGATCATCATCGAGCATCTTGAGAAGAATGGCGGGCCGAATATGACTCGCACCAAGGGCAAAGGTTAACCCAGAGATATTCGGCGGCTGGAAAGCCGCCTTCGCGAGCAGGCTCGCTCCCACAGTTGATCGCATTCCAAAATGTGGGAGCGAGCGTGCTCGCGAAGGGGCCATCCGCCCTATTGAAGATCTCAGCGCTTAAACAGCATCACGCGGCAACATCAACCCCAACGGCAACCGCACCCGCGCCTCCAATCCGCCTCCGGAGCGGTTGCGCAGTTCGACATTGCCGCCATGCATCGAAGCAATCCGCTTCACGATCGCCAGGCCCAGGCCTGTGCCTTTGCCACCGCGGGCACGATCGCCTCGGGTGAACGGGTTGAAAATCGCCTCAAGCTCCGAAGGATCGATACCCGCGCCACGGTCCATCACGCTCAGCACCACATACGGCGCACTGACGTCACCGGACACATAAGCTGCGACCTCAACGCTGCCACCGGCATGGTTCAAGGCGTTGCCGATCAGGTTGTTGAGCAACCGCTTCATCGACACCCGACGCAACGGAAACGGCTGGATCGGCTCCAGACGCAAACGCACCCGCTCTTCATTCTGGTTGTACGGCGCAGCCACTTCGCGCACCAGATCGCTGAGATCCACCTCTTCCACAGACTCGTCGCGACCATCGCGAATAAACGCGAGGAACTGGTCGAGAATCGCGTCCATGTCTTCGATGTCGCGGACCATGTCATCGGTCAAGTCATTGCGATCGCCCATCAACTCCAGCGACAGGCGCAATCGGGTCAATGGTGTGCGCAAGTCATGGGACACACCGGCCAGCATCAATTCGCGCTCGCGTCCGGCCTGTTCGACGTCTTCGGCCATCTGGTTGAAGGCGCGATAGACCTCGGTCATTTCGCTCGGCGTGTCGCTGATCGGCAGCCGCACGCTGCGGCCCTGACCGAGTTGCCGGGCGGCGTAGACCAAGCGTTTCAATGGCTGGTTGAGCTGGCTGACGAAAATCCATGCAGACGCCGTCGACAACAAGCCGATGGCGAGGAACCAGCCGAGCACGTTCCAGATTTTCTGGCCGCGCAACGGGTGCGGATACAACGGCACCTTCAGCCAGCCATCACCGAGGCTCGGCGCACGCACCCACAATGCCGGCGGCGAATGCATGCGCAAACGCACTTCGGTATCGGCGCCCAGCTCCGCCTGCATCTGCCGCTGGTAGATTTCGCTGTACGGCCAGTGCTGCTCACCTTCCGGCACACCGGCGCCGACCACCCGGATCAGGGTCGCGGCATCAGCGATCTTCGCGCGGTTTTCTTCGTCAGCGGCCCAATAGGCACGCAGCGTCAGGGCGACGCCGTGGCTGTATTGGCGGTCCACCAGCACGTCCTCGTTCATCAACAGATAAACCAGGGTCAGCGCTTTGGAAAACAGCACGACGATGAGCACCAGCCAGAGGGTGCGGGAGAAAAAACTTTGGGGGAACCAGACGGGGGTTTTCATCTATAACCGCTACACACTTGCAGGAGCGAGCCATGCTCGCATATTGCGGATTGCGAGTCTGCGGGCATGGCCGTTCGACCAAGACCTGCAGACCCGCTCCTACAAATCACCGATCACTTGGTGGCAGCACCATCGGGTACGAACACGTAGCCCACGCCCCAGACAGTCTGGATATACCGTGGCTTCGACGGATCAGGCTCGATCATGCGGCGCAGACGGGAAATCTGCACGTCGATGGAACGCTCAAGGGCATCCCACTCGCGGCCACGGGCCAGGTTCATCAGCTTGTCGCGAGTCAGCGGCTGACGCGCGTTCATCACCAAGGCCTTGAGTACCGCAAACTCACCAGTGGTGAGCATGTGCACTTCTTCGCCGCGTTTCAGCTCGCGAGTGGCCAGTGACAACACGTAATCACCGAAGGTGACATTTTCGTCTTCACTGCCCGGCGCGCCCGGTACCGGTGCGGCCTGACGGCGCAGGACGGCTTTGACCCGGGCCATCAGCTCGTCCGGGTTGAATGGTTTGGCCAGATAATCGTCGGCGCCCAGTTCCAGACCCTTGATGCGGCTCAACTCATCGCCTTTGGCAGTGAGCATGATGATCGGAATCTGGTTGTTCGCGCCACGCAGGCGGCGGCAAGCAGTCAGACCGTCTTCGCCGGGCAGCATCAGGTCGAGGACGACCAGATTGAAGACTTCACGCGACAGCAGACGATCCATCTGCTCTGTATTGGGTACGGTACGGGCACGGTAGCCCTTGCTGACGAAAAAACGTTCCAGCAGGCTGCTTAGGCCCGGATCATCGTCAACGATGAGAATTTTTTCGCCTTCAGCAGTTTGTGCAGTGCTGCTCATTAGATGCTCCTTTTAGCTCGGCGCGCATTATGGCGTAGCTGTCGTTATACGCACCGTGTGCATTGTTAGCAGATTTTTCCTTCACTGCCAGAAAACCGGGGTTTATGCCTACAGACTGCAACGCCCCCGAATGACAGAACGCTGGTTATAATGCGCGGCGTTTTGTGCCAGGCAACGTCTGAATCGTTACCGCAGGTGGCAGGCTTTTTTTCCAGCCGCACGCAGTAATTGTTCGATTTCACGGGTCAACGGGCTGCCTTTTGACCCAGGCAGCGGCAATTTTCTAGCCGCTCAACCAGACTCCGGGCCTTTATTTCCGTGCCTGCGAGCCTGCTTTCACAATATGTCAGGTGGTTTTATGGACAGCATCAACAGCCGCATTGCCGAGGAACTCGGTGTACGCCCACAACAGGTCGAAGCGGCCGTCGCGCTACTCGATGAAGGCTCTACCGTTCCCTTCATCGCCCGTTACCGGAAAGAAGTCACCGGCAGCCTCGATGACACCCAGTTGCGTCATCTGGAAGAGCGTCTGCGCTACCTGCGAGAACTCGACGAACGGCGCATCAGCATCCTCGCCAGCATCGAAGAGCAAGGCAAACTCACCCCAGCCCTTGAGCGCGACATCAAACTCGCCGACACCAAAACCCGCCTCGAAGACTTGTACCTGCCGTACAAACAGAAGCGCCGCACCAAGGGCCAGATCGCCCTGGAAGCCGGCCTCGGCGAGCTGGCTGATGGGCTGTTCAACGACCCGAACCTGACCCCGGAAACCGAAGCCGCACGCTTCGTCGACGCGGAAAAAGGCGTGGCCGATGTGAAGGCAGCGCTGGAAGGCGCCAAGTACATCCTGATGGAGCGCTTCGCCGAAGACGCCAGCCTGCTGGAAAAACTGCGCAATTACCTGAAGCAGGAAGCGACCCTCAGTGCCCGCGTCATCGCCGGCAAGGAAGAAGAAGGCGCCAAATTCCGCGACTACTTCGAACACGACGAGCCACTGAAAAGCATGCCGTCGCACCGCGCACTGGCGATTTTCCGTGGCCGCAACGAAGGCATTCTCAGTTCCGCGCTGAAAGTCGGCGACGAACTGCCGGGCACCATGCACCCGTGCGAAGGCATGATCGGTCAGCAATTCAACATCCAGAACCAGAACCGCCCGGCCGACAAATGGCTCGGCGAAGTGGTGCGCTGGACGTGGAAGGTCAAGCTCTACACGCACCTGGAAACCGACTTGCTCGGCGAGCTGCGTGACGGCGCCGAAACCGAAGCGATCAACGTGTTCGCGCACAACCTGCACGACTTGCTGCTGGCCGCGCCGGCCGGCCCGCGCGCAACCCTAGGCCTCGACCCGGGCCTGCGTACCGGTTGCAAAGTGGCAGTGGTCGACTCCACCGGCAAACTGCTCGATCACGCCACGGTTTACCCGCACGTGCCGCACAACAAGTGGGATCAGACCATCGCCATTCTGGCCGCTCTGTGCGCCAAGCACTCGGTTGACCTGATCGCCATCGGCAACGGCACCGCCAGCCGCGAAACCGACAAACTGGCGATCGAGCTGATCAAAAAATATCCAGCCATGAAGATGACCAAAGTCATGGTCTCCGAAGCTGGCGCATCGGTGTACTCGGCGTCGGAACTGGCGGCTAAGGAGTTCCCGGATCTGGACGTGTCGATCCGTGGCGCGGTGTCCATCGCCCGCCGCTTGCAGGATCCACTGGCAGAACTGGTGAAGATCGATCCGAAATCCATCGGTGTCGGCCAGTACCAGCACGACGTTTCGCAGCTGAAACTGGCGCGCGGCCTGGATGCTGTGGTCGAGGATTGCGTGAACGCCGTTGGCGTTGACGTGAACACCGCTTCGGTGGCGCTGCTGGCCCGTATCTCCGGCCTCAATGCGACGCTGGCGCAGAACATCGTGACGCACCGTGACGAACACGGCGCGTTCAAAACCCGCGCAGCACTGAAGAAAGTCGCGCGTCTGGGCGAAAAAACCTTCGAACAGGCAGCCGGCTTCCTGCGCGTAATGAACGGCGACAACCCGCTGGATTCTTCGGCCGTCCACCCGGAAGCCTATCCGCTGGTGCAGCGCATTGCCGCTGAAACCGACCGTGACATTCGCTCGCTGATCGGCGATGCCGCGTTCCTCAAGCGTCTGGATCCGAAGAAATTCACCGACGAGACCTTCGGCCTGCCTACCGTCACCGACATCCTTCAAGAACTGGAAAAACCGGGCCGCGACCCGCGTCCAGAATTCAAGACTGCCGAGTTCCAGGAAGGTGTTGAAGACCTTAAAGACCTGCAACTGGGGATGATCCTCGAAGGCGTCGTCACCAACGTGACCGCGTTCGGTGCATTCGTCGACATCGGCGTGCATCAGGACGGTCTGGTGCACATCTCAGCGCTGTCGGAGAAGTTCATCAAGGATCCGCGGGAAGCGGTGAAGGCCGGCGACGTGGTGAAAGTGAAGGTCATGGAAGTCGACATCCCGCGTAAACGCGTCGGCCTGTCGATGCGTATGGGCGACACCCCGGGCGAGAAGATCGACGGTGCCCGTGGTTCGCGTCCAGGATCGGCGCAACGCCAGCCTTCGAACAACGCGCCACGCAAGGAAACCGCGACCGCAGCGCCGGTGAACAATGCGATGGCTTCGCTGTTCGCCAACGCCAAGCAGTTGAAGAAACGCTGATGGAGATTCCGGCCGGGCTCGTCGAGAGCGCGTTTTTCAAGCTGTTGGGCTGCCGCCTGCACAGCCTGGAAACCGGGGTGGCGCAAGTCGCCCTGGTGCTGGAGCCGGAACTGCGCAATCGCGGCGGCAAATTGCACGGTGGCGCGCTGTTCAGTCTGGTCGACATCGCCATGGGGCTGGCCTGTTCCAGCACCCACGGCTTCGATCAGCAGAGCGCGACCATCGAGTGCAAGATCAACTATATCCGCGCCGTTTCCGACGGTGAGGTGCTGTGCACGGCGCGGGTGATTCACCCGGGCCGCCGTACTTTGGTGGTCGAAGCCGACGTGATGCAGGGCGACAAACTGGTCGCAAAAGCGCAAGGCACGTTCGCTGTCCTGTAGATGTTGATCATCATTTTGAGTTAATTTCGGCGCAATGAATCCTGTAGGAGCTGCCGCAGGCTGCGATCTTTTGATTTTGTTTTCCAACAGCAAGATCAAAAGATCGCAGATCTGCGGCAGCTCCTACAGGTTATGTGTGCGGCTGACCGGCTAGTAAAACCAGGCGAAAACGCCAGTTTCAACTTCACCCTTGTAGACCGTCCTGCCCACCCCCATATTGGGGCGACTGACGCGTGAAGGAATCCAAATTGAGCGAACTTCTCAACCGCCGCCTGGCTCTGCTCGGTGAGCGCGCCAACCTCTCTCTGCTCGAACAGTGCCTTCACGGTATCGAACGTGAATGCCTGCGCGTGACCAGCGAGGGTCGACTGGCGCAAACGCCGCACCCCGAAGCCTTGGGTTCCGCGCTGACCAATGAACAAATCACCACCGACTACTCCGAGTCGCTGCTGGAATTCATCACGCCCGCCCTGCCGGATCCGGCTGACACTCTGGCGAGCCTGGACAAGATTCACCGTTTTGCCTACAGCAAGCTCGGCAACGAGTACCTGTGGAGTCCATCGATGCCGTGCCCGTTGCCGGCCGAGGAAGACATCCCGATCGCCTATTACGGCACTTCCAACATTGGTCAACTCAAGTACGTCTACCGCAAGGGTCTGGCCCTGCGTTATGGCAAGACCATGCAGTGCATTGCCGGGATTCACTACAACTTCTCCCTGCCGGAAAAGCTCTGGCCACTGCTGCGCGAAACCGAAGGTTTTGTCGGCACTGACCGCGATTTCCAGTCGACGTCCTACATCGCCCTGATCCGCAACTTCCGCCGTTACAGCTGGCTGCTGATGTACCTGTTCGGTGCCTCGCCGGCGCTGGACGCAGGCTTCCTGCGCGGCCGTTCGCATCAGCTGGAACAACTCGATCCCGACACCCTGTACCTGCCGTACGCCACCAGCCTGCGCATGAGCGACCTCGGTTACCAGAGCAACGCCCAGGCCGGTCTGACGCCGTGCTACAACGATCTGTCGAGCTATACCGACAGCCTGCGTAAAGCCGTGGCCACGCCATACGCGCCGTACGTGGAAGTCGGCACGCACAAGGATGGCGAGTGGGTGCAGCTCAACACCAACATCCTGCAGATCGAAAACGAGTACTACTCCAACATCCGCCCGAAACGCGTGACCTACACCGGCGAGCGGCCGATTCAGGCACTGGTGGCCCGTGGCATTCAGTACGTTGAAGTGCGTTGCCTGGACATCAACCCGTTCCTGCCGATGGGCATTGACCTCACCGAGTCGCGCTTCCTCGACGCCTTCCTGCTGTACTGCGCGCTGAACGACAGTCCGTTGCTGACCAACACTTCGTGCGGCAACGCGACGTCGAACTTCCTCAGTGTGGTCAAGGAAGGTCGACGTCCGGGCCTGCAATTGCAGCGTGACGGTCAGCCGGTCGAGATGAAGACCTGGGCGGCCGAACTGCTGGAGCAAATCGCCCCACTGGCGGCGTTGCTGGATCAAAGCCATGGCGGCGATGCCCACAGCAAGGCGCTGGACGCGCAACTGGCCAAGGTCAGCGACCCGTCCCTGACACCGTCCGCGCAGGTTTTGGCGGCGATGGCCGAGCACAAGGAAAGCTTTGCGCAGTTCTCGCTGCGTCAGAGCCAGGCCCATGCCGAGTTTTTCCGCAGCGAGCCATTGGCGGCGGATGAGCAGGCGAAGTTTGAAGAGCTGGCGCGTACTTCTCTGGCAGCGCAGGCTGAGCTTGAGCAGAACGAGGTGGGCGATTTCGACGTGTTTGTCGGGTCGTATCAGGCGAGTATTCTGGCGATCAGTAACTAAGCGTTGTCGATAAAAAAGATCGCAGCCTTCGGCAGCTCCTACAGGGTGAACGCCTATCCCATGTAGGAGCTGCCGGAGGCTGCGATCTTTTGATCCTTAGATTTTTCCGCTCATAAGCTCATTCTAAAAAGTTATTTATTTACTGATTCTTAGATCATTTAGTCTCCTTTCACGCCGACGCTCGGTCGCCTGATATGGAGCTGTTCAATGAAACTGAATTTCCCGCTTCGCCTGCTGGCCGTGGCCTCGTTGGCTGCCGCAAGCGTTCTGACTCAGGCCGCCGACCTCACCGTCGCCTACCAAACCACTGTTGACCCGGCGAAAGTCGCCCAGGCCGACGGTGCTTACGAAAAAGCCACCAAAGCCGATATCGCCTGGCGCAAGTTCGACAACGGCGCCGATATCATTGCCGCCATCGCTTCCGGTGATGTGCAGATCGGCTACCTCGGCTCGAGCCCGTTGACCGCCGCGATCACCCGCAAAGTCCCGGTCGAAACTTTCCTTATCGCCACCCAGATCGGCGCCGCCGAAGCACTGGTCGCCCGCGACGGTTCCGGGATCAAGACCCCGCAGGATCTGATCGGCAAGAAAATCGCCGTGCCGTTCGTGTCCACCGGTCACTACAGCCTGCTCGCCGCACTGAAGCACTGGAACATCGACCCGTCGAAAGTCACCGTGCTCAACCTCGCCCCGCCAGCGATCATTGCCGCGTGGAAACGCGGTGACATCGACGCCACCTACGTTTGGGATCCGGCGCTGGGCGTCGCCAAAGAAAATGGCAAGGTGCTGATCACGTCCGGCGAACTGGCCAAGTTTGGCGCGCCAACCTTCGATGCGTGGATCGTGCGCAAAGACTTCGCCGAGAAACACCCGGAAATCGTCACCGCGTTCGCCAAGGTCACCCTCGACGCCTACGCCGACTACCGCAAAGACCCGAAAGCCTGGCTCGCCGATCAATCCAACGTCGACAAACTGGTGAAACTCTCCGGCGCCAAGGCCAGCGACATTCCGCTGTTGCTGCAAGGCAACGTCTACCCGCTGGCGGCGGACCAGGTCGTCAGCCTCGGCGCGCCGACCACCAAAGCCATCACCGACACCGCCGCGTTCCTCAAGGAGCAAGGCAAGGTCGAAGCGGTTCTGCCGGACTACGCGCCGTACGTCAGCGCCAAATACATCACCAACTGATCGGGAGTTAACCGCGATGGCCTTGCTACAGCTGGAGCGCATCAGCGCACAGTACCCGGGCAGCCCGACACCGGTGCTGGCGGATATTTCTCTGACCCTGGGGCCTCAGCAATTGCTGGTGGCCCTCGGCCCGTCCGGCAGTGGCAAGACTTCGCTGTTGAACCTGATTGCCGGCTTCGTCGAACCGAGCGCCGGGCGCATCACCCTCGACGGCGTGCCGGTCAAAGGTCCGGGCGCCGAACGTGGCGTGGTGTTCCAGGACGACGCTCTGCTGCCTTGGCAGGACGTGTTGGCCAACGTTGCGTTCGGTCTGGAACTGGCCGGTGTCGCCAGGGAAAAACGCGAAAAGATCGCCCGTGAAATGCTCGCGCTGGTTGATCTCTCCGGTTTCGAAAACCGTCGTATCTGGCAACTCTCCGGGGGCCAGAAACAACGTGTTGGCCTCGCCCGCGCCCTCGCCGCCGACCCGCGCGTGTTGCTGATGGATGAGCCTTTCGGTGCCCTCGACGCATTCACTCGCGAGCAGATGCAGGAGCTGCTGCTGCAAGTCTGGCAGCGCACCGCCAAACCGGTTTTTCTGATTACCCACGACATCGAAGAAGCGGTATTCCTCGCCACTGACCTGATTCTGCTCGCGCCGAATCCGGGGCAGATCGTTGAGCGTCTGCACCTGGATTTCGGTCAGCGTTATGCCGCTGGCGAGTCCGCCCGGGCGATCAAATCCGATCCGCGTTTTATCGAAACCCGCGAGCACGTGCTGAGCAAAGTGTTCTCGCAACGCAGCGCCGTGCAACGGCAGGAGCGCGCATGAGCAGTTACGACGTTTCCTCGGCTGCGGTAAAACCGGTCAGCGCTTCGGCGGTCATTCCCGTACGCCGCAGCCTCAGCACACGCTGGATCAGCTTGCTGACGTTGTTTGCATTGTTGGCCATCTGGTGGGCGGTCGCCGCCAGCGGCTTGATCGAACCGCTGTTCCTGCCGCCACCGTCCGCCGTGCTGCAAAAAGGCTGGTTGCTGGCAACCACCGGGTACATGGATTCGACGCTGTGGCAGCACCTCGGCGCGAGTCTGAGCCGCATCGGTCTGGGCCTCGGCTTCGCCATTTTGACCGCCGTGCCGGTGGGCATTGCCATTGGCGCCAATCGCATCGCCCGTGGCGTGCTTGATCCGCTGATCGAGTTCTATCGCCCTATCCCGCCGTTGGCCTATCTGCCGCTGATCGTGATCTGGTGCGGCATCGGCGAATTGTCGAAAGTGCTGCTCATCTACCTGGCGATTTTCGCGCCGATTGCCATCGCTACCGCGACCGGTGTGCGTACGGTTGATCCAGCAAAATTGCGCGCGGCGCAGTCGCTGGGCGCGACTCGCGTGCAGCTGATTCGTCATGTGATTTTGCCGAGCGCTCTGCCGGACATTCTCACCGGCGTGCGCATTGGTCTGGGGGTTGGCTGGTCGACGCTGGTTGCGGCCGAACTGATTGCCGCCACCAGTGGTTTGGGCTTCATGGTGCAGTCGGCCGCGCAGTTCCTGGTCACCGATGTGGTGGTGCTGGGGATTCTGGTCATCGCCCTGATCGCCTTCGCCATGGAGATGGGCCTGCGCGCCCTGCAGCGCAAATTGGTGCCATGGCACGGCCAGGCCCACTAAAGCATTTTTTGAATCACCTCCTGTAGGAGCTGCCGCAGGCTGCGATCTTTTGATCTTGATCTTCTTAAAAACAAAATCAAAGATCGCAGCCTGCGGCAGCTCCTACAGGGAGGTGGTTATCCGCAATTGAAGAGAAAGACCATGAGCAGCCTTAACATCACCCCATTAAGCTCAGCCCTCGGCGCACAGATCAGCGGCGTCGACATCAGCCAGCCGTTGAACCTGGAACATCGCGATGCCATCGAGCAGGCGCTGCTCAAGTATCAAGTGTTGTTCTTCCGCAACCAGCCAATCGAACCGCCGCAACAGGCGCGTTTCGCCGCGTACTTCGGCGATCTGCATATTCACCCGATCTACCCGAACGTGCCGGAACAACCGGAGGTGCTGATCCTCGACACCGCCGTCACCGACGTGCGCGACAATGCGATCTGGCACACCGACGTGACCTTCCTGCCGACACCTGCGATGGGTGCGGTGCTCAGTGCCAAGCTGCTGCCGGAGTTTGGCGGCGACACGTTGTGGGCCAGCGGGATTGCTGCGTACGAAGCGCTGTCGGCGCCGATGAAAGGCTTGCTTGAAGGGCTGACCGCGACTCACGATTTCACTCGCTCGTTTCCGCTGGAGCGCTATGGCAACACACCGCAAGCGCTGGCGCAGTGGGAAGAGGCACGACGCAAGAATCCACCGCTGTCGCACCCGGTGATCCGTACACATCCGGTCAGCGGGCGGCGCGCGTTGTTCGTCAATGAAGGTTTCACATCGAAGATCAATGAGCTGTCGGAAACCGAGAGCGAGGCGATTCTGAAGTTTCTGTTGGCCCACGCGACGCGGCCGGAGTTCACCATTCGCTGGCGCTGGCAGAAAGACGATATTGCGTTCTGGGATAACCGCGTGACCCAGCATTACGCGGTAGACGATTACCGCCCCGCACGGCGGGTGATGCAGCGGGCGACGGTGTTGGGGGATGTGCCGTTTTTTCGTTGAGTTTTCTGTTACTGCTACCGGCCTCATCGCCAGCAGGCTGGCTCCCACATTGGAATGCAATCCACCTGTGGGAGCCAGCCTGCTGGCGATAGCGATGTTTCAGGCGCCAGAATATCCGGTGCCTGTCACTCACTCCGCCGTCGAAGGCTTCTCCCAAAGATTGATCCCGCCCTCTTGGGCAAACCGGTCAATCTCCGCCAGTTCTTCTGCACTGAAGCTCAGATTCTTCAACGCCCCGACGTTCTCGATAATCTGCTCCGGCCGGCTCGCGCCGATCAGTGCCGAAGTCACCCGTGGATCCCGCAACGTCCACGCCAGCGCCAGTTGCGCCAGGCTTTGACCGCGACGTTTGGCGATCTCGTTCAACGCCCGCACATGAGCAATGTTGGCGTCGGACAAATGCGAAGCCTGCAACGAACCACCGCCCGGACGATTGACCCGCGCATCCGCCGGCACGCCGTTGAGGTATTTGTCGGTGAGCAGACCTTGCGCCAGCGGGGTGAACGCGATCACGCCTGTGCCGAGTTCATCGGTGGTATCGAGCAAATCCTTTTCCACCCAGCGATTGAGCAGGTTGTACGCCGGCTGATGAATCAGCAACGGCACCTTCCACTCTTTCAGCAGCGCCGCCATCTCACGGGTTTTCACCCCGGAATACGACGAGATACCGATGTACAACGCCTTGCCCTGTTGCACCGCAGTGGCGAGGGCGCTGGCGGTTTCTTCCAGTGGGGTGTCCGGGTCGAAACGGTGCGAGTAGAAGATATCCACATAGTCCAGACCGAGGCGTTGCAGGCTCTGGTCGAGGCTGGCCAGCACGTATTTGCGCGAGCCGCCGCCCTGGCCGTAAGGACCGGGCCACATGTCCCAACCAGCCTTGCTGGAGATGATCAATTCGTCGCGGTACTGCTTGAAGTCTTCGCGCAGCAAACGACCGAAATTGATCTCGGCGCTGCCGTACGGCGGGCCGTAGTTGTTGGCCAGGTCGAAGTGGTTGATCCCTAGGTCGAACGCGGTGCGCAGCAAGGCACGCTGGGTGTCGATCGGCGTGCTGTCGCCGAAGTTGTGCCACAGGCCCAGCGACAGCGCCGGCAGCACCAGACCGCTACGGCCGACGCGGCGGTAAGGAATGGAGTCGTAGCGGTTTTCGGCAGCGGTGTAAGTCATCGAATCCTCTCTTGTTTGATTAACAGCAAATTGAGGGTGAAACCAAACCTGTGGCGAGGGAGCTTGCTCCCGCTCGGTTGCGCAGCCACCGCAAACCATCCAGCAAGGTGTACCTGAGGCAATGCGTTTTCAGGTTTTGGGGCTGCTTCGCACCCCAGCGGGAACAAGCTCCCTCGCCACAAAAGCTCCATCAATCATGCGAAGCGATTTGCAGGGCGAACCAGGCCCAGATTCTCGCGCAAGGTCCGGCCCTCATACTCGGTTCTGAACAGCCCACGCCGTTGCAGTTCCGGGACCACGCCATTGACGAAGTCTTCGAGCCCGCCCGGCAGGTGTGGCACCAGCACGTTGAAGCCATCCGCAGCGCCCTGTTCGAACCACTCTTGCAACCGATCAGCAATCTGCTCCGGCGTACCGACCAGGCTGTAATGCCCGCGCCCGCCCGCAATCTTGCGACCCAGTTCAGCGAGGGTCAGGTTCTCCCGCCCGGCCAGTTCAGTGAGCAATTTCTGCCGACTCTGCTGACCGCTTTCCGTCAGCGGTAATTCCGGTAGCGGCCCGTCCAGCGGGTACTTCGACAAATCGAAGTTGCCCAGCATACGCCCAAGCAACACGACGCCAACCTCGGGTTCGACTAATTGCTGAAACGTTTCACATTTTTCCTGCGCTTCGGCATCGCTGCGACCGACCACGACGAAAACCCCGGGCATGATTTTCAGCGAGTCAGCGCTGCGCCCGTACTTGGGCAAACGTGCTTTGAGGTCGGCGTAAAACGCTTGGGCATTGGCCAACGAAGTCTGCGCGGTGAACACCACTTCAGCCGTCTGCGCCGCCAGTTCGCGCCCGGCCTGCGAAGAACCGGCCTGAACGATCACCGGGTGCCCCTGGGGCGAGCGCGCGAGGTTCAGCGGGCCTTTGACCCGGAAGTGCTCGCCAGCGTGATCCAGCACATGCAATTTCCCAGGGTCGTAATACGCGCCAATGGCCTTGTCGCGAATAAACGCATCATCCTCCCAACTGTCCCATAGCCCGGTTACCACCTGATGAAACTCGCGGGCACGGCTGTAGCGTTCGGCATGCCCAAGATGTTCATCTCGGCCGAAATTCAGCGCTTCGGCCGCGTTGTCCGAGGTCACCAGATTCCATCCTGCACGCCCAGCCGAAAGGTGATCGAGCGAAGCGAATTTGCGCGCCACGTGGTACGGCTCGTTGTAACTGGTGGTCGCCGTGGCGATCAGGCCGATGCGCTCTGTCACCGCACTCAGCGCCGAGAGCAACGTCAGCGGTTCAAAGTGATCGGAGCGTGCCATGCGACTGGCGATGTCCTGGGTTGGCGCGGCAACGCTGTCAGCGACAAATAACGCATCGAACTTCGCCGCCTCGGCAATCTGCGCCAGTTGCTTGTAGTGGGTGAAATCCAGGCCGGCGTTGGCCGGCACCTCCGGATGACGCCATGCCGCCACGTGGTGCCCGGTGGCCATGAGAAATGCGCCGAGTTTCAGCTGTCTGCTCATCGTCAGAAATCCTTGCGCAGTTGCACGCCAAAGTAACGCTCGTCATCCCGTGGAACGGCGCGGTAGATGTAGTTGCCGCCGCTGGCGAGCAGGGGCGAATAAGACTTGTCGGTGAGGTTCTTGCCCAGCAGCGCGACGCGCCAGCCATTGCTGTAATCGGCCAAGGCGACGCTGGCGTTCCACAGACCGTAGGCGCCTTGTTTGGTGTCAACGTTCTGGCTGATGTCGTACTGCACCTCGCTCTGCCAGCTGTAGTCGGTGCCGAGTTCGATATCCAGGCCGTTATCCAGCGGGATGGTGTAGTCGGCGCGCACGTAGCTTTTCCAGTCAGGGCTGAACGGCAGCGGTTTGCCGTTGACGTTGCACGACGCGGCCGCGCCTGCCGGGCAGGCGAATTCGTCGATGCGCGCACGGGTGTAGGCCAGCGCGCCGGACAGCTTCAATTGCTGGGTCGCCTGCAAGGCGTAATCGAGTTCGACGCCTTCGGTGCTGACGCTGCCGGCGTTGATAAGACGCGTCACCACTTGCCCGGCAACGGTGTCGAAGAAGTTCGCCTGATAGTTATCGTAGTCGCTGTGGAACACCGCCAGGTTGGTGGTCAGGCGATTGTTCCAGCTGGTCGCTTTGATCCCCGCCTCCCAGGTGTTCGAGGTCTCCGGTTTCAGCGCTTCGGTGTCACGCGGCTGCATGTTGAAGAACACGTTGTAGGCCGGGCCTTTGTAGCCGCGCGAGTAGGTCAGATACGTGGTGACCGTATCGCTCAGGTCGTACTGCACGCCGAGGCGGCCGGACCAGCCGTCTTCGTCCACTGAACCGGAACTGCTGGTGGCCGGTTGAATGCCGCTGACCGTGGTCGCCGAGGTCGAGACGCGGCGGTGATCGTATTCCAGATCATCGTGGGTGTAGCGCAGGCCGGCGATGCCGCGAAAGTCCGAGGTGAAGTTCAGCGTGCTCTCGCCAAACACGGCGTAACTGTCGCTGGTCGTGCTGTAGTTGGCGACGCCACGGTCGGTGCGCGTTGTCGTGGTCAATGTGCGCTGATAGGTCTCGTCATCCTTGCCGTGCATGTAGAACAGGCCGCCGACGTATTCAAGGAATTCACCTTTTGGAGAAGCCAGGCGCAGTTCCTGCGAGTACTGATCAAAGGCCAGATCACCTTTGTCCGCCGTGCCGGGAAACGCCGCCGTCACCGTGCCGAGGCGGTCGCCATCCTGATACTGCGTATTGTCCCAGCCGCGCCACGCGGTGATCGACGTCAGGGTGTAATCGCCCAGTTGCCAGTCGAGCTGGCCGGACAGACCTTTGTTGGTGTCCTCAACGTGTGAGCGGGTGTCGGTGTTGATGTCGCGGTTGTGGCTGCTCGCATTGACCGGGCTCAGCGCGTTGGCGAAGGCCGGGGTCAGCGACTTGCTGACCACGCCGTTGGGGCCGTCGTCGTGGGACTGCATGTAGTCGGCGATCAGGGTAAAGGTGACGTCGTCGTTCGGGGTGAATTCGAGTTTGCCGCGCACGCCGCGGTGGTTGTAGCCGCTGACCTCCTGACCGTTGTGTTTGTTATCGACGTTACCGTCGTAGGTACCGAACAACGTACTGATCGAGCCTTTCAACGTGTCCGGAATCAGGCTGCCGCCAATGCCGAAACGGGTGCGGCTTTCGTTACCGCTGTAGTACGACTGATCGATGTAGCCGTGGGTCTCGGCGGTCGGTGCCTTGCTGGTGATGTTGAGCACACCGGCCGAGGCGTTTTTGCCGAACAGCGTGCCTTGCGGGCCACGCAATACTTCGACGCGCTCCAGATCCAGCAGATCCAGCGTGGACTGCCCCGGACGCGCATACACCACGCCGTCGATCACCGTCGCCACGGTCGGCTCGACGCCCGGCGAGGTGGAAATCGTACCGACGCCGCGCACGAACAAAGACGTGTCTTTGTTCGACGCGCCAGTGCGGAAGTTCAGCGACGGCACTTGCTGGACGATGCTCGCCACGCCGTTGCGGTTGTCGCGCTCAAGTTGTTCGCCGTCGATCACCGAGACCGCGACCGGCACTTTTTGCAGCGACTCTTCGCGGCGCGTGGCGGTGACGGTCACGGATTTGAGAGTTGGTTCCTGATCACTGCTCTCGGCAGCGAATGCGTTGGGCAACGGTAGCGCCGCCAACCCCGTGAATAACCAGCCGGCGGCGCGAATCGACTGCGCCAGTGTGTGTGTCGCCCCAGGAATGTTGTGCATGTTTGCCCGCTCGAAATTGGCCCTGAACCGCTGCCGTTCTGCGACGACAGCGCCTGAATCGGTGTCTTGGGCATTCGCTCGAGCGAGTAGCAGACAGCGCGCTTTGTTAGCGCTACCATCGACAGTATTGGCAAGCCGCACATAGAGCGTCCAATACTGAAAAATTACTTTTATATGCGATTTGGTTTTTAAGAAGGATCGACCCTTGAGCGAAGAAAAGCCACGCAAACGTCGTGGCGCCGGACGTGTAACGCTGAATGCCGTGGCGCGCCAAGCCGGGGTTTCGGCGATCACCGTGTCGCGCTACTTCAATCAGCCCGAGCAGGTTTCGCCCGAGCGCCGCGAGCGGATTGCGGCGGTGGTAGCGGAGTTGGGTTACGTGCCGAATCTGGTGGCCGGTGGCTTGGCGTCAGCGCGAGGGAAAATCGTCGGCATGGTCATCCCGAACATCTCCGGGCCGATCTTCGCCAATACCATTCAAGGTTTCAGCGATACGCTTAGCCGCCATGGCTATCAGCTGTTGCTGGCGTCGAGTTACTTCAGCACCGAGCAGGAAGAAAATGCGGTGCGCGCGTTTCTCGGCTGGTCGCCGGCGGCGCTGGTGCTGACCAGTCACTTTCACAGTGCGGGCACGGAAAAGATGATCGCCGAGGCGGATGTTCCGGTGATCGAAACCTGGGATTACCAGCCGGATCGCGAGCCGATGCAAATTGGTTTTTCGCATTTTGAAGTGGGCGTGACGGCAGCCAGGTATCTACTGGAAAAAGGCTACCAACGTATCGCCTTCGTGCAGAACAGTGCATCGGGCGACTTCAGCGCGCTGGAGCGCCGCGACGGTTACGCGGCGACTCTGCGCGAATCTGGATTAGAACCCTGGGTGTTCGCCCCCGACGCTGATCGCGCACCATTCGAGGCCGGCAAACAGGCGATGGACGCCCTGATGAGCGCATCCCCGCGCCCCGATGCGATCATCTTCGCCAACGACAACCTCGCCGCCGGCGGCCTGCTCGCCGGGCAACGCGCGGGTTTGAAAATCCCCGAAGACTGCGCCGTGCTTGGCTTCGGCGACTACCCGTTCGCCGAGATGCTTTTGCCAAGTCTGAGCACGATCAAACCACCGGCACTGGAGATCGGCGTACTGGCTGCAACACGCGTACTGGAAAGCCTCGGCGTCTTGCCTAGCGACGAGGTGCAACGCCTGAATCTACTGCAATGCCAGGTGATCGAACGCGAAAGTACCTGACTTCGCTATACCGACAGTTCGCGCAAGGCGGCCGCCGCGAGGAAACCGGAGCGGGATCGATAGCGCTGGTCACGTCGGACTGTCTGGTCAATACGCTCAAGTAGTTGCTCAGGCAATGTGGCGTTAAAACGCACTGACTTGCCGAAATACGGGGTGATATCAAAATCGACCACACCCCAGATCCCCCCGGCGTAATCCGGATTATCGAGATGCGCATCAATGTCCCGCACCTGAGGCAAAGGCGCGCCGTCGGCGACCAAACCCTCATAGTGAAGCGCCAGCGCCTCCTGAGTATTTTCAAAAGCATCAGCGACCGTAGTGCCTGCGGAGAAACAGCCCGGGACATCCGGGATGATAACTCCGTAGTCTGAATCGGCATCCTTGTGCAGAACGACCGGGAATTTCATATGAGTGAGTCCTTCCTCTGACAGGCCAATCAAGGGGCCCTCGTTTCCAATAGCAGGCCTCATTTCAAGCCCGCCTGTTTCAAAATGCTGTTGATCGTGCCCTTCGGCAGATCCGATTCAGGGTGCTTGATCGTCACCCTTCCCTACTTGAGCGGATGCTTGTATTGGTGGTGGCTGCCTTTCACCGCTACCAGAAACCAACCATCGTCCTCGATCATCCTGATCATTTCCCGACTGCGCATTTCCTTTGCCCTGTTCGACCGCTGGAGCTATTCACTCTAGGGGACGCAGGCGGATTTCATACACACGATACACACTAAGATAAATATTAGCTCACTGAACCAGCACTCGGTTGTGGGTTAGATCAACGGCAGCCGGGTGCCAAGAAGAAAAATACCCCGCCAGCCACACTCTCTTTAAGAGTCGCAAAATGTGTGCAATCTCGAGACATGACGTGCAGTGGCGGGGGCTGGATTGGCTATGCTTTAAAGGATACCGAGGTGGCCCTATCGCGAGCAGGCTCACTCCTACAGGGGTTGCGTTGTACATAAAATTCATGTGCAACCACGCGCCACAAGGAGCGAGCCTGCTCGCGAAGGCGCTCTTCCCGGCACTGCACCTCCACCAGGCAGAACGCCCCATGCACACCACCATCATCATTTTCTTCGGCCTGGTCTTGCTCGCCCTGATGCTCTACATCGGCGAACGCATCGGCTTCAGCCGCCAGACCATGGCCTACGGCTTCGCCGCGCTGTGGCTGGCATTGACGGTGATTAACGGCGCGGTAGGGGTGGTGCACGCGGGCCAGCCGCTGGGTTCGGAAATCGCGATTGGCAGTGCGGTGTTCGGTGTGCCGATGGCAGCGATGGTGTTGTTCATGGTGCTGAGCGCCGAGTCGTGAATCGACCCGGCGCCCAGCTGCCAATCAACGCACCAGATGCAGGAACTGCATGTGCCGTTCGTACTGGTCGAGGATGTCGTTGATGATCTGTTCTTTGGTGTAGCCGACCAGATCGTAGTCCTGACTGCCCTCGCTCAAATGCACCTCGGCACGGTAGTAGCGACGATTGTTGAGCTGCTTGGAACCCATGCCACCGCGCGCGAACGACGGCGTGAAGTAGCCGCGCATCTGCACTTGGTAGATGAACGGATGCTGCTCGCCGTGGCCGATTTCCAGGCTGACGTTGTCGTGCGAGGGATCCGGCTGAGTGACCACGTTGAGGCCTTTTTCAACGAACACCGCCGTCACTTCCTCAATCGCCGGGCGCACTGTGGTGTCCATGAAACGGTACACCTCGTCACGCGACGGGAAGTGCACCGCCTGACTCAGGCGCTGACGCCAGCCGCCCGTTCCACGCCGCGCACCGGAGACCGGAGCCAGCGAATGCAACTGCGCGATCTGCTTCTGCGACTCCAGATAGAACGCCTTGTGCAAACCCCACATCATCAGCAGCAAGATCAGCGAGAACGGCAGCGACGTCAGCACTACCGCTGATTTCAGCGCGTCGATGCTGCCGGAGAACAGCAGCGCGCTGGTGATCAGCGCGGTCATCGCGCCCCAGAACACTCGCAGCCATTTCGGCCCGTCTTCGTCCGGGTTGCCGCCCTTGGCCGACAGCGTCGAAAGCACCACGGTGCCGGAGTCGGCAGAGGTGACGAAGAACACGAAGCTGATAAACACCGTCACGGCGATGACGGTTTTGCTCCACGGGTAGGTTTCCAGCAGCAGGTAAATGCTCATCGACGGGTTGTCGATGGCCGACATGCCCAGCGCGCTCATGCCGTGGTTGAGCACTTGATCCAGCGCGCTGTTGCCGAAAATTGACATCCACGCGAGGGTGAAACCGAGCGGGATCAGCAGTACGCCGAAGACGAATTCACGGATGGTCCGGCCACGGGAAATCCGTGCGATGAACAGGCCCACGAACGGCGACCATGCAATCCACCAGGCCCAGTAAAACACCGTCCAGCCACCGAGCCAGTCGCTCGGTTTGTCGTAGGCGTAAAGGTCAAAACTCTTCATCGGCAAGGCGCCGAGGTAGTCGCCAAGGTTCTGGATCAAGGTGTTGAGCAGGTGCTGGGTAGGCCCGGCGAACAACACGAACAGCAGCAGCGCGCAGGCCAGCAGCATGTTGATGTCGGACATCACCCGCACGCCTTTATCGACGCCGGAGACGGCCACGATGATCGCCGCGCCCATCATCAGCGTGATCAGGCCAACCTGAATCCACTGGGTGTGAGCGATGCCGAACAAGTAGTCGAGACCGGAGTTGAGGTGCAGCACACCGAAGCCCATGTCGGCACCCAGACCGAACACCGTGGCGATGATGCCGAAGCCGTCCACTGCGTAACCGATCGGGCCGTTGATACGCTTGCCGATCAGCGGGTACAGCGCTGAACGCAGGGCCAGCGGCAGGTTGTGGCGATAGGCGAAATACGCCAGCGCCATGCCGACGAAGGCGAATACGCCCCAGCCATGCAGGCCCCAGTGCAGAAACAGAACTTGCATCGCCTGACGTGCCGCGTCTGCCGTGCCCGCCTCGCCTTGCGGGGGTTGGAGCATGTGGGTCAGCGGTTCAGAGACGCAGAAGAAAAACAGCGTGATGCTGATCCCGGCGGCGAACAGCATGCCGGCCCATGACAGGTAACTGAATTCGGGCTCGTCGTGGTCGGCACCGAGTTTTATCTTGCCGTAGCCGGATAAGGCGGTGACCACCACGAAGACCAGATACAGCGTCATCGCGAGCATGTAATACCAGCCGACCGTATTGGCCGCCCAGTTTTGCGCTTGCAGCAGCCAGGCTCCAGCCTGTTCCGGCATAGCGATAACAACCAGACCAAACAGCAGAATGACCGTCGCGGCGAAATAAAACACCGGCGGATTCATGCGCACCAGACCGCTGGCGGGGGTAGACGATGCACTCATGAAAGGTGCACCTCAAGGAATTGAAACGTGGCTGAAATGATCGGACTCAGCAAAGGCAAGCCTCCTGTTGTGAGCGGGCAGCGAACCACCGGTTTAACTTGAATGAACGTTCAAGTTAAACATGGATGGGGTCGCAAGGACTAATCGTACGGCTAGGCGGTAGTTTTCTTACGCTAGCTCAAGGAGGGGTATGACGCGGGTTTGGAGGGATTCGTTCACTGGAGATTTGGCTGATTGCCATTATCTCGATTCGGCCTGCAAACCATTCGCGAGCAGGCTCGCTTCCACATTTGAAGCGCATTCCATTGTGGGAGCGAGCCTGCTCGCGAAGAGGCCAGATGCCGCAACGCAATTTCAGAGCCTACTTCTGCGTCCCGTCATCATGCTGCAAATTCGCCTGGGTCAGATTGCACCCGGCCGGCACACTGCGCGTCAGCCACACATTGCCGCCAATGGTCGACCCTTTGCCAATGGTGATCCGCCCGAGAATCGTCGCCCCGGCATAAATCACCACATCATCTTCAACGATCGGATGACGCGGATGGCCTTTCTGCAACTGCCCGTCTTCATCCGCCGGGAAGCGCTTGGCGCCCAACGTCACCGCCTGATAAATCCGCACCCGCTCACCAATGATCGCCGTCTCGCCGATCACCACACCCGTACCGTGATCGATAAAGAAGCTGCGGCCGATCTGCGCACCTGGATGGATATCGATACCGGTCGCCGAATGGGCGATTTCCGCGCTGATCCGCGCCAGCAACGGCAAACCGGCGCGATACAAATGGTGCGCGAGACGATGATGAATCACCGCCAGAATCCCCGGATAGCACAGCAGCACTTCATCGACACTGCGCGCCGCCGGATCACCGTGATAGGCCGCCAGCACATCGGTGTCGAGCAGCGTGCGCAGGCCCGGCAGTGCCAAGGCAAAATCCTGCACGATCTGAATCGCGCGGGCCTCGACTTCAGTGTCAGCCTGCGCGCTGTGGCGGGCGACATAACGTAGCTCCAGGCGGGTCTGCGCCAGCAAGGCATTCAACGCCACATCGAGGGTGTGGCCGACGTAGAAATCTTCACTTTCTTCGCGCAGGTCCACCGGCCCCAGGCGCATCGGGAACAGCGCCCCACACAACGCTTCAAGAATCTCCGCCATCGCCGCCCGCGACGGCAACTCGCGACCACCCTGCTCGCCGGACGCCCGGCCGTTCTGTGCCCGCCACTGATCCCGCGCGCTGCGCAGTTGACTGACGATGGTCTGCAATTGCCAATGACTGGAACGCTCGCTCACGGTAAAGACTCCTCACGGGCGGCCGGACTGTCTGGCCGCGTCAACGGCGACTACTTTACGGCATGGTCATGAGAGCGAATTAAGAACCGATAGTGCTGGCCTCAGTTCATTTGGCTATAAGCGATTCTCGGTTGCCCCTGCAAAAGCGCGTGCCTATAGTCCTTTCATCTTCCTCCGCCAGTACGGGCTCATGATCAAACAACAGCTGGACCGCTTTAACCGTCTCGACCTGCTCGGCCACCCGACGCCACTGGAAAAACTCGAACGCCTGTCCACCTGGCTCGGCCGCGAGGTGTACATCAAGCGCGATGACCTGACGCCGCTGGCCATGGGCGGCAACAAATTGCGCAAACTCGAATACCTCGCCGCCGACGCCCTCGCACAAGGCGCCGACACGCTGATCACCGCCGGTGCCTTGCAATCGAACCATGTCCGCCAGACCGCTGCACTGGCCGCCAAACTGGGCCTGGGGTGCGTGGCGCTGCTGGAGAATCCGCTGGGCACTGACGACAGCAATTACACCGGCAACGGCAACCGCCTGCTGCTGGATCTGTTCGACACCAAGGTCGAGCTGGTCGATAACCTCGACAACGCCGACGAACAACTGACTGCCCTCGCCGCCCGCCTGCGCAGCAACGGCAAGAAGCCGTATCTGGTGCCAATCGGTGGCTCCAATGCCCTCGGGGCGCTGGGCTATGTGCGTGCCGGTCTGGAACTGGCCGAGCAGATCAAGGACACCGGACTTGAGTTCGCCGCGGTGGTTTTGGCCTCGGGCAGTGCCGGCACTCACAGCGGTCTGGTATTGGCATTGAGCGAAGTGCTGCCGCAATTGCCGGTGATTGGCGTGACCGTTTCGCGCAGTGAAGAAGATCAGCGGCCGAAAGTTCAGGGACTTGCCGAGCGTACGGCGGAGCTGCTTGGCGTCGAACTGCCGGCCAGTTTCAAGGTCGAGTTGTGGGACGAATATTTCGGCCCGCGTTATGGCGAGCCGAACGCCGGGACGCTGGCGGCAGTGAAGTTGCTGGCGAGTCAGGAAGCGGTGTTACTCGATCCGGTGTACACCGGCAAGGCCATGGCAGGTTTGCTCGATGGGATTGGCCGTCAGCGCTTTAATGAAGGCCCGATCATCTTCCTGCATACCGGTGGGGCGCCGGCGTTGTTTGCCTACAAGGATTTCCTGTAACAGAAGATCAAAAGATCGCAGCCTGCGGCAGCTCCCACAAGTGATCTCATGTAGGAGCTGCCGCAGGCTGCGATCTTTTTCCACAAACAATGCATATTCCAATAAAGAATAACATTTCAGATATTAAGTATTTTCAAGTCTAACGCAGACATCTTATAGTCTCGCCGCAGGCGAATTTCGCAAGAGACGCATAAGCTGCTTTAAGGCAGGATAGCGCTGTCGTCCGAATCGCGAATTCGCCAACTTTCCTTAAGCGTCTTCCATAAGAAAACACAGGGGCTTGTCATGAATTTTTCCGCACTACGTCGCAATCTGCTGGTAGGTTCGCTAGGTCTTGCGCTGAGCGCCGGCCTGATCGGCCAGGCAGTGGCCGGTGAACAGTTGCAACAGATCAAGGACAAAGGCGTAATCAACGTCGGCCTGGAAGGCACTTACCCACCGTTCAGCTTCGTTGATGCCGACGGCAAGCTGTCCGGCTTCGAAGTCGAACTTTCCGAAGCGCTGGCGCAAAAACTCGGGGTCAAAGCCAAGATTCAGCCGACCAAGTGGGACGGCATTCTCGCTGCGCTGGAATCCAAGCGTCTGGACGTCGTGGTCAACCAGGTGACCATCTCCGAAGAGCGCAAGAAGAAGTATGACTTCTCCGAGCCGTACACTGTTTCCGGCATTCAAGCGCTGGTTCTGAAGAGCAAAGAGGCGGCGTTGAACATCAAAACCGCCAATGACCTGTCCGGCAAGAAAGTCGGTGTCGGCCTGGGCACCAACTACGAACAATGGGTTCGCGCCAACGTGCCGGGCGCCGACGTCCGTACTTACGACGATGATCCGACCAAGTTCGCCGACCTGAACAATGGCCGCACCGACGCCATCCTGATCGACCGTCTGGCCGCCCTTGAGTACGCCAAGAAAGCCCCGAAAACCGTCGCTGCCGGTGAACCCTTCTCCCGTCAGGAATCTGGTATTGCCCTGCGCAAAGGCGAGCCTGAGCTGCTGGCCGCGGTGAACAAGGCCCTCGACGAACTGCGTGCCGACGGCACCCTCGCCAAGCTGTCCACGAAATACTTCAACGCTGACGTCACTAAATAATGGAAGAAGCTTTCCAACTCGCACTGGACTCCGCGCCCTTTCTGCTCAAGGGCGCGTATTACACGGTAGTCCTCAGCCTCGGCGGGATGTTCTTCGGCTTGCTGCTGGGCTTCGGCCTGGCGCTGATGCGCCTGTCGCGCTTCAAATCGGTGAGCTGGCTGGCGCGCATCTACGTGTCGTTCTTTCGCGGTACGCCGCTGCTGGTGCAACTGTTCGTGATCTATTACGGCTTGCCGCAGCTGGGAGTAGAGCTTGATCCACTGCCAGCAGCTCTGATCGGCTTCTCGCTGAACATGGCCGCTTACGCCTGTGAAATCCTGCGCGCCGCGATCGGTTCGATCGAACGTGGTCAGTGGGAAGCCGCTGCGAGCATCGGCATGACCCGCGCGCAGACCCTGCGCCGGGCCATCCTGCCGCAAGCGATGCGCACGGCCTTGCCGCCGCTGGGCAACAGCTTCATTTCACTGGTCAAGGACACGGCACTGGCCGCTACCATTCAGGTGCCGGAGCTGTTCCGTCAGGCGCAGTTGATTACCGCCCGGACTTTTGAAGTCTTCACCATGTATCTTGCCGCCGCGCTGATCTACTGGATTCTGGCCACGGTGCTTTCGCACTTTCAGAACAAGTTGGAAGAGCGGGTCAATCGGCACGACCAGGAGTCCTGACCCCATGATTGTCGTGGAAAAACTGACCAAGCAATTCAAGGGTCAGGTCGTGCTCAACGGCATTGACCTTGAGGTGAAGGAAGGCGAAGTCGTCGCGATCATCGGCCCCAGCGGTTCGGGGAAAACGACGTTCTTGCGCTGCCTGAATTTCCTTGAACAACCCACCAGCGGCCGGATCAAGGTCGGCGATATCGAAATCGATACCAGCCGCCCGCTGAACCAGCAACAGAGTCTGGTGCGCAACCTGCGCCAGCATGTGGGTTTCGTGTTCCAGAACTTCAACCTGTTCCCCCATCGCACCGCTTTGGAAAACGTCATCGAAGGCCCGATCGTGGTCAAGAAGATGCCGCGCGACGAGGCAGTTGCCCTGGGTAAAAAACTGCTGGCAAAAGTCGGCCTCGCTGGCAAAGAGGACGCTTATCCGCGTCGTCTCTCCGGCGGCCAGCAACAGCGCGTGGCGATTGCCCGGGCGCTGGCGATGGAACCGGAAGTGATCCTGTTCGACGAACCGACCTCGGCTCTCGACCCGGAACTGGTCGGCGAAGTGCTGGCGACCATTCGTGGCCTCGCTGAAGAGAACCGCACCATGGTCATCGTCACCCACGAAATGGGTTTTGCTCGTGACGTGGCCAACCGCGTGGTGTTTTTCGACAAAGGCGTGATCGTCGAACAAGGTGAAGCCAAAGCATTGTTTGCCAACCCGAAAGAAGAACGCACTAAACAGTTTCTCAGCAAGTTTCTGAATCACGCCTGAGAACTTTGATCGCACCAGCAATAACTTCCAAGGACGGAAGTAACCTTTATCAAACTCCAGCAACAGCCACACCCTAGTCCGATTAAACCTATCGCCAACAGAACATATATATGTTCTGCAACAGATAATGCCCACCTGTGTTTCTGTGCACTCGACTTGACTGTGCTCGAACAAACCTTAAGTAAAACCGGCAAAAAACCCGGTACCGAGTAGCTTATTTCACCTGAAGACCTAGGCATGCGGTGCTGGCGGCGTAGGAAATTTCTGATTAATTCGTAATTCATGAATTAACTAATATCCTCTATTGACACCTTATCCCGCACACTCTTATCTAGTCGACAACCGGCACAAATTAGTTCATCCCCCGTATTCAACCCGAATAAAAGTTAAAAGTTTTATTGCCAGTTTATTCACCTCTTTTGTTCTTCCAGAAACGGACTTCGCTGCAAGGCTTCAAGGAGAGAAATCGATGACCCGCACTTCGCATACCCCCGAACTGGCAGCGCCGAGCCTGGCGCCAGCGCAAAAAACCGGCATCAATCTGGCCGCCGCCGCGCATCTCTTGATCGAGGTGTCGCCCTACCCCGACATGGACAGCGGCGATCTCATCGAGCTGTTCTGGAACAAATGCTATGTCGCCTCCAGAGTGCTGACGGCGGATGACGTCGGCACGGCAGTCAGCCTGAAGGTGCCGGAGAGTTTCATCGCCAACGGCACCGCGCGCATCCACTACCGGGTGATGCAAGTCGGTCAGGGTCCGGCGTTATCGGCGGCGACACGCGTACAGGTCAAACTGGACTGCCCCGGCGGACAACCCTCGGCGCTGAGCGCAGACGAAAACCAGCAATTGGCTCCCGTGACCATCCCCGACGCCATACGCCGTCAGGGTGTTAATCCGAACCAGATCAAACGTGGCGTGCCGCTGACCATCGAGCCGTACCTGAACATGGCCGAGGATGACGCTATTACCTTGCGCTGGGGTGATGTGCGCATGGATCTGGCACCGGTCACCGCCGCGGATGTCGGGTTGCCGATTCAGGTCTGGGTACCGCCGTCGGTGATTGTCGAAGCAGGCGAAGATCTGCGCCTGGACGTGACGTATTGCATTCTCGATCGGGTCGGCAACAACTCCCGCTGGGCACCGCCCCGCACCTTGAAAATCGGCTGCGCAAATCCTTATCTGAAAGTCCCCCTGCGGCCAGAACTCATGGCTGCCGAATCCCGCAAGTCCTGAACACAATGCCCTGTGGCGAGAGAGCAAGCTCCTTCGCCACAGGATCACTCCAGGCGCAAAAGTCTGTTAACCAATCTGACCACACACCCTTCTATGCATATTCCTAAAAGTTAGTTTATTTAATGTTTATACACGCTTAGGGTATATGAACCGGACCACCGGACATTCTTTCGTTCGCCGCACTTTGCGGCGTTTTTCATGAGATGTGAGGTAGGTAGTATGGTCCGGAACACAATCACCCCAGTGCAGATCGCCAGGGCATTGCGTGCAGCCAAGGAGCGGCACTGATGTCCAGTCTGGCCGATGCAAACGTCCAGTCCGATCTGGACATCGCCCCGTTGTTGCCCGCGCAAGTCCTGCGCAACGACGCCCAAGCCATCGAAGCCGCCCATGAGCTGGCGCAAGTCGCCCGCGTGCAGGCGGCCAAACGCGACCGCCAGCGCAAGTTGCCATGGTCGGAAATTGAACAGTTCACCCGCAGCGGATTGGGCAGCATCGCCATCCCGCGTGAATACGGTGGGCCGCAGGTTTCGTTCGTCACATTAGCCGAGGTATTTGCGATCATTTCCGCCGCCGACCCGGCGTTGGGGCAGATCCCGCAGAACCAGTTCGGCATCATCAATCTGGTGCTTGGCAGCGCCACCGAAGCGCAGAAAAAGCAGCTGCTCCAGAGCGTTCTGGAAGGCTGGCGCATCGGCAATGCCGGCCCGGAACGCGGCACCAAAAACACCCTGGAACTGAAAGCGCGGATCACCGCTGATGGCGATGATTTCGTGATCAATGGCCAGAAGTTTTACTCCACTGGTGCGCTGTTTGCGCACTGGGTCGCGGTCAAGGCGCTCAACGATGACGGCAAGCAAGTGCTGGCCTTCGTTCGTCGCGGCACACCGGGTTTGCGTATCGTTGATGACTGGTCGGGCTTCGGTCAGCGCACCACCGCCAGCGGCACGATTCTGCTGAACAACGTGCGTGTCGAGTCGGGCCTGGTCGTCGACAACTGGAAGATCAACGAAACCCCGAATACTCAGGGCGCGGTGTCGCAGTTGATCCAAGCCGCCATCGACGCCGGCATTGCTCGTGGCGCCATCGACGATGCCATCGAGTTCGTCAAAACCCGCGCACGGCCATGGATCGACGCCAAGGTGGAGCGCGCCAGCGATGATCTCTACGTGATCGCCGACATCGGCAAACTGAAAATCGAACTGCACGCCGCCGAAGCGTTGCTGCGTAAGGCCGGCAAAATTCTCGACCAAGTTCACGCCGCCCCGCTGACTGCCGAATCCGCCGCCCGCGCCTCGATTGCCGTAGCTGAAGCGAAAGTGCTGACCACCGAGATTTCCTTGCTCGCCAGCGAGAAGCTTTTCGAACTGGCCGGCAGCCGCGCGACCCTTGCCGAATTCAACCTCGACCGCCACTGGCGCAACGCCCGCGTGCACACCCTGCACGACCCGGTGCGCTGGAAGTATCACGCGGTCGGCGCCTATCGCCTCAACGGCACGTTGCCTGCTCGCCATTCCTGGATCTGAGACGACCGCACACTTTCTCAAGTGCAATGGAGAAACCTATGACTTTTTCCCATCCCGTCGCGGTCATCACCAGCGATGAGCAAGCCCTGATCGTCGCCAGCGACCTGGCCGAAGATTTCAAACGCGACAGCGCCGTGCGCGACCGCGAACGCCGCCTACCACTGCCGGAACTCGACGTGTTTTCCCGCTCAGGTCTGTGGGGCATCAGCGTGCCAAAGGAATACGGTGGTGCGGGTGTGTCCAACGTAACCCTAGCCAAAGTCATCGCCCTGATCGCTCAGGCTGACGGCTCGCTCGGGCAGATTCCGCAGAACCATTTTTACGCCCTCGAAGTGCTCCGTGTGAACGGCAGTCACGCGCAGAAACAACGGTTGTACGCCGAAGTGCTCGCCGGCCAACGCTTCGGCAATGCCCTCGCGGAACTGGGCACCAAAACCGCTCACGACCGCGTCACCAGTCTCAAACGCGACGGTGACGGCTATCGCATCAATGGCCGCAAGTTCTACTCGACCGGGGCGATTTACGCCCAGCGTATTCCCACTTCCGTAGTCGATGAAAACGGCGTGCAGCAACTGGCGTTCGTCCCGCGCGACAGTCAGGGCCTGACCGTGATCGACGACTGGAGCGGCTTCGGCCAGCGCACCACCGGCAGCGGTTCGGTGGTGTTCGAAGACGTGTACGTTGCCGCTGAAGACGTGCTGCCGTTTCAAAGCGCCTTCGAACGCCCGACCACAGTAGGCCCGTTGGCACAGATCCTTCACGCTGCCATCGACACCGGCATCGCCCGCGCCGCTTACGAAGATGCCTTGCACTTCGTGCGCAGCAAGACGCGCCCGTGGATCGACTCCGGCAACGATAAAGCCACCGAAGACCCGCTGACATTGAAGAGTTTCGGCCATTTGAGCATCCGCCTGCATGCCACCGAAGCCTTGCTCGAACGCGCCGGCGAATGCCTCGACGCCGCCCAGGCTGACACCAACGCAGAGACTGTCGCGGCAGCCTCGATTGCCGTGGCCGAAGCCCGGGCGATCAGCACGGAAATCTCCCTGGCCGCGGGCAGCACGTTGTTCGAACTCGCCGGCAGCCAGGCCACGCTGATCGAACACGGCCTCGACCGCCACTGGCGCAACGCCCGCGTACATACACTGCACGATCCGGTGCGCTGGAAGTATCACGCGGTGGGCAACTACTACCTCAACGATGAAAACCCTCCACTGCGCGGGACGATCTGATGAGCGCCACGAAAAAGAAGATCCTGCTCAACGCGTTCAACATGAACTGCATCGGCCACATCAACCATGGTTTGTGGACGCATCCGCGCGATACCTCGACGCGCTATAACACCCTCGAATACTGGACCGAACTGGCGCAGTTGCTGGAGCGCGGGCTGTTCGACGGCTTGTTCATCGCCGACATCATCGGCGTCTACGACGTCTATCAAAACTCGGTGGACGTCACCCTGAAAGAGTCGATCCAGTTGCCGGTCAACGATCCGTTGCTGCTGGTTTCAGCAATGGCTGCGGTCACTAAAAACCTCGGCTTCGGCCTGACCGCCAACCTCACCTACGAGCCGCCGTATCTGTTCGCCCGGCGCATGTCCACGCTCGATCATCTGAGCCGTGGCCGGGTGGGCTGGAACATCGTCACCGGTTACCTCGACAGCGCTGCGAAAGCCATGGGACTCAGCGAACAGGTCGAACACGACCGTCGCTACGACCAGGCCGACGAGTACCTCGAAGTGCTCTACAAACTCTGGGAAGGCAGTTGGGACAACGGCGCGGTGCTCAACGATCGCGAGCAGCGCATCTACGCCAACCCGGAAAAAGTGCACAAGGTCGAGCACAAGGGCGAGTTCTATCAGGTCGAGGGTTATCACCTCTGTGAACCCTCGCCGCAGCGCACACCGGTGCTGTTTCAGGCCGGCAGTTCTGAGCGCGGTTTGCTGTTCGCCGGGCGTCACGCCGAGTGCGTGTTCATCAGCGGCCAGAACAAACCGTCGACCAGGGTTCAGGTGGACAAGGTCCGCGCCAGTGCCGTCGAAGCGGGGCGCAACCCTGAGGACATCAAGGTGTTCATGGGCCTTAACGTGATTGTCGGCGCGACTGAAGAAGCCGCCTGGGCCAAGCACGCCGAGTACCTGAGCTACGCCAGCGCCGAAGCCGGCGTGGCGCATTTCTCTGCGTCGACCGGCATCGACTTTTCCCGGTACGAGATCGACGAACCTATCCAGTACGTGAAGAGCAACGCGATTCAGTCGGCCACCAAGAACCTGCAGAACAACGACTGGACCCGGCGCAAATTGCTCGACCAGCACGCCCTCGGTGGCCGCTACATCACCGTGGTCGGTTCGCCTGAGCACGTCGCGGATGAGCTGGAATCGTGGATCGCCGAGACCGGCCTCGATGGCTTCAACCTGACCCGCATTGTTACCCCGGAAAGCTATGTCGATTTTATTGAGCTGGTGATTCCTGAGTTACAGCGGCGCGGGTCGTACAAGACCGCGTACGACACCGGCAGCCTGCGCGAGAAGCTGTTTCACAGAGAAGCGCAGTTACCTGAGCAACACACCGGATCTTCATTTCGCCACTGATCTGTGTGGCGAGGGAGCTTGCTCCCGCTCGACTGCGCAGCAGTCGCAAACCTGCAACACATCATTGCTGGATGTGGGGCCGCTTCGCAGCCCAGCGGGAGCAAGCTCCCTCGCCACAATAATGTGTACAGACCTTAATTAATTGACTGGAAAAACCATCATGACCAAGAAAATCCTGTCCCACCCAGTCAAAGCACTGGCCTTGGCCCTCGGCCTGTTCAGCTCGGCCGTGTTCGCCGCCGATGCTCCGTTGAAAATCGGCACCACCGCCGCCTTCGCCATCCCGCTGGAAGCCGCCGTCGAAGAGGCCTCCAAACAAGGCCTGAACGTCGAACTGGTGGAGTTCACCGACTGGATCGCGCCGAACGTCAGCCTCGCCGCCGGCGACATCGACGTGAACTACTTCCAGCACATCCCGTTCCTGGAGAACGCCAAAGCCGCGTCGGGTTTTGATCTGGTGCCGTTCGCCCCGGGGATCATCAACAACGTCGGTCTCTACTCGAAAAAATACAAAAGCTTCGATGAGCTGCCCGAAGGCGCCAGCGTTGCCATCGCCAACGACCCGATCAACAGCGGTCGTGGTTTGCAACTGCTGGCCAAGGCCGGTTTGATCACGCTGAAACCGGGTGTTGGCTACAAAGCCACCGAAGACGACATCGTCGCCAACCCGAAGAAAATCAAAATCCTCCAGGTCGAAGCCGTGCAATTGGTGCGCGCCTACGACGACGCCGATCTAGTCCAGGGTTACCCCGCCTACATCCGTCTGGCGAAGACCTTCGATGCCGGTTCCGCATTGCTGTTCGACGGCCTCGATCACAAGGAATACGTGATTCAGTTTGTCATTCAGCCGAAGAGCAAAACCGATCCACGCCTGATCAAGTTCGTCGACATCTACCAGCACTCGCCAGCCGTTCGCGCTGCACTGGATAAGGCTCACGGCAAGCTGTATCAAGCCGGTTGGGAAAGCTGAGCATGACGGCCGCGATCCAACGGCGACCGGAAATTCCGGAGCCACACAACGCCGAAAAAACCGAGCTGCACCCCGAGTTGAATCGCGCCCACGTACGCTTTATCGGCCTGGGCAAAACCTACAACGGCCGGCAAGGTCCGGTTGCGGCATTGCAGGGCATCGATCTGGCGATCCAGCGCGGTGAAGTGTTCGGCATTATCGGCCGCAGCGGCGCTGGCAAGTCATCGCTGATCCGCACGATCAATCGTCTGGAACAACCGACGTCAGGGCGGGTGTTGATCGATCAAGTCGACATTGGCGAGTTCGATGAAAATCGTCTCGTCGCGCTGCGCCGACGCATCGGCATGATCTTTCAGCACTTCAATCTGATGTCGGCCAAGACCGTTTGGCAGAACGTCGAACTGCCACTGAAAGTCGCTGGCGTGCCGAAAGAACAACGCGAAAAAAAGGTTCGCGAACTGCTCGAACTGGTCGGCCTGCAAGCCAAGCACAAAGCCTACCCGGCGCAGCTGTCCGGCGGGCAGAAGCAGCGTGTCGGCATCGCCCGCGCACTGGTGCATGACCCGGATATTTTGCTCTGCGACGAGGCGACTTCGGCGCTCGATCCGGAGACCACCCAGTCGATCCTCGGTCTGCTGCGCGAGATCAACCAGCGTCTGGGTCTGACTATCGTTTTGATCACCCATGAGATGGCCGTGATCCGCGAGATCTGCGACCGCGTTGTCGTGCTGGAGCATGGCCGGGTGGTTGAGCAAGGCCCGGTCTGGGAAGTGTTCGGCAATCCGCAGCACGAGGTCAGCCAGACATTACTCGCGCCGCTGCAACACGCGTTGCCGGAAGAGTTGCAGAACCGTTTGCACGGCCAACCGCCCTCCGCTGACGCGGCTGTGGTGTTGCGTTTGCAGTTCACCGGCAGCGCCAGTGATGAACCGGATCTGGCGGCGCTGTTCGCCGCGCTCGGCGGGCGAGTGAAGTTGCTGCAGGGTGGCGTCGAGCGGATTCAGGGGCATGCGCTGGGGCAATTGTTGTTGGCCGTCAGCGGCTCAGCGTTCAGTGCCGAGCAATTAAGCGAGCGCGCCGCGCCGTGGGCGCAACGCGTGGAGGTAGTGGGTTATGTGGTTTGATCGCTTGCTGCAAGGCTTTATCGACACGTTCCTGATGGTCGGTGTTTCGTCACTGATCGCCTTGCTGGTGGGGATTCCCATGGCGGTGATTCTGGTCACCAGCGACAAGGGCGGGATCTATGAAGCGCCGGTGTTGAACCGTGCCTTGGGCGCGTTCGTGAACCTGTTCCGTTCCATCCCGTTTCTGATTCTGATGGTCGCGCTGATTCCGTTTACCCGGTTGATTGTCGGCACCACTTACGGTGTGTGGGCGGCCGTGGTGCCGCTGACCATTGCGGCGACGCCGTTCTTTGCGCGAATCGCCGAGGTAAGTCTGCGCGAGGTCGATCATGGCTTGATCGAAGCCGCGCAGGCGATGGGTTGCCGGCGCTGGCACATCGTCTGGCATGTGCTGTTGCCAGAAGCGCTGCCGGGGATTGTTGGGGGATTCACGATTACGCTGGTGACGATGATCAACTCGTCGGCCATGGCCGGGGCGATTGGCGCGGGCGGGTTGGGCGATATCGCTTATCGCTACGGCTATCAGCGGTTTGACAGCCAGATCATGTTGACGGTGATTGTATTGCTGGTGGCGTTGGTGGCGGTGATTCAGTTGGGTGGGGATCGGTTGGCTCGGGGCCTTAACAAACGCTAAGGAAAGATCAACACCGTAGGCAGCTCCTGCAATGATGCATATTCTGCAGGAGCTGCCGCAGGCTGCGATTTTTTCTGACTTGCGGCGAGCGCCAGCAAATGTTCGGGATGAAACTCAACCGTTAACGAGACTCTTCAACCACTCGTCATCCGCCAGGTGCGCCTGATGCAACCGCTGCAGATCACGGGCGGCGCAAATGATGCTGTCGGCGTTTCTTGCCGCCATTTGTGCCCTCACGGCTGGACTGCTGTTGAACAGGATCAGGGCCGTATCAATGTCTTGAACCCCTGCGACACCTGAATGCTCGCGCACGCCCGCTATGAACCAGGGAAGGTTGGTGCCGAAGGCGTTCAGGTAATCCACCGTGAGTCCTCCCTGCATGATCACCTCGGAGATGCCGCGCCACTCGGAGTCGTGACCCGGCACAGGGCGGTTCAGAGATGACTGCGCGCGGGCATCCAGATAGAAGAAATCCCGCGCGCTGGGGCCAATGCTGTTGAAGCGGCTGATGCGGGTGGTATGCAAAAACTCATGACCCAACAGCAGCCGCAGCGTATTTTCCAGAACGTGAGACAGGTTGATAAAAATCCGGCCGTGAAAATCATCGGGATTCATCCAGCCCTGGCGTAGCTGGTGACTGGATTGCACTCCGTTGATCTTGTTCTCGCCCCATACACCCCGATATTCCGCCGACAACGATTGCCCTCGTTGCAAAGCGTCGATGAGTAGGGGTTTGATCACTTCGTGGGCACTGCCAAAATAGCTCGCCAGAACGCCGTTGATCTCAAGGTAGTTGGCGCGAATTGCAAAGTGCGCATCGGTAAAAATGCGTTCCACGGCGAGTAACTCCGAGCGCACGATGGCGGCTTGCTCCGCCGGAAACTGCATCAGGCCGCGAGCAACCATTACCTCACCCGCTGCCATGGCGGTCTCGAACCGGTCGTTCTTGCCGTCATGTACGGCGGCCGGCAGCGGGTTCTCGGCATCCTGCCTGTCGTGCCCTGCAGCCGCTTGAGCGCCTGTCGCGTCGTGCGCATTATCGTGCGGTTGATTCTGCGAACTGTTCGCCCGCGCCGACAAGTCAACGGTGTTGCCGATGTCGGACAGAGGCAGCGAGGGTTCGAGCTTCCAGGTCATCGTCTCGCGGTCCAGAACAAGAAACGGCCCCGGTGCCAGCTCCGATGCCAGACGTGCCCTGCACCGGTGCGTCCCGGGAATCTTGCGAACCAGCACCACGCCCCCTTGAGCCAGGTTCACGTAATGATTGCCCTTGTGTGCCCAGAAGCCCTGGCCGTCGACCTCGGGGGCAGCGGCCAGGGTCATCAATACATAACGGTCCAGTGACCGGACATCGCTGTTAAGTGGTTTGATCGGAGCCAGCACCGGGGTGATCGTAATCGGGGAATTCGACTGCAGCGTTGCCGTGTCTGGCGCGGTCATGGACTCTGCTTCGCCGTTGATTGAATGGCGTGGAGCCTTGGCTGCCGGGCCGTCGGCAAAGCTGCCGCTGCGTCGCACAGAAGGCGAACCGGTTGCTGTTGGGGAACCAGCCGACGACGAATGAGTGCCGGGTTTGCGAATAACGACCATGGACATTTCCTTTTATTGAAGTCATTCCTGAAAAAACGCGGCAAAGAGCGTGAAAGCCGTCTACCGCGCGGGGGCGTTATTTCAATGCCATGTTGATGAGCAGGTGCGGTACATATGTATTGCACACGGAACGCTTTTCCATGCTGGCTCACCTTGCGCACGATAGGCGACACAGCAGCGCTGCGCGGTGGCGTATATTTGCCAGATTCCGATGACCCGGGCAGCCGACCATGAAACAGACCCCTACCGACCTCGAACAGATCACCGCCACCACCCTCAGCCACTACAACGCGGTGGCCGAAGACTTCCGCGAAGGCACCCGCGATCACGATGTCAGCCAGAACATCGAGGCGTTGTTGCGCCATATTCAAGGTATGGCGCCATTTACGATTCTGGATTTCGGCTGCGGTCCCGGGCGGGATTTGCAAACGTTTACGCGCATGGGCCACATCGCCGTCGGCCTCGACGGCTCGCAAGCATTTGCGCGAATGGCACGTGAGGACAGCGGTTGCGAGGTGCTGCAACAGGACTTTCTCAAGCTGGATCTACCGGCTGAGCGTTTCGACGGGATTTTCGCCAATGCGGTGTTGTTCCATGTGCCGTTGCAAGAGTTGCCGCGAGTGTTGAAACAATTGCACGGCACGTTGAAACCGGGTGGCGTGTTGTTCAGTTCCAACCCGCGCGGGGATAACCGCGAGGGCTGGAACGGGCCGCGCTATGGTTCGTATCACGATCTGGAGGCATGGCGCGGGCTGCTCACCCGCGCCGGATTCGTCGAACTGGAACATTACTTCCGCCCGGCAGGCCTGCCACGCGAGCAGCAGCCGTGGCTGGCCAGCGTCTGGCGCAAGGGCTGAGTCAGGGAGCCAGCTGCACCCGGTAGTGGCTGACGGTACCTTCCGGCAGCAGCACCGTAATGCTCTCGCCGGGCAGGGTCCGGCCGTCCACTTCACGCGGGGCTGTATTGAAGTTGGCCAGCAGCCGAGTGCCGTCTTCAAATGATGTCTGCTGTACGTACCGATCTTCGCTCAGCCATTGAAAACCGGTGAGTGCCTGAGTCGCCAGGCGCTCATGCAATGGACGGAAAAATGCATCCTGCCGGGCAATCACCGGCAGCCGCTGCGCCAGCGTTGTCGCACTCAGGTGATACAGCGGCGGTACGTTGTAGAGCAATTGCGCAAGCTCGTTTTCCACCCTTGCGTTGCTGGGTTTCAGACTGTCGAACAGCCAGTGATGGCTGGTGATGAGCGAACCATGGAACACCGCCTGGTACAGCGGCAAACGGCTGGCCGGGTCAAAATGGATGCGCCGCAGCGATTCCTTTATTGGCACAGATTTGAAAAATACGGCCGGTTGCTCCAGTGGAAACCAGCTGCCGACAAAATATTCGGAGTCAGGGTTTTTGCTCATGTCCGCATCCCCCCAACCGATCACCGGAGTCTGCATGCCATGCGCGAACAGCACGCCTTGAGCCGTCGTCGCATTGCCGTCCTCGGAACCGCTGGGCAGTTGCAGCGCTTCGTTGATCCAGCGCGAGGCCGCGACGTTGCCCTCGGCGTTCTGCGCCTGCGTCATGGAGGCCTCCGCTCGGTAGCTGTCGAACAACATGCCAGTGGCGTAAGCATCGAGAAACCAACTGTTGAAACCGGCGGCGACGCTGACCGCTTTGACTCGTTTCTCCAGCAAAGGGCGCACGCAACGCGGGTCGGTGTAATGACCCGATTGCTGAAAGCCGCTTTTCATCGTGCGATTCTCCAGCACGATGGCGCACTCGCGGTAAGCCGTGTCACCCAGATGGGCAGTGGTCCAGTCCGGGTTCTCATCCCGACTCAGCGCCGTCTCGTAAGAATCATACGGCGCGAGCAGATACCCCGCCTGCACACCCGCGCGAACCGCCTCGGGATGCCAGAGCCCGCCCTCCCAGCCCTCGCCAAGACCCAGCCACAGGCGTGACAGCCCGGCGTCTTGCAGTTGCTCAATCGTATCCAGAGACAAGGTGCTGCCCCATTGCTCAGGATGAGCTGTCAAGGCTCCGGCGAACTCACCGGCCAGTTGCCTGCGCAGGACCGCGTAACCTTCGACCAGAACCTGCATGTCCGGCACCGCGCGGGCTTGCCAGGTTTTGCGCGCCTGAGTGTTCAGCGCTCGATTGAGGCTGCGCAGCAGCATGCTTTGCTGATAACGATTGAGCACCGTTTGGGTGGCGAGCAGCTGCAAGGCTTCACGATCCATCCCGCCGCGCAATGCGCCGGCAAGCTCGGTCTGGCCGCGCAACTTGCCAAGCAACGCCGGCCAGTTACGCACATCCTTTTGCCCGAGCAGATCGTTTCCCCACAGGTAAACATGACTGGCGCCCAACAGTTTTCGCGACGACGGCGTTTTCTCAAGCTTGCTGCTCAGGCTTTCGTGACGGCCGGTGTCGATCAGCCATTGTCGGTAGCGCTTGGCGCCGGCCAGCGGCTCGGCGGCGCCCAGAAACAGGCTGAACGTCAACGCTGTCGACGGTTTGAGTGCCGTGAATTGATGCCGCACCGACAACGCGAGCGTGTCGCCTTCAGCGCTGAACAGCAGTTGATTGTTGTAGGGGTTGGTCAGCAACCAGCTGAGGCTGAATCCTTCATGCTCGACGCCCCAGATCGGCAGACTCATGTCCTGGGTGGTATTGAGCATCCCTAGACTCACCAGGAACGCCTGCCACACCGGATCGCCGCGCGGCACATAATGCCCCTCGGCCAATGGCCAGATCAGGCCCTTGCCCATGGCATTGCCGGGTTGGCGCAAGAACTCAAGTTCAGCCGGGCCGCGTGCGGTGATCGAGAAGCTCAGGTCGCGTTGATCGAGATCAACGCTGAGTGACCAGGCGCCATCGTCCCACTGCCAGTCGACGCGATTGTCGCGTTGCACCAGGTTGCTGACCCTGTGCGCGGCAACACCCGCCGATGCTTGCACAGTCGCGCTGTTGGCCGGGGTGACTCGGACGGCGAGGGTTGCGGGGTC
Organism: Pseudomonas fluorescens; assembly: GCF_003732425.1. Lineage (GTDB taxonomy): Bacteria > Pseudomonadota > Gammaproteobacteria > Pseudomonadales > Pseudomonadaceae > Aquipseudomonas > Aquipseudomonas fluorescens_BE. The sequence continues at coordinate 240,138 of NZ_MOBX01000005.1, forward strand.
GAGCTGTACGCGCCACAGCGGGTTTTCCAGCAGCGTTTCGGCCAGCGATGAGGGTGACAGGCACAGGCCGGCCATCAACAGCAGTTGGCGCAGCCAGCAAGTGACCGTCGACATCAGGTGCCCCTCCTCCATATGGAGGAAGGACGGTAACGCAATCCATCACGGTTGTAAGTCAGACCGTTCCCAAAGGTGTAACAAGCCCCCTCAGTGGGTTGATGGCGAAGCGTCCTTCCTCGGCTCGCGAATCTTGTACCAGGCCACATACAGCGCCGGCAGGAACAACAGCGTCAGCAAGGTCGCCACCACAATCCCGCCGATCATCGCGTAGGCCATCGGCCCCCAGAACACTTCCCGGGCGATCGGGATCATGCCCATGCTCGCCGCTGCAGCGGTCAGCAGGATCGGCCGGCGCCGGTGTTCGGTCGCTTCCACCACCGCATCCCATGGCGCATAGCCTTTGCGCTCGAACTCATCGATCTGTGTCACCAGAATCACCGAGTTCCGGATGATGATGCCGATCAGCGCCAGAATGCCGAGGATCGCCACGAAGCCCATTGGCGTGCCAGTCGGCACCAGCGCCAGCACCACACCGATCAGCCCCAGCGGCGCGACACTCGCGACGAGGAACATCTTCTGCACACTGTGCAACTGGATCATCAGGAAGGTCGCCATCAAAAACAGCATCAACGGCAAGACCTTGGCGATCGGCCCCTGGGCCTTGCCGCTTTCCTCTACCGTACCGCCGGTGGCGACTTTGTAGCCAACCGGCAGTTTGTCAGCGAAGGCATCAATCGACGGCTTGAGCAGTCTCACCAGGTCGGTCGGCTGGATCTCGTCGCGCACCGAGGCCTTGATGGTGATGGTCGGCAAGCGGTCGCGACGCCACACCAGCGGCTGCTCCAGTTCATAACGCACGGTGGCGAACGCCAATAGCGGAATCGACGTGCCGCCCGGTGTGACGATCTGCAGGTTTTGCAGGGTTTCCGGTGTGCCGCGTTCGGAATCCACCGCGCGCCCGACCACATTGATCAGGTAGATATCGTCATCGACCTGAGTCAACGGCGAGCCGCTGACGATGCTGTTCATCAGCTTCGCCACGTCTTCGGACGACAGCCCGAGCTGGCGTGCCTTGTCCTGGGCGATGTCGATACGCAGGACTTTGCCCGGCTCGTTCCAGTCGTAAATGATCTCGCCGATGTGCGAGTTCTTGTCCAGTTCGGTGGCCAGATCGATGGCGTGCTTGCGCACCTGGTCGATGTCCTTGCCACTGATCCGGTACTGGATCGGACGCCCCACCGGCGGGCCCATTTCCAGCGCCTGCACGTAACTGCCGATGCCGACGAAGTCTTTGTGCAAGCGCTCGCGCAGGCGTTGGCTCAACGCCTCACGGGCCTCGAAATCCTTGCTGACGATCACCAGTTGCGCGTAGTACGGGTTCTGCAATTGCTGGTCGAGAGGCAGGTAGAAACGGATCGCGCCCTGACCGATGTAGGTGCTCCAGCGCACGATGTCCGGATCGCCCTTGAGCGTCGCTTCGAGTTTGTCGACCGCTTTGCGGGTTTCATCGATGGAGGCGTTTTGCGGCAGGTTCAGGTCGACCAGAATTTCCGGACGGTCCGAGGACGGGAAGAACTGGTTTTGCACAAAGCGCATGCAAAACACCGCCAGCACGAACAACAGCACGGTAATGCCGATCGCCCACCAGCGGTTGCGCATGGCCCATAACAGACCGCCATTGAACGCGCGACCGATCCGGCCCGGCTCGGCCTCATGGGGTTTTACGTTGGCACTGAGAATGTGCACGCCAATCACCGGGGCGAAGAACACCGCCACCACCCACGACACCAGCATCGCCACCGCGATCACCGCGAACAGGGTGAAGGTGTACTCACCGGCGGAGCTGGCATTGAGGCCGATGGGCACGAAACCCGCGACGGTCACCAGCGTGCCAGTGAGCATCGGGAACGCCGTCGAGGTGTAGGCGAACGTCGCGGCCTGCTCGCGGGTCTCGCCCATTTCCAGGCGTGTGACCATCATCTCCACGGTGATCATTGCGTCATCCACCAACAGGCCGAGGGCGATGATCAGGGCGCCGAGGGAAATCCGCTGCATGGTGATGCCGCTGTATTCCATGAACACAAATACCATCGCCAGCACCAGCGGAATTGAGCACGCCACCACCAGACCGGCGCGCACACCGAGACTGATAAAACTCACCACCAGTACGATAATCACTGCTTCGAACAACGCGCTGGTAAAGCCGCCAACCGCCTCTTCCACGACCACGGCCTGATCGGACACCGTGTGCACGCCGACGCCCACCGGCAAGTCTGCGGTCAGTTCATCGATACGTGTGTGCAGGGCCTTGCCGAACTCCTGAACGTTGCCGCCCTTCTGCATGGCAATGGCGAGACCGATCGCCGGTTTGCCGTCGAAGCGAAACTCCGGGGTGGCCGGGTCGACGTAACCACGACTGATGTCGGCGATATCGGCCAGACGATAAAAGCGATCATTGAGCTTGAGGTTGACCTCGGCCAGATCCTTCTCCGACGCGAACTGCCCCGAGGTGCGCACGGAAATCCGTTCGGGACCTGCTTCGATCACACCCGCCGGGGTCACGGCGTTTTGCGATTGCAGGCTCTGCACAACCTGACGTTGATCGATGCCCAGTGCAGCGAGTTTGCGCGTGGAGAAGTTCAGGTAAATCACTTCGTCCTGCTGGCCGACCATTTCGATCTTGCCCAGCCCCGGCACATTGCGGATCTCGGCGCGGGCCTGCTCTACATAATCGCGCAGCTGGCGCATGGTCAAGCCATCGGCGGTGAACGCATACACCGAACCGAACACGTCACCGAACTCGTCGTTGAATCCCGGCCCCTGAATCCCTTGGGGAAACTGCCCGCGAATGTCATCGATCTTCTTGCGCACCTGGTACCAGATCTGCGGGATGTCCTTGGCACTGGTGGTGTCGCGAAGGTACACGTAGACCGTCGACTCGCCGGGGCGCGTGTAACTTTTCACGTAGTCGAGGGAGTCGAGCTCTTCGAGTTTTTTCTCGATGCGGTCGGTGACTTGCTTGAGCGTTTCCTCCTGGGTCGCGCCCGGCCATTTGGTCTGGATCACCATGGTCTTGATGGTGAAGGACGGGTCTTCTTCGCGCCCCAGATTGAAGTACGAGAACACGCCCATCAGCAACGCGACGAACATCAGGTACCAGACGAATGACTGATGCTTGAGGGCCCATTCGGAGAGGTTGAAAGAGCCTTTCATTGACTGTCCTCGTCAAGTTTCACGGATTGTCCGGGTTTGAGGCTGTTGACGCCGGCGCTGACCACACGCTCGCCGTTCTTCACGCCGCCCGCCAGCACCACGCTGCTGTCGCTGCGACTGATCACCGTGATGTCGCGCGGGCTGACGGTTTTGTTTTGCGTGTCGATTACCCAGATCCGTGATTTGCCGTCGACCTCCTGCAGCGCGGTGACAGGCAATTCGATGCGTGGCTTGATCGCCGAGCTCAGGGTCACGCTGATCGCCGTGCCGAGGCGAAAGCCGTCCGGCGTGTCGGCCAGGGTCAGGCGCGCCCGTCGCGTGCGCGTAGCGCTTTGCGCCTGCGGCTCGATCTCGCGGATGACCGCGGTGGTGTTGATGCTCGGGTCGAGTTGCGCGGCCACCGAGAACACCACGTCGCCGGGAATCTGATCAACCAAGGTGTCCGGCAGATCGATCACCGCTTCCTTGATGTCCGGTTGCGCCAGGGTCACCACTTGCTGTCCAGCCGTGACCACCTGCCCGGCCTCGGCGTTCCACGCGGTGACGACGGCTTTGTGATCGGAGCGCAATTCGGTGTAGCCGAGCTGATCCTTGCTCTGATTGACCGCCGCGCGCGCCTGATCGAGCGAGGCCTGGGTGGTTTTCAGATCGGTCGTGGCAATGTCCAGTTGCGCCTGCGCGCCGACGCCGCGATCGAACAGCGCCTGCTGACGGCGCGCGTTGGCTTGCGCGTTGATCAATTGCGCCTGGACTTTCGCCAGATCGCCTTGAGCCGAGCGCAACTGATTTTGCTGATCGGACGGGTCGAGGGTCGCGAGCAGCGTGCCCTTCTCCACTTCGGCGCCGACATCGACGTTACGGCTGGCGATACGGCCACCGACGCGAAAACCGGTGTTGCTCTCGTAGCGCGCCTGAATACTGCCGGCAAAGCGCCCAAGGCTTTCTTCGCTCAAGGCTTCGACCTTGACCGAGAGCACCGGGCGCACCGGTTCGGGCGGCGGCTCTTTCTTCGAGCAGGCGGCCAACAACACAGCCATGGGTAACAGCCACAGACGCTTCATGGCTGTGCTCCCGGTTGCAGATCCTTGTAGGTGTTTTCGGCGATCTCGACTTTCATCCCCGGGTGCAGCAATTGGCCGCCGGCGACGATGACTTTCTCACCACCCTTGAGGCCTTCGCTAATGATGACTTTGCCGGTCAGGTAGCGCCCGACCGTGACCGTATGCAGTTGCGCCTCGCCCTTGTCGTCGACCATCCACACCGCCGGGTCGCTGATATTTTTCGTCAGCGCCGACCACGGCAGTTCAACCGCCGACTTGCCCGAGCCTTTGGCCGTGGCACTGACCACCGAACCGAGCTGCATGCCCGGCGGCAGTTTGTCGAGGGTGACTTTGACTTGCACGGTGCCGGACTGCGCCGATACCGCCGGGGTCACTTCACGCACGGTGCCGGTGGTTTTGATCTCGGGGTTGTCGAGCAGGCTGACGGTGATTTTGTTATCCGTGGGGCGCTCGGCCAGCAACGACTCATACACGTTGAACACCGCATCGCGATCGCCATCGCGGGCCAGACTGAAAATCGGCGCAGTGGCCTGCACGACTTGACCCACCTCGGCCTGACGCTGAGTGATGATGCCCGGCGCATCGGCGATCAGCGCGGTGTAGCTGAGCTGATCTTTAGCGTTGGCCAATTGCGCCTGCGCCGCGCTCAAGGCGCTCTGGCTACTGCGCAACGCCGCTTGGGCGGAATCGTATTCGCTCTGGCTGGTGTAACCCTTGGGCAGGAGTTTTTGCTGACGCACGAAGGCGGCCGCCGTCTGTTTGACCCGCGCCTGCTCGGCGACGACTTGGGCCTGAGCCGAATCGACGTTAGTCTGCAAATCCTTGGGATCAAGTTTGGCCAGCACCTGTTTGGCCGTGACCCGGTCGCCGACATCGACCATGCGCTGGATGATCTTGCCGCCGACACGGAACGACAATTCGGTCTGCACGCGCGCCTGCACGTCGCCTGTGAGCGTCACTGCAGCCGCATAATCCGTGGGCTTGACCTCTTGCACAAAAACCCGTGGCAGGTACTCCGCGGGGGCTTTTTTCTCGCCGCAAGCGGTCACCAAGGTGAACAGACTCAGCATGACCGCTGTTTTCAAACCGGGACTCGCCATGCAGACTCCTTCCTGTGTACGAACGTGCAAGTGACGATACGACTGTGAGCTTAGAACAGGGTTCAACGTTCGCTCGCGCGATGATGAATTTACCCCTGTAGGCGCTGCCGCAGGCTGCGATTTTTTGCTGGTAAAGACCAAGATCAAAAGATCGCAGCCTGCGGCAGCGCCTACAATGCGACCGTTCCCATGCCCCGCGTGGGAGCGATCCGGAGAAGGAATTCCATGCTCAACACTCTGGCAGTGGCCAACTACCGTTCGATCAACAAACTGGTGATCCCTCTGGGCCGGCTGAACCTGATCACCGGCCCCAACGGCAGTGGCAAGTCCAACCTCTATCGGGCCTTGCGCCTGCTTGCGGAAACCGCGCAGGGCGGTGTGGTCAATGCGCTAGCCCGCGAGGGTGGGCTGGATTCGACTTTCTGGGCCGGGCCGGAAACCATCAGCCGGCGCATGCGCAACGGTGAAGTGGCGATCGAGCCGACGGTGCGTCAGGGCGTGAGGCGTTTGCGCCTGGGGTTTGCCGGTGACGATTTCAGTTATTCGATTGCCTTGGGCTTGCCCGAGCCGAGCCGCTCGTTTTTTTCCCTCGACCCGGAGATCAAACGCGAATGCATCTGGGCCGGGCCGTTGTTTCGCCCCGCCAGTCTGCTAGTCGATCGCAATGGTCCGATGATTCGTGCCCGCGAAGGTCGTGGCTGGGACGTGCTGGCGCAACACACGCCGAATTTCGACAGCCTGTTCGATCAGGTCGGTAGTCTGCGCAGCTCGCCGGAAGTGTTCCAGATGCGCGAGTTCATCCGTCGCTGGCGCTTCTACGATCATTTTCGCAGCGACGCCGATGCACCGGTGCGCCAACCGCAACTGGGCACGCGCACGCCGGTGCTGCATCACGATGGCCGCGATCTGGCGGCGGCGTTGCAGACCATCATTGAAATCGGCGATCCAGAGGCGTTGCAGACTGCAATCAGCGACGCCTTCCCCGGGGCACGTCTACGGATCGAACCGTTGACCGGCGGACGCTTTGCCATCGAGTTTTATCAGGAAGGTTTGCTGCGGCCATTGTCGGCGGCGGAGCTGTCAGACGGGACGTTGCGCTATCTGCTGCTGGTCGCAGCACTGCTGACACCGCGGCCGCCGTCGCTGATGGTACTGAACGAACCGGAAACCAGTCTGCACCCGGATCTGCTGCCGGCGTTGGCGCGGCTGATCATTCGCGCTTCGCAGCAGTGTCAGGTGTGGGTGGTGTCCCATGCGCGGCGGTTGATTTCGGCGTTGCAGGAAGACCCGGAATGCAATTGCATCGTCTTGGAAAAAACGCTCGGGCAGACCGGGATTGTCGGGCAGCGAGTGCTGGATGAGCCGGCTTGGAACTGGCCGGATTGAGCGGCGCAACACAGATTCGCGAGCAGGCTCGCTCCCACATTAGATCGCGTACAACTGTGGGAGCGAGCCTGCTCGCGAAAGCGATTCAAGGGTCACCGCTGAATCAAGGTAATTACCCCTGCCACTTGCCACCCTCGACAATCACGCTCTCAGGCTGGGTGTCATCGCTCAGTTCCTTCCGCACATATTGGTCGTACAGCTTGAGCAGATATTTCTCCTCCCCCAGTTTCGTCAGCTCGGTATTCACCCAGTCACGCAGCTCGATATTGCCCTTCTTCACCGCCGGCGCGATCGGTGCTTCTGCACCGAGTTTTTCATCCAGCACGCGATAGCCCGGGTTCTGCTTGGCCCAGCTGAAGAACACCAGAATCGTCGCGTTGAGCAGCGCCACCAGCAACGAGGTGCCAATGGCAATCAAACCGACCTGCAGCGTCACGCCCACTGCTTTGAGAAACGCCGGCAGGGTACGCGTAATCGAAGGTCATGAAGCTTCCTTGACGCCGCTCGGTAAGCGACGGTGATGCAGTCCATGGGCAGCGGATAACTGTCCGGCAGGAAGTGACCTTATAGATATAAAAGCCAGAATTTAAATACCGTTAAAGCATATTTATATCACCCAAAAAACTATCTTGTGGGTTTGCCGGGAAGGAATAAGAAGGCTATTTTTCTTTGCGCTGTAGGAAGGATCTTTTTTTCATGAAGGCCCTCCAAGGACGAACAGCTTTTGGCCAGACTCCCCCGGCCAACCTCATAACAAGGAAGAGAACATGGACGTAAAAGTGCCGCAGCGACTGGATCCGCAGGAGATTGTGAAATTGTTGATGGCGTTGCGCCGGGCATTGAAGGCCCAGGTGGTCTGAGTTACGCAGGCTGCGATATTCTGCTTCTGGCTGTAGATCTTGTGGCGAGGGAGCTTGCTCCCGCTCGGCTGCGCAGCAGTCGTCATTCGGTCAACTCGATATGCCTGACACATCGCAATGGGGAGTCCTTCGGTCTCCAGCGGGAGCAAGCTCCCTCGCCACAAAGGCATTTGAACGGCGAAAAACGCACACACAAAAACGCCGATGACCATCACTGGCCATCGGCGTTTTCACACGTTGAAGGGGTGGTTCAAGCGTCGGATCAGAACGCCGGCAGTACCGCGCCGTTGTATTTCTTCTCGATGAACGCTTTGACTTCCGGGCTGGTCAGGGCTTTGGCCAGTTTCTGGATCGCGTCGCTGTTCTTGTTGTCCTCACGGGCCACCAGGAAGTTCACGTACGGCGAGTCAGCACCTTCGATCACCAGCGCATCTTTCTGCGGATTCAACTTGGCTTCCAGCGCGTAGTTGGTGTTGATCATGTCCAGATCAACTTCCTTCAGAACGCGTGGCAGCAGAGCCGATTCCAGTTCCTTGAACTTGAAGTTGTGCGGGTTCTTGGCGATGTCTTTCGGCGTTGCCAGAGCGTTTTTCGGGTCTTTCAACTCGATCAGGCCTGCCTTCTGCAGCAGGATCAGTGCGCGGCCGCTGTTGCTGCCTTCGTTCGGGATGGCGATGGTGGCGCCATCCGGCAGTTCAGCCAGGGTCTTGTACTTGCTCGAGTAGCCCCCGAACGGTTCAACGTGCACGCCCTGCACGGTCACCAGGTACTTGGACTTGTCGTCCTTGTATTTGCCCTGGTTGAAGCTGTTCAGGTACGGCAGGGTCTGGAAGTAGTTGGCGTCCAGACGCTTCTCGCCCACTTGTACGTTCGGCTGAACGTAGTCGGTGAAGACTTTGATTTCCAGATCCACGCCTTCTTTGGCCAGGGTCGGTTTGATCAGCTCGAGAATTTCAGCGTGGGGTACCGGCGTCGCGGCAACCACCAGTTTTTCACCAGCGTTGGCCAGGGAAGCAGTCAGAGCAGCCGCCAATGCGGTAAACAACAGAACCTTTTTCATGCAGTGTCCTTATCGAAAATCACGGTCGTCATCGACGACGGCATCTAATACGTGTGCCAGTGAAGTGATATCGCTGGCGTGAAGCGGACAATACCGGGATTTTTTATTCCCGGACAATAACGTTTATTCAGCTTCATATTCCATTTTGTTCATGTTGAACAAAACGGTTACAAGCCCTCACTCAACCGAATCAGCAAATCTTTCAATGCCTTACGCTCATCGACGCTGCCGCCGATGTTGATTTGTGCAACCAGCCGTTCGATCTGAAGCTGCGGCCCAGACACCTCGGGCAGATTCAGGTGCTCCGGCAGAATCTCGTCGCCCGTGCTCACCAGCAACGCGAAATGAATGACGTTTTCCAGCTCACGGGTGTTGCCCGGCCAACTGTGTTGTTCGAGCACGTGCTGCGCCGCTTCGCTGATCAGCGGCACGGGCAGATCCAGACGCTGGCTGTAGATGCCTAAGAAGTACTCGGCCAGCGACAGGATATCGCCGGTGCGTGCGCGCAGGGCCGGCAACTCGAGGTGGCCCTCGCTGAGGTAGTGATAAAGCCGCTCGTGGAATTTCCCGGCGTCCACTGCTTGCGCCAGATCAATACTGGTGGCCGCGACCAGGCGCACATCCACGGGGCTTGGCTGAGGCGCACCGACACGGGTGACTTCGTGATTCTCCAGCGCCGCCAGCAATTTGATCTGGATCGGCAGCGGCAAGTCGCCGATTTCATCGAGGTACAGCGTGCCGCCATTGGCCGAACCGAACCAGCCTGCACGACTGCTGGCCGAGCCGCTGTAACTGCCAGCGGCGTAGCCGAACAGCTCGGCATCAGCGTAGGTCGGGCTGATCGCCCCGCAATTGACCGAAACGAACAGACCGCTGCGGTCACTGGCGCGATGGATGTGCCGGGCGAGCAGTTCTTTACCCGTACCGGTCTCGCCACGGATCAATACCGAGGTCGAGCGCGGCGCCAGTCGCTCGAGCTCTTCGCGCAACTGACGCGAGCGCGGGTCGACAAACACCAGCGCTTTGGCGCGAATGCTCAGGGGACTTTTTTCAGCGTCGGGAAAGGTCAGCAATGGCTGACCGAAGGTTTCGAAACTCATGGCAGACTCCCGCCCAAAACCGCCGGCAGACGGGGGCGTTGAAAGAAAAAAAGATCAGGCGCGGCGGCGGGCGTGGTGTTCCATGCGGTTTTGCAGGCGATAGAGGTAAGCAAAACCCTGCTCCCAGCGCTGATGCCCGGACTTGACGTTGATGTGTCCGGCACCGGCGAGAATTCCCGCCTCGGCGCCCCAGTTGCGTGCCAGCTCAAGCGCTCGCGGCGCACTCACGGCGGCGTCGTTGTCGGAGCTGACGACCTGGCTCGGGAACGGCAGCAGATCCTTCGGGATCGGCGCGAAATTGCGCAGTGCCGGTGCACAGGCTGGACGCTCGACGTCCGCTGGCGCGACGAGCAAGGCGCCGCGTACCTGACGCAGGTATTGCAGCGGCGCCGTGGCTGCCCAATGAGCAACGGTAATGCAGCCGAGGCTGTGGGCGATAAGGATGACCGGCGTGCTGTCAGCAGCGATCGCTTCGGCCAGTGCCGCCACCCAGTCTTCACGACGCGGCGTCAGCCAATCGGCCTGCTCGACCCGCGCGCTGTTCGGCAGGCTGTTCTGCCAGTGGCTTTGCCAATGATCATCTGGCGATCCTTGCCAGCCCGGCACAATCAGGTAGCGGATTGATTCGTTGCGCATGGGGAGCTCTCCTGCGTCGTGTCTGTTCCTGAACGAGTATAGGGAGGGGATTTATATTCGTTAAGGAATAAGAAGCTATTTATTAAGACCCATAATGCATATGAGGCGCGAAGCCTGTGGGAGCGAGCCAGCTCGCGAATACGGTGCATCAGTCGGCGTTGATGTTGTGGCGAATGGCGCCTTCGCGAGCAGGCTCGCACCCACACTGGAGAGTGTCGTGGGCAAAAAACGGATAAAAAAAGGGCCGCACCCTGCCAAGGAGACGGCCCCGGAAAAACGTTGTATCTGTCAGCGCGCGGTAATCACCGACAACCTGGTAATCCCCGCCCGCTCAATCGAAGCCATGGCGCGCGCCACTTCGCCGTAGTTCACCCCGTCATCGGCCTGCAACTGCACGCGCACTTCCGGGTTCTTGGCCTTGGCCGACTTGAGGTTGAATTCCAACAAGTCCGGCTGAATCTCGTCCTTGTTGATAAACAGCTTGCCGGCGCCATCGATGCTCACCACCAGCGGGTCCTTCTGCTCGACCGGCGCCACCGCTTCGGTCTTCGGCAGGTTGATCGGGATCGCGTTGGTCAGCAGCGGCGCGGTGACGATAAACACCACCAGCAGCACAAGCATCACGTCCACCAGCGGGGTCACGTTGATCTCGCTGAGTACCTCATCACTGTCCTGCGTGGAGAAGGCCATATCAGGATGCCTCCTTCACTTTTGCCGCGTTGCCCGGCACTGCGACCTTGTGCGCGGTCGGGTGAATCAACACGCGAAACGCGCTCTTCTGCGCCAGGCTGTAAAAGTCGTGGGCGAAGTCATCCAGATCCGCCGCGGTCAGTTTCAACCGACGCAAAAAGTAGTTGTAAACCAGCACCGCCGGCACCGCGACGGCGATCCCCACACCCGTGGCGACCAGGGCCGCACCGATTGGCCCGGCCACCGTTTCCAGGCTCGCCGAGCCGGCCGCGCTGATGCCTTTCAACGCTTCCATGATTCCCCACACCGTGCCGAACAAACCAATGAACGGCGACGTACTGCCAATACTCGCAACCACCGCCAGACCGGTTTCCAGCGAACGCCGTTCGCGGACAATTTGCTGACGCAGGGCGCGCTCGAGTCGATCCTGATGGTTGATCGCCTGGCTCAAATCATTGGCCTGTGGCGCCTCGCCCACCTGAATCGCCGCGTAACCGGCCTGTGCCACCCGCGCTGCAGCGCCAGGCTGGGTTTCACTCAACTCGGCGGCAGAATCGAGACTCGACGCCGCCCAGAAGCGTTTATGAAAGCGCCGGTCCTGTGCCTTCAGACGCCCGAACTGCACAGCCTTGAGCAGTGCCAGGCCCCAAGTGGCGACGGAAAAGACCACCAGCAGCCAGATCACCGCGCTTTCGATGGATTCCAGTGGAGATGCCAGTAACGTCATGATGTATTCCTCGTGTAAACGTTTCGCGCGAATTTGGTTTCGGTTTAATGAATCTTGAAATCGATGGGCACGCTGACCCAGCCGTCCTGGGCGACATCACCCTGCTTGGCCGGGACGAAACTCCAACGTTTGACGGCGTTCAGCGCCGCGTCGTCGAGCTGTTGCCGGCCGCTGCTTTTTGCTATCTGGATCTCACCCGGTTTGCCGCTGGCCAACACATGCACACGCAGCAACACCGTGCCTTCCCAACCACGACGCTGAGCCAGCGACGGATATTCCGGCGCCGGGTTTTTCAGGTACGCGGCGTTCGCTGATGCCGGGGTTACCGGTGCCGGCGCGGGTGGGGCAGGTGGCGCTGGCGCTGCAACCGGGGCTGCCGGTTGTGGCGGCGCGGGAGGTTGCTCGACCGCTTTCGGTGCTGGCTTGGGTACCTGCTTGACCAACGGTTTAGGTTTCGGAACGGGTTTTGGCGGCGGTGGTTTTACCGCCAGTTCGTCTTCCACTGGCGGCGGTGGCTCGACCACAGGCGCAGGTGGCGGCGGCTCGACAATCGGTGGTGCTGGTGGTGCCGGGCGCGAAAACTCGATGGTCATCGGCGGAATTTCCGGCGGTACGATCGGCAGCACCGGCGTCGGCTTCTGGCTGATCCAGTAGATCACCGCGCCATGTACCACCAACGCCAGCACGCCGAGCAGAAGGGTTTCGCGCCGACTCAGAATGCCTTTGGGCGCACGCTGCAAACGCAGCTGGCCCAACGGCACACGATGGGGCCGGCCGAGATCGACCAATTCACCACCCGGCGTCTGACGCCACAGCAATTCCTCTGCGCTGGCGGCGGTCTGGACATTGCCCATTGATTCACTCCCTGCGGTCTTTTTGCGTTCTCTACAAAAACTGTCGATCACCGTTTGTTGAATCCCCCACGGCGGATCGCTGGGTGAATCATTGAGCGTGGCGCTTATCTCCGAAAGTAATCTTTAACGTTATGCATAGGCCTTTATGGAATATAAGAATTGATCAATTCCGCCAAAGCCACGTGCCATACGGGCTGCAGCGATGCCTGAAAAACCGCATGCTTTTCAGGCATTGAAAGTATTCATGCAACGCATCAAATTCGCTTGACCCGGTTTCGCTGGACAACTAATACCAAGTAGATAGTTGATTGTTATTTTTCCGAAACAACAAAAAGGCCGGAACACTTTCGTGCGCCGGCCTTCTTGTTTATGCAAATATTATTGCTTGACAAACTCCCCGGCCAAGCCAACAACATCACCATCGAAGTTGGTGCGCGAGCCAACCGCACGAACTTTCGAGTAGTTGTGATCTGGCGAGAACAATGTCCAGGACTGATAGCCGGTGCCGTCATTCAACGCCGCGAACGTGATGATCGTAGGCTGCCCGGTGCTGTTCTGGAAATGGTAGTGACCGTAAGCGATATCGTAATTCACGCCGTTCTGGCTGAATTTTCCGCTGAAGGTGCCGTTGGAATCGTTGCCATCGGTAATCGTCAGTTTGGCGCCAGCGTTAGCGTTTACATAATTGCCATTAATGCTCGACATAACGAGATTTCCTTTATCGTTGGATAAGTGTCTTCCGATGAGAGCAAGTTTCCTCCTGGAAACTCACAAGACAGAGAATGGTTCGACATCCTGTTAATGTCCACATGAGAAACTAACGAATTTGCAATAAGCCCCCGTCACCTTGTTCATAACTTATCGCCAATCATTCGAGCGTTAATTCCAATTAAACTAGCGACTGGCGTTGGTTTGTTGTACTCCGATGCCAGGTACAGTCACCGCCGTCTCGGAGCGCGGCGTACCTTGCGGTACCCAGTCATAACTCACAGGCAGCGCCCGATACACCCAGTTGCTGATCGCGTCACTACCTGGCGCTTTGCCGAGATAGGGGCTGACGTATTCCCAGACGTTTTCGCCGCTGGCCGTCACCTGGAAAAACCGTCCGTTCATGCCTTCATCGATTAACGTATTGCCGTTGGGCAAACGCCGCGCGCTGCTGATAAACGAGCTGTAAAACGCCCAACCCGGTTGCTTCGAATTGGCAGCGCTGTACTGCCAGACGATTTCATTTTTAACCGGATCGATTTCAAGTACCCGTGAACCGGAAATCAACCCGAGGGTAACGTTCGGATAACCTGCCGAACCCTGGTTGTCGAACACCAGCAAGTTACCGGCACCAGGCAATCCCGCCGGGATTATGTGTGCATCATGCTGACCGACAAACTGATCCACGGGACGCGGCAGTTTCTGCGCAGTTTTCGGATTGATCAGCGGCAAATTCGGCCCAAGACGCCAGACCACTTTGCCGCTGTTCTTATCGATGATCGCGATGAAGTTGGCGTTGCGTGAATCGATCAGAAGGTTGTCCGGATTGAAGCGCTTGTCACCGGCATCGAACCACTTGTTCGGCCCCACCAGACTAAGGTTGTTGATGTGCAGGTAATCCGGATTTTCACTGGCACGCACCAGCTTCAATTGCTCGGCGGTGAAGCCGAATTCATTGAGATGTTCCGACGCCAGCCACTGCCATTTCACCGCACCGTCAGGGCTGACCTCATAGATCGCATCGTCGATCACCTCGGGCACTTTGAAGCCTTTGACCTTGTGCACCTTGTTCGCCAGCACCACGGTGTTGCCGTTGCTCAAGCGGCGCTGATCATGGTGTTGCTGCGCCGCGCCACCGGGTGCCTTGTCGCCCCACTGCCAGACGACTTTGCCGTTCCAGTCCAGCTCGCCGACACTCTGGTTGCCCAGCCCGTTGCCGGCCGAACCGAGTTTGCCGGGATCCTTTTCACTCAGTTGCAGCAGCACGTGCCCGCGTTCGCCACCGACCAGTGCCGGGTCAATGATCGCTGAAGGAAAACCTGCCTGCGGCCAGGTTTTTACCTCGTTGCCGTTCATGTCGATCAGGTGGGTCTGTTTGTCGGCGCCGCTGAAAATCACGTACTGGTTATATGCCTTGTTCGGGTCATAACGTGTCACGCCGGTCGGGTAAACACTCGGTGCGGCGAAGACGCCGCCACTGAGCACTAAGCCGGACAGCAACACCGGCAAAGCGGTTTTAATACGCAACATGATGCAGCTCCTTAAGTGACGAATCAGAAGTCGTAGCGACCGGTGACGCCCAGCGTGCGCGGTGTGCCGAGCAGGCCTTCATAGCCGCCGTTACCGCCCGTCCACAGGGTCGTGTAGTAGGTTTTGTCGAAGGCGTTTTTCAACCACAGCGACACGTCCCACTGGCCTTGGTTGAAGTCGCCGCGCAGGCCGGTGGAAAAGTTGACCACGGCGTAACTCGGGATCTG
Source organism: Pseudomonas fluorescens (assembly GCF_003732425.1). Lineage (GTDB taxonomy): Bacteria > Pseudomonadota > Gammaproteobacteria > Pseudomonadales > Pseudomonadaceae > Aquipseudomonas > Aquipseudomonas fluorescens_BE. The sequence goes on from NZ_MOBX01000005.1 coordinate 255,347, forward strand.
TCCGTAGTCGGAATCCTCGACCGTACCGACGGCTTTCGAACGGAATGCGTAGCTCGCGGTGACGTAGGGTTCGAAGCCGTTATCCAGATTCCATTTGTATTCGCCGTTGGCATTGCCGATCCATTTCGAGGCGCCGACCACTTGATGCCCGCTGAGGTCGCAAGACGCCGGAGCACCCGGCGCCTGGCTGACTTCCGGCGGGCACGGGGCATCTTTGTACGAGAGATAGCTGACGTCGTTGTAGGAGCCGTTGATGTTCAGGGTCAGGCCGCGCAACGGGATTACCGTGCTTTCGAACTCGACCCCGCGCGAGCGCACGGAACCGGCGTTGGTCAGGTACTGCACGCGGTTTTCCGCGTCGTAGGCGTTGGTCTGGTAGGCGTTGACCTGGGTCCAGAACACGTTGGCGTTGAGCTGCAGACTGTGGTCCCACAGCGTGCTCTTGAAACCGAGTTCGGCGTTGTTCGCGCGCTCGGTGCCGATCAGCAACGAATCGGCACCGGCCACTGGAGCAGAACCCACCGCGAGGTTGACCCCGCCGGATTTCTCGCCGTGGGAGAGCGTGGCGTAACCCAGGACGTCATCGGTGATGCGGTAACTGAGATTGAGCAGCCCCGACGGACTGGAGCTGTACTGATTCAAGTCGCCGGAATCGTAAGCGCCGGCACGACCGCGCCGCGCCGTGGCCGCCGCCCCCGTGACCGCCGCGCCGCCGACCGGGGCATTGCGCGTCACCCAGGCATTTTTTTCTTCATAGGTGCCACGTACCCCGGCGGTGAAGTCCAGTCGTTCAGTGAGGTGCCAGGTGCCTTGGGCGAACAGAGCAAAACTGTCGGTCTTGATATGACCGTTGCCGACGCTGGTGACGTTGGCCAGTGCGCCCGCCGGCGTGCCATTCCAGATATCCGCTTGTGGGCCGTAATAGGCGAAGGATTTGTTGTCCAGATCCGAACCGAAGTAGTAGGCGCCCACGACGTAATCGAAGAACTCGCCCTTGGGCGAGGCCAGGCGAAATTCCTGCGAGTACTGTTTGTCTTCCACCGACACTCCGGCGTTATAACTCGCCGGCACGTTGAGGCCGTCGTCGTTGCGCGGGGTGAAATTCCAGAAGCGATAGGAACTGATCGAGGTCAGCGTGAAGTCGCTCGGCAGCGTCCAGTTGGCCTCCACCGAGGTACCGCCCTGATGCACGGTGACATGCTGGTCGTTATCCAGATTGACCTTGCGGTGCGAACCGTTGACCAGTGTTGCGCCGGCGGCATTGGCGCGCGACTGGTACAGGTTGACGCCGTTGATGGTCGGCCCGGTGTTGTACAACACGCGGGTGCCGGCGCTGGAATCTTCTTCGTTATAGTCGCCGATCCAGCGCAGGTTGAAATCTTCATTGGGCTTGAACAGCAGTTGCGCGCGGAAGCCATCGCGCGAGCCGCCATTCAAATCATGGCCGTCGTATTCGTTCTTGATGTCACCGTCGCTGCGCGTGCGATAGGCCGAAAAACGCCCGGCCAGTTGATCATTGAGCGGCCCGGAAATGGTGCCCTTGGTCTGGAAATAACCGTCCTCACCGACCGAGGTTTCGATGCTGCGTTCAGGGGTGAACGTCGGCGCGCGGGTGCTGATATTGATCACCCCGGCGGTGGTGTTTTTACCGAACAACGTGCCCTGCGGCCCACGCAAGACTTCAAGCTGCTCGATGTCCATCAAATCAAAAACCGCCATCCCCGGGCGGCCCAGATAGACGTTGTCGATGTACAAGCCAACGCTGCCTTCCAGGCCATCGCTGGCCGGGTTGTTGCCGAGGCCACGGATCGACACGCTGGACTGCCGCGCGTGCATGTAGGCGACGTTGACGCTGGGCACCAGTTGCTGCAAATCCTGAATCCGGTAGACGCGCTGTGTCTCCAGATTCTGCCCGCTGACCACGCTCATCGGCGTCGGTACATCCTGCGAACTTTCTTCGCGGCGGCGGGTGGTGACGGTCACGGTTTCCAGTTGCGAACCATTGGCGGCAGGCTTGCCGGCCGGCACTGGTGCCGGGGTTTCCGCTTCGGCGGCGTAGCCATGAGTCCAGCTCGCGCTGCCTGCCAGTAACAGGGCCAGAGGCAGGCGCTTGAGCCGTCGTGGCGTTAAGGGTGACGCAAGGTTCAACGGACTCATGGCGCGGCTCCTGGTCAAAAAACACACAGACATCATCAGCGCTGCATATTCTTTTAAGTTATTTATTTATGGATTTACAAATATTTACTGCATAAGAGATTGCCTTTATAAGGAGTCGACCTAATGCATATCCAATGCATTTCCCGGATATTTTTTATGTGAAAAATGCATATCGACTTGCGTCAACTTCGTCACTTCATCGCCCTGGCTGAACAACGCAGCTTCGTCGCCGGCGCGCAGGCGGTGAACCTGTCGCAGTCGGCGTTCAGCCGCAGCATTCAGGCGCTGGAGCACAGCGTCGGCTGTCAGTTGGTTGACCGTGGGCGCAAGGAATTACCGCCGACCAAACAGGGCCAGGTCCTGCTGGAGCACGCACGGCGACTGGTCAGTGGCGCGCAGCAGATGGCCAACGAGATCAGCCAGTTCAATGGGCTCGAGGCCGGGGAATTGCGCTTCGGGTGTGGGCCGGCGCCGGCGGCAGGTTTGATCCCTCGGGCGATTGGCAGCTTTATCGGGCGCTATCCGAAAGCGCGGGTGCAGTTTCAGGTCGATGACTGGCAGAGTCTGAGCAAGCGGTTACTGAGTGAGGAGTTCGAATTTTTTGTCGCGGACACGCGCTACTTCGAGGCCGACCCGGATTATCTGACCCACCGGCTGCGGCCGCGTAAATGGCATTTCTGCTGCCGTGCGGGACATCCGTTGGCCGGTTTTGATCGGGTCAGCGCCGAGCAATTGATGAGCTATCCGCTGGCGGTAAGTATTCGTCCGCCGAACCTGCGCAAGGTCATCGTTGATCTCAGTGGACGCCCCGATTTCACACCGAATGTGGAATGTGAAAACAGTGCCAGCCTGCTCAGCGTGGTGCTGCGTTCGGATGCGATAGGGATTGTCGGCGCGTATTCGGATGCGTTGCATCAGGCCAAGGGTGAGTTGGTGTGTTTGCGCATAGAAGGCTTGGCCGATGATCTTGAAGAGCTGTACACCCGCTACGGGATTGTCAGCCGCGCGGGATATCGGTTGTCGCCGTTGGCGGAGGCGATGATTGAGCAGATCAAAGAGATTGATCAGCAGGATGAGGAGGTTTGCTCACTGCAGAATCTCGCCGTTTGACATGACGCTTTCGCGAGCAGGCTCGCTCCCACAATGGATTGTGGTGAATACAGAATGTGTGATCGCCACTAACCCTGTGGGAGCGAGCCTGCTCGCGAAGAGGCCGGCACAGGCACCGATGCATTTCCTGCATAAAACCCATTCCCCAAATGCACTTGCCGAACACCCCCACTGAAAGCGAAAAACCCCACCTGTCTCTCTGACCGGTGAACCCATGTCCAACTCGCCAAACCCCGTGCGCAACGTGCTGTACATCATGTGCGATCAACTGCGCCGCGATTACCTGTCCTGCTACGGCCATCCGCATCTGCACACGCCAAACATCGATCGACTCGCTGCGGCCGGTGTACGTTTCAGCCGCGCCTACACCCAAGGCACGATTTGCGGCCCGTCGCGGATGTCGGCTTACACCGGACGCTATGTCAGCAGCCATCAGGTCGCGTGGAACGCCGTGCCGCTGCCACTGGAAGAACTGACCATCGGCGATTACCTGCGCCCGCACGGCATTCGTACTGCGCTGGTCGGCAAGACCCACGCGACGGCGAATATCGATGCCTTGCAACGCCTGGCGATCAACCCCCAGAGCGATCAGGCCGAAATCCTCAACGAAGTCGGCTTCGAGCCCTACATGCGCCATGACGGCATCTATCCCGACGACCCGCTGTTCGACGACAAACGCGAATCCGCGCCCTACACCCATTACCTGCGCGAAAACGGCTTCGACGGCAAAAACCCCTGGCACGACTGGGCCAATGCCGCCGAAGGCGCGAACGGTGAAATCCTCAGCGGCTGGCAAATGCGTCATGCGAATTTGCCAGCACGAATTCCCGAGCAACACTCAGAGACTGTCTACACTACAAATCGAGCCATCGACTTCATCACCGAGCAAGGCGAGAAATCGTGGTGTTTACACCTTTCCTATATCAAACCGCACTGGCCCTACATCGTACCAGCGCCGTACCACGCCTTGTACAGTACGAAATCGATTCTCGAAGCGGTCCGCGCGACGCCCTCCGAAGCCAGCAAACACCCCGTATACGCTGCCTTTCGCCAGCATGAAGAAAGCCTCAACTTCTCCCGAGATTCAGTACGATTGACTGTAATCCCCACGTACATGGGCCTGATCAAGCAAGTGGATGATCAGCTCGGGCGGCTGTTCGACTTTTTGCAGAGCAACGGCCGCTGGGACGACACATTGATCGTGTTCACCAGCGATCACGGCGACTTTCTGGGCGATCACTGGTTGGGCGAGAAGGAGTTTTTGCTGGAGCAGGCGGTTGGTGTGCCGCTGATCGTGCGCGATCCTCGGGCCGCGGCAGATGTCACTCGGGGAACCGCCGATGATCGACTGACAGAAACCATCGATGCCTTGCCGACCTTTCTTGAAGCACTAGGATTGCCGGGGGCGGAGCATCGGCTTGAGGGGCGCTCCCTGATTCCCCTGCTGCACGGAGAAAGTCCGGAGTGGCGCCGCTATGCAATCAGCGAATACGACTACGCCTTTCAGGCACCGGCGCGCGAGCGTCTGGGCCAGCCGATCGACCGTTGCCGCATGACCATGGTGCGCAGCGAGCGCTGGAAATACCTGGCGTACGACGGCTTTCGACCGCAGTTGTTTGATCTGCTGAATGATCCGCAGGAGTTGCGCGATCTAGGTGATGACCCGGCGTATGCGGCGGTGCGCGAAGAGCATGCGGGGTATTTGTTTGAGTGGGTGCGCGGGTTGAAGCGGCGCACGACCATCAGTCATCAGGAGATTGATTTGCGTGGGCAGCGGTTTCGCTACGGAGAGCCGGAAACCGAGAAAGTCGTGCAGATCGGCGTGTGGTGAAAAAGCATCGCTAGCAGGCTAGCTCCCACAATTTTTTGCGTCGTTCACATCCTTTGTGTTCGACGCAAATCCCTGTGGGAGCTGGCCTGCCAGCGATGGAGCCCGATCAGACGCCGACGATATCCGCGCCTTTAATGGTTTGACTACGCTGCCCGTTCGCCCCTACCGGCACCTCACCTTTCAACGTCACCCGCCGCACCACGCGATCCTGAGTGCCGTAATCATCAATCGCATAATGCTGCGTCGAGCGGTTATCCCAGATCGCCACATCACCGGCCTTCCAGCGCCAGCGCACGGTGTTTTCCTGGCGAATCACATGGCTCTGCAACAACCCGAACAAATGCGCCGAATCCGCTTGCGAATAGCCCTTGATGCGTTTGACGAAATGCCCCAGCAACAAGCTCTTCTCGCCGCTGATCGGGTGCACGCGGACCACTGGATGCTCGGTCTCGTAAACGGTGGAAGTGAAGACCTTGCGATAGCGCTCAAGCTTCTCCGCCGAGACGTCCGGCTTGGCGCTGGCGTAGTCGTATTCGTTGCTGTGCACGGCAACCAGTTTGTCGGCCAGTTCACGCAGCTCGGTCGGCAAGCCGTTGTACGCCGTCGCGGTGTTGGCCCACAGCGTGTCGCCACCGAAGGCCGGAGCCACCACCGAGCGCAAAATCGAGGCTTTCGGGTAGGCGTCAACGAAGGTCACGTCGGTGTGCCAGGAGTTGGCGCGCTGACCTTCGGCGCCGTCCAGTTCGAGCAGATAACGCGTGCCCTCGCGGGACGGCACCGTTGGATGCGCCACCGGCTCGCCGAGCAAATGCGCGAAGGCTTCCTGACGCTGATCGTCGAGCTGAGTCTGTTCGCGGAAGAACACGACTTTGTATTGCACCAACGCCTGTTGAATGGCTTCGATCGTGGCGCCATCCAGCTCACCGGACAAATGCACGCCACGGATCTCGGCGCCGATACGACCGGCCACCGGATGAATCTCCAGCGCGTGGATAGCGGGTTTTACAGCGAGTGCGGCATTGCTCATGGGTAGACCCTCATCGACTGCTTACGGTTTTGGACGGCAGCGAAACAACGCTCTATCTATATTCCATTTACATCTAATAGATATTCACATGCTTCGTTGACGGAATAAGAGCGTGCATTTAAAACCTCTAGTAACCCTCGTCGCAAATGCCTTCGAGCTATTTTTAGGATGCCGGAAAAGCATATGGATCTTCGCCAGTTGCGTTACTTCATCGCCCTCAACGAACACCGCAGTTTTGTCCGCGCGGCCGATGCGATGGGCATCACTCAACCGGCGTTTAGCCGCAGTATTCAGGGGCTGGAGCAGGAGTTCGGCTGCGTGCTGGTGGATCGTGGCAACAAGGATCTGCGCCCCACGCCAGAAGGTCAGGTAGTGCTGCAACACGCCTTGAGCCTGGTCCAGGGCGCGGCGTTGCTCAGTGCCGAAGTGACGCAGATGACCAAGCTCGATGCCGGTGAAGTGCACTTCGGTTGCGGCCCGGCGCCGGCGGTGAAACTGGTGCCGGACGCGGTGGCGCAATTCATCAATGCGCACCCGAAGGTGCGCACCTGTTTTCAGGTGGATAACTGGGAAAAACTCAGCCGCGCACTGAGCCGTGAAGAGATCGAATTCTTTATCGCCGACATTCGCCATTTCGAGTCCGATCCGAACTTCCAGACTCAAGCGCTGACGCCCAAGCGCGGGGTGTTTTTCTGCCGCCCGGGGCATCCGTTGCTGGCCAAGGAAAGCCTGTCGACCAACGACATGTTCGACTATCCGCTGGCGACCACGCTGATCCCGCCGGGCATTCGCAAACTGCTGGCCAATCTCAGTGGGCGCATCGATTTTTCCCCGACCATCGAGACCGAGCACTTTCCGGCGCTGGTGAAAGTGGTGCTGCAATCGAATGCGATTGGCGTCGGTACGGAGGAGGCGTTTGTCGAAGACATTGCCAAGGGTTCGCTGGTGTTGCTGCACTGGCGCAATTTGCCGCAGAACCTGGAGAGCATGAATGCGCGTTGCGGGATTGTCAGTCGTACCGGATTCAGATTGTCGCCGGCGGCACGGGCGATGATTGAGACGCTGGTGGCAGTGGATCGGCAGGACGTCAGCGTCGCTGTTTAAGGCCCTTTCGCGAGCAGGTCGCTCCCACAGCGATGTTCGGTGAACACAGATTCTGCATCCGCCACCGATCCCCTGTGGGAGCCAGCCTGCTGGCGATGGGGCCAACTCAAACGCTGAAGATTCAGAGTTTGGCTGCTGCCAGTTCAGGCGCCACCCAATCAGTCACTTTGAATGGCTTGCGAATCAGTTTCTGCTGCGCCGCCAAATCCACCGAGTCCTGCAACTTGCCCAGGAACACCGGATCCAGCGTCGACGGGAACACTTCGCTCAACTTCTGATCCTGCAGATCCTGGGTCAGGATCACCGGCGGATAGCTGGCCAAACCCGAGACCAGTTGCACGTAAGCGGCCTTGTTGCTGTCCTGCGTCAGCCACTCCACGGCCTGTTGTTGCGCCTTGAGCAACTTGGCCACCGCCTCCGGGTGCGCGTCGACAAACTTGCCCGTGCCGACCAGTACCGACTGCACGCTGCCTGCGCCACCAAGATCCTTGGTGTTCAGCGGCAACTCGGCCAGCCCCTTGGCCTGCAATGCGCTCAACCCGGAGCTGCCCCATGACGCATCGATCTGCTTGGCTGCCAACGCCGCGACCGCTGCATTGAAATCCAGATTGATGACTTTCAGGTCCTTCTCGCTCAGGCCCTGACTGGCCAGCGCCGCATCAAACGACAACTGCGTCGCGGTGCCACGGAAGATCGCCACGCGCTTGCCCTTGAGATCCTGCAACGTCTTGATCCCGGAACCCGGCACCACGCCCAGATACTGCTTCACGCCCCGCGCACTGGCGCTGAGCAAACGCGTATCCAGACCATTGGACTTGCCGATGATCGCCGCCAGGTCGCCGAGATACGCCAGGTCAACCTGACCGTTGGCAAAGGCCTCATTGATCACCGGTCCCGCGCCTTTGAAAAAACTCCACTGAATCTTGATGCCCTGGTCGGCAAAGGCCCTTTCGAAGATCTGCTGATCGCGCAACACATCAACCACGCCCCCACCGCTGTGCTGAGTGCCGGCGCTCAGGTCAGGCACGGCGATCCTGATTTCCTTGAGCTCGTCGGCGTGGGCGGTGAACGCCAGCAGGCCCGCCAGAGCCGGGACGGCAAACAGACTGAAAACACGTTTGAAGGGAAGATTCATGGGTGCTGCTCCTTGATCACGACGGGCGTTGAGGAGCCGAAAGTAGGCCGAATGACTACCTACGCTTAAATACTATAAATGCACATTTTTATAGCTTTTTGCGCTAAGCAAGCGGTGGCGCGGCTTGCAGCGGCGTATGCATTAACAGCATCGAAAATATTCTCCGAATGCATTGGATGCGTGTGGGCTGGAGGCCTTAAATGGCGCTCCTTATCTCTAAAAATAACTTATTAAAGATTATTTATAACCATTAGCTCTTTGTTAATACCGCAAGAGATCGCAGCCTTCGGCAGCTCCTACAGGGTCAATTCAAGGACGCATTCCCCCCCGCAGGAGCTGCCGAAGGCTGCGATCTTTTGATCTTGATCTTGAGCCAACCCGACAACGGAGGTCACCCATGGCCCGCCAATCCTTGCTCAGTCTCCCCCTACCCGCGCCGCCGCTGAAAAGCCGCCGCACCTGGCCAAGCCTGAACCAACGCCTGTTGCCGTGGCTGCTGCCGCTCAGTCTGTTCACGCTGTGGTGGCTGGCCGCACGCAATGAATGGATGAGCGAGCAGATCCTGCCCGCGCCGTCGCTGGTGTGGAACAGTGCTGTCGAGTTGTCTCAAGGCGAGTTGTGGAGCCATTTGTGGATCAGCCTGCAGCGTTTGTTCTGGGGCCTGCTTGCCGGGGTTTCGGCCGGTGCATTGCTCGGCGCAGCACTGGGCTTCAGTCGGCGTCTTGAACGTTTGATCTTCCCGACCTTCGCCGGCCTGTCGCAAATACCGACGCTGGCGTGGATTCCATTGTTCATGGTGTTTTTCGGCATCGGCGAAGTGCTGAAACTGGTGGTGCTGATCAAAGCCATCGTCGTGCCTGTGACCCTGCACACCTTGGTCGGCGTACGCGACGCACAACCGAAACTGCGTGAAGCCGCCGCTGTTCTGCGTCTGCCACCGCGCCTGCTGATTCGTCGCCTGGTACTGCCCGCCGCCCTCCCCGCGTTCATGGCGGGCGTGCGCCTGGCGCTGGCCGCCGGCTGGACGTCGTTGCTGGCCGTCGAACTGCTGGCCTCCAGTGAAGGCATCGGCTACCTGATGGTCTGGGCGCGACAACTGTTCATGCTCGACATCGTTTTCGTCTGCATTGTCGTCATCGGTTTGATCGGCGTGGCGATGGATCGCGGTATCGGCCTGCTGGACAAAAAACTGGTGCACTGGCCGCACCCGGCCACTGCCGAAATCCGTCGCGGTCCTCGTTATGAAGGCTGGCAGCGTCTGCAACCGTGGCTGCTGCCACTGGGCTTGTTGGCGCTGTGGCAATTGGCGAGTGACCAGCAGTGGGTCGACGCCAATATTCTGGTCAGCCCGTTGGCCGTTTTGAGCACGGCATGGGCTGGCGTGCTCGACGGCACGTTGATCAGCGGCATGGCCCTCAGTCTCGGCCGCACGCTGGGTGGCCTGTTGCTCGGCGGCGGCCTCGGATTTGCCTTGGGCCTGCTGCTGGGGCTATCGAACATCAGTGAACGCCTGCTCGGCCCAACTCTCGCGGCCATCCGCCAGATCGCCATTTTCGCCTGGGTGCCGCTGCTCACCGCGTGGTTCGGTCTCGGCGAATTGGCGAAGTGGGTGTTCGTCGCCCTCGCTGCGTTCTTCCCACTGTTTATCGCCACGCAACGCAGCGTCGCCAACCTCTCGCCACAGCTCAACGAAGCCGCGCAAGTGCTGCGCCTGAGCCTCGGCCAGCGTCTGCGTCGATTAGTGCTGCCCGGCGCCGCGCCGGGGATTTTCGCCGGTCTGCGCCTGAGCCTGATCTACGCCTGGCTCGGCACCATCGGCGCTGAATACTTCATGCCGTCGAATGGCGGCATCGGCAGCCAGATGATCGGCGCACAACAACTGCTGCGCATGGACCTGATCATGGCCGGCATGCTTTTCGTCGGTCTCACCGGCGCCCTGCTCAACCTCATTGGCCAACGCCTGGAAATTCGCGCGACCCGCTGGAGACACGCATGAACGCACCGATTGTCAGCTTCAATCACGTAGGCAAATCCTTCGACGTCGACGGTTTCGAACTGGAGGCGATTCGCGAATTCAACCTGGACATCGCCGAGGGCGAGTTCGTCGCCATTGTCGGCTCCAGCGGCTGCGGCAAATCGACATTGCTGCGCTTGCTGGTGGGCCTGGATACGCAGTTTCGCGGGCAGATTACCGTGGACGGCAAAGCCGTCAGCGGCATCGGTGGCGAGCGTGGCATCGTCTTTCAGGAACATCGTCTGTTTCCGTGGCTGACCGTCGCCGACAACATCGGTCTGGGCCTGGTCAACGAACCGCTGAGCGCTGCGCAGAAACAGCAGCGAATCGACGATTTCATTGACCTGGTCGGCCTGCGCGATTTCACCCGCGCCTACCCGCATCAGTTGTCCGGCGGCATGGCCCAGCGCGTGGCGATCGCTCGCGGACTGGTCGCCAGCCCGCGCATTCTGCTGCTCGATGAACCTTTCGGTGCGCTCGATGCGCTGACCCGCCAGCAGATGCAGGACGAGCTGTTGGCGATTCGCGATCGCGCAAAAATCACCACGATCCTCGTTACCCATGACGTCGAGGAAGCGATTTTCCTCGCCGACCGCGTGGTGGTGATGGAGCCGCGTCCGGGGCGGATCAAGCAAGTGGTCGACATCGCCCTGCCGCACCCGCGCCAGCGCAGCAGTTTCGACTTCCATCAGTTGCGTGAAGAGCTGCTGCACGAACTGACCAGCGATGACCATTACCAACCGAGCGTGCCAGTGCAGATCCGCGATCTGCCGCTGACGTTCATTGCCTGCTGAACAGGAGTTTTGCGATGCCGCAACGTCCCAATTTTCTGGTGATTCTGGCCGACGATCTAGGCTTCTCCGACATCGGTGCGTTCGGCGGCGAAATCGCCACGCCGCACCTTGATGCCCTGGCCAACAACGGCCTGCGCCTGACCGATTTTCATACCGCGCCGACCTGCTCGCCAACCCGTTCGATGCTGTTGACCGGCACCGACCACCACATCGCCGGGATCGGCACTATGGCCGAGACGCTGACCCCGGATCTAATCGGCAAACCGGGTTATGAGGGCTATCTCAACGACCGCGTGGTGGCGCTTCCGGAGCTGCTGCGCGAGGCCGGTTATCAAACGTTGATGAGCGGCAAATGGCATTTGGGGTTGAAGGCTGAACTGGCGCCGCATGCGCGGGGTTTCGAGCGCTCGTTTTCGCTGTTGCCCGGCGCGGCCAACCATTACGGTTTCGAGCCAACCTACGATGAGCAAACGCCCGGCCTGCTGAAATCCACACCCGCGCTGTACATCGAGGACGATAGGTTTGTCGACGAATTGCCGAAGGATTTCTATTCATCTGATGCCTTCGGCGACAAGTTGCTGCAATACCTCAAAGAGCGTGACCAAAGCCGGCCGTTCTTCGCCTATCTGCCGTTCTCCGCGCCGCACTGGCCATTGCAGGCACCGGCCGAGATCGTCGAGAAATACCGTGGCCGCTATGACGCCGGGCCGGAAGTGCTGCGTCTGGAGCGACTGGAAAAACTCAAAGCGTTGGGGCTGATCGAGCCAGACGTCGAGCCGCATCCACTGATTCAGTTGACCCAACAGTGGGACGCGTTGAGCGAGGAACAAAAACAGATTTCCGCGCGGGCCATGGAGGTCTACGCGGCAATGGTCGAGCGCATGGACTGGAACATTGGCCGGGTTGTCGATTACCTGCGCCAGCAGGGTCAGCTCGACAATACGTTCATCCTGTTCATGTCCGACAACGGTGCCGAAGGTGCGCTGCTGGAAGCGTTCCCGAAATTCGGGCCGGAGTTGATGACCTATCTGAACCAGCACTACGACAACAGTCTCGACAACATCGGTCGGGCCAACTCCTACGTCTGGTACGGGCCGAACTGGGCGCAGGTGGCGACCGCGCCGTCGCGCCTGTTCAAGGCGTTCACCACTGAGGGCGGAATTCGCGTGCCGGCGCTGCTGCACTATCCGCAGTTACCGCTCAAAGGACAGATCAGCCATGGTTTCGGCACGGTGATGGACATCACGCCGACCATTCTCGATTTGGCCGGCGTGCGCCATCCGGGCAAGTTCTGGCACGGCAAACCGGTGGCGCCGTTGCGTGGTAAATCGTGGTTGGGGTTCTTGTCCGGCGAGACCGCGCAGGTGCATGACGAGCACACGGTGACGGGTTGGGAGCTGTTCGGACGGAGAGCGATTCGCCAAGGCTCGTGGAAAGCGGTGTGGATCCCCGGGCCGGTGGGGCCGGCGACCTGGCAGCTTTATGATTTGAGCAATGATCCGGGGGAGATTCACGATCTGGCGTTGAGTCAGCCGGACAAGCTCAGCGCATTGATCGGGCATTGGCAGCAATATGTGGAAGAGACCGGGGTGATTCTCAGTGCTTCGCCGTTTCAGCCGGATTGAGACAGGATCAAGTGCCCCTCCAGCCCTCTCCCAGAGGGAGAGGGGGAAAGGGAGCAGATCTTCATGTTCTTCAAACCTGAGTTCGACTCGCAGTTTCAGGTCGATGTATCAAGCGCAAACAACTCGGTCAGTCCCCTCTCCCTCTGGGAGAGGCCTAGGGTGAGGGCAGCTTGTCAGGCCTCCACCGCCTCACCAGACACCGCAACTTTATCCCGACGAACAAACCGGTTCGCCCGCCCAAACGTCCCGAAATCATTGAACCGCACGCCCATCTCACGCATCACCTTATGCGCCACCGGCACGGTCATCTGACGAATGTAAAACGGCTCCTTCACGACAAAATGATGGATCCCGTGACTGCTGCCAAAGTTGAAGCAGAACGCCTGCAATGGCCACAGCCACCAAGGGTTCAGCACCTGGCACTGCTGCAGCACATTGCCCAACTCGACATCGCCGTAGTAATGCATGTTCGAACTGATGAAGTGCAGGCAAAAGGTGCGCAATACGTTCGGCCCGATAATCACCACAGCAGCGATATCGATCACCTGCATCACCGACAAGGTGGTCGCTGACCATTCAATCGGCGAGCCCAGCAGATACGCAACGCCATTGGCCGCATGAAAACCGAGAAACACATACCACGCGCCCCAATGCACCAGCGCCAGCGGCGCATAGACCTTCAGCGTGCGCTTGATGATGCTGAACTTGTGCGTCCAGGTCTTGGCCCGCAGCATGCGGATGAACGCCGACATGACGTTGTCGCCAACCATCAGCAAGCGCGCAAAACCCCACGGCTCGCCGTTGGTGATCGCGCGCTCTTCCATATCAGTCTCGGTGCCGGACACCTTGTGGTGATTGAGGTGCAGATGCCGGCGAATCCACGGGTTGATGGTGCTCGGCCGCGCCAGCCAGACCAGGCCCATCATCAGGTTATGCGGCACACGCTGCTTGCGGAAATACATGCTGTGGATCAGGTCATGTTCCAGCTCATGGGTCAGCGACGCAAAAAATGCGTTGAGCAGCAGGCACACCCACCACGCCATATGGCCGCTGATGTACAACGCTGCCGAACCGATCATCCCCGCCAGCGCAAAGGCCAGAATCCCCGCGCCCAGCGCATCCTGATGCTGGAGAATCGGGTAGCGCTGACGCAGTTCGACGCCTTTGGCCAGCACCACTTCGCGAATATGCGCTGATCGCTGGGCAGCATTGTGTCGCTGGGGACTTGCAGAAGTACGGTCCATGCTTCCATCCTCTGTTTATGGATGTTCGCATCGTGCCTCGTCAGGCCTTGTATCGCGGTAGCCGAGAACGCCAACCTGTTGACCGGAAGCGCCAATCAGCATGAAGGAACCGACCTCTCTCGCCAGCTGGACCCGTGCCTTGCGCAAACAACTCGATGCGCTGGGGCTGGACAGCATTGCGCTGTGCCAACAGGCCGGGCTCGACCCGCAACTGATGGACGACCCCAACGCGCGCTATCCACTCTCCGGCACCACGCGCCTGTGGGAAATTGCCGTGCAGATCAGCGGCGACCCGGCGATTGGTCTGCGCGTGTCGCGCTTTGTCAGCCCAACCACGTTCCACGCGCTCGGTTATGCGCTGGTGGCCAGTGGCAGCCTGCGCGAAGTGTTCGAACGCATCGTGCGCTATCACCCGGTGGTCAGCGATGCGCTGGAACTGGAGCTGAGCCGCAGTGAAGACCGCTACCAATTCCGTCTGAAAATTCCGTCAGGCAATCCGGCGCCGGCCTTCGAAGCCATCGACGCGTTCACCGCGATCTACGTGCGCACCTGCCGCAATCGCCTCGGCCGCGATTACGCGCCATTGGCCGTATATCTGCGCCGCCCGGAACCGAGCGATGCGCACCAATGGCACAAAGTCTTTCGCGCTCCGGTGCATTTCGGCTGCGTCGAGGATCGCCTGGAGTTCGCCCTCGCCGACTTCGACAGCCACCTCGACGACGCCAACCCGGAACTCGCCGAACACAACGAAGCGGTGCTCAAACGCACGATGGCCCAGCTCAAACCACTGACCTGGGAGCGCAAGGTTCGCGATGCCATTGAAGAACAACTGCCGGAAGGTGAGCCCAGTGCCGAACGGATTGCTCAGGCGTTGCACCTGAGTTTGCGCAGCCTGCAAAGGCATCTGGCGGATGAAGGTTGTCGCTTCGATACTTTGCTCAACGAGAGCCGGGAGAATCTGGCGCTGCTGCACCTGCGCGATCCGCAGTGCTCTTTGAGTGAGGTGAGTTATTTGCTGGGTTTTGCCGACACCAGCAGCTTCAGCCGCGCGTTCAAGCGCTGGACGGGGATGACGCCGGGGCAGTTTCGTGATGGCTTGCGCTGATCGTCAGCTTTTAATCAGGCTGCGCGCCATACCGGCTAACCATTGTTCGATCATCGCAGCACCCAGCTCAGCGAACGCTGGATGACCTGCGCTGTACTCGGCCATTTCGCCCATCGTTACCTGCATGCCATTAGCGACTTGCTGCAGTAATTCATTGCAACGCGCTTCGGTCAGATTGCAGGCCGTTCGACCAAAGCGCACCAGCATTTTGTGCTTTGGCCAGGCCTTCGAACCACCCAACAGCAACGCCATACTGTCGTTCTTTATGTAGACCGAGGTGGTGATGATGTCATATGCGGGGGCGAGTCTGATTGCTGATTCTTCGCCGCAGTTTTCGTAAAGCACGCCGAAATTTTTTAGATGCGCGTCGCCGTTTTTCAGGCCTGCGGACAAAGCCACTATTTTGAAAAATGCTTCCAGCGCCAGATTGAGCAGCGCGGGTGACACAAATGCTTTGATCTGCCGGGCCGCACCTTCGTAAGAGCCGTCGTATTTGGCCTTCGATGACCAACCATTGAGTACGCAGAAGTCCTCGAAACCGAGGTAGCCCGTAGGGCTCAAGTCAAAGCGCTCGATTACCAGAAATTTGCCATGCTCGCTGAGCTCGAACTTTGGCACTTCAAGCCCGCAGTGCTGCGCGGCACGCATGCAGAAGTATTCGTTGGTTGCCAACTGCGGATATTCATCGGCACGAAACGCTTTGACCAGATGGGTTGACCCTCGATGAGTCAGGCGATCAATCGCAGCAGTACTGTCACGTACCAGCACTTTGGGCTGCACACCTGAAACCCCGGAATACTGACCATAGGTTTGCAACAGATCCTCAAACAAGCCTTCCGCGCCATCGTGCACCAGCAGATCGGTCAATGACGTTTCGGGCGGGCGATCCGCCCGCGATGCGTTGGCAATTGACAAACGACCGAGTTGAAAAGGACCGACGATCGCCAACAATGCAAAGTCATCGAAACCACGAACCGCTTTACTGAAGCGCCGGACCAGCTCATCACGCAGCGCACCCTCAGGCAAATTCATCTCGAAGACCGGATGGATACCATGCTCCCAACCATAAGTTTCCAGACGGGACGGCATTGTCAGTGACACGGCGTTTTTGTCACTGGCCTCTTCGCGGTAACTGAAGACGCTATCCGCGCGATCCTGCCCGCGCCCCAGTGTTCCCACTATTTGCCCACCGACACAGACGTTCAATCGATCCGTCGATTCAGTCATGGAAATTTACTTTTTGCAGCGCATCAAGCGTCGGGCGGCGAGACTGACGAGGAACCGCCATCAACTCATAGCCGAACCCGTTCAGGATCGCTTCCACCTTGCGCAAACCGATTTCCGAGACCGTGTTGTTTTCGATTCCCGAGATGGTTGCGCGACTCATGCCGTATTGCTGGGCCAGCGCCTGCTGCGACAACTTGCTTGCCTTGCGCAAAGCTCTAATCAACTCACCGAGCTGTTCCATGACGAAATCCTGCATTATTTACGATGCAAACTTAGATTATTTCTTAATTTTGCATCATATTTGATGCAGTCATTGACCAAGCTTAGCCTAATTTAGAATGATCAAGAAGCTGTCACCGGATCACCGCAAAGCCCAGCTCAAAAATGGTGCCGCCAACATCACTGCTCACCCGCACCTGCCCACCATGCAACTGCATGATCGACTGCACAATCGCCAACCCCAACCCACCCGAATCCCCCGGCTCCGCGCGCGAAGGATCGACACGGTAGAAACGGTCGAACAGTTTGCCCAGATGCTCCGGCGCAATCACCGGACCGTAATTTTGCACCTGCAACCAGCACCACCCCGACTCATCGCGGCGATGCAGGCTGATCACGGTTGCGGAGTCAGCGTGGCGCACGGCATTCGCCAGCAGATTGCCAAGCGCACGTTGCAGCAGTTGTTGATCGGCGAGCAGCTCACCGTGCAGTTGGTTGTCCAGGCGCAGATTGCGGTCATCGGCCAAGGCTTCAAAGTAATCACACAGTTCACCGCCAACGCTGTGCAAATCCAGCGCTTGCAGGTTCAGCGCGCGCTCGGCCTGCTCGGCGCGGGCAAGGAACATCAGGTTTTCCGCCATGCGCTTGAGACGTTCGAACTCTTCCATGTTCGAGGCGAGGACTTCCTGATACTCCTCGGTGCTGCGCGGATGATTCAAGGCCTGCCCGTTACTCGCCAACAAGGTGTGCAGCGGCGTACGAATCTCGTGGGCGAGGTCGGCGGAGAACTGCGACAGACGCTGCACACTGTCGTCCAGCCGCGCCAGCATGCCGTTGAGCGCCTGCACCGGTTCAAGCAGTTCAGTCGGCGTACCGGCGGCGGGCAAGCGTTGATCGAGGCTGCGCAGATCAATGCCACGCACGGCTGCGCTCAACTGCCGTAACGGTCGCAAACCCCGGCGCAGCAACAGCAAGCCCAAGGCAAAGGCGAGCAACGCACCGAGGCCAACGGCCAGATACAAGCGCAAACGGTAACTGGCGAGCATCTGCTCGCGCTCGCTCAGCACCTTGCCGGCGATGACTGTCAGCGGCTCGCCGTTCGGCCCTTGCGCTGCACCTGATAACAGCGCCAGTGCAGCACCGTCCGGCGCTTGCCAGGTCATCACGTCGCGGCGTTGCGGCGCTTGCTCGCGGGGGATTGCGTTGAGCGTCGGCAGCTCGCGTTGACGGGGATTGATGGCGATCACGCTGGAACCATCGGCGCGGCGCACCAGCAACAGGCTGTCGAGATTGCCGAGCATGTTTTGATACAGCCGTGGCCGCGCCTGCAGGGCATCGAGGCTGTCGCTGTCGGCGAGCAAGGCGCGCACTTGTTCCAGTCGACCGAGCAGCGCGAGGTCGTCGCGCCAGGCGA
The DNA here is from genome assembly GCF_003732425.1 of Pseudomonas fluorescens. GTDB lineage: Bacteria > Pseudomonadota > Gammaproteobacteria > Pseudomonadales > Pseudomonadaceae > Aquipseudomonas > Aquipseudomonas fluorescens_BE. The sequence continues at coordinate 273,353 of NZ_MOBX01000005.1, forward strand.
TTTCCGACGCAAGCGAACGGTAGAGAAACACGCCAATCGCGCTCAACACCGAAGCGCAGACCATCGCGAACGCCAGCGCCAGGCGCCAGGCGATCGACCTAGAGCGCATCGTCGGGGGCTTCCAGTTGATAACCAACGCCGCGCACGGTGTGGATCAGTTTCGGCATGTACGGGTCATCAACCTTCGCGCGCAGACGCCGCACCGCGACTTCGACCATGTTGGTGTCGCTGTCGAAATTCAGGTTCCACACCTGCGAGGCAATCAGCGTGCGCGACAACACTTCGCCCTGACGACTGGCGAGCAATTGCAGCAGGGCGAACTCCTTGTTGGTCAGGGCAATGCGCTGGCCACCACGGCTGACGCGGCGGCGCAGCACATCGATTTCCAGATCAGCGATGCTGTACGACTCAGCTTCGCGCATCGGCCCGCGCCGTAGCAACGTGCGCACCCGCGCGAGCAGTTCGGCGAAGGCGAACGGTTTGAGCAAGTAATCGTCAGCGCCCAGCTCGAGGCCGCGCACGCGGTCTTCAATGGCGTCCTTGGCGGTGAGGAACAGCACTGGCGTGGCGCCGCGCTGGCGGATCAGTTGCAACAATTGCCAACCGTTAAGGCCGGGCAGCATCACGTCGAGGATGATCAGGTCATATGCCTGTTGCTCGATAAAGTAGCGCCCATCGAGGCCATTGAGCGCCACGTCCACGGCAAAACCCGACTCGCCCAGGCCTTTGGCGAGGAAATTCGCGGTTTTGGCTTCATCTTCTACGACCAGCAAACGCATGGCACACCTCGATTGATCAGGCGTACAGGCTAGGCGCCTTCGGCGGCGTTGCCCATTACAAACTTGTAATCAGACTGACGAGGTTCTGACGAAGAGCGGCGCTTAAGGTGACCACCTTCGCTTTTGGAGCCTGCCCATGACCGTCAAATACCTCGTTGCAAGCCTGATGATCGGCCTCAGTGGCGTCGCCGTTGCCAGCCCTGAACTACCACGCCACGCCGACCTCGACCTGAAAACCGCACGACTGCTCGCCGACAGCGCATTGGCCAACTGCACCGGCACGGTGTCGGTGCTCGATCGGGGCGGCAACCTGCTGGTGACCCTGCGTGGCGATGGCGTCGGCCCGCACAACACTGCCGCCAGCCAACGCAAGGCGTACACCGCGCTGTCGACCAAAACCGCCACCCGGCTGTTCGCCGAACGTGCTCGCAGCAATCCGGAAACCGCCAACCTCAACACTCTCGACGAGTTGCTGCTGCTCGGCGGCGGCATCCCGCTGTTCCTCGGCTCCGAGCTGGTTGGCGCCATCGGCGTGGCCGGCTCTGGCGGCGGTGAGCAAGACGAAAACTGTGCAATCACGGCTGCCGAGAAAACCGGTCTGGCCACTACCCGTTCCCAATAAGGAGATGCATCCATGAGCACTTTGCGCATGACCTTCGCCGCGCTCGGCCTGAGCGCTTTTTCCAGCCTGGCTCTGGCTGCCGGCAATCCCCTGAGCGTGCACGTCCTCAATCTGGAAAACGGCCTGCCGTCGCCGGGCATCAACGTGACGCTGGAGAAACACGTTGGTGAGAACTGGCAGCCGTTGGCTCAGGGCACGACCAATGAACAAGGGCGGATTGCCGAACTGTTCCCGGCCAAACAGCCTTTTGAAGCAGGTGAATACCGGGTGGTGTTCAAGACCGGCGAGTACTTCAAGAAAACCAAGCACGACACGTTCTTCCCGGAGATTCCGGTGATCTTCGAAGTGAAGCAGACCGATCAGCATTACCACATCCCGCTGCTGCTCAGCCCGTACGGCTTCTCGACCTATCGCGGCTCCTGAATCAACACAGATCAAAAATGTGGGAGCGAGCCTGCTCGCGAAGGCGTCGGTTCAGTCGACATCACCGTTGAATGACCCACCGCTTTCGCGAGCAGGCTCGCTCCCACAGGGGATCTCAGGTGCCCGTCAGATCGTGGCCAGGGCACGCAATCGCACGGCATCAAGGATTTCAATCTCGCCGTACCCAAGCCCGATAATCCCCTGCCCCTGCAGATCCTTGAGAATCTGGTTGGTGGTCTGCCGCGACAGCGACAGCATCGACGCCAACTGCTCCTGTGGCAGTTGCAGAACGCGGCGTGGCGCGTCGAGTTCGCCATAGCCTTCGGCGATCATCAGCAGTCGATGGGCCAGACGTGCCGGGGCCGGCAGCAGGCTCAGTTGTTCGAGGTTGATGAAGGTCAGGCGCAGTTTGTGGCTCATCAGCAGTGCCAGATGCCGCCAGTACACCGGATGTTCATCGAGCAGTTTCAGCAGCGTCGCCTGCGGAATATTGAGCAAGGTGCACGGCCCGACGGCGTAGGCATCATGTGTACGTGGCTGGCCGTCAAAAAGGCAGATTTCGCCGAACCAGTGCGGCGCTTCCACCAGACTCAACAACGCCTCCTTGCCCTGCTCGCTCACCGCACCGATACGCACGGCGCCGTCGAGTACTGCGTACAAGCCGCACGGTGGATCGCCGCGCTGGAACAAGCGCTGCCCCGCCGTCAGCCGCCGCTCCCGCGCTGCCGTCAGCAGACTATCCTGAAAGGACACCGGCAGATGACTGAACCACTGGCCGCTCATCAGCCGTGAACGTATTTGCATAAACACTCCTGGATTGTCGCCTGCCTGACAGAGCGAACCCTTATCCCGAGGGATGATGCGATCAACCCTACCGGAGGAACAACAATGAAAAGCCTCGTCGACCATCTCAGTCAATACGCCGCCTACCACCGTGATCCGCGCAATATCGCCAGCCACTTTATCGGCATTCCGCTGATTGTGGTGGCCGTGGCCGTGTTGTTGTCGCGGCCGGAATGGTCGCTGGGCGTGTTGTGGCTATCTCCCGCCGTTGTCGTGGCGCTGGCCTCGGCGTGGTTTTATTTGCGGCTGGAAGTGAAATTGGGCGTCTTGATGACGGTGCTGATGGGGCTATCGGTCTGGGCCGGGCATGTGCTGGCGCAGCAGAGCACCCTGGTCTGGCTGAGCAGCGGCCTGGCGATGTTTGTGATCGGCTGGGTGATCCAGTTTGTAGGGCATCACTATGAAGGGCGCAAACCGGCATTTGTCGATGATGTGTCGGGGCTGATTGTCGGGCCGTTGTTTGTCGTGGCCGAGGTGGCGTTCTTGCTCGGGATGCGCCATGAATTGAAAGAGCAGATCGAAGCGCGGGCGGGGGTGGTGCGAGTCAATCCGAATCGCAAAGCGGCGGCTTAGGCCGCTTAAAAGATCGCAGCCTTCGGCAGCTCCTACAATGGGTTTGGTCGATCACAAATGTGTGACCAACCGAAACCCCTGTAGGAGCTGCCGCAGGCTGCGATCTTTTAATCTTAAAGGCTGGCGACTTTCTGCCAGACCTTCGGCTTGAAGAACAACGTCTCACCCTTGGCCAGCCCGATCAGGCTGTCATGGTCTTTCACCACTTCGGCCTCAATCAGATCCGTCTGCCCTTCGACTTTCAGCGTCACCCGCGTGGTCGCACCCAACGGCCGGATATCGCGCACTTCAGCGGCGTGGTGATCTTCCAGCTCATGCCTGGACAGCGACACTTCATGCGGGCGGAACAGCACGTGGTTGTCGTCGCTCAACAGCAAGCGGTTCGAATCACCAAGGAAGTGATAAACGAAATCGCTGGCCGGATTTTCGTAGACGTCGCCCGGCGAGCCGATCTGCTCGATCACACCCTTGTTCATCACCACGATACGGTCAGCGACTTCCATCGCTTCTTCCTGGTCGTGGGTCACGAATACCGAGGTCAGGTTGATGTCTTCATGCAGGCGTGCGAGCCAGCGGCGCAGTTCCTTGCGCACCTTGGCATCGAGGGCGCCGAACGGCTCGTCCAGCAGCAGCACTTTCGGCTCCACCGCCAAGGCACGAGCCAACGCGATACGCTGACGCTGACCACCGGACAACTGCTCCGGATAACGATCCGACAACCAGTCCAGTTGCACCATGTTCAGCAGCTCGTGAACCTTGGCCGCGATCTGGCTTTCGCTCGGGCGCTGGTTTTTCGGTTTCATGCGCAGGCCGAATGCGACGTTGTCGAACACGGTCATGTGGCGGAACAAGGCGTAATGCTGGAACACGAAACCGACGTTGCGATCACGCACATCGTGGCCGGAGACGTCCTCACCGTGGAACACGATGTTGCCGTTATCCGGGGTTTCCAGCCCGGCGATGATCCGCAGCAGGGTGGTCTTGCCGCAGCCCGACGGGCCGAGCAGCGCCACCAGCTCACCGCTGTGGATATCCAGGCTGATGTTGTCCAGCGCCTTGAACGCATTGAAATTCTTGCTGACGTTACGCACTTCGATCGACATGAATTATTCCTCCGCGGCGCTGGCGCGCAGGCGGTTGATACGGTTTTCGCTCCACTGCTTGAGCAGCAGGATGAAGAGCGCCAGGATCAGCAACAGGCTCGCCACGGCGAACGCGGCCACGTGGTTGTATTCGTTGTAGAGAATCTCGACGTGCAGCGGCAAGGTGTTGGTCACCCCGCGAATGTGCCCGGAGACCACCGACACCGCACCGAACTCACCCATGGCCCGCGCGGTACACAGCACCACGCCATAGATCAGGCCCCATTTGATGTTGGGGACGGTGACGTGCCAGAACATCTGCCAGCCGTTGGCGCCGAGCAGGCGCGCGGCTTCCTCTTCCTGCGTGCCTTGTTCCTGCATCAGTGGAATCAACTCGCGGGCTACGAACGGTACGGTGACGAAGATCGTCGCCAGCACGATGCCCGGCAAGGCGAAGACGATCTGAATGTCGTGATCCTGCAGCCACGGCCCGAACAGGCCCTGGGCGCCGAACATCAGCACGTAGACCAGACCGGCGATCACCGGCGAGACCGAGAACGGCAGGTCGATCAGCGTCACCAGCATGCTCTTGCCACGGAACGAGTATTTACTCACGCACCACGCGGCGCTGACACCGAACACCAGGTTCAGCGGCACCGAAATCAGTACGGCGAACACGGTGAGTTTCAGTGCCGACAGTGCATCCGGTTCAAAGATCGCGGTGAAGAATGCACCGAGGCCATTCTTCAAACCCTGCGATACCACGATGAACAATGGCAGCAGCAGAAACAGGAAAAAGATCAGCCAGCCAAGACCGATCAGGATTCTGCGCGAAGTGGCGCTGCCACGGCGCGCGGCGTTGGCCGAAGAGGCGGCCGCAATAGACGATTGGGACATGTTCGCGCCTCCTTATGGGGTTTCGATGCGCCGCTGCAGCAAGTTGATCAGCAGCAACAGGACAAAGGAAACCACCAGCATCAACACGCCGATGGCGGTAGCGCCGGTGTAATCGTACTGGTCGAGTTTGACCATGATCAGCAGCGGCAGGATCTCGGTTTTCATCGGCATGTTGCCGGCAATGAAAATCACCGAACCGTACTCGCCGACGCCACGCGCGAACGCCAAGGCAAAACCGGTCAGCCAGGCGGGCAACAATGCGGGAACGAGGATGTGGCGAAACACCTGCCATGGCTTCGCACCGAGGCACGCGGCGGCCTCTTCGACTTCGCGGGGAATGTCGGCCAGTACCGGCTGCACCGTGCGCACCACGAACGGCAGGGTCACGAAGGTCAGCGCCAGAGTGATACCGAGTGGGGTGTAAGCGATTTTGAAACCGAGGTCGGCGGCGAACTGACCGACCAGCCCGGCCGGCGCGTACAGCGCGGTCAGCGCAATACCGGCCACTGCGGTCGGCAGGGCGAACGGCAGATCGATCATCGCGTCGATCACCTTGCGCCCTGGAAAGGTGTAGCGCACCAGCACCCAGGCCAGCAGAGTACCGATGATGCCGTTGATGATCGCGGCACACAGCGCGGTACCGAAGCTCAGCTTCAGAGCGGCCAGCACCCGCGGCGCGGAAATGATCGTCCAGAACTGATCCCAGGTGAGTTGGGCGGCGTGGACGAACATCGCCGCCAGCGGGATAAGCACAATCAGGCTGAGGTACACCAAGGTGTAGCCCAGCGTCAGCCCGAAGCCGGGTATGACGGGGGAGATACGACGCGACATAAAAGTCCCTGGTTAAAAACGCATCAATGTGGGAGCGAGCCTGTGGTGAGGGGATTTAGCGAAACGTCGCACCGCCCCGATGGGCAGCGTAGCTGCCCCAAAACCAGAAAACGCGGTCAATCAAATACACCGCATCCAATTGTTTTGCGACTGCTTCGCAGCCGATCGGGGATAAATCCCCTCACCACAAAGGCTAGCTCCTACATGTTTTGTGCCTGAGCTCAAGGCTAGTTTCGAGTGAGATTACTGCGCCTGATAAATCTGGTCGAACACGCCACCGTCGTTGAAGAATTTCGGCTGCGCGGTTTTCCAGCCGCCGAAATCCTTGTCGATAGTCACCAGTTCCAGTTTCGGGAACTGCTGAGCGTACTTGGCGGCCACGTCCTTATCACGCGGACGGTAGAAATTCTTCGCGGCAATTTCCTGACCGGCCGGGCTGTACAGGTGCTTCAGATAAGCTTCGGCGATCTGCGCGTTGCCCTTCTTCTCGGCATTCTTGTCGACCACGGCCACTGGCGGCTCGGCGAGGATCGACAGCGAAGGCACGACGATGTCGAACTTGTCGGCGCCGCCATCTTCTTTCAGTGCCAGGAACGCTTCGTTTTCCCACGCCAGCAACACGTCACCCTGACCGTTGTTGACGAACGTGATGGTCGAGCCGCGCGCACCGGTGTCCAGCACTGGCACGTGCTTGAACAGGGTCTGTACGTATTCTTTGGCTTTTTCTTCGCTGCCGCCGTTGGCTTTCAGACCGTAGGCCCATGCGGCGAGGAAGTTCCAGCGCGCACCGCCGGAGGTTTTCGGGTTCGGGGTGATCACCGAGACGTCGTTCTTGATCAGATCGCCCCAGTCCTTGATGCCTTTCGGGTTGCCCTTGCGCACCAGGAACACGATGGTCGAGGTGTACGGGGTGCTGGCATCCGGCAAACGCTTCTGCCAGTCGGCGGGCAGGGTCTTGCCGAGTTTGGCGATTTCGTCGATGTCGCCGGCCAGCGCCAGGGTCACAACGTCGGCGCGCAGACCGTCGATCACTGCGCGGCCCTGCTTGCCCGAACCACCATGGGATTGCTGGATTTTCACGGTGTCGCCGGCGTGATCTTTCTGCCAGAACTTGATGAATTCAGCGTTGTAGTCCTGATACAGCTCGCGCGTCGGGTCATACGACACGTTGAGCAGTTCGTAATCCTTGGCAACCGCGGAACCGGCAAACACAGCACTGGCCAGGGCGGCCAAAGCGTAACGGCGAATCGACGACATGGTGAAAGCTCCTGGAATTCTGGGTGGTGGCTTTTTCTTATGTATTGCGCAAATCCGGTGTGCCGGTTCAAAGATCGCAGCCTTCGGCAGCTCCTACATAAAGCTCCCCGCAGGAGCTGGCGCAGGCTGCGATCTTTTAGCCCGGTTGCTTACCGGGCTGCTGCAAACGGAATTTCTCTTTGCGTTCGATCTGTACGACTTGCGCGTTGTGCACAGTGATCTCCACCGCGCCGAAACGCAGATCGCGCAGGGCGCTCTGGATTTCACGCAAAATGGTGGTTTCGTCCTGACCGTCAACGCTGCGAAGGGATGCGCTCATGGTGCTGCTCCTTGAATGGGATATGCCTGGCAGTGGGCGGCACTGCGTTCGGCGTGGGAGCAATATAAGAGAGGCGCAGATATTCTTAAAAAGACTATTTAAGAATGTTTATATAACTGAAAAAACATTATCTGACGGGACAAGGGTTTGCGCGCTTTCCCGGTACTCAAGAACACCGCAACCCCTGTGGCGAGGGAGCTTGCTCCCGCCGGGCTGCGCAGCAGGCCCAAAAAAGGCGCGCGCTTCGCACTCGAGCGGGAGCAAGCTCCCTCGCCACAGATTCGGTCTCAACCGATAACCGGTGCGCGCGCCCAATCAATCTCCGCCGCCGGCACCGGCCGCCCAAACCAGTAGCCCTGCCCCAGATCACATTCCTGCTCGAGCAGAAACGCCGCCTGCTCTACCTGCTCGATGCCCTCGGCATGCACCTGCATGCCCATGCTCCGGGCCAGCGCGATGATCACCCGGACGATCGCCGCGTCATCCTCATCCCACGGCAACCCGGCAACGAAACCCTGATCGATCTTCAATTTCTGCACCGGCAAGCGCTTGAGCCGCAGCAGTGACGAGTAACCCGTGCCGAAATCATCGATGGCCAGACGAATACCCAACTCGCGCAAACGGTGCATCTGCTCCAGCGCCACTTCCGGATCATCCATTACCGCGCTTTCGGTGACTTCCAGCTCCAGATACGCCGGATCCAGCCCGGTGTCGTGCAGCACCTGCGCCACCTGCTGGTACAACTCACGCCGGGCAAACAGCCGAGACGACACATTCACCGCAACAAATGACAACACCACCCCGTCCTGTTGCCATTGGCACATCTGCCGGCACGCCTGCTGCATCACCCACGCGTCGATGTCGGCGATCAACCCGGTACGCTCGGCAATCGGGATGAATTCCGCCGGCGACACCAGACCGCGCAGCGGATGCTGCCAGCGCACCAAGGCTTCGACGCCGATCAGGCGCCTGGTTTTCAAGTCATGCACCGGTTGGTAGTACACCCGCAGTTCCTGCTGCTCCAGCGCCCGGCGCAGCTCGAATGCAATCTCCACCCGTTGCTGAGCGTGGGCGGTGAGCTCTTCGGTGTACAAGGCGTAGCCGTTGCGGCCGCTGCTCTTGGCCTTGAACAACGCCGCATCGGCATTGCGCAATAGTTGGTCGGCACTCAGCGCGTCGCTGGGAAACAGGCTGATGCCGAGGCTGGCGTTGATGAACAGCTGATGGCCATCGATGCTGAACGGTTCCTTCAGCGCATCGAGAATCCGTTGCGCCAGCGCCGCTGCCTGCACCGGCTGTGGACAACTTTCCGCGAGCACCGCGAACTCGTCGCCGCCCAGGCGCGCCAAGCTAATGCCGGGGCCAAACAGTTCTTGCAGGCGCGCCGCTACTGCCTTGAGCAAGCGATCGCCGACGTTATGGCCGAGGCTGTCGTTGATCATTTTGAAATGATCGAGATCGAGCATCAGCAACGCACAGCCGCGCTTGTGGATCTGCGCCGAGGCCAGCGCCTGTTCGGCGCGGTCGCTGAACAGCAGGCGATTGGGCAGATCGGTCAGCGGATCGTGGTGCGCAAGGTGTTTGAGTTCATGCTCGGAATCCTTGATCGCGCTGATGTCGGAAAACACCGCGACGTAATGGCTGAGCCGGCCCTGATCATCGTGAATGACCCGTATGGTTTGCCACTGTGGATAAATCTCGCCGCATTTACGCCGGTTCCAGATTTCGCCGCTCCATTCGCCCTGCGATTCCAGAGTGGCGAACATCGCTTGATAGAACCCCGGCGGATGATGGCCGGACTTGAACAGGCTCGGCTGCTGTCCGAGGACTTCTTCGCGCTGATAACCGGTGATCTCGATGAACGCGCGATTGACGTGCACGATCAGGCCGCGATGGTTGGTCACCAACACGCCTTCGCGGGTGCAATCGAACACCGCTGCCGCCTGACGCAAGCGTTCGCGATCAGCGTGGCGCTCGCGCAAACGCGCGCCAATCCCGAGGAACTCGCACAAGCGCGCCCGCGCCAGAAAGATCAGCCCGGCGCTGAGCGCCGCAAACACGTAACCGTTGATCAGTTGCCATCGGGCAAGATCGACAGAGTTATCGAAGAATTTGTTTAATAAATGATCAGTTCCCTGCAGCCAGACAGCGGCAAACACGAGATAGAGCAGCGCTGCACGCAAAGCATCGCGGTAAGTGGCACGCATTCGGCTATCCATGTCCCCACAAAAAGGTTGGAATTATAGGTCAAGAAACATCCAGCGACTCTTATCTGAAAGGGCGACTGGTTTTATCTGTGTGCTTAGTGATAATGCAACGGCTGTTTTTATCTTTATCGAGGGCCCTATAGCCTATGTGGTACGAAGGTTTTCTTGGCTTGTCGGCCTGGTCTCTGGTCGCAGTCACCCTGCTGATGACCCACGTGACAATTGTCGCCGTCACGGTCTATCTGCACCGCTACTCGGCCCATCGCTCGCTGGAGCTGAATGCCGGCCTGAAGCACTTCTTCCGTTTCTGGCTGTGGCTGACCACGGCGCAGAACACTCGCGAGTGGACCGCCATCCACCGTAAACACCACGCTAAATGCGAAACCGAGGATGACCCGCACAGCCCGGTTATCAAAGGCCTTTCCACCGTACTGCGCACCGGCGCCGAGCTGTATCGTGCCGAAGCGCAGAACCCGGAAACCCTGCGCATCTACGGCAAGAACTGCCCCGAAGACTGGATCGAGCGCAACGTCTACAGCCGCTACCCGCTGCTCGGCGTGGCGATCATGGGCGTTATCGACCTGCTGCTGTTCGGCACCATCGGCATCACCATCTGGGCGATCCAGATGATGTGGATCCCGGTGTGGGCCGCCGGCGTGATCAACGGCCTGGGCCATGCGGTCGGCTATCGCAACTTCGAATGCCGCGACGCGGCGACCAATCTGGTGCCATGGGGCATCCTGATCGGCGGCGAAGAACTGCACAACAACCATCACACCTACCCTAACTCGGCCAAGCTGTCGGTGAAAAAGTGGGAGTTCGACCTCGGTTGGGCGTGGATCAAAGTCTTCTGCTTCCTGCGTCTGGCCAAGGTTCAGCGTGTCGCGCCGATCGCCCACCGTGTCGAAGGCAAGGGCAATCTGGACATGGACACCGCCATGGCCATCCTCAACAACCGCTTCCAGATCATGGCCCAGTACCGCAAATTGGTGATCGGCCCGCTGGTCAAGCAAGAGCTGGCCAAGGTCGATCATTCGGTACGTCACCAGTTCCACCGCGCCAAACGTCTGCTGTCGCGGGAAACCAGCCTGCTGGAAGATCGTCATCACTTGCGCATCCAGACCATGCTCGAGCACAGCCAGGCACTGAAGGTAATTTACGAAAAACGCCTGGCCCTGCAGCAGATCTGGGTCAAGACCAGCGCAAATGGCCACGACATGCTCGCGGCCATCAAAGAGTGGATTCACGAGGCCGAAGCCAGCGGCATCCAGTCTCTGCGCGAATTTGCTGATCAGTTGAAAACCTACTCGCTGCGCCCCGCAGCGTAACGGCTGCCCCTGTAGCGAGGGAGCTTGCTCCCGCTCGGCTGCGAAGCAGCCGCAAAACCGGACGACGCGTTTTTTCTGATGAAACGCGTCGCCTTGACCGCCCAGCGGGAGCAAGCTCCCTCGCCACAAAAGCGCGGAACTAAGCACAAAATCCCCTATCTCAAAGACTTCGCCATTCCGGCGGGCTTAGGTGTGGCCGTTGTTGTCGACGCGGCACGCCCTCTGAGATCTGTGCCGATGGTCAACAACAATCAAAAAGACTCATCCTTCCCGCAGTGGCCCGAGGCCGCGCAAACCCTGATGGCGTTGATGCACGCCCAAGGTGAAGTCGCCCGTCTGAGCGAACGCGAGCAGCTGTTCAGCTCCTTGCTGTTCAGCGTCAATGCCGTGCTTTGGGCCTTCAACTGGGAAACCCGGCAGGTGCTGTACGTCAGCCCCGCCTACGAGCGGATTTTCGGCCGTTCCGCCGGCCTGCTGCTCGCCGACTACAACCAGTGGCGCGACAGCATCTACCCCGACGACCTCGACTACGCCGAACGCAGCCTCGCCGAAGTCCTGCACAAAGGTGCGGTGGAAGATCGCGAATACCGGATCATCGCTGCCGACGGCCAGGTGCGCTGGCTCAGCGATAAATGCTTCATCAACCGTCAGGACGAGCCCGGGCAGCCAGTGATCATCGTCGGCATCGCCGAAGACATTACTGACAAGAAGCAAATGGAAACCGAGCTGCACCGTTTGGCGACCACTGACGTGCTGACGCAAAGCAGCAATCGCCGCCACTTCTTCGAGTGCGCCAACCGTGAGTTCGAAGAAGCGCGGTTACAGGGTGCGCAAATGGCCTTTCTACTGCTGGATATCGATGATTTCAAAATGATCAACGACACCTACGGCCACCCGGAGGGCGATAACGTGTTGCAGCGGATTGCCGAGTGCGGACGCGGATCGTTACGCCGAGGCGATCTGTTCGGGCGGATAGGCGGGGAAGAATTTGCGGCAGTGTTTCCCGGTTGTGCGCCGGACATGGCCATGCAGGTGGCTGAACGGCTGCGGCAGGAGATTCAGCGATTGAGTTTCAGCAATGACGGCCAGACATTTAGTATCACTGTCAGTCAGGGCTTGACCGGCCTGACCGAGGCCGACGAAAGCCTCGACAGCCTGTTCGCCCGCGCGGATGCAGCGATGTATGAAGCCAAACGGCAGGGCAAGAATCGCATCATCTCTGCCTGACACCGTCCCGCGCCTCAACACAAACCTACTGTGGGAGCGAGCCTGCTCGCGAAAGCGTCTTATCAGATAATGATGTGCTGAATGACACTCCGCCTTCGCGAGCAGGCTCGCTCCCACATTTGGAATGCCGGTGAATCCGGGTTATTTGCGCATCCGCATCAATTCCGGCAAGCCGATCTTGAGCAACCGCGCCGTGCGGCTCTTCGCCAGTTCCTCAACGCCTTCATGCTCGGTCAAGCGGGCCATCTGCGCCGCCATGTTCATCACCAGTGCCTCGCGGGAATACACCCCGCCGCCGAGCTGGTAGACCGACGCAATCAACTCCCGCAGCTCCAGCGGCAATCGCCAGCGGGTGCGCAGGGCCGAACCGTAGGCCGCGCCGAACTCCGCCAGCGCATCGCCCACCTCCTCCCACTCATCCAGCTCTCCGCCGGCCTGTTTCCACTCCTGCAGACAACGCAGCAACGCCAGATCACCGAGGCGATGCAGCATGCCCGCGCAGTAACAGCGCTCCTGATCCAGATCGAGCAAACGCGCCAACGTGCGGGCATATTCGGCGGTGTGCAGCGACAGTCCCCAATAACGCTCGGCGTAGTCTGCCAGGCACGGATCACTGAGCCTGGCGCTGCGCTTGAGTGCCAGCCCCAGAATCAGGTTCATGCTCTGTCCGGTGCCCAGGCGATGCAGGGCTTGAGCCAGTGTTTGCACCGGCGCGCCATGGTGCTGCGCCGCGCTGTTGGCTGCAGCGATCAGCACTGCCGTGATTTGTGGATCGGTCTTGATCTCATCTTCCAACAGCTTCAGATCCAGCCCGTTGGGATTGAGGCTGCGTTTCACCGCCACCTGCACATCGGTCATCAGCGGCGCACCATCGGCCAGCTCACGACGGCGCTCAAGGAATACCGACAAGGTCATGCCCGGCGCCAATGTCGGCACCTCACAGAGCACCTCTTCACCGGCATTGAGCAACAAGCCCTGTAGTCGCTCGGTCAGGCTTTCCATGTTCAGTGGTTTGGTCAGATAGGCCGTCGGTGCCAACGGAATCGCTTCGCGCACGCTGGCGCTGTCGTTGCGGCTGCTCAGCAGAATGAACGGCAGCGGCGGGTTGCGTTTGCGCTGACGCACGCTGCGCAACACGTTCAAACCGTCGATGCCGGGTAACTCCCAATCGACGATAGCGAGGTCATACGGTACTTCACTGAGCAATGACAGAGCTTGCTGCCCGTCGGCGCACAGGTCTATCCGTGCATCGCAACGCACGTTCAGCAGCACTTGTTTGAGCAGGTCCCGGGACCACGGATCGGCCTCGGCAATCAGCACTCGGGGTACGGCGGGTAAATCAACGGCAGTCATGCGCGCTCTCCCTTGCAATGCCTGAACCTTAGCCAATGCTGGCCTTTCGATACAGCGCTAAAGCAATTGATATGTTCGCGGGGCGAAAAAAAACCCGCCGAAGCGGGTTTTTGTCTATCCGATCACAGCGACGGGGCTTACAGCTCCGAGAAGCACTCTTCGATGATCGCCAGACCTTTGTCCAGTTGCTCGTCCGGCGAGGTCAGCGGTACCAGTACGCGCAGAACGTTGCCGTAGGTGCCGCAGGACAGCAGGATCAGACCCTTGTCGCGCGCCTTGGCCACAACAGACGCCACTGCAGCCGCGTTTGGCTTGTGGCTGTCGCCGTTTTCGAACAGCTCGACCGCGATCATTGCGCCCAGGGCACGCACTTCGCCGATCACCGGATACTTGGCCTGGATAGCTTTCAGGCCAGTGACCAGACGCTCGCCGACAGCCTTGCAGCGATCCAGCAGTTGTTCTTCTTCGAACACTTCCATCACGGCCAGGGCCGCGGCGCAAGCGATCGGGCTACCGGCGTAGGTGCCGCCCAGGCCGCCTGGTGCGATGGCGTCCATGTATTCGGCTTTGCCGCAAACACCGGCGAGCGGGAAGCCGCCAGCGATGGATTTGGCGAAAGTGGTCAGGTCGGCAGCAACGCCCATCTGTTCCATGGCGAAGAAAGTGCCGGTACGGCCAGCGCCAGTTTGTACTTCGTCAGCGATCAGCAGGATGCCGTGCTGGTCGCACAGAGCACGCAGACGCTTCATGAATTCCTTCGGCGCAACGTAGAAACCACCTTCACCCTGTACAGGCTCGATGATGATCGCGGCGATGTCTTTCGGCTCGGCGTCGTTCTTGAAGATGCGCTCGATGGAAGCGATCGAATCGTCGATGCTCACGCCGTGCAGTTCGTTCGGGTACAGCGCGCGGAAGATGCCGCCTGGCATCAGGCCCATGCCGGCCGAGTAAGGCACGACTTTACCGGTCAGGCCCAGGGTCATCATGGTGCGACCGTGGTAAGCGCCGGTGAACGCGATCACGCCGGCACGGCCAGTGGCGGCACGGGCAATTTTCACGGCGTTTTCCACGGCTTCGGAACCGGTGGTGACCAGCAGGGTTTTCTTGGCGAAATCACCCGGAACCTTGGCGTTGATTTTTTCGCACAGCTCAACGTACGGCTCGTAAGCCAGTACCTGGAAGCAGGTGTGGGTCAGCTTGTTCAGCTGTTCGGTCACGGCCGCGATGATTTTCGGGTGCACGTGGCCGGTGTTCAGCACGGCGATACCGCCAGCGAAGTCGATGAACTCACGACCTTCAACGTCAGTCACAGTAGCGTTCTTCGCCGATTCAGCGAAGATCGGGTGAATCTGGCCAACACCACGTGGAACAGCTGCGGTACGACGGGCCATCAGTTCAGCGTTAGTCTTGCTCATTACAGTCCTCATTCGCCGCTCATCGGGCGGCGTGGTTCAAGGATTAAGCGGGAGAAATCGACGGTGGCAGCATGCGATGATCGACTGCCACGGCGTTTCTGGCCGCAGAGAAAATTCCGGTTTAAAACGACGCAAAGGGACAGCGCTCTCGTGCCCTTTGCGTTTGCAGCGATCTCTTACAGGGCTTAGATGCCCAGGCAGAGGTATTTGATTTCCAGGTAATCTTCGATGCCGTACTTGGAGCCTTCACGGCCCAGGCCCGAGGCCTTGATGCCGCCGAACGGCGCGACTTCGTTGGAGATCAGCCCGGTGTTGACGCCAACCATGCCGTATTCCAGCGCTTCCGCGACACGGAACACACGACCGAGGTCGCGAGCGTAGAAGTAGGAGGCCAGACCGAACTCGGTGTCGTTGGACATCGCGATCACTTCGGCTTCGTCTTTGAAGCGGAACAGCGGCGCCAGCGGACCGAAGGTTTCTTCCTTGGCCACAGCTGCGTTTTTCGGCACGTTGGTCAGGATGGTCGGCTCGAAGAAGTTGCCTTCCATTGGCTTGCCGCCAGCCAGCACGGTGGCGCCTTTGGCTACGGCGTCAGCGATGTGCTCTTGCACCTTGGCCACGGCTTTTTCGTCGATCAGCGGACCCGTGGTGGTGCCGTCTTCCAGACCGTTACCGATCTTCAGTTTGGCCACGGCCACTTTCAGCTTCTCGGCGAACGCGTCGTAGACCGAGTCCTGAATGTACAAACGGTTGGCGCAGACGCAGGTCTGCCCGTTGTTGCGGTACTTGGAAATGATCGCGCCTTCGACGGCCTTATCCAGGTCCGCGTCGTCGAACACGATGAACGGCGCGTTGCCGCCCAGTTCCAGCGAGACTTTCTTGATGTCCTTGGCGCATTCCGACATCAGCTGACGACCGATTTCGGTCGAGCCGGTGAAGGACAGCTTGCGCACGATCGGGTTGCTGGTCAGCTCGCTGCCGATGTCGCCAGCGCTGCCGGAGACCACGCTGAACACGCCCGCAGGAATACCCGCGCGCTGAGCCAGTTCGGCCAAGGCGAAAGCGGAAAACGGCGTTTGCGAAGCAGGCTTGAGCACCATGGTGCAACCGGCAGCCAGCGCCGGGCCGGCTTTACGAGTGATCATCGCCGCCGGGAAGTTCCACGGAGTGATAGCTGCGGTCACGCCGATCGGCTGCTTGATTACGATCAGGCGCTTGTCTGGCTGGTGGCCCGGAATCACGTCACCGTAGATGCGCTTGGCTTCTTCGGCGAACCACTCGATGAACGAAGCGGCGTAAACGATTTCGCCTTTGGCTTCGGCCAGCGGCTTGCCCTGCTCGAGGGTCATCAGGCGCGCGAGGTCGTCCTGGTTCTCGATCATCAGCTCGAACCAGCGACGCAGCTTGCCGGCACGCTCTTTGGCGGTCAGGGCACGCCAGGCCGGCAGCGCCTTGTCAGCGGCTTCGATGGCACGGCGGGTTTCGGCGGCGCCCATTTTTGGCACGGTACCGAGGATTTCGCCGGTGGCCGGGTTGTTGACCTTGATCGTCTGACCGTTGTCCGCATCGACCCAAGCGCCATCAATGAAGGCTTGCTGGCGGAACAACAGGGTGTCTTTAAGCTGCATGTCGGCTTTCCTTAACAGCACCGCGGCCTGCGCGGAGCAAATTATGATTGTAGAAAGGCGCCTCGCAAGGCTGCCGTCAGGGAAATCAGTGACCGGGTGTGGCGCATCGACAGTGCACGATTCGAAACACCGGCGCTTCAACGCCCGGTCAACGAGCGTTTGAAATCTCAAACGGATCGTAGGATCAAAGGGGTTAAAGGACAATAGGTCGTTCGAAAAAAAGAACAAAAACGGCGTGTTTGTGGAATTTTTCAGATCAACGAGCCTAAAGCCTCTGCCGCAGCAAAACCATAGAACAGTCCCGCGAAAGCGCCAAGCGAGGGTTTTGCAGGACGTTACCGCTTTATGGAATACCGCGATTTGCGCCGACACGCGCACTGACAATACCTGCTCAAACCCAGCATGGACGCCCCGAGCCGACCTAGGTATGATGTCGCCCGCTGCACCAGTAGCTCAGCTGGATAGAGTACTGCCCTCCGAAGGCAGGGGTCGTGGGTTCGAATCCCGCCTGGTGCACCATTGATTTAAACGAGAAAGCCCCGGACTGTGATGGTCCGGGGCTTTTTTGTGGGCGTTGCAAAAGCACCTGAACGACGTCACTCCGTCGTCCAGTCGAACTCGTCGTAATCATCGTCGTCTTCTTCCTCCTCAACCTCCTCTTCAAAAACGTCGTCTTCATCAACGACATCCTCTTCCGACTGGTTAAGCAGAAACTCCTTACGCGTCTCGGTAATCGCACGCCGCATCTCTTCGCCCTTGTCCGGGCAGTTGAGCAGTTGGGCAATGCGGTCAATTTTTGCTGCCACGTTGTCCTCCAGCGCATTGGCAATAGCCCGATAGTGCGCGTTTTTGCAGGGCAATGCCAAATGGCTGGGGGATCAGGCGTTCATTTTTTCTGCAACTGTAGGAGTCGAGCGTCGAGATCGGCGTTCGGGTAGCGTTTGTGCAGGTTGTTGAACAGGCTGTCGGCGGCCTGCGATTGACCGGATTCGCGCAGGCGCAAGACTTCGCGCAGTTGCGCGTCGAGGCCATTGGCCGGGGCTGCGGCGCGTTTGCTGACTTTGGCTTCGTCAGCGCTGATTACTTCGCTTTGCAGCGGCGCGGCCATTTCCGCCATTGGCGCGGGCGCGGCCATGCCACCGGCGGGTGCTGACAATGCTTCGGGGGCTTGTTTACGCATCAGCGGTGCGGCGGGTTTGGCAGCCGGGGCGAAGTCGAATTGCCCTTGCGGCTCGGGCGCGCGTTGTACCAGCGATAACATCAGGGCGACACCAACGAGACTGGCGAACGCCACTTGCCAGCGTGGTTTACGGCAGGCGTCGAGCCAGCGTTGCCACAAGCCTGGCTGCGATGGCGGGGTTTCGCGACGGGCAGCCTCGCGAATAAACGCATCAAGGTGTACGGGTGGCTCGGCATGCTGTTGCTCGCGGTAATGCTTGAGCAGTTGTTCTTCGGGATTCTGGCGGGCGTCAGTCATGTCAGTACCTCCTCGGCCAGCAGCCGACGCAGTTTTTGCTGGGCGTAGCGCAAGCGGCTTTTGACGGTTTCCAGCGGTGTTTCGGTGAGGCTGGCGATTTGTGCCAGGTCGAGGTCGCCGTGGGCGCGCAGCAGGAACACTTCGCGTTGGTCGGCGGGCAGGGTTTGCAGGGCGCTTTCCAGGCGCTGGCTGTCACGGCTGAGAGTCAGCAGTTGTTCGGGATCATTTGCCTCATCGCTGATCGCGTGATTTTGCTCCTCGTAGCTTTCGTGCAGCGGTTGCCGGGCGCCGTGTTTGCGCCAGTGGTCGATGAGGCGATTGCGGGCAATCTGGAACAGCCACGTGCGAAATGTCGCCCGGCCTTGTGGCTGACTGGTGCTGCGGATCAGGCTCAGCCAGGTTTCCTGAAACACTTCGTCGGCCAGTTCCGCTTTGCCGCTCAAGCCGAGCAGAAACCGATACAGCCCCTGCCGATGGCGCGCGTACAAGATCTCGAACGCCGCGCCGTCGCCCGCGCGGTAACGCGCCAGCAGCGATTCATCGCTGCTGGCGGTTGAGCTGTCTGCCGAGGCAAACAACTGACTGATGAAGCCTTTCAGACGACTCACTTACTCAATCCGTCGTTCAGTGGCCAGCGCGTTCGAAGCGCTCGAGGTGCGCAGACTTTGCGCCAGTTCGACCAATTGCACGAACTCATTGCGCAATCCGAAGCGGTCATCGCCGCGTGCGCCACGGGCCAATGCTTCGGTGTCTTTCAGGCTGAAGTCGCCGGTATAACGGCCGTCCTTGAGCTGCTGGGAGAACGCGGCCACGGCGGCGGCAAAACGCAGATCTTCGCTGGCGGTTGCAACCTGATTGGCGATAGGTCGTTCAATCAGCAGACTTTTCCCACCTTCAGGTTGTTGATAGCGCACACGCAGCATCGCCAATTCTCCGTTCTTCGCGGAAACAACCGGCTCCGACTTGGCGTAACGCAACGGCTCCAACCAGCCCTTCTCACCTGCCGGAACAATTTCGTACAGCGCGGTCACCGTGTGTCCTGCGCCGATTTCACCCGCATCGACTTTGTCATTGCTGAAATCCTCACGCTTCAAAGCACGGTTCTCGTAGCCAAGCAGGCGATATTCGCTGACCTGCGCCGGGTTGAATTCCACCTGCAATTTGACGTTTTTTGCCACCACGGCGAGGGTCGAGCTCAATTGATCCACCAACACTTTGCGCGCCTCACGCAGGTTGTCGATGTAGGCGTAGTTACCGTCGCCGGCGTCGGCCAGTTGTTCCATCAAGTGTTCATTGTAGTTATCCACACCGAAACCCAGGGTCGTCAGGGAAATCCCGGTTTTGCGTTTATCCACAGCCATTTGCTTGAGGCTGTCGAAGTCGCTGATGCCGACATTGAAGTCTCCGTCGGTGGCCAGCAGGATGCGATTGATGCCTTTGGGGATGAGGGCCTGCTGTGCCATTTGGTAAGCCAGTTCGATACCGGAGGCTCCTGCGGTCGAACCGCCGGCGGTCAATTGCTCGATGGCGGTACGAATTTTCGCTTTCTCGCGTCCGGAAGTCGGCTCCAGTACCACTCTCGATTCACCGGCATACACCACCAGCGAAACGCGATCCTGATCGCGCAACTGATCAACCAGCAATTTCAGCGTGCTTTTGACCATCGGCAGGCCTTCGCGGCGATCCATCGAGCCGGACACATCGACCAGAAACACCAGATTAGCCGGGGCCAGTTCCGTCACGGCGCGGTCGGAAGCCTTGATGCCGATGCGCAGTAACCGCGTGTGCGGGTTCCACGGTGAAGCGGCCAGTTCAGTGGTCACGCCAAACGGCGAGCCATCGCTGGGCAACGCGTAATCGTAGGGGAAGTAATTGACCATTTCCTCCAGTCGCACCGCACCTTCCGGTGGCAGCCGGCCTTGATTGAGCAAACGGCGGACATTGGCGTAGGCACCCGTGTCGACATCAGCGCTGAAGGTTGAAACCGGGGTTTCGGCGACACTGTGGATCGGGTTGTCGGCCAGCGCCTGATACTGCTCGCGCGGCTCGTCACGGTAGCCCTGTGGATAACTGTCTGCGCCGGGCATCGCGGCGAAACTGGCGATCGGTGACGGACGCGCCAAGCGCTTGGCCATCGCCCCGCCCGCCATGACGGCTTCCTGCTGAACCAACGCTTCTGGCTGCGCCGTGGGTGGTACCGCTGCGGAGTCCGATGTGGACGAAGCACCGCAACCAGCGAGCGCCAGCAGCACACCGACCGCAACAGGACGCAAAAGAGAATGAGACATGGGGGCTGACCTCGGGATGAAATTGATCATTCATCCACTGAGACGGGCAGCCCTTTCAGTTCGGGTTAAACGCCGCGAAAAAAATCTTCAGCGGTGATAACGGCGCACCGCACTGCTGTTGCGCAGCACATGGCCTTTGATTTTTTCCATCAGCTCGGCACGGGTCAAACCGGCGGGCAAGGCGTCCGGCGCCAGATCCAGCGCGTAGATCTGGATGATGTAGTGATGCGCACTGTCGCCCACTGGCGGGCACGGCCCCATGTAATGGGTGTTGCCCTTGCTGTTGGTGCCGCCAACGCCTTCCAGCGCGGATTTGGCACCGACGCCCGCCGCAATCTGGTGCGTGGTGGACTTGATGCCGTAGTGAATCCAGTGATCGACGCCCAGGCCTTTCTGGCCGTCCGGGTCGTGCATGACGATCGCGTAGCTCTGAGTGCCGGCAGGCCCCGCGTTCCAGCTCAGCGCCGGCGACTGGTTCTTGCCGCCGCAACCAGGCGCATCGCTGGCCGCGGACGAGGTGAACAGGCGGTTATCGGAAACACCCGGGATGCTCAGGGTGAAACGCTCTTGGGCCTGCGCCGGAAACTGCACGCAAAGGGTGACGGCGAGGGCCGCCAGCCATGGGTTGAGAGAGGTCAATCGGGTCATTCCGGGAGCACCTTGTGCAGTTGGGCCGTCGTCGGCCTGCAAACTATAGCTGTACCGTTCGTGCCATGGCAGTAGCAAATGGCTGAACCTCGCACTCCCGCGCAAACTCACAAGAGAAATGCCCGCGAGGAAGCCGCTCATGCCCCTGCACCGTGTCGCACGTATCGCCGATGTGCCTGAAGACCGTGGCCTGCAAGTTGAAATCGGCGACTGCAAGATTGTGCTGTTGCGCACGAACGGCGACTTACGTGCCTTTCAGGGCGAATGCCCACATGCTGGCGCGCCGTTGGCTGAAGGCGCGCTGTGTCACGGACGTTTGATCTGCCCGTGGCACAAGGCTGCGTTCAGGGCAGAGGATGGCGCGTTGTGCGAGCCTCCGGCGCTCGACAGCCTCAAGCGTTATCCGCTGGAACTGCGTGGCGATGAGGTTTGGGTCGATGATCAGCCGTTGCCCGATCCGCATACGCCCCCGGCCGATGATTCGCGCACGTTCGTGATTGTCGGCGCCGGGGCGGCGGGCACGGCCTGCGCAGCGGCACTGCGGGAGAAGGGTTTCGGTGGCCGTATCGTGATGATCGATCGCGAACCGGAAGCGGGCTACGACCGTACAGTGCTGAGCAAATTTGTTCTCGCCGGGGAAATGCCGGCGGCAGAAACCCCGGCGCTGCGTGAGGAAGCTTTCTATAAAGAGCAGCGTATCGAACGCCTGCACAGCGAAATCACCTCGCTGGACGCTCAGGCCAAAACCCTGCAGCTCAACGATGGCCAAATCCTCAACTACGATGCCGCCGTGCTGGCCACCGGTGGCGAACCCAATCCGTTACAGTTGCGCGGTGCTGAACTGCCCCACGTGTTCGTCCTGCGCTCAAAAGCCCAGGCTGAACAAATCATGAGCACTGCCAGCCCCGATCAACGCGCCGTCATCATCGGCGACAGCTTCATCGCTCTCGAATGCGCCTCGGCCCTGCGCCAGCACGGCCTCGACGTCACGGTCCTCGCGCGCCACGCCATTCCTTTCGCAGCCCAGTTCGGCGAGGCCGTGGGCCAGGCGATCCGCGCGCTGCACGAACAGAACGGCGTGAAATTCATCACCGAGCACGAAGCCACCGAGATCATTGGCGATGGCAAGGTCGAAGCCGTATTGCTGGGCAATGGCCTGCGTCTTTCGGCAGATCTGGTGCTGGCCGGGGTCGGCGTGCATCCGGCTACCGAAGCCTTTGCGTCACTGCCGAGGGAAAAAGATCAGTCATTGCGCGTTGATGGCGGCATGCGTGTTACGGACGGCCTGTGGGCGATCGGCGACATCGCCACATTCCCGCTGAACGGCCAGTTGCAACGCATCGAACACTGGCGCCTGGCCCAGCAGCATGCGCGAATCGCCGCTGCCAATATGCTCGGTGGCGAAGAGCATTACCTCGACGTGCCGTTTTTCTGGACGTGGCATTTTGGCAAGAATTACGACTATCTCGGTCATGCCGAACACTGGGATGAAGTGGAGTTTCGCGGTGAACCAGAGCAACCGCCATTCATTGCTTTGTTCGGCAGAAACGGTTGGGGGGTCGCTGCCGTTGCCTGCGAAAAAGAACGCGCAATGGCGCTGCTCGCCGAACGGATGAGGCAACCGCTGGCAATGGAAGAGGCCTGGACACTGATCCGCGATTGACAGCCCCCCCGCAGGAGCTGCCGAAGGCTGCGATCTTTTGATCTCGAACGTCAAAAGATCGCAGCCTTCGGCAGCTCCTACAGGGTTTTCGCCATCAGGAAAGACGATTCAGGGGTTCGCGATTATCGTCATCTTCAGCATGCAGAAAGATCACCCGCGGGTGCTCCAGTGGTGCCAGCGGCGGTGGCAACTCCTGCTGCTGAACCGGCCAGAAATGCGTCACCACATGGCTGATGTCGCCTTCCTGATCGTTGTGAATGGTCATCACTCCCGGGGTGCGCAGCTTCTGGAAACGCTCATCGCAAAGCTTGAAGCTCTTGCTCAGCCCGGCATCATCGATCACCGGCGATGGCAAGCGGCGCTGGGCGAAGCTGCGGCTTTTGCGCTGCTGATAACGCGCCCAAGCGATCAGAATCACCGCGTTGACCAAGGCAATCCACAGATAAATCTGCAGGGTGCCCAGCGCGTCGAACGCCGATTTATCGATCAGCGGCCCGCCCGCGTGAGTTTCGATCAGCGGCCACAAGCCACGGATCAGCAGAAACAGCAGGCCAACCCAGGCCAGCACGGTGAGGATCACATCGATCACTACCAGAAAGGGCCGCTGGCGAGTCCGGATGATTTTCATTTGATGACCTCCTCTTCGTCGTCGCCGATCGGTTTGATGCCCCGATCAGGACTGACCCAACGCGCACGTTTCTGATGTTGACCGAACAGCACTTTGGGGAAGCTGACCAACGTGGTCAGCAGACTGATGAACCAGAACACCAACGGATACCAGACCACCCAGAACATCGTGCGGCCCAGGCCCGGCTCATAGCGCCGGTCGATGATGATGCTGACCGCGAACTGCACCAGGCACACGAAGGCCAGCAGCAGCCCGGTGAATGCTGGCGGCATCAGGTGATCCACCGCAATGGCTTCGGGCATGACCACAAACTTGCCGACGCCCCAGAAGATCACCGACAACAGGAAGGTGAACGCCCAACCGGTCGACAGGCAATATTCGAACAGCAGCGGCCACAGATAGCGGTGGCGGTACTGCCAGATGCCACGGATGTTCTTGAACAGCACTTCGGCGCCGCCCTGGGCCCAGCGCAGACGCTGCTTCCACAGACCGCCGAGGGTTTCCGGCATGAGGATCCAGCACAGCGCGCGCGGCTCGTAGAAAATGCTCCAGTGATCGAGTTGCAGCTTCCAGCTGATGTCGATGTCTTCGGTGATCATGTCCGGACTCCAGTAACCGACGCGGTTCAGCGCGGTACGGCGGAACGCGACGATTACGCCGGACACGGTGAAAATCCGCCCGAACACCCGTTGCGTACGCTTGATCAACCCGATGATCGAGGAGAACTCGCCAACCTGCACCCGCCCGACCAGCGTCGAGCGCGTACGGATTCGCGGGTTGCCGGTGACTGCGCCAAGGCGTGCGTTATCCAGCATCGGCGCGACCAGATAGGCCGCCGTGTTCGGTGCGAGCAACGCGTCACCGTCGATGCACACCAGATACTCACTGCGCGCGGCAATCGCGCCCATACGCAGAGCAACAGCCTTGCCCTGGTTTTCCGCCAGATGCAGCACGCGCAGACGCGGATCTTCCTTGGCCAGCGCATCAAGCACTTGCGCGGTGTTGTCTTTGGAGCCGTCGTTGATCGCGATGACTTCGATGTTCGGGTAATGCTGGGCCAGCGCCGCGTGGATCGTATCGGCGGCGTTTTCGCCTTCGTTGTAGCAAGGGATCAGGATCGAGATCAGCGGCTCGCCTTCCAGTGGCGGTGGCAGGGTGTCGTCCTTCCACGGCCAGTGGCGCTCCCAGTGCAGCCAGAAGTACAGGCCGCCGGCAATCCACAACCCGGACATGAACAACGGGTAGAAGAACACGAAGTCCATCAGGAACTGCCCGGTGACCAGGAAAATCAGCCCCAGCGGCACGCCGAGGACGATCGCCAGAACAAGCAGGGCTAACAGTCTATCCAGCATGTTATGGATTCCATTTGTTGGAGAGCGCAGGCCTTACGGTTTTCAGGTCCGGCAGGTTGTCGAGGAAGTTGTCCGGGTAGTAACCGAAACTGGTCGCGCCCTGACGCTTGAGACGGCCCATCCAGTCCGCCAGATGTGCGCCGTCGATGTCGGCCTGATCCTTTTTCGTCCAGTCCCGTGCCTGCAATTCGAACACCGTGCGCTTCAGGGCTCCGGGGCGCTTGCTGACGGTTTGCACCAGGGTTTCCAGCCATGGGCCGGACTCGGCCTGGGTCTGTTTTTCCATGAGCGGCATGGCCATTGGCGCGGTCCAGTCGTAGGTCTGCAGAAAGTCGTCGAGGTTCTGCGCGTACCAGGTTTCGCTGCCGGGATTGAGCATCGGCTCGGCGAAAATGTTGCGCGCGGTCAGCACCTGCGGGCCCCGAATGGCGCGGACTTTGGCGGTCAGCTCGTTGGTGAAGTCGATCAGGTAGCGGCTCTTGAACCGCGTCCATCGCTGCAGGGCCGCCGGATCATCGCGCAGGGCGGCAATCGAACCTGGCAAACCGTGGGCGACGTAGGCTTTCAACGCCTCGGGGCCGGCGTCCTCGAAGTCCGACAGAATCGCGTCGTCGTGATAGAGGATGCCGTCGACCGACGTCAGCCGTGCCACGTCTTCGTAGATTTCGCCGATGATCCGCCGCACCTCTGGATCGAACGGTGACAGGCGTTGGTACTGATCCGGATCGACTGAGGTGGTGCCGGTTTTCGGATCCCAGCGCGTGACACGCGGCAGCTTCGCATCAAGGCCGAAACTCAGCACCGGCATCCACGCAAACACCTTCACATTGGCGCGAGTGCGCAGCTGCCAGGCAACGCGGTCGAAAATGTCGGCACGTACCGGCAAGTGACGGTTGGGGAAGTACAGCGAGTGCACCAGACCATCGCCCTGCGGATCGGCAAAGGCTTGCAGGAACACCGTGTTGGCGCCCATGTCGGCCATGCGCTGCACCAGTTTGCCGAGGTTGATGTCCTGTTGTGCCGGGTCCGGGTCGTAGACGTTGTCCAGATCAACGTGCACCACACGCATGACGAAATCCGACTGCACGTCGACGATGCTATTGGAGAAAACCTCGCCGTCAGGGTCGGAGGCAACGAGGAAACGCGGGCTGCTCATCAGGTTGTCGAGGGCATCGAGACCGTCGTCCAGGGTCAGGGCCATCTCATAGCCCTGCTCACCGACCACGGTCAGCGATGTGCCGTCCGCCGTACCATATGGCCAGACCCATACACGCGGTTTCTTGCCGGTGACCTTGCGGATTTTCTCCGAGATGTTGTTCACGTCGGTGCGGATCCGCGCCTGGAATTCGGCCTCGGACTCATAACGCTTGGTCAGCGGATCGTAGCGCCGGGTCGCGGCAGCGGGCTGCAGGTTGCCCTGCGGGTTGGCCAGAATACCTTTGTGGTTCGCGTCGGTGTGGGCGGCGATTTCCACCAGACCGGATTGCGAGATTTCGCGGATCTGGTCCCAGGTCAGGAAATCGGAACGCGCACGCGGGGCACCAGCAAAATCCACCGGTTGATTGAGCGGCGTGTCGATCCAGACGCCGACCGGCGCCAGCAAAGCGTGCCAGTTATAGGCGCGCAGCACCGGCAGCACGCGGGTGTAGAAACTCGCATAACCGTCATCGAAGCTGAGCAGGATCGCTTTCGCCGGCAGCTCCGGGCCGCCCTTGCGCGCGGCCATGATCTGGTCGACGGTGACCGGTTTGTAGCCGTTCTCGCGCAACCAGGCGAGCTGCTCGATCATGCGCTCGGTGCGCACCGCCACCACGGCCTGATCGGGATCGCGGTCTTCAACATCGTGATAGGCGATGCCGAGCACGTGATTTTTCGGCCACGGTTTTTCACTGGCCGCCAGCGGACGCTCGGACGGCGGCGCGAAGGCCGGAGCTTGCTGGGCGCAGGCGCTGACCAGCAGCGCTCCCAGCAGAAGGATGAAACGCGAAATCAAAGGCATCTTCAAACTCTTCTAGAAGCGGAAAGTGAGGTCGACGAGCAGACGCAGATCGGTCTCCCGATCACCGTCGTAAGGCCGGTTGATCACACTGAACAAGCCACCCACCTCGAACACGTCGTTCCAGGCGTAACGCTGGCCGTAACCCAGCAACGCCATGCCGCCAGTGCCGTGATCACGCTGGCTGTACGTCCCCGCACCGGCCTGGAACTGCTGGCTCCAGGAGGTTTCGTAGCGGTGGTAGAGCACGTGATTGACGTTGACCAGCGGCATCACGCTGAAGTCGGATTTGGGGTTGAAGTACGGCACGTCATCGGACTTGGAGTTGTGGCTGGTGCCGACTTCCAGTCCCGCATCGACCTGCACGTTCGGTGCGCTGTAGACGCCCTCGCGGCCGGTGAGCAAGGCTTCGACGCGGTTGTTGCCGTCGCTGAAGTGCGACGGGCTTACCGACAGCCGCCATTCGCGGCTTTCGTTGCCGCGCCAGCGGATAAAACCGCTGCCGCCATTGGCCTTGATGTCACTGTTGAGCGCGCGCAACGGCGTCTCGGCCGACAGGTATTCGAGGCTGCCGCCGTACTGCCAGTGATCGTTGATGTCACGGGCGATCGCCAGCCGCGCGCCTTGTTTGTCGCCAAATCCGTAGGAGTGGTTGGAGACTTCCGCTTCGAGGGTCATGTCGCGGGTGCGCCGCTCCAGGCCGACACGCTGGAAGCGATGGTGGCCGGTGCCTTCGGCGAAGTCGCCGGTGGCATAACCGGCCCCGGCGAACACCCGCCAGTCTTCATCGATGGGCGGGCTGTACAGGGTGGTCTGGATACCAAAATCGCGGCTGCCGCTGACGGCGCCGGCATTGCCGCTGCCGCCACCATTGGCCTTGCCGCCGTAGGCTTCGACGCGCAGTTCGGACATGTCATGCACTTCGCGCTCGCGCGCCGCACGCTGGACCTGACGGTTATCAGGGAAACGCGCGACCACGTCATCGGTCAGCGCATCCATCTGCCGCCATTCCTGCAGCGTCATCGCCGTGCGCGCCTGTGCGACTTCCAGGCCCATGCCGCGCGGCACCATGCTCTCGGTTTCCTTGAGCTGGACTTCCGCACGGCGCGGCCATTGCCGCGCCAGATAAAGGTCGGCCTGGGCCAGACGCAGGCCGACATTGCCGGGAGCCTGATCGACCAGCGTCTGCAAGCGTTCTTCGCTGTGGGGCAAGTCGGAACCATAGGTCGCGGCCTGCGCGGCCAACTGCTGGGCGTCCATCCATTCATGGTTGGGGTTGCCGATGGGCAAACCTTTGAGTTCGACACGCGGACGCTGGGACTTGGCGGCGTCCTCGGCGACTTTGCGCGCTTCATCGGCACGGTCGCTTTCCAGCAATGCGTAATACAGCGCGGTGGTGTCTTCGAGGCGATCACCGACATCGGCGTCCGGCGCCGACAGCACCTGGCGATACAAGTCCGTGGCGATTTCCGGTTCACGCTGATCCAGATACGACGCCGCCACCCAGCGCAGCGCATAGGTCGGAATCTTCACGCCCTCGGCTTGCAGCTTCTGGTATTCAGTGATGACGTCGGCCGTGCGTACCCTGGCCTTGAGCGCGCCCATGCGGTCGATGCGCCAGCGAATGACGTCGTCGTGAGCAGTGGCGTCGGGCGTCCAGGTGGCGAGCAGTTTGTCGTAATCGGCCAGCGCGCGGTCGGCGATGACGTAGCGTTCTTTTTCGCTGCGGGTGGCGAGTTCGGCGAGGCGCACGCGCTCGGCGGCCAGATCGCCTTCGAGGCGACGCAGGATGACCGGATCGATCAGCCCGGGACGCTGATTGGCCAGACGCAGCGCCGGTTCCGGCAGACGCGCCTTTTGCAGAGCAACCACGTATTCGCGAGCGACTTCCGGCTTGCTGCCGGCGCGCTTGAAGGCCTGATCGTATTCGAACAGGGCATCGTAAGGTTTGTTGTCACGGGTCAGGGCGTAGCCCAAGGCGAGACGGCGCGAAGGATCATCTGGCTTGGCCGCGACCAGCGCTTTGGCGCGGGTTACCGCTTCGTCGGGTTTGCCGGCATCCGCCTGGGTCAGGGCCAGCCCCAGTTGCAGGTCGGGGTTATCCGGCTCCAGCGCCAAGGCCTTGTTGTAGACCTGCGTGGCTTGATCCCAGCGTTTGAGGTTGCGATAGGCGCGGGCGGTGGCGGTCAGCGCCTGAACCGGCAGGACGCGGTCGCGGCCCTGGGTTTCATAGACCTGCACCACTTCGGCATCGAGGCCGGCCCAACTGGCGATTTGCAGGTGATCGCTGATTTGCCCGGTCGTCGACTGACCGGGTGGCACCTGACGCAAAACCGTCAGCGCAGGCGTGTACTGCCCGGCACGGGCGTCGCGCACCATTTGATCGTAGGGTGTGTCGGCAAACGCCAGCGCCGGCCAGAGCAACTGGCTGCACAGCGCGACTCGGAACAAAGGGCGTAAGCCACGATGTAATACAGGAACATCAATACGCGGCATTCGTCAGCATCCTTACATGGCCAGCCGGGTCGCAATGCCCTCCTTGCCCATTCGTAACGGTGGCCGCCAATGCACATTCAACGGCCAAGCTTAGTCAGGCAGTCTTGCACGCAAGCGTAGACCAATATCCGGAACACAATATTTGTTCAGAATCGTGCTCCGAAAACCCGAACGCCAGACAGCAAAACGCCCGGCGTCTGTGCGATACAGAGGCCGGGCGCTGCTATTAAGGACGCAGGATTACTGCACTTGCGTGACGCCCGCGAACTTGCTCATCAGGAAGCCAACGAACTGCTCAACGGTCATCTTCTGGCCGTTGAATTCGACCTGATTGGCCGCGTAATGCAGCTTGGTCACGACGTTGGTGCCGTCGACGACGGCCAACTGCGAACCGACCGCCATGCCGGCGAACATGTCGGCCGCTTCCTTGGACTGATCGACGATGGCTTTGGCATCGGTCTGACCGTCGAGTTGCGCCTGCACACTGAGCAGATCGACCAACATCGGCTTGGATACCTGGATATTCAGATCAAGCAACGCGATCAGCTGTTTGCCCAACTGATCCGGCGGCAGATCCATCGATTGCGGCTTGGTCAGGTCGATCACCAGATTGGCCTTGCTCTCACCGTTGGCGGTGTTGAACGACAGGTTTTCCAGCGCAATCTGCGGGCCGGCGGCCAGCAGTTTCTGCAAATCGGCTTTAACCTGAGCGCTTTCAGCTTCGGTCAGGTTCAGCTCCGGCGCTGGCAAGCCCTGAGCTGCAGCCTCGGCAGCGGCTTTTTCGTAAGGCTGCAGTTTGGTCTGGTAGATCTGCATCAGCGACATCGTCGACGGGATGTCGAGGTTTTTCAGGCTCATGGCCATGTTCGCCGAGCCGATCTTCTTGTCGTTGAGGCTGACTTCGCCAACCTTGTAGTCCGCACGGCCAGAGGCATTGCTGCCGGTTTCTTCGGTGAAGTTCTTCATTTCGAAGTTCTTCACGCCGAGCACCGATTGCTTGGTACCGAAGGTGGTCTTGCTGTTGGTCAGCACCAGGGTGTTTTCCCCGGTGTAGTAGCCGTAGCTGCTCTTGGCGAGATTGCTGGCCAGGGTCAGGCCGTTGAGTTCGACCTGCACCGGCGCCTGGTCTTCAGCCACGGTGACCAGTTTCAGGTTGTCCATGTAGCCGTCTGCCTTGACCTTCTGCGCTTTGGCGCTGGCGGAGATGTTCATGGTCAGGCCGGAAAACTTCAGGCTCGACTGCTCATCCAGCGCGGTTTCGAACGGCAGCAGGTCGAGGGTGCTGGTGGTCGATTCGTCGTAGCCAATGCTGGTCACGCCTTTAAGCGGCGCGGCGCCCTTGGTG
This sequence comes from Pseudomonas fluorescens, assembly GCF_003732425.1. Classification (GTDB taxonomy): domain Bacteria; phylum Pseudomonadota; class Gammaproteobacteria; order Pseudomonadales; family Pseudomonadaceae; genus Aquipseudomonas; species Aquipseudomonas fluorescens_BE. Next base: position 304,030 of record NZ_MOBX01000005.1, read on the forward strand.
GCGGCGAACCATTTCTCGGTGGCCGGACTTTTCTCCAGCTCGTAATTGCTGGTGGCCATGACCGGCAGCCATTTCAGCGACACCAGACGCGAGAACGGCAGCGGGCCATGCTCGATGTGGTCTACGAACAGCAGCTCGACCGGCGCATCACCGAACATCTCGCCTTCACCTTTGAGGCGGTAGTGCGCGGTGCTGGTGAAGGTGTGGCGTTCCAGCGACACCAGTTCCAGCGACGCGGTGCCGTTGGAGCCGGCCATGGCGGTTTGCAGCTCTTGGTTGGCGTTGGTGACGGCGTTGTTGAGCACGCCTTCGATCTTGGTCCCGGTGTACCAGGCCCCGCCTGCGCTGATCGCGCCGATGGCAACAACAATCCCGAGAAGCACGCCTGCTGATTTATTCATGAATGACCTGATCGATTTCCGTGGCTGTGAGTGTGGTCGTCTTCCCTGAACCCGTGACCGGGTCGCGGCTCGACTGCGCTGAATTCAGCGGTGGAGATTAGCACCGGGCGCGCAAGGTGGCCCAATGTTTAAAGGTTAAAGAGTGTCTATGGGGGGAGTGGACAGTCGACAGGCGGGAAGAGTTTCGGTGTTTTTCAGTCCGCCTTCGCGAGCAGGCTCGCTCCCACAAGGACAACACTGTACCTGTGGGAGCGAGCCTGCTCGCGAAGGGGCCAGATGATTCAGCCAAAAATCAGGAATACTGAACCTCAATCTCATCCAGTTGATGATCAAAGCTTTTCAGCCGCGCGGTCCAGGTGTACACCAGCACTTCAAAATCCCGATCGATCACTGCGCCGCCTGGCCCGTCGGCGCGTGGGTCGCAAAAGTCCAGCTGATAGCGCTCGCGAGCCATGGCCGTGGCGACATCCGACAATTCGCGGGCGTTGTTCAACCAATGCCAGCCCTCGCCATCAATCTGCTTGTCGAGTTCCAGGCACTGCTTTTTCAGCGCTTCGAGGCTTTTTTCCAGTGGCGTGCCGGTGAGTTCGCCCATGACTTCGGCGAATGTGCGCCCGGGCTGCCAGTAGCTCCCCCAGAAATACCGGTCGAACACGGTTTCAACCCGGCGCAGGGCGACTTTGGTGTCCCAGATCAGCACCAGGGTCTTGCCCTGTTCGAGTTGTTTTTTCTTGACCCGCTGCACCTGAACCGAAGCCCACGCCACCACAACGATGGCCATGACCGCGATGAGCGCAACGGCGCTGTCGAGGAACACCATCGCCTTGTCGATCTGATGGGCCAGCATGATGCCGTAGAAATAGGTGGCCGAGAGCAGCACCAGCGCTGCGAGGGCGCACCAGAAGCCGAGAGCGTAAGGGTTTTTCATTATTGGTTTCCCCTAGACCAGCGCTAGCAATGTGCGCTGAAAGGGCGCCGTGCTCGGGGCGCCCTTCCAACACTTCAAAGCATAGCAACGGCCTCAGGGTTTGCTGGCGGTTGTCGCGTGCGTTCGTCCGCTTTCCCAGCCGCCGCCCAAGGCAAGGAACAAATCGATCTGGCTCATGGCAACTTGGGTGTTGGCGGCGGCCAGTTGCGCGGTGACATCGGTGTAGGTGCGGGTCGCTTGCAGGTCGGCGAGGAACGACTCGCGACCGGCCTGGAAGAAGCGGTGGGTCTGGTCTGCGGCGAGTTTTGCCGATTGCTCGGCATCGGCCAGCGCGTCGCGGCGTTGCAGCAATGCGCTGTACTGGGCCAGACCGGTCTGGGTTTCGCGAATGGCGTTGAGCACTACGCCGTCGAAATGCGCCAGTGCGCCTTGTGTCGCCGCTTCTGCCTCGCGGATTCGCGCACGAGCGCCGTTGGTCGGCACCTTCCAGCTCAGCGACGGGCCGAAGCCCCAGCGGTTGGTCGATGGATCACCCAAGTCATCAATGAGACCAACAGTGCCGATGGTCGCGCCGATGCTGATGTCCGGGTACAACTCGCCAGTGGCGACGCCAATCCCGGCAGTCGAAGCGGCCAGACGACGTTCGGCCTGGCGGATGTCCGGGCGACGTTTGAGCAGCGCAGCGCCATCACCGACCGGCACCAACTGGGCGATTTTCGGCAGTTCAGCGCAAGTCGCGGTGCCGGCGGGCAATTGATCGACCGGTTTCGCCAGCAACATCGACAGACGGAACAGCCCGGCCTGCCGCGCCGCTTCATAGCGCGGCAGGTCGGCGCGCAGGGATTTAAACTGGGTTTGCGAACGGGTGACCTGGGTTTCGTCGCCACGCCCGGCGTCACGCAGGCGCTGGATCAGCGTAGTGCTTTGCGATTGCAGGTCGAGGGAATGCTCGGCGATTTCCCTTTCTTCATTGGCCGCGCAGACTTGGGTGTAGGCACGGACGACGTCCGCCACCAAGGTGATCCGCGCCGTGTCTGCCGCGGCCTGGGTCGCGTCGGCATTGGCCTTTGCGCCTTCTATGCCACGCTGCAAGGTGCCCCACAGATCGAACTGATAAGAAGCACTGATGCCGATGTCGCCGACGTTATCGACCGGGACTTTTTCCGGTAGCAAGAATGCTTGCCCAGACTCTTGCAAACGCTGCGCGCCCATCTTCACGCCAGCGCTCCAGCCGCCCGCCGCTTCAGCCTCATCGACCTGAGCACGAGCCCGTTGCAGGTTCGCCGCCGCGACGCGCAAATCGGTGTTGGAGGCCATGGCCTGCTGCACCAGTTGATCCAGCCGCGCATCTTTATAAAGACGCCACCAGTCCGCCGGCACGGGTGCCGACACCACCGGTTTGCCGGCCACCGCCAATTCGCCCTGAAAATCCTTGCGCTGCACTGCAGCATCTTCAGGCACGTGATAATCCGGCCCGACCATCTGACAGGCCGACAGCATCACGCCCAACCCAGCGATCATCAGGGCCCTGTTCATGGCGCGGGCTCCTGCTTCTGATCGTCGATGATCGACACAGTAGCGGTACGCCCGGCGATCATGCGGAAGTCTGCCGGCACATCATCAAAGGCAATCCGCACCGGAATCCGCTGTGCCAGCCGCACCCAGCTGAACGCCGGGTTGACGTTGGGCAACAGGTTGCTGCCGCTGGTACGGTCGCGGTCTTCAATACCGGCGACGATGCTTTCGACATGCCCGCGCAGCTTGGCGCGGTCACCGATCACACGGATATCCACCGACTGACCGACATGAATGCCGTCGAGTTTGGTCTCTTCGAAATAGCCGTCGATGTGGAACGAATTGCTGTCGACCACCGACAACACCGGACGCCCGGCGGTAACGAACTCCTGCGGACGCGGCGCGCGGTCGTTAACGTAACCGTCCACCGGGCTGCGGATCACCGAGCGGTCAAGGTTGAGCTGCGCACTGTCCACCGTGACCATGGCTTCGGCCAGCGCCGACTGCGCGCGGGCGACCTTCGACTGGCTTTCTTCCAGTTGCTCGGCCGGCACCAGATTGCCGAGGCCACGATTACGTTTGGCCTCACGCTGGGCCTGAGCGAGGGTTTCTTCGCGGTCGGCGACAGCGGCTTTGGCTTGACGCAGAGCCAGTTTGAAACGGTCCTGGTCGATGCTGAACAGCACCTGGCCGCGCTTGATCAACTGGTTGTCTTTCACTTCAACCTGCTGAATCAAACCGGACACGTCCGGGGCAATCTGGATGATGTCGGCGCGAATGTGGCCGTCGCGGGTCCACGGCGCGAACATGTAATACATGACCATGCGCCAGACGAGGACAACGGCAAAAGTCACGATCAGCAGGGTCAGTACCACGCGACCGATGGTCAAAAACGGTTTTTTCATGTCATCAGGTATCGACTGAGTGAGTCCACGCCGTACAGCAGTACCGCGTAGAGGGCCACGTTGAACAATGCCCGGTGCCAGACCAGACGGTAAAAGTGCACGCGCTGCAGTACGCCATGCACCAACAAAAACAGCACATAAGTGATGCCCATCAACACCAGCAGGGTCGGCAGGAAAATGCCGCTGATGTCCAGATCACCGATCATAGGGGCGCTCCTTCGGGCAGCGGTTCTTCGGGCTCGGCGCTGGAGACGAATTCGACGCCGGGCAACAGTGCCAGACGCAAACCGCTCAAGGCGTGCAACAGGTTCAGGCGGGTTTCATCATCGCCTTGGCCATTGAGCGCACGGCGTGCGCGATCCATGGTCATCAGCAACGCCGCCGGTGCCGGCAAGCGTTCACCGGCCTTGAGGCAGGCGCGGAAATACTCGCCGACTTCACTGACCACTTGCTGCAACAAAGCGTTCGGTGCGCCCGTCACCCGAGGGGTGTAGGCGAGCAAGTCGAGCAGGTTCAGGCCGACGCGCACTTCGCGCATGGCGATGCCGGTGTCTTGGCCGGTGAGGGCCAGACGCGGCAGGTGCTGCATCAACCGATCGAGCAACTGCACGCCCAATTGCCGGTGCTCGGCGAGGTTGGCCGGCTCAGTCATATGGACGATGTCTTTCCAGCTGAAACGGGTCAGGCGCTTGGCCGCCAGTTCGGCACCGAACGGGCGCGCCACCAGCGTCCAGATAAAGGCGAACAACAGACCTATCGGCCCCGCCAGGTTGGAGTTCACAAAGGCGAAAAAGTCCGCGTCGTAAGCGCCCTGAATGCTGATGAACGACGAGGTGTTAACCAGCGTCAGCAGCATCCCGAGGTAGAAGCGCGGCTGCACGGTCAAGGTGCCGACGCAAATAAACGGGATGGAAAACGCCAGCACCAGCATCGGGAAATCGTGCAGGTTGGGCAGAATCAAAAACAGATAAAGACTGGCGAACAGCACCGACATGCCGGTCCAGAAAAAGAACCGGTAGATCTGCGGTGCCGGGTCGTCCATCGACGCAAAGAAGCTACACGCCACCGCCGCGAGAATCACCGCGCTGCCACCGTCTGGCCAGCCCAGCAGAATCCACAGCACCGACGCGACGATGATCGCCAGAATGGTCGAGACCACCGAATACAGCATCAGCCCGCGATCGATAAACGGTGTCAGGCGACCGAGGCGCCAGTGGCGATACACCGCGCGCCAGCCGTCTTGGCGCTCGCAGAGGATCGCGTCCTGCAGACTGCGGCAGTCCTGCCACAGATCGATGAATTCTCCGAGGCGATAAATCGCGTTGGAGAACAGCAGTTGTTTGCGATCTTCCAGCGCCTCGGCACTCGGTTGCAGGGCTTCGAGTTGGTCTTTCAGCACTTGCCAGCGCTGGAGATCGGCGTCTTGATGGCCGAGCCATTCACGGGTCGCGGCGAGCAGCGGTGCGAATTTTTCCACCAGCTCCGGCGTGCGTCGCTCAAGGGCATAGAGCGAATCTTCCAGCGCATCGATCACCGGTAACAAGTGAATCATGCGCCCGCGCAATTCCTTGGTGTTGCGCACGGTTTGCGGCCGCGCGCCTTCGTGGGGGAGTTGGCCGATCATCAGCTCAAGGCTGTTGAAATTGGCAACCATGGCCATGCGCAGCGCGGTGACTTCTTCGGGCTGCACGTCGCGGCTGAGGAATTTCAGGCTGTAGGTCGTGGCGTCGGCGAACCACTTGCCCACGGCGTCGTTGAACACCGGCGCCAGACGGCGCGGCCAGAACATCGCACCGACCACGGCGGCGACGGCGATGCCGAGGAAAATCTCTTCCGTGCGCGCTTCCGCCACGTCCCACACCGCCAACGGGTTATCCACCGTCGGCAAGGCAATCAGCGGCAAGGTGTAACCGGCGAGCATCAACGCATAGCTGTTGGCCGTGCGCAGGTGCAGGGACATGAACAGCAAAATCCCCGTCCATAAGGCGATCACCACCACCAGCACATACGGGCTCTGCACGAACATCGGCACAAACAGCACCGCTGCCGCCGCACCGAGAAAGGTACCGATTGCCCGGTACAACGCCTTGGAACTGGTCGGCCCGAGAAACGGGCTGGAGACGATATACACCGTGGCCATCGCCCAATACGGACGCGGCATTTGCATGAGCAAGGCGATGTACAGCGCGGTCATCGACGCTGCAAACGTACGGATCCCGTAAAACCAGTCACGGGCAGGCGGAATGCCGGAGAAAAAACCGTTCAAGAATTGACCACCACAGGCGGCTGGGCCGCCTCAAAAGCTCTGAGCACCCGAAGCGTAGCTTCCAGATCACTATGATCGATGCCTTCGAGCACCTCATGACGCAAGCGCACCAGTTCGGCCTCCACCGCTTGCACCAGCTCGCGACCGGTGTCGGTCAGGCTCAGGCACTTGGCCCGGCGATCCTGGGCATCTTCGGTACGGCAGACGTAGCCGGAATGGCACAACTGATCGAGCAGACGCACCAGCGACGGACTCTCCATCCCGGCGGCCTGCGCCACTTTCACCTGGCGCACACCCTCGCCCAGACGCCCGATCATCAAGAGCGGCACGGCGCAGGCTTCGGAGATTCCATAGTTGACCAGCGTGGTCTGGCAGATCTTCCGCCAATGCCTGGCGGCCACCACCATGGCACTGCTGATGTTCATCTGGAGAGCGTCGAGATCGTTCGGCACGAGGAAATGCACACTGTTAGTTTGCTAACTATCAATATCGCATTGGAGGGGAATTTCAGTCAAGTTTTGAAACAAATTGCTCCACTGGTCGCTCGCACAAACTGAAGCTTTCTAAATCATGTGATGACGATGTATACACCTCGTCAGTACCGAGAACTTTCAAGGAATCTGCAGATGTCAAAACAAGCCGTTTTTACAATGAAGCTTGAACCAGAGCTGCGTGAGCATTTCATGGCAGAGGCAGAGGCCTCCCATCGTCCTGCTTCGCAGATCATGCGAGAAATGATGCGTCAGTTTGTTCGCACACAACAGGAAGCCCGAGAGTACGAAGCCTTCCTGCAACGAAAAGTCGACCTTGCAAGAGAATCGATGGCAGCCGGTGAAGGTGTGTCCAACGAGGAAGTTGAAGCACAATTCGCCGCCAGGCGCAGGCAGGTAGAAAATCAAGGATGAAGATTATCTGGAGTAAAAATGCCGTACAGGATCGCGAAAAAATCTGGGACTACCTTCACGCAAAAAATCCAGGCGCAGCGCTCGACATGGATCGCCGCTTATCCTAGAACCCCAAGATTGGCCCGGTCGGCATCATTGCTGGCACTCGTGAATTAATTCCCCATCCCAGCTACCGTCTTGTCTACCAGTCAGATCAGGATGTGATCTGGATGTGATCTGGATTATGGCGCTGGTTCATACAGCACGGGCCTGGCCTTTTCCAAAGTAGCGATTACCCCGCTCTCCCCTTGCGCAACAACACATCCAACTGATCCACCACCTCCGCCCAGTCGGCGTCATCCAGAATCTCGTCCCGTAAAAACTCCGCTTGGCTCTTCGTCCAGAAAAACGCATCAGCCAAATGCAGGTCGGGTTTGAGCGGGGAATGGGTAGCAATGAATTGGTCAATGCTGGTCGGGTCGTTGTCCAGGCCGAGTTGTTTGAACAGGGATGGGAGGCTGTGGGTTGGTTGCTCCATTGCTGAGCTCCTTCAAAAATGGGGTGTGTGGAAGATTATTCGCGAGCAGGCTCGCTCCCACAGGGGAATGCGATCAACCTGTGGGAGCGAGCCTGCTCGCGAAGGCGTCAGTGCCGGCGCCACAAAGCCTAATCACTCAACTCCCGAACCTCGGCATGCGGCACCATTTTCAGAAACTCGGGCATGCTCATGTGCAGCAGGTAGTTGTGGTTGCCCGCCTCCAGATAGATATCTTTCTGCCGCGTCAGCAACGGGTCGATAACCATGTCCAGGCCATAGGAATCACCCAGCGGCGGCACCGCGCCGCGTTCGCAGTCGTCGAAGATATGCGCCAGATTGCTTTCGCGGGTCAGTTGCCATTCACTGCTGGTGCGCACCTTGCTCAGGTCCAGATGACGGCTGGCCGGCAATACGGCCATCAGGTAATGGCCGTGGTGGTCGTCGAGAATGAGTGATTTGGCCACGCGCTCGGCGGGCACCCCGGCGACCCGTGCTGTTTCCAGGCTGCTGGACGAGTGTCGATGGGCGACGATGTCGTATTCGCAGTGCGCCCGATTCAGGCTGCTCTGCACCTTTTTAGCCATACGCATGATGCACCTCGGTGTTGCGCTGAACGGTGGTTGCCGTGTCTTTGAGTCTAGTTCGACGAGGGGTCGGCGCAGGGAATTCCGCTCACTGGACACATCCGCACATTGATCAACATTCAGCCAGTACCACCCTCAACTAGACTGTAAGAACCAGACATGACGCTCGCGGAGGGTCACGTGAACAGTCGATGTTGTGCGTTTGCCTTGCTCCTGCTGATCAGCGGCTCAGCCCTTGCCGCCGACAGCCCGTTACCGCCGATGAATCCGGCCGGGTTATGGCTGATTACATTGGGTATCGTCTTTCTGATCGCCGAAGCTGCGTTGCCCAACTACGGGGTGATCGGTCTGGGCGGGATCATTATGTTTGTGATCGGCGCGCTGATTCTGAGCAATGCCGAGCTGCCAGTGCCGATGATGATCGGCCTCGGTCTGATCAGCGCCCTGCTGTTGTTCGCGCTGCTGATCCGCGCCCTGAAAACCCGCCCGCGCCACGCCGTCAGTGGCGACGCCGGCCTGCTCGGCAGTGTGACCGCGATCACCACGGTGCAACCGGGCGATGCGCGTAACGGCTGGGTGCAACTGCAAGGGGAACGCTGGCAAGTGCTCAGCGCGACACCGCTGCACACCGGGCAATCGGTGCGCGTGGTGGCGCGCAAGGGATTGTTGCTGCAAGTGGCCGCGACTGACGCGGCGCCACTCGGAGAGTGATCATGGGTCTGCAAATCGGTTTCGTTGCGCTGCTGTTACTGGTCATAGCCCTCGCCGGCTCGACGTTTCGTATCCTGCGCGAATACGAGCGCGGCGTGGTGTTCCAGCTCGGCCGCTTTTGGCAGGTCAAAGGCCCCGGCCTGATCCTGCTGATCCCGGTGGTCCAGCAAATGGTCCGGGTCGACCTGCGAACCGTGGTTCTCGACGTACCGCCGCAGGACGTAATCACCCGCGACAACGTGTCGGTGAAGGTCAACGCCGTACTGTATTTCCGTGTGCTTGATCCGCAGAAGGCGATTATTCAGGTCGAGGATTATCTTTCCGCGACCAGCCAGTTGGCGCAAACCACCCTGCGCGCAGTGCTCGGCAAGCATGAACTGGATGAGCTGCTGGCCGAACGCGAACAGTTGAACATCGACATTCAGCAAGTACTCGACGCCCAGACCGATGCCTGGGGAATCAAGGTCGCCAACGTCGAGATCAAGCATGTCGACCTCAATGAATCGATGGTGCGGGCCATTGCCAAACAAGCCGAAGCCGAGCGCGAACGGCGGGCCAAGGTGATTCACGCCGAAGGCGAATTGCAGGCCTCGGAAAAACTCATGCAAGCGGCGGAAATGCTCGGTCGTCAGCCCGGGGCGATGCAGTTGCGTTATATGCAGACCTTGAGTTCGATTGCCGGGGACAAGAGTTCGACGATTGTCTTTCCATTGCCGATTGAATTGCTCAAGGGCATGGCAGATTTGTCGGGTAAATCCTGAAGGCACAAGATCGCAGCCAGCGGCAGCGCCTGGAAAGCGGCTTTAGCCAGGCGGTGGTTTGGGGGTGAACAGGCGTGCCTTGGCTCCGCCAGCATGGATTTCGGCGCCGGGCTGCCAGGTAACGGGCAGAGGTGAAAACTCTTCCGGACCGTCGAAGGTTCCGACCAGCCAGACTCGGCCATTGCCCGGCAATTCTGCGAGGCTGTCGAGATAGACCCCGCGGGTTACCAGTGTGCCGAATCCGTACTCATTCGGTCGTGTCGACTGGCCATCCGCTGTCGGCGGCGTAAAGAGCCGCACTTGTACACCGCTGCGGTCGTAATAGACGTAGCTCAAGTACCAGAGCATATCGCTGGTGATGATGCGATCGCCCGGCAGAAAATGCTGATTGACGTAATTCACCACGCGGTCGAACTGATCGGTGCTGTCAACGCTGGCGTTGTTGTTCACGCCGACCAGTTCCACACCAACCAGTGAAACCAACACCGCCAGTGCGAACACCCGTACGCGGCTGTACAGACGGTCAATGGCCAACGCCGCCAGCATCGGCAAACCCAAGGCGTACGCCGTCAGATAGCGCTCAATAAAGACCGGCGTGATAAATGACACTGCAAATACCAGCAGCAGCGGCAGTCCGGTGTACAGCGCCAACAGAATACTGCCGCGCGACACGCTGCGATCGCGCATCACCGCCACGGCCGCCAGTGCCAGCAATGCCAAGGGCAATGCCGCGAACGTCAGCAGCGGCAGTGTCTCGCCATCGTCCTGAATCAACCACGACCAGATCATCGACGGCAGCGAACTCAACGTGACGGCAGGCTCCCAGCCGACATCGCCACCGACCCTGAGCTGTTCAATGTGCTGCATCAAATCGAGCAAATTAGGCAGCCAAGGCAGGTACAGCACGACAATGGCCAGGTTCGCCAGCCACCAGTTCCAGCGCTGGATATGCCGGAATCGATAACCGCGTTGCACGCGGATCGCGAGCAGATAGAGCCAGTGACACAACGCCGCCAGCACGGCGAAGTAATGGGTGTAGAAGGCCGCACTCATCAACAACACGTAAGCCACGAGATAGCGGTTTCGCTGTGGGCGCCTGATCCAGTAGACCAGCGCCAGGCTCGCGGCGAGCAGCAGTCCCCCGAGCAGCGCGTACATGCGCACTTCCTGGCTGTAGCGCACCGCTGTCGGTAGCAGCGCCAGCAACAGGCCGGCGATGAATGCGGCACGGCGGGTGGCCAGGCGATCCACCAGCCAGATGCCCAACCCGACCGCCGCGAGGCCGGCCAGCGCACTCAGGCAGCGGATCGCCAGGATGCCGTCACCGAATAGCTCGATCCAGCCATGCAACAGCATGAAGTACAGCGGCGGGTGCACATCGAAGGCAGCGTGCTTCCAGATTTCGCTCAACGGATAACGCGCCAACAGCAGACTGGAGCCTTCGTCGCCCCAGATCGCCGCTGCCGTCAGATCATAAAAACGCACAAAGGCTTCGAGCGCCAGAATCGGCCAGAGCCAGTGTTGTTTGACCCAGCGAACCCAGCGCAAGCTGCTGAACCACGAACCGGGCGCGGCAAAGGGATCTTGCGTGTCGCCCACCGGCGTGACTCTGTTTGCCGCCATCGCTTCCTCTTGCCAAGCCGTAGCGTCAAGGAAGTATGACGCCCAAACCTGCCAATCACTGTAGGTCAGCCATGGCGTAACCGTCGATGCCGGCTTAGCGTTTAACGACGCCCGGTAAAGATGCCGTCGACTCTGTCGCCGGATACACCGACTCCCATCCCCCGCCCAACGCCTTGTACAAACCGACCATCGCCAGCGAAACGCCGGTTGAGCTCTCTACCCACTGCTCCTGCGTCGCCAGCAAAGCGCCTTGCACGGTGAGCACGGTGACGAAATCGACCACGCCTTCGACGTATTGCTGTTGTGCGGTGCGCAGGGCGATCTGATTCTGGCGCACAGCCTCGGCGAGGCTGTCGCGGCGGCGTTGGCTGGCGTTGTAGGCGGTCAGTTGATCGTCGATTTCATGCCAGGCGCGCAGCACGGTTTGCTGGTAGGTAACGGCAGCTTCCTGCTGTTGCGCTTCGCGCAGTTGCAGCATGCCGCGCAGGCGCCCGCCGTCGAACAGCGGCAGGCTGAATTGCGGACCGATGCCAAAGGCTCGTGAGCCCCAGGAGCCGAAATCGCTGAGCTGCATGGCTTGCGAGCCGAGGTTGCCGGACAGCGTGATACGCGGATAGAAATCGCCCTTGGCCACGCCGATATTGGCGGTGGCGGCGTGCAAGCGTGCTTCGGCCTGGCGGATGTCCGGACGGCGTTCGGCGAGTTGCGACGGCAGGCCGATGGCGACTTGCAGCGGCGACTGCGGTACGGCGGCGTCTGTGGATAACTCTGTTGCGAGGGCCTGTGGCGGTTCGCCCATCAACAGGCTGATCGCGTTGATCAGCTGCGACTGACGTTGTTCAAGTGCCGGCAGGCGCGATTCGATGGCAGCCACTTGCGCGGCAGCTTCGGCGACGTCGAGATCCGTCGCCACACCGTCGGCCAGACGCAGTTGCGAGAGCTTCAGGCTGTGCCGCGCGACGTCGAGGTTCTGTTCGGTGACGGCGCGGGTGTTCTGCACACCGCGCAGCTGAATGTAGTTTTGCGCGGTGTCGGCGAGCACCGCCAGCAGCACCCCGCGACGGTCGTTTTCAGCGACTTCGAGGTTGGCGTCGGCTGCCTCGGTTTCGCGGCGCACGCGGCCCCAGACATCCAGCTCCCATGAGGCCGAGAAACCAGCGTCCCACAGGTTGAACGCGGAATCGCCGTTATGCCCGGACGGATCGTTCAGACCTTCGCCGCTGTTGCGTTTACGCGCGTAACTGCCCGTGGCGGCAGTGTTCGGATAACGCTCAGCGGTGATCACCTGGCGCGCGGCGCGGCTTTGTTGCAGGCGACTGCTGGCCAGTTGCAGGTCGAGGTTACTCTTCACTGCACGTTGAGTGAGCGCGGAGAGTTGCGGGTCGTGGAAGACTTCCCACCAGCGTTCGTTCAGGGGTTCGCTGACGGCTTGGCTGGGTGCGGATTTGGCGGGTTTGCTCCAGTCGGCGATTTGCGTGGCTTGAGGCTTTTGGAAGTCTGGGCCGACGGTGCAGGCGGTGAGACTGACCGCAAGCAAGGCGCTCAAGGTAATTTGCTGCCATTGTCCTCTTCGCGAGCAGGCTCGCTCCCACATTCTGGAATGCGCTCTCCCTGTGGGAGCGAGCCTGCTCGCGAAGGCGTCGGTTCGATCAACACGGCTCATCGTTGAGTCACCTCTCGCACGGATGTCGCCGAGCTTTTGGTATCAATACTCGCCTCCACCGACATGCCCACACGCAACCGCTCGGTCAACGGCTGACCCGGCTCGAGCATGATCTTCACCGGAATGCGCTGCACCACCTTGGTGAAGTTACCGGTGGCGTTATCCGGTTTCACCGCCGCAAAGGTCACGCCTGTGGCTGGCGCAATACTTTCCACACGACCGCTCAAGGCTTCCCCACCAAGGCTGTCGACGCGCACCTGCACCTCTTGCCCCGGCTGCACGTCCGTCAGTTGCGTCTCCTGAAAATTCGCCACGACATACGCCTGCTGCAACGGCACCACCGCCAGTAGCTTGCTGCCCGGTGTCACGTAGGCGCCGACGCGCACGGCCCGCTCGCCGATCATGCCGTCCTGCGGTGCGGTGATGCGCGTGTAGGAGAGTTCGAAACTGGCGATCTCCAGTGCCGCTTGCGCATGTTTCAAACTGCCTTCGGCGGCATCTCGCTGGGCCGTAAGGATGTCGACTTGTTTGCGCTCGGCAGCCAGTTTCGCCGTGGCGGTGTCGAGGTGAGCCGTGGCCTGATCGATGCGAGTGCGCGCCTGTTGCGCGTTCTGTACGGTGCCGGCGCCTACGCCCGCCAAATGGTTGTAGCGATTCAATTCCTGCTGGGCGAAGGCCATTTCGGCCTTGGCCGACACCACTGAGGCCTGCGCCTGGGCAATCACCGAGGTCTGGCGCTCGAGCGTCGCCTTGGCGTTTTGCAACTGCGCCCGCGCCACCAGGGTTTGCGCGTCCGCCGCTTCGGCAGAAGCCCGTAAATCGCGGTCATCAATCAGCGCCAACAACTGCCCGGCTTTTACCTGCTGGTTATCTTCCACCAGCACTTCCTTGATGAAGCCGGCCACACGCGGCACCACCAGGGTGTAGTCGGCGGAGACAAACGCATCGTTGGTGTTTTGCTGAGTGCGTTTGCCAAACACACCGGGCATTGCCAGGTACACCAGCACGCCAACGGCCAGCGCGGCCGCCACGGCCACCGCGAGTTTTTGCTTTGCTTGAGTCGTCATAAAAACCTTCTGTTTCAGTACAGCGATCAGGTCGGCGCGCGCGGCGGATAGATCCGCGTCGGCAGCCAGAAAATCAGCAGGATCAACGCCAGTGCGACGCCGGCCATGCACACATAGAGATCGGAAGAGGTCAGCACCACGGCTTGCTCATGCAGACGATGGGCAAGGCCTGGATCGCTGCGATCGGCCAGCGGTGCATTGCCGAGACTGTCGACGAGCATGGTCGAGTGGAAATGCAGGCGCGCCGTGGTCAGCGCTTCGATCACGCCGGTGGCGATCACCGCCGACAGCCCTTTCACGGTGTTGAACCACGCCGACGCGAAGGGGCCGTCCAGCGGCGTGATGCTGCCGGTGGAGAGCATCAACAGCGGCAGCACCGCCATCGGCTGGCCGAAAATCTGCAGCCATTGGAGGACGTAGAAATCGTCGCGAATCCATTGCGAGGTCAGCTGCGATCCGCCCAGACAGGACAGCGCCAACATGCTCAAGCCAATCCCGAGCACCCAGCGGCAATCGACCCAGCGCAGGTTGCACAGCGCCGCCACCAGCGGCAGCGCAATCAACTGCGGCAGCGCGGCGATCAGCATGATCGGCGCGGTCTGCACCGGGCGATAACCCTGCACCTGCGCCAAATAACTCGACGGAATCAACACCACCGCCAACAGCACCACCAACACACCGGCCAGGGTCATCAAGGCGAAAGACAGGTTGCGGATGCCGAGCATCTGCAATTTGAAAAACGGAATCGGCTGCGACCATTCGTTGATCAGAAACGCCACCAGCAGCAGCGAACCGGCACCGAGCAAGCCGCAAATCAGACTGGATTCGAACCAGTCCAGGCGATTGCCTTGCAGCAAACCGATCACCAGCATGCAGATCGCCGGAAAACCCAGCAGCAGGCCTTTCCAGTTGAATGACTTGAGGCGTTCCAGCCGCAGCGGATCCTGCGGCAAGCCATACGCCACGGCGGCCATGGCGATCAGGCACGGCACAATGATTTGCCAGAATGTCCATTGCCAACCGACGTATTCGGTCCACAAACCGGCCAGCGGTGTGCCGAGACCCGGGCCGAAGGTGGCCGTCAGCGCATAACCGGCCAGGCCGTAGAGTTTGATATTGGCCGGCAAAAAACGCAGGGCAACGGTCATCAACATCGGCGGCAACGCGCCGCCGGCCAGACCTTGCAGGATGCGCATTAGCAAGAGACTTTCGTAGTTCGGCGCGAACGGGCACAGCACGCCAAGCAGCGTGAACAAACCAATCGCGCAGAGGGTGAAGCGGCGCAGCGAAAACGTCACCGAGCACCACGGCGCGAACGCCATGGCCGCGACCGAGGTGGCGGTGTAGCTGCTGACCAGCCAGGTGCCTTCGTCGTAGCCGATGTTCAACGCACCACGGATGTCGGCCAGGGCTACCTTGGTCACCATCTCGTTGAGGCCCGACACCAGCACCGCCAGCAGCACGCCGACCAGGCCGATGATGATCCGCGCCCCGAACACCGGTGGCGTGGCCGCCGTCGCCGGGCTGGCCGCAGCGAAGGGTGCCGCCGCCGTCAGGGATGTCATGAATACACGCTCCGGAGGGAAAAATACCGGAGCATCTTAGTAGGACTTGGCAATGACGAAAATTGACTTATTGGCAGCTTATAAGTGCGTCAGACACAATCATTAAAAGCAAAAGATCGCAGCCTTCGGCAGCTCCTACAGGGATATGCATTCCAATGCAGGAGCTGCCGAAGGCTGCGATCTTTTGATCTTCAAGGCTGGGCCGCCAGCCACGTTTCGTCGCAACAGGCCTTGAGGGTTTCGCGCAGCCAGCGATGCGCCGGATCCTTGTCGAAACGCGGGTGCCAGGCCTGGGTCAGCATCAGCGTCGGCAACGGGATTGGCAGGTCGAACGAACGCAGTTTCAACCCCAGGCGACGCACACTGAGCAACGCTTCCTTGGGCACTGGCAGAATCAGATCGGAATCCGGCAAGGCAAACATCGCCGCATGGAAACTCGGCGCGATCACCGCCACGCGACGCTCCAGCCCCAGCGCACTCAGCGCCGTATCGATGGGGCCGCGAGCGATGCCACGGCGCGACATGCTGATATGGGAAAACCCGGCGTAGCGTTCGGCGGTGATTTCGCCATCGAGTAGCGGATGGTCTTCACGCACCAGCCCCACAAAGTGGGTGGAAAACAGGTTTTGCACTTTGACTTCAGGGGTGACGGGGCGGGTGTTGCTGACACTCAGATCGATACGGCCCTCGCGCAGCGCTTCATCGTCGCCGTCTCCCTCCGGGACAAAGCGCAGTTCGCAATGAGGCGCCTGTTGGTCGAGGGTATCGAACAGTTTGCCGCCGTACACCCCGATGAAAAAGTCATTGGCGCGGATGCTGAAGCGACGACGTAACGTGCCCAGCTCCACGGTGTCGGCGGAACGGAACAACAGCGCGGCCTGCTCGACCACGTCACGCACCTGCTCACGTAGCTCCAGAGCTTTGGGCGTTGGTACCAGGCCCCGACCGGCACGCACGAGGATCGGATCGCCGATGGCTTCGCGGATTCGCGTCAACGTGCGGCTCATGGCCGCCGGGCTGAGGTTCATCCGCCGCGCCGCGCCGACCACACTGCCCTCGTCGAGCAAGGCGTCGAGGGCGACCAGCAAGTTCATGTCCGGGAGTTGCATGTTGAGCACTCTTGGTTGATCAGGGTTGATCTGGGCGCAATGCTAGCAAACATCCTTCAGCTTTGGCGGCGCCTTCAAAGACGCCTTCGCGAGCAGGCTCGCTCCCACAATGGACTTCTGTCGTTCATAAAACCTGTGCCCACAGGAGATCAAATGTGGGAGCGAGCCTGCTCGCGAAGGGGCCAGCAGCCACGCCAAAAACTACCGCTGCATACCCCAACGCTTAACCGTCACCCGCTCCAGCGTATCGAACACCAGATTCTCCACCAGCAACCCGATCAGAATCACCACCGCCAACCCGGCAAACACCTTGTCGGTGTACAGCTCATTGCGATTCTGAAAAATGTACCAACCCAGACCGCCCTTGCCACTGGTCGCACCAAACACCAGTTCCGCCGCGATCAAGGTGCGCCAGGCAAACGCCCAGCCAATCTTCAGCCCGGCCAGAATCGACGGCAGCGCTGCCGGAATCAAAATGAACAGCACCAGCCGCAGACCTTTCAAACCATAGTTGCGCCCGGCCATGCGCAGGGTTTCCGAAACGCCGAGAAATCCGGCATAAGTGTTCAACGCCAGTGCCCACAACACTGAATGCACCAGCACAAAAATCAGGCTGTTCTGCCCCAAGCCAAACCACAGCAACGCCAACGGCAACAGGGCAATCGCCGGCAGCGGATTGAACATCGAGGTCATCGTGCTCAGCAGATCGCGGCCCAATTGCGTCGACACCGCCAGCGTGGTCAGGGCAAACGCCAAAACGATGCCGATCAGATAACCCTTGATCAGCACCACCAGCGAAATCCATACCTTGGCCAATAACTCACCGCTGAGCAGGCCCTCGAACAGCGCCTGGCTGGTCTGCAGGAAACTCGGCAGCATCAAGTCGTTGTTCTGAATCCGCGCGACCACTTCCCACAGCACCGCCAACACAATCAGGATCAGGCTTTTACGCAGCCAGCCCTGTTGCCACAGCCGCGTGCCGAGGGATAACTCACGCTCGACCGGCACTGCGGTCAGCGGCTCCAGCACAATCTCGAATTCTTCACGCACAGATGATGATTGGCTCATCGGGTAGTCCTCCTGGCCGCTCAATAGGCGATGCGAATGTCGTTGAAGTCGTGGCCACGCTCGATTTGCGCCGGCTGACCTTCGTCGAACAGCAGCCGATGAATGCGCCGCGCCGATTCTTGAAACGCCACACCACCCAAGCTGTGCAAGTCGTATTGATGGCTGTGCACTTCGGCGCGCACCCGGCCCGGATGTGGCGACAGCAGCAGAATGCGATTGCCGACCACCAGCGCTTCTTCAATCGAGTGCGTGACAAACAACAAAGTGAAGCGCACCTCCTCCCAGAGCAGCAGCAATTCTTCCTGCATCTTGCGTCGGGTCAGGGCATCGAGCGCGGCGAACGGTTCGTCCATCAGCAGGATTTTCGGCTGCATTGCCAACGCCCGGGCAATCGCCACCCGTGCTTTCATACCGCCGGACAAGGTGTGCGGATAAGCATCGGCAAACGCCGCGAGGCCGACCTTTTCCAGATAGTGCAGCGCGCGCTCTTCAGCTTCTTTTTTCTTCAGCGTTCGCGAGGCCAGCAGGGGAAACATCACGTTCTGTTTGACGGTTTTCCACGGTGGCAGTTGATCGAATTCCTGAAACACCACAATCCGGTCCGGCCCCGGCGCGTCGACACGCTGGCCTTGCAGGCGGATCTCGCCTTCGCACGGTTGAATGAACCCGGCGACCGCTTTGAGCAACGTGGACTTGCCGCAACCGGACGGACCGAGCAGCACGTAGCGATCGGCCGGATCGATTTCAAAACTGACTTGGTGGGTGGCGCGCACCACACGTTGCGGCGTGCGGTACTCGAGACTGACGTGATCGACCGCCAGCAGCGCGTCGCTGTGGGCGATCGGGTTGCTGGCCGCGTGGCCTGGCAAGGGAGCGTTCATGATGTGATCAATCTCCGGCGAATCAGAAAGGCGCGTCGCCCTGAATGGTCGTGCGATACAGCTTGCGGCGCAGGTGCGCGGGGCAGCCGGCGGCGAGATGGATCAGCGAACGGTTGTCCCAGAACACCAGATCGTGGGGCTGCCACTGATGGCGGTAGATGTTCTGCGGCAGCACGCTGTGGGCGTACAGCTCGCTCAGCAATTGCTGGCTCTCGTCCTCCGGCAGACCGACGATGCGCGTGGTGAAACCTTCGCTGACGAACAGGGCTTTGCGGCCGTTTTCCGGGTGCGTACGCACCACCGGGTGCACCACTTCGGCAACTTGCGCCAGTTGCTCCGGGGTCAGGGTCGGGCGCCAGTTGCCTTCGAATTTGGTTTCGCTGTAGCGGGCGGTGTAGGAGTGCGCGGCCGATCGACCTTCAACAGCTTTGCGCAACGCCTCGGGCAAGTTGTCCCAGGCTTTGTGCATATCGGCGAACAACGTGTCGCCGCCCTCGGACGGCAACTCCTGGGCGTGAAGCATCGAGCCGAGGCTAGGCAGCTCTTTATAGGAGAGGTCGGAATGCCAGAACTTGCCGGCATCGCCGAGGCCGATGTTCTGGCCGTTTTCGACGATGTTGGAAACGATGAGGATTTCCGGATGATTGGCCAGCAGGAATTGCTTGAGCACATGGATCTGCAACACGCCGAAGCGGCGGCTGAAATCGATCTGTTGCTGCGGGGTGATCTGTTGGTCGCGGAACACCACGACGTGGTGATCCAGGTGCGCGCGATGAATGCGTGCAAAGTCCTGATCATTGATCGGCCGGCTGAGGTCGAGGCCGATGATCTCGGCGCCCACGGCACCACTGAACGGACGAATTTCGAAGGTTTGCGGCGCGGCGGTCGCGGCGCTTGGGGAAGCAGTAGCTGCGGACATCTTTCAATCTCCCACGCACGGCGCGCTCACGGGCGCGCTCGTCGATCAGACACTCACGCTGGATTGCGTGTTGGTTCAGGTCGTGCGGCGCGCCGATTGGTCGGCAGGTACGCAGGGAGATGACTTTATAGCTATAAGAATTGGAAATTAAATACCGTTAATGAATAACGATATGGCGAATGGTGAGGAATGGACTGGATGGTGAGTGACGGTTTTTGTCACTTCTTGACAGGGATGTGGTGTTCCCGCTGACGCCTTCGCGAGCAGGCTCGCTCCCACAGGGGTTCGTTGGTGAACACAACATGAGTGTTTAACAAAGATCCAATGTGGGAGCGAGCTTGCTCCGGGCGGCGATCCGACGAAGAGGCCGGCAGCCGCGCTGAAGATCTAGCGCTCGTGCAAAGCCTCTGCTCGCGCACGGATGATCGGTTTGAGCAGATAACTCAACACCGACTTCTTGCCGGTAATGATGTCCACCGACGCCACCATCCCCGGGATGATCAGCAACGGTTTTTCATCCGTACCCAAGTGGCTGCGCTCAGTGCGCACCTTGATGATGTAGTAGGTGGTTTTCTTGTCTTCGTCGGTGATGGTGTCGGCGCCGATCTGCTCAAGCTTGGCTTTGAGCCCGCCGTAGATGGTGTAGTCGTACGCGGTGAACTTGACGATCGCTTCCTGCCCCGGATGCAGGAAGGCAATGTCCTGCGGACGGATCTTGGCTTCGACCAGCAAGGTGTCATCCAGCGGTACGATTTCGACCATGTCGCTGCCCGGCTGGATCACGCCGCCGATGGTGTTGACCAGCAACTTGTTGACGATGCCGCGCACCGGCGATGTCACCAGCGTCCGGCTGACGCGGTCTTCCAGCGCCTTGCCGGTGGCCTGGGCCTTGTTCAGGTCGGTGCGCGCTTCGTTGAGTTGGGTCAGCGCTTCACTGCGGAATTTGCCACGGGTTTCATCAATCTTGCGCTGCACTTCCTTGATCGCCGATTCGGCGCGCGGGATGGCCAGCGTGGTGGCGTCGAGCTGACCGCGGGTTTCCACCTCGGCACGCTTGAGGCGCAAGACTTCCACCGGGGAAACCGCGCCCTGCGCCACCAGCGGCTCGGACATGTTGATTTCCTGGCGTTGCAGGCCCAGTTGCTGACGGTACTGCGCCTGCTTGGAGCTGAATTCGCGCAGCTCTTGCTGACGCTGGATCAACTGCTCCTGCAAACCACCGATCTCGTCGTGCAGTTGCTGACGGCGGCTGATGTATAGCGACTCTTCGCTTTTTGCCTGGCCCGGCACGGCTTTGAGCACGTCCTCGGGGAAATTCAGCGGACGGTCGTCGACCTCGGCGCTGAGGCGCTCGACGCGCAGGAGCATCGACAGGCGATCGGCCTCGGTTTCGCCGACGTTGGAAGCAAATCGCGTGTCGTCGAGGCGAATCAGCGGTGCGCCGGCTTCGACAATCTGGCCTTCCTTGACGAACAGCTCGGAGATGATGCCGCCTTCGAGGTTCTGGATTTTCTGGATCTTCGACGACGGAATTGCCTTGCCGTCGCCCTTGGTCACTTCGTCGATCACGGCAAAGTTGGCCCACAGCAGCAGGAAGATGAAGAAGGCGATGATCGCCCAGATGGTCAGGCGCACGACGCGCGGGGCGTCTTCGATCAGCGCTTTGTTGACCTCCGGCAGCGGCTGGCCCTGCAGCGAGGCAGAGCCTTTGAAGTAGCGACGGATCGAATCCTTGAAACCCGACTTAAGCAACACTGATCTGCCCCTTCTTCAACGCTTCCATCACGGCGGCTTTCGGGCCATCGGCGAGAATCTGCCCACGGTCGACCACCAGCAGGCGATCCACCAGCGACAGCAGCGACGCCCGGTGCGTCACCAGCACCACGGTCTTGTTTTCAATCACCGCCGCGAGGCGTTGCTTGAGGCGTTCTTCACCGGTGTTGTCCATGGCGCTGGTCGGCTCGTCCATCAACAGGATCGGCGGATTGAGCAACAGCGCCCGGGCCAGTGCAACGTTCTGCCGTTGACCACCGGAAAGGTTCTGCCCGCGTTCGCCGACTTGCAGCTCATAACCTTGCGGGTGCAGACGGGCGAATTCGTGGACGCCGGCCAGTTCGGCCGCCTGCAGGACCAACTCGTCTTCGACATAACGCGCGCCGGAGACGAGGTTGTCACGCAGGGTGCCGGCCAGCAGTTGAATGTCTTGCGGCACGTAGCCGATGTTGTAGCGCAGTTCGCTGACGTCGATCTGGCGGATATCCACACCGTCCACCAGCAACGCACCGTCGTCCGGTTGATACAGGCCGACCAGCAGTTTCGCCAGCGAACTCTTGCCCGAGCCGCTGCGGCCGATGATGCCGATCTTCTCGCCGGGACGGATCACCAGGTTGATGTTCTTCAGCGCCGGGTTCTGTTGTTCCGGGTAGGTGAAGTTCAGCTGGCGGCACTCGATGGCGCCTTGCAAAACCTTGCGGCTGAGCGGACGCTCTTCGAAATTGCGCTCTTGCGGCAACTCCATCATCTGGTCGACCGAGGTCATGGTCACCCGCGCCTGCTGGTAACGCGTCAATAGACCGGACAGCGAGGCCAACGGGCTGAGGGCGCGGCCGCTGAGCATATAGCAGGCAATCAGACCGCCCATGCTCAGGTTGCCGGCGATGATCTGGTAGACGCCGAAGACGATCATGATCACCCCGGCCAGTTGCTGAATCAGCAGGGTGATGTTCATCGCCAGACCGGAGAGCATTTTCACTCGCAGCTCGAGGCGGCTGAGGGTGCCGATGGTCTGTTCCCACTGATACTGGCGTTCGCTTTCGGCGTTGTTGACCTTCACCGCGTCGAGGCCGGCGAGGGTTTCGATCAGGCTCGACTGGCGCTCGGCACCGAGGGCCATGGTGCGCTCCATGGTCGCCACCAGCGGTTTCTGCAACGCGTAGCCGATCAGCAAGGCAATCGGGAAGGCCAACACCGGAATCCACACCAGATGCCCGCCGAGAATGGCGATGACGATAAAGATGAGGATGGTGAACGGCAGGTCGATCAGGCTGGTCAGGGTCAGCGAGGCGAGGAAGTCGCGCAGGCTCTGAAACTCATGGATGTTCTGCGCAAAACTGCCGACCCGCGCCGGGCGGTATTTCATCGCCATGCCGACGATGCGCTCGAACAGCGTCGCGGAGATGATCAGGTCGGTTTTCTTCCCGGCCAGGTCCAGGCACAGGCTGCGCAGGCTCTTGAGGATCAGGTCGAAGATGTAAGCGCCGGTGATACCCAGCGCCAGCACCCACAGGGTCGCTTCGGCCTGGTTCGGTACCACGCGGTCGTAGACGTTCATCACGAACAGCGGCGCGGCCATGGCGATGATGTTGATCAGGAAACTGGCGGCAATCGCATCGGCGTACAGCCAGCGCGAGCGCTTGAGGGTGTCACGGAACCACGAGCGTGCACGCGGAATCAGCGTGCCGTGGTTAACGTCGAATTTGTGTTGCGGCTGGGCGAAGAAGACTTTGCCGGTGTAGTCGTCGGCGAGCAATTCGCGACTGACGACGGACTCGCCGCCGTCGGTTTCGCTGAGCAACACCCGGGCTTCGTTGTCACCCTGCCAGCCGAGCAGGACGGCACTGCGGCCATCCTTGAGCAGCAACAGCGCCGGCATGGCGATCGCCGGAATTTCTTCCAGTTTGCGCTGCAGCACGCGACCTTGCAGGCCGGCGCGAGCCGCCGCGCGGGGCAGCAACTCGACACTCAGGCGTTGTTTGGGCAGCGGCAGGCCGGTGGTCAGCATCGCCGCGCTGGCAGGCTTCTGGTGCAGCATGCAAAGGGCGAGCAGACCGTCCAGTAACGGATCGTCGTGCAACGCGCGTGGATCATGACTGAGTTGAACTCGACTGACTTCTGATTCCACGCTCGACACTCTTTGACAGTTGAAAAGGGATAACTCAATTCATCCCAGGCAGCTGGACCTTGGGCTTCACGTCGTTCTGCACAACGGATGCCAATGGTGCGACCACTCCCTGGCTTCTGAGCAACTCGCCCATGGTCGCCTTGATTCGGTACTGAGTAAATAACTGAATGTTTTTGATTTCCGCCAGACGCCGCGAAGCGGTGAACAACTCGTTTTCGCTGTCGAGCAAATCGAGCAGAGTGCGCTCGCCGAGGCTGAACTGACGCTGGTAAGCGGTGCGCACCGAGGTGCTGTGGTCGACGTACTGCTGAGCGATCGGCACCTGCGCGTTAGCGTTGTTCAGGGCGTTCCAGGCCAGGCCCAGTTCTTCGTTCAACTGACGCAGGGCGTTGTTGCGGATGTCCAGCGCCTGGTTCGACAGGTACGACTTGGATTCCAGATCGGCCTTGTTGCTGCCACCGGAATAAAGGTTGAAGCGCATGCGCAGCATCGCTTGCCATTCGTTGTTGTGACCGTTCTGGCCGTCGAGGTCGTTGTCGGCGGTGCGGCCCAGTTCGGCGTCGAAACGTGGGTAAAAGGTCGATTTGGCGGTTTCGTACTGTTTCTCGGCAGCGGCGATGTCGGACTCGGCCGAGCGCAGGATCGGGCTGTTTTCCAGCATCTGCTGGCGCGCCTCATTGAGGTTGGCCGGCATCATCGCCATGAACGGCGCCGGACGCTCCAGTTGATCAGGCATCTGGCCGACGGCGCTGAGGAAGTTGGTTTCCGAGTCGGCCAGATTGGTCTGCTCGGTGATCAGGTTGTTGCGGGCCTGGGCCATCCGCGCCTCCGCCTGATCGAGGTCGGCACCGCTGCCGACGCCGCGCTGGGTGCGCAACTGGATCTGGTCGTAGATGCGCTGGTGGCTCTTGAGGTTTTCCTCGGCCAGGCGCACGAATTCGCGGCGGGTCAGCACGTCCAGATACACCTGGGCGACGGTCAGCGCAGTGCGCTCGGAGGTGCCCAGCAACGAGTACGCACGGGAGTTAACGGTGGCTTGTTGACGCCCGACTTCGCTGGACGTCGCAAAACCGTCGAAGACCATTTGCGAGAGACGTAAACTTGACTCGCTGCGGTTCAGGGTTTCGTAGTGGTTACCGGAATTGGCGCGGGTGGTGACGCTGTCGGTACCTTCACGACCATAACCGCCGAGCAGATCGACCTTCGGCAGGTATCCACCTTTCGCCGCTCTTAACTGATAATCCGCAGCCAAACGACTGTTGACCCCTGCCTGGATTTCCGGATGGACATCCAGTGCCTGCTGCATGGCTTCTGGTAAGGATTGTGCTTGTACAAAAGAGGCGGCGAGAGCGAAGGGTACGGCGAAAAGCAAGGGCGAACGCATGATAGGAATTTCCCAGAACTTCTTGTCTTGAATCACAGCAAAACGTGGCGCTGCGTCGGATGATGGCAACCAGATTGACCGTATGTCGGAAAGTTCAAAATAGGAACTGGATCACACGCTGAAGGACAGGTCGCCGCGGAAATATCAATGTGACATTAGTGGGACGATTGTTTAGGATGGCACCCAGAAGGTCAATAGTTTGGCATAAAGTTAATAGCGAAAGAATATAGCCAAATTATTGACGAAATAACGCGTCAAACTTGATTCGCAAATTTTAAAAGTACGACCAGACTGAGTCGGCGCCATAAAGCCATCAGGTCTATGGAAGTCAACTGAACGTGACACCCCCGGAGAGTCTTCAATGAGCAGTGTTGTTGCCATCGTCAAAAGCATTGTCGGTCAAGTATTTGTAGTCTCCCCCGAGGGTGTACGTCGCGTACTCGTTGAAGGCGATCGCCTGTTCGTTGGCGACCAGATCGACACCGGTCTCTCCGGCGCCGTGTCGCTGGAATTGGCCGATGGCCGCACCCTTGATCTGGGCCGTGAAACCCAGTGGAGCGCCAACGCGCCCGACTCCAGCACTGACCTGGCCGAAGCCACCGCGCAGGCAGCGCCGTCGGTAGCCGAACTGCAGCAAGCCATCGCCGCTGGTGTCGACCCGACCACCGCGCTGGATGCCACCGCTGCCGGCCCGAGCGCCGCAGGCACGGGCGGTGCCGCCGGTGGTGGTCACAGCTTCGTCATGCTCGACGCCACCGCTGGCCGCGTTGACCCGACCATTGGTTTCCCGACTGCTGGCATCAATGCTGGCGGTCAGGCCGCACAAAACATCACCGCTGGCCAGACCACCGACACCACCACCAACGCCCTGCGTGACTCGACCCTGAGCCTCAGCGCCACGCCGTCCATCACCGAAGCCGGCGGCGTGCTGGTGTACACCGCGACCCTGACCCAGGCGCCGCTGACCGACCTGACCATCACCCTGTCCAACGGCGCGGTGATTGTGATCCCGGCCGGCTCCACCACTGGCACCGTCAACGTGCCGCTGGCGCCGAACGACACCGTTTATAACGACCCGACCCAGATCGACGTGACCGTCACCGGCACCACCGGCGGCAATGGCATCACCGTGACCCCGCCGACCACTCCGGCGACGACGCAGGTCACCGACACCATCGACACCACCACCGTCACCCTGACGGCCGGGCCGAGTGTCACCGAAGGCGGCCAGATCACCTACACCGCGACCCTGACCAACCCGGCGCAAACCCCGGTCACCGTCACCCTGTCGAACGGTTCGACCATCACCATCGGCGCGGGCCAGACCACGGGCACCGTCAACGTGCCGACCCCGGCCAACGACGTCTATAACAACGGCAGCACCGTCACCACGACGATTACTGGTGCCAGCGGCGGCAACTTCGAAAACCTGGTGCCGAACCCGACGCCAGCGGTGACCACCATCACCGATTCGATCGACACCACCAACCTGACCCTGACCGCCACCGGTTCAGTGGTCGAAGGCGGCCAGATCACCTACACCGCGACCCTGACCAACCCGGCACAAACCCCGGTCACCGTCACCCTGTCGAACGGTTCGACCATCACCATTGAAGCCGGCCAGACCACTGGCACCGTCAACGTGCCGACAGCGCCGAACGACGTCTATAACAATGGCGGCACCGTCAGCACCACCATTACTGGCGCCAGCGGCGGCAACTTCGAAAACCTGGTGCCGAACACCACGCCAGCCACCACCACCGTTACCGATTCGATCGACACCACCAGCGTGAGCCTCACCGCCACCGGTACGGTCGTCGAAGGCGGCCAGATCACTTACACCGCGACGCTGACCAATGCTGCGCAGACCCCGGTAACGATCACCCTGTCGAACGGCTCGACCATCACCATTGACGCCGGCAAGACCACAGGCTCGGTCAACGTGCCGACTGCGGCCAACGACGTTTACAACAATGGCAGCACCGTCAGCACCACCATCACCGGTGCTAGCGGCGGCAATTTCGAAAACCTGGTGCCGAATACGACGCCAGCGACCACCACCATTACCGACTCGATCGACGACACCAACCTGTCGCTGACGGCTACCGGCACCGTGGCTGAAGGGGGTTCGATTGTTTACACCGCGACCCTGACCAACCCGGCCGGCACGCCGGTGACCGTGACCCTGAGCAACGGCTCGGTGATCACCATCGAAGCGGGTAAAACCACTGGCACCGTGACCGTTCCAGCGCCGGCCGATGACGTTTACAAAGACGCCGGCAAAGTCGAAGTCACCATCAAGGACGCCACCGGCGGCAACTTCGAAAACCTGGTGCCGAGCACCACGCCAGCCGTGACCGAAGTGACTGACACTATCGACACGTCGACCGTGAAACTGACGGCTGACACCTCAGTGGCAGAAGGTGGCACCGTCACCTACACCGCCACCGTCGGTGCGCCGGTCACCGGCTCGCCTGTCATCGTGACACTGGCCAACGGCCAGAGCATTACCATTGAAGTCGGCAAAACCACCGGCACCGTGACCACCACCGCGCCTAACGATGCGTTGGCCGGCAATGCGCCGCTGACCAACTCGATCACCGGCGTTTCCGGTGGTAATTACGAAGATCTGGTGGCCGACAAGACCCCGGTTTCGACCAGCGTTACCGATGTTGCCGACACCACCAACCTGTCGTTGAGCGCGACCGGCTCCGTAGCCGAAGGTGGTTCGATCGTTTACACCGCGACCCTGACCAACCCGGCAGGCACGCCGGTGACCGTGACCCTGTCGAACGGGTCGGTGATCACCATCGAAGCGGGCAAAACCACCGGCACCGTGACCGTTCCTGCACCAGCCGATGACGTCTACAAGGACGCCGGCAAGGTCGAAGTCACCATCAAGGATGCTACGGGCGGCAACTTCGAGAACCTCGTTCCAAGCACCACGCCAGCGGTGACCGAAGTCACTGACACCATCGACACCTCGACGGTCAAACTGACCGCCACCGAGTCGGCCGCTGAAGGTGGCACCGTCACCTACACCGCCACCGTCGGCGCGCCAGTTACCGGCTCGCCTGTCGTGGTGACCCTGGCCAACGGCCAGAACATCACCATCGAAGTCGGCAAAACCACCGGCACCGTGACCACCACCGCGCCAAACGATGCGCTGACCGGCCACGCGCCGATCACCAACTCGATCACAGGTGTCACTGGCGGCAACTACGAGAACCTGGTGGCCGACAAAACCCCGGTCAGCACCACCGTGACCGACACCGTCGACACCACTAACCTGTCGCTCAGCGCGACCGGCACCGTGGCTGAGGGCGGTTCGATTGTTTACACCGCAACCCTGACCAATCCGGCCGGCACGCCAGTGACCGTGACCCTGAGCAACGGCTCGGTGATCACCATCGAAGCGGGCAAGACCACCGGCACCGTGACCGTTCCGGCGCCTGCCGATGACGTCTACAAGGACGCCGGCAAGGTCGAAGTCACAATCAAAGATGCCACTGGCGGCAACTTCGAGAACCTGGTGCCAAGCACGACACCAGCCGTGACCGATGTGACTGACACCATCGACACCTCCACCGTGAAACTGACGGCCGACACCACTGTGGCTGAAGGCGGCACCGTTACCTATACCGCTACTGTCGGCGCGCCGGTCACCGGCTCGCCTGTCGTGGTGACCCTGGCCAACGGTCAGAGCATCACCATCGAAGTCGGCAAAACCACTGGCACCGTGACCTTCACCGCGCCGAACGATGCGCTGACCGGTCAGGCGTCGCTGGGTAATTCGATCACAGGTGTGAGTGGCGGCAACTACGAAAACCTGGTGGCCGACAAGACCCCGGTTTCGACCACAGTAACTGACACCGTCGACACCACTGACCTGTCGCTCAGCGCCACCAACTCGGTCGCCGAGGGCGGTTCGATCATCTACACCGCGACGCTGACCAACCCGGCTGGCTCGCCGGTGACTGTGACCCTGAGCAACGGCTCGGTGATCACCATCGAAGCAGGCAAAACTACTGGCACCGTGACGGTTCCTGCACCAGCCGATGACGTCTACAAGGACGCCGGCAAAGTCGAAGTCACCATCAAGGATGCTACGGGCGGCAACTTCGAGAATCTGGTACCGAGTACTGTGCCAGCCGTGACCGAAGTCACTGATACCGTCGACACCACCAGCGTCAAACTCACCGCCACCGAGTCGGCGGCTGAAGGTGGCACCGTTACTTACACTGCCACCGTTGGCGCACCAGTCACCGGCTCGCCTGTCGTCGTGACCTTGGCCAATGGTCAGAACATCACCATCGAAGTCGGCAAAACCACCGGCACCGTGACCACCACTGCACCGAACGATGCACTGACCGGTCAGGCGCCGCTGACCAACTCGATCACTGATGTGAGCGGCGGCAATTACGAGAACCTCGTTGCCGACAAGACTCCGGTTTCGACCACCGTTACTGACACTGTCGACACCACCAACCTGTCGCTCACCGCGACTGGCACCGTGGCTGAAGGCGGTTCGATTGTTTACACCGCGACCCTGACCAACCCGGCCGGCACGCCGGTGACCGTGACCCTGTCGAACGGTTCGGTGATCACCATCGAAGCGGGCAAAACCACCGGCACCGTGACCGTTCCTGCACCAGCCGATGACGTCTACAAGGACGCCGGCAAGGTCGAAGTCACCATCAAGGATGCTACGGGCGGCAACTTCGAGAACCTCGTTCCAAGCACCACGCCGGCCGTGACCGATGTCACTGACACCATCGATACCTCGACGGTCAAACTGACCGCCACCGAGTCGGCCGCTGAAGGTGGCACCGTCACCTACACCGCCACTGTTGGCGCACCGGTCACCGGTTCCCCTGTGGTCGTGACCTTGGCCAATGGTCAGAACATCACCATCGAAGTCGGCAAAACCACCGGCACCGTGACCACCACCGCACCGAACGATGCGCTGACCGGCCACGCGCCGATCACCAACGCGATCACCGACGTTTCCGGCGGCAATTACGAAAACCTCGTGGCCGACAAAACCCCGGTCAGCACTACCGTCACCGACACTGTCGACACCACCAACCTGTCCCTGAGCGCGACCGGTTCGGTCAACGAAGGCGGCCAAATCACCTATACCGCGACCCTGACCAATGCTGCGGGTTCGCCGGTCACCGTGACACTGTCGAATGGTGCCGTGATCACCATCGACGCCGGCAAAACCACTGGCACTGTCACCGTCGACGCACCGAAAGATGACGTCTACAAAGATGCCGGCACCGTTGAAGCGACCATCAAAGGCGCGACCGGTGGCGACTTCGAAAACCTGGTCACCAGCACAGCGCCAGCGGTCACCACCGTCAACGACACCATCGACACCTCCACCGTGTCGCTGACCGCCACGACAAACGTCGCTGAAGGCGAAACCGTGGTCTACACCGCGACCGTGACCGCGCCAGTGACTGGCTCGCCGGTTGTCGTGACCCTGTCAAACGGCCAGACCATCACCATCGCTGTCGGTGAAACCACCGGTTCGGTGAACTTCGTTGCACCGAACAGCCCTCTGGCCGGTGGCAGCTCGCTGAGCGTGACCATCGACGGCGCCACTGGCGGCAACTACGAAAAACTGGCAGTCGACGGCAAGTCCGCCGACACCGCGGTTTCGGACACCACCGACACCACCAACCTGAACCTGACCGCGACCGATTCGGTGGCTGAAGGCGGGTCGATCGTTTACACCGCGACGCTGACCAACCCGGCCGGCACCCCGGTAACCGTGACTCTGTCGAACGGTTCGGTAATCACCATCGAGGCCGGTAAAACCACCGGCACCGTGACCGTTCCTGCGCCAGCCGATGACGTCTATAAAGACGCCGGTAAAGTCGAGGTCACGATCAAGGATGCAACCGGCGGCAACTTCGAGAATCTGGTGCCAAGCACCGTGCCGGCGGTGACCAATGTCACCGACACCATCGACACCACCACCGTCAAACTCACCGCCACCGAGTCGGCGGCTGAGGGCGGCACCGTGACTTACACCGCGACCGTCGGCGCGCCAGTGACCGGTTCGCCTGTGGTCGTGACCTTGGCCAACGGCCAGAACATCACCATCGAAGTCGGCAAAACCACTGGCACCGTGACCACCACCGCGCCGAACGACGCGTTGACCGGGCATGCACCGTTGACCAATGCGATCACTGAGGTGAGCGGTGGTAACTACGAGAACCTGGTGGCCGACAAGACGCCGGTTTCGACCAACGTCACTGACACTGTCGACACCACCAATCTGTCGCTGACTGCGACCGGCACCGTTGCGGAAGGTGGTTCGATCATCTACACCGCGACGCTGACCAATGCGGCTGGCTCGCCAGTGACCGTGACCCTTTCAAACGGCGCGGTGATTACCATCGAAGCCGGTAAAACCACTGGCACCGTGACCGTTCCGGCGCCAGCCGATGACGTCTACAAAGACGCCGGCAAAGTCGAAGCAACGATCTCCACCGCTACCGGTGGCAACTTCGAAAATCTGGTGCCGAGCACTGTTCCAGCCGTCACCGAAGTGACTGACACCATCGACACGTCGACCGTGAAACTGACCGCGAGCGAGTCCGCCGTTGAAGGTGGCGCCGTCACCTACACCGCGACCGTCGGCGCGCCGGTGACGGGTTCGCCGGTTGTGGTGACCCTGGCCAATGGTCAGAACATCACCATCGAAGTCGGTAAAACCACCGGTACCGTGACCTTCACCGCACCGAACGATGCGTTGAACGGTCATGCGCCGATCACCAACTCAATCACGGGTGTCACTGGCGGCAACTACGAAAATCTCGTGGCCGACAAAACGCCGGTCAGCACCACCGTGACTGACACCGTCGACACCACCAACCTGTCGCTGAGCGCGACTGGCTCGGTGGCTGAAGGTGGCTCGATCGTCTACACCGCCACATTGACCAACGCTGCTGGCTCGCCAGTGACTGTGACCCTGTCCAACGGCGCCGTGATCACCATCGAGGCCGGCAAAACCACCGGCACCGTGACCGTTCCAGCACCGGCCGATGACGTCTACAAAGACGCCGGCACCGTACAGGCGACGATCAGCAACGCCACCGGTGGCAACTTCGAAAATCTGGTGCCGAGCACTGTTCCAGCCGTCACCGAAGTGACTGACACCATCGACACCTCGACCGTCAAACTCACGGCTGATACGTCGGTCGCTGAAGGTGGCACCGTCACTTACACCGCCACTGTGGGCGCTCCAGTGACCGGCTCGCCTGTCGTGGTGACCTTGGCTAACGGTCAGAACATCACCATCGAAGTCGGCAAAACCACTGGCACCGTGACCACCACGGCACCGAACGATGCGCTGACCGGCCACGCGCCGCTGACCAACTCGATCACCGGTGTAACCGGCGGTAATTACGAGAATCTGGTGGCCGACAAAACCCCGGTTTCGACCACGGTCACCGATACCATCGACACCACTAATCTGTCGCTGAGCGCGACTGGCTCGGTGGCTGAAGGTGGCTCGATCGTCTACACCGCCACATTGACCAACGCTGCTGGCTCGCCAGTCACCGTGACCCTGTCGAACGGCGCCGTGATCACCATCGAGGCCGGCAAAACCACCGGCACGGTGACCGTTCCGGCGCCAGCCGATGACGTCTACAAAGACGCCGGCACCGTACAGGCGACGATCAGCAACGCCACCGGTGGCAACTTCGAAAATCTGGTGCCGAGCACTGTTCCAGCCGTCACCGAAGTCACCGACACCATCGACACCTCGACCGTCAAACTCACGGCTGATACGTCGGTCGCTGAAGGTGGCACCGTCACTTACACCGCCACTGTGGGCGCTCCAGTAACCGGCTCGCCTGTCGTGGTGACCTTGGCTAACGGTCAGAACATCACCATCGAAGTCGGCAAAACCACCGGCACTGTGACCACCACCGCACCGAACGATGCGCTGACCGGCCAGGCGCCGCTGAGCAACTCGATCACCGGTGTAACCGGCGGTAATTACGAGAATCTGGTGGCCGACAAGACCCCGGTTTCGACCACGGTCACCGATACCATCGACACCACTAATCTGTCGCTCAGCGCGACTGGCTCGGTGGCTGAAGGTGGCTCGATCATCTACACCGCGACGTTGACCAACGCGGCTGGCTCGCCAGTCACCGTGACCCTGTCGAACGGCGCCGTGATCACCATCGAGGCGGGTAAAACCACTGGCACCGTCACCGTCGCTGCGCCGGCGGATGACGTTTACAAAGATGCAGGCAAAGTCGAAGCAACCATTGCGACCGCGACCGGCGGCAACTTCGAGAATCTGGTGCCAAGCACCGTGCCGGCCGTAAC
Source organism: Pseudomonas fluorescens (assembly GCF_003732425.1). Classification (GTDB taxonomy): domain Bacteria; phylum Pseudomonadota; class Gammaproteobacteria; order Pseudomonadales; family Pseudomonadaceae; genus Aquipseudomonas; species Aquipseudomonas fluorescens_BE. Next base: position 337,061 of record NZ_MOBX01000005.1, read on the forward strand.
CAATGTCACCGACACCATCGACACCACCACCGTCAAACTGACAGCAACAGAGTCGACTGCTGAGGGTGGCAACGTCACCTACACCGCGACTGTCGGCGCGCCTGTCACCGGTTCGCCGGTTGTCGTAACCCTGGCCAACGGTCAGACGATCACCATCGGCGTCGGCCAGACCACCGGTACCGCGACCACCACGGCGCCAAACGACGCATTGACTGGCCATGCTCCACTGACCAACGCGATCACTGACGTGACCGGTGGCAACTTCGAGAACCTGGTGGCCGACAAGACCCCGGTATCGACCAATGTCACCGACACTGTCGACACGACCAATCTATCGCTCAGCGCTACCAATTCGGTCGCTGAAGGCGGTTCGATTGTTTACACCGCGACCCTGACCAACGCCGCTGGCTCGCCAGTAACCGTGACGCTGAGCAACGGCGCCGTGATCACCATCGAAGCCGGTAAAACCACCGGTACCGTGACTGTCCCTGCCCCGGCTGATGACGTCTACAAAGACGCCGGCACTGTGCAGGCGACCATCAGCAACGCCACCGGTGGCAACTTCGAAAATCTGGTGCCAAGCACGACGCCGGCCGTGACCAGTGTTACCGACACCATCGACACCACCACCGTGAAACTGACGGCTACCGAGTCGACAGCTGAGGGTGGCAACGTCACGTACACCGCCACTGTTGGTGCTCCGGTCACGGGTTCACCAGTTGTGGTGACCCTGGCCAACGGTCAGACCATCACCATCGGTGTCGGCCAGACCACCGGCACAGCGACCACCACCGCACCGAACGATGCATTGACCGGTCAAGCACCGCTGACCAACTCGATCACCAACGTGACTGGCGGCAACTACGAAAACCTCGTGGCCGACAAGACCCCGGTATCGACCAATGTCACCGACACTGTCGACACGACCAATCTTTCGCTGAGCGCGACCGGTACCGTGGCCGAGGGCGGTTCGATTGTTTACACCGCGACGCTGACCAATGCGGCTGGCTCGCCAGTCACCGTGACGCTGTCCAACGGCGCCGTGATCACCATCGACGCCGGCAAAACCACTGGCACCGTGACCGTTCCAGCCCCGGCCGACGACGTCTACAAAGATGCCGGTACCGTGCAGGCCACGATCAGCAACGCCACCGGTGGCAACTTCGAAAATCTGGTGCCGAGCACCACGCCGGCCGTGACCAACGTTACTGACACGATCGACACCACCACCGTGAAACTGACGGCTACCGAGTCGGCGGCTGAAGGCGGCAATGTCGTCTACACCGCAACCGTCGGTGCACCAGTAACCGGTTCGCCTGTAGTGGTAACCCTGTCGAACGGCCAGACCATCACCATCGGCGTCGGCCAGACCACCGGCACTGCAACCACCGCAGCGCCAAACGATGCATTGACCGGTCATGCGCCACTGACCAACGCGATCACCAACGTGAGCGGCGGTAACTACGAAAACCTCGTCGCGGATAAGACGCCGGTCAGCACTACGGTGACCGACACTGTCGACACGACCAATCTGTCGCTCAGCGCTACCAATTCGGTCGCTGAAGGCGGTTCGATCGTCTACACCGCGACGCTGACCAATGCGGCTGGTTCGCCAGTGACCGTGACGCTGTCGAACGGCGCCGTGATAACCATCGACGCCGGCAAAACCACTGGCACCGTGACCGTTCCAGCCCCAGCCGATGACGTCTACAAAGACGCCGGCACCGTGCAGGCGACGATCAGCACCGCCACCGGTGGCAACTTCGAAAACCTGGTGCCGAGCACCACGCCGGCCGTGACCAGCGTTACCGACACCATCGACACCACCACCGTGAAACTGACGGCAACGGCTACTGCGGCAGAAGGCGGCAATGTCGTCTACACCGCAACCGTCGGTGCACCAGTAACCGGTTCGCCAGTCGTGGTAACCCTGTCGAACGGCCAGACCATCACCATTGGTGTTGGCCAGACCACGGGCACCGCAACCACTACCGCACCAAACGACGTATTGACCGGTCACGCACCGCTGACCAACGCGATCACCGATGTCAGCGGCGGTAACTACGAGAACCTCGTGGCTGACAAAACGCCGGTCAGCACTACGGTGACCGACACCGTCGACACCACCAATCTGTCGCTCAGCGCTACCAATTCGGTCGCTGAAGGCGGTTCGATTGTTTACACCGCGACCCTGACAAACGCCGCTGGCTCGCCAGTCACCGTGACCCTGTCGAACGGCGCCGTGATCACCATCGAGGCCGGCAAAACCACCGGCACCGTGACCGTTCCGGCGCCAGCCGATGACGTCTACAAAGACGCCGGCACCGTGCAGGCAACCATCAGCACCGCCACCGGTGGCAACTTCGAAAACCTGGTGCCAAGCACGACGCCGGCTATCACCAGCGTCACCGACACTATCGACACCACCACCGTGAAACTGACGGCAACGGCTACTGCGGCAGAGGGCGGCAATGTCGTCTACACCGCAACCGTCGGCGCACCAGTAACCGGTTCGCCAGTCGTTGTAACCCTGTCGAACGGTCAGACCATCACCATCGGTGTTGGCCAGACCACTGGCACCGCGACCACCACGGCGCCAAACGACGCACTGACCGGTCACGCGCCACTGACCAACGCGATCACCAACGTGAGCGGCGGTAACTACGAAAACCTCGTCGCGGATAAGACGCCGGTCAGCACTACGGTGACCGACACTGTCGACACCACCAATCTGTCGCTCAGCGCTACCAATTCGGTCGCTGAAGGCGGTTCGATTGTTTACACCGCGACGCTGACCAATGCCGCTGGTTCGCCAGTCACCGTGACCCTGTCGAACGGCGCCGTGATCACCATCGACGCCGGCAAAACTACCGGCACCGTGACCGTTCCAGCCCCGGCCGACGACGTCTACAAAGACGCCGGCACCGTGCAGGCGACCATCAGCACCGCCACCGGTGGCAACTTCGAAAACCTGGTGCCGAGCACGACGCCGGCTATCACCAGCGTCACCGATACTATCGACACCACCACCGTGAAACTGACGGCAACGGCTACTGCGGCAGAGGGCGGCAATGTCGTCTACACCGCAACCGTCGGTGCACCAGTAACCGGTTCGCCAGTCGTTGTAACCCTGTCGAACGGCCAGACCATCACCATTGGTGTTGGCCAGACCACTGGCACCGCGACCACCACGGCGCCAAACGACGCACTGACCGGTCATGCGCCACTGACCAACGCGATCACCAACGTGAGCGGCGGTAACTACGAGAACCTGGTAGCCGATAAAACCCCGGTCAGCACTACCGTGACCGACACCGTCGACACCACCAACCTGACGCTGTCCGCGACCGGCACCGTGGCCGAGGGTGGCCAGATCACCTACACCGCGACCCTGACCAACGCCGCCGGCAGTCCAGTGACTGTGACCCTGAGCAACGGCTCGGTGATCACCATCGACGCTGGCAAAACCAGCGGCACCGTGACCGTTCCAGCACCGGCCGACGACGTCTACAAAGACGCCGGCACCGTGCAGGCCACCATCACCGGTACCAGCGGCGGCAGCTTTGAAAACCTGGTCACCAGCACGGCTCCGGCCGTGACCAGCGTCACCGACACCATCGACACCACCACGGTCAGCATCACTGGCAGCAGCTCGGTGACCGAAGGCCAGACCGCCAGCTACACGGTCAGCCTGAACCACCCGGCGCAAACCGAAGTGACCCTGAAAATCGTCTACAGCGGCACCGCCGCCGACGGTTCGGACTTCACTGGCGTGTACACCGTGAAGATCCCGGCAGGTGCGAGCAGCGCGCAGTTCAACGTTGCGACCATCGATGACAAGATCACCGAAGGCGCCGAGAACTTCGTGGTCAAGATCGATTCGGCCACCGGTGGCAACTTCGAGAACCTCGCGGTCAGCAGCACCAACGGCAGCGTCAGCACCTCGATCATCGACAACGATGCGCCACCCGTGCTCGACCTGGACGCCAACAACTCCAGCGGTGCGACGGGTGCCGACTACAAAGTGACCTTCACCGAAAACACCCCGGGCGCAGGCGTGTCGATTGCCGACACCGACATCAGCATCACCGACCCGGACAGCACCATGCTCACCGGCGCTACCGTGGTTCTGACCAACCGTCAGGACGGCGATGCGCTGAACCTGGGCAACAGCGTCAACGGCATCACCATCAATGCCAACAGCACCAACGGCACCGTGACCCTGACGCTGTCGGGTAACGCGACGCTGGCCGATTACATGCAGGCCATCAAGAACATCAGCTTCACCAACAGCAGTGAAAACCCGAGCACGGTGCCGCGGATCATCACCGTGACCGTGACCGATGGCGGCAACTACTCCAACACCGCGACCACCACGGTCAACGTGGTGGCGGTCAACGACGCACCGGTTGCTGCACCGAGCAATGTCACAGGCACCGAAGACACGCCGCTGGTACTCGGCTGGTCGACTTTCGGCGTGACCGACGTCGACAGCCCGGCCAGCAGCCTCGGTATCAAAATCACCCAGCTGCCGGGCGAAGGCAAACTGCAGTACCTGGACGGCTCGACCTGGAAAGACGTCGCCAACAACCAGACCTTCAGCAAGGCCGACATTGACGCGGGCAAGCTGCGCTTCCTGCCGGATGCCAACGAGTCGGGCGTCAACGGTTACGGCGGCAGCGGTGTGGGCAACAATCAGGCGGACTACGCGCAGATCAAGTTCCAGCCAACCGACGGCCAACTGCTGGGCAACACCGGCACCGTGAAGATCGACATCACCCCGGTGGCGGATGCGCCAACCGTCAGCGTGGCCGACAACAGCGTGAAGTCCACCGGCCTGATCAAGGAAGTCTGGACTGGCCTGGCGGGTCTGGGCACCGACGGCAGCGGCGCGAACTCGACCACCCTGAAAAACGTGATCGACGGCGCCGGCACCCCGAACTCCAGCGGCAACGTGACCAACGTGCAGTCGGACGGCAGTGTGGTCGCCGGCACCGCTTCGAAAACTTCGGGCCTGATCTACCTGGAAGCCGGCAAGACCTACTCCTTCAGCGGTGTGGCTGACGACAGTCTGCTGATCACCATTGGCGGCAAGAGCGTGGCTTCGGGTACTTGGGGCGCGGGCGGTGCGATCAACGGTTCGTTCACCCCGACCACCAGCGGCTACTACACCCTGGACATCTACCACCACAACCAGAGCGGCCCGGGCAGCTACGACGTCAACCTGTCGGTCAACGGCAGCACGCCGATCGACCTGAGCAGCGCCGGCGTGCCGATCTACACCGGCGTGCAGGATCTGGTTAACTCGGGCGTGACCGTCTCCGATCTGCACGGCAGCAATGGCGAAGGCTATTACGACGGCTACAAACTCAACACCGGCGCCGAAGGCACCACGGTGAAACTGTCGGCGATCACCACCGCCCTGACTGACACCGATGGCTCGGAAACCCTGAGCGTGAAAATCAGCGGCGCACCGGTCGGCTCGGTGCTCAGCGATGGTGCGGGTCATACCTTCACCGTCACCGCCACCAGCGGCGATGCCAACGTCACTGGCTGGAACCTCGGCAGCCTGACCGTAACGCCACCACCGTACTACAACGGCCAGTTCAACCTGACCGTGACCTCGACCTCCACCGAAATGGTCGGCGGTTCGGCCAGCAGCACCGCGACCATTCCGGTCACCGTGGTGCCGGCGGTGTACAACGCCGTGGTTGCTACATCGGGCGATGACACCTTCAACGGCACCGATGGCAACGACATCATGGTCGCCGACATCGGCGGCCTGACCGTGGTGCCGGGCACCAACTACAACATCGCGTTCATGGTCGACAGCTCCGGCAGCATGAGCGCGTCGTCGCTCAACGCGGCCAAGGACTCGCTGACCTCGGTGTTCAACACTCTCAAGCAAAGCCTGGGCGGCAGCAACTCGGGTACGGTGAACATCTTCCTGGTGGACTTCGATACCCAGGTCAACAAGTCGGTGTCGGTGAACCTCAACGACCCGAACGCGCTGACCAAGCTCAAAGCGGTACTGGACTCGATGGCGTCCGGCGGCGGTACCAACTATGAGGACGTGTTCAAGACCACCGCCAACTGGTTCCAGAGCGCTGACGCGGTGGCCAACACCGGGGCGAAAAACCTCACGTACTTCATCACCGACGGCCAGCCGACCTACTACCAGACCGGCGAGTCGACCAACCCGTACCTGTACGGCAACAAAACCCTCGATAGCCTGATCACCACCACCAACTATAAGTTGGGGACAGCGGTCAGCCTGTACCCGGACAGCACGCATCAGATCGATATCAGCGCGAACGGCTCGGTGACGGTCTGGACCAAATCGGGCGGCAATTGGTCGTATCAGAACTTCGGCACGCTGCACGCCCAGGGCGACGGCACCTATGAATTCTCCGGCCTGGCGGGCAGCGGTAGCAGCACCGATTACTACACCACTACCAACTCCAACAGCAGCTTCACCTTGCTCAGCGGCCTGTCGAACGTCGAAGCCATTGGCCTCAACAGCGGCGTCAGCCTCAACGATCTGAAGCCGTACGATTCGGATAAAACACCGCAGACCAACATCGATCCGAAGGATCTGGCCAACTCGATCATCGGTCACACCGAAGCGACGATGCCGGGCAACGACACCGTCAGCGGTGGCGACGGCAACGACATCCTGTTCGGCGATCTGGTGAGCTTCAACGGCATTGCCGGCGAGGGTTATCAGGCGATGCAGGCATTCGTGGCCAAGGAAACCGGCGTTGACGTCAGCAAAGTCACCACCAGCAACGTGCACCAGTACATCACCGAGCACTATCAGGCGTTCGATGTCTCCGGTGCGCATGACGGCAACGACACGCTGTTGGGTGGCGCGGGCAATGACATCCTGTTCGGCTCGGGCGGCAACGACCTGCTCGATGGTGGCAAAGGCAATGACATCCTGCTCGGCGGCACCGGCAACGACACGCTGATCGGCGGGAAGGGCAACGACACCCTCATCGGTGGTTCGGGTGCCGACACCTTCGTCTGGAAGGCCGGCGACACTGGCAACGACGTGATCAAGGATTTCAACGCCAGCGAAGGTGACCGCATCGACCTGCGTGATCTGTTGCAGGGCGAGACCGGGAGCACCATCGACAACTTCCTGAAAATCACCACGGTCGACGGCACGTCGTCGTTGCAAGTCAGCACGGCCGGCAAGTTCAACTCGGCCGATGCGGCAGCCGCCACGCCGGATGTGACGATCAAACTGGAAGGCAACAACTGGTCGAGCGCCAACATTCACAACCTGATTGCCGGCAGCGACCCGACCATCAAGGTCGACCACAACAACAGCTAATCGTGAACAAAACGGCCGCCCTCATGGGGCGGCCGTCACGTTTGTGCTTATTGCAGCGGTGACGATTGCGTCGCCGCACCGCATACTCGCGCACAGTTGGCTATGCTGCTGACAGCATGACGCTGGTTCATTTCTGAGGGATGCTCAATGTTTTACGTGCAACGCGATGCGCAAGGTCTGTTGATTCGCGTGGAAGCCGCGGCCTACGCCGAGGCCACGGAAACGCTGCCGGCCGACAGCCATGAAATCCAGGCCTGGTTCGCCAATGAAGTGGTAGAAACCAGCCTGAAGCAGCTCAAGCAGAGCGACTTCGAAATGATTCGGGTACTCGACGACCTGATTCAGGTGCTGACCCAGAAAGGCGTAATCCGCGTCACCGACCTGCCACCGGCGGCCCAGGCCAAACTGATGGACCGGACCCAGGCCCGTGAAGCGTTGGGCGGGTTGAGTCAGTTGATCGATGAGGATGAGGGCGGGTTGATCTGATCCCGTATCTTCACCGACTGAACTGGCCCTTTCGCGAGCAGGCTCGCTCCCACATTGGAATGCATTTCAAATGTGGGAGCGAGCCTGCTCGCGAAGACGCCATTACTGACGCCGCCGTACTAAAAAACTACTTCCAGGGCTTGGGTTCACCAAACAACTGCCCCTGAACCCCATACAAGCCCATCTCGCGAATCACCGACAATTCCCCTTCCGTCTCGACCCGCTCGGCAATCAGCGGTAGATCAATGCTGTGCGCGGCGCGCTGGATCGCTTCGATGAACAAGCGCTTGTCACTCTCCTGATCGATCGCGCGAATGTAGCTGCCGTCGATCTTCAGGTACGCCAGGCCTAACCGCGCCAGGTTGCCGATCATGCTGAAGCGACCACCAAAGCGTTGCAGGCTCAGTGAGAAGCCCAGTTCGCGCAGGCGTCGGGTCAACTGCTCCAGCACCGCTTGTTCGGGCAATTGCTCTTCGCCGATTTCCAGAGTCAGGCGCTCGCCCAGGTTGGAGTGCGAGCGCAGAATCTCGAACACTTTGTTCAGCGCCAGCGGATCAGCCAGGGTCGCCGATGACAGGTTCAGCGCCAGCGACTCCTCATGTTCTTTCATCTGCTCCAGCACGCGTTCGAGCATCAGGCGATCGAGGCGTGCGGTCCAGCCGAAGCGCTCCAGCCACGGCAGGAAGCGCCCGGCCGGGATGGTCTGGCCCTGATCATCGAGCAGGCGCGAGAGCACTTTGTAATGCAGCACCAGTTGCGTGTCGGCGGCAGCGACCACCGGTTGGAAATACAGCTCGAAACGCTGCTGACTCAAGGCCTGATCGAGCAAGCGATGCCAGGCATGGTGATCGTCGCCGACATCCGCCGTCAGACTCTGATCGATGCACGCCCAATTCTGCTCGCCCTGACCTTCAGCTTGCGCCAGCGCCTGATCGCCGAGCGTCAGCACGTGTTGCGGCGAATCACCGTGGGTGAACGGCGCCAGGCCGATCGACGCCACGGCAGCCACGTCGGTGGCCCCGGTGGCGTGCAGACTGCTCAAGGCGCTGTCGAGGTTCTGTGCCAGTTGCAGCGCTTCTTCACGGACCAGACCCGGCGCCAGCACGGCGAATTCGCCGCCGCGAATACGCGTGACCAGATTCTGGGTTTCCGGGTATTTGGCGCATTCGCGGGACAGTTGCTCGCCGACCGCTTTCAATAATTCATCGGTACGCTGACCGCCCAGGCGCTGGTTGAGCCCGGCCAGATCCTTGACCCGCAACAGCAGCAGATAACCGGAACTGGCCTGCTCCGGGTTGCTCACCCGGTTGTGCAGCTGCATTTCGAAATAGCGCCGGTTGGCAAGCCCGGTGAGATTGTCCTGATAGGACTCGGCGCGCAGCTTTTCACTGCGTTCGGCCTGCTCCTGAAACAGCGCCTTGAGCTTCTCCACCATCTGGTTCATCGCTTGCACCACGCGGCGCAATTCCGGGGTACGCGGCAATTCCGGCAGGCTGAGGAATTCGCGACGGGCGATGGCATGGGACTGCTTGACCATGTAATCCAGCGGTTTCAACTGCCGGCGCAACAGCAGCGCGCCGAGCACGGCACTGATCGCACCGCAGATCAGCAGCCAGCCAAGGCTGCCCAACGCGCTCTGCCACAGCTTGGCGACGGCGAACATCGGGTGGCTGACCACCTCGACCCGCGCCGCCTGCTCCCAGCCACGGCTGACCAGCGCATCGCCACCGGCCGGCTCCAGGCCGATCAGCTTGACGAACCAGTCCGGCACATTGGTCACGGCTGGAATACCGTTGCGCTCAACAATCGTCTGGTCAGTCTTCAGATCGACCACGCGGATGCTCGCGTAATAACCGCTGTCGAAAATCGAGCTGACGAGCAACTCGACCATGGCCGGGTCGTCGATATTCGGCGTCAGCGACAACGCCAGCGCCGTCGCGGCGTCCTGGGCGTGGGAACGCAACTGGTTGACGTACTGGGTGCGCGAGCTCTCCAGACTGACCATGAAGCTGCCGGTGAAGGCGACCACCAGGAACAGACAGATAGCGATCAACAGCTGTTTGAACAAAGACATCTGAGCGCGTGCTCCTAGTTAGTCGTCTCGACCGGGAAACCTTCGGCCTGCATTTTTTTCAAGACATCCTGCCAGCGCGACAGGCGTTTGGTGTCACCGACCTTTTTGTTGCCCTTGGCCCCCGGCAAATAAAGACCTTCGGCATTAAAAGAGTAGACCGGCAGCAAATCGGTTCGCTGCGATGCCGGCTGGATCGGGTCGATCAGGCTGTCGAGCACCAGCGGCATGGCGTCGGGGGTGGCATAGTAAGTCAGGACCATGTGCGCGCGGTTCTGGCGCAACGCCTTGACATAGGTGATACGCAGCTTGTCACTGGAAACACCGAGGTGACGCAGGCTGAAATACTTGGCGATCGCATAGTCTTCGCAGTCGCCGGCGCCTTTCCATAAGGCTTCGATCGGGGTTTCCCAGTAATCGACCTCGTGCCACAGATCGATGTCCTCGACGTAGCGCACCTGTTTGTTGAAGAACAGGTTCACCACTTTGAGTTTTTCCATCTCGCTGACCTGTTTCTGCGTGGCCAACAGATTCTGCCAGGCATCGATGCGCTGCTGCCCGGCACCCAGCGGTCCGTAGAGTGCCGTGGCTTTGCGGCTGATCGTGAAAAAATCCCAATCGGCATGCAGACCGCCCAGCATGACGCCGGCCAGCAGCAGTGCGCAGCCAAGCCAGCGCAGCGTTCGGGGGATCGCGAAACGTACCGCCACAGCAGGTTTCCAGGGGGCAGGAAGGAAAGCGTTTGATGGTGAAGCTTAGCCCGACAAAAAACAATGGCACCATGAGATCATGCTCGGCGCGTTAAACTACAGTTGGCACAGCGATGGTTCACAAGGTTTGACAACCTGTAGAGCAATCACTAGTGTCATTTGGATCCAAATCAGGCCGACATACAGGGTGCGTAGTCGTGACACAGAAGCCCAAACCGTTGCACAGCATTAAAGTCGATGGACCGATTCCTGCTCATCTGGCCCGTTCGGTGATCGAAGAAACCCTGCGCTCGGCGATCCTCGATGGTCGTCTGCCCTGCGGCACGGCACTGCGCCAGCAGGATCTGGCCGATTTATTCGGCGTCAGCCGCATGCCGGTGCGCGAGGCGTTGCGCCAGCTCGAAGCCCAGGAACTGCTCAGCGTGACCGCGCACAAAGGCGCCGTCGTCGCGCCGTTGATTCAGGGGGATGCCACCGAAACCTACGAGCTGCGCATCCTGCTTGAATCCGAAGCCCTGCGTCAGTCGATTCCGCTGCTGAGCGCTGCCGACCATGCACGCGCAGCCGGTTACATCGAAGAGCTGGAGGCGCAGCACGATTACACGGAAATCGGCCGGCTCAACCGGTTGTTCCACATGGCCCTGTACAGCAAGGCGCCCAACCAACGCTTGCTGCGCCTGGTCGAAGATGGGCTCAATGAAGAAGAACGTTTTCTGCGCTTCAACCTTGAGGCCATGGGCCTGGGCAAATTGTCTCAGGACGATCACCGGGCGATGTTGCAGGCCGTGCAGGATCGCGACACTGAGCTGTCGATCAAACTCCTTGAGCAGCACCTCAATCGTGGTGTCGAAGTGATCACCCGCTATCTCGCTACCCCCGCCGCACAAAGCCGCCAAGCCGCAAGCTGAAACTGCGCCGCCCGCGAATCACCCGCTTACAAATCCCCAAGCGATCCGCCAGCCCTCTGCTGGGCGGATCCGCATGTCCGCTCTAACCTCCCCCACGCCGTTCAGTCTGCGCGTTGCCGCTGATGAATCGGTCATAGCCGTGGCGCAAATTTACCCGCACTCTTGAACCTCCACCCCATAAAGAACGGGCGACGCGCCGCGCTGCCGGCGCAGTCCCCGTACCAGGAACCTACGGAAGGAGCCTTGCCACGGGAAAAAGGAAGTCATGGCGCGGGGTCACGGCCAACTTCTGCCCCTTTTAACCACTCAATTCTTTTTATTAGAAAGTTGCTTCGAGTGAGGCATTCACTCTTGCTGATCAATTTTGGCTGTTATTCGCCGAAAGGAGTAACTACGCCCAATAAAACTTCAAACACAAGTTTTATTGGAACCGCTCAACTTCAAAAAATAGCCAACTTAAAATAATTAAAAATATACTTGTTAAACACTTTGTCGGTGTATTAACTTTTCCTCGCCAAGTTTGAACCTCACCCTTCAATTCGGCAGCAGCCCAATGTCTGCGGCACATAACCAGCGTTTCATGGGCAGACATGACGCCATGTCACGGTATATCCGGTCCGCACTCTCTTATCAGGAAGGAAGGCTGTCGTCCGTCGACAGAAAACAAGTAAGTCGTAGTTCCATTGATTACGAAGTTGCACAGTAGTTCCATTTAATATCAACGATAAAGGACATCATGATGCCCACTAAGCACCAACTCGCCTTGAAGAAAGCTGAACTTAGTATTCACCCGATCTTTTCCGAGATCACTTCGTTATCGGTGTTGCGACGTTTCATGGAAACCCACGTGTTCGCCGTGTGGGATTTCATGTCGCTGACCAAACGTCTGCAACAGGAACTGACCTGTACCCGATTGCCGTGGTTGCCGCCACGCGATCCTCATGCAGCCCGGCTGATCAACGAAATCGTCCTCGGCGAAGAATCGGATGATCGCCTGGTCGAAGGGCATTACAGCCATTTCGAGTTGTACCTGGATGCGATGCGCGAAATCGGCGCGAGTACCACGGCCGTGGAGCGCTTTGTCGCCCTGCAACAGGAAGGCGTGAGCTATGACGTCGCGCTGCAAAGCGTCGAGGTTGATCCGGCTGCCGCGCAGTTTGTCCGTGACACCTTGCGCACCGCCCTGCATGCACCGGGGCACAGCGTGGCGGCGGCGTTTCTGCATGGCCGCGAAAGCGTGATCCCGACCATGTTCCAACGCATTCTTGACGACTGGGGCATCGGCATCGAACAGGCGCCGACCTTCCGCTATTACCTGCAGCGCCACATCGAGGTCGACTCCGAAGACCACGGCCCGGCGGCGGAACACCTGCTCGAGCGCCTGGTCGACGGCGACCCGCAACGTGAAGCCGAGGTCTACGCCAGCGCCATCGCCGCCGTGGAAAGCCGTATCGCTTTGTGGGACGGCCTGCGCGCGAGCATGCGCGAGCCGTTGGCGGAGGTGGCCCAATGAACGCTGCTGACTATCAATCCTTTGCCGACGCCTGGGAGAATCGCGCCACCATCCGCACTCGCCCGCGACGCGTACTCGAAGACGATGAACGCCTGATCTATCCGCTCAGCCGCCAGCCGCTGGTGCTCAGCGAAACTTTCCTGCGCGAGTGCCCGCAGCAGCGTGATTTCGCCTTGGTGCAAACGCTGTACAAGTTCATCAACGATGTGGTGATTTTCGAGACCGAGATCGTCGACAAGACCGCGCGCAGCATCGCCAAGAATCGCTTCGCCGTGGCCTTCCCGTTTGCCTGTCGTTACGACGCGATGACCGTGGTCGTTGATGAGGATTACCACGCCCTGGTGGCGATGGATTTCATGCAGCAAACGGTAGCGATGACCGGCATCGAACCCATTCAGTTGCCCGATCAGATCGAACTGAGCCGGGCCATTCCCGCCGCCGTCGCGCTGGCACCGGAACACCTGCGCAGCGCGGTCGAATTGATCTGCGTGGCCATCGCCGAAAACACCGTGACGGGTGATGTTGCCGCGTTCGCCCGCGACGACACGGTCAAGCCGTCGATCAAAGGCCTGATGGCCGATCACTTGCTCGACGAAGGTCGCCATTCGAGTTTCTGGGCGCGGATGGTGCGCATCTATTGGCACACCGCCAACGCTGCGGATCGCGAAACCATCGCGCAGATTCTGCCGGTGTTCATCGGCCATTACCTGACCAACGACATCCAGAAATCCTTTGACCTGCGCCTGATCGACGCACTGCCGGTCAGCGAGGCCACGCGCCGTTCGCTCAGGGACGAGATGGCCGGGCTGGCATTCCCGATCAATCGCCATCACCCGTTGGTGGGCAACATCGTCAAGTTCTTCCACAACAGCTCGCTGCTCGACACGCCCTGCGTGCAGCACGCGCTGCGCGACTACCTGGTTTGATGAGGAGGCCGACATGAAACGTCTCGACATTTTGCTGATTGGCACCAGCCAAGCCATGACCGACCTGGCGCAGGAACTGGAACAACACGGTCACGCCTTGCAGCGCAGCGCTGCCGGGGCATCGACGATGGATCTGATCATCGACGATGGTTTTATCGGCGCCGGCGATTTCTGCTCGATCCCGCACCTGCATCTGCGTTTGGGTGTCGGCGTGCAGAGCGCGGCCGGTTTGCCGACACTCGATTTGCTGTGCTTCCTCGGCTCGTCACTGATCAGCCGCGTGCCGATTGGCGACGAGCCGTCCGGCAATGGGCAGGCGCTGCGGCAACGGGTGCTGACGCAGGTGGTCGATGAAGTCGCGTTGCTGGTGAGCCGCCTCTCCCGCGATGCTGACTATCTGCAGCAGGCCGCGCCAGTGACTGCGCCGGATTTCGAGCGAATGGAAAACCTGCTGTTTCTCGACAGCCTGGCCTATGTCCATCGGCGCAACGACACAGCCAATCCCGCGCTGCTGGAACAGGCGCAGGTCCCACTGATCGAGCGCCTGCAACAAAGCCTGAGCCATCACGCTGAACGCCCAGCGCTGTACCTCGCCGAACAGTCGATCAGCTATCGCCAACTGCACGCCCACAGCCGCGCGATTCAACAGCGCTTGCTGCCCTTGCTCGAGCAACAGCCACAACCGTGGGTGGTCGGCATCTGCCTGCCGAAAAGCCCGGCGTTGTTCGCTTCGATTCTGGCAATCCTTGGTAGCGGCGCGGTGTATCTGCCGCTGGAGCCGAGCCATCCGTTGCAGCGCCAGCAATACATTCTGCAAAACGCCGGTGCGTTGCTGTTGTTGCATGACGGCGAGCATCCGCTTAGCGCAACCATGGCGGGGTTGGATGTCAGCTGCATCGACAGCACCGAGGCAGATCTCAGCCAGCCGTTGATGCGCCGCCGCCCCGAACTCGATGCAGCGTGCATGGCGCTCTACACCTCGGGCACCACCGGCCATCCGAAGGGCGTATTGCTCAGTCAGGCCAACCTCGCGCACTTCACCGCGTGGTACGCCGATTACGTGCAGTTGCAGGCCCAGAGTCGGGTACTGCAGTTCTCGTCGCTGAGCTTCGATTCGTCACTGATCGACATCTTTCCGACCCTGCTCGAAGGTGCCGAACTGGTGGTGCCCGACGACACGCAACGGCGTGATCCGTTGCAACTGGTCGCGTTGATCCGCCGCCGACAACTGACCCACGCGTTCCTGCCGCCGGCGCTGTTGAGCATCCTGCCGCTGGAGCAACTGGAAGGCGTACAAGTGATGACCGGCGGCGATGTCTGCGAGCCGTTTGTCATTGAACAACTGACCCGCCAGGGCACGCTGCACAACCTCTACGGCCCGACCGAAGCCACGGTGTTGATCACCGCCCGCCAGCTGATCCCCGGTGACAGCAACCGCAGCCTCGGTGCGCCGATCGCCAACAGTCAGGTGCTGATTCTCGATGATGATTTGCAACCGGTGCAGGAAAACACCGTCGGCGAATTGTTCATCGTCGGCCCCGGTGTTTGCCTCGGTTATCTGAACAATCCACAGCAGACCGCCGAGCGTTATCTGACCCTGCAATTGCCGGACGGCGAAACGCTGCGCGCTTACCGCAGCGGCGACATGGCCAAGTGGGGCGAGCACGGTATCGAGCTGTGCGGGCGACGCGACAATCAGGTAAAAATCCGCGGTTTCCGGGTCGAGCCGGAAGAGATCGAACGTTGCCTGCGCGAGAGCCAGCTATACCGGCAAGTGGCGGTGGTGATCGACAGTCAGCGGCGGATTCTCGCCTTCCTCGCGCAAGCGCAATCGGCCACCGCGCGCGAAGCGCTGAAAGCCCACGCCAGACAGTTTTTGCCGGACTACATGCAACCCGTGGCGTGGACTGAACTGTCGAGCATGCCGTTCGCCACCAACGGCAAAGTCGATCGCAAAGCGCTGCTGCAACTGCCAGTGAGCGTGCAGGACAGCGGTCCGAAAGCCCTGCCGGCGAATGCTGACGAAGCGCTGTTGTTGGAGATCTGGGCGGAGTTGCTGGAGCTGCCGACCCGCGACATTTCCACCGACGAAAGCTTCTTCAATCTCGGCGGCCACTCGATCCTGCTGTCGCGCATGTTGCTGCGTTTGCGTGAGGAGTTCGGCCGCAGCATTTCGATCAACCGCTTCATCGAACTGCCGACCATCATCAAACTCGCGACGCTGGTGCGCGGCACCGATGACAGCGCCGTGCTCAGTGCCCAGGCCATGGCCGACGCCGAGCGTGCGCTGGAAATCGAACCACTGCCGATCAGCCGCATGGGCGATGTGCACAAGGTCATCGTCACCGGCGCCAACAGCTTTGTCGGCGTACACATCGTCGAGGCGTTGCTCGGTTGGGGGGCCAGCGAAGTGGCGTGTCTGGTGCGCGACGGCGGTGGCAAAACAGCGGCGCAACGCTTTGCCGAGTCACTGCGGGAAAACCGCCTGGAGCATCTGGATCTGAGCCGGGTGCGGGTCTACGCGGCAGATATCACCCGCGCGCAACTGGGACTGGCCGATGATGACTATCAGCGCCTGGATCGCGAGTTCGGCGCGCTCGTGCACAACGCCGCCAACGTCAATCACGTGCTCGATTACGAGTCGCTGGCGGCGGACAACGTCGAACCGATTTTTGCCCTGCTGCGCCTGTGCGAAGGGCAGAGCAAAAAGATCTTCAACTTCGTCTCGACGCTGTCGGCCTCAAGCACGGTCGACGACGCGGGACGGGTGCTGGAACTGCCTGCCGCGCCGACGCCGCCGATCTACATTCGCAACGGCTACAACCTGTCGAAGTGGGTCGGCGAGCGCGTCCTCGAACGGGCACGGGAACGCGGCGTACGGGTCAATCTGTATCGTCCCGGCAACATCAGTTTCAACAGCTTGAGCGGCGTTTGTCAGCCGCACAAAAACCGCTTGATGCTGATGCTCAAAGGCTCGATCCAGCTCGGCCAGGTACCGGCCTTCGCGCTGAATTTCGACCTCATGCCGGTGGACTTTCTCGCCCGCTTCATCGCCTTCCACGCCAGCCGTTACTCGCCCGAGCGCGCGGTGTTCAACCTGCATAACCCCGAGCCCTTGAGCTGGGACGCCTATGTCGCGTCGTTCCGCGAAACCGGCAGCGAGTTCTCGCTGGTGAGCGTCGCCGACTGGCAGCGGCAACTGAACCGTGTCGACGCCGACAACGCGCTGTTCGGCGTGCTCGGTTTCTACCTCAACGGTTTTGAAGAAGACATCGGCGACATCTCCCTCATCGGCCACGCCAACGCTGAGGCCGGCGTGCAGCAGATGGGCGCGCACTACCCGCAGAAATCCCCGGCGCTGCTGCGACGCGGTTGCGACTACCTGAAAGAAATCAACTTCATCTGAAGCCACAAAAAAGGAGCAACACCATGAGCACTTTGCAACCCGACACCCTGATCAAAAACCCACATGGCTGCCATGTCGTCTCTTCGGTGGAGGTACCGGCGGACGCCGCGCAAGTCTGGGCGGTGGTCGGCAACTTCAGCGGTTTCGATCGCTTCATTCCGGCGCTGTCGCACATCGAAACCATCGGCGAGGGCGTGTCCTCGCTGCGCAAGAAATGCTTCAAGGATGGCAACCTGGTGGTTGAACAGCTCAACTCTCACGATGAGCAGGCGCGGAGCATGACCTGGACAACGATTTACAACACGTTGGGGGTGGCGAATCTGTGGGCGGCGATGAATGTTGAAGCGCTGGGCGAGGGGAAATCCCGCGCGACCTGGACGATTATTGCCGAGCCGGCGTCGGGCGGTGAAGAGGCACTGCCGGGGTTCAAGGATTTTGTGCAGGGGTTTGCGGATGATGCGATGGGAAATGTGCTGAAGCTGTTTGTTTAAGGCTTAAGGTTTGCGGTGATTGTTCTGCCGCTTTCGCGAGCAGGCTCGCTCCCATATTTTGATTGCATTCCTTCTGTAGGAACGCGGTCAATCTGTGGGAGCGAGCCTGCTCGCGAAGAACGATAACGCAGTCTCCAATCTGAAAAATCAGATCTTGAAGCTATCGACCAATTGCTTCAGGCGGTTGGCCTGCTGCGACAACGCATCACAATCCTTCAACGTTTCGTTGAGGTTGGCGACGCTCTGCTGGTTCAGCAGGTTGATCTGGTTGACGTCGACGTTGAGGGTCTCCACCACGGCGGTCTGCTCTTCAGTGGCCGCTGCCACCGACTGGTTCATGCCGTCGATTTCGCCGATGCGCTGGGTCACGCTGACCAGACGCAAACCAGCCTGATTGGCCACTTCCACGCTCTGCTCGCTGGACGCCTGACTGGCGTTCATGGTGGTCACCGCTTCGCGCGAACCGATCTGCAACGACGTGATCATCTTGTGGATCTCTTCCGCCGATTCCTGGGTGCGATGGGCCAGGTTACGCACCTCGTCCGCCACCACGGCAAAACCACGTCCGGCTTCACCGGCACGCGCCGCTTCGATCGCAGCGTTGAGTGCCAGCAGGTTGGTCTGTTGCGAGATGCCTTTGATCACATCGAGGATGTGGCCGATGTTGTCGGTGCTGGCATTCAGGGTTTCGATCTGCGTGCACGACAGGCTGATCTTCTGCGACAACTCGGTCATCGCCTGAATCGTCTGCTCGACCACCTGACGACCGTCATCAGCCTGCTCGCTCGCACCACTGGCGTGCTGCGAAGCATCGGCAGCGTTGCGGGCGATTTCCTGAGTGGCCGCGCCCAATTCGTTGATCGCCGCCGCGACGCTGTTGGTGCGCGCGCTTTGTTCGTCAGAACCGACGATCGAAGCGTTGGACGAAGCCATTACGCGTTGCGACAAATCATGGACGTGACGGGTGGCGGAAGACACTTCGGAAATCGACGCGTGAATCCGCTCAACGAACTGGTTGAAGGCGCTGCCCAATTCACCGAACTCATCTTTGCTCTCGACCACCAGACGACGGGTCAGGTCGCCCTCGCCCTGAGCGATGTCCTGCATCGCGCGGCCCATGGTGGTCAGCGGACGCATCAACACGTTGATCAACAGGCTCAGCAGCAGCGCAATCGCGGCCACAGCCACAAACATCGCGATCAGCGCCGAGGTACGGAATTGGCTGAGTGCGGCGTAGGCCTTGTCGCGATCGATCGACAGACCGATGTACCACTGCGCATTCGGCAGATCGCTGACCGGGGTGAACGACAGGATTCGCTCCTGACCGTTGAGCACCACGTTCTGGTTGCCCTTCTCGATGCGTACGCTGGTGTTCGGGTAGATGTCTTTCAGGTTTTTCATGACCTGATCTTTGTCCGGGCTGACGATCACCTGACCGTCGGCGCTGACCAGGAACGCATGACCAAGGCCACCGAAGTCCACCGAGTTGATGATCTTCACCAGGGTTTCCAGGCTCAGGTCACCACCGACCACGCCCAGCAGCTCGCCGTTCTTTTTCACCGGCATGGCGATGGTCACCACCAACCCGCCGACGGCAGCCATGTACGGCGGTGTCAGCATGGTTTTGTCAGCCGCAACGGCTTGCTTGTACCAAGGGCGCTGACGTGGGTCGTAGCCATCCGGCATCTTTGCGTCAGGGCGCTGGGTGAACACACCGCTGGCCTGACCGACGTAGGTGAACTGGAAGTTCGAGGTGAAGGCCGGTTGATCTACTAGGCCCGGGAAGTCGGCGTCCTTGCCCTGATGGGCGACGTTCTGCGCGAGGTTTTCCAGCACCAAAATCCGCCCGCTCATCCAGTTCTGCACGCTGCTGGCGGTCAGATCACCGGCCTGCTGCACGGAAGACTGGAGGTTCTGGCGAATGGTGTTTCGCTGCAGATAGTCGTTGTAGAGGGTGAACAGCGCGAACGCCAGGACCACGACGCCCGAGGCGGCCAACAGGATTTTATGGCTGAACTTGAGATTCATTTCATGGGACTTCTTATGCCAAAAGTGGGGATGCGTTCCGAATGCAACATTCCATGTACAGCGCAGGCAGCGTTCTTCTGGCCGCTCTACTTTGGTGCACGCATGTCTCACCAGTCTGTCGGCACGTATCGGAGAAATCTTAGGGCTGTGCTGGAAATGGATGGTATTTCTGCCGGATTCCCGCCGAACGGCGTGCCAGAGCGGTCGCTACGGTGTTTTTCCGGAGCAATGTTCCGGCTGCAGTTTCAAATCCTGCAACCCTTTTTCCTGTGCATAAAAAAGCCAGCCCCTGATTTCAGGGGCTGGCTTTGTTGTTTCTTTATCTGATCCTGAAATGACAAAACCCCCGTCTGCGTTAGCAGACAGGGGTTTCGGAATTCAATCTTGACGATGACCTACTCTCACATGGGGAAACCCCACACTACCATCGGCGATGCATCGTTTCACTGCTGAGTTCGGGATGGGATCAGGTGGTTCCAACGCTCTATGGTCGTCAAGAAATTCTGCATCTGGCTCGTCAACACGGTAACAAGCCAGCAAAAACGGGTGTTTCTACTAAAACAAAACCCCAACTGCTTTCGCAATTGGGGTTTCGGAATTTAATCTTGAC
>NZ_MOBX01000006.1 GCF_003732425.1 Pseudomonas fluorescens
TCAGTACCAGTACGTGCCGAATCCGACGGGGTGGGTGGATCCGTTGGGGTTGAATGGATGTCCGGGTGGCGATGGCTGCAAGAAACCAACACTCGAGTCAATCGATCCGACCAAAAAAATAAAGGGTGGAGAGGAAGACTCTTCCCGCTCAGTACCGCAACAAACTTACTTGTACCGTGGGTCTGGAACAGATCCATCAGAAGTCTTCGAGAACGGCTTTAAAAGCAAAGGAAATAGTAACGACCTATTTCTTCACTCAATCGATAGTGACTTTCCTCCAAGTAATTTTATTAGCACCTCTCTTTCAAGAGAGATGGGAAAGGCATTCGCTACCAGTTATTTCACACGTCCCGGATTTCTCTACACACTGAAAATGATCCCAGGCCATGACTTGAAAAAAGAGTTAGGTGCATCTTATAGGTTTAGTAAGGAACAGGAAATTGCCATCCCTGGTCAGATCAAAAGGGAGGATATTCTTGGTGCTACACTGATTATTGATGACGGCAGAGAGTTTGGTTACTCAATTCCTAATCCGCACAGGAAAATAAACAAGTGAGAGAAATATTTACAGTTGACGTTGTGATGAATGGCAATAAGAAGAAAATTGATCTTGCTTGTGATTGTGTAGCTATATCTATAACAATCGAGCTTGGTGGTGGGTCAAAAAAGACGTATTTCGGGAGTGATTTTTATAGGTGTTTTGCAGAATTAAGAAAAGATAATGATGATTTAGTTTTTTGTTGTAAGGGGGCGAAGACTAATGTTCATCCATCAAGCATGGCCTCGCAGATGTCTCTCGGGCTGAAAGCATACGAGTTGGTTGTCGGCAAAGAACCGTCAATAGATGATCTTGTATTCATCTTTGATTATGAGGAGAAAGACTTGTCAAACGATCCCGATGAGCAACGGCAGTTTTATTTGAATTGGATGACTTCTTGAGTGTTGCGAAAGTGATTCGAGCTTTTGGTGTGTTAGTGATTAAGCATTAAGCTTAGGTTGTTGTTGGGAACACTGCTTGTGTAATAGTCGGTTTACTGTGAGCTGAATGTTGCTTGTGTACGGAAGAGGGAAGTTATGAGTAAAGTCGATAGTGATGAAGGGGAAAACTTCGGTCTTGGCGGTCATCAATCAGCTGATAAAAAAAGTGACATTGAAATAGATTCATTCAGAGGCGTTCCTAGTTCTAGGTTTATTAGTTATCGGGCGCAAATGAGCGCATATAATGAAGCGTTGACAAGGGAGATCAGAAACATGCCGCGCTTTACGGGTGAGGACAGTATGGGGAATTTGGTCGTGCGGATGCCTGCGGAAGGTGTGGGTGAAGGATATGAGCCTAATCCATCTGAACCGACAGAGCCTAGATTCATGCCTAAAATGAATGCGTTTGAAATGAAGTTTGATTTTGAAACGTTACAACCCTACGCCCTGTATCCGGTGGAGAATGTTTGATGTTGATGCATCCCTATCTTGATGTTCAGTATAATCCTCAGTTGAAGCACTTCCTTGGAGGGTTCGATATATACGATCGCGAGGAGACGCTGGGCTCAGAGTTGGCGGAGTACGACCCTGATTGTCCTTCGGATAGAGTCGATCTGATATCTAAGTTTGTTGTCAAAAGATTTTCTGGTTTGACTTATCGGCACAAGTTTGTCTTGTTTTCTATGTTGGGTGAGGCTTTGGATGGCGAAATAAGTGATCTTACTAAGGTTTTTAAACATGATCCGTTTTCTCATTCATTGCTCCCATTTGGTTGGAACGAGATGAAAGATCCGAAGAGTTTTTTTGAGCACATATACTCTATCCTGTCCGAAGTCTGGACTGATGATTTATACCTAGCCAGTCAGGAAGACTGCTCAACTTGGTAGCCGGCATTAGACGCAGAACCTAGAGTGACTGTACTGACGACTTCGCGGGCAAGCCCGCTCCCACAGGGAAGTGTGTCGTTTGAGGGATTAGCGTTGACCCGTTAGCTGTGGCTGGTGGAGTACTGTGGTTGTAAGGCTATCCAGTAAATGCACGCTATACCCCGGAACATTCTTCGCGTGATGCTTCGCCTGCGATGCCATTTCCGCGAGTTGGCTGGCATCGAGGTGTGTGCAGGCTTCGGGCTGTAGATGCACGACGCCGATGGACAGTGACAACAGCGGAAACTCCTGCCGCACTCCTTGGCGATTCGGCGCGATGAAGCAGCCTGCCTCAAGGTGTTCCGGGCGATAGAAGCGCCGGCATTGGCTCTGAAAGTCATCAAGCAGTTGATTGAGACGTTTGCGCCAGTCGTCCGGGCCGAGCACTAGGAGGAAGTCGTCGCCGCCGATGTGGCCGACGAAGTCGCGGGACGGGTCTACTCGCTCATTGAGGCATTGCGCCAGACACAGCAGAACTTCGTCACCACGCCCGTAGCCGTAGATATCGTTGAAGGGTTTGAAGCTGTCGATGTCAACGTAGCAGATGACCGACTCGCGGCCTTGTTGCAGCAACCGCGTCAGGCATTGCTGAATCGGCACATTACCCGGCAGCAAGGTAAGCGGATTAGCGTAGCGCGCTTGTTGGATCTTCAGCTCGGTGATCAGTTTGAGCACGTCGATCACCCGGCCGAGGCCGAGGTAGCCGCCGTTGAGGGTGATGATGAAGTCTTCTTCGATGCGTTGCCGCGCGCGGCTGGTGATCAGGCGGCTGACTTGTTGCAGCGACTGGCTCATTTCCACCGCGAGGAAATCGTCGTTCATCAGGCGGCTGATCGGTTTACGCGCGAACAGGTCGGTGGCGAACGGTTTGAGCAGGGCATCCGACAAGGAGTGGCGGTGGACGATGCCGCAGGGTTGACCTTGTTCGTCAAGTACCGCCAGTGAGTTGAGGTTGGCCTGGCGGCGGAAGGCTTCCAGTACGTTGGCGGTGGGTGTGTCGCGATGCACGGCCGGTTGGTCGTTGAGCAGGGCGCTGAGGTCGCTGCCTTCGTCGTTCAGCGCAACGCTGCTGCTGTCGTGTTTGGGCATCAAGGCGCGGGCGTCGCGGGGCGGATGTTCTTGGGGACGACCGAGCAAGTAACCCTGCACCAGATCGACACCCATTTCCGTCAGCACCGCGAGTTCTTCCGGTAGCTCGATGCCTTCGGCGATAACTTGCGCGCGAGAGGCTTTGGCGATTTGCAGGATCGAGCCGACGAACTCACGCTTCAGCGCGTCCTGATGGATGCCATCGATGAAGTGTCTATCGATCTTCACGTAGTCCGGGCGCAACTCCGACCACAGACGCAGGCTGGAATAACCGGCACCGAGATCATCCAGCGCGATAGAAAATCCCATCGCCCGGTAGTGATGCAAGGCGGTTTGCAGCAACTGGAAATCGTCGATGGGCGTCTGTTCGGTCAGCTCGATGACCACCTGACTGGGCGGAATGCCAAAGTCCTGCAGCAACTGCAGCGTGCGTCCCGGTTGATGTGCGGCTTCAAGCAAGGATTCCGGCGAGACGTTGAGAAACAGTTTGCCCGGCAGTTGCTGCTCGTTGAAGCGGCGGCAAGCGCTCTGGCGGCAGGCGATCTCGAGCTCGCTCAAACGCCCGGCCTGACGGGCCACGGCGAACAACGCGATCGGCGAGTGAAGAGGGCTGTTGGAAGGGCCGCGCGTGAGGGCCTCGTAGCCGAGAATGCGTCGTTCCGAGAGGCAGATGATCGGTTGGAACAGGCTGTGTAAACCGCTTTGAGTCAGGATCGAGCTCAAGGCACTCAGCTGTTCGGTCGTGGTCATGGCAATCTCTGGCGATAAAAAAAGGACTGGGAGCGCTCTCGATGAAGAGATTGGCTCCCAGTCCTTTATTGCACGACAGAATGATGACTGTTTGATGACGATCCGGGGATAGTCAGCACTAAATTGCCATCATCTTACTTCTTGGCCACCTGATTGCTCAGCTTCAGGTAATCCAGCAGGACGCGCCCGGTTTCGCTCAGGTAGGCATCGTCTTCTGGTTTGACCTTGTCCGGGTCGGCAGCCGCGAGGGCGTCTTCGTCCTCTTTCTTCAGCTCTTTGAGCGGTTCTTCGCCTTTGGCCTTGCGACGGATGTTTTCCATCGTCAGCTGTTTGGCGTCGATGTCGGCGTGCTGGGCACGGCGTTCGGCTTCATTGAGGCTGACGGTTTTTTCTTCCATCAGTTTCTGCGCCAGCGTCAGCTTGTCACGGATGAACACGAACTCGGCATCCTTGGCGGTGCGGGTGTCATGTTCGGACTTGAGCTGGGCCAGGAACGGCTTGAACGGATCGGCCGCCGGTTTGATCGCCGCGCGGATGGTGTCCCACGGCATGGCTTCCGGCAGTGCGCTCTCGCCGATTTCCTTGGTGTCGATCAGCGACGGGTAGTCGATGTCCGGCAACACGCCCTGATGCTGAGTGCTCTGACCGGAAACCCGGTAGAACTTGGCCAGGGTCAGTTTCAGTTCGCCATGGTTCAGCGGCTGAATGGTCTGCACGGTGCCCTTACCGAAGGTCTGGCCACCGATGATCAGCGCGCGGTGGTAGTCCTGCATGGCGCCGGCGAAGATCTCCGAAGCCGAAGCGGACAAGCGGTTGACCAGCAACGCCATCGGGCCTTTGTAGAACGCGCCCGGGTTTTCATCTTCGAGTACGTCGACACGGCCATCGGCGTTTCGCACGAGGACGGTCGGGCCTTTATCAATGAACAGACTGGTCAGCTCGGTGGCTTCCTGCAGGGAACCGCCGCCGTTGTTGCGCAGGTCGATGACCACGCCGTCGACTTTGTCTTTCTGCAGTTCGGTCAGCAGTTTCTTGACGTCGCGAGTGGTGCTCTTGTAGTCCGGATCACCGGCACGGAACGCCTTGAAGTCGAGGTAGAAGGCTGGAATCTCGATCACGCCGAGTTTGTAGTCCTTACCGTCCTGTTTAAGGTTCAGGATGGACTTCTTCACAGCCTGGTCTTCGAGCTTCACCGCTTCACGGGTGATCGGCACGATCTTGGTGGTCTGGTCGTTCGGCGCATTACTGGCCGGAATCACTTCCAGACGCACTACCGTGCCTTTCGGACCACGGATCAGCTTGACCACTTCGTCCAGACGCCAGCCAACCACGTCGACCATCTCTTTGTTGCCTTGGGCAACGCCGATGATCTTGTCGGCCGGTGCAACTTGTTTGGTCTTGTCGGCCGGGCCTGCCGGCACCAGACGCACGACTTTCACCTGGTCGTTGTCGCTCTGCAACACGGCACCGATGCCCTCGAGGGACAGGCTCATGTTGATGTCGAAGTTTTCCGCATTATCTGGCGACAGATAGTTGGTGTGCGGATCGTACGACATGGCGAAGGTGTTGATGTACGCCTGGAAGATGTCTTCCGGACGGGTCTGGTCCAGGCGCGCCAGCTGGTTCTTGTAGCGCTTGGTCAGGGTTTCCTGGATCTGCTTCGGCTCTTTGCCGGCGATCTTCATCCGCAGCACTTCGTCCTTGACGCGTTTGCGCCACAGGTCGTCGAGTTCAGCGGTGGATTTGAGCCAAGGCGCGTCCTTGCGGTCGATCAGCAAGGTTTCCTTGGTGGTGAAGTCCATCTTGTCGACGCCTTTGTTCAGCTCGGCAAGGGCGAAGTCCAGACGCGCCTTGACGCGGTCCAGATAGCGCTTGTAGATCGTGAACCCGGCGTTGAGGTCGCCGCTCTTGAGGAAGTCGTCGAACTGGGTCTTCCACTTGTCGAATTCGGCGATGTCGCTGGCCATGAAGTAGCTGCGCGACGGATCCAGCAGCTTGAGATAGCTGTCGTAGATGATCACCGAACGCGCGTCGTCGAGCGGCGGCTTGCTGTAGTGGTGACGCTTGAGCAACTCGACGACGTTCAGGCTGGCGATGACTTCATCGCGATCAGGCTGCAACTTGTCCCAGCTGTTGGCTGCGAATGTAGTGCCCGACACCGGCAACAAACCGATACCGATGAAAAGAGCGAGGGCGGTGCTGGGGAGCAAATGCTTCATGCTGATTCGACGCGGGGACAATTGATAACGCATATTAGGCCGTCTTTGAAGTCGCCGGTTCTACGAGAGCCGGTCGCATAATGCAAAAAGCCCGGCGCTACAGCTTCGGGCTCAGTCCAGACTCACTATGGAGGCACTGTGAAGGCATTGCAAGGCGTTGACGGTCAAGTGGCATGGGTTGAAGAGCCGAGTCCTACGTGCGATGTAGGACAAGTCCGCATCCGGGTGGCGGCAGCCGGCCTCAATCGCGCCGATTTATTACAAAAAGCAGGGCTCTATCCGCCACCGCCAGGCGCCAGCCAGGTACTCGGTCTTGAGTGCTCCGGGGTGATCAGCGAGGTCGGTGCGGGCAGTGCGTGGCAGGTCGGCGATCGGGTTTGCGCCTTGCTGGCCGGGGGCGGGATGGCCGAAGAGGTGGTTGTCGACGGACGGCACGTGCTGCCGGTTCCCGAAGGTGTGTCGCTGATCGAAGCCGCCGCATTGCCCGAGGTTTATGCAACAGTCTGGCTGAATGTGTTTCAACTTGCGGCGCTCAAACCGGGTGAGAAAGTTCTCCTGCATGCCGGCGCAAGTGGAATCGGTTCAGCCGCCATTCAGTTGTGCAAGGCGTTCGGCAATCCGTGTTGGGTCAGCGTCGGTTCGGCCGAGCGTCTGGTTTACTGCGAAGCACTCGGTGCGCAGGGTGGGGTGGTGCGCACCGATGATCTGGAGAGCCTGCGCGATTTCGGACCGTTCAATGTGATTCTTGATCCGGTCGGCGGCAATTACTCGGCGCTGAACCTCAAGCTGATGGCGCTGGATGGGCGTTGGGTGTTGATCGGTTTGATGGGCGGACGTGAAGCGAAACTGGATCTGGCGCAGGTCTTGGCCAAGCGTGTGCAACTGCTGGGCTCGACGTTGCGCAGTCGTGACGATCAGTTCAAGGCGGATCTGTTGAGTGACCTGGGTCAGCAGGTGTGGCCGCTGTTTGCCGAGGGGCGTTTGAGTCCGCAGTTGGCCAAGGCGTTCCCGGTTAAAGACGCCGAGGCGGCGTTTGCCGAGTTGGCGAGCAACAAGGTGGCTGGCAAACTGGTATTGGTGATCGACGAAAGCCTCACCTGACACCACCAACCCCTGTGGCGAGAGAGCTTGCTCCCGCTGGGTCGCGAAGCGGCCCCCAATCATTCGACGCGCTGGGTCAGTTCATACCGGTTGAATCGATTTGCGACTGCTTCGCAGCCGAGCGGGAGCAAGCTCCCTCGCCACAGTTAAGCGTCCACATTGGATCTTCGGTTATTTCCAGAGGTGGATTGGCCAGCCGGCTTTTTCGGCGTGTTCCAGCAGCACTGGGTCCGGGTTGACCACGTGCGGAAAATCTACCTTCAGCAACAACGGCAGATCATTGCGTGAGTCGGAATAGAAACTCGCGCCTTCCAGGTTCTCCTCTTCAGCATCCAGCCATTCCAGCAAACGGGTGATCTTGCCTTCGCGGTAGGTCAGGGTGCCGACGGTGTGGCCGCTGTAAACGCCGTGGGCGACTTCCAGTTCAATCCCCAGAATTTCATCAATGCCGAGTCGATCGGCAATCGGTCTGACCAGATGCGTGCCCGACGCCGAGATCACCAGAATCCGGTCTCCCGCCTTGCGGTGGGCGGCGATGGTCTTGGTCGCGTCGCTGAAGATGATCGGTTCGATGAAGTCTTCCACCCACGGCCCGACCAGGTGATCGACTTCTTCGGGCGTACGACCGATCAGCGGTTCAAGGCTGAACGTCATGTACTCTTCCATGCGCAATTTGCCATGGCTGTAAGCGTCCATCAGCTCGTTGTTCTTGCGCATGAACGATTCGGGATCGACCCAGCCCAGGCGCCCCATCTGCTCGCTCCAGAGGGTGGCGCAGTCGCCGTGGATCAACGTTTCGTCCAGATCAAAAATTGCCAGGGCCATCAGTGCAGTTCTCTCTTCAACGTCAGCAAAGTCATCAGGCTACCTCACACAGGGCCGTCGGATCGATGGAAAGTGCCAGTCGCTGACCGTCGGGATGCAGATCTGCAGCCGAGCGGTTGAGCACATCCACCACCAGTTCCACGCCGCGCGCTTCGATGCGGTAACGGATGACGTTGCCGAGCAGGCTGTGGCTGCGGATCTGCGCGTCGAGTTCGCCGTTAAGGCTCAGTTCGATGGCTTCGGGGCGTATGGCGATGCGGTGGTTGATCGGGCGCTGCAACAGCTTCGACGCGTCGTCGGCATCGAGCAGGTTGTAGTTGCCGATGAAGCCGGCGGCGAACACATCGACCGGTGCGGTGTACAAGGTTTCGGCATCGCCGCTCTGGACGATTTTTCCCTGATTCATCAGGAAAATCCGGTCAGACATGGTCAACGCTTCTTCCTGATCGTGGGTAACGAAAATCGTCGTCAGGCCGAGTTCGCGTTGAATCTGGCGGATCTGTTCACGCAGGTGTTTACGAATTCGTGCATCAAGCGCCGACAGCGGCTCATCCAGCAGCAGCAAGCGCGGACGCGTCACCAGCGAACGGGCGAGCGCGACACGCTGACATTGGCCACCGGACAATTGATGCGGATAGCGACTGGCGAAGTCGTTCAGTTCAACCAGTTTCAACACTTCCGAAACGCGTTTATGACTGTCGTCGGCATTGACCTTTTGCATGCGCAAACCGAAGGCAACGTTCTGCTCGACGGTCATGTTGGGGAATAGCGCATAACTCTGGAACACCATGCCGATCCCGCGTTTCTGCGGACTCAACGGTACGATATCGACGCCATCCAGCAGGATCTTGCCGCCATCTACTGGCGTCAGTCCGGCGATGCAACGCAGCAGGGTGGATTTGCCGCAACCGGACGGGCCGAGGAGGGTGACGAATTCGCCCTTGTTGATTTCGCAATTGATGTCGCTGAACACCGTGGTGCCAGCATAGTTTTTCTGCAGGTGTTGGACGCTGACATAGCTCATTCGCTTTTGTCCTTGTTCAAGATGTTGGCGATCCAGGTCAGGACCAGCACGAAAAAGAAATACGAGATGACCAGCGCACTGGTGAAGTGACCGCTGCTGTTGCGCATGTTGTTCAGGTACACCTGCAGGGTTTCGTAGCGCGTGCCGACCAGAATATTGGCGAAGACGAACTCACCGAACAGGAACGAAAACGACAGCAGCAACGCGACCATCAGGCCTTTGCGCAGATTTGGCAGCACCACCAGAAACGCCGCCTGAAAGGTGCTGGCGCCAAGCAGTTGCGCAGCGTCCATCAGGTCGCGCAGGTTGATCGCCTGCAGATTGTTGGTGATCGCCCGGTACATGAACGGCAGCGCCACGGTGAAGTAGCAACCGATCAGAATCCACGGCGTGCCGACCATCGCCATCGGCCCGGAACCATACAGCTGCAGCAGCCCGACTGACGACACCACCGGCGGCACGGCGAAGGGCAGCAGGATGAGGATGTTCATCAGCGCATCGAGTTTCGGGAAGTGGTAATGCACCACGAACAGCAGCGGCAGGATCAGCACCACCGACAGCACCAGCGCGCCAACGCAGACCAGCAACGACTGGCCGAACGCGTGAAGAAAGCGCGGATCGCTCCACAACTGGATATACCACTTGAAGGTGAAGCCGCTGGGCAGGATGGTCGCCGACCAACTGCTGGCGATCGAGTAGACCAGCGTGCCCACCAGCGGCAGCAAGAGGATGGCGAACAACAGATAAACCACGACGCGGTGGTAGAGGCCGGCCGGGCCGGTTTCAGCGCGAGACATGGTAGCTCCTCTTCAACAGCAGTTGATGCACGACGGTGACGATGGTCATCAGCGCCACCAGCACCACGGCCAGGGCGCTGGCCAGATTCGGGTCGAGGGAAATATCGCCGGAGACCATCGCTGCAATACGGATCGGCAGTACGTTGAAGTTGCCCGTCGTTAACGCATACACCGTGGCATAGGCGCCGAGGGCGTTGGCCAGCAGGATCACGAACGTGCCGAGCAGCGCCGGGGTCAACACCGGCAGACCAATATGCCGCCAGAACTGCCAACCGTTGGCACCGAGCAGCGCGGCAGACTCGCGCCAGTCTTCACGCAAGGCGTCGAACGCCGGGTAGAGCAGCAGCACGCCGAGGGGAATCTGGAAGTAGGTGTAGAGGATGATCAGGCCGGTTTTCGAGTACAGGTTGAAGTCCTGAATGATCCCCGACTGCTTGAGCATGATGGTGATGCTGCCGTTGAAACCGAGCAGGATGATGAACGCGAACGCCAAAGGCACGCCGGCGAAGTTGCTGGTCATGTTGGCGAAGGCATTCACGAAGTTACGCAGTTTCGAATCGACGCGGCGCAGGGAATACGCACCGAGTACGGCGATGATGATGCCGAACACGCTCGACCAGAAACTGATTTCGAGGCTGTACTGGATCGCCTGCAGATAGAACTTCGAGCTGAAGATCTTGCTGAAGTTGGCCAACCCCCAGCCGAACTCTTCCGATTGCAGGCTGTTGATCATCACCCAGACCAGCGGGGCGATTTCAAAGACGATAAAGAACAGCGCGAAGGGCACCAGGCACAGCGCCGCCAGCCATTTGCCGCGAGTCATCGAGTTCACTTGAGCAACTCCCGGCACACAGGTTTGTCGTGAGGCACGCCGAGCAGTTCGCAGACGGTGCCGCAAATTTCGGTCTGTTTTGGCGCAGCGTCAGTGTTGAGGCTGAAGGCATCGCCGAGGACGAACAGCGGTACCTGACGTTCTTCCGGCAGCAGGCCGTTGTGCGAGCGATCGTTGTTCATGCCGTGGTCGGCGGTCACCAATACCTGATAGCCGGCGTCGAGCCAGCTTTGTAGATAGTCGGCGAGGATGATGTCGGCGAAGCGCGCGCTGTTGCGGTATTGCGAAGAGTCGAGGCCGTGCTTGTGCCCGGCGTCGTCGATGTTCATCGGGTGGATCAGCAGGAAATTCGGCGTGTGGCGCAGGCGCAGGTTTTCCGCGTCGGCGAACAGGTGCGAATCCGGGTAGTGATCACTCCAGTAGAAATGCCCGTGCTGGATCGGCAGCGACAGATTGTCGGTGTGACGGTCACGTGCCGCCACGAACGGTGAGCGGTTGTACAACTCGCTGACCCAGTGGTACGCCGCGGCGGCGGTTTTCAGACCGGCATCGCGGGCGTAGTGATAAATGCTGCGCTGGCTGGACAAGCGCGAGACGTCGTTGTGGACGATGCCGCTGGCGATCGGCGGCACGCCGGTGAGGATGCATTCATAAAGTGGTCGGGACAGGGCTGGCAGTTCGCACTCCAACTGGTAGAGCGCGGCGCGTCCTGCGCCAACATAAGCCTGCAGATGCCCCATGGCGTGACGCGCGACCTCGTAGTTGAGACCGTCGAGCACGACAAGGATGACGTTGTGCTTCATAGGGGCAAAAACTCCGCGAAACGATAAATTTCAGACTCAACCGAGATCCCCTGTAGGAGTGAGCCTGCTCGCGATGGCGGTTGAACATTCAACGACAATGTTGACTGAACTACCGCGATCGCGAGCAGGCTCACTCCTACATGGGGATTTGTTTCAGATCACAAAGTGGTGATCAGCTGCGTTATTTCATCTCGACGATGACTTCTTCGTTCCACTGCTGTGGCAGGGCTTTCGAAGTCTTTTCCCACGCATCGGCGTCTTTGATCGGGGTAACCTTTTTGTACTGCTCGTTCGGCAGCAGCTTGGCCTTCACGTCTTCCGGCAGTTGCAGGTGCTCGGCGCGGATCGGACGGGCGTTGCCGCGGGCGAGGTTGGTCTGGCCGGCGTCGCTGAAGATGTATTCGCGGGTCAGCTTGGCGGCGTTCGGGTTTTTCGCGTACTTGTTGATGATCGTGGTGTAGCCGGAAATCACCGAACCGTCGGATGGGATCAGCACCACATAATCATCCGGGTTGGCCATCTTGGCTTTGTAGCTGAGGCCGTTGAAGTCCCAGACCACACCGACTTCGATCTCGCCTTTTTCCATGGTGGCGATGGTCGGGTTGGCCATCGACAGGCGACCCTGTTTGGCAATGTCTGCAAACAGCAGCAGGGCAGGCTTGATGTTTTTCTCGTCGCCACCGTTGGCCAGTGCCGCAGCGAGCACGCCGTTGGCGGCTTGGGCGGCGGTGCTCACGTCACCGATGGAGACCTTGTATTTGCCGCCCTTGAGGTCAGCCCATTTGGTCGGTACTTCGGAACCGTGCAGCAGCTTTTTGTTGACGATGAACGCGATGGTGCCGGTGTAGGCCAGTGCCCAGTTGCCGTCCTTGTCCTTGGCCCAGTCCGGGACTTGATCCCAGGTGCTTGGCTTGTACGGTTGCACTACGCCTTGCTTGACCGCGATCGGGCCGAAGGCGGCACCGACGTCGCCGATGTCGGCGGTGGCGTTGTCTTTTTCTGCGGCGAACTTGGCGATTTCCTGGGCCGAGCTCATGTCGGTGTCGATGTGCTTGAGGCCGTAGGTTTTGGCCAGGTCTTCCCAGGTGCCTTTCCAGTTGGCCCAGTCATCGGGCATGCCGACGCTGTTGACGGCGCCTTCCGCTTTCGCAGCGGCTTCGAGGGTTTTCAGATCGGTGCCGGCGGCCATGGCCGAGGTGCACATTGCAATGGTCGAGCCTAACAGTGTTGCCAGGAAAAGCTGTTTCATTCCGAAGCTCCTTGGTCGTGTTCAACGCTGCGATTGCGGTGGTTGTTGGTCTAGGTCAGCAATACCTGAGCCAATTTAAGCGGGCTGGATGACACTTTGATGTCGGCGGCCTTGCGGCAGGCCTTTTATTTGCCCGGTATTGGCGGGTGCCAGATAAGCGTAGACCATGCTCAAAGGCCCGGAGAGCAAGGGACTTGGCCGATGTATTGCAAGTCATGAAGACGACCGTTCAGTAGTTTTGTCATCTCTCGGTCATCTGCACTGCCTAGGCTTGCAACATCAGTAAACGGCTCGATCGCCGTGCGGTTTTGCCCCGAAACAGTGCTGGTCTAGTCCAGATAGGTAACGTTGATGCGCGATGAGGCAACAAAAGCGGTGACAGCGATTGGCCAGGTGTTGCAGGAGCAACTCGATCACGGCTTGCTGGCGGCGGGCAGCAAGTTGCCGGCCGAGCGCAAGCTCAGTGAGTTGTTCGGTACGACTCGGATTACCGTGCGTGAGGCGTTGTTGCAGCTGGAGGCGCAGGGGCAGATTTATCGTGAGGAGCGCCGTGGCTGGTTCGTTTCGCCGCCGCGCCTGGCCTATAACCTGATGCAGCGCAGTCACTTTCACGCGATGGTCAGTGCGCAGGGGCGGGTGCCTTCGACGGAGGTTATTTCGGCGCGGTTGCAGCCAGCGTCGGCGGCGGTGTGTGCCTGGTTGCAGCTTCCGGCGTTGTCGAGTGTGATTCAGATTTGTCGTTCGCGGCGGATTGATGGGCGGCTGGTTTTATATGTGGAGCATTATTTGAATCCGCAGTTTTTTCCGGGGATTCTTGAGTTTGATTTGAATCAGTCGATTACTGAGTTGTATGCGCGGCATTACGATTTGCACTATGGGCGGGTGCGCTTTGAGATTGTTCCGACTTCATTGTCGGTGGATGCGGCGGCGGCTTTGCGGGTTTCTGTGGGGAGTCCGGGGTTAAGGATTGCTCGGGTTAATTATGATCAGCATGAGCGGTTGATTGATTGTGACCTGGAGTTTTGGCGGCATGATGCGATTCACGTCGGGGTTGATGTTGTTTGAGGCTTTGGCCTTGGCGGCCTGTGGGCCGACCAGGCTATTGGGTTCTGGGTGAATATCCGTTTCTGCGGGTGTCGCCGCTGACGGTTTCGCTCTTACAGCGACTCACTTTTCCAGACGCCGAAAAGTAAGCAAAAGGCTGGGCCCCGGCGTTCGGCCCGCTCGCTGGGGCTCGGGGTTCCTTCGCTCCGGGATCGATCCGGGCGCATCGCCTCCGGTTTGCTTCGCTGCACCTCCTCTCGATGTGTTTGGCTTCGCCAAACGGTCGCTGCGCTCCCACACCCGGATCAATCCCTCCACTCAGCCTGCCGAAGGGGCCAGCACGGCAAGATCAAGAGCGGTACTCGAGCTTGCGCTCATTGTGTTGAGTGGTGAGAAGCCGAAGCGATACGAATATCTAACGGTGAACTCAATCTCTGTGGGAGCTGGCTTGCCAGCGATGGCGGCCTGACAGCCGACCTGATTTTCGCAGATTGCACGCGATCCAATTGTAGGAGTGAGCCTGCTCGCGAAGGCGGCCTGACAGCCGACCTGTTTCTTGCGGATGTACTCAATCCCTTGTAGGAGTGAGCCTGCTCGCGATGGCGCCCTGACAGCCGACCCATTTCTGGCAGGCTGCACACGGTCCAAATGTGGGAGCGAGCCTGCTCGCGATGGCGGCCTGACAGCCGACCCATTTCTGGCAGGCTGCACACGGTCCAAATGTGGGAGTGAGCCTGCTCGCGATGGCGGCCTGACAGCCGACCAATTTCTGGCAGGCTGCACACGGTCCAAATGTGGGAGCGAGCCTGCTCGCTGCTCGCGAAGGCGCCCTGACAGCCGACCCATTTCTGGCACGCTGCACACGGTCCAAATGTGGGAGTGAGCCTGCTCGTGATGGCGGCCTGACAGCCGACCATTTTCTGGCAGGCTGCACACGGTCTAAATGTGGGAGTGAGCCTACTCGCGAAGACGCCCTGACAGCCGACCCATTTCTGGCAGGCTACACACGGTCCAAATGTGGGAGCGAGCCTGCTCGCGAAGGCGCCCCCACAGTCACTTCATCACTACTTGCCCGCCCCCGCATTGGCATACAAATAATCCGTCGCCAACGAGGCCAATGTCCTCACGCCCACCACCAGCGCCGACTCATCCACAAAGAACCCCGGATTGTGATTCGGCGCTGCCTTGCTCATGTCCTGATCCCGTGGTGTCACGCCCAGAAACACGAACAGTCCCGGCGCTTCTTTGGCAAAGAACGAGAAGTCTTCCGCGCCTCCCACCAGCGGTGCATTCACCACATCATCCTTGGCCGCCCACTTCAAGGTCGGCAGCATCTTTTCCGTCAGCGCCGGGTTGTTGATGGTCGGGTCGTATTTTTCGATGATGGTCACGTCCGCTTTGGCGCCGCCGCTTTCGGCGATTTTTTCCACGGTCTGGCGGACGTCGGCGTGCAGTTTCTGGCGAATGCCGTAGTCGTAGGAGCGGATCGTGCCGGTCATGTCGACGGATTCGGGGATGATGTTGTAGCGGGTTCCGCCGTTGATGGTGCCGATGCTGACCACCGACGGATAAGAGGAGATATCGGTACGGCGACTGACCACGGTTTGCAGGCCGACGATGGTTTGTGCGCCGACGGTGATCGGGTCGATGCCGTCCCATGGGCGGCCGGCGTGGGTTTGTTTGCCGAGGATTTTGATGCGCAGGTCGTCGGAACTGGCCAGGGTAGCGCCGGGGCGGTAGGCGATCTGGCCGGCGGGGACACCGGCCCAGACGTGCAGGCCGAAGACTGCGTCGGGTTTGGGTGATTTCATCACGCCTTCCTCGACCATCATTTTTGCGCCCCAGGTGTTTTTGCCGTCGGGGATGAAGTCGCTTGGGCCTTCTTCGGCTGGCTGGAAATAGAACACCACGGTGCCGGGCAGGGTGTCGCGCATGCCCGTGAGAATTTTCGCTGTGCTGAGCAGGATCGCGGTGTGGGCGTCGTGGCCGCAGGCGTGCATGACGTCGACTTCTTTGTCGAGATAGGTGCCCTTGGCTTTCGAGGCGAACGGCAGGTCGGCGACTTCCTTGACCGGCAGCGCGTCCATGTCGGCGCGCAGGGCCACAGTCGGGCCGGGCAGGCCACCCTTGAGGATGGCGACAACGCCGGTGCGAGCGACGCCGGTTTTCACGTCCAGGCCCATGGCCTTGAGTTGTTTGGCGACCAGCTCGGCGGTGCGTTTTTCAGTGTTGCCGAGCTCGGGATGGGCGTGGATGTCGCGGCGGGTTTCCAGCAGTTCGGGTTCGAGCTTTTGCGCTTGTTCGGCAATTTGCGTGCGGGTGCTGTCCATGGTCGCCGCGCCAGCGTGGCTGGCGAATAGGCTGAGCAGAACGGCTTGGGCAATGCGCGTCAGTTGCATCGGTTACTCCTTGATTATTGTTGTCGGGCTTCCCTGCCTGTGACTGCAACCACGCGCCTGAGTGCTATTCCTTCGGCTGACCGCCGCCGGCAGTGATCACTTGCACGCTCATGCGTGGCGTCGCCAGATCCAGCCCGGCTTCGTCCAGATGTCGTTTCAGGGACAGGTTGAACGCCCGGGACACTTCCCACTGTTTGATCGGCGCAGTCTTGAACCGCGCGCGCAAAATCGCGCTGCCGGACTCGAAACTTTCCACGCCCTGAATCTCCAGCGGTGACCAGATGTTGCGTCGCTGCAACGGATCGGTACGCATCTTCTGCCCGACTTCGCGCATCAGTTTGATCGCGTCGTCGATTTCCATGTTGTACGGCACCGCGACGCGGAAAATTGCGTAGCCGAATTCCCGCGAGTAGTTCTTGATGCTTTTGATTTCGCTGAACGGGATGGTGTGGACGATGCCGTCGATGTCGCGCAGGCGCACGGTGCGGATGGTCAGGCCTTCGACGGTGCCGAGGTGGCCGCCGACGTCGACGTAGTCGTCGATGGCCAGCGAGTCTTCGATGATGATGAACAGGCCGGTAATCAAATCCGCGACCAGCGACTGCGCACCGAAACCGATGGCCAGACCGATCACACCGGCACCGGCCAGCAGTGGCGTAACGTTCATGCCCATGTTCGCCAGCGCGACGATCAGCGCAATGATGAATATCGCCACGAACAGCACGTTGCGGATCAGCGGCATCATCGTTTGCGCGCGAGCGTTGGCCAGACCTTTGCGCGAGCGGGTGAGGGCGTGGTGCACGGCCGTGTCGGCGAGGATCCAGATCAGCCAGGAGAAAATCAGCGTACCGATCAGGCTGAACAATTTGACGCTGACGTCGTGCCCTTCACCCTCGGCGAAACCGATCAGCGACTGGCCCCAGACGCGCAGGCCGAGCTCGATAAAGACCAGCCAGACTACCAGGTGCGCGAGGGTGTAGAAGAAGCTTTTCAATCGCTCGGAATACAGCGCGTGACGTTTCGGCCCGCGTTGCGGTTTCAAGGAATGACGGCGCACCAGGCCGTTGATCACCATGCACAACACCAGCAGCACGGTGCAGATCAGCGACTGGCGCAGTGCGGTGCTGGTGTCGCCGGCGGAGACGAACGTGGCGAAAAGCGAGATGCCGACCAGCACCAGCGCCGGCACGTACCAGAACGTGCCGAGGATTTCGATGGTGTCGCTGAGAGCTCGGCGGGTGAGACGTCGAGACAGCGGCTGGTTGCGGATCAGGTGCGCAATCGGCCGGCGGAAACGCAGGATAAACAGGCCGGTCGACAGCGCCGCGAGGACATTGGCGATGGTTGCAGCGGTGTGCGCCAGATGCACGCCGAGGCTTTCGATCAGGCGTGGATCATTCAGCGCCTCACCGAACGCGGCGAAGCTGCCGATCAGCCACAGCGGCCGGAACGCCTGATGACGCAGGATGTACAGCGCACGATGGCGGTGCGGGCCGTCGAGTAGGGAAAACGCGATCACGCAGATCGCCGAGAAACAGGTGCCGACCACCAGCGCATAAGCCAGCACCATCGCCAGGCTTTTGCCCAATGACGATGGCAAGGCGTAGCTCATATAAACGGTCATCACCAACGCGATCAGCCACGGCCCAAGTTTGCGCAATGCAAAGCGCAGCATGTCGAGGGCTTTGGGGTGTTGCGGCAGTTCTTCGGTGAGGCCGAAACGCATACGCACCCGGTGACCGAGCCAGATCAATGCAGCGGCGAGCAGGCTCCAGACCATCAGGATCATGGCGAAGCCGAAGATGATCGGCAGCCACTCGTTGGCCGGCAGCATCATCGCGCTCAGTTCGTCCTTGGCCAGGTCGAACTCGTTGCCCCAGCGGTTGAGCGGGCTGTCGGCGCCGGTGAATTGTTTTTCGAAGCTGGCGAGGGTGCCGCCGATCAAGCCCAGCACGCCTTCTTCGGGGCTGGCCTGGGCCTTTTTGGTGGCGTCGCGCAGCTTCTTCAGGTCGGTCAGCAGTTGCGCGCGTTGCTTGTCGTTTTCCAGCGACTTGATGACTTCGTCGAGGGACTGGCCGAGCGGTTCCTGGGCTTCGGGTTGCGCCTTGTTGGTGTTAAGCAGACCGGGCAAACCGACCGCATGGGCGGGCGCCAGCGGCAATAGCGCCATCAGGCAGACAAGGAACAGACTGGGCAAAGCAAAAAGACGAGCGAACACTAGGCGGTCAACCTCGCAAGGGGCGGATTCGCTGGAGTGTACGAGGCCCACCCATTCAATGCGAGCCGGGTGCGGATTTATTCGTTGAGTTTGGCGAGGATCTTGTAAACCACAGTGGCGAGGATCATCAGCATGCCGATCCACATGGAAAACACACCGGCGTTCTTGTCACGGAAGTTGAAGCCGATGGCCAACAGGATCATTCCGGTCAGGATCGGGACGAGCATGGCGTGGAACGCAGACATCGAAATCATGGAGACTGCCTTGTCGAAATGAATGATGTAAGTCTAGGTCGGTTTTGCTTGAGCTGTTCTGATGTGTATCAGAATCGAGTCAATCCAAAGATGAAATATGTGTGGTCTGAACTGGCGCTTTCGCGAGCAGGCTCGCTCCCACAGTTTGAATGCATTCCAAAGTGGGAGCGAGCCTGCTCGCGAAGTTTTTAGGGCAACTCGCGGCAGGCGTAGAACGCGCTCAGCACTTTGACCAGGTGCGCCAGGTCGTGGCTGCCGCACAGTTCGCGGATCGAGTGCATGGCGAAGGTCGGCAGGCCGATATCGACAGTGCGCACGCCCAGGTGGCTGGCAGTGATCGGGCCGATGGTCGAGCCGCAACCCATGTCGCTGCGCACCACGAAGCTCTGTACCGGGACTTCTTCGGCCATGCACAGATGGCGGAAGAAACCGGCGGTTTCGCTGTTGGTGGCGTAGCGCTGGTTGCTGTTGACCTTGATCACCGGGCCGGCGTTGAGTTTCGGGCCGTGGTTGGCGTCGTGCTTTTCCGCGTAGTTGGGGTGCACGCCGTGGGCGTTGTCGGCCGAGACCAGCAGGGATTTCTGGATGGTGCGGACGAACTCGTCACCTTCCGGCAGCAGACGACGCAGGGTCTGTTCGAGCATCGGGCCGTCGGCACCGCAGGCCGAGCAGGAGCCGACTTCTTCGTGGTCGTTGCACACCAGCACGCAGGTTTCGTCGGTTTCAGCGGTGAGCAAGGCTTGCAGGCCGGCGTAGCACGACAGCAGGTTGTCGAGGCGCGCGCCGGCAATGAAGTCACCGTTGAGGCCGATGACTGCAGCGCTTTGCGTGTCGTAGAAACTCAGCTCGTAATCGAGCACCACGTCGGCGTTCAAACCATGTTCGCGGGCCAGTTGATCGGTGAGCACGGCGCGGAAGTCGACACGCTCGTCACCGGCAAATTGTGCGAGGATCGGCGGCAGTTCGGTCTGCGCGTTGATCGCCCAGCCCTGATTGGCTTCACGGTTGAGGTGAATGGCCAGGTTCGGAATGATCGCGATCGGTGCCTTGAAGTCGATCAACTGGCTTTCGACTTTGCCGTCGCGGCGGAAGGTCACGCGGCCGGCCAGCGACAGATCGCGGTCGAACCACGGTGCCAGCAGCGCGCCGCCGTAGACTTCAACGCCCAGTTGCCAGAAGCCCTGACGCTGCAGTTCCGGTTGCGGCTTGACCCGCAGGCACGGGCTGTCGGTGTGCGCGCCGACCAGGCGGATGCCGCCGTGCAGTGGCGAAGTGCGGCCCATTTTGATCGCGACGATCGAGGAGTCGTTTCGGGTGACGTAATAGCGGCCGTTCGGCTCGGTGGTCCATGGCTCGCGCTCGTCGAGGCGCACGAAACCGGCAGCCTCCAGACGCTGCACCAGACTGGCGGTGGCGTGGAACGGGGTAGGGGAGGCCTTGAGAAAGTCGATCAGGCCTTGGTTCAACTCTTCGCGCATAAGAAACTCCAGACAGCAATGGGCGGGAGTTTAACGCATCGGCCGGGGAATTGAATCTGAACCGGATCCCTGTAGGAGCTGCCGAAGGCTGCGATCTTTTGATCTTGTTTTGATTTACGAAACACCAGATCAAAAGATCGCAGCCTTCGGCAGCTCCTGCATGGGGCCGGCGGTGGGGGTCAGAAGGGGGCGGGGCACTCGAAGCGCAGGCGTTCGCCGGTTTGCGGGTGGGTGAAGCTGAGCATGCTCGCGTGCAGGCACAGGCGTGGCCAGGCCGCCAGCGCCTGCTCGTGGGCGTAGAGGCCATCACCGAGCAGCGGATGTCCAATGGACAGCATGTGCACGCGTAACTGGTGCGAACGCCCGGTGATTGGCGTCAGCTCGACGCGACACCAGTCACCGCAACGTTCCAGCACACGCCAGAAGGTCAGCGCATGTTTGCCGAATTCGTGATCGACGACATGGCGCGGTTTGGTCGGCGGGTCGTAACGCAAGGGCAGGTCGATGCTGCCACTGTCGAGTTCCGGCTGACCCCAGGCCAAAGCGGTGTAGGCCTTTTCGGTTTCGCGGTCGTGAAACTGGCGCGACAGTTCGCGATGCGTGTCGGCGTCACGCGCCAGCAGAATGATGCCGGAGGTTTCCCAGTCCAGGCGATGGACGATGCGCGCTTCCGGGTAGCCGTTTTCCTGCAGGCGGGTAATCAGGCAATCCTTGTTGTCGTCGGCGCGACCGGGCACCGAGAGCAGCAACGTCGGTTTGTCGACCACCAGTACGGCGGCGTCCTGATGGATGATGCGGATGTTGGACAGCGGCATTAAAACAGCCTCGTAACAAATGCCAACGGCGGCTCGGAACTGCTGATAACCCTGTAGGAGCTGCCGAAGGCTGCGATCTTTTGACGTTGAAGATCAAAAGATCGCAGCCTTCGGCAGCTCCTACACAAGCATCAATAGTCCGAGCCGCCGTAGCGACTGCCAAATCGACTCAGCGATCAGGCAGGGTGATGTTGAGTTCCAGAATCGAGCAACTGCCCTGGCTTTCCAGTGCAACATGTACGTCGTCGTTGCCGATGTTGACGTACTTGCGGATCACGTCGACCAGTTCCTTCTGCAAGGCTGGCAAGTAATCCGGCGTGCTGCGCTGGCCGCGCTCATGCGCCACGATGATCTGTAGACGCTCTTTCGCTACCGAGGCGGTACTTGGCTTTTTGTTGGCACGAAAGAAGTCAAAAAGGTTCATTACCTACCTCCAAACAGGCGCTCGAAGAATCCCTTCTTCGTAACATCGAGGAAACGATGTTCTTTTTCTTTGCCCAGCAGACGATCAACGGCATCGCTGTACGCCTGACCGGCATCGCTCTGGTCGTCGAGAATCACCGGGACGCCCGAGTTGGAAGCTTTCAGGACCGCCTGCGACTCTGGGATGACGCCCAGCAGGGTCACGGCCAGAATTTCCTTCACGTCTTCGACGCCCAGCATCTCGCCATCGCTGACGCGCTGCGGGTTGTAACGGGTCAGCAGGAGGTGTTCCTTGATCGGCTCTTCGCCGAGTTCGGCACGACGCGATTTGCTGGCCAGCAGGCCGAGCATGCGGTCGGAGTCGCGTACCGAGGACACTTCCGGGTTGGTCACGATGATCGCTTCGTCGGCGAAATACATCGCCAGGTGCGCACCTTTCTCGATGCCCGCCGGGGAGTCGCAGACCACGAATTCGAAGTCTTCCTTCAATTGCATCAGGACTTTTTCCACGCCTTCCTGGGTCAGCGCGTCTTTGTCGCGGGTCTGACTGGCGGCCAGTACGTAGAGGTTTTCCAGGCGCTTGTCTTTGATCAGGGCCTGTTGCAGGTTGGCTTCGCCGTTGACTACGTTGACGAAGTCATACACCACGCGGCGCTCGCAACCCATGATCAGGTCAAGGTTACGCAAGCCCACGTCGAAGTCGACGATCACTGTTTTGTGGCCGCGCAGAGCGAGGCCGGTACCGATAGCGGCGCTGGTGGTGGTCTTACCCACACCACCCTTGCCGGATGTAACCACGAGAATCTTGGCCAAGGTGTTTCACCCCTAAGGAAGAAGGACTTTTTAGCCCCTGAAAAACATCTCTTGAAAACTACTGCAGTCGGACAGCCTTGGCTGGAATTTGGCTTTTGGCCTTTTTCCTACTTCGTTTGAGCCGTTTTCGCTACGTTTTAGAGATGCTTGGAAAATGCGGCAGTATCCGTTAAAGCCGAATGATGTTCAACACGTCGGCCGACAGGCTGACCTGTACGCCGGAGCCCCACAGTGGATCGCGGCGCAAATCTTCGGAAACCTTGTAATGGCCGGCGATGGAGATCAGTTCAGCGCTCAATTGCTGACAGAAAATCCGTGCCTTGGTATCACCCTTCACGCCGGCCAGCGCACGGCCACGCATCGGGCCGTATACATGGATGTTGCCATCGGCGAGAAGTTCCGCCCCCGGACTGACCGAAGACACCACGACCAGATCGCCACCCTGGGCATATATCTGTTGGCCACCACGTACTGGCGTCGTGATGATGCGGGTCGGTTTGATGGTCGGCTCTGGCGGCTTTTCCGGTTTCTTTTTGACTTCCGGTTCCGGGGCTTCCAGCGGCCGCTCACGGGCGCCCGACGGTGGCAGCACCGGAATGTCGATGGCGATGGCGGCGGCGATGTCTTCGATACGGCTGGCGCGAATCGCCAGGGTGCGCAGGCCATGTTGACGGCACACACGCATCAGGCCCGGCAGATCGACGGCGCCTTCGCTCGGCGGCAGTTTGTCCAGCGCCAGAACCAGCGGCGCGTTGCTGAAGAAGTTCGGCGCCTGGGCGACTTTGGCGGCCAATTGCCGATCGAGGCTTTCGAGGTCGTTACGGGCCAGTTCCAGCACAGTAATGGCCAGCATGCTGCCCTTGAGCTGGAATACGGGATCTTGGTCTAACG
Organism: Pseudomonas fluorescens; assembly: GCF_003732425.1. GTDB lineage: Bacteria > Pseudomonadota > Gammaproteobacteria > Pseudomonadales > Pseudomonadaceae > Aquipseudomonas > Aquipseudomonas fluorescens_BE. The sequence goes on from NZ_MOBX01000006.1 coordinate 22,929, forward strand.
GTTCGGTTTGGCTCATGTCGGCATACAACGGCTTGTCACTAAAAGTGCCGAGACTTATAACGAGAACGCCCGCGAGCCGCAAGCCGGGTCGAACGATGTAGAATGCGCGGCCACTGTATTTACGGAAGCTTTAATGGATCGCCCGCGTTTTCGAACAGCCTTTTTATCGCCACGCTTCTGGCCGCTCTGGTGCGGTCTGGGGCTTTTGTGGCTGATCGTCCAGTTGCCGTATCCGGCCTTGCTGACCATCGGTCGCGTTTTGGGCGCGTTGATGTATCGCGTGGCCGGCGACCGGCGGCGCATTGCCAAGCGCAATCTTGAACTGTGCTTCCCGGAAAAATCCGCCGCCGAGCGCAAACGCCTGCTCAAGGAGAATTTCGCCTCCACCGGTATCGCCTTTTTCGAAATGGCCATGAGCTGGTGGTGGTCGCGCGAGCGTCTGGCCAGGCTGGCCCACGTTGAGGGCCTGGAGCACTTGCAAAAGGCCCAGCGCGAAGGCAAAGGCGTGATCCTGATGGCGGCGCATTTCACCACGCTGGAAATCGGCGCGGCGTTGCTCGGTCAGCAGCACACGATTGATGGCATGTACCGCGAACACAAAAACCCGTTGTTCGACTTCGTCCAGCGTCGCGGTCGCGAGCGGCACAATCTCGATTCGCTGGCAGTGGAGCGTGACGACGTGCGCGGCATGCTCAAACTGCTGCGCTCCGGTCGCGCGATCTGGTACGCACCGGATCAGGATTACGGCGCCAAGCAGAGCATCTTCGTGCCACTGTTCGGCATTCAGGCGGCGACCGTGACGGCGACGACGAAATTTGCCCGTCTGGGCAAGGCGCTGGTGGTGCCGTTCACACAGGAACGTCTGGCCGATGGCAGCGGTTATCGCTTGGTGATTCATCCGCCGCTGGAAGATTTCCCCGGCGAAACCGAAGAAGCCGACTGCATTCGCATCAATCAGTGGGTCGAGAGCGCCTTGCGTGCCTGTCCCGAGCAGTACCTGTGGGCGCATCGGCGCTTTAAGAGCCGTCCACCGGGCGAGCCGAAGCTTTACGCCAAACGCGGTTGATTCACCCATCCTTTTAAGCACCATGGAGTGTTGCGATGAGCCCAGCTGAACCGGTCACAGGTTTGATTCTTTCCGGCGGCGGGGCTCGGGCGGCGTATCAGGTGGGGGTGCTGGCGGCGATTGCCGAATTGCTGCCGATTGGCGCGGACAATCCGTTTCCGGTGATCGTCGGCACATCGGCCGGGGCGATTAACGCGGTCAGCCTCGCCAGTGGCGCCACGGACTTTCGCGCTGCGATCGAACGTCTGACCTTGTTCTGGCAGGGCTTTCGCAGCCATCGCGTGCTGCGCAGTGACTGGCCCGGGGTTATCCGTCAGGCCAGCCGCTTTGTCAGCCACAGCCTGCTCGGCCTCGGTCGGCAACTGCCGGTGGCGCTGCTCAACAGTTCGCCACTGCGCGACTTGCTCGAAGAAAAACTGCACATGCCCGGCATCGCCGAATCCATCGCCCGCAAGCAATTGCATGCGGTGGCGGTGACGGCGTTCGGCTATGAGTCGGGGCAAGCAGTGACGTTCTATCAGGGGGGCGGCACGATCGATGCCTGGTTGCGTCACCGGCGCATTGGCGTGCCGACGGAACTGACGGTGGAGCACCTGCTCGCCAGTTCGGCGATCCCGTTGCTGTTCGCGCCGGTCAAACTCGGCGATGAATATTTTGGCGACGGCGCGGTGCGGCAATCGGCGCCGATCAGCCCGGCATTGCACCTGGGCGCGAGCCGAGTGCTGGTGGTGGGCGTCAGTGGCAACCCGCGCGGGTTCGATCCGCAGCAGCCGCTGGAACGCGCCTACACCGGGCAACAACCGACGCTGGCGCAGATTGGCGGGCACATGCTCAACAGCACGTTCATTGACAGTCTGGAGAGCGACATCGAGTTACTTCAGCGTCTCAACCAGTTCAGCCACTTGATGCCCGCCGGCACACCGACGCGTGAGTTGGGTGTGGCGCCGGTGGAGGTGCTGGTGATCTCGCCGAGTCAGCCGATCGATGAAATCGCGGCGCGGCATCGCCAGGAGTTGCCGGCGGCGTTGCGCTTGTTCTTGCGCGGGCCGGGGGCGACCAAGACCAGTGGGGCAGGGGTGTTGAGTTATCTGCTGTTCGAGGCGGGGTATTGCAGCGAGTTGATCGATCTGGGGCGGCGCGATGCGCTGGCCAAGCGCGAGGAGCTGTGCCGGTTTTTGGGATTGCCATTTTAAAGCAAAAGATCGCAGCCTTCGGCAGCTCCTACATTAGAATGCGCTATCCCTGTAGGAGCTGGCGAAGCCTGCGATCTTTTGATTTTTATCAGAAGTGGTACTTCACCAGGAAGCTGGTGTTGCTCTGATTGGTCTTGAACGCACCGGTATCGTCGATGCCGTACTTGTCTTTCCAGTAGTCGTATTCAACACCGACATACAACTGCTTCTCACCCAGACGCAGCGCCTTGCCCAGGTCATATTTGATCTGTGGGTTGAAGTGCAGGTTGGCGTGGTACTCGCCCTTTTTGTTGACGTCGTTGTCGCTGACCCAGTCCATGAAACCGTCGATCAGTATGTTCGAGTCGCCGACCGGAATGGTGTACGACCACACCGGGGTGATCTGCCAGACATTGTCACCCGCACGCGGGCCTTCGGTGTGGCGCTGGTAGAAGTTCAACTGGAAGTAGTCGAAGCCCGGGATGGCCAGGTCGAAACCAGGACCGATCAGATACGACTCGACGTCGCCTTCACCGAACTCATAGGTCATCGCCAGCAGCACGTCTTTGATCGGACCGAATTCGATCTTCTGGTCGAGGATCTTGCCCAGCGACAGGCGCGGGCTGAACTCGCCGTAATAGGTGTTGTTGCCGACGCCGCTATCAGGCTTGCCGTTGTAAAAGATCTTGTCGACGAACAGGAAGTTATCCCCGTACTTCCACGCATCGGCGTGTTCGAAGGTGACGGTCTGCTGGATGCGCGGGTTGACCTGGAAGTCTTTGCCATAGAGGTAGGTCAGGCTGTTGTTCTGCCATTGCAGCAGGCCTTCGGCCATGGCCTGACCGCCGGCCAACATCGATCCCGCGAGCATCAGGCTGGTGCACATACGTTTCATTCGGTTGCTCCCAAAGTAGGTGTTCCACGTTGTTTTTTTAAGATCGGCGCTCTGGTGTGGCGCCTTTTTTCGTTGCTGCAAAAATCATCCAATCGGTCAGCTTTGCTGCTTGTGGCAAGCGATATAGCAAGAGCTGGGCCAAGGCTTTCGAAAAGCAAAAAAACGCCCTCTCGGCTGCTTAAAAACAGTCGATTGAGCGTGTTTTCGGGATGCCTCGGTACTGACCGGGGCCGGGATAAGTTGGCTTTTCGGTCAGGAATTAAATCCGGGCTTTTTTTTAGACCGAATTCAAGAGGTCGCGGAGAATACTGACTCCTCGGCCAGCTCTCAAGTGCCCCGCAACAGAGCACCGACGACAAGTATGGGGCACGGTTGCGGGCCATCTTAAAAGTGCACCTTCACCAGCAGGCTGGCGGTGTTCTGATTGGTGTCGAAGTTGTGCGTGTTTTCGACGCCGTATTTGTTTTTCCAATAGCTGTATTCGGTGCCGACATACAGTTGCTTCTGGCTCCAGCCCAAAGCTTTGCCGAGGTCATATTTGATCTGCGGATTGATGTGCAGGTTGGCGTGGTAGGTGCCGCGCGAGTTCTCATCGTTGTCGACCACCCAGTCGAGGTAGCCGTCGATCAGCACATCGGAATTGCCCAGGGGAAAGCTATAGGACCAGCCGGGGGTGATCTGCCAGACGCCGTCGCCGGGACGTGGGCCTTCGGTCTGGCGGCGGAAGATGTTCAGGGTGACGTAGTTGAAGCCCGGCACCTTGAGGTCGAAGCCGGGGCCGATCAGGTAGGCCTCGCTGTCGCCTTCGCCGTACTCGTAAGTCATGGCGAGCAGGACGTCTTTGATCGGGCCGAACTCGAGTTTCTGGTCGAAGATCTTGCCGAACGAGAAGCGCGGGGTGAATTCACCGTAGAACGCATGCGGGCCTTTGTTCGCGTCTTCCTTGCCGTTGTAGAAGATCTTGTCGACGAACAGGAAGTTATCGCCGTACTTCCACTTGTCGGCGTGCTCGAAGGTGAGCGTCTGCTGGATCGACGGGTTGATCGCGAAGTTCTTGCCGTACAGGTAGCTGAGGCTGTTGGTTTGCCACAGCAGCAAATCGCCGGCCATGGCCTGACTCGCGGCCAGCAGGCCGCCACTCAACAGAACGTTGGTTTGCGTGCGAATCATCTGTTGCTCCCTCTTGTTTTTATTGTTTGAGGCGCAGAGCGGTTGCTTGCCCCCTGTGGGAGCGAGCCTGCTCGCGAAGAGGGCGTGTCAGTCGCCATCACTGTTGAATGACACACCGCTTTCGCGAGCAGGCTCGCTCCCACAAGGTTTTGTGGTGACTTCGTTAATGCTGGTGCGCGTGGCAGTCGTTGATCGCTGCGCGCTCTTTGCCGCCGAGAATGTTGAACAACAGGTTCAGCGTCAGTGCGCTGAGTGTTGCCATGGCGATGCCGCTGTGGGTAATCGGGCTCATCCACAGCGGCAGGTGCGCGAAGAACTCCGGACGCACCACCGGAATCAGGCCCATGCCGATGCTCACCGCGACCAGCAACTGGTTGCGGCGGTCACCGATGTCGGCTTCCTGGAGAATCTTGATCCCGGTCGCGGCGACCATGCCGAACATCGCAATCGCTGCGCCGCCCAATACCGCCGGTGGAATCGACGCCACCAGAAACGCCGCTTTCGGCAGCAGGCTCAGGACGATCAGCAGGCCACCGGCAACGATGGTTACCGAGCGGCAACGCACGCCGGTCATTTGCACCAGACCGATGTTCTGCGCGAACGAGGAGTGGGTGAAGGTGTTGAAGAAACCGGCGAAGAACGACGCGCCGGCATCGCACAGCAAGCCGCGACGCAGCATGCGCGGGCAGACTTCCTGGCCGGTGATCTTGCCCAGGGCGAGGAACATCCCGGTGGATTCTACGAAGATGATTACCACCACCAGGCACATCGACAGGATCGGTGCCAGTTCGAATTTCGGCATGCCGAAATGCAGCGGGGTGACGAACTGAACCCAGGGCGCATTGGCCATGCCGCTCAGATCGACCATACCGATCGCACCGCACAGCAGGTAGCCCAGGCACATGCCGATCAGCACGGAAATATTCACCCAGAAACCGCGCATGAAACGGTGAACCAACAGAATGGTGCCCAGCACCAAGGCGGCGATGGCCAGATAAATCGGTGAGCCGAATTGCGCAGCAGCGGCGCCGCCACCGGCCCAGTTCACGGCCACGGGGAAGAGCGACAAACCGATCGAGGTGATGACCGTGCCGGTCACCAGCGGCGGGAAGAAGCGTACGACCTTGGACATGAACGGCGCGATGAGCATGCCGAAGAAACCGGCGGCGATCGTCGCACCGAAGATGCCTTGCAGGCCTATACCGGGCATGCCGGCCATGGCGACCATGCTGCCGACGGCAGCAAAACTGGCGCCCATCATCACCGGCATGCGAATGCCCATCGGGCCTATCCCTAAGGACTGCACGATGGTGGCGATGCCGGCGACCAGCAGGTCGGCGTTGATCAGGAAGGCGATTTCTTCACGACTCAGGCCAGCGGCCTGTCCAATGATCAGCGGCACCGCGATGGCACCACCGTACATCAGCAGAACATGTTGCAAACCGACCAGGATCAGTTGCAAAAGGGGCAATCGCTGAATGGCGGGTGCGTCGGGGATGCGCGCTTTGGACAGCTCGGACATGCAACACCTCGGATCTTTTTATTCTTGTGATTGAACAGCTGCCGGGTTGCTCACAGCTGTTTCTTTGCATCAGGTAAACCGCGTTAAGGCGATTCGCGAGCAGGCTCGCTCCCACAGGAAATGCGCGATCTCTGTGGGAGCGAGCCTGCTCGCGAAGCTTTGTTGCTTAGTTGGTCTGTGCTCCCTGGGCGATCCATGCACCGATCAGGTCACGTTCCTGCTGGGTCATCTGTGTGATGTTGCCCAGTGGCATGATCTGCGTGGTGATGGCTTGCGCCTGGATGCGCGCCGCGTTCTGGCGGATCTGCTCAGGGGTGTCGAGCATCACACCGGCCGGGGCGGCGCTGAACAGCGGGCTGGTCGGTTTCGCCGAGTGGCAAACCGTGCAACGTTCTTGAATCACGTTGTGCACTTTGTCGAAACCCGGGCCAGCGTTGGACGCCTGTGCCGGTGCAGCAGGTGCTTCTGCGGGTGCGGCAGGTGCCGCCGCTTCAGCCGGTTTCGCACCACCGCCCAGCGCCGTTTCCGGCAACGGTTGGTACTCGATTTTTGCCGGAGCCTTGGCCACTTCCGGCGCGGTCGACATCGGCATCGGGCCGGTGACGTACGCCAGACTGATCATGCCCACCGCCGCAACCGGCAGGGTCCAGGCAAACTTGTGGCTGTCGTGACGGGTGTTGAAGTAGTGACGCACCAACACCGCCAACACCGCGATCCCGGCCAGGATCAACCAGTTGTACTGGCTGCCATACGTGCTCGGGAAGTGGTTGCTGATCATGATGAACAGCACCGGCAGGGTGAAGTAGTTGTTATGACGCGAACGCAACAGACCCTTGGCTGGCAACGCCGGATCCGGCGTACGGTTCTCGGCAATCGCCGCGACCAGTGCACGTTGCGCCGGCATGATGATGCGGAACACGTTACCGACCATGATGGTGCCGATGATCGCGCCGACGTGCAGGTACGCACCACGACCGCTGAACACTTTGCTGAAGCCATACGCCGCGCCAATGATCAGCACGAACAGAATGAAGCCGAGCAGAGCAGGGCGTTTGCCCAGCGCCGAGTCGCACAGGAAGGAGTAGATGAACCAGCCGAGGAACAGCGAGCCGATACCGATGGCCACGCCTTCAGGGCCGCTCAGGGTGCTGCCCGGAGCCAGCAGGTAGAGCGTTGGATTGGAGTAGAACACCACGCACAGCAGCGCGATACCCGACATCCAGGTGAAGTAGGCTTCCCATTTGAACCAGTGCAGGTTCTCCGGCATGGCCGGCGGGGCCAGTTTGTATTTTTCGAGGTGATAGATACCGCCACCGTGGATCGCCCACAGGTCACCGGCCAGGCCGGTTTTCGGGTTGACGCGGTTGAGGTTGTTCTCCAGCCAGACGAAGTAGAACGACGCGCCGATCCAGGCCACGCCAGTGATCATGTGAACCCAGCGCACGCTCAGGTTCAGCCATTCCAACAGATGTGCTTCCACAGTCTTTACCTCTCGCCTGTCACTCTTGTTGTCGAGTGATCAGACCTTCTCTTATTGGTGGGGGGCGAGGATCAAACGCTCATCCTCTTTGAAAAAATGCTCATCGCAGTTATTGCCTGTGCCACTGCGATCAACCACCAGGAAGTCATCCCGCTTTTCGATCGTCAGCACCGGGTGGTGCCAGACGCCGCGATGGTAATTAATGCCCTGCCTGCCGTTGGTGACGAAGGCGCGGACCAAGCCTGATACAGGTTCATCGCCAACTGGCGCGACCACGATCAGAAAGGGGTTGCCGAGCAGCGGAATGAAAGCCTGGCTGCCCAGCGGATGGCGTTCCAGCATGCAAACGGTCAGCGGCATGTCCTGCGCGTCGGCGCGGAAAATGCTGATGATCGCGTTGTCCTCAGGCTGAGCGGTTTCGACCGTCGCCAGTTTATGGAAGCGCATGGTCGAACCGTTGTTGATCATGAAGTGATCGCTGCCGTCGGTTTCGATCACGTCACCGAAAGGGGCGAAGGCTTCTTTGCTCAGCGGTTCAATCTGTAGTGTGCGCATGCTGTTCTTCTTATCCGAATTCTGTGTTGACTGTTCTGACGCCTTCGCGAGCAGGCTCGCTCCCACAGGGGATTGCATTCTAAATGTGGGAGCGAGCCTGCTCGCGAATGGTTTCAGCGCTTATTTAGCGACCTTGCCCAAAACGCGCAGGCGACTCACACCACCGTCCGGGAACACGTTCAGGCGGATGTGGGTGATCGGGCCCAGCGCCTTGATCTGCTCGACGAAGGTGTGTTCGGCGTGCATTTCCAGCTTCTGGCTCGGCAGCAGTTCGCGCCAGAACAACGACTGGGTTTCGATCTGGCTGTCAGTACCGCCCTTGACGAACGCGCCCTGGATCGAGCAGGTGTCCGGGTAGTTGCCTTTGAAGTGCAGGGTGTCGACGACGATCTTCTCGATCTCGCCCGGATGACCCAGCGCGACGATGACCCAGTCATTGCCCGGGGTGCGACGACGTGCCGTTTCCCAGCCGTCGCCCATGTTGATGCCACGGCCCGGGTTGAGGATGTTGCTCATGCGGCCGAAGTGTTCGTCGGAGCAGGCGAGGGCGCGGCCACCATTCAGGGCCGCTGCCAGATCGACTTGCTCGTTGTCGCCAACCGCCGACCAGTCGCGGAACGGAATGCCGTACACGCGCAGACGGGCGACACCACCGTCCGGGTAGATGTTGAAGCGCAGGTGGCTGAACGCCTGGTCGTTGCTGATTTCGTGGTAGTGGTGGCTGTTGCCCTGCAGCTCGACGGCCGACAGCACTTCAGTCCACTGAGTGTTTTCATCAGGCTCGCCCGAGGCCAGGAAGCACGCTTCCAGAGAGGCCGATGGCGGGAAGTTGCCGGTGAAGAATGAAGTGTCGATGTCCACGCCTTTGATCGAGCCCGGTACGCCCAGACGGATTACGGCGCTGTCGAAGCCTTCGAAGCGCTTGCGGCGCGATTCCCAGCCGTCCATCCACTTGCCGTTGTCGTCGAACACGCCCTCCTTCCATACGGCCGGGGTCGGTTGAAACAGACGATTGGCGTCTGCGAACCAGTCATCGGTGACCGAGATGATTTTGGTGCCCAGACGGGCATCGGCCAGGTTGACGAATTTTTCGAAAGGTACGGCGTAAGCTTTCATTCTTCTTGTCTGCCTTTAAATAAGTGGCTGGGGATGCTTGCAAGACCCTGGGTACTCTCCGCGTTTGATGTACTCGGGTCAGGCTCGCTATAGGGTCAGTAAACGGAACAGGGCAATCTTGTTGATCTCCGCCAGCGCGCATTTGAACTCGGTATCGACCGAGTTGTGAATGCGCGTTTCGAACGCCGCGAGGATCTGATGCCGGTTGCTGCCTTTTACCGCCATGATGAAGGGAAACTTGAACTTGGCTTTGTAGGCGTCGTTCAGCTCGGTGAAGCGCTGGAACTCTTCGGCCGTGCATTGGTGAATACCGGCGCCCGCCTGTTCATTGGTGCTGGCTTCGGTCAATTGGCCCTGGACGGCGGCTTTGCCGGCCAGGTCCGGGTGAGCGTTGATCAGCGCAAGCTGGCTGGCGTGATCGGCGCTCAACAGGATGTCGCTCATGCGCTGGTGCAGGGTTTCGATCTCGTCGATCGAAGCGTCCGCGCCCAGGTCGTAGGCCTTCTCGGCCACCCATGGCGAATGTTCATAGATGTCGGCGAAAGCGTTGACGAAAGCGTCGCGGCTCAGGCTCGACGGTTGCAGGGTTTGAAAGCGGCTCATTGGGCGGCCCCTTGGTACGGGTGGGTTTCGTGCCAGTGACGCGCGATGTCGACGCGACGGCTGAACCACACCTGTTCATGACTTTTGGCGTATTCGATAAAGCGCTTGAGCGAAGCGAGGCGACCCGGACGGCCGATCAAGCGGCAGTGCAGACCGATCGAGAGCATTTTCGGCGCTTCGGCACCTTCGGCGTAGAGCACGTCGAACGCATCTTTGAGGTATTCGAAGAAATCGTCCCCCTTGTTGAAACCCTGCACCTGGGTGAAGCGCATGTCGTTGGTGTCGAGGGTGTACGGGATCACCAGATGCGGCTTGCCGGTCGGGTTGTTCGGTTCCCAGTAAGGCAGGTCGTCGTCGTAGGTGTCGCAGTCGTAGAGGAAACCACCTTCTTCCATCACCAGACGACGGGTGTTCGGCCCGGTGCGACCGGTGTACCAGCCCAATGGGCGCTCGCCGGTGATTTCGGTGAGGACGCGGATCGCTTCGAGCATGTGCTCGCGTTCCTGCGCTTCGTCCATGTACTGGTAGTCGATCCAGCGGTAGCCGTGGCTGCAGATCTCGTGGCCGGCTTCGACCATCGCGCGGATCACATCCGGGTGGCGCTGGGCGGCCATCGCTACGGCGAAAATGGTCAGCGGAATGTCGAATTCCTTGAACAGTTTCAGAATCCGCCAGACCCCGGCGCGGCTGCCATACTCGTAAAGCGATTCCATGCTCATGTTGCGCGCGCCTTGCAGCGGCTGAGCGGCAACCATTTCGGAGAGGAAGGCTTCGGACTCTTTGTCGCCGTGCAGGATATTGCGCTCGCCACCTTCTTCGTAATTGAGTACGAAAGACAGGGCGATGCGGGCATTGCCCGGCCAGTGTGGGTGAGGAGGGTTACTGCCGTAACCGATCAGGTCGCGTGGGTAGTCAGCGCTCACTGCAGTCTTCCTTCTTATTCATGACTGTTTCAAAGTCGGGATTTTGTGGCGGCCTGGCGGTGAGTTAACAGGCTGGCGTCACAGCGATGGGCTGATTGTATACAACTTTATTCTCAATTTGTAAGCCTGAATTTTCGCATTTTTCACCGACTGTCATCTTTTGCTGCTATTGGCGTGAGCCTGCAAGAAACCTGCCTGACCAGTCAGCTAATGGATGGGAGGTGCAATGAATAGGCGTGTTGCTGACAGAACGCGAGGAAACCCCCGAATGGCGGGGGTGATATGAAAAATGTCGTTTTTATTGTGTACAATTTTTTTGAAAAGTGTCTTAATCAGTCGCTCGCCGCAGCTTTTCGTGCTCCGAATCGGTGCGGTCTCCTTTTTATCTGACTTCGGGAGGCGCGAGGTCTGACTGCTTCCACGCAGGCAGGCGCGCAGAATCAATGGGACGTTTGACAACACACGTTTTGGACGCTGCACACGGTTGCCCGGGCAGTTCGATCAAGGTCGAGCTGTACCGCGTTGAAGGATCGCAGCTGGAATTGGTCGCCAGTGCGGTTACCAACAGCGATGGCCGGGTCGATGCGCCGCTGCTGCAAGGCGATGACTACCGCACCGGGGTCTATCAGGTGCAGTTCCACGCCGGCGATTACTACCGCGCCCGTGGCGTGCAACTGCCGGAACCGGCATTTCTCGATGTGGTGGTGCTGCGTTTCGGCATCTCTGCCGAACAGGATCACTACCACGTGCCACTGCTGATCTCGCCTTACAGCTATTCCACGTACCGGGGCAGCTGACCCCCAAGCAGCTGCCCCCACCGGGAAGCGACTGCGCATATAGCTTCTTTGGTCTTTCGCCCGCTCACACTGCGGGCTTTTTTTCGGCTGTGTCAGGCTGACGGCCGATGTGGCCAGGCTGAAAGCTTCAACCTGGCGCGATATTTATTTGTGTCGCAGAACAAAAAGACGGGATTGGCCCGACGCTTCTGTTTCCAGACCGCCCATCAAGTAGACGATTTTGTTTTCGGCGAGTGCTGTGTTCAACAGTACCTTGTCGGAAGGCTCATGTTTGTTGACCAGAGCTTTGGTTCGCAGCCAGTTCTTGGTATCCAGATCCGGATAATTGCCCTGCTTCAAGATCGGGAAACGCAGGATGAATACGAGGTCGACACCTTGCCGTTGAAACATCAACGCATCTTGCTGGGTCGTCGAGTCTCGAAAGCTATGGGAGACCTGATAACCCTGTTCCGTCAGGATGTGCTGGAACAGTGTTCGCAGTTTTCTGCCGCGAACTTCGTGACTCTCGCGCAAATGCAGCGGCACGCGCTGTAAATCGAAGTCAATACATTGCAGGCCTTCGGCGAACCCTGATGGTTTGGGAATGTGGCCCCCGCCAGCTCTGGAAAGCGAAGGCAGGAACAATAACGGGTCCACCAGATCATGTCGGCCGATTTTTTCATCCCGTCGGTTCTGCGACCTGATTGCCCAGTACTGAAAGGTTTCAAACAAATCGTTCAGCCCGTAACCATTGAGCGTTGCGGCGCGATTGGCGTGATGTTGTAGGGTCCGGGCGACGCCAAGCGCCGACTCGTTCGGCAAGTGCGGGAGTGTATCCGGCGCGTATTCATGGAGCGTGTCGGCGCGATTGGCGCGATTGAACATGGCACGGGCCACGGCATTCGCCGAATGGTCGGCCATATACGGGAACGTATCGTTAACGTATTGCGTGAGGGTGTTTTTAAATGGAAGGCCGGCGATGACTTCCCATTTGTCGTTGACCGGTAGTCCCCATTTTTCCCTCAACTTCACTGTGCCCTTTGGCTGCAACTGCGGGGTGGCGCGTAGCACCTGTTCGAACGCGTCGAAGTCTTCGGCGGAAAACCGTGGGTGTGTGATGAAGACCAGGTTGTCAGTGGCATGCCCCGATTGAGGAACGATTGGATAGTGTTGTCCGTCGATCTCGATGGAGTTCCCGGCGAGTGGTTTCGTAGCGCTTCCCCAGGTATGCCAGTCCACGGCAGGCAGAACAGGAACCGACGGCCCGGTAGTGTCCGGTTCAGCTTCCAGACGTGGCCGTTTGCTTGGTCCGGCCGTCGGCTCATCGGAGGTCGTGGCAGGTTGGCGATGATCCGGTTGCCGCGCATCCCCGGCCTTACGGCGCCAAAGCAGAGTGCCCGGTATTTGCTCGACGAGATCACCCGTCGGGCGCTGCCCGGCCCACGCCAGTTCAAACTGGCCGTTATTGTTGCGGCGAACCATGGCAGTGCCTTCTGCCATGTTGACGTAGGCGTTTTTGTGCTTGTCGTGACGAATTCCGGTTGTGGTGTCCGGATCACTTGTCAGCAGGGCTGCCAGGTGCGGGGGCAGAAAGAGCGATGTCTGTGAGGGGGGCGCCGGTGCCTGTACTGGCGGTAACCGGGTTTCAGACGTTAAGGGGCGCGTATACCAGTCTGCCTCGAGACGCCAGCGTGGCTGGCCATCGATTTTTTTCAGCAAGGGGGGCGTCACACCCGGTGCAGCAGGCCAGGGAATCTGCAAGTCGCCATTGATGTTTTGTTCGGCGCGGTAATAACCACCTTCGCCAAGATGCGCATATAGATGGCCTTCGGGACTGAAGAACAAACCGTCCACGGAAGCATGGGGTTGCAGCAGATGACTTTGTAAGGCGGGCCAGGAAATCTCCCTGAGTTTCGCATTGAGTTCGTTGGTCACTGGATCGGTAATGTAGGTCACTATTACTTGCGGCACTGTATCCCTCCCTGAAGTGGCGGGAGGGGAGCTTTCGGGAAGCAGGTCAATCAACGGGCCAGTCATGGGGTTGTTCGGATGGATTGACCTCTGATCCTGCGCCGGTCGGGTGGTCGTAGAAGTATCAGGAATTCGATTGCCCGTCGGGGGCTTGGGTGGTTTAGTCATTGGCATATCTCTAAGTAATTGATCGTTAAATGTTCTCGGACTATGGGCCTTGCTGTGTTTGTTGCCGGGTGCCTGTAACAGTCGTCCCGCAGACAGCAAACGGCCATCGTCGCCTTGCGACGTTGGGTTATTTCGCTGAAATCGAATTGCAATTGCGCTGAATTCAAGTGTTTCGATGTGGTTGGTTGCAGTTGTCGTGGAAAGACTCAGCCCTCCCTGACAATAAACAGCGTTGCCAGATGTTGTGTCCGTTTATCAATGCCACCCAATAGATAGATCAGTCTCTGTTCCTCTTTATAGGTAGCCAAAGTTTGCTGTTTCTCGCCGATACGGATCTGCAGGTCGGTATCGCTCCAGTCAACACCGGGCGATGGGTTGCGCTGTAACTGCTGGCCGCTGACCGGAGGGAAATTCAATACAAACAGGCTGTTGATCTTTTCCCGGTAAAACAGCAGCGTGTTTTCACCCGTGCTGAGCGTTGCAGGGACGAGGCTGTAGCCGTTTTTCGTCAGTACGGCGCTGAACAGATTGCGCAGTTCAGGTGCTGCCGGCAGCACGGCATGATCGATCCAGAGCTGAGCAAATTGTCCGGGATCGAAATCCAGTCGCTGCAAACCGTCACCCAACGAGGAAGGAAGCGACGACGACCGTTGGGCCGGATCCAGTGGCGGGAGTGTGCGTAACAGGCAAAGTGGCTCGGCGATATCCTGTCGTCGTACCTTGTTGTTCGTCCGGTCGGCCCAGAAGCGCAACGTCTGATTCAATACCGCCAGACCATGTCCGTTGATGATTTCGGATCTGTTGGCCTGATTGAACATGGCTCTGGCGAGGGAATCGGTTGATTCCTCGGTGAGATATTTGAAATGGGTCGCGATGTATTGACTCAGTGGCATCTCGAACGGCAAGCGCTGGCCCGGAACGCTCCACCGATCATTGATCTTGACCACCCACCGAGGCTGCAATGCGGGTTCAGTGACAAGCATGCGCTTGAAATTGTCATACAGATCCGGTGAAAACCGCGGGTGTTTCATATAGGCCATGGTGGTGTCGGCGATCAGGTTCTGAGTGACGACCTGGTAGTAAAGGTTGTCGATTTCAATGTGCGTTGCCAACGGCCAAGGGGTGGTCCTGCCCCAGTCGCGCCATGCCCCCGGTGACAGATCAAACGCGCCAACGCTGGACGAAATCAGGCTCCGGGCGAGTGCCTGTGCATCACTTTTACTGTCTGCGTCATCACCCATGAATGAACGTTTAGCGGGACCCGGAGCCGGATCGCTCGGCGTCGCAGGTCGGCGCCTGCCCTGCTGTGTATTGTCCTGGCGAGTAGAGGTTTGCGGTGTTTTAGGCCGCCAGTAGGGAGTTCCGGGTATCCGTTCCAGAAATGCGCCTGACGGCTTGCGGTCTGTGGCGGAGGTCTGCTGATACGCGCCGTCGTCATTTTTACCCACCATGACGGTGCCTTCGGCGGTATCGACATAGGTTTTTCGATTGCGGTCATATCGGATCGCATCGGGCGAGTCCGTTGCCAGAGAAAGCCGGGCCGCCAGATGCGAAGCCAGGTACGTCGGCGTGTGGCCTGTCATCACTGCGGGCGAGGCTGTTAAAGGTGTTCGTCTACCCGAATCCTCCATCAGCCAGGCCGGGATTTCGTAACGCCATAATGGTTGGTCCCTGATTTTGTTGACGAACGGGCCGGGTATTCCGGGGGAAAAATCGAAGGGAATCTGATAGCGACCATCGGGTTGGCGCTCGACCTGCAAATGGCCTTCATTCTCGACAGCGGCGTAAATCCTGCCATCGGCGCTGATGAACAGGCCACTGTCGATATCCAGGGGAATCAACAAATGCAGGCGTTCAGCGGGCCAGGTGAGCGAGCGCAACGCGGCATTCGGTGATAACGGGCGCGAGGCAGGCAGGTCACTCACCAGCACTGACGGTGGTGATGTCGATTCGCCGGTCGGCCCATTGATTGTCAGGTGGCCAGTGTGGTGTTCACCGAGCCTGACGGTGTCGATAGCCACACCAGGCACGGGATTGATTTCGGGCGACTCCGCCGCTGGTGAGCGGGGGCCCGTGGTGGAATCGGCTACCGCGATACCCGGGATTTTTTTCGGTGGTTTGGCCATGCAGGTCATTCTCGATGGGGGTGGTTTTGGATGGACATGGCGCTCAACCTTCTCTGACGATGAACATAAGCGTCTGCTGCGCAGAGACGGTTTGCGTGCCACCGACCAGGTAAACGACCTTGTCGGGTTCGAGCAGTTGCCGCCATCTGGATTGCGCCAGGCGGGCTCTGAGTGTCGGCGCCAGCAGTTCATCGCCAGGATCGCTCCTGCGTTGCACTCTTCCGTCCGGGGCGCTAGGGCGCAGACGCAGGACGAACACCACATCCAGAGTGCTGCGCCGAAACAGCAAGGCGTCCTCGCTGAACAGTCGGCTGGTGCGATCCACGTCATAACCGTTGTGCTGCAGAATCTCGCTGAATAATGTGCGCAGGCTGGAGCCGGGGGCTTGCACGGCCTCACGCCATCGTTGTTCGAACATCCGGGTATCGAAGTCGATGCGTTCAAGGCCCGTTGCAAAGGGCGAGGGCAGCAACAGTGTCTGTCCATCGAGATGGGCGGCGGGTTGGGCTGGCAGCACGGGAAGCATCATCAGCGGGTCAGCGAGTTCACGTCTGGAGGCGACAGCAAGGGTCCGGTTTTCCCAGTGATAGAACGTGTCGAACAACACGCGCAGTCCGTCACCGTTGATCACTTCACTGTGGTTGGCCTCGTTGAACGATGCTCTGGCGATGGCGCTCAGGGAGTGATCCGCCAGGTACTTGAAAGAGGTGGCTACAGACTGAGTCAGCGATTTTGCGAATGATGGCTGCTCCACCACAATCCATCTGCCATCTTTCCTGATGGCCCACTTTGGTTGCAGTGATGGATTGTTCTTGAGCATCTGCTCGAACGCGTCGTATCGACCCGGACTGAACAGTGGATGTTCAAGAAAGACCAGGGTCGTGTCTGGCAGTACGCGTTGTGGCACGATCACGTAGTGCTGAGCGTCTATTTCTATGGAATCGTGCCATTCGGGCTTGAAGCTTCTCCCCCAGTGCCGCCAGTGTCCGGCAGAAGTGGCCGGTGCCAGCGGTCTGGCATCGGGTGCCGGTCCGAACAATGACCCTGTCTCGTCCGGTACTGGCTCTTCTGCCAGGCGGGGACGTTTGCCGGCGGCGGGCGCACGCTGGTCGGCCTCAACCGCGGACTGTTCCTGCACGGGGTGCGGCACGTCATGTTGCGATGATGACTGCGGCGCTTTTATCCGCCATTGTCCGGTGCCCGGGATCTGTTCAACGTCTGCGCCAAGCCAGTTGCGTTCGTGGGCGGAGGCCTGCCGGTAATGCCCCTCGGGTTGCCAGCGCACCAGACAGAGTGTGCCGTCTTCCATCTCGACATAAGTCGCTCCGCGTTTGTCGTGACGCAGGCCGTCCGGGCTGGCCTGGGCATTTCTTGTTCGCCAGGTGGCCTGGTCTGCCGTGAGGTGCCCGGGGAATTCACCGCCGGATGCGCCTGCTCTGGCCCGATTGGTCTCGGCGGGGAGCATCGCCCGGTCAACCGAAGCGGGCCGCCAGAAGGGCTGACCGTCGATCTGTTGCAGAAACGGGCCGGGCTCCCCCAGAGACGGCGGCCAGAACACTCGATATCGCCCATCCGGTTGACGCTCCACTTGCAGGTAACCTTCGCCGATGACCTGCGCATACGTGCCACCTTGGGGGCTGTGAAACAGGCCATTGCCGATTGCGTGCAACAAATGAGCATTGGCTGCAGGCCAGGTGATGGAATTCATATTGCTCTCCAGCAACCCGGCAATCGACTCAGGCGCTGCTTCGATCACCACCGATGGCAAACGCCCGATCGCGTCTGGTGCGACATCCGCCGACGCGTCTGGTGTGGAGGCAGTCTGCCTGGCCGCGAGATCGGGAGTGTTGGTGCCGGAACGGGTGCCCGCTGATTGATTTGCTCCCGGTCTCGTCGGGGGCGACGGAGAGTCGGGTGGGGTGCTTAACGGAATTGGCTTGGGTGGTTTCACCATCCTTGGTGCTCCATGGGTTGATTGGGTTGAGAGCGGCTGTCAGCCTTCTCTGACGATGAAGACGCTTTTTTTGCCTGGTTCGGTTTGTTGCACGCCGCCCACCAGATAGATGACCTGTTTTTGTGTCAGCTGAGCTTTCAACTCGCGCTGGGCCGCGACGGTCAGCCTGTTCTGGAACTCGGAACCGTAGATTTCGGCACCTGGCAATGTGGGACGAGGAATCGAGTTACCAGTGATTCGCGGCAGTTTCAGCACGAACACGGCAGCGATGCCCTCGCGGTGAAAGATCAATGCTCCTTCCTGCAATAGGCGCGAGGACGGATTGACCGTGTAGCCGTTGTTTCGCAGGAGCGTGCCGAATACGTTGCGCAGATTGGCAGGGGTGGGTGACGCTACGTATTCGGCCCATTCACCGGGAAACTTCTGCGGATCGAAATCGACTCGCTCAAATGTACGCGCGGTAGACGAGGGCAGGGAAAGGAGGCCGCCGGGATACAGGGAGTCGGGCTGTGCCGACAGTCTGGGCAACAGCATCAACGGGTCGAGCAGGTTGTGTGTAGTCGGCGCTTCGTTATTGATGCGGTCGTGCCAGTGACGCAAGGTCAAAACCATCATCGACAACGCGTGGTTGTCGAGGGCTCTGGATTTTCTGCTGTGGTCGAATACTCCACGTGCGAGGGTGCGCTCGGTATGCTCCGACAAATATTTGAAGGCGCTGGAGACGTACTGCGTCATCGGCATCTCGAACGGCAAATGGTTTTCCACGACGTGCCATTGGCCGTTGCGCTGGATCGCCCACTTCGGTTGATGTGAAGGCTCATTGATCAGCATGTGTTCAAACCCGTCGTAGTCGTCGGGCGAAAACCGCGGATGTTGCACGTAAACCAGGCCGGTTTGGGGGTGACCGCCCGTGGAGACAATCGAGAAGTGGGCGCCGTCTATTTCAATCGAATCGCCATGTTCCGGTTTGTTCGTTTTCCCCCAGTTTTTCCAAGGACCGGCGGACAGATCCATGACATTCGGCTGTCGCGAGATCAACGATTCCATCAATGCGTCGGCAGGAGCCGTGTCTGCCTGTTCGTGGCGCGGCCGTTTGCTCGGCCCTGCTACCACTTCGATGGTTTCAACAGGCGGCCGCTCGAGATCTGCCAGCGGACGTTCTGCCGACGTGGCCGTCGGCTCCACTCGTCGCCAGAGTGGGCTGGCGGGAATCTTTTCAACTTCAGCGCCAAGCCAGTTTCGGTCGTGGGCCGAGGCTTGCCGGTAATGCCCCTCGGATTGTCTGCGTACCAGCCAGAGCGTGCCGTCCTCCATCGTGATATACGACGCACCACGCTTGTCGTGACGAAAACCTTCCGGCGTGGGCGGGGTATTTTTCAGCAGGGCCGCCAGTTCAGGTGCAATGTTGACGTTGTCGGGCACATCCATAGCGCTTGCCTTCGGCGGCGTCGCGTCCGCTGCTCCCTGGGCCGGTTGCGCAGGTCGGACAAGTGAATGGGGCCGCGGATCGGGCAGGGTGTTGACGATGACGCTTGGACGCTGGCCGGGCACTTCGGGCGGGATCATCGAGGAAGAGGAGCCCGGGGTTGGACTCCCGCCTTCTGAGCCGGGGACAGACAGTCCCGTGTCGGTGCGAGTATCCGCCGAGGTCTCCGGTCGGGGCGGGGACAGCGATGTGTCGGTTGACGTTGCAGCGGGAATTTTCTTGGGCGGCTTAGCCATTGAAGTGCTCCGATAAAGCAGCATCCGACGGTTTCACCGGACGCTCCAGAATGATCAGGTGAACGTGCGCCGCAACGATTCTGAAATCGCGCGGCGGGTTTCAAGAGCACTTATGTTCGGTAATCGACAGCCAGGGTGTGCGGTATATATGTCTTGCTTTGCGGTCAGATGATGCAAGGCATTTCAGTGATATCGAAGAGCATGCGTGCCGTCGCGGCAACCCTCGATGCGCAATAACAAGGGTTCCCCGGCGGTTTTCAACGCTCTCTGAGAATGAACACCGAATCGGCGGCCGACTCGGTCTTCAGCACGCCGCCGATCAACCACACCAGATTATTTTGTGCCTCGGCGCTGGTCAGCGCGAGGTAGGCGTCACTGCCAATGCGTGCGGCAAGGTCGGGATCGGCCAACTCGGTGCCCGGCAAGGTGTTAAGCACCAGTGCTTCCTGTTTGATCACCCCCAGTTTCAGGAAGAACACCGTTTCGTGATCTGTACGTTTGAACACCAGAGCCGGTCTGCGATGATCGTGGGTCAGCGGGAAAATGTCATAGCCGCTGCGGATCAGCAGGGCGCCGAACAGGCGCCGCAGGTTGTAGTCAGACGGATCAGCCGCGTAGTGCCGCCATTCGAACGCGAAATGCTGCGGATCGAAGGTGAGCCTTTGCAGTTCACCCTCGACCTGCGGCAGCAGTTTGATGATTTTCCTGCCGGCGATTTCGCTGGTGGAAGCGACCGGCAACAGGTTAATCGGGTCGGCAAATGCGGGCACCGTGGGGAAGGGTTTGTTGTTCCATCGATGCAACACAGCCTGGATGTTGATGAGTCCGGTGGCCGTGATGGCGGGCGGGTAGTCCGACAATTCGAACAGCTTTCTGGCGACGGCCCGTGAAGTGAAGGCGGAAAAATCCACAAAGGTCTCGGCGACCGATTGCGACAACGGCTTCTCGAAGAAGCGTTTGCCCGGTCGCGCCTCTCCGGGCTCATGGCCGATGCGAAATGTTGCAACCGGCTGCAAGTGAGGCGCGTCGCGCAGCATTTGTTCAAAGGCATCGAAATATGCCGGAGCGAACTCCGGGTGCTGCAGGAAGTACACTTTGGGTGGACGGTTGGGGGTCATGCCGATCGGCACGATCGAATAATGAAGCCAGCCCAACTGCACCGACTCTCCTGATGCCGGTGGGTTCAAATGCCCCCACGGCAACCAGAAATACGGTGTCTGATCCGCATCAGCGGGGCCTGAGCGGGCCGGATTCGGGCCTTCGTCTAGCCGTGGTCGCTTGCTTGGGCCAGGCTGGGCCTGGTCTGACTCAACAGTGGGACGAAGGCCTGATGGCGAGGGAGGCTGTTCAATCGGTCGGACCTGGACTTTTCGGCGCCAGAGTGTCGTGCCCGGAATCATCTCCACCTCGACACCGGAATATGATCGTTCGCTGGCGGATATTTCCTGATAGTTCCCTTCGCGGTTCTTGCCCACCAGGACCATCCCCTTTTCCATTTCGACGTAGGCTTTTTTGTGTTTGTCGTAACGGATTCCGTCTGGCGAAATTGTCGGCTCCAGCAAAGCAGCCAATTGAGGGGCAAGGTAAGCCGGCGAACGTGGGGCCGGCTGGGCTTCGGACGGGGGCGGCGTGGATTGCCAGCCGGGACGTTCAATACGCCAGCGTGGCTGGCCTGCGATTTTCGCCAGGACCGGGCCGGGAACCCCGGGGGCGAAGGAAAGCGGTACGTGGTAGATACCCTGGACATTCTGCTCGACCTGAAAGCGGCCTTCCGTGCCTATTTCTGCGTATATCCGCGAATCCGGCCCCTTGAACAGTCCGCTTTCCGCGCCTCCAAAAGGGGTCAGCTCCGCATAACGACCGCTCGGCCAGGCGATTTCGCTTTTCGCCGATTCGACGGCCTGATGCGGCATGTCGCTCACGATCACGCCGGGTCGGTTCAAATCAGAGTCGCTCTGCACATTCGGTAAATGCGCGAAGACTGCCGGATCGCCAGACAGTCGTTGGGTGGACGGGCCGGCTGTCTGAAGAGGACTCGTGAGGGGATCTGCGTCGGGGAGGCTTGCTGTCGCGGGTTTATCGGTACCGGCAGAACCAGGGATTTTTTTGGGTGACTTGGCCATGAACAACATCCTGTTGATAGGCGTTTATAAATAAAGAGGTGATCTGTTCGCATTCGCCAGACGCACGCGCTGCCAGCCCCCGATGAGTTGCGCAGGGGCGGTTGTGCGGCGTCAGCGCTCGTTCGTGCGGGTGGTGCAAGATTTGTCGGGTGTTAACCGGCGCAGAGCGTCACGCCGCTGGAACTTCGATCAGCGGGGGGGCGAGGGTTAACAGACTTGGTCGTTGATGGGAGCAATATCTGAAGACTTGCAGTTGCGAATAATCGATGACTCGACGCAGGTCGTTATTCAGGATCCATCGCCGCATCGGCAAGCTGTAACTCAGTGTGCCGGGCTCATTGTTGGCCATGGCGATGTACCTGACTTTCAGCACTTTGTCGGCGACTGATGCGAATTCGTCCGGCAATGCCGCCGTCGCATCAGGCTCTTCGAAGAACCGGGCGTCCAGTCCATCCTGATACACCCAGTCAAAGGAAAGGTCGACTGTGTGGACGATGCCTTTTTCGGTGATCACACGTACCTGGTCGATGAGGTCCTCGCTGTCGTAAGTCGGCAGGTGAATGACGCAGGTGCCGATTTGCAACCGATTGTTTTCGAGTGTGATATCGACTTTGCCGAGTTCCGTGGCGTCCAGATCCCAAGTGGATGCAAATGGCAGGCGCAGGCTGGAGTTGGCAAGAGCACCCGGCGTGCACAGGCGGATATGCATGTTGGCTGCAAGGTGAACCAGGTACGTCGAGCCCTGGCCTTCCAGAGTGTCCAGCCCGGGCTGAAGCGGATAAGCGTAGAGCTTGGCGCATCCGGCATTGGCTTTGAGTTGATACGGCTCATTCTGCGCCAGGTCATAGGCGTAGTCGCCGGGCAGCAGTGGCAGGGGGAGAGAAATGGGTGTCGTCCAGTGGGTGAGGGTATACACGGCAAATTCTGCATCAGCCGGTGGTGCTGCGGTTTCTGGCGTCAGGCGTAGATTCGCTGCGACGCCGTCCTTGAACACCAGTGTCACTTTATGATCGAGATAAGCGTTCATGGCTCTCAGGATCTTCAGCAGGTTCATAGGATCCATGCCGCCACGTTTGATCGAGTAGCCTTTGATGAGCAGCGATTTATCCGCGAAGTGACAGGTCATATCACACCCCACCACCAGATCCCCATCGGCATCCGATATTCTTGCGCCAAAGTGTGCCTCCACCTTGGTCAGTTCATCGCTTGAATAGTCAACGAACACGCGAGTTACTGCGTTGCGCTTTTTCGCTAGATACAGCGAAGTCCGGTCATGGGTTTTCGGGATGAACAAGTCCAGCGGCTTGTCGTCTTTGATGATATATGTGTCGGCGTTAAGAATAATCGGGCCTTGTCGCCGCCCCACTTTGGTAACAATGGCAGTTATATCAATGTTCTTGTTGTGTTCGATGGTATCCGGCAAGTCGGGCACCAAATGAAAGTCATCCTTGGTAATAAACGTCAGCCGGTTGTTCTTCAGCGTGAGCCTGTTATTTACTTGCTGGTAAATGTCATGGATAGAGACAACATTCCTGGGGATGTCATAAAAGTCGAATCGTGAGGTGATCACCAGGCTGTTTTTCTTCATGCTCCAGCTTTCGATTTGATCCGCTCGCCAGTTCAGTGCAATAACGCTTGCCTGTTCACCGTCCTCGGAGATGGCAATATGACCGGGGACGTGGGAAATGACGTAAGTATCCATTCCCGCGTTTCCGTGTGCCGACGCACCTGGGTGAGACAGGACAATCTGGTCATCACCCGCGCCTGCGGTGATTGTGTCCTTGCCTCGGGACCTGATGATATTGGGCCCGTCCGTTCCGTTGACGGTAGAGGTGGCGGCAGGCACGGTCTCAATGTTTTCGATACTTTCCAGCAGACTGTGGAAGGTATATTTTTTCCCGTCCTCTGCTTCACTGTCGGCAACGCTGACATGCAATGTGCCGAATTGCAGGTCGACGTCATAACCGGAGCCTTCGGGCAATCCTGAAATGTAGTTTCCCTCCAGCACCAGCGTATCTTTGCCAGAACCACCCCTGATCGTCGAGTAGTCAGATACGTCAGCGCCAGTCGCGATCAGCCGGCCGGCACCTTCGAATACAAACCGGTCATCCTTTTCGCCCCCAGTGAGATCTTTTTTCCCCGCGCCGTAATGGACGGTGTTGGGTTTTTCTTTCACCCCCCGGATCACGTCTTTACCGTCGCCAATGAACCAGATGATGCCTTTGTGCGCTGCGGCGGTTCCCAGTTCTGCTCCGGGTGTATCACGTGTAACGCCGTCACGGGCATCGATCGTGTCATCTTTCCCTTTGATTTTTGGTACGTCGATCGTTTCCCAGTTGTCCTGCTTGGTCCACCAGTTTCTGATCAACCTGCGGCTCGGCTCCAGTTCAACTTCAAATGCGCCATTGACGACGGCTTCGATCTTTTTCTCATTGACTCCATCGAGCAATTTTCGCGCAGTCCGTTCTAATTGCTTGGTGTGTTCAACCGTGGCCTTGGCAATGGAATAGCGGTCCTGGACGTCTTTGTCGGAACTCTTCCCCAGGAACGCAAACCAGCCGGTACGCCAACGCTCCTCGTCGGTCAGTTCGATGTAATCATCAATGTCATCGACGATGCGTACAGCACCATAAATCTGCGAACCGACGGCAAGTAGGGCGCCAGCGAAGAGGCCGACCGGTCCGGCGAAGGAAAAACCGGCCAGTGCTGCCAGGCCCAGGATCACGGTCATGCCGGCACTGGCGATACTCAAGCCGGCACTGATGTAATGGTCCATGGCCTCTTTGCCTTTTGCGTTGTCGGCGGCATTGAATGACCTGATCGCGGTATAAAGATCGAAAGGCAGTGTGAGGGCGCCACCGATCAGGCCTCCAGACCGGCTCAGCCTGATCGCGAATCGGGTTTTGACAAAGTCTGTGTAGGCACTGTGTCCAGCCCTGAGCATTTGCGTTGCGGATCTGGTCACCGCGATATCGACGGCAATGGAGCCCAACTCGGAGGCGAGCCCGGTGGTGTTGATCACGATTTCGTCGGAATTATTATTTCTTATCCCGTCATAAATTCCGCGCAGACCCATGTAAATTCCGAACCCCTGAATACCAAGGCTTGAACCCAGCGTCGTTGTGCTTTTGGCAAGATTGACCCAGCGGTGTGTTTTCGTAGGTAATTGCGCGTGTCTGAGATCGAGTCTCTGTGCCGCATTCAAAAGTTTCTGCAATTTGCCGCGATAGCCGTCTGCGTCGATTTCCTCACTGAGTGTTTCTCTCATTACAGAAGGTGCCGTCAGTGGACGTCGACTGGCAATCTCGAACAGCAGCGATGGCAAAAGATAGCTGTCTGTACCGGCCGATTGCCTGATCTGCAGTTCGACATCGGCAGGGCTGAACTGTAACGCGTTGATGAAAGAGCGCTTCGGCGTGCGGAAAAAAGTGTTTCGACCGTTCAAGGACTGACCGTCGATCGTGGCGCCCAGAGCGTCGAGAGAAACGCGGGTCACAGACAGAGAACCAATCTCGATCGGACCGAACAGGTCGTCGACCATTTTCAGTTGAGCTGTCTTGGTGTTTTTCGCCAGCGATGAACTGTCGGACTGACTGTTTAAATCCAGAGTCGAACTTGTTTTTTCATTGGCATGAATATCGATATCGTTAATGACGACAGCGTCATGGTGTATGACGGAGTCTTGAATCAATGTGGCCATTTGAACATCCTTGTCCAGGGCAATTGGGTGTGCGGAGTAGAAGTAATGTTATGAGCAAATCCTTGTTGCTGTACATCGGAGGGGTATTGCGATGTATTACGATTGGCTGGCAATAAGGTCGGGAAATAATGGCGTTATGCAGTACTGAGGAGGAGCAACCACCCCGGATATTTAAATGTTCAGGGTGGTTGTCATTGAAGATTGTTCAATACACGAATTTATTTCGATCAGTGGCTGCTGAGCAAAGACGCGGCGCCTGCTCCACCAAACAAGCCGGCGCTGATCCGGTTGAACCAACTCTGCCCCTTGCCGCTACGCAAGTAGCGCGCTGCGCCATGGGCGCCAAGGCCGTATGCCAGCTTGCACAGCAGGTCCAGCACAGTCCAGGTGGTGATCATGATCAGTAACTGCGGCAGGAACGGTTGTTCGGCGCTAAGGAATTGAGGCAGGAAGGCGGCGAAAAACAGGATGTCTTTCGGATTGCTTGCACCCAGCACGAAAGCGCGCCCGAACAGTGCGCGAAAACGTGGTACGGCCGCCGCTTGCGGCACTTCGGCACCCGTCGATGGCTGGCGTGATTGCTGCCAGCTTTGCCAGGCGAGGTAGAACAGATAAAGAGCGCCGACGATCTTCAAAGCGCTGAACAACTGTTCCGATGCCAGCAGCAGAGCGCCCAGACCTAGCGCCGAAGCGCTGAGCAAACAGATCGAAGCTGTTACCCCGCCAAGAAATGCCGGGTAGGAGCGGCGCAAACCGAAATTCAGACTGTTGCTGATCATCAACAACGACAGTGGCCCCGGAATCAGGATCACCACCAGCGCAGCGCCACTGAACAGCAGCCAGGTTTCCAGACTCATCACTTTCCTCCTTTTTTTGTTGTACTCAAGAGTGTGCAAAAGCCCCACCCGATCGGGTGAGGCTGTGTTGAAGCTTGAACCGCGTGACGCTTACAAGAAGATGAACTTGGCGATGAAGATCGCGCAGAGCACCCACAGGCTCACGGAAATTTCCTTGTACTTGCCGGTGCCGGCCTTCAACGCCACGTAGGTGATGAAGCCCAGTGCGATACCGTCGGCAACCGAAAAGGTCAGCGGCATCATGATGGCGGTGACGATCGCCGGAATCGCGTCGGTGGCTTCATCCCACTCAATGTGCGCCATGCCACCCATCATCAGCATCGCTACGTAGATCAACGCACCGGCGGTGGCGTAAGCGGGAATCATGCCGGCCAGCGGTGCGAAAAACATCGCCGCTATAAATAGCACACCTACGGTGACTGCGGTAAGACCAGTCCGACCACCAGCGGCCACACCAGCGGCACTTTCTACATAACTTGTTACTGGAGGGACACCGACCACGGCGCCGAAGACGCTGGAAGCACTGTCGGCTTTCATCGCGCGGGAGAGATTTTCGATACGGCCGTCGGCGTTGACCAGGTTAGCGCGCTGGGCGACGCCCATCAGGGTGCCGGCGGTGTCGAACATGTGTACAAAGAGGAAGGCCAGGACCACGCTGATCATGCTGACGTTGAACACGCCGGCCACGTTCATCGCCATGAAGGTCGGGGCCAGGCTCGGCGGGGTCGACATGATGCCTTCATAGTGCACGATACCGAGGCCCCAACCGGCCAGGGTCACGGTGATGATGCTGATGAGGATTGCGCCGAAGACTCGGTGATAGCTGAGGATCGCGATCATCAGAAAGCAGATCGCCGCGAGCAGTGGGCCGGGTTCGCGCAGGGAGCCGAGTTTGATCAGGGTTGCAGGGCTATCGACGACGATGCCTGCGGTTTTCAAGCCGATCAAGCCAAGGAACAGACCAACCCCGGCGCCCATGGCAAAGCGCAGACTGACCGGAATACTGTTCAGCAGCCACTCCCGAATCCGCGAGAAGGTCAGGATCATGAACAGCACACCGGAGACGAACACCGCACCCAGCGCAGTTTCCCAGTTGTAGCCCATGGTCCCGACCACGGTGTAGGTGAAGAAGGCGTTGAGGCCCATGCCCGGTGCCAGACCCACCGGCCAGTTGGCGTAGAGGCCCATCAACAGGCAGCCCAGTGCAGCGGCGATACAGGTGGCGACGAAGGCTGCACCGTGATCGATCCCGGCATCGGCCATGATGTTCGGGTTGACGAAGATGATATACGCCATGGTGATGAAGGTTGTCAGACCGGCAATCAGCTCGGTCTTCACCGTGGTGCCATGCAAGCTGAGTTTAAACAGACGTTCCAGCAAGCCACTGCGTAATGGTGGCGAGAGGTCCAGCGTCGATGCTTCGGATTTGCGGCTTTCCACAGCGAGTACTCCTCAAGAGTTTTATTGTTATTTCCAGGGCCGGACCCATGAGGGGTGGCAGCGGCCCTTTGAGGCATACGCGAATTTGTTGACCATGCGGTCAGGAACTCGCACGCTGTGGATTATGCTTTTGTGTACAAATAAAGCAAATATTGTTTTTGATTTTGTTTACGAAAGTTCCGTCGATAGGGATATATCGCTTCTGAAGGCCTCATCGCCAGCAGGCTGGCTCCCACAGGTTTTGTGTGCGCCGTAGATCACTGTGGGAGCTGGCTTGCCAGCGATGGGGGCCGAGCCGTCAATCGAAATGTGTCTGACTGTTCCCCAGCGCCATATTCACCGCCAACCAGCCATTCACCGCCGCCTCACCAGCCTCGGCAAACACCCGCTCCAGCAATTTCACCTGCTCACGCCGCAGCGCCTGTTCAAACTTTGCGCCTTCCGCCGTCAGCTCCAGCAGACGCTTACGCTTGTCAGCCTCCGACGCCACGCTGTCCACCAGGTGCATTTCCTGCAACTGCCGCAACGGCATGTTCAACGCCTGTTTGCTCACGCCGAGCAATCCCAGCAATTCCTTCACGCTCAAATTCGGATAGCGAGCGATGAAAAAAACAATGCGCTGATGCACCCGCGAGAGGCCGCGGCGTTCCAGCATTTCGTCTGCCTTGGCGGTGAACGCCTGATAGCCGAAGAAAAACGCTTCCATCGCCTGTTGTTGGCTGGCGGGGTTTTTAAGGTCAATCATGTTGACGTACTCACTCAAGCTGTCGTAATTTCAGTCAACCAGTTTGACTCATTTTTCGCACCCCTTGCTACCGGTGACCGCCATGGCTTTTTCCGAACGTGTCTCGCGCCTTAAAAGTTCTCTGATTCGTGAAATCCTTGCCGCTGCGCAACGTCCGGAGGTGATGTCGTTCGCCGGCGGCCTGCCCGCTGAAGCCATGCTGCCGAAGGTCGAGTGGGCGGACATGCCGCTGTCGCTCGGCCAATACGGCATGAGCGAAGGCGAACCGGCGTTGCGCGAAGCGTTGGCCGCGGAGGCGAGGGCGCTTGGCCTAGAGTGCACCGCAAGTCAGGTGCTGGTGGTCAGCGGTTCCCAGCAAACCCTTGATCTGGCAGCCAAGCTGTACATCGACAAGGGCACGGAAATTTTGCTGGAGGCGCCGACCTATCTGGCCGCACTGCAGATTTTCCAGCTGTTCGGCGCCGAATGCCTGACCGTGCCGCAAGAGGCCGACGGCCCGAATCTGGCGCAACTGCGCAGTCGTCTTGAACAGCACCGGCCAGCATTCATCTACCTGATCCCGACATTCCAGAATCCGTCCGCCGTACGCTACAGCGAAGCCAAGCGTGCAGCCGTAGCAGCATTGCTCGACGAATTCGGCGTCACCCTGATCGAAGACGAACCCTACCGCGAACTGACGTTCGATGGCGGCAGCGCGAAACCGATTGCCGGGCGTCTGCAGAAGGCGAGCTGGATCTACACCGGCACCGTGTCGAAAACCTTGCTGCCCGGTTTACGCGTCGGCTACTTGATCGCCAGTCCTGACCTGTTCCCGCATCTGCTCAAACTCAAGCAATCGGCAGATCTGCATACCAACCGCATTGGCCAATGGCAGGCGTTGCAATGGATCGGCAGCGAAAAGTATCAGCAGCATCTGAGCGAGTTGCGCGGTTTCTATCGTCAGCGGCGCGATGCCTTCCAGGCGGCGCTGGAAAGCCATTTTGCTGATTTGGCGGACTGGAACATGCCGCAGGGCGGGCTGTTTTTCTGGCTGACGTTGAAGCAACCGCTGGACACGCGAACGTTGCTCAATGAGGCGTTGGCCAATGACGTGGCGTTTATGCCGGGGGAGCCGTTCTTTCCGGATCCGGATAACAACCTTGGGCATTTGCGCTTGAATTTCAGCCACATCGATCCGGCGCGGCTGGATGAAGGGCTCAAGCGATTGGCGGCAGTGGTGCGCCAGGCGCAGCTAGAGAAAGCGGCCTGAAAACAAATAAACCGGCTCAAGGGCCGGTTTATTTTCGTCTGAGATTTTTGGTGTCTGTAATGGCCTCATCGCGAGCAGGCTCACTCCTACAGGAGAACGCATTCCATATGTAGGAGTGAGCCTGCTCGCGATAGGGCCATCAAGCCCAATGCAGATACATCAGACCGCCGCAAACCGCTTATCCAGATAATCAATAATAACCTTGGACTCATACATCCACGTCGTCTGCCCATTCTCTTCAATGCGCAGGCAAGGCACCTTGATCCGGCCGCCCTGATCCAGCAGCGTCTGACGATCCTGTTCGTTGTTCTTCGCATCCTTCAACGCCACCGGCACATTCAGGCGACGCAGCGTGCGGCGGGTTTTTACGCAGAACGGGCACGCATGAAACTGATACAGGGTCAGGCCTTTCGCGGCGGCGTTGACCTGGGCCTGCGTTTCGGCAGGGCGCTGTTTCTTGCCCGGGCGAGTGATGAAGTCGATGAAGATAACCAGTTGGCCGAGGCCGACACGAAGCGCTTTGACGAACACGTTTAAAGCCTCACGGTGCAAATTGAGAAAGGCGCGCAGCTTACCCGATTTTTCACGGACGAAAAAAAACCGGCGATGAATGCCGGTTTTCTTCGTGGCGCAAATTACTTGATGAGGCTGAGGAATTCGCTGCGGGTCGCTGCGTTTTCGCGGAACTCACCGAGCATCACCGAGGTGATCATTGACGAATTCTGCTTCTCGACACCGCGCATCATCATGCACATGTGCTTGGCCTCGATGACCACGGCTACGCCCAGCGCGCCGGTGACTTGCATCACCGCATCGGCGATTTGGCGGCTGAGGTTTTCCTGGATCTGCAGGCGGCGGGCGTACATGTCGACGATCCGCGCGACCTTCGACAGGCCCAGCACTTTGCCACTCGGGATGTACGCGACATGCGCCTTGCCGATAAACGGCAGCAGGTGGTGTTCGCACAACGAGTACAACTCGATGTCCTTGACCAGCACCATTTCGCTGTTGTCGGAGCTGAACAGGGCACCGTTGGTGACCTCTTCGAGCGTCTGTTCATAACCGCGGCAGAGATACTGCATGGCTTTGGCGGCACGCTTTGGCGTATCGAGCAGGCCCTCGCGGGACACGTCCTCGCCCAATTGGCCGAGAATCGCGGTGTAATTCTGTTCCAGGGACATGAAACTACCTGTGGGGATTTTCGCAAAGGGCAAGGGTACGGTGGCGGACACAACCCTGCAAGTTCGGTGTAACGCGATTATTCGTCGCGGCCTTCCATCATGGTGCGTTTGAGCATCACATAAACCGCGCCGGCACCGCCGTGTTTCGCCTGGCACGAGCAGAAACCCAGCACTTGCGCGTGCTGGCGTAACCAGGTGTTGACGTGGCTTTTGATCATTGGCCGCTTGCCGTCCAGGCGCACAGCCTTGCCGTGGGTGACGCGCACGCAGCGGATTTCGAATTTGGTCGCTTCGGCAAGAAAGGCCCAAAGGGTTTCGCGAGCCTTTTCGACGCTCATGCCGTGCAGGTCGAGACTGCCTTCGAACGGGATCTGGCCGACCTTGAGCTTGCGCATCTGACTTTCCTGCACGCCGTCACGGGACCACATCAACTCGTCTTCCGGGCCGACGTCGATCACGAACTGATCGGACAGACCATCCACGGTAGCGGTGTCGGTGCGCACGGTGGCGGACTGGCGCAGCTTGGCGATCTGTGCGCGGTCAGCCTTGGGTTTGCCGGTGTCGGCGCGGTCGTGCTTGATTGGCTTGACGCCTTGGATCGCACTTTTGAACAGGGAAAAATCGTCGTCTTGCATGTCAGCCTCCGCGAAGGGCGGCCAGTTTACCCAAGTCGAAACAAAACGGCCCGGCAAAAAGCCAGGCCGGTGATTCAGTCGTGTTTTTTCATCAGGTGCGGGGACATGTTCAGCTCCCGCGATTGTCGGGCGCGGCGGCGGCAGCGACGCCACAGGGCAACACCGAAATACAGAAACAGCAAGCCGACCGCCAGAATGATCGCCGAACCCATCGGCGTGGCATTCAAATCACCGAGCGCGGGCGGGCGCCCGAGCAGGCTGGCAGCCCCGGCCATCGCCAGCAGCACGCCGAACGTCGCCAGAATGGCGGCGATCGCCGCGCCGAAGCGAAAACGCCAGTTGCTTTGGCCTTTGGGCCGCAAGCGGCGTGCGTCAAATCCATCGGATAACTTCATTCCGACCTTCCTCAATGGGTATCGGCCCTTCGACCGGGAGTTGACCGGGTTGTTCCTGAGGCTATGGCATTTGCGGCAAATGAGAGGATTTTGCAGATGAGCGGCGCCGTGAGCCGCCCATCAGAGCCGACCTGATCAGATCAGGTCTTGCGTCAACGCCAGCGTGGCGAAATTGTCAGCCATGATCGCCATTTCGGCTTCCTGCACTACGGCGGCACTGAGCACGCGGCCCTTGAACGGCAAGTCACGGGTGGCGCAGGCGTCTTCCACCAAGGTGCAACGGAAGCCCAGGTTTTTCGCTGCCCGCACGGTGGTGCTGACGCTGGAGTGGCTCATGAAACCGCAGACGATCAAGTCCAGCGAGCCAAGGTTTTGCAGACGATCGAGCAACTCGGTGCCATGGAAGGCGCTCGGCAGCAGTTTGCCGATAATGGTTTCATCGCCTTGCGGCTCGAGGCCGGGGATGAATTCGCCGCGTTCGCCCTGCGGGTCGAACAGGCCACCGACGGTGCCGAGATGACGCACGTGCACGATCGGCCGACCGGCTGCACGGGCTGCGGCAACCACTTGTTTGATGTTCGCGACGGCCGCATCCATGCCGCTCAGGGCCAGCGGGCCACTGAGATATTCTTTCTGGGC
This sequence comes from Pseudomonas fluorescens, assembly GCF_003732425.1. Taxonomy (GTDB): domain Bacteria; phylum Pseudomonadota; class Gammaproteobacteria; order Pseudomonadales; family Pseudomonadaceae; genus Aquipseudomonas; species Aquipseudomonas fluorescens_BE. The sequence goes on from NZ_MOBX01000006.1 coordinate 55,112, forward strand.
ATCAATGATGACCACGGTGGCATGGCTCAGTGTGGCCGCTGCGTAACCGCGACCGCTGAGTTGAAACATCGTTTTTGGAACGGACATTCTGGGGCTCCTTGGGGTGGGGCTTTTGCGACATTGTCCTCTGGCTGAGCGGTTCTGTGAATCGCTACCATCGTAGGCGCCGTCGTTATTGGCCTGCAGCCTTGTCAAGTTACACGTTCTGTTCAATAGCCGATGCAAAAAACAGAAGACTCCTACCGTCGCCGCGATGTTTTTCCTGCGTCGTCGTCACGCGTTTTGGCTGCTAGAATCGCCAGTCGTTTTTTCTGGAGTTCTGCCCCGTGATCACTTCCCGACTTCGTACCCTGCGCGACCACATCCGTTGGGCCGTCAGCCGCTTCCATGGGGAGGATCTGTTTTTCGGCCATGGCACCGACAATGCGTGGGACGAAGCGCGGCAGCTTGTGCTCGGCGCGTTGCACCTGCCGTGGGAAATCGCCGACAGCTACCTCGATTGCGCGCTGGAGGACGACGAGCTGGTCAATTTGCAGCGTTTGCTCAAGCGTCGCATCGAAGAACGCATTCCTACCGCTTACCTGTTGGGTGAGGCGTGGTTCTGCGGCATGTCGTTCATCGTTGACGAGCGCGTGTTGATCCCGCGTTCACCGATTGGCGAGCTGATTGAAAACCGCTTCGCACCGTGGATCGGCAACGAGCCTGCGCGGATTCTCGACCTGTGCACCGGTTCCGGTTGCATCGGTATCGCCTGTGCCTACGAGTTCCAGAACGCCGAAGTGGTGCTGGCCGATCTGTCGTTCGAAGCGCTGGAGGTGGCCAACCAGAACATCGAGCGCCATGGCGTCGACGAACGTGTGTACACCGTGCAGGGCGATGGTTTTGATGGCTTGCCGGGCCAGCGTTTCGACCTGATCGTGTCGAACCCGCCTTACGTGGATGCGGAAGATTTCGCCGACATGCCGGACGAATATCAGCATGAACCGGAGCTGGGCCTGGCGTGTGGCGACGATGGTTTGAACCTGGTGCGACGCATGCTCGCCGAAGCGGCCGATCATCTGACCGAGAAGGGGCTGTTGATTGTCGAGGTGGGCAACAGCCAGGTACACGTTGACGCGTTGTACCCGGAAGTCGATTTCGCCTGGCTCGAATTCGAGCGCGGCGGGCATGGCGTGTTCATGCTGACGGCGGAACAGTGCCGCGATCATCAGGCGCTGTTCGCTTCCCGCGTCTAAAGCCTAAAAGCAAAAGATCGCAGCCTTCGGCAGCTCCTACAGGGTGTACACCAATCCCAATGTAGGAGCTGCCGAAGGCTGCGATCTTTTGATCTAGCGGTGTGTAGCAATCCAGATCAACAGCCCCGCCTGAAACACCGCAAACGCCACCAGGCAGGTAATGGTGAAGCGCAAACCAGCGTCTTCACGCTTGAACTTGCTGACTTTCTCTTCCTGCTTCTTCAGCTTCACTTCCTGCTCGGCGAGGTTCTGCTCGGCTTGCTGCAGCATCGCCGCCGCTTCAAGAATTTCGACGATCTGCAGCTTTTCGCTGTTCCAGTCACCCAGCAAGTCACCGACCTGCACGTCCTTGATGCTGCCTTTCAAATGCTGGGCATCGGCGTACACCACGTCAAAACCATGTACGCGCAGGAAATGATCGCGACGCAGGCGCGTGTCTTCGTTCAGCGCGTCCTTGTTGTTCAAGTCCATGCCGTCGACGGTGTAGGTGGGCCAGCGTTTTTTCGCCCAGTTGACGCCTTGCGCGGCCATGAAGCGGCCAATCCCACGGTTCAACGGTTCGATTTGCAAACCACTGTCCGGACCAAAATGCACACGCTTGGTGGTGTGATCGGCCCAGACATCCAGGTGATTCTGTTCTTTGCGCACACGCTGGCCAGGCAGCTTGATCGCCATGCGCATCAGGCTGTGTTCTTTGCTGTTGCGTTCGGCGTAACCGAATTCGACAAAACGCAATGGCCGGCCACCGGTGTGACGGTCGGTCTGCAGCGGGGCCAGGCGGAGCATCTTGTGGTGCTCGACGTGGACATCCGCCCACGGCAGCTCGACCGCTGGCGGTGCTTCTTTTTCAGCGGTGGTGTCGGGTGAAGTCTGGGTATCAGTCATAACGGCGAGATCCTGTCCAAGCCCTGCTTGTCGCCAGCCGTTGCGCTGGCGACAAAGGCTTATCGGCCGTTTCTGTCAGGACTAGAGGGCAAACTACCGTTAACGGGTGCGAAGTCCGTCAATAAACTCGATGATCTTCGCGCCAAGCTCTGCGGCCAGCGGCAAATTCGGATCCTTGTAAGAGGCCAGTTGCCGCTTCATGTCGTTGTGGACGATGCGCATGACGTGGTTCATACCGTCGATCACCACCAGTTCGGCGTCGGGTTTCGCGGCTTTCAGCGCCTGCGCATCGCCAACGCCGACCTGCATGTCGTTGCTGCCCTGAACAATCAGTGCCGGCATCGTCAATTGCGCGAAAGCCTTTGCCGGATCCTGACGGAACAGCGAGATCAGATACGGCTGCACGCTCGGGCGGAAAATCACCTGCAACGGTTGCGGCACATTGTCATCGGTGTGGCCGGCCTTGAGGCTGTCGAGCAGTTCGTTACTGCGCAGCATCAGCGGCGGCGGCAGGCTGCGGGCCAGTTGCTCGCGGATCACCTGATCGACCGGGCGGGCGCTGCCGGACAGAGAAATCACCGCAGCCGCCTCCAACTTCGGCGCGGCGAGGCTGGCAATCAGCGCACCCTCACTGTGGCCAAGCAGGATCAACTTGCCGAAACGCGGGTCGGCCTTGAGCTTTTGCCCCCACGCCACCGCGTCCGCCGCATAGGCTTCTACCGACAAATTGCGCTCATCGGGCGTCGCAGCGAGGCTCGCGGCGACCCCGCGCTTGTCGTAACGCACGCTGGCAATGTTGTGTTTGGCCAGCACCCACGCCAGTCGTTTAAGGCTGTCGTTGCGCCCGCCGTCAGGGTTGTTTCCGTCGCGATCCGTAGGACCGGAGCCAGAAATAATCAGGACAACCGGCACCGGATTGTCGGACTTGGGCAGCAACAGCGAACCGAAAAGCTCGCCAGTGCCGGTATCCAAAGTGACCGGGCGTTGTAGGACCGTCGCCTGGGCAAAGCCAGTAAAGAGGGTAAGACTCAAGATCAAAACTCGCAGCATCATCACGCCATCATTCGCCAAGGTGCCGGTTGGACTCGCCAGCACCACTAAGGTTCGAGGATGAACTACTCGGTTAGCCTGCGTATACTGGCGCGCATCACGAATTTGGGTTTGATTTCACGGAGCGTCCTGCATGTCCGGCAATACCTACGGCAAGTTGTTCACTGTCACCACCGCTGGCGAGAGCCATGGTCCGGCGTTGGTCGCCATTGTCGACGGCTGCCCGCCGGGCCTGGAGATCTCCCTCGAAGACCTGCAGCGTGACCTCGATCGCCGCAAGCCCGGCACCAGTCGCCACACCACCCAGCGTCAGGAAGCCGACGAAGTCGAAATCCTCTCCGGCGTGTTCGAAGGGCGCACCACCGGTTGCGCGATCGGCCTGCTGATCCGCAACACCGACCAGAAGTCCAAGGACTACTCGGCGATCAAGGATCTGTTCCGCCCGGCCCACGCCGACTACACCTACCACCACAAATATGGTGAGCGCGACTACCGTGGCGGTGGCCGCAGCTCGGCACGTGAAACCGCGATGCGTGTGGCGGCGGGTGCGATTGCCAAAAAGTATCTGGCCAGCCAAGGCATCGTCATTCGTGGCTACATGAGCCAGCTCGGCCCGATCGAAATCCCGTTCAAGACCTGGGATTCGGTGGAGGAGAACGCCTTCTTCAGCCCGGACCCGGACAAAGTGCCGGAGCTGGAAGCCTACATGGACCAGTTGCGCCGCGATCAGGACTCGGTCGGGGCGAAGATCACTGTCGTTGCCGAAGGGGTGATGCCGGGGCTGGGCGAGCCGATTTTCGACCGTCTCGACGCCGAACTCGCCCATGCGCTGATGAGCATCAACGCGGTGAAAGGCGTGGAAATCGGCGCCGGGTTTGCCTCGGTTGCCCAGCGCGGCACCGAACATCGCGATGAAATGACTCCGGAAGGTTTCCTCAGCAACAACGCGGGCGGCATCCTCGGTGGTATTTCCTCCGGTCAGCCGATCGTTGCCCATCTGGCCTTGAAGCCGACTTCCAGCATCACCACCCCGGGCCGTTCGATCGACATCCACGGCAACCCGGTCGACTTGATTACCAAGGGCCGCCACGATCCGTGCGTCGGCATCCGCGCCACGCCGATTGCCGAAGCGATGATGGCCATCGTGCTGATGGATCACCTGCTGCGTCACCGTGGCCAGAACGCCGATGTGCGCGTGAGCACGCCGGTGCTGGGTCAGCTTTGATGGCAAGCTCTAAAGCCGTCGCGGCATAACCGGCGTGGCGGCGCTCCCTTACTGGCGGCTGTCCAGTTTCTATCTGTTCTATTTCGCCTTGCTCGGATCGACAGCGCCGTTTCTGGCGCTGTACTTCGACCACCTCGGATTCAGTCCGGCGCGGATTGGCGAACTGGTCGCGATCCCGATGCTGATGCGCTGCGTGGCACCAAACATCTGGGGCTGGCTCGGTGATTACACCGGCAAACGCCTGGCCATCGTGCGTTTCGGCGCGGTGTGCACGCTGCTGACCTTCTCCTTGATCTTCGTCAGCAAGACCTACGCCTGGCTGGCGATGGTCATGGCGCTGCACGCGTTTTTCTGGCATGCGGTGTTGCCGCAGTTCGAAGTCATCACCCTGGCGCATTTGCAGGGGCAGACCTCGCGTTACAGCCAGATTCGCCTGTGGGGCTCGATCGGTTTCATCATCACCGTGGTTGCCCTGGGGCGATTGTTCGAATGGCTCAGCCTCGACATCTACCCGGCGGCGCTGGTGCTGATCATGGCCGGCATTGTCCTCAGCAGTCTGTGGGTGCCGAACGCGCAACCGCCGCAAGGCGATCGGCCGAGCGGTGAGGGCTTCCTCAAACAACTGCGCAATCCAGGCGTGCTGGCGTTTTACGGCTGCGTCGCGCTGATGCAGATGAGCCACGGCCCGTATTACACCTTTCTGACCCTGCACCTTGAACGGCTCGGTTACGCACGCGGCACGATCGGCATGCTCTGGGCTGTGGGTGTCGTCGCCGAGGTGCTGATGTTCATGGCGATGAGCCGGATTCTCGCGCGGTTTTCCCTGCGACGGGTGCTGATGGCGAGTTTTCTCCTGGCGGCGCTGCGCTGGTTGCTGCTAGGTTCGTTCGCCGAGTTCCTGTGGGTGCTGCTGTTCGCGCAGATTCTGCACGCAGCAACCTTCGGCAGCTTTCATGCGGCTGCCATCGCGTTCGTGCAACGTAGTTTCGGCGCGCGTCAGCAAGGGCAGGGCCAGGCGTTGTACGCAGCACTGGCCGGTACCGGCGGCGCGCTCGGCGCGTTGTATTCCGGTTACAGCTGGAATGCCCTCGGCGCGACATTGACCTTTAGTATTGCCAGTCTCGCGGCGCTCGCTGCTGCCGTTATCATTGCCACACGTATGCAAGAGGACAGGCCATGAGCCTTACGCGTGAACAACTCGCCCAGCAAATCGTCGACGCCGGGCGCTTTCTTTATGGTCGCGGCTGGTCGCCGGCCACCAGCAGCAACTATTCGACGCGCCTGTCGCCGAGCGAAGCGCTGCTGACCGTGTCGGGCAAGCACAAAGGCCAGTTGGGTCTGGACGATGTGCTCGCCACCGATCTGTCGGGCAACAGCCTGGAGCCAGGCAAAAAACCGTCCGCCGAAACCCTGCTGCACACCCAGCTGTATAGCTGGCGGCCGGAGATCGGCGCAGTGCTGCACACCCATTCGGTGAACGCCACGGTGCTGTCGCGCCTGACCCCGCAAGACTTTATCGAGTTCGAAGACTACGAACTGCAAAAAGCCTTCAGTGGCATTTCGACCCACGAATCGCGGGTGCGCGTGCCGATTTTCGACAACGATCAGGACATTGCGCGCCTCGCTGCCAAGGTGCAGCCTTGGCTCGACGCCCATCCCGATTGCGTCGGTTATCTGATTCGCGGTCACGGCCTCTACACCTGGGGCGCGCAGATGAACGACGCGCTGCGCCAGATCGAGGCCTTTGAATTTCTGTTTGAATGCGAGTTGAAAACCCGCAGCGTCATGAACCGACAAGGCTGACTTCACCAGAAGCAGCCCATTTGCCTGATGAAATGCTGTGCCCGACCGGTCTGCAAGAACCGGACGGCAAGGCCGATACCGAGGAATTGCCCCAATGAGCAGCCTGTCCGTCTATCACGTCACAAGCCCTGACATTCCGAACAAGGTCCTGACCCACTTTGAAGATATCGCCTCGACCCTGGCTGAGCAGGGCGTGCGTTTCGACCGTTGGCAAGCGGCTGCGAAGATCCAGCCCGGTGCCACCCAGGAAGAAGTGATCAGCGCCTATAAAGAGCAGATCGACAAACTGATGACCGAGCGCGGTTACATCACCGTCGATGTCATCAGCCTGAACAGCGACCACCCGCAGAAAGCCGAACTGCGCGCCAAGTTCCTCGAAGAACATCGCCATGGCGAAGACGAAGTACGCTTTTTCGTCGCCGGCCGAGGGCTGTTTACCTTGCATATCGACGATTACGTTTACGCCGTACTGTGCGAGAAGAATGACCTGATTTCCGTGCCGGCCGGCACCAAGCACTGGTTCGACATGGGCGAGCATCCGCACTTCGTGGCGATTCGCCTGTTCAACAACCCGGAAGGCTGGGTTGCCAACTTCACCGGTGAAGACATCGCCGGCCGTTTCCCGCGTCTGGAGGACTGATTCGATGTCGATCAAAGCCATCGTCACTGACATCGAAGGCACCACCAGCGCGGTGAGTTTCGTTTTCGACGTGCTGTTTCCGTTCGCGGCCAAACACCTGCCGGATTTCGTGCGGCAGAACGCCGAACGCGCCGATGTGGCCGAGCAACTCGACGCCGTGCGCCGGGACAGCAATGCGCCGCAAGCCGATGTTGAGCGGGTTGTTGAAATTCTCTTGAGCTGGATCGAAGAAGATCGCAAAGCCACGCCGCTCAAGGCCCTACAAGGCATGGTCTGGGCGCAGGGTTATCACGCCGGGCAGTTGAAGGGGCATGTTTATCCGGATGCCGTTGAAGCGCTGCGACGCTGGCATGCGGCAGGTTATCAACTGTTTGTGTACTCGTCGGGCTCGATTCAGGCGCAGAAACTGATTTTCGGCTGCTCGGAGGCGGGGGATCTGACCTCGCTGTTCAGCGGCTATTTCGACACGACGTCGGGGCCTAAGCGTGAGGCGCAGTCGTACAGCAATATCCAGAAAGCCATCGGCGTTGAACCGCAGGAGATCCTGTTCCTCTCGGACATCGTCGAAGAGCTAGACGCTGCGCAATCTGCCGGGCTGCAAACCTGCGGCCTGGCTCGCGAAGGCGGGGAGTTGGGGAGCCATATCACCGTCGACACTTTCACCGGCATCGAACCCGAAGCCTTCTAAGGGCTGGTCAAAATCCTGTTGAAGCTGTCGAGTGGAACGAGGCTGCGATCTTTCGATCTTGATCGTTGAAATCTAAATCAAAAGATCGCAGCGTTCCGCAGTTCCTACAGGGAGTTCGCGCACAAAAAAACAGGCCGTGAAGCGCATGCTCCACGGCCTGTTTTGTTAAAGCGCTTTAGAAATTACAGCGAGTGATACGTCGGCAGGGCAAAACGCTGCTGGCTCTGCAGCATGGCAATTTGCGGCAACTCACTGGCTTGTTCAGCCAGGTCGCGGCGAATTGCACTGATCGCCCACGACAGTTGGTCGCCGGCATGCAGTTGCTGATAGGTCAGTGCGCGTTTAAACACTTTGCCGTCGCTGCTACGCAGGGTCAGCAGGATCCCGCCATCGGGACGTGGCGCAGTGGTGACGTCGAAGTTGGAGAACAGGGAGGTAAATTTTTCTTGGATCAGGCTCATGTCTTTCAGCTCCGTATGCACTTGAATGGCAAGCATGCAGAGGAGGTTGCAGCGATTGTGCCAGCATTTGATAATAAAAATATCGTTATAAATCAATGACTTAAAAATAATTAAAATTCAGGTCGTCGTGCAAACTGCATGAATGGCCATCGTGCATCCTGCATTTTGCGGGATCGATATCAATTCGATGGAACCAATCGCTGATCCGCAGATCACCTGCGCTCCCTGAAGATCAGCGGATACAAAACATTGCAAAAACCGCGTGTACAGCGCGAGAAGCGCTGACGTATTTTCGATCTCGACCCGTGCTCGAATGCGCCGGTTGCTTCAAGCCAAAGCCCGAAAAATAAAAACATCGACCTGCACGCCAGGGTCGAACGGGGAGCTGTCATGAGTCACGCGCCAAACGACACGATTACCTGGGGCATGATGCTCCGCAAACTGCCGATGATTGCCAAAGCCATCCCGCGGGTGGTCAAGGGCATGAAGGTGGCCAATGTCACGGATCCGACCCAAAGCTGTGGCCTTGGCTGGACATTCGAGCAAGCGACGCTGCGCAACCCCGAGGGACCAGCGTTATTGCACGGCGATGTGCGGCTGACCTATGCGCAGGTCAACCAGTGGGCCAATCGCATCGCTCATTATCTGAACGGGCAGGGCATCGGCAAGGGCGACGTGGTCGCGGTGTTTATCGAAAACCGCCCGGAATTGCTGGTGACCATTCTGGCGCTGGCCAAGGTCGGCGCGGTCAGCGCGTTGCTGAATACCTCACAAACCCGCGACACACTGATTCACAGCGTTAATCTGGTGGCGCCGGTAGCGATCGTGGTGGGCGAAGAACTGCTGGCGGCGTATGCGTCGATTCGCGATCAAGTGGCGATTAGCGCTGCGCGCACCTGGTTTGTCGCTGATCAGGATACCTACAGCCATCCGGGCATTGCGCCCGACGGGTACGTCAATCTGATCAGCGCGAGTGCCGACGCCTCCAGCGAAAATCCACCGAGCAGCCAGCAGGTCTTCTTCGACGATCCGTGTTTCTACATTTACACCTCCGGCACTACCGGCCTGCCCAAGGCCGGGGTGTTCAAGCACGGGCGCTGGATGCGCAGCTCCGCCAGTTTCGGCATGATCGCCCTCAACATGGGCCCCGACGACGTCGTCTATTGCACCTTGCCGCTGTACCACGCGACCGGACTCTGCGTGTGCTGGGGTTCGGCGGTCAACGGCGCCTCGGGCTTCGCCATCCGTCGCAAGTTCAGCGCCAGTCAGTTCTGGAACGACGTGCGTCGCTATCGCGCGACCACCATCGGGTATGTCGGTGAGTTGTGCCGTTATCTGGTCGATCAACCGGCCAGTGCCGATGACAGTCGCCACGACGTGCGCAAGATGATTGGTAACGGCTTGCGCCCCGGCGCCTGGGCCGAGTTCAAGACACGTTTCGCCGTCGAGCACATCTGTGAGCTGTACGCGGCGAGTGACGGCAATATCGGCTTCACCAACATTCTCAACTTCGACAACACCATCGGTTTTTCCCTGATGGCCTGGGAATTGGTCGCCTACGACCATGACAGCGGCGAGCCGATCCGCAGCCCTGACGGTTTCATGCGCAAGGTCGGCAAAGGCGAGCAGGGCCTGTTGTTGGCGCGGATCGACGAAAAAGCCCCGCTGGACGGCTACACCGATCCGCAGAAAACCGCCAAGGTCGTGCTACACGACGTGTTTAACAAGGGCGATCGCTTTTTCAACACCGGCGACCTGCTGCGCAACATCGGCTTCGGCCACGCCCAGTTTGTCGATCGCCTCGGCGACACCTATCGCTGGAAGGGCGAGAACGTCTCGACTACCGAAGTCGAAAACCTGTTGCTGCAACACCCGCACATATCCGAGGCGGTGGCTTATGGCGTGGAGATCCGCAACACCAACGGTCGCGCCGGAATGGCGGCGATCACGCCGGCGGAATCCCTCGCGACGCTGGATTTCGCCGAGTTGTTGACCTTTGCCCGGGAACGCATGCCGGCTTATGCCGTGCCATTGTTCCTGCGAGTGAAGGTGAAAATGGAAACTACCGGCACCTTCAAATACCAGAAAACCCGCCTGAAAAGTGAAGGCTTCGACCCCGGCCAGACGGGCGATGACCCGGTTTACGCCTGGCTGCCCGGCACGCAGACCTACATTCGGGTCACCGATGAGGTGTTGGCGGAGATTCATCAGGGCAAGCATCGTTATTGAATCTGGCTATGAGCTGACTTGAGAAAAAGGGGGTGACAGCCAGCGCCTCGCTCGGGAAACTGTCGGCTTTCCGATTGACCGAAAGTGGAGTTGCCCATGTCCGACCAAAGCCGCCAGATGACCCCTGAAGAAGCTGCCGAATTCACCGAGCAGGTTTTCAACAAGGCTCGCGACGGTGATGCCGAGATGCTTGATCGCCTGGTCACGGCCGGTTTGCCAGTCAACCTGAAGAACAGCAAGGGCGACACGTTGTTGATGTTGGCCAGTTACTACGGTCACGTGGATGCGGTGCAGGTGCTGCTTAAACACAAGGCCGATCCGGAGATGCGCAATGGCAACGGCCAGAGCCCGATTGCCGGTGCGGCATTCAAAGGCGATCTGGCGGTGGTCAAGGCGCTGGTTGAAGCGGGCGCCGAGATCGAAGGCTCGTCGTTTGATGGGCGTACGGCGCTGATGATGGCGGCGATGTTCAACCGTGTCGCAATCGTCGAGTACCTGATCAGCAAAGGTGCCGATCCTGAGGCCAAGGACGCCAACGGTGTCACTGCACTGGACGCGGCCCGGACGATGGGCGCGGTTGATACCACCGCGCAGCTGGAAAAACTGCTGGCCTGAAGACTGACGCGATCCCTGTGGCGAGGGCGCTTGCTCCCGCTCCAGTGCGCAGCGCTGGCAAACAGGGTGATATCACTGTATTTCAGGGCCGCTACGCAGCCCAGCGGGAGCAAGCTCCCTCGCCACAGTTATTCTGTGTGCAGCCTGAGGTTGCAATGCGCTATCCTCCGCGCCCTCGAAATTCACCTTCGCCACAGGATCCGCCCTCATGAAAGCCGCACTCGCCGAACTCATCAGCAAAATCAGCTCCGGCTGCATGGGCGAGGACGAAATCGTGAAAGTGGCCGACGAAGCCGCGCAGGCCTACGCCGATGCCGGTGCTTTTCTGACCGCCAACCCGGACATCAACTACGACGACACCTTCCCGATTCCGCTGGGCGAGTGGGTCGTAGTCGGTAGCCTGCCGGAAACCGTGCTGTTCCAGGCTGACACCTACGTTGACCTGTTCGCGCAGATCGTTGCCTCCTTTGGCCCGGGCGTGGATTTCAACCTCAAGCCCAAGCAACTGGCCAAGACCGAGGCACTCACTGCCCTTAACCGCATCCAGGTGCAAATGAGCAGCCTGAACAAGGAAAATGGCGGTTATACACTGATGAACTTCAGCCAGTTGCTCGACGACGAACTGCAGGTGGTGCTGGTCTACGGCAACGACGTGCCCCGGGTGCTGGAGCTGTGCGCGGAAGTCGGTATAGCCGCCGCGCCATCGCTCGAAGCCCTGAAGATCGCCGTTCACGTCTGAGCGCAATTGCAATAAAAGGGAACCCTGCGCGCGACCGTCTATCCTAAAAGTGCATGCCACTATTCTGGAGCGACACCATGGGTTCCACGTTCAACGGTCTGATCGGCCTGATCATCCTCGCCCTCGACATCTGGGCCATCATCAATGTGCTGAAAAGCGGCGCGACCACCGGGATGAAAATCGTCTGGGTGCTGCTGATTATCCTCCTGCCGGTGCTGGGCCTGATCATCTGGGCGATTGCCGGGCCGCGGGGTAACGTGCGGATCTGACCTGATCCCGAGAGCACCGCAATACCCCTGTGGGAGCGAGCCTGCTCGCGAAAGCGCTAGATCAGTCACCGACAATGTTGACTGGTGCGCCGCCTTCGCGAGCAGGCCCGCTCCCACATGGGATTGTGGTGTGCCGATGAAGTGAGGTTCGACCTGTCATCTTCGGCAACGTAGAATGCGCGCCTTTCCCGGGCAATCGTCCCCACGATTGGCGCCCGCGCATTCATCGGAGCACTTGACCATGACCGTCACCAAAACCAGCGAGTACCTGGAAACCCTCTACGAAGGCTACGGCCAGCGTTTTCGCATGGAAAAACTGCTGCACGAAGTGCGCACCGAACACCAGCACCTGGTGATTTTCCAGAACCCGCGCATGGGCCGGGTGATGGCGCTGGACGGTGTTATCCAGACCACCGAAGCCGACGAATTCATCTACCACGAAATGCTCACTCACGTGCCGATCCTCGCCCACGGCAGCGCCAAGCGCGTGCTGATCATCGGTGGCGGTGACGGCGGCATGCTGCGCGAAGTGACCAAGCACGCTGGCGTCGAGCACATCACCATGGTCGAGATCGACGGCACCGTGGTCGACATGTGCAAAGAGTTCCTGCCGAACCACTCCAGCGGCGCCTACGACGATCCACGTCTGAACCTGGTGATTGACGACGGCATGCGTTTCGTCGCCACCACCACGGAAAAATTCGACGTGATCATCTCCGACTCCACCGACCCGATCGGCCCGGGCGAAGTGTTGTTCTCGGAGAACTTCTACCAGGCCTGCCATCGCTGCCTGAACGAGGGCGGCATCCTCGTGACCCAGAACGGCACGCCGTTCATGCAGATCGACGAAGTGAAAACCACCGCCGGGCGTCTGCACAGCCTGTTCCCGGACTGGCACTTCTATCAGGCCGCCGTGCCGACTTACATCGGTGGCTCGATGACCTTCGCCTGGGGCTCGACCAACCCGGCCTACCGCAAACTCAGCCGTGAAACCCTGCAACAGCGCTTCATCGGCAGCGGCATCGTCACCCGCTATTACAACCCGGAAATCCACATCGGCGCGTTCGCCTTGCCGCAATACGTATTGCAGGCCATCAACAAGCCAAGCAACGACTAATAGTCTCCGCTGGTTCCCCTGTGGCGAGGGGATTTATCCCCGTTGGGATGCGAAGCATCCCCAAAATCAGCACCCACGGTCTTCCTGATGCACCGCGTTTGCTGATTTCACGACTGCTGCGCAGCCGAACGGGGATAAATCCCCTCGCCACAAAGCTTTTCTCCAATATTCGCTGCGCAGCCGCAAGATATCGTTTTTTTCATGTGCGCCCGTTGTAATCCTTTTGAACCAACTTTCGGCGTACCAGTCGATTTAGGTGTAAGCCCATTTGCGGGTTTGATCGAGGAGGCACTGATGCAAAAGTGGAAAGTCACTTTCGTGGATGATCACGGTGAAATTCTTGATGAAGTCTTCGAACGTGAGGAATGCCCGTCCGATGATGAAGCCGCGCGGCTGATCAAGGAGCGGCTTCTACCGGTCGCCGCCAAGCTGGATCTGAACGATCTGGAAGGGCGCACCGCCGATGCTGGTGTGAAAAACCTCAAAACCCAGAATGGCATCGAAATCCGCAGCATCACACCCGTCTGACAGTTCCTGTCATCTCTTGAAACCAGGCCTTGGCAGCAGCTCTATCTTGGGGCTACTCTGCAAGCGAGATCAGCGAACGGATCGCTAAGGTCTGGTCTTGTCAGCTACATGCTTGTTCCCGCGTGCAACCACGTTGCCGTCGTACTTTGGCCAAAGGCCCGGGGCGGGAATACGGAAAGTCTATCCATCTATGCGAGGGGGACGATTCATGAGCACAGCCTATCAAGAAGACATCAGCAGCAATGTTCTGCGCCGCATGAAAGAAGGCGGTTTCGATTTTTCCCGGTTCCATCCCATCGAGTTCTACGCCATTTTCCCGGACGAGGAGCGGGCGCGCAGGGCGGCAGGCAAATTTCGCGGTGAGTCCATCAATGCCCAGGTCAGCCTGCGTGACGATGGCGCATGGGCGTTGGAATTGAGCAAAGTGATGTACGCGACGTATGACGATATCGGCGACTTCGAGCAGGGCTTTTCCGCCGTGGTTGAACCGCTGGGTGGCATCATCGAGGGCTGGGGCGTCAAGCAGGAGGTGCGCAACCGCCACCGTTTGAACTGATCTCTGTTTTCATTTGTCGAGCAACGGCCGACCTTTGGGTCGGCCGTTGTTTTTTAAAGAGCAAAAGATCGCAGCCTCCGGCAGCTCCTACAGGTGATCGGTGTAGGAGCTGCCGGAGGCTGCGATCTTTTGCTTTTGCTTTCAAAACATTTCCAAAAGACAAAAAAAAGCCACCGGAGAGGGTGGCTAAAAGGGAAGACCGATAAGGAGAGGAAACCGGTCAGGGTTACAGCGGGGCGGGCTGCCGAGGCAGTCCAGGTCAGTTGGGCTGGTGGCTTCGCGGCGCGCTGGCCGGTGAAGTTTTGCAGCGAATGCGCGGATTATCCGCAGGCAGCGCCGGGCAGTGAAATCAACTCTGACTATGCTGGTGATAGGCGATGCAGTGCGTCGTAATGAAGCGGGGGCAATCCGGTTGGGGCATTTGCCGCACAGGAATGGTGCGGTGCCTGCGGCGTGTATTTCCAACCGATTGAAATCAAAGCGTTTATGCCGATGGCACGGGCCTTGCGAAGGCCTGTATGTCCGGGTGACAAGGAGTACGGCATGATCCGCACCTATTTTGATGAGATGTACGATGCCGGCGGCCAGGTTCGCCCGCATTATCGGGAGTTCGCCCGATGGCTGGCCGACACGCCAGACGAACTGCTGGCCCAGCGGCGACGCGAGGCCGATCTGTTGTTCCATCGCGCCGGCATTACCTTCACGCTCTATGGGGACGAGCAGGGCACCGAGCGCCTGATTCCTTTTGACACCATTCCGCGCAGCATCCCTGCCAGTGAATGGCGGATCGTCGAGCGCGGCTGCATCCAGCGGGTCAAGGCGTTGAACATGTTCCTCGCCGACCTCTATCACGAGCAGCGCATCATCAAGGCCGGGATCATTCCCGCCGAACAGGTGCTGGCCAACGAGCAGTATCAGTTGGCGATGCAAGGCCTGGATCTGCACCGCGATATCTATTCGCACATCTCCGGCGTCGATCTGGTGCGCGACGGCGACGGCACCTATTACGTGCTCGAAGACAATCTGCGTACGCCGAGCGGCGTGAGCTACATGCTCGAAGACCGCAAGATGATGATGCGTCTGTTCCCGGAGCTGTTCGCCGCCCAGCGCATCGCGCCGATCGATCACTACCCGAACCTGTTGCTCGACACCCTGAAAAGCTCAAGTCCGATCGATGATCCGAGCGTGGTGGTGCTGACGCCGGGGCGCTTCAACAGTGCATTCTTCGAACACGCGTTTTTGGCTCGGGAAATGGGCGTTGAGCTGGTCGAGGGCGCGGATCTGTTCGTGCGTGACGACAAGGTCTTCATGCGCACCACTGACGGCCCGAAAGCGGTGGATGTGATCTACCGCCGGCTCGACGACGCGTTCCTCGACCCGCTGGCGTTCAACCCCGACTCGATGCTGGGTGTGCCGGGGCTGCTGTCGTCCTATCGCTCCGGCAATGTAGTGCTGGCCAACGCCATCGGCACTGGTGTGGCGGACGACAAATCGGTGTATCCGTTTGTCACTGACATGATCCGTTTTTATCTCGACGAAGAACCGATCCTGAAGAACGTACCGACCTGGCAATGCCGCAACCCGTCTGAACTTTCCCACGTACTGGCCAATCTCCCAGATCTGGTGGTCAAGGAAACCCAAGGCTCCGGCGGTTACGGAATGCTGGTGGGGCCGGCGTCGACGAAGGCGGAAATCGACGCCTTCCGCGAACGCATCAAAGCCAAACCCCACGCGTACATCGCGCAACCGACGCTGTCGCTGTCGACCTGTCCGACCTTTGTCGAAAACGGCATCGCGCCGCGCCATATCGACCTGCGTCCGTTTGTCTTGTCCGGTCGCGAAACCCGGGTGGTGCCCGGCGGTTTGACCCGTGTCGCACTGCGCGAAGGCTCCCTGGTGGTGAATTCATCACAGGGCGGCGGAACCAAGGACACCTGGGTGGTCGAGGATTGAAGGAAGCTTGCCATGTTAAGTAGAACTGCCTCGGATCTGTATTGGATGTCGCGTTACCTGGAGCGAGCGGAAAACCTCGCACGGATGCTGGACATCAGTTATTCGCTGTCGCTGATGCCGCAGGACGGTCGCGGCGATGGTTTGCACGAATTGGCCATGCCGTTGCTGATCACCGGCACCCTCGATGATTACCTGGAGCGCCATGGCGCGCTGCATGCTGAACGCCTGCTGCACTTTTTCGCCCTCGATGCGGCCAACCCGGCGAGCATTTACAGCTGCCTCGGCGCGGCGCGGGCCAGTGCCCATGCGGTGCGTGGGCGCATCACCGCGGACATGTGGGAGAACATCAACGCGACGTGGCTGGAGATTCGCGGGATCGCCGAACAGGGCCTCAGTCGCTATGGCATGAGCCGTTTTTGCGAATGGATCAAGGAGCGTTCGCACCTGTTTCGTGGCGCGTCGTACGGCACGATCATGCGTAACGATGCGTTTCGTTTCATTCGTCTCGGTACCTTTATCGAGCGTGCGGACAACACCCTGCGATTGCTCGATGCCCGCTATGAAATGGCTGGCGATCAGGCTGAAGCAGTCAGCGACGGTACGGCCCACGCCTATTACCAGTGGAGTGCCTTGCTGCGCGCCTTGTCGTCATTCGAGGCCTACACCGAGATCTACCGTGATGCGCCGGGTGCCCGGCATGTTGCCGAGTTGCTGTTATTGCGCGCCGATGTGCCGCGCTCGCTGCGGGCCTGCACCGAAGAGATCGACCAGATTCTCGCGCAATTACCCGGCGCCAACGGTCGACCGGCACAACGTCTGGCGGCCGAAATGGACGCGCGCCTGCGCTACACCGGCATCAACGAAATTCTCGAGGAAGGCCTGCACGCCTGGCTGACCGAATTCATCCCGCTGGTGCGCCAGTTGGGCAACGCCATTCACAGTTCCTACCTGGAGGCTGCATGAGACTTTCCATAAGCCACGAGACCACCTATCACTACGAAGATCAGGTGCGGGCGAGCATCCAGTACCTGCGGCTGACCCCACACGACAGCGAACGTCAGCACGTGTTGAGCTGGCAGCTCGATCTGCCGCGCCCGGTGCGCGCGCAACTCGATCCGTTCGGTAATATCCTGCACGTGCTGACCATGGATGAACCGCACGAAGCGATCATTATTGGCGCGCGTGGGCAGGTCGATATTGACGAACTGCGCGAGGCCGAGCATGAGAGCCAGTCGGCGCTGCCGTTCCTGCGCTTTACCCGGTTGACCGAGGCGGATGAGGCGTTGCGCGCGTTCGCCGAGAAATCCTGCAAGCAGCGGCGTGATCGCACGGCGCTGATCGATCTGATGCACGGCTTGAATCAGCACATGACTTACACGCCGGGGTCCACCGAGGTTGATACCAGTGCTGCTGAGGCCTTCGCCGGGCGTGCGGGTGTTTGCCAGGATCATGCCCACGCATTTCTGGCTTGCGCGCGTAGTCTGGGGATTCCGTCGCGTTATGTGTCGGGGTATCTGTACAGCGAGGATTGCGAGCATCTGGCCAGCCATGCGTGGGCAGAAGCGTGGCTGGATGACGCCTGGTACAGCTTTGACGTGACCAATGAGCTGGCGCGGCCGGAGCGACATCTGAAACTGGCGGTGGGTCTGGATTATCTGGATGCCTGTCCGGTGCGCGGCATGCGCCGTGGCGGCGGGTGTGAGCAGATGCATGCGAAGGTATTTGTCTCGCCGACGCCAGTCATCTCCGTCCAGCAACAATAACGGGTTCACACGTAACCCTTGTAGGAGTGAGCCTGCTCGCGATAGCGGTCTGTCAGATGCAACAACACTGACTGATCCAGCGCTATCGCGAGCAGGCTCACTCCCACAGGGGAATGGCGTTAGGGCTTAACTTTGCGCCCGGCCATGTGTTTCAAATATCCCACCAACATCTGCAAATCCCCCTCCGGCAACACCTCCACTGAAAACCCCGGCATCTTCGCCTGCGGCCACTGACGCAAACTCTGCGGATCACGAATGTAGCGCTTGAGGAAATCCGCGCCGAAATACTCGGTCGGGTTATACGGAATATTCAGATCCGGCCCGAATTGCGCATCTCCCGCACCGTTCAACCGGTGACACGCCAGACAGTTTTTCTGAAACAGCGCAAACCCTTGGTTCACCGGGTCATCCGCTTTCAATGCAGGGTCCGGCAGCAGGGCCGGGAAGCGCTCGGCCACGGGCGCCATGCGCTTGATGCTCGCGACTTCGAATGGCCATTGCTCCGGACTGATATTGCCGGCCTGCGGATCGGTCCAGACCAGATAAAACGGCCCGGCGCTGTGCTTGCCTTCCGACAACGGTGGCCACGGCTGAGCCGGATCTTCGATGGCCAGCCATGCACGCGCACCTGTTGTATTTAGCAACGGCGCCGCGGCCAATTCTGCGGCAAAGCCGTCCAGTGCCACGGCTTGCAGGTGATCTTGCGGTTTGATCCCGTTCAGCAGCGCGGCCACAGGTACGGCGCGATAGGTCATGTCCTTTTTGTAGGACACATCGTTTTTGATCGTCAGGGTTTGCACTTGAGGATGCTTGAGCAATTCCTCGGTCTGCCAGGTGCGGCTGTTTGCGCCCAGTTGCAGATCCAACTGTGCGGCAGACAAGGGCATGCTCAGCAGCATGGCCCCGAACACAATGAGCGTTTTCAAATGATCGCCGTCCATGTCGTGGGAGTGCGCCAAGGTTGGCACAGCCACGCTGGCCCGGGTAGCGGGCCAGTCACTTTTTCAGTGGCGATGAACAGCACCTGCCGCTCGACTCAGCCAATGACCTTGGTCAGATTCGGCAAAATCAACAACAGCGTCGTGGCGAAAAGAATGAGCCCTGCTTGACGAACTTTCGGTTGTTTGAACATGGCTTGACCGCCTTTATTGTTATTTCCTGATGCTTGCCTGCATATCCATGACGGCAAGCGCTGCACTTCCTGTTAAAGAACGCCTGCCTCGGCAAAACCCGACGACCCTGACGTACATGTTCTACATTAGGGGCCGCGTCACGCTTGGCTTAGATCCATTTCATATGGAGCGCTTGTCAGATGCGATAAAAAAGGCATGAGGCTTATTGCCAGCTTCTTTGCCGACCGCTGGCTAGACAACTCGCCGACCTGAACCGGTTCACCCGGCCTCCCATGACCGTCCGTCTGAGCGTGTGCGTCAACCGCATTGAGCGCTGTGGTCATTGAATCCATGGCCGCTCGGGTCAAGAGTGGAGGCACAAGCAATCACTGCCCGCACAGGTTCGAGGACGTCATGACCCAAGCTTTGATATTCGATGCGTTACGCACGCCCCGTGGCAAAGGCAAGGCCGATGGTGCACTGCACAGCGTCAAACCGGTGAATCTGGTGGCCGGCCTGCTGACCGCGCTGCAAGAACGCACCTCGCTGGATACCAGCCAGGTCGATGACGTGGTGCTCGGCTGCGTCACGCCGATTGGCGATCAAGGCTCGGACATCGCCAAAACCGCTGTGCAAGTGGCCGATTGGGACGTCAGCGTCGCGGGTGTGCAGATCAACCGTTTCTGCGCCTCGGGACTGGAGGCGGTCAATCTCGGCGCGATGAAGGTGCGCTCGGGTTTTGAAGACCTTGTAGTGGTCGGCGGCGTCGAGTCGATGTCGCGGGTGCCGATGGGCAGCGACGGCGGCGCCTGGGCGCTGGATCCGCAGACTAATCTGCACAGTCATTTCACTCCGCAAGGCGTCGGGGCCGACCTGATCGCTACGCTTGAGGGTTTCAGTCGTCACGACGTCGATGCCTACGCGCTGCACTCGCAGCAGAAAGCCGCGCGGGCGCGGGCCGATGGTTCGTTCAACAAGTCGTTGGTGCCGGTGCAGGATCAGAACGGCATCATCCTGCTCGATCACGATGAGTTCATCCGCGCCGAATCGACTCTTGAAGGCTTGGGCAAGCTCAAACCGAGTTTCGAAATGATCGGCCAGATGGGCTTCGACGCCACGGCGCTGCGGGTCTACAGCCATGTCGAGCGGATCAATCACGTGCACACGCCGGGCAACAGTTCCGGGATCGTCGACGGTGCGGCACTGATGTTGATCGGCTCCGAAGCCAAAGGTCGGGCGCTAGGCCTGCAACCCCGAGCGCGCATTGTTGCCACGGCGGTCACTAGTACCGATCCGACCATCATGCTCACCGGCCCCGCGCCGGCAACGCGCAAGGCACTGGCCAAGGCCGGGCTGCGCGTTGAAGACATCGACCTGTTCGAGGTCAACGAAGCGTTTGCCTCGGTGGTGCTGAAGTTCATCAAGGACATGGCGGTCGAGCCGGACAAGGTCAACGTCAACGGCGGTTCCATCGCCATGGGCCACCCGCTGGGTGCCACGGGGTGCGCGATCCTCGGCACCTTGCTCGACGAGCTGGAAGCGCGGCGCCTGCGCTATGGCCTGGCGACGCTGTGTGTCGGCGGCGGCATGGGCATTGCCACCATCATCGAACGCCTCTGAGCCCCGAATTCAAGGAACCTTGTTATGAGCGAAGCCATTCGTTACGAAAAAGGCCAGGACGCTATCGTCGTGCTGACCATCGACATGCCGGGCCAGAGCGCCAACACCATGAACGCCGTGTACCGCGAGGCCATGGCCGCTTGCGTTGCCCGTCTGGTGACTGAAAAAGACCAGATTGCCGGGGTCATCATCACCTCGGCGAAGAAAACCTTTTTTGCCGGCGGCGACCTCAACGAATTGATCAAAGTCGGCAAGCCTGAAGCCAAAGCCTTCTACGACATGGTGCTGACCCTCAAAGCGCAGTTGCGCACCCTGGAAACCCTCGGCAAACCAGTGGTTGCGGCGATCAACGGCGCGGCGCTGGGCGGTGGCTGGGAAATCTGCCTCGCCTGTCACCACCGGGTGGCGCTGGACGACGCGTCGGTGCAACTCGGTCTGCCGGAAGTGACCCTCGGTCTGTTGCCGGGCGGCGGCGGGGTGGTGCGTATGGTGCGCATGCTCGGTCTTGAGAAAGCGCTGCCGTATCTGCTCGAAGGCAAGAAAGTGCGTCCTAAGCAGGCGTTGCAGGCCGGGTTGATTGATGAGCTGGCGGCGGATCGCGATGAATTGCTGGCCAAGGCCCGCGCCTGGATTATTGCCAACCCGACCTCGGTGCAACGTTGGGATGTGAAGGGCTATCAGATTCCTGGCGGCACGCCGTCGAATCCGAAAGTGGCGCAGATGCTGGCGATTGCGCCGTCGATTCTGCGCAGCAAGACCCAAGGCACTCTGCCGGCGCCGGAGAAAATCCTCTGCGCGGCAGTCGAGGGCGCTCAGGTCGATTTCGACACTGCGCACTTGATCGAAACCCGCTACTTCACCGAACTGACCACCGGGCAGATCTCGAAAAACCTGATCGGTACATTCTGGTTTCAACTCAATGAGATCAACGCCGGCGGTTCGCGGCCGCAGGGTTTTGCACCTTATAAAATGCAGAAGGTCGGTGTGCTCGGTGCCGGGATGATGGGCGCGGGGATTGCGTTTGTCAGTGCGTCGGCCGGTATTGAGGTGGTACTCAAGGACATCAATCTGGCTGCCGCCGAAAAAGGCAAAGCACATTCTGCCGCGTTGCTGGACAAGAAAGTCACCCGTGGGCAGATGGATGCTTCGAAGCGTGATGAGGTGTTGGCGCGGATCAAGCCGTCCGAAAGTGATGCCGACCTCGCGGGTTGCGATCTGATCATCGAAGCGGTGTTTGAGGACCGTGAACTCAAGGCCGAAGTCTCTTCCGCAGCCCAGCGGGTTGTTGGCGCCGAAGCCGTCATCGCCTCCAACACTTCGACGCTGCCGATCACCGGTCTGGCGACTGCCGTGCCGGATCAAAGCAAATTCATCGGCCTGCACTTCTTCAGCCCGGTGGAAAAAATGCCACTGGTGGAAATCATCAAGGGCGCGCAGACCAGCGATGAAACCCTCGCGCGCGGTTTTGATTTCGTTCTGCAAATCAAGAAAACCCCGATCGTCGTCAATGACAGTCGTGGCTTCTTTACTTCACGGGTGTTCGGCACCTTCACCAACGAAGGTATCGCCATGCTTGGCGAAGGCGTGAGTGCGCCGATGATCGAGACCGAAGCGCGCAAGGCCGGGATGCCAGTCGGGCCTCTGGCGATCTCCGACGAAGTTTCCCTCAGCCTGATGAGCCATATCCGCCAGCAAACCGCCAAGGACCTACAGGCAGAAAGGAAACCGCTGATTGAGCACCCGGCCTTTGCCGTGATTGACTTGCTGCTCAACGAATACAAGCGCCCGGGCAAAGCGGCAGGTGGCGGTTTTTACGATTACCCGGCCGGTGGGCAGAAACATCTGTGGCCCGAATTGAAGACGCGTTTCGAAAAACCTGACGGGCAGATTTCGCCCAAAGACGTGCGTGATCGGCTGCTGTTTGTGCAGGCCATCGAAACCGTCCGTTGTGTGGAGGAGGGCGTGCTGACCTCGACGGCGGATGCCAACGTCGGCTCGATCTTCGGCATCGGTTTTGCGCCGTGGACGGGTGGCGCGTTGCAGTTCATCAACCAGTATGGGGTGAAAGATTTCGTCGCCCGCGCGCAGTATCTGGCTGAGCAGTATGGCGAGCGTTTCGCACCGCCTGCGCTGTTGCTGGACAAAGCGGCAAAAGGTGAAATGTTCTAGGGAAAGCGAGTATTCCGGGGCTTGCCTTGTCAGGGTGTTTCAAGGCAGGCTCTGGGCTGTTCATTATTCCCATCACGTGTCAGGTATTTTTTATGTCGCTACGCATCTGCATTCTGGAAACCGACATCCTGCGTCCGGAACTGGTCGATCAATATCAGGGTTACGGGCAGATGTTTCAGCGCCTGTTCTCGCAGCAACCGATTGCCGCCGAGTTCACCGTCTACAACGTGATGCAGGGCGAATACCCGAGCGATGAGCAGACCTTCGACGCGTACCTGGTCACCGGCAGCAAGGCCGATTCTTTCGGCACTGACCCGTGGATTCAGACCCTCAAGGAATACCTGCTGAGCCGTTACCAGCGTGGCGACAAACTCCTCGGCGTGTGCTTCGGCCACCAACTGCTGGCGCTGCTGCTCGGTGGCAAGAGCGAGCGCGCGACCCAGGGTTGGGGTGTCGGCACCCACAACTACAAACTCGCGGCCAAGGCGCCATGGATGAGCCCGGTGCGTGAAGAGCTGACGCTGCTGATCAGTCATCAGGATCAGGTCACAGCGCTGCCGGAAAACGCTACCGTCATTGCTTCCAGCGATTTCTGCCCGTTTGCGGCGTATCACATCAATGATCAAGTGCTGTGTTTCCAGGGGCATCCGGAATTCATCCACGATTATTCGCGGGCACTGCTGGATCTGCGTCAGGAAGCGCTGGGTTCGCAGATTTACAGCAAAGGCGTGGCGAGCCTGGAGCAGGAGCACCATGGCACCACGGTTGCTGAATGGATGATGCGGTTTGTGGCGCACAAACCAGAAACCGTCTAAGGCAAAAGCTTCGCGAGCAGGCTCGCTCCCACATTAGAACTTCGGTGCGCCACCGATCAATGTGGGCGCGAGCCTGCTCGCGAATGTTCCAGACAACTCGGTTTGCTCTACAACCACCCCGACTTCTTGAAACTCGCCCACAAACTCACACACCCCACCGTAATAAACCCCAGCACACCGAAATAGCCGTAGTGCCAGCTCAGCTCCGGCATGTTCTGGAAGTTCATCCCGTAAATCCCTGCCACCGCCGTCGGAAACGCCAGAATCGCCGCCCAGGCAGCAAATTTGCGTTGCACCACGCTTTGCCTTGATGCCTCGAGCAACACACCGATCTCGATGGTCTGGCTGGCAATGTCAGCCAGTGTGGTCAGGTCTTCCATCTGCCGGGTGACGTGGATCTGCACATCGCGAAAGTACGGGCGCATGTTCTTGTCGATAAACGGGAAACTCAGTTTCTGCAATTCCTCGCCAATCTCCACCATCGGCGCTGCGTAGCGACGCAGGCGTACGACATCGCGGCGCAAGCCATGCAACCTCTGAATGTCATGCTCATTCAACGCGCTGCACAACACATTGCGTTCCAGCTCATCGATCTCGGCATGGATGGCTTCACCGACCGGTTGGTAGTTCTCGATGACGAAATCGAGCAGTGCATACAGTACGAAATCTTCTCCGTGCTCCAGCAACAGCGGACGCGCCTCACAGCGTTGGCGGACATGGGCGTAGGACGCCGAGTGGCCATTGCGCGCCGTGATGATGTAGCCCTTGCCGGCAAAGATGTGCGTCTCGATAAATTGCAGAATGCCGTTCTCGCGGATGGGCGAGTAGGTGACGATAAACAAAGCGTCGCCAAAGGTTTCCAGCTTCGGACGACTGTGTTTTTCCAAGGCGTCTTCAATCGCCAGTTCGTGCAGGTTGAACTGACGTTGCAGATTGGACAGCTCCTGAGCGTCCGGCTCTTCCAGACCGATCCAGACAAAGTGACCGGTTTTCGCGGCCCAGGCAGCGCCTTCGTCGAGGGTAATATTGGTGACTTTCTTGCCTGCGCTGTACACCGCAGCAGCAACAACTCGACCCATGGTGGTGATTCACTTCTTCTTGGCAGGTGGCAGGGAATACAAGGCTTCAGCTTAGCCGTGTCGCTGCTTGAGAGTCAGTGAAATCTGTACAGTTCACCGGGCAAAAGAAAACCCGCACCAGGCGGGTTTTCTTCTCAGGCGGCTTGCAGTTGCCGATCCATCGACTCAATACACTCGCGCATCTGCTCACGACACTGATTGATGAGCATGGGCATGTCATCCATGGTCAATCCGGCTGTAGGAATCGCCGGTAACGAGCGTATGAGGATTTTTCCGCTGCGCCAGCGATTCAGGCGCATGTGCTTGATGTAACTGCTGACGCAAACCGGAACGATCGGTACACCAGCGGCAATCGCCATCTGGAAGGCGCCTTTCTTGAAGGGCAACAATTCTTCGCCGAGATTGCGCGTGCCTTCGGGGAACACCCAGATCGAAGTGTCTTCGTTCTGCAGGGTATTCGTGGTGGTGAGCATCGATTGGCGCGCCTTGTGCGCATTGCCACGGTCGATCAACACATTGCCGGCCAGCCAGAACAATTGCCCGAACAGCGGCACCCACTTGAGGCTCTTCTTGCCGATGCACACCGTACGGCGTGGCACTACGTTGCCGAACACGAACAAGTCATAGTTGGACTGATGGTTGGCGATGATCACGCAGCTGTCGGGTTTGTTCATCAAACCGCTGACATCGGATTTCACTCTTAAACGCAAAATACACATCGCCGGCAGCGCGTAGAGGCGGGCGCACAGTCGGCTGTTGTCCGGATTGAACGGGCGGCAGATCCCGAGAAGCACCCCGAGCACACCTGCCAGAATAAAGTGCAGGCCCATCAATAACATACGAAACACGAACAGCATTTTCAGGCCCCACCGGGACAAAAGGTGGCGCAGTGTACGGATGTGCACTGTTTTCGGCAATTGCCGCTATAGAGTGCGGAGATAGCCGATGTTTAAGCGCATGTTTCCAAGTGGAGGGTCAGACCTGTCCTAGAGCTGTCGCAGACTTTTAAACCTTGTGCGTAAGAAAAAGCCCGACACGACGGTCGGGCTTTCTTTACGTTCTTGAATCCAGGCTTAGCCCAGATGCTCCTGATCCTGGATGATCGCGTTATCCAGCGCTTCCAGCAGTGCCTTGCGGACTTTCAACTTGGTGTTCTTGTGCGCGAGCATGTTGATCTTCTTCAACTGACGCGCAGCGGCGAGGGCGGCACCTTGCAGCTCTTCGGCGGAAACCACCTTGTCGAGGAAGCCGGCATCCACGGCGCTTTGCGGATCGAACATCTCGCCGTTGATCACTGAACGATGGAATGCCGAGCGACGCAGACGATCACGCGCCAACTCGATACCGGCGTGGTGCATGGTCATGCCAATTTGCACTTCGTTGAGACCGATGCTGAATGGGCCATCGACACCGATGCGGTAATCAGCAGACAACAGAATGAAAGCGCCCTTGGCCACGGCATGACCCGGGCACGCGACGATGACCGGAAACGGGTGAGAGAGCAGACGCCGCGCCAACGTCGAACCAGCGGTTACCAGCGACACAGCTTCTTTAGGGCCAGCGGTCATGACTTTCAGGTCATAGCCGCCAGACAGAATCCCCGGCTGACCGGTGATGATCACGATGGCACGATCAGTCACCGCCTGATCCAGCGCCGCGTTGAATGCCGCAATCACGTCCGGAGAAATGGCATTGACCTTGCCGTTGCTCAAGGTCAGGGTCGCGATACCGTCTTCGAGGTGGTAGGAAATCAACTCACTCATGACGCTATTCCTTGTAAGAAAGATGGGCAGACGTTACCCACCGCCGCAGGCCAGGTAAAGCGCCGTGACTGACCCGCCAGTCACCGTTTCCCGGCCCACCCGCCGTAGCGAGGCATTTCGCTTCTATATAGAAGAGTCGTGGCCACCGAAGATTGGCCGGTTTGCCATGGCCTGCCAGTGGGCAAAACCACTTTTTCTCTTAACCGCATGAAAATTCTGAAAAAAAGTTTGCCATCGGAAAAGCTTTCGACTACATTAGCGCGCCTCGACAGACAGAACATGTTTGAAGAGATACGGTGAAGTGTCCGAGTGGCTTAAGGAGCACGCCTGGAAAGTGTGTATACAGGAAACTGTATCGAGAGTTCGAATCTCTCCTTCACCGCCATATTCAGTACACAAAACCCCTGATTTCGAAAGAAGTCAGGGGTTTTGTGGTTTCTGGCGCCTGCATTTTTATTGCCGTGGCGGGAAGTCCGCTTTGAGCGATTACAATCGTGGATTTACTCATCCATAGAGGGACGACATTCCATGATCATTTCCACCACTCACGCCATTGAAGGCCGGCAGATTACGGCATACCTGGACATCGTCAGTGCCGAGTCGGTGCAGGGCGTCAATGTGATCCGCGATATGTTTGCCGGAATGCGCGATTTTTTCGGCGGACGCTCGCAAACCCTGGAGCGCGCGTTGAAGGAAGCTCGTATTCAGGCGACCGATGAGATCAGGGAACGCGCACGCGCTTTGCAGGCGGATGCGGTGGTCGGGGTGGATTTCGAGATCAGCATGCCGGCGGGGAAGGGTGGCATGGTGGTGGTGTTTGCGACCGGGACCGCCGTCAAGTTGCGCTGATCATTGAGCCGAGGTTTGCGCCTGGTAGATTTCGATATTGCCGTGTTTAACCTGTTGATAGGCGGTGTAAGGCAGTACCAGCGTATCCGTGACGCCGGAGACCGCGAGGTCGAGCAATACCAACGGTGCGGCGGGACGGCCGGTTCCGAAAGCTTTCATCGGTAATTCTGGCGCGTGCAATACGCAGAAGTCGTAACCGACGCCGCTGTAGATCCGGGAAATCGAATCACAGTAAGTCTTACGCTGTTTCAGGTCATTGCCTGCGACGGTGTCTTCCTGAAAAACACTGCTGATGGTCCCACAGCCGCTGATCATCAGCGCTGAAAGTATTAGAACGCTGGCTTTCCTGAACATGGTCGCGATTCCTTCGCAATGAGATTGGGGTGCAGATTAGCTTGATTTGGAATGCGGATACCTCTTCGTTTTGTTTGTTTTTATGTAGGCCATTCGTCGGGCGCTGGGCAATCTGAATCACAAGTCCAAGAGTGACCGTCTAGTCTCAAAAGTCATGAAGGTCGATATTTTTTCAGGCAAAAGGTTTTTGTCGGTGTCGATCTGTTGCGACGGGGCGAAGGTATGACTGATCCGTATATCGAAGACGATGGCGCTGAATTTTCCTTCAACAATTGCGTTCGGTGCGGCCAGAGCGAGTATCACGCTGGCTTTGGCGAAGATCCGGTGCAGATCGGCAAGATCAAATCCGCGGCACCCAAAGGGCCGAAGGCGAAATTTATGCCCAAGCTCACCATGCGATCCAGAAAATAATCGTTCACTGAATAGCCCCGTCATTGCGCGGGGTTTTTTATGGCTGAATGTGTGAAGAAATTTCTTACAGGCGATGACGATGAACTCGGTGCGCTTTCACAAACTTTTCACGTCTGCCGCAGTAGGGTGAAGCCATCCGTTAGAAAGCAAGTCTCCAGCCCGTCTCCCCAGCGGGCTTTTTTTTGCCTGTCATAAAACCTTTTGCAGAATCGCTGTCCAATCGGCGCCGAGTGCGTGGAGATCTCCAATTGCGGATGGACTTTTGCGCGGCGACGGCATTTAATCCCGGCCCTTTTTGTCATCCCATTTGTTGAGGTTTTCGTCATGCGTTTAACACTGCCCGCTCTGGTTCTGGGGCTTCTGGTTGCTCAAGGTGCAATGGCTGCCGGCGATGGTACCGCTGCGCTGGGCGGTGGTCTGGGTGGCGCACTGGGTAATGTCGTCGGCCAGAAAATGGGCGGTAGCACTGGCGCGGCCATTGGTGCCGGCGTAGCAGGCGCGGCGGGCAGCGCAATGGCGGCGCGCAAGGGTAGCCGGACCAAAGCGGCGATTGGCGGCGGCGTTGGCGCGGCCGGTGGTTCGGTGATCGGCAACAGCCTGGGCGGCAGGACTGGCGCGACCATTGGTGCAGGCCTGGGCGGTGCGGCTGGCGGTGCAGTCGGCAGCAACTTGTCCAAAGGTCATAAGCGTCACTGAGACTGATCGTTTGTCAGAAAAAGCCCGGCTTGATGTCGGGCTTTTTCATGGCTGAACGTTTTCTCTGTTCGCCTCTCCAATCTCACATAGGCCCATGTCTGGGCGGACTGTCCCGCTTCGGGAACTGTGAGGTTCATATGCGCTTGTCATTATCTGCACTGTTTTTCGGTTTGCTGGTAGCACAGGGGGCGATGGCCGCCGGTGATGGCACCGCCGCCGTTGGTGGCGGCCTGGGCGGCGCGCTCGGCAATGTGGTCGGTGGACAACTCGGTGGCAGTACTGGCGCGGCGGTAGGTGCAGGCGTTGGCGGCGCAGCCGGCAGTGCCGTCGGGGCGAATAAACGCAATCGAACCGAAGCCGCCATTGGCGGTGGTCTCGGCGCGGCGGGTGGCTCGGTTGTCGGCAACAGTCTCGGCGGCTCGACCGGTTCGACCATTGGTGCAGGATTGGGCGGCGCGGCCGGTGGAGCGGTCGGCAATAACCTCGGTGACGATGGTGGCTCTCATTCGGGCGGCGGTCACAAGCACAACAATAAACATAAAAACCGCCATCATTGATGGAGGTTTGAACAGAAACCCGGCTTTTTGCCGGGTTTTTTGTATTTGCTCGTCGGACACCGGAACGATTGGCTGTAGGGCTTTTCGAACGTCATACACGCCACGAGACGATGAGGTTTGCCATGACTCCTGAAACCGAAGGCAAGGAAGAGAAGGGTCCGAGTGGACTGCCGTTTATCAATGATCCGGGAAATGAGGATCCGGGGTCGTTGATGGATGATGCGACGGTGCCGTTGAATGATTCGGATGAGGCGGATATGGAGTATGAAGAGGAGGATGAGCAATAGCTGTCTTGAAGTTTGAGCGAGGCAGCGTGCTGATTTCAAATCTCCGGGGCCTGTACTTCAGGCCCCTTGATTCTGATTGGTTTGCTCGCGCAGGTTAAGGTTGGTAAAAATTTTTGAGACGGAAGCAGGCCACCGATAATTTTTTGTTATTTCGCAGCTAAGTCAGGGTTGACGCGTATGTAAAGGTTATCTGATGGCGACATTTTTTCTATTCGGCCTGATGCGATGTATTCTTTAAACTCCTTTTCAACTATTTTTTTATCGCAGTATTTTTTGTATTTAGATGGCCTGTCGCTAGCGTAAATGTAGAGGCGCCACACATCAAAGCCGTCGATTCTGTTGTTCGATCCATAGTCGAAGTCCACTGATTCTGATGGGAAATGAATGGCGCACCCTACGCCGTGAAGTTCATATTGAATTCCATCAGTTATTTCACCGCAGCGTTCGATTTGCTTGCTTCGCCAAAGTCTTAAAATATTCCGGGTGCCAAATTTTTTTTGTAGTAATTCTGTTCCGCTTTCAACTTTTGAAAGGAAGTCTGTTATTAGGTCCTCAAGATTTTTATCGTCCTTTTTCATCTTCTTCTGTGATGCTCCAATCGGTCGTGTCCGACATTGTTAGCTGAGTCGATGACTTCTTCAATCGTATTGAGCTCTCCTTTGTGCTCCCTGATGTTTGTGATCAGTTTTATAGTTATAGGCGTTGCTGTTTGTTTTGCAGCTGCTGCACGGTGATGTCCATCTAGAATATAGAAGTTGCCCTGATGTTCTGCTACATCTATGGGATAGCTGACATCGTAGCCACCTGCTCGCATTTGATCCCTTATTTTTTCGACATGTTTAGTTGAATTTTTTCCCATAATTGCATGCGTTCGCTTTACTGAATGTGGGTCAACGCCATGAATCAAATCCGGTAATCGTGGTTCACCCTCATCAACCTTAGCCCCACCAATCCCACCCGGCACCTCACACCCAGGCCTATTCGGCGGCGGACAGTTGGAACTCAACCCCAACGGATCCACCCACCCCGTCGGATTCGGCACGTACTGGTACTGA
>NZ_MOBX01000007.1 GCF_003732425.1 Pseudomonas fluorescens
CTTTGATTTCTCGCGGAGTAACTTGTGATGCTGATAATCTTGTTGACTATCAGTCTGACTCCACAAGCACCCACACGAATTGCTTGATTCAGTTGTTAAAGAGCGGTTGGTTAAGATCTTTCGTCTCAACCGAGGCGCGCATTCTACAGCAGCCTCATTTGCTGTCAAGTGATTATTTTCAGAAGTTTTCGAAGATTTCTTCAACAACTTCAACCACTTGCGCTTCCGATCTCTCGTCAGCGGGAGGCGAATTCTACAGCGTTACACGCTGCTGTCAACACCTCTTTTTCAACTTCTTTTTGGCTTCGATGAACTGAAGCAACCCACTGCCGAAACCTACATAACTCATTGAATTTCAAGGAGTTTTCCGTTTCGACTGCGCCGGAAGTGGGGCGAATTATAGACATCTGAAATCTGCCGTCAACCGTTAATTTCGCTTTTCTTGCAAAACCTGCTTTTTCGCCATCAATCGCGGGATCCGCCGCGTTACCGGAGGTATACGCAGCGCCAGAAGCACCGCACCTATAGAGGCATAGACAGCCCACTCCTCAAGATCAGCACGAACGATCCACAGCATATGCAGCAAGCCCAGACCCAAAATCACGTAGACCAGGCGATGCAGCTTCTTCCAGCGCACACCTAACCGGCGCTGACTGTAGCGATTGGACGTCACCGCCAACGCCAACAGCCCAAGAAAACCCAATGCCCCCACTATTATGTAAGGCCGCTTGCGCAACTCGACCGCCAGTTGCGACCAATCGAACCCCAGAATAAATGCCATATAACTGCCCAGGTGAAGTACCACATAGGCAAAACACCACAACCCCAACTGCCGGCGAACAGCAATCCACCCTGCCCACCCGGTTAACTTTTGCATCGGTGTCATGCTCAGGGTGATCAACAACAACACCAACGTCCCCAAGCCCAACCGGTCCACCAGCACTTTGCCAGGATCAGGCCCGAGCAAATCCCCGAGCGCCTGGTACAACCACAGCATTGGCCAGACTGCCGCCGCAATGAAAACGCCTATACGCCAGTACGGGAATCGCATCAGTAGTTCTTCCGCAAATCGAGCCCTGTATATAAAGAAGCGACTTCATCCGAGTAGCCGTTGAACATCTGCGTATCCCGCACATTTGGCTTGAACAGACTGTTTGGCAATCGCCGCTCCCGCGCCTGGGTCCAGCGAGGGTGATCAACCGTCGGGTTCACATTCGCGTAGAAGCCGTACTCATCCGCCGCAATACTTTGCCAGGTCGTCTTTGGCTGCTCGCTGACCAGACTGATACGCACGATGGATTTAACGCTCTTGAAACCATACTTCCATGGCACCACCAAGCGCAGAGGCGCGCCGTTCTGATTCGGTAGCTCGCGGCCATACATGCCCACCGCCAGAATCGCCAATGGATTCATCGCTTCATCCAGTCGCAAGC
Source organism: Pseudomonas fluorescens (assembly GCF_003732425.1). Taxonomy (GTDB): domain Bacteria; phylum Pseudomonadota; class Gammaproteobacteria; order Pseudomonadales; family Pseudomonadaceae; genus Aquipseudomonas; species Aquipseudomonas fluorescens_BE. The sequence continues at coordinate 1,434 of NZ_MOBX01000007.1, forward strand.
CTTCTACATAAGGCCAATCGATCAGGGCAAACCCGGAACGCTGGCCAGGCATGCTCTTGGGATCCTGCAAGGTTTCAAAACGGATGTATTTGGCTTTGGACGTTGGCTCGACCTGCTTGAGCAGCGCCGAGATTGGAAAGCCGATCCACGGAATGACCATCGACCACGCCTCGACACAGCGCAAACGATAGATGCGCTCTTCCAGTTGGTACGGTTTCATGAAGTCTTCCAGCGCATAGCGCCCGGGCTTACCCACCTCCCCGTCGATCACTACGCTCCATGGCTCGGTTTTCAGCGAACCGGCATTCGCCGCCGGATCACCCTTGTCGGTACCAAACTCATAGAAGTTGTTGTAGTGAGTGGCGTCTTTATAAGGCGTGATCGCCTCATCCATGACGTTGACCGCCCCCCACTTAGTTGAAGGCAACTTCTCGGCAAACCAGGCAGGCGCCTTGCCCGGCTCGACATCGGCATACCGCACCGCGTCGTCGGCATTCGCCCAGCGCGGCAGGCTACTGACAGCGATACCGGCAGCAGTGGCCCCCAGCAATTGGCGGCGAGAGAGATAAATGGCTTCAGGCGTGACATCCGACTCGTGGCAGTCGGACGCTTTGGGGACTTTGATCAACATGGCAACTCCGCAGCTTTGGAGGACAGATGCACCCATAGACTGCGGAGTATGCGGGAAATTACATCACTCGGCTTTTTTGTGCCGACGAAGATGCAACAGGTACTGAACCGGGCCGGAAGCTGCGTAGGCAAGGAACACCAGCAGCAGAATGCGCGGTGGATCGCTGAACACCACGGCGAACACCAACACGACGGCAAGAATTGCTACGAACGGTACGCGCCCTTTCAGATCCAGCTCTTTAAAGCTGTTGTACTTGATGTTGCTGACCATCAGCATGCCGGCAGCCGCCACCATCAACGCGACCAGGAACGACATCTTCGAACCCTGAATCCCGTAATCGCTGAATGCCCAGACAATCCCCGCCACTACACCAGCAGCCGCCGGACTGGCCAGACCGATGAAATAGCGTTTGTCAGCCGTGCCGACCTGCGTATTGAAACGCGCCAGACGCAACGCCGCGCCCGCTACATAGATGAAGGCGACCATCCAGCCGACCTTGCCCATGTCGCCCAACGCCCAACCGAATGCCAGCAACGCTGGTGCAACACCGAACGCGACCATGTCCGACAGCGAGTCGTACTCGGCGCCAAAGGCACTTTGCGTATTGGTCATGCGCGCGACACGACCGTCGAGGCCGTCGAGCACCATGGCGACGAAAATCGCGATCGCGGCGAACGCGAAATACTTGCTCGCATTGGCCGAGTCGCCAGCGCTCAGGGCAGCCTGGGCACTCATCGAGTTGATGATGGAGTAAAACCCTGCAAACAGGTTCGCAGTGGTGAACAGATTCGGCAGCAGATAGATACCACGATGCCGGACTTTACGACCTTCTGCGTCGTGCCCTTCCTCGATGTGCTCATCGATGGGCAGCAGGCTTTCGGCGTCAGAAGCCTTGTTCGGCTCTTCGGGACGTTCGCTCATGGACATTACCTTGCAACGGTTTGGAGAAAATTCGACAGGTGCTTGAGGACGACAGTTCGGCCACAAACGATGCAGCTTTATACCAGAACCACCGCCTCAAACGAAAAAACGCGGCCGAGGCCGCGTTTTTTCATACAAGGGACGACGACTTAGTTTTTGGCTTTGTCGACGATCTTGTTGGCACCGATCCACGGCATCATGGAGCGCAGTTGCTCGCCGATGATTTCGATACCGTGAGCAGCGTTGTTACGACGCTTGGCGGTCATCGAAGGGTAGCCGGTTGCGCCTTCGCTGATGAACATTTTGGCGTATTCGCCGTCCTGAATACGTTTCAGGGCGTTGCGCATGGCCTGACGGGATTCGGCGTTGATCACTTCCGGACCGGTCACGTACTCGCCGTATTCAGCGTTGTTGGAGATCGAGTAGTTCATGTTGGCGATACCGCCTTCGTACATGAGGTCAACGATCAGCTTCAGTTCGTGCAAGCATTCGAAGTAGGCCATTTCCGGCGCGTAGCCAGCTTCAACCAGGGTTTCGAAACCGGCTTTAACCAGTTCAACAGTACCGCCGCACAGAACGGCTTGTTCGCCGAACAGGTCGGTTTCGGTCTCGTCCTTGAAGGTGGTTTCGATGATGCCGGTACGACCGCCACCCACACCTGCCGCGTAGGACAGTGCAACGTTTTTGGCGTTGCCCGAGGCGTCCTGGTAGATCGCGATCAGGTCAGGGATACCGCCGCCCTTTACGAACTCGGAACGTACGGTGTGGCCCGGGGCTTTCGGCGCGATCATGATCACGTCGAGGTCGGCACGCGGAACAACCTGGTTGTAGTGGATCGCGAAGCCGTGGGAGAAGGCCAGGGTGGCGCCTTTCTTGATGTTCGGCTCGATTTCGTTCTTGTACAGGGAGGACTGGAACTCGTCCGGGGTCAAAATCATGACCAGGTCGGCGGCCGCAACAGCGGAAGCAACGTCGGTCACTTTCAGGCCGTGAGCTTCAGCTTTGGCAACGGTGGCCGAACCTTTACGCAGACCAACGGTAACGTCGACACCGGAGTCTTTCAGGTTGCATGCCTGGGCGTGGCCCTGGGAACCGTAACCGATGATGGCAACTTTCTTGCCCTGGATGATCGACAGGTCGCAGTCTTTATCGTAGAAAACTTTCATGAATTTCCCCTATATATCCAGGCCGTTCAGGCCATTCGCTAATTTGGTTTAGATGCTGAGTACTTTGTCGCCGCGGGCAATGCCGGTCACGCCGCTACGGACGGTTTCCAGAATCGATGCGGTGCCGATGGACTGAATGAAGCTGTCGAGCTTGTCGCTGGTACCGGTCAATTGAACGGTATACACGCTGGCGCTGACATCGACGATCTGTCCACGGTAAATATCGGTGGTGCGTTTGATCTCGGCGCGCTGGGCGCCAGTGGCCTTGACCTTGACCAGCATCAGTTCGCGCTCGATGTGAGCACTTTCCGACAGGTCCACCAGCTTGACCACTTCGATCAGCTTGTTCAGGTTTTTGGTGATCTGCTCGATGATTTCATCGTGGCCAACGGTGGTCAGCGTCAGACGCGACAAAGTCGGGTCTTCAGTCGGCGCCACAGTCAGGCTTTCGATGTTGTAGTTGCGCTGCGAGAACAGGCCGACTACGCGAGACAAAGCGCCAGGTTCGTTTTCCAGAAGCAAGGAAATAATGTGCCGCATGATTAAGTACGCTCCGTCTTGCTCAGCCACATATCGCGCATCGAGCCGTCTTTGATCTGCATCGGATAGACGTGCTCGCTGGTGTCGACCGAAATATCGATCACGACCAGGCGATCCTTCATGGCGAACGCTTCTGCCATCTTCGACTTCAAATCTTTCGATTCAGTGATGCGTACGCCAACGTGGCCGTAGGCTTCAGCCAATTTGACGAAGTCAGGCAGCGATTCCATGTAGGAGTGCGAGTGACGGCTGCCGTAGCTCATGTCCTGCCACTGGCGAACCATCCCCAGAACACCGTTGTTCAGGATGACGATTTTCACCGGCAGGCCATATTGCAGGCAGGTCGACAGTTCCTGGATGTTCATCTGGATACTGCCTTCGCCGGTGACGCAGGCAACGTCGTCATCCGGGAAGCTCAACTTGATGCCCATGGCCGCCGGGAAACCGAAGCCCATGGTGCCCAGACCACCGGAGTTGATCCAGCGATTCGGCTTGTTGAACGTGTAGTACTGCGCCGCGAACATCTGGTGCTGGCCCACGTCGGAAGTAATGAAGGCGTCGCCTTTGGTCACTTCACAGAGGGTTTCGATCACGGTCTGCGGTTTGATCATGCTGCCGTCGCCCTTTTCATAAGGGAACAGGCCGCGATCACCGCGCCACTCATCAACTTGCTTCCACCAACTGGCCACGGACTCCTTGTTCGGGGTCTCGCCGATTTCCTTGAGGATCGCGACCATTTCGGTCAGGACGCTCTCGACCGGACCCACGATTGGCACATCGGCCTTGATGGTCTTGGAAATCGAAGCCGGGTCGATGTCGATGTGGATGATCTTGGCATTCGGGCAGAACTTCGCCGCGCCGTTGATCACGCGATCGTCGAAACGCGCACCGACCGCCAGGATCACATCAGCATGGTGCATCGCCAGGTTGGCGGTGTAGCTGCCGTGCATGCCGAGCATGCCGATGAACTGACGATCAGTGCCAGGGAAACCGCCCAGGCCCATCAGCGTGTTGGTCACGGGCAGGTTGAGCATTTTCGCAAGTTCAGTCAGCGGTGCGGAACCGTTGCCGAGGATGACGCCGCCGCCGGAGTACAGCACTGGGCGCTTGGCCGCCAGGAGCATTTCTGCTGCCTTGCGGATTTGCCCGGAGTGACCGCGAACGGCCGGGCTGTAGGAACGCAGCTTGGCTTTTTTCGGGAAGATGTATTCGAACTTCTCGGCCGGGTTGGTCATGTCTTTCGGGATATCGACCACGACCGGGCCCGGACGACCGGATTGCGCCAGGTAGAACGCCTTCTTCATGACTTCCGGGATTTCCGAGGCGTGTTTGATCATGAAGCTGTGCTTCACGATCGGCCGGGAGATACCGATCATGTCGGTTTCCTGGAACGCGTCGGTGCCGACCATGGTGCTTGGCACCTGACCGGAAATGATCACCATTGGAATCGAATCCATATAGGCCGTGGCGATACCGGTGATGGCGTTTGTGGCGCCTGGACCGGAAGTCACCAATACCACGCCGGCTTTACCGGTGGCACGGGCGTAGCCGTCAGCCATATGGGTAGCCGCTTGTTCGTGACGAACCAGGATGTGAGTCACTTCCGGTTCTTTGAACAGGGCATCGTAAACATGCAGGAGAGCACCACCCGGGTACCCGTAGATATATTTGACGCCTTCGTCACGCAAAAAGCGGACGAGCATCTCACCGCCAGATAAAAGCTCCACGTTGTTCACCTCTAAAACGCCAGAATACCGCCCACGAAAAATGGGACGGGTCTTAATAGGTTTACTTCTCGGCAGAGCATGAGCGACGGTGGTCGCCGACTACGTCAGCACTGACTGAGCAAGTATTGGGATCGTCCCAAGTGTTGCGGGCCTTTCCCACCCAGCGCGAGGTAACGCGTTGCGGGTGTAACAGGTCGGCGCGGATGTGCGCCTCATGATCTACCGAGTGGGTCTGCTTCTGGCAGTCCCTCTACAGCGGACTTTGGATTCTTCTGTTTCGCCCTCTCCAAGTCAAGCCGTCTATGTGGTTAATTGTGGGTAAGCACATGAGAACGCAAGAAAAAACCTGAAAACCGCTACTCTGTTAGTGTCAATTGCGCAATTTTGCCAGGGAATCAGCATGCGAACGCTCCTCCTTACTCTGCTGATCGGCCTCAGCCCAGGGTGCATGGCCGCTCAAATCTACAAATGGGTCGATGCCCAAGGTGTCACGCACTTCGATGCGCAGCCGCCGCAGGGTCAGCCATCGACGACAATGCAGACCTCCTCGCCCCCGGCGAAACCTGCGGCAATGCCGGGCAGCGGTGTACTCGGTGACCAGAAGGCTATCGACGACAAGGTCAAGAAACAGGTGGCCGACCAACAGGAACAGCTCAAACAGTTTTGCGAGCAGGCGCGGACGAACCTGGCGCAATTGCAGAACAATCCGCGGTTGAGGGAAGAGGTCGAGGGACAGTTGCGAAGGCTGGATGATGCGCAGCGGCAGGAGCGCATTCTCGAGGCTCAGAAACAGATAGCGGAGAATTGCCAATAGGCATCTGCAGGACTGTAGGAGCTGTCGAGTGAAACGAGGCTGCGATCTTTTGACTTTAAAGATCGCAACCTTCGGCAGCGCCTACACAGAATCGGTATTAGCGCGAGGCCGTGATCAGCAGGTCAAACTCTTTGAGCAGCACCTGCAACTGACGATCCTTGCCACCCAGGTTGCGCTGGGCGAAGACCATTTCCGCCATTTCCTGAATGCCCGAAGCATTCGGCAACGGCAGATCCTGTTCGAGGATCATCTTCATGCGTGGCAGGAAGATCCATTGCAGCCACTGCTCGAAGTCCAGCGTATCGACCGCAAACGGCTCGACACTGCTCAACGCTTCCGCCGACGGCTGCACTTCGTCCCACCAGCCTTGAGTGCGCAGTTCACGCTCGATCAGCAATAGCTGATCGGCGATTTTCGGGAAACGAGCGTCCATCACAGCGAAACCTTGGCCTTCTGACGGGCCTGAGCGGCGCCGGCGGAATCGCCTTGTTTCTCACGGGACTGGGCAATGATTTCCCACAGGCTGGCCTGCAAGTCAGGACGACCGTTGGCCATAGTCAGCGCACGACGGGCGAACTGCTCGGCTTGTGGCGCATCACCTTGAGCCATGCGCACCTGCGCCAGACGATAAAGCACTTGCGGCTCACGCGGCGCGACACGCTGGGCACGCTCCAGACTGGACGACGCCCCATTGAGGTCGCCGCCGGCCTGTTGCTGTTGCGCGGTGGTCAGCAAAGCGAGGACCGGACCATCCAGTTGCTCGTCGGCCGACAGACCGCCGCCACTGCTCGCCGAAGGAATGCCGCTCGGCGTCGACGGCATGCTGTAGCTGCCGGAGTTGATCGGCGCCGATTCAACCGGCGACGGGTTGTACGGGCCCGATGTGATACCACCGGACGCAGGGCCCGGCACGATTGGCGATGCGCTGATCGGCGCGGAAGTCGTCGCGCCACCACCCGGCACCATCACCACGACGCCAGTGTCACCTTGCGGAATCGCCTGGGTCTGACCTTGCGCAGGACGCTTGACCGTCGTTTGACGGAAACCGCCATTGGCCGAAATACGTTCGCTGTTGGACACCGCAGTACCGGAGTCAACCACCGGGATCGAACCACGCTGTACGGTAGAGCAGCCGCTGAGCAAAGCCACGGCGGTCACCGCTGGAATCAACCACTTGTTCACTTGAAACCCTCTTTGCTTAATTCATCCAGCCTTTGACCCAATCCATCACCGATTCCGGCGAAGCAGGCGTCTCGCCCGCACACGCGGCGCCGGGTGGCGGTTCGCTGCCGCGAATATACGGCATCTGCACCGCGCCCGGGCAGTTGGCATCGGAGCCTTGTCCGGTACGTGAATCAACCCACGCCTGTACGACATTGTCCGGCTGCGGCATGTCCAGCGGCAGCGGGTCGGCCTTGCGCATGAAACTGGTCCAGACCTGCAACGCACCGGTCGCACCGGTGAACGGTGTCTTGCCGTTGTCGTCGCGACCCAGCCAGACCACGGCCAGCAGATCCTGACTGAAGCCGGCGAACCAGCTGTCACGGGAATCGTTACTGGTACCGGTCTTGCCTGCCAGCGTCAGAGTCTTGGGCAACACGTTATAAACCGAGCTGCCGGTACCTTCACGCATCACGCGCTGCATGGCGTTCTGGATCAGATAAATGGACGCCGGATCAAAACGCTGCTCGATCTGGAACGGATAACGCTTGAGCGGTTCGCCCTCGGCAGTCAGCACGCTGCGAATGCCGCGCATCGGCGTATTGAAACCACCGTTGGCCAGCGTCTGGTACATGGTCGCCACTTCAATCGGCGTCATGCCGCCCGCGCCGAGCAACATCGACGGGAATGCCGGGAATTCGCGCGTCACACCCAGACGACCCAAGGTCTTGAGCACATTCGGCACACCGACTTCCAGACCCAGACGCGAAGTCGACAGGTTGTAGGAGTGCGCCAGCCCCTGATAGAGGAACACGGTGCCGTGGGAGCGGCGATCATAGTTCTGCGGCTTCCACACCTGACCGTTCGCGCCTTTGACCGACAACGGGTCGTCCGACAACCAACTGGTCAGTGTGTACTGGCTCGGTTTTTCCAGCGCGGTGAGATAAACCGCCGGTTTGATCAACGAACCGATCGGCCGCACGGCATCCAGTGCGCGGTTGAAACCGGCATAACTGGCCTGACGGCTCCCGATCATCGCCTGGACTTCGCCGGTTTCCGGATTGGTCACAACCATTGCCGCTTCCACGTCATCGGAGCCTTTGCGCCCGGCCAGACGTTTAAAGGTGTCGTTGACCGACGCTTCAGCCTTCATCTGCAGGATCGGATCAAAACTGGTGAAGATGCGCAGGCCTTCTTCGGTCAAGTCTTCGTCGCGGTAGTCTTCACGCAACTGACGTTTAACCAGATCGATGAAGCCCGGGAACGAGCTGTCGGCAAGCTTGCCGCGCGTGGTGACACCCAGCGGCATTTTCTTCGCTGCTTCGACCTGTTCGGCCGTCGCCACGCCCTGCTGCTCAAGCACATCAAGCACCAGGTTACGGCGTTCCAGCGCACGCTCCGGGTTGCGCCGCGGGTTGTAGTAGGACGGGCCTTTGACCATACCGACCAGCAACGCCACCTGATGCAGTTTCAGCTCGGACAATGGCTGGCCGAAGAAGAACTGACTGGCCAGACCGAAACCGTGCACCGCACGCTGACCGTCCTGCCCGACAAAGACTTCATTGAGGTAGGCCTCAAGAATTTCCTTTTTGTCGTAATGCAGTTCCAGCAGCATCGCCATCATTGCTTCGGTGAGCTTGCGGGTCAGGCTGCGTTCGTTGGTCAGGTAGAAATTTTTCACCAACTGCTGAGTCAGCGTACTGCCCCCCTGGGTCATCTTGCCGCCCGAGGTGTTGACCCAGATAGCCCGGGCAATCGACTTCGGCGACACACCCCAGTGGCTGTAGTAATCGCGGTCTTCGACAGCGACCAGGGTTTCGAGCAGATACGGCGGCACCTGATCAAGTTTGATCAGAATACGGTCTTCGAGATTTTTCGGATAAATGCCGCCGATCATCAGCGGTTCGAGGCGCACCACGGACAATTTCGAACCGTTGGTCGCCGACAGCTCAGCCACATAATCGCCGGAGAAGCGCACGCGCACCGGCTGCGGTTTTTCCAGACCTTCGTAGAACTGGAAGCCACGCGTGTTCAGATCGACGGTATTGCCGTTCACCGCTGCGGCACCGGGGCCATTGCTCACGGCTTCGCGGCGATAGCCGAGGGCATCGAGTTCGGTAAGGAAATCGTCCTTACTGAGCTTTTGTCCGACGAACAGCTCGAGCGGGCGGGCGTAGACCTTCGCCGGAATGGTCCAGCGCTTGCCGGAGAACTTCTCCTGCACCACGGCATCGAGGTAAACGGCGAAGCCGGCCAGCACAACAAGGCCGACCAGACTGAGTTTAATGGCCCAGCTCAACCATGGGCTCAGGCCCTTGGAGGGTGGTTTTTTCTTGGTACGGGGGGATCGAGTTCGAGTCATGGCGGCGGATTATACGCACTTTATTCATCCTCAACAGGAGCGCTCCGAGGTTTGCGTCGGGCTGGCGAGCGGCCATAATGGCGACCTCGAATTTCCCCCAGTCTCTGAAGGATCGCCCGTGAGCCAGTCACTGATCGCTGCCCTGCAAAACCCGGCCCTCTACCCGCACCCTGTCGAAGGGTTTCAGGTCATCGAAACCCATATCTCGTGGGTGATCCTCACCGGCCCCTTCGCTTATAAAGTGAAGAAGCCGGTAAATTTCGGCTTCCTCGACTTCACCGGCCTTGAGTCGCGCGCACATTTCTGCGCGGAAGAGCTGCGTTTGAACCAGCGCCTGACCGATGATTTGTATCTGGAAGTGTTGCCCGTCACCGGCAGCGTTGAAGCACCGCAACTGGGCGGCGACGGCCCGGCCATCGAATACGTGCTGAAAATGCGTCAATTCCCGCAGAGCGGCTTGCTTAGCACCTTGCAAGCCAACGGCGAGCTGACGACTCAGCACATCGACGAGATGGCCGAGCAGATCGCGCGCTTCCACCTCACCGCGCCAAAAGTCCCGGCCGAACACGACGCCGGCACCCCGGAAAGCGTGATGGCGCCGGTGTCGCAAAACTTCGAGCAGATCCTGCCGTTCCTCAGCGACAAAAACGATCTGCTGCAACTCGAGGCACTGAAAGCCTGGGCCGAAAGCAGCTTCGAACGTCTCAAGCCGCTGTTCGCCCAGCGCAAGAGCGAAGGTTTCACCCGTGAATGCCACGGCGATATCCACTTGGGCAACGCCACGGTCATCGACGGCAAAGTGGTGATCTTCGACTGCATCGAATTCAACGAACCGTTCCGTTTCACTGACGTCTGGGCCGACACCGGTTTCCTCGCGATGGACCTGGAAGACCGTGGCCTGAAATCCCTGGCACGCCGTTTCATCAGCCAGTACCTGGAACTGACCGGCGATTACCAAGGCCTGGAAGTGCTCAACTTCTATAAAGCCTACCGCGCTCTGGTGCGCGCCAAGGTTGCCCTGTTCAGCATGCCGGCGGACGCAACCCCGGTGCAGCGCGCCACTACCTTGCGCCAGTACCGCAACTACGCCAACCTGGCCGAAAGCTACAGCACCATTCCGTCGCGCTTCATGGCAATCACCCACGGCGTTTCGGCTGTCGGCAAGAGCCACGTGGCCATGCGTCTGGTCGAAGCACTCGGCGCAATTCGCCTGCGCTCGGACGTTGAACGCAAGCGCCTGTTCGGCGAGCAAACCGTCGCCAACGACGTACAGGCCGGCATTTACAGTGCCGACGCCAGCGCCGCGACCTACGCGCGTTTGCATGAAATCGCTGAAGTGATCCTGCACGCCGGTTTCCCGGTGGTGATCGACGCGACTTACCTCAAACGCGAACAGCGCGACAACGCGGCGACCGTCGCCGAAGCCACCGGCACGCCATTCCTGATCCTCGACTGCAACGCGCCGCAAGCGGTGATCGAGAGCTGGTTGGCGATCCGTCAGGCTGACCGAAAGGATCCGTCCGACGCCACCCTGGCCGTGATCGAAGCGCAGCAGGCCAATCGTGAGGCACTGACGCCGGAAGAAATCCTGCGCAGCAAACGCGTACAGACCAATGAATCCGGGACGCTGGACACTGTTGTCGCGCAGATCCGTCAGCGCCTGCCAGGCCTGTAAGAAACTATTTCGGCCGTGAAGCCCCTGCTTGCTTCACGGCCGCCAAATAGTGGCACTATACTGGCGTCATAAAACCAACGGTGATATGACATGAGCCAGCCGAAACTTCTCGACACCCCGCTGTATGCCTTGCTGCACAAAGACGACATCACAGGTTTCAACAAAGAACGCCCACAGGATGGCCCGATCGACATGGTTGGCGGCGATTTCCGTGGTCTCGACTTGCGTGAACTGAATGCCGATGGCGTGGATTTCCGGGACGCGTACTTCCGTTCTGCCGATTTGCGTGGCATCGATTTCCGTAATGCGTCGCTGGAAGGCGCGAGCCTGGCTCACGCGCAGATTTCCGGGGCGTACTTCCCGCCGGAGCTGAGTGCTGACGAGATTCTGATGTCGATGAATTTCGGCACGCGTTTGCGTTATCGCACTCGCTGACAGGCATATTCCTCGCTGACACGACGCCCCCCTGTAGGAGTGAGCCTGCTCGCGATAGCGGTTCAACATTCAACAAGCATGTTGCCCGTCAGTCCGTCATCGCGAGCAGGCTCACTCCTACATTGATATGTGTTTTTTCCCCTTCTTTCTGCGTTCGCAGGCCTTTCAAGCTCCCTTTCTTAGAAGCGTTTACGTTGAATCCGACCAAACAACCACGCTTTTCCTACTGATGGCTACACTCCTGAGAAGCTCGCCCACGCACCATTCGGCCGTCGCAAGGAGGCTTGATGAATGATGAACTGCAACACCTGAAGAATCTTGGCAAGACGTCGGCGCAATGGCTGCATGCCGTGGGCATCCACAGCGCCTCGGACTTGCGTCGCCTGGGCGCGGTGGACGCCTACCGGGCCGTGCGTACCCGCGGGTTTCGCGCATCGAAGGTGTTGTTGTATGCGATCGAGGGCGCGCTGATGGATGTGCACTGGAACGACATCCCCGCCGAACGCAAGGACGCTCTCAACAAGCAGCTAGAAGCCATTTCCTCGCGCCACAAGAACTGAACGGGCATAGACCGTTATGTATTTACTGGGGGAACAATCGGCCTGGACCGATGCCTTGATCAACCGTTTGCAGAGCTTGCCCGCACTGTGGCTGAGCGATTTGGCGCCTTGCGGGCCGGCGTTGGAACTGCAGCCATCGGATGATTTGCTGACGCAGTTACCCGCCGACCAGTTGTTTTTGCTGAATGAAGGGGTGATCAACGGCTATTTCGGCGCCCGCCCGCTGTTTTATTGGCAGGACGGCGATTTGATCGGCCTTCAACAGGGAGAGAACTGGGCCGATTGCCGTTTGTGCAGTGACGGGACATTGCTGCTGACGCCCTATCGGCGCCATGAGGTTTTCCAGCATTTGTATGCCGACGCGCATCGGGCAGACCAGTTTCTGGAGTATCTGCTGGGGCAGATGGCGATCCTCGCCCATGCCGTCGCGGAACTGAAACCGCGCGAGTTTCGCAGCACCAATGGCTTCAAACGGGTCGAGGCCGGTGAAACCCTGATCAAACAGGGGGACGCGGCTGATCACGTGTTCGTGATCATCGACGGGCATGCCGAAGCGTTTGTGGATGGGCATAAGGTTGGCGACGTGGCCAAGGACGAGATTTTCGGTGCCATGGCCGTGTTTACCGGCGAGCCGCGCAATGCCACGGTAATCGCCCGAGTACCGAGCACGGTGATGCTGATTCCCGGTGATCAATTTTTGAGCATGACCCGCACCAATCCAAAGATCGCCCACAGCCTGATCGAGAGCATGGCACGGCGGATCGGCCAGCTGAACCGGCAGATCACGCAAATGACGCCGATTGAAGGCCAATGCTGAAGGCCTTTGTTTCCGGGGTGTACCGGCCATTTTCCAGATGTTTTCACAGAAATAGGAAATCAACGGTTGACTCGGTAATGAGAATCGCTATGATTATCACAACTGGTCGCGAGATCAGTCGATATTCTGAAAAGCCCTTGGTTCGGACTCTCAGATTATCTCCTCATCAGGCTAATCACGGTTATTTGACCCGGTTTTTACCGGGTCTTTTTTTGCCTGTGGAAAAGTCATTTGCCGAACTGTTTACGCATCTGCTCGCAGTAATCCTGCTTTGGCGTGGCAAGTGTGTACCAAACGTAGTCGGCCATCGCAGCCGTTACCTCGGCGCCCTGCTCTGCCAGCATCAACACGGTGGGTGCCTGGGTAGCGCCCAGATCCACAACATGCAGTGGCACACCAACATCCTTGCGCGCATGCCACGCACCGGCCAGCAGGATTGAAGATGAAGGAGCCGCCAACAGACGCTCAGCCATACGCCGATCGCGCTGTTGCTGAACGGCCAGCATCGCTGGCATCTGTGATTCGGGCAGGAGGCCACAGTGGGAATCGCGGATCTGCTCCAGCAAAACGCTTTTCACAGATTCTGTATTGCTGCGCGCCCCCTTCAACACCGGCGGATCGCGATAGAAAGTACGGATTTCAGCGCCATCCAGATTCGCCGCCAGCAGTGGATACGGCTGAGTCAGCGCGAAGCGGACAATCGGCCCATAGAGATTCCAGTCCCAGCCGTCCTCCCAGGCTAATGCGCCGGGCAGGTCAGCGGGCGGCGTTTTCGCCAGGCGCACTTGATCAATACGAGGCTGCTGATCCGGCGTGAGCATTTCCAGTAGCAGACTGCCCTGCGGCCGCTGCTCAGCGAGCGAGCGCAACAACCACAACTGCGCGACATGATGATCGGCGTTGTCATGCTGCTCACCGATGATCAGCCGCTCAGGCTCGGCGAGACGCGTCAGCAACTGCTGCGCCGTCAGTACTTGACCGCTACGCAGGTCGCGAATCTCGCCACTGACCGGCGGTGGCGCCGCAACATGCTGACACCCCGCAAGTACCATCACCGCCAACAGCCACAACCCACGCATGCCATCACCTCAATGATCCTGTCAGCGGGCGATGATCAGCGGATGCCCGCGCTCCGGGTGCGGCTGCACCAACACTTCGAGACCGAACACGGCCTGGAGCGTGTCCGGACGCAAAACCTGCTGCGGTGTATCCAGCGCCACCGGACGCCCGCCTTCCAGCAACAGAATGCGATCACAATAACGCGCCGCCAGATTCAGATCATGCAGGATCACCAACACCGCCGCGCCACGATCGGCAAACTCGCGCACGGCCTGCAACGTGGTGTGCTGATGCAGCGGATCAAGCATCGACGTCGGTTCATCCAACAGCAATGTCTGCCCGGCTTGTCCCGGCCAGAGTTGCGCGAGCACCCGCGCCAGATGCACCCGCTGACGCTCGCCCCCGGACAGCGCCAGATAACTGCGACCGCTCAAGTGCCCGGCATCCGCCGCCGCCAACGCCTGCGCGATGATTTCGTCATCCCGCACCCGCCCGCTTTGCCAAGGCAAGCGGCCCATGCCGACCACTTCTTCAACGCGAAAAGCAAAATCCAGGGTCGACACCTGAGGCAACACCGCCAGTCGTTGCGCGCGCTGCGGTCCAGTCCAGTGACTCAACGCTTGCCCGTCGAGCGAAACCCCGCCCGCGCTCGCCACCAGCTCACCGCACAAGGCACCGAGCAACGTACTTTTACCAGCACCGTTCGGCCCAAGCACACCGAGCACTTCACCCGGTTCGAGCTGCAACGACACATCGCTGAGCACAGCCTTGCGACCCCGATGGATGTGCAGATTCTGCGCACGCAACATCAGGCACGCCCTCGCAGCAGCAAATAAAGGAAGAACGGCGCGCCGATAAACGCGGTAACGATACCGATCGGCAACTCCGCCGGCGCCAGTGCCAGCCGCGCCACCAGATCAGCGAGCAACAGCAGGCTCGCGCCGGCCAGCACCGATGCCGGCAGCAACACCCGATGATCAGGTCCCGCCAGCAAACGCACCAGATGCGGCACTACCAGCCCAACAAAACCGATCATGCCCGCCGCGGCTACCGCTGCGCCAACACCCAACGCCGTACAGAACACCAATTCGCGTTTGAGCTTTTCGACATCGATGCCCAAATGCCCGGCCTCCGATTCGCCCAGCAACAACGCATTCAACGCCTTGGCCCGACGTGGCAGCCACAACGCGACTCCAGCGCTGATGATCAGCAATGGCCACAACCGCGCGTAACTGGCGCCATTGAGGCTGCCAAGATTCCAGAAGGTCAGCGTGCGCAAGGTCGCGTCATCTGCCAGATAGGTGAACAGGCCGACGGCCGAACTGGCCAGTGCGGTCAGGGCAATACCTGCCAGCAACATGGTCGCGACATGGGTCTGGCCATTACGTCGCCCCAGCCGGTACACCAGCGCCGTCACTCCAAGTCCGCCGAGAAACGCGCAGACCGACAACAGATACGGCCCGAACCATTCCGGCAACCCACCAAAGAATGAGCCGCCGACAATCGCGATCGCCGCGCCCAATGCCGCGCCGCTGGAAACACCCACCAGTCCCGGATCCGCCAGTGGGTTGCGAAACAGCCCCTGCATCGCCACACCGGACAACGCCAGCACGCCGCCGACGGCCAGTCCCAGCAACGTTCGCGGCAAACGAATCTGCCCGAGGATCAGTTCAGCCTGCTCCAGACCGTCCGGCGCCAGCGGCACACCGAGCATGCGCAATGCTGCACGCAAGGTGTCGAACAGCGGCAGGCTGACCGGCCCGAGGGCCAGCGACAACCAGATCGCCAGCACACACAGGAGCATCAGGCCAATAAACAAGGCACGGGGTTTTACCAATATGGTCATTGGCCGCTCTTGGCCGGGTAGAAACCGTCAGACAGGGTTTTCAGCGCTGCCGGCAAACGTGGCCCAAGCCCGCCGACCAGCAAAGTCGGATCCAGCTCCAGCACTCGACCGGCCTTGGCCGCGCGGCTTGAATTGAGAATCGGGTTTTCCTTGAACAGCGCCGCTTTCGCCGCCTCACCGGTCAGCGCACGGTCGGCGAACACCAGCACTTCAGGATCGAGGCTGGCGAGGGATTCCACGGAAAACGGCTTGTAACCGGTATGGGTCGCCAGGTTATGCCCGCCGGCCTGTTGCAGCAGCCAGTCGGCGGCGGTGTCCTTGCCGGCAATCAACGGTTTGCCACCGGCATGCCCGAGCAACAACAACACGCCCGGCGCCTTTTGCTTGCTCTGCACTTGAACAACCCGAGCCTTCTGCGCATCGAGTTGCTGTTGATAACTTTGCAGCAACTGCGCAGCCTGCGGTTCGGCACCCAGTAACCGACCCAAGTGAGAGACGTTTTTCTCCAGCGTCGGCAGATCCGGCTGTGCCGAGAATAACTCCACCTGAACCTTGGCCGCTTTAACCTGCGACAGCACCGGCGGCGGGCCCATTTCTTCGGTGCCGATCAAGATATCCGGGCGCAAACTGAGGATGCCCTCAGCCGAAAGACTGCGCTGATAGCCAATGCTCGGTAGTGCCTTCAGCGAGTCCGGATGCTGGCTGGTCGTGTCGACGCCAACCAGTTTCGACTCGCCACCCAACGCACTCACCCATTCCGACAGCGCGCCGCCAGCACTGACCCAACGTTGCGGCAAATCAGCCGCTGCAGCCTGGTGGCTGAGCAAAAGTCCGGCACACAGCACAGCAACTCGGGTACTCAGGCGCATACACAGCTTCCTTGAATAAGGTTTTCCCGGGCATCCGGATGGCAGGCCAAGTATCCTCGACATCTGCCAGCCGCCTGCGGGCGAAGGCCGCCATTTGATAATTGTTTGCATTTAAACGTCAAGCTCGGACATATCCAGTCACGAGCGGACCCTAGAGGATAGCCATGAAGTTTCTCTGCGCGGGCGACGAACTCGCCGAAGCCACCAGCCGTGGTTTTGAAGTCGACGGGAACAAGCTGTTCGCCGTGCGCCGCAACGGACAGGCATTCGTCTATTTCAATCGCTGCCCGCACCGTGGCGTCGGGCTGGAATGGCAGCCCGACCAGTTCCTCGACCCGAGCAACAGCCTGATCCAGTGCGCCACCCACGGCGCACTGTTTCTGATCGAGGACGGAGAATGCGTCGCCGGGCCTTGCGCCGGGCAAGCACTCACCGCCATCCCTTGTCGCGAAGACGCGCAAGGCCTGTGGATCGATGTTTAACCGTTGAGCAATACGTCGAGACGCCGGTCGATGACCATCTCTTCATGGTCCAGCCGCACGCCATATGCCAGAACCTCAACACCACAAGCGACCGCCTCAAGAAGCGCATCAGCGTAGGCCGAATCGATTTCCTTCGCCGGCCGCACCGCGTCAATCCCGGTCAGATTGACGCAATACAACTGCACCGCCCGAATCCCGTCCCGCGCCAGATGCGCCAACTCCCGCAGATGCTTGGCACCGCGCTGGGTCACCGCATCGGGAAACGCCGCCACCGCAGTGCCATCGAAACCCAGAGTGACGCTTTTCACCTCTACATACGCCGGACCACTCGGGTACTCGAGGCGAAAATCGATACGGCTCTTTTCTTGCCCGTAGGCGACTTCACGCTTCAACGCGGTGAAGCCGTTCAACTCGGTGATAACGCCAGCCTGCAACGCCTCTTCAACCAAACCGTTGGCCCGCGCGGTGTTCACGCAAAACAACCGGCCTTGCGGGGTTTCACCGATCTCCCATGTACCGGGCAACTTACGTTTCGGATCGTTGGAGCGACTGAACCAGACCTGCCCGCCCTCGACCTGACAATTGAGCATCGAACCAGTGTTCGGGCAATGAATGGTCATGAACTCGCCGCCAACGGTTTCGATATCGGCGAGAAAACGCTTGTAACGACGGATCAGTCGCGCCTCTTCCAGAGGTGGATAAAAGCGCATCAGCCTTGCCAGCTCTTCAAGCCGCGGGCGATTCGCTCCACCGCTTCCTGTAAGCGAGGGAGGTTTTGCGTGTAGGCAAAACGCACATGGTGGCTGGCCTGATAACGACCGAAGTCCAGACCCGGCGTGAAGGCAACGTGCTCGGTTTCGAGGAAATGTCGGCAGAACGCGAAGGCATCGCCGCCGAACTGGCTGATATCGGCGTAAAGATAGAACGCGCCCTCAGGCTCCACGGCGATGTTGAAACCCAGTTCGCGCAACGCCGGCAAAAGGAAATCACGACGACGGCCAAATTCGGCGCGGCGCTCTTCCAGAATCAAGAGGGTGTCCGGCTCGAAACACGCCAACGCGGCATATTGGGCCATGCTCGGCGCACTGATGTAGAGGTTCTGCGCGAGTTTTTCCAGCTCGCTGACGGCGGCGTCCGGCGCCACCAGCCAGCCAAGCCGCCAGCCGGTCATGCCGAAATATTTGGAGAAGCTGTTCAACACAAAAGCGCTGTCATCGACTTCCAGCACGCTGGCGGCATCGGTGCCGTAAGTCAGGCCGTGGTAGATCTCGTCCACCACCAGATGCCCGTGTCTGGCCTTGATGGCTGTGGATAACCCGGCCAGTTCCTCGCGGGTCAGGATGGTGCCGGTCGGGTTGGCAGGTGAAGCGACCAGTGCACCGACGCTGGCGTGATCCCAGTGGCGCTCAACCAGATCCGGGGTCAACTGATAGCGCACGTCCGGACCGACCGGCACTAACTGCGCCGCACCTTCCACCAAACGGAGGAAGTGCCGGTTGCACGGGTAGCCCGGATCCGCCAGCAGCCAATGTTTACCTGGATCGACCAGCAACGCGCTGGCCAGCAACAGCGCGCCGGAGCCGCCCGGCGTGATCAGGATCCGCCGTGGATCGATGTTCAGGCCGTAGCGCGATTGATAAAACCCGGAAATGGCTTCGCGCAGCTCGGGAATCCCCCGCGCAGCGGTGTAACGGGTCTTGCCCGCCGTCAGCGCAGCCTGCCCGGCACGGATGATCGGCTCGGCTGTGGTGAAGTCCGGCTCGCCGATTTCCAGGTGGATCACGTCGTGGCCTTCAGCCTGCAATTCATTGGCCCGCGCCAGCAGCGCCATCACATGGAACGGTTCGATCGCACGACTGCGCGCACTGTAAGGCTGAGCCATTGGTTTTCCTTCGGCAGGGAAAAAAAGACGATTCTACCCATCTGCCGGAACGAGCGAGAACCCGCAGCGGTCACAGCCTCAAGAACGCTGGACTGTAACGATACGCACGTACGCTCCAGGATTGACTAAAATCAGTGATTGAACAGGTCTTCAACACCACCAGACACGGCTTGCCAAACATTTGCAAGCGCCACCCGCCGGGGCCTCGACATCCGGGAGTAGCGCAGGCCGAATTGATCTGGTAAGTTCGCCCGCTTGCAGCCGCAGGGCCGGCAGGTGTCGGTGATGGAGCAATCCTGCGCAATGGATTACAAGAGTAGAGGCGGTCCATTTCATGCCCACCCAAGCAAAGCAACAGCAGCAAACGACGATCAGCGGTTTCGAACCTTATGTTCCGAAGGCCGGTGAAGAGTACATGGGCGCCCCGATGCGAGCGCACTTCACCAAGATCCTGAACAAGTGGAAACAGGACTTGATGCAGGAAGTCGACCGTACTGTTGATCACATGAAAGACGAAGCGGCCAACTTCCCTGACCCGGCCGACCGTGCCAGTCAGGAAGAAGAATTCGCCCTCGAGCTGCGCGCCCGCGACCGCGAGCGCAAGTTGATCAAGAAGATCGACAAGACGCTGGAGCTGATTCAGGACGAAGAGTACGGCTGGTGCGAGTCCTGCGGCATCGAGATCGGCGTCAAGCGCCTCGAAGCCCGTCCAACGGCGGATCTGTGCATCGACTGCAAGACCCTGGCGGAAATCAAGGAAAAGCAGGTCGGCAAGTAATCTCGACCTGAACGAAAAACGGAGCGTGCGAACGCTCCGTTTTTGTTTCTGCCTTTTGCCTTTTGCTCTTGTGGGAGCGAGCCTGCTCGCGAAAGCGGTGTGTCATTCGGCATTTAATCGTCTGACACACCGCTTTCGCGAGCAGGCTCGCTCCCACAGGTTGACCTGCGTATAGCCTGAAAAGTAGTTTCGTTTCCATGACTGCCAAGACATCCCCCGCCTACATCGGCCGCTTCGCCCCAACCCCCAGTGGTCACCTGCACTTCGGTTCGCTGGTCGCCGCCCTCGCCTCCTACCTCGACGCACGTTCGGTCGGCGGCCGGTGGCTGGTGCGCATGGAGGATCTTGATCCGCCCCGCGAAGAACCCGGTGCGCAAGCGGCGATCCTCAAAGCGCTGGAAAGTTACGGCTTCGAATGGGACGGCGACATGGTGCGCCAGAGCGATCGGCACGATGCTTACGCCGAAGTGCTCAACAGCCTGTTTAATCACGGCCTGGCCTACGCTTGCACCTGTTCGCGCAAACAGCTCGAAGCCTATAACGGCATTTATCCGGGCCTGTGCCGCAATGCCGGCCACGACCAGCAGGACGCCGCCATCCGCCTGCGTGTACCGGAGCTGGAATACCATTTCATCGACCGCGTGCAGGGCGAATACCGCCAGCATCTGGGCCGCGACGTCGGCGATTTCGTGATCCGCCGGCGCGATGGGCTCTACGCGTATCAACTGGCCGTGGTACTGGATGACGCCTGGCAAGGCATCACCGACATCGTGCGCGGTGCCGACCTGCTCGACTCGACGCCGCGCCAACTCTATCTGCAAGAGTTGCTGGGGTTGCGCCAGCCGCGCTATCTGCACCTGCCGCTGATCACCCAGCCGGACGGCAACAAGCTCGGCAAGTCCTATCGCTCGCCGCCGCTGGAGGCCGATCAAGCGACACCGTTGCTGCTGCGAGCCCTGCGTGCATTGGGGCAAAACCCAGGCGCCGAACTGGCCCATGCGTCACCGCAAGAATTACTCAAGTGGGGCAGCGCACACTGGGATGCCACGAAGATCCCGCGCACACTGACGCTGCCCGAGGCGCAACTGCTATGACGGCACTTGCAGTCGTGCGCCCATCCGTTACCATCGCCGCACGTTTTCGGGCACGCGCATAAAAAAGAGAGGCCGGGATGTACATCTATCGCTTGGTCCTGCTTTTAGTCGTGGGGATCTACCTGTTTTCCCCCGCCATCATGGATTGGTGGATCGACGCTACGGGCGCCTGGTATCGCCCCTATCTGCTCTGGCTGATCCTGATTGTCGTGACCTTCATCCTGCAGAGCCAAAAAGATGCCGATGAGCTTTAGCCTGACCCAGATGATCCTGGTCAGCGCCGCGTACCTCGCGGTGCTGTTCGGCGTTGCCTGGATCAGTGAACGGGGCATGATCCCGCGGGCGATCATTCGCCACCCGCTGACCTACACGCTGTCGCTGGGGGTTTACGCCAGTGCGTGGGCGTTTTACGGCACGGTCGGCCTCGCCTATCAGTACGGCTACGGCTTTCTCTCCAGTTACCTCGGTGTGTCCGGCGCGTTTCTGCTGGCGCCGGTGCTGCTCTATCCGATCCTGAAAATCACCCGCACCTATCAACTGTCGTCGCTGGCGGATCTGTTCGCGTTCCGCTTCCGCAGCACTTGGGCCGGCGCGCTGACCACGATTTTCATGCTGATCGGCGTGTTACCGCTGCTGGCGTTACAGATTCAGGCAGTGGCCGACTCCATCGGCATTCTGACCGGCGAGCCGATCCAGAGCCGCGTGGCGTTGGCGTTCTGTGCGCTGATCATCCTGTTCACGATTTTCTTCGGTTCCCGACATATCGCCACCCGTGAGAAGCACGAAGGACTGGTGTTTGCGATTGCCTTCGAGTCGGTGATCAAACTGGTCGCCCTCGGCGGCGTCGGCCTGTATGCGTTGTACGGCGTATTCGACGGCCCGCAGCAACTTGAGCTGTGGCTGCTGCAAAACCAGACCGCCCTCGCCGCTCTGCACACGCCGTTGCAGGAAGGCCCATGGCGCACGCTGCTGTTGGTGTTTTTCGCCTCGGCGATCGTGATGCCGCACATGTATCACATGACCTTTACCGAAAACCTCAACCCGCGCTCGCTGGTCAGTGCGAGCTGGGGCTTGCCGCTGTTCCTGCTGCTGATGAGCCTGGCGGTGCCGCTGATTCTCTGGGCCGGCCTGAAGCTCGGCGCCACCACCAACCCGGAATATTTCACCCTCGGCATCGGCATTGCCGCCAACAGCAAACCGCTGGCGTTGCTCGCGTATGTCGGCGGTTTATCGGCGGCCAGCGGTCTGATCATTGTCACCACGCTCGCACTGTCGGGCATGGCGCTGAACCACTTGGTTTTGCCGCTCTACCAGCCGCCCGCCGAAGGCAACATCTACCGCTGGCTGAAGTGGACCCGCCGCGCGCTGATCGTCGCGATCATCATGGCCGGTTTCGGCTTCTACCTGATGCTCGGCGCCGAACAGGATCTGGCCAACCTCGGCATCGTCGCGTTTGTCGCGACCCTGCAATTTCTGCCCGGGGTGTTGTCGGTGCTGTACTGGCCGACCGCCAACCGTCGCGGTTTCATCGCTGGTCTGCTGGCGGGGATTCTGGTCTGGGTGGTGACCATGCTGCTGCCGCTGGTCGGCAATCTGCAGGGTTTCTACATCCCGCTGCTGAACATGATTTACGTGCTCGACGACACCAGTTGGCACATGGCGGCCATCGCCTCGCTCGCTGCCAACGTGTTGATGTTCACCCTGATCTCGCTGTTCACCAACGCCAGTCCGGAAGAAGCCAGTGCAGCCGAAGCCTGCGCGGTGGATAACGTCCGTCGTCCGCAACGCCGCGAGCTGCACGCCGCCTCGCCGCAGGAGTTCGCCACGCAACTGGCCAAACCGCTGGGCGCCAAGGCAGCGCAGAAAGAAGTCGAGCAAGCCCTGCGTGACCTCTATCTGCCATTCGACGAACGCCGCCCGTATGCACTGCGCCGTTTGCGTGACCGGATCGAAGCCAACCTCTCTGGCCTGATGGGCCCGAGCGTGGCCCAGGACATGGTGGAAACCTTCCTGCCCTACAAGGCAGGGGGCGAAAATTATGTGACCGAAGACATCCACTTCATCGAAAGCCGCCTCGAGGATTACCACTCGCGCCTCACAGGTCTGGCCGCCGAACTCGATGCCCTGCGTCGTTACCACCGCCAGACCTTGCAGGAATTGCCGATGGGCGTCTGCTCGCTGGCCAAGGATCAAGAGATCCTGATGTGGAACAAGGCCATGGAAGAACTCACCGGGATCGCCGCGCAACGTGTGGTCGGTTCGCGCCTGAGCACCATCGGCGAGCCGTGGAAGGAATTGCTGCAGGGTTTCATCAACCTGCCCGACGAACATTTGCACAAACAGCATCTGGCCCTCGACGGTCAGACGCGCTGGCTGAATCTGCACAAAGCGGCGATCGACGAACCGTTAGCACCGGGTAACAGTGGTCTGGTGTTGCTGGTTGAGGATTTGACCGAAACGCAGACGCTCGAAGACAAACTGGTGCACTCCGAGCGTCTGGCCAGCATCGGTCGTCTCGCCGCCGGCGTAGCCCATGAAATCGGCAACCCGATCACCGGCATCGCCTGTCTGGCGCAAAACCTGCGCGAAGAACGTGAAGATGACGGCGAACTGACGGAAATCAGCGGACAGATTCTCGAACAGACCAAACGTGTATCACGCATCGTCCAGTCGCTGATGAGCTTCGCCCATGCCGGCAGCCATCAACACAGCGACGAGCCCGTTTGTCTGGCAGAGGTCGCTCAAGATGCGATTGGCCTGCTGGCGCTGAACCGACGCAATTTCGAAGTGCAGTTCTACAACCTGTGCGATCCCGATCACTGGGTCGAAGGCGACCCGCAGCGACTCGCCCAGGTATTGATCAATTTGCTCTCCAACGCCCGCGACGCCTCGCCGCCGCACAGTGCGGTACGGGTCAAGAGCGAAGCCGGCGAACACACGGTCGATCTGATCGTCGAAGACGAAGGCAGCGGTATTCCGAAGAACATCATGGACCGATTGTTCGAACCCTTCTTCACCACCAAGGATCCTGGCGAAGGCACCGGTCTGGGCCTTGCACTGGTCTATTCCATCGTTGAAGAGCATTATGGACAAATCACCATCGACAGCCCGGCTGATGTACAAAGCCAACGCGGCACCCGTATCCGGGTGACCTTACCGCGTCATGTCGAAGCGACGTCCGCTGTGAACTGAGACCGTCGAGAGTATCGAATCAATGCCGCACATTTTGATCGTCGAAGACGAAACAATTATCCGCTCCGCCTTGCGCCGCCTGCTGGAACGCAACCAGTACCAGGTCAGCGAAGCCGGTTCAGTGCAGGAAGCACAAGAACGCTTCACCATTCCTACGTTCGATCTGATCGTCAGCGATCTGCGTTTGCCGGGCGCTCCGGGCACCGAGCTGATCAAGCTCGGCCAGGGCACCCCGGTGCTGATCATGACCAGTTACGCCAGCCTGCGCTCGGCGGTCGACTCGATGAAGATGGGCGCGGTGGACTACATCGCCAAGCCTTTCGACCACGATGAAATGCTCCAGGCAGTCGCGCGGATCCTGCGCGATCGCCAGTCGGCCCCGGCTGCCGGTGAAGTGGTTGCCAGCAAATCGGCCAACGGCAGCGGCAAATCCGCCGTCGATAACAGCAACGGCGAAATCGGCATCATCGGTTCCTGTCCGCCGATGCAGGATCTGTACAGCAAGATCCGCAAAGTCGCGCCGACCGATTCCAATGTGTTGATCCAGGGCGAGTCCGGCACCGGTAAAGAACTGGTGGCCCGCGCCCTGCACAACCTGTCGAAACGCGCCAAGGCGCCGATGATCTCGGTGAACTGCGCAGCCATTCCGGAAAGCCTGATCGAGTCCGAGCTGTTCGGCCACGAGAAAGGCGCGTTCACCGGCGCCAGCGCCGGGCGTGCCGGTCTGGTCGAAGCAGCGGATGGCGGCACCTTGTTCCTCGACGAAATCGGTGAGCTGCCACTGGAAGCCCAGGCCCGCCTGCTGCGTGTGTTGCAGGAAGGCGAGATTCGCCGGGTCGGCTCGGTGCAGTCGCAGAAAGTCGATGTACGCCTGATCGCGGCGACTCACCGGGACCTGAAGAGCCTGGCGAAAATCGGCCAGTTCCGTGAAGACCTTTATTACCGTCTGCACGTGATCGCGCTGAAACTGCCGGCCCTGCGCGAGCGCGGCGCCGACGTCAACGAGATCGCCACTGCTTTCCTCGCTCGCCAAAGTGCGCGCATCAACCGTACCGACCTGAAATTTGCCGCGGATGCCGAACAGGCGATTCGTCATTATTCCTGGCCGGGTAACGTGCGTGAGCTGGAAAACGCAGTCGAGCGCGCGGTGATTCTGAGCGAAAGCCCGGAAATCTCCGCCGACCTGCTGGGCATCGACATCGAGCTGAGCGATCTGGAAGACGACGAGTTCATCGGTCTGCCGCCACAAACGCCGGGTAACGCCAGCAACAGCAGCCATGAGCCGACCGAAGATTTGTCACTGGAAGACTACTTCCAGCATTTCGTACTCGAGCATCAGGACCACATGACCGAGACCGAACTGGCGCGCAAACTGGGCGTCAGCCGCAAATGCCTGTGGGAACGCCGCCAGCGTCTGGGCATTCCACGCCGCAAGACCGGGGTTGCCAGCGAGAGCTGAACGTTACCTGTCGAGTGTGCGGGTAACGCTTGAAGATGTGAAAAAACTGTTACCTCAGTCGTTTCACGTAACAGAAGCCGGGGTTATCGGTAACGAAACCCCGGCTTTTTTTCGCCCCGACAAAACGGCTATATCGACCTAACCCCTTGTTTTATCGGGCTTCGCAAAAGTTGGCACGGCCCCTGCTATATGTTTGGTACAAGAACAATAACAAGCAATGCACAAGACAATAAAAATAAGACGAATCGACTCACGCACAATAAAAACAAGACGGCGAGAGGCGCAGCTAACTGATTCTTTTGGAGAGGCGTTGTATTTGGGGCTTGCCCCACGACCAGGCCGAGAACAACAAAAACTGTCCTAAGACAGAGCCTGTACTGGTTGGATCGAGAGATCACTGCAATTCAGCGACCAAAGCAATCCGTTTGCTCTTGGCTCCCGATTGGGAGGGTCACGAAGGAAACACTTCGTGGCGAGGGCACTCAACAAAAACAAGAAGCCCGAATCAATAATAAAAAGAGCACGCAACTACTTCTTGGGGAGCTTCGGCTCCCCTTGTAGTTTCTCCCTTCTATAAAATTCTCCCGCTCTACCCCCGCTCCACCCTTGTAGCTTGCGGCTTTCAGCTTGAATCTGCTGTCTCCTACACCATCCCCCGACTAAATGCTAGAATCTGCGCCCATCATGCGGTCATTCTTTGGTATGGCCGAACATTCCTTCAAACAGTGCATCCCATGCTGAAGAAGCTGTTCCAGTCATTCCGAACTCCCGTGCGTCGTACGCAACACATCCGCAGCACCCCTGAAGTGCTTAACAGCGGCCAACATTCGCTGCAGAAAACGCAATTCAGCCGCTATGCGGTGAATATCGTCGAACGCCTGCAAGGTGCCGGTTACCAGGCTTATCTGGTCGGCGGTTGCGTGCGTGACATGCTGTTGGGCATCACGCCCAAGGATTTCGACGTCGCCACCAGCGCCACCCCCGAGCAAGTCCGTGCCGAATTCCGCAATGCGCGGATCATTGGCCGTCGCTTCAAACTGGTGCACATCCACTTCGGCCGCGAAATCATTGAAGTCGCGACCTTCCGCGCCAACCACCCGGTCAACGAAGACGACGAAGACAGCAACCAGTCTTCGCGTAACGAGAGCGGGCGGATTCTGCGCGACAACGTTTACGGCACCCTGGAAGAAGACGCGCAACGCCGCGACTTCACCATCAACGCCCTGTATTACGATCCGGTCAGCGAGCGCATCCTCGACTACGCCAACGGTGTCCATGACATCCGCAATCACCTGATCCGCCTGATTGGCGACCCAAAGCAGCGCTATCAGGAAGACCCGGTGCGCATGCTGCGCGCCGTGCGTTTCGCCGCCAAGCTCAACTTCGGCATCGAAAAGCACACCGTGCAACCGATCCGTGAACTGGCGCCGATGCTGCGCGAGATTCCGTCGGCGCGTCTGTTCGAAGAAGTGCTCAAGCTGTTCCTCTCCGGGCACGGCGCGATCACCTTCGAAATGCTGGTCGATCTGCAACTGTTCGCCCCGCTGTTCCCGGCCAGTGCCGATGCGCTGGAACATAACCCGGAATACACCCACACGCTGATCAGTGAAGCGCTGACCAACACCGACCTGCGCATCAAGCAGAACAAACCGGTGACCCCGGCCTTCCTGTTTGCCGCGCTGTTGTGGCCTGCTTTGCCGGCTCGCGTGTTGCGCTTGCAGGAACGTGGCATGCCGCCGATTCCGGCGATGCAGGAAGGCGCGCACGAGCTGATCGCCGAACAGTGCCAGCGCATTGCGATTCCAAAGCGCTTCACGATGCCAATCCGCGAGATCTGGGACATGCAGGAACGCCTGCCACGTCGCAGCGGCAAACGCGCCGACCTGTTGCTCGACAACCCGCGTTTCCGCGCCGGTTACGACTTCCTGCTGCTGCGTGAAAGCGCTGGCGAGGAGACTGATGGCCTGGGCGAATGGTGGACGGATTATCAGGACGCCAACGACAGCGAACGTCGCGACATGATCCGTGACCTCAGCGGCAAGGGCGATGACGCCAGCGGTGCTCCGCGCAAGCGTCGCCGCAGCAGCGGTTCCAAGCGCAAACGCGCCGGCGCCCCGAGCGCGACAGGCGAATAAAGGCATGGAACGCATCTACATCGGCATGGGCAGCAATCTCGCTGACCCTGCCGAACAATTGCGCAGCGCCGTCGAGGCGCTGGGACAATTGCCGCAGACCACCCTCGCGGGCGTTTCGGCGTTCTATCAAAGCGATTCCTTGCTGCCAGGCCAACCGCGTTACACCAACGCGGTCGCGGCGCTCGACAGCTCACTCGCACCGCTCGAACTGCTCGATGCCTTGCAAGCCATCGAGAACGATCAGGGTCGCGAACGCCTTGAGCGCTGGGGGCCGCGCACGCTGGATCTGGACATTCTGCTGTTCGGTGATCGACTGATCGACGAACCACGCCTGAAAGTCCCGCACTATCAGATTCAGGAACGCGCGTTCGTTCTGTATCCTCTCGCGGAATTGGCGCCGCAGGATCTGCGTCTTGCCGATGGCCGCACCCTTCCCGACCTCCTCGCAGCCTGCCCGTTCGTCGGCCTGGAACGCCTCCCGACAAATTGAATGCAATCCCCCTGTGGGAGCGAGCCTGCTCGCGAAGGCGGTGTGTCATTCAGCGCAATGTTGACTGATCCACCGCCTTCGCGAGCAGGCTCGCTCCCACATTGGTTTATTCCAGATCCAGAATTTTGTCGGACAAAAACCCCGCGAATCAGCCCC
>NZ_MOBX01000009.1 GCF_003732425.1 Pseudomonas fluorescens
GCCCCTCACTGTAGAGACCGGTACATCCTTTACAAATTAGACCGGGGACATCGTTTACACCTTTACAGGCTTGAAACGCGTTTGGCGCCGCTTTCAAGCCTGCCTAAACAGTGGCTGCAAAGGTACAGTTCCCAAGCGTCATCAGCCACTTCCTTCAGCGCGATGTCCTCTCCAATCAGAGCCTCTCCCAGAAAAATCAGCTGCCCTTTCCATTTAATTTCCCCATTTGACCGAACCTTGCGTACTTCAACATCCGAACCGTATTCAAGCGCAGGCAAGTAACCGGGATAAGTGCGTATCGACGGGCTATAGACAGATGCCGGCGGTTTCATGCCCAGCGCGGTATGCGGTCGGTGGTGGTTGAAGTCTTGGATGAAATCCTGAAAAGCCAACTGCTGGCGCACCAGGTTTTCCGCCGGTGGCACTGCTGCCTTTAGCGTTCGATGCATTCGTTCATGTCGACCATTTTGGTCGGGACGGCCAGGCGTAATCGTTTCGACATGGATTCCAAGCCTGATGAACCAAACCGATAACTTCGAAAGTCGCGCCAAACCTGTCGACGCGAAAGGAGCGCCATTGTCAGTGCGGATCACATCCGGCAGCCCATATTCTCGAAAAGCCCACTCAAAGCCTTCCCGCGTCGGCGCTCCGTGCGTACTGGGCAAAGCGCGACAGACGAATAAAAAGCGGCTCATCTGATCGGTAATGGTCAGCGGATAGCACCAATTACCGTCCTGCATTTTGAACTGCCCTTTGTAATCAGCACACCACGTCTGGTTGGGCGCGTCGACCGGACGCAAATGTGTTGGAGCACGGGGACGCGGGGGATAGGGCCGTCGCGCCACCACCAAACCAGCTTTCTTCAACCACTCCCCGGCGGTACTCGCCGCCGGCCATTGGATATGCGAATCGGAAACGCGCAGGCGATCAATGATCTGTTTGGGGCCCCGATCGGGATGTTCGTTTTTCTTGGCCAGCAACTTGGCGATGATTTCATCGGAAGTTTGGTGAGGGCAATTCAGCGGCTTACGCGACTGCTCTTTCAAGCCATCCACGCCCAACGCTGCATACCGTTCCAGCCACTTGTCGATGGTTGGACGACTGACGCCATACCGCCGGCTTAATTGGCTTTTGGTGTAGCTGCCGCTGAGCCAATCGCTAATTAACTTCACTCGTTGATCCATTGGGGACTCTTGTTTCCAGGGCATGGTCAGCACCTCCTGACCATGATTGATACCTGTAAACCATGTCCCCGGTCTCAAACGTAAAGGATGTACCCGGTCTTTACCCACCC
>NZ_MOBX01000010.1 GCF_003732425.1 Pseudomonas fluorescens
CGATGTCCCCGGTCTAATTTGTAAAGGATGTACCGGTCTCTACAGTGAGGGGCCTTTGATCTGGCTTTAGCTTTAGCTTTAGCTTTGGCTTTGGCTTTGGCTTTTGATCTTGATGTGGCTTTTGATTTTTTGCCCCATCGGCAGGCCGAGCGAAGGTGTTCATCCGGGGGTTAGGCGCGCAGCGCCGTGCGGCGTAGCCGCATACATCGAGAGGAGGTGCAGCGAAGCAAACCGTAGGCGATGCCCCCGGATGGACACCGTAGCGAGGGAACACTGAGCCTCAGCGAAGTGCCGTACGCCAGGGGCAAAGCCTTTTGGTTCCTTTTTGGCGTTTGAAAAAGGGACTCGCTGTAAGAGCGAAACCGCCAGCGGCAGCACCCGCAGCAACGGATATGTCCCCAATTACAAAACCGCGAAAGCACAAACAAAAACGGCCCCTATATAAATAGAGGCCGTTCCCGGTACAACGCTAAGAAATTATCGCAAGACAAGTCTTATTTGCGGTCTTCCAGCTTGGTAATGTCACGCGACTCATAGCCGGTGTACAACTGGCGCGGACGGCCAATCTTGTACGGGCTGGAGAGCATTTCTTTCCAGTGGGAGATCCAGCCAACAGTACGTGCCAGCGCGAAAATCACGGTGAACATGCTAGTCGGAATGCCGATTGCCTTGAGGATGATCCCCGAATAGAAGTCGACGTTCGGGTACAGCGAGCGCTCGATGAAGTAC
This sequence comes from Pseudomonas fluorescens, assembly GCF_003732425.1. Lineage (GTDB taxonomy): Bacteria > Pseudomonadota > Gammaproteobacteria > Pseudomonadales > Pseudomonadaceae > Aquipseudomonas > Aquipseudomonas fluorescens_BE. The sequence continues at coordinate 730 of NZ_MOBX01000010.1, forward strand.
GGGTCGGTCAGCGCGATCTCTTCCAGGCGCATGGCCAGTTCGAGTTGCGGATCGTTGTTGATGCCCAGTTCCTTCAGTACTTCGTCGCAGGTCTGCTTCATCACAGTCGCGCGAGGGTCGCGGTTCTTGTAAACGCGGTGACCGAAGCCCATCAGTTTGAACGGATCGTTCTTGTCCTTGGCCTTGGCGATGAACTTGTCGATGTTCGACACATCGCCAATCTCGTCAAGCATGGTCAATACGGCTTCGTTCGCACCGCCGTGGGCAGGGCCCCACAGTGCGGCGATACCAGCGGCGATACAGGCGAACGGGTTGGCACCCGAAGAGCCGGCCAGGCGCACGGTGGAGGTCGATGCGTTCTGCTCGTGGTCGGCGTGGAGGATGAAGATCCGGTCCATGGCCTTGGCGAGCACCGGGCTGATCGGTTTGATCTCGCACGGGGTGTTGAACATCATGTGCAGGAAGTTTTCCGCGTACGTCAGGTCGTTGCGCGGGTACATCATGGGCTGGCCCATGGAGTACTTGTAAACCATCGCTGCCAGGGTCGGCATCTTGGCAACCAGGCGGATCGCGGAGATTTCGCGATGCTGCGGGTTATTGATGTCCAGGGAGTCGTGGTAGAAGGCCGAGAGGGCGCCGACTACACCGCACATGACGGCCATCGGGTGGGCGTCGCGACGGAAACCGTTGAAGAAGGTTTTCAACTGCTCGTGAACCATCGTGTGGTTTTTCACGGTGCTGACGAACTGGGCCTTCTGTTCTGCGGTCGGCAGTTCGCCGTTGAGCAGCAGGTAGCAGGTTTCCAGGTAGTCCGACTTTTCAGCCAGTTGTTCGATCGGGTAGCCGCGGTGCAACAGAATGCCGTTGTCGCCGTCGATATAGGTGATCTTCGACTCGCACGAGGCGGTCGACATGAAGCCTGGGTCGAAAGTGAAGCGGCCCGTGGCCGTCAGGCCCCGAACATCGATTACATCGGGACCAACGGTGCCGGTTAAAATGGGCAGCTCGACGGGGGCTGCGCCCTCGATGATCAACTGCGCTTTTTTGTCAGCCATGTGGCCTCCTATTTATGCTTGAACCATCAGACAGACCCCCCACGCAGGGCCCGCACCACTATAGTGAGATAAATTCGAATGTCAATTTGCCTAAAGTCTTGCTCCAGAAGGCTTTAAGCGCACTTTTTCCTCGAAATTGACTGCCATTTACGCCTTTTATACGAGTTGTGCAATCAGCTATTTGGGGTAGGTGATTGCGTTGTCATTAGTAGCCTAACTGTCTATACTCGGCCACCGACCGCCATGGGCTTTTGGGCCTGCTTTATTGGGGGTCGCATCCCTGGGTGGTGGTTACCTGACCAGTGCACTCCCCAACAACTTTGCCCTGATTGTTAGGGGCTCTTCAGTGTGAAAAAAAAGCCGTGAAAAGCCAACGACCTGTAAACCTAGACCTAAGGACCATCAAACTCCCCATCACCGGCGTTACGTCGTTTCTTCACCGTGTTTCCGGCATCATCCTCTTCCTGGGTATCGGCTTCATGCTTTATGCATTGGGCAAGTCTCTGGGTTCCGAGGAAGGTTTTGCCGAAGTGAAGGCATGCTTGACCAGCCCGCTGGCCAAGTTCGTAGCATGGGGCCTCCTGTCCGCTCTGCTGTATCACCTGGTAGCCGGTGTGCGCCACTTGATCATGGACATGGGCATCGGTGAGACGCTGGAAGGCGGCCGCCTGGGCTCGAAAATCATCATCGCCATTTCCGTGGTGCTGATCGTTCTGGCAGGAGTTTGGATATGGTAACCAGCGTTACGAACCTTTCGCGTTCGGGCCTCTATGACTGGATGGCGCAACGTGTGTCTGCGGTTGTTCTCGCGGCTTATTTCATTTTCCTGATCGGATACCTTGCAGCGAATCCGGGCATTGGCTACGACCAGTGGCACGGCCTGTTCGCTCACAACGGGATGCGTATCTTCAGTCTGCTGGCCCTCGTTGCCCTTGGCGCTCACGCCTGGGTCGGCATGTGGACCATCGCGACCGACTACCTGACGCCAATGGCGCTGGGCAAGTCCGCGACCGCAGTACGTTTCCTTTTCCAGGCAGTTTGCGGCATCGCGATGTTCGCTTACTTCGTCTGGGGTGTGCAGATTCTCTGGGGTATCTGAGTCATGGCTAACATTCCAACGATTTCTTTCGACGCCATCATTATTGGTGGTGGCGGTGCCGGCATGCGCGCTGCGCTGCAACTGGCACAGGGCGGTCACAAGACTGCCGTGATCACCAAGGTTTTCCCGACCCGTTCGCACACTGTATCCGCCCAGGGCGGTATCACCTGCGCAATCGCGTCCGCTGACCCGAACGATGACTGGCGCTGGCACATGTACGATACCGTCAAGGGTTCCGACTACATCGGTGACCAGGACGCTATCGAATACATGTGTCAGGAAGGCCCGGCTGCCGTTTTCGAACTGGACCACATGGGTCTGCCGTTCTCGCGTACCGAGCAAGGCCGTATCTATCAGCGTCCGTTCGGTGGTCAGTCCAAGGACTACGGCAAGGGCGGTCAAGCTGCACGTACTTGCGCGGCGTCCGACCGTACCGGTCACGCGCTGCTGCACACCCTTTATCAGGGCAACCTGAAAGCCGGTACCACGTTCCTGAACGAGTACTACGCTGTCGACCTGGTGAAAAACCAGGAAGGCGAATTCGTCGGTGTGATCGCGATCTGCATCGAAACCGGCGAAACCACCTACATCCGCGCCAAGGCCACTGTATTGGCTACCGGCGGTGCAGGTCGTATCTACGCTTCCACCACCAACGCCCTGATCAACACCGGTGACGGCGTCGGCATGGCTCTGCGTGCTGGCGTACCGGTACAAGACATCGAAATGTGGCAGTTCCACCCGACCGGCATCGCCGGCGCCGGTGTACTGGTTACAGAAGGTTGCCGTGGTGAAGGTGGTTACCTGATCAACAAGCACGGCGAGCGTTTCATGGAGCGTTATGCTCCGAACGCCAAAGACCTTGCCGGTCGTGACGTGGTTGCTCGCTCGATGGTTAAAGAAATCATCGCCGGCAACGGTTGCGGTCCGAATGGCGACCACGTAATGCTCAAACTCGACCACTTGGGCGAGGAAGTGCTGCACAGCCGTCTGCCAGGCATCTGCGAACTGTCGAAGACTTTCGCTCACGTTGACCCGGTTGTTGCGCCAGTTCCGGTTGTTCCGACTTGCCACTATATGATGGGCGGCGTTGCCACCAACATTCATGGTCAGGCGATCACCCAGGACGCCGACGGCGTCGATCAGATCATTCCTGGTCTGTTCGCAGTAGGTGAAGTGGCTTGCGTATCGGTACACGGTGCCAACCGTCTGGGCGGCAACTCGCTGCTCGACCTGGTGGTATTCGGCCGCGCTGCCGGCCTGCACCTGGAAAAAGCACTGACCGACGGCATCGAATACGACGACGCTACCGAAGCCGATATCGAAGCAGCCCTGTCGCGTCTGAACGCGCTGAACAGCCGTACCGACGGCGAAGACGTCGCTACCCTGCGTCGCGAGCTGCAGAGCTGCATGCAGAACTACTTCGGTGTATTCCGTACTGGCGAATACATGCAGAAGGGTATTGCTCAGCTGGCCGATCTGCGCAAGCGTATCGCCAACGTGAAGATCAACGATAAGTCGCAGGCGTTCAACACTGCCCGTATCGAAGCGCTGGAACTGCAAAACCTGCTGGAAGTGGCTGAAGCTACCGCCATCGCGGCCGAAGTACGTAAAGAGTCCCGCGGTGCTCACGCCCGTGAAGACTTTGAAGACCGTGACGACGAAAACTGGCTGTGCCACACCCTGTACTTCCCGGGTGACAAGCGCGTCACCAAGCGTGCCGTGAACTTCTCGCCGAAGACTGTTCCGACTTTCGAACCTAAAGTCCGGACTTATTAAGGGTGACCGCCATGTTGCAAGTCAGTGTTTATCGCTACAACCCTGATCAGGACGCTGCGCCGTTCATGCAGGAATTCCAGGTCGATACCGGTGGTAAAGACCTGATGGTGCTGGACGTGCTGGCCCTGATCAAAGAGCAGGACGAGGGTTTCTCCTATCGTCGCTCTTGCCGTGAAGGCGTCTGCGGCTCCGACGGCATGAACATCAACGGCAAAAACGGTCTGGCGTGCATCACGCCGCTGTCCGCCGTTGTAAAAGGTAACAAGCTGATCGTTCGTCCGCTGCCAGGTTTGCCGGTTATCCGTGACCTGGTCGTCGATATGAGCATCTTCTACAAGCAATACGAGAAGGTGAAGCCTTACCTGCAGAACGACACGCCGGCTCCGGCCATCGAGCGTCTGCAGTCGCCAGAAGAGCGTGAAAAACTCGACGGTCTGTACGAGTGCATCCTGTGCGCTTGCTGCTCGACCTCTTGCCCGTCCTTCTGGTGGAACCCGGACAAGTTCCTGGGTCCAGCTGCGCTGCTGCAAGCCTACCGCTTCCTGGCAGACAGCCGTGACACCAAGACCAACGAGCGTCTGGCTTCGCTCGATGACCCGTTCAGCGTCTTCCGCTGCCGGGGCATCATGAACTGCGTCAACGTATGTCCGAAAGGCCTGAACCCGACTAAGGCCATCGGTCACATCCGTAACATGCTGCTTTCGAGCGGCGTGTGATTCAGCTGCTGTAACCGCTGTACCGTAGAGGCTGTGGCGCGGGCTTCAACCCGCGTCATGGCTATAACCAGAGCAGTAGCCACAAGCTGCCGCTCTTATTTTGAAGAAATGAGACAAGCAGGGGCATCCGGGCTGGTACCCGGACTATCAGTGTGATCCTAAGTGGCTTGTTTTAGTCGCTGCATTCGGACTTCTGCAAGTTTGCTCGGTGTCGACACCGATGGTGTTCCCCTAACCGAGGGTGACCAAGCATGCAAGAAAGCGTGATGCAGCGCATGTGGAACAGCGCCTACCTTTCAGGTGGAAACGCTGCCTATGTGGAAGAGCTTTATGAGCTCTACCTGCACGACCCTAACGCTGTGCCAGAAGAGTGGCGCACCTACTTTCAGAAGTTGCCTGCCGACGGCAACTCTGCCACTGATGTTTCGCACTCCACAATTCGCGATCATTTCGTGCTGCTGGCAAAGAACCAGCGCCGCGCCCAACCGGTTTCCGCCGGCAGCGTGAGCAGTGAGCACGAGAAGAAGCAAGTTGAAGTGCTGCGATTGATCCAGGCCTACCGTATGCGTGGCCACCAGGCAGCCCAGCTTGACCCGCTGGGACTGTGGCAGCGTCCTGCACCTGCAGACCTGTCGATCAATCATTACGGCTTGACCAATGCCGATCTTGATACGACCTTCCGTGCCGGCGACCTGTTCATCGGCAAAGAGGAAGCGAGCCTACGCGAAATTCACGAAGCGTTGCAGCAGACATATTGCCGCACCATCGGCGCTGAATTTACGCACATCACCGATTCCGAGCAGCGCCAGTGGTTCCAGCAGCGTCTGGAAAGCGTGCGTGGTCGTCCGACTTACTCCGCCGACATCAAGAGCCACCTGCTTGAGCGCGTGACTGCCGGTGAAGGCCTGGAAAAATACCTGGGCACCAAATACCCGGGCACCAAGCGTTTCGGTCTGGAAGGCGGCGAAAGCCTGATTCCGATGCTCGACGAACTGATCCAGCGTTCCGGTTCCTACGGCACCAAGGAAGTCGTCATCGGCATGGCCCACCGTGGTCGTCTGAACGTGCTGGTCAATACCTTCGGCAAGAACCCGCGCGAGCTGTTCGACGAGTTCGAAGGCAAGAAGAAGGTCGAGCTGGGTTCCGGTGACGTCAAATACCACCAGGGCTTCTCGTCCAACGTGATGACCGCCGGCGGTGAAGTTCACCTGGCCATGGCGTTCAACCCGTCCCACCTGGAAATCGTTTCCCCGGTGGTAGAAGGTTCGGTTCGCGCCCGTCAGGATCGTCGTAACGACCCGACCGGTGAGAAGGTTCTGCCGATCTCCATCCACGGTGACGCTGCATTCGCAGGTCAGGGCGTGGTCATGGAAACCTTCCAGATGTCGCAGACCCGCGGTTTCAAGACCGGCGGTACCGTGCACATCGTGATCAACAACCAGGTCGGTTTCACCATCAGCAACCCGCTGGACTCGCGTTCCACCGAGTACGCCACCGACGTTGCGAAGATGATCCAGGCACCGATCCTCCATGTGAATGGTGATGATCCGGAAGCCGTGTTGTTCGTGACCCAGCTGGCCATCGACTACCGCATGCAGTTCAAGCGTGACGTGGTAATCGACCTGGTCTGCTACCGTCGTCGCGGCCACAACGAGGCCGACGAGCCAAGCGGTACCCAGCCTCTGATGTATCAGCAGATCACCAAACAGCGCACCACCCGTGAGCTGTACGCTGATCGTCTGACCCAGGGCGGTGTACTGGACGCAGAGCGTGTTCAGGCGAAAGTCGACGAATACCGTAACGCGCTGGACAACGGTCTGCACGTCGTGAAATCGCTGGTCAAAGAGCCGAACAAAGAACTGTTCGTAGACTGGCGTCCGTATCTGGGCCACGCCTGGACTGCGCGTCACGACACGCGTTTCGATCTGAAGACCCTGCAAGAACTGTCCGCCAAGCTGCTGGAAATTCCGGAAGGCTTCGTGGTTCAGCGTCAGGTTTCGAAGATCTACGAAGACCGTCAGAAGATGCAAGCCGGCGGCCTGCCGATCAACTGGGGTTACGCCGAAACCATGGCGTACGCGACCCTGGCGTTCGAAGGTCACCCGATCCGCATGACCGGTCAGGACATCGGCCGCGGTACGTTCTCGCACCGTCACGCTGTGTTGCACAACCAGAAAGACGCGGGCACCTACATTCCGCTGCAGCACCTGTACGACGGTCAGCCACGTTTTGACCTGTACGACTCGTTCCTCTCGGAAGAGGCGGTACTGGCGTTCGAATACGGTTATTCGACCACCACGCCGGATGCGCTGGTGATCTGGGAAGCCCAGTTCGGCGACTTCGCCAACGGTGCACAGGTTGTAATCGACCAGTTCATCACCAGCGGCGAGCACAAGTGGGGCCGTCTTTGCGGTCTGACCATGTTGTTGCCACACGGTTACGAAGGTCAGGGTCCTGAGCACAGCTCGGCACGTCTTGAGCGTTACCTGCAATTGTGCGCCGAGCACAACATTCAGGTCGCCGTGCCGACCACGCCAGCACAGATCTACCACTTGCTGCGTCGTCAGGTCATTCGTCCGCTGCGCAAGCCGCTGATCGTGCTGACTCCAAAGTCGCTGCTGCGCCACAAGCTGGCCATCTCGACCCTGGAAGATCTGGCCGAAGGTTCGTTCCAGACCGTGATCCCGGAAATCGATACTCTGGACCCGAAAAAGGTCGAGCGTGTTGTTCTGTGTAGCGGCAAGGTCTACTACGACCTGCTGGAAAAACGCCGTGCCGAAGGCCGTGAAGATATCGCCATCGTGCGGATCGAGCAGCTGTATCCGTTCCCTGAGGACGACTTGAAAGAAGTCCTGGCTCCATACACCAACGTCAAACATGCCGTTTGGTGTCAGGAAGAGCCGATGAACCAGGGCGCTTGGTACTGCAGCCAACATCACTTGCGTCGCAGCATCGGTAACCTCGACAAGTCTCTCGTACTTGAGTACGCGGGCCGTGAGGCTTCTGCTGCACCTGCTTGTGGTTACGCATCGATGCACGCCGAGCAGCAGGAAAAACTGCTGCAAGATGCTTTCACTGTTTAACGCCTTCGCGCTGACTGAAACCGAATTTTAAGGACCCACAGATAATGGCTATCGAAATCAAAGCCCCGTCATTCCCGGAATCGGTTGCCGATGGCACCGTTGCCACTTGGCACAAGAAACCAGGTGAGGCCGTCAAGCGTGACGACCTGATTGTCGACATCGAAACCGACAAAGTCGTACTCGAAGTCCTGGCTGAAGCTGACGGCGTGTTGGGCGCAATCGTTGCCAACGAAGGCGATACCGTTCTTTCCAACCAGGTACTGGGCTCGATCGAAGAGGGCAGCGCTGCCGCTGCTCCAGCCGCCGCTGCTGCTCCGGCTGCTGCTGCCGCTCCAGCTGCTGGCGAAGGTGAAGACGATCCTGTTGCTGCTCCGGCTGCGCGCAAGCTGGCTGAAGAAAACGGCATCAACATCGCTTCCGTTGCCGGCACCGGCAAAGGCGGTCGTGTGACCAAGGAAGACGTGGTGGCTGCTGTTGCTGCGAAGAAAGCCGCTCCGGCTGCCGCGCCTGCCAAGGCTGCTGCGCCTTCGGCTGCCGCTCCGGTGTTCGCCGCTGGCGACCGCATCGAGAAGCGCGTACCGATGACCCGCGTTCGTGCCACCGTGGCCAAGCGTCTGGTTGAAGCACAGTCGAACATGGCGATGCTGACCACTTTCAACGAAGTCGACATGACCGAAGTCATGGCCCTGCGTTCGAAGTACAAGGATCTGTTCGAGAAGTCCCACAACGGCGTACGCCTGGGCTTCATGTCGTTCTTCGTCAAGGCCGCTACTGAAGCGCTGAAACGCTTCCCGGCTGTCAACGCGTCGATCGACGGCGGCGACATCGTTTACCACGGCTACGCGGACATCGGCGTTGCCGTTTCCAGCGATCGTGGTCTGGTTGTACCGGTTCTGCGTAACGCCGAACTGATGAGCCTGGCTGAAATCGAAGGCGGCATCGCCACCTTCGGCAAGAAAGCCCGTGACGGCAAACTGTCGATGGACGAGATGACCGGTGGTACCTTCACCATCACTAACGGTGGTACCTTCGGTTCGATGATGTCGACCCCGATCGTCAACCCGCCGCAGGCAGCGATTCTGGGCATGCACAACATCATCCAGCGTCCTATGGCCATCAACGGTCAGGTCGTTATCCGTCCGATGATGTACCTGGCACTGTCCTACGATCACCGTCTGATCGATGGCAAAGAAGCTGTAACCTTCCTGGTGACCATCAAGAACCTGCTGGAAGATCCGGCTCGTCTGTTGCTGGATATCTGATAGAAGCAGCTGCGGGCTTCAAGTTTCAAGCTGCACGAAAGGGCAGCTTGGCTTGGAGCGCGCGGCTTGAAGCTTTTCGCTAAAGAGGATTTTTTGAATGTCGCAGAAATTTGACGTAGTAGTGATCGGTGCTGGCCCTGGTGGCTACGTGGCTGCCATCAAGGCGGCGCAGCTGGGTCTGACCACTGCCTGCATCGAGAAGTACACCGACGCTGAAGGCAAGCAAGCCCTGGGCGGCACCTGCCTGAACGTGGGCTGCATTCCTTCCAAGGCGCTGCTCGACAGTTCTTGGAAATACAAGGAAGCGAAAGAAAGCTTCAACGTTCACGGTATCTCGACTGGCGAAGTCAAAATGGACGTCGCTGCGATGGTTGGCCGCAAGGCTGGCATCGTCAAGAACCTGACCGGCGGCGTTGCCACTCTGTTCAAGGCCAACGGCGTTACTTCGATCCAGGGCCACGGCAAACTGCTGGCTGGCAAGAAAGTCGAAGTCACCAAGCCAGACGGCTCGGTTGAAGTTATCGAAGCTGAAAACGTCATTCTGGCTCCAGGCTCGCGTCCGATCGACATTCCACCGGCTCCGGTTGATCAGAAAGTCATCGTTGATTCGACTGGCGCTCTGGAATTCCAGTCCGTACCTAAGCGTCTGGGCGTGATCGGCGCTGGCGTGATCGGTCTGGAACTGGGTTCGGTGTGGTCGCGTCTGGGTTCTGAAGTAGTCGTCCTGGAAGCACTGGACACCTTCCTGATGGCAGCGGACACCGCTGTTTCCAAGGAAGCGCTGAAAACCCTGACCAAACAGGGTCTGGACATCAAACTGGGCGCTCGCGTCACTGGCTCGAAAGTGAACGGCGACGAAGTCGTTGTGAACTACACCGATGCCAACGGCGAACAGACCATCACTTTCGACAAGCTGATCGTAGCCGTTGGTCGCCGTCCGGTGACCACTGATCTGCTGGCTGCCGACAGCGGCGTGACCCTCGACGAGCGCGGCTTCGTGCACGTTGACGATCACTGCGCGACCACCGTACCGGGCGTTTTCGCCATCGGTGACGTGGTTCGCGGCATGATGCTGGCTCACAAGGCATCCGAAGAAGGCATCATGGTTGTCGAGCGCATCAAGGGCCACAAAGCCCAGATGAACTATGACCTGATCCCTTCGGTTATTTATACTCACCCGGAAATCGCGTGGGTTGGCAAAACCGAGCAGGCCTTGAAAGCTGAAGGCGTTGAAGTTAACGTCGGCACCTTCCCGTTCGCCGCTTCCGGCCGTGCCATGGCCGCCAACGATACCGGTGGTTTCGTCAAGGTCATCGCTGATGCCAAGACTGACCGCGTATTGGGCGTGCACGTGATTGGCCCGAGCGCTGCAGAACTGGTTCAGCAGGGCGCGATCGGTATGGAATTCGGCACCAGCGCTGAAGACCTGGGCATGATGGTTTTCTCCCATCCGACCCTGTCTGAAGCCTTGCACGAAGCTGCTCTGGCTGTGAATGGCGGCGCCATCCACATTGCCAACCGCAAGAAGCGTTAAGACACAATAAGAAACCACGGCGGTAACGGCCCGTCGTGAGCCTTGCGAGCAAGTCTCACCGCGGAATGTCCGCTGGACGCAGTCTTGCGTAGCTGCACCGGGTATCCGGAAAGGCTACGCAAGCAGCAGTCACAGGTGGCGCGGCACTCAAACGAGCGCAGCGCCGAATGCGCAGTACCTAACGAAGACGGTAAAAAGCATGAATCTTCACGAGTATCAGGGTAAGCAGCTGTTCGCTGAATACGGCCTGCCAGTTTCCACTGGTTATGCAGTAGACACCCCGGAAGCAGCAGCAGAAGCTTGCGACAAAATCGGCGGCAGCGAGTGGGTTGTCAAAGCCCAGGTCCACGCCGGTGGTCGCGGTAAAGCGGGCGGCGTCAAGCTGGTTCGCAGCAAAGAAGACGCCAAAGCCTTCGCACAGCAGTGGCTGGGCAAGCGTCTGGTGACTTACCAGACTGACGCCAATGGCCAGCCAGTCACCAAGATCCTGGTTGAATCGTGCACTGATATCGCTAAAGAGCTGTACCTGGGCGCTGTCGTTGACCGTTCGAGCCGTCGCATCGTGTTCATGGCTTCCACCGAAGGTGGCGTGGACATCGAGAAAATCGCTCACGACACTCCAGAAAAAATTCTGAAAGCCACTATCGATCCACTGGTTGGCGCTCAGCCATTCCAGGGTCGCGAGCTGGCATTCCAGCTGGGTCTGGAAGGCAAGCAGGTTGCTCAGTTCGCCAAGATCTTCGTAGGTCTGGCCAAACTGTTCAAGGATCACGACCTGGCTCTGCTGGAAGTGAACCCGCTGGTGATCAAGGCTGACGGCGATCTGCACTGCCTGGACGCCAAGATCAACATCGACGCCAACGCCATGTACCGTCAGCCTAAGCTGAAGACTTTCCACGATCCGTCGCAAGACGATCCGCGCGAAGCGCACGCTGCCAAGTTCGAACTGAACTACGTAGCACTGGAAGGCAACATCGGCTGCATGGTCAACGGTGCTGGCCTGGCCATGGGTACCATGGACATCGTCAACCTGCACGGCGGCAAGCCAGCCAACTTCCTCGACGTAGGTGGTGGCGCTACCAAAGAACGCGTAACTGAAGCGTTCAAGATCATCCTGTCCGACACCAATGTCGCTGCAGTACTGGTCAACATCTTCGGCGGCATCGTTCGCTGCGACATGATTGCCGAAGGCATCATCGGCGCTGTGAAAGAAGTCGGCGTGAAAATCCCGGTTGTTGTTCGTCTTGAAGGCAACAACGCTGAGCTGGGCGCTAAAGTACTGGCAGAAAGCGGTTTGAACATCATCGCTGCTACCAGCCTGACCGACGCTGCTCAACAAGTTGTCAAAGCTGCGGAGGGCAAATAATGAGCGTCCTGATCAATAAAGACACCAAAGTTATCTGCCAGGGTATTACCGGTTCGCAAGGTAGTTTCCACACCCAGCAAGCCATCGAATACGGCACCAAGATGGTTGGCGGCGTAACTCCGGGCAAAGGCGGCACCGAGCACCTGGGTCTGCCAGTGTTCAACACCGTCAAAGACGCAGTAGCGGCCACTGGCGCTACCGCCAGCGTGATCTACGTTCCGGCTCCTTTCTGCAAAGACTCGATCCTGGAAGCGGCATTCGGCGGCATCAAGCTGATCGTCTGCATCACCGAAGGCATTCCTACCCTGGACATGCTGGACGCTAAAGTTAAGTGCGACGAGCTGGGCGTAGTCCTGATCGGCCCTAACTGCCCAGGCGTGATCACTCCAGGCGAATGCAAGATCGGCATCATGCCAGGTCACATTCACTTGCCAGGCAAGGTCGGTATCGTTTCGCGTTCCGGCACCCTGACCTACGAAGCTGTTAAGCAAACTACTGACGCCGGTTTCGGTCAGTCGACTTGCGTCGGCATCGGTGGTGACCCGATCCCGGGTTCGAACTTCATCGACATCCTGAAGCTGTTCCAGGAAGACCCGAAGACCGAAGCGATCGTGATGATCGGTGAGATCGGCGGTTCGGCTGAAGAAGAAGCGGCTGCCTACATCAAGGCACACGTGACCAAGCCGGTTGTTTCCTACATCGCTGGTGTGACTGCTCCTCCGGGCAAGCGCATGGGCCATGCTGGCGCAATCATCTCTGGCGGCAAAGGCACTGCAGACGAGAAATTCGCTGCACTGCAAGACGCAGGCGTTAAAACCGTGCGTTCGCTGGCAGACATCGGCAAGGCCCTGGCCGAGCTGACCGGTTGGGCTGTCAAGTAAGCCTCGCGCTTAGCTGACGCTTTACCAAACAAAGGCCACCTTCGGGTGGCCTTTGTCGTTCAAGAGCAGCTGCAAGCTGCAAGTTTCAAGCGACAAGCTTTTTTCTTGCAGCTTGAAACTTGTAGCTTGCAGCTGCTTTTCATACATAAACGCGACACAGAAACGTCGCGTATCGGATAGTTCGCCCTCTAACAGTGCGTTCGCCAGCCAAATTCGTTAGGCTAGCAGCCATTTTTGCGTCTGCCGCCCACAAGGCATGCAACGCGCTTTAAGGGTCAGTCCCATACGGATCGACAGCATTTCCCTAATTACACAGGGCAATCCCCCTCTAAATTCCGATTCAGTAGTGTGGTATTACCTTAATGAAAGTTTTGAAAGGTCAGGACATCCTGGCACTTGGTTTTATGACATTTGCCCTGTTCGTTGGGGCTGGCAACATTATTTTCCCGCCTATCGTCGGCTTGCAGGCCGGACCTCACGTCTGGATGGCCGCGCTGGGCTTCCTGATCACCGCAGTGGGTCTGCCGGTGATCACCGTCGTTGCGCTGGCCAAGGTCGGTGGGGCGATGGATGCACTGAGCAGCCCGATCGGCAAGATCGCTGGCGGCATTCTGGCTGCGGCGTGCTATCTGGCGGTCGGCCCGTTGTTCGCCACTCCGCGTACCGCGACCGTGTCCTTCGAAGTGGGTCTGGCGCCGCTGACTGGCGAAAGCCCGCTGGCACTGTTCCTCTACAGTTCGGTGTACTTCCTGCTGGTGTTCTTCATCTCGCTCTACCCTGGACGTTTGCTGGACACCGTGGGCCGTTTCCTTGCGCCATTGAAGATCATCGCACTGGCGGTGCTCGGTATCGCGGCATTCGCCTTGCCGGCGGGTGACATCGGCCACGGCACGCCTGAGTACGTGGCGGCACCGTTCTCCCAAGGCTTCATCAATGGTTACCTGACCATGGATACCCTGGGCGCGCTGGTGTTCGGCATTGTCATCGTTAATGCGATCCGCTCCCGTGGCGTCGAGTCGCCAGCGCTGATCACCCGTTACGCCATCATCGCTGGCCTGATCGCCGGTGTCGGTCTGGCGCTGGTGTATGTCAGCCTGTTCCGTCTCGGTTCCGGCAGCCATGAAGTGGCCGTGGGCGCGACCAACGGCGCAGCGGTATTGCACGCCTATGTGCAACACACCTTCGGTTCGCTGGGCAGCGGTTTCCTCGCGGTGCTGATCTCGCTGGCCTGCCTGGTAACGGCGGTCGGTCTGACCTGTGCTTGCGCTGAATACTTCAGCCGTGTGCTGCCACTGTCCTACAAGACCCTGGTGATCATTCTGGCGGCGTTCTCGCTGCTGGTGTCCAACCTGGGCCTGACCAAGCTGATTGCTTTCTCGATCCCGGTGCTGACTGCAATCTATCCGCCGTGCATCGTGCTGGTGGCGCTGAGCTTCTGCAAAGACTTCTGGAATGAACACGGGCGCATTCTCGGTCCGGTGATGTTGGTGTCGTTCGTGTTCGGCACCATCGACGCGCTGAAAGGCGCAGGTCTGGCTGACTGGATGCCATCGCAGTTGTCCCACCTGCCGCTGAGCGAGCAGGGCCTTGCATGGCTGGTGCCGTGTGTGATGACCCTGGTGGTTGCAGTGGTTTGCGACCGCATGCTCGGCAAGCGCAGCGAAGCGGTTGCCTGACGTTTGCTGGCCCGCCACAAGCGGGTCTCGAGCGATTAAACAGAAATGCCCCGTATCAATCGATACGGGGCATTTTTTATGGGCGTCATGCAGTGTCTTTTTCCCTGAGCTAACGTCGAAGGGTTGCCGAAATCTTAATGTGGGAGCGAGCCTGCTCGCGAAAGCGGCGTATCACGCAACATTGATGGCGGCAGACACAACTCTTTCGCGAGCAGGCTCGCTCCCACAAGTAATCAGTGCCGTGTACACACCTCACAGGGAATTGCATGTCGTTCATCCAAGCCAACCTGATCCACCTGCTCGCCGCCGTCTGGTTTGTCATCTGCTGGGGTGGTTATACCCGTTATGCTTCCTGGAAGGCCCGCGATACTGCGTGCCTGGCCAGCGTGTTGCACCTGTACCGCGAAGACTGGATGCGCCGCATGCTGCTGCGTGACAACCGCATCGCCGACGCCAGTGTGATCGGTAACCTGGAGCGCAACGCCTCGTTCTTCGCCTCCAGCACATTGATTATTCTCGCCGGTATTCTCACCGTGCTTGGCGCGTCAGAGCGTGCGGTGTCGTTGCTGGCAGACATCCCGATGGTGCAGCAGGCGTCGCAGGGCATGTCGGAAATCAAGTTGCTGTGTCTGGCGATGGTGTTCGTCTACGCCTTCTTCACTTTTAGCTGGTGCATACGTCAGTACAACTTCGCGGCGGTACTGGTGGGTTCGGCGCCGATGATCGGTGAGCGGCAGGTGTCGGAGCAGGAGCGCAAGGCCTTCGCCTTGCGGGCAGCGCGGGTGATTTCAATGGCGGCCAACCAGTTCAACTTCGGCTTGCGTTCTTATTATTTCGGCATGAGCATGCTGGCCTGGTTCGTCAGTCCGTGGTTGTTCATGCTGATGAGCGCCGGCGTCGTCGTTGTGCTGTATCGCCGCGAGTTTCACTCCGACGTGCTCGATGTCATGGTCTATACCCCTACAGAAGCCCCCCTTCCCGAAACAAACAGAGAGGTCGCTTGATGAGTATTCCGTTCTGGTGTGTGTTTATCAGTGCACTGTTGATCTATATCGCACGTATGCCGGTAGGCAAAGCGATGAAAGAGCAGGGGGGTTACAACAATCACCTGCCGCGTCAGCAACAGGCGCAATTGACTGGTTACGGCGCGAGGGCGCTGGCGGCTCACCAGAACAGTATCGAAGCCTTCATCTTGTTTGCAGTCGGTGTGTTGATGGCGCACACCACGCAAACGGCAGGCTGGCTGATCGATACATTGGCGATCGTCTTCGTGATCGCGCGGATCCTCTTCTTGTGGTTCTATCTGGCCGATCTGCCCAAGCTGCGCAGTCTGGTCTGGCTAGTTGGTTTAGTCTGTTCGTTGTTGCTGATGATTAGTCCGACTTTTAGAACTGTCTTGCTCTAAAGCGACCCTGGCGTTAAATGACAGGCAAAAGAAAACCCGCACTTGGCGGGTTTTCTTTTTTCTGCAGCAAAAAGCGAATTATTGCTTCTTGGCAGCTTCTTCTTGAGCGGCGGCGTTCGATTCAGCCTGAGCTTTGGCAGCTTCGGCGTTTTCTTTCGCAGCGTCGTTCACTTTATCCTGAGCTTTGTTCATGTCTTGCTGAGCTTGTTCAGCATGTTGGTTGGCATCTTGAGCTTTGTCCTCGGATTTTTTATCGCAGGCAGCGAGACCGAGGGAAGCGGTCAACATCAAGGCAATAGCTAAAGTCTTACGCATGGGGTGTTTCTCCTTATGGAAAGTAACTACTGGCCTTAAGAACCTGGCGCTACAGGTTAAGTTCCTCATTTCTTTCAGATATATAAGTTTGTTTTTACACGGAACTTTTGCTGTTTTGCATACTACTGGCAAAAGGCTCTAACGAGAGTAATTATCAAATGGCCGAAAACACCGTTTTTGAGCGTGCGACGCGATTTCTGTCAGCGTTGCGGCACTGTCAGGTCCTTGGTTTGCAGGTACATAGCGCCTCCAGCGAAGGGCTCACGGTGATTCTGCCGTATAGCCAGAAAATCGTTGGCAACCCCGAAACCGGGGTGATCCATGGCGGCGCGATTACTTCGTTGATGGACACCGCCTGCGGGATGTCGACTCTGTGTGTGCTGCCGGAATTCGAGGTCTGTCCGACCCTCGATCTGCGCATCGACTACATGCATGCCGCCGAGCCGAACAAGGATGTGTATGGCTTCGCCCAGTGCTACCGGGTAACCACCGATGTGATTTTTGCCCGAGGATTTGCTTATCAGGATGATCCTGAGCAGCCGATCGCCCATGTCGTCGGCACATTCATGCGCATGGGCAAAAACATCAAAGGCACAAAAGGATTCGGCGGCGCGATCAAGGGAGAGCAGCAGTGAGCGATGACCTCAAGCAGCAACTGCAACAGGCCCATGCACAAGGCGATTACGCGCCGTTGCTGAAGCTGATCCCGTATGCGGGCCTTATCGGCATCGAGTGTTCGCGCGTTGGCGATGAGCTGCTGTTCAAGCTGCCGGCGAACAAGGACAACATTGGTAACCCTTTATTACCCGCGATCCACGGCGGGGTGATTGCCGGGTTCATGGAGCTGGCCGCCGCTCTGCATCTGCTGATTTTCACCGGTGCACCCGGAGTGCCGAAGATTATCGACTTTTCCCTCGATTACCTGCGCGCCGGGCAGTTTCGCGATACCTGGGCCAAGTGTCAGGTCTGCCGTCAGGGCCGGCGCGTTGCCAATGTTGCCATCACCGCCTGGCAAAGCACCGAAAGCGAACCGATCGCCACCGCTCGCGCGCACTTCAAAATCGATGAGCCCTTGAAATCCTGAACAGCGCCCCAAACTCACATGACAACCCGCCGCCGACCATTTCGGGTCGCGGCCACTGCCATCTGATTGGAGTTTGATGACCATGAGTGTGGAAACTCAAAAGGAAACCCTGGGCTTCCAGACCGAGGTAAAGCAGCTGCTGCACCTCATGATCCATTCGCTGTATTCCAACAAGGAAATCTTCCTTCGCGAATTGATCTCGAACGCCTCTGACGCTGTCGACAAACTGCGCTTCGAAGCCCTGGCCAAGCCAGAGTTGCTTGAGGGCGGTGCTGATCTGAAAATCCGTGTGAGCTTCGACAAGGACGCCAAGACCGTCACCCTCGAAGACAACGGTATCGGCATGAACCGTGATGATGTGATCACCCACCTGGGGACCATCGCCAAGTCGGGCACTGCCGATTTCATGAAGAATCTCTCGGGCGATCAGAAGAAAGATTCGCACCTGATCGGCCAGTTCGGTGTGGGCTTCTACTCTGCCTTCATCGTTGCCGACCAGGTTGACGTGTACAGCCGTCGCGCCGGCACTCCAGCCAGCGAAGGCGTGCACTGGTCGTCGAAAGGCGAGGGCGAGTTTGAAGTCGCCACCATCGACAAACCAGAACGCGGCACCCGTATCGTTCTGCACCTGAAGGCTGCAGAAGACGAGTTCGCCGATGGTTGGCGTCTGCGCAACATCATCAAGAAGTACTCCGACCACATCGCTTTGCCGATCGAGTTGCCGAAAGAAGTGGCCGCTGCCGAGGGCGAAGAAGCTCCAGCCGTTGAATGGGAAACCGTCAACCGCGCCAGCGCCCTGTGGACCCGTCCGCGCACTGAAGTGAAGGACGAGGAATACCAGGAGTTCTACAAGCACATCGCCCACGACTTTGAAAACCCGCTGGCCTGGAGCCACAACAAAGTCGAAGGCAAGCTTGAATACAGCTCGCTGCTGTACGTGCCGGCCCGCGCACCGTTCGACCTGTACCAGCGTGAAGCGCCGAAAGGCCTGAAGCTGTACGTGCAGCGCGTGTTCGTCATGGATCAGGCCGAGTCGTTCCTGCCGTTGTACCTGCGCTTCATCAAAGGTGTAGTCGATTCCAACGACCTGTCGCTGAACGTGTCGCGCGAAATTCTGCAGAAAGACCCGATCATCGATTCGATGAAGACCGCGCTGACCAAGCGCGTGCTCGACATGCTGGAAAAACTGGCGAAAAACGAGCCTGAGCAATACAAGGGCTTCTGGAAGAACTTCGGTCAGGTCATGAAAGAAGGCCCGGCAGAAGACTTCGCCAACAAAGAGAAAATTGCCGGTCTGCTGCGTTTCGCATCTACCAATGGCGACGAGGGCGAGCAGATCGTCGGTCTGGCCGACTACCTGGCCCGCGCCAAGGAAGGTCAAGACAAGATCTACTACCTCACCGGCGAAACCTACGCGCAGGTCAAGAACAGCCCGCACCTGGAAGTCTTCCGCAAGAAAGGCATCGAAGTGCTGCTGCTGACCGACCGCATCGACGAGTGGCTGATGAGCTACCTCAGCGAATTCGACGGCAAGACTTTTGTCGACGTGGCCCGCGGTGACCTCGATCTGGGCAACCTGGACTCGGAAGAGGACAAGAAAGCCGCAGAAGAAGTCGCCAAGTCCAAAGAAGGTCTGGTTGAGCGTCTGAAAACCGCGCTGGGCGATTCCGTGGCTGAAGTACGCGTCTCCCATCGTTTGACCGACTCGCCGGCCATTCTGGCCATCGGCGAGCAGGATCTGGGCCTGCAAATGCGCCAGATCCTCGAAGCCAGCGGGCAGAAGGTGCCGGATTCGAAGCCGATCTTCGAATTCAACCCGAGCCACCCGCTGATCGAGAAACTCGATGGCGAGCAGAGCGAAGAGCGTTTTGGCGACCTGTCGCACATCCTCTTCGATCAGGCAGCGCTGGCTGCCGGCGACAGCTTGAAAGATCCGGCCGCTTATGTGCGCCGTCTGAACAAGCTGCTGGTTGAACTGT
Organism: Pseudomonas fluorescens; assembly: GCF_003732425.1. GTDB lineage: Bacteria > Pseudomonadota > Gammaproteobacteria > Pseudomonadales > Pseudomonadaceae > Aquipseudomonas > Aquipseudomonas fluorescens_BE. Next base: position 19,961 of record NZ_MOBX01000010.1, read on the forward strand.
CGGTTTAACCAAGTTGTAGAAAAACCCGCTTCGGCGGGTTTTTTCATTCTGGTGTTTAACCAATCAGGAGTCAGAAATGAGCCAAGTCACTGTACGTTCCGTGGTCTATCAGATTGACGGCCAGCCTTATGAAGGTCGTCTGGCGTTCGACGCCGAGCACAAAGACGCGCGTCCGGGGTTGTTGATGGCGCCGAACTGGATGGGCGTCAGCGCCGGTGCCGAAGAGATCGCCAAGTCGGTCGCGGCCAAGGGCTACGTGGTGTTGATTGCTGACGTTTACGGCCAGGCTGTGCGCCCACAAAACGCTGATCAGGCGGGCGCGGCGATGATGCCACTGAAGGATGATCGCGCGCTGCTGCGCAAGCGTATGCAAGCGGCGTTCGAGCAGTTGCAGAAGCAGGGCGAAGCGGCGGTCGATACGTCGAAGCTGGCGGTGTTCGGTTTCTGCTTTGGCGGTTGCTGTGCGCTGGATCTGGCGCGCACCGGTGCGCCGGTCAAGGCTGCGGTGTCGTTCCACGGTACGCTGGATTCGCCGAACCCGGCGGATGCGCAGAACATCAAGGGCTCGGTATTGGTCCTGCACGGTGCTTCCGATCCGTTGGTGCCGAAAGAGCAATTGCCGGCGTTTGAAGATGAGATGAACGCGGCAAAGGTGGATTGGCAGTTGCTCAGCTACGGCGGTGCGGTGCACTCGTTTACCGATCCGCATGCCAATGTGCCGGGCAAGATGATGTACGACGCGAAGACCGCCAAGCGCGCCTTCAAGTCGATGCATGATTTGCTGGATGAAGTGTTCAAGGGCTGATTCAGTTGTCAGGCACAGACTTTTGTGGTGCCTGGCTGGGCCTTTTCGCGAGCAGGCTCGCTCCCTCAGGGGATATAGGGTGTCCAGGTATTCTGGGCACACCACCAATCACTGTGGGAGCGAGCCTGCTCGCGAAGACTGACTAAGCCGCTCTACAAAACTCAGGGCAATTCAATTCGCTCAACTTCCCCCGGCACCGTCGGCCAATCACCGGCCGCCCATTTGCGCCGCGCTTCATCGATCGCCGCCGGATCGCTCGCCACAAAATTCCAGTTAATCCGCCGAGGCCCGTCCAGCGGCGCCCCTCCAAACACCACGGCGTGCACATCACTTTCGGCAAACAGACTCAACTCTTCCCCGGCCGGCAACACCACCAGCGCATACGCTTCAATGGTCTCGCCATTCAGTTGCGCATCCCCACTCAACACATACACCGCCCGTTCTTCATGCTCGGTCGGAATCAGCAGAGTGGTCGCCGTTTGCATCTTCACTTCTGCATACAATGTAGGAGAAAGCACCGGCACTGGCGATTCCAGGCAAAAGCCTGACCCGGCAATCATACGAATCTGAACGCCAAGGTTATCGCTGACCGGCAAGGTCTCTGCCGGGTGATGGCTGTAATGTCCCGGGCCTTGCTCGTGTTCTTTGGGCGACGCCAGCCAGATCTGCAAGCCGTGCATTGTGAAGGTCTGGCCCCATAACGGCTCAGGCGTGCGTTCAACGTGGGCAATCGCGCTGCCGGCGGTCATCCAGCTGACGTCGCCGGCGCTGACCACTTGATCCGAGCCAAGGCTGTCCTTGTGCTGGATCTGGCCTTCAAACAGATACGTGAGCGTCGACAGACCGATGTGCGGGTGCTGTCGGATGTTCATGCCTTTGCCCGTCGGATAAACCGTCTCGAGCATGTGATCAAAAAATACGAATGGCCCGACACTGCGGCATTTGGCTGACGGCAGCGGACGCAGAATCGGCTGGCCTTCGACGTCTTCGGCGCGTGGGCGGATGATCAGAGGTGGCGTGTCCATGGTGCATTCCAGGCTGAGCGGGTGATGCCAGAAGCATAACCCGCCGCTGGCATCAGGAGGATTACTGGCTATCGAAGCCTTGCGGGGCGTGGGTCTCGATCGTCACTTCGCTGGTGGTCATCAACTTGTGGATCGGGCAGCGGTCAGCGACGCGCAGCAGTTCTTCACGCTGGGCGTCGGTGAGTACGCCTTTAAGGGTGAGGGTGACGTGCAGGACGTATTTGCCTTTCTGCTCTTCACTGTTGTCGCGTTTAACGTCGACCCCGACGCCGGTCAGCGGGATGTCTTTCTTCTTCGCGTACATCTTCAGGGTCAGTGCTTTGCAGGCACCGAGGGCGGCATCGAAGTAGTCGTGTGGCTCAGGTGCGGAGCCTTCGCCGCCAGCGGATTTCGGCACGTCGGCAAACAATTCATGGTCATCAATTTGTACGGTGTGACGAAAACCTTCAGCGGAGACGGTATTGACGGTAACGGTCATGGGAACCTCACTGGCAGTAGGAAAAGTCGTTTCGATCAAAAAAGACCTTGCAGTTATAGAGCATTCCCACGGGTACGCGTTCCACTTTCCTGCGGGATGAACCCTCGTCGTCAGGGTGCGGTCTAGGCTATGCCTACTTCTCGGAGATTACTTGTGTCCCTGTATCGTTTGAGTCTTGCCTGCCTTCTGCTGGTTGCCGGCAGCGTCAGTGCCCGCGAATACACCTACAGCGATGCGCACTTGCATTACGTGGATTTTTTCCAGGAAAGCGCAGGCATGGCGAAACTGCTGACGGCGATGAAGGACGCTTCCGTCGAGCACGTGATGATTTCCGGTATTCCGGTGGCGAAGAAATGGCACGAAGACGAACCCAAGCGTCCGCGTTATTACGCCGGGGATGACGCTGACGCCTACTGGTACAGCGCAACCGATGTGATCGTTGCTGATGCCGTGCAAAAACTCAGCGCCGAGCAGCGCCCCTACTTTCATCCGTTCCTGTCCGGCTTCAACCCCAACGACAAGAACTCCGCCGCACACATCCAGCGCATGCTCGACCTGTACCCTGGGCTGTGGCAGGGCATCGGCGAGGTGTTCACCCGGCATGACGACCTCACTGCGCTGACCTCCGGCGACACGCCGCGGGCCAATAACGAAGCGATGACCAAGATTTATCACTTGGCGGCCGAGAATGATCTGCCGGTGATGCTGCATTCGAACATCACCTCCAAGCGTGAGAAAAATCCGCTGTACCTGAAGGAAATCGAAGAGCCGCTGCGTAATCATCCGCACACGCGATTTATCTGGGCGCACGCAGGCACCAGTGCTGAAATCCATCGGCATCAGACGCAGCTGCAATTTCTCCTGCCTACGCTGACGCGCATGCTTGAAGCCTATCCCAACCTGTTTATCGACCTGTCCTGGAGCATGCTCAGCCCGTATTTATTGGACGAGCAGGGCAAGCCGCGAGCGGAGTGGCTGGCGCTGGTGGAGAAATACCCGGAGCGCTTCATGCTCGGTTCGGACGTGGTCGGGCGCTTTAACAAGCTCGGTGAGGAAATGCACAGCTTCAAGCCATTCCTCGACGCCTTGCCTGAAGGCGTTGCGAAAAAAGTCGCTCGGGATAACTTCCTGGCGATCTTGCCGCGAACGGAGCTCAAGTCCGGCAAAAGCACGCTGAATCGTTAATGCCAACGGTTCGAAGGATCAAGGCCTTTTGATATCGCCTTTTCGTCTTACGCAAATTTTCGCCAGGCCGATACCTTCTAGAGCAACCAGCTGCAGGGTCGATGCAGCGCTTTTGGAAGGAACCAGAGCAATGAGTATCCGTAGTCTCAATATTGCCCCGCGCGCCGGCCTGGGGTTTGGCTTGTTGGCGTTGATGGTATTTGCCCTCGGCGCGTTCGCCCTGCTGCAAATGTCGAACATGCGCGCGCAGTCCGATGAGGTCGATAACAATTGGCTGCCGAGTGTCATGGCGGTCGGCGAGATGAGTCAGGACATGCTGCGCCTGCGCGCGTTGACCATGCGCCTGTTGCTCAACCGCGATCCGCAGGCGCTGGAGCAGAATATCGCCAAGCTCAATGACGTGCGCGGGGTGTTGAGTGAGGCCCAGCAGCGCTATGACGTGCTGATCGTATTACCAGAAGAGCGCAAGCTGTTTGATCGCTTCAAAGTCGCCGAGCACCAGTATCTGGAGTTTCAGGCGCAGGTCATGCAGTTGTCTGCGCAGAATCGGGTGGAAGAGGCTGCGACCATTCTCAACGGCCAGATGAGTCCGTTGGCCGATGAAATCGCGGTCATCCTGCGCGAACTGGTCGAGCTGAATAAACACAACGCCAATCTCGCCACTGAAGCGGCGCGACTGGTGTTTATCAATTCGCGGGTGTGGGTCGGGGTGATGATCGGCGTGACCGCGTTGATCACCATCGGCCTGGCCCTGTTGCTGACGCGCAGCATCGTGTTGCCGCTGGCGCAGTCGTTGGGCGTAGCCGAGGTGGTGGCGGGTGGCGATCTGACCGGCGATATCAGCATCAGCGGCAAGGACGAACCAGCGCGGCTGTTGCAGGCGCTCAAGAGCATGCAGCACAACTTGCGCGAGACGATTCGGCAAATCTCGGAGTCTTCCAGCCAACTGGCCTCGGCGTCGGAGGAGCTGAGTTGCGTCACGGAAGACGCTACCCGCGGGTTGCACCAGCAGAGCCTGGAAATCGAGCAGGCCGCCACGGCGGTCAATCAGATGACCGCTGCGGTGGAGGAGGTGGCTAGCAATGCAGTGGCGACCTCGCAAGCTTCGTGTGAATCCGACCGTATCGCTCAGCATGGTCGTGAACAAGTGCGGCAAACGGTTTCGTCGATTGAGTTCCTCGCCGAAGACGTGACCAACAATGCATCGCAGGTCGAAGATCTGGCGCAGAAGGTTCATGGCATCAGCAAGGTACTGGACGTGATTCGTTCGATTGCCGAGCAGACCAATCTGCTCGCATTGAACGCCGCGATTGAAGCCGCGCGGGCCGGTGATGCCGGGCGCGGGTTTGCGGTGGTGGCAGATGAGGTGCGGGCCTTGGCGCATCGCACCCAGCAGTCGACTCAAGAGATTGAGCAAATGATTGGTGGGATTCAGCAGGGCACCGATTCGGCGGTCAGTTCGATGCAGCAAAGCAATGTACGGGCGCGTTCGACATTGGAGTTGGCCAAGTCTGCCGGGACTGCGCTTGAAGACATCGCCTCGGCATTCACTCTGATCAATGAGCGCAATCTGGTGATCGCCAGTGCTTCCGAAGAGCAGGCGGCGGTGGCGCGGGAGGTGGATCGCAATCTGATGAATATTCGGGATCTGGCGATGCAGACCTCGGCGGGTGCCAATCAGACGAGTGCGGCGAGTCAGGAGTTGTCGCGGTTGGCGGTGGATTTGAACAGCATGGTGGCGAAGTTTTCGGTTTGAGTGTGGGGTGAGCCTGAGGCAGCCCTCACCCTGACCCTCTCCCAGGGGGAGAGGGGACTGACCGTGGGAGATTAAAGAGTTACGCCGACCTGGGTATTCTTTGGTGCATCCATAATCGACTCGATCTTTCAGGTCGATACATAGCGCCAGACATCCCGGTCAGTTCCCTCTCCCTCGGGAGAGGGCTGGGGTGAGGGGCGAAGGTGACACAAAAAGTCGGGTTGAACGCAGGCGAAAAAAAGCCCCGCGTTTGCGGGGCTCTTTGTTCTTGCGGCGGATCAGCTGCCTTTAACGGTTTTGCCGTTGACGGTGCCGTCCTGGAGCATGATGTTGTACTCCTTGCCGTCGGTTTCAACCTGTTGCAGGCGAACCAGCAGGTAATCCCAATCCTTGGCGAACCAGAGGACGGTGATGCGCTTGCTTTGTGTCGGGTCGCGTACGCGCTCGACCTTGATTGCATCGATCTTGCCAGCCTTGGTCTCGACTTTTTCCGAGCCCAGCACGCGGAAGTCATAGGTATCGACTTCACCGTCATCGACCACTTGATAGCTCATGGTCTTCTTGCCGGCAGCGACGTCATGCTGCAGTGCCAGTTGATAGGTGGACTTGTCGACCATGCCACGGTTCAGCGGGATTTTCACCGCGTCGCCACGGTCGGTGCCGGTGACCATTTTGCTGTTCCAGTCGAAATCCAGATCAGCCTTTTTCGCTTTGCCCAGGCCGCCACGTTCGAAGTGGTAGGACTGCGGCAGCAGGGTGTCCTTGTCCAGGGTCAGGGTGCTTTCTTCAGTCAGGCTGGCGATCATCATCGAGGCCTTGAAGCTGAGCTTCCAGACGCCGTTGGCTTCCTTGACCAGACTGCGCTCGGCGGTGCCGCTCATGGGCAGTTGCTTCCAGTCGGCGGTGTAGCTGGCGGAGAACGGTTGAAGTTCGGCTGCCTGCGCGAAGGGCAGGGCGAGCAGAGCGCAAGCGAAGAGCAGGGCGCGACGCATAATATCTCCTAGTTTCGAATCAAGTGGCCGCTGGCCGCGAGTAACTGGCCGTCCAGTAAAGCACCTTGCTCACCGAGTGCCAGTCTGCCTTCGGCAAACCAGCGTACTGCCATCGGGTAGATCAGGTGTTCCTGAGCGTGGACTCGCTGCGCCAGACTCTGCGGCGTGTCGTGCAACTCTACCGGTAATACTGCCTGTACGACCAGTGGTCCGCCATCGAGTTCCTCGGTGACGAAGTGCACGGAGCAGCCGTGCTCCGTGTCGCCGGCCTCCAGCGCGCGCTGATGAGTGTGTAACCCTTTGTATTTGGGCAGCAGCGACGGGTGGATGTTGAGCAGGCGACCCTGATAGTGGCGAACGAAATCAGCGCTGAGAATGCGCATGAAGCCGGCCAGCACCACGAGTTTCGGTTGGAATTCGTCGATCAGTTCGATCAGAGCAGCATCGAAGGCCTCGCGACCTTCGAATGCCTTGTGATCCAGCGAGCGGGTGGCGATACCCGCGTCGCTGGCGCGTTGCAGGCCGTAGGCGTCGGCGCGATTGGAAATCACTGCAGCGATGCGGACCGGGCTATCGCCGGTCCGCGTGCTGTCGATCAGAGCCTGCAAGTTACTGCCGGTGCCGGACAACAGCACCACGACATCACAGGTTGCGGACATTAATGAGCCTTAAGGTTCTGCAGATCAACCTGAGCAGCGCCTTCGGCAGCGGCAGCGATCTGACCGATGACCCAAGGCTGTTCGCCGGCGTCACGCAGGGTGTTCAGCGCAACTTCTACGTGTTCCTGAGCCACGCAGATAACCATGCCAACGCCGCAGTTCAGCACGCGGTGCATCTCGGTCTCGTCAACGTTGCCTTTTTCTTGCAGCCAGTCGAACACGGCAGGGCGAGTCCAGCTAGCTACGTCAACCACGGCCTGTGCGCCTTTTGGCAGAACGCGCGGGATGTTGTCGAGCAGGCCACCACCGGTGATGTGGGCCATGGCTTTGACGGCGCCGGTGTCTTTGATCAGCTTGAGCAGCGGCTTCACGTAGATGCGGGTCGGGGCCATCAGCAGGTCGGTCAGCGGTTTGCCGTCGAGCTGGGTGTTTTCGATGTCGGCGCCGGAGACTTCGATGATCTTGCGGATCAGCGAGTAGCCGTTGGAGTGCGGGCCGGACGATGGCAGCGCGATCAGCGCGTCACCGGTGGCGACTTTCGAGCCGTCGATGATTTCCGATTTTTCCACGACGCCGACGCAGAAGCCGGCCAGGTCGTAGTCTTCGCCTTCGTACATGCCTGGCATTTCAGCGGTTTCGCCGCCAACCAGCGAGCAACCCGACAGTTCGCAGCCAGCGCCGATGCCGGTTACCACCTGGGCAGCGGTGTCGACATTGAGTTTGCCTGTGGCGTAGTAGTCGAGGAAGAACAGTGGCTCAGCGCCGCAAACGACGAGGTCGTTCACGCACATGGCAACCAGGTCGATACCGATGCTGTCGTGCTTGTTCAGGTTCAGCGCCAGACGCAGCTTGGTGCCGACGCCGTCGGTGCCGGACACCAGCACTGGCTGCTTGTAGCCGGCCGGGATTTCGCAGAGGGCGCCGAAACCGCCCAGGCCGCCCATGACTTCCGGGCGCGCAGTGCGCTTGGCGACGCTCTTGATGCGTTCGACCAATGCTTCACCGGCGTCGATGTCTACACCGGCGTCCTTGTAGCTCAGGGAGGGTTGCTTGCTCATGATCCAGGCCTTTAGGGGAGGGGATTCAGGGGTAACGACCGAGTTCAGCGGGAACTTCGAAATCGAGGGGGCGATGGCCTCACGCGAGTTTCGAGGTGCCCGGCTGTTGCCGGTCTGCGAAGGCGCGCGATTTTATCAGGCTTGAGGGGCAGCGGCCATCCTCGCACCGACGGGCAGGGCCATATCCACGGAAATTTTTTGCAATTGAGCCTTATGAACGCCTGTATAAGGTGTGGCGATTAACCGTCTATCGTTATCACTGTGCAAAAACTTACCGCTGTCGTGTGAATGTTTGGTGCTGGCAGATTGTCACAGCCTTGCTTAACCGGTTCACGCGGCCTGTTCCAGCCGCTCCTGTCGACGGGAATTTTCCATGCGTTTGTGTAAATTGTTGTTTGTGGGTTGTTTATCTCTGGTCAGCCTGGCGAGTCACGCCGAAAACCTCAAAGGCCTTTATCAAGTGCGTGAGCCGGTCCATGGCCAGGCACCGGAAGAGCGTGATCGCGCCACGCAGGCGGCGCTCGATACGCTGGTGTTGCGCCTCACCGGTGACCCGAAAGCCCCGCAGAATCCAGGGCTGGCGGCGATTCGCAAGGATCCGCAGCAAATTATCAGTCAGTTCGGTTTCGACGCCGGGCCGCCGGAGGTGCTGAAGGTCGATTTCGATCCAGCGACCACCGAGCAGGCGCTGCGTCGGGCCGGCTTGTCGTTGTGGGGCGCCAGTCGCCCGTCGATCCTGAGTTGGTGGCTGAACGATTCGGCCGAAGGTTCGAGTCTGGTCGGTGATGGTCAGGCTGCTGCGGCGCCGTTGCGTACGGCGGCGCAACATCGCGGATTGCCGTTGCGTTTGCCGCTGGCGGACTTGAGCGAGCAACTGGTTGCCACGGCGCCAGCGCTGGAAGGCACGGATCCGGCGCCGTTGCGCGGTGCCTCCGAACGCTACAACGCTGACGCCTTGCTGGCGGTGCATGCCCGCGAAGAAGGCGGGCAGTGGCAAGCCAAGTGGCACTTGTGGCTGGGTGATCAGAAAGAGGCGGGCAGTGTGCAGGGCGCTGATCAGGCCGCTGTCGCTGATGCGGTGATGCTGGCGGTGGCCGAGCGTCTGGCGCCACGATTTGTGGCCAAGCCCGGTGCTTCTGGGCAGCAGACTCTGGAAGTGCAGGGTATGAATCTGGAGCATTACGCGGCGCTGTTGCGGTTACTCGAGCCGTTTGGCGTGCGTCTGCAAAGTGTTGATGGCGATCGTATCGTCTATCGGGTCAATGGCAGTGCCGATCAGATGCGTGCGCAGTTGTCGCTGGCGAAGTTGCAGGAGCTGCCGGCCGAGGCGCCCGCTCCGGTGGCAGCACCACAGCCGGTAGCTGGCGGTGTAGCACCTGTCGCTGCACCGGCCCCGACACCGACAGCGCCGTCGCTACGGTTTCGCTGGTAAGTCTTTCCTTATATAGAAGCAGGAGTGGTAAATGGCCGATACGCGGCGTTGGTTCTGGCTCGGTGGGGTAGTCCTGCTTTGCGCGTTTGTCTGGTTGCTGCACCCGATCCTCACGCCGTTTCTGGTGGCGCTGTTGCTGGCTTATCTGTTCGATCCACTGGTGGATCGTCTGGAGCGGCTCGGTTTGTCGCGCACGTGGGGTGTGATCGCGGTGTTTGCGCTGTTCACCTTGATCGTCACCGCGCTGTTGCTGGTGTTGGTGCCGATGCTCGCCAAGCAGTTGCTGCGGTTGTACGAGCTGGCGCCGCAAATGCTCGACTGGCTGCAGCACACCGCGCTGCCGTGGGCGCAGGCGAAGTTGGGTCTTTCGGACGGCTTCTGGAAGTTCGATAAGGTCAAGGCCGCGATCAGCGAGCACATGGGCCAGACCACGGATATTGTCAGTGTGGTGCTGAGTCAGGCGACCGCATCGAGTCTGGCGCTGATCGGCTGGCTGGCCAATCTGGTGCTGATCCCGGTAGTGAGTTTCTACCTGCTGCGCGACTGGGACGTGATGATGGCCAAGATCCGCAGTCTGCTGCCGCGTGATCGTGAGGAGCGTGTAGTCGCGCTGGCCGGCGAATGTCATGAAGTGCTGGGTGCGTTCGTTCGCGGGCAGTTGCTGGTGATGCTGGCGCTGGGCGTGATTTATGCGGCGGGCTTGATGATTGTCGGCCTGGAACTGGGGCTGTTGATCGGTCTGATCGCAGGGCTGGCGGCGATCGTGCCGTACATGGGCTTCGTGATTGGTATTGGCGCGGCGCTGATTGCCGGGTTATTCCAGTTCGGTGGCGATCTGTACCCGATGGTCGGCATTGTCGCGGTGTTCATGGTCGGTCAGGCGCTGGAAGGCATGGTGCTGACGCCGCTGCTGGTGGGCGATCGCATCGGTCTGCACCCGGTGGCTGTGATCTTTGCGATTCTGGCGGGTGGCGAGTTGTTCGGTTTCACGGGTGTGCTGTTGGCGTTGCCGGTGGCAGCGGTGATCATGGTGCTGGTGCGCCATGTCCACGATTTGTACAAGGACTCTGATATCTATAGTGGTGTGGACGAGCCGGAGTTGTAATGGAGCAGGGCGGCCCGGCGAATAGCCGGGTTGGCCCGTGTCCTGCAGGCGCTGGCGCCAAAGAATCTGTCATAAAACCAGCGTGTTAACGCAAACCTTTGATTTTGCTTGGACTCTGTCGCATTGTGCGCTCAGCTTCACGGGTATAAACTTCGCAAACTTTACACAGAGGCCACTAACGGTTCCTTGAGAACTGTTCAGTCAGCATGAAACCGATTCAGCTGCCCCTAGGTGTGCGTCTGCGTGACGACGCCACCTTCATCAACTACTACCCAGGCGCCAATGCCGCTGCACTCGGCTATGTCGAGCGTCTATGCGAAGCCGACGCCGGCTGGACAGAAAGCCTGATCTACCTGTGGGGCAAACACGGCGTAGGGCGTACGCATCTGTTGCAGGCGGCGTGTCTGCGATTCGAGCAGATGGGTGAACCCGCGGTGTACCTGCCGCTGGCAGAGTTGATGGATCGCGGCGTCGAGATCCTCGACAACCTCGAACAGTACGAACTGGTTTGCCTGGACGACTTGCAGGTGATTGCCGGCAAGGCCGACTGGGAAGAGGCGATGTTTCATCTGTTCAACCGTCTGCGGGACAGCGGTCGGCGTCTGCTGATCGCCGCTTCCACCTCTCCGCGTGAATTGCCGGTCAAACTGGCTGACTTGAAGTCGCGCCTGACTCTGGCGCTGATTTTCCAGATGCGCCCACTCTCCGATGAAGACAAATTGCGCGCCTTGCAATTGCGTGCGTCGCGTCGCGGTCTGCACCTGACCGATGAAGTCGGGCATTTTATTTTGACTCGCGGCACCCGCAGCATGAGTGCGCTGTTTGACTTGCTCGAACAGCTCGATCAGGCCTCGTTGCAGGCTCAGCGCAAGCTGACCATTCCCTTCCTGAAAGAAACGCTGGGCTGGTAGCGGCGCGGCTTTCAGCGTGTTTCGGCATATTTCAGGCGCCAGGAAATCCGCTTTCCTGCACGGTGTGCAGGCCGCGTATCGGTTCAAATGGGCTTAAGCGCTTAGATGTAAACGAGAAACCGAGAAGTCACAAAAAGATCGATTGAATTTGCAAATGAGGCTGATAGCGGGCATAGTCTCGGCTTCTTTACAACTATCAGCCACGGTCGTGCCCATGCTAAAGCGCTTCGCACCCCTCGTGCCTCTCGCACTCGTCACCCTGTTGTACGGTTGTGCTGCTCATTCTCCAGTTCAAGAGCAGCCTCAACAGGTTAAAAATTCTGCCACGGCCCAGTCTTCCGTTATTTACCAGGAAGAGTTGGACACCGAAAAAGAACTCAACGAATTCAATGGCAAGAAGCCTTATCAGCTTCCTGTTCTGGCCGATAGTATCCTCGAACGCGGCATGTCCCTGATCGGTACCCGTTACCGTTTCGGCGGTACCTCTGAAGCCGGTTTCGATTGCAGCGGTTTCATCGGTTATCTGTTCCGCGAAGAAGCCGGCATGAATCTGCCACGCTCAACCCGCGAAATGATCAACGTCGATGCGCCGCTGGTTTCGCGCAGCAATCTTGAGCCGGGCGATCTGTTGTTCTTCGCCACCAATGGTCGTCGCGGTCGTGTCAGTCACGCCGGGATCTACCTCGGTGACAACCAGTTCATTCACTCCAGCAGTCGTCGCAGTGGCGGTGTTCGCATCGACAGCCTGGGTGACAGCTACTGGAGCAAGACCTTCATCGAAGCGAAACGCGCTCTGGCCAACGCTCCGACGGTAGTCACGGCTCGCAAGTAAATCCCCCGATGTCGCTGCGTTCGCGGCGACAATCAGGCTCCCGGCAACGGAGTAGACCTAGACTTTACAAGGTGAAGTTAAAGTCTTACTTGAAGTTTGCCGCGTAGCCGCTAGAATCCTGAATCTATATTGATGGCAAACCGCCTGCGTGCTTACGCAGGCGGTTTTGTTTTCTGTCCACCGGCAGAAAAAGCCGCAGCCAGATCAGGATGTTCTGCTTATGACGATGTCGGCCCGCCTCACATTGATGCTCTTCGCAGCGCTGCTCAGCGCCTGCGCGAGTCGCACACCGCCACCTGCGCCGGTGGTTCGCGCTCCGGTCGTGTTCGGCCCTTCGCAATCTTTCTCGCCTGCTGCTGAAGACGTGCTGTTCCGCGCGCTTGGCCTGGTGGGCACGCCGTATCGCTGGGGCGGCAACACGCCGGATTCGGGGTTTGATTGCAGCGGGCTGATTGGTTTTGTCTATCGTGATGCGGCAGGGATTTCGCTGCCGCGCTCTACGCGCGAGTTGATCGTGATGCAGGCACCGAACGTCGGTAAAGAAGGCTTGCAGACCGGCGACCTGATCTTCTTCGCCACCAATGGCGGCTCGCAGGTCAGTCATGCAGGGATTTACGTCGGGGAGGGGCGCTTTGTACATGCACCGGCCACGGGCGGCACGGTGAAGCTGGACAGCCTGTCGAAGGCGTATTGGCAGAAAGCTTATCTGAGTGCCAAGCGGGTGTTGCAGCCGGAGCATCTGGCGCATAACCCGTAATTCAAGCCGCACACAATCCAATAATGTAGGAGTGAGCCTGCTCGCGATAACGGTCATTCAGTCAACGATGATGTCGACTGATATGGCGCTATCGCGAGCAGGCTCACTCCTACAGTTGTTTTAGGTCAGGCAAACATTATTTGCTGGCCGACACCCGCCACACCTTATTGCCGACATCATCCGCCACCAGCAAGCCACCTTGCTGATCGATCACAACGCCTACCGGGCGGCCTAATGCATTCTCGTCCTTGTCGAGGAACCCGGTCAGCACGTCCACCGGTTTGCCACTCGGCTTGCCAGCAGTAAACGGTACGAAAATCACTTTATAGCCACTGTGTGGCTTGCGGTTCCACGAGCCGTGCTGACCAATGAATGCGCCTTCCTTGAACTGCGCCGGCAGGGCGTTGCCCTCGGCAAAGCTCAGGCCCAACGAGGCGGTGTGCGGCCCGACTGCATAATCCGGGGCAATGGCTTTAGCCACCAGCTCCGGGTTTTGCGGTGTAACGCGCACATCGACATGCTGACCGTAATAACTGAACGGCCAGCCATAAAAGCCACCGTCCTTCACGGAAGTAATGTAGTCCGGCACCAGATCGCTGCCGATCTCGTCGCGCTCGTTGACCGCTGTCCACAACGCGCCGCTGGTGGGCTCCCAGGCCAGGCCGTTGGGGTTGCGGATGCCTGAGGCGAAGATGCGATGATTGCCGGTAGCCCGATCGACTTCCCAGATCGCCGCGCGACCTTCTTCTTTGTCCAGACCATTTTCGCCGACATTACTGTTCGAGCCGACCGTGACGTACAGTTTGCTGCCGTCTTTGCTGGCAATGACGTTTTTGGTCCAGTGGTGATTCAGCGTCCCGCCCGGCAGGTCGACAACTTTGATCGGCTGCGACTTGATCTCGGTCGCGCCCGGTTCGTAGTTAAAGCGCAGCAGGCGGTCGGTGTCTGCGACGTAAAGATCGTTGCCGACCAGGGTCATGCCGAACGGCGAGTTGAGGTTCTGCAGAAACACCGTGCGGGTCTCGGCCACGCCATCGTGGTCGGCATCCCGCAGCAAAGTGATGCGGTTTGGGCTTGGCACGCCGGCGCCGGCTTTGCCCATGACTTTCTTCATCACCCAGCCGCGAATGCCTGTGCTGTCGTCGGGTTTTGGCGGGGCGTTGGTTTCCGCCACCAGCACATCGCCGTTGGGCAGCACATAGAGCCAGCGTGGATGATCGAGGCCTTCGGCGAATGCCGCGACCTGGGTGCCGGCCACCGCGGTCGGTTTGCCGCCCTCGGGCCAGCCGATCGCCGGGGCGATGTTCACCGTCGGGATCAGGGTCTTGTTCGGTTCGGGCAGCTTGGGTGACGGGCCAGTGCCGTCGGTGACTTGCAGGCTGGAGGATTCACCACAGGCGGCGAGCCCTCCGGCGAAGGCGATGACAAAAACGAGCTGGGGCTTGCGCATTACTGATCTTCCCTATGAATGCATTCCTAATCATAGAGGAGGGCGCAAGCCCGATGGTTCAACTGCTCAGCCGCGGGCTTCCTTGAACAACACGGCGATGCCCGGGTGATAGTTGCCGGCTTCGCTGCGTAATTTGCGGTAGGCATAGGGGAAATACCAGGCGACGGCGCAGGTGTGTTCCTTTTGCAGGTCGTCGACCATGTCTTGCAGTTCTTCAGGGCTGGCGCTTTGCTGGGCTTTTTGCGGCGCGACAAACAGGCAGCCGAGCTTGAGATCGCTGGCGTAGCTGATGCGTTTGGCGTCGTTGGTGATGTCAAGCAGCGCTTGGGTCAGATTGAGATTCGTCACCCGTGGCCAGCGTTGCGTGGCCTGAATGAAGGCGCGGTCTTCGGCACCAGCGAGGAACAAGTCGGCGCGAGCGTTGCGTTCGCCTTCTTCATTCTGCTTGCGGGTGGCAGTCTCGTTCAAAGTGACCAGCTCGGCCATCCAGGCCGCAGCCGAGAGCAATCCGAGATTGGCTTTCTCGTCATGCCAGTAAGGGGTGTCGCTGTCGCCGCGCACGGCGTTGTAGCGGTCGATACAGTCAAACCAGCGTTCAAGCACCGGGCGCAGGAATTCCAGGCGCGGGTTGCTGATGATCATGCCTTGCATCGTCATCATCCTTTATTGTTGTCGTGGGCTTTTCGAGAAAAGCATGGCTCTTTGATATCATTTGTATCAGTGTGGCACAAGATTGGCGTCAGATAATTGATCGACGGCAGTTATTCGCCCGATGGCCCCCTCTTTAATTGACGCTCCACCCCCAACCCTCTAACCTTCGCGGCTTGTTTCAGGTGCTCTGTGACCGGTGTCGACAGAGTGAAACAGGGAAGCCGGTGAGGGTTGTCTTCAAGCGAAGAACCACCACGATCCCGGCGCTGCCCCCGCAACGGTAAATGAGTGAAAACTGCGTCGAATGCCACTGCTCAACAGCGGGAAGGCGCGCAGTCAGGCATACGCCGCTCATGAGCCCGGAGACCGGCCTGATCCATCCAGCGGCATCACGGTGGGCGATGCCAGGCTTTTTGCCGTCTATTCTTGTGCCTGCCCGCCGTTATCCAGCCTCAACGGAGAGCTCCCCCATGACTGATTCCCCCGAGCGCGACGAACGCCATCTGGCGCGTATGCAGCGCAAAAAAGCCGTGATCGACGAACGCATCGCCAACTCGCCTGACGAGTGCGGCCTGGTGCTGGTGCTGACCGGCAACGGCAAAGGCAAAAGCAGCTCGGCGTTCGGCATGCTCGCCCGTGCCATGGGCCACGGTATGCAGTGCGGCGTGGTGCAGTTCATCAAGGGCCGCAACAGCACCGGTGAAGAGCTGTTCTTCCGCCGCTTCCCCGAGCAAGTGCGTTTTCACGTGATGGGCGAGGGTTTCACTTGGGAGACCCAGGATCGTCAGCGTGACATCGCCGCCGCCGAAGCCGCGTGGGCCGTCTCCCGCGAACTGCTGCGCGATCCGTCGATCGGTCTGGTGGTGCTCGACGAACTGAACATCGCCCTCAAGCACGACTACCTTGATCTCGATCAGGTGCTCAGCGATTTGCAGGCGCGTCCGCCGATGCAGCACGTGATCGTCACCGGTCGTGCGGCCAAGCCGGAAATGATCGAGATGGGCGACACGGTCACCGAAATGGGCATGCTCAAGCACGCCTTCCAGGCTGGCATCAAAGCGCAGAAAGGCGTCGAACTTTGAATCAACCACGTCACTGCCCGGCGGTCCTCATCGCCGCGCCGGCCTCCGGTCAGGGCAAGACCACCGTCACCGCCGCGCTCGCCCGTTTGCATCGCAATCAGGGGCGCAAGGTGCGCGTGTTCAAATGCGGTCCGGACTTTCTCGATCCGATGATTCTCGAGCGCGCCAGCGGTGCGCCGGTGTATCAACTGGACATGTGGATGGTCGGCGAACAGGAAAGTCGTCGTCTGTTGTGGGAAGCCGCCGCCGAGGCGGATTTGATTCTGATCGAAGGCGTAATGGGCCTGTTCGATGGCACGCCTTCCAGCGCCGATCTGGCGCGGCATTTTGGTGTGCCGGTGCTCGGGGTGATTGACGGCACAGCCATGGCGCAGACCTTCGGCGCGTTGGCGCTGGGCCTGGCCAAGTATCAACCGGACCTGCCGTTTGCCGGCGTGTTGGCCAATCGTGTCGGCACCTTGCGTCATGCGCAATTGCTCGAAGGCAGTCTCACCGAAGGCCTGCGCTGGTACGGCGCGCTGTCCCGCGAGACCGGTATCGAACTGCCGAGTCGCCATCTCGGTCTGGTTCAGGCCAGTGAATTGAATGACCTTGATGTACGCCTCGACGCCGCCGCCGATGCCCTCGCCAGCAGTTGCGAAGTAGCGCTGCCACCGGCCGTGGAATTCGCCGCGCCGGACGTGATTGCCGTCGAGCCGCTGCTGAAAGATGTGCGAATTGCCGTCGCCCGTGATGAAGCGTTTGCCTTCACCTACGGCGCGAGTCTCGATCTGTTGCGCGCGATGGGCGCGGAGTTGAGTTTCTTCTCGCCGATCCGTGACACGCAATTGCCTGACGCTGACAGTCTGTATCTGCCCGGTGGCTATCCGGAACTGCACCACGTTGCGCTGGCCCAGAACACCGCGATGCGGGAGGCGATTCGCGCGCACCATGCGGCGGGCAAGCCGTTGCTCGCCGAGTGTGGCGGCATGCTCTATCTGCTCGATTCCTTGACTGACGTGGAAGGCACCCGCGCCGAGCTGGTCGGGCTGCTTAAGGGCGATGCGGTCATGCAAAAGCGTCTGGCGGCACTGGCGTTGCAAGCGGTGGATCTGCCGGAAGGTTCGTTGCGTGGGCACACTTATCACCATTCCCTGACCGCCACCGAATTGACGCCGATTGCCCGTGGCTTGAGCCCGAATGGCGGGCGCGGGGCTGAGGCGGTTTATCGCGATGGGCGGATGACGGCTTCTTATGTGCACTTTTATTTTCCGTCGAATCCTGCGGCTGTCGCTGCACTGTTTGCACCTGACTCCGAAGGCGCCTTCGCGAGCAGGCTCGCTCCCACGGTTGAAACGGTGGTGACTGAAGCAATGCAATCCCCTGTGGGAGCGAGCCTGCTCGCGAAAGGGCCATGACCGACAACACATTCTCCGAAGCCGAACGCGAAGCGGTTTATAGAGCCATCGCTGAACGCCGCGACATGCGCCACTTCATCGGTGGCACCGTCGAGCCGGAACTGCTGCGCCGCCTATTGGAAGCCGCCCACCAGGCCCCAAGCGTCGGCCTCATGCAGCCATGGCGCTTCATCCGTATCAGCGACCGAACTTTACGCGGGCAGATCCAGAACCTCGTGGAAGAAGAACGCGTCCGTACAGCCGAAGCCCTCGGCGAGCGCAGCGACGAGTTCATGAAACTTAAAGTCGAAGGCATCAATGATTGCGCCGAAGTACTGGTCGCCGCGCTGATGGACGATCGCGAAAAGCACATTTTCGGTCGCCGCACATTGCCGGAAATGGACATGGCCTCGCTGTCCTGCGCAATCCAGAATCTGTGGCTGGCTTCGCGCGCCGAAGGCCTGGGCATGGGTTGGGTCTCGCTGTTCGAGCCGCAAGCGTTGGCGGATCTGCTGAAGCTGCCCGAAGGCGCCAAGCCGCTGGCGGTTTTATGCCTGGGCCCGGTCAAGGAATTCTATCCGGCGCCGATGCTGGTACTCGAAGGGTGGGCGCAGGCGCGTCCGCTCAATGAGTTGCTGTTTGAGAATTATTGGGGAGTGAGTCAATGAGTGTGGCGTTGTTGAGTGTCGCCGCAGTGGCGCTGGATGCGCTGTTGGGTGAACCGAAACGCTGGCATCCGCTGGTGGCGTTCGGTAATTTCGCCGGGCGCATCGAGCAACGTTTCAACGCCGGTGGCCGAGGCTGGCGCAGCCATGGCGTCACCGCGTGGGTGATCGCGGTGCTGCCGCTGACCTTGCTCGCCACGGCGTTTTCCTGGGCGCCATACGTGGGCTGGGTCGTCGAGATTCTCGCGCTGTATTGCGCCCTTGGCATGCGTAGCCTCGGCGAGCATGTCGCGCCGGTCGCCGCCGCGTTGCGCGCGGATGATCTGGACGAGGCGCGCAAGCGTGTCGGCTATCTGGTCAGCCGCCAGACCGATGAACTCGACAGCACTGCCGTCGCCCGCGCCGCCACTGAGTCGGTGCTGGAAAACGGCAGCGATGCGGTGTTTGCCGCGCTGTTCTGGTTTGTCGTGGCCGGCGCACCGGGCGTGGTGCTCTACCGCTTGAGCAACACGCTGGATGCGATGTGGGGTTATCGCAACGAACGCTTTGAGCGTTTCGGTTGGGCGGCGGCGAAAATCGACGACGTGTTGAATTACATTCCTGCGCGTCTGGTGGCGTTGACCTACGCGCTGCTGGGCAAAACCCGACTCGCGTTGAAGTGCTGGCGCAAACAGGCGCCGAAGTGGGACAGCCCCAACGCTGGCCCGGTGATGGCTGCCGGGGCCGGTGCGCTGGGCGTGGAATTGGGTGGGCCGGCGATCTATCACGGTGAGCTTCACGACCGTCCTCAGCTCGGCGAAGGCGCAGCGGCTGACGCAGATTCCATCGATCGCGGCTGGCAATTGGTCCAGCGCGGGGTATGGTTATGGCTGCTGATTCTTTGCGTGGGGGCTGAGTTCTATGCTTGAGCACGGTGGCCGGCTGCGCAAGGCGGCACTCGATTACAACATCGCCGAAGCGGATTGGCTCGACCTGTCCAGCGGCCTCGCGCCTTGGCCGTTCCCGATCCCGGAAATCCCGCTGCGCGCCTGGGCGCGCCTGCCGGAAGCCGATGACGGTCTGGAGCAAGCCGCGTGCGATTACTACGGCGCTGTGCAAGTGCTGCCGGTGGCCGGTTCGCAGATGGCCATTCAGTTGCTGCCGCGTTTGCGCCGGGCCGGCAAGGTCGGCGTGTTGTCCCCGTGTTATGCCGAACATGCTGAGGCATGGCGGCGCAGCGGCTATATCGTGCGCGAAGTGCTGGAGCAGGAAGTCGACTTCTTTCTCGACAGCCTCGACGTGCTGGTGGTGGTCAATCCGAACAACCCGACCGGCCTGAGCCTGACCCCGGCACGATTGCTTGACTGGCACGCGCGGCTTACCCGGCGCGGTGGCTGGCTGGTGGTCGATGAGGCCTTTATGGACAACACGCCGCAGTTGAGCCTGGCACCCCATGCGCATCAAGTCGGGCTGATTGTGTTGCGCTCGTTCGGCAAGTTTTTCGGTCTGGCCGGGGTGCGTCTGGGCTTTGTCCTGGCCGAGCGCAAGTTGCTCAAACTACTCGCCGAACAGGTCGGGCCATGGGCGGTGAGCGGGCCAACCCGAGTGCTGGGCCAAGCGTGTCTGCAAGACACCGAAGGGCACACCCGCCAACGGATTCGCAGCGATGAAGCCAGTGAGCGACTGGCGGCATTGTTGGAGCGATACGGTTTCAAACCGCAGGGCGGTTGCGCGCTGTTCCAGTGGCTGATCACCGAGCATGCCGAAACGCTGCATGAGTTCATGGCCCGTCGCGGCATCCTCCTGCGGCTCTTCACCGACAACAGCAGTCTGCGTTTTGGCCTGCCCGCCGATGCGGCTGAAGAGGCGCGTCTCGAACAGGCTTTGATCGCCTTCACCAAGGACCACCCATGACCACCCTGATGGTGCAAGGCACCACTTCCGACGCCGGCAAAAGCACACTGGTGACGGCACTGTGCCGCTGGGCGACTCGTCAGGGCGTGGCGGTCGTACCGTTCAAACCGCAGAACATGGCGCTCAACAGTGCCGTGACCGCTGATGGCGGTGAAATTGGCCGCGCGCAAGCGGTGCAGGCGCAAGCTGCGAAGCTTGAACCACACACCGACATGAACCCGGTGCTGCTCAAGCCGAACAGCGACACTGGCGCGCAAGTGATCATCCATGGCCGTGCCGTCACCACGATGAACGCGGTTGCCTATCACGACTACAAAGCCATCGCGATGCAAGCCGTGCTGGCCTCTCATCAACGACTCAGCGCCGCGTATCCGCTGGTGATGGTCGAAGGTGCGGGTTCACCCGCCGAGATCAATCTGCGTGCCGGCGATATCGCCAACATGGGCTTCGCCGAGGCGGTGGATTGCCCGGTCTTGCTGATTGCCGACATCAATCGCGGTGGGGTTTTTGCCCATCTGGTCGGCACGCTGGAGTTGCTGGCGCCGAGTGAACAGGCGCGGGTCAAAGGCTTCATCATCAACCGTTTTCGCGGCGACATCGCCTTGTTGCAACCGGGCCTCGACTGGCTCGAACAGCGCACCGGCAAACCGGTGGTGGGTGTGTTGCCCTACGTGATGGATCTGCATCTGGAGGCCGAGGACGGCATCGATCAGCGCCAGACCGACAAGGCCGAACGAGTGCTGAAAGTGGTGGTGCCGGTGCTGCCGCGCATCAGCAACCACACCGACTTCGATCCGCTGCGCCTGCATCCGCAGGTTGATCTGCAATTCGTCGGCCCGGGGCAGGCGATCCCGGCGGCCGATCTGATCATCCTGCCGGGCTCGAAAAGCGTGCGCAGTGATCTGGCTTATTTACGTGCCAATGGCTGGGATGCCGCGATCAATCGGCATCTGCGTTACGGCGGTAAAGTGCTGGGGATTTGCGGAGGTCTGCAGATGCTCGGTGAGCAGGTGCATGACCCGCTTGGCCTCGAAGGTGCGCCGGGCACGAGTGCCGGTTTGGGCTTGCTGGCGTTCGACACCACGCTTGAAGCCGAGAAGCAGTTGCGCAATGTGCGTGGACGGCTGGCGCTGGAAGATGCCGAAGTCAGTGGCTATGAAATTCATGCGGGCGTGACCACGGGAGCGGCGCTGGAGAACGCAGCGGTGCATCTTGATGACGGTCGTTGCGACGGTGCGCAGAGTGCTGACGGGCAGGTGTTTGGCACCTATCTGCATGGCTTGTTCGAATCGCCGGCGGCGAGTGCGGCGTTGCTGCGCTGGGCCGGGTTGAGCGATGTGCAGGCGGTGGATTATCACGGCTTGCGCGAGCGCGATATCGAGCGCTTGGCGGATCTGGTGGAAAAGCATCTGGATACCGGCTTATTGCGTCAGCTCTGTGGGATTTGAGGTGGCTGTATGGGCCTCTTCGCGAGCAGGCTCGCTCCCACAGTGAATGCGGTTAGCCATAAAATTTGAGCACCACTCATAACCCTGTGGGAGCCAGCCTGCTCGCGAAGGCGGCGGCCGCCTCACTAGACATTTTCCTGGATGAACCCATGCTCCAACTGATCCTCGGCGGCGCCCGCTCCGGCAAAAGTCGCTTGGCGGAAAAGCTCGCCAGCGATAGCGGTCTGGCCGTGACCTACATCGCCACCAGCCAACCCCTCGATGGTGAGATGAGCGACCGCGTCGCCCATCACCGCGCGCGCCGTCCCGCCGAATGGGCACTCATCGAAGAACCACTGGAACTGGCGCGCGTCCTGCGCGAATCCGCCAGCGCCGAGCGTTGCCTGCTGGTCGATTGCCTGACCCTGTGGCTGACCAACTTGCTGATGCTCGATGACGCCGAACGCCTCGCCGCCGAGCGCGAAGCCTTGCTCGACTGCCTGGCGTCCTTGCCGGGTGAAATCATTTTTGTCAGCAACGAGACCGGAATGGGTGTCGTGCCGCTGGGCGAATTGACTCGCCGCTACGTCGATGAAGCCGGTTGGCTGCATCAAGCTCTGGCTGAGCGCTGTCAGCGTGTCGTGCTGACTGTCGCCGGCCTGCCCCTGACTTTGAAAGGACCTGCGTTATGACTCAAACCTGGTGGCTGAACCCGTGCAAACCGGTCGATCTCAACGTCGTTGAACAAGCGACGGCACGGCAACAGCAACTGACCAAACCGGCGGGTTCGCTGGGGCGTCTGGAATCGGTCGCAGTGCAACTGGCGGGTCTGCAAGGTCAGGTCAAACCGACGCTGGCGCAGGTCTGGATCGCGATTTTTGCCGGCGATCACGGCGTGGTCGCTGAAGGTGTTTCGGCATTCCCGCAGGAAGTCACCGGGCAGATGCTGCTCAACTTTGTCAGCGGTGGCGCGGCGATCAGCGTGCTGGCGCGGCAGCTCGGTGCGCAGCTGGAAGTGGTTGATCTGGGCACGGTGAATCCAGTGCTGAACCTTGCAGGTGTGCGCCACTTGAACATCGGCCCGGGCACGGCCAACTTCGTGCAGGGCGCGGCGATGACTCAGGCTCAAGGCGAGCTGGCATTGCAGGCCGGTCGCGACAGTCTGTTGCGGGCGAAGGCCACAGGCGCGCAGTTGTTCATCGGTGGCGAAATGGGCATCGGTAACACCACCGCCGCGAGCGCCTTGGCCTGTGCCTTGCTCGATTGCCCGGTGGCGCATCTGACGGGCCCCGGTACTGGATTGAATGCCGAAGGCGTCAGCCATAAAGCGCAAGTGATCGAGCGCGCATTGGCGTTGCACGCCGCGCAGCGCGGTGATGCCTTGCAGACCCTGTTCAATCTCGGTGGTTTTGAAATCGCTGCGCTGGTCGGCGCGTATCTGGCGGCGGCTCAAGAAGGCCTTGCAGTGCTGGTCGACGGTTTTATCTGCACGGTCGCTGCGCTGGTTGCGGTGCGCTTGAATCCGGACTGCCGCGAGTGGTTGCTGTTCGGTCACCGGGGCGCCGAGCCGGGCCATCGCCATGTGCTGGAAACGCTGAAGGCTGAGCCGTTGCTCGAACTCGGTCTGCGTCTGGGCGAGGGCAGTGGCGCCGCGTTGGCGGTGCCGCTGTTGCGTCTGGCTTGCGATCTGCACGGGCAGATGGCGACGTTCGCCGAAGCGGCGGTGGCGGATCGTCCGGCATGACCTTGCATCTGGACCTGCTGCGCCACGGTGAGACGGAGTTGGGCGGTGGCCTGCGCGGCAGCCTTGACGATGCACTGACCGAACAGGGTTGGGCGCAGATGCGTGCGGCGGTGGTCGAGGGTGGGCCGTGGCAGCGGATTGTCAGTTCGCCGTTGCAGCGTTGTGCACGCTTCGCCGCCGAACTGGGCGAACAGCTGAATCTTCCGGTGCAACTGGACAAGAATCTGCAGGAGCTGCATTTCGGCGCATGGGAGGGGCAGAGCGCAGCGGCGTTGATGGAAACGGATGCCGAGGCCTTGGGGCTGTTCTGGGCTGATCCGTATTCGTTCACGCCGCCGCAGGGTGAGCCGGTCAGCGAGTTTTCCGCTCGGGTGTTGGCAGCGGTTGCACGCCTGCACCGCGCCTATGTCGGTGAGCGGGTGTTGCTGATCAGTCACGGCGGTGTGATGCGCTTGTTGTTGGCGCAGGCGCGAGGGTTGCCGCGTGAGCAACTGCTCAATGTCGAAGTCGCTCACGGCGCGTTGTTTGCGCTGACGATCCAGGCTGATGGTTCGCTCAAGGAAGGTCACTGACATGTTGCCGCTGTGGATCGCCCTGCAATTTCTCAGCAGCCTGCCGATTCGTTTGCCGGGAATGCCTGAGCCGGAACAGTTGGGGCGGTCGCTGCTGTTTTATCCGCTGGTGGGGTTGCTGTTCGGCGTCATTCTTTGGGCGCTGAATCTGGCGTTGGCGGGGGCGCCGTTGCTGCTGCATGCGGCGTTGCTGCTGACGGTGTGGGTGTTGCTCAGCGGGGCACTTCACCTGGATGGTCTGGCCGACAGCGCCGATGCCTGGCTCGGCGGTTTTGGTGATCGCGAGCGTACGCTGACGATCATGAAAGACCCGCGCAGCGGGCCGATTGCGGTAGTGACGCTGGTGTTGGTGTTGCTACTCAAGTTTGCGGCATTGCTGGCTTTGATTGAGCAAGGGCACGGGCTGGCGTTGATCATCGTGCCGCTGCTCGGGCGGGCGGCGCTGTTGGGGTTGTTTCTGACCACGCCGTATGTGCGTGCGGGTGGGTTGGGGCAGGCGTTGGCGGATCATTTGCCGCGCAAGGCCGGGTGGTGGGTGTTGGGCGGTAGTGCGCTGGCCTGCTTGCTGATCGCCGGATTTGGCGCAGTTGTTGCGTTGGTGATTTCGGTTGTTGTGTTTGTCTGGTTGCGGCAGGTAATGATGCGGCGGTTGGGCGGAACGACCGGCGATACGGCGGGGGCGTTGCTGGAATTGCTGGAGATGGTGGTGTTGGCTGGATTGGTTTTGGTCTGACAGTTTTGGATTGTCTGTGCTGGCCTCTTCGCGAGCAGGCTCGCTCCCACAGGGGATCGTATTGCAAATGTGGGAGCGAGCCTGCTCGCGAAAGCGGTTTGTCAGAGGCAGTACAAATGTTATGGGTAAACTCATCTGTAACTTGATTTAACACAGTCACGGGTATATACACGCATCATGCTTCCTTCTCAGTGTTTGTGCACCAACCTGCGTCGCGCCGCTCGTGGCGTCAGCAGGCATTACGACGGCGCTCTCGACGGCTTCGGGATCAACGTTGCCCAGTATTCTTTGCTGTGCAATCTGCAGCGTCTGGATCAGCCGAGCATTTCCGAACTGGCCGAAGCCATGGGCCTGGACCGCAGCACCCTCGGGCGCAATCTGCGGGTATTGGAAGGCGAGGGGCTGGTGGCGCTTGCCGAAGGCGAGGACATGCGCAACCGCATCGTCAAACTCACCGAGACCGGCGTGCAACGCCTGGCAGCGGCACTGCCGGCCTGGGAAGCGGCGCAGCAGCGGTTGATCGACCGACTGGGCGCCGAGAAGCGTGAAACCTTGCTCAGATTGCTGGATGAACTGGCCTGAGGCCGGTTTTTTCCAAACTCAAGCGGGTATATACCCGCAAGCGGAGAATAACAATGACATCGATGTGGCGTACGTGCGGTTGGGTGTTGCTGGGGAGTGCGCTGATCCTGGCGTTGTCATTGGGCGTGCGGCACGGCTTCGGGTTGTTTCTGTCACCGATGAGCGCGCAGTTTGGCTGGGGGCGCGAGGTGTTTGCCTTCGCCATTGCCTTGCAGAACCTGATCTGGGGCTTGGCGCAGCCGTTCACCGGGGCACTCGCTGACCGCTTCGGTGCAGCCAAAGTGGTGCTGATCGGCGGCGTGCTGTATGCGCTGGGCCTGGTGTGCATGGGCTTGTCCGATTCGGCGGTGACGCTGTCGCTGAGCGCCGGTCTGCTGATCGGTATCGGTCTGTCCGGCACCTCGTTCTCGGTGATCCTCGGCGTCGTCGGCCGCGCGGTGCCGCCGGAGAAACGCAGCATGGGCATGGGCATTGCCAGCGCCGCCGGCTCTTTCGGCCAATTCGCCATGTTGCCGGGCACCCTCGGCTTGATTGGCTGGCTCGGCTGGTCGGCGGCGCTGTTGGTCTTGGGCTTGCTGGTGGCGCTAATCGTGCCGCTGGTGAGCATGCTCAAGGACAAGCCGCTGCCGGTGCTTGGCCATGAACAAACCCTGTCCGAAGCGCTGCGCGAAGCCTGCTCGCATTCCGGGTTCTGGCTGCTGGCGTTTGGCTTTTTCGTCTGCGGTTTTCAGGTGGTGTTCATCGGTGTGCACCTGCCGGCCTATCTGGTCGATCAGCATCTGCCGGCCAGTGTCGGTACCACAGTGCTGGCGTTGATCGGGCTGTTCAATATCTTTGGCACCTACACCGCCGGCTGGCTTGGCGGGCGCATGTCCAAGCCACGCTTGCTGACGGGCTTGTACCTGTTGCGCGCGGTGGTGATCGTGCTGTTCCTGTGGCTGCCGGTGACGACTACGTCGGCGTACCTGTTTGGCATGGCCATGGGCTTCCTGTGGCTGTCGACGGTGCCGTTGACCAACGGTACGGTGGCGACCTTGTTCGGGGTGCGAAACCTGTCCATGCTCGGGGGCATCGTGTTCCTCTTCCATCAGTTGGGATCGTTCCTCGGCGGCTGGCTGGGCGGGGTGGTGTATGACCGAACCGGGAGTTATGACTTGATCTGGCAAGTGGCAGTTCTGCTGAGCCTGTTGGCGGCCGCGCTGAACTGGCCGGTGCGCGAGCGACCGGTCGCACGTCTGCAAGCCGCAGCGAGCGCCGCATGAGTGGGCTCTGGCCACGATTGGCCATCACTGCACTCGGCGCGGCTGTGCTGGCGCTGGTGTGGTGGGGCTGGCAGCAGGGCGGCCTGGCCTTGATGCAGTTGGGCATGAGCATTTGCTAGAAGCGGGCATGACGAGTAACGTCGAATTCTGAACGACTGCTCAAGGATGCTCGACATGCTGATGCGCTGGTGTGCTGTTCCCGCGTTGCTGATGGCGTTGACTGGCCTGGCTCAGGCCGCCGACTGTCCCGAATTGCTGCAAGGCTCGCTACCCAAGTTGCGAGCCAAGGAATCCATCGATCTGTGCAAGCAGTACGCCGACAAACCGTTGGTGGTGGTTAATACCGCGAGCTTCTGCGGGTTCGCGCCACAGTTTGAAGGCCTGGAGGCACTGCATAAGCGTTATGAAGGGCAGGGGCTGGAAATGCTTGGCGTGCCCTCTAACGACTTCAAGCAGGAGTCCAAGGACAGCGCCGAGACCGCCAAGGTCTGCTACGCCAACTACGGCGTGACGTTCAATATGACCGAGCCGCAAAAGGTTCGTGGTGATGACGCTACGCATCTGTTTCAGGTGCTGGCTGCACAGAGCAGTGCGCCGAAGTGGAATTTCTACAAATACGTGGTCGATCGCCAGGGCAAGGTTGTCGCCAACTTCTCCAGCCTGACCAAGCCGGATGATCCTGAGTTTATCGCCGCGATCGAGAAGGCTATTGCCTCGAAACCGCTGAAACCCTGATGCGCTGAACTTTTTGTGGGAGCGAGCCTGCTCGCGAAAGCGGTCTGCCAGTCGACATGTGTATTGATCGATACACCGCCTTCGCGAGCAGGCTCGCTCCCACATGGGAATTGTGTTGTGGTGGTGAGCAAACTCAAGGCAATAAAAAGCCCCGCTTTCTGCAAAGAGAGCGGGGCTTTTTTGTGGGCGAGGGGTTAGCCTCGCCGTGCAGCATCAGAAGCGGTAGGTCGCGCCGACACCGAAACCGTTTGCCGAGTTTTCATACTTGGCGTCGTAGGTCTGGCCACGATTGTTTTCGTTGCGGATCTTGACCGACTCTTCCTTCAGGTAGGAGTAGGCAACGTCGATGGTCAGGTCTTCGGTCGGGCTCCAGCCGGCACCGATGCTGAAGATGGTCCGGTCGCCGGTAGGAATACGTGGCGAACGGTCGACGTTGTTGGTCGGCGACTGGTCGAAGGTCAGACCGGTACGCAGTACCCATTCCTTGTTCAACTGATACGAAGTACCCACGGCGTAAGCCCAGGAGTCGTGCCAGTTCTGGTCTTCGGTGATTTCGCCGAACTGACCGGCCAGCAGCGGCTGGACACCGGAGTTCTTCACGGTGATTTTTTCCAGCTGGCTCCAGCGGGTCCAGGTGGTACCGGCATACACGTTCCAGCGGTCGTTGATCGCCTGGGTGACCGAGAGGTCGACCGATTCAGGTGTGGTGATCTTCAGCGAAGCGTCGTACTTCTGGTTGGCGCCCAGACCGACTGCGGCGAGCGCGCCGTAGTTGACCTTGGTGTCGCCTTCGAGCTTGTAGTCGACTTTCGAGTGGTACGTCAGGCCGACGCGAGTGGTGTCGGTGGCCTGTACCAGCAGGCCGACGTTGTAGCCCAGTGCAGTGTCGTCACCCTTGATCTTGACCTTGCCGTCCGGCAGGGCCTGTGTGATCGACAGGTTGGATTCCAGCGTACCGTCGATGCGGTTGATGGTCGGACCAAAACCGATCGACACCTTGTCGTTGAAGGCGTAGCTGACGGTTGGCTGGAAGGTGATCACTTGTACTTCGGACTTGCTGCCGAAGTAACGGCCGGCAAAGCCTTTTTCGTAGTCGGTAATCAGGCCGAACGGCACGTACACGCCCAGGCCGAATGCCCAATGATCATCGATCGGTTTGACGTAGAAGCCCATAGGTACGGAGGTGAAGGGCACCATGTCGCCTTTGTTGCTGCCGCCGTTAGGGCTGGAGCTGGCATCGCTGATATCGGTTTTTGCATCGAGGAATGCAACGCCGCCAGTGACTTGTTCGCGCTTGAGGCGCGACATGCCGGCAGGGTTGCCATAAACAGTGCTTGCGTCGTCGGCAGAAGAAGATCGCCCAGCGTAACCAGTGCCCATCCCGCTGATGCTGTGTTCGTTGATGGCAAAGCCAGCTGCGAAGATCTGGGTGGATGCCATGGTAACGGCGAGGCTAAGGGTGGTTTTGAGCATGACTTTTTTCATTATTAGAACTCCTGGTGATCACCGGGGCGAAAATTACCAACATTTTCGCCCTAGCGCTATAGCTCGTATGCCTTGATTTAGAGCGGTTTTGTAGGACAATCCGACCAGATTCGCGACCTGTTGGCAGATCTTTTGAAACCAGACGGTCAGCAAGCGACCTGATTCACCGTTGAAACACAGGTGTGCCAGGCGTAAGTGAAGTCGCGCAGACGACCTTGGGGTTGGAAGGTCTGGCGCCAGATGCGCGCCATTCCCAGCAAATCGCTGGAATCGGGGAGTGTGGGGTTTTGTTCTTCTACCAGCAGCCAGGCAATGGCTGTGGCGTAACGCAGATTGACCGTCAGTTCCAGGTGCGGGCCGGTCAGGAAAGCATGCTGGCTGGCGAGGCCACGAACCAGGCTGGCGCGTTCCGGGTCGAGCGCCAGATAATCATCCCAAAGGGCCTGGTGGCGTTGTTCGGCAATGCGGTAGAGGCCGTGACCACGGCGGTCATGCAGGGCGGAGCCCAGGGCTGACTGGCTGGCGGCAATGCCCAGCAGCAGAGATTCGGCAGTTGCGCTGTGGCGTCCCAGGTAGATCAGCGTAGGACGGATCACGTAGCGGCACAGTTCGCTGGCAGCGATACCCATAAAACCCTCGGTTCTTGTTATTAATGGCGAGTCCTGAAGGGGGGGCTTGGCAGCAGTGGATCGGTTCAGGCTCGCCGCAAGCGGATCACGCCGCTTGAGTTGAAGTGTAGTGTCATATTCGCGACGTAAAGGCCTGTTTTTAAAATATTTCCGGCTTCGAGTTATAACCGTTATATCGGTTGGTGCTTAAGCGCTGGCGGCCAAAAGTGAAACATCAGGCAATAAAAAGCCCCGCATTGTGTGCGGGGCTTTTGCTTTTGCAGCCTTTTCGGCTCTCAGGCAATCAATGCCTGACGGGTACGGTCGATCACGGCCTGCAGCGGTTCGGCGCTGGAGTATTGATCGGGGTACAGACGCTCGCTGTGGCGGGCGATCCCGTGTTCATTGACGATGGTGAAGCTGAAGCAGCCTTTGCGAGCGGCCATGATCAGGCAGTTCATTGGTGCAAAAGCGTTGGTTAGGGTGCGAATGGCATCCTGAGTGTGGATTTGAGTAGACATAGTTATTAGGTGTTCCTACAAATGACACGGATAAGAACCGTGCAACGTTAAAACGTTCCAGTAACGTCGACCACCATTGGTCGAACGAAGAACCCGACTGGAACAAAGCAGCCAGTTTGAAGCGCAATTAAATTGGCGCGCTTGGGCTGGCAGGTAGGTACTTAGGAGGGCAGGCATCACAACGAGGGCAAAGGTTCTGGGCCCGGGGTGAAGATCCTGATCAATTTGCAGGTTGGTTCGGTCAGAGTAAGTGTTCTTCGCAACACCCTTCACATCATTGGAAGGCCGTGTTGGCGCAAGATTTACCTGGAAACCATCGAGGGGTCGTTCCCGCTTTTTTCGGTAGGGCTTCTTGGAAGAAGGCTGACCGTGGGGATGTGTTCGACCGGAATTGACTTTCAGCTTGGTACTAACGCCGCGGATAGTAACGGATCGAAACGGGTAAAGCAAACTTCGTGTAGAAAAAGATTGCAGGCGCCGATTGAGTCTGCTTTGGGGTTCGCAGAATCGCCCGCATTTAGCACAGCTATTGACCGTCGATCGGTGAAGATTTGTTCATCAAGCCGCGCGCCAGACCGGTTTATCCCCAGACCGGTTAGCAAAACGACTCGAAAAAGCGCATCGATATAACCGGGTAACAGGTACTTGTGCACATTAGTTGCGCAAGTTGTAACGGCACTGTCATACCGATCCTGACTCCACTGGCTGCCTGCATCGAAAGTTTAAGTCAATGAAAAACATCGCTTTTTTTTGTTGGTGAAAAAATCGTCAGTTTGACTGCGAGCCCCATTCCATAAGGCTTTGCGACGGTTGGAGGGCGGTTGTCCACTGAGTTATCCACAGCTTCTGTGGATTGTCCCGAGCGCTTGCTCTAGGACGGGCGTGCCGGGTTGTTTTTCGACTTTACCTGTAAGAAAAAGAGAGTAGAGTGGCGCGCCTTCCGATTCGTCCCACAGTGCTTTATGAAGTTTCGCTCAGTATCAGACGCTGTTACCTCACAACCTTCTCCTGTTATCCCGCCCAAGCGATTTTCCGTTCGCGTGGCAGAATGGCTGCTCGACAGCCCGCGCCTGAGCGACAGTCATAATGCCAAACACCTCGCTGGCCGCCTGCTCAAGCAACCGGCGCGTGAAGGCGTGGTGGCTGCGCAAAGCCGTCTCGGCCAGTTGATGTGCCGCGAGTGCGGTAATGCCCGGGATCGTCGCATCGGTCAGGACCTGCTGCGCCAGGCCGCCCGTGCCGGTGACCGTCGGGCGCAGCAGGAACTCGGTCTGCTCGAAGACTGAGCTGTCCAAGACCTGACACCTTGGTTAACCTTCAGGCTTTCTAAGATCGGCGGGAGTGGCTATGGCGATGGACTTGACCAGCGTATTGCTGGGGCTTGCAGGGGCGGGCTTGCCGCTGCTGGCGCTGGCCTGGCAACTGCAACGCCGGGCGAGCAATGGCCAGGCCGAGGTCGCCTTGCTCGAAGAGCGGCTGGCCATGGCGCAACTGGCACAGGACGGACTCAACGCGCAGCTCGATGCCAGCCGCGATGAAATCGCCGATCTCGGCCAGGCCAATGCCGCCAAGCAGGCTGACCTGGCAGCACTGCGTCGGGAAGTCGAACTGCTGCAGATCGAGCGTGATGACGCCCGCGATGCCTCCCACGCCTGGAACCTCGAACGGGCGAACAAGGAAGCTGAGCTGCGTCGCCTCGACGCCCAGGCTGCTTCACTGAACGCCGAACTGCGCGAGCAACAGGAAAGCCACCAGCAACGCCTTAACGACCTGCAAGGCTCGCGCGATGAACTGCGTGCGCAGTTTGCCGAGCTGGCCGGAAAGATCTTCGATGAGCGCGAGCAGCGCTTTGCCGAGACCAGTCAGCAACGGCTCGGTCAACTGCTCGATCCGCTGAAAGAACGCATTCAATCCTTCGAAAAACGGGTGGAAGAAAGTTATCAGGCCGAGGCCCGCGAGCGCTTCTCGCTGGCCAAGGAGCTGGAGCGCTTGCAGGCGCTCAACCTGCGCCTGAGCGACGAAGCCACCAACCTGACCCGCGCCCTCAAAGGCCAGAAAACCCAAGGCAACTGGGGTGAGCTGATTCTTGAGCGTGTGCTCGAACACGCCGGTCTGGAGAAGGGTCGCGAGTACCAGACCCAGGTCAATCTCAAAGGCCCGGATGGCGAGCGCTTCCAGCCTGACGTGATCATTTACCTGCCGGGTGACAAGCAAGTGGTGGTGGACTCCAAGGTGAGTCTCACCGCCTATCAGCAATACGTTGCGGCCGACGACGACACCCTCGGGCAGATCGCGATCAAGCAGCATGTATTGTCGTTGCGCAATCACGTCAAAGGCCTGGCCGGCAAGGATTACAAGCGTCTGGAAGGGCTGCACAGCCTCGACTTCGTTTTGCTCTTCGTGCCGATCGAAGCGGCGTTTTCGGCGGCGTTGCAGGCTGAGCCGAGCCTGTTTCAGGACGCCTTCGACCGCAACATCGTCATCGTCAGCCCGACGACGTTGCTGGCGACTTTGCGGGTGATCGACAGTCTGTGGAAGCAGGAGCGCCAGAGCCAGAACGCCCGGGAAATCGCCGAGCGCGCCGGTTGGCTGTACGACAAGTTCGTGCTGTTCATTCAGGATCTGGATGAGGTCGGCAATCGCCTGCAGCAGCTGGACAAAGCCTACAGTTCAGCGCGCAACAAGCTGACAGAAGGGCGCGGTAATCTGGTCAGTCGCAGTGAGCAGCTCAAATTGCTCGGCGCACGGGCGAGCAAGAGCCTGCCGGCGGACTTGCTGGAGCGGGCGATGACCGACGTCGATGGCCTCGTCGAACTCCCTGAATAAACCCGGTTCTGTGGCGAGGGAGCTTGCTCCCGCTGGGGGGCGAAGCGCCCCCAAAACCTTAAATCCAGATGTGCCTGATACACCGCGTTAAATGGATTGGCGACTGCTGCGCAGTCGAGCGGGAGCAAGCTCCCTCGCCACAGGGGGGGATTGTTACAGCGGCAAATACCGACTCAACAACGCCCGCAACGCTGCCGGCTTCACCGGTTTGGCCAGATAATCCAGCCCCGCCGCATGCACCTGCGCAACCATCTCCGGTCGCCCGTCAGCACTGATCACCACCCCCGGCACCGGCTCACCGAGGCTTGTGCGCAACCACGCCATCAGCTCCGTCCCGGTATCGCCGTGGTCGAGGTGATAGTCGACCAACGCCAGTTGCGGCCGCACGCCGTCATTTAACAGCACAGCACATTCTTCGCGATTGCGCGCTGTCCACACCTGACAACCCCAGCGACTGAGCAGGCTGTTCATGCCGATCAGAATGCTGTCTTCATTGTCGATGCACAGCACCCGCGCGCCGCTTGGCAACTTGCCATTCATTTCGGCGGCAGCATTTGCCGGCTGGGCCTGCGAGCGGGCGAGCGGCACGCTGACGCTGAACACACTGCCGCGACCCGGCCACGAGCGCACCCGCAGGGTGTGACCGAGCACCCGGCACAAACCATCGGCAATTGCCAAACCCAGGCCGAGGCCTTTTTCAGCGCGGGTCTGATGACTGTCGAGGCGTTTGAACTCTTCGAAAATCACTTGCTGTTTATCTTCCGGAATCCCCGGCCCGCGATCCCACACCTCCAGGCACAGTTCGCCGCCACGTCGACGCACACCGAGCAACACCGGGCCCTTGGCATAACGGAAGGCGTTGGTGAGGAAGTTCTGCAGAATCCGCCGCAGCAATTTGATGTCGCTGTCGATGCTCAAATGACTGCCGCGCACACGGAAGGTCAAGCCTTGTTCCTGGGCCAGCGCCTTGAACTCGGCACCGAGAGTGTCGAACAGCTCATTGACCGCAAACGGCTTGCGATCGGGGTTGATCTTGCCGTTTTCCAGGCGGGAAATGTCCAGCAGATCGCTGATCAAGTCCTCAGCCGAACGCAGTGAGCTGTCGAGGTGCTGCACCAGTTTCTGCGCCTCGCTGCTCAAGCCGTCGTCCTGATGGGAGAGGGCGGCGGAGAACAGCCGGGCGGCGTTCAACGGCTGCATCAAGTCATGGCTGACCGCCGCGAGAAAGCGGGTTTTCGATTGGTTGGCGGCTTCGGCAGTGCCCTTGGCTTCGGTCAGCGCGACGTTGAGTTGCGACAGTTCCTGGGTGCGCTCGCTGACCCGTTGTTCCAGTCCTTCATTGGCTTCAGTCAGTGCCTGCTCGGCCTCGCGGAACGCGGTAATGTCGGTGAAACTCATGACGAAGCCGCCACCGGGCATCGGGTTGCCGATCAGCTCGATCACCCGGCCGTTGGGAAACAGCCGTTCAGAGGTGTGCGCGCGGCCCTGACGCATCCAGTGCAAACGCCGGGCAACGTGGACTTCCGCTTCGCCGGGGCCACACAAACCACGTTCGGCGTTGTAGCGAATAATGTCGGCAATCGGTCGACCGACGCTGATCAGGCCGTCCGGGTAGTTGAACAGCTCCAGATACCGCCGGTTCCAGGCCACCAGTTTCAGCGACTGATCGACCACGCTGATGCCTTGGGTGATGTTCTCGATCGCGCCTTGCAGCAAGGCGCGGTTGAACTGCAGCACCTCCGAGGCTTCGTCGGCGATGCGGACGACGTCCTCCAGTTGCATCTCCCGGCCTTCGATCGCGGCTTTTACCACCGCGCGGGTCGAGGAAGCACCGAGCACACCGGCCAGCAAACGCTCGGTATGGGCGATCCATTCGCCATCGGCATTCTGGTTCGGGTTGAAGCCTTTGCCTTGACGATAGGCGAAGCGGATAAAGCTCTGCCGCGCTCGCTCTTCACCGACAAAGCGCGCGGCCAGTTGCAGCAAATCGTCGATCTGCACCGCCAGCATTGAGCGCGCACTCGGTCGTGCACTGATTTCCTGACCAATGAAACGCCCGGCCTGCCAGTGTTCCGACACGCGCGTGCGGGATAACACCGAAACCCAGGCGAACAGGGTGAAGTTACCCGCCAGCGACAGCACCACGCCTTGGGTCAGCGGGGTGATCGGCAGGTTCAGCGGATTGCTGTGCAGCCACGCCAGCCCCGGGAAACTGCTTAGCGACCAGCCAAGGCTGTGCGCGGCGATCGGCAGGATCAACGTGTAGAACCACAGGAAAGTACCGGCGGCCAAACCAGCGAAAACACCGCGACGGTTGGCCTGTTTCCAGTACAGCGCGCCGAGCATGGCAGGCGCCAATTGGGTCACGGCAGCGAACGCGATCTGACCGATGGTCGCCAGACTCGCGGTCGAGCCGAGCAAGCGATAGCTGACGTAGGCCAGCAACAGAATGACCACGATGCTGACGCGGCGCACCGAGAGCATCCACTGGCGGAACACTTCGAACGGGCGCTCGGCGTTATTGCGCCGCAGCAGCCACGGCAACAGCATGTCGTTGGAGACCATGGTCGACAACGCCACACTGGCGACAATCACCATGCCGGTCGCCGCCGACGCGCCACCGATAAACGCCAGCATCGCCAGCGCCGGATGCGCCTGAGCCAGTGGCAGGCTGATCACGAAGGAGTCGGGCAGTACGTCGCTCGGCAGCATCATCTGACCGGCCAGAGCGATCGGCACTACAAACAGCGCGGCCAAGGCCAGATAGGCCGGAAACACCCATTTGGCCAGGCGCAGATCTTGCGGGTCGATGTTTTCCACCACGGTGACATGGAACTGCCGGGGCAGACAGATGATCGCCATCATCGCCACACCGGTCTGCACCACCATCGACGGCCAGTTGATGGTTTCTTTCCAGTACTCCTCAAGGCGCGGGGCGAGCATGGCCTGGTTGAACAGGTCATCGAAACCGTCATACAGGCCAAAAGTGACGAAGGCGCCGACGGCGAGAAAGGCGAACAGTTTGACCAGCGATTCGAAAGCAATCGCCAGCACCATGCCGCGGTGGTGCTCGGTGGCATCGAGGTTGCGCGTACCGAAAACAATGGTGAACAACGCCAGCACCAGCGACACGATCAGCGCGGTGTCCTGGGCGCGGGTGCCCATGGCGTCGGCACCGGCGCCGATCAACAGGTTCACGCCGAGGACGATGCCTTTGAGTTGCAGGGCGATATAGGGGAGGACGCCGACCAGGCAGATCAGTGCCACGACCACCGCCAGCGATTGCGATTTGCCGTAGCGCGCGGCGATAAAGTCAGCGATGGAGGTGATGTTCTCCTGTTTGCTGATCATCACCATTTTCTGCAGGACCCACGGCGCGCCGACCAGCAGCAGAATCGGTCCGAGGTAAATCGGCAGGAATGACCACAATTGCTCGGCGGCTTGACCGACAGCGCCGAAGAACGTCCAGCTGGTGCAATAAACCGCCAGCGACAGGCTGTATACCCAGGCACGCACGCGCGGCGGCAACGGCGTGCTGCGGCGGTCGCCGTAGAAGGCGATGGCGAACATGATGGCCATATAGGCCAGGGCGACGGCGGCGATCAGCCCGGTGGACAGCGACATGCAACACTCCCGACAAAAGACTCCCCGGCAATCCTGCCCGGGCGGACAGTCTCGCATGCGCGGGGCGGTTAGTCAGTGTCGACCA
Organism: Pseudomonas fluorescens; assembly: GCF_003732425.1. Classification (GTDB taxonomy): domain Bacteria; phylum Pseudomonadota; class Gammaproteobacteria; order Pseudomonadales; family Pseudomonadaceae; genus Aquipseudomonas; species Aquipseudomonas fluorescens_BE. The sequence continues at coordinate 56,277 of NZ_MOBX01000010.1, forward strand.
AGGTCGTGGCGTGGCGGGGTGTCGCAGGTTTGAATGGGTGGGGTTGTGCGTTGACATTGCCAGGCATCAAACCCTGTAGGAGCTGTCGAGTGAAACGAGGCTGCGATCTTTTGACTTTTCAAATCAAGTTCAAAAGATCGCAGCGTGCCGCAGCTCCTACATGAATATCGGTGTCAGTCCTGACGCAGCGCAATATCGATCAGCCGATGCAGCTCATCCACCTCCAGCGCCGCCGCCGAAAACAGAATCCGGAACACCACCGGCGCCACCACCAGATTGATCAGCCGATCGACACTCGGTGCCGCTTCATCCGGATGCCGCTCAATGATCGTCTGCAATTGCGCGCCAATGATCGTCACGCAATAGCCCGGCGTAGCACTGGCCTGCACATCGCGCATCATGTTGCGCCCGGGCTCGGAACTCATCTCGTCGAGATACTGTTCGGCCCACGCACGAATATCACTGCGCAAGCTGCCGGTTTGCGCCGGTTCGCTGTCCGGGCGCATGCGGGCGAGGGCGACGTCGGCCAATAACGCCGACAGATCGCCCCAGCGCCGATAAATCGTCGACGGTGTAACGCCTGCACGCGCGGCGATCTGCGGGACGGTCACGCTCGAGCGCTCCTGTTCTTGCAGGAGTGCACGGACTGCCGAATGAATTGCATCTTGCACCCGGGCACTGCGGCCGCCGGGGCGTAAACCTTCTTTAATAGCCATGGCGCAGACCTTAACACAAAGAATTTGCTTTAAGCGCGAGGCAGTAGCACACTCCGCAAAAGCAAAAAATTAGCTTTTGCGGAGTGTGCCCATGATCAGCCTTGCTTCTAACCGTTCCAGCCTGTGGTTTCTGGCGATAACTCTACTGAGTTTTCTCGCCGCCTCCACAGCACCGACGCCGTTGTATCACCTGTATCAGGATCAAATGCATTTCTCGGCGGCAGTGCTGACGCTGATCTTCGGCGTTTATGCGCTCAGCCTGTTGGCGGCGTTATTAACCGTCGGTTCGCTGTCCGATCACTTGGGACGCAAACCGGTGATCTTCACCGCCGTGTTGCTCAATGCGTTGGCGATGCTGCTGTTTATCTACGCCGACAGCGTGGCGTGGCTGATCAGCGCGCGAGTTCTGCAAGGGTTTGCCACCGGCATGGCCACCGCTGTTTTGAGCGCGACGCTGCTCGACACGGATCGTCAGCAAGGGCCGCTGATCAACAGTGTGGCGCCGTTGCTCGGCATGGCCCTCGGCGGCATGGGTTGCGGTTTACTGGCAGAGTTTGCTCCGGCGCCGTTGCAACTGACCTATTGGCTGCTGCTCGCGCTGTTTGTATTGCAGGGGCTTTACGTCTGGCGCTTGCCGGAGAGCGTCACCCCGCAAGCAGGGGCATGGGCTTCGTTGCGGCCGACCTTGCACGTGCCGACTCAAGCGCGAGCCACCCTGTGGCGCGTATTGCCGCTGAACACGGCAACCTGGGCACTCGGCGGCTTTTATGCATCCCTGGCGCCGTCGCTGGTGCGCACCGCCACCGGCTCGAACTCCAATCTGATCGGCGGCGCCACCGTGGCAGCCCTGACGGTGACGGGGGCACTGATGATTTTCACGATGCGCAATCGTCCTGCCGTTCGGGCCTTGCAGTTGGGCGCGATTCTGTTGCCGATGGGGCTGGTGTTGATTCTACTGGGTGTGCACAGCGCCAGTCTGTCGCTGTTTTTCCTCGGCACGCTAGTGGCTGGTTGCGGCTTTGGCTCGGGATTTCTCGGTGCCGTGCGCAGCCTGGTGCCGCTGGCGTTGCCCCGTGAACGGGCGGGGTTGATGGCGGCATATTACGTGCTCAGTTATCTGGCGTTTTGTTTACCCGCGTTGCTCGCCGGGTACTTGTCGCGCAGTTACGGATTGCTGGCGACCACCGATGGCTACGGGGCGGTGTTGATTGTGTTGGCCATTGGCGCGCTGCTGCTCAGCCTGCGCCCAGCCGCCGCTAAAGTGTGCAGCGCTCCATAATCCCCACGGTTTCGGTTAGCCTTGCCCGGCTTTCTTCTCAAGGATCGATCCATGAAGATTATTCGCAGCAAGACCTTCACTGCCGAGCGCGCCTGGGGCGCGCTGGACATCGCCAACATGAACGGCATCACCACGCGCCTGCACTGGACGGATCAGCCGTACCAATGGCACGTCAACGACGGCGAGGAAGTGTTCGTGGTGCTCGATGGCCAAGTGCTGATGCATTACCGCGAACTGGGCGAAGAAAGACAGGTGCAGCTTGATGTCGGTGACATCTTCTATGCGAGTGTCGGCACCGAGCACGTCGCCCATCCGCAAGGCGCGGCGCGGATTCTGGTGATCGAGAGCGAAGGCAGCGTCTGACTGCTTATTGGTAAAACAGATAACAGTTAGAGAAATTACCCGTTATATAGATATTCGATTCGGTTCTACCATGGACTCAACCTCACCAGAGGACAGGAGTTCATGATGACTTGCCCCAATACTGCCAAACCCGGCATCAAACCGTTCCGTCAGCTTCAGCATCCGCGTGAAGTGATTCGCCAGTTCACCCCCAACTGGTTCGCAGTGACAATGGGCACCGGGGTGCTGGCGTTGGCGCTGGTGCAATTGCCATTGGCCATTCCCGGTATCCATGCCTTCGCTGAAGGTTTGTGGTTGTTCAACATTCTGTTGTTCACCCTGTTTACCGCTGCGTACGCCGCGCGCTGGATCCTGTTTTTCGATGAAGCACGACGGATTTTCGGCCACTCCACGGTATCGATGTTCTTCGGCACGATTCCCATGGGCCTGGCGACGATCATCAACGGCTTTCTGCTGTTCGGCCTGCCGCGCTGGGGCGACGGTGTGATTCATCTCGCCGAAGTGCTGTGGTGGATCGATGTGGCCATGTCGCTGACCTGCGGCGTATTGATTCCCTACATGATGTTTACCCGTCAGGAGCACAGCATCGATCAGATGACTGCCGTCTGGCTGCTGCCGGTCGTGGCGGCAGAAGTGGCGGCGGCCAGCGGTGGTTTGCTCGCACCGCATCTCAGCGATGCCCACTCGCAACTGGTGGTACTGACGACAAGCTACGTGCTCTGGGCCTTTTCCCTACCCGTAGCGTTCAGCATTCTGACGATCCTGCTGCTGCGCATGGCCCTGCATAAACTGCCCCACGAAAACATGGCGGCGTCGAGCTGGCTGGCCCTCGGCCCGATCGGCACCGGTGCGCTGGGCATGTTGCTGCTGGGCGGTGATGCGCCAGCGATCTTCGCGGCGAACGGTCTGCCGGGCATTGGCGAAATCGCTTCGGGCCTGGGGCTTATCGCCGGGATTACCCTGTGGGGCTTCGGGCTGTGGTGGATGCTGACGGCGCTGCTGATCACCGTGCGTTACTTGCGTGACGGCATCCCGTTCAACCTCGGCTGGTGGGGTTTCACCTTCCCGTTGGGGGTGTATTCGCTGGCCACCTTGAAATTGGCGAGCATCCTGAACCTGGCGTTTTTCAGCGTCTTCGGCACGGCGCTGGTGCTGTTGCTGGCGGTGATGTGGTTGATTGTCGGCAAGCGCACCGTGCAAGGTGCCTGGCGTGGCGAGTTGTTTGTCTCGCCGTGCATTGCAGGTTTGAAGAAATAACCTGAAAAGTTTAGGTAAGGTGTGGCCTGGATCGCGGTTCGAGAATCCAATAAGCAGTACCCAGGCCTCTCTACCTTAAACATCAGGGAAACACGGAAGATGAGTCACCCCTCACAGTTCAACCTGCTGCGCACTCGGCGCTTCCTGCCATTCTTCATCACGCAGTCCCTTGGCGCGTTCAACGACAACGTATTCAAGCAGTCGCTGATCCTCGCCATTCTTTATCGGCTGACCATCGAGGGTGACCGTTCGATCTGGGTCAACCTGTGTGCGTTGCTGTTTATCCTGCCGTTTTTTCTGTTCTCGGCGTTGGCCGGGCAGTTCGGCGAGAAATTCGCCAAGGACGCGCTGATCCGTCTGATCAAGCTCGCGGAAATTGCCATCATGGCCGTAGGCTCGGTCGGTTTTCTCTTCGACCACTTATCGCTGATGCTGGTGGCGCTGTTCGCCATGGGCACCCATTCGGCGCTGTTCGGGCCGGTGAAGTATTCGATCCTGCCGCAGGCTTTGCGCGAGGAAGAACTGGTCGGCGGCAACGGCCTGGTGGAGATGGGTACGTTTTTGGCGATTCTCGCCGGGACGATCGGCGCCGGGGTCATCATGTCGTCCTCGCACTATGCGCCGTTGGTGTCCTGCGCCATCGTCGGGATTGCCGTGCTGGGTTATCTGGCCAGCCGCAGCATTCCGCGCGCAGCGGCATCCTCGCCGGAGATGCGCCTGAACTGGAACATCTTCAGTCAATCCTGGGCCACGTTGAAACTTGGCTTGGGTCAGACGCCAGCGGTGTCGCGCTCGATTGTCGGCAACTCGTGGTTCTGGTTTGTCGGGGCGATTTACCTGACGCAGATTCCTGCCTACGCCAAGGAGTGGATGCACGGCGATGAGACCGTGGTCACTCTGATTCTTACCGTATTTTCGGTCGGTATCGCGCTGGGTTCGATGCTGTGCGAGAAGTTGTCCGGGCGCAAGGTCGAGATCGGTCTGGTGCCGTTCGGTTCGTTCGGTCTGACCGTGTTCGGTTTGCTGCTGTGGTGGCATTCCGGCGGTATCCCGGAAAGCGTCACTGGCCACAGCTGGATTGAAGTGTTGGGATTCGTGCACACTTGGGCGGTGTTGGTCGACATCCTCGGCCTCGGCATTTTTGGCGGCTTCTATATTGTGCCGCTGTATGCCTTGATCCAGTCGCGCACTGCCGAGAACGAGCGGGCGAGGGTGATTGCCGCCAACAATATTCTCAACGCGCTGTTTATGGTGGTCTCGGCCATCGTCTCGATCGTGCTGTTGAGCGTGGTCAAGCTGTCGATCCCGCAACTATTCCTCGTGGTGTCGCTGCTGAATATCGGCGTCAACGCTTACATCTTCAAAATCGTCCCCGAATTCAGCATGCGCTTCATGATCTGGCTGCTCAGCCATTCCATGTACCGCGTCGAGCACCGCAATCTTGAGGCTATTCCCGATGAAGGCGCGGCTTTGCTGGTGTGCAATCACGTGTCGTTTGTCGATGCCTTGCTGATTGGTGGCGCGGTGCGTCGGCCGATTCGCTTTGTCATGTACTACAAAATCTACAACCTGCCGGTGCTGAACTTTATCTTCCGCACGGCGGGGACGATTCCGATTGCCGGACGTAACGAAGACATCCAGATTTACGAAAAGGCTTTCACCCGGATTGCTCAGTATCTGAAGGACGGTGAGCTGGTGTGCATCTTCCCGGAGGGCAAGTTGACCGCCGATGGCGAGATGAATGAGTTCAGGGGCGGCCTGACGCGGATTCTCGAAGAGACGCCGGTACCGGTGATTCCACTGGCGCTGCAGGGGCTGTGGGGGAGTTTCTTCAGTCGCGATCCGAACAAGGGTGTGTTCCGCCGGTTGTGGTCGCGGGTGACGCTGGTGGCGGGAGCGCCGGTGGCTGTTGATGCTGCTGAGCCGGCGAAGTTGCAGGGGTTGGTGGGGGAGTTGCGCGGGGCAGTTAGATAGTCGGCGATTTTAAGGGCCTCTTCGCGAGCAGGCTCGCTCCCACAGTTGATCGTATTCCTCTGACGGAACGCGATTGAATGTGGGGGCGAGCCTGCTCGCGAAAGCGGTAGTGGCTTAAGCGCTGACCTTGAGGCCAATCAACCCGGTAATGATCAACGCCACACTGGCCAGCCGAATCAACGCCATCGACTCGCCAAACAGGATGATCCCGGCAATCACCGTGCCCACGGCACCGACACCGGTCCAGATCGCATAGGCCGTACCCAGCGGCAATTCCTTCATCGCCAGACCCAGCAGACCCAGGCTGATGGCCATCGCCGCAACGGTCAGAACAGTGGGGAGTGGGCGAGTGAAACCGTCGGTGTATTTCAGGCCGACGGCCCAGCCGACTTCGAACAGGCCGGCGAAAAACAGAATGATCCAGGACATGAAAGACCTCCATCGATTGACGGGGTCGTCCCCAGATTAATAACTCGATCGAGCCGCAGGGTCGTCCCTGCGTTGCGCGATAGTTTGACGAGCATTAACCCGGGGATCAAGTTTGCGGGTCAGTCGGCCGCTTGCTGCGCCAGTGCCTCGCGATCTTGTTTTTCACTCATGCGTCGGAAGTACGTCGACAGCAACGCGCCGGAGATGTTGTGCCAAACGCTGAACAGTGCGCTCGGCACCGCCGCCAATGGCGAAAAATGCGCACTGGCCAATGCCGCGCCCAATCCCGAATTCTGCATGCCGACCTCCAGCGCCAGCGATTTGCGCTGGGCCAGCGGCAGCTTGAACAGGCGCCCGGTGAAGTAGCCCAGCAGATAACCGAAGCTGTTGTGCAGCATGACCACGGCCATGATCAGCAGGCCCGATTCGGCGATTTTCGCCTGACTGGCGGCCACCACGGCGGTGACAATGATCACGATGCTGACCACCGATACCAGCGGCAACACGTCCACGGCATGACGAACCTTGTTACCGAGCAAACGCTGGGCAACCACGCCGAGAATGATCGGCAGCAGCACCACTTGCAGGATCGACCAGAACAGCTCCATGAACGACACCGGCAACCACGCCGAAGCCAGCAGCCAGATCAGCGCCGGGGTCAGCAGTGGGGCGAGGAGGGTGGTGACGGCGGCAATGGCCACCGATAACGCCAGATCACCCCGGGCCAGCCAGGTCATGACGTTGGACGAGGTGCCGCTTGGGCAGCAGCCAACCAGAATCACCCCGACGGCGATTTCCGGCGGCAGATGAAACACCTGGCAGAGCAACCACGCCACGCCGGGCATGATCACGAAATGCGCGACCACGCCCAGGGCCACACGCCACGGGTGGCGGGCGACGGCAGCGAAGTCGTCGAGTTTGAGGGTCAGGCCCATGCCGAACATCACCAGCCCGAGCAGCGGCACGATCGCGCTTTTCAGGCCGAGGAACCACCCCGGTTGCAAGAACGCAATCACCGCGAAAATCAGAACCCAGTAAGCGAAGGTGTTGCCGACAAAGCGGCTGAGTGCAGCCAGTGCGCGCATGGCTTGTTCCTTATTATGCGAAAGCGTTAGGAAGCTAAGCATACGTCGCCAGCAAAAAGATCGCAGCCTCCGGCAGCTCCTACAGGAAAAATGCATTCCAGATGTAGGAGTGGCCGAAGGCTGCGATCTTTTAAGCTTTCACACAAAAGGCAGGTCAGATCCCCTGCGGAGTCTCTTCGCCACCCAGCGCTTCAACCAGCGCTGGCAGGAAATCACCGAAGGTCAGCATCATCAGGGTGAAGCTGGCATCCAGTTGGCCCAGCGCCTCATCGCCACCGTCCTGTTCCGCCTGATCCTGCAACAGATCTTCGAACTTCAGACGTTTAACGGTCATCTTGTCGTCGAGCATGAACGACAGTTTGTCCTGCCAGGCCAGCGACAGCTGAGTCACCACTTTGCCGGTGCTCAGGTGCAGCTGGATTTCTTCGCTGGTCAGGTCCTGACGCTTGCAACGCACGATGCCGCCGTCTTCGTGGGTGTCGCGCAGTTCGCACTCGTCCAGTACATAGAAGTCATCAGCGGCTTTTTGTGTGGTGACCCAGTCAGTCATGACCGCAGTCGGTGCCATTTTCACGGTCAACGGACGGACAGGCAGGGTGCCGATCACTTCACGCAGGGTCGACAGCAGGTCTTCGGCACGTTTTGGGCTGGCCGAGTTGACCAGGATCAGGCCCTGTTTCGGCGCAATGGCAGCAAAGGTCGAAGAACGACGGATGAAGGCGCGCGGCAGGAACGCCTGGATGATTTCATCCTTGATCTGATCGCGTTCCTTCTTATAGACCTTGCGCATCTGTTCGGCTTCGATCTCTTCGACCTTTTCTTTGACCGCGTCGCGCACGACGCTGCCCGGCAGAATACGTTCTTCTTTACGCGCGGAAATCAGCAGGAAGTCACCGCTGACGTGCACCAGTGGAGCATCTTCGCCTTTGCCGAACGGCGCGACGAAACCGTAGGTGGTCAACTCCTGGCTTGCACATGGACGCGCCAGTTTGGTGGCCAGTGCAGTTTCCAGCGCCTCGGCATCGACAGGCAGGTCTTGGGTCAGGCGATAGATAAGCAGGTTTTTGAACCACATGGGGTGAGTCTCTCCTTTATACAAAGGGGGGCATTATTGTCTTCGCCGTCCCATAGGCCAACCCTTCTCTAAGCCTTTGGAAGGCCTGAGAAAATTATTTAAAAAAGTGCTTGCCAGAGGTGGGGGTGCTCCGTAGAATGCGCGCCACACCGAAGCGAAGGGTGATTAGCTCAGCTGGGAGAGCGTCTGCCTTACAAGCAGAATGTCGGCGGTTCGATCCCGTCATCACCCACCATTCGTTTCAAGTGTTTAGCGCAGCGGTAGTTCAGTCGGTTAGAATACCGGCCTGTCACGCCGGGGGTCGCGGGTTCGAGTCCCGTCCGCTGCGCCATATTCGGTAACCTGGAACACTGAACGCCAGGTCACCACGGAAAAACCCGCCAAGGCGGGTTTTTTTCTGCTCCAAGGTTGTACCCGCGGGATGTGTCGTTTTACCGGTTTTCGGATTTATTTGAAAAAAACTTCAATTAAATCAACACTTTACGAAAACTTGTGGCATAATGCGTCCCGTAACGAAGCGAAGGGTGATTAGCTCAGCTGGGAGAGCGTCTGCCTTACAAGCAGAATGTCGGCGGTTCGATCCCGTCATCACCCACCATTCGTTTCAAGCGTTTCGCGCAGCGGTAGTTCAGTCGGTTAGAATACCGGCCTGTCACGCCGGGGGTCGCGGGTTCGAGTCCCGTCCGCTGCGCCATATTCGGAATCTGGAACACTGAACGCCAGATTCCACAGAAAGCCCGCCTAGTGTGGGCTTTTTGCTGTCTGGCGTTTGGCTTTTCTTTGCGGCCTATAACTATGTAGTGCCTGCCGGGCGTGTCGCTTTCAGACAATGGGCAAAGTTCTTCATGGCTCCTTACGTCATGGAGCCAAGCCAGTTGCCTGACGAGAGACCGACGCCATGTCTGAAAATCCTGCTGTGCACCTTACTCCCTCCTTAGCCGATGACGCGCAAGCGCTATTATTCCTGGCTTCCCGTCCCGCTTTTCTTTCAAGCGATGATGCCGCCGCTTGCCTGCACGGTCTGTTGAAGGCTCGACGAAACATCGAATTCAATGGATTCATTCTAAAAAACCGCGAAGGGCGTTTCGTTTGCGCCCAGCAAATTGAGGCGCTGGCCGCCAGCGCTGAAGGTAGTCATAGCGATACCGCAAACGACGAGAGTGGTATGCCTGTCGTTACGATCACTGTGATGGGGGCATTGATTGTCCAGAGCGGTTTTTCGCTCGAGGCGAGTTTTCATACCCGCCCGACAAAAGCCCAAGGCGCTGATGAATCTACAACTGAATGGGTTCAGCGCAACCGTTTCTTCTCGATTGCGGATTTGTCGGCCGTGATGAGTTCGCATCGAAAATACTCGAAATGTTATCTGTCCGCGTGTAACGGCGGGCTTCTTCTGTACGCCTCGAGTCAGCTGCCGTTTGAGCAGGAGCTGGCACCTCGGCTGACCAGGCAAAATAACGGACAGCTACGGCGCTTCGAAGCACTGTATGAAGACGGTTCGATTCCAAGCAGCTTGTGGATCTTGCTGACGTTGGCGGCCGGAGCTGTAAAGGTTGTGGTTGCTGGTGATCTGTGGCGCCGCCGAGGCAAGCTGAACGTCAGTTGGCGGACCGACATTCTACAAATGCAGCCTGCAATTGAATCAATGCCGATCTTTGGGCCGATTCTTGCCAATACCAGGGCAGTTTCGGTGTACCTGCGCAGCCAATTAGCGGCGTCGGTCTCTACTCAGTCGAGTGCCGGTTTTATTCTCAAACACCACACTGGTGGTTTTTTTATCGTCACCGAGCCGGTTTCTGGTCATTACGCCAGCTTCGGCCGAGCGGCGCTGTTTCCCAAGGATCAGCATGGCAATCCACTGATCCCGCGAGAATTTCGGGTGTATGGCATTTACTATGCAATTGCGCCATTGCCTGCCGCACGGAAAGCGCCGAGTGAGGCAGATCTTCAGCAGAATTTCTTCTCTGTAGCGGATCTCAAACTCAGCCTGGAGCATGTCAGTGTGGCGCCTCATCAACGTCTTTTCGCCCTCACGCCCGACGGGGCGGTGCTGCGCTTTTCCAAACCGATCATGTCGAAGGTCCGGGTGTTGATCTCTGAGCTGACTCAAGGCCTTGAGCAAAAAATAATCGCTGGTGACATGACCTTGCGAACGCTTGTCGACAAAGTCGCCGACGCCGGAATCTTCGGCGTCATGTTGCCCAGCAAAACCTGGCCGGATGCCGGAAGGATCACGATATCCTCCACCGCCATTGAGCAGGTTGCGCAATGATCATTCGCCATTACGCTGGTGACGGTAGTCACTGATTACCTCGTACACGGCCTTGCGCAGTCGGTTGATGCCACCGATCGGGCGGTGCGCTTCAATGCCAAACCATGGATTGAACGACAGGTTGTCGCATTGCAGATTCAACGCCGGGGTATCGAAATCCTGCGGCGGCAGGGTGATCCGCGCGACCGTTTCGAAGGGTGAATCCCGTTCGCGCCATTCGATGCTGGTGTCCTCGATCGGCATGTATTTATTGGCGTCCTGGCGCTGAATCTGCAGAACGAAGCAGGCGGGCACACGATCGGTCGACAGTTGCTGATTCAACGCGCTGCGCAGGAAGTTCGGCAGGTCGTGGTTTTGTCTGGGCAATGTGTACGCAGGGCAATTGTCCGGATCGGGTGCGACGCGAAACTTTGCATTGGCCTCACCGAATTTGTAGGGCGAAACCGAAAAGTATGTTGTCGCTGTCGGGCTATCCGGTGGCGGCGACAAGGTTGCCAGGGCAATAAACAAATGGCGGATCTGCCAGCTGCGTGGGTCCCATCCGGGGAAAAACGCCTGGACCTTTTTGCCGTCAGCCTGCGCCGCCACATTCTGCCGGTACTCGGCGACATCGCTGACAAAGAAGTTCGGGTGGCTGAACATGACGAAATCCTGCTCAGGCTGTGACTGGCGGTTGCCGAGCAGCTGTGTTCCCGAAACGTCCAGCAGTTTGATCGCCATCCCCCGGGCGTCGCGCAGGCTGTCGAACTGCGGATAGGCATTGCCGTTGGACAGGCGAATCATCGCTTGCCAGGTTTTGCCTGGCTCACTGAATACGCCTTGTCGCAGCGACTGCGCCAGTTCCGGCAGCACCTGCACCTGCGCCTTCACGCAGCCATGGGCCTTGGCATGGGCGTCGCGCAGATAACGGGTGCCTTCGCGATGCTGATCGACGATGCGCACGGCGGTCTGGATCACGTCCTGCGTCATCGCCGCTTCGCCGGGCGGAATCTGCTCCAGCGCTGACACCGGGCCGCGGTGCTGCCAGGCAAACCATGCCGTGGCGATGGCCCAGCCGAGCAAGGCAATGGCCAGCAACACCAACACCGTCTTGCCGAGCAAACGTCCCAGCCACAACCACACCCGGGCCAGCAGCGGCAGTTCCTTTTTGAATGTCGGCATGATCATGGCAGTTGCGCCTCCAGTGGGCCGCCAAGGACTTTCAGGTACTCGAGTAACGCCCAGCGTTCTTCGGGCTGCAGCAGCCGGCCAATCACCCCGTTACCGCGTTCGCCGGCGCGGAATTCATGGCCGCTGTTGTGGTTGCCGGTGATACGCGTGTCGAACAGGAAGCCATTGGTAAACGCTTCGGTGCGATAGCCCAGGTGCCGTGGGTCATATTCGAAGCTGCCTTTGAAAAAGGTCGTGGCGCGTTCATCCTGCGGCGACAGCAATTGATAAAGGCTCGGCACCGAACCGTTGTGCAGGAACGGCGCGGTGGCCCAGACACCGGCCAGGGGGCGGGCCTTGTAGGCGACTTTTTCGCGCACGCCGATCGGCAGGCCGAAACCGTCCAGCCGTGGTTTCTCCTGCGGGGTGACGTTGGCTTCGCGGTAGGCGCGGTCTTCGACGAAGGCGGTGACGTAAGCCAAACCCTTGGCCACCGATAACTGGCTCAAGTCCAGTGGTTCCTTGGGTGTCGGATGCAGTTTGACGTCCATTTTTTCCAGCTCTTTCAGATCCCATTGCAGGGCTGTCAGGTCGAAACGGTGGCTGGCGATATTGTTGGCAGCGGTCGGGTCGGTGCCGATGACAGCGACCGGCAGCATGTGCAAATGCTGCACCCAGCGCTCACCCTCCTGAGTCTGGCGCGGGACGTGGCAACCGGCGCAGTTCTCGGCAAACAGCGCGCGTCCCTTGGCTGCCAGGGGTTTGTCGATGGCGCCAAACAGATCCTCTGGCCAAGCGGGCGGCTTGAGTTTTTGCAGGGTTTCTTCGATTTTGTGCAGATCACGCACACGCACGCTGGAGGCATAGCGTGCTTCGCCTTGCAGTGGCTGGCCGTTGTCATCGAAAAAGTTCAGGGTGGCGCCGACGCCCAACGCTTCACCGATATTGCGCGCCATTGGCTGCTGCGCAGAACCGTTCCACTGCACCCAATTGAATGTCCACATGTCCCAGAGCTGCGGATAATCCACCGGGGCATTGGCCACGCGGTAGTTGGCGGGGGAAATCGCATCGCCAAACGTTGCATTGGCAATCCGTCCGAATGCATCGGCGCGGCCGGGACCTTCTTCCGTCGGATAGAGGCCGCGATGGGTATCGTTCCAGGCGACTTTGAGGAAGGTATTCAGTGAAGTTTTGAAGTCTTTGCGCAATTGTTCGTGGCGCGCGTCGTATTCTTCGCCCAGTACGGTTCTGGCGAAACGTTCGAATTTCCATGGGTTGTAGTAAGTCGAGGTCAGACTTGCCACCAATGCCTGTCCGAAACTGCCACCGCGCAAAGTAGGAACACTGGAAGGCAACACGTGTTGCGCGGTACCACCGTCAATTCGCACGGCCTGACCTTTGAAGCGCAGTTCGCCGGTGTGGCAAGCAGCGCAGGTGATGTCCAGATATTGCTCGGTACTGCCGGGATTCTGATGTCGGGCAAAACCGACGGGGAGGTTGCCGGGGTTGTTCGCCGTGGCTTTCTGCTGCGGATCGATCAGAAAGCCAAAACGCGCCAGGTAATCAGGCGAGGCGAAACGTTGTGCCGAGAAGGGCAGTTCCAGCGCCTGAAACCACTCATAGCGCAGGCCTTTGACCTGCGTACCCTGAGGCGTGAAATAGTAGGTTTGCCGGTCTTCGTCACTCCACTGGTTGAGGTAATGCACCTGCTCAGCGGGGGTGTAGAAGGGCAGTTTCGGGTTGGCGACGTAATACAGGACCACGGCGAGAACCAGTCCCAGCAGCACGACGATCAGGGTCAGCACACGGAATAAGAGGCGCAAGATAAACGTCCTTGTCGATTTGTTCCGCTGTTATGCCTGAGCCTGGCCCTATGCGGCAAGTGGCCATTACGCCAGATGATGCAAGAAGAAACGACGCCGATTGCCGGGACAAGATGACAGAAGCTTCATCGTTGCTTCGCACCCATGCGTTTTAATCCCTGAACTTATCGGAAGATTCCTGCTCTCATGCCGGTAGCCATTGGTCGTGGCGGCCTGATAAGCTCGCGGCTTTACTCGATTGCCCTTTCGGCGCATGAACAAGGAAATAGCATGAAACAGCATCGGTTGGCGGCGGCGGTAGCCCTGGTTAGCCTGGTCCTCGCGGGTTGTGATTCGCAGACCAGCGTAGAGCTGAAAACCCCGGCGCAAAAAGCTTCCTACGGTATCGGCCTGAACATGGGCAAGAGCCTGGCTCAGGAAGGCATGGATGATCTGGACTCCAAAGCGGTAGCCCAGGGCATCGAAGATGCCGTCGGCAAGAAAGAACAGAAGCTGAAAGATGAAGAACTGGTCGAAGCCTTCGCCGCGCTGCAAAAGCGTGCTGAAGAACGTATGGCCAAGATGAGCGAAGAGTCGGCAGCTGCCGGCAAGAAATTCCTCGAAGAAAACGGCAAGAAGGCTGGTGTGACTACCACCGCTTCCGGTCTGCAGTACGAAGTGGTCAAGAAAGCCGATGGCCCACAGCCTAAGCCGACTGACGTAGTGACCGTTCACTACACCGGCAAGCTGACCAACGGCACCGTTTTCGACAGCTCCGTCGAGCGCGGCAGCCCGATTGATCTGCCGGTGAGCGGCGTGATCCCGGGTTGGGTTGAAGGTCTGCAACTGATGCACGTTGGCGAGAAGTACAAACTGTACATCCCTAGCGATCTGGCGTACGGCGCACAGTCGCCAAGCCCGGCAATCCCGGCCAACTCGGTTCTGGTCTTCGACCTGGAACTGCTGGCCATCAAGGATCCAGCCAAAGAAGCCGCTGCTGCCAAGTAATCGGTAACGGTCTGATAACAACGCCTCGCTTATGCGGGGCGTTGTTGCATCTGCACTCTGGCAAGGGTAAACAGAGCGAACCGATGGCGGTCGGGAGAGTCATAGCCAATAAGACTGCCATCGCTAGCCGCCCTGAGCAGCCAAGTCAATGAAATATTGGGGTTTTTTATGTGAGTAAAAAACGCCCGATCTGAGCGCAGCCCTTATGAAACGGGGCTTTCAGCGCTGAAATGCAGCTCTGTTCACAAGGTTATCCACAATTTGTGTGGATAACATTTCAACGGGAGGAATAGATGAAAGCTCCGTGGAATTTCGCTCGATTCCTGCCCCTGGCCGGACGCCTGCTGGCGCGTGGCCGTTTGCCGACCTTGCTGTTCGCGGTTGCCAGCAAAGGCGCTGCACAAGGCAATCGTCTCGGTAAACTCAAGGACGATTTACGCTTGCTCCAGGCATTGTGCCTGGCCTACTGGCGCGGCGAGTACCGCGCCATCAGTGGCAAAGCTCTGGTGTCGGTGGTGGCGGGTTTGATGTACTTCCTAAGCCCGGTGGATGCGATTCCGGATTTCATTCCCGTGTTCGGCATGCTTGATGACATCGCCGTTCTCGCCTGGCTGATGAAAACCCTCGACGATGAACTCAATGCGTTTCGCCTGTGGCGTAATCGCCAGCAACCGGAAAAACTGGCTGTCGTCGAACGCCTGCCGGATACCCCCGAGCAACTGCAACTTCAGGGGCCGAAAAAAACCTGAATCTCAGCACCCACGTACAGATAGATACCCCCCGCGACCTTGGCCGCTGTTAGGATTACACTTCTAGGGAAAAGTGCCGACTCGCTAAGTGTTGTTGTCCTACGGGGTAGTCATGGATATTCAGATAATTGCACGCGATGGCGAACCCGAATACGCGGTTCTGCCGTGGGCTCAGTATCAGGCTCTACTAAAAGCAGCAGGCATCAACGAAACACCGTCGCGCCAGGCTCCAGAGCCGCTCGCGGCATCGCCAGACCCGATTCTTCCAGGTCTGGATCAACTACGCAGTTTGCGCGAAGGGAAGGGCATCGCCATTGAGGCGCTGGCCCGCACGGTAGGCATCAGCCCGTCTTATCTGGCCATGATCGAAAGTGGCGAGCGTCAGCCCGACGCCGCGATTCGCCGCAGCCTGGCCTGGGAATTGACGGTGCCAGGGTGGAGGGATGAATCGTGAGCGTACGCATCAGTCGTCAACATTGGGACGGATTGCTGGGGGAACTTGATCAGGCGCGCCGCCAGCGCCATCTGCTGACTTATCGGGCCTTGCTTGAGCGGTTGCAATTGCCGACACCGGCGATGCAAACCCTGACGGCCGCACTTGAGCATCTGGCTGCGCTGGATGCCAAGGCCGAACAACCGTTGCGCAGTTCGCTGGTGATCAGCCAGGGCGCCAGTCGCCTGCCACGCACCGGTTTTTTTGAGTGCGTTGAACGTCTGGGGCGTTTTTCCGGGCCGTCCGATGGTGTTGCCGCGGCCTCCTGGCATGCCTCGGAAGTGGTCAGGGTCTTCGAATACGAGTACCCGGAATCGGCAGAGGCCTGAGTGTTTTTACGACTCAAGGCGCGGGCCAGTTACTGGTTGGCACGCAGGCTGTTTCACTGGTCGTGGTTTGTCCGCCAACCACGGGGCTGGCGCTGGCTTGAAGGTCAGTTTGCGCGCATGGCCAACCTTGGTGATGTCGGTGCGCAGAGCTTCTACGGGTACATCCTGACCTTTCGCGGTGTCGGCTTGGGTGCGCGTGAAGAAGGTGTGCGCCTGTTGCGGCTGGCGGCACTCGCGGGTGATGGCAAAGCGGCTTACCAGGTCGGCGTGATCAGCTTGGTCGGGACGCCAAGCACACCGCCGGATCCTGTCGAAGCCGCCCGCTGGTGGGGCATGGCTGCCAAAGCCGGACACCCATTGGCTGAACTCAAATTGAAAGAGCTGGGCGCTAGGGACTCAACGCAGTAAATCCATTTGTGTCTGCCCGAATAAACGCGGCGTGAGGTTTTCCTCACGTCGCGTTTGCGTTTATGGCACCTGTTTATTTTTTGGTGACTTGTTACAGACAAGTCCTACAGTTATCGCCTACTTGCCTGACTTCTTTCCTGATTAATCCCCCGCACAGTTCCCGCGCCTAATTTTTTTGCGCGAGGGAACGCTCATGTTTGATCCGCTTATCCAGTCCACTTCGCCCACCCGCGTGCGTTGATGGAAGCCGTCACCCGCATCGAGCAAGCACTCGACAGCTTTCCCGAAACCCTCAGCCTTTACCGCGAACAGCTCAAGCATTGGGCCAGTCGCGCGGCGGACGAGGTCAGCCACGCCGCAGATCTGCCGTCGCTGATGGGCATGGAGCGGGTCATTCGCTTCGGCTCCGATATCACTGCCGTCAGCAGCACCGACAACGAGTTTTTCTCCGGCGTCGTCCAGTGCCCGGAGAGCGGCCCGATGCTGATCGAAAGCAAATTCGAGTCGGTGTACGACATCCCGCTCGGCAACATCGTGGTCGATGTGATCGCCATGGACGGTGGCGAAACCACCCCCATCACCCTTGATGCGCAGGGCAAGGGCTCATTCAAAGGATTACCTGGCAAGTTCTACCAGGTGCAGGTGCACAGCGAGGTCACCGCTAATCAGGTCGAGGACCTGTTCAAAGCCTATGACGGCCTGACCGCTGAGCTCGAAGGCTGGTTGCGCAGCGAGTGGCAGGCTTTCAAGCCGCAGTGGTCGCAGTCGGTGGCGACGGCGGCGGGCAACGGCATGCTGGCCGGAAGCTGGGCGGCGATTGAGGGGGTATGGGACAGCATTGGCGTGCTGTCGGACATTCTCAAGGATCCCGGCCAGTTTGCTGAGCGCTTGGGCAGTGGCGCGGCAGATCTGATCGAACTGGCGAAAACTGCGCCCGAGGTCATGGAGAAGCTGCAACTGCTGGTCAGTGACGAGGCGGCGCTGTGCTTATTGCTACGCACTGCCAGCCTTTGGCTGGAGATGCTGCCGCCCAGTGAAATCGCCGGAAAAACCGCGGAAGCGGCGTCGATGATGATGGTGCAACTGCTCATCGATGTGCTGATCAGCATGGTTTTAACGTTTGTCAGTGGCGGCGCCGGGATCGCTTATCTGACCCTGCGTCTGGCGGACCGCACCGTGCAATTACTGTCGGCGGTGAAACGTTTGGTGAAGGCGATGTTCGGCATCGTCGAGGGGGTCATCAAATACGTCGATCAATACAAAACCGTTGCCGCCCGTGGCATCGCCGCCGGGGTGAAAAAGGGTCGCATGCAATTGCGCTGGGATGCTCAGCGCAACACGTTGTTGAAGAAAGACGAGCATCACGACGACTCGCCGGATCAGGCGAAAAACCCCAACGGCGACAGCGCCGATTGCGTCCCCCGCACCTGCACCAACGGCTGCCCGGTGTCGATGGTCACTGGCGAAGAATTGCTGACCCTGACCGATGCGGTGCTCGATGGGGTGTTGCCGTTCGAGTTCAGCCGGTTGTATCGCAGCAGCGCGGCGGAGATCGATGTCGGGCTGGGGTTTGGCTGGAGCCATTCGCTGGCGCATCGGCTGGCGTTTGAGGGTGACTTCGTTGTCTGGATCGATCACGAAAACCGCCGCACCCGCTTTCCATTACCGAGTAGCGAGCGGCCGGCGATTCACAACAGCCTGTCGCGGGCGGCGATCTTTCTTGGCGATGAACCGGAAGAGCTGATCCTCGCGCTGGCCGGGGACACAGCGCGGTTTTATCACTTTCGCGCAGGACGACTGACGGCGATCAGCGATGCCTATGGCAATCGTCTGACAGTGCAGCGCGATCGCTCTGACCGGGTGCAGCGACTGGACAACGGCGCCGGGCGTTCACTGCTGTTGCGCTATGAGCGGGCGCAGTTGGTCGGGGTCGATTACCAGGTGTTTCGCGACGGTACCTGGAGCACCGAACAGACGCTGGTCAGTTACCGCTACGACGCCTACCCGCACCTGATCGAAGCGACCAACGCCGTCGGCGACAGCGAGCGCTACGACTACGACGACGCCCACGTGATTTTGCAGCGGCAACTCGCTGGGGGCGCGAGCTTCTTCTGGGAGTGGGAGCGGTCCGGCAAGGCTGCCCGTTGCGTGCGCCACTGGGCGTCGTTCTCGCAGATGGACACGCGTTACGTCTGGAACGACGACGGCAGTGTGGCGGTGCATTACGTCGATGGCACCGAAGAGACATACGTCCACGACGAGCGTGCACGGTTGGTGCGCAAGGTTGAGGCGGATGGCGGCGAACAGCTCAAGGCGTATGACTCTTCGGGGCGGTTAATCGCCGAGCAGGATGCCTTGGGTGCGGTCACCGAATACCGCTACGACGAAGTCGGACGGCTGATCGCGCTGATTCCACCGGACGAGGCGTCCACGTCCTACGAGTATCGCAACGGTTTCCTGTACCGGCGTTCGCGCGGCGAGGCGGTGTGGATCTACCGACGCAATGCCGAGGGCGATGTCACCGAAGCGGTCGATCCCGACGGCCAGGTCACCCATTACTACTACGACACCCGGGGGCAGTTGCTGTCGATCCGTTACCCGGACAGCAGTCGGCATCGGTTGGTCTGGAGCAA
>NZ_MOBX01000011.1 GCF_003732425.1 Pseudomonas fluorescens
TTGCTGTCGATCCGTTACCCGGACAGCAGTCGGCATCGGTTGGTCTGGAGCAACCTTGGCCAGTTGACCGAGGAAACGCTGCCCGACGGTGGCGTGCGGCGTTTTTCCTACGACGCGCTGGGGCGACGGACCACAACCGCCGACGAACACGGTGCCGTCACTCGGCAACATTGGGATGCCGTCGGCCGACTGATTCAGACGACGTTTCCTACCGGCAGCACTCGCGCCTACAGCTACGGCGCCTACGGTCAAGTCACCGCCGAGCGTGATGAACTGGGGCGCATCACCCGTTATGAGTATGACGATGACCTGCACCTGGTCTCGCGGCGGATCAACCCTGACGGCACGCAGGTGCAGTACCGCTACGACCATGCGCAGTTATTGCTCACCGAGATCGAAAACGAATCCGGGGAAAAATATCGGCTGGACTACACCCCGACCGGGCTGATTCGTCAGGAAAGCGGTTTTGATGGCCGTCGTACTGCGTACGCCTATGACCTCAACGGCCATCTGCTGGAAAAGACCGAGTTCGGTGATGACGGTTCTTGTTTGGTCACCGCTTATGAGCGCGATGCTGCCGGGCGCCTGCTGATCAAAACCCTGCCCGACGGGATCAAGGTCAGCTATCAGTACGACCGCCTCGGTCGTTTGGTTGGGGTCGATGACGGCCAGCAACACCCGCTGGCCTTCGAGTACGACCGTCAGGACCGGCTGATCACCGAACATCAGGGCTGGGGCACCCTGCGGTATAGCTACGACACCTGCGGCCAGCTCAAGCGCATGCGTCTGCCGGACAACAGCGTGCTCGACTACCGTCACGCCAAGGGCGGCGCGCTGAGCGGCATCGACCTCAACGGCACGCCGCTGACCCGCCACGTCTACCAGTCCGGACGTGAACTGCAGCGCCAGCAGGGTTTGCTGCTCAGCGAATACTCTTACGACGATCAAGGACGTTTACTCGCCCACGCCGTAGGCCATCAGCGCGATGCGTTGTACCGCCGCGATTATGCCTACAGCGCCAACGGCAATCTCGCGCACATTGCCGACAGCCGTCACGGTCAGCGCACCTACGGCTACGACGCCCTCGATCGGCTGATCCGCGTAAGCCACTCACGCGACGAGCTGCCGGAAAGCTTCGCCCACGACCCGGCCGGCAACCTGCTGATGCAGGACCGTCCCGGCCCGAGCCAGATCAAGGGCAACCGCCTGCTGATGCAGGGCGACCGCCATTACGATTACGACGCCTTCGGCAACCTGATCCGCGAACGTCGCGGCCGCGCGCAGACACTCGTCACCGAATACCGCTACGACTGCCAGCACCGCCTGATCGGCCTGACCCGCCCGGATGGCCAGACCGCGTCTTACCAATACGACGCCTTTGGCCGGCGCATCCGCAAAACCGTCAATGGCGAAACCACGGAATTCTTCTGGCAAGGCGATCACCTCGTCGCTGAAAGCAGCGAAAGCGAATACCGCAGCTACGTCTACGAACCCGGCACCTTCCGCCCGCTCGCGCTGCTCGACGGCAACGGCCCGCAAAAAGCCTGCCCGTTCTACTACCAACTCGACCACCTCGGCACCCCGCAAGAACTCACCGACTACAGCGGCGACATCGTCTGGTCCGCGCAATACGACGCCTACGGCAAAGTCGCCGCACTGACCCTGGCCGGCGAGGACTACCTGAACCAGCCGCTGCGTTTTCAGGGGCAGTACTTCGACGGGGAAAGCGGCCTGCATTACAACCGCCATCGGTATTACGACCCGCGACTGGGGCGGTATCTGACGCCGGATCCGATCAAGTTGGCCGGTGGGTTGAATCAGTACCAGTACGTGCCGAATCCGACGGGGTGGGTGGATCCGTTGGGGTTGA
>NZ_MOBX01000012.1 GCF_003732425.1 Pseudomonas fluorescens
GAGGATTATGCAGAGCCGTTCGTTAACTTCATGACGGAGAACCCAACAGTTTGGCATGCTATTCAGTACTGGGAGACTAAGTTGGAGGATGCTGGGTTTACTAAGGTTGGTGCAACTCTCATTCGTTCTGATTCACAACTGAATCCAAGTGCTCTCGAATTCAAGCAGCACAATTCTAAGGATAACCTGTTTATAGCTCTCTCCGCGTGACTCATGGAACAGCAAGCTTGAGCCCAACGGAAAATACTACGTGAACCGCAATGGAACATCCTTGATCGCATTCTCCGTTGGTGGTGCATATAAATCTGGAAATGGAATAGCAATGGTTGCCGCACACTCTGATTCTCTCACGGCTCGTCTAAAGCCCGTCAGTACCAAACACAACAAAGCTGGATTTGTACAGCTCGGAGTTGCTCCTTATGCTGGCGCATTGAATGAAACATGGTGGGATAGAGATCTTGGTATTGGCGGTAGAGTTTTAGTAAAGGATGAGAAAACTGGATACATTTCTCAAAAATTGGTAAAACTGGGTTGGCCAATTGCACGCATTCCAACTCTAGCTCCTCATTTTGGGGTTGGAATGTTTGGTCAAAACAATAAGGAAACACAACTCGTACCAATCATTGGCCTCGATAATTCCGATATTGAATCTTCGGCTTCGTCCTCATCATCATCTGAGCAATTTCAAACATCAAATATATCCGGTGCAAAATCTTCATTTGTCTCCACCCAACCACCAAAACTTGTCAATCTTATTGCCAAAGAATTGGGCATTGAAAATAAAGAAA
>NZ_MOBX01000001.1:0-25333 GCF_003732425.1 Pseudomonas fluorescens
GTCGGCCTGGAACGCCTCCCGACAAATGGAATGCAATCCCCCTGGGGGAGCGGGCCTGCTCGCGAAGGCGGTGTGTCATTCAGCGCAATGTTGACTGATCCACCGCCTTCGCGAGCAGGCTCGCTCCCACATTGGTTTATTCCAGATCCAGAATTTTGTCGGACAAAAACCCCGCGAATCAGCCCCGCCGCGCCGCTGAATCGGATCAGTAACGCCGGTAACACTCCCCTCGTAACAATGCGGTAACACACGCAATTGACTTCCTGTTGGCTCATCACGACTATAGGCGTCCCGCTGCCGCCAACCCGGCACATACGGGCGCAATCCAGGCCTTATAAGCACGACAAAAGAGCGTGCGCCTGAGTAGATGAAGAATCACGCGCGTTACTCGCAGTAGTTTCCAGAGCGCCTGAACGAGGATTTTTTACATGCCAGCCATCACCCTGACCACGCTCCAGAGCCTCAAGCAGAAAGGTGAAAAGATCACCATGCTGACCTGCTATGACGCGACCTTCGCCCACGCCTGCAATGAGGCCGGTGTCGAAGTGCTGCTGGTGGGCGACTCCCTCGGCATGGTCCTGCAAGGTCACGACAGCACGTTGCCGGTGACCACCGCAGAAATGGCCTACCACACCGCTTGCGTCAAACGCGGCAACAGCGATGCCTTAATCCTGGCCGACCTGCCGTTCATGGCCAACGCCACCCTTGAACAAACCATGACTAACAGCGCCATGCTGATGCAGGCCGGTGCGCACATGGTCAAGGTCGAGGGTCAGCTGTGGCTGGCCGAATCGATCCGTCTGCTCGCCGAGCGCGGTGTGCCGGTTTGCGCGCACATGGGCCTGACCCCGCAAGCGGTGAACATTCTTGGCGGCTATAAAGTGCAGGGCCGCAACGAGAACCAGGCGCGGCAGATGCGTGCCGACGCGATCTCGCTGGAGCAGGCCGGTGCGGCGATGCTGTTGCTCGAATGTGTCCCGAGCGAACTGGCAGCGGAAATCAGTCAGGCAGTGAAAATCCCGGTCATCGGCATCGGCGCCGGTAACGCCACCGATGGTCAGGTGCTGGTGCTGCACGACATGCTCGGCCTGTCGATCACTGGCCGCGTGCCGAAATTCGTCAAAAACTTCATGCACGGCCAGGACAGCATCCAGTCCGCGCTGAAGGCTTACGTCAACGAAGTCAAAGCCACCACGTTCCCTGGCATCGAACACGGATTCTCTGCATGAACACCGTTAAAACCGTACGCGAACTACGCGCCGCCGTAGCCCGCGCCCGCAGCGAAGGCAAGCGCATCGGCTTCGTGCCGACCATGGGCAATCTGCACAGCGGCCACGTCGCGCTGATCACCAAAGCCACCCAACGGGTGGATTTCGTGGTCGCGAGCATTTTCGTCAACCCGCTGCAATTCGGCGCCGGCGAAGACCTCGATAAATACCCACGCACGCTGGCGGCGGATCAGGAAAAGCTGCTGGAAGCCGGTTGCTCCCTGCTCTTCGCCCCGACCGTTGAGGAAATGTACCCCGACGGCATGGCCGGGCAGACTCGGGTCAGCGTGCCGCAATTGTCCGAAGGCCTGTGCGGCGCCAGCCGTCCGGGGCACTTCGAGGGTGTGGCGACCGTTGTCAGCAAACTGTTCAACATGGTCCAGCCGGATCTGGCGATTTTCGGTCAGAAGGATTACCAGCAACTGGCGGTGATCCGCGCCCTGGTGCATGACCTGAACATGCCGATCCAGATCATCGGCGAGCCGACCGTGCGCGCCGCCGATGGCCTGGCGCTGTCATCGCGCAATGGCTTCCTCAGCGAAGAACAACGCGCAGTGGCACCGGTGGTCTATCGCAGCCTGAGCGCGATCGCCGAGTCGATCCAGCAAGGTGAGCGTGACTTCCCGGCGCTGATCAGCACCCAGTTGCAACAGCTGGAAGCCGCAGGCCTGCGCCCGGATTACCTGGAAATCCGCCACGCCCTGACCTTGCGTCCGGCGACGGCTGAAGACCGTGATTTGGTGATTCTGGTGGCGGCGTTCCTCGGCACCACGCGGTTGATCGATAACCTGCACCTGAATCTCGATACCCCGGTTTAACCAACACCGCAATATCCCCTGTGGGAGCGAGCCTGCTCGCGAATGCGGTGTGTCATTCAGCACAAATGTTGACTGACACACCGCATTCGCGAGCAGGCTCGCTCCCACAGTGGTTTTCGGTGTTATGAGAATTGCATTTCAGCTGTATTGCCGCCCCCAAAGCCTTCGGGCACACTGCCCGCCGTTCGATTCCAACCCGGGAAACCCCTCATGCACGCGATCATGCTCAAGGCCAAACTGCACCGCGCCGAAGTCACTCATGCAGTGCTCGATTACGAAGGTTCGTGCGCCATCGATGGCGAGTGGCTGGACTTGTCCGGCATCCGTGAATACGAGCAGATCCAGATTTATAACGTCGACAACGGCGAGCGTTTCACCACCTACGCGATTCGCGGTGAAGAAGGTTCGCGGATGATCTCGGTCAACGGCGCCGCTGCGCACAAAGCCAAGGTCGGCGACCGCGTGATCATTTGTGCCTACGCCCATTACAGCGAAGCGGAACTGGTTAATTTCAAGCCACGCATGCTCTACATGGCGCCAGGCAACGAACTGAGCCACACCAGCAACGCCATCCCGGTTCAGCTCGCCTGATCGCTCCCCCTCCGCCTGTCGGCCAGTTCCCGGTCTCGATGTTAAAAAAGTACAGGGATCTGGTCAGACAAAGTCAAGACAGAACGCAGCGCGAGGTTTACTGTATTCGCCCTGTGTCCAGAAATCGTGTCGATGCAGTTGATCCCATGCCCAACCATGGCGTGCCGGGTCTGTTCAGTGTTCAAAAGGCCGTTCAAGTAAAAAGGAAAACCGCAGCGATGGCGTATTACCTCACTCCTCAAGACGTTACCGCTCTGCCCGCCTGGCAAGCGTTGAAAGATCACCGCCAAGCCATGCAGGATTTCAGCATGCGCGAAGCCTTCAACGCCGATCCGCAGCGCTTCAACCAGTTCACCCTCAGCAGTTGCGGACTGTTTCTCGATTATTCGAAGAATTTGATCAACGCCCAGACCCGTAATCTGCTGGTGGGTCTGGCCAATGAAGTCGATCTCAAAGGCGCCATCAAAGCGCTGTTTGAAGGCGAAATCGTCAACACTTCCGAAGGCCGCCCGGCGCTGCACACCGCCCTGCGTCGCCCGGTGGGCGACAAGCTGTCGGTCAATGGCGTCAACGTGATGCCGGAAGTGCACAAGGTCCTCAACCAGATTACCGATCTGGTTGGCCGGATTCACGACGGTCTGTGGCGTGGCTACACCGAGAAGCCGATCACCGACGTGGTGAACATCGGTATCGGTGGCTCGTTCCTCGGCCCTGAGCTGGTCTCCGAAGCGCTGCTGTCCTACGCGCAGAAAGGCGTGCGTTGCCACTATCTGGCGAACATCGACGGCAGTGAGTTCCACGAACTGACACAGAAACTGCGCGCCGAGACCACGCTGTTCATCGTGTCGTCGAAGTCGTTCAACACCCTCGAAACCCTGAAAAACGCTCAGGCTGCTCGCGCCTGGTACCTGGCGCAGGGCGGTTCGGAAGCCGAGCTGTATCGTCACTTCATCGCCGTATCGAGCAACAACGCGGCAGCGGTGGCGTTCGGTATCCGCGAAGAAAACATCTTCCCGATGTGGGACTGGGTCGGCGGGCGTTACTCGCTGTGGTCGGCCATCGGTTTGCCGATCGCCCTGGCTATCGGCATGTCCAACTTCAAGGAACTGCTGTCCGGCGCCTACACCATGGACCAGCATTTCCAGACCGCGCCGTTCGAACAGAACATGCCGGTGCTGCTGGCCCTGCTCGGCGTGTGGTACGGCAACTTCTGGGGCGCGCAAAGCCACGCGATCCTGCCGTACGACCACTACCTGCGCAACATCACCAAGCACTTGCAACAGCTGGACATGGAATCCAACGGCAAGAGCGTGCGTCAGGACGGCACCGCCGTGTCGACCGATACCGGTCCGGTGATCTGGGGCGGCGTCGGCTGCAACGGTCAGCACGCGTACCACCAGTTGCTGCATCAAGGCACCCAACTGATCCCGGCCGACTTCATCGTGCCGATCGTCAGCTTCAACCCGGTTTCCGACCACCATCAGTGGCTGTACGCCAACTGCCTGTCGCAGAGCCAGGCGCTGATGCTCGGCAAGACCTTGCCGGAAGCCGAGCAGGAACTGCGCGACAAGGGCATGAGCGAAGAGCAGGTGCACGCACTCGCGCCGCACAAGGTGATCCCGGGCAACCGTCCGAGCAACACCCTCGTGGTTGAACGCATCAGCCCGCGGCGTCTCGGTGCACTGGTGGCGATGTATGAGCACAAAGTGTTCGTGCAAAGCGTGGTCTGGGGCATCAACGCCTTTGACCAGTGGGGCGTGGAACTGGGCAAGGAACTGGGCAAAGGTGTTTACAACCGCCTGGTTGGCAGCGATGAAACCCTTGCCGATGACCCTTCCACTCAGGGCCTGATCAACTACTTCCGCGGTCGTCACCGCGGTTGATATGAATGGGGTGCCCACAAATCCTGTGGGCAACCCATTTCCAATGTGGGAGCGAGCCTGCTCGCGAATGCGGCGTGTTATTCAGCACCTTTGTTGATTGACACTACGCATTCGCGCGCAGGCTCGCTCCCACAGTTGTTTTGCGCATGACTTGAACCTCTGCATCTCTCGGCGCATCTTTATTCCTGTCGCATCACAAGAATAAGGAACCGTCATGTTCGATATCAGCACGTTCCCCAAAGCCGATGCCGTCCGCCGGGCTGCTCAGTTGAGTCAGGATGACTATCGGCGCCTGTACCGCGAATCCATTGAACACCCCAGCACCTTCTGGGCCGAACAGGCCAAGCGCTTTCTCGACTGGAGCACGCCGTGGCAGACCGTTCAGCGCTATAACCTGAAAACCGGTGAAGCCGCCTGGTTTGTCGGAGCCAAACTCAACGTCAGCTACAACTGCATCGACCGCCACCTGGAAAAACGCGGCGAGCAGACTGCCCTGCTCTGGGAGGGCGACGACCCGGCTGAATCGGCGCAAATCACTTACAAAAAACTCCACCACCACGTCTGCCGACTGGCCAATGTCCTGAAAAGCCGTGGCGTGAAGAAAGGCGACCGGGTGTGCATTTACATGCCGATGATCCCCGAGGCCGCGTACGCCATGCTCGCCTGTTCGCGGATCGGCGCAATCCATTCGGTGGTATTTGGTGGCTTCTCCCCCGACTCCCTGCGTGATCGCATTCTCGATGCTGACTGCCGTACGGTCATCACAGCGGATGAAGGCGTGCGCGGCGGCAAGTTCGTGCCACTCAAGCAGAACGTCGACAAAGCCCTGCAAAGTTGCCCGGACGTCAGCACCGTCGTGGTGGTCGAACGCACCCAGGGCAAAGTCGATTGGGTCGAGGGTCGCGACCTCTGGTATCACCAGGCCGTGCGCGAGGTCAGCGACGACTGCCCGCCGGAACCGATGGACGCCGAAGACCCGCTGTTCATCCTCTACACCTCCGGCAGCACCGGCAAACCCAAAGGTGTGCTGCACACCACTGGCGGCTACCTGCTGCAAGCGGCGATGTCCTTCAAGTAC
Organism: Pseudomonas fluorescens; assembly: GCF_003732425.1. Taxonomy (GTDB): domain Bacteria; phylum Pseudomonadota; class Gammaproteobacteria; order Pseudomonadales; family Pseudomonadaceae; genus Aquipseudomonas; species Aquipseudomonas fluorescens_BE. The sequence goes on from NZ_MOBX01000001.1 coordinate 5,639, forward strand.
GTGCTCGATTACCGCGACGGCGAAGTGTTCTGGTGCACCGCTGACGTCGGCTGGGTCACCGGCCACAGCTACATCGTCTACGGCCCGCTGGCCAACGGTGCGACCACGCTGATGTTCGAAGGCGTGCCGAGCTATCCGAACAGTTCACGCTTCTGGCAGGTGATTGATAAACACAAGGTCAACATTTTCTACACCGCGCCGACCGCCCTGCGCGCGTTGATGCGCGAAGGTGCCGAGCCGTTGAAGGAAACCTCGCGCGCCAGCCTCAGATTACTCGGCAGCGTCGGTGAGCCGATCAACCCGGAAGCGTGGGAATGGTATTTCAACGTCGTAGGAGAACAGCGCTGCCCCATCGTCGACACCTGGTGGCAGACCGAAACCGGCGGCATCATGCTCAGCCCGCTGGTCAGCGCCCAGCGGATCAAACCGGGTTGCGCCACGCAACCGATGTTCGGCGTGCAACCGGTGCTGCTCGACGAGCACGGCAAGGAAATCAAAGGCGCCGGCAGTGGCGTGCTGGCGATCAAATCGAGTTGGCCGGCGCAGATCCGCAGTGTTTATGGCGACCCGCAGCGCATGGTCGACACCTATTTCAAACCCTACCCCGGCTACTACTTCACCGGCGACGGCGCGCGTCGCGACGAGGATGGCGACTACTGGATCACCGGGCGCATCGACGACGTGATCAACGTCTCCGGTCACCGCATCGGCACCGCCGAAGTGGAAAGCGCACTGGTGTTGCACGACAGCATCGCTGAAGCCGCCGTGGTCGGTTACCCGCACGACGTCAAAGGTCAGGGCATCTACGCCTTCGTCACGCCCATGAACGGCACCGAACCGAATGACGAACTGAAGAAAGAACTGTTGGCCCACGTCAGCAAGGAAATCGGCAGCTTTGCCAAACCCGATCTGATCCAGTGGGCGCCGGCCTTGCCGAAAACCCGTTCAGGCAAGATCATGCGGCGCATCTTGCGCAAGATCGCCTGCAACGAACTCGACAGCCTCGGCGACACCTCGACCCTGGCCGATCCGAGTGTGGTGCAAGGTCTGATCGACAAGCGCCTCAATCAGTAACGCCCTCGGGCGCAGTCAACCGGCCGCGCCCGCCCTTTCTCACTGAGTGGTCATGGAATTCATCCGCAGCCGTATCGAACAGCAACTCATGAGCCTGACCGGGCTGTCGCTCGGTCAGCTCGACCTGGAAAACCCCAAGGGCGATCCCGGCCTGTTTGGTCCGGATTCGATCAGTTGGCAGGTGCACGGCGACTTCAGCAGCATGTTGATCGGTGGCATCAGTGCGCTGTTGCTGCAAGCTTTGCATCCGCTGGCATTGGCCGGGGTCTGGGATCATTCGAACTTTCGTGAAGACATGCTCGGGCGCTTGCGGCGTACCAGCCAGTTTGTCTCCGGCACTACGTTTGGCTCGCGAAAAGACGCCGACTGGCTGATCGAGAAAGTGCGCACCATCCACTTGCAGGTGGTCGGCACGGCGCCGGATGGCCGGCCCTACGCGGCCAGCGATCCGGACTTGCTGACGTGGGTGCACGTGGCCGAAGTCAGTAACTTTCTCGCGGCGCATTTGCGCTATCGCAATCCGCAATTGTCGGGGGCAGATCAGGATCGTTACTACGCGGAAATCGCCGTGATTGCCGAACGACTGGGCGCACGGGATGTGCCGAAATCGCGGCAAGCCGTGGCCGCCTACCTGCAACGCATGCGCCCGCAGTTACTGTGCGATGAGCGCAGCCGCGAAGTGTTGCGCTTGCTGCTCGACGCACCAGCGCCCAGTGTTCTGGCGCGACCGTTTGGCGATCTGATGATGAAGGCCGGGATCGACCTGCTGCCGGACTGGGCCAGCGACATGCTCGACGTCCGCCAAAGTTCGCTGCAACGGCAACTGATTCGCGCCAGCGTCAGACGCAGCGCACCGATGCTGCGCTGGGCAATGCGCAATGGCTCAGTGCAACGGGCCAAACGACGAATGGGTTTGCTGACCTAAAAGCTTCGCGAGCAGGCTCGCTCCCACATTTGGAATGCATTCCCATGTGGGAGCGAGCCTGCTCGCGAAGGCAGCACCTCGGTTACCCGCCAAGCTGCTAAACTCCCGCGCCCCAATTCTCACCAACAAGGCGCCCGCATGTCTTCCTTGAATCAGGCGCTGCGCGCCGCCCTCGATCAACGCCAGGCCTTGCTCGCTGAGCTGCACAGCCAGGGCACCGATTGCTATCGGCTGTTCCACGGCAGCCAGGAAGGCGCCGGCGGTTTGACCATCGACCGCTACGGCCCGCAACTGCTGGTGCAAAGCTTTCACCAGACGCTGGAACGTGACGACCTGCTGCAACTGCACGCCATGGTCAATCAAGCGCTGGGGTTCGACACCCTGCTGGTCTACAACGATCGTTCCCGTGGCAACTCGCGTATTGATCGCGAGGACAGCGTCTACAAAGCCGATGACGCAGCGCTGGCTGATCTGGTCGGCCACGAATGGGGCCTCAACTACCGGGTGCGCGGCCGCCATGCCGGGCAGGATCCGCTACTGTTCCTCGATCTGCGCAACACCCGTGGCTGGGTCAAGGATCACGCTCAAGGCAAATCCGTGCTCAACTTGTTCGCCTACACTTGCGGCGTCGGCCTTAGTGCAGCCGCTGGCGGCGCGCGTGAAGTGTGCAACCTGGATTTCGCCGAGGGCAATCTGGCGGTCGGTCGCGAGAACGGTTTGCTCAACCCGCAATTGCCCGAGATGCAATTCATCCAGTCCGATTACTTTCCGGCAATACGCCAATTAGCCGGTCTGCCGATCAGCCAGCGGCGCGGGCAGAAACTGCCGAGCTATCAACGCCTCGATCAGCGTCAATTCGATCTGGTCCTGCTCGATCCGCCCGCCTGGGCCAAGAGCGCATTCGGCACCGTCGACTTGCTGCGCGACTATCAAAGCCTGCTTAAGCCCGCCCTGCTGACCACCGCTGACAACGGCGTACTGATCTGCTGCAACAACCTGGCAAAAGTCAGCATGGACGACTGGCGCGAGCAGGTGCTGCGTTGCGCCGAGAAGGCCGGGCGACCGGTGCGTGAGTGGAGCGTGATGACCCCGGGCGCCGACTTCCCGTCGATGGACCAGCAACCACCGCTGAAAACCCTGATCCTGCAGCTCTGAACCGCTCGCACGGCTGACAACTATCTAATGTGGGAGCGAGCCTGCTTGCGAAAGCGGTGTATCAGTCAACAGATAGAGCGACTGATATGACGCCTTCGCGAGCAGGCTCGCTCCCACATGGAATTTGTTCCTACAAACGAATCTGAACAATCCTGTGGCTTGCGATGTACTTCGGAACCAGAATCGCGTGCCATACTCCAAGGCACTCCGATTCAGACAGATGAAGCCGCACATGCCCAAAGGATTGATTCGCGCGATTGGCGCCTTGTTGACTGCTCTGGCCCTCTACAGCCTGCTGGGGTTTCTGATTTTGCCGGGCATCGCCCTGCGCATTGCCAACCAGCAACTGGCCAACTACGCGACGGTGCCAGCACATATCAAGCGTATCGAGCTAAACCCGTTCAGCCTTGAAGTCACCCTGTGGGGGCTGGTCATCGGCGAGCCGGGCAAGGAGCAGGTCGGTTTCGATCGCCTGTACGCCGACCTGCAAATCGACAGTCTGTGGACCAAAGCCCTGCATCTGGCGAACATCGAGCTGGACAAGCCGAAGAGCGAAATCCTCTTCGCCAAGGACGGCAAGCTCAACCTGCTCGGCCTGTTCAATGTCCCTGCCAGCGAGCCGACCCCGGCCGACCCGGACGCCAAGCCCTTCCCGCTGCGCATCGACAACATCAAACTGGCCGGCGGCGTCGTGCACTTTGAGGACGTGCGCCCCAGCGAACCTATCGAGTTTCTCTACGACGACCTCAGCTTCGAACTGAAAAACCTCAGCACCCTGCCTGAAGACAGCGCCGACATGACTTTGGTCGCGATCGGCCCGGCCGGGGGGCGAATCGACTGGAGCGGTAATTTCAGCCTGATCCCGTTCACCTCCGAAGGCACCCTGAAAGTCACCGACGGCAAAATGAAAGCCTTCTGGCCCTATGTGCGTGACTCGGTGCCCTTGGTGCTCGAAGACGGCGTGATCAGCCTCAGCACCGAATACAAACTCAATCTGTCGAAAGAAACCGAACTGCTGCTGAACAACGTCGCCGTGAGCATCGCGCCCTTCGCGATCAAGGCACCGGACGGGCGTCCACTGGCGAAACTTGAACGCCTGGACGTTAGCGAGACTTCGGTGGACCTGGCCAAGCAACAAGTGGTGGTCGGCAAAATCCGCAGCAACAAACTGGAAACCTGGGCGGCGCTCGAAGCCGACGGCCAACTGGACTGGCAGAAACTGTTCGCCAGCCAGCCATCGAAACCGGCCGCCAAAGCCGCTGCCGAACCGGTGAACACGCCGGCCGCTGCCGACTCGCCGAAAACCCCAGCGGCGCCGAGCAAACCGTGGCAAGTGCTGCTCAAAGACGTGCAATTGCGTAACTACACCGTGCATGTGGCCGACCGCTCGGCCACACCAGCCGTTGCCCTGGATATCACCCCGCTCAATGTCGATCTGCAGGACTTCGACAGCCTCAACGGTTCGCCCTTCAAGCTCAAGCTCGATAGCGGCGTGGGCAAACAAGGCAAGATCAGCGCAGACGGCACGGTCAATCTCGCCCCGGTCAACGCCCAGCTCAATGTAAAAACCCAAGACATCGACCTGCGTGTCGCGCAGTCCTACATCAATCCGTTTATTCGTCTGGAACTGCGCAGCGGCATGCTCGGCAGTGATCTGAAGGTCAATCTCAAGAGCACCGAGCCGCTGGCCCTCAGCGTTACCGGCCGCGCGCAAATCGATCAACTGCACACCCTCGACACCCTGAAAACCCGCGACTTCCTCAAGTGGCAGCAGGTGGTGGTCGAAGGCCTGAACTATCAACACGGCGACAGCCTGTCGATCGACAGGATCAACCTGTTCCAGCCGTATGTGCGGTTCATGATCAACGATGATCGCACCACCAACATTGATGATCTGCTGATCCCGCAGCCCGCCGACAGCGGCACCAAAACCACCGCGGCGAAACCGGTCAGCAACGAGAAACCGCTGGGCATTCACATTGGTGGCATCGCCATCAACGATGGCTCGGCCAACTTCGCCGACTTCAGTCTGACGCCGAACTTTGCCACCGCCGTGCAACAACTCAACGGCCAGATCGGCACCATCGACAGCCGTCAGGCCAAACCGGCCAGCGTCGACATCAAAGGCAAGGTCGACCGCTATGCACCGGTGACCATCAAGGGCGCGGTCAATCCGTTTGACCCGATGGCCAGCCTCGACATCGCTACCAGTTTCAAACGTGTCGAACTGACGACGCTGACGCCCTACTCCGGCAAATTCGCCGGTTACCGCATCCGCAAGGGTCGGCTCAATCTCGATCTGCATTACCTGATCACCAAGGGCCAGCTCAAAGCCGAAAACAAAGTGGTGGTCGAGCAATTGCAGCTCGGTGAGAAGGTCGACAGCCCGGATGCCGTGAGCCTGCCGCTGAAACTGGCGATTGCCCTGCTCAAGGACGTCGACGGCAAGATCTCCATCGAGTTGCCGGTGACCGGTGACTTGAACAACCCGCAGTTCAGCGTGATGCCAATTGTCTGGCAGACCCTGCGCAACCTGATCGTCAAAGCCGCGGCCGCGCCGTTCAAAATGATTGGCGGACTGATCAGTGGCGGTGGTTCGCAAGACCTTGGCACGGTGTCGTTTGCCCCGGGTTCCAGCGAGTTGAGCAAGGATGCCGAAGCCGCGCTGATCAAACTGTCTCAGGCACTCAAAGAGCGTCCGGCCCTGCGTTTGGAAATCGAAGGCACTGCCGCGCAGAGCAGCGATGGTCCACTGCTCGCCGAGCAGCGTCTGGAGCGTGAATACCAGTACAACTACTACAAGATGCTTCAGCGTCGCGGCGATAAAGTCCCGGCGCAGGCGTCATTGCTGCAAGTGCCGGACAGCGAGAAAGGTCCACTGCTCGAAGGCATTTACCGCACCCGTCTGAAAACCCAGCCACCGGCAGAATGGAAGGATCTGGGCAAGGAAGAACGCACGGCGAAAATGCGCGAAGGCGTGATCAAATTCTGGAGTGGCAGCGATGTGCTGCTGCGTCAGTTGGGTCAGGATCGTGCCAGCAGCATCAAGGATTATCTGGTTGATAAAGGCCAACTGGCAGACGACCGCGTGTACTTCATCGACGCCAATCTCGGTGAAGCCGAGAGCGATGGCCGCGTGGTGACGCAAATGCACCTGGATGCCGAATGATGAAACTGCAGTGGCTGGCCTTGATCGCAATGACCTTCGCGGCCAGCCACGCCTTGGCGTCCGATACCCTGCGCTGCGGCAGTCAACTGATCAGCCTTGGCGACCGTTCCAGCGAAGTCCTGCAAAAGTGCGGTGAGCCGGTCAGCCGTGATGTGTTGGGCTACAAGCGCAGCGCCAACCGTCGCGAGGAGTTTCAGGTCGAGGAATGGACCTACGGCCCGAGCAACGGCATGTACCAATACTTGCGCTTCGAAGGCAATCGCCTGCGGCAGATCAACAGCAAACGCGGCAACTGAAAAAGCAAAAGATCGCAGCCTTCGGCAGCTCCTACAATCTGGAATGCATTTCCCTGTAGGAGCTGCCGAAGGCTGCGATCTTTTGCTTCTAAAAATAGAACAGGCCCGACACAAGTGCCGGGGCCCGTAATGGTCACATCCGTGTGACCGTTCGCATGAACTCTAAAGTTGCGGCAGACGTATTGCTCGGCCCGTCTGTCGCGTCTTCTCCCGGTCCAGGCGAGAAGTCATGCCTTACTCGGCTTTCAGGCCGTCAGCGGAGACCGCTTTAACGCCTTTGATTTTCTTGGCGATCGCAACAGCAACGTCTTTCTGCGATTCAGTTACAGCAGTAGTCGACGACAGCGATACAACGCCTTTGTTGGTTTCTACTTTGATGTCAGTACCTGGAATGCCTTTTTCGGTGACCAGGTCAGCTTTGACTTTGGTAGTGATCCAAGTGTCAGAAGTAGCTTCTTTAGCCTGGGTGACTTCACCGGCAGCCAGAGTCATTGGAGCCTGGGTAGCCTGAGTGGATTGTGCGAATGCACCGGAAGCCATGGTCAGGGTCAGCGCGGTAGCAGCAGCGGCAGTGATAGCGAACTTCTTCATACGAGTAACTCCTGTTTTTCTGGAAAGTCTGCTGGTTGTCTTGTCAGCAGGGTTACCAAGGTAGTTGCGAACGCTGTGCCAACTTTTGAAAATTATAAAAATGCATATAAATCAATAAGTTGAAGATTTCATAATTCTCCGGATTCATGCAATTTGCATGAACCGCCGATAAATCGCATGCAAGTTGCGGTTTTTTGGAAAGTTCCTAAGACGCTGAAATTATTGAAACTTTTATTTATCGACGATCAACGAAAAATGCCCCGCAGAGCGGGGCATTCCGGCGGGCCGACACACGTCAACTTACGTACCGCTGGCAGTGCAGCCTTTAGGTGAATAGTCCGGAGCAACGGTGGTGGCACAGGTCCAGACGCCCGCACCTGTACCGGAAGAACGCGTCAGCGTGATGGTTTTGCTCAGCACGGGGCCCGGAGCATTGAGCAACGTGCAACTGATTGTGCCGGCACCCGTCGATGCCGTGCCGGATGCGGTGAGAGTGCAGTTGGACGTTGCAGCAGTTGCACTGCCCGCTACCAATGTCAGCGTCGGATCAGTCCCTTGATTGATGGTGTCCTCAAACGGCACCTTCAACGCACTGATTTCCGCCAGCCCCGCCGTCACCTTCGACCGCGCCTGATACTTGGAATACTGCGGCAAGGCGATGGTCGCCAGAATCCCGATGATCGCCACCACGATCAGCAGCTCGATAAGGGTAAAACCTTGTTGTTTTTTCATAGACACGCTCCATGCATGAGTCGAAATCTCATGATCTGAAAGCAACGCAGCATAGGCCATGCCAATGCCCACCAGGCCCCTTCCATTGGGCGCAACGCGCGTGCGATGCCGTTTCCTACAACCTGCAACCGCACTATCTGACACTTTTTGTCACCTGCACCCGCCGTGTTTGGCGCTGTCACTTGACTAGGCTATAAGTCATGAACGGCAAGCGTGCGGAATCCCCATGAATGACATCGCTCTGAGCGGTCTGGCCAAGCAATTGGTGCAGGCCGAACTGCTCACGGAAAAAAGTGCCCAGCAAGCCTGGCAACAGGCCCAGCGCAATCGGCTGTCGCTGGTCAGCTACCTGGTGCAGAACAAACTGGTGAAAAGCTCACAGGTTGCCGAGATCGCCTCCGAGCATTTCGGCATGGCCTTCCTTGATCTCAATTGCCTGGACAAGGAGACCCAGCCCAAAGGCCTGGTCAGCGAAAAACTGGTGCGTCAGCATCACGCCCTGCCCTTGTGGCGACGCGGTAACAAACTGTTTGTGGGCATTTCCGACCCGAGCAATCATCAAGCAATCAACGACATTCAATTCAGCACCGGGCTGAGCACCGAAGCCATTCTGGTCGAGGACGACAAACTTACCGATGCCATCGAGAAATTCTTCGACACCCACACCAGTGGCCTGGAGGATATGGCCGATGTGGATCTCGACGGGGTCGATGTCGAATCCATCGACGACAGCAAACAAGACGCCGTCGGCGGCTTCGACGCCGACGATGCGCCGGTGGTGCGCTTCGTGCACAAGATGCTGCTCGACGCGATCAAGAGCGGTTCTTCCGACTTGCACTTCGAGCCTTACGAGAAAAACTACCGGGTGCGGGTGCGCACCGACGGCATCCTGCGCGAGGTTGCCAAACCGCCGATTCAACTGGCCGGGCGCATCGCCGCTCGCCTGAAAGTCATGGCCAGCCTGGATATTTCAGAGCGGCGCAAACCGCAGGACGGGCGAATCAAGATGCGCCTGTCGAAAAGCAAGTCGATCGATTTCCGGGTCAACACCCTGCCGACCCTGTGGGGCGAAAAAGTGGTGATCCGGATCCTCGATCCGTCCAGCGCGCAGATCGGTATCGACGCCCTCGGCTATGAGCCAGAGCAAAAGGACCTGTACATGGCCGCACTCAAGCAGCCACAGGGCATGATTCTGGTCACCGGGCCGACCGGGTCGGGTAAAACCGTGTCGCTGTACACCGGCCTCAACATCCTTAATACCGTCGACATCAACATCTCCACCGCCGAAGATCCGGTGGAGATCAACATGGAAGGTATCAACCAGGTCAACGTCAATCCCAAACAAGGGCTCGACTTTGCTCAGGCGCTGCGCTCGTTTCTGCGTCAGGACCCGGACGTGATCATGGTCGGTGAGATCCGCGATCTGGAAACCGCCGAAATCGCTATCAAAGCCGCGCAGACCGGTCACTTGGTGCTCTCGACCCTGCACACCAACAGCGCCGCGGAAACCCTGACGCGCCTGCACAACATGGGCATTCCCGGTTTCAACATCGCCACCTCGGTCAGCCTGATCATCGCCCAGCGCCTGGCGCGCAAACTGTGCAGCCACTGCAAGAGGCCCATCGAGATCCCGCGCGAAACCTTGCTCAAGGAAGGCTTCCCCGAGGAACGCATTGGCCATTTCACGATCTACGAGCCGGTCGGTTGCGATCACTGCAACGGCGGTTACAAGGGACGCGTGGGGATTTATGAAGTGGTGAAAAACACACCGGAGCTGCAACGCTTGATCATGGCCGAAGGCAACTCGCTGGAAATCGACCTGCAGATGCGCCGCGACGGCTTCGACGACCTGCGCACCTCCGGGTTGCACAAGGCCATGCAAGGCATCACCAGCCTTGAAGAAATCAACCGGGTCACCAAGGACTGAACATGGCGGTCAAGGCAGCGAAGATCAGTATTTATGCCTGGGAAGGTACGGACAGAAAAGGCAGCAAAGTCACCGGTGAGTTGAGCGGCCAGAACCCGGCGCTGATCAAGGCACAACTGCGCAAACAGGGGATCAATCCCGGCAAGGTGCGCAAGAAATCCGCGTCATTGCTGAGCTTTGGCAAACGCATCAAGGCCCGGGACATTGCCCTGTTCACCCGGCAGATGGCGACCATGATGAAAGCCGGCGTGCCGCTGTTGCAGTCGTTCGACATTATTGGCGAAGGCTTTGATAACCCGGCCATGCGCAAACTGGTGGACGAAGTGAAACAGGAGGTCGCAGCCGGTAACAGCTTCGCCGCAGCCCTGCGCAAGAAACCGCAGTATTTCGACGAGTTGTATTGCAACCTGGTCGATGCCGGCGAACAGTCCGGCGCCCTCGACACCCTGCTAGAACGCGTCGCGACCTATAAGGAAAAAAGCGAAAGCCTCAAGGCCAAGATCAAGAAAGCCATGACCTACCCCACCGCTGTCGTGCTGGTGGCGGCGGTGGTGACCGGGATCCTGCTGGTCAAAGTGGTGCCACAATTTCAGTCGGTGTTTTCCGGTTTCGGCGCTGAGCTGCCCGCGTTCACCCTGATGGTGATCAGCCTGTCGGAATTCATGCAGCAATGGTGGTGGGCGATTCTCGCTGCGCTGGTCGCGGCGATTTTCGGCACCCGCCACGCGCTGAAAACCTCCCAGGCACTGCGTGATCGCAAAGACACCTGGCTGCTGAAGCTGCCACTGGTGGGCACGCTGATGTACAAGTCCGCCGTGGCGCGATTCGCTCGAACCTTGTCGACTACCTTTGCCGCCGGTGTGCCGCTGGTGGAAGCGCTCGACTCGGTGGCCGGCGCCACCGGCAACGTCGTCTTCAAGCGAGCCGTGCTGCGCATTCGTCAGGACGTTTCCACCGGTATGCAGCTGAATTTCTCAATGCGCAGCACCGGAGTCTTTCCCAGCATGGCCGTGCAAATGACCGCGATTGGTGAAGAGTCCGGCGCACTGGACGACATGCTCGACAAGGTCGCGGGGTTTTACGAGGAAGAAGTGGATAACATGGTCGACAACCTCACCAGCCTCATGGAGCCGTTCATCATGGTTGTGCTGGGGGTAATCGTCGGCGGGCTGGTGGTGGCCATGTACCTGCCGATCTTCCAGCTCGGCTCAGCGGTCTGACATGCCTATCGACGAACTGTTTGCCGCGTATCCGCTGGCCTTTGTCGGCACCGCCCTGCTGCTGGGCCTGGTGGTTGGCAGCTTTCTCAATGTGCTGATCTGGCGCCTGCCGAAGATGCTCGAACGCGACTGGCGCCAGCAGGCCCACGATGTGCTCGGTCTGCCCGGCGAAACGCCGCAACCCACCTATAACCTGATGCTGCCGCACTCCGAATGCCCGCAGTGCGCCCACCGGATTCGCCCGTGGGAAAACATTCCCCTGCTCAGTTATCTATGGCTACGCGGGCGCTGTTCAGCGTGCACCGCGCCGATCAGCAAACGTTATCCGTTGATTGAACTGGCCTGCGGGCTGCTCTCGGCTTTCATCGCCTGGCACTTGGGTTTCGGTTGGCCGGCGTGCCTGCTGATATTCCTCACCTGGGGCTTGCTGGCGATGAGTCTGATCGACACCGAACATCAACTGCTGCCCGATGTGCTGGTGCTGCCGTTGCTGTGGCTGGGGTTGATCGTCAACAGTTTCGGCCTGTTCGTGACCTTGCACGATGCGTTGTGGGGCGCAGTGGCCGGTTACCTGGCGCTGTGGTCAGTGTTCTGGCTGTTCAAGCTGCTGACCGGCAAGGACGGCATCGGTCACGGGGATTTCAAGCTGTTGGCGCTGCTGGGGGCATGGGGCGGCTGGCAGATTCTGCCGCTGACGATTCTGTTGTCATCGCTGGTCGGCGCCATTATCGGGGTGATTTTGCTGCGCCTGCGCGAGCAGAAAACCTCGACGCCGATCCCTTTCGGCCCCTACCTGGCAATTGCTGGCTGGATTGCCTTGCTCTGGGGTGGTCAAATAACCGCCTTCTATTGGCAGTTTGTCGGTTTGAAATGAATACCCCTGTGGAAAAACCCTGGATTCTCGGCCTCACTGGCGGCATCGGCAGCGGCAAGAGCGCGGCAGCCCAGCACTTCATTGATTTGGGTGTCCACGTGGTGGATGCCGATCACGCGGCACGCTGGGTGGTTGAGCCGGGGCGTCCGGCGCTGGCAAAGATTGCCGAACACTTCGGCCCTGGCGTGCTGCAGGCCGATGGCACGCTGGATCGCGCCGCCCTGCGCAAACTGATCTTCGAAGTGCCGGAGCAACGTCGCTGGCTCGAAGCGCTGCTGCATCCGTTGATCGCCGAAGAAATCGCTCATCATCTGGCGCTGGCAAAATCGCCTTACGCGATTCTGGTGTCGCCGTTGTTGATCGAATCCGGGCAATACGCGATGACCCAGCGCATTCTGGTGATCGACGCTCCGCAACAATTGCAGATCGAACGCACCTTGCAGCGTGACCAGACCAGCGAGCAGCAGGTTCAGGCGATCCTCAAGGCTCAGTCGAGCCGCGAAGAGCGTGTGAGCCGCGCCGACGACGTGGTGGTCAATGACCGCGATCTCGCCTGGCTGCACAGCGAGGTCGAGCGCCTGCATCACTTTTACCTGACTTTATCCGGAGGCCAAGCATGAGCCAGATCCCCACCGTTGAATGCCCGACCTGCGGCGCCCCCTTGGAATTCACCCCCGAAAACAAGTTTCGTCCGTTCTGCTCCGATCGCTGCAAGCTGATCGACCTCGGCGCCTGGGCGTCGGAAGAACACAAGATCCCAGTCGCACCGGATGCCGAGGACGAACTGTTTTCCGGCGACTTCGATCCGCGTCACTGATCCCGTTCAGGGCCGCATAAAGCCGTAGTCCTGATCGTCGTCGAGGTTTTCCGCCAGAAAACGCAACTCGTCGGCCAGGTCTTCGGCGTTGCGCACGGCCTTGCTCTGCTGCACCACGGCACTGAGCAAGGCGCGCAAACTCAAGCCCGGGTCGAAACCGACTTCCTGCGCCATCTCCAGACTCTGCCGGGTTTCCTGCCTGGCCCACTCGTAAACACTCATGCCGCTGCTCCTGAAGGGATTTGCGCGAGCATGAAATTTCCCGCGCGGGGCGGGTTTGATGTGTATCAAGACTTCGGATCGTCGTCCTTCCACGGCGCCGAAAGGTAGCGCGTGCGGTTGAAGGTCTCCAGCCATTCCGGGCTAAATACAACCAGCGCACTGACGATCATGCCGTTGATGAACGCCTCGGGGAAAATGATCAGCCACAAGTAACCGATGAAGTCCTCCAGCCATTCCGGCATGGCGAAGAGGCCGTCGTACCACAGCAGCGTCAGGCTCAGGATCAAGCACAACAAGGCGGACAGCGCGGCGGCAAAAAATCCGGAACAGAAGATGTACACGAACGGATTGCGCGGCTGAGCACGCTCGACGAGGATCGCCACGCACTCGGTGACGAGGACCGGCAGCAAAATGAACAAAGCGCCATTGACCCCCATCGCCGCGAGATCCTGACGCCCGAGCAGCACCAGGCCGATTTGCGCCACCAGCCCGCCAACGATCGCCAGCGGCCAGTCCAGCAACAGCGTTACCGCCGTCATGCCGAGGAAGTGATACGACACGCCCGTGTCGAAATCCCTGCGCATTAACCACAACAGAAACAACGCAAACACGGTGCCGAACAGCAGATGCTGACGCCGACTGTCGCTGAACAACTCGACCCACGGCGCCCGCACAATCGCCCAGAGCAGCACCGGCAGATAAATCAGCCAGCCCAGCAGCAGACTTTCATTTGCCAGCACCTCGACGCCGATCATGGGCGCGCCTTCTCCAGTGCCTCGCGCAGGTCGCTCGCGTTGGCGTACTCACGTTGCGAGAGCAATCGACCGTCCTTGAGTTGCAACCACAACACCTGGCCTTCCGCGCCGGGATAGCGCGACGCAACCCGGCCTTCTCGATCCAGCATGACCCGGTAGTGGTAGTCGCGCATGGCCGGTACGGCAAACATTCTGGCAATCAGCGCCGGCATGCGCTGGATGTCGGCAACGAACACCGCGTGACGCGCCTCCAGATAGCCCTTGGGCTGATCCTTCAACGCTTCCTTGATCAGCTTGGCGCCGTCCATATCGCGCGCCACCAGCAGCGTGGTGGTGCTGTTGTCGAGGGTGAAGGGTTGCTCGTACTGATCGAGCAGCGTCCAGGGAGCCAGACGCTCGCCGGTTTCGAGCGCATGGGCACACAGCGGAAAAACAGCAAACAGCAGCAGCCAGCGAAATTTCACGATGAGTCCTCTCGGTTTGACGCAAATAGTCAATTTCCATGAGTCTACACCGCCCCTCTCCACTGCCCACTGATGCACTTTGCCGCGTAACGCTTTCAGCTTGTCGCATTTGGACGCTAAGCTTGGGCTTATGGATGACTCAGATTATTTACGCCTGCTGACCATCGCGGCCGAGCAGGCCAACGCCTTTCTGTCCAATGCCCGCAAATGGGAGCGTGAGCGTTGGGTTTGCCAGCGCCTGCTGCAAGGCCTGAACATTCCCTACCGCGCCGACGAATTCGCGCCGGCCGGCGAACCGCCGGACGTACTGTTTCGCGATGCCAATTTCGAGGTGTTCTTCGTGCTCGATGAGGGGCGCCGGCTCAACGACGAATGGCGCGATGAATTGCAGCGCCGACGCAGCGCTTTTTCCCTGAGCCAACTGGTGCGCCGCGAGGCCAAGCCCAAACGCATCCCGGCCAACGAGTTCCTGCTGCGACTGGCACCGACCTTGCGCAAGAAAGCCCACAACTACAAAGAACGCGGTATGGATCTGGGCGAACTCGACATCATCGCCTTCGCCAGCCTCAAACGAGAAGTACTGGATTTGAACAGCCATTTTCCACCGCCCACCGAATATCTGCGTCAGGGCTGGCGCTCGCTGTCCCTGGTCGGCCCGACCTTCGCCCGCGTGCTGTTCGCCCACCCGGACGCGCCGGATTTTCTGCGCAGCAACCTCGGTCGCAGCATTGTTTTTGATGTGGGAATCAGTCTGTGACACCACTTCAGCAATTGATCGCCGATGTGCCGCAGACTGGACGTGTGCGCTGGATCGGCGTGCGCCCCGAGTCGCGCGGGCCGATGATCGAACTCGATGCAGTGGAGGCGCGGCTGGAAGCGGGATTGACCGGCGACCACGCGCGCCCCGGTGTGCGCAACGCGCGACAGGTGACGCTGATTCAGTGGGAACATCTGGCGGTGATCAGCGCGTTGATGGGTCGCCCTGAAGATCAACCGGTCAAGCCTGAAGACCTGCGGCGCAACCTCGTTATCAGCGGTATCAATTTGTTTAGCCTCAAGGGTCGGCGCTTTCGCATCGGTCAGGCAATATTCGAAACCACGGGCTGGTGTCAGCCCTGCGCACGCCTGCAAAACAACCTTGGCCCCGGCACTTTTCAAGCGGTGCGCGGGCATGGCGGAATTACCGCGCGGGTGTTACAAAGCGGGATCATTCGCCTCGAAGACCGGGTCAGCGTCGAGCCGGTTCCGGACAGCGGCTATGCTGCGTTCAACCCCGGATAAAAACCGCTGTAGCTTCTGCCCATTCAGCAACGTCTACCTGACGAGGCAAATATGACCAGCCGCCTGAACCCCGAAGACCAGAAACATGTCGAAGAGTACCTGCAACTGTCCCAACACCGAGTCGAGCGCCGGCCTTTCCGGCCGTGGATGCTCCTCGTGCTGGTGCTGGCAGTGACCATTGGTCTGGGCCTGTTGAGCCGATTAATCAGTTACCTGACGCTATGAGCAGCTTGGCGCTCGCTTGGGTAACCGCACCGATTTCCTTTAAAAACCTTGCGAGTTATCCCCATGTCCCATCGTATTGTTATTGTCGGCGGCGGCGCCGGCGGTCTGGAGTTGGCTACCCGTCTGGGTAAGACTCTGGGCAAGCGCGGCACGGCCAGTGTGATGCTGGTCGACGCGAACCTGACGCACATCTGGAAGCCCCTGCTGCACGAAGTGGCCGCCGGATCGCTGAACTCTTCCGAAGACGAACTCAACTATGTTGCCCAGGCAAAATGGAACCACTTCGAGTTCCAGCTGGGGCGCATGAGCGGGCTCGATCGCGCACAGAAGAAAATCCAGCTGGCGGCGACCTACGACGAAAACGGCGTAGAACTGGTGCCGGCGCGTGAAGTGCAGTACGACTCGCTGGTGATCAGCGTCGGCAGCACCACCAATGATTTCGGCACTCAGGGTGCGGCGCAGCATTGCCTGTTCCTCGACACCCGCAAACAGGCCGAGCGCTTCCACCAGCAACTGCTCAACCACTATCTGCGCGCCCACGCCGGGCAAACCGATGTGGTCGAGCAGATCAGCGTCGCGATCGTCGGCGCTGGCGCGACGGGCGTGGAACTGGCGGCGGAACTGCATAACGCTGCGCATGAATTGGCCGCTTATGGTCTGGACCGGATCAAACCGGAAAACATGCACATCACCCTGATCGAAGCAGGGCCACGGGTGTTGCCTGCCCTGCCGGAGCGCATCAGCGGACCGGTACACAAAACCCTGGAAAAACTCGGGGTCAATGTGATGACCAACGCTTCGGTCAGCGAAGTGACCGCCGACAGCCTGATCACTGCCGACGGCAACGAGATCAAGGCCAGCCTGAAGGTCTGGGCGGCGGGCATTCGCGCGCCGGGTTTCCTCAAGGACATCGACGGCCTGGAAACCAACCGCATCAATCAACTGCAAGTGCTGCCGACGCTGCAAACCACGCGCGACGAGAACATCTTTGCTTTCGGTGACTGCGCCGCGTGCCCGCAACCGGGTACCGATCGCAATGTGCCGCCGCGTGCCCAAGCGGCGCACCAACAGGCGTCGTTGCTGGCCAAGTCGCTGAAACTGCGCATCGAAGGCAAGACCCTGCCGGAGTACAAGTACACCGACTATGGCTCGCTGATCTCACTGTCGCGTTTTTCGGCGGTGGGTAACTTGATGGGCAACCTGACCGGCAGCGTGATGCTCGAAGGCTGGCTGGCGCGGATGTTTTACGTGTCGCTGTACCGCATGCACCAGATGGCGCTGTACGGGCCGTTCCGCACGGCGATGCTGATGCTCGGCAGCAAGATTGGCCGTGGCACCGAGCCGCGTCTGAAATTGCACTAAAAAAAGAACCTGTGGGAGCGAGCCTGCTCGCGAATGCGGTGAGTCAAACGACAGAAATGTCGCCTGATACAACCCCTTCGCGAGCAGGCTCGCTCCCACAATGTTTTGTGTTGATAGAGATATCTGTTTCGTACTGTATCCCCGCCCCGCTTTTCCCAGCTTCGCTTACAAACTCCCCCGCTGCGCGACACAGTCGCGATACACCGCCACCGCTTAATGGCCACACCCGAGCAACACCTGCTCAGGCAATCGTCCTTAATGTGTGGTTGCACAGCGCAGCCCAGGAGAATGTAAATGTCCCGTACTTCGCCCTCCCTAGGTAAACAATCCATTGGCCTGATCGGCGCGGCTCTGGCAGGCGGTTTGATGCTGTCCGGTTCGGTGTTTGCCGCTCAGCCATTGTCACAGGGCTACATGGTTGCCTCGGCGCAAACCTCAGTGAAAGCGCCGGAAGGCAAATGCGGTGAAGGCAAATGTGGCGACGCCTCGATGGCCAAGACCGACAGCGATGGTGACGGCAAGGTCTCGCGTGCCGAATTTCTGAAAGTCGCGCCGAAGTCCGACTTCGACAAGATCGACACCAACCATGACGGCTTTATCGACGAGCAAGAGGCCTACAACAACGTGAAGGCCAACTTTGAAGCCAACGGCAAGAAGATGCCGAAAGGCCTGTTCGAGCACCTGAAAGACCAAGACGGCGCCTGATCGGCAGAAAAAAGCCGCGCTTCTCCTGTGAGCAGCGCGGCTTTTTTATGTGTGGCTGTTTACAACTGGAAGCGCCGCACCATGCTCTGCAAGGCGTTGGCCAGTTGCGACAACTCATGGCTGGAAGCACTCGTCTGGTCAGCGCCTGCGGCAGAACGTACCGACAAATCCCGAATGTTCACCAGATTGCGGTCCACTTCCCGCGCGACTTGCGCTTGTTCTTCCGCAGCGCTGGCGATCACCAGGTTGCGCTCATGGATCTCATGCACCGACGCGGTAATGGTTTGCAGCGCCTCACCGGCGCGCTCAGCCAACGCCAGCGTGGTCGTCGCCCGCGCGGTACTGGCCTGCATCGAATCCAGCGCCAGGCTCGAACCGCTGCGCATGCCTTGGACCATCTGCTCGATCTCCTGCGTCGATTGCTGCGTGCGATAGGCCAGCGCCCGCACTTCATCGGCGACCACAGCAAAGCCTCGCCCGCTCTCACCGGCCCGCGCCGCCTCAATCGCCGCGTTGAGCGCCAGCAGGTTGGTCTGCTCGGCAATCGCCCGTATCACATCCAGCACTTTGCCGATGTCCTGCGACTGGTTGGCCAGTGATTGCACCAGCTCACCGGTCTGTTGCACGTCGCTCGCCAAGGCGTTGATGGCCGTGGCGGTCTCACTGACGCGCACCTGCCCCAGATGCGCCGACTCGCTGGATTGACGGGTCGCGTCAGAGGTCGACACCGCATTGCGTGCGACCTCTTCCACTGCGGCCGTCATCTGATTAACAGCCGTCGCGGCCTGTTCGATCTCGTTGTTCTGTTGTTGCAAGCCCTGTGTACTGTCGAGTGTCACGGCATTGAGCTCATCGGCAGCGGTCGCCAGTTGCGTCGCCGAACCGCTGATGCCCTGCAGCGTCTCGCGCAGGTTCTGCTGCATGGTCGCCAGAGCCTTGAGCAAGCGACTGACTTCATCGTTGCCATGGGTCTCGATCGGTCGGGTCAGATCACCCTGCGCGACACTTTCTGCTGCGCTCACGGCGCTGCTCAGCGGCCGGACGATGCTGCGGGTGAGCATCATCGCCAGTGCGACCGTGGCCAGCGCGGCCAACGCAATAAACAAACTGACAATCGTGCGCGAGTTTTCGTAGTGCGCAGCGGACTTCTGGCTTTCGGCGGCGACCTGTTTGGCGAACAGGTCCGCGAGGTCGTTGAGTTGTTTGCCGGAGCCATCGACGACCGTTTTCATGTCGACCAGCAACAACTTGGTCAGCTCGTCACGCTTGCCTTGCTCGGCGAGGGCGAAGGATTGGGCGATACCGCTGCGATACGCGGCGAAGGTCTTTTTGAATTGGTCATATAGCTGCTGGCCTTCAGGGGTGTTGACCAGTTTGTCGTAGGCGGCGATCTTCTCGCTCAGCTCCTTGTCGCGGGTGTCCATCTGGCTGCGGTAGGTGGCGATATTGTTCGCATCCTGATCCAGCGCCATGCGCAATGAGATGGTGCGGATGCGCAGCATGATCTCGCGAATCTCGTCACCGCCACGAATGCTCGGCAGCCACTGATTTTCTACCGCGACTTCACTGTCGCGAATACTCGACATCTGCCCCAGCGCAAACACGCCGAGCAATGCCACCAACACCGCGATCAGGGCGAAGCCCAGGGCCGCCCGGGGAGCAATATTCAACTGACGAAGCAACATGACGAACGCCCTTATTTTTGTATTGGCCAGATTCAAGGGACGAAAGCCATGACAGTCCCCTCGTGTTAGCGGGCTATCGGCCAGTTGTACGATGACTTGAAGGGAATTGTCTTTTCAAAGGACAAAAAAAATCCCCGTATCTTTCGATACGAGGATTTTTAATATGGTCGGGGTAAGGGGATTCGAACTCCTGACATCCTGCTCCCAAAGCAGGCG
>NZ_MOBX01000001.1:25401-304252 GCF_003732425.1 Pseudomonas fluorescens
CTGACATCCTGCTCCCAAAGCAGGCGCGCTACCGGACTGCGCTATACCCCGGTTTGAAATTGGCTCCGTGACCAGGACTCGAACCTGGGACCCAATGATTAACAGTCATTTGCTCTACCGACTGAGCTATCACGGAACTACATATTTCAATTTACAACGGTGAAACTTACTGCATCTAGCCACTCGTTCGCATCGCTGCGTTCGTGTGTCTGAGGCGCGCTATTCTACAACCTAGAACACCTCTGTCAACCCCCTAAATTGCTTTCAAGTTAATGATTTGCAACTTATTTCAGTTTTCAACCCAGAGGATTGAAACGCTGCCGGTGACTGACTGCGGGGCGCACTTTACAAGCCTTTTCCTTTGAGTTCAACAGCCTAACGAAAAAAAAGGCCCCACAATGTGGGGCCCTCCTTTTTTCTTTGGCGCTTTGGCTCAGTTGAAAACGATTTCGTCGTTCTCGACCGCGCCGGTCGCCGTGTCGCCCGGCATGAAGTGACCCGAGAGGATCAACTGCGCCAGCGGGTTTTCGATCCAGCGCTGAATCGCTCGTTTCAAAGGACGTGCGCCATACACCGGGTCGTAGCCAACGGCGATCAGCTTGTCCATCGCCTCCGGACTCAGCTCCAGCCTCAGCTCGCGCTCGGCCAGACGGCTGCGCAGACGGCCCAACTGAATCTCGGTAATGCCCGCGATCTGATCCCGTGCCAGAGGCTCGAAGATCACCACTTCGTCGACCCGGTTGATGAACTCCGGACGGAAGTGCGACGTCAGCGCATCCATTACTGCAGCACGTTGCGCCTCACGATCACCGACCAGTTCCTGGATCTGCACCGAACCGAGGTTCGAGGTCATGACGATGACGGTATTGCGGAAGTCCACCGTACGGCCATGGCTGTCGGTCAGACGACCATCCTCAAGCACTTGCAGGAGGATGTTGAATACATCCGGGTGCGCCTTCTCGACCTCGTCCAGCAGGATCACCGAGTAAGGCTTGCGACGTACCGCCTCGGTCAGGTAACCGCCCTCTTCATAACCGACGTATCCCGGTGGTGCACCGATCAAGCGAGCCACGGAATGTTTCTCCATGAACTCGGACATGTCGATCCGCACCATCGCCTCTTCAGTATCAAAGAGGAATTCGGCCAGCGCCTTGCACAGCTCGGTTTTACCGACACCGGTCGGGCCGAGGAACATGAACGAGCCGCTCGGACGATTCGGGTCAGACAACCCGGCACGCGAACGGCGCACTGCGTTGGCGACGGCGACCACCGCTTCGTCCTGACCGATCACACGTTGGTGCAACAGGCTTTCCATCTTCATCAGCTTGTCGCGCTCGCCTTCGAGCATTTTCGACACAGGGATGCCGGTCCACTTCGACACGACTTCAGCGATTTCTTCTTCAGTCACCTTGCTGCGCAGCAACTGGTTCTCGCTCTTGCCGTGCTGATCGACCATTTGCAGACTGCGCTCCAGATCCGGGATCACCCCGTACTGCAACTCGGCCATGCGATTCAGGTCGCCTTTGCGGCGCGCCGCTTCCAGTTCCTGACGCGACTGCTCGATCTTCTGCTGAATCTGTGCAGAACCCTGTACCTCGGCTTTTTCCGAGTTCCAGATTTCCTCCAGATCCGAATACTCCCGCTCGTGACGCTCGATTTCTTCCTGGAGTTTTTCCAGGCGTTTCTTCGCCGCGTCGTCGCTTTCTTTCTTCAGCGCCTGGGATTCCACCTTCAACTGAATCAGGCGACGTTCCAGACGATCGAGCACTTCCGGCTTGGAATCGATTTCCATGCGGATACGGCTGGCGGCTTCGTCGATCAGGTCGATGGCCTTGTCCGGCAGCTGCCGATCGGTGATGTAGCGATGGCTGAGCTTGGCCGCGGCGATGATCGCGCCGTCGGTGATCGCCACTTTGTGGTGAACCTCATAACGCTCTTTGAGGCCACGCAGGATGGCGATGGTGTCTTCTTCGCTCGGCTCATCCACCAAGACTTTCTGGAAGCGTCGTTCGAGCGCCGCGTCCTTCTCTATATATTGGCGGTACTCGTTGAGCGTGGTCGCGCCAACGCAGTGCAACTCACCACGCGCCAACGCAGGCTTGAGCATGTTGCCGGCATCCATCGAGCCTTCGCCTTTACCGGCGCCGACCATGGTGTGCAGTTCGTCGATGAACAGAATGATCTGCCCTTCCTGCTTCGACAGCTCGTTGAGCAGCGACTTCAGGCGCTCTTCGAACTCACCGCGATACTTGGCACCGGCAATCAGCGCGCCCATGTCCAGCGAGAGCAGACGCTTGCCTTTGAGGCCATCCGGCACTTCGCCGTTGATGATGCGCTGGGCCAGACCTTCGGCAATCGCGGTTTTACCCACACCAGGCTCACCGATCAACACCGGGTTGTTCTTGGTGCGGCGTTGCAGAACCTGAATGGTGCGACGGATTTCGTCATCACGACCGATCACTGGATCGAGCTTGCCGTCTTCGGCGCGTTTGGTCAGGTCGACGGTGTACTTGTCCAACGCCTGACGCGACTCCTCGTGGTTGGCGTCGTTTACCGCTTCGCCACCGCGCAGATTGTTGATCGCGTTTTCCAGGGCTTTCTTGCTCACACCCTGGCCGAGCAGCAATTTGCCGAGCTTGCTGTTCTCGTCCATCGCCGCGAGCAGCACCAGTTCACTGGAAATGAACTGGTCGCCTTTCTGCTGGGCCAGACGGTCAGCTTGATTAAGCAGGCGCGCCAGATCCTGCGACATGTTGACGTCGCCGGTCGGGTTCTGGATTTTCGGCAATTGGTCGAGTTCTTTGGTCAGCTCTTTACGCAAGCTGTTGACGTCGAAGCCCACCTGCATCAGCAGAGGTTTGATCGAACCACCCTGCTGTTCAAGCATGGCTTGCATCAAGTGCGCCGGCTCAATCGCCGGATGATCGTGGCCAACCGCCAACGACTGGGCGTCGGACAAGGCCAACTGTAATTTGCTGGTTAAACGGTCTATACGCATGGGTCACCTTCCTTTTGAGCAGGCCGGACCTAAAAACCATCCTGAATAAAGAAACCTGCCAGATAGCACTGTAGATGCGGTCGATTCTGGGAGATTCAAGCGTCGGAGAGTTGATGTAAGTCAGACAAGTCTAGCGGGTGAGCCAAACGAGGGAGGCAAAGCGACCGGTGCGCGCCGCGCGGCGGTAAGAAAAGAAGCGCGGATCGGTCACGGTGCAGAAACCGCCGCCATAAACAGCGGTGACACCCCGTTCAGCCAGACGCAGGCGCGCCAGCAGATAGATGTCCGCCATGAACTTGCCAGCATTGTGGCTTGGCACGAAGGCTTTTGCCGCTTCCGGCAATTGCTTGATGAAGACCTCCCGCACTTCCGGGCCGACTTCAAAGGCTTGCGGGCCAATGGCCGGGCCCAGCCAGACCAGTACCTCGTCAGCCGGAACATCGAGGCTGTCGAGAGTAGCCTCAAGCACCCCCGCCGCCAGACCACGCCAACCGGCGTGAGCCGCAGCGACGCGAGTACCGGCACGATCACAGAACAATGCCGGCAGACAGTCCGCCGTCATCGCCGCGCAGGCAATAGCCGGCGTTGCCGTCCAGCTCGCATCTGCCGTCGCAACGATGCCCGGATCAGCTTGCGCCACGGCAATCCCGTGCACTTGCTGCAACCAGGCAGGCTGTATAGAGAAGTGCTCGGTCAGACGCCGACGATTCTCGGCAACGGCCTCAGGACGATCATCGACATGATCGCCCAGATTGAGACTGTCGAACGGCGCCTCGCTGACACCACCCTCGCGAGTGGTGACGCAGGCTTTGACGCTGGCCGGCGCAGGCCAGTCCGGCGTCAGCCAGTTCATCCGACGAAAGCCTCGCGATCCTGCTTGAGCAGGGTCAGCAGCCAGACGAAATCTTCCGGCAGCGGCGATTCCCAGCTCATCCGCTCACCGCTCGTCGGGTGATCCAGTTCCAGGAAGCGTGCATGCAGCGCCTGACGCGGGAAGTGCTTGAGGGATTCAACCATCGTCGGGTTAGCCGCTGGCGGAATGCGGAAACGACCGCCGTATGCCGGGTCGCCGACCAACGGAAAGTTGATATGCGCCATGTGCACACGGATCTGGTGCGTACGACCGGTTTCCAGTTTCACCCGTACATGGGTGTGGGAACGGAAGCGCTCCAGCACGCGGTAGTGGCTGACGGCAGGCTTGCCGCCTTCCATCACCGCCATGCGCTGGCGCTGTTGGCCGTGGCGACCGATCGGCGCGTTGATCTTGCCCCCGGCGGTGACCACACCGATCACGATGCACTCGTAGATGCGGCTGACGCTGCGGCTCTGCAATTGTGCAACCAGCTTGGTCTGCGCCTGAATGGTCTTGGCCACCACCATCAAACCGGTGGTGTCCTTGTCCAGACGATGCACGATACCGGCGCGCGGGACATTGATGATATCCGGCACATGGTGCAGCAAGGCGTTGAGCAGCGTGCCATCGGCGTGACCGGCAGCCGGGTGCACCACCAGGCCCGCAGGCTTGTTGATCACCAGGATGTCGTCGTCTTCATAGACGATGTCGAGCTCGATGTCCTGGGCGATCCACTCGCCCTGGGCTTCCTGCTCGGCAGTCAGCTCAAGGATGGCACCGCCGTGCACGATGTCGCGAGGGCGGATGACCGCCCCGTCCACAGTCAGGCGACCTTCTTTGATCCAGGCGGAAAGGCGCGAGCGTGAGTGCTCAGCGAAGAGTTGGGCGGCGACTTGATCGAGGCGTTGGCCGCCCAAATCGGACGGCACCTCTGCGCGAAGTTCAATTTTATCGGACATGCTCTGACTGGGCGTCGGCACAGCCTTTGGTTTCGGCTGCGCGCTTGTGGTTAAATACGGCGTCTTTTGCCCCGAGGCTTTTCAACGGGGCGCTCATCATAACAGGACGGCCCCGCCCAAGACAGCGGCCGTCATAGGGACGCAAGCCGCCATGCAAGTGAAACACCTGCTGCTGATCGCCATCCTCGCATTGACCGCTGCTTGCTCATCGAAGGAAGTCGTAGACGAAAACCTCAGCGAAGCCGAGCTGTATCAGCAGGCTCAGACTGACCTGGACAACAACAGCTACACCAGCGCCACAGCCAAGCTGAAGGCTCTGGAGTCGCGTTATCCGTTCGGTCGCTACGCCGATCAGGCACAGCTGGAGCTGATCTACGCCAACTATAAGAACGCCGAGCCGGAAGCTGCAAAGTCTGCCGCCGAGCGTTTCATTCGTTTGCATCCGCAGCACCCGAACGTGGATTACGCGTACTACCTGAAAGGTCTGACCTCGTTCGACCAGGACGTCGGCCTGCTGGCGCGCTTCCTGCCGCTGGACATGACCAAGCGTGACCCGGGCGCCGCGCGCGACTCGTACAACGAGTTCGCCCAGCTAACCAGCCGTTACCCGAACAGCCGCTACGCGCCGGACGCCAAGCAGCGCATGATCTACCTGCGCAACCTGCTGGCCGCCTACGAAATCCACGTGGCCGACTACTACCTGACCCGTCAGGCTTATGTAGCCGCTGCCAACCGTGGTCGCTATGTAGTGGAAAACTTCCAGGAAACCCCATCGGTCGGCGACGGCCTGGCGGTGATGACTGAAGCCTACCAGCGTCTGCACCTGGACGAACTGGCGGCGACCAGCCTGGAGACCCTGAAGCTCAACTACCCGAACCACCCGAGCCTGCAAGACGGCCAGTTCGTGCCACGGGTTGCTGAAGCCGACAACCGCTCGTTCCTGAGCAAGGCGACTTTGGGCCTGATCGAGTCGCGTCCACCGCTGCCGCCAGGAGAGACCCGCGCCAACCAGGACGTGCAGAAGCAGTTCCAGGACGCGAAAGACGCGATCCCGAACGAGCTCAAGCCTAAAGACGAAAACGGCGACGTGATCGAAGAGCCAGAACCTGAGTCGAGCAACACCGACCGTTCGTGGTTCAGCTACATGACCTTCGGCGTGTTCGACTGATCACTCCGGCGGTACAGAAAAGGGAGATCTGCGGATCTCCCTTTTTCATTTCTGCGCTTTAATCCGCTGTGCGCTCGTCAGGTCCTTGGCTAAACTGCCGGATCATCAGTCGAAAAGCCGCTCATCATGCTTCGTTTATTGTTCTGGATCGTCGTGATTTTCGCCGCGATATGGTTGTGGCGTAAATTCAAGGCGCCTGCCGCGTCCAATCAATCCAACCGTGCCCCTCGCGAACAGGACGCTCCACCGATGGTGCGCTGCGCCCATTGCGGCGTGCACCTGCCGCGCGATCGCGCGCTGAGCGTGCAACAACAGTGGTATTGCAGCCAGGCTCACCTTGAGCAAGGCCCGGGTACCCGTGATCGCTGAGGCCACCCACGCCGACAGCAAACAGGCGCAGCGCCTGCTGCGCCTTTATCATCTCTACCGCTTAAGTATCGGCATCACGCTGGTGCTGCTGATCTCCAGCAATATGGACAACCGCTTGCTGACGTCGGCCAACGACGAAATGCTGCGCGGCGGCAGCTGGCTGTACCTGATCCTCAATATTCTGTTGGTGGTGTTCCTGGAGAACACCCGACGGCCCGCGCAGCTGTTCAGTCTGGCCCTCGTCGATGTCCTGCTTTTATGCGGTTTGTTCTTTGCTGCGGGCGGCGTCGGCAGTGCACTGGGTAATTTGCTGATTGTCTCCGTGGCGATCAGCAACACCCTGCTACGGCGGCGCATCGGCCTGTTGATCGCGGCCATCGGTGCGCTGGGCATCGTCGGCTCGAGTTTCCTGCTCGGCTTCAACCAACCCCTGAGCGCCAATGAATACTTGCAGGCCGGCACCCTCGGTGCCCTGTGCTTTGCCGCGTCGTTGCTGGTGCAGGGGCTGATCCGCCGCCTCGAAGTCAGCGAAACCCTTGCAGAGCAACGCGCCAGCGAAGTGGTCAGCCTCGAAGCCCTCAACGCGTTGATCCTGCAACGCATGCGCACCGGCATTCTGGTGCTCGACGAGGCGCGTCGGGTGCAACTGGCCAATCACAGCGCGCAAACCCTGCTCGCGCAATCGCACCTTCAAGGGCATTTGATCGATGACTATTCCACGGCGCTGGTCGATCGCCTGCAACTGTGGCTGAACAACCCGACCTTGCGCCCGCAGAGCCTGAAAATCCCCGGCAATGGCCTGGAACTGCAGCCAAGCTTCATCGCCCTCGAACAAAGCCCGAACCAGCAAACCCTGGTGTTTCTCGAAGACCTCGCGCAAATCGCCCAGCAAGCTCAGCAGCTGAAACTTGCCGCGCTCGGGCGCCTGACCGCCGGCATCTCCCACGAGATCCGCAATCCGCTGGGGGCCATCAGTCATGCCGCACAGCTATTGGCGGAGTCCGAGGAACTCGACAGCGCGGATCGGCGTCTGACGCAGATTATTCAAGACCACTCCCAGCGCATGAACCGAGTCATCGAAAACGTCCTGCAACTGTCCCGCCGCCAGCAAAGCGCGCCGCAACGCCTGGATCTCAAGCCATGGCTGGAAAACTTCGTTGCCGAGAGCCGCGAACAGGCCAGCGAGCGCCAGCAGATTCACCTGCGGATCAATTCGGGAGATTTCACCACGCTGATGGACCCGAACCAGCTCACGCAAATTCTCGACAATCTGTTACGCAACGGCTGGCGCCACAGCGCCCTGTTGCATGATCAGGCCGAAGTCTGGCTGGCCCTTTTCAGCGATCCCGACAGCCAGTTGGCAGTCCTCGAAGTGCAGGACAACGGCCCCGGCGTGCCTGCCGATGAGCAGACACATCTGTTCGAACCTTTCTTCACCACCAGCAGCCAGGGCACCGGCCTTGGGCTTTATCTGTCCCGTGAGCTGTGCGAAAGCAACCAAGCGCGCCTAGACTTCCAGTCACGCCAAGGCGGCGGCTGCTTTCGCATCACCTTTGCTCACGGACGGAAACAAAGTTGAACACGAGCCCACGGCAAAAAATCCTCATCGTCGACGACGAACCGGATATCCGCGAACTCCTGGAAATCACCCTGGGACGGATGAAACTCGACACCTGCAGCGCGCGTAATCTGGCTGAAGCCCAAGCGCTGCTGAACCGCGAGAACTTCGACCTGTGCCTGACCGACATGCGCCTGCCCGACGGTACGGGGCTGGAGCTGGTGCAGCACATCCAGCAACGTTTCCCACAACTGCCGGTGGCGATGATCACCGCCTATGGCAGCCTGGAAACGGCCATCAACGCTTTGAAAGCAGGAGCTTTCGACTTCCTCACCAAACCGGTGGACCTTACCCGCTTGCGCGAACTGGTCGGCACCGCCCTGCGCATGCCGGCGGCAGGAGGCAGCTTTGCCTCCATCGATCGGCGCTTGCTCGGCGACTCGCCGCCGATGCGCATACTGCGCAAGCAAATCGACAAACTCGCTCGCAGTCAGGCGCCGGTGTACATCAGTGGCGAGTCCGGCAGCGGCAAGGAGTTGGTCGCGCGCCTGATCCATGAACAAGGGCCACGTACGGGCCAGCCGTTCGTGCCGGTGAACTGCGGGGCAATTCCCTCGGAGCTGATGGAAAGCGAGTTTTTCGGCCATCGCAAAGGCAGTTTCACCGGCGCGGTCGAGGACAAGCCGGGGCTGTTTCAGGCAGCTCATGGCGGCACGTTATTCCTCGATGAAGTGGCAGACTTGCCGCTGTCGATGCAGGTCAAACTGCTGCGGGCGATTCAGGAAAAAGCCGTGCGCAGTGTCGGTGGCCAGCAGGAAAGCGTGGTCGATGTACGGATTCTCTGCGCCACGCACAAGGATCTCGATGCAGAGGTCGCGGCCGAACGCTTCCGTCAGGATTTGTATTACCGCTTGAACGTGATCGAACTGCGCGTGCCACCCCTGCGTGAGCGGCGCGATGACATCGAAGTGCTGGCGGCCAATATGCTCACGCGCTTGGCCAAAGACACCGGCCAACCGGCAGCGCGTTTACATCCACAGGCTCTTGAGGCGCTGAAGAACTATCGGTTTCCGGGGAATGTGCGGGAGCTGGAGAACGTGCTCGAGCGGGCACACACCTTGTGTGAAAACCGTACGATCGAGGCTGAAGATTTGCGCTTGAGCGAGGGGAACTGCGCGGCAGATGGCGGGATTGCTGATCTGACGCAGATCGACAATCTTGAGGACTACTTGGAGAACGTCGAGCGGAAGCTGATTCTGCAAGCGCTGGAAGAAACGCGCTGGAATCGCACGGCGGCGGCGCAGCGGTTGAGTCTTTCGTTTCGGTCGATGCGTTATCGCCTGAAGAAATTGGGCCTGGATTGAGGGTCCCTTCGCGAGCAGGCTCGCTCCCACATTGGATTTTGTGACCGACAAAGATCAACTGTGGGAGCGAGCCTGCTCGCGAAAGCGATCTGCCAGGCTACAGAGAAATAGCAGACTAAATGCGGCCTTCCGGCGCATACGGCGCCGGATCAATAATCGGCGACCGCCCCAGCATCACATCGGCAAACAACTGACACGACGCCGGCGCCAGTACCAGCCCATTACGGTAATGCCCGCAGTTCAACCACAACCCGGTAAACCCCGGCACCCGGCCAATGTACGGAATCCCCTCCGGCGAACCCGGACGCAACCCCGCCCAGTGCCCGACCACTTCGGCCTGCGCCAGCGCCGGCAGCAACTCGATCGCTGAAGCCTTGAGACTTTCCAGCGCTACATCGGTCGGCGTCTTGTCGTAACCCTCGTGCTCCAGCGTGCTGCCGATCAGGATATGCCCGTCGCGACGTGGAATCGCATAACGGCCCTTGGCCAAGACCATACTTGGCAAAAAGTCCGCTGCGCACTTGTAGAGAATCATCTGGCCTTTGACCGGTTCGACCGGCAACGTCAGGTCCAGCGTCTTGAGCAGATCACCGCTCCACGCCCCCGCCGTCAGCACAACCTGATCGCCCTTGATCACACCCTTCGATGTCTCGACGCCAATTACCTGCTCACCCTCGCGGACAAAGGCGCTGACTTCGCACTGCTCGTGAATGGTCACGTTCGGCAATGCCTGCAGTGCCGCTTTCAATGATTTCACCAGGCGCGGATTACGCACGTTGGCGACATCAGCCATGTAGATCGCCCGGGAAAAACCGCCGCCAAGCACCGGCACCGCGTCATGCGCCGCCGAGATATCCACAGCCCGCAGCGGACGGTTTTCCCGCTCAGCCCAGGCCAGCGCTTCGGCTTCGTCGTCCAGATCCAGCCAGTACAGGCCCGTGGTGTGTACTTCCGGGTCCACGCCGGTATCGGCAAACAGTCGCGCGCCGAGCTGTGGATAAAAATCCTGCGACCAATGCGCCAGCGCGGTGACTGCCGGGCTATAGCGCCACGGATACAACGGCGAAACGATACCGCCGCCCGCCCAGGACGACTCCTGGCCGAGGTTCGAACGATCGAGCAGCACCACGCTGCGCACTTCGGAGGCGAGATTGTAGGCGGTCAGCAGGCCAATCACCCCGCCACCGACAATCACCACTTGCTGTTGCCTGGTCATGTTTGATCCAACCGTAAAAAGACAGTGGGCGCAAAAGGCACCCGAAAGAAAGCGCCTCAGCGGCCCCAGCAATCCTTGGTGGTCAGCCCGGTAGTCGCGTTGTTCATGCTTCTGACGCCGGTGTTGGTCAGGGTAAAGTCCCCGCACTTGTCGGTGGCCATGGCCGTGCCCGTTTTACGGGTGGCGGTCAGCAGGAAGGTCTGGTCAGCGATGGTCGGAGTGAGGGTGTAGAAATCAGTACCCGTGCTCAGACCAGTGATGCCGGTGTAGACATTGTTCTTGGTGTAGTAGCGCTCAAGAGTCTGCGCCTGCTCCGAAAGTAGCGAAACCACTTCGGCGCGGCGACCCTTTTTCACGTATTCGGTGAGGCTCGGATAGCCGATGGTGATGACGATCCCGATGATCGCAATCACGATCATGATTTCGATCAGGGTAAAACCACGGTTGGATCTGCGCATGCCTCAAACTCTCGCTTACTGTATTTGTCGCCACATGATACGACGGCTGCCGCCGCCGGATTTTTCCACCAGCGTGGTAATGCCACCGCTGGAGTCGTTCACAATCTTGCGCGTGGCGCCGTTGACGATCGCATTCAGGGTCGGAATGCCGCCGGTGAACACCACGCCACTGGAAATCGTATCGTTGCTGTCGACCACGCCATCGGCGTTGGTGTCGAGCACCGCGTAGTTGAGCATCTTACCGCTGAACGCATCGAGTTCGACCAGTTTACCGGTGCCGAAACTGGAACACGGGTCGGTGGTATCGACGCTGGCGGTGGTGAAGATGATCCGCCCGAGCACCAGACTGGCCTGATTGATCACTCGTTCGCCGGTCAGCGCGTTGTTATACACCAAGGGCAGGTACCAGCCCCTCTCTCCCGGATAGGTCGTGTCGTTCTGCGTCGTGGTCACGAACTGCCCGCTACTGCCGGAGAACACGCCCGTGATGGCCTGCGCCTGCAAACTGCTGACGGTGAGCTGCCCCGAGCCGCCATCGGCGTCCCAGACCGAATAGAACGCCTGCAAATCCTTGTTGGTCTTGTCGGCCGTTTCGTTGAACTTGCCGGTGCCGACGAAAATCTGTTTGCCACCAAGCGAGTTGTCCGCCAGCAGCGGTTGCGCGGTGATCGGCTGGGTGGCTCCGCCGGCTGTGGTGAACAGGGGCTTGCCGGAAAACGCTACACCCCAACTGTCCGTTGAGGTCGCACTCAAGTCGAACTTCCACAAGCGCCCTTTCAAGTCACCGCCATAAGCGGCCTGCACGACGTTCTGTGAGTTGACCTTGAGTTTCACGGAGGACAAACCATTGGTGGTTTCAGTGCTGTCGATGACGATTTTCTTGATCAGCGAACCGTCGCGCACGTCCAGAACATACAACGCCGCTACCCCGGAATTACTGCCGTAACCGTTGGCAATAAATGCAGCCCAGCGCCCATCGGCCAAGCGTGCCACTTCCGGACGAGCGTAGGCATAACCCAGGTCATTAAAAGCGTTGGCGGTGCTGGCGTTGGCCGGTGCGCTGACCTCCCACAACGCCCGCAACACGTTGCCCGCCGAAGCGTCAAACAGTTGCAGCGCATAAAAGGTCTTGCCACCAGCGCCGGTGCCGCCGATGGCCAGGGTTTTCCAGGCACTGTTGAGCTGCGCGTCGTACACACCGACCTGCCCGTCGACCAGAAACTTGTGGCTGACGCCGTTGATATAGGTCGGATCGGCAATCAACCGCAGGGACGGCAATACGCTGGAGGGCATGTAGGCGTAGCGTCGAGTGCCGTTGGCCGAGTTGATGACGTTGACGAAGCCATCGTTGGCGTTCACCACCAGACTGGCGTTCATGTTCGCCGCTTTGGTCGCCAGGTAAGCGGTGTAAGTGCTGTCTCCGGCAAGGTCGGACGCAGTCTTGTCCGAGGGTGAGGCCAGCACCAGCGGCGAGTTGATGATGTCGCCGAGCAGCACACTGCGCACTTTCAGCCCGGCCTTGTTGGTGCCTTTGCTCCACTCCACCAGATCGTTGCCGGTGATGCCGGTAGGCAAGCCTTGACTGAGGGTCGTCTGTTGCGCGGTGGCAAAGTTGCCGTAGGCGAGCGTCACTGCGGCGTTATTCGCGGTATTCCACGATTGGTAAGTCGGCGCAGTGGCCCCCGGCACGATGGTCGTGTCAGTGGTCCAGAGTGCCGCCGAGGTGTTTACCGCCCCGGCTGAGGTAAAGCCAAAGGGCTTGATCGTGCCGCGCCAATCCTTGGGATCGTAACTGGTCTGAAAATAACTGGTGCCGCTGGCCAGAGTGGTGCCACTGGTCACGCCGCTACCACCCGAACCCGCCTTGGAAGTGATGTCACTCAACGCCGACGACAAGGCCGCATTGAGCCCGGTGCTGTCGGTTGCCTGGTAGTACTTGCCCTGCCCATAAGCGGCGGCATCGGAGAGCATGTCGTTGTCGGCGGTGAACCCCACCGTGTAGGTGTTCATGTTCTGCTTGGGAAAGTCCACCGCATTCCAGCTCTTGCCTGCGGCGTCGGTACCGGTCGAACGCATGTCGATATCGAAGGCGAACTTGGCGATGTCATCCAGATACAGCGTATCCCCTTCACCATCGCCATTGAGGTTGTTGCCGTCATTGTTGACGCCGTCCCAGTTCGGCAAGCGACTGCCGCTCAACGGGTCGTTGGTTGGAAAGGTTCGATCGAAGGTCGGTAAGCCGTCGGTAATGACCACGCCGTAGTTTTTCTGACAGCGATACTGAATCGGGCTGGCATAGGTCGCGGGCGTGCTGTTGTAGTAAGGCGCCATACCGCGCATGTAGCGGGTGATCTCGTAATAGGTTTCGGCCAACGGCGTGTTGGCCACTGCGCTCAGGCCGTTGATCGAGGAGATCAGCGCGTTATAGTTGGCGTCGGCCTGGGCTTGAGTCACGCTACCGGACACCGGCGACAGATCGCTGATCGTACGGGCGATGAAACCGCCATTGCCGGAGTTGGTGCTGGTGGCAGGGTTGAATGTCGACAGGCCGATACGCAACGTGCGGTTGCTGCTGACCAAGGCCGTAGAGACGTTGCGCGCGACGTTGATGCGGTAGTCGTTGGGAATCGCCCCGGTGGTGAAGTCGCGGGTGCCGTTGCTGGTGGCCAGGCCGACGATATAGGAAATGTAATCGGCGGAATAACGGGTGTTCTCATTGCCTACGGGGTCGGGGAGCTTCAGGCATAACGGCGCCACGCTATTGTTGTAGAAAGCATAGGCGCCCCCCGAGCACCCGGAGTTCGGCAGGCTCGATAGAAACACCGTGTCGCCGGTGATCTGCGGGGCATTGAGCGCAGAGCACAATCCCAGGAAGGCATTGCACTGCCGGGCGGGTGTACGGTTGACGTTCGGATCAAATCCGGCGGCGTAAATGATGCTGTTCATGCTCCCCGAATCATCGATCAGCAGCATCACATTCGGTGGCACCGCGGCGGCGCTCAATAGCGGTGAATCAGAGGGCGTGAATGCATAGACAGGCGTCGCCAGATAGAAGCTCAGCAGCATGCCGAACAGCAGCGATACGCAGCGTTCAGTACTTCGCATACACACTCTCCACCACACTGCGCGAACTGCCGGCAATGCCGACAGCGGTGACGCGATACAGCGTTGCCGAGGTGTTGCTCGGCACATTGACGGCGGTCAGCGTCGTGCCGATGTTCTGCACGCCATAGAAACCATTGCCGGCGGCAATCCAGGTCACGCCGGAGGTCGAGTTGAACCCCGCCGCGCTGACTACCGATGACTCCGCCGGCGGCGCGCATTGGCTGGTGCCGCTGCACCCGGCGAGTGAATAACTGTCCAGTTGCACCGCGCTTTCGCCGACACGCAAAGCCGCCTCGGCAGTCTGGAACGACTGATTGCGCAGGCTCACACTGCCGGCCATTTTTTCCTGCAGGTTGGCGCTCTGCATTGACGACAATCCGATCAAGGTCAGCAACAACAGGAACACCAGACTGACCAGCAGCACCATGCCGCGCTGCGCCTGACGGGTGTGGAGGGAGATCCTCATCGCTGCCCCCTCACTGCAAGCGGTTGCGCAAAGCGGCAACCACATTGAAGGTTTGATTGGCGACCCGATTGCTCGGGTCAGCAAGGGTCAGGCTCAGGCGCACACTGCGGATGCGCGCCGGGTCGCTGGGGTTGGCGCTATACGTCGAGGCCGCCACATCCGTCGCGGAACTGGCCAGACCGAAGGTGACGTTGAACGCACTGACATTGTTCACCAGCACCTGCTGGGTCGGCGTACCGCTGCCGGTGCCCATGAGAATCTGATTGTTGCTGAAGCTGTAGATCAGACGCCGGATAGGGAACGCGATTTGCCCGCTCGCCGGGGATCGCAGGCCGGTATAGGCCGTTGCGCTGTTACGACAATCGGTGAGTACCGTCCAGGTTGGTGTGCCCCCGCCGCCGCCGATATCGGCGGTGACCAGCGTCAGTTTCAGGTTGGCATTATCCCAACTGATCGGCATGACCTGCGCAGCGTTGAAGTCGCCAGCGGAGCTCGAATCGAGGATAGTGCCGAGACAGCCGAACATCCCGACCATACGGATTTCCTGAATCATTTTGCTCAACACAAAACGCGCGTCTTCCTGCATTGCGGCAGCGCTGTTCTGGCTGACATAGGTATTCTTCGCCGCAATGAAAATCTGCACCACGCCCAACACCACGATGAGCCCCAATGCCAAGGCGATGAGCATTTCGATAAGGCCGAAACCCCGCTGATGGCGCCTCATGGCGTGGCTACCGGATCGACTGCAGCGCGACTGCTCAGGACAAAACTGCGTTGAGCGCTGGCGGTGTTGGCCGCCCGCGCATCGCTCCAGTTGATTGTGATGGTGTAAACGCGCTGATTGAGGGTGATGCTGCCGGTCGCCGTCGGGCCGCCGAAATTGATGATATTGGTGGAGAAGTCGTACAGGTCCTGATCGCGGGCAACGCTCAGGTTGCCTGAGGTCGGAGGCGTGACGGTATAGTCGGCGCCGGAGTTGGCGCGGATGCGGTCCATCATGTCGTAGGCAATGAAACTCGCCTGGCTGGTCATCCGTGAGCTATCGGTGTATTTCAGCGCATTCAGTTGCACTGCCGCCGCGCCCAGCAACCCGACCGTCAGAATCAGCAACGCGACCAGCACTTCAATCAGCGTCATGCCCTGCTGTGCATTTTTGCTCCCTGCCCTCATCCGCAACTTCCACCCAATTGAATTCGTCCGTTCAAACACACGTTCAGCGTCCTGCTTTGCGTGCCCAACGTGTAACTGATGGCCACCGCCGTCGACGGTGCCGCCAGACCGCCGAGGTTGTTGAAATCCAGTGCGGTCACTCCTGAGGTTAGCGTCAGAGTTGCGCCGCTGCTCATCGCGGGAACAACCCGCAACACATTGGCCGAAGTGCCAGTACTGTCGTAGACCGACAACTCACCGGTCCAGACGCTGCCACCGGCGGTCGGGCGCAGACGCAGGGTAGTGCCACGGTCGATGGCTTCGAGTCTGGCGAAGTTGATCGCCCGTTGCAGATCGCCCATCTCGGTATCGGCCTTGCTGCCCTGCACCGAGCGGGTGAATGCCGGCACCGCCAGAGTGATCAGGATCACGAAGATCGCGACCGCGACCAACAACTCGATCAGCGTGAAACCTTTTGTACGAAGATCCATCGATGCCCTCCGTTGCCGTCGGCTATACCTGCTTCTACACGCTAGAACATTCAACCGGCCCGCGTCGGTTGATTTGCCCTGCCCGGCGCACGGAGCGCGCCGCTCATCACACTCCATGGAGGGAGTTTTCATGTCGCAACAGGGTTTCAGCCTGATCGAACTGCTTATGGGACTGGCGATTGGCGCAATTGTTCTGCTGCTGGTCAGTCCGGCGTTTGCCGCGCTCACCGAGTCGAACCATCGCCATCAGGCTGCGCAATCGCTGCTCGACGGTATTCGCAATGCTCGAACGTTAGCGATCACGCACAATCAAAGCGTGGTCATTCATGGCATCGACGGCGACTGGAGCCGGGGCTGGCGAATCATTCTGGATATCAGCGGCAAAGGGCCGGAGGACAGCAGCAATCCACTGCTGGTCGAACGCGCGAGCGATCAGCGAATTCCGATTGCCGGTAACTGGTGGGTGAGTCGTTATATAAGATTTGGCAGCCTGGGTAAGCCGCTGATGCCCGGGCGGATGTTTCAGGCAGGGAAACTACATATCTGCTCGGTAAACGAGCCGGTCAGCCAGCTCCAGGTGGTACTGGCGGCGACCGGTCGCGTGCGCCTGGCCAGCGAAAAAACTGAGCAGGCGCTGTGTCAAAAGAACAAACGTGTCAGATCGAACGCACGCGCAGCTCTTTAGGCATCGAGAACGTGATGTTCTCTTCGCGACCGGCAAGTTCGTCGGCGCCGGTTGCGCCCCAGGCCTGCAATTGCTGAATCACGCCGCGCACCAGCACTTCCGGCGCGGAGGCACCGGCGGTGATGCCGATACGTTCAACGCCATCGAACCAGCTCTTTTGCAGGTCCTCGGCACCGTCGATCAGGTAGGCCGGCGTGGCCATGCGCTCGGCGAGCTCGCGCAGACGATTGGAGTTGGAGCTGTTCGGGCTGCCGACTACCAGCACGACGTCACACTCGTCAGCCAATTGCTTGACCGCATCCTGGCGGTTTTGCGTGGCGTAGCAGATGTCGTCCTTGCGCGGCCCGCCAATGGCCGGGAAGCGCGTGCGCAGCGCATCAATGACGCGACTGGTGTCGTCCATCGACAGCGTGGTCTGGGTCACGAAAGCCAGTTTTTCCGGGTTATGCACCTGCAACTCGGCGACGTCTTTCTCGTCTTCGACGAGGTAAATCGCGCCGCCATTGCTGCCATCGTACTGGCCCATGGTGCCTTCGACTTCCGGATGACCGGCGTGGCCGATCAGGATGCATTCACGGCCATCGCGGCTGTATTTCGCCACTTCGATGTGCACCTTGGTCACCAGCGGGCAGGTGGCGTCGAACACTTTCAGGCCACGGCCAGCGGCCTCAGTACGGACGGCCTGGGATACGCCGTGAGCACTGAAGATCACGATGACGTCATCCGGCACCTGATCCAGCTCCTCGACGAAGATCGCCCCGCGGCTGCGCAGGTCTTCAACGACGAACTTGTTGTGCACCACTTCATGACGCACGTAGATCGGCGGCCCGAAGACTTCCAGGGCGCGGTTGACGATTTCGATCGCCCGGTCCACGCCGGCGCAGAAGCCACGGGGGTTGGCGAGTTTGATTTGCATGCTGTGCCTCGTGTCTTGCGCGCGAAAACAATGAAAAACCACTGTAGGAGTGAGCCTGCTCGCGATAGCGGAGTGTCAGTCAACATAAATGCTGAATGTCATGCACTCATCGCGAGCAGGCTCGCTCCCACATTTTTACAGCGCTTTGACGGAGATGATTTCCACGTCAAAGGTCAACGTCTTGCCCGATAGCGGGTGGTTGAAGTCGATGGTCACTTGCGTGTCGTCGAATTCTTTCACCACACCCGGCAGCTCAGTATTGGCCGCATCGTTGAAGATCACCAGCAAACCCGGCGACAACTCCATGTCGACGAACTGCGAACGCGGGATGATCTGTACGTTCTGCGGGTTCGGCTGGCCGAAAGCGTTTTCCGGCTCGACGGTCAGCGTACGCTTGTCACCGGCCTTGAAGCCAAACAGCGCTGCTTCGAAACCCGGCAGCAGGTTGCCGTCGCCGACCTTGAAGGTCGCCGGGGCTTTGTCAAACGTACTGTCGACGGTGTCGCCGTTCTCCAGGCGCAATGCAAAGTGCAAAGTGACTTCCGTGTTCTGGCCGATGCGTTGCTCAGCCAATACCTGTTCAGTCATGAACGGCTTCTCCGGTTTTTTTACTTTTGAACATATCCAGTGCCAGCATCACCGCGCCAACGGTGATAGCGCTGTCGGCGAAGTTGAACGCCGGGAAGTACCAGCGGTTCTGCCAGTGCACCAGAATGAAATCGATCACATGGCCCAGGGCAATGCGGTCATACAGATTGCCCAGTGCACCGCCCAGCAC
This sequence comes from Pseudomonas fluorescens, assembly GCF_003732425.1. Classification (GTDB taxonomy): domain Bacteria; phylum Pseudomonadota; class Gammaproteobacteria; order Pseudomonadales; family Pseudomonadaceae; genus Aquipseudomonas; species Aquipseudomonas fluorescens_BE. The sequence continues at coordinate 43,935 of NZ_MOBX01000001.1, forward strand.
CAGCGCCAAAGCGACAGCCAACCAGGTTTCATTGCGGCCCAGGCGCTTGAGCCAGACCACCAGCACCGCACTGACCACTATCGCGATCAGGGCGAACAGCCAGCGCTGCCAGCCGGAGCTGTCAGCGAGGAAGCTGAACGCAGCGCCGGTGTTGTAGGCCAGGGTCCAGCTGAAGTAATCGGGAATGATCACGATCTGCTGGAACATTTCGAGCTTGCCTTCGAAGTAAAACTTGCTGGCCTGGTCGATGACCAGAACCAGCAAACTCAACCAGAGCCAGCTCAACCGTCCAAAACGGCCAACGGCGTTAGGCATAGTGACGAACCTCACCCGCGCCGCTGATGTTGTCGACGCAACGACCGCAGATTTCCGGATGTTCCGGGTTCACGCCGACGTCTTCACGGCAGTGCCAGCAACGGGCGCACTTCGGGAAGGCCGATTTGACGATTTTCAGCTTCAGGCCGCTGACTTCGGTGACGACCGCGTCTGCCGGTGCTTGAACGAAAGGTGCCACGCTGGCGGTCGAAGTGATCAGGACAAAACGCAGTTCGTTGCTCAGCTTGGCCAGGTCGGCGCTCAGCGCGTCTTCGGCGTACAGCGTCACTTCGGCTTGCAGGTTGCCACCGACGGCTTTGGCCGCGCGCTGGATTTCCATTTCTTTGTTGACCGCTACCTTGACCGCCATTACGCGCTCCCAGTAGTCGCGGCCCAGTTCAACGTCGGCCGGCAGTTCGGTCAGACCTTCGTACCAGGTGTTGAGCATCACCGATTCGTTACGCTCGCCCGGCAGGTATTCCCACAGCTCATCGGCAGTGAAGGCGAGGATCGGCGCGATCCAGCGCACCAACGCTTCGGAGATGTGAAACAACGCGGTTTGCGCCGAACGGCGGGCCTTGCTGTTGGCGCCAGTGGTGTACTGACGGTCCTTGATGATGTCGAGGTAGAAACCACCCAGCTCCTGCACGCAGAAGTTGTGGATCTTCGAGTAGACGTTCCAGAAACGGTATTCGCCGTAGTGCTCTTGCAGCTCGCGTTGCAGCAGCAAGGTGCGGTCGACCGCCCAACGATCCAGCGCGAGCATTTCTTCGGCCGGCAGGATGTCGGTGGCCGGGTTGAAACCGGTCAGGTTCGAGAGCAGGAAACGTGCGGTGTTACGAATGCGACGATAGGCGTCCGCACTGCGCTGCAGGATCTGGTCGGAAACCGCCATCTCACCGGAGTAGTCGGTCGAAGCCACCCACAGACGCATGATGTCGGCGCCCAGGGTGTCGTTGACTTTCTGCGGCGCGATCACGTTACCCAGCGATTTGGACATCTTGCGACCGGCTTCGTCGACGGTAAAACCGTGGGTCAGCAGTTCGCGGTACGGCGCGTGGTTGTCGATGGCGCAACCGGTCAGCAGCGACGAGTGGAACCAGCCACGGTGCTGGTCGGAACCTTCCAGGTACAGATCGGCACGCGGGCCGCTCTCGTGACCCATCGGGTGCGAACCGCGCAGGACGTGCCAGTGCGTGGTGCCCGAATCGAACCAGACGTCGAGGGTGTCGCTGATCTTGTCGTACAGCGGCGCTTCGTCGCCGAGCAGTTCGGCGGCGTCCATCTTGAACCAGGCTTCAATGCCTTCGACTTCAACGCGCTTGGCGACTTCTTCCATCAGCTCGACGGTGCGTGGGTGCAGCTCGCCGCTTTCCTTGTTGAGGAAGAACGGGATCGGCACGCCCCAGTTGCGCTGACGGGAGATGCACCAGTCCGGACGGTTGGCAATCATCGAGTGCAGCCGCGCCTGGCCCCAGGCCGGCACGAACTTGGTGTCTTCGATGGCTTTGAGCGAGCGCACACGCAGGGTGTCGCCGCTGGTTGGCTCTTTGTCCATGCCGATGAACCACTGCGCGGTGGCGCGGTAGATCAGCGGAGTCTTGTGACGCCAGCAGTGCATGTAGCTGTGTTCGATGACGGTGGTGTGCATCAGCGCACCGACTTCGGTCAGCTTGTCGACGATCGCCGGATTGGCCTTCCAGATGAACTGGCCGCCGAAGAATTCCAGCGACGGCACGTACACGCCGTTGCTCTGTACCGGGTTAAGAATGTCATCGTTGACCATGCCGTATTTCTTGCAGGTCACGAAGTCGTCCACGCCATAGGCCGGAGCGGAGTGAACCACGCCAGTGCCAGCGCCCAGTTCGACGTAGTCGGCCAGGTACACTGGCGACAGACGGTCGTAGAACGGGTGACGGAAGTTGATCAGTTCCAGTTGTTTACCGGTGGTGGTCGCGATGACCGAGCCTTCAACGCCATAGCGCGCCAGGCAGGCTTCGACCAGTTCTTCAGCCAGCACCAGCAGCTTGTCGCCGATGTCGACCAGGGCGTAGTTGAATTCCGGGTGAACGTTCAGCGCCTGGTTGGCCGGGATGGTCCACGGGGTGGTGGTCCAGATCACGATCGACGCCGGCTTGCTCAACGACGGCAGGCCAAACGCGGCAGCCAGTTGGGCTTCGTCAGCGATCGGGAAAGCCACGTCGATGGTCGAAGACTTCTTGTTCTCGTACTCGACTTCCGCTTCAGCCAGGGCCGAACCGCAATCGAAGCACCAGTTCACCGGCTTGAGGCCCTTGAACACGAAACCGCCCTTGACGATTTCGGCGAGGGCGCGGATTTCACCGGCCTCGTTCTTGAAATCCATAGTCTTGTACGGGTTGGCGAAGTCGCCCAGCACGCCGAGACGGATGAACTCGGACTTCTGCCCTTCGATCTGCTCGGTGGCGTAGGCACGGCACAGCTCGCGGGTCTTGTCCGCGCCCAGATTTTTGCCGTGGGTCACTTCAACCTTGTGCTCGATCGGCAGGCCGTGGCAGTCCCAACCCGGAACGTACGGCGCGTCGAAACCCGACAGGGTTTTCGAGCGGATGATCATGTCCTTGAGAATCTTGTTCAGTGCGTGACCGATGTGGATCGTGCCGTTGGCATACGGAGGGCCGTCATGCAGAACGAACTTCGGACGATCCTTGCCAATCTCGCGCAACTTTCCGTACAGGCCAATACTGTCCCAGCGCTGCAGGATCTGCGGTTCGCGCTGTGGCAGGCCGGCCTTCATTGGGAAGGCGGTGTCCGGAAGGTTTAGCGTGGCTTTATAGTCGGTCATTTAAGGCTCTTCATTAGCGATGGGCGCTAGGTGCGGCTAGTGCACGGGCGGTGGCGACATCCGCATTGATCGCCGTTTTCAATGCCTCCAGGGAGGCGAAGCGCTGCTCTTCACGCAGCTTTTGGTGGAAAACCACCGTCAAACGCCGGTCATACAGATCGCCGGCAAAATCTAGAAGATGGACTTCAAGGTGGGCCTTGCCATCACCTTGTACCGTGGGCCGCACGCCGATATTGGCGACACCGGGCCAGGTCTTGCAGTCGATATCGACATCCACCAGGTACACCCCGGTGAACGGCACGCGACGACGCTTGAGTTGAATGTTGGCAGTGGGCGTACCCAGTTGCCGGGCCAGTTTCTGGCCATGCAGCACGCGACCGGCAATGCGGTACGGGCGACCGAGCAAACGTTCGGCCAGAGCAAAATCGGCGGCGGCCAACGCGTTGCGCACTTGCGTGCTGCTGACGCGAATGCCGTCCAGCTCGACGGTCTGCGCCGCTTCGACGGTAAAACCGTGAACCTGCCCGGCTTGCAGCAAGAAATCGAAATCGCCGAGACGGTCGCAACCGAAGCGGAAATCGTCACCGACTTCCAGATGCTGCACACCGAGGCCATCGACGAGGATGGTGTCGACGAACTCACTGGCGCTGAGTTTGCTCAGACGCTGGTTGAAGGCCAGGCACAACACCCGGTCAACGCCTTCGGCGGCCAGCAGTTGCAGCTTGTCGCGCAACCGGGCCAGACGTGCCGGCGCGGTCTCGGGGGCAAAGAATTCCCGTGGCTGCGGTTCGAAAATCACCACGCAGCTGGGTACGCCCAACTCGAGCGCACGCTCACGCAGTCGGGCCAGGATAGCCTGGTGACCACGGTGAACACCGTCAAAGTTGCCAATAGTGGCGACGCAGCCCCGATGCTGGGGGCGCAAGTTGTGGAGGCCTCGAACCAGCTGCATAACGCGCTTCTTGCTCATAAAGTGGTCGATTATAACCACACCCGACGGTCGACGACAGGCAACACCGTAACGCAAAGTGAACGAGCCGACAAAACTGCCGACCCGCGCCTGTTTGTAAAGGGTAAAACCTTAGCTCAAGGCCTTGCGATTGAAGTCGCGCAAACGGAAACCGAGCAGCAGCAACATACCGAAATAGGCGACCACGCCCGCCGCGACCAATGCGCCCAGACGCAGGAAGCGCTCAAGCATATGCCCTTGATCCCATGGCGGCATGAAATGCATGCCAAGCAGCAGAACTGCCGACATCACCGCCACCGCAACCACCAGTTTGAAGCCGAACTTGGCCCAGCCCGGTTGCGGCTGATACATCTGCTGTTTGCGCAGTTGATAGAACAACAGCGCGGCGTTCAGGCAGGCACCCGCGCTGATCGCCAAGGCCAGCCCCGCGTGGGCCAACGGGCCAATCAGCACCAGGTTGAACAACTGAGTGACCACCAGGGTGAAGATTGCGATTTTTACCGGGGTACGAATGTTCTGTTGCGCGTAGAAGCCCGGCGCCAACACTTTGATCACGATAATGCCGAGCAGACCGACAGAATAGGCAATCAGTGCGCGCTGGGTCATTTCGGCGTCGAAGCCACTGAATTGACCGTACTGGAACAACGAAACGGTCAGCGGTTCGGCGAGAATCCCCAGTGCCAGCGCACACGGCAGCACCAGCACGAAGCACAGGCGCAGGCCCCAATCGAGAATTCGCGAATATTCGTGGCGATCCTTGCTCGCGTAAGTTTTCGCCAGCGTCGGCAGCAGGATTGTGCCCAGCGCCACACCCAGTACGCCGGATGGCAGCTCCATCAGGCGATCGGCGTAATACATCCACGACACCGAACCCGCGACCAGAAACGAGGCGAAGATGGTGTTGATGATCAGCGAGATCTGGCTGACCGAGACACCGAGAATCGCCGGCAGCATCTGTTTCATTACGCGCCAGACGCCGGTGTCGCGCAGATTCAAGCGCGGCAGCACCAGCATGCCGATTTTCTTCAGGTGCGGCAGTTGATAGAGCAACTGCGCCAGACCACCGACCAAGACCGCCCAGCCCAGCGCCATCACCGGTGGATCGAAGTACGGCGTGAGGAACAGCGAAAACACAATCATGCTGACGTTGAGCAACGTCGGCACAAAGGCCGGCACCGAGAAACGGTTCCAGGTATTGAGGATCGCCCCGGCCAGCGATGACAGGGAGATCAGCAATATATAAGGGAAGGTCACCCGCAACAGATCAGAAGTGAGCTGGAATTTTTCCGGTGTATCGGTAAAGCCCGGAGCCGTGGCCCAGATTACCCAGGGCGCAGCGATCATGCCCAGCGCCGTCACTACCGCCAATACCAGCGTCAGCAGGCCTGAAACATAAGCAATGAAGGTACGGGTCGCCTCTTCGCCCTGCTGGCTTTTGTATTCAGCGAGAATCGGCACGAAGGCCTGAGAGAACGCACCCTCGGCGAAGATACGCCGCAGCAGATTGGGCAGTTTGAAGGCAATAAAGAAGGCATCCGTCGCCATCCCGGCGCCGAATGTACGGGCAATCAGCGTGTCACGAACAAAGCCCAGAATCCGGGAAAGCATCGTGATAGAGCTGACGGCGGCCAACGATTTGAGCAGATTCATTGAGGGAATTTGTGCCTGTCGATAAACAGCAGGCGAACAAAGCGCCTACTTGTGCGATACTCCGCGCCGCAGCAGCACAGAGCCAAAGCTCGCGAGTTTACAGGTCAAGCGCCGGAAATAAATATCCCGCCTCTTTATACCTACCACTTAGCGGAACGTTTCAAGTGCCCTTGACAAGACTTCAACTCATCGGCATGATTCGCGGCCTATTTTGTTTGCTATTTCCTAAAAAGTCTTTCGAGGAGCTCGACGGTGGCCAACTCACCTTCCGCCAAAAAACGTGCAAAACAGGCTGAGAAGCGTCGCAGCCACAACGCCAGCCTGCGTTCCATGGTTCGCACCTACATCAAGAATGTAGTTAAAGCCATCGACGCAAAAGACGCTGAAAAAGCTCAAGCTGCATACGTTCTGGCTGTGCCAGTTATCGACCGTATGGCCGATAAAGGCATCATCCACAAGAACAAGGCTGCTCGCCATAAGAGCCGTCTGAATGGCCACGTCAAAGCGCTGAAAGAAGCCGCTTAATCGACGTAGTCATTAAAAAACCGACCTTAGGGTCGGTTTTTTATTGCCTGCGATTTAGCAATCCAGCGCAAAAAATGTAGGAGTGAGCCTGCTCGCGATGGCGGAGTGTCAGTCGGTGCATATATTGACTGACACTCCGCCATCGCGAGCAGGCTCACCCCTACAGTTGGTTTTGCGGTGTTATTGCTGGACCGGGACCCACGGCAGGATAGGAATCGCGGTCACGGCATTCTGCGGACTGCCTTCGATCAAGCGATCGCTGTAAACCAGATACACCAGCGTATTGCGCTTCTTGTCGAGGAAACGCACCACCTGCATGGTTTTGAATACCAGCGAAGTGCGCTCCTTGAACACCTCATCGCCGTCCTTCAGATCACCCTTGAACTTGATCGGGCCGACCTGACGACAAGCGATCGACGCTTCTGCGCGATCTTCAGCCAGACCCAGACCACCCTTCACGCCGCCCGTCTTGGCGCGCGACAGGTAGCAGGTCACCCCCTCAACTTTCGGATCATCGAAAGCCTCGACCACAATGCGGTCGTTCGGGCCGACAAACTTGAACACCGTCGACACCTGACCGATTTCCTCGGCCGAGGCCAGCAATGGCATCGCCATCAGCAAGCCCAACAATCCTTTCGCTAAACGCATCGAATTTTCCTTAGACCAGAATCAGGTTGTCACGGTGGACCAGCTCAGGCTCCGCCATGTAACCGAGCAAACCGACAATCGCATCCGACGACTGACCGATGATTTTTTGTGCTTCCAGCGCACTGTAGTTGGCCAGGCCACGGGCAATCTCGCGACCATCGGGCGCCACACAGACGACCATCTCGCCGCGACGGAAACTGCCCTGCACCAACTTCACACCCACCGGCAGCAGGCTTTTATTGCCCTGCGACAGCGCCGACACCGCGCCATCATCCAGCACCAGCGTGCCGCGCGTTTGCAGATGCCCGGCCAGCCACTGCTTGCGCGCTGCAAGCATGCCGCGCTCAGGCGACAGCAAGGTACCAATGCGCTCGCCCGCTTTCAGGCGGTCAAGCACGCGCTCTAGACGCCCACCAACAATGATGGTGTGCGCACCGGAACGCGCAGCCAGTCGCGCCGCTCGCAACTTGGTCTGCATGCCGCCACGCCCCAGCGCACCGCCCGTACCGCCCGCTACCGCATCGAGGCTCGGATCATCGGCGCGCGCTTCGTAAATCAGCTGCGCCTCGGGATTGTTGCGCGGATCAGCATCGAACATGCCGTCGCGATCAGTCAGGATCACCAGCAGATCCGCTTCGACCAGGTTAGCCACCAGCGCCGCCAGGGTGTCGTTATCGCCGAAACGGATTTCGTCAGTGACCACGGTGTCGTTTTCGTTGATCACCGGGATGACCTTCAGCTCGACCAATGCACGCAGGGTGCTGCGAGCGTTCAGGTAGCGCTTGCGATCGGACAGGTCGTCGTGAGTCAGGAGAATCTGCGCAGTGTGCCGGCCATGCTCGGCGAAGCTCGATTCCCACGCCTGCACCAGACCCATCTGACCAATCGCAGCGGCCGCCTGGAGCTCGTGCATCGCACTGGGTCGTGCGGTCCAGCCCAAACGGCTCATGCCGGCCGCCACCGCCCCGGAGGACACCAGCACCAACTCGACACCAGCCTCATGCAAGGCCACCATCTGTTCGACCCAGACACTCATTGCCGCGCGATCCAGCCCTTTGCCATCAGCTGTCAGCAAAGCGCTGCCGATCTTCACGACCCAACGCTGCGCACCTGTCACCTTGCTCCGCATCATCTTCAACCTTAGCTTGAGGGCGGCGCGACCCAGCGCCGCCCATGACGTTATTTGTGACTTGCGATTTCCAGATACTAAAACGCCGCTCGATTGAGCGGCGCCTTAGAAAAACGGCTTGCAGCGATGATAACACCGCCCTGAGATGAAGACTCAGCACACACCAGCGATCTTCTAAAGGTCAAAAGATCGCAGCCTGCGGCAGCTCCTACCCAACGAATCAGTCACGCACGTAAATGATTTCCGGACCGTCTTCGTCATCTACATCTTCTTCATCCCAATCATCGTCACCGATGTCGTGGACCGACTTCACGCCACTGCGACGCAGGGCACGCTTGTCATCCAGCGCCTGCAGTTGCGCACGCGCCTCGTCTTCGATGCGCTGATCGAGATCGGCCAGCTCTTCCTTGTAAGCCGGGTCGGCAGCAAGGCGATCGGCACGGTCTTCCATGTAACGCATGATGTCGTGGCACAGACGCTCGGTACCGATCTTGGCGATCGCCGAGATCACGTAAACCGGGCCAGTCCATTCCAGGCGATCAACGATTTCCTTGACGCGCTCATCGTGCTCTTCTTCAAGGATCTGATCGCACTTGTTCAGCACCAGCCAACGATCACGCTCTGCCAGGGACGGGCTGAACTTGATCAGCTCGTTGACGATCACTTCAGCGGCATCCGGTGCACTGCTGTCATCCAGCGGCGCCATGTCGACGAGGTGCAGCAGCAGACGCGTACGCGCCAAGTGCTTGAGGAAGCGAATGCCCAGGCCGGCACCATCGGAAGCACCCTCGATCAGACCCGGAATGTCGGCAATGACGAAGCTCTTCCAGCGATCGACGCTGACCACACCCAGGTTCGGCACCAGCGTGGTGAACGGGTAGTCAGCGACTTTCGGCTTGGCGGCCGAAACGGAACGGATAAAGGTACTTTTACCGGCATTCGGCAAGCCCAGCAGACCGACGTCAGCCAGCACCTTCATTTCCAATTTCAGGTCGCGCTGCTCACCCGGCTTGCCCGGCGTGGTCTGACGCGGCGCACGGTTGGTACTGGATTTGAAACGGGTGTTACCCAGACCGTGCCAGCCCCCCTGCACTACCATCAGTTTCTGGCCAGCCTTGGTCAGGTCGCCGATCACTTCCTGAGTGGCGGAGTCGATCACCGTGGTGCCGACCGGCACGCGCAGGATCAGGTCTTCACCTTTTTTACCGGTGCAGTCGGTGCTGCCGCCGTTGGAGCCACGCTCGGCATCGAAGTGCCGGGTGTAACGGTAGTCGACCAGGGTGTTGAGGTTTTCGTCGGCCATCATGTAGATGGAACCGCCATCACCACCATCACCACCGTTCGGACCACCGTTTTCGATGAATTTTTCCCGACGGAAACTCATGGCGCCATTGCCGCCGTCACCAGCCTTTACGCGAATCGATACTTCATCAACAAACTTCATAACCAACGCCTCTCGCCGTACGGACGAGCCGAAAAACAATCAAGACATAAGACTCTTGCAAAAATGAGCGCAGCGACCCCAAAACACGACACGTATCGCACGCCGACAGCCCATACAAACAGTTTTGCAAGAGACTCACCCCACAAACGAAAAAGCCCCGTCGCAAGACAGGGCTCTTCCAGCGATCTCGCGATTAAGCCGCGATTACGCTCACGTAACGGCGGTTGAAAGCGCCTTTTACTTCAAACTTGATCACGCCTTCGATTTTCGCGAAGAGGGTGTGATCTTTACCCATGCCAACGCCGTAGCCAGCGTGGAATTGGGTGCCGCGCTGACGCACGATGATGTTGCCGGCCTTGATGACCTGGCCGCCATACATCTTCACGCCAAGGCGTTTGGCTTCTGAGTCGCGACCGTTACGGGTACTACCACCAGCTTTTTTGTGTGCCATGAGTCAATTCTCCTAGTGAGGAATTAGGCTGAAATTAAGCCTGAATACCGGTGATTTTGATCTCGGTGTACCACTGGCGGTGGCCCATACGCTTCATGTGGTGCTTACGACGACGGAACTTGATGATGCGGACTTTATCGTGACGACCTTGGGAGATCACTTCAGCCACAACGGTAGCGCCAGCAACAACTGGAGCGCCGATATTCACGTCGTCGCCATTGGCAACCAACAGAACGCGATCAAAGGTAACGGATTCGCCAGTGGCGACTTCCAGTTTTTCGATCTTCAGGTATTCACCTGGGGCGACTTTGTACTGCTTGCCGCCAGTAACGATTACTGCATAAGACATGGTATTTCTCCGATAATCCTGCTCACCCAGCTCTTTATAAGAAGAGGTATTGGCTGGCATGGCTGCATAAGGCTGGAAGGCCCGTTGCAATTGCGTAAGGCAGGTGCTGCCCAGGAAGTTCAGGGTGCGCGATTGTACGCAAGCCGCAGCAGGCTTGCAAGTAGCCGTCTATCGCGCCTTGACAGGTCTGGACGGGGGTCCTAGCATGCCGCGCAACCCTTCTGGAGCGACTCTCGCTGATGCAACCCCAAGCTTTCTACCGCGCGGTGGCGGACGATTTTAGCGCCGTCGACGGCATCATCAAGAAGCAGCTGACTTCCCGAGTACCGCTGGTATCGAAAATCGGCGATTACATCACCTCGGCCGGCGGCAAACGTCTGCGTCCTTTATTAGTGTTGCTGTGTGGCAAAGCCCTGGGTCGCGAAGGCGACGACATGCGTCTGCTGGCCGCCACCATCGAATTCCTGCATACCGCCACCCTGCTGCATGACGACGTGGTCGACATGTCCGGCATGCGCCGTGGCCGTTCGACCGCCAACGCCATGTGGGGCAACGCCCCGAGCGTGCTGGTCGGCGATTTCCTGTACTCGCGCTCGTTCGAAATGATGGTTGAACTGGGCTCGATGCCGGTGATGAAGATCCTGTCCCAGGCCACGCGCATCATCGCTGAAGGCGAAGTACTGCAACTGTCCAAGGTGCGCGACGCCAGCACCACCGAAGAAACCTATATGGAAGTCATCCGCGGCAAGACCGCGATGCTCTTCGAAGCTTCGACCCATAGTGCTGCTGCCCTGGCTGGTGCGACTGCCGAGCAGAGCGAAGCCCTGCGCACGTTTGGTGATCACCTCGGTGTGGCGTTCCAACTGGTCGACGACTTGCTCGACTACAAGGGCGATGCGGAAACCCTGGGCAAGAACGTCGGTGACGATCTGGCCGAAGGCAAACCGACTCTGCCGCTGATCTACACCATGCGCGAAGGTACGGCTGAACAGGCTGCCCTGGTGCGCCAGGCGATCCAGAAGGGCGGGATCGAAGACCTGGAAAGCATCCGCATTGCTGTGGAAGCTTCTGGTTCGCTGGAATACACCGCACAACTGGCCCGTGATTACGTGGCCCGTGCGATCAAGTGCCTCGATGCACTGCCGGCCAGTGAATACCGTGATGCACTGGTTGAACTGAGTGAGTTTGCGGTAGCCCGCACGCACTGATATCGCTGAAGCAAGATCAAAAGATCGCAGCCTTCGGCAGCTCCTACAGGGGTTGTCGACGCTGCGATCTTTTGCTTTTGACTGCCTGAAAAGCTAAAACCCTATACAATGTGCGACTTTTAGCGATCCACACTCCAAGGAGCCTTAGTGAGCACGTTGCCACCCTGCCCGAAATGCAATTCCGAATACACCTACGAAGATGGCACCCAACTGGTATGCCCAGAGTGCGCCCACGAGTGGTCCGCCAACGGCGAAGCCGAAGTGGCGTCCGATGATGCCGTGAAGAAAGATTCGGTTGGCAACGTCCTGCAGGACGGCGACACCATCACCGTGATCAAGGATCTGAAGGTCAAAGGCACGTCGCTGGTGGTCAAGGTCGGCACCAAGGTCAAGAACATCCGCCTGTGCGATGGCGACCACGACATCGACTGCAAGATCGACGGCATCGGCCCGATGAAGCTCAAATCCGAGTTCGTCAGAAAAGTCTGAATCTGCTGTCATCCATCCCGCGCCAGCCGTGGGATGGAGCTTCGCCCTCCCCGCCAGCCCCAGTAACACCAAGCAATAGCCAAACGCCAGCCGTTTTGACCTTACGCAATCTTTACCCGGAAAAATCCACAATCCGCCAATAGGCGCTTGCTATTTAGATAATAAGAATTATTCTCATCAAACACCTTCAATGGAGATGAGAACCATGACTTATCTAATCGACGCCTGGCTGGACCGCCCACACCCTTACCTCAGAATCCTGCATCGGGAAACCGGTGAAGTCTGTGCGGAGCTTGAAGAGGAAGCCCTGCATGAGCTGCAGGATCAAGGCGATCTGGATGTCAGCAGCCTGAATTCCAGCGAGCCATTGGTGCTCAAGGAACTGGTGCGAAATCTGTTCCTGTTCTGCTACGCCCGGGCCTTGCGCCCGACCAGTGAACTGCATAACAAGATCGAACTATGAGCAGCACCCAAAAAATTGTGGGAGCCAGCCTGCTGGCGATGGTATCAACGCGGTCCTGAAGGAAAACCCGGTCGACCCTATCACTAGCAGGCTGGCTCCCACATTAGCCCACCATCAAGGCAGGCCCGGTCTTACAGAACGTCCAACAGCTCGACGTCGAATACCAGAACGCTGTGCGGCGGGATACTGCCAACGCCTTGAGCGCCGTAAGCCAGTTCGCTCGGCACGTACAGACGCCATTTGCTACCGGCATTCATCAGTTGCAGGGCTTCGGTCCAGCCAGCAATCACGCCGCCAACCGGGAATTCTGCAGGCTGGCCACGCTCGTAGGAGCTGTCGAACACGGTGCCGTCGATCAGGGTGCCGTGGTAGTGAGTACGCACGTCGTCTTCACGGGTTGGCTTGGCGCCTTCGCCCTGAGTCAGCACTTCAAATTGCAGGCCGGAAGCCAGGGTGGTGACGCCGTCACGCTTGGCGTTTTCAGCCAGGAAGGCCAGGCCTTCGCCAGCAGCGGCTTCAGCTTTGGCAGCGGCTTCGGCTTGCATGATCTCGCGGATCACCTTGAAGCTGGCGGACATTTCCTCCTGACCCACACGGCTTGGCTTGCCGGCGAATGCGTCGGTCAGGCCTGCCAGGATCGCGTCCAGGCTAACGCCCGGTGGCGGGTTGTCGCGCAGCTGGTCACCCAACTGACGGCCGATGCCGTAGCTGACGCGGGTTTCGTCGGTGGACAGATTTACTTCGGACATGACACTGCTCCGCTGTGCGGACGGCCACAAGACTTGCCGTGCGTGCACAGCGCGTCCCGGCGCGCCCGGAACCAAAAGGGCGAGCAGACTAGCACAGATGTCCGGCGATGGGGCGCAGCGCCTACAGGGCTGAACGCCAGGCGAGCGGCACCTTCAGGCTTTCATCGATACTGCCACCCAGGCCGCACATTTCGTCATGTACCGAGGTGTGCACAAGGTTGAACGGCAGCACCGGAAAGGCATGCAGCAAATCCCGCGCATGCTCCACAGATCGCAGCGTCAGCATATTGCCTTTGAGATCACTCAACGGATACGCCGCCCCGTGCATCCGTGCTTCGAGCAGATAAATCCCGCCTTCCATGGAAATCAGGTTCAGCTCATCGACCTTCTTGGCGATGGCAAACGCATTCAGCTCTTGCAGGTTCATGAACGCACCTCACGCAGTGGCGAATCAGGACCTCTACAGGGATATGCCCGCGCGTAACAAAGCACAAGCCACAAACGACACCGCCCGTCTGTTTCGCAACAGACGGGCGGTGTTTTTGTGTTGCGAGGGGGATCGCTACGCGATCCAGCGGGAGCAAGCTCCCTCGCCACATGATCAGTGCTTGGTGACCTTGTCCAGGTAACCCATGGCGAACGCCGAGACCACGAAGGTCATGTGGATGATGACGTACCACATCAGGTGCTCGGGATCGACGTTCTTGGCATCCATGAAGATGCGCAGCAAGTGGATCGAGGAAATCGCCACGATCGAGGCGGCCACTTTCATCTTCAGCGACGAAGAGTCCATGGTGCCCAGCCAGCTGAGCTTTTCCTTGCCCTCGTCGATGTCCAGTTGCGAGACGAAGTTCTCATAGCCGGAAATCATCACCATTACCAGCAGGCCACCAACCAGCGCCATGTCGATCAGCGACAGCAGCACCAGAATCAGATCCGACTCGGCCATCGCGAACACGTTGGGCAGGATATGAATGATTTCCTGGAAAAACTTCAGTGCCAGCGCCAACAGACCGAGGGACAGGCCGATATAGATCGGCGCCAACAGCCAGCGGGTGGCGTACATTGCATTTTCGATAAAGCGTTCCATTGAATCTCACACAGGGGGGACTGGAAATGGCGGCGAGTATACCAGCCCCCTGTGACAGCCAGAAACTGCCCGTAAATCCGCCACCTGCGCATGTGGATGATTTTTTTCTGCTAGTGTCGAAACCATTGACAGCCCAGTGACTGCAGACAGGACGTGTGGAAATGGATGTGCGATTACCGATAACGACGGCCGGAATTTGCCTTGCTCTGTTGATCAGCGGTTGCTCGCCCGGCGACGAAAAACACGCCGCCAGCCTTGAAGAAAAAACGGCAAAGTTCGAACAGTCACTGGACGCCATCACCGACACCAAACTCAAAGACGCCGTCACCGAACTCGGCGGCTCACTGCTGCTGCTCGAACGCGCGCAACTCAAGCTCAACGACAATCCCCCGCGCACCGAATACGGTGAAGACGCCCTCGCCGTGCTCAAGCACTACCCTGCCCCACAGACGCTGGTCGACACCTTCATCAACGGCCTGTTCGTGCTGCACAAGGACGCCAGCTCCGATTACCTCACCGATCTGCAACCGGTGTTCCCGTTCAACCTGAACATTCCCGGCGGTTTCCTGTTCCCCCATGGCGTGGAATGGCAGTCGGTGACGTTGAGCAACAAACGCGTGATCGCCTATCAGCCAGAATGGTCGGAAACCGATCCGGGCATTCAGCTCAGCCCCTCCAGCTCCAACGTCACCAACCCCGATGACCTGACCGTGACCTACCCGTTCATTGACGGACTGGACGTGGACAAGAAATCCCTGCCGCAACCGGTCAGCCTGCAAGGCCAGATCGAAGTCATCGCACCGCGCCGCTTGTACAGCTTCGACCTGACGCAAAAGGACGTCGGCCAGACCCGCAGCAATGACAACCTCAGCGTCAAACTGCTGAAGCTTGAAAGCAACTACGCCGAAGTCGAATTCAGCAACAACCTGCCACTGGCTGCGGAAGTCGCAGAGACGCAACTCAATCCGCTGATCGTCCAGGCCCGCGACAAGACCGGGCAATACCTGATACGCGCCGGCTCGATCAACGAGAGCCCGGAGCAAGTGGCCTTCTACGAAAAACAGCTGGCCTACCTGCAACAGCAGAAGAGCTGGAGCGATGCGCTGGAAAAGCAACTCACACAAGAGCAGCAGGCATTCGAGGAGCAGCACCCGCGTCGCTACAACAAGGTCTATTTCAATGGCCCGATCGACACGCTGGAAGTCAGCGTGCTCGACTTCTCCTCGGCGACGCTGACGCGCAAATCGCTGGATCTGCCGATTCGCACGTTCAACCAGCACACCACGCAGAAAGCCATCCAGCCGCTGGACCTGCCGGTAACGGTCTACGACGATCTGGCAGCCAACTGGCTCAAGGGCGCGAGCCTGACCGAGGAACAGTTGAAGGCTGGCATTCGCATTCATCAATCCGTGGAAGAGCCGAGCGCCGCGCGCATCGAGTTTTCCCATCGCCGTACGTTCAACGATGAATTGCTCGGCGATGATTTCAGCCCGGGGGTCAGTCCTGTCACGTTCTTCACCGAAAAACGCAGTGGCAAGCTCGATGAACCGATTGAATTGCCGCCCGAGGCGTATCAGGTCGATCCTCTGCGCGCGACGATCACTTACGACCTGAACCTGTTTCCGGAAACCCCGGCGATTGCCGTCGGCTCAATGCCGCTGTTTCTCGCCACGGTGGCCAAGCAGACTTATGACGCCAAATCCCTGCCCAAAGGCCTGGAGATCAAGAACAACCAACTGGTGGTGGACCTGAAACTGTTTCCGCCCAATGAGTGGCGCTTCTTCGTCAAGGACGACAGCGGCAACTACCTCAAGCAGATTCTCTCGGTCAGTCATGATGCCAGCGCAGAAGGCCCGGCGCTGTTTGGCGTGCATTATTTTTATGGCCGCCCGACCCACGTGGAGACCTTTCAGCGAACCGACCTCGCCACCGTGCAATACGGCTTTGAGGTCAAACTCGACAAGGCGCAGGTGCCTGAGGCTGCCCATTGAACAGCAAGATCAAAAGATCGCAGCCTGCGGCAACGCCTACAGGGCGCGGCCGCGGCCACCGTTGATCTGCCGCAACTGGGCCTGCAGGTGCAGGCTCCAGATCTGCGGATCGTCGGCCAGTTCGTAGCCATGCAATGTCAGACTTTCGACGATGGTGTCGAGTATTGATTCGGCGGCGACCGGCCCATGAAACGGGCCCTGGGCCTTGATGGCGGAAGGTTGTTCACCGGCCATGCCGGCGGCAAAGAGTAGCGTCCACATACCGTTATCGCCGGCCAACGGCTTGATGGCGCATTCGATTCGGGTCACAAGACCCAGGCATTGACGGGTGAGGCAGAGGTTGCGCGACATGGCGGCGACCCTCGGTGAAGCCGGTATTCAGCCCCCACGGGAGGACTGGCTCGATCCAGTGATACTGTCGATATCCTTGAGCTGAGAATAGAAGAAAAGTCCGCCGCACAAGCCGAATGGAACCAGAAGGCGCCGAATGGTCATTGTGTGAATATTGGCGTCAGAGTTGTGGCGAATTTCCGATGGATTTACACCAAACAACTGTGGGAGCGAGCCTGCTCGCGAATGCGGAGTGTCAGGCAACTTATTCGTCGTCTGATACAGCGCTTTCGCGAGCAGGCTCGCTCCCACAGTTTTTGACCGCGTTTAGGCTCAGGCCGGTTTAGCTTCGGCCAAGGCCTCTTGCGCCAACTCCTTCTCGGCTTCCTTGAGGTCTTCTTCGCTGATCATCTCGGCGATGTCGCGCAAGCGTTCGACCACCCGTGCGTTGATGCTGCCTTCCGGGAATTCGCCATCGGCATTTGGCTCACCGGCCGGTTCGCCGACCAGCAGGCTCAACGCCTCGTCGGCCTGACGCACCGCGTAGACGTGGAACTGCCCGGCACGCACCGCCGCCAAAACCTTCTCATCAAGCATCAGCGTGGCCACGTTGGCCTGCGGAATGATTGCGCCCTGCTCGCCAGTCAGCCCGCGCGCTTCGCAGAGACGGAAGAAGCCTTCGATCTTCTCGTTAACCCCGCCGACCGCCTGCACTTCGCCAAACTGGTTGATCGAGCCGGTGATCGCGAAGCACTGCTTGAGCGGGGTTTTCGACAGCGCCGAAATCAGCGTGCACGCCTCACCCAGCGAAGCACTGTCGCCATCGACGTAACCGTAGGATTGCTCAAGCGCGATGCTCGCGGAAATCGCCAGCGGGAATTCCTGGGCATAACGGCTGCCCAGATACCCGGTAAGAATCATCACGCCTTTGGAGTGAATCGGCTGACCGAGGTTGACCTCACGTTCGATGTCGACGATGCCGCTGCCGCCCGGGTACACCGTGGCAGAGATTCGCGCCGGCACACCGAACGCCGAGTCGCCGACCTCGAGCACGGTCAGCCCGTTGCACTTGCCGACCGCCGCGCCATCGGTGTCGATCAGGATGATCCCGGCGAGCATGTCGTCGAGAATCCGCGCCGACACACGACCAGTCCGCGTGGCTTTGGCTTTCAGCGCGCGTTCGATGTGCCCGGCGTCAGTCATTTCATCGCCGGCCAGATGACGGATGAAATCCGCTTCGCTGACCAGTTGGAACAGATCACCGATGCGCGCGGATAAACGCCCTTGGTGTTCGGCCAGTCGTGCGCTGTAAGTCGCCAGACGCGCCACCGCATCGGCGGTCAGCGGTGCCATGCCTTCTTCCGATGTGCGGGTTTTCAACAGCTGGGCGAATTGCTCCAGGCTTTCGTCGACCATCGGAATGTCTTCGTCGAAGTCGACCAGAACGCGGAACATCTCCTGGAAGTCCGGATCGAGGTCTTGCAGCGTGTAGTACAGCGACCGCGCACCAATGATGATGACTTTGACCTGCAACGGAATGTGCTGCGGGTTGAGGGTCACGGTGGCGAACCGGCCCATCTCGCCCAGCGGCGATTCCATTTTCAGCTTGCGCGATTGCAGGGCACGCTTCAGCGCATCCCACACGAACGGCTCGCTGAGCATTTTTTCCGCTTCAAGAATCAGGAAACCGCCGTTGGCGCGGTGCAAGGCACCCGGACGCAACTGACGGTAAGTGGTGTAGAGCGCGCCCTGATCGGTGGTGTATTCGATGCGGCCGAAGAGGTTTTCGTAAGTCGGGTGCGGCTCGAAAACGACCGGCGCCCCGCCGCTGGACGGATGACCGACCACCAGACTCGGCGCATATTGCTCTTCCAGCAGCTTGCGCGCGACGGCGTCGGTCTTGCTGTCGTCGACCAGTTGCTCGACCACGGTTTTCAGCAGATACACCTGCATCGCTTGCAGGTAACCGCAGACGGCGGCGTTTTCCGCGTATTTCTCCGACAACGGCGACAGCAGCGGCTGCAAGGCCAGGGTGATGGTTTCTTCGTTAAGCGAACGCAGTTGGTTGTTCGACTCACGCTTCCACTGCGGCAGGCTGGCGAGTTCTTCGTTCAGACGCTCTTCGAGGCCGGAAATGTCATCGTGAAAGCGTTCACGATCGGCTTCTGGCAACTGGGCGAATTCCGCTTCGTCCAGCGCTTTGCCGTCGAGCATCGGCGTGAAGGCGATGTTGCTGCTGTCGCGATACAGGGCGACGTCTTTTTCCAGGGCCAGACGCTCGATGATGTCGAGGGCTTTGTCGTAGCGCTGGTTGAAGGCGCGGTCGATGGCACTTTTCTTTTGCTGGTAGGACGGGTGCTCGAACACTGCCGGAAACGTCGCCAGCAGGTTGTCGATCAAACCGTTGATGTCACCGATAAATGCGCCGGCAGTGCCTGACGGTAATTCCAGAGCGCGGGGTTCGCGCGGCTCATCGAAATTGTTGACGTAGACCCAGTCCGCCGGGGTTTGCAGGCGTTTGCCCTCGGCCTTCAGGTAGCGTTTGACGAACGAGAAACGGCCGGTGCCGGGCTCGCCCATCACGAATACGTTGTAACCGGGGCGTGGCATGGCCACACCGAACTGCAAGGCTTCGACCGCGCGTTCCTGGCCGAGCACACCGCGAAAGGGCTCCAGATCATTGGTGGTAGTGAAGCTGAACTGTTCAGCGGAAAACGGACGGGTCAGCGCTTCGGGCGCGAGACGCAAGCTGGCAGCAACAGGATCAGGCATCGGGCTTCCTTAACAATCAGGCGGGGCGGATAGCGGCATTCTGGCGCCGCCCGTGCCCCACTGGCAAGGCGCGCCACACGACAAAGCATAGACAACCGGCCAAGCCTGCGGCTCGCCCCCTGAAACCGGGGTTTATTCCAAATATTTTGCAAAAAACCACGGAACCCCTGGAACATGCCTAAACTCCAAACTGCGCGGCTGGAACTAATACCGGCCCACTGGCTTCGTTTGGATCTGTTTCGTACAGAGCTTGGGGGGCCAGAACCCTGTCCATTGGTATGCACACAAAGAGAACAAAGATATGAAACGGATTCTTCTCGGTACTCTCTTCACCGCTGTATCCATCAACGCAATGGCGCAAGCTCCAGGCGGCCCGGATTGCGGTTGGGGCAACATGCTGTTCGAAGGTCAGCGTGGCACCCCTGCTCACTTCCTCGCTTCCACCACCAACGGCACTTCCGGTAACGCCACCTTCGGGATGACGTCCGGCACCAACGGCTGCTCGACCAACGCGTCGCTGACCTACGGCGGCAAATCCTGGTTTGCCATGAATGGCATGATGAACGAGCTGTCCGAAGACATGGCCAAAGGCAACGGCGAAGCGCTGACGACTTATGCCGTGGTACTGGGCGTGGCGCCGGAAGACCGTGCGCACTTCGCTGCCGTGACTCACGAGCACTTCCAGCAGATCTTCAGCAAAGCTGACGTGACCGCTGAAGACGTGCATACCAACACCCTGGCCGTACTGAAATCGGATCCTCGTCTGGCCAAGTACGCGACTCAAGCTTAAGCTCGACCCTACCCGCTTCCTTCGGGAAGCGGGTTTTGTTTTTTCGGCCCGCCCTTTTTGAGCGAAGCCAGGTCAGTTGAAGCATTGCGCTGAATCCTGTGGCGAGGGAGCTTGCTCCCGCTGGCGCGCGCAGCGGCCCCGCCCTTCAAGAGCAGGGAGCGCTGCGCACTCCAGCGGGAGCAAGCTCACTCGCCACAGGTTCCGTACAGAATTGACTGACTGGTATTACCTGCCTGGGGTCTTTGTTTTTCTTTCGACTTAAGTTGCCACTTATGCTCAAACGCCTTGCCTGGCTGGCGCTCTGTGTCTGCGCCCCGCTGTCCGCCGCGCCCCACATCGACCCTCAACGTTTGCAGCAACTGGCCAACGACCGCTTCTGGATTTCCCTCGGTCACTACGAAACCGCCAAGCTTGGCGGCTGGCGCAGCTATGTCAGCGACAAGAAATTCTTTCTGGCGCCCGATGGCAATGAACATCCCGACCGCGAACTGGCGGCCACTGTGCAAGCGCTATACGCCCCGGCCAGCCTTGGCGAGCAACATGCGCAGTGCGTTTATCCGGCGCGCACTCGCTGGCTGAAAGCGCAGCTCAACCTGACCGATCTGCCGACACCCGAGTGCGCCGAGTACAAAAAATGGTTCAAGGACGTCTCGCCGCACAGCGCGGTGATGATCTTCCCGGCGGCGTACTTGAACAGCCCGTCATCGATGTTCGGCCACACCCTGCTGCGTATCGATCAGGCCGATGTGCAGGCCGACAAAACCTCGCTACTCAGTTACGCGATCAACTTCGGCGCTTACATCGAAGGCTCGGACAACAGCATTCTCTACGCCTGGAAAGGCTTGATGGGCGGCTATCCCGGGCTGTTCGCGCTGGTGCCGTATCAGGAAAAACTCTCGGAATACCGCAGCCTGGAAAACCGTGATCTGTGGGAATACCGACTCAACCTGAGCCAGGAAGAAACCGCGCGCATGGTCGAACATGTGTGGGAGTTGAAGCAGATTCAGTTCGACTATTTCTTCTTCGATGAAAACTGCTCCTATCGCCTGCTGGAGTTGCTGCAAGTCGCCCGGCCAAGCCTGCGCCTGACCGAACAATTCCCGTTGACCGCCATTCCCACCGACACCGTCAAAGCGGTGAAGGAAGCCGGGCTGGTGGAAAGTATCGAATACCGCCCGTCCCGCGAGCGCGAACTGCTCAGCCGTGCCGAGCCATTGAACAGTGACGAACAGCAATGGGTGCTGAAAGTCAGCGCCGATCAGCAGCAATTGCAGGATCCGGCGTTCAAAGCCCTGCCCCGTGCCCGTCAAGCATTGATCATCGACGCGGCATATCGCCTGGAACGCTACCGCGCCAACGGCCAGGAGCGCGATCCGCAACGGGCACAGCGCAGTTTCGAACTGCTGCGGGCGATCAACAAGAACCCGGCGCCGGAGCTGGAGATCCCGCAACCGGGCTTGCCCGAAGACGGCCACGAATCACGCACCTGGCAGGCCGGCCTCGGCACCCGTGGCGACCGTGCGTTCGGTGAGTACGGTTTGCGCATGGCCTATCACGATCTCAACGACAACGCCGAAAGCTTCCCGCTCGGCGCGCAGATTGAAATTCTGCAAATGAAACTGCGCCAGTACGAAGGCAATCACTGGCAGTTCCAACAACTGGATCTGGCGACGATTCGCTCGCTGACACCGCGCAATGAGCTGCTGCAGCCGTTGTCATGGCAGGTCACCGGTGGCCTTGAGCGGGTACCGGGCAAGCACGATGACGAAACGCTGGTCAGCCATGTGAATGGTGGCGGTGGCGGCACTTGGGCGTTGGGTGATGACGTATTGGGTTTTGCCCTCGGCACCGTGCGCGTTGAACACAACAATGATTTCGCCGAGTTCGTCTCCCCGGCCGGCGGATTCAATACCGGCGTGTTGTGGAAAAACCCGTTGGGCAATCTCAGTCTGGAAGCCAAGGGTGATTACTTCTTCAATGGCGAAGTGCGCCGTAGCCTGAGCCTGAACCAGCAGTGGGAGTTGTCGCGCAACCTGGGTTTGCGCCTGAGTGCGCAGCGTGAGTTCAGCCATCTCGCCACGCCGGAAACGGAAGTCATGCTCGAAGTGAAGTGGTATCACTACTGATCTGAAGCCCGACAAATTCCCCCTGTGGGAGCGAGCCTGCTCGCGAAAGCGGTGGGTCAGTCAGCATCCTTGTTGAATGACCGATTGCATTCGCGAGCAGGCTCGCTCCCACATTGGTCTTGTGGTGTTAATGGATTTTTCACGGGGCTTCGACAGCCGTGTCATGAATCAGCTTCTAGACTTTCCCCATAAGCCGGAGAACCGGTGCGGGAGAGTGCGATGTGGCGGTGTACGGGGTTGCTGGGTGTGGTGCTGTTCCTGGGCGGTTGCCAGACCACCCATGAAGATCTGATCGCCAAGGGTTATCCACCGGCCTTTGCCGACGGCTTCGATGACGGTTGTGTCAGTGGCCGTCAGGCGGCCGGTTCGATCAGCGGTGAGTTTCGCAAGAATGTGCCGCGCTATCTCGAGGACAAGCAATACGCCGAAGGCTGGACTGACGGCTTTCGCCAGTGTCAGGCGATGCTGGAAAACCAGGATCGCGAACAATATCGCAACGAGCATTGGGACGAACGCGAACGCGCCTGGCAGCAACAGAAAGACCAGGACGCCGGGCGGGCCTATCGCTCGCAATAGGTCGTTTCCAGACATCCAGTGAAACCAAATGCCTGCGAGCATGGCCCAAACCTCATACGAGGAGGACACCATGAGTCGCGCATTCGTCAACGAAGACAACGCCGCCGCGCAAGCCGATCAGCCGGTCGAACGACAGGTCAGCACGCAAACCAATTACGTCACGCCGCAAGGGCTGGTGCAGTTGCAGGCGAAAGTCGCCGAGCTACACGCCCGGCACGCCGAGCAATCGGCTAAAGGTGAGCAGGCTGACAAGCAACGCCTGGCCGATCTTGAACGAGACTTGCGTTACTTCAATCAGCGCCTCGGCAGCGCACAGGTTGCCGTCGCCGCGACCTCCACCGACAAAGTGCAGATCGGCAGTTGGGTGACCTATGCCGACGAACACGATACTGAACGCCGGGTGCAACTGGTCGGTGAAGATCAGGCCGATGCCGGCAAAGGCCTGATCAATTGGGGTTCACCATTGGGCCGGGCGCTGCTCGGTGCCCGACTCAACGACGAGGTGCTGTGGCAGCGCCCCGCCGGCGATCAAATGATTGAAGTGATCCGCATCGAACCGGCTTAAACAACACCTTGCGCCAGCATCGCGTCGGCGACTTTGACGAAGCCGGCGATGTTCGCGCCTTTGACGTAGTTGATCCGCCCGTTCTCTTCTCCGTAATGCACGCAAGCGTGGTGGATGGACTGCATGATCGCGTGCAATTTGCTGTCCACCTCACCTGCCGTCCACAGCAGACGCATGGCGTTCTGCGACATCTCCAGACCGCTCACCGCCACACCGCCAGCGTTGGACGCCTTGCCCGGCGCAAACAGAATCCCGGCCTCGATAAAGATATCCACAGCCGCAAGCGTCGTCGGCATGTTCGCGCCTTCGGCCACGCACACGCAGCCATTGCGCAACAGCGTGCGGGCGGCTTCGGCGTCGAGTTCGTTCTGTGTGGCGCACGGCAGCGCGATGTCGCACGGCAATGACCACGGCAACTGACCGGCGCGGAACTCCAGACCGAATGCCGCCGCCAATTCACTGATGCGTCCGCGTTTGATGTTTTTCAGTTCCAACAGCGCCAGCCACTGTTCTTCGCTCAAGCCGGACTCGCAGTACAGCGTGCCTTCGGAGTCGGACAGTGAAATCACTTTGCCGCCGAGGTCCATGACCTTGCGTGCTGCATATTGCGCGACGTTGCCGGACCCGGAGATCGCCACGCGCTTGCCTTCGATGCTCTGCTCGCGGCGCTTGAGCATTTCTTCGGCAAAGTAGACGCAGCCGAACCCGGTGGCTTCCGGACGAATCAGGCTGCCGCCGTAGGTCATGCCTTTGCCGGTCAGCACACTGGTGAACTGGTTGCTCAGCCGTTTGTACTGGCCGAACAGGAAACCGATCTCGCGCGCACCGACGCCGATATCACCGGCCGGCACGTCAACGTCAGCGCCAATGTGGCGGTACAACTCGCTCATGAACGCCTGGCAGAAGCGCATGACTTCAGCGTCGCTCTTGCCCTTCGGATCGAAGTCGGAGCCGCCCTTGCCGCCGCCCATGGGTAGCGAGGTCAGCGAGTTCTTGAAGGTCTGTTCGAAGGCGAGGAATTTCAGCACGCCCAGGTTCACCGACGGATGGAAACGCAGTCCGCCCTTGTACGGGCCGATGGCGCTGTTCATCTGGATGCGGAAACCGCGATTGACCTGGACCTTGCCCTGATCGTCGACCCACGACACGCGAAACACCACCGCCCGTTCCGGCTCGCAGATGCGCTCCAGAATCCCCGAGGTCAGGTAATGCGGATTGGCTTCAAGAAACGGCCACAGGCTGCACAGGACTTCTTCGACGGCCTGGTGGAATTCGGGTTGATCCGGGTCGCGTTTTTTCAGGCGAGCGAGGAAGGATTCGACGGATTCGATCATGAGAAAAGTCTCGGCAAATTTATTGTCGTTGGAGGAGATTGGGCCGGACTGTAACAAACGAATTGCGCACAGGAACAGAGCAAAATGTCGCAGTTATGAAATTAAATGGTGCACAGGATATAAATCAGCTCGCTTTTTGGCCTGATTTCGCACCTGAATGGGGAGGCGAAATACAAATGATGCACCAACAGTTACACCGCTTTCGCGAGCAGGCTCGCTCCCACATTTGCAATGCATTCCCCTGTGGGAGCGAGCCTGCTCGCGAATGCCGCGACTCGGTCTCACTGAAGAAAAAAGGCAAAAAAAAACGGAGCCCGAAGGCTCCGTTCTTTTATGCAACCAACCCGAATCAGGCCAGTTTCTTGTGACGTACCCGGTGTGGCTGGGCAGCCGCTTCGCCGAGACGCTTTTTACGATCCGCTTCGTACTCGGTGTAGTTGCCTTCGAAGAACACCGCTTGCGAGTCGTCTTCGTACGCCAGGATGTGCGTCGCCACACGGTCCAGGAACCAGCGATCGTGAGAGATCACAATGGCGGCGCCCGGGAAGTCCAGCAGGGCTTCTTCCAGGGAACGCAGGGTTTCAACGTCGAGGTCGTTGGACGGTTCGTCGAGCAGCAGGACGTTGCCGCCCTCCTTCAGGGTCAGCGCCAGGTGCAGACGGCCGCGCTCACCACCGGACAGGTCCTTGACGAACTTCTGTTGGTCGCCGCCCTTGAAGTTGAAGCGACCGACGTAGGTGCGCGACGGGATCTCGTAGTTGCCGATGCGGATCTGGTCGGAACCGTCGGAGATCTGTTGGAACACCGTCTTGCTGCCGTCGAGGTCTTCGCGGCTCTGGTCAACGCAGGCCAGTTGCACGGTTTCGCCGACTTCGATGCTGCCCGAGTCCGGCGTTTCCTTGCCCATCAGCATGCGGAACAGGGTCGACTTACCGGCACCGTTACCGCCGATCACGCCGACGATGGCGCCTTTCGGCATGGAGAACGACAGGTTGTCGATCAACACGCGATCGCCGTAGCCCTTGGTGACGTTCTTGAATTCGATGACCTTGTCGCCCAGGCGTGGACCGGCCGGGATGTAGATCTCGTTGGTTTCCGAACGCTTCTGGAATTCCTGCGATTGCATTTCTTCGAAGCGTTGCAGACGTGCCTTGGATTTCGACTGGCGGGCCTTGGCGCCTTTGCGCACCCACTCCAATTCTTCTTTCATGGCCTTTTCGTGAGCCGACTGCTGCTTGGATTCAGCCGCCAGACGATCGGACTTGGCTTCGAGCCAACCCGAGTAGTTGCCTTCGTACGGAATACCCGCGCCGCGGTCGAGTTCGAGAATCCAGCCAGCGACGTTATCGAGGAAGTAACGGTCGTGCGTGATCGCTACCACGGTGCCCGGGAAGTCGTGCAGGAAGTGCTCCAGCCACGCCACCGAATCAGCGTCCAAGTGGTTGGTCGGTTCATCGAGCAGCAGCATGTCAGGGGCGGACAGCAGCAGACGGCACAGGGCCACACGGCGCTTTTCACCACCGGACAGGTGTTCGACCTTGGCGTCCCAGGCCGGCAGACGCAGCGCATCGGCGGCGACTTCAAGTTGGCGCTCAAGGTTGTGACCATCGCTGGCCTGCAGGATCGCTTCGAGTTTGGCTTGCTCGGCGGCCAGCTTGTCGAAGTCGGCATCAGGATCGGCGTAAGCAGCGTAAACCTCATCCAGACGCGCTTGCGCATCCTTGATCACGCTGACGGCTTCCTCGACCACTTCACGCACGGTCTTGGTCGGATCAAGTTGCGGCTCTTGCGGCAGATAACCGATGTTCAGGTCCGGCATCGGACGGGCTTCGCCCTCGAACTCGGTGTCGACGCCGGCCATGATTTTCAGCAGCGTGGATTTACCCGAACCGTTGAGGCCGAGTACGCCGATCTTGGCGCCGGGGAAGAAGGACAGCGAAATATTTTTGAGAATTTCCCGCTTCGGCGGAACAACTTTGCCCAGCCGATGCATGGTGAAGACGTATTGAGCCATGGAGAACCTTGGGTCAGTGACAGATGAATGATTGCAGCGCAGGCGAAGCCCGGCCAGACCATGCGCGTCGTTCACTTGATGGTTATCAATGCGTGCGCGCTGAAAAAGTCTGAGTCTAGGAGCTGGACCAGACGCTGTTAAAACGTAACGAGCGAAGGAAAGACAAGGCGAAAACAGGCGAGGACGCGGAGTTTACGGGTTGTAAATGAGCAGTCCGAGCCTGTTTTCAACGCAGTATTTCCGAGCGCAGTAGTTTTAACAGTGTCTGGGCTCCCGCGTAACCGGCAAAGCTACCTTAATGACCGGTGGCAGTCCAGCCGCGCGGGGCTGGCACTTCGCCACGACTCAAGGCATGCTAGCCGCCCTTTGGGCGTCCGGCTTATAGTGCACGTCGCGCCAGTCCAGCCAAATCGCAGGATCACAGCTTGTCCAATGTCACTCCGCCAGCTTCTGTGAGCAGCACCCCACCGGCGCACGGCTCGTCCCTGCGCGGTACATTAAAGGGTGCGCTGGCGACGCTCGTGCTTTTATTGCTGGCATTGCTGTTCTGGCAACTGCTCGATCAACTGCGCGAAACCCAGAAAAACCAGCGTCAGTACACCATCGATTACACCGCCGACCTCGCCTCGCAGGTCAGCCTGAACATGGCGCTGAACGCGCAAATCGCCCTCAATCTGCTACCGATCGTCGAACAACCGCAATCAGCCGACGAACAGCAGCAACTACTGCGCAAACTTCAGAAATCGCTGCCGGATCTGCGCAGCCTGGCGTTGCTCAGCCCTTCCGGCAGAATCCTCAGCGACAGCAGCACCGACAGCTCCGACGCCAGCTACCTCACCGAACTGGTACGCCGCAGTCACGCCCAGGCGCACTATTTCAGCAACGCCGACGACGGCTCAACCGTGCACCTGTTATTGCATCAGGCCAGCGGCAGTACCCGCGGCTATTGGGCTTTGCGCCTGACGCCGACGTTCTTCGACTCGCTGACCAAACAGAATGAAGCCAGCCTGCGTCCGCTGTGGCTGGTGGAAAACCGTATCAACCATCAGATCATCAGCCGCGAAGAATCGCTGTCATCGGCCAAGCCCGGTGTGCTGAGCCCGGACGATCTGGCCAACACCGTGCTCACCGTGCCGCTGAGCAGCAGCGACTGGCAATTGCGTGGCCTGTTCGACCGCCAGCGCGTGCTCGAAGAGTTGCTACCGGCGTTTATCGGCAAATGCCTGCTGGGCCTGGCGTTTTCCATGCTGCCGGTGATCGCTCTGCTGAACATGCGCCGCCGTCAGCGCCAGTTGCATGAAGGTCGCCGGCGCTATCAGGACATTTTCGAAGGCACTGGCGTTGCCCTGTGCGTGCTGGATCTATCCGGGCTGAAACAGTTTTTCGACAAGGCGCAAATCCAGACCAGTGATCAGCTCAAGGCCTGGCTTGACCAACCGCACCAACGCCAGCAATTGCTCCAGGAGCTGCGCGTCACCGAGGTCAATCAGGTTGCGCTGCAACTGCTCAACGTCAACTCGTGTGAGCACGCCTGGCAACTGTTGATCGACGGCCATCCGCAACGTCAGTGTGCGATCGGCAATCAAGTACTCGACGCCGTCCTGCAGCAACAAAAGCAGCTGGAACTGGAAATCAAACTGCCGGACATCAATGGCCGCGACCAGCACCTGTGGATGGTGTTGCGCCTGCCGACCGAGCAGCACGACTACAAAGCGGTGATCCTCAGCATCAACGACATCACCAGCCGCAAGCTGATCGAACTGTCGCTGCTCGAACGCGAAGGTTTCTGGTCGGACGTGGTGCGCACCGTGCCGGATCACCTGTATGTGCAGGACGTGATCAGCCAGCGGATGATTTTCAGCAACCACCACCTCGGTCAGACCCTCGGCTACAACCGCACCGAACTGCACCAGATGGGCGAGTATTTCTGGGAAATCCTGCTGCACCCGGAGGATGCGGATTACTACCATCGCTCGCGGCAGACGCAGCGTCACGCCGGTTACAGTCAGTTGCTGCAATGCCAGTTGCGCTTCCGCCATCGCGACGGCAAATGGCGGCGTTTCGATATTCGCGAACAGGCGCTGGCCCGCGACAAACACGATCAGGTGACGCGAATCATCGGTGTGGCCAAGGACATCACCGAACAGATCGAAGCCAGCGAATCGCTGCGCGACAGCGAGCAGCGCTATCGCATGCTCGCCGAAAGCATCAGCGACGTGATTTTCTCCACCGACAGCAAGCTCTCGCTGAACTATGTCAGCCCGTCGGTGCAGGCCGTGCTGGGTTACGACGCCGAGTGGATTTTCCAGAACGGCTGGCAATCGACCATCGCCAACCCGCAGCAACTGAGCGGCATTTACACGCTGATGGATCGGGTCAGCAAGGCGCTGGACAAACCCGAGCAACTGGCGGTGTTGCGCAATCAGGTGCAGACGCAATTGTTCCTGTTCGACTGCCTGCGCGCTGATGGCCGCAAGATCCCGATCGAGCTGCGTCTGGTGCTGGTGTGGGACGAACACGGGGCGTTTGAAGGCGTGCTCGGTGTCGGCCGCGACATCAGTCAGCAGCGCCGCGCCGAAAAAGACCTGCGCATGGCCGCCACGGTATTCGAGCACTCGACCTCGGCGATTCTGATCACCGACCCGGCCGGTTACATCGTCCAGGCCAACGAAGCCTTCAGTCGCGTCAGCGGTTACGCGGTGAGCGAAGTCCTCGACCAGTTGCCGAACATGCTCACAGTCGATGAACAGCAGGATGCGCACCTGCGTTACGTGCTCAAGCAATTGCATCAGCACAGTACCTGGGAAGGCGAAGTCTGGCTCAAGCGCCGCAACGGCGAGCATTACCCGGCGTGGGTCGGCATCACCGCCGTGCTCGACGACGAGGGCGATCTGGCCAGTTACGTGTGCTTCTTCAGCGACATCAGCGAACGCAAGGCCAGCGAACAGCGGATTCACCGCCTCGCCTACTACGACGCTCTGACCCATTTGCCGAACCGCACGCTGTTCCAGGATCGCCTGCACACCGCGCTGCAATCGGCCGAGCGGCAGAAGTCGTGGGTGGTGTTGATGTTCCTCGACCTCGACCGTTTCAAACCGATCAACGACTCCCTCGGCCACGCCGCCGGCGACCGCATGTTGAAAGACATGGCCACGCGCCTGTTGGCCTGCGTCGACGATGACGACACCGTGGCGCGCATGGGCGGCGACGAGTTCACCTTGCTGCTGCAACACCGCTCCAGCCGCGAGCTGGCGCTGAACCGGGCGATTCATGTGGCCGAACAGATCCTCGGCAGCCTCGTCCGGCCGTTCGTGCTTGAAGGCCGCGAGTTCTTCGTCACCGCCAGTATCGGCATCGCCCTGAGCCCGCAGGACGGCAACGAACTCAGCCAGTTGATGAAAAACGCCGATACGGCGATGTACCACGCCAAAGAACGCGGCAAGAACAACTTCCAGTTCTATCAGGCCGACATGAACGCCAGTGCGCTGGAACGTCTGGAACTGGAAAGCGACTTGCGCCATGCCCTGGAGCAGAACGAATTCGTCCTGTATTACCAGCCGCAGTTCAGCGGCGACGGCAAACGCCTGACCGGCGCCGAAGCGCTGTTGCGCTGGCGCCATCCGCGCCGTGGACTGGTGCCGCCGGGGGATTTCATTCCGGTGCTGGAAGAGTTGGGTCTGGTGGTGGACGTCGGCGACTGGGTGATCAGCGAGGCGTGCCGTCAGTTGAAGACCTGGCACCAGAATCGTGTACGCGTGCCGAAGGTCTCGGTGAACATCTCGGCGCGGCAGTTCTCCGATGGCCAGCTCGGCACGCGGATCGCCACGATCCTGCGCGAAACCGGCCTGCCGCCAGCGTGTCTGGAGCTGGAACTGACCGAAAGTATCCTGATGCGCGAAGTCAGCGAGGCGATGCAGATTCTCGCCGGGCTGAAAAACCTTGGCCTGAGCATTGCGGTCGACGACTTCGGCACCGGTTACTCATCGCTGAACTACCTCAAGCAATTCCCGATCGACGTGCTGAAGATTGACCGCACCTTTGTCGATGGCTTGCCGTCCGGTGAGCAGGACGCGCAGATCGCCCGGGCGATCATCGCCATGGCGCACAGCCTGAACCTGGCGGTGATCGCCGAGGGCGTGGAAACCCATGAGCAGTTGGACTTCTTGCGCGAACATGGCTGCGATGAGGTTCAGGGGTATCTGTTCGGGCGACCGATGCCGGCGGGGCGGTTTGAGGCGCAGTTCAGCAATGATGCGCTGTTCATGTTCGACTGAAAGCCTGTTGAGAGGCCGAAAAGATCGCAGCCTTCGGCAGCTCCTACAGGAATTGATGTCGGTCACAATATGCGGGATCAGCTCCGATTACTGTAGGAGCTGCCGAAGGCTGCGATCTTTTCAGGCCGGTAAAAGCACCGCACATCTGTCATGAACGCCACTTGTCTGCGACATGATGTCGTTTCATATGCCATCCAAAACCCATTGGGTTAGAATGCCCCCCTTTTCTGCCCCCGATCCTTGAGGACCGCCATGTTCAGCCGTGATTTGACTATTGCCAAGTACGACGCCGACCTTTTTGCCGCCATGGAGCAAGAAGCTCAGCGCCAGGAAGAACACATTGAGCTGATCGCTTCGGAAAACTACACCAGCCCAGCGGTGATGGAAGCTCAAGGCTCGGTCCTGACCAACAAATACGCTGAAGGCTACCCAGGCAAGCGTTACTACGGTGGCTGCGAGTACGTTGACGTGGTTGAGCAACTGGCCATCGACCGCGCCAAGGAACTGTTCGGCGCCGATTACGCCAACGTTCAGCCGCACGCCGGTTCGCAAGCCAACGCCGCTGTTTACCTGGCTCTGCTGCAAGGTGGCGACACCATTCTGGGCATGAGCCTGGCCCACGGCGGTCACCTGACCCACGGCGCCAGCGTTTCCTCCTCCGGCAAGCTGTACAACGCTGTGCAGTACGGCATCGACGCCAACGGCCTGATCGACTACGACGAAGTCGAGCGTCTGGCGGTTGAGCACAAGCCAAAAATGATCGTGGCCGGTTTCTCTGCCTACTCGCAGATTCTGGACTTCCCGCGCTTCCGTGCAATCGCTGACAAGGTTGGCGCTTACCTGTTCGTCGACATGGCTCACGTGGCCGGTCTGGTTGCCGCTGGTGTTTACCCGAACCCGGTGCCTTTCGCTGACGTCGTGACCACCACCACGCACAAAACCCTGCGCGGTCCACGTGGCGGCCTGATCCTGGCGCGCGCCAACGCCGAAATCGAGAAGAAGCTGAACTCCGCAGTATTCCCGGGCGCCCAGGGTGGCCCGCTGGAGCACGTGATCGCCGCCAAAGCGATCTGCTTCAAGGAAGCGCTGCAGCCTGAGTTCAAGGCCTACCAGGAACAAGTGGTGAAGAACGCCCAGGCCATGGCCGAAGTGTTCATCGAGCGCGGTTTCGACGTAGTCTCCGGCGGTACCAAGAACCACCTGTTCCTGCTGTCGCTGATCAAGCAGGACATCTCCGGTAAAGACGCCGACGCGGCTCTGGGCAAAGCGTTCATCACCGTGAACAAGAACTCGGTACCAAACGATCCACGCTCGCCGTTCGTCACTTCCGGCCTGCGTTTCGGTACTCCTGCCGTGACCACTCGCGGCTTCAAGCAAGCCGAGTGCAAAGAGCTGGCTGGCTGGATCTGCGACATCCTGGCTGACCTGAACAACGAAGCGGTGATCGACGCCGTTCGTGAGAAAGTCAAAGCCATCTGCAAGAAACTGCCGGTGTACGGCGCTTAATCGCGACGTTAAATCTGCAGCATGAAAAACCGGCCAAGTGATTGGCCGGTTTTTTTTCGCCCCTGATTTCCCGTGTAGGAGCTGCCGAAGGCTGCGATCTTTTGATCTGGATCTTAAAAACAAGATCAAAAGATCGCAGCCTCCGGCAGCTCCTACATGCGGCTCTGGCCGCTGGTCAGACCGGTCATGCCAATTTCACGATTTTCACTTGTCATCCCGAAAAAACCGAGCGTAGACTGCGCCTGCACTGGACATACCGGTAAGACCACAATAATTAAGTCCTGAATCTGATGCGCCCAGCGCACGGCAGCCAGGACACCGACCAGGATTCCTCCCATGCTCAGATGGTGCTCGCGTTCAATCTTCCTTCAAGTGGTTCTCGGACTGGTGCTCGGCATCGTCTGCGGGCTGACCCTTCCTGAATACTCGGCCCAGCTCAAACCGCTCGGCGACGGTTTCATCAAACTGATCAAGATGCTCATCGGCCTCATCGTGTTCTGCGTGGTGGTCAGCGGCATCAGCGGCGCGGGCGATCTGAAGAAGGTCGGGCGCATCGGCCTCAAATCGGTGATCTACTTTGAAGTGCTGACCACCATCGCTTTGGTGATCGGCCTGGTCTTCGCCTTCAGCACCGGCATCGGCAGCGGCGCGAATATCCATCTCGAGCAACTGTCTGCGGCCGACATGGGCGATCTCGCCGAACGCAGCCAGCACATGCACACCACCACGCAATTCCTCATGGACCTGATCCCGACCTCGGTGATTGGCGCCTTCGCTGACAACAACATTCTGCAAGTGCTGCTGTTCTCGGTACTGTTCGGCAGCGCCTTGAATCTAGTCGGTGAAGCGGCCTCCGGGATCTCGCGACTGATCAACGAACTGAGCCATGTGATCTTCCGCATCATGGGCATGATCGTGCGTCTGGCGCCGATCGGCGTGTTCGGCGCTATCGCGTTCACCACCAGCAAATATGGCCTTGATTCCCTGCAACATCTGGGCAGTCTGGTCGGTTTGTTCTACCTGACCTGCATCGCGTTCGTCAGCGTGATTCTCGGTCTGGTAATGCGTGCTTCCGGCCTGCGCATGTGGCCGCTGTTGAAATACCTGCGTGAAGAACTGCTGATCGTCATGGGCACCGCATCGTCCGACGCGGTGCTGCCACAGATCATGCGCAAACTCGAACACCTCGGTATCGGCAGCTCGACCGTCGGCCTGGTGATTCCGACCGGTTACTCGTTCAATCTCGACGGTTTCTCGATCTACCTGACCTTGGCCATCGTGTTCATTGCCAATGCCACCGGCACACCGTTGGCCATGACTGATCTGCTGACGATTCTGCTGGTTTCGCTGATTACCTCCAAAGGCGCCCACGGCATTCCCGGTTCGGCACTGGTGATTCTGGCGGCCACGCTGACGGCGATTCCGGCAATCCCGGTGGTCGGCCTGGTGCTGGTGTTGGCGGTGGACTGGTTCATGGGCATCGGCCGGGCACTCACCAATCTCATCGGCAACTGCGTCGCCACCGTCGCCATCGCCCGTTGGGAAAAAGACATCGACGTGCAACGCGCCAACAAAGTACTCAGCGGTCAGCAGGGCTACACCTTTCAACCGCGTAAAGCAGCAACTCCGGCGCACCAGCAGGAGTTCTGATTTCAACCCCGTGGGCGCTGCCGCACGTTGCGATCTTTTGATCCTGCTGGCGGCGGCACCCTCGGGCTCACGGAGCAAGACCAGTGATTACCACATCAACCGTCGTCAACTCAGTCGTAGAAAAACTGCGCGCCGCATTGGCCCGTGGCCAGTGGCGTTCCGGCGACATGCTGCCGGGCCAGCGTGAACTGGCGGAACAACTGGGCATCAGCCGCCCGAGCCTGCGTGAAGCGGTGATCGTGCTGGAAACCCTCGGCCTGGTGCGTTCGATGCCGGGCAAAGGCGTGGTCGTCCTCGACGCGCAATTGAGCGATAGCCAGAGTCACGACAGCGCAGTGGCCGGCGCCAGCCTCGAAGACGTGCTGCAACTGCGCTACACCCTGGAGCCGTTTATTGTCGGGCTGGTGGCGCAGTCGATCAGCAGCAAGGAAGTCGGCCAGTTGCGCCTGACCCTGATGGACATGCGTGAAGCCCTTGAAGCCGGCGACAGCGACGCCGGGGTCAGCGCCTATATCGCCTTCCACGAAGAGCTGTTCACCCTGACCTCGAATCCGATTTTTCAGAGTGTGGTGCAGCAGACCAGCAACGCCCTCAAACAAAGCGCCGAGGTGCTGCGCAATTCTCCGGAGCATCTGGCCGAGCGGCTGGAAGAAAACGAAGCCGTGGTCCGCGCCATCCGCAGCAAGAACAGCGCCCAGGCCAGCGCCGAAATGCGTCGGCACATTCTGCGCGAAGGCCAACGGATGGGCATTGAGTTGAACATCCCGGAAGACAACTTGAGTCGCTAATCCCTACAGGAGACAGGCCATGAACAGTTTCGCCTCACCGTCGCAAACACAACCGATGACTGCGCCCCTGCCTTTCTCCCGCGTAAGGGCGCCGACTGATGATCTGTATCCGCGGCTGTTCGACGCGATTCTCGAGCAGCGCATCGATTCGGCCAGCCGTTTTACCGAGGACAGCCTGAAAGACATGTTCAGCGCCAGCCGCGCCGAAGTGCGCCGGGTGCTGATCCAACTGTCCCATGAACACGTCATTGTGTTGCGGGCCAATCACCGGCCACGGGTGGCCGCACCTGATCGGGAGCAAACCCGGCAGGCCCTGCATGCACGGCGGCTGACCGAGAGCACGCTGGTGCGTCTGGCCTGTCAGCGTCCGCAAACAGAAGATTTTAAACGGCTGCGCGGATTGATCGAGCGAGAGCGTGAGGCCGTTGAGCAGAATCGGCGTGGTACGGCGATTCGTTTATCCGGGGAGTTTCATCTGACGTTGGCGCAGATGGCGGGGAATGCACCATTGGCGCATTTTCTTGGCAGTCTGGTGCCGCTGACGTCGTTGGCGATTGCGCGATGTGAGGGTTCTACGCATAGCTGTTGCGCTTGGCAGGAACACAAAGTGCTGATTGAAGCGGTGGAGCGTGGCGACGTTCCCAAGGCTGGCCTGCTGATGAACCGGCATCTGGATCATCTTGAGCAGACATTGCTGGGTTCAGACGTTGAACATTGTGCTGTCGGTTAGATCGCCTTCGCGAGCAGGCTCGCTCCCACAGTGAATGGCATTCCTGCTGACAGAATGCGAATTACTGTGGGAGCGAGCCTGCTCGCGAAGAAGCCATCACTGACAACCAAGATCCATCAGGCAGAAGCCACCCTCGCAAACCCCGCGCGGATCTTCTCTTCCGGCAAATCATCAGCAATAAACACAATCACACTTTCCCGCGCCTCACCCTCGGCCCATTCGGTGTCCCAGTCGAAACCATAAAGCTTCAGCACGCCCTGAAACACAAGGCGACGATCCTCACCCGCGATGTTCAGCACACCTTTGTAACGCAGCAATTGCTTGCCGTGTTCTTCCAGCAGCTCATTCATGAATTCGCTGAGCTGATCGATATCCAGCGGCTGATCGGTGCGCAGCACCAGACTGGAGATGCGGTCGATCGACGGTGCCTTGCTGACCGGACGCAGGCTCAACCCGCCGCCAAGATCGGCGTTGAGGTTGAAACCGCGCACATCCAGCAGTTCTGCCAGATCAATGTTGCCGTGCTCGACCACGCGGATTGGCGCGCGCCGGTTGATCCGTGTCAGGCGTTCGCTCAGCGCATTGAACGTGGCTTCGTCGACCAGATCGGTCTTGCTCACCAGCAAGCGGTCAGCGAAACCGATCTGTGCCTGGGCGATGGTCTGGGTCAGGTGCACGTCCGCGTGCGCGGCATCGACCAGGGTGATGATGCCGTCGAGCAGGTAGCGCTCGCGCAGCTCTTCGTCGATGAAAAAGGTCTGCGCCACCGGCGCCGGATCGGCCAGACCGGTGCACTCGATCACCAAACGATCGAAGGCTATTTCGCCGCTGTCCAGCCGCTCAAGCAGCAGGTACAGGGCCTTGGTCAGGTCGGTGTGAATGGTGCAGCACACGCAGCCGTTGGCCAGGGTCATGACTTGCACCGGTTCGTCACCCAACAACTGAGTGTCGATGCCGGCGTCACTGAATTCGTTTTCGATCACGGCGATTTTCAGGCCGTGC
This sequence comes from Pseudomonas fluorescens, assembly GCF_003732425.1. GTDB lineage: Bacteria > Pseudomonadota > Gammaproteobacteria > Pseudomonadales > Pseudomonadaceae > Aquipseudomonas > Aquipseudomonas fluorescens_BE. The sequence goes on from NZ_MOBX01000001.1 coordinate 80,687, forward strand.
TCGGCTTTCAATAAATGGCGCAGCAAGGTGGTCTTGCCGGCGCCGAGGAAACCGCTGAGTACCGTGACCGGGATGGGAGAGGACAAAACTCGATCTCCTTCAGAAAATAAAATGAACAACACAAAAACAACTGTGGGAGCGGGCCTGCTCGCGAAGGGGTCGTGTCAGTCGACATCATTGCTCGATGACACACCGCTTTCGCGAGCAGGCTCGCTCCCACAGGGGGGATTACCTCAACCGCAGGCTGTCAGCTCAACAGCACTTCGGCCCACCCTTGCCACCGTAACGGGCTTCCTGACGTTCGCGAAAGAACATCTCGTAGCTCATCACCGGTTTGTCCGGGTGTTTGGTTTGCATATGCTCGACGTAGGTGTCGTAGTCGGGCATGCCGACCATCAGGCGCGCGGCCTGACCGAGGTATTTACCGAGGCGACTCAGGTCATTGAACATGGTGCAATCCTCTGGTTACGCGTCCGGCAGAGCCTGGAATGGCGATTCTTTATCCGTACGCTCTTTTTTGCCCCAGGCGGCGATGCCGACCTTGAGCGCATAGAACAGGATGCTGAAGACCACGAACAGGAACAGCGCGGTAAGCGTTGCGTTGGTGTAAGCGTTGAAGATCACGTGCTGCATCTGCTCGACGCTTTTTGCCGGTGCCAGCACTTGACCATTGGCCAACGCATCGCTGTATTTCTTGGCCAGCGACAGGAAACCGATCGCCGGGTTAGCGTCGAACAGTTTGATGAAGCCCGCCGTCGTGGTGCAAATCAGCAGCCAGGTAGCCGGCAGCAGGGTGACCCAGATGTAGCGCTGGCGCTTCATTTTGATCAGGACCACGGTGCCGAGCATCAGCGCGATACCGGCCAGCATCTGGTTGGAGATACCGAACAACGGCCACAGGGTGTTGATGCCGCCCAGTGGATCAATCACGCCTTGGTACAGCAGCCAGCCCCACATCGCCACACAACCGGCGGTGGCGATCAGGTTGGCGGTCCACGATTCGGTACGTTTGAGCGCCGGAACGAAGGAGCCGAGCAGATCCTGCAGCATGAATCGACCGGCACGAGTGCCGGCGTCTACAGCGGTGAGGATGAACAGCGCTTCGAACAGGATCGCGAAGTGGTACCAGAACGCCATGGTGTTTTCACCCGGCAGGACACTGTGCAGGATCTGCGCGATACCGACCGCCAGGGTCGGCGCACCACCGGCACGGGCCAGGATGGTGGTTTCACCGATATCATGGGCCACCGCTTGCAGCGCTTCCGGCGTGATCGCGAAGCCCCAGCTGGAGACCACTTGCGCAACCGACGCGACATCGCTGCCGACCACGGCGGCCGGGCTGTTCATGGCGAAGTACACACCCGGCTCGATCACCGAAGCGGCAACCATGGCCATGATCGCCACGAACGATTCCATCAGCATGCCGCCGTAACCGATGTAACGGGCGTTGGTTTCGTTATCCAGCAACTTCGGCGTGGTGCCCGAAGAAATCAGCGCGTGAAAACCAGACACTGCACCACAAGCGATGGTGATGAACAGGAACGGGAACAGACCGCCCTTCCACACCGGACCGGTGCCGTCGACGAACTGGGTCAGTGCCGGCATTTTCAGCTCGGGCATGGTCACCAGAATGCCGATCGCCAAGGCGACGATGGTACCGATCTTGAGGAACGTGGAGAGGTAGTCACGCGGCGCCAGAATCAGCCACACCGGAAGCGATGCAGCGACGAAACCGTAACCAACCAGCATCCAGGTAATCTGCACGCCGGTGAAAGTGAACGCCTTGGCCCACACCGGATCAGCAGCAATCTGCCCACCCAGCCAGATCGAACCGAGCAGCAGCAACACCCCTACCACGGAGATTTCACCGATGCGGCCCGGGCGGATGTAGCGCATATAAATGCCCATGAACATCGCGATCGGGATAGTCGCCATCACGGTGAAGATACCCCACGGGCTCTCCGCCAGCGCTTTAACCACGATCAGCGCCAGCACCGCGAGGATGATGATCATGATCAGGAAGCAGCCAAACAGGGCGATGGTGCCGGGCACGCGGCCCATTTCTTCACGCACCATATCGCCCAGGGAACGGCCGTTGCGACGGGTCGACATGAACAGAACCATGAAGTCCTGCACCGCGCCCGCCAGCACCACACCGGCAATCAGCCACAGCGTGCCGGGCAAGTAGCCCATCTGCGCGGCCAATACCGGGCCGACCAGAGGTCCGGCGCCCGCGATCGCGGCGAAGTGGTGACCGAAAAGAATGTGTTTATTGGTCGGCACATAGTCCAGACCGTCGTTGTTGAGCACGGCGGGGGTGGCCCGACGCGGATCGAGTTGCATCACATTGTTAGCGATGAACAGGCTGTAGTAACGGTACGCAACCAGATAAATGGCCACAGCCGCGACCACGATCCACAAGGCGTTGATTGCCTCGCCGCGGCGCAATGCCACTACGCCCAGGGCGCACGCTCCTACGATTGCCAGCACTAGCCAGGGTAAGTGGCGTAGCAGGCTATTATTATTTTTCATTTTATTATTCCAGCCAGGGTGGACAAGAAAGACAGCCACCCCGAGTTTAGCGCTTACGGCGCCAAAGGCCATACCCCGACGTTGGTCTAGACGGCTTGTTGATTGGCAGCCACCCGCGAGTCGGGTCTATAGTCAGCGAACTCTTCCGAGGATTGCGCCATGAGCGAACACCCAGCCAATCGCCGTCGCTTCAAACGAATTGCGTTCGATGCCAGAACCGAGCTGAGTCAGGGCGAGTACATCTGGCCGGTCAATTTGATCGACCTGTCACTCAAAGGATTGCTCATCGAGCGGCCGGAGCCGTGGCTTGGGGATCGGGAAAAGGATTTTTTCGTCCACATTCATCTGAGCAAAGACGTCGATATCGAAATGGATGTGCATCTGGCCCATGAAGAAAATGGCCAATTGGGTTTTGTTTGCCGGCATATCAGTCTGGAATCAATCCAGCGGTTACGGCGGTTGATCGAGCTCAATCTGGCTGACGAAGCCGAACTGGAACGCGAACTGGGCGCCCTGATCGAAATCTGAGCCCTGACTCCTGCAGGAGCTGCCGAAGGCTGCGATCTTCTGATCTTGCTTTTGATTCCAGGAAATCCAGGATCAAAAGATCGCAGCCTGCGGCAGCTCCTACACAGGGATTGGTGTTACTCGAAAAGTGCGTCGAGCGCCTGTTCAAGGCGGGTCACGGCGATGATCTGCAAACCCGCAGGGGATTCTTTCGGCGCATTGCCCTTCGGCACAATCGCCCGTTTGAAGCCATGCTTGGCCGCTTCCTTCAAACGCTCCTGCCCGCTCGGCACCGGACGCACTTCACCCGACAGCCCGACCTCACCGAACACCAACAGATCATGCGGCAACGGCCGGTTGCGCAGGCTCGACATGACCGCCGCCATCAACGCCAGATCCGATGCCGTCTCCAACACCTTCACCCCCCCGACCACGTTGAGGAACACATCCTGATCGTGAGTCGGAATGCCACCGTGGCGATGCAAAACCGCCAACAACATAGCCAAACGGTTCTGATCCAGCCCCAACGTCACCCGCCGCGGATTGGCCAGATGACTGTCATCGACCAGCGCCTGCACTTCCACCAGCATCGGCCGCGTGCCTTCCCACGTGGCCATGACCACGCTGCCCGGGACTTCTTCCTGCGCACGAGTCAGAAATATCGCCGAAGGATTGGAGACTTCTTTCAAACCCTTGTCGGTCATGCCGAACACGCCCAACTCGTTGACCGCGCCGAAACGGTTTTTCACCGCGCGCAGCAAGCGCAAACGGCCATCGGACTCACCTTCGAAATACAGCACGGTGTCGACCATGTGTTCGAGAACACGGGGACCGGCCAACGCGCCTTCCTTGGTAACGTGGCCGACGAGGAAAATCGCCGTGCCGCTCTGCTTGGCATAACGCACCAGCAGCGCCGCGCTCTCACGTACCTGGGAAACGCCGCCGGGGGCCGATTGCAATTGTTCGGTGAAGATCGTCTGGATCGAGTCGATCACCATCACCTTGGGTTTTTCCTGACGGGCGGTGGCGATGATGGTTTCGATGCAGGTTTCGGTCATTACCCGCAGTTGATCCTGCGGCAATCCGAGACGCCGGGCGCGCATCGCTACTTGTTGCTGGGATTCTTCACCGGTGACGTACAGGGCGGGCATGCTTTTGGCGAGGTTGCACAGGGTCTGCAACAGGATCGTCGATTTGCCGATGCCCGGATCGCCGCCGATCAGCACCACCGAGCCGTCGACCAGACCGCCGCCGAGGACCCGATCCAGTTCACCGGAGGCGGTGGAAAAACGCGGAATCTCTTCGATGCTGACTTCGGCCAGGGTCTTGATCTGCGCCTGCTGCCCGGCCCAACCGGTGCGCCCGGTCGGTGCCGTGGCCCCGCCGCTCTCGATCATGGTCTCGGTCAGGGTGTTCCAGGCGCCGCACTCGCCGCACTGGCCCGCCCACTTGGGAAAGGTTGCGCCGCACTCTGTGCAGCCGTACATGCGCTTGGCCTTGGCCATCTGGATCCCCCGGCAAAAACCGCGATGATAACGCAGCCACCGCTCAGCGCGGCGCGGCCGTGCGGATTTCGCCGTTGGCCAGACGCGCGGCGCTATTGCCCAACGGATCTTCAGCGTTGAGGTCGGCGCCCTTGGCCTTGAGCGCGTCGAGCAGTTCGACGCGCTTGAACAGTCCGGCGTACATGGCGGCGGTCTGACCGGCGCCGTTGCGCTGATCGGGGCTGCAATCAGTGGCCATCAGCCGCTGGGCAATCCGCATCTCGCCCTTGAAAATTGCCCCCATCAGCGCCGTGTTGCCACGCTGGTCCTGGGCGCAGGCATCCGCCCCGGCGGCGAGCAGCCTTTCAACCGCCGGCGCCTGACCGTGATACGCCGCCAGAATCAGCGCGGTGTAGCCCTTGCTGTCGCGGGTATCGAGGGAATAGCCGGACTCGATGAAGGTGTCGAGCATCGGCACGTCACCGCGCCGGGCGGCATCGAAATAGTAATCCTGCAATTGGGCCTTGATCGCCTCAGGGCTTTGCCCGGCCTGCGCCGTCAGGGACAGACATCCGAGCAACAGAAAAAGACAGGAACGCATAAACGCTCTCCTTGGACAGAACGGGGCCAGAATCAGGCCCCGTTGCATAGCGTCGAGATCAGTCGGCCAGTTTGGCCGCCAGCGCCTTGACCCGGCTCAGGTCACCCTTGGCCACTTTGGTCACGCCGGTCCCGTATTCCGGGTCGGCCTTATAAAGGAAGGACAGGATGATGTGCTTGCTCTCGTCATCGGTGGTCGCCAGCGAGCCGCCGAAGCTGTCGATCAGGTCCTGACGCTCCTGCTGGCTGAACGAGCGGTACAGATCACCGGCCTGCTTGAAGTTCTGCTCACGCTGGATCTTCGCCTGTTGCGTGCTGCCCGACAGCGCCAACTGGCTGTAGCGCGCGTCAGTTGTCTCGTCACGGGGTTGCAGGCGGCTCGGCTGATAGTTCACACCGCTGTTGCTGGCGCCGAAGTTCATCGCACCGTCCTGATTGCCATTATTCACGGCAACTTTCGGTGCATTAATCGGTAATTGCAGGGCATTGGCACCCAGGCGATACATTTGCGTATCGGCATAAGAGAACACTCGACCTTGCAACAAGCGGTCTTCCGAAGGTTCGATACCCGGAACAACATTGGCTGGCGCCATGGCAACTTGTTCGGTTTCCTGGAATACATTTGCCGGATTACGGTTCAACACCATTTGTCCAACTTTTCGCTCCGCAATACCCGGCCAGATCTTGGTTGCGTCCAGAGGATCGAAATCAAACTTGGACAAATCTTGTGGTTTCAGCACCTGAATGTACAAGTCCCATTTCGGGAAATTGCCTTTGTTTATATTCGTCACCAAGTCATTGGTCATATGACTGTAATCTTGACCCTGAACTTTTGTGACTTGTTCAGGTGTGAGATTTTTGATGCCTTGCAAACTCTTCCAGTGAAACTTTACGTAGTGCACTTCGCCTTTGGCATTGACCAACTTGTAGGCATGTACTCCGTTGCCGTCCATTTCGCGATAACTGGCTGGAGTGCCTGAGTTGGAATACAACTCGGTCAGCGTACGTGTGGCTTCCGGTACATGGGAGAAGAAATCGAACCGGCGCGAGTCATCATCAAGGTTGGTGCGAGGGTCCGGTTTGAACGCATGCACCATGTCCGGAAATTTGATCGCGTCACGGATGAAGAAGGTCGGGAAGTTGTTGCCCACCAGATCCCAGTTGCCGTCAGCGGTGTAGAACTTGGTGGCGAAGCCGCGCGGATCACGCAGGGTTTCCGGGGAATGGTTACCGTGAACCACGGCGGAGAACCGCACGAATACCGGTGTGCTCTGGCCGGCAGCAAATACCTTGGCCTTGCTCAGGTCGCTGAGATCGTTGGTCACCGTGAAAGTGCCATGGGCGCCGGTGCCGCGCGCGTGAACCACACGCTCCGGAATGCGCTCGCGGTCGAAACGCTGCAGTTTCTGGATCAGTTGCACATCCTGCAGCAGCACCGGGCCGTTGGCGCCGGCGGTCTGCGAGTTCTGATTGTCACCCACCGCTGCGCCGTTGTCGCGGGTCAGGGGGGCAGCATGCACGGAAAAGGTCAGCAGGCTGGCGGTGAGCATGCCAAGCGTACGGCGATGGGGAAAAGCCCCCAGTCCAAGAGTGGAATTCATATCAGGATCCTCTGGTTTTTTTGGGCGCATCCAGGTGCGCCAACCCAAGGCTAGAGGCCTGTGCCGTCGAACATAAATAGAAAGAACGTACCGCCATGATTGAAAAATTTGGCTTCCCGATCAGCGAGTTAACGCGTATTCCGCGCGCGATTAGTGGCACTTTGCAAACTAATCGTCGATTATTGTGTCGATAAAAACGGGCATTGTAAGAAGGTGTTTCGCGCAGGACGCGTTTTGCTGATTTACACTGCGTACACCAAACTCATCTGTGACAAGGAAATAACCTATGGGCGTGCTAAATGAGTTCAAGGCCTTCGCGGTCAAGGGCAATGTGGTCGACATGGCTGTCGGTATCATCATCGGTGCAGCCTTCGGCAAAATTGTTTCATCCTTTGTCGGTGATGTGATCATGCCTCCGATCGGCCTGCTGATCGGTGGAGTGGATTTCAGTGACCTGGCCATTACGCTCAAAGCTGCCCAAGGCGAGGCCCCTGCGGTCATGCTGGCTTACGGCAAATTCATCCAGAGCGTGCTCGATTTCATGATCGTCGCTTTCGCTATTTTCATGGGTGTCAAAGCCATCAACCGCCTGAAACGCGAAGAAGCCGTGGCGCCTACCCTGCCACCGGTGCCGACCAAGGAAGAAGAGCTGCTGGGGGAGATCCGCGATCTGCTCAAGGCCCGCAACAATCAGCCCTGAATCAACTGCAGCATGAAACAACGGCGCCTTCGGGCGCCGTTTTTTTACCAGTAGTTTTCTACGGCCACCTGGCCCGGCCGGCGGGTGAGGCTGAGGCTCATGTGCCGTTTTTTCAGCAACGCACGAGTGTCGTCGATCATCTGCGGATTGCCGCACAACATGACCCGCGAATGTTCAGGCGATAACTCCACGCCCGCGGCCCTCTCCAGCTCACCGTTTTCGATCAGTGTAGTGATGCGACCGTTCAACGCGCCGGGGTGGGCTTCACGGGTGACTGTCGGGATGAAACGCAACTTGTGTGCGTGTTCACTCAGATACTCACGTTGCGCCAGCCCGCCAATCAGCTCCTGATACGCGAGCTCCCGCGCTTCGCGCACGCTGTACACCAGAATGATCCGTTCGAATTTTTCCCAGACCTCGAAGTCCTGCAGGATCGACAGAAAAGGCGCCACCCCGGTACCGGTGGATAACAGCCACAGATCACGGCCGTCGACGAAACGATCAAGGGTCAGATAGCCGAACGCCTGGCGATCCACCAGCAAGGTATCGCCGATCTGCAGTCGGCTCAGCTCGCTGGTGAACTCGCCACCCGGCACCACGATGGAGAAGAACTCCAGAAACTCGTCAAAGGGTGACGAAACCATAGAATAGGCGCGCCACACGGTGCTGCCGTCGGCCTTGGTCACGCCGAGCCGGGCGAATTGCCCTGCCCGGAAACGAAAACCGGCATCACGACTGGTGCGCAAGGTGAACAGGCTCGGGGTCAAGGGCTGCACGTCGAGCAAGGTCTGAGCGGTAAACTTCTCTGCACTGGCGGTCATGGGGCACTCCGTTGAACGATTAACAGCAGTGTCCCGCAAACCTGCACGCTTAAACACTGATGATTGGTAATGGCTTTCATCAACGCACGCTGCGATAAAAATCACCCTCATTTAAAGCGTACAAAGCACAGCCAAACTAAGCTTCAGGATGGTAACGTTATCACTTAGATGCCCTTATATCCTCATCATCGACTGTCGAGAGTAAAAAAAAATCAGCGTTTTCGTAGGAAACGTCCTACAATCCGACGCGTGCCGGATTTTTGGATCCATTCGGCAGACCCGGCAATAGCAATGGAGAGTTTGTAATGGAAACATGGAAGGAGTCACAGTTGAAGCAACTGACTTTCGCCAAGGGAATAGATTCGGCCTATCCGATCTTACTGAGATTTGCCGAGAATCTCGGGTTTAACTTTTGCGAAATTTCAGTCACTTCACCCCGCCGGGAGATTCATCTTAACAACCAGCAAATCAACAACTATCCTGAAGAATGGAATCAACAATATGCACAAAAAAATTTCAGAAACATTGACCCGGTAATAGCACACTGCAATCACTCAATGTTACCGATCGTATGGAATGAGTCGGTCTTTGCCAAGACGCCGCAATTATGGGAAGCACTGAAGGAACATAAACTTCAACACGGCTGGTCCCAGGCGTTCCATCATGAAGAAAGTGGCTTGTGCAGCATCATCAGCCTCGCCCGAAAGCACTGCCCGATCAGTCCTCTCGAGTTGTATGAGCATTTTGGCTATATGTTCTACGCCACCAGCCACTTGAGCGAACTGTTCGCCAAGGCTTTGCCCGCTCAGCCAGCCAAAGCCCAACCGCATCTTTCCCCCCGGGAACTGGAGGTTCTGCAATTTTCCGCCAGTGGCAAAACGGCTTATGAGATTTCGAGAATTCTCAGCTTGAGCGAACGCACCGTGAACTACCACGTGCAGAACGTGATCGAGAAGCTCAACGTCTGCAACAAGATTTCTGCTGTTATCGCGGCCGCCAGAGCGGGAATCATCTGAATGCAGGCATTCTCCCGGAATAAAACTTGCGGGTGTTCCCGCAGAAAAAAAAGTACCATTTGTGCCCTTCCTGAGTGATGACGCAAACCGCTTGCGTCGTAGTTCACTTGGTCGGGTTCCGCCGCAACACCCTGGCTGCGGGACACCTGTTGATTACCTGAGTCCCCGCCCCATGCCTTTGCTCGATACGCCCTTCGCCCAACTCGACTTGATCCGCCAGCCTGAACAGCAGAATGAACCGCTGCAGGCGTTCGATGCCGCTGACGAATATTTGCTCAATCATCTGGCAGCGCAGCACCCGACGGCTGACACGCGGGTCCTGGTGCTCAACGACAGCTTCGGCGCGCTGGCTGCCAGCCTGCTCGGCAAGGTTTCGGTCTGCAGCAGTGGTGATTCGTTTCTGGGCTTTCAAGGGCTGGAAAAAAACCTGCTGCGCAACGGCCAGGCATTCGATGCGATCCGTGGTATCCCGGCCAGTGAGCCTTTGCTCGGGCCGTTCGATCGGGTATTGATCCGCGTACCGAAAACCCTGGCTTTGCTGGAAGAACAACTGATTCGCCTGCAAGGGCAACTCGCGCCCGGCGCTGAAGTGGTCGCAGCGGCGATGGTCAAACACCTGCCTCGCGCGGCGGGTGATTTGCTGGAACGCTACATAGGTCCTGTACAAGCCTCGCTGGCGGTGAAAAAGGCCCGTCTGTTGATTGCCACCCCTGAGCCGAAAGCGCCGGCAGTGTCGCCCTACCCGTCCCGTTATCGCCTCGACACACCTGCCATCGAGTTGCTCAACCACGCCAACGTGTTCTGCCGCGAAGGCCTGGACATCGGCACCCGCGCCTTTCTCCCGCATTTACCAAAGAACCTTGGCAGCGCTCGCGTGGCCGACCTCGGTTGCGGCAACGGGGTGCTGGCCATTGCCAGCGCGCTGCAGAACCCCGACGCGCATTACACGCTGGTCGATGAATCGTTCATGGCCGTGCAGTCGGCCGCCGAGAACTGGCGTGCCGCGCTCGGTGATCGCGACGTGATCGTGCGTGCCGGTGATGGCCTGGCCGGTCAAGAGCCGCAATCTCTGGACGTGGTGTTGTGCAATCCGCCGTTCCATCAGCAGCAGGTAGTCGGTGATTTCCTCGCCTGGCGCATGTTCCAGCAAGCCCGCGAGGCGCTGGTGGTGGGCGGCGCGTTGTACATCGTCGGCAACCGCCATCTGGGCTACCACAGCAAACTGGCGCGGTTGTTCCGTGGCGTCGAGCAAGTGGCCGCCACGCCGAAATTCGTGATCCTCAAAGCACGCAAGTAAACCGTCAGGCAAAAAAAACCCTCCGCAAGGAGGGTTGCAAAACCGTACCCGAAGGCGCCGGGACGGGATGATTCAGTGTGTGGTCAAGCCTGCCGCATTCATGAACATACGCATCAGGCTGGCAGCGATAAACAGTACGCCAACGCTACCGACCCAGATCAACGCCAGCCAGCCGAGCCGCTGCCACAGCGGTTTTTTTTCGGCCTCTTCAATGTCGTGCAGGGAATGTTTGCCGGTCATTGCTTCATCCTCCATTTGAGGGAGATGGCGCTGCGGGCAGCGCCATCGTGATCACGACTAGTGATAACCGTCTTCATGGGTGACCTTGCCGCGGAACACGTAGTAGCTCCAGAAGGTGTAACCCAGGATGAACGGGATGATGAACAGCGTGCCCACCAGCATGAAGCCCTGACTTTGCGGCGGTGCGGCGGCGTCCCAGATCGAAATCGACGGCGGCACGATGTTCGGCCACAGGCTGATGCCCAGGCCGCTGTAGCCAAGGAAGATCAGCACCAGGGTCAGCAGGAACGGCATGTAGTTGGCGTTGCGCGCCACGGCACGGATCAGACCGTACATCGTCACCAGCACCAGAATCGGCACCGGCATGAACCAGAACAGGTTCGGCATGCTGAACCAGCGGGTTGCAATATCCGGATGAGCCAGCGGCGTCCAGATACTGACAATACCGATCACGGCGAGCAGCACGAAAGCCAGTGGCCGTGCCAGATCATGCATCTGCTCCTGAAGCTTGCCTTCGGTTTTCATGATCAGCCAGGTGCAGCCGAGCAAGGCATAGGCCACGACCAATGCGGCACCGCAGAACATCGTGAACGGCGTCAGCCAATCCAGTGAGCCGCCGGCGAACTGGCGATTGACCACCGGCAGGCCATCGATGAACGCCCCCAGCGCCACGCCCTGGAAGAAGGTTGCCGCGACCGAACCGCCGATGAACGCCTTGTCCCACAGATGACGTTTGTCGTCCTTGGCCTTGAAGCGGAACTCGAAAGCCACGCCGCGGAAGATCAAGCCGATCAGCATGAAAATCAGCGGCAGGTACAGCGCCGACAACACCACCGAATAAGCCAGCGGGAACGCGCCGAACAACGCTGCGCCCCCCAGCACCAACCAGGTTTCGTTGCCGTCCCAGACCGGGGCGACGGTGTTCATCATCACGTCACGGTCGACTTTGCCGGGGATGAACGGGAAAAGAATCCCGATGCCCAGATCGAAGCCGTCCATGACCACGTACATCATGATGCCGAAGATGATGATCACGGCCCAGATCAGCGGAAGATCAATACCCATGGCTCAATTCTCCTTGGTCAGGCTGGGGGTGTCGTGATCGGCATCGGCCGAATCGTCGGCGGCGGACAGCGGACGCGCCGGTGTGCGCTGTTTGCCAGGACCACCGTCCGGCGTCTCGGCGCCTTCGCTGATCTTCGGCCCCTTGCGCACCAGGCGCATCATGTAGCCGAGACCTGCGCCGAACAGGGCGAAATACACCACCACAAACATGATCAGCGTGATGCTCATCTGCATGAAGCTGTGGTTGGAAGAGGCGTCTGCGGTGCGCATCAAGCCGTAAACCACCCACGGCTGACGACCGATTTCCGTGGTGAACCAGCCAGCGAGGATCGCGATCAGACCGGACGGCCCCATCCACAACGCCAGATAAAGGAACGGACGTGAGGTATAGAGGCTGTCACGCTTGCGCAGCCACAGGCTCCACAAACCGGTGAAGATCATCAGGAAACCGAGGCCGACCATGATCCGGAACGACCAGAACACAATGGTCGAATTCGGCCGGTCTTCCGGCGGGAATTCCTTGAGCGCCGGGACCTGTTTATCCAGCGAGTGAGTCAGGATCAGGCTGCCGAGGTACGGGATCTCCACGGCGAACTTGGTTTTCTCTTCTTTCATGTCCGGCCAGCCGAACAGGATCAGCGGCGTCGCTTCGTCGCCTTTGTTTTCCCAGTGACCTTCGATCGCGGCGATTTTCGCCGGCTGATGCTTGAGGGTGTTGAGACCATGGAAGTCGCCGATGACGGCCTGGATCGGTGCGACGATCAACGCCATCCACATCGCCATCGACAGCATGGTGCGGATCGCCGGGTTGTCCTTGCCGCGCAGCAAGTGCCAGGCCGCCGAAGAACCGACAAAGAATGCGGTGGCGACGAACGCTGCCGTCGCCATGTGCATCAGGCGATACGGGAATGAAGGGTTGAAGATGATTGCCAGCCAGTCGGTAGGGATGACTTGACCGTTGACGATCTCGAAGCCCTGCGGGGTCTGCATCCAGCTGTTGGAAGCGAGAATCCAGAACGTCGAAATCAGCGTACCGATCGCCACCATGACAGTGGAAAAGAAGTGCAGTCCGCGCCCGACCTTGTTCCAGCCAAACAGCATCACGCCGAGGAAACCGGCCTCGAGGAAAAATGCCGTAAGCACTTCATAGGTCAGCAACGGCCCGGTGACGGCGCCGGCGAAGTCCGAGAAACGACTCCAGTTGGTGCCGAACTGGTACGCCATGACCAGCCCCGAGACCACGCCCATGCCGAAGTTGACGGCAAAGATCTTCGACCAGAAATGGTAAAGGTCACGGTAGGTGTCGTTATGGGTTTTCAGCCACAAGCCTTCGAGCACCGCGAGGTAACTCGCCAGGCCGATGGTGATGGCCGGGAACAGGATGTGGAACGAGATGGTGAACGCGAACTGAATTCGGGCGAGATCGAGTGCCTCTAAACCGAACATAAGTCTTCCTCTGTCAGGTAATACCGGCGTCTGGGCTTGTGGCCCCTGCGCCTACTGCCCCCACGGATATGGAGTGCGGCGAATTCTGATTCGTTCTTTTTAAACAACCATCGCAACGCAGGGAGTCTGGCCAACGGGCCACCAGAGCATCGCCCGGGAGGGTTTTGATCTGGATCAAGCAACGTTGAAAGAGTAGTCCCATTTCCGACGAAGAACTGCGTGGTCGTTTGCCGCGTGACAAGTTGCCTCATCGGCGTGGCAATGCTCTGCAATGGATTTCTTGCGGCGAGCTTGAGGAAATCGATGTCTGGCTAACTAAATTTTTCGTCTTAGCAACTTCCTGTTACAGACTGGTGATAACCTCGCGGTTCCCCTCGAGCCAGACCTGCCTTCAGATGCCCAGCCAAGAGCCCCTGCTGTTACGTCACCATCGTCCGTTTCTCGCTTTCTGGTTCGCGCGGATTTTCACCGCCAGCGGCTTTCAGATGCTCACCGTGGCAATTGGCTGGAACCTCTACCAATTGACCGGCAACGTTCTCGATCTGGGGCTGGTCGGCCTGGTCGAATTCGCCCCGCGAGTGCTGTTCATGTTGCACACCGGGCATGTCGCCGACCGCTATGACCGACGCAAAGTCGCCGCGATCTGTCAGTCGCTGCAGGCGTTGATCGCCCTGGCGCTGGCCATCGGCAGCGCCACCGATCACGTCACCCGCGAGATGATCTTCATCCTCGCCTTCCTGCTCGGCGCGGCGCGTTCGTTCGAGATGCCGACCACTCAGGCACTGCTGCCGAGCATCGTGCCCAGTGCGCTATTCCCTCGGGCAGTGGCAGCGGCACAATCGGCGCAGCAGTCGGCAACCATCGTCGCCCCGGCGCTGGGCGGTTTGCTCTACGCGTTCGGCAGCGTCTGGGTGTATGGCCCGACCGTGCTGCTGTATGTCATTGCCTGCACCTTGATGCTCAACCTGCCCGCGCGGCAAACGCCGCTAAACAAAGGCAAAGCGACGCTGGATTCGTTGCTGGCGGGAATTCGCTTCATTCGCAGCCGCCCGGACATCCTCGGGGCGATTTCGCTGGATTTGTTCGCGGTACTGCTCGGCGGGGCCACGGCGTTGCTGCCGGTATTCGCCAAGGACATCCTGCTGACCGGACCGTGGGGCCTCGGCCTGCTGCGCTCGGCACCGGCAGTCGGCGCACTGGGAATGTCGCTGTTCCTCGCGCGATTTGCCGTGGAGCGCAACGTTGGCCGGGTAATGTTCACGGCGGTCGGGGTATTCGGCGTCGCCACCATCGCCTTCGGCCTGTCGACTTCGTTCTGGTTTTCGCTGGCGGTGTTGGTGGTGCTTGGCGCAGCGGACATGATCAGCATGGTCATCCGTGCCTCCTTCGTACAACTGGAAACCCCGGACGAAATGCGCGGCCGGGTCAGCGCGGTGAACGGGCTGTTTATCGGTGCTTCGAATCAACTCGGCGAATTCGAATCCGGCCTCACCGCCCACTGGTTCGGCACCGTGCCAGCGGTGGTCATGGGTGGGATCGGCACGCTGGTGGTGACGGGGACGTGGATCAAGTTGTTCCCGACACTGGCGAACCGGGACCGGATGCATGTGCCGGCGGAAGAGGCGAAGGTCTGACAACCTCCAAAGCACAAGACGACTAAAAATGTGCGGTACATAGTTACCGCACTGAGTGTAATGTATCGCCTTACACTCGAACCCATGATCAAATCCTTTCAGCACAAAGGCCTTCGCGGCTTCTATGAAACAGGTTCGACTCGCGGGATTCGTGCCGACCACGCACAACGGCTGTCGCGCATGCTGCAGTTCATGGATCGCGCTACGCTTCCCGCAGATCTGGACCTTCCGGGTTGGCGCCTGCATCGATTGAAAGGTGAACTGACGGAGTACTGGTCGCTGAGCGTTTCAGGCAACTGGCGAGTGATCTTTCGTTTTGTCGGTTCGGATATCGAACTGGTCGATTATCTGGACTACCACTGACAGGAGGCAGGCTTATGCCCATGCACAACCCGCCACATCCCGGCGAAACACTACTAATGGATGTTTTGCCCGAGTTAGGAATCAGCGTTACCGAATTGGCCCGGCACCTTGGCTTCGCACGCCCGCATCTTTCCCGTGTATTACACGGACATGCGCCAATCAGTCCGGATCTGGCTGTGCGCCTTGAGCGTGCCGGCATTGGAAAAGCGCGCGTGTGGCTAGGCGTACAAACCGACTACGATCTGTGGCAAGCGGAGCATCGCGAGCAACCGGTTATCGAACTGATCGCTGTCCACGCCTGACACCTCCAGCCACTACAACTCCCCCGCCACTTGCGCCCGCAAGGCCTTGCCGCCTAGTTGCTCGACCAGCGTCAAGGCAAATTCCAGCGCAGCGCTGGAGCCTTGGGCTGTGACGCAGTTGCCGTCGACCACCACCGGTTGATCAACAAATGTACAGCCCGAGAGTTGATGACTGACGCCGGGCAAACAGGTCATGCGCCGCTGGCGCAGCACGCCAAAGGTTTGCAGGGCGATGGCCGGGGATTCGGCGATGGCGGCGAACAGGCGTCCGGCGCTGGCCTGATCCTTGAGCAACTGTTGCAGCGGTTGATGCGCCGCCAGGTGTTGTGAGCCGACGGCGCCGCCGGGCAAGACGATCAGGTCGAAGGTTTGCGCCAGTACATCGACCAGCATGCCGTCGGCGGTCAGGCGCGTGCCACGCGCGCAGGTGAGCATACGTCGCCCTTCAATACTGGCCGCCACCACTTCGATACCGGCCCTGCGCAGCACGTCGATCAGGGTCACACTTTGCAGATCATCGATGCCCTCGGCGAGGGTAATCAGGGCTCTAAAGGTCATGGGCGTTATCCGCTGGGTGATCTTCCAAGCGTAGTCAGCTTTGTCCGGCCCTGTTCGCAGACAGCCGTTACTTGATGTAAAGCTGGGTCGACATCGTGTTGCGTGGCGCATTGATCGAGGTGTTGCTGAAGCTGAAGGTGCCTTCCTGCTTGCCCGCCAGATCAAAGGTATAAAGAGACCCGACGGTGTTGCGGCCCGGGGTGCACTCGGTCAGGTTGCCATTATCAAAGGCACAGACCGGCGCTCGGGTACCGTTCACTTCGAAGCCATCCAGCGTGGCATGCGGCTGACTCTGGCCGTATCCGACTTCCAGTACATAGACCTTGATGCTCGGCCCACTATGATTGCATTGGGTCTGCGTCTGCCCATCACCAATGTCTTCCAGGCCACAGGCCGGCGATTGCACCTTGATCACTTTCACTTGGGTCAACGGCGCCGCCGAGGCCGCCGACGCTACCGGAGCCACGGCCAGCAGCGCTGCAATCAAACCCGAAACCTTTATCCAGCACCTGCTCATACCCTTCCCGCCCCGAAAAAATCAGCGCGCAGTATGGCGCAGTTGCCTTCAACGCAAAACTTCGCCGACGATCGACACCAACAACCGCCATATTCCTCACGCTGCTGGTATGATGCGCGGCTTTTTCCGGCCCACCACAATTTTTCAGGCGCTTACGACGGTCTGTGCTTTGCTGTTGAGGTCGATACATTCACGGCGCCACGCGCGCCACGGGGAGCAGACATGCTGGAAAGGCTGTTTCAACTCAAGGCACACAACACCAACGTGCGCACCGAGATTCTGGCGGGCATCACGACTTTCTTGGCCATGGCCTACATTCTGTTCGTCAACCCGAGCATCCTCGGCGAGACCGGCATGGACAAAGGCGCGGTGTTTGTCGCCACCTGCCTGGCCGCCGCGATCGGTTCGACGATCATGGGCCTGATCGCCAACTATCCGATTGCCCTCGCTCCGGGCATGGGTCTGAACGCCTTCTTCACTTACACTGTGGTTCTGCACATGGGCCACACGTGGCAAGTGGCGTTAGGCGCGGTATTCATCTCGGCGGTGTGCTTCTTCCTGCTGTCGATCTTCCGCATCCGTGAATGGATCATCAACAGCATTCCGCTGCCACTGCGCTCGGCGATTGCCGCCGGTATCGGCCTGTTCCTGGCTCTGATCGCCCTGCACAACGCCGGTATCGTGGTCAGCAACCCGGCGACCATGGTCGGCCTCGGTGAGCTGAGAGCGCCGGCACCGATCCTTGCCACCCTCGGTTTCGCCCTGATCGTTGCCCTCGAAGCGCTGAAAGTGCGTGGTGCGGTGTTGATTGGCATTCTAGCGGTGACCATCACTTCCATCGCCTTTGGCTTCACCGCGTTCAACGGCGTGACGTCGATGCCACCTTCGCTGGCCCCGACCTTCATGCAACTAGACATCAAAGGCGCACTGGACATTGGTCTGGTCAGCGTGATTTTCGCCTTCCTGTTCGTCGACCTGTTCGACAACTCCGGCACCCTGATCGGCGTCGCCAAGCGCGCCGGCCTGATGGGCAAGGACGGCCACATGCCGAAAATGGGTCGTGCGCTGATCGCCGACAGCACCGCGGCCATGGCCGGTTCGCTGCTGGGCACCTCGACCACCACCAGCTACATCGAGTCCGCTGCGGGCGTGAGTGCTGGCGGCCGTACCGGTCTGACTGCTGTTGTCGTCGCGATTCTGTTCCTGCTGGCGTTGTTCTTCTCGCCACTGGCGGCCAGCGTTCCGGCTTTCGCCACGGCACCGGCGCTGCTGTTCGTCGCCGTCTTGATGATGTCGGGCCTGGCGGAAATAGACTGGGACGACATCACCGTCGCCGCGCCGGTCGTGGTCACCGCGCTGGCCATGCCGTTCACTTACTCGATCGCCAACGGCATCGCGTTCGGCTTCATCGCCTGGACCGTGATCAAGTTGCTGTCCGGCCGCGCTCGTGAGCTGAACCCGGCGCTGGTGATTCTGTCGATTCTGTTTGTGATCAAGTTGGGTTGGTTCAACGCATGACTTTCGATTCCCAGGCTTACGCCGAGCAACTTGAAGCCAAGGTCACGCGTTTGCGTGACCTGCTGGCGCCGTTCGATGCCCCCGAGCCGACGGTGTTCGACTCGCCGCTGCAGAACTTCCGCCTGCGCGCCGAATTCCGCCTGTGGCGCGAGGGTGGCGAGCGGCATTACGCGATGTTCTCCCAGGACGACAAACGCACGCCGATCCTGATCGAAGAGTTCCCGATCGCCAGCCTGCGCATCAATCAATTGATGCCGCAACTGAAGGCGGCATGGCAGGCCAGTTCGGCGCTGAGCCACAAGCTGTTTCAGGTCGAGTTCCTGACCACGCTGTCCGGCGATGCAATGATCACCCTGTGCTATCACCGCCCGCTGGATGCCCACTGGCATGCCGCTGCGACTCAGTTGTCGGCAGATCTGGGCGTCAGCATCATTGGTCGCTCGAAGGGTAAACGCGAAGTGCTGGGCCTCGATTACGTGGTCGAGAAACTTGAGGTCGGCGGCCGCACCTTCAGCTATCGCCAACCAGAAGGCGCGTTCACCCAGCCTAACGGCACGGTGAACCAGAAGATGCTCAACTGGGCGTACGAAGCACTGGGCGATCGCAGCGATGATTTGCTGGAGCTGTATTGCGGCAATGGCAACTTCACCCTGCCGCTCGCCACGCGCGTGCGCAAAGTGCTGGCCACCGAAATCAGCAAGACCTCGGTCAACGCCGCCCTGAGCAACCTCAGCGAAAACGCTGTGGATAACGTCACATTGGTGCGCTTGTCCGCCGAAGAACTGACCGAAGCGCTCAATGACGTGCGCCCGTTCCGTCGCCTGCAGGGTATCGACCTGAAGAGCTACGAATTCGGCACCGTCTTCGTCGACCCGCCACGCGCCGGCATGGACCCGGACACCTGCGAGCTGACCCGCCGCTTCGACAACATCCTGTACATCTCCTGCAACCCGGACACCCTGGCGGCGAACATCGCCCAGTTGCACGACACGCACCGCATTACCCAGTGCGCGTTGTTCGACCAGTTCCCGTGGACGCATCACATGGAATCGGGTGTGCTGCTGAGCCGCCGTTGATTGCTAATGCAGGAACGAAAAAGCCGTCGTGATTGACGGCTTTTTTGTGGGTGATGATTTTTGTTTGTGCGATCACCGAACAAAATACGCCGACGTAAACGTCGTCTAATTGACCGATGTAACCATCTAGTACATTTTATCTCCACAGGCTGAAACCCTCGGCCAAAGCCAAAAACAATAAGTGGAGTTACCCCTCATGCCCCCTATCGTTCTGGTGCTCAACGGCCCGAACCTGAACCTGCTCGGCACTCGCGAGCCGGCGACTTACGGTCACGAAACCCTGGCAGATATCTCGGCGTTGTGCGGTCGCGCCGCCGAAGAGTTTGGCTTGGCCGTGGAGTTTCGCCAGACCAATCACGAAGGCGAACTGCTCGACTGGATTCACGCCGCCCGTGGCCGTTGTGCCGGGATCGTGATCAATCCGGCCGCGTGGACGCATACTTCGGTGGCGATTCGCGATGCCTTGGTAGCCAGTGAGTTGCCGGTGATCGAAGTGCACCTGTCCAACGTCCACGCCCGCGAGCCGTTTCGTCATCACTCATTCGTCTCGGCGATCGCCACGGCGGTGATGTGTGGATTTGGCAGTCATGGCTATCGCTTGGCGCTGGAGCATTTCAGCCAGCGGTTGAAGGGGTAACGCGCATGTCTCGCTCTAAGGTGATACTCGCCGGGCTGATCGGCGCCGGCATTCAGGCTTCGCGCACGCCGGCGCTGCATGAGCACGAAGGTGATGCACAAGGCATGCGTTACCTGTACCGACTGATTGATCTCGATCAGCTGAAAATCGACAGCACCGCCCTGCCCGACCTGCTGCTGGCGGCCGAGCGGATGAACTACACCGGACTGAACATCACGTTTCCGTGCAAGCAGACCATCATCCCGCTGCTCGACGAATTGTCGGAGGAAGCCAAGGGCATCGGCGCGGTGAACACGGTGGTGTTGAAGGACGGTAAACGTGTCGGCCATAACACCGACTGCCTTGGTTTCGCCGAAGGTTTTCGCCGCGGTCTGAAGGACGCTGCCCTTGAACGCGTCGTCCAGATGGGCGCCGGTGGCGCAGGCGCTGCAGTGGCCCACGCACTGTTGAGCGAAGGCGTACAGCAACTGAGCATTTTTGATGTCGATCGTGAACGTGCCGAGAGTCTGGCGAACAATCTCAATCAGCATTTCGGCTCAGGTCGCGCGGTGGCCGGGCGGGACCTGCCGGGCACGCTGAATCAGGCCGATGGTCTGGTCAACACCACGCCGATGGGCATGGCCAAACTGCCGGGCATGCCGGTGCCGGTCGAGCTGTTGCGCAAGGAATTGTGGGTGGCGGAGATTGTGTACTTCCCGCTGGAAACCGAACTGCTGCGCAACGCGAGAGCGCTGGGTTGCCGGACGCTGGATGGCGGCAATATGGCGGTGTTTCAGGCGGTGAAGGCGTTTGAATTGTTCAGCGGCGTGGCGCCGGATGCGCAGCGGATGCTCGCGCATTTTCAAAGCATGAATGGCTGAACGCTTTCCCCCTGTGGGAGCGAGCCTGCTCGCGAAGGCGTACGGCCAGCCAATACATCTATTGACTGACACACCGCTTTCGCGAGCAGGCTCGCTCCCACAGGGGAATGTGTCAGGCCTGCAGGTAACGCAACACCGACTCGCAAATCATCTCGCGATGCCGCTGCTTGATGCTTTCATCCGGCAGATCGATCTGAAAAATCTCGCCAAACGTGTGCCGGTTCGACACACGGTAGAAGCAGAACGAACTGATCAGCAAATGCACATCCAGCGCATCCAGCCCCGCACGGAAAACCCCTTCAGCAGCACCACGACGCAGAATCTCGCCGAGTGAATCGAGGATGGTGTTGTTCATCGCCTTGATCGCGTCGGAACGCTTCACATATTCGGCGTTGTGGATGTTTTCGATGCTGACGATGCGCACGAAATCGACGTTACGGTCGTGGTGATCGAAGGTGAACTCCACCAGTCGCCGAATCGCCTCGACCGGCGCCAGTTCGGCCAGGTGCAGACGGTTTTCGGTGCTGCGGATATCGCCGTAAAGTTTCTCCAGCACCTCGACGTACAACTGCTCCTTACTGCCGAAGTAGTAATAGATCATGCGCTTGGAGGTGTGGATGCGCTCGGCGATCGCGTCGACGCGGGCACCGGACAAGCCTTGCTGGACGAACTCGACGATCGCCTCCTGCAAGATGTTCTCGCGGGTCTTTTCCGGGTTGTTCTTGCGACTCTTGCGCGGCTCTAAAGCGGATACGACAGGAGCTGCGGAAAGTTCTGGATTTATTGTCATTGCGGGCTCACGGCCATCACTGCACAGGTTGGCGATTATGGGCCGCGCTGCACAGTGAAGGAAGCCACGCGGCCCGTGTTTACTCCCGCGTTTACGAATTTCCTACAACTTCGCCTGGCGCACGGCGCCGCTGCGTGATTTGGCCATCGCCGCCAGACGCACCGCAACGTTCGCTGCGCCGTAACCGGCATAGCCGTTCTTGCGCTGGATGATCTCGAAGAAGAAACGCCCTTCAAACGGTTCGGTGTAGACGTGAAACAGCTCGCCGCCCTGCGCATCACGGTCGTAGAGCACGTTGAAATACGCCAGCTCACTGAGAAACTCATCGTCGAAATCGAAGCGCGCAGCGAGGTCATCGTAATAGTTGAGCGGGATATCCAGCAGCGGCACGCCGGCTTCTTTGGCGCGACTGACTTCGGCGAAGATGTCGTCACAATCGAAGGCGATGTGGTGCACACCGGAACCGCGATAACTCGACAGCGCGTGGGAAATGGCGGTGTTGCGGTTCTCGGAAATATTCAGCGGCAAGCGGATCGAACTATCGCGGCTACGCAAGGCGCGGCTCTTCACCAGACCGTATGGGTCGGGCAACACCACTTCGTCATCCGCCTCGAAATCCAGCAGACTTTTATAGAACAGCACCCAACTGTCGAGGCTGTCGGCCGGCAACGCCATGGCCATGTGGTCGATGCGTTTCAGACCGCCACGGGCCGGAGCATCTGCCAGCAGATTGAAGTCGGTGCCATAAACGTCGGCTTGTTCATCCACCAGATAAATCAGGCTGCCATCCGGCGCGCGCACCGCTGCCAGTTCCAGCTCGTTGGGGCCGACCAGTCCGCGATACGGTTGACCTCTGTAAGCGACGGCGCGGGCCAATGCACTGGCGCTGTCCTTGACCCGCACAGCCGTCGCGCACAGCGACGGGCCGTGAGCCTCGAAGAAGCTGTGAGCGAATGAATACGGTTCGGAGTTGAGGATCAGATTGATGTCGCCCTGACGCAACAGGCTCACGCTCTTGGAGCGATGCTGCCCGGCCTTGACGAAACCGAGGCGCTCCAGCCAATGGCTGAGTTTCGCGCCGAGTGCTTCGTCGACGGCAAACTCGAGAAACTCGATGCCGTTGTACTCGCTGGCTTTCGGTGTTTCGAACAGGATTTCGCGGTTGGCCACAGGCTGGGCTTCCTGCTCCAGGCGTTGGCGGGTTTTCTCTTCCAGGTACAGCAGCGAGCGCAAACCGTCCGCAGCATTGGCCCGTGGCGGTGCGGCGCGGAAGCCGTCGTTGAAGATTTCCAGCGACAGTGGCCCGGTGTAGCCACTCTGGATGATCGGCGCGAGGAAGCCCGGCAGATCGAATTCGCCTTGCCCCGGGAAGCAGCGGAAATGCCGGCTCCACTCCAGTACATCCATGGCCAGGATCGGCGCGTCGGCCATTTGCACGAAGAAGATCTTGTCGCCGGGAATGTCGGCGATTGCGCGCGGATCGCCCTTCAGCGACAAGGTATGAAAGCTGTCGAGCAACACGCCGAGGCTCGGGTGATCGGCCTGACGCACGATGTCCCAGACCTGTTGATAAGTGTTCACATGCCGGCCCCAGGCCAGCGCCTCGTAACCGATGCGCAAACCGCGCGCGCCAGCATGCTCAGCCAGCAGGCGCAGGTCATCGACGAGGATTTGCTGATCACCGACACTGTCAGCAGAAGCGTTACTGCAGACCAGCACCAGGTCGGTGCCCAGTTCCTGCATCAGGTCGAACTTGCGCTCGGCCCGCTCGAGATTGCGCGCCAGCCGATCGCGGCGGCAGCCTTCGAAATCGCGGAACGGCTGAAACAGGGTGATGGCGATGCCGAGGTCGGCGCACATCTGTTTAATTTCCCGCGGACTGCCGTCGTAGTACAGGAGGTCGTTTTCGAAAATTTCCACCCCGTCGAACCCGGCGGCGGCGATGGCTTCGAGTTTTTCCGGCAGGGTGCCGCTCAAGGAGACGGTGGCAATGGAACGCTGCATGTTTCAACTCCCGGACTGCGCCGTTCTTATCTTCAATGTAGGAGCTGCCGAACGCTGCGATGGTTTGATCTGATTCTCGGAAAAGCAAAATCAAAAGATCGCAGCCTGCGGCAGCTCCTACACGGGATGGTTTTTTTATCGTAGGGAAATTATTGGCTGCATCCTTTCCGGCAGCAATTTAAAGTGTACTACCCGGTTAGTTTTGCGTGCGATTATCGAACACAATGGCGGTTTGGCGAATTGACGATTTTTCGTCCACTGCCCAACATCGACCGCACATTGAGTCCGGATCTGAACCACCGGTCGCAGCGTGCAAGTAACAAGCACACCAAATAACAAATCCAAAAACGGGTGGAACACATGATTCCTTCACAGACTTCCCGCATGGCTCCGGCCATGAGCACTGCCACGGGTGGCATTGGCGACAAGATCCGCGGCGCCATGGCCGTCGGCAAAACCCGTTGGGGCATGCTGGCGCTGGTGTTTTTCGCCACTACCCTGAACTACATTGACCGCGCCGCCCTCGGCGTCATGCAGCCGATCCTCGCCAAGGAAATGAGCTGGACGGCGATGGATTACGCCAACATCAACTTCTGGTTTCAGGTCGGCTACGCGATCGGTTTCGTCCTGCAAGGTCGCTTGATCGACCGGGTCGGCGTCAAGCGCGTGTTCTTCTGCGCCGTGCTGCTCTGGAGCCTGGCTACCGGCGCTCATGGTCTGGCAACCTCAGCCGTTGGCTTTATGGTCTGCCGCTTTATCCTCGGTTTGACTGAAGCGGCCAACTACCCGGCCTGCGTGAAAACCACGCGTCTGTGGTTCCCGGCCGGCGAACGTGCGGTCGCCACCGGCATCTTCAACGCCGGCACCAACGTCGGTGCGATGTTCACGCCGATGCTGCTGCCACTGGTCCTGCATGTCTGGGGCTGGCAAGCGGCATTCCTGTGCATGGCGGCGCTGGGCGGGATCTGGTTGCTGTTCTGGGGCTTGAAGTACTTCAACCCGGAAGATCACCCGAGCGTGAAACAGTCCGAGCTGGACTACATCCAGCAAGAAGTCGAACCGGAACAGGCCCGCGTGCCGTTCTCGAAAATCCTGCGGATGCGCGGCACCTGGGCCTTCGCCCTCGCCTACTCGCTGACCGCGCCGGTGTTCTGGTTCTACCTGTACTGGCTGCCGCCGTTCCTCAATCAGCAATACAACCTGGGCATCAACGTTACCCAGATGGGTATTCCGCTGATCATCATCTACGTCACGGCCGACTTCGGTAGCGTCGGTGGCGGCATCCTGTCTTCGTTCCTCATCGGTCGCGGGATGAACTCGATCAAGGCGCGGCTGCTCTCGATGTTCCTGTTTGCCTGCTGCATCATCGGTGTGGTTATGGCCGCCGGTTCTGCCAATCTTTGGGTGGCAGTGGCCGCGATTTCTCTGGCGATCGGCGCGCATCAGGCGTGGACGGCGAACATCTGGAGCCTGGTGATGGACTACACGCCCAAGCACATGATGAGCACCGTGTTCGGTTTCGGCGGCATGTGCGCAGCGATCGGCGGGATGTTCATGACCCAGATCGTCGGCCACATCCTCACCGTGACCAACAACAACTACACCGTGTTGTTCACCATGATTCCGGCGATGTACTTCATTGCGCTGACGTGGATGTACTTCATGGCACCGCGCAAAATCCCTACCGTCACCGAGTAACCTGCCTACACACCACTCCCTTGTAGGAGCTGCGGCACGCTGCGATCTTTTGATCTTGATTTTGAAGATCAAAAGATCGCAGCCTCGTTTCACTCGTCAGCTCCTACACGGGTTGATGTTTTCTGCTCTGTTGCCACGCTGCCGCCAGTCCACTGCAACAGATCACCGCAATGCCGATCACCGTCAACAGACTTGGCGTGTGATTGAACAGCAACCAGCCCAACAACCCGGCAAACACGATCTGGCAATAACCGAACGGCGCCAGCAGCGCCGGCGCGGCATGGCGAAACGCCTGGGTCAGAAACAAATGCGCGGTCATTCCGCAACTGCCCAGCGCCAGCATCAGCCCGGCATGGGTCAACGTCGGCACCTGCCAGAAGAACGGCACCAGTGCACTCATCACCAACGTGTTGCACAACCCGGCGAAAAAATTGCTGGTGGTCGGGCTATCCACCTCGGCCAGCTTGCGGGTCAGCAGTTGATAGAAACAGAAAAACAGCGCCGAACAGAACGGCAGCAACACTGCCGGGGTGAACAACTCACCGCCGGGATGGATGATGATCAGCACGCCGATAAAACCGCAGATCACCGCGATCCATTGACCGCGCGTCACCCGCTCTTTGAGCAGCGGCACGGACAAGGCTGTCACCAAAACCGGCGCGAGAAAGTTGACCGCCGTGGCTTCCGCCAACGGGATGTACAGCAACGCCGTGGTGAAAAACAGGCTAGTGCCGAGCAGGCAGAGTGCCCGGACCAACTGCCATAGCGGCTTCTTGGTGCGCAGGACGCGCAACCCGGACTGCGGCAGAAAAATCCCCGCCATCAGTAAGGTGTGCACCAGATAGCGCGCCCAGACCACCATCACGATCGGATAAAAACCGGACAGGTATTTCGATAATGCGTCGTGGCTGGAGAACAGGAAGGTTGCCACGACAATCAGCAAGATCCCTTTGAAGGGTTGGTTGACACCGGAGAGCGGGGTGCTGACGGTCATTGGTTATCTCTGTTTGAAAAACAATACGGCGGCGAAGGGGATCGCGCAGCGGTTACCGATTCGGGACGGCTACGCAGTCCAGCGGGAGCACGCTCCCTCGCCACAAAAAAGACTCACAGTCGCGCCAACAATTCCCGCGTCCTGTCGATCGCCATCTGCGCTCGCTCCAATCCGCCCACGCCCTGCTCCAGCAGTTTTACCGTAGGAATTTCCAGACTCAATGGAATATTAGTCGGCAGCGCTCGCAGCAACCCGAGCAGATCGCAATCACCCTCGCCGGGAAACCGCCGCTCGTTGCGCGCCTGACGCAAGATCTCGGCCATGTCTGATGGCCTCGGCCCCGCGACATCACATAATTGCGCATAACGCAGGCGCGACGCCGGCACTTCAGCCAGATCCTCCAAGCGAGACGCCGAACGATCAAAGTGGAACGCATCGACCAGCACCGCGGCGTTTTCCCGATCAGCGTGTTCGACAATTCGCAGCGCTTGTTCGAGGTTGCGCGCATCGGTCCAGGGCATGAACTCCAGATGCGGGTACAACCCGTAAGGCGCGGCCAGATCGCAAAGCGCCGCCAAGTTATCGCTGAGCCGCTGCTCGTCAGGATCGTTACCGGCGACCAGCAATTCGCTAGCGCCAAATTCCGCACCGACCGTAAGCAGTTTCTCGAAATCGGCGACGACGGTTTGCGGCTTCAACCGCAGGATTTCCACATCGAGCACACGGATGCCGGTATCGCGCAGCCGCTGCAACGTCTGTCGGCGCAATTCAGCATCGGCGACCAACGGGAAGTGATACTCCTCGGGCGTCGCCGGTTCCAGACGCAGGCCGACATGGCTGTAACCGGCACGCGCGGCCACTTCGACCATTTGCGGTGGCGACAACTCCAACACGGTGAGGCTGGCCAGAGACAGGATTCGTTCGTTCATGTTCAAGCCTCAATCAGTGCAGGGGCGCAGGCGCGGCCGGTGGCGGCGGCCTCGCGGATCGCTTCGACCAGCGCCAGGGTGCGGGCGGCATCGACCGCACTGACCAGCGGTTCGACTTCACGCCGCGCCACGCGTACGAAATGCTGTAACTGCAAGCGCAAAGCGTCGTCACCGCTGCAGGACTCTTCGACCATCAACAAGGGTTCGTGCCAACCGGCATCGACCTGATCAGCAGCGTAATGCCAGCGCTTGAGCTGCGGGATGCTCAAGGCGCCCGCTGTCCCGGCCAGCAGGTAGCACGGCTGATCGGCCTGACGGGGGTACACCGGGTTCTCACCGGAATCCAGCTCCCAACTCCATGGCGCTGCTACTGCATCGGACCCGCTCAGCGTACCCAGCGTGCCACCTTCGAATTGCAGCAGCACCGCCGCGCTGTCTTCATTGGCAAAACCGCGCACGCTGTTGTCGGTGATCGCTTGCACCGAGCGCACTTCACCGCACAGATGCCGTAGCAGGTCGAGGTCGTGAATCAGGTTGGTCAGCAACATCCCGGCGCCCGGTTCGCGGCGCCACGGGATCTCGAAATAGCTGTCCGGTTTGCGCAACTGGAACAGCGCGGTCACCGTGGTCAGCCGCCCAAGCGCCCCGCTCTGCACCAACTCATGGGCGCGAACGATCAACGGATTGTGGCGCCGATGATGGCCAACCAGCACCGGCACGCCGCTGCGTTTAACCGCAGCGACCAGCTCACGCGCTTCGTCCAGATGCACACCCACCGGTTTTTCCAGCAGAACCGCTACACCCGCCGCCAGACAATCGAGCGCCGTGCTGACATGTTGATTGTTCGGATTGGCGACGATGACTGCGTCTGGCCGGATTTGCTCCAGCATCTGACGATGATCCGCGAAATGCCTTACGCCCCATTCGGCCGCAAGCCCTGCTGCTTGCGGCCCAGGATCCGCCACCGCACACAGCGTCGCTTCGCTGAGGGTTTGTAGATGCCGATAATGTTGCTGGCCCATGTTGCCAGCGCCGATCAGGGCGATTCGAAGGGGCGAATTCAAGGCGCGGTCCTCTTGTGATTGTTGTGGGAAAACACTCCAGCAACAATTTAGAACCGAGTTCCAGAATCAAACAGCCGAGAATCATAAAACCGTGCGAACACCGCACAACTTCGCGCCAAATGAATATCCATGCAGGAGATGCCGAAGGCTGCGATCTTTTGATTTTCCCATTGAAAGACAAGATCAAAAGATCGCAGCCTTTGGCAGCTCATACAGGGGATTGGCGGCGAATCAGATAAACAATTCGGAAGCCAGACTCGCCGCCGACATTTCCTCGGTAAACTTCAGCAATAACGGCGCCAGCTCATGCAACCGCGCCCCCGGCATCCGCGCACTCGGCCCGGCGATACTCAGCACGCCAATCACCCGCCCATCCGTTGGATGCCTGACCACCGCGGCAATCGCCGAGGTCCCCACCGCCGAACTCTCCTCGACACAGGCATAGCCCTGCTCGCGCGCCAGACGAAGCCGCTCCAGCAACTCAATATTGGAACGTGGCGCATTCGGCCCGACGCCCACCGGCACCTCCGCCGCTTGGCGCTCGACCATCGACAGCGCTTCGGCGTCGCTCATGCACGCCAGCCACGCATGCCCGGACGCGGTGTAGAACAGCGGCGCATCACGGCCCATGTCCGGGTCATAACGCAGACCGGTGCGCGCGCCTTGTGCCTTGGCGATCCAGGTCTGGCGCTCACCGTCGATCACCCCCAGACGCACCAGTTCGCCGGTTTCCTGCGCCAGTCGGTCGAGCACCGGCTGGACGATATCGGCACCGCTGCTCGACAAATACTGGAAGCCCATCGCAACCAGTTTGGTTGACAGGTGATAGCGCAATGTTTCCGCGTTCTGGCGCACGTAGCCCAAGCGAATCAGCTCGGCGAGCAAGCGGTGCGTCGCACTTTTGGGGATATCCAGTTGCTCGGCCAGGGTCTGCATGGGCAGCCCGCGTGGATCACTGGTGAGGCTTTCCAGCACGCTGAAAACCCGTTCGATTTGACTGCCGGCCATGGGGACATCCAAAGGAAATTTCGCCGATTCTAGAAGACATCGGCCGTAAAGCGAAATCTGGAACCGTGCGTTCGATAACCGCCCGCTTTGTGCACTCAAAACTTGTCGAGTGGCCAAGGCGATGGTTATTTTCCGGAATCAGATTCCAAAAATAATTCACTGTTGGAGCGTTGTTTGATGTCTGCCGAACACCCTGATATCGACTGCGACGTGTTGATCGTCGGTTCCGGTGCCGCCGGTTTATCGGCCGCCGTGACCGCCGCATGGCACGGCTTGAAAGTCATCGTCGTCGAAAAGGATCCGGTGTTCGGTGGCGCCACGGCCTGGTCCGGGGGCTGGGCATGGGTGCCGTGCAATCCGCTGGCCCGTCGGGCCGGGATCGTCGAAGACATCGAACAACCGCGCACCTATTTGCGCCATGAACTGGGCGAGCACTTTGAACCGGCGATGATCGACGCCTTCCTTGAAGCGGGGCCGCGCATGGTCGCGTTTTTCGAGCAGAACACCGCGCTGCAATTTGCCGATGGCAATGCCATTGCCGACATTCATGGCGACACCCCGGGCGCCGGCACCGGTGGCCGATCGGTCATCGCTGCGCCTTACGATGGACGCAAGGCCGGACGCTTGCTCAAGCGCCTTCGTCCAACGATGCGCGAAACGTCCTTTATGGGCATGCCGATCATGGCTGGTGCCGATCTGTCGGCGTTCCTTAATCTGACTCGTTCACTGAAAGCCGCGTGGCATGTCACCCGGCGCTTTACCCGACATTTGCTGGACCTCGCGGTCCATGGCCGGGCCATGCAATTGGTCAACGGCGTGGCGCTGGTGGCAAGGCTGGCGAAGTCCGCCGAAGACCTTGGCGTTCTGCTCTGGGAGTCGGCACCCGTGACAGCGTTGCTGCGTGATGGCTCACGCGTCTCGGGCGCTGTGGTCAAAACAGGCAAAGGCTCGATCCGCATTCATGCACGCAAAGCTGTGGTACTCGCCGCTGGCGGTTTTGCCAATGATATCGAGCGGCGCAAAGCGTTGTTCCCACGCACACCGACCGGCCATGAACATTGGGCGCTACCGCCTCTGGCGGTAAATGGAGATGGCTTGCGCCTGGGCGAGAGCGTCGGCGCACGAATCAATACCGATGTGGCTTCGCCCGTGGCGTGGGCACCGGTATCACAAGTGCCACATTCCGACGGCAGCATCGGCCATTTCCCACACATCATTGAGCGCGGTAAACCCGGGATCATCGGCGTGCTGCGAAACGGCCAACGGTTCGTCAACGAAGCCAACGGTTACTACGACTACGTCAGTGCCATGGTCGCCGCAGCACCAGAAGGTGAAGAAGTCGCCTCCTGGCTGATCTGCACCCATGCCTTTCAACGGCGTTATGGCTTGGGCATATCGCGGCCGTTTCCGCTGCCGGTGTCAGAATTTATCCGCAGCGGCTATCTGAAAAGTGGCAACAGCGTTGAAGAATTGGCCCTCGTCTGCGGGATCGACCCGAGCGGATTGCGCCACACCGTCGACGATTACAACCGCCATGCCCGCCGTGGCGAGGACCCGCTGTTCGGGCGTGGCACAACACCCTACAACCGCAAGCAGGGTGATCCGGCGAACCTTCCCAACCCCTGCGTTGCCCCAATAGACACCGGCCCGTTCTACGCCGTGAAAGTCCAACCCGGATGCTTCGGCACCTTCGCCGGACTCAAGGTCAACCCGCACGCGCAAGTGCTGGACGCCCACCAACAGCCGATCACTGGCCTCTACGCAGCGGGGGGCGACATGGCCAGCATCATGGGCGGCCACTACCCGGCGGGCGGCATCAACCTCGGCCCGGCGCTGACTTTCGGTTACATCGCCGCCCGGCATATTGCCGGCATGACTGCTTTCGAACAGGAGATCGACCATGCAGCACATCGTTAATACCCAAGGCTTGAACATGCCGAAACTCGGCCTCGGCACCTGGCCGATGCTCGGCGACGAGTGCACCCGCGCCGTGGAGCAAGCGCTGGAACTGGGTTATCGACACATCGACACGGCGGCGGCCTACAACAATGAAGACGCTGTCGGACAAGCACTGGCGAATACGCCGACACCACGCCAACAGATTCACGTCACCACCAAGGTCTGGTGGGATCAGCTGCAACCCGACGCGATGCGCCACTCCATGGACCGCAGCCTTACCGCGTTGCGCAGCGACTACGTCGACTTGTTCATGATCCATTGGCCGACCACCGACTGGGACCTGCCACGTACCCTCGATACATTGGCCTCGTTCAAAGAACAGGGGCTGGCACGCAACATCGGCGTGGCGAATTTTCCGCTGCCGTTGCTGCGCAAAGTCGTCGAGGAATATGGGATTGATCTGTCAGCGATTCAGGTCGAGTACCACGTCCTGCTCGGCCAAAATGCCCTGCTCGATTACGCCCGTCGACACAACCTGGCACTGACGGCTTACACCCCGCTGGCGCGCAACAAGGTCTCGGACATCCCGCAGATTCAACAGATCGCCGAAAAGCACGGCGTGCTGCCGACTCAGGTCGCACTGAAATGGCTGCTCGATCAGCCCAATGTCGCAGCGATTCCCAAAGCCAGCAGCCGGGCCAATCAACTGGCGAATCTCGCATCGCTGCAGGTTGAACTGGATGATGAAGACCGCGCAGTGATCGCCGCGCTGTCGAAACGCGAGCGTCAGGTCAGTCCGGATTTTGCTCCCGAGTGGGATGCGTTTGATCGCTGATTAATGATCCGGCGATAGAAATCCGGCGCCGGATTGAATTTGCCGCACGCCAGACCGTCAATAACAGGCCCGACCTCGTCAGCACGAGGCCGGGCCTGTTTGCGTGTGGCCAATAGACGGACGACCGGACTGGCGCCACACTCCCACAGCAGCAACACTCATCACCACCCGACACAAACAGAGGATTCCCACATGCTATGGAAAAAAGGCCGACGCAGTGACAACGTCGTCGACGCCCGTGGTGATGATGCCGGCGGTGGCGGCGGCATGCGTTTTGGCGGCGGCAAAGGTCTGAGTCTGGGGGCGATTCTGCTGATCGTCGGCATCGGTTGGATCACCGGGCAGGATCCGCTGCAGATTCTCGGTCAGCTCGCCGGGCAATCCACACAACAATCGGCACCCACTTCGCAAACCCGCCAGGCGCCGCCGGCCAACGATGAACAGGCCGAATTCGTCCGCTCGATCCTTGGCGATACCGAGGACACCTGGGGCTCGATTTTCCAGCAGGCCGGCCGGCAATATAAGGACCCGACCCTGGTGCTGTTCAGCAATCGGGTCAATTCCGCCTGCGGTCTGGCGACCTCGGCCACCGGCCCGTTCTACTGCCCGGCCGACCAGAAGGTCTATCTAGACATGGCGTTTTTCCAGGAAATGTCACAGCGCTTCAAAGCCGCTGGCGACTTCGCCCAGGCCTACGTGATCGCTCACGAAGTCGGGCACCATGTGCAGACGCTTCTCGGCGTCTCGGCGAAAATTCAGACAGCCCGTCAGCAAGGCCGGCAGATGGAAGGCGACGGCGGTTTGCTGGTACGTCAGGAATTGCAGGCCGACTGCCTCGCCGGCGTTTGGGCCTACAACGCGCAGAAGCGTTTGAACTGGCTGGAACCGGGTGACATCGAAGAAGCCTTGAATGCGGCCAACGCCATCGGTGATGATCGCCTGCAACAACAAGGTCAGGGCCGTGTGGTGCCGGACTCGTTTACCCACGGTACGTCGGCGCAAAGGGTGCGCTGGTTCAAAACCGGATTCGCGCAAGGCCAGGTCGGCCAGTGCGACACCTTCGCGGCGAAAAACCTGTAAATGCATAAATGGCTTTTGGCGTTACTGATCGTTGGCAGCACCGCGCACGCCGCCGGTGTCGATGCGGTCAGCCCCGGTCGTTTGCAATTCAAGGCCGGGGAAATGGCGGTAGGCATTGGTCCTGCGCCGGAGAAGATCGAGCGCGTGCTGATCGTCATTCATGGCCGTTTGCGCAACTCGGAAACCTATCGCAAAAGCGCCGAGAGCGCCGCCGAGCTGGCAGGACAAAGCGCCCACACGCTGGTGATCGCGCCGCAGTTCCTCAATCAAAGCGATGTCGCGCTGTACTCGTTGCCCACCACGTTGCTGCGCTGGCAAGGCAACGACTGGATGGGCGGCGGCTTATCCACAGGGCCGAACCCGTTGAGCTCCTATGCTGCGCTTGACGAGATCGTCGGACGGATCAGCGATCGCAAACAGTTTCCCGACGTCAAGCAGATCGTGATCTTCGGGCACTCCGGCGGCGGCCAAGTGGTGCAGCGTTATGCCCTGCTCGCCAAGGAGCAGCCGGCACTGAAAGCCAACGGCATTCGTCTGCGCTATGTGGTCGCCAACCCGTCGTCGTACGCCTATTTCAATGAGCAACGGCCAGTGGCGTTCGATCACGCCAAGTGCGCGGGTTTCAATCGCTGGAAGTACGGTCTGTCAGACATGCCGGTGTATGCCGGTGGGCAAACGCCGTTGCAGCTTGAGAGCAGTTACATCAAACGCGAGGTGATTTATCTGCTTGGGCAGCAGGACATCGATCCCAATCATCCGGCGCTGGACAAGCGTTGTGAAGCCGAGGCGCAAGGTGCGTATCGCCTCGAGCGTGGCAAGTTGTACTTCGGCTATTTGCTGCGCCGACATCCGGAAGGGGTGAATCAGCGACTGGTGGAAGTGCCCGGGGTCGGGCATAACGGCGATGGGATGCTGACCTCGCCGGAGGGGCAGAAGGCGTTGTTCGATCAGTAAGTTGTGCGGTGGATGATCTGGCCTCTTCGCGAGCAGGCTCGCTCCCACATTGGATTGATGCATTACACAAAATCTCTGTGCACCGAATATCTAATGTGGGAGCGAGCCTGCCCGCGAAGGCGTCCCTTCTGACAACATAAATCTCAGGCCAGCAGCATCCGCCGCAACTCGACACAATCCTTCGCATGCCAATCGGTCAACTCAGGCCACGGGTTTTCCGGCAAATTCACCAACACCGTCCGCGCCCCTGCCGCTCGCCCGCAATCCAGATCAAAACGGTAATCACCGACCATCACCATATCGCTGGCCGGCACAGCCCAGGCCTCTGCCAACTTCAACAGTCCACCCGGATGCGGCTTCGGCGGCGCTTCATCGCGGCCCAACACATCGTCCACCGCAAAGCAGTCGGCGAGGCCAATTGCTTGCAGCGTCACGTGTGCCAGTTCCCGCGCATTGCGGGTCAGAATGCCGAGGCGATAACCGCGTGCGTGCAGGTCACGCACCAGCTCCACCGCCCCGGTGGCCGGGGTCGAACCCAGCGCCAGATCCCTTTCGTGTTCCAGCAGCCAGGCGTGTTTCGCCGCCGCCTCGTCCGCCGGCAATGCCGCGAGATGAGTGAGGATGTCGTCCTCCGGCGGAATCGCCAGCGCCACGCGAATCGCCGCAAAATCATGCACGGCGACGGTCAGCGTGCCGTCCATGTCGAACACCCAGTGCTTCACCTCTTGCAGGCTCATGCCCAATCCTTGCGATGGCGGATCAGGCCTTCCTGCGTCACCGAAGCAACCAGTTGCCCGGCGCGGTTGTACACGCTGCCACGGGAGAAACCGCGCGAATTGCCGGCCCACGGACTGTCCATCGCATAGAGCAACCAGTCGTCGGCACGCAGATCGTTGTGGAACCACAGCGCGTGATCGAGGCTGGCGACCTGCATGTCTTTCTGCCAGACCGATTTGCCGTGAGGCAGCATCGAGGTGGTCAGCAGACCGAAGTCCGAGGCATACGCCAGCAAGTATTTGTGCAGCGCCGGAATGTCGGCCAGTGCGCCATCGGCACGGAACCACACATATTTGATCGGATCGGCCGGGTGCGGGTTGTACGGGTCTTTTTCGGTGACCGGGCGCACTTCGATCGGTTTCGGGCACAGCAGTTTTTCACGCATGTGCTCGGGAATCAGGTGCGCGCGTTGCTGGGTCAACTCCAGCTCCGACGGCAGGTTTTCCGGACCGACCACGACCGGCATCTGGCTCTGGTGCTCGAAGCCTGCCTCGTCGTATTGAAACGAAGCGCTGCAGGTGAAAATCGGATGGCCCTTCTGGATCGCCGTGACGCGGCGAGTGCTGAAGCTGCCGCCATCGCGCACGCGATCGACCGAGTAGACCACCGGCAACTTGGCATCGCCCGGACGCAGGAAATAGCCGTGCATCGAATGCACATGACGCGCTTCTTCAACGGTCTGACTGGCTGCCGACAGCGACTGGCCGAGCACCTGGCCACCGAACAACTGACGGAAACCGAGATCCTGGCTACGGCCACGGAACAGGTTTTCTTCGATCGGTTCCAGGGTCAGCAGGTCGACCAGATCTTCCAACACTTGGCTCATTCAGACTCTCCTCACACAAAGCTATGCCGCGCAGTCTTGGCTGCGGCGGCCGATTCAGATTCTGGCGCGGGCCAATGATATGGCGGCCATTGTAAACGTCCGTGTCGGCTTATCCATGCAAGGTTTGCAGCCATTGTTCCCGAGTAATGCGGTACAGCACATGCCTGCGCAACGGATGATCGACGGCCAGTTTCGGGTGATCGAAATCATCTTCCGGGGCGTGATGCATGCCGATCGCCTGCATGACTTTCTCCGAGGGCAGATTGGATTGCGCGGTAAAGGAGACGATTTCCTTCAACGCCAATCGATCAAAGCCGCAGCGCAGAGCGGTCCACGCGGCCTCGCTGGCGTAACCCAGGCCCCAATGCTCCTTGGCCAGGCGCCAGCCGATTTCCACTGCCGGGGTGAACAGTGCATCGAAACCGACCACGCCGAGCCCGGTGAAACCGATGAATTCACCGCTGTCCTTGCGCTCCAGCGCCCACAGGCCAAAACCGTGCTCGGCAAAATGCCCGCGCACGCGGCCGATCATCGACGCGCTTTCCAGGCGGCTCAATGGTGCCGGAAAATAGCGCATCACTTGAGGATCGGCGCACATCGCGGCAAATGCCGGCAAATCCTCGTCTTGCCACTGACGCATCAGCAAGCGCGCGCTTTCAAGTTCCAGTATCGGCTCCATCATGCCCCTCCGTTTCCATGCCGCAAGTCTACATCGCTGGTAGGATCCTTCACTCTTTCCTACGTTCCTACATGAAACCGCCATGCCACTGCCGCTGATCTACCACGAAGACTACAGCCCCGAGTTTCCGGCGGATCACCGCTTCCCGATGGACAAGTTTCGCCTGCTGCGCGATCACCTGATCGACAGCGGTTTGACCCGCGACGCTGATCTGCTGCGCCCGGAGATCTGCCCCAACGATATCCTCGCCCTCGCCCATGACCGTGCGTATATCGAACGCTACATGAGCGGCGAGTTGTCCCGCGAAGACCAGCGGCGCCTTGGCCTGCCGTGGAACGAAGCGCTGGCGCGGCGTACGGTGCGGGCGGTCGGCGGCTCGATTCTGGCGGCGGAAAAAGCTCTGGAACACGGTCTGGCCTGCCACTTGGCCGGCGGCACCCACCATGCGCACTACGACTATCCGGCGGGGTTCTGCATCTTCAATGACCTGGCGATCATCAGCCATTACCTGCTGCAAAGCGGCCGAGTGAATCGCATGCTGATCTTCGATTGCGATGTGCATCAGGGCGACGGCACCGCGCGAATCCTGCATGACACGCCGGAGGCGATTACCGTTTCCCTGCACTGCGAGAAGAATTTTCCTGCACGCAAGGCGGAAAGCGACTGGGACATCCCACTGCCCAAAGGCATGGGCGACGCTGATTACCTGAAAGTGGTCGACGACACGCTCAACTATTTGCTGCCGCTGTATCAACCGGATCTGGTGCTGTATGACGCTGGCGTCGATGTGCACAAGGACGATGCCCTCGGTTATCTGCAGTTGACCGACGCAGGCGTCGCCGCCCGCGATGAAAGCGTGATGCGCCATTGTCTGGGCCGCGACATTCCGGTGATGGGTGTGATTGGCGGCGGTTACAGCAAGGATCGCCACGCCCTCGCCCGCCGCCACGGCATCCTTCATCACAGCGCGCAACGGGTCTGGCAGTCACACGGTTGTCATTGAGTTGTGCTGCGTTACCCACAATCGCTGTGGAACGGCCTGTGGATAACCTGAGTGAAAGGGACTACAGGCCATACCAATTGCGGCCCACAGAGCACTGGCTATTTTTTAACCAGACACTGAATCCAGCAAAATCCTACTGTGGGAGCGAGCCTGCTCGCGAAGGCGTCGGTACACACAACATTTCACTGACTGACCCACCGCTTTCGCGAGCAGGCTCGCTCCCACAAGGATCTCCCACATTGGTTTGCGCTGTTAGAATGCGCGCCTTATCCCGCCATACCGCAGCGCACGCCATGACCCAGACTTCCGCCTCCTCCCCCGCTCACGTCGCCATCATCGGCGGTGGCCCCGCCGGCCTGATGGCCGCCGAAGTGCTGAGCCAGGCCGGAATCCGCGTCGATCTCTACGACGGCATGCCCTCGGTGGGCCGCAAGTTCCTGCTCGCTGGCGTCGGCGGCATGAACATCACCCACTCTGAAGCCTACCCGGCGTTCCTCTCGCGCTATGCCGAACGCGCACCGCAGATCGCACCGTTGCTGCGCGGCTTCGACGCCGATGCGTTGTGCCAATGGATTCATGATCTGGGCATCGAAACCTTCATCGGCAGCTCCGGCCGCGTGTTTCCCACCGACATGAAAGCCGCGCCACTTTTGCGCGCCTGGCTCAAACGCCTGCGCGACAGTGGCGTAGTTATCCACACCCGCCATCGCTGGCTCGGTTGGGATGAACACGGCGCGCTGCGCATCGACAGCCCCGATGGCGAAATCACCGTAAAACCCGCCGCCACCCTGCTCGCCCTCGGCGGCGGCAGCTGGGCGCGCCTCGGCTCCGACGGCGCGTGGATGCTGGCGCTGGAGCAACGCGGTGTAGGACTAGCGCCTTTGCAACCGAGCAATTGCGGCTTCGAGGTGCAGGCCTGGAGCGATTTGATGGTGAGTAAATTCGCCGGCGCGCCGCTGAAAAATATCGCCATCGGCTTGAACGACGATGTGCCGCGCTTGGGCGAATGCGTGATCACCGCGACCGGCATTGAAGGCAGTCTGATTTATGCGCTGTCGGCGCCGATTCGTGAGGCGATCAATCAGTCTGGCGCGGCGGTGATTCACATCGATCTGCTGCCCGGCCGACCTGTGGATAAAGTGCAGGCAGCGTTAAGCAAGCCACGCGGTTCGCGCTCGATGGCCAAGCATCTGCACAGTCAGGTGGGGATTGATGGGGTGAAAGCGGCGTTGTTGCGTGAGTTGACTGATGCGGCGACCTTCGCCGATCCCGCGCTGTTAGCTCGGGCGATCAAGGCGTTGCCGCTGACATTGATCAAAACCCGCCCGCTGGACGAAGCAATCAGCAGTGCCGGGGGCGTGACGTTCGAGGCGATGGACGAGCGGCTGATGCTCAAGGCCTTGCCGGGGGTGTTCTGCGCAGGTGAGATGCTCGATTGGGAAGCGCCGACGGGCGGCTATTTGCTGACGGGGTGTTTTGCCAGTGGGCGGGCGGCGGGGTTGGGTATTGTGCAATGGCTAAAAATCTAAACCCTCACCCCTGCCCTCTCCCAGACGGAGAGGGAGCCGACCGAGGTGTCCGGCGCCATACATCGACCTGAAACACCAAGTCGATTATGGATTCGGTCAGCCGGCCGAGGTAACTGGCAAAGGCCCTGTCGATTATGGATTCACAGCCACAGACTCAGGTCGGCGTACTTCACAAGCATCCCCCAATCAGTCTCCTCTCCCTCGGGGAGAGGGTGAGGGGCTTTTGACCTTAAGGCTTGCGCTTGCGCGGTCCAGTGTTGAACACCGGCACTTTACGTACAGGTTTGATCGATGGCTCCGGCGCCTGCGTCTCGCCGCTGTCGACCCACTTGCCCAGATTGCGCTTGCCGCCACCACCTGAAGCTTTCGGCTTCTTCGGTTTCTTCGGCTTTTTGATCACCTGACCGCTGGCATCGGTGTCCGGCACGCGGTGTTCAGGTTCGAAGTCCGGCTCGTTCTGACGCTTCAACGTCTGGCGAGTCAGCATTTCAATCGCTGACAACATATTCACTTCATCCGCGCACACCAACGAGATTGCCTCACCCGTCGCGCCCGCACGACCCGTGCGGCCGATCCGGTGAATGTAGTCCTCAGCCACAATCGGCAAGTCGAAGTTGATCACCAGCGGCAGATCTTCGATATCCAGACCACGGGCAGCCACGTCGGTGGCCACCAGAATTTGCACTTCACTGAGTTTGAACCGATCCAGCGCACGCTGACGGGTCGCCTGTGGTTTATCGCCGTGGATACCGTCGGCATTCACACCCAGGCCCTGGAGTTTTTCCACCAGTGCATCGACACCGTTACGGGTCTTGGCGAACACCAGCACCTGCTTCCACTTGTTCTTGCGCATCAGGTGCACGAACAGTTCGGCCTTGCGCTTCTTGTCCACCGTGACGATCCACTGCTTGACGGTGTTGGCGGCGACGTTGCGCGGACTGACTTCAACAGTCAGCGGATCGTTGAGCATTTGCCCGGCCAGCAGGCGGATGTCGTCGGAGAAGGTCGCGGAGAACAGCAGGGTCTGGCGCTTTTTAGGCAGCATGCGGTAAATGTTCGCCAGTTCTTCGGAGAAGCCCAGGTCGAGCATACGGTCGGCTTCATCCAGCACCAGCGTTTGCAGTTGATCGAGTTTCAGCGCGTTCTGGCGGAACAGGTCGATCAGGCGACCTGGCGTGGCGACAAGCACATCGACGCCGCCGCGCAGCTTCATCATTTGTGGGTTGATGCTGACGCCGCCGTACACCGCATAAGTGCGCAGCGGCAGGTTTTCGGCGTACTGGAGCACAGACTCATGAACCTGCTCGGCCAGCTCGCGGGTCGGCACCAGAATCAACGCTCGCGCCGAGTTGGCAGCGACTTTCGGCCCTTCCATGCTCAGCAACTGCAACAGAGGCAAGGCGAAACCGGCGGTTTTGCCGGTGCCAGTTTGGGCGGCGGCCATCAGGTCGCGACCGGCCAGAACGGCCGGGATGGCTTGCGCCTGCACCGGCGTCGGGGTCTGGTAGCCGAGCGTCTCGAGAGAGCGCAGCAAGGGTTCGATCAGGCCAAGGGAGGCGAAAGTCATGGGAGTACCGTAGGAAAAATTCAGCGCAGTTGTGCGACACGAGTGTGCAATGCCGCGCAGTTTACCCTAATTCGCGCGCTGTTCCGCTGGAACGGCTGGCGGCGCTACGACTGGCGGTTGTGCTGGCCGGCGCCACTGCGGCAGGCCAATCAGCACCACGGCGCTGATGATCACCAGCATCGCCAAGGCTTCTTCGATACCGATGGTCTCGCCGACAAACACAATCCCCAGCAACACCGCGACCGCCGGGTTGACGTAGGCATAACTGGTCGCCGCCGCCGGACGCACGTGTTTGAGCAGGTACATGTAGGAGTTGAAGGCGATGATCGAGCCAAAGAAGATCAGATACGCCAGCGCCAGCCAGCCTTCAATCGGCGGCACGGCTTGCAGGTGTTCACCACTCGCGGCGCTACCGATCAGCAGCACCACACCGCCGACCAGCATCTCCACCGCACTGGCCATCGCGCCTTGGGGCAACGGCAGATGTTTGCTCCACACCGAGCCGAACGCCCAGGTCGCCGCCGCAAAAATCAGCAACGCCGCGCCCATCGGACTCGATTGCAGGTTGGAGCCCATGTTGAGCATGGCAATGCCGATAATCCCCAACGCCACCCCGGCCCACTCCAGCCGAGTGTTACGCGCGCCCCAGAAATAGCCGCAGAGCAAAGTGAACAACGGCACCGTCGCCACCGCCAACGCTGCAACACCGGAAGCCACCCCCGTGTGCTCGGCCACGCTCACCGCGCCGTTACCGAAACTTAGCAGCAAAATGCCGATGATCCCCGCCGCTTTCCACTGCGCCCAGGTCGGCGCCGGTGCCCCGCGCCAGCGCAGGAAGGCGTACATCAACGTGCCGGCGATCACGAAGCGCACCCCGCCGAGCATCAGCGGCGGCCAGTACTCGACACCGATGCGGATCACCAGATAGGTCGATCCCCAAATCACATACAGCGCGAAAAACGCGGCGATCAACGGCAAGGAAAAACGGCGCAAGGCAGGCATGGGCAGCTCGAAAGTCAGGCTCAGGGGATGGATTATTCTAGAAAGGCCGACGGGCAAAAATAAGCTACAAAACCTGTTTATAGCGCCGGTACACTTTGGAAATCACGGAGATCGGTGGGATAAACCGCGATTTCGAAAGTCTGGCATTTTCTGGAGTCCGGCCTTGGACAAATACGACCGCATGCTGCTCAGCGCCCTGTTGGAAAACGGTCGAGCGTCCTACGCTGACCTCGCGCGCAAAGTGAACCTCTCCGCCCCCGCCGTCGCCGAGCGCGTCGCCAAGCTTGAGGCAGCCGGGGTGATCACCGGGTATGAGGCGAAAATCGACCTGTCGAAAATCGGCCTGCCGATCCAGTGCATGATCGAACTGCGCCTGCACCAGAACGGCAGCCAGAAGGTCTACGACGAACTGGTGAAAATCCCGCAACTGACCGAGTGCTTCCGAGTGACAGGCGATCCGTGCGTGATGATGAAGGCCGCGGTGGGATCGATGACGGAGCTGGAGGAGTTGATCAATCGGGTGGCGAAGTTCGGCTTCAGCAAGACCTCGATTGTGCTGTCGAGCGCCATCGAAAAGCGCGTGCCTTTAGGCCACATCGAAAGCAACGGCAAATAGTTCAGCCCACCACAAATCCCCTGTAGGAGTGAGCCTGCTCGCGATGGCGGCGCATCAGTCGAAACAAATGTTGACTGACGCACCGTCATCGCGAGCGGGCTTAGAGTTGTTTCGCCTAATCAGAAATCAGTCTTCCAATTCTGAAATCAACAAGAGCCCTTCATCTGTAGCTCGCATCTTCCTAAGTCAACACATACGGCATGTCTCGCATGCGTATCCATGGCTCATTGCGCCAATGCAGAAGCCTCAACGTTTCCCCGGCACACATAATCAAGCGCAGATGTGGATCTGGAACTGACTTCGAATTCTGACGGAGCATTGGCACAACCTGGTGGGTCAGCCAACGACGCAGATGACGGTTCTCTGGGGAATAGTGATAAACCAGCATTGCGTAAACCCCTGACTCGCTCAGCATCAAAAACTCTTGAACGCCATCATTACCTGCCAGATGCATCATCTGCCGCTGATCCTCATCCAGCTTGAGCACTTGCCGCGCATTGATTTCCAGCCCCATCAGACGACCGATGTCTCGAGCACAGAACCAAGCCTCTGCATGTTGCAGAGTAGCCCGCAGTTGAATGTGATGACGGATGAACAATTGGGGTTGTATGAGCGGCTCACGAGGGATTGCTGAACCGAAATTTTCTGAGTGCGTGGGGACAACCTTGACCATGACAAATCTCCTTAAAACATCGGAGCTGCCCGCATCACTTGCAGATGATGGGTGGCAGCTGTGCGCGGGTCTGCAAGACCGAGTAGGAGACCTCGGCAGACCCGAAGGTCTCCCGCACACAGCTACCATAAATCGATAGTCGCTAATTGAAGCGACGCGATTATAGGTTTGCCAGTGGTCTCCTAACAAACTATCGGCGGGCTTGCAGTCCCGATCGCTGAATTTGCAGCGACGCACAGAGGTTAACGGTGGGGTTATCTGGGCTCAAGACAGATTCCCCCTAAACTTCAGTAGGATGCTTCGCCCAACCATACACATAACTAAACAACCCGATTACACGAGACTTTTGGTCGATGGACGCCACCCAGCGCAGCAGCTAATGTCCTGACTATGCAGAGAATCGGTCTGTCTCAAAAAATAAAGCCCCGATACAAATGAGAGGAACTCAGGAATGACTTGGAAGGGAACCCTACGCTCAATGCAGGCGTCAGCCAGGAGAGCTGAGCGCAACTCGAAGCGGCGCCAACGCGAATTGCAGATACGTCAGAAAGAATTCGCAAAAATGGAGGCTCTTGAGCAGGCCGCGTACGAAGTTGAGGTCTACGAAAACCACATAGATTTGTTGCTGTCTGTGCATAAAGACTGTGGCGAGAGGATCGACTGGAGTGAGTTCGCAAATCAACCGCCACCGATTAAACCCGAAGCGCTCAATACCCATGAAAACCAGGCAAGGGCAAAACAATCCAGTTATAAGCCTGGTTTCTTTGCGCGCGCCTTGAAACTTGAGGCCAGGCAACGCAAAAAAATTGAATTAGCCATTCAAGCAGCGGTTGCCAAAGATACGCAGCAGTTGGCTCAAGAATTAAGCGAGTGGGAAGCGCAGTATCAGGATTGGAAAGTAGATCACGAGCTTGCGTTGGGAATACTCGCTGGTAATGCCCAATCGAAAATTGATGCAGTCCTGCGAGTGGATCCGTTCACGGACATTTCGCACTTGGGCACGTCAATTAATTTCTCGGTTGCCGAAACCGGCATTCTCGAATGCACACTCTCGGTACACGGCATCAAAGTGATCCCTCAAGAAATCAAGTCGCTACTACAGAGTGGAAAACTATCCGTAAAAAAAATGCCGATCAGCAAATTCAATGAGCTGTTACAGGACTACGTATCCAGCTGTGTTTTGCGCGTAGGCCAGGAACTGCTGAGTATTCTTCCCGAACGACTCGTCATTGTT
Source organism: Pseudomonas fluorescens (assembly GCF_003732425.1). Classification (GTDB taxonomy): domain Bacteria; phylum Pseudomonadota; class Gammaproteobacteria; order Pseudomonadales; family Pseudomonadaceae; genus Aquipseudomonas; species Aquipseudomonas fluorescens_BE. Next base: position 124,622 of record NZ_MOBX01000001.1, read on the forward strand.
ACGGCGGTTGACTCTCTTCTCAACTCCGCAACCGGCCATCTCGAAGATCAGCCGATCCTCAGCGTCGCGCTTGCACGCGAGACGCTATTCAAACTCAACATGCAAAGCATCGATCCATCCGACTCGATGAAGAACTTTGTACACACGATGAATTTCAAGAAAACAACCGGATTTATGCCGGTGGACAAGGTTGATAGTCAACAATTCGCCAGTCTTGCCTGACGCGAAAAGATCGCAGCCTTCGGCAGCTCCTAGACCTCGATTGTGTTTTCGAGCGCGATGGAGACGCGCGTGCCGGTCGGCCACATCGAAAGCAACGGCAAATCCTGAGGACAATGATTGCCCCTGTGGGAGCGAGCCTGCTCGCGAAAGCGGTGTATCAGACAACATCAATGTTGAATGAAAAACCGTATTCGCGAGCAGGCTCGCTCCCACAGGGGTTCTGTGTTGGATTGGGGATCAGCGGTAGCGCTGCAGGTGTTCGCTGACTTTGGCCGCCGGGACTTTCTGCAATTTGCACAGCAGGTCGTGCGATAGCTCGCTGACGCCGTGCTTGTGCCGTAACTCTTCCGCCAAATGCGCCATCAGGTTGGCCGCCATCTCGGCATCGGCCATGGCCCGGTGAGCCTGACCTGTATGCGGCAGGCGCGCGAATGTGGTCAGGGTGCCGAGCTTGTGATTCGGCGCCGTGGGCATCAACCGGCGGGCCAGCAGCAGCGAACAGGCAAAGTTCTGCAACCGCGTGCGCTTGATCCGCCCCAGTTCAAAGTCCCAGAACTTCTGGTCGAACGAGGCGTTGTGCGCCACCAGCGGCGTGCAGCCGACAAACTCGTTAACCTCATTCATCACCTGTTCCGCCGACGGCGCGGTGCGCAGCATGGCGTTGCTGATGCCAGTCAGTTGCTCGATAAACGCCGGGACGCGTACGCCGGCGTTCATCAGGCTCTGGTAACGCTCGACGATGCGGCCGTTTTCCAGCATGACCACGGCGATTTCCGTGGCGCGGCAGTTGCTGTTCGGCGACAGGCCAGTGGTTTCAAAGTCGATGACTGCAATGCGTTCCAAACCGGGTTGTACTCCGTTCAAATCAATTCTTCAGTAGCAGCGCGCCTTCGATCGGCACGTAACGGCTGGCGGCGCGGATCAACGAGTTGGCGGTCAGGCCGGGCACGCCGTAGGCGACCGCTTGCACACCGTGTTTGCTGATGATGCGCTCGAGCAGCATGTCGAAATCGCCGTCACCGGAAGCCAGGACGATTTCGTCGACGTGGTCGGCGGCGTCCATGATGTCGAGGGTGATGCCCACGTCCCAGTCGCCCTTGGCCGAGCCGTCGCTGCGCTGGATGTAGGGCTTGAGTTTCACGGTGAAACCGAGGTTGCGCAGGATCTGCTGGAACTGCTGCTGTTTGCTGTCGCCACGGTCGATCGCGTAGGCGTAGGCCTCGACGATCTGCCCGTCCTTGCTGATGTCCGCCCACAATGCGGCGTAGTTGAAGTGACAACCATAGGCCTGACGCACGGTGTAGTAGAGGTTCTGCACGTCGGCGAACACTGCGATTTTTTTCACCGGAGTTCCTGTGGGCGCGCAAGCGCACGAAGCGGGATCAGGCGCAGGGCCCGAAAAAGGCGCTCAGTATGCCAGTAAAAGGCAGTGTGGCGAGGGAGCTTGCTCCCGCTGGACTGCGCAGCAGGCCATTCTTTTTAAAAGAAAGGGCCGCTACGCGCCCCAGCGGGAGCAAGCTCCCTCGCCACAAGGTTCGATGCTGACCGTTGGTCAGACGAAGGAGTCGTCGTCATCGAAGAACGATGAGTTGTCGTCGCTGTAGTCGGTGTCGGTGAACCCGCTCTGATCATTGCCAGAGAAGCCGTTATCGGCCACACGCTGATCATCGCCCCAGCCGTTGTTGCTCTGGTCGGCGACCTGCGCCGGCTCTTCCTTGATCACTTCAACGATTTCTTCCGGCTGCTGATTGTGATGGAACAGGCTGCTGATGCCCTGCGCCAGCATCACGCCACCGGCCACACCGGCAGCGGTTTTCAAGGCGCCGCCAAGGAAGCTGCTGCCCGCCGCCGGAGCCGCTTGCTGCGCATAGTTAGGCGGCGGCGCAGCGAAGTTCTGTTGGGGCGCCGGGGCCGCGTAATTCTGCTGCGGGGCCGGTTCACGCCAGCCGCCGGTCGACGCCGGGGCGGCACTCTGAGTTGGCGCCGGACGCGCGCTGCCGCCAAAGATGCTCGACAGGAAACCACCGCCGCTGCTTGGCGCCGGTGCAGCACTCTGCGCCTTGGCCGACTGCAACTCAGCCTGCAAGCGCTGGACTTGCTGAGTCAGTTGCTTGTTCTGCTCGTCGAGGCTCTTGAGCGCAGCCTCTTGCACCAGAATCGCCTGGGTCATGAAATAACCTGCCGCTGGCTGGCGGGTCAGGTGTTCCTTGATCCGCGCCTCAGCCTGGGCGTCGCGCGGGGCTGCCTCCGTTTCGGCCTGTTGCAGCCGGGAAAACAGTCCATCGATCAGGGTTTGCTCTTCGCTGTTCATGGCGACCTCGTAGATTGCCGGGGATAACATTGCCCTCGCCCACTGTAGGCAAGGTGCTCTCCCGTAATGGAGACAGTGACAGGATGTTTCAATGACCTTTACCGAATGTTTACGTTTGTGTCGCCCCCGCCATCATCGGTTAAAGTGAGCCACTGTTTTCGACCTGCGATACCGACTGATGAATGCCCTCGAAGTACTGCGCGACTCTCTGTATTTTTTCAAACGCCATTTGGGCAGCATCGTGCGGTTGTGCCTGCCGCTGGTGATTTTCGAAGCGTTCCTGCAACAAATGGTCGATCACGCCAGCGGCCCGGAAAACATCTCGGCGATCAGTATCGTCGTCGGTCTGCTGGTGTATCCGCTGTACACCGCGGCGCTGATCCTGTTCCTTGATGCGCGCAGCCGTGGCGAGGCGCCGCGCAACCGTGATCTGTTGGCGATGGCCGCTACCCTGTGGCCGCGTTTCGCCCTGCTCACCGCGTTGAACACCTTGCTGATTCTGCTGGGTCTGTCGCTGTACTTCCTGCCGGGCCTGATGCTGATGGTGATGCTCGCGTTCGGCGAATACTTGCTGGTGTTGCGTGGCATGGGGCCCCTGCAGGCGATGAAGGAAAGCCTGCGCCTGACCCGCGGACATTTCTGGCGGATCCTGCTGTGCATTCTCTGCGTCATGACGCCGTTGTGGTTGCTCAAAGGCGCGACGCTGGCGGTGTACCCCGAGCCGCAAAACCCGGTGATCGCGATACTGATCGACAGCGCTCACAGCTTCCTGCAACTGTTCACCAGTGTGGTGTTGTTCCGCCTGTTCATGCTGATCAGCGAATTGCCTGACAAACGTGACAGAGCAATCTGACCGCTCTGCGCTTGGGCTTCGAGACGGCCGTCAGGTATGCTCGGGGCCACTTTCTGTAACGCTATAAGCCGAGCCATGACCCGTCTACTGCGCTACACCCTGTTGCTTGTCGTGCTCGCCATCGTCCTGATCGGCGGGCTGCTGTTCAGCCTGACCTGGCGCCCCGACGCCCGCGAAACCCTGCCGGTCAGCTGCACCGGAACGCCACCGACACTGGTGCCGGGGCAGGCGCTGAAAGTCATGACCTGGAACGTGCAGTACCTCGCCGGCAAACGTTACGTGTTCTGGAATGATCTGGCCCAGGGCAACGATGAAACACCGACCCTGGAAGACATGGCCTTCAGCCTCGACGAAGTGGCGCGGGTGATCCGCGATGAGCAGCCCGATGTGGTGCTGTTGCAGGAACTCGATGACGGCGCCAAGGCCAGCGACTATCAGAACCAGCTCAAGCTGCTGCAGGAACGGGTCGCCGACCTGTATCCGTGCAGCGCCAGTGCGTTCGACTGGAAAGCCGAATTTGTCCCCGATCCGCATATTTACGGCAGCGTCGGCCGACAACTGGCGACCCTGAGCCGCTACCGCATCGAACACGCCGAACGCCTGCAATTGCCGGTCGCTGCGGCCAATATCATCAGCCGTCAATTCCAGCCAAAAGACGCCCTGCTCGCGACCAAACTGCCCTTGAGTGATGGCGGGCAACTGACCGTGTTCAACACGCATCTGGAGCGTGCCAGCCAACCGGACGACACCTTGCAGGCGCAAGTGAGCGCAGTCGCCAAGGTGCTCGACAAGTACGAGGGCCAGGGCCTGCCGTGGTTGATCGGTGGCGACTTCAACCTGTTGCCGCTCGGCCAGTATCGTCGTCTCCCCGCCGAACAGCGCACGCCCTACTCCGTCGACAGCGAACTGCATCTGCTGTGGGACAAGTACCCGATGATCCCGACCAACAACGAAGCCAGTGGTATCGACCGTGCACAGTGGCTGACCCACTACCCCAACGACCCCGGCCTGAATGGCCCGGATCGTACGGTCGACTATCTGTTCTACAGCCCGAAAATCAAGCGGGTCGAAGCGAAGGTGCGCCAGGACGATACGTTGCGCATTTCCGATCACCTGCCGGTGATTGCACGCTTCCTCCTGCCCGCCGCTCCGTAATTCCTGTAGGAGTGAGCCTGCTCGCGATAGCGCCGTATCACGCAACAGAGACGGCGACTGACACTACGCCATCGCGAGCAGGCTCACTCCTACAAGGTTCGGTGTCGGCCCAGATTCAGTGCACTTCTTCCAGGTCGTCATGCAGCAGTCCGAAGATCTGCCGTTTCATGTCGATGAACGAGCGCTCCATGACCATGTCCAGTGAGCGCGGACGCTCGATCGGCACATCGAGAATCTGTTTGATACGCCCCGGTTTGGCGCCCATCACGTAGACACGGTCGCCGAGCAGAATCGCTTCGTCGATGTCATGGGTGACGAACAACACGGTCTTCTTGCTGTTGCCCCAGACCCGCAGCAACAACTGCTGCATCTGCAGACGCGTCTGGCTGTCGAGCGCGCCGAACGGTTCGTCCATCAGTAGAATTTGCGGGTCATTGGCCAGCGCTCGGGCAATCGCCACGCGCTGCATCATCCCGCCCGACAGCTGCTTGGCGTAGTTGTCGGCGAACCCGGCGAGGCCGACTTCGTTGACGTAGTAATCGACAATCTCCTTGCGCCGCGCCGCCGGCATGCCCCGGCGCTTGAGGCCGAACTCGACGTTCTGCCGCACGGTCAGCCACGGGAACAGTGTGTAGCTCTGAAAGACCATGCCGCGATCCGCGCCGGGGCCTTGCACTTGCTGACCACCGACGTAGATCTCGCCGGAGGTCGGCTCAGCCAGCCCGGCAGTCAGGTACAACAGGCTCGACTTGCCGCAGCCCGATGGCCCGACCAGCACAGCAAACTGCTGATCCGGCACTTCGAACGACACTTCCTCCAGCGCCGTAAACGTGCCGCCGTCAGGTTTCTTGTAACGCAGGCTGACCTTGTCCACCTGCAAGCGCGGCGCCGCTTGCGCCGGGGTTGCGACGGGTTCGATGAAACGATGATTGGCAGCAGTCACTGAGCCCATGCGGCAATCCTCAGGCGGAGAAAACGGAACAGTTGATCGGTGACCAGACCGAGCAGGCCGATAATCGCGATGGCGAGGAAAATCACGTCGACCTGAAAACCGCGCATGGCTTTCAGACTCAAGTAACCCAAACCGCTCGAGGCGGCGACCAGTTCAGCTACTACCAGATAGGTCCAGGCCCAGCCCATGGTCACCCGCAACGTGTCGAGTACACCCGGCACTGAGGCGGGCGCTATCACATGCAACACCGCATCGCGGCGGTTGGAACCCAAGGTGTAAGAAGCGTTGATCAAATCCTTGGAAATGCCCTTCGACACATCAGCGATCATCACCAGTTGCTGGAAGAACACGCCAAAGATAATCACCGACACCCGCTGTTCCAGACCGATGCCGATCCACAAAATGAACAGCGGCACGAACGAGGTCACCGGCAGGTAGCGAATGAAGTTCACCAGCGGTTCAAGAAACGCCTGGACGATGCGGAAGCTGCCCATCAGCAACCCCAACGGCACCGCCACCAGCGACGACACAATGAAGCCGACCATCACCACTTCGACACTCGCCCACACATGCGTGCCGAGCGTGCCATCACGGCTCAGGCGCACGGCGGCCTCAACCACCGCACCCGGCGTCGGCAAGAACATCCCCGGCACGATGCCGCCATAAGAAAGCCCGGCCCACAGGCCAACCAACAACACCCAGGCCAGACCGCTGGCGCTCCACACCACTTGCACCGGCAATGCGGTTTTCGGTGTGAGGCTGCGGCTCAGCCACGAATTGCGCTTGAACATTGCAAGCCTCCTAGAGCGGGCTGACAAAACGGTTGTCGACCAGCTCGTCGTTGCTGACGTTGTAAGGTTTGCCCTGCAATTCGCTGGCCGTTTCGTTGGCCAGTTTGATCAGCGGCGCGCTGTCACCCGGTTTGCCCGGTGAGCCCAGGAGTTTCTCGCTCATGGCTTGATCGTAGAAGCGCACGCCTTGTGCGGCAGCGGCCAGTTCCTTCGGATCGGACAGATAGCCGCCGACACCTTTGGCCATGATCCTGTAAGCGTCTTCCGGGTGATCTTTGGTGTACTGCACGGCTTTGTACAAACCGGCGACCAGCGCCTTGACGTCCTCGGGCTGCTTCTCGATAACACTGCAATTGAGCGCGACCACATCGACGATCACGCCGGGAGTGCTGCTGCTGTCGATCAACACTTTACCCTGCTGCTTGTTGCGGACCATCGACAGGTGCGGTTCCCAGGTCACGGCGGCAGGCACGCGACCGGCGATGAACGCGGTGGCGGCATCGTCAGCGGTCATGTTCTGCACGGTGATGTCGCTCATCTTCATACCGTTCTTTTTCAGCAGGTACGAGAGCCAGAACTGCGAGGTCGAACCCTCGTTGACCGCCACGGATTTGCCTTTGAGCTCTTGCAGGCTTTTCACATCCTTGCCGACCAGCACGCCGTCACCGCCATGGCTGTCATCCAGCGCCGCGACGGCTTTGAAGCAGAACTGCGGGCGGTATTTGAGTATCTCGTCGATGGTCGACGCCGAGCCGGACAGTTGCCCGGACGCCTGCGCCGCCATGTACATCGAGGCCTCTTCAACCACTGGCAATTCGACGGTCAGACCGTTTTCCTTGAAGTAGCCCAAGTCTTGCGCCAGATAGAGGGTGCCGTAGCCGACCCACGTGGTGTGGCCGATGGACAGGGTGCCGGCCTGAGCGCTGGTCGCGACCGTGGCGGCAAGGGCGGTGATTGCCAGAGGATGAGTGAGACGAATACACAAGGACTTGATCATGGAGCACTCCCGACGCTGTTGATTTAGTTTTGTCATGGGCAGTACGGTCGCCGGCCGTTGTGCAGTTGCTGCCGTTGGTCTCTTGCGGACACTTGGGCGGACAACATTCGGCTGGCGGGCAAGATCGATGGTGGCCCATGTGCGCGGTGAGGAAAATCAGGAAATTGTTGGCTGCAAATGATGAAAAAACTGGGTAGTGCGCACTGCTAACGGGCGGGGATTGCCGAGGTGCGCAAGGTGGGTGCAGATCGCGGATTTTCTGTGGCTGGGAGAATGCCATCGCTGGCAAGCCAGCTCCCACAGGGATCGCGAGTGTGCTCTGGATTTGCGTACACCACTAAAAACTGTAGGAGTGAGCCTGCTCGCGATGGCGTCAGGTCAGTCGATAACCTGGCTGCCTGAGCCACCGCTATCGCGAGCAGGCTCACTCCTACAGGGATCTCGGGTGTGCTGCGGTTTTTTTGGATACCACCAAACCCTGTGGGAGCTGGCCTGCCAGCGATAAGGGCGACTCGGTGTCAGCGCAACTGGAACCAGGTAGTTTTCAGTTGGGTGTATTTGTGGAACGAGTGCAGCGACAGATCCCGGCCAAAACCCGATTGCTTGCCGCCGCCAAACGGCACGGTCACATCCAGCGCATCCACCGTGTTGACCGACACCGTACCCGCGCGCAACTGCCGCGCCACGCGGTGTGCGCGGTTGAGGTCATCGGTCCACAGCGACGCAGCCAGTCCGTACACGCTGTCATTGGCCAGCCGTATGGCCTCGGCCTCATCATCGAACGGCATCACCGCCAGCACCGGCCCGAATACCTCTTCGCGAAACAGCGGCATGTCCGCGGTGACGCCGGTGAAAATCGTCGGCTCAATGAAGTTGTCCGACCCGTTGAAGCGCCGCTGCTGACCGCCACAAACCTGCGTCGCCCCCGACTGCTCGGCGCTGCGAATGAAGCGCATGATGCTCGCCGTTTGCTGGTGGTCAACGATGGCGCCAGCGCTGCTTTGGGGATCCAGCGGATCACCCGGCAGCCAACGCTCGGCCTGCGCTTTCAGGCGTTCGACGAACGCATCATGAATCGAACGCTGCACCAGCAAGCGCGAGTTGGCCGAGCAGACTTCGCCCTGATTGAAGAAGATCCCGAACGCCGCTTTCTCCGCCGCCAGATCCAGATCCTGACAATCGGCGAACACCAGGTTGGCGCTCTTGCCACCGCACTCCAGCCACACCTGCTTGAGATTCGACTGCGCGGAATACTGCATGAAATATTTGCCGACCTGGGTCGAGCCGGTGAACACCAGACAATCGACATCCGTGTGCAAACCCAACGCCTTGCCAGTCTGCTCGCCAAGCCCCGGCAACACGTTGAGCACACCCGGAGGCAACCCTGCTTCCAGCGCCAGCTCGGCCAGACGCAACGCCGAAAACGGTGACTGCTCGGCCGGTTTGAGGATCACTGAATTGCCCGCCGCCAACGCCGGCGCAAGCTTCCACGCCGCCATGTCCAAGGGGAAATTCCACGGCACCACAGCGGCCACCACCCCCAGAGCTTCACGGGTAATCGTCGCCAGCACATTCGGTGCACTGGGTGCGACCTGATCGTAAAGTTTGTCGATAGCTTCGGCGTACCAGCGGAACACCCCGGCGGCGCCCGGGACATCGATGTTGTAGGCGTCCATCACCGGTTTGCCCATGTTCAGCGAGTCGAGCAGCGCCAGTTCTTCGCGATGCGTCATCAGCAAATCAGCCAGACGCAGCAGCACTAGCTTGCGCTCGGCCGGAGAGCGTTGCGACCACGTACCCGCCTCGAACACTTGTCGCGCATTGCGTACTGCTGTGTCGACATCCTCCACGTCACACGCCGCGACATTGGCCAGACACTCGCCAGTCGCGGGATTGATCGCGGCAAACGTCTGCCCCGATTGCGCGGCGCAATGCTTGCCGTCGATCACGGCCTGGTCGGGAAACTTCAATGCAACGGCACGGCGCTGCCACTCTGCAAGCTCGAACACGACGGATGCTCCTGGAGGTTATTGTCCATCGATGGTCGCTCAGCCTCGCAGGCGCTAAAAATAGTAAAAATGTCTTCGCAGGCAATAAAAACACTGGGCAATGACTTCCCCCAAATGCTGCGTGGGTGGCTATGGTTGAGGGATAAGAACATCGTCGCGCAACGGACGTGGCGGCGCACAAATTGCTTGGAAGTCGAGACCGCTCGTCCTGAGGTTTGCCGTGGCCGCCTACAATTTGCGTCAGCTGAAATACTTCATCACCACCGTCGAATGCGGCAGCGTTGCCGAGGCCTCGCGCAAGCTGTACATCGCGCAGCCGGCGATTTCCACGGCGATCAAAGCGCTGGAAGACAGCTTCGCCGTACAGCTGCTGATCCGCCATCACGCCCAAGGGGTTTCCCTCACACCGAGCGGCGCACGCTTCTTGCGCAAGGCTCAGGAACTGCTGCGCATGGCCAAGGAGTTCGAGCAGAACGCCCTCGCCGACAACGACGTAGTCGCCGGGCAGATCGATATCGGCTGTTTCGAAACGGTTGCGCCGTTGTACTTGCCGCAATTGATCGCCGGGTTTTCGGCGCTGTACCCGGGGGTTCAAATCCGCATCCGCGACGGCGAACAGCAGGAGCTGGTGCAAGGCCTGACCTCGGGTGCGTTCGATCTGGTGATCCTTTACGAGCATGAACTCGACGCGACCATTCAGACCGAACCGCTGATGCCAGCGCAACGGCCCTATGCGCTGTTGCCGGCGGATCATCGTTTTGCCCAGTACAAGCAGGTTTCGCTAAGGGACCTGTGTCTGGATCCGATGATCCTGCTCGATGTGCAGCCGAGCCGGACCTACTTTGTCAGCCTCTTCGAAGAACTGGGCCTGACGCCACGCATCGAGTTCAGCTCGCCGTCGATCGAGATGGTGCGCGGGATGGTCGGCCAGGGTTTCGGCTTTTCGATTCTGGTGACCAAACCCCATTCGGAATGCACTTACGATGGCAAGAAAGTCGTGTGCGTGGACATCGTCGAAGACGTCACCGGATCGGGTCTGGTGGCGGCGTGGCTCAAGCGTGGGCAGTTGACCAAACCTGCGCAGTTGTTCGCCGACTATTGCCGCGAACAACTGACGGCCAAGACCCACCTTTAACAGCAAAAAAGATCGCAGCCTGCGGCAGCTCCTACATGAGCAAACTCAATCCCATGTAGGAGCTGCCGCAGGCTGCGATCTTTTGCTCTTCACGTACCACGCGGTTTGGCCCGTGCGGTCGCCTCGGCCACCAACGGATCGTCCGGCCAATAATGCTTCGGATAGCGCCCCTTCAAATCCTTCTTCACCTCGGCATAGGTGCTGCGCCAGAAATTCGCCAGGTCCTGGGTGACCTGCACCGGGCGCCGCGCCGGCGACAGCAGATGCAACTTGACCACCTGCCGCCCGCCGGCAATTCGCGGGGTATCCGCCAGTCCGAACAATTCCTGCAAACGTACTGCGAGGATCGGCGGAAACTCGCTGTAGTCCAGACGAATCGATGATCCCGACGGCACGCTCAGGTGATGCGGTGCCAGCTCATCAAGCTTTTGCGGCAACGGCCACGGCAGCAGGTTACGCACAATGCTCGACAGATCCAGATTGGCAAAATGGCTGAGCCGCGAGACCTTGCCCAGATACGGCATCAGCCAATCTTCGAGGGTAACCAGCAACGTCGCGTCGCTGACGTCCGGCCATTGGCTGTCGCTCTGATTGTTCAATTCCAACTGCCGCAACAACGCCACGCGCGCCTGCCACTGGCGCAGCTCCGGCGTCCACGGCAGTAGCTCCAGACCTTTGCGCCGCACCAGATTGACCAGCGCCTGACTGCGTGCATTTTCATCGAGACCGGTCAGCGGTTCACGGCTGAGAATCAGCTCGCCGACCTTACGCTGACGCTCGGCGCGCAGCACGCCTTCGCGCTCGTCCCAGTCGAGTTGATCGACGTTACGCACTTGTTCGGCGAGCACTGAATCGAACAGCGCCGGGTCGAAATCCGCCGCCAGATAAATGCGTTCTTCGCGCTGGCCCTGACGGCTGCCGAGGTCGGCGATGACGATCCACGGCTCTTTCATCAGGCTGTCGGCTTCGGCGAACAGCGCCGCGCGACCGTTGGCCAGACGATATTCAGCGCCACCGGTACGCCGCTGTTGCGCGACGCGATCGGGATACGCGAGCGCCAACAATGCGCCGAGCCAGCGCGGATGCTCGGGATCGCTGACCGGCTCGCTCGCCTTGCCGCGCAGATAACCGCGATATTGCCGTGCCAGTTGCTTGGCCCGTTGCACCCCACCCTGCGCACCACGGGCGGCGCGTTCTTCGCCGGACAGCAGCACCAATCGACTGTGCAAATCCGCCCCGGCACCGCGCAAAATATCGCGCTCGCCGAGCAACGCGGCGACATCGCACGCCATGTTCGCCAGCCCCAACGCCTGACCGCGCAACAACAAATGACCGATGCGCGGATGCGCGGGCAACTCAGCCATGGCCTGACCGTGAGAAGTCAGCGCCTCACCTTCCAGGGCGCCGAGCCGCTGCAACAAATCCTGCGCCTGGGCATAAGCGGCCGCTGGCGGAACATCCAGCCAGACCAGTTCGCCCGGCGTCACCCCCCAGCGGCCCAGTTGCAGGGCCAGGCTGGCGAGATCCGCCGAGAGGATTTCCGCACTGCCATACGCGGCCAGTTGTTCGTGCTGATCCTGCGACCACAAGCGATAGCAAACGCCCGGCTCCAGACGCCCTGCCCGACCCGCGCGCTGAGTGGCACTGGCCTTGGAAATTCGCTGGGTATCGAGGCGCGTCATGCCGCTGCCGGGATCGAAACGCGGCACCCGCGCCAGCCCGGCATCGATCACCACGCGCACGCCGTTGATGGTCAGACTGGTCTCGGCAATGTTGGTGGCCAGCACCACTTTGCGCTGGCCGGCCGGGGCCGGATCGATCGCCGCGCGTTGCGCATTGAGGTCGAGTTCACCGTGCAACGGGCAGAGCAACACATCACTGCGCTCACCGATCGCGTCGGCCAATTGTTGATGCACACGACGGATTTCCGCCTGTCCCGGCAGGAACACCAACAGGCTACCGCTTTCGTCATGCAGCGCTTCAAGCACGGTTTGAGTGACGCGCTGATCGATATACTCGCCAGGCTGATACGGCCGACCCCAACGCATCGTCACCGGGTACATGCGCCCTTCGCTGCGCAGGATCGGCGCATCATCCAGCAGCCCGGCCAGACGTTCGCCTTCCAGCGTGGCCGACATCAGCAGAATCTTCAGCGGCTGTTCAGCCCGAAACAGCTCGCGACCGTTCAGACTTAACGCCAACGCCAGATCGGCGTCGAGGCTGCGCTCGTGGAATTCGTCGAAAATCAGCAGGCCCACGCCTTCCAGCGCCGGGTCGTCCTGCAAGCGGCGGGTGAGAATGCCTTCGGTGACCACTTCGATACGGGTGTTGGGGCCGACCTTGCTGTCGAGACGGATGCGATAACCGACGGTTTCCCCGACCTTCTCGCCCAACTCACTGGCCAGTCGTTCCGCGGCGGCACGCGCGGCGAGACGGCGCGGTTCAAGCATCAGAATGGTCTGCCCGGCCAGCCAGGCTTCATTGAGCAAGGCCAACGGCACACGGGTGGTTTTACCGGCGCCGGGCGGTGCTTCCAGCACGGCTTCGTGGCGCGTCGCCAAGGCTTCACGCAGGGCGGGTAAAACTTCATCGATTGGCAAAGAATTCATGCTGGCTCCCCAGGGCGTGCCCACAGTAAATTGCGAGTCGCGTTAAAGCTGTGAGCGTGCCAGGCAAGGCGCGGGACGCAGGTAAGGGTCGTTTCCTTGCCAAGTCCCGCAACGCAGCATGGCGCGCTCACAGCTTTAGCCCGGAGGGCCGAACCCCGATAGAATTCATTAGCCTTCACACGGTGTCGATCTGGAGAAAACAACTTCAATCCTCAACGTATTTCGGTAGGGGGTGAGACGAGGCCGCAATTTACTGTGGGCACGCCCTGCCAGCGCCGAGTATAACGGCGAACTGCTTGGCGTTCGTCAGGGTCTTAACTTCACACGACGACGCTTCGTTCTTAGATGAATCAGGAGATTTCCCATGCGCTTACCTTTTCGCCTGATCGGCGGTGTACTGGTCGCCACCCTGCTCACGCAAATCACCGCGTGCGGTTCGATTTTCTACCCGGACCGGCGCGGGCAGATCGACGGCAAGATCGACCCGGCGATTGCCGTGCTCGACGCCGTGGGCCTGCTGTTCTACGTCATTCCCGGGCTGATCGCGTTTGCCGTCGACTTCGCCACCGGTGCGATCTATTTCGAACCGGGCCACACCGCGCAGATCGACCCGGCCAAACTCAAACAAGCCATCGGTCCAGACGGTCAGGTCGATAATCACAAGTTGCAGGCTATTCTCGAAAGCGAGTTGGGCCGAGACTTCCCTCTCGACGATCCACGCCTGATTCAACACAAGGGCAGCACTCAACAACTGGCGATGTTCGGCCTGCAACCTGCCGCTTAAAAAGGACATTCAATGACATCCAGCCCCGAACACGCCCGCCTGCTCAGGCTGGCGACCCGCGCCTCGGTGGCGGTGGCGTGCACCCTGATCATCGCCAAAGCCATCGCCTGGTGGCTCAGTGGTTCGGTGAGCATGCTCGCCGGCCTCACCGACTCGGCACTGGATGGCGTCACTTCGCTGCTGAATCTGCTGGCGGTGCATTACGCGCTGCGCCCGGCCGATGACGATCACCGTTATGGCCACGGCAAGGCGGAATCGCTGGCGGGGATGGCGCAGGCGCTGTTCATTGGCGGCAGCGCGGTATTGATCGCGTTTCAGGCCTATGAGCGCATCCAGCAGCCGGAACCGCTTGGCGCGCCATGGATCAGCATTGGCGTGATCATTTTCTCATTGTTGCTGACGGTGGCCTTGCTGGTGCTGCAGCATCGAGTGATCAAGCAGACCGGTTCCAACGCCGTGCGTGCCGACTCACTGCATTACCGATCCGACCTGTTACTCAACGGCAGTATTCTGGTGGCGCTGGTGTTAGCCGGGTTCGGCTGGCATCAACTGGATGCCTGGTTCGGACTCGGCATTGCCGCCTACATTCTGTGGAGTGCGATCCAGATCGCCCGGGAAAGTTTTTCGGTGCTGATGGATGAGGAACTGCCCACCGACGTCAGCCAGCACATGCTCGAACTGGCCTGCGGTGTGCCGGGGGTATTGGGCGCGCATGACTTGCGCACGCGGATCTCCGGCAACCATTGGTTCGTGCAGTTGCATCTGGAGTTGCCGGGGGAATTGACCCTGTCAGTGGCGCACGGCATCAGCGACCAGGCCGCCGATGCCATTCACCAGGCCTACCCGCGGGCCGAAGTGCTGGTGCACGCCGACCCGCAGGAAGTGGTCAAGTCAGAGCAGGCGCAAACCCGGCTTCAGTAACTGACCTGATAACCGCGACTGCTCAGGCAATTGCCCTGAGCCTGACGGTACGCCTGAACCACTTCGGGCGCCGGCTGATAGGTCGCGGTGCGCGGGTCAAAACCGCTTTGCTGCACGGCGTATTGGTAGCACTGATAACCGTCCTGCTGAACCTGCTCCGGGGACTGACCGTTGGCCGGATACGCCTCGACGTCATAACCCTGGGATTGCGGCTGCGGTTGCGGCGGTTGCTGCACCGGCGGCTCGACCACTACGTAATCCTGGGTAGATTCTTCATACGCATAGTAGGAACCGGCAGCGAGGAACAGCAGCGCACCGCCGATCCACACTTCACGGGCGTAGTCCGGCAGGTACTGGGTCCGAATCCCTCGTGGCGGCTGCACGACGATGTAGCGCGGACCTTGCGGGCGATACCAGTAACCGCCGGAATAGAAGTAATCCTGGCCGCGATACGGCACGCGGTATTCGCGATCCGGGAAACGGTCGATCACATGCCCCGGGCGATATTGCGGGCCTGGGCCCCAACCGTTGCCGTGCCCGTCCGGGCGGCCCGGCCAGCGGTTGTCGTTGGGCCGGTTGCCGGTTTGCCATTGCTGGTTGTGGTAACCATTCTGCGGGCGCTCGTCGCGGTAGTAACCCTGACGCGGTTCCTGAGTCTGGCGCACGGTGTCGGGCCGTGGCTGAATCGGCAAACTGTTGGCCGGCAGTTGTGGCGGCGGTGGCGGCTGGCGCACCGGGTTGGGGTTGTACGCCGGACGGTTCTGGTCGTGGTTTTGCCACTGACCGTTATTGTTGTGCTGTTGGCCGTTGTGCTCGAATTGGCGACTGTTATCGCCACGAATGATTTCGTTGTTCTGCGGCCGAGGCTGATTCTGCGGCGGCTGATTTTGCGGGCGCGGCTGATTGTTGCCGCCATGGCCCTGATTATTGCCCTGATGTTCCGGCCCGCGACCACCGCCGTTGGGGCTGCGGCTTTCGGGATCGTCGGCTAGCGCTTGTGCACCGACGCACACACACAGCAAACCAACACCGGCCAGCTGCCAGATGCGCGACTTCATGAAATTCCTCACTGCGGGTTAGGGCCTATCACTAAGACCGGGAACATACACATCCGGTTCTGCAACAGGTTATCAGTCACGCAACTTATTTATTGAGCAAGACATGCCTGTGCGCAAAAAACGCAGGCAAGAAAAAAGGGAGACCCGTCGGCCTCCCTTCTAGAGAACTTCGTCCTGGCTCGACGCTTTTGACGTCGGCTCACCTCACGCCGTCTTCTGGACAGTGTGCAGCTCGGGGGCCGGCACAACCCCGGTGGGGGTGGCGGCCCCGGCGGGCCTGATAGGGCGGGCCGCTGTGGACTGTGTTACCGAGCAGTGATTCTGGTGATAAGAATAGGCCTGCGGCCGCGACAGATGATTGCGAATATTGCTCAAATAAACACCACTTGCGCAATTTTTAACCCTGGATAGATAATCTGCCGCAATAGTTACAACCAAGGACAGATTGATGAGCAAACTCGACCGTTACGACCTGAGTATTTTGGCGGAATTGCAGCGCGACGCCCGCATCTCCAACCAGGAGCTGGCCGAGCGCATCGGTCTGTCGCCCTCCCCCTGCTCACGCCGGGTCAAGCAGCTGGAAGACGACGGGTACATTTCGCGCCAGGTGGCGTTGCTTGATCGCAAGATGCTCGGGCTGAGCCTGACCGCGTATGTGCTGATCGGCATGGACCGGCACACGCCGGAGCGTTTCGAGAACTTCGAAGCGGCGATTCGTACGTTGCCGCAGGTGCTGGAGTGCAGTCTGGTGACGGGGGTGGATGCTGACTATCAGTTGAAAGTGGTGGTGCCGGACATGGATCACTATCAGAAGCTGTTGCTGGGGCACCTGACCCGAATTGAAGGGGTGACCAGTGTGCGCTCAAGCTTTGTGCTGAATCAGGTGTTGAACAGTACTGAACTGCCGCTGACTCATTTGCGTAGCTGAAATCGCCTTCGCGAGCAGGCTCGCTCCCACAGGGAATGCATTTCAAATGTGGGAGCGAGCCTGCTCGCGAAGGGGCCGGCACAGGCGAGCAATGACTGCGGCACACCGACGCAGATCAATGCCCCACCCCGCGCCCTTGGCGTATACTCGCCGCGCCCTTTTAGCCCCATGCGCGCCGGAGAGACCCAATGGATCCAGCAGTATTCGAAGAGTGGATGATGACCGGTCTGGTCAGCATCCTGATCATTTTCATGGGTTTCATCGTCTGGGATCTGGCGAAGAAGTCCAAGGCCGGGCGCTTTGGCTCGTTCATTCTGTTCTTCGTGCTGGGCCTGGGCGTGGCTGCGTTCATCATCAAGAGTGTGGTGATCGGCCTGATCGAGTCCGGCGCTCTATAAGCGCGCCGGCACTTCCTTCCACTGGCCCTGATCAAGCCCCTCGATCGACCAATCACCAATTTTCACCCGCACCAGACGCAACGTCGGCAGGCCGACCGCTGCGGTCATGCGCCGTACCTGACGATTACGTCCTTCGCGAATTACCAACTCCAGCCATGAAGTCGGCACAGTCATGCGAAAGCGTACCGGCGGATTGCGCGGCCACAACTCGGGTTCATCCAGTTGCCGTGCTTCGGCAGGCAGAGTCATGCCGTCGTTCAGTTCTACACCTTCGCGCAAGCGCTGCAGTTGCTCGGCCGTCGGCACGCCCTCGACCTGCACCCAATAAGTCTTCGCCAGTTTGTGTTTCGGATCGGCGATACGCGCCTGCAACTGCCCGTCGTTGGTCAGCAACAACAACCCTTCACTGTCGCGATCAAGGCGTCCAGCCGGATAGATGCCGGGCACATCGATGAAATCCTTGAGTGTCGCCCGCCCTTCGCCGTCGCTGAATTGCGTCAGCACATCGAACGGTTTGTTGAACAGGATCAGCTTCGGCTCGGCCGGTGGTGCCTTGGCAACACGGCGCGGGGAAGAAGACTGAGGCTTCGCACCAGGACGGCGAGAAGGAGGATGCGGCGGACGAGACATAAGAGAGCAGACATTTAGCGATCAGGGCTGACAATGCTAGTGCCCTGACCGCCAAATGGCCACGACTAACCGTTAGCGGAACGGCGGCTCGTCGAAGCTGCGCAGTTTGCGCGAGTGCAGCGAGTTGAGTTCGGTGCGCAGCAGGTCCACCGCTTCTATACCGATCTTCAAGTGCTGGCTGACCGCGCGCTCATAGAAGGCGTTGGCCGAACCCGGCAGCTTGATTTCACTGTGCAGCGGTTTGTCCGAGACGCAGAGCAACGTGCCGTACGGCACCCGCAAGCGATAGCCCTGCGCGGCGATCGTGCCACTTTCCATGTCCACCGCGACAGCGCGGGACAGGTTGATCAACGGCCGCTCCTGCGCCCAACGCAATTCCCAGTTACGGTCGTCGTAGGTCAGCACGGTGCCAGTGCGCAGGCGTTTTTTCAGGTCATCGCCCTTCTCGCCAGTGACGTTCGCCGCAGCCTGTTGCAGCGCCATTTGCACTTCGGCCAGCGCCGGGATCGGAATGTTCGGCGGCACCACGCGATCGAGAATACCGTCGCGACGCATGTAGGCGTGGGCCAGCACATAGTCGCCGATGGTCTGCGACTGACGCAGGCCGCCGCAGTGACCGATCATCAGCCAGCAATGCGGACGCAGCACCGCCAGGTGGTCGGTGATGTTCTTGGCGTTGGACGGGCCGACGCCGATATTCACCAAGGTCACGCCGTGGCCATCGCTGGCGATCAGGTGATAGGCCGGCATCTGGTAACGGTGCCAGACCACACCGGCAGCAATCGCCGACGCTTCACCGTGATCCATGCCCTTCTCGATGATCACGTTGCCCGGCAAGACCATGCGCACGAAACGCGGGTCTTTGCGCAACTGCTCCAGGCCATGGACGATGAACTGGTCGACGTAGCGGTGATAGTTGGTCAGCAGAATCCACGGCTGCACATGACGCCAGTCGCTGCCGGTGTAGTGCACCAGACGGCGCAGGGAGAAATCCACGCGCGCGGCGTCGAACAACGCCAGCGGCAGCGGATCGGTGTTTTCCCAATCGTAGAGGCCGTCGGCGATGCCATCGGTGGCGGCGGACAGGTCAGTACTCGGGAACACCCGCGCCAGCACGGCAGCGGTGACGCCTGAGCCGGCCAGTTCATCGCCCTGCTCGACCACGTACGGATAGGGAATGTTTTGCTGGCTGACGCCGACTTCCACAGTCACGGTGAAGTCGTGCATCAACGGCACAAGCTGTTCGAGCAGGTATTTGCGGAACGCCGCCGGGTGGGTGACGGTGACGCTGTACGTGCCCGGCAGTTGCACCTTGGCATAAGCGCGGGTGGTCTGCGGGACTTCGCCCTGGCAATGATAGGTCAGACGCAGTTCGGGATAACGAAACAGAGCACGCTGCGCAGCGTCGGGTTCGACGCGATCCTTGAGGTAACGCTTGAGCGCCGAGTTCAGCGCAGTGGTGGCCCGCTCATGCAGCTCGGCCAGACGGTCCACGGCTTGTTCGGCGGTTTGAACAACAATAAACGCTTCGGTCACGATCAGCTTCCTGTGTTCTGACTTGCAGAGCTTCATCTTGCCTGCATCGTGGCGTCACGGGAACAGTGGCATGTTGGCAACCGCACAATATATGGGCCACCCCAATCCTTGTAGGAGCTGCCGAAGGCTGCGATCTTTTGATCTTGCTGTTTATAAGATCAAAAGATCGCAGCCTTCGGCAGCTCCTACAGGAGATTTGTGTGGGGTCAGAGGATTTGTGGGGTTGAGCGGGCGACGATGGCTTCGACGTCCAGTCCGCGCGGCAACGCGCCGTACACGCGGCCGCCACCGCTCAGACGGCTGGCAATGAAGGCATCGCTGACGGCTGAATTCCCCGCCTCCAACAGAAGCCTGGCCTGCAAACCGAGCGCGATGTCTTCAGTCAGTTGGCGCGCGCGGTACTGAATATCGCTGGTGTCCTTGAACTGCGCCTGCAACTGCTGAATATGCGCGGCCAGGCGTTTGTCGCCATGCCCGTCACCGAGTTCGCTGAACAACACGTCCAGCACGCCCGGCTCTTTCGACAACGCCCGCAGCACGTCGAGGCACTGCACATTCCCCGAACCTTCCCACGTCGAGTTCACCGGCGCTTCGCGATACAAGCGCGGCAGAATACTGTCCTCGACATACCCGGCGCCGCCCATGCATTCCGCCGCTTCGTTGATCATCCCCGGCGCACGCTTGCATATCCAATACTTGCCCACCGCCGTCACCAACCGCGCAAATTGCGCTTCGTGGCGATCATCCAGATGATCCAGCGCCTTGCCCATGCGCAAGCTCAGGGCCAGCGCGGCTTCGCTTTCCAGGGCCAGATCGGCCAGCACGTTCTGCATCAATGGCTGTTCGCTGAGCAGTTTGCCGCCGACCTTGCGGTGTGCGCAGTGGTGGCTGGCCTGGGTCAGCGCCTGGCGCATCAGCGCGCTGGAACCGACCATGCAATCGAAACGAGTCATGGCGACCATTTCGATAATGGTCGGCACGCCGCGCCCTTCCTCACCCACCATCCACGCCAGCGCACCACGGAACTCCACTTCGCTGGAGGCGTTGGACTGGTTGCCGAGCTTGTTTTTCAGGCGCTGGATGTAGAACTGATTACGCGTGTCGTCCGGACGATGCCGTGGCAGCAGGAAGCAACTCAAGCCCTTGTCGGTCTGCGCCAGCGTAAGGAACGCATCGCACATCGGCGCCGAGCAAAACCACTTGTGCCCGACCAGTTCATAGGCCTGACCCGGGCCGCTGGCGCCCACCGGGTAAGCCTTGGTGGTGTTGGCGCGCACGTCGGTGCCGCCCTGTTTCTCGGTCATGGCCATGCCGATGGTCACGCCGGCCTTGTGCGCCATGCCGACGTTGCGCGGGTCGTATTCGCTGGCGAGGACTTTCGGTAGCCACTGCTCAGCGATGTTCGCCTGCAAACGCAGGGCCGGCACACTGGCGAAGGTCATGGTCAACGGGCAACCGCTGCCGGCTTCGGCCTGGCTGTGCAGATAGCTCATGGACGCGCGGGCGACGTGAGCACCGTCCTGCGGATGAGTCCATGGCATCGATGTCAGACCATGTTCAATCGCGGTGCGCATCAGTTCGTGATAAGCGGGATGAAATTCCACCAGATCGATGCGATGGCCGTAACGATCATGACTGGCGAACACCGGTTTGTTCTGGTTGGCGAGGAACCCGGCATCCATCAACGGCCCACCAGCGAGCGCACCGTAAGCATCGATCCGCGACTCCGCCCACCCGGCACCAAAGCGCCGCGACCACTCCTGCAACGGCAGGTCGATGCGGTACAGGTTGGTGCCGTCCAGCGACGGTGGCTGGTTGGTGACTTCGTGGGTTTCGGCGAACTGATGCAGGTTCATGAAGGTGCTCCTTGGTCATCCAGAAGGTCAGTTAAGCACCGCCCCAGGATCGATCAAAGTGTCATATCCGCCGAATTTGCGGCGCTTTTACCCTATCAGCAGCACAGCACCCGGCGCTCCAGCGCGGACTGCAATTCTTCGAATTTCACCGGTTTGTTCAAGTAATCGATAGGCGCGCCAGGCGTGCATAGGTCCCGTTCGGTGGCCAGCGCCAGCATAAACACCGGCAGATTCGCGCAGCCCGGCAATGCATGAATCTGGCAGCACAACGCTGCGCCCTCCTGAGCAGGTAACTGGCAATCGATGAGCACTGCATCGAAGGTTTCACGCTGCAAACAATCCAGTGCCGCCACGCCGTTGTCGGCGGTGCGCACGCGAAAGCCGAGCTTGAGCAACATCCCGCGCATCACCAGTTGGTTGACGCTGTTGTCGTCTACCAGCAACACCGTGCAGTCGTGCGCCGCACGTACACAATCGTGCGAAGGCGCGGCGATCGGCGCAGATTCAACCGCCGGCAGTTCAAACTCAACGTCCAGTTGAAAACGGCTGCCCCGCCCGGGTTCGGAGCGATGAGTAAGCTTGCCGCCAAGCAGCTCGACCAACTGTCGGCAGATCGCCAGCCCCACGCCCAGTCCGCCGTATTCGCGGGTCATCGAACCGTCGAGCTGGAAGAAGCGCTGGTACATCGTCGCCTCGCCCAGATCGGTAAAACCGATGCCGGTGTCGATCACTGCAAACGACAGGGCCAAGCGATTGTCCGTCGACGGTTTGCCGGTCACGCGCAGCGCCAGACCACCGACGCGGGTGAACTTGATCGCGTTGTCCAGCAGGCACTCCAGGCATTGCGCGAGTTTGGCGCTGTCGCCGTGCAAGCGATCCGGCAGGGTCGGCAGCACCTCGACTTTGAAGTCCAGCGACTTGCTCGCCGCGTTGCCGTCGAACTGCACCCGTAGCGCTTCGACCACCGCACGCAGGCTGAAGCTGCCCGGCGAGGCCTTGAGCTTGCCGGCCTGCAATTCGGTGAGGGTGAGGATGCCGTTGACCATGCGCATCATGTCCCGCGCGGAACCGGCGGCGGTCTGCTGGTATTGCTCGAGCTCCGGATCCAGCTCGACGGTCTGCATCAGTTCCAGCGAACCGATCACACCGTTCATCGGCGTGCGCAATTCGTGGGTCAGGGTCGCGAGGAACTCGTCCTTGAGTTTGTTGCTGTGGGCCAGTTGCTGGTTGAGCACTTCGAGTTTCTGCCCGGCGTCGTACAACGTCTGCGCCTGTTGCTCACGCATCGCGTTGATCCGGTCCGCCAGTGCCAGCGACAGCAGCGCCACTTCGATGGCGGAGCCGATCTGGCTGGCATACATGGTCAGGAACACGTTGGGTAACAGGCCGAGCACCATCAGCGTATTGACGATGCCGCCAAGCAGAAAGGCCGACCAGGCAATGATGAAATAACGCGCCACTCGCAAGCCGCGCCACCAGGCCAGAATCCCGGCGGCGAAAATCACCACGGTGAAGGTCAGCGCCAGTATCGTCGCCAGGCGCAGCGACAACGCGTAACTGGTCATCAGCGACAAACCAACCACCAGCGCACCGAACGCGATCAATGCAATCAGCAAGCGATCGAGCCAGCAGCTATGGTTTTTGGTCTGCAGGAAACTGCGGGCGAACTGACTGCCGAACAGCCCCGCACAGCCGATGAAGAACGGCGTGGCGGCGTTAGCCCACCACGGATTGTCCGGCCAGAAATACTCCACCGCTGCACCGTTCACCGACAGTTGATAGAGGCCGAACGAGGCAATGTAGAAGATGTAATAGAGGTAACTGGTGTCGCGCACGCTCAAGTAGATGAACAGGTTGTAGACCAGCATCCCCAGCAGCACGCCATAAATGATGCCCAGCACATACAGGCGCACCGGCTGGTCTTCGAGGTACGCGGTGCTTGACCATAACGTCACCGGTGCCTGAATCGAGCCTTCACTGGCCAGTCGCAGGTACACGGTTTGCTGTTGATCCGGTTTGAATGAAAGGTCGAACAAATAGTTGTTCTGGCGAATCTCGCGACTGGCGAACGGCAAGGCATCGCCGGTTTGCCGGACGAGGCGGTAGTTGCCACTGGCGTCAGGCAGATAGAGGTCGAGATGGTCGAGCGGGGGATACGCCAGCTCCAGCAACCAGGTGCGCTGGGCGTCGGGATTGCTCGGACGATAATGCAGGTCGATCTTCAGCCAGAACGCCGAGCGCGAGTAACCGGCATTGAGCGTGGCTTTGTCGTGGGCTTTGAAATTACCGGCAGCGGCTTGCGCGCGAATATCGGCAATGCTCGCCTGACCGCTCGGGTCTTCGAACACTTGCAGCGACCGGCCCAGAGGGAGGCTCTGGGTAAATTCGTCGAATTCGACGGCGCTCGCCATGAGGGGCAAGCAGAACAACAACATCAGCAAATAGCGCATTGAAGCCCCAGCGTGGCTCGTCCGGTTGTGTCAGGAAGCCCCCCCATTCCCTTTGAGTAGACGTAAAACCGGTATTACCTGTTATTGGTTTGGATCCAGACTAGCATAGCCGTTGATGGCCATTGAGCACCATTGAAATTTTTCCTACAAAGGCTCTAGAACGGGCGTTCCAGAGCAAAGCAGCGGGCTAGAGCTGTTGGGTTGGTCAGGTTACGCGAAGCAAACTGCTCTTGTGGCGAGGGAGCTTGCTCCTGCTCGGCTGCGCAGCAGTCGTAAAATCCGGCGACGCGATAAATCATTGGGGCCGCTTCGCAGCCCATCGGGAGCAAGCTCCCTCACCACAAATGCGTTCCAACTGATGGCTGCAGTGTTGTCGGACAATCTATTGGCGAACGCTGACAGGACTGAACCCGAAAATCAGCTTTGGTGGTAAGCTCGCGCACCATGAATATCTACAGCTCCCGCCCCGTTGTCCTCTGTCTCTCCGGCCACGACCCCAGTGGTGGCGCCGGCTTGCAGGCAGATATCGAAGCCTTGCTCGCGCAGGGTTGCCATGCGGCTCCGGCCGTCACCGCCCTGACCGTGCAAGACACCGTCAACGTCACTGACTTCCGCGTCCTCGACCGTGAGTGGGTGTTGGCTCAAGCCAATGCCGTGCTCAACGACTCCGAAGTCGCAGCGGTCAAACTGGGCATGCTCGGTTCGCTGGAAATGGTCGACACCGTTGTCGAACTGCTCTCGGCGCACCCGCACTTGCCAGTGGTCTGCGACCCGGTGCTGCGTGCCGGCGGTGGTGGACGCCTGGGCAAGGACGAGGTCGGCTATGCGATGCGCGAGCGTCTGCTGCCGCTATCGATCATTGCCACCCCTAACCTTCCTGAGGCGCGCATCCTCGCCGAACTGCCGGAAGGCACCGCCGACGAGTGCGCTGAAAAACTCCTGCCGTTCGTCAAAAACCTGCTGATCACCGGCGGCCACGGCGACGAAACTGAAATTCATAATCGCGTGTATAGCCGCGACGGCCTGCGTGAAACCTTTATCTGCCAGCGTCTGCCGGGCAGTTATCATGGCTCCGGCTGCACACTGGCCAGCGCTTTGGCCGGTCGTCTGGCTCAGGGCGAACACCTGGCCAGCGCCGTGCGCAGTGCACTGGATTACACTTGGCGCACCCTGCGCGATGCCGAACAACTGGGCAAAGGCCAGTTCGTCCCGCGTCGCCTGCCGCTGGATTTCTGCTCGTAACGTCGTGAGGTCTGCCTGATGAAACTACGTGGCCTGTATGCCATTACCGACAGCCAATTGCTGGCCGGCAAGTTTCTGTCGTACGTGGAGGCGGCGCTGGAAGGCGGCGTCACCCTGCTGCAATATCGCGACAAAAGCAGTGACGAGGCCCGCCGTCTGCGCGAGGCCGAAGCGCTGCGCGATCTGTGCGAGCGCTACAAGACGCAGTTGATCATCAATGATGACGCTGAATTGGCCGCGCGCCTCAACGTCGGCGTGCACCTCGGCCAGACCGACGGCCCACTGTCGCCGACCCGCGCCCTGCTCGGTTCGAAAGCGATCATCGGTTCGACCTGCCACGCGCAAATTGCGCTGGCCGAACAAGCGGCCAAAGAGGGCGCGAGCTATGTCGCCTTCGGCCGCTTCTTCAATTCCAACACCAAGCCCGGCGCGCCGACCTGCAGCCTTGATCTGCTGGACGAGGCCAAACGCACGCTGCACCTGCCGATCTGCGCGATTGGCGGCATCACCCTCGACAACGCTGCCCCGCTGGTGGCCCATGGGGTCGACCTGCTCGCTGTGGTCCACGGCCTGTTTGGTGCCGAGAGCACCGCCGAAGTGACCCGCCGCGCCCGCGCGTTCAATGAATTACTGAAAATCTGATTTGAGAGCCCGATCATGTCTCGTTCCGAAACGCTGTTTGCCAATGCCCAGAAACACATTCCCGGAGGCGTGAACTCGCCGGTTCGCGCGTTCAAAAGCGTGGGCGGCACACCGCTGTTCTTCAAGCACGCTGAAGGCGCTTACGTCACCGACGAAGACGACAAGCGTTATGTCGATTACGTAGGTTCGTGGGGCCCGATGATCCTCGGCCACAGTCACCCGGACGTGCTCGACGCGGTGCGCAATCAGTTGCAACACGGCCTGTCGTACGGCGCGCCAACCGCGATGGAAACCGAGATGGCCGACCTGGTCTGCTCGCTGGTGCCATCGATGGACATGGTGCGCATGGTCAGCTCCGGCACCGAAGCGACCATGAGTGCAATCCGTCTGGCCCGTGGTTATACCGGCCGCGACAGCATCATCAAATTCGAAGGCTGCTACCACGGTCACTCCGACAGCCTGCTGGTCAAGGCCGGTTCCGGCGCATTGACCCAAGGCGTGCCGAGCTCGGCTGGTGTGCCAGCGGCATTCGCCAAACACACCCTGACCCTGCCGTTCAACGATATCGACGCGGTTGAGAAGATGCTCGCCGAAGTCGGTCAGGACGTAGCGTGCATTATTGTTGAGCCGGTTGCCGGCAACATGAACTGCGTGCCACCGGCACCAGGTTTCCTCGAAGGCCTGCGTTCGCTGTGCGACAAGCATGGCGTGGTGCTGATTTTCGACGAAGTGATGACCGGTTTCCGCGTCGCCCTCGGCGGTGCTCAGGCGTACTACGGCGTCAATCCTGACCTGACCACCTTCGGCAAGATCATCGGCGGCGGCATGCCGGTCGGTTGCTTCGGCGGCAAGCGTGAAATCATGGAGCGCATCGCGCCGCTGGGCCCGGTGTATCAGGCCGGCACCTTGTCGGGTAACCCGCTGGCGATGGCCGCCGGTCTGACCACTCTGCGCCTGATCAGCCGTCCGGGCTTCCACGCCGAACTGACCGACTACACCACGCGTCTGCTCGACGGCCTGCAACAGCGCGCCGATGCCGCTGGCATTCCGTTCGTGACCACCCAGGCTGGCGGCATGTTCGGTCTGTACTTCAGCGGCGCCGACGACATCGTCACCTTTGAAGACGTGATGGCTAGCGACGCTGCACTGTTCGGTCGCTTCTTCCACCTGATGCTGGAAGGTGGCGTATACCTGGCACCGAGCGCCTTCGAAGCCGGTTTCACCTCGATCGCTCATGGCGAAGCCGAGTTGCAACTGACCCTGGACGCTGCCGAGCGCGCCTTCGCCGCACTGAAATAATCGCCGCACCGCTGACGTTGGCTATCGCCAGCGTCAGCTTTCACCTACACCCACGCCGTTTTTCCAACCCTCCTGCTAAAAATCTCCCCTAAAGTGGGCGATATATTCCCCGCGCAGCAGAAAAACGAGTAAAGACTTTGTAAGGTTGGCCCTGCTTATTTCATAATGCGCGCTTATTGGATCCCTCGATGGGTCCGCGTGCCCTTCAGAGGTAAGTCGATTCCCATGAACCGCACCGGCCGCACCCTTGCCTTGGGCTGCCTGTTGCTCCTTCAGCCCCTGCTCGCGCATGCACAAGCAGGCGGCAACTCGTTGTTGATCCCGGCGATGGGTCGTTGCACCCTCAATACTCAGCCGCAAGACGTCACGCAGGCATTGGCCGCCTGCCAGAAAGCGGCGGACGAAGGGGATGCACAAGCGCAATACGAGTTGGGTGAGTTCTACTACGACGGCAAGAATGCGCCGCGCGACCTCAATCAAGCCCTGAGCTATTTCGAAAAAGCCTCGTTGCAAGGCCACGCTCAGGCGCAATTCAAACTCGGCACCATGTTCTTCCACGGTGAAGGCGTGCAGGCCAACAACATTCAGGCCTATATCGTGTTGAAGATGGCTGCGGTCAACGGCGCTGAAGATGCGCTGGACACGGCCGATGAAGTCTCCGAAAAAATGTCCCGCGAAGACCTCGAAACCGCGACTCAGGTGCTCGGGCAAATTTTCCGTAAATACCTGATGGAACTGCAGAGTGCCGATGGGCGTACGCCGTTCTCGCCATTGCCTTAAGGGCCTTTGTGGCGAGGGAGCTTGCTCCCGCTGGGGTGCGAAGCAGCCCTAAACGCTGCAATCGCGATCTGCCTGACACACTGCATTTCTCTGGTTTTACGACTGCTGCGCAGCCGAGCGGGAGCAAGCTCCCTCGCCACAAATCATTTCAAATCCAGATCAGGTTTTACTTCTCAGGCATCGGCATCGGAAACGGCATCACATTGCCGACCGCACCACGGGCTTCGCTGATTTTCGGGGTGCCCAGACGTTCCACCTCGTCGATGCGCACAATCGAATGCATCGGCACAAAGCTGCGCACCACGCCTTCGAACTGCGCCTTGAGCTTTTCTTCGCTCGGATCGACGACCACTTGCGTGCGCTCGCCAAAGACGAACTCTTCCACTTCCAGAAAACCCCACAGATCACTTTGATAGATCTGCTTGGCGTACATTTCGAACACCTGGCCCTGGTTGAGGAAAATCACCTTATAGATTGGAGCTTCGCGTTTGGTCATGGCGGGGGGATAACATCGGGGATAAAAATGAGGGCGCAAACTATAGCATAGCCACCGGACGCACAGCGGTAGGAACCTGAGGGCTTGTTCCCTATAATGCGCGGTTCTTCGAATCACGTGACGAACCTACTCCATGGCCAAGAAGCTTTACATCGAAACCCACGGTTGCCAGATGAACGAGTACGACAGCTCGCGCATGGTCGATCTGCTGGGCGAACATCAGGCCCTGGAAGTCACCGCGCGCGCGGAAGACGCCGACGTGATTCTGCTCAACACCTGCTCGATCCGCGAACGCGCCCAGGACCGGGTGTACTCGCAGCTCGGCCGCTGGCGCGAACTGAAACTGGCCAACCCGGACATGGTCATCGCCGTCGGCGGTTGCGTGGCCAGCCAGGAAGGCGCGGCGATCCGTGATCGCGCGCCGTACGTCGACGTCGTGTTCGGCCCGCAAACCCTCCACCGTCTGCCGGAAATGATCGACGCCGCGCGCATCAGCAAGCTGCCGCAGGTCGACGTGTCGTTCCCGGAAATCGAAAAATTCGACCATTTGCCCGAGCCGCGCATCGACGGCCCGAGTGCTTACGTATCGGTGATGGAAGGTTGCAGTAAGTACTGCACGTTCTGCGTGGTGCCTTACACCCGTGGCGAAGAAGTCAGCCGGCCGTTCGACGACGTGATCGCCGAGATCATCCACCTCGCCGAAAACGGTGTGCGTGAAGTCACCCTGCTGGGGCAGAACGTCAACGGCTATCGCGGCACCACCCATGATGGCCGCCTGGCCGATCTCGCCGAGCTGATCCGTGTGGTCGCTGCCGTCGATGGCATCGACCGCATCCGCTACACCACCTCGCACCCGCTGGAGTTTTCCGACAGCCTGATCCAGGCCCACGCCGAGGTACCGGAACTGGTGAAACATCTGCACTTGCCGGTGCAGTCGGGCTCCGACCGGATTCTCGCGGCGATGAAGCGCAACCACACGGCGCTGGAGTACAAATCCAAGCTGCGCAAACTGCGTGCGGCAGTGCCGGGCATCTGCATCAGTTCGGACTTCATCGTCGGCTTCCCCGGCGAGACCGAGAAAGACTTCGAACAGACCATGAAGCTGATTGCCGATGTCGGCTTCGACTTCTCCTACTCGTTCGTCTACAGCCAGCGCCCCGGCACGCCGGCGGCCGATCTGGCCGACGACACCCCGGAGGAGTTGAAGAAAGAACGCCTGAACGCCTTGCAACACCGCTTGAATCAGCAAGGCTTCGAAATCAGCCGACAAATGGTCGGTTCGATCCAGCGCATTCTGGTGACCGATTACTCGAAGAAAGACCCGGGCGAGCTGCAAGGGCGCACCGAGAATAATCGTATCGTCAACTTCCGCTGCGACAATCCAACCCTGATCGGCCAGTTCGCCGACGTTCACATTGATGCGGCACAACCGCACTCGCTGCGTGGCTCTTTAATTCAGTAACGCCAGTCGCAGATACCTTGTGGCGAGGGAGCTTGCTCCCGCTGGACTGCGCAGCAGGCCCAAAACAGGCACCCCAATCATCCAGAAAGATTAGGGTTGCCTGGCTTGGGAGCGCTTCGCACTCCCGCGGGAGCAAGCTCCCTCGCCACAGTTATCCAGTAAGACTGTTTTAAGAGCTTTCGCACCCAGGCCTCTGGCGTTATCCTTGATTTCATCTCAATTGCCCCAGGGCGGCTAAATACGACCTTGAACGCACCCATAGAACCACATCGTTTTATCCTCGAGCCTTTTGAGGCTCGCCGCTTCGCCAATCTGTGCGGGCAATTCGACGAGCATTTGCGCTTGATCGAACAGCGCCTGACCATCGAGATCCGCAACCGCGGAAACCAGTTCGAGTTGATCGGCGACCCCAAGCACACCACGTCTGCGGAAAACCTGCTGCGCCGCCTGTACCGCGAAACCAAGGGTACCGAGCTGTCGCCAGACTTGGTGCACCTGTTCCTGCAGGAATCGGCCGTGGTCGAGCTGGACAATCACGCCCCTGCCGAAGCGTCCGTCGCCCTGCGCACCAAGAAAGGCATGATTCGCCCACGCGGCTTGAATCAACTGCGCTATGTGAAGGAAATCCTCGGCAACGACATCAACTTCGGCATCGGCCCGGCCGGTACCGGCAAGACCTATCTGGCCGTGGCCTGCGCTGTCGATGCTCTGGAGCGCGAGCAGATCCGCCGCATCCTGCTGGTGCGTCCGGCGGTCGAGGCGGGTGAAAAACTCGGTTTCCTGCCCGGCGACCTGTCGCAGAAGATCGACCCGTACCTGCGCCCGCTTTACGACGCACTCTACGAGATGCTCGGCTTCGAATACGTGGCCAAACTGATCGAGCGCCAGGTGATCGAAGTTGCGCCGCTGGCTTACATGCGCGGCCGCACGCTGAACAACAGCTTCATCATTCTCGACGAAAGCCAGAACACCACCGTCGAACAGATGAAAATGTTCCTGACCCGGATCGGCTTCGGCTCCACCGCAGTCATCACCGGTGACATCACTCAGGTCGACCTGCCGCGTGGCACCAAGTCCGGCCTGCACCATGTGATCGAAGTGCTCAAAGACGTGCCGGGCATCAGCTTCACGCACTTCCAGCCTAAAGACGTCGTGCGCCATCCTTTGGTACAGCGGATCGTCGAGGCCTACGAGCGCTTCGAAAACCGTGACGAAGCACCCAAGGAAAACTCGCGCGATGCTTGAGCTGGATCTGCAAATCGCTACCGAAGCGAGCGCCCCGAGTGAAGCCGACTTCCGCCAATGGTGCGAACTGGCCCTGCGTCAGCGCACCGCCGATTCGGAAATGACCATTCGTCTGGTCGACGAGGAAGAAGGCCGCGAGCTCAATCACACCTGGCGCCACAAGGATTACGCGACCAACGTCCTGTCGTTCCCGGCGGAAGTGCCGGACGAGTTTCTCGACATCCCATTGCTGGGCGATCTGGTTATCTGCGTGGCCGTGGTCGAGCGCGAAGCCGCCGAACAAGGCAAGGAACTAAAGGCCCACTGGGCACATCTGGTCATTCACGGCTGCTTGCATCTGCTTGGTTACGACCATATAGATGACGAAGAAGCCGAAGAAATGGAAGCACTGGAACGCGAGTTGCTTGCTGAACTGGGCTATCCCGATCCGTACGCGGACGACGAACCCGAAACATCCCCTATCGTTACAACAAAGGATTCAGAGTAATCGCTATGAGCGAAGATCGATCGAGCAACGGGCAGAAGTCATGGCTGGGTAAACTGACCCAGGCTTTTGCCCACGAGCCGAAGAACCGCCAGGAGCTGCTAGAGCTGCTGCGTGATGCACATCAGAACAAACTGCTGGACAGCGAAGCGCTGGCCATCGTCGAAGGCGCCATTCAGGTGGCTGACCTGCAAGTACGCGACATCATGGTGCCGCGTTCGCAGATGATCAGCATCAAGGCGACCCAGACACCCCGTGAATTCCTCCCGGCCGTGGTCGACTCGGCCCACTCGCGCTATCCGGTGATCGGCGAAAGCCATGACGACGTGATGGGCGTGCTGCTGGCCAAGGACCTGCTGCCGCTGATCC
The DNA here is from genome assembly GCF_003732425.1 of Pseudomonas fluorescens. Classification (GTDB taxonomy): domain Bacteria; phylum Pseudomonadota; class Gammaproteobacteria; order Pseudomonadales; family Pseudomonadaceae; genus Aquipseudomonas; species Aquipseudomonas fluorescens_BE. The sequence continues at coordinate 156,236 of NZ_MOBX01000001.1, forward strand.
TCAAGGAAAACGGCGACAGCTTCAACATCAAGGATCTGCTACGCCCGGCCACCTTCGTGCCGGAGTCCAAGCGCCTGAACGTGTTGCTGCGTGAATTCCGCGCCAACCACAACCACATGGCCATCGTCATTGACGAATACGGCGGCGTGGCCGGTCTGGTGACCATCGAAGACGTGCTGGAACAGATCGTCGGCGACATCGAAGACGAGCACGACGTCGAAGAAGACAGCTACATCAAGCCGCTGCCCAGCGGTGACTTCCTGATCAAGGCCCTGACGCCGATCGAGAACTTCAACGAGTTCTTCGACAGCGAATTCTCCGATGACGAGTTCGACACCGTCGGCGGCCTGGTGATGAGCGCGTTCGGGCACTTGCCAAAACGTAACGAAATCACTGAAATCGGCGCCTATCGCTTCCGCATCCTGAACGCCGACAGCCGTCGGATTCATTTGCTGCGACTGACCCCTATCGCCCGGTAAGAAATCTAAGGACTGAAATGCGCTGGACAACCCGTCCCGGCTGGCCCGGTAACCTGCTGGCCGTGGCGGCCGGTGCAATCACCACGTTCGCTCTGGCACCGTTCAACATCTGGCCGCTGGCCTTGCTGGCGGTCGGTTTGTTCTATGCCGGTTTGCGCGAGCTGAGCCCGCGTCAAGCGCTGGGCCGTGGCTGGTGCTTCGGTTTTGGCCTGTTTGGCGCCGGCACCAGCTGGATCTATTACAGCATCCACCATTTCGGCGGCGCTTCGGTGCTGTTGGCCGGGTTCCTGATGCTGCTGTTTACCGCAGCGATCGCGTTTTTCTTCGCCCTGCCCGCGTGGGTCTGGGCGCGCTGGTTGCGCCGCAACGAGGCTCCGCTGGCCGATGCCTTGGCATTTGCTGCGTTGTGGGTCGGTCAGGAGGCCTTTCGCGGCTGGTTCCTCACCGGGTTCCCGTGGCTCTACTCCGGTTACAGCCAACTCGACGGCCCGTTGTCTGGGCTCGCACCGGTCGGCGGCATGTGGCTGGTGTCTTTCGTTCTGGCGTTGACTGCGGCGCTGATTTACAACGCGCCGCGTCTGCTGCAAACCGGCCGCAAAGGCTTTATCGCTGCTGGCCTGGTGCTGTTGGTTGGGCCATGGGTCGCCGGCATTGCGCTCAAAGGTCATGCCTGGACCAGCCCGTCCGGCGCACCACTGAGCGTTGCCGCGATTCAGGGCAACGTCGCACAAAGCATGAAATGGGACCCGGCCGAACTCAATGCGCAGTTGGCCCTGTACCGCGACCTGAGTTTCCGCTCGAAACCGGTGGATCTGCTGATCTGGCCGGAGACCGCCGTGCCGGTATTGAAGGAGTCCGCAGAGGGCTACCTGAACATGATGGGCACCTTCGCCGCCGAGCGTAAATCGGCGCTGATCACTGGCGTACCGATCCGCGAAACCGTTCGCCATGAAAAACGCTTCTTCAACGGCATCACCGTGGTCGGCGAAGGCGATGGCACATACCTGAAGCAGAAACTGGTGCCCTTCGGCGAATACGTGCCGTTGCAGGATGTACTGCGCGGGCTGATCGCGTTCTTCGACCTGCCGATGTCCGACTTTGCCCGTGGCCCGGCCGATCAGGCGTTGTTGCAGGCCAAGGGGTATCAAATCGCACCGTTTATCTGCTACGAAGTGGTCTATCCGGAATTTGCCGCCAGCCTGTCAGCGCGCAGTGATCTGCTGCTGACGATCAGCAACGACACCTGGTTCGGCACTTCGATTGGCCCGCTGCAGCATTTGCAGATGGCACAGATGCGTGCACTGGAGGCCGGACGCTGGATGATCCGCGCGACCAACAACGGCGTGACCGGCCTGATCAACCCGTTCGGGCAGATCACCGAGCAGATTCCGCAGTTTGAACAGGGCATTCTGTACGGTGAAGTGGTGCCGATGCACAACCTGACGCCGTACCTGCAATGGCGTTCGTGGCCATTGATCATCGTGTGCTTGCTGTTGTTTGGCTGGGCACTGATGGCCAGCCGGATGTCGAAAACCCTCTAAGGGTTGGTCACTGACCTGTGGCGAGGGAGCTTGCTCCCGCTCGACTGCGCAGCAGTCGTAAAACCTGCAAACGCGATCTGCCAGACAGAATGCGCTTACAGGGTTTGGGTCCGCTGCGCAGACCAGCGGGAGCAAGCTCCCTCGCCACAACAGCCCTCTGCATTCAGACGGTCTGTGTGTCAGCGGTAAAACAGCGAATACCCCACCTGCCCCACCGCTTCGTTCAGCAATTGCCCGCTCTGCCAGATCGACTTGAACTCCGGCAGCCAGCCACCAAACGGCCTGGCGTTATCGGTACCGAGAAACCCGACCGGCGCTGGCACTACTTCAAATCCCGCCTGCTGAAAACTCCACACCGATCGCGGCATGTGCCAGGCCTGTGTCACGATTACCACACGCTTGATCCCCTGCGGCAGCAGGATATCGGCGGTGAACTTCGCGTTTTCCCACGTAGTGCGGCTCTGACCTTCCTGCCAACGCACCGTCACGCCAAAGTCGTCGTGCAGCGAATCCGCCATCAACTTCGCCTCGGTCGGCGGCGTACCGTAATGCAAGCCACCCGTGGTCAGAACCGGCAACCCGGACGCTTTGGCCAGTCGCGCGGCATAACGCTGACGCTCAAGCCCCACACCGGTCGGCTGATCCTCGCCCCAGGCCAGATCACCGCGTTCACGACCGGAGCCGAGCACCACAATCGCATCAGCGCGTTGCGCCAGCGTTGCCCACTCTCCACGAGCCAGCGGCGGTTCGCGCTCCAGCGCTTTGGCGCCCCACTGCACGACCACCGGCAGGCTCATCAACCACATTCCGCCAAAGCCGATGGCGAAACACACGCCAGCCAGGCGCGGCCGTGAACGGCGCAGCCACCATGCGGCCAGCAACAGCAGCAAAAGGATGCCGGGCGGCAATAAAAGTTGTTTGATGAAATAACGAAAAGGCATCGGGCATCTCCACAGATGCCCGAAGCCTAAAAGTGTTAATAAAGCGTTACAACCAATAGGTGGGATCCTGTTGAAAAAGATCCGGTTCTTGACCTGCCATGCGCTTACTTGGCCTGCACAGAGCGAACCTTGACGGTGTCTCTGCCGGGCGCCTTGTCCTTGAGCCAGATGACCTTGGCCGAATGTGCTGCATCGAGCTGCTTCACTGCCTGTGACAAGCATCCGTGCGTTTCACGTTCACTGCGATCCAGATAGGCCTTGACCAGTTTGAACTCGGCGGGGCTCAAGCCACGCAATTCCAGTTCCAGGGGGCGCTCGTCGCGCAGCCGGTCAGCGGTTTTTACAGCGTCCAGGGCCACACCCAGACGATCGATCAACCTCTCGTACAACTCGGGTTTCGTCACTTTTTTTTGCCGTTGCTCCACCATCCCTCACCTCATTGAAGATAAGACTCACTCCCCAGTTAGAGCTTAGCTTCGCTGCACAAACCGGCTGCACGCCGCGACCAACGGCCCTCGCCACAGATTTACCGGGACAAACAGCTGTAATCAGGGTTTCCCTAGGCCGAGCGCGGTCATGTATGCTACGGCGCTTCCTGTAATTCCACTTCCAGCTCGTCCGGGCCAACCCCGGCACCTGCGTTGAAGAGGATTAGGCCACCCCTATCCAGTACAAAAGTAGCCATGCACGAACAATATCAGCCCCGTGAAATCGAAGCCGCCGCCCAATCATTCTGGGACGAGCAAAAGTCCTTTGAAGTCAGTGAACAGCCAGGCAAGGAAACCTACTACTGCCTGTCGATGTTCCCTTACCCCAGCGGCAAGCTACACATGGGGCACGTGCGCAACTACACCATCGGCGACGTGATCTCCCGTTACCAGCGCATGCAAGGCAAAAACGTCCTGCAACCCATGGGTTGGGACGCCTTCGGCATGCCGGCGGAAAACGCCGCGATGAAGAACAACGTCGCGCCGGCCAAGTGGACCTACGAAAACATCGCCTACATGAAAACCCAGCTGCGCAGCCTGGGTCTGGCGGTCGACTGGTCGCGCGAAGTGACCACCTGCAAGCCGGATTACTACCGCTGGGAACAATGGCTGTTCACTCGCCTGTTCGAAAAAGGCGTGATCTACCGTAAAAACGGCACCGTGAACTGGGACCCGATCGACCAGACCGTTCTGGCCAACGAACAGGTGATCGACGGTCGCGGCTGGCGTTCCGGCGCGCTGATCGAAAAGCGCGAAATCCCGATGTACTACTTCAAGATCACCGCCTACGCGGATGAACTGCTGGAGAGCCTCGACGAGCTGACTGGCTGGCCTGAACAGGTCAAGACCATGCAGCGCAACTGGATCGGCAAATCCCGCGGCATGGAAGTGCAGTTCCCGTACAACGTCGACTCGATCGGCGAAGCCGGGACCCTGAAAGTCTTCACCACCCGTCCGGACACCCTGATGGGCGCGACGTATGTTGCCGTCGCTGCCGAACACCCGCTGGCCACTCAAGCCGCGCAGAACAACCCTGAGCTGCAAGCGTTCATCGCTGAATGCAAGGGCGGCAGCGTGGCTGAAGCCGACGTTGCCACGCAAGAGAAGAAAGGCCTGCCAACCGGCCTGTTCGTCGAGCACCCGCTGACCGGTGAGAAGCTCCCGGTGTGGGTCGCCAACTACGTGTTGATGCACTACGGCGACGGCGCAGTCATGGCAGTCCCGGCGCACGACGAGCGCGATTTCGAATTCGCTCACAAGTACAACCTGCCGGTGAAATCGGTGGTGCGTACCAGCTCCGGCGACAGCAACCCTGCCCCGTGGCAAGACGCCTACGGTGAACACGGTACGCTGATCAACTCTGGCGAGTTCGATGGCCTCGACTTCGCCGGCGCGTTCGACGCCATCGAAGTAGCCCTGATCAAGAAAGAACTGGGCGCCTCGCGCACTCAGTTCCGCCTGCGCGACTGGGGCATCAGCCGCCAGCGCTACTGGGGCTGCCCGATCCCGATCATCCACTGCGATGCGTGCGGTGACGTGCCGGTACCGGAAGATCAACTGCCTGTGGTCCTGCCGGAAGACGTGGTGCCGGACGGCGCCGGTTCGCCGCTGGCACGCATGCCCGAGTTCTACGAGTGCAGCTGCCCGAAATGCGGTCAGCCTGCCAAGCGTGAAACCGACACCATGGACACCTTCGTCGAGTCGTCGTGGTACTACGCCCGCTATGCCTCGCCGCACTTTGAAGGTGGTCTGGTGGAAAAATCCGCCGCCGATCACTGGCTGCCGGTCGACCAATACATCGGCGGTATCGAACACGCGATTCTGCACCTGCTTTACGCGCGCTTCTTCCACAAGCTGATGCGTGACGAAGGCTTGGTGAGCTCCAACGAGCCATTCAAGAACCTGCTGACCCAGGGCATGGTGATCGCCGAGACCTACTATCGTCGCGAAGCCAACGGTGCCTACACCTGGTTCAACCCGGCGGACGTAGAACTTGAGCGTGACAGCAAAGCCAAGGTCATCAGCGCCAAGCTGAAATCCGACGGCCTGCCGGTGGAAATCGGCGGCACCGAGAAGATGGCCAAGTCGAAGAACAACGGCGTTGACCCACAGTCGATGATCGACCAGTTCGGTGCCGACACTTGCCGTCTGTTCATGATGTTCGCTTCGCCGCCTGACATGAGCGCCGAATGGTCCGACTCCGGCGTTGAGGGTTCACACCGCTTCCTCAAGCGCGTCTGGCGTCTGGCTCAGGCCCACGTTACTCAGGGCCTGCCGGGTAAACTCGACATCGCCAGCCTGAATGATGAACAGAAAGTCGTGCGTCGCGCGATCCACCTGGCCATCAAACAGGCCAGCCACGACGTCGGCCAGAACCACAAATTCAACACCGCCATCGCTCAGGTGATGACGCTGATGAACGTGCTGGAAAAAGCGGCGCAAGGCACCGAGCAGGATCGTGCACTGGTTCACGAAGGTCTCGAAGCCGTGACACTGCTGCTGGCGCCGATCACCCCGCACATCAGCCACGAGTTGTGGAATCAACTGGGCCACGCCGGTCCGGTGATCGACGCTGGTTGGCCGGTGGTGGACGAATCCGCGCTGGTGCAGGACAGCCTGACTCTGGTCATCCAGGTCAACGGCAAACTGCGCGGCCAGATCGAAATGCCGGCCAGCGCGACTCGCGAAGAAATTGAAGCAGCAGCACGCGTCAACGAGAACGTGCTGCGCTTTGTCGATGGCCTGACGATTCGTAAAGTGATTGTTGTGCCGGGGAAACTGGTCAACATCGTCGCCAGCTAATTGGATCGGGCGTCAGGTTTGCCTGACGCCGAGTAAAGCCTTTCGGGCCGTACAGTCGGCCCACGTGGTTTCAAGGGGAGCAACACAATGATCAAACGCAATCTGCTGGTGATGGGCCTCGCAGTCCTGTTGAGCGCCTGCGGTTTCCAGCTGCGCGGCACCGGCACCAACGAACTGTCGATCAAGGAATTGGACCTGAGCGCCCGTAACGCCTACGGCGAAACAGTCACGCAAATGCGTCAGGTCCTGGAGTCGAGCGGCGTCAAGGTTTACAGCGGTGCGCCGTACAAGCTGTACCTGGCTGACCAACAGGAAAGCCAACGCATTCTCAGCTACGCCGGTGCTGGCCGTACGGGTGAATATCAGGTCAACACTGTCTTGAACTATGAGATCCGTGGCGACAAAAACCTGCAACTGCTGAATGACAAGCTTGAAGTGCAGAAAGTGTTTATCCACGACGGTAACAACCTCGTGGGTTCGGACCAGGAAGCCAATGACGCCCGTCGCGAAATCACCCGCGAGCTGGTTCAGCGCATGATGCTGCGCCTGCAACAGCTGACCCCTGGTCAACTGGAGCAACTGCAGCAAGCCGCCAACAACCGCGCCAAGGCTGAAGCCGACGCGCTCGAAGCGGCGCAAAAAGCTGAAGCGGAAACCCCGCGTCAGTCGCCGCTCGAAGTACCGCAGCAGTAAGACGTTCGGGGCGCTCAGGCGCCCCGTTCGACCTTTCTTATGAAGCTCGCTCCCGCCCAACTCGGTAAACACCTGCAAGGCGCTCTCGGCCCTGTCTACATCATCAGCGGCGATGACCCGCTACTGTGTCAGGAAGCTGCCGACACCATCCGCAGTGCTGCCCGCCAGCAAGGTTATGACGAACGCCAAGTCTTTGCGGCCGACGCCAATTTCGATTGGGGTACGTTGTTGCAAGCCGGCGCCAGCATGTCGCTATTCGCGGAAAAACGCCTGCTGGAACTGCGCCTGCCTTCGGGCAAACCCGGTGACAAAGGGGCTGCGGCGCTCATCGAATACTGCTCGCGCCCCGCTGAAGACACGGTTCTTCTGGTCAGCCTGCCCAAGCTTGACGGCAGCGCGCAGAAAACCAAGTGGGGCAAGGCGCTGGTGGAAGGCCAGCAGACCCAGTTCATCCAGATCTGGCCGGTAGACGCCAATCAGCTACCGAGCTGGATTCGTCAGCGCTTGTCTCAGGCCGGCTTGTCCGCGAGTCAGGATGCAGTCGAATTGATTGCCGCACGCGTCGAGGGCAACCTGCTCGCCGCCGCGCAGGAAATCGAGAAGCTCAAGTTGATGGCTGAAGGCGGGCAGATCACCGTCGAAACCGTGCAGGCCGCCGTGGCCGACAGTGCGCGATTCGACGTGTTTGGTTTGACTGATGCCGTGCTCAACGGCGAACCCGCCCATGCCATACGCATGCTTGAAGGCTTGCGCGGTGAAGGTGTTGAACCACCAGTGATTCTCTGGGCGCTGGCGCGGGAGCTGCGGCTGTTGGCCAACATCTCGTTGCAATACAGCCAGGGCACGCCGCTGGACAAGTGCTTCAGCCAGGCGAAGCCGCCGGTCTGGGACAAGCGCAAGCCGTTGATGAGCAAAGCCCTGCAACGTTACTCGGCGCAACGCTGGGCGCAGTTATTGCTTGAGGCGCAGCGTATCGATGCGCAAATCAAGGGGCAGGCTGCGGGTTCGCCGTGGATGAGCCTGAGCCGGCTGGCGTTGTTGATGGCTGGCCAACGCCTGACACTACCCGCCGAATAACCTGCTTTTGTGGCGAGGGAGCTTGCTCCCGCTGGGTTGCGAAGCGACCCCAAAATCGTCTGCTGCGCAGCCGAGCGGGAGCAAGCTCCCTCGCCACAATTGCATCCTCCGAAATATCGAAATTTCCTACGAATCATCGGGCTGGACAGACGCCCAACATCGGCAGATTATTTCCCGCGCAAAACCCACTCACTCAAGAGAACCCTCATGAGCAAAAAGCCATCGAAACATGGCCCCAACAAGGCCAAATCCATCGTCGCCCAGCCCCTGTTCCGCAGTCGCCAGGAACGACCAACCAAGGGTAAAGGCAGCTACCGCCGCGAAGCCTTCCAGTCTGACAGCTGGGAGGCTTCTTACTTTCTGGCCGCTTAAAGCGCAGTACCCCCCGCTCATGTTAAGGTCTGCACCTGATTCGTTTTCCTGGAACTGTGCATGCCCCTAAGTCTTTCCCGTCGTTGGCCTGTTCGCCAATTGATCGCTGCCTCCAGCTTCATTCTGCTTGTCGCCTGCGCGGAAAAACCGACCGCCGCCGATGCACAACCCCTTCAAGCCGCGCCCGTCGCCACGGCCCCAGCGATTATCCCGCCGGTAGTGCCGTCCGCCGACCCTCTTGATCTTCAACCGACCCAGACCTTTGCCGAATGGCAGGCCGGTTTCCGCAAGGACGCCCTGGCCGCGGGGATTCGCCCTGACCTGTTCGATCGCGCATTCGCAAATGTCAGCTTCGATGCCAGCGTGATTCGGGCCGACCGCAGTCAGCCGGAATTTTCCCGTCCAGTCTGGGAATACCTTGATGGCGCGCTCTCGCCACTGCGCGTGCGCAAAGGTCAGGCGCTGATTGCTCAATATGCCGACATCCTGCAAAGCATCGAACAGCGTTATGGCGTTGACCGTCAGGCGCTGGTGTCGGTGTGGGGCATGGAAAGCAACTTCGGCCAGTTCCAGGGCAGCAAATCGGTGATCAACTCGCTGGCTACCCTCGCTTACGAAGGCCGTCGCCCGGGCTTCGCTCATGCGCAATTGATCGCGGCGCTGCAGATCCTGCAACAGGGTGATATCACGCCGGAGAAGATGCTCGGCTCATGGGCCGGGGCCATGGGGCAGACCCAGTTCATTCCGACCACCTACAATACCCACGCCGTGGATTTTGACGGCGACGGCCGCCGCGATATCTGGGGCAGCCCGGCTGATGCATTGGCCTCGACTGCGCATTACCTACAAAGCTCCGGTTGGCAACGTGGTCAGCCGTGGGGTTTTGAAGTGCAGCTGCCGAGCGCTTTCAACTACACGCTGGCGGACGGTGCTATTCGCAAGAGCGTCGCTGAATGGCGTCAGCTGGGCGTAATCCTGCCTAACGGCGCTCAGGTGCCAGCCGGTTCGGAGCAATTGTCTGCTGCCCTGCTGCTGCCGGCGGGCTATCGTGGCCCGGCGTTCCTGATCCTCGACAACTTCCGGGCGATCCTCAAGTACAACAACTCCTCATCGTATGCCTTGGCGGTGAGCCTGTTGTCCGAGCGCTTCAACGGCGGCGGTTTGATCAATGGCACCTGGCCAAAGGATGATCTGCCTCTCAGCCGTACCGAGCGTATCGAACTGCAGACGCTGCTGAGCGCGCGCAATTACGATGCTGGCGCGGCAGACGGGATTATCGGCGCCAATACACGCAAGGCGATTCGCAGCGCCCAACAGTCGTTTGGCTGGCCGGCGGATGGTTATCCGACGCATAAACTGCTGGAAAGCCTGCGTAGCCAGTAGAACGACTGCCGTATGGCTGATATCGCTTTCGCGAGCAGGCTCGCTCCCACATTGGATCTCTGTCGTTCACAGAACCCATGCGGGAGCGAGCCTGCTCGCGAAGACTGACTATCAGGCAATAAGCCTTTAAGCCTTGATCACCACATCCTGCTCCAGCATCAATTCCTGCTTCCCCGCATCCAGCCGCACCAGCGCACCCATCGGCAGCGTCAGGTTAGGATCGCAATGCCCACTTCGCCACCCCGACAACACCGGAATCCGCAACGGCTCGAACGTCTGCTTGAGCAGGCGGTTCAATGCCGCGACATCCACCCCCGCCACGTCCCCGACCAGCACGCCACGCAGTTTGGTGAGCTTGCCGGCCAGACGCATCTGCGTCAGCAACCGGTCGATGCGATACAGCGGCTCGTTGATGTCTTCAATCAACAAAATAACCCCCTCGACATCAATCTCGTAGGGCGTGCCCAAAGTGGCGGCGATCATCGCCAGATTGCCGCCGAGCAACCGCCCGTGAGCGATGCCGGGTTCGACCGTAGTCAACGGATACGCCACCGGATGGCTCAGCACACTCCCCGCCTTCAATTGCCCGCGCAACATGGCGAAGAACGAAGTGACCGTCGGCGGCTCCTTGTCGCCCAACAGGTCCGCATTGAGCAGCGGCCCGTGAAAGGTCACGAACCCTGCGTAACGGCTGATGGCCAGGTGCAGCGCGGTGATATCGCTGTAGCCAACGAATGGCTTGGCATGACGGCTCAGCAGGTCATAGTCGATCCGGTCGAGCAAGCGCGGCGTGCCGTAGCCACCGCGCAGGCAAATGATGGCATCGACCTCGGGATCAGCGAACGCCGCGTGCAGGTCGCGCAGGCGCACGTCATCACTGCCGGCCAGATAGCCGTCCTTCTCGTAGACACCGGGAAACACCTTCAGCCCATAGCCACGGGCGCGCATCCATTGCACCGCCTTATCGGTGTCCAGAGCACCGGGCCCGGCGGGTGCAATAACGCCGATCAGCCCCTCTGATGGCAGTGCGGGCACAGCGCTGTGCGGGCAAAGTGTGTGAGTCGGTCGAACGGTCATCCTTGGATCTCCCTGTGAAGTCATGCACACACAGTAGTCAGGAACGGCGGCAAACAGAAGAGGGTCAGCCACGCCGTGGATTGAAGGAAAAATCAGCTGCGAAAGTAATCCGGGCAAAAAAATGCCCGCCGGGCGTTAAAGCCTCGGCGGGCATTTTTTCATTCAGCGCGGGATCAGGAACCCAGCAGTTCAGCCTTGACCAGCTTCGCCTGCTCATCGGCGTGGTACGACGAACGCACCAGCGGGCCCGAAGCGACATTCTTGAAGCCCATTTTGTAACCTTCCTCGGCAAACCAGGCGAAGGTGTCCGGGTGCACGAAACGCTGCACCGGCAAGTGGCTGCGCGACGGTTGCAGGTACTGACCGAGGGTCAGCATGTCGATATCGTGCTCACGCATGCGCTTCATCACTTCGATGACTTCTTCGTCGGTCTCGCCCAGACCCAGCATCAGGCCGGATTTGGTCGGAATGTGCGGCATCATCTGCTTGAAACGTTGCAGCAGGGTCAGCGACCACTGGTAATCCGAACCCGGACGCGCAGCCTTGTACAGACGCGGTACGGTTTCCAGGTTGTGGTTGAACACATCCGGCGGCTCGGCCGCGGTGATTTCCAGAGCGATGTCCATGCGGCCACGGTAATCCGGGACCAGGGTTTCCAGCTGCACGTTCGGCGACAGCTTGCGGATTTCGCGGATGCAGTCGGCAAAGTGCTGGGCACCGCCATCGCGCAGGTCGTCGCGGTCAACCGAGGTAATTACTACGTACTTGAGCTTGAGGTCGGCGATGGCGATGGCCAGGCTTTCCGGCTCGTTGACGTCCAGTGGTTTCGGACGACCGTGGCCGACGTCGCAGAACGGGCAACGACGGGTGCAGATGTCGCCCATGATCATGAACGTGGCGGTGCCGCCGGAGAAGCATTCGCCCAGGTTCGGGCAGGAGGCTTCTTCGCAGACGCTGTGCAGTTTGTGTTTGCGCAGCAGGCTCTTGATACGGTCGACTTCCGGGGAAACCGGGATGCGCACGCGAATCCAGTCAGGTTTCTTCGGCAGTTCGGTGGTCGGAATGATCTTTACCGGGATGCGTGCAACCTTCTCGGCGCCGCGCAGCTTGACGCCGGCTTCAACCTTGGGACGCGGGGCCGGGCGCTCGGTCACGTCGAGCGTCGGGATCATGGTTTGCACTGCATCAGTAGTCATATCAGTCGATTCCGCCCGTCAGGGTCGTCTGCTCAGCATAGTCGAGGTGTTTGACGAGCTGCGCGCGCAGCCGGGCACTTACCTCGGCAAATTCAATCGATCCTGCGTGGTCGCTCAGCTGGGTCATCGCCAGCCCGGCATAGCCGCAGGGATTAATCCGTCGAAACGGTTCCAGGTTCATATCCACGTTCAGGGCCAGGCCATGAAAGGAACAACCGTGGCGAATCCGCAAACCCAGAGAAGCGATTTTCGCTCCGTCGACGTATACGCCGGGAGCATCTGGCTTGGCCGCAGCGGTCACACCGTAGCTGGCCAACAGTTCAATCAGGCAAGCCTCCATACGGCTGACCAGATCGCGCACGCCGAAACCCAGCTTGCGCACGTCCAGCAGCAGGTAGGCGACCAACTGGCCGGGACCATGATAAGTCACCTGCCCGCCGCGATCGACCTGCACCACCGGGATATCGCCCGGCAGCAACAAGTGTTCGGCCTTGCCGGCCTGGCCCTGAGTGAACACCGGTGGGTGTTCGACGAACCAGATTTCGTCGGCGGCATCACTGCCGCGTTCGTTGGTGAAGCGTTGCATGGCATGCCAGACCGGCTCGTACGCCATCTGGCCGAGCTCACGAAAGCCCAGCGTGCCCGGCATCACAACACCATGTGCACGAAGCCGGTCGCACGCAGTTCGCTGTTGATGTTGTACAGCTGATCCTGATCGGTCGCGACGATGTGCAACTGAATGGTGGTGTATTTGCCGTTGCTGCTCGAACGCTCGTCGATGCGCTCATCATTGATGATGGCGTGCTTCAGGACGATCTCGATGATCTTGTCCTTGTTGCCAACACCCGTATCGCTGATCACCTTAATCGGATAATCAGTCTGCGGGAATTCGATCTTTGGCGCCTTTACTTCAGTATCGGTCATGGCGTAACGGCCTCTTGAGCGCAAGCCGTGATAACGCGCATGGCCCCGCACCGGATCGGGGCGGGGCCATGCAGGTCAACACTAATCAGTTGAACAAGCCGTAGAAGAATAGACGGATGCTATCCCACATGCGGCGGAAGATACCACCCTCCTCGACGCCATCCAGAGCGATCAGGTCAGCGCTGTGCACGACCTTGTCTTCCAGTTTGACTTCGACTTTACCGATCACGTCGCCCTTGGCGATTGGCGCGGTCAGTTGCGGGTTCATGGTCATGCTCGCAGCGAGCTTCTTCAGCTGGCCTTTTGGCAGGGTCATGGTCAGGTCTTCAGCCAGGCCGGCCTTGACTTGATTGGTGGTGCCTTTCCACACCGGAGCCTGAGCCAGTTCGGTGCCCTTCTGATAGAAGGTCTGGGTTTCGAAGAAGCGGAAGCCATAGGTCAGCAGTTTCTGAGTTTCAGCGGCGCGGGCCACTTCGCTGTTGGTGCCGAACACCACGGCGATCAGACGCTGGCCGTCACGTACAGCCGAGGACACCATGCAGTAGCCGGCTTCGTCGGTGTGACCGGTTTTCAGACCGTCAACGGTCTTGTCGCGCCACAGCAGCAGGTTGCGGTTAGGCTGCTTGATGCCGTTCCAGAAGAACTCTTTCTGCGAGTAGATCGCGTAGTGAGCCGGGTCTTCGTGGATGATCGCGCGGGCCAGGATCGCCATGTCATGAGCCGACGAGTAGTGCTCAGGGTTCGGCAGACCGGTCGGGTTCATGAAGTGGGTATTGGTCATGCCCAGATCGGTGACCGTCTTGTTCATCAGGTCGGCGAATGCGTCTTCGCTGCCGGCGATGTGCTCGGACAATGCGACGCTGGCGTCGTTACCGGACTGGATGATGATGCCATGCAGCAGATCGCTGACAGTTACCTGCGAGCCGACCTTGATGAACATGCGCGAACCGCCGGTACGCCAGGCGTTTTCGCTGACGGTCACCGGATCGTTTTCACCGATCTGGCCACGACGGATTTCCAGCGTAGCGATGTACGCGGTCATCAATTTGGTCAGGCTGGCCGGTGGCAGACGCTGGTCACCGTTGTTCTCGACCAGCACGTTGCCGCTGGCGGCATCCATGAGGACGTAGGCTTTGGCGGCCAGTTGCGGTGGCGACGGCATCATCTCGGCCGCGAAGGCGGCTGGCGAGAGGAGCAGCGGGACTAGCAGACACAGGCGTTTGGCAAAGGTGGTGATGTTCATCCGTCTCTCGAAATCGCTAATGGAAACTGTCCTTGCGGACAAAATTTAATCAGATGACTTTCTAACGAGCCATCGCGTGTTCAGTTGCTCACTCCAGTCACCCTTGCCGGGCTTTTGTTCTTCGACGAGCCAACAACCTGGTTCACCCCCCAATACCGCAAGTGAACCGTCAATCAAGTTCTACGTATTACTCGGTGACCACACTTGGCGAACCAAGGTTGGCCAGGCGCACGCTGTTCTGCACCTGGGCGATTTCACCCGGCGAGCCGATCGGCCCCAGGCGTACCCGGTGCAGGGTCTGCTGATTGCGCACGATCGAGCTGATGAACACCGGAGCGCTCACCATCCCGCTGAGCTTCGACCTCAGCAGTTCTGCAGCGTCCGGGTTGGCGAACGCGCCCACCTGCAGATACTGGCCAGACGCTGGTGCAGAAGCGTTTTTTTTTGCACTCATCGGCACTGGGACGGTGTCAGAGGCATGTTGCTGCGGCGGTGGCGTCCACTGCTCGACAGTGCCGGCCGAGGCCGTGATCACCGGGGCGCTATTCTGCGCGACTTGCGGCTCGTTGAGCATCAAAGGCGCCGGACGGCCCTTGGCGGCCCACCATTGCTGAGGATCGATGCCTTCGACCTTGACCCGCGCGGTGCCGATCTCGGCATAACCGAGCTTCTTCGCCGCGGCATAGGACAGGTCGATGATGCGGTCGGAATAGAACGGACCACGGTCATTGACCCGCAGGATCACGCTCTTGTTGTTGTCCAGGTTGGTCACCCGAACGTAACTTGGCAGTGGCAATGTCTTGTGCGCGGCACTCATACCGTAAAGGTCATAGACCTCGCCGTTCGCGGTGTTCTGACCGTGAAACTTGGTGCCGTACCAGGACGCCGTACCCGAAGCCACGTAGGTCTTCGATTCCTGCAGCGGGAAGTAGGTCTTGCCCAGCACGGTGTACGGGTTGGCCTTGTACGGACCGGTGTGCAGGGTCGGCGTGGCATCCGGGATGCGCGACACATCGACGTCCCACCACGGTGCGCCATCTTTGTGCGCACGGTTGATGTCCAGGCCCGGCTGCGCACGCACAGCGGTCGAGGAGGTTTTCTGAGTCGGCGAACGGCTGGTCGAACAACTGGCGACCAGCACCGCCAACGCAGCGAATGCCACCAGCTTCAGGGGTTTATTGTTAGGCAATGCCCGCATTACTTGACGCCCCGTGCTTGAACCAGCTGTTCAGACAGTTGATGTACGGCCATGGCGTACATCACGCTGCGGTTATAACGCGTGATCGCGTAGAAATTCTTCAGGCCCATCCAGTATTCAGGGCCGTTGTCGCCTTCGAGGCGAAATGCAGTAACCGGCATATCATCGCGCAGCGCATCATGACTTGACCAGCCCAGCGCTCGCAACTCTCCGACGGTTTTCGTCGGCTCGATGCCGGTAGTCAGGCCTTCATCGACCTGCTCGCCACGGACATCGGCGCGGCTGACCACCGGCTCACCGGCGACCCAGCCGTGACGCTTGAAATAGCTCGCGACGCTGCCGATCGCATCATCCGGGTTGTTCCAGATATTGATGTGGCCGTCACCGTCGAAATCCACCGCATAAGCGCGGAAGCTGCTTGGCATGAACTGCGGCAGGCCCATGGCCCCGGCGTACGAACCTTTAAGGGTCAATGGATCGACTTGCTCTTCGCGCGCCAGCAGCAGGAACTCACGCAATTCCTTGCGGAAAAATTCGGCACGGGGAGGATAGTCGAAACCGAGCGTGGACAAGGCATCGATCACCCGGTAATTACCGGTATTACGTCCGAAAAAGGTTTCAACGCCGATGATCGACACGATGACTTGTGCCGGCACGCCGTATTCCTGCTCGGCACGGGCCAGCGTGGCCTCGTGCTGACGCCAGAAGTCGACACCACGGGCGATGCGCGCGTCAGTGATGAACATCGGGCGATATTCTTTCCACTGTTTGACCCGCTCGGCAGGTTTGGAAATGGCGTCGAGAATCGCCTGTTTGCGTTGAGCCTCGCGGAACACCGCCATCAGTTGCTCACCGGCGAAACCGTAGTCGCGGGTCATTTCACCGACGAATTCGGCCACCTGCGGCGAGCCTTCGTATTCGCCGGCCAGCGCTTCCTGCACACTGCCCAGCAGGCCCATCAGGCCCACCAATGGCGCGCATCGAGTCGCCCAGCCACGCATAACTTGCATTGAACTCTTCACCTTATTCAAACCTGTGCGATCCACTTGCGATGGGTATGGATCGACATCAAAACCCCAAACGCTGACAGCAGCGTCACCAGCGAAGTTCCTCCGTAGCTAATGAACGGCAACGGCACCCCTACGACCGGCAACAGGCCACTGACCATACCGATGTTGACGAAAACGTAAACAAAAAACGTCATGGTCAACGCACCGGCGAGCAATTTGCCGAACAACGTCTGGGCCTGAGCGGTAATCACCAGCCCCCGGCCAATCAGCAACAGATAGATCAGCAGCAGTGCGCAGATGCCCACCAGACCGAACTCTTCGCCGAGTACGGCAATGATGAAGTCGGTGTGGCTTTCCGGCAGGAAGTCCAGGTGCGATTGGGTGCCGAGCAGCCAGCCCTTGCCGAATACGCCGCCGGAGCCGATGGCGGCTTTCGACTGAATGATGTTCCAGCCGGTGCCCAGCGGATCGCTTTCCGGGTCGAGGAAGGTCAGGATTCGCTGCTTCTGGTAGTCGTGCATGATGAAAAACCACATCGCCACCGACACCGGAATCGCCGCCGCCAATACGCTGAGAATCCAGCGCCAGCGCAGCCCGCCCATGAACAGCACAAATGCACCGCCGGCGAGAATCAGCAGCGAAGTACCGAGGTCAGGCTGGCGCACGATCAACACGAACGGCACACCGATCAGCATCAAACTGATGCCGACATGCTTGAGCTGCGGCGGCAGCGTACGCTTGGACAGATACCAGGCGATGGTCGCCGGCATCAGGATCTTCATGAATTCCGAAGGCTGGAAGCGGATCACCCCGGGGATGTTGATCCAGCGTGTGGCGCCCATGGCGTTGTGGCCCATGATGTCCACCACCATCAGCAACACCACGCCGATCACATAGCCCAGCGGCACCCAGCGCGCCATGAAACGCGGCTCGAACTGGGCGATGACAATCATCGACACCAGGCCGATGCCGAACGACGTGGCCTGTTTGGCCAGCAGGTCCCAGCTCTTGCCGCTCGCCGAATACAGCACGAACAGGCTGCCGGCGGCGAGAATCAGCAGCAGGATCAGCAGTGGGCCATCGATATGCAGTCTTTGCAGCAACGTCGCGCGGCGACGCATCACATCCTCACTGGAGAGCATGCGATCAAAGTTATTCATCACGGGCCGTAGCCTCCGCACTGATTGGGCTGGCGTATTCGGCCTTCAAACGTCCGTCCTGATCGAGCAGCCAGGCGTCCATGACCTGCCGCACTACGGGCGCAGCGACGCCGGAGCCGGACTCACCGTTCTCGACCATCACCGACACGACGATGCGTGGATCATCGGCCGGGGCAAAACCGACGAACAAGGCGTGGTCGCGGTGGCGCTCCTGAACCTTGGAGCGGTCGTACTTCTCACCCTGCTTGATCGCCACGACTTGCGCGGTACCCGACTTGCCGGCGATGCGGTATTGCGCGCCAATGGCGGCTTTGCGCGCGGTACCGCGAGCACCGTGCATCACCTGCTGCATACCGTGGTTGACCTTGGTCCAGTCCGACGGATCACGCAGGATGATGTCCGGCATCGGATTCTCGTCCACCGGTTTCACCCCTTCGAGGGATTTGGCCAGGTGCGGACGGTTCCACACGCCTTTGTTGGCCACCAGCGCGGTGGCCTGGGCCAGTTGCAGCGGGGTCGATTGCATATAGCCCTGGCCGATCCCGAGGATCAGGGTCTCGCCGGGGAACCACGCCTGCTTGCGCGTCGCTCGCTTCCACTCGCGGGACGGCATCAGGCCGGGGGATTCTTCGAACATGTCCAGCGAGACCTTTTGGCCGATGCCGAACTTGTTCATGTAGGACGACAACCGGTCGATGCCAAGCTTGTGAGCCAGGTCATAAAAGTAGGTGTCGTTGGACCGCATGATCGCCGTGTCGAGGTCGACGAAGCCATCACCGGTACGGTTCCAGTTACGGTATTTGTGGTCGTAGTTGGGCAGCATGTAATAGCCCGGGTCGAACACCCGGCTCGATGCCGTCACTACACCGGAATCGAGGCCAGCAATCGCCACCGCCGGTTTGATCGTCGAACCCGGCGGGTACAAACCGCGCAGTACGCGGTTGAACAGCGGCCGGTCAATCGAATCACGCAACTCGGCGTAGGCCTTGAAGCTGATCCCGGTGACGAACAGGTTCGGGTCGAAGCTCGGCTGACTGACCATCGCCAGCACTTCGCCGGTCTTCGGATCCAACGCAACCACTGCGCCACGACGCCCGCCCAATGCTGCCTCAGCGGCTTCCTGCAACTTGATGTCCAGGCTCAGAACGATGTCCTTGCCGGGAATCGGATCGGTGCGCTTGAGTACCCGCAGAACGCGGCCTCGGGCGTTGGTCTCGACTTCTTCGTAACCCACCTGGCCGTGCAATTCCGGCTCGTAGAAACGCTCGATGCCGGTTTTGCCGATGTGATGGGTGCCGCTGTAGTTGACCGGATCGAGGGTTTTCAGCTCTTTCTCGTTGATCCGCCCCATGTAACCGACCGAGTGCGCAAAATGCGCGCCCTGCGGGTAGTGGCGAACCAACTGCGCGACCACTTCCACGCCGGGCAAACGGAACTGGTTCACCGCGATGCGGGCGATCTGCTCCTCGGTCAGCTCGAACAAGATCGGCACCGGCTCGAACGGTCGGCGCCCCTGGCGCATGCGTTTCTCGAAAATCACCCGGTCCTCGGGCGTCAGCTCCAGCACTTCAACGATCACGTCGAGCACTTGCTGCCAGTCGCCGGAGCGCTCGCGGGTCATGCTCAGGCTGAAGCTCGGACGGTTGTCCGCCACCACCACGCCATTACGGTCGAAGATCAACCCGCGGGTCGGTGGAATCGGCTGCACATGGACACGGTTGTTTTCCGAGAGCGTCGAGTGGTACTCGTACTGGATCACCTGCAAGTAATACAGCCGCGCGATCAACACGCCGATCAGCAACATGATCGCAATGGCCCCGAACACGACGCGGCTACGCACCAGGCGTGCGTCCTTTTCGTGGTCCTTGATGCGGATCGGCTGAGACATGAGGGCTGGCTTACTTGTGGTAAGGGTGACCGGACAGCACGGTCCAGGCACGATACAACTGTTCGCCGATGAGGATCCGCACCAACGGGTGCGGCAACGTCAGCGGCGACAACGACCAGCGCTGGTCCGCGCGGGCACAGACTTCCGGTGCCAGCCCTTCCGGGCCACCGACCATGAAATTCACCGTGCGCGAATCCAGCCGCCAGCGGTCAAGTTCGACCGCCAGTTGTTCGGTGCTCCAGGGTTTGCCGTGGACTTCCAGCGTGACGATCCGCTCGTTCTGCCCGACCTTGGCCAGCATCGCTTCGCCTTCCTGGCGGATGAATCGGGCCACGTCGGCATTCTTGCCACGGGTATTGAGCGGTATTTCCACCAGTTCCAGCGCCAGCTCGGACGGAAGACGCTTGGCGTACTCATGCCAGCCTTCTTCCACCCACTTGGGCATGCGTGAACCGACGGCGATCAGGCGCAGTCGCACAGCAATCCCTTACAGCTGGTCTTTGTTGAGCTTGGTGAAATGCTCGTGGGTATTTTCCGGGCTGTGGTGCTTGGCGTCGGCCGCACGGCTCTGCTCGGCACCGGCCCACAGGCGCTCCAGGTCGTAGAACTGACGTGCCGAGGCGGTCATCATGTGCACGATCACCAGGTCCAGGTCCAGCAGCACCCAGTCACTGTCGCCCTTGCCTTCTTCGCCCAGCGGCTTGGCGCCCTGCTTTTTGACTTCTTCGCGAACCTTGTCGAGCATCGCGTTGATCTGGCGGTTGGAGGTACCGGTGGCGATGATCATGTAGTCAGTGATGCTCTGCTTGTCGCGAACATCGATGATCTGGATGTCTTGCGCCTTGACGTCTTCCAGGGCAGCCACAGCCAGCTTGACCAGTTCGTCGCCCTTCAGCGGCTCGTTGGTGTTGACCGGCTCAGGCAGCGGGGCGCTCTTGAATGTGCCTTTGCGCTTTACTTTGGTTTGGTCTTTGTCAGTCATATAAAACTCGTTTTGCTCATATATTCGGCGGCTTGGCGACACGTGGATTCGTATCAGTGAAGCACGCCTTGTTCAGTTCGACGCACGGTACAGACCGTGCGCATCGATGTAGGCCAGGACCGCGTCGGGCACCAGGAAACGTACCGACTTACCGCTGGCCAGCAGTTGACGGATCTGGGTGGCGGAAACCGCGAGCGGTGTCTGCCAGACGAATGCAATCTGTCCGCTCGGCCCTTTCAGGGCCAGCGGGTCGCTCACCGAACGCGCTGCCAGCAGGTTGCGCAAGGCATCCGGCGGTTCGCTGTCGGCGTCCGGGCGCTGTAGCACCAGGATGTGGCAATGCTGGAGCAACTCTTCCCAGCGGTGCCAAGTGGGCAGGCCGCAAAATGCGTCCCAGCCCAAAAGCAGAAAAACCTGGGTCTCGGCGGGCATTTCAGCGCGCATCGACTCCAGGGTATCAATGGTCCATGACGGCTTGTCCCGCTGCAATTCGCGGGCGTCCACCACCAGCGGCGGCATTCCGGCCACCGCACACTCGACCATCGCCAGCCGATCCTGCGCCGACACCTGTGGCGTACCGCGATGAGGCGGCCGCGCATTCGGCATCAAGCGCAACTCATCGAGCGCCAGCGCTTCGGCGACTTCCAGCCCACCGCGCAAATGGCCGATGTGCACCGGATCGAACGTTCCGCCCAGGACGCCGATACGGCGGGGGCGGGACTCGCTGCCGGTTTGCGGCGCTGTCAGGTCGAGGTCGGTCAAGTCAGACCGTCGCCTGGCCGCGCAACTGGCCATCACCGACCACGATGTACTTCTCACAGGTCAGCCCTTCGAGGCCCACCGGGCCGCGGGCGTGCAGCTTATCAGTAGAAATGCCGATCTCGGCACCCAATCCGTATTCAAATCCATCGGCAAAGCAGGTCGGCGTGTTGATCATCACCGATGCCGAGTCGACTTCCGCCACAAAGCGACGGGTGTCGGCGAGGTTTTCGCTGACAATCGAGTCGGTGTGATGGGAGCCGTAATGGTTGATGTGTTCGATGGCCTGATCCAGACCGTCGACGACGCGGATCGACAAAATCGGCGCCAGGTACTCGGTATTCCAGTCGTCTTCGCTGGCCGCCACGGCCTCGATGATCGCCCGGGTACGCTCGCAGCCGCGCAGTTCAACGCCTTTTTCGCGGAACTGCGCGGCCATCGATGGCAGGAAATCCTTGGCAACCGTCTGGTCGACCAGCAGCGTCTCCATCGCACCGCAGATGCCATAACGATAAGTCTTGGCATTGAAAGCAATGCGCTGGGCTTTCGGCAGATCGGCGTGGGCACTGACGTAGACGTGGCAGATGCCGTCCAGATGTTTGATCACCGGCACGCGGGCATCGCGGCTGATGCGCTCGATCAGGCCACGGCCACCGCGCGGCACGATGACATCGACGTACTCGGGCATGGTGATCATCGCGCCAACGGCGGCACGGTCTGTGGTTTCGACCACTTGCACCACGGCAGCCGGCAGTTCGGCCTCGGCCAGACCGCGCTGAATGCACGCGGCAATCGCCCGGTTGGAGTGAATCGCCTCGGAGCCGCCGCGCAGAATGGTCGCGTTGCCGGACTTCAGGCACAGGCTGGCAGCATCGATGGTCACGTTGGGACGGGACTCGTAGATGATCCCGATCACGCCCAGCGGCACGCGCATTTTGCCGACCTGAATGCCCGACGGACGGAAACTCATGTCGCGGATTGCACCGACCGGATCCGGCAGCGCGGCGACCTGACGCAAACCGACGATCATGCCGTCGATGCGCGCCGGGGTCAGTTCCAGACGTTCCAGCAAGGCAGGTTCCAGACCATTGGCACGACCGGCGGCCAGATCCAGCTCATTGGCTGCGGCAAGCTCGGCCCGCGCGGCATCCAGAGCATTGGCAGCAGCCTGCAAGGCGCGGTTTTTCTGCGCGGTGCTGGCACGGCCGATGACCCGGGAAGCTTCGCGGGCGGCGCGACCCAATCGGGTCATGTAGTCAAGAACGGACTCAGTCATGGTCTGCTGGGGTCTTGGCAAAGAGGAAAGCGGCAGATTATAGCTGTCGTGTCCCGGGACTAACAGCGGTGACGGGCGGATGGTCGAAATGAACGCGGATTCGCCGGCGTTCAGGCCCAATTAAGCCGCGCGTTGTTATCATCACGACCTCCTGAGCCTGGATAAACATTGCCTGCCATGTCCAACCTGACCGTTCGCAACCGCGCCGAACGCCTGCCGCTGGGGCTGCCGGACGCCTTTTTCGACCGAGATGCGCAAGTGCTGGCGCAAGATCTGCTCGGCAAAGTCATTCGCCACCGGGTTGGCGATCTGTGGCTGAGCGCGCGAATCATCGAAACCGAAGCCTATTACTGCGCAGAAAAAGGCAGTCACGCTTCGTTGGGCTACACAGAAAAACGTAAGGCTTTGTTTCTGGATGGCGGCCACATCTATATGTATTACGCCCGGGGCGGCGATTCGCTGAACTTCAGCGCGCAGGGACCCGGCAATGCAGTGCTGATCAAATCCGCCTATCCGTGGGTCGATGAAATCAGCGGGCCGGCGAGTCTGGCGCAGATGCTGCTGAACAACCCCGACGCCCAGGGACATCCACGCCCGTCGCAGAAGCTCTGCGCCGGGCAGACCTTGCTGTGCAAAGCGCTGGGTTTGAAAGTGCCGGTGTGGGACGCCAAGCGTTTCGATCATGAAGTACTGCTGGTGGAAGACACAGGGCCAGCACCTTTGCAAATCATTCAAACCACCCGACTGGGCATTCCCCATGGCCGAGACGAGCATCTGATGTACCGCTTTGTCGACGCGACCTATGCGCAATGGTGCACGCGGAACCCGCTGCGACGCGGTCAGGTCGAAGGCCGGGATTATTTCTTGCGGTAAACATATGCCACTGCAGGCTGCCGACGGCTGCGCCTGCACAGGGTTAATCAATGACTGGAGTTTTTCTGTATGGGCCCATGGGTCGATAGCGTGACCGGGTGGCTGGCGGCCAATCCACAGTGGCTGGCTGTGGCGGTGTTCATTGTTGCCTTTGTGGAGTGCCTGGCGATTGCCGGTTTGATCGTGCCGGGCACCGTGTTGCTGTTTGCGGTGGCCGTTCTGGCCGGCAGCGGTGCGCTGTCGCTGAGCGAAACCTTGTTGCTGGGCTTTCTCGGCGGGATCCTCGGTGACGTGATCTCGTACTTCCTCGGCCGGCATTTCCATCAGAACATTCGCCGCCTGCCGGGTCTGCGCCACCATCCGGAATGGATGGCCGGAGCCGAGACCTACTTCCAGCGTTACGGCATCGCCAGCCTGTTGGTCGGGCGCTTTATCGGCCCGCTGCGCCCGATGCTGCCAATGGTTGCCGGGATGTGCGACATGCCCTTCCCGCGCTTCGCCGTCGTCAGCCTGCTGGCGGCCGCTGGCTGGAGCCTGGCCTATCTGCTGCCAGGCTGGGCCACCGGCGCCGCGTTTCGCTTGCCATTGCCCGAGGGTTTCTGGCTTGAGGCCGGAATCGTCGCTGCCAGCATCGCGGCCATGGTTGGCATCAGCGCGAACAGCAGCTTGCGCCGTCACCGCCGGGCGACTCTGTGGATCAGCAGCATGAGCTTGTTGATTCTGCTGGGGCTGTTCATCGGCTATCCGTATTTGACGGCCCTCGACCAAGGCGTGATGACGCTGGTGCAGGAACATCGCCAACCACTGCTGGATGAAATCGCCGTCACCTTTACCCTGATCGGCGAGTTCCGCAACATGCTGATGTTCAGCATTCTGCTGACAGGCCTGCTGTTGCTGTGCCGCCAGTGGCGTCAGGCAATTTTTGCGGGAAGTACTTTGCTTTGCACGGCGCTGGCCAACACGGGGACCAAGCTGTTCTTCGCACGGGTTCGCCCGGAAGTACTGAGCGACCCGATTACCAGCTTCAGCATGCCCAGTGGCCATGCTTCTGGCTCATTCGCGCTGTTCCTGACCCTGGCCGTCCTCGCGGGTCGCGGCCAGCCACCCCGTATGCGATTGACCTGGTTGCTGGTCGGCTGTATTCCGGCTCTGGCGATCGCCCTCTCCCGGGTTTACCTGGGGGCGCACTGGCCGACCGATGTTCTGGCCGGCGCGATGCTGGCGACGTGCGTCTGTGCTGCAAGCCTGTGGCTGAATCAGCGTCAGGCCCCGCTCAACGCGATGCCCTTCAAAGTCTGGTGGCTGGTTCTGCCGGCACTGGTGGCACTGTTCAGTTTCTTCGCGCTGCGCCACCTGCCCCACACGCTGTTGCGTTACGCGTACTGAATACGCCTGCTTTTCTCTTTTCTCTAATCGCCACTCTTTAAGGATTATTCCGACAAGAGTGGCGCTATTCCCCTACGCCAGTTTTGTACCCTCCCGGTAATTATTCTTAGTTAAATAACACCAACTACCTACATATAAACCCCAACTAAAACCCAAGTTACATATTTGCCGCAACGCCGTGATCCCTCGCCAACTCCACGACAAAAAAATCATTTACATTGAACTCGCCAGCAACGTTCAACCCACAACATTGAAAAACAACCGACCGCCTCCGATCCACTTTTAAACCGAAACACACAAATACCCGTTTGCACTCAATCAGAAACTTCAAACGCCTATGAATCCAATCAACTCCGAGTAATCCATGAGCCCAAAAGTACCGCGCAAACCGTTTACTGTTTCGCCGCAACCCATCGATTCCATTACGCCACTTACGCGCCAGCCTGACTTCACTTCCACCCCCGCACACTGGCCTTTCGATCTCCGTGCTTCGACGCAACCGTCTCGCCCCCAGGCCACTCATCCAGTCGTCGATCAGCCCGTGCCAACCCCCTTGCACATCAGCGACATGCCGACACGGAGCATTGCCGGCCACGCGAACGAACATCCCGTGGATAAGTACTGGCTTCACGAACCATTCCTGCGCGGCATGCAATCTGCGAACGATGAGGGCTGGCGTTACATCGTCGGGCGCCGCTTCGTTGATGTCGAATACGAAGGAGGTCTGCGTACCGCGCACGTCGATCTGGATGACACACTCAACGTCTATCGATTGAAGCTGCTCAAAGACCGTCATGCCCGTGGGCCGGTCATCTACAAAAATGAAGGACGGCCAACCTGGCGTATGACTCCAGACGATCTTGCCATCACCCGCGTCCACCAGCACGCGCAAACGGCAGGAGAGCCTGCCACCAGGCGGCGCCCTGCCTTCACGGACGAAACGACTGATCACTCACCCACGGCGAAACAACCTCGGGTAATCGAGACGCCAACCTTCATCGACCCAAACCGCTACAGCCCATCGGTTCGCTCTCCGGATGCTCAGGGGTATTACGAACTTGAACCGCGACCGGGTTCATCGCGAACCGACACACTGTTCGCGTTCCGCGATCAACACGCCCGATGGATCCAGGTCACCCCGCCCGCTGCCGGGTTTGGCGCCCCCGCCACCCATTTGCAGCAATGGACCGATCATCAGATATGGCAGGCGTACGGCCTGGAAGGCCAGGACATCGCGCGATTCCGGATGGAGGCTCAGGTTGCAGGCAAACCGCCAGGTTGGGTCGAGCCGCGAGAGATGGCTAACGCGGTCGAGGCATTGCTGGGAAGCTCACTGCGCTGGCTGCATCCGTCCATGACGGCTACAGAACGCGAGACCTTCCTGCAGGCATACAACCTGCTGCCAAGCCAGTTGACCCGCTTGCAGCAGCACCTGAAAACCGAGTTGACGATGCCGGAGTGGGCAACGGTGCATAAGCGTCTGACACAGGACATCGGTAATCCGTATCGCCTCGACCAACTGAGTCGGGATGCCATCAGCGAACTGCATTTGAAACGCCATCCGCGACATGACTGGTACGACCCGGAACGCCTCTTGACCGCTGAACTGCGTGAAGCGCTGTTGGCGAAACTGGGTTACCTGCGCAACCGGCACAACTGCCTTTATCGAACCGACGTGCCGGCGCTGTTTCGCGGGGATGAACGCACACCGTTCGAATTGGCGAATGACGACACCATGCTGCCCCGCTACGCACACAGTCCCGGGGCCTCCACGCATAAACCGATGAGCGCCACGTTCAGCCTGAAGGAGGGGCAGATGTATGCCAGCGCACCGGACCCGGAATATCTGCGGTTCAACAGCCAGACCAACAAATACCCCGGCCGGCCTGCGGACGATGCATCGCCTGACAGCGATGCAGGCAACAGCAGCGACAGCAGCACGTCTTCCGACTGGTCGGATATCGCAAGTCCTGTAGCGATGGACCGGGAGCGCAACTACGAACGGATCCGGGAGCGCCAGACGCAAATGTTTATCTATGTGCTGGACACCCGCGGCCTGGAAGTGGTCCCCCATGAAGTGAACTATCTGTTCAACTCGTCCGCCCTCGCCGCGCCGACCACCCGGTTTCCCTCGGATGATCACGAAGGCCTGATTTCCGTCACCAGAAAAGGTCTGGACGCCAAGCGCGTCTGGTTGCTGGATTCAACCCTGAGCAAAGCGGCGAACGTTTACGACCTCCAGCAGCAGGCCGGCAGCAACGCCGAACGTATCGAAGCGGCAACCCACGCAGGCCGTGCCAACCATCATGAATACGATCGATTGATCGATGCCGTGCACGCGGCGGGTAAACCGATACTTAAACTTTCCGGCAACAAAGACGAGTTCGGCGACGACATCACCTGGCCTGAATGAATGCGCTTGAGCGCCTGTATTCGCAACAACTTCGCCTGTTTCAAGCAATCGCCTGGCTTTATTCAAACCGGTACGGAAACCGGGGCGGCATGACGCTTATCATTAAAGGATCAATTCATGGCAACAGTTATCGAACCAGCAATCGAAATACCCCTCTCTCCCACTCTCCAGGTAACACCGATCCATAGTTCGGCCAATACTGATGCACCTGTGGCCCGCAATATTGAAGCCACTCCCACACCTGCAAACGTAACAACGGACATACTCATCGACGGCGATGGCGTAAAAGCCACACTCAAATCCCTCGACAAACATTTCGGCCCCCTGCGCATCGGTGAAGTCTGGGTGAGCCGCGTGGAACTCAAGGCTCTGGGCGCCACGGTCAACGGCCAGGTTATCAGTGCGGCGAACGCCAGCATAAAAACACCGGACCAGGCCTTTCTGAACGCGCTCAACTTCAACTCGGCAACCGTCGAGACGCGCGTCAAGCATGCGGACATCGCCGACAGCGGGGTCGTGGCCACCCTCTTCTTTGAAATTGCCTGCAAACGTTCCGCCAACGCCTCGGCGCTGTTCGTCAGCGCCAGACCGCTGCCCCCCGACAGCGGCATGGATCGACTGAACCAACTGAGCCACGCGGCACAAACACTGGACATTCATCGCGTCGACTCGTTTGAGAATGCACCGGGCTGGGTCAGCAAATCCAAAAGCTACCTGATGAGTGGCGCCGGTGTAGGGTTGCAGGCGTTTGGTATCTACAGCGGCTATATGGCGATG
Organism: Pseudomonas fluorescens; assembly: GCF_003732425.1. Classification (GTDB taxonomy): domain Bacteria; phylum Pseudomonadota; class Gammaproteobacteria; order Pseudomonadales; family Pseudomonadaceae; genus Aquipseudomonas; species Aquipseudomonas fluorescens_BE. Next base: position 184,174 of record NZ_MOBX01000001.1, read on the forward strand.
ATGGACGCCATCAAAAAAGGCGACACGCTGGAGGCGGTCTACCAGGGGGGGTCGATTGCTGCCGAATTCGGTTCTCTGATCATCGAACGCGGGCTGACCAAAACCGGCGAAGCGATGCTCAGAAACGGCTCGAAGGCGTTTGGGCGATTCCCGCTGACCTCGGCCGGCAAACACCTGAGTCGGGGTGCCGGCCTGTTTGCCAGTGCGATCACCCTGCCATTCGACATCAGCGATGCCGTGTCCTCGTTCAAGGCAGCCGCAGCGACCAGCGGCAAGGAGGCGCAGGACCACTACGTCGCCGGCGGTCTGAGTGTCGCCGGTGCGGGCATCAGCCTGGCGCTGGGCGCCGCGGCGCTGGCCGGGTTTGGCAGCGTCGCCGGCCCACTGGGCCTCGCCGCAGCGGCCATCCTCATCCTCGGGTCGATGATTTACCAGGCCGCGCGAGTGGTCGACGACATTGATGATTACATCGAACTGAGCGCCCATGAACGCTTGCGCTCCGGCTGGTTCGCTTTCACCGGCCAGGAGCTGGATCAAGAAGTGCTGGACCGCTTCAAAATCTCCAAGGCCTTCAGTGATTACACCAAGCAACGAGATGTCTCGGCCAAAGCCCTGCTGGAAGGTGCCTACAAGAACTTTGCGCAATATGTGGTCAACGGCAGCTTCAGTGTCGAACTCAAGCCCTTGAAAATCTGGCGATACCAATGGGACGAGCGCGCCGGAGAGCAAGCGTTCAAGCTCGACAGCGAAACAGTCATCATCGGCGGCGACGACATCATCGATGCCCACGACGGCATACCGACAAACCTCGCGGGCAGCGTCAAAGGTGCGCCCGGTGATGACAAAGGGGTGTTCTGGCGGCTCGATGACGGCAACGATCAGGTTGTCGGGGTCAATGACAAACCTAATTTCTTCAGCTATCGGGAGGGCACGAAGACCCTGACCGGGGGCAGCAAGGCCGATGAGTTTTACTTCGAAACCACCGCCAACATACTCAATCAGGTGACAGCGCCATCCAGGACCAGCACCCTCGATGGCGGCGAAGGCCCCGACACGCTGGCCTTTGAAGGCCGCCGCCCGGCCACCGATACGCGCCACATCGGTTACGACATCAATCTGCAGACCGGCAAGGTCGCCCTGCGCAGCCATGACCAGACCACGACTGCGATCGAGATCGCACACGTGCGCGCGATCGAAAACATCTCGACATTGCGCAATGGTGTCAGCCTGGTCACCGGGAGCAGCGAAGCCAATCGCATTTCGGCCAATGGCAATGATCACATCGCGGCCGGCCACGGCGACGACACCATTGCCATCCGCGGCGCCGATTGCCGTGTCGACGGAGGTCAGGGCCAGGATCGCTACTACATCGCCGATACCACAGCCATAACAACGATCATTGAAGACGGCGAGCAGTTGAGCGTCATCGAACTGGGCTGGCCCATCGAATGGATCCAGCGTTGGCAGATCGTCGGCACCTCACTGCTCGTCAGCTCCTTGCGTGGCCGCGACGGTGAAGACCCCGAGCATGTCCTGACGATCGAAAACACCTACCAATGGGTCGACGGTCAGCGCCACCTGAAAAATGGCCAATTGCTGTTCAAGACCCAGGACGGCTATGAACTGATGCCGGCCCTGCCTTCGCTCATGCAAGGGGCGCAGGCGCAGGATGTTGAAGTGGTCGTCAGCAGCATTGGCAAATCCGCTGCCACCGAGATTGTCAATGGCGGCACGGTTACGCTCGCGGAGCAGGGACCGAAGCGGCATTTTGTGGCACGCACCGACCGCAGAGTCGAATTCGTTGCCAGTCCCGGCCTGCCAGGCAGCTCCAGGGTCATCTACCTGGATTACAAGGATGAGGAAATGGCCGATGTGATCGTCAATTACCATGTCGAGAAGCGCGCGGGCGTATCGCTCAACTCTCACCTGTATTACAGCAACATCAATATCTCGCTGTTGCTTCCATCGAAAACAGTGACGTTCAAGGGGATCATCCAGGCTTCGACGCACGCCAACGGCTACAGTGGCCGGAACAGCCTCAAGGTCACGACTGCGCAGGTGACACAGGACATTGCCCTGGTGATGCAGGATGGCGTCTCTTACCGGCTGCAATTGCCCGCTCTGCCCTATCTGTCAGACGCCATGGAGCCGGGCAACAAGCTTCGCAAGGCAGCAGACTGCCTGAAGCCAAGGTATGGAGATTATCTGTTTTCCCGGCCAACGATTGCTCGCACCGTCGCGCTGCCAGCCACACCCAACCGGGTCGATATAGAAGCCGTATCCCACAATGGCATCTATGTTTTACAAGGCGAAAGCTCGACCTACGACATCTATCTGGCCAGCAACGTGATCATTCGCCTGATGACGCCCGGTGCCACTGCAAAAACGAACAATGCCTCCACCTGGAGTCTGTTCACCGCGCGGATGAGCGAGGCAATCGGCCGCGACGACATCAAGCTCGAGTCCGAGCGCCTGTGGGTGGGCAGCGCCTTGATCGAGTTGCCGACCATAGAAGATGACGTGCCCGTCGAATCGGTGAGCGTTGTGACCCGCTCCGGCAACATTTATGAGGCCGCGTTGCTGTTTGAAGTGCTGCAACTTTACCTGATCAACGCACAAAGCTATTCGAGTCTCGATAGCCTGCTGGCCGACATCCGCCTGCACCGGCAACGCAATGAGCTGGCCGCCAGAGTCATTGTCCAGAACCTTGGCACAACTACGAAAACGAACGACAGGGTGTATTACAACTCGATAAAAGACTATTGGGGATTCGACAACGATCCGTCCTTGCAGATCAAACCCGAAGACCTCGTCATAGCACCGGCCGCCATCGCCTCCCTGGACCCGAGCGAACCTGCTTGATGCCCAGCGCCCCGATGTGATGTTCATCATTACATCGGGGTCTGATCCGTAGGGGGCCTGATGAAGCGTTCCAGTGACTCATGCTCAAGAAAAGCGCAAACACTGCGAGCGTGTCGCGGGGTGTGTCGAGGTGCAATTATGCGAACAACTCACCCTGCAACTCATCGAGCAACGCCTGGATCGCGTCGAGTCGCTGTTGCGGGTCATCGAGTTGCAACAGATCGATTTTGTCTTCTTCAGTGAAAGGCAACAGATAGGCCAATTGATTGGCCAAGGACTGCTGTCCCAGCGCCTCTGTACCCATGTTCAGCGCCTCGACCATCGGATGCTCCGCCAATGCCTTGAGCAGCGCCACCAAGTCGGCATCTTCATCCTGCAACGGTTGCTCCGGCTCCTCGTCCAGCCACTCGACATCGGCGATGATCAATTGATCGCGCTGCACTTCGGTGCGCAACACGCTGAAGCGTCGACCGCCTTGCACCCGAATCCCCAGCAGACCATTGTCCTGCTGCTGGAAATCGGTGATCCGCGCCTCACAGCCAACCAAGGCAAAACCTTCAGGCGCAACACCCACCTCATGGCCATCAAGGATGCATACCACGCCGAAACCGCCGCCCTGTTTCATGCAGCGGCCGATCATGTCCAGATAGCGCGCCTCGAAGATCTGCAGGTCGAGGTTGCAGCCGGGAAACAGCACTGTGTTGAGCGGAAAAAGCGGCAGACTCATAGACATTTCCTTACACCACCATCGACACCGCCAACGGCAGGAACACCGCCGTGGCCACGCCCATCAGACTCATTGCCAGCGCCGCGAAGGCGCCGCACTCATCACTTTCCTGCAACGCCACCGAGGTGCCGACCGCATGCGCGGTCATGCCCAGCGCCATACCGCGCGCCTCGGGGCTGTGCACACCGAGACGAGTCAGCAGCGCCGGGCCGAAGATCGCGCCGATCACCCCGGTGATCAGCACGAACACCGCCGCCAGCGCCGCGACGCCACCGATCTGTTCGGCCACCAGCATCGCGATCGGCGAGGTCACCGACTTCGGCGCCATGGTCATCAGAATCATGTGATCAGCACCAAACCACCAGCCCAGCGCCACACCCATGCCCGTCGCGACCACGCCGCCTATCACCAGCGTAGTAAAAATCGGCCAGAACAATTGACGGATGCGTCGCAGATTCAAGTACAGCGGCACCGCCAGCGCCACCGTTGCCGGGCCGAGCAGAATGCTGAGGATCTCGGTGCTCTTGCGGTACTCGGCGTAAGTCAGGCCGCAGCCGACCAGCACGCCGATCACCAACAGCATGGAGACCAGCACCGGTTGCAGAAAGATCCAGCGGGTTTTCTCGAACGCCGCCAGCACCAGTTGATAAGCACCGAGGGTGATGCCGATACCAAACAGCGGATGATGAATGACTGAAGCCCAGGCACCCTGCCAGTCGAAAAGCATCAGGACTCCTCCGACGTGGGTGCGTGCCGTTTGACCAGGCGCTGCATCAGTACCCCGGCGAACGCCATCGACAGCAGCAGCGACAACACCAGCGCCCCGACAATCGCCCAGAAATCCGCAGCAATCGCCGTGGCGTAGACCATCACGCCGACGGCGGGCGGTACCAGCAGCAATGGCAGATAGCGCAGCAGGCTGCCGGCCGCGAGGTTCAACGGTTCGCCGACTTCACCGCGAATGATCAGGAAGACCAGCAACAGCAGCAGACCGATGATCGGCCCCGGCAGCACCGGCAACAGCAAATGATTGAACGCCGTGCCGAGCAATTGAAACAGCACCAGCAGGGTCAGGCCACGTAGCAACATCCGACATCTCCGTCTTACTTTTCGCCCAGCAGAGGCTCGGCATTATAAGCACGCCTGCGCTATGGATCGGCATTCGCCAAAAGCATGGTCGGTTGACCGGAGCAAATCGCCATGATGATCTACAGTGGTTCGCAGGGCGGTCAAATCCCCCACCTGAAAAACTATAAAACCCGATGAACCCAAGGAGAGTCTCAATGCCCTATGTTCCCGTTGCAGAGCTCAAAGATTATGTCGGCAAGGAACTCGGACGTTCCGAATGGCTCACCATCGATCAGGAACGCATCAACCTGTTCGCCGAAGCCACCGGTGATTATCAGTTCATTCACGTCGACCCGGTCAAAGCCGCGCAAACGCCATTTGGCAGCACCATTGCCCACGGTTTCCTGTCGTTGTCGCTGATCCCGAAATTGATGGAAGACATCCTGATCCTGCCGCAGGGCGTGAAGATGGTGGTCAACTACGGTCTGGACAGCGTGCGTTTCATCCAGCCAGTGAAGGTCAATTCCAAGGTCCGCCTGAAGGTCGATCTGGGTGAAGTGACCGAGAAAAAACCGGGCCAGTGGCTGCTCAAAGCCACCGCGACACTGGAGATAGAAGGCTCGGACAAACCGGCCTATATCGCCGAGCCACTGTCGCTCTGCTTCGTCTGATGGTTCTGGATGCGAAGCAGCGCACGCTGTTTCGCGTCAACACTGTTTTTACCGGCTGCATTAGGTCACATAGCTGCGGCATACTCGGTCGCCTAATTGCCCGGATCCCGCTATGCGCTCACTTGCTCGTCTTGCACCCCTTGCCTTGACCCTGATGCTCACCGCGTGCGGCGACGGCGAATCGCTGTTGCCCCCGGATGCGCGCCTGCCCGACGGCGGACGCTATCGCGGTGAACTGGTCGATGGCTTGCTGCAAGGTCAGGGCCGCGTCGACTACCCCAACGGCAGCTGGTATGCCGGGCAGTTCGACAAGGGTCAGTGGCATGGTCAGGGCGAATGGCACGGCAGCAACGGCGAAGTCTATCGCGGCCAGTTCCAGCAAGGCCTGTTCGACGGTCAGGGCAGCCTGACCACCAACGCCAGCAGCTACACCGGCGGCTTCAAACAGGGACGCCGCGAAGGCGAAGGCACCCTGAAAGAAAACGCCATGACCTACCGTGGCGAATTCAAGTCTGACCAATATTCCGGGCTCGGCCGCCTGGAAATGGATGACGGCAGCTCCTATCAAGGCCAGTTCGCTCACGGTAAACCCAACGGTGAAGGCCAGCGCGGCGATGCCAGCGGCAACTCGTTCAGCGGGCATTTCGTCAACGGTCAGCTGGAAGGCAACGGCACGTTCAACAGCGCCGACGGCGATATCTACGTCGGAGGCTTCAAGAACAATCAACTGCACGGCAAAGGTCGCTACGAAAACGCCGACGGCGACGTCTGGCTCGGCCAGTTCAAGGAAGGCGCGCTGACCGGCAAAGGCGAACTGAACGGTGCCGACGGCAGCCACTACATCGGCGCTTTCAGCGACTGGCGCTTCAGCGGCCAGGGCCGATTGAACCTGCCTGACGGCAGCTTCTATATCGGCGGCTTCGACAACGACAGCTACGCCGGACGCGGCACCCTGGTGCTCACCGATGGCAGCGTGATGAGCGGCACCTGGATCAACGGCCAGCGCGTGCGCGATGCTGACGGCAAGTTGCTGCCCGATACGCTCGAACTCGGTTTGCTCGCTCAGGGCCGTCTGCTCGATGACGCGCTGGCGGCCATCCCTGCTTCGACCCCGGCGGTCGAGTTGTACACGTTGACCCTCGGTGGCGACGGCAAGCAAAGCGTGTTCCTGCGCGAATCCGACTACGTCGCCAACATGCTCAACACGCGCTTCGGCGCTTATGGCCAGGTCCGTCTGGTCAACCACCGCGACCACCTCAGCGACCGGCCGATGGCCACCCGCGAAAACCTGCGTCGTGCCGCGCAAACGCTGGCCGAACGCAGCGGCCCGGAAGACCTGCTGTTCATCTACCTGACCAGCCACGGCACCGCCGAACATGAACTGGTGCTCGACCAGCCGCGCATGGAACTGGCCGACCTGCCCGCCGACGAACTCGCCGCCGTGCTGGCACCGCTGAAAAACCGTGACAAGATCATCGTGATTTCGTCGTGCTACTCCGGCGGTTTCATCCCGGCGCTGAAAGACGAACGCACGCTGATCATGACCGCCTCGCGCGCTGATCGCGTGTCCTTCGGCTGCTCGGAAGAAGCCAACTTCACCTACTTCGGCGATGCGCTGTTCGCCCAGGCCCTGAACCAGACCGATGATCTGGAGCAAGCCTTCAAACTGGCCAAGGCCACCGTCGCCGAGCGTGAACTGGCGGATAATTTCGAAGCGTCGGAGCCGCAGATCTGGGCACCGAAAACCGTGCTGTCGCACTGGCAACTGCTACGCAAACAGCAAGCGAGAAAAGCATTGCAAAGTGCTGCGTTGAACGACGGAGCGACAAAGAGCAACTAAGCTGAACAGTATCAAGGGAGAGACACTATGTACTTGACGCCTCAGCACGTATTGCTTGCCGGAGCCACCGGGTTGACCGGTGAACATCTACTCGACCGTTTGCTCAACGAGCCAACGATTTCTCGCGTGCTCGCCCCTTCCCGTCGGCCATTGGCCGAACATCCGCATCTTGAAAACCCGGTGGGCGATCCGCAGGCGTTTCTGCCGCAGCTCAGTGGCCGCGTCGACATCGCCTATTGCTGCCTCGGCACCACCATCAAACAGGCCGGTTCGGAAGCGGCGTTTCGCGCCGTGGATCTGGACATGGTGGTGGCGTTTGCCAAACGCGCGCGGGAGATGGGCGCGCGGCACCTGATCGTGATCAGTGCGATCGGCGCGGATCCGAAGTCTTCGGTTTTTTACAACCGGGTCAAAGGCGAAATGGAGCAGGCCTTGCGTGCGCAGGACTGGCCGCAACTGACCATTTGCCGGCCGTCGTTGTTGCTGGGTGAACGCACGGAGCCACGCTTGGCCGAACAGTTGGCCGGGCCGTTGTCGAAGCTGATTCCGGGTAAATACCGGGGCATCGAAGCGTGCCAATTGGCGCGGGCGATGTGGCGGCTGGCGCTGGAAGAGCAGGATGGCGTGCGGGTGATCGAGTCGGATGAGCTGCGCAAGCTCGGCAAATAACTGCGGGATTTTGTGGCGAGGGAGCTTGCTCCCGCTCGACTGCGCAGCAGTCGCAAATCCTGAGCATGCGGTATATCTGATCTGATGGACCGCGTCGTCGGGTTTGGGGCCGCTTCGCAGCCCAGCGGGAGCAAGCTCCCTCGCCACAGGAGTGCACAGCACTCCCCTACAATCCACCAGTCGCCTGAAAACTCACGCCAATCACCGTCAGCAATGACAACGGCAACAACAGCGTATCGAGCAACGCACTCGCCGGCAGATCCACACCCGGATAACTCGGCGCCTCAGCCCCGAACCGGTCCATCGCGCAGCACCCGCCATTCAGCGCATACAAATCCAGCCGCGTCCCGGAGTACACCACCGGCGCCCCCGGTTTGGCCGCATCCAGCGTGCGCGCCGTCGCACACCCGGTCAGCATCAACGCCAACCCGATCGCCAGCAGCTTATTCATCACTGCTCAGATGATGCTCACCCCAACGCGGCAGCATGTCCTGGGGAATGCCAAGCAGATTGAGGATCCGCGCCACAACGAAATCGATCAAATCATCAATGGTTTGCGGCTGGTGATAAAAGCCCGGCGAGGCTGGCAGAATCGTCACGCCCATGTTCGACAGCTTGAGCATGTGCTCCAGATGAATGCTCGAATACGGCGCTTCACGCGGCACCAGAATCAACTGGCGACGCTCTTTCAAAGTGACATCAGCCGCGCGCTCGATCAGGTTATTGCAGGCACCCGTGGCAATCGCCGATAGCGTGCCCGTAGAGCACGGCACCACGACCATCGCCGCCGGAGCGCCCGACCCCGAGGCCACCGGCGACATCCAGTCTTCCTTGCCGTACACGCGGATCTGCCCGGCGGCGGCCCCGGTGTATTCGGTCAGGAAGGCCTGCATCATCTGCGGCTTGGGCGGCAGCGTGACATCGGTCTCGGTAGCCATGACCAGTTGCGCAGCTTTCGAGATCAGGAAGTGCACTTCGCGATCTTCCCGCACCAGGCAATCGAGCAGGCGCAAGCCGTACTGCGCGCCGGACGCGCCGGTCATCGCCAGCGTGATGCGTTCGGGGCCATTGCTCTCAAAGCGAGTGTTCATTGCAGCGCCTCGGCGAGTTTGCCGTGCAGGCCGCCGAAGCCGCCATTGCTCATGATCACCACGTGCGTGCCGGGCTGCGCCTGGCTTTTCACACGCTCGATGATGCCTTCCAGCGAGTCGCTGACAATCGACGGCACCGTGCACAGCGCGGCGGTGCCGGCCAGGTCCCAGCCGAGGTTGGCCGGGGCGTACCAGATCACTTGATCGGCATCGACCACGCTGTCGGGCAAACCGTCACGGTGCGCGCCGAGCTTCATCGAATTGGAGCGCGGTTCGATGATCGCGATCAGCGGTGCGTCGCCGATGCGTTTGCGCAAGCCGTCGAGGGTGGTGGCAATTGCAGTCGGGTGGTGGGCGAAGTCGTCGTAGATGGTAATGCCGCGTACTTCGGCGACTTTCTCCATGCGGCGTTTGACGTTCTTGAACGCGCTCAGGCCAGCGATGCCCATCGACGGCACCACGCCAACATGACGAGCAGCGGCCAGTGCGGCCAAGGCGTTGGCGACGTTGTGCTGACCGGTCAACTCCCATTCGACGGTGCCTTGCGACACACCTTCGAACATCACTTCGAATGCCGAACCGTCTTCGCTCAGCAGTTTGACCTGCCACTGACCGCCGGCACCGGTGGTTTGCACCGGGGTCCAGCAGCCCATTTCGATCACACGCTGCAAGGCCGGCTCGGTGGTCGGGTGGATGACCAGACCTTCACTCGGAATGGTCCGCACCAAGTGATGGAACTGCCGTTCGATCGCCGGCAGATCGGGGAAGATGTCGGCGTGATCAAACTCAAGGTTATTCAGGATCGCAGTGCGCGGACGATAGTGCACGAACTTCGAGCGCTTGTCGAAGAAGGCGCTGTCGTATTCGTCGGCCTCGATCACGAAGAATGGCGTGCCGCCCAGGCGAGCAGATACCGAGAAGTTCTGCGGCACGCCGCCAATCAGGAAGCCCGGGCTCATGCCGGCATGTTCCAGTACCCAGGCGAGCATGCTGCTGGTGGTGGTCTTGCCGTGCGTACCGGCAACCGCCAATACCCAGCGACCTTGCAGCACATGGTCAGCCAGCCACTGCGGGCCGGACACATACGGCAGACCTTTGTTCAGCACATATTCCACCGCCGGGTTGCCGCGGGACATGGCGTTGCCGATCACCACCAGATCCGGTGCCGGATCGAGTTGCGCCGGGTCATAACCCTGCGTCAGCTGAATGCCTTGGGCTTCCAGCTGTGTGCTCATCGGTGGATAGACGTTGGCGTCAGAGCCGGTCACGTGATGGCCCAGCTCTTTGGCCAACACCGCCATCGAGCCCATGAAAGTCCCGCAGATACCCAGAATATGAATGTGCATAGTCGACCTCGTAAAACATGGCCGCAGGTTAGCTTAGGGAGGGGGAAATCGCACTCTTTAGGTGAGGGGCGGGACTGGTTGGCCGCAGTATCTCGGTTCGGCAGCTAATTGTCGCCCCTCACCCCAGCCCTCTCCCGAGGGAGAGGGAGCCGATCTCGGTTGCTTTCAAATCCTGAGTTCGGCTCAATATTTCAGGTCGGCGTAAATCGCCAAAACACCTCGATCAGTCCCCTTTCCCCCAGGGAGATGGAGCCGATCTTGGTTGCCTTCAAATCCTGAGTTCGGCTCGATATTTCAGGTCGGTGTAGATCAGTAGACCGACTCGGTCAGTCCCCTCTCCCTCCGGGAGAGGGATAGGGTGAGGGCCTTCTAACTGACTCGCCGCTCAATCCCATGCTTACGCAGCTTCCTGTAAAGAGTGTTGCGGCTGACACCTAGTTGCTGCGCCGTTTGGGTCATGTGCCAGCGGGTTTGCTCCAGCGTATTGAGCAGAGCCAACCGCTCGGCATCTTCCAGTGGATGCTCGCAAGACTCGACTGGTGAAATGACTGGCCGCCCCTGCCGAATCATCACCGGCAAATCCTCCAGCCCGATCCGCCCTTCATCACACAACGCCGCCAGCGTGCGCAGCACATTGCGCAACTGGCGCACGTTGCCCGGCCAGTTGAAGGCCAGCAACGCTTGGCGCGCCGGTTCGTCGATCAGGATCGTTTCGCCGCCCGCCTCCTCGGCGAGCAGGAAATCCAGCAACTGCGATTTATCACTGCGGGCGCGTAACGCCGGCAACGCCACTTCCAGGCCGTTGAGCCGGTAATACAAATCCTCGCGGAAGCTGCCATCCGCAACCCGTTCCAACAGATTACGGTGGGTGGCGCTGATGATTCGCACGTTGACTGATTCCGGCTCGCCACCGATCGGCACCACTTGCCGGTCCTCAAGCACGCGCAACAAACGAGTTTGCAACGCCAAAGGCATGTCACCGATTTCATCAAGGAACAACGTACCGCCATCGGCCTGCTGCAACTTGCCGCGCATACCGTCCTTGCGCGCGCCGGTGAAGCTGCCGCCGCGATAGCCGAACAGTTCGCTTTCGATCAGGCTTTCAGGAATGGCCGCGCAGTTGAGCGCGACAAAGGCTTTGTTCGAACGCTGGCTGGCCTGGTGCACAGCCTTGGCGAAGGCTTCCTTGCCGGAGCCGGTTTCGCCATTGATCAGCAACGGCACATCACGCTCGAAGACGCGCAGGGCTTTGCGGAAATCCGCCTGCAAGGCCTCATCACCGAGACAAATGCCCGCCAAGCGCGCAGGTGCCGGAATGACCGGCGCGGGCATGATCGGCGTTGGTCTGCGCGACTCTCCGCGCAACACGGCAAACAGCTGCCGGCCGTCCCGAGTGCGCAACGGCCAACTGGCGCTGGCATGGGCACTCGCGCGGCCAAGCAACTCATCCAGTGAACAATCGAAAAACGCCTCGACCGGTTTACCCAGTAAGCCGCCACGAATATGCCCGAGCAAATTCAACGCACTCTGGTTGACCGCACTGATCCGCCCTTCGCCGTCAAACGCCAGCAAGCCTTCGCTGAACAACCCGACCGATTCGGCCTGCAGATGAAAGCGCAGCAACCATTGGTTATCGAAACAGCGCAGGAAGTAGCAACTCTCGATCATCTTCGCCGAGAGGTTGACCAGCGCCATGGTGTGAAACTGGCTTTGCCGCGAGACATCGTGGCGCGCCGAGGACACGTCGAGTACCGCCAGCAGCTCACCGTGCGGGTCGAACACCGGGCTGGCAGAACAGGTCAGGCCGGTGTGACGGCCGCGAAAGTGTTCATCTTGATGAATGGTCAGCGCCTGCCGTTCAACCAGGCAGGTGCCGATGCCGTTGGTGCCTTCGCAGGCTTCGCTCCAGTCGGCGCCGAGCCAGAGGCCGGCACGTTCGAAAATCTTGCGTTCGGCGGGCGCGGTGACGCAGTTGAGGATCACCCCGCGCGCGTCGGTCAGCAGCACCGCGTGGCCGGCGCCGGAGAGTTGTTGATGCAGGCTGCTCATTTCATTGCCGGCGATCTGCAACACTTGTTGCAGGCGTTCGCGGCTTTCCAGTACGCGCCCGTGTTCGAGCACGGTCGGCGCCATGGTCAGAGCCGGGTCGAGGTGATAGTCCTCCAGACAGCGCAGCCACGAACGAGCAATCGACGGATCGGCACCGGGACCGTGCAGGTGCGGTTTGCCCTGGGTCACGGTGAGCACCTGTTGGGCATGGCGACTCAAATGGTTGTCGTGCATTTCTTATTGTTCTCCCCGAAAGCCATACTCCGGCATTCGGAGTTGGCACCACCTTGTGGCGAGGGAGCTTGCTCCCGCTCGAGTGCGCAGCGCTCGCCAAAGTTCATGATCGGTGACATTTTGGGGCCGCTTCGCAGCCCAGCGGGAGCAAGCTCCCTCGCCACAGAAGAGCGCTCTGCGGCAATTTGACGCCCAGCATCCTCCAGCCGCCCCGGCATTGCAATGCTGGCAAGACCGGTCAGTCACCGGCTGTGCCGAAAGCGGTACAAACTGTCACTCGACCTGTACCGAAACCGTCACAGGCGCAATCCACTCGTCCGACATAAACCGCCCAACCCCTTGATTTACAGGCCCTGCACGGCAGTGGCCCGACCTTTGCTCTACGCTTATAGCAAGCGCACTTGCGCGTTTCTCTAATAAGTACAAAGCCAAGGAGAACATCATCATGCGTTACGCTCACCCCGGTACTGAAGGCGCCAAAGTCTCGTTCAAGAGCAAGTACGGTAACTACATCGGCGGCGAGTTCGTCGCGCCTGTCAAAGGTCAGTACTTCACTAACACCTCGCCAGTGAATGGCCAACCGATTGCCGAATTCCCCCGCTCCACTGCCGAAGACATCGACAAGGCACTGGACGCCGCCCACGCCGCTGCCGATGCGTGGGGCGCGACCTCTGTGCAGGCGCGCTCGCTGATCCTGCTGAAAATCGCCGACCGCATCGAAGAAAACCTCGAACTGCTGGCGATCACCGAAACCTGGGACAACGGCAAAGCCATCCGCGAAACCCTCAACGCCGACATCCCGCTGGCTGCCGACCATTTCCGCTACTTCGCCGGGTGCCTGCGCGCCCAGGAAGGCAGCGCTGCCGAAATCGACGGCAACACCGTGGCCTATCACATCCATGAACCACTGGGCGTGGTCGGTCAGATCATCCCGTGGAACTTCCCGCTGCTGATGGCCGCGTGGAAACTCGCCCCGGCGCTGGCCGCCGGTAACTGCGTGGTGCTCAAGCCTGCCGAGCAGACTCCACTGGGCATCTGCGTGTTGATGGAGCTGATCGGTGATCTGCTGCCACCGGGCGTGCTCAACGTGGTGCAAGGTTTCGGCAAAGAAGCCGGCGAAGCCCTGGCGACCAGTAAACGCATCGCCAAAATCGCCTTTACCGGCTCGACCCCGGTCGGCTCACACATCATGAAATGCGCTGCCGAAAACATCATTCCGTCCACCGTGGAGCTGGGCGGCAAATCGCCGAACATCTTCTTCGAAGACATCATGCAGGCCGAACCGAGCTTCATCGAAAAAGCCGCTGAAGGTCTGGTGCTGGCATTCTTCAACCAGGGCGAAGTGTGCACCTGCCCGTCGCGCGCACTCGTGCAAGAGTCGATCTATGACGAATTCATGCAAGCGGTGATGAAGAAAGTCAGCCAGATCAAGCGTGGCGATCCGCTGGACACCGACACCATGGTCGGCGCCCAGGCGTCCGAGCAGCAATTCGACAAGATCCTGTCGTACCTGGAAATCGCCAAGGGTGAAGGCGCCGAGCTGCTGACCGGCGGCAAGGTGGAAAAACTCGAGGGCAGTCTCGCGACCGGCTATTACATCCAGCCGACCCTGCTCAAGGGCACCAACAAAATGCGCGTGTTCCAGGAAGAAATCTTCGGCCCGGTGGTGAGCATCACCACCTTCAAGGACGAAGCCGAAGCCCTGGCGATTGCCAACGACACCGAGTTCGGCCTCGGCGCCGGTCTGTGGACCCGCGACATCAACCGCGCCTACCGCATGGGCCGCGCGATCAAGGCCGGTCGCGTGTGGACCAACTGCTACCACCTGTACCCGGCGCATGCCGCGTTCGGCGGGTACAAGAAATCCGGCGTTGGTCGTGAAACCCACAAGATGATGCTCGACCACTATCAGCAGACCAAAAACCTGCTGGTGAGCTACGACATCAATCCGTTGGGCTTCTTCTAAAACCCGAGGGCGACTCAGATATTTCTGTGTCGCCCTTTCAAAGGCTTTCGCGAGCAGGCTCGCTCCCACAGTGGATTTGTGGCGAGCCAACTCCCTTGTGGGAGCGAGCCTGCTCGCGAAGGCGTCCTGTCTGACACACCACCAATGGTCTGGCCGCTCTGGCACGGCCCTTGCGTACCCGTCATTCAGGTTTTGCGTGATAACTGCCGCTGCGTGAACAGCACTCCTCCACCTCAACCGCCACACCCGAAAGTCCAACAGATCGAACAATAAAAAACAGAGAGGACTTATGACTTCCACCACACAACTCAAACCCACACTCGGCACCCTGCATCTATGGGGCATTGCCGTCGGCCTGGTGATTTCCGGCGAATACTTCGGCTGGAGTTACGGCTGGGGCACGGCCGGCACCCTCGGTTTTCTGGTCACGGCGCTGATGGTCGCGACCATGTACACCTGTTTCATCTTCAGTTTCACCGAACTGACTACCGCAATTCCCCACGCCGGCGGGCCGTTTGCCTACAGCCGTCGGGCGTTCGGCGAGAAAGGCGGGTTGATCGCTGGCATCGCCACCCTGATCGAGTTCGTCTTTGCGCCACCGGCGATTGCCATGGCCATCGGCGCCTACCTCAATGTGCAATATCCGGAGCTTGATCCGAAGATCGCCGCGGTCGGGGCGTACTTTGTGTTCATGACCCTGAATATCCTCGGCGTCAGCATCGCCGCGACTTTTGAACTGGTGGTCACGGTGCTGGCGGTTGCCGAGTTGCTGGTGTTCATGGGCGTGGTCGCGCCGGGCTTCAGCTTCAGCAATTTCGTGCTCAACGGCTGGTCGGGCGCCAACGAATTCACCCTGGGTTCGATTCCCGGAATCTTCGCGGCGATACCATTTGCGATCTGGTTCTTCCTAGCCATCGAAGGTGCCGCCATGGCGGCCGAAGAGGCCAAAGACCCGAAACGCACGATTCCCAAGGCCTACGTCAGCGGCATTCTGACCCTGGTGTTCCTCGCCATCGGCGTGATGGTCATGGCCGGCGGCGTTGGCGACTGGCGTCAACTGTCGAACATCAACGATCCGCTGCCGCAAGCGATGAAAGCCGTGGTTGGCAACAACTCGACGTGGATGCACATGCTGGTGTGGATCGGCCTGTTTGGCCTGGTGGCGAGCTTCCACGGGATCATCCTCGGTTACTCGCGGCAGTTCTTCGCCCTCGCCCGTGCCGGTTATCTGCCGAAAAGCCTGGCCAAGCTGTCGCGCTTCCAGACCCCGCACCGGGCAATTCTGGCTGGCGGCGTGATCGGCATCGCGGCGATTTACAGCGACGGTCTGGTCAACCTGCAAGGCATGACCCTGACTGCCGCGATGATCACCATGTCGGTGTTCGGTGCGATCGTGATGTACATCATCAGCATGCTCAGCCTGTTCAGACTGCGTAAGACCGAGCCGAATCTGGAGCGGACCTTCCGCGCCCCGGGCTATCCGGTGGTGCCGGCGATTGCGCTGTTTCTGGCGGTGGTGTGCCTGGTGGCGATGGCGTGGTTCAACACGCTGATCGGTTGTGTGTTCCTTGGATTCATGGCCGCCGGTTACCTGTATTTCCAGCTGACCGCCAAGCAGCGCTCCGAAGCGCCGGCAGACGCTATGCTCGAAGGTATCTAGTTGCACCGGCACCGGGCCTTTCGCCCGGTGCCCGCTATATAGAAGTGCACGCTGCCTCCTGTAGGAGCTGCCGAAGGCTGCGATCTTTTAATCCTGCATTTTCAAGATCAAGATCAAAAGATCGCAGCCTTCGGCAGCTCCTACGAGGGTGTATCAATTATTGGAGGACACCGCCCCATGGCCGCATTCGCCCATTCCGTCGGCGCCCAGACCTATCGCTTCGACAGCCTCAAGGACGTCATGGCCAAGGCCAGCCCGGCGCGTTCAGGGGACTTTCTTGCCGGCGTCGCCGCGCTCAATGACGGCGAGCGCGTGGCCGCACAAATGGCCCTGGCCGACATCCCGCTCACGCATTTCCTGCAAGAAGCGCTGATTCCTTATGAGTCCGATGAAGTCACCCGCCTGATCATCGACACTCACGACAAACAAGCCTTCGCCGTAGTCAGCCACCTTACCGTCGGCGGCTTCCGCGACTGGCTGCTCAGCGACGCGGCCGACGAAACCAGTCTGCGCAACCTCGCCCCCGGCCTGACTCCGGAAATGGTCGCCGCCGTGTCGAAGATCATGCGCGTGCAGGATCTGGTGCTGGTGGCGCAAAAGATCCGCGTGGTCACCAAATTCCGCGGCACCCTCGGCCTGCGCGGACGCCTGTCGACGCGCCTGCAACCCAATCACCCGACCGACGAACCGTCTGGCATCGCCGCAAGCATTCTCGACGGCCTGCTCTACGGCAACGGCGACGCGATGATCGGCATCAACCCGGCCACCGACAGCATCGCCTCGATCTGCGCGATGCTGGAAATGCTCGACGCGATCATCCAGCGCTACGACATCCCGACTCAGGCCTGCGTGCTGACCCACGTCACCACCTCCATCGAGGCGATCAATCGCGGCGTGCCGCTGGATCTGGTGTTTCAGTCGATTGCCGGCACCGAAGCGGCCAACGCCAGTTTCGGTATCAACCTGAATGTCTTACAGGAAGGCTACGACGCCGGCCTGAGCCTGAATCGCGGCACGCTCGGGCAAAACCTGATGTATTTCGAAACCGGTCAAGGCAGTGCACTGTCGGCCAACGCCCACCACGGTGTCGACCAACAGACCTGCGAAACGCGGGCCTACGCTGTGGCACGACATTTCAAACCGTTTCTGGTGAACACCGTCGTAGGATTTATCGGCCCGGAGTACCTCTACAACGGCAAACAGATCATCCGCGCCGGCCTCGAAGACCATTTCTGCGGCAAATTGCTCGGCGTGCCGATGGGCTGCGACATCTGCTATACCAACCACGCCGAAGCCGATCAGGACGACATGGACACCCTGCTGACGTTGCTCGGCGTGGCCGGGATCAACTTCATCATGGGCATTCCTGGCTCCGACGACATCATGCTCAACTACCAGACCACCTCGTTCCATGACGCGCTCTACGCCCGTCAGACCCTGGGCCTGAAACCGGCGCCGGAGTTCGAGCAGTGGCTGGCGAACATGGGCATCTTCACGCAAGCGGACGGCAAGGTTCGTTTCGGTAACAACTTGCCGCCGGCCTTCCGCCAGGCACTGGCGCAACTGGGATGAGTCGTATGGAAAAACCGCCCGTGGACCCGCAAAACCCTTGGCTGGAACTGCGCCGCCTGACGCCTGCGCGGATCGCCCTCGGCCGCACCGGCACCAGTTTGCCGACCAGCGCGCAACTGGATTTCCAGTTCGCCCATGCGCAGGCGCGCGATGCTGTGCACTTGCCGTTCGATCACGCCGCGCTCAGCGCGCAACTGACTGAACGGGGCCGCGAAAGCCTTTTGCTGCACAGCGCGGCAGTGGATCGCAACAGCTATCTGCAACGCCCGGATCTGGGCCGCAAGCTCAGCGATGAATCAGCGCAGGCCTTGCGTGATTACGCTGCGGCGCATCCCGGCGGTGTCGATCTGGCGATTGTCGTGGCCGACGGCCTGTCGGCACTGGCGGTGCACCGCCACACGCTGCCGTTTCTCAGCCGTCTTGAGGAGCAAATGAGCGCTGATGGCTGGTCGATGGCCCCGGTTGTCCTCGTGGAACAGGGTCGCGTTGCCGTCGGTGATGAAATCGGTCAACTGCTCGGCGCAAAAATGCTGGTGATGCTGATCGGCGAGCGCCCGGGCCTGAGTTCGCCAGACAGCCTCGGGTTATATTTCACCTACAATCCAAAGGTCGGACTGACCGACGCCTACCGCAACTGCATTTCCAACGTGCGGCTTGAGGGCTTGAGCTACGGCATGGCGGCGCACCGCTTGCTCTATCTGATGCGCGAAGCCTGTCGGCGGCAGTTGTCGGGAGTCAACCTGAAGGACGAAGCACAGGTTCAGACGCTGGAATCGGACGTCGGTGTAGACATGAAAGGTAATTTCCTACTGGATCCGCCCACAACCTGAACCGTTTCCGCATTGCGTTTCTGCGCCGCTTTCAGGCAGGATCGATGCACGGCCGCACGGGTTTCCCATCGCCGTCAGAGCATTTGAAGACAGCCACTTGAAGACGAGACCTATCATGCGGATTATTCAAGCGACCCTCGAACATCTGGATTTGTTGACCCCATTGTTCGTCAAATATCGCGAGTTCTACGGTTCCCTGCCTTACCCGGATTCCTCCCGTGCCTTCCTTGAAAAGCGTCTGCGCCGCAAGGAATCGGTGATCTACCTGGCACTGGCCGATGATGACGACAAGAAACTGATGGGTTTCTGTCAGCTTTATCCGAGCTTTTCTTCGCTGTCGCTCAAGCGCGTGTGGATCCTCAACGACATCTATGTCGCCGAAGACGCCCGCCGGCAATTGGTCGCCGACAACCTGATCCGCACCGCGAAGAAAATGGCCAAGGAAACCCAGGCCGTGCGCATGCGTGTTTCCACCAGCAGCAACAATGAAGTCGCGCAGAAAACCTACGAATCCATCGGGTTCAAGGAAGACACCGAGTTCAAGAACTACGTATTGCCGATCAGCGAAGAGCTCTAGCACTCATCAAGGGCCTGTTGTGGCGAGGGAGCTTGCTCACGCCGGGCTGCGAAGCGGCCCCACCTCAGTCATCTCAACAGGTCAGGCAAATCAAGGCTTGGGAGTGCTCCGCCCTCCAGCGGGAGCAAGCTCCCTCGCCACACCAACCTTGCAGCCACCATCAATGCCTACCTGACAATTGTTCACACCCCGACATCCCCCGCTACAAAACCAACGCGCTTTTCATCTTTCAGACCGTATAATCCCGACCTTTCCGGCTTGTAAGAAAAACTACACCCCGCTGTAGGCTTACACCAAGTCATCCGCACAGGCCCGCCGAGTCAGGCCGTCAAACAGGTGCCCCCATGGATTTCAACCCGCTCGACCTTATCCTGCATCTCGATGTTTACCTCGATTTGCTGGTGAACAACTATGGTCCATGGATCTACGCCATTCTGTTTCTGGTGATTTTCTGTGAAACCGGTTTGGTGGTGATGCCATTCCTGCCGGGTGATTCCTTGCTGTTCATTGCCGGCGCCGTTGCCGCTGGCGGTGGCATGGATCCAGTGCTGCTGGGCGGTCTGCTGATGCTCGCGGCCATACTCGGTGACAGCACCAACTACGTGATCGGACGAACGGCCGGCGAGAAACTGTTCAGTAACCCGAACTCGAAAATCTTCCGTCGCGATTACCTGCAGAAAACCCACGATTTCTATGACAAGCATGGTGGCAAGACCGTAACCCTGGCGCGCTTCCTACCGATCATCCGTACCTTTGCGCCGTTCGTCGCTGGCGTAGCGAAGATGCCATACCCACGCTTCTTCGGTTTCAGCGTACTGGGCACCATCCTCTGGGTTGGCGGACTGGTCACGCTGGGCTACTTCTTCGGCAACGTACCGTTCATCAAGAAAAACCTGTCGTTGCTGGTGGTGGCGATCATTCTGCTGTCGCTGGTGCCAATGATTCTCGGCGTGGTTCGCAGCCGTTTCGGCGGCACCAAAGCCCAATCGCACTAAGCCGATGTGGTCGCTGAGCGCCTGGCGTCGCCGGCGCATTCTGGCGAAGAACCCGATTGCCGACGACATGTGGCAACGGGTGCGCCATCACCTGAGTTTTCTTGACGGCATCAGCGCTGCCGAAGACCAGTGGCTGCGCGAAGCGTGCGTGCTGTTCCTCGAAGACAAACACCTGAGCGCCCTGCCCGGCGTCGAACTGCATCAGGAACAACGCCTGCTGCTCGCTGCCCAGGCGCAATTACCCCTGCTCAATCTTGGCGATCTGAACTGGTATCAAGGTTTCCACGAGATCGTGCTCTACCCCGACGACTTTCTCAGCCCGCAACGGCATCGCGACGCCAGCGGCGTCGAGCATGAGTGGGACGGCGAGCACAGTGGCGAAGCCTGGCAACAGGGGCCGATCATCCTCGCCTGGCCGGGCGTGATGGCCAGTGGCGGCTGGGAAGGTTACAACCTGGTCATTCACGAACTGGCGCACAAACTCGACATGCTCAACGGTGATGCCAACGGCCTGCCGCCGCTGCATGCCGACATGCGAGTGAGTGACTGGGCCGAGGTGATGCAGCATGCCTATGACGACCTCAATCGCCAGCTCGATCGCAACCCTGACGCCGAAACCGCCATCGATCCCTACGCCGCCGAAAACCCGGCGGAATTCTTCGCGGTCACCAGCGAATATTTCTTCAGCGCCCCGGACCTGCTGCACGAGGCTTATCCACAGGTCTACTTGCAACTGAAGCTTTTCTACCGGCAGGATCCGTTGAGCCGATTGCGGCAACTTCAGGCCACAGACCCGGTCTATCAGGCGCACGACTAAGGTCTGCACGACTTTCGGTACATGGCGTCGACGGCAGAATATGCCTATAATCGCCGCCACTTTTTGGTCAATCCGGCCAAGTGTTTTTGGTCAACTACGGGGGCAACGCCCAATGAGCTACAGCAAGATTCCGGCTGGCAAAGACCTGCCGAACGACATCTACGTCGCGATCGAGATCCCGGCCAACCACGCGCCGATCAAATACGAAATCGACAAAGACAGCGATTGCCTGTTCGTTGACCGTTTCATGGCCACCCCAATGTTCTACCCGGCCAACTACGGTTTCATCCCGAACACCCTGGCTGACGACGGTGATCCCCTCGACGTACTGGTTGTGACCCCTTACCCGGTTGCTCCAGGCTCGGTGATCCGCGCGCGTCCAGTCGGCATCCTGAACATGACCGACGACGGCGGCGGCGATGCCAAAGTCATCGCAGTGCCACACGACAAGCTGTCCCAGCTGTACGTCGATGTGAAGGAATACACCGACCTGCCGCCACTGCTGATCCAGCAGATCGAGCACTTCTTCGCGAACTACAAAGATCTCGAAAAAGGCAAATGGGTCAAGATCGAAGGCTGGGCCGGTGCAGACGCCGCCCGCGAAGCGATCACCAAGTCGGTTGCCGCCTACAAAGGCTAAGCACTTGCGCTACGTGTAAGGCTTGAAGAAAACCCCGGTTGATCCGGGGTTTTTTGTGCTTGGGAAAAGCCGCCTTAAACAGAGTGTTTATGACGGACTACAGAAAAGTTTTGGCCTGTGTAATTTCCCACAAGGACGTCTTACATCCCGTCGCAAAATTCAGCCCGTTTTTGAACGGCAGGTTTATTCAAACTGCTCTAGCACGGCCGTAGACTCCGTGTTTATGAGAAAGAACACTAGCGGTCCAAGATTCAAGGCACTCCTGGAAGCTGCGAACATCTCGACGACGGGTTTCGCAAAGTTCTGGGGCACGGAAGCCCAAAATGTCCACAACTGGTACACCCGGGGCGTCCCGGCGTATCGAATGGAAGAAGTCTCACGCCTGCTGTCCGTCAACAGCGAATGGCTGAAAACCGGCGAAGGCACAAAAGAGCTGCCGAGCCTGGCTCCATCTGCCAGCAACGGCGACAGCTTCGACGCCCACGACCCTCAGGGCGCCTACCGATTCATCCACCCCAACGACATCGAACTGGCTTTTTTCAAAGAAACGCCACTGACCACCGGCTCCGACAAAACCCATGTCATCCAGGACCCGGACCTGTCCATCCGCCTGCTGCGCGCCCCACTGGATCAACTGGAAATCCGCCACGCCGACGCCATCTGTGCGCACATGATCGGCAACAGCATGGCCGAACGCATCGAAGACGGCTCCATCGTCGCCATCGACCGCAGCCTGACCCAAGTCGTCGACGGCGAAATCTACGCCATCGAACACGACGGCATGCTGCGCATCAAATACCTGCACCGCATGCCCGGCAACGGCTTGCGCCTGCGCAGCCACAACAACGCTGAATACCCGGACGAAGTGTTCCGCCCGGCACAGATCGAGGAGCAACGGATTCATATATTGGGCTGGGTTTTCTGGTGGTCGACGGTGAGCAAGCGGCGGCCGGTGGTGCCGTTTCTCTGACTTGATGCGTTTTTTCGAGTTTGCACTGAACCCTGTGGGAGCGAGCCTGCTCGCGAAGAGGCCCGGACAAACGGTACAAATACCGGATTTCCATCGAAGAAGTCGCTCTAAACCGCACTTCAGGCTGGGAATCCCAAGCAAAACTCAGTATCCTGCGCCCCACATTTGCGCATCGACCCGCCCCGCGGCTCAGAGAGCGCCCGACGCGGCAGACCAACGTCTGACCAAGTCCCACAGCCGGACGCAGATCCGGATGTACGTTTTGAAGGCTGGCGCGGTTTACCAAAAATAAACCAAGCCAGTCCCCGAGAAGCCGGCCACAAGCCGGCTTTTTAATGCCTGAAAGAAAGTGCTCCGTCAGCCGCCCACACGCTTACAAGGAAAGTAAAACGTGCAGCTCGCCAGTTACCACTCTGTTCTGAAATCAGCCGTTTTGACTGCCGTTTTAGGCTTTTTCCTCTCTGGCTGCGTCGGAGCCATCGTGGCCCTGCCGGAGAAAACCACGCTCAGAACAGATGAGCATAAAGCCCTCAGCGCACGCTCGATTAAGCCGAATATCACTAGGACCGATAGATCGATACCCACTCGAGAATGGTGCGGTATCACGGTATGGGCG
Organism: Pseudomonas fluorescens; assembly: GCF_003732425.1. Taxonomy (GTDB): domain Bacteria; phylum Pseudomonadota; class Gammaproteobacteria; order Pseudomonadales; family Pseudomonadaceae; genus Aquipseudomonas; species Aquipseudomonas fluorescens_BE. The sequence goes on from NZ_MOBX01000001.1 coordinate 207,374, forward strand.
CTGGTGATTCCTGTGCCGTTGAAGTTGCCAGTGTGTACGTCGTACGTAGAACAGTCCTTCGGCAACGACGAATTTGGCAACGAAGTGGTTTTGCTCAACTCAGAGCAAAAAGTGGCATCTCCGTTCTACGCTTGCGGCCCGTTGATGGTGCTGGGGCCGGTAGTTCACGGATATCAGGGCAATGCGCTCTGCGGTGTATTCCCCAAATAACCGAAGCTTCACGGATAACTGAACGCCTTAACCAACGTCAGCTCGCCCACCGCCCGCATCGGGATCAAAAACGTCTCCATCTTCTCGCTCGGCGTCCCCTCTTCAGTAATCACCGTCACCTGCGCCGTGGTCAGTGCCTGTACCGCTTCATCCCCACCCTCATCATCCCCGCGATAGCCACCGCCGTAGTAATTCACATACACCAAATACTGCCCCTTGATCGGCGCCGGCATGGCAAAGATTTCCGGGCCGTAGCCAGTGGTGACGTCGACGTCGAGGGCCGCGCCGTTGGCGGCGCTGCGGTGGCCGTACCAGATGTGGGCGCCGTCGGGGGTGATGAGGTGCAGGTCGAGGTCGGTGCCGTCGCTGTCCCAGGCCAGCAGCACGCGCAATTTGGCCGGGGTGGCGCCGCCGCTGGTGTTGAGGAATTGCGTGCGGTGGCGTTGCTGGCCATCGGGGCTGCGCACTTCGACGCTGTTGCTGCCGTTGGGGAAGGAGAACGGGCGGTCGAAGCGGCCGCTGTCGTCGATTTTCAGCGGCATGCTCACGCCGTTGACGATCAGGCGGCCGGGTTCGTTGTCCTTCCGCGCCGCTTTGATCTCGCCGCTGATGCGGGCGGTGTTGGCCTGGCCGACCGGGGTGTTGACCGATGAGGCCGGGTAGTTGACGGTCTGGCGGAAGCTTTCGCCCTCGCCTTCCGGGGCGCCGCTGCGCCAGCCGCCGACCGGGGTGTCGAGTTTGACGCCGTCGGCAGCGATGGCCGGCGAGAGCGCAGTCAAGGTGCAGAGCAGCAGCAAGACCTGCGGATAACGGAGTGTCATGGTCTATTCCAGCAAAAGATGACGGGCGAGCCCTTCGATGTAGGTTTCATCCTGGCCGTTGGGATGTGCTTCAAAGGCCAGGTGCAGATATTCGTGGGTCAGGTCGAGGCGATCCTGCAGGGTCAGCACACCGCGTACGTAGATGCGTTGGCGTTCGCGATCGACGAAGGGCCGACCGAAAGCCAGTTTGCACACGGCGAAGGTGCTGACTTCGTTGTAGCCGGTTTCGCTTTCCAGCGTCGGACGCCAACCGCGTCGCTGTTTCTGCAGCCAGTCTTGCGCAGCGGGCAGCGCTTCGCAGGAGGCGACGGGGTTGTCCCAGCGGCTGAGGCTGGCGCGGGGATAGGCGTGCAGCAGAATCGCGTCGTAGCGCTGGCCGGCGTTGGCCTGCTCGACGGCTTGTTGCCAGGCGAGTTTGTCCGGGCCGGGTTGGTCGGAGTGATAGGTGACGGTGCTGCCGGCCAGTACCAGATCGGCAGTCCATGCGGCGATGTTGCGCGATTCGGGCGAAGCAGGACGCGGGGCGACGCGCTGGCGGTTGCTGCTGTCGTCGATGCTCAGGCAGTCGCCGTTGCGCGTAGCGTTTTGCAGCAGATAAGTGCGGATTGCCACCGCCAACGCTTTGGCCGCTTCGGCGGGTTCGGGTTTGGCTTCGCGCTCAAGGACGCGGGCGACGTATTCTTCGCGATCAAGCCTTGCGACGAGTTTGTCGTTGAGCAGAAACAGTTCGCCGTCGCTATGGATATCCAGCGCGTTGCCGTTGGCGAATTCGACGCGGTAGTCGCCTTGCAGCGGGCCGGAAGTCGCCGGGCGCTCGCCAGCCAAAACCCGCGTGACCGGGTAGCGCGAGAACAGTCCGACTTCAACACAACGCCCCGCCTCGGCCGGCCATGCCGCTGGCAACACCGTCGCCAACGCCTGCCCATAATGGCGCAAGACCATCTGACTGGTGCCACGCCCGCCCGCCCAGACCGGCGAGCCGTCTGCCGTCCAACCAGCGAAACCACCCTGGCGCGACTGCGGGTCCTGATCGCCGAGCCAGCTCCAGGTTTTCACCCGCAGGCGGCCTCCGAGTTCGCCGACGACATTGCCGTCAGCCGCGTTCAGGACCACGTCGAGTAATACGCGGCGCATCTGATCTTGCGCCGGCAACACCGACAACACCTTCAGCAAGTCAGCCACCGAAACCCGAGTAGCCGGTTGCACCGACGGTAAATCGAGCAACCACGACGGCGCCTGCCGCGCCTGCCAATACGTGCGCCAATCGGCAGAAGCGATGCCCAACCGCGCCGGCTCAAAGTACAACCCGCAGGATTTTACCAACGCCTGATCACGCTCGATCTTGCCGCCCGCCGAGCAGCAATAAACCTCTTCCTTCGACTGCCCGCGACATTCATACGCCGGCTCGCGCGCACCGGTATCGACCAGCCACGCGTAGACAAACAATTTCCACAGGCTGCCCAGGGGTGTATCGAGCGTCGCCGGCAAGGACTCGCGGGCGATCAGTTGCGTCTGATTCAACGACAACAACTCGCCCTTATAGGCCACGCGCAACGGCTCATCCTGCGCCGTCGCCAGCGCAGGTATCACACACATCAGCAGCCACAGCAGCGGCCGGTTCATGTCAGTTGACCGTGACCTGACCGAGGGCGGCTTTCGCTTCCTGGGCCTGATGCTGCGGCGCGTAGACTTGCTTGAAACGCACCGGCGGCAGGTTGAACTGGCCCTTCTGTGAGAAGCGCACGAGATGGCGCAGGCGCAATTCGCCGCTCAGCGCATCAACCGGCACCGCGTAGGCCAACTGCCCCGGTTCGAAGCGCGCCTTCTCCAGCGCGGTCGGCTCGGTGCCGTCCTTGCCTTGTAACTTGATGCCCCAGGTGGTGCGCTCGACATCGGCGCCCGGCGGAAGCGGCACTTCGAGCATGCCGTAGCGCAGCGGTTTCGGCGCTTTGCTGGTGAGGATCACTTCGTCCAGGTACAGGCTGTCGCTGGACAGCGGCTTGCTGCCGACCGGCTCCAGTTTGAAGGTGAACGCTTCGTCGCCCGGCACCAGTCGCGACAGGCGACGGGTGATGGTCACGGCCATCGGATCGACCGCCGGTTGCTGGGTCTGGAAACTCAGCGCCGCGCGCAGCGGACGCTCTTGCGTGCCGGACACCGTCAGCACACTCGGCACCGGAGTGGCGCCTTGCCAAGTCCAGTACATCTCACCGGTTGTACCGTAGTTTTTCTTCCAGCCTTCACCCGGCATCAGCGCGATGGTCGGCGAAGCCTGGGCGATGCTGCGTTGCAGCCAGGTCAGCGCCAACGCACGTTCGAGGGTCGATTGCTGCGGCAGCAATCGTTGCAACAACGCCGTCGCACGTGCCTGATCGAACGCTTGCAGCGACAGGTTCAGCGCCTCGGCGAACGGCTGCGAACTGACCGCCAGACGCTGTTGCGCAGCACCTAGCTGACGATTGAACGCATCCGGCAAGGCAACTTTCGACTGCGTGGCCAACGAAGCGGTCAATACCCGCGCCGCCGCCAGACCGAGCGCCGAATCCGGGTCGCTCATCACCAGACTGTCTTCGCCGTCGTCCATCAGGGTTTCGGCGTCGCCTTCACCGACCTTGGCCAGGTCCTCCATCAAGCCGCTAAGCAAGGTGTTCACCGGCAGATGCATCTGCTTGGCGAACGACAGAATCAGCGCGCGCTGCAGCAACGGTGTATTCGGCGCTTGCTTGGCGTAAACCTCCAACACCCGCTGCCAGTGCTCCGGCGGCAGGGTCAGCTCCAGAACCTGGCTGGCATTCCAGTCGGCGTAATAGGCGTACGCAGTAAGGAACGCATCCGGCTCACCATCGTAACCCCACCAGGTGAAGCTCGCCGAAGGTCCGGCCATTTGCACCAGCCGCAGCCGGCTGTTTTGCATGATCAGACGCAAGCGATCACGAGTCTGCGGATTCGATGCCAGCGATGGATAGGCAATGCTCAACGGCAGCAAACGACTGGCCGTCTGCTCGACGCCGCCGTACGGATAGCTGAGCAGATCATCGAGTGCCGAACGGAACAGCGCTTGCGGACTGTCATCCAGACGCAGGCGAATATCGGTGGCGTCGGCCGGCAGGCTCAACGGTGTGTCACCGCTGGCGACATCAAGACTTTGCGTCTGCGTGACTTGCCAGCCGTCACCGGTCGCACTCAGGCGCACGGCGAGAGAGTCAGCGGTTTTGCCGTCCTGCACCAGGTCGGCGGTCCACTCACCCGACGCCAAGGCAAACGCCGGTAGCGCCAGGTAATTGATGCCGTTGTTCAGGGTTACCGGCAGACGTTGTTCGGCGCCCGCGTAGTGCGTGACCAGTTCAGCCTTGACCGGTTTCTCGGCCTGACTGAACGCGAACACGCCGAGTTGCGGCTGATCGCCCTTACGGAATTTGCTCGGCCCGCTCCACTTCAAGTACAGCGGTTTTTCCGAACGGACGAACTGCTTCTTCTGGCCGACCTGACCATCATCGGCGATCGCGCGAGCGGTGATGCGCCAACGGGTCAGCGAGTCGGGCATCTTGAAGGTGAAACGGGTTTTGCCGTCAGCACCGGTCAACAACTCCGGCTGCCATGCGGCGGTGTCGACGTCTTCACGACGCGGACGCTCCAGCACTTTCACCCCACGCTCGCTGCGGTTGGCTTTGCCCGGCGCGCCGGGGCTGCCCGGCAACGCGACGTCGTAACTGATGAACGACAGGCTGGCGCTGGTGCGCACGTTGTTACGGCGCGGGTGATAGAAGAACTGGTCGATGGTCGGCGCGACTTCCGGTTGCAGCGCATAGACCATTTCGTCGACCACGCTGACGGTCAGATGCGCCGGTACCGCTTTGCCGGCGAACTGCGTGGTCAAGTCAACCGTGACCGTGTCGCCCGGCAGATACACCGCTTTGTCAGTGCTGATCGCCACGTCGATTTGCGGCGCGATCACTTTGATCCCGGCGTTCTGGAAGCTGTACTGACCACCCTTGGTGTAGAGCACGGAGAAGGTCAGGTTCGGTGCAAAGTTATCCTTCACCGGGATGCGCGCGCGATATTGGGTGTCGCTGAGTTTTTCCAGTTTCAACCAGTCGCCGCCCTTGGCCAGCAGCGCGGTGGCTTCGACTTTGTCGCGCTCCAGCGAGAGCAATGCATCGCTGACCGGTTCCGGGAAGGTGATCAGCGCCAGCGCTTCATCACCAGCCTTGTACTCAGGCTTGTCGAGGACGATTTCCACAGTGCCCGGCACGGCTTTGACGCCATCGCCAGTGACCGAATGACCGGTGGCGCCAAGGACGCGACCGTGTTGATCTTTCAAGGTCAGGTTGTAAGTACCCGGACGTTCGAAGGCAATGCTGAAGCCCTTGTCCGTCGCCGCCAGTTTGCCTTCACCGGTGCTCTGGTCTTCCAGACGCACCCAGCCATACGTGCTCGGCGTCACCGCTTTGCTCTGTTCGGTGCCGCCCTCGTTGGCGTAGCTGAACGCGACTTTGTCCTTGACTGCGCTGAAGCGCTGCGGTGCGCTCAGGCGGAAGCTCGCCGCGCCACGGTCGATGAGGATTTCCTTCGTGGTCTTGACCCGATACGCCGCGCCATCGCTGGCGAACACGGTGAGCATGTAGCGGCTCGGTTTATCGGCCGCCGGCAAATCGAGGGTCGCGTTGCCTTTACTGTCGGTGGTCAGTTCGGTGCTGGTCAATTCCACCGGGAATTGCCCGAGGTATTGCAGCTCGTTGTCGACCATCGACAGTTGCTGGGCACGCAGGCTCAGGGTCAGTTTGGCGTTGGCCACCGGTTTGCCGTCCGGGTAGAGCAGCACCAGACTGCCTTTCACCGGTTCGCCGGTGCGGTAATCCTGCTTGGCCAGATTCAGCGAAATTTCGAAGTGCGGCTTGATGTATTCCGCCACTCGGAAAGCGCTGCTGTAGGCCTGATCCTTGTAGTTGAAACGAATCTCGTAACCACCGGCCACGGCATTGTCCGGCAACTGGAAGCGGCCCTGAGTGCCGGCCTTCGAATCGAGTTTCAGGTCGAGGTGTTGCAACTCGGTACCGGTGGCGTCGAGCACGCTGACCGTGACATCTGCCGCGCCTGGCAACACCGAATCCCGCGCATTTTTGAATTCACGACCAACGATTTTCAGCGACACCCAGTCACCGGGGCGATACAGCGGCCGGTCGGTGAACGCGTAGAGTTTGGTGTCGTAGATTTCGCTGTCGTAATAGAAGTTCTCGGAGACGAACACCCCGCCCTCTTCGTCCTCGCCGATGACGAACGAACGCTCAGGGCTGACGTGCTTCAGGCGCAGTAAACCATCGGCATCGGTGGCACCGCTGCTCATCACGCCGAGGCCGTCAGTCCACAGCACATTGACCTTCGGCACCGAACTGCCTTCGTGTTTGCGCGCGGCCCAGACCAGCAATTCATCACCGGCAATCTTACTCACCGCGACGGTGTTGGAGACGAACACCATGGTGGTCGCACGGTATTTGCCGATCAGCGCCTCGACCAGATACAGACCCGGCTTCAGATTGCCCAACGGGATATAAACGTTACCCGGCGCGACACTGACGAAATCGCTCGAAGACCCGGCCAGATTGACCCCGGCCGGCGGTTGAATCGGCTTGGCCTGCCACAGCGGATAACGGAACTGGCTGACCACCGGCAGACCCGGGATCAGCGCAAATTGCGGCTGCGCGTCGTAGGGTGTCGGCGCGGCGATGGCGTTGCCCATCTTCAGTTCCGGCACTTCCTCGGTGACCTGCTTGCGCGACTCATAGGAGAACGCGCGCTGCATCACCCGACGGGATTTGCGGTACCAGTTGTCCCACAGGTACGCGAGGGTGTTGGACAGCCCTTCGCCTTTGAACTGGCCGTCGCTGACCACGCGATGCAGGTTCTTCTGGCGCTTGAGGAAATCCAGCGGCTTGTCGATGCGGTACACGCGAATGTCCGCGCCGCCGTAAGGTTCCATGCGGAAGCGACGATAGTCACGGCCCGGCGCTTCGAGGCGCACCATGGCCTGTTCATCGGCAGCGAAACTGCTGTCGGCGAGCAGGAAAAAGCTCTCCCCCGAAACCGGCGTGTAGCCGCTCGGCTCGACCGAATCTTCAGCGTTGACGGTGGCCAGTGGCAGCAACAACGCCAGCAGCAGAGGAATTCGGGAACAGATACGCAACATGCGGGCACCGGTCATTGGGAGAGAAAGTTCAGTCGATAGACGCCGATGAAGTTGGGGTTGGCTGCGTCGGGTATCCATCGGGTGTCCTTCCATGTCATGAGTTGCTGCAGGCTTGCTGAACGCATGCCGTTGTCAGTGGGGGGGGTGGTGCCGGTGTGATAGGCGATGTAGCGGCCCATCCAGATCATCAGGTGTTGGTCGTCGCCCTGATCGAAAAACATCAAGTCACCGGGCCGGGCCTGCGACACGTCGCGGCTGACCAGATGGCTGTTGAACTGAATCAGTTTGATCGCGTTGACGTACGGCCCGACCTTGCCGCCGCCCTGCTGCCACTGCTGGGCGAGCTTGCGCTGGTCATCGCGGAGCGACAGCTCCGGCGGCAGGTAGCGATTGGACAGGCCATTGCTGCGCAGCCACTTGTCGTCGTGGACCTTCAGCGCTTCGTTGGCGGCAAAACGTACCAGGCCGGCACAGTCCTGCTGATACCAGCGCGGGCTCGGGCCCTGGCTCAGTTGCTCCTGAGCAATGCGCACGAACCAGGCGCGGAACACCTGGGATTGCGCCGGATCGAGTGCCGGCGCTTCGACGGCGCGGGCGCCCGCACTGAGTAACAGTGCGAGCAGACCGAGGCTGCGGATCAATGCTGTCACAGCGCTTTCCATTCCAGCGGCAGCCATTGCCAGTGGCCGTCAGGCTCGCTGCCTTCCGGCAGGGTCAGCGCGTATTTGCCATAACCGCCGAGGGTACGCAGTTTCGGGATCAGGTAGGTTTGCGCAGCGTTGTAGAACACCGGTTCCATGTCCTGCGGCAGGCTGTCGAGGGTTTCCTGTTGCATCAGTTGCGCCATCGAATCCGGGCCAAAGTAGATCGGCATCAGCACGTCTTTGGGCAGCACGTCGGCCATCGGCGGGAAGCGTTTGTCGAGGGTGCCGAGGGCCTTGTCGACGAGTTTGTCGTCGAGGGAAAACAGCAACGTCGAACCGTGACGGGCGAGGCTTACTTTCATGAAGGCCTTGCCGGAAATCGCGTCCGGGTTCTGCGCCGTCTTCGCCGCATAAGGGCCAAAGTTGGAGCTGACCTGACGCTGCCAGACGTGGTTTTGGCCTTCTTGCTTCTCAACCACCGGGAACACGTTTTCGTCGACATTGGCTTCGAACGCGCCGACCATCGAACCGAACAGTTTGCCGAGGTCGCCATCAAGTTTGCTGCTGTCCTCGTCTTTCAGACTGGCCACCAGCAATGGCGTGTACAAGCGCGAATCGGCGTACCAGCACAGGCCTGCCGCGCCGGCCACGTGTTCGGTGAGGGTTTGCGCCACGGCTTCTTCAGCGCCGAGTTTTACCAGCAGTGGTTTTTGCGGTTCGGCCGCGACTGGCAGGGTCACGCAGGCACTGGCGCCCAGCGGCATCGCTTGCCAGACCGGTTTGAAATCGAAGTCGGGCTGGTTTTCCAGCTCGTCCATCGCGAGATAGCTGTGCCAGCCCTTGTCGTCCATGTCGAAGCGCAGCCCGGCGAAATTCGGGATAAAGCGCTGATACCCCATGGCCAGAACACTGGAGTTCACCGACAGGCGTTGCTTGGTTTCCGGGGTTTTCGCCGGCAGACCGAACGCTTCGGGGAAGAGTTTTTCGCCATTGAGCAGTGCCGCCAGCGCCTGTGGCGAAACGTGGCCCGACTCTTCGGATACGCCGCTTTCCGGGTCGTAATACTTGGCCGGGTTCGACAGCACCACCAGTTTGTCGCCGTGGGAGGCGAACAGCAGGGATTTGCTGGCGTTGTAGGTCAGTTGGTACAGCGGCACGCTATCGCCGCCGACCTTGAGTTCGGCCATCTGACTGAGCTGCGTGTCATCCAGCGCGACTTTCGCCAGCGGTTCGAGCAGTTTCGCCAAACCGCCGCGATCCATCACCAGCAGGAAATCCTTCAAGCGCCCATCTGCGCCACGCCACAACGCGACATCGGCCGGTTGATCGAAAAGCTGTTCGATCAGGCTGTCCTGCAATTTCAGATCATGCTCGTAGATGATCCGGCGCAGGCTGCCGATCAGCCCGAGGCGATCAGCATGGGTTTCGTAATAGAAAACGAAATCTTCGGTCAGCGTGGCCTTGAGGAACGGCACCGTCAGCAGGTCCTTGGGCAACTGGCTCAGCGAGCGGGTTTCCAGCAATGCGTCCGGGCGGCTCAGGCCGAGCTTGTCACTGGCCAATTCCGCTGGCGGCGCCTTGGGCTTGAGCAGCAGCCAGCCAAAACCACCCGCTACGCCTGCCACCAGGCACAACCCGGCCAGCAGCAAGGGCCAGCGCCGCGAAGGTTTGGCCGCTGGCGTGTCGGCAGCCGAAGTAACAGTGTTATCGCTCATCTTCTCGCTCATTTCCCAAAGCTCAGGATTTCATCCGTGGCGGAATGCTTAATAGTTGAAAGTCTTGACCAGCAGCAGATCACCGATCGCCCGCAGGGGCACGATGAACGTTTCGCGTTTTTCGTCGACGGTGTTTTCGTTGAGCACCAGCGTGATTTGCGAGGTGATCACCTCGTTCTGGTTGCTGGTCTCCTCGAAGTTATAGCCGCCGTTGCCGAAGTTGCCCCAATAGTTGACGTAAACCAGATAAGTGCCGTGCAGCGGCGCGGTCATGGTGAACATTTCCGGGCCGGGGCCGTCGACGCCATCCGGGTCGAGACCACCGCCATTGCTCAATGCCGGCTGCGCCCAGAACGCATGCTGACCGTCGGGCGTGACAATGTGCAGATCGAGCTCGGCTTTCGGATCGTCCCAGCCCAAGACAAGACGAATTCGCGCCGGCGTGCGCAAATTGTTTGCTTCATAAAATTGCACGCGCTTGAGCGACTGGCCTTCGGCGCTGATCACCTCGACGCTGTTGGAGCCGGCGCCGAACGCGTACGGCCGGGCGAAACGGCCCTGATCGTCGGTGTACAGATTCAGTGGGTTGCCATTCACGGCGAGGCTGTGCGGCGGGCGCATAGGGCCGAGGGCCTTGAGCTGGCCCTGAATCATCGTGCGATTGCGCTGGATGCCGCGATCGATCGGCGGCGTCGGGTAGGCGACTTGCGGGTTTTCCGTGCGATCGAGCAGGCCGTGATAGCGCCAACCACCGACCGGCTCCGACAACTCGGCTGTCGGCGCGGCCAGCAGCGCGGGCGCGCAGGCCAGGCCGATCAGCAACCAAAGAATTGAACGCATGTAATGCCTCCTGCCATGCCTGAACGAAACCTTGCACCCGATCCTCGGTACTTCACAGCGGTGAAAACTGCGTTTCGTCTGAAAGACCCGTGACTGTAGGGTCGTAGAAGGCGCGAAGATTAGCGATTCGGTGGTTTTTTAACAATCGGATACATGTGCTTTTACTGTAGGAATCACGCCAATCCGGTGGACGGTGAGCCGAATAGCCGTCATATTTGGCTCACAAAATGAGCCGAATAGCTTTTCTATTCGGCTCACGGACTCAAGGCAGGCAACGAATGGCAACTCACTGGATCTGGCAGCAGCCCGATTGGCCCGACTTCAACTGGCAGGCAGAACGCCTGACGCCGTTGTTGCGCGAGTGTGTACAGGCACAAGGTCAGTTGATGGGTATGGCCGGTTCAGTAGGTGACTCTTTGGGGGCTCAGACCGAACTGGATGCCCTTTTGCAGAATATCGTGACGTCTTCGGCCATCGAAGGTGAGCAACTGAATGTCGGCTCCGTACGGTCATCCTTGGCGCGACGTTTGGGCCTGAAGTTTATCGACGGCGATAAAGTCAGCCAACGTAGTGAAGGTCTGGCGCAGCTTATGCTTGATGCCACCCGCCGATTTGCCGAACCGTTGACGCTGGAACGCTTGCTGGAATGGCATCAGTGGCTGTTTCCCGATCAAGAGGCTGACCTTACTGCGCGCTCAATGCATGTGGGCGCGCTACGCGGTGACGAGCCAATGCAGGTAGTTTCGGGTCGCATTGATCGCCCGACCGTTCATTTCGAAGCCCCACTACGCCAAGGTCTTGAACAGCAGCTCGACCAATTTCTCCAATGGTTCGAGGCCAGCAAGCATCAGACAGCTCTTGACCCGATGCTACGCGCGGGCATCGCCCATTTCTGGTTTGTCACCCTGCATCCGTTCGACGATGGGAACGGCCGCCTGACACGTACCATCACTGATCTGGCGCTGGCACAGGGCGAAGCGCAAGCCATCCGTTTCTACGCGATGTCGGCGAGCATTCTGGAGAATCGTTCCGGCTACTATCGGATTCTGGAGTCAAGCCAGAAAGCCACACTGGATATCACGGAGTGGCTCACATGGTTTCTGCAAACGTTGCTAAGCAGTTTGCAACAAGCCATCTCTCGAATTGAAAGCGTGCTGGGCAAGACGCGTTTTTGGCAGGCACACCGAGAGTCTGAACTTTCGGTGGAGCAGATCAAAGTGCTAAACCGCCTGCTAGACGGCGGCGAGCGGGGCTTTGAACACGGCATCAGCGCCGGACAATATCAAGCGGTGGCTAAAGTGTCGAAGGCCACGGCGACCCGACATCTTGCAGAGTTGCTGGAGAAAGGTTGCCTGCAACGCTTGCCGGGAGGTGGTCGGAGCACGCGCTATCAGGTCAACTATCCCGACCGAGCTGCACATTAATCTCACTTAGCACACAGCCATTCTTACCCTTGCGGGGTGACCCGCTCATTTGCCCATAAACCCCCTATCTGCTAGTGTCGCGCCGGTTTAACGTCAACCGGAAACTGCCGCCATGGCCCGCAAAAAAGCTGCACTGGATTTCGAACAGTCCCTCGCCGACCTGCAAACATTGGTCGAGCGTCTGGAGAACGGTGAATTGTCGCTGGAAGACTCGCTGACCGCTTTCGAGCAGGGCATCGGCCTGACCCGTGACTGCCAGGCAGCGCTGGCGCAAGCCGAGCAGAAGGTGCAAGTGCTGCTGGAGCGCGATGGCGAACTCGCCGAGGAACCCTTCGACGCGGAACAGCCAGAATGATTGCGGCGTATACGGCGAGTAGCCAGACCCGGGTTAAAGCGGCGCTGGAAACCCTGTTCAACGCGCCGTTGCCAGAGTTGGCGCGTCTTTACGAAGCCATGCGCTACAGCGTGATGAACGGTGGCAAACGCGTGCGTCCGCTGCTCGCCTACGCGGCGTGTGAAGCACTGGGCGGCAAGGCTGAGCAAGCCAACGGCGCGGCCTGCGCGGTTGAGCTGATCCACGCTTATTCGCTGGTTCACGATGATTTGCCGGCGATGGACGACGACGATTTGCGTCGCGGCCAGCCGACTACTCACAAAAAATTTGATGAAGCCTGCGCGATCCTCGCCGGTGACGGTTTGCAGAGTCTGGCGTTCAGCGCCCTGCTCGACCCGCGCCTGAGCGACTGCAGCAGCGACATCCGCCTGCAAATGGTCACCGCGCTGGCCAGCGCCGCCGGTCCGGCGGGCATGGTCGGTGGTCAGGCCATCGACCTTGGTTCGGTCGGCCTCAAACTCGATCAGAAAGCCCTCGAACAAATGCACCGGCACAAGACCGGCGCGCTGATCGAGGTCAGCGTCAAGCTCGGCGCCCTGGCCAGCGGCCGCGCCGAGCAGGATGAACTGCGCGCCTTGCAGACTTATGCACAGGCCATCGGCCTGGCCTTTCAGGTGCAGGACGACATCCTCGACGTCGAAAGCGATACCGCTACTCTCGGCAAACGCCAGGGTGCCGACATTGCCCGCGACAAGCCGACCTACCCGGCACTGCTCGGTCTCGACGCTGCCAAGGCCTACGCCCTGGAACTGCGCGATCAGGCCCTGCACGCCCTGCGACCGTTTGACGCGGCCGCCGAGCCGTTGCGCGAGCTGGCCCGGTATATCGTCGAGCGGCGTCACTGATCAGCAATCGGTCAAAAAAGACCAACGCGTGGGCAGGGGGCGATGCATCAGGTAAACTGCCGCATCTTCTATACCTATAACGATTCGCCTGATGCCCACGACGTTTCATGAGATTCCCCGCAAGCGCCCGACCACGCCCCTGCTCGACCGCGCGAATACGCCGGACGGCCTGCGCCGGTTAGGCGAAGCCGAGCTGGAAACCTTGGCCGATGAGTTACGCCTGGAATTGCTCTACACGGTCGGTCAGACCGGTGGGCATTTCGGTGCCGGCCTGGGCGTGATCGAGCTGACCATCGCCTTGCATTACGTCTTCGACACGCCGGACGACCGTCTGCTGTGGGACGTCGGGCATCAGGCGTATCCGCACAAGATCCTCACCGGTCGTCGCGAGCGCATGGGCACCCTGCGCCAGAAGGACGGCATTGCCGCTTTCCCGCGTCGCTCCGAGAGCGAGTACGACACCTTTGGCGTCGGCCACTCCAGCACGTCGATCAGCGCTGCACTGGGCATGGCCATCGCCGCCCGCCTGCAGAACAGCGATCGCAAGGCAATCGCAGTGATCGGCGACGGTGCGTTGACCGCTGGCATGGCTTTCGAGGCGCTGAACCACGCGCCGGAAGTGAACGCCAACATGCTGGTGATCCTCAACGACAACGACATGTCGATCTCGCGCAATGTCGGTGGCCTGTCGAATTATCTGGCGAAGATCCTTTCCAGCCGCACCTACGCGAGCATGCGAGAAGGCAGCAAGAAAGTCCTGTCGCGCCTGCCTGGCGCCTGGGAAATCGCCCGTCGCACCGAAGAATACGCCAAAGGCATGCTGGTTCCCGGCACGCTGTTCGAAGAACTGGGCTGGAATTACATCGGCCCGATCGATGGCCACGACCTGCCGACCCTGATCGCCACGCTGCGTAACATGCGCGATCTGAAAGGCCCGCAGTTCCTGCACATCGTCACCAAGAAAGGCAAAGGCTTCGCCCCGGCGGAAGTCGACCCGATCGGTTACCACGCCATCACCAAACTCGAACCACTGGACGCCCCGGCCGCCGCGCCGAAGCAGGCCAGCGGGCCGAAATACTCGGCAGTGTTCGGCGAATGGCTGTGCGACATGGCGGCGGCTGACCCGCGTCTGGTCGGGATTACCCCGGCGATGAAGGAAGGCTCGGATCTGGTGGCGTTCAGCGAACGTTTCCCGCTGCGCTACTTCGACGTGGCAATTGCCGAGCAACACGCGGTGACGTTCGCTGCCGGCATGGCGTGCGAAGGTGCCAAGCCTGTTGTGGCGATTTATTCGACGTTCCTCCAGCGTGGTTATGACCAACTCGTCCATGACGTCGCAGTGCAGAACCTCGACGTGCTGTTCGCCATCGACCGTGCCGGTCTGGTTGGCGAAGACGGCCCGACCCACGCCGGCAGCTTCGACTTGTCCTACCTGCGCTGCATCCCGGGGATGGTCATCATGACCCCGAGCGATGAAAACGAACTGCGCAAGATGCTCACCACCGGCCACCTGTACAACGGCCCGGCGGCAGTGCGTTATCCGCGCGGCACCGGCCCGAACGCGACGATCGACAAAGACCTCGAGCCAATCGAAATCGGCAAGGGCATCGTCCGTCGTCAGGGCAGCAAAGTCGCTCTGCTGGTGTTCGGCGTGCAACTGGCCGAGGCACTGAAGGTCGCTGAAAAACTTGATGCAACCGTGGTCGACATGCGCTTCGTCAAACCGCTCGATGAACAGCTGGTACGCGAGATTGCCGGCAGCCACGAGCTGCTGGTGACGATCGAAGAGAACGCGATCATGGGCGGTGCCGGTGGTGCGGTCAGCGAGTTCCTCGCGCGGGAGAACATCCTCAAGTCGATGCTGCATCTGGGCTTGCCGGATATCTACGTCGAACACGCCAAGCCTGCGCAAATGCTGGCCGAGTGCGGGCTGGATGAGGCGGGGATCGAAGCGTCGATTCGTGAGCGTCTGGCCTTACTCAACAAATAAACGCATTACCCTTGTGGGAGCGAGCCTGCTCGCGAAAGCGGACTGTCAGTCAAATCAGTGCTGACTGATACACCGCATTCGCGAGCCGGCTCGCTCCCACATTTGATTTGTGTACGTCAGAAATACCCAACGGACCACCGATGAACCTCTCGCGCCTCGCCCTGCCCTTCCTCTTGCTGCCAACCGCCAGCGCCCTCGCCGACACCTTCGAACGCGACCAAGCCCTGAAGCTGCCCGACACGCTGATCAGCGCCAACCGCCAGGTCGAAGCCCGCAACGACAGCAGCGCCGCCAACACCGTGTTCACCCGCGAAGACATCGAGCGCCTGCAACCGAGCGACGGGCCTGATCTGCTGCGCCGCGTCCCAGGCGTGCAAGTGGCGCAGGCCGGCGGGCGCGGGAGCCTGCCGGGGATCTACATTCGCGGTACGCAGTCGGCGCAGAGTCTGGTGTTGGTCGATGGCCAGCGCATCGGCAGTTCCACTTCCGGCGACAGCAACCTGCAGCATCTGAACATCGAGCAGATCGAACGGGTGGAAGTGCTGCGCGGTTCGCGTTCGGTGATTTACGGCAGCGATGCGATTGGCGGGGTGATTCAGATTTTCACCCGGCGCGGCACCGAGCAAGGTTTGCAGCCACGGATGCACGTCGGTTTCGGCAGCAACCAGACTTGGGAGCGCAGCCTCGGCTTGTCCGGCGGCGATGAGAAAACCCGCTTCAATCTTGGCGCCAGCCTCGATGAAACCGCCGGGATAGACCGAACTCACGAGTCGTACTCCAGCGACAGCGATCACGATGCCTACCGCAATAAATCCGTCAGCCTGAGCCTCAGCCATGCGCTGACCGATGACATCGAAATCGGCGCCAATCTGCTGGATAACCGGGGCAAGAACGAGTTCGACAACCCGTTCGGCCGCTTCGACATGAACACGTTCGAATCAGTCCAACAGCAGCCGTACAGCGACTTCAATGTCAGCAGCGTCAGCAGCTATGTCGATGCACGGGTCAACGAAGCCTGGAAAACCCGCGTCGAATTCGGCCACACCGAGAACCGCGAGAAGAGCCTCGACAAGCTCAGCGACGAACGCACGGTGTTCAATACTTACCGCGACTCGCTGAACTGGCAGAACGACCTGACACTGGACGCGCGCAACAGCCTGATCCTCGGCGGCGACTGGTACGAAGACCGGGTCAATAGCAGCACCGCATTCGACGAAGACAGCCGCTGGAACCGCGCCGCATTCATCCAGCACCGTTATCAGGCCGACAGTTTCTCCACGGAGCTGGGCTTGCGCCATGACGACAACCAACAGTTTGGCGGCCAGAACACCTGGAGCGGCACGTTCACCCTGCCACTGAACCCGGACAATGATCTGTTGCTGAGTTACAGCGAAGGCTTCCGCGCGCCGACCTTCAACGACTTGTACTACCCGGACTTCAGCAACCCGGATTTGAAACCGGAAACTTCGAAAAGCTACGAGCTGCAGTGGCGCAGTCAGTTGACTGATAGCAGCCGTCTGGAGGCGTCGATCTATCGTACGGACCTGCAAGACGCGATCATCTTCGGCAGTAACTCACGCCCGGAGAACGTCGCTTCGGCGCGAATCAACGGTTTTGAAGCAGCGTTGAAGCAGGAACTGTTCGGCTGGCAGAGCAATCTTGGCGTTTCGATCATCGATCCGCGTGATCGCGATACCGGGCACACCCTGGCCCGGCGCGCGCGGCGTACGTTGAGTTGGGATCTCGATCGTCAGTTTGACCAGGTCAGCCTCGGCGCCAGTTGGCAGGCGGTCAGCAGCAGTTATGACGACCTGAACAATGAGCAGCCGTTGGCTGGCTATGCGCTGTTCGGCTTGCGCAGCAGTTGGGCGCTGAACCGCGAGATCAAGCTGGATCTGAAGGTCGATAACGTTTTCGACAAAGGCTACAGCCGGGCGAATTACAGCTATGACGGCAGCCAGTATGGGTATCGCGAGGAAGGTCGAGTGTGGATGTTTGGGGTGACCTGGACCCCGCAACTCTGACGATTAGCCTCAATCAACTGTGGCGAGGGAGCTTGCTCCCGCTCGGCTGCGCAGCAGTCGCAAACCGACCTGCGCGATACAAAAGTAGAATTGAATCGACAGGATTTGGGGCCGCTTCGCAGCCCAGCGGGAGCAAGCTCCCTCGCCACAAGTTATCGGTGCGGCTGGATGACTTGGCAGAGCTTGGCGGTGGCATCGATCATTTGGCCGCTTGGGCGCTCAAGGCCTTTGTCGGTGACCAACAGTAATGTCCCCTGCTTCACCGCTGCTACTTGAGGCCAGGCCTTCCACGCATTCAACTGCGCCTGATCACTCGCCAGAATCACCTCTGGATCGCGCTGCAACACCGCCTCAATACTCACCTGAGGCGCCGGCAGACTCAGGTCGCCGAACACATTACGCGCCCCGCACACCTCCAGCGCATCGCTGATGATCTGCCCGCCCCCCACGGTGTACAACGGCTTGTCCCAAACCTGATAGAACACCCGCAACGGCGTATCGCGGCGATAGCGCTGGCGTAGCTCAGCGAGTTGTTGGCGCAGTCCGGTCGCTCGCGCTACCCCACGCTCCGGCCGCCCCAACTGCGCGGCAATGGCTTCAATCTGGGTAGTGAGTTGTTCAAGGGAATGCGGTTCGGCGACGAAGGTCGGGATGCCCAGGCGCTTGAGCTGGTCACGCTGCGCCGGGCCGACACTGCCGGGCCAGAGCAACAACAAATCAGGCTTGAGGCTCAGTAACCGCTCCATATCGAGCTGGCCATAGCGGCCGACAGAGGGAACGTTGGCAATTTCAACAGGACGCTCACCGGCATCAAGCACACCGACCAACAGATCAGCCGAATCCAGCTCAACGACAATTTCAGAAAGCGACGGCGCGAGGCTGACAACCCGCAGTTGCGCCAGCGCAGGACCACTGACGGCCAGCAACAGCAGCGCCAGCCAGAGACGACGCATCAGCCGAGTTGACGCGGGATACGGTAGAGATAAAACAGCACCGCCGTGGACAGTGCCAGCAGCATCAACGGTACGGCTTCAAGACCGACAAACACCGCCAGTGCACCGATCCACGCCGGCAAGGCTGCCGCAAGAAAAGCCGCACGACGGCGTGCTGCGAGGGCAATCCACGCGGCCGGTTCATCCGGAGTATCGAGGGCTTTTTGCGTAGCGATCAGTGCATGTTTGTAACGGCCGAAGAACTTAAGGCTGACAAACATCGATGCCACGCCGGCAATAAAGAACGGCATCGCCAGCACCGGCAGAAGTCCTTCGCCCTGACCGAACAACGCGTTGAGTACGAACAGCGGCAACAGCGCCAGCGCCAGGTATTTCCACCAGTCGACCGACAACCGGCGCCGCACCTGACCCCGCGTCACGCGCGATCGACCTCGCCCTGATGCTCGTTGCCCATCATGTGGTCGAGCTTGCTGGCCTTGGTCGCCAGATACAGTTTGTTGTGCGGGTTGTGGCCGGTGTGCAGCGGCACGCGCTCGGCGACGGTGATGCCCATGTCGGTCAAGGCTTTGACCTTGCGCGGGTTGTTGGTCATCAGGCGCAGGGATTTCACGCCCAGATGCTCAAGCATCGGCAGGCACATGGCGTAATCACGCTGGTCAGCAGCAAAGCCCAGACGTTCGTTGGCTTCAACGGTATCGGCGCCGCCATCTTGCAGCTCGTAGGCGCGGATCTTGTTCAGCAGGCCGATGCCACGACCTTCCTGACGCAGGTATAGCAACACGCCACGACCTTCACGGGCGATGGCCTTCAGCGCGCCTTCCAGTTGCGAGCCGCAGTCGCAGCGCTGGCTGAACAAGGCGTCGCCAGTCAGGCATTCGGAGTGCAACCGGCCGAGTACCGGGGCACCGTCGGCAATTTCACCCAGGCTCAGCACAACGTGCTCGCGGCCGGTGGCTTCATCGAGAAAACCGTGCATGGTGAATTGCGCAAAAGGCGTTGGCAGCTTGGAAGCGGCGACAAAGACGACAGGCACCGGTGTGCTCCTGATCTAAAGAGTCTGAAAATTCGCAGGCCGGCATTGTAACAGCAGCTTCCTACCGGCGCTTAGGCTGAATTATCGGGCATAACGATCAAAAAGTTTGATAACAACCCGGTCGACATGGATCCATGTAGGAGCTGTCGAGTGAAACGAGGCTGCGATCTTTTGATCCGGCTTTTAGGATCAAGATCAAAAGATCGCAGCGTGCCGCAGCTCCTACAGGGGATTCGTCGCGCCGGTAGTGAACGGATACGGCTGCTTCCACTTCTCGAAGATCGGCTTCAACTCGCCGCTCTTCACCAACTGCGCCATACGCTGGTCATACAGCGCCATCAGCGCTCGCGCCTGTGGCGTGTCGGCAAACCCGAGAAACAGCGGCAGCTCGGCCAAGTGTGAATAGCGATACTGCGCCGGATCGACTGCGGTTTTCACCACGGCTTCAATCTCGGTCAGCGCATCGATGTAGTAATCCGCCCGCCCCTGCTTGAGCATCGACAGAATCCCGGTACGGCGCTCGATCTGGTTGTAGCGTTTGATGTTGGGCAGGTAGTTTTCATAGCGATAACCGCGCACCCAAGCCAGGCGATACTTGCCCAGCGTCGCCTGGGTGGGCGAAGGATTGCTCGCCAGACCCAACGCATAGATGTGGTCGGAATCGAAATTCCAGTGCGGGTACAAGATCTGCTCGGCTTCGTCGCGGTAGGAGCCAACCAGCGCGTCGACTTCCTTCAACTGCACCAGCCCGACCGAACGGGTGTAAGGCACGCTGCGGATATCCAGCTTGACCCCGGCCGGTTCGAACACCTTGCGCAACACGTCCCAACCCAGGCCATGGCCGTCGGCAGCGGTGTAGTCTTCCCAGTCTTCGCTGGCCAGATGGATGACCGCTGGCGTCGGCGCAGCTTCCTGCGCACCGGCCACGGTGCTCAGCAAAGCCAAAACCACTAGCGCCAACCAGCGTCGAGCCATCCCTAGTCCCCTCACTTGCCCCTGACATCCCTTGGAATCAGGCGAAAATCCACACCAGACCCTGCATCGCCAGCCAGGCAAACACCCCCGCCAGCACGTCATCGAGCATGATGCCGACGCCGCCATGCACATGCCGGTCGATCCAGCGGATCGGCCATGGCTTGAGAATGTCGAAGAAACGGAACACCAGAAAACCCGCGAGCAACCAGTACCAGCCTTCCGGCACCAGCCACAGGGTAATCCACATCCCGACCATCTCGTCCCAAACGATGCCCTCGTGGTCATGGACCCGCAGATCGTCGGCGACTTTGCCGCAGAGCCAGAAGCCGAACAGCATGGTGATCCCGAGCATCAGCCAGTAACCCCAGTCGGGCAACATCTGCCACAACGGGATAAAGGGTAGCGCAACTAACGAACCCCACGTGCCCGGGGCTTTCGGCAAGGTGCCGGAACCAAAACCGAACGCGAGAAAATGCCAGGGATTGCGCCAGACCGACGGCGGAACGAATTCGGCCGGAACCTGTTTCGGGTGATCTGTCACGGTGTCTCCTGAAAATGTTGATAGCCCCGGATTTGCGGGGTGATGTCGTGCCCTTCGCGATCCAGCAGGACCACGCCCTGACCTTCTGACACACGACCGATCACGTGGATCGGCCAGCCATTGGCCAGCAGCGCCGGCAACTCGACGGACGGCAGAGTGAAGGCCAACACGTAATCATCGCCACCGCTCAGCGCAGCACGCTCGGCGCCGCGCTGACCGAGAAACGCCACTAATGCATCCGACAGCGGTACGCGCTCGCGTTCAATCTCAAGTCGCACCTTTGAGGCCAGCGCGATATGGCCGCAGTCGGCGAGCAAGCCATCGGAGATATCCAGTGCCGACGTGGCTTTGCCACGCAAAGCCTGGCCGAGGGCGAGTTGCGGTTGTGGCGACCAGTAATGATCGAGCAGCGGTTGGGCGATATTCGCCTCGGCGTCACGTTGACCTAGCACCAGCGGCAAGGCGCCGGCCGCATTGCCCAGTTCACCGCCGACACAGAGCAAGTCGCCAGGTTGCGCACCGCTGCGGGTCAACGCCTGACCGGCCGGGACACGACCGAACACCGTCACCGTCAGGCTCAACGGGCCGCGCGTGGTATCGCCGCCCACCAGCGCAACGCCACAGTTCTGCGCCATGCGGTTCAAACCGCGGGCATAGGCTTGCAGCCAATCGGCGGTCACCGCCGGCACAGTCAGGGCAAGGGTAAAGGCAACGGGCGTGGCACCCATGGCGGCCAGATCGCTGACCGCAACAGCCAGCGAGCGCTGACCGAGCAGAAACGGATCGCAGGGGTCGGCAAAATGCACACCGGCCACCAGCGTATCGGTGGAGATCGCCAACTGTTCCCCGGGGGGAACAGCGAGCAAGGCGCAGTCATCGCCGATCCCCAGCGCAACGCCTTCGCCGCCCTGCGCACAAGGCGCGGCGGCGAAGAAATTACGGATCAGCTCGAATTCGCCCATTGAGGTTTCAAGCGCGTTTTAGCGCTTGAACGCCTTCACTTCAGCTTCACGCAGGCGCGGGGCCAGCTTGTCGAGCACGCCGTTGACGAACTTGTGGCCGTCGGTCGAACCGAAGACTTTTGCCAGTTCGATACCTTCGTTGATCACAACGCGGTACGGCACGTCGACGCGTTTGAGCAGTTCCCAGGTCGACAGGCGCAGAACGGCCAGTTCAACCGGGTCCAGCTCTTCGATCGCCAGATCCAGGCAAGGCGTCAGGGCGTTGTCGATTTCGGTCTTGAACTGCGGAACCCCGTGGAGGATTTCGCGGAAGTAGGCACCATCGACATCGGTGAAATCGTTATCAACGCGAAACTGCGCTTCGATCTCGTTCAGCGATTGCTTGGCCATGTGCCACTGGTACAGCGCCTGAGTCGCGAGCTGACGGGCTTCGCGACGCTTGACGCTTTTCGAGGGCTTGCCGGCATCCGCAGGTTTCGGATCGCGCGGGTTGAAACGATCGCTTTCGTCGCTAATCACTTGGCCTCCAACTGCGCCAGCAGGCTGACCATTTCCAGAGCGGACAGGGCAGCTTCGGCACCTTTGTTACCAGCCTTGGTGCCGGAACGTTCGATGGCTTGCTCGATGGAATCAACGGTCAGGACGCCGAAGGCAACCGGAACGCCAAACTCCATGGACACCTGGGCCAGACCCTTGGTGCACTCGCCTGCCACGTATTCGAAGTGCGGAGTACCGCCACGAATGACCGCGCCGAGGGCGATGATGGCTGCGAATTCGCCTTTCTGGGCGACTTTCTGCGCAACCAGCGGGATTTCGAAGGCACCAGGTGCGCGGATGATGGTGATGTCGCTTTCGCTCACGCCGTGGCGAATCAGGGCATCAACTGCACCGCTGACCAGGCTTTCAACAACGAAGCTGTTGAAGCGGCCCACTACCAGAGCGTAGCGGCCTTTGGGGGCGATGAAGGTACCTTCGATGGTCTTCAGGGTCATTCGTCAGTTCTCTTAAAGAGCCGGGACGCGTCTCGTACGCATCCCTCAGTGATATTAGCCACGATTTCATGGCCGGAAACACCGCATTGCTGCTCGATGACGAACCTGTGGCGAGGGAGCTTGCTCCCGCTGGGCAGCGTAGCGGCCCCTTTTGTGGGCGCTGCGCACCCAAGCGGGAGCAAGCTCCCTCGCCACAATCGATCTACGTCAACAATGCCGAATTCACCGGGTCATTATTCGGAGGGCACGTATTCTACAACTTCCAGATCGAAACCGGATATCGCATTAAATTTCATTGGTGCAGACATCAGGCGCATTTTGCGCACACCGAGGTCACGCAGGATCTGCGAACCGGCACCGACGATGCTGTAGGTGGTCGGTTTTTTCGGCGCTGCCTGCTCACCGGTTTCACGGATATGTGCCAGCAACACGTCGCCATCGAGCGGGTGACCAAGCAACAACACGACACCGCTGCCCGCCTCGGCGACCGCAGCCATGGCGGCGCGCAGGCTCCAGCGGCCCGGTTGCTTGACCATCAGCAGGTCGCGCAGCGGATCCATGTTGTGCACGCGAACCAGGGTCGGCTCTTCAGCGCAAACAGTGCCCAGCGTGAGGGCCATGTGCACGTCGCCTTCCACCGAATCACGATAGGTCACCAGGTTGAATTGGCCCAGTTCGCTGTCCAGTGGCTGCTCGGCAATCCGCTGAACGGTACGTTCGTGGATCATCCGGTAATGAATCAGGTCGGCGATGGTGCCGATCTTGATGTTGTGTTCAGCGGCGAACGCTTCCAGCTCAGCGCGACGGGACATGGTGCCATCGTCGTTCATTACTTCGCAGATCACGCCACTTGGCTCGAAACCGGCCATGCGCGCGAGGTCGCAAGCCGCTTCGGTGTGGCCGGCACGAGCGAGAGTGCCGCCGGCCTGGGCCATCAGCGGGAAAATGTGGCCCGGGCTGACGATGTCTTCAGCCTTGGCGTCTTTGGCGGCAGCCGCCTGCACGGTGCGCGCACGGTCGGCGGCAGAGATGCCGGTGGTCACGCCTTCGGCGGCTTCGATCGACACGGTGAACTTGGTGCCGAAACCGGAACCGTTGCGCGGCGCCATCAGCGGCAGCTTCAACAGTTCGCAGCGCTCGCGGCTCATCGGCATGCAGATCAGGCCACGGGCGTGCTTGGCCATGAAGTTGATGTGCTCGGCCTGGCAGCATTCGGCGGCCATGATCAGGTCGCCTTCGTTCTCGCGGTCTTCGTCATCCATGAGGATGACCATCTTGCCTTGGCGGATGTCTTCAACCAGTTCTTCGATGCTATTGAGCGCCACAAGGCACCCCCTTCAGTCAGGATTTGAGGTAGCCGTTGGCGGCCAGAAAGCTTTCGGTAATGCCACCAGCGCTCGGCTCTGCGGCCTTGTCACCGAGGAGTAGACGCTCCAGATACCGCGCCAGCAAATCGACTTCCAGATTCACCCGGCGACCTGGCTTGTACGACGCCATGATGGTTTCGCTCAGGGTGTGCGGAATGATCGTCAGCATGAACTCGGCGCCATCGACCGCGTTCACGGTCAGGCTGGTGCCGTCGACGGTGATCGAGCCTTTATGGGCGATGTACTTGGCCAGTTCCTTCGGCGCGCGAATGCGAAATTCCACAGCGCGGGCATTGTCGCTGCGCGAGACGATTTCGCCGACACCGTCGACGTGGCCGCTGACCAGATGCCCGCCGAGACGGGTGGTCGGGGTCAGGGCTTTTTCCAGATTGACCGGGCTGCCGCTTTTCAGGTCATTCATGGCGGTGCAGTCGAGGGTTTCACGGCTGACGTCGGCGGCAAAGCCGTCGCCCGGCAGCTCGACGGCCGTCAGGCAGACGCCGTTGACCGCGATGCTGTCGCCGAGTTTGACGTCGCTCAGGTCGAGCTTGCCGGTGGCGACGTGTACCCGCACATCACCGCCCTTTGGGGTCAGTGCGCGGATACTGCCGATGGATTCGATGATGCCGGTAAACATGGGGTTCTCCTTGAGAACTAAGCCAGCGTAATAACGATGGCCGGGAATTATACGCTCGCCGAAAGGACAGGGATGGCAGTGACTCGCCAGTCATCGCCCACCGCGCGAATTTCAGTGATTTTCAGCTCCGGTGCATCCTTCATATAGGCCAGCGGCCAG
Source organism: Pseudomonas fluorescens (assembly GCF_003732425.1). Lineage (GTDB taxonomy): Bacteria > Pseudomonadota > Gammaproteobacteria > Pseudomonadales > Pseudomonadaceae > Aquipseudomonas > Aquipseudomonas fluorescens_BE. Next base: position 232,084 of record NZ_MOBX01000001.1, read on the forward strand.
TCCAGCAGCGGACGCGCCGAAGAGCCGAGAAACTTGCCGGCGATGAAGATCACGAACTCGTCGACCAGACCGAGCTGAGCAAACGCACCGGCCAGACGCGGGCCAGCTTCGACCAGTACTTCGTTGGTGCCACGCTTGGCCAGCTCGATCAGTAATTGATGCAGGTCGACCTGGCCGTCTTCACCCGGCACGATCAGGCACTCGGGACCATGAGCGTATTGCTCTTCGATCGCGACACAGGTGGCGACCAACGCCGGGCCAGCCTTGAAGAACGGTGCATCGAGCGGCACGCGCAGGCGGCCGTCGATCAGCACGCGCAGCGGTGGTCGGCTCATGGCCAGCGCGGTTTGCTCACTGTCCAGACCGAGTTCGTCAGCGCGAACAGTCAAGCGCGCCCCGTCGGCAAGCACGGTGTCGGCACCGGTCAGCACCACCGCCGCCTGGGCGCGCAAACGCTGCACCGCCGAACGTGCGGCCGGGCCGGTGATCCATTGGCTCTCGCCGCTTTCCATCGCCGTGCGCCCGTCGAGGCTCATGGCCAACTTGACCCGCACGAACGGCAAGCCGTGTTCCATGCGTTTCAGGAAACCTTGATTGAGCTTGCGCGCCTCGGCTTCAAGCACACCGCTTTCAGTGGCGATGCCGGCATCGGCCAGGCGCTGCAAACCACGTCCGGCGACTTGCGGATTCGGATCGCGCATCGCCGCTACCACCCGAGCAATCCCGGCATTCACCAGTGCCTCGGCACACGGCGGCGTGCGGCCATGATGGCTGCACGGTTCCAGCGTCACATAAGCGGTCGCGCCCCGGGCCAGTTCACCGGCGGCACGCAACGCGTGAACTTCGGCGTGAGGTTCGCCGGCGCGCTCATGCCAGCCTTCGCCGACAATCTGCCCGTCGCGCACCACCACGCAGCCGACCCGCGGGTTGGGATGGGTGGTGTAGTGACCTTTGCGCGCCAGTTCCAGCGCGCGGGCCATGAAATGGGCGTCGAGGATGGCCTGCTCGCCGGCGCTGGTCATTCTTTCACCGGTTCGCGGGCGAGGCGGTCGATTTCTTCGCGGAATTCGTTAAGGTCCTGGAAGCGCTTGTACACCGAAGCGAAACGGATGTAGGCGACTTCATCAAGCTTTTGCAGCTCGGCCATCACCAGTTCGCCGACCACGAGGGATTTGACCTCGCGTTCGCCGGTGGCGCGCAGCTTGTGCTTGATGTGAACCAGAGAGGATTCGAGGCGCTCGACGCTCACCGGACGTTTCTCCAGGGCGCGTTGCATGCCGGCGCGGAGTTTTTCTTCGTCGAACGGTTGGCGGCTGCCGTCGGTTTTGATCAGGCGCGGCAACACCAGTTCGGCCGTCTCGAACGTCGTGAAACGTTCGCCGCAGGCCAGGCATTCACGCCGGCGGCGCACCTGTTCGCCCTCGGCGACCAGACGCGAGTCGATGACCTTGGTGTCGTTGGCACCGCAGAAGGGACAGTGCATGGTGGCTGGCAACAAAAAAAGGGAGGGCCATGGTAGCGCATCCCGGTGGCAAGACAAGCCATAGGCTTTGCGGTATACAGAACGGCATGATCGTTTGATCCATGGATTTCATTTTGCTGGAGCATCCAATGCCGTTACGTCCGCTCGTTTTGCTCAGTCTTTTCAGCCTGCTGGTGGCCTGTGGCAGCGATGCACCCAAGCCCCAGCCGCCGACACCCGGCCCGGCACCGCAGCAAGCGCAGAAAAAAGCCAAAGAGGCCGCCGACCTTGGGCCGCTGCCGGCCTATCAACGGGAACTGAGTGGCACCCTGCAAGGCGTGCCGGCCGGTGCCGAAGTCGAGCTGGCGCTGATGGTGATCGATGAAAAGGATCGTCCGCAACAATTGCTCGCCAGCTCCAGCCTGATCGGCAACAACCAGGTTCTGCCGTTCCGCCTGCGCTTCAACCCGGACGCGTTCCCGGCCGGTGCGCGGGTTGAGTTGCGTGGCCGCGCCAGTCAGTCCGGCCAGTTGATCCTGCATCTGCCGTCGCAAACCATCACCCAGCCGACCACCCAAGCGTTAGGCCAACTGCAATTTGTCAAAGCACCATGAATGCACCGCTCGACCTGCAACAGGCGCTGGGTGAATTGCTCGGCGACGCCAGACTGAAAGCCTGTGCGTTACCGGACACCGATTTGCAGTTGTGGCTGATCGACGGCGACAACATGGCGCGCGAATTCAGCCAGGAAGAAACCCAGCGAATCCTGCATGAACCGCCGTACTGGAGTTTTTGCTGGGCCAGTGGTCTGGCGGTGGCGCGGTATCTGGCGGAGTTCCCGCAGTGGGTGCGCGGCAAGCGCGTGCTGGATTTCGGCGCCGGTTCGGGGATTGCCGGGATCGCGGCGGTCAAGGCCGGCGCGCTGGAAGTGGTGGCGTGCGATCTCGATCCGCTGGCGATCGCCGCGTGCCGGGCGAATGCCGAACTCAATAATGTGCAGATGAGTTATTCGACGGACTTCTTTGCCGAAGCCGATCGCTTTGATCTGATTCTGGTGGCGGACGTGTTGTACGACCGAGCGAATCTGCCGTTGCTCGATGCGTTTTTAAGTCGTGGCCGTGAAGCGCTGGTGGCGGACTCGCGGATCAGGGATTTTCGGCATCCGTTGTATGAGCGCATTGAAATGCTCGAGGCGATGACCTTGCCGGATCTGGCGGAGCCGGAAGAATTTCGGCATGTCAGCCTTTACCATGCGCGGCGTGACTAAAAGCTTCGTCGGAACGCCGCCCGGAGCAGGCTCGCTCCCACAGGGGAATGCATTCCAGGGTGGGAGCGAGCCTGCTCGCGAAGGCGTCCGCACAGGCAACACACCTCTCAAACCCGCCCCGCTTCCGGCCACACCCCACCAAGCCGTATAGTTGACCCATCCACGCTTTGACGAGATCCCCCATGAGTGAGCAAACGCCGTACATCTTCGACGCCACGACGGCCGATTTCGACCAGTCGGTGATCGAGGCTTCCTTCAACAAACCGGTGCTGGTGGATTTCTGGGCCGAATGGTGTGCGCCGTGCAAGGCGCTGATGCCGATGCTGCAAGGCATTGCCGAGAGCTATCAGGGCGAATTGCTGCTGGCCAAGGTCAATTGCGATATCGAGCAAGACATCGTCGCCCGTTTCGGCATTCGCAGCCTGCCGACCGTGGTGCTGTTCAAGGACGGGCAACCGGTCGACGGCTTTGCCGGTGCACAACCGGAATCCGCCGTACGCGCCCTGCTTGAACCGCATGTACAGATGCCGCCGCCGGCCGCCGCCGATCCGTTCGAACAGGCTCAGGCGATGTTCGATGACGGCCGTTACGCCGATGCCGAAGCGGCGCTGGTGGTGATGCTCACTGAAGACAACACTAACGCCAAGGCGCTGATCCTTTACGCGCGCTGCCTGACCGAACGCGGTGAGCTGGACGAAGCGCAAACCGTGCTTGATGCCGTCAAAAGCGATGAACACAAAGCAGCACTGGCCGGCGCCAAGGCGCAGATCAAGTTCCTCGGTCTGGCGCGCGATCTGCCGGATGCCGCTGACCTGAAAGCACGCCTGGCGAAAGATCCGCAGGACGATGAAGCGGTGTATCAACTGGCGATCCAGCAACTGGCGCGTCAGCAGTACGAAGCGGCGCTGGAGGCGATGCTCAAGCTGTTTATCCGCAATCGCAATTATGGCGAAGGGCTGCCGCACAAGACTTTGCTGCAGGTGTTCGAGCTGCTGGGCAATGATCATCCGTTGGTGACGGTGTACCGCCGCAAGATGTTTGCCGCGCTTTATTAAGAGCAAAAGATCGCAGCCTGCGGCAGCTCCTACATTGGGATCGTGTACACCCTCGTAGGAGCTGCCGCAGGCCGCGATCTTTTGCGGTTTACTCGATCCAGCTGTAGAGCGGCGTATCCCCGCCACTCACCACTTTCACGTCCGAACTATGGCGCAAACGCACCAACAAGCGCTTGCCTGCCGCCGCACTACCCGTCAGCCCTTCCAGTTGATCAAGCAGATCCGGCCCGCTGAGTTGCCCGGCCTTACGCAACAGGTCCTTGGCCAGTTGCCACAAGGCATCGTCCTGATTCAGCGGTTTCGCCGCCGAAGCTGCCGCGACCGCTTCAGATTGAGCAACCGGCGCCTGCCCGTTCAGCGCCGACCCAAGCTTCGCCCAGTCGCCGTCATCCAGTTCCACCGTCAAATCCACCGGCACGTCGCCGACGGTTCCGCGTATCCGCAACATTGAGTTCGCTCCCGCACATTTCTGACCTGCATGCTCCCACGGGACTTGTGCAACGCCAAGCGCACGGGCAAACTCTGCGCACTTTCGTTATAAGATTACATAACAAACTCTTCACTTTACTTCCCGGAGACCGCTATGCGTCGTCTGCTGCTCGCTTTGCCGTTTGCCCTGTTGCCGCTGGCCATCGCCCACGCGGCCGATGAGCATGACCACGATCACGACCATGAACACGGCAGCCTCGGTGCGCATGAACATGGTGTCGGCCGTCTGAATGCCGCGCTCGATGGCCAGACCCTGGAGCTTGAGCTGGAAAGCCCGGCGATGAACCTCGTCGGTTTCGAACACGTCGCCACCACTGATGCCGACAAAGCCAAAGTCGCTGCCGCCCGTGCGCAATTGGAAAAACCGCTGGCCCTGTTCAGCCTGCCCGCCGCAGCCGGTTGCAAAGTCGTTAGTCAGGAACTGGAAAGCCCGTTGTTCGGCGACAAGCCGGATGCCGATGATCACGACGATGAAGAGGCGGACAAAGACGGCCACGAACATCACCACGATCACAGCGAAATCCACGCGCATTACCAATTCAACTGTGCCACGCCGGGTGCGTTGAAGACCCTCGACCTGGCGAACGTTTTCAAGACCTTCCCGGCGACGCAGAAAATTCAGGTACAACTGATCAGCGCCAGCGGCCAGCAAGGTACTGAAGTGACGGCCAAGGCTGCTGCGCTGAAATTCTGAATAAACTGAAAATCCCCTGTAGGAGCTGCCGAAGGCTGCGATCTTTTGATCCTGGGCTTTTGAAGCAAGATCAAAAGATCGCAGCCTTCGGCAGTTCCTACGGGGGTCCGTTTACAACCACGAAATCGGTGCCATGACCCAAGCACTCATCGAACTGTCCGACCTGGGCTTTAACTGGCCCGGTCACCCGCCGCTGCTGGACATCCCGGCGTTTCGTCTGGAAGCCGGCGAAACCCTGTTCCTCAAAGGCCCCAGTGGCAGCGGCAAGACCACCCTGCTCGGCCTGCTCGGTGGCGTGCAGAAGCCCGGTCGCGGCAGCATTCGCCTGCTCGGCCAGGAACTCACCGAACTCTCTGCCAGTGCCCGCGACACCTTTCGCGTCGACCACACCGGCTACATTTTCCAGCAGTTCAACCTGCTGCCGTTTCTCTCGGTACGCGAAAACGTTGAGCTGCCGTGTCACTTTTCCAAGCTGCGTGCACAACGGGCGAAACAGCGCCACGGCAGCGTCGATCAAGCCGCCGCCACGTTGCTCGCGCACTTGGGTCTGAAAGACGAAAGCATCCTCAGCCGCCGCGCCGACTCGCTGTCGATCGGCCAGCAACAGCGGGTTGCAGCCGCACGCGCATTGATCGGTCAGCCAGAACTGGTAATCGCCGACGAACCGACCTCGGCACTGGACTACGACGCCCGGGAAAACTTCATTCGCCTGCTGTTCGCCGAATGCCGCGAGGCCGGCTCCAGTCTGCTGTTTGTCAGCCACGACCAGAGTCTTGCGCCGTTGTTCGACCGTCACCTGTCCCTGGCCGAGCTCAATCGCGCCGCCACGTCTGCCGAGGTCTGAGATGTATCTGTTTCGTCTGGCCATGGCCAGCCTGGCCAACCGCCGCTTCACCGCCCTGCTCACCGCGTTCGCCATCGCCCTGTCGGTGTGCCTGCTGCTCGCCGTCGAGCGCGTGCGCACCGAGGCCAAAGCCAGTTTCGCCAGCACCATCAGCGGCACCGACCTGATCGTCGGCGCGCGTTCCGGCTCGGTGAACCTGCTGCTGTATTCGGTGTTCCGCATCGGCAATGCCACCAACAACATCCGCTGGGACAGCTTCGAACACTTCGCCAGCAACCCGAAAGTGAAGTGGGCGATCCCGATGTCCCTCGGCGACTCCCATCGCGGCTACCGGGTGATGGGCACCACCGAGGCCTACTTCGAGCATTACCAGTACGGTCGCCAGCAGCATCTTGAACTGGCTGACGGTCGCGCGTTTGCCACCGATCCGTTTGAAGTGGTGCTAGGCGCCGAAGTGGCCGACGCGCTGCATTACAAACTCGGCGACCAACTGGTGTTGGCCCACGGCGTGGCGGCGATCAGTCTGGTCAAACACGACGACAAACCGTTCACCGTGGTCGGCATTCTCAAGCGCACCGGCACCCCGGTCGATCGCACGTTGCACATCAGCCTCGGCGGCATGGAGGCGATTCACATCGACTGGCACAACGGCGTGCCGGCGCGTGGCAATGGCCGGATCAGCGCTGATCAGGCGCGCAACATGGACCTGACGCCGCAAGCGATCACCGCGTTCATGCTCGGTCTCAACAGCAAGATTTCCACCTTCGCCCTGCAACGCGAGATCGATGAATTCCGTGGCGAGCCGATGCTGGCGATTCTGCCGGGCGTGGCCTTGCAGGAGTTGTGGAGCCTGATGAGCACCGCTGAAAAAGCGTTGTTCGTAGTGTCGCTGTTCGTGGTGCTGACCGGGTTGATCGGCATGCTCACGGCAATTCTCACCAGCCTCAACGAACGACGCCGCGAGATGGCAATTCTGCGTTCGGTCGGGGCGCGGCCGTGGCATATCGCGAGTCTGCTGGTGCTGGAGGCGTTTGCCCTGGCCCTGACCGGGGTGATTGCCGGGGTAGCGTTGTTGTACATCGGCATCGCCGCCGCGCAGGGTTACGTGCAGGCCAATTACGGTTTGTTCCTGCCGCTGGCGTGGCCGAGCGAGTATGAATGGACACTGCTCGGTGGCATTCTGGCGGCCGCGCTGCTAATGGGCAGCGTGCCGGCCTGGCGCGCTTATCGCCAATCCTTGGCCGATGGCCTGTCGATCCGTTTATGAGGATGTTCATCATGCCCCGCGCTGCACTTGCGCTGCTGTTGCTGATCGCCCTGCCCGTGTGGGCAGCGGCGCCGAAAGACCTGACGTGGTCGGAAATGATCCCGCCGGACGCCGCGCCGGAAGTGCCGAACATGACGCCTCTGCACGACATGTCGAAGATGAGTGATGCGCTGTCCGCTGAATCCGCGCCAGCGGCGAAGCAGGACCTGCCGAACGCGCCGGTGGTGCAATCACTCGACGGCCAGAACATTCGCTTGCCGGGCTACATCGTGCCGCTGGAAGTCAATGAAGAGGGACGCACCACGGACTTTTTGCTGGTGCCGTACTTCGGCGCGTGCATCCATGTGCCGCCACCGCCGTCGAACCAGATCGTGCATGTGAAAAGCGAGTTAGGCGTGAAGCTCGACGAGCTGTATCAGCCGTACTGGGTCGAGGGGCCATTGCAGGTCAAGGCGTCGAGCAGCGAACTGGCGGATGCCGGGTATCAGATGGATGCCGACAAGATTTATGTGTATGAACTGCCGGAGTAAACCCCGGTAGTTTTGTATTGGCTTATCTATCGTCTTCGCGAGCAGGCTCGCTCCCACAGGTGATCACATTCCAGGGTGGGAGCGAGCCTGCTCGCGAAGAGGCCCTCAAGGTTCCACAGAAACCCGCCCCTTCACTGTTTCATTGAGCTGAGTCAAAAGACCGTATCAGTTGGCTTCGTACCATAGGACATCAGACATTTCTAACGTCCTTTCGGAGCCCCCATGAACAAGTCCTTGCTCAGCGCCTCGCTGTTTGCCCTCGCGCTCGCAGCCCCGCTCGCCCACGCCCACGAAGCCGGTGACATTCTCATCCGCGCCGGTGCGATCACCGTCAACCCGAAGGCCGACAGCTCCAGCGTCAAGGTCGATCAGGGGCCGTTGAGCGGTGCCAATCTGGGCGGCAAGGCGACCATGAGCAGCGACACTCAACTGGGTCTGAACTTCGCTTACATGCTCACCGACCACGTCGGCCTCGAACTGCTCGCGGCCACGCCGTTCGAGCATGACGTCAAGCTCAAGGGCACTGCCCTGCCAGCGGCCAACGGCAAGCTCGGCACCCTGAAACACCTGCCGCCAACCCTCAGCGTTGTGTACTACCCGCTGGACTCGAAGTCGCCGTTCCAGCCGTATGTCGGTGGCGGTATCAACTACACCTGGATCTATGACGAACACGTCGGCAGCGAGGCCAGTGCCAATGGTTTCAGCAACTTCAAGGCAAAAAACTCCTGGGGCCTGGCCTGGCAGGTCGGCGCAGACTACATGCTGACCGACAACATCATGCTCAACGCCCAAGTGCGTTACATCGACATCGACACCCGCGCCACCGTCGAGAACAACGCCGTTGCACCGGGCACTCGCGCACGGGTCAACGTGGATGTGGATCCGTTCATCTACATGGTTGGCTTGGGCTATAAGTTCTAAGTCGAGTTATCGAACGTTCACGTGGTGGTGAATGAGGCTTGGTGGTGAGCAGACTTGAAACTGAAGGCGACTGCTACGCAGTCGATCGGGGATAAATCCCCTCGCCACAGGGATAGCGACAAATTCCGGCCGTGAAAAAGGCGCCTGTCAAAGGGCGCCTTTTTCATGTCCGCAATAAAGCTATTTGCCGAGCAACCGCGCCAGCCCTACGCTCATCGGCGTCTGCTGCGGCAGCTTGAAGCGCTCCAGCAAACGAGCGTTATTCGCCCGTGAATGACGGATGTCGCCCGAACGCGCCGGGCCATAGCTGATCGGCGGCAGTTCACCGACCACCGCTTGCAGCGCTTCAAGCATCTGCTTGAGGCTCATCGACTGATTCCAGCCGACGTTCACCGGGCCGACTTCCACTTCCGGCTTTTCGATTGCCTGGACCAGCAGATAGACCAGGTCTTCAACGTAGAGGAAATCGCGCGTTTGCTCCCCGTCACCGAACACGGTGATCGGCAGGCCTTTCTGTGCGCGCTCGCTGAAAATGCTGATTACCCCGGAGTACGGCGAGGACGGATCCTGGCGTGGGCCAAAGATGTTGAAGAAGCGGAAAATCACCGGTTCCAAGCCATGCTGGCGGCGATAGAAATCGAAATAATACTCACCCGCCAGTTTGTCCGAAGCATAAGGCGTCAATGGGGCTTTGGGCGTGTCTTCATCAATCGACTCACCCTCGCCATTGTTGCCGTACACCGCTGCACTGGAGGCGTACACCACACGCTTGACGCCGGCCAGACGCATAGCCTCGCAGACGTTCAGTGTGCCAATGAAGTTGCTCTGATGCGTCTTCACCGGATCGTCCACCGAAGCCTGCACCGACGCCACGGCGGCGAGGTGGGCAACAGCGCTGCAGCCTTGCATCGCCCGGGCAACCAGCGCGACGTCCGCCACGTCACCGACAATCAGTTCAACCTTGGGATTATCCAGTGGCAGATTGCTGCGCTTGCCCGTCGACAAATCATCGAGCACTCGTACCGAATGCCCCTTCGCAAGCAAGGCATCAGTCAGGTGCGAGCCGATGAAGCCGGCACCACCGGTGATTAAAACAGTCTTTTCAGCCATGACGGTAGAACCTATCCAATAATCCAGGGAGTGCCGCACGCCAGGCGCGCGGTTTGATCCCGAAAGTGTGCAGAATTTTCTTGCAGGCCAGCACCGCGTGTTGCGGCTCTTCGGCAGCGTCCGGACGCGCGGCATGGGCCTGGGCGGTCGGTGCTTCGATGGCCAGGGCATGCAGGCTGCGTGCTTCGGTGAGAATCGCCTGGCCCAGCGCCAGCGGTGTGGTCGCTTCGTGGCCGGCGTAGTGGTAAGTGCCCCACAGCGGCGCGGCGCAGTCGAGTTGCTTGAGCACGGAGATAATCACGCGCGCAGCATCGTCGACCGGGGTCGGATTGCCGCGGCGGTCATCGGCCAGGAGCAATTCTTCTGGCTGCTCGGCACGCGCGAGGAAGCGCCCGAGGGTGCCCTCCGGGCTGTCATCGAGCAACCAGCCAAATCGTAGCAATACGTGCTGCGGGCAGGTGGCGCGCACGCTTTGTTCGATCCGCCACAACGCCTGACCGCGCAGACCCAGCGGCACCGGTTCGTCTTTTTCGCTATACGCCGTGGCGCGCGAACCATCGAACACCCGATAACTGGAGGGCTGGACGAGGACGATGTTGTGGTGCTGGCACAGTTCGGCCAGACGCTCGATCGCACGCTCCTGTCCGGCCATGCGGCTTTCGCTGACGGTTTCGGCCTGGAACCAGTCGAAATAGTAGGCGAGGTTGATCAATGCATCGGGACGGGTGTCGTCGAGCAATTGGGTCAGGCTCGCGGCATCCCAGCCGTTTTCGGGCGGGCGGGGGGCGAGGAAACCGATGTCTTCCTCTGCACCGAGGCGAATCAGCGCCTGCCCAAGGGCATTTCCGCCGCCCAGTAACATAAGGCGCATTCGCATAGAGTCAGCAGGCCCAGTCTGATTGGAACGATGGCTTTAGCGACGGCTCTTGTGAAACCGTCGTCGATAATTGCCGGAATCGTTGCATTTTGCGGGTTTAGTGCGCAACCGTCATCCGTAAAGTGTAGATCGCCGGGATTTGAATACCCCTGTGGCGAGGGAGCTTGCTCCCGCTGGAGGCCGAATGACTGCCAAATCCAACCGGCGCGGTGTAACCGCTGACCTTGCGACGGCTGCGCAGCCGGGCGGGAGCAAGCTCCCTCGCCACAGAAGACAACCGCTTGACCGGCCAGACTTGCATCTTGCCACCCACGCCCGCATAACTTGAGCCATGAATCTGCCCATCCCCAAGGACGCGGCCCTGGCAGGCTTTCACCCCGCCGTCAGCGCCTGGTTCAGCAAGACCTTCCCGACGGTCACCGCCGCCCAGGCCCGCGCATGGCCGCTGATCCGCCAGCGCCGTTCGACGCTGATCGCCGCACCCACCGGCTCCGGCAAGACCCTCACCGCGTTCCTCGCCGTGCTCGACGACCTCGTTCATCGAGGTCTGGAAAATCCCGACGGCCTGCCCGACGAAACCCTGGTGGTCTACGTCTCGCCATTGAAAGCACTGTCCAACGACATTCGCATCAACCTGCAAAACCCATTGGCCGGGATCACCGACCACTTGCGGCAGATGAATCTGCCCGAGCTGGCAATCACCACCGCCGTGCGCACCGGCGACACCCCGCAAAAAGACCGTGCGGCCATGCGCAAGACCGCGCCACATATTCTGGTGACCACCCCGGAATCGCTCTACGTGCTGCTCGGCTCGGCGTCGGGACGGAAAATGCTCGGCACCACTCGCACAGTGATCATCGATGAAATCCACGCAATGGCCGCCGGCAAACGCGGCAGTCATCTGGCCCTGAGCCTTGAGCGACTACAAGCGCTGTGCGCCGAACCGCTGACCCGCATCGGATTGTCTGCCACGCAGAAACCGGTGGAAGCCGTGGCGCAGTTCCTCGTTGGCCATGATCGTACCTGCGAAATCATCGACATCGGCCATGCGCGGCCTCGGGATCTGGGCATCGAAGTACCGCCCGTGCCGTTGTCGGCAGTGATGGCCAACGATGTCTGGGAACGGGTTTACGACCGACTCGCGGAACTCGCCCGCACACATCGCACCACGCTGATTTTCGTCAACACCCGGCGCCTGGCCGAACGCCTGAGCCGACACCTGAGCGAACGCCTTGGCAAACCTGCCGTAGCCGCGCACCACGGCAGCCTGGCCAAGGAATTTCGCCTCGACGCCGAACAACGGCTCAAGCGCGGCGAGCTGCAAGTGTTGATCGCTACCGCTTCGCTGGAGCTGGGCATCGATATCGGCGAAGTCGATCTGGTCTGCCAGATCGCCTCCCCGCGCTCCATCGCCGGGTTTCTGCAACGCGTCGGCCGTTCCGGGCACCAGGTGGGCGGTACGCCCAAGGGCCGTCTGTTCGCCACCACCCGCGATGATCTGATCGAATGCGCAGCCCTGCTCGACTGCGTGCGCCGAGGCGAACTCGACACCCTGCACATCCCGGTCGCGCCGCTGGATGTACTGGCGCAGCAGATCATCGCCGAAGTCAGTTGTCAGGAATGGTCGGAGGACGCGCTGCTGGCGATGTTCCGCAACGCTTCGCCCTACCGCGATCTCGACGAAAAACACTATCAGGCCCTGCTGAGCATGCTCGCCGAGGGCTACAACGGCCGCCAGGGCATCCGCAGCGCCTACCTGCACCGCGACGCCGTCAGTCGCACCTTGCGGGGCCGTCGGGGTTCACAACTGACCGCCGTGACCAGCGGCGGCACGATTCCCGACAACGCCGACTACAGCGTGATGCTTGAGCCGCAAGGCCTGAACATCGGCAGCGTCAACGAAGACTTCGCCGTGGAGAGCATTGCCGGTGATGTATTCCAGCTCGGCAACACGTCCTATCGCATCCTGCGCGTGGAAGCCGGCAAGGTGCGTGTCGAAGATGCCCACGGCCAGCCGCCGACCATTCCGTTCTGGCTCGGCGAAGCGCCGGGGCGCAGCGATGAATTGTCATCGGCTGTCGCACGCCTGCAAGCGCAGCTCGATGAACTGCTCAGCGCCAGCCCCGGCAATCTGCAACCGGCGCTCGACTGGCTGACGCACAGCCTCGGCCTCAACCTCGCCAGCGCCGAGCAACTGGTCGAGTACCTGGCCCGGGCCCGGCAAACCCTCGGCGCACTGCCCTCGCAAGACACGCTGCTGATGGAGCGTTTTTTCGACGAGTCCGGCGGCACGCAATTGATCATTCATTCGCCGTTCGGCAGTCGCGTCAACCGCGCCTGGGGCCTGGCCCTGCGCAAGCGTTTCTGCCGCACCTTCAACTTCGAATTGCAGGCCGCCGCCAGCGAAGACGCGATCGTTCTGTCGCTGTCCACCAGCCACAGCTTTGAACTCGATGACGTCTGGCGTTACCTGCACAGCAACAGCGCCGAGCACATCCTTATTCAAGCGGTACTCGACGCACCGCTGTTCGGCGTGCGCTGGCGCTGGAATGCCGGGGTGGCGCTGGCATTGCCGCGTTTTACCGGCGGGCGCAAAGTCGCGCCGCAGTTGCAGCGGATGAAAAGCGAAGACCTGATTGCCAGCGTGTTTCCCGACCAGATCGCTTGCCTGGAAAACCTCGCCGGCGAACGGGAAATTCCCGAGCATCCACTGATCGAGCAAACCCTCGACGATTGCCTGCATGAAGCGATGGACAGCGAAGGCTGGCTGAATCTGCTGCGGCGCATGGAGCGTGGCGACGTGCGCTTGATCAGTCGCGATCTGCCGGCGCCCTCGCCGCTCGCGGCAGAAATTCTCAGTGCGCGACCGTACAGCTTTCTCGACGATGCGCCACTGGAAGAACGTCGCACTCAGGCAGTGATCAACCGGCGCTGGAGCGATCCGCAATCGACCGATGACCTCGGTGCACTGGATGCGGACGCGATTGCCGCCGTGCGTGAAGAGGCGTGGCCAACGCCGAACGCTGTGGATGAAATGCATGAGGCGCTGATGAGCCTGGCGTGCATCAGCGAGGCTGAAGTGCAAGCGAACGAAGGTTGGCGTGCATGGTTGGAAACGCTGACCAGCAGCGGTCGCGCCTGCCGTTTGCAGATCGATTCAGAGCGTTGCTTGTGGTTGGCCCGCGAACGCCTGACCTGTCTGCAAGCACTTTATCCACAGGCCAAACTGCAACCAGAGCTAGAGGCATTGCCGGGATTCGACGACGCCTGGACGTTCGACGAGGCCTTGGTCGAAGTAATCCGCGCGCGCCTCGGTGCTTTCGGCCCACTGCCGCTGCCCGCCATCGCCGAACCACTCGCGCTGCCCACCGCTCAAGTCCATCAGGCCCTCGCGCAACTGGAGCGCGAAGGTTATGTACTGCGCGGCCCATTCACACCGAAGCTGAAGGTCGAGGAATGGTGCGAACGCCACTTGCTTGCGCGCATCCACCGCTACACGGTCAAGCGCCTGCGCCGGGAAATCGAACCGGTCGCGTTGCAGGATTTCATGCGGTTTCTGTTCGACTGGCAGCATCTGTCGCCCGCGACGCGCGGCCAAGGCAGCGCCGTGTTGCCAGCGATTGTCGGCCAGTTCGAAGGCTACGCGGCGGCCGCTTCGGCGTGGGACAGCGACATTCTTCCGGCACGCCTCAAAGACTACTCACCGAGTTGGCTGGATGAGTTGTGCCGCAACGGCAAACTGGTGTGGACGCGCCTCAGTGCCCGGCAGAAAGTCAGCGGCACAGCGTTGCGCAGCACGCCAATCGTGTTGCTGCCGCGCAGTCAGGTCGGTTTGTGGAGCGCGTTGGCCGAACAGACGCCGGTGAGCGAACTGTCGCCAAAAACCCAGAAGGTCTTTGAAGCGCTGAGTCAGCACGGCGCGCTGTTTTTTGACGAGCTGATTCATGAAGCGCACCTGCTGCGTACGGAGCTGGAAATCGCCTTGCAGGAACTGGTCGGCGCCGGCCTGGTGAACGCCGACAGCTTCGCCGGCCTGCGTGCGCTGATCACTCCGCCAAGCAAGCGCCAGCAGCGCAGCAGCCGTCGCGGGCGCGGGGCATTTGTCGGTGGAATGGATGATGCCGGGCGCTGGGCGTTGCTGCGGCGCGGGGCCGCTGTGGATAACAGCGAAACCCTGGAGCACGTCGCGATGACGTTGTTGCGGCGTTACGGCGTAGTGTTCTGGCGCCTGCTCGAACGTGAGGCGGATTGGTTACCGAGTTGGCGTGAGTTGCTGCGCACGTTTCATCGGCTGGAAGCGCGCGGCGAGGTTCGCGGCGGGCGCTTTGTCAGTGGTTTGGCGGGCGAGCAGTTTGCCTTGCCTGAGGCGATTGCGTTGTTGCGCGAAGTACGGCGACGGCCGCATGACGGCAGTTTGGTCGCGGTGTGCGGGGTCGATCCATTGAACCTGGCCGGGACGTTGTTGCCGGGCGTGAAAGTGCCGGCGTTGGTGAGTAATCGGTTGGTCTATCGGGATGGTTTGCCGGCGGCGGCGGAGATTGCCGGTAAGCAGCAGTTTTGGCTGGAGCTGGATCAGCCGGAAATGTCTGAGATACGAAACAAGCTTATTCAGCACCGATAACCTGTGGCGAGGGAGCTTGCTCCCGCTGGGCTGCGCAGCAGCCCCAACAACATTCAACCCGGTATAACCGAAAGAACTGATTGGCAGTTTTTGGGGGCGCTTCGCACCCCAGCGGGAGCAAGCTCCCTCGCCACAAATGGTTCGGGTTGATACCGGTGCTATGGAATTCGAACCTGATCCGCTACCCCCTCCTGCTGCCGCTTCGGCAACAAAACCTGCTGTGGATAAGTCTGCGCGAAGTGCACCACCGGGCTGTTATCCACAAGCTTTTTCAAGCGCTGGTTGAACGCCCGGCTCACCGCATACTGCCCACCCGAGACCGTGCGGAACTGTGCCGTCAGCACCACGCCGTTCAAATCCATTTTGTCCACGCCAAACACATCCAGCGGCCCTTGCAGGTTGTACTTGAGAAACGGGTCTTCGCGGATCGAATCACCGGTCTCGCGGATCAGCTCGATGGCTTTATCCACATCCGTGTCATAGGTGAACTGCACCGAGAAAAACGCAAAGGCAAACTGCCGCGATTGGTTGGTCACCGCTTTGATCTGGCCGAACGGCACCGAGTGCACAAAGCCTTTACCGTCACGCAACCGCAGCGTGCGAATGGTCAGCCCTTCAACCGTACCGGCATGCCCCGAATCCAGTACGACCCAATCACCAATCGACAGGGTGTCTTCGATGATGATGAACAACCCGGTGATCACGTCCTGCACCAGTTGCTGCGAACCGAAACCGATGGCCAGACCGACCACCCCGGCACCGGCCAGCAGTGGCGCAACGTTGATCCCCAGATTGGCCATGGTGGTGATTGCGCAAATCACCACAAGGATAATTTTGATCGCGTTGCGCAGCAGCGGCAGGATGGTTTTCACCCGCGTACTCGGTTGCCGCGCCGCGCGCTTGTTGAGCGGCGGCTTCAGCGCTTCCTGAATCGCGGTGTCGAGCACCACCCACAGCAGCCACGTGACCAGGAAGATCAGGCCGATGCTGCTCAGCGCGTTGCTGATGGCTCGTCCGACCGTGCTGCTCTGGGCAAAATCGAGCAACGACACGCCCCAGATCCGCCCGAGGATATCGATGAAGGCAATAGCGATGACGATCCGCAGCAAGGCATGCAACAGGCTGAGAAAACGCTCTTTGTAGGCGCTGCTGCGCTGGATCGCCTCGGCTTTTCGTGACTTGAACAGGTGTTGCAAAATCGTGCTCAGGAACACCGTGCCGATCAGCAATACCGTGGTCAACAACGCGCAGCGCAGGGCTTTCTGATTGTCCTCGCCGATGCCGATCAGATTGACCGCCGAGACCAGCACCATCAGCACGATTGGCCAGTACCACAGCCCCGAAAAAATCCGCAGCGACTCCTGCAACGAAGGTTGTTTCAGCCGCTGACTCAGCGAGCGATTGCGGATCAGATGCGCCACCGGCCGACGCAGGCGAATCACCAGCAAGCCGAAAATGATCGAGGCGATCAGCCCGGTGAACACTGCAATGCTGCTGGTGATATTGCCGCCCAGTTGCCGGGCGATCTGCGGGCTCGTCAGCGCATCGCTGAGGGCGGCGAGGAAACCGATCAGGAACAGCGGCCGGGGGCAGTAGTTGCGGATGATCCGTGCCGCCGGACGTTTATGGCCGACGTTGAACATCACCACCACGCACAACAACATCGAGGTGGAAAAAATGCCGCTGCTGGTGGCGTAGGCCAGACACAGCGCCAGCGCGCGGCCTACCGAAGCTTGCAGGAAATGGCTGACGTAGAGGGTCAGCGGCAGGCAGATCAGTGCTGGAATGGTGTAAGGCAGCAAATATCCAATCAGATCCTGACTGCGCTGACGGGTGCGGAACCAACGGCCCTCACGCAGGCGTTTGGCTAACAGGCTGCCGAGCACAGTGAGCAGCGCGAAACTGCCGAGCCAGGTGCCGGACAGCGAGAGGAAATCACCGGCGACGCTCCAGCCCGAGCGGTTCGACGGTTGGTTGACCAGTTTGTCGACTTCATCGGCGGCGCGATCGGCGCGCAGGCGCCAAGCGTCGACCAAGTGTTCGTTGAGATCGAGTTTGTCCTGGACGTCATCGATGCTCGAACTGATCGCACCGAGCAGACCACCCTGCACAATCGGTTCAGGTTTGTCCGCTTCTTCGGCGGCGGCCGGAACACCCGGCAATACCGCGGCGTCGATTTCACTGGCGCCGAGAAACAGCAGTGCTCCCAGCAGAATGGCGATCCTGAACTTGACCAAAACTCCGATCTCCCTTGGCTGAACCTGTAAGGAACTGATCGGTAATTGCACAGCAAGTTCAAGAGCGCCCTCACCCCAGCCCTCTCCCGGAGGGAGACGGAGCTGACCGAGTTGCCTGCGAGAAGTACACCGACTTGCAAGTCCGGAGTCGAATTCAAGTTCTGGAAACCATAAAGACCAGCTCCCTTACCCCTTGTGAGGCGAACTCAAACCCTGAAAACCATGCAGATCTGCTCCCTTCCCCCTCGCCCCCCTTTGGGGGAGAGGGTTGGGGTGAGGGGGAGCGCTGTTGATCTTCGCCTTGGACGTGACCGTCCGTAACGCCATCGAAACTTTCCCGAGCCGCCCGCAGTCATCAAAAGATACCGGCAACACGAGGACTTTCGACGGAGGGCGGCATGGCAACGATTCACATCGGTATTTCCGGCTGGCGCTACGCACCGTGGCGCGGGGACTTCTACCCCAGGGGACTGGCACAGAAACGCGAATTGCAGTTCGCTTCGCGGGCGGTCAACAGCATCGAAATCAATGGATCGTTCTACGCGCTGCAACGGCCCGAACGCTATGCGCAGTGGTACGCCGAAACGCCCGACGACTTCATTTTCAGCGTCAAGGCGCCGCGCTTCATTACCCACATCCGTCGCTTGCGCGAAATCGAAAAGCCCTTGGCGAACTTCTTCGCTTCCGGGGTGCTGGAACTCAGGGAAAAACTCGGGCCGATCCTTTGGCAATTTCCGCCGAACTTCAAATTCGAGCCTGAGCGCTTCGAACATTTTCTTGCGCTACTGCCCCACGACACCGAAGCCGCCGCCACCCTCGCCCATCAGCACGATCCCCACCTGCATGGCCACGCCAGCATGAAAGCCTGGCGCAAAAAGCCGCTGCGCCATGCCGTGGAGATCCGCAACGAAAGCTTTATTGACCCGGAGTTTGTGCGCCTGTTGAAACGCCACAACACCGCACTGGTGATCGCCGACACTGCCGATAAGTGGCCGTACCGAGAAGACATCACCAGCGACTTCATCTACTTGCGCCTGCACGGCGCCGAAGAACTTTACGCCAGCGGCTACACCGCACCAGCCCTCAAACACTGGGCCGAGCGCATCGACGCCTGGCACCACGGCGAGCAACCGAAGGACGCGCACCTGATCGCTCCACGCCTGAAGCCCCGCGCGCGTAAAAGCCGTGAAGTGTTCTGCTATTTCGACAACGACATCAAAGTCCGCGCGCCCTATGACGCGCGGGAGTTGCTGCAGCGTTTCGAGCTGGATAAAGACCTCGCCACCGCCCCGGGCGAACCCGCTGGCGAAGGAGTGTTGGCATGAGCATTCCGGAACCGGTCGGTTTCACCGATGAAGGCTCGGTGGTCGCGCCGTCGGTGCGCACGTTCACCGTACTGACGGTCAATACCCACAAGGGGTTCACCGCGCTCAACCGGCGCTTCATCCTGCCGGAGCTGCGCGAGGCGGTACGCAGCGTCGCCGCCGACGTGGTGTTCCTGCAGGAAGTCCACGGCACCCACGAACAGCATCCCAAGCGCTATAACAATTGGCCAGCGATGCCGCAGTACGAATTCCTCGCCGACAGCCTCTGGCCGCAGTTCGCCTATGGGCGCAACGCGGTGTACCCGGAGGGCGATCACGGCAACGCGCTGCTGTCGAAATTCCAGATCATTCGCCACGACAACCTCGACGTGTCGATCAGCGGCCACGAGAACCGTGGCCTGTTGCATTGCGTGCTGCGCCTGCCCGGTGACGGCACCGAAGTACATGCGATTTGCGTGCATCTGGGCCTGCGCGAAAGTCATCGCAACGCCCAACTGGATTTGCTTATGCAACGCCTGGCGGAGTTGCCCGACGACGCGCCGGTCATCGTTGCCGGCGACTTCAATGACTGGCGCCAGCGCGCCGATGCACAACTCAAACCCTGCGGCCTGCGCGAAGTATTCGCCGAGCATCAGGGCAAACCGGCGCGCAGTTTTCCGGCGCGTCTGCCAACGCTGCGGCTCGACCGCATTTACGTGCGCAACCTCAAGGCCAGCCAGCCGACAGTCCTGGCCAACCGTCCCTGGTCGCACCTTTCCGACCATGTCCCGTTATCGGTAGAGATCGAACTATGAGCAGCGCGCCGCTGGAGAAATCCGCCGTGGAACCGATCGCCATCAACCCGCCGATCCGCGAGCCCGGCCACGTTGATGTCGAGTACAACTGGCAAGGCAACAACCATGTGCAATTGCTGGAAAACGGCGAGGAATATTTCCCGCGAGTATTCGAAGCCATGCGCGCGGCGAAGAGTGAAATCCTCCTCGAGACCTTTATCGTTTTCGAAGACAAGGTCGGTGCCGAGCTGCAGGAGATTCTGATCGACGCTGCCCGGCGCGGCGTGCGCACCACCGTCAGCCTCGACGGCTTTGGTTGCGGCGAATTGAGCACCGGTTACCTCGCCGCACTGAGCGAGGCCGGCGTGCATCTGCAAATCTTCGATCCGGCCCCGAAACACTTGGGCATTCGCACCAACTGGTTCCGCCGTTTGCACCGCAAGATTGTGGTGGTCGATGGCCTGATCGCGTTTATTGGCGGAATCAATTTTTCCGGCGATCACCTGAGCGATTTCGGCCCCGAAGCCAAGCAGGACTACTCGGTGGAAGTCCAGGGTCCGGTCGTCGCCGACATCCACCACTTTGCCCTGCTGCAAAGCGGTCGTCCCGGACGCGCACGCTTCTGGTGGCAACGCCGGCGCCAGCGTCGCGCAGAAATGGCCTTCACCGATCACGACGGTCAGGTGCGTCTGGTGTTCCGCGACAACGATCAACACAGCACCGACATCGAAGACATTTATTTACAGGCGCTGCGCCGCGCCAAACGCCGGGTGGTGATCGCCAACGCCTACTTCTTTCCCGGTTATCGTTTGCTGCGGGAAATCCGTAATGCGGCACGGCGCGGGGTCGAGGTACGCCTGATTCTGCAGGGGCAACCGGACATGCTGGTGGCCAAACTGGCGGCGCGCATGACCTACGATTATTTGCTCAAGGCCGGGGTGCAGATTCACGAATACTGCCAGCGCCCGCTGCACGGCAAAGTGGCGCTGGTCGACGAAGAGTGGAGCACGGTCGGCTCAAGCAATCTCGACCCGCTGAGCCTGTCGCTGAACCTGGAAGCCAACGTGCTGATCCGCGACCGCGCCTTCAATCAGCATTTGTTCGAACGCCTCGAAGACCTCAGCCAAAACCACTGTAAAGCCATGGACCCCAGCAAGTCGCCACGTGGTCGGATCTGGCACATGACTGTGGGTTTTCTGGTGTTCCACTTTTTGCGGCATTTCCCGGCGATGGCCGGTTGGCTACCGGCGCACAAACCTAGACTGAAGCCATTTCGAGGGAACCGCTCATGAGCCATACCGAAGCACACCCGAGCGGTCATGCGACACCTGCGACTCACTCGAAATGGAGCCGCTGGAAACGTCCGCTGACGCTGCTGTTTTTCCTCGCGCTGATCGTGTTGCTGACGATGTTCGCCACGCGCATTGAATGGGCCGAAGTGCTGGAAACCCTCGCCGACTTCAAGGTGCGCACGCTGATCATTGCCGCCGGCCTGACCTTGCTGAGTTTTCTGACCTACGCCAGTTTCGACCTGATTGGCCGCACCTACATCCGGCAGGATCTGACCTGGAAACAGATCCTGCCGGTGGGAATCATCAGCTACGCGTTCAACCTCAATCTCAGCGCCTGGGTCGGCGGGATTGCGATGCGCTATCGGCTGTATTCGCGCCTGGGCGTGAGCAAAGGCAACATCGCCAAGATTCTTGGTTTGAGCCTGGCGACCAACTGGTTCGGCTACATGACCATTGCCGGCGTGGTATTCAGCAGCGGTCTGGTGCGGATGCCGCCGGGCTGGAAACTGAGCAGTGATGCGTTGCAGGGAGTCGGCGTTTTATTACTGCTGGTCAGCGCCGGATACCTCGCGGCGTGTCAGTTTTCCAAACGCCGCGAGTGGTCGATTCGCGGGGTGGAAATCAACTTGCCATCCTTGCGCATGGCGATCCTGCAATTGCTGCTGGGCGCATTGAACTGGTCGCTGATGGCGGCGGTGATTTTCACCTTGCTGCCGAGCAAACTGGATTATCCGTTGGTGCTGGGGGTGTTGCTGATCAGCGCGATTGCCGGTGTCATCACCCATATTCCGGCGGGGCTTGGGGTGCTGGAGGCGGTGTTTGTCGCGCTGCTGCAACACGAGGCTTCGCGCGGCAGTCTGGTGGCGGGGTTGCTGGCGTATCGGGCGATTTATTTTCTGTTGCCGTTGTTGATTACGGTGGTGATGTATCTGGTCGTGGAGGCCAAGGCCAAGGCGCTGCGGATCGAGAAGAAACCCAGACATTAGAATCGACATCAAAAGATCGCAGCCTTCGGCAGCTCCTACAGGGAGAGTACATTCCAAATGTAGGAGCTGCCGAAGGCTGCGATCTTTTGATCTTCAGGATTGAATAATGCTCAACCGTTCACCCACGACCATCTCGGTGATCCAGTCCACCAGAATCGAGGTGTAAGCCTGCTGCGACACCGGTTCGCTCAGCGCATGATCAGCGCCATCGATAATCCTGTGCGTCAATGAATGCGTCTGCTGGCACGCGGCGCGGTAACTCATGATCGTCGCATGGGGCACGTAATCGTCGGTTTCCGATTCCACCAGCAACACATCCCCGGTGAATTGCGAACAGGCATGCAGCGCCCGATTGGTGTCGGCGCGGATCAGCGTATTGCGATAGTCACGCAGGTCCGCCTTGTCCAGATCACGCTTGGGCGTGTGCCATTGATCGTCGCGATACAGCGCTGGCACGCGCAACGCCAGCCAGCGCACCGGGCGCAACGAGGTCAGGATCGAAGCCAGATAACCGCCGTAACTGGTGCCGACCACCGCGATCGCCGAGGTGTCGAGCGCCGGATGCGCAAGGAGGCGATCATAGGCCGCGAGCAAGTCTCGTAGATTGTCTTCGCGAGTCACGCGGGTCAGCGGTATTCCGGTGCCACCGGTATGCCCGCGCAAGTCGAAGGTCAGACACACGCAACCGAGACCGGCGATGCCTTTGGCGCGCTCAAGGTCGCGCTCCTGGCTCCCGCCCCACCCGTGGACAAACAACACCCCCGGCACTTTCGATTTGGGACTGAGAAACGTCCCGCTCATCTGCTCATCATCAATGTCGATTTGAATGCTTTCGCTTCTAGCCGTCATAAGATTTGACCGTTACGTATTTGAGGAGAAATTCACTGTTCTCAGCCGGCCCGCGATAGACCTCAATGGCGTCCGCCGGCAGCGGCTGAGCGCTGTAGGTTTCCACCGAAGAGACACGAATCGCGCGCATCCCCGGATCGTTGACGAAGCTTTGCAGCGCCGCGACCTCGGCACTGCTGGCACCGCCCATGCGCCACGACTGCTCAAGCACACCACTGCGGGATTTGCCATTACTGTCCAGGCCTTGGGCGATGTCGTAATTGCGCCGCGAAGCGTAAAAACGCGGATAGGCTTCATCCGCCGCACTGTCGAATACCTGTGCCTGCTCGATGGCCAGGCGCACATCGTCAGGCAACTCCAGCGCCAGCAGTTCCTCGTAACCACCCTGCACCACCAGCAAGTTCGAGCCACCGTAGACGTCTTCGCCGTGAGCATCCTTGGTCAAGTATTGATCACCGCAGTAACTCAGCACCTTGCCGCCGATGAATGACTGGCCGACGCTGTGGGTGAAGACCTTGCTCAAGTCCTGCTCCAGCACCACGCCCTCGCTGAATTGTTTATCGATGCCGGGGCGGGCAAGGATTTCGTCGAAGGCGTCGAGGCTTTTGATCACTTCCTGACCGCGACCGGCACAGGCGTGCACTGGCTTCATGCGTATCGGGCCGCTGTACAGCAGATGCTCGGCGGCGGGGCGCGCATCTTCCAGGGCAAACACGCTGAGACCATCCAGCACCACATTGCGCACGCGCTCGGAAAACAACGGCGACCAGCCTTGCGGCGCATGAGCCAGATGACTGCGCAATCCGTGGCTGATGGCTTTGGTGCAGATGAAGTCGTGCTCGACAAAACCGCCCCACAGATCCTCCGGGCCGTTGATGCCGAGTTGCTGAGCGCTGGCATTACCGACGATGGTTTGCGTCGGTAGCAGATACAGCTCACGACCACGATGTTTGTCCGGATCGTAACTGCCGCCGAATTTGCATCCGAGAATCTGCGCCAGCCAGCGCGCCAAGGCCTTGTTGGTCTGCACCTCATGCTGCGGCGCGTCAGGGCGCACCGAGTGGGCGACGACGATTTTCTTGCGAGGTGTCGGGGTCATGCGTCGCCCTTCCATCGGTTCGATGACTGTAGCGATGAAAGGTGCAGAGATCAGGCCAACGACCGCTCCGGGAAAACCCTCGGCCAATCAAAAGCTTGGTGGAATCGTGCTGGCACCGCGCCTGTTTCATTCTGCACGACCGGGCGCAAAACCCCAGCAAATTGCACGATCTGTAAACCTGCAGAGTTAATGTGGGAGCGAGCCTGCTCGCGAAGGCGTCGTGTCAGCCGACATCAAACGTGCTGACTCATCGCTTTCGCGAGCAGGCTCGCTCCCACATTAGGCATTCGACGTTTTCAAAAACGGGGTCACACCAAACCGCGTTCGATAATCACTCGGCGCCAGCCCGGTAATCTTCTTGAAGATCGCGCGAAACGCGCCCGGATCCTGATACCCCACCGTCCACGCAATGTGATCAATTGTGCCATTGCTGAACTCGAGCATCTCGCGCGCCTTGCCGACCCGCAGATGCTGGCAGTATTCGGTCGGTTTCAACCCGGTTGCCGCGCGGAACCGGCGCAGAAAGGTGCGTTCCTCCAACCCCGCCCGCTGCGCCATCGCCGTCAACGAAACATCCGTCGCGCCGGTGCTTTGCAGCCAATGCTGAACCTTGAGAATCGCCGCATCACCATGACCGAGAATCGGCGCGAAGTTACTGCCACACTCGCTGGCACTGTCACTGTGCTCGATCACCAGAAATTGCGCCGTGCGGGTGGCGATGCTCGGCCCGAGCAGGCGGTCGACCAGACGCAAGCCCAGCTCCGACCACGCCATCAAGCCAGCAGTGGTGATCAGGTCACCGTCATCGACAATCGGGGTATCAGCCTTGAGCTTGATCTTCGGGTAACGCTCGGCAAACGCCTTGGCCGAAGTCCAGTGAGTGGTCGCACTGCGACCGTCGAGCAGACCGCTTTCAGCCAACAGCAGCGAGCCTACACAGACCCCGCCCAGCGTCGCACCGTGGGCATGCTGGTCGCGTAACCATTGCATCAGGCTGGCCGGCGCTTGCCCCGTTGAGAATCCTGCGATCGATGGCGGAATCAGCACCGCCAGCAAAGCGCTGTCGTCACCGGGATGACTGTTGTAAATCCGCGTCGGCGGTTGATCTCCCTCGACCTGCCAATGACTCACCCGCAGCAGCGGCAACTGCGCCGCCTGATGTTCGCCGGCAATCCGGTTGGCCACCGCAAACAGATCGGTCAGGCCATGCACCGCTGCCATCTGCGCGCCGGGATAGATCAGCACACCCAGTTCGGAGATGGCGGCCCTTTCTGCGCCCATTGTCAGTTTTCCCCTGTCTATTGTCGGTGCGGCCAATCCCCGAATCGCTGGTCAGCGCCAATACTGAAACCACTTCCAGCCACTACATCGAGGACACACCCATGGCCAAGCAAGCGCTCATCGTAGTCGATATCCAGAACGACTACTTCCCCCAAGGCAAGTGGCCGCTGGCCGGTGCCGACGCCGCCGCCGACAACGCCGCTCGGCTGATCGCCGCGTTCCGCGAGGCCGGCGATTCGGTCGTCCACATTCGCCACGAGTTCAACTCAGCGGACGCACCGTTTTTCACCCCGGGATCGGACGGCGCCAAGCTGCACCCGAAAGTGCTCAACCGCGCCGATGAACCGGTGGTACTCAAACACTTCGTCAACTCGTTCCGCGAAACCGAATTGCAAGCGATCCTCGACGAACAAGGCATTCAGGAACTGGTGGTGGTCGGCAGCATGAGTCACATGTGCATTGACGGCATCACCCGCGCGGCGGCGGATCTGGGCTACACCGTCACGGTGATTCACGACGCCTGCGCCAGCCGTGATCTGGAGTTCAATGGCCTGACGGTGCCGGCTGCCCATGTCCACGCTGCGTTCATGTCTGCACTGGGCTTCGCCTACGCCAGCGTGGTGTCTACTGACGAATTCCTCGCGGCCAAACGCTGAGTCATATTCTGCGAAAAACCTGTGCCCGCCTCGTAGCGGGCCTTTTTTCGTCTGTCATAAAAATCTCACGCGTGAGCCATTGATGGCACTTTGAATTGGTTGTAGTGTGGCTCACGCGTGAGATGCCCATAACCGAGCCATTGCCATGAAAAGCCGTTCCCCCACCGCGAAATCAGAAAGCCCGAAGGGAGAGCGTGCGAAAGCGTCCACGAAAAAACCGTCGAGCTTCTATATGAAGCAGATGCGTGCGGGCCTGGCCGCGGCCGGTTATGTGAAACACGAAACTTGGGTGCTTCCCGAAAACCGAAGCTTGCTCAAGCAAATGGAGCAACAGCTACGCCAACCGATTCTGGCTGGCTCTTTCATGTCGGAGAATTACATGAGCGCAGGCAACAACTGGACCATCGATAGCCTCTTCAACGCCCTAAAGGCCCTGGACGAGGTGGCTTCGCAAGAAATCACGCTGTCGCTGATCCAGAGCTCCGAACCCAGCATCAAGCTGGAAATGAACGAATTCGGCGGTCTGCCGATTCACATCGCCCTGGCCGGCCAGCAGATCATCGTCGACACCGTGCTGGTGGACATCGATTCGATCAGCGACGTGCGCGCCTTCAACGACGCCGTGCTGCGCAGCCGGGAAATGTTCCCGCTGTCGTCGATCGGTATCGAGTCGATGCCGAACGGGCAGACCGTTTACAACATGTTTGGCGCCCTCAGCGCCGACTCGAGCCTGACCAACGTGGTTACCGAGGTGAAAACCCTGGTCGACAACGTGCAGCGCGCGAGCGAAGCCTTCGAACACTTCTTCAAGTAATCAACAGGGAATATCCAATGACTCAGTCCATCTGGAGCAAGTTGTTCACCGCACTGCGCGGCGGCGCCAATGAAGTCGGCGAAGCGATCGCTGACCAACAGGCCCTGCGCATCCTCGACCAGGAAATCCGCGACGCCGACAGCGCGCTGTCGAATGCTCGCCGCGAGCTGGTCACTATCATGGCCAAACACAAACTGGCTGCCGACCGCGTGAGCGAGTACGACGCCAAGATCAAGGATCTGGAAGCCAAAGCCGTCTCGGCGCTGAATGCCGGTCGTGAAGACCTGGCGCTGGAAGTGGCCGAAGCGATTTCGACCCTGACCAACGAACTGGATGTTGAGAAAAAGCAGAGCGACGAATTCGGCACCTATGCCGAAAACATGCGCAAAGACATCAGCAAGGCCGAGTCGCGAATCAAGAGCCTGCGCCAGCAAGTGGACATGGCCAAGGCCCGCGAAAGCGTGCAGAAAGCCCAGGTCAGCGCCTCCATCGCCAGCGGTGGCGCCAATGGCAAACTGGAAACCGCCGTCGGTACGTTGAACCGCCTGCAAGCCAAGCAGCAGCAGCGCGCGGCTGAACTCAGCGCTGCGGACGAACTGGCTGACGCCTCGACCGGCAACGACCTCGAACGCAAGCTGCGCGACGCCGGCATCACGCCGAACGAAGGCAGCGCCAATGCGATTCTTGAGCGCCTGAAGCAAAAGTCCTCGCAGTAACGCTGGGCAAAAACCTGTGGGAGCGAGCCTGCTCGCGAAAGCGTCGTGTCATTCGACATCAATATTGACTGACACGCCCTCTTCGCGAGCAGGCTCGCTCCCACACGGTTTGCGGCGTAAAAATCCTTCTGCTCGTTCACCGGTTCGCCCGGTACACTAGCGACGCTTTTTCGCCGACGAACACTTCCACCCGCTTCAAGGAACGTACCCATGGGATGGTTTAAAGACTTGCTGGGCACCAGCAACTGGCAGACCGCTGCGCCAACACCGACCGTTGCCAGTGGCCCACTCGGCATGGCCCAAGGTAAGGCTGTCAGGTTCGATACGACCCTGGCGCTGTTGCTCGATGGCTCGACCACGGTGCGCGTGCCCTTCGATCAGGCGATCTGGAGCCATGGCTGGGTCGACCTCGGCCAGTCCAACAAACTGCACCGCTATTACATGAACGACGAGGATTTCTGGCTACAGATCCACGTCACCGGTGACGATCAGGTCGAATCGGTCACGCTGTTCAACTACCTCAGTTACGTGACCGTCAACAGTGACGCCGAACTGCAGCGTCTGGCCGGCCCCGATAGCCTGATCGGCCTGCCCGCCTACAGCCACGACGGCGTCGAATACACCCGCGAATGGGGCACCGAACAGGGTCAGACCGAACTGGTGCCGATGACCGAACAGGTGGTCAATCCGGACGAGAGCTACACCATCGAACACCACTCAATGCTTTATGCGCGCGAGACCGGCCTGACCGATCGCCGCGAACTGCTGCTGTTCTCCGTCGAACAGGATGAAGAAGGCACCGTCAGCCTGAGCACTTCGCTCGGCATCTCGCTGTACACAACAGATTTGAGCACCATCTAAAAAAGGAAGTTTTTCATGCTGGAAGTGCTGGCCGTTTCCCTGAACAAAACCGCACTGGTCGGTTTCGTCGTCTACCTCATCGGCGCCGTGCTGCTGTTCATGCTGTTTCAATTCGTCTACACGCGCATCACCCCACACAAGGAGTTCGAGCTGATCCGCTCCGGCAACGTTGCCGCCGCCATCGCCCTGTCCGGCGCGATCATCGGCTTCGCGATTCCGGCCAGTAACGTGATTGCGTTTTCGGTCAACGTCCTCGACTTCGTGCTCTGGGCAGTGATTGCTGCCGTGGTGCAACTGCTGGCATTCCTCGCCACGGGCCTGGTACTCAAAGGCACGTCCCAGCGCATCGCCAACGGTGAAATCGCTTCCGGCATCTATGTCGCGGCGGTCGCGATCAGCGTCGGCATGCTCAACGCCGCGTGCATGACACCGTCCAACTGATCGGCAGGAAGCCATAGATGAAACGCAGCAAATACGTTCAGTTGTCCCTCGCCGCCTCGGTGGCCATGGCCATATCCGGCCAGGCGACCGCCGCGGATCAACCACGCAATTTCCAGAATGTGGAACAGTGCGTCGACGCCGAAGTGGCCGCCGATGTCTGCTCCAACGCCTACGTCGCCGCCCTGACCGAACACCGGCGCATCGCCCCGGCGTACGACGACAAGGCCAAGTGCGACGCGGACTTTGCCGCTGACTGGTGCCAGAAGAACTCTGACGGCCGCTTCGTGCCGAAACTCGGCGGCTTCAAAGTGCCTGCGAGCGGTGAACCGGCACAGAACCTCGACGCCATCGCCGATGCGCAAATGCCCGCTGGTAATGCAACGGCGCAGCCTGTGCAAAGCACTTCGCACGTTTCCAGCGGTGGCGGTGGCGGCAACGGCTGGCTCACCGGTTGGCTGATCGGCAACGCGATGAGCAACAACGCCGAGCGCACGGTTTATCGCGATCGCGAAACGCGCCAGCCGTACAACACCTCGACGCAGTACCGCAGAGCCGAAACCACGACGCGCAGCCAAACGGATTACGAAAGCAGCAAAAGCAAACCGGTCAACGTGGCCTCTTCGACGTCACGCGGCGGCTTCGGCAGCCAGTCCAGTGCCCGTAGCGGCTGGGGTGGTTGGGGCAGCAGTTCCGGTCGTTCGAGCAGCTGACAATGAAGAAGATCCTCTGCGCCGAGCGGCCCGACTGGAAACAGACTGCCGAAAGCCTTGGCTTCATGTTCCACACCATCGATGACGAGCCGTACTGGGACGAAAGCGCGTACTACCAGTTCACCCTCGCGCAAATCGAAAACGATCTCGAGGACCCGACCACCGAACTGCACGAGATGTGCATGGACCTGGTCGACCGCGTGGTGCACAGCGAAGAGTTACTGGATCGCCTGAGCATCCCGGCGCCGTACTACGACATGATCCGCACCTCCTGGCTGGAAGGTCATCCGCATCTGTACGGGCGCATGGACTTTTCTTACAGCGGCAACGGCCCGGCGAAACTGCTGGAGCTCAACTACGACACGCCCACCAGTCTTTACGAAGCGGCGGCGTTCCAGTGGGGCTGGCTGGAACAATGCATCGAGCGCGGCACGCTGCCGCGCCATGCCGACCAGTTCAACAGCATCGACACCCAACTGCATCGGGCCTTCGCCGAACTACAGTTGAAGCGGCCGTTCTACTTCGCCTCGATGAAAGACTCGGTCGAAGACAAGGGCACCACGGATTACCTGCGCCTGATCGCCGAGAAGGTCGGCATCGAGTCGCGGCACATCGATATCGAAGACATCGGCTTGACCGCTGAAGGGCGTTTCGTCGACCTGGAAGATCGCTGGATCCCGCACCTGTTCAAGTTGCATGCCTGGGAATTCATCTTTCACGAGCCGTTCGGTGCGGCGATTGCCGAGTGCGATACGCAGTTTTTCGAACCGGCGTGGAAGGCGATTCTGTCGAACAAGGGTGCACTGCCGTTGCTGTGGGAACTGCACAAAGGACATCCGAATCTGTTGGCAGCGCATCTCGACCCGAACCCGGCCAGCGCCGTGCCCAAGGGCTGGGTGCGCAAGCCATACTTTTCCCGAGAAGGCGCCAACATTGAACTGCAAACGGCTGACGGTCTGATTGTTAAAGAGGACGGGCCCTACACGGATGCGCCATTTATCCTGCAGGAATTTGCGCCGTTGCCGAAATTCGGCGACAGCTACACGCTGATTGGCTCTTGGGTGATTGGCGATCAGGCTGCGGGGATTGGAGTGCGGGAGGACAACAGTTTGATCACCAAAGACTCCAGCCGCTTCCTGCCGCACCTGATCCTCGACTAAACCACAGCTCCCACAGGGATTCTGGATAACCGCAGACGAAACAAATCCCACAAAAAAGGCCCGTCGCTTCAAGCAACGGGCCTTTTTATTTGCAGCGGTTACAGCAGCGAATCAGAACGGAATATCGTCATCAAAGCTGTCGAAATCCGGAGCCGGTTGCGGTGCGGCCTGCTGTGGAGCCGGGGCCGAACGCTGTTGCGGAGCCGACTGCTGCGGGCGCGGAGCCTGCTGGCGTGGAGCCGGGGCCGACTGCTGGTAGTTGTTGCCACCGCCTTGTTGGTCGCCCTGTTGTGGACGGCCGCCGAGCAGTTGCATGGTGCCTTGCATGTCGACCACGATTTCGGTGGTGTAACGCTTGATACCGTCTTTTTCCCACTCACGGGTCTGCAGCTTGCCTTCGATGTAGACCTGCGAACCTTTACGCAGGTATTCGCCGGCGATTTCGGCAACCTTGCCGAACATCGAAACGCGGTGCCACTCGGTCTTCTCGACCTTCTGACCGGTTTGCTTGTCGGTCCATTGTTCGCTGGTGGCCAGACTCAGGTTGGTCACGGCGTTACCGTTAGGCAGGTAGCGAACTTCGGGATCCTGGCCGCAAGTGCCGACCAATATGACTTTGTTAACCCCACGGGCCATAACGTTCTCCTAGGCTTCGCAAGCAGCCTCGGCCGGGTTGTTCACCAGGCGTTCGAGGGTGTCGCGATCCACTAATTCTTTGTCCAGTTTGATGTAAACAGCCGCTTCATCAGCAACTATCACTGCATCGGTTACCCCTACGAGGGCCTTGAGGCGCTCGACCAGACCCGCTTCGCGGATCGCCTCGGGCGACAACGGCAAGCGCAGGCTCGTCACGTAGGGAGGTTCGCGCATGGTAACAGCAAAGGCCAGCCAGATGGCAGCCAGACCCGCGCATCCAAGGAACACAACCGACAGACCGCCATGCTGAAACAGCCAGCCGCCGAGTATCCCGCCGAGTGCCGAACCGAGGAACTGGCTGGTGGAATACACGCCCATGGCCGTGCCCTTCCCGCCTGCCGGTGAAACCTTGCTGATCAGCGACGGCAATGAAGCCTCCAGCAGATTGAACGCGGTGAAGAACACCACCGTACCGATCACCAGAGCCCGCAGGCTGTCGCCGAACTGCCAGAAGAATAGCTCAGTCAGCATCAGCGTCAGGACGGCGCCGAGCAAAACTCGTTTCATTTTGCGTTTCTTCTCGCCATAGATGATGAACGGGATCATGGCGAAGAACGAAATCAGCAGCGCGGTGAGGTAGACCCACCAGTGCTGTTCCTTGGGCAAACCGGCTTTTTCCACCAGCGCCAACGGCAACGCAACGAAGCTCGACATCAACATGGCATGTAACACAAAGATGCCGAGATCGAGGCGCAGCAGGTCGGGATGCTTGAGCGTCGGCATCAAGGCCTGACGTGCCACCCCGGACTCACGATGCTGCAACGGCCCGGTGGAGCGCGGCACCATGAACATGATAATGGCGATACCGATCAGTGCCATGGCACCGGTGGCGAGGAACAGTCCGGACAAACCGAAAGCCCGGGTCAGCAAAGGACCGACGACCATGGCCACGGCGAACGACAAGCCGATGGTCATGCCGATCATCGCCATCGCCTTGGTGCGGTGCTGTTCGCGGGTCAGGTCGGAGAGCAGCGCCATCACTGCAGCGGAAATCGCCCCGGCACCTTGCAGGATCCGCCCGGCGATGACGCCCCAGATCGAGTCGGCCTGAGACGCCAGCACGCTGCCGAGGGCAAAGACGATCAGCCCCAGGTAAATCACCGGACGGCGGCCAATGCGGTCGGAAATGATCCCGAACGGAATCTGGAAAATCGCCTGGGTCAGGCCGTAAGCGCCGATAGCCAACCCGATCAGCGCCGGGGTCGCTCCTGCCAGATCCATGCCGTAGGTCGCCAGTACCGGCAACACCATGAACATGCCAAGCATACGGAAGGCGAACACCAGGGCCAGACCGCTCGCCGCGCGGGTCTCGCTGCCACTCATGCGTTCGCTGTGGGGATCGTGCATGGAAAAACCTCGTGTGAACCGGCGGCGATTCTACCAGTCCCATCGGTAGACGGGGTATATCGCGACGCTTTGACGCGTATAGATGAAACTCTCTTCATCCAGGGCAAAAAACCCTTCGTTTGATAGTGTGCATCCATCCAGTATTTGCCCGTATACTCCTACGTTTTCGACGCCCGCCGAGCGAGGCCACTTTGGACAAGATCCTGATACGTGGGGCCCGTACCCACAACCTGAAGAACATCGACCTGACCCTGCCACGGGACAAGCTGATCGTCATCACCGGCCTGTCCGGATCCGGCAAGTCGTCCCTGGCCTTCGACACGCTTTACGCCGAAGGTCAGCGCCGCTATGTCGAATCGCTGTCGGCTTACGCCCGACAGTTCCTGTCGATGATGGAAAAACCCGACGTCGACACCATTGAAGGCCTGTCGCCGGCGATCTCCATCGAACAGAAGTCGACCTCGCACAACCCGCGCTCCACGGTCGGCACCATCACTGAAATCTACGACTACCTGCGCCTGCTTTATGCACGCGTCGGTACGCCGCGCTGCCCGGATCACGACATTCCGCTGGAAGCGCAGACCGTCAGCCAGATGGTCGACCTGGTGCTGGCGCAGCCGGAAGGCAGCAAACTGATGTTGCTGGCGCCGGTTATTCGCGAGCGTAAAGGCGAGCACCTTTCGGTCTTCGAAGAGCTGCGCGCCCAAGGTTTCGTTCGCGCCCGGGTCAACGGCCGGATCTGCGAACTCGATGAACTGCCGAAACTGGATAAACAGAAGAAGCACTCGATCGATGTCATCGTCGACCGCTTCAAGGTTCGTGCCGATCTGCAGCAACGTCTGGCCGAATCCTTCGAGACCGCACTGAAACTGGCAGATGGCATCGCCCTGGTCGCACCGATGGACGACGAACCGGGCGAAGAGATGATCTTCTCCGCGCGCTTCGCCTGCCCGATCTGCGGCCACGCGATCAGCGAACTGGAGCCGAAGCTGTTTTCCTTCAACAACCCGGCCGGCGCTTGCCCGACCTGTGACGGCCTGGGGGTGAAGCAATTCTTCGACATCAAGCGACTGGTCAACGGCGACCTGACCTTGGCCGAAGGTGCGATTCGCGGCTGGGACCGGCGTAATGTCTATTACTTCCAGATGCTCGGCTCACTGGCCGCGCATTACGGTTTCAGCCTCGAAGTACCGTTCAACGAACTGCCGGCCGATCAGCAGAAATTCATCCTGCATGGCAGCGGCTCGCAGAACGTCGACTTCAAATACCTGAACGACCGTGGCGATATCGTCAAACGTTCGCACCCGTTCGAAGGCATCGTGCCGAACCTCGAGCGTCGCTACCGCGAGACCGAGTCGGCGAGCGTGCGCGAAGAGCTGGCCAAGTTCCTCAGCACCCAATCGTGCCCGGATTGCCGTGGGACCCGTCTGCGTCGCGAAGCGCGGCATGTGTGGGTTGGCGAGAAAACGCTGCCAGCGGTGACCAACCTGCCGATCGGCGACGCTTGCGAGTACTTCGGCGAGCTGAAGATGACTGGCCGTCGCGGCGAAATTGCCGACAAGATCCTCAAGGAGATTCGCGAGCGTCTGCAGTTCCTCGTCAACGTCGGTCTCGACTACCTGTCGCTGGACCGCAGTGCCGACACGCTGTCCGGCGGCGAGGCACAACGGATTCGTCTGGCCAGCCAGATCGGCGCCGGTCTCGTCGGTGTTCTGTACATCCTCGACGAACCGTCCATCGGCTTGCACCAGCGCGATAACGATCGACTGCTCGGCACGCTCAAGCACCTGCGCGATATCGGCAACACGGTGATCGTGGTCGAGCACGACGAAGACGCGATTCGCCTGGCCGACTACGTGGTGGATATCGGCCCAGGCGCCGGTGTGCATGGCGGGCAAATCGTTGCTGAAGGTACGCCGGCTGAAGTCATGGCGCACCCGGACTCCCTGACCGGTAAATACCTGTCGGGCCGCGTGAAGATTGAAGTGCCGGCCAAACGTACGCCACGCAACAAAAAACTGAATCTGTCGCTCAAAGGGGCGCGCGGCAATAACCTGCGCAATGTCGATCTAGACATCCCGATTGGTCTGCTGACGTGTGTCACCGGCGTGTCCGGCTCGGGCAAATCGACGCTGATCAACAATACTTTGTTCCCGCTGAGCGCTACGGCCCTCAACGGCGCAACAACGCTGGAAGCGGCAGCGCACGACAGCATCAAGGGCCTGGAGCATCTCGACAAGGTGGTCGATATCGACCAGAGCCCTATTGGCCGTACACCGCGATCCAACCCGGCAACTTACACCGGGCTGTTTACGCCGATCCGTGAACTGTTCGCTGGCGTACCGGAGTCGCGCTCCCGTGGTTACGGCCCTGGGCGCTTCTCGTTCAACGTCAAGGGCGGGCGCTGCGAAGCATGCCAGGGCGATGGTCTGATCAAGGTGGAAATGCACTTCCTGCCGGACATCTACGTGCCGTGCGACGTGTGCAAGAGCAAGCGCTACAACC
Source organism: Pseudomonas fluorescens (assembly GCF_003732425.1). Classification (GTDB taxonomy): domain Bacteria; phylum Pseudomonadota; class Gammaproteobacteria; order Pseudomonadales; family Pseudomonadaceae; genus Aquipseudomonas; species Aquipseudomonas fluorescens_BE. Next base: position 266,969 of record NZ_MOBX01000001.1, read on the forward strand.
GCGAAACCCTTGAGATCAAATACAAGGGCAAGAGCATCCACGAAACCCTCGAGATGACCATCGAAGAGGCTCGGGAGTTCTTCGACGCGGTCCCTGCCTTGGCGCGCAAGCTGCAGACATTGATGGATGTCGGACTGTCGTACATCAAGCTCGGGCAGTCGGCGACGACGCTGTCAGGCGGCGAGGCGCAGCGAGTGAAGCTGTCTCGCGAGCTGTCCAAGCGCGACACCGGCAAAACGCTGTACATCCTCGATGAGCCAACCACCGGTTTGCACTTCGCGGACATTCAGCAATTGCTCGATGTACTGCATCGCCTGCGCGACCACGGCAATACGGTGGTGGTGATCGAACACAACCTCGACGTGATCAAGACAGCCGACTGGCTGGTCGATCTCGGGCCGGAGGGCGGCTCCAAAGGCGGGCAGATCATTGCCACCGGTACGCCTGAGGATGTCGCCGAGATGAAGCAATCTCATACCGGTCATTACCTCAAGCCGCTGCTGATCCGTGATCGGGCTTAAACGCCAGGCATGAAAAAGCCCCTGTCACTTCAGCAGTGACAGGGGCTTTTTTGTATCGATTGCAATCAGGACGTGTGGGACTGCAGGTAGTTTTCGAGACCGATCAGCTTGATCAGGCCCAACTGCTTTTCCAGCCAGTAGGTGTGATCTTCTTCGGTATCGTTGAGCTGAACCCGCAGGATCTCACGGCTGACATAGTCTTTGTGCTGCTCGCACAGTTCGATGCCTTTGCACAGGGCAGCGCGAACTTTGTATTCAAGACGCAGATCCGCTTCAAGCATCTCCGGCACCGTGGTGCCGACATCCAGATCATCCGGACGCATGCGCGGCGTACCTTCCAGCATCAGAATCCGGCGCATCAACGCATCAGCGTGACCCGCTTCTTCTTCCATCTCGTGGTTGATTCGCTCGTAGAGCTTGGTGAACCCCCAGTCCTCATACATCCGCGAATGAACGAAATATTGATCACGCGCGGCCAGTTCGCCGGTCAGCAACGTGTTGAGGTAATCGATTACGTCTGGGTGGCCTTGCATCGCCCTACATCTCCCTACTTGAAAGTCTGTAGTTTGAACCAAGCTGACCGGAAGGTCACTCGATTAGCGCAATAAAAGCGAAGATATTCTTGGAAAAGCAGCCTAAATAACGCAAAAACCGCCCAGATGAGGGCGGTTCTGCTTCTCGTTTAGACTTCGTTAAGCTGTACGTTGAGCAGCTTTGCGATTGCTTCTCCATACGCCGGATCGGCTTTGTAGAAATGCTGCAATTGACGATCAACCACATCTGGCGAAACATCGCTCATGGCGCCGGCGATATTGCTGACCAGCAAGGCTTTTTGCTCGTCGCTCATCAGGCGGAACAACGCACCGGCGTGACTGTAGTAATCGGTATCTTCGCGATGATCGTAGCGATCGGCAGCACCGCTCAAGGCCAGCGCAGGTTCAGCGTAACGCGGAGCTTGCTTCGGCGCTTCGGTGTAGCTGTTCGGTTCGTAGTTAGGTGCTGCCCCACCGTTGCTGCCGAACGCCATCGAACCGTCACGCTGGTAGGTGTTAACCGGGCTGCGTGGAGCATTCACCGGCAGTTGCTGGTGATTGGTACCGACACGGTAGCGGTGCGCGTCGGCGTAGGCGAACACGCGGCCTTGCAGCATGCGATCCGGCGACAGACCGACACCTGGCACCATGTTGCTTGGGCCGAACGCCGCTTGCTCGACTTCAGCGAAGTAGTTCTGTGGGTTGCGGTTCAGCTCCAGTTCACCCACTTCGATCAGCGGGAATTCTTTCTGCGACCAGGTTTTGGTGACGTCAAAAGGATTCTCGTAATGCGCCGCAGCCTGGGCTTCAGTCATGATCTGAATGCACACGCGCCATTTCGGGAAGTCACCGCGCTCGATGGCTTCGAACAGGTCGCGCTGGGCGTAGTCTGGATCAGTCCCCGCCAACCGCGCGGCATCGGCCGGTGCCAGATTCTTGATGCCTTGCTTGGTCTTGTAGTGCCATTTCACCCAGTGACGCTCACCTTTAGCGCTGATCAGGCTATAGGTATGGCTGCCGAAGCCGTGCATGTGACGGTAGCCGTCCGGGATGCCTCGATCGGAGAACAGAATGGTGACCTGGTGCAACGCCTCAGGCGAGTGCGACCAGAAGTCCCAAATCATCTGCGCGCTTTTCAGGTTGCTTTGCGGCAGGCGTTTTTGCGTGTGGATAAAATCAGGAAACTTCAGTGGATCGCGAATGAAGAACACTGGCGTGTTGTTGCCAACGATGTCCCAGTTACCTTCTTCGGTATAGAACTTCAGAGCGAAGCCGCGCGGATCACGTTCAGTGTCGGCCGAACCGCGTTCGCCACCTACGGTTGAAAAACGCAAGAACGTTGGCGTTTGTTTGCCGACAGCTTCGAACAGCTTGGCACTGGTGTACTCAGTGATGTCGCGAGTGACAGTGAAAGTGCCATAAGCACCCGAGCCTTTAGCGTGTACTCGGCGCTCAGGGATGTTTTCACGGTTGAAATGGGCAAGCTTTTCGATCAGGTGAAAATCGTCGAGCAGCAGTGGGCCACGCGGGCCGGCGGAGCGAGAATTCTGGTTATCAGCGACAGGTGCGCCACTGGCGGTCGTAAGCGTTTTGATCTGGCTCATACGGTCTTCTTCCTCTGTCAGTCTTGAAACTGCCGGCTAATCGGCTTGGTGGGAAGTATTAATCATCCATGTGACAGCCACAAATTCATTAACTTGCATGTATCGATAGATAATTACTAATTATGCTTCCCGGCACATAGTGCCAACAGATACATGTCAGAAGCTTGTATGAACAGCGCATTTTATTGCGCGCACAAAAAACCGGGCACTAGGCCCGGTTCTTTGTTTCAGACTGACGTCTTACTCGGCGGATACAGCTTCGCCAGCAGTAGCACGATCAACCAACTCGACGTACGCCATAGGCGCGTTGTCGCCAGCGCGGAAACCGCACTTGAGGATGCGCAGGTAGCCACCCTCACGGGTAGCGTAACGCTTGCCCAGGTCGTTGAAGAGCTTACCAACGATAGCTTTCGAACGAGTACGGTCGAAAGCCAGACGGCGGTTAGCCAGGCTGTCTGTCTTGGCCAGAGTGATCAGCGGCTCGGCAACGCGGCGCAGTTCTTTGGCTTTTGGCAGAGTAGTTTTGATCAGCTCGTGCTCGAACAGCGACACCGCCATGTTTTGGAACATGGCCTTGCGGTGCGAGCTGGTGCGGCTCAGGTGACGACCACTTTTACGATGACGCATGGTTCATTCCTTACCAAACACTACGTTCGGTGATTACGACGATCAGGCAGTCGCCTTGTCGTCCTTCTTAAGACTTGCAGGCGGCCAGTTGTCGAGGCGCATGCCGAGGGACAGACCGCGGGAGGCCAGAACGTCCTTGATTTCAGTCAAGGATTTCTTGCCCAGGTTCGGAGTCTTCAACAGCTCTACTTCGGTACGCTGAATCAGGTCACCGATGTAGTAGATGTTTTCCGCCTTAAGGCAGTTAGCCGAACGTACAGTCAGTTCCAGATCGTCAACCGGGCGAAGCAGGATCGGATCGATCTCGTCTTCCTGCTCGACAACCACTGGCTCACTGTCACCTTTGAGGTCGACGAACGCAGCCAACTGCTGTTGCAGGATGGTTGCAGCGCGGCGGATAGCCTCTTCAGGATCCAGAGTACCGTTGGTTTCCAGATCAATAACCAGCTTGTCCAGGTTGGTACGCTGCTCGACACGGGCGTTTTCCACCACGTATGCGATACGGCGAACCGGGCTGAACGAAGAGTCAAGCTGCAAGCGACCGATGCTGCGGCTTTCGTCTTCATCGCTCTGACGCGAGTCGGCTGGTTCATAACCACGACCACGAGCTACGGTGAGCTTCATGTTCAGGGCGCCGTTAGACGCCAGGTTAGCGATTACGTGATCGGGATTAACGATCTCGACATCATGATCCAGCTGAATATCGGCAGCGGTAACCACCCCCGAACCCTTCTTCGACAAGGTCAGCGTAACTTCGTCACGACCGTGCAGCTTGATGGCCAGACCTTTAAGGTTCAACAGGATTTCAATTACGTCTTCCTGTACACCTTCGATGGCGCTGTACTCGTGGAGCACACCGTCAATCTCGGCCTCGACTACTGCGCAGCCGGGCATTGAGGACAACAGGATGCGTCGCAGCGCGTTGCCCAGGGTGTGGCCAAAACCACGCTCGAGAGGCTCGAGAGTGATCTTGGCGCGGGTTGGACTGACAACCTGCACATCAATGTGGCGGGGTGTCAGGAACTCATTTACCGAAATCTGCATGGATGCACCTATTTTCTAGCCCTTACTTGGAGTAGAGCTCGACAATCAGGCTTTCGTTGATGTCGGCGGACAGATCACTGCGAGCAGGAACGTTCTTGAAAACGCCCGACTTCTTCTCAGTGTCTACTTCTACCCATTCTACGCGGCCACGTTGGGCACACAGATCGAGAGCTTGGACAATGCGAAGTTGGTTTTTTGCTTTCTCGCGAACTGCAACCACGTCACCAGCACGAACCTGATACGACGGAACGTTTACGGTCTGACCGTTAACGCTGATCGACTTGTGCGATACCAGCTGACGGGATTCGGCACGAGTCGAACCAAAGCCCATACGGTATACAACGTTGTCCAGACGGCATTCGAGCAGTTGCAGCAGGTTTTCACCGGTTGCACCTTTCTTGCCAGCAGCTTCTTTGTAGTAGCCGCTGAACTGACGCTCGAGAACGCCGTAGATACGACGGACCTTCTGCTTTTCACGCAGTTGGGTGCCGTAATCGGACTGGCGACCGCGGCGTTGGCCGTGGATACCAGGTGCTGCTTCAATGTTGCACTTCGATTCGATCGCGCGCACGCCGCTCTTCAGGAAGAGATCGGTGCCTTCGCGACGAGCGAGTTTGCATTTTGGACCAATGTAACGAGCCATTCTTTACAATCTCCTGGATTACACGCGGCGCTTCTTCGGCGGACGGCACCCGTTGTGCGGGATTGGCGTCACGTCGGTGATGCTGGCGATCTTGTAGCCACAGCCGTTCAAAGCGCGGACTGCGGATTCACGACCTGGACCTGGACCCTTGACGTTAACGTCGAGGTTTTTCAGGCCGTATTCCAGCGCAGCTTGACCAGCACGTTCAGCAGCTACTTGAGCAGCAAACGGGGTGGACTTGCGGGAACCGCGGAAACCCGAACCACCGGAGGTAGCCCAGGAAAGAGCGTTACCTTGACGGTCGGTAATGGTCACGATGGTGTTGTTAAAAGATGCATGGATGTGGGCGATGCCATCAACCACTGTCTTTTTAACTTTTTTACGAGGACGAGCAGCAGGTTTTGCCATGATTAAATTCCTGTCGATTCGCTGGGGCGATTACTTGCGGATCGGCTTACGCGGACCTTTACGGGTACGCGCGTTGGTCTTGGTACGCTGACCGCGTACTGGCAGACCACGACGATGACGCAGACCGCGATAGCAACCGAGGTCCATCAAGCGCTTGATTTTCATGTTGATTTCGCGACGCAGGTCACCTTCAGTGGTGAACTTCGCCACTTCGCCACGCAGCTGTTCAATTTGCTCGTCGCTCAGATCTTTGATCTTTGCTGCTGGGTTTACCCCAGTCACTGCACAGATCTTCTGTGCAGTAGTGCGACCAACACCATAGATGTAGGTCAGCGAGATAACAGTATGCTTGTTATCTGGAATGTTAACGCCTGCAATACGGGCCATTCAGTGGGACTCCAATTGACAGCTACCTACGCCCCGGAAGCCAAGAAATAGGGCGCGAGATAATATCGCTGTAATAACAAATAATCAACCCGGTAGCGCACTAGCTACCGGGCTTGAAGCACAATCACACTCAGCCTTGGCGCTGTTTGTGACGCGGTTCCGCGCTGCAAATTACTCGAACAACACCTTCGCGGCGAATAATCTTGCAGTTACGGCACAGCTTTTTCACCGATGCACGAACTTTCATCACCAACTCCTCGAACCTTATGGGTACTCAGCGCAACATGCCGCTGCCGTAACCCTTCAGGTTGGCTTTCTTCATCAGGGATTCGTACTGGTGCGAAACGAGGTGCGATTGTACTTGGGACATGAAGTCCATCACAACCACGACCACGATCAGCAACGAGGTCCCGCCAAGGTAGAACGGAACGTTTGCTGCAACCACCAGGAACTGGGGCAACAGGCACACGGCCGTCATGTAAAGAGCACCGAACATGGTCAAGCGGGTCAGAACGCCATCAATGTAGCGCGCAGACTGCTCACCTGGACGGATGCCCGGAATAAAGGCACCGGACTTCTTCAGGTTTTCCGCTACGTCTTTCGGATTGAACATCAACGCCGTATAGAAGAAGCAGAAGAAAATAATCCCTGCACTAAACAGCAGAATATTCAACGGCTGACCAGGAGCGATCGACTGCGAGATGTCCTGCAACCAGCCCATACCTTCAGACTGACCGAACCAGGCACCCAACGAAGCCGGGAACAGCAAAATGCTGCTCGCGAAAATAGCCGGAATAACACCGGCCATGTTCACCTTCAACGGTAAGTGGCTAGTCTGCGCAGCAAAAACCTTGCGGCCCTGCTGACGCTTGGCGTAGTGAACAGCGATACGACGCTGACCACGCTCAATGAACACCACGAAACCGATAATCGCTACTGCCAGCAAACCGATGGCAACCAAGGCGAAGATGTTGATATCACCCTGACGCGCAGACTCGAAAGACTGCCCGATTGCTCTCGGAAGACCGGCGACGATACCCGAAAAAATCAACATCGAGATACCGTTGCCTACACCACGCTCAGTAATCTGCTCACCCAGCCACATCATGAACATCGCACCAGCCACAAACGTGGATACCGCGACGAAATGGAAGCCAAAGTCACCAGTGAACGCAACGCCCTGCCCCGCCAGACCTATGGACATGCCAATAGCCTGAACGAGAGCGAGGACGACGGTGCCGTAGCGGGTGTACTGGCTGATCTTGCGACGGCCAGCTTCACCTTCCTTCTTCAACTGCTCCAGCTGCGGGCTGACGGCGGTCATCAGTTGCATGATGATCGATGCCGAAATGTACGGCATGATCCCCAGTGCAAAGATGCTCATCCGTTCCAGCGCGCCGCCGGAGAACATGTTGAACAAGCTAAGAATGGTCCCCTCATTCTGTCGAAACAGGTCTGCGAGTCGGTCCGGGTTGATACCTGGAACCGGGATGTGTGCGCCTATTCGGTAGACGATAATCGCCAGGAACAGAAAACGCAGACGAGCCCAGAGTTCAGACATACCGCCTTTGCCGAGCGCAGAGAGAGCACCTTGCTTAGCCATTTATTCCTCGAACTTGCCGCCAGCTGCTTCGATAGCCGCACGCGCACCTTTGGTGGCGCCGATTCCCTTGCCGATAGTGACAGCGCGAGTCACTTCACCGGACAGCATGATTTTCACACGCTGTACGTTGACGTTGATCACGTTGGCATCTTTCAGGGACTGCACGGTGACGATGTCGCCTTCCACTTTAGCCAGCTCGGACAAACGCACTTCTGCGCGATCCATGGCTTTCAGGGAAACGAAACCGAACTTCGGCAGGCGACGATGCAGCGGCTGTTGGCCGCCTTCAAAGCCTGGAGCAATGGTGCCACCGGAGCGGGAGGTCTGACCTTTGTGACCACGGCCACCAGTCTTACCCAAACCGCTACCGATACCACGGCCCGGACGATGCTTTTCGCGACGGGAACCCGGCGCTGGACTCAGATCATTGAGTTTCATCGATTAACCCTCGACACGCAGCATGTAGTAAGCCTTGTTGATCATCCCGCGATTCTCGGGAGTATCCTGGACTTCTACAGTGTGACCGATGCGACGCAGACCCAGACCCTTAACGCACAGTTTGTGGTTAGGGATGCGGCCGGTCATGCTTTTGATCAGCGTTACTTTAACGGTAGCCATGATCAGAAGATCTCCTTGACGCTTTTGCCACGCTTGGCGGCAATGGATTCAGGAGACTGCATAGCTTTCAAACCTTTGAAAGTGGCGTGAACCACGTTTACCGGGTTAGTCGAGCCATAGCACTTGGCCAGAACGTTCTGAACGCCAGCAACTTCGAGGACAGCACGCATAGCGCCGCCAGCGATGATACCGGTACCTTCAGAAGCAGGCTGCATGTACACCTTCGAAGCGCCGTGAGCGGACTTCATTGCGTACTGCAGAGTGGTGCCGTTCAGATCAACTTGGATCATGTTGCGGCGAGCAGCTTCCATTGCCTTCTGGATCGCAGCAGGCACTTCACGCGACTTGCCACGGCCGAAGCCAACACGCCCTTTACCATCACCAACCACGGTCAACGCGGTGAAAGTGAAGATACGGCCGCCTTTAACGGTTTTGGCTACGCGGTTAACTTGAACCAGCTTCTCAATGTAGCCTTCGTCGCGCTTTTGGTCGTTATTTGACATAACTTAGAACTCCAGCCCAGCTTCACGAGCAGCATCAGCCAGCGCTTTAACGCGGCCGTGGTACTTGAAGCCAGAGCGGTCGAAAGCCACTTGCGAGACGCCAGCGGCCTTAGCACGCGTAGCGACCAGCTGGCCAACCTTTGTGGCCGCGTCGATGTTGCCAGTGGCGCCATCACGCAGTTCTTTATCCAAAGTCGAGGCGCTTGCCAGGACTTTGTTGCCGTCGGCCGAGATGACCTGGGCGTAGATGTGCTGCGACGAGCGGAACACGCAGAGACGCACGACTTCGAGTTCGTGCATTTTCAGGCGTGCTTTGCGAGCGCGACGCAGTCGAGTAACTTTTTTGTCGGTCATTTGCTATGCCCTACTTCTTCTTGGCTTCTTTACGACGGACGACTTCGTCCGCGTAGCGCACACCTTTGCCTTTGTATGGCTCTGGTGGACGGAAGTCGCGGATCTCAGCGGCCACTTGACCTACCAGCTGCTTGTCGATGCCCTTGATCAGGATATCGGTCTGGCTAGGAGTCTCAGCGGTGATGCCTTCCGGCAGTTCGTAATCCACTGGGTGCGAGAAGCCAAGGGCCAGGTTCAGAACCGTGCCTTTTGCTTGCGCCTTGTAACCAACACCGACCAGCTGGAGCTTACGCTCGAAGCCTTGGCTTACGCCTTGGACCATGTTGTTTACCAACGCACGCGTGGTACCGGCCATTGCGCGAGTTTGTTGATCGCCATTGCGAGCAGCGAAACGCAGCTCACCAGCTTCTTCAACGATCTCAACGGACGAATGGATGTTCAGTTCAAGAGTACCCTTGGCACCCTTCACCGAAAGCTGTTGGCCTGCGAATTTTACTTCGACACCGGCTGGCAGCTTAACGGGGTTCTTAGCGACGCGAGACATGCTTATCCCCCCTTAGAACACAGTGCAAAGAACTTCGCCGCCGACACCGGCAGCGCGCGCAGCACGATCCGTCATCACACCTTTGTTGGTGGAGACGATAGACACGCCAAGACCGCCACGAACTTTCGGCAGATCTTCAACGGACTTGTACTGACGCAGGCCTGGACGACTAACGCGCTTCACTTCTTCGATAACCGGACGGCCTTCGAAGTACTTCAGCTCGATGGACAACGACGGCTTAGCGTCGGTGGTGATCTGAAAATCCGCGATGTAACCTTCGTCCTTCAGGACTTTTGCTACAGCCACCTTCAGCGTGGAAGACGGCATGCTTACGACAGACTTTTCAGCCATCTGGGCATTACGGATTCGAGTTAGCATGTCCGCTAACGGGTCCTGCATACTCATGGGCTAGACGCTCCTAATACAGAAAAATTAGCCTTGCGGCTACTACTTGTCGCCGAGAACTTCCGGGCGTGAAAAACACGGGCTCAGGCGAGCCGGTCATTCTAGACACACCCCAGAAATGAATCAAGCCCCAAAAGGGGCTTGATTCAGATTCAAGGCCACCGATGGTCAGGTTCTTGCGAACCCGAACATCGAGACTTTGACAACAATTACCAGCTGGCTTTAACCAGACCTGGTACGTCACCACGCATTGCAGCTTCACGCAGCTTGTTACGGCCAAGGCCGAACTTGCGGTAAACGCCGTGCGGACGACCAGTCAGGCGGCAACGGTTACGCATGCGCGAAGCGCTTGCGTCACGTGGTTGCTTCTGCAGAGCTACGGTAGCTTCCCAACGCGCTTCTGGACTTGCGTTCAGATCAACGATGATAGCTTTCAGCGCTGCACGCTTGGTGGCGTACTTGGCAACAGTGAGCTGACGCTTCAGCTCACGGTTTTTCATGCTCTTCTTGGCCATTTTCCTACTCCAATCAGTTGCGGAACGGGAATTTGAAAGCACGCAGCAGAGCGCGGCCTTCATCATCGTTCTTGGCAGTGGTGGTCAGGGTAATGTCCAGACCGCGGAGAGCATCGATCTTGTCGTAGTCGATTTCCGGGAAAATGATCTGCTCTTTCACGCCCATGCTGTAGTTACCACGACCATCGAAGGACTTGGCATTCAGGCCGCGGAAGTCGCGAACCCGAGGCAGGGAGATCGACAGCAGACGATCCAGGAACTCGTACATACGCTCACGGCGCAGGGTCACTTTGACGCCGATCGGCCATCCTTCACGGACTTTAAAGCCAGCGATGGATTTACGAGCGTAGGTCACAACGACTTTCTGGCCGGTGATCTTTTCCAGGTCAGCAACAGCGTGTTCGATGACTTTTTTGTCGCCGATCGCTTCGCCCAGACCCATGTTCAGGGTGATTTTAGTAACGCGCGGAACTTCCATCACGTTCGAAAGCTTAAGTTCTTCCTTAAGTTTCGGAGCGATTTCCTTCCGGTAAATCTCTTTTAGTCGTGCCATGGTCTTCTACCTAGCAGTGTTCAAGCATCAACCGCTTTTTGGGTCGACTTGAAGACACGAATTTTCTTACCGTCTTCTACTTTGAAACCAACGCGGTCAGCCTTGTTGGTTTCGCCGTTGAAGATGGCGACGTTGGAAGCGTGCAGTGGCGCTTCTTTCTCGACGATACCGCCCTGTACGCCCGACATCGGGTTAGGCTTGGTATGGCGCTTGACCAGGTTCAGACCACCAACAACCAGACGGTTGTCAGCAAGAACCTTCAGCACCTTACCGCGCTTACCTTTGTCTTTGCCGGCGATCACGATGATCTCGTCGTCACGACGAATCTTTTGCATGTCGGATCTCCTTACAGCACTTCTGGGGCGAGCGAGACGATCTTCATGAACTTCTCAGTACGAAGTTCACGGGTCACTGGCCCAAAGATACGGGTGCCGATCGGCTCTTGCTTGTTGTTCAGAAGAACAGCAGCGTTGCCATCAAAGCGGATAATGGAGCCATCAGCACGACGTACGCCGTGACGAGTGCGGACTACAACAGCAGTCATCACTTGGCCTTTTTTCACTTTACCGCGCGGAATTGCTTCCTTTACGGTAACTTTGATGATGTCACCGATACCAGCGTAACGACGATGGGAGCCACCCAGCACCTTGATGCACATAACACGGCGAGCGCCGCTGTTATCGGCCACATCGAGCATGGATTGAGTCTGAATCATATAATTTCTCCGACCCCTAGCCCTTAGACTTCCACAGCGCGTTCGAGAACATCAACCAGCGCCCAAGACTTGGTCTTGGCCATCGGACGAGTTTCACGAATAGTGACTTTGTCGCCGATGTGGCACTGATTGGTTTCGTCGTGCGCGTGCAGCTTAGTCGAACGCTTAACGTATTTACCGTAGATCGGGTGCTTTACGCGACGCTCGATCAGAACGGTGATGGTTTTGTCCATCTTGTCGCTGACAACACGGCCAGTCAGCGTACGGACAGTTTTTTCGGCTTCAGCCATGATTACTTACCTGCCTGCTGGTTGAGCACAGTCTTCACGCGAGCGATGTCACGCTTAACTTGCGAGAGCAGATGAGACTGCCCCAACTGGCCAGTTGCTTTCTGCATGCGCAGATTGAACTGGTCGCGCAGCAAGCCGAGCAGTTGCTCGTTCAGCTGCTGTGCGGATTTTTCACGAAGTTCATTCGCTTTCATCACATCACCGTCCGTTTAACAAAGGAGGTGGCGAGCGGCAGCTTTGCAGCAGCCAGGGCGAAAGCCTCACGCGCCAGCTCTTCAGAAACACCCTCGATTTCATACAGGACTTTGCCTGGCTGAATCTGGGCAACCCAGTATTCCACGTTACCCTTACCTTTACCCATACGAACCTCGAGAGGCTTTTTGGAGATCGGCTTGTCCGGGAATACACGGATCCAGATCTTGCCGCCACGTTTTACGTGACGGGTCAGAGCACGACGCGCTGACTCGATCTGACGAGCGGTGAGACGACCACGAGCAACAGACTTCAGCGCGAACTCGCCGAAGCTGACTTTGCTACCGCGCAGTGCCAGACCACGGTTGTGGCCGGTCATCTGCTTGCGGAACTTCGTACGCTTTGGTTGCAACATTTGGCGTACCCCTTACTTAGCAGCTTTTTTACGAGGCGCTGGTGCTTGTGGTTTCAGTTCTTCTTGGCGACCACCAATAACTTCGCCTTTGAAGATCCAAACCTTTACACCGATCACACCGTAAGTGGTGTGAGCTTCGTAGTTGGCATAGTCGATGTCGGCACGCAGGGTGTGCAATGGCACACGACCTTCGCGATACCATTCAGTACGTGCGATTTCAGCACCGCCGAGACGACCGCTCACTTGGATTTTGATGCCTTTGGCACCAATGCGCATGGCGTTCTGTACTGCGCGCTTCATAGCGCGACGGAACATTACGCGACGCTCCAGCTGCTGAGCTACGCTCTGCGCAACCAGCATACCGTCGAGCTCCGGCTTGCGGATCTCTTCGATATTGATGTGCACAGGCACACCCATTTGCTTGGTCAGGTCCTGACGCAGTTTCTCAACATCTTCACCTTTCTTCCCGATAACGATACCTGGACGAGCGGTGTGGATGGTGATGCGTGCAGTTTGAGCCGGACGATGGATATCGATACGGCTTACGGACGCGCTTTTTAGTTTGTCTTGGAGATACTCACGCACTTTCAGATCTGCGAACAAGTAGTCCGCATAAGTCCGACCGTCTGCGTACCAGACGGAGGTGTGCTCCTTGACGATTCCCAGGCGAATGCCAATGGGATGTACTTTCTGACCCATCTCTTCGACTCCGTTACTTGTCAGCAACCTTGACAGTGATATGGCAAGACCGCTTGACGATGCGATCAGCACGGCCTTTGGCACGTGGCATGATGCGCTTCAGCGAACGCCCTTCGTTGACGAAAACGGTGCTGACCTTCAGGTCATCAACGTCTGCGCCTTCGTTATGCTCGGCGTTGGCTACGGCCGACTCCAGCACTTTCTTCATGATCTCGGCGGCTTTCTTACTGCTGAAAGCCAACAGGTTGAGCGCTTCGCCCACCTTCTTCCCGCGGATCTGGTCGGCGACCAAGCGGGCTTTCTGGGCGGAGATTCGAGCGCCCGACAACTTAGCGGCTACTTCCATTTCCTTACCCCTTAACGCTTGGCTTTCTTGTCAGCCACGTGCCCGCGATAGTTGCGGGTACCGGCGAACTCGCCCAGTTTGTGGCCGACCATGTCTTCGTTAACGAGAACTGGGACGTGCTGACGACCGTTGTGTACTGCGATGGTCAAACCGACCATTTGTGGCAGGATCATCGAACGACGCGACCAGGTTTTAATTGGTTTGCGATCGTTCTTTTCCGCCGCCACTTCGATCTTCTTCAGTAGGTGAAGATCAATAAAAGGACCTTTTTTCAGAGAACGTGGCACTGTCGTATCCCTCTATTTACTTGCGACGACGGACGATCATTTTGTCGGTACGCTTATTACCACGAGTCTTCGCGCCCTTAGTCGGGAAGCCCCATGGCGATACCGGATGACGACCACCAGAGGTACGACCTTCACCACCACCATGTGGGTGGTCAACCGGGTTCATGGCAACACCACGAACGGTTGGGCGAACGCCACGCCAGCGTTTGGCACCAGCTTTACCCAGCGAACGCAGGCTGTGCTCGGAGTTCGAGACTTCACCCAGGGTCGCACGGCATTCAGCCAGGACTTTACGCATTTCACCGGAACGCAGACGCAGGGTCACGTAGACACCTTCACGAGCGATCAGCTGAGCCGAAGCACCAGCGGAACGAGCGATCTGTGCACCTTTACCTGGCTTCAATTCGATGCCGTGTACGGTAGAACCGACTGGAATGTTGCGCAGTTGCAGAGCGTTGCCTGGCTTGATTGGAGCCAGAGCGCCTGCGATCAGCTGGTCGCCAGCGCTCACGCCTTTAGGGGCGATGATGTAGCGGCGCTCGCCGTCTGCGTAGCAGAGCAGTGCGATGTGAGCAGTACGGTTTGGATCGTATTCGATACGCTCGACAGTGGCGACGATGCCATCTTTGTCGTTGCGACGGAAATCGACCATACGGTAATGCTGCTTATGACCACCACCGATGTGACGAGTGGTAATACGGCCATTGTTGTTACGACCACCAGTCTTCGATTTTTTCTCGAGCAGCGGTGCGTGAGGAGCGCCTTTATGCAGCTCCTGGTTGACCACCTTGACCACAAAACGGCGGCCAGGGGAAGTCGGTTTGCATTTAACGATTGCCATGATGCACCCCTTCCTTACTCAGCACTGCTGCTGAAATCGAGATCTTGGCCTGGCTGAAGGGAGATAACTGCCTTCTTCCAGTCATTACGCTTGCCCAGACCGCGAGCAGTGCGCTTGCTCTTACCCAGAACATTCAGGGTAGTGACGCGCTCTACTTTCACGCTGAACAGGCTTTCGACGGCCTTCTTGATTTCCAGCTTGGTTGCATCAGTAGCAACCTTGAAAACGAACTGGCCTTTCTTGTCTGCCAGAACCGTAGCCTTCTCGGAAACGTGCGGGCCAAGCAGAACTTTAAATACGCGTTCCTGGTTCATCCCAGCAGCTCCTCGAATTTCTTCACGGCCGACACGGTGATCAACACCTTGTCGTATGCGATCAGACTAACTGGATCGGAACCTTGAACGTCACGTACATCTACGTGCGGCAGGTTACGAGCAGCCAGGTACAGGTTCTGATCAACAGCGTCCGACACGATGAGAACATCGGTCAGGCTCATGTTGTTCAGCTTGCCCAGCAGATCTTTGGTTTTCGGAGTTTCAACAGCGAAATCCTGAACCACGACCAGACGATCAGTACGCACCAGCTCAGCAAGGATGGAACGCATTGCTGCGCGATACATCTTCTTGTTCAGCTTCTGGGAGTGATCCTGAGGACGAGCTGCGAAAGTGGTACCGCCGCCACGCCAGATTGGGCTACGGATAGTACCGGCACGAGCACGGCCAGTACCTTTCTGACGCCATGGGCGCTTGCCGCCACCACGAACGTCGGAACGGGTCTTCTGCTGCTTGCTACCTTGACGGCCGCCAGCCATGTAGGCCACGACTGCTTGGTGAACCAGCGTCTCGTTGAATTCGCCGCCAAATGTCAGTTCGGAAACTTCGATCGCTTGAGCGTCATTTACATTTAATTGCATGTCAGCTTCCCCTTAACCGCGAGCCTTGGCTGCTGGACGTACAACCAGGTTGCCGCCAGTAGCGCCAGGAACAGCGCCCTTGACCAACAACAGATTGCGTTCAGCGTCCACGCGCACTACTTCCAGGGACTGCACGGTCACGCGCTCAGCGCCCATATGACCGGACATTTTTTTGCCCTTGAATACACGACCAGGAGTCTGGCACTGGCCGATAGAGCCTGGGACGCGGTGGGATACGGAGTTACCGTGGGTGTTATCTTGCCCGCGGAAATTCCAACGCTTGATCGTACCCTGGAAGCCTTTACCTTTGGACTGACCGGTTACATCAACCAGTTGGCCAGCGGCGAAGATTTCAGCGTTGATCAGATCGCCAGCCTGGTACTCGCCTTCTTCAAGACGGAATTCCATGGTGGCGCGACCAGCGGCAACGTTCGCTTTAGCGAAGTGGCCAGCTTGAGCTGCTGTTACACGCGAAGCACGACGCTCGCCGACAGTGACTTGCACTGCACGATAGCCATCGGTCTCTTCAGTTTTGAACTGGGTGACGCGATTCGGCTCGATCTCAATGACCGTGACCGGAATGGAGACACCTTCTTCGGTGAAAATACGGGTCATACCGCATTTACGACCGACTACACCAATAGTCATGTTGTAAACCTCATGAGTGTACGGGGCTTTCACCCGCTATGGCCGCCCATTTCAGAGCGTTACACGACTAAGACCGAGTCTTAGCCGAGGCTGATCTGCACTTCCACACCGGCCGCAAGATCAAGCTTCATAAGAGCATCAACGGTTTTATCCGTTGGCTGGACGATGTCCAGAACGCGCTTATGAGTGCGGATTTCGTACTGGTCGCGCGCGTCTTTGTTGACGTGCGGAGAAACCAGAACGGTGAACCGCTCTTTACGGGTAGGCAGTGGAATTGGACCACGCACTTGAGCACCAGTACGTTTCGCGGTTTCCACGATTTCCTGGGTTGATTGGTCGATCAGGCGATGGTCGAAAGCCTTCAACCTGATACGGATTTGCTGATTTTGCATTGGATTTCAGACTCCGGCTGCTATTCCCACCGGGCGCAATACGCCCGTTAAAAGGAGGCGCAATTCTATAGACGCGCCAGATAGGTGTCAACCCAATAAAAAAGCCCCCGCTCAGCGGGGGCTTTTTCAAGTCAACAAGCAAACTCTATAAAAGAGATTACTCGATGATTTTAGCTACGACGCCAGCGCCGACGGTACGACCGCCTTCACGGATAGCGAAACGCAGACCGTCTTCCATCGCGATGGTTTTGATCAGGGTAACAGTCATCTGAATGTTGTCACCTGGCATTACCATTTCAACGCCTTCTGGCAGCTCGCAGTTACCAGTCACGTCAGTAGTACGGAAGTAGAACTGTGGACGGTAGCCTTTGAAGAACGGAGTGTGACGACCGCCTTCTTCCTTGCTCAGAACATAAACTTCTGCGGTGAACTTGGTGTGCGGCTTAACCGAACCCGGCTTAACCAGAACCTGACCACGCTCAACGTCGTCACGCTTGGTACCACGCAGCAGAACGCCGCAGTTCTCGCCAGCACGACCTTCGTCGAGCAGCTTGCGGAACATTTCAACACCGGTGCAGGTGGTGGTGGTGGTGTCACGCAGACCAACGATTTCCAGTGCATCTTGAACGCGAACGATACCGCGCTCGATACGACCAGTCACAACAGTACCGCGACCCGAGATCGAGAATACGTCTTCGATTGGCATCAGGAATGGCTTGTCGATCATACGAACTGGTTCTGGGATGTAGGTATCCAGAGTTTCTACCAGCTTACGAACGGCAGTGGTGCCCATTTCGTTGTCGTCTTTGCCTTCCAGAGCCATACGAGCCGAACCGATGATGATCGGAGTGTCGTCGCCTGGGAAGTCATAGGTGGACAGCAGGTCGCGAACTTCCATCTCAACCAGTTCCAGCAGCTCAGCGTCGTCTACCAGGTCAGCCTTGTTCAGGAAAACCACGATGTACGGAACGCCTACCTGACGGGACAGCAGGATGTGCTCACGGGTTTGTGGCATCGGACCATCAGCGGCCGAGCAAACCAGGATCGCGCCGTCCATCTGGGCAGCACCAGTGATCATGTTCTTCACGTAGTCAGCGTGACCTGGGCAGTCAACGTGAGCGTAGTGACGAATAGTCGAGTTGTACTCAACGTGAGCGGTGTTGATGGTGATACCGCGAGCTTTTTCTTCTGGAGCGCTGTCGATCTTGTCGAATTCAACTACGGCCGAACCGAAAACTTCGGAGCAGACGCGAGTCAGAGCAGCGGTCAGAGTGGTTTTACCGTGGTCAACGTGACCGATGGTGCCAACGTTGACGTGCGGTAGGGAACGATCAAATTTTTCTTTAGCCACGACAATTAACTCCTAGCCTAAAGGGGCTGAATCAGCCTTGTTTTTTGGTTACGGATTCGACGATGTGCGACGGAGCCGTATCGTATTTTTTGAATTCCATAGAGTAGCTTGCGCGACCCTGGGACATGGAACGAACGTCGGTCGCATAACCGAACATCTCACCCAGTGGAACCTCGGCACGGATAACCTTGCCGGACACTGTGTCTTCCATACCCTGGATCATGCCGCGACGACGGTTAAGGTCGCCCATAACATCACCCATATAGTCTTCAGGCGTAACAACCTCTACCGCCATGATCGGCTCGAGCAACTCACCACCGCCCTTTTGGGCCAGTTGCTTGGTCGCCATGGAAGCAGCCACCTTAAACGCCATCTCGTTGGAGTCGACGTCGTGGTAAGAACCATCGAACACGGTAGCCTTCAGGCCGATCAGCGGATAGCCGGCAACAACGCCGTTCTTCATCTGCTCTTCGATACCCTTCTGGATAGCCGGGATGTATTCCTTAGGAACCACACCACCTACAACTTCGTTCACGAATTGCAGACCTTCCTGACCTTCGTCAGCAGGAGCAAAACGAATCCAGCAGTGACCGAACTGGCCGCGACCACCGGACTGACGAACGAACTTGCCTTCGATTTCACAGTTCTTCGTGATGCGCTCACGATACGAAACCTGAGGCTTGCCGATGTTGGCTTCGACGTTGAACTCACGGCGCATCCGGTCAACCAGGATGTCCAGGTGCAGCTCGCCCATGCCGGAGATGATCGTTTGACCAGTCTCTTCATCAGTTTTAACGCGGAAAGACGGGTCTTCCTGAGCAAGTTTGCCCAGAGCGATACCCATTTTTTCCTGGTCATCCTTGGTCTTAGGCTCTACGGCAACCGAAATAACCGGCTCCGGGAAGTCCATGCGAACCAGGATGATTGGCTTATCAGCGTTGCAGAGGGTTTCACCAGTGGTGACGTCCTTCATGCCGATCAGGGCCGCGATGTCGCCAGCGCGTACTTCCTTGATCTCTTCACGGGCGTTTGCGTGCATTTGCACCATACGACCCACACGCTCTTTCTTGCCTTTAACCGAGTTGATTACGCCGTCGCCGGAGTTCAACACGCCCGAGTAAACACGGACGAAGGTCAAGGTACCCACGAATGGGTCGGTAGCGATTTTGAACGCCAGAGCAGCAAACGGCTCGTCATCACTTGCGTGACGCTCCATTTCCTCTTCCTCGTTATCAGGGTTGGAACCCTTGATAGCAGGAATATCGGTAGGAGCAGGCAGGAAGTCGATAACGGCGTCGAGAACCAGGGGAACGCCCTTGTTCTTGAACGAAGAACCGCAAACAGCCAGAACGATTTCGCCGGCGATAGTACGCTGACGCAAAGCAGCTTTGATCTCTTCGATCGACAGCTCTTCGCCTTCCAGGTACTTGTTCATCAGCTCTTCGTTGGCTTCGGCAGCAGCTTCAACCATGTTGTTGCGCCACTCTTCCGCCAGCTCTTGGAGCTCAGCAGGAATGTCCTTGCGAACAGGGACCATACCTTTGTCAGAGTCGTTCCAGTAGACAGCTTGCATGTTGATCAGATCGATCTGACCCTGGAAGTTGTCTTCGGAACCGATAGCCAACTGGATCGGCACCGGAGTGTGACCCAGACGCTGCTTGATCTGACCGATCACGCGCAGGAAGTTGGCACCAGCACGGTCCATCTTGTTTACGTAAACAAGACGTGGAACGCCGTATTTGTTGGCTTGACGCCATACGGTTTCCGACTGCGGCTCAACACCCGAAGTACCACAGAACACAACGACAGCGCCGTCGAGTACGCGCAGGGAACGCTCAACTTCAATGGTGAAGTCTACGTGGCCCGGGGTATCGATTACGTTGAAGCGGTGCTCATGCGGGTACTGCTTCTCGGAACCTTTCCAGAAGGCGGTAATAGCAGCAGAAGTAATGGTAATACCACGCTCCTGCTCCTGCACCATCCAGTCTGTGGTCGCGGCGCCATCATGCACCTCGCCCATTTTGTGACTTTTGCCGGTGTAAAAAAGGACGCGCTCGGTGGTGGTGGTTTTACCAGCATCCACGTGAGCGACGATACCGATGTTACGGTAGCGGCTAATCGGAGTAGTACGAGCCATAAAGCCCTCGCAAAATTAGTGAAGCTAAAATTAGAAGCGGTAGTGCGAGAAAGCTTTGTTGGCTTCAGCCATACGGTGCACGTCTTCACGCTTCTTAACAGCAGCACCTTTACCTTCAGCAGCATCCAGCAGTTCGCCAGCCAAACGCAGAGCCATAGACTTCTCGCCACGCTTACGGGCGAAGTCTACCAACCAGCGCATTGCCAGAGCGTTACGACGGGAAGGACGAACCTCGACCGGAACCTGGTAAGTAGCACCACCAACGCGGCGCGACTTCACTTCGACCAGCGGAGCGATGGCGTCGAGTGCTTTTTCGAAGAGTTCCAGGGGATCGGTGCCAGCCTTACGGGTCGCAACGGTTTCCAGGGCACCATAAACGATACGCTCGGCAACGGCTTTCTTGCCGCTTTCCATAACGTGGTTCATGAATTTGGCGAGGATCTGGCTTCCGTATTTCGGATCGTCCAGAATCTCACGCTTTGCTGCTACGCGACGTCTTGGCATGATAAGCCCTCAAGCGGTCTTCAGGTTAGCTCGGGACAGATCCAATGGATGCGTGCCCGACCTTACTCTTATCGACTCAATAAAATGAAAATCTGCAAAACGGCCGATTACTTCGGACGCTTGGTACCGTACTTCGAACGACCCTGGTTACGGCCTTTAACGCCGGAAGTATCCAAGGAGCCGCGAACGGTGTGGTAACGAACACCTGGCAAGTCTTTTACACGACCGCCGCGGATCAGTACCACGCTGTGCTCTTGCAGGTTGTGACCTTCACCACCGATGTACGAGGAAACCTCGAAACCGTTGGTCAGGCGCACACGGCATACTTTACGCAGTGCCGAGTTAGGTTTTTTCGGCGTAGTGGTGTACACACGGGTGCACACGCCACGACGTTGCGGGCAGTTCTGCAGCGCAGGTACGTCGGATTTCTCGACGATACGCTTACGCGGCTGACGTACCAGCTGGTTGATAGTTGCCATCTACTAGCTCCACTGTTGTCTTGCGACGCTATTGTCTTGCAAGAAAAGCAAAATGGCAGGAACGAATTCCCGCCAAATTTAGGGGATCAAGAGTCTAAAGAGGATCTTGCCCCCAGTCAAGGCAAGGCCCCGACCTCCCCGCCCGTCGAACCTTGACAATATGTCTCGATTCGACGAACGGAGCGATCAGGGCCTCAGCTCATTTACCGCAGAACTCAGTTACCGCTCGAGTTCAGCGCTTCGGTCAGTGCAGCTTCCACTTCACTGGCGCTTACGCGCAACGGCTTGTCAGCATCACGACGACGCTTACGCTCGCTGTGATACGCCAGACCGGTACCAGCCGGGATCAGACGACCCACGACTACGTTTTCTTTCAGGCCGCGCAGGTAATCGCGCTTGCCGGTGACTGCCGCTTCGGTCAGTACGCGGGTGGTTTCCTGGAAGGAAGCCGCCGAGATGAACGATTCGGTGGACAACGACGCCTTGGTGATACCCAGCAGAACGCGAGTGAACTTGGAGACAAACTTGTCTTCCGCGCCCAGACGCTCGTTCTCTACCAGTACGTGAGTCAGTTCCATCTGGTCACCCTTGATGAAGCTGGAATCGCCGGACTCGGAGATCTCAACTTTACGCAGCATCTGACGCAGGATGGTCTCGATGTGCTTATCGTTGATCTTCACGCCTTGCAGACGGTAAACGTCCTGGATCTCGTTCACGATGTACTTGGCCAGCGCGCTCACACCCAGCAAACGCAGGATGTCGTGCGGATCGCTTGGACCGTCGGAGATAACTTCGCCGCGGTTTACCTGTTCGCCTTCGAACACGTTCAGGTGACGCCACTTCGGAATCAGCTCTTCATACGGATCGCTACCGTCGTTCGGGGTAATAACCAGACGGCGCTTGCCTTTGGTCTCTTTACCGAACGCGATGGTGCCGCTGACTTCAGCCAGAATCGACGCTTCTTTCGGACGACGAGCTTCGAACAAGTCGGCAACACGCGGCAGACCACCGGTGATGTCGCGGGTCTTCGAAGTCTCTTGCGGGATACGAGCGATAACATCACCGATCGCGATCTTCGCACCGTCCGCCACACCGACCAGGGCGTTGGCTGGCAGGAAGTACTGAGCGATTACGTCAGTGCCTGGCAGCAACAGATCCTTGCCGTTGTCGTCGACCATCTTCACTGCTGGGCGGATTTCCTTACCGGCAGCTGGACGATCTTTCGCGTCGAGTACTTCAATGTTGGTCATACCGGTCAATTCGTCAGTCTGACGCTTGATCGTGATGCCTTCTTCCATGCCCACGTAGGTCACGGTACCTTTCATTTCGGTAACGATCGGGTGAGTGTGCGGATCCCACTTGGCCACGATTGCGCCAGCGTCGACCTTGTCACCTTCTTTAACCGAAATCACAGCACCGTACGGCAGCTTGTAACGCTCGCGCTCACGACCGAAGTCATCAGCGATTGCCAGCTCACCGGAACGGGACACAGCAACCAGGTGGCCATCCACTCGCTCAACGTGCTTCAGGTTGTGCAGACGGACGGTACCGCCATTCTTCACCTGAACGCTGTCGGCAGCGGAAGTACGGCTTGCCGCACCACCGATGTGGAACGTACGCATCGTCAGCTGGGTACCCGGCTCACCGATGGACTGGGCAGCGATAACGCCGACCGCTTCACCGATGTTCACCTGGTGACCACGAGCCAGATCACGGCCGTAGCACTTGGCGCAAATGCCATAGCGGGTTTCGCAGCTGATCGGCGAACGCACGATCACTTCGTCGATGCTGTTCAGCTCGATGAACTCAACCCACTTCTCGTCTACCAGAGTGCCTGCAGGAACGATAACGTCCTCGGTACCTGGCTTGAATACGTCACGGGCAATAACACGACCCAATACGCGCTCACCCAACGGCTCTACAACGTCACCGCCTTCAATGTGCGGAGTCATCAGCAGACCGTGTTCGGTGCCACAATCGATCTCGGTTACAACCAGATCCTGCGCCACGTCTACCAGACGACGAGTCAGGTAACCGGAGTTCGCAGTTTTCAACGCGGTATCCGCCAGACCTTTACGAGCACCGTGAGTCGAGATGAAGTACTGAAGTACGCTCAAACCTTCACGGAAGTTCGCAGTAATCGGCGTTTCAATGATGGAACCGTCCGGCTTGGCCATCAGACCACGCATACCGGCCAGCTGACGAATCTGTGCTGCGGAACCCCGCGCACCCGAGTCGGCCATCATGTACATCGAGTTGAAAGACTCTTGGTCGACTTCAACGCCATGACGGTCGATAACCTTCTCTTTCGAGAGGTTGGCCATCATTGCCTTGGAAACTTCGTCGTTCGCTTTCGACCAAAGGTCGATCACTTTGTTGTACTTCTCGCCCTGGGTTACCAGGCCGGAGGCGTACTGGCTCTCGATCTCTTTCACTTCGTCGGTGGCAGCACCGATGATGCGGGCTTTCTCGTCCGGGATAACGAAGTCGTTAACACCGATGGAAACGCCGGAGATGGTCGAGTAAGCGAAACCGGTGTACATCAACTGGTCAGCGAAGATCACGGTCTCTTTCAGACCAACCACGCGGTAGCACTGGTTGATCAGCTTGGAGATCGCCTTTTTCTTCATCGGCAGGTTGACGACGTCGTACGACAGACCTTTTGGCACAACCTGGAACAGCAGCGCACGGCCGACAGTGGTGTCGACGATACGGGTACCGCTCACGCTGTTGCCGTCACGGTCGTTGACGGTTTCGTTGATTCGTACTTTAACCTTGGCGTGCAGTGCGGCTTCGCCGGCACGGAACACACGGTCAACTTCCTGCAGATCCGCGAATACACGACCTTCGCCTTTGGCGTTGATCGCTTCACGAGTCATGTAGTACAGACCCAATACAACGTCCTGCGACGGAACAATGATTGGCTCACCGTTGGCTGGCGACAGAATGTTGTTGGTCGACATCATCAACGCACGCGCTTCGAGCTGGGCTTCCAGCGTCAGCGGTACGTGCACGGCCATTTGGTCGCCGTCGAAGTCGGCGTTGTACGCGGCGCAGACCAGAGGGTGCAGCTGGATAGCCTTACCTTCGATCAGTACCGGTTCAAACGC
Organism: Pseudomonas fluorescens; assembly: GCF_003732425.1. Taxonomy (GTDB): domain Bacteria; phylum Pseudomonadota; class Gammaproteobacteria; order Pseudomonadales; family Pseudomonadaceae; genus Aquipseudomonas; species Aquipseudomonas fluorescens_BE. The sequence goes on from NZ_MOBX01000001.1 coordinate 291,150, forward strand.
CTGGATACCCAGACGGTGAAGGGTCGGTGCACGGTTGAGAAGAACCGGGTGTTCGCGAATCACTTCAGCGAGAACGTCCCAAACCTCTGGCAGTTCGCGCTCGACCATTTTCTTGGCCGCTTTGATGGTGGTCGCGAGACCACGCATTTCCAGCTTGCCGAAAATGAACGGTTTGAACAGCTCGAGAGCCATCTTCTTCGGCAGACCGCACTGATGCAGACGCAGGGTCGGGCCTACGGTAATTACCGAACGACCGGAGTAGTCAACACGCTTACCGAGCAAGTTCTGACGGAAACGACCTTGCTTACCCTTGATCATGTCAGCCAGGGATTTCAGAGGACGCTTGTTCGAACCGGTGATAGCGCGGCCACGACGACCGTTGTCGAGCAGAGCATCGACAGCTTCCTGCAACATACGTTTTTCGTTGCGCACGATGATGTCCGGAGCGGACAGATCCAGCAGGCGCTTCAAACGGTTGTTACGGTTGATCACTCGACGATACAGATCGTTGAGGTCGGAAGTCGCGAAACGACCGCCATCCAGCGGGACCAGTGGACGCAGATCTGGCGGCAGAACCGGCAGAACGGTCAGCACCATCCACTCTGGCAGGTTGCCGGAACCCTGGAAGGCTTCCATCAACTTCAGACGCTTGGACAGCTTCTTGATCTTGGTTTCGGAGTTGGTTTGCGGAATCTCTTCACGCAGACGGCCAATCTCGTGTTCCAGGTCGATAGCGTGCAGCAGTTCACGGACAGCTTCAGCACCCATGCGGGCGTCGAAGTCATCACCGAACTCTTCCAGCGCTTCGAAGTACTGCTCGTCGTTCAGCAGCTGACCTTTTTCAAGGGTGGTCATGCCTGGATCGATAACGACATAGCTCTCGAAGTAGAGAACGCGTTCGATATCACGCAGGGTCATGTCCATCAGCAGGCCGATACGGGACGGCAGCGATTTCAGGAACCAGATGTGGGCAACCGGCGAAGCCAGTTCGATGTGCGCCATGCGCTCACGACGAACCTTGGCCAGTGCAACTTCAACGCCGCACTTCTCGCAGATCACACCACGGTGCTTCAAGCGCTTGTACTTACCGCACAGGCACTCGTAATCCTTTACCGGGCCAAAGATCTTGGCGCAGAACAGACCGTCACGCTCAGGTTTGAACGTACGGTAGTTGATGGTTTCCGGCTTTTTAACTTCACCGAACGACCACGAGCGGATCATCTCAGGCGAGGCCAATCCGATACGGATGGCGTCGAACTCTTCGACTTGACCCTGGTTTTTCAGCAAATTCAGTAGGTCTTTCAAGGCCTTTCCTCCTGGCGGAGCAGAGAGCGGGCAATCCTGCCCCGCTCTCGATTCGCGTCACGTGTTATTCGGTTTCCAGATCGATATCGATGCCGAGGGAACGAATTTCCTTGATCAACACGTTGAAGGACTCGGGCATGCCCGGCTCCATACGGTGATCGCCATCCACGATGTTTTTGTACATCTTGGTACGGCCGTTCACATCGTCCGACTTCACTGTGAGCATTTCTTGCAGAGTGTAAGCAGCACCGTATGCTTCCAGTGCCCAGACCTCCATCTCCCCGAAACGCTGACCACCGAACTGCGCCTTACCACCCAGCGGCTGCTGGGTAACCAGGCTGTACGAACCGGTAGAACGCGCGTGCATCTTGTCGTCTACCAAGTGGTTCAGCTTCAGCATGTACATGTAGCCAACGGTAACTGGACGCTCGAACTTGTTGCCGGTACGGCCGTCAGTCAGCTGCATCTGGCCGCTTTCCGGCAGGTCTGCCAGTTTCAGCATGGCCTTGATTTCGCTTTCCTTGGCGCCGTCGAACACTGGGGTGGCCATTGGAACACCGCCACGCAGGTTCTTCGCCAGATCCAGGATTTCCTGATCGGAGAAGCTGTCCAGATCTTCGTTACGACCGCCGATCTGGTTGTAGATCTCGTCCAGGAAGGTGCGCAGTTCAGCGACTTTACGCTGCTCTTCGACCATCCGGTTGATCTTCTCGCCCAGACCTTTGGCCGCGAGGCCCAAGTGGGTTTCAAGGATCTGACCAACGTTCATACGCGAAGGTACGCCCAGCGGGTTGAGGACCACGTCGACCGGGGTGCCATTGGCATCGTGCGGCATGTCTTCAACCGGCATGATCACGGAGACCACACCTTTGTTACCGTGACGACCGGCCATCTTGTCGCCCGGCTGGATGCGACGACGGATTGCCAGGTAAACCTTGACGATTTTCAGCACGCCTGGAGCCAGGTCATCGCCCTGCTGCAGTTTGCGCTTCTTGTCTTCGAACTTGTCGTCCAGCAGACGGCGGCGATCAACGATGTAGGCCTGAGCCTTCTCGAGCTGCTCGTTCAGAGCATCTTCAGCCATGCGCAGTTTGAACCACTGACCATGCTCAAGACCGTCGAGAACTTCGTCGGTGATGTCCTGACCTTTCTTCAGACCTGCGCCGCCTTCAGCCTTGTGGCCTACCAGAGCGGAACGCAGACGTTCGAAAGTCGCACCTTCAACGATACGGAACTCTTCGTTCAGATCCTTGCGGATCTCGTCCAGCTGGGACTTCTCGATCGACAGAGCACGAGCATCACGCTCAACGCCGTCGCGAGTGAAGACCTGTACGTCGATGACAGTACCTTTGGTACCGGTAGGTACACGCAGGGAGGTGTCTTTAACGTCGCTGGCTTTTTCACCGAAGATTGCACGCAGCAGTTTTTCTTCCGGAGTCAGCTGGGTCTCGCCTTTCGGAGTGACCTTGCCCACCAGGATGTCGCCTGCGCCAACCTCAGCACCTACGTAAACGATACCGGCTTCGTCCAGCTTGTTCAGTGCAGCTTCACCCACGTTAGGGATGTCCGCAGTGATTTCCTCTGGGCCAAGCTTGGTGTCACGGGCCACACAGGTCAGTTCCTGAATGTGGATCGTGGTGAAACGGTCTTCCTGAACCACACGCTCGGACAGGCAGATGGAGTCTTCGAAGTTGAAGCCGTTCCATGCCATGAACGCGATACGCATGTTCTGACCCAGCGCCAGTTCACCCATGTCGGTGGACGGGCCGTCGGCCATGATGTCGCTACGCTGAACGCGATCACCCTTGCTCACCAGCGGACGCTGGTTGATGCAGGTGTTCTGGTTCGAGCGGGTGTATTTGGTCAGGTTGTAGATGTCGACACCAGCTTCGCCGGTTTCAACTTCATCATCAGCAACACGAACCACGATACGGCTGGCGTCGACGGAGTCGATCACGCCGCCACGACGAGCCACGACGCAAACGCCGGAGTCACGGGCTACGTTACGCTCCATGCCGGTACCTACCAGCGGCTTGTCAGCGCGCAGGGTTGGTACAGCTTGACGCTGCATGTTCGAACCCATCAACGCACGGTTGGCGTCGTCGTGCTCGAGGAACGGAATCAGCGACGCTGCAACCGAAACTACCTGCTTCGGCGAGACGTCCATCAAGGTGACTTCTTCAGGCGCCTTAACGGTGAATTCGTTCAGGTGACGTACGGCTACCAGTTCGTCGATCAGGACTTTCTGGTCGTTCATGGTCGCCGAAGCCTGCGCGATCACGTGATCGGCTTCTTCAATAGCGGACAGGAACACGATCTCGTCGGTAACCACACCCTCTTTCACCACACGGTACGGGCTTTCCAGGAAGCCGTACTGGTTGGTGCGAGCGTACGCAGCCAGGGAGTTGATCAGACCGATGTTCGGACCTTCCGGGGTTTCAATCGGGCAAACGCGACCGTAGTGAGTCGGGTGTACGTCACGGACTTCAAAGCCTGCACGCTCACGAGTCAGACCGCCAGGGCCGAGTGCGGAGACACGACGCTTGTGGGTGATCTCGGACAGCGGGTTGTTCTGGTCCATAAACTGCGAGAGTTGGCTGGAACCGAAGAACTCTTTCACCGCCGCAGCCACTGGCTTGGCGTTGATCAGGTCTTGCGGCATCAGGCCTTCGCTTTCAGCCATCGACAGACGCTCTTTGACCGCACGCTCAACACGTACCAGGCCAACGCGGAACTGGTTCTCGGCCATTTCGCCTACACAGCGAACACGACGGTTACCCAGGTGGTCGATGTCATCGACGATGCCTTTACCGTTACGGATGTCGACCAGAGTCTTCAGTACCGCGACGATGTCTTCCTTGCACAGCACGCCCGAACCTTCGATCTCGGTGCGACCGATACGACGGTTGAACTTCATCCGGCCGACCGCAGACAGGTCATAACGCTCGGGGCTGAAGAACAGGTTGTTGAACAGGGTTTCGGCAGCGTCTTTGGTCGGCGGCTCGCCTGGACGCATCATGCGATAGATCTCGACCAGCGCTTCCAATTGGTTGCTGGTGGAGTCGATCTTCAGGGTGTCGGAGACGAACGGACCGCAGTCGATATCGTTGGTGTACAGAGTTTCGATGCGAACCACACCCGCCTTGGCAATTTTTGCCAGGACTTCGGTGTTCAGCTCGGTGTTGCACTCTGCCAGGATTTCGCCGGTAGCCGGGTGTACGATGACCTTGGCTGTGGTGCGACCCAGAACGTAGTCCAGAGGCACTTCCAGGGTCTTGATACCGGCTTTTTCGATCTGGTTGATGTGGCGCGCGGTAATACGGCGGCCCGCTTCAACAATGACCTTGCCCTTCTCGTCCTGAATGTCCAGAACCGCGATTTCACCACGCAGGCGCGATGGCACCAGTTCCAGGCTGAGGGTTTCACCGCTCAGGTGGAAGACGTTGGTGGTGTAGAACGCGTCCAGCACTTCTTCAGTGGTATAGCCGAGCGCGCGCAGCAGTACCGATGCCGGCAGCTTGCGACGACGGTCAATACGCACGAACACGCAGTCTTTCGGGTCGAACTCGAAGTCCAACCACGAACCGCGGTAAGGAATGATGCGCGCGGAGTACAGCAGTTTGCCGGAGCTATGCGTCTTGCCGCGGTCGTGGTCGAAGAACACGCCCGGGGAACGGTGCAGCTGGGAAACGATTACACGCTCAGTACCGTTGATTACGAAGGTACCGTTCTCAGTCATCAGGGGGATTTCACCCATGTAGACTTCTTGCTCTTTGATGTCCTTGATCGCTTTGTTCGACGATTCTTTGTCGAAAATGATCAGGCGCACTTTTACCCGCAAAGGTACGGCGAAAGTTACACCGCGCAATACGCATTCTTTGACATCAAATGCCGGTTCGCCCAGGCGATAACCGACGTACTCCAGCGCAGCATTGCCGGAGTAGCTGATGATCGGGAAAACGGATTTGAAGGCCGCATGCAGGCCCACGTCGCGGAACTGATCTTTGGTCGCTCCCGCTTGCAAGAATTCACGATACGAATCCAGCTGGATGGCCAGGAGGTAAGGCACATCCATGACGTCCGGCAACTTGCTAAAGTCCTTGCGGATACGTTTTTTCTCAGTATATGAGTAAGCCATCAGCGTTCCCCAGCTTGGTCACCTGCTTGTTTGGCCCCTCCCGACGGGAGCAGCCAGAAAATCGTGCAAACCCCATGGTTTGCTCCACCGCACCGGGTGGTTACAGCGCCTTTATCAGCACCGACCCAGTCGGCTGCCAATAACGGAAAAAGGCCGGTGGCAAGAGCCACCAGCCATCAGCCTGTCGCTTGACGCTCGGGCTGGAGGAGCAAAGTCGATACTTATTTCAGTTCGACTTTAGCGCCTGCTTCTTCCAGCTTCTTCTTAGCGTCTTCAGCAGCTTCTTTCGAAACGCCTTCAGCTACAACCTGAGGAGCGCCGTCTACTTTCTCTTTGGCTTCTTTCAGGCCCAGACCAGTCAGTTCACGAACTGCCTTGATCACGTTAACCTTCTTCTCGCCAGCTTCCAGCAGAACAACGTTGAACTCGGTTTGCTCTTCAACAACAGCGGCAGCAGCAGCTGGACCAGCCGAAGCAGCAGCAGCGGTAACACCGAAGGTTTCTTCCATCGCTTTGATCAGCTCAACGATTTCCACTACGGATTTCTGGCCGATTGCTTCGATGATTTGTTCGTTAGTCAGAGACATGACTCAATTCCTGAATTGGGGGACGGCCTACGCGACCATCGAAATAAACAAAAAACGCGAGAAGTTGACGAGCCTTAGGCTGCGGCAGCTTCTTTCTGGTCGCGAATTGCCGCCAGAGTACGAGCCAATTTGCTGGTAGCGCCTTGAATCACGCTCATCAGCTGAGAAATTGCTTCGTCACGGGTCGGCAGAGTTGCCAGTACGTCGATCTGATTAGCTGCGAGGAACTTGCCCTCGAACGCAGCTGCCTTGATCTCGAACTTGTCCTGACCCTTGGCAAACTCTTTGAAGATACGGGCAGCAGCGCCCGGATGTTCGTTCGAGAATGCAATCAGGGTCGGGCCGGTGAACACGTCGTTGAGGACACTGTATTGAGTGTCAGCAACAGCGCGCTTGAGCAGGGTGTTACGTACAACACGTACGTAAACGCCAGCTTCACGAGCCTCTTTACGGAGTCCGGTCATTGCGCCTACTGTTACGCCACGTGCATCAACCACGACAGCGGACAGAGCGACTTTGGCAGCCTCGTTGACTTCAGCGACGATGGCCTTCTTGTCTTCGAGATTAATTGCCACGGGTTTAACTCCTGCTTGTTACCGTTTCATTCGATCGGAACCGAATGTCGTTTTGGTGTCTGATTCGGTAAGGAACCGGGAGCACCATCTGCGTAGGCTTATGGTTTAAGACTTGCGTCGCCTACGGTCTTGGATAGCCCCCGCCAGGCAGGGACCCCAATCTTTCAATTGGCGCGAACCGTCGCGCCAACCTTTGTCTTACGCGTCGAGCGAGCTCTGGTCGATAACCAGACCTGGGCCCATAGTGGTGCTCAGGGTAACGCGCTTGACGTAGATACCTTTCGAAGAAGCTGGTTTGATGCGCTTCAGATCAGCGATCAGGGCTTCAACGTTTTCCTTCAGCTTGACGGCATCGAAGCCGATCTTGCCAACGGAAGTGTGGATGATGCCGTTTTTGTCGGTGCGATAACGAACCTGACCAGCTTTAGCGTTCTTAACCGCGGTAGCTACGTCCGGAGTTACGGTACCAACCTTAGGGTTAGGCATCAGGCCACGTGGACCGAGGATCTGACCCAGTTGACCTACAACGCGCATTGCATCCGGGGATGCGATAACCACGTCATAGTTCAGGTCGCCGCCTTTCATTTCGGCAGCCAGGTCGTCCATACCTACACGGTCAGCGCCGGCAGCCAGAGCGGCCTCAGCAGCTGGACCCTGGGTGAACACAGCAACGCGAACGGTCTTGCCAGTGCCGTGTGGCAGCACAGTAGCGCTACGAACGACCTGGTCGGATTTACGCGGGTCAACACCCAGGTTTACAGCAACGTCGAACGACTCGCTGAACTTGACAGTCGACAGCTCAGCCAGCAGAGCAGCAGCGTCTACAATGTTGTAGGCCTTGCCTGCTTCGATTTTGCCGGCGATAGCCTTTTGACGCTTGGTCAGCTTAGCCATTACACACCCTCCACGTTAAGGCCCATGCTACGAGCAGAACCGGCGATAGTACGCACGGCTGCATCCATATCAGCTGCAGTCAGATCCGCGTTTTTGGTTTTCGCGATTTCTTCCAGCTGAGCACGGGTAACAGTGCCAACCTTAACGGTGTTCGGACGAGCGGAACCGCTGGTCAGACCGGCCGCTTTCTTCAGCAGAACCGAAGCAGGGGTGGATTTGGTTTCGAAAGTGAAGCTACGGTCGCTATAGACAGTGATGATCACTGGAGTCGGCAGACCTGCTTCAAGACCCTGAGTACGGGCGTTGAAAGCCTTGCAGAATTCCATGATGTTCACGCCGTGCTGACCCAGAGCAGGACCAACAGGTGGACTTGGGTTAGCCTGAGCGGCCTTCACTTGCAGCTTGATGTAAGCGGTAATTTTCTTGGCCATGAGGCACTCCAATTACGGGTTCGAACGCCTCGAAAGGCTCCCCGGTTACTTGCGCGTTTATCCCAGTGACGACAAAACCCCACAGCCTAGGGCTGCGGGGTTGGGATGCTTGTTCAGTTAGACCTTTTCGACCTGACTGAACTCCAACTCCACCGGAGTAGAGCGACCGAAAATGAGCACCGCCACTTGGATCCGGCTCTTTTCGTAGTTAACTTCTTCAACAACGCCATTGAAATCAGCAAATGGGCCGTCATTGACTCGCACCGTTTCACCTGGCTCGAACAGAGTCTTCGGCTTAGGCTTGTCGCTACCATCAGCAACACGACGCAGAATTGCTTCCGCCTCTTTATCGGTGATTGGGGCAGGCTTATCAGCAGTACCGCCGATAAAACCCATCACCCGAGGAGTATCCTTGACCAAGTGCCAAGTACCCTCATTCATATCCATCTGAACCAGCACATAGCCTGGAAAGAACTTGCGTTCGCTTTTGCGCTTCTGGCCATTACGCATTTCAACCACTTCTTCAGTGGGAACCAGAATCTCGCCGAAGCCATCTTCCATGCCAGCCAGCTTTACGCGCTCGATCAGCGAGCGCATCACATGCTTCTCGTAACCCGAGTAAGCATGCACAACATACCAACGCTTAGCCACGGGACACCCTTAGCCGACAATCAAGGAAACAAGCCAGCCGAGCAGGGAATCAAGCCCCCACAACAGCAACGCCATAACCAGAACAACAGCCACCACAATGAGGGTGGTCTGCGTGGTTTCTTGGCGAGTTGGCCAAACGACTTTACGAATCTCGGTGCGAGCTTCCTTAACCAGTACAAAGAAAGACTTGCCCTTCGCAGTCTGCAGGCCTACAAAGGCAGCTACAGCAGCAATGACAAGCAAAGCGAGCACACGGTACAGGATCGGCGAAGCAGAGTAATACTGATTGCCAACAACGCCAACAACCACCAAAGCGACAACTACAAGCCACTTGAGCAGATCGAAGCGAGAGCCTTGAGCTTCAGCTTTAGGAGTCATCTATGAAGATCCTGTGAAAAGAAAGCCAGACACACCGAGTGAATCTGGCAGGTCAGGAGGGAATCGAACCCCCAACCTACGGTTTTGGAGACCGTCGCTCTGCCAATTGAGCTACTGACCTAAAACAAAATCAGGCCGACCATTATGCCGGCCCGAAAAATACATTACAACTACTTACTCGATGATTTTAGCTACGACGCCAGCGCCGACGGTACGACCGCCTTCACGGATAGCGAAACGCAGACCGTCTTCCATCGCGATGGTTTTGATCAGGGTAACAGTCATCTGAATGTTGTCACCTGGCATTACCATTTCAACGCCTTCTGGCAGCTCGCAGTTACCAGTCACGTCAGTAGTACGGAAGTAGAACTGCGGACGGTAGCCTTTGAAGAACGGAGTGTGACGACCGCCTTCTTCCTTGCTCAGAACGTAAACTTCTGCGGTGAACTTGGTGTGTGGCTTAACCGAACCCGGCTTAACCAGAACCTGACCACGCTCAACGTCGTCACGCTTGGTACCACGCAGCAGAACGCCGCAGTTCTCGCCAGCACGACCTTCGTCAAGCAGCTTGCGGAACATTTCAACACCGGTGCAGGTGGTGGTGGTGGTGTCACGCAGACCAACGATCTCCAGTGCATCTTGAACGCGAACGATACCGCGCTCGATACGACCAGTCACAACAGTACCGCGACCCGAGATCGAGAATACGTCTTCGATTGGCATCAGGAATGGCTTGTCGATCATACGAACTGGTTCTGGGATGTAGGTATCCAGAGTTTCTACCAGCTTACGAACGGCAGTGGTGCCCATTTCGTTGTCGTCTTTGCCTTCCAGAGCCATACGAGCCGAACCGATGATGATCGGAGTGTCGTCGCCTGGGAAGTCATAGGTGGACAGCAGGTCGCGAACTTCCATCTCAACCAGTTCCAGCAGCTCAGCGTCGTCTACCAGGTCAGCCTTGTTCAGGAAAACCACGATGTACGGAACGCCTACCTGACGGGACAGCAGGATGTGCTCACGGGTTTGCGGCATCGGACCATCAGCGGCCGAGCAAACCAGGATCGCGCCGTCCATCTGGGCAGCACCAGTGATCATGTTCTTCACGTAGTCAGCGTGACCTGGGCAGTCAACGTGAGCGTAGTGACGAATAGTCGAGTTGTACTCAACATGAGCGGTGTTGATGGTGATACCGCGAGCTTTTTCTTCTGGAGCGCTGTCGATCTTGTCGAATTCAACTACGGCCGAACCGAAAACTTCGGAGCAGACGCGAGTCAGAGCAGCGGTCAGAGTGGTTTTACCGTGGTCAACGTGACCAATGGTCCCAACGTTGACGTGGGGCAGGGAACGATCAAATTTTTCCTTAGCCATCGATATCACCCTCAACAGAAGAAATTAGACAAACAATATCAACCATTAAAACAAAGGCAGATATTTTCATATCTGCCTTGTTATATGGAGCTCTTGAGCGGATTTGAACCGCTGACCTCACCCTTACCAAGGGTGTGCTCTACCAACTGAGCTACAAGAGCGAAACACTTCGCACAACCTGCAAACTTGGAGCGGGTAGCGGGAATCGAACCCGCATCATCAGCTTGGAAGGCTGAGGTTCTACCACTAAACTATACCCGCAGAGCCTGCAGCTCACGCTTAAATCTGGTGGAGGGAGAAGGATTCGAACCTTCGAAGTCGTAGACGTCAGATTTACAGTCTGATCCCTTTGGCCGCTCGGGAACCCCTCCTAATCAGGCCGGCATTCTATACTATGCCAAACCCCTGTCAAGCATTTTCTCATTTAAAAACCTGAGGTTAGCTGCGTTGACATCGCCTCACTTTGATTTCCCGTTTAGGTCTTCGCTGTGGAGCGGGCGCCATTCTATGCAAACTATTCAGCAGGTGCAACCCCCTCACACGGCATTATTTTATGTTTTAACTCATTGAATTCCTTGGAAAGGTTTTGCAACTGAGCATCCCCTAGCAAACGCTGGCTCTGAGGCGCGACAGACAACCAATAACCGACCCCAGAAGCGTCCTTCGACGAGGATTTTACATCGACCCCCATTTCAGCCAAACGCTGCTGAAGCGCTGAAATCGACTCCTGCCGAGAAAGGCCGCCAAGGAAAAGACACTCTTGCCGACGCCCCACCAGCCCTTCCCGAACATCACCTGTCGTTTCGCTGAGCAAGCGAATGTCTTGCTGGGGGCCTCTATACAAACTGAGAGGCGTTACATCCTTCGCCCGCAAGGGCGCCTCCTGTTGATGCCAGACATAATAGAAAACATTAAGAACAAGAAGCAGGAGAAACAACCAACGCATACAAACCTCAGGAAAAAGGACACGCCATAGCCAGCCCCACAAACACCAGATCAGGTACAACTCGGGCCTCAGGCGAGACACCCGCAACCAATTCAGCATCCCCTCCAGTGATAAATACTGCGAAGTCGCCCCCCCAGTAGGAGCGCGCCAGCTCCAACTGTGTCAATACAAAACCCCGCAACATCAGTGAACACCCTCGCTCCACCGCCTCAACGGTGGTTCGCCCAGGCGCACTGCTGGACAACGCGCGCTCGGCAGCAAGATCTCCATAGCGAATCTTACGGGTATGCGTACGCAATTGATTTCGCATCAACGGCATTCCGGGGCAAATAAAACCGCCCAGATGCTCACCATTCTTAGCAATAAAATCTGCGGTGACCGCCGTACCGAAATCAAGCACCAGACAAGCACTGCCCGACGCAAGGTGAAACCCGCCAAGCATGGCCAGCCATCGATCAAGTCCTAGACGCTCGTAGTCTTCATAACCATTTTTGACGCCAGACATTTCACGAGCGGACTTCGCACACACCACCGAAATACCAAACTCCCGCTCGATAACCTCGATTAATGCGTCAGTCTCCTCCGCAGTCCTGACACTGACCACGCGACACTTGCGAAGCACAAGCCCATCGAGGGCCCTCAAACTCTCAAGCAATGCGAGATCAGAGTCGACAACCCCTTCGGAAAACAGAGCGCCGAGCGCAGCCTTCAGCACTCGCCACTTAATAAAACTGTTCCCACAGTCGAGCTCAAGAATCATCACGCAACCTCAGGCTGAGCTCACCACCACTAAAGACTTTTTCCACGCCATCCACCTTCAGGCGCAGTGCACCCTGACTGTCGATTCCGAGCACAACACCATCTATCTGACTGGAACCCGCAATCAATGACACAGAGCGATCTTGCCACAAATGATTTGCCTCCCATTCCGCCTGTAGAGCCGAAAAACCAACTACCTGATGGCGCTGAATGTAATCACTTAGCTGCTTACTGAGCTCCACCACCAACGCATTGCGATCAGTGCTCCTGCCTGATTCCAGCCGAATCGACGTCCATTGCTGATCCACCCCATCAGCCTCCTGCATGTTCACGTTAACGCCGATTCCCAGCACCACATGGCAAACGTCTGCCGGATCCCCGACGAGCTCAAGGAGAATGCCGGCAATTTTCTTGTTACCCACCAAGACATCGTTAGGCCATTTCAAGCCCGCACCTGGCACTCCAAAATTTCTCAAAGCCTGCAGAACAGCCAGCCCCACAACAAGACTCAAGCCCTCGAGCTGGCGCATTCCGCCATCGATGCGAAGTACAAGGCTGTAATAGAGATTCTCTGCAAAGGGACTCACCCACTTACGACCTCGTCGCCCACGCCCAGAGATTTGCCGCTCCGCGAGCACTAAAAAGGGCGCCAAACTACCCTGGCCAATCGCACGCAAGGCTTCAGCATTTGTCGAGTCGACAGAATCCAGGACAGTAACCGGCCAATCTGGCGCCATTGCTGATAATGTCCGAGAGTCGAGCAACGTCAACGGCGCAGCCAATTGATAGCCCCGCCCTCGAACTTTATGGATGGACAAGCCAAGCTCAGCCTCCAGATGCTGAAGCTGCTTCCACACCGCACTTCGACTTATTCCCAGGGCGGTACCCAGATCCTGACCAGAATGGAATCGACCATCTTTCAGGAGGTTCAACAACGTCAGCATGCAAGTCTCGCCTCACAATGAGGCCCGAATAATAGCCATGCCCCGGGCCGTTGCATAGAAATCAAGCAGATACATTTCCTGCGGACAAAACAAAACCCCAACTGCTTTCGCAATTGGGGTTTCGGAA
>NZ_MOBX01000002.1 GCF_003732425.1 Pseudomonas fluorescens
CGATGTCCCCGGTCTAATTTGTAAAGGATGTACCGGTCTCTACAGTGAGGGGCTTTTGATCTTGATCTCAAAATTTACAGGCTGAACCGCCCAACCATGTTGTTCAGGTCCAGCGCCAGGCGCGACAGCTCGTTACTCGCCGCACTGGTCTGATTCGCCCCCGTCGCCGATTGCACCGACAGATCGCGGATGTTGACCAGATTGCGATCCACTTCCCGCGCCACTTGCGCTTGCTCTTCGGCGGCGCTGGCGATCACCAGGTTGCGCTCGTTGATCTCGACGATGGCGGTGTTGATGGTGTCCAGCGACATGCCGGCACCCCGAGCAATGTTCAGCGTCGACTCGGCACGCTCGGTGCTGTTGCGCATCGAATCCACGGCGTGTTCGGTGCCGCTCTGGATGCTGCCGATCATCCGCTCGATTTCGCTGGTCGACTGCTGAGTACGGTGCGCCAGGGCACGTACTTCGTCTGCAACCACTGCGAACCCACGACCGGCTTCACCGGCACGTGCCGCTTCAATCGCCGCGTTGAGCGCCAGCAGGTTAGTCTGATCGGCCAGACCCCGGATCACATCCAGCACCTTGCCGATATCGCGGGATTCGTTGGCCAGATCACCGATCAGGCTGGCAGTGCTCTGCACGTCGGCGCTCATGCGTTCGATGGCGCTGACGGTTTCCTGCACCAGATCACGACCGTCGCCCGCCGAGGTGGTGGCGTTCTTCGAGGCTTCGGAAGTGCTCACCGCGTTGCGTGCGACTTCTTCCACGGCGCTGGTCATTTCGTTGACCGCCGTGGCCGCCTGTTCGATTTCGTTGTTCTGCTGGGTCAGGCCACGGGCGCTTTCGTCGGTGACGCTGTTCAGCTCTTCAGCCGCCGAAGCCAACTGAGTGGCCGAGCCGGAAATGCGCTGCAGGGTGTCACGCAGCTTCGATTGCATCTTCGCCATTGCTGCCAGCAAGCGTCCGGCCTCGTCGCTGCCGTCAACGTGGATCGGCTGGGTCAGGTTGCCTTCGGCGATGGTTTCCGCAGCGTCCAGTGCTTCGGAAATCGGCTTGGTGATGCTGACGGTCAGCAGCCAGGCGAAGAGAAACGTCAGGCCAGTGGCTATCACCAGCAACGTGACCACAAGGTTGAAAGACATCGCAAACTGATCGCTCGCGCCTTTATCTGTCTCGGCGATTTGCTGAGTGTTGATCTCCAGCAAGCGCGCCAGGGCGGTGTTCACCGCTTCCGAGTTGCTCAGCAAATCCGCGTTGAGCATCTGCCGCAGTTCATCGATCTGATTGTTGCGCGACAGGGTTTTCATCCGGTCTTCGAGTTGACGGTACTGCCCCAGGAGCTGCACGTATTGGTCGTAGGCCGCACGCTCTTGCGGGCCATCGATCAGGGGTTCGTAGGCACGCTGGGCGTCGGCAATCTGCCGATTGCGCAAATCGAACAGCTCGATGGTTTTCTGCTGCACGTCCGGTTCACGGTTGATCAGCAACCGGTACGACAACACCCGCAGGCGCAGCGTCAATTGAGTGAATTCATCGAGGGCTTTGATCGACGGCACGCTTTCAGTAGCGATGTTTTCGCCAGCAGCGCGGATTTTGCTCATCTGGTTCAGCGCGAACACGCCGAGAATCAGCATCAGGCCGCCGATCAGGGCAAAGCCGGTAAACGCCCGTGGGGCGATATTCATATTGCGAAGGGACATGGACGGATACCAAGAGAGGGCCGCATCCATGCGGGCAGAGACTGCTGTATGGATGACTTATCGGTCATACGACTTAAGTCTTGAGGCAGTGTGCGTATTTGTCGCAGAAAGGCCTGGGCGACGAAGTGCAGGAACCAGATCGGCAGATCACAGTCTTTAAAACTCGCGAGAACGGTCGGCCACCAGGAAAATCAAGGCTTTGCGCCGGTTTATCCCTGGCATCCGTGATGACTTTTCTTTATCGTACGCGCCCTTTGAAAAACGCTTGGAAGATCAAAATGTTGGAAGCATCCCTCAGCCAATTGGAACAGCTCGTCAGCGACCTGGTGCAACAGAACCAGACCCTCGCGCAAACCAACCAGACCCTGTCCACGGAACTGGCCCAGGCCAAGGATGAAAACGAAAGCCTGCAACTGAACCTGATGGAGCAGGAAGAAAAGCACGGCGCCACCGCTGCACGCATTCAAGCTCTGGTTGATCGCGTCAACGCAGGTCCTGTCAGCGCATGAACCACCACACAGCAGGGGTAAAAGTCGTCTCCATTCTCGGGGAGGACTATTCGATCAAGGCACCGGCCGGGGAAGAACAGACCCTGCTGGACGCGGCCATGATGCTCAAGGCAGCGCTGGAAGACACCAAGCGCAAATACCCGACACTTATCGGTGACCGCTTGCTGGTACTGGCGGCGATGAATCTGTGCTCGCAGCAGATCGAAATGAAGAAGCAACACCAGGAAGAACTCGACCGTTACCAAGAGCAAGTCAGCGCCACGGTCGACACCATCGCCAAGACCATCAACCAGGGTTAATGGAGATGCGCACAACCAAAGAATAGATTGTCGAATTGTTTGTATACAATCGGCACGGCTGTTGCATTGTTTCGGCCACTTATTCTTTGGGGGTGCTCCATGCAGTTGTGGCGACGCAGTATTCAATGGCAGCTGATTCTCAGCATGGGCACGGCCCTGCTGGTCAGTATCCTGATCGTGGTTGGCATTTATACCCTGGTGGTCAACCGCCTCGCCCAGAGCTATCTGGTCGAACAAGCCCTGCCGTCGAGCATTGAAGCGACGCGCAACGATATCGAACGCATCCTCGTGCAACCGCTGACGGCGGCCAAGGACATCGCCAGCAACACCATGGTGCGTGACTGGCTCGCCACTGGCGAAGACAGCAGCAAAACAGCGGGCTTCGCGCAGTATCTGGAAGGCATCCGCGCCGAACATAAAGCCTTCACTGCTTTGATCATCGGCACTGAATCCAATCACTACATCACCGAAAAAGGCCTGGACCGCACCCTCAGTCGCGCCAAACAGGCCGATGCCTGGTTCTATTCCTTCCTCGACAGCAATCAACCGCGCACCCTCAATATCGACAACGACGGGGCGACCGGAGAATTGGCGCTGTTCATCGATTTGAAGGTCGAGCAAGCCGGCAAAGTGGTCGGCGTGGCCGGACTTGGTTTGAGCATGAAAGAGCTGTCGGAGCTGATTCACAACTTCAGCTTTGGTGAGCGCGGCAAGGTCTATCTCGTGCGTTCCGACGGTTTGATCCAGGTGCATCCCGAGGCGCAGTTCAGCGGTAAACGCACGCTTACGGAGCAGATTGGTGCTTCAGCCGCGCAGGCGCTCATGGGGCAAAAAACTGCCATCAGCAGTAACTTCCAAAGGGATGGCGAAGACTTCCTCGCCTTCAGTCTGCCATTGCGTGATTTGGGCTGGACGTTGGTGGCCGAAGTGCCGCAATCGCAGATCTATGCCGAAGCCCGTAAAGCGATGTGGATGAGTGGCGGCATCGGTCTGGCGGTGGCGCTGGTGTGCCTCGCCTTGGTGGTGTGGCTGGCACAAGGTTTGGTGCGGCCGATTCGCCAAGTAACAGCCGCACTGGTAGCAATCGGTAGCGGTGGGGGAGATTTGACCCACCGGTTAGATTCCAGCCGCGCTGATGAGCTGGGTGACCTCGCTCGCGGCTTCAACCGTTTCCTCGACAGTCAACGCGGGATGATCGGCGAAGTGCTGACCACCAGCGAGCGTCTGCGCACGGCCGTAGGGCAAGTGGCGAAAGTGGTGGAGAACACCGCCGAACGTTCTGGCCGTCAGCAGGAAATGACCGACATGGTTGCGACCGCCGTGCACGAAATGGGCCTGACCGTGCAGGAGATTGCGCAGAACGCTGGTAACGCGGCGCTGGCCTCGCAAACTGCGCGGGATGAAGCGATGCTGGCGCGGGAAGTGGTTGGCGGCTCGATCAAGCATATTGAAAGCATGTCCGATGAGATTGGCGTCGCGGCGGGGGCAGTCGGGGAGCTGGCGCATCAAGTGGCTTCTATTGATTCGGTGCTGGCGGTGATTCGCGGCGTGTCCGAGCAGACCAACCTGTTGGCGCTCAATGCCGCCATCGAAGCGGCGCGGGCCGGGGATATGGGGCGCGGTTTCGCCGTCGTCGCCGATGAAGTACGCACTTTGGCGCGCCGCACGCAGGCATCTACCGATGAAATCCAGCAGATGATTGGCAGCCTCAAGCAGGGCGCTGAGAACGCCGTATCGTCGATGCGCACCGGGCAGGCGGCGACCGGCACCGGGGTTGAGTCGAGCCAGCGTACCGGCGCGTCGTTGACGGCGATTACCGGGCAGGTCGAGCGCATCAGCGATATGAACCATCAGGTGGCGACGGCGACCGAAGAGCAGTCGGCGGTCACTGAAGAAATCAATCGCAACGTGCAGGGTATTTCCGATCTGGCGCGGGCGACGGCGGGAGAGGTCAGGGCTTGTCGCGAAGACTGCCAGATGTTGCAGAAGCTGGCGGATGATCTGGCGCGGCAGATGGGTGGGTTCAAACTGTCCTGACAGGTATGTTGTTTGAACTGACGCCTTCGCGAGCAGGCTCGCTCCCACATTGGGTCCGGTGTGTCCACAAACCCTGTGAACAACACAAAACCCTGTGGGAGCGAGTCTGCTCGCGATTGGATTTCAGCCGCTAAAGATATCCTGGATCAGAACCACTCATCCCGCATCGCCAGGCACGTATCATCCCGCGTCTCCAGCAACGCCAGTTCATGGTGGCAGCCCGGCACTTCCCATGTCAGGAAATACCGCGCCGCCTGCAACTTGCCTTTATAGAAGTCAGCATCCGCCGCATTACCCTTGGCCAGCCCTTCCTCGGCACGAGTCGCCTGCTCCAGCCAGCGCCAGCCAATCACCGTGTGCCCGAACACCTTCAGGTACAACGCCGAGTTCGCCAGACTGCTGTTGACCTTGCCCTGCGCCAGATCGGTCAACAAACCGATGGTCACCGTTTGCAGGCGCGCCACCAGTTTTTCCAGCGGCTCACGCAGTGCGGTCAGCGATTCGTACGCCGTCGCGCGTTCAGCGGTGTTGGCGATCAGGCGAATCAGTTGTTTGAGCCCCGCGCCACCGTTCTGCGCCAGTTTGCGCCCGAGCAAATCCAGCGACTGAATGCCGTGAGTGCCTTCGTGAATCGGATTCAAGCGGTTGTCGCGGTAATACTGCTCCACCGGGTACTCGCGGGTATAACCGTGGCCGCCAAGAATCTGGATCGCCAGTTCGTTGGCCTTCAGGCAAAACTCCGACGGCCAGGATTTGACGATCGGCGTGAGCAGGTCCAGCAGTTCGTGTGCTTGCTTGCGTTCGGCTTCGGTTTCAAGCGTGGTGGTGTCATCGAACAAACGTGCGGCGTACAGGCCGAGGTCAAATGCCCCTTCGACGTAGGATTTCTGCGTCAGCAACATGCGTCTTACATCGGCGTGCTGAATGATCGCCACCGGCGCGGTGGTCGGGTCTTTGCTGTCCGGCACCCGGCCTTGCGGCCGCTCGCGGGCGTACTCCAGCGAATACAGGTAACCGGCATAACCGAGCATCACCGCGCCCATGCCGACACCGATCCGCGCCTCGTTCATCATCTGGAACATGTAGCTCAGACCGTGATGCGGCTTGCCCACCAGATAACCGACACACTCACCGTTATCGCCGAAGTTCAGCGCAGTGGAGGTTGTGCCGCGCCAGCCCATCTTGTGAAACAACCCAGCCAGCAGCACGTCGTTACGCTGGCCGAGGCTGCCGTCATCGTTGACCAGAAACTTCGGCACGATGAACAGCGAAATACCTTTCACCCCCGGCGGAGCGTCCGGCAGCTTGGCCAGGACCATGTGCACGATGTTTTCCGACAGCGGATGATCGCCGCCGGAAATGAAGATCTTGTTGCCCTTCAGGCGATAAGTGCCGTCGGACGCCGGCTCTGCGCGCGTACGAATATCCGACAGCGATGAACCGGCGTGGGGTTCGGTCAACGCCATGGTGCCGAAGAAGCGGCCATCGATCATCGGCTGCAGGAAGCGCTGTTTTTGCTCGTCAGTGCCGAAGCTCTCGATCAGGTTGGCCGCGCCCATGGTCAAGAACGGGTACGAAGTAGAAGCAGCGTTGGCCGACTGGAAATGGGCGAAGCAGGCTTGCGACAGCAATGTAGGAAGTTGCATGCCACCGGCGTCGAAACTTCTCGCGGCGTTGAGGAATCCGGCTTCAAGGAAAGCATCCACCGCCGGTTTCACTTCAGGAATCAGAATCGCCTGACCGTCCTCGTAGCGCGGTTCGTTCTCGTCGCCTTTGCGGTTGTGCGGCGCAAAGTACTTCTCGGCGATGCTGCGCGCGGTGCCAATGGCGGCGTCGAAAGTCTCGCGGTTGTGCTCGGCAAAGCGCTCACGCCGGGTCAGGCCCTCGGCATCAAGGACTTCATACAGCTCGAAAGCCAGATTGCGGGAACTGAGCAGCGTCTCGGACATGGCGGCCTACCTGAAATTGGGGTTGGGCCGAGTCTAGGCGTGCGGATAAAGGCTGAACAGGATGATTGATGGGCGTGATGTTGGGCCAGAGCGCCGACTTAACAGACACCCCATAACAACTGTGGGAGCGAGCCTGCTCGCGAAAGCGGTAAGTCAGGCAACATTGATGTCGACTGACACTCCGTCTTCGCGAGCAGGCTCGCTCCCACATGATATTTCGTACCGGGCGGCCATTGCGGCGGCCCGGTTTATCGGGTGTTAACCGATCGTCATCAAGCTCGCATTACCACCCGCCGCAGCCGTGTTAACACTCAACGCCCGCTCAATCACCAGACGTTCCAGCGCAATGTTGGTCTCGCCCTGGGACAAGCCCTGAACCCCAACGATCGCGCCGGCACGCTTGGCAATCTGCTGGCAAACGCCGCGCAACTGATCGGAATGGCCGTGATGCAGAACCGCATCAAACACCACGTCGTCTTTATTCCAGTCGGAAACCAGCTTGATCCGCGCCTGAATCTCCTTCGGCAGGCGTGCGAACAAGGCCTTGCTGATGTCGGATTCCGGCCACACCGCCGAACCACCTACCGCCAATACCGCCGCCAATTGCGTCAGCAGATCACCTTCAACGTCCGCCAGGCACAGCACGTGTTCGCGCGGCAGGATGGCGTAGCTGTTCTTCTCACCGGTCGGACCGGCCAGCACGCGGGTGATACCGCTTTGCGATTGCGCAGCGTATTGCGCGCAGAGGGTGCTCAGGTCTGCGTATTTGTTGCTGTCAGCCCAGGCTTTCAGCGCGGTCAGCGGTTTGCTCATGGCATCGCGCAGACGAACATCCGGGGCCACGGCAGCATCACCGCGAGCGAAGGATTGTTCGATGGCGTCAGTAGGGCGCGTCGACAGCAAGCGGTACAGGTACAGCGGGCCACCGGCTTTCGGGCCAGTACCCGACAGGCCTTCGCCGCCGAACGGCTGCACGCCGACCACGGCACCGACGATGTTGCGGTTGACGTAGACGTTACCGGCATTGACGTTGTCGATCACCTTGGCGATGGTCTCGTCGATGCGCGTGTGCACACCCAGTGTCAGGCCATAACCGGAAGCGTTGATCTGGCCGATCAACTGATCGATCTCTTTGCGCTTGTAGCGAACCACGTGCAGCACCGGACCGAAGATCTCGCGTTGCAGCTCGTCGAAGCTTTCCAGTTCGATCAGCGTCGGCATGACGAAGGTGCCGCGTTTGACTTCTTCGGTGTCGGCGATAGCGACCTGGTAGACGTTGCGACCTTTGTCGCGCATGCCCTGGATGTGCTTGTCGATGCCAGCCTTGGCTTCGGCGTCGATCACCGGGCCGATGTCCACGGACAGACGCTCAGGGTTGCCGAGACGGCTTTCGGCCATGGCACCTTTGAGCATTTCGATGACGCGATCGGCGGAATCTTCCTGCAGACACAGTACCCGCAGCGCCGAGCAGCGCTGACCGGCGCTGTCGAAAGCCGAGGACACCACGTCGATCACAACTTGTTCGGTCAGTGCCGAAGAGTCGACGATCATTGCGTTCTGGCCACCGGTTTCGGCGATCAGCGGAATCGGACGGCCCTGGTTGTCGAGGCGACCGGCAATGTTGCGTTGCAGCAGGCGCGCAACTTCGGTGGAACCGGTGAACATCACGCCTTTGACGCGCTCATCGCCAACCAGACCTGCGCCGACAGTTTCACCGCGCCCCGGTAGCAGTTGCAGCACGCCTTCCGGGATGCCGGCCTCAAGCATCAGGCGCACAGCCTGAGCAGCCACCAGCGGGGTTTGTTCGGCCGGTTTGGCCAGTACCGGGTTACCGGCAGCCAGTGCGGCAGCGACTTGGCCACTGAAGATCGCCAGCGGGAAGTTCCACGGGCTGATGCACACGACCGGGCCCAGTGGGCGGTGGGCGTCGTTGCTGAAATCGTTGCGTGCCTGCACCGCGTAATAACGCAGGAAGTCGACCGCTTCGCGGACTTCGGCGATGGCGTTGGCGAAGGTCTTGCCGGCTTCGCGAGCCAACAGGCCCATCAGCGGCTGGATCTCGCCTTCCATCAAATCAGCGGCACGTTCCAGAATCGCCGCACGCTCGGCGGGCGGGGTGGCCTGCCAGATCGGTGCGGCGTTCAATGCGCATTGAATGGCGTTGTCGACGTCTTCGACGGTGGCTTCTTGAACATGACCGACTACATCACGGTGATCAGCCGGGTTCAGAACAGCTGCCGGCGTTTCCTTGCTGGAGGCGCAACCGAGCATCGGCGCGGCTTTCCAGTCGTTGTGCGCAGTGGCGAGCAAGGCGCAGGACAGCGAAGCCAGACGATGTTCGTTGGCCATGTCGATGCCGCTGGAGTTGGCGCGCTCGGAACCATACAGATCACGCGGCAGCGGAATGCGCGGGTGCGGCAGGCCGAACCCACCTTCCACGGTCGCCATCTGTTCGATCTGCGCCACCGGATCGGCCACCAGCTCCTGAATCGAAATCGACTGGTCGGCGATGCGGTTGACGAACGAGGTGTTCGCGCCGTTTTCCAGCAGGCGACGTACGAGGTACGCCAGCAGGGTTTCATGAGTACCGACCGGTGCGTACACGCGGCACGGACGGTTCAGCTTGCCCTCGGAAACCTTGCCTACAACTTGTTCGTAAAGCGGCTCACCCATGCCGTGCAGGCACTGGAATTCGTACTGGCCCGGGTAATAGTTCTGACCGGCAATGTGGTAAATGGCCGACAGGGTGTGGGCGTTGTGCGTGGCGAACTGCGGGTAGATGACTTCCGGCACCGACAGCAGTTTGCGTGCGCAAGCGATGTAGGAAACGTCGGTGTACACCTTGCGGGTGTAAACCGGATAGCCTTCCAGGCCTTCGACCTGAGCGCGTTTGATTTCGCTGTCCCAGTACGCGCCTTTTACCAGGCGGATCATCAGGCGATGACGGCTGCGACGGGCCAGATCGATCACGTAATCGATCACGTACGGGCAACGCTTCTGGTACGCCTGGATAACGAAACCGATGCCGTTCCAGCCGGTCAGTTGCGGCTCGAAGCACAGGCGCTCCAGCAGATCCAGTGACAGTTCGAGGCGGTCGGCTTCTTCGGCGTCGATGTTCAGACCGATATCGTATTGCTTGGCCAGCAGGGTCAGCGACAGCAGACGCGGGTACAGCTCGTCCATCACGCGCTCGTACTGCGCACGGCTGTAACGCGGGTGCAGTGCCGACAGCTTGATGGAGATGCCCGGGCCTTCATAAATCCCACGGCCGTGGGAGGCTTTGCCGATCGAGTGAATGGCTTGTTCGTACGACGCCAGGTACTTCTGCGCGTCGTGCTCGGTCAGTGCCGCTTCGCCGAGCATGTCGTAGGAATAGCGGAAACCCTTGGCTTCGAACTTGCTCGCGTTGGCCAGTGCTTCGGCGATGGTTTCGCCGGTGACGAACTGCTCGCCCATCAGGCGCATGGCCATGTCGACGCCCTTGCGGATCATCGGCTCACCGCTCTTGCCGATGATGCGGCTCAGCGAAGAAGTCAGGCCGGCTTCGTTATGGGTGGACACCAGCTTGCCGGTCAGCAGCAGACCCCAAGTGGCGGCGTTGACGAACAGCGAAGGGCTGTTGCCCAAATGCGGATGCCAGTTGCCGGTGCTGATCTTGTCGCGGATCAGGGCGTCACGAGTGCCCTTGTCCGGGATACGCAGCAGCGCTTCGGCCAGGCACATCAGAGCCACGCCTTCCTGGGACGACAGGGAAAATTCCTGCAGCAGACCCTGAACAATGCCTGCACGACCGCCAGCACTTTTCTGGTTACGCAGTTTTTCCGCGATGGAAGCGGCGAGTTTGTTAGTGGCTTCAGCCATCGGGGCTGGCAGACGAGCCTGCTCAATCAGCATCGGCACCACTTCCGGCTCAGGGCGACGGTAAGCGGCGGTGATCGCAGCGCGCAGTACGGATTGCGGCAGGATGCTTTCGGCGAATTCGAGGAAGCATTGGTGGGCGTGATCGGTGTGGACTTCGCCCGCCTCATCGGCGTCCTTGGCGGTCAAACCGTTCAGCTCGGTCAGGGTTGCACCACCCTCGAGTTTTTCCAGGTAATTGAAAATTGCCTGCTTGATCAGCCAGTGCGGTGTGCGATCAATCGAGGTCGCGGCCGCCTTCAGGCGCTCGCGGGTCGGGTCATCAAGTTTGACCCCAAGGGTGGTGGTAGCCATATTTTTATCCTCATGGTTGCCACAGTTGCGTGGCATCAGCTGGCGGCAAGATTAGCCGTGCGCTGAAAGAGGTGCAACCGGGTGCAACCCTTTTTTTGTCGGAATAATAGGCAGCTCGTCAGGAATTATTTTCCGGTACGAAAGTACCGCTCCCGCTTGGTGCTTTTGCTTCTAGCAAAGGGCCATGACTGCCACAAAAGGGAGCAAAAACGGGGTGATTGTCGATAAATCCGACTGGGTGCAACTTATTCTCACGAAACTGGTTGCACCTTATTTGATTTGTTGCATAGCATTCGCGCCCTAGGTGCAACCGGGAATAACCCGGTGTACCGGCTGATGGCTTTCCTGGGGAAACATCAGTCCTAAATGCGCGGGATCCCGGATCGTCTGCCAAACGTCGTCGTTTGCGAGCGGTTCACCACCGCCGCTACATAAAAACAAAGCCAGGGCGTAACTCAATGAGCGTAAGCAATCCAACCCTGATCACGTTCGTGATCTACATCGCAGCAATGGTGCTGATTGGCTTGATGGCCTATCGCTCCACCAACAACCTTTCTGACTATATCCTCGGCGGTCGAAGCCTCGGTAGCGTCGTCACCGCGCTGTCGGCCGGTGCTTCCGATATGAGCGGCTGGTTGTTGATGGGCCTGCCGGGCGCCATCTACATGTCCGGTCTGTCTGAAAGCTGGATCGCCATCGGTCTGGTCATCGGTGCCTACCTCAACTGGCTGTTCGTTGCCGGCCGTCTGCGCGTGCAGACCGAGCACAACGGCGATGCTCTGACCCTGCCGGACTACTTCGCCAGCCGTTTTGAAGACAAAAGCGGCCTGCTGCGGATCATCTCGGCGATCGTGATTCTGGTGTTCTTCACCATCTACTGCGCTTCCGGCATTGTGGCCGGTGCCCGTCTGTTCGAAAGCACCTTCGGCATGTCCTACGAGACGGCGTTGTGGGCCGGTGCTGCGGCGACGATTGCCTACACCTTTATCGGCGGTTTCCTGGCAGTGAGCTGGACCGACACCGTACAAGCCACGCTGATGATTTTCGCGCTGATCCTTACGCCAATCATCGTGCTGCTGGCCACCGGTGGTGTCGACACCACGTTCCTGGCCATCGAAGCGCAAGATCCAAGCAACTTCGACATGCTCAAAGGCACCACTTTCATCGGCATCATCTCGCTGATGGGCTGGGGTCTGGGCTACTTCGGCCAACCGCACATCCTCGCGCGTTTCATGGCGGCGGATTCGGTGAAATCGATCGCCAAGGCGCGTCGCATTTCCATGACCTGGATGATCCTGTGCCTGGGCGGCACCGTGGCCGTCGGCTTCTTCGGCATCGCTTACTTCTCGGCACACCCGGAAGTGGCCGGTCCCGTGACCGAGAACCACGAGCGTGTGTTCATCGAACTGGCCAAGATCCTCTTCAACCCTTGGATTGCCGGTGTGTTGCTGTCGGCCATTCTGGCTGCGGTGATGAGCACCCTGAGCTGCCAGTTGCTGGTGTGCTCGAGCGCCCTGACCGAAGACTTCTACAAAACCTTCCTGCGTAAATCCGCCTCCCAGGTTGAACTGGTCTGGGTCGGTCGCGCCATGGTGCTGTTGGTTGCACTGATCGCGATCGCCCTGGCCGCCAACCCGGAAAACCGCGTATTGGGCCTGGTGTCCTACGCCTGGGCCGGTTTCGGTGCTGCGTTCGGTCCGGTTGTGCTGATCTCGGTGGTCTGGAAAGACATGACCCGCAACGGCGCACTCGCCGGTATCCTGGTCGGCGCGATCACCGTGGTGGTCTGGAAGCATTTCGAACTGCTGGGTCTGTACGAAATCATCCCGGGCTTCATCTTCGCCAGCCTGGCCATCTACATCGTCAGCAAAATGGGCGAGCCGACCAAAGGCATGGTGCAGCGCTTCGAAGCGGCGGAAAAAGATTTCCACCTGAACAAGTGATTGTTCTGAGCTGATGCTCACCGGAAAACGGCCCGTTTCCTACAGGAGACGGGCCGTTTTTTTGTGCCTGTGATTTCTCGGATCCTGTGGAAATCCATTGTGGGAGCGAGCCTGCTCGCGAATGCGATTGATCATTCAATGAATGTGTTGACTGACATGCCGCTTTCGCGAGCAGGCTCGCTCCCACAGGGTTCGGTGGTGGTTTTGGAGGCTTGTCTGTAGTTGAAGGCGCCGCTTTTTGCAGGGTTTTTCGTCAATGAAGGTAGGGCAAATCTGATTTTCTCGTCGCCCATTCATCACCCCTTGCCCCTCATGCAGAATCGCCCGCCCTTCATTCTGCAGAGAGACATCGGATGTTCGCGCCTGCCAATCAACCGCGTTTCACGTTGACCCTCGAAGGCGCCCAACATGACCTCAAAGTCCTTGAGTTCACGGGCAAGGAAGCCATCAGCCAACCCTATCGCTTCGAACTGGAACTGGTCAGCGAGCGGCCGGATCTGGACCTTGAAAGCCTGCTGCACTGTCAGGCGTTTCTGAGTCTGGATGCACAGGGTTCCGGTATCCACGGTCAGATTTATCAGGTCGGGCAGGGCGATTCCGGGAAACGTCTGACGCGCTATCACATCAGCCTGGTCCCGCGTCTGACCTACCTCGGCCAGCGGATCAATCAACGGATCTTCCAGCATCTGACGGTGCCGCAAATTGTCGCGCGAGTGCTCAAGGATCATTCGATCCTGCGTGATGCCTTTGAATTTCGCCTCGGCAGCGAATACCCGGTGCGTGAGTATTGTGTGCAGTACGCCGAGAGCGATCTGGCCTTTATCCAGCGCGTTTGTGCCGAGGTCGGCATTCATTACCACTTTCAGCACAGCCCGCAAGGTCACCTGTTGGTGTTCGGCGATGATCAAACCGTATTCCCGCGATTGGCTGCGTCCACCCTGTATCTGCCCGGAAGCGGAATGTCTGCCGAGGCGCCGGCGATCAAGCGCTTCAACGTGCGCGTGGAAACCCGCACCAGCGTGGTCACCCGGCGTGACTACAACTTTGAAAAGCCACGCCTGCAACTGGAGAGTCGCATCGACGGCGAGCAACGTCCGGTGCTGGAGGACTACCACTTTCCCGGCCAATTCAATGATCGTGAAACCGGCAAGCACCTGGCCCAGCGTGCTCTTGAACGGCATATCGCCGATTACCGTCAGGCCGAGGGCATCAGCGATGAATCCGCGTTGGTTTGTGGACATTTCCTGCAACTGAGCGAGCATCCGCGTCAGGACTGGAACGACCTGTGGTTGCTCACCGGCATCGAACACCGAGGCCGACAGCCGCAAGTGCTGGAGGAATCGGTGACCAGCGATGGGGACGCATTCCAGGGTTACCGTAATACCTTTCTCGCGACGCCGTGGGATGTGTTCTTCCGGCCAGCCCTGGGGCCGGAAAAGCCGCGCATGCTCGGCTATCAACCGGCCGTTGTCACTGGACCGCAGGACAGCGAAATCCACTGCGACGAGCACGGGCGGGTCAAGGTGCAACTGGCCTGGGATCGCGACGGCGAACTCAACGAGCATTCCAGTTGTTGGCTGCGGGTCGCCACCGGTTGGGCGCACGACGGCTACGGCAGCGTGCTGATCCCGAGGGTCGGCATGGAAGTGCTGGTCGGTTTCATCGATGCCGATGCCGACAAGCCGCTGGTCATGGGTTGCCTGCCCAACGCCGCCACCCCAGTGCCGCTGGATCTCCCCGCCGACAAAACCCGCAGTATCTTCCGCAGCCAGAGCAGCCCCGGTGGCGGGGGCTACAACGAACTGCGCATCGAGGACAAAAAAGGCGCCGAGGAAATCTACCTGCGCGCCCAACGCAACTGGACCCAGCATGTGTTGCACGATCAACAGGTGCAGGTCGACAACGCGCGCAGCATCGTCGTCACGGGCATGGCCAAGCATGAATTGAAGGCTGACGAACAACGCATCACTCATGGCCAGCGTCAGGCCGAAGTCAGGCAGGACGATCATCTGACGGTAGTCGGCGATCGACATATCCGCGTCAGCAATCAGGCGACCAGCGCCAGTGCGCAGTTCCACGTCAGCGCCGGTCAGCAAGTGGTGATCGACGGCGGCGCCAGCGCGACGATTCAGGCGGGCGGGCAGTGGATCAACATCGGCCCCGGCGGGATTTTCAGCAGCGTACCGATTGTTGTGGGTGGCGCGCCGATGACGGCGATGAGTGCGGCGCCGAGTGTGCCGGGGTTGCCGGATACATTGGCGGCGGCCCCGGCGGCAATGCTGACGGCCGCGCAAATCATGAGCTTTAAAGGCGATGCACCATTCTGTGAGGAATGTGAGCGTTGCAAGGATGGTGTCTGTGCAGCCTGACTTTCTTGAGCCACGCGCATGGCTGGCGCGTGAGCCGCTGAAGCCCTCGGAGCAGTTGTTCGTGATCTTCAGCAATGCCAGTGATGCCAAGCCGCCGCTGCCGGTGGCGCAGAGCCCGATCTGGGCGGACACGATATACGCCGAGTGGGACGCGGTGATGCCCTATGTGGGAATTGTCGCGGCGGACAGTGAGTTTCTCGATTGGGTGGCGGCTACCGAGTCCCGCGACTGGGGATGGTTAGCGGTATCTTCGGCGAGCCTCGAAGTGCTGGCCGAGCATTTTCGCAGCCTGACGCAGGTGCTGATGCCGGATGGCAAAGCGGTGTTCTTTCGATTTTGGGATGGCCGGTTTTTGTTGCCGATCCTGCAATCCGATGCCGTGGCTGCTGCGCAGCTGTTGCCGGTGATTTCACGCGGACTGATCAATGGTCAGGCCTTGGAAATCGGGGGGCGCGCGCAGGTTTCGGGGCGTGTTTTTCCTTGGTGGACGGTGCCTGACTCGGTGTTGGCTTCGGCGGGGGATGAAGTCTGGGTCGGCAACGCTGTGCAGTGGCTGAGCGAGGAGCATCCCGCATTGTTCGAGGCATTTCCCGAGGCGGTTTTGCGCTGCAAGGTCGGGCAGTTTTTTCAGAGTTCAGCGTCGGAAGAATCGTCGCAATCGGCGTTGTTGGCGTATTTGCTGGCAGAGTCGGAGTGACATTTCCGGGCGAAGGCTTCGGACGTTTCCTTCGAGTTGCGGCGGTTTTCATGAACTGGTGGGCGGTGGGTTGCAGGGATAGTCTTTTCGTTGTCACTGCGAGAGTGGTGACAGGGTGTAGGAACCCTCGCTTTCATGGCGTTACAGTTCGTTGGCTTTTTACGGCACTTGATTCAAGTCCGTAAAATCGTTCGCGGCGGCTGTGCGCGGGACACGCTTCGGCGTGACCGAGGTCCATGATTGCTCGGTTCCTACTCTTGCGCACAGCTGCCACCCAAACCTGTAGGAAGGTGCGTTGGCTGCTCAACGTTCATCAATCATGGAGATAACAAAATGACGACTTTGCATCCCGATCCACCCTACGAAAAAATCATCCCCCATCCCGACAATCGCTTCATGGCCCTCACCGGCAATTGCAGCGACATGCCTACCTTGTTCATCGACACCCACGTCCCCTCCGACATCCTGATGGACGCAGCCAACCACCGCATCCGCACCGTCGTCCAAGTGCTGGAAAACCTGTGCATGCGCGGCTCGATCGAGTGCGACTCAATGATCCTCAGCGACTTCGCCCAGCTCTGCGTGATTCCATTACGTGATGGGTGTGATGTACTCGATGTCATCGGCAAGCGGTTGCGCGCGATGCCTTCCTGAATTTTCAGGAGCAAGATCAAAAGATCGCAGCCTTCGGCAGCTCCTACATAGAATCCCCTGTAGGAGCTGCCGAAGGCTGCGATCTTTTGACGTTGAGGCCCGCTCGGCTGCGAACCCCTGACTTGCCGCCCGGTAAAAGGTAAACTTTGCGCCCTTCGCAGGAGCAGCCATGAATTATCGTCACGCCTTCCATGCCGGCAATCACGCCGATGTGTTCAAACACCTGACCTTGACCCGCCTCATCGCCCTGATGTCGCGCAAGGAGCAGCCGTTTGCCTATCTCGACACGCACGCCGGCATCGGTCTGTATGACTTGCAGGGTGATCAGGCCAACCGTACCGGCGAATACCTGGAAGGCATCGCGCGCTTGTGGGATCAGCCGGACCTGCCGGCGCTGACCGCCGACTACATGAAGGTGCTGCACGAGATGAACCCGGACGGCCAGTTGCGCTATTACCCGGGTTCGCCGGAGCTGGCGCGGCGTCTGACCCGCCCGCAGGATCGGGTGATGCTCAACGAGAAGCACCCGGAAGACGGCGTGCTGCTCAAGGACAACATGGCCGGCGATCGTCGGGTAAAAGTGCATCTGGGCGAGGGCTGGCACGTGGCGCGGGCGATGTTGCCGGTGCAGGAGAAGCGTGCAGTGATGCTGATTGATCCGCCGTTCGAACAGCTCGACGAGATGCAGCGTTGCGCGGCGTCGTTGAAAGAGGCGATTGGCCGCATGCGCCAGACCGTGGCGGCGATCTGGTATCCGGTAAAGGATCAGCGTGCGTTGCGTCGGTTCTATCAGGATCTGGCCGGCACCGGTGCGCCGAAGTTGTTGCGCGTGGAACTGCTGGTGCATCCGCTGGATACGCCGAACAGCCTGAACGGTTCGGGCATGGCGATTGCCAATCCGCCGTGGGGGCTGGAGGAAGAATTGCGGGAGCTGCTGCCGTGGTTGTCGAAGAAACTGGGGCAGACCCAGGGTGGCTGGCAGATGGATTGGCTGATTGCCGAGAGCTGATCAACGGCAAGATCAAAAGATCGCAGCCTGCGGCAGCTCCTACACGGTTCGGCGTCGTCCACCTATGTGCGGACAATCACTGATCTCCTGTAGGAGCTGCCGAAGGCTGCGATCTTTTGCTTTGAGGATTTAATTGCCTGCCAGGCTCGGTGGCATGCACACGCCGGTGCCGCCAATCCCGCAATAGCCTTCAGGGTTCTTCGCCAGATACTGCTGGTGATACGCCTCGGCGAAGTACACGGTCGGCGCCTGTTCGATCTCGGTGCTGATTTCGCCCAGACCTGCTTTCGACAGTTCAGCCTGATACACCGCTTTACTCTTCAGCGCCGCATCCAGATGTTCCGGCGAGGTCGCGTAGATCACCGAGCGGTACTGCGTGCCGATGTCGTTGCCCTGACGCATGCCCTGCGTCGGGTTGTGCAGCTCCCAGAACATTGCCAGCAGCTCTTCGTAGCTGACTTTGGCCTTGTCATACACCACCAGCACCACTTCCGCGTGGCCGGTCAGGCCCGAGCAGACTTCTTCGTAGGTCGGGTTCGGCGTGAAACCGCCGGCATAACCCACGACCGTGCTGACCACGCCTTCACGCTGCCAGAAGCGGCGCTCGGCGCCCCAGAAGCAACCCAGACCGAAAATCGCAAAGTCGACGTCCTGGAAAAACGGGCCAAGCAGTGGGGTTTCTTCGAAGACGAAGTGCTTTTCAGGCAGGGTCATCGCGGTTTCGCGGCCGGGCAGAGCTTGTTCTTTGGTCGGGAGCACGTTTTTGTTCACCAGAATTTCCGAGCGCAGAACCATGATCGTTCCTCTCAGTCAGGTTGGATGTAAAAAGTCAGACCGCCAGTGTGCCCAATGATGCCCGGTTTCGCACTATTCAAATGTGGGGGCGACGGTGCGACGATTCGACCTGCTCGCGAAAGCGGTGTGTCAGGCGACGATGATGTCGACGGCTATAACGCCTTCGCGAGCAGGCTCGCTCCCACAGAGGGGGGCTTCGACAGATGGGATTTAGAGGCAGAGCGGGCCGCGCGGGTAGCGTTTGAGTGCCTGGATCAGTTCGTTGCCCGGGATCGGCCGGTCGAACAGGTAGCCCTGGCCGACGTCGCAACGGTGTCGACGCAGGAATGCCAGTTGCTCGGCAGTTTCGATGCCTTCGGCCACAACCTTGAGTTTCAGGTTGTGCGCCATGGCGATCACCGCCGAGGTGATTTCCATGTCGTCCTGGTTGTCGGGGATTTCGTGGATGAAGCTGCGATCGATCTTGATGATGTCGATCGGGAATTTCTTCAGATAGCTCAGCGACGAGTAGCCGGTACCGAAGTCGTCCATGGCCAGCGTCAGCCCGAGACGCTTGAGTTGATCGAGCTGCAAGTGGGTGTCTTCGGTGGCTTCCAGCAGCAGGCCTTCGGTCAGTTCCAGTTCGAGCAGATTGGCCGGCAGCGCTTCTTCCTTGAGGATGTTGGCGATGGAGGCGACCAGATCCGGGTCGGAGAACTGTTTCGGCGAGAGGTTGATCGCCACCTGCAGATTACCCAGGCCGGCGGCGGTCAGCGCCTTGCTCATGCGGCAGGCCTGGCGGGCGATCCACTTGCCGATCGGAATGATCAGGCCGGTTTCTTCGGCGACGCTGATGAACTGGTCCGGGCGGATCATGCCGCGCTCCGGGTGATTCCAGCGCAGCAGTGCTTCCATGCCCAGCAGACGACCGCTGCGCAGGCACAGCTTGGGCTGGTAGAACACGTCCAGCTCGTTCTGGGTCAGGGCGCGGCGCAGGTTGTTCTCGACGAACAGTTTGTAACTGGCCTCGGCGTTCAGTGCTTCGGTGAAGACTTGCACCTGATGTTTGCCGTTGGCCTTGGCTTTGTGCAGCGCCAGACCGGCGTTACGCATCAGCGTTTGCGGATCGCGACCGTGCAGCGGCGCGCAGGCCAGGCCGACCGAACCGGTCACGCTGATCAACTGGTTGTCGACGAACATCGGCTTGTCGAGGGTGGCCAGCAACTGGTTGGCGATCTGCTGACCGGTGGCAAGGTCGGTGTCGTCGAGTAACACCGCAAACTCGTTACTGGCGAACCGCGCGAGGCTGCCGCTCGGGCTGAGGCTGTTGCGCAGGCGCCGGGCCAGACTGATCAGCAGTTTGTCGCCGGTCTGGTGACCGAGGCTGTCGTTGATCCGCTTGAAGTTGTCGATGTCCACCAGCAGCAGGCTGATCGGCGTGTCGCTGTCGCGGGCGAAGCGTTCGTCCAGATTGCGGATAAACGCCGGCCGGTTGCCGAGGTTGGTCAGGTTGTCGGTGTAGGCCAGTCGCTCGATGCGCTGCTGCGCCAGTTTGGTCTGGGTGATGTCTTCGTAGATGCCGATGTAGTGCGTCAGTTCGCGGTTGTCGCCGTAGACCTTGGAGATCGACAACTGGCCCCAGTACGGTTCGAGGTTTTTCCGCCGGCTCTTGAATTCGCCCTGCCAACTGTTGCTCTTGGCCAGCGCCGAGGGCGCGTCGAACAGCAGTTCACTGAGGTTTTCCAGGGCTGGCAGCTCGGACAGGCGCTGGCCGTGGACTTCTTCGGTGGTGTACTGGGTGATCGCGGTGAAGCTCGGGTTGACGTATTCGACCACGCCGTCGCAATTGACCAGCAAAAACGCGTTGGCGCTTTGCTCGACCGCACGCTGGAACAGATGCAGGGCGCTGGTGGCGGTACGACGGTTGTGGTTGTTGATGACTTGCGCGAATTGATCGGCCAGCTCGCCGGCAAAAGCGATTTCATCGGACAGCCAGGCGCGGGTGGCGCCGGTCTGCTCCAGACAGAGCACGCCGACCACCTGGCCGTCGACGCGAATACTGGCATCGAGCATGGCGTTGACGTCGCGCGGGCGCAGGGCCTCAGCCATCTCCCGGGTGCGTGGGTCGCGAATCGCGTTGTGCGCATCGATGGCGCGACTGCCGTGCAAGGCATCCATGTAATCCGGAAAGCCGCTGATGTCGATCACGTCCGGGAGGATGTATTTCTGGGTCGCGCGGTGGTACGCAGAGATCGGCAGCAGACGCTGGCCTTCAAGGTTCCACAGGCTGGCGCAGTCGGTTTGATAGATATCGCAGGCGCAGCGGGTGATCAGTTCGGCGGCTTCCTGCAGCGAGTTGTGGCTGCTGTAGCGCTGGCGGGCCAACAACAGGATCAGATCCTGTTGGGCGCGCACTCGCTCAAGGTGCTGCAGTTGCTCCTGCTGGGCGCGCTGATTGAGCTCAAGGGCGATTTGCAGGCGCGAGTTCTGGGTTTCGAGGTCAACGGAGGGGGCGGGTGGCGCTTCGTCGAAGACCTGATCGACCGCCAGCAGATAGCCGCGCAGCAGATGACGGTTGTGTTGTTTGTAGGCTTCGCCCAGCTCCAGGATGCTCAGCGCACCCGCTGCCGTGTGCAGGGTGTAGCGCACCAGATAATGCGGGCTGACGGTCAGTTGTTGCTGGATCGCGTCGTGCAGTTGATAACGCGCTTCCGGTTCCATCAGGCTGGCGTAGGGTGAGCCGACCAAGGCACAAAGCTCTACAGCAGGCTGACCGAACTGGCGTTCACAGTTGGGATCTAGAAACAGCATGGCCCAACTGGCTTCATTCAAGCGCTCGAAACGCAGCATGCCGAGCCGCGAGGGCACAGGCAACTGCGTCACTACCTCGGCCGCCATACGGCTGGCGGCATCGGGTTGGCTCTTCATGAAGGGAACTCGCTTGGAAATATGCTGAACGCGCCGGGCTCTCGCCCTCTTTACTGTTGCCTGCGGCAAGGTTGCATCATTGCGGCACCGACTGACAAGAGACATGAAGGCCAAGTGCTATAAGAATATGTCGGCCGCGTCGGGCATTTCTCCAGCGCCTGTCAGAAAAGAGCAAAAGATCGCGGCCTGCGCCAGCGCCTACAGGGGGATGCGTCCCTTGCAGGCGCTGGCGCAGGCTGCGATCTTTTCAGCATTCAACGCAATTTCAGGCCAATCGACTGCAGCCGTTTCCCATCCCGATCATGGTAATTGACCAAAATCTGATCAGCCTCGACCACCACATGGGCGAAATTGTCTTCACTCACCACCGCGCTGGTCAGTTCATGCCGATAATCACCCGCCGCCGTGCGCATCAGCGGCTGATCGAGCATGAATGTGGACGCTTTGGCATACGGCAGCAGTTTGCTGTTGCACAGCGGTGAGGACACCACCGTGTGGACTTCGAAGTCCGGGTCTTCGCTGTGCGTCAAACGAGCGGTCAGCGAGCCATGCACGTCTCCGGAGATGAACACGACATTCTTGATCCGTCGGGTGCGGATGGTTTCCAGCAGGCGCAGGCGCTGCTCGGGAAAGGCCTTCCAGGCATCATCGCCGTGGAATTTGCGATCGGGGTAGAACATCACGCTGGTGACCACAAACTTGACCCGGGCTTTGCTATGGCTCAGCCATTTGAGCAAGGCCTGTTCTTGCGCTTCGTCGAGGATGCGTCGGTCATCGGCAGACAAGTTGCGGCGTGTGCGACTGTCAGTGACAAACCATTCAATATCGCCGTCGCTGAATTGATACCAGTAATGCTCAAGTGTCGAGTGATCTATTTCGCCGTTAGTTGTCAGAGGATGTGCCGGACTATGACTGGCCTGATACAACTCATAGGCGGCCATGGCGTTACGGTATAAGTCGCCGTCGGACTTGCTGGCATTGGCGGGCCAGTTATCTTCGATTTCATGATCATCAAGAATCATGTAAGTCGAAGTGCCGGACATTAAGCGTTGAATGTTCGGTTGGGAAAACGCGGCGCGGTATTTGTTGAGGATGTCTTTGTATTCGCGATCCGGTGCGATCAGGTTCAAATCGTCCACATAAATTTGATCGCCGGTCATCAATACCGCGCTGATCGGTGGTTGTATACCTTCGATCACTTGATTGATGGACGCAAAGATCCGGTCACCCAGTTGCGGCAGGGAGGCGATGCCGGCGGTCATGCGCAGGTAGCGGCACGAGCCGACAATATAGGCTTTGGGTTGCAGGGGTTTGCTGGAGCGGGTGCGCAGTCGGTAGATCTCTCGCGGCCACTGCAGCGGCAACTCGGCAACGCTGTCCGGCGTATGCACCGGATTCATCGGGCTGAACCAGCCGGCCTGATATTCATATTCAGTGTCGGCACTCAAGTTGTTGAGGGCGAACACATGTGACATATCGCGTAATTCGCTCAGATGCGCGAAGTTACCTTTGGGCCATTGTTGTGTGCCAGAAACGCGATAGCGTACTCCGGCAAACACTCGTGAGTTTTTCAGGCGATCGCCGCGCATGAAGATGCGTGCATGATGAGTTGTAACGTGGCCGACAATCGGTCCGATAGTTGCTTTTAACATGTCGAATCCATTCGAATTAACTTGAATTAACAGAGTTCTACTAAGTTTTCTTAGTTGAGTTGGTTGCGCCTAGGTTAGTTGCGTATCGAATAAAAAAGATCGGTGCCAAGTCGACCAGGGTTGTGGCCGATGTCAGCGCGACGTGTGGGAAAAAGACGAGAGGGGTGTTTCTTCAGGCAAAAAAAGCCCCGCCAAACTGACGGGGTTGAGGTACGAGCGTGTGGCGCTCGAAAGGGTGCAGCAATCGGCCCTCCGTTGCCGGAGGGCCGATCGAGTTACAGCAGGATCGTGCGGATGTCCGCCAGCAGGCTGCCCAGACGCTGGGTGAAGCGTGCGGCAGCGGCGCCGTTGATCACACGGTGATCGTAGGACAACGACAGCGGCAGCATCAGTTTCGGCTGGAAGGCTTTGCCGTCCCAGACTGGCTGGATGGTTGCCTTGGAAACACCGAGGATCGCCACCTCCGGCGCGTTGACGATCGGCGTGAAGCCGGTGCCGCCAATGTGGCCGAGGCTGGAAATGGTGAAGCAGGCGCCTTGCATGTCGTCAGCGGTGAGCTTCTTGTCGCGGGCTTTGGCGGCCAGCGCAGCGGCTTCGGCTGCCAGTTGCAACAGGCTCTTCTGGTCGACGTTCTTGATGACCGGTACCAGCAGGCCATCCGGGGTGTCGACGGCGAAGCCGATGTTCACGTATTTCTTGCGGATGATCGCCTTGCCGCTTGGTGCCAGCGAACTGTTGAAGTCCGGCAGCTCCTTGAGCATGTGCGCGCAGGACTTGAGCAGCAGCGGCAGGATGGTCAGCTTGACGCCGGCCTTCTCTGCGACGGCTTTCTGTGCAACGCGGAAGGCTTCCAGCTCGGTGATATCAGCCGAATCGAACTGAGTCACGTGCGGGATGTTCAGCCAGCTGCGGTGCAGGCTCGACGCGCCGATCTGCATCAGACGAGTCATCGGCACTTCTTCGATTTCGCCGAAACGGCTGAAATCGACGACCGGAATCGGCGGGATGCCCGCGCCACCGGTTGCGCCAGCAGCAGCGGCCGGTGCTTCCTTGGCCTTCTGCATCATCGCTTTGACGTAAACCTGCACGTCTTCTTTGAGGATACGACCGTGCGGGCCGCTGGCGCCGACAGCGTTCAGCTCGACGCCGAACTCACGGGCCAGTTGACGCACGGCTGGGCCGGCGTGAACTTTCGCGCCCGGCTTGGCCGGTGCGGCGGCTGGAGCGGCAGCAGGTGCAGCGGCAGCCGGAGCAGCAGCGGCAGGTGCCGGAGCGCTCGGAGCAGCAGCGGCGGCAGCTGGAGCCGGGGCAGCAGCAGGGGCCGCGCCTTTGACTTTCAGCTTGAGGATCAGGTCGCCGGTACCGACTTCGTCGTCCAGCTTGATGGAAACGCTTTCCACCACGCCAGCGGCAGGCGACGGGATTTCCATGCTCGCCTTGTCGGATTCCAGAGTGATCAGCGACTGGTCGGCTTCAACGGTATCGCCCGCCTTGACCAACACTTCGATGATCTTGGCTTTGCCCGCCGAACCGATGTCCGGAACGTGGATATCCTGAACGCTGTCAGCAACCGGAGCGGCTGGCGCGGCTGCCGGAGCCGGCGCAGCGGCAGCGGCCGGTGCAGCAGCCTGAGCCGGAGCGGCAGCCGCAGGGGCCGCAGCACCCGCCACTTCCAGATCCAGAATCAGGTCGCCAGTGCCGACTTCGTCGTTGAGCTTGACGCTGATGGCCTTGACCACGCCAGCGGCAGGCGACGGGATTTCCATGCTCGCCTTGTCGGATTCGAGGGTGATCAAAGATTGATCAGCTTCGACCGTGTCGCCGACTTTGACCTGGATCTCGATGATCTGCGCTTTGCCCGAAGAACCGATGTCCGGCACGTGCACTTGCTGAACCGAAGCGGCAGCAGGGGCAGCGGCTGGCGCGGCGGCGGCAGGAGCGGCAGCCGGTTTGGCTTCAGCTTTTGCAGCCGGTGCAGCAGCAGGGGCAGGGGCCGCTTCAGCAGCGCCCTCGACTTCCAGCTCAAGCAGTTCGTCGCCTTCTTTCAGACGGTCGCCCAGCTTTACTTTCAGGCTCTTGATGACGCCGGCTTTCGGGGCCGGCACTTCCATGCTGGCCTTGTCCGATTCCAGGGTCAGGATGCTCTGGTCGGCTTCGATACGGTCGCCGACCTTCACAAACAGTTCAATTACTTCACCTTCACCGCTGCCGATGTCAGGTACGCGAATGAGTTCGCTCACAAAATGTCTCCTCAGCAGTCCAGTGGGTTGCGTTTTTCCGGGTCGATGCCGAACTTGACGATGGCCTCAGCCACGACTTTAGGTTCGATATCACCACGGTCAGCCAGTGCTTCCAGGGCTGCCAACACCACGAAATGACGGTCGACTTCGAAGAAATGACGCAGTTTCTTGCGGCTGTCGCTGCGGCCGAAACCGTCGGTGCCCAGGACTTTGAATTCCTTGGACGGTACCCACTGACGGATCTGCTCGGCGAACAGCTTCATGTAGTCGGTCGATGCGATGACCGGACCTTTACGGCCGTTCAGGCACTCTTCGACGTAGCTCAGCTTAGGCTTCTGGCCAGGCTTCAGACGGTTGCTGCGCTCTACAGCGAGGCCGTCGCGACGCAGTTCGTTGAAGCTGGTAACGCTCCAGACGTCAGCGCCGACGTTGAACTCTTCACGCAGAATCTTCGCCGCTTCACGGACTTCACGCAGGATGGTGCCGGAGCCCATCAGCTGGACGTGGTGCGCCGCATCGCGGGTGTCTTCTTCGAGCAGGTACATGCCTTTCTTGATGCCTTCTTCGGCACCGGCCGGCATGGCTGGCTGCTGGTACGACTCGTTCATCACGGTGATGTAATAGAAGATGTCCTGTTGCTCTTCGGTCATCTTCTTCATGCCGTCCTGAATGATCACCGCCAGCTCGTAGCCGTAGGTTGGATCGTAGGTGCGGCAGTTCGGGATGGTCGCGGCCAGCAGGTGGCTGTGACCGTCTTCGTGTTGCAGGCCTTCACCGTTCAGGGTGGTCCGGCCGGCGGTGCCGCCGATCAGGAAGCCACGGGTACGGCTGTCGCCGGCGGCCCAGGCCAGGTCACCGATACGCTGGAAACCGAACATCGAGTAGAAGATGTAGAACGGCAGCATCGGCTGGTTGTGGCTGGAGTACGAAGTACCGGCAGCGATGAACGAGCTCATGGCGCCTGCTTCGTTGATGCCTTCTTCAAGGATCTGACCTTTCTGGTCTTCCTTGTAGAACATCACCTGGTCTTTATCGACTGGCTCGTAGAGCTGGCCGACGGACGAGTAGATGCCCAACTGACGGAACATGCCTTCCATACCAAAGGTACGGGCTTCGTCCGGGATGATCGGAACGATGCGCGGGCCGATTTCCTTGTCCTTGACCAGTTGCGCGAGGATCCGCACGAAGGCCATGGTGGTGGAAATTTCACGGTCGCCCGAACCATCGAGGATGGCTTTGAGGGTGTCCAGATCCGGGGTCGGCACGCTGAAGCTCTGCGCGCGACGCTGAGGTACGAAACCGCCCAGGGCAGCACGACGCTCGCTGAGGTAGCGGGCTTCGGCACTGTTCGGCTCTGGCTTGAAGAACGGCAGGTTCTCCAGCTCTTCGTCCTTGACCGGAATGTCGAAACGATCGCGGAACAACTTCAGGCTGTCGACGTCGACTTTCTTGGTGTTGTGCGCGGTGTTCTTCGCTTCGCCGGCACCGGTGCCATAACCTTTGATGGTCTTGGCGAGGATGACGGTTGGTTGTTCTTTGTGGTTGACCGCTTCGTGGTACGCCGCGTAGACCTTGTACGGGTCGTGGCCGCCACGGTTGAGTTTCCAGATCTCGTCGTCGGACAGATCAGCAACCATTGCCTTGAGTTCTGGCGTGTTGAAGAAGTGCTCACGCACGAACGCGCCGTCTTTGGCTTTGTAGTTCTGGTACTCGCCGTCGATGACTTCGTCCATGCGACGTTGCAGGATGCCGTCGACGTCTTTGGCCAGCAACGGGTCCCAGAAACGGCCCCAGATGACTTTGGTCACGTTCCACTGAGCACCGCGGAACACGCCTTCGAGTTCCTGGATGATCTTGCCGTTGCCGCGAACCGGGCCGTCGAGGCGCTGCAGGTTGCAGTTGATGACGAAGATCAGGTTGTCCAGCTTCTCGCGGCCGGCCAGGGAGATTGCGCCCAGGGATTCCGGCTCGTCACACTCGCCGTCGCCCAGGAAGCACCAGACTTTCTGTTTGCCCGGCTGGATGAAACCGCGGTGCTCCAGGTACTTCATGAAGCGTGCCTGGTAGATCGCCTGGATCGGACCCAGACCCATGGATACGGTCGGGAACTGCCAGAAGTCAGGCATCAGCCAAGGGTGCGGGTAGGACGACAGGCCCTGACCGTCGACTTCCTGGCGGAAGTTGTTCATCTGGTCTTCGGTGATGCGGCCTTCCATGAACGCGCGGGCGTAAACGCCTGGCGAGGTGTGGCCCTGGAAGTAGATCAGGTCGCCGCCGTGTTCGTCGGTCGGGGCCTGGAAGAAGTAGTTGAAGCCGATGTCATACAGGGTCGCACTGGAAGCGAAGCTGGAGATGTGACCACCCAGGTCAGAATCTTTCAGGTTCGTACGCATTACCATGGCCATCGCGTTCCAGCGTACCAGCGAGCGAATGCGGCGTTCCATGAACAGGTCGCCAGGCATGCGTGCTTCGTGGGTTACCGGGATGGTGTTGCGGTAAGGCGTGGTGATGGCGTAAGGGAGCTGCGAGCCGCTGCGGGTCGCGAGTTCGCCCATACGGGTCATCAGATAGTGAGCACGGTCTTCGCCTTCTTTGTCGAGAACCGATTCCAGGGCGTCCAGCCATTCCTGGGTTTCGACGGGATCGAGGTCTTGCATGGCTTGCTCCAGGGCGGAAAGGCTTCCAGAATCGGTTGCCTGAGTTTGCGACTGGCCTTGTGGGCAGACGATTTAAAATTCTTGGATTGCCGATAGGTTGTTCCGGCGGCGTGTAGTTTTACTACAAATCTTCTGGCATTTCAGCCTTTCGAATGTATAGACGAGTAGTAAAACTACAGAAGAATGGCTTGTGGCCTCCGGCTGCGTTGTGAGAATAATCGTTAAGGTTGGTCTTTTGCCATCCGAAAAAGGTGAAACTTTGATGTTCGCTGCCAAAGAGAAAGAAATTTCAGCTATTTCTAACTTTTGTTCGACAGTCCTCCGGGTAGCGGCTTTTCGTCAAACACTACAAGCGGCCATTTACACGCCGATCAAGGATAGACCATGACCCTGCCCGTGCTTGCCGAACTGCCCGCCATTCTCCTGCCGTTGGTCACTCGATCCGAGCAGTCGTTCCGTACGGCCGTCGCGGCGCTGGAAGACGATCACGGCTTCTCGACCTGGACGCCAGAGCGCTGGGCGCAGTTCGCCCGCGTCACCGCCGCCAGCGAGTTTGTCATTGAACAGAGCGTTCGTGACCCTTTGATGTTGTTGTCGCTGGTGCAGTCCGGCGAGCTTGATCGGCCATTCGCGCCGGGTGAATTGTGTGCACAGATTGCTGCGGCAGTGAACGCTGCGCAGAGTGAAGATGAACTCGGTCGCGCCTTGCGTCGCCAGCGCGCCCGCCATCAAGTGCGGATCATCTGGCGCGATCTCACCCGCCAGGCCGATCTGGTGCAGACCTGCCGTGATCTCTCGGACATGGCCGACGCCACCATCGACCAGGCCTATCAATGGCTGTACAGCCGCCATTGCGAACAGTTCGGCACGCCGACCGGCCGCCGCAGCGGTCTGCCGCAGCAGATGGTCATCCTCGGTATGGGCAAGCTCGGCGCCGTCGAATTGAACCTGTCTTCGGACATCGACCTGATCTTCGCCTACCCCGAGGGTGGCGAAACGGTGGGCGTTAAGCGCTCGCTGGATAATCAGGAAT
This sequence comes from Pseudomonas fluorescens, assembly GCF_003732425.1. Classification (GTDB taxonomy): domain Bacteria; phylum Pseudomonadota; class Gammaproteobacteria; order Pseudomonadales; family Pseudomonadaceae; genus Aquipseudomonas; species Aquipseudomonas fluorescens_BE. Next base: position 28,663 of record NZ_MOBX01000002.1, read on the forward strand.
TCTTCATCCGTCTCGGCCAGCGCCTGATCAAGGCCCTTGATCCGATGACTGTCGACGGCTTTGTGTTTCGCGTCGATATGCGCTTGCGCCCGTATGGTTCGTCCGGCGCGCTGGTGCTGAGCTTTAATGCGCTGGAGCAGTATTACCAGGATCAGGGCCGCGATTGGGAACGCTACGCGATGATCAAGGCGCGGGTGGTGGCCGGCGATCAGGTCGCGGGTGCGCAGTTGCTCGACATGCTGCGGCCATTCGTTTACCGGCGCTATCTGGACTTTTCGGCGATCGAAGCGCTGCGCACCATGAAGCAGTTGATCCAGCAGGAAGTGCGGCGCAAGGGCATGGCCGACAACATCAAGCTCGGCTCTGGCGGCATCCGCGAGGTCGAGTTCATCGCGCAGGCTTTTCAGTTGATCCACGGTGGTCGCGATCTGAGCCTGCAACAGCGTCCTTTATTAAAGGTGCTGAGCACGCTGGAAGGGCAGGGTTATCTGCCGCCGGCGGTGATCAGCGAGTTGCGCGAGGGCTACGAATTTCTGCGTTACACCGAGCACGCTATTCAGGCGATCGCCGACCGCCAGACCCAGATGCTACCGGATGGCGCTCAGGATCAGGCGCGTATTGCGTTCATGCTCGGTTTCGCCGACTGGGACGCCTTTCACGAGAAGCTGATGTTCTGGCGTGGCCGTGTGGCCTGGCACTTCGCTCAGGTGATTGCCGATCCCGACGAGGATGAAGGCGCCGAAAGTGAAGTGGTGGTCGGTGGTGAATGGCTGCCGCTGTGGGAAGAGGCGCAGGACGAAGAGGCGGCGTGCCGGCAGTTGGAGGAGGGTGGTTTCGCCGATGCCGGCAAAGCCCTGAAAGCGCTGGCCGGATTGCGCAGCAGCCCGCAACTGCGGGCGATGCAGCGGCTGGGGCGTGAGCGTCTGGACGCCTTTATTCCGCGTCTGCTCGCCCAGGCCGTGGAGCACGCCGACCCGGATCTGGTGCTGGAGCGGGTGTTGCCGCTGGTGGAAGCGGTGGCCCGGCGTTCGGCGTATCTGGTCTTGCTGACGGAGAACCCCGGCGCCCTGCGGCGCTTGCTGACGCTGTGCGCGGCGAGTCCGTGGATTGCCGAACAGATCACGCGCTTCCCGCTGCTGCTCGATGAGCTGTTAAATGAAGGCCGACTGTTCAAGCCGCCATTGGCGCCGGAACTGGCGGCTGAATTACGCGAGCGTCTGACACGGATTCCCGAAGACGACCTCGAACAACAGATGGAAGCCCTGCGCCATTTCAAACTGGCGCACCGTTTGCGCGTGGCGGCGTCGGAAATCGCCGGCAGCTTGCCGCTGATGAAAGTCAGCGATTACCTGACCTGGCTGGCCGAGGCGATTCTCGAGCAAGTGCTGGCCCTGGCCTGGCGCCAGACGGTGGCCAAGTACGGCACGCCGTTGCGCACCGACGGCACCTTGTGCGATCCCGGCTTCATCATTGTCGGTTATGGCAAGGTCGGCGGTCTGGAATTGGGGCATGGTTCGGATCTGGACCTGGTGTTTATCCATGACGGCGATCCGCAGGCGGAAACCGACGGGCCGAAGTCGATCGATGGTGCGCAATTCTTCACGCGGCTGGGGCAGCGGATCATTCACTTGCTGACGGCGCAGACCAACTCCGGTCAGCTCTACGAAGTGGACATGCGTCTGCGCCCGTCCGGTGCCTCGGGGCTGTTGGTCAGTTCGCTGGGGGCATTTGCCCGCTATCAGGAAAATGAAGCCTGGACGTGGGAGCATCAGGCGTTGGTGCGGGCGCGGGTGCTGGTCGGTAGTCAGGATGTCGGCCAGGCGTTCGAGAAAGTCCGCGCGCAGATCTTGGGCAAGGCGCGCGATCTGGCGAAGTTGCAACAGGAAGTCAGCGAGATGCGCGCGAAGATGCGCGATAACCTCGGCACCAAGAGCACTGCGGCCGGTACGGCGGCAAATGCCTTCGACGCCACGGCGCCCTTCGACCTCAAGCAGGACGCCGGAGGTATCGTCGATATTGAATTTATGGTGCAATACGCGGCTCTGGCGTGGTCACAAAGCCACCCGCCATTGCTGCGCTGGACCGATAACATCCGCATTCTGGAAGAGCTGGAACATGAAGGGCTGATGCCCGCCGAAGATGCCAGCCTGCTGCGCGAGGCCTACAAAGCCTACCGCTCCGCCGCCCACCGGCAGGCCTTGCAGAAGGACGCCGGGGTGATACCGGGCGACCAGTTCGCCGACGAACGCCGACAGGTTTTGCGGATATGGCGTGAGTTGGGGCTAAGCTAAGGCATCCAATGTAGATGCGCCTCTGTGGTGAGGGAGCTTGCTCCCGCTCGGCTGCGAAGCAGTCGTAACCCGGGCAGCGCAGTGTGTCAGGTATAAACTGGAGTCAGATTGTGGGTCTGCTGCGCAGCCCAGCGGGAGCAAGCTCCCTCGCCACAAAGGTTTATGCTGGCCGATATGGATGTGTACGAATTGATCTGATGAGCCTGAACGGCTTGTCCAAATGACCCTTTAGCCAAGGCTGAGGGTGCTGGATTCTCGAGGCGGGGAGGCATTGGCCTCCCCGGTTCGTTTTTGGAAACCACATGAATATTCTGATCGTTGGGCCCAGTTGGGTCGGTGACATGGTGATGGCGCAGACACTGTTTCAGTGTCTCAAGCAGCGCCACCCGCAATGCGAAATCGACGTCCTGGCCCCTGAGTGGAGCCGGCCGATCCTTGAACGCATGCCCGAAGTGCGCAAGGCCTTGAGCTTCCCGCTCGGCCACGGCGCGCTGGAATTGGCGACGCGTCGGCGTATCGGCAAATCCCTGCGTGGTCAGTACGATCAGGCGATCCTGCTGCCCAACTCGCTGAAATCGGCGCTGGTGCCGTTTTTCGCCGGCATCCCGAAACGCACCGGCTGGCGCGGCGAATTCCGCTACGGCCTGCTCAACGATGTGCGCACCCTCGACAAAGAACGCTATCCGCTGATGATCGAGCGCTTTATGGCCCTGGCTTATGAAGCCAACGCCGAATTGCCGAAGCCGTATCCGCGTCCGAGCCTGCAAATCGACCCGGTGACGCGCGAAGCGGCACTGGCCAAATTCGGCCTGACCCTCGACCGCCCGGTGTTGGCCCTGTGCCCCGGCGCCGAGTTCGGCGAATCCAAACGCTGGCCGTCCGAGCACTACGCCAAAGTCGCCGAAGCGCGCATTCGCGAAGGCTGGCAGGTATGGCTGTTCGGTTCGAAGAATGATCATGCGGTCGGTGAAGACATCCGCGCTCGACTGATTCCTGGCCTGCGTGAAGAATCGGTCAACCTCAGCGGCGGCACCTCGTTGGCCGAGGCCATCGACCTGCTGTCCTGCGCCGACTCGGTGGTGTCCAACGACTCCGGTCTGATGCACGTTGCCGCTGCGCTGAACCGTCCATTGGTCGCCGTCTACGGCTCGACCTCGCCGGGTTTCACCCCGCCGCTGGCCGAGCACGTCGAAATCGTCCGCCTGGGTCTCGATTGCAGCCCGTGCTTCGACCGTACCTGCCGGTTCGGCCATTACAACTGCCTGCGCCAGCTGATGCCGGACGCGGTCAACGATGCCTTGCAGAAGTTGCAGGGCTCCGTGGTCGAGGTTCATTAAGTTGCGGGTATTGCTGATCAAGACTTCATCGCTGGGCGACGTGATTCATGCGTTGCCGGCGCTGACCGACGCCGCCCGGGCGATCCCCGGAATCAAGTTCGACTGGGTGGTGGAAGAAGGCTTTGCCGAGATCCCGACCTGGCACCCGGCCGTTGGCAAGGTGATTCCGGTGGCGATCCGCCGCTGGCGCAAAAACATCTGGAAAACCATCACCAGCGGCGAGTGGAAACGCTTCAAACAAAGCGTGCGCGCCAACAAATACGATTTGGTCATCGATGCCCAAGGCTTGCTGAAAAGCGCTTGGCTGACCCGTTACGTCAAAGCCCCGGTGGCCGGCCTCGATAAAGGTTCGGCGCGAGAGCCGATGGCCTCGCGTTTCTACGATCGCAAACTGGCCGTGGCCCGAGGGCAGCACGCCGTCGAGCGCGTGCGGCAGTTGTTCGCCATCGCCCTCGGATACGACTTGCCCAAAGGCTTGGGCGATTACGGCCTCAACGTCGAGCGTCTGGTCGAGTTGCCGCGCAAAAACGCCTTCGTGGTGTTCCTGCATGGCACCACCTGGGACACCAAACACTGGCCGGAAGCCTACTGGCGCGAGCTGACCGAGCGCGTCGGCTATCTCGGCGTCGGTGTCAAACTGCCGTGGGGCAACCCGCAGGAAAAGGCCCGCGCCGAACGCATCGCCGCCGGCTTCAAACACGCCGAAGTGCTGCCGAAACTCAATCTGGCCGGCGTCGGCAAAGTCCTCGCCGGTGCGCAAGCCTGCGTGGCGGTGGACACCGGGCTCGGCCATTTGGCTGCCGCGCTGGACGTGCCGACCATCTCGCTGTTCGGCCCGACCAACCCGGGCCTGACCGGCGCTTACGGCAAACTGCAGATTCACCTGGCCAGCGACTTCCCGTGCGCGCCGTGCCTGCAAAAGAAATGTACCTATCAACCGACCGCGCAGGATGCCCGTCAGTTTGACCTGAAGCGTGAACAGCCTTTGTGCTTCACGCGTCTGAACCCCGAGCGTGTCGCCAGCCGACTGAGCACGTTGTTAATGGCTGAGGAGCTGCGCTGATGCAATTGGCATTCGTCCTGTACAAATACTTCCCGTTCGGCGGCTTGCAGCGCGACTTCATGCGCATCGCCCTCGAATGCCAGAAGCGCGGCCATCAAATTCGCGTCTACACGCTGATCTGGGAAGGCGACGTGCCGCCCGGTTTCGAAGTGCTGGTCGCACCGGTGAAGGCATTCTTCAATCACCGTCGCAACGAAAAACTCAGCGCGTGGATGGAGGCCGACCTGGCCAAGCGCCCGGTTGATCGCCTGATCGGTTTCAACAAGATGCCGGGTCTGGACGTCTACTACGCCGCCGACGGCTGCTTCGAAGACAAAGCGCAGAACCTGCGTCATTCGCTGTACCGCCGCTGGGGCCGTTATCGCCACTTCGCCGAGTACGAGCGCGCGGTGTTCGCCAAAGACGCGAAGACTGAAGTGCTGATGATTTCCGAAGTGCAGCAGCCGCTGTTCATCAAGCATTACGACACGCCGCTTGAGCGCTTCCACCTGCTGCCACCGGGCATTGCCCAAGACCGTCGCCGTCCAGCGGATGCCGATGAAATTCGCGCCGGTTTCCGCGCTGAATTCAATCTGAAGGACGACGAACTGCTGCTGGTGCAGATCGGCTCCGGGTTCAAGACCAAAGGCGTCGATCGCAGCCTGAAAGCACTGGCTGCGTTGCCCGCCGAGTTGAAGAAACGCACCCGGCTGTTTGTAATCGGCCAGGATGACCCCAAATTATTCCAGATGCAGAGTGCAACTTTGGGTCTGGGCGATAACGTGACGTTCCTCAAGGGCCGCAGCGATATCCCGCGTTTCCTGCTCGGCGCTGATCTGTTGATCCATCCGGCGTACAACGAAAACACCGGTACCGTGTTGCTTGAAGCGCTGGTCGCCGGTCTGCCGGTGCTGGTCAGCGCGGTCTGCGGTTATGCCCATTACATTGTCGAAGCGGATGCCGGGCGAGTGCTCGACGAACCGTTCGATCAGGCGCAGCTGACGCAATACCTGACCGACATGTTGCATGACGACGCGGCACGCGCGGCCTGGAGCCGCAATGGTCTGGCCTTCGCCGAGACGGCCGACCTCTACAGCATGCCGCAGCACGCGGCCGATGTGATTCTGGCGGAGCACGCTTAATGAAGTTGATGCTGGCTGAACCGTTCAAAAGCCTTTGGGCCGGACGCGACCCGTTCGCCGAAGTCGAAGGCTTGCAGGGCGAGGTATACCGCGAGCTGGAAGCACGCCGGACACTGCGCACGGAAGTCGACGGCAACGGATTTTTCGTCAAGATTCACCGCGGCATCGGCTGGGGCGAAATCTTCAAGAACTTGTTGACCGCCAAGCTGCCGGTGCTCGGTGCGGGTCAGGAGTGGCAAGCCATTCAGCGTCTGCAGGAAGTCGGTGTGCCGACCATGACCGCCGTCGCGTACGGCGAGAAGGGCAGCAACCCGGCGGATCAGCACTCGTTCATCGTCACCGAAGAACTGGCGCCGACCATCAGCCTCGAAGACTTCAGCATCGACTGGGTCAAGCAGCCGCCCGAGCCGAGGCTCAAGCGCGCGTTGATCGCCGAAGTGGCGCGCATGACCGGCATGATGCACCGCGCCGGCGTCAATCACCGCGACTGCTACATCTGCCACTTCCTGCTGCACACCGACAAACCGGTGACGCCGCAAGACTTCAAACTCTCGGTGATCGACCTGCACCGTGCCCAGACCCGCGCGAAAATCACGCAGCGCTGGCGCAACAAGGATCTGGCCGCGCTGTACTTTTCCGCGCTGGACATTGGCCTGACCCGCCGCGACAAGCTGCGTTTCCTCAAGGGCTATTTCCAGCAACCGCTGCGCCAGATTCTGGCCGAAGAAGCGCCGTTGCTGAGCTGGCTCGAAGGCAAAGCCAACAAGCTCTATGCGCGTAAGCAGCGTTACGGGGATGCGCTCTGATGGCGGGTTGGACTCTCGAACCGCAATACAGCGAGCTCGCCGAAGATTTTGGCAGTCTCGAAGCCGTGTTTGCGTTGCAAGGCGAACGCCTGACCCGTGATCCGCTGTCGGAAGTGATTCGCGTACAGCGCAACGGCGTCAACTATTACGTCAAACGCTATGTCGGCGCCGGTAAAGGCTTGCGCCGTTATCTCGGCAAGCCGCGGGTGAAGATGGAATGGCAGAACCTCAAGCGCTTCGCTAAGTGGGGCATTCCCACCGCTGAAGTGGTGGCCTGGGGCCTGGAGCGCCGTGGCGCGGCGTATGATCGTGGCGCCATGATCACTCGTGAGTTGCCCAACACCGAAGACCTTTCGGCGCTCGCCGAGCGCAAGGATCCGAAACTCAAGGATCGCGCCTGGGTCGACGGCGTCAGTCGACAATTGGCCGGCTATACCCGGACGATGCATGATCACCGATTTACCCATAACGATCTGAAATGGCGCAACCTGTTGATTGACGACCAGGCGCGGATATTTCTGATCGATTGCCCCAACGGCGAGTTCTGGCGCGGCTTCTGGCTCAAGTATCGGATCACCAAGGATCTGGCTTGTCTCGATAAACTTGCCAAATACCATCTGTCCAATACCCAACGCCTGCGTTTCTATAAGCAATATCGCCAGTGCAATCGGCTTGATAGCGCCGACAAGAAACGGATTCGGCACGTGGTGAGATTTTTCGAGGGACGTGAATGACTGATTTTCTCGCTGCTGAAGACCGCGCACTGCTTGAGCGCCATGGTCTCGGCACTTTCGACGCACTGTGGGCCAAGCAGCTTGAGGCTGTGGACGAACCCAATACCGCCCGTGGTGGCTGGAGCAGCGTTTTCCGTCTGGACCTCGAAGGGCAGGGTTATTACCTCAAGCGCCAGAGCAATTATCTGACGCGCACCTTGCACGCGCCTTTCGGCGAGCCAAGCTTTGCCCGCGAGTTTCGCAATATCAGTCGCTATCGCAAGCTCGGTATTCCGGCGCTGCAAGCGGCGTTCTTCGGTGAGCGCAAGGTCGACGGCGAAGTCCGCGCGATCCTGCTGACCCGGGCACTCGATGGCTGGAGTGATCTGGAATCGCTGCTGCAGCGTTGGGCGCAGCTCAGTACCGCGCAGCAGTCGGCCATTCTCAAGGCTTGTGGGTTGCTCGCGCGACATCTGCACGGTGTGCGTCAGGTGCACGGCTGCTTCTATCCCAAACATATTTTTCTGCGAGCCACTGGTGACGGGTATCAGGCGCAATTGATCGACCTGGAAAAGACCCGGCCGTTGTTGTTCGGCATGCGTGACCGGATCAAGGATCTGGAGCCGCTGCAACGCCGCGCGCCGGAATGGAACGAGGCGCAACTGCGTGAATTGCTGGCGGCTTATCTCGATCAGCCCGCTGACAGCTCGCTGCTGGACAGCTGGCTCGCCCGGCTGACCGCGCGTCGCAGTCACAAGGAGACCCGCTGATGCAATTGTCCGAGCTGGCCGGTGTCGGGCGAACCCCGCAGCTGCCGCTGACGGTGACTCTGGCTGATGCCGCCGGGAGCGCGGATCTGCAGTTGCTGAGTCTGCTGCGAGTCCTCCCGGGGCAACGCTACGTGGGTGCCGGTGTCTGGCGCGGCCGTCCGGTGCTGGCCAAATTACTCGTTGGCGGCAAGGCTGCCCGGCATTTTCAGCGCGAGCTGGAAGGCGTGCGCCTGCTGGCTGCGCAAGGTCTGACCACACCGTTACTGCTGGCTGATGGCTTGAAGAGTGGCGAGGGTGGATGGCTGCTGTTCGATTTCCTTGAAGGTGCTGAAAGTCTTGGCGACGCCTGGGCGAAAGTCGAGTCGCTGCCGGTGTTGGCCGATGAGCAATCGGTGGTGCTGGCTGAGGCGCTGAGTGCTATTGGCCAATTGCACAGCAAAGGGCTTTGGCAGGAAGACCTGCACCTGGACAATCTGCTGCGCCACGGTGGCCAGTTGTACTTGATTGACGGTGCCGGGATCTGCGCAGAAACCGCCGGTCAGCCCTTGTCACGGCAAAAAGTCCTGGAAAATCTCGGGGTGTTTTTCGCCCAGTTACCCAAGACGCTGGAACCATTCACTGAAGAACTGTTGGTGTATTACCTGTTGAGCAACAGCGAGCATGCGTTGCCGTTGGAGGCCTTGCAGAAACAGATCGACAAAGTGCGGCGCTGGCGTTTGAAAGACTTCCTGATCAAGGTCGGGCGCGAGTGCACGCTGTTCAGTGTGAAGCGTGGAGCGTTCGCTCTGCGCGCGATCCGTCGTGAAGAAGAGTCAGCCATGCTGCCGGTGCTGGAACAGGCCGATGCGCTGCTCGATCAGGGCCATCTGTACAAGACCGGTGGTGCGGCGAGCGTCGGCAAGGTTCAGGCGGGTGCGCGCACGCTGGTGATCAAACGCTACAACATCAAGGGTTTTGCGCATTGGCTCAAGCGTTTCTGGCGGCCGAGTCGGGCCTGGCATTCGTGGCGTGAAGGCAATCGCCTGGCGTTCCTCGGGATCGCCACGCCCAAACCGCTGGCGGTGCTGGAGAAGCGCTTCTTGTGGCTGCGCAGTCGTGCCTATCTGGTGACCGAATTTCTGCCTGGACCGGACATCATCGAGCGTTTCGCGCCGTATGTGGAAAATGGCGAGGCACCGGAAGCCGAGCTGCAGGCACTGGACCAGCTTTTCGCGCGCTTGATTGACGAGCGCATCAGTCATGGCGATTTCAAAGGGCACAACCTGTTCTGGCAGCAGGATCGCTGGGCGCTGATCGATCTGGATTCGATGTGCCAGCATGGATCTGTCGGCAGTTTCGCGCAGGCTTATGCTCGTGACCGTGCGCGATTCATGCGTAACTGGCCCGAGAGCAGCGCGTTGTATCAGGTCATCGATCAGCGTTTGCCGAAAGAAATTTCCAATACGATCTGAGTCAAACCAATACCGCATTAGAGGACAGGACTCAGCGACTTGTCCTACAGCTTCTTCAGAAGCCATGAACTGTGCCCTGCCCAGTCCCGATGCTAATTTGCCCGACGACCGTTGGAGGGCGAATCTTGACCATCAAAAAGACTGCAACACTGGCCGCATTTTTATGGTTTCTGACCGGCTGTGGCAGCGTCATGACCGTCTTGCAGGACGATGCCGACGTCGCCAGGGACATGCGCAAGCAGAAAACCTACTGCCAATCCATTCCGCGGATTTACAGCGGTCTGGCCTATGATTTCTGCGTGTTGAATGCGCCGCCTGATCCGAGCGGATTTCTGGTGCCAATGGCGCTGCTGGATCTGCCATTGTCCGGAGCATTCGATACGGTAGCGTTGCCCTATACGGTTTATCGTCAGGTCACCGACGGCAATCTTGGTATTTACTGGCGCAGGGGCGGTTATTGAGTAGCGGGGCAAGGTTTCTCCAAACCATTCACCCGGGGGCAATCGCACAGGGTAATTCCCCACTCGTTTACGCTATAATCCCGCCCTTTAGCTGTCACTCGCCGTGTGCGAGGGCACATCAATTTTCAAGGCGCCTTGCGCCTGCACGCAGACTAAAGAGGCTAGACCCCTGTGGCATTGACGATTCTTGGCCTGTCCGGCGCCCTTAGCCATGACCCTTCAGCAGCCTTGTACATCGACGGCAAGCTGGTGGCGGCGGCTGAAGAAGAGCGCTTCGTACGCGATAAGCATGCAAAGAACCGCATGCCCTACGAATCGGCGAAGTTCTGTCTCGAACAGGCCGGCATCAAGCCGTCCGACGTTGACGTGGTAGCGATCCCGTTCGCCCCGATCAGCCTGTTCGGCAAGGCGCGCTGGCACTACGCCAAGCGTTACTGGTACGCGCCGGATCGTGCCCTCGATGCGATCCTGATGGGCAACCGCCGCTACAAGCGCTATCGCAACAAGATCGTCTGGTGCCTGGAACAACTGGGTTTCGATCCGAAAAAGATCAAGATCGAGCCGGTCGAGCATCACCTGGCTCATGCCTCCAGCGCCTACCACTGCTCCGGTTTCAAAGAAAAAACCGCGATCCTTGGCATCGACGGCAAGGGTGAGTACGCCACGACCTTCTTCGGTTACGGCGAAAACGGCAAGATCCACAAGATCAAGGAATTCTTCGATCCGGACTCTCTCGGCGGCCTGTACGGCGCGATCACCGAGTTCCTCGGTTTCGAGATGCTCGACGGTGAGTTCAAGGTCATGGGCATGGCGCCGTACGGCGATGCCAGCAAGTACGACTTCTCGCGTCTGGCCTCGTTCGAAAACGGCGAACTGGTGATCAACACCGACTACGCCAACGTCATCGGCCTGCGCCGCTATAAAGAGAAGGGCAAAGGCTTCTACTTCTCGCCGAAGCTGATCGAGTGGCTGGGGCCGAAGCGCGAAGGCGATATTGCTGACGAACCTTACATCCACTACGCCGCGAGCATGCAAGCGCTGTTCGAGAAGCTGGCTCTGCAGATGATCGACCACTACCTGGGCGATGTGCTCAAGGAAACCGGCAAGCTGGCCTTCGCCGGTGGCTGTGCGCTGAACGTCAAGCTGAACCAGAAAATCATTGCTCGCGATGACATCAAGGAGCTGTTCGTGCAACCGGCGTCCGGCGATGCCGGTACGGCGGTCGGCGCTGCTGCCTATGTGTCCCACGCCCGTGGCGTGCCGGTCGAGAAGATGGAGCACGTCTACCTCGGCCCGTCATACAGCAACGAAGATGTCATCGCCGCGTGCGCCCGTCACGAGAACAAACCGACCTGGCGCAAGCTCGACAATATGCCGGAACAGATCGCCAAAATCATGGTCGATGGTAATCCGGTGGCCTGGTTCCAGGGGCGTATGGAGTTCGGTCCGCGAGCACTGGGTGGTCGATCGATCATTGGTTGCCCGAGCGTGGCCGGTGTGGCCGACCGCATCAACCATCAGATCAAGTTCCGCGAACGCTGGAGGCCTTTCTGCCCGTCGATGCTCGATACCGTTGCACCACAGATGATCAAGATCGATCATCCGGCGCCGTTCATGACCTTCACTTTCGAAGTGGCGGAAGAGTGGAAGACCCGTGTGCCGGAAGTGGTTCACGAAGATGGCACTTCTCGTGCCCAGGTCCTCAAGCGTGAATACAACCCGCGTTACTACGACATGATGAAGGCGCTGGAAAACCTGACCGGTAACGGCGTATCGCTGAACACCTCGCTTAACCGTCGTGGCGAACCGATGATCTGCTCGCCGACCGACGCGTTGAACATGTTTTTCGGCTCGGATCTGGAATACCTGATCATGGAAGATATTCTGGTCGTAAAAGAGGGTGTGAAAGGATACGAACTTGACTGAAACACTGATCAGCGTCGTCATTCCGGTTTACAACTATGCGCGAACCCTGCCCCGTGCAGTGGAGTCGGTGTTGGCGCAGTTGGATGAGGCGACGGCGGATCTGCTGGTCATCGACGATGGGTCGACGGACGAGACGCCTGAGGTAGTGGAGACGCTTCTGCTCAAGCATGGAGGGCGGTTTCGTGCGTTGCGTAAAAGCAATGGCGGTTTGTCCTCCGTGCGCAATCGGGGGTTGGAGGAGACGAGCGGCCGTTTTCTGGTTTTCCTCGATTCCGATGACGAAATGGCGCCCGGCGCGCTGGCAGGGCTTTCGCAGCATATTGTCAGCAACCCGCAAACCCGGATGGTTATTGGCGCTCACTGGTCGGTGTTTGCCGACGGCAGGCGCAGCTTGCAGTCAGTCAAGCCATTGCCGTTGACGGCGCGGCAGTGTTTGCAGGGCTACCTGCTGGACAAAACCGTATCGATATCCAACGGTGCCTGCGCGATGCATCGGGACGTGTTCGTCCCCGGTACTTATCCCGAGCATTTGCGCAACGTCGAGGATCTGCCGGTGTTTGCCCAAGTGCTGGCACGCTTCCCTTGCAGTGTGCTGAACATGCCGCTGGCCTTGATCTACAAGCATGCCGACAGCATGCGTCATGACTTGCGCCAGAGCCTTGCTGCAGGTACAGAGCAGGTTGTGAGTGAGGTGTTTTCCAGTCGACGCATGCCTGAAGAGATGCGCGACCTGCGTCAGTCATTTCTGGCGCAGCGCTGTCTGTCGCTTTTTCGCGATTGTTACTCCCACGGCGAATACGATCTGGCCAAGGGCTTCTATTTTCAGGCGTTGCGTGCAGACTGGCGCACGTTTTCGCGTTGGTCGTACACTCGCAAGGCTTTGCGGCTACTGTTTCGGTAAATGGTTCATGATGAACAGGCGCGTAACTTGTAACGCGCGTCGATGAGGTGACTGGGTGAAAGGTACGGGCAGTAAAGTGGCAGCACGAGTCTCCAGGATCATCGACGAATACCCGGTCTGGCTGGCGTTTTTTGGCAGTGTGCTGCTCTCGCTGATCGCGGTCATGGGGACTGCAACAGTCGGGCGGGACGCGGCGCTTTATATTGATATCGCGCAGCAGGTGACGGAGCGGGGCTCCATTGCAGCCTGGGCTGCTTTCGATTGGCCGTGGTTCTCCTTTCTGCTGGCCGGTACGCATACCGTTCTGCGCTTGCCTCTGGAACTGAGTGCCTATCTTTGGTGTGGGCTGTTCTTTGCCGGCACCAGCGCGTTGATGGTGGACTGCGTCCGTCAGCGCTCTCCCCACGTTACCCGTTGGGCTTGTCTGGTGGTGCTGGCAATGCCGGCAGTCAATTCCTTTCGCAACGACATCATCCGTGAGTGCGGTTTCTGGTTTTTCTGCACGCTGACGCTGTGGCTCGCATTGCGCTGGCAAGCCCGGGGCGGTTGGTTGCGTGCGGCGCTCATTCATCTGGCGATTGTTGCGGCAGCGTTGTTCCGGCTCGAGGCCTTGTTGCTGGTGCCGGCGTTGGCATTGTGGCAACTGCCCAACCTGTGGTCGCCGGCCCGACGCCTGCAATTCTTTCAGTTTTCACTACTGCCGGTTCTGGGGCTGCTGGTCGTCTCGGTGTCGGGTGTGCTTCTGTCAGCGCGCGTAATGCTTTATCTGGACATGATTGCACCTCACAGCGTGCTGTCCTCGTTTCAGATGCTGCGCGACCAGTTTGCCAATTCGCTCATCAACAAGTACTCCCAGGACGAAGCCGGGCGGATCATTTTCTTCGGCATTCTGGCAACCATGACCATCAGTTTCGTGAAGTTGATGGGGCCTTTCGCCGTTCCATTCGTTCTGCGTCGCAACTGGGGTGTGCTGGGTGTCTACTGGCGTGACTATCGTCCCTTCGCCTGGGCGGCATTGTTGTACCTGGTGGTGCTGGTGATGTTTTTCATCAAGCAACAGTTCATGAATACGCGCTACTTGAGTTTTCTGAATCTGTTGTTTGTGCCCGTGCTGGCGATGGGGCTGGCGGCGTTCGTTCGCGAGTTTCCGCGTTGCGGCAAGTGGCTGGTGGTTTTTGGGTTGCTGGTGATGTTATCGAACGTCATCTCCACCGGGGCCGGCAAAACCCATTACGTCGAGGCCGGCCGCTGGTTGTCGGCCCATGTCGAACCAGGGGCGAAGACGTATTTCGAGGATGGGCGGATCAGCTATTACGCCGGTCGCGGCTACGTGATGCCGGTACTGACTGCAGAGGAGGCGATGTCGGCAGCGCACGCTGGCGACTATCAATATTTCCTCATCGAGGCCAAAGGTGACGAGCCGTGGCTGAGTGAATGGCTGGCGGCGCACAAGCTGCGCATCATCGAGCACTTCGCCAACCGCAAAGGTGCCACCGTGGTGGTCATCGGTCGCTAGGGTCTAACCGAGCAGCGGACGCAGGCGTGAGATCAGCGGCGCTTGTCGGTTGCTTGGCAGTGCCTGCCGGTAACCTTCGATAAAGGTATCGCCGGCGTCCTCACCCAGCAGCCATTGGCGGTCTTCCTTGTAGCGCAGCAAGTGCGCGAAGTTGCGCAGGCGTTTACTGTCACTGAGCGCGCGCTTCTGGCAGCGCAGGTCGGCAATATCGATCAGGCCCAAACGCTTGTCGGGGGTCTGCACGACGTTGCCGAAGTGCAGCGATCGAAAATACACACCTTTTTCGTGCAGCAGGGCGAAGTAACCGCCCAGCTGGAATCTCAGTGTGTCGGCCTCATCACCAGCGCTCTGCAGCTGACGCACCGTTTGGCCTTCCAGCGGGCTGTAATACACGCAGTCACGTTCGATACTCGGAATGCGATAGACCGCGATGACTTTCGGGCAAAGGATGCCGCGTTGTTCGAGTGCGCGGGTATTGTCGGCAAAGCGTTGGGCATAGGGGTAGAACAGCGCCGAACTGAGCAACCGCTTGCGGCGGAACAGCTTGAGCATGCGTCCATCGGCCAATCTGAGCACCTTGTCGCCGGAACCGTCGGCCTCCAGTACGTGTGCACCTTTGCGCAGTGCCTCGTAAGTGCTTTGATCAATCGATTGCATATCGGGCTCCCCATCATTAGCGGGATATCTTAACCGACTTGGTCCAAGGCTGGCTTGAAGTCATGTTTATCGGGGTAAAAACGCGTGTGATATCATCGGCGCCTCACTGAATTGCGCGGATCACCATGAGCAGTCCTGAACCGAAAGCCCAGTCCACGCTGGCGATCTATTTCCGCCTTTTGGCTTACGTGCGGCCTTATGCCGGCCTCTTTCTTCTCAGCATCGTCGGGTTTCTGATTTTCGCATCGACTCAACCGATGCTCGCTTACATCCTCAAATACTTTGTCGACGGTCTGGCCAATCCGGAGGCCAGTCTGTTTCCGGGCAACCCTTATCTGGGCAAGTTGCAGTTGCTCGAATCCGTGCCGCTGATGATTGTGTTCATCGCGCTTTGGCAAGGCGTGGGTTCGTATCTGGGCAACTTCTTCCTGGCGCGGGTTTCGCTGGGGTTGGTGCATGACCTGCGGGTGGTGTTGTTCAATAAATTGCTGGAGTTGCCCAATCGCTTCTTCGACAAGAACAATTCCGGCCACCTGATTTCCCGGATCACCTTCAACGTGACCATGGTCACCGGTGCGGCAACGGATGCGATCAAAGTCGTCATCCGTGAAGGCATGACCGTGATTTTCCTGTTCTGCACACTGTTGTGGATGAACTGGAAACTCACTTTGGTGATGGTTGCCATCCTGCCGTTGATCGGTTTGATGGTGAACAGCACCAGCAAAAAATTCCGCAAGCAGAGCAAGAAGATTCAGGTCTCGATGGGCAACGTCACCCACGTCGCGTCCGAGACCATTCATGGCTATCGCGTTGTGCGCAGCTTCGGCGGCGAGCAGTACGAAAAGGATCGCTTTCGCGATGCCAGCCAGAGCAACACCGACAAGCAGTTGACGATGACCAAGACCGGCGCCGTTTACACGCCGATGTTGCAACTGGTGACGTACAGCGCCATGGCCGTGGTCATGTTCCTGGTGCTGTACCTTCGCGGTGACGCATCGCCGGGCGATCTGGTGGCTTACATCACCATGGCGGGCCTGCTGCCCAAGCCGATCCGTCAATTGTCGGAAGTCAGCTCGACCATCCAGAAGGGTGTGGCGGGTGCCGAGAGTATTTTCGAGCAGCTGGATGAGCCGGTTGAAGTGGATCAGGGCACGGTCGAGCACGATCGCCTTGAGGGTCGTCTGGAAGTGCGTAACCTCAGCTTTCAGTACCCGGACACCGACAAACAGGTGCTCAACGACATCAGTTTTGTGGTCGAACCCGGGCAAATGGTTGCGCTGGTCGGACGTTCGGGCAGCGGCAAGTCGACGCTTGCCGGTCTTATTCCGCGCTTCTACCAGCATGAGCAGGGCGAGATTCTGCTCGATGGCGTCCGAGTCCAGGATTTCACCTTGCACAGTCTGCGTCGGCAGATTGCTCTGGTGACCCAGCAGGTCACGCTGTTCAACGATACGGTGACCAACAATATCGCTTACGGCGATCTGGCTGGCGCGCCGTTCGATGAGGTCAAGCGAGCCGCCAGCGAGGCCTATGCAGACGAGTTCATCGTCAAGATGCCGCAAGGCTATGAAACCCTGGTCGGCGAAAACGGTGTATTGCTGTCCGGCGGTCAACGCCAGCGCATTGCTATCGCCCGCGCACTGCTCAAGGATGCACCGCTGCTGATTCTCGACGAGGCCACTTCCGCGCTCGACACCGAGTCGGAGCGGCATATTCAGGCTGCCCTGGATCATGTGGTGAAAAACCGCACGACCCTGGTGATCGCGCACCGTTTGAGCACCATCGAAAAAGCCGACCTGATTCTGGTCATGGACGAAGGCCGCATTGTCGAGCGCGGCTCTCACGCACAATTGCTCGAGCAGAACGGCTATTACGCCCGCCTGCATGCGAAAGAGTTTGAAGAGGGTGACGAGCCTCAGCCGGCACACGCGACCGACGTATGCTGACGATGTTTCGCAGCTTTCGCGAGCGTGGCTGGAGCGAAATCGACCGGGACAGCTACGCCCGTGCCTGGCAACGTTTTGGCGGCAGCTTTGCTACGCACCCCGAAGTCGTCGAGCGCTTGTCAACGTTCCTTGGCATCGAATTGCGCTACCTGGGCTGGGTCGTTGGTGGTGATGTGCTGGCCGCCATTCCTTGCTGGGGGCGGCATGTTGCCTTGTCCAAGGAAGTGCTCAAGCGCGAGGGCAAGCGTGGCTTGCTGGACATGGGCAACGCGGAAATCATTCTGCCGATCGCGCCAGATGTCATCGTGCCGGTGCGCCAGCGCGTGGCGTATGTCTCCCAGCTCAATGCCGAGCAGATCAGCACGCTGAAGCCGCAGCCTGAAGGCTTGGCTTTGGCTCGGCTGCCGGAGGAGTATTCGAAGAAATTCCGCTACAACCAGCGTCGCGAACAGCGCCTGCTGGAAGAGGCTGGCGGATCGCTGGTACCGATGTCCGACTTTACCCCTCAGGAGCAGGCTGCCGCTTACGGCGATCTGTTTCAGCGGCGCTGGGGCTTTGAGGTGCCGGGCAAGGCCGGACTGGTCGAGGTCTTTACCTTGCTGCGCGAGTTCATGACCGGTTCGGTGGTGATGCTCGATTCGGCGCCCGTGGCCATTCAGGTGCTGTACCGCGTCGAGGCTCCGCAATGGGTTTCGCTGGAGTACATCAACGGTGGCGTCGATCCGCAGAGCCGTGAGTTCAGCCCCGGCAGCGTGCTGAGTTTCGTCAATACCCAAGAGGCCTGGGCTCACGCGCAGGCGCTGGGCAAGCCTTTGCGTTATTCATTCGGTCGTGCCGACCGTGAGTATAAGGATCGCTGGTGCCATACGGTGCCGGTCTACAAGGTCTGAATTCATGAGCGCTCGCAAGCAACAGCTTCTCAAGGCCCATCGGCGCAACAAGCGCCTGTTCCTGATCGCCTTTGTGCTGGCGCTGCTGCTGATCGGCATGCTGATTGCGTGGTGGCTGGTACCGCTGTTGCTGGTGCTGGCCTGGGTGGCTCACGAGGCCTGGTTTGCCGACCATTTGTTCTACCGGCCGTCCGACGACTATCAATACAGTTTTCCGGTACACACCGCGCGTCAGGCGGTGAGCCTTACGGACGGTGTGGTCCATCTGAGCGAGCCGCTGGCGCAGGGCGAGACATTGGTGCTCGAACTGGACGTGAAATCCACTTGGCTGGGGCGCTGGCTCGACCCCTACGTCGAGGTAGGTGATGATCGTCAAGAACTGGAGCGCGGTGTCAGAGGGCGGCGTTTCCTCAATCTGTCGGGGCAGGCCGATGCGTTGGCACAAGGGGGTCTGACGCTGCGTGGCCGATATTGTGTACCTGCGGCGACGGGTGTGTTGTGGGTCATGGCCAATCCGGACTACAGCCGCCAGCGGGTCATGGTCATCGCGCCCCATGCCGATGATGCCGAGCTTGCCGCCTTCGGCCTATACAGCCGTTGCGAAGAGGCCAGCATCGTCACCCTGACCCAAGGCGAGATCGAAGCTGAAGACTTCCAGCGCCTGGGCCTTGATCAGGCCGCAGCGGCACGTTTGAAGGGACGTTTGCGCAGTTGGGACAGCCTGGTGATTCCTCTGTGGGGGGGCGTACCAGCCGAACGTTGTGTGCAATTGGGCTATTACTGCCTGCAACTGCCCTCGATGGCCGAGGCGCCGACCCAGGCGTTCGGCTCCCGGGAATCGCAGGAAAATGACATTCGCAGTGTGCGCCGGCATAACCCGTTGGCCCTGCCTGCCGACGTTGACGGGCAGCCGACCTGGCAAAATCTGCTCGGAGATCTGACGGCTTTGCTTGAGCACTATCGTCCAGAGGTGGTGGTGACGCCGCATCCTGAACTCGACCCCCACAGTGATCATGTAGCATCGACTCAAGCGCTGCTTGAGGCTATCGCACGCAGTAGCTGGAAACCGGCGACCCTGCTGCTCTACGCCAATCACCTGCATGACAACGATCGCTGGCCGATGGGGCCTGCCGGTGCGGGTGTCGCGCTGCCGCCGGCGATCGAGTCGTTGCCGGCCGACCGGTTGTGGAGCCCGCTGTTGTCAGCGGCTGTGCAACTGGACAAAGCCATGGCGCTGGCTATGGAACACGATCTGCACGGTGGGCAAGTGTTCAAACGGCAACTGCGCCGCTGGATCCAGCAGGGTCTGGCCGGTCGCCGCTGGCCGGAAACGGGCAGTAACGAGTTTTTCCGCAAGGCAGTCCGGCGCCATGAATTGTTCTGGGTACGCGACCTTACAGATTGAGGCGGACGGCGCTTTACCCTGTGTTAATATCGCGCCCCTGTTCATTTTGTATGTGGGTTGCTCCATGAAGTTGTCCATGCCGCGTTTCGATCAAGCCCCGGTCTTGGTAGTCGGCGATGTCATGCTCGACCGTTACTGGCATGGCGGAACCTCACGGATTTCCCCTGAGGCGCCGGTGCCGGTGGTTAAGGTCGAGCAGATCGAAGACCGTCCGGGCGGTGCCGCGAACGTTGCCTTGAACATTGCCGCGCTGGGTGCGCCGGCGTCGCTGGTCGGTGTGACCGGTGACGACGAAGCCGCCGACAGCCTGAGCAACAGTCTCAAAGGCGCGGGTGTACGTGCTCTGTTCCAGCGCATTGCGCACCAGCCAACCATCGTCAAGCTGCGGGTCATGAGCCGGCACCAGCAACTGCTGCGTATCGACTTTGAAGAGCCGTTCGCCACCGACGCCCTGGCCCTCGGTTCGCAGGTCGACGACTTGCTTGAAGGCATCAAGGTGCTGGTGCTCTCCGATTACGGCAAAGGTGCCCTGAAAAACCATCAGGCGCTGATCCAGGCCGCCCGTGCGAAGAACATTCCGGTGCTGGCCGATCCGAAGGGCAAGGATTTCTCGATCTATCGCGGCGCCAGCCTGATCACTCCCAATCTCAGCGAATTCGAAGCCATCGTCGGCGGTTGCGTCGATGAGCATGAGCTGGTGAGCAAGGGCGCTGCGTTGATGCACGACCTCGAATTAGGTGCGCTGCTGGTAACGCGTGGCGAGCATGGCATGACCCTGTTGCGTCCGGATCAGCCCGCGCTGCATCTGCCGGCCCGTGCCCGTGAAGTGTTTGATGTCACGGGTGCCGGTGACACGGTGATCTCCACCCTGGCCGCAGCGATTGCCGCCGGTGAAGACCTGCCCCACGCCGTCGCGCTGGC
The DNA here is from genome assembly GCF_003732425.1 of Pseudomonas fluorescens. Lineage (GTDB taxonomy): Bacteria > Pseudomonadota > Gammaproteobacteria > Pseudomonadales > Pseudomonadaceae > Aquipseudomonas > Aquipseudomonas fluorescens_BE. The sequence continues at coordinate 48,838 of NZ_MOBX01000002.1, forward strand.
CAACCTGGCCGCCGGCATCGTGGTCGGCAAACTCGGTACGGCTGCCATCAGCGCCCCGGAACTGCGTCGCGCGATTCAGCGTGAGGAAGGTTCCGAACGCGGTGTCCTGGGTCTGGAGCAGTTGCTGCTCGCCGTGGCCGATGCCCGTGCGCACAACGAGAAGATTGTCTTCACCAATGGCTGTTTCGACATTCTCCACGCCGGTCATGTGACCTACCTGGAGCAGGCGCGGGCACAGGGTGACCGGCTGATTGTCGCGGTCAACGATGATGCATCGGTCAGCCGTCTCAAAGGCCCGGGCCGCCCGATCAACAGTGTTGATCGGCGCATGGCGGTTCTCGCCGGACTCGGCGCGGTGGACTGGGTGATCAGTTTCCCTGAAGGCACCCCGGAAAACCTGCTGCGCGAGGTCAAACCGGACGTGCTGGTCAAGGGCGGCGATTACGGCATCGATCAGGTGGTCGGCGCTGACATCGTCACCGCTTATGGCGGCACCGTGAAGGTGCTGGGACTGGTGGAAAACAGCTCGACAACTGCGATTGTCGAAAAGATCCGCAGTCGTTGATCAGATGAATCTTTACCGTTGTGTACTGCGTGTGAACGGATTTTGCCTTGGGGATTTTACCGTTTCCGTTGATGTAGGCAGCTTTGAATCCGATGCGCTTGCCTGCCTACGTCGCGTGGTCAATTAACCTATGAAAGTCATGCTCCTGGTGATGGACGAGCAGCGGGTCATTCTCGACCGGCTCTACGACATCGTGCATCAGAACTGTGATGAGTGTTTCATCTATCGTCTGAGCAAACAGCAGCAGTTGAATCTGGGGGCGTTTCTGGCCTCGGTCGATTATCAAACCTTCGATCGTGTGGTGATCTTCTCCCGGGTCAAGCGCCTGGCTCCGCAGTTGCGGGTGCTCAAGTGTATTCCCGGGCTGGTCTTTCTCGAACACGATGCTTACCAGAACTACATGCCTGCCAGTAAATACCGTGGCGTGTATTCCCGTCTGTACAGCCGCCTGCCGAGTTGTCGGGCGCTGGTGTCCGGTGCGGTGGTCGCGCGCAAGATGCTCGCTGAAGGCATCGACACGGTGTTCGTCTCCAAAGGTTATGACGAGCAGATGCTGCACAACACCGGCGTTGAGCGGGACATTCCGATCGGCTTTCTTGGCAGCCTGAAAAGCACCGAGTATGCCGAGCGCAAAGCCATGCTCGAGTCACTCTCCAAGCGTACCGGGATGCTGGTGACCCGCACCAAGTCGGGTGAGGAGTACCTGCAGACGCTCAATCGCATCAGGATTTTCGTCAGCGCCGACATCGGCATGAACGAGTTCATGATCAAGAACTTTGAAGCCATGGCTTGCGGCTGTGTGTTGCTGGCCTGGAGCCAGGGCGAAGAAGACCGCTTGCTCGGTTTTGAGGACATGCACAACACCGTGTTCTACCGCAGCGAAGAACAGGCCGTGGAAAAGATTCAGTTGCTGCAGAGCGATCCGGAACTGGCAGAACGCATTGCCCGTAACGGTCAGGAATTTGCGCAAAGCCGCTATTCCTTTGCCCGTGTCGGTCAGGCCCTGGCCACGGAAATCCAGCGCGAGATGCGCCCATGGCAGCCGCCTTCGGCGTTCACGCGATTCTGGGTGAAACTGCGTTACGGGATGAAGGTGCCAGTCTGAATGAAGGATCATCAATCGTCGCAACCCGGCGAGCACATGGCGCTGGATGCGCTGCCCGGTGGTGATCAATCCGTTCTTGGCGCTTTGCCCGCCGAGCTTCTCGACTGCCTGAGACGCGCGCCCCGGGTCGTGTTGATTGCCAACAACCCGGCCATCACCACGGCAGACTTTCAGGCGCTGAACATTGGCGTCGATGACGTCGTCGTCAGCTTCAATACCTGCATCAAGGCAGCACTGCTCAATGAGCGCAGCGTCAATGTCTTCGTGCATGGCTATAACGCGCCTGACGCGTATTTTTTTGGTCTGCCGTACGCGCCGCCAGTACAGCGGATGTTCGAGCAGGCGAGCGAACGCTGTTTCAGCATGCTGGTGGGCTGCGCCGCACCCATGTGCCCATTGCCACGTGTGACCATGTACCAGGATCGCATTCCATTGCCGCCGCTGTGGAACTACCCGGTCGATCGCCCGGGCGGCAAGCGCTACGTCGGGCCTTCCACCGGGTTCAACACGCTGGTGGTGTTCGATTGGTTGCGCGGCCATGCCGGTTATACCTATCAGCTCATGACCCTGGGGTTTTCCAACGAAGCCGGAAAACTGTGGGGCGGCCATGCCTGGGATTATGAGCGTGACTGGCTGCAGAAGTCGGACATCATCGTGGTGCCCCTGCAACCCCGGCGCTGGTGGCAAAAGCTGTTTCGGCAGAACTGAGCGACATCGTCTATCCGGTTGCCAGCGGGCCCGACCTACTTTCAAAAGGTGCTGTTGAGTGTTGAAAATTGCCGTGGCTTTTTTCGGGATCCCGAGAAATTCGCCGATCTGTTTCCCCTCCATCGAGCAGAACGTGCTGGCGCAGTTGCCTGCGGGCAGCGACGTCAAGTGCTTCTACCATCTGTACAAGATCGATGAGGTGCAGAACTCGCGCTCCGGCGAGAAGGGCGAATTGACGGCGGATAACTACCAGCCCTTCGAATCCATGATTGGCACGCTGACCTCGACCGAGGGTGTGCTGGAGCGCTGGGATTTTGACCAGGTCAAAGCTCAGGGCGACACTTGGGCCGATGACTATGCGTCGCTGCGCAATCTGATCTATCAGCTCAACTCATTGCACACCGTGACCACCATGATCGAGTCCTTCGATCCGGATTTCGTCGTGTTCGTGCGGCCAGACAATTTCTTTCACAGCGCATTACCTGGCTATATCTTCGCTCGTCCTGAGGTGCGCAAGCACAATGCGTATATTCCGGACTGGCAGTGGTGGGGCGGCTTGAACGACCGTTTTGCCGTGTGCGGGCGCGATACTTATGTTGCGTACGGCAAGCGAGTCGAGCGGATTTTCGATTTCTGCAAGGCGACGGGCAGAAAGCTGCATTCCGAGCGCTTGCTCAAATATGCCTTGCAGCAGGTGAACGCGAAAATCTGCACGCTGCCGACGCAGGCATCGCGGGTGCGCATTACCGGTGCCTTTGCCGAAGAATCGTTCTCACCCAAGCGCGGCATGGGCAAGCGTGAAAACCGCTACTTCCATTTCTTCGCTGCGTTGCGTACCTGGTGGGATCGTCGCCGCTAAACCGCTATTTGGCGGTTTTTTTACCCAGACCGACCAATCGCAGCGCCTTGATACTCAATTGCTTAAGCCCCTGACGCGGGGCTTTCGCCGGTTGCAGGCCCTGTTGCACCAACCAGTCCTTCCAGCGAATCCGCTCTTCGCGCACAACCCAGCCCTCTTGGGTCGCAAAGCTCTCGGCCAGATAAAGACCCCGGGTGCTGGCCGGTACCAGTTTGTCGCGCTTGAGCGTGTACAACTCGGCCAGTGGCGCGCCGTCCTTGAGGGGCATCAAGTACAGGTCAGGCCGTTTGCGGTCGAGTCGGGCCACCAGTTGATCGCCTTCCAAGCGCTCGTCGACGTGGAACAGGCTCAGGGACTTGGCTTCCTTGGGCACATCCAGGCGCAAGTCGTAGATCAATTGCAGCGATGCGGTCGGCAGATGCACGTAGGCCCGCGGGCGCTCAAGCAATTGCAGATTGGCGCTACGTATCGGACGCGCCGAGCCGGACAATGGGGTCAGGCGAAACGGCAGCGCTTCGCGATAATGCAGTGCAGCGGAGTAGGGTGCCGGCAGCCAGGTGTCGTTGAAGCGTCCGCCGAGCCAGCCTTCCGGTGTCTCCAGCAAACATTCTTCGGCAATTTCCTGAATGGCCGTGTGCAGCGGAATATTCAGTTCATGCGCCGGCACGTAACCGGAAATCAATTTAAGCACCACGTCGCCGCGATCCTGCCGGCGCTGGCGCACCAGCACCCAGTAATCGCGATTCTGCCAATGCAGGGTCAGGCGCACGGAAACCCCGAGATTGGCCAGCTCCAGCGAGAAGCGCTCGGTGTCGGCCACGCTCACCGGTTTGCGCCGCTGCAAGGTCTGCGCAAAGTTCAGCGGCATGCCGACGCTCTGGTAGGTCAGACCTTCGGGGGTGGCTTCGACGAACAGCGGCAGGGTCTTGAAGTTGCTCGGGTTCTTTCTGATGAGCGTGCGCGGCATATCGGCTCCTGCTTAAGGCCGCGAAGCGGCGTCAGTGACCACGTAGGACCTGGGCAACGGTCGCAACGTTGTGGGCGAGGTGCAGCGGATTGATCGTCCCGACAATAGCACTGGCCACGCCAGGTTGTGCGAACAGCAATTCGAAGCTGGCGCGCACCGGGTCCACGCCCGGGCTGAGACACACGTGACCGCTGGCCAAGGCTTTTTTCACCAGAATGGCTTTGCCATGGGCAGCAGCATAGTCAATGACAGCCTTCTCGTTTTGTTCGTTCAGATTGTAGGTGACCATCGCACAGTCGCCTTGCTCCAGTGCTTTCAAGCCACCTTCGACGGTTTTGCCGGAGAAGCCGAAGCCGCGAATCTTGCCTTCGGCCTTGAGCGCGGCGAGTGTCGCGTAAACCTCTTCGTGCTCGAGGATCGCCATGTCGTTGCCGTCGGAATGCACCAGTACCAGGTCGATAAAATCGGTTTCAAGACGTTGCAGGCTACGCTCCACCGACATCCGTGTGTGTACTGCGCTGAAATCGTGATGCGAGAGGCCATCGGCAAACTCTTCGCCGACCTTGCTGACGATCACCCAGTCTTGACGCTGGCCGCGTAGCAGCGGGCCAAGGCGTTCTTCGCTGCGACCGTAGGCGGGGGCAGTGTCGATCAGGTTGATGCCGAGATCGCGCGCCTGACGCAGCAGCATTCGCGCTTCATCGTCGCCGGGAATCTGAAAACCGTTGGGGTATTTCACCCCTTGGTCGCGGCCGAGTTTGACCGTGCCCAGGCCCAGCGGTGAAACCGTCAGGCCGGTGCTGCCCAGCGGGCGATGCAGATCGTGCAGGGTGGCAATCGTCATGGCAGCAGTTGCTCCCAGGCAGGAACGCCCAGCGGTGGTTTTGGCAGAGCCGGCAATGGTTCGGTGGATTGTGGCTGGATGCCGTCGCGCTCCAGGGAGGCGATGACCCGGTCAGCGAAGTCCGGCGCCAGCGCCAGTTTGGTCGGCCAACCGACCAGCAAGCGGCCCTGTTCGGCGAGGAAGGCGTTGTCCGGACGCGTCAGCCCGGTTTGCAGCGGCTCGGCACGGTCAACCCGCAGGGTCGCCCATTGCGTGGTGCTGAGGTCGATCCACGGCAACAACTGCGCGATCTCTTTCTGCGCGGTGGCAATCTGCTCGGCCGGCTCGCGGTTCACACCTTCGCTTTCGGCAATGTCGCCGCCCATGTACCAGACCCACTGGCCATCAGCGGCCGGGTGCGTGGTCACGGTGATGCGCGGTTTGGTGCCGCCGCCCAGGCAGTGGGCGTACAGCGGTTTGAGGCCCGGGCCTTTAGCGATGATCATGTGCAACGGCCGGCGTTGCATCGCCGGTTGGCTCAGGCCCAGGTCTTCGAGCAATTGGGCGGTACCGGCGCCGGCGCTGAGGACGATGCGCTGGGCGCGAATCTCGCGACCGTCGACTCTCAAGCCGATCAGCACGCCTGCTTCCAGCAGTGGCTCGATGGTTTGCCCGGCGAGCAGGCCGTCTCCGGCCAGATCGGCCAGGCGCTGAATCAGGCTCGGCACGTCCACAACGAGTTCGGCGAGGCGGTAGACCTTGCCCTTGAAACGCTTGTCCTGCAGGGCTGGCGGCAATTGATCGCCCTTGACCTGATCGACCCGGCCACGCACGGCTTTACTGGCGAAGAAACTGGTGAGGTTGCCGGCCAGAGTACCCGGCGACCACAGGTAGTGAGCTTCGGACAGCAGGCGCACGCCGGACAGATCCAGCTCGCCGTTGCCGGCCAGCGCTTCACGCCAGCGGCGCGGCATGTCGGCGATGGCCTCCGAGGCGCCAGTCAGCGCACCGTGCAGCGCGTACTTGGCGCCGCCGTGGATGATGCCCTGGGACTTCACACTCTGCCCGCCGCCGAGGCTGGCGCTTTCCACCAGCACGGTCGAAAAACCCTGGCGGCGCAGACGCGCATTCAGCCAGAGGCCGGCGACACCAGCGCCGACAATCAGAACGTCGGTGGAAATAACGGATGGCATGCAGCGACCTCAGTGTTCAAGACGAGGGCGCAGTATACAGACTCGGGAAAGGGGCGGATTTGTCGATGATCAACAGAGGCAACAGAGAGCCGAATGTGGGAGCGAGCCTGCTCGCGAAGAGGGAATGTCAGCCGACATATGTGTTGACTGGCACACCGCATTCGCGAGCAGGCTCGCTCCCACAGGGGATTGGGTCTGGCGGTTAATGGCCGGCGGTCTTGGAGAACAGCTGAATCACGACCACGCCCAGCACGATCAACGCCATCCCCAGCATCGCCGGGATATCCAGCTTCTGCCCATAGATAAACAGTGCGGCGACGCTGACCATCACAATGCCCATCCCCGCCCAGACCGCATAGGCCACGCCGACCGGAACGGTACGCACCACCAGCGTCAGCATCCAGAACGCGATGCCGTAGCCGACGATCACCAGAATCAGCGGCAGGGGAGTGCTGAAACCTTTGACGGCTTTCATCGAGACGGTGGCGATCACTTCGGCGCAAATGGCGATAGCCAGGTAGGCGTAGGCGTTCATGGTTCAAATCCTCATGTAAAACGTTGCTTGCTGAGGCGGCATTTTAGAGATTCGCCAGATGGGGTAAAGTCATTACCTATCTGTTTTGAAGATGGGTTGGTCAGCCAGCATGCAGTGGAATCTCGATCAGTTGCGCGTGTTTGTCGATGTCGCCGAACAACGCTCGTTCTCTGCCGTCGCACGCCGGCAGCGCAAGGCGCAGTCGGCGATCAGCAGCGCTATCGCCATGCTCGAAGACGATCTGGGCGTCAGCCTGTTCGAACGTAGCAGCGGCCGTCAGCCAAGTCTCACTGAAGCGGGCGAGGCGCTGCTCGAAGAGGCTCGGGAAGTCTTGCGCCAATGCGAACGTTTGAACGGCCGAGCCATGGCGATGATGCGTGGCCAGGAAGCGCAATTGCGCGTGGCGCAGGATGAGGCGATGCCCTATCAGGCATTGGTAGAAAGTTTCGCTGCGCTGGCCGAGCAATTCCCCAGCCTGGAAGTGCAGTTGACCAGCGCTGCCCAAGGCGAAGTTGCGCGCAAACTGGTCGAACGTCGTGCCGACCTCGGCTTGTTGTTTTATCACGATGAAATCCCCGAAGCGCTGGAGCGCCGCGTGTTGGGCAGTGTGGAAATGGTCACGGTCTGCGGCATCAATCATCCGTTGGCGAAGCAGTCTTACGTGACCTGCCAGCAACTGGCGCAGCACCGGCAATTGCTGATGTCGACGCAAACCAGCGTCTATCCCGGCAACGAACCGGCAAGCCCGCAGGTGTGGCGTGCCGACAGCTTTTACGTGATGTCGGAGTGGCTGGTGCGCGACCTCGGCTGGGCCTGGTTGCCCCGGCATGTGGTGCAGTACTCGGCCTATCAGGGCTTGATGGTCGAACTCGACAGCGAATGGACCCCGCCGGCGCTGGTGGTGGAGCTGGTCTGGCGCCGCGACGAGCCGCTCGGCCCGGCCGCGAGGTGGCTGGCGGAACGTTTTGCCGTGCACTTGCAGGCGATCGGCGACAAAAGTCGATAAACTCCGCCGCCATGAATAGAACTCTCTATACCGCGCTGTTTTACTTGGGGCTGCCATTGGTGGCGATTCGGCTATGGCTGCGCGCACGCAAGGCGCCGGCGTATGCCAAACGGATTGGCGAACGTTTCACCTACGGCCTGCCGACGCTGCAACCCGGCGGCATCTGGGTGCACGCGGTGTCGGTGGGCGAAAGCATCGCCGCCGCGCCGATGATTCGCGCCTTGCTGCAACGTTATCCACAGTTGCCGATCACTGTGACCTGCATGACCCCGACCGGCTCGGAGCGGATTCAGGCGCTGTTCGCCAACGAGCCGCGCATCCAGCATTGCTACCTGCCCTACGATTTGCCGTGTGCGGCGGCGCGCTTTCTTGATCGCGTGCAGCCGAAGCTCGCGGTGATCATGGAAACCGAGCTATGGCCCAACCATATTCACCAATGCGCCAAGCGCGGAATTCCGGTAGCGCTGGCCAATGGACGCTTGTCCGAGCGTTCCGCCAAGGGCTACGGGCGCTTCAGCAAACTGACCGCGCCGATGCTTGCCGAGATGAGTTTGTTTGCCGTGCAGACAGAAGCTGAAGCACAGCGCTTCCGCGATTTGGGCGCGCGCCCAGAAACAGTCGAAGTCACCGGTTCGATCAAGTTCGACCTGACCATCGACCCGCAACTGCTGCAACGCGCCGCTGAACTGCGCGGCCAATGGCAGGCACTGGAACGTCCAGTGTGGATCGCTGCCAGCACTCACGAAGGCGAGGACGAAGTGGTGCTCAATGCCCATCGTCGCTTGCTGGCCAATCATCCGGATGCATTGCTGATTCTGGTGCCACGTCACCCGGAACGCTTCAACTCGGTGTTCGAGCTGTGCCAGCGCGAAGGCTTTGCCACGGTGCGACGTTCGACCGGGACCAATGTCGATGCGCAGACGAGCGTGCTGCTCGGCGACACCATGGGCGAGTTGCTGTTTCTCTATGCCTTGGCGGACAGCGCGTTTGTCGGCGGCAGCCTGGTAGCCAACGGTGGGCACAATCTGCTGGAACCGGCAGCCTTGGCGAAACCGGTGATCAGCGGCCCGCACCTGTTCAACTTCCTCGACATCGCCGCGCAATTGCGCGAGGCCGGGGCGTTGGCGGAAGTGGATGATGCCGAAGGGTTGGCGGTGGAAGTGCAGCGCCTGTTCGAACTGCCGCGTGATGCGCAGCGCATGGCTGAGGCCGGGCTGGCGGTGATGCGTCGCAATCAGGGCGCGTTGCAGCGTTTGCTGGATGGCTTGGGCCGGTTGATCAAGTAATTTGTTTGGGACACATATTGTGGCGAGGGAGCTTGCTTCCGCTCGGCTGCGAAGCAGTCGTAAAACCTGATCACTCGATGTGTCAGATTTGGGGCCGCTTCGCAGCCCAGCGGGAGCAAGCTCCCTCGCCACAAAAAGCAAAAAGATCACGGCGTGTAGCATCTCCCCTGCAGGCGCTGCCGAAGGCTGCGATCTTTTGCTTTTAAGGCTTAAGGCCGCGCCTTGAGCTGCGCCTCGGCAGCCTTGGCCAGATCCGGCGGGAGGAAGTCCTTGTCCGGGTTGTAATCGGCTTTCAGATACCTCCGCAGATCTTCCAGGTCACCCGGGTTCAGCGTCCCCGCCGCTTGCTTCAAACGCAGGTTATCGAGGATGTAGTCATAACGCGTGTTGTTGTAGTTGCGCACAGAGGTGTACAGCTGACGCTGGGCATCGAGCACGTCAACGATGTTGCGCGTACCCACCTGATAGCCGATTTCCGTGGCTTCCACCGCGCTCTGGTTGGAGATGATCGACTGACGACGCGCCTGCACCTGCTCGACGTCGGTGTTCACCGCGCGGTGCAGGTTGCGGGTGTTTTCCACAACCTGGCGACGCAGCGATTCGCGCTGCTGTTCGCTCTGGTCCAGTTGCGCATACGACTGACGCACTTGCGAGCTGGTCAGCCCGCCGCTGTAGATCGGGATGTTCAGTTGCAGGCCCAGCGTGCTCTGCTCGACGTTACCGCCGTAGGGTGCACCGAACGAGTTCGGGTTGGCGAAACCGAGGGCGTCGTTGTCACCTTTCTCGTATTTCGCCACCGCGTCGAGGGTCGGCAAGTGGCCGGCCTTGCGTTGCTTGAGCGTTTGCTCGGCAGAGCTGACCGCATAGTTGCTGGCGAGCAGATTGAGGTTCTGCCGCGCCGCCGTGTCGACCCAGGATTTGGCGTCGTTTGGCGCTGGCGGCAGGATCGGCAGCGTGTGGACGATGCCCTGAATCGAGTTGTACTGACGATTGGTCAGGGTGATCAGCGCTTCGAACGCGTCATCGACCTGACGCTGGGCAACGATCCGGTTAGCCCGTGCGGTGTCGTAACTGGCTTGCGATTGCAGCACGTCGGTCTTGTCCGACAGGCCGACATCGAAGCGTTCGTTGGACTGGTCGAGCTGGCGCTTGAACGCCGCTTCTTCGGCCTTGGTCGAGGCGAGGTTGTCCTGGCTGCGCAGCACGTTGAAGTAGCTTTCGGCCGATTGCAGGATCAGGTTCTGCTCGGTCGCCGACAGTTGCAGTGCGGCTTGTTCGTTGACGTCTTTGGCCGCCTGGTACTGGAACCAGCGATCGGCGCGGAACAACGGCTGGGCCAGTGTCGCTTGATAGGAGTGAGCGCTGCGATTGGCAATGGCCGAAGGCTGATCGATCGAGGTGCGCACGTTGGCCGTTTCGGCACCACCGGACAGGTTTGGCAGCAGCCCGGCGCGGGCCTGCGGCACCACTTCTTTCTGCGCGCCGTACTGGGCGCGTGCGGCGGCGAGATCGGCGTTGTTGTCGACCGCTTCCTGATAGACGCTGACCAGATCGGTTTTGGTCGACAAGGGCGCTTCTGCTGCCCAGGCCATTGCGTTGGACGCACAAGACACGGCCAGAGCCAGTGAGAGTTTGCGCAGCATGAGGCGATCCCTAGCATTAATATTATGGAAATAATCCGGGCGCCAAAGGTAAGGCGCAGGCCCCACAGCGTCAAGGCGTGGCGGGGCAAGGCGAGTGTAGTTGCGCAAGCGCAGCACAACAATCGGCCAAGCCCCTGTATTTATGCCATTCATCATGGTGTTTGCTGCGGTGTTGGCGTTCTTTGCCGGTTGTGTCTAGACTGGCCGGGTTCTTGTCGGGGTGCCTTGCTATGAGGCTGAGATCGAATAATTTCGGATCCCGTTGAACCTGATCAGGTTAGCGCCTGCGTAGGGAACAAGATTTCTCGTCACCCGGCGAGTCCTCTTGTGCTTCGTCCGGGAAATTGTTCGACAATCGAACGCTCGACGACGATGCACAGCACCGGTCCTGGTGCGTCCGTGCCTTTCAGGTTCTACTCCGACAATCCACTGCCTGGATGCTGTCTGGAGAGCCCGTGATGACTACAAAATCAAAAAACGCGATCAACCTGAGTGACTCGGCCAAGGTCGACGAGCAATCGGTCAAACCGTTCACCCGTTCGCAAAAAGTCTACGTTCAGGGCTCGCGCCCGGACATCCGCGTGCCGATGCGCGAAATCACCCTCGATGTGACGCCGACCGACTTCGGCGGCGAAATCAACGCGCCGGTCACCGTCTATGACACTTCGGGCCCGTACACCGATCCGAACGTAGTGATCGACGTGCGCAAAGGTCTGGGCGATGTGCGTTCGGCGTGGATCGACGACCGTGGCGACACCGAGCGCCTGTCGGGCCTGAGTTCGAACTTCGGCCAGCAGCGTCTGGCCGACGCTGAACTGACCAAACTGCGTTTCGCCCACGTTAACAATCCGCGCCGGGCCAAGGCCGGGGCTAACGTCAGCCAGATGCACTACGCGCGCCAAGGCATCATCACTGCCGAGATGGAATACGTCGCCATCCGCGAAAACATGAAACTGCAAGAGGCCCGCGCTGCCGGCCTTTTGCAGCAACAACACGCCGGCCACAGCTTCGGCGCGAGCATTCCGAAAGAAATTACCCCTGAGTTCGTCCGCGAAGAAATCGCCCGTGGTCGCGCGATCATTCCGGCCAACATCAACCACGTCGAGCTGGAGCCGATGATCATCGGCCGTAACTTCCTGGTGAAGATCAACGGCAACATCGGCAACAGCGCACTGGGTTCTTCGATCGAAGAAGAAGTGGCGAAACTGACCTGGGGCATTCGCTGGGGCTCGGACACCGTGATGGACTTGTCCACCGGTAAACACATTCACGAAACCCGCGAGTGGATCATCCGCAACTCGCCCGTGCCGATCGGCACCGTGCCGATCTATCAGGCGCTGGAGAAGGTCAACGGCGTTGCTGAAGACCTGACTTGGGAGCTGTTCCGCGACACGCTGATCGAACAGGCCGAGCAGGGTGTCGACTACTTCACCATCCACGCCGGCGTATTGCTGCGCTATGTGCCGCTGACCGCCAAACGCGTGACCGGCATCGTTTCCCGTGGTGGTTCGATCATGGCCAAGTGGTGCCTGGCGCACCACAAAGAGAACTTCCTCTACACCCATTTCGACGAAATCTGCGAAATCATGAAGGCCTACGACGTCAGCTTCTCGCTGGGCGATGGCCTGCGTCCGGGCTCGATTGCCGACGCAAACGACGAAGCGCAATTCGGCGAACTGGAAACCCTCGGCGAGCTGACCAAGATCGCCTGGAAGCACGACGTGCAGTGCATGATCGAAGGTCCGGGCCACGTGCCGATGCAGTTGATCAAAGAGAACATGGACAAGCAGCTCGAGTGCTGCGACGAGGCGCCGTTCTACACCCTCGGCCCACTGACCACCGACATCGCCCCAGGCTACGACCACATCACCTCCGGTATCGGTGCGGCGATGATCGGTTGGTTCGGTTGCGCCATGCTTTGCTACGTGACGCCGAAGGAACACTTGGGCCTGCCGAACAAGGATGACGTGAAGACCGGGATCATCACCTACAAGATCGCTGCCCACGCAGCGGACCTTGCGAAGGGCCATCCGGGCGCACAGATTCGCGACAACGCCTTGAGCAAGGCGCGGTTCGAGTTCCGTTGGGAAGACCAGTTCAACCTCGGCCTCGACCCGGATACCGCACGTTCCTATCACGACGAGACCCTGCCGAAGGATTCGGCCAAGGTCGCGCATTTCTGCTCGATGTGCGGGCCGAAATTCTGCTCGATGAAGATCACTCAGGAAGTCCGTGAATACGCGGCCAACCAGCGGATCGACGCGGTCGACGTGGACGTCGCCCAAGGCCTGGCGGAACAGGCCGAGCGGTTCAAGAAGGAAGGCAGTCAGCTGTACAAGAAGGTTTGATCTGACCTGAAAGGCTCTGGGATCACCGGAGCCTATGTGGCGAGGGAGCTTGCTCCCGCTCGGCTGCGAAGCAGTCGTAAATCCGGCCAATGCGTTCTGATTGAAAGAACGGGTTGACCGGTTTTGGGTCTGCTGTACAGACCAGCGGGAGCAAGCTCCCTCGCCACAGGAATGGTGTGCGATCACACACAACAACAAATGTCCCTCTGAGATAACACCCTTGAGCATTCAACCCGGCACCTATTCCCCCGACCTCGCCGTACCCGCCGACAAGCGTGTATTCGGCGGTCGCGATCTGTTTTCCCTGTGGTTCTCCCTCGGCATCGGCCTGATGGTTTTGCAGACCGGCGCATTGCTCGCGCCAGGCCTGGGCCTGTCCGGCTCGCTGCTGGCGATTTTCCTCGGCACACTGGTCGGCGTTTTGCTGCTGGCCGCTGTCGGTGTGATCGGCAGCGACACCGGCCTGTCGTCGATGGCCGCGCTGAAACTCAGCCTCGGCAGCAAAGGCGCGAGCCTGCCGGCGCTACTCAATTTGCTGCAACTGATTGGCTGGGGTTCGTTCGAAATCATCGTCATGCGTGACGCCGCCAGTCTGCTCGGCACTCGTGCGTTCAGCGAAGGTTCGCTGTGGTCGAACCCGATGTTATGGACGCTGTTTTTCGGCGCTCTGGCAACATTGCTCGCGGTCAGCGGCCCGCTGACTTTCGTGCGGCAGATCCTGCGCAAGTGGGGCATCTGGCTGTTACTGGCGGCGTGCCTGTGGCTGACCTGGAACCTGTTCGCCAAAGCCGATCTGGCGGATCTCTGGTCGCGTGCCGGTGACGGTTCGATGCCGTTCGCCGTGGGCTTCGACATCGCCATCGCCATGCCGCTGTCGTGGCTGCCGCTGATCGCCGATTACTCGCGTTTCGGCAAACGCGCGAAAAACGTCTTCGGTGGTACTGCCGTCGGTTTCTTCATCGGTAACTTTTGGCTGATGAGCCTCGGCGTCGCTTACACCCTGGCGTTCGCGCCGAGCGGTGAAGTCAACGCGCTGCTGCTGGCACTGGCCGGTGCCGGTCTGGGCATTCCGCTGCTGCTGATTCTGCTGGATGAGTCGGAAAACGCTTTCGCCGACATTCATTCGGCAGCGGTATCGAGCGGGATTCTGTTGCGTCTGAAAGTCGAGCATCTGGCCTTGGCCATCGGCGTGATCTGCACGCTGATCGCACTGCTGGCGCCGTTGGCGCAGTACCAGAATTTCCTGCTGTTGATCGGCTCGGTGTTTGCGCCGCTGTTCGGCGTGGTGCTGGTCGATCATTTCATCCTGCGCAAGCGTAGTGCTCAGGTTGCGTCAGCCGCATTGCGCTGGCCGGCGTTGTTGGCGTGGCTGGGAGGCGTGAGCACCTACCACTTGCTGGCGAATCTGTATCCGGATGTCGGCGCAACCCTGCCGGCGCTGGTGCTGGCAGGGCTGTTGCAACTAGTGCTGGGCCGGGCCTTCAGTTACGGCCGGGAAACAGCTCGGGCTTGAGAATGCCGTTCAGGCGCGGGTAAGGAATCTTCAGTTCGACGTGGCCCAGCGCGTAAGGCGCAAGGGTGCTCACGTCGTACTTGAGGATCACGCCGCCATAGGTCAGCGCCACGTTCGGGGTTTTCACGAACGGCCAGCTCTTCACAAAGTCCGCTTCCTGGTCGAGCTTGGTGCTGATCAACCAGCTGTTGTGCGCCACTTGCGCTGCTTTCCAGAACGCCTCTTCCTGACCCGGCACGAGCATGTCGGACAGGTTCAGTACTTTGTGCTGCTGGCGCGAATAGTTGATGAAACCGCGACCCGGTGTGCCATGGGCGCCGCCGGTGTCGAGGTAGCTCGACAACTCGATGATCACCAAGCCGTCATGCTGCTCGCGTACTTTCGCTTGCAGGTAGCTGCTGTTGCGCGGGCCGGCGCTGGCCAGAAACTGCTCGCGATAGGCCGCCAGGGTTGGCGCCACCGGCGCGTTTTGCTCGGTGCGGGTCATTTGCAGCAGGCGTTTTTCGATGATGCCGTCCAGCGCCGGTTCGGCCGGGAAGCGCAGGGTGTCGATGTTGACCAGCGGGCAATCAGGGTTGGAACATCCAGGCTTGAGCTGTTCCGAGGCATCGCGGGTGGTTTCCAGCGGTGTGCGGTAGTTGGGCTGGAACAGGCTCGCGCACGCGCCGAGGGTCAGGGCGATGGCGGCCACGGAGGCAATTTTGAAAAGCGACATGGGCGTCCTTTCTGAAACAGGGGAAGGCAAAAAGATATCCGCTTCGACTCTCGCAGAAGCAGTCAGTTCGCCACTAAGCTAATTAGAGTGGGTTTCGCCGCCACCGTCCATCCCGCTGACGGTAAAGGGGCTGCATCAAACCGTGCGGGCGCGTTAGGATGGCGCGAAGTCGAGGTTGCCAGTCACCAACAGCAACCGCGTAATGGATCTGCAGTAAAGAGGATGCTCATGACTGATTTTGCCAACGCCATTCCGACCACCGTCGACGTCGTACGACGCGAACGCTGCTACGAGGGTTTTTACAAACTCGAGCGTTTGCACCTGCGTCATGAATTGTTCGCCGGTGGCATGAGCCGCGAGATCAACCGTGAAGTGTTTGTGCGTCATGATGCCGTGTGCATGCTGCCCTACGATCCGCAGCGCGACGAAGTGGTGTTGATCGAGCAGTTCCGCGTTGGCGCCATGGGCAAGACCGACAATCCGTGGCTGGTCGAGCTGGTCGCTGGTCTGATCGACAAGGCCGAAGTGCCGGAAGAAGTTGCTCACCGCGAGGCGCAGGAGGAAGCTGGGCTGGACATCAAGGCCCTGTGGCCGATGACCAAATATTTCCCGTCGCCGGGCGGCAGCAACGAGTTCGTGCATTTGTATCTGGGGCGTTGCAGTACGGAAGGCGTTGGCGGCCTGCATGGCCTGGAAGAAGAGGCAGAAGATATCCGCGTCACGGTCTGGGCTTTTGAAGATGCCTTTCAGGCCGTCCGTGACGGACGCATTGCCAACGCGGCGAGCATCATCGCTTTGCAGTGGCTGGCGCTGAACCGCGCCGAAGTGAGGGGGTTATGGTCGTAAACAAGTTGCGCGATCGCTATCGAGTCGACCTCGTGGGGCTGCAAGCCGCCTGCGAGGCCAACTACGCGCGCCTGATGCGACTGGTCCCGGACATGCGCAACGAACCCGAGGCGCGACGCATCGCCGTCACTCAGGGTGAGCAGATGCTTGGCGTACTGGCCCTCGAAGTGCTGCAAACCTGCCCGTACACCACGACGCTGCAAGTGCGTCAGGAGCACAGCCTGCCATGGCTGCCGGTGCCGCAACTGGAAGTGCAGGTCTATCACGACGCGCGCATGGCCGAAGTGGTCAGCGCCGAACATGCGCGACGCTTTCGCGGCATCTATCCTTACCCGAATGCAGCGATGCATCAGCCGGATGAAAAGGCGCAGCTCAATCTGTTCTTGGGGGAATGGCTGAGTCATTGTCTGGCGTTGGGGCATGAGTACGAAGTCGTACGCTAGTTGTGAACTGTGTCCGGTTCGGCGGTTTCCTCTTTCACTGATCCCCCAGCATAATTGCGGCACTTGATCGATTCCGTGCTTTTGCCTTGGGAGAGCGCCTTGCCGAGCGTATCCACGTTGACCACCGCCGATGCGGCGTTGCTGGTGCAGTTGTCCGACAGCCATCTGTTTGCTGAAACGGATGGCACGCTGCTGGGCATGAACACCCGCGAGAGCCTGCAGAAAGTCATCGAACGGGTGCTGGAGCAGCAGCCGCAAATCGATCTGATGCTGGCTACGGGTGATATTTCCCAGGACGGCACACTGGAGTCGTATCAGCAGTTTCGTGAACTGACCGCACAGATCGAGGCCCCGGCGCGCTGGATTCCCGGCAATCACGATGAGCCGCAGATCATGGCCGTGGCGGCGGTGCAAAGTGCCTTGCTCGACCCTGTGGTCGACATCGGCAACTGGCGGGTGACGATGCTCGATTCCGCGGTGCCGGGCTCGGTGCCCGGGTATCTTCAGGATGATCAATTGCAACTGTTGGCCCGCGCGCTGAGCGAAGCGCCGGAGCGCCATCATCTGGTGTGTTTTCACCATCATCCGGTGTCGATCGGTTGTGCGTGGATGGAGCCGATCGGTTTGCGCAATCCAGAAGCGTTCTTCGAAGTGCTGGATCGTTTTCCACAGGCGCGCGCCGTGTTGTGGGGGCATGTGCATCAGGAGATTGATCGCGAGCGTAATGGCGTGCGGTTGATGGCTTCGCCTTCGACGTGCATTCAGTTTGAGCCAGGGAGTGAGGACTTCAAAGTCGGTGAGCAGGCGCCGGGGTATCGGTGGTTGCGGTTGTTGCCGGATGGTCGGCTGGAAACCGGCGTTGAGCGCGTTACCGGATTCGAGTTCACAGTCGACTACGGTTCTGAAGGTTACTGAAATCATTGTGGCGAGGGAGCTTGCTCCCGCTGGGCTGCGTAGCAGACCCAGACTCAGTCACCGCGTCAGCGCAGAAGAGAGCAATTGTCTGGGTTACGACTGCTGCGCAGCCGAGCGGGAGCAAGCTCCCTCGCCACAGGGTTTTTGTTTATGCCCTTACACTGACTCCCTGTAAACTCCGCTCTCTTTCGCCGACACCCAGGGAGCTCCAATGTCCGGTTCGATCCTTTATATCCACGGTTTCAACAGCGCCCCGGCCTCGAAAAAGGCCTGTCAGCTGGTCGCGGTGATGGAGCGGCTGGGGTTGAGCGAGCAACTGCGTGTCCCGGCCCTGCATCACCACCCGCGTGAAGCCATCGGTCAGTTGGAGCAAGCGATTGCCGAACTGGGCAGCCCGCTGCTGGTGGGAAGCTCACTCGGCGGCTACTATGCGACTCACTTGGCCGAGCGCCATGGCCTGAAAGCCCTGCTGGTGAACCCGGCGGTCAGCCCGCACCGGATGTTCGACGGCTATCTGGGCCCGCAGAAAAACCTGTACACCGATGAAACCTGGGAATTGACCCACGACCACGTCACGGCGCTGGCCGAACTGGAAGTGCCGGCGCCTCAGGATGCACAGCGCTATCAGGTATGGTTGCAGACCGGCGATGAAACACTGGATTATCGCCTCGCCCAGCAGTATTACCGGGCCTGTGCATTGCGCATTCAGGCCGGCGGCGACCATGGGTTTCAGGGTTTTGCCGGGCAATTGCCGGCGTTGCTGAGTTTTGCCGGCATTGGCGCCGATGTGTATCAGGCAATCGATTTCACCGAACTGTGAAGTCTTGCCCCTATTTCATGAATGACTGACGACGAGACCCTATGGCCACTCCCAGCGCTAGCTCTTATAACGCCGACGCCATCGAAGTCCTCTCGGGCCTCGACCCGGTGCGCAAACGCCCCGGCATGTACACCGACACCAGTCGGCCGAACCACCTCGCCCAGGAAGTCATCGACAACAGCGTCGACGAAGCCCTGGCCGGCCACGCCAAGTCGGTGCAGGTCATCCTGCACGCCGACCATTCGCTGGAAGTCAGCGACGACGGCCGTGGCATGCCGGTCGACATCCACCCGGAAGAGGGCGTGTCGGGCGTTGAGCTGATCCTCACCAAGCTCCATGCGGGCGGCAAGTTTTCCAACAAGAACTACCAGTTCTCCGGCGGTCTGCACGGGGTAGGTATTTCCGTGGTCAACGCCTTGTCGACCGAAGTCCGTGTGCGCGTCAAGCGTGACGGCAACGAATACCAGATGACCTTCAACGACGGCTTCAAGGCCTCCGAGCTGGAAATCGTTGGCACCGTTGGCAAGCGCAATACCGGCACCAGCGTGTACTTCGCGCCGGATCCGAAGTATTTCGATTCACCGAAATTCTCCATCAGCCGCCTCAAGCACGTGCTCAAGGCCAAGGCTGTGTTGTGCCCGGGCCTGTTGGTCAGCTTTGAAGACAAAGGCACCGGCGAGAAAGTCGAATGGCATTACGAAGACGGCCTGCGCTCCTATCTGGTCGATGCCGTCAGCGAATTCGAACGCCTGCCGGACGAACCGTTCTGCGGCGCTTTCGCCGGTAATAAGGAAGCGGTCGACTGGGCGCTGCTGTGGTTGCCGGAAGGTGGCGACGCGGTGCAGGAAAGCTACGTCAACCTGATCCCGACGGCGCAGGGCGGTACCCACGTCAACGGTTTGCGTCAGGGCCTGCTTGATGCGATGCGCGAGTTCTGCGAATTCCGCAGCCTGCTGCCGCGCGGCGTGAAGCTGGCGCCGGAAGACGTCTGGGAGCGGATCGCTTTCGTGCTGTCGATGAAGATGCAGGAGCCGCAATTCTCCGGCCAGACCAAAGAGCGTCTGTCGTCGCGTGAAGCGGCGGCGTTCGTCTCCGGTGTGGTCAAGGACGCCTTCAGCCTGTGGCTCAACGCCAACCCGGAGACCGGTCTGGCCCTGGCGGAACTGGCGATCAACAACGCCGGTCGTCGTCTCAAGGCAAGCAAGAAAGTCGAGCGTAAACGCGTCACCCAGGGGCCGGCACTGCCGGGCAAACTGGCTGACTGCGCCGGGCAGGATCCGATGCGTTCCGAACTGTTTCTGGTCGAGGGTGATTCCGCCGGCGGTTCCGCCAAGCAAGCGCGGGACAAGGAATTCCAGGCGATCCTGCCGTTGCGCGGCAAGATCCTCAACACTTGGGAAGTCGACGGCAGCGAGGTACTCGCCAGCCAGGAAGTGCACAACATTGCCGTGGCCATCGGTGTCGATCCGGGTGCAGCGGACATGAGCCAGCTGCGCTACGGCAAAATCTGCATCCTCGCCGACGCCGACTCCGACGGTCTGCATATCGCAACCTTGCTGTGTGCGCTGTTCGTCCAGCATTTCCGCCCGCTGGTCGATGCCGGTCACGTCTACGTGGCAATGCCGCCGCTGTACCGTATCGACCTGGGCAAAGAGATTTACTACGCCCTCGACGAAGCCGAACGCGACGGCATTCTCGATCGTCTGGTCGCCGAGAAGAAACGCGGTAAACCACAGGTCACCCGATTCAAAGGTCTGGGTGAAATGAACCCGCCACAGCTGCGTGAAACCACCATGGACCCGAACACTCGGCGCCTGGTGCAACTGACACTGGGCGAAGACTTCGCTGAAACCTCGGAAATGATGGACATGCTGCTGGCGAAGAAACGCGCCGGTGACCGCAAGACCTGGCTTGAATCCAAAGGCAACCTCGCCGAGGTGCTGGCCTGATGCGGTTTGGCTGGGCCTTGGCGGGTGCGTTGCTGCTGAGTGCGATGAGCGTGTCGGCCGAGCCGTTGCAGGAATTGCGCGTGCTCTCCGAGCACCCGGTCGACGGCATGCGCGGCGGTAACCTGTCGGGGCTGGCCATGTGTGGCAGCGAGTTGTGGACGGTGTCGGACCGCGATGACGATCAGATCTATCGGCTCAATACCGCCGAACAGGTCTGGCAGGCCGAAGCCTTGCACATCGACGTCCCCCTGGTGCCGGAGACCGGTTTGCCGTGGGGGTTGCGCTCGCGCAACTGGGCCGCTTCGTTCGTGCGCGGTGGCGACCTGGATTTCGAAGGTATCAGCTGCGACAGCGCCGGCAATCGCTACATTGTCAGCGAGGGCCATGCGGCGGTCTTGCAGGTGCCCGTCAGCGGCCCGGTCAACTGGCTGAAGATCTCGCCGATGATGGTTCGCGAAGCACGGGCCAGCGGCATGCTCCTGCATTTCAATGCGATCTTCGAAGGCCTGGCGATCAATCCGGCGGGCGATCAGATGTGGCTGGCCGCCGAACGGCAAAGCCGTGGCTTGCTGCTGATCAAGCGCCGGCAGACGGTGTGGGATTGCGATGGTCGTTGCGTGCTGCTCAGCGAGGGCGGCAAGGAAATGCAGCCGCCGCAGTTCCCGAAGGCCAGAGCGGTCGACCGGGACTTTTCCGACCTTTCGTTGTTTAACGGCAAATTGTTTACCCTTGAGCGCAACGCCTTCCAGATTTGTCGGCGCGATGCGCAGACCGCCAAGGTCGAGCGTTGCTGGTCGTACGCCGCTGAATTGTTGCAGGCCAACCGCCGCTACTCGCAGAACTTCGGGTTGGAAGAGGCGCTGATCGTTGACGCTGAGGGTGCGTGGGTCGGCGTTGACAATAATTTTGGGCCGCGTGCCGACGGTGAGGTTCGGCCGATCGTCTGGCGCTTCGCCGCGCCTGAGGGTGGCTGGAGCGCGAAGCCGTGAGCCAGCAACCCCCGGGCAAACGCGCCGGTCGGGTGCTGATGATTCTGGCATGGTGCGCGGCGCTGTTTCTGGCGACGCGGTTTTTCGGCCAGTGGGAGCAACGCCAGCAGAATCCGAACGTCGTGGTCAGTTCGGAGCAGGGCGAAGGGTTTATCGAGGTGAAGCTGGCCGGCAACGCCCAAGGGCATTTTGTCGCCAGCGGTCAGATCAACGGCGAACCGGTCGAGTTCATGCTCGACACCGGCGCAACCGATGTAGCGATCCCGGCGGATCTGGCCAAGCGTTTGAAGCTGGAAGAAGGTTTCGGTGTGACCCTGAGCACGGCCAATGGCCTGAGCCAGGGCTACCGGACCAAAATCGACCGCCTGCAACTGGGTGACATTGTGCTGCGCGACGTCCGCGCACTGGTGGCGCCGGGGCTGCATGGCGATCAGGTGCTGCTCGGCATGAGCGCCCTGAACAAACTTGAATTTACTCAGCGCGGTGGCACCATGCTGCTGCGCCAGACAACGAACCGATGAGGCCTGCATGAGCAACCCCCTTGATCTCAGCCTGGACGGTGTAGAACGCCGCTCGTTGGCCGACTTCACCGAAAGTGCCTACCTCAATTACTCCATGTACGTGATCATGGACCGTGCTCTGCCGCATATCGGCGACGGCCTGAAACCGGTACAGCGGCGTATCGTCTACGCCATGAGCGAGCTGGGGCTGGACGCTGATTCCAAGCACAAGAAATCGGCGCGTACCGTCGGTGACGTGCTCGGTAAATTCCACCCGCACGGCGACTCGGCGTGCTACGAAGCGATGGTCCTGATGGCGCAGCCGTTCAGCTATCGCTACACGCTGGTCGACGGTCAGGGTAACTGGGGTGCGCCGGACGATCCGAAGTCCTTCGCCGCCATGCGTTACACCGAAGCGCGGTTGTCGCGTTATTCCGAAGTGCTGCTCAGCGAACTCGGTCAGGGCACCGCCGACTGGGGGCCGAACTTCGACGGTACCCTGCAGGAACCTTTGGTCCTGCCAGCGCGCCTGCCAAACATCCTGCTCAACGGCACCACCGGCATTGCCGTGGGCATGGCCACCGACGTGCCGCCGCATAACCTGCGTGAAGTCGCCACCGCTTGCGTGCGCCTGCTTGATGAGCCGAAAGCCACGGTCGAACAGCTCTGCGAACACATTCAAGGTCCGGATTATCCGACCGAAGCGGAAATCATCACGCCGCGTGCCGACCTGCTGAAGATGTACGAAACCGGCAAGGGCTCGGTGCGCATGCGCGCCGTTTACCACGTCGAGGACGGTGACATCATCGTCACCGCGCTGCCGCACCAGGTGTCCGGGGCCAAAGTGCTGGAGCAAATCGCCGCGTTGATGCAGGCCAAACCGTCGAAGGCTCCGCAGATCGCTGACCTGCGCGATGAATCCGACCACGAAAACCCGTGCCGTATTGTGATCATCCCGGTCAACAGCCGCGTCGATCACGAAGCGCTGATGCAGCACTTGTTCGCCAGCACCGAGCTGGAGTCGACCTACCGGGTCAACGTCAACATTATCGGTCTGGACGGCAAGCCGCAGCTGAAAAACCTGCGTGCGCTGCTGGTCGAGTGGCTGGAATTCCGCGTGCTGACCGTGCGTCGTCGCCTGCAATTCCGCCTCGACAAGGTCGAGCGTCGCCTGCACCTGTTGGACGGTTTGTTGATTGCCTACCTCAACCTGGATGAAGTGATCCACATCATCCGTACCGAGGAGCACCCGAAAGCCAAGCTGATCGAGCGTTTCGCCCTCAGTGAGATTCAGGCCGACTACATCCTCGACACCCGTCTGCGTCAGTTGGCGCGACTGGAAGAGATGAAGTTGCGCGACGAGCAGGACGAGTTGCTCAAGGAACAAGCCAAGCTGCAAGCCCTGCTGGGCAGCGAAGCCAAGCTGAAGAAACTGGTGCGCACCGAGCTGTTGAAAGACGCCGAAACCTACGGTGATGACCGTCGGTCGCCGATTGTCGAGCGCGCTGAAGCCAAGGCGCTGACCGAGCACGATTTGCTGCCGAATGAAAAAGTCACCGTGGTGCTGTCGGAAAAAGGCTGGATCCGTTCGGCCAAAGGTCATGACATCGACGCCACCGGCCTGTCGTACAAGGCCGGTGACGGCTTCAAGACTTCGGCGGCGGGGCGCTCCAACCAGTTTGCCGTGTTTATCGACTCGACCGGCCGCAGCTACTCGGTGCCCGCGCACACCTTGCCGTCGGCCCGTGGCCAGGGCGAACCGCTGACCGGCCGCCTGACGCCGCCGCCCGGCGCCACGTTCGAATGCGTGCTGATGCCGGAAGACGATGCGCTGTACGTGATCGCGTCCGACGCCGGTTACGGCTTCGTGGTCAAGGGCGAAGACCTGCAAGCCAAGAACAAGGCCGGTAAAGCCCTGTTGAGCCTGCCGAACAACGCCAAAGTGATCGCGCCACGCCCGGTGACCGATCGCGAGCAGAACTGGCTGGCTTCGGTCACGACCGAAGGTCGCCTGCTGATCTTCAAGATCAGCGATCTGCCACAATTAGGTAAGGGCAAAGGCAACAAGATCATCGGTATTTCCGGTGAGCGCGTGGCCAGTCGCGAAGAATATGTCACGGACATCGCCGTACTTCCGGAAGGCGCCACCTTGGTGCTGCAGGCCGGAAAACGGACCCTGTCGCTGAAGGCCGACGACCTCGAACACTACAAGGGTGAGCGTGGACGTCGTGGCAATAAGCTTCCAAGGGGCTTCCAGCGGGTCGATGCGCTGCTCGTCGAAAACCTCAATTAAGCGTGCTAGACGCGTCGATCCACGATTTAACGCGTAGATCGACGCTTTGGCGCTGGAGTCGGAACGCATATTCACGGATGATATGGCCTTTCCAAGCGCCGGCGTGGCCGAGCGTTCTTCATATTTATTGAGTATTTTCACTGTGGTCAGCCTTGTGGCGGCCACCTGGACGGGATGATGACTGCTCTGCGCCCCCTTATTTTCCTGCTCGCCGGCGTTTTGGGCCTGGCGGGTTGCAGCGTTCACCAGCCGGTGTCGCTGTATCAACTGGACAGCGGAAGTCCGGTTCAGCCTGCGCAAAGCGCGGGTATGGCGGTTTTGTTAGGCCCGGTAGTCGTAGCCGATTACCTGCAACGTGAGACATTGCTGCAACGTCAACCGGACGGCAGCCTGCAGGCAGCGACCGATGGTCGTTGGGCTGGCAGCCTTTCGTCGGATATCGATCAGTTGCTGATGCGTCAGGTCGCTGGCCATCTGGACAGCCAGCGTGTGGTATTGGCACCGGCCACTGCGGGGTTCACTCCGGATGTGCAGGTGTTGCTGACCATCACGCGTCTGGACTCTGGCCAGAAACAACCGGCGATTCTCGATGCGCAATGGCGCCTGATTGACCGTCGTGGTCAGGTACGCGATAACCGCATCGTTCATCTGCAGGAGCTGCATGCTGGCAGTACCGCTTCGCAGGTTCAGGCCCAGGGCATTTTGCTGCAGCGTCTGGCCGAGCAATTGTCGGTAGCGCTCAAGCCGTTGGCCAATCAGCCACCGGTGGCTGAGGTCCCGCGTAAAGCGGCACCGAAGCCAGCAGCACCGGCGGCGGATACCGAGAAGCAGCCGAAGATTCCGATGGCATCGCCGATTCGTACCGATATGGAAGTGTTCCGCTTCTAAGCCGGATCGAGTCAGAACAGAGCCCGCCTTGTGCGGGCTTTGTTGTATCTGGGGGCTAGAAGATCAAAAGCCCCTCATCGGAACGCCGCCCGCCTAGCCCTCTCCCGGAGGGAGAGGGGACCGATTGGGGGATATTGCAGAGTTACGCCGACCTGATCGTCCTGCTGTGAATCCATGATCGACTCGATTTGTCAGGTCGATGTATCGCGTCAGACAACTCGGTCAGTCCCCCTCTCCCTCTGGGAGAGGGCTAGGGTGAGGGGCTTTTCAGTCAGCCACAAAAAAGCCCGCAGACAATCACTCGTCTGCGGGCTTCTGTGTTTCAGGCCTAAGGCTTAAGCCCGACGCTCATGCATCCGCGCCAGTTGCCGCTCGAGCATCGACGGATACGGCTCCATCAACCGCTCTACACAGCAAGCACCTTCAGGGCTGGCAATCGGCCGGATCCGCGCACGCTGGCGAATCAAGGCATCGTCACTGATCTTGCGCTCGACCAGCAGCAGGTTACGGCTGTGTTGCGACAAGGCCAGGGCGTCCTGCGCCGAGTCGGTCAGCAGCAGATCAATCTGGCTCAGACCGAACAGCTCATCGCCCAAAGTCAGGCCCAGCTGCAATTGCAGGGTGATGCCGCTGTCCGCGACTTCAATTTGCAACTGATGGCCCAGTGCCCGCAGCAGCTCGCCGCAGCAGATCGCGTTGGTCAGGTAATCGTCGCCGCTGTCTTCGGTGTGGAAGAGCATCAGCGTGCTGCCGTCGTTCAGGGTTTCGATTTCGCCCTGATACAGCGACGCAGCCTGATCGAGGCAGTCGCGATAGCGCACCTGCAACTCTTCCAGGCGTGCCCGTGGCAAGCGACGCAGTTGTTCTTGCGAGCCCAGTTGCACGGCCAATACGGCGGTGTGCTGCGGCACGCTTGGAGACGGTTGGCGGACGACAGGTTGGGGCGCGCCATTGAGCGACTCGTCGCGCAGGTCGGCGAATGCGTCATCGTCATCATCGTCTTCGACGGTGCTGACCAGATGTCTCGGCGCAGGCTTCTGCGCGGCCATTGGACGGGTTTCGTCGAAACTCGGATCACGCAAGTTGCGCACCTCGAATTCCGGCTCGTCCTCTTCGTCCTCGAACTCAGGCTCCGGTTCAGGTGCAGGCTCCGGCGCGTAGTTGGCGTGCAGCTGACGCGCCAGATCGCCGATTTCATCCTGACGATCGATGCCCGGCGTGTGTTCGTCGATACGGCGCAACCATACCCGCAGTTGCAGCAGCGGCGTCGACAGATAGCGGCCCATGCGCAGGCTCAAGGCCAGCGACAGCGCCAACAGAATCCCGCTGAGAATGCCCATGCTTTGCAGGCTGATGGTCATCGGCTGCTGGAACTGATCCATGTCCAGGCTGATGCGCAGCTGCCCGGCGGTCACGTCCTGGAAAGTGATCTTGCTCTCGTACATGCCCTCGGCTTCGCCCAGCAGGCTGTGCTTGGGCCGCTGACCGGACTCGGCGAGGATGCGGTTATCCACGCTGTAGATCGCCGCGTGGGCCACCAGTTTGTTCTTGGTCAGGTTGTTGAGCAGCACGTTCAGGCTGAGGATGTCGTTGGACACCAACAGCTCTGTGGCAGAGGTCGCGGTCTGCGTGGTCAGGCTTTCGCCCAGCGCATCGGCCTGCTGGTGCATGGCCTGCTTGAATTGCAAACCCATCACGCCGGCATAGATCACCAGGGCCAGAGCGACCAGGATCACGTTATGGCTGGCAATGCGCAATGCAATCGGTACACGGCGGTGGCGCAGTGCACGGAAGATCAGCAGGAAGAAGTTATCGGTTTTAACTGGCGTGGGCCGGTTCACTGAGCTCGGCTCTTTTGTCCGTGAAGTTGACGCGCAGTATAGCGACAGGCCCTAGGCCGGCAAAGCGCTCGCGGTGCCCGATGGTCACTGAAAGTGGGTAGAATGCGGTTTTTTTCCAGTTGCGGGGGTGCGCGTTGCGCGAAATCGTCCTGATTAACATCACGGGAGTCGACCGTCCGGGTCTGACGGCAGCCATTACCGGCGTTCTGGCACAAGGTGGTGTGAACATTCTCGACATCGGTCAGGCGGTGATCCACGACACCCTGTCGTTTGGCATCCTGGTTGAAATCCCCGATTCCGAGCAGGGTAAATCCGTGCTCAAGGACATTCTGTTCAAGGGCTACGAGCTCGACCAGCAGGTGCGCTTCACCCCGGTGTCCGAAGAGGATTACCAGCAGTGGGTGGGCAATCAGGGCAAGAAACGCCACATCGTCACCTTGCTGACCCGCAAAGTCACCGCTGGCCAATTGCAGGCCGTCAGCTCGATCACCGCCAAATACGGCCTGAACATCGATCACATCGACCGTCTGTCGGGTCGCATGCCGCTGGACACTCCGGCCGACAAAGGCAAGGGGTGCATCGAGTTCTCCGTGCGTGGCGAAGCGGCTGATCCGCAGGCGCTGCGTGCCGAATTCCTCAGCGTTGCCCAAGAGCTGAACGTCGACATCGCCTTCCAGGAAGATTCGCTGTTCCGTCGCAACCGTCGTCTGGCGGTGTTCGACATGGACTCGACGCTGATCGAAGCCGAGGTCATCGACGAACTGGCCAAGGCTGCCGGCGTGGGCGAGCAGGTGTCGGCAATCACTGAACGCGCCATGGCCGGCGAGCTGGACTTCCGCGCCAGTTTCAAAGAGCGTCTGGCCTTGCTCAAAGGTCTGGATGTCAGCGTGCTGGACTCGATCGGCGCTTCGCTGCGTCTGACCGAAGGCGCCGAAACGCTGTTCGCCGAACTCAAGCGTCTGGGCTACAAGACTGCGATTCTGTCCGGCGGCTTCACCTATTTCGCCAAACAACTGCAGGCCAAGCTCGGCATCGACTATGTGTTCGCCAACGAGCTGGAAGTGGTCGACGGCAAGTGCACCGGCGTGGCAATCGAACCGATTGTCGATGCGCAGCGCAAGGCTGACTTGCTCAAAGAATTGGCACACAAGGAAGGTTTGCGTCTGGAGCAGACCATCGCGGTCGGCGACGGCGCGAATGACCTGCCGATGCTGGCGATTGCCGGTTTGGGCGTGGCGTTCCGTGCCAAGCCGCTGGTGAAACAGTCGGCGAAGCAGGCGATTTCGACGTTGGGGCTGGATGGCGTGCTGTATCTGCTGGGTTTCCGCGATCGCGACGGGCAGTTGTAATTAAAGATCAAAAGATCGCAGTCTTCAGCAGCTCCTACAGAGGGATATGCATTTCCCTGTAGGAGCTGCCGAAGGCTGCGATCTTTTGCTTTAAAGCGACTTCCACAACGAATCAAAATCCTCCTCGCTCCCGCCATTGCGCGCGGCCTCCAGCGAGCGATAGGCAAACTGATTGAAACTGTGCGTACTCGCCACCCGTCGATCCAGCCCGGCGCGGTGTTCTTCGCCCTGGGTATTGATCAACACTTTATTGCCTTCCTGAAACGGCAAGCGCGGCGCCAGCAGGGTCGCCGGCAAGTCGATCGCGCTGATCTCCGGCAGGAGTAATCCGCGCAGATACTGACTGTGATCGTCGCGCGAGCGCACCAGTTGCAGGCCGCAAGGCTGAGCATGGGGTGCCACCAGTTCAATGCCCATTTGCGTGCCGCCGCCGCGCACCTGGCGGATCCAGCGAATGACCGCGATGCTCCAGCCCAGACTGACACTGTCGTGGATGCCGAGCATTTCTCCGGCCTGCAATTCGGCGGGCACTTCATCTGGCCACGCGAGGCAGTATCCGCCGGGGCTGTGATTGATCACCGGCAGGGCGTAGGTCGGGTAATGCGGCGTACTGTCCGTGCCGCTTTCATCCTCGAGCAAATGGTCGTACTGGATTTCCTCGTAAGGCAAAAATTCATCAGATTTGCTCTGCGGTGCCGCGTCGAAGGCCTGGCTCCAACTGTCCTTTTCACCTTCAGCGACGCTACTGCGGAAATTTGCCGGGCGCGCTGCGGGATGCTTGAGCAATTCGCTGAAACTGCGCTCGCCGCCGAGGTAAAAGTGCAGGGCGCTCATACCCACGCATACAGTGAGATTGCCCTGGCCAACGGTACGTTGAAAGCTGCGCTCGGCGGCCTGCCCCCAAGTGGCGTGCAGGTGTTGCAGGGTATCGAGGCTCAGGCCGGCCGGCACGGGTAGCGGCGTTGATGTGTCTTGATGCTGCAAATGCGCTTCGATGGCGTTCACTAGCGGCTGTGGATCGAAGCCGAGCAATCCGGGCTGTTCTTCGCTGCGAAACATGTTGCGGTAGCGCGGGCCGGCATCGATGGCCGGGCTGATCGCAAACAGGCCTTCGCTCGTGCGAGCGGGATGCAATTTGAGCAGGGCGCTCCACGGTTCGAGTACTTCGGCCAAGCGGGCGATCTGGTTCTGCCGCAATTGATTGCAACGGGCGCTGCCCAGGAGCAGGGCGGCGATGTAAGTCTGTTCAAGACTGAGTTCGGTGGTGAGGCTGGCGAGATCATCATGCACCCGGCGTTGTTGCAGTTGCAGTTCGCAGGTGCTGCGATACAGCTGATGCAGTTCGAACCACACATGCTCCGGCGGCGCGCTATATAACTGCGTGGCACGCAGCAGTTGACCTTTGAGTGCATGGGCCGCCCGTTGCAGGGCCATACTGACCAATGCCGCGCGATCCTTGCTGTACTTCGGCGCAATCCGCAACACGATCTGTTTGTAGCCGATGGCCAGATGGCTTTGCAGCGCCTGGCACAGATTGCTGATCTTGCGCGAACGTTCGTCGAGCATGATCGCTTGATGCAGGAAATGCCGTTCCAGATGCTGGCAGACGAAATAGACCTCGGGGCGCAGCAGCTCCAGCAGGTTGAGGCGATTGTCACTGGGGGTGAGCAATTGATTGAGTTCGCCCAGGCCTTGATACAGCAGGCGAGCGGTTTCACCGATGTTGGCCTTGGGCAGGCCGGCGATCCAGCGCTTGAGGTCGCGCGGCGTTGCTTCGCAAAACGACAGGCGCGTTTGCGTCGGGGTCGGGGCGCGCAGGGAGGGTAGGGGGCGAGATTCACTCATGCCTTGACTGGCTCCGATGGCGAAAGAGGCGATGCCCGAAACTCTAGCAGTTGTGGTCTGTTTCGCTGGTTGGCGTCAGGCTTTTTGACCGCTGGTCTGCTGGCCGGATGCCATTCTCCAAGGCCTACTAGTCTCTCTGGCGTGCGATCGGAAACGCACGGTTGCACGGCCTGCCGTCAACCTCGGGCAGGTCTCCCGAAACTTCAAGGAGATGAGGTTCATGTCTAAATATGCAGTGGCAAATCAATGGGGTGGCAGTTCGGCGCCGTGGCATCCGGGTGGAACCTGGGTACTGGGCGGGCGGGACAACCAGAATGTCGTCGCTATCGAGATCCAGTCGCGCGATGACGGTAAAACGTTCACCGGCACCATGACCTATGCCGGGGAAGGTCCCATTGGCTTCAAAGCGCAACGCACCGGTCAGAACCAGTACAACGTCGAGAATCAGTGGGGTGGCGATGATGCCCCATGGCATCCGGGCGGCAAGTGGGTGATTGGCGGCCGGGACAACCAGAACGTTATCGCGTTGAGCGTCACGTCCAGTGACGGAGGGAAAAACCTCAGTGGCACCAATACCTATGCCAACGAAGGCCCGATCGGCTTCCGTGGGCAAATAGAGTAACGGCACCACCGAGTCGTATCCGCCCTTTCGCAGACGTGTGAAAGGGCGGATCAGTGGCTCACATCATGTTCAGGCTTTTGGCAGCGCCAGGCCTTGGCCCATCTGCACTGGCGAACCCGCCACCAACTCTTGCGCCCATTTCACTTGATCCGGCCCGAACAGCACGATTGCGGTCGAACCCAGCTTGAAGCGCCCCAGTTCCGCACCTTTTTCCAGATGGATCGGCGCACGCGCAGCTTCGTCGTAGCGGAAGGTTTTCAGTTCACGCTTGGGTGGGGTGACCAGACCGGCCCATACGGTTTCGATCGAAGCGACGATCATTGCGCCCACCAGTACCACAGCCATCGGCCCGCGCTCGGTGTCGAAGATGCACGCTACACGTTCGTTGCGGGCGAACAGTTCCGGAACATTTTCTGCGGTGGTCTGGTTGACCGAGAAGATCCGGCCCGGGATGTAGACCATTTCGCGCAGGGTGCCGGCCAGCGGCATGTGCACGCGGTGGTAGTCCTTCGGCGACAGGTAAATAGTGGCGAAGTCGCCGCCCATGAACGGTGCCGCGTTGGCTGCGTCACCGCCGAGCAGTTCCAGCACGCTGAAGCTGTGGCCCTTGGCCTGGAACACGCGACCGTGTTCGATCGGGCCGAGCTGGCTGACCGCACCGTCGGCCGGGCTGAGGATCGCGCCCGGGGTTTCGTCCAGCGGACGCGCGCCGTCTTTCAAGGCGCGGGTGAAGAAGGCGTTGAAGTGCTCGTAAGCGGTGAGGTCTTCGACCAGTGCTTGCGACATGTCGACCTGATAACGCTTGGCGAACCACTGCGTGAAGGCATTCTTGAACCAGCGCACGCGGCACTCGGCAACGCAGCCGGCCAGACGCGACAGCAGGTGATGAGGCAGCAGGTACTGGCTGAGGATAAACAGACGCTCTTTCATTAGTTGTCCTTAAAAACCTTAAATCTCGACAGGCGTGTCAGGGTGGTTGCCCCATTCGCCCCAGGAACCGGCGTAGCCCTTGACCCGCGGATAACCGAGGGACTTGGCCACCAGATAAGTGAAGCCCGACCGGTGATGGGTCTGGCAGTGAGTAATGATTTCTTTGTCCTTGGTAATCCCGAGGTCTTCGAGGATCTGCGGCATGTCACTGCGAATGCGCAGCTGACGTGCCTTGTCCATGCCCGCCGTCCATTCGAAGTTGACCGCGCCGGGGATGTGACCGGCCTTGGCGGCCAGTACTTTCTCGCCGGAGTATTCCAGTGGTCCGCGCGCATCCCAGATCGCCAGATCGGCAGCGCCGAGACGGCTTTGCAGGTATTCGCGGGTTGCCGTCGGCTCTTCGTGCAGGGTCAGCGCCACCGGGCCGCCGACCGCAGGCGGAACCTGGATCGACATCGGCATGCCGGCCGCCAGCCACGCCGGCAAACCGCCGTCGACGTAGTGGTATTTGTCGTGACCGATCACGTCGAGCAGCCAGATGAAACGCCCGGCCCAGCCGCCGCCTTCGTCGTCATACACGACGTAGACCGCGTCCTGGCGGTGGCCCAGTTCACCGAACAACGCTTCCAGATCGCCTTTGGCCGGCAGCAGGCCCGGCGCTGGCGGCTGGCCGAGCTGGGTGCGTTTCGGGTCGACAAAGCGTGCGCCGGGAAAGTGACCTTCGGCATAACGGGCAGGGCTGGTCAGGTCCACCAGAATCAGTTCAGGGGAATCGAGACGCGGGAGCAGGTCGCTCGCCTCGATGACGAGCGGCAAGCCAGAGAAGTCAGACATGTGAGGTCTCCAGAGCACAAAGGGGAGGATTGTAGCGCAGCCTCATCGGCCACGGCTGCTAAAGCTGTGCAGGGCTTTTTCGATGCACTGCGCGGTTTTGCCAAAGGCTTGCACGGTGATGTCGGCGAACGGCCCGCCGCCCTGATCGGCGACGACGATCATGATCACCCGACCGTTATTGACCAGCGAGCGCAGGAATAGATGCTCGCCGCGAAACAGCGTGCGCAGGCTCGCTGGCAGCAGGGCAGAGAATTGTGCGTTGTTCTCGGGATTGATCCGCACCTGCGCCTGTTGCGCGAGCAGCCGTTGCAGGACCTTGCTCTGGCTGACGACAAAATTCAGCGCCGCCGCTTCTTTCGGCAGCCCGGCGGTTTGATTCACGCGCAGATTGGACTGCGTGCGGTCGGCCATCAGGATCATCACCCGGCGCATGCCGCTGGCCACCAGCGCATCGCGAGCGGCGACGGTCAGGCTCATGGCATTGGTGAAACGGCTCGGCTCGGCCAACAGTTCGGCGCATTGCCGGCGCCATTGCGTCAGATCTTCCGAGGTTGGCGCAGCGGCGGGTAGCATGCCGGCCGGCAAACGATGGGTGCCCCACGGCCACAGCAGCGAAACCGCCGGGTGCCAGAGGTCGGGCATCGCATGATGGCGCGCACTGTTGGCGGCTTGCTGGTGCAACTGTTGTTGCACTTCATCCATGGAAATCT
Source organism: Pseudomonas fluorescens (assembly GCF_003732425.1). GTDB lineage: Bacteria > Pseudomonadota > Gammaproteobacteria > Pseudomonadales > Pseudomonadaceae > Aquipseudomonas > Aquipseudomonas fluorescens_BE. The sequence continues at coordinate 81,878 of NZ_MOBX01000002.1, forward strand.
GCAGATAAAGGCTGGTCAGGTACTGCCAGCGTTCGCTGTGCCGACTGTCCCACGCTTGTTGCGCCGACAGTGCCAGGCCGTTGGCCAGCAGCACAGTGTTGGCCGGCTGGTTGAGCCAGCGGCGCAGGGTCGGATCGTCATCGAGACGGTTTTGCTGGCGCAGCGGATGTTCGCTGTCGCGGGCGATGCGCAGGACTTTGACCAGTTCACGCTGTTCGCTGAGCAGCAATTTATAGCCCTGCTGGACCCAGATCGGCAGGTGCCAGATTTGCACCAGCGCCTCGGCGATCTTCAGCAGGCGCACGCCAAACAGCTGCTTCTCGACCACCGGGGCCGACTCGCCCTTGTGGATAACCCGCAGTTCCCACTCTTCGAGCAACTCTGGATACGTCAGCGCCAAGGGCCAAAGCGGCGAGAGGAACAACAAGCTGCCCCAATGAATGTCCTGCCACAGCCGCGCCAGGCGACTGGCGAAAAAACCGTTGGCCTGTTGCGTCGCGTGCTGGCTGATCATCTGTAACTGGCGCAGGGCCTTGGGAATCTGCATCTGCGGTTCGGCAGGCAAGCGCGCGAGCAGTTCTTCGGTGCGGGCAAGGCCGAGGCGATTGATTGCCACCTCGAGATTTTCCGCCGGTGCGGCCATCGTGCCGTGGGTGTGACGATTTGCCTCACGGATGATGCTCAAGGCCAGCGCCGGGCTCTCCTGCATCAGGTCGGCGATGTCGCGCAACGAGCTGCGGTTGTCGCGGATCGCCCGGCAGACTTTGTCGTGAGCCTCTTGCGGCACGGGCAGCCGGACGCTGTCGAGCAGCTTGACCCAGCCGTCGAGCGTGGTCGGTTTTGCGTGTGGGACGTTCGTTTCATTAGCCATGTCTGGACGAGATCTTCACTGACTGTAGACGCGCCCGGCATGGGCTAAATTGGCTTTTCGCCTGAACTGGCTATAGTCTGGCGCAGTTTTGCCGATAAGTAGAAGAAGAGATTTTTTAACTTCCGAATATGACCTTGAACCCGACTTAAATAAGTACTTTCTACCTATGGCTAAAATTATCGGCATCATCGTCGTATTCGCGAGCGTGCTCGGCGGATACGTGCTCTCCCACGGCAAGATTGCCGCCCTGATCCAGCCTTTCGAGGTGTTGATCATCGGTGGTGCGGCACTGGGTGCATTCCTCCAGGCCAACCCCGGCTACATGACGATGCACGTGCTCAAGAAATCCCTGAGCATGTTCAGTTCGCGCTTCAGCCACACGTTCTATCTGGAAGTGCTCGGCCTGATCTACGAGATCCTCAACAAGAGCCGCCGCGAAGGCATGATGGCCATCGAAGGCGACATCGAAGATGCCGCCGCGAGCCCGATTTTCGCCAAGTACCCGGCAGTGCTCAAAGACGAACGCATGACCGCGTTTATCTGCGATTACCTGCGCATCATGTCCTCCGGCAACATGGCGCCGCACGAGCTGGAAGGCTTGTTCGACATGGAACTGTACAGCCTGAAAGAAGACCTCGAGCATCCATCCCATGCGGTGAACGGCATCGCCGACGCCATGCCCGGTTTCGGTATCGTCGCGGCGGTACTCGGTATCGTGGTGACCATGGCCTCGCTGGGTGAAGGCGATCAGAAGTCCATCGGTCTGCACGTCGGTGCGGCACTGGTCGGTACCTTCTTCGGTATTCTCGCGGCCTACGGTTTCTTCGGCCCGCTGGCGCACTCGCTGGCCCACGATGCCAAGGAAGAGCTGAACGTCTATGAAGCCATCAAGGCCTCGCTGGTAGCTTCGGCTTCCGGCATGCCGCCTTCGCTGGCGGTCGAGTTCGGTCGCAAGGTTTTGTACCCGGCGCACCGCCCAAGCTTCGCCGAGCTGGAACAAGCGGTTCGCGGTCGCTAAGTCATGGAAAATAATCAGCCGATTATCATCAAGCGCGTCAAGCGCATAGCCGGCGGGCATCACGGCGGGGCGTGGAAAATCGCCTTCGCCGACTTCGCCACGGCGATGATGGCGTTCTTCCTCGTGTTGTGGCTGCTGTCCACCGCGACGCCGGAGCAGAAGATCGCCATCGCCGGTTACTTCAAAGACCCGGTCGGCTTCTCCGAAAGCGGCACGCCGTACATCATCGACTTGGGCGGCACGCCGACCCTGGCGCCGGAAAACACCCTCAACCCCGAGGTGAAGTCGCAGCCGCAACCGGACAAGGTCACGGTCGACACCGAACAGGTTGAAGGCATGGCCGAGCAGGTCGAGAAAGAGCGCCTGGAACTGCTCCTGCAAGAATTGCAGAACAAGGTCGACGAGAACCCGCAACTGCAGAAGTTCAAGGATCAGATCCTCTTCGAGATCACCCCGAACGGCTTGCGCATCCAGATCATGGACGCCGAGAACCGACCGATGTTCGACTCGGGTTCCGCACGCCTGAAGCCTTACTTCGAAGACATCCTGCTGGCCATGGCCGACACCATCAAAGCGGTGCCGAACAAGATCAGCATCAGCGGCCACACCGATGCCAAGCCTTATATCGGTACCGGTGATTACGGTAACTGGGAGCTGTCGGCCAACCGTGCCAACGCTGCCCGGCGTGCCTTGGTTGCCGGTAGCTATCCGGATGCGCAAGTGGCGCGGGTAGTAGGGTATGCCTCGTCGGCGCTGTTCGATCGGGAAAACCCGTTCAACCCGGTCAACCGCCGCATCGATATTGTGGTGCTGACCAAGAAGGCCCAAGCGGCCATCGAAGGTGCGCAAGGTGCCGACGCGGCTAAGCCGGCGGATCAGAGTCAGAACGGCAATGCCCCGGCGACACCGGTTGATCCGAACGCGCTGCCGGCGGATCAACAACCCGTGCCTGCGCACGAGTTGCGCGAGCGCTTGAATCTGTTCGACGACGCCGCACCGAAACCGGCCGAGCCGGGGAGTGCGGCGCCTGCTCCCGCTGCTCCGCCAGCCACTGCACCGGCTCTCGCGCCCAAGCAGTGATTCACAAAAAGCCACGGTCACCGTGGCTTTTTTGTTTCTGCCTGCGTCGCAATGACCAGTCGCAGTTTTCGCAATCACGGAAGATCAGTTATGGAAAGACTCAAAGCCTATTTTCAGCGGCACGGCAACGCACCCTTCAAATTTGGCGAGGGGCGGGTCAGTGGCTATATTTCGGCGACACTCGGGCTGCTGAGCCTGCTGGCAGTGCTCTGCTTCCTCTTCCCCGAATGGCTGACCACCGCCGAACTGCGCAAGGTCTATGACGAGCAGTTCGCGCGCACCACGCTGTTGCTCGGTCTGGTGCTGTCGTTCAGCCTCGGCACCCTGAATATCCTGCTCAACAAGCGCAAACGTCTGGGGATTACCGGATTGGTGGCGTCGGGGCTGGCGGTGTTTCTCGGTGGTACCAATGTCCAGGTCAGCGCGATCGGGCAGACGCCGTACTCGCTCGGCCTGGACTGGTTCGTGCTGGCGTTGCTGGTGTCGGCCATCGTCTTCATTCCGCTGGAAAAGCTCTACTCCAAAGACCCTGAGCAGAACATTCTGCGCCCGCACTGGCGCACCGACCTGACGTACTTTTTTGTCAGCCACATGCTGGTGCAGTTCATCCTGATCTTCATCACCGCCTCCTCGAGTTACATCGCCGGCTGGGCGGTGTCGCCCGGCTTGCAGGCGAGTGTGCAAAGCCTGCCGCTCGTTGTGCAGTTTCTGCTGGCGATCCTGGTGGCCGATCTCGGTCAGTACTGGCTGCATCGGCTCTACCATGTAGTGCCATGGCTGTGGCGCATTCATGCGGTGCATCACTCCAGTACGCACATGGACTGGCTCGCCGGTTCCCGCGTGCATTTCATCGAAATCCTGCTGACCCGCACCGGCGTGCTGGTGCCGTTGATGTTGCTGGGTTTTGCCCCGCAGGCACTGAATGCCTATGTGATTCTGGTCGGCGTTCAAGCGGTCCTGGCCCACGCCAACGTGCGAATCAATGGCGGCTGGCTGAACTACCTGATCGTGCTGCCGCGCTATCACCATTGGCACCACGCTCGGCACAAGGACTACATCTACAAAAACTACGCGATCCACACGCCGCTGGTGGACATGCTCTTCGGTACGTTCAAGCTGCCACCGAAGGAATGGCCGGTGCGTTATGGCGTGTTTGGTAAGGAACTGCCGGGCGGGATTGTGCGTCAGCACCTGTATGCGTTTCGCAAGCCTGAGCCAAAGGTGCTTGTGCCAAAACCGCCGGCCAGCGTGTGAGGCAAAAAAAGCCGCGAGATGATCGCGGCTTTTTTACGTCTGTCAGAACCCGCGCCGAATCCGGTTCTTCAGTTGTTCGTGGAAAATCTCGGCATTTCGTTTGTAGGTGCCCTTAACGGATTCGCTTATCGATTCCAGCGACATCGAGCGTTTGTTCGACACCTCCTCTCGATACGCATCGATAAAGAAATCCAGATCACTGGCCGTGCTCAACTTTGGCCACTTATCCAGATACAACGGCAGTTCCGTCGGCCCGGTCTTGAACGAACAGATCCGCCGATTGCTGATCGTCGCCTCGCCAATTTCGAACGGCACCCACCACGATAACGCAGTCTTTTCCGAGACCACTGCCAGCAGGTGCGTGCATTCGGTGATGTTGCGGGTGATGACCCCGGTGATGTCGTCGGTGGTCTGCGATTCCGGGTCGAGCACGTCGAGGTAGGTTTTGATGTTGGCCTGGATCAGGCGGCTATTGATGGCGATAGCGTGGGCGCGATCCATGTGGCGGTAGCTGATGAATACGGGCATCAGAAGTGTCCTTTTAGGGCGAGTTCGCGGTAGTAGGCGCCGAGGGCGGTGAGGCGGCAGCCGGTGGAGTTGATGGCCGCGTAGTACATGTGTTCGGCGTCCACGGGCTCGATCAGGCTGTGGCGATTGCACATTTGCAGTTGCTTGAAGATGTCGCCGTGCTCGGGGTCGAACAGCGCTTCGGTGGGCTCGTAGCTGGGGTCGAGTCTGAAAACGAAGCTCGGCTCGGGGAACCAGTCCTTGAGTTTGCGCAGGGTTTCTTCGGCAATCAGCGGCGCGACCTCGCGTAGCGGCACAAACTGCGAGACATTGGTCTTGAACACCGGGCGCTGTTCCCAGGCTCCCAGCGCATTGTCGACAAACGAATAGACGCTACCGGGGGTGACCTTGCCGAGTACGTTGGCAGCGCCACCATGCAGCGCTTGCAGCAACAGATCCGTGAATACACCGTGACCGCGACTTTCCAGGGCGTACTGTTCTTTTTTGCAGGCGGTGAGAATGGTCACGCCTTCGCCGATCACACTGCTGCCACCGCGCAGGTTGCGCAGGGCACCTGCTGCGCCGGCCTGGCAGCAATCGAGAATGATGATTTTATTCTTGATGTGCGGGGCCTTGTCCGCCCATTCCAGAATGTCGCTGATGCGGATACCGTCTCCGCCAGGCTGATAGTCCTGGGGAATCAGTAGTCCTTCGTCGATGCTGGTGTCGAACTGCCCATGACCGGCGAAGTACAGCAGTGCCACGTCACAGTCGCCTGAGAACAGGCTCTGGATCTGCTGTTTCATGTGTTTGAGCGTTAGTTGTTCTTCGGCCGACGTCAGCACTTTGCTGCTGAAGTTCGGGCGCCCGCTGGCGTGACGCTCCAGTACCGAAGCCATGGCCATTGCGTCGTTGTTACAACCGCTCAGCGGCGAGACGTAGTCGTAGTGGTTGATGCCGATAAACAGTCCCTTGCGCATGGTTACACCGCCGTATGCAGGCGGATCGCGCTGACGATGCTGTTGGTGTTCCACGCGCACTCGGCGTGAGCGGCGTCGCTGACCACCGTGGCCGTGCGCTCGGCGCCGTGGGGGCGGATCGCGATGATGATCTTGCCCATCCGTTTAGCGATATCGATCTCTTTCTGAATCCATTTGCTGTAGGCCGAGTACATGCCCGCCATCACCAGTACGGCCGAGCAGGGGCGAATCTTGTTTTCGATGGCTTCTTCGAGCTCTTTATCGGTGCGGGCACCGACGATCGGATTCTGCGGTGGCACCGAGAAATTCTTGAACGTGAAGGTGGGGTGGTCGCTGAGCAGTCGAATCAGATTGTCGTGCGAACCGGAGTAGTTCCACGAATGGCTGATGAACAGGTGATAGGTCTGCATGGGTTTCCTCGAAGGTCGCGAAGGTGCGAAGGAGGACCCCAATCTAGGCATCTGGCGCGAGCCTACAAGGGCTGGGCGGTGAAAGAGAAATGTCCTGCAAACAGGCGTTTTCAGGTCTGTCAGAAAGGTCTGACGTTTAACGGGGGCGGGGATTTGTCAGGCGCGGTCCGACATCCGGCAGCCCTCGGGCGAGGTGCTGCCGGTGCAGATGTTTAGTAGCCGTTTTCCGGCAAACTGGCGATGATCGAGCGGTAGCTGTTCATCCGCTGCTGCTGCACGCGGCCATCCTCGAGTGCTTTGAGCAGCGCGCAACCCGGCTCGCGGTCGTGCTTGCAGTCGCGGAAGCGGCAGGTGCCGAGCAGGTCATCGAACTCGATGAAGCCGGCTTCGACGTCGGCGCGGCTGACGTGGCCCAGGCCGAATTCGCGAATACCCGGGGAGTCGATCAACTCGCCGCCACCGGGAAAGTGGAACAGGCGCGCGGTGGTCGTGGTGTGAGTGCCCTGGCCGGACAGCTCGGACAACGGCCCGACGCGGGTTTCAACTTCCGGCAGCAGGCTGTTGACCAGCGATGACTTGCCGACACCGGACTGGCCGACGAACACGCTGATGCGGCCGTCGAGTTGCTGCTGCAACTGCTCCATGCCGTTGCCGTGATGCGCCGAGACTTCCAGCACCGGATAACCCAACGTGCGGTACACCGCCAGCAGCGCATTGAGCGCCGGAGCGTTCTGCTCGTCGATCAGGTCGAATTTGTTCAGCAGCAGCAACGGACGGATGCCGGCGTGTTCGGCGGCGACCAGGTAGCGGTCGATCAGGTTGGCATGTGGTTCGGGCAACGGCGCGAAGACGATGACGATCATGTCGACGTTGGCCGCTACCGGTTTGAGCTGGCCACGGCTGTCCGGGCGGCACAGCTCTGTGGTACGCGGCAGTTGCGCGACGATCACCCCGATGCCCTGATTGCCGGCACGCCAGACGACTGTGTCGCCGGTTACCAGCGCGGGCAGGTTGGCGCGCAAGTGGCAGCGGAACACCTGGCCGGCCTGATCACCGTCAACAGCTTCGACCTCGACCTGCACACCGAAGTGGGCGATTACCAGGCCTGTTTGTTCCGGGCCAAGGTCGCCGCCCTCAAGGGCTTCGACCGCCGAGGACTCGCGTTTGGCGGCGCGTGCGGCGCGCTCGCCTTGAATCTTTTCGATGCGCCAGTTTTGACGACGATTGAGTTGGCGTTTGGCCATGGGTGTTCCGTCTGAAGAATGCAGCGATTAGGTAAAACGGCCGCGAGTTTAGCACGCCCCGGCACCGGCCTAGGCTAAACTGCGCAGCATTGCCTAGGAGCCCGAATATGCAAAACCCGCAGAATCTGATCTGGATCGACCTGGAAATGACCGGTCTGGACCCGGACAACGACGTCATCATCGAGATGGCCACTATCGTCACCGACAGTGACTTGAATACTCTGGCCGAAGGCCCGGTGATCGCTATCCACCACAGCGACGAAGTGCTCGCCCGCATGGACGAGTGGAACACCCGCACCCACGGCAACTCGGGCCTGACCCAGCGTGTGCGTGACAGCCGCATCAGCATGGCCGAAGCCGAAGCCGAAACCATCGCCTTCCTGGAGAAATGGGTGCCGAAGGGCAAGTCGCCGATCTGTGGTAACAGCATCTGCCAGGATCGTCGCTTCCTTTATACCCACATGAAAGCGCTGGAAAGCTACTTTCACTACCGCAACCTCGACGTGTCGACGCTCAAGGAACTGGCCGCACGCTGGGCCCCGGACGTGCGCGACAGTTTCAAGAAGGGCAGCACCCACCTGGCGCTGGACGACATCCGCGAATCGATCGCCGAGTTGCAGCACTACCGCAAGCACTTCATCAAGTTCTGATGGTTTTTTGTGGCGAGGAGCGTGTCGACTCGTCGCACCGTCCCGCTCGGCCGCGTAGCAGTCGTCAATCTGCGCATCCGCCATGCCTGAAAGAATGCAGGGGAGTGCTTCGCCCTCCAGCGGGAGCAGGCTCCCCCGCCACAAATGCAATGCGCCTTCGCCCCCTTCTGGTGCGGCACCGAAATGGCTAGACTGCGCGCCTTCCTGCCTGGATCGCCACTATGTTGCTGATGCTCTATCTGATCGCCATTACCGCTGAAGCCATGACCGGCGCGCTGTCTGCCGGACGTCGGGGCATGGACTGGTTCGGTGTCGTGTTGATCGCCTGTGTCACGGCATTAGGTGGCGGATCGGTACGCGACGTGTTGCTTGGGCACTACCCGCTGACCTGGGTCAAACATCCTGAATACTTGGTGCTGACCTCGGTCGCCGCGATGTTTACCGTGTTCACCGCCCGGTGGATGCGTCATCTGCGCTCGCTGTTTCTGGTGCTCGACGCTGTGGGTCTGGTGGCGTTCACTCTGATCGGCTGCATGACCGCGCTGGAAATGGGCCACGGCATGTTGGTGGCCTCTGTCAGTGGAGTGATTACCGGCGTGTTCGGTGGCATCCTGCGCGACATTTTCTGCAACGACATCCCGCTGATTTTCCGCCGAGAACTGTACGCCAGTGTGTCGTTTGCGGCAGCCTGGTGTTACATGTTGTGCCTGTATCTGAACTTGCCAGGAGAACAAGCGATACTCGTCACGCTGTTCGGTGGCTTCCTGCTGCGACTGTTGGCCATTCGTTTTCACTGGGAAATGCCCAAGTTCGTTTATAACGACGAACGTTGAGGGTTGAATGGTTATGCCTTCCTTGGTTTAAGTGTATGTATGTTTCTTACACTTTTCGCTTTGTCGGTATTTTGAGACGTATGTTATTTCTGGAGTCGACATCTTAAAGGGTGTTGATTTCTTGAAATAACATAACGTCAAAAGGAATTGCCGTATGAACGAACACATGGACGATGAACTTGCTCGGCAACAGACTGTGGCCGAGCTGGACAGTATTACGATGCTCAAGGTCAAGTTTGATGCTGGTGAGGCCGCGCAAAGTAAAACGTTGTTTGGCAATGGCCGAATGCAGGTCAAAGTGCAAGTGCTGATTGCCGGGGCCGATGCCGACGGAAATGCAGTACACGTTCCACCTGAAGTCATGACCAGCATTAAACTTATTCATTACGATACTGGCCGGACCTTGCGCGATGGCTGGAGTGCAAGTACTGAGCAAGGGCGGTTTACGCTTGAGGCGCAGACGACATTCGCCCTCCCGGTATCCTCTGACGATGATGCCGACGATGATAGTCCTCTCCCTCAAGTGCGTACGTTCTGGGTTTCCTCTTCGGTGTCTGGATCCACCCGGATCGCCGCACGCCTGACCCTCGGGGGGACGACGATTCGCAGCAACGGCACGAGTCTTTCCAGCGTCCATGACAGCAGCGTGACCCTGGAAGCACAATTGCCCCTGACTTATTCCATTGAACAGTTTCGCTGGGCTGCAATCAGGCGAGGCAATGAAGAATGGGGTAATCGCATCTGGAACCACTACCTGGGTTTGTACCCACAGGGACAGCAAATCAAGTTGGTAGACTGGATTGCTGATGGTGTTGTGGGCGACGGCCACATTGCTGACGGCAATAAGCTTCGGGAAAATCAGGCTAACTATCTTGATGTTGTTTTAACCCGTCCCGAAGATAGCGAATACGGTGTTTCCTTGCCGTACAACGGAAGTGCCCTGGCCTATCGTCACTACAGTGATGCGATCACTTCGGAGTCAAAGTATTACAAGGTGCGGGTCAATGATCGGAATGGCGAATTGACCGTGGTGCAAGCAATATCCGAGTACTCGACTCTTTCACTGCCGTCGAGAAAAGGCGGACGGTTTGCCTTTCGTGCGATTGATCAATACGGAACAGAGCATAAACTGGCAGTTCGAATGAACTTTTCCAGTCTTACTCTTGCGTTGGAGCGCGGATGAACTCTGTTTTAAGCGTTTCGTTCAATACAGTGCGGTAGGTGTATATACCATCCTGTGTGAAACGGCGATGTAAACTGCGCGCTTCTTTTACTTCGGCGCTTGCTGGTCCCGCGATGTTGCGGGCCGGCTTTATCACACACTCAAGGATGAGTCTTCATGGTCGGCAAACCACCCCGTAAAAATGTAACCGGACTTTGGAAAAAACCGGATCTCGGCGCTGACGGCCGGCAACGGACGCCGGACAGTGAAACAGCCATCTTACCGTCGCCATACGTTACTGAACCCCGGTTTCCCGCGATCAGACCAGAGCCTGTGGTTGTGGAGTCGTTTACTGCGCAGCAGGCGATCCGCGTCAGTCTGATGAATTCCATTACCGATCAAGTGATGCATGCCGCTGCAGAGGAGGTGCTATCGGGTTTTCGAATTATGGCGCCGGGTTCGATGGCGCTTGACTCTCGAGGCGTCTGGACATTCAAACGGCGTAACTATGTAACGGTTGCCGATGGCCAACTTGTCCAGGTCGTCACCGATCCGGAAAGTGGACTGTTCAGGGCGACGAACTCCCGAGAACTCAATCCCTCTGGCCCTTTGCTGGTTCCCGATGACGAAGGCCGGTTCTGGCACCCGCTGAACAGCGATGGCGCCACTTTCCCTGATTCAATTTCAGTGCAGGCCGCCAGTCTTTTTCGCCGAATGGGACGTTCCGTGGCGCAGTTTCCCGACGCCGCGGTTGCACGCATGCTGGAGGTGAGTGGAGTCAATGAATCAATGCTGCGCGATGTGCTCGTTCATGATCGTCCTGCGCCTTTCCTGCTGGAGGACACCATCAGACGATTTGAACTTGATCAGAAGGTTCAGGCAGAGGGGCGCCGGTTGCCTCATGAGAACTTCGCACGCTTCCAAGAGCTTGAAGACGCCTTCGAAGCCGCTTGTGATGAAAACGCTTTGCGGATGCGGCGGGTGTTTCCTGATTTGCCGAAAACGGCCGCACAGGCGATATGGCGTAATATGAGCGTTGCCGAGCGCTTGCATATGCACAACCACCCGGGCATACCGCAGACTGTGGCGAAAGAGGCACTGATAGCTTTGCGAGAAACGCGCATCACCAGGGCCGGTGAAGGCATTTATCTAAACTCGGTATCCAATCCGGACAGTGACCGGTTGGTGCTGCATATGCTCGCCAATCTCGCGGGTTGGCCGCAGCAGACTCGTATAGAGATTCGCCAGCGGGCGATGCACGGGGATATCTTGAGTACCATCGGCGATGCCCTGTCACCGGTTCGGCACATACTGATTCGCCAGGATACAGGCTATACCGTCACAGACAGCGGCACTCCGGCACTTCACGGAACGCAGGATCTGTATTCGGCCATCTGGTCTCTGTTGTCGCCGGCGCAGCGTCAAGCACTCGGTATGACTGAAGGCGATAGTCTGACGTTGCAAGAAGTGATTCGTGCCCAGCCTTTACCGTCGCGTCAGCGCGTGAGTGACGTGCTGCGTTTGCCCGTACTGCCACCTGCCGCCAAGGCGACTATAGAGCAAGCAAGGCACACGGGGTTTCTGCGGGGTGGAGCCGATGACCACCCCAACTTGAAAAAGCCTGTTGAAGATCGCATACGGGACCTGTACCCGGGAATTTCGAACGAGGATGTGTCGGCGTTTATCCGCGAGCGCCTGCAGCACGACGCTTCCGGTGTTTTGAAGCGTCTGGAAAAGGAACTCTCAACGCTGCGCCGGGAGTTGCAGGTATGGCGTGAGGAAGTGCCTCTACCTCCAGCCGGGGAGATAGGGTGGAGCGTCGACGCACTGGCTGAACAACGGCAGTTGCGTCAGCGGTTCAGTGAGAATGTGCAAGCCCTGTGGCAACAAAAGCTGACGGCCGATGCAGGAGATGAAAGCTTCTCCTCTTTTATTGATTTCATCGCTGAGTTGCCGCCCATGAGCGCCAGATTCGAGCACGTGACGGAGCTGGTACTTGAGGCTCGCACGTCCGGGGTGAAAGTGGGCAGATTTCTCGACAGTTTTCCCAACCTGAGTTATCTGGTCCTCGAAAAGGTGCGCATGGATGATGGTTTTGCTCCGGGGATTTTCCAGATGCGCGGCTTGCAACATTTGATCTTGAAAGATTGTTCACTTCGACTTTCTGAAGCCGATGCGGAGGGGCTTTCGAGAATCGAAACACTTACACTGCTGAGGCTTGAAGGAAATCCGTTGGGTGTTGCGCCTCATGTGGGATTCATGCGTCAAATGAAAGAGTTGTACTTGGGTAATACGGGTTTGAATCAGATTCCTTCCGGTGTAGAACAACTGGCTCAGCTGAAGCTGCTCGACTTGCACAATAACGATATTGTCGACGCAGGGATTGATTTGTTTGAGATTCCCGATACTCAAGACGTGTATGTCAACCTGATTGATAACCCGTTGAGCGAAGCTGCACTATGGCGTATCAATGACTATCTACAGAAGGCGAGCATGGACAGTCAAATCATCATCCGAACCCGGCAGCAGGTGGTTGATGATGACTTTGATCTGTCCGATTTTTCTGATAGTGGTGTGGGTTCTGAAAGCGATTGAATTAATGTCTGATAACTTTTTGAGATAAATTTTCGTCCGCGACAAGTGTCAATAAAGTCCGCCTCCGGTTTCGTTTTTACGATTTCCAGTGGGTGGACTTTTTTGTGGGTGTGGAGTTTATAAGTCGCGCGTCGCGTCCGCTGTTTTTTAATGGTCGGATTGGCTAAGCCTGCTGCTGGATGAATTGTTTCGGTATTTGTATTGTCCGGTATTTCCGTGTGTGTCCTTACATAAGGATATAGAGCGCTTGTTTTATTCGTTTTGATTGCGTGTATCAATATGCCGGATCGGGGGCTATTGCAAGATTATCCGAGCAAGCCCGTACTCACGGATTATTGTCAGTTATTTGTACATATTAAGTTGATGGGGTTTCTCGAAGGTCGCTGCGGTTTTATTGTTTTTGTGAAGTCAGCAGGATGCTGTCTTGTGTTCTTTTTTCCAGAAATGACAGGATGTAATTCATGGATAGTCAAAGTTTTGATTCGCTGCGTTCTAACGCATTCAACTTCGGTAGCTTTGTTGCCGGGGGGGTTGATCCGCGAACAGGTATATATAGCTTGGCATTGACGCTCGGGACTCTTCGTTCTACCGATCTTAACGGGCCATCATTCAATCTTGCCTTGGGCTTCAGCCCTCTTAATACGCGTAATTCAGGCTATGGTACCGGGTGGTCACTGTCGACCAGTCGTTACGACTTGCGCAGTAAAGTCATGACGTTGGCCAGCGGCGAGATCTACAAAGCCTCTGAAACACTAAAAACGTTGTCCTTCAAGGAAATGAAGCTGGAGAGCGCCAGGGTTCTGAAATCAGGTATCGGGCGATACGAAGTTCGCTACAAGGATGGCCGGCGAGAAGAGCTTGAAGTATTTGGCGCCACTCATATCGCCGTCCCCATGAGAATCATCGCGGCGAATGGTGCGAGCATCGCCTTGAAATATGCACTGTTCAATGAGCAACCCATGCTCGTGGAAATCAGAGATACAAAGAGAACATTGCTCAACGTCCGCCGTACCGCCGGCCGCCTCACACTGACCCGCAATCCTGATACGCCAGACAGCACTGAATTCACGATGACGTTCAAGAATGAACGCGTCACTGCGATTGGCTTGCCGGAAGGCAGGGGCTGGGATCTTCAGTACGAAGTCATTGACGGTATCAGCCATGTGAAACGTGTGGAATCGCCCCTAGGAGCCGTGGAACACATTCGATACAAGCGTGTTGGGCACCTGCTTCCTGCTTTGGGGGGAGTGCAAAGTCTGCCGTACGTGATAGCCCATGACACTTTCGCCAAACTAGGGCAGCCGAAGTTAATCAAAACGTACACTTATTCAGATCGCAATTACCTGGGGCATGGTGTGCCGTTGGATCCCACTGATGACGGTGACCCTCTCTATCGTGCGCCCGGGAGCTATCAGTACAGTTCCACTGAACGATTGGTGGTGGGGGGAAAGCTCCATACCCAGACCCAACGCACTTACAACAAATTTCATTTGTTGATTTCTGAAGTGACCACCTGCAATGAGGCTGTAGCTTCGGCTGGCACCGAATATCATTGTGACGTCGCCAGGCCGTTTACCAGGCAGGACGCGCAATTCAGGTTGCCCAAGTCCCAGACCGTCAGTTACGAAAACAGCACAACCGCAAAGAAGCGCCCTGAGACATTCATCACCGAGTTCGATTCCGCCGGCAATCGGGTGAGGCAGGTGGGGGTTGATGGGGTGACCACACAGTTCGAATACTATCCGGACACCGAATCAGAGGGCTGCCCGAAAGATCCTCTCGGATTTGTCCGCTTTCTGAAACAGAAGACCGTGACACCCGCGGCTGGCGGTGGCGCCTCTACTGTTACGCGCTATCGATATGCTCTGCATCCCGCTCTCGAAGGCGCAACGCTGGCCAATGTTCTACCCATCCAGGAGTGTTTTTTCGAGTTGGCCGACGGCAGTGAGAGCCTGCGTTCTCAAGTCGACCTGACTTATCTGGATACCCCCACCGACCCCGCCAGACACGGTTTGCTGCAACAGCAACGCGTCATTCGCAATGCGACGACGACCCGCATCGATTACTCGTATGTGCTCGACGGTACCCAACTGCTGCTGAAGAAAACTGTGCACGGTTTTGACGGCACAACCCGCTCGAGTGAGCAAACGCTCTCGACCCTGAGCGGACTGGTGGTGTCCGAGCGTGATGCTGACGACAGCGTGGTCGAGTATGAATACGACAAGCTTGGCCGCCGTCTGCGCAAGACACTCGCCCCCGGTACGGCTTATGCCGCCTCCACCCGTTGGAGCTATCAGGCCGCCAAAGGTAACCAGCCTGCGACGATGATGACGACGGACTCGTCAGGCGGCTTGCAAATAGCCACCTACGATGCGCTGGGACGCATCTGCAAAATTCAGGAAAAGGATTGCGACAACCCTGATCAGCAAGGCGAGTGCCCGATGCGAACAGCCTACACGGCCCTCCACGACCAGACCGGACGGCCGGTGCAGGTCATTCACAGCGATTGGTGGGACGGCCAGGCGCGAGAGGTCAAGACGGAATTTACTTACGATAACTGGGGACAGGTAACAGAGACCTGCCACGACGATGGGCGAATCGAACATAGTGTGTTCGACCCGATCAGCCGTCGGCAGCAAAACTGGCAGCAGGGCATGGGTAAGACGGTCACTGACATCAATGCTTTCGGTAAGCCGGACAGTGTCGAGGTCTTCGATCTCAAGGCTCAAAGCCTGGGCAAAACCGTTTATGAATATGACGGTTTGGGCCGAACCCTCAGTCAAACCGATCCGGCAGGCAACAAGACTTGCTACGAATATGATGTGTTCGACCGAATGGTGCGCAGCGTTCTGCCGGACGGCCATGCCGTGGAAACGACGTTCGCCGCCCACAGCACTGACGAGTTGCCCGTGGAAATCAAAGTGGCCGGTTTGTCATTGGGGCAACAGCGGTTTGATGGCTTGAACCGTGTGATCGAGATGTCAGTGGGAGGGCGCAAGTCGGTCGCCAGTTACGCGGCCGGTCGCAGCGCGCCCTGGTCCTCCACCGATGCCTCGGGTCAGAAGATCGAGTTCGTCTATGCGCCTGAGCTGGGCGGATTGTTGACTGAGCGCAAAGCCGTGACCGAGAGGGAAGATGATGAGGTGCTCACGCGGTTCACTTACGATGCCCTGAACGGAAAAACCAGTAGCTGCATCGAACAGGGCCGCGAGCGTCATTTCGAGTACTTTCCATCTGGCCGTCTAAAGTCGGAAAGCAGCCTGTATGGCGAGCAACGCAAGACCGTCTCTCATACCTATTCTTTCGCCGGTTTGCCCCTGACATACATGGATGTACTGGGTACTAAGCATCAGGTCGAGTACGACAATTGGGGGCGTAGGCGCTCATTCAAGCAAGGCCCGCTGCAGGCTGTTTTTTTCCATGACAAGCGCGGTCTGCTGGAAAGGATCGAAACGCGCCACACTTCGACCAAGCGCCTGTTGATAACGCGCCTGACGTACGACGATATCGGACGTGAAGCCTCCCGGAGTTTTGAAGTCGACGGTTTACCCACCCAAACGCTGACCTCCAGTTACACCGTGACTGGCAAGCTGGCGCAGAAGGTGCTCAAGCGCGGCGCTTTCGTGCTGCGCGATGAGCGATTCACTTACGACGTGCGCGGGCGCCTCACGCAATACGATTGCGATGGCAGCCAGCGGCCGCGAGATCCTTACGGCAAGGAAATCGTTCAGCAGATATTCACTTTCGACGTGCTGGACAACATCCTGACACTGCAAACCACGTTTCCCCAGGGCATCAACCAGACGACCTTCAGTTTCAGCAAGGACGATGCGGCGCAGCTCATTGGCGTGACGCACTCGCATACTGACTATCCCGCGCCGGTCACGCTGGAGTACGACGCCGACGGTCGGATGATCAAGGACGATCAGGGGCGTACCTTGACGTATGACGCCTTCGGGCGGCTGACTCGGGTGAGCAACGCACAAGGCGAGGTGATGCGTGGTTTTCACTACGACGGCTTTGACCGAATTGTCGAACTGTCGCAACCGCGAATGCCGAATTTGCAGCGCTACTACCACAACTCGACAGTCAGCAGCGAAATCCGCGGCGCAGATTCACGCAGTGTCGTGCGCAATGGCAGATGGCTACTGGGGCAACAGCAACTCGGAGCGGACGCCGGCAGCCGGATCTACGGGACGGATCAACAACAGAGTGTGCTGACCCAGTTGCACGCAGAGCAATGGCAAGACACGGCCTACAGTCCTTATGGGCATCGTCCTGCCGAAGGGTGGATGTTCAGTCTGGCGGGTTTCAACGGCGAGCAACTGGATGCAGTCACAGGCCTGTACCTGCTCGGCAACGGTTACCGGGCCTACAGCCCGACCCTGATGCGGTTCACCAGCCCCGACAGCATGAGCCCGTTTGGCGCCGGCGGTCTGAATGCCTATGCCTACTGCCTCGGCGATCCGGTCAATCGGGTTGACCCTACGGGGCATGTCTCCTGGCAGTCGATTGCGGGGATTGCGCTGGGTTTCCTCGGGATCGCCGCCAGCGTCTTGACTCTGGGTGCTGCCACGCCTTTATCCCTGTTGGCCATGGGCCTAGGCATCGCCTCCGGAGTGACTGCCATAGGTAGCGAGGTAGCGTATGCGTATGACCCGCAATCCCGGGTAGGCGAAATACTCGGCTGGGTCAGCATGGGCCTGGGTATTGCGTCGGCTGCTGCAGGTGCACTGGCGGTTCGGCAGGCCGTTGCGCAAACTCTGAAACCACGTCCGTATCTCGTGAAGTTGGCTGACGAGCCGCCGGTCATGCTCGTTGAGCGGGAATATGCGACGTTCGGCATGCCGTATCCGAAAGGATCTGCCAAGTCAGGCAAAGCGGGAGGTGCCGCCGCTCAGGCAGAGCCGCCAGCACGGTGGACGGTTGCTGAAGAATTCAGCAACCATGACTATTTGCCTTCGGGCAAACCCGGCAAAGTGGCCGTAAGAAGATATGACGAATTCAAAGCTGCGGTAGAAAGTAATGTGAAACCAAGCGAGGCAGCCCGGGCTTATCCAGGAAGCTCCCAGGACCCTTATCCAAACTACAGGTTTTTCTACCCCAATAGTCTGCACAAAGGCTTCGACCACGTGCATATGCGGTTAGGTGGCGCTGATCGATTGTTTTATCTGGTCAACAACGAGACCCGGCAAATTCGCATCATGCAAAGGGGGGCACACGATCCCGTTTGGGGATCGGCATTTGTAGCCAACTAAAAACTCACCTGATGGACAGGATCATATCGAATGTTGCTTAAGCGCCCATTCCACATGCTCCCTGACGAGCTCTGACGGATAATCCCGTCGCGCCTTCAACGCTTCCAGCACCGGAATCGTTGAAGGCGCATTGCCCAGCCCTACCGCCAGATTCCTCAACCAGCGCTCGTACCCCGCCCGTCGCAACGGCGAACCCTCGGTGCTGCTCAAGAACTTCTCTTCATCCCACAAAAACAGCTCGGCCAATTCGGCATTGTCGAGGTTATGCCGTGGCTTGAAATCGCTTTCGCCGGAGGGCTTGGCGAAGCGGTTCCACGGGCAGACGATCTGGCAGTCATCGCAGCCGAACACGCGATTGCCGATCAGCGGTCGCAAGTCTTCGGGGATGGCGCTTTTCAATTCGATGGTCAGGTAGGAAATGCAGCGCCGCGCGTCCAGTACATAGGGGCCGACGAAGGCATTGGTCGGGCAGATATCGAGACACGCAGTGCAGCGGCCGCAGTGTTCGGTGCTGTGCGGTTCATCTACCGGTAACGGCAGATCGACGAACAGTTCGCTCAAGAAGAAATAGCTGCCGGCCTTGCGATTCAGCACCAGGGTGTTTTTGCCGATCCAGCCCAGTCCGGCCTGTTCGGCGATGGCTTTTTCCAGCACCGGGGCACTGTCGACAAAGGCGCGAAAACCGAACGGGCCGATCTGCTCCTGAATCTTGTCGGCCAATTGTTGCACGCGTTTACGGATCAATTTGTGGTAATCGCGGCCCAAGGCATAACGCGACACGTAGGCTTTTTCCGGTTGTGCCAGCATTTGCGCCATTTGCGTGTCGCCGGGCAGGTAGTCCATGCGCAGCGAGACCACACGTAAAGTGCCCGGTACCAGTTCTTCGGGGTGCGAGCGTTTGCTGCCATGGGCGCCCATGTAATCCATTTCGCCGTGGTAGCCGGCATCGAGCCAGCGCGCCAGGTGCTGCTCATGCTCGGCCAGATCGAGACCGCTGATGCCGACTTGCTGGAAGCCCAGCTCGCGGCCCCAATCCTTGATCGATTGGGCGAGGGCGGGCAGGTCTGTGGTGATGGCGGACATGAGGCGAGAGAAACCGGAGCTGAGGTGCGTATAATTCTGCCAGACATCGGAGCCTGAAGACGCATGCCGCACACGAAAGATAAATTACCCGACGCGCTGTATGGCGCCGCACAGGTGCGCGAACTCGATGCACGGCTGATTGCCGCCGGCACGCCGGGCTTCGAATTGATGCAGCGCGCCGCCCATGCGACGTGGCGCGCGTTGGTGCGGCAATGGCCGTCGGCGAATGAACTGACGGTGCTGGCCGGGCATGGTAACAATGCCGGTGACGGTTATCTGGTTGCAGCGATGGCGCAACGAGCAGGGTTGCTCGTGCGGGTGCTGGCGGTCGGTGATCCCCGGCAGTTGCAGGGCGATGCGGCGTCGGCCCATGCCGAGGCCTTGGCGCACGGTGTGGCGATTCAGGGGTGGAGCGCTCACAGCGAGTTGCGCGGTGTGATCCTCGATGCCTTGCTCGGTACCGGCCTGAACGGCGAAGTGCGTGAGCCTTATGCCACCGCGATCAATGCGATCAACGCCAGTGGCTTGCCGGTTGCTGCGGTCGATATCCCTTCCGGATTGTGCGCCGACACTGGGCGAGCGCTGGGTGTTGCGGTCTGTGCCGATCTCACGGTGACCTTTATTGGTCTGAAGCCTGGGCTTTTCACCGGCGATGCGGCGGATCATGTCGGCGCGCTGGTGTTCAACGATTTGCAGGCGCCAGCGGAAACTTACCGTGACATTCCTGTCCGCGCTCAGCGACTCAATGCCGCTAATCTTCCTCGATTGGCGCCACGCGCGCCGACATCGCACAAGGGCCGTTTCGGTCACGTGCTGCTGATCGGTGGCGATCACGGTTTTGGTGGAGCGATCCTGCTCAGCACCGAAATGGCGCTGCGCAGCGGCGCGGGCATGGTGTCGCTGGCGACCCGGCCAGAACATGTCGCGGCGTCCCTGACCCGTGTGCCGGAAGCGATGGTGCTCGGCACCTCGTCAGCCAATCAGTTGATGGGGCTGCTGGAGAAAGTCTCGACGCTGGTCGTCGGTCCTGGTCTCGGTCAGGCCAGTTGGGGGCGTGCGTTGTTGTCGGCGGCGGCCAACGCGGCATTGCCGCAAGTGTGGGATGCCGATGCACTGAACTTGCTGGCGAGTGATTTCGTTCAATTGCCCAAGGATTGCGTGATCACCCCGCATCCGGGCGAAGCGGCGCGTTTGCTGGGGATCAGCACCGCCGAGGTGCAGGCGGACCGTCCGGCGGCAGCGTTGGCGTTGAGCAAAAAATATACAGCAGTCGTCGTGCTTAAAGGTGCTGGCACCCTGATCGCGCACCCCGATGGGCGTCTGGCGTTGTGTCACCAGGGGCATCCGGCCATGGCCACCGCCGGCCTTGGCGACGTGCTCGCCGGTTTGACCGGCGCGCTGTTGGCGCAAGGCATGGACGGTTTCGATGCCGCCTGCCTGGCGGTCTGGCTGCACGCCAATGCCGGTAGGCAACAAGGAAAATTCGGCCGTGGGCTGGCGGCCAGTGATCTGATTCCAGCCATTCGTCAGTTGTTGGAGGAGCAAGCACCGTGTCTGAAGTAACCCTGTACCTGGCCGATGAACAGGCCATGAGCGACTTTGGCGCACGGATCGCCCGCGTGACCCAGGGCCATGGCCTGATTTTTCTCGAAGGCAACCTGGGCATGGGCAAAACCACCCTGTCGCGGGGCATCATTCGCGGCTTGGGCCATGTCGGCGCGGTGAAAAGTCCGACCTTCACATTGGTCGAACCCTACGAAATCGGCGACATCCGTGCCTTTCACTTCGACCTGTATCGCCTGGTCGATCCGGAAGAGCTGGAGTTTCTCGGCATCCGCGACTACTTCGAAGACGACGCGATGTGCCTGATCGAATGGCCCGATAAAGGTGCAGGCTTTTTGCCAAAGCCTGACCTGACCATTACCATTAGCCCGCAAGACAGCGGGCGTTCGCTGAAAATTTTATCCCAGGGCTCGCGTGGCGAGGCCTGGTGTGCCGCTTTGGCGTTGGAATCCAATTAAATGATGGGGTTAGGTATGCGCTTTCGCGCGTTGGTGGCTGCCGCTGGACTGTTGTTGATGGCAGTGACCGTCAACGCTGTGGCCGATTCAAAGGTCAACAGCGTGCGCCTGTGGCGGGCGCCGGACAACACGCGACTGGTCTTCGACCTGAGCGGCCCGGTGCAGCACAGCGTGTTTACCCTGACCGCACCGGACCGGCTGGTGATCGACATCAACGGTGCCACCCTCGGTGCGCCGCTGAATGTGCAGACCGCGAACACGCCGATCACCGCGATGCGCTCTGCCCAGCGCACGCCGACCGATCTGCGGGTGGTCATCGACCTGAAGAAAGCCGTCACCCCGAAAAGCTTCTCGCTGGCGCCGAACGCGCAGTACGGCAACCGTCTGGTGGTCGACCTGTTCGACAACCCGGCCGACGCCGCACCTCCCCCTGCGCCAACACCGCAGGTGGCGACCGTGCCAGCGGTGCCTGTAACCCCGACTGAACCTGCAATCAAGTTGCCGCCAGCCCCCGCCGGCAAGCGCGACATTATTGTCGTGATCGATGCCGGTCACGGCGGCGAAGACCCGGGTGCGTCCGGCTCGCGCGGCCAGCGTGAAAAAGACGTGGTTCTGCAGATCGCCCGCGAACTGCAGCGTCAGGTCAATGGCATGAAAGGCTTCCGCGCCGAACTGACCCGTACCGGCGACTACTTCATCCCGCTGCGTGGCCGTACCGAAATCGCCCGCAAGAAGGGCGCCGACCTGTTCGTGTCGATTCACGCCGACGCCGCGCCGTCTGCCGCAGCCTTTGGTGCATCGGTGTTTGCCTTGTCTGATCGCGGCGCGACGTCGGAGACCGCCCGTTGGCTGGC
Source organism: Pseudomonas fluorescens (assembly GCF_003732425.1). Classification (GTDB taxonomy): domain Bacteria; phylum Pseudomonadota; class Gammaproteobacteria; order Pseudomonadales; family Pseudomonadaceae; genus Aquipseudomonas; species Aquipseudomonas fluorescens_BE. The sequence continues at coordinate 103,698 of NZ_MOBX01000002.1, forward strand.
CGACAGCGAAAACCGGTCCGACTTGATCGGCGGTGCCGGCAACGTCAGCCTCGATGACAAGGACCGCATGCTCGCCGGCGTATTGCTCGACCTGTCGATGACCGCCTCGCTGACCTCCAGCCTCAACGTCGGGCAGAAAGTCCTGACCAACATCGGCCGCGTCACGCCGCTGCACAAACAGCGCGTGGAACAAGCCGGGTTCATGGTGCTGAAGTCGCCGGACATCCCGTCGATCCTGGTCGAAACCGGGTTTATCTCCAACGCCAACGAAGCGAACAAGCTCTCGGCATCGAGCCACCAGCAAGCGCTGGCGCGTTCGATCAGCAGTGGCGTGCGCCAGTTCTTCCAGCAGAACCCGCCACCGGGCACTTACATCGCCTGGCTGCGTGATTCCGGCAAGATCGCACAGGGCCCACGCGACCATCGCGTCGGCCCGGGTGAAACGCTGGCAATGATTGGCGTGCGCTATCAGGTGTCGCCGGCCACGCTGCGCGCTGCCAACAATCTGAAAAGCGATGAGCTGAAAGTCGGCCAGCACTTGACCATTCCTGGCACCGAACTGGCGTCCAAAGAATGAACGAAGTGCTGAACGCTGCTGCCCGCATCGAACTGCTCAGCCCACGGCTGGCGAACCAGATCGCTGCCGGTGAGGTGGTCGAACGCCCGGCCTCGGTGATCAAGGAACTGTTGGAAAACAGCCTCGATTCCGGCGCCAAGCGTATTGATGTCGACGTCGAGCAGGGCGGCGTCAAGCTGCTGCGGGTACGCGACGATGGCAGCGGCATCTCTGCCGATGACCTGCCACTGGCGCTGGCTCGTCACGCCACCAGCAAGATTCGCAATCTGGAAGACCTTGAGCAGGTGATGAGTCTCGGTTTCCGTGGTGAGGCGCTGGCATCGATCAGCTCCGTGGCACGTCTGACCCTGACCTCGCGCACCCGTGACGCCGACCAGGCCTGGCAGGTGGAAACCGAAGGCCGCGACATGGCACCTCGGGTCCAGCCAGCGGCGCATCCGGTTGGCACCTCGGTGGAAGTTCGCGACCTGTTCTTCAACACCCCGGCGCGACGCAAGTTCCTCAAGACCGAGAAAACCGAATTCGATCACCTGCAAGAAGTGATCAAGCGTCTGGCGCTGGCGCGTTTCGACGTGGCTTTCCATCTGCGGCATAACGGCAAGACCATCCTCAGCCTGCACGAGGCCCACGATGACGCCGCCCGCGCGCGGCGAGTGGCGGCGATCTGCGGTTCGGGTTTCCTCGAGCAAGCGCTGCCGATCGAGATCGAACGCAACGGCTTGCACCTGTGGGGCTGGGTTGGTTTGCCGACCTTCAACCGCAGTCAGGCGGATTTGCAGTATTTCTTTGTGAATGGCCGGGCAGTGCGCGACAAACTGGTGGCCCACGCGGTGCGTCAGGCCTATCGCGACGTGCTGTTCAACGGCCGTCACCCGACGTTTGCGCTGTTTTTCGAAGTCGATCCGGCGGCGGTCGACGTCAACGTCCACCCGACCAAACACGAAGTGCGCTTCCGTGACGGGCGCATGGTGCATGACTTCCTTTATGGCACGTTGCACCGCGCTTTGGGCGATGTGCGTCCGGAAGATCAGCTTGCCGGTTCCGTGACCACCGCCGTCGTCCGGCCAACCGGCCTCGATGCCGGTGAGTTCGGCCCACAGGGCGAGATGCGCCTGGCGGCCAATGCGCTGCTGGAGCAACCGCAGGCGCAACCGGCGTTCAATACCTCGTCCGGTGCCAGCGCTGGCGGGGCTTACCAGTATCAATACACGCCACGCCCGCAATCGGCGGTGCCGCCGGCTGCCGAGGCGCAAGCCGCGTACCGTGAATTTTTCGCACCGCTGCCGGAAGCCAATGCCAACGCATTGCCAGCCGGACAGGAAGACATTCCGCCGCTCGGTTACGCGCTGGCGCAGCTCAAAGGCATTTATATTCTGTCCGAGAACGCCCAAGGTCTGGTGTTGGTGGATATGCATGCCGCCCACGAGCGGATCATGTATGAACGCCTGAAAATCGCCATGGCCAGCGAAGGCTTGAGCGGTCAGCCGTTGTTGGTGCCTGAGTCACTGGCGGTCAGTCAGCGCGAAGCCGATTGTGCTGAAGAGCACGCCGCATGGTTCCAGCGGCTGGGCTTCGAATTGCAGCGTCTGGGCCCGGAAACCCTGGCGATCCGTCAAATTCCGGCGTTGTTGAAGCAGGCCGAAGCCAACCGTCTGGTCGGCGATGTCCTGTCGGACCTGATGGAATATGGCACCAGCGACCGGATTCAGGCGCACCTCAACGAATTGCTCGGCACCATGGCCTGTCACGGTGCGATCCGCGCCAACCGGCGCTTGGCCCTGCCGGAAATGAACGGTCTGCTGCGCGACATGGAAAACACCGAGCGCAGCGGTCAATGCAACCATGGCCGACCGACCTGGACCCAATTGGGCCTGGACGATCTGGACAAACTGTTCCTGCGCGGTCGTTGATGAGCCAGCTTCCTCCAGCGATTTTCCTGATGGGCCCGACCGCTGCGGGCAAGACCGATCTGGCCATCGAGCTGAGCAAGGTGCTGCCGTGCGAGCTGATCAGTGTCGATTCGGCGCTGGTCTATCGCGGCATGGACATTGGCACCGCCAAGCCTTCGAAGGAGTTGCTGGCCGAATATCCGCACCGTCTGATCGATATTCTCGATCCGGCCGAGGCCTATTCGGCTGCAGATTTCCGTCGCGATGCCCTGCAAGCCATGGCCGAGATCACCGCGCGTGGAAAAATCCCGCTGCTGGTGGGCGGCACAATGCTCTATTACAAGGCTCTGGTCGAAGGCCTGGCAGACATGCCAGCCGCCGATCCCGAAGTCCGTGCGCAGATCGAAGAAGAGGCTGCGCGCCTTGGCTGGCAAGCCCTGCACGACCAATTGGCGATCATTGATCCGGTGTCTGCGGCGCGCATTCACCCGAACGACCCGCAGCGCCTGAGTCGCGCGCTGGAAGTTTATCGAGTCAGCGGTCAGAGCATGACCGAGCTGCGCCAGCAACAATCTGCGCAAAGTACTGAAGCTGCCGCTTCGGGACTGCAACAATTGCCCTATACTGTCGCGAACTTGGCCATTGCCCCGGCAAATCGTCAGGTATTGCACGAGCGCATTAAACAAAGATTCACAAATATGTTGGAACAGGGGTTCATCGACGAGGTCGTAGCCCTGCGTAAAAGAAGTGACCTGCATTCAGGGTTGCCGTCTATACGTGCGGTAGGCTACCGCCAAGTCTGGGATTACCTGGATGGCAAGCTGACGTTGGCCGAAATGCAGGAGCGCGGCATCATCGCCACGCGCCAATTGGCCAAACGCCAGTTCACCTGGCTGCGCAGCTGGGAAGATATACACTGGCTGGACAGTCTGGATTGCGACAATCTGCCACGCGCCTTGAAATACCTTGGGACCATCTCCATATTGAGCTGAGTCCTTGCAATTGCCGTCTATCCTTGGGGGTGTGGCGGCCAAAGCCATCTGAATTACCTATTTTTTATTATTGAATCCTTAAAGGAGTGCGGCACATGTCAAAAGGGCATTCGCTACAAGACCCTTACTTGAATACTTTACGTAAAGAGAAAGTTGGGGTTTCCATCTACCTGGTCAACGGTATCAAACTGCAAGGCACGATCGAGTCGTTCGACCAGTTCGTCATCCTGCTGAAAAACACCGTGAGCCAAATGGTTTACAAACACGCTATCTCGACAGTAGTGCCGGTTCGTCCAATTCGTCTGCCAAGCGCAACCGAATCCGAAGCAGGTGACGCTGAGCCAGGTAACGCCTGATAGGAGTCTCCTTTGTTCTTTGAGCGCCACGGTGGTGGTGAACGAGTGATCCTCGTTCACTTGGATGGACAGGACCCTGAGGCGCGCGAAGATCCGCAGGAGTTTCAGGAATTGGCTAATTCGGCCGGCGCCGAGACCGTTGCGTTTTTTAACGTGCCGCGTCATCGGCCAACCGCCAAATACCTGATTGGCAGCGGCAAGGTCGAGGAATTGCGCGACCTGGTCAAAGCTGAAGAAGCCGATCTGGTGATTTTCAATCACATCCTCACGCCCAGTCAGGAACGTAACCTCGAACGTGTTTTCGAGTGTCGCGTGATCGACCGTACCGGTCTGATTCTCGATATTTTCGCCCAGCGCGCCCGTACCCATGAAGGCAAGCTCCAGGTCGAACTGGCCCAGCTTGACCACATGAGCACCCGCCTGGTTCGCGGCTGGACTCACCTTGAGCGTCAGGGTGGCGGCATCGGCATGCGTGGCCCGGGTGAAACCCAGCTCGAAACCGACCGCCGTTTGCTGCGGGTCCGCCTGCGCCAGATTAAGGGCCGGCTGGAGAAGGTGCGCAGCCAGCGCGAGCAATCGCGACGTGGCCGCTCCCGTGCGGATATCCCTACCGTGTCTCTGGTGGGATACACCAACGCCGGTAAGTCGACACTCTTCAACAACGTGACGAAATCCGACGTGTACGCGGCCGACCAGTTGTTCGCTACGCTGGACCCGACCCTGCGCCGTCTGGATCTGGACGACCTGGGGCCGATTGTTCTGGCGGACACAGTGGGCTTCATTCGTCATCTGCCACACAAGCTTGTCGAGGCATTTCGGTCTACCCTCGAAGAGTCGGCCAACTCCGACCTGTTGTTGCACGTGATTGATGCGGCGGAACCGGATCGCATGCTGCAAATCGAGCAGGTGATGGTGGTGCTGGGCGAGATTGGTGCCCAGGACTTGCCGATACTCGAGGTCTATAACAAACTCGATTTGCTTGAAGGCGTTGAGCCACAAATCCAGCGCGACGAAAACGGCAAGCCTCAGCGGGTCTGGCTTTCGGCACGTGATGGCAGTGGTCTGGAATTGCTTGAACAAGCCATCGCCGAATTACTCGGCAGTGATTTGTTCATCGGCACATTGCGCTTGCCGCAACGATTCGCCCGACTGCGTGCGCAGTTTTTCGAACTCGGTGCGGTGCAGAAAGAAGAGCACGACGAAGAAGGCATCAGTCTGCTGGCCGTTCGTTTGCCCCGTGTCGAGCTGAATCGACTGGTAAGCCGCGAAGGATTGCAGCCGATGGAATTCATCGAGCAACACACTTTGCAATAAAAGCCTGAAAAAGCGGTTGTGCCGCAACGGCAGGCATTCTGTAGCATTGGTCGGCGCGCCGTGGGTGCGTCTTTGCTTTATCAGATGGAGAGCGCTATGGCTTGGAATGAGCCGGGTGGCAACTCGAATAATCAGGATCCTTGGGGTGGCAAACGCCGCAATAACGGCGACCGCAAGGGGCCACCGGATCTCGACGAGGCCTTCCGAAAGCTGCAGGAAAGCCTGAACGGGTTGTTCGGTGGTGGTAAGAAACGCGGTGGTGATGATGGCGGTGGTTCGGGCAGGAGTGGTGGCGGCTTCGGCGGTCTGCTCGGCATCGGCCTCGTCGTGCTGGCGGCTGTCTGGCTGTACAGCGCGGTCTACGTGGTCGACGAGCAGGAGCAGGCAGTGGTGCTGCGCTTCGGCAAGTACTACGAGACTGTCGGCCCCGGCCTGAACATCTACTTCCCGCCGATCGATAAAAAGTACATGGAAAACGTTACGCGTGAGCGTGCGTACACCAAGCAGGGCCAGATGCTGACCGAAGACGAGAACATCGTCGAAGTGCCGCTGACCGTGCAGTACAAGATCAGCAACCTGCAGGACTTCGTGCTGAACGTCGATCAGCCGGAAATCAGCCTGCAGCATGCGACCGACAGCGCCCTGCGCCACGTGGTGGGTTCTACCGCCATGGATCAGGTGCTGACGGAAGGTCGTGAATTGATGGCCAGCGAAATCAAGGAGCGTCTGCAACGCTTCCTCGATACCTATCGCACCGGTATCACCGTCACTCAGGTCAACGTACAGAGCGCAGCGGCACCGCGTGAAGTGCAGGAAGCCTTCGATGACGTGATCCGCGCCCGTGAAGACGAGCAGCGTTCGCGCAACCAGGCTGAAACCTACGCCAACGGCGTCGTGCCGGAAGCCCGTGGTCAGGCCCAGCGCATCCTCGAAGATGCCAACGGTTACCGCGACGAAACGGTCTCGCGCGCCAAGGGTGAAGCCGATCGCTTTACCAAACTGGTCGCCGAGTATCGCAAGGCACCTGAAGTGACCCGCCAGCGTCTGTACCTGGACACCATGCAGGAAGTCTTCAGCAATACCAGCAAGGTACTCGTGACCGGTAATAAAGACGGCCAGAGCAACCTGCTTTATCTGCCGTTGGACAAAATGATTCAGAACAGTTCGGGCGGCAATGCGCCGGTCACCGGTTCGTCCGCCGCCAGCAACACGGATGTCACGCCACACGTCACTGACGTTCCGCAGTCGCGCACAAGGGAGACCCGCTGATGAGCAATAAATCGCTGATCGCCCTGATCGTTGGCGTTGTCGTGGTACTGGTGGGCTGGAACTGCTTCTACATCGTGGCTCAGACCGAGCGTGCGGTGTTGCTGCAATTCGGTCGTGTGGTGCAGGCGGATGTTCAGCCAGGTCTGCATGTGAAAGTGCCTTACGTTAACCAGGTGCGTAAATTCGACGCACGTCTGATGACGCTGGATGCACCGACGCAGCGTTTCCTGACCCTGGAAAAGAAAGCCGTGATGGTCGATGCCTACGCCAAGTGGCGCGTGAAAGATGCCGAGCGCTTCTACACCGCAACTTCCGGCCTCAAGCAAATCGCCGACGAGCGTCTGTCCCGTCGTCTGGAATCCGGTCTGCGTGACCAGTTCGGCAAGCGCACCCTGCACGAAGTGGTGTCGGGTGAGCGTGACGCATTGATGGCTGACATCACTGCCTCGCTGAACAAGATGGCGGAGAAAGAGCTGGGGATCGAAGTCGTCGATGTCCGGGTCAAGACCATCGACTTGCCGAAAGAAGTAAACCGCAGCGTGTTCGAACGTATGAGTACCGAGCGTGAGCGTGAAGCTCGCGAGCACCGCGCCAAGGGTAACGAGCTGGCTGAAGGCATTCGTGCCGACGCCGATCGTCAGCGCCGCGTGTTGCTGGCTGAAGCCTATCGTGAATCTGAAGAGATTCGCGGTGATGGCGACGCCCAGGCCGCTGCGATCTACTCCAAGGCCTACGGTCAGGATCAGGAGTTCTACGGTTTCTACCGTAGCCTGCGCGCCTACCGTGAAAGCTTCGCGAACAAGTCCGACGTACTGGTCCTCGACCCAAGCAGCGACTTTTTCCGTTACCTGGAAAAGTCCAAGCCTTGATACGCCGTTGACCTGAATCATTCCGCCCGGCGGCTAAAACCTCGGGCGGGGTGATCCTTTGGGAAAACGTGTGTATGATGCGGCAGCCGGGAAATTCCCGGCTTTTTTGCGTCTGCACGTTTGATTGCTGTTTTTTGTTGCAGGCATCGGGTTGAATGGCCCGAGAGTATTTCGAGGAAAGTGATGGGCGAAGCCGGTAACAGGCCTTTCGCCGCGTCGTTCATGCGCGTGCGTTTTGAACGGGTCGGTCATTTTCTGCTTCACTCAAGGCTCGCCCGCAGGCTGGCCGCCCGGATCAAAGGGGAATGGCGTAATGGCAACGGTAGACCGCTGGCTGCTGCCAGATGGCATCGAAGAAGTACTGCCACCAGAAGCGGCGCGCATTGAAGTTGCGCGTCGTCAGGTGTTGGATCTGTTCCAGAGCTGGGGTTACGAGTTTGTCGTGACTCCCCATATCGAGTACCTGGAATCCCTGCTGACCGGCGCGGGCCAGGACCTGGATCTGCGTACCTTCAAGGTCATCGACCCGCAATCGGGCCGGCAGATGGGTTTCCGTGCCGACATCACGCCGCAAGTGGCACGCATCGATGCGCACACCCTGCGTCGCGAAGGCCCAAGCCGTCTGTGCTACGCCGGCAGCGTGCTGCATGCCCAGCCGCGTGCACTGTCGTCCTCGCGCAGCCCGATCCAGTTGGGCGCCGAGCTGTACGGCGATGCCAGCCCGAGCAGCGACGTTGAAGTGATCAGCCTGATGCTGGCCATGCTGCAACTGGCCGATGTGCCGGATGTGCATATGGACCTCGGTCATGTCGGCATCTACCGTGGTCTGGCGCGTGCCGCCGGTCTGTCCGGTGAAGTCGAGCAGCAGTTGTTCGATGCATTGCAACGCAAGGCCATCGACGAGGTCATTACCTTGACCGAAGGCTTGCCGGCCGACCTGTCCGGCATGCTGCGGGCGCTGGTTGACCTGTGTGGCGGCCGTGAAGTGTTGAGCGCTGCCCGCGAGCGTCTGGCCAATGCGCCGGCGCCGGTGCTGGCGGCACTGGAAGATTTGCTGGCGATCGCCGAGCGCTTGTCGGCGCGTTTCCCGGAGCTGCCGTTGTACTTCGACCTGGGTGAGCTGCGCGGCTACCACTACCACACCGGTGTGGTGTTTGCGGTGTTCGTGCCGGGCGTTGGCCAGTCCATCGCTCAAGGCGGTCGCTATGACGACATCGGTGCCGACTTCGGTCGCGCCCGTCCAGCGACAGGCTTCTCCACCGATTTGAAAACCCTGGTGACCCTGGGGCGTGCTGAGATCGAGCTACCGTCTGGCGGTATCTGGATGCCTGACAGTACGGATGCGGCACTCTGGCAGCAGGTTTGCCAGTTGCGCAGTGAGGGTCAGCGTGTCGTTCAGGCCTTGCCTGGACAACCTTTGGCCGCCGCCCGTGATGCGGACTGCGACCGGCAATTGATTCAGCAGAACGGGCTTTGGCAAGTATCGCCACTGGCTTCTTGAGTTTTCCTGCCGGCCATCGCCGGCACCAAGTTTGCGCGAATGAGGACAAGTGTTATGGGTAAGAATGTCGTAGTCCTGGGCACCCAATGGGGTGATGAGGGCAAAGGCAAGATCGTTGATCTGCTGACCGAACATGCTGCCGCCGTAGTGCGCTACCAAGGTGGCCACAACGCTGGCCACACATTGGTGATCGACGGCGAAAAAACCGTCCTGCACCTGATCCCGTCGGGCGTACTGCGCGAAGGCGTGCAGTGCCTGATCGGCAACGGCGTGGTGGTTGCACCTGACGCCCTGCTGCGCGAGATCACCAAGCTGGAAGAGAAAGGCGTACCGGTGCGTGAGCGTCTGCGTATCAGCCCGTCCTGCCCGCTGATCCTGTCCTTCCACGTGGCGCTGGACCAGGCCCGTGAAAAGGCCCGTGGCGAGCTGAAGATCGGTACTACCGGTCGCGGCATCGGCCCGGCTTACGAAGACAAGGTTGCCCGTCGTGGCCTGCGTGTTGGCGACCTGCTCAACATGCCGCGCTTTGAAGACAAGCTGCGTGAACTGGTGGATTACCACAACTTCATGCTGGTCGGTTACTACAAAGAGCCGGCCATCGAGTTCGAGAAAACCCTGGCCGAGTGCAAGGAATACGCCGAGCTGCTGAAGCCGCTGATGCTCGACGTGACGGCTGAGCTGCACGACCTGCGTCGCGCCGGCAAAGACATCATGTTCGAAGGCGCCCAGGGTTCGTTGCTCGACATCGACCACGGCACCTACCCGTACGTGACCAGCTCCAACACCACCGCTGGTGGCGTGGCGACCGGTTCCGGTGTTGGCCCGATGTTCCTCGACTACATCCTGGGCATCACCAAGGCTTACACCACTCGCGTAGGTTCGGGTCCGTTCCCGACTGAGCTGTTTGACGACGTCGGTGCGCATCTGGCCAAGCAAGGTCACGAGTTCGGTGCGACCACCGGCCGTGCCCGTCGTTGCGGCTGGTTCGACGCCGTTATCTTACGTCGCGCTATCGATGTGAACAGCATCTCGGGTATCTGCCTGACCAAGCTGGACGTACTCGACGGTCTGGAAACCATCAACATCTGCACCGGCTACAAAGATGCACAAGGCAACGCTGTTGCTCCGACCGACGCTGACAGCTACGTAGGCCTGCAGCCTGTGTACGAAGAAGTGCCAGGCTGGACCGAATCGACCGTGGGCGCCAAGACCCTGGAAGAGCTGCCAGCTAACGCTCGTGCCTACATCAAACGCGTTGAAGAGCTGATCGGCGCGCCGATCGACATTATTTCGACGGGCCCGGACCGCAACGAAACCATCGTTCTGCGTCATCCGTTTGCTTGATAAGTCGTTGATGTAAAAACACAAAGGCCCCTTAATCGGGGCCTTTGTCGTTTATGCCTGTTGGACGGCATGACCTTTGCTGTGAATCTGTCTACAAGAGTGCCATCAAATTAATGGCGTCAGAAGTAGAGGTATTCACAGTGTCGGCCGTTCTCTCACTGTTACAAAGCCGTTTGTTGCGGCCCGTGTTCGTTACCCTTGGTATCGCCCTTTTGGTGCAGGTGTTGGTGGCCGTTGCCCTGACGCGGAGCACCGTCACCGCGCTGGAAGCTGATTTGGCGGTGCGCCTGGGCGCCGACAGCCAGAAACTCTCCGGCGAGCTGGAGCAAGCCGGGCGTGAAGTCACGTCGAGCCTCGATGCTTTGTCTGCCAGTACCCGCCAGCGACTTACCGTCGGCCTGTCTTCGCGTCTGAAAGAAGAGCAGGCGCAACTGCGTGCGACGCTGGAAAAGGATCTGAAAGATTCGGCCAATGACATGGCGCAATTGCTCGCCTCGGTAGCGCCGCGAGCCATGTGGGACAGCGACGTGCCGACCCTCTCCGAGTTCGCCCGCCGCGCCCAGCGCAATCCCAATGTGTTGTTTGTGGTGTATGACGATGCCACCGGCCAGCACCTGACCCGCTATCTCAATCGCGAAAATCCGATCAACAAGGCCCTGCTGGAAAAAGGTCAGGGCGAGCGTGCGCTGGATAAAGTGCTGGATGCGGCGAAAAACGATCCGTCGGTTTACTACCTTGAGGCCTCGATCAATCCCAATGGCGTGGAAATCGGCAAGGTGCTGATGGGCGTTTCGACGGCCTCGGTGGAAACCGATCTGGCGGCACTGGACAAGCGCTTCTCGGCGTTGATCGCCAGCAGTGATCAACTGGTCGGCGACAGCCTGAAAGGCGCTGCCGCGGACAGTGCCAAGGCCATGCAGGCGCGCCTGCAATCGGCACAGTCAACGGCCGTCGAGATGAAAGCCAACACCGCCAATACCGTTCAGGAAGCTGCAGCAACCCTGCGTTGGCGGATCGGCATGGGCCTGGCGTTGGTCGGCTGCGGCGTGTTGCTGTTGTTGGCAGTCGTGCTCGGCCATCGCGTGGTCAATCGTCTGAAGATGCTCAACGCCGCGATGGATGACTTGGCGGCGGGCGAGGGCGACCTGACCAAGCGCGTGCAGATCAACAGCAAAGACGAAATCGGCGACATGGCCTCGGCGGTCAATCGCTTTGTGGATAAGTTGCAGCCGATCGTGCGCGAGGCTGGCGATGTCGCCCAACGTACCGGTGTGGAAATCGGCGCCATGACCCTGCGCAATGCTGGTGCCGATGCGGCGGCGGGCATGCAGCGTGATGAAGTGGCGGAGAGCCTGCGTGCGCTGTCGCAAATGGCCGACGAGGCGCAGTCGGAAAGCCATGCGATGCAAGCGGCGTTGAAGCAGGTTGTGGATATTCGCCAGGCTACCGACGAAAACACCCGGACTTCCGCCAAGGTCGGCAGCCTGATCGAGGCGCTGGCGGGGCAAGTCGATACCGGGGCGAAAGTCATTGAGCGCCTGGCGCAGCAGAGCGAGCAGATTGAAGTGGTATTGACGGTGATTCACGGGATTGCCGAGCAGACCAACCTGCTGGCGCTTAACGCGGCTATCGAAGCGGCGCGTGCCGGTGAGACCGGGCGTGGCTTTGCCGTGGTGGCCGATGAAGTACGAGCGTTGGCGAGCAAGACACAAAGCTCCACGGGCGATATTCAGGCGCACATCGTCGCGTTGCAGCAGGGCGCCCGCGAGGCGGTCGAGGCGATCGGTCAGGCCGGGCGTCAGGCCAGCGAAGGTTTGTTGGTGTTGCGCGACAGTGCGCGGTTGCAGCAGTCAGTGCAGGCGTCGGTCGAGCAAGTGCATGCGGCGATTGGCCTGGCGACACAAGCGGCTGCACATCAGGCGCAAGGTGCGCAGGCTGTGCGTGGGCGCGTCGAGACGATTCATGCGCAAGCCGAGAAAGCAGCGCAGGCGGTGGTGGAGACCACGGCCAGTGGCAAGGTGCTGGATGGTTTGGCGGCGCAGCTGAAGGCGAGTCTGGGGCAGTTCAGGGCTTGAGGCTGTCTGGGCGGGCCTCTTCGCGAGCAGGCTCGCTCCCACATTAGATCGCATTCCTCTGATGGGACTCGGTCAAAATGTGGGAGCGAGCCTGCTCGCGAAAGCGGTGTCAGCGGCTCAGATACATCCGGGTCGTCAGCAGATAAACCGGTAGTCCGGAAACCACAATCAACAACGCCGCATAAGGCGCCGCCGCCGCAAATTCGACGTTCGCGGTATGCGCCCAGACCTCGGTCGCCAAGGTGTTCAGCCCGGTCGGACTCAACAGTAACGTCGCCGTCAATTCCTTCATCGCATCCAGAAACACCAACGCAAACGCTGCACCCAAAGCCGGGAAGATAATCGGTAATGTCACCCGACAGAACGCCGTGAACGAAGACGCGCCCAGCGTGCGTGCAGCCTCTTCCAGCTGTGGCGCAGCCTTGTTCAGCGCCGTGCGAATCGGTGCCTGCGCCAGTGGCAGAAACAGCAGCGCATAAGCGATCAGCAGCAGCCCTGAGGTCTGGTAGAGCGCCGGCACGTAATGCAGGGCGAAATACACCAGCGTCAGCGCAATCACCAGGCCCGGCAGTGCGTGCAGCAGATACGGCAAGCGCTCGGCCCAGATCGCCAGTCGACCTTTGTAACGCACCACCAGCAATCCCACCGGCACGGCCAGCACCAGGCACAATGCGGCGCCGCCAAGAGACAGCGCCAAAGAAGAAAACAGCGCTTCAGTGATCGCTGCGACCGGGAACGCTGCCGACGATCCAACCGCCAGCCAATACGCCAACATCCCCAGCGGAATTCCGCTACCGACGACCGCCAGCAGCAGGCAATACAACTGACCGACCGCTGTCCAAGGCCCCAGTCGAACCTGTTCAGCCTGACGCGCCGCGCCTTGCCCGGTGCGCACATGTCGGCCTTTGCCGCGTACGCGCAGTTCCAGCCACAACAGCACCAGACACAGCGCCAGCAAGACGGCCGACAACATTGCTGCGTTGGCGTTGCTGAATTCCAGTTCGAATTGCTGATAGATCGCCGTGGTGAAGGTTTGCAGGCCAATGATCGACAGTGCGCCGAATTCCACTAGCATGTGCAAGGCAATCAGCAGCGAACCGGCCAATAGCGACGGCCAGAGCAGCGGCAAGGTGACGCGGAAAAACACGCCCCAGCGATTCTGCCCAAGGGTGCGGGCCGATTCTTCGAGGGAGGGGTCGAGATTGCGCAGCGTCGCCGCCACCGGCAGGAAGATCAGCGGATACTTGGACAGGCTCATCACCAGAATCGCCCCGCCAAGCCCTTCGAACTGCGCGCTCAAAGAGACCCAGGTGAAGCTGCTGACAAACGCCGGCACCGCGAACGGCAGGCACAGAACCACGCCCCACAGACGTCGCCCCGGCAAATTGCTGCGCTCCAGCAACCAGGCCAGTGACAGGCCAATCACGCCGCAGGTGATCGTCACGCCAACCATCAACGCCAGGGTGTTACGCAGCAGGCCGAATACATACGGGCGCCACAACAAATGCAGCGCTTCGGCCCACCCGGCCTGCCAGGCTTTGAGTCCGACGTAGGCCAGCGGCAACAGACTCAGCACCACCAGCAACAACACCGGCAGTACCAGCCAGATTGACGGCCGTTTGCGTTTTGGCACGTAACCCCCGCGCATGGCGGGGGCGGATAACGATGCGGCCATCAGTTCAAGCCAACTTCGCGTTCCAGCTCCAGCGCTTCTTCAGCATTGCCCAGATCGGCTGGCGTCACGTTCGGTGCTTCCAGTTCGCTGAACGGCTTGAGTCCGCGATCCGATTCCATGCCTTTATGCAGCGGGTATTCGGCGGTGGTCTGAGTGATCACGCGCTGACCTTCTTCGCTGGCCATGTAGGCAAGGAATTGCTGGGCTTCTTTTGGATGTTTGCTGGACTTCAGCACGGCAGCGCTGGACACGGTAATCAAGCCGCCGACGTCACCGCCGGTGAAGTAATGCAGTTTCGAGTCGAGTTTGCCTTTCTCGCGCTGCAGGGCGAACCAGTAGTAGTTGTTCACCAGCACGGTGGCGACTTCGCCGTTTTCCACGGCTTTGAGCGCAACCATGTTGTTGCTGTAGGTCTTGCCGAAAGCGCGCAGGCCGGTCAGCCATTCTTCGGCGGCGTCGCGACCGTGCATCTTGATGATCGCCACGGCCTGTTCCTGGAACGCGCCGCTGGTCGGGACGAAGCCGACTTTGCCTTGCCACTGCGGTTCGGAGAACTCCAACACTGATTTCGGCAGGTCTTTTTCATCGATCAGCTTAGGGTTGAAGGCGACGACGCGAACCCGGGCAGTCACGCCGATCCAGGTGCCGTTAGCTGCGACGTATTTTTCCGGCAGTACGGCCAGGGTGGCGTCATCGGCCTTGGCCAGCAGGCCTTGTTCGCCTAGATTGTTCAGCGGCGGCGATTCTTCGGTGTAGATGACATCGGCAGGGGAGCGGTCGCCTTCTTCGATGATCTGGCTGGCGAGCTGATTGCTGCTGCCTTTGCGCACGTTGACGTGAATGCCGGTCTTGGCTTCGAAGGCTTTGGCGATCGCGTCGCCGACTTCCTTGTGCTGGCCGTTGTAGAGAGTCAGGGAAACCGCATCGGCAGCCTGGGTGAGGGGAGTGGCGAGCGCCAGGCCGAGGAGGGTGAAGGTCAAGCCTCGGCGCAGGGTATTTCGAAACGTCATTCGCAGGGTTCCTCACTGTCGCATTGCAAAAACTTGCAACAATGATAAACGATATTGTTTCTCAAGTGCGCCTTGCGAGAGGGTGTGCGTTCCTGTAGGAGCTGCCGGAGGCTGCGATCTTTTGATCTTGTTTGTTTCAGATCAAAAGCTCGCAGCCTCGGTTCACTCCTCAGCTCCTACAGATGAGGGGCGATAAACTATTTCTGGAAGGCAGAAACGCAAAAACCCGCTTTCGCGGGTTTCTGTGAAATCCAAGGCCGTAACCTTGAATTTGAATTGGTGCCCAGAAGAAGACTCGAACTTCCACGACCGTAAGGTCACCAGCACCTGAAGCTGGCGTGTCTACCAATTTCACCATCTGGGCAATCATCGCGAGCGTTGCCGCTGTTGATGTGGCGCACTATACGGAGCGCGTTTTGATCTGTAAACCCCTGATTTAATTTTAATAAATCAGTTTTAAGAAAACCCGGGCTTAGAATGCAAAAAACCCGCTTTCGCGGGTTTTGTGTGAGTGCTGAAACTGATCTAGTCTCAAACTCGAAATTGGTGCCCAGAAGAAGACTCGAACTTCCACGACCGTAAGGTCACCAGCACCTGAAGCTGGCGTGTCTACCAATTTCACCATCTGGGCAGTATCGGCAGCGCTTGTGCGTCGTCGATGGCGCGCACTATACGGAGCGTCTTTTTAACTGTAAACCCCTGTCAGCAAAAAACATGATTTTTTTTACCAGCGGTGTTCAAAAGGGCTTTCAAGCGTCGCTACAGGGCCTCTGTTGGGGCTTATAGAGTGGGAAATTTCCCGTTTCATGGCGCCTATGCCAAACTAACCCGTATATAGACAAGGTGAAAACTCTCTAATGGCCGATTGGCAGTCCCTCGATCCCGAGGCCGCTCGTGAAGCGGAAAAATATGAAAACCCTATTCCTAGCCGCGAACTGATCCTGGCGCACCTCGCCGATCGGGGTTCGCCTGCTGCCCGCGAGCAGTTGGTGGAAGAGTTTGGTCTGACCACAGAAGACCAGATCGAAGCCCTGCGCCGCCGTCTGCGCGCCATGGAGCGCGACGCTCAACTGATCTACACCCGCCGTGGCACTTACGCGCCGGTCGACAAGCTCGACCTGATCCTCGGTCGCATCAGCGGTCACCGTGACGGTTTCGGTTTCCTGGTGCCGGACGATGGCAGCGACGATCTGTTCATGAGCCCGGCGCAAATGCGTCTGGTATTCGATGGCGACCGTGCGTTGGCACGTGTGTCCGGTCTCGACCGTCGCGGTCGCCGTGAAGGCGTGATCGTCGAAGTGGTGTCCCGTGCGCACGAAACCATCGTCGGCCGCTACTTTGAAGAAGGCGGTATCGGCTTCGTCGTTGCGGACAACCCGAAAATCCAGCAGGAAGTGCTGGTCACTCCGGGCCGCAACGCCAACGCGCAGATCGGTCAGTTCGTCGAGGTGAAAATCACCCACTGGCCAACGCCGCGCTTCCAGCCGCAAGGCGACGTGGTTGAAGTGGTCGGCAACTACATGGCGCCGGGCATGGAAATCGATGTGGCTCTGCGCACTTACGACATTCCGCACGTCTGGCCTGAGGCCGTTCTGAAAGAAGCGGCCAAGCTCAAGCCGGAAGTCGAAGAAAAGGACAAAGAGAAGCGCGTCGACCTGCGCCATCTGCCGTTCGTCACCATCGACGGCGAAGATGCGCGCGACTTCGACGACGCAGTTTATTGCGAAGCCAAACCGGGCAAGCTGCGCCTGTTCTCCGGCGGCTGGAAGTTGTACGTGGCGATTGCCGACGTTTCCAGCTACGTGAAGATCGGCTCGGCGCTGGACAACGAAGCCCAGGTGCGCGGCAACTCGGTGTACTTCCCCGAGCGCGTGGTGCCAATGCTGCCTGAGCAGCTGTCCAACGGCCTGTGCTCGCTGAACCCGCACGTCGATCGTCTGGCCATGGTTTGCGAGATGACCATCTCCAAGTCCGGCGAAATGACCGACTACTGCTTCTATGAAGCGGTGATCCATTCCCATGCACGTCTGACTTACAACAAAGTCAGCGCGATGCTGGAAACGCCGAAAGTGGCCGAAGCGCGCAAACTGCGTGGTGAATACACCGACGTCGTGCCCCACCTCAAACAGCTTTATTCGTTGTACAAAGTGCTGTTGGCGGCCCGTCACGTGCGTGGCGCGATCGATTTCGAAACCCAGGAAACCCGGATCATCTTCGGTTCCGAGCGCAAGATTGCCGAAATCCGTCCGACCGTCCGCAACGATGCACACAAGCTGATCGAGGAGTGCATGCTGGCGGCCAACGTGGCCACTGCCGAATTCCTCAAGAAGCACGAAATTCCTGCGTTGTACCGCGTTCATGCCGGTCCGCCGCCGGAGCGTCTGGAAAAACTGCGCGCGTTCCTTGGCGAGCTCGGCCTGTCCCTGCACAAAGGCAAGGATGGCCCGTCGCCGAAGGACTATCAGGCACTGCTGGCGAGCATCAAGGATCGTCCGGATTTCCACCTGATCCAGACCGTCATGCTGCGCTCGCTGAGCCAGGCGGTATACAGCGCTGAAAACGACGGCCACTTCGGCCTGAATTATGAAGCCTATACCCACTTCACTTCGCCGATCCGTCGTTACCCGGACCTGCTGACGCACCGCGCGATCCGCAGCGTGATCCATTCGAAACAGGACACCCCGCACGTTCGCCGTGCCGGTGCGATGACCATTCCGAAGGCACGCATCTATCCGTATGACGAGGCTGCGCTGGAGCAACTCGGCGAGCAGTGCTCGATGAGCGAGCGCCGTGCCGACGAAGCGACCCGCGACGTGGTGAACTGGCTCAAGTGCGAGTTCATGAAGGATCGCGTGGGCGAGTCGTTCCCGGGTGTGGTCACTGCGGTCACCGGTTTCGGCCTGTTCGTCGAGCTGACCGACATCTACGTCGAAGGTCTGGTCCACGTCACGGCGCTGCCGGGCGATTACTACCACTTCGATCCTGTGCATCACCGCCTGGCGGGCGAGCGCACCGGGCGCAGCTTCCGTCTCGGCGATACCGTTGAAGTGCGGGTCATGCGCGTCGACCTCGACGAACGCAAGATCGACTTCGAGATGGCGGAAAAAACCATCAGTGCGCCGATCGGTCGCAAAAAACGTGGCGCTGAAACCGCTGCTCCGGCGGCCAAGGTTGCGGAAGAAAAGGCTCCGGCAAAATCCGCCAGCCGTCGTCCGGCCAAGGAAAAAGCGGCAGAAGCCTATCGTCCTAGCGATGCCGTGGCGAAAAACGCCGAACTGCGCAAAAGCCGTGAAATGAAGAAGGCCTTGCTGGCCGATGCCAAAAACGGTGGTAAAGCGGCGTCCGGGGGAAAGACCGGGCGGTCGGCGCCTGAAAAGGCCTCCGGCGGCAAGCCAGCCAAACCGAGCAAACACCGTAAGGGCCCGCCAAAAGCGGGTTCCGCTCCAGCCAAAAGTGGCGGGGCACGTAAACCGAAGGCGAAGTCATGAGTCAGTTGGAAAAAATCTACGGCGTTCACGCGGTAGAAGCGTTGCTGCGTCACCACCCGAAACGCGTCAAACAGATCTGGCTGGCGGAAAGCCGCAACGATCCGCGCGTGCAAACTCTGGTTGAGCTGGCCAACGAAAACCGTGTTCAGGTCGGCCAGGCCGAGCGTCGCGAAATGGATGCCTGGGTTGAGGGTGTGCACCAGGGCGTGGTCGCGGAAGTAAGCCCGAGCCAGGTCTGGGGCGAAGCCATGCTCGACGAACTGCTCGATCGTACGGAAGGCGCGCCGTTGTTACTGGTGCTCGACGGCGTGACCGACCCGCACAACCTCGGTGCCTGTCTGCGTTCGGCCGATGCGGCCGGTGCGCTGGCGGTGATCGTGCCGAAAGACAAGTCGGCGACCTTGACGCCAGTGGTGCGTAAAGTCGCTTGCGGCGCGGCGGAAGTGATTCCGCTGGTGGCGGTGACCAACCTTGCCCGTACGCTGGAAAAGCTCCAGCAGCGCGGTCTGTGGGTTGTCGGCACAGCGGGTGAGGCCGAGGTCAGCATCTATGACCAGGACCTGACTGGCCCGACCATTCTGATCATGGGCGCCGAAGGCAAAGGCATGCGTCGCCTGACCCGCGAGCACTGCGACTATCTGGTGAACCTGCCGATGGCCGGTAGCGTCAGCAGCCTCAACGTCTCGGTAGCGACCGGCGTCTGCCTGTTCGAAGCCCAGCGTCAGCGCGGTGCAAAAGCCAAGGCTACTGCCAAGAAATCCTGATCTGCTGTAAATCCCTTGTAGGAGTGAGCCTGCTCGCGATAGCGGTGCAACATTCAGCATCAAAGTTGAATGTTGTCCCCTCATCGCGAGCAGGCTCACTCCTACATTGTTTTGTGGGAAGGCGAAGATCGGTGATTGTTCAAATATTCACCAATTGCCTTGCACCTCTCCTGTCCCTTCTCTACAATTGCGCCCCTTGCTGTGACGGCAGGCACGCATGTGCCCCGCGCCAGCAAGTCCATAAGTGTCATTCACTCCTTGTCTGACCGTTTTTGAGCGGCAGGCTACAACCCGTAAGGAGCATTCATGCGTCATTACGAAATCATCTTTTTGGTCCACCCGGATCAAAGCGAGCAAGTCGGCGGCATGGTTGAGCGTTACACCAAGCTGATCGAAGAAGACGGCGGCAAAATCCACCGTCTGGAAGATTGGGGCCGTCGTCAACTGGCCTACGCAATCAACAATGTTCACAAGGCTCACTACGTGATGCTGAACGTTGAGTGCACTGGCAAGGCCCTGGCCGAGCTGGAAGACAACTTCCGCTACAACGATGCAGTGATCCGTAACCTGGTCATCCGTCGCGACGAAGCCGTTACTGGCCAGTCCGAGATGCTCAAGGCTGAAGAAAACCGCAGTGAGCGCCGTGAGCGTCGCGACCGTCCTGAGCACGAAGGCGCTGATAGCGTTGATAGTGATGACAGCGACAACAGCGATAACGCTGACGAGTAATCCACGGACCTTTTAAGGAGCCTATCAAATGGCACGTTTCTTCCGTCGTCGTAAATTCTGCCGCTTCACCGCTGAAGACGTGAAAGAGATCGATTACAAAGATCTCAACACTCTGAAAGCCTACGTATCCGAGACCGGCAAAATCGTTCCAAGCCGCATCACCGGTACCAAAGCTCGTTATCAGCGTCAGCTGGCCACCGCTATCAAGCGCGCCCGCTTCCTGGCCCTGCTGGCCTACACCGACAGCCACGGCCGCTGAGACCGGGCAGTCGACAAGTAGCAAAGGATTGAATGCATGCGTGCCTTAGCTGAGTTCATCATGCGAGGCCGTATGCAGGCCACTCTCGTGGTGGCCGGATGTGCAACATTGCCGTTGTTGTATTGGTTGGGTGCTGCCGCGGGGAGCCTTGTGCTGCTGCGGCGCGGACTGACGGACGCCCTGGGTGTTCTGTCTCTGGGGCTGCTGCCGGCGTTGATCTGGTGGTTGTATGCCGATGACCCACGGGCACTTCTGGTGCTGCTGGGGTCTTCGGGACTTGCGTTGGTTTTGCGCGCAAGTGAGTCCTGGGTCCGTACGCTGCTGGTCAGCGTAGTGATTGGAGTGGTGTTTTCGGTGGTGCTCGGGGCAGCGTTTGCGGCCCAGATCGAGATGCTCGCGCAGGCCTTGATAAAGGTCATGCCGGCGCTTCTCGGTGAGACTTACAAGCAATTGTCGGTCGATGAGCAAGCGCGTTTCGCGTCCCTGATTGCACCGGTCCTGACCGGACTGATTGCGGCGCTGTTGCAGATCGTCAGCGTGCTGAGCCTGATTGTCGGGCGGCATTGGCAGGCGTTGTTGTACAACCCGGGTGGTTTTGGTCGCGAGTTTCGCGCCATCCGGATCCCGCTGGGGCCGGCGATGTTGCTGCTGGCGTTGATGCTTCTGGGCCCGAATCTCGGTGCACAGATGGCCATGTTGACGCCGTTGTGCAGTGTACCGCTGGTGTTCGCCGGACTGGCCCTGATTCACGGGCTGGTCGGGCAGAAGCGACTGGCCGGTTTCTGGCTGGTGGGGTTGTACGTCACACTGCTGTTGTTCATGCAGCTGATCTATCCGTTGCTCGTGGTCCTGGCCATTGTCGACAGCCTGATTGATTTTCGCGGTCGTCACGTGTCGAAAGACACCGATAACGCGAACGGTGAAGGTTAAAAGTTAAGAGGATTTCCACATGCAACTGATCCTTCTGGAAAAAATCGCCAACCTGGGCAACCTGGGCGACAAAGTAAACGTTAAGGCCGGTTACGGCCGTAACTACCTGCTGCCTTTCGGCAAAGCTACCGCTGCAACTGCTGCCAACCTGGCTGCGTTTGAAGAGCGTCGTGCTGAGCTGGAAAAAGCTGCCGCAGACCGTAAAGCATCGGCTGAAAGCCGTGCTGCCCAACTGGCCGAGCTGGAAGTGACCATCACTGCCACCGCTGGCGACGAAGGCAAGCTGTTCGGTTCGATCGGTACTCACGACATCGCTGACGCACTGACCGCTTCCGGCGTTGAAGTGCAGAAGAGCGAAGTTCGTCTGCCGAACGGCACCATCCGCAACGTGGGTGAATTCGACGTGGCTGTGCACCTGCACGCCGAAGTTGAAGCCACCGTACGCGTTGTCGTGGTAGCAGCTTAAGTAATACCTGATCGGCTGGCGGCTTGCCCGTCAGACGGTTAACATCGGGCACGATCCTGTTTACAGGTCGTGCCCTTTGTCTTTCTGAACTCCCTGTTTTTCCAAACAAACACAAGTGGCCATGAACGATATCTCCGCTCCCGAGCAATACGATCTGCAAACCGCTGCCCTGAAGGTGCCGCCGCATTCCATCGAGGCCGAACAGGCTGTACTCGGTGGTCTGATGCTGGACAACAACGCCTGGGAACGCGTGCTCGATCAAGTCTCCGACGGCGATTTCTATCGACATGACCACCGTCTGATCTTCCGTGCGATCGCCAAGCTGGCCGATCAGAACATGCCGATCGACGTCGTGACCCTGTCCGAGCAACTGGACAAGGAAGGGCAGACCTCGCAGGTCGGCGGCCTCGGTTACCTCGGTGAGCTGGCGAAAAACACGCCGTCCGTCGCCAACATCAAGGCCTATGCGCAGATCGTCCGCCAGCGTGCAACGTTGCGCCAACTGATCGGCATCAGCACCGAAATCGCCGACAGCGCCTTCAACCCTGAAGGCCGTACCGCTGAAGAAATCCTCGATGAGGCCGAACGGCAGATCTTCCAGATCGCCGAAGCCCGGCCGAAGACCGGTGGCCCGGTCGGCGTCAACGAGCTGTTGACCAAAGCCATCGACCGCATCGACACCCTGTTCAACACCGACAACGCCATTACCGGCCTGTCCACCGGTTACACCGACCTTGACGAGAAGACCAGCGGCCTGCAACCAGCCGACTTGATCATCGTCGCCGGCCGTCCATCGATGGGTAAAACCACCTTTGCGATGAACCTGGTGGAAAACGCCGTGTTGCGCAGCGAGAAGGCGGTTCTGGTGTACTCCCTCGAGATGCCAGGCGAATCGCTGATCATGCGTATGCTCTCCTCGCTGGGTCGCATCGACCAGACCAAGGTGCGTTCCGGTCAACTGGAGGACGATGACTGGCCACGCCTGACCTCAGCGGTCAACCTGCTCAACGACCGCAAGCTGTTCATCGATGACACCGCAGGCATCAGCCCGTCGGAAATGCGTGCGCGGACCCGGCGTCTGGTGCGTGAACATGGCGACGTTGGCCTGATCATGATCGACTACCTGCAGCTGATGCAGATCCCGGGTTCCAGCGGTGACAACCGTACCAACGAAATTTCCGAGATCTCGCGATCCCTGAAAGCCCTGGCCAAGGAATTCAACTGCCCGGTGGTGGCGCTGTCGCAGCTCAACCGTTCCCTCGAACAGCGTCCCAACAAGCGTCCGGTGAACTCCGACTTGCGCGAATCCGGAGCGATCGAGCAGGACGCCGACGTGATCATGTTCGTGTACCGCGACGAGGTGTATCACCCGGAAACCGAGCACAAGGGCATTGCCGAAATCATCATCGGCAAACAGCGTAACGGCCCGATCGGTTTTATCCGCCTGGCATTTATCGGCAAATACACGCGCTTCGAAAACCTCGCGCCTGGCAGTTACAACTTCGACGACGACGAGTGAGTGTGGGCCGACATCATTCGGCCAACACGTCCTCTTAAGCTGCGTTATGTGTTTTCGCCCGCGGCTTCCTCGGCGGTGCCGAGGGTCGCATGCCCGGCCAGTTCCTGCCGGCTCAGTGTTTCGATCAACGCGGCTTCCTCGATCGCGAGCGGTGCTTGCAGCGCTCTGGATTGTGCATCGTAATCGTCGAACGAAAGTGTGTTGGCGGCATACGATTCGTCGAGAATCGCCTGCCGCTCCTGAAACGGCTGACGCTGGGCTTCGAACTTCGACTGGTATTTGTGGATGATGAATTCCTGCCAGAACTCCCTCGATAACAGAGCCTGAAATTCTTCGGGCGAGTTATCCAGTGCGATGATTTTTTCGTATGCGGCATCCAGCTGCGCTTTTGACACATTGACCAGATGAGCAAATCCCATTCGGTCGGGTTGTCCCGGGAGTTGCAGGCGATCCTTCAGACCGTGGCGATAGAAAAGCCTGATCTCGACTTCTTCAGAAACATGCGGCGCCGGAAGGACTCCGGCGCCCTGGCCCCGCCTCGACTCAATAATGCTGGCCTCTCGCTGTGCAATGTCTGCCGATGCGACTTTGTCGACCTCATGCAGGCGAAACAATGCTCTGGATAGCGCCGACAATTGCGGGCCTTGTGCTTGATCACGCGCTTGGGTGCGAGCGCTATGCATCATCACCCGGGTTTCCAGATTGGCAAAGGTGAAGGCTGCCCGATCACAGCAGGCAGCCTCGCCCGCCCGCTCTAACAGCTCACTGCGAAGACGTTCGGAGTCCGGATTGTTTTCGGTAATGCTGTCGATCAGCTTCCAGACCCGCCGCTGAAGCTCGTTGTGGCCGGCAGGGACATCCAGCAAGCGTTCGAGGGTATTGAACAAACCATCGGAGCCGTGCTGATCACGCAGTGTTTGCCATTGAACGCGTCTTGCGGGGATTTGCTCGGCGGACATCCCGGCTGTCCAGCGGACCATCGGGTCGCCCACTGCAGGTCGGTGGGTCACGGGCGCGAT
Source organism: Pseudomonas fluorescens (assembly GCF_003732425.1). Lineage (GTDB taxonomy): Bacteria > Pseudomonadota > Gammaproteobacteria > Pseudomonadales > Pseudomonadaceae > Aquipseudomonas > Aquipseudomonas fluorescens_BE. The sequence goes on from NZ_MOBX01000002.1 coordinate 127,743, forward strand.
GCCGCGTGCCGTGTCGACCAGATTGTTGCGGCCGGTCAGCGGCATCTCTGCCTCAATCAGTCGATCGTTGTAATGGTTCAGCCGGGTAAGTGTCTCTGCCGACAACGGATTGTGGGTGATGTTGGTCACATTGTTGACGCGAGCCGTATGCGCAAGACGTTCGTCCGGCGGCGCAATGACGGAATCGGGGATTTCCTCGATACGGTTGTTGCTCAGGTTGACGGTATCCAATAAGGGTTGATCGGCAATGCCGGCAGGAAAGGTGTCGATGCCTGTATTGGCCAGATTGATTGAGCGCATGTCGAATATCTGGCTGAAATCCGGGGCGATGGCCAATTGTGGATTGTCCTGCAACCACAATGCCCGCAGCGTGATGCGCGCTGACAGAACGCGGGCAGTGTCCTCCGTCAGGGCAATCTGGTTACTCTGCAGAAACAGTCGGGTCAGGCCGTTCATCTCGCTAACGGCGGGGGGCAACTCGCGCAGTTGATTAAGCGAAAGATCCAGCCAGCGCACATGGCGGAACCGGGTCAGAAAACCTTCCGGCGAGGTGCTCAGGCCCATATTGCTCAGTTTGAGTGAGCCGACGTGACTGAAGTCCGCATCGATGTCCGGCAAGCTTTGCAACCTCAGTCCACTGAGATCCAGTTCCAGGCCGATGGGTGTCCTGTCATTCGCCAGTTTCTGCGATGTTTCACGTCGCCAGCAACTGATGATCCGCTGACTTGCCGCGGTTCGGTCATTGCGGGTTTCGGCGTTGATCAACAACTGGTTCGCGCGGATATACCCTTGGCGGTTCCCGCCTCCAGAGAAAATCCAGGCGTCCAATTGAGTTTTTAGCGTGTTGAATTCCAGCTCGAGACTCGCCAGTCTCGTACCGGCGGTACCTTTCTCCAGGCTCCAGATGTATTCCCTGCAGGACTTGATACTTTCGCCCGGATACAGACGCCGATATCGCTGTGCCCTGGAGTTATCGCTATCAAACGCAGCGGAATGCGCCGAATTCATCAGTTCCGGGTGTGCTGCGTGCACGCGTCGCCAGTAACGATCAAACGTTTTCCAATAGTCGGAAGGAAAGTCATTGCCCCCCAGTAATGTGGCGCCGTTGATTTTGGTGATCGAGGCTAATTGTTTGGGCTCGGGGTTAATGTTGGCCTGTGGTACTTCAGTCAAATGGTTGTTGCGCAAATCAAGGGTCGTCAGCGCTATTTTGCCCAGCAGGCCTGCGGGCCACTGGTCGATCCCCGTGCTATGCAAGTCAAGGCTTGTCAGGTCGGACATGGCGCTGAAATCGGGGGCGTTTTTCAGTGGGTTCTGTGACAGATTGACGACCTTCAGCCGGCTAAGTGCGCTCAGTTTCGCAGCGCCTGGCTCATCCAGTTCAAGGCTGTTCGAGCTCAGATCCAGGTTGATCAGTTTGTCCATATCGCCTACGCAGGCAGGTAATTTGCGCAGATTGGAGTGGTTGATGGAGAGCGTTTCCAGTTGGGTGAAGTTGGCGAGGAATGTCTCGCCAGCGTCCGACCAGTGCACGTCCTCAAGGTTGAGCAAGCGGACATGGCTGAAATCCGCCGTCAGTGCCGGCAATGGCCCGTTGCCGGGCGGCAGCCTCAATATTGCCCCCGACTCTTGCAGCCAGCAGGCCTTGATGATTCTGGCGAGGCGTTGCGGTGCCCAGAGTTTCAGGCTCAGGGTGTCTACATCTACCGCTCCACCGTTGTGATTGTCGGCTACGTACTTGTTAAGTTGCGATTCAAGCAGGTCGAAATCTTGCAGGCGTCGGGTCAGTGCTTCATCACCCAGATGTAGCACAAAATCCTTGGCTGCCTGGGCATCCTTGTTCGGGTACATCCGCTGCACCATCGCCACTTCGAGAATGTCAGTGGCCAGCCTGAGCCCCTGTGGATGAGCAGGGCCGGGCAGCGCCGGGTGATCCGCAGCGAGGCGGCGCCAGTACAGTTCCAGGGTTTTCCAATAGCCGGGAGCAAAGGCGTTGCCCTCAATGAGGGTGACGCCGTTAAGTCTGACGGTGGCGTCGAGTTGTGCGGCGGGGGGATCGAGCAGCGTCTGCGGTACTTCCTGCAATCGGTTATTGCGCAAATCGACGATTTGCAGGCCGGTCTGGTTGCGCAAACCTGTTGGCCACTGATCGAGCTGCGTATCGCTCAGATTCAACACCTTCAAACCGCTCAGTGCGCTGAAGTCGGGCGTCATGTTCAGCGGATTGTGCGACAGGTTGATGTTTTCAAGGTTGCTGAGCGCAGTGAGTGTCACGGCGGCTTGTGTGTCCAGCCGGATCCGGTTTGCACTCAGATCCAGTGTTCTCAGGTCGCCCATCTGCGCAATGGCTGCAGGCAGTGTATCCAGTGTGGCGCGGGTGATCGTCAATTGCTCCAGCTGCGGGAATCCGGCGAGAAAAGCGTCGGCTGCGGGCGTCCACGTGACGGCGTCCAAAAACAGCTCCCGGACATGGCTGAAATCAGCCTCCAATACCGGCAGGGTGCCGCTGCCAGGTTCAAGCTTCAACGATGTCCCGGTCTCTCGGCGAAAGCAGCGTTTTACTTCGTGGGTGACGTGTTCTGCCCAGTCTTTTGCTGCTCCTGGCGTCGAAGACAACTCTTTGCTCCAGAGCGTCAGTTGCTGCTTGAGCATTTTGTATTCGGTTTCGCGTCGACTCAGCCCGGCTTCGACGTCGCTACCCAGCGAGCGGATGTATGCGCCAATCTGCTCCTCACTCATGGACGGAAACAGCCTCTTTGCCCGAGCGTGAGGATTGCGCAATCGATTGATGATGGCGGCAACCCGGTCTGCCACTTGCCGATGAACCGGGCGCGCGTGCCCGCCGCCGGGCCGAGGCAATCCACTTGTGCCTGGATCGGTCGCCGCAGACGGTGCTGGTTTGGGGGCTTCCTGTGGATGCCAGAGCCCGCTTTCGGTATCACGCAGCAGCACCGGGCCGAAGGCTTCGAGATCGGTTGATAATCGGGCTCGATACTGACGGGTAAGCGTGTCGACTCCCAAGAGCACCGTGCCACCGTTGGGAACATCGACGTAACGTCGCCCCCTGTGGACCCGGAAACCCTCGGCGTCTGGACCTGGCAAATCAGGGGGGACGGTGATCCAGTAACGTTCCAGTGGCCATTGCTCACGCGTGAGCGCGGCGCCAGTGGGCGCTGAGTCACGAATCGTTACCGCCGGTATCGGCGGGATGGTATCCAGGCTGGCGTCGCTTGCAGGTCTGCCGAGCCCCTCAGGGTGCAGTGTTCGCGGTGAGGTCGACGGACCGAATTCGACACGCGGCGGCGTCTCGGGCCTTACTGTTTCCGATCCTTGCCGGGTCGGTCGCGTGGAGTGTTCAACGCTTCCTTTGAAGGGCAGTCGTGGTGACATTTTTTCTTCCTTGCAGGTTTGCTCATCAGGCGCCCGCGAACGGGCGCCGACAGCGTTCGGCGTCATTGCCTGTTGGTTGTCACAGGAGGCGCGAGCCCGTTGTCCGGGCGTGGCCATTTACTCGGACAGCGCAGCGGTTTTGTCCGCCAAAGTGAATATTTTTTGCGCTGTCTTGCCGTCGAACCGCTCCCGCCAGATCGCTACATGCGCCCGACCGGCCAGCTCATCGCGGCGCTGAGACTCGGCCCCGCGTTTGCTCTGTTCAAGGGTTTTCAGATGACTGCCCCTGATGGTGAAGTTCAGCGGGTGGCTGTCCTGCTTGTCATAGTGAAAGTGGGCTTCCCACAACGGCGCATCGTCAGCGCCATCGCTAATGGAATAAACGTCCAGAAATGACTTGTCCTTGCCTTTGCCCAGTGGCTTGCGCTCAACACTCTTGTGCGCTTTGAGCTCGGCGCGATCCAGCAGATAATTCAGGCGCATGATGTCCAGCACGTCTTTGTTCTTGTACATCCGCACCAGAATCTCTTGCCCTTGGGTCGTCAATGAAACGGCTGCGGCTCGCAGGCGAGAGGCCAAATCCATGATCCCTCTATCTTCGCCCTCGCTTGCGTGACTCTCCAGTCGTCTGGCCTGCTCGTTGAGCAAATCGCTTTCCTTGCCCAGACTTTCGATAATCTCTGTCGGGTTGGCTTTTCTGGCTTCCCGGGCGTTCGCATCGAGCATGTGATTCTCATGGCTGGCCAGTAACCGGATTGCCTCGTCGATCAGTTGCGAGCGCGGTGCGCGGACGATCGGTGGGAGCACCGGGAGCCATTCGTCTTGTCTTTTTTCGTAGCGCCGGGGCGGCGAATCGGGTCGCAACGGGTCGGGAACCTTGATGATGATGTTCCCGTCCGGGGCGGTCTCGGTCTCCCCGACCAGTACTCTGTAGGTGCCGTGCTGGCGGGTTCGGAACATTTTCTTGGCGAGGACGGGACGACTGGTTTCGGCGTAGACGGGGGGCGCCGGAATGAAGTCGAAATCAATGTCCTGGTCGAGGCTCGGCAGATCGGCCTGGCGCATTGAAACGTCAAGGATTTCAGTCAGTGTGCTTTCAATTTTCCTCTCGATCGGTTCGATCAGGGCCATGATTTCCTCAAGGTATTGGGCCTTGGGGCTTTGTGAGCTCAGCAGCACTTCGAAGCGATTCCTGTCACCTCTGATCTGATCAAGGGCCAGCAGGAGCGCCATAGGGTGCTCTCGTTCTGGAACATTGCTCAGATCCCCGGTGATCAGGTCGATGGCTGACAGTGAGGGCATGGTTGTGTCTGGCGGCTGGTCGGGGGTGCCTGCAAACAGGTGAACATAGAGCGTCAGCTTGTTGAAGTTGATGCGCTCCGCTGCCGGTACTTGTTGACTGAGCTCCGTCAGCTGTGGGGCCGCTCCGGGGGAGGCTTTTCTGATCTGATCCATCACCACCTGACGCTCGTCGAGAATCTTCAGCTTCTTGTCCAGGTGGGTGATGATTTTCCTGCAGTTGTCGGCACTCATGTTTGTCGCCTCAGGCCTGGTCCTGAGGTCCATGACGGCCATGAGCCTGTTGAGGTATTCGACGCGTTCGATCCGGAAAGTGTGCAGTTCCTCCTTGAATAGCCCGCCTGCCTTGAGGAGGGTCATCCAGTCCTTGTTGTCGACGAGCGACTGAACGAAAGCCGTCTGTTTTCTGATGTGTTTGAGCAAATGCACCTCAACGGCGACCAGGGCTGCAGTCTTGGCGGGGCCCTGCGCCTGTTGTCGAGCCTGACTCCAGAGGCTGTCGTACTGCGTGGACGATTCGATCAGAGCGGTGTGGGCATTCTGGAAGGGTTCATAACGTTGCATAAGGAGGGCCATTTTGGCCTGTGTTGAGTCATTGCGCGGCATGCCCCCCCTCAGCCCCGTAAGTACAGAAACCCAGGCGTTAGCCTCGTTGCGAGTGATGGCCCGGGTTTCGCCGCTGCGACTGGCCCGATAGATGTTTGCGCTGTCTGTGGCGACCGGATCCTTGGGGTTAACAATGCGCCACACCTTGTGCGCCGGGCTCGACGCGTCGAGATCTTGCATCACTTGGAGCGCGTGGTTGTGGATGACCGCGTAGAGCTTGCCGTCGTGGCGAAACAGGCCATCGCTGCCGGGTTCGACTGTGCTGAAATCCAGCTCGGTGCGAAACGGTTGAAGGCTCGCGTCGGTCAGCGGCACGTTGCCAGCGTCAACATCATTGAGTGGGTGCCAGAGTCCGCTGTCGACGTCGCGCAACAGCAGCGGCCCTGAGGGATGCAGTTCGCTTGATAGCCGGGCCCGGTACAATCCAGTGTCCGGCTCTACCCCGACCGGGACGATGCCGCCATCGGGTACGTCGACGTACCGCCGTTTGTTGTACGTCCTGATTCCTTCGTTGTCGGCGGGCGGCAGTTTTGCCGGGGGGCTGATCCAGTAGCGCCTTAACGACTGATCCGTGAAGCGGCGGATTTCAACAGGGGCTGGTGTCGGGCGAATCAGGATAGTCGGTGCTGGCGAAATCGCATCGGGGTCTGCCGCCCGGGGTGGCGGGGGCCCCGGTTGCGGCTTTTCGCCAAGGAGCCATGGATCGATGTTTTTGCGGCCCGGCGTATCAGGCGTCTTTGATTGGCCGTCCACCGGTCGATTCGAGCGGATATGGACATCCGCGTCCACATAGATGCTGCCATTGCGAGGAGGTTTTACTGCCATGGTTCTTCATCCTTGAAAAAGTGGCGATTGCAGAACCCGATCATTGAGTTCCGCAAGGTGTTCAGCGTCATTGCCGCTGTGTGGCTGGTTGAAAGTCACCGGAGATTTTCTGCTGGAGGCGCGTAGAGCAGGTTGTCGTTAGAAACCGACCATTGCCGTCGGAATTGGTCAAATTTTGTGCTATATTCCGCGCCCGCGATTTTTCATCTCAACACCGGTCGTCGACATGCAAGCAGCCAAGCCGTTATTTGACTATCCAAAATATTGGGCCGAATGTTTCGGGCCAGCGCCATTCCTGCCAATGAGCAGGGAGGAGATGGATCAGCTTGGCTGGGATTCCTGTGACATCATCATTGTTACGGGAGATGCCTACGTCGATCACCCGTCGTTCGGCATGGCGATCATTGGCCGGCTGCTGGAGTCCCAGGGCTTTCGCGTCGGGATCATTGCCCAGCCGAACTGGCAGTCCAAAGACGACTTCATGAAGCTCGGCGAGCCGAACCTGTTCTTCGGGGTTGCGGCGGGCAACATGGACTCGATGATCAACCGCTACACCGCGGACAAGAAAATCCGTTCCGACGACGCCTACACGCCCGGCGGCATGGCCGGCAAGCGTCCGGATCGCGCGAGCCTGGTCTACAGCCAGCGCTGCAAGGAAGCCTACAAGCACGTGCCGATCGTGCTCGGCGGCATCGAAGCGTCCCTGCGCCGCATTGCGCACTACGACTACTGGCAGGATCGCGTGCGTAACTCGATCCTGATCGACGCCTGCGCCGATATCCTGCTGTACGGCAACGCCGAACGCGCGATTGTCGAAGTCGCCCAGCGTCTGTCCTACGGCCACAAGATCGAAGACATCACCGATGTGCGCGGCACCGCGTTCATCCGTCGTGACACGCCGCAGGGCTGGTACGAAGTTGACTCGACGCGCATCGACCGTCCGGGCAAGGTCGACAAGATCATCAACCCGTACGTCAACACGCAAGACACCCAGGCCTGTGCCATCGAGCAGGAAAAGGGCCCGGTCGAGGATCCGCAGGAAGCCAAGGTCGTACAGATCCTGGCCAGCCCGCGCATGACCCGCGACAAGACCGTGATCCGCCTGCCGTCGATGGAAAAGGTGCGTAACGACCCGGTTCTGTACGCCCACGCCAACCGCGTGCTGCACCTGGAAACCAACCCGGGCAACGCCCGTGCGCTGGTGCAGAAGCACGGCGAGATCGACGTGTGGTTCAACCCGCCACCGATTCCGATGACCACTGAAGAAATGGACTACGTGTTCGGCATGCCTTACGCACGTGTTCCGCACCCGGCGTACGGCAAGGAGAAAATCCCGGCCTACGACATGATCCGTTTCTCGGTGAACATCATGCGCGGCTGCTTCGGTGGCTGCACCTTCTGCTCGATCACCGAGCACGAAGGCCGGATCATCCAGAACCGTTCCGAAGAGTCGATCATTCGCGAAATCGAAGAGATCCGTGACAAGGTGCCAGGCTTCACTGGCGTCATTTCCGACCTCGGTGGCCCGACCGCGAACATGTACCGCATCGCCTGCAAGACGCCGGAAATCGAATCCGCGTGCCGCAAGCCGTCCTGCGTGTTCCCGGGCATCTGCCCGAACCTGAACACCGACCATTCGTCGCTGATTCAGCTGTACCGCAGCGCCCGTGCCTTGCCGGGTGTGAAGAAGATCCTGATTGCCTCCGGCCTGCGTTACGACCTCGCGGTCGAGTCGCCGGAGTACGTCAAAGAGCTGGTGACCCACCACGTCGGTGGTTACCTGAAGATCGCCCCGGAACACACCGAGGAAGGTCCGCTCAACCAGATGATGAAACCGGGTATCGGCAGCTATGACAAGTTCAAGCGCATGTTCGAGAAGTACACCAAGGAAGCGGGCAAAGAGCAGTACCTGATTCCGTACTTCATCGCCGCCCACCCGGGCACCACCGACGAAGACATGATGAACCTGGCCCTGTGGCTCAAGGGCAACGGCTTCCGCGCCGACCAGGTGCAGGCGTTCTACCCGTCGCCGATGGCCACCGCCACCGCGATGTACCACTCGGGCAAGAACCCGCTGCGCAAAGTCACCTATAAGAGCGACGGCGTGACCATCGTCAAGAGCGAAGAGCAGCGTCGCCTGCACAAGGCGTTCTTGCGTTATCACGACCCGAAAGGCTGGCCGATGCTGCGTGAAGCACTGATCCGCATGGGCCGCGCTGATCTGATCGGTTCGGGCAAGGATCAATTGATTCCGACGCACCAACCGTCTACCGACAGTTACCAGAGCGCCCGTCGCAAGAACTCGACGCCAGCCGGCAGCCATAAAGTGGCCAAGGAAGGCAAAGAGAAGACCACCAAGATCCTCACTCAGCATACCGGCCTGCCGCCGCGTGCCAGTGATGGCGGTAATCCTTGGGACAAGCGTGAACAGGCCAAGGCGGCGGCGTTTGCCCGCAACCAGCAGGCGGCCAAGGAACGCAAGGACGCGGCGAAAGGCAAAGGGCCGAAGCCGGCGCGCAAGCCGGTGGTGCCACGCTAAGCCGTTTTTAGCTCAACAGAACGCCAATCTTCGGGTTGGCGTTTTGCATTGTGGCAGAAGATCAAAGGATCGCAGCCTTCGGCAGCTCCTACATGGGATATGCATTTTCTGTAGGAGCTGCCGAAGGTTGCGATCTTTTGATCTTCGCCACATTTGGGTGCAACTTCGCCAAACCATTTCCCCGCATCGCCCGGTTTTGGTGCTGTACTGCCCTAAGCATTCCGGGAAAGCGCCCAAGCCTCTGCATGGCATAAGTTTTGCGCGCTTTCGAATACGCTTAGGCTCGCAGGAGGCACGCCGTGTCGATTCATGTCGCATTGCATCACGTCACGCATTACCGCTACGACCGCGCTGTCGAACTCGGTCCGCAGATCGTTCGCCTGCGTCCGGCTGCCCACAGCCGCACGCGGATTCTGTCGTATGCGCTGAAAGTCTCGCCCGAGCAGCATTTCATCAACTGGCAGCAGGATCCGCAGGGCAACTACCTCGCCCGATTGGTATTCCCCGAGAAGACCAATGAGCTGCGCATTGAAGTCGATCTGCTCGCCGAAATGGCCGTGTTCAACCCGTTCGACTTCTTCCTCGAACCCTACGCCGAGAAAATCCCCTTCGCCTACGCCGCCGATGAGCGCAAGGAGCTGGCGCCGTACCTCGAAACCCTGCCGCTGACGCCAAAATTCAAAGCCTATCTGGACGCCATCGATCGCACGCCGCTGCCGGCGGTGGACTTCCTTGTGGCGCTCAACCAGCGCTTGAGCGAAGACATCGGCTACCTGATTCGCATGGAGCCAGGCGTGCAGACGCCGGAGCATACCCTCGAACATGCCTCCGGTTCCTGCCGTGATTCGGCGTGGCTGCTGGTGCAGTTGCTGCGCAACCTCGGGTTGGCCGCGCGGTTTGTCTCCGGTTATCTGATTCAACTGACCGCCGACGTGAAAAGCCTCGACGGCCCGTCCGGCACTGAAGTCGACTTCACCGACCTGCACGCCTGGTGCGAGGTGTATTTGCCGGGTGCCGGCTGGATCGGCCTGGATGCCACGTCCGGGCTGTTCGCCGGTGAAGGACACATTCCGTTGGCCTGCAGTCCCGATCCGTCTTCGGCGGCACCGATCAGCGGCTTGGTGGAGCCGTGCGAGTGTGAATTCAGCCATGAAATGTCGGTGGAACGCATCTGGGAGGCGCCGCGCGTCACCAAGCCCTACACCGACGAGCAGTGGCTGGCGATTCAGGCGCTCGGGCGGCAGATCGATGCTGACCTGTTGGCGGATGACGTGCGCCTGACCATGGGCGGTGAACCGACCTTCGTCTCCATCGACGATCCGGATGGCGCCGAGTGGAACACCGCCGCGCTGGGGCCGGCCAAGCGTCAGCTCTCCGCCGAACTGTTCCAGCGCATGCGCAAGCATTACGCGCCGCAGGGCCTGGTGCATTTCGGCCAGGGCAAGTGGTATCCCGGTGAGCAACTGCCGCGCTGGTCGCTCAATTGCTACTGGCGTCGCGACGGTGTGCCGATCTGGCACAACAACGCATTGATCGCTGACGAGCAGCAGGATTACGGTGCCAATGGCGAGCTGGCCGGGCGCTTTTTGGCGAGTGTCGCCGAACGGCTGAAATTGCCTACTCGTTTTGTCTTCCCGGCCTACGAGGACAATTTCTACTACCTCTGGCGCGAGGGCACGTTGCCTAGCAATGTCAGCGCCGAAGATTCACGTCTTGAGGAACCGCTGGAGCGCGCGCGACTGCGCAAAGTCTTCAGTCAGGGCCTGAACAAGGTGATCGGCCAGGTGCTGCCGCTGGCGCGTACCGCCAAGGGCGATCAATGGCAGAGCGGGCGCTGGTATCTGCGCGACGAACATTGCCGTTTAGTGCCGGGCGATTCGCCGCTGGGCTATCGCTTGCCGCTGGGTTCGCAGCCGTGGGTGAAGGCGGCCGAGTATCCGTTTATCCATCCACAGGATCCGAATCAGAACTTCCCTGAGCTGCCGGAAACCGCGCAGCTCAACAGTCATGGCGAACCTGCCGCGACTGACGAACGTGTGCCAAAAATCGACGAGTCCGCCGACTGGCTGACCCGCACCGCGTTCTGCGCTGAGGCGCGTGAGGGGCGTTTGTACCTGTTCATGCCGCCGCTGGAGCGGGTCGAGGACTATCTGGAGCTGGTCGCCGCCATCGAAGCCACCGCCGAAGAACTGCATTGCCCGGTGCTGCTGGAAGGCTATGAACCGCCGAGCGATCCGCGTCTGAGCAATTTCCGTATCACCCCGGATCCCGGTGTGATCGAGGTCAATGTGCAGCCGTCGGCGACCTGGGACGAATTGGTCGAACGCACCGAGTTTCTCTATGAAGAGGCGCGGCAAACTCGCCTGACCACCGAGAAATTCATGATCGACGGCCGACACACCGGCACCGGCGGCGGTAACCATTTCGTCCTCGGGGGGGCGACGCCGGCGGATTCACCGTTTCTGCGCCGTCCCGATCTGCTGCGCAGCCTGATTAGCTACTGGCATAACCATCCGTCATTGTCGTATCTGTTCTCCGGATTGTTCATCGGCCCGACATCGCAGGCGCCACGGGTTGACGAGGCGCGCAATGATTCGCTGTACGAACTGGAAATCGCCTTCGCGCAGATGCCGGCGCCGGGTGAGGAATGCGCACCGTGGCTGGTCGATCGGCTGCTGCGCAATTTGCTGATCGACGTCACCGGCAACACGCACCGTGCTGAGTTCTGCATCGATAAACTGTACTCGCCGGACGGCGCCACCGGGCGTCTCGGCTTGCTTGAGCTGCGTGCCTTTGAAATGCCGCCCCATGCGCGCATGAGCCTGGCACAGCAGTTGTTGTTGCGGGCGCTGGTTGCGCGGTTTTGGCGCGAACCTTATGCGCCGCCGAAGCTGGCGCGCTGGGGCACCGAACTGCACGACCGTTTCCTCCTGCCGCACTTTATTGAACAGGATTTCGCTGACGTCATCGTCGAACTCAACAACGCCGGTTACCCGTTGCGGGCGGAATGGTTTGCCGCGCACCTGGAATTTCGTTTCCCCAAAGTCGGCGATTACGCCGTCAACGGCATCGAGCTGGAGCTGCGTCAGGCGCTGGAACCGTGGCATGTCCTGGGCGAGGAGGGCGCGGCTGGCGGCACAGTGCGTTACGTCGATTCATCGCTGGAGCGTTTGCAGGTCAAGCTCAAAGGGCTGCCGCCGCAGCGCTATCTGCTGACCTGTAATGGCGTCGCGGTACCGTTGCATCCGACCGGGCGGGTTGGCGAGTTTGTCGCGGGTGTGCGTTACCGCGCGTGGCAACCGGCCAACTGCTTGCAGCCGACCATAACCGTGCACGCACCGCTGGTGTTCGACCTGCTCGACACCTGGATGGGCCGCTCGCTGGGCGGTTGTCAGTACCACGTCGCGCATCCGGGCGGGCGCAATTACGAGACGTTGCCGGTCAATGCCAACGAAGCGGAGAGCCGGCGGATGGCGCGGTTTTTCCGTGTCGGACACACGCCGGGGAAACTTCCTATACCCAACGTGGAAATCAGTGACGAGCTACCAATGACAATCGATTTGCGACGTTTCTAGATCGCACGCGACATGCGGATTTTTCGTCTATCCGCATGTCATGTGCCTGCGTTAGTCTGACCGTTCCTTGCTGTCTGCCGAGCTTTCCATGCCTGACCTGCTAGACCGCTACCCGCTCACGGCGGGCACTTATCACGAACTGCTCGATGGCAGTGGCGCGGTGCGCCCGCACTGGCGGCGACTGTTCGATCAGTTGCAGCGCAGCACCCCGGCGCAACTGGTGCAGCGGCAGGCATTGCTGGCGCGGCAGATTCAGGAAAACGGCGTTACCTATAACGTCTATGCCGATCCCAAGGGCGCTGATCGGCCGTGGGAACTGGATCTGCTGCCCCATGTGATTGCTGCGGACGAATGGCAGCAACTGTCGGCAGGTATAGCCCAACGTGCGCGACTGCTCAATGCGGTGCTGGCCGATTTGTACGGGCCGCAACGGCTGATCAGCGAAGGCTTGTTGCCGGCAGAGCTGGTGTTCGGCCACAACAATTTTCTCTGGCCGTGTCAGCATGTCGCGCCGCCGGAAGCGACGTTTCTGCACCTGTACGCCGTGGATCTGGCGCGCACACCGGACGGGCGTTGGTGGGTCACCGCCGATCGTACGCAAGCGCCATCGGGCGCCGGCTATGCTCTGGAAAACCGCACGATCGTGTCGCGCGCCTTTCCCGAGTTGTACCGGGATCTGAAGGTGCAGCATCTGGCCGGCTTCTTCTGCACCTTGCAGGAAACCCTCGCGCGACAGGCGCCCAGTGACGATGACGCGCCGCTGGTGGTGCTGCTCACGCCGGGGCGCTTCAATGAAAGCTATTTCGAACATTTGTATCTGGCTCGGCAGCTCGGTTATCCGCTGGTCGAGGGCGGTGACCTGACGGTGCGCGACGCCACGGTCTACCTGAAAACCCTCAGTGGTTTGCGTCGGGTGCACGCGATCATGCGCCGGCTCGATGATGATTTCTGCGACCCGCTGGAGCTGCGCACGGACTCGGCACTCGGCGTTCCCGGATTGCTTGAGGCGGTGCGTCAGGGCCGGGTGCTGGTCGCCAACGCGTTGGGTAGCGGCGTGCTGGAGTCGCCGGGATTGCTGGGTTTTCTGCCAAAGATCAACCAATACCTGTTCGGCGAAGAGCTGATTTTGCCGTCGATCGCGACGTGGTGGTGCGGTGAGGCGCCGGTGTTGGCCCAAGCCCTGGAAAAACTGCCCGAGCTGCTGATCAAACCAGCGTTTCCTTCGCAGAGCTTCGCGCCGGTCTTTGGCCGTGACCTGAGTGAGAAACAGCGTCAGGCGCTTGCCGAGCGCATGCAGGCGCGCCCTTATGCCTATGTGGCGCAAGAATTGGCTCAGCTGTCCCAGGCGCCGATCTGGCAGGCGGAAAACGGCCAACTGCAACCACGGGCGATCGGCATGCGCATGTACGCCGTGGCCGGTGCTGATGGTTATCGCGTGCTGCCCGGTGGTTTGACCCGGGTGGCGGCCGAGGCCGATGCCGAAGTGGTGTCGATGCAGCGTGGTGGGGCGAGCAAAGACACTTGGGTACTGGGCGATCGCCCACCCAGTGGCGAGCAGTGGAAGAGTCAGCGCAGCGTCGGGGTCCATGATTTGGTGCGGCGCGATCCGTATCTGCCATCACGGGTGGTGGAGAACCTGTTCTGGTTCGGTCGTTACTGCGAGCGTTGTGATGACAGTGCGCGGTTGCTGCGCATCATGCTCGCGCGGTATGTCGACGGCGACGACCCGCAAGCGTTGCAGGCCGCCGTCGACCTCGGTGAGCGGCTGACGTTGTTGCCGGACGAAGGTGAACTGCCGGAGCGTCTGCTCGCGGCGCTGCTGGGCGAGGACTGGTCATTCAGCCTGCGTTCCAACCTGCAACGTTTGCAGTGGGCGGCCTCGCAAGTGCGCGGCAAGCTCTCGCGGGAAAACTGGCAGGCATTGGTAGAGTTGCAGCGCGAAGCGATGGAACTGGACACCGACGAACCCGACTTTGGCGAACTGCTGGATTTCCTTAACCGGCTGGTGATGTCGCTGGCGGCATTGTCCGGGTTTGCCCTGGACGACATGACCCGCGACGAAGGCTGGCGCTTTCTGATGATCGGCCGGCGCATTGAGCGGCTGCAATTTCTCAGCAGCAGTCTGGCGGCGTTTCTGCGCGGCGCTGGGGCGTTCGATCAAGCGGGCCTCGAATGGCTGCTGGAACTGGGCAACAGCAGCATCACCTATCGCTCACGTTATCTGGCCGTGGCGCAATTGATTCCGGTGCTCGATCTGTTGTTGCTTGATGAGCAGAACCCGCACGCGGTGTTGTTCCAGTTGAAACTGGTGACCCGCACGTTGAAACGTTTGAACGATGATTTCGCTGCGCCGCGGGAGGCCGGGCTGCCGCAACTGGTCGAACGTCTGGCGCGGTTTGATCTCGGCTGTCTGGAGAATCCATTGTTCGGTGAGTCCAGCGTGCGAGCCGCTCTGAATGGGCTGGCGGATTTGCTGCAAGAGATTGCCGAGGCTAGCGGGCAAGTGTCGGATCGTCTGGCCCTGCGCCATTTCGCCCATGTCGATGATGTCAGCCAGCGCACGGTGTCCGTCTGATGAATGCTCGCTACCAGATCCTCCACGACACCTGTTACCACTACGACAGCCCGGTGTCCCTGGCGCAGCAACTGGCGCACTTGTGGCCGCGTGAATGCGCCTGGCAGCGCTGCACCGAGCAGCAGTTGCTGATCAGCCCGGATCCGACAGCACGACGCGACGAGCTGGACGTGTTTGGCAATCCGCTGACCCGGCTGGCCTTCGAGCGTCCTCACGATGAATTACAGGTCAATGCCCGGCTCACCGTTGAGGTGCTGGAGCGGCCGGCGCTGGACTTCAATCAGTCGCCCGCCTGGGAGCTGACCCGCGATGCACTGACCTATGGCAGTCAGCCGTTGTCCGCTGAGTTGCTCGAAGCTTGCCGCTACCGCTTCCAGTCACCGTACGTGCATTTGAAAAGCAGCTTCGTCGAGTTTTCGCAAAGTTGTTTTCCGCCGGGCAGGCCGTTGCTGTTGGGCGTGCGGGACTTGATGCAAAAGATCTTCAGCGAATTCACTTTTGATGCCGAGGCGACCCAGGTGGCGACACCGCTGGTGGAAGTGCTGGAACGGCGGCGTGGGGTCTGTCAGGACTTCGCGCACTTGATGCTTGCGTGCGTGCGCTCGCGAGGGCTGGCAGCGCGTTATATCAGCGGCTATCTGCTGACTCAGCCACCGCCGGGGCAACCACGCCTGATCGGCGCTGATGCGTCGCATGCCTGGGTCTCGGTGTTTTGTCCGGTGCTGGGCTGGGTGGATTTTGATCCGACCAACAATGTGCAGCCGGCTCTGGAACACATCACCTTGGCATGGGGGCGGGATTTTTCCGATGTTTCGCCGTTACGCGGGGTGATTCTGGGCGGCGGCAACCATGATCCGGAGGTACGCGTCACCGTGATGCCACTGGATTAACGCCGATTAAACTGTAGGAGTGAGCCAGCTCGCTCCCACATGGGAATTGGGTGTACTTGGGGATGGAAGGCTGTGAGGGCCGGCGGTGAAACCGCCAGCCCCGTCACAAATCCGCAGGGTCTGATTCGATGATCAAACCCGGTGGGGCTCAGGCGTCAGGCGCCTGATCTTTCGGTGCTTCGGTTGCATCAACATCGTCATCCGTCGCCACTTCACCGTCAGGGTTCAGTGCCGCCTCTTCAGCGGTTTGTTTCTTGCGCTGAAGCTTTTCCTCTTTCTTCTGTTCCTTTGCCAGGTCTCGTTGACGTTTGGCGAAGGAGTAATTGGGTTTGGCCATGGGCGATCCTCTTGGGTCGAAGGTGAGGTTGAGCGGCGCATATTCTGCCCTGTATCGGTGTCCCGTGGTTAGCCGGGTTTTTGGTCGACCCATTTTGGTGAGACGGTCGGCTTCCAGTTATCCAGGGCATCGAGCAGTGCTTGCGGCGATTCGCTCACTTGCAGCATGTCACGGTGTGGCGCGCGAACGAAGCCTTCGCCGACGATATGGTCGAGAAATGCAGTGAGTTTGCTGTAGAAACCGTTCACTTCCAGCAGACCCAGCGGCTTGCCGTGGTAACCGAGCTGGCCCCAGGTCCAGACTTCGAACAGCTCTTCCAGCGTGCCGAGGCCGCCGGGCAGGGCGATGAAGGCGTCGCTCAGCTCGGCCATGCGCGCCTTGCGCGCGTGCATGCCGTCGACCACTTCCAGGCGCGTCAGACTTTTGTGGCCGATTTCCTTGTCCATCAGGCTCTGCGGGATGATGCCGATCACTTCACCGCCAGCGGCCAGCGCAGCGTCGGCGACAATGCCCATCAAACCCACGGCGCCACCGCCGTAGACCAAGGTCAGTTTTCGTTCGGCCAATGCTCGGCCAAGGGCGATGGCGGCTTCGGTGTAAGCCGGGACGGTGCCGGCGTTGGCACCGCAAAATACACAAACGGATTTCAGAGACATGCCTTCCTCCTGGGTCAATCCGTCACAGGGTAATGGCTGGCACGCCTTGATCCAAGGACTAGACTTCGCGTTCCGGCGATTCAAAGGTACCGCTGGCGCCACAGGCGTAAGCGGCGAGCAAACTGCACAACAGACCGTTAAAGAACATGACAGGCACTCCGTCTCAGTAGATGGACCGATCATAGGTCCGGCCGGGGAATCTGGCCGTTAGATTGTCTCGATGAGGGTCATAGCCTGAAAGTTGTATACAATTTTTGACTCAAGTCATAGGAACTTGCGAAGATTTCAGGCAGTCTTTCCACCATTAGTGTTTTTGTTAACCCTGCCTTGGAGATTCACCATGTTTTCCAAAGTTGTTGCGGTATCCCTGCTGGCGCTGGCCAGCAGCCAATTGATGGCTGCCGAGTGCAAAACCACCGTTGATTCCACCGATCAGATGTCCTTCAACACCAAGGAAATCGTGATCGACAAGAGCTGCAAGACTTTCACCGTCGAACTGACCCACTCCGGCAGCCTGCCGAAGAACGTCATGGGCCATAACCTGGTGATCAGCAAAGAAGCTGATATGCAGCCTATCGCTACCGATGGCCTGGCTGCCGGTATCGACAAGAACTACTTGAAAGATGGCGACGCTCGCGTGATTGCGCACACCAAAATCATCGGCGCGAAAGAAACCGATTCGTTGACTTTCGACGTGTCGAAGCTGGACGCCGCTGAAAAATACGGCTTCTTCTGCTCGTTCCCAGGCCACATCTCGATGATGAAAGGCACCATTACTGTTAAGTAATCCGCGCCACCGCGTCATCGTTCTTCGCGAGCAGGCTCGCTCCCACAGGCAACTGTGTCGGTCACAAATTTTGTGGACAACACGATCCCTGTGGGAGCGGGCTTGCCCGCGAAGGGGCCATCAGCAGCGCTAGAATTGCCGGCCAAAGAAAAGCCCGCTGAGGATCGCTCCTCAGCGGGCTTTTTCATTCCATCACCGATTACGGCGCAAATGGCATCACGCGCTTGTGATGGGTTTTGTTGTAAGTCGCGACGATGATATCGAACGCTTCCTGACGCACCGATTCGCCGTGCAGGAACGCATCGATCTCGGCATACGTCACGCCGTGGGACGCTTCATCCGGTTTCCCCGGCGACAAATCCTCAAGGTCCGCCGTCGGGACTTTTTCAACCAACGACTCCGGCGCGCCAAAGCTGCGTGCAATCGCCCGGACCTGATTTTTCACCAGACCGCTGAGCGGTGCCAGATCGCAGGCGCCGTCACCGAACTTGGTGAAGAAGCCCATCACCGCTTCCGCTGCATGGTCGGTGCCGATCACCAGGCCGTGAGCCGCGCCGGCGATGGTGTACTGAGCGACCATGCGCATCCGGGCCTTGGTGTTGCCCAGCACGAAGTCCACCGATACCGCGTGCTTGCCTTCAAACGCCGCCACTTCACTGGCCAGCGACTTCACCGCCGGGCCGATGTTGACCGTGTGGCGTTCGTCCGGCGCGATGAAATCCACCGAGGCCTGGGCGTCGTGTTCGTCAAACTGGGTTTCGTAAGGCAAACGCACGGCGATGAATTTGTAGCTGTTGTCGCCGGTCTGGTCACGCAACTCGCGCATCGCCCGCTGGGCGAGCAGGCCGGCGGTCAACGAATCGACGCCGCCGCTGATACCCAACACCAGCGTCTTAAGCCCGGAATTGACCAGGCAATCCTGAATAAAGGTAATACGCCGGGCGACTTCGGCCTGCAGGGCCTTTTGGTCGGCGAACGGCGGTTGCACCTTGAGCTGTTCAGCAATCTCACGCTGTACGGCTTGCATGAATTCACTCCTTGCTAGATAGACTGGAATCGGCAGGAACCTGGAAAACGTGTCGCAAATAGGCGACAAAATTCGGGTCTTTACAGTGGGTCTTGCCTGGCTCGTCGGAGATCTTCGCCACCGGTTGGCCGTTGCAGGCGGTCATTTTAAGCACGATGCTCATCGGTTCGACACCCGGAATGTCACAGGTGAGGTTGGTACCGATGCCGAAGCTGACGTTGATCCGCCCGTGCAGCGCGCGGAAGATCTCCAGCGACTTGGGCAGGGTCAGGCTGTCGGAGAACACCAGGGTCTTGCTCATCGGATCGATGCCGAGCTTGTGATAGTGCGCGATGCATTTTTCGCCCCACGCCACCGGATCGCCGGAGTCATGGCGCAGACCGTCAAACAGCTTGGCGAAGAACAGGTCGAAGTCGCCGAGGAAGGCATCGGTGGTGATGCAATCGGTGAGCGCGATCCCGAGCAGGCCGCGGTATTCGCGAACCCAGCAATCGAGCGCGGCGATCTGGCTGTCGATCAGGCGCGGGCCGAGTTGCTGGTGGGCCATGATCCATTCGTGGGCCATGGTGCCCAGCGGCTTCATGTCCAGTTCGCGGGACAGGTGCACGTTGCTGGTGCCGACGAAACGTCCGGGGAAGTCGTGCTTGAGCACATTCACCACTTCGGCCTGCACGCCGAATGAAAAACGCCGGCGGGTGCCGAAATCGGCGACCTGCAGTTGCGACAATTCGTCGGCCGAAGCGTTGGCGGTCAGCCAGTCGAACTTGCGATAGAGCTGTTCGCGCGCCTGCTCAAGCACGGTTTCACGGTAGCGATAGCGGTTGCGCACTTCACTGACGATCGCCAGCAACGGCACTTCGTAAAGAATCACATGCAGCCACGGCCCGCGCAGACGGATGAACAGCTCACCGTTTTCGATGCCGGTGTGCAGATAACGCAGGTTAAAGCGGAACAGGCCGAGGAAGCGCAGGAAGTCCGGTTTGAGGAAGCTGATGCGTTCAAGAAAACTCAGTTGATCGGCGCTCAGGCTCAGTTCGGCCAGCCGCTCGATTTGAAAACGGATCTCGGCCAGGTACGGGCGCAGATCCTCGCTGTTACGGCAACGGAACTCCCATTCGACTTCGACGTTGGGGTAGTTGTGCAGCACCGCCTGCATCATCGTCAGTTTGTAGAAGTCGGTGTCGAGCAGGTTCTGCACGATGCGATCGGCAAACACACTCTCGCTCATAACGGGGTCTCCAGGTGCGCCGCGCCTGTGCGCGGTCTCATTCGATGGCGCTAGTGGCGCATATCAGTGACGAAGATTGCCAGCAATTTTTTAAATCACCGCAGAACCCTTGTGGGAGCGAGCCTGCTCGCGAAGGCGTCATTGTGGCCTGCATTGATATTGAATTTGCCGGCCTCTTCGCGAGCAGGCTCGCTCCCACATTCTTCAATCGAGTCAGTCTCCAGGATTGTCAATCTGCTCCAGCATCCACTTCACAAAATCCCTCACCTTCGGCACTTCCGCCGCGTGTTCCGGGTACGCCAGGTAATAGGCGTCGGAGCTGGGCATTGCATGCGGCCAGGGAATGACCAGTTTGCCGTCGACCAATTCCTCTTCCACCAGAAATCGCGGCAACAGCGCCACACCGCAGCCAACCTGCGCGGCACGAATGCACATATAAAAGGTTTCGAAACGCGGCCCGTGGTAGCTGTGCTCGGTCTGGTAACCCTGACTGTCGAACCAGTCGTGCCAGGCCTGCGGGCGCGAGGCATTTTGCAGCAGGACCAGATCGGTGAGTTGCGTCGGATCAGTGAATGGCTTGTCCGGCAGGCTGCCCGGCGCGCACACCGGCACCAGCTCTTCGCCGAACAGCTTCAGGCATTCAGTACCGGGCCGTGAGCCCTGACCGAAATAGAACGCCAGGTCGCTGCGCCCTTGCAGCAGATCATCCGCTTCCTGCTCATTGCACAGATCCAGATGGATCGACGGATGGCGCAGCCGCCAGCCTTTGAGGCGCGGCACCAGCCAGCGCGCGCCGAAGGTCGAGGGCGTCGAGACGCGCAGGACTTCAGTCTCACCGCCGTAGGAACGCAGGTAATGCGTCGACATCTCCACTTGTGTGAGGATTTTTCGTACTTCAACCAAGTACAAATCACCGGCCGGGGTCATCTGCAAACGCCGGCGCACGCGACGAAACAACAAATGCTGCAACAGCTCTTCAAGCTGCGCGACCTGTTTGCTCACCGCACTCTGGGTCAGGTTCAGCTCCTCGGCGGCGCGGGTGAAGCTCAAGTGCCGGGTCACGGCCTCGAAGCACTGCAGGGCGGTGATCGAGGGCAAGTGGCGTTTGTTCAGCATGGCCGATCCTTTTCTTGTCTTTCTATGCGCAGCATGAATAAACGGAATGATATCTCGCGTAAAGGTCGTTTGTTGCCTCGCCATTGTGACGCTACAACTAAAGGCCTGCCCGGTCGCGAAAAAGCGTCCGCACACATTCAGTTTTTTGCTTGAGGAGTGACCCATGGTTGCCGCATTGCTTGATCGTCTTGGTGTGAACCCGGCCCTTTATCAGAACGGCAAAGTGCCGGTGCACTCGCCGATCGACGGCAGCCGCATTGCCGCCGTGAACTGGGAAGGCCCGGCCGAAGTCGAGCAGCACATCAGTCGCGCAGATCATGCGTTCGAGGCATGGCGCAAGGTGCCGGCCCCGCGTCGCGGCGAACTGGTGCGTCAATTCGGTGAAGTGCTGCGTGAATACAAGGCTGATCTCGGTGAACTGGTTTCCTGGGAGGCGGGCAAGATCACTCAGGAAGGCTTGGGTGAAGTGCAGGAGATGATCGACATCTGCGATTTCGCCGTCGGCCTGTCCCGCCAGTTGTACGGTTTGACCATCGCTTCCGAGCGCCCGGGCCACCACATGCGTGAAACCTGGCATCCACTGGGCGTGGTCGGGGTGATCAGCGCGTTCAACTTCCCGGTTGCAGTGTGGGCGTGGAACACCACGCTGGCGCTGGTCTGCGGCAACCCGGTGGTGTGGAAACCGTCGGAGAAAACCCCGCTGACCGCACTGGCCTGCCAGGCACTGTTTGATCGTGTGGTGAAGAATTTCACCGATGCCCCGGCAAACCTGTGCCAAGTGATCATCGGCGGCCGCGATGCCGGTGAAGCGCTGGTCGATGACCCGCGTGTCGCGTTGATCAGCGCCACCGGCAGCACGCGCATGGGCCGCGAAGTGGCGCCGAAAGTCGCCGCACGTTTTGCTCGCAGTATTCTCGAACTGGGCGGTAACAACGCAATGATCCTCGGCCCGAGCGCCGATCTGGACATGGCGGTACGGGCGATTCTGTTCAGCGCCGTTGGTACTGCCGGGCAGCGTTGCACCACCCTGCGTCGACTGATTGCCCATGAGTCGGTGAAGGAAGAAATCGTTACTCGCCTCAAAGCTGCGTACTCGAAAGTGCGCATCGGGAATCCGCTGGAAGGCAATCTGGTCGGCCCGCTGATCGACAAGCACAGCTTCGAAAACATGCAGGACGCGCTGGAACAGGCACTGAGCGAGGGCGGTCGGGTGTTCGGCGGCAAGCGTCAGCTCGAAGATCAATTCCCCAACGCTTACTACGTGTCGCCGGCGATTGTTGAAATGCCCGAACAGAGCGATGTGGTCTGCAGCGAAACCTTCGCGCCGATCCTCTATGTGGTCGGCTACAGCGACTTCCAGGAAGCGCTGCGCCTGAACAACGCGGTGCCACAAGGCTTGTCGTCGTGCATCTTCACCACGGATGTGCGCGAGGCCGAGCAGTTCATGTCGGCCGTCGGCAGCGACTGCGGCATCGCCAACGTCAACATCGGCCCGAGCGGTGCCGAAATTGGCGGCGCGTTTGGTGGCGAGAAAGAGACCGGTGGCGGTCGTGAGTCCGGCTCCGATGCCTGGCGCGGTTACATGCGCCGCCAGACCAACACCGTGAACTACTCGCTGGAGTTGCCGTTGGCGCAGGGCATTACGTTCGACTGAGGATCGAGGAAAAGCTCAAAAGATCGCAGCCTTCGGCAGCTCCTACAGGGCTGCGGTTGGCTTCGGTTTTGTAGGAGCTGCCGAAGGCTGCGATCTTTTGGCAGGCCCACATACGCATTTGGTTAGGTTTCTGTTGGAGTCTGGCAATGCCGTTACGCGAAGAATGTCTGTGGGAAAAGCTCACGCCGCAGAGGCCGGATAACACCGCGCTCAGGGGCGAAGTAAAGGTCGATGTCTGCGTGATCGGCGCCGGGTTCACCGGGTTGTCGGCGGCGCTGCATCTGTTGGAGAAAGGCAAAAGCGTCTGCGTGCTTGAGGCTCATCGTGCCGGTCACGGCGGTTCCGGGCGCAACGTCGGGCTGGTCAACGCCGGCATGTGGATCCCGCCGGACGAGATCGAGGGCGGTTTCGGCGAAGCGGTTGGCAGTCAGCTCAACCGCATGCTCGGGGCAGCGCCGGCGCTGGTGTTCAGCCTTGTGGATAAGTACAACATCGATTGCCAGTTGCGCCGCGAAGGCACCCTGCACATGGCGCACAACGCCAAGGGCGAGGCGGATCTGCGCAGTCGTGAACAGCAATGGAAGCGCCGTGGTGCGCCGGTCGAACTGCTGACCGGCAAGGCCTGCGAGCAAGCCACCGGCACGCAAAAGATCGCTGCTGCATTGCTTGATCGCCGCGCCGGTACGCTCAACCCGATGGCTTATGTCACCGGGCTGGCCAACGCCGTGAGTGGTCTCGGTGGGCAGATGTTCGATCATTCTCCGGTCACTCGGCTTGAGCGTCAGGGCGCGAAATGGTCGGTGCAGACCGAACACGGTTCGGTACTGGCCGAGCAAGTGGTCATCGCTTCCAACGCTTATACCGAAGGCGACTGGACCGAACTCAAGCGCAACTTCTTCCCCGGTTATTACTATCAGGTCGCTTCGGTGCCGCTGAGCGGAGACGCCGCCCAGGAAATTCTTCCGGGCGGGCAGGGCTCGTGGGATACGCGGCAGGTGCTGAGCAGCATCCGCCGTGACAAAGACGGGCGGTTATTGCTCGGCAGCCTCGGCAACGGCAATCAGAAACCGACCTGGTTTCTCAAAGCCTGGGCCGATCGCGTGCAGCAGCATTACTTCCCCCATCTGAAACCCGTCGAGTGGGAATGCACCTGGACCGGACGCATCGCGTTCACGCCTGATCACCTCATGCGCCTGTTCGAGCCGGCGCCGGGGCTGGTGGCCGTCACCGGTTACAACGGCCGTGGCGTCACCACCGGCACCGTGGTCGGCAAGGCTTTCGCTGATTACCTGTGTAACGGAAATCCTCAAGCCCTGCCGATTCCCTTCGCACCGATGCAGCCCCTGACCGGTGTGGGCTTGCGCAGTTGCCTGTACGAGGCCGGGTTCTCGCTGTATCACGCGGGCCAGTGCCTGCGCATTGTGATTTGAGTGTTGAAATATGTTGCCGGACGCGGCGCTTTTTCACGTAGCGACTAGCCTGTAATGGTGCGGGTTGTAGCAGTCCCGCACCAGCAGTGTGCAGTTCGGTGACGCGGGCTGTTACAGGCTGGTTGCACGTCGTTTGGCGCCGCGGTTGCAATGATGGCGCGTGCGGGTTGCGCCTGAAAAAATAAATGGTTTCACCTTCCGCGGTTTAGACGGTTGCACGCCCAATGAAAATGGGAACGAAACAGTCGAAATAACAAGAAAGCAGCGACTTTTTGAAGAATAAAAAACCGATGGCACGGCCCTTGCTCAGAGCATTCAGTGAAGTGAAGTCGCAGTGCCAACTAAAAAAAACCTTGGAGCACCACCTCATGTCCCAGACGTTTTACAAGAAAGGCTTTCTGGCCCTCGCAGTGGCTACTGCGTTGGGTGTTTCTGCGTGTGCTCAAGCTGATGTGAAAATCGGTGTAGCGGGTCCAATGACGGGCGCCAACGCGGCATTTGGCGAGCAGTACATGAAGGGTGCACAGGCGGCGGCTGACGCAGTCAACGCAGCAGGCGGCGTCAACGGGGAGAAAATCGTACTGGTCAAGGGCGATGACGCCTGCGAACCGAAGCAGGCCGTGACGGTCGCCAAGGACCTCACCAACCAGAAAGTCGCCGGTGTAGTCGGTCACTTCTGCTCCTCTTCGACCATTCCAGCCTCGGAAATCTACGACGAAGCCGGGATCATCGCGATCACCCCGGGTTCGACCAACCCACAAGTCACCGAGCGTGGCCTCAGCGCCATGTTCCGTATGTGCGGGCGTGACGACCAACAGGGCATTGTTGCCGGCGATTACATCGTTGATGTGCTCAAGGGCAAGAAAGTCGTCGTGCTGCACGACAAAGACACCTACGGCCAAGGCCTGGCGGATGCCACCAAGGCACAACTGGTCAAACGCGGCGTGACGCCTGTGTTGTACGAAGGCCTGACCCGTGGCGAAAAAGACTTCAGCACCATCGTCACCAAGATTCGTGGCGCTGGCGCCGACGTCGTCTACTTCGGCGGCCTGCACCCGGAAGCCGGCCCGCTGGTTCGCCAACTGCGTGAACAAGGTCTGAAAGACGTCAAGTTCATGTCCGATGACGGCATTGTGACCGACGAACTGGTGACCACCGCCGGTGGCCCGCAATTCGTCGACGGCGTGCTGATGACCTTTGGCGCCGACCCACGCCTGCTGCCAGACAGCAAGACCGTGGTAGACGCTTTCCGCAAAGCCGGTACTGAACCTGAGGGCTACACCCTGTACGCCTACGCTTCGGTGCAGACCCTGGCTGCTGCGTTCAACGGCGCGAAGTCCAACAAGGGCGAAGAGGCTGCGGCCTGGCTGAAGAAAAATCCGGTGAAGACCGTGATGGGCGAAAAAACCTGGGACTCCAAGGGCGACCTGAAAGTCTCCGACTACGTGGTTTACCAGTGGGACAAGGACGGCAAATATCACCAGCTGGAAAAACAGAAGTAAGGGCTGACGCGATCAGTTGAGCCCCACCAATCCAATGTGGGAGCGAGCCTGCTCGCGAA
The DNA here is from genome assembly GCF_003732425.1 of Pseudomonas fluorescens. GTDB lineage: Bacteria > Pseudomonadota > Gammaproteobacteria > Pseudomonadales > Pseudomonadaceae > Aquipseudomonas > Aquipseudomonas fluorescens_BE. Next base: position 153,238 of record NZ_MOBX01000002.1, read on the forward strand.
GACGGAATGACTGCCAACACATGTGTTGAATGATCGACCGCTTTCGCGAGCAGGCTCGCTCCCACAGGAGCGGTGTGGGACGGGCGGATCGTGGCTGACATTGCTCCGACGTAAATCTGTATTTTTCCTAGAAGAACCGCGCATCACAGGTGTGCAGGTTCTCACTGCGTGAGATTGCGTTATGGATGGTATTTTCCTGCAGCAACTGGTCAACGGCCTGACCCTCGGGTCGGTCTATGGCCTGATCGCCATCGGCTACACAATGGTCTACGGCATCATCGGCATGATTAACTTCGCCCACGGCGAGGTTTACATGATTTCCGCTTACCTGGCGGCAATCAGTCTGGCTCTGCTGGCTTACTTCGGTATTGAATCCTTCCCGCTCCTGATGCTCGGCACACTGATTTTCACCATCGTGATCACGGCGGTGTATGGCTGGGTCATTGAGCGTGTCGCTTACAAACCCCTGCGCAACTCCACCCGACTGGCACCGTTGATCAGCGCCATCGGTATCTCCCTGATCCTGCAAAACTACGCACAGATCGCCCAAGGCGCCAAACAACAGGGCGTGCCTACCCTGCTGAGCGGGGCGTGGCGTGTTGAAGTCGGTACTGGCTTCGTGCAACTGACCTACACCAAAGTCTTCATTCTGGTGGCCGCATTCGTCGGCATGGGGCTGCTGACCTACGTGATCAAGTACACCAAGCTCGGACGTATGTGCCGTGCGACCCAGCAAGACCGCAAGATGGCTTCGATCCTCGGCATCAACACCGATCGGGTCATTTCCTACGTGTTCATCATCGGTGCAGCCATGGCGGCGCTGGCCGGCGTGCTGATCACCATGAACTACGGCACTTTCGACTTCTATGCCGGCTTCATTATCGGCATCAAGGCGTTTACCGCAGCGGTACTCGGCGGGATCGGTTCATTGCCTGGTGCGATGCTCGGCGGGATCATCCTCGGCATCTCCGAGTCGCTGTTCTCCGGCCTGGTCAACTCCGACTACAAAGACGTGTTCAGCTTCTCGCTGCTCGTACTTGTTCTGGTCTTCCGGCCGCAGGGCCTGTTGGGCCGTCCTCTTGTGTCGAAGGTGTAAGCGATGTCTTCAACCACTCAAAAAAGCATTGATATCAAAAAAAGCCTGGTTGAGGCGATTCTTGCCGGCCTGATTGCCCTGATCGTTTTTGGTCCGATTGTCGGCGTCGTGCTCGAAGGTTACAGCTTCAACCTCGAACCGACTCGCGTGGCCTGGATCATCGGCATTGTCATGGTCGGTCGCTTTGCCCTCAGCCTGTTCCTGCAAACGCCCAAGGGCCTGAAAATTCTCGACGGATTCGAGAGTACTGGCTCTGGTGTGCACGTGCTGCCTGCCGATCACAAATCCTCGCTGCGCTGGATCATCCCGCTGCTGATTGTGCTGGCCGTCATCGTGCCGTTTGTCTCCAATTCCTATCTGCTGGGCGTGGTCATCCTCGGGTTGATCTACGTGCTGCTGGGGCTGGGGCTGAACATCGTGGTCGGTCTGGCCGGTCTGCTCGACCTCGGTTACGTGGCGTTCTACGCCATCGGCGCCTACGGTCTGGCGCTGGGTTATCAATACCTCGGCCTGGGCTTCTGGACGGTACTGCCGCTGGCGGCGATCACTGCCGGGCTGGCCGGTTGCATCCTCGGTTTCCCGGTGTTGCGTCTGCATGGCGACTACCTGGCGATCGTGACCCTGGGCTTCGGTGAAATCATTCGCCTGATCCTCAACAACTGGTTGTCACTGACCGGCGGCCCGAACGGCATGCCGGCGCCACTGCCGACGTTCTTCGGTCTGGAGTTCGGTAAGCGGGCGAAGGATGGCGGGGTGCCGTTTCACGAGTTCTTCGGCATCGCCTATAACCCGGATGTGAAGTACTACTTCATCTACGCGGTGTTGTTCCTCGTGGTCTTGGCCGTGCTGTACATCAAGCATCGGCTGGTGAAAATGCCGGTCGGTCGCGCCTGGGAAGCCTTGCGGGAAGATGAAATTGCCTGCCGTTCGATGGGCCTCAACCACGTGCTGGTCAAACTCTCGGCGTTCACCATCGGTGCGTCGACCGCAGGTCTGGCCGGTGTGTTCTTCGCGACTTACCAAGGCTTCGTCAACCCGACTTCTTTCACCTTCTTCGAATCGGCGTTGATCCTCGCCATCGTCGTGCTCGGCGGCATGGGTTCGACCATCGGTGTGGTGATCGCCGCATTCGTGCTGACGGTTGCTCCGGAATTGCTGCGCGGCTTCGCCGAATATCGCGTGCTGCTGTTCGGCATCCTGATGGTGTTGATGATGATCTGGCGACCACGCGGGCTGATTCGCATCAGCCGTACCGGGGTCACTCCACGCAAAGGTGCCATTCACTATGAGAGGACTGCGCCATGAGTGAAGTCGTACTCTCTGTTGAAAAACTGATGATGCATTTCGGTGGCATCAAGGCCTTGAGCGATGTCAGCCTGAAGGTCAAACGCAACTCGATCTTCGCCTTGATTGGCCCCAACGGCGCCGGCAAGACCACGGTGTTCAACTGCCTGACCGGGTTCTACAAAGCCACCGGCGGCAAGATCGAACTCAATGTGCGCGGCCAGCAGACCAACGTCATCCAGTTGCTGGGCGAGTCGTTCAAACCGACGGATTTCGTCTCGCCGAAATCCTTCCTCAGCCGCATGTACTACAAGATGTTCGGCGGTACGCACCTGGTAAACCGTGCAGGCCTGGCGCGAACCTTCCAGAACATTCGTTTGTTCAAGGAAATGTCGGTGCTGGAAAACCTGCTGGTGGCCCAGCACATGTGGGTCAACCGCAACATGCTCGCCGGCATCCTCAACACCAAAGGCTATCGCAAGGCCGAAAGCGACGCGCTGGACTGCGCGTTCTACTGGCTGGAAGTGGTCGATCTGGTGGACTGCGCCAACCGTCTCGCCGGTGAGCTCTCGTACGGTCAACAGCGTCGTCTGGAGATTGCCCGAGCCATGTGCACGCGGCCGCAGATCATCTGCCTCGACGAACCGGCCGCCGGCCTTAACCCTCAGGAAACCGAAGCGCTCAGCGCGATGATCCGGCTGCTGCGCGACGAGCACGATCTGACCGTGGTGCTGATCGAACACGACATGGGCATGGTGATGAGTATTTCCGACCACATCGTGGTGCTGGACCACGGCGTCGTCATCGCTGAAGGCGGGCCTGAAGCGATCCGCAATGATCCGAAAGTGATCGCGGCCTATCTGGGCGCCGATGAAGAGGAAGTGGCATGACCCAACCGATCCTCGAACTCAAAGACCTCGACGTCTTCTACGGCCCGATTCAGGCCCTCAAAGGTGTTTCGCTGCAAATCAATGAAGGGGAAACCGTCAGCCTGATCGGCTCCAACGGTGCGGGTAAATCGACGTTGCTGATGTCGATCTTCGGCCAGCCACGGGCGGCGGGCGGGCAGATCCTGTATCAAGGCGTCGACATCACCCATAAGTCTTCGCACTACATCGCCTCCAACGGCATTGCGCAATCGCCGGAAGGGCGGCGGGTGTTCCCTGACATGACCGTCGAGGAGAACCTGCTGATGGGCACCATCCCGATTGGCGACAAGTACGCCAAAGAGGACATGCAGCGCATGTTCGAGCTGTTTCCACGGCTTGAGGAGCGGCGCACCCAGCGGGCGATGACGATGTCTGGCGGTGAGCAGCAAATGCTCGCCATTGCCCGTGCGTTGATGAGCCGGCCGAAGCTGTTGCTGCTCGATGAGCCTAGTCTCGGCCTGGCGCCGATTGTGGTGAAGCAGATCTTCGCCACCCTGCGCGAACTGGCAAAAACCGGCATGACCATTTTCCTGGTCGAGCAGAACGCCAACCATGCGCTGAAGCTGTCTGATCGCGCGTATGTGATGGTCAACGGCGAGATTCGACTGACGGGCACGGGTAAAGAGTTGCTGGTGAATGAGGAGGTGCGTAACGCTTATCTGGGCGGGCACTGATTCTTTCCGCGTTATGCATAGCCCCGGCGACGAAAGTCCCGGGGCTTTTTTACATCCCCCAAAGATATCGCACGCCTGTGCAGGAGCTGCCGAAGGCTGCGATCTTTTGATCTTAAAGACAACATCAAAAGATCGCAGCCTTCGGCAGCTCCTACAGGGAATTGATCGGTAATTTCAAGTCCTGTGTGGAATTGTGGAAAACAAATTCCCCAAGCTGCCAAAGCGCGACATATAGACGCTGCAAATGGCTGTTTTTCCACAGTTTTGACTTGTCCCCGGTTACTGTGGAGCTGGCTGTGAATAACGTGGGTGTATATGGCTGCAAGCCTTGTAAACCGTGGCTTGTAAGGATGTGGTTGTTTTTTGATCAGGCGTTTTTAAGGGAGCGGAAGACGTCGTTGTCAACCTTTTTCTGGGTGGTGCCGCAGCGGCCATTCCATGTGAACAAGCCTGTGGATAAGTCTGTGACTAAACTCTGGAAAGACTCCGCTAAGCAGCGTAATTACTGGCCCCGCGCAATCACAGCGGCGACCAGTCGGTCGTGCAAAGTGCCATCTCCCGCACATCTGTCGCTTCAGGGTCAAGCAAAAAACTTTCTATTTCCCTCGCAAAGCCTTGTGTGGCGCGGCTTTGCGCGTTTTCAGTTGCCCCCGGAAACTGTGGAAGGGACTGTGGATAACATGCGTGCACATGGCTACAGGCCACGGTGGCTATGGCGTCGACAGAGTTGGTTGTTTTTTGTACCGCTTGTGGGTGTTGCCCGTGAAAGCGCGGGCGGGCATGCTGCCTGCTGATTTTCTATTCCAAGGGCTGCCCCGGTGGCCGAAGCAAGGAGAACACGATGTCCAACACCCTGTTTATCACCGGCGCGACGTCCGGATTTGGTGAAGCCTGTGCCCGCCGTTTCGCCGAGGCTGGCTGGAAACTGGTGCTGACCGGCCGTCGTGAAGAACGCCTGACCGCGCTGTGTGCTGAATTGTCGAAGCAGACCGAAGTGCACGGTCTGGTGCTTGATGTGCGTGATCGCCAGGCGATGGAAGCGGCGATCGCCAACCTGCCGCCGTCGTTCGCCAAACTGCGTGGCCTGATCAACAACGCAGGTCTGGCCCTGGGCGTGGACCCGGCGCCGAAGTGCGATCTGGACGATTGGGACACCATGGTCGACACCAACGTCAAAGGCCTGATGTACGCCACGCGTTTGCTGCTGCCACGCCTGATCGCCCATGGCCGTGGCGCCGGTATCGTCAACCTTGGCTCCATCGCCGGCAACTATCCGTACCCGGGCAGCCATGTGTATGGCGCAACCAAGGCGTTCGTTAAACAGTTCTCGCTGAACCTGCGCTGCGACTTGCAGGGCACGGGCGTGCGGGTCAGCAACATCGAGCCTGGGCTGTGCGAAAGCGAGTTCTCGCTGGTGCGTTTTGCCGGCGATCAGGAACGCTACAACGCGACCTACGCCGGTGCCGAGCCGATCCAGCCACAGGACATCGCCGAGACGATTTTCTGGGTGATGAATGCGCCGGCGCACATCAACATCAACAGCCTGGAATTGATGCCGGTGAGCCAGACCTGGGCGGGTTTTGCCATCGAGCGGAACAAGGCCTGACACCAAAGCCTGTGGCGAGGGAGCTTGCTCCCGCTGGGGTGCGAAGCGCCCCCTGCTCTTCAGCTCAAAACAAGCAGGGGCCTGCTGCGCAGTCCAGCGGGAGCAAGCTCCCTCGCCACAAAACCGGGCGAAAACCGCTGATAAGGTAAACTCCCCTCGCAACAACCCAACCGCACTCTGCGGTTTTCAAGGTTTTTCGAGGAGTCAAAGTGAGTAACCGAGGTGAGCAGGCACTGCTCAAACAATCGACCATTCTGATGTTGGCGGTGGCGATTGCCGGGATCGTCACCGGTTTTGTTTCAGGTTCCCAATCCATCCTGTTTGATGGTTTTTTCTCGCTGATCGCAACCTTCATCAAAGTCCTGATGCTGATCACTGCCAAGCTGATCGCCAAGGAAAGCAACCACCGCTTCCAGTTCGGTTTCTGGCATCTGGAGCCGATGGTGCTGCTGATCGAAGGCAGTTTCCTGATGCTGATCGCGATCTACGCGTTTCTCAACGGCGTGTTCGGCATCATCAATGGTGGCCGCGATATCGAGTTGGGGCTGGTGATCATTTATGCGGCGGTGTTCACCGTTGTCGAGTTCGCCTACTTCTTCTACGTGCGGCACCGTAACCGCAAGCTCAAATCCAGTCTGATCCAGTTCGACAACATCAGTTGGCTGGTGGATGCGATGCTGTCTGTGGGCCTGCTGATCAGTTTCCTCGCGGCGCTGCTGCTCAAGGCTCAGGGCTATGGCCAGTGGGCGGTGTATGTCGACCCGCTGATCCTGATCGTGCTGGCGCTGACCATGTTGCCGCCGGCGTTCAAGATTCTTGGCCCGGCGCTGCGCGATGTCTTGGGGATTGCCCCGGACACGCTGGATGATCAGGTGCGCCAGGTGATGGACGCGGCGAAAACCGAGCATGGTTTCGACGATTACGTGTCGTACGTGCAGAAGCACGGCCGGGCGCGGTTTATCGAGATTCATGTGGTGTTGCCGGCGGACTATGCGCTGAGCAATGTCGGACAGCTGGATGCGTTACGCGAGGAGATTTCCGCGAAGCTGGGCAAGCCGGATGCGGCGCGGTGGCTGACCATCAGCTTTACCGGGGACAAGAAGTGGATCGCCTGATCCATCGCTGATGGGTTGCTGTGGCGAGCGAGCTTGCTCGCGCTGGGTTGCGCAGCGGCCCCAAGATTTTGTGAGCGCTGCGCACTCAAGCGGGAGCAAGCTCCCTCGCTACAGGTTAGGGTTGCAAATATTCGGTGAGGCCGTGATAGCAGGTCGCGAGGTGATACGGCGTCGTCGACGGCATGTCCTTGCGACTGACTTCCCCTTGCTCATCCCGGCACTCATGCCAGCCACCGGCATGCAGAAACCGCTGCTGCAACGCCTGCAACTGACGCAGCACCACCGCTTCACTGCCCTGCCGCAAGGTCAGCGCGCGCAGATATTCCGCCTGCGCCCAGATCCGCTGGGTCGAGTCTCGCGGGCGTCCATTCGTTTCCAGATCGAGCATCGCCCGCACCGCGCCGGATGGCTGCACCACACCGTATTGCTCGGTGAACGCAAATGCTCGATCCAGCGCCCCATGCAGTTTCGATCCACGCAACAGCTCTGACGATTCGAGCAGGAAATACCACTCGAACTGATGCCCCGGCTCGTACCAGTTATCCACAGCGCCGAGCGGTTTCTCCATCAACACGCCATGCTGCGGGTCGACGAAGTGCTTGTGCATGGCAGTGCATAACTCCAGCAACGCTTTCTGCGTCTGGGCATCTTCGCGCACGGCGAGGGTGGCAAGAAATGCTTCGGCCAGGTGCATCAACGGGTTCTGCAGTGGACCGGTTTGCAGGGTGATCCAGTCGCGTTCCAGACAGGCTTCGTACAAACCGTCGCCTGTCGCAAAGCGCCGGCCAATGATTTCCAGCGCCGCATTCAGCGTCGACTCGACCAGCGGATCGCCGGACTTGTCCCAGTAATGCGCGCAGGCAAACAGGATAAAGGCGTGGGTGTAGAGATCCTTGCGCTGATCCAGCGGTTTGCCCTGGGCGTCGATGCTGTAGAACCAGCCGCCATGCTCGGCATCATGGAAGTGCCGTTGCAGCGAGCGAAACAGCGCTGCCGCGCGTACGTCAGCGTTATCCACAACCCCGATCAGACTGGAAAACAGATACAACTGCCGTGCACAGGCCATCGCCCGGTAGCGTTGCGGTGGCAGCGGTTGATGCGTGGCGTCCAGCGCCTCGTAGGGCAATGCCATGTCGGCGTTCCAGCCCGGACCTTGCCAAAGCGGCACGATGACGTTGACGAAGTGCTGTTGCACAGCGCCGAACAGGGCGGTCAATTCGGGCAGGGAGGTGGAGCGAGAAGCGTGGGGCATGGGCGGACGTCGTCACGGCTGGGGCGATTGCGCGACATGGTAGCAGAGCGGCAGGCTTTAGAGACGCGGTGTCTGTCAGACCGCTATCGCCAGCAGGCTGGCTCCCACAATTGATTTGCAGCGTACACAAAACTTGTGGGAGCCAGCCTGCTGGCGATGAGGGCCGTTCAAGCGCTAAAAAATCAACCGGCCAGCAACCAGGCGCCAGTCACCGCCGAAGCCGCTCCTGCCAACCGCACCAATGGTGCAGCAGCTTGAGGCAGGAACCGCACCACGGCGTAACCCGCCGCATGCAGTGCAGCCGTTGCGACTACGAAACCTGCCGCATACGCCCAAGGACTGCTCATGTCCGGCAGTTCCAAGCCATGCGCCACGCCATGGAACAAGGCAAACAGCGCCGTTGCCGCCACTGCCATGACCAACGGCGGACGCACCGCCAGCGCCACCGCCAGCCCCAACGCCAGCACCGACGCGGCAATCCCGCTTTCCAGCGCTGGCAACTCCAGCCCTTCAAACCCGAGCAGGCCGCCGATCAGCATGGTTCCAACAAAGGTGCACGGCAGCGCCCAGCGCGCCGCGCCTTGCTGCTGCGCGGCCCACAAGCCAACCGCCACCATCGCCAGCAGATGGTCGAGGCCGCCAATCGGGTGGCTGATGCCGGCGACCAGACCGCTGTCGCCATGCCCCGGGTGAGCGAAGGCCAGTGCAGGTGTCAGCAGCAGCGCCACGGCGCCAAGAATACGTTTGAGTGTCATGGATAAGCTTCCTTGTTGAGCAGTGAATCAGGCTGCGGTCAGCAGGCCCTGGCGTTCGATGAAGGCGATGATTTGCTCAAGGCCCTGACCGGTTTTCTGGTTGCTGAAGACGAACGGCTTGCCGTTGCGCATGCGTTTTGTGTCGCTGTCCATCATCTCCAGCGAGGCGCCCACCAGCGGCGCCAGGTCGATCTTGTTGATCACCAGCAGATCGGATTTGCAGATCCCCGGCCCGCCCTTGCGCGGCAGCTTGTCGCCGGCCGAGACGTCGATCACGTAGATGGTCAGGTCGGACAGTTCCGGGCTGAAGGTCGCCGACAGGTTGTCGCCGCCAGACTCCACCAGAATCAGATCCAGCCCCGGAAAGCGCTTGTTCAGTTGATCCACCGCTTCCAGGTTGATCGAGGCGTCCTCGCGGATCGCCGTGTGCGGGCAGCCACCGGTTTCCACGCCGATGATCCGCTCCGGCGCCAAGGCTTCGTTGCGCACCAGGAAATCGGCGTCTTCGCGGGTGTAGATGTCGTTGGTGACCACGGCGAGGTTGTAGCGCTCGCGCAGGGCCAGGCACAGGGCCAGGGTCAATGCGGTTTTGCCGGAACCGACCGGGCCGCCGATGCCGACGCGCAGAGGTTGTGTGTTCATGGTTGTTTCTCCTAAGAACGGAAGAGGCGGCTGTACTGGCGCTCGTGGGCCATGCACGCCAGGGACAGACCGAACGCGGCGCTGCCCATGTGGTCGGGATTGATTCGGCTGGCGTCCTGCTGCGCTTGTTGCAGCAGCGGCAGCAGTTCGCTGGTCAGGCGCTGGGCGGCTTGCTGGCCCAGCGGCAGGGTTTTCATCAGGACGGCGAGCTGGTTTTCCAGCCAGCTCCACAGCCACGCGGCGAGGGCGTCTTGCGGGCTGATGCCCCAGGCGCGCGCGGCCAGCGCCCAGCACAGGGCCAGATGCGGTTCGGGGCATTGGTCGAGAAAGTCGCGGGCCGGCGCGTCGAGTTCCGGCAAACCATTGAGCAATTGCTGCAACGAATAGCCCATCTGCCGGCTTTCCAGATGCAGCTCGCGCGTCTCGCGGCTGGCGCGATGGCTTTCGCACAGAATCTGCAGCTCGGCCCATTGTTCATCCGCCGCCGCTTGGCAATGCGCGAGCAGCAATGGCGCTTCGAAGCGGGCGAGGTTGAGCAACAACTGATCGCTGATCCAGCGTCGAGCACTGTCCGGGCTGTTCACGCGGCCGTTATCCACCGCCATTTCCAGACCTTGCGAATAGCTGTAACCGCCAATCGGCAATTGCGGACTGGCCAGGCGCAGCAGCGCCCAGGCGGGATTCACAGGCGTACGCCGAACTGATGGAGTTTCGGCGCGTAGTTGAAGTCTTCGTCGCCGTGGCGTGAATGGTGATGGCCGCCGCCATAGGCGCCGTGCTCAGGCTGGAATGGCGCTTCGATCGCTTCGACCTGCGCGCCCAGTTGTTCGAGCATGGCCTTGAGCACGTAATCGTCGAGCAGACGCAGCCAGCCATCGCCAACCTGTAAGGCAACGTGACGATTGCCCAGGTGATAAGCGGCGCGGGTCAGTTCGAAGGCATTGGCGCAGGTGACGTGCAGCAACTGTTCGGGGCGGGCGCAGACGCGGACGATGCGCCCGTCTTCAGCCTGTAGGCATTCGCCGTCATACAGCGGCGACTGACCGCGCTCCAAAAACAACCCGACGTCTTCGCCCTCGGCACTGAAACAGCGCAAACGGCTTTTGCTCCGTGCTTCGAAGGTCAGGTGCAACTCGGCGGCCCAGACGGGTTGAGGGTCGATTCTGCGGTGAATCACCAGCATCGGAAAACTTCCAGCTATGGACAATACTCAGGTTAGAGCAAGGGCCTTGCCAATCGGACGGGATGTAGGAAATCCCCGTCGGAGCGTAGTGGATGTTTCAGGATGTTGCGGAATTATGGAAGGTTTTGGTGCGTGAAGATTTTTTTATGCACCAAATCAGAGCCGCGACACATGAACCAATTGTGGGAGCGACGGTGCGACGATTCGACCTGCTCGCGAAGGCGGTGTGTCAGCCATATAAATGTAGCTGAAGCGACGCTTTCGCGAGCAGGCTCGCTCCCCCAGGGGGATTTGTTGAGGCTGAAAGTGAGGGGCAGTTATTCGGTACTGCCCAGCCCTTGCCAGTGCTTGAGGCCGATAAAGATAAAGCGCAGTTGCTGAGTAATCTTCGCCTGCGGCGTCAGATGCTCCGGTAGCGCGTCAGCGGGCGGGTCGATGATGTCCGGCAGGGTGGCGAATACCGATTTGACGATCAGGTCAGCCATCACGCTCAAACCGGCAGCGTCCAGATGTTGAAGCTTGGGCATCATCGTCAGGTCGGCTGCCAGATCGGAGCTGATGTTCTCGCGCAATCGCCCGATCGCCTGACGCACCGGCAGCGAACCGCCGTACTGTTCACGCGCCAGAAACAGAAATTGCGAGCGGTTGGCGCTGACCACGTCGAGGAAAATTCGCACCGAGGCATCGATGATGCCGCCCATAACGAATTCGTTGTGACGCACCAAACGAATGGTTTCGCGAAAGGTCTGGCCGACTTCACTGACCAGCACCAGGCCCAGCTCATCCATATCGGCAAAATGTCGGTAGAAACCGGTGGGCACGATCCCGGCGGTCTTGGTCACTTCGCGCAGACTCAGGCTGCCGAATCCTCGGCCGCTTTCCATCAGGTGGCGGGCAGCGTCCATCAAGGCGTTGCGGGTCTGTTGTTTCTGTTCGGCGCGGGGCAGCATCGCAGGGTGTGTTCTTTGGTAGGACAAGCGCCGCACTCTAGCAAATCAGCTTTATCGGCGTCGAACGGCAGGGGGGAAAGCAGCGGGGAATGGAGCTCTCATTTATAGCTGCGGCGCAAAAGGCAAAAGCCCAATCCGGTGATTGGGCTTTTTTTCAGGGCCGCCATGGGCTTAGCTCACAGCGCTGTTGCGTTCGATAACGCGGTCACCACCACCTTCGGCAACGGCTTGGCCTTGTGGGGTTTTGTCGTAGCCGTCTTCAACCAGACCTTTTTCTTCCAGACGATTGCGACCGTTTTCAGCAACTGCCTGGCCTTGTGGGGTTTTGTCGTAGCCGTCTTCAACCAGACCTTTTTCTTCCAGGCGATTGCGACCGTTTTCTGCTACCGACTGACCTTGTGGGGTTTTGTCGAAGCCATCTTCAGCCAGGGTCTGACCTTGTGGAGTTTTGTCATAGCCGTCTTCGGCGAGGGTTTGGCTGAACACCGAGTGGCTGTCTTTTACTTGCGGAGTAGCCTGATCGGCGGCCGGCAAGGCAAAAGCAGTGCTGGCCAGCATCGAGAGGGTAAGACTTAGCAGTAATTGGCGTTTCATGATGGGTTGCTCCTTGGGAGGGCGATAAAGTGGGTACGAAGGCAATGCTACTCTCGATAAGTCGATATAAAAGTTCATAAACGCAATGGTAATAATCAACAGAATTGATTGTTCTGCCGGAAGGCTCTAGATCGCGGCTTTCCGGGCGACGGTTTTGCACCGGGGTGGGTATTTTCGACTCACTCGCGCCTCGCAAAAGTGCGGGTCGCGGTAACGCTGTTCGACTGAACGGTCAGATTTCGCGCGACTTTTTGCGCGGTCATCGGCCTTTCGATTAAACCTGCGGCTCGTTTGCCAGTCGTAGATTTCATGAGGGCCGCTTTGGCCCGCCGTTTCAGCCGTACGCCGCAGTCTTTGCGTGCGGTCGTGATCAGGAGTTTTGTGCATGACGCGCACTGGAAAAATCTTCAGCTGGACCTTCGCCACCCTCGTGCTGCTATTGGCCGTGCTGGTGTTGATCATCGTGTTCTTCGACTGGAACCGGATCAAACCGCCGCTTAACGCCAAAGTCTCGGAAGAACTGCACCGACCGTTTGCCATCAATGGCAACCTCGCGGTGATCTGGCAGCGCGAGCCGGACGAAGGTGGCTGGCGCGCCTGGGTGCCGTGGCCACACGTGGTCGCCGAGGATTTGAGCCTGGGCAACCCGGACTGGTCGAAACAACCGCAGATGGTCACGCTCAAACGCGTTGAGCTGCGAATCTCGCCGCTGGCGCTGCTGGTACAACGCGTGGTGATTCCGCGCATTGATCTGACCGAACCCAACGCCGAGTTGCAGCGTCTGGCCGACGGCCGTGCCAACTGGACGTTCAAGTTCGACCCGAAAGATCCGAATGCAGAACCCTCCAATTGGGTGGTCGACATCGGTGCCATCGGATTCGACAAGGGTCATGTCACACTGAACGATCAGACCCTGAAGACCAATCTTGATGTACTGATCGACCCGCTGGGCAAGCCGATCCCTTACAGCGACATCGTCGGTGCCAAAGCGGCAAAGACTGCGCAGGACAAGGGCGGTGCGCCGCAGGATTATGCATTTGCCTTGAAGGTCAAAGGCCAATACCACGGTCAGAACCTCACCGGCCAAGGCAAGATCGGCGGGCTGCTCGCCTTGCAGGACGCGCGCAAGCCGTTCCCGCTGCAGGCGCAGGCGAAGATCGGCGACACCCGCATCGAACTGGCCGGCACGCTGACCGATCCGTTGAACCTGGGCGCCCTCGATCTGCGCCTGAAACTGGCCGGCGCCAGTCTTGGCAATCTTTATCCGCTGACTGGCGTGACCCTGCCGGACACCCCGCCGTACTCCACCGACGGCCATTTGATCGCCAAACTGCATGACGAGGCGGGCGCGAAGTTCACCTACGAGCAGTTCAACGGCAAGATCGGCAGCAGTGATATTCATGGCGACCTGACCTACGTCGCCAGCCAGCCACGGCCGAAACTCAGCGGCGCGTTGCTCTCCAATCAACTGTTGTTCGCTGACCTCGCACCGCTGATCGGCGCCGATTCCAATGACAAGCAAAAGGCGCGCGGCGGCGAAAGCAAACAGCCGGCCGATAAAGTGCTGCCGGTGGAAGAGTTCAAGACTGATCGCTGGCGCGCGATGGATGCCGACGTCGAGTTCACCGGCAAGCGCATCGTTCACAGCGAGAAACTGCCGTTCAACGACCTCTATACCCACCTGAAACTCAATGACGGCGAACTCAGCCTGGAGCCACTGCGCTTTGGCGTCGCTGGCGGTGATCTCGATGCCCAGATTCGCCTCAATGGCCGCACCGAGCCGCTGGAAGGTCGGGCGAAACTGACTGCGCGAAAGTTCAAGCTCAAGGAGCTGTTCCCGACCTTCGAACCGATGAAAACCAGTTTCGGTGAACTCAACGGTGACGCCGATATCACTGGTCGCGGCAACTCGGTGGCCAAGCTGCTGGGCGGGGCCAACGGCAAGTTGAAGATGTTGATCAACGACGGCGCGATCAGCCGTGAGCTGATGGAACTGGCCGGACTTAACGTCGGCAACTATGTGGTCGGCAAGATCTTTGGCGACAAGGAAGTGAAGATCAACTGCGCGGCGGCGGACTTCGACATCAAGACCGGTCTGGCCACCACGCAGTTGTTTGTCTTCGATACCGAGAACGCGATCATCTACATCGACGGCACGGCGAACATGGCCACCGAGCAACTGGATCTGACCGTGACCCCGGAATCCAAGGGCTGGCGTTTGATTTCCCTGCGTTCGCCGCTGTATGTGCGCGGCAAGTTCATCAAGCCGGATGCCGGCGTGAAGGCCGTGCCATTGATGTTGCGCGGGGCGGGGATGGTTGCACTGGGTGTGATCGCCGCGCCGGCGGCGGGGCTGTTGGCGCTGGTGGCACCGAGTGGCGGTGAGCCGAATCAGTGTGCGCCGTTGCTGGAGCAGATGAAGGCGGGCAAGGCGCCTGTCACCGTAAAACCCACCAAATAGTCGGTGCCCGTAAGGGCCCCTTCGCGAGCAGGCTCGCTCCCACAGGGGACCGCATTCCTTCAGATGGATGCGGTCGAGTGTGGGAGCGAGCCTGCTCGCGAAGGCGGTTTGGAAGGGTTACAGGTCGTTCAGGATGTCAGCCATGTCATCGGCATGCTCTTCTTCCTGCGCCAGAATATCTTCGAAGATACGCCGCGTAGTCGGGTCTTTCTCGCCGATGTACTGGATGATCTCGCGGTAGCTGTCGATGGCGATCCGCTCGGCAACGAGGTCTTCGTAGACCATTTCTTTCAACGTTGTCCCGGCCACGTATTGCGCGTGGGACATCTTCGACAGCATGTCGGGGTTAAACTCAGGCTCGCCGCCCAATTGCACAATGCGCTCGGCCAGACGGTCGGCGTGCTGGGCTTCCTGGGTGGCGTGCTCGAGAAACTCTTCGGCGGCCACATGGGCTTTCACGCCATTGGCCATGAAGTAGTGGCGCTTGTAGCGCAACACGCAGACCAGTTCTGTGGCCAGCGATTCATTGAGCAAGCGCAGCACCTCTTCACGGTCGGCGCTGTAGCCCTCGGTGACGGCGCCGTTCTCGACGTTTTGGCGCGCACGGTCGCGCAAGGTTTGAACATCTGACAGATGCAGGTCGTCGCTCATTTCGATCTCCTGGAGGCTAATCCGATTGTCGCCACGTTCTATGGACGCGGTCGTTGCCTAAGCTGTGAGTCATCAGCGTTGCAAAAAGTTTTACCCGATTTGCTGCGACCTGGGTGCCAGTCCCGAGCGCTGCGCTTCTTCGCGCAACCAGGCAAAAAACGCCCGCACTGGCGGGTGCCGCTCGCGCCCCGGTACACACAACGCGCTGTACCCGGCGCCATCGACCTGAACCTGGCCCATGAACGGCACCAGCAATCCGCTGGCGACACTCTCCGACACCAGAATATTGCTCGCCAGCACCAGTCCTTGCCCGGCGATCGCCGCTTGCAGGGCGTAATGCTCTTCATCGTATTCGCGGATGGCCGGTTGCTGGTTCAACCAGTTTACGCCGGCCTCGGCGCACCACGCTTCCCAGCCATGGGCATACAGCTTCGAGTTGTGCCAGTGCACGCTGATCAATGTCGGCGTGCGCCGTGCCGCCAGCGCCACTTGCTCGGGCGAGCCGTACACACCGAACGATTCATCGAACAGGCACAGGCCATACAGGTTGGGGTAATCGTCGAGGCTGTAGCGCAGGACCAGATCGACACTGGCGTCCTGATGCAGATCGATGACCTCGCAGTGAGTATCGAGGCGCACGTTGATGTTCGGATGCTGCGCATAAAAGCGCCCGAGGCGCGGCACCAGCCATAGCGCAGCAAACGCGGCGGTGGTCGATAGCGTCAGCGTGCTGCCGCTGCGTTGCGGACGCAGAGTGTCGACGCTTTGCGCCACCTCCAGCAGTGCGCCGTGCAGGCTGCGGAACAGGCGTTCGCCGCCTTCGGTCAGGCGCACTTGGCGTGGCAGACGTTCGAACAGGGCGACGCCGAGCCAGTCTTCCAGCGAACGGATCTGATGAGAAATCGCGGTGGGCGTGACCGACAGCTCTTCGGCGGCAGCCTTGAAACTCAGCAACCGTGAGGCCGATTCAAAGGCGCGCAGGGCGGTCAGCGGTAGCGAGGCGAACATTGAAAGCTCCATGGGTGAAATGAATTCATCCTGACTGATTTTTGCTCATTTGTAGAGAAACGGTGGCGAGCTTCAAGCTGCAAGCCACAAGCAAGTTCGATTCTAGTCCGGAGGATTTACAGATGAGCAGGATTCTTGCGATTCATGCCAGCCCACGGGGCGACCGTTCGCACTCGCGGCGGTTGGCGGAAGTTTTTCTCAGTGCCTGGCAGGTGCGTCATCCACAGGCGCAGGTGACTCGGCGTGAAGTCGGTCGAGCGCTGATTCCGGCCGTCAATGAAGCCTTTGTCGCCGCCGCATTTTATCCACAGCCTGAAGCGCGTCCATTGTCGATGCAGGCCGATCTGGCCCTGAGCGATCAACTGGTCGGCGAGTTGTTCGACCACGACCTGCTACTGATTTCCACGCCGATGTACAACTTCAGCGTACCCAGTGGCCTCAAGGCCTGGGTCGATCAAATCGTGCGGCTTGGCCTGACCTTCGATCACACGCTGGACAACGGCGTCGCCCAGTACACCCCGCTGTTGCAGGGCAAGAAGGCGCTGATCGTCACCAGTCGCGGTGGTTTCGGATTCGGTCCGGGTGGTGAGCTGGAAGCCTTGAACCATGCTGATCCGTGGTTGCGCACGGCGCTGGGTTTCATCGGCATCAACGACGTCACCGTGGTCGCGGCCGAGGGCGAAGAATCCGCCGAACGCACCTTCACGGTGTCGCTGGCCGAGGCGGAGCAGCGTCTGCTCAGCCTTGCCCGGGAGTTCTAGGTGGCCTGGCTGTGCCTGCTGATCGCCGCCGGATTTGAAGTGACCTTCGCCATGGGCATGAAGTATGCCGAAGGTTTCACCCGGCTCTGGCCCTCGCTGATCACCGTGGTCGCGGCGGTCGGCGGGATTTATTTCCTGACCCTGGCGATGCGTGAACTGCCGGTGAGCATCGCCTATCCGGTCTGGACGGCGATCGGCTCGCTCGGCACGGTGTTCCTCGGCTTTGCCCTGCTGGGGGAGAGCCTGACCCTGGTCAAACTGGTTTCGGTAGGACTGATTGTGGCGGGGGTGGTGGGCCTGAAGTAGGCTGGTCGTTGAGTTGTCATCATCAAGGAGGATGCTTGGCGGGCGTTTTGCACGCCTTGCATCCACTCACCGACCACAAGGATGTTTGCCCATGTCGACGCGTTATCCATTGGTGCTGGTGCCCGGCATGCTCGGGTTTATCCGGCTGGTGCTCTATCCGTACTGGTACGGCATCATCAAAGCGCTGCGCCGTGGTGGTGCGACGGTGATTGCGGTTCAGGTGTCGCCGCTGCATTCGACGGAGGTGCGCGGCGAGCAGTTACTGGCGCGGATCGATGAGATCTTGCGCGAGACCGGGGCGCACAAGGTCAACCTGTTCGGCCACAGTCAGGGTTCGCTGACGGCGCGCTATGCGGCGGCGAAACGGCCGGATCTGGTGGCCTCGGTGACGTCGGTGGCCGGACCGAATCATGGTTCGGAACTGGCCGACTATCTGCAAAAACACTACCCCGCAGACAGCGCCAAGGGCCGTCTGCTTGAGGTATTACTGCGTCTTGTCGGCTGGCTGATGGCGCTGCTGGAAACCGGTTACCACGGGCCGAAGCTGCCGGTGGATATTCACGCCTCGCACCAATCGCTGACGACTGACGGTGTGGCGCTGTTCAATCAGCGTTATCCACAGGGCTTGCCGGAAACCTGGGGTGGGCACGGGCCGGAAGAGGTTAACGGCGTGCGTTATTACTCATGGTCGGGAACGTTGCAGCCGGGCAAGACCGATCGCGGTGGCAATCTGTTCGACGGGACCAATCGCAGCTGTCGCTTGTTTGCGAAAACCTTCGTGCGTGAGCCTGGGCAGTGCGACGGGATGGTCGGGCGCTACAGCTCGCATCTGGGCACGGTGATTGGCGATGACTATCCGCTGGATCATTTCGACATCGTTAACCAGTCGCTGGGGCTGGTCGGCAAGGGCGCGGATCCGGTACGGCTGTTTGTCGAGCATGCGGCGCGGCTCAAGGCTGCAGGCCTTTAACCTGCTTTTGTGGCGAGGGAGCTTGCTCCCGCCGGACTGCGCAGCAGGCCCCGGCTTTTAAAAAGAGGGGCGGCTTCGCGCCCCAGCGGGAGCAAGCTCCCTCGCCACAGGAATTTGTCAGGCAACACTGACCCGGCGGCCTAGCACGGTGGTCCAGCGCTCGGACAGAATCACCCCGCCCAAGGTCAGCAATCCACCCACCAGGTGATACATCGCCAACTGCTCCTTCAGCACCACTGCCGCAATCAGCGCGGTAATCAACGGCAGCAAGTTGAAGAACAACGTCGTCCGGCTCGGCCCCAGGCGCTGCACAGCCTGCATCCACGCCAGCGGCGCGAGCATCGACGCCAGCAGGCACGCATACAGCACCAGCGGAATGTTCTGCAGGGTCAAACCGTTCTTCGGCGAAGCGGCATACAGCGGAAACAACACGACAATCGCCACCAGCACCTGCAAATACAGCAACACCAGCGGTGGCAGGCGCAGCTGCCATTTCTTCAGCAGGGTGCTGTAGATCGCATAGGCCAGGGTGGCGATCAGCATCATCGCATCACCCATGTTCACCCCGTGTTGCAGCAACGCAGCGAGGCTGCCGGACGACACCACCACCAGCACACCGGCAAACGACAACACGGCACCGACCAGCGCGCCAGCGGTCAGGCGCTGACCGAGGCTGATGATCGCCATGGCCAGCGACATCAACGGCATCAGCGACAGGATGATGCCCATGTTGGTGGCGGTCGTCAGGGTTGCGGCGAAGTAGGCGAGGCTCTGATACACCGCCATGCCGAGCACGCCGAGGATGAAAATCCTGCCCAGGTTCGGACGGATCTGCGGCCAGTGCGCGATCACCGCTTTGAGCATGAACGGGGTGAACAGCAAACCGGCGAGCAGCCAGCGGTAGAAACCGATCTCGGCGGGGAAAATCGCCCCGACTGCCAGTTTGTTGATCACGGTATTGCCGGCCCAGATAAAAATCGCCAGCAGCGGAAACGCGTATTGCATGAGTTGAAACCATTACGTTGATGAAGGGCAATTATCCCTTGTCTGGATGCAGGCCTATACTGCGAACCGGACAACCTGCCTCTGAAACCGGACAGCATGAACAGCAAACACATCGATCTGCTGGATTTCAGCGAACTGCCATCGGCGGTGTACTTCCGCTACGCCGATTTCAATGCCCACGAGTTCGCCGCGCCGCACCGTCATCCGTGGGGCACGCTGGAGTACGCCGCTCACGGCGTGCTGCACATGGATGTCGACGGCAGCCGCTTCATGTCGCCGCCGCAGTACGCAGTGTGGGTGCCGCCGCAGGTCGAGCACAGTTTCTATAGCCATCAACCGGTCAACTATCGCGCGGTGTGCCTCGACCCCAAGGTCTGCGCCGAACTGCCCAAGCGCGCCTGTACCCTGGCGATCAGCGACATTCTCAAGGCGATTCTCAAAGACTTCGCCGCCCGCGACGTGAAGATTCCCGAACTCGATGCCGATCAGCGTCTGGCGCAGGTGTTGGTTGATCAACTGCAACAGGCGCCGGTGCACGAATGTTATCTGCCGTACGCGAGCAGTCCGGGATTGCTGGCGATCCTCGAAACCTTGCAGGCCGAGCCGGGTAACAATCAGCCGCTGGCGCATTGGGCGCTGCAAGTGCATGTCAGCGAACGCACGCTGGCCCGGCAATTCGTCCGTGAGCTGGGGATGAGTTTCGGCGAGTGGCGCCAGCGTCTGCGCTATCTCGCCGCGATCGAGGCCCTGGAGACTTCGCGCAGCGTGCAGGAAATCGCCTTCGATCTTGGTTACAGCAGCGGCTCGGCATTCATTGCCATGTTCGCGCGGCAAGCCGGGTGCACGCCGGAGCAGTATCGCCGTAGCCACCTGGAAGGCAGGAAGGTGTAACAAGATTTGGCTACACTGCAGCAGAGGCCGCGCCCATCGGTGCGGCGACAAGGAGAAAACTCCATGAAGATGTTGCGTGTGCCGTTGTTGATGATTGGTTTGCTCCTGTGTTCCCAGGGTTTCGCCGCCACGGCGCAACAGAACAAAATGACCACCTGCAATGCCGATGCGACCGCCAAGAGTCTGAAAGGCGACGAGCGCAAAGCCTTCATGAGCACCTGCCTCAAGGCAACGCCTGCGGCCAACGATGCCAAGGCCCTGACCCCGCAGCAGCAAAAAATGACCACCTGCAACGCCGATGCGAAAACCAAAGCGCTGACCGGCGATGCGCGCAAGGCGTTCATGAGTGAATGCCTGAAGAAAAAATAATCAGTAAGTATTTGTGGTGAACGGGCCGGCCTCTTCGCGAGCAGGCTCGCTCCCACATTGAAATGCGTCCCCCTTGTGGGAGCGAGCCTGCTCGCGAAGGGGCCATTGAGCGCGACAACACTCTCCGCCCCTGCATATCCCTAGTGCTGCCCCCGGAACGCTGGCAGACTGCCAATCCTTTTACGCCGTTCGTTTTGAGGCTGTATGCCAACGTTTTCTGAGCGTCATGTAGTGTTCTGGGTCAGTTGCATCATCATTTTCGGCGGTTTGCTGTTGGTGCTGCCGCTGCGCTTGTTACCGAGCCTGCTGGCCGGGTTATTGGTATTCGAACTGGTCAACATGCTCACCCCGCAACTGCAACGGCTGATCGAAGGCCGGCGCGCGCGTTGGCTGGCGGTGGCATTGCTGGGCACGCTGGTCGTCAGCGTACTGGCGTTGATCTTCGCCGGCGCGATCAGTTTTCTCCTGCATGAAGCGGAAAACCCCGGCGCTTCCCTCGACAAATTCATGGGCGTGGTCGATCGCGCACGCGGTCAGTTGCCGCCGTTCATCGACGCCTATCTACCGGCCAGTGCTGCGGAGTTTCGCGTAGCAATTGGCGAATGGGCGAGCAAGCACCTGTCTGACCTGCAACTGGTCGGCAAAGACGCGGCACACATGTTCGTCACGCTGCTGATCGGCATGGTGCTCGGCGCGATCATCGCCTTGCAGCGCATCCCTGACGTCACCAAACGTAAACCGCTGGCCGCTGCGTTGTTCGACCGTTTGCACTTGCTGGTGCAGGCGTTTCGCAACATCGTCTTCGCGCAAATCAAGATTTCCCTGCTCAACACCGTGTTCACCGGGATCTTCCTCGCGGTGATCCTGCCGATGTTCGGCATCAAGCTGCCGCTGACCAAAACCCTGATCGTGCTGACCTTCCTGCTCGGCCTGCTGCCGGTGATCGGCAACCTGATGTCGAACACGCTGATCACCATCGTCGGTCTGTCGCTGTCGATCTGGGTCGCGGTGGCGGCGCTGGGTTATCTGATTGTTATCCACAAGCTCGAGTACTTCCTCAACGCGCGCATCGTCGGCGGACAGATCAGTGCCAAGTCGTGGGAGTTGCTGCTGGCGATGTTGGTGTTCGAAGCCGCGTTCGGCCTGCCGGGAGTAGTGGCGGGGCCGATTTATTACGCGTACCTGAAGAGTGAGTTGAAGCTGGGCGGGATGGTTTGATTCAGAATTTGTAGTGTTTGAGCGGGCCTCTTCGCGAGCAGGCTCGCTCCCACATTTTGAGTGCATTCCTTCAGTTGAAATGCGATCCACTGTGGGAGCGAGCCTGCTCGCGAAGGGCGCGCCACCGATTCTGGGTCAGGCCATTGCGCCGTAGCGCTTCATCGCTTCAATCGCCAAACCGCTGCCAATGCTGCCGAAGATATTGCCTTCCACATGCCGCGCATTCGGCAGCATCGCCGATACGCTATTGCGCAGCGCCGGAATGCCGCTCGAACCACCGGTGAAGAACACCGTATCGACCTGCTCCACTGCCACACCGGCATCGTTCAGCAGCTGCGTAACGCTGCCACGCACCCGCTCGAGCAATGCATCGATCGCCGATTCGAACAGCGCGCGCGTCAATTCCACACTCAGTCCGGCTTCGATGCGGTCCAGCGGCACATGGCGGCTGTCGGTGTGGGTCAGCTGGATTTTGGTTTCTTCGACTTCCATCGCCAGCCAGTGGCCGGCGCGCTGTTCGATCAACTTGAACAGGCGATCAATGCCGCCAGTGTCTTCGATGTCGTAGCGCATGCTGCCCAGCGCCAGGCTGGATTTCTGCGAGTACACCGAGTTGATGGTGTGCCAGGTCGCCAGGTTCATGTGGTGGCTGGTCGGCATGTAGGCGCCGCTCTTCATCCGGCTACCGTAGCCGAACAGCGGCATCAGGCCTTGCAGGCTCAACTGTTTGTCGAAGTCGGTACCGCCGATGTGCACGCCGCCGGTGGCGAGGATGTCGTCGTGACGGTTATCCAGACCACGACGCTCAGGCGACAGGCGCACCAGCGAGAAGTCGGAGGTACCACCGCCGATGTCGACGATCAGCACCAGTTCTTCTTTCTCGATGGTCGACTCGTAGTCGAAAGCCGCCGCAATCGGTTCGTACTGGAACGACACATCTTTGAAGCCGATCTTGCGCGCCACTTCGACCAAAGTGTCTTCGGCTTCCTGGTCAGCCAGCGGATCGTCATCGACGAAGAACACTGGACGCCCGAGCACCACTTGTTCGAACTCCCGACCGGCGGCGGTTTCAGCACGGCTCTTCAGTTGGCCGATGAACAGGCCGAGCAAGTCCTTGAACGGCATTGCGGTGCCGAGAACGCTGGTGTCGTGCTTGATCAACTTGGAACCGAGCAGGCTTTTCAGCGAGCGCATCAGCCGGCCTTCGTAGCCTTCCAGGTACTCGTGCAGCGCCAGACGACCGTACACCGGGCGGCGCTCCTCGATATTGAAGAAGACCACCGACGGCAGGGTGATCTTGTCGTCTTCCAGCGCGATCATCGTTTCCATGCCGGGGCGCAGCCAGCCGACGGTGGAGTTGGACGTGCCGAAGTCGATGCCGCAGGCACGGGCTGGAGAGGCGTCTTTCATGTCTTTCGGTTCCGGTCAAAAAAACGGCCGCGCAGTGTATGTCAGTGCGCGCCAGAATCGAAGGCCGGTCATCTGCTATTTCGCGACTAAACTGCCTTGAAAGCTTCGACTTCGCCCCAAACTTGCTGGCATGGGCCGGCAGAACCACCGGCGGTCACAAGAACCGCCGTCCACTGCCGATAAACTTCTGCTGCGCCACCCGGTCACAAACTTGAGATCGGTCAACCCGGCACGCGCGAATGAGCGCATGCTGGTCTCGGCGCGAAATCGATAACGGATGGTGATTCCTTCGATGGACTTCAAAGACTATTACAAGATACTCGGTGTGGAACCGACAGCGGACGACAAGGCAATCAAGGCTGCCTATCGCAAGCTGGCGCGCAAATACCACCCCGATGTCAGCAAGGAAAAGGACGCCGAGGCCAAATTCAAAGACGCCTCGGAAGCCTATGAAGCGTTGAAAAGCGCCGACAAACGCGCCGAATACGACGAGCTGCGTCGTTATGGTCAGCACGGTCAGCCGTTCCAGGGACCACCGGGCTGGCAGAGCCGTGGCGGTTTTGGCGGCGGCGGTGGCGACACCGGCGACTTCTCGGACTTCTTCAGTTCGATCTTCGGCAATCGCGGCCCCGGTTTCGGTGGCGGCGAGGGCCGGCAATCACGCAATGCAGGGCGCCGGGGACAAGACGTGGAAATGGAACTGCCGATCTTCCTCGAAGAAACGCTCTCGAACGAGTCGAAGAAAGTCACCTTCCAGGTGCCGCAATACAACGCCAACGGCCAGCACGTCAGCAACACCAGCAAGAGTCTGAACGTGAAGATTCCGGCCGGCGTGACCGATGGCGAGCGCATCCGACTCAAGGGCCAGGGCGCACCGGGCGTCGGTGGCGGGGCGAATGGCGATCTGTACCTGAGCATTCGTTTTGCGCCACACCCGAAATTTGATGTGGAAGGTGAAAACCTCATCATCACCTTGCCGCTGGCGCCGTGGGAGCTGGCGCTGGGCGCCGAAGTGGCGGTGCCGACCCTGACCGGCAAGATCAACCTCAAGGTGCCGGCCGGCAGCCAGAACGGCCAGCGCATGCGCGCCAAAGGCCATGGCCTGAAAAACAAGGCCGGCGAGCGCGGTTACCTGTTCGTCCAGCTCAAGGCCGTGATGCCGAAAGCCGCCGACGACGAGGTCAAGGCGCTGTGGCAGGAACTGGCGAAGAAAGCCGCCTTCAATCCGCGAGAGAACTTCTGAACCCGACGACGGAGTAGCCCATCATGAGCAGCCCCCTGATCGTTCAACTGGACCTGGCAGAATTCTGTGAGGCGGCCGATTTGTCGGACGTCTACGTGATCGAAATCGTCGAACACGGCATCCTCGAACCTCAGGGCGCACAACCCCGGGAATGGCGTTTCACCGATTACGAATTGGCCCTGGCCAAGCGTGCGGCGAAGTTGCGCCGTGATCTCGAGCTGGAGTGGGAAGGCGTCGCGCTGGCGCTGGATCTGCTTGAAGAAGTGCGTGAATTGCGGGCCGAGAACCGTATGTTGCGCCAGCGCTTGGGGCGCTTGGTAGTCGAGTAGTTTTCGCTGGTCTGGTCCGGCCTCTTCGCGAGCAGGCTCGCTCCCACAGTTGATCGCGGTCTTCTGTGGGAGCGAGCCTGCTCGCGAAGAACGATAACGCGGTCTTGCGACCTCAAGGTTTTCTGGGCAACACCACACTGAACAGCGTGCCGTCAGTCTCGTTCGAGCTGACTTCGATTGTCCCGCCGTGGGCGATGACCACTTCCCTGACGATAAACAATCCCAGACCCAGGCTGGTCGAGGGTTGCCCCAGTTTTTCATTGGCGCTGCGCACCAGTGGGTCGAAGATCGTGCCGATGACCTCTTCGGGAATCGGTGTGCCGTAGTTATGTACGGTCAGGTGCACGGTATCGCCGTCGCCAATGAGGGTGAGCGTCACGTCGCGCTTGTTCGAGCCATGTTGCAACGCATTGCCGATCAGGTTTTGCAGCAGTTGATCGAGTCGCCCGCCATCCCAGGTGCCGCGCGTGTCGCCGCTGACATTGAGCGTTGGATCGCACTCCGGATTGCCCGCGCAGGCCTCGGCAATCGCCGTCCGCACCGCGTCGGCCAAGTCCATCGGCACCGGCTCGATCGGCAAGCTCTTGCCCAGCCGACTGCGAACCAGTTCCAGCAAGTCGCTGACCATGGCCGCCATGTGGCGCGCACCACGCTTGATATTGAGGGCGCACGTCAGGGCATCGCCTTCAAGGCGGGTTTTGCGCAACAGCAATTCGGTGGACATGCTCACCGCTTGCAGCGGGGCGCGAAGGTCATGGCCAAGGATGGCAAGGAAAATGTCGCGTGAATGGTTGACCTGCTCGGCGTAGGCGGCGGTCGATTCGGCCAGGGCCTCGTCGATGGCTTCGTTGAAGCGGATCATGTCCTGCAAGTAGGCCGAGTCCGGTGACTCCAGACTCTCGACCCAGCGGCGGATCACGCAGGCGCGCAAGTGACGGAACTCGCTGGTCATCTGCACCAGATCAAAACCGACAGTGTGACGCAACTCACCGTGGCTGGCGCCGGCCTCGTCCAGGCTCGGAGTTTTGTCCAGGCCTTCACCCTTGGCTTTGGCCGCCTGCTCTTTTACCGTCTGCGGCTTTTCCATATCGCGGGCAGCGGCCAAGAGGATCGCGCTGGCGTGATCGCGCAAAGCCTTGCTGTCCAGGTGTTCAGCGGCGGGGGTGATGGTGCTGGCGAACTCCTCCCATTCATCGACGATACGGTCCACGTTTTGCCTGATGAATAGGGGTAGGCGCATGGCCGGTTCCTTTCTGGATTGTTTCGGGATATTAGCCCCTTTGCTCGCCGGTAAATACTACCGTTGAGTGAGGCCTTTGCAAGGCTGGGTGGAGGCGTTGTTCTATCGGTTTTCCTGCTTTTGAAACCCATGCTTGAGGCGGTCTGACGCATCGTTATCAACAGTATTTTGAATTTTAACTTTCCGCTTCAAGTGAATAGTCTGCGGGGGCCTGATAGGGACAAAAGGAACTGTACTTGTCAGACGCCGGTAAAAAATTACCGGTATCAAATTTCAAAGTCATAACAGGGGCCAAAGAGCCTTTAACCCTTCAAGGATGAAGAACATGCCATTGAAACCGCCTTCCAAAGGCTCCGTCACCGCTAATGCGAATCCTCGTCCGACCCTCGCGTCCGATGGGCAAACACCGTCCCCCGAAGCCCCGCCACGAGTCGACTTCGGATTCTCTACATCGCTGCCGCGATCACCCGGTGCGCCGGGCAGGGCAGCGCTGCACATCGACACGCAGGCATCGTCGCCTGCGCCCGCTGTTTCGGTGCACGAACTCTCATCGTCCCTGAGCATGCCTGCCCTGCCGGAACAACGGTCGATCACGCATTATCTGAGCAGCGTGTCGATCAGGCATTTACCGCCTGCCGACAGTCAGGGGCTGCGCACATTAAAGGGGCGTCGTTACGCCGAGGTGCCTGAAGGCGCAGTGCATGTCGGGGAGGATCCTCAAACAGGCCAATGGCGGGCCAAACTGCTGAGCGAGCGCGAGCCCACGGGCCCCGCACTCGTGTGGGATCCAGACAAGCACCTCTGGCAGCTGCTGGATGAGTCCGGGTTGCCCGTCCTGCGCTCCACCCGTCGAAAGAGTTCGCGCGAGACGGACTCGTCCGACGATGAGTTCGAGCTGGCCATGGAGTCATTGCCGGACAGGTCACAAGCGGTGGATGACGTGTTCGAAATGGCGTCCGAATCCATGCCGTTCGAACCCTATACCGCGCAGGAACTCGCCGTCATGAGGCAGGAGGTCCGCTACACATCGCTGAATAACCAACTGGGTTCCTATAACCGCGCCAACAATGGCAAGTACCCGATGAGGGACAGCCTTGGCAGACCTGTGCGTATTCGTTTTCTCGAGAGCAGGGTGACGCTGGAACCCGAATCGCCACTCAAACCTGCGGAGCACTACACTTCCGAGCAGATAAAGCCCTATATAAAATTCGAGGGTTACGAAGCGGTCGCCAGGCTTTATGAAGAAAAACTGCAACTGCGCCAGTTCACTGAAGCGGATGTGAAAGTACCCGGTGAACGCGCCTTGATCGGTCAGTCGATGGTGGTGGCGAACAGGCGGATCGCCAAGGGCGAAGTCGTGGGTGTGTATGGAGGGACGATCCGCTCGGCAAGGTTCCTGCACCCAACCGAGCAGATTTACACGATGATCATCGGCATGGAAGTGGGCTTGCGGTCAGGGCAACTGGGACCGGGGGCAATCGCCATCGTCGGGGACAACATAATCTCCAGAATGAACACTCACTTTATCTATGACGCCACGGGCAAGCCTGTAAAACAGGCTCTTGATGGCTACAACGTCAAACTGATCGACTTTAACGTCGATGCGCAATTGCCGGGACACGATATCAAGGACCTCAAACCCTATCTGCTCAATGTGGCGTTCGCGGTTGAGGACATTCCGGCAGGCACCGAACTGCGATGGAATTACAACTACACCGACGAGCATATGAGAATGCTGTTTCCATAATGCCGATCTGGCCATTCGACGCTGGTCCCACGGTACGTCGGTCACGAATACGGGCGTTGCACCCGTATTCGTGAATGTGACCGTTAAAACAGGAAATACCGCTGCGCCATCGGCAACGTTTCCGCCGGTTCACACCAGAGCAACACGCCGTCAGCCTTGACCTGATAGGTCTGCGGATCGACATCGATGGTCGGCAGATAGTCGTTGTGGATCAGATCGGTTTTCTGCACATCACGGCAACCTTTGACCACGCCGATTTTCTTCTTCAAGCCCAGTGCTTCAGGCAACCCGGCTTCCTGCGCTGCCTGACTGATAAAAGTCAGGCTGGTGGCGTGCAGCGAGCCGCCGTAGCTGGCGAACATCGGGCGGTAGTGCACCGGTTGCGGTGTCGGGATCGAGGCGTTGGCATCGCCCATCAGGCTCGCGGCGATCGCGCCACCCTTGAGAATCAGCGTCGGTTTCACGCCAAAGAATGCCGGGCGCCAGAGCACCAGATCGGCCCACTTGCCGACTTCGATCGAACCGACTTCGTGGCTGATGCCATGGGTGATGGCCGGGTTGATCGTGTACTTGGCGATGTAGCGTTTGGCGCGGAAGTTGTCGTTGCCTGCGCCGTCCTGCGGCAGCGGGCCGCGCTGCTTTTTCATTTTGTCGGCGGTCTGCCAGGTGCGTGTGATGACTTCGCCGACGCGGCCCATGGCCTGACTGTCGGAGCTGATCATCGAGAACGCGCCGAGGTCGTGAAGAATGTCTTCGGCGGCAATCGTTTCGCGGCGGATACGGCTTTCAGCGAACGCGACGTCTTCGGCAATGCTCGGGTCGAGGTGATGGCAGACCATCAGCATGTCGAGGTGTTCGTCGATGGTGTTGCGCGTGAACGGTCGGGTCGGGTTGGTCGAACTCGGCAGCACGTTAGGGAAACCGCAGGCCTTGATGATGTCCGGTGCGTGACCGCCACCGGCACCTTCGGTGTGATAGGTGTGGATGGTGCGGCCCTTGAACGCGCCGAGGGTGGTTTCGACGAAACCCGATTCGTTGAGGGTGTCGGTGTGGATCGCCACCTGCACATCGAACTGATCGGCGACGTTCAGGCAGTTGTCGATGCTCGCCGGCGTGGTGCCCCAGTCTTCGTGCAACTTGAGGCCGATGGCGCCGGCCTTGACCTGCTCGATCAACGGCTCCGGCAGGCTGGCGTTGCCTTTGCCGGTGAGGCCGATGTTCATCGGGAACGCGTCAGCGGCCTGGAGCATGCGCGCCAGGTGCCACGGCCCGGAGGTGCAAGTGGTGGCGTTGGTGCCAGTGGCCGGGCCGGTGCCGCCGCCGATCATGGTGGTGACGCCGCTCATCAGCGCTTCTTCGATCTGCTGCGGGCAGATGAAATGGATGTGGGTGTCGATGCCGCCAGCGGTGAGGATCATGCCTTCGCCGGCAATCACTTCGGTGCCGGCGCCGATGGCGATGGTCACGTCGGGTTGCACGTCCGGGTTGCCGGCCTTGCCGATCGCGGCGATGCGCCCGTCCTTGAGGCCGACGTCGGCTTTGACGATGCCCCAGTGGTCGATGATCAGCACGTTGGTGATCAGCGTGTCGACCACTTCGGCAGCCAGCAACTGGCTCTGGCCCTGGCCGTCGCGGATGACTTTGCCGCCACCGAATTTCACTTCTTCGCCGTAGGTGGTGAAGTCTTTTTCGACTTCGATCCACAGCTCGGTGTCGGCCAGGCGCACCTTGTCGCCGACAGTGGGGCCGAACATGTCGGCGTAGGCGTTTCTAGAAATCTTCATGTGCTTGCCTTGGGATTCAATTGGATTTGAGACCGCTCGCATAGCTCGCTTTCGCAGCCTCGCTGCGCTCGACAGCTCCTACAGTCAGTGCTCGGCTCGAGACCGCAGAGCATTTGTAGGCGCTGCCGAAGGCTGCGATCTTTTTGGGTTCGCACCGATCTCAGTCGAGGTTGCCCATGATCCGTCCGGCAAAGCCGAACACCCGCCGCTGCCCGGCGTAATCCACCAGCTCGACCTCGCGGCTCTGCCCCGGTTCGAAGCGCACGGCGGTGCCGGCCGGAATGTTCAGGCGCATGCCACGGCTCGCCGCACGATTAAAGGTCAGCGCGTCGTTGGTTTCAAAAAAGTGATAGTGCGAACCGACCTGGATCGGCCGGTCGCCGCTGTTGGCGACTTTCAGGCTGACGGTGCGGCGACCGACGTTGAGTTCGATGTCGCCGGGCTGGATCTGGTACTCGCCAGGAATCATCACTGGGCTCCTTGCAGAATCTTGTAATAGAGGGCGGTCGGCCGATAGGTGCCGTTCGGGTCGCAGGCGTAATCGGGAATCTGACCGGCGCGGGTGTAACCCAACGCCTTGTAGAAATCTTCGGCGGGGGAGCCGGCCTCGGTGTCGAGGTACAGCATGCCGCGCTTGTGTTTCGGCGCTTCGAGTTCCAGCGCACTCATCAATTGCTGGCCGAGGCCGCGACGCCGTGCGTGTTCGCGCACCAGCAGTTTCTGCACCTCGGCGCGGTTGAGGCCGTTGGCCTTCTGGCACAAGCCCAACTGAACACTGGCCAGCACCTGCTCGTCCTTGACCACCACCCAAAGCAGCACGCTGCCTTTGTTGATGTTGTCCTGCACCTCATCGAAGTAGGCACGCGCCTGCGCCGCATCAAGGTCGGCCATGAAGCCGACGCTGGCGCCGTAACCCACGGCATCGAGCAGCAGGTCGATCAGGCCCTGACGGTAATGCGCAAAACTTTCAGCATTGACGCGGCGCAGTTGGGCGGCGTTCATCGGTGTCACTCCTTGTTGGCGTCAGGCGGCTCCGCGCCAGGGTTGAGAGTCAGTTGCATGAAGGTCAGGTCGAGCCAGCGGCCGAATTTGGTGCCGACTTGCGGCATCTGCCCGGTGATGCTGAAACCGGCGCGCTCATGCAGACGAATCGAGGCGGCGTTACCGCTTTCGATGGCGGCGACCATGACGTGTTTGCCGCAGGTCCTGGCGCGTTCGATCAGTGCGCTCATCAGTTGCGGGCCGAGGCCATTGCCGCGCTGGTCGTTGCGTACATAAACCGAGTGCTCGACGGTGTGGCGAAAGCCGTCGAACGGCCGCCAGTCACCGAACGAAGCGTAGCCGAGTACGCCGTTGTCGCCGTCGACGATTACCAGAATCGGATAGGCCTGGGCCTGACGGGCGCTGAACCAGGCCTGACGGTTGCCCAGGTCGACGGCTTGTTCGTTCCAGATCGCCGTGGTGTTGAGCACCGCGTCGTTGTAGATGTCGCGGATCGCCGGCAGGTCGGCGTGGACGGCATCGCGAATGGAGTAGGTCATGGCGCGCCTCAGACGATCGGCTGGTGGACGGTGACCAGTTTGGTGCCGTCGGGAAACGTCGCTTCGACCTGGATCTCCGGGATCATTTCCGGGATGCCTTCCATCACTTGTTCGCGCGAAAGCAGGGTGGTGCCGAAGTGCATCAGCTCGGCCACGGTCTGACCGTCACGGGCGCCTTCGAGCAGCGCGGCGGAGATGTAGGCCATGGCTTCCGGGTAGTTGAGTTTCACGCCGCGGGCCAGACGCCGCTCGGCGACGAGGCCGGCGGTGAAGATCAGCAGCTTGTCTTTTTCGCGTGGGGTCAGGTCCATTGTGGGAATCCAATATCGGCAGTTAAAAGTTATTAAGTCGGTCGCCACCTGCAGGAGCTGCCGAAGGCTGCGATCTTTTGATGTTGATTTTTTGAAGCAAGATCAAAAGATCGCAGCCTTCGGCAGCTCCTGTAGGGGAATGCATTTCAGGTGTTCCAGATTCGTGGGGGCTGGGCTTCGCGATCTAGCAGCACCGGCCGCAGCAAGCGCCATAAATCGATGAGCCAGGCCCGGGCGAGCAATGCTTCACTGGCCAGACACCGAGCCACCAAAAGCCCCGGCAACTGCGTCAGATCCCCACGCACTTCGTGGCCCAGCGAGCGGCAACGCTCGAGCAATTCAGCATCGATTTCACCGGTGACCAACAACGTCGCAAACACCGGATTGCCATCCAGCCCGATTGGCGAATCAAGTAAACCGTCACCGCCGACAATGCGCTGGCGCTCATGCCAGAGCAATCGACCATCACGGCGAATATCCAGATGCGCCTGGAAATACCCGCGGTCGAAACGCTCGCCGCTGGCGGGGCGACCCAACGCCACCACATCCCAGTAGAACAGCCGCGCATCGCCTTCAAGATCAATCGCAGTCGTCAGCTCAGCCTGCGCGGCGCTGTAGACGATGGTTTCCTGCGGCAGCCATTCCAGCGTCGCCCCGGCCGCCACTTTCAAGTCGAGCTTCTGATAAGCCGGCCCGGCCGCGCGATACCATTTGGCTGCGCCGGGACTGGTGATCTGCGCCCACGCGCCGTGTTCGACGCGGGCGCTGATGTCCAGCCGATCACCGCCGGCAATCCCGCCCGGCGGGTGGACGATGATGTGCTGGCAGACCTCGGGGCCTTCGGCGTACAGGTGTTTTTGTACGCGCAGCGGGCCGAGGTGGCGGCGCATGACCGGGCGCGTGCAGTCGCCGAAACGGGCGTAAGCGAGCTCCAGCTCGGCGTGCCAGCTCGGGGTAAACAGGGCAGGTGAAACAGTTGAATTCATGGTGTGTAATTATCGTTAGGAAGCTACAGATTAGTTCGTTGTACTAGATCGTTACCAGCCCGCGTACACCCTCGGCCTCCATATTTTCACCGCGCCCCTGCTGGACGATCTCGCCCCGGGACATCACCAGGTATTGATCGGCCAGCTCCGCAGCGAAATCGTAGAACTGCTCCACCAGCAAAATCGCCATGTCACCGCGCGCCGCAAGTTTCTTGATGACCGCGCCGATCTCTTTGATCACCGAGGGTTGAATGCCTTCGGTGGGTTCGTCGAGGATCAGTAAACGTGGGCGGCTGGCCAAGGCGCGGCCAATTGCCAACTGCTGTTGCTGACCGCCAGAGAGGTCACCGCCGCGACGCTGCTTCATTTGTAGCAGCACCGGGAACAATTCGTAGATGAAACTTGGGACTTCTTTGGCTTCACTGCCGGGAAACCGCGACAGACCCATCAACAGGTTTTCTTCCACGGTCAGCCGTCCGAAGATTTCCCGGCCTTGCGGCACGTAGGCGATCCCGGCGTGAACGCGCTGGTGCGGCTTGAAGGTGGTGATCGGTTTACCCTCCCAGTTCACCGCACCTTCTTTGGCCGGCAGCAGGCCCATCAGGCATTTGAGCAGGGTGGTCTTGCCCACGCCGTTACGGCCGAGCAGGCAGGTGACTTCGCCGACCTTCACATCGAAAGACAGGCCTCGGAGGATGTGGCTACCGCCGTAGTACTGGTGCAGCTTGTCGACTTGCAGCATGTTCAAAATCTCCCGAAATCCTCTGTAGGAGCTGCCGAAGGCTGCGATCTTTTGATCTTCTTTTTGAAGAGCAAGATCAAAAGATCGCAGCCTTCGGCAGCTCCTACACAGGACAAAATCTTCAGCGGCCGAGGTAGACCTCGATCACGCGCTCGTTTTCCTGCACCTGCTCAAGCGAGCCTTCCGCCAAAACGCTACCCTGGTGCAGCACAGTCACGTGGTCGGCAATCGAGCCGACAAAGCCCATGTCATGCTCGACCACCATCAACGAATGCTTGCCTGCCAGGCTCTTGAACAGTTCAGCCGTGAACTCGGTTTCCGCATCGGTCATGCCCGCCACCGGCTCATCGAGCAGCAGCAGTTGCGGGTCCTGCATCAGCAACATGCCGATCTCGAGAAACTGCTTCTGACCATGC
Source organism: Pseudomonas fluorescens (assembly GCF_003732425.1). Lineage (GTDB taxonomy): Bacteria > Pseudomonadota > Gammaproteobacteria > Pseudomonadales > Pseudomonadaceae > Aquipseudomonas > Aquipseudomonas fluorescens_BE. The sequence continues at coordinate 186,707 of NZ_MOBX01000002.1, forward strand.
GAGAGCAGCCCGGCCTGACGATTGACCGAGGTGGTCAGGCGAATCGTCTCCAGCACTTCGCTGATCCGGTCTTTCTGCTCGCCACTGAGGCGCGCACGCAAACTGGCCCACACCGACTTGTCGGTTTTCTGCGCCAGTTCCAGGTTTTCAAACACGCTCAGCGCTTCGAACACCGTCGGCTTCTGAAACTTGCGACCGATGCCGGCCTGAGCGATTTGCACTTCGCTCATCTGCGTCAGGTCGAGGGTTTCACCGAACCAGGCCTTGCCATGACTGGGCCGGGTCTTGCCGGTGATCACGTCCATCAGCGTGGTTTTGCCCGCGCCGTTGGGGCCGATGATGCAGCGCAATTCACCAACGCCGATGTATAGGTTGAGATTGTTCAGTGCGCGAAAGCCATCGAAGCTGACGCTGATGTCTTCCAGTGTGAGGATCGTGCCGTGGCGGGTATCCAGCCCCGGGCCGACCCGCTGGCCGAGGCCGATGGAATCGCGACTGGTGCCTTCGTCCTTGTTCGGTTCCACGGGAAAAAAGGCCGGTTCCAACATGAATTCAGCGCTCGCCGTGACTCTCATTGTTCACCTCGTTTCTTCAGCAGACCGATCACGCCTTTGGGCAAGTACAGCGTCACGACGATGAACAGCGCGCCGAGGAAGAACAGCCAGTATTCGGGGAAAGCCACGGTGAACCAGCTCTTCATGCCGTTGACCACACCGGCGCCGAGCAGCGGGCCGATCAGCGTGCCGCGACCGCCGAGCGCTACCCACACCGCCGCTTCGATGGAGTTGGTCGGCGACATTTCGCTGGGGTTGATGATGCCCACTTGCGGCACGTACAACGCACCGGCCAGGCCACACAACACCGCACTCAACACCCACACAAACAACTTGAAACCGCGCGGGTCGTAGCCGCAGAACATCAAACGGTTCTCGGCATCGCGCAACGCCGTGAGCACGCGACCGAACTTGCTCTGCGCCAGGCGCCAGCCGATGAACAGACTCGCCACCAGCAACAACACCGTGGCCAGAAACAGCACCGCACGGGTGCCCGGTTCAGTGATGCCGAAACCGAGAATCGTGCGGAAATTGGTAAAGCCGTTATTACCGCCAAACCCGGTCTCGTTGCGGAAAAACAGGAGCATGCCGGCGAAGGTCAGGGCCTGGGTCATGATCGAGAAATACACGCCTTTGATCCGCGAACGGAAGGCGAAGAAGCCGAACACCAGCGCCAGCAACCCCGGCGCTAACACCACCAGACACATCGCCCAGATGAAGCTGCTGGTGCCAGTCCAGTACCACGGCAATTCGCTCCACGACAGGAAGGTCATGAACGCCGGCAAGCCATCACCGGCGGCCTGACGCATCAGGTACATGCCCATCGCATAACCGCCGAGGGCGAAGAACAGACCGTGGCCCAGCGACAGCAGACCGGCGTAACCCCAGACCAGATCGAGCGCCAAGGCGACGATTGCGTAGCAGAGGATTTTGCCGACCAGCGTCAGCGTGTAGGCCGAGACCGACAGCGCATTGTCCGCTGGCAACAGTGACAGCAGCGGCAGAGCAATCAGCAGCGCAAGAATCACCGCGCCAACCGCGATGGTGACTTTCGGCCCGGCCTTTTGTGTGGCCGTGACTAACAGAGGCTGGTTCATCAGTCGATCACCCGTCCTTTCAGTGCGAAGAGGCCTTGCGGACGTTTCTGGATAAACAGAATGATCAGCGCGAGGATCAGGATTTTGCCGAGCACCGCACCGATCTGCGGTTCGAGAATCTTGTTGGCGATGCCCAGGCCGAAGGCCGCGAGCACGCTACCGGCCAACTGGCCGACGCCGCCGAGCACCACCACCAGGAACGAGTCGATGATGTAGCTCTGGCCGAGGTCCGGGCCGACGTTGCCGATCTGGCTCAGCGCCACGCCGCCCAATCCGGCGATGCCCGAACCGAGGCCGAAAGCGAGCATATCGACGCGCCCGGTCGGCACGCCGCAGCAGGCCGCCATGTTGCGGTTCTGGGTGACGGCGCGAACGTTGAGGCCGAGGCGGGTTTTGTTCAGCAGCAGCCAGGTCAGCACCACCACGAACAGGGCGAAGGCAATGATGACGATGCGGTTGTACGGCAGCACCAGATTCGGCAGCACCTGAATACCACCCGACAGCCACGCCGGGTTGGCGACTTCAACGTTCTGCGCGCCGAACAACAGGCGCACCAGTTGAATCAGCATCAGGCTGATGCCCCAGGTGGCGAGCAGGGTTTCCAGAGGTCGGCCGTAGAGGTGGCGAATCACCGTACGTTCCAGGGCCATGCCGATCGCCGCCGTGACAAAAAACGCCACTGGCAGGGCGATCAGCGGATAGAACTCGATGGCCTGCGGTGCGTAGCGCTGGAACATCAACTGCACCACGTACGTCGAGTAGGCGCCGAGCATCAGCATCTCGCCGTGGGCCATGTTGATCACGCCGAGCAGGCCGAAGGTGATTGCCAGACCGAGCGCTGCCAACAGCAGAATCGAACCGAGCGACATGCCACTGAACGCCTGACCGAGCACTTCGCCGATCAACAGTTTGCGTTTGACCTGGGCGAGGCTGGTTTCGGCGGCGGTACGTACGCCGGCATCGCTTTCGACGCCGGGTTCGAGCAAACCTTCAAGGCGTGTGCGTGCCAGTGGGTCGCCGGTTTCGCCGAGCAGGCGTACTGCCGCGAGGCGCACGGCCGGGTCGGTATCGACCAGTTGCAGATTGGCCAGCGCCAGGCTGAGGGCGGCGTGGACGCTTTCGTCTTTTTCGCCAGCCAGTTGCTGGTCGAGGAATTTCAGCTGCGCGGGTTTCGCGCTTTTCTGCAATTGCTGCGCGGCACTCAGACGGATTTTGGCGTCGGCGGCGAGCAATTGGTGGCTGGCCATGGCGGTGTCGATCAGACCCCGCAGGCGATTGTTCAGGCGCAGGGTTTTCGCTTGGCCGTCGATGGTCAACTCGCCTTGTTGCAGGGCGTTGATCAGTTCGATACGGGCCGGATCGGGCTGCGCGGCCCAGGTTTCCAGGAGTTTGGCCTGTTGCATGGGATTGGCCGCGACGAAGTCTTCGGCATCGCCGGCGTGGGCGAGCATCGGCAGCAACAGTGCGATGGCACAGATAAAGCGGTAGAGAGCAGTGGGCATAGTCAGTCGCCTTGACGCGGACATTGTCGGATCGAGCTTTTGTGGCGAGGGGATTTATCCCCGATGGGTTGCGAAGCAGCCCCTAGTCCAGCAGTCGCGGTGTATCAGATTGATCGCGTCGACTGATTTCGCGACTGCTTCGCAGCCGATCGGGGATAAATCCCCTCACCACAAAAACTCACTCCCACGGGGGATTGTGTCGGGCCGATAATCCTCGTCAGCCCGGCATCCAGTGACTCAGTTGCTCTTCACCGCATAATCCGGCTTCTTGTCGTTGCCCTGAATGAACGGGCTCCAAGGCTGCGCGCGGATCGGCCCTTCGGTCTGCCACACGACGTTGAACTGACCGTCGCTCTGGATCTCGCCGATCATCACCGGTTTGTGCAGGTGGTGGTTGGTCTTGTCCATGGTCAGGGTGTAACCCGACGGCGCGGCAAAGGTCTGGCCGGCGAGGGCTTCGCGGACTTTGTCGACGTCAGTGGATTTGGCTTTCTCAACCGCTTGCGCCCACATGTGGATGCCGACGTAAGTGGCTTCCATCGGGTCGTTGGTCACGGCTTTGTCCGCGCCCGGCAGGTTGTGTTTCTTCGCGTAGGCCTTCCAGTCAGCGACGAATTTCTTGTTCTGCGGGTTCTCTACCGACTCGAAGTAGTTCCACGCTGCCAGGTTGCCCACCAGCGGTTTGGTGTCGATGCCACGCAGTTCTTCTTCGCCGACCGAGAACGCCACAACCGGTACGTCGGTGGCTTTCAGGCCCTGGTTGGCCAGCTCTTTGTAGAACGGCACGTTGGAGTCACCGTTGACCGTCGAGATGACAGCAGTCTTGCCGCCCGCCGAGAATTTTTTGATGTTGGCGACGATGGTTTGATAGTCGCTGTGACCGAACGGCGTGTAGACCTCTTCGATGTCCTTGTCGGCCACACCTTTGGAGTGCAGGAACGAACGCAGGATCTTGTTGGTGGTGCGCGGGTAGACGTAGTCGGTGCCGAGCAGGAAGTAGCGCTTGGCGCTGCCGCCTTCTTCACTCATCAAATATTCAACCGCCGGGATTGCTTGCTGGTTCGGCGCGGCGCCGGTGTAGAAGACGTTCGGCGACATTTCTTCGCCTTCGTATTGCACCGGGTAGAACAGCAGACCGTTGAGCTCTTCGAACACCGGCAACACCGATTTACGCGACACCGAAGTCCAGCAGCCGAACACCACGGCGACCTTGTCCTGGGTCAGTAACTGCCGGCCCTTTTCGGCGAACAGTGGCCAGTTGGATGCAGGGTCAACCACCACCGGTTCCAGCATCTTGCCGTTGACGCCGCCCTTGGCGTTGATCTCGTCGATGGTCATCAGCGCCATGTCTTTGAGCGACGTTTCGGAGATCGCCATGGTGCCGGACAACGAATGCAGAATCCCGACCTTGATGGTCTCGGCGGCCTGGACAGTCCAGGTCATGCCCATCGCGGCAATGGATGCCGAGAGTGTGAAAGCCTTGATCAAACTGCGACGCTTCATTGTGCGATCTCCATGAACGTTTGAAGTTTTTTTGGTTGGCAGATGCGGACGACTGAAGGGTGTTTTGCAAGGGCTGTGCCCGGTCGGGTTTTGGCAAGAAAATGTCGTGTTAGAGCGCTTGTACGCAGAGTCTGCGCACCATGAGGGGACGTGTGATGGGGGGTGGTGCGAGGAAGTGCTTCATTGTGGTGCTGCCGCGCAGCGGCAGCGATATCGTGCAGAATCAGTTCACGCCGGGGAATGAGTCGACGTACTGGATGGTGAAGTCAGGGAAGGAGTCGACGATCTGGATTTTATAATCCGGGAAGCTGTCGACCGTTTTCCATTTGCCTGCCGAATCCGGAAACGAGTCGACCTTTTTCACCTTCAAGTCTGGAAACGAATTGACGACCTTCACCTTGTAATCGGGGAAGCTGTCGACAAATTTGATATTGCCGTAAATCCGCGAGACGTCGACGTTGGTATCGGCCAGCGCCGCACCGCTAGCCAACATCAACAACGACAGTGCAACTGCTTTGAACATGACACTCATCCTGAGATTGGAAGGTGTGCAGTCTAATGCAGGGAGCATGTGTTGCGGGAGGCGCCGCTCCGATGCAGGAGCGGGCTGATTCAGGATGAAGTCGAGGCCGGTTTGGTTTGCCCACCCAGTCGTGACAACAACAGTCGATCCAGCAACCACACCACCACCAGCGAAGCCCCTACCAGCGGAAACACCACCGCCAGCGCCAACATGATCACCACGCCGGTTTTCCATTTCGGTAAATCATGGCGCAGCGGCGGTACTCCGAATTTGCCTTGTGGCCGACGCTTCCACCAGATCACCACGCCGCTGACGGCGCTGAGCAGGATCATCAGGCAGATCAGCAGCACGACAATCTGGTTGAAGGTGCCGAACATCTTGCCCTCGTGGAGCATCACGCCGATCTCAGTGGCGCGGGCGACGGTGCCGTATTGCTCGAAGCGCACATCGGCGAGGACCGTGCCGGTGTACTGGTCGACATGCAGGGTCGCGTCGTTACGCGGGTCATCGGCGAACACGGCGATGGTGAACACACCGGTGGCGGTGGTCGGCAGGGTGATGCTGTAACCCGGCTCGACCTTGCGCTGGGTCGCTATGTTTTGCACGTCTTGCAGGCTGATGACGGGTGCTGCGGGGCCAGCGTTGCTGGCGCCGTGGTTCATGTGTTCAGCGTGGTCGCCGGACATCGGCATCGGTGTGTTTTCCATCGCCCAGGGCACGGTCTGGCGGGTGGCGGTGTTGAGGGTTCGCGCCTCGACGTCGGAGGTCGGCACGTTGTCCCACATCGCCGCCGGGAACACGTTCCACACCTGGGCGTATTGCTTGCCCCAGAAACCGGTCCAGGTCATGCCGCTGAGCAACATCACCAGCAGCAAAGTCGCGCCCCAGAACCCGGTGACCGCGTGCAGATCACGCCACAACACGCGGCCGCGACTGTTTAGCCGTGGCCACAAAATGCCCGCCGCCTGACCGCGCGGCCACCACAGGAACAGGCCGGACACCACCAGCACCACGCCCCAGCCGGCGGCCATTTCGATGAGCCGATCACCAACGGTGCCGATCATCAATTCGCCGTGGATGGCGCGGGCGATGGCTTGCAGATTCTGCTTGGCATCCTGCTCGCCGAGGATGTCGCCGTGGTACGGATCGACGAACACGTTGAGTTCGTGGCCGGCGTTTTTCACCACGAATTGTGCGCTGCGCTCGGCATTCACTGGCGGCAGATATTGGGTGATCTGGCCTTGTGGATAAGCGCTTTTTACCCGTTGCAGCAGGTCATCGGCCGGGACGCTGTGATGACCGGCGGGGACGTTGAGCAAGCTGCTGTACATCAGTGAGTCGAGCTGCGGTTTGAACAGGTAGATGATGCCGGTCAAGGCCAGCATCACCATAAATGGGGCGACGAACAGGCCGGCGTAAAAATGCCAACGCCAGGCCAGGTTGTAGAAATTCGGTTTGGGCTGTTTCATCACGTGTGCTCCGCTTGGCTTGGATCTTCTAGTTGTCTGTCTGAACTGCACATCGTGGCGAGGGAGCTTGCTCCCGCTGGCCTGCGAAGCAGGCCTTGCTCTTGTGTTTAAGAGCGGGGGGCGCTGCGCGCCCCAGCGGGAGCAAGCTCCCTCGCCACAAAGGCAGTGTTCACACCGGGAATTTCTCGCGGTGGTTTAGAAACTCATGTCGACCTTGGTCCAGAGCGTGCGCCCCGGTTCATTGATCGCTTGCGGGTCGTTGGCCGGGTAGCCGAACCCGGCGTTGCCCGCCAGGTTCAGGTGTTCGGCGTAAGCCTTGCCGAACAGGTTGTCGACGCCGCTGCTGACCTTCCAGTTCTTGTTGATCCGGTAGGCACCGTTGAGTGAGAACACGCCGAAGCCCGAACTCTTGTCGTAATCCTTGCCGACCACGTTGCCCTTGTTCTGATCGATACGGTTTTGCTCGGCAACCACCCTCCACAGTGCGCCGGCACTCCAGTTGTCTTCGCTGTAAGTGAGACCGAAGCGTGCATCCAGCGGCGGCATTTGCGGCAGCGCCTTGCCATCGCTGCTGTTCTTGCCCCAGGCGTAGGCCAGGGTCGCATCGGCTTTCCAGTGGTCGGTGAGTTTGTACGCTGCACCGAGTTCACCGCCCATGATTCGCGCGTCGATGTTCTCGGCGCGCGAGGTGCTCATGCCCATCATTGCCGGGGTGTAGTCGAAGAGGATGTAATCGCGCACTACGCCGATATAACCCGAGGCCCAGGCTTCGAGGTCGGCGCTCTTGTAGTTCACACCGAAGTCGAACTGGGTGGTCTTTTCCGGTTTGATCGAATCGAACGCATTGACCGATCCCGCCGGGCCGGACTTGGGCGAAAACAGCTCCCAGTAATCCGGGAAGCGTTGCGCGTGGCCGAGGCCGGCATACAGCGTGGTCGGGCTGTCGGCGAGGTCATGCTCGTAACGTACGAAACCGCTGGGCAGGGTGTCGGCGCGGGTGTTGTCGGCGGTCGGGTTGGGGCGGGACATCATTCCCGAACCGGTGGTCTGCCGATAATCCTTGGCCGAAGCGCGGTCGACGCGGGCACCGGTGATCAGCCGATCACGGTCGGCGGCGTACCAGGTCATTTCGCTGAACACGCCGTAGTTATGGAAATCGGCGTCTTTGGTGTAGGGCTGATCCTTGTAGGTATCAATACCCATGCCGCTGCGCTGACGGTGTTCGTTGGTCTGCGCATCGAGGCCGGTGATCAACTGAATATCAGCCCAGCGCCAGGTGGCCTTGATCCGTGCGCCGAGGGTGCGGCGGTCGACGTTGGACGCCATGGGACCTGCCATCATGCCGGTGCCGGACGGCGTGCGCAGGGTGTAGTTGTCCATCACGTGGTCGGCGTAGTTGTAGTAGACCTGCGCTTCGAGTTTCTCCAGCACGTCAGTGATGTTGGATTTTTCGAAACGCAGACCGAGGCTTTCACGCAGGAACTGCGAGCCGTCCATGCCGCGCCCGGCGTAGCGCGCTTCGCCATCGCCCTTGCCGGCGGTGAGTTCGATCAGGGTGTCGGCGTCCGGGGTCCAGCCGACGGCGATATCGCCGTTCCACTTGTCGTAGCGCGAGGCGACGATGTCGTTGTTGCCATCGCGGTAATCGTCGGAATGCGCGGTGTTGCCGATCACGCGCACGTAGCCCAATGGGCCACCGGCGGCGGCATCGACGACTTTGTCGAAGCGGCCGTGGGAGCCGGCCAGAATGCTCGCATTCACCCGCGTGCCGAGTTCGCCGAAGTTCTCCGGTTCACGGTCGAACAACACCGTACCGGCCGATGCACCCGGGCCGTAAAGCACGGTCTGCGGGCCTTTGATCACGGTGAGTTTGTCGTAGGTTTCCGGCGAGATGTACGAGGTCGGAGCATCCATCCGGCCGGGGCAGGCGCCGAGCATCATGCTGCCGTTGGTGAGGATGTTCAGGCGTGAGCCGAACATGCCGCGCAGCACCGGATCGCCGTTGGTGCCGCCATTGCGTACTAGCGCAAAACCCGGAATGGTCTTCAGGTAATCGCCGCCGTCACTGGCCGGCACCGGTTGGCGCGGATCCTTGGGGTCGGTGACGATGGTCAGCGGCGAGCTCGGCGCGATCGCGGTAATCACCGTCGGGCTCAGTTCTTTCTGGTGGCCGGTGTGATCATCGGCCAGTACCAGCGGTGACAGCAGAACGCCGCAAAGGACGGCGGTAGCGTGCCTGAAACGAATCCGCGATTCGTTCAAAGCGAAGGACGCCGGGGCACAGCCCGAGCGTGGAACAGCAGCAAACCTGGACATGACAATTTCCATCAAACAGTCGTAAACGACACGGCCGGCAGCCTGAAGCTGTCTTCTCAACCGTGTGCAATCAGAGGTGCGGTATTTACGCTGCGACGGGCGGGGCGCGGGTGCGGGCGCCGGGGAAGAAGGTCTGCCGGGCATGGCCCAGACGTGGATAGGGCGGGGTGAAGGTGTTCAGCGGCGGGATGTTGAAGGCGACAAAATCACCGCCCCCAGTCAGCGCCGGGCAATTGAACAGCAGGCTGCAGTAACCACACTTTTCCCACAGCACGTGGTGCGAGGATTGCGGTGGGCAGTGTTCGGCGCTGGGTTTTGCAGCATGGCCGCTGTGGTCCATGCCCGGCATGTCCATCGACATGTCCATGCTCATTGGCATCGATGTCGAGGCGTGTTGATCCATCGGCATCGACTGAGAAATCAGTGGGCCGATGAAGATCATCAACATGGCGAACAGGGCGATCCAGCTGCCGCGAGTCAGGTGTTGAGTCTGACGGCGTTGCCGCGAGGGCCTGGCGCTCAGCGGGCGCATGGGCGGAGTCTGCCGAAAGGCTTACTGAGCGTGCGCGTGGGCCTGCGTGGTTTCCGGTGGCTTCTTCTGCACCGAGACTTCGACGGTGACGTCACCGGCCTTCTCGAAATGCATCGTCAGCGGGAAGCGCTTGCCGTCGCTGAGCAGGCTGCGATCGGTCGGATTGAGCAGCATCACGTGATAGGCCATCGGCGCGAAGGTCACGTTGCCGCCGGCCGGAATCGCCACGCTCTTCACTTGCTGCATCTTCATCAGATCGCCCTGCATCACGTGTTCGTGCAGTTGCGCTTCGGGAGCGATGGGCGAGTCGACGCTGAGCAGGCGATCGTCCGTCTTGCCCGCATTGTGAATGATGAAATAGGCGGCGACCGTCGGCGCATTCGGCGGCAGTTCCTGCGACCACGGATGGGCGATTTCCAGCTCGCCCGCCTTGTATTCGTGAGCATGGGCAAAGCACGCCGGCAACAGCAGCGCAGCGACGACGATGAGTTTGTTCAACATGGCAGTTCTCCAGAACGATTTGAAACGCAGGTCAATTGCGCGAACAAATCAAACCAGAGGGGAGGCGCGGGGATTGAGACTCGGCCATTGCTGGCGCGGCGTGGGTGTTTGCAGTGAGGCGGGCGCCACGCTGCGATTGCTTTCATAGCGGGCGAAATACAGCTGCGGCGAATGCCCCGGCAACGCCACCAACGGCGCCGAGCCTGAGCAACACCAGCAATGCTGCATGTTCGAATGAGTGTCGTTGGTCGGGGCTTTTTGATCGGTGGTGCCAATATTGATCGCCACCATTTTGGTCCCGCTGCCGGTGCAGAAACTGCTCCAGAGCAATTGTTCGGCGGGTGAACTGGCCGCCTGCGCCATCGCCCCGGTCATCGGCATGGCGAGCATGTTGAACAGCACTGCGAAGCAGGCGATCCAGGCAATTGCTAGCCGGTGTCGGTTCATGGGGCAGATCCATTGGGTGGGCGATCAGGCGCGGCTATTTAGCCTGATCAGGGCCGATAAGTAAAAAAGCGTCGTGCGGTTTGGTGTCGCAGCGCCTTCACAGTGTTACGGCATGCAATCGCAAACCCAGAGCCTTCATGACTTTCATGATAGTTGCGAATTCGGGATTGCCAGTGCTACTGAGCGCTTTATAAAGACTTTCGCGGCCCAAACCTGCATCCCGCGCCACTTGTGTCATGCCTTGAGCTCGGGCGATGTCATTGAGTGCTGCACGAATCAGAACGCCATCGCCTTCATCGTCGTCAAAACAGGCATCCAGATATGCCGCCATATCCTCGGGAGTCTTGAGGTACTCGGCGGCGTCAAAACGGGCGAATTCTTCTGACATTGGATGTGTACGCCCTTGGAATCAAAGACGTTGAGCGTAGAGGTGGACGCGACTGCCGATAGTCAGTGATTCGTTAGGTTGTTGTGGGCAGTGTCCGGCGCGTTTGTAGGATTCAAGTCAGATATCCGGCCGAGCCCGTGACATTGTGGGAGCGAGCCTGCTCGCGAAAGCGGTGGGTCAGGCAATGATGTGCAGACTTTGCCGACGTCTTCGCGAGCAGGCTCGCTCCCACAGTGGTCGGTGGCGACCACATAGCCTGTTTACCCCGCGAACCCAGTGGAAGCGGCGGTGCGACGATTCGACTTGCCCGCGAAGGCGTCCGTGAGAACTGCGCTTGTTTTTAGATAAGGTTAAAGGTTGCGAGGGCCATCAGGATTGCGTCGACCGAGGCAAACTCGCGATCAACCCCCGGCAACCCCGGACGCTTCAACACCAGCACCGGCACCCCACGCTCGCGCGCGACTTCCAACTTCGGCTCGGTGGCGGTGCTGCCGCTGTTCTTGCTGATCAACACATCGATCTGCCGCCGCTCGAACAGCGCGCGTTCATCCTCAAGCAGAAACGGCCCACGCGCGCCGATCACTTCGCAGCGTTCGTTGCCGGGATAGACGTCGAGGGCGCGCAGGGTCCAGAACTGGTCGGCAGGGATTTCATCGAGGTGTTGCAGCGGTTCGCGGCCGAGGGTGAACAGCGGTCGACGAAACGGTTTGAGGGCGGTGATCAGCTCGGCCCAGTCGCTGACTTCACGCCAGTCATCACCGGGCTGCGGTTGCCATGCCGGGCGGCGCAAGGCCCAGCAGGGGATGTCGGTCAGTCGCGCGGCGGTCGCGGCGTTCTGGCTGATCTGTGCGGCATAGGGATGCGTGGCGTCGAGCAACAGCTCGATGCCTTCGTCACGAATGAATTGCGCCAGACCCTCAGCGCCACCGTAACCACCGACGCGGACCTGACAGGTCAGATCTGTCGGCACCCGACCAACACCGGCGAGGCTGTAGATATGTTCTGGCCCCAGCGTGCGGGCAATCGCCAGGGCCTCAGTGACGCCGCCGAGCAGCAAAATCCGCTTCATGCAAAACCTCCGGCATGCCCGACAATCCCGCCCTGACGATCAATTGCAAACACCTCGACCTGCACCTGCGCGGGCACCACGCTGCGGGCGAAATTCAACGCATGGCGGCAGACCTCATCACCGAGGGCAACCCCCGCCGCACTGGCCATGGCCAGCGCCTGCTGACTGGTATTGGCCTCGCGAATACTTTGCTGCAACGCCGCATCGGCGCCAATCGCCGCGGCCCACTCAGCCAGTTGTGGCAAGTCGATACTTGAATGCCGCGAGTGCAGGTCCATGTGCCCGGCCGCCAGTTTACTGATCTTGCCGAAGCCGCCGCACAGGCTGAGTTTATCCACAGGCACTTTGCGCAGATGCTTGAGCACCGCGCCGACGAAATCGCCCATTTCGATCAGGGCGATTTCCGGCAGATCGTAGACCCGGCGCATGGTGTCTTCGCTGGCGTTGCCGGTGCAGGCGGCGATGTGCAGATAACCGTTGGTTTTCGCCACATCGATGCCCTGATGGATCGAGGCAATGTACGCCGCGCAGGAAAACGGTCGGACAATGCCGCTGGTGCCGAGGATCGACAGCCCGCCAAGAATGCCCAAGCGTGGATTCATGGTTTTCAGCGCCAGCGCTTCGCCACCCTCGACGCTGACCGTGACGTCGAAGCCGCCGCCGTAACCGGTTTCGGCGGCGAGCAGTGTCAGGTGATCGCTGATCATTTTGCGTGGCACCGGGTTGATCGCCGGCTCGCCGACACTCAGCACTAGCCCCGGCCGCGTTACCGTGCCCACGCCGGCACCAGCATTGAAACGAATCCCCGGTTCACTCAGCAGCCGCACGTGCGAATAAAGCAGGGCGCCGTGGGTCACGTCGGGGTCGTCGCCAGCATCCTTGATCGTCCCGGCCTCGGCGCCGTCATCGGTCAAACGGCAGAACTCCAGACGCATCTGCACCTGTTTGCCTTTGGGCAAAACGATCTGCACCGCATCGGCGGACTGCCCGCCGAGCAACAAACGCGCGGCAGCGAGGCTGGTCGCGGTGGCGCAGCTGCCGGTAGTCAGGCCACTGCGCAGGGGCGCGGGTTGTTCGGCGGTTTCGTCACGCATCGAGGGGTTTGACCAGATCGAGCAGGGTGATCGGCAGCGCTTGGCGCCAAGTGTCGAACTCGCCGAGCGGTTGCGCTTGGGCGACATGGATGCGCGTCAGCTCGCCGCCGAAGCGTTCGCGCCAGTTCATCAGGGCCACTTCGCTCTGCAGCGTCACCGCGTTGGCGACCAGACGGCCACCGGGTTTGAGGTATTCCCAGCAGGTTTCGAACACGCCCTCACGGGTCACGCCGCCGCCGATGAAGATGGCGTCCGGGCGCTCCAGCCCGGCCAGGGCCTGCGGTGCCTTGCCGCGAATCAGTTGCAGGCCGGGCACGCCCAGTGCATCGCGGTTGTGCTCGATCAATTGCTGACGGCCGTTGTCGGCTTCGATGGCCAAGGCGCGGCAACTCGGGTGCGCACGCATCCACTCAATGCCGATCGAGCCGCTGCCGGCACCGACATCCCAGAGCAGTTCGCCGGGGGTCGGGGCGAGGCGGGCGAGGGTGATGGCGCGCACGTCGCGTTTGGTCAACTGGCCGTCATGCTGGAAAGCCGAATCCGGCAATCCGGCGAGACGCGAAAGGCGCGGGGCCTGTGCGTCGGCCAGACATTCGATGGCGATGACATTGAGGTCGGCCACCGACGCGGCATTCCAGGCATTAGCGGTGCTGTCGATGCGCCGTTCGGCGTCACCGCCAAGATGCTCAAGCACGCTCATGCGACTCGAACCGAAGCCGCGCTCGCAGAGCAATTGCGCCACCGCTGCCGGGCTCTGGCCGTCGTTGCTCAGCAACAACAGACGCACGCCGCTGAACAATTGCGCATTGAGCGCCGCCAGCGGTCGGGCCACCAGCGACAGCGTCACGACGTCCTGCAACGGCCAGCCGAGGCGGGCAGCGGCCAGCGAACAGGACGACGGGGCGGGCAGGATCAGCATTTCCTCACTTGGCAATTGGCGGGCGAGGCTGGCACCGACGCCGTAGAACATCGGGTCACCGCTGGCCAATACGCAAACTGCTTCGCCGCGCTGCTCGATCACGGGCGCGAGGGAAAACGGGCTGGGCCACAACTGGCGTTCGCCGCGAATACACACCGGCAGCAAATCCAGTTGACGCTGGCCACCGACGATCCGCGAGGCGCCCAGCAGGGCACGCCGGGCGTTTTTGCCCAGGCCCTTGAAGCCGTCTTCACCGATTCCCACTACCGTCAGCCAGGGTGACATCTATATTCCTCTAAACACGCCGTTCCGACGGGCAGTCTTTTCATGCCAGCGGACAAAGCAGGCATAATACCGCGCCTTCGTCCGCGAAGCGCCTTTCCCACGCAGCCGGTCAGCCCCTTGAACGAACGCCCGATGTCTACCGCTTTACGCCCCTCGGCTTGCCCGGGGTTGCTGCGTATCGTCCAGGCACTGGACGGCGGCATCTGCCGGATCAAGCTCAATGGCGGTTCGATCAGCGCCGATCAGGCTGACGCGGTGGCCGAAGCTGCGGAACAGTTCGGCGGCGCTATCGAGGCGACCAACCGCGCCAATCTGCAAATCCGTGGGATCGGCCAGCAATCTGCGGCTCTGATCGAGCGCTTGCTTGCCGCCGGTCTCGGCCCGCGCACGGCGGCCGGTGACGATGTGCGCAATCTGATGCTCAGCCCCGCGGCCGGGATCGATCGGCAGATGCAGGTCGACACGCGCGACCTCGCCGAGCAGATCCTCGACACCTTGCAACGCCATCCACGGTTCCACGAGCTGAGCGCCAAGTTCGCCGTGCAACTCGATGGCGGTGAAGCGCTGGCGATGCTCGAACATCCCCACGACCTGTGGTTGTCGGCGTTCGCGCGTGACGGTGAAACCTGGCTGGCGTTCGGCCTGGCCGGATGCCTGACGGATCGCGCGGTCGGCGCCGTAGCGCTGGAACACGGCCATGCGCTGGTGGTGGCGGTGCTGGAGCTATTTCTGGCCTTGGCGCGTCCCGAGCAGACACGCATGCGCCATTTGCTCGACGAATTGTCGATGCCGGCGTTTCTTCAACAACTGAGCACGCGCTTGCCGATCAAGCCGATCAGCGATTGGCAGCGCACCGCCGTGGCGGACGATCTGCACATCGGCGTTCATCCGCAAAACAATGCGGGTCAGGTGTATGTCGGCGCGGTGCCAGCGCTGGGCCGTCTCGATCCGGCGATGTTGCGCGGGGCTGCGCAATTGGCCCGCCAGTTCGGCAATGGCAGCCTGCGCTTCACACCTTGGCAAAGCCTGCTGGTGCCGGACGTCAAAGCAAGCGATGCGGCGCAATTACTGGAAGGTCTTGAGCAACTGAACCTGTTGACCCGCGCTGCCGAACCCCTCTCACGCCTGATCGCTTGCACCGGTGCCAGTGGCTGCGGCAAAGGCCTGGCCGACACCAAGCAGGACGCCCGCCATCTGGCGACGTTGCTGCCCTCGGCCCTCAACGTTCACCTCAGTGGCTGCCCGCGCTCGTGCGCCGCAGCCCACTGTGCCCCGGTGACGTTGCTGGCCGTCAATCCGGGTCATTACGACCTCTATTTTCGCGATGCGACGCTGCCGGGTTTCGGCGCGCTGCACGCACGCAACCTTACTATTGAAGCGGCCGCGACCCTGCTCGCCGCCCGCTCTCGGAGCCCCATTGATGCTTGATTACATCCGCGACGGTCAGGAGATTTATCGCAACTCCTTCGCGATCATTCGCCGCGAGGCCAATCTGGCACGCATTCCGGCCGATCTGGAAAAACTCGCGGTGCGGGTGATTCACGCCTGCGGCATGGTCGAAGCGGTCGACGGTTTGCAGTTCTCCGAAGGCGCGGGCAAGGCCGGGCGTAATGCACTGGCCGCCGGTGCACCGATCCTTTGCGATGCGCGGATGGTCTCCGAAGGCGTAACCCGTGCGCGCCTGCCAGCCAACAACGAAGTGATCTGCACCTTGCGCGACGACAGCGTGCCGGAACTGGCCCGTGAGCTGGGCAATACCCGTTCCGCCGTCGCGCTGGAGCTGTGGCGCCCGCACCTGGAAGGCAGCGTGGTGGTGATCGGCAACGCGCCGACCGCGCTGTTCTATCTGCTGGAAATGCTCGACGCTGGCGCCCCGAAACCGGCACTGATCCTCGGCTTCCCGGTCGGCTTCGTCGGTGCCGCCGAGTCGAAAGCCGCCCTGGCCGCCGACAGCCGTGGCGTGCCGTTCGTGATCATGCAAGGCCGTCTCGGTGGCAGCGCCATGGCCGCCGCCGCCGTCAATGCCCTCGCTACGGAGATCGAATGATGCAGGCCAAAGGACGTTTGCTTGGCCTGGGCGTCGGCCCGGGTGATCCGGAACTGATTACCGTCAAAGCCTTGCGCCTGCTGCGCGAATCGCCGGTGGTGGCGTACTTCGTCGCCAAGGGCAAAAAGGGCAACGCGTTCGGCATCATCGAAGCGCACCTGCAAGACGCACAGAATCTGCTGCCGTTGGTGTACCCGGTGACCACCGAAGTGCTGCCGGCTCCGCTCTCGTATGAACAGGTCATCAGCGATTTCTACGATGAGGCTGCCGAAACCATCGCGGCACATCTGGATGCCGGTCGCGATGTGGCGGTGATCTGTGAAGGTGATCCGTTCTTCTACGGCTCCTACATGTACCTGCACGATCGCCTCGCCACTCGTTATGAAGCCCAAGTAGTGCCGGGCGTGTGCTCGATGCTGGGCGGCGCTTCGGTGCTCGGCGCGCCGCTGGTGTATCGCAATCAGAGCCTGTCGGTGCTCTCGGGCGTGTTGCCCCATGAAGAGCTGAAGCGGCGTCTGTCCGATGCCGACGCGGCGGTGATCATGAAGCTGGGGCGCAACTTCCCGAAAGTGCGTCAGGTGTTGGAAGAACTCGGGCTGGCCGAGCGCGCGCTGTATGTCGAACGCGCGACCATGGCCAATCAGAAGATCGTGCCGATGGATCAGGTCGAGCCGATGTCGTCGCCGTATTTCTCGCTGATCATCGTGCCGGGCGAACGGTGGCAAGGCTGATGACTCAATCCACGCCAGCCATCGTCATTCTCGGTCAGGGCAGCCTGGCCACCGCGCGGCGCATTCAGCAGGTCTATCCGGCGGCGCAGATCCACGGCCTCGCCGGGCGCGTCGAAGGTGCCGATTGCACCTATCAGGAGTTCGGCGCGACCCTGCGCGCGTTGTATCAGCAGGACACGCCGATCATTGCCCTGTGCGCGGCCGGCATCGTCATCCGCACGCTGGCGCCGCTGTTGCTGGAAAAGGGCGCCGAGCCAGCAGTGCTCGCCGTGGCCGAAGACGGCAGCGCCGTGGTGCCGCTGTTGGGTGGCCTCGGCGGGGTGAATGTCATGGCGCGAGAGATCGCTGCCGGGCTGCAAGTCGCAGCCGCGATCACCACCAGCGGCGAGTTGCGTTTTGGCACGTGCCTGCTCAACCCGCCAAGCGGCTACGCATTGGGTGATCTGGAACTGGGCAAGCGCTTTGTCTCCGATCTGTTGGCCGGTCACAGCGTGCGCATCGAAGGCGCGGCGCCGTGGCTGGATCAGGCGCAACTGCTGGAAGATCCGCAGGCGCAGCGCTCGATTCATGTCGGCAGTGCCGCGCGTGAAGTGAGTGCCAGTGAGTTACTGATCTATCCACGCAGTGTGGCGGTGGCGGTGAGTGCCGAAACAGCTGACCTGGCGAATGCCGTTCGCAGCGCATTGCAACAGGCGCAAATCGCGGGGCAATCGCTGGCCTGTGTGTTGGCCAGCGAGACGGAGATGGCTTCGCCACTTTTGCGCGAGGCGGCGCTCGACCTGGGTGTGCCGCTGCGCTTTGTCGCGGTGCAAAGCGACATCGAAACCCTGGCGCGTGTCGCAATGCCAGAGGCGACAGTCGTTGCCGGCCACGGCATGGCAATCGCTGTCGCCGAGCAGCCGTTGGATGTTTCGAACATTGGCCGGCCACGCGGTCGACTTGCCGTCATCGGCCTCGGCCCCGGCGCCGCCGAATTGATGGTGCCGGCGGTAAAAGCCGAACTGGCCCGCGCCACCGACGTGCTCGGCTACGAAACCTACGTGCGCATGGCCGGCCCGTTCCGTGACGATCAGATCCAGCACTGCACCGATAACCGCGAAGAAATGCAGCGCGCCCGTCACGCTTTCCGGCTGGCGGCCGAAGGCCGTTCGGTGATTGTGGTGTCGTCGGGTGATCCGGGCGTGTTCGCCATGGCGGCGGCCGTGCTTGAAGCCTTACACGAGTCCGATGATCCGGCCTGGCACAGCGTTGATCTGGAAATCCTGCCGGGTGTCTCTGCTTCACTGGCCACCGCCGCGCAGGCCGGTGCACCGCTGGGCCATGACTTCTGTGTGATGTCGCTGTCGGACAACCTCAAGCCGTGGTCGATCATCGAGAAACGTCTGGACCTGGCCGCCGAGGCGGATCTGGCGCTGGCGTTCTACAACCCGATCTCCCGTGCCCGCCCGTGGCAACTGGGCCGGGCACTGGAAATCGTCGCACAGCACCGCACGCCTGAAACCCCGGTTGTACTTGGCCGTGACATCGGTCGCCCGGGCCAGACCCTGCGTACCACGACGTTGGGCGCGTTGACCGCGGACCAGGTGGACATGCGCACGATGGTCTTGATCGGTTCTTCGACCACGTGCACGTTCGCCCGCGCGAGTGGTGGGCATTGGGTCTACACGCCACGTTGGTACGGTGAAAAGCCGATTTCCTGAGTTTGCTGTTATTGATCGCCGGGGGAAGTTGTAAATAACTTCTCTCGTTGTGACATCAGGTCAACACTTGCGAAGTTGATTATCAAAAGTAAGACAAGGCCACGCCCTTTCCGGGGGACGTGGCCTTTTCGTTGCTGATGACAAAAGAAATAACAGGCGCAGTTGTTGCTGAATCATACCGTTGTCGCATTTGAATGTTGGTCGATGTTTCCTTCGACATTATTTGAGCTTCTTCAAGTTTGAGTGCCCCGTGGTTAGTCAATAGTTTTGTCCGACTTAGAACTATTGAATCAAGGAAGAACACGGATGAGTATTACGGGAAACAATACAGGCGAACTTGCATTTACTTCGGCTGCAGAGTATTCGACCCTTCAAGGGGCATTGAGCGAGTTTGCCGACTCAGGCGAATACGCAGCGCTGGCCGAGGCTCATGAAGTTGCCAGCAAGACCTTCGAAGCGGTCGAAAAACTGCTGCCGGCGAAACTGTTTCAAGAACGACTCGAGGCCTTGCTGGATCGCAAGTCGACGCCGGCGCCTATGGACATTCATCGGATTCGAACCCGGTTGAATCGCTATGTGGCGAGATTGTCAGCAACGGTAGACATGCTCAACGGCGTCGCCCGGCCCGTGCCGAACATCATGCACTTCGTCTGGGTCGGTGGCAGTGAGGTCGGCGACAACCAGCGCGATTACATGAACATCTGGCGCAAGGTGCTGGAGCCGCAGGGGTATCGGTTCAATCTCTGGTATGACAGTGATGCTCTGCTCGCCTTTGAGATGAATCGGGTGATTCTCGACAGCGCAAGAGCGGATGCGATGGCCTCGGGCGGTGACAAGGTCAGCAGGCCCAACCAGTTGTCGCAGATGATTGAAGACCGCGCGCGGGTATTGAAACATCAGATGTTCGACTACCTGAACCAGCCGCAATGGGCTGGCCGGGCGGACGAGGCACGTATTGATCTGATGGTTCGCGCTTACGGCAAGGATCACGCGACGCTCGAGGCTTTCCGACAGCGGTGCCTGGAGACGCATCAGGCCATGGCCGGAACAGACTTGCAATTGCGTGACGTCCGCCACGAATTTGCGGGGCACTTTCTACAGGATGTCTATCAGCGCGAAGTGGCCATGCGTGGCAATTTTGCCGCAGCGAGCGATGTCGTGCGGCTGCAGGCCGAGTACATGGAAGGGGGACGTTACAGCGACATGGATTACTTGCCGCCGCTGGCCGAGACGTTGGGTGGCGTGGATATCAGTGGGTTTGATGGCAATCAGCGACTCGCGGTCCTGAAACTTCTACTGGATCACAATCAAGCGCTGATGCCAGGACGGGATCCAGACCGCTATACAGAGATAACCGGTGAAATTCCCGCTCGGCATAAAGAGGCACTAACCACTTTTGCGCGCGGTGAACCCGGGGTTCAGCAGATTTTCGCTGCACCACAGGACCACCTTGTGCCACAGGATGCCCTTCGCTTGGGAACCGCCCATGGCAGTGCGAGTACCGGGGAAATGAATGCGCATTTCATCGCCCATCCGGGCGGTGCCATGACCCTGTCTTACATGCAGATGATTCGAGCCAATTATGACTGCTTGCTAGAGGTGGAGCGTCGCTTGCTCGCTGCCGGCATTGATATTGCGGATGAGGGACGGGCGTTGCCCATCATTCAAAATGTGGTCAATGAAACGGCAGCCGAGGGCAAGTTTCCGCATTCAAAAACTCACTATTCGTCAGCCAAGCTGATCGATGCCATTCGCACGTATTATCAGGACGGTATTCGGGTCGATGCACGTGGCACCATTGCCCTTACCGGGCCGGGTGCGGCGGCGGCAGGACTTAGCAAATACATCGAACAGCGTCTGCAATCCGATCATATTGATGAGGTTCGCAATCGACTGAAATTGGTTGAGGGCTATAACGTTTCCACGGAAGAGGAACGGATCTCCGGCTGGACAGTGAATGGCGATGAAAACCAGTGGCTTGAGAAAGAGCAGGACAAATGGCGCAACGGCAAACTCAAGTCACGTTATGCCGGTCGGTTGGCGGATCTGCTGAGGCCGCAGACCCTGACCTTTAAACAAGGCTGGCCGGTGATCGAAGGCAAACCGGTGCTGTTGACCTCGGTGCTGCATCAGCTGATGGATGACTTGGGCGAACCGTTCATTCGCGCAATGAAAGACAAGTTGAGTGGCGATGTTACGTTCTACGAAGCTTTTGCCATCGGTTTCGATGCCCGCCAGCAAATTCTCGCCCAGCCTGCCCTTGAACTGCCGCCGTCTCACGGTGCGGAATCCACCAGTAACCTGAACGAACTGTTGGTCCGGGTTGCCCGCGGCTCGCTTGCTGTCGAACAACTCAGCCCGTTACTGCGCGTGATGCTGGGCGGGATGTTCGGCGCGGCGAGCCTGGATGTCGACGGTTTTGCCGGTGCGTGGAAGGACCTTTCCAGCCTCGCTGCGCAAACCGCTGAAGATGGGCTGTTTGCCCGCTTCAACGCGATCGAAAGTGCCTTGCGCGAACACGCGACGCCGGCCTTCAAGGCTGGCCTGGCAAGCGCTGAACCCTCCGCCACGTACACGGCCCGCGAACTCAAGGTGCATGCCTTGAGCGAGCCATTGACGTTGCGTCAGTGGGGCGAACGTATCGCCAGGATCGACAGCACGGCGCGTCGTGAATATCACGCGCAGATTCTGCGCAACGGTGAGGCGGTTCGGACTGAACTGTTTAAGGCTGGCGCCATGTCTGCCAGGAAAGTACCGCAGGACCTGCTCATGTCCACGCCGGGCGATCCTGGGCGTCGATGCTATCCGCTGGCACTGATGATGGCCGCAGCGTTGACTGGTGGTGAGGTGGCTGAGCGTGCCCTGATCGGCCGGGTGGCGAACGTCAGCCATGCTCCAGAGGACGCCGACTCGCGGGCTTTACTATCAGCGCTGGACGAATTGCAGGCGCTACCGCTGACAACCGTGGGCGAGCCACACGGCCTTCATGGTCTGGACTCCATCGCACAAATACTGGAGGCGAAAACCGCTTCGACGGTCATGCTGCTCGACACCGGCAATCATGCGCTGCTGGTGGCGAAAACAGTGGAGGGCAGCCAGACGGTTTATCGGTTTTACGAGCCGAATTTTGCGATCTATGGATTTACGCGGGTAGAGCAACTTAAAGAGGGCGTGCAGCGTTACCTGAGCAGAGATCAAGGTGCAATGGCCCGGTTATACGGCCTCGCGGAGGGCGACCGTGCGCGGTTCAATGTTGTCGAAGTCGATACCACGGCGCTCATGGGCCGGACACTTTTGTCGAACACACCGCTGGGCAGCTTTTTGCAAAACGCTTCGATTGTCGATCCAGGGAGCGCTTCGGTCTGGCAAAAACAAGCCGTAGGACGCCAGCGATCGCTGGGTGAAAACGCCCGGATGGGCGCCAGCCTGACGCAACTGGATGCGCGTTACTGGGCGCAGGCATTCGAGCAGGCCACCGGTCAGCTACGTGCCGAAAACAAGTTGGGCGGTGAGTTTCTGCCGCTGCTGGAAACGCTGCAGGAGCACCCTGACGCCGGTTATCGCATGACGCTGGTGGACGCGCGCGATCCGCAAAATACCCGAATCGTCACCACCACTGACGCGCGCTTCAGTAAGGTCCAACAGCACATCCAGCGTCTGGTGCAGTCCCTGGCCGGCAAAAGTACTGCAGCGGGTGAGGCCGACGGCGGCAGTCGGCTGAGTTTCGCCTTTGCGATTCAGACGCTGATTACCGAGATGCGCCATCGCGAATACCAGGCTGGGGCTGAGCAGGTGCCGGCGTTGTCGATCGCGCTGCAGGTGCAGGTCTATGTCAGTTATGCCCAGTTGGGTTATGGCGTGCTGAACGATGCGGCACAGATTGTCAGTCTCGTTCGTCAAGTGGCAGCCAGTGAGCAGGCATTGGCGTTGCGCCAGTCATCGCTGTCCGGCCGGCTGCTGGGCCGGGCCTCCGTGGCGGCCGGGATTGTCTTCTCCGCCGTTAACATAGGTTTTGACCTCTACGCCCTGGCAGTGGCGACCAATCAGGAACAGCGTTCACGGTTTGCCACGCAACTGGTGTTCAATGTGGCGGCCCTGGCGCTGGATATCACCGCGTTGGCGGTTGGTGGAGCGGTGGGCGGTGCTGCGGCAATTCTGTCGGTGCCACTGCTCGGCGTGGGCATTGGTGTGACGGCGATCGCCAGCAACCTGGGACAGATCAGCGACAAGGCCAAAGGTGTCGGCGCGCACTTGCGCAAGATCCAGGACGCCTACGGCCCTGGCGTTTACACGCGCAAGGACGGTGTGCTGAGTTTTGAACCCGAAGCCGTCATCACCGAGCTGGACTTGCAAGGCAACCGGATCCACTTCGACAGTCAGAAGTTTTACCCCATGGATCGCGGTGGACTTGAGCTGCCGCAGTTCAACAATCACCCGTCGCGACTGCACCAGGCTATCGATATCCGCGAGACACTCGGACTGCCGCAGGTGGTCAGTCTCATCCGGCCGGCGCCCGGTGACGTACAGACGGTGGTACTACCGTGTACACCGCAGTGTTACTTCGGTTATGAGTACCAGGTCGGAACGTCCGGCTATGCCTATGAGCCACAGCCTGGCGAGTTGGCGCGTGAGCCCCGGCAAGCAAGCGAACAGGCCTCACCGAGCTTCCTCGGTACTTTTGTGCCATTTGGCGGCCTGGTTGATGACCTCCATCAGCCACACATGCAAACCTGGTATCCGAGCCTGCGCAACAGCACCGTCAACAAGCTGGAGTACGACGAGCACGGCAACCAGCGTTTCTATTTCTTCGCCAACACACCGTTCCCGCACATCCTCTACAAGCTCTACCCGTTCAACCAGCCCACACGAATTGTTGTGACGCTGGACGAACAGGTGCGCCAGTTGCTGGTGCCGACACTGCCGGCCGAATGGAAACAATGCATTTCCTACGAGATCTTCAGCCGTTCACCCGGGGCTCGCCAGCTCTGGTTGACTCCCGGTCTGGTTGCCGTTTACCTGCGCAATTACGCGGCGACCCAGTGGGTACTTCATGCGCCATGGGTCAGCGAAACCAAGGTGCGATTTGAGGAGTCGTTTCTCAGTGTCGATGGAATACGGATTGAAGGTCAGGTGGACTTCATCCAGCTGATCAATGGCGAGATGTTCAGTCTCGACTGGGAAAACCAGCGTCTGCTGCTGGTGTCGGTCACCCAGGAGCAACAGGATTCGCAGGCTGCGCTGCTGGCCCGCGTTCGAACGCGAGTGGCGGAGCGACGCGTTGCAGCGGCTTTTGTGCCGTTACACAAATTCCGGGTGCCCATGGACGCTGTGCTGCGGCCCGTCCTGGTCACGGCCTATTACGACGTTGCGCGTGGCCGGCTGCTGTATGCGCGCAACCTGCCAGAGGAGGTCAATGACGGCGTTGTATTGGCTGCAGCCAACGCCGGGCAGGCATGGTTTTATCACCCCGAGCACGCGACGGTCTGGCGGGTCGATGCGATCACCGGCACGGTCAAGCATCGCTACCGACTGATGAACCCCGCCCGTGGTGCAAGAATCATCGGCTGTGAACAAACTGCCAACGGCTTGCACCTCAGGCAAAAAATGCTTGAAGTCAACGGTGGGGTAGAAACCGTATTCGAATACCGGCTGTCTGAGTATTCCGTAGTGCTTACCGGCATCCATACATCAGCCGCCTGGAGTGATTACACGCCGAGGCGCCCGGCCGATTACTGGCATTCATTGGTGGGTAGCTTCAACACGCCACGGACCTATGCCGATGGCACGTCTGGCATGGCGTCGAGCCTGAGCACCTGGGGGCCTGCCGGGTTCGTGCAGATCCGCAGCCATGAGAAGGAAACGCTGCGAGATCTGGGCTGGATCCGTCTGGCTGACCGGCTGTATTTCCAGTTGGCCCACAGCACCGGGCTCAAGCTGGACACGATCCTGCTGACCTGGAATGACGGCGTGGACGACCTGCCGCTGTTCTACAGCAAACAGGCCCGATTGCTGCGTCGTGGAGCTGGATCGGAGGGTGGGCAAGTCATCGCCGAGGATGTCATCGATGTCAGTCCATTCGCTGAGCGCTACATCGCAACCCGGGCAGACGGACGCCTGTTTGAGGTCGACAGGCAAGGCGGGCTGCACTTCGTTGGGATCGGCGCCCACTGGTTGCGCAGCCATGCCGACTGGCTCGCCGCGTTACCGGCGCTGGCCGATGCTTACCGGGATGCGCCGTTTTCGATTATCGGGTTGAGCAATGTTTCCGGTCAGCACTCAGTGGCGGCGTGGTGTATCGGCGCGAAGGTATTGCTCGCCGATGTCGGTGAAGGTAAGGAGCTGGCGCTGCTTGGGCTGACGCCCGACAAGCAGGCCGCCTGGCTGCTCGACGTTTCGGCGGGGCAGCTTTATCGCCAGGCGCTGGTGCAGATCCAGACGTTGCGCGCAGCGTTTGCCAATGGTTCGCGGTTACTCGATCACACGGTGCTGCCAGTGGCGGAAAAAGTCTGGGGGCAATGGTCATTCGCCGAGGTGCTGACGCAGGGGCAAGGGTTGCTCGGGCGTACTCGCCAAGGCGTTAACCTGGAACTGCTCGATCAACAGCCGGCACGTATCGTTGGCGTCGAAAAACAATGGTCGTTCATCGCCGGGCAAACCGCCGGGCAATTGCAGGACCGTCTGAACGGATTGTTGAGCGGACAATCCCATGCACCGGTTATGCACGTCGAAGACGCCATGGGTCGCTACACGTATTTTGTGCCGGAACTGGATCGACTCTTCGATATTTCGGGGCGGGCCGATGGTCAGTGGTCGGTGTTTCTTGGCGCACGCGACACTTCGGTGGCCATGCTGTTCGACCCGATTGACAACGTGATCTACAGTCGGGGTTCGGCAGGTGGCATCAGGGTACAAGACAGTTACGCCCGGCGCGAAGGCGAGCTCCTGGCGCTCGATGTGAGTGGTGAGGTCACCGATATCATGGCAATGCTGCCTGACGGGGTCGAAAAACTGATTCTCACTTTTGGTGCCAAGGCATTGAGCTATCGGGTGTCGGAGCAAGCCTGGCAACGGCTGGACTGCATCGTAGTCGATCGCGTGCGTCCGCTAGATGCAGCCGATACGCGTAGCTGTACTTTGGTGCTGGACGTGGAAGCTGCCGAGCGCCTGTTGGTGTCGTTGGTCGACGGGCAGTTGGTGTTCTCGGACCCGGATACGGCCCACAGTCTGATCGTGCGTAACGTCACGCCGGAAGGTGAGGAGTCAGACAGGCCACTGCAGATAAACATCAGGCTCGGCGCGGTGGACTACCAGCGGGGTGTCGAACAGTGGCTTGGCGCGCTGGCACTCGTAAGTTCAGATGCAGAGATTGCGACACTGGAAAAGCTAGTTAAACAGCTGTTCTGAAATATACCGCCAAACTAAAAGGTAAAGGGGTCGTGAGCGCGAGTTCACGACCCTTTTACGTTTAATTGTTTTTATTTGTTTTGGTTTGTCCAGGTTTTAAAGGTGTTTGCGCTACTCGGAAATATATGGAAAGCGATTGTTCTGATTGTGAGGCAGGTATTTTAAGTTGCGCATTATTTCTGAAAATAATTGAGTTTGTTCTTGTTTGAGATTTGCCGATTTCATGATTAGCGTAGTGCCCGTTACTATTCTTTCGAAAGATTTTGAGGGCAATATGCGAGATATTGAAGTTGCAGTTGGCGAGACTTTTGTAAACTTTGCGGCGCTTTTTACGCGTGGTGATTTTGAACAGGCGTTACTACTGCATCAAAACAACAAACACTACGACGCGCTGCTGCGCTATTACGCTGCCTGTGTCGACGCCAAGGATTCACAACAGCTGATTGAGCCCTTGAGGCTGTTACGTCAGACGCTGGAGCCTTTGCTGGGGTCGAGTCGGGTGAGACGCGAGCTGGAACCGCCGGTGCCAACCGAGCAAGCGTCCGCCTCGGATCTGGCGCGGATTTATGAGCGGGTCGAGGCCTTCGAGTCGCGGGTGCATGTAGGGGTCGAGCTGCTCAAAGCCGCACCGACACAGGTCGCAAAAACACTGCACTTCGTCTGGCTGGGGGGCGGGCTTGGCGAGATTCAGCGTGATTACCTCAATGTCTGGAAACAGGTGCTCGCCGGGCAGGGATACACGCTCAACCTCTGGTACGACAGCGATGCGCTGCTGGCTTATCAGACCAACAAACTGATGGTTGAGGCTGCCAAGGCTGACGCTTTGGCCCGCGTCGGCGATAAACCTGTCGATGAAAATGCGCTGGCTGACCTTTACGAAGAGCGTGCCATTGTTCTCAAGCGGCAGATGCAGGCACACCTCAATGAGGCTGTGGCCAAAGGGCAATCCGCCGATGACGCACGGATCGATCTGCTGGTCCGCGCCTATGACCAGGACGCCGCGTCATTGCAGGCACTGCGCGAGCAGAACCGTCGCACCCTGCAAGACATGGCTGGAGGCGATCTGCAGTTGCGCGACCTCGACGCTGCGTCTGTTCCCTTGCAGCTTCAGAACCTCTATGAGCAGGAAATGCGTTTGCGCGGCAATCTGGCTGCAGCGTCGGATATCGTGCGGGTCGAAGTGCTGTATCGCGAGAGCGGCAGCTATGCCGATGTCGATAATTTGCCGCCGCTGGTGGCGAAGCTGGCGGGGGTCGATCTTGAGGTTCTGAATGTCGACGCCCGCTTGGGGATTTTGCAGTTGCTGCTCAACCACAATCCCGACTGGATGCCGGGCCGGCAGCCCTCCAACAGCTATGCCAAAAGCATTCCGGCGGAGCATCGTGCGACGATTGAAGCTTTCGCTCAGAGCCGTCCGGCACTGAGCCAGGTGTTCCAGGCACCGACCGATTTGCTGGCGCGCCCCTTCATGTTGCGAGCAGTCACCGAAGGCAGTTCGATGACCAATGCATTCCTGATGGCCCATGCCGGATCGGCGACGCTGCAAGCGGTGATCGAGCGTATCCGTTTCAACTATCAGTTGGTCGACGACACGCTACGCCTTGCAGCCCGGCGCGGTGTCGCACTGACTGACTTTGAAAGTGTATTGCCGCTGGCACAGACGCTTCTTGAACAGACCTACGGCCCGCTCCGCGAATTGCCAAACCAGGAAGAAATCCTCGCAGGCTTTCTCGCCAGTGCGGCCGCGAGCTACTTCAGTGACGGCATCCGACGCCAGAGCGAAGGCACCATCTATTTGACCGGCCCGGGTGCGATACGCGATGCCATAACCGATTACGCCAGAGTGCATCTCACTCCGGAGCAAGCCAGGGAGATTCGCACCGAGGCCGCCATTGCACGCTACGCCTCGGTCAACCGTGCCACCGAAGAAGAGCTGGATCACTCCTGGAAAGACAACGCGACCGATCCGGTGAAATGGGTCGAGGATGAGCAGGCGCGCTGGAAGCAAGGCCATTACAAAACCCGCTACAAGGGCGATGTCGCGCAATTGCTCAAAGGTTCGACCATTGAATTCGAGCAGGGCTGGCCGTTGATTGAAGGGCGTGCGGTGCTGCTGACCGATATCTTGCAGCGTCTGGTCGACGGGCTCGGCGATCGCTTTGTCGAGGCCATGCGTCAGGGGTTCGACGGGACGATGGCTTTCGAGGAAACGTTGCCCCTGAGTTTTGCCGATCGTCAGCTCATCAAGAATCAGCCGCTCACAGCGCGAGCTGCGGCTTTTCCGCCAGACAGGCGATTCCTGAGTCTGGGGCTGGATGAAGTGCTGAGCGCCATGGCCCATGGTGAGCTGACACTGGCCGAGACAACGCCACTGCAGCGCCTGGCGTTGGGCGTGTTGCTGGGCATCGATTCGCTGCACAGCCAGCGCTTTGATGCGTACAGCGGTGAATTGGATAACCTGGCCAACAGTGTTCGTGAGCTGGGTGCTTCGAGTCGCTATGCCGTCATTGAACGACATTTGTATACCCGCAAAGATGCAGCGTTCCTGAGCGCTCTGGCCGGCGATATCACTGAATCGGCAGCATCGGTCAGCGCGCTGGATCTGAAAAAAGCTGCGCTGATAAAGGCGCAAACCCTGCAACAGTGGGGACGCTACGTTGCACAGATCCAACAAGTGGCGACCCTTGAACATCGTTTGCAGATTGCTCAGCAGATGGATCAGGTCTTCAGCCAAATCGAAGTCAGCGGCGTGAAGCCCGTGCCGCAGGATCTATTGCTTGATGGCGTTGGCGAAACGATTGGTGGGCGCTGCTATCCACTGGCCTTGATGATGGCCGCTGCTTTTGCGACGGGTGAAACGGCCTCCCATCATCTTCGCGAGCGTTTTTACCTGGCCGTTCTTGAGCCACAACAGAATGATTCGATTGTTTTTGTGCAAGCGCTGGAGGAACTGCGAGGAACCCGGCTGAGTGAAGTGGGCACGACGCTCTCGCGGGCTGATCTGGGTCAGGTCACCACGGCACTGGAGAACCATACGGGCACTCGAACGCTGATGCTCAACTCGGACAATCACTCGATGCTGGTGGCGAAAACCGTGGAGGGTGAAAAGGTCCTTTATCATTTTTACGATCCCAACTTCGGCGTGTTCGAATTCGAGAGTGCCGCGATGCTCAAGCGGGCGCTAGAGCACTTTTTCCTGAAGATGGGCATGGCCAAATATTATGCGGCCTACGGTGCCGAGATCCGGCCGACGTTCGACCTGATCGAGTTGCAGGGCGAGCGGGTGGCAGCCTTGCCATTGTCCGCCGGGTTCGAAGTGGCAAAAATGCTCAAGGGCGAGCCGTTGCCCGGACAGCCGGCAGGCAAGCTGCGCCAGCGTCTGAACAGCGCCCATGGTCGCTCCCTGGTCGAAAATTCTCACCTGGGGGCCAGCCTGCTCGGGCTGGACAGTCATTGGTGGGGACAGCAGATCGCCAGTGCGACGGCGGCGCTGCAAGACCTTCATACGTCGGTCACACCGCTGGTGCCGTTGTTCGAAACCCTTGAGGTCACTCCCGAGGGCCAGTACCGATTGAATCTGATCGACCCGGCGCAACCGGAACGGGTGGTGCAGATTGTCAGCGACGATCACCGACTGTTGCGGATCAAAAACTGGTTGTCCGAGCAGTTTTCAACGCTGGCCCGTAAACCGTCCGCACCCACGACGGTGCTGGATCCGACCGAGGCCGGCAGCGTGCATACCCTCAATGCCGGTTTCGCGATCCAGGCGCTGATGAACGCCTTGCGCGGACGTGAAGGTGAAGGCCGCACGCTGACCACCGCCGTACGTTTGCACGCTTACCTCAATTACGCACAGTTGCTGCATGGCAATGTCGTGGATGTGCTCGGGCTGGTTCAACTGGTCAAAACCGCGCTGGGAGAGGAAAAGATCATCGCCCGCACTTGTGCGTCGGTGGTCTCAGAGGCGTTGGGGCATGCAGCCAATGAAGGTGTCGGGGCCGTACTGGGACTGGCCAACGTCGGGTTTGATATTTATCAGCTGGTGACCGCCGGAAACGACGTTGAAAAAGCGCAGTTCGGCACGCAATTGGCATTCGACTCCGCCAGCCTGGCATTGACGGCCGGTGGAGTCGGGGCGGCGGTGGCTGGCGCGTCGACTGCCGCTGCGGTGCTGGGGGGCGCCGGGGTTATCCTGGGCGGGTTGGCCGTGGGGGTGGCGGCGCTGGCGCAAGGGTTTGCCGCCATCGCGCGCGACGCCCAGGAAGTCGGGAGGTTTTTTGCGGATCTGCAAGAGGCCCATCGCGGCGTCGGTTATCACTTCGATGATGCCCTGAACGCATGGGTTGTGGCGCCAGCGTTGGTGGTCAAGAGAATCGATCTGGCAGCTACTGCGCTGATCCTCGACAGCCCCAGGCTTTACCCGTTACGCGACCACTTCGGTGTGCCGGATTTCGAAGCCGACTACTCCCGGGCGATCAATGTGCGCCAGCACCTGGGCTTGCCCGGACAGCTCGCGTTTGCACCGGCCGAGGGACAAGCCATCGTCCTGCCGTGCACCCCCGACACCTGTTATGGCTATGAATACAAGGCGCTGCCGTTTGCTTCCTCGCGGCACGACCGCGGTTTCGACATCGCCCGCCGTCTGGAAAAACGGCAAGCAGACGGCAAGTGGCTGTTTCTGTTTTCGTTCTACTCATTTCCTTCGCACTACATCGTCAGCCGCCTGCTTCCCCAGTATCGCGAAACCGTCATCGAAGTTCTGCTCGACGAAGCCAAACGCACCCTGGTCGTACCGTCGCTGCCCCATGCCTGGAAAAACCAGGTGTCGTACAAAATTTTCGGCAGTGGGGCGCATTGCACCCTCGCACTTAATCCGGACGCTCATATCGAGCTCGTCTCGAACAGTCTGCATTTTTGTACCTGGGTACTGGAGGCCGGCTGGGCGCGCGAAGGTGATGTGCGGATCGAGCGTCTGGGCGATCTGTACATCGGTAAAGTTCACGTGAAAGTGACCGGCCATGGACGTCATTCGATACTGATTCGCACGGGCGATCACCAATTGTTCAGCGTTGACCGTGGCAAGCGTCAACTGGATGTCATCCAGCAAAGCGCACCAGTGGGGCTGGATGAGCAAGCGTTGCTGACGCATTTCAGAACGCTGGCCCGCGAGCATCGCCTGGTACTGCCCTATACGCCGGTGCATGACTGGCTGATCCCGTTCGAATCGCCGCAGGCACCGCGCTCCACCACGGCCTGGTATGACGCCCGGGAAGATCGCTTCCTCTATATTCGCAACGAAGACATCGCCGATACCGAGGATGCACAACTGGCCTTGGTGGCCGATGGGTATGCGTATTTCTATCTGCCGGACAGCTATGACATCTGGCAGGTCGATGCCGTCAGCGGACTGCTCAGGTATCGCTATCGGTTGATCGTGGCAGAGGGTGAAAGCGTGATTGGCCCTGTCGAGATGGATGCCCATGGCGTGATTCACGTCGTGCAGACTGTCACCGGCGCCCATGGCCCGCGTCGGTTCAATTACCTGATCCATCGGCAGCAATTGCTGCTGAGCTCGGTGACCCATGAGACGGCGCGGGAGCTGCAGACGACCCTGTTCGCCAGCTCGACCCTGGCCGACTGGTCTTCGGTGCTGGGCAAGCACACAGTGCATCGTCCCGTCGCTGAGCGGGACGTTGAAATGACCGTCGACTGGCAACCGGCGACGTACGTTTCGGTCAGTTGGCTATTCGACACGGACAAGCGCGATATCGTGTGGATTCGCAGTCCTGATCGCTTGTTGATTCATCCGCCGTCCTTGGCACCGGACATCCATGGCTGGCCAGACTCGATCAAGAATCTGACGGACCTGGTGCTGATGCCGTTGGCGAGAAACAACGCGGTGTGTTTCATTTACAACCGTCTGGACCAGACCCTTTGTCATCGGCAGCGGGTGGTGGTACAGGGCGTCGAGCAGTGGTCGGATCGCTGGGTGCAGCCGCCAGGGCTCAAGCAAATCGTCGCGGTCGAGAACGGCTATCTGATACTGGACGACGAGGGACGACTCTTTAATCTGACTGCGCAAGGCGAGTTGCCCCTGTACGGCGTCGGCGAGCAGTGGCTGAAGGATCATGCGCAATGGTGGCTGGCGCTGGAGCCGCTTGCCAAGCGTTATCCGGTGGACAGTTTTGCGATCGTTGGTCTACGCAACCTGGCCGGAGACGGCAACCTGAGTGCCTGGTGTGTGAACGGCCGCCTGCTCTTGTGCGATCCGGGACGCGACGTTCCAGTGCGCTTGCTGGGCATGGCCTCCGATAATCGGGCGGCCTGGCTGTTCAATATTTCCACAGGTGAAATCTGGACACAGGGGTTCGTTGAACCACAGCAGCTTGTCCGGGCATTTGGAGAAGGGGCGCAACTGCTGCACAGCGACGTTCTGCCAGTTCCCGAGCGGGCGTGGCGTGACTGGCGGTTTAGCGACGTCGCCGTGGATGGCTCCGGGTTGCGCGGCACAACCGTTGACGGCGTAACGCTGCAACTGGGGCATCAGCAGACAGCCTTGGTCACCGCTGTCGACCGTCGTTGGGTGGCGGCACAAGGCGAGCATCTGATCGAGCACATGCAAGCCTTGTTGGCCAGGGTTGACCATGGGGCGTTTGTGTCAGTGGCGTGCGCGCCCGGCCATTTGCAGTGGTACGACGTGCACAGCGCTCGGCTGGTGAGCGTTGCCGCCGACCGCGTGTCTGATGACGTCGTCATGCTGGGCACCCGCAATCAGGTCAATGTATTACTGCACGAGCGTCGGCAGGGCACGGTGCAGGCTTATCCAGGTATGCACAGCTTCGGGCCGTTCGACTATCTTCAGCGCGACGCACAGGTCATGACCCTTCAAGGCCACGACACAATAGATGATCTGCTACCGCTGATTGCCGACGATGTCAGCACGCTGGTCGTGCGATTGGGGCAGGGCGGTGTGACCTGTCATTTGTCGAAAGCCGCCTGGTCGAGACTGGACGCGGTCATCGTCGACTGTCGCCATGCACTGGGGCAGGCGCCGGCGGTACCGGGCAAGTTGATCTGGGACTTCGACACGCCGGACAACCTGTTGTTCGAGATCGTGCAGGAGCATCTGGTCATCGTTGATCCAGTCAACGAGCACGCGCTGATATTCCGTGATGTAGGCTCACCCGATCCGTCATTGCGCGGGGAAGTATTCCTCGCCTTCAAAGCCCGGCAGTCCATGCCGATCTCCGCTTGGGTGCGCCGGCTGCAGACCAGCAAAGGGCGCACTGGCAGCGTGACATTCCGGGCACTGGCCGCCGAGTCGGCTATCGCTGGCTAAGCTCGCATCACGACAAAACGCCGCGGACAAGGCTGTTCGCGGCGTTCTGCTGTCCACTGATGGTTCCAGGCCCTGGTTCAGGGCACCAGATAGCCTTTGATGCCAGTGAAGATGATCTGCGCCGCCAGTGCGCAGACAAACAATCCCATCAGACGACTGACGATCTGCAAACCCTGATCGCCGAGAATCCGCTCGATGCGGTTGGACAGATAGAGCACCACGCCGACGGTAAAACTGGCGAGCGCGATACTTATGATTGCCGTGAGTTTGTCGTCCCAGTGTGGCTGGCTGACGCCCATCACCAACAAGGCACCGATGGTGCCGGGGCCCACGGTCAACGGGATGGTCAGCGGCACGATGGTCACGTCCTGCTGCACGTTGTCGGTTTGTACCACGGACTTGCCTTGCGCCATGCCCAGCGCCGAAATGAACAGCACGCTGCCAGCACCGATGCGGAAGGCGTCGACCGTAATGCCGAACACATCGAATATCACCCGCCCGAACAAATACAGCAACACACTGGACACCAGTGTGGCGATCGCCACTTTCCAGGCCAGGCGCCGTTGCTCCTTGCGCGAATAACCACGGGTCAGGCTGATAAAGCAGGACAACACGAAGAACGGGCTATAAAGCACCAGCATCTTCAGGTAAACGCTGAACAACACGTGGAGCATGGTGCAAGCTCACTGGCGAGGGAAGTCGTGGGGGGAGTCTATCAGGCGCTACGGGGTCTGTCGGCTCAGGAGGTGGGCGTCGTGGCACGGTTCTGCTGGTCACGCTGAGCCACCCAGTGTTCGATCAGCTCGCGCAACTGCGACAACTCGACCGGCTTGGACATGTGCCCATCCATACCGGCCTGACGCGCGCGCTCCTTGTGTTCGGCGAGAATGTGCGCCGTCAGCGCTACGATCGGCGTGCGAATACGTTGGTTGCTGACTTCCCAGGCGCGCAGTTGCTGGGTCGCGGAGAAGCCATCGAGGATCGGCATTTCGCAGTCCATCAGCACCAGGTCGTAACGCTGCGCTTTCATCGCTTGCAGCGCTTCTTCGCCGTTGGCGGCGGTGTCCGGTTGCAGGTTGAGTTTGCCGAGCATGCCGCGAATCACTTTGGTCGAAATCGTGTTGTCTTCGGCGACGAGGATACGGAAGTCGCTCGGTACTTTGGCCGCCGTGGCCGGGCTAACCACTTGCGGCTGGAACACCACCTGGCCTTTGTTGCGCTGATTGAGTTCGTCGGCCAGGGTGGTCTTGAGCGTGTAGCCGGCCACCGGTTTGGCAAGGATGCGTTTGATCCCCGAATTACGCGCGATGATCTTGCTTGGTGCATTGCTGATGCCGGTGAGCATGATCAGCAGGATGTCGTGATTCAGGCTCGGGTCTTCCTTGATCTTGGCCGCGAGCTGCATGCCGGTCATGCCCGGCATGTTCTGATCGAGCAATACCACATCAAAGTAATCACGCAGGTGCGCCTTGGTCCGCAGCAAGGCTAACGCTTCCTTGCCGGACGGCACGGCGCTGACATTCAGCCCCCACGCACTGCATTGCTGGACCAGCACCTTGCGGCAGGTGTCGTTGTCGTCGACCACCAGGACCCGTGCGCCCTGCAGCGGACTGTCGAGATCGGAGGTCGGGTGTTCGAGGCGGTCGGGATCCAGCGGCAGGGTCAGCCACAAGGTGCTGCCCTGATTGGTGCCGCTCTTGATACCGAACTCGCCATGCATCAAGCGGATCAGTTGGCGGGCGATGACCAGACCGAGGTTACCGCCCAGACGGTTGGCCGAGAGGAAGTGCTTGCTGTGCAATTCGGCGTGCATCAGCGCGTCGCGTTCTTCCTGCTCCATCGGTTCACCGCTGTCCTGCACGGCAATGCGCAGACGGGGTTTGCTGCTGCGCTCGTCGAGGGCGACGACGATCAGCACTTCACCTTCATCGGTTTTCTTCAGGGCATTTTCCAGCAGGCTCAGCAGCGTCTGGCGCAGGCGGGTCGGGTCACCGCTGATCACCCGCGGTACTTGCGGCTGGATGAAGCTGATCAGTTCGACGTTCTGCTGTTCGGCCTTGGCGCGATAGATGCTCAGGCAGTCATCGATCAAGGCATTGAGGTCGAACTGCACGTCGTCCAGTTCGATCTGCCCCGATTCGAGTTTGGAGATGTCGAGGATCTCATTGATCAGCGTCAGCAATTCGTTGCCGGCACTATGGATGGTCTGCACGTAGTCGCGTTGCTTGACCGACAGCGGCGTGCCCAGCAGCAGTTCGGTCATGCCCAGCACACCGTTCATCGGCGTGCGGATTTCGTGGCTGATCTTGGCGAGGAACTCGGCCTTGGCGTTGATCTCGGCATTGCTCGCGGCGAGGTCGCGGCTGACGCTGAAACGGCTTTCGGTGATGCTGCGCTGACGCTCGCCGAGGGCGATGCTCATCAGCAGGCCGCTGATACAGATGAACGCCATCAGGGTCATGATCAGGCCCTGCGGCGACACCAGTGTCAGCCCCAGCAACGCGGGAAGAATGATCAAGGTGCCGATGTTGAACACCACCATTGCGGCGACGAACAAACGTGCCGGACGGTAACCCTTCTGCCAGTGATAGACGGCGACAAACAGCATGCTCAGGCCGGCCAGGGCCACCAAGGCATAGGTAATGATGTTCAGCGGCAGGGTGTTGACGAACAGCAGCAACAGGCTGCAGGTCACGATAAACAAGATATCGCCCAGCAACAGTTTGTTCAGCGGGTGCGGGCCGAGCGGAGCGAAGAAGCGATAGGCGAACATCAGCCCGGCCGGTGCGGTCAGCAGCAACGCCAGATAGGCGCCAGGGGTCTGCACCGCGTGCCAGTTCGGCAGCCACGGGCCGGCGAGGTTGAGCAGCAGCAACAGGCTGAGGCCCAACAGGCCTTCGCAGACTGCCAGCCACAGGCTGCTGCGCGAGCGGGAGTAGGCGTAGCGCACAAGGTTGTGCAACAGCAGCATGCCGAGACAGCCGAACAGCAAGCCGAAGACCAGCGTCTGATTGTGGTTGGCCGCGCTCATCACCGCCGATTGCAGGGTGACGTGCGGGCGCAACTGGTGGTCGGAGACCAGGCGCAGATAGACCTCGAGGGGTTTGTCGCTTTGCGGCAGCGGCAACATGAAGTCGCTGCTCGGCAACGGTCGTTCAGCCTGTGGCTGATCGGTGCCGGTGTTGCGTTGCTCGATCAGCTTGTCACCGTCGAGCACGTAGAGATTGAGCTGTGACAGGTCGGGGGCAAAAATGCGCAGCACTTGTTCGTGCTTGCCCGGCGCCAGTTTGAAACGCAGCCACATGGCGCCATTGGGCTCGGACGCAGTGAGGCGGTCAAGGTCGATGGGGCTGAATTGATTGGTGTAGCGAGCGGAGCGGATATCGCTCAGTTGCAGATTGCCCTGATCATCAAGCAATACCGACCAGCCACTGCCTTGCGCGGCCTGGGCCGGGAGCATGCAGAGCAAGGTCAGCAACGTGACGGTGAAGCTTATGGCAATCCTGAGCCAGCGCACGGCGAAATCCCTTCGTAGGTTGATGCCAGAATATAACGATGCGCGGCGGCGGAACAGCCCGGCGAGGAACGGTAGCCCTCGCCGGACTTGATGAACAGCTTATTCCTGGGTTTCGCCACGTTCACGGGCAATGGCGCGGTAGCCAATGTCCTTGCGGTAGAAGCAGCCTTCCCAGTCGATGGCCGCCGCCAGCTTGTAGGCTTGCTGCTGAGCTTCGCCGACGCTTGCGCCCATGGCAGTGGCGCAGAGTACGCGACCACCGGCAGTTACGACCTGACCATCCTTCAGCGCGGTACCGGCGTGGAAGACTTTGCCTTCCAGGCTGGCGGCAGCATCCAGACCGTTGATCGCCGCGCCCTTGGCGTAGTCGCCCGGGTAGCCGCCTGCGGCCAGCACGATGCCGACGCTCGGGCGTGGATCCCACTGCGCTTCAACCTTGTCCAGCGCTTGCGCCAGAGCAGCTTCAACCAACAGCACCAGGCTCGATTGCAGACGCAGCATCACCGGTTGGGTTTCCGGATCGCCGAAGCGGCAGTTGAACTCGATAACCTTTGGATTACCAGCCTTGTCGATCATCAGACCGGCGTAGAGGAAGCCGGTGTAGACGTTGCCTTCTTCAGCCATGCCGCGCACGGTCGGCCAGATCACCAGATCCATCACGCGCTTGTGCACGTCGGCGGTCACTACCGGGGCAGGGGAGTAGGCCCCCATGCCGCCCGTGTTCGGGCCGCTGTCGCCGTCGCCAACGCGTTTGTGGTCCTGGCTGGTGGCCATTGGCAAAACGTTTTTGCCGTCGACCATGACGATGAACGAAGCTTCTTCGCCGTCGAGGAACTCTTCGATGACGACGCGCGAACCGGCGTCGCCGAACGCGTTGCCAGCGAGCATGTCGCGCACGGCGTCTTCGGCTTCAGCCAGGGTCATGGCGACGATCACGCCTTTACCGGCGGCCAGGCCGTCGGCCTTGATCACGATCGGCGCGCCTTTTTCACGCAGATAAGCCAGGGCCGGCTCGATCTCGGTGAAGTTCTGGTAGTCGGCGGTCGGAATCTTGTGGCGCGCGAGGAAGTCCTTGGTGAAGGCTTTCGAACCTTCCAGCTGCGCGGCACCGGCGGTCGGACCGAAGCAGTCCAGGCCACGGGAGCGGAACAGATCAACGACGCCAGCGACCAGCGGCACTTCCGGGCCGACGATGGTCAGAGAAACGTTTTTCTCGGCAAAGTCGGCCAGTTGCTCAAGGGCCAGCACGTCGATGGCGACGTTTTCGCACTTGGCTTCAATTGCCGTACCGGCGTTGCCCGGCGCGACGAACACCTTCTGCACGCGCGGATCCTGAGCCACTTTCCAGGCCAGGGCGTGTTCACGGCCACCGCTGCCAATGATCAAAACATTCATTTCAAAAACCTCAAAATTCTGTGGGGCGCTTCCAAACCTCTGCGGACTGAACCTGTAGGAGCTGCCGAAGGCTGCGATCTTTTGCTCTTTCAACAGCAAGATCAAAAGATCGCAGCCTGCGGCAGCTCCTACACAGAGGGAGCGGTGTATCAGTGACGGAAGTGGCGCATGCCGGTGAAGACCATGGCGATGCCAGCCTCATCAGCAGCGGCAATCACTTCAGCGTCACGCATCGAGCCGCCCGGCTGGATCACTGCAGTGATACCGACCTTGGCCGCGTTGTCCAGACCGTCGCGGAACGGGAAGAACGCGTCCGAGGCCATCACCGAGCCGGCCACTTGCAGACCCGCGTGCTCAGCCTTGATCGCAGCGATACGTGCCGAGTTTACGCGGCTCATCTGGCCAGCGCCGACACCGATGGTCTGACGGTTCTTGGCGTAGACGATGGCGTTGGATTTAACGTACTTGGCCACTTTCCAGGCGAAGATCAGGTCGTGGATTTCCTGTTCGGTCGGGGCACGTTTGGTCACGACCTTCAGGTCATCGGCGCTGATCATGCCGATGTCGCGGCTCTGCACCAGCAGGCCACCGTTGACGCGCTTGTAGTCCCACGCGGCTGCGCGGTCGGCCGACCACTCGCCGCAGGCCAGCAGGCGCACGTTGGCTTTGGCCGCAACGATGGCGCGGGCTTCTGCGCTGACGCTTGGGGCGATGATCACTTCCACGAACTGACGGTCGACGATCGCTTTAGCGGTCTCCGCATCCAGTTCACGGTTGAACGCGATGATGCCGCCGAATGCCGATTCGGTGTCAGTCGCGTAAGCCAGTTCGTAAGCCTGACGGATGCCGCCTTCAGCGTCCGGGCTGACCGCCACGCCGCACGGGTTGGCGTGCTTGACGATCACGCAGGCTGGCTTGACGAAGCTCTTCACGCATTCCAGTGCGGCGTCGGTGTCGGCCACGTTGTTGTACGACAGCTCTTTGCCTTGCAGTTGGGTTGCGGTGGCGATGCCGACTTCGGCAGGCTTGGCTTCCACGTAGAACGCCGCGCTCTGGTGCGGGTTCTCGCCGTAGCGCATTTCCTGGGCCTTGATGAACTGGCTGTTGAAGGTGCGCGGGAATTCGCTGCGGTCTTCGGTGCTCAGGGTTTCAGCGGCCTGATTCACAGTGCCCATGTAGTTGGCGATCATGCCGTCGTAGGCGGCGGTGTGTTCGAAGGCCTTGAGCATCAGGTCGAAACGCTGAGCGTAGGTCAGGCCACCGGCCTTCAGGCCTTCGAGGACGCTGGCGTAATCGCTGGCATTCACCACGATCGCTACGTCTTTATGGTTTTTCGCTGCCGAACGGACCATGGTCGGGCCGCCGATGTCGATGTTCTCGATCGCGGTCGGCAGGTCGCAGCCTGGCTTGTTGATGGTGGCTTCGAACGGGTACAGGTTGACCGCAACCAGGTCGATCGGCTTGATACCGTGCTCGCTCATGATGGCGTCGTCGATACCGCGACGACCGAGGATGCCGCCGTGGATTTTCGGGTGCAGGGTTTTCACCCGGCCGTCCATCATCTCGGCGAAACCGGTGTAATCCGCGACTTCCACTGCGGCAACACCGTTGTCGCGCAGCAGCTTGAACGTCCCGCCGGTGGAGAGGATCTCGACGCCCAGAGCCTCAAGCTCCTTGGCGAATTCGAGGATCCCGGTCTTGTCGGAAACGCTGATCAAGGCGCGGCGGATCGGCAGGCGGGTAGTCTGGTCGGTCATCTCAATTTCCATCAAAAGCAAAGGAAGTCAGCAAAAAAGGCGACCGTTTTTTACGCGGGCGCCTTTCTGGTTTGATTGAATGCTTACAGCAGATCGTACTGCTTGAGTTTCTTGCGCAGCGTGCCGCGGTTAAGTCCGAGCAGCTCACTGGCCTTGGTCTGGTTGCCCTTGACGTAGTTCATCACGCTTTCGAGCAGGGGAGCCTCGACTTCGGAGAGCACCAGGTTGTACACATCCGTGACGGACGCGCCCTCAAGGTGGGCGAAATAATTGTGCAGCGCCTTCTCGACACTCCCGCGAAGGGTCTGGCCTTCTTCGCTCGGGGTGTTGAGGTGCTGTTTCAAATTCACGTTGTCGCTCACGGGTGTTGTTCCACTCACTAAAGTCTCGGTCATCATCGTCATGCGGCCACCCCTTCATCGTCCCCTGTCAGGCTCTTGTAATGCTCGGCGAAGAACTCCCGAACATTGGCGCATTGTGTTTCCGTACCATCCAAACGATTGAAACGGGCGCGAAACTCCCTGGCGCCCGGCAAGGTTGCGAGATACCAGCCCACATGCTTGCGCGCAATGCGCACGCCCATCACGTCCCCATAGAAAGCGTGAAGTGCGGCCAGATGCTCTAGCAGAATGCGTTCCACCTCGATCAGCTTCGGTGCCGGCAATTTCTCGCCGGTACGCAGGAAGTGATCGATCTCGCGAAAAATCCACGGCCGCCCCTGAGCGGCACGGCCAACCAACAGGCCATCGGCACCGGTCGCGTCGAGCACGTAACGGGCCTTTTCCGGCGAATCGATATCGCCATTGGCAAACACCGGCATCGACACGGCCTGCTTGATCGCGGCAATCGTGTCGTATTCGGCTTCACCGGTGTACAGATCGGCGCGAGTGCGGCCATGCACTGCTAGCGCGGTGATCCCGGCCTGCTCGGCGATCTTCGCCACGGTCAGGCCGTTCTTGTTGTCGCGATCCCAGCCAGTGCGGATCTTCAAGGTGACCGGCACATCAACCGCGGCCACAACGGCCTGCAGGATCTCGGTCACCAATGCTTCGTCCTTCAACAACGCGGAACCGGCGGCCTTGTTGCAGACCTTCTTTGCCGGGCAACCCATGTTGATATCAATAATCTGTGCGCCCAGCTCGACGTTGGCCCGGGCCGCATCCGCCAGCATCTGCGCATCGCCACCGGCAATCTGCACCGAGCGCGGCTCGGGATCGCCTTCGTGGATCATGCGCATGCGCGACTTGCGGGTGTTCCACAGGCTCATGTCACTGGTGACCATTTCCGAGACTACAAGCCCTGCGCCCAGACGCTTGCACAGCTGACGAAAGGGCTGGTCGGTGACTCCCGCCATCGGGGCGAGAATCAAGCCGTTCTGCAATGTGTATGGGCCGATGCGTACCGCCGACATAGGACTTCCCTGAGGTGGGGCCGGATCATGAGAGTTCGAAAAAGGGTTGGCATGATACCCGCTCTCGATGACTGGATAAAGGCTGAATTGAACAAAATCTGAACAGTTATTCTGTTATCGCCACGGGTTTGGTTGTGCGTGGCAAAGTCAGAAAACCGCCGTCAATTGCAAAGCGACGCAGGGATTCACTCGGGAGAGTGGAAACTCAGGCTGTAATTCACCGCTTTCGGGCCTGGATCGAGGATATCCAGCGCAATGTGGATCGGCGTCTGCGGCGGCATCTCCGCCAGACCCTCAAGATCCCCTCTGAGGTACTCGCCGGGTTTGAAGCGACGACTGGCGATCAGGTGGCCGTTGAGATCGGCAAAGCGCAGTTCCAGTAATGGAAAGGGCTGAGAGAACGTCGCGCGGTTATAAATGATCGCGTCGACCACCAGTGCGCCATTGAACTCCGGATGACTGCGCACCACCAGGTTGCTGCTCTTGATCCGGGCGATGTCGACCTTGGACGGCACCGTGCAGCCAATCTGCGGGCAGATTTGCTGGAACCACGGGCGGTATTGATCCTGGCGGGCCAGTTCATCGAAATGATAGGCGATGTATTGGGCAGCCAGTCCGCCTGCCGCCAGCAGCACCAACAGCAGCCAGAGCAAGCGGCGTCCCCACGGCGAGCGGCGTTTCTGCCAGTCCAGTTGCAGCGGGTCGTCGGTCAGGTCTTGCAGGACTTCGGCGCGCACACCCGGCTCTGCACGTTCGCGCTTTTTGCGCAGCGGCTCGATCGATGGCAAATCGTCGTCATCGACCTCGTCGCTGGTCGACAAGCGCTCGCGGCGGGCGTTCGGGTCGATCGGGTCGTGCAGGCGCAGATGCGGGATTGCCGGCTCGTCATCCAGGTCCACCGGTTCCAGCGACAGCGAAGGTTCGGTGCGCTCGGATTTGACCGGTTCAATTTCGTCAATCAGCGGCTCGTCCTCCGGCTCAGGCATCCGCTCATCGGCGGGTTCGCTGAACAGGCTGCCTGGCCATGCGGCGTCTTCCGGCTCCGGGCTGTCGCGACGGGCACTCAGGGTGTCTTCGCGCACCCGGCCGAGTTCGGTGGCTGGCTGGATTTCCCGTTGTTCGAGGCGGGCGAGTTCTTCGTCCAGATCAAGGCTGTCGAGATCAAGCGCCGAGGCGCTCCACTGCTTTTGGCTGATGGCGCGCGGCTCGGGTTGCTCGACGATGGGCGGCGGCTCAACGGCCGGCGGCACTTCGTCAGGCAACGCGGCAATGAGCGGCGCAGCCGGCGTCACCACGTCCTTGCCGGCGTGTTGTTCCAGCAGCTGTTTGGCGGCGTTGAACACTTGCAGGCAGGAGCCGCAGCGAACCACCCCGCGGGCCACGCTCAATTGAGCATGGCTGACGCGGAAACTGGTTTGGCAATGCGGGCACTGGGTGACGAAACTGTCGGTCATGCGGCGATCCGGATTATGCAGGCGGTCATATTAGCGCCGACGGCCAGTGATGCGCACCCAGCCATCGCGATTGGCGATCGGGTCGAGGTCGAAGTCCTGCGCATAAGCTGCGGCGACTTCCTCACCTTGCTCGGCGAGAATGCCCGACAGCGCCAGACGTCCACCGGACTTGACCAGTGTGGACAGTTGCGGCGCCAGCGAAACCAGCGGGCCGGCGAGAATGTTGGCGACCAGCACGTCGGCTTGAACCTGCGGCAGATCTTCCGGCAGGTACAGCGGGAACAGTTCGTCGGCGATGTTGTTGCGCCCGGCGTTGTCGCGCGAGGCTTCCAGCGCCTGCACGTCGATGTCGGTACCGACGGCTTCTTTCGCGCCGAGCAGCAGGGCGGCGATCGCGAGGATCCCCGAGCCGCAACCGAAGTCGAGCACGTTGCAGTCTTTCAGGTCCTGACCGTCGAGCCATTCCAGGCACAGTGCGGTGGTCGGGTGGGTGCCGGTGCCGAAGGCCAGGCCCGGATCGAGCAGCAGGTTGACTGCGTCAGGTTCCGGCGCGGCGTGCCAGCTCGGCACGATCCACAGGCGCTGGCCGAAACGCATCGGCTGGAAACCGTCCATCCAGCTGCGTTCCCAGTCCTGATCTTCAATGACTTCGCTGTGGTGCTCGGGCAACGGGCTGCCGGTCAGCAGTTCCAGATGGGCCAGCACCGGTGCAGGTTCGGTGCCGCCCTCGAACAGCGCGAGCAGGTGCGTATGCGCCCACAGCGGGGTGGTGTTGAGTTCCGGCTCGAAGATCGGCTGATCTTCGGCGTCCATGAAGGTCACCGACACGGCGCCCACTTCAAGGAAAGCGTCTTCGTAGGTTTCGGCTTGTTCCGGGCTGATGGCGAGACGTACTTGCAGCCAAGGCATGGCGGGCACCTTTGAAAAATATTGATTGCAGCCTAGCGGCCGGCGAGAAGCGCGCAAGTTTACGCGAGCGCGCGGCAGAACACGACCATGGCCGAAGATCAAAAGATCGCAGCCTGCGGCAGCTCCTACAATTGGAATGTGTTCCGCTGTAGGAGCTGCCGCAGGCTGCGATCTTTTGATCTGCCCCAGAAACAACAAAGCCGCCCGAAGGCGGCTTTGTCTGGTGCGGGTTGAAGCTTAGTGCTTCTCGCCAGCCAGCTTGTGCTCGAGGTAGTGAATGTTCACGCCCCCTTTGCAGAAGCCTTCGTCACGAACCAGATCACGGTGCAGCGGGATATTGGTCTTGATCCCGTCAACCACGATTTCGTCCAGGGCATTGCGCATGCGTGCCATGGCTTCGTCGCGGGTGGCGCCGTAGGTGATCAGCTTGCCGATCAGCGAGTCGTAGTTCGGCGGAACGGCATAACCGCTGTACAGGTGCGAATCGACGCGAACGCCGTTGCCGCCTGGAGCGTGGAAATGCTTGACCGTACCCGGGCTCGGCATGAAGGTTTTCGGGTCTTCAGCGTTGATCCGGCACTCCAGCGAGTGACCGCGAATCACCACGTCATCCTGAGTGAACGACAGCTTGTTGCCAGCGGCGATGCTGAGCATCTCCTTGACGATGTCGATGCCGGTGACCATTTCCGAAACCGGGTGCTCCACCTGAACACGGGTGTTCATTTCGATGAAGTAGAAACGACCGTTCTCGTACAGGAACTCGAAAGTACCCGCACCGCGGTAGCCGATGTCGATGCACGCTTTGACGCAGCGAGCCAGTACTTCCTGGCGAGCCTGCTCGTCGATGCCCGGTGCCGGCGCTTCTTCGAGAACCTTCTGGTGACGACGTTGCAGCGAGCAATCGCGGTCACCCAGATGGATTGCGTGGCCCTGGCCGTCGGACAGCACTTGTACTTCGACGTGACGCGGGTTGGTCAGGAATTTTTCCAGATAGACCATCGGGTTGCCGAACGC
The DNA here is from genome assembly GCF_003732425.1 of Pseudomonas fluorescens. Classification (GTDB taxonomy): domain Bacteria; phylum Pseudomonadota; class Gammaproteobacteria; order Pseudomonadales; family Pseudomonadaceae; genus Aquipseudomonas; species Aquipseudomonas fluorescens_BE. The sequence goes on from NZ_MOBX01000002.1 coordinate 231,584, forward strand.
CGCGCCTGCTTCAGAGCGGGTCAGTTTCGCCGAGGCGATCAGGTCTTCTTCCTTGTGCACTACGCGCATGCCGCGACCACCACCGCCGCCAGCGGCTTTGATGATCACCGGGTAGCCGACTTCACGACCGATGCGCAATGCCGTTTCTTCGTCTTCCGGCAGCGGACCGTCGGAGCCTGGAACGGTTGGCACGCCTGCTTCGATCATCGCGTGCTTGGCCGATACCTTGTCGCCCATCAGGCGAATGGTGTCGGCTTTCGGGCCGATGAAAGCGAAGCCGGAGTTCTCGACCTGCTCGGCAAAATCGGCGTTTTCCGCGAGGAAGCCGTAGCCTGGGTGAATGGCGGTAGCGCCAGTCACTTCAGCGGCAGCGATGATGGCCGGGATGTGCAGGTAGGACTGAGCAGCAGACGCCGGGCCGATGCAGACGGATTCGTCTGCCAGACCCAGGTGCATCAGCTCTTTGTCGGCCTTGGAGTAAACGGCGACGGTCTTGATGCCCATCTCTTTGCAGGCACGCAGAATCCGCAGGGCGATCTCACCGCGGTTCGCGATCAGAACTTTTTCCAACTTCGCAGTCATCAAAGGCTCTCCGCAGTTCAAACGATGGTGAACAGCGGTTGGTCGTACTCAACCGGCTGGCCGTCTTCGACGAGGATGGACTCGATCACACCGCTGGTTTCAGCTTCGATGTGGTTCATCATCTTCATGGCTTCAACGATGCACAGAGTGTCGCCTTTCTTCACGGTCTGGCCGACTTCAACGAAGGATGGCGAGGTTGGCGAAGATTTGCGGTAGAAGGTGCCGACCATCGGCGAACGGGCAACAGTGCCGTTCAGCGCTGGCGCAGCAGCGGCAGCCGGGGCTGCGGCCGCAACCGGAGCAGCGGCAGCAACAGGTGCGGCAGCCGGAGCCTGCATCGGAGCCGGCGCGTAGTACTGCTGAGCCGGGGTCTTGCTGTGGCGGCTGATGCGTACGGACTCTTCGCCTTCCTTGATCTCGAGCTCGTCGATGCCGGACTCTTCCAGCAATTCGATCAGTTTCTTAACTTTACGGATATCCATGAATCATCAACTCCCAAGGGTCGGTCAGGGGCGTTTAACGCTTGTAGTTCAAGCCGTTGCCTGTGTTTCAAGCTGTTCTAGCGCAGCCTCCAGGGCCAGTCGGTAACCGCTGGCGCCAAGGCCGCAGATCACTCCCACCGCTACGTCGGAGAAGTAAGAGTGATGGCGGAAAGGTTCGCGTTTGTGCACGTTGGACAAATGCACTTCGATGAATGGGATGCTCACTCCCAGCAACGCGTCACGTAATGCGACACTTGTGTGCGTAAAAGCTGCTGGATTGATCAGAATGAAATCGACACCTTCGCCGCGCGCGGCGTGGATGCGGTCGATCAATTCGTACTCGGCATTGCTTTGCAGATAGAGCAGATGATGGCCGGCTTCACGGGCGCGGCGTTCCAGATCCTGATTGATCTGCGCCAGAGTCGTTGAACCGTAAGTGCCGGGTTCGCGGGTGCCGAGCAGGTTCAGGTTGGGGCCGTGCAGCACCAGTAGGGTCGCCATCTGCGTAGTCCTTGTTATGAATGAGCAATCGTCAGAACCCGGCGACTATGCCGCAAAGACTTTGTGACTGTCCAGTTCTATGCAATAGCCAGCACGATGGCCGATGTTTGCGCGAAATATGTGACCAAGTGATTTGATCCGGTCACTTGTGGTGTCTGGACTGACGCCTTCGCGAGCAGGCTCGCTCCCACAGGGGTATGCATTCCAATGTGGGAGCGAGCCTGCTCGCGAAGGCGGTCTATCAGACGCGAAATGCCTGAACAGCTGTATGCAATTGCCCGCCCAATACCAGCAGATTTTCGCCCTGTTCGCGTCCGCGACCGATGCGCACCAGATTATCCCCACCCAGTTGATGAATCCGCTCACTGTGATCGCGAATCTCGCTGACCGCGCCGCTTTGCTGCGCGGTGACATCGGCAATGCGGATCGCCGTGTCGGAAATGGTCTGGATCGCACCGACGATTTTATCCAGCGCGCCATCCGCCGCTTGCGCCTGATTGGCCGTGGCTTCGGCGTGTTCGACCTGCGCGCGCATGCCTTCCACCGATTGGCGGGCGGCGGTTTGCAGGCCGGCGATCAGCGTTTGAATCTCGGCGGTTGCGCCTGCGGTGCGTTGTGCCAATGAGCGGACTTCCTCGGCGACCACGGCAAACCCGCGACCCATTTCCCCGGCGCGTGCCGCTTCAATCGCCGCGTTCAGGGCCAGCAGGTTGGTCTGGTCGGCGATCGAGCGAATCACGGTCAACACGCCGCCGATGGTCGCCGACTCTTCAGCCAGATGCTCGATCATCTGCGCATTGCCCTGCACTTCGCCGACCAATGCATGCAATCCGGTCAGGCTCTGGCCAATCACGGCCTGGCCATGTTCGACCGCCAGTCCGGCGTGACGGCTGGCATCCGCTGCCTGCTGCGCATCGCCGGCCACCTGCTGAATGGTGGCCTCCAGCTCGCCGAGGGAATCGCGGATCAGCGCGGTATCGCCGGCCTGATGTTCGGCACCGCTGTGCAAATCGTTGCTCAGTTCGGCGAGGGTGCGACTGCTGCCCGCCACTTGTTCGGCATTGCCGCGAATGGTGCCGACCAGATCCACCAGATACGCGCGCAAGCGGTTCAGCGAGGCTTCAATGTCGTGCAACTCGCGGTTGGTCTTGCCCAGATGAATATCGCTACTGAAGTCACCTTCGGCCCAGGTCGACAGGGCTGGCGCGAGATTGGTCAGGGTGCGTGAAAGTCGGCGTTGCAAGGTATCAATCAGCAGGGCAATCAGCAGTATCAAACCGATCATCACGCCTTGCATCAAGCGCACTTCGCCCTGGATCTGGCCGTGCTGGGCGCGGACCACCGGTTCCAGACCTGCGATGGCTTGCTGTACCGCGGTGATTTTCTGGTGAGTGGCGGCACTCAACTCCGTGCGTTTCTGAATCTGATCGCGGGTGCGCTCAAGCTCCGCCGGATAACGTCCGAGCAAGCTGTTAAGTTCGCGCTTGAGGCCGACGCCGGCATCCTCGGCGACGGTTTTTTCGGTGTTTTCGATGCCCATCATCGCCGCGAAGTCGTCGCTGCCCGATTCGTTTTTGGCGACCACGCCGAGCAAGGGCAGGGCATCGATCGCCTGAGCCTGAGCCCGGATGTTGCTGACTTCGCGCTCAACATCGGCGGCCAGTTCACTGCGCCCGCTGCTGACCAGTTTGTCCCGTGCCAGCGAGAGTTTGCCCACGTGCTGCGACGCGGCGAGCAATGGCGTCAGATAAGCCGCATTACCATTGGCGTACGTGCTGAGCTGGTCGAGGCTGGCGCTCAATTCGCGTTCGGCCTGCAACAGCAGCGCCTGCGGGTCACCGGCCAGTTTGCCCGCGGCGAGCAGGTCGGTTTTGCTGAACTCATCAAGGCCCGACAGGCTCGGGCGGAGGGTGTCGGCCAGCGCCGGCGGCAATTCGCCGAGTTCCTTCTGCAAACCGTCGATAGCCTGGCTGGCGCTGCTCAGGCGCAAAGCGTCGCCGCTGGCGAGGTAGTCCTCGACGTTGCGCGCCACCTCGTTCTGAAATTGTTGCGACAGCCCAAGATAACGCTCCATCAACAGATAAGGGCGTTCGAGGGCTTTTTGCGACCACCACAGCGTGGCGCCGAGTGCGAGGCACACGGCGACCAGCAGCAGCGTATTGAGATTGGTGAGCAACTTCAGGCGCATGACGGCTACCAACGGCAGAAATGGTAAGCGCCTGAATTTATTGCGGTTCTGTTACAGGGTTATGACCGAATCAGTGGAATCCGATGAAAAAGTGGCACTTTGCTTTGATTCGCGCGCGGTCTGCACCCGATTGCGTCCGGCACCCTTGGCGCGGTACAGCGCTTCGTCGGCCTGACTGGCCATCATCAGGCTGTCGCAGTCATCGTGCATTTCCACCACGCCGGCGCTGAAGGTGCACCACAAGTCCTGCGGTTGTGCCGGGTAATGGATTTCGGCAAAGCGCTGGCGGATTTCGTCGAGCACTTTATGCGCGGCTTCTATATCGGTGTCGGGCATGACGATGGCGAATTCTTCGCCGCCATAACGGCCGATGAAATCGGTTTTGCGCAAACGCTGCTTGAGGAACAGCGCGAGGCTCTTGATCACCCGGTCACCCATCGGGTGGCCATGGCTGTCGTTGACCCGTTTGAAGTGGTCGATGTCGAGCATGGCAAAGCTCAACGGCTTGTTTTCGCGGCGAGCACGGAACGAGCAGTCTTCAAGCAATTGCAGAATATGCGTGTGGTTGTACAAACCGGTGAGGCTGTCGCGGACCATCCGTGCTTTGAGGTTGCGCGCGCGGGCGGCGCGGTTGCGCACGGTGGTGATCAGGTGGCGCGGCTTGATCGGTTTGGTCAGGAAGTCATCGCCGCCCTCACTCATGGCGTCGAGCTGCTTGTCCAGATCGTCTTCGGCTGACAGGTAGATGATCGGCACGCTGACATAGCGATCGTTGTGGCGGATCACCTTGGCCAGTTCGGTGCCAGTGCAGGCTGGCATGTACATGTCGAGGATGATCAGGTCGGGCTGGAAATCGGCCAGTTCGGCCATCGCCTGAATCGGTTCGATCAAGGTGCGGGTGACGATCCCGGCGCTGTTGAGCAGGCGCTCGGTGTGCAAGGCCTGCGCGCGTGAGTCGTCGATGATCAGCACTTTATAAGGTTCGTACTGGGCGACGCAGGTAAGGACTTCGATTTTCTCCAGCAGGCTCGAGGCTTCGAGGGTGCCGGTGAGAAATTCCTGGCCACCGGCGCGTACGGCGGCGAGACGAGTGGGCGTGTCGGTTTCGTGCAGGCTGAAAAACAGCAGTGGCAGCGGCTCTTCCAGGCCGATCTGAGCTTCGGCGGCGAGCTTCAGGCCGATGCCGGCGCCGCTGAAGTCCACGTCCATGACGATCGCCGCAGGCAGGCGCTCGACCATTGATGAGCGAAAGGCCGAAACACTGTCCAGCGCTTGCGCGCTTAAGCCAAAGAATTCCAGCTGTTTGGCCAGGCGTTCGGCGCGGTCGTGATCCTGCAGCATCACGTAGATGGGTTTGCGCAGCGGCGGCAGGAAAGTCTGGTCAAGTTGATCGCCATGGCGCAGGCCGGTGCGCGACAAACGCTGCATCAAACGATTGAGGTCAGTGATCAGGCCACTGCTGAGGCGGCCGCGATTGGCGTCCACCGCTTCCAGGGACTGACCGATATGGCGCGCGAGCTGAGTGTGCTCCGGTTGCTCGAAACGCTCGGCAAAACGCAGCAGGCGCAAGTTGGCCTCGCTCAGTTCGGCGAGGTCGACCGTGGACCACTCACTGCGTTGCAGGCGCTGCCATATCTCAAGAATCTGACGTGCCTGATGAATTACCCGCTGGGCAAAGTGGTGCTTGAGACGCTCACGGCTGGGGTCTTCTGGCTCGGTCATATCCTGACTACTAGTTAGGCTGCATGCTGAGATCGACTGGTGGCTCTATGCTAGCACCTCTTTTCCCTTACACGAGTGTCGTACGTCAATAATCTGCAGTGCGTCACTATTCAGTTTCTGACCGGGCGGTTTTGTTTTTGACCTCGTCATCGTTCAACTCCCCATCATTCGGGTGTTTCGGCAGAAAGTACGAGGGGCGGGATGCGTGCTTTTAACCGCGCGGTGCGTGAGATCGCAAAGGGGTTTCACGGGCCTGGCATCTGTTTGGCTGAGGCGCGGGCATCGGGGATTCCCTTAGTCATCGTCGAAGCGTCATTCGCCCATACGAATTGCGGCTTATCTTTACGTGCGGGTGCCCGGCCTTGGCACGTTGTTGTATGGTTGTGGTCGAACCGTTGAACCCAAGTGATTGAAAGGATATCGCCATGCTGGACTGGAAAAACCGCGCGGGCAGCGCGCCTGAACGTGCCGCCGAGCCCAAGTCGGCCACCCGCAGCTATGTTGGCGGATTGCTGTTCAGCCGTGCATTGGCCACGCTGATCGGCATCTACCTGCTGGTGACCATTGGCCTCGGCTGGTACTGGAGCCAGGAGCCGGCGCTGTTTCCGGTCGCGCAAAACGCTCAAGTGGCGGCCGAGAAAGAAGGCAAGCAGATGGTGATCGGCTACACCACCGTCGAAACCCTGAAGACCGTTGCCGGCACTTTGCTCAACAAGCCGGGCGGCTACATTTCCAACGACCGCTTCCCGCCGGGCCTGTGGATGGACAACACGCCAAGCTGGGAATACGGCGTGCTGGTGCAGGTGCGTGACCTGACCCGTGCCTTGCGCAAAGACTTTGCCCGTTCGCAGTCGCAGTCGGCGGAAGATGCCGATCTGGCCAAGGCCGAGCCGCGTTTCAACTTCGACAACAAGAGCTGGATCCTGCCGTCGAGTGAGTCGGAGTATCAGGAAGGCATCAACTCGCTGAGTCGTTATCAGGCGCGCCTGTCCGATCCAACCCAGAAAAACGCACTGTTCTATGCCCGCACCGACAACCTGAACAACTGGCTGGGCGATGTCGGCACCCGTCTCGGTTCGCTGTCGCAACGCCTGTCGGCCAGCGTTGGCCGGGTCAAACTCAACACCGCGCTGAAAACCGAAGTGCCAGCCATCGGTGAAGTGCCGCAAGTTGACGAGGAAGTCGTCGAGACCCCGTGGATGCAGATCGACAACGTGTTCTACGAAGCACGCGGCCAAGCCTGGGCGTTGTCGCACCTGCTGCGCGCCATCGAAGTCGACTTCGCCGATGTGCTGGCGAAGAAAAACGCCACGGTCAGCGTGCGCCAGATCATCCGTGAGCTGGAAGCTTCGCAGGAGCCGGTCTGGAGTCCTATGATTCTTAACGGCAGCGGCTTCGGCGTGCTGGCTAACCACTCGCTGGTCATGGCCAACTATATTTCCCGGGCCAACGCCGCGGTGATCGATTTGCGTCAACTGCTCAATCAGGGCTGAGTCATGGTCGATAGCGCGAAAGAGGCGGCCCACCGCGCCGCCTCGGATGCCGAACAGATCGCTTGGGTCGACGAGCAGGACAACCTGCTCGGCGCTCTTGTCCGCGCCGATTTGCGCGAGCGCGGGCTGATCGGGCGTGGCACCTACATCATGCTGTTCAATTCCGCCGGTGAGCTTTGCGTGCACCGGCGCACGTTGAGCAAGGCGATTTATCCCGGGTATTGGGACGTCGCGGCGGGTGGCATGGTGCAGGCGGACGAGACTTACGCCGAGTCGGCGGCCCGCGAGCTGGAAGAGGAATTGGGCGTCAGCGGTGTCGAGCTGACGGCCCATGACCATTTCTACTTCGAGGACACCGGCAATCGCCTGTGGTGTTCGGCGTTTTCTGCCGTGTGGGACGGGCCGTTGACACTGCAACCTGAAGAGGTGCTGGAAGCGCGCTTTATTCCGGTCGAGCAGGTGCTGCGGGAAATCCAGCAGAAGCCTTATTGCCCGGACTCTCTGGCCGCGTTGAAGCGCTATCTGAAGGCGCAGCAAAGCGACGTCGCAAAGAACACATAAATTGGCGCCGATTGGCACTTAGCAATCGGGATTTTTGCCGTTACACTGCGCGACCTTTTCAAGCTGCACCGGTACGGTTTGATGTGGGCCTGTTGGCCGTCACGACGTGAGCCTGTAGGAGCTGCCGAAGGCTGCGATCTTTTGATCTTGCTTTTATCAAGAGCAGAATCAAAAGATCGCAGCCTTCGGCAGCTCCTACATTGAATAGTCGTGAAGTTCGACAGTTCCGTACGAATCTGTATCGGTGCAGTAGCGCTGCCCCTGCCTGAGTGGGGCTTCGCGGTCGCTGACCTTGCCCAAGGTTGCGATCAGTCTTTGTCCTCCCAAGAGGATTGCCGGTGGCCAAAAAAGCCGCATCCTTCGCCGCCCTGGGCGGTCTGGTATTTTCCACCGACGCAGGTCGTCATTGCCCGGAATGCAGTAAGCCGGTGGACGCCTGTATCTGCAAACAAACCGCGATTCCCGCCGGTGACGGCATTGCCCGCGTGCGCCGCGAGAGCAAGGGCCGTGGCGGCAAGACGGTGACCACCATCACCGGCGTGCCGCTGGCTGAAGACGCGCTCAAGGAGCTGGCGACAACGTTGAAGAAACGTTGCGGCACCGGTGGGGCGTTGAAAGACGGGATCATCGAAATCCAGGGCGATCATGTCGAGCTACTCTTGGCTGAGCTGATCAAGCACGGTTTCAAAGCGAAGAAATCCGGCGGCTAGCAGCCTCTGTGAAATCCATCTGCGGCTTGATCCGGCGCTGAAGCAGTTCAGATCCGGTGTCGTCTCCATGGTTTTCACAGAGCCTGTTCATGACCGGTTTCTAAACTCCACGCAGTCAGTGCGGTCTACCGCCGCGCTGACGAACCGTCATTTTCATTCTTTAGACTGCGCCGGCCTGAGATCAGGCGACGCACTATGACTTCTTTATAGGGGACTTCGATGTCCGTACGACGCACACGCAAAGACGATGGCAGCCAATGGACAGTTGCGGACAGCCGCAGTGTTTACGGGATCCGCCATTGGGGGGCCGGGTATTTCGCGATCAATGACGCCGGTCGCGTCGAAGTTCGTCCGAACGGCCCGAGCAGCTCGCCTATCGACCTGTTCGAACAAGTCGACCAACTGCGCAAAAGCGGTTTGTCCTTGCCGCTGCTGGTTCGCTTCCCCGATATCCTGCAAGACCGTGTTCGTCAGCTGACCGGTGCTTTCGACTCGAACATTGAGCGCCTGGAATACCAGAGCAAATACACCGCGTTGTACCCGATCAAGGTCAACCAGCAAGAAGCGGTGATCGAGAACATCATCGCCACCCAGGACGTTTCCATCGGTCTGGAAGCCGGCTCCAAGCCTGAGCTGCTGGCCGTGCTGGCACTGGCGCCGAAGGGCGGCACCATCGTCTGTAACGGTTACAAGGACCGCGAGTTCATCCGTCTGGCGCTGATGGGCCAGAAGCTCGGCCACAATGTCTTCATCGTGATCGAGAAAGAATCCGAAGTCGGTCTGGTGATCGAAGAAGCCGCCTCGCTCAAGGTCAAGCCACAGGTCGGCCTGCGCGTGCGCCTGTCGTCGCTGGCCTCGTCGAAGTGGGCGGACACCGGTGGCGAGAAATCCAAATTCGGTCTGTCGGCGGCGCAACTGCTGTCGGTGGTCGAGCGTTTCCGCGCGGCCGGCCTGGATCAGGGCATCCGTCTGCTGCACTTCCATATGGGTTCGCAGATCGCCAACCTCGCTGACTATCAGCACGGCTTCAAGGAAGCGATCCGTTACTACGGCGAGCTGCGCAATCTCGGTCTGCCGGTCGATCACATCGACGTCGGCGGCGGTCTGGGTGTCGACTACGACGGCACGCACTCGCGCAACGCCAGCTCGATCAACTACGACATGGACGATTACGCCGGTGTCGTGGTCGGCATGCTCAAGGAATTCTGCGATGCGCAGAGCCTGCCGCATCCGCACATCTTCTCCGAAAGCGGCCGCTCGCTGACCGCGCACCACGCCATGCTGGTGGTGCAGGTGACCGACGTCGAGAAGCACAACGACGAAATCCCGCTGATCGAAAACAAGGAAAACCTGCCGGAAACCGTGCAGTGGCTGGTGGACCTGCTCGGCCCGACCGACATTGAAATGGTCACCGAAACCTACTGGCGTGCCACTCACTACATGAGCGACGTTGCTGCCCAGTACGCCGACGGTAAATTGACCCTGGCCGAAAAAGCTTTGGCCGAGCAGTGCTACTTCGCCGTATGCCGTCGCCTGCACAACTCGCTGAAAGCCCGTCAGCGTTCGCACCGTCAGGTGCTCGACGAGCTCAACGACAAGCTGGCCGACAAGTACATCTGCAACTTCTCGGTTTTCCAGAGCCTGCCGGACACCTGGGCGATCGATCAGGTCTTGCCGATCATCCCGCTGCACCGTCTCGATGAAGAGCCGCTGCGCCGCGCGGTGCTGCAAGACCTGACCTGCGACTCCGACGGCAAGATCAATCAGTACGTCGACGAGCAGAGCATCGAAACCAGCCTGCCGGTGCACGGTTTGAATGAAGGCGAAGACTACCTGCTGGGTGTGTTTCTGGTCGGTGCCTATCAGGAAATCCTTGGCGACATGCACAACCTGTTCGGTGATACCGACTCGGTGAACATCTACCAGAACGCCGATGGCAGCGTGTACCACGCCGGCATCGAAACCCACGACACCATCGAAGACATGCTGCGTTACGTGCACTTGTCGCCGGAAGAACTGATGACCCACTACCGCGACAAGTGCGCCAGTGCCCGCATCAGTGCCAGCGAGCGCACGCAATTTCTCGATGCCTTGCGTCTGGGCCTGACCCGCTCCTCCTACCTGTCTTCCTGACGTCAGGGGGCGATCTCCCCCGGGTTGTCTGAAATGTTCCCACCAACTGTGGAAAATTCAGATGACTCGGTGGGAGATATCCCAAAATCTTCGCGAAATGCTTGCCGATCCTGGCCAGCAAAGTCATCCGGTCTGCTTTTCGCGTAGGTCATTTCCTAAGTTGTACTTCGGCACTCTACTCGGCCATGGCTCTCGGCGAGAATCCCCGACCGCCCCTCCTGTAGAGATCCGCCTATGTTCGATCAAGCCAACGAGTTCTCGTTTCGTCTCGATGTAGCGGGCCTGTCCGATCCTTTCGAAGTCCTGGCCTTCACCGGTAGCGAAGCCCTCAGCGAGCCTTTTTCATTCGAGATCGATGTGTTGATCGAGGATGCGCAACTCGACCTGGCTGACCTGCTTTACCGTTCGGCGTTCCTGTGTTTCGGGGCGGCGGGGGAGGGTGTGCACGGGCAATTGCAAAGCCTTGTCCAGCACGAACACGGGCACGGCTCAAGGTTGTGCCGGATCCGTCTGGGGCCGAAACTAGGCTGTCTCGACCTGCGTATCAGCCAGCGCATCTTCAGTGGCCGTTCGGTGCCACAGATCATCGATCAGGTGCTCAGGGAACACGGAATTGTCGGTGCCCAGCGACGCTTCGAATTGCACGGCGATTACCCCGTCCGCACGTTCTGCACGCAATACCGCGAATCCGATCTGCAACTGCTCCAGCGCTTGTGCGCACAGGCGCGGATTCACTACTTTTTCGAACACGAGCCCGACCGGCATTGCCTGGTGTTCGGTGATGATCCGACGCAACTGCCATTGGCTGGCACCGAGCTGTATCGGAACGCCCCTGATATTCACAGCGTGTCGCCCGGCGTGCGTCATTGGCAATTTCAGGAAACCTTGCAATCCGCGCTGCAACACTCAAGGCCGGTACAAAGTGCCGAAGGTCGCAGTCATCTCGCGGCGTTACGCAGCGGTCATTGGCTTCGATTGGCCGGGCACCCTTTCGCCGAGTGCAATCGCCAGTGGTTGCTGACCCGTATCGAGCACAGCGCTGATCCATCGCTCGACCTTCCTTATGGCAACCGACTGTTTGCAGCGCTGCAACTGCCTTCAAGCTTGGCGGCCACTGCGCCGTCGCGACTGCGTATGCACAGCCTGCAACGGGCCTGGGTCGTGACGGTGGACGAGCCACAGCCTGACAGTTTCAGACCCGTGGCGGTGCAGTTCGACTGGCTTTATCAGGGCGAAGGGGCGGCGCCGAGTCATTGTTGGCTGCCACTTGCGCCAGCCTTGGCCGACGCGCCTCTGGCCGTCCTGGGCGAGGGTGTCGAAGTGGTGGTGAGTTTCTTTGAAGGCGACCCGGATCAGCCAATGATCAGCGGCGTGTTACAGCCGTCGCTCGCTATGGCGGACAGAACCGATGAGCCACCGTTACCGTTGCCGGACACGCTGGTGAGTCAAGGCTTGCAGCAACTGCTGACGTCTGGCGCACCGTTGTTGCTGTTGTGCCTGATCCCCGGCGGCGGCAGTTTCAGCCACTGCTCGCAAGCCGTATGCAGTTGTCGGCTGGTGACCGCGCTTGATGAGCGCGGCGCAACATGAGTGGCGCGGCGCTTGAGCCAATGGCGCAGTGGTTGCTGCTGGATGGCCCGGATGCGGCGCGGGCATTGACGATTTTACGCCAGGGGTTCGCCAATGAGCGGCGCTTCTGGCTGTTCGACGGCACGGAGTTTGAACCGGTGTGTGAATACGGCCCGGTGTTGGTCGACTTGCGCAATTGCCCGGCACTGATGTCGTTGTGTTATAGCGATCCGGACACCTGGCGCGGGTTATTGCTCGCCAGTGAAGCGTCGGCGCAGGAGCTGCTGAGTCATTTGCAGCGCATGCTCACTGTCTCGTTCGGACTGACTCATCGGGCTTTGCTCAGCTATTACAACCGCCAGACCGCGAGCTATTTTTTCGACGCCTGCGATGCCGCTGAATTGAGCCGCTGGCTTGGGCCGATCCGCCAGTTGCGCTGGTTCGGCGGCACGTGGGCCGATCGCGCGATCGGCAGTGAGGGCTGGCAGCAGTTGCGTAACCCCGGGCTGGCTGTCGAGCCACTGAGTGTCGAGGAAAGCCTCACTCGGCGTCAGCGCGAACGTCTGCAAACCTGCCTGTTGGAGCAGCATATCTGGCGTTGGTGTCAATCACTGGGAACCGACTACACGACGATGGCCTCCCATGTTCAACAAGGCCTGGCGCTGGGATTCAGCGATCGCACAGTGCTCGACGCCTGGTTATGGCTACGCTTGTTGCATCCGCGAGCCGTGCTGGTGCCGCCACCGGAGGGCCTCACTCAGCAAGAGCGGCTTGAGCATGTGCGACGCCAGTGGCGTGATGATCAAATTTGAGTTGAGGTTCAACGCCTATGGCAGGTTTTTTCCGCAATGGGCTCGGCGTGATGTCCGTTGCCCTTTTACTGTTGGCGCTGAGCGCCTGCTCGCCCGTGAAGGTACTCAACGCGCTGACCCCGAATCGCACATACGACAAGACGGCGGGTATCGCTTATGGCGATGATCCCCGGCAAAAGCTTGATGTCTATGTACCGCGTCACGCACTGGCCGATGCGCCGGTGGTGGTGTTTTTTTACGGTGGCAGCTGGAACAGCGGGGCGCGTGACGACTACACCTTTGTTGGCGAGGCGCTGGCCTCGCGGGGGATTGTCGCAGTCGTGGCGGATTACCGGTTATACCCGCAGGTGCGTTATCCGCTGTTTCTGCAGGACGGTGCGCGGGCGTTGGCGTGGACCAAAGCGCATATCCACGAGTTCTCCGGCAACCCGCAGCGCTTGTATCTGATGGGCCACAGTTCCGGTGGATACAATGCTGCGATGCTCGCGCTGGATGGCGAGTGGCTTGAGGCGGTAGGCATGTCGACCAGGGATGTGCGGGGCTGGATCGGTCTGGCCGGGCCGTATGATTTTCTGCCGATCGAGAATCCTGACGTGCGTCCGGTGTTTTTCTGGCCGGACTCACCGCCGCAATCGCAGCCGATCAACCATGTCACGCGCGGCGCACCACCGGCCCTGCTGATAGCGGCGAGCGAGGATGATCTGGTCAACCCGACGCGCAACACTGGCGGTCTCGCCAGCAAGCTGCGCGAAGCCGGTGTGCCGGCGCAGGATTTGTATTACTCGCGGCCCAATCACATAACCTTGGTGGCGACTCTGTCGCGGCCGTTGCGGCACCTGGCGCCAGTGCTCGATCAGGTGGTCGGGTTTATCGCGCATACGCCGACTCAGTGAACTCCGCCATTGAACCAGCCATCGTTGCGCTTGAGCCACCAGGCTTGCGCGCCGAGGGTCAGGCTGCGCAGCACCATGAACAGCAGAAAAGTTATCCACAACCCATGGTTGCCCAGACCTTGCAGCGCCCAGGCGAACGGCAATAACAGCACCACGGTGATTAGCATGCCGTTGCGCATTTCCCGCGCGCGGGTGGCGCCGATGAACAGGCCGTCGAGCAGGTAGCTCCAGACCGCAATCAGTGGCAGCACGGCAAGGTAGGGCAGATAGACGAACGCGGTGTCGCGCACGCTCTGGATGTCGGTCTGCATCTCGATGAACAGGTGCCCGGCCAACAGAAACAGCAGGGCAAAGCCGAGGCTGGCGATCAGTGACCAGCCGCCCGCGACCACCAGCGAGCGACGCAGGGCCAGGCGATCACGGGCGCCGATGGCGTGTCCGCACAAGGCTTCGACGGCATGGGCCAGACCGTCCAGCGCATGCGCGGTCAGCAGCAAGCCATTGAGCAGCAGCGCGTTGGCGGCTACCGTCGAATCGCCCAATCGCGCGCCTTGCACGGTGATCAGGAAAAACACCGATTGCAACGCCAGGCTGCGGATGAAGATATCGCGATTGACTGCCAGCAAGGGGCGCCAGCTCTGCCAGATTCTCAGCGCTGCCCAAACGATGTGCCCCGGGTACGCGCGCAGCGCCTTGCGAGTCAGCAGCAGGCCGAGCAGGGCGCCGCTCCATTCGGCAATCACCGAGGCCCGCGCCGAACCCACCACGCCCCAGTCCAGGCCGATGACGAACCACAGGTTGAGGACGATGTTGATCAGATTGGTGGTCAGCAGAATCGCCAGCGGCGCCCGGGCGTTTTGCGTGCCGAGGAACCAGCCGACCAGCGCATAACTGGCCAGCGCGGCGGGCAGGCCGAACAGCCGCGTGTGGAAGAAATCCCGGGTGAGCTGACCCAGTTCCGCCGACGGTTGCATGAAGTGCAGTGCAACGCCGCTCAGCGGTACGCCCAGCGTGCCGAGCACCAGCGCCAGTCCCATCGCCAGCAGCAAGCCCTGCAACAGAATCTGCCGCAATGCCGCACCGTCACTGCGTCCGGCGGCCTGCGCGGCAAACCCGGTGGTGCCCATGCGCAGAAAGCCCATGGCCCAGGCAAGAAAGGTATAGAGGCTGGCGCCGACTGCCACTGCGCCCAGTTGATGGGCGTGGGGCAAGTGACCGATGACGGTGCTGTCGACCAGCGCCACCAGCGGTACGGAAATATTGGAAAGAATCATGGGCGCGGCGAGTGCCCAGACCTTGCGGTGCGTCGGGCGGTCGCGCCAGTCGGCGATCAGGTTGGACATGCGGGCTCCTTGGGGGAGCGGGGATTGTAGCGATTCATGCGATCCAGGTGGGAGCGAGCCTGCTCGCGAAGCCTAAGTGTCCGTCGGCGCAGATTTCGGGTGTGCTGGCCATTCGCAAGCAGGCTCGTTCCCACAGAGGGCGGTGGTGTCAGTGAATAATCCAGCTAAGCAGCCACAACCCCAGCAACAACCAGATGATCCCGGCAATGATCGACGCATTCATGAACGCGCGAATCGCCGACCATAACAACATCAGCCCGACAATCAGGGCGATGATGCTGATGATCGAAGTATCCATGCCCAGGGTTCTGGCCAGCCCGTCGACAAAGTTGCCACCGGCATTGCTCAAAATGTTGAACAAGCCACTGAGGCCATCGACGATAAAACGGATGATTGAGCCGAGTGCCTGACCAAGCCATTCGAAAAAGCTTTCTACCTGCATGTGTGCATCCTGATGAAAGAGCTGAGCCTTGGGCCACAACGCGGGTGGCCGAGTTCCCTGCATGATAGAAGGTTTGCACCAATCCCGTGTGGGAGCGAGCCTGCTCGCGAATACGGTGGATCAGATAACTGATGGGTTGAATGACACACCGCTTTCGCGAGCAGGCTCGCTCCCACAATAGATCATCTGCGCTGCTTGCCTTCAGGTCGTATCCCCCCGAAGCTATACGCCTTCAGGAGAGCCCGATGAACCTTGTTGAACTGACCGAACGCCTGCACGCCATTCGCGACCGCAATGACTGGCGGCAATTTCACAGCCCGAAAAACCTCGCCATGGCCGCCAGTGTCGAGATGGCCGAACTGGTGGAAATCTTCCAGTGGCTGACGGAAGACCAGTCGCGCCAGTTGCCCGCCGATAAACTCGCCCACGCCGGGCAGGAAGTCGGCGATATCGTGCTGTACCTGTTGCTGCTGTGCAGCGAGTTGGGGCTGGACATGAATGAAGTGGTGCGCGCCAAGCTCGCCGACAGCGAACGGCGGTTCAGCTGATGAGCGACCGGCATTTCGATCAGTTGGCGACGCGGTTCGCCGAAAAAATCTATGGCGGCGCCAAAGGTGCGATTCGCCTCGCGGTGTTGCAGGCCGACCTTATCGAGGCACTGCCGGATCGCCCGTTGCGGGTGCTCGACATTGGCGGCGGTCTCGGCCACATGTCGCTGTGGCTGGCCGAGCGCGGTCACGAGGTGACCTTCACCGAGCCGGCCGCACCGATGCTTGAAGGCGCGCGCCAGCGCTTCGCCGACGCGGGGCAAACGGCGACGTTCATCCAGGCATCGTGGCAGGAACTGCTCGGGCAGCTCACTGAACCGTACGATCTGGTGATCTGCCACGCCGTGCTGGAATGGCTCGCCGAACCCCACGCAATCCTGCCGGTGCTGCATCAACTCACCAAGCCCGACGGCTGGTTGTCGCTGGCGTTCTACAACCGCGATGCGCTGATTTACCGCAACCTGCTCAAAGGCCATTTCAAGAAAATGCGCAAGAACAGCATGGCCGGGGAAAAGCAGAGCCTGACCCCGCAGCAACCCCTTGATCCACGGGAACTGGCAACGCAACTCGAAGGCTTGTGGCGGGTCGAAACCCAGAGCGGGATCCGGGTTTTTCATGACTACATGCCGGTGGAATTCCAGGCCCGCGCCGAACTCGCGGATTTGCTCGAGATGGAGCTCGCTCACCGCCGTCACCCAAGCTTCGCCGGGCTTGGGCGCTACTTGCACTGGATCTGCCGGCCGATCTGATCGGAGCGCGACATGAAAGCACAATCCGGGTTACTGCTGATCTGTCTGGGGTTGGCTGCTTGCCAGAGCAGCAACCCGTACGTGGCGCAATCGCGGCCCTTGCCGCCGGCGCCAGCGCAAGCCGCCACTACGTTTGACCGCAGCGCGTACCCGGCGCCGCCGCGTGATTACGGGCGCTATCGCAGCTGGGCCTGGCTCAACGGGCAACTGCCGCCGGGCACGGCCTGGGCGGACTCGGCGCAAGTCGCCGAAGCGGTGAGCAATGCCCTTGATCAGCGCGGTTTGCGCCCGTTGCATGACAACCGCCCGGCCGACCTGTTGGTCAGCGCCAATCTGCGTCTGGAAACCCGTCTGCGTCAGGTCCAGGACGACTATGGTTACTACGGCGGTGGATACGGCGGCTATGATCGCTACGGTCGCGGTTATGGCATGTACAACACGGTGCCGATCGTGCGTACTTATTCCGAGCAGGTTGTGGTGGTGCAGGTCAATCTGTTCGACGCCGGCAGCGGGCAACCGGTCTGGAGTGCCAGTGCCGAAACCGCGAACAAGGGCAGCGAAATCGATCGCACCGATTCGATCCGCGAAGCTGTGGAAAAGGCCCTGTCGGCGTATCCTCCGAGTTAGCTTTCTGCCAACGGGAAGCTGCCGCAGGTTCATGTCTTCAACCGGAGAAAAACCATGTTCCGCCGTCTCGCTTTACTGGCCATGGCCGCGCTGCTCAGCGCCTGCGCGGCCAACCAGGTCAACCACGACTTCGATGCTAGCCGCGACTTTGCCGCCTATCGCAGCTGGAGCTGGAAAGACCCCGCCCTGCAATATCGCCCCGATGATCCACGAATCAAAAGCGACCTGACCGAGCAACGTATCCGCCAGGCCGTTGCCGACCAGCTCGATCAGCGTGGCTTGCGCCCGGCAGCGGCGGGGGCCAAGGCTGACCTGAATGTGCAGACCTACCTGATCGTCGAAGATCGTCAGCAGCAAGTGACGACCAATTACGGCGGCGGTTGGGGTGGCCCGTGGAATGGTTACTGGGGCGCGCCGATGTACAACGAGACGCGCAACATCACCTACAAAGTCGCGACCATTCAGGTCGATTTGCTCGACGGCAAGGACGGCAAACTGGTGTGGCGCGGCAGCGATGAGCAAATGCTCGCCAGCAGGCCGAATCCGCAGGATCGCAGCAATGCCATCCGCGAGACTGTCGGGCGGATTCTGGCCAACTATCCACCGCGCTGAATCTGTTCAGGAAAAACGGGAGCCCTTGAGCTCCCATTTTTTGGCCCTGCGACGCCCCCCTGTAGGCGCTGTCGAAGGCTGCGATCTTTTGATTTTGCTTTTTCGAGGCCAAGATCAAAAGATCGCAGCCTTCGGCAGCTCCTACGGGGGATTGCGCGTCTACACTCAGTTGCACCAATGGAGCTAGCGGCAAAGGAGTGCGCCATGTCGCCTCGTTCGCGATTCAACAGCCCGGCCCGGCAGCGCGGGGCGATTGGCTTGATGGCGGCGGCCACCCTCAGTCTGGCGGTGGTGATGCTGCTGTTGGTGGTCGACACCGGCCGCTTGTACATGGAACAACGCAAATTGCAGCGGGTGGTGGACAACGCCGCCCTCGAAGCCGTCAGTCGTGGCGGCGATTGCCAACCGGGCCTGAGCGCCGCCAGTTACGCCGGACAAAGCGCCGTGCGCAACGGCTATGTTGTCGACGCCAGCAACACTCTCGCCACCACGTGCGGCACCCTGGTGACCGCCGCCAGCGGTTTGCGCACATTCGCCGTGGATGCCACGCAAATGGCTGCGGTCAAAGTTGTCGCCAGTCGTACGGTGATCACCAGTTTCGCCGGCGGTGTACAGGCCTTGTTCAGCGGCACACCGGTCAGTCTCAATACCACGCTGAACGCCTCGGCGGTTGCCGCCAAACCGCAGCCAACGGTCGCCCAACTGAATATTCGCAGCGCGCTGACGAGCATCGATACCGCCCAGTCGAACATCCTCAATCCGCTGTTTTCCGGGCTGCTCGGCGGTAACGTCAATCTCACTGCGCTAGGCTGGGATGGCCTGCTGAACACCGACATCAACTTGCTGAAATACCTTGATCAACTGGCGATCAATCTCAACGTCGCGGCCGGCAACTACACGCAGTTGCTCAATACCCAGGCCACGGTGACGCAACTGATTCAGGCCGCAGCGACGGTGGTGCAACTCAATGGCGCGACCGCCCAGGTCATCACCGCATTGGGCCAATTGCAGGTCGCGGCAATCAACGCGGCGCCGGTCAAGCTCGGCGATATCCTGCAACTGCAGACCGGTACCACTGCGGCCGGGCTGGACGCCAATCTGCAACTGCTGCAACTGATTCAGGGCGTGGTGCAACTGGCCAACAGCAAGAGTGCGGTGGCGGCGACGTTGCCGGTCAGTGTGCTGGGGCTGGCGAATGTCACGGTGCGGGTGAAAGTGATCGAGCCGCCGCAGTTTTCCGCCATTGGCGATCCGGCCCGGGCCAAGGTCAACCCGACCGGGCCGGACCGGATTTATGTGCGTACGGCGCAGGTGCGCACGATGTTGTCGGTGAGTCTGCCGGTGCTGTCCGGGGTCACGGGGCTGACCAATGCGGTGTTGGGATTGGTCGGCGCGTTGACCCCGACGCTCAATGCGCTGCTGAGCCTGAATCTGGTAGACACACTCAACTCGATTGGCTGTTTGTTGGGGGCAGGGTGCGAGCAGCTCGATCCTAAACTGCTGCCGTCGCCGCAAATCGACATCGCTCTGGATGCCGGCGGCGCCAAGAGTTATGTCACCGATTACAGTTGTCCGACCGGGAGCACGGGCAGCAAAAGTCTGACGGCACACACCATCACCTCAATCGCCGACCTCAAACTAGGCAAGATCGATCCGACCAACGCATTCTCCTCTTCTGCCGAACCCACGGTCGCGCCATTGCCGCTGGTCGATCTCGGCATCGTCACCTGCCACAAAATTCTCGGCATCGGTAGTTGCGACCCCGATACTCACGTGCAATACGGCGCAGGCGGCATTGCGATCAAACTCGACACCAGCGTTGCGCAAAACACTCAGGATCTGGTGTTCTCCAGCGGCACACCGTTCGCCACCCCGGCCAACCTCAAACTACCACCGAGCGTGCTGCCCGCCGTGCCGACCAACAACATCGTCGGCAGCCTGTCGAACACCCTCGCGGGGATCAACCTGATCGTCTACAAACCGCAGGGCAGCAATCCATTGGGGGCCATCGTTACCGGCGTCGCCTCGTTGATCAGCGATGTCACCAGCAAATTGCTGCCGGTGGTGACCAACCTGGTCAGCCCGTTGCTCGACCCGCTGCTGAACAACCTGCTCAAAGGTCTGGGCATTAACCTGATGGATGTCGACGTCGGTGCCAACATGACCTGCGGCCAGACCGGCAAGGCCTATCTGGTGATCTAGGCGTCCACGGCAACCGGCAACTCGATGCAGAACCGCGCACCCTCCACCGAGTTGCGCACGCTCAACCGGCCGCCCATGTTGTCGATGATGCCGTAGCTCACCGACAGCCCCAGCCCGGTGCCGACGCCGATGGGTTTGGTGGTGAAAAACGGCTCGAAAATCCGCTCCAGCAAACGCGGATCGATGCCGCCACCGTTGTCCTCGACCCAGAGCCGCACGTGCTGCTCATCGCGTTCGGCATAGATCGAAATCCACGGTTTGAAGCTTGAGTCCTTCTCGCGTTTGCTCAGTAACGCATCCCGCGCGTTGACCATCAGATTGATCAACACCTGTTCAAGCTGATCGACGTAGCCACGTACCTGGACCTCGAACCCGGTCTCGCTGATGCGCAAGTCCACCCCTTTGCCGCGCATGCCTTCGGCCAGCAGCGACAGCGTGCCTTCGATGGCCGAGGCGGGGTTGAACAGTTGCTGTTCGACCTCCGAACGTCGGCCGAATACGCGCATGTGATCGACTACTTTCGCCGCACGCTGCACCTGCGCATCGATGCGGTTGAGCTTGTCGGTCAGGTAGTCGACCTGCACATCGCCGTTGCCCAGGCGCTTGAGCACGTTGACGATGGCCATGCGCATCACGTTCAGCGGCTGATTGATTTCATGGGCGAGGCCGGTGGCCATTTCGCCAAGGGTGGCCATTTTCGCGCTTTGTGTGAGTTGCTGCTGCGAGCGGCGCACCTCGGTGTTGTCGCGGCCCACCGCTTGCACTTCGATCAACTGGCCGTGCTCATCGAACACGCCGCGATCGGACCACACCCACCAGGCATGTTCTCTGCCGGGCAGTTGCAGGCTGATTTCCGCGGTGCTCACCGGTTGCTCCACGGTCAGTGAAGCGAGGCGCTGGATGAACGCCGTACGTTGTTCCTCGGACATCCAGCTGCCCAGATCGACCCCCGGCAGCTCCTCCGGCGTGCACTCCAGATACTTCGCCAGCGGCCGGTTGCCAAAGGTCAGAATCAGATCCGGGCGATAGCGACAGATCATTGCCGGCGAGTCCTCCACCAGAATCCGATAGCGCTCTTCACTCTTTTTCACCTGTTCGGCCGCCAGGGTCGCCTCGGTGACGTCCAGCCACAAACCGACCGCTTCCACCGGCAGGCCGAGGTCATTGCGCAGCAGACGGGCTTCATCGAGCAGCCAGTGATACTCACCGCGACGGTCGCGCAGACGATAACGGCTGCGCACTGAACCTTCGCGCAGCAACTGGCGGCTGCGGGAGAAATACACGTCGCGATCCTCGGGATGGATCATCTCGACCAATGCGCCGTCGCCACAATCCTCAAGGCTCCAACCCAGCAAGGGTTGCAGGCTGGCACTGAAGAACGCCGGGATCAGCGCACCTTCGTAGTATTGCTGGACGTAAATTACCGCGGGCGAACTGGCGATCAGGTTGTCCAGCCGTGCATGCGCGGCGGCAGCCCGTTGTTGCTGGTTCTGGATGTCGTTGATGTCGAGCATGAAACCGACCAGCCGACGGTGCTCGCCGCTGCCAATCAATTGGCCCTGTACGCGATACCACGTGGGCGCTTGCGCGGGATTGCCGCCGTGCAGACGCACCGAGAGCGTCAAGGCTTCACCGTGTTGTTGCAAAGCTTGCAGACGGCTGCGCAACTCGTCGCGGTCGGCGGGATGGATTTGCGTCAGCCAGTCTTCCAGCGGTAATCCGTCCGGGTTCACGTTCAGGGCCGCCGCCAGCGCGGGCGCCAGTTGAATGTTGTCGTCGCCTGCAAGGATCTCCCACCAGCCGGTGCCGAGCAGGGTTTGCAGCGATTCGATGCGTTCCAGTTGCAGGTGATGCTGCTGTTCGCGCAGGCGCCCGAGTAACGGTCCGGCCAGTGCACCGAGCAGTGCCATCCAGTCGCGCTCGGTCAGGTACGGTGCGGCGCTGTCCACGGGATAAAACCCGCAAAGCAGCCAGGCCACCACTCCGCGTTCATCGCTATACGGCACTGCGAAACCTTCGGCACTGCCAAACAGAACCTGCACCCGCGAATGTTCATCCAGGCCCTGATGCGTGCCGACACGTTGCGGCGCGGCACCGTTCAGGCTGTCCAGCGGCGTGCCCAGACGCTGCTGGTCTTGCCACAGATTCGGCGCATCGTGGGCGCGATACTGGCGATAGATCTGCCAACCCTGTTGCTCATCATCGAGCAAGGCCAGCGCCAGACAAGGGATGTGCCAGCGCTGGGCGACCATTTGCAATTGTTCGCTGACGATCGCCGGCAAACGTGCCTGGCTGCACGCGCGCAACTGTTCGCTGATCTGCCCGGCCAGCAATTGGCAGGCATCACGCTGGCGCGATTGGTGGCGTTCGAGCAACAAGTCGGCGATGTCGATTAACTGCATCAGCCAACCATCGCCAAGCGGTTGAACCCAGCCACGCAGGTGCACGGTCTGCTCGCCCAGACCGCAGAAGTCGAGATCCAGCAAAAGCCCCTGCCACTCCCTTGGTCGACCTTCGATGGTCAGTGTGCTGTGCGGCAGTAGATAGGCGCTCAGCGGTAGGGGGTGATCGTGAGGCTTGAACTGCGCTAGCAGATGCCGCAGCGGCCCGGCCATTTGCAGCACGTCACCGTCGTCGTTCAGGTACAGGTGCAAGCCTGTTGCGGGTGAACCGAGTGGGTCGGGCAACTCATGGGCGGCGGGCGGTGTGCGTTTGAGCAAACGCCCGAAAAGTTTGTCTCCCGACGTCAAAATTGCAGACTCGACTTGGCGGTCAGGTAGGTGGGCAGGCTGGGTACCGTGCCGATGCCCGGCAGAACCAGAAACGGCATGACCTGATTGAGCTTGCTGACCGGGTAATTCACTTGCACCGTCAGCAGGCCCGTCGCGCTGTATTCGACACTGGTGTCAACGCCGACCACCAGGTTGAAGGTCGGACGGATCCAGGACAATTGCTGGGTCAGCGTGGCATTTGCGGTGTTGATCACCACGGTTGAATAGTTGGGCGTGTTGGGATCGACCGCGACACTGCGGCGCACCGCTTCGGAGGTGGCCTGGTTGAACGATTGCATCATCACCAAGGGCAGGCTGTAACTGATCAGACCGTAAAACACGGCGAAAAAGATGATGAACACCAAGGCGAACTCAATCGCCACCGCACCTTTTTGCGACTTCCGAAAGCCGGTTTTCATGAGTGCGTCTACCCTGACTGTCACTGCGTAGTATCAGCATAGAATCATTCCGCAAAAATGGACGGTTTTTACCGGATGTACAGTTTTCTCCTCCTGATCTGGCTGGGGCTGTGCGCGGCGCAAGACGCTCGCCAGCGACGCATTGCCAATGGGCTGACCCTCGGTGCGGCGGTGCTCGCGCTGATCTATCTGTTGTGGACCGGCAACACTTGGCTGGGCGCTGAGGCGGGGCAGGGCGGTTGGGCCTGCCTGATCGCGCTGGCGTTGACTCTGCCGGGTTATTTCATGGGCCGCATGGGCGCCGGCGATGTGAAATTAATGACAGCCCTTGGCCTTGCGACGGACGGTCTGTTCATTCTTGGCGTGTTTATCGGCGCAGGTGTCGCCAGCCTGATCTGGATGCTGCTGGCGCCAAGAGTCTGGCTTCATATGAGTCAAGGGCTTAGAGAACGTCTGCGATATCTGGCGCCGGGCGTGTCAAAAAAGCTGCCATTTGCACCGTTCGTGTGGGTCGGAGCAGTGCTCGTAGTGCTTTGGATCCATTAGTCAGCAAGCGCTACTAGTTCTATGTACATAGTCGGAAAGTGCGTCTACTTTCAAATGAACGGGTTATACAGCCAAAGGCTGGCAGTACAGGAATGGTCAGCTTTGGCCTGGGACATGGAGTAGCACGTGAACAAGCTTACGTCTGCGGTAAAAGTCCTCGTGGTCGACGACCAGTCGTTGATCGTGGAGGAGCTGTGCGAATTTCTTGAAAGCAATGGTTATCGCTGTGTGCCGTGCGAATCCAGTCTGCAGGCGATTGAGCGTTTCAATGAGGACGCGGAAATCGGTCTGGTGCTGAGTGATCTGCACATGCCGGACATGGACGGCATTCAGTTGATTCAGGCATTGCAGCGGCTGGCGGGCAAGCATCGGGTGTTCGAGGCGATCATGCTGACTGGGCGTGCCGACAAGCAGGATGTGATCAAGGCGTTGCGTGCCGGGATTGCCGATTATTATCAGAAGCCGATTGATCTCGATGAGTTGCTCGACGGGGTGCGGCGTCAGGAGGCGGCGCTGCAGGAACGGCAGAAAAATCTGCAATTGGGGCACTTGAATCAGAAGTTGCAGTATCTGTCTGAGTCGATTGATGACCTTTATCAGGATCTGGACAAGGTGCGGCGTAGCCCTTCGGCGGTAGTCCGCGATGTGTTGGGGGGGGAGCCTGTCGAGGTTGATGCGCAGGAGATGCCGGAGATTTTCAATCAGTTGTCGCCGCGGCAATTGGATGTGGCGCGATTGGTGGGCAAAGGGCAGACCAATTATCAGATTGCCTGTGAGTTGGGGATTACTGAGAACACGGTGAAGCTTTATGTTTCGCAGGTGTTGCGGTTGACGCATATGCATAATCGGACGCAGTTGGCTTTGGCTCTGTCGCCGAGTGCTTCTGCTTTGCGGCAGAGGGTGACGGCGCATTGACTTGGCGGCCTGTGGGCCGACCAGGTTCTTGGGGTTTTGGGTGAATATCCGTTTCTGCGGGTGTTGCTGCTGACGGTTCCGCTCTTACAGCGGGTCACTTTTGGCAAACGCCCCAAAAGTAACCAAAAGGTCTGCGCCCTGACGTTCGGCCCGCTCGCTGGGGCTCGGGGTTCCTTCGCTCCGGGATCGATCCGGGGGCATCGCTTCCGGTTTGCTTCGCTGCACCTCCTTTCGATGTGTTCGACTTCGTCGAACGGCGCTGCGCGCCTACCCCCGGATCAATCCCTCCACTCAGCCTGCCGACGCGGCCGGTGAATCAAGATCAAAAGCTGCAGCCGAGCTAACGCTCATCCTGTTGAGTGGTGGTGAAGCACAGCGTGGGGGGCTTTGCTTTTTTGTGGGAGCGAGCCTGCTCGCGATGGCGGCCTGACAGCCGACCAGTTTCTACCTGATGTATTCAATCCAATTGTAGGAGCGAGCCTGCTCGCGATGGCGGCCTGATAGCCGACCAGTTTCTACCTGATGTACTCAGTCCAATGGTAGGAGCGAGCCTGCTCGCGATGGCGGCCTGACAGCCGACCAGTTTCTACCTGATGTACTCGGTTAAATTGTGGGAGCCAGCCTGCTGGCGATGAGGCCGGCCCAGTGCCTCGATAGTTTGAATTTGTTTAATTCTGTGGCCATTAACAGGAACCTTCCCACACTGTTTTCAGGTTGTCCGTCGGACGTGCGCGATCTAGTCTCTGGCTGTCGCTGCCAATTCAGCGACCGGGTGTGGAAACCTGAATTTCAAGTAGATGCGTTGCATCGCTACCGCAATGATTGTCGGCGTCTTCTTTCGTCTGCAAACTGTGTCGCGGCGGCTGTGCGCGGGCAGGCTTCGGTCTGGCCGGTTGCCTACTTATCGGTTTTCCACCCTGCGTACAGCTGCCACCTTTTGTCGTGTGGAAACGACAAAGGTTGGCTCCTCAGCCAAGTAGGAGTTGTTATGGACAAACTGATCCCCGACCCACCCCACGAACCCCTCACCCCCCTCGAAGAAGCCATCCGCGCCGACGACCTCGTCAAGAACCGCGAGGCCATCAAACGCGCGCTTGATTTCTACCTCTGCCCCGAACCTGCAAAACCTCGCCAACCCAGTACGATGTTCCTCATTCATCCGAAAATCGATACCGAAAGCCTGCTCGCCCATGCCTGCGAATCCCTGGCGTCGGCCAACACCCTGGCGGGTAACTTTGCCGATCAGCTCGGCCGGCCCGAGCGCAATACGGCGCTGGCGATTCAGCAGATCATCATGCTGGCTGAGCTGGCGGTAAACCGGGCATTGGATCGGGTGGATCCGCAGGCCTGATCCGGCAGGCACACCGCGTCATCGTTCATCGCCAGCGGCACGATCCCACATTTTGAAATGCAATCCACCTGTGGGAGCGAGCCTGCTCGCGAAAGCGCTCGCAAGGTCACCACATCACTAATTCTTGCTCTCGATCTTCCCACCCACATCCGGATCATAAAAATCCGGAATCTCATATTTGTACTTCTTCAGCCAGCGTTGCATCGCCAGGTCGCGCTCGGTCGCGGTCGCCGTCTGGGGTTTGGGTGAGGCGGCTTTGTTGCGGCTTTGCAGGACCAGCCAGCCTTCGGTTTCCTGTTGTTGCGCCGAGGCGGGGCCGGCGTCGATGGCGGCGGCGCTGAGGGGCAGGCTGAGCAGGGTCAGGTAGCACAGGCCTTTGCGGGGATTCATGGCTGTCTCCTTATTTGATCGATGACGGCAGCGGATCGGCGACGACTGCGACTTGATCGCCGCTGGCGGGTTTGGCCTTGACCGGGACTTTGAGTTTTTCCGCGCGTTGCTGGGCTTCGGTGAATTGTTCCGGGGTCAGTTTGGCGCGGCTGACGATTTCGGCGGCTTGTGGCCAGTCGTTCTGGTACAGCAGCAGGGTGACCATGTTCAGTGTCGCCAGTTGATTGTTCTGCTTGAGTTCGATGGCGGTGAGGAACTCGAAGCGCGCGTCGTTCAGGCGCAGTTGGTTGAGGTAGACCACGCCGAGGTCGTTGCGGATTTTTTCGTCGGTCGGGGCCAGGCGGGCGGCGCGTTGCAGGTGGGCCTGGGCCTGGCCGTTGTCGCCGCGAGCCGCGTAGAGCTGACCGAGGCCATGTTCGGCTTCGGCGGTCAGGCAGCCGCCGAGCAGGCCGCGGTACAACGGTTCGGCTTCGCTGCGGCCGAGCAGGCGGTAGACCTTGGCTTTGCGCAGGCGCACTTCGCTGATGTTGTCCGGCAGGCTTTGCAGGTTGGCCAGGCTGGCGTGCAGTTTGCCGTCGTTGGCCAGGTCATCCGCAAGGTTCAGGGCCAGTTCCTGCTCCTGAGTCATTTTGCTGCAACTGGTCGGTGACAGCAGCGCTGTCCAGGGTGCCTGGCCGTCGGTGGCGCAACCGCCGAGCAGTAACAGACTTGCCATGACTATCAGTACTTTCATCAAACGCTCTCCATGAGCAGGGTCAGTTTGCGAATGCCCGGGCTATCGCGGTGAAGCCCGGGCCGGCGAGGACGATCAGCAGTGCCGGAAACAGAAACAGCATCATCACCACCGACATCTTCGCGGACATTTTCGAGATGTATTCCTGCAGGCGGGTCAGGCGTCGGTCATCCAGCAGCTGCTTGAGCGCCAGCAGCGATTTCATCGCGCCGCCGCCCTGTTGAATCAGTTGCTGGAGGATCACGCAGGTGTCGCTGAATTCGTCCACGGCGAGCATCACCGCGGCTTTGTTCAACTCCTGGCCGAGTTCCAGGCCGGAGTCGACACGGCCAAGGATCAGGCGCAGTTCGCTGGTCAGTTCCGGCAACAGTTTTTGCGCTTCAATACTGAGCACCCGCAGGGCTTGTTCCACTGCCATGCCGGACTCGAAGAGGATGCGCAGCAGCGGAATGAACGTCGACACCTCCACGGCAATGATTTTCTGCCGGTGTGCCGCCGCGTAGGCCAGCACGCGTTTGGGCAGCAGGTAACCACCGCCGGTGGCGAGCATCGGCACCAGCCAGCGGTTGTCGGCCTGGGGGAAGAACACCTCTTGCAGAAAGATCGCCAGGCCCAGCGTCAACAACGGTGTACCCACCTGGCATGCCGCGTACAGCGCCCGTTCGTTGGCGCGGCGCCAACCGATACGGTTGAGCAGGGTCTGGGTTTCGCTGTCGATGCTCACCGAGCGCTGACCGAACTTGCTGCTGCCCAGCGCACGCAACCAGCTCCCGAAGCGGTTCTCACGCACCAGTTGTCCTTGCAGGCGCTGATTGATCTGACGTACCCGGCGGCGCTCCATCAGCAGGTGATTGATCACCAGCATCAAGGCACCGAGCAGCAACATAAGAGCCGCGAGCCAGACCATGTCAGACGCTCCGTAACATGCGCCACAGCGCGAGGCTGCCGATCACTTGCAACACGGCGGCGCTGATCAACATGTGCTGACCACTGGCGTCGTTCCACATCCCCAGCATGTAGCCGGGGTTGGTCAGCATGAAGTAACTCACCAGCAGCAACGGCAGCGAACCGAGCACCCAGGCAGTCATCCGCGTTTCGCCGGTGAGGGCGCGCAGTTGGCGGGCGCCCTGGTCGCGTTCGCGGATCAGTTTGATCAGGTTCTCCAGCAGCTCGCTGGCGTTGCCGCCGTAACGATGATTGACCTTCAGGCCGAGGGCGAACATGCGCAGTTCGTCCTGTTCATACAGCTCGGCGAAATCGCTGACCGCGTCGGGCAGATTGACGCCCAGTTGCACGTTGCGCTGCACCCGGCCCATGGCTTTTTTCAGCGGATCTTCGTTGGCTTCAATACCGCCCATGACCGCGTCGCTCAGGGTGCGCCCGGACTTCAGGCTGCGTACGGTGTGATCGAGCAACTGCGGCAGTTGCTCGATCATGCGTTTGATCCGGCGCTGGTAGAGCACGGCGATGTACAGCCGCAACGCCAGTGGCGGAATAAAGATCATCAGCAGCAGTCCGATCCAGTCGGCGAGCAAAAAGCCCAGCGCCATCGCCAGCGCCCACAGACCTAGCCACAGGCCGAAACGCTCGGTCGGGCGGCCCAGTCCGGCGCGCAGAAACATCCGTTCAAGTCCGACCCACACAGGTTTTTCTGGCGCCAGTTGCGGCTGTCCGGCGGCGAGTCGATTGAGCACTTTTTCCGTGGCGGTCTTGCGCAGACCCTGCAAAAACAGGCGAATCGACAGCCCCAGCAGCGTCAGGCAGATAACGATGAGAATGATCGGTCCCAGCATGCTCGGTGCTCCTTGCCGTCAGCCCAGATACGCCTCGTGACGCAGCTTGTCGCCAGCCGGATTGACGGCTTCGCGCAGGAAGCCGAAACCGCTGCGGCGGTCGAGGCGGAACAGGGTGTTGGTGACGTAGACGTCTTCGCGAATGCCGACCACTTCCACGACCTCGCTGACGCAACGGCGCCCGTCGGGCATGCGCGTCAACTGGATGATCACGTCGAGGGCTGCGCAGATCATCTGCCGTAATGTGCGTTCGGCGATGGAGCGGCCCGTCAGACCGACCAGCGTTTCCAGGCGCAGCAGCGCATCCTGCGCGTTGTTGGCGTGCACGGTGCTCATCGAACCGTCATGGCCGGTGTTCATCGCGGTGAGTACGTCGACCACTTCGACGCCGCGGATCTCGCCGAGGATGATCCGGTCGGGGCGCATCCGCAGGGCGTTGCGAATCAGGTCGCTGGCCTTCACTTCACCGTGGCCTTCGGCATTCGGCGGACGGGTTTCCAGGCGCACCACGTGGGGGTGGCCGAGCTGCAATTCAGCGACGTCTTCGATGGTCACCAGACGTTCGTTCGGGTTGATCAACTGGCTGAGAATGTTCAGCAGCGTGGTCTTGCCGGTGCCGGTGCCGCCGCTGATCAGGATGTTGCAGCGCTTGCCGACGGCATTCTGGAAAAACTCGAAGATCGGCAGGTCGACGGTTTGCATGGCGATCAGGTCGCTGCTTTTAAGCATGTCCTTGCGGAATTTGCGGATCGACAGGCACGGGCCGTCGAGGGCAATCGGCGGAATGATCGCATTGACCCGGCTGCCATCCGGCAGGCGTGCGTCGACCATCGGTGAGGATTCGTCGAGGCGCCGCCCGAGCGGTGCGAGGATGCGCTGCATCACGCGTTCGACGTGATGGGCATCGATAAACCGCAGGTCACTCTGGTGCAGCACACCGTCGCGTTCGATGAACACCCGGTGCGGGCCGTTGACCAGAATTTCGGTCACCGACTGATCGCGCAGCAATACTTCCAGCGGGCCGAAACCGGTGAGTTCGTCGACGATCTCTTCGGCCAGCCGCTCCATCTCGTAGCGGGAAATCGCCAGGTGCAAACGGGCGATGTACTCGGCGACTTTGTCGGTGACGAACTGTGCGAGTTGCTGGCGTGAGCCTTCCAGCAAGTTTTTGCCCGACTCTTCGAGGGCGTCGATGATGTAGCGATGCAACACCAGTTTCAGGCCTTCGTGATCGCTATTGCCGGCTGCACTGCGGGGCGCCGCGCCGAAGAGTTTTTCTGCGCTCATGAGGTGCCTCGCAAGCGGTCGAACCAGGTCACTTTAGGCTTGGTCAGACCCTCGGAACGTTTGGCCAGACGTTCACCGAGTGTACGCAGGCTCTGGGTGAGTTTTTCTCGCGGGGCCAGTTCGAACAGGCTGACGCCCTGGTTTTTGGCATTCAGGCGCACTTCGGGAGTGAGGGCCAGCGTGGCGATCACTTCCAGATTGAACGTCTTGCCGAGGGTTTCCGAATTGGGCGCAACGTTGCTCAAGTAGCGATCGATCAGCAGCCGCCCGTGGTCGAGCTTCATGCCTTTCTCACGCCACAGATTGAGCACGGCGAGGTTGCGTCGGCAGTTGAGTACGTTCTGGTCGGTGTACCACAGCAACTTGTCGCAATGGCTGACGAAAGTGCGCAACGCCTCGCTGTCGGTCTGCCCGGTGAGGTTCACGACGATGTGCTGGAAGTGCTGACGCAGGGCGCTGAGCAACATGTACAGCTCGGCGGCGCTGGTGTTTTCCAGCGGCTCATCGTTGCTGGCGTAGGCGAGAATGCGAAGGCCGGCTTCGGTGCTGGTGAAGGCGCTGTCGATCAGCGTGGCGTCGAGCCGGCGCAAGTGGCGCAAGGCATCGCCGAAGTGGAACGAACTCTCCAGCCCGAGCAAGGCGAGGCTATCACCGCGCGGCAACCCGAGATCGAGCAGCAAGGTTTGCTGACCGCTCTTTTGCACGACCAGGGCCATGTGGTTGGCCAGCAGCGCGCCGTCGGAACTGCTCTGCACGCCATACATGACCGTGAGGCCGCCCAGTTGTGTGCTCGGCGCCACGGGCGGCAGGCGTTTGCTCAAACGCCGCACCAGGCCGGCGACTTCGCTGGAGCGCGAACCGTAGGCAACAAAGTCGCGGGCGCCGGCGCGCATCGCATTGAGCACCAGTTGATTGTCCATGCCGTCGCCGAGGGCAACGATCGCCAGCATCGGTTTGGCCTCCAGCGCGCCTTCGATCAACGCGCTCTGGGCGACCACGTGTTCGCGATCAAGGCCGACGAACACCAGGCTGGCGAAAGTGACGTCGACCAGCGCGAGCAGTTCGTCGAGACTGCCGCCACCGGCGCTGACCACTTGGCCGAGCGGCGCGAGCGCGCCCTGCAGCCACTCCAGATCGGTGCTGTTGCGGGTAATGGCGAGAAAGGTCTGGCTCAGATTCTGGCTCATTGGGATAACCCGCTGCGCTTGTCGAAGTTGCCGTTTTCAAGGAAAAACATGCGATAGAAGTTCGGATCGTAATTGCGCAGTTTTTCCCCGGGTAACGACGGCAACTGGGCATCGGCGGCCAATGGCTGCACTAGATGCGGCGTCACGATCATCAATAGTTCGCGCTCTTCGCGCTTGATCTGCGAGCCTTTGAAAAATGCGCCGAGTACCGGGATGTCACCGAGGCCGGGAAACTTGTTCACTTGCGAGCTGTTGGTGGTGCTGATCAAGCCACTGATGACGAAACTCTCGCCATCGCCCAGCGACACGCTGGTGTCGGTGCGGCGGATAGTCAGCGCCGGCACAGTGGTGCCGGCGATCTGTACGGCGTTACTGAAGTCCAGTTCGCTGACTTCCGGGGCGACCTTCAACGCGATGCGATCGCGGCCGATAATGGTGGGCGTGAGGGTCAGGCGGATGCCGAATTCCTTGTACTCGATCGACACGCTGTCGCTGCCGGAACTGGGCACCGGAATCGGGATCTCACCGCCGGCCAGAAAGCTTGCGCTCTGCCCGTTGAGCGCCACCAGGCTCGGCCGCGCGAGGGTGTAGGCGAAGCCGCTGGTTTCCAGCGCGTTGATGATCGCCATGGTCTTGCCGCCGATCCACGAGAAGTTGAACAGTGAGTTGTCCACCGGTAGACGTGGCTGCGGCACCCCGTCAATCGGCGGCAGGGTGCCGGGCGAACCGAACAGAAAGTTGCCGCGCGTGCCGATCAGCGAGGCGGTGGCTTCCTTGAGTTTGGTGCGGCTGACTTCGACGAAACGAATGTCGGTCTGCACTTGCGACGGCAGGTTCGGATCATCCGACGGCAGGCTGCTGTTCAGCGCGGCGGTGGCGGCGCCCTGTACGAACACCATGCTCTGGCGCGGCTCGCTGGAACACGACGTCCAGACCATCAGGCTGGTGGCGCCGGGCGCAATACCGGTGAGCAGAAAGGACGAGCTGCCGTTGGCGTGGACGTCGGCGATTTTCGGGTCGCCGATGGCCAGACGCGTGATCGCCACGGGGGACTGCACGTCCTGCTGAAATCCTTCGCCGATTTCGATCACTGGCGGCATGCGCCCCAGTGCCGAACAATTGCCAACTGCCGCGAACGCGGCGTCCATCGACAGGCCCATCAGTAACAGGGCGCGCAGCACGGGTTTGAATGTCGGCCTGAAACGACTCTGCATGCCCTTGGATCCTTGCGCAGTCATGGGTTTTGTTGGGTGATCTGGTTGCCGCGAATAATTTCCACGGCAGGCCGTGCGGCACCACCGGAACCACCGCTGGACGGTGCTTTCGGTGCGGTGCCCATTGCCAGTTGGGTGAACTGGAAGAGTTGTCGGTTGGCGGTGTCGAGATGGGCCGTGGACTGTTTTTCGCCGGCCCAGTATTTGGCCAGGCGTTGTTCTTCACTGCTGCGTACGGCCAGGCGCAAGGTGCCGGCCTGGGTGGCGAGCATCAGGCGACTGAGCAGTTGTTCCGGTACCGCCAGCACCACGGTGCGCGCGGCGATGCGGCGTTGATCCTGTTTGAGTTTTTCGTCTGCACTCAGGGCCGGCGAGGCCGGTTGGCCGTCGTTGGTCAGGCCGTACTGGTCACCCACCCCAAGCACGCGCATGGCCGGCAAAACGATCTGCGCCGACTGTTCGAGGTTGCTGGAATCCTGGCGCAGGTAGAGCAAGACATCGACGTAATCGCCAGGAATCAGTTGCCCGGCGGCACCGATCACTTCGTCGACGGCCACGGTGAGCGCGCGTTCATCACTGTGAATCATGCGTGCCAGTGAGCCGCCCGCAGTGAAGCTTTCATCGTTCAGCCAAGTGCCGGCGCTGAGGTGCCGCCAAGGTGTGCGGCCAATGGCCTGATCGACAGTGCTCAAGCTGCCGGCCGGTGCACTGCGCAGTTTTTCCACCGCCACATCGGCGGCGGTCAGCGCAGTGAAAGGTGGCACGTCGTGCAGCAGCACCACCACGGGTTGGCGGGTCTGGTCTTCGGCGATCGCGACAGTTTTTTCAACAGTGACAGTTGGGGCGACGGGGGCGGCGGCGACTGGCGCTGGTTGACGACTGAGTACCAGTCCCCAGTAACCGACAAAAATGGCTCCCAATAACAGGATGGCTGCAAGGCCCATGGTGACGCGACTGTTCATGACGGCTCTCCCTTTCCTGCTGCACTACCCACTGCTATTGCTAACGAGAGAAGTTCCCAATCTGGCAGCTATGAACATGCAACTATTTCGCTATTTCCACGCTAGCTGATCCAAGCCAAAACGCCATTACTGACAGGAAAATAACTTACGAAAGTATGAGTCTTGGCCAATTAACAGCAGGCAATGGCAAAAACACGATTGGATTAATACTTTCTGATTAATCCGTTCTTACAGTTGTTGGGCGGGGGTTTGTTGACAATGCTCAAATGGCACGGTGGAACCTTGCCGCTGTAGTGCGACATCGGCGCCATAGGCGCGAAGGAGTGGATGTATGTTCCAGATGATTCTTGATTACTTGATGGCTAGAGTGCGTCTGTTGTTCAAAAACGAGGAGGCTGCATCGGCTATCGAGTACGCGATCGTAGTGGCGATGGTGGCCGTTGTGGTTGTGGCATTTGTGACCCCCCTCGGTAATCGGGTGTTGTTCTACTTCAACAACATATTGACCGGGCTGGGCGGCACTGCCGTGACCAGGCCCTGACGATCAAGGAGAACGGCGATGCTCTTTGAATACCTGATGATTCGTGCTCGCAGTTTCCTGGCCGATGATGACGCTGCATCGGCCATCGAGTATGCGATTGTGGTGGCGATGGTCGCGGTGGTGGTCATCGTGTTTGTTACGCCAGTGGGTGGCCGTGTGGTGGTCATGTTCAACAACTTGCTGGTGGCGCTGGGTGGAACGGCCGTGTCGACGACGCCTGCGCCGTCCCCCTGAGCTGAAACGAAGCTCAATGCCCGGCTGATGTCGGGCTACACTCGGGTTCACTTTCAGTTTTCAGGGACTGCCCATGAATTCTCCCTCGCTGCCCCGGCAACAGTTGCTTCTGGTTGACGATGAAGAGGACGCGTTGCTGGAGCTGGCGGAGTTGCTGGAGGGGGAGGGGTTTGTCTGTCATACGGCGACGTCGGTGAAGCTGGCGTTGCATCATCTGACTCGCTTTCCGGATATCGCGTTGGTGATTACTGATTTGCGCATGCCGGAGGAGTCCGGCATGTCGTTGATCAAGCGCTTGCGTGAACATACGTCGCGCCAGCATCTGCCGGTGATTGTGACGTCGGGGCATGCGGATATGGAGGATGTCAGCGATATGCTGCGGTTGCAGGTGCTGGATCTTTTTCGCAAGCCGATTTATCACGTGAGGCTTTTGGAGACTCTGGAGAATTTGTTTCCCAAACCTCGGAGTAATGTTGCTGGGTGATTGGGGGGTATATCCGTTGCTGCGGTAACGGCCACTTAGGGTTCCGCCCTTACGGCGGGTCACTTTTGACAAACACCCGGAATGCCGGCCTAGCCAAAAGTAACCAAAAACGCTTGCTCCTACGTGCGGCCCGCTCGCTGGGGCTCGGGGTTCCTTCGCTCCGGGATCGATCCGGGCGCAGCGCCTACGGTTTGCTTCGCTGCACCTCCTCTCGATGCATTTGGCTGCGCCAAACGGTCGCTGCGCTCCCACCCCCGGATCAATTCCTCCACTCAGCCTTCCGACGTCGCCTTACCGATCAAAAGCTGCAGCCGAGCTAACGCTCATCCTGTGTAGGAGCTGCCGAAGGCTGCGATCTTTTGATCTTGATTTTGCTTTTCTGTGGGAGCCAGCTTGCCAGCGATGGCGCCCCGACAGCCGATCACTCTCTCTCTGGATGCACCCAATTCAACTGTGGGAGCTAGCCTGCTAGCGATGGCGCCCCGACAGCCGATCAATCTCTCTCTGGATGCACCCAATCCAACTGTGGGAGCTAGCCTGCTAGCGAAGTCGCCCCGACAGCCGATCAATCTCTCTCTGGATGCACCCAGTCCAACTGTGGGAGCTAGCCTGCTAGCGATGTCGCCCCGACAGCCGATCACTCTCTCTGGATGCACCCAGTCCAACTGTGGGAGCTAGCCTGCTAGCGAAGGCGGCCTGAAATCCGACCCATTTCTGCCGGTTGTACACGCCACCCGCCGCTGCCGAAGCCTCCTGGGTGTTTCGGCTTACAACTGATAACTGAAACTGATGCTGTACCGCGTCCGGCGATTGAACGTGTCCAGCGCTTCATCCGACATCGCCTTCGCCGCCTCCAGTGCGATGTTGTAGTACTTGGCATCGCCAAACCGCAGCCCGATTGCCGCTGACGACAGGTTGTTGGCCTGTACCGGCAATTCGTTGAACCAGCTGCGCGAGCGATCGAGCACAACATACGGTTGCAGGATGCGCACCCAGTTGCCGTCGCGGTTAAAGCTGTAGTTGACCTCGTACGCCACGCCCCAACCCTTGTCGCCAGACGCTTGATCGTCGGGATAACCGCGTCCGAAGTTCTGCCCGCCGAACACCGCGCGCTCGCTGTCGGGCAGGGTGTCGTCGCTCCAGTACAGCGCGGCCGACAGCACCCCTTGCCAGTTGTCGAAGAACTTGTCGCTCTGCACGCCGGACAGGCGCAGGCGGAAGAAGTCGAGGTCGATGGCGTTGTTGTTGGTTTTTGCGCCCATGCTGTCGAGGCCCTGATACACGCCGCCGCTGAGGATCCGCAGTTGGCGGGCATCGGCCTTGCGCCAGTCGCTCTCGAAGGCGAGGGCGCGGATGTCGGTGCGTTGTTCGACACTCAGCGGGAAGCCGACCACGTTGTAGCGGGTCTTGTCGTTGACCGCGTAAAGCCTTGAGCCGGCCGTCAGCAATTCGTTGGAGGCGGCAATCAGCGGCAAGCTGAAACCGATCGAGTAGCGGTCGTTTTCGCGGTGCGGTTTGAGTTGCAGACCATTGTCGAGCAGGACATTGGTGCCGGGGTCTGCGCGGTAGCGTGAAGCCGACAGCGCCAGTTGTGCGCCCTCGTCATTGATGAACTGGTTGTAGTCGAGGCGGTAGTAATGCTCGTGATCGTCTCCCGGTGGAAACAGGCCGCTGAGGGTCAGTTGCTCGCCCATCGCGGTTTGCGAATTGCTGCTGACGCCGAGCAGGGCCTGGGTGCCGTTGCGGTTGTCTTCGGTGGTGCTCAGCGTGCTGGTGAACGGTTTGCGACTGGCTTGGGCGACCAGGGTGGTGGCGCCGTCGGTGGTGCCGGGCGGTGGCACCTGGGCCTGGATCGTCACGCCGGGAATGCGCGTCATCAGCGTGGTGTAGCGCTCGAAGGTCTTGCGGGTCAGCGGCCGCTCGGCCTGGATCTTCGCCGCCAGTTTGTCGAGCAGGACTTTTACCCGGCCGACATCGCCCTGGATCTGGATGTCGCGCACGTAACCTTCCACGAGCACCACGCGCGCGACGCCGTCATTGAAATTCTGCTGGGGCAAGAACGCGTAGGACAGCAAGTAACCGTCCTGCTGATAGCGTCGAGTGATGTTGCGCGTGGCTTCGATCAGCTCGGCGAGCGTGGCTTGCCGGCCGATCAGGGGCTTATAGATTTCGGCGAGTTCGTTGAGCGGGTAGAGGGTTCCGCCTTCGATCTGCACGGTTTGCAGATTGATTTTGGTGTCCATCAACAGCGGTTGCGCAGCGGCGGCACCGGCGTCCGGCACCTGCACGGGCGTGGCGCTCGGGCGATAGGCGTCGGCCGGCAGGTTCGGCACCGGCAGATTGCGGATGGTTTCGTTGCTGTTGAGAAAACTGGGCAGGGTGTCGGCGAGGGCGGCGGAACTGAGACTGAGGAACAGCAGGGATGCCATTACGCGCATAGGACACTCCATGGTCAGATCACGGCACTGGGCTGAATTTTTCTAAGAAAAAAGGCGGAAGACTCGTGGGAATCTTCCGCCCTCAACCAAGCGTAGGCGCTGTAGGTGAGGCCGTCGAATCGGCCAGGTGCAATTTAGCGATTGTTGCCTCCCAGGGTGCCAGTCAGACCACCGAGTACTCCGCCCAGACCGCCACCGGTGGTACCCCCGCTGGTACCGCCGTTGACCAGTCCACCGACGGCAGCGACGGTGCCGCCGACGTTGCTGACCAGACCACCGACCGCAGTGGTGACCGGGTTGTTGGTCGCAGCAATGCTGCCGCCGATACTGCTGACCGCACCGCCCACCTGGCCAGTGAGACCTGCAACGGGTGAGCCGATACCGGTCGCTGCGCCAAGTTGCTGAGTCACGTTGGTGACGCCACTGGTGACCGGGTTCAGACCTGCACCCAATGCTCCGCCAACCGTGGCCAGAGGTGAGGTTGTCGCGGTGATCGGGGTGCCCGATCCGCCAAGCACGGTGTTGAGCGAAGCAACGGTATTACCCAGGCCGACAGCGGTCACGCCGCCTGCGCTGACCACGCCATTGGTATTACCGGCATTCAGGCCTGCGCCGACGTTGACCACCGCGCCGCCAACGGTTTGCAGCAAACCGGTGCCGCCGAGGCCACCGCCCAAACCACCACCCACTCCACCAGTACCCGAACCAGTGCCGCTGGATACCAGACCACCGGCCTTGCCGACCGTGGTGCCGGTATCGCTCAACGCGCCGCCGAGTGTATTGGTCAGGGCATTGCCGTTACCCGCATCGGTGACCTTGCCGCCCAGGGTGTTCACCGCGCCGCCGACTTGCGCAACCACGCCTTTGAGCGGGGCGCCCAGACCGGTCGCATCGCCAACTTTGTCAGTGGTGCTTTCAACCATCGCAATCACCGGCACCAGACTACCGCCGAGTTTGTTCGTCAGTTGGCTGGTCGGGCCGCTGGTCAGCGTGGTGTCGAGGGTATTGCCGAGCATGGTGACTTTCTCGCCGACGCCGTCGAGCAGTGGCGCGACTTTGGTCACCACGCCGCCTACTACCGGCACGCTGCCCGTCGCAGTGGACAGTTTGGCGCTGAGGTCGGACACGCCGTTGCCGACATCAGTTACTACACCGCCGACCGAAGCAACGGTGGTAGTCAGGCCGTTAGGGTCGGTGGCCAGTTTGCCAATGCCATTGGCCACTCCGTCACCCAAGGTGCTGACAACATTGCCGGCGGTGTTAGCCGCACTCTGCACTACGCCACCGACCACAGGTACGGTGCTCAGCGAGTCGCCGATCTGGCCAACGCCATCGCCGACACCCGCAACGGTCTTACCGACATCCTGCACCAGTGTGGTGGTCACCAAGGGAGTAGGGGTTGGATTGGTCGGATTGGTAGGATCCGTTGGATCTGTCGGGTTGGTTGGATTGGTCGGATCGGTGCCACCTGTACCACCGGTTCCGCCAGTTCCCGCAGTATCACCGCTGCCACCCGTACCGCCAGTACCCGAGGTGCCGCCAGTGCCAGCAGTACCGTCCGCCGAAGAACTGCCGGAACTGCTTTTATGACCGCCACCACCGCTGCTGCAGCCGGTGAGGCCAAGGGAGAGAATCAATGCCAGAGCGATTGCCGATTTGCACCACATGCCTTGAGTTTTCATGA
This sequence comes from Pseudomonas fluorescens, assembly GCF_003732425.1. Classification (GTDB taxonomy): domain Bacteria; phylum Pseudomonadota; class Gammaproteobacteria; order Pseudomonadales; family Pseudomonadaceae; genus Aquipseudomonas; species Aquipseudomonas fluorescens_BE. Next base: position 270,702 of record NZ_MOBX01000002.1, read on the forward strand.
TTGAGATTCCTTGCACCTGTTACAACGTTCGTTGTCTTCGATGGCTCGCCGATCTGTTGTCGGTGATGCCTTCGCCCGTTGTGCTCAATCTCAGTCCGGGGGCAGGTTTCGCACCATTCTCAAGTTGGTATTAACGCCTTTATATATAAGGTGAAGTTCAGCGCCTAAGGACTAATACCCAGGATATAGCCGCACAAAAAAAGGCCTTGATAATCAAGGCCCTGGTTTTTTCGGCGGAAGGAGCAAGGACGGCGAAAACTTAAGTTATATACACACAATTAACGATGTCCCAAGTGCTCAGGCAATGGGTTGCCACTGCCCGACCATATGTTCCAGGTCTTGCGCACCGATCAGTCGCAGCTCACCACTCGAGCCTGCCGCGCTCGCCAGCAACGTCACCTCACTGGGCAGGCGCACCGGTTTGCGAAAGTGCACGGCGATCTCGAGGTTGGCCTTGGGCAAATGATCGCTCAGGGCTGCGAGTGTCCGCGCCTTGTTCCACAACCCATGGGCAATGGCCGTTGGAAAACCGAACAGCTTGGCGCTGGCGGCGCTCAGGTGAATCGGGTTGTAGTCTCCGGACACTTTGGCGTATTGCCGACCGATATCGGCCGGGGCTTTCCAGCGCGCCACGTCCTCCAATGACTGTGATGGTTCCCAGGTACGCTCGACTGGCTCACCCGCAAGCTTCACGCCGCGACAGAGCATCTGGCTTTCGGCTTCCCACAACGGCCCGAGCTGATCATCCAGGGTGGTCAGCAGATCGAACGTCGCACCTTTGGGATGCGCTTGCAGATTGGTCACGCGTACGCTCACCTGCGCCCGGGCGATCCCGCCCATTGGGCGTAACACGCGAATGCGGTTACTCAGATGAATCAGCCCCAACAGTGGGAACGGAAATGCTTTGGCGGTGAGCAATTGCATCTGCAGGGCGAAGGCGAGGATGTGCGGATACGTCGGTGGCAGCAGACCGTCATCGACAAATCCGCAGACCTTGCGATAGGCCGCCAGACGTTGGCCATCGACATCGACCCAACAGCGCAAACCGCTGTCGGGCAATTGCGTGCCGGTGATTTTGCGTCGCACCGCCGCCCGTGCGTACAGCCCGGGCAGACTCGGTTCGCGATCCAGCGTATGCCATTCGATGCTCATGCCTAAGCCCCCAGAACACTTTGTCCACAGACCCGCAGCGCCTGCCCGGTGAATGCGCCGGAGCCCGGTTGCGCCAGCCATGCAACGGCTTCGGCGACGTCTTGCGGCAAGCCGCCCTGACCGAGCGAACTCATGCGCCGGCCAGCCTCGCGCAGGCCGAACGGAATGTGTGCAGTCATCTGCGTCTCGATAAAGCCGGGCGCGACGGCGTTGATGCTGATACCGCGCTCCAGCAGCACGGGCGCCCATGCCTGCGCCAGCCCGATCAACCCGGCCTTGCTCGCGGCATAGTTGGTTTGCCCGCGGTTACCGGCAATGCCGCTGATCGAGGCCAGCAGAATCACCCGCGCGTTGTCGTGCAGCGTGCCGCTGTCGAGCAGTGCCTGGGTCAGCACTTGCGGCGCGTTGAGATTGACCGCGAGCACGGCATCCCAGAATTCCGGGGTCATGTTGGCCAGGGTTTTGTCGCGGGTGATACCGGCGTTGTGCACCAGAATATCGAGGCCGTCAGGCAGTTGTTCGATCAGTTGCGTGGCGGCGTCGGCGGCGCAGATATCCAGGGTAATCGCGCGGCCGCCGAGGCGGGCGGCGAGGGCGTCCAGATCGGTCTTCGCCGGCGGCACGTCGAGCAGGATCACCTCGGCGCCGTCGCGAGCCAGGGTTTCGGCAATCGATGCGCCGATACCGCGAGCCGCGCCGGTGACCAGCGCCTTGCGTCCGGCCAGTGGGCGCGTCCAGTCCGTCACCTGCGTCGCACAAGCTGTAAGGCGAATCACCTGGCCGGACACGAACGCACTTTTCGGCGAGAGGAAAAACCGCAGCGGGCCTTCCAGTTGATCTTCGGCGCCTTCACCGACGTAGATCAATTGCAGCGTGCCGCCGCTGCGCAGTTCCTTGGCCAGCGAACGGGAAAACCCTTCCAGCGCTCGTTGCGCACTGGCGGCAAAGGGATCACCGAGAGTTTCCGGCGCACGGCCAAGAATCACCAGATGGGCGCTGTGCTCAAGGTTCTTCATCAACGGCTGGAAAAATTCGCGCAGTTGCTTGAGCTGGTCGGTGTGCAACAAGTCGCTGGCGTCGAACACCACGGCTTTGAGCTTCGGGCCGTGGCCGGGAATCCATTCGGTGGCGGTTGCCGGTTGCTCGCCGTAGCGGTAGATGCTCTCGGTCAAGCGATTGGCGAAGACACTGACGCGCTCGGCCAGCGGGCCGCCGCCGATCAGCAGCGCACCCTCCACGGGCCGCAGGCGCCCGGCCTGCCAGCGTTCCAGCCGCACCGGCGACGGCAGGCCCAGCGCCCCGACCAGACGATGGCCGATGGACGAGTTGGCGAAGTCGATATAGCGGTCAGACATGGAACGCTCTCCAGAAGTTGGGGTTCAAAGTGTGGACTACCGATGACAAACAATCGTTCGATCCACGCAATAAGGCCTACGCTAGAACAGCAGAGTAGTTTGCCCCCGGCGGTTTTGTTGGCGAACCCACATTCAGAAACACAGCTGAACCCCTGTAGGCGTGAGCCTGCTCGCGATATCGGTGTGTCAGAAAAGATTTCTAGACTGATACACCGCTATCGCGAGCAGGCTCACTCCTACAAGGGATTGGCGTGAATTCAAGCTTTTCGAAAAGGAGTTATTCATGAGTCAGCTGCGCCGCGTCGCGATCATCGGCGGTAACCGTATCCCTTTCGCCCGTTCCAACGGGCCGTACGCCACGGCCAGCAATCAGGCGATGCTCACCGCCGCCCTTGAAGGGCTGATCGAGCGCTACAACCTGCACGGCCAGCGCATCGGTGAAGTGGTGGCGGGCGCGGTGCTGAAATTGTCACGAGATATGAGCCTGACCCGCGAATGCGTGCTCGGCTCGCGTCTGTCGCCGGCCACGCCCGCTTATGACATTCAGCAAGCCTGCGGCACCGGACTGGAAGCGGCGATCCTGGTGGCAAACAAGATTGCCCTCGGCCAGATCGAGAGCGGCATCGCTGGTGGCGTCGACACCACGTCGGACGCGCCGATCGGCGTCAGCGAAGGCCTGCGCAAAATTCTCCTGCAAGCCAACCGCGCCAAGACCACTGGCGACAAGTTGAAAACCTTTCTGCAACTACGGCCGCAACACCTGATCCCGGAATTTCCACGCAATGGCGAACCACGCACCGGCCTGTCGATGGGCCAGCACTGCGAGCTGATGGCGCAGACCTGGCAGATCCCGCGTGAGGATCAGGATCAACTGGCCCTTGAAAGCCACCACAAACTCGCCGCGTCCTACAGCGAGGGCTGGCACAACGACTTGATGACACCGTTCCTTGGCCTGACCCGCGACAACAACTTGCGCCCGGACCTGACCCTGGAAAAACTCGCGACGCTGAAACCGGCCTTCGAAAAAAGCGCGCAAGGCACGTTGACGGCAGGCAACTCCACGCCGCTGACCGATGGCGCATCTGTGGTGCTGCTCGGCAGTGAAGAGTGGGCCAAAGAGCGCGGTTTGCCGATCCTCGCTTATCTGCGCGATGGCGAAGCGGCGGCGGTGGATTTCGTCAACGGCGCCGAAGGGCTGCTGATGGCGCCGGTGTATGCGGTGCCGCGGTTGCTGGCGCGCAACGGGCTGACTTTGCAGGACTTCGATTATTACGAAATTCATGAAGCGTTCGCGGCGCAAGTGCTGTGCACCCTGAAGGCCTGGGAAGATCCCGACTACTGCAAAACCCGTCTGGGCCTGGACGCGCCGTTGGGTTCGATTGATCGCAGCCGGCTCAATGTGAAGGGCAGTTCGCTGGCGGCCGGGCATCCGTTTGCCGCCACCGGTGGGCGCATCGTCGCGAACCTGGCGAAGTTGCTGGACGCAGCGGGCAAGGGCCGCGGCCTGATCTCGATCTGCGCGGCGGGCGGGCAGGGTGTGACCGCCATTATCGAGCGCTAAAAGACCGCAGCCTGCGGCAGCTCCTGCAAAACACGATCCTTGTAGGGCTGCCGCAGGCTGCGATCTTTTGATTTTTCAGGTACGGAACCTTCTGACCAACCCATCCAGCTCATTCGACAACCCCGCCAGACTCTGCGAATCCAGGCGCGCCGAGTTGGCCAGTTCCGCCACCAACTGCGCGTCCCCGTGAATCTGGCTGATGTGCCGATTGATGTCCTCAGCCACTTGATGCTGTTCTTCAGCAGCGGTGGCGATCTGCGTGTTCATGTCGCGGATCACGTCCACCGACTCGCTGATCTGCCCGAAGCTTTCCCGCGCCTCGCCGATACGCGTCACTGACTGCTGCGATACCTCAAGGCTGGCGTGCATCTGTTGCGTGACCTGACTGGTGCGCTTGGCCAGATTGCCGAGCAGACCATCGATCTCTGCCGTTGAATCTGCCGTGCGTTTGGCCAGTGCACGCACCTCATCGGCGACCACGGCAAAACCGCGGCCCTGCTCACCGGCGCGCGCCGCTTCGATGGCGGCGTTGAGTGCCAGCAGGTTGGTCTGCTCGGCGATGGAACGGATGGTGCCGAGGATCGACTGGATATCGTTGCTGTCGCGCTCCAGTTGCTGCATTGACTGCGCCGATTGCTCCAGCTCCTGGCTCAGTTGATCGACGCTGTGCACCGCCGCATCAATCTGCTGCTGACCTTGGCGGGCCTGACGCTGGCCGCTGTCGGCGGAGTCCGCTGCCTGACTGCACGAGCGCGCGACTTCGTTGGCGGTGGCGACCATTTCGTGGAATGCGGTCGAGACCATGTCGACAGCTTCACGCTGACGTCCGGCGGCTTCGGCCATGTCGCTTGAGACGCGGGTCGAACTCTGCGAGGTCGCAAGGATTTTCCCGGCGGCGCCACCGATGTGCTGAATCAGGCTGCGGATCGCGGTGAGGAACTGATTGAACCAGTTGGCCAATTGCGCGGTTTCGTCGTTGCCACGGATGTCGAGGTTTTTGGTCAGGTCGCCTTCGCCTTGGGCGATACCTTCCAGACCACTGGCGACGCTGCGGATCGGCCGCACGATGAGGGTGGCGAAACTGGCGCCGACCACGGCGAAGAGCACGGCCAGTACGGCGGCGATGATCGCGATCAGCCAGGTCAGTTGTGTGGCGGAGCTCATCACATCGCTCTGCTTGATCAGGCCGACGAAGGTCCAGCCCAATTGCTCCGACGGCCAGACGTTGGCCATGTAGCGTTCGCCGTTAAGCTCGACTTCGACCAGGCCTTTGCCGGCCTTGGCCAGTTGCGCATAGCCTTCGCCGAGGCTGTCCAGCGGCTTGAAGTTGTGTTCCGGCTGTTTCGGATCGACCAGCACCGTGCCGCTGTTTTCCAAAAGCATCAGGTAGCCGGTTTCGCCCAGCTTGATCTGTTTGACGATCTCGGTGAGCTGCTTGAGCGTTACGTCGATGCTGACCACGCCGCCGTTGCTGCCGAGTTTGTTATCGATGGTGCGCACGGTGCTGACGTAGGTCGCATCGTCCTGCGCCCAGTAGTAAGCGGCGGTACGCAACGGCTTGCCCGGTTTGGCCTGGGCGGCCTTGTACCACGGCCGCTGGCGCGGGTCGTAGTTGTTGAGTCTGGGGTCGTCCGGCCACGACACATAACCACCGGCGGCGGTGCCGACGATGGCGTAGGCGTAAGCCGGGTGGGCGTTGCCCAGATCCTGCAGGAACGCGAAGACCTTTTTGTCCATCTCGCCCTGCGGGATGGATTCGGCGTTGGCGCTCATGTAGGTCTTGAGGCTGTCGTCGGTGTTTTTGATCAGCGGTTGCGACGCCAGGTAATCGACGTTCTGGCTGATGCCATCAAAAAACAGCTGCATGGCATTGCTGACCTGACGAATCTCGCGACCGCTGCCGTCGACAAAACTGTCCCGGGCATCGCTGCGCAGGTTCATCACCACCAGCGTTGCGACCAGCACCACCGGCAAGCAGGCGATGATTGCAAACGCCCACGTCAATTTCTGTTTGATGTTCATCCGCGCTCCAGATTTTCTTGTAGGCCCACGCAGTGCAGATGACTTGTGGTTTATTGGCAGCCGAAAACGTTGTGGATCACCCGTTTCCCTGAGTGCGGCATCGCTGATTGTTGTGGAACGATTGTCGGACAAGTCCCTCTGTCATTGAGGGCTTCGGCTGCGCAACAGGGAAATTGAGGCGACTTTGCAAAAAACTTCCGAAGGGTCATCACGCGGATGTCAGATTCTGTCGCAAATGCCCTTGAAGACCTGTACCAACAAGTGCAACGGCCTCGGCTATGATTCCCCTCGGTCGATGCGCGAGCGCAGAGTTGGCCCTGTTTAATCCGGCACAGTGTGTGCATTCTCAACGTTCACAGGTCGGCAACCCCTCCCCGTGATGCGAGGATTGCCGTATAACGAGTGACATTCGCGTGTTTGGTAATAAAGGACCCACAATAAAAGCTGATGAAGACTCCAAAACGCATTGAACCCCTGATCGAGGACGGTCTGGTCGACGAAGTGCTGCGCCCACTGATGAGTGGCAAAGAAGCAGCTGTTTATGTGGTGCGCTGCGGCAATCAGTTACGTTGCGCAAAGGTCTACAAGGAGGCGAACAAACGCAGTTTCCGCCAGGCGGCCGAGTATCAGGAAGGCCGCAAGGTGCGCAACAGCCGACAGGCTCGCGCGATGGCGAAAGGCTCCAAGTTCGGTCGCAAAGAGACCGAAGATGCCTGGCAGAACGCCGAAGTGGCGGCGCTGTTCCGTCTGGCCGGCGCCGGTGTGCGGGTGCCCAAACCCTACGACTTCCTCGACGGCGTGCTGTTGATGGAACTGGTGGCGGACGAGTTCGGCGACGCCGCGCCGCGTCTCAACGACGTGGTGCTGGAGCCGGATCAGGCACGCGAATATCACGCGTTCCTGATTTCGCAGATCGTGCTGATGTTGTGTACCGGTCTGGTGCACGGTGACCTTTCGGAGTTCAACGTGCTGTTGACGCCGACCGGTCCGGTCATCATCGACCTGCCGCAAGCCGTCGACGCTGCCGGCAACAACCACGCTTTCAGCATGCTGGAGCGCGATGTCGGCAACATGGCTTCGTACTTCGGGCGCTTTGCCCCGGAGTTGAAGAAGACCAAGTACGCCAAGGAAATGTGGGCGTTGTACGAAGCCGGCACCCTGCACCCGAACAGTGTGCTGACCGGTGAGTTCGATGATCCGGAAGACCTGGCCGACGTTGGCGGGGTGTTGCGCGAGATCGAAGCGGCGCGCCTCGACGAGGAGCGCAAGCAGGCCATCCGCGCGGCGGACGACGAGCCGAAAGGCAAGTCCGAGGAGCCGCCGCCACCTCCGTGGATGCAGTGATCGCTTGACCAGAAACCCGGCTTCGGCCGGGTTTTTTGTGCTCGCACCATTCCACCAGACATCACCCATCCCCCTGTGGGAGCGAGCTTGCTCGCGAAGGGGGCATATCAGCCACCATCATCATTGACTGACACAACGCATTCGCGAGCAGGCTCGCTCCCACAGGGGATGGGTGGTGTTGCTGAAAATTGTGTGGGAATCTGACCGGCCTCCGCACACTCAAGGACTGAATGTGACCACCCCGCGCAACACCCACCTGATCGTCACCGCTCGACTGATCTCCGATTTCGGCGCTTTCCTCAACATGGTTGCGCTGGCCACCTACGTCTACCTGCTGAGCAACAGCGCCATGAGCGTGGGGATTTTTCTCGCCAGCCGTGTAGGCGGGGGGATTTTTGCCAGTCTGATCGGCACCGCGTTTTACCGCCGCTGCAGTGGCCGCGCACCGCTGATCGCGTTCGACCTGCTGCGGGCCAGCGTGCTCGGTTTGCTGCTGGTGGTGCCCGTCAGCCAGCAGGCCCTGCTGCTACCGGTGATCGCCTTCGGTCTGGGCCTGGGCAATTCGATGTTTGCCATCGGCCTCAACAGCCAGTTGCCGCGTTTGATCCCCGCTAATCAATTGCTCAAGGCCAATGCCTGGATAACCTCAGCGTCATCTGCCGCGATGGTCGGTGGCAGTCTGGTTTCAGGTTTGCTGGTGGCGGGATTTGGCTTTGAAACGGTGTTCGCCCTGAATGCACTGACCTATTTGCTGGCGGCATTATTGATTGTGCCGCTGCGGTTCGAACCTGCAACAGCCAACGAGGAAACCGGACGCGGCGAATGGTCAGCGCTCAAGCAGGGTTTGCGTGCTACGCCTGTGATTGCTGCGATGCTTGCGGTGACGATGGCCGACACCTTGGGCAGCGCCGCGCACAACGTCGGCTTTCCGATCATCTCCAAACTGCTTACGCCGGAGTCGGCGAGCACCACGTTGGGGCTGATGCTCGCAGTGTGGGCCAGCGGCAAACTGCTGGGCGCACGCATCGCCAGCCGTCTCAAAGGCTCGGACAACATCCACCTCGAACGACGATTTTTCTTCGGCGTGGCGCTGATGTCCTGCGGCTTTATCCTGATGTTCCAGCAACACAGCCTCTACGGTCTGCTGCTGTTTTCCTTGCCGGCGGGATTGGGCGACGGCTTTTCCGAAGTGGGTCTGATGTCGCGTCTGCAACGTGAACCCGAGCAATTGCGTCTGCCGATTTTCAGCGTGCTGACGTTGCTGCAAATGACCGGGTTCGGCATCGGCATGCTGGTTGCCGCGCCGTTCTACGCGTGGTGGGCGCCGGGTGCCGTGGTCATGCTGTTCCACGGCATTCCGCTCAGTACGTTGCTGCTGGTGAAAGTGCTCGCGCTCAAGCGCGGGCGGGTTGCACGCAGCAGCCCGACGCCAGTTCCTTGAGGATCGGGCAGTCGGGGCGGTGGTCGCCGTTGCAGTGCTCGACGAGGTCTTGCAGGGTGTCGCGCAATTCGCCGAGTTCGCGGATCTTCTGATTCAACTCGTCGATGTGCTGGCGGGCCAAGGCTTTGACATCGGCGCTGGCCCGTTGGCGATCCTGCCAGAGGGTCAGCAGTTTGCCGACTTCCTCCAGCGAAAAGCCCAGGTCCCGCGAGCGCTTGATAAAGGCCAGCGTGTGCAGGTCATCGTCGCCATAGACCCGGTAACCGCTGTCGGTGCGATGGGCCGCTTTAAGCAGGCCGATCGACTCGTAATAGCGGATCATTTTCGCGCTCAGGCCACTGTGTCTGGCCGCTTGACCGATGTTCATCGGTGTTCCTCCAGGTCCTTGGGTTTCCAGGTTTTCAACAGTAGCGCATTGCTCACCACGCTGACGCTCGACAGCGCCATCGCCGCGCCGGCCAGCACCGGGTTGAGGAAGCCGAACGCCGCCAGCGGAATACCGATCAGGTTGTAGACGAAGGCCCAGAACAGGTTCTGACGGATCTTCGCGTAGGTCTTGCGGCTGATCTCCAGCGCCGCCGGCACCAGCCGTGGGTCGCCGCGCATCAGGGTGATGCCCGCCGCGTGCATGGCCACGTCGGTGCCGCCACCCATGGCGATGCCAATGTCGGCTGCGGCGAGGGCCGGGGCGTCATTGATGCCGTCACCGACCATGGCGACCACGCCGGTTTTTTTCAGCTCGGTGATGGTCGCGGCTTTGTTCGCCGGCAGCACTTCGGCGTGAACATTGCTGATGCCCAGGGCTTCGGCGACCACGCGCGCACTGCCACGGTTGTCGCCGGTCAGCAGATGGCTGTGGATATTCCGCGCGGCGAGTTGTTGCACCGCTTCCAGTGCACCGGGTTTCAAGGTGTCGCCGAAGGCGAACAAACCGAGCACTTTCGGTTCCGGACTTTGTTCGATTAACCACGACAGGGTGCGGCCCTCGGCCTCCCATGCCTGGGCAGATTCGCTCAGGTTGCCCGCGCTCAAACCACTTTCTTCGAGCATCCGCCGATTGCCCAGCGCCAGGCGCCGGCCGTCGAGATTGCCGGCAATACCGCGACCGGTCAGCGATTGGCTGTCGCTGACATCCGGCACGTTCAGGCCTCGTTCGGCGGCTGCGTCCAGCACCGCTTTGGCCAAGGGATGTTCACTGCCCCGTTGCAGCGCGCCGGCCAGTTTCAGCAGCGCTTCTTCATTACCGTCGACCGCACTGACATGGGCGATGCGCGGCGTGCCGGAGGTCAGCGTGCCGGTCTTGTCGAACACCACGCTGCTGACTTCATGGGCGCGCTCCAGGGCTTCGGCGTCCTTGATCAGAATGCCGTGACGTGCGGCCACGCCGGTACCGGCCATGATCGCCGTTGGCGTGGCAAGGCCCAGCGCACACGGGCAAGCGATGACCAGCACCGCGACGGCGTTGATCAGCGCGGTCTCCATGGGCGCGCCGTAGAGCCACCAGCCGATCAGTGTCGCCAACGCGATCAGCAACACCGTTGGCACGAAGATCTGGCTGACTTTATCCACCAGTTTCTGGATCGGGGCCTTGGCGGCCTGAGCGTCTTCCACCAGACGAATAATTCGCGCCAGTACAGTCTCGGCGCCGAGCGCCTGAGTCAGCACCAGCAAGCGACCTTCGCCATTGATCGCGCCGCCGGTGACTTTGTCCCCCGGTTGTTTCGGCACCGGCAGGCTCTCGCCGCTGATCAGCGCCTCATCGGCGTGGCTCTGGCCTTCGATGACTTCGCCGTCGACCGGGAAGCGTTCGCCGGGTTTGACCAACACCCGATCGTTGAGGCGCAAGGCGCTGATGGCGACATCCTGCTCGCGGCCGTCGATCACTTGAATCGCCCGCTCCGGACGCAACGCTTCCAGCGCGCGGATGGCGCTGGCGGTCTGGCGTTTGGCGCGGCTCTCCAGGTATTTGCCGAGCAGTACCAAGGCAATGACCACCGCCGACGCTTCGAAATACAGATGCGGCATGCGCCCGGCAGCGGTGGCCCATTCGTAAAGACTCAAGCCGTAGCCGGCGCTGGTGCCGAGGGCGACCAGCAAGTCCATGTTGCCGGCGCCAGCGCGCACAGCTTTCCACGCCGCCACATAAAAGCGTGCACCGAAAATGAACTGCACGGGTGTGGCAAGGGCGAATTGCGCCCAGGCCGGCAGCATCCAGTGAATGCCGAACGGTTGCAGCAACATCGGCGCCACCAGCGGCAAGGCGAGGGCAATCGCGCAAATCAACGCCCAGCGTTCATGCTTGAGTTTCTGCTGCTGGTGATCGGTTTGTGGCTGTTCGGCTTGCCAGACACTGGCGGAATAACCGGCCTTGCTCACGGCCTCGAGCAGGCTTTGCGGATCGACCTGACCGAGCAATTCGAGGTGCGCGCGTTCGTTGGCCAGGTTGACGCTGACGCTTTTCACACCGCGAACTTTGTTCAACGCACGTTCGACGCGACCGACGCAGGAGGCGCAGGTCATGCCGTCAATGTTCAGCTCGAGGGTCTGCTGCGGGACGCTGTAACCGGCGCGTTCAACCGCCTCCATCAAGGCCGGCAGGCTGTCGCCCGGCGCCTGTACGCGGGCCTGCTCGGTGGCGAGGTTGACGCTGACCGCACTGGCGCCGCTGACTTTGCTCAACGCCCGCTCGACACGGCCGGCGCAACTGGCGCAGGTCATGCCGGTAATCGGCAGATCGAACGTGATGGAATCGGACATCGGTCGTACTCCCTGTAGTAGATGCCTACAAGGATCAACCTTGCCATGCGGGCAAGGTCAAGCGCCAATCTCAAAAGCAAAAGATCGCAGCCTTCGGCAGCTCCTACATTGGAATGCAATCCCTGTAGGAGCTGCCGAAGGCTGCGATCTTTTGGCTAGCGCTCAATAGCCGAGATCGGCGCGCTTCAGGTACATGCCTTCCTGTGTCATCGCGATCCGGTACTTCTGCACATCGCCCGCTTGCAGTTTTATTTCCTGCGAGCCCGGTGCGAGCAAGCCTGGATTGCAACCCGGTACTTGCCCCGGCAGCAGTTTCAGACGCAGCGATACAGTGCCCGGTGGCAAGTTGAAAGACGTGCTCTGTTCCTGAAACAGGCGTGCCGACAGCTGATCCTGGATATACACACCGATTTCGCAGGAGGTTGCCACTTCCAGGCGCTCGCGGGAAATGATCAGAACGCCGTAATCCTCGCCGACAGCTTGTACTTGAGGAACGGCGGCAAAGAGGCTGAGAAAGCCAAACAGGCTGAAAGCTGACCAGCGCATGGCTGAATCTCCTGAGTCGAGTCATTGATGTACGCAGCTTGGCCGAGCGCGGCGCCGATTGCCAGCCCGGCAGTTTATTCAAGAACTTGACCTTGCCATCGTGGCAAGCTCGAAAGTGGCGGCAACCTCACTCAAAGGAGTCATTCCATGCAAGTGTTCAACGTTCAAGGCATGTCCTGCGGTCACTGCGTCAAAGCCATCACCAACGCCGTGCAGGCCAAAGATCCGGCGGCCAGCGTGCGCGTCGATCTGGCGGCGAAAGAAGTCGGCGTGGAAAGTGCGCTGAGCGCCGAACAAGTGATCGCAGTCATCAGCGAAGAAGGCTACGCCGTCAAACTCGCTTGATAAGCACAATTCACTGTGGCGAGGGAGCTGGCTGCCGCTGAGGCGCGAAGCGGCCCTTTTTCTTTTTGGGCCTGCTGCGCAGTCCAGCGGGAGCAAGCTCCCTCGCCACAGGTGATGTGTGGTTTTTATCGTTAGCGAGCTATCGGAATGTTCAAGGCGTTCGGGCGCGGCTAGACTGTCGGGCTGCCGACTTGCCAACCTGGATGCCTGATGAACTTCCGTACCATTCTGATTCTCGGTGCCTTGACCGCCTTCGGGCCCTTGGCGATCGACTTCTATTTACCTGCCTTTCCCTCGATGGCGCTGGCCTTCGGCACCGACGAGAAGCACGTGCAGATGACACTGGCGGCGTATTTCGCCGGCCTGTCCATCGGCCAACTGGCTTATGGCCCGGTGGCGGATCGCTTCGGTCGACGCATTCCGCTGCTCGTCGGACTCACGCTGTTCACCTTGGCCTCTCTGGCCTGCGCTTATGCGCCAAACCTGGAATGGCTGATCGGTGCGCGTTTCGTCCAGGCGTTGGGCGGCTGTGCAGGGATGGTGATTTCCCGGGCGGTGGTCAGCGACAAGTGCGACGCGGTGGGCTCGGCGAAAGTCTTTTCGCAATTGATGCTGGTGATGGGCCTGGCACCGATTCTGGCGCCGATGCTCGGCGGTCTGCTGGTCAACACCACGGGCTGGCAGTCGATATTCCTGGTGCTGACCGGGTTTAGTGCCCTGGCCGGATTGGCCGTGGCGCTGGGCTTGCCGGAAAGTATGCCGGCACATATGCCGCGTCAGCCGTTGTCCGGCGCACTGCGTCAGTACGGGCGCTTGCTCAAGGACCGGGTGTATCTCGGCCATGCGCTGACTGGTGGCATCGCCATCGCCGGGATGTTCGCTTATATCGCTGGCTCGCCGTTTATCTTCATCAAAATGTATGGCGTGCCGGCCGAGCACTTCGGCTGGCTGTTCGGCACCAACGCGGCGGGGTTCATTCTGGTCGCGCAGGTCAACGCGCGCTTGTTGGCCAAGCGTGGCCCGGCCTTCCTGCTGTCGCGGGCGGTGTGGGTGTATTTCGCCGCCGGGCTGACGCTGCTCGCGGTCAGCGCAATGCACACCGAATCCTTGTGGCCGCTGCTGATTCCGCTGTTCATCTGCGTGTCGAGCCTGGGTTGCATCAGCCCGAACGCCGCCGCTTGCGCGATGAACGGGCAGGGCGCACGGGCCGGCAGTGCCTCGGCGCTGCTCGGCTGTATGCAATTCAGCGTCGCTGCCGGGGCATCGGCGCTGGTGGGCGTGTTGCACGACGGCACCGCCGTGCCGATGGCAATAGTCATCAGCCTGTGCGGTTTGCTGGTGGTGTGCGTGGCGCTGCTCACCCGCCGTCTGCAGAATGCCCGGGCACTGGCACAAGCTCAGACCGAGGCGTAAGCCACCTCAGCCGGCGGCGCGCTGCTGGCTGCGGTCGGGAATCTGATGGGGCGCGCAAAGTCGCGCTTCGAGGGTGCGGGTGAAGGCCAAGGCTTCGGCTTCACTGCGGAATGTCACGGCGTGTTGGTCCAGACGAACCTGCCATTGAGACTTTGCCACTTCTTTTATCAGGATCTTCATTGCTGACCTCCCTTGCGTAAAAGATGTATCGCAGAGGCTTCGATTGTAGACCTGAATACGATCGCAATTGTGACAACGGTCAAGCATCGGACTGACGGCAAAAAACAGCGCAGCCCCGCCAACAGCTCTAGGTTCGGCGAAGGCTGCGATGTGCGGTTTTTTAGAAACCTTCTAAAACAATTTTCCCCTTGGCTTTGCCGCTTTCCAGCAGCTCATGGGCGCGACGCAGGTTCGCCGCATTGATCGTGCCGAAATGCTCGCCCACCGTGGTCTTCAACGTCCCGGCATCAATCAGATCCGCCACGCGGTTGAGCAGTTTGTGTTGCTCGATCATGTCCGGCGTCTCGAACAGCGAGCGGGTGTACATGAACTCCCAGTGCAGCGACAGGCTCTTGCGCTTGAGCTTGCTCACGTCGAGCGACTTCGGATCGTCGATCAACGCCAGTTTGCCTTGCGGCGCCAGCGCTTCGACCAGTTGATCCAGGTGCTGGTCGGTCTGCGTCAGGCTGGCAACGTGGGTCACGCTGTCGATTCCGGCGCGCTTGAGTTCTTCGCTCAGCGGTTGGCTGTGATCGATGACCAGATCGGCGCCCAACTCTTTGACCCAATCACGGGTCTGCTCGCGGGATGCGGTGCCGATGACCTTCAGGCCGGTCAGTTGCTTGGCCAATTGCGTCAGGATCGAACCCACACCGCCGGCCGCGCCGACGATCAGCAGGCTCTGATCTTCTTTGGTTTTGCCTTCGCGGATTTGCAGGCGTTCGAACAGCAATTCCCATGCGGTGATCGCGGTTAGCGGCAGTGCGGCGGCTTCGGCAAAACCGAGGGACTTCGGCATATGGCCGACGATGCGCTCATCAACCACGTGCAGCTCACTGTTGCCGCCGGCACGGGCGATGGAGCCGGCGTAGAAGACTTTGTCGCCGGCCTTGAACAACGTCACGTCGCTGCCAACGGCCTTGACCACACCGGCAACGTCCCAGCCCAGCACTTTCGCCGCGCCGTTTTCCGGTGCCATGTTCTGCCGCACTTTGGTGTCGACCGGGTTGACCGAGATGGCTTTGACTTCCACCAGCACGTCGCGCGGGCCGGCGACCGGTTCCGGCAGTTCGATGTCTTGCAGGGATTTGGCGTCGTTGATCGGCAGGGAAGCGTAATAGGCGATGGCTTTCATGAGTGGCTCCGTACAGGT
Organism: Pseudomonas fluorescens; assembly: GCF_003732425.1. GTDB lineage: Bacteria > Pseudomonadota > Gammaproteobacteria > Pseudomonadales > Pseudomonadaceae > Aquipseudomonas > Aquipseudomonas fluorescens_BE. The sequence goes on from NZ_MOBX01000002.1 coordinate 286,010, forward strand.
AATAGAAGAGGGAATCAGGCAATCGCGCCGAGGCGCTTGAGCTGGAAGTGTTCGATGGCGTGGCCGGCGCTGGCCTGGAACTGCTGGAAGTGCGCGCTGGCGTTGTGCGCCTCAAGAGTAGCTTCGCTGACCCAGTGCTCGATCACATAGAAAACCTGCGGGTCGGCGAGATCATGGTGCAAGTCGTACTGGCTGCAACCGTCTTCGGCGCGGCTCGGTTCAACCAGTGCGCGCAGGCCCTGTTCGAGAAGATCCTGTTGGCCGGGTTTGGCGATCAGGGTGGCGATAGCGGTGAAGGGCTGGGACATGCTCGGCTCCAGAGAAGCGGGACGAATTCGATGGAGAGATGATTGGCTATTTCTCTGCGAGATAAAACCGGCTAAAAGAGCAGTCTCTTTCAATATTTTTTTGATAATCGAGGCTGAGCATGCTGCGTTTCGATGATTTGCAGTTATTTGTCCGGGCGGCGGATCTGGGCAGTCTGTCGGCGGCTGCGCGGGTGATGGACATGTCCGCGGCCGTGGCCAGTGCGGCGTTGAAACGGATCGAACAGCAACTCGGCGCGCGTTTGCTCGCGCGTTCAACCCGCAGCTTGCGCCTGACGGCCGAAGGCGAAGGTTTTCTCGAATACGCACGGGCGGCGCTGAGCAATCTGGATGAAGGCCGGCGCTTGCTGGCCAGCGGCCAGGATCAGGTCAGTGGGGTCTTGCAGTTGTCGGCGCCTTCGGACTTTGGCCGCAACCTGTTGTTGCCTTGGCTCGACGAGTTCCAGCGCGAGCACCCGAAGCTGACCGTGCGCTTGCTGCTCGGCGACCGCATCGCCGACCTGTTCCGCCAACCTGTGGACATCGCTTTGCGTTATGGCGAGCCGGAAGATTCCAGCCTGATCGCCTTGCCCATCGCCCCGCAAAACCGTCGAGTGCTGTGCGCTTCCCCGGCGTATCTGGCCCGGCACGGCGAACCGCGCCAGCTCGAACAACTGGCGCAGCACAATTGCCTGTTGTACATGCTAGGCAGTCGGGTGCATGACCACTGGAGTTTTCACGACGGCAAACGCGAAGTCAGCCTGACCGTCAGTGGCGATCGTTTCAGCGATGACGCTGACGTTGTACGTCTGTGGGCGCTGGCTGGCGCGGGAATAGCCTATAAATCCTGGCTGGACGTGGGCGCCGATGTGCTCGCCGGGCGCCTCAAACTGCTGCTGCCGGAGCTGCTGTGTGAGCGCGCCCCGCTGAATCTGTTGTGCGCTCATCGCGCCCAATTAAGTAAGCCGGTGAACCTTCTGAGGGAAATGCTCGCCAGCCGATGCGCTTATTTGAGTAGCCAATTTCCCGTTTTCTCGAAAGTTGATCATTAGTCGCAGCTAAATAGAGAAATTTCTGTCAGGAACAATCACCACCCGTGCAGGCTGCGGCGCGGGACGCAGCTTGCATCCCGCTTATACTAGCGCCCGCCTCATGCCAGTACCTGAACCCGGCTCGAACGCCTTCCCGCTGTACTGCTCCTGTCTGGTTCAGGATTGTTCAGCGAGGATGGTTTCTGCGCCGGGAGATATTGCGCCAATGGCCTGCCTTGCCCCGGCTCAGGGCGATTTTCGCGTCTTGGCCGCCGACTCATTACTGGTCAAGATGTCTGCGAGCAGTAGACGATACGATTCCACAGGGAGTGAATACATGGAACATGCACCTTGCATCAGCCAGATCGCCACGTTGCTGGCCGACCCCAAGCGCAGCGCGATGATGTGGGCGCTGATGGATGGCTCGGCCCGGCAGACCGAGGAGCTTGCGTTACTGGCCGGTCTGTCGCCGTCGTCGGCCAGTGCGCACCTGGCACGACTGGCCTCTGGTGGTCTGTTGAAGGTCGAAGTCCGTGGTCGCAAACGGTTTTTCCGCCTCTCGGCACCTGAGGTGGGCGCGGCGATAGAGGCGCTGGCCAGTGCCACCATCGCCAGCGCGCCGCGTGAAGTCGCCGAGGTTTTCAAACGCAGCACCCCTATGGCCAAGCCCCAGGCGGCCCCCTCTTCGCTGTTGCGCGCACGCTTTTGCGATGATCATCTGGGGGGCACGCTGGCGGCCGACCTTTATCAACGACTGCTCGATGCCGGCTGGATCGAACAGGTTGAACAGCGCGTGGTGGTAACCCTCAAAGGTGCGAAACAACTGGCCGGTCGGGGCGTGTTCATTCAGGCGCTGGCCCACCGCAATGTACAGGTGGCCTGTGCCTGCCCGGACTGGAGCGAGCGCCGTCCGCACATGGGCGGTACCCTCGGCGCAGCGTTGCTGCAGTTGTTCATGCAGTCAGGCTGGCTGACTTTGCCCAATGACTCGAGGGCGCTGCAACTGACAGCGACCGGGCAGCGTGAACTGCATCGATTCGCCAAGGAAACCGAACTGGAGACGGCGTAGTAGCGCCGCGTAATCAGTACCTGCCACGGCAGCATTCTTGCTGGCGTCGCCCATGAGTGCGAACAGGTCGCATCCAGCACGAACGCCATGTCGCTATCACGCACACTGATCCGGGGACATTTCGGATGGGGACGCGGCATGGATAATCAAGGCTACAGCGCGGCAGAACGCCTGGAACGACTGCCGATCAGCGGTTATCACCGGATCATTTTCATCATCATCGCCCTGGCGTTTTTCTTCGACTCCATGGACCTGGCGATGATGACGTTCCTGCTCGGTTCGATCAAAGCCGAGTTCGGCCTGAGCAGTGCGCAAGCGGGTTTGCTCGCCAGTTCGAGCTTTTTCGGCATGGTGCTGGGGGCGTCGCTGTCGGGCCTGCTTGCCGATCGCTTCGGGCGCAAACCGGTGTTTCAGTGGAGCATCGTGCTGTGGGGCGTGGCCAGTTATCTGTGCTCGACGGCGCAAACCGTCGAGACGCTGACGCTGTTTCGCATCCTGTTGGGGATTGGCATGGGCATGGAGTTTCCGATTGCCCAATCGATGCTCTCGGAACTGATTCCGGCGCAACGTCGCGGTCGTTACATCGCGTTGATGGACGGCTTCTGGCCGCTCGGCTTCGTTGCGGCCGGCGTGCTGTCTTATTTCCTGCTGCCGCTGATTGGCTGGCGCGACATCTTTCTGGTGTTGGCGGTGCCGGCAGTGTTTGTGCTGGCAATCAGGTTCTTCATTCCCGAGTCTCCGCGCTGGCTGGAGCAGGCCGGAAAGCATGAGGCGGCAGACAAGGTGTTGAACGGTATCGAGGCGCGGGTGCGTTCCTCACTGGGCGGTGCCGCGCTACCTGAGCCGCTGCGCTTGCCGCGCACCGTCACGCCGCCGGGCAATTTCTTTGCGGCACTCAAGCAGATCTGGTCGCCGCAATATCGCCAGCGTACGACGATGCTCTGGAGTCTGTGGTTCTTCGCATTGCTCGGCTTTTACGGGCTGACGTCGTGGCTCAGCGCATTGCTGCAACAGTCGGGTTTCGCCGTGACGCAGTCGGTGTATTACACGGTGCTGATTTCCCTGGGCGGGATTCCGGGATTTTTGATGGCCGCGTGGCTGGTCGAGCGCTGGGGGCGTAAACCGGTGTGCATCGTCACCTTGCTCGGTGGTGGGGTGATGGCGTTTCTCTACGGCCAGAGCGCAGTGTTTGGCGGCAACGTGGCGCTGCTGATCGGCACCGGGTTGCTGATGCAGTTTTTCCTGTTCGGCATGTGGGCAGTGCTCTACACCTATACACCGGAGCTGTATCCAACGTCGGCACGGGCAACCGGCTCGGGCTTCGCCTCGGCGATTGGCCGCGTGGGTTCGCTGCTCGGGCCGTTGGTGACCGGACTGGTATTCCCGATTACCGGGCAGGGCGGGGTGTTTGCCCTGGGCGCGGCGTGCTTTGCGATCGCGGCGGGGGTGGTGTGGCTGTTCGGGATGGAGACGCGGGGTAAAACCCTGGAAGAGCTGACCGAAGCCCGAATCCCAGGCTAAACAAAGAACCCACTGTGGGAGCGAGCCTGCTCGCGAAAGCGGAGTGTCATTAACCGAAAATGTTAACTGACACGCCCTCTTCGCGAGCAGGCTCGCTCCCACATGGGGACTTCGGTGTTGCTTACGGTTTTACCAGGCGCGCATCCAGGCTGTTCTGCGCCAGGCGCTTGGCCTGATCCTGGGTCATACCCAAATGCTCATGCAGTGCGTAGAAGTTCTCGGTCACGTATCCACCAAAGTACGCCGGGTCATCGGAGTTCACGGTGACCTTCACGCCACGCTCGAGCATGTCGAGAATGTTGTGCTGGGACATGTGATCGAACACGCAAAGTTTGGTGTTCGACAGCGGGCACACGGTCAGCGGGATCTGCTCGTCGATAATGCGCTGCATCAGGCGCTCGTCTTCGATGGCGCGCACGCCATGGTCGATGCGCTGGATTTTCAGCAGGTCGATGGCTTCCCAGATGTACTCCGGCGGGCCTTCTTCGCCGGCGTGGGCCACGGTCAGGAAGCCTTCGTGACGGGCACGATCAAACACGCGCTGGAACTTGCTCGGCGGGTGGCCCATCTCTGAGCTGTCGAGGCCGACAGCAACAAACGCATCACGGAACGGTAGCGCCTGATCGAGGGTTTTTTCGGCTTCTTCTTCGCTGAGGTGGCGCAGGAAGCTGAGGATCAAACCGCTGGTGATGCCCAGTTGCTGCTCGCCATCCTTCAGTGCCGCGGCGATGCCGTTGAGCACCACTTCGAACGGGATGCCCCGGTCGGTGTGGGTCTGCGGATCGAAGAACGGTTCGGTGTGAATCACGTTCTGCGCTTTGCAGCGCAACAGGTAGGCCCAGGTCAGGTCGTAGAAATCCTGCGAAGTGCGCAGCACGTCGGCGCCCTGGTAATACAGGTCGAGGAATTCCTGCAGGTTGTTGAAGGCGTAAGCCTTGCGCAGGGTTTCCACGTCGCTCCACGGCAGGGCGATCTTGTTGCGCTCGGCCAGGGCGAACAGCAGCTCAGGCTCCAGCGAGCCCTCCAGGTGCAGGTGCAGTTCAGCCTTGGGCAAGGCGTTGAGCCAGTCGTACATAGTCTTTTCTCATCAGGTGCAATGACGGCATTCTACAGATGCTCGCCGAAACAATTGGCAAAACCTGACCAAGCGATCCATCACACGGCCTCCTGCTCGCGGCGATAGGCGTAGGTATCGGCGAAGCGCGACAGCAGGAATTCGGCGCACGTGGTCGTCGGATATTTCGCCGGGTGCTGTGCGTCCTGACAACCCGGCAGACACTCGATACGCGTGTCCGGGTGCGGTTCGGCGAAGAACGGCATCGAGTAGCGATCCACGCCGAGCGGGCTGATCACCCGGTGTGGGGTCGAGCGATAACGGTCGTTGCTCCAGCGCGCCATCATGTCGCCGAGGTTGACCACGAAGGTGCCGTCGATGGGCGGCGCGTCGATCCATTCGCCTCGCACGTTCTTGACCTGCAAGCCCCCGGCGCTGTCCTGATAGAGCAGGGTGATGCAGCCATAATCGGTGTGCGCGCCGGCGCCTTGCTGCTCGGCAGAGCTGGCGGTGTGACGCGGTGGGTAATGGATCATGCGCAGGACGCTGACCGGATCAGTGAAACGGCTGTCGAAGAAGTCGCGTTCGATGTTCAGCGCAAGGGTCATCGCCCGCAGCAGGGTCTGCGCAAGGGCCTGCATGTCGAGGTAGTGCTGCTCCATCAACTCAGCCCATCCGGTTTGCGCTGGATGACGGTTCGGCCCGCGCAGCGGTTTTTCGGCGAGCACGTCGGGATGGTGGGCCGGCAGGTGCAGGCCCATGTCGAAGGTCTCTTTCAGATCGCTGGGCTTGCTCGGGTCGAGTTGCTCGGTGGCAATCGCGCCGTAGCCACGGTGATGGCGGGTCTGGGTGATGTCGATCTTGAGCTTTTCGGCGGTGGGCAGGGCGAAGAAACGCCGGGTATGGTCGAGCACCGCGTCGATGCGTTGCGCGGAAATCGAGTGACCCTTGATGTAGAAGAAGCCCCACTCGCGGCAGGCGTGGTCGATTTGCCCGGCCACGTCGGGCCAGGCATTTTCGTCGTCGGCGTAGAGCGGGCTGATGTCGATGATCGGAAGCTGATCCATACACAATCCTTGAATACGCTGTGTTTCCAATGTGGGAGCGAGCCTGCTCGCGAAGAGGGAGTGTCAGACAACATTTTTGTTTAATGACACACCGCTTTCGCGAGCAGGCTCGCTCCCACAGGGTTCTGTGTGGTGAATCGGGGGATTACTTCGGCATCTCAGCCTTCATGCCTTCCACGTAATAGTTCATCGACGCCAGTTGCGCATTGGTCGCGCTTACGCCTGCGGGGATTTTCTCGACCCCGGCCTGATCCTTGATCGGCCCGGTGAACGGCTGGAACGCACCGCTTTTGATGTCGGCAATGATCTGCTCGGCCTCGGCTTTTACCGGCGCCGGCACCAGGTCGCTGATCGGCAGTTCAACCGTGCCTTCCTTCAAGCCGCCCCAGTAGTCCTGAGGTTTCCAGCTGTGATCGATCACGCTCTGCGTCGCCTGAATGTAGTGCGGCGCCCAGTCGTTGACGATCGAGGTCAGCACCGCTTTCGGTCCGAAGTGGGCCATGTCCGAGGCGTAACCCACCGCGTACACGCCACGACGTTCGGCGGCTTGAATCGGCGCCGGGCTGTCGGTGTGCTGGAACACCACGTCGACGCCCTGATCGATCAGCGCGTTGGCCGCATCGGCTTCCTTGCCCGGATCGAACCAGGAGTTGACCCACACCACTTTGATCTCGGTGCCGGGGTTGTACTTGTTCAGGGCCAGCTGGATGGCGTTGATGTCGCGGATCACTTCCGGAATCGGGAACGAAGCGACATAGCCGATCTTCTTGGTCTTGGTCATCTTCGCCGCGAGGAAACCGCCGACGTAACGCCCCTCGTACGTGCGCGCCAGATAGGTGCCGAGGTTCTTGTCCTGTTTGTAGCCGGTGGCGTGCTCGAAGGTCACCTTGGGAAACTGCTTGGCGACTTTGACGGTGGGGTTCATATAGCCGAAGGAGGTGGTGAAGATCAGGTCGTACTTGTCCTTGGCCATGTTGCGGATCACCCGCTCGGCGTCGGCGCCTTCGGCGACGTTCTCCACGTAGTTGGTGGTGATCTGGTTGCCGAATTTTTCCGCGAGTGCCTTGCGCCCCTGTTCATGCTGATACGTCCAGCCGTGGTCACCGATCGGGCCAATGTAGACGAAACCGACCTTCAGCGGATCGGCAGCGCTGGCGCTCAGACTGATCCCCAGACCGAGGGCGGCGCACAGCAGTTTGTGCAGCGGACGTATTTGCATGAACTCGAACTCCATTTTGTTGTGTGTGATCAGGGGCAATGCAAATTGCTGACCAACAGGACAAAAAAGCAAAAGATCGCAGCCTTCGGCAGCTCCTACATTGGATCGGCGTACTCACTGTAGGAGCTGCCGAAGGCTGCGATCTTTTCGGAGCAGGAACCAACGCAGTGCAACTCGGCGAATTCACGCCATCGGCTGGTGCGCTAAGGTGTAACGAAACGTTAGCGCCGCCCCGCAGTCAGTAGCTCATTCGCACTCTTCGGTAAAAGGCCCGCCATGTTCACAATCCTCAAGCAAGAAAGCTTTCTGCTGCTGGCAGTCATCGCCGCGTGCGTCGCCTATCCGCTGGAACACTGGATGCTGCACAGCGGCCAGATCGTCGCGCTGACTGCCGGTCTGGTGCTGATCGCCTTCATCGTCGCCGCGTCGATGCGCGTCGCCCATCACGCCGAATTGCTCGCCGAAAAGGTCGGCGACCCTTACGGCACGATGATCCTCACACTGGCCGCCGTGCTGGTGGAGGTGGTGATTCTGGCGATCATGATGAGCAACGAAGCGTCGCCCACGCTGGTGCGCGACACGATTTATTCGGCAGTGATGCTCGACATCAACGGCATCCTCGGCCTCGCTGCGCTGATGGGCGGGATCAAGCATGGCGAGCAGTCCTACAACGACGATTCGGCGCGCAGCTACAGCGTAATGATCCTCACCGCGATGGGCGTGTCGATGGTGGTGCCGGAGTTCATTCCCGAGGCCAACTGGAAGATTTACTCGGCGTTCACAATCGGTGCAATGGTGGTGCTTTACGCGCTGTTCCTGCGCATGCAGGTCGGCCCGCACAGTTACTTTTTCAGCTACAGCTACCCGGACAAACGTCGCAAGAAAGAGCCGCAGGACGCGCAGGCGAAAGCACCGAGCATCGGCCTGTCGATCGGCATACTAGTGTTTGGCATTGTGGTGATCGGCGCATTGGCCGAGGTGATGTCCAAGACCCTCGATCTGGGCCTGGAAGGCACGGGCGCGCCGCCGGTGATCACGGCGATTCTGGTGGCGGCAATTTCTGCAGCACCAGAGATTCTCACCGCATTGCGCGCGGCACTGGCCAACCGCATGCAGTCGGTGGTGAACATTGCGATGGGCGCGTCATTGTCGACGGTGATTCTGACCGTGCCGGTGATGGAGGCGATGGCGCTGTACACCGGCCAGCCGTTTCAGATGGCGATGACGCCGGTGCAGACGGTGATGATCTTCATCACGCTGATCGTCAGCGCGATCAACCTCAATGACGGCGAGACCAATGCCATCGAAGGCATGACGCACTTCGTGCTGTTTGCGACTTTTATCATGCTGTCCCTGCTGGGCCTCTAAAAGGCCAAAAAATCCCCCTGTAGGAGCTGCCGAAGGCTGCGATCTTTTGATCTTGTTTTTCAAAACAGAATCAAAAGATCGCAGCCTTCGGCAGCTCCTACAGGGGGGGTGTTGGATCAGGTACCGGCGATCAACTGGCGAGCAGCCTGGCTGTGATCGGCAATCAGGCCTTTCAGATCCAGCCCCTCAACCTGGCCATCGACCACGCGCCACTTGCCACCAATCATCACCCGGTCTGCGCGATCCGCACCGCACAACAACAGTGCCGAAATCGGATCATGGCTACCCGAGAAGCGCAGCTCATCGAGCTTGAACAACGCTAGATCCGCCTGCTTGCCGACCGCCAGTTCGCCGATATCGCTACGGCCCAACAAGCTCGCCGAGCCCTTGGTCGCCCAGCCCAGCACGCGTTCCGGGGTGATCTTCTCGGCGCCGTAACGCAGACGCTGGATGTACAGCGCCTGACGCGCTTCCAGAATCATGTTCGACGCATCGTTCGACGCCGAACCGTCCACGCCCAGACCAAACAGCGCGCCGGCATCAGTCAGATCGATACTCGGGCAGATGCCGGAGGCCAGGCGCATGTTCGAACTCGGGCAATGGCAGATGCCGGTTCCCGCCTGACCGAGGCGAGCGATTTCGTCCGGGTTGAAGTGGATGCCGTGGGCCAGCCAGGTGCGTGGGCCGAGCCAACCGACGCTGTCCAGATAATCGACGGTGCGCAGGCCGAAACGCTGCAGGCAGAAATCTTCTTCATCGAGGGTCTCGGCCAGGTGCGTGTGCAGACGCACGTCGAGTTTGTTCGCCAGCTCAGCACTGGCCGACATGATTTCCGGGGTCACCGAGAATGGCGAGCACGGTGCCAGGGCGATCTGGATCTGCGCACCATCGCCACGCTCGTGGTACTCGTGAATCAGGCGCTGACTGTCGTCGAGAATCACCTGACCTTCCTGCACGGTCTGCTGCGGTGGCAGGCCGCCGTCCTTCTCGCCGAGGCTCATCGAGCCACGGGTCAGCATGGCGCGCATGCCCAGTTCACGCACGGTTTCGACTTGCACGTCGATGGCGTTTTCCAGACCGTCCGGGAACAGGTAGTGATGGTCTGCCGCCGTAGTGCAACCCGACAGCAACAGTTCGGCCAAAGCGACTTTGGTGGCGAGCGCGAGTTTTTCAGGCGTCAGGCGCGCCCACACCGGGTACAGGGTTTTCAGCCACGGGAACAACGGCTGATTGACCACCGGCGCCCAGGCGCGAGTCAGGGTCTGATAGAAGTGGTGGTGGGTGTTGATCAGGCCCGGCAGGATTACATGCTCGCGGGCGTCGAACACTGCATTGCACGGCGCCGACGGCTGTTGGCCGGCAGCAAGAACTTCGACGATGACACCGTCTTGCACGACAAGACCGCCACGGGCATCGAGCTCGTTGGAGGTGAAAATGGCGAGGGGATTTTTTAACCAGGTACGGGTCGCGGGCATGTTGCCGGCTCCTCTGAAAATGGGGTTCAGGGTTGCCAGCTCAGTGATGCCCTGTCTGCTGATCCAGGGTCGCCGCGGGGGACGAGGTGCGCAGTTTCAAACAAATTGCCACGCCGGGCAAGCCCAACCCGACCGGACAACAACGCCAAAATACACAACTCCTGTAGGAGCTGCCGAAGGCTGCGATCTTTTGATTTTGTTTTTAAGATCAAAAGATCGCAGCCTTCGGCAGCTCCTACAGGGGGGGCGGGGTTACCAGGGAATGGTTTCACCCTTGTAGTTGATGAAGTGATGCCCACCCTTGCCGGTGTACGCATTCACCTGATCAACCAGCCCACGGGTGCTGGTTTCCACGTCAAGGTCAGCCCCTTCACCGCCCATGTCGGTCTTCACCCAGCCCGGATGCAGCGACAACACCGTCATCTTCTGCTCACCCAATTGCGTGACAAAACTGTTGGTCATCGAGTTCAGCGCAGCCTTGCTCGCCTTGTACAGTGCCAACTCCGGCGCGTCCGGCACCGTCACGCTGCCCAGCCCGGAACTCATGAACGCCAGCACGCCGCTGCCGTCACGAATCTGCCCGACAAAACGCTGGGCCAGATTGATCGGCGCCACCGCGTTGGTGAAAAACAATTGACCGACCTCAGCCAGTGTCGCGCCGCCGGGCGTCTGATCTGCCGGACCTTTGACCCCGGCATTGACGAACAGCAGGTCAAACGTTTCGCCCTTGAGCTGCTGATTCAGGGCGATCACCGCTTGCTGATCGTCCATGTCGAGCTTCTCGATCCGCACCTTGCCCAGCGCTTCTAGCGCTTGAGCATTGGCAGGATTGCGCACGGTGGCGGTGACTTGCCAGCCGTCGGCCAGCAGGGTTTTCACCAGACCGAGGCCAAGGCCCCGGGAGGCGCCGATGATCAGTGCGTTTTTTGCAGACATGATGGGCTTCCTTGATGAATGAGGATCATGGGTTCAATGGACAGGCCTGACCGAGGCGAAGTTGCAACTCTTGCCGCAGCGTGTCGAGTTCGCGCATACGGGTTTCGATCAGTTGCAGCTTGTCGCGCAGCAACTGCGCCACGGCGTTGTCTGGATTGGGGGCATTCCACAGCGCGGCAACGCTGTCACTGATCTCGCCAAGGGTAAATCCCAGGCGTTGCGCCGTTTTGATATAGAGCACCAGTTGCACCATGTCTGGCGGATAGTCGCGGTAACCGTTGGCACTGCGTTGCGCCGCAATCAACCCGCGCTGCTCGTAGAAGCGCAGGGTGTCACGGCTGACGGCGCAGGCTTGGGCTAGTTCACCGATTCGCATGCGGGCTCTCAAAAAGGATATTGACCCTGGAGCATACTCCAGGCTTTACCGTGCTTGCTCCCTGAATTTTGCGGAGCATGGATGATGTGGACTTCAACGCAGTATCGCAATGTGGTGCTTGGCAGTGCCTGGTATGACCTGATCGTCACGGTGGCATTTGCCACGCCTTGGAGTTTTGCCGCTTTGCATGGATTTTTGACCGCGCTGAATTTGCCCGGTGAACTGCCGGCGTTTGAGCCTGTGCACCTGTTGATGGCGAATCTGCTGGGCTCGGTGGTGTGCGTGTGGGCGGTGCTGCGGATTCGTGATCCGCAGGCGCTTTATGGACGGTATGACGCGGTGGGGCGGTTTCTGTTTGCGGCTTGGCAGGCGTATGCCTTGCTGCACGGCGCCAGTTCGATTCTGATTGTTTTCCTGGTCTTCGAACTGGCGTGGGGCATTGCTCAGGTGTTGCCTGTGAGTAAGTCTTCGCGAGCAGGGAATCTGAGTGAACTCGGTCAAATGTGGGAGCGAGCCTGCTCGCGAAGAGGCCAGTGAATTCGCCTCCTAATGCCCTGACTGCCAAGGCTGCCCAAGCGAAACCGGCGCATACAACCGCGTCCGCAGCGCATCGCGCGACAACAACACCAGCACCACAATCGTCGCGACATACGGCAGCATCGCCAGCAAACTCGACGGAATCGCCAGCCCCAACCCCTGCGCCACCAGGTGCAGGATGCTGGCGAGTCCAAACAAGTAAGCCCCAAGCAACAACCGCCACACTCGCCAACTGGCAAACACCACCAGCGCCAACGCGATCCAGCCACGTCCGGCAGTCATGTTCTCGGCCCACATCGGCGTGTACGCCAGCGATAGATACGCCCCGGCCAACCCGGCCATCGCCCCGCCAAACAGCACCGCCAGCGTGCGCACGGTCAACACCGGCAAACCCATCGCACTGGCCGCATCCGGGTTCTCGCCAACCGCTTGAATGATCAAGCCGACACGACTTTTGATGATCACCCACGCCACCAGCGCAAACAGCGCGAATGACAGATACACCAGCAGATCCTGAGCAAACAGCATCCGCCCGATCAGCGGAATCTCGCTCAAGTAAGGAATCGCCAACGGCTCAAACCCGGCCAGTGGTTTACCGACCCAAGCCGCCCCGACAAAGGTCGACAGCCCGACACCAAAAATCGTCAGCGCCAACCCGGTCGCCACCTGATTGGCGTTGAACACCAACGCCACCAAGGCAAACAGCGACGACAACAACATCCCGGCCAGCATCGCCAACAACACGCCAAGCCAGAGGTTGCCGCTGTTGAGCGCGACGATAAAACCGATCACCGCGCCAAACAGCATCATCCCTTCCTGCCCGAGGTTGAGCACACCGCTCTTTTCGCAGATCAGTTCACCCAACGCCACCAGCAACAGCGGCGTGCCGCAACGCACCATGGCGTAGAAAATATTGCTCAACAGATCGATATCCATCACAGCGCTCCGGCGGTTACGGCAGTGGTCGACGTGCGCTTTACCCAGCGCAGATTCAGGCGAGGCCGATAGAGGATCAACACGTCACAGGCGAGCAGAAAAAACAGCATCATTCCCTGAAACAACTGGGTGATCGCTTGCGGCAGATTCAGGGTCATTTGCGCGCTCTCGCCACCGATATACAGCAACGCCATCAGCAGACTGGAAAACAGAATCCCGATCGGATTCAGTCGCCCAAGAAAAGCCACGGTGATTGCCGCATAGCCGTAACCCGGTGACACCTGCGGCACCAACTGGCCTATCGGCCCGGTGACTTCGCAAACGCCGGCCAGTCCGGCCAGCCCGCCGCTGATCAATAGCGCAAGCCAGATCAAACGCTTCTCGCGAAAGCCGACAAATCCCGCCGCGCGCTTGTCCAGCCCAAGCACTTTGATCTGGAAACCGACAAAGCTTTTCTGCAACAACACCCACACCGCGACCAGTGCGAGCAGGGCGAAATACACCCCGGCATGCACGCGGCCATCCTCCATCAACAACGGCAAACGGCTGGCGTCGCCGAACATCGCCGACTCGGGAAAGTTGAACCCGGCCGGGTCCTTCAACGGCCCGTGGACGCAGAACAGCAGCAAGTTCAGGGCGATGTAATTGAGCATGATGCTGGTAAGGATTTCGTTGGCGTTGAAGCGCGTGCGCAACCACGCCGTCAGCCCGGCCCACGCCGCGCCGGCGAGGGTGCCGGTGAGCAGGATCAACACCAGCGCCCAACGGCTTTGCATATCGATAATGTTTACCGCCAAGGCACTGCCGGCGAGTGCGCCGAGGAGCAGTTGACCTTCGGCGCCGATGTTCCAGATTCGCGCCTGATACGCCACCGCCAGACCGAGTGCGCAGAGCAGAATCGGCAGCGCTTTGACCAGCAGTTCGGAGACGCCATACAAGTCGCTGACCGGTGCGATCAACAGCGTGTGCAAGGTTTGCAGCGGATCGTGGCCGAGGGCGATGAACAGCAGCGAGCCGCAGCCGAGCGTCAGCGCCGCCGCCAATAACGGCGAGCACCACAGCATCAGGCGCGATTGCTGGCCACGGGGTTCGAGGGAAAGCAGCATGTGTATAACTCCGTTAAACCGTGGCGGCTGAGGGTGTGTGGTCGAACTGGCCGGCCATCCAGCCGCCAACGTCGCTGAGTTGGGTCGCGCTGGTGTCTTGCAGTGCCGACAGACGCCCGCCGCACAATGCGCCGAGGCGGTCGCTGATCTGGAACAGTTCATCGAGGTCTTCGGAGATCACCAGAATCGCCGCGCCGGCATCGCGCAACGCAATCAGTGCGCGGTGGATGGTCGCAGCGGCGCCGACGTCGACGCCCCAAGTCGGGTGCGCGGCGATCAGCAGTTTCGGTTGCTGAAGGATTTCCCGGCCGAGGATGAATTTCTGCAGATTGCCGCCCGACAGACTGCGCGCGGCGGTTTGCGTGTCCGGGGTTTTCACGCCGAAGCGCTGGATGATCTGTCGGGCGAGTGCTTCGACTTTGCCGCGCTCGATCAAACCGTGGCTGACCAAACCTTGCTGGAAAGCGGTGAGGAGGGCGTTGTCCGCCAGACTCAATTCCGGCACCGCGCCGTGACCGAGGCGTTCGGCGGGCACGAAAGCCAGGCCCAGTTTGCGCCGGGCATCCGGGCGCAAGTCGGCAACGTTCTGCGCAGAGAATCGGATGGTCGCGGCTTCGGCCCGCGGCAGGGTATGTTCGCCGCTGAGCAGGGCGAGCAATTCATCCTGACCATTGCCCGCGACCCCGGCGATGCCGACGATTTCACCGCTGCGCACTTCCAGAGCGATGTCCGTCAGCGAGCAGCCGAACGGATCCGGGTTGTGCCAACTCAATCCGTTCACCTGCAAAAATGCCGCGTCGCCGCTGACCTTCGGATAGTCGCCAATCAACGCCGCTGCTTCACCCACCATCAATTGCGCCAATTGCTGATCCGAGCACTCCGCTGGCCGGCAATGCCCGGCCACGCGTCCGCCGCGCAGAACCGTCGCGCTATGACACAACGCGCGTACTTCAGCGAGTTTGTGGCTGATAAACAGAATGCTGCAGCCCTCGGCGGCGAGACGGCGCAGGGTGATGAATAATTCGTCGGCCTCTTGCGGCGTCAGCACCGAGGTTGGCTCATCGAGAATCAGCAGGCGAATGTCCTGCATCAGGCAGCGAACGATCTCCACCCGTTGCCGTTCGCCGATCGACAGGCTGTGGACAAGTCGCTCCGGCTCCAGTGCCATGCCGTAGCGGCGCGACACTTCGCGGATCTTCGGTTCCAGTTGTTTCGGCGTGCCGGCTGTTGCGCCCATCGCCAAAGCAATGTTCTGCGCCACGCTAAGGGTTTCGAACAGCGAGAAATGCTGGAACACCATGCCGATGCCCAACTGCCGCGCCTGGGCTGGGTTGCGGATATTCACTGGCTGACCTTGCCAGAGCATCTCCCCGGCATCAGCGTGGGTGACGCCGTAGATAATCTTCATCAAGGTACTTTTGCCCGCGCCGTTTTCACCAAGCAGGGCGTGGATTTCCCCCGGCGCGATGCTCAGGTCGATGGCGTCATTGGCCAGACAACCGGGGTAGCGTTTGCTGATATGGCGCAATTGCAGGCGCGCGATGGGAGGGGCGATTGGCATGACAGGCTCGACTTGCTTTGGAGTTGTGCCTGTGGATAAAGCAATTTCCTGGCCATTGAGTCAGGAACGCGAGCGGGCCGCGTGTGCGAGCACTTGGCGTAGAGCATTCAGGGCTGATTCACGCATGACGACGGCACCAATTCAGAGCAAAGCCGTTGATCGGGCGCCAGTTTTGCCCGTCGCGATCTGATCAAAAAACGAGCAATCCCTTGGGGACTAGATGGATCCAGCGACTGCGCCAGCCATGAACGGGTTATCCACAGCTTGTTCCACAGTTATTGTGCGCAAGCTGTAAACCCGGGCATAAGCACTGCAGTGCTTTCTTCTAATGGTGATAAACACCGCTAACTGACTGTTTCTGTTTGAAATTTTCGTTTTGTCGGGTGATTTGAACGAAAAGTGAACAAACCGCGCAAAGCCACGTGACAGAAGGGTTACAGCGGAATGTACTCAGGTTATCCACAGTCGGGTGCACAGCAGATGTGGGCAAGTCTGTGGAATAACAAAATTCGGGATCGCCCCAAAAGATCGCAGCCTTCGGTAGGGGAACGTATTTCAAGTAGAAGCTGCGGAACGCTGCGATCTTTTGAGCTTGTTTCACCGCTGCAAAAGAATCCGCCCACGGCTCAAATCAGCTAGCTGGGTTTGCAAGACATCGATCTGCGCCTCACTCACTGCCAACTTCAACTCCACACCATTGGCGGTAAAGTTCTCCTCCACTACCAACCCACCCAGATCCGCGACCCGCAACTTCACCAGCGGCAACTCGGCAAACCCGCAGGCGCAACTCAACGGTACCCGGCTGATCAACTCAATCTTCGCCGCCGTCTGCAGGCACTTGTTTGCCCCACCGCCATAAGCCCGGGCCAAACCGCCAGTGCCGAGTTGAATGCCGCCGTACCAACGGATCACCAACACCGCGACCTGATCGCAATCCTGCGCTTCAATCGCCGCCAGAATCGGTCGCCCGGCCGTGCCGCCGGGTTCGCCGTCGTCATTGCTGCGATATTGATCGCCGAGTTTCCATGCCCAGCAGTTGTGCGAGGCGTTCAGATCGCTGTACTGCTCGAAAAACGCCTGCGCCTCGGCAGGACTGCCGATCGGCGTGGCGAAAGTGATAAAGCGGCTTTTGCGAATCTCTTCGCGGTACTCGCAAAAACCGCTGAGGGTGAAAGGCATAAACGTCTTATAGAGGAGGAGTGAGGCCGCAGCCTTTGAGAATGATGCGGATCAGGTTGTCGCCGGCGTCTTCCATGTCCTGCTTGGTCAGTTTGCTGCGACCGCTGACGCGGCAGATCTGCGTGGCGAAGTCAGCGTAATGCTGGGTGCTGCCCCACAACAGGAAGATCAGGTGCACCGGGTCGACCGGGTCCATTTTGCCCGCATCGATCCACGCCTGAAACACCGCCGCGCGGCCAGTGAACCAGGCGCGATAATCCTGATTGAAATATTCGCTCAGGCATTCGCCACCGCTGATCACTTCCATCGCAAAAATCCGCGAAGCCTGTGGCTGACGACGGGAGAATTCCATCTTGGCGCGGATGTAGCGGGTCAGCGCTTCAGCCGGATCGTCCTCGGCGGTGAGGGTGTTGAAGGTGCTGTCCCACAACTCGATGATGTTGCTCAGCACCGCCACGTACAAGCCAAGCTTGTTGGTGAAGTAGTAATGCAGGTTCGCTTTGGGCAACCCGGCATTCTGGGCGATGGTGTTCATGCTGGTGCCTTTGTACCCGTGACGGGCGAACTCGTCTTCGGCGGCTTTGAGGATGGTCTCTTCGTTCTTCTGACGAATGCGGCTGGCGGGTTTGCCGCCATGGGCTGGGACTTCAAAGGTCATAGGCACTTCCGGGTTTGTCTGTGGGTGCAACCAGTTGCGTTGATAGCGCACCCACAGGCATCCGACAAGTCCTTGTGCGATAAAACCGTTACGCCTGTTCGATCTTGTTCAGCGGCGCATGCGCTTCAGCGGCCTCGGTTTTCGACTCTGGCAGCAGCATGCACAAGGCGATTGCCGTCAAACCACCGCTGGTGATCGCCGAGTCGAACAGGTTCTGCACCAGTTTCGGCAGCAGATGCAGCAGGTTCGGTTGCGCGGCAATGCCCAGGCCGACGCCGAACGAGGTGGCGATGATCAACATGCTGCGCCGATCCAGCGGTGACTGCGCGAGAATGCGCACACCGGCAGCGGCCACCGCACCGAACATCACCAGGGTTGCGCCGCCCAGTACCGGTTTCGGAATCTGTTGCAGCACCGCGCCGATCATTGGAAACAGACCGAGGCAAAACAGAATCGCGCCGATGTACAACCCGACATAGCGACTGGCAACCCCGGTCAACTGGATCACGCCGTTGTTCTGCGCAAACGTGGTGTTGGGGAAAGCGCTGAAGGTCGCGGCGATCATGCAACTGACGCCATCGCCGAGTACGCCACCGCGCAGGCGGTTTATATAAGAAGGGCCGCTGATCGGCTGACGAGCGAGCATGCAATTGGCGGTAAGGTCACCGACGGTTTCGATGGTGCTGATCAGATAAATCAGCGCGACCGGCAGGAAAGCTGTCCAGTCGAAGCTGAAGCCAAACCTGAACGGCGTAGGAAAACTCACCAGCGGCAAGTCAGGCAACGGCTGCGGCAGCAGTTTCCCACTGAACCAGGCGGCCAGACTGCCCAGCACCAGTCCGATGATGATTGCGGACAAGCGCACCCACGGTGTATTCGAGCGGTTGAGCAGAATGATCGTCAGCAACACAAACACGCCCAGCGCCAGATTGCCCGGCGCACCGAAGTCCGGCGCGTTGAAACCACCGCCGAGATCAGTGATGCCGACCTTGATCAGGCTGATGCCGATCAGGGTGATGACGATGCCGGTCACCAGCGGTGTCACCACGCGACGCAATTGGCCGATGAAACGGCTGAGGACGATTTGCACGATTGCGCCGAAAAAGCACACACCGAAGATCATCGCCAGAATGTCTTCCGGGCTGCCGCCACGTTGCTTGACCAGAAAACCAGCGGAGAGCACCGCACCGAGAAAGGCGAAGCTGGTGCCTTGCAGACAAATCATCCCCGCGCCGATGCCGAACGGTCGCCGCGCCTGAATAAAGGTGCCGACGCCCGAAACCATCAACGCCATGCTGATCAAGTAAGGCAAATATGCGGTCAACCCGAGCGCTGAGCCAATCACCAGCGGCGGGGTGATGATGCCGACGAAACTGGCGAGCACGTGTTGCAGCGCGGCAAGAATGGCGGCGGCGGGTTTGGGGCGGTCGTTGAGGCCGTAGATCAGGTCGCTGGACTGTGCGGAATCTGGCTGCATGGCTTAAGGCTTCTTGTTGAAGGATCGGGGTTGATCCTGCTTTGCAAAAAGCTGTCCACTTGCTCAGCTTTATCGGCGAATAACCCCCAAATGTAGGAGCTGCCGAAGGCTGCGATCTTTTGATCTTGCTTTCAACGTGTCGCCGCCAGACTCTCCAAAAAGCTTTCCAGCACCAAATGAGGGCGCCGGCCCTTGCGCGTGACCGATGCGAGGCTCAGGTCATAAAAACGGGTTTGCGATTTCAACGCACGCAAGCGACCTTGCTGCACCCAAAGACTGGCGTAATGATCCGGCAAATAGCCGATGTAACGCCCGGTCAAAATCAAAAACGCCATGCCCTCACGGTCGGAAGCACTCGCTGTGCAATTGAGCGCCTGGTAATGCGCCTGAATCTCCGCCGGCAAACGAAAGGTCGGTGCGATCGCGTCCTGACTGTTAAGGCGTTCGTCATCCAGTTGCTTGTCATCGACATAAAACAGCGGGTGGCCAACAGCGCAATAAAGCAGCGAACGCTCGCTGTACAACGGCTGATACTCCAGCCCCGACAAGGCACTGGCCTGCGGTACCACGCCGACATGCAAACGCCCATCGAGCACACCTTGCTCGACTTCATTGGGCGCAATCATGCGAATCTGGATCTGCACATCCGGCCCGCGCTCCTTCAACTGAGCGAGGGCGTGGGTGATGCGCATGTGGGGGAGGGTGACGAGGTTGTCGGTAAGGCCGATGATCAACTCACCGCGCAAATGCTGGTGCAGGCCGTTGACCTCGGTGCGAAAACTTTCCAGCGCACTTAACAGTTGCAGTGCCGACTGATACACCTCGCGGCCTTCTTCGGTCAGCGAAAACCCGGCGCGACCGCGCTGGCACAGACGCAAACCGAGGCGCTGTTCCAGATCGCTCATCTGTTGGCTGATCGCCGAACGGCCGATGCCGAGCACGGTTTCCGCTGCCGAGAAGCCGCCGCACTCCACCACGCTGCGGAAAATCCGCAACAAGCGGATATCAAAATCACTGACCTGGGCCAGCGGATCGGGGCGGCGGCTGCTCATCTTGTTGTTCTCATTGTTTAGCAATGTTCTAACTGAAGGTTAGAAGAGTTGGATTTCACCGACTTTATCGCCGTGGCAATTTAGCTGCAACAACGCTTTCTATCTCTCTGAAGCTTATGCCCTGCGAGGTTTTGCCCGATGAACATGCCTGAAAACGCGCCGTCGCCACTGGCCAGCCAACTGAAGCTGGACGCGCACTGGATGCCGTACACCGCCAACCGCAACTTCCAGCGCGATCCGCGTTTGATCGTCGGTGCCGAAGGTAGCTGGCTGTTCGATGACAAGGGCCGCAAGATCTACGATTCGCTGTCCGGTCTTTGGACCTGCGGCGCCGGGCACACCCGCAAGGAAATTCAGGAAGCCGTCTCCAAACAGTTGGGCACCCTCGATTACTCGCCGGGCTTCCAGTACGGCCATCCACTGTCGTTCCAGCTGGCCGAGAAGATCACCGAGCTGACCCCGGGCAACCTCAACCATGTGTTCTTCACCGACTCCGGTTCCGAGTGCGCCGACACCGCGGTGAAAATGGTTCGTGCCTACTGGCGCCTGAAGGGTCAGGCGACCAAGACCAAAATGATCGGCCGTGCCCGTGGTTATCACGGCGTGAACATTGCCGGCACCAGCCTCGGCGGCGTCAATGGCAACCGCAAACTGTTCGGTCAGGCGATGATGGACGTCGATCACCTGCCGCACACGCTGCTGGCCAGCAACGCATTTTCCCGTGGCATGCCGGAGCAGGGCGGTATTGCACTGGCCGATGAGCTGTTGAAGCTGATCGAATTGCACGATGCGTCGAACATCGCCGCCGTATTCGTAGAACCTATGGCCGGTTCCGCCGGCGTACTGGTGCCGCCGCAGGGCTACCTGAAGCGTCTGCGCGAAATCTGCGATCAGCACAGCATCCTGCTGGTGTTCGACGAAGTGATCACCGGTTTCGGCCGTACCGGCAACATGTTCGGTGCCGACACCTTTGGCGTCACCCCTGACCTGATGTGCATCGCCAAGCAAGTCACCAACGGCGCGATCCCGATGGGCGCGGTGATTGCCAGCTCCGAGATCTATCAGACGTTCATGAATCAGCCGACGCCGGAATACGCTGTGGAATTTCCGCACGGCTACACCTATTCGGCACACCCGGTGGCCTGCGCCGCAGGCCTGGCAGCACTCGACCTGCTGCAAAAGGAAAATCTGGTCCAGAGCGTTGCAGAAGTCGCTCCGCATTTTGAGAACGCGCTGCACGGTCTGAAAGGTTCGAAAAACGTTATCGACATCCGTAACTTCGGCCTGGCCGGTGCGATCCAGATTGCTCCGCGTGACGGCGACGCCATCGTGCGTCCGTTCGAAGCCGGCATGGCCCTGTGGAAAGCCGGGTTCTACGTACGCTTCGGCGGCGACACCCTGCAGTTCGGCCCAACCTTCAATAGCAAGCCGCAAGACCTCGATCGTCTGTTCGACGCGGTCGGCGAAGTGCTGAACAAGCTCGACTGATTTTTCCTTCTATATATACCTACAAAAACGGGCAAGCCTTAACGGCTGCCTGTGGACAAGAATTCAGGAGTTTTCGATGAGCGTTATCCCGCATTTGATCAATGGCGAACTGGTGACCGAGAACGGTCGCGCGGTTGATGTGTTCAACCCGTCCACCGGTCAGGCAATCCACAAACTGCCACTGGCCAGTCAGGCGACCATCCAGAAAGCCATCGACGCCGCCAAGGCTGCGTTCCCGGCATGGCGCAACACGCCACCGGCCAAACGCGCCCAGGTGATGTTCCGCTTCAAGCAACTGCTGGAGCAGAACGAAGCACGCATCTCGCAACTGATCAGCGAAGAACATGGCAAGACTCTGGAAGACGCTGCCGGTGAATTGAAGCGCGGTATCGAGAACGTCGAGTTCGCCTGCGCAGCTCCAGAAATCCTCAAGGGCGAATACAGCCGCAATGTCGGCCCGAACATCGACGCATGGTCGGACTTCCAGCCGCTGGGCATTGTGGCCGGTATCACCCCGTTCAACTTCCCGGCCATGGTGCCGCTGTGGATGTACCCGTTGGCGATCGTCTGCGGCAACTGCTTCATCCTCAAGCCGTCCGAGCGTGATCCAAGCTCGACACTGTTGATCGCTCAACTGCTGCTGGAAGCCGGTCTGCCGAAAGGCGTGATGAGCGTGGTTCACGGTGACAAGACTGCAGTAGACGCATTGATCGAAGCGCCGGAAGTCAAAGCGCTGAGCTTCGTCGGTTCGACGCCGATTGCTGAATACATCTATGCCGAAGGCACCAAGCGCGGCAAGCGCGTGCAGGCATTGGGCGGCGCGAAGAACCACGCAGTGTTGATGCCGGATGCCGATCTGGACAACGCGGTCAGCGCACTGATGGGCGCGGCTTACGGTTCTTGCGGCGAGCGCTGCATGGCGATTTCGGTAGCTGTGTGTGTGGGTGATCAGGTGGCGGATGCACTGGTGGCCAAACTGGTTCCACAGATCAAGGCACTGAAAATTGGCGCGGGCACTTCGTGCGGTCTGGACATGGGCCCATTGGTGACCGGTCAGGCTCGGGATAAAGTCAGCGGTTACGTTGATGACGGCGTGGCAGCGGGCGCGACCCTGGTGGTCGACGGTCGTGGTTTCAGCGTGGCCGGTCATGAAGAAGGCTTCTTCCTCGGTGGCTGCCTGTTCGACCACGTCACCCCAGAGATGCGCATCTATAAAGAAGAGATCTTCGGGCCGGTGCTGTGCATCGTTCGTGTGAACAGCCTGGAAGAGGCGATGCAACTGATCAACGATCACGAATACGGCAACGGCACCTGCATCTTCACCCGTGACGGTGAAGCGGCGCGTCTGTTCTGCGACGAGATCGAAGTCGGCATGGTTGGCGTCAACGTGCCGCTGCCGGTACCGGTGGCTTACCACAGCTTCGGCGGCTGGAAGCGTTCGCTGTTCGGCGACCTGCATGCCTATGGTCCGGATGGTGTGCGCTTCTACACACGGCGCAAGGCGATCACCCAGCGCTGGCCGCAGCGGGCGAGCCACGAAGCGTCGCAGTTCGCATTCCCTAGCTTG
Source organism: Pseudomonas fluorescens (assembly GCF_003732425.1). Lineage (GTDB taxonomy): Bacteria > Pseudomonadota > Gammaproteobacteria > Pseudomonadales > Pseudomonadaceae > Aquipseudomonas > Aquipseudomonas fluorescens_BE. The sequence goes on from NZ_MOBX01000002.1 coordinate 308,992, forward strand.
TAAATAGAAGGGTGGTGCAGCGAAGGCCGACCCCTTGAGGTCGGCCTTCGTGTTTTCGGGGGTTTTTGACCAATGTGACAGAATTATGAAAATAGGTGTTGACGGCAGATTTCAGATGTCTATAATTCGCCCCACTTCCGGCGCAGTCGAAACGGAAAACTCCTTGAGATTCAATGAGTTATGTAGGTTTCGGCAGTGAGTTGCTTCAGTTCATCGAAGCCAGAAAGAAGTTGAAAAAGAGGTGTTGACAGCAGCGTGTAACGCT
>NZ_MOBX01000003.1 GCF_003732425.1 Pseudomonas fluorescens
TTGCTCCAGACCAACCGATGCCGACTGCTGTCCGGGTAACGGATCGACAGCAATTGCCCACGGGTGTCGTAGTAGTAATGGGTGACCTGGCCGTCGGGGTCGACCGCTTCGGTGACATCGCCTTCGGCATTGCGCCGGTAGATCCACACCGCGTCGCCGCGCGAACGCCGGTACAGGAAACCGTTGCGATACTCGTAGGACGTGGGCGCCTCATCCGGCGGAATCAGCACGATCAGCCGTCCGACTTCGTCGTAGCGGTATTCGGTGACCGCACCCAAGGCATCCTGCTCGGCGATCAACCGCCCCGAAGAGTCATACGCCTTGAGCTGTTCACCACCATCCGCCTCAACCTTGCGCACCAACCGCGCACGCTCGTCGTGAACGTAAGTCTCTTCGGTGCCATCAACGTAATGCACCGCCACACTGCCGTCGTCGTTCCAGACGTAACGCGTGTCCATCTGCGAGAACGACGCCCAATGGCGCACGCAACGCGCCGCTTTTCCCGACCTTTCCCACTCCCAGAAAAAACTCGCGCCCCCAGCGAGTTGCCGCTGCAGAATCACGTGGGCGTCGTCGTAGTCGTAGCGCTCGCTGTCGCCGACGGCGTTGGTCGCTTCGATCAGGTGCGGGTAGGCGTCGTAGCGGTAACTGACCAGCGTCTGTTCGCTGTCCCAGGCACCGTCGCGAAACACCTGGTAATCGACCCCGACCAACTGCGCCCGCTCATAGCGCAACAGCAGTGAACGCCCGGCGCCGTTGTCCAGTCGCTGCACCCGGTCAGACCGATCGCGTTGCACCGTCAGACGATTGCCATAGGCATCGCTGATCGCCGTCAGCCGTCCTGCGCGAAAGTGATAAAAGCGCGCTGTGTCCCCAGCCAGCGCTAGGATCAGCTCTTCCGGTTCATCGCCAAGAAAGATCGCCGCCCGCGACAGGCTGTTGTGAATCGCCGGCCGCTCGCTACTCGGTAATGGAAAGCGGGTGCGGCGGTTTTCGTGGTCGATCCAGACAACGAAGTCACCCTCAAACGCCAGCCGATGCGCCAGCGAATGGCTCCAGCCGAAGCCCAGGCCGACATCGATCTCCGCCGCGCTGCTGCGATACAACCGCGCGAACTCGAACGGCAACACGCCGTCGAGCACGGCATCGGTCAGGGTCAGCAATTCTTCGCCAGTGACCATCGACACCGGGCAGCCGTTGGTGCAGGTGCGGGGTACGCAATCGGCGCTGTCGCCGTTGGGGTTTTTCGCCTGATCCGGCGAGTCGTCGTGGGGCTCATGCCGTTCCATCCGGCTCGAACCGCCAGGCTTGTCCCGCACAACAGGCACCGGATTCGGCACCGTCAACACCAGTGAATCGGCCTGACGGATGTTCAGCGGAATCGACGGCGTGGGTTTCAACTCAACTTCACGGGCGTGAAGCATCAGCGGCCGCAAAGCGCTCGCGTGTTTGCTCAGTTCCGGTGTCGACGTCAACTCCGCCAGGCGCAACGCTGACGCCGCCAGCCATTCCCGCGCCCGCGGCGACTTGATCTTCGCCAGCACCTTGCTGCTCAAACGCAGCGGCACGCCGACGCCACCCGACACGCGCATCAGCAGAAAACTGATCAGCAGTTCGACACGAACCTCGGCCACCACTTCAGCCAGGTATTGCGGCGGCAGCATCTTCAGCCAACTGGTGAACGCGGCCAGATGAATAAACAGCAGCGGTTCGTCACTGAGGATCAGCAGGCCATTGGCAATAGCCTCGCTGGAGGCTTGCAGCAGCGCTTCGAGTTCGACGTCGCTCAGGTACGCCAGCAGTTTTTCGCTGTTAGCCTGCAAGTCGGCGAGCAGGGCGAATATCTGTTTGATGTCGTCCCAGACGCCATTCAGGGCTTTCTCGAACCCGCGCCAATCGGCTTGTTGCAACTGACCGTAACGGTCAAGAAACCCGGAGTTGGAAAACTCCGTCCACCGCGGCTGAAATCCGGCCCATTCAGCGCGCAACCAGCCCTCCAGGCCCGCAATGACACCTTCATAAGAGGTATAAAGAGCACGCACATGGTCGGTGGATACATCGGGAAAAAAGGTGATGCGATAACGCTGGCCCCGATCGCAATCGGTCACTTGCAGAATGCCGCTTGGGCCGATGGTGTGGTGCAGCGGTTCGCCGAAGGTCAGCACACCGCCGACATCGGCTATCACCGGCTCAAGCGTAACGGGAGTGTCGCCAATCGGCACAAACCGCGCGGCGTCGAACATGTGCACCAGCGTCAACGTCCCACTGGCCGAGCACATGACCACCGATGAACTGAGCGGCTGGCGCGACTTGATCGGCGCGCTGAGGCGCACGTCGTTGCCGACGGTGAAGACCTGCTCGACATCCAGCGCGGTTCCTGTCCAGAACTGCTCGGCCCAGGCGTCGTAGTTGTTCAGGCACAGGCGGAACTCGCGAATCAGGTTTTCAAAATCCGGCTCGTCGGGATTCAGGGCGGCAACAATGAGTAGGCCAATGCTGTTGTTCAGAGCCAGAAGCCGATCGGGTTGAAGCATGGGCAAGCACTCGCGCACGTGAGGAAAGAGGTGCGCGGACTTTGCTGGGGATCAGAGAGGAAAGAAGTCGGGCGAGTAGGCGTTATCTGTAGGATGTTTCGCTAAATGCCTGCGAGTAGTTCATCGCCCAAGAAACATTGGCCGTTGCTCAATGTCTGTCGCGCTCGTTATGCTGCTGAACCCTTTAATCAGATCCGAGCAGCGGTTCACCTGCCGCCTGGGATGTCTTTGTTAACGGATCCGATGATGAATGCACCGCTGAAGGCGTTCGGCCCGATCAAGGCCGTGATTTTCGATATGGACGGTTTGTTGCTGGACACCGAGGGCATTTACACCGAAGTCACTTCGCTGATTGCCCAGCGTTACGGGCGCACCTTCGACTGGAGCGTCAAGCAGAACATCATTGGTCGCGGGGCCAACGACCTGGCGAGCTACGTGGTGCAGGCGCTGGATCTGCCGATCACCGCCGAAGAGTTTCTGGTGATCCGCGAGCCGCTGATGCGTGAGCGTTTCCCCAAGGCGCAGGCGATGCCGGGCGCCGAGGAACTGATACGCCACCTCAAGGCGCACAATATTCCCATTGCCGTGGGCACCAGTTCGTCGCGGCAATCGTTCGGGCAGAAAACCACCCTGCACCGCGACTGGTTCGCGCTGTTCGACTTCATCGTCACGGCAGACGATCCGGAAGTCGGCGCGGCGAAACCGGCACCGGATATCTTCCTGACCGCTGCCCGCCGTCTGGGTGTGGCACCTGAGGATTGCCTGGTGTTCGAGGATTCGCCGTTTGGCGTGACCGCAGCAAAAGCGGCGGGCATGACGGCCATTGCCATCCCCGACGCTGCCATGGCTGATGAAAAATACGCACACGCTGACGGGATTCTTCGCACGCTAAAAGCGTTCACCCCGAGTGCCTGTGGTTTGCCGGCGCTGGAATGGGCCTGAACCCCTGAAACAAAAAACGCCGCCCCTCTGTGAAAAGAGGGGCGGCGTTTTTCGTTCAGGCAGCGCGGGATATCAGGCGCCGAAACCACCGTCGATGGTCAGGCTGGCACCGGTGATGTAACCGGCTTCCGGGCCTGCCAGGTAGGCGACGAAACTGGCGATTTCTTCGGCTTTACCGTAGCGACCGACCGCCATCAGCGGGATCAGGCTTTCGGCGAAGTCACCGTGCGCCGGGTTCATGTCGGTATCGACCGGGCCAGGCTGGACGTTGTTGATGGTGATGCCGCGCGGGCCGAGGTCGCGGGCCAGACCTTTGGTCAAACCGACCAGCGCCGATTTGCTCATGGCATACACACCGCCACCGGCGAAGGGCATGCGGTCGGCGTTGGTGCTGCCGATGTTGATGATGCGTGAACCTTCGCCCATGTGCTTGGCGGCTTCTTGCGAGGCGATGAACACGCTGCGCACGTTGATGGCCAGGGTCTGGTCGAAATCTTCCAGGGTGAAATCTTCCAGCGGTGCGACAGCGAGCACGCCCGCGTTGTTGACCAGAATGTCGAGGCGGCCAAAGGCTTCAACCGTGGCGCTGACCGCGTGGCGAATGGCGGCGGCATCGGCGCTGTCGGCCTTGATCGCCAGGGCTTTGCCGCCGCTTGCGGTGATGCTGTTCTGCAACTCTTCGGCTTTCGCGGTTGAGCTGACATAAGTGAAGGCTACTGCAGCGCCTTCAGCGGCCAGGCGTTTGACGATGGCGGCGCCGATACCACGGGAACCGCCTTGAATCAGAGCGACTTTGCCGCCGAGGTGTTGAGTGGTCATGTTCGATCTCCAGATGGTTCAAGGCGGAATGCCTTGGTGTTGGCGCCGATTATCGGCGTGGTATCGACAACTGTGTAGACCATGATTGCTATAGTCTGTGTAAACCAAAAGTTTATAGTGACGATCATGGAAACCTTCAGCAGTATCGAATGCTTCGTGCGCAGTGCCGAAGTCGGCAGCTTCGCCGAAGCGGCACGACGCTTGAGTCTGACCCCGGCGGCCGTTGGCAAAAGTGTGGCCAAACTGGAGGGGCGGCTAGGCGTACGGCTGTTCCAGCGTAGTACACGCAGCCTGACGCTGACCGAGGCGGGGCAGCTTTTCCTGGATCAGGTCAGTGGCAGTCTGACGACGATTCAGAATGCCGTGGCCAATCTGTCCAGTGTTGAAGGGCTTCCGGCCGGGACGCTGAAAGTCAGCATGGGCGCCGCGTTTGGCTGTTTGCACATCGTGCCGATGCTCGGTGAGTTTCTGCGGCGATATCCCGCGATTAGTCCGGACTGGCATTTCGATAACCGACAGGTCGATCTGATCGGGCAGGGCTTTGATGCGGCCATCGGTGGCGGATTCGAGCTTCCGCCAGGCGTGATTGCGCGCAAGTTGAGTCCGGCGCACCGGGTATTGGTGGCCTCCACCGATTATTTACAGGCCCATCCCGAGGTCCTTGATCCGGACGACCTCAACCATCACGACGGCATTTTGATTCGCTCACCGCAAACCGGGCGTGTGCGTTCCTGGCAACTGGTCGGACGCAATCCGCAGAACTGTCGCCCGTTGATGCTCAAGGCGCGGATGACCTTGAGTGATTCCGAGGCCGCATGTGCCACGGCGGCGCAAGGGTTGGGGATTGCGCTGGTGAGCATGCCGTTTGCGGTCGGGTATCTGCAGGCGGGGAGGTTGCAGCGGGTGTTGCCGGACTGGTTTGTCGATGACGGCAATATCTCGATCTATTACGCCGAGCACAAATTGCTGCCGGGCAAGACGCGGGCGTTTGTTGATTTTCTGATTGAGCAGTTTGCGGAGCAGGGGTTGGCGCGGCGGTTTAGTGCGATTTGAGCATGGCTTAATAGCGAGTTGCGTCCTTCGCGAGCAGGCTCGCTCCCACATTTGGAATGCATTTCCCCTGTGGGAGCGAGCCTGCTCGCGAATGGGTCGACTCGGTTTTCGCTGATGATCTCAGCGGGCAAACCGCCCCGGCCAGCCAATGATGTTCTTCGGTCGCGGCGTTGCATAAGTCCGCACCTTCGACGTCGACAAGCGCAAGCGCACCAGCGATTCCGCAATCGTCACCGCCGCCGTCACGCCATCCACCACCGGCACGCCGGTACGTCGACGAATCTGCTCATCCAGCCCGGCCATGCCGCCGCAGCCCAGGCAGATCACCTCGGCTTTATCCTGCGTCACCGCCAGTTCTGCCTGGTGCACGATGGCTTCCAGGGCGCGCTGCGGCTCATGCTCCAATTCCAGAACGGCCAGACCACTGGCCCGCACCGATGCACAACGATCCCACAGACCAGAGAGTTTCAGCCGATCCTCGATCAGCGGCACTGTGCGATCCAGCGTAGTCACCACCGAATAAGCGTGGCCGAGAAACATCGCCGTGCTCGCCGCCGCATCAGTGATATCCACCACCGGCACGTTGAGCAATTCCTGCAGGCCTTCGCGACCATGCTCGCCGTAACCGGCCTGAATGACCGCATCGAACGGTTGATCGTAGGCCATCACCCGATCCATGACCGCGATAGCGGCCAGGTAGCTTTCGAAGTTGCCTTCGATCGAATCGGCGCCGAAGTACGGCGTCAAACCGACGATTTCGGTACCGGGCGAGGCGACAGCCTGCGCCGAGCGGGCAATGGCCTCGGTGATGGATTCGGTGGTGTTGACGTTGACCACGAGAATACGCATGGGGGAATCCTTATAGCGGGCAGTTCTGCGGCCCGAAGTCCGGGCCGCGAGGGAATTAATGGCAGACGTTGTCGACAGCGATCGATTCGCCGCTGATGTCGGCGTAGTGCGGTTGGCGTTTGGCAATGATCAGGTAGAGCATTCCGGCGATCCCGGCGCCGATCAGCCAAGAGAACGGCGAGACACTGTGGAAACCCGGCACCAGCGCCAGGACGATGGCGATCAGCGCCGCAGGAATAAATGCCGCCACCGCACGGAAATTCACCCCGCGGCTGTAGTAATAAGCGCCGTCGGGATCTTCGCTGTAGAGCTGTGGGACATCGATCCGGCCTTTGCGGATCAGCCAGTAGTCGACCATGATCACCCCGTACAACGGGCCGAGCAGGGCACCCAGACCCGACAGGAAGTACACGATCACCAGTGGGCTGTTGTAGAGATTCCACGGCAGGATCAACACGGCGATGGTCGCGCTGATCAGCCCGGCGCGGCGGAAGGTCAGGTACTTCGGCGCCAGGTTACTGAGCACGAAGGCCGGGGCGACGAAGTTGGCCATGATGTTCACCGCGACGGTGACGATCAGGAATGCCAGGCAACCGAGCACCAGGAAAAAGGTGTTGGGAATCGAGGCAATGATCTCGGTCGGGCTCTCAATGATCCGGCCGTTGATCTGAAATTGCGCGCCGCAGAGCAGTACGGTAATCGCGGCGAACACCAGAATATTCACTGGCAAACCCCAGAAGTTTCCGACCTTGATGGTCTTGCGGCACGGCGAAGAGCGGGCGAAATCGCAGAAATTCAGAATCAACGTGCCGTAGATCGCCAGCCACAGTGCGCCGCCGGCAAAGATGTTGCGCCACATCTCGCCACCGGTTAGCGGCTCGCGGATCGACCAGGCGATGGTCGCGTTGGCCTGGAAGTACATCCACGCGGCGAGGGCGGCGACGGTCAGCAGAATCACTGGCCCGGCAAACGCTTCATAACGGCGGACCATTTCCATGCCGTAGGCGAGGATCGCCAGTTGCACGAACCAGATCGCCACGAAGCACACCCAACCCAGCGACGACAGACCAAGAATCGAGTCGTGGTCGTATTCGGCGAATCCGGGATGGACTGCAGTAAGCAATACGCGAAACACCACTGACGCCAGGTACGTCTGAATGCCGAACCAGGCAATGGCGATAACCGCCCGGATCAGTGCAGGAATTTGCGCACCGTGGATGCCGAAACTGATCCGGCTGATCACCGGAAACGGCACTCCGGTTTTCTGCCCCATGTAACCGGACAGGTTCATGAAGAAATACACCAGCGCCGCGCCGATCCCCAACGACAGCAGAATCTGCCAGCCCCCCAGGCCCAGCGCGTACAGACCGATGGCGAACGAATAGTTGGCGATGTTGTGCACATCGTTGGTCCACAGGGCAAAGATGCTGTATTTGCCCCAGCGTCGGCCTTCGGCCTTGGTCGGCGCCAGATCACTATTGTGCAGACGCGGACTCAGTTGCAGCGGCTCGGTCAGGCCGTCATGGGGCGACGGTTGATCGAGAGCAGAGGCGGGCAGATTCAGCGCGATGTTATTGGAGAGACTTGTACGCATTCCGGCAGGCTCCTGATGTTCAGGGCCGCGATGACTGTGCATGAGCCGTCAGGCTCGACAAATCTTCGTCGCGGCAGTGAAACCATCACTGGTTACGGGGCATCTGCAGCCTGTACGGGATAGGGCGCTTCAGGCTTGCGGATCGAAAGTGGTTTTATGTTCAGCAGTTTTGTATGCAAAACATGTATGCACTAAAGCCAGATTTGTGCCAATCGCGAATCTATAGGCGGTGTTACTCATTTCGAAAAGTTATCGATGAACATTAACTCTTTGAAAATAAGTGGTTAAAAATTGACCGTTCGAACAGCTATTTATTTTTGGCGGGTGGATTTGGCGGCAGGCGAGGGCGAGGTTTTTTCTGGCAGGATGTAACTTTTCAGGGCGTGCAAACAAAAAAGTGCACACATAAATGGCACCGATGGTGACATTCGTGTGTACACATTTTTAAGGTCGTGCAGGTGCAAAATGTGGGAGCAAGCCTGCTTGCGTATGCGTTGGATCAGTCAATGAAGATGTCGACTGAGACTACGCCTTCGCGAGCAGGCTCGCTCCCACAGGAGATGTCGCTGGAATTGGAGATCAGGCCTTGCTGATGATATTCCCGGCATGCAACCCGCATTCTTTCTGCGTCGCCTCTTCCCACCACCAGCGGCCTTCGCGCTCGTGCTGGTTGGGCAGAACCGGACGGGTGCACGGCTCGCAGCCGATGCTGATAAAACCGCGCTCATGCAGGCTGTTGTACGGCAGTTCGAGCATGCGGATGTAGCCCCAGATCTCTTCGCTGGTCATCTGTGCCAACGGGTTGAACTTGTACAGGGTGCGCTCCGGGGTGGAGAACGCGGTATCGATTTCCAGCACTGCCACGGCACTACGAGTGCCCGGGCTCTGGTCGCGGCGCTGGCCGGTGGCCCAGGCTTTGACGCCGGACAGTTTGCGGCGCAGCGGTTCGATCTTGCGGATACCGCAGCATTCGCCGTGGCCGTCCTTGTAGAAGCTGAACAAGCCTTTTTCCTTCACGAACGGTTCAAGCCTGGTGTAGTCCGGCGACACCAGTTCGATGTCGATCTTGTAGTGCTCGCGCACCTGATCGATGAAGCGGTAGGTCTCCGGGTGCAGACGGCCGGTGTCGAGGCTGAACACCTTGACGTTCTTGTTGAGCTTCCAGGCCATGTCCACCAGCACTACATCCTCGGCGCCGCTGAAAGATATCCACAAGTCATCGCCGAACTCGGCAAACGCGAGTTTGAGGATGTCCTGGGCGGATTTGTTGGCATAGGTCGTGGCGAGTTCCACGACGTCGAACGTTGCACTCATCAGGGCGGCTTCCTACAGGTCGGTGGCGCTGGGCGCTCTATATGGGCCTGATGGTAACAAAAAGCTGCGCGACTCGGGGCGTGCTGTGCGTTGCGCGTGTGGATGCGAGTCGCTAGAGTTCGGCCTCGCTCGACTCAAATAATCAGTACAAACGGGAGTGTCTTGTGGAAATTGCTTGCCTGGATCTTGAAGGGGTGTTGGTGCCGGAAATCTGGATCGCCTTCGCCGAAAAAACCGGAATCGAATCCCTCAAGGCCACCACCCGGGACATTCCCGATTACGACGTGCTGATGAAGCAACGTCTGCGCATCCTCGATGAGCACGGCTTGAAGCTGTCGGATATCCAGGAAGTGATCGCTACATTGAAGCCGCTGGACGGCGCAGTGGAGTTCGTCAACTGGCTGCGCGAGCGCTTCCAGGTGGTGATTCTGTCGGACACGTTCTATGAGTTCTCGCAGCCGCTGATGCGCCAACTGGGTTTCCCGACGTTGCTTTGCCATCGTCTGATTACCGATGACAGCGGGCGAGTGACCAGCTATCAGTTGCGTCAGAAAGATCCCAAGCGTCAGTCGGTGCTGGCGTTCAAGAGCCTGTATTACCGGGTGATTGCGGCGGGGGATTCGTATAACGACACGAGCATGCTGGGCGAGGCCGACGCCGGGATTCTTTTCCATGCACCGGAGAATGTGATTCGTGAGTTCCCGCAATTTCCTGCGGTGCACACCTTTGCCGAGCTGAAGCAGGAATTCCTCAAAGCCTCAAACCGCGACCTGAGCCTGTAACCAATCCCTGTGGCGAGGGAGCTTGCTCCCGCTCGGCTGCGCAGCAGCCGCAAAGATCTTGGGAGCGCTTCGCACTCCAGCGGGAGCAAGCTCCCTCGCCACAGAAAAGCTAGAGGTTTTTCAGGGTTTCCAGGAGGATCTTCACTTTGGTAATCGACTCCTGATACTCCGCCTGCCAATCCGAATCCGCGACAATCCCGCCTCCGCCCCAGCAGCACACCTGCCCATCCTTGACCAGCAGACTGCGAATCGCGATGGAGCTGTCCATCTCGCCACGCACGTCCAGATACAGCAATGAGCCGCAATACAAACCGCGTCTCGTCGGCTCCAGCTCATCAATGATCTGCATTGCGCGGATTTTCGGTGCGCCAGTGATCGAGCCACCGGGAAAGCTGCCGGCAATCAGGTCCAGTGCATCGCGATCATCCGCTAGCTCACCGGTGACGCTGCTGACCAGGTGATGCACATTCGGATAGCTTTCCAGACTGAACAGCTCCGGCACCCGCACCGAACCGATGCGGCAGGTGCGCCCGAGGTCGTTGCGCAGCAGGTCGACGATCATCAGGTTTTCTGCGCGATCCTTGGGGCTGGCCAGCAGTTCGGCGGCGTTGGCCGCATCTTCGGCCGGGGTCAGGCCGCGCGGGCGGGTGCCTTTGATCGGCCGGGTCTCCACCTGACGTTCGCTGACTTTGACGAAGCGCTCTGGCGACAGGCTCAACACGGCACCGCCGTCAGGCAAGCTCTGGAAACCGGAAAACGGCGTTGGGCAGGCCTTCCGCAACGCGCAATAGGCCAGCCATGGGTCGCCCTGACACGGCGCGCGGAAACGCTGGGCGAAGTTGACCTGATAGCAGTCGCCAGCCTGAATGTAATGCTGAATGCGTTCGAACGCCTGACGATAATTGTCGGCCGAGAGATCGGCGGTCATCGGCTGGTCCAGTTTGAACGGCACCATCGATTCAACAACCGGCTGACTGAACAGCGCGATCAGGCGCTGTTTCTCGCTATCGATTACGGATGGATGAAACACCAGTTGGCTGCTGGCCGCCTGGTGATCGCTGATCAGCGCCCAGTCGTACAGGCCAAAACGGGCGTCCGGCAACTGCAGATCATCCAGCGCCTGGCTTGGCAGGTTTTCCAGATGGCGGCCAAAGTCGTAGCTCAGGTAGCCGATCAAACCGCCGGCGAAGGGCAGCTCGCAACCCATTGGCAAATCTGCCTCGCCAAGACGGGTCAGATTATCCCGCAGGCGTTGTAGGAATACGCTGCCGCTTTCGTCGGGCAACACCGCCAGTTGTTCCAGCGGCCAGGCGCTGAGCAGGTCATAACGGCCACGATCGGCACTCGGCCGGCCGCTGTCGAGCAGCACGGCGCCGGGGGCATTGCGGATAGCCGAGAAATAGTCGGCGGGATTGGCGCGGTAGGGCAGTGGGTGTACGGAACAGGTCAACATGGGCGGGGCAGATCGGCCGTTGAGGCGGGGTGGGGATTGTAGTCCTCTCAGGGAATCGCTCCTAGAGGGGATGTCGGGATGTGGCACATCAGCAGCGGCTGACTAGTTGTCTGTGGCGAGGGGGCTTGCTCCCGCTGGACTGCAAAGCAGGCCCAAATCCAGCTAAATCGGTTTTTCAGAAACACCGGGTCAACTTGTTTGCGACTGCTGCGCAGCCGAGCGGGAGCAAGCTCCCTCGCCACAAAAATACTCAGCCTTCCACAGCAGGAATATGCCCAAACATCTCCTGAGTAAACGCCACGCGCTCTTCAACCGTTTCCGTCACCCCACGCGCCTTTAGCTCTTCCAGCCGCGCTTCAACCGCGTGCGTACGCAACGTCAGCCCACAGTCGTTAGCAATCTGAATATTCAGCCCCGGCCGCGCATTCAGCTCCAGAATCAGCGGGCCTTTCTCCTGATCCAGCACCATGTCCACGCCGATATACCCCAACCCGCACAGTTCATAGCAGCCCGCCGCGAGTTTCATGAAACCGTCCCAGTAGGGCAGTTGCACGCCGTCCACCGCGTTGGTGGTGTCAGGGTGTTTGGCGATGATGTTGTTCAGCCAGGTGCCGCGCAACGTCAGGCCCGTGGCCAGGTCGACTCCGACGCCGATGGCGCCCTGGTGCAGGTTGGCCTTGCCGCCGGATTGCCGGGTCGGCAAGCGCAACATGGCCATTACCGGGTAGCCCATCAGCACGATGATGCGAATGTCCGGCACGCCCTCGTAGCTGATGCTCTTGAAGATTTGATCCGGAGTCACGCGGTATTCGATCAGCGCGCGGTCACGGTGGCCGCCCAGCGAATACAAACCAGTGAGGATGCTCGAGATGTGATGCTCCAGCTCCTCATGAGCAAGGATCTTGCCCGACACCGTGCGATAGCGACCCTCGAAACGGTCGGCGATGACAATGATGCCGTCACCGCCAGCGCCTTGGGCCGGTTTGATCACGAAATCGTTGCGCCCGCCGATGATCTCGTCGAGCTTGTCGATTTCCTTCTCGGTGGAGATCACGCCATACAGCTCCGGCACGTGAATGCCGGCCTTGATGGCGCGCTCCTTGGTGATGATCTTGTCATCGACGATCGGGTACAGGCTGCGCTTGTTGTACTTGAGCACGTAGTCGGCATTACGCCGATTGATGCCCATGATGCCCCGTGCTTCCAAGGCCTTCCAGGTCTTCCAGAAACCGAACATCAGTGATCAGCCTTGTTCAGGAACGCCTTGAAACGCACCAGTTCAGTCAGGCGGTAGCCGCGATAACGCCCCATCGCCAGCATGAAACCGACCAGAATCAGCAGGATCGCCGGGAAGGTGAACACGAAGTAGACCAACTCAGGCACGGTCATGATCAGGTGTGCCAGGGACGCCGCGAACAGCGTGCCGATCGCGACTTTCATCGCATGGCTGGCACCGCGCTCTTCCCAGGTGATCGACAGGCGTTCGATGGTCATGGTCAGAATCACCATCGGGAACAGCGCCACCGAGAGACCGCGCTCCAGGCCGAGCTTATGGCTGAACAGACTGATCGCCGCGATCAACACCACGACGAAGGTCAGCACCACCGAGAGTCGCGGCAGCATTTGCAGCTTCAAGTGTTCCAGATACGAACGTAATGACAGGCCCAGCGCGGTGATCACGGTAAACAGCAGAATGCCGAAGCCCAGCTGCGTTTCGCGGAAGGCGAGGGCGATCAGCACCGGGGTGAACGTGCCGAGGGTCTGCAGGCCGATCAGGTTGCGCAGAATCAGGATCACCAGCACGCCGATCGGGATCATCACCATGATCATGAACGTCTGCTGAGTCTGCAGCGGCAAGCCGTACAGCGAGTATTCGAGGAAGTTGGCGTCGGTGTTTTCGTCGGTCAGCTTGGCCAGACGAATCGCGTTCATCTCGCTGTTATTCAGGCTGAAGGTCACGTTGGCTTTCTTGCCGCCGTCGACGGTGATCAGGTTTTCATCGCCGGTCCACCACAGCAGCCGATCGGTCGGCAGGCCTTGCTCACCGGTTTCCGGGTTGAAGTACAGCCAGTCATTACCGTTGAAGCTGCGCAGCCACAGTTCCGGCGTTTGCGGCTGGTCGGCGACGAGGCGGATGGTGTGGACTTTTTCCACCGGCACGTGGGCAATGGACAGCAGCAGTTCGACGATTTTGGCTTTGTGCGGCGTCGACGGATCGCCGGCCAGCAGCAGTTTCACGTTGTCGTCGTTGACGTTGTTGACGCGTTTGATCGCCTCGCCAATAAAGGTTTCGACATCGGCGGAGTGCTGGCGGATCGGCGCGAGCAGGGCTTCGGCGGCGATTTTCTCAGGGCCTTCGATGGCCATGCTGTCGCGGAAGGTCGGGCCTTTGATCTTGGATTTTTCGGCGGTGTAACGCTTGGTCAGCACCAGACGGTAATAAAGGGTCTGGTTGCCCTTGGCCCGACGCGCCGACCAGGTCACCTTACGGTTGCCGTCGACGCGGTTCACGGCGACGCCATAGTTATTGGAGATAAAACTCTCGTTGAGGCTGACGTAGTCGCGGCTCAACGGTGGCACGAACATCTGGATCTTCACTGGATCCTTGGTGCTGGCGACGAACTCGACTTTGGCGTCGATGTTCCACAAGTCGTCGGTGGCGTCTTCGGTCACCGGGATGCCGAGCACGAAAATCTGATAGGCCGTAACCGAAACGCCCAGGAGCACCAGAATGGTGATCAGGATTTTCAGGTGGAAGGTTAGAGAACGCATGGAAATTACTCGGCGGTATGAGCGGCGATGGTGCAGGCGGGTTTGCCGGCAGCGTATTTAAGACTGGGGTCGACCAGCGCGTCGAAGCGTTTCAGCGCTTCGGAGCCGATCAAAAGCGGATATTGGAACGCACTTCGGTCGGTCAGGTTCACTTCGATGCTGCGCAGCGCCGTGCCCATGCAGATATCCAGCTCGATCACCGGACGGGCGGTGTACTTCTTGCCTTCCTCCGGGTCGTAGTCGCCGGCGCGACGCTTGATCTTGCTGACCCGCGCCAGCGGCCGTTCGATCGGGTGCGAATGCGCGGCGTCGATGGCCAGGTAGAAACGTACCCAGGATTCACCGTTGCGTTTAAAGCGTTTGATGTCGCGGGCACTCAGCGAGGCGGTTTTCGCGCCGGTGTCGAGTTTGGCCGCAACTTCCAGATTGATGCCGTCAAGCGAAGCATATTCGTTGAGGCCGTACACGGTTTTTTCCCCCGCGGCGGCGAGGCCGGGCAGGCAAAACAGGGCGAAAAATGTGGGAAAAGGCTTGAGTCTCATAAATCCTGGTGCGCAGCGTTCCGTTTTCGGTTCAGGTCCTTGGCAAAACTTGCGCAAGGCCCTTCGTGTGCCTATCAGCTTTTTATGACAAGCCGTACAAATGGCCAGCAAATGCGGGCGGCATTCTAGCACGGTGGTTTTATGGCGCCAGCGCTGGGGCGGGTCTATAGAAGATCAAAAGATCGCAGCCTGCGGCAGCTCCTGCCTTGGATTTGCGTGCGCCCTGTAGGCGCTGCCGAAGGCTGCGATCTTTTAAGGTTATTAGACGATTGTCGACAATACCTATTTATCCTTTGACTGATGCCAGTGAATTGGCTAGTTTTTGCCGCATTGGATTTAAAGGTGTCGACAATCATGCTGGATCAACTCGATCCCCCGGTCATCAGCGGCGACGATTCCGAGACACTCTCGGAAAACGTCTTCCGGCGTATTCAGGCGGCCATCGTCAAAGGCGAGATCGCCCCGGGCAGCAAGATCTCCGAGCCCGAGCTGGCGCGCACCTACGGCATCAGCCGCGGGCCGTTGCGTGAGGCGATTCATCGGCTCGAAGGCCAGCGCCTGTTGGTGCGCGTACCGCACGTCGGCGCGCGGGTGGTCTCACTCAGCCACGCCGAGCTGCTCGAACTCTACGAAATCCGCGAATCCCTTGAAGGCATGGCCTGCCGTCTGGCGGCCGAACGGATGAGCGTCGAAGAAATCGACGAACTGCGCCGGGTGCTGGAAACCCACGAGCGCGATGCGGCGTTTCAGGCCGGTGTCGGCTATTACCAGCAGGAAGGCGATTTTGACTTCCACTACCGGATCATCCAGGGCAGCGGCAACCGCACGCTGACGCAAATGCTCTGCGGCGAGCTGTATCAATTGGTGCGCATGTACCGCATCCAGTTTTCCACCACGCCGAACCGCCCGCGCCAGGCCTTTGCCGAACACCACCGGATTCTCGATGCCATCGCCGACCGTGACGGCGAACTCGCGGAATTGTTGATGCGCCGGCACATCGGCGCCTCGAAACGCAACATCGCCCGTCATTACCAGGACGGCGCCCACAATAAGACAGCCACTGAACGAGGTGAGTCATGAGTTCCAACCTGAACACTCCAGGCCAGCGTTTCCGCGATGCGGTCGCCAGCGAGCACCCCTTGCAAGTGGTCGGCGCGATCAACGCCAACCACGCGCTGCTGGCCAAGCGTGCCGGTTTCAAGGCGATCTACCTGTCCGGTGGCGGGGTGGCCGCAGGTTCTCTTGGCGTGCCGGATCTGGGGATCACTGGTCTGGATGACGTGTTGACTGACGTTCGACGGATTACCGATGTATGCGATCTGCCGCTGCTGGTCGACGTGGATACCGGTTTCGGCTCGTCGGCGTTCAACGTCGCGCGTACGGTCAAGTCGATGATCAAATTTGGCGCGGCGGCGATTCACATCGAGGATCAGGTTGGCGCCAAGCGTTGCGGCCACCGTCCGAACAAAGAGATCGTCAGCCAGCAGGAAATGGTCGACCGCATCAAAGCTGCGGTCGATGCGCGTACCGATGACAGCTTCGTGATCATGGCGCGTACCGATGCGCTGGCGGTTGAAGGTCTGGAATCGGCACTCGATCGCGCAGCGGCGTGCATCGAGGCCGGCGCCGACATGATCTTCCCGGAAGCCATCACTGAACTGGAGATGTACAAGCTGTTCGCCAACCGCGTGAAAGCGCCGATTCTGGCCAACATCACCGAGTTCGGCGCGACGCCGCTGTACACCACCGAGCAACTGGCCGGCGCCGACGTGTCGCTGGTGCTGTATCCGCTGTCGGCGTTCCGCGCGATGAACAAGGCTGCAGAAAACGTCTACACCGCGATCCGCCGCGACGGCACGCAACAGAATGTCATCGACACCATGCAGACTCGCATGGAGCTTTACGATCGCATCGACTACCACACCTTCGAGCAGAAGCTCGATGCGTTGTTTGCCGCGAAAAAATGATTGAAAGATCAAAAGATCGCAGCCTCGTTTCACTCGACAGCTCCTACAGGAACGCGGTCGATGTAGGAGCTGCCGAAGGCTGCGATCTTTTGCGAACAACACCGTAATTGCAGATTCCCTAACAAATTCAAAAATTGGAGACAGCAATGGCCGAAGCAAAAGTACTCAGTGGCGCCGGGCTCCGTGGCCAGGTCGCCGGGCAAACCGCACTGTCCACCGTGGGCCAGGCCGGTGCCGGGCTGACCTATCGCGGCTACGACGTGCGTGAACTGGCAGCCGATGCACAATTTGAAGAAGTCGCGTATCTGCTGCTGTACGGCGAGTTGCCAACGAAAGCGCAACTCGACGGATACCAAGGCAAGCTGAGCAAGCTGCGCGACCTGCCGCAAGCGCTGAAGGAAGTGCTCGAGCGCATCCCGGCCGACGCCCACCCGATGGACGTGATGCGCACCGGTTGCTCGTTCCTCGGCAACCTCGAGCCGGAGAAAGACTTCTCCGAGCAGCGCGACAAGACTGACCGTCTGCTGGCCGCGTTCCCGGCGATCATGTGCTACTGGTATCGCTTCAGCCACGACGGCAAGCGCATCAACTGCGTCAGCGACGAGCCAACCATCGGCGGCCACTTCCTGCACCTGCTGCACGACAAGAAGCCAAGCGAACTGCACGTCAAAGTGATGAACGTTTCGCTGATCCTTTACGCCGAACACGAATTCAACGCCTCGACCTTCACCGCACGGGTTTGCGCCTCGACGCTGTCCGATCTGTATTCCTGCGTCACCGCTGCCATCGGTTCGCTGCGCGGCCCGTTGCACGGCGGCGCTAACGAAGCGGCGATGGAAATGATCGAGCGCTTCTCGTCGCCGGAAGAGGCGATCAAAGGCACCCTCGGCATGCTTGAGCGCAAGGACAAGATCATGGGCTTCGGCCACGCGATCTATAAGGACAGCGATCCGCGCAACGAGGTGATCAAGGGTTGGTCGAAAAAACTCGCGGACGAGGTCGGCGACAAGGTGTTGTTCCCGGTCTCCGAAGCCATCGACAAGACCATGTGGGAGCAGAAGAAACTGTTCCCGAACGCCGATTTCTACCATGCCTCGGCGTACCACTTCATGGGCATCCCGACCAAGCTGTTCACGCCGATCTTCGTCTGCTCGCGCCTGACCGGCTGGGCCGCGCACGTGTTCGAACAGCGCGCCAACAACCGCATCATCCGTCCAAGCGCCGAGTATGTCGGCGTTGAACAGCGCAAGTTCGTGCCAATCGAACGTCGCTGAATGGTGAGCTGACCCGATCCCGGAAAACACCGCAGCTCCTACAGCGGGTGGGTGATTTTCGAGGTCGGTGTCGTGCCCACCCTTTGAAACTACCGTGACCCGAGTCCTGACCCGATGAACACTGAATTCCGCAAAACCCTGCCCGGCAGTCCTCTGGATTATTTCGACGCCCGCGCGGCTGTCGAAGCAATCCAGCCCTGCAGTTACGACACCCTGCCGTACACCTCCCGCGTGCTGGCGGAAAACCTCGTGCGTCGCTGCGACCCGGCCACGCTCACTGACTCCCTCAAGCAACTGATCGAGCGCAAACGCGACCTCGACTTCCCGTGGTTCCCCGCGCGCGTGGTGTGCCACGACATTCTCGGCCAGACTGCACTGGTCGACCTCGCCGGCCTGCGCGACGCGATCGCCCAGCAGGGCGGTGACCCGGCACAGGTCAACCCGGTGGTGCCGACGCAATTGATCGTCGACCACTCGCTGGCGGTGGAAGCGGGCGGTTTCGACAAGCAGGCGTTCGAGAAGAACCGCGCCATCGAAGACCGTCGCAACGAAGACCGTTTCCACTTCATCAACTGGACCAAAAAAGCCTTCAAGAACGTTGATGTAATCCCGCCGGGCAACGGCATCATGCACCAGATCAACCTGGAGAAAATGTCTCCGGTGATCCAGGTGCGCGACGGCGTGGCGTTCCCGGACACTTGCGTCGGAACCGACAGCCACACCCCGCACGTCGATGCGCTGGGCGTGATCGCCATTGGCGTTGGCGGTCTTGAAGCCGAGAGCGTGATGCTCGGCCGCGCGTCGTGGATGCGCCTCCCGGAAAGCGTCGGCGTCGAACTGACCGGTAAGCTGCAACCGGGCATCACCGCCACCGACATGGTGCTGGCGCTGACCGAATACCTGCGCAAACAGAAAGTGGTTGGCGCGTGGCTGGAGTTCTTCGGCGAAGGCGCGGCGGCGCTGACCCTCGGCGACCGCGCGACCATCTCCAACATGGCCCCGGAATACGGGGCTACGGCGGCGATGTTCTACATCGACCAGCAGACCATCGATTACCTGAAACTCACTGGCCGCGAAGACCAGCAAGTGCAGCTCGTCGAGCAGTACGCCAAGCTCACCGGCCTGTGGGCGGACAGCCTGAAAGGCGCGCAATACGAGCGCGGTCTGACCTTCGATCTGTCGTCGGTGGTGCGCAACATGGCCGGCCCAAGCAACCCGCACGCTCGCGTTGCGGTGTCGGATCTGGCCGCCAAAGGTATCTCCGGGCAGTGGGATGACGTGCCGGGGCAAATGCCCGACGGCGCGGTGATCATCGCCGCCATCACCAGTTGCACCAACACCAGCAACCCGCGCAACGTGATTGCCGCCGGGCTGCTGGCGCGTAATGCCAACAAGCTTGGCCTGACCCGCAAGCCGTGGGTGAAATCCTCGCTGGCGCCGGGTTCGAAAACCGTGGCGCTGTACCTCGACGAAGCGGGGCTGACCACGGAGCTGGAGCAGCTCGGTTTCGGCGTCGTCGCCTTCGCTTGCACCACGTGCAACGGCATGTCCGGCGCGCTCGATCCGGTGATCCAGCAAGAGATTATCGACCGCGATCTGTATGCGACCGCTGTGCTCTCGGGCAACCGCAACTTCGACGGCCGCATCCACCCGTACGCCAAGCAAGCGTTCCTCGCATCGCCGCCGCTGGTGGTCGCTTACGCGATTGCCGGGACCATCCGTTTCGACATCGAGAAGGATGTCTTGGGCGTGGTCGACGGCAAGGAAATCCGCCTCAAGGACATCTGGCCGAGCGACGAAGAAATCGACGCGGTGGTGAAATCTTCGGTCAAGCCTGAGCAGTTCCGTCAGGTCTACATTCCGATGTTCGCCGTCCATGAAGACACCGGCCCGAAAGTCACGCCGCTGTACGACTGGCGCGAGATGAGCACCTACATCCGCCGTCCGCCGTACTGGGAAGGTGCGCTGGCCGGCGCGCGTCCGCTGAAGGGCATGCGCCCGCTGGCGGTGCTGCCGGACAACATCACCACCGATCACCTGTCGCCATCCAACGCAATCATGCTCGACAGCGCTGCTGGCGAATACCTGGCGAAAATGGGCCTGCCGGAAGAGGACTTCAACTCTTATGCAACCCACCGTGGCGACCACTTGACCGCACAGCGCGCGACCTTCGCTAACCCGAAACTGTTCAATGAAATGGTTGTGGAAAACGGCAAAGTCAAACAGGGTTCGCTGGCGCGTGTCGAGCCGGAAGGCAAAGTGATGCGCATGTGGGAAGCCATTGAAACCTACATGGAACGCAAGCAGCCGCTGATCATCATTGCCGGCGCCGATTACGGTCAGGGTTCGTCCCGTGACTGGGCGGCGAAAGGCGTGCGTCTGGCCGGTGTCGAAGCGATTGCCGCTGAAGGTTTCGAGCGCATTCACCGCACCAACCTGGTGGGCATGGGCGTGTTGCCGCTGGAGTTCAAGCCGGGCACCGACCGTCACACCCTCGCCATCGATGGCAGCGAAACCTATGACGTGGTTGGCGAGCGCAAACCGCGCGCGGACTTGACGCTGGTGATCCATCGCAAGAATGGCGAGCGTGTTGAAGTACCGGTGACCTGCCGTCTGGATACCGCTGAGGAAGTGTCGATCTACGAGGCCGGCGGCGTGTTGCAGCGCTTCGCTCAGGACTTCCTCGAAGAGTCGGCGGTTGCCGTTTAAAACAAGTTAAGTGACCAAGGGATGATGAGTCCCTTGGTCCTTTGAGGAGCAACCATGGCTCACGCACCACAAATAAAAATCCCCGCCACCTACATGCGCGGCGGCACCAGCAAAGGCGTGTTTTTCAGCCTCAAGGATCTGCCCGAAGCTGCACAGATTCCCGGTCCGGCTCGCGACGCTTTATTACTGCGCGTGATCGGCAGCCCCGACCCGTACGACAAGCAAATCGACGGCATGGGCGGCGCCACCTCGAGCACCAGCAAAACCGTGATCCTGTCGAAAAGCATCAAGGCTGATCACGACGTCGATTACCTGTTCGGCCAGGTCTCCATCGACAAACCATTCGTGGACTGGAGCGGCAACTGCGGCAACCTCTCGGCAGCGGTCGGTTCGTTCGCCATCAGCAACGGGCTGGTCGATGCCAGCCGCATTCCACACAACGGCGTGGCGGTGGTGCGTGTGTGGCAGGCCAACATCGGCAAAACCATCATTGCCCATGTGCCGATCACCAACGGCGAAGTGCAGGAAACCGGCGATTTTGAACTCGACGGTGTGACCTTTCCGGCGGCTGAAGTGCAGGTTGAATTCATGGATCCGGCAGCGGAAGAAGAGGGCGGCGGCGGTTCGATGTTCCCCACCGGCAACCTCATCGATGAGCTGGAAGTGCCGGGTGTTGGCACGTTCAAGGCGACCATGATCAACGCCGGCATCCCAACCATTTTCGTCAATGCCGAAGACATCGGTTACACCGGCACTGAACTGCAAAGTGCGATCAACAGCGATACGAAAGCGCTGCAGATGTTCGAGACCATTCGTGCTTATGGCGCGCTGCGCATGGGCCTGATATCGAATCTGGATGAAGCGGCGAAACGGCAGCACACGCCGAAGGTCGCGTTTGTCGCCAAGCCTGCGGCGTATGTGGCGTCCAGTGGCAAAGCGATTGGCGCGGGTGATGTGGATTTGCTGGTGCGGGCGTTGTCGATGGGCAAGTTGCACCACGCGATGATGGGCACGGCGGCGGTGGCGATTGGTACGGCGGCGGCCATTTCCGGCACCTTGGTCAACCTCGCGGCCGGTGGTGTCGAGCGCAACGCCGTGCGCTTCGGGCATCCGTCCGGCACCTTGCGCGTGGGTGCCGAAGCCAGCCTTGAAAACGGCGAATGGATCGTCAAAAAAGCCATCATGAGCCGTAGCGCGCGTGTCCTGATGGAAGGCTACGTACGCATCCCCGGAGATTCCTTCTGACCCAGTACATATCCCCCTCGTAGGCGCTGCCGAAGGCTCCGATCTTTTGATCTTGATCTTCAAAAACAAGATCAAAAGATCGCAGCCTTCGGCAGGTCCTACAGTGGATCGCATTTAACCTATAAGAAAAAAGTTAGCCCTGAACCGAGGTCCCATCAACGAACACTTCAAGAGTGAATCGAACATGAGCGCCAACGTCGACCTGAACAACCGCCCCGACTACGACCGTGTCCTGCAGGACATCGCCGATTACGTCCTAACCTTCAAAGTCACCTCTGCCGAAGCCCTCGACACCGCCCGCAATTGCCTGATGGACACGCTGGGCTGCGGCCTGCTGGCCCTGCGCTTCCCCGAATGCACCAAGCATCTGGGCCCGATTGTCGAAGGGACAGTGGTTCCTTACGGTGCGCGGGTCCCCGGCACCAGTTATCGCCTCGACCCGGTCAAAGCCGCGTGGGACATCGGCTGCATCGTCCGCTGGCTCGACTACAACGACACCTGGCTCGCCGCCGAGTGGGGCCATCCTTCGGACAATCTCGGCGGGATTCTTGCGGTGGCCGATCACCTCTCGCAAAAACGTCTGGCCAACGGTGAAGCACCGTTGACGATTCGCGATGTGCTCGAAGCGATGATCATGGCTCACGAAATTCAAGGCGTGATCGCTCTGGAAAACTCCTTCAACCGCGTAGGACTTGATCACGTCATTCTGGTGAAAGTCGCCTCGACTGCCGTTACCGCCAAACTGATGGGTGCCAGTCGTGAGCAACTGTTATCCGCGTTGTCCCACGCGTTTGCTGATGGTCAGGCGTTGCGTACCTATCGGCATGCACCGAACGCCGGCTCGCGAAAATCCTGGGCGGCGGGGGACGCTACGAGTCGTGGTGTGCGTCTGGCCGACATCGCCATGCGTGGTGAGATGGGCATTCCCGGCGTTCTCACTGCCAGGCAATGGGGCTTTTATGACGTGCTGTTCAGCCACACCAATAACGATCTGGCGCTGAAACCGGAAGATAAACGCGCATTCAGTTTTTCGCGGCCATTCGGCAGTTACGTGATGGAAAACGTCCTGTTCAAAATCAGTTTCCCCGCCGAATTCCACGCGCAAACGGCCTGTGAAGCGGCGGTGACGTTGCATCCGCAAGTGCGCAATCGCCTGCACGAGATCGACAAGATCGTTATCACCACCCACGAATCGGCTATCCGCATCATTTCCAAGGTCGGACCGTTGGCCAACGCCGCCGACCGTGACCATTGCATCCAGTACATGACTGCCGTGCCGCTGGCGTTCGGCAACCTGGTCGCCGAGCAGTACGAAGACGATTTCCATCGGGCGCATCCAGTCATCGATGTGTTGCGCGAAAAAATGGTCATCGTCGAGGAACCGCGTTTCACCCGTGAATATCTGGAGCCTGACAAGCGCTCGATTGCCAACGCCGTGCAGGTGTCTTTCAAGGACGGCAGCAGCACCGACAACGTCGTGGTGGAGTACCCGATCGGCCATCGCCGACGTCGTGCCGAGGGTATTCCATTGCTGGAGGACAAGTTCAAGGCCAATCTGGCGACACGTTTCACCGCTCAGCGTAGCGGTGAGATCCTGGCATTGTGCAAGGATCAGACGCTTCTTGAAGCCACTCCCGTGAACCGCTTTGTGGATATGTTTGTTATCTGAACCACTTTTCCACAGGCAATTTGGTAATCGCAAAACCGCTCAACAAAATCGCCGAATAGATCATCAGCTCCCGAGACAGGGTTTGCCCCTCGTACCAGGCGCCGATGATCACGGCGAACACCGGGAAAATGATAAACACGAACGACAGGATGATCGGGCTCAAGCGTTTAAGCAGTAAAAAGTAAACGATGAATCCGCCGACCGACGCCACCAGCCCAAGGTAAAACAGCGCAGCCCAAGAGCGTGCGCTGACGTCGCTGAACACCGGCGTCTCAACGTTCAAACCGACAATAAATAACATCAGCCCGGCGATACCGATCGGCAGCGTGTTGTAGGTGATCACGCTGATGGCGCTGCCATGTTTTTTCGTCACCACGTAACACAGCGCGTGCATCACCGCGGCACACAGAATCGTCAACACCCCAAGCCATTCCGCCTGATCCAGATGCAGACCCTGACTGCGAATAATCATGAACAGACTGCCGAAACCAATGGCGATGCCGAGCATCTGCGACGGGTAGATTTTCTCGCGCAGAAACAGTGCGCAAAACAACAGGATAAACACCGGCATGCAACTGAACAGCAGCGCTGTCAGGCCGGACGACACGTGCATTTCACCGTAGTTGAGCAGGTAGTAGGGCAGACTGAAATACGACAGCGTGACGAACACGAAGAACCAGCGGCTTTGTCGAGGAAACAACAGCGGTTCCTTGCGTAACAGCGCGAAGCTGAGGAACAGCGGAAAAGCGATCAGAAAGCGCAACCCGGCGGCCGTCAGCGGCGGCACGCTTTCCACTGCAATCTTGATCCCCAGCCACGTCGTGCCCCAACTCAGACAGACGATCAGAAACAGCGTGCTGGTGATTAATCCGGCGAGCCAGGGTTTGCTGATATTCATCGGTGTGCTGACAGCGGTCGACATGTGGCGTACTCCGAACGGTGGAATTGACCTGATCGCAGAAACGGTCTATTTCTGATTGAACCTGTTTTCAGCACGCTATTCGGGACGATAATGACTGTCAAAGTAAGTATTGCCATGGTGTCAATCCTCCGCGATGGTCTCGCCAATGGCGTTGGCGTGAAGTACAAACGCCTGGCGGACGCTGTCACGCAGGCCATCGACGAAGGTGTGATTGAGGCTGGCTGCAAGTTGCCGCCGCACCGGCTGCTGGCCGACAGCCTCGGGGTGACCATCGGCACGATCAGCCGTGCCTACGGTGAATTGGAACGCGTGGGATTGGTCGTCGCCCGCGTCGGAGATGGCACTTATGTATGTCAGCGCGGGATGGAACGGCCGCAGGACAAAGGCTTTCGTAATGTCAGCGATGAGCCGTCGGCCTGTTTCGACATGAGCCGCAACCAGCCGATCCCGGCGCAGGAAGCGGCGTTCATGAGCCAGAGCCTGCAGGAACTGGCCAGCGATCCTCGGGTGTTGCAGCAATTGACCGGGTACACCGCTGAGGGTGGTTTGGCCCGGCATCGATTGGCGGGGGCGGTGTGGTTGCAGCATGCGGCGTATGTCCCGCACGCCGATCAGGTGTTGTGCGTCAACGGTGGCCAGCATGGTCTGTTGTGCACATTGATGGGCTTGCTCAAGGCCGGCGACACCGTTGTGACCGAGCATCTGTCCTACCCGGGATTGATCGGCGTCGCACGCCAGCTCGGGATAAAACTCATTGGCGCGGCAATGGATGACGAAGGACTTTTACCCTCGGCGCTGGAGGACATTTGTCGTCAGTATCGTGTTTCGGCGCTGTATTGCACGCCGACGATCCAGAATCCTACGGCCGCCGTGATGTCGATCCCACGGCGCGAGGCGATTGCCGACCTCTGTCGTCAACACAATCTGCTGATCATCGAAGACGAGGCCCATGCCGTTCTGGATCGCCAGCGTCCATTGCCGCTGAGCTATTTTGCGCCGGAGCGTTCGGTGTTGATCGGCAGCCTGAGCAAGGCTGTTTCGGCGGGATTGCGCGTCGGTTATCTGCACGCGCCGCAAGCGTTGGTCGGGCGTTTGAGTGCTGCCATCCGTGCGACCTGCTGGATGGCCAATCCGTTATCGATGGAGGTCGCGAGCCTGTGGATAGAAAGCGGCATGGCCGAGCGCTTGCTGGACGAGCAGATCAGCGAGATCGCTCGGCGCAAGGCCTTGGTGGCACCCGTGCTGCAAGGTTTGAACTGCAAGACTCACCCTTACAGCCCGCATTTCTGGGTGGAAGTGCCCGAGCTGTGGCGGGCGTCGCAGATTGCGGCGGAGTTGAAAGAGAATAACTATCTGGTGGCCACCGCTGAAGCGTTTGCGGTCGGGCATGCAGCGGTGCCGCAGTTTATTCGGGTGAGTGTGTGTAATGCGGTGGGGGATGATGGGTTGCTGCTTAGAGGCTTCGAAGCCTTGGCGCGAGCATTAGCTGAAGCTGCGTAATCGTTCTTCGCGAGCAGGCTCGCTCCCACATTGAAACGCATACCAGTGTGGGAGCGAGCCTGCTCGCGAAGGTGTCAGATCAGACACCACAAATCTATTTGAAGCGCCGCTCCACACCTTTCTCCACCAGAATCTTCGCCGAAATCTCTTCCACCGAAAAATGCGTGGAGTTGATGTGCGGGATGTTCTCGCGACGAAACAGGTTTTCCACTTCGCGCACTTCGAACTCGCACTGGGCGTAGCTCGAATAACGACTGTTGGGCTTGCGCTCGTTGCGGATAGCGGTGAGGCGGTCCGGGTCGATGGTCAGGCCGAACAGTTTGTGCTGATGGGCGCGCAGGGCCGTCGGCAGGGTCAGGCGTTCCATGTCGTCTTCGGTCAGCGGATAGTTGGCCGCGCGGATGCCGAACTGCATGGCCATGTACAGACACGTCGGCGTTTTGCCGCATCGCGACACGCCCACTAGTATCAGGTCGGCTTTGTCGTAATAGTGCGTACGCGCGCCGTCATCGTTATCGAGAGCGAAGTTCACCGCCTCGATGCGCTCCATGTAATTGGAGTTGTGGCCGATCGAGTGGGACTTGCCGACGGTGTAGGAAGAATGCTCGGTCAGTTCCTGCTCGAGCGGGGCGAGGAAGGTCGAGAAAATGTCGATCATGAAACCATTGGACGTTGCGAGAATCTCACGGATGTCCTGATTGACGATGGTGTCGAAGATGATCGGGCGAAAGCCGTCGGTTTCAGCGGCTTTGTTGATTTGTTGTACCATCGCCCGTGCTTTTTCCGCGCTGTCGATGTACGGCCGCGTGAATTTGCTGAAGGTAATGTTTTCGAACTGCGCCAGCAGGCTTTGACCCAGGGTTTCGGCAGTGATGCCGGTGCCATCGGAGATGAAGAAAGCAGATCGTTTCATTTGCACCTTAGGCCTTAAGCTAGTCATCAATCTTGGATATGATAGGCGCGATTTGCCGGCCGCCATTGGCCCGCATTCTCACTTATTTTCCAGGTCCAGGCCATACAACCGGCCAAGGCTCCCCCGGGCCGCCGGTTTCTGAGCTTTTCCAACACAGTTAGTGGAGAGATCACCTTGGTAGAGTACGTAGTTTCCCTCGATAAGCTCGGCAAACACGATGTTGAGCATGTGGGGGGCAAGAACGCATCCCTGGGCGAGATGATCAGTAACCTGGCAGGCGCCGGTGTTTCGGTCCCCGGCGGCTTCGCCACGACGGCTCAGGCCTATCGTGATTTCCTCGAACTGAGCGGCCTCAACGACCAGATCCACCAGGCCCTCGACGCGCTCGACGTTGATGATGTCAACGCCCTGGCCAAGACCGGCGCCCAGATCCGTCAATGGATCATGGAAGCCGAATTCCCCGAAAAACTGAATGCCGAGATCCGCACCGCGTTCGCCGCGCTGTCGGCCGGCAACCCTGACGTGGCCGTGGCCGTGCGCTCTTCCGCCACCGCCGAAGACTTGCCGGACGCCTCGTTCGCCGGTCAGCAGGAAACCTTCCTGAACATCCGTGGTGTGGAAAACGTTATCCGCGCCGCCAAAGAGGTGTTCGCTTCGCTGTTCAACGACCGTGCGATTTCCTACCGCGTGCACCAGGGCTTTGACCACAAACTGGTCGCCCTGTCGGCTGGCGTGCAGCGCATGGTGCGTTCGGAAACCGGTACCGCCGGGGTGATGTTCACCCTCGATACCGAATCCGGTTTCCGTGACGTCGTGTTCATCACCGGCGCCTACGGCCTGGGCGAAACCGTCGTACAAGGCGCGGTGAACCCTGATGAGTTCTACGTGCACAAGGGCACGCTGGAGGCCGGTCGTCCGGCGATCCTGCGTCGCAACCTGGGCAGCAAAGCCATCAAGATGATCTACGGCGACGAGGCCAAAGCCGGTCGTTCGGTCAAGACTGTCGATGTCGACAAGGCTGACCGCGCGCGTTTCTGCCTGACCGACGCTGAAGTCAGCGAACTGGCCAAGCAGGCGATGATCATCGAGAAGCACTACGGCTGCCCGATGGACATCGAGTGGGCCAAGGACGGTGACGACGGCAAGCTGTACATCGTACAGGCCCGTCCGGAAACCGTGAAAAGCCGCACCCAGGCCAACGTCATGGAACGTTACCTGTTGAAAGAAACCGGCACCGTGCTGGTTGAAGGTCGCGCCATTGGCCAGCGCATCGGCGCCGGTAAAGTGCGCATCATCAAAGACGTGTCCGAGATGGACAAAGTCCAGCCGGGCGACGTCCTCGTTTCCGACATGACCGATCCGGACTGGGAGCCGGTGATGAAGCGCGCCAGCGCCATCGTCACCAACCGTGGCGGCCGTACTTGCCACGCGGCGATCATCGCCCGTGAGCTGGGCATCCCGGCAGTGGTCGGTTGCGGCAACGCCACCCAATTGCTGAAGGATGGCCAGGGCGTGACCGTCTCCTGCGCCGAAGGCGACACCGGTTACATCTTCGAAGGCGAACTGGGCTTCGACATCAAGAAGAACTCCGTCGACGCCATGCCGGAGTTGCCGTTCAAGATCATGATGAACGTCGGCAACCCGGACCGCGCCTTCGACTTCGCACAACTGCCGAACGCCGGTGTGGGCCTGGCCCGTCTGGAATTCATCATCAACCGCATGATCGGCGTCCACCCGAAAGCGCTGTTGAACTACGACGGTCTGCCGCAGGAAATCAAGGAAAGCGTCGACAAGCGCATCGCCGGTTACGACGATCCGGTCGGTTTCTATGTCGAGAAACTGGTTGAAGGCATCAGCACCCTCGCGGCCGCGTTTGCGCCGAAGAAGGTCATCGTGCGTCTGTCGGACTTCAAGTCCAACGAATACGCCAACCTGATCGGCGGCAAGCTCTACGAGCCGGAAGAAGAAAACCCGATGCTGGGCTTCCGTGGCGCTTCGCGTTACATCAGCGAATCGTTCCGTGACTGCTTCGAACTCGAATGCCGCGCGCTGAAGCGTGTGCGCAACGAGATGGGCCTGACCAACGTCGAAATCATGGTGCCGTTCGTCCGTACTCTGGGCGAAGCCAGCCAAGTCGTCGATTTGCTGGCCGAAAACGGCTTGAAGCGCGGCGAGAACGGTCTGCGCGTGATCATGATGTGCGAACTGCCATCCAACGCGATTCTCGCTGATGAATTCCTCGAATTCTTCGACGGTTTCTCGATCGGTTCCAACGACCTGACTCAGTTGACGCTGGGCCTGGACCGCGATTCCGGTATCATCGCGCACCTGTTCGACGAGCGTAATCCGGCGGTCAAGAAGTTGTTGGCCAACGCGATTGCCGCGTGCAACAAGGCCGGCAAGTACATCGGTATCTGCGGTCAGGGTCCTTCGGACCACCCGGATCTGGCCAAGTGGCTGATGGAGCAGGGCATCGAAAGCGTGTCGCTGAACCCGGACACCGTGCTGGAAACCTGGTTCTTCCTCGCCGAAGGCCAGACACCGGCTTAAAGAGTATGTGAACGGCCCGCTTCCCCTGTGGGAGCGAGCCTGCTCCGGGCGGCGTTCCGACGAAGACGGACTGACATTTAACATTGATGTCGACGGATGTACCGCTTTCGCGAGCAAGCTCTCTCCCACAAAAGGCAGGGTTTTGAGATTCAAGTAGGGCGGGCTCCTGTAGATGCCGCCCTTTTTTGTGCAAGAGCATTATGCAAAGCAGCAGCAACCTGTTTCCTGTCGCCCTGATCAGCGCCGAACGGCGTGGTGATCTGAGCGAAGACGTGTATCGATTGAAACCCGGCAACAGCCCCGACTGGTCCGTGGAAATCGCTGTGACCCGTTTGGGCATGGCCGATGACTCGACGCCTCGCGGTGTGCCGGTGATTCTGCTGCACGGCAGTTTTTCCAATCGGCGCTTCTGGTTTTCACCCAAAGGCCTGGGCCTGGGCGCGTATCTGACGCGGCTGGGGTTCGATGTGTGGATTCCGGAGATGCGCGGCCACGGCTTGTCGCAGCGCAATGAGGATTACCGGCGCAACCGTGTCGCCGACTATGCCCGTTACGATCTGCCGGCGATTGCCGCGTTCGTGCGTGAGCAGAGCGGGCAGGTGCCGCACTGGATCGGCCATTCGCTGGGCGGCATCACCCTGGCGGCGGCGCTCGGTGGCGAATACCTCGGCGAGCCTGCCGTGGCGTCGGCAGCGTTTTTTGGCACCCAGGTCAGCCGTACTTACTGGCCGCTGAAAATTCCGCCGGTGGAGTGGAGCGGGCGCTTCATTCTCAAGCGCTTTGCGCAATTGTCGGGGTCGCGCCTCAAGCGTGGCCCGGAAGATGAGCCGATCGGTCTGGCGCTGGAAAGCATGCGCTGGTACGGCTTGTTCGGCCGTTTTGGCGACAAGGACAAGGATTGGTGGGCGGGTCTGGCCGATGTTCAAGTGCCAGTGCTGGCAGTGACTGCAGCAGGGGATCATCAGGATCCGGCCTGGGCCTGTCGCAAGTTGTTCGAGCAGATCGGCTCGGAACACAAGCAGTTCATCAATCTGGGGCGCGAGCAGGGCTTCAGCGATAATTTCGGCCATGTCGAGATGTTGGTGAGCAAAGCGGCGCAGACTGAGGTGTGGCCATTGGTGGCGCGCTGGTTGAATGATCAGCACACGCCATTGCTGGGCGAGAAGCCGGATTTGGCTGCTGCGGTCTGAGAGGGAAGCCCTGAAAAGGGCATTTCGTTCGGGTTGGCTTGCGGCTAAGATATGACGCATTGTGCGGTTCTGGTCATTTTTGGTGGCTGTTTAGCTATTACGTTTCAGGGTTTGTTCAGGTTCATTCAGCGACCATGGGATGGACTAAGGTAAACAGCGACCGCCGGAGATCGTCTCAAAAGAATGCGTCATCCTTGATCGTCTTCCTTGTTACAGGAGTTTTTCGATGAACCATTACCTTACGCCTGACCTGTGCGACGCCTATCCGGAGCTGGTGCAGGTGCTGGAACCGATGTTCAGCAATTTCGGCGGCCGTGATTCGTTCGGCGGCGAAATCGTGACCATCAAATGCTTCGAAGACAACTCGCTGGTCAAGGAACAGGCTGAACTCAAGGGAAACGGCAAGGTGCTGGTCGTCGATGGTGGCGGCTCGCTGCGTCGTGCATTGCTGGGTGATCTGATCGCCGAGAAGGCCGCTAAAAACGGTTGGGAAGGGCTGGTGATCTACGGCTGCATCCGTGACGTCGACGTTATCGCGCAGACCGATCTGGGCGTGCAGGCGCTGGCCAGCCACCCGATGAAAACCGAAAAACGCGGCATTGGTGACCTCAACGTTGCAGTGACGTTTGCCGGCGTGACGTTCCATCCGGGCCACTACATTTATGCGGACAACAACGGCGTGATCGTCTCGCCGAGTCCGCTGCAGATGCCTGAATAAGCTTTCGACAAAGGGATGCGGATGTTCGAGGAAGAAAACGCGCAGTGGGGGCTGGTGCATGCCCTGGTGCTGGACGGAAAAGGCGGTGCGCGTTCGATAACCCGGACTGAGCTCGACGATTTGCAGCTGCAGGCTCATGAGAGCCTGTGGTTGCATTGGGATCGCAGCCATCCGCAGACCCAGACCTGGCTGCGCAAATCCAGCGGGCTCAATGAATTCACCTGCGATCTGCTGCTGGAAGAGAACACCCGACCGCGTCTTTTGCCGCTGCCGGATGCCGAGCTGCTGCTGTTTCTGCGCGGGGTCAATCTCAACCCGGGCGCCGAGCCGGAAGACATGGTCTCGGTACGGATTTTTGCTTCGGCCCAGCGAGTGATCTCCCTGCGTTTGCGCCCATTGCGTGCCACCGATGAGCTGCTGGCGCAATTGGCGGACGGCAATGGCCCGAAAACCTCCTCTGAACTCATCCTTTATCTGGCGCAGTTCCTTACCCACAAGGTGCAGGATCTGGTCACTTGCCTCTCGGAAATCGCCGATGAGGAAGAAGAAAAGATGGATGCCGACGAACGGTATACCCCCGAGCATG
This sequence comes from Pseudomonas fluorescens, assembly GCF_003732425.1. Lineage (GTDB taxonomy): Bacteria > Pseudomonadota > Gammaproteobacteria > Pseudomonadales > Pseudomonadaceae > Aquipseudomonas > Aquipseudomonas fluorescens_BE. Next base: position 31,898 of record NZ_MOBX01000003.1, read on the forward strand.
GCGCCATTTTGCACATCCGTCGCCGGGCAGCCGGGCTAAAGCGTTTTCTGGCACCGCAGCGGGATATTTTCGGACAGCTCACGCGGATAAAACTGCCGTGGTTTGTCGATGACGATGCCGATTACTGGAACGAACTGAACAACAGCCTGACCCGCTATCTTGAAGAGCTCGAATTGACCCGAGAGCGCGTAGGGCTTGTGCTGGAGGCTGAAGACCGGCGTTTGAGCGAGCGCATGAATCGCACCATGTACCGCTTCGGGATCATCACCTGCATCTTTTTGCCGATGAGTTTTATCACCGGTCTGCTGGGCATCAATGTCGGCGGAATTCCGTTCTCCAGCAGCCCTTATGGTTTCCTGATTGCCTGTTTGACGGTGCTAGCCCTGGCCTTCGGTCAGTGGTGGTTATTCCGTCGTTTGCGCTGGGTATGAAGATGGCGCATGTGACCCGACCAAATCTGCCCGCGTCTTTCACAGACATCACGAGAGGTGCCTATGCACGATCCGTTTGAACAGTCTTTGCGCGACATGCTCAACGCTTCGCCGTCCAGCCGCGACGACGATGCGTGCCTGGGCCGCGTACTCAAAACCGCCAACCGCCAGGTCGGCGCCGGTGATCTGTTCAGCCTGCTGGGCCGCTGGCTGCCCGCGCTGATGATCGCCCTGAATAATGGATCGGCGCACGTCGCGCCGGTTTCCCGTCTTCGTAAACCTACCGCTCGCACTGCTGATAAGGCTGATTGAATATGGAACTTGATCTCTGGACTCAGAGCCTCGTCACTGCAATGACTGCGTTGTGGACCAAAGTCGCCAACTTCATCCCGAACCTGTTCGGCGCACTGGTGGTGCTGTTGTTGGGTTTCGTCGTGGCCAAGCTGCTGGATACCTTGCTGTCCAAGCTGCTCGCCAAACTGGGCCTTGATCGCCTGATGGGCGGCACCGGACTGACCAAGTTGATGTCGCGCGCCGGGTTGCAGGTTCCGATCTCGACCCTGATCGGCAAGATCGTTTACTGGTTCGTCCTGCTGATTTTTCTGGTTTCTGCAGCAGAATCTCTTGGCCTTGAGCGAGTTTCGGCTACGCTGGATATGTTGGCGCTCTATTTGCCGAAAGTATTCGGCGCGGCGCTGGTGTTGCTGGTAGGTGTTTTGCTCGCGCAACTGGCCAACGGGCTGGTGCGCGGGGCGGCAGAAGGCGTGGGCCTGGACTACGCTTCGGGGCTGGGGCGAATTGCGCAAGGGCTGGTGATCATCATCAGTATCTCGGTCGCAATCAGTCAGCTTGAGGTCAAGACTGACCTGCTGAACCATGTGATCGTCATCGTTTTGATTACCGTTGGTCTGGCCGTTGCGCTGGCCATGGGGTTGGGAAGCCGGGAAATTGCCGGTCAGATTCTTGCGGGAATCTATGTGCGTGAGTTGTATCAGGTTGGGCAACAAGTGCGTGTTGGCGAGGTCGAAGGCCAGATCGAAGAGATCGGCACGGTTAAAACCACATTGCTGACCGATGAGGGTGAGCTAGTCTCACTTTCCAATCGGATCCTGCTGGAACAGCATGTGAGTAGCCGCTAATCCGGCAAACCCTGCTAATGTATGCCGCCGCAAAATGCCAGCTGATGCTGGTTGCGGTGGACATTGACCTGACTGTCGGCACGACTTGTTTTGAATAAAGCCCAAACGCTCTCCACGCGCTACGACCCCCGCGAGCTCTCTGATGAGGAGTTGGTCGCGCGCTCGCATACCGAGCTTTTTCACGTAACGCGCGCCTATGAAGAACTGATGCGGCGTTACCAGCGAACATTATTTAACGTTTGTGCGAGATATCTTGGGAACGATCGCGACGCAGACGATGTCTGTCAGGAAGTCATGTTGAAGGTGCTGTATGGCCTGAAGAACTTCGAGGGGAAATCGAAGTTCAAAACGTGGCTGTACAGCATCACGTACAACGAATGTATTACGCAGTATCGGAAGGAACGGCGAAAGCGTCGCTTGATGGACGCATTAAGTCTTGACCCCCTCGAGGAAGCGTCCGAAGAAAAGGCGCCAAAACCCGAGGAGAAGGGCGGGCTTGATCGCTGGCTGGTGTATGTGAACCCGATTGACCGCGAAATTCTGGTGCTTCGATTTGTCGCAGAGCTGGAATTTCAGGAGATCGCAGACATCATGCACATGGGTTTGAGTGCGACAAAAATGCGTTACAAACGTGCTCTAGACAAATTGCGTGAGAAATTTGCAGGCATTGCTGAAACTTAGTTCAGCGCAAATATCTCTTACGTGTAGGCAAGTTCTGATAGACTTGCCGCCGAGTTGTCCCCCGGTTTGCGGGACTGCTTCACAATCACCAGATGGGGATTTAACGGATGAAACTGAAAAACACCTTGGGCTTGGCCATTGGTTCTCTGATTGCCGCCACTTCGTTCGGCGCTCTGGCACAAGGCCAAGGCGCAGTTGAAATCGAAGGCTTCGCAAAGAAAGAACAATTCGACAGCGCTCGTAACTTCAAGAACAACGGCAACCTGTTCGGCGGTTCGATCGGTTACTTCCTGACCGACGACGTTGAACTGCGTCTGGGCTACGACGAAGTGCACAACGTGCGTTCCGACGACGGTCGTAACATCAAGGGCGCTAACACCGCTCTGGACGCTCTGTACCACTTCAACAACCCAGGCGACATGCTGCGTCCATACGTATCGGCTGGTTTCTCCGATCAGAGCATCGGTCAGAACGGTTCGGGCGGTCGTGACCGCTCCACCTTCGCCAACCTGGGCGCTGGTGCCAAGCTGTACTTCACCGACAACTTCTACGCCCGTGCTGGCGTTGAAGCTCAGTACAACATCGACCAGGGCGACACCGAGTGGGCTCCTAGCGTCGGTATCGGTGTGAACTTCGGTGGCGGCTCCAAGCCTGCTGCTGCTCCAGTTCCAGCACCAGCTGAAGTCTGCTCCGACAGCGACAACGATGGCGTTTGCGACAACGTTGACAAGTGCCCGGACACCCCAGCCAACGTAACTGTTGACGCTGACGGCTGCCCAGCAGTTGCTGAAGTTGTTCGTGTTGAGCTGGACGTTAAGTTCGACTTCGACAAGTCGGTAGTCAAGCCTAACAGCTACGGCGACATCAAGAACCTGGCTGACTTCATGAAGCAGTACCCATCCACCACCACTACTGTTGAAGGTCACACTGACTCCGTCGGTCCTGACGCTTACAACCAGAAACTGTCCGAGCGTCGTGCAAACGCCGTTAAGCAAGTTCTGACCAACCAGTACGGTGTTGAATCGTCCCGCGTTCAGTCTGTTGGCTACGGCGAATCCCGCCCAGTTGCTGACAACAAAACTGAAGCTGGCCGCGCTGTAAACCGTCGCGTAGAAGCGCAGGTTGAAGCTCAAGCTAAGTAATTAGCTGCCGCTCCGAGAAAAGCCCGGCTTAGGCCGGGCTTTTCTTTGCCTGCGATTTGGCTTTACAGGGGGCACGCAGATCCCATGTAGGAGCTGCCGCAGGTTGCAATCTTTTGCTCTTCAACAACAGCCGCCACCGCCCCGATCACCAGAATCGCCGGGCTTTTCAATCCAAACGCACACGCATCATCACTCATGCTCGCCAGATCACTCCGGCATTCGCGCTGCTCCGGCAGCGAGGCATTTTCGATCATCGCCACCGGCGTATCCGCCGCCATCCCGCCCGCCAGCAGTTGATCGCGAATCTCCCCCAGCTTGGCCACACCCATATAAACCACCAGCGTCGTGCCACCCTGCGCCAGTGCCTGCCAGTTCAACTGGCTGTCGTCCTGAGTATGTGCAGTCACCAGTGTGACCCCGCGCGCCACACCGCGTAACGTCAGCGGAATATCACACTGCGTCGCCCCGGCCAGCCCGGCGGTGATGCCATTGACCAACTCCACCTCGACCCCACGCTCACGTAGCCACTGCGCCTCTTCGCCACCACGGCCGAAAATGCACGGGTCGCCGCCCTTGAGCCGCACCACGCACTTGCCGTGGCGGGCATAGCGCAGCATTAGTCGATGAATGAACGCCTGCGGTGTCGAGCGGCAACCACCGCGTTTACCCACGGCAATGATTCGCGCGCCAGGGCAGTGTTCCAGCACCGCGTCGTTAACCAGATCATCGATCAGCACCACATCGGCTTCGCGCAGGGCACGCACCGCTTTGAGGGTCAGCAGTTCGGGATCACCAGGACCTGCACCCACCAGCCAGACTTTTGCATTCATGGTGTTTTCCTCATCAGATGACGGCAACTGACTGCACATCGGCAGCCAGCAAGCGTTTTATTTCCGGGACACACGAGCCGCATTGCGTGCCGCACCCCAAATTGCTTTTCAACCCTTGCAGATCCAGGCCTTGGCGAATGCCGGCGCAGACCGCGTTGAGGCTGACGTTCTTGCAGTTGCACAGGGTTTTATCCACAGCCATCTGCGTCCCGGCACTGCCCGGCGGCGCACTCATTGGCGCCAATAGCCAGCGCCGCAGTTGTTCATCCGCGCGGCCTTCCAGCCACAACCCTTGCAGCCAATGCTGGGCGAGGGTTTCACCGGCCAATCGGATCGCAGTGATCCGGCCGTTTTCAATGCGCACGCGTTTGCCAATGGCGCGGCGAGGATCGTCATAGGCCAATACCGGGCCGTCGATCAGAGACAGGCATTGGTCGATTTCGCCGAGCAATTGCGCATTGGGTGCCTCGCTGCTGGCTGCGCGTATCAGCAATGCCGATCGTTCACGTCCGACAAGGCTGAGACTGACGTAGGAAAATGCCTCGCAGAGCGGTCGTAGCGTCTCGAAATGCCGTTGAACATCACCCTCGATCAGGGCGAAGAGCTGCCACGGCAGATTGACCGGCTCCAGGCGCACACCGCTGTGTTTGAGTTCCGGTTGTTTCGACAGCGGATCAAAGGCCGGCAGGGTCAGGCTGTTCACACCGCCCTTGAGAAAACGGTCGCCCCAGTGCATCGGCAAAAATGCTTGCCCTGGACGCACGCTGTCATCGCTGGCGACTGCGACGATCACCGCGCCGCGACGGCTTTTCAGGTTGACCAGATCGCCCGGCTGCAAGCGATGCCGGCGCAGTTCGTCCGGGTGCAGACTCAACGCCGCTTCGCTGACATGCCCAAACAGTTGCGCCGCCGTGCCGGTGCGGCTCATACCGTGCCATTGATCGCGCAGGCGGCCGGTGATCAACGTCAATGGAAAGCGGGCGTCACGTTGTTCCTTGGCAGCGCGATACGGGTCGGCAATGAATTGCGCGCGCCCGTTGGCGGTCGGAAAAATACCGTCCTCGTACAGTCGCGGCGTGCCTTCGCGAGCGCCGACAGGGAAAGGCCATTGCTGCGGTCCGATCTTGTCGATCAGCGCGTGACTGATCCCGGACATATCCAGATCGCGCCCACGCGTCAGGCCTTTGAATTCATCGAACAACTGCGCAGGTTGCGTGAACGTAAACAGGCTCGATTCAGCGGGGCGCAGACGTTTCTCCAGACGTTGTGCGAAATCCACGGTGATCGCCCAGTCGGGCCGCGCTTCACCCGGTGGAAGAATGGCTTTGCGCACGTGGGAAATGCGTCGCTCGGAATTGGTTACCGAGCCTTCCTTCTCGCCCCAACTGGCGGCGGGCAGCAGCAGGTCGGCGAATGCTGCGGTTTCAGTGGTGCGAAAGGCTTCCTGCAACACCACAAACGGGCAGGACTGCAACGCTGCTCGCACAGCATGTTGATCCGGCATTGATTGCGCAGGGTTGGTACAGGCAATCCACAACGCCTTGATCTTGCCGCTGCGCACTTGCTCGAACAGTTCGATGGCACTGAGACCGGTACTGTCCGGCAACCGATCAACGCCCCAATAAGACGCCACTTCAGCGCGGTGTTCAGGGTTGGCTGCGTCTCGATGGCCCGGCAACAGGTTCGACAAACTGCCGGTTTCGCGCCCGCCCATCGCATTTGGCTGACCGGTGAGGGAGAAAGGTCCTGCACCCGGACGACCGATTTGCCCAGTGGCCAGGTGCAGATTGATCAAAGCGCTGTTTTTCGCGCTGCCGGCCGTGGACTGGTTCAGGCCCATGCACCACAGCGACAGAAAACTCGGCGAAGTGCCCACCCATTCGGCGCATTGCTGCAATTGCTCGACGCTGATGCCGCATAACTGCGAAACCATCTGCGGGGTGTAATCGCGCACCAGACTCTTCAGTTCGGCGAGGCCATCGGTGTGCGCCTTGACGAAATCGCGGTCGATCCAGTCTTCCCACAACAACAGATGCAAAATCCCATGGAATAAAGCGACATCGGTGCCGGGCAGAATCGCCAGATGCAGGTCGGCGAGGTCGCAGGTGTCGGTGCGCCGTGGATCAATGACGATGACTTTCATCTGTGGGCGGCGGGATTTCGCTTCTTCCAGTCGACGGAAAAGTACCGGGTGGGCGTAGGCCATGTTACTGCCGACGATCATTACGCAATCGCTGAGTTCCAGATCCTCATAACTGCACGGCGGGGCGTCGGCGCCGAGGCTGCGCTTGTAGCCGACCACGGCTGAAGACATGCACAGGCGTGAATTGCTGTCGATGTTGTTGGTACCGACCAGCGCCCGTGCCAGCTTGTTGAAGGCGTAATAGTCTTCGGTCAGCAACTGTCCCGAGATATAAAACGCCACGCTGTCCGGGCCGTGCTCGGCGAGGGTCTCGGCGAACACGTTGGCGGCGTGTTCCAGCGCGGTGTCCCAATCGGTGCGGCTGCGCGCCAGGCCTTTACCCAGACGCAGTTCCGGGTACAGCGCGCGGGCCGCAAGGTCGCCGGTCAGGTGCAGGGTCGAACCTTTGCTGCACAGTTTGCCGAAGTTGGCCGGATGCGCCGGATCGCCGCTGACGCCGAGGATGTGCTCGCCGTCATGCTCGATCAGCACGCCGCAGCCGACCCCGCAATAACAGCAGGTCGAGGCGGTCGTCTGGCGGTTCATCAGATGGTGTCCCGCAGAGACAACTGCACCCGACCGTTCTCGACCCGGGCCGGGTGATGGTGCGCGCAACCGATGTCCGGGGCCTGGGCTTCGCCGGTTTGCAGGTCGATCTGCCAGTTGTGCAACGGGCAGGCCACACGTTTGCCGTAGATCAAACCTTGCGACAATGGCCCGCCCTTGTGCGGGCAGCGGTCGTCGAGAGCGAAAACCTCATCGTCGCTTGTACGAAAAATCGCGATGTCACCTTTCGGCCCGGCAATGATTCGCGAACCGAGGGCATTGATCTCGTCGAGGGCACAGATATCCAGCCAGTTCATGCTGGCACCTCCAGATTTTTAACCGGGATTACGTCGAATTCTTTTTTCAGTTGCGGCTGCGCCAGGCGTTCTTTCCACGGGTCTTGCTCGAACGACAGGGAGAATTGCAGGCGTTCGTTCAAGGCTTTGCGGCGCTCGGGGTCTTCCAGCACGGCTTTCTTGATGTGCTCCATGCCGACCCGTTGCAGATAGTGCACGGTGCGTTCGAGGTAGAACGCTTCTTCGCGGTAGAGCTGCAGGAACGCACCGTTGTATTCGCGGACTTCCTCGGCGGTTTTCAGCTTGACGAAGAACTCGGCAACTTCGGTTTTGATCCCGCCGTTGCCGCCGATGTACATCTCCCAGCCGGAGTCGACGCCGATGATGCCTACGTCCTTGATCCCCGCTTCCGAGCAGTTGCGTGGGCATCCGGAGACGGCCAGTTTCACTTTGTGCGGCGACCACATGTTGAACAGGTCGTGCTCAAGCTCGATGCCCAACTGGGTCGAATTCTGCGTGCCGAAGCGGCAGAACTCGCTGCCGACGCAGGTTTTAACGGTGCGGATGGATTTGCCGTAGGCATGGCCGGAGGGCATGTCGAGATCTTTCCAGACGCCGGGCAAGTCTTGCTTCTTGATGCCGAGCAAGTCGATGCGCTGACCGCCGGTGACCTTGACCATCGGCACGTTGTACTTGTCGGCCACGTCGGCAATTCGCCGCAGTTCTGAAGGATTGGTCACGCCGCCCCACATGCGTGGCACCACCGAATAGGTGCCGTCCTTCTGGATGTTGGCGTGGGCACGTTCGTTGATCAGGCGTGATTGCGGATCGTCCTTGGCTTCGCCGGGCCAGGTGGAAATCAGGTAATAGTTGAGGGCAGGGCGGCACGTTGCGCAGCCGTTCGGCGTACGCCAGTTGAGGTAGCTCATGGTCCCGGCGATGGTCAGCAGGTGTTGCTCGCGAATGGCCTGGCGGATCTGGCCGTGGTTGAGGTCGCTGCAACCGCAGATGGCTTTTTCGCTCTTCGGTTTGACGTCAGCTGCGCCGCCGACGGTGTTGATCAGGATCTGCTCGACCAGCCCGGCACACGAACCGCAGGAACTGGCGGCCTTGGTGTGTTTTTTCACCTCGTCGACGCTGAACAGTCCGTGTTCTTGAATGGCTTTGACGATGGTGCCTTTGCACACGCCGTTGCAGCCGCAGACTTCGGCGCTGTCGGCCATGACCATGGCTTTGTCCTGGCCCTGATGTCCTACGTCGCCTAAAGCGTTTTCGCCAAACATCAGGTGATCGCGGATCTCGCCGATGGCGTGATTCTCACGGATTTGCCGGAAATACCAACCGCCATCTGCCGTATCACCGTACAGACAGGCGCCGACCAACACGTCATCCTTGATCACCAGTTTTTTGTACACGCCGCCGATCGGGTCGGAGAGGGTGATGGTTTCCGTGCCTTCGCCGCCCATGAAATCGCCGGCAGAAAACAGATCGATGCCGGTGACTTTCAATTTGGTCGAGGTCACCGAACCCTGATAACGGGCGAAACCCAGTTGGGCGAGGTGGTTGGCGCAGACCTTGGCCTGTTCGAACAGCGGCGCGACCAGGCCGTAGGCAATGCCGCGGTGGTTGGCGCACTCGCCGATGGCATAGATGCGCGGGTCGTAGGTTTGCAGGGTGTCGTTGACCAGAATCCCGCGATTGCAGGGGATGCCGGCCTTTTCCGCCAATTCGGTGTTGGGACGGATACCGGCTGCCATTACCACCAGATCAGCCGGGATGATGTCGCCGTTCTTGAATTGCACCGAGCCGACCCGGCCATTGCCCGCATCGTGAAGGGCTTGGGTCTGTTCGCACAGACGGAAGTGCAGGCCACGGGATTCGAGGGCGCTCTGCAGCAGTTGGCCGCTGGTTTTGTCGAGTTGGCGTTCCAGTAACCACTCACCGAGATGCACCACGGTGACGTGCATGCCGCGCAGCATCAGGCCGTTCGCCGCTTCGAGACCGAGCAGGCCACCGCCGATGACCACCGCGTATTTGTGGTTTTTCGCGGTGTCGATCATCGCCTGGGTGTCGGCGATGTCGCGATAGCCGATCACGCCGTGCAGGGTGTTGCCGGGTATCGGCAGAATAAACGGCGTCGAACCGGTGGCGATCAGCAGGCGATCGTATTCGGCTTCGGTGCCATCCTCGGCGATCACCCGGCGTTTGACCCGGTCGATCTGCACCACCTTGCGGTTGAGCAACAGCTTGATGTTGTTTTCCAGGTACCAGTCGAGGTCGTTGAGGACGATTTCTTCGAAGGTCTGTTCACCGGCCAGCACCGGCGAGAGCAGGATGCGGTTGTAGTTGGTGTGCGGTTCGGCGCCGAAGACTGTGATGTCGTACAGTTCGTTGCTCAGCTTGAGCAGTTCTTCCAGGGTGCGGACCCCGGCCATGCCATTGCCGATCATCACCAGTTTGAGTTTTTTCATCAGGTTCTCCGGGAGCTGCGGCTGGCCTCTTATGGGCAGTCAGGCCTTGCTCGACAAATTTTGCGCAAACAAAAAAAGGCGTCCCGCTAGTTGCCTAGCGAGGACGCCTTTGTCCTGGTCCCGTTCTCTCGGGAAGCGCAGCCTTCGTCGTTGAAGGTTGGGCTTTATGTGTTTGTTGGTTGGGGTAATGCAGTGGTTGTGCCAAGTGGGGGAATGGCGTGTTTATTAGGCGGGAGCGGTTATTGACGGGGATTTTTTGCACCGAATCGACGCGGGTTGCTCGTTCGTGGGGCATTCAGGCAGACAGAATTGTTGTGATTGGGCTGGCCGCTTCGCGAGCAGGCTCGCTCCCACAGTGGATCGGAGTCGTTCACAAAACCCCTGTGTGAGCGAGCCTGCTCGCGAATGACGCGACGCGGTCTCAGCCGTGAAACAACAAAACCAGCAGCACCAGATTCCCGAGCAGAGCCAGCAACGCCATCGTCCGCCAGACCTTCAACGGCTCACGCTCCAGCAACGGCTTGGGTCGTACGCTCAGACTGCGCCGTTCACCTTGTTCCAATACCAGCAACCACTCTTCCGCCGTTTCGAAGCGCTGTTGAGGATCCGCCGCAACGCCGCGCTCCAGACTCTGCGCCAGCCACTCCGGCAGATCCGGCCGATAACGACTGGCGCTTACCGGCACGCCAAAGCGCGGCCGCTGAAACGCTTCGATTTCGCCATAGGGGAAATGTCCCGTGAGCAGGAAATACAGAGTCACACCGACCGCGTACAAATCCTGCTGCGCACTTGGCGGATCCCCGCGAAACGCTTCCGGGGCTATATAGCTGGGCGTTCCCGGCAGCGTCGACGGCGCGTCTTCGGACAGTCCCGGGCAATACGCCAGGCCAAAATCCAGCAGGCGCAATTCGCCGTTGTCACCCAGGTGCAGATTTTCCGGTTTGATGTCGCGGTGCAGAATCTGCCGCCGATGAAGCAGCCCGACCGCGCGCAACAGGCGCTCGGCGATGTCCTGCCACTGCGCCAGCGGCAATGGGCCGGACTGCTGGAACCACTGCGCCAGCGTCGTCCCTGAATATTCGCGCATCACGTAGTACAAATGCTGACGCTGTGGGCAGCCATGGACTTCGGGAAAGTGGCGGCCGGCCACGCGTTTCAGGAACCACTCCTCGGACAGCAACGCCTGCCCGGCGTGAGGATCATCGGCGTTACGCGATGGCAGGGTTTTCAGCAACCACGTTTGACCTTGTCCATCGACAATCCGATACAGCAGCGATTGCTGGCTCTGAGCGACAAGGTCCAGCACTTGCCAGCCTTCGAAAGACTGACCGGGTTTGAGCACGGGCGGCAGGGGCCATTGCTGCAAATGAATCAATGCATCGCCAATATTCGCTTCACCCACCGCATCGACGCGCACCAGCAATGCACTGGCATTGTCCTGACTCCCCGCCAGATGTGCGGCGTTGACCAGTGTTTGCGCGGCGCTGTGCAGATCCGGTTGATCACGCAGAATCGCCGCAATCGCGGTATCGCCCAGCGTCGACCAGACGCCGTCACTGAGCAGCACAAAACTTTCGCCTTCACGCAGTTCGCCGTCGAGAAAATCCAGCACCAGATGCTGATCCAGCCCCAGCGCACGCTTGAGCACATGCTGCATGCCCGGCTGATCCCAGACATGATCTTCAGAAATCCGCCGCAAGCTGTCGGCGTGCCAGCGATACACCCGGCAATCGCCGACGTGGGCGAGGGTAAAGCGCCGGCCGCGCAGGACCAGAGCACTGACCGTGGTGAGCAACGGCTGGCCACCGCCATTGGCCTGCAGCCAGCGATTTTGCGCGAGCAGCAGGCGATCCAGCGCCTGCGCCACGCTCCAGGTTTCCGGCGTGGCGTAGTAGTCGAGCGCCAGCGCCTGCAAGGTCGAGCGCGCAGCCAGTCCGCCATCGGCGCATTGGCTGACGCCATCGGCGATAGCGAACAGATAACCCTTGCTCGCCGCCAGCGCCGGAGCGGGCGTGACCAGGCGCAAAGCGTCCTGATTCTCCGCACGCGGGCCGGTGGCGCTGGCTTCGGCAAAACTCAGTTGCAGGGCCATCGAAGGTTCAGACCCGCGCCGCCGTCACTGCCGCCGAACCCCAAGTGGTTCTCCAGCGACGCTTGACGCCGTGCAGGCCAAACCACGCCAACACGCCAAGGCTGGCGAACAACCACAAGGCCAGTTGATAGCTGCCGGTGCTCTGTTTGATCGCGCCCATGCCGGCCGCCAAGGCAAAACCGCCGATGCCGCCGGCCATGCCGATCAGCCCGGTCATGACGCCGATCTCCAGACGAAAACGCTGTGGCACCAATTGGAAAACGGCGCCGTTGCCTGCCCCTAAACCGAGCATGGTGCAGACGAAAAGCGCCAGCGCCGCGTAGGAACTTGGCAGGTTGAACCCAACGGCAGCAATGCAGACGGCGGCGACGGTGTACATCGCCAGCAATGTACGAATGCCGCCGAAGCGATCAGCCAGTGCGCCACCCAACGGCCGCATCAAACTGCCGCCAAACACGCAGGCGGCGGTGTAGTAACCGGCAGTCACCGGGCTCAGACCGTACTGATCGTTGAAGTAGCCAGGCAGGGCGCTGGCCAGGCCAATGAAGCCGCCAAAGGTGACGCTGTAGAAAAACATGAACCACCAACTATCACGGTCGCCCAAGGCTTTGAAGTAGTCGGCCATGGCTTTGGCTTTCGGCCGCTCAGGCGCGTTTTTCGCCAGCCAGGCGAACAGCACCAGGGTCAGGATCAGCGGAATCAGGGCGAAACCGAACACATTGCTCCAGCCAAATGCGGCGGCGAGCACCGGCGCGAGCAGCGCGGCGAACACGGTGCCGGAGTTGCCCGCACCGGCAATGCCCATGGCTTTGCCCTGATGCTGCGGCGGGTACCACTGCGAAGCCAGCGGCAGGGCGACGGCAAACGATGCGCCGGCCATGCCGAGGAGCAGGCCGAGGATCAGCGCCTGTTCGTAACTGTGGATGCCGAGTTTCCAGGCACCGAACAGTGCGCAGATCACAATGACCTGGCCGATCAGCCCGGCGGTTTTCGGCGATAACCGATCCGCGAGCATGCCCATCACAAAACGCAGCACCGCACCGGCGAGGATCGGCGTGGCGACCACGAGGCCGCGTTGCTGCGTGGTCAGCTGCAAATCAGCGGCAATCTGCACGGCCAGCGGGCCGAGCAGGTACCAGACCATGAAGCTCAGGTCGAAATACAGGAAGGCCGCGAACAGGGTCGGGGTGTGGCCGGATTTCCAGAAGCTTGAATTCATCGCGCACCTCAGCTGAAAAGAGTCTCGAAAGGAGTCATGCAACAGCAGGTGGGGCGCCGCCGCGGCCGCACCACCGGCCCCGGTCTGTGGGGCCAAAACGCAAAAACGCCGCTCCCTGAAGCGCCGGTTGGGGCGAACGGGTGAGCGACGTCTTTGTCGTGGGTGGGGCAACCGCCGTTGGTTACCTGTGCGTTTTACATAGCGAGATTTGTGCCAACAGCCTGAAAATCAAAAGCCCCTCACCCTGGCCCTCCCGAAACGTCGGACCGCCCATAGGGAGAGGGGACTGACCGAGGTGTCTTGCGCCAAACATCGACCTGAAAGACCGAGTCGATTATGGATTCACAGCAGAAAACTACAGGTCGGCGTACTGCGTGAGCATCCCCCTCACCCTAACCCTCTCCCTCTGGGAGAGGGTTAGGGTGAGGGGCTTTCAGTGGTCATAACACCTCAGCCAAGCAACTCACTCATGGCAATAATCTGCTCCGCCACCTGAATCAGCTTCTGCTGCCGGCTCATCGCCTGGCGCCGCATCAGGGTGTAGGCCTCCTCCTCATTGCAATCCTTCATCTTCATCAACAAACCTTTGGCCAATTCGATGCGCTTGCGCTCGGCCAATTGCTGATCGCGCGCCTGCAACTGCGCCCGCAAGGCCTGATCACTTTCGAAGCGGGCCATCGCCACATCCAGAATCGGCTGCAAACGCTGTGCGTGAATGCCTTCGACGATGTAGGCACTGACGCCAGACTTGATCGCCTGGCGCATCACCCCCGGATCATGCTCATCGGTAAACATCACGATCGGCCGGGGCTGGTCGCGGCTGACCAGCACCACTTGTTCCATGACATCGCGGCTCGGTGACTCGGTATCGATCAGGATCACGTCCGGGCGCACCGTTTCGACGCGCGCGGGCAGGTCGATGGTCAGGCCAGACTCGTCGATCACTTCGAAACCGGCCTCGGTCAACGCAGCTTTCAGGCGGCCGACTTTTTTCGCTGTGTCGTTGATCAACAGAATGCGCAACATGTTCGCGGTCTCCTGTCAGCGGCGGGCGAAAAGGGGAGCATCGTCGCTCAACGCGTGCAGCTTGAAACTGCGCGCGTAAGCGGCCGGGTCGCTGCCGTCCCAGACTTTGCCGTCGAGCAACTGGCTGCTGCGCATGTCCGTGCCCCATGCGGCGACGCCGACAGCGGTGGCGGCGTCGCGGTAGACGTCCAGGCGTTGAACCTGGCGGGCAACGGCGAGGTAATCCGGATCCTCACGCAGCAAGCCCCAGCGACGGAACTGGGTCATGAACCACATGCCGTCCGACAGATACGGCAGATTGGCCTCGCCGTTACCGTGAAAGCGCAGCGCGTGCGGGTCTTGCCAGCGATTGCCGAGGCCATCGGCATAGTCACCGAGAAAACGCGGTTCGATGCAGGAAACCGGTGCGTCGAGGTATTCCGGAGCGCTGAGCAGTTGCGCGGTGCTACGGCGGTTTTCCGGGCTTTCTTCGATGAAACGACTGGCTTCAAGGATCGCCATCACCAGCGCCCGCGCCGTGTTGGGGTATTGCTCGACAAACTCACGGGTGCAGCCGAGGACTTTTTCCGGGTGATCGGGCCAGATAGTCTGGCTGGTGGCCAGGGTAAAACCCAGATCCTGCTGCACCGCACTGGCCGCCCACGGTTCGCCGACGCAAAAACCATCGATGCGTCCGGCCTGCAGGTGCGCGACCATTTGCGGCGGCGGCACCACCACGCTGTCGACATCCTGCAATGGATGAATGCCCTGACTCGCCAGCCAGTAATACAGCCACATCGCATGGGTGCCGGTGGGAAAGGTCTGGGCGAAGGTGAGTTTTGCGCGGCTTTGGTGCACGTGGCGGTCCAGTGCTTCAGGACTGTTCACGCCGAGGTTTTGCAGGCCGTGGGAGAGGTTGAGGCTTTGACCGTTCTGGTTGAGGCCCATCAACACGGCCATATCAGTCGGGGCGACCCCGCCAATACCCAGGTGCACGGCGTAGATCAGGCCGTACAGACTGTGCGCGGCATCCAGTTCACCGCTGACCAGTTTGTCGCGCAAGTTGGCCCAGGATGTCTGGCGCTTGAGGTTCAGCGTCAATCCGTAAGGCTGGGCGAAGCCCTGTGTGGCTGCGACCACCACCGACGCGCAATCGCTCAGGGCCATGAAGCCAAGGTTGATCGCGCTTTTTTCCGGGGCATCGCTGCCGTTGACCCAGGCCAGTGGCCCTACCGAAGGTTCATTCATCCTACGTACCTCGAAAAAAAAGCGCCGCCCCGGACTTTGCGCAGGCAAACCCCGAAGACGACGCCATTGTCCTTGCCCGCCTGCCGTCATTGGCCGACGCACTGATAGCCAGGAGGGTGCAAGGCATATGCCAGAGACAGCGATTTGCGCGTGCGCCTCGCGCCGCAGGTCGATGCCCGGCTATAATCGCCGCCTCTTTTCGCCGCCCGAGTCATTGCCGCCCATGTACACCCTGGCCCGTCAGCTGTTGTTCAAACTTTCCCCGGAAACCTCCCACGATCTGTCGCTGGATCTGATCGGCGCGGGTGGGCGTTTGGGCCTCAACGGCTTGCTGTGCAAGGCACCGGCGAAGAAGCCAGTCACCGTCATGGGCCTTGAATTCCCGAACCCGGTGGGTCTGGCGGCCGGTCTGGACAAGAACGGCGCGGCCATCGACGGTTTTGCGCAACTGGGTTTCGGCTTTGTTGAAATCGGCACCGTGACCCCGCGTCCGCAGCCGGGCAACCCGAAGCCACGAATCTTCCGCTTGCCGGAAGCCGAGGCGATCATCAACCGCATGGGTTTCAACAACCTCGGCGTCGATAACCTGCTGGCGCGGGTGGCTGCGGCGAAATACAAAGGCGTGCTGGGCATCAACATCGGCAAGAACTTCGATACACCGGTTGAACGCGCGGTTGACGATTACCTGATCTGCCTGGACAAGGTGTACGCCCACGCCAGCTACGTGACGGTCAACGTCAGCTCGCCGAACACCCCGGGCCTGCGCAGCCTGCAGTTTGGCGACTCGCTCAAGCAATTGCTCGCCGATCTGGCCACACGCCGCGCTGAACTGGCCTTGCGTCACGGCAAGCATGTGCCGCTGGCGATCAAGATCGCGCCGGACATGACCGATGAAGAAACTGCGCAGGTGGCCCAGGCACTGATCGAAACCGGCATGGATGCGGTGATCGCGACCAACACCACCCTCAGCCGTGTTGGCGTTGAAGGCATGGAGCATGGTGACGAGGCGGGCGGTTTGTCCGGTGCGCCGGTGCGGGATAAGAGCACCCATACGGTGAAGGTGCTGGCCGGTGAGTTGGCGGGGCGGTTGCCGATCATTGCGGCTGGCGGGATTACCGAAGGCAAGCATGCGGCCGAGAAGATCACCGCTGGTGCGAGCCTGGTGCAGATCTATTCGGGCTTCATCTATAAAGGCCCGGCGCTGATTCGTGAGTCGGTAGACGCGATCGCCGCCCTGCGCTGAGGATTGCTGAGTGCTTCTGTGGCGAGGGAGCTTGCTCCCGCTGGGTTGCGAAGCAGCCCCAAGTTTGTCAGGTATAGCGAGGATTCAGGATTTGCGACTGCTGTGCAGCCGAGCGGGAGCAAGCTCCCTCGCCACAGGGATTTGCATTTTCAGGCAATAAAAAGGGCTCCTCGAAGGAGCCCCTGGGCCGGAGCCCGCCGTCCGGGAAGGACGTGCATGGTAAGTCGTTACAAATTCAGATTGTCGTGTCGGAATAAATGCCCTGTGTCAGCCGACGGCGTGAAGTTCGTTGAGTCTGTGGATTCCCGCAGTGCCGGTCATACCGTCCCAGTTGTCGCCGCGTCCTTCTCGCCAGCCGTTAATCCAGGCTTGACGTACCGACGGTAGAGTAAATGGGCAAAGCTCACGGGATTTGCCACCAACGCCATATTGATATCCGCGTAAAAATGCTCTTTCCAACGGATCACGCTTAAGTCTTCTCATAGGGTGTTTCCCTCACTTGTTGACTGTTTTGTGTCGCGTTGACCTCAACCGAGGTCTGGCAGAAAAAACCTGCCATGGTGCGGCTCGCTGCCGGCGTGGCGAGCCAAGGTGTTGACGCCGTTGCGACGTCAACCTGTGCTCAGTTCTAACCAATGAGTCACACCGAGGGAATGATCGTTTTGTCATAAGGACGTAACGAAATTAGTGCTACAGCCATAAGTAACGACGGGTTTCATGCACGGTTTTTCAGCAAACCCCGGTATGATCGGCCCCGCGCTGGATGATGGGGTTAATTCTTTAGTGAGAATGACCCACGTTTGCGCTGGGGTATAAAGCGACGAAGGGTCGCTTTAAGACTTTTTGTGTCATCAACTTTTTTATCTGTCCCGGCATCTAAGCTCTTTTAACCCGAGCAGCGGGGATGGAACGGCACACCTTCGTGCCACGCGGGCGTTCTTTTAGAAAAGCGCCTGATTGAAAACCGGATCGGCAATGCGTTGCCGATTCACTAGCCAAAGGCTCTGGAAATACCATGTCCGACCGTTTCGAACTCTTCCTCACTTGCCCTAAAGGCCTTGAAGGCCTGCTCATCGAGGAAGCCGTCGGGCTTGGCCTTGAAGAAGCGCGCGAGCACACTTCCGCCGTGCGTGGCATGGCGACCATGGAAACCGCTTATCGCCTGTGCCTCTGGTCGCGTCTGGCCAACCGCGTGTTGCTGGTGCTCAAGCGTTTCCCGATGAAAGACGCTGAAGACCTGTATCACGGCGTGCTCGATATCGACTGGCAGGATCACATGCTCAGCGATGGCACCCTGGCTGTTGAATTCAGTGGCCATGGCTCGGGTATCGACAATACCCACTTCGGCGCCTTGAAAGTCAAAGATGCCATCGTCGACAAACTGCGCACCCCACAGGGCGACCGTCCGTCGATCGACAAGCTCAACCCGGACCTGCGGATTCACCTGCGTCTGGATCGCGGCGAAGCGATTCTCTCCCTCGACCTGTCCGGCCACAGCCTGCACCAGCGCGGCTATCGCTTGCAGCAGGGCGCTGCACCGCTGAAGGAAAACCTCGCGGCGGCGATCCTGATCCGTTCCGGCTGGCCGCGCATTGCCGCTGAAGGCGGGGCGCTGGCTGACCCGATGTGCGGCGTTGGTACGTTCCTCGTTGAAGCGGGGATGATTGCCGCCGACATGGCGCCGAACCTGCGCCGTGAGCAGTGGGGCTTCACCGCGTGGTTGGGTCACGTGCCGGCGCTGTGGAAAAAACTCCATGAAGAAGCCGTCGAGCGTGCCGCTGCCGGTCTGGCCAAGCCACCGCTGTGGATTCGCGGTTACGAAGCCGACCCACGGCTGATTCAGCCGGGCCGCAACAACGTTGAGCGCGCCGGCCTGAGCGAGTGGATCAAGATCTACCAGGGCGAAGTCGCGACCTTCGAGCCGCGTCCTGATCAGAACCAGAAAGGTCTGGTCATCTGCAACCCGCCGTACGGCGAGCGTCTCGGTGACGAAGCCAGCCTGCTCTACCTCTACCAGAACCTTGGCGAGCGTCTGCGTCAGGCCTGCCTGAACTGGGAAGCGGCGGTGTTCACCGGCGCGCCGGATCTGGGCAAGCGCATGGGCATCCGCAGCCACAAACAGTATTCGTTCTGGAACGGCGCGCTGCCGTGCAAACTGCTGTTGATCAAAGTGCTGCCGGATCAGTTCGTCACCGGCGAGCGGCGTACCCCGGAACAGCGTCAGGCCGAGCGTGAGCAAGCAGCTTACGATCAGACCCCGGACGAGCCGCAAGAGCGCAAGTTCAACAAGAACGGCAACCCGATCAAACCAACGCCAGCCCCGGCGCCGGTGATCGAGCAGCCGCGCTTGAGCGAAGGCGGGCAGATGTTTGCCAACCGGTTGCAGAAGAACCTCAAGGCGATGGGCAAGTGGGTCAAGCGCGAAGGCATCGATTGCTACCGCGTCTACGATGCCGACATGCCTGAATATGCAATGGCCATCGACCTGTACCACGATTGGGTGCACGTCCAGGAATACGCTGCGCCGAAATCCATCGACCCGGAAAAAGCCTCGGCGCGCATGTTCGACGCTTTGGCGGCCATTCCGCAGGCGCTGAACGTCGACAAGAGCCGCGTGGTGGTCAAACGCCGCGAGCGCCAGAGCGGCACCAAGCAGTACGAGCGTCAGGCTGCGCAAGGCAAGTTCAATGAAGTCAGCGAAGGCGGCGTGAAGTTGCTGGTCAACCTCACCGACTACCTCGACACCGGTCTGTTCCTCGACCACCGCCCGATGCGCATGCGCATTCAGAAAGAGGCCGCCGGCAAGCGCTTCCTCAATCTGTTCTGCTACACCGCGACCGCCAGCGTGCACGCGGCCAAGGGCGGCGCGCGCAGCACCACCAGCGTCGACCTGTCGAAAACCTACCTCGACTGGGCACGCCGCAACCTGTCGCTGAACGGCTACTCGGACAAGAACCGTCTGGAGCAGGGCGACGTGATGGCGTGGCTGGAAAGCAGCCGTGACGAGTACGACCTGATCTTCATCGATCCGCCGACCTTCTCCAACTCCAAGCGCATGGAGGGCATCTTCGACGTGCAGCGTGATCAGGTGCAGTTGATCGACCTGGCCATGGCGCGTCTGGCGCCGGGCGGCGTGCTGTATTTCTCCAACAACTTCCGCAAGTTCCAGTTGGAAGAAAACCTTGCCGAGCGTTACGCGGTCGAGGAAATCAGCGCGCAGACCATCGATCCGGATTTTGCCCGTAACACCAAGATCCACCGCGCCTGGAAAATCACGGCTCGTTGACGCTTTGCGCAATTGGATCCACAGAGCCTTGATTTTTAAAGGCTCCGTGGATCTGCCCGCGCTAGCTAAATTAGTGGCTAATAGCTATAACTCACACACGGTCAATGGGGTTTTCCCGTAAATGCTGGCGTAGTGAGTTGTCTTTATGTCGTTGCACCCCGTGCGCCCAAAGATTCTGGGTTTCATCAGTGAAGACGTCTCGGCCTGGCTGGTCGCGCTGCTGGTATTGCTCGCCGGCGGGATTCTCACGGGGTTGCTCGCCTGGGCCACCCTCAATCAATACCAGCAACAAACCCGTCAGCGTTTTCAACTGCTGGCCAATGAACGTTACACCCGCATCGAAGAACGCTTTCAGGACCAGGAACAACGTCTCGACGGCCTGCGCCGCTTCTTTGCCAACTCCGAATCGGTGTCCCGCGCCGAGTTCGACGGTTACACCCACCCCTTATTGATGCGCACCCAGGCGTATGCGTTTGCCCTCAAGGTCAATGGAGCCGAGCGCGCCGCATTCGAGCAGCGGGTGCGTGACGAAGGCCTGAGCAACTTCACAATCCGTGAGCTGAATGCACAAGGCGAGCTGCAACTGGCTGGCGTGCGCGATGAATACGTGCCGGTACTCTACAGCCAGACGCAAAGTCGGCTCGGTTCACCGTTGGGCTATGACTTGCTGGCGCAACCGCTGCGCCGGGACACCCTGCAACGTGCCGACCAACGCGGCGGGCTGGCAGTGTCGCAACCGATGCATCTGGTCAGCATTGAGCCTTCCTACGCCCGCGGCGTGCTGCTGGTGGCGCCCGTGAGTCACAGCGGCGAGCAGCAATCCTTTGGCTACGTCATGGCGGTGATCAGCATGCGCCAATTGCTGGCCGACGGTTTGCCGGATGCCTTCCATGATTATTTGTCGGTGCGGATTCTCGACATGTCGACCCATGATCAGCACGAAGTGTTGTTCGAGTCGACCAACGAGCCGGCGCCGAGCGAACTGTCGGCCACGCGGTTACTGCGCATGGCCGATCACGACTATCAGGTCGATATTCTGCCGAGCGACGCTTTCGCTCAGGCCAACCATTCGTCGGTCGGCAGCGTGATCATTCTGGGTGGCGTGCTCAGTCTGCTGCTCAGCGCTTTGCTCTACGTGTTGGTCAGCCAGCGTCAACGTGCCTTGCGCATGGTCGAGTTGCGCACGCAGGAGCTGCATGCCAGCGAACAGGAACTGCGCGGCACCCACGGTCAGTTGCGCGGCGTGCTGAACGCGGCGACGCAGGTGGCGATCATCGCCACCGACTTGCGCGGCGTGATCAATACCTTCAACCCCGGCGCCGAACAAATGCTCGGCTACAGCAGTGCTGATGTCGTCGGCCACATGACCCTGGAAAACCTGCACCTGCCCCGTGAGCTGACCACCCGCGCTGCCGAGCTGAGTGCGCGCTACGGGAAAACCATCCCGACCTGCCACGCGATGCTGGTCGAGGGCGGAGAAGTCGGCGGTCACGAGGCCCGCGAGTGGACGCTGGTGCGCAGCGATGGCAGTCATTTGCCGGTGAACATGCTCGCCACACCGGTCATGGATGAGCAAGGCTTGTGGGTCGGGCATCTGGCGATCTGCATCGACATCACCGAACGCAAGCGCGTGCACGAGGTGCTGGCGGCGCGGGACGTGTTGCTGAAGAAGCTCAGCGCGCATGTGCCCGGCGGCATCTATCAGTTCAAGATGGAATTCGATGGGCGCTTCAGTGTGATCTACGCCAGCGACGGCATCCGCGAGATCTACGAGCTGGAGCCGGATGTGCTGCTGTTCAACGCCGAGGCGATCTTCACGCGCATTCATCCGCAGGACATTACCCGTGTGCGCTCTTCCATTCGCGCCTCGGCCGACAGCCTCAGCCCGTGGCGCGAGGAATATCGTGTGCAATTGCCCGAGCGCGGCCTGCGCTGGGTGCGCGGCGAGGCGACGCCGGAAGAACTGCCGGGCGGTGGTGTGCTCTGGCACGGCTATATCTCGGACATTTCCGACCTGAAGCGCGTGGAAGAAGAACTGCGCGCGCTGTCGGTGACCGACTCGCTGACCGGCATCCACAACCGTCGCTACTTCCAGGAACGCCTGAGCACGGAAATGGCCCGGGTCGAGCGCGGCGGCGGTGAGTTGTCGGTGATCATGCTCGACATTGATCATTTCAAACGCATCAACGATCAGTACGGCCACGCTGTGGGCGACCGGGTGCTGCAAGCGGTGTGCGAGCGCATCGGCCATCGCTTGCGGCGCACCGATGTGTTCTGTCGGTTGGGCGGCGAAGAGTTCATGGTGCTGTGCCCGGACATCGACGGCGAGCATGCGCACACGCTGGCGATCGAGCTATGGCAGGGTTTGCGCAGTGCGCCGGTGGATGTGGTGGGCGTGGTGACCGCGAGTTTCGGTATCGCCAGTTGGCGACCGGGGGAGGGCGCGGATGCGCTGCTGTTGCGGGCGGATTCGGGCGTGTATATGGCAAAGCAGCGCGGGCGCGATCGCGTCGAACAGATGAGTTAGGCCTTGGTACCCAACCAATGTGGGAGCGAGCCTGCTCGCGAAGGCGGTGTATCAGTCAGCACATTTACTGACTGACCTGACGCCTTCGCGAGCAGGCTCGCTCCCACAGGTTTTTGTGGTGTTGCTTGAACGGCGTTACAGGACCGAAGCGGTCTGCGGCAGTTTCGGCTGCTTGTACAGATCCAGCAGCACCTGATCCAGCACCGACGACGCGCCAAACGGTGCCTTGTCGTTGAGGATCGCCACCACCGCCCAAGTATTACCGTTTACATCACGGCTGAAGCCGGCAATCGCGCGCACGGTGTTCAGGGTGCCGGTCTTGACGTGCGCCTCTCCGCGCATCGCGGTAGTCTTCAGGCGTTTACGCATGGTGCCGTCGGTACCGGCAATTGGCAGCGAGCTGATGTATTCCGCGGCATACGGGCTGTGCCACGCCGCTTGCAGCATGCTCGCCATCTCGCGGGCGCTGACCCGTTCGGCACGCGACAAACCGGAGCCGTTCTCCATCACCAGATGTGGTGCGGTGATGCCTTTCTTCGCCATCCACTGACGCACTACGCGCTGCGCTGCCTTGGCGTCATCCCCGTCGGCGTCGTTGCGGAAGCGCTGGCCGAGGCTGAGGAACAGCTGCTGGGCCATGGTGTTGTTACTGTATTTGTTGATGTCGCGGATGATTTCCGCCAGGTCCGGCGAGTAGGCACGAGCGAGCAGTTTGGCGTTGCTCGGCGTCGAGGCCAGACGATCCTTGCCCTGAATGCTGCCACCCAGCTCTTTCCAGATCGCGCGCACGGCGCCGGCGGTGTAGGTCGCGTGATCGAGCAGCGACAGGTAAGTCTGCGAACTGCAACCTTCGCCCAACTGGCCGGCCACGGTCACGGTTACGCTGCCATCGGCTTGCGGCACCGGGTTATAGCGCACGCCGCCGGTGCATTGTTTGGAAGGCAGCGCTTTGACAGTGTTTTCGATACGCACGCTGGCAATCGGCGGCTCAACCGAAATCAGTACCCGGCCGTTATCGTTACGGGCGACAAAGCGCAGGGCCTTGAGGTTGACCAGCAACGAGTCGGGTTTGACCAGGAACGGCTTGTTCTCGTCATTACCGTCATCGTTGAATTCCGGCAGCACTGGCTGCACGAAGAAGTTACGGTCGAGGATCAGATCACCGGTGATTTGCGTCACACCGTTGGCGCGCAGGTCGCGCATCAACAGCCAGAGCTTTTCCATGTTCAGCTTTGGATCGCCGCCGCCCTTGAGGTAGAGGTTGCCGTTGAGAATGCCGCCGTTCAGATCGCCATCGGTGTAGAACTCGGTCTTCCACTGATGGTTGGGGCCGAGCATTTCCAGCGCCGCGTAAGTGGTCACCAGTTTCATGGTCGAGGCCGGGTTGACCGAGACGTCGGCGTTGAACACGGTCGGCGTGCCCGGGCCGTCCAGCGGCACCATCACCAGCGACAGGGCGCTGGGCTGCAGCTTGCTGGCCTTGAGGGCTTTTTCGACATTGGGGGTCAGGGCGGTGTTGATGGTGGCAGCAGAAACAGGCAGGGCCAAGGGTAAAAGAAGGCCGGCGAGCAATAGAGGACGCAACGATTTGATCATATGAAATAAAACCCTACAGTCGAGGGGAAAATAACGAGGGCATGGATGAAAAAGCCCTCAGCGGTCATGAAAGTGTCGGCATTATGCCCCAAGGTGTTACAGCTTGTGCCTTGTCGGGGCCGGCCAATACGTTATTTTTTTACAGGCGGTCGGCTTCAGGGGCCAGAGAGTCGGGCAATCGGCGGCTTAAACTGGTAAAGTGCCGGCCGTTAATACTTAAGAGGATTGTTCCAATGGCGACTAACCGTTCCCAGCGTCTGCGCAAAAAACTGTGCGTTGATGAATTTCAAGAGCTGGGTTTCGAACTGAACCTGGACTTCAAAGAAGACTTGTCCGAAGAAGCCATTGACGCTTTCCTCGAAGCCTTCATCAAAGAAGCCATGGAAGCCAATGGTCTGGGTTATGTGGGCGGCGACGACTTCGGTCTGGTATGCCTGCAGAAGCGTGGCTCGGTCAACGAAGAGCAGCGCGCTGCTGTTGAAGCCTGGCTGAAAAACCGTTCCGAGCTGACCAAGGCTGAAATCAGCCCGCTGCTGGACGTTTGGTATCCGGAAAAGCCGATCAACGCGGCTAAGTGATACTGAAAAAAACGGCGACCTGAGGGTCGCCGTTTTTTTTCGTCTGGTGTTTGGGTGTTCGGTTTGGGATTTGTGGTGAGTCTGCCCCTCACCCCAGCCCTCTCCCCCTGGAGAGGGAGCCGATTTATGGGCTTGTCAAAATTTGAGTTCGACTCGGTATCTCACGTCGGCGTATGTCTTCCAAACACCTCGGTCAGTCCCCTCTCCCTCGGGGAGAGGGCTAGGGTGAGGGGCTTTTGACCTTAAGCTTTACGCCAATTCAAAATCACCAACGTCAAAACCCCCGCGACAATTCCCCAGAACGCCGAACCGATGGAAAACAGTGTCAGCCCCGACGCCGTGACCATAAAGGTAATCAACGCCGCTTCACGTTCCTTCACCTCGGTCATGGCAATGCTCAAGCCATTGATGATCGAGCCAAATAGCGCCAAAGCGGCAATCGACAGCACCAGCTCCTTCGGTAACGCGGCAAACAATGCCGCCAACGTGGCGCCGAACACCCCGGCAATCCCGTAGAAAATCCCGCACCACACCGCTGCCGTGTAGCGCTTGTTGCGATCTTCATGGGCGTGCGGCCCGGTGCAGATCGCCGCGCTGATGGCGGCGAGGTTGATGCCGTGGGAGCCGAACGGCGCCAGCAACAGCGAGGCGATGCCGGTGGTGGTGATCAGCGGCGAGGCCGGCACGTTGTAGCCGTCAGCGCGCAGGACCGCGATGCCGGGCATGTTCTGTGAGGTCATCGCCACCACGAACAGCGGAATGCCGATGCTGATGGTTGCCGCCAGCGAGAAGTGCGGCGTGGTCCATACCGGCGTCGCCACTTCCAGATGAAAACCGCTGAAATCCAGCAAGCCCATAAAGCCCGACAGCGCAGTGCCGATCAGCAGCGCGGCGAGCACGGCATAACGCGGTGAAAGGCGTTTGATCAGCAGATAAGTGAAGAACATCCCTAGCACCAGCCCGGTGCGGTGCTGTGCGGCGACAAAGATTTCACTGCCGATCTTGAACAGAATCCCGGCCAACAATGCCGCCGCCAGTGAAGCGGGGATCTTTCTCACCAGCCGTTCGAAGCTACCGGTCAGGCCGCAGATCGTCACCAGCACTGCGCAGGTGATGTAGGCGCCAATGGCCTCGCCATAGCTCACGCCGCCGAGGCTGGTGATCAGCAACGCTGCGCCGGGTGTCGACCAGGCGATGGTGATGGGCGTGCGATAACGCAGCGACAGGCCGATCGAACACACCGCCATGCCGATCGAAATCGCCCAGATCCACGAAGAAATCTGCCCGCTGGTCAGGCCCGCCGCTTGCCCGGCCTGGAACATCAGCACCAGTGAACTGGTGTAGCCGGTCATCATCGCGATGAATCCGGCGACGATGGCCGAAGGCGAAGTGTCGGAGAAGGGCCGCAATTGAGTGTGCGTGGCGTCGTTCATGACGGCGGTGTTCCTTTTTATAGAAGCGATGAATCCAACGAAATATTTGTGTCTGTCACAAACCTGTGGCGAGGGAGCTTGCTCCCGCTGGGCTGCGAAGCGGCCCCAATGCAGGCACCTCGGTGCGCCAGACAGACCGTGTCGGCTGCTTTACGACTGCTGCGCAGCCGAGCGGGAGCAAGCTCCCTCGCCACAAGGTGTTCGCATGAAAGCGGTTTTGGGGTTTAAGCCTAAACTCAAACGTAACGGATCGTTGCAATACAGCCGAGGTCACAAACAGCCATACAGTCGTGTTGCCACCATCCATTGTGTACAATCGCGCTGTTTTTTACGCGATACTTGCCAGCGACCTACTGTGCCGTATTACAGTCACGGTCTATTCGCCGCAGTTCTCCCGACTCGAGTGCCCATGAACGAACAGTTGCAACCCCTCAAGAAACAACCGCGAGCAGGCAAAGCCGGCCGCAGCGGAACCCAGGACGATATTGTCTACGCGCATATCTTTGAGGCCATCCTCGAACAGCGTCTGGCGCCCGGCACAAAATTGAGCGAAGAAGCGCTGGGGGAAATCTTCGGGGTTAGCCGCACCATCATTCGCCGCGCGCTGTCGCGTCTGGCCCATGAAGGCGTAGTGCTGTTGCGGCCGAACCGTGGCGCCGTGGTCGCCAGCCCAAGTGTTGAAGAAGCCCGTCAGGTGTTTCTCGCTCGCCGCCTGGTCGAACGTGCGATCACTGAACTGGCGGTGCAACACGCCACCGCCGAGCAGATTGCCGAGCTGCGCCAGATGGTCAACGACGAGCGCGACAGTTTCTCCCGTGGCGATCGCGGTGCCGGTATTCGTCTGTCGGGCGAATTCCACCTGAAACTCGCAGAAGCGGCGATGAACGCCCCGTTGATCAGCTTCCAGCGCAGCCTGGTTTCGCAGACGTCGCTGATCATTGCCCAGTATGAAAGCGGCAACCGCTCGCACTGCTCGTATGACGAACACACCCAGTTGATCGACGCGATCGAGAAACGCGACGGTGAGCTGGCGGTGAATCTGATGATGCATCACATGGATCACATCGACAGCAAGCTCAACCTCGACGAGGAAGGCGCGTCGGATGATCTGCATGCGGTGTTCTCGCATTTGTTGCAGACCAAGAAGCCGGGGCGCCCTGCGGCCAAGCTCTGAGCTGGCACCGAGTCGCGCCTTTCGCGAGCAGGCTCGCTCCCACATTCAACCGCATTCTGTCAGAGGAAATGAGGTCAACTGTGGGAGCGAGCCTGCTCGCGAAGGCGATCTGACAGGCAATAAAAATCCCCCGGACTGAAAAGTACCGGGGGATTTTTTATGCCTTGGGAAAACTCAGCGCTGATGCACCAAAGCCCCCGCCGCATACGTCTGCTGCACGGTCCGGTCATCGCCCAGCGTCATCAATACAAACAACGTCTCGGCAATGTTGTTGGCCTGCTTCAAGCGGTAGCTCAGCAGCGGCGTGGCGTTGTAATCCAGCACCAGGAAGTCGGCGTCGGAACCCGGTTGCAGGTTGCCGATCTTGTCTTCCAGACGCAGCGCCCGCGCACCACCCAATGTCGCCAGATACAGCGACTTGAACGGGCTCAGACGTGCACCTTGCAACTGCATCACTTTGTACGCTTCGTTCAGCGTCTGCAGCAGCGAGAAACTGGTGCCGCCACCGACGTCAGTGCCCAGACCGACATTCAGCTTGTGCTTCTCGGCCATCGGCAAGTTGAACAGGCCGCTGCCGAGGAAGAAGTTCGAGGTCGGGCAGAACGAGATCGCCGAACCGGTTTCCGCCAGGCGCGCGCATTCGTCGTCGCACAGGTGCACGCCGTGAGCGAACACCGAGCGCTCGCCGAGCAACTGATAGTGGTCGTAAACGTCGAGGTAGCCCTTGCGCTCCGGGAACAGCTCCTTGACCCACTCGATTTCCTTGAGGTTTTCGCTGATGTGGGTCTGCATGTACAGATCCGGGTACTCGGTCAACAGTTGCCCGGCGAGGGTCAGTTGTTCCGGGGTGCTGGTCGGGGCGAAGCGTGGGGTGACCGCGTAATGCAGACGACCTTTGCCGTGCCAGCGCTCGATCAACGCCTTGCTTTCGACGTAGCTCGATTCGGCGGTGTCGGTCAGGTAGTCCGGCGCGTTGCGGTCCATCATCACCTTGCCGGCGATCATGCGCAGGTCGAGCTTCTCGGCCGCTTCGAACAACGAGTTCACCGACTGCGGGTGCACGCTGCCGAACACCAGCGCGGTGGTGGTGCCGTTGCGCAGCAGTTCCTTGACGAAAATGTCAGCGACTTCGTCGGCGTGGGCCTTGTCGCCGAACTGGCTTTCGCACGGGAAGGTGTAGGTGTTCAGCCAGTCGAGCAGTTGCTCGCCGTAGGCGCCGACCATGCCGGTTTGCGGAAAGTGAATGTGGGTGTCGATGAAGCCCGGGGTGATCAACGCGTCCTGGTAGTGCTCGATTTCGATGTCCGCCGGCAGGGTCGGCAGCAAATCACTGGCGTGGCCAAGGGCGCTGATCTTGCCGCCATCGACCACCAGCAGGCCGTCCTCGAAATATTCGTAGGAGGCTTCAATCCCGACTTCGGCGGGGTCGGCGATGCTGTGCAGGATGGCGGCGCGGTAGGCTTTGCGAGTCAGAGGCATGAGGGTTCTCTAATCAGTTTGAGGCTTTGAGTTTGGTTGCCTGACTGCGCCGCGAAACCGGCAGCAGTTTGGCAATCGGTTCGGCGCTGGCAGTCTGCTGGCCGAAGTTGGCGTTGTAGGTGGCGATGATTTCGCCGGCGATGGAGATGGCGATTTCCACAGGCAGTTTGCCTTTGACTTCGCCAATGCCCATCGGGCAGCGCATGCGTTGCACGACGCCGCTGTCGAAACCGCGATCACGCAGGCGATGTTCGAACTTCGCGCGTTTGGTCTTCGAACCGATCAGGCCGAACCAGGCGAAGTCGTTGCGTTTGAGGATCGCGGCAGTGAGTTCCAGGTCGAGCTGATGGTTGTGGGTCATGACGATGCAGTAGCTGCCGGCGGGCAGCTCATCGATTTCATCCACAGGCTCTTCGGCGACGATTTTACGCACGCCGTGGGGGATGTGTTCGGGGAATTCGGCCTCGCGCGAATCGATCCAGCGCACCCGGCAGGGCAGGCTGGCGAGCAGCGGCACCAAGGCGCGGCCAACGTGACCGGCACCGAACACGGCGATTTGCGCCTGCACCTGGCCCATCGGTTCGAACAGCAACACGGTGGCGCCGCCGCAGCACTGACCCAGGCTGGCGCCGAGACTGAAGCGCTCCAGATGGGTGTCCTGCTTACCGCTGGCGAGCATCTCGCGGGCGATCTGCATGGCTTTGTATTCCAGATGCCCGCCACCGATGGTGTCGAAGGTCTGTTTCGCGCTGACGACCATTTTCGAGCCGGCGTTGCGTGGCGTCGAGCCGAGTTTTTCGATGATCGTCACCAGCACACAGGGTTCGCCCTGGTTCTGCAGGTCGGCGAGGGCGTCGATCCAGTTGTACATGTTCACCTCGACATCTTCGTTGTCTGTTCGGGCCTCTTCGCGAGCAGGCTCACTCCCACAGGGGAATGCATTCCAAATGTGGGAGCGAGCCTGCTCGCGAATGGCCGCGCCTCGGTCCTAGAGCGGAGCCAGCTCGGTTTCAGCCTCGACCGCTTTCACAGCCTTCAACTGACGCATCTGCTCGCAACCCCACAACACCCGCTCCGGCGTCGCCGGCGCATCAATCTGCGGCTGATGTTTGTAATCACCGAGGCTCGCCACCGCATCCTTGATCGCGCACCACGAAGCAATCCCGAGCATGAACGGCGGTTCACCGACAGCCTTGGAATGGAACACCGTGTCTTCCGGGTTCTTGCGGTTTTCCACCAGCTTCACGCGCAGGTCCAGAGGCATGTCCGCCACCGCCGGGATCTTGTAGCTGGCCGGGCCGTTGGTCATCAGCTTGCCTTTGTTGTTCCAGACCAGCTCTTCCATGGTCAGCCAGCCCATGCCCTGGATGAAACCACCCTCGACCTGACCGATGTCGATGGACGGGTTCAGCGAGGCGCCGACGTCGTGGAGGATGTCGGTACGCAGCATCTTGTACTCGCCGGTCAGGGTGTCGACGATCACTTCGCAGCACGCCGCGCCGAAGGCGAAGTAGTAGAACGGACGGCCACGGGCCTGGCTGCGGTCGTAGTAGATTTTCGGGGTCTTGTAGAACCCGGTGCTCGACAGCGACACCTGATTGAAATACGCCTGCTGGATCAGCGCTTCAAAGGTCAGGATGTGATCACGCACGCGCACGTGGCCGTTGTGGAATTCGACGTCTTCTTCAGTGACTTTGAAGTGACGTGCAGCGAATTCGACCAGACGTTTCTTGATGATTTCTGCCGCGTTCTGCGCCGCTTTACCGTTCAGGTCAGCACCGCTGGACGCCGCCGTTGGCGAGGTGTTTGGCACCTTGTCGGTGTTGGTCGCAGTGATCTGTACGCGATCCATTTCCACCTGGAACACTTCGGCCACGACCTGCGCGACTTTGGTGTTCAGGCCCTGACCCATTTCGGTGCCGCCATGGTTCAGGTGAATGCTGCCGTCGGTATAGATGTGGATCAGCGCGCCGGCCTGATTCAAGAAGCTGGCGGTGAAGGAAATACCGAATTTCACCGGGGTCAGCGCCAGGCCTTTTTTCAGGATCGGGCTGTTGGCGTTGTAGCGACGGATCGCTTCGCGACGCTCGTGGTACTGGCTGCTTTCTTCCAGTTCGGCGGTCATCTCTTCGAGCATGTTGTGCTCGACGGTCTGGTAGTAATGGGTGACGTTGCGCTCGGTCTTGCCGTAGTAGTTGGCCTTGCGCACCGCGAGTGGATCGAGGTTGAGGTGACGGGCAATCGCGTCCATCACTTCTTCGATCGCGACCATGCCTTGCGGGCCACCGAAACCACGGTAAGCGGTGTTCGACGCGGTGTTGGTTTTGCAGCGGTGACCGTTGATGGTCGCATCGCCGAGGTAGTACGAGTTGTCCGAGTGGAACATCGCCCGGTCAACGATCGACGCGGACAAGTCCGGCGAGCAGCCGCAGTTGCCGGCCAGGTCCATGTTGATCCCGTGCAGACGCCCGGTGCTGTCGAAGCCGACGTCGTACTCGACGTAGAACGGGTGCCGCTTGCCGGTCATCAGCATGTCTTCGACGCGCGGCAGACGCATCTTGGTCGGTTGGCCGGTGAGGTGCGCCACCACCGCGCACAGGCACGCCGGACTCGCAGCTTGAGTTTCCTTGCCACCGAAACCACCGCCCATGCGGCGCATGTCGACGACGATTTTGTTCATCGACACGTCGAGCACTTCCGCAACCAGTTTTTGCACTTCGGTCGGGTTTTGCGTCGAGCAGTAAACGATCATGCCGCCGTCTTCGGTCGGCATCACCGAGGAGATTTGCGTCTCCAGATAGAAGTGCTCCTGACCGCCGATGTGCAGCGTGCCCTGGATGCGGTGTTCAGCGGTCGCCAGAGCGGAAACCGAATCGCCGCGCTGGTGGGTGTGACTGTCGAGGACGAAGTGGCGTTTGCGCAGGGCTTCGACCACGTCGAGTACAGGTTCGAGATCTTCGTATTCGATGATCGCCGCCATCGCTGCTTTGCGCGCGGTTTCCAGATCTTTCGCGGCAACGGCGAGCACTGGCTGACCGACGAATTGCACGTCATCGATGGCCAGCAATGGGTCGCCCGGCAGCAACGGGCCGATGTCTTTCAGGCCCGGCACGTCTTCGTGAGTGATCGCGATGCGCACGCCTTCGAAGGCGTAGCACGGCGAGGTGTCGATACTGATGATTTTCGCGTGGGCGCGGTCCGACAGGCGTGCATACAGGTGCAGCTGATTCGGAAATTCCAGGCGATCATCGATGTACTGCGCTTCACCGGACACGTGCTTGGCGGCGCTGTCGTGCTTGACGCTGCGGCCGACGCCAGAGGTCAGATCCTTGGCGAACAGTTCAGCCAGTTCAGCCTGGGTTTTTTCTACGCCGTGATGGTTAGACATAAGCGGTCACCCGAGTCTCGATGTGCGGTGTTTGCAGTTCGATGAAGTATTTGCGCAGCAGGTTCTGCGCGCTGAGCAGGCGATAGTCCTTGCTGGCGCGGAAGTCCGAGAGCGGCGTGAAGTCTTCGGCCAGCGCGGCGCAGGCGCGTTCGACCACGGCGTTGTTGAACGGCGCACCGATCAATGCAGCTTCACAGTTGGCAGCGCGTTTCGGAATTGCTGCCATACCGCCGAAGGCCATGCGCGCATCGCTGATCACACCGTTTTCCACGCGCAGGTTGAACGCGGCGCAGACGGCGGAGATGTCGTCGTCCAGACGCTTGGAGACTTTGTAGGCGCGGAACAACTGCTCGGCGCTGGCGCGCGGCACGATGATCTTCTCGATGAACTCACTTTCCTGACGGGCCGTGACTTTGTAATCGATGAAGTAATCCTCGAGGTTCAGGGTGCGACGGGTTTCACCTTTGCACAGCACGACCTGTGCGCCGAGGGCGATCAGCAGCGGTGGCGAGTCACCGATCGGCGAGGCGTTGCCGATGTTGCCACCGAGGGTGCCCTGATTGCGGATTTGCAGCGAGGCGAAGCGGTGCAGCAGTTCGCCGAAGTCGGGGTACTCGGCGTTTAACGCTTCGTAGCAGTCGGAGAGGGCGGTGGCGGCGCCGATTTCGATGCGGTCTTCGAAGGTTTCGATACGCTTCATTTCTGCGACGTTGCCGACGTAGATCATCACCGGCAGGGTGCGGTGGAACTGGGTGACTTCCAGGGCCAGGTCGGTGCCGCCGGCGAGCAGGCGCGCTTGTGGATAAGCATCGTAGAGGTCGGCCAGATCGGCGACGGTCAGCGGCACCAGGCAGCGCTTGTCGCCGCTGTTGAGTTCGCCGATATCGGTCGGGGCGATGGCTTTGAGGCGTGCAATGGTGTCCGCTTCGCGGGCATCGAACTGATCCGGCTGTTTGCCGCAGCAGGATTGTTCGGCAGCGGCCAGAATCGGCCGGTAGCCGGTGCACCGGCAGAGGTTGCCGGCCAGCGCTTCGTGGGCCTTGGCCTGATCCGGTGCATCGCTGTTCTTTTGCAGGGCGAACAGCGACATGACGAAACCGGGGGTGCAAAAGCCGCACTGCGAGCCGTGGCACTCGACCATGGCTTTCTGCACGCTGTGCAGTTCGCCTTGGTGTTTGAGGTCTTCGACGCTGATCAGTTGTTTGCCGTGCAGCGACGAAACAAAGGTCAGGCACGAATTGAGGCTGCGATAGCGAATGTGCTCGCGACCGTCGTCATCCGTTTGCAACTCGCCGACCACCACGGTGCAGGCGCCGCAGTCACCGCTGGCGCAACCTTCTTTGGTGCCGGATTTACCGACGTGTTCACGCAGGTAATTGAGCACAGTCAGATTCGGGTCCAGGGCGTGCTCGCTACGGAGTTCCTGGTTAAGTAAAAACTGGATCACGGAAGGCCTCGCAGACTCATTATTGTTGTTAACCGACGTGAACCGAATTTAGCAGCTCTGACTTTTCGGTCAATGGTTTTCTGACTTAAAGGTCAAGAAAGTGCATTTCGTCGATCAACAACGTGTCTATTCAGTATTGACCCTCATTGGTCACCCCGCTTTTTTGCGGGATTCGTGCCAAAAACCGCTGAGTGGGCACTCCGCCATGACCGTGCATTTGCGCTACACTGCGCCGCTTGTGCAGATCGATAGAGTTTGAAGGACAACCATGACGTTCAAGGCGCCGGACAGCCTCGCCGAGCAAATCGCTCACCACCTCGCCGAACGCATCATTCGTGGCGAAATGAAGCCGGGAGAGCGCATCCAGGAACAGAAGGTCACGCTGGCACTGAATGTCAGTCGCGGTTCGGTCCGCGAAGCCTTGCTGATCCTCGAACGCCGCCACCTGATCGCGATCCTGCCGCGCCGTGGCGCGCACGTCACCGAGTTGACGCCGCACAAGGTGCAGAGCCTGTGCACGCTGATGAGCGAGCTGTACATCCTGCTCGGCAATTCAGTGGCCAATGGCTGGCAAGTGCAGTCGGACATGGCGCCGTTCGTGCAGATCCAGCAGCGCCTGACCGCCAGCTACGAGCGTCAGGACATCCGCAGCTTCGTCGATGACAGCTTTGCCGTGATGCGCGCCGCCTATCCGTTCGCCAACAACCCGTACCTGCAAGAGACCGTCGAGAACCTGCAGCCGGCCATGAGCCGCGCCTACTTCCTCGCCCTCGAACAGCGCAAGGCGGAAATGAGCGAGTTCCTTGAACTGTTCGAACGCTTGCTCGCCGCCGTCCTGGCCCGTGATTTTCCGCAGATCCGCATCGTGCTGACGGCTTACGCCCAGCGCAGCAGCGATCTGGTGGTTTCCGCCCTGACGGTTGCCTAAGCGTGCGGCTCAAGTGCATCAAACTGGCGGGATTCAAATCCTTCGTCGACCCGACCACGGTGAACTTCCCCAGTAACATGGCGGCGGTCGTCGGGCCGAACGGTTGCGGCAAGTCGAACATCATCGACGCCGTACGCTGGGTGATGGGCGAAAGTTCGGCGAAGAACCTCCGTGGCGAGTCGATGACCGACGTCATCTTCAACGGCTCGACCAGCCGTAAACCGGTGAGTCAGGCCAGTATCGAGCTGGTGTTCGACAACTCAGACGGCACCTTGCTCGGCGAGTACGCGGCCTACGC
Source organism: Pseudomonas fluorescens (assembly GCF_003732425.1). Lineage (GTDB taxonomy): Bacteria > Pseudomonadota > Gammaproteobacteria > Pseudomonadales > Pseudomonadaceae > Aquipseudomonas > Aquipseudomonas fluorescens_BE. Next base: position 66,557 of record NZ_MOBX01000003.1, read on the forward strand.
GGAGATTTCCATCCGCCGTAAAGTCACCCGCGACAGCCAGACCACGTACTACCTCAACGGCACCAAATGCCGTCGTCGTGACATCACCGATATTTTCCTCGGCACTGGCCTCGGCCCGCGCAGTTATTCGATCATCGAGCAGGGGATGATCTCCAAGCTGATCGAGTCCAAGCCCGAAGACCTGCGTAACTTCATCGAAGAAGCGGCGGGCATCTCCAAGTACAAGGAGCGCCGCCGCGAGACCGAAAACCGTATCCGCCGCACTCACGAAAACCTTGCCCGTCTGACTGACTTGCGCGAAGAGCTGGAGCGCCAACTCGAACGTCTGCACCGCCAGGCCGAAGCGGCGAAGAAGTATCAGGAGTTCAAAGCCGAGGAACGTCAGCTCAAGGCGCAACTGTCGGCCTTGCGCTGGCAGGATCTCAACGATCAGGTCGGCCAGCGCGAGTCGATTATCGGCACCCAGGAAATCAGTTTCGAAGCGCTGGTCGCCGAGCAGCGTAATGCCGATGCGGCCATCGAACGCTTGCGTGACGGTCACCATGACCTGTCCGAACGCTTCAATCTGGTGCAAGGGCGCTTCTATTCGGTCGGCGGCGACATCGCCCGGGTCGAGCAGAGCATCCAGCACGGCCAGCAACGTCTGCGGCAGTTGCAGGACGACTTGAAAGAAGCCGAGCGCGCGCGTCTGGAAACCGAATCGCATCTGGGCCACGACCGCACGTTGCTGCTGACCCTCGGCGAAGAGCTGGACATGCTCACCCCCGAGCAGGAAGTCACCAGCGCCGCCGCCGAAGAGGCCGCGGCTGCACTGGAAGATTCCGAAAGCGTCATGCACGGCTGGCAGGAGCAGTGGGACGCCTTCAACCTGACCGCCGCCGAACCGCGTCGTCAGGCCGAAGTGCAGCAGTCGCGCATCCAGCAGCTGGAAACCAGCATGGAACGCCTCGCTGATCGGCAAAAGCGTCTCGGCGAAGAGCGCGCGTTGCTCTCGGCTGACCCGGAAGATGCGGCGATCATGGAGCTCAATGAGCAGCTCGCCGAGTCCGAAGCGACCCTCGAAGATTTGCAGACCAGCGAAGAAGCGCAGGTCGAAAAGCTTGAACAACTGCGCCAGGAACTGCAGCAAGCGCTGACCGCGCAGCAACAGGCGCAGGGTGATTTGCAGCGCCTCAACGGTCGCCTGGCGTCCCTTGAAGCCTTGCAGCAAGCCGCGCTCGATCCGGGCACCGGCACCGCCGAATGGCTGAAGGAACACAACCTCGCCGAGCGTCCGCGTCTGGCCGAAGGCCTGAAGGTCGAGGCCGGTTGGGAGCTGGCGGTGGAAACCGTGCTCGGTGCCGATCTGCAGGCGGTGCTGGTCGACGATTTCAGCGGCTTCGATTTGTCCGGTTTTACTCAGGGCGATCTGCGCCTGCTCAGCCCGGCCAGCGATGGCGTGCGCGTCGCCGGCAGCTTGCTGGACAAGGTTGACGCACAGATCGATCTGTCGCCGTGGCTCGGTCAAGTCAAACCGGTCGACAGCCTCGAACAGGCCTTAGCCTTGCGCGGGCAATTGAGCGCCGGTGAGAGCCTGATCAGCCGTGACGGTTACTGGGTCGGCCGGCACTTCCTGCGCGTGCGTCGGGCCAGCGAAGCGGAGAGCGGCATGCTCGCCCGTGGCCAGGAAATCGAAGCGCTGCACCTCGAGCGCGAAGAGAAAGAAGCCACGGTCGAGGCCATGGAAACCCGTCTGCAAACCTTGCGCGCGCAACAGCGTCAGCAGGAAAACGGCCGCGAACATTTGCGCCGTTTGCTGCAAGACGAGGCGCGGCAGCAAGGTGAACTAAAAGCCCAGTTGTCCGCCGGCAAAGCCAAGGCCGAACAGCTGACTTTGCGTCGCACACGTCTCGATGAGGAACTGGTCGAACTCGGCGAACAACGCGAACTCGAGCACGAACAGATCGGCGAAGCGCGCATGCAATTGCAGGAAGCGCTGGATGCCATGGCACTGGACACCGAACAGCGCGAGTTGCTGTTGGCCCAGCGCGACAGCCTGCGCGAACGCCTCGACCGCGTGCGTCAGGAAGCGCGGCAGCACAAGGACCATGCGCATCAATTGGCCGTGCGTCTAGGCTCGTTGCGCGCGCAGCACGACTCCACGCGCCAGGCGCTGGAACGCCTGGAAATGCAGGCCGAGCGCCTGACCGAAAAGCGCGAACAGTTGAGTCTGAATCTGGAGGAGGGCGAGGCGCCGCTGGAAGAGCTGCGTCTGAAACTCGAAGAACTGCTCGATAAACGCATGACCGTCGACGAAGAGCTGAAGACTGCGCAGATCGCGCTGGAAGACGCTGACCGCGAACTGCGTGACGCGGAAAAGCGCCGGACTCAGGCCGAACAGCAGTCGCAACTGATTCGCGGCCAGCTCGAACAGCAGCGCATGGAATGGCAAGCCCTGACCGTGCGCCGCAAGGCTTTGCAGGATCAATTGCTCGAAGACGGCTACGATCTCAACGGCGTGCTCGCGACATTAACGGCGCAAGCCAGTGAACGCGAAGCCGAAGAAGAACTCGAACGCATCAACGCGCGGATTCAGCGCCTGGGCGCGATCAACCTCGCGGCCATCGACGAATACACGCAACAGTCCGAGCGTAAACGTTATCTGGACGCGCAAGACGCCGATCTGGTCGAAGCGCTGGAGACCCTGGAAAACGTCATTCGCAAGATCGACAAGGAAACCCGCAACCGCTTCAAAGATACCTTTGATCAGATCAATGGCGGTTTACAGTCGCTTTTCCCGAAAGTTTTCGGTGGCGGGCGCGCGTATTTGGAACTGACGGGCGAAGATCTACTCGATACAGGGGTAACGATCATGGCGCAGCCGCCAGGGAAGAAGAACAGCACCATCCATTTGCTCTCCGGCGGGGAGAAAGCCCTGACCGCGCTGGCACTGGTTTTTGCCATCTTCAAATTGAACCCGGCGCCGTTCTGCATGCTCGATGAGGTTGACGCGCCACTGGATGACGCTAACGTTGGACGCTACGCACGCTTGGTCAAAGAGATGTCGCAGACCGTGCAGTTCATCTATATCACCCACAACAAGATCGCCATGGAAATGGCCGAGCAGTTGATGGGCGTAACGATGCATGAACCGGGTTGTTCGCGACTGGTAGCCGTGGATGTCGAGGAGGCGATGGCGATGGTGGACGCCTGAGTCAGCGTGGTGTCGGAAAGGTAATTTGGTGTTGTAGGACTTTTTTACCGGGTTCGACTTGCTGGCCAATCGACATATTCGCGCAAGCCAATGAGACAGACGGTGTAAAGTTGTCTATGGTCGTGCTAGTTTAATGTCAATTTTTCGTATACGTGGGCAAAACGCCTGTCAGAACATAGAGTTGGCGCCACGTTTTAAAGCGGTTTGCACAGTGTAAACCCCTTATTTTTCAGCATTTTTTATAGAGGCACGGGATTACATGGAAATCGGTCTGCGCGAGTGGCTGATCGTCATCGGCATCATTGTGATAGCCGGTATTCTTTTCGATGGCTGGCGCCGTATGCGCGGCGGCAAGGGAAAACTGAAGTTCCGTCTTGACCGAAGTCTGTCCAACCTGCCGGACGAGGACACCAGCGCTGAGCTGTTGGGCCCGGCCCGTGTGCTGGACACCCACAAAGAGCCGCAACTGGACGAACACGATCTGCCGTCGGTGAGCATGCCGGCCCGCGAAGCACGCGAGCCTCGCGAATCCGGCTCGAAACGTGGCAAGCGTGGCAGCAATGGCCCGGCTCAGGGCGACCTGAACCTCGATCTGGATCTGGACGGCGGCCCGAGCTTCAGCAGCCGTGACGACGATTTCGTCGAAGACAGCAAGCCTGCGCCGGCAGTGGCCGACAAGGATCAGCCACAAGCCGAAGAAGTCCTGGTGATCAGCGTGATCTGCCGTGACGCCGCTGGCTTCAAAGGCCCGGCGCTGTTGCAGAACATTCTCGAAAGCGGTCTGCGTTTCGGCGAGATGGATATTTTCCACCGTCACGAAAGCATGGCCGGCAATGGTGAAGTGCTGTTCTCCATGGCCAATGCGGTCAAGCCGGGCATCTTCGATCTGGACGACATCGACCATTTCAGCACCCCGGCAGTGAGCTTCTTCCTCGGCCTGCCAGGCCCGCGTCATCCGAAGCAAGCCTTCGACGTGATGGTGGCCGCAGCTCGCAAGCTGTCGCAGGAGCTGAACGGCGAACTGAAAGATGACCAGCGCAGCGTCCTGACCGCGCAGACGATCGAGCACTACCGTCAGCGCATCGTTGAATTCGAGCGTCGCGCACTGACCCAGAAGCGCTAAGGCCAGAGCGCAGTTGTGGCGAGGGAGCTTGCTCCCGCTGGGCTGCGCAGCAGCCCTAATACCATCCACCGCGTTGCATCAGACACAACCCGGTTGCAGGATTTACGGCGGCTTAGCCACCGAGCGGGAGCAAGCTCCCTCGCCACAATGTCCATAGCCTTGAGTTATTGTGATTTAGAAGATTGAGCAGCCTCGGCTGCTCTTTTGCTTTATGAGAGAACACCCATGACCGCCGCCAAAAACCGCATTCTAGAGCTGCGCGCTGAACTCGATCAGCACAACTACCGTTACCACGTCCTCGACGAGCCGAGCATTCCGGACGCCGAGTACGACCGGTTGTTCCACGAGCTCAAGGCGCTGGAAGCGGCCAATCCGGAACTGATCACCAGCGACTCGCCGACCCAGCGCGTCGGCAGCGTGGCGCTGACCGCGTTCACTCAGGTGCGCCACGAAGTGCCGATGCTCAGCCTCGGCAACGCCTTCGAAGAAACCGACATGCGTGAGTTTGATCGCCGCGTCACCGAAGGTCTGGATCTGCCGGCCGGTGATCTGTTCGGTGGCGGCGCGGCGGTGGAATACAGCTGCGAGCCGAAACTCGATGGCCTGGCGGTCAGCCTGTTGTATCAGGATGGCGTGCTGGTCCGCGGTGCTACACGCGGCGATGGCACCACCGGTGAAGACATCAGCGTCAACGTGCGCACCGTGCGCAACATTCCCCTGAAGCTGCACGGCGAAGGCTGGCCGGCGACCCTGGAAGTGCGCGGCGAAGTGTTCATGTCCAAGGCCGGTTTCGAGCGCCTCAACGCCTCGCAACTGGAAGTCGGCGGCAAGACTTTCGCCAATCCGCGCAACGCTGCCGCCGGCAGTTTGCGTCAGCTCGATTCAAAGATCACCGCCAACCGTCCGCTGGAATTCTGCTGCTACGGCATTGGCCAGGTTTCCCACGATATTTCCGATACCCACATCGGCAACCTCAAGCAGTTGCAAAAGTGGGGCATGCCAATCAGTCACGAACTGAAACTGGCCAAGGGCATCGGCGAATGCCTGGACTACTACCGCGACATTGGCGAGCGACGTAACTCGCTGGCTTATGAAATCGACGGCGTGGTGTTCAAGGTCAACAGCATTGCCGATCAGCGCGAGCTGGGTTTCCGTGCCCGCGAGCCGCGCTGGGCGATCGCGCACAAATTCCCGGCGATGGAAGAGCTCACCGAGTTGCTCGATGTGGAATTCCAGGTCGGCCGCACCGGCGCCGTGACCCCGGTGGCGCGTCTGAAGCCGGTCAAGGTTGCCGGTGTAACCGTGGCCAACGCCACATTGCACAACATGGACGAGGTCGCGCGTCTGGGCCTGATGATCGGCGACACCGTAATCATCCGCCGCGCCGGTGATGTGATTCCGCAAGTGGTGCAAGTGGTCATGGATCGCCGCCCGGAAAACGCGCGCGCGGTGCAGATCCCCGAGAGCTGCCCGGTGTGCGGTTCGCACGTCGAGCGCACGCAACTGATCAAACGCAGCAAGGGCAAGGAAACCGTCAGCGAAGGCGCGGTGTACCGCTGCGTGGGTCGACTGGCCTGTGGCGCGCAACTGAAGCAGGCGATCATTCATTTCGTCTCGCGTCGGGCGATGGACATCGAAGGCTTGGGCGACAAGAGTGTCGAGCAACTGGTGGACGAAGGTCTGGTCAGTTCGCCGGCCGATCTATATGCGCTGAAGTTCGACGACATCGTCGATCTGGAAGGCTTTGCCGAGGTGTCGAGCAACAAACTGCTGGCGGCCATCGAAGACAGCAAGAAACCGGGACTGGCGCGTTTCATCTATGCACTGGGCATCCCCGATGTCGGCGAGGAGACGGCCAAGGTGCTGGCGCGCTCGCTGGGTTCGCTGGAGCGCGTGCAGCAGGCGTTGCCGCAGGTGCTGACCTACCTGCCGGATGTTGGGCTGGAAGTCGCACACGAGATTCACAGCTTCTTCGAAGATGCGCATAACCGGCAGGTCATCGCAGAGTTGCTGGGCCATGGTCTGCAGATTCAGGATCAGGGTGAGCTGGGTGCCGAGTTTGCCGCCAGCACCACGCTGGGTGGCTTCCTCGACAAGCTGCACATTCCCTCGGTCGGCCCGGGCGGCGCGCAGAAACTCGCGGACAAGTTTGGTTCGCTGGAAGCGGTGATGAATGCTGACTGGCTGGACATGCGTCAGGCCTTGCCGGAGAAGCAGGCGAATTCGGTTCGCGAGTTTTTTGCGGCGCCTGAGCATCGGCAACTGGCTGAGCAATCCGAGAAGCAATTGCGCGACTTCGGCATGCACTGGCAGAGCGAGAAGAAGGTCGTTGAAGGTTTGCCGCTGTCCGGCGAGACCTGGGTGCTGACTGGCAAGGTTGAGTTGATGAGTCGTGACGTGGCCAAGGAACATCTGGAAAGCCTGGGTGCCAAGGTTGCCGGTTCCGTGTCGGCGAAGACTCATTGCGTGGTCGCAGGCCCCGGCGCCGGTTCCAAATTGACCAAGGCCAATGAACTGGGCGTGAAAGTGATGGACGAAGAAACCTTCATCGCCTTCCTTAAAACCCACGGCATTTCCGCCTGACACCTTCTTTGCAGATACGATGCTTTTGTGGCGAGGGAGTTTGCTCCCGCTCGGCGACGCAGTCGTCGCAAAATCAGCGTGCTCGATATGCCTGGGTTTGGGGTTGCTTCGCAACCCGGCGGGAGCAAGCTCCCTCGCCACATCGGTAATGCCACTCAGAAGCTGCGCTGTATTCGGGAACGATGTTGTCTTGGGAATGATCTAGTCTTGGCAAGCCCCAGGGAGAGATCGCCATGCACCGCTTTTTCGAGCAGCTCAGTTCTCGCATCATCGCGCCGTTCATGGGCGAGTCCTCACGCAACAGCAAAGTCTGGCCGTGCCGCTGCGGCCAGTCGCTGTTCTTTCGCAACAGTCAGTGCCTGGCGTGCAGCGCCTTGCTCGGTTATCAACCCGAAGAAAGTCGTCTGACTTCGCTGCAACCGGGGCCATACGAAGGCACCTGGACGCTCGACGCCGACCCCGAGGCCGGGCTGTTCCGCCGCTGCGCCAACCTCGACACAGCCGCCGCGTGCAACTGGCTGCTGCCGGCCAATGATCACGACAGCCTGTGCGTCGCCTGCAGCCTCAACCGGACCATCCCCGACCTGTCCGCCCCGGACAACCCTGAGCGTTGGCGCAAAGTCGAAATCGCCAAGCGCCGCCTCGTCGCGCAACTGATCACCCTCGGCCTGCAAGTCATCCCGAAAACCGTCGATGAAGACACCGGGTTGGCGTTCGACTTCATTGGCGTCGACCTCGAAGGCAACGCGCCGATGACCGGCCACGCCAATGGGTTGATCACCCTCGACATCAAAGAGGCCGACGACGCCCACCGTGAGCAGGTGAGGGCGCAGATGCATGAGCCCTATCGCACACTGCTCGGGCATTTTCGCCATGAGGTCGGGCACTACTACTGGGATCGCCTGATCGCCAACGGCCCCTGGCTCGATTCATTCCGCAGCCTGTTCGGCGACGAACGCGCCAGTTACGCCGAGGCGCTCGATCGTCATTATCAGCAAGGCGCACCGCTGGACTGGCCGCAGCAATACGTCAGCGCTTACGCAACCATGCATCCATGGGAAGACTGGGCGGAAACCTGGGCGCACTACCTGCACATGATGGACGCGGTGGACACTGCGCTGGGCTTCGGCATGAGCGCGCGGGAAATGGATTTTGATTACCAGCCGTTTCCCACCAGCACGCTGTACGACCCGGAGCATCCCGGCGGCGAGGCGTTTCTGTCATTCGTCAACGCGTGGATTGAACTGGCTGGCATGCTCAATGAGTTGTCACGGAGCATGGGCCAGCCGGATTTCTACCCGTTCGTGCTGCCTGCGCCGGCGATTGCCAAACTGCACTTCATTCATCTGGTGATCCAGCAGGCGGGCGGCAGGGCGGACGAGGTTCTGGCCCTGTAGGCACTGGCGCAGGCTGCGTTCTTTATGTCCTTGAACCGGTTCATATTTTTAATCTGCAACCAACGGTTGTAACTTCGTCTCAGATAGGTACAATGGCGCGGCTCGCCGACAGGCAAGCGTCGTTATGGTGACCCCATCGGTCCCCCCGCAACGATTACCCGTGAACCTGGTCAGAGCCGGAAGGCAGCAGCCACAGCGGGAACATTGTGTGCCGGGGTGTGGCTGGTGGGGTTACCACCTTAACGAACAATCGAACGCTTCAACCAGAACTGCATGGGTTTCGCCCACTGCGGTTTTTTTGTGTCTGCGATTTTGACAGGTCTGCACTGACCTTCAGTTGCTGATGACGTGGTTTGAGGAAATTTCTGATTCAATTTCCAGATCCCTCCTAAAGACCATCCAGCGAGGCAAGCGCTACTCTCACAACATTCGCAATAACGTTTTTGCCTCCATTGACGGAGGCCTATGCTCGACACAAGGACGACGAATGATTTCCTCGGCTCGATTGGGAGACAAGCATGTCTGCCCACTACCGGGGCATGGTGTAACCCCAATTGCATCTGCTTCTTCTGATACCAATATCAACTTCATGGGGTCTGCCCGTGTTGGTGACACCTGCGGATGCGGCGCCGTCATCACCACGGGTTTTCCCTCGATTCTGGTCAATGGCCGCCCCATGGCTCATTTAGGAAGTCCTACAAGTCATGGAGGAACGATCATTAGCGGATCAGGTGATGTTGGTGGTGGTTTTGTCATGGGGGATGCTGGTGGGGCAATCATCATCAACTTCATGGCGCTTGGGGCGATTCGCCCCAATGGGACGGTTGACGAAGAGAAGATGGCCACGCTTCTTGCTGATCCGCAACTGAAAGAAAAGGCTGTTGCCGCCAACGCTCTCGTAGATCCTGGCACTCCGAAAGCAGAACAGAATGCGGATAAAGTACAACCTGCCGCGTGCAACCATCCTGACCAAATGGAGCCTCTGGCTGACTACATTGCAGGTGAGATGAATCTAAATATCCTGAGTCCGGAAGTTTCATCGATGCAAAAGCTCTACCGCTATGATCCTGCTTCGCCAGACAGGAAGCCTTCACTGTTAAAGGGGGTGGGCGGGCCAGCTAGCCGGCTCCTTGGCAATTACATGGACATCGCCGCGGCGTGGGCAATCTGGGCCAAAAAAGTCGGCCCGAGAATGGACTGGGATCATAAGCCTAAGCTTCGCAAGCTATTTGTAGGTGTTTACCACAAGCAGGGGGCCTACGATTACTTCTACGATATCTGGTCGAACATCCATTATGGGTATGTCGGAGTCATAGCAGGCATGTCCGAGAGCCAGCTATTGGACGGAGCTGGCGTTGCGCAGCTTTTGTCCGACGCAGCCACCAAAGCTGGCGAGCTGAACAAGCCTGAAGAGATGAGAGTGCATCCCGGCCCACACACTACGGCAAGCCCATGGTATGCGCCGGGATCATGGGATGACGTTGCCGATAGGGTATCGATTCAAATCGGGATTAAGCTCGCCGAACAGTATCCCGCAGGCGGAGTGACCGCGAAGATGATCATGGATGAAGTTGTTGCAGTACCACCGGAGAGTTGGGGAGATGGAATCCGTGTCCACAACTGTCAGTAAGCGTCGGGCTTGGTTCATACGAGTGCTGTGGATACCTGTTGTGTATTTGGCTATCGCTCACTGGGACATCGCTTTGCCGACTGTGAATGTTCATTACTCTAAAGCAGGACAAGATGAGTTCCGGTATATCTGGAATGTGCAAGATCGTATTTACAAAGGCGGCATGCGACCTGGTGGCGGGGCGATGGACAATGGTTTCTTCCTTCCAGACGACGAATTCTTCATGGAGTTTTCGTGGTGGAGTAAAGAAGGAGGACGTAATCATTGCATCAGCATCACGCCCAAATGGCCTAACACGGATATCTATCTTGACGCGAACGGCAACATTGATATGCGAAAAGAGAGTGGTACCGATGTAGATCGGCTGAAGAGGTGCCAGTGGGATTTGGCCAAGCCTTAGCCCGGCTCAATAACCCTGGTATCAATGATGGCGACTGGCCTTGCATCAAGCGAACCTATTCTAGAGAATCGGTTCGTTTGAAATCGTCAGGCAGCACCGGCAATCGGGTATGACGCGGTAACGGAAAACTCAACTATCAGAGGAAGAAAGGCGTGAAAAAACTGTTTAAATGGGTCGGCATTGTCATAGGTGTACTTTTTGTTATCGGCTTCATCAGCAATGCGATGAAGTCTCCGGAGGAGAAACAAGCGGAAGCAGTGGCGCTCGCCGACGCGAAAAAAGTACGTGCAGAAGCAGAGCTTGAAAAATCAAAGCAGGAACTGGCTGCCACACCGGCTGTGACTGCACGTGATATCGCTGTTGCTTACAACGAGAACACGGTCGCTGCCGATCAGAAGTTTAAAGGTAAAAAATTCAAGGTATCGGGCACTGTCACAGATATCAACACTGACTTCATGGGTAATCCATACCTCACATTGCGTGGTGGTGTGAATCAGTTCATGGAGCCGCAGTTTTCTTTCGAAAAGAGTGATGCCGATTCACTGGCTTCGCTTAAGAAGGGAGCGAAAGTCACACTATTGTGCGTTGGTAAGGGTGATGTAGCGAAGATCCCGATGTCTGGTTCTTGTGCCCTGCTTTAATTGCCGGTTGGTTTGAACAAGGGACTCATTCATGAGTCCCTTTTTTCATTTAGTGGGTTAGGAACCTGGTTCCGAGCTGCCCGTATAGAGCCGGATAATCTCATCAATCTCCCCCGACATTTTCATCCGCAGCAACGTGCGTAATATCCGTTGCACCGGCACCTTCGGATCATTCCTCACATAGCAACCCACCTTCTGCTCCTGCAATACGGCGACACCTTGCAGTTGCTGCTCAGGCATCAAGCGCTGATTGAACCAGTCCAGCGTCCACTGATTGCTCACCGCATAGCGATAACGCCCGGCCAGCAGTTTTTCCAGCACCTGCTCCTGATTGCGCGCATCTTCGCGTTGCAGTCGGTCTGCATCGAACAGCGGTTGCAGGGTGGGGTAGGTGTAGCCAAGAACAGTGCCGATGGACTGGCGGGGCAGGTGTGCAGGGTCGGTGCTGGCCGGCTGATCCTTGCGGCTGATCAATAGATCGCGCTGAAAGAACAGTGGAAGGCTCCAGATGTAATCCCCCGACTGATTCGGCAGCCACGACTGTGCGGCATAGCAGCGCACATCAATCTCGCCGTGCTCCATAGACGTCTGCACGCGGGTGCGGGGCAGGACGCTAAATTCGGCCGGTACGCCGACCTGCGTGGCCAGGCTGAGCATCAGGTCGTAGAGGATGCCTTGGGTCGGGCGGCCGCGTTCGTATTGCGCCATCGGCATCGCCCAGCTGTCGGGCATGGCGAAGCGCAGCGGGGTTTGCGCTGCCGTCACGTTCAGGCTGATTCCCAGCAACGCCCCCACGGCCCACCGCATAAACGCTCCGGTAATTCCCGATCCCGAGCCGATAAAAGCCTCTGCTCATGCAGCTTAGCCATATTAGACGAGGACACCGGATGCAATTTTGCCCTTGCTCCGCTAGCATTAGCCGCTTCAGCTTCCTTCGTTGCGACGGTTTTCGATGAGTTATCAGGTTCTTGCACGTAAATGGCGTCCGCGCTCGTTCCGCGAAATGGTCGGCCAGACCCATGTGCTCAAGGCTCTGATCAATGCCTTGGACAGCCAGCGGCTGCACCACGCGTACCTGTTCACCGGTACGCGCGGGGTGGGTAAAACCACGATTGCGCGGATCATTGCCAAATGCCTGAACTGTGAAACAGGTATCACCTCCAGCCCGTGTGGCGAGTGCTCGGTATGCCGTGAGATCGATGAGGGGCGCTTCGTCGACCTGATCGAGATCGACGCCGCCAGCCGCACCAAGGTCGAAGACACCCGCGAACTGCTCGACAACGTGCAGTACGCCCCAAGCCGTGGGCGCTTCAAGGTCTACCTGATCGACGAAGTGCACATGCTCTCCAGCCATTCCTTCAATGCGCTGCTGAAAACCCTCGAAGAGCCGCCGCCGTACGTCAAGTTCATCCTGGCGACCACGGATCCGCAGAAACTTCCGGCAACGATTTTGTCGCGTTGCCTGCAGTTCTCCCTGAAGAACATGACACCGGAGCGCGTGGTCGAGCATTTGACCCACGTACTGACTGCCGAAAACGTGCCGTTCGAAGACGATGCACTGTGGCTGCTTGGTCGCGCTGCTGACGGTTCGATGCGGGACGCCATGAGCCTCACCGATCAGGCGATTGCTTTCGGTGAAGGCAAGGTTCTGGCCACCGACGTGCGGGCGATGCTCGGCACGCTGGATCACGGTCAGGTCTATGACGTCCTGCATTCGTTGATCGAAGGCGACGCCAAGGCGCTGCTCGAAGCTGTACGCCACCTGGCCGAACAAGGCCCGGACTGGAACGGCGTGCTCTCGGAAATTCTTAATGTGCTGCACCGCGTGGCCATCGCTCAGGCGTTGCCGGAAGGTGTCGACAACGGGCACGGCGATCGCGATCGCGTGTTGGCACTGGCTCAGGCCTTGCCGGCCGAAGACGTGCAGTTCTATTACCAGATGGGCCTGATCGGCCGCCGCGATTTGCCGCTGGCGCCGGATCCGCGCGGTGGCTTCGAAATGGTCTTGCTGCGGATGCTGGCCTTCCGGCCCGCCGACACCGCGGACGCCCCAAGGCAACCGCTAAAGCCAGTGGGGATCAGCCAGGCCACAGTTGATTCCGCAAACTCCGTGGCTGCCGCGCCTAAACCTGCGCCGGTAGTCGCTGCGGCGGTCGCGCCGGCTCCAGCGCCGGCGCCTGTTGCAACCCCGGCACCGGCACCCGAGCCTGCGCCGGTTGCGCCCGTTGCCGCGCCAGAACCTGAACCCGCGCCGGTCGTCGCTGAAGAGGTCGTCGACCTGCCGTGGAATGACCCGGTAGAACCCGAGGCTGAAGCCGGGCCTGCGCAGCAACCCGCGGTCGAGCCGGTGCTGGAAACCACCGCCGAGCAACCCGAGTTGCCGCCGATGCCGCTGCCGACCCCGGACAGCGTCGTCCCGGAGGCGCCTGAGTGGGCTGCTGCGCCGATCCCCGAGCCGTCGGTTGCCGATGTCGATGCCGCTACGCCGGGCATGGACCTGGACGACGAGCCGCCGCTGGACGAGGATTACATCGAACCGGACATGGATTCGGCTTACAGCTACCTCGATGAACTGGCCAGCGAACACGCCGCCGAGCCGGCACCGGAACCTGAGCCAGAACCGGCTGCGGCACCGGCCACAGGCCTGGCGTTGCAATGGCTGGAGCTGTTCCCGAAACTGCCAATCTCCGGTATGACCGGCAGTATCGCCGCCAACTGCACGCTGATCGCCGTCGATGGCGACCATTGGCTGATGCACCTCGACCCGGCGCACAGTGCACTGTTCAATGCCACGCAGCAGCGCCGTTTGAATGATGCGTTGAACCAGTTCCACGGTCGCACGCTGAGCCTGACCATCGAGCTGATCAAGCCCGAGCAGGAAACCCCGGCGCAAGCCGCATCCCGCCGACGCGCCAACCGTCAGCGCGAGGCGGAAGAGTCGATCCACGGCGATCCGTTCATCCAGCAAATGGTTCAGCAGTTCGGCGCGGTGGTGCGACACGATACTATTGAACCTGTCGACGCCTTGGTCGCCCAAGGCTAATAACTGAAGGTGCCCGGCCTCGCTGGCCGGGCGCTGTTTTGATCCAAGTACTTTTGAGGTGATTCCCATGATGAAAGGTGGCATGGCCGGCCTGATGAAGCAGGCGCAGCAGATGCAGGAAAAAATGGCCAAGATGCAGGAAGAACTGGCCAACGCCGAAGTCACCGGTAAGGCCGGCGGCGATATGGTCACCGTGGTGATGACCGGTCGTCACGACGTCAAAAGCGTGAGCATCGACCCAAGCCTGGTCGAAGGCATGAGCGAAGACGACAAAGAGATGCTGGAAGCGGTCATTGCCTCCGCCGTCAACGACGCTGTGCGCAAGATCGAAAAGAACAGCCAGGACAAAATGGGCAACATGACCGCCGGCATGAACCTGCCAGCCGGTATGAAACTGCCATTCTGATTCGCCATTCGGCGGCAGATGAGCTACACAAAATGCCAGGCATTGCGCCTGGCATTTTTGTTTCTGACGCATCCTGAATGTGCATCTCGTGATCTCTGTGGCGAGGGAGCTTGCTCCCGCTGGAGTGCGAAGCGCTCCCCTGCATTCTTTCAGGAATATCGCGCTGACAGGTTTTGCGACTGCTGCGCAGCCGAGCGGGAGCAAGCTCACTCGCCACAGGTTCACAGTAGAAACATCGAACGCGCAAAAGCCTCAACGGTCTGCTCCCTATACCCACTGAATTCACCCTCACAGGAGACGCTGACATGTCCGACTCTCTTACGCTCAATCAACGCTTCGTCCTCGCCTCGCGCCCGGTTGGCGCGCCGACCCCGGAGAACTTCCGCCTCGAACGCGAAGCCTTGCCGGATCTGCAGGATGGCCAGGTGCTGCTGAAAACCCTGTACCTGTCCCTTGATCCCTACATGCGCGGACGCATGAGCGACGCACCGTCCTACGCCGCACCGGTGCAAATCGGCGAAGTGATGACCGGCGGCGCAGTCAGCCGTGTCGAGGATTCGCGTCATCCGAAATTCCATAAAGGCGATCTGGTGGTCGGCGCGACCGGTTGGCAGAGCCACAGCATCAGCGACGGCCGGGACATCATCCCGATCCCTGCCGGGCTGCCGAGTCCGTCGATGGCACTGGGTGTATTGGGCATGCCCGGCATGACCGCGTACATGGGGCTGATGGACATCGGTCAGCCGAAAGAAGGCGAAACGCTGGTGGTGGCGGCTGCGTCCGGCGCGGTCGGCTCGGTGGTCGGGCAAGTAGCCAAGATCAAAGGCCTGCGCGCGGTCGGTGTGGCCGGCGGTGCCGAGAAGTGCAAGTACGTGGTTGAAGAGCTGGGTTTCGATGCCTGCATCGATCACAAAGCCGCCGACTTCGCCGAGCAACTGGCCAAGGCCTGCCCCAATGGCATCGACATCTATTACGAGAATGTCGGTGGTCATGTGTTCGATGCCGTGGTGCCGTTGCTCAACCCCAAGGCGCGCATTCCGTTGTGCGGTCTGATCGCCGGGTACAACGCCGCCGAAGCGCCAAAAGGCCCGGATCGCCTGCCAATGCTGCAACGCACACTGTTGACCAAGCGCGTGCGCATTCAGGGCTTCATCGTGTTCGATGATTACGGTGATCGTCAGCCGGAATTCATCAGCCACATGGTGCCGTGGGTGCGCGATGGCAAAGTGAAATTCCGCGAAGACGTGGTGGAAGGCCTGGAGCAGGCGCCCGAGGCGTTTATCGGCCTGCTGGAAGGGCGCAACTTCGGCAAACTGGTGGTGAAGGTCGCCCAGGACTGAGTATTTGACGCTGGCCAGAGGCGCGGGTATAAACCGCGTCTCGTTGTTTTGTCGGACTTTTTACCCATGAGCTTCAGCCCTTTGATTCGCCAACTGATCGACGCCTTGCGCACTTTGCCGGGCGTGGGTCAGAAAACCGCTCAGCGCATGGCGTTGCAGATGCTCGAGCGTGACCGCAGTGGCGGCTTGCGCCTGGCCCAGGCCCTCAGCCAGGCCATGGAAGGCGTCGGTCACTGCCGTCAGTGCCGCACGCTGACTGAAGACGATCTCTGTCCGCAATGCGCTGATACCCGCCGTGACGATACGTTGCTGTGCGTGGTGGAAGGGCCAATGGATGTGTATGCGGTTGAACAGACCGGTTTCCGTGGCCGCTACTTTGTGCTCAAGGGGCATTTGTCGCCGCTCGATGGTCTCGGGCCTGAGGCGATCGGCATTCCACAGTTGATGACGCGGATCGAAGAGGCGGGCACGTTTACCGAAGTCATCCTCGCGACCAACCCGACCGTGGAAGGTGAGGCGACGGCGCATTACATCGCTCAGCTGTTGAGCAACAAAGGCCTGATCGCCTCGCGGATTGCCCACGGCGTGCCGTTGGGTGGTGAGCTGGAACTGGTCGATGGCGGCACGCTGGCGCATTCGTTTGCCGGGCGTAAACCGATTTCCCTCTGAATTTGCGGCGTCTGAACTGGCGCCTTCGCGAGCAGGCTCGCTCCCACATTGGTTTTGTGTCATTCACAAATCCCCTGTGGGAGCGAGCCTGCTCGCGAATGGTGCACCTCGGTATATCTGATTCACACAATCTTGTTGTAAACCAAGCAAGCGCTCGGTTAAGTTCGGCGGACCCTTCCGTGGAGCTCGCCCATGCCTGCCTTTCAGGAAAACTTCGACCCCAGCCACCAATTGGTCCGCGACAGCGTCAGACGTTTCGTCGAGCGCGAGATCCTGCCGGACATCGACCAGTGGGAAGAAGCCGAAAGCTTTCCCCGTGAGCTGTATCTGAAGGCTGGCGCGGCAGGCATCCTCGGCATCGGTTACCCGCAAGCGCTGGGAGGCAGCCATGAAGGCGATCTGTTCGCGAAGGTCGCCGCCAGTGAAGAGCTGATGCGCTGTGGCTCTGGCGGCGTGGTAGCAGGGCTTGGCTCGCTGGATATCGGCCTGCCGCCCATCGTCAAATGGGCCAGCCCCGAAGTGCGTGATCGCGTCGTGCCACAGGTGCTCAGCGGCGAAAAGATCAGCGCGCTGGCGGTCACCGAACCCGGCGGCGGCTCCGACGTCGCCAACCTGCAGACCCGCGCCGTGCGCGAAGGTGACGTCTATCGCGTCAGTGGCAGCAAAACCTTTATCACCAGTGGCGTGCGCGCGGATTTCTACACCGTCGCGGTGCGCACCGGTGCGCCGGGGTTTGCCGGCATCAGTCTGCTGCTGATCGAGAAGGGCACGCCGGGCTTCACCGTTGGCCGCCAGTTGAAAAAAATGGGCTGGTGGGCGTCGGACACGGCTGAGTTGTTCTTCGACGATTGCCGCGTGCCTGCAGGAAACCTGATCGGCGCCGAGAATATGGGCTTCGCCTGCATCATGGGCAACTTTCAGAGCGAACGGCTGGCGTTGGCGCTGATGGCGAACATGACCTCACAACTTGCGCTGGAAGAGAGTCTGAAGTGGGCGCGCGAGCGCGAAGCGTTTGGCAAGCCGATCGGCAAATTTCAGGTGATCAAGCATCGCCTCGCCGAGATGGCGACCGCGCTGGAGGTCTCGCGGGAATTCACTTACCGGCAAGCGGCGAAGATGGCGGCGGGGCAGAGTGTGATCAAGGAAATTTCCATGGCGAAGAATTTTGCCACGGACACCTCGGACCGGATCACCACGGAGGCGGTGCAGATTCTTGGTGGCCTGGGTTATATGCGCGAAAGTCTGGTGGAGCGGCTGTATCGGGATAACCGTATTCTGTCGATTGGCGGCGGGACGCGAGAGGTGATGAACGAGATCATCAGCAAGCAGATGGGGCTTTAAAGGCAAAAGATCGCAGCCTTCGGCAGCTCCTACAGGGAAACGCACATTCCAATGTAGGAGCTGCCGAAGGCTGCGATCTTTTGATCTTGATTATTTATCGGTCAACGCAAACTGCGTCAGGCAGAAAGTAGGGATACCCATGTCTTCCAAGCGCTGCGACCCGCCCAACTCCGGCAAATCGATAATCGCCGCCGCCTCATGCACCCGCGCGCCCATGCGACGAATCAGGTTGGCCGCTGCAATCAACGTCCCGCCGGTGGCAATCAAATCATCGAACATCACCACCGAGTCGCCTTCACACAGGCTGTCGGCGTGCACTTCCAGGAACGCTTCGCCGTACTCGGTCGCGTAACCTTCGGCCAGCACGTCCGCTGGCAGTTTGCCTTGTTTGCGGAACAGCACCAGCGGCTTGTTCAACTGATAAGCCAGCACCGAGCCGATCAGGAAGCCACGGGCATCCATTGCGCCGATGTGGGTGAAGTCGGCTTCGACGTAGCGGTGGGCGAAGCTGTCCATCACCAGGCGCAGAGCCGTCGGCGATTGAAACAGCGGGGTGATGTCGCGAAAGATCACGCCCGGTTTCGGGAAGTCGATCACTGGGCGGATAAGCGATTTGATGTCGAAGGAGTCGAAGACCATCGTCGAGGTGTCCTGGCAGGGCTGCAAACGGCGCAGTATACCCGCGGCTGAAACGCTTCGCTCAACCGCGGATCGAGATCAGCCTTCGATCGAGCCACCGGCCAGCGCGCAGAGCTGGATCGGGTCGAGGATGTGAATCTCCTTGCCCTCGGCGGCGATCAGTTCGTTCTGCTGGAAACGGGTGAAGACCCGGGACACGGTTTCCACGGCCAGACCGAGGTAGTTACCGATTTCATTGCGCGACATGCTCAGGCGGAACTGGTTGGCGGAAAAACCGCGAGCGCGGAAGCGTGCGGACAGGTTGACCAGAAACGTGGCGATGCGCTCATCGGCGGTTTTCTTCGACAGCAGCAACATCATCTGTTGGTCGTCGCGGATTTCGCGGCTCATCACGCGCATCAACTGGCGGCGCAGCTGCGGCAGTTGCAGGGCCAGTTCGTCGAGGCGTTCAAAAGGGATTTCGCAGACCGAGGTGGTTTCCAGCGCCTGGGCCGACACCGGGTGTTTCTCGGTGTCCATGCCCGACAGACCGACCAGTTCGCTCGGCAGGTGGAAACCGGTGAGCTGTTCTTCGCCGCCGTCGCTCAGGCTGAAGGTCTTCAGGGCGCCGGAGCGTACTGCATAAACGGAATCGAACGTGTCGCCCTGGCGGAACAGGAACTCGCCCTTTTTCAGCGGGCGGCCGCGTTTAACGATTTCGTCCAGCGCATCCATGTCTTCCAGATTCAGAGAAAGTGGCAGGCAGAGAGGGGCCAGGCTGCAATCCTTGCAATGGGCCTGGTTGTGAGCGCGCAGTTTAACTGGCTCGGACATTTCTTTAATCCTTGTGGGAAAACACACATAAGCCGTAAGGGTAACTCACGGGAGGACATTCAGGCCAGTCTGGGGCGACTTTGCCCTACAGGCGTAAAGCCGCAGAGCCAGCAGCCGATAAACAGGTATCAAAGTGCATACAAGGAACGATTCGATGGCCGTCATTGGCACGCTGGGCCCCGGTAGCAGCGATGTTGCGGCAACGCCGGAAGCGTTTAGAGTTGCGTCCGGCAATGCACGCGATCCAGGTTCGACCGAAGAGGCAACCCCGACCTTGGTCGAGGGCGTCAAGGTGTCGCTGTCCGGTGCATCGATCGAAAAATCCGCCAGTGCCGGGGGCGAAAACAGCGACATCGAGAACAGCGGCCTCCCCGAGAACATCCAGCAATTGCTGAAGATGATCCGCAAATTGCAAAAACAGATTGCCGAGAAAAAGGCACTCATCGAAGCAGTCATGGCCGACAAGCGCCTTTCCAACGAAGAAAAGATCATCAAGGCTGCCGCTCTGCGAGGCGCCATCGCCGCGTTGAATACAGGTCTGATCACGGCCAATCTGGCTTTGTCCAAAGTGATCGGGCAGTCCGGGCTGACCGCGGATCAGAACCTGAACGTCGGTTCGTTGCTGACGAAAAACTAGATCACCCGCGAAAAACGCTGACGGTTCTGTTGTTCCAGGTACGCATCGAACACCATGCACACCGAGCGCACCAGCAGGCGACCCGCCGGTAACACGACGATCCGCTCGCGATCGAGTTCAATCAGGCCATCGCTGGCCATGCCTTGCAGCTGTGGCCACAGCGCGCCGAAATAACCCTGAAAATCGATGTTGAACTGCTGCTCGATGTCGGCGAACACCAGGCTGAAATTGCAGATCAGCTGCTGGATCACCGCTCGGCGCAAGCGATCATCGGCGTTGCACACCAGGCCCCGGCTGGTCGCCAGTTGCGCGGCGGCGAGGGTGTTCTGGTACTCGTTGAGGTCGCTGCTGTTCTGGCAGTACAGATCGCCGATCTGGCTGATGGCCGACACGCCCAACCCGATCAAGTCGCAATGGCCGTGAGTGGTGTAACCCTGGAAGTTGCGTTGCAGGGTTTGCTCTTCCTGAGCAATCGCCAATTCGTCATCGGGCAGGGCGAAATGATCCATGCCGATGTAGCGATAGCCGGCGGCAGTGAGTTGTTCGATGGTGCGCTCGAGCATCTCCAGTTTCTGCGCCGGCGCGGGTAATTCATTGCCATTGATCCGCCGCTGCGGCATGAACCGCTCCGGCAGGTGCGCATAGTTGAACACGGAGAGCCGGTCCGGTTGCAGGCTGATGACCTCTTCAACGGTGCGGGCGAAGTTTTCCGGGGTCTGCTTGGGCAAGCCGTAGATCAAGTCGATATTGATCGAGCGAAATTGCAGGGTGCGCGCGGCATCGATCACCGCGCGGGTTTCTTCCAGACTTTGCAAGCGATTGACTGCGCGCTGCACCGCCGGATCGAGGTCTTGCAGGCCGATGCTGACCCGGTTGAAACCGAGTTCGCGCAGCAGGCCCATGGTCGACCAGTCGGCTTCGCGCGGGTCGATCTCAATGCCGTAGTCGCCGGAGTCGTCATCCAGCAGATTGAAATGCTTGCGCAGGTGCGCCATCAACTGGCGCAGTTCGTCATGACTGAGAAAAGTCGGCGTGCCGCCACCAAAGTGCAGTTGCTCGACTTTCTGGGCGGGGTCGAGATGGCAGGCGATCAACTGGATTTCCTGCTCCAGCCGCTGCAGGTAGGGCAGGGCACGACCACGATCCTTGGTGATGACCTTGTTACAGGCGCAGTAGTAGCAGATGTTCGCGCAGAACGGCACGTGCACGTACAGCGACAACGGGCGCAAGGCCTTGCGGCTGTCACGCAGGGCGTGGAACAGGTCGAACGTGCCGACCTGACTGTGAAATTGCACGGCCGTCGGATAAGAGGTGTAGCGCGGCCCCGCCAGGTCGTAGCGGCGGATCAAATCGGTGTCCCAACGAATGGCGTCGAGCATGCGGGCATTCCCCCGGATAGGCTGGCAGTGTGGCGAGTCTATGGGAGGGCGCGCGGGGGCATCTTGATTTGCATCAACGGTGGATTGGTAGTGACTGCTTTTGTGGCGAGGGAGCTTGCTCCCGCTGGACTGCGCAGCAGGCCCAATGCTTTTGAGGGCAAATGCGAGGGGCGCTCCGCACCCCAGCGGGAGCAAGCTCCCTCGCCACAGTGTTAATCAGTGACCCATGAGCCAATGTTGATGCGGCCCGGGCAATGTCCATATCCCGAACAGGATTACCAGCAACCCTCCGGCCATGCGCACGCTGCGTTTGCGCAAAATGGCAGTGACGCGCTCTGCCGCAAGGCCTGTGGCGAGCAGCACCGGCCAGGTGCCGAGGCCAAACGCGAGCATCAACAACGCACTGTCCAGTGCATTGCCCTGACTCGCCGACCACAGCAATGTGCTGTAAACCAGTCCACAGGGCAGCCAGCCCCACAACGCGCCAAGCAGTAGCGCACGGGGCAGGCTCGACACCGGCAGCAGGCGGTTGGCGAGCGGTTGAATGTAGCGCCACAGACCGCGTCCAAGGCGCTCAATGCGCGTCAGCCCGCTCCACCAACCGGCCAGATACAAACCCATGGCGATCAGCAACAACCCGGCCAGCACGCGCATGAACAGCGCGGCCGGACTGTTCGCCACCGCCCACCCGGCCAATCCGATCAGCAAGCCCGCCGTGGCATAACTGAGAATTCGCCCAAGGTTATACGCCAGCAACAAGCGAAAGCGCCGGCTGCGCTGCTCCTTGGGAATCGCCAGGGTCAACGCGCCCATCAAGCCGCCGCACATGCCCAGGCAATGACCGCCACCGAGCAGGCCGAGGATCAATGCCGATACCAGCAGTGGCGCCAGTTCAAGCATGGGGTGGGGCCTTGTCGTCCGGTTTCTTGGGATTGGCTTCGTCGACCGCCGCGGTGTGGTTAGGATCCTGATCATCGAAGAGGATGCTGTGCGCCGGGCCGTCGAGGTCGTCGTACTGACCGCTGTCCACCGCCCAGAAGAAAATGTAAACGGCGATGGCCACGATCAGCAGGGCGGCCGGGATCATCACGTAGAGAGCTGGCATCTGTACTCCAGGCGCCCGCGCGGCTCAGGCCGGCAGCGGACGGGTGTGCGATCGGGTGCTGGCGGGCGGCGGACTCGGCAGGCGAGTCAGGCGCAGGGCATTAAGCACCACGGTCAACGAACTGATCGACATGCCGACGGCGGCCCATACCGGGGTGATCCAGCCGAGGGCGGCGAACGGCAACATGAGGCCATTGTACAGCGCCGCCCACAGCAGGTTCTCGATGATTACCCGACGGGTCCGCCGTGCGAGGGTGAACGCCTGCACCAAGGCGTCGAGGCGGTTGGACAGCAACACCGCATCGGCACTGGTTTTCGCCAGATCGGTGGCCGAACCCATGGCCACGCTGATGTCGGCTGCCGCGAGCACTGGCACATCGTTGACGCCGTCGCCGAGCATCAGCACTTTGCGACCTTCCTTGTGCAACTGTTGCAGGACTTGCAGTTTGTCGTCCGGGCGCAAACCACCTCGGGCCTCATCAATGCCGAGTTCTGCCGCCACGCTGGCGACCATCGGCGAGCTGTCGCCCGACAACAGCAATGTGCGCCAGCCACGCGCCTTGCACGCGGCGAGCAGGGCGGGGGCATCGTCCCGCAGGCGATCATCGAGAACGAACCATGCCAGCGGCCCCTGAGCGTCACCGAGCAGCAACCATTGGCCGGCCTCGTTCGGCATGTCGGGCACGTTCGCAGCGCTGAGGGCGCAGACAAACTCTGCCTGGCCGATGCGCAAACGCTGTCCATTGACCAAGCCTTCAAGGCCAAGCCCTGGCGTGCTGTGGACTTCTTCAGCGGCCAGCGGCGCACGGCCGAAAGCGCGGGCGATCGGGTGTTCCGAACGGTTTTCCAGCGCGGCGGCAAGGCTCAGGCATTCATCGCTGTCGCGCGTGCCGAGTGGGCGAATCGAACGCAGCACCAGTCGGCCCTCGGTGAGGGTGCCGGTCTTGTCGAAGATCACCGTGTCGATCTGATTCAAGCCTTCCAGCACATGCCCGCGCGTCAGCAGCAAACCGAGTTTGTGCAGGGTGCCGGTGGCGGCGGTGAGCGCGGTCGGTGTTGCCAGTGACAGCGCGCAGGGGCAGGTCGCAACCAGCATGGCGAGGACAATCCAGAACGCCCGCGACGAATCCAGCTCCCACCAGAGCAAGCCGATCGCTGCTGCGGCAATCAGCGACAGCAGCAGAAACCATTGCGCGGCGCGGTCAGCGATTTCCGCCAGTCGCGGTTTTTCCGCCTGGGCGCGGTCGAGCAGACGGACAATGGCCGACAGGCGCGTGTCTTGGCCCAGCGCCTGAACTTCCACGGTCAACGCGCCTTCGACATTGAGCGTGCCGGCGGTGACGCTGTCGCCGAGGCTGCGTGGTTGCGGCAGGTATTCGCCGGTGAGCAGCGATTCGTCGATGCTCGATTGGCCGTCGATGATCTTGCCGTCCGCCGGCAGGATCGAGCCGGGTTGCACCAGAATCCGCTCGCCGAGGCGCAGTTCGCTGAGCAGGATGCGTTCGCTGTGGCCGGCTGCATCAAGGCGCAGGCAAGAGGCAGGCAACAGATTGACTAATTGCGCGGTGGCGGCAGCGGTGCGCTCGCGGGCGCGGCGTTCGAGATAGCGGCCGGCGAGCAGGAACAGTGCAAACATCCCCACCGCGTCGAAATACAACTCGCCGACCCCGGTGATCGAGGTCCAGATCCCGGCAACGTACGCACTGCCGATCGCCAGTGACACCGAGACATCCATGGTCAGGTGGCGTGTGCGCAGATCGCGCATCGCCCCTTTGAAAAACGGCGCGCAGCTGTAGAACACGATCGGCGTGGTCAGGAACAGCGCGACCCAGCGCAGGATCGTGTGCAGTTCGGGGCTGAGGTCGATATTGAATTCCGGCCAGGTGGCCATGGTCGCCATCATTGCCTGAAACCACAGCAGCCCGGCCACGCCGAGCTGGCGCAGGGCCAGGCGGTTTTCGCTGGCCAGTTGTTCGCTGGCGCGATCGGCCTGATACGGGTGGGCGGCGTAACCGATGTGGCGCAGTTCGGCGAGCACTTGGCTCAGCGGTAATTGCGCGTCGGCCCAGCGCACATGCAGGCGATGGTTGGACAGGTTCAGCCGCGCCTCGGCCACGGCGGGCAGCGTGCGCAGGTGTTTTTCGATCAGCCAGCCGCAGGCGGCACAACTGATGCCTTCCATCAACAGGGTGGTTTCGGCCAGATCGCCTTCGTGACGAACGAAGGGTTGCTGGACATCGGCGCGGTCGTACAGCGCCAGTTCATCGACCAATTGCACCGGCAATGCTTCGGGGTTGGCCGAGGCTTCGCTGCGATGTTGGTAATAGCTTTCCAGACCGCCGGCGACGATGGCTTCGGCCACGGCCTGACAACCCGGGCAGCAGAATTCGCGGGATTGCCCGAGTACGATAGCTGTGAAGCGGCTGCCGGACGGGACGGGCAGGGCGCAGTGGTAGCAGGGGAGTGGGGTGGTCATCAGAGGAAATCTTTATCGTCCGCAAGGGCCTCTTCGCGAGCAGGCTCGCTCCCACAGGTTTTGAGGACACTGGTGTTCCACTGTGGGAGCGCGCCTGCTCGCGAATGCGCGAAGCGCAGGTTTTTACTTCTTCAGGTCGTCGGCGCCTTGCAAGGGTTCGTCACCCAGCAACAGATCCTTGTCATGGTTGACCAGCTCTTCCTCGAACATCCGCCAGACGTGATCATCCTGACTGCCCAGCAATTCGACAAACCGGCGACCTTCAACCTTGTCGTTCAACTGACCGATGTAACGCCCGGTTTCGGTCTCGCTGCGGGTCAGGACAATCTTGCGATCCTTCTCCGGCTGCGTCGGCGAAATCAGGTTCAACTCCAGCGTTTTCGGTTGACTGTCACCGCTCAAACGCAGATCAACTTCACCGGTCACGTCATCCAGACGCACAGCCGCACGCATCTTCAGATTCTGCGCCAACAGCTCACGGTCCAGCGAACGGTTGATGCCTTTGCCAGCCTCGTAGTAGTTGTCGTTGACCAGGTTGTCCGGGTTGTTCACCGCAATGGTCACCATGGACAGGGTCAGGGTCACCGAACAGGCCAGAATCCCGATGATGATCCATGGCCAGAGGTGCTTGTACCAGGGACTTGCGGCGTTTGCTGCGGGCATGTTCAGTTCTCTCAACGGATTTGTGGGCCGATGAATCGGCTCTTGGCTTCAACGTGGGCGCTGTCGTCGTCGGCATCCTTGAGGATGAATTTCACCTCGTTGGTGCTCGAGGGCAGTTGTTCCGGCGCGCTCGACAACTCGACCGGCATGCTGACGATGTCACCGGCCGCGACCTTGATCTCGCGCTTGCCTTGCAGGCGCAGGTCCGGCAGACCGGCGGCTTCCAGCACGTAAGTGTGGTCGCGCTGGTCCTTGTTCATGATCTTCAGGCTGTAGACGTTTTCGATCCTGCCTTCGGCGTTCTCGCGGTACAGCACGCGGTCCTTGCTGACGTCGAAGCCGACCAGCGAGCGCATGAAGAACGCCGTCACCAACAGACTGATCATCGCCAGTAACACCACGGCATAGCCGATCAGACGTGGCCGCAGTTTATGGGTTTTCTGCCCGGACAGGTTGTGTTCGGTGGTGTAGCTGATCAGCCCGCGCGGGTAATCCATCTTGTCCATGATGCTGTCGCAGGCGTCGATGCAGGCCGCGCAGCCAATGCACTCGATCTGCAGGCCGTCGCGGATGTCGATGCCGGTCGGGCAGACCTGAACGCACATGGTGCAATCGATGCAATCGCCCAGGCCCTGGGCCTTGTAATCGATGCCTTTCTTGCGTGGACCACGGCTTTCACCGCGACGCGGGTCGTAGGAAACGATCAGCGTGTCTTTGTCGAACATCACGCTCTGGAAGCGTGCGTACGGGCACATGTAAATGCACACTTGCTCACGCAGCCAACCGGCATTGCCGTAGGTGGCGAGGGTGAAGAAGCCGACCCAGAAATACGACCAGCCATCGGCCTGGCCGGTGAAGAACTCGAAGACCAGTTCGCGGATCGGTGAGAAGTAGCCGACGAAGGTCATGCCGGTGACGAAACCGATCAACAGCCACAGCGCGTGCTTGGCGAATTTGCGCAGAAACTTGTTGCCGCTCATCGGCGCCTTGTCGAGCTTGATGCGCTGGTTGCGGTCGCCTTCTGTGACCTTCTCGCACCACATGAAGATCCACGTCCACACACTTTGCGGACAGGTGTAACCGCACCAGACGCGCCCGGCGTAGACGGTAATGAAGAACAGCCCGAACGCGGCAATGATCAACAGGCCAGAGAGCAGGATGAAGTCCTGTGGCCAGAAGGTCGCGCCGAAGATGAAGAACTTGCGCTCCGGCAGGTTCCACCACACGGCTTGATGGCCGCCCCAGTTCAACCACACCGTCCCGAAGTACAGCAGGAACAGGGCAGCGCCGCCCATCATCCGCAGATTGCGGAACAGGCCGGTGAAAGCACGGGTGTAGATTTTTTCTCGAGAGGCGTAAAGATCAACGCTGTTGTTCGCGTTTTTGCTCGGTGGCGTGACGTCGTGTACCGGAATCTGGTTGCTCATCATTGCATCCCACGGCAGTGGAAAAATGCCTCGGTCGATACGTGCCAACCAAGGTCAAAAAGGGCGTTGCAGTGGCGCAATGATACGCCTGTCACGCCGATGAACGGGTGCGACCTTTGGTCGCGTTGGGGGAAGGGTGTAAATGGTGTAGCTGATGTAACAAGTCATGATGCAGATCAATTGACTATAGACGATACATGAGACTCGCTCTGGCGAGCGAGCCACAGTCTTGCGTCGGCAATTCAGTCGGTCGAGTGCCCGTCCAGCCTTCCGCCGCCGAGTCCGTCGAGACCGCTGGCGGGATTCTTTTTCATGACGCCGGTGGTTAAGGCGTCATCCTTAGCAGTGGGCGGCGTATTCGAGGATTCGACATCAGGGATGACAAAAGTGAAATCGTCTTGGGGGTGAACACAATCATGATCGGATTCTCGCATGGCTATCTTCCTTGAAATCCAGCGCTCTATTGGGCGCCGGACGAGGCTCATCAGGCGCCTGCAAACATTACAGACCGCTGAAAATCAAATCTAGCGGGCATTCGTCTCATTTCATGAGCGTCTGTGTAAAGGACAGTGGTAGTTGCTTGTATTGTTATTTTTAAAACAGCGTAGTTGAGTGCTTTGAAATAAAAGTACTTAATTGTTTTGCGCTGCATGTTTGAGTATTTGAATGTTTTTGAATAACTTGAAAGTCGACGGCATAAGCGCGTCAATTTTTTTGATTAAATGGAAGTGTTATGTAATGGCTAATGATAAAGTTGCAAGCTTGTTTGTGGGTGTGTGTTTGTTGTTTTCGGCTTTTATGGCCCATGCCGCGTTCGATTCACCGAAGTACATGGTGTTTGCATCGGACACGCAATACCCCTGGACAGACAAGACCGACAGTAGAATACCCGAGCCCGATGATGAGTTCGCAAAGCGTTCGAAATGGCTGGTGGAAACTCAGCTGGCAAGTATCGCTGACTTCCGCGCCCGCAATGGATCGGCGGCAAAGATCCCTTTGATGATCAATGGCGATATCACTGCCTTCGGCCACAGCGGGCAGCGTGATTACATGGCGGCGGCATTGAAGAAACACTTCGGTTCGGATTACTTGTATGGCCTGGGTAATCATGATTATGAGAATAACGTTGATGACTGTTTCAGTAATAATTGCGCGGCCGGCAGCATTGTTGAATTCAAAGAGCATCATGAAGGCAAAGTAGACAGTTTCGATCTGACGATTACTGGCGGCGCGTTGAATAGACTTTATTCAGGGAGCCTTGCTTATTCCAAGACCATTGGCGATGTGCATATGGTGCAACTCAATAACGAGCCTACTTACGCAACCAGGATTTCCCACTTTTTGAACCCGACCACCTTTGATATCACCAGTACACTGGACTGGCTTGAGAGGGATCTCAGGCTGGCGAGGGTGGGGGGTTATGCCATCATCATCAACATGCACAAACCGTTTGAAATGCAGGGCGATGCCCGCCAGCAGAAGCGCTTTATCGAGATGATCGACAAATATCAGGTCACCGCTATATTCGCCGGTCACCTGCATAAGGACGGCGGCGATTCATACTGGAAGGGGAGCGTGCCGATGTACCTGAGCGGCGCTACTTCGCAGCAGACCTACCTGATCACCAGTTTTACCGAGGACCGCAAACAGTTGCAGATCTATTTGGTGAAAAACAACCAATGGCAGAACCGGACACTGATCGATACGATCCCGGTGAAGTCGATCTGGGCAAGCCAACCCTGAAAAAAAGGCCCCGCCAATGTGCATTGGCGGGGCCTTTTCAGTGCTTCAATCGTTGGCCTTATTCGGCGTTCGCTTCTGGTGCTTTTTCACCGTGGGACAGGCTGTAAACATACGCCGCCAGCAGGTGCACCTTGTCGTTGCCTTGCAGTTGTTCCTGGGCAGGCATCTGGCCCTGACGGCCGTAACGGATAGTCTGCTGCAGTTGCGCGAAGCTCGAACCGTAGATGAAAGCACCCGGGTGGGTCAGGTCAGGTGCGCCCATGGCGGGGGTGCCTTTGCCGGCCGGACCGTGGCAGGCCACGCAGTTGGCAGCAAACAGTTTGCCGCCGTTGGCCGGGTCTGCCTTGGTGCCTTCGGGCAATTTGCGCCCATCAAGATTGGTCACCACGAAGGCTGCCACATCGGCAACGCCTTGCTCGCCAATCACTTCAGCCCACGCTGGCATCACCGCGTGGCGACCGCCCATGATGGTGGTCTTGATGGTTTCCGGCTCGCCGCCCCAGCGCCAGTCGGCGTCGGTCAGGTTCGGGAAGCCGTAGGCACCCTTGGCGTCGGAACCGTGGCACACCGAGCAGTTGGAGGCGAACAGACGGCCACCCATTTTCAGTGCTTGCGGATCCTTGGCGACTTCTTCGATTGGCATCGCGGCGAACTTGGCGAAGATCGGACCGAACCTGGCGTCCGAGCGAGCCATTTCCTTTTCCCACTCGTGCACGCCGGTCCAGCCGGTCTGGCCGTTGGCGAACGCGGTCTGCTTGTCGTTATCGAGGTAGTTGTAGCCCGGCAGCAGGCCTTTCCAGTTGCCCAGGCCCGGGTACAGCACCAGGTAACCCAAGGCAAAAACGATGGTGCCGACGAACAGCATGAACCACCATTTCGGCAGTGGGTTGTCGTACTCCTCGATCCCGTCGAAGGAGTGCCCGACCGTCTCGTCCGTCTGTTCGCTGCGCTGGCCCTTGCGGGTCGACAGCAGCAGCCAGGTCAGGGAAAAGATCGTACCGAGACTGAGGACTGTGACGTACAGACTCCAGAATGTAGTCATTCTTTGTTACTCCTAGAAGCTTGCTCGACGTGCTTGATGGCTTCGGGATCATCCGCAAAAGGCAACAAGGTCGCGTCTTCAAACTCCGACTTGCGCTTGGGGCTGAACACCCACAGCGCCAGACCGATGAAGGCCACCATCACGACAACGGTGCCCAGGCCACGAATCATCCCGATATCCATCTAGATCACCGTTTGCTTTTGATGATGGTGCCCAGGCCTTGCAGATAGGCCACCAGCGCGTCCATTTCGGTTTTGCCCTTCACGGCATCCTGTGCACCGGCGATGTCTTCGTCGGTGTAAGGGACGCCGAGGGTGCGCAAAACCTCCATTTTCTTGGCGGTTTCCTTGCCGTCGAGCTTGTTTTCCACGAGGAACGGGTAAGCCGGCATTTTCGACTCAGGCACCACGTTGCGCGGGTTGTACAAGTGCGCACGTTGCCAGTCATCGGAGTAACGACCGCCGACACGGGCCAGGTCCGGCCCGGTGCGTTTGGAGCCCCACAGGAACGGGTGATCCCAGACGCTTTCACCGGCCACCGAGTAGTGCCCATAGCGTTCGGTTTCGGCGCGGAACGGACGGATCATCTGCGAGTGGCAGCCGACACAACCGTTGGCGATGTAGACGTCGCGGCCTTCCAGTTCCAGCGCCGAACGCGGCTTCATGCCTTCGACCGGCTTGTTGGTGACGTCCTGGAAAAACAGCGGAACGATTTGGGTCAGGCCGCCAACGCTGACGGCGATGACCATGAAGAAGGCCAGCAGGCCAATATTCTTCTCGACAGCTTCATGCTTCATCAGTGAGCTCCAACGACAGCGATCTGGGCAGCGGCTTCGGCTTCAGCCGGGTTTGAGGCGCGCACGGTGCGCCAGACGTTGTAAGCCATCAGGAACATGCCGCTGGCGAAGAAAGCACCGCCCAGCGCACGGACGATGTAGCCCGGGTGGCTGGCCTGCAGCGCTTCAACGAACGAGTAGGTGAGGGTGCCGTCGTCGTTGATTGCACGCCACATCAGGCCCTGAGTGATGCCGTTGACCCACATCGAAGCGATGTACAGCACGGTGCCGATGGTCGCCAGCCAGAAGTGCGCGTTGATCAGGCCAACGCTGTGCATCTGCGCACGGCCGAACAGTTTCGGGATCATGTGGTAGATCGCGCCGATCGAGATCATCGCCACCCAGCCGAGAGCGCCGGCGTGTACGTGGCCGATGGTCCAGTCGGTGTAGTGCGAGAGCGAGTTGACGGTCTTGATCGCCATCATCGGACCTTCGAAGGTCGACATGCCGTAGAACGCCAGCGAAACCACGAGGAAACGCAGGATCGGGTCGGTGCGCAGCTTATGCCAGGCGCCCGACAGGGTCATCATGCCGTTGATCATGCCGCCCCAGCTTGGCGCCAGGAGGATGATCGACATCGCCATGCCCAGCGACTGTGCCCAATCCGGCAGTGCGGTGTAGTGCAGGTGGTGCGGGCCGGCCCAGATGTACAGGGTGATCAGCGCCCAGAAGTGCACGATCGACAGACGATAAGAGTAGATCGGACGTTCGGCCTGTTTCGGCACGAAGTAGTACATCATCCCGAGGAAACCGGTGGTCAGGAAGAAGCCCACGGCGTTGTGGCCGTACCACCACTGGATCATCGCGTCGGTCGCACCCGAGTAGGCGGAGTAAGACTTGAACAGGTTCACCGGCAGCGACATGTGGTTGACGATGTGCAGCATCGCGGTCACGACAATGAACGCGCCGTAGAACCAGTTACCGACATAGATGTGCTTGGTTTTGCGCTTGGTGATGGTGCCGAAGAACACCAGACCGTAGGTGACCCAGACAATGGCCAGCAAAATTGCGATCGGCCATTCCAGTTCCGCGTACTCCTTGGTGGTCGTGTAACCCAGCGGCAAGGTAATGATCGCGCCGACGATCACCGCTTGCCAGCCCCAGAAGGTGAAGGCCGCGAGGCTGTCGGAAATCAGTCGCGTCTGGCAGGTTCGCTGCACGACATAGTAGGAAGTGGCAAACAGTGCACAACCACCGAAGGCGAAAATCACCAGGTTTGTGTGCAACGGGCGCAGGCGTCCAAAGCTCGTCCACGGCAGACCGAAGTTCAACTCCGGCCAAACCAGTTGCGAGGCGATGAAGACACCGAGCCCCATGCCAAGGATCCCCCAGACCACCGTCATGATGGCGAACTGGCGGACTACCTTATAGTTATAAGCAGTCGGACTGATTGCTGTGCTCATTCTAAGGTTCCACGGTTTGGGTGTTTTATTAGGATTAAAATCGGCCGCAAGTATGCAGAGAGCAGGGGGTCATTGCAACGCGCCATGACCTGGGTCAATGCTTTCCAACGCTGATTCTGCGGCCTTTCCATGCGCCGCGTAAGGTCAAAATTGGCCTCGGACAAAATGTCGCAGCGGACGAAAAAAGCGAGGGGTTCAGATCGTGCGTAACGGGGTGTGTTCAAACGGCCTGTTCGGGTGACGGACGGCAAATGGCACGACAGCCGGTATCTACCGGCCTTTTCGGCCACGTCAGTCAGCCGGTTCGAAGAACACAGCGGTTAGCGTTGACCTGGAACCGGCACGAGCCAGTCCGCATCGACCAAGCGTAGACCCGAATCCGAGGAACCGAAAGGAGAGGGTGTAAAGGGGTGCGACAATGCGTCGCAAAGGGGCGGGGATCTGCCGCACCGAGAATGGTGCGGCAGAGGTGTACGCAATAATTACTTTTTGTTGTCTTCAGTAATCAGTTTTTCTGTATTCAATCCATTGCTCAGGCTGTACACATAAGCTGCCAGCAATTGCACTTTATCGTTACCCAACAGCTCGTTCTGCGCCGGCATGTGACCCTGGCGACCATGGCGGATAGTCTGTTCAAGCTGAGTCAGGCTGGTGCCATAGATAAACCCGGCCGGGTGCGTCAGATTCGGCGCACCCATGGCTTCAGTGCCGTGGCCGGTTGCCCCATGACAGGCTACGCAAGTGGTGCTGAACGCTTGCTGTCCTGCTTGCAGGTCAGCCTTGCTGTCGGCCGGCAGCGGCAGGCCGGCCAGTTCGTGACGCACGTACGCCGCGACGTTCTTCACCCCGGCTTCACCAAGCACTTCGCCCCACGCCGGCATCGCCGCCATCCGGCCACCCATGATGGTGGTCTTGATGGTGTTGGCGTCGCCGCCCCAGCGCCAGTCGCTGTCGGCCAGGTTAGGGAAGCCGAACGCGCCTTTGGCGTCGGAGCCGTGGCACACCGAGCAGTTGGACGCGAACAGCCGACCACCCATTTTCAGCGCCTGCGGATCCTTCGCCACTTCTTCCACCGGCATGGCGGCGAATTTGGCGAAGATCGGCCCGAACCTGGCATCCGCCTTGTTCATCTCCTTTTCCCACTCGTGAACGCCGGTCCAGCCGTCCTCGTAACCCGGCAGGACACCTTTCCAGTTGCCCAGCCCCGGATACAGGATCAGATAGCCCACGGAAAACACCAGCGTGCCGGCGAACAGCATGAACCACCACTGCGGCAACGGGTTGTCGTACTCCTCGATGCCATCGAAGCTGTGTCCCATGGTCTGGTCGACGCTGCCCTTGGTCTCGCCCCGACGCGTGCCGATCAGCAGCCAGGTCAGGCCGATCAGGCTGCCGATGGTCAGTACGCAGATCCACGTACTCCAGAAGGTGGTCATGGCCGGGTACTCCTTGTTTCAGTTGCGGGGGTAGTGTCGGGTTGCGGCTCGTCGGCGAACGGCAGCAGACGCGCTTCGGCAAACTCCGGGGTGCGCTTGCGATTGAAAACCCACAAGGTCAAACCGACGAAGGCGACGAACACCACGACCGTACCGAGGCCGCGAATCAGGCCTGCACTCATTTCAATGATCATCGTGCTCACCTCTTGCTCTTGATCGCAGTGCCGAGCACTTGCAGGTAAGAAACGAGGGCGTCCATTTCGGTCTTACCCTTGAGGCTGGCCACCGCGCCGCTGATGTCGTCGTCGGTGTACGGCACGCCGAGGGTGCGCATGGTCTTGAGCTTGGTTTCGGTGTGGCTGCTGTCGACCGCTTGCGTGACCAGCCACGGATAGGCCGGCATTTTCGACTCCGGTACGACGTTGCGCGGGTTGTACAAATGCGCGCGGTGCCAGTCATCCGAGTAGCGTGCGCCGACCCGGGCGAGGTCCGGACCGGTACGCTTCGAACCCCACAGGAACGGGTGATCCCAGACGCTTTCGCCGGCCACCGAGTAGTGCCCGTAGCGCTCGGTTTCGGCACGGAACGGCCGGATCATCTGCGAGTGGCAACCGACGCAGCCTTCGCGGATGTAAATGTCGCGGCCTTCCAGTTGCAGCGCGGTGTAGGGCTTCATGCCTTCCACCGGTTTGTTGGTGACGTCCTGGAAGAACAGCGGGACGATCTGGGTCAGGCCGCCGATGCTCACGGCGAACACCATGAGCAACATCAACAGGCCGACGTTCTTTTCAATCGTTTCGTGTTTCATGGCGGACTCCTCAGGCCATCTGCGCGGCAGCAACGACGTCAGCAGGCTGCGAGGCCCGTACGGTGCGCCAGGTGTTGTAAGCCATCAGGAACATGCCGCTGAGGAAGATCGCCCCACCAATCAGCCGCACGACGAAGCCTGGGTGGCTGGCCACCAGGGTTTCGACGAAGGAGTAGGTCAGCGTGCCGTCCTCGTTGACCGCGCGCCACATCAGGCCCTGGGCGATGCCGTTGACCCACATCGAGGCGATGTAGAGCACGGTGCCGATGGTGGCGAGCCAGAAGTGCGCGTTGATCAAGCCGACGCTGTGCATCTGCGCTTTGCCGAAGACTTTCGGGATCATGTGGTACAGCGCGCCGATGGAAATCATCGCCACCCAGCCGAGGGCGCCGGCGTGTACGTGGCCAATGGTCCAGTCGGTGTAGTGGGAGAGGGCGTTGACGGTCTTGATCGCCATCATCGGACCTTCGAAGGTCGACATGCCGTAGAACGCCAGCGACACCACGAGGAAACGCAGGATCGGGTCGCTGCGCAACTTATGCCACGCGCCCGAGAGGGTCATCATGCCGTTGATCATGCCGCCCCAGCTCGGTGCCAGCAGAATCAGCGACATCACCATGCCCAGCGACTGTGCCCAGTCCGGCAGCGCGGTGTAGTGCAAGTGGTGCGGGCCGGCCCAGATGTACAGGGTGATCAAGGCCCAGAAGTGCACGATCGACAAGCGATACGAATACACCGGACGCTCGGCCTGTTTCGGCACGAAGTAGTACATCATCCCGAGGAAACCGGCGGTGAGGAAAAAGCCTACGGCGTTGTGTCCGTACCACCATTGCACCATCGCGTCGGTCGCACCGGCATACACCGAGTAGGACTTGGTGAAACTCACCGGCAACTCAAGGTTGTTGACGATGTGCAGAATCGCCACGGTGATGATGAACGCGCCGAAGAACCAGTTACCGACATAAATGTGCTTGGTCTTGCGCTGCATGATCGTGCCGAAGAACACGATGGCGTACGCGACCCAGACGATGGTGATCAGGATGTCGATCGGCCATTCCAGCTCGGCGTATTCCTTGGAACTGGTGTAACCCAGTGGCAGGCTGATGGCCGCCAACAGGATCACCAGTTGCCAGCCCCAGAAGCAGAATGCGGCGATTTTCGGCGCAAACAGCTGAGTCTGGCAGGTGCGTTGCACCGAGTAGAACGAACTGGCGAACAGCGCACAGCCACCAAACGCGAAGATCACCGCGTTGGTGTGCAGCGGGCGCAGACGGCCGAAACTGGTCCAGGGCAAATTGAAGTTGAGTTCGGGCCAGACCAATTGAGCCGCGAGAAAAACCCCGAGGCCCATGCCGACGATGCCCCACACCACCGTCATAATGGCGAATTGGCGGACCACCTTGTAGTTGTAGGCGGTACTGATAGAAGTGTTCATGGTTCCCCATCCACGGTTCAGCCGAAGTGAGCGCGCGCGAGAACGCCGCGAATCCTTCGTCTGGAGTTATAGGCAGACTAAAAGCGAGGCAAGCATGGACAAACAGCACAAGGCCAGTATTGACGGGGATCAATGGGCGCAGTGTGTGCTCGATCATGGATGGCTTTGGGACGCCGCCAGTGGTGACGCTTCCGCGACGTTGATCCTCGCCCACGGTGCTGGTGCGCCGATGGATAGCGAGTGGATGACTGATATGGCTGGGCGCCTTGCCGGGCTTGGGGTGAATGTGTTGCGGTTTGAGTTTCCTTATATGGCGCAGCGGCGGGTGGATGGGGTGAAGCGTCCGCCGAATCCTGCAGCGAAATTGCAGGAATGTTGGCGTGAGGTGTATGCCGAGGTGCGGCGTCATGTCACTGGGGTTTTGGCCATTGGCGGGAAGTCGATGGGCGGGCGGATGGCGAGTCTGCTGGCTGATGAGTTGGGGGCTGATGCGTTGGTGTGTCTGGGGTATCCGTTTTATGCGGTGGGGAAGCCGGAGAAGCCGCGGGTTGAGCATTTGGCTTCTTTGCAGGCGCGGACTTTGATTGTGCAGGGGGAGCGGGATGCGCTGGGTAATCGTGAGGCGGTTGAGGCGTATGCGTTATCGCCGAGTATCAAGATGTTTTGGCTGGTGGCCGGGGATCATGATTTGAAGCCGTTGAAGGTTTCCGGGTTTACGCATGAGCAGCATTTGGCTAGCGCTGCGCAGCAGGTGGCCGCGTTTCTCAAGGATTCACCGAGACTCCGAACTGCATAAAGATCGTCTCCCTTTCCCCTCGCCCCTATGGGGGAGGGGGCTGGGGTGAGGGGGATGGATCTTGGATGCGCTGCAGTTCTTCGTTTTGGGTACATATCCATTGCTGCGGTAACGGCCACTTAGGGTTCCGCCCTTACGGCGGGTCACTTTTTCCAGACGCCGAAAAAGTAACCAAAAAGGCTTGCTCCTACGTGCGGCCCGCTCGCTGGGGCTCGGGGTCCCTTCGCTCCGGTATCGATCCGGGCGCAGCGCCTACGGTTTGCTTCGCTGCACCTCCTCTCGCTGTGTTTGGCTGCGCCAAACGGTCGCTGCGCTCCCACCCCCGGATCAATCCCTCCACTCAGCCTTCCGACGTCGCCCGTGGATCAAGATCAAAAGCTGCAGCCGAGCTAACGCTCATCCTGTTGAGTGGTGAGGAGCAGAAGCGATGTTAGGTGGGCGCTGCTCCTGCTTTTGCTTTTCTGTGGGAGCTGGCCTGCCAGCGATGGCGGCCTGACAGCCGACCAATCTCTTGCAGATCGCACGCGATCCACTTGTAGGCGTGAGCCTGCTCGCGATGGCGCCCTGACAGCCGACCAATTCCCAACTGAATGCACCCAACCCAACTGTAGGAGTGAGCCTGCTCGCGATGGCGTCCTGACATCCAACCAATTCCCAACTGAATGCACCCGATCCAACTGTAGGAGTGAGCCTGCTCGCGATGGCGGCCTGACAGCCGACCAATTCCCAACTGAATGCACCCAATCCAACTGTAGGAGTGAGCCTGCTCGCGATGGCGGCCTGACAGCCGGCCAATTCCCAACTGAATGCACCCGATCCAACTGTAGGAGTGAGCCTGCTCGCGATGGCGCCCTGACACCCGGCCAATTCCCAACTGAATGCACCCGATCCAACTGTAGGAGTGAGCCTGCTCGCGATGGCGTCCTGACATCCAACCAATCCCTAAAAGAATGTACTCAACCCATTGTGGGAGCTGGCCTGCCAGCGATGGCGCCCTGACAGCCGACCAATCCCTTACTGATGCACCCGGTCCAAATGTGGGAGCGAGCCTGCTCGCGAAAGCGTTCTGACAGACACCATCAAAAGAACAGGGCATTTGCGGATTTTTCTGTCAGTAAACGCAATCCTGCAAGCACGTTTAAATCACACAACCCGTTACGCCATCGAGCCTACAACACCTTGCGCCGTTACCTACGCCTACGCCAGAATCCGCCGGCTTACGCGGCTATAGGTCGGGCTATATCGTTTACCTGTCACTGCAAATCAGTGATCGGGTTTGGTAGCCCGCCTTAAATTGTCGTTGTTGCGACACCGTCGATGCTGTCTCCTTTTTTGAGATATGGCTTTGTATGGTGGGCATGCGTGGGGCTCCTCTGTGAGCGCCGGGTTACCCAATTTGACCGGTCTACCAACCCGCGCATGGCCGCCACCCGCCGTTTGGTAGCGAGGGTGATGGCTCCCGTTTTTTCAAATTGGAGCTTTATCTATGTTCAAAATCACACCAAATCCACCACCCACAGACCCAATCCCACACGACCCCGCGCTCAGCCCGACAAAGGTCAAAGAAGCAACCGACCGCGCCCTCGACTACTACCTCAAACCCGAACACCTGGCGGCCCCGCCAAACTCGCCCAAGTTTCGCCCGGTCTATCTCGTCGACCCCACGCTGGATGAAGAAACCCTGCTGGTCGAGGCGAGCGAGTCGCTTTCTTACGCCCATGCCATGGCCGGCAACATCGCCAACTCAATCGGCGGCCCGGAGCGCAAACCGCTGCTGGCGCTGCAACAGGTGATCATGCTCAACGAACTGTTGGTCAATCGGTTGCTGGATAAACTGAAGCTGCCTCAGTAATTTCGCTGGCTGTTATGGCCTCTTCGCGAGCAGGCTCACTCCTACAGGGGACTGTGGTCGGGCACATAAATCTGTGATCACCACAGATCCAATGTAGGAGTGAGCCTGCTCGCGAAAGCGGTCTGACGAACAACATCAAAACAAAAGGTAGCTGCCCGCGTTTTCTGCCCGTAAACGCTTTCTCGCGATCACGTTTAAATCACACAACCCGTTACGCCACCGGACCTACAACACCTTGCGCCGTTACCTACGCGTACGCCAGAATCCGCCGGCTTACGCGGCTATGGGCCGGGCTATATCGTTTGCCTGTCACTGCAAATCAGTGATCGGGTTTGGTAGCCCGTCTGTAATAGTTGTGTGGCAACACCTTGTAGAGGCTCTTATAGAGGCTCCGCTTTATGGTGGTCATGCGTGGGGCTCACTCGTGAGCGCCGGGTTCCTATTGCAGCCGGTCTACCAACCCGCGTATGGCCACCACCCACTCGTTTGGTAGCGAGAGTGATGGCTCCTTAAACTGCGATAGGAGTTTCATCCATGTTCAAAATCACGCCAAACCCTCCAGCCACTGATCCAATCCCACACGACCCCGCGCTCAGCCCGCAAAAGATCAAAGAAGCAACCGACCGCGCCCTCGACTACTACCTCAAACCCGAAGACCTGGCGGCCCCGCCAAACTCACCCAAGTTTCGCCCGGTCTATCTCGTTGATCCCACGCTGGATGACGAAACCCTGCTGGTCGAGGCGAGCTAGTCGCTTTCATACGCCCACGCCATGGCCGGTAACATCGCCAACTCAATCGGCGGCCCGGAGCGCAAACCGCTGCTGGCGCTGCAACAGGTGATCATGCTCAACGAACTGTTGGTCAATCGGTTGCTGGATAAACTGAAGCTGCCTCAGTAATTTCGCTGGCTGTTATTGCCTCATCGCGAGCAGGCTCACTCCCACAAGGGATTGTCGTCGGACACATAATCTGTGACCACCGCATATCCAATGTAGGAGCGAGCCAGCTCGCGAAAGCGGTCTGCCAAGCACCATCACCTTCAGACAAGCAACAAAAAACCCGGAAGCTTTCGCCGTCCGGGCTTTGAAGATCAAAAGATCGCAGCCTTCGGCAGCTCCTACATTGGAATGCATGTTCCTGTAGGAGCTGCCGAAGGCTGCGATCTTTTTGATTTACTAGGTAATGGTTAGCCTGCCAGTGATCACAAATTTATCGAACACTTTCTGACCATCACGCGCAGCTTGTCGAACATCATGGAATGTCAGCTCATCACGAACTTTCTGTTTTGCGGGTTTTCGGGCGGGGGTTGTATTCATGCTGGCCGGTCTGCGTGGTTGAGTAGCGACCGGCAAACGATAGAGCCTGGCTTCATCAAGCACCAGTCGGCGCATTCTTGCGCAGTTGTAGGCAGTGTCTGCATTGCTTGAGTGAGATCGTCGTTGGCAGAGAAGTCCTCATCGCGAGCAGGCTCACTCCCACAGGGGATTGCCGTCGGACACATAATCTGTGATCACCACAGATCCAATGTAGGAGTGAGCCTGCTCGCGAAAGCGGTCTGCCAAGCACCATCACTTTCAGACAAGCAACAAAAAACCCGGAAGCTTTCGCCGTCCGGGCTTTGAAGATCAAAAGATCGCAGCCTTCGGCAACTCCTACATTGGAATGCATGTTCCTGTAGGAGCTGCCGAAGGCTGCGATCTTTTGCTTTTAGCGGTTAAACCGCTCCACCAACGAGTACTGTGTATTGGCAGTCTTGGTCAGCTCTTCACTCAGCAACGCCGAGTTATGCGCCTGTTCCGACGTCTGATCCGCCAGTTCCGAAATATTGCTGATGTTGCGGCTGATCTCTTCAGCCACCGCACTTTGCTCTTCCGTCGCCGCAGCAATCTGCGTGGTCATGTCGGTGATGTTGGCCACCGCTTCACTGATGCCGACCAACGCCTGATCCGCTTCCAGCACCCGCGCCACACCTTCTTCGGCCTGGCGATGCCCGGCTTCCATGGTCTGCACGGCACTCGAAGCTGTCTGCTGCAACTTGGCGATCAGGGCGTGAATCTGCCCGGTCGATTCGCTGGTGCGTTGCGCCAGTTGACGCACTTCGTCAGCCACCACGGCAAAGCCACGGCCCATCTCGCCGGCACGCGCGGCTTCGATCGCAGCGTTCAGAGCGAGCAGGTTGGTCTGGTCGGCGATGCCTTTGATCACGTCAACCACGCCGCCGATTTCGTCGCTGTCCTTGGCCAGTTGAGTGACGGTCAGGCCGGTTTCACCCACGACGACGGACAGACGCTGAATGGCTTCGCGGGTTTCCCCAGCGATGTCACGACCGCGACCGGTCAGGCGATTGGCTTCCTGAGTCGCGTCGGCGGTGCGCTGCACGTGGCTGGCGACTTCCTGGGTGGTCGCGGCCATCTGGTTGACGGCGGTGGCGACCTGTTCGGTTTCCACCCGCTGACGTTCCAGGCCGGTCGAGCTGCTGTGTGCCAGTCGGTCGGACTGCTTGGCCTGATCGGTCAAGTGTTCAGCAGTGTCCTGCAGACGGGTCAGGCAGGTTTTCAGGCGTGCTTCCTGGCTGAGGATCGACATTTCCAGACGCGCCTGGGCGCCACGGCTGTCGGTGTACATCTGCGCGATCAACGGATCGGACGTGGTCTGTTCGGCCAGGCGCAGCAGGCGCTTGAGCCCGCGTTGCTGCCATTGCAGGCCCAGCAGGCCCAGTGGCACCGACAAACCGGCCGCCAGGGCAAAGCCCCACTGTGAGTTCAGGGTCGCGCCGATCACGAAGCTCAACTGGCTCACCAGAATGAACGGCAGCCAGTCTTGCAACACCGGCAGCCATTTATCGCTGGAAGGGATCGCCGACTTGCCTTGGTTGATGCGTTGGTAGAGCGCTTCGGCACGGCGGATCTGTTCGGCGGTGGGTTTGATCCGCACCGACTCGTAACCGACTACCTGATTGCCTTCAAATACCGGTGTTACATAGGCGTTAACCCAGTAATGATCACCGGTCTTGCAGCGATTCTTGACAATGCCCATCCATGGCAAGCCTTGTTTCAGTGTGCCCCACATGTGCGAAAACACCGCTGCCGGGACGTCGGGGTGACGGACCAGGTTGTGCGGCGCACGGATCAGTTCCTCACGCGAAAACCCGCTGATTTCAACGAAAGCGTCGTTGCAGTAGGTGATCACGCCCTTGGCGTCGGTTGTGGAAATCAACCGCTGCTGAGCCGGGAAAGTCCGTTCGCGTTGTGTAATGGGCTGGTTGTTACGCATGGTTTTTCAATCCGCAAGGCTTTGAAAGGTTGTCGGCGGTGACAGCTTTTTATTGAAATTTTTTTTCAATAATCAGCACAGCGTCGCAAAACGGCGCTTGCTTCAGCCGGCGAGCATCGGATAAGTGAACAAGCCGAAATGCAGCAGGTTCAGCCCGAAATGCGTGGCGATCGCCGCGCCGAGCCCGCCAAAACGGTAGGCCAGACCATAGCCGACGCCCGCCAGACCTGCCAGCAACACCCACGTCCAGCCTGCACCGAGATGCGCCAGCCCAAACAATGATGAGGCCAGCAGCAGAGCAAGATTTTCGCCATAGGGCAGGTGCTTGAAACGCCGGCTCAGGCCACCTTGTATGTAGCCGCGAAACAGCGCTTCCTCGACCAAGGTCACCAGCAGCAGATTGTTCAGCACCCACAGCCATGCCTGATCCGGCCATTTTGGCGCCCAGGCAATCATGCCCAGCAACATCGCGCCGCCGAGGGCGAGGATCACGCTCAAGGTCAGGGCAATGGCGGTGGCGTAAACCGTCAGCCGTAACGAACGCCGCGCGACGATCCACGGACAGATCAGCAACAGCCAGAAACCAATCAGGGGTTTGTCCTGATTCAGGTACATCGAGAACGGCACAGCGTTGTCGGTGAAACGCTGCGGATCAATGCCCCGACCGTTGTAGAAACCCGGCAGCCAGTGCAGGGCAAGAGCCACGGCCAAAACGATGAACAGACCGTGACCCAGATAGCGCGCAAACGGCACTTGTTGCTGACGTACGGCGAAACCGGCGATCAATAAAAGCCCGACGGAAATCAGCGCGAGCCAGCCGAGTTGGCCGTAACTGAGCGCCCATCCGTAACCGAAGGTGAGAAGTGCCAGATAGAGCCATGGCAAAGCCTTCATTGAAAGTCCCTGTGCAAAATTTGTGGAAGGGCTTTCTACACGGGTGGGGGCGTGGGGACAAGTGAGGGTGAGGCGGGATGTGGGGACGGCACACAAGCCCGAGGCCTCACACAAAACCCATTGTGGGAGCGAGCCTGCTCGCGAAAGCGGTCGGTCAGACAACATTGATGTCGACTGATCCGCCGTCTTCGCGAGCAGGCTCGCTCCCACAGGGGATTTGTGTAGGGATTGGATCTAGTGCAAGTTGAGTTTCGCTGCCGCGCGCTCGGTAATTTCCGTGCGCAACTTCAGCGATGGCGCCGCCCGCAGACGAGCTTCATCGACAATCGCACCCGGCGCAGTCTCCGGGCTGCCCGAATTGAATGGCGGCGCCGGGGCATATTCCAATTGCAACTGGATCAGTTGCGCCGCGTCGACACCCACCAACTCTTCAGCCAACACCAAGGCAAAATCAATCCCCGCGGTGATCCCGCCGCCGGTAAACAGATTGCCGTCACGCACCACCCGATCCTTCACCGCGATCGCTCCCAGTGTCGGCAACAGATCGTGATAGGACCAGTGCGTGGTCGCTCGTTTGCCCTTCAGCAAACCCGCTGCGCCGAGCACCAGCGAGCCGGTGCACACCGATGTCACATACCGCGCCTGCGCGGCCTGACGCTTGATGAAGTCCAGCGTCACCTCGTCTTCCATCAACGCCCCGACGCCACCACCGCCGGGCACGCAGATCACATCCAGATCCGGGCAATCCTCGAACGTCGTAGTCGGTTTCAACAACAGACCAGTGCTGGCGGTGACTGGCATCAGATCCTTCCAGATCAGATGCACCTGCACGCCCGGCAACGAGGCGAGCACGTCGTACGGCCCGGTCAGGTCGAGTTGCTGAACCTGCGGAAACAACAGAAAACCGATCTGCAACGTCATCGTTCTTACTCCATGAAAAGGGGTGGACGGCTTCACTGTAGGCGCGTAGGTTCTGGCGCATACGCCAATCACCCCACGAATTACGCCAAATGCCCAAAGCCATCCACGTACTCGCGTTCGCCAACATGCAGATCCTCGACGTTACTGGCCCGTTGCAGGTGTTCGCCTCGGCCAACGACATCGCCCGCCAGCGCGGTTTGCCGATGCCTTATGCGCCGAGCGTGATCGCCAGCGGCGGCGGGGCGGTGATGTCGTCGGCGGGGCTGGCGGTGTTGGCCGAACCGTTGCCCGAAGCGCCCAGCGATACATTGATCATCGCTGGCGGCTGGGGCATTTATCCGGCGGCCGAAGATGTGCTGTTGGTGGATTGGGTGCGCGAGCATGCCGGCAAATGTCGGCGCGTGGCCTCGGTCTGCACCGGCGCGTTTCTGCTGGCGGCCAGTGGCTGGCTCGACGGCCGGCGCGTGGTTACTCACTGGACCCGCTGCGAGCAACTGGCGCAGCAGCATCCGAATTTGCACGTCGAGGCCAATCCGATTTTCATCAATGACGGCCCGGTGTGGACCTCGGCGGGGGTTACGGCCGGCATCGATCTGGCCTTGGCCATGGTTGAAGAGGACCTGGGCAGCGACATCGCTCTGGACGTCGCCCGCCATCTCGTGGTGTTCCTCAAACGCCCGGGTGGGCAATCGCAATTCAGCGTGACCCTGTCACTGCAGAATCAGGGCAACCGGTTTGATGAACTGCATGCGTGGATCGCCGAAAACCTGACCTGCGATCTTGGCGTGCCGACCCTCGCCGAGCAGGCTGGGATGAGCGAACGCAGTTTTGTCCGCCATTATCGCGCCGACACCGGCCAGACCCCGGCGCGGGCGATTGAGCTGATCCGCGTCGAAACCGCCCGGCGCTTGCTCAGTGATACTGGCCTGCCGGTGAAACGCATCGCCGCCAATTGCGGGTTTGGCAGTGAAGAAACGTTGCGGCGCAGTTTCCTGCGGGCGATTGGCGTGACGCCGCAGGCTTATCGGGAGCGGTTTTCGGTCAGCGCTGCAACAGATCCAGTAATGCCTTGAGGGTTTGTTCAGGAGC
The DNA here is from genome assembly GCF_003732425.1 of Pseudomonas fluorescens. Classification (GTDB taxonomy): domain Bacteria; phylum Pseudomonadota; class Gammaproteobacteria; order Pseudomonadales; family Pseudomonadaceae; genus Aquipseudomonas; species Aquipseudomonas fluorescens_BE. Next base: position 110,989 of record NZ_MOBX01000003.1, read on the forward strand.
TTCCTCGGGAATGTTATGCCCGACGCCCGCCAGAACTCGCCGCTCATAAGGCCCGGTGAAGTGGTGCGCATCTTCGTCGTCATCCGACGCCGGGCCCACACCATCATCAGCACCGCACAGCGAAATCGTCGGAACGCTGATCGCTGGTTGTTTCTCGAGCGCCTGCTCCATCCCCTCCAGCGCCGGATCGCCCGGCGCATACATGAAGCGATGGCGATAAGAGTGAATCACCACCTCGACGAAATCCGGGTTATCGAACGCCGGCGCACTCAACGGATAACGCTCGGCGTTCCGCGCCCAGGTCGGCGACCACAACTGCCACAGCAACTCGCAAAGCACCCGACGATTCTGCGTCAGCCCTTCAACGCCACGAGGCGTGTGGAAGTAGTACTGATACCAGTAGCGATGCTCGCTCGCAGGATCCAGCGGGTGGATCGAATTCGGAATGTCCTGCAGGTTGTAGCCATCGCCCGTCACCAACCCGCGCACCCGCTCAGGAAACAGCGCCGCCACAATGCACGCCGCCCGACCACCCCAGTCATAACCGCACAACGTCGCTTGCTCGATACCCAGCGCATCCATCAGCTCCAGCAGATCCTGAGCCAGCGCCGCTTGCTGGCCGGAACGCAGCATGCCCGGGCTGTTGAAACAGGTCGGGCCGTAACCACGCAGATACGGCACGATTACCCGATAACCCTTGGCGGCGAGGGGCGGGGCGATTTCGTCGAAGGCGCGGGGGGAGTAGGGGAAACCGTGAAGGAGGATGACCGGCGCACCGTTTTCAGGGCCGTGATGCTCATAGGCTATGTGCAGACTGCTTGTTTGAACGATATCGAGCCGGAAAAAGCGATCCAAAGCGACCTCCTATCGGAAGGCAATAAACAGTTTAGAACTCAAAGTCAGCTATTTCCTGTAGCGCCTTCAAAGGCACAGCGTAATGTTTATGGTCTGTCTCAGACCAAACGTAACCTTCAAAAATGAAGCCAATCAAGAGTGGCTGACGACGTTTGGACTTCCAGAAGTCAAACAGGCTGAATACGGGCGCGCCGCTTATCCCACCTGCATCCTCCAAATGACGGATTGAGTTTTGCGCAAGCTCGTATCGTTCCTCGTCCATTCGGACAGAGAATTGATCATCTTCGACTGTTTCTACGGCTGCAAGGCAAGTTAATGCGGTAAGTCTCATACCTATATTGGCCAGCACTTCTTTCCAGCAACCGGGAAAGCCGGAATAGGCAACGAGATCCAGCTTCTGCGGTGGCTCTTGCGATACACCGGACTTTGGGTAGACAGGGAAACCAGTGCCTGCAACCTCGTCATCGGTCAGTAATGCAAAGCCGACGTCCTGAGTTTTTGAAAGTCGAATTCTATCTTTCAGGTTCTTTATGACTTTGCCTCTCATTCCCGCCTGAAAACGACCAGCATCCTTTAGTTCTAAGTAGCCTTCGAAAACGTGGGCTGAGGTAACAAGAACGGTGCCTCTTTGAGTTTCCAGCAGTAGTCCGGTTGCTGTCTGCGGTTTAGTTTTCTCGGCGTCAAAAACCAATAGAGGCACTGAGTATTTTTTAGCGATTTCTGATCCTTGATTTGAAATCTCATCAAGTATTTTTTCTGTGAGCTTCAATGTCTGTGCCTTGTGATTTATGGATTGAGTTGCAAAAGCACATATGTGCATTGCAGGAAAAAACCTTCTATGTTCTCGTGCTTTTTCTTTATGAAGCTATACCTTCCGCTTCGCCCACCTGATTGAAATACTTGCTGCGATCCGGCGTAAACGTCACCACCATTTTCGTCCGCGAGCAGGTCATGACCCGTTCGGCACCCAGATCAATATCCAGATCCTCCCCACGCAACCCCTGCCACTGGGCGAGGTATTTCAGCGATCCGTATTTTTCATTCTTCTTCAGGCTACGGCTGACGCCACCTTTCCAGCCCAGCACCGGCAGTTCATCGGCGCTGCAGCGTTGAGCGAGGTCGGGGAAGCGGGCGGCGCGCTGGCGGCCGATTTCCCAGCATTTGATCAGGCCTTTGTCGGCGGCTTCCCACAGTTCGTCGCGCTTGAGGCCCGTGCGCAGTGGGGTGTCGATCTGGCGGTGGATGCGTTGGCTCATTCTGGTTCCTTGAATTCGGGTTTTGTTGGACAGCTCCGCTGTGCCCGTTGCGATGGATGGTAGGGGCGGATGTAACAGCTGGCAACAGGGTATTTCCGGGTGTGACTGCGAGTTGCGGGGGAGGGATGTGGTGGGGGACGTTGAGCCGCTGTAGTCCGCAGGTGTGTTCGAACTGTGGCGAGGGAGCTTGCTCCCGCTCGGCTGCGCAGCAGACGCAAAGTCAGGCAACTCGGTGCTTCAGTGGGATTGGGGAGGCAGGTTTCAGGGCCGCTTCGCGACCCGGCGGGAGCAAGCTCCCTCGCCACAGGGGGTGGGAGTGAGCCTGCTTTTGCGTAGGTATCAGTCCTACAATTGGCTGTTGATACGGACTATTTCCTACAGATCTTGGCGACGATTACGGCTGCCAGTAACTCTTTTCCCCACTCAACTTGCGGTCGAGAAAACTTGCCGCGCTGATCAACGCCAGATGCGTCAAGGCCTGCGGGGTGTTGCCCAGATGCCGGCCATGGGCGTCGAACTCTTCGGCGTAAAGGCCCAGCGGATTGGCGTAGCGCAGCAGTTGTTCGAATTCCAGATGAGCTTTCTCCACTTGCCCGGCGCGGGCCAGGCATTCGACGTACCAGAACGAACAGGCGGCAAATGCGCCTTCGGTGCCGGCCAAACCATCAATGTTGGCGTCGTCGTTGCGATAGCGATAAACCATGCCGTCGCGCACCAGGGTCTTTTCGATGGCCTCAAGGGTCGACAACCAGCGCGGGTCCTTGGCGCTGACGAAGCGCACCAGAGGCATCAGTAACATCGAACCGTCCAGCGCGGTGCCGCCCTTGTACTGGACGAAGTGTCCGCGTTCTTCGTTCCAGAAGTTGTCCCAGATGTCGGCATAGATCGCCTGGCGGGTTTGGTCCCACTGCGCGAATGGCGCGGGCAGCGAGCGTTTTGAGGCCAGCCGAATGGCCCGGTCCAGCGCGACCCAGCACATCAGCCGCGAATGCAGAAAGTGGTGCTGCTCACCACGCATTTCCCAAATGCCTACGTCTTTGGTCTGCCACGTCTCACAGACTTGATCGACCACTTCGCGCACGTGTTTCCAGCCTTCGTGGGAAATCGCGTCACCATACTTGTTGACCAGATACACCGCGTCCATCAGTTCGCCGAAGATATCCAGCTGGATCTGCTCGTAGGCGCCATTGCCGATGCGCACCGGTTTTGCGCCGCCGTGGCCGGATAAGTTGGCAAGTTCGGTTTCCGGCAGTTCCTGACGGCCGTCGATGGCATAAAGAATGTTCAGTTTCATCGGTTGCCCGTGGCAGTCGCTGACCCGCCCGCGCAGCCAGCGCATGTAATCGTTGGCTTCGCTGACAAAACCCAGGCGCATGAACGCGTAGACCGTGAACGAGGCATCGCGGATCCAGGTGTAGCGGTAGTCCCAGTTGCGTTCGCCGCCCGGCGTTTCCGGCAGGCCGAAAGTAGCAGCGGCGAGAATCGCGCCGTGTTTGCGCGAGGTCAGGAGTTTTAACGCCAGTGCCGAGCGGTTGACCATTTCGCGCCAGCGCCCGCGGTAAATCGACTGACCGATCCAGTCGCGCCAGAACTTCAGTGTGCGTTCCATGCAGAACTCACCAGCCCCTTCAGCGAAGCGCGGATCGTCCGTGGCGCCGAGCATGAAGCCTGCGGTCTGATTCTGTTTCAGCGTGAAGTGCGCAACGGCGGCTTGGGCGTCAACCTGCATCGGTTGATCCGAGGCCAGGCGCAACGTCGGTTGCGCGCTGGCGCTGAACACTACGTCCTTTTGCTCCAACTGCGCGCGGGTGTCGGCACGGGCATAGTCGTGCCGCACGGCGCAGCGCATGTGGAAGGTCGCTTCGCCGCTGACTACCCGCACCCGGCGCATCAGCAACGGCAGATCATCCTCGCTGTCGCCCACGGGCAACATGTCGGTGATTTCCACCACGGCATATTCACTGAGCCAGCGGGTTTGCAGGACGTTGGTGTCGGGCAGGTAAATCTGCTCGCGTCGCGCATCGGGCAAGTCCGGCGTCAGTTGAAAAATCCCGGCGTCCGGCGAGTCCAGCAACGAACAGAAAATCGACGGGCTGTCGAACTCCGGCCAGCAGAAAAAATCCACACTGCCGCGATCATTGACCAGTGCCGCACTGCGCATGTCGCCGATGATGCCGTGGGCGTCGATCGGGCTTTGTCGTTCCAGGTGATGCTCAGCCATTGCCGCGAAACTCCGGATAGAGGCTCATGCCGCCGTCGATGAACAGGGTGGTGCCAACGATGTAATCGGAGGCGTCGGAGGCGAGAAAGACCACGGCGTTGGCGACGTCTTCAGCATCGCCGATACGTCCGTAGGGAATCAGGTCGAGCAGCTTTTCAGCGGCCGCGCCTTCGGTGGCGTCTTTGTTGATCGCCGTACGAATCGCCCCCGGCGCGATGCCGTTGATGCGAATGCGCTGCTGGCTGACTTCCTGCGCGAGGGTCTGCATCAACTGATCGACGCCACCCTTGGACGCGGCGTAATTGACGTGCCCGGCCCAGGGAATGCGCTGGTGCACCGAACTCATGTGGATGATCTTTCCGGCTGCGCGGGACACGCCTTCACGAATGCCTTGGCGAATGAAAATCCGCAGGGCGGCGCGGGCACAGAGGAACTGCCCGGTGAGGTTAACGCCGATCACCGCGTTCCAGTCGTCCAGGGTCATGTCCACAGCGGCGGCGTCTTTTTGCAGACCCGAGTTGGCCACCAGAATGTCCAGTGAGCCGAAGGCATCGAGGGTTTCGGCGAACAGCCGTTCAACCTCATCTTCCTTCGAGACATCGGCACCGATGGCGAGGGCTTGACCACCGTCAGCGATGATCTGCCGGGCCAATGCTTCGGCAGGTTCGGCCTGGCGGTTGTAGTTGATGACCACCGCAGCGCCGGCAGCAGCCAGGGCTTGGGCGGCCGCGTGGCCGATGCCGGAGCTGGCACCGGTGATCAGGGCTACTTGTCCGGTGAGGGAGATGTGCATGCAATGGCGCGCCTTGAGTGAGGGCTTACATAGCTGACCGGTTGCCAACAGTGAGAGTTCATTTGGCAGAAAGTCTGCGGTGATTTTGCTGACGCTTTCGCGAGCAGGCTCGCTCCCACACTGGATCAACGTCGTACATGAATCCTCCTGTGGGAGCGAGCCTGCTCGCGAAGGGCGTCTTCACATTCCACCAACAATTCCGCGCTTTCACAGCTTCGGGCGCTATGGCAACTTGGCGGCCCTTGATGAGGCTGCAGTCCATGGCAAACCCCTACCGCGAATTGTTCAACGCCCCCGGTGCACGAAATTTTGTGCTGGCCGGGATGATCGCGCGCATGCCGATCTCCATGACCGGTATCGGCGTGATCACCATGCTTTCGCAGCTGTACGGCGGCTATGCGTTGGCCGGTGCGGTGGCGGCGACGTTTGCCTTGGCCACGGCGTTTTGTGCGCCACAGGTTTCGCGGCTGGTTGATCGCTTTGGTCAGCGGCGCATTCTGCCGGTATCGGCATTGATCGGCGGTGGCGCGCTACTGATGTTGCTGCTTTGCACGCGTTTGCAGGCGCCGACCTGGACGTTGTTCATCTTCGCCGCGCTGGCCGGGTGCATGCCGAGCATGTCGGCGATGGTGCGAGCGCGCTGGACGGAAATCTATCGCGGCCAGCCGCAATTGCAGACGGCGTATGCGCTGGAGTCGGTACTCGATGAAGTCTGCTTTATTGTCGGTCCGCCGCTGTCGGTGGGGTTGTGCGTGGCAGTGTTTCCCGAAGCCGGGCCGATGGCGGCGTTATTGGCGCTGGCGATAGGTGTCACGGCGTTCGTGGCCCAGCGCAGCACTGAGCCGGCGGTGCATCCACAGGAGTCGCATCATCAGGGCTCAATCATTGCGTCAACGGATATTCAGCTACTGCTGGCGCTGATGATTGCCATGGGCATCATCGTCGGCGTGATTGATGTGGTCAGCGTTGCGTTTGCCCAGCAGCAAGGGCAGCCAGCGGCGGCGAGCATCGTCTTGTCGGTTTACGCCATCGGCTCGTGCCTGGCTGGTATCGCCTTCGGCGGCATGCGCTCGAAAGTGCCGTTGCCCCGCTTGTTTTTGTACGGTGGCGTGGCGACGGCGGTAACGACATTGCCGCTACTGCTGGCGAGCAATATCTTGGGCTTGTCGGTGGCGGTGTTTATCGCCGGGCTGTTCTTCGCGCCGACACTGATTGTGGCGATGGCGTTGATTGAGCGCATTGTGCCGCCGGCCAAACTGACTGAAGGCCTGACCTGGCTGGCGACCGGTTTGAGTATTGGCGTAGCGATTGGTGCAGCGGGGGCCGGGGCGCTGGTCGATGCCTTTGGTGCGCGCAGCGGGTTCTGGCTGGCGATTGCTGCCGGGGCTGTGGTGTTGGGCTCAGCGATACAGAGTTACCGCCACCTGAAATGACTGGATAGACGCGCGCGGGCTAATTTCTGCAGGGCCGCCTTCGTTCTTTTATACAGACAACTTTTCGAGGTAAGCCGGGTGACTCAGCTGACATTGCTGTGCCTTCCTTATTCGGGCGCCAGTGCCATGGTCTACAGCCGCTGGCGGCGCAAATTGCCGCAGTGGCTGACGCTGCAACCGGTAGAACTACCGGGTCGCGGCGCACGTTTTGGCGAAGCGCTGCAAACCGATATGCGGGCGCTGGCCCGTCAGTTGGCCAGCGAACTGCAAACGACCCTGCGCGCGCCTTATGCCATTTTCGGCCACAGCCTCGGCGCGCTGCTGGCCTGCGAGCTGGCCCATGCCTTGCGTGCCTTGGGCTTGCCGGAGCCGGTTGCGCTGTTCGCCTCCGGCACGGCGGCGCCAACGCTGCGCAGTGAGTATGACCGTGGCTTCGCCGAGCCTAAGAGCGATGCCGAACTGATCGAGCAACTGCGCACCTTGAATGGCACCAGCGAGGAAATTCTCGCCAACGCCGAACTGATGAGCCTGACCCTGCCGGTGCTGCGTGCCGACTTCTTGCTGTGCGGGCGTTTTCAGCCGATCCAGCGCCCACTGCTCAAATGCCCGGTGCATGTACTCGGCGGTACCACTGACCGCGCGACCACCGAGCAATTGATCGGCTGGAGCAAGGAAACCCTCGGCAGTTTCTCCGTGGACATGCTCGCTGGCGGTCATTTCTTCATCCATGAGCACGAAGCCAAAGTGCTGAAGGTGATCAAGGATCAACTGGAAGTGCACCATCGCCGGCACAGTTTGATGGCCGCTGTGTAGCGCGATTCCTGGCTTCACCCAACCCCCTGTAGGAGTGAGCCTGCTCGCGATAGCGGTCTGTCAGTCGCTGCATCATTGACTGAAAAGCCGTTATCGCGAGCAGGCTCACTCCTACAGGGGTTTGTCTTGTCTGCAAGTTCTTCTCATTCGCTAATTTTTCCGGTGTGCATTCGTTTTATAGGGACGACGTGCCTTTGTGCTTCCTGCCTACTGATCCGGATGCTAAGAAATGAATGCTGAAGACTCCTTGAAACTTGCTCGCCGGTTTATCGGGTTGCCCCTGGAAAAGCGCCAGATGTTCCTCGCGGCCCTGCAAAAGGAGGGCGTGGATTTCGCCCGGTTCCCGATTCCCGCCGGGATCGAGGCCGAAGATCGCCAGGCGTTGTCTTACGCGCAGCAACGGATGTGGTTTCTCTGGCAACTGGACCCGCACAGCGGCGCCTACAACTTGCCAGGCGCGGTACGTCTGAGCGGGCTGCTGAATCTGCCAGCACTGGAGCAGGCGTTTGCGGCACTGGTGGCGCGCCATGAAACCTTGCGCACGGTGTTCCAGCGTCAGACTGACGACAGTCTGTTGCAGGTGCCGGCCACGGCGACCTTGAACATCCATCACGAAGATTTCAGCGCACTGCCGGCCGCCGAACGCGAGGCGGCTGTCGTTCGTGCCGCCGAGCAGCAATCGGTGTTGCCGTTCGATCTGGCCGTCGGGCCTTTGCTGCGGGTTACCTTGCTCAAGCTCGCCGAGCAGGAGCACGTATTGCTGCTGACCCTGCACCACATCGTTTCCGATGGCTGGTCGATGAACGTGCTGATCGACGAGTTCATCCGTTGCTATGACGCCTTTGACGCCGGCCAGCAACCGGCACTGGCAGCCTTGCCGGTTCAGTACAGCGATTACGCGTTGTGGCAACGCCGTTGGCTGGAAGCCGGCGAGCAGGCGCGGCAACTGGAGTATTGGCAGGCGCAGTTGGGTGATGAGCACCCGGTGCTGGAGCTGCCGCTGGACCATTCGCGCCCGGCCATGCCGAGCTATCGCGGCACGCGCTATGAGTTTGCCGTCGACGGCCCATTGGCCGAGCAACTGCGCGCCACCGCGCAACAGCATCAAGTCACGTTGTTCATGTTGTTGCTCGGCGCCTTCAATGCGCTGCTGCACCGTTACACCGGTCAGACCGACATCCGCGTCGGCGTGCCGATTGCCAACCGTAATCGCGCCGAGATCGAAGGCCTGATCGGTTTCTTCGTCAATACCCAGGTGCTGCGTACCCAGATAAATGGCCAGACCCGCGTCGATACGTTGCTGCAGGCGATCAAAGAGACGGCGCTCGGTGCCCAGGCGCATCAGGATCTGCCGTTCGAGCAACTGGTCGAAGCGCTGAAACTGGAACGCAGCCTCAGTCACACGCCGCTGTTCCAGGTGATGTACAACCACCAGCCGCAGGTGGCCGATATCGCCGCCCTCAGCACGGCCTCGGGCCTGGTGCTCGACAGCCTCGACTGGCAAAGCCGAACCACCCAGTTCGACCTGACGCTGGACACGTGGGAGAAGGGCGGCAAGCTGCACGCCGCACTGACTTACGCCAGCGACCTGTTCGACGCGCCGACCATCGAACGCATGGCGCGCCACTGGTTGCGTCTGCTCAAGGCAATGGTCGCTGATCCTGCGCAACGCATTGGCGAGCTGCCGTTGCTGGACGCCGATGAGCAGCACACGCTGGTGCATGCCTGGAACGATGCAACAGCGGTTTACCCGACTGAGCAAGCCATCCATCAACTGATTGAAGCCCAGGTGGCGCGCACCCCGGATGCCCCGGCGCTGGTGTTCGCCGAACAAACCCTGAGTTACGCGCAACTGGATGCGCGGGCCAACCAACTGGCCCGTCTGTTGCGTGAGCAAGGCGTGCGGGCCGACAGCCTGGTGGGGATTTGCGTCGAGCGTTCGTTGGAAATGGTGATCGGTCTGTTGGCGATTCTCAAGGCCGGCGGCGCCTATGTGCCACTGGATCCGGAGTACCCGCAAGAGCGTCTGGCCTACATGATCGAGGACAGCGGCCTCACCTTGTTACTGACCCAGAGTGCGTTGTTATCGTCGCTGCCGACCGACGGAGTGACGGTGGTTACCCTCGATCAGGAAGCCGACTGGCTGGATCGCTACAGTGAAAGTCGTCTGGACGTGGTCGTCGATCCGCTGAACCTGGCGTATGTGATTTATACCTCTGGTTCCACTGGTAAACCGAAAGGCGCCGGTAATAGTCATGCGGCGCTGGTCAACCGTTTGTGCTGGATGCAGGAGGCTTACGGGCTGGACGCCAGCGATTCGGTACTGCAGAAAACCCCGTTCAGTTTTGACGTGTCGGTCTGGGAATTTTTCTGGCCGCTGCTGACCGGCGCGCGCCTGGTCGTGGCAGCGCCAGGCGCGCACCGCGATCCATCGCTGTTGATCAAGACCATCAATCGCTACGGCATCAGCACGTTGCACTTTGTGCCGTCGATGTTGCAGGCGATTATTCATGAGCCGGGCGTTGAAGCTTGTGTCGGGCTCAAGCGCATTGTCTGCAGCGGCGAAGCATTGCCACTCGATGCGCAGTTGCAAGTGTTCGCCAGACTGCCGAACGCCGGGCTCTACAACTTGTACGGCCCGACCGAAGCGGCCATCGACGTCACTCACTGGACCTGTGTCGACGAGGGTGCCGACAGCGTGCCAATCGGTCGGCCTATCGCCAACCTGCGCACCCATGTGCTCGATGCCGAACTGTCGCCAGTGCCGAGCGGCGTGGCCGGTGAGTTGTACCTGGGCGGGGCAGGGCTGGCGCGCAGTTATCACCAGCGCCCGGCACTGACCGCCGAGCGTTTTGTGCCGTGCCCGTTCCATGACGGCGCGCGCCTGTACCGTACCGGTGACCGAGTGCGCCAGCGTGCCGACGGTGTCATCGAATACCTCGGGCGTCTCGATCATCAGGTGAAGTTGCGCGGCTTGCGCATCGAGCTGGGCGAAATCGAAACCCGCCTGATGCAGCATCCGCTGGTGCGTGAAGCCGTGGTGCTGGTGCAGGGCGGCAAGCATCTGGTTGGCTATCTGGTGCTGGACACTGCTCAGGCAGACGAACAATGGCAACAGGACGTCAAAGCCTGGCTGCTCGGCAGCCTGCCGGAATTCATGGTGCCGACTTACCTGATGACGCTGGCCAGACTGCCGGTCACCGCCAACGGCAAGCTCGATCGCAAAGCCTTGCCGCAGCCGGATGCCGCGCCGCAGCAAGCCTTCGTCGCGCCGCAGGATGCCATGCAAAAAGCCTTGGCGGCGATCTGGGAAGACGTGCTCGGTTTGCAACGCGTGGGTCTGGAAGACAACTTCTTCGAGCTGGGCGGCGATTCGATCATTTCGATTCAAGTGGTCAGCCGCGCGCGGCAGGCCGGGATCCGTATCAGCCCGCGTGACCTGTTCCAGTATCAGACTGTGCGCAGTCTGGCGCTGGTCGCGATCCTCGACAGCCACAGCTCGGTGGATCAGGCGCCGGCCACGGGCGAGGCCTTGTTGGGGCCGATCCAGCAGCAGTTCTTCAGCCGGGCGATGCCGCTGCGTGAACACTGGAACCAGTCCCTGTTGCTAACCCCGCGCGAGGCGCTGAACGCTCAGTGGCTCGACGCCGCGTTGACCCATGTGATCAACCACCACGATGCCTTGCGCCTGCGTTTTGTCGAGGGCGCCGAAGGCTGGCGGCAAGCGTACGCCGCACAGGTCGAACGCGCTGACCTGTGGCAGCGCACGGCCGAGACGACCGAGCAACTGACCGCCCATTGCGACGCCGCCCAACGCAGTCTTGATCTGGCCAACGGGCCGTTGCTGCGCGCGGTCTTGGTGACCATGGCCGATGGCAGTCAACGCCTGTCGCTGATCCTCCATCACCTGGTGGTGGACGGTGTGTCGTGGCGCGTGTTGCTGGAAGATGTGCAGCAAGCGTACGAGCAACTCGCAGCGGGCGGAGGCGTGCAATTGCCGGCCAAGACCAGCGCGTTCCAGAGCTGGACTGCGCGCCTGAGCAGCGAGGCTTCACGCTTCGACGATCAACTGGCTTACTGGAAAGCCCAGCACGACGCCGCACAGGATCTGCCGTGCGAACGCCCGGAAGGCAGCCTGCAAAACCGTTTCGGCGAAAAGATCGAATGGCGTCTGGACGCCGAGCACACGCGCCAATTGCTGCAACAGGCACCGGCGGCGTATCGCACGCAGGTCAACGATCTGCTGCTGACGGCACTGGCGCGCACCATCAGTGGCTGGAGCGGTCAGCCGGGCACCCTGATTCAACTGGAAGGCCATGGCCGTGAAGACCTGTTCGACGATATTGACCTGACGCGCAGCATCGGCTGGTTCACCAGCCTGTTCGCCGTCAACCTGGTGGCGACCGAGGACCTCGACGGTTCGATCAAGGCGATCAAAGAACAACTGCGCGCAGTACCGGACAAAGGTCTGGGTTACGGCGTGCTGCGTTATCTGGCAGCGCCGTCGGTGCGCGAAGAACTGGCGGCACTGCCGCCGCCGCGGATTACCTTCAACTATCTGGGACAGTTCGATCGTCAGTTCGATGAGCAGGCGCTGCTGGTGCCATCCGCCGAGTCCGGCGGTACCGCCCAGGATTCGCAGGCGCCGCTGGATAACTGGCTGACGGTCGAAGGCCAGGTCTATGGCGGTGAATTGAGCCTGAGCTGGGGTTTCAGCTCGCAGATGTTCGATAGCGCCACCGTGCAAATGTTGGCTGATCGCTACGCCGCAGAACTGACGGCACTGATCGAGCACTGCTGCGCCCTCGACACCGCGCAAGCGACGCCATCGGACTTCCCGTTGGCACGTATCAATCAGGCGCAACTGGATGCGTTGCCAGTGGCCGCCGCGGTCATCGAAGATGTCTATCCGCTGTCGCCGATGCAGCAGGGCATGTTGTTCCACACCCTGTATGAACCGCAGGTCGAGGCCTATATCAGCCAGATGCGTCTGGACATCCAGGGCCTTGATCCGCAGCGTTTTGCCAGTGCCTGGCAAGCGGCGCTGGCGCGGCATGATGTGCTGCGCAGCAGCTTCCACTGGCAGGGCCTGGACAGCGCCCATCAGGTGATCAGCCGCCAGGTGCAACTGCCGCTGCAGGTACTGGACAACACTGACACCGATGCGCTGGCCGAAGCTGAGCGGGCGCAGGGTTTCGAGCTCGACTGCGCGCCGTTATTGCGCCTGAAACTGGTGCGCACCGGTGCCGATCACTGGCATTTGATCTACACCAGCCACCACATCCTCATGGACGGCTGGAGTAATGCGCAGTTGCTCGGCGAGGTGATATCGCACTACGCCGCCGGGCGCTCACTGCCGGCGCCGGTCGGGCATTACCGCGATTACATGGGCTGGTTGCAGCAGCAATCAGCAGGCGCTGGCAAGGCGTTCTGGAATGCTGCGCTGGCTCCGTTGCAGGCGCCGACGCTGCTTGCCGATGCCCTGCGTCCGCCCGTGGGCGGCCACGGCACAGACGAACATCGCGAGGTGCTCGACGAAGCCGCAACACGGCGTTTGGGCGAGTTCGCCCGTCAGCAGAAAGTCACCCTCAACACCTTGCTGCAAGCGGCCTGGAGCCTGTTGCTGCAACGCTACACCGGGCAGGACTGCGTAGCGTTCGGCGCCACTGTGGCTGGTCGTTCGGCACCGCTGCCGGGCATCGAGCAGCAACTAGGGCTGTTCATCAACACCTTGCCGCTGGTGTGCAACCCGCGCCCGGATCACCGCGTCGGCCAGTGGCTGGCTGATTTGCAGGCGCAGAACCTGGCCCTGCGTGACTTCGAGCACGTGCCGCTGTACGACATTCAGGGCTGGGCAGGGCATCAGGGCTCGGCGCTGTTCGACAGTCTGCTGGTGTTCGAAAACTTCCCGGTGGCCGAGGCGCTGAAACAGGGCGCGCCGGCCGGGTTGACCTTCGGCAACCTGCATAACCATGAACGCACTCACTATCCGCTGACGCTGGGCATTGAACTCGGCGCCACGCTGAGCCTGGAGATGAGCTACGACGCCGCGCGATTCAGCGCCGCTCAGGTGCACATGCTCTGTGCCAACCTGCGCCACTTGCTCGAGCAACTGATCACCAACGCCACGGGTTGCCTCGGCAACCTGACGCTACTTGATGAAGCCGCCACGCACGCCATGCGCGCCCACTGCCAACCGCCGGCGCTGCAGTTGCTGCACGCAGGCTTGGTGCACGAGCGCATTGCCACGCAGGCCAAAGCCACACCGCAGGCACTGGCCGTGCAGTGCGGTGAACAGCGCCTGAGCTATGACGAACTGAACCGCCAGGCGAATCGCCTCGCCCACCGTCTGCAGGCCAGCGGTGCTGCGCCGGGCAAACGCGTCGGTCTGGCGCTGCGTCGTGGCCCGCAAATGATCGTCAGCTTGCTGGCCGTGCTGAAGACGGGCGCCGCCTACGTGCCGCTCGATGCCAACTACCCGCCCCAACGTCTGGCCTACATGATCGAAGACAGCCGTGTCGATCTGCTGCTCGATGAATCCGCTCTGCTGCAAGACGTGCCGCTGCCGGAGGGGCTCGAGCATCTGCGCCTGAGCGACATCATCGAGACGCTGGGCGGTTATCCGGACAGCGATCCGCTGAATCACGCCACGGTCGATGACCTGGCTTACGTGATCTACACCTCGGGTTCCACCGGCCAGCCAAAAGGCGTGGCGATTGCTCACGGGGCGCTGCGCGAGTTCTGCCAGACCGGTGCCGAGTATTCGGCGCTCACTGCCGGTGATCGCGTGCTGCAATTTGCGACCTTCAGCTTCGACGGTTTTGTCGAGCAGTGCTACCCACCGCTGTGCGTCGGTGCGGCGCTGATCATGCGAGGCGATGAACTCTGGGACGTCCTGCAACTGGCAGACGAGATCGTCGGCCAAAGCGTGACCCTGGCGGACTTGCCGGCGGCTTACTGGTTCTTGCTGGCGCGTGAATGCGCTGGCGGCAACATCGCCAGCCTGGGCCGGTTGCGTCAGGTTCACGTCGGTGGTGAAGCCATGTCCGTCGAAGGCCTGCGCCTGTGGCACGAGGCAGGTTTGAGCCACGTGCGCTTGCTCAACACCTACGGGCCGACCGAGGCGACGGTGGTGTCCAGCGTGCACGACTGCCGCTTGAGCGATGCCAGCGACAGTTTCGGTATTCCGATTGGCCGGGCCATTCCCGGTCGCGCGTTGTACGTACTCGACAGCGCCGGGCAATTGCTGCCAGCCGGTGGTGTCGGCGAATTGTGCATCGGCGCGAGCGCCTGTCTGGCGCAGCAGTATTTCGATCGTCCGGCCCTTACCGCCGAACGCTTCCTGCCGGATCCGTTTGCCGCCGAGGCGGGGGGGCGTCTGTATCGCAGCGGCGACCTCGCCCGCTACAACGAAAACGGCGATCTTGAATACGCCGGGCGTATCGACCATCAAGTGAAGATTCGCGGCTTGCGCATCGAGATGGGTGAAATCGAAGCCTGTCTGCAAGCGCAGGAGGGCGTGCGCGCCGCCGCGGTGATCGCTCAGGATTTCCCGGGCGGCGCACAACTGGTGGCTTATGTGGTGCCCGAAGCAGGCACCGAACCTGCGACCGCGAAGTGGCTGGACTCGCTCAAAGCTTCGCTGCAACAGGTGCTGCCTGATTACATGGTGCCGGCGCACCTGCTGTCGCTGGACGCGTTGCCGTTGAACAACAACGGCAAACTTGATCGCACCGCGCTGCCGAAAGTCGAGCTGAGCCAGGACCTGTGCGCATATGTTGCGCCGCAGACGTTGCTGCAAGTGCAACTGGCGCAGATCTGGGAAACCGTTCTGGAATCCGGCGCGGTGGGGCTCAACGACCGCTTCTTCGAACGTGGCGGCCACTCGCTGCTGGCCACCCAAGTGATTTCCCGGGTCCGCCAGACGCTCAAGCTCGATGTGCCGATGCGTACGCTGTTCGAGCAGCCGACGCTGCAAGCCTTTGCCGCCGCCTGCGCCACCTTGCAACACAGCGAAACCCTGCCGATGCTGGCGCTGCCGCGCGGAGATGCACTGGCGTTGTCTTATGCCCAGGAACGTCAGTGGTTCCTCTGGCAACTGGAGCCAGACAGCGCCGCTTACCACGTGCCAAGTGCCTTGCGCTTGCGCGGTGCGCTGGACATCGCCGCGTTGCAGAACAGCTTCAATCAACTGGTGGCGCGTCATGAACCGTTGCGCACCACGTTCCGTCAGGACGACGAGCGCACTGTGCAGGTGATTCATGCGCAAGGCCAATTGACGATTGAACAACACAGCCTCAACACCGAAGAGGGTCTAGCGGACTGGGTGCAGGCGCAGATCCGCCAACCGTTCGATCTGTTGAACGGGCCGCTGCTGCGCGTCAGCCTGCTGCGGTTGGCGGCAGACGATCATGTGCTGGTGATTACTCAGCACCACATCGTGTCTGACGGCTGGTCGATGCAAGTGATGGTGCGCGACCTGATGGCGATGTATGCCGCAGAACGCGCCGGACAACCGTTCGAGCTGGCAGCGCTGACGCTGCAATACGCCGATTTCGCGCAATGGCAGCGGCAGTGGATGGAGGCCGGCGAGCGTCAGCGTCAACTCGACTATTGGCTGGCCCAACTCGGCGGCGAACAACCGGTGCTGGAGCTGCCGCTGGACCATTCGCGTCCGGCGGTGCAGAGCTATCGTGGCGCGCGGCTGGATGCGCCGCTGGAATCCGCGTTGAGCGCGCAATTGCAGGAGGTTGCCCGGCGTGAGGGGGTGACGATGTTCATGCTCTTGCTGGCCTCGTTCCAGACCCTGTTGCACCGCTACAGCGGCCAGGACGACATCCGTGTCGGCGTGCCGATTGCCAACCGTAACCGCGCCGAAACTGAAGGTCTGATCGGCTTCTTCGTCAACACCCAGGTGATGCGCGCACAGTTTGCCGGCGACCTGAGTTTCCGTGATCTGCTGCAGAAGACTCGTCAGGCGGCAATGGGCGCCCAGGCGCATCAGGATCTGCCGTTCGAGCAATTGGTCGAAGCGCTGGCGCCAGAGCGTAGCCTGAGCCACAGCCCGTTGTTCCAGGTGTTGTTCAACCACCAGCGCGATGCAGCGCCGGTCACGGAAGTGGCGGATTTGCGCATCGAAGGCCTGCCGTGGAACAGCGGCACCGCACAATTCGACCTGACCCTGGATACCACAGAAACCGCCACCGGGCTGATGGTCAGTCTGACCTACGCCAGCGATCTGTTCGAGGCCGCGACCATCGCGCGCCTGTTCGAACACTGGCAAGCATTGCTGCGTGCGATTGTCGCTGCGCCGCAGCAGTCCATCGCCGCGTTGCCGATGCTCGCCGCGCAAGAGCGCCAGCAGATCCTCGAAGACTGGAACGCCACTGCCACCGAGTACCCGCTACACCTGAGCGTGCAGCAGTTGATCGAAGCGCAGGTACTGCGTACGCCGGATGCCGCGGCACTGAAATACGCCGACGAATGCCTGAGCTACGCGCAGCTCAATACTCGCGCCAACCAGTTGGCACACAAGCTGATGGCGCTGGGTGTCGGGCCTGAAAGCCTGGTCGGCATCGCCGCCGAACGTTCGATGGAAATGGTCGTCGGTCTGTTGGCCGTGCTCAAAACCGGGGGCGCTTATGTGCCGCTGGACCCGGAATACCCGCAGGAACGCCTCGCCTACATGATCGAAGACAGCGGCGTTCAACTGTTGCTGACCCAGGCGCAGTTGCTCGATGCCCTGCCGTTGAGCGAGCAGGTGCAAACGCTGTTGCTGGAGGAATCCCTGGTGGGCTTCGCCAGCCACAATCCGGACGTGGCAGTCGAGGGTGAAAACCTCGCCTATGTGATCTACACCTCCGGTTCCACCGGCAAACCGAAAGGCGCTGGCAACCGTCATGTCGCGCTGACCAACCGTCTGTGCTGGATGCAACAGGCCTATGGAATCGGCGCGGGCGACAGCGTGCTGCAAAAGACCCCGTTCAGCTTTGACGTTTCGGTGTGGGAGTTCTTCTGGCCGCTGATGACCGGCGCACGTCTGGTTGTCGCAGCCCCGGGCGATCACCGCGATCCGGCAAAACTGGTGGCCTTGATCAACCGCGAACACATCACCACGCTGCACTTTGTGCCATCGATGTTGCAGGCCTTCCTGCAAGACGCCGAGGTCAGCACATGCGCCAGCCTGCAACGCATCGTTTGCAGCGGTGAAGCGCTGCCGGCGGACGCGCAGCAACAAGTCTTCGCCAAACTGCCAGGCGCCGGGCTGTACAACCTTTATGGCCCGACCGAAGCGGCCATCGACGTGACGCACTGGACCTGTGTGGAGGAGGGCCGCGACAGCGTGCCGATCGGTCAGCCGATTGCCAACCTGGGGTGCTACATCCTCGACGATAATCTCGAGCCGGTGCCGACCGGCGTGCTCGGTGAGCTGTACCTGGCGGGCGTCGGTCTGGCGCGGGGTTACCACCAGCGTCCGGCGCTGACCGCCGAACGTTTTGCCGTCAGCCCCTATGGCGATGGCGAGCGGATCTACCGCACCGGTGACCTGGCGCGTTACCGCGCCGACGGCGTGATCGAATACGCCGGCCGAATCGACCATCAGGTCAAGCTGCGCGGCTTGCGTATCGAACTGGGCGAAATCGAAGCGCGTTTGCTCGAACACGTCAACGTCCGTGAAGCCGCGGTGTTGGTGATCGACGGCAAACTGTTGACCGGTTACGTGGTGCTGAACGAAGAAAGCGCGGACTGGCGCGACACGCTGATGCGTCATCTGCACGCCGGACTGCCGGAGTACATGGTGCCCAACCAGTGGCTGAATCTTGCGCAGATGCCATTGAGCCCCAACGGCAAGCTGGATCGCAAGGCGCTGCCGAAACCTGAATTGGGGGCCGGCAAGGCCGAATACATCGCGCCGCGCACTGAGCTGGAGCAACGCATCGCTGCGGTGTGGGCTGACGTGCTGAAAGTGCCGCGAGTAGGGCTGTGCGATAACTTCTTTGAGCTGGGTGGCGATTCGATCATTTCGATTCAAGTGGTGGCCCGTGCGCGTCAGGCCGGTATCCGCTTTACCCCCAAAGATCTGTTCCAGTACCAGACCGTGCAGGCACTGGCCGGCGTCGCCACCCTCGGTGATGGCGGGGCGCAGATTGATCAAGGTCCGGTCAGCGGTGCGACGCCGTTGCTGCCGTTCCAGCAGTGGTTCTTCGCGGCAGACATTGCCGAGCGGCATCACTGGAACCAGTCGGTGATGCTCAAACCGGCCGTCAGCATCGAGGCCGATGCACTTGAGCAAGCCTTGCAAGGGCTGGTCGCGCATCACGATGCCTTGCGTCTGTCTTTCACTGAGACGGCCAGCGGTTGGGCCGCGACCCATCATGGGAATTCGGTCAGACACAACTTGTTGACGCAGGCTTCAGTCAGCGATGAGCAACAGTTGCAGGCGGCCTGCCTTGCGGCGCAACGCAGTTTCGATCTGGCTCAAGGTCCGCTGTTGCGGGGCTTGCTGGTGAGCCTGGCCGATGGTTCGCAACGCTTGCTGCTGGCGGTGCACCACTTGGTGGTGGACGGTGTTTCCTGGCGGATTCTGCTGGAAGATTTGCAAAGCGCTTACCAACAGCGCATCGACGGCAAGACGCTGCGCCTGCCGGCCAAGACCAGTGCCTTCAAGCACTGGGCAGAACGTTTGCAACAGCACGCGCCGCAACGTGCTGGCGAACTCGAACTGTGGCGCGCACAACTGGCGGATGCGCCTGTCGATCTGCCGTGCAGCAACCCGCAGGCCAGCCTGCAAAACCGCTACGCACACACCGTGCAGACGCGGCTTGACTCGACGCTGACCCGGCAACTGTTGCAACAGGCACCGGCGGCGTATCGCACTCAGGTCAATGACCTGCTGATGACCGCGCTGGCCCGAGTGATCTGCCGCTGGACGGGGCAGGCATCGACCTTGATTCAGCTGGAAGGGCACGGTCGTGAAGACTTGTTCGACGACTTCGACCTGAGCCGCAGCGTCGGCTGGTTCACCAGCCTGTTCCCGGTGCGCCTGACCCCGAGCGCGTCGTTCGACGGTTCGATCAAGCAGATCAAGGAACAGCTGCGGGCGATTCCCGACAAGGGCCTGGGCTTTGGCGTGCTGCGCTACTTCGGCGACGAAGCGACCCGCCGTGAGCTGGCGGCGCTGCCGATACCGCGCATCACCTTCAACTACCTCGGGCAGTTCGACAGCCAGTTCGATGACGGCGCGTTGTTCGCTCCGGCCAGCGAAAATGCCGGGGACGAACAGAGCCCGTTGGCGCCGCTGAGCAACTGGCTGGAACTCAACGGCCAGGTCTATGGCGGTGAGTTGAGCCTGGGCTGGACCTTCAGCCGTGAGATGTTCGATGAAGCGACCATTGCGCGTCTGGCCGATGAGTACGCAGTCGAACTGGCGGCGCTGATCGAACATTGCTGCGCCGCGCAGAATGCCGGCATCACGCCGTCGGACTTCCCGCTGGCGCCGCTCAACCAGCAGCAGCTCGATGCCTTGCCGGGCGCCGGTGCCGATGTCGAGGACATCTACCCACTATCGCCGATGCAGCAGGGCATGTTGTTCCACAGTCTGTACGAACAAGGCTCTGGGGATTACATCAACCAGATGCGCGTCAGCGTCGAAGGCCTTGATCCCGAGCGTCTGCGTCAGGCCTGGCAGGGCGCGGTCGACCGCCATGCGATTCTGCGTACGCGCTTCGTGTGGATCTCCGAGCAGGAGCAGCCGCTGCAAATCGTCCAGCGTCAGGCCGGGCTGCCGTTCAGCCTACAGGACTGGCGAGGCCGCGCTGACCTGCCGTCGGCGCTCGACGTGCTGGCGCAAGAGCAACTGCAACAAGGCTTCGACCTGTTGCAGGCGCCGCTACTGCGTCTGGTGCTGGTGCGCACCGGCGATGACCGCTACGAGATGATCTACACCAGCCATCACATCCTTATGGACGGCTGGAGCAACTCGCAGTTGCTCGGCGAAGTGATGCAGCGCTACGCCGGTGAAACCCCGGCCGCACCGGTGGGCCGTTACAGCGATTACATCGCATGGCTGCAGCGTCAGGATAGTCAGGCCAGCGAGCGCTTCTGGACTGAGCGTCTGGCCGACCTCGATGAGCCGACCCACCTTGCCCGCAGTTGCCTCGATACATCGGCGACCACGGGGCAGAGCGGTTATGACCAGCAAACCCGTTGCCTGGACCGTGTGCAGACCCAGCGTCTGGGCGCGTTCGCCCGTCAGCACAAAGTGACGCTCAACACCGTGGTGCAGGCCGCCTGGTTGCTGCTGTTGCAGCGTTACTCCGGGCAGTCGACCGTGGCGTTCGGCGCTACGGTCGCCGGGCGTCCGGCGCAGTTGCCGGGGGTCGAGCAACAGGTCGGGTTGTTCATCAACACCTTGCCGGTGATCGCCACCCCGCGTGCCGAGCAACCCCTTGGCGAGTGGCTGCAAACGGTGCAGGCGCTGAACCTGGCCATGCGCGAGTTCGAATACACGCCACTGGCGGACATTCAGCGCTGGTCCGGGCAACGCGGCGAAGGCTTGTTCGACAGCTTGTTGGTGTTCGAGAACTACCCGGTGTCGGAGGCGCTGAACAACGGTGCGCCGCAAGGCTTGCGTTTCGCCCAGGCGCGCAGCCAGGAGCAGACCAACCTGCCGTTGACGGTGCTAGTGGACCTGAGCGACAGCCTGTCGTTGCAACTGGCCTATGCCCGTGAATATTTCAGCGCTGCGCAGATCGAGCAGATCGCGGGCCACTTGCAGCACCTGTTGCTGCAAATCAGCGGGGCGAGCGCGCGATGCCTGTTGGCCGATCTCCGTCTTTTCGATGCCGCGCAACAACAAGCGGTGTTGCAGGACTGGAACCGTGCGCCGGCCACCTTTGCGCAAACCCGCACCCTGCCACAATTGATCGAAGCACAGGTGCGTCGGGCACCGGAGGCCATTGCCGTGAGCCTGGGCGAGGAGCAACTGAGCTACGGCGAACTCAACGCCCGCGCCAACCGCCTGGCCCATGCATTGATCGCACGAGGCGTCGGCGCCGATGTGCTGGTCGGTCTGGCTGCCGAGCGTTCGATCGAAATGATTGTCGGCCTGGTCGCCATCCTCAAGGCCGGTGGTGCTTACCTGCCGCTGGATCCGCAGTATCCGGCCGAACGTTTGCAATACATGATCGAAGACAGCGGCATTGCCTTGCTGCTGATGCAGCCGGGGGTGCTTGATCACCTGGAGGTTGCCGAGAGCGTCGAAACCCTGCTGCTGGGGGACGACAGCTGCTGGCAGGATCAATTGGCAACCGATCCTCAGGTCTGGACCGACAGCGCCGGCCTCGCTTACGTGATCTACACCTCGGGCTCCACCGGCAAGCCGAAAGGTACGCTGCTGGCCCACGACAATGTGCTGCGTCTGTTCGAGGCAACGGACAATTGGTTCAACTTCGGTGCCGAGGACCGCTGGACGCTGTTCCACTCGTATGCGTTCGACTTCTCGGTCTGGGAAATCTTCGGCGCGCTGCTGTATGGCGGGCGTCTGGTGATCGTGCCGCACAGCGTCAGTCGCTCGCCGCAGGAGTTCCATGCGCTGCTGTGCCGCGAGCGCATCACGGTGCTCAACCAGACGCCGTCGGCATTCAAGCAACTGATGCAAGTCACCTGCGACGCACCACAGGATGCGCAGTTGTCGCTGCGTTACGTCGTGTTTGGCGGCGAAGCCCTGGAAGTGCGCAGCCTGCGTCCATGGTTCGAACGCTTCGGCGACGCCGCGCCACAGCTGATCAACATGTACGGCATTACCGAAACCACGGTTCACGTGACTTACCGTCCGTTGACCCTGGCTGATCTCGAACAGGATGCCGGCAGCCCGTTGGGCGAACCGATTCCGGACCTCGGCTGGTACGTGCTTGACGCCGACCTGCAACCGGTGGCCAAGGGCTGCATCGGCGAATTGCACGTCAGCGGCGCCGGGCTGGCACGCGGTTATCTCAAGCGTACCGATCTCAGCGCATTGCGTTTCGTGCCGAACCCGTTCGGTGACGAGGGTGCGCGGCTGTATCGCACCGGTGACCTGGCGCGCTATCGCGCCGATGGCCGGATTGAGTACGCCGGGCGTATTGACCATCAGGTGAAGATTCGCGGTTTCCGTATCGAGTTGGGGGAAATCGAGGCACAACTGTTGGCGTTGCCGCAAATCCGCCAAGCCGTGGTACTGGATCAACCAGGCGCCGGTGGCGTGCAACTGGTCGCGTATCTGGTGGCCGATCAGTCGGTCGAACTCGATCAACAGGGCCTGTGGCGTGAGCACCTGCGTCAGGCGCTCAAGCACAACCTGCCGGATTACATGGTGCCGGCGCACCTGTTGCTGCTCGACAGTCTGCCACTGACCGCCAACGGCAAGCTTGACCGCAAGGCTTTGCCACAACCGGACGCCAGCCTGCTGCAAAACGTTTATGTAGCGCCTGAAAGCCAACTGCAGCAGCAGATCGCCGGGGTCTGGGCAGAAGTGTTGAAGCTGGAGCGAGTCGGCCTGACGGACAACTTCTTCGAACTCGGCGGCCATTCGTTGCTGGCGACCCAGGTGGCTCTGCGTCTGCGCGAGTTGTTGGGCTTCGAAGTGCCGCTGGCCAGCCTGTTCGCCAGTGCCGATCTGGCGGCTTTCAGCGAGGCCGTACAAGCCCTGCAACCTGATTTGCAGCCCGTTCATGATGTTTTGGCTAAATCCTTGGAGGCTCTCAATCGTTTATCAGCAGATGAACTTGAAAAACTGATTTCCTGAGAGGACCACGGCATGCAGCAGTTGATTGAATCGGTAGGCGCGCTTTCTCCCGAGAAACGCAAGGCG
Source organism: Pseudomonas fluorescens (assembly GCF_003732425.1). Classification (GTDB taxonomy): domain Bacteria; phylum Pseudomonadota; class Gammaproteobacteria; order Pseudomonadales; family Pseudomonadaceae; genus Aquipseudomonas; species Aquipseudomonas fluorescens_BE. The sequence continues at coordinate 134,210 of NZ_MOBX01000003.1, forward strand.
CTGGCGATTCTACTGGGCAAACAGGGCATTAACCTTTATGGCATCGCGCCGATTTTCCGGCGCACCGAAGGTGAACCGCTGCTGTTGTCTTATGCCCAGGAGCGGCAGTGGTTTCTCTGGCAGATGGAGCCGGACAGCGCGGCGTACCACATTCCCACGGCGTTGCGTTTGCGCGGCGCCCTGGACATGGCGGTGCTGCAGCGCAGTTTCGATACGCTGATCGAGCGTCACGAAAGTCTGCGCACCGGGTTTGCCCGAGGTGATCAGGACAAGGCCATTCAACTGATCAAGGCGCCGTATGCCTTGCAGATCGAGGTTCACCCACTGGCAGGCGAAGTCGATGAGCCGCGTTTGCGCGCGGCCATCGAAGCACAGATCGCCCGCCCGTTCGACCTTGAACAGGATGCGTTGCTGCGGGTCTGCCTGTTGCGGCTGGCACCGGACGATCACGTTCTGGTGGTGGTGCAACATCACATCATTTCCGATGGCTGGTCGATGCAAGTGATGGTCGGCGAACTGATCGAACTCTATGCCGGGTTCAGTCAGGGCGCGCCGGCCACGCTGGCACCGTTGCCGATCCAGTACGCCGATTTCGCCCAGTGGCAACGTAGCTGGATGGATGCCGGTGAGCGCGAGCGGCAACTCAGCTATTGGGTCGAACACTTGGGCTCGGATCCGGGCGTGCTGGAATTGCCGGCCGATCATCCGCGCCCGCTGGTGCAAAGTTATCGTGGTGCACGTCTGGATCTGCAACTGGACGCGGCGCTGAGCAAGGGTTTGCAGGACCTCGCGCGCCGTGAAGGCGTGACGATGTTCATGTTGCTGCTGGCGGCATTCCAGACCTTACTGCATCGCTACAGCGGTCAGGACGATATTCGCATCGGTGTGCCAATTGCCAACCGCAATCGTGCGGAAACCGAAGGGCTGATCGGCTTCTTCGTTAACACGCAGGTACTGCGTGCGACGATCGACAGCAGCATGCCGTTCAGCGCCTTGCTGGCCCAGGCCAGGCAATCGGCGCTGGGCGCGCAGGCGCATCAGGATCTGCCGTTCGAGCAATTGGTCGAAGCCCTGGCGCCGGAACGCAGCCTGAGCCGCAGCCCGTTGTTCCAGGTGATGTTCAACCATCAGAGCGGCGCGCGGCAGGCTAATCAGGCCATGCAATTGCCGGGGCTTGCGGTTGAAAGCGTGAACTGGGACAGCCTCACGGCGCAATTCGACCTGACTCTGGAAACCCACGAATCGCCGGAAGGCGTGTGGGCCTCGCTGATCTACGCCACCGACCTGTTTGAAGCAGCGTCGATCGAGCGCATGGGCCGACATTTGCAGGCATTGCTCAAGGGTATCGTCAGCGATGCGCAACAGCGCGTTGGCGAGTTGCCGTTGCTCGATGCCAGTGAGCGGCAGGTATTGCTGCACGACTGGAACCGTGCGGACGCACCGTTTGCCAGCGATCTGTGCATCCACCAGTTGATCGCTCGTCAGGCGGCGCAGACCCCGGATGCCCGCGCGGTGACTTTCGCCGAGCGAGATCTGACCTATGCGCAGCTTGAAGCGCGGGCCAACCCGTTGGCGCATGCCTTGATCGAACGCGGCGTCGGCCCGGAAGTGCGGGTCGGCGTGGCGATGCAGCGTTCGGAGAATCTGCTGGTTGCGCTATTGGCCGTGCTCAAGGCTGGGGGTGTGTATGTGCCACTCGACCCGGATTACCCGGCCGACCGCGTCGCTTACATGCTCGAAGACAGCCGTGCACTTTGCCTGCTGACCGAACAGGACGTCGCCGCCAATCTGGCGATTACGGCGGACACCGACGTGCTGCTGATGGACAACGCCGCCGATGATTTCGCCGGGTATCCCGCGCATGCGCCGGACACGCGGGTGTCGGCCGACAACCTGGCGTATGTGATTTACACCTCCGGTTCTACCGGCAAACCGAAAGGCGTGGCGATTGCTCATCGCAACGTGCTGGCGCTGATCGACTGGTCGCAATCGGTGTACAGCCGCGACGATATTCAAGGCGTGCTGGCCTCGACATCGGTGTGTTTCGACCTCTCGGTGTGGGAGCTGTTTGTCACCCTGGCCAACGGTGGCTCGCTGATCATCGCCCGTAATGCGCTGGAGTTGCCGCAGCTGCCGGCCCGTGATCAGGTACGCCTGATCAACACCGTGCCGTCGGCGATTGCCGCCCTGCAACGCAGCGGCGAGATCCCGCCGAGCGTGCGTATCATCAATCTGGCCGGTGAGCCGCTCAAGCAATCGCTGGTCGACACCTTGTATGCGCAACCCACGGTCGAACACGTTTTCGACCTGTACGGCCCGTCGGAAGACACCACCTATTCGACCTGGACCCGACGTACGGCGGGTGGCCAGCCGAGCATCGGCCGACCGCTGAAGCACACCGCCAGCTATGTCCTTGATGGCGAACTGCAGCCGGTACCGCAAGGCGTCGCTGCCGAACTGTATCTGGCCGGTGCCGGCATCACGCGCGGTTACCTGGCCCGTCCGGCGCTGACCGCAGAAAAGTATCTGCCGAACCCGTTTGGCGCGCCGGGCGAGCGTTTCTACCGCACCGGTGACCTGACGCGTTATCAAGTTGACGGCAACCTGCAATACGTCGGGCGTATCGACCATCAGGTCAAGGTGCGCGGTTTCCGCATCGAACTGGGCGAGATCGAAGCGCGCCTGCTGCAACAAGACGCGGTGCGCGAACTCGCGGTACTGGCGCAGGAAGGCGCGAGCGGTCAGCAACTGGTCGCCTACATCGTGCCAAGCGCTGCCCTGGGCAATGCCGAAGAGCAAGCGCGTCTGCGCGAAGTGCTCAAGGCCGGCCTGCGTGAACACCTGCCGGAATACATGGTGCCGGCACATTTGCTGTTCCTTGAACAACTGCCGCTGACCCCCAACGGCAAGCTTGATCGCAAGGCACTGCCCAAACCTGACGCAGCGCTGGAGCAGCACAGCTACCTGGCGCCGAGCAATGACAACGAACGGCAGTTGTGCGAGATCTGGCAGGCGGTACTCGGGCTCGAGCAGGTGGGCGTTACCGACAATTTCTTTGCCCTCGGCGGTGACTCGATCATCTCCATCCAGGTGGTTAGCCGGGCGCGTCAGGCCGGTTTGCGCATCACCCCCAAGGATCTGTTCCAGTACCAGACCGTACAAGGTCTGGCCCGGGTCGCCCAGCGGGGCGAGGCGGCGTTCAGCATCGAGCAGGGCGCTGTCACCGGCAGCACGCCGTTGCTGCCGTTCCAGCAACGATTCTTCGAACTGCAGATTCCCGAGCGTCAGCGCTGGAACCAGTCGCTGTTGCTGAAACCTTCGCAGACGGTCGACGCCGATGTCCTCGAACACGCCTTGCAGGCGCTGGTTGCGCATCACGATGTCTTGCGCTTGAGCTTTAGCGAAGGCGCTGATGGCTGGACAGCCACGCACCGTGCGCCGGACTACCAGCCGTTGCTGCAACGGGCGAGCGTGCAGCACGCCGACGAAATCGAAGCGGTGTGCGACGCTGCGCAAGGCAGTCTTGATCTGCAAAACGGTCTGCTGTTGCGCGCCGTGCTACTTGAGGTCGGCGACGGCAGTCAGCGTCTGTTGCTGGCGATCCATCACCTGGTGGTCGACGGTGTGTCCTGGCGCGTGTTGCTGGAAGATTTGCAGAGCGCTTGCGAGCAGTTGCAAAGCCGCCAGGCGATTAAACTCGCGGCCAAGACCAGCCCGTTCAAGGACTGGGCGCAACGCCTGCAAACGTTCGCCGCCGGCGAGTTGCACAACGAACTGACGTGGTGGGCCGATCAACTGGGCGAAGCGCCTGCCGATCTGCCTTGTGACAACCCCGCGGCAACCTTGCAAAACCGTCACGCGGTGAGCGTGGAAACCCGCCTGAACGCCGATCAGACCCGCCAACTCTTGCAGCAGGTGCCCGCCGCCTATCGCACGCAGATCAACGATGTGCTGCTGACGGCACTGGCGCGGGTGATCTGCCGCTGGACCGGTCAGGCTTCGACCCTGATTCAACTCGAAGGTCATGGCCGTGAAGAGCTGTTTGACGACATCGACCTGAGCCGCACCGTCGGCTGGTTCACCAGTCTGTTCCCGGTGCGCCTGACCCCGGCCATGGGCCTGGCCGACTCGCTCAAAGCGGTCAAGGAACAACTGCGTGGCGTGCCGAACAAAGGCCTGGGTTTTGGTGCCTTGCGTTACCTGGGCGATGAGCACGCGCGGCAGACCCTCGCCGCGCAGCCGGTACCGCGCATTACCTTCAACTACCTGGGGCAGTTCGACAGCCAGTTCGACGAGGCCGCGCTGTTCGTGCCCGCCAGTGAGAGCACCGGCCGTGAACAGAGTTCGCTGGCACCGCTGGCCAACTGGCTGGACATCAACGGCAAGGTCTATGGCGGTGAGCTCAACCTCAGCTGGTCGTTCAGCCATGAAATGTTCAATCAGGCGACGATCCAGCGCCTGGCTGACGACTATGCGCAAGAACTCAATGCGCTGATCGCCCATTGCTGTGAGGCGCACAATCGCGGCGTGACGCCGTCGGACTTCCCGTTGGCTGACCTGAGCCAGGCGCAGCTCGATGCGTTGATCACGGATCCACAAGCGGTGGACAACGTTTATCCACTGTCGCCGATGCAGCAGGGCATGCTTTTCCACACCCTGTACGAACAAGGTTCGGGCGATTACATCAACCAGATGCGTGTGTCGGTGGAAGGGCTCGATGTCGAGCGTTTCCGTCAGGCCTGGCAAGCGGCGCTGGAGGCCCATGACATTCTGCGCACGCGGTTTGTCTGGGGGGGCGAGCAAGCCCAGCCGCTGCAAATCGTCGAGCGCTCGGCCACGCTGCCGTTCACCGTTCACGACTGGCGCGGCCAGCCGAGTGAGGCGCTGGATGCGCTGGCCGAGGCCGAGCGCAACCGCCCGTTCGACTTGAGCGAGGTGCCACTGTTGCGCCTGGTGGTCGTGCACACCGCTGAAGACCGTCACGAACTGCTCTACACCAGCCACCACATTTTGATGGACGGCTGGAGCAACTCGCAGTTGCTCGGTGAAGTGTTGCAACGCTATGCCGGGCAAGTGCCCGCGGCGACCATCGGCCGCTACAGCGATTACATCGCCTGGCTGCAGCGTCAGGACAGCCAGGTCAGCGAGCGATTCTGGCTCGAACGTCTGGCTCGGTTTGACGAGCCGACCCGCCTGGCCCAAGGCCTGGCAGATCGTTCGGCAAGCGCCGATGGCGGCACTGCACAGTATCAGCAGTGGATCGACGCCACGGGCACGTTGCGTTTGAGTGAATTTGCCCGTCAGCAAAAAGTCACCCTTAACACCCTGGTGCAAGCGGCGTGGCTGTTGCTGTTGCAGCGCTACACCGGGCAACCGACCGTGGCATTCGGTGCCACCGTGTCGGGGCGTCCGGCGAACCTGCCGGGGGTCGAGCAGCAAGTCGGCCTGTTCATCAACACCTTGCCGGTGATTGCCCGTCCGGAACCGCAACTGACGGTCAGCCAGTGGCTGCAAACCGTGCAGGCACTCAACATCGCCTTGCGTGATTTCGAACATACGCCACTGGCCGATATCCAGCGTTGGTCGGGGCAGGGCAGCGATGGCCTGTTCGACAATCTGCTGGTGTTCGAGAACTACCCGATTTCCGAAGCCCTGGAGCAAGGCTCGTCACTGGGCCTGAAGTTCGGCGACGTGGACACCCGTGAACAAACCAACTACCCGTTGACGGTCGGGGTCAATCTTGGCGAAACCCTGTCGGTGCATTACAGCTTCGCCGCGGCGAATTTCAGCCGGGATGCGATTGTGCGTCTGCATGCGCAATTGGCGTCTCTACTGGAGCAGTTTGTGCAATCGGCGAGTGCGCGTCTTGGCGCGTTAACCCTGCTCAGCCGTGAAGAGCAAACCCGCCTGCACGAGAGCAATCGTGCGCAACCGTGCACCGATCCATTGTTGGTGCATCAGCGCATCGCGGTGATTGCGGCGCAGCAGGCACAACAAGAAGCGGTGCGTTGTGGCGATCAGGCGTTGACCTTCGCCGAGCTTGAAACCCAGGCCAATCGTCTTGCGCATGTGCTGATCAATGAAGGCGTTGGGCCGGAAGTGCGCGTCGGCGTGGCCCTGCCGCGCAGCCCTTCGATGCTGGTGGCTTTGCTCGCCGTGCTCAAGGCTGGTGGCGCCTACGTGCCGCTGGACGCCAGTTATCCGCGCGAGCGCCTGGCTTATCTGATCGAAGATTCCGGCATCGCGTTGCTGCTCACCGATTCGCAGATACGCCCCCGATTGCCGCTGAGCAGCGGGTTGCGCGCGCTGGATCTGGACGCGCTACCGACCGTCGAATGGCCAAGTGTCGCGCCGAATGTCGAGGTACACGCGCAAAACCTCGCCTATGTGATTTACACCTCAGGTTCCACTGGACAACCCAAGGGTGTGTGCGTGGCGCACGGCCCGCTGGCGATGCATTGCCAGGCCATCGGCCAGCGCTATGAAATGACCCCGGAGGATTGCGAGCTGCACTTCATGTCGTTCGCTTTCGACGGCGCTCATGAGCGCTGGTTGACCCCGCTGACCCATGGCTCGCGGCTGTTGTTGCGGGACGACAGTCTCTGGAGTCCGGAGCAGACCTACACCGCCATGCAGCAACACGGCGTGACAGTGGCGGCATTCCCGCCGGTGTACCTGCAGCAACTCGCCGAACACGCCGAGCAGGTTGGCCAGCCGCCGGCTGTACGCATCTACTGCTTCGGCGGCGATGCCGTGCCCAACGACAGTTTCGAGCGGGCTCGCGCAGCACTGGCGCCGCAGTACATCATCAACGGTTATGGGCCGACCGAAACCGTGGTCACTCCGTTGATCTGGAAGGCCGGGCGCCATGACGAGTGCGGCGCTGCCTATGCACCGATCGGCACGCGTATCGGCGACCGTAGCACCTGCGTGCTCAGCGCTGATCTCAATGCGTTGCCGCAGGGCGTGATGGGCGAGTTGTACCTTGGCGGCAGCGGGCTGGCCCGCGGTTATCTGGATCGTCCGGCGATGACCGCTGAACGCTTCGTACCCGATCCGTTCGGGGCGCCGGGCAGTCGTCTGTACCGCAGCGGTGACCTGGTGCGTGAGCGCGCCGATGGTGTGTTCGACTACCAGGGCCGCGTCGATAATCAGGTGAAAATCCGTGGTTTCCGCATCGAGCTGGGCGAAATCGAAGCGCGTCTGCTGGAACTGAGCAGCGTGCGCGAAGCCGTGGTGCTGGCGCATGCCGGGCCAAGCGGCAAGCAACTGGTGGCCTATCTGGTCGCGACGCAGCCGGTGGCGGATTCAGATCTCGGCGAATGGCGCGACAGCGTGCGCAACGTGCTCAAGGAGAGTCTGCCGACGCACATGGTGCCGGCGCATTTGATGGTGCTGGCGCAACTGCCGGTGACCCCGAACGGCAAACTGGATCGCAAGGCGCTGCCGGCGCCGGACGCCAGCCTGATGCAGAACAGCTACGTGGCGCCGCGTAACGACATGGAGCAAAGCATCGCCGCGATCTGGGCCGACGTGCTGCGCCTTGAGCGGGTCAGCGCCACGGATAACTTCTTCGAGCTGGGCGGTGATTCGATCATCTCGATTCAGGTGGTCGGCCGTGCGCGGCAGGCCGGTATCCAGTTCACGCCCAAGGACCTGTTCCAGCACCAGACCGTGCAGGCACTGGCGGCAGTGGCGCAACTGGGTGGCACTATGTTGAGCATCGATCAGGGGCCGGTCAGCGGCGCGACGCCGTTGCTGCCGTTCCAGCAATGGTTCTTCGCCAGCGAGATTCCCGAGCGGCATCACTGGAACCAGTCGTTGCTGCTCAAACCAGCGGTGACGCTGCATGCCGAAACGGTCGCGCAGGTGCTGCAGGCACTGGTTGCGCATCACGACGCCTTGCGCCTCTCGTTCAGCGAAACGACTGACGGCTGGACAGCCATTCACCGTCCGATCGAGCCAGTACAAGCGCTGCTCTGGCAGCGTACGCTGACGGATCCCGGTGAAATCGAAGCCACGTGTCAGCAGGCTCAGGGCAGTCTCAATCTGCACGACGGGCCGCTGCTGCGAGGTGTGCTGCTCGATCTGCCGGACCACACTCAGCGCCTGATGCTGGTGGTACATCACCTGGTGGTCGACGGTGTCTCGTGGCGGATCCTGCTGGAAGATCTGCAAACCGCGTTCAGTCAGATCCAGGCCGGGCGCGGGGTTGCGTTGCCGGCCAAGACCAGCGCCTTCAAAGCCTGGGCTGAACGCCTGCAGGCGCACACTGCCAGCCTTGATGATGAATTGGCCTTCTGGCGTGAGCACTTGCAGGGGGCGACTGCCACATTGCCGTGCGAGCGCCCGGACGGCAGCCTGGAGAATCGCTACGCGCAAAGTGTGCAGACGCGTCTTGCTCCTGAGCTGACCAGACAACTGTTGCAACAGGCCCCGGCGGCTTATCGCACGCAGGTCAACGACCTGCTGCTGACCGCACTGGCGCGGGTCATCAGTCGCTGGAGCGGGCATGCCTCGGCGCTGATCCAGCTGGAAGGTCACGGTCGTGAAGACCTGTTCGACGACATTGACCTGAGCCGCACCCTTGGCTGGTTCACCAGTGTGTTCCCGGTGCATCTGACACCGGCCAGCGAACTCGCTGATTCGATCAAGCAAGTCAAAGAACAGCTGCGCGCGATTCCCGACAAGGGCATCGGTTTTGGCGCCTTGCGTTACCTGGGCGATGCCGCCGCGCGTCAGACGCTGGTAGCGCTGCCAACGCCGAAAATCACCTTCAATTACCTCGGCCAGTTTGACAGCCAGTTCGACGAAGCCGCGCTGTTCCTGCCGGCCGGCGAAAGCGCCGGCAGTGACCTCAGCGACCGCGCCCCACTGGGTAACTGGTTGTCAGTCAACGGCCAGGTGTATGGCGGTGAGCTGAGCCTGTCGTGGAGCTTCAGCGAGCAGATGTTCGACACCGTGACCGTGCAGGCATTGGCCGATGAATACGGGCGTGAACTGACGGCGCTGATCGAACACTGCGTGGTCCCGGGCAACCACGGCCTGACGCCGTCGGACTTCCCGCTGGCCGCGCTTGACCAGGCGCGTCTGGACGGTTTGCCAGTGGCGGTCGCGGACATCGAAGATATCTATCCGTTGTCGCCGATGCAGCAGGGTATGTTGTTCCACACCTTGTCCGATGATGGCGACGATCTCTACGTCAACCAGCTCAACCTGTCGGTGGAAGGCCTCGATATCGAGCGCTTCCGTGCCGCGTGGGAATGCGTGGTGCAGCGTCACGAAATTCTGCGGACGTCGTTCCATTGGCAAGACAGTCAGGCGTCGCCGGTGCAGGTGGTGCATCGTCAGGGTGTTGTTGACCTGCAAGCGCTGGACACGCCAATGGATGAGGCACAACTCGCCGAGTTCGCCCGTCAGCAGCGTGTTCAGGGCTTTGCGCTGGACCGCATGCCGTTGCAGCGCACGCGTCTGATTCGTCTGGGTGCGGACAAGTACCAATTGATCTGGACCAGCCACCACATCCTGATGGACGGCTGGAGCAGTTCGCAGTTGTTCGGCGAGGTGCTGCAGCATTACGCAACCGGTCAGGTTGAAGGCGAGAGCGGTCGTTATCGCGACTTTATCGCGTGGTTGCAGCAGCAGGATTCGGCGCAACTGGAGCAGTTCTGGCGCGGCCACTTGCAGACGCTGGTCGAACCGACCGCGTTGAGCCAGGCGATGCACCCGCGGCACGAGTCTGCCGAGCACGGCCACCAGGCGTTGTACACCCGTTGGGATGCGCAGCAGACCGCCTTGTTGCAGCAGCATTGCCGGGCTCAGGGCATCACCGCCAACACGCTGATTCAAGGTGCATGGTTGCTGTTGTTGCAGCGCTACACCGGTCAGCACAGCGTGGCGTTTGGTGCCACCGTGGCCGGGCGCCCGGAAGGGTTGCCGAATGCCGGGAGCATGCTGGGTCTGTTCATCAACACCTTGCCGGTGATCCAGACCCTCGATCCGGCGCAACCGCTGAACGCCTGGCTGAGCAGTCTGCAGGCCTATAACCTCGACCTGCGTGAGCATGCTCACGCACCGCTGGCGGATATTCAGCGCTGGTCGGGGCAGGGCGGGCAAGCCTTGTTCGACAGCATCATCGTGTTCGAGAACTACCCGATCGACCAGCGTCTGGAACAGGCACCGGGCGGCTTGCGTTTCGGCACCTCGGCCAGCCATGACGTGACCAACTTCCCGATGGACCTGGCGGTGCATCTGGGCGAAGAGTTCTCCATCGAGTACCTGTTCTTGCGTGACCGTTTCAGTGTCGAAGCGGTCGGGCAGATCCGCCAGACCATGGAAGTGTTGCTGCACAGCATGATGCAGCAGCCGACGGAGCGTCTGGGCAATCTGCAACGTCTGGCCGCGCCACAATGGCAGGCCTTGCAGCAGTGGGGCGCAGAACCGGCGGCGGTGCATCGGCGTGAGCTGTTGCCGGCGATGATTGCCGCGCAACGCCCTGAGGCGATTGCCGCCGAATGTGGCGACGAACAGTTGAGCTACGCGCAACTTGAGCGCCGGGCCAACCAGCTGGCGCATCATTTGATCGCGGCGGGTGCCGGTCCGGAAGTGCTGATCGGTGTTGCACTGGAACGTTCGCTCGACATGTTGGTGGCTTTGCTCGCGGTGTTCAAAAGTGGCGCTGCCTACGTGCCGCTGGACATCGATTACCCCAGCGATCGTCTGGCCTTCATGATCGAAGACTCCGGCATGCGCCAGATGATCAGCCGTGGTGCCGCCAGCCAGCGCTTGCCGCTGCCGGCGAACTTGCCATTGCTTGATCTCGATCTTTTCGATGGCAATCAGTACTCGCACGCCGCGCCGCGGGTGCAGACCGGTGATGACAGTCTTGCGTACCTGATCTATACCTCGGGCTCTACCGGTTTGCCCAAAGGCGTCGCGGTGACGCACGGACCGCTGAGCATGCATTGCCAGGCGATCCGCGAGCTGTACGAAATGGACGCGACCACCCGCGAATTGCACTTCATGTCGTTCGCCTTCGATGGCGCGCATGAGCGCTGGCTGACCACCCTGGCCTTCGGCGGCACGCTGGTGCTGCGCGATCATGAACTGTGGACACCGGAGCAGACCAGCCACGCCTTGCTCAACCGTTCGATCGACATCGCCTGCTTCCCGCCGGCCTACCTCAAACAGGTGGCCGAATACGTCGAGGCCAGCGGTATGGCCGTGCCGAAAGTGCGCATTTACTGTCTGGGCGGTGACGCTGTGCCGGAGCAGACCTTGGCGCAAGTGCGCCGCGTGCTGCGGCCGCAGTTCATCACCAACGGTTACGGCCCGACCGAAACGGTGGTTACGCCGATGCTCTGGAAAGCACCGAACGATGAAGCCTGCGCTGCCGCTTATGCGCCGATCGGACGGGTAGTCGGCCAGCGCTCGCTGTGGGTGCTGGACGACGATCTCAATCCACTGCCACAGGATTTGTCCGGCCAGTTGTACATCGGTGGCTACGGGGTTGCCCGGGGTTACCATGGCCGCGCGGCCATCACCGCCGAGCGCTTTGTGCCGGATCCGTTCGGCGCGCCGGGCAGTCGCCTGTACCGCAGCGGCGACCTGGTGCGCCTGCGCCATGATGGCATCCTCGATTACGTCGGCCGCGCCGACCATCAAGTGAAGATTCGCGGTTTCCGCATCGAACTGGGTGAAATCGAAGCCTGTCTGCGCGCTCAGGACGGCGTTACCGATGCGGTGGTCATCGCTCGTGACGGCATCTCCGGCAAACAGTTGATCGGTTACGTGGTCAGCGCCGACGACAACGCCGGTGACCGCCTGAGGACGTTGCTGCGCGCACAACTGCCGGAATACATGGTGCCGCTGCAGATCATTGTCCTGGCACGCCTGCCGATTTCGCCGAACGGCAAACTGGATCGCAAAGCGCTACCGGAACCAGAGTTTTGCGCCGATCACTATCAGGCACCGCGCAACGAGCAGGAGCGCTGGCTGGCAGAGATCTGGGCCGACGTGCTGCAAGTGGAGCAGGTCGGCATCAGCGATAACTTCTTCGAGTTGGGCGGTGATTCGATTCTCAGCCTGCAAGTGATTTCCCGGGCGCGGAACCATGCGCAACTGAAACTGGACATCAAGCTGCGCGACCTGATGCGCTTCCAGACCATTGGCAACCTGTTCGACCAGCAAGCGGTCGCCCGCTCGAGCCAGACTGCCGACAGCAGCCATGTGGCGCAGGCCGGTGCGTTTGGTTTGTTGCCGATTCAGGAGTGGTTCTTCGCCGAGGGCATGAGTGAACCGCATCATTTCAATCAGGCGATGATGTTGCGTTCGCGTCAGGCGCTGGATGCCCCGGCGCTGGAGCAGACGTTGCGGTTGATGCTCGAGCAGCATGACTCATTACGCCTGCGCTTCTATCAGGATCAGGGTCGCTGGTTGCAGCACTATCAAACATTGCAGAACAGCTTGCGCGTCGCTGAGCACAACCCGTTGCTGTGGCAGCGTGAGATCAGCGACATCGAGCAACTCGACGCACTGGTCAACCAAGCTCAGCGCAGCCTCAACCTGCTTGACGGGCCACTGATGCGCGGCCTGCTGGTGAACCTGCCGGACGGTGAGGTGCGCCTGCTGTTGGTGGTGCATCACCTGGTGATCGATGCGGTGTCGTGGCGGGTATTCCTGCAAGACCTGCAACTCGCTTACGAGGCATTCAGTCAGGGCCGCGAGCCGCAACTGGCGCAGCGCACCAGCAGCTATCGCGCCTGGGCCGATGGCCTGGCGGCGCAAGTGCCGGCACTGGTCGAGCAAGAGCTGGATTACTGGCTCGCACAGCTGGATCAGCCGGGCAAGGATCTGCCGTGTGACAACCCGCGCGGCAAGAATCTGGTGCGTTTTCGCGAAGAAACATTCATGAGCCTCGACGCCACCCGCACCGGGCAACTGCTCAAGCAGGCGCCTGCGGTGTACGGCACGCAGATCAACGATCTGCTGCTGACCGCCCTCGGTCGTGTGCTGTGTCGTTGGAGCGAAGCCGAGTCGGTGCTGGTGCAATTGGAAGGGCATGGCCGTGAAGACCTGGTCGAAGGGCTGGATCTGAGCCGCACGCTTGGCTGGTTCACCACCATGTTCCCGGTGCGTCTGGCGCCCGTGGCAGAGCAGGATTTCGGCGCGTCGATCCTGGCGGTACGCGAGCAGTTGGCGGCGGTGCCACAGAAAGGTGTCGGCTACGGCGCGCTGCGCTACATGGCCGATGCCTCGGTGCAACAGCGTCTGGCTGCGTTGCCGCAGGCGCGACTGACCTTCAACTACCTGGGACAGTTCGACCAGACCTTTGACGAGCAGGCGATGTTGATGCCAGCGGACGAGCACATCGGCGATGTCTACAGCCTGGATGCCAATCTCGGCAACTGGCTGGAGATTGTCGGCCAAGTGTTCGACGGCAAGCTGTCGATGCGCTGCATGTACAGCACCCGTCGCTTCCGCCCAAGCACCATCGAGACCTTGATGCAGCAGTATCAGGCCGAGCTGGAAGCGCTGGTCGAGCATTGCCTGCAACAGTCGGCGCGTTGAGCCGGTCTTTAATTTTTTGAGAGGGCCAATGCGCATTGTGCGCATCGGCCCGGGATGTGATGCATGTCATTGAATTCGGAAGTAGCGGCGTTTCTTGATCTGGTCGAAGACAGTCAGAACGGCGCGTTTCACCAAGGGACACCCGAGCAGGCCCGTGAGGCGTTCGAGCAGTCTTCGCAACAGATGCGTTGGGCGGTGCCGGATGTCGAGGTGAGTGAGGTGCGATACCTTGCCCGCGACGGCGCTGAGCTGACCTTGCGGCTGTACCGTCCGTTGCACAGGGGCGGTGTCTTGCCGGTGCTGCTGTTTTTGCACGGCGGTGGTTTTGTCGTCGGTAGCCTCGATTCCCACGACGGTGTTTGCCGCGAGTTCTGCGCACGCACGCCGTGTGCCGTGTTGTCGGTCGGCTACCGCCGCGCACCGGAACACAAATTCCCGGTGGCGTTGCACGATTGTGCCGATGCGCTGGCTTGGCTGCGCGAACAGGCCGGCACATTCGATCTCGATCTGTCGCGCCTGGTGTTTGGCGGCGATAGCGTCGGCGCCACGCTGGCGACCGTGCTCGCGCTTGAGGCGCGCGCACCCGGCGCGCTGAAACCGTGCCTGCAATTGCTGTGCTACCCGGTCACCGACGCCTCGCAGCGCCGTGAATCGATGGACTTGCTCGGCGAAGGCTACCTGCTGGAAAGCGAAACGCTGGAATGGTTCTACCAGCACTACGCCCGCAGCATCGAGGACCGCAGCGACTGGCGCTTCTCGCCACTGCTGAGCAACGACCTCGCCGGCGCCGCACCGGCCTACGTCGCCCTGGCAGGCTTCGACCCGCTGGTGGACGAAGGCCGCGCCTACGCCGAACGTTTGGCCAGCACCGGAGGATTGCTTGAATGCCGCGAATTCAGCGGCCACGTGCATGACTTCCTGCGCATGCGCATGGTTACCGAAGAAGTGGAGGCGATTTATCAGGAACTGGTGAGCGTGCTGCGCACCGTGATGTATCCCGAAACGGTCTGATCCGCCCTGGCCTGATGTGCGCGTCCACACATCAGGCCATCAACATCCGACCCTGTGGGAGCGAGCCTGCTCGCGAAGAGGCCGGTCCTGACAGTTTGTTTCAGGAGCTGACTATTCCGGTTTGAAACCTGGTTTGCCGTTGGCGGCTCGCCATTCTTTGATGGTGTTTAAAACGCCTTCTGGACTGTCTTCAACGCCTTCTTTTGGGTCATAAAGAACGCCGGTTCCATCAGGGTGTTGAGACGTGCGGAGGATGTTTTCAATGATGTCGTCATGCTCGCGCTCGGATGAATAATCTCCTTCGAACAGGCGACTAATCAGGGCTGAATATTCTGCCTCTGTGTATTCCTCAAACTTGGCCTTCAATATCATTTTCAAATTATCTCTACCAATACCGGACAATATTGAACCCGTGGCGAGGGAGCTTGCTCCCGCTGGTCTGCGCAGCAGACCTGAGTCGGCACGCGCGGAGTGTCAGGCACACGTTGAACTCTGGTTTGCGACTGCTGCGCAGCCGAGCGGGAGCAAGCTCCCTCGCCACAGGGTTATGCTGGAACTGACTATTCTGGTTTGAAACCTGGTTTACCGTTGGCGGCTCGCCATTCTTTGATGGCTTTTAGTACGCCGGCTGCGCTGTCCTCAACGCCTTCTTCGGGACAGTACAGAATGTCTATTTCATTCGGGTGTTCCGAAGTTTTTACGATGTTTTCCACAATGTCATCGTGTTCTTTCTCTGAACGGTAATCTCCTTGGAATAGCCGGTTTATAAGGCTGAGATATTCTGATTCTGTGTAGTGTTCAAACTTGGCCTTCAATACCATTTTCAAATTATCTCTACCAATACCGGACAATATTGAACCCGTGGCGAGGGAGCTTGCTCCCGCTGGTGTGCGCAGCAGACCTGAATCGCCATACGCGGAGTGTCAGGCACACGTTGAACTCTGGTTTTACGACTGCTGCGCAGCCGAGCGGGAGCAAGCTCCCTCGCCACAGGGTTATGCTGGAACTGACTATTCCGGTTTGAAACCTGGTTTACCGTTGGCGGCTCGCCATTCTTTGATGGTGTTTAAAACACCTTCTGGACTGTCTTCAACGCCTTCGGCGGGATAATACAAAACGTTTGATCCTGCAGGATGCTCGGATGTAACTACAATGAGTTCTACAACTTCATCAAGCTGTTTTTCTGATGAATAGTCACCTTTGAATAATCGATGTATCAAGTTCAAATATTCTGCCTCTGTATATTCTTCAAATTTGGCGCTCAATGTTGTTTTCAAAATATCTCTACCAATATCGGACAGTATTGAGCCTGTGGTGGGGGAGCAAGCTCCCTCACCACAGGGGTCATGTATGTTCAGGGCTGTATCGGTCTGGGTATCATTCCCTGTGGGAGTGAGCCTGCTCGCGAAGTGGTCAGCCCTGATCGTTCGTGACTATTCCGGTTTGAAACCTGATTTTCCGTTGGCGGCTCGCCAGATTTTTACTTTGCTGACAATAGCCTGTGGAGTTGCTTCATCATTCGAGTTCGGGTAGTAAATTATGTCCGACCCATCTGGGTGCTCCGTGAGTTCTTCAAATAACATAACCGCCTTTACTTGTTCTTCCTCAGTTGCGTGTTGTGCATTGCAAATGGCGGAGACAAAAAGAAGGAACTCTGATTCGGTGTAATCAGAAAAAGCTGGTTTGCTCATTTTAATTTTCTCCTCTGTGAATTTCGGAGTGTTGCCTTGGTGTTGCGATTCTAATGTTGTCAATGCCATATACTTCACCGCCTTTGGAAATATGTTCCATGTGGTGAAGTTCGAATTTGACCTGGCCTCCTTGTCTGTCTATTTTTCGGACAAAAGGGGCTCGGCCTCCCTTCATTTCTTCGACGTTGGTTTCTATAAACTGGTTTTTCAGTTCGGGGTCGTTAGCGACGAGTTTCCAGAAAGTCTCCCGAAATGTCCTGAAGTTTGAAAACTCCCTTCCCCTCAGCTTATCCGCAACCTGCGCGGGTATCGGTGCCCCCTGCGGCGTAGACGCCGCCCCGAGCCAGTTCCCCGATACCACTTGCCCATTCCCCGTTGCGACACCCGGATCCTGCCTGCGATCCCTGAACATCGTGAAGATCGGCGGGATGCCGGACTCGACCGGGAATACGGTGATGAAGCCACCGAAACTATAGGCATCCAGTTCCGGGTGGGTATCTATTCGTCCTTCGAGTGCAGCAACCGTCGTGCCGTCGTAAACGATAATTTTTCGTCCAGCGGGTGGCCGTGTGGTGGACGCATTGCCGGGTGTGACGATGGGTATCCAGGTCATGCCGATGGAGGGTGCATCAGGGCTGTAAACCCTGTAGGCATTGATACCTGGGTCAAATGTCGAAAGCCTGACTGGTGCTTTCGACGGGATGGTGGTGCCGTTGGTTGCCGCGACGAAAAACTCGGTGGCGTTTTGAGTGGTTTTTGAGCCCAGCGTGACCGGCAGATCGATGTCTCCACCGGCTTGGGCGATGGCGTACAAGTCGTCTTGCAGAGCGGGCAGGAGGGCTGAAAGCGGCACACTCAAGGCGCGGGACTGTTCTGGTTTGAAGCTTGTGAACTCCATCATCCAGCCAGTGACGTTGTCAGGTTTGAACTCCGAGAGTGGGTCGGGGATTGTTTGACCTTCGCCATCGGCCAAGGGGGAAGGGAATAACAGTGCGGCAAATCCGACCAATACTGCGCTCGCGGATGCGGCGGCCAGCGTTGTTACAGTGGCGACGCCGTTTTGCAGGGCCGCTCTTACCGCCGCTGCTGTGGCCGTGCGGGTGGCAAGCTGGCCTGACGCCACGGTGAACACAGGCGTGGTCGCCACTGTGGAGACCGATACCGCATAGGGACGTTGTTTTTTTGCCTCGTCCAGAGATGCCAGCCAATCGCGCATTGCTTTAAAGCGGGCCTCATACTCAGCGCGGCGCTTGGCCTGCGCTTCTTCACGCGCCTTGGACTCCAGTGCGTTTTTCTCGCGCTCGCGGTCCCGTTGTTCCTGCTCTCGTTGGCGACGTGCTGCATCTGCCAACGCCTGTTGCCGCTGTTGCTCCGCAGCAATCCTGGCGCGTTCAGCGGCCTGACGTGCCGCTTCGGCGGCAGCCGCTTGCGCCTGTTCGTTGGCCTGCACGGTGGTCAGCCAGATGTGTACATTGGCTTGTTGTTGATGCAGAACCGAGAGGGTCTGGGCCAGCAACCTGGCTTCGAGCGCCGCGCGATAGGACTGTTTCCACAGGTTCATTCCCGGGCCGTTGGGGCTGAGAATCGGGTCGACGATCTGCGCGCGGGAAAGGAACTGGAAAACTGTTTTATCGGTTGGATCGCTGCCATAAAAGCCGTGGGACAACTGGGTCTCGTGCAGCAGTTGCTGGCTCTTGCGCTGAATCACGGTGTTGCGGACACCCAGCTCGCGGATCAGCGATGCCGCTGGTGGGAGCGGGTGGGTCGAAACCTCCTGTCGGGCGGCTGCCAGATCCGCTTCGATGGTCAACGGGATGTGGGTGGTTTTGCCTTGATATTCCGCTTCCAGCGGGCCGGTGAAGTGTTGCAGCACTTGCTGATAGCGACGGGTGTTTCGCGGCGGGCCGAATCGGCCACTGTTGGGAATCGTGGTGCCGGTTGAGGGGTGTATGCGCATGCCTGGAGGCGCTGTCGCAGTCGTGTGGACTGCCTCGGTCAATACGAACGGCGGTGGTTTTTGCATATTCATATCCTTTTGAATGTGCATTGTTTTTCGATAAGTAACGGGTGAGCCGTCAGTTGCTTCCTGCCAATCAAAGTTACAACGAAGTGCTCAGGGAAATATCCGAGTCGCCTGTAGGCGCTGACAGGAGATAAGGCGGGAGTTTTCGGCGAAAAGAGGGTTTTAGCGGATGCTTCTTTTATGTAATCGGACGTTTCCTATGCAACGAAAGGAAATACCTTTCAAACCGCATGCTGTGTATTGCCGGTAAACCTTTACCCATAAAAAAAGCGCCCCGGTTTGGCCGGGGCGCTTTTTGTGTTGCTGCGGTTAAATCAGAACGTGTACTTGAAGCCGGTCATGATGTTGCGCGGTGCGCCGTACATGCCGTGGTCGCCGGCGTAGCTGAAGTATTCGCGGTCGAATACGTTGTTCAGGTTGACCGAAGCGCTGAGGTTTTTGCTGATGTCGTAGCGTGC
This sequence comes from Pseudomonas fluorescens, assembly GCF_003732425.1. Lineage (GTDB taxonomy): Bacteria > Pseudomonadota > Gammaproteobacteria > Pseudomonadales > Pseudomonadaceae > Aquipseudomonas > Aquipseudomonas fluorescens_BE. The sequence continues at coordinate 152,962 of NZ_MOBX01000003.1, forward strand.
CAGCAGGTTGGTGACGGCGTAGCTGCCTTGCTGGAAGGTATGCAGGTCGGCACCGGTCTTGCTCTGCCAGTTCACGCCACCGCCAACGGTGACTTTGTCCAGAATGCCCGGCAGGCGATAGCTGGTGAAGGTCTTGAGGCTGTGACGGGGCAGGGTGGTGACGATGCGCTGGTCATCGGCATCGGTGCTGACCGCATAGGCGTAGCCGGCAGACGCTTGCCAGCCTTCGGCCAGTTCGCCGTCGAGGGTGAATTCAGCACCCTTGGTGGTGGTGCCTTGTTCGGATTTGTAGGTGTTGCCGCCGGGGGTGTCGATCCAGATCGCCAGGTTGTCCTGCTCGATCTTGAACAGCGCGAAGCTGGAGTTCAGCTTGCCATCGAAGTGGCTGCCCTTGACGCCGATTTCGTAGCCGGTGCCTTCCATCGGGTCCAGAGGTTTTTTGTTGATGTCGCGAACCCACGACGATTGCGGGTTGAAAATCTTGGTGTAGCTGGCATACAGCGACCAGTTGTCGTTGACGTCATAGACCACACCCGCGTACGGGATGTAGACGCCGGTTTCCGATTCCTTGGTCTTGGTTTCTGCACCGTCGTACGGTTTGTCTTCGATGTCGCGATGCCAGTCGACCACGCGGCTGCCGAGCAGAATGCTCAGGTCATCGGTGGCGCGCAGGCGGGTGGCCAGGTAAGCGGCGTATTGCGTTTCGTCGACGGTGGATTTGCCGGTGACGTTGAATTCGGGTTTGACCGAGTCGCCGTTCCAGTTCAGCAGGTTGTCGATGGCGCCGGCAGGGGAGCTGTTGTAGTCGTACTTCCAGCTGCCGTAGCTCGGCACGTTTTCGTTGTATTGGGACAGGGTCACACCGGCGATCAACTCGTGCTCGCGACCCAGCAGGCCGAACGGGCCGGTCAGGTAGGCGTCGATGTTGTTCTGGCGCGGGGTACCGGAGAAACGCACCGGCAGTTGGGTGGTGCCGCTACCGTCCGGGTTCAGGCCGCCGTTGACGTAGTTGAAGACTTCGTCGAACTTGTTCTCGGAGTGAGTGAATTCAACCTTGCCGCTCCAGCCATTGCCGAACTGTTGTTCGATCGAGGTGAAGAAGCTGGTTTGTTCGTGGTCGTTGTAAGACCAGGTCTGCGCCGAGTTCAGCGAACGCTTGAGGTTGGCGCGCGAGCCGTCGGTGAAACGGGTCGGCAGGCCTGAACGCATTGGCGAGTCGACGTCGGTGCGCTGGTAGCTGAAGCCCATGGTCAGCAGGGTGTCTTCGCTGAGGTCGAATTCGGTGATGCCATACATCAGCTGGGAATCTTGCTTGTAGCGGTCGATCCAGGACTGTTCGGTCTTGAAGTCGCCCACCAGACGGCCACGGATGTTGCCGGTTTCGGTCAACGGCCCGGAGACGTCGAAGCCGGTGCCGTAACGATCCCAGTTGCCGGCTTCAGCGGTGACGCTGGCCTGGGCTTCGGCGGTCGGACGCTTGCGGATCAGGTTGATGGTCGCCGAAGGGCTGCCCAGGCCGCTGATCAGGCCGGTGGCGCCACGCACCACTTCCACACGGTCATACATCGCCATGCTCTGGGTGTAGTTGTCCATGCGCTTGACGGTCGGCACGCCGTCGATTTCGAAGTTCTGGATCTCGAAACCGCGGGAGAAGTAACCGTCGGACTCTGCGCCCTGGCCGTCACGCAGCACGATGATGCCCGGTGTGGCGTCGAGGGTGTCGCTGAGGTTGGTCAGGCGCTGGTCGTCGAGGCGCTGACGGGTCATGACGGTCAGCGACTGCGGAGTTTCCTTGGGTGTCAGATTCAGGCGCGTCGAACTACTGGACGAGTAGGTGGTGTACAGCCCGGTGCCTTCAGTCGTCGACCCCGGTGCCTTGCCGGAAATTGATACAGCGCCCAGTTCCAGTGCGTTTCCCGCACCGGTACCGGTGGTCGGCACCAGCGAAACGGTGTTGCCGGTCAGTTGATAAGTCATGCCGCTCCCCAGCAGCAAGTTGTTCAGCGCCTGTTCCGGTTCCAGGTGACCGGAGACCGCACTCGAGTTCAGGCCAGCCAGGGTTTCCGGGCTGTAGAGAATCTGCAGGTTGGCCTGTTGCCCAAGCTGTTGCAGTGCACTGGACAGGGGTTGCGCAGGGACGTTGACGTCGACCGGCGTCGCTTGAGCCTGGGCGCTGCCCAACAGCATCAGCGTCAGCAGGGCACCAGACAGCACGGCGCCGCGCGGGTTGCGGCGGGAAATGGCTTCAGCCAGAGGGGGGCGGGACAACTTTAAGGCTTGCATTTGCTCGGGATGCTCCTGAAGTGCGAGTGCAGTTTTATTAGTTAATGATAATTAGACGCAACACTACGTAAAAACCGGAAAAAATCCCGCCAACCGCGAAAAATTCTGCTATCGCGTGAAGGCGAGATCAGCTCATCCCTGAGCGATCGGCGTGTCAGGCCGGGTTGAGCGCGGTTTTGACCTTGCCGGCATCCATGCGCACCAACTGGTCGGCGACATCGAAATACCGGTCATCGTGGGAGATCACGATGATGGTCTTGCCCAGACGTTTGAGGTCGGGCAGCAGCTCGGTGTAGAAGATCCGCCGGAAGGTCGGGTCCTGATCCGCGGCCCATTCGTCGAACACCAGCACCGGACGCTCCTCCAGCCAGGCATTGACCAGCGCCAGACGCTTGCGCTGACCGGTGGACAGGTCGGTGGTGGTGAAGCTGCCGTCCTGCACGCTGACCTTGTGGGCGATTTCCAGGCGTTGCAGGTATTTGTTGGCGTCGTCGGGAATGTGCGTATCGCCTTGCACCACGTCATCGAACAGGTAGTAGTCGGCAAAGACGGTAGTGAATAACTGGCGGTAATCGTCGCGGGTGAGGGCGGTCACGCATTCGCCATTTAGGCGAATTTCCCCTTGCTGTGGCGGATACAGGCCCAGCAGCAATTTGATCAGGGTGGTTTTGCCGCAGCCGTTTTCGCCGACGATGAACACGATGTCGCCCTGTTCGATCTTCAGGTTCACCGGCCCCAGCGTGAACGGATTGGCCTCGCCTACGGCCGGGAAGGCGTAGCGCACATCGTTGAGTTCCAGGCTCTGCACCGGCTCGGCTTTTTTGCCCTGATCGCTGAGCAACAGATGTGGCTCGGGTGAGGAAAACTGCGCCGACAGTTCAGCGATGCGGCGGAAGGCGATCTGTGCGCGGCTGACCACCGGCAAGGTGCCGACCAGATGTTCCAGCGGCCCTTTCATGTACAGCAGCACCAGGACGAAGCCGCTCATCACGGTTTTGTCAGCGCTGGGCCAGAACGATTGCAGGGCCAGCGCCAGACCGATGACCACAAAGAACAACATCGAGCCGAAACTCTTGGCAATCACGAACGTGTTGATCGATTTGATCTGGGTCTTGCAGATGAAATCGGCCGTGCCCTTGATGCCGTTGTTGAACATGCGCTGGCGGCGCGGGCGGTGAATGCGCAGTTCCTTGGCACCTTCGGCAATCGCGTTGTAGTGCTTTTGCAGTTCGTCTTCAGCGTCACGGGCGGCGAAGAAACCTTTGATCCCGCGCCCTTGGGCGAAATACTGAATGCCGGTGCCGATCAGGATCGCCACCACCATGATCAGAAACATCGGCCACGACAGCATCGCCAGGTACCCCATACAGCCGAGGGTCACGGTCAGCGAGATGGCCAGTGGTGCGAAGGCGAAGGCGAAGTCGCTGATAGTGTCGACGTCGTGGGTCAGCACCGGAATCAGGCGATGGCTGCGATAGCGCTCAATCTGTTCGATCGGTGCCGACAGCACTTTTTCGCCCAGCTGTTTACGCAGAGTGGCGATGATGTGCTGGCCGACATAATTGGTGCCGATGTCCGAGCAGATCGAGCTGAGCAGCGCCAGCACGCACAGGCCACCGAACAGCGCGACCACGCCTTGGGTCAGACCGGATTCGGAGTGCAGCGCGTTATTGATGGTGGCCAGCAGGACCGTGACACTCAGGCCACCGACCATACCCAGAATGACCGACAGTGCGACGACGAGCCGAAAAGGTTTGAGTAGGGTGAACAATTCATGAATTGCACCGCGCGTAGGCTGGGTCATGACAGGACAGTTCCTTGGGTCGTAAAGGCAGATACCCTGTAGAACGTCTGATCCGGTGCTTAATTTAGAAGGTCGCCGACTGGCGGCGACCGGGGAGAGAGGAGAAGCGTTACTGCGGATTACAACTCGCGCACGACACGGAAGCCGATCCAGTCGCCGCGGGTCTTCGGATCGATGTCGTTGCGGTTGCCCGAACGCGAGAATACCGGCGCTTCACCCCAGTCATTGCCGCGAATGCGCAGGGTGTCGCAGTTGGGTTCAAGCCACGCGCTGCCGTCGGTTGGCGCACCTTTGTAGTCCGGGTGGTAGCAGTCTTCAACCCACTCATAGACATTGCCGTGCATGTCGTACAGGCCAAAGGCGTTGGCCGGATAGCTGCCCACCGGCGAGCTGAAACTGTAGCCGTCCGCCGGGCCGTAGGTGTTAGCGTGCCTGGCGATGCTGTAGCCCTTGCCTTCGTCGAACGGGAAGGGGAACGGTCCTTTGGAACCTGCACGGGCACCGTATTCACGCTGGGCTTCGCTGAGCATGCTGTACTTCTGCCCGGTTTTTTTCGATAACCAGGCGACGTAGTTCTTGATGTCCTGGAAGTCCATGCACACGGCCGGCTGACGCGGGGTTTGCGGATAGCGCGGTTTGCTCGCGACGCACTCGCGACCGGGGCGCGTGTCACCGTTGGCGATCACCGCGCCGCTCTCGCGAATGTAACTGTCCCATTCACCTGCAGTGATCTGAAAGCGGCTCATGGCGAAGGGTTTGGCGAAGGTCACTTCATGCATCGGGCCTTCGTCAGGTTCACGGCCAACTTCATCTTCCGGCGTGCCCATGGTGAAGGTGCCGGCCGGCAACACGACCATTTCCGGGCAGTCTTTGCAGTCCTTGAATACTTTGCCCGCGGCCGGTGGTGTCGCGGCCTGTGCGGCGCTCGGCAGCAGACCGGTCATGAGGGTAGCGAGAGCCAGTGCCTTGAGCGTTCTGGCGCCGAGGGCCGGGGTCAACAGATCACGTTTCATGAGTCATCTCGTTTAAAGGAAAGCAAGGCGTCACAGCTGCTTGTTGAGCACGGCCATGAAACGCTCGATGTCGTTTTCGCTGTTCAGCAGGCCGGGTGCGATGCGGATCACCGGGCCGACGTCGCGCTCCACTGCGTCGCATACCACGCGGTTCTGCATGAGTCGGGCGGCGACCTGATCGCAATCGCGATCCTTGATCCGGAAGAAGGTGAAACCGGCAGACAGATCGGCGCTGCGCGGTGTCACCAGTTCAATCGAGCGGTGTTCCAGCAAGCGGTTTTTGGCGTAGGTGTTGAGTTCGTGAATGCGCGTTTGCACCTCGCGCTTGCCCAGCGTCAAATGCAGCTTGAACGCTTCGTCCAGCGCCCAACGGTGTTCGAAACTGTGATAACCGCCGGAGGTCATGATGGTCGAGAACGTGGTGGCTTCGGAGAATGTCGGGATGGTCGGAGTGACGTCCTTGGGTTCGCTGGAACGTGCGCAAATGATCCCGGTACCGCGGGGGCCGAACATCCACTTGTGGGTGCCGGCGATAAAGAAGTCGCAATGCATGTCGGGGAAGTCGAGGTCATCGACACCGAAGCCGTGCACGCCGTCGACGACGTAGAGGATGCGATCCTTTTCCTCGCGCTGGCGATTGTGCTGCTCCACCAGTTTGCCGATCTCGCCGATCGGCAGTTTCACGCCGCTGCCCGATTGCACCCAGGTCATGCCCAGCACACGGGTTTCGGGGCGAATGCCTTTGTCGATATTGCTCAGCACTTCGTCGACGGACACCTTGGCGCTGCTGTCGAACAGCTTCAGTTTGCGCACCTTTACGCCATCTTTCTGTTGGCGATAAGCCAAGCTGTAATGGGTCGCGTAGTGCTCGTGTTCGGTGGTGAGGATTTCCTGATCGGCGCGCACATGAATGCCGCCGTAGATCAGCGCCAGACCTTCGGTGGTGCTGCCGGTGAGGGCGATCTGCTCAGGCTTGGCCTTGAGGTAGCGACCGGCCCATTCGCGCACGGCTTGCTCGCGTTTTTCGGTTTCGCCCAGATCCCAATCCATCGCACGCCCGGGATTGCGGTCGAGGGTCGCGCGGTAACGCTCGATGGCTTCGCGCACCGGACGCGGATGTGAGGTCACGAGGAAGTTGGCAAAGTGCAGGTAGTCCGGGTCCTGATCGAACAGCTGGCGCAGTTGTGCCCATTTGTTCCCGGCGGCCGGTTGCGCATCGGCGGCGCGTGCCGGCAGGTTGACGGCAGCGCCCAAGGGCAGGCCGGCGGCAAGGATGCCGGCCTGTTTGAGGAAAGAACGACGGTTGGTCATGAAGTCGGATCACTTGTTCGAAGAGGTGTCAGCGGTTGACGATAGGTTTGGAGGATTTCTGCACCTGCTCCCAGACCCTCAAGAAGTTGCCGCCCCACAATTTGGCGATGTCGGCCTCGCTGTAGCCACGCGAGATCAACTCGGCGGTTACGTTGCGCGCTTCGCTGACGTCCTTCCAGCCGTCCAGGCCGCCGCCATCGTTGAAGTCGGAACTGATGCCGACATGGTCGATGCCGATTTTCTTCACGGCGTAATCAATGGCGTTGCCGAAGTCCTTGAGATTGGCTTTGGGTTCTTCGTCGACGATTGAATAGAGCTGGCCGGCGTACTCGCCAAAGCGTTGTTCCGGCCACACGGTGATGATCGGGTCGCCAGGCATCAGCGCCATCTCCAGGCCCTGCAGTGGCTGCAGATCAAACCTGGCACGCAAGGCGTTGAGCTTGTCCTGGGTCGGCTGGCTCAATGGGCGCAAGTAAGTCGGAAAACCGACGATCTGCACAACGCCGCCGCTGTTCTTGATCAGCTGCATTTCCTGATCGCTGATATTGCGCGGGATATCCACCAGCGCACGCGGTGCCGAATGGGACGCCACGATCGGTGCGCGACTCAGTTGCGCGACCTGTTCCAGTGCCTTGGTCGACATCTGCGAGACGTCGATGATCACGCCCAGATCGTTAAGACGATGCACGGCCTGTTTGCCAATGTCCGACAGACCGCCGAGCGCATCGCGGGTGTCATTAAAAAACGGCAGGGGCCGCGAAGAGTCGGCCCAGGCGTTGTTGCCCACGTAACTGAAACCGAACATGCGCATGCCGCGTGCGGCCCACTTGTCCAGGGCGTTGAGATCGTTACCCAGTGGATAGGCATTGAGCATGCTCATGAAAATCGCAAACTTGCCTTCGCCATGCAGGCGGCGGAAATCATCCGGGGTGTAGGCGATGGCGACCTGGTTGGGGAAGTCGCGCACCAGGGTGCTGATGATCTTGTAGCGGGTTTCCTGCTCGAAGCGTGCCTCTTCGATAAACCCGGCGGTCGGACGGTGTGGGGCGTTGGCGCCGTTCCAGATTTCCGGCCAGCCGAAGATTGTCAGGGCAGCACCGGACAAGCGCCCGCGGGCGGTTTTCACCAGGTCGAACTGGCCGCTGCCATCCTTGTCGGCTTCGTTGCCGGCGGTGCCGAAATCCAGCGGCACGGTGATGTGGCTATCGAAGGAAATGATGCGATCCTGCAACTCGTCGGCTTGTTGCATGACTTTGACAGGGTAGCCGGGATTGTCCTTGAACCAGTGCTCCCAGACCGCAAAACCTGCGGCGGTACTGATCGCCAGGGCCAGCGGCAGGCCGATGTAAAGAGCCTTTTTCGAACGTGGTTTTGTCATTGCCATCTCAGTCAGGTTCGCCGTCGAGGTGCAGGCACAAGGGCCTTCGCTATCTGGGTGGAACGACTGGGCAGCCGGGTAATTTAGGTCTGGCTGAAAAGAACGCCGTCCGATGCAGGAACGGCTCAAGTCCGCGATCTTTTGAGGACGCCATAAATTTACCTCTGCAACAAACGTTCTAGCTTGGATAAAGCCTGCTTCATGGCTGACACAGGTAGGGCAATGACGATTTCTCGACGATGGTTCATGGCGGGCCTGGCACTGACCGGCGCCGCTGTGCCTGCAGCGTATTTTGGGCATCGTGAATGGACGAAGCCGGATCCGGCGATCACCCCGGGTGAGGCGTCATTCGACGTCGCGGATGTCGCCGGGCAACGCCTGGCGGATGCGCTGCGTGGTGTCTGGCAGATCCGTTTCGAGGGTCATGACGCCGGTATCTCTGGTTTGCCCATAGACGGTCTGGAAGTGTTTCTCGATGTTGCCCAGAAAGGGCGTGGCGTCATCGGTTTTCTCGACACGGCCGAGCGCCTGCGTTCGTCTCAGGCGCCGCGCTATCGAATCCTCGCGGACCTCGCCGATGTCAAAGCCTCGCAGTTGAGTTGGCGTCTGGTCAGCACGTCGGCGGCCGACGGTGCACCGGACTACGAATTCAGCATGGCGCTGGATGAAGTCTGGGGCGGCTTCGGCAACGCCGGCAGCGGCAGCCTCAGTGGTCGCGTACTCAACCTCGATCGACCGTTGATGCTGCCGGCGCAGGACAATCGTTTTATCGCCGTCAAACGAGTGTTCCCCGAAGCGCGTGAGCGCGCAGGGTTGAACCCGACATTGCTGGCCTGGCTGATTTCTCCTGAGCACCGTTTGTTCCATCAGCTCTGGCACGCCAGTCGTGACAAGTGGCATACCTTGAGCGAAGAAAAACGTGGTGCCCTGCGCGGTATCGGCTGGCAGCCCGGCCCGCGTGACAAGGAGCGCGACGCCCGCGGCCCGCGCAAGGACCGCAATGGCTCGGGTATCGATTTTTTCTTCATGCACCGGCACATGCTGGGCACGGCGCGTTCGATGCAGGATCTGCCGTCGTGGCAGCATTTTCCGCTGCCGCAGCCGGAACTGATCCGCGATCGCCAGGGTTTTGCCGATTATTTCGACAACCACGATGGCACTTCACTGCCGCCGACCTGGCTGGCCGAGGACGATGACGAGTACTCGCAATGGGTCAGCGACATCAAGACGGCCGAGACTTATCACAGTAATTTCCTGGTGTGGGAATCGCGCTACCGTGACCCGCGCTACCTGGCCAGGTTAACCCTGGGGCAGTTTGGTTCGGAGGTCGAGCTGGGGCTGCACGACTGGCTGCACATGCGCTGGGCGTCCGTGCCACGCGATCCCTCCAATGGGCACCCGGTACCGTTCGCGCGTGATCCGGCCGATTTTTCCGCGCGTTGGTACGCTGCTGAAAACGATTTCCTCGGCGATCCTTTCTCTTCTCATGTAAGCCCGGTGTTCTGGGCGTTCCATGGCTGGATCGATGATCGTCTGGAAGACTGGTTTCGCGCGCACGAACGCTTTCACCCGGGTGAAGTCAGTCGCTTGCAGGTCAATGGCGTGCCGTGGTTTGCGCCGGGCCGCTGGGTGGAAGTCGCCGACCCGTGGCTCGGGCCGAGCACCCACGGCTGCAGCACAGTGCCTGGCCTGCAACCGGGCAAGTCAGTGGAGATGGATCCGGAAACCATGAAGCTGGCGCTGCGCATCACCTTCAGCGATGACGAGAAATTGTTGTCGTCGCTGTTCCGCAAAGTGCCGCAGCGCCCATGGTATGCACGTCATCTGAAACCCAAACAGACTCCGGCCTGAGGCCGCGTCATCGTTCTTGGCGAGCAGGCTCGCTCCCACAGGTTTTTGTGCTGCCCCGTAGTGAGCGGTAGCACTCCTGAACACTGTGGGTGCGAGCTTGCTCGCGAATGGGGTTTGACTGGCAGAGAAATTACAGCGTCTGCCACCCGCCGCCTAACGCTTTGTACAACGCAATGCTTGCCTGCATTCGCGACAACCTCAGCTGCACATTCAAGTCTTGTGCAGCGTACAGCGTGCGTTGGGTTTCCAGTACCGTCAGCCAGTCTTCGGCGCCGGCCTGATAGCGACTCTGAGCAATGTTGAAGGCGGTTTGCGCCTGCCGCAGTTCCTCGCTTTGCCATTGCCGTTGCTCGTCGAGACCGCGAATGCTGTTCAAGGCTTTTTCGACATCGGCGAAGCCATTGATGATCGCACCGCGATAGTTCTGCAGCAGTTCTTCCTGGCGGGCTCTGGCCTTGTCACGCTCAGCGCCGAGGCGACCATTATTGAAGACCGGCCCGATCAGTCCGGCCGTCAGGTTGTAGAACGGGCTGCGCAGGATGTCGCGGAACTGGTCGGACCCCGAGCCGAAATCAGCACTGAGCTTGACAGTGGGCAGCATGGCGGCGCGGGCGACTTTGACGTCGGCTTCGGCAGCGGCCAGTTGCGCTTCGGCGCGGGCGATGTCCGGGCGTCGATCAAGCAGATCACTCGGCACGCCAGCGGCGATTCCCGGCCACTGCAGTTGATCGAACGATTCCCGATTCAGCGCAAGTTCCTGAACGGGTCGGCCGAGCAGGGCAGCGAGGCTGATCGTAGCGTCCCGGGCTTGTTGCTGCACCAGTGGCAATTGCCGTTGCTGGGCCGCCACCAGGCTTTTCTGCTGGGCCAGTTCCAGGGCGGTGGCCGAGCCTGAGTCAAAGCGCGTTTGCACGAGTTTCAAAACGCTTTGCGCGTTAGCCAGATTGAGTTCGGCAATGCGGCTCTGCTCGCGAAGCGACAAGCTTTGCGCGTAGGTGTCGGCGACACTACCGAACAAGGTCAGCTCCACCGTTGCACGGTCGAACTCACTGGCCTGCAAAGCGAACTGCGCGCTGTCGCGCGACGCCTGTTTGCCACCCCAGAAGTCGATTTCGTAACTGGTGTTCAAACTGGCGTCGAAGTAATCCACGGCCTTGTTGCTGCTGTCGGCGTCCAGTTGGCTGTAACCATTGCCGCGCAGCAGTTTCTGCCGGTTGGCATTGAGCGTGGCCTGTACTTCAGGCAATTGTGAGCCGCCGGCGATCACGGTGCCGGCCTGTGCCTGACGTACCCGGGCCACGGCGGCGGCGAGGTCGAAGCTGCCGGCGCGCGCCTGTTCGATCAGGCGATCAAGTTCCTGGCTGCCAAACTGTGTCCACCATTGCGGGTTATTGCGGGCGCTGCTGTCGGCATGGGGTGTCTGCCACGCGGCAGGAGGGTGCAAGCCACTGTCCGGTCGCGGAAGGGGATTGGCGCAGGCACTGAGAATCAGGCACACGGTCAACAAACTGAGGCGCGGTTTCATAGGTCGATCATTCACTGGTAAGGGCCGTGACCGGGTCGAGCCGGGCAGCTTTGCGGGCTGGCATGAAGCCGAAGACAACCCCGGTGAAAAGGGCGCAGCCGAAAGCGCCGAGCACTGCCAGCAACGAGAAGGCGACGGCGACGTCGCTGAGGATCAGCACGCCACCGACGATCAACGCCAAAGCAATCCCGGCGATCCCGCCGACCACCGAGAGCATCACGGCTTCGGTGAGAAACTGGCGCAGAATGTCGCTCTGGCGAGCGCCGGTGGCCATGCGAATACCGATCTCGCGGGTACGTTCGCGCACGGTCATGAGCATGATGTTCATCACGCCGATACCGCCGACCAGCAGCGAAATCGCCGCAATCGAGCCGAGCATCAGCGACAGGGTATTTTGCGTGCGCGCTTCGGCCTGGATCATGGCGGCGTTGTTGGTCAGTTCGAAATCCTTTTTGCCGTTGTGCAGGCGCAGCATCATGCGCTCGATTTCCTGTTCGGTTTCCTTGACCTTGCGCGCATCGGCGGCGGCGATGGCGACGTATTCCGGGTTGTACGTGCCAAACAGGCGGGTGCTGGCGGCGGAGTAGGGAATGGCGATGCGGTCATCGCTGTCGGAGTCGCCGGAGCTGGAACCCTTTTCCGCGAGAACCCCGACCACTTGAAAGGGCACGTTTTCAATCAGAATGTATTGCCCGATGGGGTTGGCGACATCCTTGAGCAGCTTGCTTCTGACTTTGTGTCCGATGACGGCGACCGCCGCGCCACTGGCTTCGTCGGCAGCGGTGAAGTAGCTGCCTTCAACCACCGGCCAATTGAAAATCTTCGGGAAGTTGGTGTCGTTGCCGCCCACGTAGCTGTTGTGGTCGAGATTGCCGAAACGCACCACGGCTTCGGCGCCGTTGACGGGCATGATTTGCTTGATCAATGGCAGGGTGGCGAGCACCGCGAGGTCGTCGAGGGTGATGATGCCCTGCGGTGCGCGCGGGTGCGGAGGAACGCCACCGAGGTAAATGATGTTCGAACCGAACGCACCCATCTGTGCCATGACCTGACGCTTGCTGCCTTCGCCAACCGCGAGCATGACCACCACCGACGCGACGCCGATGATGATGCCGAGCAGGGTCAGCGCGGTGCGGAAGCGGTTGATCCACATCACCCGCCACGCTGCGTGCAAGGCATCCACCAGTTCGCCTTTCCAGGCGCCGGTGGCTTCGGCACCTTCGGCCAGGCGCTTGCGCAGATCGACTGCCTGCAAGGCACCGGGATTGGCGCTGGTCTGGGCTTGCGGATCGTCTCGGGCGCTGTCGCTGATGATCAGGCCATCGCGAATTTCGATGATGCGTTTGGCCCGCGCCGCCACTTCGCGATCATGGGTGATCAGGATCACCACGTGGCCCTGGCTCGCCAGCTCGTCAAGCAGCGCCATGACCTCTTTGCCGCTGTGGCTGTCGAGGGCACCTGTCGGTTCGTCGGCGAGAATGATATGCCCGCCGTTCATCAAGGCACGGGCAATCGACACCCGTTGTTGCTGGCCGCCGGAGAGCTGGTGCGGACGGTTGCCGGTGCGTGAAGCCAGGCCGAGACGGTCGAGCAGGGCGGCGGCGCGGGCATGGCGCTCGGCGGCGGGAGTGCCGGCATAGATCGCCGGCATCTCGACGTTTTCCTGGGCCGAGCCGGACGGAATCAGATGGTAACCCTGAAACACGAAGCCAAAGGCTTCGCGGCGCAGCCACGCCAGTTCGTCGCTGTCGAGGCCGGCGACGTTTTCCCCGGCGAAACGGTATTCACCGGACGTCGGTCGGTCGAGGCAACCGAGGATGTTCATCAGTGTCGATTTGCCGGAACCGGAGGCACCGACAATCGCCACGAATTCGCCGGCGTGGATCGACAGGTCGATGCCGCGCAGTACGTGAACTTCAGGCGCGTCGCCGCCACCGTAGGATTTGCGGATGTCCTGCAGGTCGATTAGGGGCGTTTGCATTCAGCCACCACTGCCGTCAGCCGGGCCGATGAGCAGGTGATCACCTTCGTCAAGACCTTCGAGAATCTGCACCTTGAGCCGATCGCTGATGCCGGTGCGTACCTCGCGGGACTGGATCTTGCCGTTGGCAGCAACCACCTGGGCCGTTTGCAGGTTGGCGGAGGCGCTGCCTTGCAGGGCGGCCACCGGAGCGGTGAGGACATCCTTGGCCTGGTTGGCGACAAAGAACACCTGGGTGGTCATCTCGGCCATCAACGCGTTATCGGCGTTATCGACATCAAGCAAAACCGTGTAGAGCACTACACGAGCACTCCCGCTTTTGCTGGTGCTGGCCGGGCTGCCGCCGCCCTGGCTGGTTTGATCGAGTGGCTTGGGCGGTACCGGCAGAATCTGCCGGACCGTGCTGCTCCAGCGCCGATTGCCGCCACTGAGCGTGGTGAAGTAAGCCGTCATGCCGGGTTTGACGTGGCCAATGTCGGCCTCGGAAACCTCGGCCCAAACGGTCATCGGCGACAACTTGGCGATGCGCAGGATCAGCGGCGTCTGCTGTTGGGCGTTGAGGGTTTGGCCTTCGCGTGCATCGAGGGCGACCACGGTGCCGGCCATTGGCGCATAGATCCGCGTGTAGCCGAGCTCGGCCTGATCGCTGCGCAGGCTGGCTTCGGCCTGACGGATCTGCGCCTGGAACATGTCGATGCGCGCTTGGGTGGCTTTCAATTCAGCGCGTGCAGTCTGTACGTCTTCTTCGCGAGTTGCGCCGCCGGCCGCCAGATTCTGCTGGCGCTGATACTTCTGCTGCGCCAGTTCATGCTGGGCACGTTGTTCCTGCAATTGCGCCTTGAGGTTTTCGATCGAAAAGCGCCCGGCGTCGAGCTTGGCTCTTTGCGTCGACGGGTCGATCTCCACCAGTAATTGGCCTTCCTTGACCACCTCGCCGACCTCGACATGGATTTTCTGGATCTGTCCGGAAGCTTGCGCACCGACATCCACGTAGCGACGCGGTTGCAGCGTGCCGAGCGCGGTAACGCTGCTTTCGATATCGCCACGGGTGACTTGCACGGTGGTGAATTTATCCCGGCCCGGCGGCATTATTTGCCATGCGGCGTAAGCGACAACGGGGATCAGACAAAGGACTACGAGCAGGGCGCGTCGGGCGGGGCGGGGACGTTTCATGCAGGGTTCCGGCCAGTGGAAATCGGCCCGTCGTTCGGCTGGCACACGAATTCGACCAGCATTGAACGCCGTCGCAGGGCGCGACAGATACGGGGAGCTGTCCTGTAAACGAGGAAAGTGCGTGGGAATTTAAGCGCTGAAACACCAAGTAACAGCTATAGCGCAGCACTATTTATCCGGCAACGACAAACACTACTTTAAATCTATATGAGAATTACTATAAATTACGCAGCTCAATTGCCACCATCTTGCTACTGCCCAATGTGCCTGGCGGATGGCTGTGCTCAAGGATAGTAACCGCACCTTTGCGGTCGGGAGTCATGTTGGAAAACTACTATCGGGAGCTGGTGTGTTTCCTGAACGCCAAGCTCGGCAACCGTCAGGTCGCCGAAGATGTGGTGCATGACGCTTATCTGCGCGTACTGGAACGCTCCAGTGACACGCCGATCGAGCAACCCCGGGCCTTTCTTTATCGCACGGCGTTGAATCTGGTCATTGACGACCATCGGCGCAACGCCCTGCGACAGGTCGAACCGCTGGAAGTGCTCGACAACGAAGAGCGCTATTTCACCCCGTCGCCTCTCGGCACCCTTGATCACGGGCAGCGCCTGGCCATGCTCCAGCGCGCCCTGGCGGAACTGCAACCGCTGTGCCGGGAAAGTTTTCTGTTGCGCAAGATCGAAGGTCTGTCGCATCCGGAAATCGCTGAACAGCTGGGCATTTCCAAGCCTCTGGTGGAAAAGCACATCGTCAATGCGATGAAACATTGCCGGTTGCGCATCAAACAATGGGATGCCCATTGAGCCATCGTCGTTAAATTTTAATTCACTGTCCTCGTTCCTACTCAACAGACGACCTGCTGTCCTGCTCAAGGCCGGTCAGGTCACTTAGGCTCTCCTTGCCCCTTGTTGAGGGGTTCATCCAGAGGACACTGGAAATGACACAGGCAATTGCATCGCCCATCGTTCACGACCTGATCGGCGTCGGTTTCGGCCCTTCGAACCTGGCGCTGGCCATCGCTCTGCAAGAGCGCGGCCCGACCCAGGGCGAGCTGGATGTGCTGTTCCTCGACAAGCAGGCCAACTACAGCTGGCACGGCAACACCTTGTCGACGCAGAGCGAATTGCAGATTTCCTTCCTCAAGGATCTGGTGACCCTGCGCAATCCGACCAGCCCGTACTCGTTCGTCAATTACCTCAAGTATCACGGTCGTCTGGTCGACTTTATCAACCTCGGCACCTTCTACCCGTGCCGCATGGAGTACAACGACTACCTGCGCTGGGTCGCCGGGCAGTTCACCGAGCAGAGCCGTTACGGCGAAGAAGTGCTGACCATCGAGCCGGTGCTGCACAACCACCAGGTTGAGGCGCTGCGGGTGATTTCCCGCGACAGCCAGGGCCTGCAACATGTGCGCACGACCCGTTCGGTGGTGGTCAGCGCCGGTGGCACACCGCGTATTCCGGAGGCGTTCAAAGCGCTGAAGGGCGACAGCCGCGTGTTCCACCACTCGCAATACCTGGCGCAAATGGCCAATCAGCCGTGCGTGAACAATCAGCCGATGAGCATCGCGATCATCGGTGGCGGGCAGAGCGCGGCAGAAGCGTTCATCGATCTGAACGATTCGTTCCCGTCGGTGCAGGTCGACATGATCCTGCGCGGCTCGGCCTTGAAGCCTGCCGACGACAGCCCGTTCGTCAACGAAGTGTTCTCGCCGGAGTTCACTGATCTGGTGTTTCAGCAGAACAGCGCCGAGCGTGAGCGTCTGGTCAACGAGTACCACAACACCAACTATTCGGTGGTCGACATCGACCTGATCGAGCGCATCTACGGCATCTTCTATCGTCAGAAGGTTTCCGGAGTTGCCCGCCACGCGTTCCTCACCCTGACCACCGTTGAGAGCGCTACCGCGACCGAAAACGGTATCGAACTGGCCGTACGCAACAACGCCACCGGCGAAGTCAGCGTGCGCAACTACGATGCGGTGGTACTGGCCACCGGTTACGAGCGGCAGATGCACCGCAAACTGCTGGCGCCGCTGGAAGAATACCTGGGCGACTTCGAGGTTGATCGCAACTACAAACTGATCACCGACGAGCGCTGCAAGGCCGGCATCTACATGCAGGGCTTCTGCCAGGCCAGCCATGGTCTGAGCGATACGTTGCTGTCGGTGCTGCCGATTCGTGCGGACGAGATTGCCGGCTCCCTGTATGAGCATGGCAAGCATCGTGGGCATCGGTCGATGGCGGATCTGTTGTTGGCGACGGCCAGCTAAGATCAGCGGCGCCTGATACACCGCAATCGCTAGCAGGCTAGCTCCCACAGTGAATCTTCATCGGACACAAAATCTGTGTTCACCGAAGAACCCCTGTGGGAGCTAGCCTGCTAGCGATGAGGCCCTTGGGAACACCAAAAATCCTCAATCCTGAACCCTTCCTGAACATCCCCCATATTCCCCGACACACCTCCTTACACGGGTTTACTCTCCCATCATCGGGGCGTAAGCTTCGCGCGTTTTCATCAATAGCGGAGACCCACAGTGGGTACTTGTTCGAGTGACAGTTGTCGGCCGGTCTCGGTAACCGGCAGATTCTCGGCAAGATAACGCGCAGCCTTTCTCTGCCGTTGTCTCGCCGTAACAGCGAGCTGCGGCATCCCGTGCATGCCCCGTCCTGGGCCATGTCTGGACGTTCCTTCTCATCGACGCTGAACAGAGCGTGATTTCGACTGCACCGTCGTGATCGCAGCCCTATCGACACGCCTGTCGTTTCTGACCGGCGCGCCAAGCCTTGCCGTGCCGGTTATTCCGGCGGACGAGGCGCGGCCGTACCTGCTTGACGGTTTCCCGGCTGACCATAGGGGCAACAGCCATGAAACTTACGCTCAAGGAATTTTTCGCAGGCTTCCTGCGGACCCGCCACATCGCCCGGCACTTCCGTCGTCTGGCGCTGCTGGAATCGATCAACGACACCACGGTCAGCCGTGAAGTCCCGCCGACTTTGGCCAACACGCTGGTCGACGCTGCGCATTGCGACAGCGGCGTATTGCTGTCGTCACTCGGCACGCATTCCGATGGCCTGACCGATTTCGAAGTCGATGCGCTGCGTGCGCAATACGGCCTCAACGAAGTCGAACACGAGCAGCCGCTGCCGTGGTGGACGCACCTGTGGCACTGCTACAAAAACCCGTTCAACTTGCTGCTGACCCTGTTGGCGGTGATCTCGTGGCTGACTGAAGACCTCAAGGCCGCCGTGGTGATTTTCTCCATGGTGGTGCTGTCGACGCTGCTGCGCTTCTGGCAGGAAAGCAAATCTAACCAGGCCGCCGATGCGCTGAAAGCCATGGTCAGCAACACCGCCACGGTGATGCGCCGTGACGCGCCGCGCAGCGAATTGCCGATCAAGCAACTGGTGCCGGGCGATCTGATCGTGCTCTCGGCCGGTGACATGATTCCCGCTGATTGCCGGGTGCTCAGCGCCAAGGATCTGTTTGTCAGCCAGGCGGCGATGACCGGCGAATCGATGCCGGTGGAGAAGTTTCCGCGTCAGGCAGATCGCGACACACGCAATCCGCTGGAGCTGGACAACATCCTGTTCATGGGCACCAACGTCGTGTCCGGCACGGCGGTGGCGGTGATTCTCACCACGGGCAATAGCACCTATTTCGGTGCACTGGCGCAGCGTGTCGGCGCCACTGATCGCGCGGTCACTTCGTTCCAGCAAGGCGTCAACAAAGTCAGCTGGCTGTTGATCCGTTTCATGTTCGTGATGGCGCCGCTGGTGCTGTTCATCAACGGTTTCACCAAGGGCGACTGGACCGAAGCATTGCTGTTCGCGCTGTCGATTGCAGTGGGCCTGACCCCGGAAATGCTGCCGATGATTGTCACCTCGACGCTGGCCAAAGGCGCGGTGTTCCTGTCGCGCAAGAAAGTCATCGTCAAACGCCTTGATGCGATCCAGAACTTCGGCGCGATGGACGTGCTGTGCACTGACAAGACCGGCACCCTGACCCAGGACAAGATCTTCCTCGCGCGCAATGTCGACGTCTGGGGCGAAGACTCCGACGACGTGCTGGAAATGGCCTATCTGAACAGCTACTACCAGACCGGCCTGAAAAACCTGCTCGATGTCGCCGTGCTCGAGCACGTGGAAATCCACCGTGAACTGAAAGTCGGCACGACGTTTCGCAAGGTTGACGAGATCCCGTTCGACTTCAATCGTCGGCGTATGTCGGTGGTGGTCGAAGGACGTGGCCAGCCACATCAGTTGATCTGCAAAGGTGCGGTGGAAGAAGTCTTGGCGGTATGCAGCCGGGTGCGTCACGGCGAGGTCGATGAAGCCTTGAGCGATGAATTGCTGACCCGGATTCGTCAGGTCACCGCAGCATTCAACGCTGAAGGCTTGCGCGTAGTAGCCGTGGCTGCACGCTCGATGCCGGAAGGTCGCGACACGTACAGCCTGGCTGATGAAAACGGACTGACGCTGATCGGTTACGTGGCATTCCTCGATCCACCGAAGGAAAGCACCGCGCCGGCGCTCAAAGCCTTGGCCGAACATGGCGTGGCGGTGAAAGTGCTGACCGGCGACAACGAGCTGGTGACCGCGAAGATCTGCCGCGAAGTGGGTCTTGCGCAACAAGGTCTGCTGCTGGGCAACGACGTCGAGCGCATGAGCGATGCCGAACTGGCAGTGGCTGTGGAGAAGACCAACGTTTTCGCCAAACTGACGCCGTCGCACAAGGAACGCATCGTGCGCATCCTCAAAGGCAACGGCCACGTGGTCGGCTTCATGGGCGATGGCATCAACGACGCGCCTGCCCTGCGTACCGCTGACATCGGTATTTCCGTGGACAGCGCGGTGGACATCGCCAAGGAGGCGGCCGACATCATCCTCCTGGAAAAGAGCCTGATGGTGCTGGAGGAGGGCGTGCTCGAAGGGCGGCGCACCTTCGCCAACATGCTCAAGTACATCAAGATGACCGCCAGTTCCAACTTCGGCAACGTGTTCTCGGTGCTGGTCGCCAGTGCGTTCATTCCGTTCCTGCCGATGCTGCCGATGCACCTGCTGGTGCAGAACCTGCTCTACGATATTTCGCAGATCGCCATTCCGTTCGATAACGTCGATGAGGACATGCTGAAAAAACCGCAACGCTGGCAGCCGGGTGACGTCGGGCGCTTCATGCTGTTCTTCGGCCCGATCAGTTCGATCTTCGACATCACCACGTTCGCCTTGATGTGGTACGTGTTTGACGCCAACACCCCGGATCACCAGACGCTGTTCCAGTCCGGCTGGTTCGTGGTGGGCTTGCTGACCCAGACGCTGATCGTGCACATGATCCGCACGCCGAAGATTCCGTTCCTGCAAAGCCGCGCCGCGATGCCGCTGCTGGTGATGACCGGGATCATCATGGCGGTCGGCATCTTCCTGCCGATGGGGCCGCTGGCGCACTACTTCAAATTGCAGGCGCTGCCGTCGCTGTACTTCGTGTTCCTGCCGGTGATTCTGCTGGCGTACATGGCGCTGACTCAGGCGGTGAAAGGTTTCTACATCCGCCGGTTCGGCTGGCAATAACCGCAGGATTGCTCTCCCCCGTAGGAGCTGCCGCAGGCTGCGATCTTTTGATCTTGTCTTTTAAAAACAAAATCAAAAGATCGCAGCCTGCGGCAGCTCCTACAGGGGGATTTGTGTGTATTCAGGGACATTACTATGCAAGCCATCAACAACCTCAACCTCGATTCGCTGCTCGACACCCTGGTCAGCCTCAGCGCCGCCTTCATCCTCGGTGGCCTGATCGGCTTCGAACGCCAGTACCGGCAACGCACCGCCGGCCTGCGCACCAACGTGCTGGTCGCCGTCGGTGCAGCGATTTTCGTCGACATGGCCAACCGTCTCGCCGGCGCTGAAGGCGCGGTGCGCGTGGTCGCCTACGTGGTCTCCGGCATCGGCTTTCTCGGCGCCGGGGTGATCATGCGCGAAGAGGGCAACGTGCGCGGCCTCAACACCGCCGCGACCCTGTGGACCTCAGCCGCGGTAGGCGCCTGTGCCGGTGCCGATCTGCTTGCCGAAGCGGTGCTCGGCACGTTGTTCATCCTCGCCGCCAACACCTTGCTGCGGCCGATCGTCAACAACATCAACCGTCAGCCACTGGACGTGGTCTCGGCCGAAGTCACCAACATCATTTACGTCATCGCCCGACGCTCCCAGCAAACCGCCGTGTTCGCTTTGCTCGAGGCCGAGCTTGAGCGCAGCAATTACCCGGCGAGCGATGTCGATGTGCACGCGTTTGGTGCCGATGAAATCGAGATCGAAGCGACGCTGGCAACCACCTCGGTCGATGGTGATGAACTCGACGCACTGGTGGCGCGGATCTCGACGTCAACGTTGGTGGTGCAGGCGTTCTGGAGTCCGAGCACCACCGATTAGCACTGGGAAATGTCCTACATCTCGCAGAGAAAGAACTTACATTTTCACTAGGGGGCATCACTCATTATTTTCCCCGGAGCAGAGATGCCCGGCGTCCTGAATAATCAGTGAGGCATAAACTTTTTTCACAACTGTTGGGCCAGGAAAGTACCGGCGGCGATGGCCAAAAGTATGGGGGCTTCAGTTGTCGAAATAAGCCATGGTTTATTTGTTACAGCGATAAACCAAGTTGCCGCTCGTGAGTTATTTGGGAAGCCAGGCCGCTGGGCCTGATAAATAACTATCCCTAGAGATGCCTACGATGAATAAGTTTTTCGCTGTGACTACCGCTGCTGTTGCCATGAGCCTTGCTTCTTTCGCCAATGCTGCACCAGCAACCGGCAACCCGGGCACCGTGCGTTTTATCGGTGAAATCGTTTCCGGTGCATGCGGTATCGACGCCAACTCCCTTGATCAAACTGTTTCCCTGGGTCAGGTGCCGTCGAACCGTTTCAAGGCTACGGGTGATCGCTCCGACCCGGTCAAGTTCGACATCGTCCTGACCGACTGCGACACCACCACCCAGAAGAACGCCCGCTTTACCTTCAGCGGTGTGCAGGATCCATCGGTTCCAGCACTGTTCGCGACGACTGGCCTGGCCCAGAACGTCGGCATCCGCCTGCAGGCCAGCGCTGGTGAAATGCTCGATAACGGCAAGGAGCAAGTCGCGCCGGTCGTTCTGCAAGACGGCAACAACACCGTGACCTTCGCGGCGATGTACGAAGCCACCGCTGCTGCCGTGACCACCGGTGAAGCGGACAGCGTTGCCAACTTCACTGTTGCCTACAACTGATACGCCCGTATCGATTGTTTTAAGGAAAAGGGGCGAAAGCCCCTTTTTTCTTATCTGTCAGAGCACTGTTTAAAGGGTATTGCCCGTGTACTGCCGCACACTTTTCGTGTCTTGCGTATTGATCATCGCTGCGCGCGATTCATACGCCGTGGAGTTCAATTCGGAGTTTCTGAATATTGATCGTAAAGACAATATCAGCCTCGGACAGTTTACCCACGCCCAATACACTGTGCCCGGCAGTTACTTGCTGGATATCACGGTCAATCAGCGTTACTTCGGCAACCGTGCCATCGAATTCAAAAGTGCTGACAATCCGCAGGAAAGTTATGCCTGCCTGCCAGAAGAACTGGTGGCGATGTTCGGTTTGAAACCGGACGTATTGAAGAGCCTGCCAAGACTGTCTGACGGCCAGTGCGTTGATCTGCGCGGGATCGACAACGCCAGCATCAAGTACATCAAAAGTCTGGGACGACTCTCGATCAGTCTGCCTCAGGCGACGTTTGAATATGACGATCCCAATTACATTCCTCCGGCTGCCTGGAGCGAGGGGCTGAACGGCGCATTGCTCGATTACCGGGTGATCGCCAACAGCCGCCAGTCCACGGCGTCCGGTGATTCCCGTTCGTTGCAAAGTTACGGCACCGCCGGGTTGAACATTGACGCCTGGCGGATTCGTGCCGATTACCAGGCTCGGCAAGAGTCCGGTAACCAGAGTGGCGACATCAACAGCAAGGCGTTTCAGTTGAACCGTCTCTATGCCTATCGCGCCTTGCCGGCCATTCGCTCGAAACTGTCGGTGGGCGAAGATTATTTGAACTCCGATGTGTTCGATACGTTTGCCCTGCGTGGTGCCACGCTGAGCAGTGACGACCGCATGCTGCCGCCCAGTCTGCGCGGTTATGCGCCGTTGATCAGTGGTTTGGCGCGGACCAACGCGACCGTGACCGTGTCGCAGCAGGGCCGGGTGTTGTACTCGACCACGGTGACTCCCGGCGCATTCAGCATTCAGGATTTGAACAGCAGCGCCCAAGGCACGCTGGATGTCACCGTGCGCGAAGAGGACGGCACCGAGCAGACCTTCACGGTCACCACGGCGGCGGTACCGTTTCTGTCCCGCGAGGGCGAGTTGCGCTACAAGGTTTCGGCCGGGCAGCCGCGGCTCAACGGCGCCGGTGGCACCGAGCCCGGGTTTATTGCTTCAGAGATCGCCTACGGTTTACCACGGGACTGGACGGTGTATGGCGGTGTGCTTGCCGCCTCGGATTACTTCTCGGACGCCATCGGCGTCGGTAAGGATCTGGGGGTGTTCGGCGCCTTGTCGGCAGACGTCACCACGTCGCGGGCCAAGCTGCGCTGGAGCGGCGAAACGGTGGTGGGTAATTCGTACCGGATCAACTATTCCAAGCGTTTCGATGCCATTGGCACAGACCTGCGGTTTCTCGGTTATCGCTTTTCCGACAAGACGTTTACCAACTTCTCGCAGTTTGTCGGCGATGTGGATTCCTATTCGCTGAACTCGGGCAAACAGCGTTATTCGGTGACGCTGGCCAAGCATTTTTCCTGGCTGTCGACGAGTGTTTCCTACGACCATTCCACCTATTGGGATGCGGCGCCTTCCGAGCGTTTCGGTCTGTCGCTGGCGCGCAGTTTTTCCATCGGCAACGTCAAGAACATCAATGCCAACCTGTCCGCGTATCAAACCCGCAATACGCGGCAGAACGACTCGCAAATCTATCTCGGGGTTTCCATTCCGCTGGGCGGTAACTCGATGTTGTCGAGCAACATGCAGCGCTCGGGAGCAGACGCGTCGTCGGGCAACGTCGGTTATAGCCACGATGACGGCGATGGCCTGAATTATCAGGTGTATGGCGGGATCGGGGACAACCGCTACGTCAACGCTTATGTCGGCAAGCGCGCATCCACCTATCGAGCCAACGCGTCTGCTACCACCGATGGCAGCACCTACCGTTCGCTGACCGGCGAGCTCGACAGTTCGCTGGTCGCCACTCGCTATGGCGTGTCGGCGCACGGCAACGGTTCGAATGGCGATACGCGGCTACTGGTGTCGACCGATGGTGTGCCGGACGTGGCGTTCAGTGGTCAGACCCGCTCCAACCAGACCGGATACGCGGTGATGGACGGTTTGCCATCGTTCCAGGCCTATGAAGCGCGGATCAACATGGAAAAGTTGCCGCTCAACACAGAAGTCTCCAACCCTGTGCAGCGTCTGGCGCTCACCGAGGGCGCTATTGGCTATGTCAATTTTTCCACTGCCCGTGGGCATAACGCCTATGTGACGTTGACTCGCGCTGATGGCAAACCGGTGCCTTTCGGGGCGTCGGTGCAGGACAAACACACCAACAAGGAAGTGGGCATCGTCGGTGAAGCCGGGGTGACTTATCTGCTGGGCGTCAAAGCGCAGGCTGAGTTGGTCGCGGTATGGGACGACGTCAATCGTTGTGCCTTGGCCGCACTGCCTGAAGAAGACGTCGTGACCAACATCGCCAAACCCGTGCGCTGCCTTTAATCCGGGCCCGAAATTGACTCGGCCCTTATCCTTGCGGAGAACCTCCATGCAATCGCTTTCATTCGCTACAACCCGTGGCCTGTTCAATCGTTTGGGCCTCATTGCAGGCCTGTGTGTTCCTTTCTTGGCCAGTGCGGCCGTAGTGCCGGATCGAACGCGAATCGTGTTCGAGGAAAGCGCGCCGTCAGTCAGCGTCACGCTCAGCAACAAGAACGCGCAGTTGCCTTTTGTCGTGCAGTCGTGGATCGAAAACGAAGCCGGTCAAAAAGTCACGACGCCGTTCATGGTGCTGCCGCCCTTGCAGCGCATTGAACCCAGTGAAAGTAGCGTGTTGCGCATCGTGAAACTGCCTGAGCTGGCGTTGCCCAAAGATCGAGAATCGGTGTTTTACCTCAACGTGCGGGAGATTCCACCCAAGACCCAGGCCGTCAACTCGATGCAGATCGCCCTTCAATCGAAGATCAAGCTGTTCTATCGCCCGGCCTCGGTCAAACGCGAACGTGGCGATGATCTGGCACTGGGCCTGAAGCTGAAAATCGATTCGGGCACTAAACAGCTTTTGGTGGAGAACCCGACGCCGTTTCACATCACCGTGGTCGGGCTGCTGGCCGGTGAGCAAAAGACCCGGATGCCGATCGACACGATCATGATCGCGCCCTACGCCAACGCACGTTTTCCATTGACCAGCACGGCGTTCACCTCGCTGCGGGTATCGAACATGAACGATTTCGGTGGGCAGACCGATACGTTGTTCAATTGCGCGGCGAATGTCTGCACGGGCGTCAAGCCATGAAGCGCACGCAGCTCAGGCTTTGTCTGGCGATGCTGTTGCTGATGTTTTCTCAGGCGTCCTGGGCGATGTTGTGTAAATCGTTGAATGACGGCTCTTACCTGAGTGAATACATCGGCCCGGTGTCGGTGCCCGATACGGTGCCGGACGGTACGATCATCTGGCGCTCGAAAACGCATGTGGTGCCCGCCAAGTGCTTTAAGGTTCACGACATCCATTTTGCCGAAGACGACCCGATTTATTTCTACGGCAACCCGGCCGGATTGAACGCGACGCCTTGGGGTATTGAGTTTGGTCTGGTGTACAAGGGCGTGACAGCCTGGGACGGTGACTGGAGCGCCAACCCCACCCAAGGGGTGAATACCGGGTTTGTTTCACGGGGCTGCCCGTCTGCCACCAATGACGCAGAGATGTTGCCGTGTTCGTTGGTCAGTCCGAGCATCGCGTTTCAGGTGGTCATCCGCAAACGCGGGCTGTTACCGCTGCAGCGGCCCTCACAAGATACGTACGACGTATTCCAGTTCGACGGGTTGTATGGACTCAATGGCGGGCCGGGCAACCCGTTCGGTAATTTCCGTTTTCAACTCAGCGGCCTGCAAAACATTGTCGGGACGGCTTGCAGTGTTGATGTGACGGTAACCCCGGAGCCGGGCATCGTCGATTTCGGGATCATCCAGAAAACCGCCACCGGCCTCTCACCGCCCAATCCGACCCGGCCGTTCAGCCTGGCGCTGGAGAAACGATGCAGCACGGCGATCAACCTGGGCGCCACATTGGTCACCACTCAACAGCAGGGTGATTACACCCTTGTGCCCGCCAGTGATAGCCAGTTTGGCATTCAGGTACGGGACTCACGCAACCAACTGGTGCCGATCAACGAACCCTTTCCTCTGGTCAACTTTCCGGCGGACGTGACTCATATCGACCTGCCGTTCAGTGCTTCGGTCGTATCGTTGGGCGATCCCAAGGTCGGGCCGTTCGAAGCAATCATGGTGGTACAGATCATCTATTACTGAGGCAGGCTGCCGGCGCCAGCGGGGTTATTTTTGTATGGGTTGTCTCTGGGAAATTTCCTACATGACTGTCGGATAAGTCCTTCGCAGCATGCTCTCGGCTGTCGCCAATATGCCTGCTCTCAGGTCGATTAAGCGATGAATTGACGATGGCCTCCCCACGTATTCTGGTGTTGGAAAATCAAGGTTTTGCGCGCAGCGTGCTGGTGAAGATGCTGCAGCGCCTGGCCGTGCATGACGTAGTGCAAGCCACGGATGGCGAACATGCGATGGTGCAGATGCACCTGTATGGCGGCGTCGACATCGTGCTGTGCGACCTGACCGATCGCGGGCTCGATTGCCTTGAGTTTCTGCGGCGCGCCAGTCAAAGCGGCATGGTGCGCGCGGTGGTGCTGTGCAGCGAATTGCAACCAGAGTTGCATCGTGCGCTGGGGCAAATGCACTCGCTGGCCGGGCTGCAACTGCTCGGGATACTCCGTCGGCCGATTCAACTGCGCTCACTGCATCGTTTGCTGCACCGCTTCAGTCTCGATCGGACAGTGCCGGTGCCGAGCGTGCTGCGCAAAGAACTGCCCAGTGAAGAAGAGGTGCGCCGCGGGCTTGCGTTGGGGGAGTTTCGTGCCTGGTTTCAGCCGCAGATAGAACTCCAGACCGGCACAGCAGTCGGGTTCGAGGCGCTTGCGCGATGGCAGCACCCGGCACGGGGTGTGTTACTGCCCAGTGAGTTCCTGGCGGCAGTGCTGGCGTATGACTTGATTGATCAGATGTTCAAACACTTGCTGGAGCAGGGCTTGAGTCTTATGGGCATCTTGCGTCGCCAAGGCGTCAATCTGACGCTGGCGTTCAACCTGCATGCCTCGCAACTGGCCAGCGGTGAACTGATCGATCACATCAAACGGGCACTTGAACGACATGCCTTCAAGGGCTCGACGCTGATGTTTG
This sequence comes from Pseudomonas fluorescens, assembly GCF_003732425.1. Classification (GTDB taxonomy): domain Bacteria; phylum Pseudomonadota; class Gammaproteobacteria; order Pseudomonadales; family Pseudomonadaceae; genus Aquipseudomonas; species Aquipseudomonas fluorescens_BE. The sequence continues at coordinate 179,804 of NZ_MOBX01000003.1, forward strand.
AACTGGCGGAAAACGGCTTGCTCGACAGCGCCCCCGGCATCCATGAAAACCTCCTGCGATTGAGACTATTGGGCTGCGGTCTGTCGGTCGATGATTTCGGCGTGGGCTTCTCTTCGCTCAAGCTGCTATGCCAGCTACCGTTCAATCAGATCAAGCTTGATGGACGCTTCGTCCAGCGCCTGGATCGTCAACGCAACCGCGCCATGGTCACTTGCACTCAGGGGTTGGCGCAGTCGCTGGACATGAGGCTGGTGATCGAGGGCGTCAGCAGTTCGCGGATTCGTGAGGGCCTGCTTGAACTGGGTTGTGACACCGGCCAGGGGTATCACCTGGCCCGGCCCATGACTGGGCACGATTTGCTGCAATGGCTGGAAGCGTTGGGGAGTGCACGGTGAATGCTTCACGGTTTGCTCCGATGTGTTTGCAGAATTTTCCTACACTTCATTCGCGCTCGTGTATTTTTGCTATTCGCACCGAATGGCTGGCTGTACCACTCACACTCATGGCCTTGAAAATGTCGGTTACCGGCGTGTCCTCCAGAGGTTTTTATGCTTAAAGCGATAGTTGTGGACGATCATCCGTTCATTCGCTCTTCGGTCAAGATGTTGCTCAAGCAGGAACAGTTCGAGGTCGTGGCCGAGGCGGACAACGGCGCCGACGCTGTGCAACTGGCCCGTGAACACGCCCCGGATCTGATTATTCTGGATATCGCCATGCCCAAGCTCGATGGGCTGGAAGTGATTTCGCGCATCAGTGCACTGGGGCTGTCGAGCAAGGTGCTGGTGCTGACTTCGCAATCGGCGTTGTTCTACTCCATGCGCTGCATGAAGGCCGGAGCTGCTGGCTATATCTCCAAGACCAACGACCTTGATGAGCTGATCAAAGCCATCAAGGCCGTGATGGACGGCTATACCTTCTTTCCCAATCTGGCCACCAGCTCGGTACGGCGCAGCGATGTCGATACTACTGATCTGGAACTCATCCAGAGTTTGTCCGACCGTGAGCTGACGATCTTGCAACAGTTGTCCAATGGCCTGAGCAACAAGGAAATCGGTGAGGCGATGTTGTTGAGCAACAAAACCGTCAGCACGTACAAGACCCGCCTGATCGAGAAGCTCAAGGTCAAATCGGTGGTGTACCTCGCCGATTTCGCCAAGCGCAATAACCTTGTCTAGATGAATACTTCCTTCAAAAAGTGCTTCGCGGGGCTGTTGCTGTCTGGCTTGCTGATGGCTGGCAATGCCTTTGCTGCTGCGCCTGAAACATTGCAATTGCTTGGGCGTTCGACGGTCGATGAATACTCGGTTTCACTCGACGAGGCGGACTGGAGCTGGTTGCGGCATCGTAAAACGTTGTTGCTGGGCGCTTCGGCTCCCGATTACGCACCGTTTGGCATTACCACTAATGACAATGACTACGAAGGTCTGACGGCCGACTACGCGCAATTGATCGCTCAGTTGCTGCATATCAAGGTCGAGGTGCGTCGGTTTGAGTCACGCACCGAGGTGCTGGCTGCGCTCAAAAACGGTGAGATTGATTTGCTGGGCACCGCCAATGGTTACGAGGCGGTGGATCCCGACCTGGCGATGTCCAATCCGTACGCCGATGATCAACCGACGTTGTTGACCCGTATCGGCGAGAACCAGAACCTGCCGGTGGATCTGGCTGGCAAACGCGTGGCAATGCTCTATCACTATTTGCCGCCAGAAGTGGTGAAGGCGTTTTATCCCAAGGCCATCATCCAGTTGTATCCCTCGACCTTGAGCGCTATCGGTGCGGTGGCGTTCAGCCAGGCGGACGTGTACCTGGGCGACTCGATCAGTTCCAACTACCTGATCAGCAAGAATTACCTCAATAACGTCCAGCTCAGTGATTTCTCGCAGATGGAAGTGCAGCCTTTCGGCTTTGCCGTGAGTCGTGGCAATGACCGACTGTTGCGTATCCTCAATACGGCGCTGGACACGATTCCCACCAGTGAGCGCATGAGCATTTTGCGCCGCTGGAGTGCCGGGGGCGCGACCATGCCCGGGCGACAGATCCTGCATTTCAGTGTCAGTGAGCAGCGTTGGCTGGAGCGTCATCCCAGGATAAAAGTGGCGATCAACGAGAATTTTCTACCGCTGACGTTCTTCGACAGTGAAGGTAATTTTCGTGGTATCAGTGCCGATGTGCTGGCCAAGATCAGCCTGCGCACCGGCCTGAAATTCGACGTGCAACGGGCCGAGTCGGTCAGTGACCTCGTTGATCGGGTGACCAGTGGCAAGGCTGACATGCTCGCCGCGTTTACCCCCAGTACCGAGCGTGAAGGCGCTTTACGTTTCACCCGGCCTTACCTGACCAACCCGTTCGTATTGGTCACGGCCAGCGGCGATGCAAGTCCCCAGACCCTGGATCAAATGGCCGGCAAGCGTTTAGCGTTGATTCGCGGCAACGTATTGCGCGAATACTTGGTGGAGCAGTTCCCTCAGGTGCATCTGGTGACGGCGCGAAATGCTGCCGACGCGATGAACATGGTTGCGCAGGGCGAAGTCGACGGCGCGATCAATTCCTTGCTCAATGCTCGCTACTTGATCTCCCGCCAGTATCGCGGCCAGTTGCAAGTCACCAGCACCGTGGGCACTCAGCAGGCGCGCATAGCGCTGGCCACCGATCGTGGTGCGCTGGAGTTGTACTCGATTCTCGACAAGGCGCTGTTGAGCATTTCCCCTGAAGAAATGGATGAACTCACCAACCGCTGGCGTACTGACGTTGTGGTCGACGACAGCTATTGGTTGCGCCACCGCAGCACGATCATTCAAGGGTTCATCATTGCCGGCGTCTTGCTGCTGGTGGCGTTCGGCTGGATTGCTTATCTGCGCATGCTGATGCGCAAGCGGCGCCAGGCTGAAATCGCCCTCAACGACCAGATGGAGTTCATGCGCGTGTTGATCGACGGCACGCCACACCCGATCTATGTGCGTGACCGCGAAGGACGGCTGGTGACTTGTAACAGCGGTTACCTGCAAGTGTTTGGCGTTGAACGCGAAGCGGTAATCGGCAAAACCGTGACCGACGGGGTGCTGAGTGACACTGTCGAAGCGCAGGGCTATGCAAACGATTACCGGCAAATCATGGATGAAGGCTTGCCGCGGATTGAGGATCGCAAGCTCAGCCTGGCAGACGGTCGTGTCCTGACTATTTATCACTGGATGCTGCCTTACCGTGGCAGTGATGGCGAAGTCAGCGGCATGATTTCCGGCTGGATCGACGTCAGTGAACGCCAGCAACTGTTGCACGAGCTGCGCATCGCCAAAGATGGCGCCGATGATGCCAACCGCGCCAAGACCACGTTCCTGGCGACCATGAGTCACGAGATCCGCACGCCGATGAATGCCGTGATCGGGATGCTTGAACTGGCCATGAAAAAAGCCGATCAGGGCGTCATGGACCGTTTCGCCATTGAGGTGGCCTCGGGCGCAGCGCGGGGCTTGCTCGATCTTATCGGCGACATTCTCGACATCGCACGGATCGAATCCGGCCGTTTGTCGCTGGCGCCGGAGCGGGCCAATCTGCGTGAGCTGATCGAGTCGGTGGTGCGGATATTCGAAGGCTTGGCGCGACAGAAGCAACTGCGCCTGCAACTGGATCTGGATACGCTGGCCAACGTAGACGTATTGATCGATCCGCTGCGCTTCAAGCAAGTGCTGTCGAACCTGTTGAGCAATGCGATCAAGTTCACCGAGGTGGGCCACGTCGTGTTGCGCATGCGGGTAGAACTTGCTGCTGACCAGGATCGGTTGGCGCTATGCCTGCGGGTCGAAGACAGCGGTCGCGGAATATCTGTCGAAGATCAGCAACGGCTGTTCACGCCGTTCACGCAGGCTGGCAACCATGGCCAGTCTGCGCAGGGCGGTTCCGGGCTGGGTCTGGTGATCAGCCGTACCTTGTGCGAGATGATGGGCGGCACGCTGACGATGCACAGTGAACTGGGGCAGGGTACGCAGATTGAGGTGCGTCTGAGTTTATCCACCCTCCAGCCCCAGGCACGCGTGGCGGTGGCCGAGATTGAACCGGTGACGGTCAGTCGGGCGCTGAATATCCTGGTGATCGATGACTATCCGGCCAACCGTTTGTTGTTGTCCCAGCAGCTGACTTATCTGGGGCACCGGGTCACGGATGCGGAAGACGGTGCCCATGGCTTACGAGCCTGGCGCAACGAGTCTTTCGATGTGGTTATCACCGATTGCAACATGCCGATCATGAACGGCTACGAGCTGGCGCGGGCGATACGCGACGAAGAAGCTGCACGAGCGTTACCGCGCAGCCTGGTACTGGGATTCACCGCCAATGCCCTGGCCGAAGAGATGGCGCGTTGCGCGGAAGCGGGCATGGACGATTGCCTGTTCAAACCCATCAGTCTCAAGGATCTGAATGCGCGTCTGGCCTCGGTTACGCCTCACGCCCGACCTGCAAACGAAGTTGAGGATGCCGGCATGGCGGAGGGCGGCGTTGATTTTGACGTGAGCAGTCTTGAGCAACTGACCCGAGGTGACCGGGCGTCAATCAAGAGCCTGCTGGCGGATCTGGCCACCAGTAATGACGACGACATGGCGAAACTTTTGCGCTTGTTCACACAGCATGATTTACCCGGGTTGGCTGACCTTGCACACCGGGTCAAGGGGGGCGCGCGGATCATCAAAGCGCAGTCGCTGATTCAGGCCTGTGAGGCCTTGGAAACCGCCAGCGAAGGTCTGGATTCGGCGGTGTTGACCGAGGCGGTGGACGCCCTTCAGCAGGCCATGGAGCACCTTGCTGCGCAATTGGAAACCTACCTGGAGCACTGATCGCAGGTCTCTGGACCTTTTAGGGTTTGAACATCGATATTTGCGAATTTTCCTACATTCGTTAATGACCCTCCCTCGCTAACGTGCAGTGGTCTCAGCCTCAGGCTGATTCAGACACCGGGCGATCGATAGGGCAATCAGCGCAACGCTGAAGGCTCCTGTCGAAACGCCGCACGCAACGAGCAGGGTCACTGATTCTCGGCAACGCCGACCCCTTCGCGCTGCGTGTCATTCCAATTCTTTATTGTTTGGAGCAGTTGATGAACCTTCAACATCTGTTTTCCCGTGCGCGACTATCAGTCAGCGTGGTGGTTGTAGCGGCAGCTTTGAGTGCCTGTGCCAGCGCACCGATTCCGGAGCAACAGATTTCGCTGTCCAAAGAGGCGGTCAATCGCGCCGTTTCGGCAGATGCGACGCAATACGCACCGCTGGAGATGAAGGCGGCGCAGGACAAGATGTTCCTGATGGAGCGCGCCCTGGGCGAGAAAAATTACCCGCAAGCCAAACTGCTGGCCGAGCAGATCGAAGCTGACGCCAACCTGGCCGAACGCAAGGCGCGGGCGGTGAAGTGGCAGAAGCAATTGACGGATGCACGCAGCGGCATCCAGGTGCTCAAGCAGGAAATGCTGCAAGACCCGGTTACCGGTTTCAATCCACCTGCCAGTGCTCAATAAGGAAAAGCCCCATGCAGACTTTCAAACTACTGCCAGCCGTTTCCCTGTTTGCCCTGATGCTTGCCGGTTGCGCCACACCGCCGGAAAACCCGCAATTGCTGCAAGCCCGTGCGCAATTCGCCGCGCTGCAACAAAAAGCCGAGTCAAACACCCTCGCGGCGATCGAAACCAAGGATGCGTTCACTGCGCTGAACAAGGCCGATCAGGCCTCCCTCAAGGACCGTCAGGCGCCGGATGTTGATCAGTTGGCCTACCTGGCCAGCCAGAAAATTGCTCTGGCCGAGCAGACCATTGTGGGTCGCCAGGCGGAGGCCGGCCTGAAGAAAATCGATGCCGAACGCACTCAGGTGCAGCTCGATGTCCGTACCCAACAGCTCAAGGCCCTGCAAGCACTGAAAGCCAAGAAGACCGATCGGGGGGAGGTGGTGACCTTCGGTGACGTACTGTTCGACACCGGCAAGGCTGATTTGAAGTACGGCGGCCAGCGTCAGTTTCAGCAACTCGCCGACTTCCTGGCCAGCAACCCGGAGCGCAAGGTACGGGTAGAGGGCTTCACCGACAACGTCGGCAACGAAGCCGCCAATCAGGTGCTGTCCGAGCGCCGCGCGTCTTCTGTCGCCAATGCGCTGGCGCAAATGGGAGTGGATCGTCAGCGTATCGTGACCCAGGGTTTTGGCGAGGAATTCCCTGTGGCCGATAACGGTAGCGCGTCAGGACGCCAGCACAATCGGCGGGTCGAAGTGATCCTGTCGAATGGGGCCGAGGAGGTGGGTGCGCGCCACTGATTGCGCCAGTAAACCCGGCTGTCCGCTCTCCCGTGAGGCGAGCGGATTTGCTGCAAACGATGCATTTTCGCTAGACGAATGCTTGTAGTACCGCTCATTTGCTTCGGAAATTTCCTACAAACGTAGGGAAGTTTCCTACTCAGAAAGTTCTCTTTGATCTCTAAATTACAGACCTCAACTGAGCCGCCGGCCTTCCATCAGTCGTTGCTCAGCCCCTATGCCATAGGCATTTCCACTGTCGATCCGACAGTAAGCATGAGGTACTGAACATGAAGACGATCAACTCCAGACAGAATCCTGTACTGACGCTTTCACCCCTCGCCCTGGCCATCTTTCTGTTGCTGCCGGCGCAGGCGAATGCGTTCACTCCAAACGTTAACAACGGTGCTGTAGTCGATGGTGAAACCGTGGTGGGTGGCGCACAGAATATCGGCACCAACGGTACGGCCAACAACACGTTGATCGAAGTCACCGGGACGCAGACGGTTTTTCAGAACGCTGTGTCGAATGACGCTACTGTCAACGGAGTCCAGGATGTTCAGAGTGGCATCGCCAACCGCAGCATCGTCAACGCCGGCGGCTCACAGAAGGTGGGTATCGCTAGTGTCGCCAATGACACGGTTCTGAACGGCGGTGCACAGACCGTGCAGAACCCGACGGGGCGAGCCAACCGGACAGTGATCAATCAGAATGGCGTGCAAACCGTCACTTTGGGGGGGACCGGCGCTGATACAGTCGTCAATACTGGCGGCCTGCAGGTGTTGACCAATCAGGGCGTGGCACGAGATACCCAAATCAACAGCGGCGGCGAGCAGAGTCTGCAAAGGGGCATGTTCGGCGGCGTAGTCGCAACCAATACACGCATCGACGGAGGCTTGCAGAGTGTCTATGACACCGCCACGGCCAACAACAGCACCGTGAGCAATGGCGGGCGGATCAACCTGTACCAGGGCGCACAGGCCAACGGGCTGGTCGCGGAGGCAGGCGGTACCGTTAATGTCATGGAAAACGGCGTGAAAACCGTTGACTCCCTGACGCTCAACGGCGGCAGTGTCGCCTTTGTGCCAAGTACGGATGGCAGCTTCAAGACATTCACCGTCAATGCGTTGTCCGGCAGCGGCAACATCCTGATGAACACCGATATCGCCACTCAGCAAAACGATTTGCTGGTGGTGCAAGGCGCTGGGCTGGCGAGCGGCGATCATACGTTGATCGTCGGGGACTCCGGTCATGAGCCCGCAGCCATGGACGGACGTCTGGTGCTGGTGGACACCCAGGGCGGCAGTGCGAAATTTGGACTTTACGGTGGTCATGTCGATGCCGGTGCGTTCCGCTACACCTTGCAGCAACAGGGTGATGACTGGGTGCTGGCCAGTGGCGGCAGCATTCCCGTCGATCCGGTGACACCTGTCGATCCAGTAACACCTGTCGATCCAGTGACACCTGTCGATCCAGTGACACCTGTCGATCCCGCTAAACCGCTCGATCCGGTGACGCCGCCGACTCCGGTCAACCCACGCCCCGAAAACCTCTCAAAGGGCACTAACGCCGCCATCGCCGCGCACACGGCTGGCGCCAGTCTTTGGAGTGCGCAAATGAACGCGCTGGTCAAACGTCTGGGCGAATTGCGCATGGGGCAGGACGACGGTGGTATTTGGACGCGTGCTATCGGTAAACGCTTCGATGTCAGCGAACACTCCAGCCGTGCTTACACCCAGGACGTCAGTGGTCTGGAAATAGGTGCTGACAAGGCATTTGCTGTCGACAGCGGCAAAGTCTATCTCGGTGCAATGGTCGGCACGGCCCGTTCGGATCTGGACTTTGGCGAGGGCGCCTCGGGTGAGATCGACAGCCGCATGTTCGGCATCTATGCCACCTACCTGAACGACAACGGTGTCTATGTGGACAGCGTGTTGAAGTACAGCCGCTTCGACAACGACATCAAAACCCCGAGCAATCTGGGCGAATCGGTAAAAGGTTCCTACAGCACTAACGGTGTCGGTGCCGACATTGAGATCGGTAAACGCATTGTGCTCAAAGATGGCTGGTTCGTTGAGCCGCAGGTGGAACTCACGGCTACCCAGACCCAGGGGGCGAGCTATACCGCCAGCAACGGTCTGCGGGTCAAGACCGATAGTCTGGACTCGTTGCAAAGTCGCGTCGGTTCGCTCTTTGGTCGTAGTCTGGAACTGAGTAACGGCATGAAAGCTCAGCCATACGTCAAGGCTTCGTACATTACCGAGCATGCGGGCAGCAGCAAAGTCACCGTCAACGGCAATGAATTTGATGCCAAATTGCCGGGTAGCCGTGTGGAAGTCGGGTTCGGTGGTGTGCTGCAAGTCACGGAGAAAAGCAAGATCTCCCTGGATGCCGAGTATGCCAAAGGCAACGGTATCGAGCAGCCATTCGGTGTGAGCCTGGGTTATCGCTATCTCTGGTAAGAAACAAAGCAGCGTCGGGTAGTCCCGACGCTGCTTTTTTGTGGGATTCCAGATGTGTGCGGGTCGCTTTTCAGAACTTTCTTACATAGTTCGTCGAGCTTTTTGGTTAGCGTGACCTGACCCGAGCCGCATGCTCTGACCTTCACGCCATTGTTGAAACCTCATGCCCTATAAATGCTGGCGAATCCTGATCGCCGAAGACCAGCCTTATCTGCGTAGCAGAATCGAGAAGTCTCTCAAGGAACTGGGTTGCCGCAGGCTCACGACCGCGCAGTCTTTTCGCGAGTTGCTTGGCTTGACTCACTACTCGCACGAGCCTTTCGAAGGCTTTGAACTGATGATCATCAACGGCGAACTATTAGCGGCGACGGGGATTGATCCGGTGCGATTTTTCCTCAGCAACCCGCAGATCCGCCACGGTTTGATTCATGACGCGCGTCGAGGCCAGCCGAAGGCGGAGACGATTTATGCCAGCCAGCAACGTCAATTGAACTTGATACGGACGCTCGACCGGCAGTCCCTGGACGCCGTGTTGGTGTCGCTTAGCGCCTAGGAAATTTCCTATGCATTTTGGGACCTTTCCTAGGGTGTTTAGTCCTCTGATTCCTGAAAATTGTCTTGCCCCTCAAGAGATGAGTCGATCGCCATGCCTACTTTGCCGCTCCGTGTACTGGTTCTAGAAGATCATACTTTCCAGCGTTTCGTTGCGGTGAGCATGCTCCAGGCACTGGGATGCCAAGAGGTGTTCGAGGCCAGTGACGGCGCCCAGGCACTGGCAGTGCTGGAAGCCGTCGGCCAAGTGGATATCGCCCTGTGCGACTTGCAAATGGAGGGCATGGACGGGCTCGAGTTTTTGCAGCGAGTGGGCAAGTCGAGGCAGGTCAAGTCGGTCATCATCAGTAGCTCGTTGTCGGCGGATCTGCGTCGAGCGGTGCATCAAATGGTGACGCTGCTCGGACTTGAGTTGTTGGGCGATGTGGGTAAACCGTTGCATGCGCAGGTGTTGAACGATTTGCTGAGAAAGGCCCTCGCCAACCCCGCCAGTCAGCATTCACCGATCGGCGCAAGTACGCTGGTCAGCGAAGACGCGGTGCGGGAGGCCCTGGCTGATGGGCAGTTACAGTCTTGGTATCAACCCAAATTCAATCTGCAGACCGGTGAGGTCAATGGCGTCGAAGTACTTTGCCGCTGGCAGCACCCGACGCAGGGAATTATTCCGCCAGCGGCGTTCATGCCTGTGCTGGAGCGCTGCGATTTGCTCGACGAGCTGCTGTTTTGCCAAGTAGATGAGGTGTTGACGTTGCAGCGCAACGCGAGGGCGCAAGGCTTCGTATTGAACATGGCGCTCAATCTCCACGCCTCTCAACTCGCCAACAGCGATTTGACGGCAACCATCAGGGGACTATTGGCCAGTCATGCCGCACCCGGCTCAGGCCTGACCTTCGAACTGACCGAAAGCGGTTTGCTCGAAGCGCCTGCCACCAGTCTGGAAAGCCTGGTGCGTCTGCGCATGATGGGCTGCCACTTGTCGATCGACGACTTCGGCGCCGGGTTCTCTTCGCTGCAGCGCCTGTGTCAGTTGCCGTTCAACGAGATCAAACTCGACGCTGATTTCATTCGCAACCTTGAGCGCGAACCCCGCTGTCGTGCGGCGATCGCCAGTACTCTGGCGCTGGGCGAAACCCTTGGCATGTCTGTGGTGATCGAGGGCATCGAGACCGATGCGCAGCGTCATGAGTTATTAGCTTTGGGCTGCACGCAGGGGCAGGGCTACTGGTATGCAAGACCGATGGCCGGAAGTGATTTATTGCACTGGCTGCAACAACGCAGTCGTCGGCAGTCCTCGGATGGATCAGCAGCTTTTTAGGAAAAGTCCTACATCACCTGTCTCAGCGCTTGCGTAGTCTTGCCGCACCCAAAACCTGACCACCAGGAGATTGAGCATGATCAACAAGGCCCTGCGTATCCTGATCGCCGACCCGCAGCATTTTCACCGGTTGAAAATCGAGCGTCTGCTCAACGACCTCGACTACTACCGCGTTGCCCCGGTGCAGAACCTCGCCGAGCTGTTGACGTTGGTGGACTACGGCTGCGAGCCGTTCGATGTGGTGATCATCAACACCGATCTGGCGAAAGGCTCACTGGATTTGCTGGGATTTTTCCTCGATAACCCGCAGGTGCGTCATGCGCTGATCTACAACGAACCCTCGGCGCCGTTGCAGATGGCAGCAGGTTTTGCTCAGGAAAACGCGCAGATCAGTCATGTGGAATTACCCAATGCGCAGACGATCAGGCACTTGATGGCGTTGGTCGATGAGCCTCAATGGAGGCAGGGTCTGACCGTACAGCGTCGCGCTTTCGCATAGAAAGACGCTGGGCACAACTGTCAGGTCTGACAGGTGATTCACTTCCCGTTCCGTGTAAAAGTTCCTGCGCAGCCACTGAAGCCAGGTGAGCCTGTACCAATGGTTCGTCGTCAGATTCTGCACCGGGAGTGGACATGAAGTCAGCGTTGATCGTCGAAGATCATCCGGTGGTGCGCGCCGCCGTAAAAATCGTGTTGCAGACCGAAAGCTTCAAACAGATTCATGAGGTCTCCACTGGCGAGCAAGTATTGGAGATGATTCGTGAACACTCGCCACAGTTAGTGGTGCTGGATCTCAATTTACCGGGGCTCAGTGGCCTGGAAGTAATTGTCCGCATCAAAGCCAACTTCCCGGCCTGCCGAATATTGGTGTTCTCCCTGCATGCACCGGAGATCTATCAAGAGCGCTGCCTGCGCGCCGGAGCCATGGCTTATGTGACCAAAAGCAATCATTTGCAGCAGTTGCACAAGGCGATCCAGGCGCTGATGGCCGGTTACAGCTATTTCAGCGCGCTGCCGGACAGCACCATTATGTTGAACGCCATCCAGCTATCGGAAAAGCAGATGATCGATCAGCTGTCCGACCGAGAACTGGCCATTTTGCTGCAACTGGCCCAAGGCAAAGCCAACAAGACCATTGCCCAGGACATGCACCTGAGCCACAAAACCGTCAGCACTTACAAGACCCGCCTGATGACCAAGCTGGGAATAATGTCACTCGTGCTGCTGCGCGAATTCGCCAAACGTAACGGTTTGATTTGAGGGCGGTCATGGAGCTGCGCCGGGTCGTTTTTGCGTTGTTGATGACGCTCGGCACATCGGCCTGCGCGGGCGACGCACCGGTGATGCTGGAAGTGCTGAGCCGGACACGCCCGGGCAATGTCCAGGTACCACTCGATGAGCAGGACCGGCAATGGCTGCACGATCATCCGGTGTTGCGCGTCGGCATTTCCGGGCCTGACTATCCACCGTTCGAGCTGACGCGCAACCGCCATGAGCTGGAGGGGTTGACGGCTGATTACGCGGACCTGCTCGCGCAATTGCTCAACGTGCGGATACAGATCCAGCGCTACGCCAACCGCGACGCCGCCATGGCCGCTGTCAAACGCGGCGACGTCGAACTGCTCGGCACCTCGAACAGTTTTGAGATCGCCGACCCTGCGTTCATTTTGTCCAGGGCTTACGCCGAAGATCAGCCGATGCTGGTGACCCGACTCGAAGACACTTTGCCGGTGGACCTTGCGGGCAAGCGCGTGGCCATGGTCGAGGATTATCTGCCCTTGGCGAGTGTGCAGGGGTTCTATCCCGAGGCGAACGTGCAGCGTTATCCGTCGGCGATGGATGCCCTCGGCGCCGTGGCGTTTGGCTCGGCTGACGTTTACCTGGGTGACTTCATCAGTGCCAACTACTTGATCAACACCAATTATCGTAATGACCTGCAGTTGACCGGACCGGCCGGGCTCGACGCCAATCCGTTCGGTTTTGCGCTGTTGCGTAGCCAGGTGCGCCTCAAACGCATCGTCGATAAAGCGTTGGTAGCCATCCCCATGGAGTACCGTCAGCGCATCGAGCAGCGCTGGAGCGCCGGTCTGGCCGAGATGGCGGAACAATCACGGGTGCAGCTCAGTGCCGTCGAGCGGCAATGGAGCGACCAACACCCGGTGGTGCGTGTCGGCGGCATCGAAGACTTTGCCCCGCTGACTTTTTTTGACGCCGCTGGCCGTTTGAGTGGGCTTACGGCGCAACTGCTGAGTTTGATCAGCCAGCGCAGCGGGTTGAATTTCGAGATTGTGCGCGGGGTCTCGTTAGATCGGCAGATCGAGCAACTGAAGGCTGGTGAACTGGATGTGTTGCCCGCGGTGACGCCCAGCAGTGAGCGGGAAAACGAGCTGCAATTTACCCGAGCCTACCTGAATAACCCGTTTGTACTGGTCAGTGCGGCCACGGCACAGGGTGTGCGCAGTCTTGACGATCTGGATGGCAAGCGCCTGGCGATTTATCGCGGCCATCCGTTACGCGGTTATTTGCAAGAGCGTTTATCGCGGTTACGTTTCGTCGACGTCAGAAGCCCTGCCGAAGGTATGGAGTCGATTGTCAAAGGCCAGGCTGACGCCACGGTCAGCTCGTTGCTGGTGGCGCGTTTCCTGATCTCGCGTCATTACCCCGAACGCCTGCGCATCGTCAGCACCGTGGGGGATCAACCGGCCCGCATCGCGCTGGCGATTGCGCCGCAAGCCTCGGCGCTGCATTCGATCCTGAACAAGGCATTGCTGAGCATCGCCCCGCAACAGATGGACGAACTGGTCGAGCGTTGGAGCGATGATGTGGTGGTGGATGACAGCTACTGGCTGCGTCATCGTCGTGAGATTTTCCTCGGGTTTGCCGCGGCGGCAGGCTTGCTGGTGCTGGCGCTGGTGTGGATCGGTTTCCAGCGCTGGCAGATCCGCCAGCGTCAGCAATGGTTGCAGCAATTGCAGCAAGCCAAGGACGCGGCGGACGACGCCAACCGGGCCAAGACCACGTTTCTGGCAACCATGAGCCATGAAATCCGCACACCGATGAACGCCTTGATCGGCATGCTCGAACTGGCACTGAAACGGGCCGAGGAAGGGGTGACCGATTGTCTGGCGATTCAAGTCGCGTCTAACGCGGGTCAACAATTGCTGGCCCTGATCGGCGATATTCTCGACATCGCACGCATTGAAACCGGGCATTTGTCTCTGGCTCCCGAACGGGCCAACCTGCATGAGCTGGTTGTTTCGGTGTGCCGGGTGTTCGAGGGGCTGGCTCGGCAGAAGCGTTTGCTGTGGCACATCGAAGTGGATGCGCACAGCGATGTCGACGTGTTGATTGACCCCACACGCTTCAAGCAGGTGCTGTCGAATCTGCTGAGCAACGCGATCAAGTTCACCGAAGACGGCGAAGTGAGTCTGCGGCTGGTTGTGACGCCTGCGTCAGCCGAGCGACTGGCGGTAAAAGTGCTCATCGAAGACAGTGGGATCGGTATCAGCGATCAGGACCGGCAACGGCTGTTCAGTCCGTTCGTGCAGGCGAGCAGTAACGCTCAATCGGCGCGCAGCGGTTCAGGTCTGGGCCTGGTGATCAGTCGCAGCTTGTGCGAAATGATGGGCGGCGTCTTGCGGCTCGACAGTGAACCGGGACGCGGGACACGGGTTGAAATCAGTCTCCCGATGCCACTGCTGCAGGCGTCGCCACAGATTCCGGCGCTCCCGCAAGTACGGGAGGCTATCGGGCAGTCACTCAGCGTTCTGGTGGTGGACGATCATCCGGTGAATCGTTTGTTGCTGTGTTGGCAGTTGAGTGAGCTCGGGCATCGCACGGTCTACACCGAGGACGGTCATGCCGGGCTGGAGGGTTGGCGGGCCCAAGCGTTCGATGTGGTGATCACCGATTGCAATATGCCTAGGGCCAGCGGCTACGAACTGGCGCAGGCCATTCGTGACGAAGAAGCGGCAAGTGGGCGGGCGCCTTGTCTGATCCTCGGGTTTACTGCCAATGCGCAGGTCGAGGAGAAGCTTCGCTGCCTCGATGCCGGCATGGACGAGTGCTTGTTCAAACCGATTCGATTGCACGATCTGCAGCAGGCCTTGAAGGGGGGCAGCCATTGTCAAAGCGATGTTCAACCGGTCGAGGACGTTGCCCTGACGGAGCTCGATCTCAGCACGCTGGAGCAGATGGCCGGCAATGATCACGCGATGATCAAACGCCTGCGTGAAGAAGTGCTGAGCAGTCTGCACAACGATTTGCGGCGTCTTGATGGCTTGAACCCTGAACATGACTGCGGCGGATTGCGCGAACTGGCCCACCACATCAAGGGGGGCGCGCAAATGGTCGGTGCTGCGCGTGTGGCGTCGGCGTGCGCTGATCTGGAAGAAGCCTGCCGCGCGGCCGAAGGCCTGGCCGTCGTCACGGCAATCAAGACGTTGCGCGCGGCCATGCACGGCCTCGCGCAACGTCTTGAGGCTTAACGGTTCAATCCCACTGGGGCGCAATGCTTGTTGGACTGGTCAGGCGATAGCCGCGATCCAGTGTGGCAATGTGCATCATGTCGGCATCGCTCAGCGTGAGTGCGGTGGCGCCGAGGTTGCTCAGCAGGTTGGCGCGCTTGGTCGATGAGGGAATCACCGCATAACCCGATTGCATGGCCCAGGCGAGAGTGACTTGCGCCGGGGTGGCCTGCAGGCGCTCGGCGATCTGCTGGATCAGCGGATCTTTCAGTACTTCGCCGTAAGCGAGGGTCATGTACGAGGTGATGTGGATCCCCTGACTTTGGGCGAATTCGACCACTTTGCGGTTTTGCAGGTAGGGGTGAAGTTCGACCTGATGGGTCGCGATGTTGTCAGCGCCGACCACCGCAATCGCCTGTTTCATCAGGTCGATCGTGAAGTTGGAGACGCCGATCTGCCGGGTCAGGCCCAGACGCTTGGCTTCCAGAAGGGCCTCCATGAATTCTTCGACCGGTACCTGTTCGTCCGGCGATGGCCAGTGGATCAGCGTCAGGTCGAGGTAGTCGGTTTGCAGTTTTTGCAGGCTCTCTTTGAGACTGTCGACCAAGCGCTCCCTGGCGAGGTTGGCGACCCAGATCTTGCTGGTGATGAACAGCTCGTCACGCGCGATGCCGCTGGCCGCCATGGCCTGGCCGACGTCAGCTTCGTTTTCGTAGATCTGCGCGGTATCGATGACCCGGTAGCCGAGTTCGAGGGCGGTGCTCACCGAATCGATGACGACCTGGCCTTGCAGACGAAACGTACCAAGACCAAACGCGGGAACAGACATGAAGGACTCCAGGGTTGCAGTGGGAATGGGCTGCAGTATTCGCGTCTGCTTCGATGAGAAAAACCGTCGGTGGGGCAAAGCACCTTTGACCTCAGATCAAGAATCTTTTTCGCGACTTGCGGTGTCCTTGGAGAACCTGCCCGAAGATGATTGTTCTGTATATGGAACGCTGAGATCGATTTTTGCCGTCTAGTGCATTAAACGTCATGGATTTAAGCTTAATCCATTGCGTTAATCATCCGATTGGAGCCAACCATGAAAAACCTCATCGGTATTTACACCAGCCCGCGCGGCCATTGGGTCGGCGATGGGTTTCCAGTTCGCACGCTGTTTTCCTACGACAATCTGGGCAAACACATCAGCCCGTTCCTGCTGCTCGATCATGCGGGGCCTGCCGAGTTCACCCCCACCACCGAGCGCCGTGGCGTTGGTCAGCATCCACACCGTGGTTTCGAAACCGTGACGATTGTTTATGAAGGTGAGGTGCAGCACCGCGACTCGACTGGCAGCGGCGGCACCATCGGTCCCGGCGATGTGCAATGGATGACGGCTGCTTCGGGAATCCTTCATGAGGAGTTCCACTCGGACAACTTCGCCAAAACCGGTGGCAAACTGGAAATGGTTCAACTGTGGGTCAATCTGCCGGCCAAGGACAAAATGGCTGCGCCGGGTTACCAGACGATTGTCGACGGCGACATCCCGAGCGTCGCGCTTAAGGACAACGCCGGCAGCTTGCGTTTGATTGCCGGTGAGTTCGATGGCCACAAGGGCCCGTCGCGCACCTTCACGCCAATCGACGTGTGGGATCTGCGTCTGAACGCTAACAAGTTGCTGACGCTGGATCTGCACGAAGGGCGCAATACTGCGCTGGTGGTGTTGAAGGGAACAGTAGAGATCAACGGCGACAAAATCGCGCGTGAGGGGCAGTTGGCGCTGTTTGAGCGCGATGGACAGCAACTGACCCTTGAAGCAAACCAGGACGCGGTGGTGTTGTTGCTCAGCGGTGAGCCCATCGACGAACCGATCGTCGGCCACGGCCCGTTCGTGATGAACACTGAACAGGAAATCCACCAGGCTTTCGCCGACTTCCAGTCCGGACGCTTTGGCCGGATGCATGCCTAGCACAAATCTCTGCAAGAGCCGCCGCAGCTGCGATCATTTGATCTTGATCTTTAAAAATCAATGTCAAAAGATCGCAGCCTTCGGCGGCTCCTGCATTCGGGTTTGTGGTGTTTTTGCGCGGGCGTTCATCCGCTGAAATCAATTGCTCCTACACTTGCTCAATCTGTGCGATCTTCTCGCGATTGGCCCCCGTCGGAGTTGTTTGATGCTGTCTCTGCTCACCGAACATCCGTTGTTCTGCGCGTTGATCCTGATCCTCCTCGATCTGGGCCTGTGGCGTCTGATCAGTTCCCATGGCAGCGAATGGAAACTGCTGGTGCGGGTGCTGATTTTCAGCCTGTTCAGCGTGCTGCTGTTCAACGAAGGCCTCAACCCGATGGAGCCGGCGCCGTGGGCCGAGAATGTGCCGCTGCACCTGGCGGCGACCGGCCTGCAAATTGGCTGGTGGCTGTTCGGCGCGCGCACCCTGACGGTGTTGATCGGCGCGGTGATGATGCAGCGGGTCGGCCACACCGGGCGGTTGTTGCAGGACTTGCTCGGCGCGGTGATTTTTCTCATAGCCATCATCGCGGCGCTGGCCTATGTGCTGGATCTGCCGGTCAAAGGCGTGCTGGCGACCTCCGGGGCGTTGGCGATCATTGTCGGTCTGGCCTTGCAGAGCACGCTCAGTGATGTGTTCTCCGGGATCGTCCTCAACACCACCAAGCCTTATCAACTGGATGACTGGATTTCCATCGACGGCACCGAAGGCCGGGTCACCGATATCGACTGGCGCGCCACACGCCTGCAAACCAGCCAGGGCAGCATGGCGGTGATTCCCAACTCGTTGGCGGCCAAGGCCAAGATCATCAACTTCAGCCGTCCGAGCAATATGTTCGGCGTCGCGGTCAGCGTGCAGGTCAGCCCGCACGCGCGACCCAATTCGGTGATCGATGCGCTGGAGCGGGCGATGCAGGGCTGCCGGCAGTTACTCGATAATCCGGCGCCGAGCGTGGCGCTAAAAAGCTCCGGCAGCAGTGGCACGGAATACGAGATCAGCGGGTTCGTTGCCTCGATGGGCGAGAAGCGGGTGGTGCGCAATCAGCTGTTCGACCTGGCGTATCGGCACCTGCAGGCGTCCGGGGTCAATCTGCTGTCTAGCGATGAAAGTGCTGCGCCGAGCAACCTGTCGCGGCCCCGGGCGTTGCTCGACAGCTCGGCGATTTTCTCCACCCTGCGCCAGGAAGAGAAGGACACCTTCTGCCAGAACATGAGCCTGCAAACCTTCCGTGCCGGCGAAGTCATTCTGGCGGGTGGGGAGGTCAGCGATCACTTGTTCATTATCGAGTCTGGTGTGGTGTCGGTGACGTTGAAACGCCACGGCACACTGTTCGAATCCGGGCGCATGGGGCCGGGCGAGGTGATCGGCGAGGCAGGGATCTTGTCCGATACCGCGTTGCCGGCGGACTTTTCGGCGAAGACCTTTTGCGCGTTGTATCGCATCGAGAAGTCGTACCTCAAACCGTGCCTCGATGCGCGTCATGACATCCACGACGCGATGCAGACGCTGCTCGATTTCCGCCTGCACAAGGCGCAATCCCTGACCGAGGAAGCGCCGGCGGTTGCACCCAAGAGAGGCTTTTTGCAGTGGCTGCGCAATCGCGCCTGAGCATTACCGGTCGCCGACGGCACGACCATGTGTGCCGATCCGATGCAACCGCCGCGAGGGTCTCGGGGTCAGATTTTTTACCGCCCACGTGCAGGAGCCCAGCCGATGAAAAACCTGCGAATCGCCACCTACAACGTCAACGGTTTACGCGCGCGTTTGCCGAACCTGCTGGACTGGCTCAAGCGCGAACAACCGGACATCGTCTGCCTGCAAGAATTGAAATCGGTCGACACGGCGTTTCCTGCGGCAGAACTGGAAGCCGCTGGTTACGGCGCGCTCTGGCAAGGCCAGGCTTCGTGGAACGGCGTGGCGATTCTCGCCCGCGACGCGCAGCCGCTGGAGAGCCGGCGCGGTCTGCCGGGCGATCCCGATGACAAGCAAAGCCGTTATCTTGAAGCGGCGGTGCACGGCGTGCTGGTCGGGTGTCTGTATTTGCCCAACGGCAACCCGCAGCCGGGGCCGAAATTCGATTACAAACTGGCATGGTTCGAACGGTTGATCAGCTACGCGAAAGACCTGCAAAGCAGCGATCACCCGGTGGTGCTGGCCGGCGACTACAACGTCGTGCCCACCGACATGGACATCTACAACACTCGTTCCTGGCTCAAGGATGCGTTATTGCAACCGCAGAGCCGTGAGTGTTATCAGCGCTTGCTCGATCAAGGCTGGACCGATTCGCTGCGGCATCTGTATCCCGAGGATCGTCTCTACACGTTTTGGGATTACTTTCGCCAGCACTGGCAAACCAACTCCGGTCTGCGTATCGATCATCTATTGCTCAACCCGGCGCTGAGTCCGTATTTGCATGAGGCCGGGGTAGACGCCTGGGTGCGCAATGAACCGCACGCCAGTGATCATGCGCCGACGTGGATTCGCATCGGTTCCCGCAAGAAACGCTAGCGGGCGATTGGCGAAATCAATTGTCGAAAACAGGGCCTGATCCCGTATACATGGCGACCATCAACGCAGCGACCTGCGGCCCCATGCATAAGGATCGAGCAATGAGTGAGCCACGCCTGACGAATCTGAAGCTGTACCTGCAACGTCTGGGTTTTGAAACGCCACCGCAACCGACACTGGCGACCCTGCGCCTGCTGCAATTGCGCCACACCGGCGTGTTTCCTTTCGAGAACCTGGCGACGATCACCGGGGCGCCGGTACTGATCGACTTGCCGTCCATTGAAGAGAAGGTCTTGCTCGGTGGGCGCGGCGGTTACTGCTATGAACTGAATAACCTGTTCTTTGCCCTGTTGCTGGAACTGGGGTTCGACGCCCGTGCCATCAGCGGGCGCGTGGTGATGAATCAGCCCGAAGGCAGCTGGACAGCGCGCACGCACCGTTTGAGTCTGGTGACTATCGACGACGTGCGCTACATCAGCGATGTCGGCTTCGGCGGCATGGTGCCGACCGCGCCGTTGCTCCTCGACACTGAAGCCGAGCAAGCGACTCCTCACGAACCTTATCGCATCGAAAAACAGGCTGACGGTTACATGCTGCAGGCCAAGGTGGCGGGTGAGTGGCGGCCGATGTACCTGTTCGATCTGCAACGCCAGGAAGACATCGATTACACGGTCGGCAACTGGTACGTCTCGACGCATCCGGAGTCACCGTTTACCCAACGTCTGATGGTCGCACGCACCGGGGAGGGTTGGCGCAAAACGCTGAACAACGGCAGTTTCGCTTTCCATCGCATGGGCGCCAGCAGTGAGCGGCGCGAGGTGGCGGAAGTCGGTGAGCTGATTGAATTGCTGGCGCGCGAGTTTGGTCTGCACCTGCATGATCTGCCTCACGTGCGGCAGGTTTTGGCGCGGGTGATCGCGTCTGTTTCCGTCTAGGGTTTGGCGTCGGGCTCCAGCACTCGACGGATTTCCCCAACCGCTGCCGACAGCTTTTTCTCGAGGCTCTTGAGGTCGGCGGCGGTGATGCCCTTCTTGAATTGTCCGCTCGATTCGACTTGTTCCGGTTTTGCAGCGGCATCCAGCAACGCATGACGCAGGGTGTTATTGATCACCGTTTGGTAACCGAACCCTTCGTTCTCCGCGACCGTACGCGCCGCTTCGATGACGGCGTCGTCGAGCATGATGGTGATGCGGGTTTTGCCTTTGTTTGACGCCACTGCGCCGCGTTTGCCCTGAGAAAAGTCATATTCGTCTTTCATCGGTCAAGCCTCCAGAAAATAAGCGCAACGCTCGCTCGGTGTGGCGGCACGTGCAGAAATGATTCGAACGACATTCGCGTCCCGGTAACTGTATGCAACGACCAACAAACGCCCTTTGCCGTTGAGGCCAATAGTGATCCAGCGTTGTTCGTCATGGTCGTTGTCCTCGATCGTCAGCGCTCGTTCGTCGTGGAAGACCGGTTCAGTTTCGGCGAGGCTGACGCCTTTGTGCTTGAGTTTGTTGGCTGCGTTCTTGCTTTTGTCGTACTGAATAGTGAATGACTTCATTATGCATACTTTATATGTATAAAAAAGAGTGCGACGGTGCCGCTGGTCGCCATGAACACTTCAGCCTAGTGGGCGTTGGCGCAGACACAGAAGCGCATGTGTTGCCGGATTTGTGGGGGATGCAAGCGGCGGGATAGAAGGTTGGGTGGCTACCTATCCATTATGTGACTGACAAGTTGTATACAACTCTATGGACATTTGTCGTGAGTATTGAATACAGTGTGCGCATAACAAAAACCAGGGAACCCCCCACCATGAAAACGCCCCATGTTTCACACCAACGGCCCGAGGACGAAAATCTCGGGGTCGGCGCGAATATGGCTTACGGCCTGCAACATGTTCTGACCATGTACGGCGGTATCGTTGCGGTGCCACTGATCATCGGCCAGGCGGCCGGCCTGTCGCCGGCGGACATTGGTTTGTTGATTGCTGCTTCATTGTTTGCGGGGGGGCTGGCGACACTGCTGCAAACCCTGGGTCTGCCGTTTTTTGGCTGTCAGTTGCCGCTGGTGCAGGGCGTGTCGTTCTCCGGTGTGGCGACCATGGTCGCGATCGTCAGCAGTGGCGGGGAGGGCGGCTTTCAATCCGTGCTCGGCGCGGTGATTGCGGCGTCGTTGATCGGCTTATTGATTACGCCGGTGTTCTCGCGAATCACCAAGTTCTTCCCGCCCTTGGTGACCGGCATCGTGATCACCACCATCGGCCTGACGCTGATGCCGGTGGCCGCACGCTGGGCCATGGGCGGTAACAGCCATGCGCCGGACTTCGGCAGCATGCAGAACATCGGTCTGGCGGCAGTCACGCTGGTGCTGGTGTTGCTGCTGAGCAAGGTCGGCAGTTCGACCATCTCGCGCCTGTCGATCCTGTTGGCCATGGTGATCGGCACGGTGCTGGCGGTGTTCCTTGGCATGGCGGATTTTTCCAGCGTCACCACCGGGCCGATGTTCGGCTTCCCGACGCCGTTCCACTTCGGTATGCCGACTTTCCACTTCGCCGCGATCCTGTCGATGTGCATCGTGGTCATGGTGACCTTGGTGGAGACTTCGGCGGACATTCTCGCGGTCGGTGAAATCATCGGCACCAAAGTCGATTCCAAACGTCTGGGCAATGGTCTGCGGGCAGATATGCTGTCGAGTATGTTTGCGCCAATCTTCGGTTCGTTCACTCAGAGCGCCTTCGCCCAGAACGTCGGTCTGGTGGCGGTCACCGGGATCAAGAGCCGTTACGTGGTCGCGACGGGCGGCGTCTTCCTGGTGGTCCTCGGTCTGCTGCCATTCATGGGCCGGGTCATCGCGGCGGTACCGACCTCGGTGCTTGGCGGCGCCGGTATCGTGCTGTTCGGCACGGTGGCGGCGAGTGGTATCCGTACGCTGTCCAAGGTGGATTACCGCAACAACGTCAACCTGATCATCGTCGCCACCTCGATCGGTTTCGGCATGATCCCGATCGCCGCACCGAACTTCTACGATCACTTCCCGAGCTGGTTCGCGACCATTTTCCACTCGGGCATCAGCTCGTCGGCGATCATGGCGATCCTGCTCAACCTGGCCTTCAACCACTTCACCGCCGGTAACTCGGATCAGCAATCGGTGTTTGCGGCGGCGGAAGAGCGGACCTTGCGCTATCGCGATCTGGCGGCGCTGCGTGAAGGCGATTACTTCAGCGACGGCAAGCTGCATGACTGCGATGGCAAGGAAGTGCCGGTCATCGAGCCGGATGATCACGATCATGGGCACGGTGCGCCGAAGGTGCAGGTGAAAAGCAGTGAGCATGTCTGACGGCTGCCTCTGAATAGAAAAGGGCCGATCTGTTTTTTACAGATCGGCCCTTTTTCATTCCGAGATCAAAAGATCGCAGCCTTCGGCAGCTCCTCCACAGATCTCATACTCCGCCGATTCTGCGGATGAACGCTGAACTTGTAGGAGCTGCCGAAGGCTGCGATCTTTTGATCTTTTCGAGCGCCCACAAAAAAGCCCCTGAATCTTTCGATTCAGGGGCTTTGCTATTTGGCTCCACAACCTGGACTCGAACCAGGGACCCAATGATTAACAGTCATTTGCTCTACCAACTGAGCTATTGCGGAATTGGTGCGTATGTTACTGATTCAAAAAGAGAAGTCAAGCATCGGTTATAAAAAACACTGAATCTTCTGGATGGACGGTGACTTGTCAGCGATTGGCGGTTACCAGAAACGCAGCAGAGGTCTACCATGGCTGCCCGGAAGTGGTCACACGCGCTGCCGGCCATTCGCCGAAAAAGGTCCGCGTCATGAACCATTTGTCCCGCAACAGCGAGGTGTTCGCATGAGCATCGCGCAAATCAGCCTGCCCAAGGGCGTCGGTCCCCACGCCGAAAAACTCTTCGATGCAATCACCCAGGCCAGCACCGCTGAGGAATTGAACCGCGCCGGTGGCAAGGCCGAAGGTTTTGTCCTGGGCCTTGAAAGCACCAAGGCGATCAAAAGCCAGATCGCCGAATCGCTGTACGTCGTTTATGACGACGCCGCGAGTCAGCGTGCGGCCGAACTGGCTTAACTGCCGAAGGTGATGGTGCCCATCATCAGTTTGGCGTAAGCCGCAGTGGCTGCGAGTTGCACCAGCCACAGCACCAGGCCACCCAGGAAGACACCGGTGGCAACTTGCAACACCAGGCTCTTTTCGCGCTTGGCCGGGGTGCGGGGGATGAAGTCATCCAGATCGTCACGGTCGGCGCGCAGGTTGTCGTTTTTCATATAGGGTCTCTTCAGAAATCTCGGGTGTACACAAAACCTGTAGGCCTTCGCCTGCTCGCGATAGCTCGTTTCAGCCGAAGCGTCATTACCTGACACGCCGCTATCGCGAGCAGGCGAAGGCCTACAGTTTGATTTGTGTGCAGTCTAGAGGGTGTGGGGCGTCTATCGGGACAAATAAAAAACGGGAAGCCCCAAGGCTTCCCGTTTTTCATCAAGCGGCGAAATCAGATGACCTGAACAATCGCATCTGTCACAGCCTTGATGTTGCTCTGGTTCAGCGCGGCCACGCAGATGCGGCCGGTGTCCAGGGCGTAGATGCCGAACTCGTTACGCAGGCGATGCACTTGTTCAGTGGTCAGGCCCGAGTAGGAGAACATGCCGCGCTGACGACCGACGAAGCTGAAGTCGCGGCCCGGGGCTTTCTCTGCCAGCAGGGCAACCATCTGCTCGCGCATGCCGCGAATGCGCAGACGCATTTCCGCCAGCTCGGCTTCCCACTGCGCACGCAGTTCCGGACTGTTCAACACAGCGGCAACGATGCTCGCACCGTGGGTCGGCGGGTTGGAGTAGTTGGTGCGGATCACGCGTTTGACTTGCGACAGCACGCGCGCGCTTTCTTCTTTCGATTCGCTGATGATCGACAGGGCGCCGACGCGCTCACCGTACAGCGAGAACGATTTGGAGAACGAGCTCGAGACGAAGAAGGTCAGACCGGACTCAGCGAACAGACGCACGGCAGCGGCGTCTTCATCGATGCCGTCACCGAAACCCTGGTAGGCCATGTCGAGGAACGGCACGTGACCTTTGGCCTTGACCACTTCCAGCACGTTGTTCCAGTCCGCCGGGGTCAGGTCGACGCCGGTCGGGTTGTGGCAGCAAGCGTGGAGGATAATGATCGAGCCGTTCGGCAGGGCGTTGAGGTCTTCGAGCATGCCGGCACGGTTAACGTCGTGGGTGGCTGCGTCGTAATAACGGTAGTTCTGCACCGGGAAACCGGCGGTTTCGAACAGCGCGCGGTGGTTTTCCCAGCTCGGGTCGCTGATCGCCACAACGGCGTTCGGCAGCAGTTGCTTGAGGAAGTCGGCACCGATTTTCAGGGCGCCGGTCCCGCCGACGGCCTGAGTGGTGATCACGCGACCGGCGCTGATCAGCGGCGAGTCGTTGCCGAACAGCAGCTTTTGCACGGCCTGGTCGTAGGCGGCGATGCCATCGATCGGCAGGTAACCGCGCGAAGCGTGTTGAGCAGCGCGAACGGTTTCGGCTTCGATCACGGCGCGCAGAAGTGGAATTCGCCCCTCTTCGTTGCAGTAAACACCCACGCCCAGGTTGACCTTGGTGGTCCGGGTATCGGCGTTGAATGCTTCGTTGAGGCCCAGGATTGGATCGCGGGGTGCCATTTCGACAGCGGAGAACAGGCTCATTATTGCGGCGGCTCTGAATGGAGAATGGAGGGACGTGTCGCGCTCCAGCCGGATGCACTAGAGCGGTGCACAAACGGGGAGCTAGTATAGAGGCCATTACGGAACAATGGCGACAGGCGATTCGGCTTTTAGGGTAAGTTTTTCCGATTATTTCTTGACCGTTAGTCGACTGCGCGTGTCAGAGTCTTTACCGGATGTAGGACGTTTGCCTTGAAAGGTGAGGCAATCGCCACCACATTGAGCACAATCCAGGTTTTTTCTTGCGCGACATCGGTCGTTTGCGGTCGTCCCCGTGGTGCTCCGCTTGGCTCGGAATGCCGCGTTCCCAGAGGTGTATATGTCCGAATTCCAGCTCGTCACCCGCTTCGAGCCCGCCGGCGATCAGCCAGAAGCCATTCGCCAACTGGTGGAAGGCATCGAAGCCGGGCTGGCGCACCAGACGCTGCTCGGTGTGACCGGCTCGGGCAAGACCTTCAGCATCGCCAATGTCATCTCGCAGATACAACGCCCGACCCTGGTGCTGGCGCCGAACAAGACCCTCGCCGCGCAGTTGTACGGCGAGTTCAAGGCGTTCTTTCCGAATAACGCCGTCGAATACTTCGTTTCCTACTACGACTACTACCAGCCCGAAGCCTATGTGCCGTCGTCCGACACCTTCATCGAGAAGGATGCGTCGATCAACGATCACATCGAGCAGATGCGCCTGTCCGCAACCAAAGCGCTGCTGGAGCGCAAGGACGCGATCATCGTCACCACGGTGTCGTGCATCTATGGCCTCGGTAGCCCGGAAACCTATTTGAAGATGGTGTTGCACGTCGATCGCGGCGACAAGCTCGATCAGCGTGCGCTGCTGCGGCGTCTGGCCGACTTGCAATACACCCGCAACGACATGGACTTTGCCCGCGCGACCTTCCGTGTGCGTGGTGATGTGATCGACATCTACCCGGCGGAATCCGATCTGGAAGCGATCCGCATCGAGCTGTTCGATGACGAGGTCGAGAGCATTTCCGCGTTCGACCCGCTGACCGGCGAAGTCATCCGCAAGATGCCGCGCTTCACCTTCTACCCGAAGAGCCACTATGTAACGCCACGAGAAACCCTGCTCGACGCCATCGAACACATCAAGGTCGAATTGCAGGAGCGCCTGGAATACCTGCGCAGCAACAACAAACTGGTGGAAGCCCAGCGACTGGAGCAGCGCACCCGATTCGACCTGGAGATGATCCTTGAGTTGGGTTACTGCAACGGCATCGAAAACTACTCGCGTTACCTGTCCGGGCGTCCGGCCGGTGCCGCGCCGCCAACGCTCTACGATTACCTGCCGGCCGATGCCTTGCTGGTGATCGACGAATCACACGTCAGCGTGCCGCAGGTCGGCGCGATGTATAAGGGCGACCGTTCACGTAAGGAAACCCTGGTTGAATACGGCTTCCGCCTGCCGTCGGCGCTGGACAACCGGCCGATGCGTTTTGACGAGTGGGAAGGGGTCAGCCCGCAGACCATTTTTGTCTCGGCGACACCGGGCAACTACGAAGCCGAGCATGCTGGGCGGGTGGTCGAGCAAGTGGTGCGGCCGACCGGTCTGGTCGATCCGCAGGTTGAAGTGCGTCCAGCGCTGACTCAGGTCGACGACCTGCTCTCGGAAATCAGCAAACGCGTGGCAGTCGAGGAGCGGGTCCTGGTGACTACGCTGACCAAGCGCATGGCCGAAGATTTGACTGATTACCTCGCCGACCACGGCGTGCGCGTGCGTTATCTGCACTCGGACATCGACACCGTTGAGCGGGTCGAGATCATCCGCGACCTGCGCCTCGGTACATTCGATGTGCTAGTGGGGATCAACTTGCTGCGTGAAGGTCTGGACATGCCGGAAGTGTCGCTGGTGGCGATTCTTGATGCGGACAAGGAAGGCTTCCTGCGCTCCGAGCGTTCGCTGATCCAGACCATCGGCCGCGCCGCGCGTAACCTAAATGGTCGGGCGATTCTCTACGCTGACCGCATGACCGGTTCGATGGAGCGCGCGATTGGCGAGACCGAGCGTCGTCGTGACAAACAGATAGCGTTCAACCTGGAAAATGGCATCACGCCACGCGGGGTGATCAAGGACGTCGCCGACATCATGGAAGGCGCCACCGTGCCCGGCTCGCGCAGCAAGAAGCGCAAAGGCATGGCCAAAGCGGCCGAAGAGAACGCCAAGTACGAAGCCGAATTGCGTTCGCCGAGCGAGATCACCAAGCGTATTCGTGCGCTGGAAGAGAAGATGTATCAGTTGGCGCGGGATCTGGAGTTTGAAGCGGCGGCGCAGATGCGCGACGAGATTGCCAAACTGCGCGAACGGCTTTTGGCGGTTTGATCTTCATTGCCTGAGCGGGCCTCTTCGCGAGCAGGCTCGCTCCCACTTTGGATCTGTGTCGTTCACAAAACCCCTGTGGGAGCGAGCCTGCTCGCGAATGGGGCGACTCGGTCTTAATGAGACTCCCCAGCCTTCAGCCCCTCTGGCAATTTCTTGGTCAACAAAATCGCCAACATACTGATCCCCAGCGCAATCCCGACAAAGTGAAACGCATCGTTGTACGCCATGATCGCCGCCTGCTGATGGACGATCTCACTCAACTTACCCAACGCCGCCGTATCACTGCCAAACCGATCCGTCATCGACGCCAGCCGCTCGGCCACCTGTGGATTGGTCGGCACCACCGCCTCGCGCAAATAGTCGAAGTAAGTCTTGGTGCGCGCATCCAGCAGCGTCGCCAGCAGGGCAATGCCGATCGCACCGCCAAGGTTGCGCAGGATGTTGAACAGACTCGACGCCGACCCCGCGTCCTGCGGCAGGATGTACGCCGTGGCGATCAACGAAATGGTCACCATGATCAACGGCTGTCCCAGCGCACGAATGATCTGGATCTGATTGAACTGCGGCCCGGCGAAGTCCGGATTGAGCACCCCCGAAGAAAAACTCGCCAGCCCGAACAATCCAAAGCCGATCGTGCACAGCCATTTCGGCGAAACAAACTTCATCAGCTTCGGCACCAGCGGAATCAGGAACAGCTGCGGCACGCCCATCCACATGATCACTTTGCCGATCTGCTGGGCGTTGTAGTTCTGAATCTGCGCCAGGTACAGCGGCAATAGATAGATCGAGCCGTACAACCCGACACCCATGCCGAGGCTGGAAATGCTCGACAAGCCAAAGTTGCGATTACGCAGGATGCCGAGGTTGATCAGTGGATTCGGTTTGGAAATCTGCACGATTACAAAGGTGATCAAACTTACCAGTGCAATGCTGCCCAAGGTCACGATCAGGCTCGATTCCAGCCAGTCCTTGCGATGGCCTTCTTCAAGAAACACCTGCAAGCACCCGAGGCCGATCCCGAGCGTGAGGATGCCGGTGTAGTCGGTGCTTTTCAGCAGTTCCCAGTGCGCTTCTTTCTTCTCCAGCCCGTACATCAGGCCGGCAATCATGATCAGGCCCGGCGGAATGTTGATGTAGAAAATGTACTCCCAGCCCCAGTTTTCCGTGAGCCAGCCGCCCAGCGTCGGGCCGATTGACGGCGCGAATGTCGCGGTCATGGCGAACATCGCCATGCCTTTGGCGCGGTGGTGTTCGGGCAGTTTGATCAGGGTCAGGGTGAATGCCAGCGGGATCAGCGCGCCACCGGTGAAACCCTGCATGGCGCGAAACACGATCATGCTTTCCAGGCTCCAGGCCATCGAGCACAGCAGCGAAGACACCAGAAAACCCAGTGACACCCATACCGCCAGGCGTCGCGCCGACAGCAACTGCACCAGCCACGCGGTCAGCGGAATCATGATGATCTCCGCGACCAGATACGAGGTGGAAATCCACGAGCCTTCTTCCAGCGTCGCCGACAGTGCACCTTGAATATCTTTCAGCGACGAGTTGGTGATCTGAATGTCGAGCACGGCCATAAAGGCGCCGAGCATCACGCTCATCACTGCAATCCAATCGCGCCGGGTCGGTTCGCCGACCGGGCGGATCAGCGCATCACCGGCCATCGTCCGGGGCGTCTTTGATGTTGACGGTGGCGGTAACGGACATGCCCGGGCGGATCTTGCCGTGCAGCGGGTTGTCGGCCTTGAAGGTCAGTTTTACCGGAATCCGTTGCACGACTTTGGTGAAGTTGCCGGTGGCGTTGTCCGGCGGCAGCAGGCTGAATTGCGCGCCGGACGCGGCGAACAGGCTGTCGACCCGGGCTTCGATCGGCGTGTCGCTGTAGGCATCGAAGGTCAGCTCGGCTTTCTGCCCGGGCTGCATGCGGCCGATCTGGGTTTCCTTGAAGTTGGCCTGCACCCAGATGTCTTCGTCCGGAACGATCGACAGCAGGTAAGCGCCGGCCTGCACCACTTGGCCGTTACGGGCGGCGCGCTGGCCGACCAGGCCGCTGATTGGCGCGTGGATTTCGCTGCGGGTCAGATTCAGTTCGGCTTGCGCCAGATCGGCGCGGGCGTTGGCAATCTGTGCGTCGAGGCGTTTGATTTCTGCGTTCAGGGCGTTGACCTGCTGACGCTGACCTTGCGCATCGGCCTGCGCCTTGGCCACTTGCGAACGGGCGATATGAGCGTCAGCGGAGAGGGTGGTCACGCGTTCTTCGGAAACGTAACCGGGTTTGCGCAGGGTTTCGGCGCGCGACAAATCCATCTGCGAGCGGCCGAGGGTGGCTTGGGTGGTCGCCACTTGCGCATCGCTGGAAGCAATCAGACTGGCTTGCTGAGTCAATTTGCTTTGCGCTTGCAGGCGTTCTGCCTCGCGGGTGGCGAGGGCGGCGTTGGCACGGTCTACGGCCAGGCGGAAATCATTCGGTTCAAGGCGTATCAGTAGCTGGCCTTTTTCCACGTGCTGATTGTCCTGCACCAGGACTTCATCGATGCGCGCGCTCAGTTGGCTCGAGACACGGGTGATTTCGCCCTGGACATAAGCGTTGTCGGTGCTTTCATAAAAGCGTCCCTTGAAAAACCAATGGGCGAAAAAGCCCCCGGCGATCAGCAGGACGAGCAGCAGGAAAATCAACAGGCGACGCTTGAGTTGGGCAGGCATGGGCAAACTGTAGTCGAGGAATTGTAAGGAAAGTTATCAGCAGGCGAATCTGGCATACAGCCGATAAACGGTAAATGCTATCCGCTGATATTTGCCCATTCACTGCGGCTTACGGGCGTTCCAGAGGCAAACTTGGCTTAAATGCCCTGCCCGCTGGAGCGGGGCGGGTGTCGCCTGTTACCATTCGCCGCTTGATTGTTTTGCTTTTCATTCTTTTCGAGACATGCCATGACCACCGTCCGCACTCGCATCGCGCCATCGCCTACCGGGGACCCCCACGTAGGTACCGCTTACATCGCATTGTTCAACTACTGCTTTGCCAAGCAGCATGGCGGTGAGTTCATCCTGCGCATCGAAGACACCGACCAGCTGCGTTCGACCCGCGAGTCCGAACAGCAGATCTTCGACGCCTTGCGCTGGCTGGGTATCGACTGGAGCGAAGGCCCGGACGTCGGTGGCCCGCACGGCCCTTACCGGCAGAGTGAGCGTGGCGATATCTACCAAAAGTATTGCCAGCAACTGGTCGACATGGGTCATGCGTTCCCGTGCTTCTGCACCGCTGAAGAGCTGGACCAGATGCGTGCCGAGCAGACGGCTCGCGGCGAAACCCCGCGTTACGACGGCCGCGCGCTGCTGCTGTCGAAGGAAGAAGTCGCGGCCCGTCTGGCCGCCGGCGAACCGCACGTGATCCGCATGAAAGTGCCGAGCGAAGGCGTTTGCGTGGTGCCGGACATGCTCCGTGGCGATGTCGAGATCCCGTGGGATCGCATGGACATGCAAGTGCTGATGAAGACCGACGGCCTGCCGACGTACTTCCTCGCCAACGTGGTCGATGACCACCTGATGGGCATCACCCACGTCCTGCGTGGCGAAGAATGGCTGCCATCGGCACCAAAACTGATCCTGCTTTATGAATACTTCGGCTGGGAACAGCCAGAGCTGTGCTACATGCCGCTGCTGCGTAACCCGGACAAGAGCAAGCTGTCCAAGCGCAAGAACCCGACTTCGGTCACGTTCTATGAGCGCATGGGCTTCATGCCGGAAGCGATGCTCAACTACCTCGGCCGCATGGGCTGGTCGATGCCGGACGAGCGCGAGAAATTCTCGCTGCAGGAAATGGTCGACAATTTCGATCTCAAGCGTGTGTCCCTCGGCGGGCCAATCTTCGACATCGAGAAGCTGTCGTGGCTAAACGGCCAGTGGCTGCGTGATCTGCCGGTGGAAGAGTTCGCCGCGCGCGTGCAGAGGTGGGCGTTCAACTCCGAATACATGATGAAGATCGCGCCGCACGTTCAGGGCCGCGTTGAAACCTTCAGCCAGGTTGCCCCGCTGGGCGGCTTCTTCTTCGCCGGCGGCGTCAATCCGGATGCCAAGCTGTTCGAGTCGAAGAAACTCTCGGGCGATCAGGTTCGCCAGTTGATGCAGTTGATCCTGTGGAAACTGGAAAGCCTGCGTCAGTGGGAGAAGGACAACATCACCGCGACGATTCAAACCGTGGTCGAATCGCTGGAGTTGAAGCTGCGCGATGCGATGCCGCTGATGTTTGCTGCGATCACCGGGCAGGCGAGTTCGGTGTCGGTGCTTGATGCGATGGAAATCCTCGGCCCGGATCTGACCCGCTATCGTCTGCGTCAGGCAATTGACCTGCTGGGCGGCGTGTCGAAGAAAGAAAACAAAGAGTGGGAAAAGCTGCTGGGCGCTATCGCCTAAGCGCTTGCGGCTTTGCGTAGGAGCAGCCGAAGGTCGCGATCTTTTGATCCCGCCTTCGGCGCTTCTCCCGAATTTACGGGGGGAGGGCGGTAAGTGATTGTTATGCCGACGAAAAATTTTGAAATTTTTCAAAAATAAGTTTGACAGGCTTTCGATACGCCCTTAAGATTCGCCCCGTCCTCAGCGATGACATCAACGATGAGGGGCTATAGCTCAGCTGGGAGAGCGCTTGCATGGCATGCAAGAGGTCGACGGTTCGATCCCGTCTAGCTCCACCAATTTACACTTCGAAGCCTGGCCACACCGGCTCCGAAGCGATCAACACTCAGCGTTGATCAGTTGTATAGAAGGGTTTGCGTCCCCTTCGTCTAGTGGCCTAGGACACCGCCCTTTCACGGCGGTAACAGGGGTTCGAGTCCCCTAGGGGACGCCAGTTTTACAGAAGTGATGTTGCAGAATGTCACTCCGCCGAGAGGCGAAAAATCCGGGGCTATAGCTCAGCTGGGAGAGCGCCTGCATGGCATGCAGGAGGTCAGCGGTTCGATCCCGCTTAGCTCCACCAATTTTACAGTTCAAGGTCTGGCCACACCGGCCTTGAATCGATCAGCACTCAGCACTGATCAGTTGTATAGAAGGTTTGTGTCCCCTTCGTCTAGTGGCCTAGGACACCGCCCTTTCACGGCGGTAACAGGGGTTCGAGTCCCCTAGGGGACGCCACGATTACCCGCTCTGCGGGATTTATAAGGGTCATTCAATTATTGAATGGCCCTTTTGTTTGTCTGGCGTTTGGCCAATTCTCCTTTTTCCTTACACTGTGCTTCAGACCAGCGGTCATATCCTTGACTTGCAGAATATTATTATGAGAATAATATTCTATTCGTAATATTCGGAGGCAACGATGAACGATAAAAAAGCTCAAACCCGCGAACGCATCCTCAAGGCTGCCAGTGCCGCGCTGATCCAGCGTGGCCCGGCCGATCCTAGCGTGGGCGAAGTGATGGGCGCAGCCGGCCTGACCGTCGGCGGTTTCTATGCGCACTTCGAAAGCAAGGACGCGATGATGCTCGAGGCGTTCAAGCAACTGCTCGGCCGTCGCCGCGATCTGATTGCCGACATGGATGCCGAGCTGACCGGCGAGGAGCGTCGCGCCTTGGTCGCAGCGTTTTATCTGTCGCGCAAACATCGTGATTCCAGCGATACGGCATGCCCGATTCCAGCTTCGATCGGCGAACTGGGTCGTTTGCCGGAGTCGTTCCGCGTTGCGCTGAACGAACATGTGGAATTGATGATCGCGCAGTTGGCGTCCAGCCCTGAGGACACCGACAAAGCCTTGGCCGACGTGGCCTTGATGGTGGGTGGCCTGGCGCTCGCAAGGGCACTGGGTCCGGGAGATTTATCCGATCGATTGCTGCGCGCTGCCAAGTCGGCGGTGCGTTGACCTGAAGGCGCATGCCTGAGGAGAGAGCGATGAACACGTTGAAGTGGGTTCGTGGCGTTAATGGCACCTTGGGCTGGATTGCACCGAAACGGGTGGCGAGCAAAATGCGTCTGGCATTCATGACGCCACGTTCACTGCCTCTTCGGGATTGGGAGTTGCCACTGCTGGCCAGCTCCGAACGCATCACTTTGCGCTTTGGCCTCTCGGCGCTGCGCTGGGGTCAAGGCCCGACGGTGCTGCTGATGCACGGGTGGGAAGGGCGGCCAACCCAGTTCGCCGCGCTGATCACTGCACTGGTCGATGCCGGTTATACCGTCGTCGCGCTCGATGGTCCGGCCCACGGTCGTTCGCCGGGGCGTGAAGCCAACGTCGTGTTGTTCGCTCGGGCGATGCTCGAAGCCGCTGCCGAGCTGCCGCCACTGCAAGCGGTCATCGGCCACTCCATGGGCGGCGCCAGCGCCATGCTCGCCGTGCAACTGGGCTTGCGTACCGAAACCCTCGTCAGTATCGCCGCGCCCGCGCGTATTCTTGGCGTGCTGCGCGGTTTCGCCCGCTACGTCGGCATGCCGCCCCGGGCCCGTTCCGCTTTCATCCGTCAGGTCGAGCAAGATGTCGGTATGCGCGCTGCCACGCTCGACGTTGCCCACTATCAACTGGATATGCCCGGCCTGATCGTGCATGCCGAGGACGACAGCTTCGTCTCGGTCAAAGAGTCGCAATTGATCCACGAAGCCTGGTTCGACAGTCGTCTGTTGCGCCTCGAAGGCGGTGGTCATCAGCGTGTGCTGGCCGACCCTCGGGTGATTGATGGCGTGCTATCACTGCTGGCTGGTCGTAGCCTTCAGGCGCGCCAATCGGCCTGAGCTCCGTTACACTGCCCGGGTTGAATCATTGACCGGGAGTGGGGCATGGGTTGGGATCGGGCAACGCCGTTTACCATTGATCTGCAAGTAGGTGCCGAGGACATCGACGGGCTGGGCCACGCGAACAACGCGGTGTACGTGACCTGGCTCGAGCGCTGCGCCTGGCGTCACTCGCAGCGTCTGGGGCTGGATCTGGTCGAGTATCGGCGACTGGATCGGGCGATGGCGGTTGTGCGTCATGAGATCGATTATCTGGCCGCCGCCTACGAAGGCGACGAACTGCAGTTGGCGACCTGGATCGTCGACTGGGATCAGCGCCTGAAAATGACCCGGCATTTCCAGCTTAAGCGCCCGAGCGACAACGCCACGCTGTTGCGCGCGCAAACCACGTTTGTCTGCATTGAGTTGTCGACCGGTAAGCCGAAGCGCATGCCGGCGGAATTCATTGAGGGCTACGGACCGGCGATCCAAATCCCCGACACCGCTCAAATCTAAAATGTGGGAGCGAGCCTGCTCGCGAAAGCCGTCTGTCAGTTGATATATGCATACCTGACACACCGCTTTCGCGAGCAGGCTCGCTCCCACAAGGTTTCTGCGATTTCTTGCGATATCCAGTAAACTGCCGCACGTTTTTCTTCAAGTAGTGTTTTCCCATGCAAATTGCTCTGGCGCCCATGGAGGGGTTGGTCGACGACATCCTCCGCGACGTGCTGACCCGCGTTGGCGGCATTGACTGGTGCGTGACCGAATTCATTCGGGTCAACGACCAGTTACTCACGCCGGCCTATTTCCACAAGTTCGGCCCGGAGCTGCTCAACGGTGCCCGCACGGCCTCCGGTGTGCCATTGCGCGTGCAATTGCTCGGTTCTGACCCTGTGTGCCTGGCGGAAAACGCTGCGTTGGCCTGCGAGCTCGGTTCTGAGGTGATCGACCTCAACTTCGGCTGCCCGGCCAAGACCGTCAACAAATCCCGTGGCGGTGCGGTCCTGCTCAAGGAGCCGGAACTGCTCAACCAGATCGTCGAGCATGTCCGGCGCGCTGTGCCTGCACATATTCCCGTGACCGCGAAAATGCGCCTGGGCTTCGACAGTCCGGACG
Organism: Pseudomonas fluorescens; assembly: GCF_003732425.1. Lineage (GTDB taxonomy): Bacteria > Pseudomonadota > Gammaproteobacteria > Pseudomonadales > Pseudomonadaceae > Aquipseudomonas > Aquipseudomonas fluorescens_BE. The sequence goes on from NZ_MOBX01000003.1 coordinate 215,222, forward strand.
GTTCGCTGGTCTGCGCCACGGCGTTGGCCGAAGGTGGCGCCGAGCACATCGTGGTTCACGCCCGAACCAAAATGGACGGCTACAAACCGCCGGCGCATTGGGAGTGGATTCCGCGCGTTCAGGACGTGGTCAAGGTCCCGGTGTTCGCCAACGGCGATATCTGGAGCGTCGAAGACTGGCGCCGTTGCCGCGAAATCAGTGGCGTAGAAGACATCATGCTCGGTCGCGGCCTGGTCTCGCGCCCGGATCTGGCCAAACAAATCGCTGCCGCCCGCGCTGGTGAAGAAGTGGTCGAGATGACCTGGGCCGAGCTGATGCCGCTGATTCAGGACTTCTGGCTGCAAGCCAAAGCGCAGATGACTGCACGTCAGTCGCCGGGCCGTTTGAAGCAATGGCTGGCCATGCTGACGCGCAATTATCCCGAGGCCACCGAGCTGTTTACCGTGCTGCGCCGTGAGACGGAGCCGGATCAAGTCTCGCGTTTGCTCGGTCTGCCGGTCGCCGAAGCAGCCTGAAAAAAATCTGCAAATAAGCGCTTGAAATCATTTCAGCGGTCCCTATCTAAGGGTTACGCGATGCCGAATTCGGGTCGCGGAGACAAAAAAACTTGCTGATTTGTTTTCAGGAGATTTGAACCATGAGTACTGCATTTTCCCTCGCACCACTGTTCCGTTCCTCGGTGGGTTTCGACCGTTTCAACGACCTGTTCGAAACCGCCCTGCGCAACGAGCCAGGCAGCACCTATCCACCTTACAACGTGGAAAAACACGGTGATGACCAATACCGCATCGTCGTAGCGGCAGCCGGTTTCCAGGAAGAAGACCTGGAACTGCAAGTCGAGAAAGGTGTGCTGACCATCAGTGGTGGCAAGCGTGATGCCAACGAAGGCGTGACCTTCCTGCATCAGGGCATTGCCCAGCGTGCTTTCAAGCTGTCCTTCCGCCTGGCCGATCACATCGAGATCAAGGCGGCGGATCTGAGCAACGGTCTGCTGAGCATCGACCTGCTGCGCGTGATCCCGGAAGAGGCGAAAGCCAAACGCATCCCGATCAACGGGACGCAGAAGCCGGCGTTGCAGCACTGAGTCATGTGCCGCAACACAATCGTCTGAACGGATGATGAGCCGCTGAATGAAGGCCCCGATACGTCGGGGCCTTTTTTGTGCCTGCAAGAAAAACGCTGTTCGACTTTGCCGCTGGCGGCGGTTTCTCTACAATCCGCCGCAGTTTTGCCGACCCCATTCCTCACCGGTCGGCCTGGAGCCTTTTTTCATGGACGATATTCAACAGCGCTGGCTGTGTGCCTTGTCTGCGCCAATGGCGGCGATCAATACCGGGGCCAGCTACGACGATCCCGCGTTCTGCGACGATCACTACATCGATCTGCAAGACAGCTGGGGTATCGATGACCGTGGGCAGTTGTTCGACATGCTCGAACGGATGACTGACGACGGCCATGCCAAACACCTCAGCGCGGCCTATCTGACCTGGCAGCGTTGTCTGCCGAGTGAATGGCAAGCCTTGCTGGAAAATCTGCCGGCCCGTGAGCGCATCCTGCATGAGTTTGCCAGCCGCACCTTCGGCAGTTGCGGGCCGGGCGGGATATTGTCCTGGGACTACGGCCGCATGGGCTTTCTCTTGCGTTGCGCGGTGCGCAATCAGTGGATTGACCTGGATGAGAGCAACTGGCTCCACAGTCGTTTGGCCCTCAGAGCGCAGTTTCACTACGGTAGCTGGATGGCTTACTTCGATGGCTTTGTCGTGGGCAGAACCTTTTGGTCGTGCCTGAGCGCAAGTGACCATGAGCTGGCGCGCGAGCTGGATCGGCAAGGGGCCAGTGCCCTCAACGTGCGGATTGCCCGCGGGCTTGCCGAGAATATTCCTCGGTTTCTGGCTGATTTGCCATGGCACCTGGAAATTGATCCGCCGCCACGTCCGGAATCGCTCAAGGAGTTCGACTGGTCATGAGTTGCTGGATCCGCTTGGGCATCGAGCCTACCACCGACGAAAACCTGATTCGCAATGCCTACCGCGCACGCTTGCCGGCGCATCACCCGGAGACCGACCCGCAAGGCTTCCAGGCGTTGCGCATGGCCTACGAAAACGCCCTGCGTCTGGCGCGTGAGGAAGAGGAAGAAGAGCCCGAACAAACGCTCGAAGCCTCAGAACACAAGGTCGTTGAAGTCCCTCAGGCGTTCGTGGATTTCTGCGAGTTGCTGGATGATCCCGCTCGCCGCTTCAATTTTGCCGCGTGGCGGGCATTTGTCCGGGGCCTGGATGAGCTGCCGCTGGAGGTGCTCGATGACCTCAGCTGGGGGCTGTACCACCGGCTCGCTGACGCCGGTCCGTTGTCGTACCGCTGTGCGAATCTGTTGGCAAAACGCATGGCGTGGGATCAACAGCTGCTGGATCTGGAGTACGACGACGCCCGTCAGGTGGAATTCTTTCTCCAGCGAATCGAAACGGCTGACCCGTTCGATACGGATCTGATGAGCACATGGTCAGAGGCTGCACAGACCGAATCGCTGTGGTACGCCCGTAGTCTCGATTTCATCTTCGCGCAGCGTCCGCTTCATGAGTTCGCCGACTTTGCCGGTCGACACACGTGCTTGCCGTTGCCGGATGATGCCGCGTTCCTCAAGCGGCTGTTGGTGCAGTTCACTCAGGCAGGCATCGGCGTGCCGATATTTTTGCAGTGCTGCGTCGAGCAGCAGCTTGCAGCACCGGATGATGTGGACTGGCTTTACCTGTTGGCGTGTCAGAGCAGTCTGCTGGGCCAGGATGATCAGGCATTGCCTTGCTGGATCCGGCTGTGGAACGAACATCGTCATCCAATGGCGGAAAGTCGCCTGCTGGAAATGTGTGCCAAGCGACAGCCGACTTTTCTGCCTCTGCTGATTCAGGCATTCGATCGCCTGGAGGACTGCTCTGACTGGTCGGAGGATCTCGGCGATGACGGCCAGGTGTATGGCAGCCCGTCACAACATCCCGAGACGCTGAACCGTTGGCTGGGTGTCGGAAGATTAGCGCTTGATAGCCTCGCGCAAAGTTTTGTCGATTGGCGCATGAGCGGTGATGAACTGCCATTGATCGCGCAATTGCTGGGCGAAAATGCCGACAGCCGATTGCTGCATCTGTACCGGCACGCCTGGGCACTGCACCGGGGTGATTCGGCTTTGCTGCAGCAGATTCTGGATGCACCGCTGCCGATCGATGCCCTCGAAAACCTGGTGATGAGCGGATTCAAATATCAGGCTGAGCAACACTTGCGTTGGTTGAGCGGGGCACCGATTGCACTGGCCATGCGCGTTTTCAGTGACGCAGATTCAAGCTCGCGGCCATTGCCGCAGGTGCTGACGAGAGGCGAGCCGCACAAAGTCTGTCGGCTATGGTTGCGCCGCTTGCGGCCCTACAACGAAGCTGCGCTGGAGCGAATCGCCGAAGTCTTCAAGCTGGGGGCGGTCAAAGACGACTGTGACTTGTCCGAACTCGACTTGATGCTCCAGTTGAGCCGTCGCGGGATTCAGTTGCCTCCGGTCGGGCTGGGCGAGGCGACGTGGGAGTGGCACGCGCAGACCTTGTTTTTACTGGCATTGCTGGAACAACCCGAACGCTGGTTGCACATGATTGATGCGCAGTGCCTGGAGCGTCTGGCATTCAATCCGGCCCATCCTTTGAGTCGCCTGCAGCCTCTGTTGCGGCGCTTGCAGCGTGAACAAGGGCATTGCGACGGTTTGCTGGGATGGCTGCAAGGCCATGATCCGGTGCACGGTTTGTTGGTGCAGCAATTGTTCAGCGTTCAGCAGGCACTCGACAGCGCGCGATTACCTGCCAATACCCTGCTTTACACTTGTCTCGAAAGCGATCGTGCTGCGTGCGGCGACGATTTGCTGGGGTTGATGATGTTCTGGGGCGTGCTTTATCACGACCCGAGCCTGAGTGCCGAGCAGCATCGTGCATTGCTGCAGTCGATCGCGGCGATCAGTTGTGAAGACGATTGGTTCGAAGGCTTTCGCGACGGCTTGATCAAGGGCGAACCGGTGTGGCCGCCGCGTAAAGTGCTGACGGATTTTGGTGTCGACAAACTGCTGGCGTATGAAGCGCTGGATGCACTCAAGGGCTTGATTCGCTATGGCGCTGCCGGGGTGCCGAAAACGCGCGTCCTGCGCCAACTGCAACAGGGCAAGGACGATGTGCAGAACAGCGTCGGGTTGCGCCTGGCCCTTTGCGCGATATTGTCCTGGTCGGAACGATTACTGCTGGCGAAAAGCGATGTTCAGCCAGTACCGGCGAGAGCGATCTGGCGTCTGGGATCGCGGTTGGGGCGCAAGGCTTTTATCGCTCAGGTCTTGGCCTGCGTGGTGATTGCGCCGGTGGCCGGGCTGATCAGCGGTACCACGGGTGCTGGCATTCTTATCCTGTTGCTTGGTGTTTTGCTGCTGCTCGGCGCGATTTTACGTCGCCTGCACGACATGGGCCGGGGCATCCCGACATTGTTGATATTCATGGCGCTGACGCCGATGTTGCCATTCCTGCCGTTGCTGCTATTCGGTTTCCCCGGTGACAAGCTGCCCAACCGCTATGGCGTGCCGCCGGACAGCGGTGAATCCGAGATGCTGTCCGGCGGCCTGCAGGCTGCTTTGCGGCGGCTCAACGGCTAGAGGCGCATTTGATCCAGCGCCTTGTTCAGCTCTGCGCGATGGCTGGCGATCGCCGAGGGTTGCTGGCCGCCGAGCACGAGGGTGAAGCTGTGCAACCATTCGGCAATCTGCTCGCGTTGCGTGCCGAGGCTTTGCATCCATGCCCGCTCCAGTCGGGCCAGCAGCGTGCGGTTGGGCAGTGCATCGCGTGGATGGACTTTCAGCGTCGACAGCCGGTTATGGCTGTCTCGGCGTGCTTGCTCATCCAGGCCAGTGGGGCTGCGGTCGATGCTGTGACTGTGGCGGTCGCCGGTTTCGAGCAGGGTGACGTCAACCTCGAGCAAACCGTTGATGTCATAACTGAAGCGCACATCCAGCGCCTGAGTGTGCGCAGTGGGCGTCAAGGTGACATCGAAAGCGTCAATGAGAATGTTGTCGCACACCCACGGCCGCTCGCCCTGATAGACAGCAATGCGCAGCAGGGCTTGCTGAGGATGGGTCGTGTAATAACGTTCCACCCGTGACGTCGGAATGATGGTGTTACGTTCGATGATCGGTGAGAAAGCGCCTTTGATGTCTTCGCCACGCATGGTCGCAATCCCCAGCGTATACGGACAGACATCCGTCAGGATCAACTCTTCCACCGCCCCGTCACGCGCCTTGCACGCCGCTTGTGTCGCCGCCCCCAGCGCAACAATGGTATCCGGATCAAGATGCCGGTAAGGCAGGCGCCCGAACAGCGTCGCGACCATTTGCTGCACCGCCGGCATGCGCGTGGCGCCGCCGACCAGCACCAGGCTGTCGAGGTCGCGCGGCTTGAGGCGGGCATCGCGCAGGGCTTGCTCGATCGGCGCGCGCAAACGGGCCAGTAGCGGCTCCCAGATTTTTACCGCAGCGGCCTCGTCCAGCGACCATTCGAACGTCTTGTCGCCATGGCGCCAGCTCAGTGGCTGCACACCTTCAGCGAGTTTGCATTTCAGTTGCTCCAGGGCGTCGCCGAGGCTGGCCATGCTTTGCGCATCGACCATGGCCGGGGTCAGCTGCCAGTGTTTCAGGCAGGCCTGCAACAACGCGGCCGTGAAGTCTTCGCCGCCGAGAAAGTTGTCACCGGTGGAGGCGTGCACTTCGATCAGTGGCAAAGCGTATTCCAGCACCGTGACATCAAACGTGCCGCCGCCCAGATCGAAGATCAGCGTGCGTTCGAATTTCTGCTCGTGCAGCCCGTAAGCCATGGCTGCGGCGGTCGGTTCGTTGATCAGGCGCGTCACCGAGAGCCCGGCCAGTTCGGCGGCAAACAGCGTGCGCTTGCGTTGCTCGTCGCTGAAGTATGCCGGGACGGAAATCACCGCTTCCGAAACGGCGTGACCGAGAAAGGCTTCGGCGTCCTGCTTGAGTGAACCGAGCACCAGCGCCGACAACTCTTCCGGACTGAACTGACGAGCACCGAGCTGGGCCTGTTTATCGCTGCCCATGAAGCGCTTGAATGCTGCGGCGGTGCGATCCGGGTGGGTAGTCAGGCGAGCGCGGGCGGCTTTGCCGACCAGAATCGTGTCGTCTTCATCGAGGCTGACCACCGAGGGCGTCAGCACATCGCCCAGAGCGTTGGGAATCAAGCGGGCCTGACCGTCCTGCCAGACGGCGATCAGGCTGTTGGTGGTGCCAAGGTCGATGCCCAGCAGAGCCGGGCGGGGGAGGGTTGCATCCTGCATGACAGATCTCGAAACGGCGCAAAAAACGCGACCCTACAGGTTGGCGCAAATCGTGGCAATTGCGCTTCTGTTGCAACGTGCACCGGTTATGGCAGGAGCTTTTTCAGATCCTCCAGCGCAACCGGTCGACTGTGCAGATAGCCCTGATACAAATGGCAGCCCAGCCCTTGCAGGAACGCCAGTTGCTCCGGGGTCTCCACCCCCTCGGCAATCACCTCCAGTTCCAGACTGCGCGCCATGGCGACGATCGCGCGGATGATCTCGGCATCGTTCGGGTCGGTCGTCGCATCGCGGATAAACGACTGATCGATTTTCAGCGTGTCCACCGGCAGACGCTTGAGGTAAGTCAGCGACGAATAACCGGTGCCGAAATCATCCATGGCAAAGCTCACGCCGAGCTTTTTCAGGCGGCGCATTTTGCTGATGGTGTCTTCCAGATTCTGGATGACGATGCCTTCGGTAATTTCCAGTTTCAGCAGTGAGCAGGGCAGGCCATGGCTGCTCATGCTGTGTTCGATGCGCTCGACGAAATCGTTCTGGCGGAACTGTCGCGGGCTGATGTTCACGCACAGGCTGAAATTCAGTGGGTCGACCAGTTTCAGCGTGATCAGTTGTTTGAACGCATTGCAGGCCTCATCAAGAATCCACGTACCGACTTCGAGAATCAGGCCGCTGTCCTCCAGCACTTTGATGAATTCGGTGGGGGATTGCGCGCCCAGTTCCGGGTGATTCCAGCGTACCAGGGCTTCGGCGCCGATGATGCGGTTATCGCGGGCGTCGACCTGCGGCTGAAAGTGCATGGTGAATTCACCACGCGACAGCGCCAGACGCAGGTCGGTCTCCATGCGCAGCCGTTCGCTGGCGGCTTTCTGCATGGTGTTGTGGTACATCTGCGTGGTATTGCGCCCGGAATCCTTGGCCCGGTACAGGGCAATGTCGGCGCGTTTGAGCAGGTCGGTCGGCGTCGAGCCGTGATCGGGGATCAGCGCCACGCCGATACTCGGGGTCACTTGCAGGCGCTGGCCGTCGAGGAACATCGGTTCCGAGAGCAATTCACGCAAGGTGTCGGCGAGATTGCGCACTTGCGCGCTGACTTCATTGCGCGAGCCTTCGAGGCCGCTGAGCAGCACGACAAACTCATCGCCACCGAGGCGCGCGACCGTGTCTTCCATGCGCACACTCGCTTCGAGCCGCGCGGTGATGATCTTCAGCACGGTGTCGCCGACCGGGTGGCCGAGGGAATCATTGATGTGCTTGAAGTGATCGAGATCGAGAAACAGCAACGCACCGCGCAGGTTGTGGCGCTTGAGCAGGGCGATCTGCTGGCTCAGGCGATCCATCAGCAAGGCACGATTGGGCAGGTTGGTCAGCGGGTCGTGATAGGCCAGATGGCGAATCTGCGCTTCGGCGTTTTTCAGCAGGCTGACGTCCCGCGCGGTCAGCAACAGGCACGCGGTTTCATTGAGGGTGATCGGTTCGACCGAGACTTCCACGGTCAACAACTCGCCGCGCTTGTTGCGCCCGAGCATTTCCTGATGGTGCACGCGGCCCTTGATCTGCAGTTCAGCGAGTAACGCCGAGCGCTGTTTTTCCTCGGCCCAGATGCCCACCTGATACACGGTTTTGCCCACGACCTCTTCGGCGCGATAGCCAGTGAGGCGGCAGAACCCGTCGTTGACCTCCAGATAACGCCCGGTGTCGCGCTCGGTGATGGTGATCGCGTCGGGGCTGGAGTGAAACGCCTTGGCGAATTTCTCTTCACTGGCTTTCAACGCCGCTTCCGAGCGCTGCTGCTGGGTGATATCGCGCAACGTGGTGACGATGCAGGGTTGATCGCCGACGCTGATCTGCCGGCTGGAAATCACGCAAGTCAGCGACTGGCCGTCCTTGTGCTGGACGATGATCGCGACATTGCTCAGGCCTTGTTCGCGAATCACCCGTTCAATGCGTTGCAGGCTTTTCGCCGACGCGTCCCACAGGCCGATCTCTTCGGCGGTGTGGCCGATGACGTCGGCGGCGCTCCAGCCGAAGGTTTGGGTAAAGCTGTTATTGATTTCGATGAACTCGCCACTGTCCTGGCGGGTGACGCAAATCGGGTCCGGGCTGACCTGGAACAGCGTGGCGAATTTCTCCTCCGAAGCCACCAGCCGTTGCTCGCGCTCGACCTGGTCGGTGATGTCGAGCAAGGTGCCGGCCATGCGCAGCGGGGCGCCGTTGTCGTCACGGTAGAGGCGGGCACGGCTTTCCAGATAACGCGAACTGCCGTCCGGCAATTGCACGCGATAGGTCAGTTGATAGTTGCCCGCCGGGCCTTCGCGCAGGCTGCGGTAGGCATCGCGCATGCTGTCGCGTTCCTCACCGGGCACGCCCTCGAAAAACTCTTCGAACGATTCATGGAACGGTTTCGGTTCCAGACCGTGCAACTGCGCGGCGCGCGCCGAGCCATAGAGCATGCCGCTGGGGATGTGCCAGTCCCAGGTGCCGAGCTGCGCCGAGTCCAGCGCCAGATCGAGGCGCTCCTGGCTGTCCTTCAAGGCGTGTTCGGCAGCCTTGCGTTCAGTGGTGTCGAGGAACGTGCTGAGCAGATACGGCTGGCCTTCGAGTTCGACTTTCTGTGCGCTGAGAATGCCGTCGTGAATCTGTCCGTTGCTGGCGCGAAACTGCACTTCCATGCTGATCAATTCGCCCTTGGCCTTGGTCTTCTTCACCAGTTCGCCGCGTTGTTCTGGATGCACCCATAAACCCAGCTCCAGGGTGGTGCGGCCGATGGCACTCTGCACCGGCCAGCCGAACAGGCTTTCAAAGTACTGGTTGGCCTCGCTGATCAGGCCGTCTTCCTGACGGGTCAGCAGGACCATGTTCGGGCACAGGTGAAAAAGTGTCGCGAAACGTTTCTCCGAGCTGCTCAGGGCCTGCTCGCGCTGGCGCTGGTGGGTGATTTCACGAATCACCCCGATCATTCGGGGGCGGCCGTTCTTGTCCGGCAGCAGGCTGCCGCTGATCTCCAGCCAGTGCAGGCTGCCGTCGGGCCAGCGGATGCGATGGTGCATCGCTTGTTCCAGCGGCGCGCCGGCAATCACCGCGTGAAAGGCGCGGACGGTTTTCGCGCGGTCTTCCGGGGGGAGTAAGTCGAGGTATTCAAGGTCCGCCGGCAGCGGCTGGCGTGGATCGAAACCGAACAAGGCCTGGGTGCCACGTGACCAACTGATCTGCCCGCGCTCGATGTCCCAGTACCAGGCGCCGAGCCGCGCGCCGTTAAGCGCGGCCAGCAATTGCGGCGCGCTCTCCCAGCTCTGCTCGGAATGTCGCGGGTCAATCGCCTGAATACGCGGCATCGGCGGAATTCGGTCAACAGATTTCGGCATCGTGGACAAGCCTTGAGCTGATGGTGGCGTTAGGCACAGGGGCGGCGGCTCTATAGGAGTAGCACAAGTTGGCCTCAAGTCCCTGGCAGATCGATTTGTGCATCCAGTAAGGCCATAAAGGCCCGTGCCGCATTCGAGAGCGTCCGTTCAGTGTGCAGGATATAGCCTAGCTGGCGACTGAGCTGTATGCCCGGCAATGCGATGCTCGCCACCTGCTCATCGAGCATGGTGCGCGGCAAAACGCTCCAGGCCAGGCCGATCGAGACCATCATCTTGATGGTTTCCAGGTAGTTGGTGCTCATGGCGATGTTCGGCGTCAGTCCCTGGGCTTCGAACAAGCGTTGGACAATGTGATGAGTGAAGGTGTTGCCGCCGGGGAAAACCGCCGGATGACCGGCAATGTCCGCCAGATTGACGGGGCCATGGCTGATCAGCGAATGCTCCGGGGCAACCACGAAATCCAGCGGGTCGTCCCAGACCGGCGTGGCTTTGACCAGTGCGTGAGGCTCCGGCGCCAGGGTGATGACCGCCAGTTCGGCGCGGCCGTGGAGAATTTCTTCGTAGGCCACTTCCGAATCGAGGAACTGAATATCCAGCGCCACCTGTGGGTAGCGGCGGGTGAATTCCCTTAACAGCGGCGGCAAACGGTGCAAGCCGATGTGGTGACTGGTGGCCAGGGTCAAACGCCCGCTGACTTCGCCGGTCAGATTGGTCAGGGCGCGACGGGTGTCGTCCAGCACATTGAGAATCTGATAAGCCCGTGGCAACAGGGCGCGGCCGGCCTCGGTCAGGCCGACTTCACGGCCCAGCCGATCGAACAGGCGCACCTTTAATTGCTGCTCCAGCCCGGCGATGCGTTTGCTGATCGCCGGCTGCGTCAGGTGCAAGCGTTCGCCGGCGCCGGAGAAGCTGCCGGTCTCGGCAATCGCGATAAAAGCGTTGAGGTTGGCCAGATCCATGTTCGTATTCCAGTTGGTTATCCAAAGCATAAAAAATATGAATTTGAGTTATTTAATCTAACCCCATAGGATCGGCCTCACAAGCCAAAGGGTTATTGATAAGCCCAGGGCATAGAAACAAGCTGATGAGGAACCGTCTGATGGCCGGCAAAACGCTCTACGACAAGCTCTGGGATTCGCATTTGGTCAAACAGCGCGACGATGGTTCGGCGCTGATCTATATCGATCGTCACATCATCCACGAAGTGACTTCGCCGCAAGCCTTTGAAGGCCTGCGTCTGGCCGGACGCAAGCCTTGGCGCATCGATGCCAACATCGCGACCCCGGACCACAACGTACCGACCACCCCAGAGCGCAAGGGCGGCATCGCAGCTATTGCCGATCAGGTCTCGCGTTTGCAGGTTCAGACCCTCGATGACAACTGTGATGAATACGGCATCGTCGAGTTCAAGATGAACGACGTCCGCCAAGGCATCGTCCACGTCATCAGCCCGGAGCAGGGCGCGACCTTGCCAGGCATGACCGTGGTCTGCGGCGACTCGCACACCTCGACCCACGGCGCCTTCGGTGCACTGGCTCACGGTATCGGCACTTCCGAGGTCGAGCATGTGCTCGCCACTCAGTGCCTGGTCGCGAAGAAAATGAAGAACATGCTGGTGCGCGTCGAAGGGCAATTGCCGTTCGGCGTGACTGCCAAGGACATCGTCCTCGCGGTGATCGGCAAGATCGGCACGGCCGGCGGTAACGGCCATGCCATCGAGTTCGCCGGCAGCGCCATCCGCGACTTGTCCGTCGAAGGCCGCATGACCATCTGCAACATGTCCATCGAGGCCGGCGCCCGCGTGGGTCTGGTGGCAGCGGATCAGAAGACTGTCGATTACGTGAAGGGCCGTCCATTTGCTCCAAAAGGTGAGCAGTGGGACATGGCTGTCGAAGCCTGGAAAGATTTGGTCTCCGACGCTGATGCCAAGTTCGACACCGTGGTTGAACTCGACGCTGCGCAGATCAAGCCGCAAGTCAGCTGGGGCACTTCCCCGGAAATGGTTTTGGCCGTTGACCAAAACGTGCCGGATCCAGCGAAAGAGATGGATCTGGTCAAGCGCGACTCGATCGTCCGCGCCTTGAAATACATGGGTTTGACTGCCAATCAGGCGATCACCGACATTCAACTGGATCGCGTGTTCATCGGTTCCTGCACCAACTCGCGGATCGAAGATTTGCGCGCTGCAGCCGTGATCGCCAAGGGCCGCAAGGTTGCCTCGACCATCAAGCAAGCGATCGTGGTGCCGGGCTCGGGTCTGGTCAAAGCACAGGCGGAGGCCGAAGGTCTCGACAAGATCTTCCTCGAAGCCGGTTTTGAATGGCGTGAGCCGGGCTGCTCGATGTGCCTGGCGATGAACCCGGATCGTTTGGAGTCTGGCGAGCATTGCGCCTCGACCTCCAACCGTAACTTCGAAGGCCGTCAGGGCGCCGGTGGCCGTACCCACCTCGTCAGCCCGGCCATGGCTGCTGCGGCAGCGGTGAACGGTCGTTTCATCGACGTTCGTGAATTGATCTAAAGGAGCGCAGCATGAAAGCTTTTACCCAGCACACTGGTCTTGTCGCGCCTCTGGATCGTGCCAACGTCGACACCGATCAGATCATTCCGAAGCAGTTCTTGAAGTCGATCAAACGCACCGGTTTTGGTCCGAACCTGTTCGATGAGTGGCGTTACCTGGATGTCGGCCAGCCGTATCAGGACAACTCCAAGCGTCCGCTGAACAAGGACTTCGTCCTCAACGCCGAGCGTTATCAAGGCGCCAGCGTCTTGCTGGCCCGTGAGAACTTCGGTTGCGGCTCCAGCCGTGAACACGCGCCATGGGCGCTGGAAGAATACGGTTTTCGCAGCATCATTGCGCCGAGCTACGCCGACATCTTCTTCAACAACAGCTTCAAGAACGGCTTGCTGCCGATCATCCTGAGCGACGCTGAAGTCGATGAGTTGTTCAAGCAGGTCGAGGCCGAGCCGGGCTATCAATTGCAGGTCGATCTGCAGGCGCAGACCGTGACCCGTCCGGATGGCAAGGTGTACAGCTTTGAGATCGATGCGTTTCGCAAGCACTGCCTGTTGAACGGTCTGGACGATATCGGTTTGACCTTGCAGGACGGCGATGCAATTGCGACGTTTGAGGCCAAACATCGTGTGAGCCAGCCGTGGTTGTTCCGCGACGCATAATTTGCGTATGGCGAATGGCGCCATCGCGAGCAGACTCACTCCTACAGGGGAACGCATTCCAAATGTAGGAGTGAGCCTGCTCGCGATGAGGCCAGCAAAGGCAACACAAGACTCCAACCCAAAGGGAAGTCCCCATGACCAGCACCGCCCAACACACTCAGGTCGTACAAAAGCAATTCGGTGAGCAGGCCGCCGCCTACCTGAGCAGCTCCGTTCACGCTCAAGGCACCGAATTCGCTCTGCTACAAGCTGAGCTGGGCGGGCAGGGCGACGCCCGGGTGCTGGATTTGGGTTGCGGCGCCGGTCACGTCAGTTTCCACGTCGCACCGTTGGTCAGGGAAGTGGTCGCCTATGACCTGTCGCAGCAGATGCTCGACGTGGTCGCCGCCGCTGCCGTTGATCGCGGGATGAGCAACATTGTTACGGTTAACGGCGCCGCCGAGCGCTTGCCGTTTGCCGATGGCGAGTTCGACTTCGTGTTCAGCCGTTATTCGGCGCACCATTGGAGCGATCTGGGTGTGGCCCTGCGCGAAGTGCGCCGGGTGCTGAAACCGGGTGGTGTGGCGGCGTTCGTTGATGTGTTGTCACCGGGCAGTCCGTTGTTCGACACTTACCTGCAAAGCGTCGAAGTGCTGCGCGACACCAGCCATGTGCGCGATTATTCCGCCGCCGAATGGTTGCGGCAGGTCAGCGAGGCCGGTTTGCATGTGCGCAGTACCACGCGTCAGCGCCTGCGTCTGGAGTACACCAGTTGGGTTGAACGCATGCGCACGCCTGAAGTGCTGCGCGCAGCGATCCGCCAGTTGCAGCAGTCGATGGGCAACGAAGTGCGCGACTATTTTGAGATTGATGCCGACGGCTCGTTCAGTACCGATGTGATCGTACTGATGGCCGAGCGATAAGAATTTTTCCGGGCGTGCCGGCAAAGGCGCACCGATTGAAGACACGAGGAAAGCATGAGCAAGCAGATTCTGATTCTCCCAGGTGATGGTATTGGTCCGGAAATCATGGCCGAAGCGGTCAAGGTGCTGGAGCTGGCCAACGACAAGTACAGCCTGGGCTTCGAGCTGAGCCATGACGTGATCGGTGGCGCCGCCATCGACAAGCACGGCGTGCCGCTGGCCGATGAAACCCTCGACCGCGCTCGCGCTGCCGATGCTGTACTGTTGGGCGCAGTCGGCGGCCCGAAATGGGACACCATCGAGCGTGATATCCGCCCTGAGCGTGGTCTGCTGAAAATCCGTGCGCAACTGGGCCTGTTCGGCAATCTGCGTCCGGCGATCCTGTACCCGCAACTGGCCGACGCTTCGAGCCTGAAGCCGGAAATCGTTGCTGGCCTGGACATCCTGATCGTCCGTGAGCTGACCGGCGGCATCTACTTCGGCGCGCCACGCGGCACCCGTACTCTGGAAAACGGCGAGCGTCAGTCCTACGACACGCTGCCGTACAGCGAAAGCGAAATCCGCCGCATCGCCCGCGTCGGTTTCGACATGGCCATGGTCCGTGGCAAGAAGCTCTGCTCGGTGGACAAGGCCAACGTGCTGGCATCCAGCCAACTGTGGCGTGAAGTGGTCGAGCAAGTGGCCAAAGACTATCCAGAAGTCGAACTGAGCCACATGTACGTCGACAACGCCGCTATGCAACTGGTGCGCGCGCCGAAGCAGTTCGACGTGATCGTCACCGACAATATGTTCGGCGACATCCTGTCCGACGAAGCGTCGATGCTCACCGGTTCCATCGGCATGTTGCCGTCGGCCTCGCTGGATTCCAACAACAAGGGCATGTACGAGCCTTGCCACGGTTCCGCTCCGGACATCGCCGGCAAAGGCATCGCCAACCCGTTGGCGACCATTTTGTCGGTGTCGATGATGCTGCGTTACAGCTTCAATCTGCATGACGCGGCTGATGCCATCGAAAAAGCCGTGAGCGTTGTGCTCGATCAAGGGCTGCGCACCGGCGACATCTATTCGGCCGGTTGTAGCAAAGTCGGTACGCAGGAAATGGGCGACGCAGTAGTCGCCGCGCTGCGGAATCTGTAATCTCTCGGGCCCGCTGCGAAATTCAATACAAAGCAGCGGCCCACTTTTCAAGAAGGTGTAGTTGCGATGAAACGTGTAGGTCTGATCGGTTGGCGCGGGATGGTCGGTTCCGTGCTCATGCAGCGGATGCTGGAAGAGCAGGATTTCGATCTAATCGAGCCGGTGTTTTTCACCACGTCCAACGTCGGTGGCCAAGGCCCGTCCGTGGGCAAGGACATTGCTCCGCTCAAGGATGCTTACAGCATTGACGAGCTGAAGACCCTCGACGTGATTCTGACCTGCCAGGGTGGCGACTACACCAGCGAAGTGTTCCCGAAGCTGCGCGAAGCCGGCTGGCAGGGTTACTGGATCGACGCGGCCTCGAGCCTGCGCATGAACGATGACGCGGTCATCATTCTGGATCCGGTCAACCGCAAGGTCATCGACCAGCAGCTCGACGCGGGCACCAAGAACTACATCGGCGGCAACTGCACCGTCAGCCTGATGCTGATGGGCCTGGGCGGTCTGTTCGAAGCCGGTCTGGTCGAGTGGATGAGCGCCATGACCTATCAGGCGGCCTCCGGTGCCGGCGCGCAGAACATGCGTGAACTGATCAAGCAAATGGGCGCGACCCACGCCGCTGTCGCCGATCAACTGGCCGACCCGGCCAGCGCGATCCTCGACATCGACCGTCGTGTAGCCGAAGCCATGCGCAGCGACGCGTACCCGACCGAAAACTTCGGCGTACCGCTGGCCGGCAGCCTGATCCCGTGGATCGACAAGGAACTGCCGAACGGTCAGAGCCGTGAAGAGTGGAAGGCCCAGGCCGAGACCAACAAGATCCTCGGCCGCTTCAAGAGCCCGATCCCGGTCGACGGCATCTGCGTGCGCATCGGCGCCATGCGTTGCCACAGCCAGGCGCTGACCATCAAGCTGAACAAAGACGTGCCGATCGCCGACATCGAAGGGCTGATCAGCCAGCACAACCCTTGGGTCAAACTGGTGCCGAACCAGCGCGAGATCAGCATGCAGGAGCTGAGCCCGACCAAGGTTACCGGCACCCTGAATGTGCCGGTGGGCCGTCTGCGCAAGCTGAACATGGGTTCGCAATTCGTCGGTGCGTTCACCGTCGGCGACCAACTGCTGTGGGGCGCGGCCGAACCGCTGCGTCGCATGCTGCGGATTTTGCTGGAGCGTTGATCGCTTGAAGCAATGAGAGAACCCGTGCCTTGTGAGAGGTGCGGGTTTTTTTATGCCTGAAGATGTGGTGCCTTGCCGGGCCTCTTCGCGAGCAGGCTCGCTCCCACCTTTGAAATGCATTCCCCCTGTAGGAGTGAGCCTGCTCGCGATAGGCCGGTACAGGCGCCGCAAATCCCGGACAGAAATTGCCTGTGCGCCAGTCACCCGGTAAAGTGCCGCTCCCCCCGTTTCGCCAGAGGCTCGCACCATGACCCAGACCCTAGATATTGCCGTAATCGGCGCCACCGGTACTGTCGGCGAAACCCTCGTACAGATTCTCGAAGAGCGCGATTTCCCGGTCGGCAACCTGCACCTGCTGGCGAGCAGCGAATCCGCCGGCAGCTCGGTGCTGTTCCGCAACAAGAACGTGCGTGTACGCGAAGTCGACGAGTTCGATTTCAGCAAGGTCAAACTGGTGTTCTTCGCCGCCGGCCCGGCGATCACCCTGAGCTACGCCGCCCGTGCCCACGCTGCCGGCTGTTCGCTGATTGATTTGTCCGGCGCCTTGCCGGCCGATCAGGCGCCACAAGTGGTTCCGGAAGCCAACGCCGCTGTCCTCGCAGGTTTGAAAGTACCATTCCAAGTCAGCAGCCCAAGCCCGTCGGCCACATCGCTGGCCGTAGTGCTGGCGCCACTGCTTGATCTGATCGACCTGCAATATGTCAACGTTACCGCCAATCTGGCCGTTTCCGCCCAAGGTCGTGAAGCCGTCACCGAGCTCGCACGGCAGACCGCCGAGCTGCTGAACATGCGCCCGTTGGAACCGACGTTCTTTGATCGGCAGATGGCTTTTAACCTGCTGGCTCAGGTCGGCACGCCCGACGCGCAGGGCCACACGCTGTTGGAAAAACGCCTTGTGCGTGAGTTGCGTCAGGTGCTGGCGCTGCCTTTATTAAAGATTTCCGCAACTTGCGTTCAAGCCCCGGTGTTTTTTGGCGATAGCTTTAGCGTGACCTTGCAGTCAGCGAAGGCCGTCGACCTGATAAAGGTCAACGCCGCACTCGAAGAAGCGCCGGGTATCGAGCTGGTCGAGGCCGGCGATTATCCGACTGCGGTCGGTGACGCGGTGGGGCAGGATGTGGTCTATGTCGGTCGCGTGCGCAGCGGTGTCGACGACCCGGCGGAACTTAATCTGTGGCTGACGTCAGATAACGTACGCAAAGGCGCGGCCCTTAACGCTGTGCAGGTGGCTGAATTGTTGATAAAAGACCTGCTGTAAAAGATACTTGGCAACAATTTGTCGACTGATTCTAGGTGAGCGCTATGCTTGCCCGGAACACTTGATAACGTGTCACCCTCCGGGACTTTCCGGGGCATCAAAGAAATGATCGCGCGCGACATCTGTCGTCGTCGCGCGCAATGCCTTACGGCAGCGGTATTCAACATCTTCTCGCTGGCCGAGGAACGTTCAAACAAAGGATGAGGCTATGGTTCAAGTTCGCAAACTGGTGTTAGCAATAGCGGCCGCCTCGGCGCTGTCCTCCGGTATGGCGCATGCCCTCGGGCTCGGGGAGCTGACCCTGAAGTCGACCCTGAACCAGCCGCTGGTGGCAGAGATCGAGCTGCTCGACGTCAAGGATCTCACCGCTGCCGAAGTGGTGCCGAGCCTGGCTTCACCTGAAGACTTTGCCAAGGCCGGCGTCGATCGCCAGGCCTTCCTCAATGATCTGACCTTCACCCCGGTGCTCAACGCCAGTGGCAAAAGCGTGCTGCGTGTAACCTCGAGCAAGCCGCTGTCGGAACCGATGGTCAAATTCCTCGTGCAGGTGATGTGGCCGAACGGCCGTCTGCTGCGCGATTACAGCGTGCTGCTGGACCCATCGAAATTCTCGCCGCAGACCGCTGACGCCGCCGCGCAACCGGCGCCGTCGCAGACCATCGCTGCGCCGACCACGGGCGCTACGCACCCGACGCAATACACCACCACGCCGCGCGATACCCTGTGGGAAATCGCCGCGAAGGCGCGGACCGGCGGCTCGGTGCAGCAGACCATGCTGGCCATTCAAGCGCTGAACCCGGATGCGTTCATCGGCGGCAACATCAATCGCCTGAAAACCGGTCAGGTGCTGCGTCTGCCGGATTCGGTGCAAAGCACTGCGCTGCCGCAATCGAAAGCGATTGCCGAAGTGGCGGCACAGAACGAAGCCTGGCGTCAGGGTCGTCGTTATGTGGCCAAGCCGGGCACCGGTCAACAGCAGCTCGATGCGACCAACCGTGGTCGCGGCAATACCGGTGCAGCACAGAACGCCCAGGACAATCTGAGCCTGGTCTCCGCCGAAAGCACCAAGGCCCGCGGCAAAGGCCCGGCAGGTGACGCCAAGGCGCTGAGCAACAAGCTTGCGGTCACTCAGGAAAGCCTCGACACGACCCGTCGTGACAATGAGGAACTGAAAAGCCGCATGTCCGATCTGCAAAGTCAGTTGGACAAGCTGCAAAAACTCATCGAGCTGAAAAACAATCAGCTGGCAAAACTGCAGGCCGAAGGGGCGGGCGCTGCGCCGACCGCCAATCCTGCCGCACCGGCGGTGCCTGCGATCACAGCCGAGCTGGCCGCCACACCGCCCGCCACCCCGGCAGACGCGGCGCCGACGCCAGAGTCTGCCATTGCGCCACCGGCTGAAACGCCAGTTGTCGAGCCAGTGGTCGCGCCGAAGCCGGTGGTCGATGACGAGAAAACCTTCAACGAACTGCTGACCAATCCGATCCTGCTGGGTCTGGTGGGCGGCGGTGCTGTGGTTCTGCTGCTCCTGTTGTTGCTGCTGGCGCGTCGCCGCAAAGCACAGCAAGAAGCCGAGAAACATATGCGCATGGCCCGTGCGCTGTCGGAAGAGCAAGAGTTCTCCGCTGAGCAGGATCTGCCTGAAAGCAGCTTCGAAGGCCTGGAAACTCCGGCGGCAAGCGTCAAGCTGAACACCCCGGCACCCGCGCCAGCGCCTGCTCCGGCAGCGGTAGTGGCGCCGATCGTGATGGCCGAGCCGATTGCTGCGCCGCTGGTTGCTCCCGCCGCCGAACGTTCCGATGACGTGCTCGACAAGGCGCAGTCGCACATCAACGCTGGTCGCCTGAATCAGGCTGCCGCGTTGCTGGAAGAGGGCGTCAGCCTTGAGCCGCAACGCAGTGATCTGCGTCTGAAACTGATGGAGGTCTACGGTCAGCAGGGCGACCGCGATGCGTTCGTCGGTCAGGAGCGCCAGTTGGTGGCCAATGGCGACAACTTCGCCAAGGTCGAAGAGCTGAAGAGTCGCTTCCCGGCCATGGTCGTTGTCGCTGCCAGTGGTCTGGCCGCTGCCGCCGTCGCTGCCGAGCTGGACGCGCAATACGTCAAGGATCTGCTGCTCGATGAGCCTGAAGCACCGGCGCCGGCGCCAGTGGAAGATGATCTCGACAGCGCGTTTGATCTGAGCCTGGACGATCTCGACAACATCACGCCGGTAGAGCCTGCGCCTGTGGTTGAGGCTGAAGCGCCGGTTGAGCTGGACGAATTTCCCGCGGACGACGACCTGAGCTTCGAATCCGTGCTGAAGCAACAGACCGAAGTCAAAGAAAATCTGGATGACCTGTCGGACTTCGACCTCGATCTGGACCTTGGTGCCGAGCCGGCTCCAGTGACTGGCCTGGCGGACGATGACTTCCTGCTGGATCTGGACGAAGGCGTGAAGGATCTGCCGCCGGTCGAGGCGCCAGTGGTGGCTGATGTGCCACAAGATGATCTGGAGCTGCCGGCCGATTTCGATCTGTCGCTCGCCGACGAAATGGACAGCAATCCAGCGGCCGAACCGGATACGTTTGCTGCCGAGCTGGATGACGTTAACGCCGAGCTGGATCGCCTGTCGCAAAGCATCGCCGAGCCAACCTTCACCGAGGCCGACGCGGCAATGGGTGATGATCTGGGCGAGGATGATTTCGACTTCCTCGCCGGTACTGATGAAGTGGCGACCAAGCTCGATCTGGCCCAGGCCTTCATCGATATGGGCGACAGCGACGGTGCGCGCGACATCCTCAACGAAGTGTTGACCGAGGGTGACGAGAAGCAGCGTGGTGAAGCCAAGGAAATGCTGTCGAGCCTTTCGTAAATCCAGTAGTAAACGAAAACGGCAGCCCGGTGAGGCTGCCGTTTTTGTTTGGGCCGGATCCAGTGGTGTCTGAAGGGTTGCTATCGCGAGCAGGCTCACTTCTACATTTTGGAATGCGTTCCCCCTGTAGGAGTGAGCCTGCTCGCGATAGAGCCAGAACTGCCAATAGAGAACTCTGGCATCCCTGAACCACAGCCTTATAATGCCCGCCTTTGCACAAACAGCAGGCTGTCCCACCTTGGCAAACATAGATAACCCGGTCGCCGAAATGGCCCCCGACGGCTTTTACCGCGTCGCGCTGGGCGTTGAGTACAAAGGCTCGCGCTACAGCGGCTGGCAGCGTCAGTTGACGGGTGTGGCGACGGTGCAGGAAGAGCTCGAAAAAGCGCTGTCGAAAGTCGCCAATTCACCGGTTTCGCTGCAGTGCGCCGGGCGCACCGACGCCGGCGTGCATGCCTGCGGGCAAGTGGTGCATTTCGATACACAAGTCGATCGTTCGCTGAAAGCCTGGGTGATGGGTGCCAACATCAATCTGCCCCATGACATCAGTGTCAGCTGGGCGCGGGTGATGCCGGCGCACTTCCACGCGCGATTCAAAGCCATCGCCCGGCGCTATCGCTATGTGATCTATAACGATCAGATCCGCCCGGCGCATCTCAACGAAGAAATCACCTGGAACCACCGTCCGCTGGACGTCGAGCGCATGGCCGAGGCTGCGCAGTACCTGATCGGCACCCATGATTTCAGTGCGTTCCGCGCCGGCCAGTGTCAGGCCAAGTCGCCGATCAAGAAAATGCATCACCTGCGCGTGACCCGTCACGGCAAGATGATCGTGCTGGATATCCGCGCCAACGCATTCCTGCATCACATGGTGCGCAATATCGCCGGCGTGCTGATGACCATCGGCGCGGGCGAGCGACCCGTGGAGTGGATGAAGGAAGTGCTGGAAAGTCGCGAGCGCCGTTCCGGTGGCGTTACGGCGCATCCGTACGGCTTGTATCTGGTGCAGGTCGAGTACCACGACGAATTCCCGTTGCCCGAACGTTTTATCGGGCCACATTTCCTTACGGGCTTCTCCGAACTTGACGGCTGACGCCCTCGAACGCTTTTGTTACCATCCGGGACTTTCCCGATTTTTACCTCGGAGCTTTTCTCGATATGTCAGCCGTTCGCAGCAAGATCTGCGGGATTACCCGCATGGAAGATGCGCTGGCCGCTGTTGAGGCCGGGGCAGATGCGATCGGGTTCGTGTTCTATGCCAAGAGTCCGCGTGCGGTCACAGTGCAGCAGGCGCGGGCGATCATTAAAGCTTTGCCGCCATTTGTCACCACTGTGGGTCTGTTCGTTAACGCCAGCCGCTGCGAGTTGGGAGAAATCCTCGATGCCGTGCCGCTCGATCTGCTGCAGTTCCATGGCGACGAGACGGCCGACGAGTGCGAGGGCTGGCATCGTCCGTATATCAAGGCGCTGCGGGTCAAGGCTGGCGATGACATTGCGGCCGCCGTCGATGCTTACCCGAGCGCCAGCGGTGTGCTGCTCGACACTTACGTCGAAGGCGTGCCTGGCGGAACCGGCGAGGCGTTCGACTGGTCTTTGATTCCGCAGGGTTTGAGTAAACCGTTGATCCTGGCCGGTGGTTTGACTCCCGAAAACGTCGCAGGCGCTGTGGCTCGGGTAAAACCCTACGCGGTAGATGTCAGCGGTGGGGTAGAGGCGAGCAAAGGCATCAAGGATCACGCAAAGGTTCGCGCGTTCATCAACGCGGTACGCAAAGCGCCATATTGATGTGACGGCTGGCAGTCTGCCGCCGTCCATCAATGCACTTGCACAAAGCAGGCGCGGCTGAGGGTTTCTGGAACGCACGCAGGTCATGTTTCGCGCTGACCGTGGCTGTCCACCAATCATCGCCACACACATGAATTTAGCTGAAGGGCATACGCGGGGCTGCGAACCAGAGCGTTCGAGCCGCCGGTACTGGAGAAAGAAAGCATGAGCAACTGGTTAGTAGACAAACTGATCCCTTCGATCATGCGTTCCGAGGTCAAGAAGAGCTCGGTCCCTGAAGGTCTGTGGCACAAATGCCCGTCTTGCGAGGCGGTGCTGTATCGTCCGGAGCTGGAAAAGACCCTGGACGTTTGCCCTAAATGCAACCACCACATGCGCATCGGCGCACGTGCGCGCATCGACATTTTCCTCGATGCCGAAGGTCGCAACGAACTGGGCGCCGATCTGGAGCCGGTTGACCGTCTGAAGTTCCGCGACGGCAAGAAGTACAAGGATCGCCTGACCGCTGCTCAGAAGCAGACCGGCGAAAAAGACGCGCTGATCTCCGTCAGCGGCACCTTGCTGGGCATGCCAGTGGTGGTTTCCGCGTTCGAATTCAACTTCATGGGCGGTTCCATGGGCGCCATCGTCGGTGAGCGTTTCGTCCGCGCCGCCAACTACGCGCTGGAAAACCGCTGCCCGATGATCTGCTTCGCCGCCTCCGGTGGTGCGCGTATGCAGGAAGCGCTGATCTCGCTGATGCAGATGGCCAAGACCTCGGCGGTGCTGGCGCGGCTGCGTGAAGAAGGCATTCCGTTCATCTCCGTGCTGACCGACCCGGTCTACGGCGGTGTTTCCGCCAGTCTGGCAATGCTCGGCGACGTGATCGTCGGTGAACCTAAAGCCCTGATCGGCTTCGCTGGCCCGCGCGTTATCGAGCAAACCGTGCGTGAAAAACTGCCGGAAGGCTTCCAGCGCAGCGAATTCCTGCTGGAGCACGGTGCGATCGACATGATCATCCATCGTCAGGAACTGCGCCCGCGTCTGGGTAACCTGCTGGCACAAATGACTGGCAAGCCGACGCCGAAATTCGTCGCCGCGCCAATCGAGCCGATTGTGGTTCCACCGGTCCCTGCTGGCCTATGACCGAGCGCACCCTTGGCGAATGGCTCGCCTACCTTGAGCAGCTGCATCCTTCGGCCATCGACATGGGCCTGGAGCGTTCACAACAGGTAGCGTCCCGCATGGGGCTGGGCCAGCCGGCGCCTCGGGTGATTACGGTCACCGGCACCAACGGCAAAGGTTCGACCTGCGCATTCGTGGCTTCATTGCTGCGGGCGCAGGGCCTTAGCGTCGGTGTCTACAATTCTCCGCACCTGCTGCGTTACAACGAGCGGGTGCAGCTCAATGGCGTCGAAGCCACTGACGCGCAGCTGTGCGAAGCCTTTGCTGCAGTCGAGGCCGGGCGCGGCGACACTTCCCTGACTTACTTCGAAATGGGCACCCTTGCGGCGTTCTGGCTGTTTCAGCAGGCCGGTCTTGATGCGGTGGTGCTAGAAGTCGGTCTGGGTGGGCGTCTGGACACGGTCAATGTGGTTGATGCCGATATTGCGCTGGTCACCAGCATTGGTGTCGATCATGCGGATTATCTGGGCGACACCCGCGAATCCGTGGCTTTCGAGAAGGCCGGGATCTTCCGTCAGGGCAAGCCTGCCTTGTGCGGCGACCTGAATCCGCCGCAACCGTTGCTCGACAAGGTGCGTGAACTGGCCTGTCCGTTTTTCCTGCGCGGGCGTGATTTTGACCTCGGCATTACCGATCAGCACTGGCAATGGCGCGGCACCGACGCGCAGGGTCAGGTTGTCGAGTTGCGTGATTTGCCGCTGCTCGATCTGCCGATGGAAAACGCCGCGCTGGCGTTGCAGGCCTATCTGCTGCTCGGCTTGCCGTGGAATGCATCGCAGATTGTCGCCGCCTTGCAGGCCACTCGCGTGGTCGGGCGGCTGGACCGCCGCTCTTTCGAGTGGAATGGCAAGCGCCTGAATCTATTGCTGGATGTTGGCCACAACCCGCATGCCGCCGAGTATCTGGCCCGTCGTCTGGCCGCGCGGCCGCCGGTCGGTAAGCGTCTGGCGGTGTTCGGCCTGTTGGCCGACAAGGATCTGGATGGTGTTGTCGGCGAATTGAATGCTAGTGTCGAGCATTGGGCGGTTGCCCCGCTTGATTCGCCGCGCGCCCGTCCGGTGGCTGAATTAAACGCTGCATTGCAGAACCTTGGCGCCGCGGTCACGTCTTACGACAGTGTCGCGGCTGCGCTGGAAGGGCAGTGCGCCGTGGCTACAAGCGACGACGAGATTCTGTTGTTCGGATCATTTTATTGTGTCGCCGAGGCCCTTGAATGGTTGGCCCGGCGCTCCACGGAGGAAGCGGCAAATGGCTTTGCTGGATAAAGCGTACAAGCAGCGCATGGTTGGCGCTTTGGTGCTGGTTGCGCTGGCGGTGATTTTCCTGCCAATGCTGTTTTCCCGTCAGGATGAGCAGCGTCAGGTAACGGTTGAAGCGCCCGCTGCGCCGCAGGCGCCTGCCGTGCCGCAAGTACAGATGGAAACGGTGGCCGTGCCCGAGCCGCAAGCCTTGCCACAAGAACCGGTGCCGACCGATGAAGAAGTCGCCGAAGACACTGCGCCTGCTGCACCCGTTGCGCCAGCGCCGGCAACGACAGCTCCCATTTTGATCGCCAAGCCTGCCGCGCCGCCAGCGGTGGCCAAGCCCATTCCTGCGCCTGCCCAGCCTATTACCTCCGCATCGACCAAGCCTGACACCACGCAAAGTCGCGTCGATGCCAATGGTCTGTCGGTGAGCTGGTCGGTGCAACTGGCCAGTCTGTCCAGTCGCGCCAGCGCCGAAAGCCTGCAGAAAACCCTGCGCAGCCAAGGCTATAACGCCTACATCCGCTCGGCCGATGGCAAGAACCGGGTGTTCGTCGGGCCGCTGATCGAGCGCGCAGAAGCCGATCGTCTGCGTGATCTGCTGGGTCGTCAGCAGAACCTCAAGGGGTTTGTTGTGCGCTTCCAGCCTGAGCGCGGTTAAAAACTATCGCCTCGATTGAAATGCACTGACAATCGCAGCTTACCGAGAGGCATGCGCTCTGCTAAAATGCGCCGCCTTATCCGTCTGTAGGCTGCACTGTGCCATTTACCTGGGTTGACTGGGCGATCGTTGCAATCATCGCCATCTCCGCTTTGATCAGTTTGAGCCGCGGCTTCGTCAAGGAAGCATTATCGCTGGTGACCTGGATCATCGCAGGAGTCGTCGCCTGGATGTTCGGTGGCTCACTGTCCGAGTACCTCGCCGGATATATCGAAACCCCATCGGCTCGCGTGATCGCGGGCTGTGCCATCATGTTTGTCGCCACACTGATCGTGGGCGCAATGATCAATTATCTTATCGGCGAGTTGGTTCGCGTCACCGGGTTGTCCGGGACCGATCGATTCCTCGGCATGGCCTTCGGCGCTGCGCGTGGCGTGTTGCTGGTGGTCGTGGCGGTCGGGCTGTTGAGCCTGGGGCCGGTACAGCAGGACGGGTGGTGGAAAGAATCACAGCTCGTGCCAAAGTTTCTATTGGTCGCCGACTGGTCCAAAAACCTGATTCTCGGGTGGAGCAGTCAGTGGCTTGCCAGCGGAATCAGCGTACCCGCTGATATTCCGTTCAAGGAGCAACTCTTGCCGTCGGCGAAAACGCCTCAGTGAGTGTTGTTCAGTTCAGATCCATTAAGTAGGGGTTGCGTCGCATGTGTGGCATCGTCGGTATCGTCGGTAAGTCGAACGTCAATCAGGCGCTGTATGACGCGCTAACCGTGCTCCAGCACCGCGGCCAGGACGCTGCCGGTATCGTGACCAGCCATGATGGCCGGTTGTTCCTGCGCAAGGACAATGGCCTGGTGCGTGACGTGTTTCAACAGCGTCACATGCAGCGTCTGGTCGGTCATATGGGTATCGGCCACGTCCGTTACCCGACCGCGGGCAGTTCGACTTCGGCCGAAGCCCAGCCGTTTTACGTCAACTCGCCTTACGGCATCACCCTGGCGCACAACGGTAACCTGACCAACGTTGAGCAGTTGGCCAAAGAGATCTACGAATCCGACCTGCGTCACGTCAACACCAGTTCCGACTCGGAAGTGCTGCTGAACGTGTTCGCCCACGAGCTGGCCCAGCGCGGCAAGCTGCAGCCAACCGAAGAAGACGTGTTTGCCGCTGTGACCGACGTGCACAACCGTTGCGTCGGTGGTTACGCGGTAGTGGCCATGATCACCGGTTACGGCATCGTCGGTTTCCGCGACCCGCATGGCATCCGTCCGATCGTGTTTGGTCAGCGTCACACCGACGAAGGCGTCGAATACATGATCGCCTCGGAAAGCGT
Organism: Pseudomonas fluorescens; assembly: GCF_003732425.1. Lineage (GTDB taxonomy): Bacteria > Pseudomonadota > Gammaproteobacteria > Pseudomonadales > Pseudomonadaceae > Aquipseudomonas > Aquipseudomonas fluorescens_BE. Next base: position 241,622 of record NZ_MOBX01000003.1, read on the forward strand.
TTCGCTCGACGTGCTCGGTTTCACCCTGATTCGCGACCTGGCTCCGGGCGAAGCGGTCTACATCACTGAAGACGGCAAGCTGCACACCCGCCAGTGCGCGACCAACCCGTCCCTGACCCCGTGCATCTTCGAACACGTCTACCTGGCGCGTCCGGATTCGATCATCGATGGCGTGTCGGTCTACAAGGCCCGTCTGCGCATGGGTGAGAAGCTTGCCGAGAAGATCCTGCGCGAGCGTCCAGAGCACGACATCGACGTGGTCATCCCGATTCCGGACACCAGCCGTACTGCTGCGCTGGAGCTGGCCAACCACCTGGGCGTGAAATTCCGCGAAGGTTTCGTCAAGAACCGTTACATCGGCCGTACCTTCATCATGCCGGGCCAGGCGGCGCGCAAGAAGTCGGTACGCCAGAAGCTCAACGCCATCGAGCTGGAATTCCGCGGCAAGAACGTGATGCTGGTCGACGACTCGATCGTACGTGGCACCACTTGCAAGCAAATCATCCAGATGGCCCGCGAAGCCGGCGCGAAAAACGTCTACTTCTGCTCGGCAGCGCCAGCGGTACGCTTCCCGAACGTGTACGGCATCGACATGCCGAGCGCTCATGAACTGATCGCGCACAACCGTTCGACTCAGGACGTGGCGGATCTGATCGGTGCCGATTGGCTGATCTATCAGGACTTGCCTGACTTGATCGAAGCGGTCGGCGGCGGCAAGATCAAGATTGAGCACTTCGATTGCGCGGTGTTCGATGGCAAATACGTCACCGGCGACGTCGACGAGGCGTATCTGGACAAGATCGAACAGGCACGCAACGATGCCTCGAAGGTCAAGACCCAGGCGGTCAGTGCGATCATCGATCTGTACAACAACTGAGTTTCTACCGGCCCTGAGGGGCCGGTTTTGTATCTGACATTTAATTTTCAAGAACAGGGCAAGGAGTGACAGCATGAGTCAGGAATGGGATGCCGGTCGGCTGGACAGCGACCTCGAAGGCGTAGCGTTCGATACCCTGGCCGTACGTGCCGGTCAGCACCGTACGCCGGAAGGCGAGCACGGTGATCCGATGTTCTTCACCTCCAGCTACGTGTTCCGCACCGCTGCCGACGCAGCCGCGCGGTTTGCCGGGGAAGTGCCGGGCAACGTCTACTCGCGTTACACAAACCCGACCGTGCGCGCGTTCGAAGAGCGTATTGCCGCGCTGGAAGGCGCCGAGCAAGCCGTTGCGACCGCAACCGGCATGGCCGCGATCATGGCGGTGGTGATGAGCCTGTGCAGCGCCGGCGATCACGTGCTGGTCTCGCGCAGCGTATTCGGTTCGACCATCAGTCTGTTCGAAAAGTATTTCAAGCGTTTTGGCGTGGAAGTCGATTACGTCCCGTTGGCCGATCTATCGGCCTGGGATGCGGCGATCAAGTCCAACACCAAGCTGCTCTTTGTCGAGTCGCCGTCCAATCCATTGGCCGAGCTGGTCGACATCACCGCACTGGCTGAAATTGCGCATGCCAAAGGCGCAATGCTGGTAGTCGACAACTGCTTCTGCACCCCGGCACTGCAGCAACCGCTGAAAATGGGCGCAGATATCGTCGTGCACTCGGCGACCAAGTTCATCGACGGCCAGGGCCGTTGCATGGGGGGTGTGGTAGCCGGTCGCAGTGAGCAGATGAAAGAAGTCGTCGGCTTCCTGCGTACCGCCGGGCCGACCCTGAGTCCGTTCAATGCGTGGATCTTCCTCAAAGGTCTGGAAACCCTGAACCTGCGGATGAAGGCGCACTGCGCGAACGCTCAGGCGTTGGCCGAGTGGCTGGAGCAGCAGGACGGCATCGAAAAAGTCCATTACGCCGGTTTGAAGAGCCATCCGCAGCACGAACTGGCCCAGCGTCAGCAGAAGGGCTTCGGTGCGGTAGTGAGCTTTGAAGTCAAAGGTGGCAAAGAGGGCGCCTGGCGCTTCATCGATGCGACTCGACTGATTTCGATCACTGCCAACCTCGGCGACAGCAAGACCACGATCACGCACCCGAGCACGACCTCTCATGGCCGTCTGGCGCCGCAAGAGCGTGAAGCGGCGGGCATTCGTGACAGCCTGATTCGCATCGCGGTCGGTCTGGAAGACGTCGCTGACCTGCAAGCCGATCTGGCGCGCGGTCTGGCCGCGTTGTGATCGAGTTGTCGACACCGACAGCAGGTACCCATGGCCGCGTCGCGCTGGTTACGGGTGCCGCGCGTGGGATCGGTTTGGGCATTGCGGCCTGGCTAATCAGTGAAGGCTGGCAAGTGGTGCTGACCGATCTGGATCGTGTGCGCGGTTCGAAAGTGACGAAGGTGCTGGGTGAAAATGCCTGGTTCATTGCCATGGACGTTGCCGAGGAAAGTCAGGTGGCGCTCGGCGTGGCTGAAGTGTTGGGGCAGTTTGGTCGTCTCGATGCTTTGGTGTGCAACGCGGCAGTGGCTGATCCGCACAACATCACCCTGGAAAGCCTCGACCTGGCTTACTGGAATCGCGTGCTGGCGGTGAATCTCAGTGGGCCGATGCTGTTGGCCAAGCACTGTGCGCCGTATCTGCGTGCGCACAACGGTTCGATCGTCAATCTGGCGTCGACCCGTGCCGGGCAATCAGAACCTGATACCGAGGCTTATGCGGCGAGCAAGGGCGGTTTGCTGGCGCTCACGCATGCGTTGGCGATCAGTCTGGGGCCGGAGATTCGCGTCAACGCGGTCAGCCCGGGCTGGATCGATGCGCGCGATCCTTCTGCGCGGCGCGCCGAGCCGTTGGCTGATGCCGATCATGCTCAGCATCCAGCGGGCAGGGTAGGGACGGTAGAGGACGTGGCGGCGATGGTTGCCTGGTTGCTGTCGAGGAATGCCGGGTTTGTCACCGGGCAGGAATTCGTCGTCGATGGTGGTATGACGAAAAAGATGATCTACAGCGAGTAGGTCGTCTTGTTCTCCTGAATTTGTGTTGAATCAACTGACGCCTTCGCGAGCAGGCTCGCTCCCACATTTGGAATGCATACCCCTGTGGGAGCGGGTTTACCCGCGAAAGCAGTTTTGCAGGATTGAAGCAATTTCGTCTTTTTTAGAAAAACTTCAATCCTGCTATTGACTTAGGTTCGCTACCTGCGTAAATTTCGCGGCCTCGGAGATGCAAACGGGTGATTAGCTCAGCTGGGAGAGCGTCTGCCTTACAAGCAGAATGTCGGCGGTTCGATCCCGTCATCACCCACCACTCCCCGAGAGACTTGCGTAAGCAAGAGCGTAGGCTGAAAGTGCCTGCACCGACGCGCAGCGGTAGTTCAGTCGGTTAGAATACCGGCCTGTCACGCCGGGGGTCGCGGGTTCGAGTCCCGTCCGCTGCGCCATATTTTACGAGTCAGGCATTGTCTGGTTCGCGATTGCAAAGCGCCGAAGCTTGCAGTCAAAACGAGTTACTTGAGCGCAAGCTCAAAGCGATACGCAGCGGTAGTTCAGTCGGTTAGAATACCGGCCTGTCACGCCGGGGGTCGCGGGTTCGAGTCCCGTCCGCTGCGCCATATCTGCTCCAAGGACCACTGAACGCCTTGAAGCACCGAGAACAGCCATCGGCTGGTTCGGAATCGATAGCAAAGACCCTGGTCGAAAGACCGGGGTTTTTTGTGCCTGAAATTTGGCTGCTCTTCTTTTTCCTCCCCCTATCCCCGAATCCAAAGCAAATCCCCATGTGGGAGCGAGCCTGCTCGCGAAAGCGGTGTGTCAGCTAATAATGTGCTGGCTGACAGTAAGCCTTCGCGAGCAGGCTCGCTCCCACAGGGGAGATATCTATTGTTTCGGTAATCTGCTGCGGTCTCACGTCGCATTGATTTTTTGATTCTTTAGTCAAATTTTTGTAACTGGTTGTTTGCTGCGAGCGGATAAACCTTTAAAGTTAACCTTTCGGTCAGCTTTGCACTGTCAACACGCCCTTTGTTTCGCCAGAAAGGGCTTCTGCAAGACTCGAGATTCCCAGTAGATAACCAGAAGGGCGGACACATAACCGCCCAGAGGATGATCCATGTCCAACCGTGATATATCCCGGCGCTCGTTCCTTCAGGGCGGGCTGGTGGCGGGTGTGAGCGTCACGCTCACGCCGCTCAGCAGTCAGGCGCTGGCTGCCTTGATGGAAACCAGCGTCACCGTGCCGTCCGAGAAATGGCTCGGCAACAACGGCAAGGCGCGTCAGCGCAACGATGCCCTGTCCAAGGTCTGCGGCAGCAAAGTCTTTGCTCGCGACATCCGCTCCAAGGACATGCCGGGCTGGCCTGAGCAACAGGGCCACGCCATGCTGCTGAAAACCATCAAGGCTGACCGCATCTACGACGGCTATGACCTGTCGTGGCTCGGCGCTGACTTGCAGCCTGACCGCATCGTCACCGCCGCCGATCTGGACAAGGACGGCATCGTCTTCCCTGAGGAGCACGCGCCGGATCCGTTGCTGCCGGAAGGCAAAGTGCCGATGTTCATCGGTCACCCGGTAGCGATCCTGATCTGGAACGACTTCGAGCGTTTCCGCCAGGCCAAGAACAAACTCAAATTCAATGACAAAGCGATTCGTTACGGCGCCAAAGTGCCGTTCTACGAAGGCGACCCCTACGGCAGCTTCCGCTACGTGCGCGTCGGCGGCCCGACCTCGGCCGACGAAGACGAATTCGCCAGCCTCAAAGACTCGATCCTGTTCCCGATGTTGAAAAACCGTCGTCCGGTGTGGAATTCCCAGCCGAACCTGCACGGCAACCTGACCGAGCGCGGCCTGTTCTACGCCGACCGCATGAAGCAAGAGATCGATACGCCGCCAGACAATTGGCTGGTGTTCGATGAGCGCTACAAGACCCCGTCGATCGAGCCGGCCGCTATGGAGCCGGACAACGGCAATGGCTGGTACGACCCGAAAACCAAGACCCTGCATTTCGTTGTGGCGACCCAGTGCCCGCTGGAGGCAGCGACCGAGACCGCGAAGATGATCGCGCCGTCGCGTTTCGGCCTCGATAACCTGAACATGCATCCGGGTTACACCGTCGGATACGGTTCCAAAGACCACAACATCTTCGTCTACTACGCAGCCCTCGCGGCGCTGTACGGCGCCGGTGTGCCGGTGCGTCTGGCCAACGACCGCTACGAGCAGTTCCAGAGCGGCATCAAGCGTCATCCGTTCGACATCCGCTACCAACTGGCGGTGGACAAGAACGACTACACCTTCAAGATTTTCCGCGCGGAAATGAGCGTCGACGGTGGTGGCCGGATTAACTACAGTCCATCGGTAGCGGCGGTTGGCGCCACGGCGGCGCAATCGATCTACTACATGCCGCAGAACGATCTGCAGGTCACCGCTTACCACTCGCGTGGTGTTGAGGCGGGTTCCATGCGTGGCTACGGCACCCTGCAAAGCATGGCGGCGACCGAAATGATGGTCGACGAAATCGCCAATCGCCTCGGTGTCGATGCGATCGATCTGCGCCGCAAGAACGCCCTGCGTTCCGGCATGAAAAACACTCAGGGCGCGATCCCGGCCGGTGCTCTGCGCCTGCATGAAATTCTCGACAAGGCTTCGGTGCACGAAGTCTGGAAAAACCGCGACGCGATCAAGAAGCAGCGCGAAGCGGCCGACCCGGACAACTGGTACGGCGTTGGTTTTGCCATTTGCCAGAAAGACTTCGGCACCGGTTCCGAAGCGCCGATGGCCAGCATCGAATTCACTGCTGACGGTTGCATCACTCTGCGCCACATCGGCATCGAAATCGGCACCGGCATGTCCACCTCGCAAGCCCTGGTGGTGGCCGATTTCCTCGGCAGCCCGGCACACGAAGTGAAGACCGGCGAAACCGAATGGAAGGAAATGCAGCTGATCACCAGCGGCAATCCGTACATCATGAGCCAGGCCGAGCAGGACAATCTGCTGCGCAACCCGCGTTGGGTGGGCAAATTGGCTTCGGCCTCGTCGGCGACCAACTCGGCTTACTACTTCAGTCACGCCACCCGTGAAGCGGCACGCGTGCTGTTCAACAACGGTCTGTGGCCGGCGGCCATGGAAATCTGGCGTCAGGGCCCTTATGGCGGTCAAGCCAACCCTTACGTCGTGCGTCGCGAAGATGCGCATTGGGTCGACGGCAAACTCACGGCCAACGGCATGCAGCCGTTGAGTTTCGAAGAGCTGGCCAAACACGCTCACGAGCGTGGTCTGGTGACCGGCGCTACCGTTCACGCATTCAACCGCTGGAGCTGGGCCGAGGCCGAATACAGCATCGACGGCGTGCGCGAGCGTCTGCCGCTTGACGGTCTGGCGGTGAAATATGGCGATGGCGCGCCGAAGGCGAAGAAAGCGCTGATGAACACGGCGGGTTTCCACCTGCTGGATCGCCAGAACATCAATTACCCGGTGGTTCAGCTGAACAACGCCGCCGTGACTTACTACAGCCCGGTTGCGACGCTGGTCGAGCTGAAGGTCAACAAAGGCTCGGCGGAAGTCGAAGTGCTCAACCACCATTCGTGGGTCGAGTGCGGTCGTGTGTTGGTCGAAGAATTGGTCAAGGGCCAGCTCGAAGGCGGTATCGCCATGGGCATCGGCCACGCCTTGATGGAAGAAATGCCGCTGTATGAAGGCGGACCGGGGGAGGGTGACTGGAACTTCAACCGTTACCGTTTGCCGATGGCCCGTCACGTTGCCGTGTGGAAGCAGACTGCTGAGATTCTGCCGCCGCTGTCGCCAAGCGACCCGTCCAAAGGCATCGCCGAAGTGGTGATGATCCCGATCGTCGGCGCCATTGGTAATGCCGTGGCCCACGCCATCGGTAAACGTGTTCGCGACCTGCCAATCACTGCTGCGCGCATCAAGGAGGCCCTCAATGGCTAACCGTCCGCTTCAACTGACCCTCAACGGTCAATCCGTCGGCCCGGTGGACATCCCTGATGACCTGCCGATGATCGACTACCTGCACGAATACAAAAACCTCACCGGTTCGCGCCTGGGCTGCGGCCAGGGCATCTGTCACGCCTGCGTGGTGATCGTCGATAACCCGGACGGCACCAGCGAAGAAGTGCGCACCTGCATCACCGGCGCGCATTACTTCGAAGGCAAGAAAGTCCGCACCATCGAATCGCACGCCAAGCGTGACGAGAGCGGCCAGGTCACCGAGCTGAATCCGATCCAGCAACGCTTCGTCGACGAGTTCGCCTTCCAGTGCAGCTACTGCGCACCAGGTTTCGTCAACGCTGCGACGGTGTTGGTCGAGAAGCTGCAACGCCAGCCGACCGTGCAAAGCAAGCTCGAACAAGTCATCGAGGACAGCCTCGGCCATCACGTCTGCCGTTGCACCGGGTACGTGCGTTACTACAACGCCACCCGCAACGTGCTGACCGATCTCGGCCTGGTCAAGGAGGGTTAAGCATGAAGCTTTTTCTGACCCGCCTCACCCTGGCGGTTGGCCTCGCTGCGCCGGTGTTGTTTGCCCATGCTGATGATCAGGTCAAGCGTGGCGAGTATCTCGCTCGCGCCGCCGATTGCATGGCCTGTCACGCTGCTGCGGGTGGTGCGCCGTTTGCCGGCGGTCTGCCGATCGTCTCGCCATTCGGCACGATCTACGGCACCAACATCACCCCGAGCAAGGAGCATGGCATTGGTTTGTACAGCGATGACGAGTTCTTTGCTGCGCTGACCGAGGGCAAGCGTCGTGATGGCGCAAACCTGTATCCGGCGATGCCGTACACCTCTTATCACCTGATGCCGCGTGCAGATTCTGACGCGATCCATGCGTACCTGAAAACCATCGAGCCGATCGAGCGCGCAGCGCCGGTTACCAGCCTGAGCTTTCCGTTCAATGTGCGTCCGGGCCTGATCGGCTGGAACATGATGTACGGCAAAGCGCTGAAGCTGGAGCCGGCCGAAGGCAAAAGCGAAGCCTGGAAACGCGGCCAGTACATGGTCGAGGTGCTTGGTCATTGCGGCGAATGCCACACGCCGCGTGGCCTTCCAGGGGCGATGCAGTTGGACAAGCGCCTCACCGGCGGCATCCTCAATGGTTATCTGGCGCCGAGCCTGCTGGCCACTGATCTGGCTGCGCGCGGCTGGAACGAACAGGATTTGAGCACGTTCCTCAAGCACGGCATGAGTGCGCAGGGGACGATGTTCAACGAGATGTTCCCGGTGTTTCACAACAGCACTCAAGGTCTGAACGATAGCGATCTGGCGGCGATGGCGACGTTCCTGCTCGGCGACAAACCGCCGGCAGCCAAAGCGCTGGTTGAAGTGCCGGTAGAACAGCTCAGCGCCAGTGCCCAGCGCGGTCGTCAGGAGTACCTGAATGTCTGCGCCGGTTGCCATGCTGCGGGTGGCGAAGGCAAACCGCATATCGCGGTGGCCATGCGTGGCAACACCACGTTGCGTCTGGAAGACCCACGCAACCTGTTGCGGGTGATCGAGGACGGTATCGGCGAGCAGAAGTTCTCCGGTTTCGAGCATATGCAACCGATGCCGGGTTTCGCCGACAAGCTCAGTCCTGCGCAACTGACTGATCTGCTCAACTACCTGCGTCAAGGCTGGGGTGGTCAGTCGGCTGAGCTGGCGGTGAGTGAAGTGCAGAAGCTGCAAGCCGACGCACCGTCCATCGAACACAAGGCGCACTGACATGCAGCATCTCGATCTGCAAGTGGTGCGTCGGGCGCTGGCGTGGTCGGTGGCGGGGCAGCGCATCTGGCTCTGCACGGTGCTGACCACTTACGGCTCGGCACCGCGCGCGCCGGGTTCGCTGCTGGCGGTGAACGATGGCGGGCAGTGGATCGGGTCGCTGTCCGGCGGTTGCGTCGAGGAGGATTTTCTCGAGCGCGTCGCCGAAGGTGCGTTTCTTGATGCGGTCAACGTCGTGCGTTACGGCGAGGGTGATGATCCGCGCTCGCGGGTCAGCTTGCCCTGCGGCGGCATTCTCGATGTGCTGGTAGAGAAATTTGACGCCGACTGCGAGGTGCAGGCGCATCTGCGTGAATTGGAGTCGGCGCTGCTCGGTCAGCGGCGCTTGATTCGCGAGGTCGACCTGGCCAATGGAGCGCGCAGTCTGTTCGCTGATCGCGAGCAGGGTGCGCGGATCGAGCGTGAGATTGATCGGGTGCGCATTCGTGTCGGTGCGGCGCAGCGTTTGTTGCTCGCCGGGTATTCCAGCGTGGCGCAGGCGTGTGCCGAGTTTGCCGTTGGATTGGGTTTTGAGGTGATTCTCTGCGATCCGCGTGACGAGGTGCTTGAAGGCGTGGTGCTGGATGGCGTGGAGATTCGTCGGCAGTTGCCGTCGGTGTTTATTGCTGACGGTGGCTGTCATCGCGATACGGCGGTCGTGGCACTCACCCATGATCCGCGCATCGATGACCTGGCGATGATGGAAGCGGTGCGCACCGAAGCGTTCTACATTGGCGTGATGGGCTCGCTGCAGACGTCGCAGAAGCGCTTCGAGCGTTTGCGCAGGATTGGCGGTTTGGGCGAGGCTGAGCTGGCGCGGATTCATGCGCCGATTGGCCTTAATCTCGGTAGCAAGACGCCAGCGGAAATCGCGCTGGCTGTGCTGGCAGATATCCTGCGCATCCGTAGCGGGATTGCCCGAGACCAACTCTGAAACCGTTCAGTGTTGAATAAAAGGGGCCGCTGTTCAGCGGCCCCTTTTTTTACATCCCGAATTTGTCGCGTAAGCCGTAATACCAGGCGCCCAACGCAGCAAATGGTGTACGCAGCAACTGCCCGCCTGGGAACGGATAGTGCGGCAAATCGGCAAACGCATCAAAACGCTCGGCCTGACCGCGCAACGCCTCGGCGAGAACCTTGCCTGCCAAATGCGTGTAGGTCACGCCATGGCCACTGCAGCCTTGCGAGTAATAGATGTTGTCGCCCAGCCGTCCGACCTGTGGCAAGCGCGACAGAGTCAGCAGGAAATTTCCGGTCCAGGCGTAGTCAATCTTCACATCCTTGAGCTGCGGGAATGCCTTGAGCATTTTCGGGCGGATGATCGCTTCGATGTTCGCCGGATCGCGTGCGCCATACACAACGCCCCCACCGAAGATCAGGCGCTTGTCGCCCGTGAGGCGGTAGTAGTCGAGCAGGTAATTGCAGTCTTCAACACAGTAGTCCTGCGGCAACAGCGCTTTCGCCAACTCATCACCCAGCGGCTCGGTGGTGATGACTTGCGTGCCGCACGGCATCGATTTGGCCGCAAGCTCCGGCACCAGATTACCGAGGTAGGCATTGCCCGCGACGATGATGAATTTGGCCCTGACCTTGCCCTGCGGCGTGTGCACAACCGGGTTGGCGCCGCGCTCGATGCGTACGGCAGGCGACTGTTCATAAATGCTGCCGCCCAGGGACTCGACGGCCGCCGCTTCGCCGAGTGCGAGATTCAGCGGGTGAATATGCCCGCCGCTCATGTCGAGCATGCCGCCGACGTACTGATCGCAGGCGACCACTTCGCGGATGCGGCGTTGATCGAGCAGTTCAAGCTGCGTATGACCAAAGCGCTCCCACAGGCGCTTCTGCGACTCCAGATGATCCATCTGCTTGGCAGTCAGCGCGGCGAACACGCCGCCGTCTTTCAAGTCGCACTGAATGTTGTACTTGGCAACACGCTCGCGAATGATCCGGCCACCTTCGAATGCCATCTGCCCGAGCAGTTGCGCCTGCTTCGGCCCGACGCTGCGCTCGATCACATCAATATCGCGGCTATAACTGTTAACGATCTGCCCGCCATTGCGCCCCGATGCGCCGAAACCGACTTTGGCCGCTTCCAGTACCGTCACGCGAAAACCGTTCTCTAACAGAAACAGCGCTGAGGACAATCCGGTATACCCGGCGCCGATCACACAGACGTCCGTCTCCACATCATCCTGCAAGGCAGGGCGGGGCGGTACGGCATTGGCCGACGCAGCGTAATAAGACTCTGGGTAAGGGGTGTTCGCCATCCTGCAGCCTCTGTTTAATATATTTTACTAGTGCGTCGATCCTACCCGAGTTGAAAAACCTCCGCCAGCCACCGGAAAATCTTCGTTGCCGACCCGAAATTAAATATTTTGCATATTCATAGGGTTAGGTGAAAAAAGGTGTTGACACCCCTCCGGAATTCCGTAGAATGCCGCCTCACAGCAGGCACGTAGCTCAGTTGGTTAGAGCACCACCTTGACATGGTGGGGGTCGTTGGTTCGAGTCCAATCGCGCCTACCAAACAAAATCCGCTCTGCTGGGCGGTCTAGAAGGGCTCACCGAAAGGTGGGCCCTTTTTTGTTGTCTGCGATTTACAAAACTTTTGCAAAACCTCCTCATGGCGCCAGCTCGACTTCGCGTTTAGTCGATCTCGGGGCATTCGAAATTCCATGCGAGGGAAGTTGATCCACCGTCGGGTCAGGCAGTTGCCTGGCGATTCGCCGTTCGTCGTCAGCGTCCTTTAAAAAAGTTCGGATATTGAACGGGTTACGAGTGTTACTAACCAACCGGTTATCAAAAAAACGTTGTTACTGTTCGTGGAATTAAGTAACATTCGCCCCGCGTTCACCACCACGGTTTATGCATTTTTAAATCCCAAGCTTCCATCAGCTGCTTGGGATTTTTTTTGCCTGCGATTTGGCTTTGCCGCTTCTGTGCTTGGTGATTGCCTGACGACTCCTCGCAAGCAAGTCCCTGTTTTTTCGACTACTACTGACTGGCCGATTTTCAACTCTTTCTAATGGGGTGTATCGATGCTGGCTCACTGGTTTCTTGCCGCTATTCATCTACTGGCTTATGCCTTGGGCTTTTGGGCGGTTCTGACGCGTGGAACGGCATTGAGTCGCCTCGCTGCTGGCGCAGGTGAGGCCCGGCGCGTTTTGCTTGCCGATAATCTTTGGGGTATCTCTGCGTTGATTCTGCTGGTGACAGGCGGGATGCGGGCTTTTGGCGGCTTTGAAAAAGGCACTGACTATTATCTTCATCAGCCGCTGTTTCATCTGAAGATGACGCTGTTTGTGCTGATCCTGATTGTAGAGCTTGCCCCGATGATCACGTTGATCAAGTGGCGGATCGCGTCTGCACGCGGCGCAGCAATCGATACCGGGCGCGCCAAGCTGTACGCGCGAATCAGTCATGTCGAGGCGTTGTTGCTGGTACTGATAATGGTGGCGGCCACAGGCATGGCGCGTGGCGTGACATTCAGTTAGAGGGCGAATTCTCTGCGCGCTATCGGAAACGTCCGACAGCCAGCCTGGGGGATTGCAGGTAGTATCCGGCAGCAAGAGGGGGGGGCGTGAAAGGGGGGAGCGTGTCAGGCGCCGTGCCCAGCGGAGTGGGGAGCGTATGGCAGTACGGCGCGTGAATCTCTAGCCAGTCATTCCACAAGGTAAACGGACTGGCTACTGACTGCGATCTGGCTCAGGGAGTTTGTGGCTTGTCCGGGGCGGTCAGGCCAGCCTGAATGCGCTGGTAAATCTCTTCACGGTGCACGGCAACGTTTTTCGGAGCGTTGATACCAATGCGAACCTGTTGGCCGCTAACGCCCAGAATGGTGATCGTAATGTCATCACCAATGTTTATGCTTTCACCGACTTTGCGGGTGAGTATCAGCATGGTCTTCTCCTTGATTGCTTTGTAGGGCACCTGATTCAGACAGTGCAGAGGTCGGTGGTACGTATAGATTAGTGCGAAGTCTCACGGTTTGGGTGCCTCTTTCTGACGCGCAGAAGCGGCATTAATTCCCAGGGCGTAACTATACAGAGGCTGCAAGCATCAATCTCGTTGTTTTGTGCCCATTTTGCGGGGCTCGCGAAGTATTTATGAATGATAAGATCGCGGCTTTGAGAATTTCGAGGAAAGCGTTGTGCGCAAATTGGTTTGGGTAGTCGCGGCACTGGTATTGGCAGGGTGTGGTGAAGGCAAGAGTTTAGATGCACCAAAACCACAATCGGCTGCAGCAACGGCGCCGGCGGCGGCTGCAGCTGCAGCACCACAATGGGATCTCGAAGTGCGCGGCGAAACGCCACAGGCTGTCAGTGACCTGAGTGGCTGGTTGATCGAGCACGCCTTCGTGCCTACGGTGATCAAGGACAGCAGCGGCAAAACACGAATTCTCATTGGCCCGTTCAACTCTCAGGCTGAAGCTGAAGCGCGTAAGGTGCAAGTCGATGCGGCATTGGTGAAGGCCAAGAAACAGAACGTTGAATCGGTGCTGGTCGAGCATCCGCTCACGCCGTAAACGAACGGACGGTGACTTTGCCTGTTTATGGCAGCAGCGGGACAAGCGATTGAATTGGCTGACATCGACATGGAAAAGGACATTCTCTGGGAAATCGCTGACACCGCCACTGAGGGGGTTACGGCTGGATTGCCGGAGAGTCATCAGCCGTCATGAAGCTTGCGCAGATACCTGATCAAAGAGCGTGGCATACCTCGCGAGTCACTTAACTTGGTGGGGTACTGGCGGCACAACAAGTCGGCCGTCCAAGCACAAACAAAAAGGCCTCGAACATCACGTTCGAGGCCTTTTTTGTCTGCGCTGCAATCAGCCGCAGGCTTTCATATTCACCGGGCCGACAAACTCGTTGCCGCGCCCCATCACGCACGCCACGCTCTGATTGCGCTGACGCTCCCAGTCCTGCACCGGGTAAGTCTTGTCCCACGCTTCATACAATTGTCGATCCTGTTTCGACAGGCGCAAGCCGTACTGCTTGCTCATGTAGAAGTACGTGCGGGCAATCATGCCGCGAATCGACGGGCGAGGCATGACCTTCTTCGCCTTGAAGTCGACCTGCGTCAGGCACGAACCGTACTGCCCGGACTGCACCGGCAGCCAGCCGTAGCTGAAGTTGCTGCGATCGCCATTGACCTCGCCAATGCTCGGCACCAGGTTATGCAGATCGGCTTCAGCCTTCTGATAGCTTGGGTCGTAACGGGTGCAGTTCTTGCGACCACCTTCCTGCCAGCATTGGCGCTGATGGCCGAACTGCCAGGCCGGCACAATGTGCTCCCACTCGATGCGTGACGCGCGCTTGGCATTCTTTCGCGGTACGTAACCGCAGGCTTTCAGGTCAACTTTGTTGCCGGTGTACTTGCACCCGCAATAAAACTCCGTGGACTGCGGCGCATACAGTTTCCAGGCGACCTTCTTGGCTTCGGTGAATGTGCGGGGTGCGCCGGCCTGGGCACCCATGGCGAAAAACAACAGCAGCAAAGCAAAACAGCGGACACTCATTGAATCAATCTTCCTTCGGTACAACCCAAAAAATCTGCACGCCACCGTCGTCGCGATAGGCGAGGGTGACGTTGTCGTTCTCGTCGATTTCCTCAAGCAGGCGCTCCCACTCATCCGTCGGTTCGTCCGGCAGACGGAAAATCAGTGCGGCTTTGGCTTTCTGGGCGGTGGGGGAATTGATGATTTTCTGAACGCGCATGCCCATGCGTTCGTAAGCGTCAGGAGCATCAGGGGAGGTGGCCACGAGGTTATCCTTATTAAGCTGTACGTGCGTACAGTATTTAACTGTAAGCATTTTCGCAACTGCTTAAAATTCAAGAAAATCCTCTGACAGCGGTTTTCCGATTTTGGTGTGGGTCGTGTCGAGTTTTTTGTAGGAAAAGTGCGAGAGATTTGTGAGCGATGCACCACCCGCCCGTCAGGCGAGTGGTGCAGGGTGCCTAATCAAGAATCGACCGGGCGGAAGTCCATCAGTATTCCCAGAACATCCGTTGCAGCTCTTTGCTGTCGTTGGTTTTGGTCAGGGCGACCATTGCCAGGATGCGGGCTTTCTGCGGGTTCAGGTCGTGAGCGACAACCCAGTCGTATTTGTCATCTGGCTGTTCGGCGTTACGCAGAACGAAGCCGCCAGCGTTGACGTGGGACGAACGAATGATTTGCACGCCATCCTTGCGCAGCGCTTGCAGGGTTGGAACCACGCGGGAGGATACCGAGCCGTTACCCGTGCCGGCATGGATGATCGCCTTGGCACCCGACTGCGCGAGAGCCTTGTAGGCTGTATCGCTAACGTTGCCGTAGGAATAAGCGATTTCTACGTCAGGCAGGCTCTTGATGTTTTTGATGTCGAATTCCGAATCCATAGTGTGACGCTTGGCTGGCAGGCGGAACCAGTAGGATTTGCCTTCAACCACCATGCCCAGTGGGCCCCAGGCACTTTTGAATGCCTCGGTCTTGATGTTGATCATCTTGCTGACGTCACGACCGGACTGGATTTCATCGTTCATGGTCACCAGTACGCCTTTGCCGTGCGCTTCTTTGCTGCTGGCCACGGCCACGGCGTTGTACAGGTTGAGCATGCCATCGGCGGACATGGCAGTGCCCGGACGCATCGAACCGACGACGATGATCGGCTTGTCGGTTTTTTCTACCAGGTTGAGGAAGTAAGCCGTTTCTTCCAGGGTATCGGTGCCGTGGGTGATGACGATGCCATCGACGTCTTTGCTATCGGCCAGTTCGGCCACGCGACGACCCAGTTGCAGCAGGTTTTCGTTGGTGATGCTTTCCGAAGCAATCTGCATGACTTGTTCGCCACGTACATTCGCCAGTTTGCTCAGCTCGGGAATGCCGGCGATCAATTGTTCGACGCCAACCTTCGCCGCCTGATAGGTGGCGCTGTTGGCGGCGCTCGCGCCAGCGCCGGCAATGGTGCCGCCGGTGGCAAGCACCACGACATTGGCGAGCTTGGTCTGGGTTTCGACTTCTTTCGCCTGAAGGGCGGAGGGCAGGAGCAGGAGAAGGGCCAAAGCGCCCGGGACCAAAGTATTGAAAGCAGATTTCATTATTTTTCTCTCTAGTAGTGAGACGGTGCTGATGCAGGTTCATCTAGATGCACCCCAAGCTGATCTGGATGCCTGGGGTGTGGTGAAGGGAGCAGGATCTATACCAGCCGAACTTTGCTTTAAAGAAATGTTTAACTTGATGATTTACATCAAGATTTTATGAGTTGGCAAATCACGTATTGAATCGGTTATCCGGGTTTCCGAACAAAGGGCGCTTTCACGTTCGGCTCTCCGAAAAGGACTACTGCTTTTGTCGAGCGATTCGAGTTGCTGGTTTCGGTTTTTCTGCTAAAGAAACCCACGCGCGGGCCGATGGGTGTTCAAGGAAACTAAAATTTAGGGAGTCCACATGTCACTGACGGTCGGTTTTTCAAATCCCGGTGCAGTCACCATCGGCGGCAAAACGGCAGCGACAATCAATGCATTGAGCGAGGCAGAAGCGGATGCCTCCGCCGAGGCGTTGGGCACTGAGAAAGAGCAAGGCAATCAGGTCAAAACCGGCGGTCCCGCGCAGGAAGACAGCAAGGCGGAAAGCAGCGACAACCTGAGCATCACCGTCAAGATGCTGCTCAAGCGCATGCAGGAATTGCAGAAGCAGCTTCAGGAGCAGCAACAGCGCTTGGCAGCGGCGCAAGCTGAAACCTATCCGACGCCCGAGGCGAAATCGCAGGCGGTCATGTCCATTCAGGGGCAGATTGCGCAAACCAGCGCCGCGATGGCAGAAGTGGCGGGGGCATTGGTAAAGGAAATGTCCAAGAGTTCCACAAGCGGGAATTTGGTCAGCACCACGGCGTAAGCAGCGAAGGTGCGAGTCGGACGATTCGCCCTATAACAAATGACGATTTCTGATTGTTGACAAATGTCGGCGGGATTCGCATAGTTCGATCTACGCAAACGTTTGCGCGGCTCTCTCGGCACTGTATGGTCCGGAAGAAAGCGATGTAGCTTACGCTGGCGCAAGCGTTGCTCACAATAATCATAAGATCGGAGTGAACCCATGAAGCTGCCATTCGCTGGACGTCTTCTTGCTGTCGCTATGCTGGCTGCCACAGCCGCCGCACTACCTGTCTCCTCGGCATTCGCCGAATCCGCCGAAAAACCCAAAGTCGCGCTGGTCATGAAGTCTCTGGCCAACGAATTCTTCCTGACCATGGAAGACGGCGCCAAGGCCTACCAGAAAGAACACTCCGCCGACTTCGACTTGATCTCCAACGGCATCAAGGACGAAACCGATACTGCCGGCCAGACCCGCATTGTCGAGCAGATGATCCTGGCCAAGGTCAATGCGCTGGTGATCGCGCCTTCCGACTCCAAGGCCATGGTGCCGGTGATCAAGAAAGCCGTCGATGCCGGCATTACCGTGATCAACATCGACAACCAGCTCGATCCGGCCATCGTCAAAAGCAAAAACATCAGCGTGCCCTTCGTAGGTCCGGACAATCGCAAAGGCGCGCGTCTGGTCGGTGAGTATCTGGCCAAACAGCTCAAGGCCGGTGACGAGGTCGGCATCATTGAAGGTGTGTCCACCACGACCAATGCCCAGCAGCGTACCGCTGGCTTCAAGGATGCGATGGACGCTGCACAGATCAAGATCGTTTCCCTGCAATCCGGTGACTGGGAAATCGACAAGGGCAACAAGGTTGCCGCTTCGATCCTCAGTGAATACCCAGACGTCAAAGCACTGCTGGCCGGTAACGACAGCATGGCTGTAGGCGCTGTGTCTGCCGTGCGTGCCGCCGGTAAGGCTGGCCAGGTTCAGGTGGTCGGTTACGACAACATCAATGCCATCAAGCCAATGTTGAAGGACGGTCGCGTATTGGCCACGGCTGACCAGTTCGCTGCCAGGCAAGCTGTGTTCGGCATCGAAACCGCGCTGAAAATCATCAAGGGCGAGAAAGTCGACAGCGGCGCTAACGGCGTGATCGAAACACCGGTTGAGCTGGTCACCAAGTAAGTTTTCTGGCGACACAACGGCGCTCGTCCGTCCGGGCGAGCGCATGGAGAGTTTTTATGTCAGTTTCCGCCCCGAACGCTGTCCTCTCGGTCAGCGGTATCGGTAAGACCTATGCGCAACCGGTGCTCACCGGCATCGATCTGACGCTGATGCGCGGTGAAGTGCTGGCGCTGACCGGCGAGAATGGTGCCGGCAAAAGTACCCTGTCGAAGATCATTGGCGGACTGGTCACGCCGACCACCGGCCAGATGCAATTCCATGGCAAGGACTTTCGTCCGGGCAGTCGTACCCAGGCTGAAGAGCTCGGCGTGCGCATGGTCATGCAAGAACTCAATCTGTTGCCAACCTTGTCGGTGGCGGAGAACCTGTTTCTCGACAACTTGCCAAGCAACGGCGGCTGGATCAGCCGCAAGCAATTGCGCAAAGCCGCGGTCGAAGCGATGGCACAAGTCGGCCTCGACGCGATTGATCCGGATACGCTGGTCGGCGAGCTGGGTATCGGGCATCAGCAGATGGTCGAAATCGCCCGCAACCTGATTGGCGATTGTCATGTGCTGATTCTTGATGAGCCGACCGCGATGCTGACCGCACGTGAAGTCGAAATGCTCTTTGAGCAGATCACCCGCTTGCAGGCACGCGGCGTCTCGATCATCTACATTTCCCACCGCCTCGAAGAACTTGCCCGGGTCGCACAACGCATTGCCGTGCTGCGTGACGGCAATCTGGTCTGCGTCGAGCCGATGGCCAATTACAACAGCGAGCAACTGGTGACGCTGATGGTTGGTCGCGAACTGGGCGAACATATCGACATGGGCACGCGCAATATTGGCGCCCCGGCGTTGACGGTCAAAGGCTTGACCCGCTCCGACAAAGTTCGCGACGTTTCATTCGAAGTGCGCGCTGGCGAGATCTTCGGCATTTCCGGGTTGATCGGGGCTGGGCGCACCGAACTGCTGCGACTGATATTCGGAGCGGACGTTGCCGACAGCGGCACCATTGCACTCGGCTCGCCAGCCAAAGTGGTCAGTGTGCGTTCGCCCGTCGACGCTGTGCGCAACGGTATCGCGTTGATAACCGAAGACCGCAAGGGTGAAGGCCTGCTGCTCAGTCAGTCGATCAGTGCCAACATCGCACTCGGCAACATGCCGGAAATTTCCAGTGGCGGTGTCGTCAACAATGGCGACGAGATCGCTTTGGCGCAGCGTCAGATCGACGCCATGCGCATCCGCAGCTCGAGCCCGACACAATTGGTTTCCGAGTTGTCCGGTGGTAACCAGCAGAAGGTCGTGATCGGCCGCTGGCTGGAACGTGATTGTTCGGTTTTGCTGTTCGACGAGCCGACCCGTGGCATCGACGTCGGCGCCAAGTTCGATATTTACGCCTTGCTCGGTGAACTGACGCGCCAGGGCAAAGCGCTGGTGGTGGTGTCCAGTGATCTGCGTGAGTTGATGCTGATCTGCGACCGGATCGGCGTGTTGTCGGCCGGGCGGCTGATCGACACCTTCGAGCGTGACAGCTGGACTCAGGATGACTTGCTTGCCGCCGCGTTCGCCGGCTACCAAAAACGTGATGCGTTGCTCAACGAAGCAGCGCCTAGGGATCTCCCATGAAAACTGCATCTCCTGCCGGCAAACGTAGTGGCAACTTCTACGGTCTGGGCACTTATCTTGGCCTGGCCGGCGCCTTGCTGGCGATGATTGCGCTGTTCTCGGTATTGAGCAGCCATTTTCTGTCCTATAACACCTTCAGTACGCTGGCCAACCAGATTCCTGATCTGATGGTGCTGGCGGTCGGCATGACCTTCGTGTTGATCATCGGCGGCATTGACCTCTCGGTAGGCTCGGTACTCGCATTGGCCGCTTCGACGGTCAGCGTTGCGATTCTCGGCTGGGGCTGGGGCGTGTTGCCGTCGGCATTGCTCGGCATGGCAGTGGCGGCGCTGGCCGGTACTGTCACCGGTTCGATCACGGTGGCCTGGCGGATTCCATCGTTCATCGTCTCTTTGGGTGTGCTGGAAATGGCTCGGGGTCTGGCGTATCAGATGACCGGATCGCGCACCGCGTACATCGGTGACTCGTTCGCCTGGCTGTCGAACCCGATTGCGTTCGGCATCTCGCCATCGTTCATCATTGCCTTGCTGGTGATTTTCATTGCTCAGGCCGTGTTGACGCGTACCGTATTCGGTCGCTACCTGATCGGCATCGGCACCAACGAAGAGGCGGTGCGTCTAGCGGGCATCAATCCGAAGCCCTACAAGATTCTGGTATTCAGCCTGATGGGCCTGCTGGCCGGTATCGCCGCGCTGTTTCAGATTTCCCGTCTGGAAGCTGCTGATCCGAATGCCGGTTCCGGTCTGGAGTTGCAGGTGATCGCTGCTGTGGTCATCGGCGGTACCAGCCTGATGGGCGGGCGTGGTTCGGTGATCAGCACGTTCTTTGGCGTGTTGATCATCTCGGTCCTGGCGGCAGGTCTGGCGCAGATCGGTGCGACTGAACCAACCAAACGAATCATCACCGGCGCCGTCATCGTGATCGCGGTGGTGCTCGACACTTATCGCAGTCAGCGCGCCAGTCGCCGGGGCTAAGACATGGCAACGATCAAGGACGTGGCAGCCCTCGCGGGGATTTCCTACACGACGGTGTCGCATGTGGTGAACAACACTCGGCCGGTCAGTCAGGAAGTGCGGCTGAAAGTCGAGGCGGCGATCAAGAGCCTCGACTATGTACCGAGTGCGGTGGCGCGCTCGCTGAAAGCCAAGACCACTGCAACCATCGGCCTGCTGGTGCCAAACAGTCTCAACCCGTACTTCGCCGAGTTGGCGCGGGGTATCGAGGATTACTGCGAGCGTAACGGCTACTGCGTGATCCTCTGCAACTCCGACGACAACCCCGACAAACAGCGCAGCTATTTGCGTGTCTTGCTGGAGAAGCGCATCGACGGTTTGATCGTTGCTTCCGCTGGCGGTGATAGCGGTCTGGCGCAGGGGCTGGCCGGGGTGAAAACGCCGATGGTCATTGTCGACCGAGGTCTGGAGGGTGTCGATGCCGACCTTGTGCGCATCGATCACGAATATGGCGCTTACCTCGCGACCCGGCACTTGCTGGAATTGGGGCACCGCGATATCGCCACCATCGGCGGCCCGGTCAGCACCAGTGTTGCGCAGATGCGTCTGGCCGGTTATTGCCGAGCGTTGAAAGAGGCGGGCGTTGAAGTCCGTCAGGAGCGCATGCTGGAAAGCGATTTCACCAGTACTGGCGGGTACAACGCAGCGGCGATTCTGCTCGAGCACAATCCGCCGAGCGCGATCTTTGCCGGCAACGACATGATCGGCATTGGTGTACTGCGTGCGGCGGCGGAGCGCAATGTTCGCGTGCCGAGTGAGCTGTCAGTGATCGGTTTCGACGATATTCAGATGAGTCGTTACGTCTACCCGGCACTCACCACGGTGGGCCAATCGATCCTGCAACTGGGCGAGATGGCGGCCGAAGTGCTGCTGCGACGGATTGCTACACCGAGCCTGGGCACTGATCAACGCATCGTGACCCCGAGTATTGTCTTGCGCGAATCGACCGCACCGTTGTCCGGCGTGTTCACCGAATACCGCTGAAACTGAATTGACGAGTAATGATGTATGCCAGCAAATGTAGTGGTAATAGGCAGCCTGAACATGGATCTGGTGACCCGGGCGCCGCGGCTGCCGGTAGGCGGTGAAACGCTGATCGGTCATTCGTTTGCCACGGTTTCCGGCGGCAAGGGCGCCAATCAGGCGGTGGCCGCAGCCCGATTGGGCGCGCAGGTATCGATGGTCGGTTGCGTTGGCAACGATGACTATGGCGTGCAATTACGTGACGCCCTGCTGGCCGAGCGCATCGATTGCGACGCTGTGAGCGCGGTCGAAGATTCCAGTGGTGTGGCGTTGATCGTGGTTGACGACAACAGCCAGAACGCCATTGTCATCGTCGCCGGCGCCAATGGTGCCATGACGCCCGCAGTGATCGACCGGTTTGATGCAGTGCTGCAAGCCGCAGACGTGATCATCTGCCAGCTCGAAATTCCGGATGCCACGGTGGGGCATGCGCTCAAACGAGCGCGCGCGCTGGGTAAAATTGTCATCCTCAATCCGGCTCCGGCCAGTCGTCCACTGCCAGCAGACTGGTTTGCCGCGATCGACTATCTGATCCCCAACGAGAGCGAAGCGGCGGTGTTGAGCGGGTTGCCGGTGGACTCGCAGGAAACGGCAGAACGTGCAGCCAGCCAGTTGATCGCCATGGGCGCGGACAAAGTCATCATTACCCTCGGTGCTCAAGGCTCGCTGTTCGCCAATGGCCAAAGCTTCGAACATTTCCCGGCGCCGAAAGTGAAAGCTGTCGATACCACGGCGGCAGGCGACACCTTCGTCGGTGGTTTCGCCGCTGCGCTGGCCAGTGGCAAGTCCGAGGCCGAGGCCATTCGTTTCGGGCAGATCGCCGCCGCGCTGTCGGTAACCCGCGCCGGCGCGCAACCGTCCATTCCAACCTTATCCGACGTACAGGCCTTTAAACCCGCATGAAAAAGACTCCTCTGCTCAACGTCGCATTGTCGCGGCTGATTGCTTCTTTGGGCCACGGCGACATGGTGGTCATTGGTGATGCCGGGTTGCCCGTGCCGCCGGGTGTCGAGCTGATTGATCTGGCGCTGACCCACGGCGTGCCGGACTTCGTCAGCACCCTGAAAGTCGTGCTCAGCGAGATGCAGGTGGAAAGCCATGCGCTCGCCAAAGAAATCTTCGACAAGCAACCGACCGCGCTGAATACGCTGGAACAGTTGAATGAAGAGGGCGCTCTGGGCCGTCGCGATCTGCTCAGCCACGAGCAATTCAAGGTTCTCAGCCGACAGGCTCGGGCGATTGTTCGTACAGGTGAATGCCAGCCGTACTGCAATATCGTCCTGGTCGCCGGGGTTACGTTCTGATTTTCGATTCCACATGCACAAGGAATGCGCCATGCAACGCTATGCTCAGAAACTGCATCAATTCATCCGGAGCTTTTTGCTTTTGTCCGTAATCACTGCCACCGGCGCCCAGGCGGCGGAGAAAATCGACCTGATCATCGACACCGACCCGGGTGCTGACGATGTGGTCGCGTTGTTGTTCGCCCTGGCCTCGCCCGACGAGCTGAATATTCGCGCGCTGACCACCGTGGCCGGCAACGTGCGCCTCGACAAGACTTCGCGTAACGCACGGCTGGCACGCGAGTGGGCAGGGCGCGAAGACGTACCGGTTTATGCAGGTGCGCCGAAGCCGCTGATGCGCACGCCGATCTACGCCGAGAACATCCATGGCAAGGAAGGCCTGTCGGGTGTCACTGTGCACGAACCGAAAAAGGGGCTGGCAGAAGGCAATGCGGTCAACTACCTGATCGATACCCTGAAAAAAGCCAAGCCGCACAGCATCACGATCGCCATGCTCGGCCCGCAGACCAACCTGGCGCTGGCGCTGATCCAGGAGCCTGAAATCGTTCAGGGCATCAAGGAAGTGGTGATCATGGGCGGTGCGCACTTCAACGGTGGCAACATCACCCCGGTGGCCGAATTCAACCTGTTCGCTGACCCGCAAGCGGCTGAAGTGGTGCTGAAAAGCGGCGTGAAACTGACCTACCTGCCGCTGGACGTGACCCACAAGATTCTCACCAGTGATGCACGCCTGAAGCAGATCGCCGCGCTGAATAACAACGCGAGCAAGATTGTCGGCGACATTCTCAACGAGTACATCAAGGGCGATATGGAGCACTACGGTATTCCGGGTGGCCCGGTGCATGACGCTACCGTTGTGGCCTATCTGCTCAAGCCGGAACTGTTCACCGGTCGCTCGGTGAATGTCGTGGTGGATAGCCGTGAAGGGCCGACTTTCGGTCAGACCATCGTCGATTGGTACGACGGCCTGAAGGCGCCGAAAAATGCCTTCTGGGTGGAAAATGGCGACGCGCAAGGCTTCTTTGATCTGTTGACCGAGCGTCTGAAGCGCTTGAAGTAAGGCCAAACCCCGCAGATGCCAGTCTGCGGGGATTTATTCTCTCTCGGTATCCGGCGTGGTCTTGTGGTCGTGCTGATACCGCTCGAACACCTGCGCGATAAACGTTTGTGCGCCTTGTGTTCCCATGGTTTTGACCAGCAGATCGATGCTGATCAGCGCCAGCTCCTCCGAACTGCCCGGGCTATACGAACTGTGCCCCTTGGGCCACAAGACTTTGATGTCGGCAGTGATGCTTACGGTGCTCATGAGTGCGCTCGAAAAGTCGGGAATGTCTGAGAGCGAGTTAACCATTTTGCCGGACGTTTGGCACTGCGACTTAGGCATGAGCGCAGCGCTATGCGACACTTGGTCTTTCAAGCTTTTCCAAGGATTGTGCTGTGCAGATCGATTTGAACACCCCTGACGGCCTCACGCTCGACGCAGTGCGCCAAATGCTCGCTTCTGCCAGTGATGACGAACACACGCAGTTGCGCGTGACCAAGGGCGGTATTGCTTACATTTCTTCAGGCGTAACCGGCGGGCAGGATATTGATGGTTTGCTGTTTCGCCTGGAAACCTGGGCCAAGGGTTCGGGCTACGTGGGCAATGTCGCAGCCAGTGATGAAGTGTGGGTGATGCAGATTTTCAACGCACTGAAGGACAACTGGCCGAATCCGCCGTATGACTACATCGACGTCTACTGAGCGCCGTTAATATTCAGTCACGATTGATCGATGAAGTGCTGCGTGCGACTGAGGCACACTCGGCTTTTTTCCGGTCGTGGGGCAGGGTGATGGCCCTGGCCGTGAAACCAAACAGCGGAATGACGGTCGCACGATCTCAGCTTAACCATTTTGAAAACAAGGAGGCTTCATGCCTTTGAAGTTCGCGACACTGGGTGCACTTATGGCCGCTGCCATGTTGGCCGGTTGCAGCACGACCTCCAGCGAGTCGGCAAAGGAATCTGCGGCAACCGAAGCCGGTCACAGCCGCTGTGAAGCATCGGCGGCGGCATTCGCCATCGGCAAGAAAGCGTCGCCAGAGCTACTTGAGCAGGCGCGCGCCAAAGCCGGGGCGCAAAATGCCCGTTTCCTCAAGCCGAACGACATGATCACGCTCGAGTACCGTTCCGATCGCTTGAACCTGAACACTGACAACAACCTGGTAATCACTCGCGTCAACTGCGGCTGATTACGCACCACGTTTGTTGCAGGCATAAAAAACCCCGTCACATGGACGGGGTTTTTTTAGTGCGCCGGGAAATTACTCTGGGCGAACTTGTGCAGCTTGCATACCCTTTTGGCCTTTCTCAGCCACGAAGGAAACGGTCTGGCCTTCTTTCAGGCTTTTGAAACCGTCGCTTTCGATAGCTTTGAAGTGTACGAACAGGTCGTCACCGCCACCTTGAGGAGTGATGAAGCCGAAGCCTTTTTCATCGTTGAACCACTTAACGGTGCCGGTTTGGCGATTAGACATGGTGTATCTCCAAGAAACATATATTTTTCAGTACTGTGCTGCTCAGGCCAACTGGGCACACCCGGGTATCATAGTCGAAATGTTCGCTTTGGGAGCCCCCCGGACGTGCTGTTTGCCAATCAGTCGTGTTTTCTTTACTGCCTGTTTCGGCTGAAAGCCCCGGTTTGAAAGGCTTTGAGCGAAAAGTAAAGACAATAAAAAAACCTGTAAAACCTGCATAAATCGTCCGAAAAGGCTCAAATTCAGCCTTTTTTACGGGCGCTGAGCCGATTCAAAATGCTTTTTTACTCACTTTTTCGCCGGTGCATTTGCCTTGCATTTGGCAATTTGGCCTAGCGCTTTCTGCTGCAGTTCAGGGGTGGCCTTGTTGTCCATCAGGGACTGAATGTCGCTGGCCGGGTAGGGCTTGATTGCATCAGCGCCACAGGCGCAGTGCGATTTGGCGGCAGCTGCACCAATCTGCGGAGTCGCCGCTTGTGTGCACTGCGCCATGTACTTCTCACGCTCGCCCTTCGGCCAATCGGCGTGGGCGCTCAGCGGCAGCAGCATAACGAT
The DNA here is from genome assembly GCF_003732425.1 of Pseudomonas fluorescens. Classification (GTDB taxonomy): domain Bacteria; phylum Pseudomonadota; class Gammaproteobacteria; order Pseudomonadales; family Pseudomonadaceae; genus Aquipseudomonas; species Aquipseudomonas fluorescens_BE. The sequence continues at coordinate 267,345 of NZ_MOBX01000003.1, forward strand.
AGGGGCGACTACGGCGAACAGGGTATTCAGACGCATGCGAGGATGCTCCTTGTGGGTCAATGTCTTGTTATCTGAGGGCTGAAAGGCCAATCAAGTTCAGCACTCTGGCATAAAAACGGACGATTTGCCTTCTGATCAAACAGAGGCATTAGTGACCGCTCATCTGTGCTAGCATGCCGGGCTCAAGCGTTCTCAGGCTCCGGATGACCTTCAGTCCCGGCAGCGGTCAACGTGCGAATATTTCGATTTGAATCCCAGTCACTCTGGTTCGGTTTTCCGGTTGGCCGCAAGGCTCCTGCCGCTGTAAGGCAGGCGTTCGTCATTGAATGGCCTGGATCGGATCTTGTACTGGCTCATCCCAACCCACGTGACCTTTGGTAGGGGTCACCACTAGGAGAGGAGGCGCCATGCCAACTATTACTCTTCCCGACGGCAGTCAACGTTCATTCGATCACCCGGTTTCCGTAGCCGAGGTCGCGGCATCCATTGGTGCCGGTCTGGCCAAAGCCACACTGGCCGGCAAGGTCAATGGCCAACTGGTCGACGCCAGCGACATCATCAGCAGCGACGCGACCCTGCAAATCATCACGCCTAAGGATGAAGAGGGGCTGGAGATCATTCGCCACTCTTGCGCTCACCTGGTTGGCCACGCGGTCAAACAGTTGTACCCGACTGCGAAAATGGTCATCGGGCCGGTCATTGACGAAGGCTTCTATTACGACATCGCCTTCGAGCGTCCTTTCACTCCGGACGATATGGCTGCTATCGAACAGCGCATGCAGCAGCTGATCGAGAAAGATTACGACGTCATCAAGAAAGTCACTCCGCGCGCCGAAGTGATCGAAGTGTTCAAGGCCCGTGGCGAAGACTACAAGCTGCGTCTGGTCGAGGACATGCCGAACGAGCAGGCCATGGGCCTGTACTATCACGAAGAATACGTCGACATGTGCCGTGGCCCACACGTGCCGAACACGCGCTTCCTGAAATCTTTCAAACTGACCAAGCTGTCCGGTGCCTACTGGCGCGGCGACGCCAAGAACGAGCAATTGCAGCGCGTTTACGGCACCGCTTGGGCAGACAAGAAGCAGCTGGCAGCTTACATCCAGCGCATCGAAGAAGCTGAAAAGCGCGATCACCGCAAGATCGGCAAGCGTCTGGGCCTGTTCCACACCCAGGAAGAATCCCCGGGCATGGTGTTCTGGCACCCGAACGGCTGGACTCTGTACCAGGTGCTCGAGCAGTACATGCGCAAGATCCAGCGCGATAACGGCTACCTCGAGATCAAGACCCCGCAAGTCGTTGACCGCAGCCTTTGGGAGAAATCCGGGCACTGGGCCAACTACGCCGACAACATGTTCACCACTCAGTCGGAAAACCGCGACTACGCGATCAAGCCGATGAACTGCCCGTGCCACGTGCAGGTGTTCAACCAAGGCCTGAAGAGCTACCGCGAACTGCCGATGCGTCTGGCCGAGTTCGGTGCCTGCCACCGTAACGAGCCGTCGGGTGCGCTGCACGGCATCATGCGCGTGCGTGCGTTCACTCAGGATGATGCGCACATCTTCTGCACCGAAGAGCAGATGCAGGCTGAATCCGCTGCGTTCATCAAGCTGACCATGGACGTTTATCGCGATTTCGGCTTCACCGATGTCGAGATGAAGTTGTCCACTCGTCCGGAAAAACGCGTCGGTTCCGACGAGCTGTGGGATCGCGCTGAAGCTGCATTGGCTGCAGCCCTTGATTCTGCGGGCCTGCCGTACGATCTGCAGCCAGGTGAGGGCGCTTTCTATGGTCCGAAAATCGAATTCTCGCTGAAAGATTGCCTCGGTCGCGTCTGGCAATGTGGTACCTTGCAGCTCGATTTTAACCTGCCTGTCCGTTTGGGCGCTGAATACGTCTCCGAAGACAACAGCCGCAAACATCCAGTGATGTTGCACCGCGCGATCCTCGGTTCCTTCGAGCGTTTCGTCGGGATTCTGATCGAGCACTACGAAGGTGCGTTCCCTGCTTGGCTCGCGCCAACCCAGGCGGTGATCATGAATATCACTGATAAACAGGCAGATTTTGTTGCAGAAGTAGAAAAAACTCTCAACGAAAGCGGATTTCGTGCCAAGTCCGACTTGAGAAATGAAAAGATCGGCTTTAAAATCCGCGAGCATACTTTGCTCAAGGTTCCCTATCTTTTGGTTATCGGAGATAAGGAAGTCGAGATGCAGACTGTCGCTGTGCGTACTCGTGAAGGTGCTGACCTGGGCTCGATGCCCGTCGCCCAGTTCGCTGAGTTTCTCGCGCAAGCGGTTTCCCGGCGTGGTCGCCCAGATTCGGAGTAATTATTATTAAGCGTGAAATGAGACAAGATAAACGAGCTGCACCGAAAGCCCCGATCAACGAGAATATCTCGGCACGCGAGGTTCGGTTAATTGGCGCTGATGGCGAGCAGATTGGCATCGTCTCGATTGATGAAGCGCTTCGTATTGCTGAAGAAGCAAAGCTTGATCTGGTAGAAATCTCCGCAGACGCAGTCCCACCGGTTTGCCGTGTGATGGACTACGGCAAATCGATCTTCGAAAAGAAGAAGCAGATTGCCGCGGCGAAGAAAAACCAGAAGCAGATTCAGGTAAAAGAAATCAAGTTTCGTCCAGGGACGGAGGAAGGGGATTACCAGGTAAAACTGCGCAACCTGGTACGTTTCCTGAGTGATGGGGACAGGGCCAAGGTATCCTTGCGATTCCGCGGCCGTGAGATGGCCCACCAGGAGCTGGGGATGGAACTCCTCAAGCGGGTTGAAGCTGACCTGCTCGAGTACGGTTCGGTCGAACAGCATCCTAAGATGGAAGGACGCCAGCTGATCATGGTCATCGCCCCGAAAAAGAAGAAGTAATCAACAGGGCACGGCAGGCCTTCTGATTATGTTTATCAACTGAATGCGGAGTATCCGAACATGCCAAAAATGAAAACCAAAAGTGGTGCTGCTAAGCGGTTTCTGAAAACTGCTAACGGTATCAAGCACAAGCACGCTTTCAAGAGCCACATCCTGACTAAAATGTCGACCAAGCGTAAGCGTCAACTGCGCGGTAGCAGCTTGCTGCATCCGTCTGACGTGGCAAAAGTCGAGCGCATGCTGCGCCTTCGTTAATTTTAGTCAAGAATAGAGGAAGTAACTCATGGCTCGTGTAAAGCGTGGCGTCATTGCCCGTAAGCGTCACAAAAAAATTCTGAAACTTGCTAAAGGCTACTACGGCGCACGCTCCCGCGTATTCCGTGTTGCCAAGCAAGCGGTAATCAAGGCAGGCCAATACGCCTACCGTGACCGTCGTCAGAAAAAACGTCAGTTCCGCGCTCTGTGGATCGCTCGTATCAACGCTGGTGCTCGTGTTAACGGTCTGTCCTACAGCCGTTTCATCGCTGGCCTGAAAAAAGCGTCCATCGAGATCGACCGTAAGGTTCTGGCTGATCTGGCAGTGAACGAAAAAGCGGCGTTTGCTGCGATTGTCGAGAAAGCTAAAGCCACCTTGGCTTAAGTACCCCCGACAGTCACCCGGCCTCACCTCTGTGGGGCCAGGTGTTAAACGTCATAAATAGGGGAAGAGCCTTCAAGCTCTTCCCCTATTTTGTATCTGGAGTCTGTACATGGAAAACCTGGATGCGCTGGTCTCTCAAGCACTAGAGGCTGTGCAAAGCGCTGAAGATATCAATGCCCTGGAGCAAATCCGGGTTCAATACCTTGGCAAAAAGGGTGAATTGACTCAGGTGATGAAGACCCTGGGGAATTTGCCGGCAGAAGAGCGTCCGCAAGTCGGTGCGCTGATCAACGTTGCCAAGGAACGTGTTACAGGCGTTCTCAATGCGCGCATGGCTCTGTTTGAAGAAGCCGAACTGGCTGCCAAACTGTCCGCCGAATCCATTGACGTGACGTTGCCGGGCCGTGGCCAGACCTCCGGTGGTCTGCATCCGGTGACCCGGACTCTGGAACGTGTTGAACAGTTCTTCACCCGCATCGGCTACGGCATTGCCGAAGGCCCTGAGGTCGAAGACGACTATCACAACTTTGAAGCGCTCAACATCCCAGGCCATCACCCGGCCCGGTCGATGCATGACACCTTCTACTTCAATGCCAACATGCTGCTGCGCACCCATACCTCGCCGGTACAGGTCCGCACCATGGAATCGAAACAGCCGCCGATCCGCATCGTCTGCCCAGGCCGCGTGTATCGCAGCGACTCCGATATTACCCACTCGCCGATGTTCCACCAGGTTGAAGGCCTGCTGGTTGATCGCGACATCAATTTTGCCGATCTCAAAGGCACCATCGAAGAATTCCTGCGGGTGTTCTTCGAAAAAGAGTTGGCAGTACGTTTCCGTCCTTCGTACTTCCCGTTCACCGAGCCATCCGCCGAAGTCGACATGGAATGCGTGATGTGCAGCGGTAAAGGCTGCCGCGTCTGCAAGCAGACTGGCTGGCTGGAAGTAATGGGCTGCGGCATGGTTCACCCGAACGTGCTGCGCATGTCCGGCATTGATCCGGAAGAATTCTCCGGTTTTGCTTTCGGCATGGGTGTCGAGCGTCTGGCCATGCTCCGTTACGGCGTGAACGACTTGCGTCTGTTCTTCGACAACGACTTGCGGTTCCTCGCGCAATTTCGCTAGTCGTAACGAATTCTTAGGAGAGCAGGATGAAATTCAGTGAACAATGGCTGCGTGGCTGGGTTAGCCCGCAGGTAAATCGCGACGAGCTGGTTGCTCGTCTGTCGATGGCGGGCCTTGAGGTCGATAGCGTGACCCCGGCCGCCGGTGTATTCAGTGGCGTGGTGGTGGGCGAGGTGCTGAGCACCGAGCAACACCCTGATGCCGACAAGTTGCGCGTGTGCCAGGTCAGCAATGGCGCGGAAACTTTCCAGGTCGTGTGCGGTGCGCCAAACGTGCGTCCGGGCCTGAAGATTCCGTTCGCCATGATCGGCGCTGAGTTGCCGGGCGACTTCAAGATCAAGAAAGCCAAGCTGCGTGGCGTTGAGTCCAACGGCATGCTCTGCTCGCAAGCCGAGCTGCAGGTCGGTGAAGGCAACGACGGTTTGATGGAGCTGCCGGCCGATGCGCCGGTGGGCGAAGATTTCCGTGTGTATCTGGATCTGGAAGACGCCAGCATCGAGGTCGACCTGACCCCGAACCGTGGTGACTGCCTGTCGCTGGCCGGTCTGGCCCGTGAAGTCGGCGCGCTGTATGCCGCGCCGGTCACCCGTCCGGTGGTCATGGCCATTCCTGCCGTGCACGACGAAGTGCGTTCGGTAGAAGTGCTAGCCCCTGCGGCATGCCCGCGTTACCTGGGCCGCGTTATCCGTAACGTTGACCTGTCCAAGCCAACGCCGTTGTGGATGGTGGAACGTCTGCGTCGCGCCGACGTGCGCAGCATCGACGCTGCCGTCGACATCACCAACTACGTGATGCTCGAACTGGGCCAGCCGCTGCACGCCTTCGATCTCGCCGAAATCAATGGCGGCATCCGTGTGCGCATGGCGGAAGAGGGCGAGAAGCTGGTGCTGCTCGACGGTCAGGAAGTCAGTCTGCGTAGTGATACGCTGGTGATCGCTGACCACACCCGCGCACTGGCGATTGCCGGTGTCATGGGCGGTGAGCATAGCGGTGTGTCTGCAACCACTCGCGACGTCTTCCTGGAAAGTGCTTTCTTCGACCAGATCGCTGTCGCGGGCAAAGCGCGTTCCTACGGTCTGCACACCGACGCTTCGCACCGCTATGAGCGTGGTGTCGACTGGCAACTGGCCCGTGAAGCCATGGAGCGCGCCACTGGCCTGCTGCTGGACATCACTGGCGGCGAAGCCGGCCCGATCATCGAGACCGTCAGCGAACAGCACTTGCCGTCGATCGCACCGATCACCCTGCGTTCCCAGCGCATCACCCAGATGCTCGGTATGGAAATGGATTCGGTCCAGGTCGAGCGCTTGCTCGGTGGTCTGGGTCTCGGCATTACTGCCGACGGTGAAGGCCAATGGCGCGTAGAAGTGCCAAGTCATCGCTTCGACATCAGTCTGGAAGTCGACCTGATCGAAGAATTGGCTCGTCTGTACGGCTACAACCGCCTGCCGGTTCGTTACCCGCAGGCACGTCTGGCGCCGCAAGCCAAGGCTGAAGCGCGTAGTGACTTGCCGGAGCTGCGCCGTCTGCTGGTGGCGCGTGGTTATCAGGAAGCGATCACTTACAGCTTCATCGATCCGCGTCAGTTCGAACTGTTCAACCCGGGCGTCGAGCCGCTGTTGCTGGCCAATCCGATCTCCAATGACATGGCTGCCATGCGCTCGTCGTTGTGGCCGGGCCTGGTCAAGGCGTTGCAGCACAACCTCAACCGTCAGCAAGATCGCGTGCGTCTGTTCGAAAGCGGTCTGCGCTTCGTTGGTCAGCTCGAAGGACTGAAGCAAGAGCCGATGTTGTCTGGCGTGGTTTGCGGTAGCCGCCTGCCGGAAGGCTGGGCGCAAGGTCGCGACACGGTCGATTTCTTCGACGTCAAAGCCGACGTGGAAGCAGTACTGGGTTTTGCCGGTGCTCTGGATTCATTCACCTTCGCTCCGGGTAAACACCCGGCGTTGCACCCGGGTCAAACCGCGCGCATCGAGCGTGAAGGGCGTGAAGTCGGTTTCATCGGCGCCATTCACCCTGAACTGTCGAAAGCGCTGGGTCTGGATCGTCCGGTCTTCGTTTTCGAGCTGGTTCTGGCGGAAGTGGCGCTCGGTAAAATGCCGAAATTCCATGAGTTGTCGCGCTTTCCTGAAGTGCGTCGTGACCTTGCACTGATTGCGCACAAAGACGTCGCATCTGCGGCCGTACTGGACGTAATCCGTGAAAATGCAGGCGAATGGCTCACAGATCTCAGGCTGTTTGACGTGTATCAGGGTAAAGGTATTGATCCTGATAGAAAAAGCCTTGCAGTTGGCTTGACCTGGCAGCATCCATCGCGCACTCTTAATGACGATGAGGTGAATTCGACGACGCAAAATATCCTCACCTCGCTCGAAAGAAGGTTGAACGCCACGTTAAGGAAGTGACGTATGGGGGCTTTGACGAAAGCTGAGATGGCGGAACGTCTGTATGAAGAGCTGGGCCTGAACAAGCGGGAAGCCAAGGAATTGGTAGAACTGTTTTTCGAGGAAATCAGGCACGCTCTTGAAGACAACGAGCAGGTCAAATTGTCCGGTTTCGGCAATTTCGACCTTCGGGACAAACGCCAGCGGCCTGGCCGCAACCCGAAAACGGGGGAAGAAATCCCGATCACGGCTCGCCGTGTGGTCACCTTTCGTCCAGGGCAGAAGTTGAAGGCCCGAGTTGAGGCTTATGCTGGAACCAAGTCATAACGACGAACTACCCGTCATCCCGGGCAAACGCTACTTCACCATTGGTGAAGTCAGCGAGCTGTGTGCCGTAAAGCCACACGTGCTGCGCTACTGGGAGCAGGAGTTTCCTCAACTCAACCCCGTCAAACGTCGCGGAAACCGCCGGTATTATCAGCGCCAGGATGTGCTGATGATCCGGCAGATCCGCGCGCTCCTTTATGATCAAGGTTTCACCATCGGCGGCGCGCGCTTGCGTTTGTCCGGCGACGAAGCCAAAGACGACACGACTCAGTACAAGCAGATGATTCGGCAGATGATTGCCGAGTTGGAAGATGTGCTGGTGGTTCTCAAGAAATAAAAAGCAGCGTTTGAATACTTCCAGTTTTCAAACGCTTGCGCTATATTCTTGAGCGTTCTTCGAGGTGAAGAACGGTTGCAAAACCAGTCGGGGCGTAGCGCAGTCCGGTAGCGCACTAGCATGGGGTGCTAGGGGTCGAGTGTTCGAATCACTCCGTCCCGACCATATTTTTCAATGACTTAGCCGCTTTCGAGCGGCTTTGTTGTTTTTGCCATAGTGACTTTTCAAGTGACCCTGGCCTTTTCCTCATGCCTCCCTCCTTTTCAAAATCGTCAACGCTGGTGCGCGTGAGTCGGTTGCTGATACCTTATTTGCCGCCGCAATGAGCTGATCCAATTCCGCCGCCGAGTAGTGGCTGGTGATGCTCCCGTTCTTGTGGCCGAGCAGCGCTTTGCGATCCTCCTCCGTCACGCCAGCAGCACGCAGCCTTCTCCCAAAGGTGTGCTTCAAGTCGTGAATTCGGATTCTGGCAAAGCCGTCATGTGCCGGCCGCAAGAATTTCTCCTGCCACTTCTTCGCCGCTCGGATCCGCGCCTTCTTCCAAGCCGAGTCATTCATGCGGTGAACCGTCGTTTCATTCCCATCACCATCTGGCTTGCCAAACGGGAACACGTAGAGCGGATGCTTGCCGCGCTGCTTCTCGATCACTGACTTGGCAACGTCATTCATCACGACCAGACGCTCGTCTCGGTTCTTCACGCCAGACCTGACGCTTCTACCCCCAAATCCCGCAGGTATCAGGAACACGCTCGTTCCCAGTTCCGGTACCGCAATCTCCCAATTCCACTGAAGTTTGCAAACTTCCTGCTCCCTGCAACCTGTATTGACCTTGAACATGGCCATGGTCTGGAGGTGCGCCGGGAGTTCGGCGAACAGGATCGACTGCTCTTCCCATGAAAGCGGGTAGGGCTTTCGGCTGTTCGTCTTCTCGTCCAGCAGGGAAATCATCGGCACCACGTCCAGCAGCGGCCGTCGCTCCTCGTCACGCCACTTTCGCGCGCAAAGGTTCAACACGCGGATGACCCGTTGAAGCGCGATATTCACTGTCCGGTTCGTGACCGGCTTCCCTACCGCTGGATTCAGCTTCGACTGGATGTAAGGCGCGAGGGCATCGTCGTCGATGTGGGTCAGCGGCATATCGCCAATGAATGGGTCGAGCTGTTCCATATAGGTGGCCGAGATGTGAATTGAAGCCTGATCCTTCACTTCCAGCAGGAAGCGAGTTGCCGCCTCCCGCCACGTCCTGACCCGCCGGACGCCGTACACCTTCTGCTGGCGCAACTGCTCCAGCTTGTGAATCAGGTACTGCTCTGCTTCGGCGCGGTTACAAGTGCCAGTACTCTCTTGAATTCGTTCTCCTCTGTACTTTTTGTCGATCTTCCAGATGCCGTTCGGCATTTGCTGGAGGCCGGTGATTGCTTTTTGGGCCACGGCGTTGCTCCTTTCTTCTTACCCTGGCGCTCGCTGCGAGGGCGATTGTTGTCCTGATTGGCGGCCTTTTCAATTGCCATCGACTCGATGTAGCGGTCGGCCCACTCATCCAGCTCGAGCCGGTCGAAACCCACGCCCTGTTTCCCGATCGGGAACTCGCGTACATTCGGACGCACCGTTTTGTTGAATTCATCCCGGCACATGCCGAGGTAGCCGTATGCCTCCCCGGCGCGAATGAAGCGCGGGAGGATGGGCGCGACCTGGGCCGCGCTGCGATTTGACATGTGATGCTCCATGCCGCGCGTGGCGGCAGAAGGTGGTTATTCGGGATTGGCTGGGAACCACTCGGTGTCGTATTCGTGCTGAGTCACGCGCCGCGGTTCGATGTGCGGGATGGATTGTTTGAAGTCGTGGACAGATCCAGGCGCGCCGCTGAACTGCTTGGCCTCTTTCACGAACGTGTCTTTGTAGATCCGGAGCAGATGGTCTGCGGCATCAGCGAATGCTTCCTCGCGGTAGAAGCCATCAATGGTGATTCCGTCATCTACCAGCCATACCGTGCGCCGCGGGCCTTGTTCGGCTTTATCGATCTTGTCCGCCATTTGCTGGCGGGCGTACCTAAGCTGGTCCAGCGATAACTGGTTGATCCATTCATCAGTTCCGACGCGCATGGTGTGGCCGTATTCGCATTTGAGTTCAGGCATACGAATTCCTCGCCCGCCGTACACCGGCAGGCTGTTGAGTTGGGGGAGGGGTTACGAGTTGTTTGCGATGTCGGCTTCGGCCATCTCGCAAAAAAACGAGCAGGACGGGATCTTCTCGTTTCGCCGCACTGGGCCTTCGCCGAGGTCGCGAAGGGAAAACCGCACGTTGGTTGTTCGGTTGCGGAAAAGGTAGGAGCCTTCGCCCAAGTCGTCTTGGATCAGGCACAGCCCCTCAAATTGCTCCGGAAAATCTTCCCGAATAGCACGGAAATAACCTTCGCCACCCTTCACGCAGCCGATGCAGTTGGCGTTGTCGTAGCCCATGCGGTACATCAGCGGCAGCTCAATACCGGCGCGCTCGATCATTGCCTTGCAGTCTTCCTTGCCCAGGCCGCGATCAATCAGCGGTGCAATAACCGGCCGATCAGGGTTGCGCTCGCGGAAGTCAGCCAGGCGATCAGCCTCTTCGGCGGTATAGCCGAACACCATTACGTCACCTAGCTGCTTCCAGGTGTCGAGCAGCCTGCGCTTGAGCAGCTTGGTGCATGGCGCGCCGTATTGGTTCTTCATGTACCGCTCGCGCCGGAACACCTCCTGAGCGTCAGCGCCGTATTTCTCATCCCGCAGCACAGTCACCTGGCGGCCGAACCACGCTTCGCAGTCCAGGGCGAAGCGGCGGTTGTCGGGATGCTCATTTGCCAGGAATGCATTGACGATTTGCACGTCGTGAGTGGCGCCGTATTCGGCCAGGGCCAGCTTGGTGGCCACCGCCGAGGCAGCACCGCAACTGAACTGACAGACAATCCTGTTGTTCATCGCCACGGCCCCTTGTAGATGAGGTAGGCCATGTAGAGCGGGGCGGCTATTGGGAAGAGGATCATGCCGCCACCTTCTGGCCAAGCAGCACATCGCTGACGACCTCCCAGAGTTGGGCTGGCGACCACTGGAACCGGTCGAAGTCCGTGTCAGGCTCGACGCCAACCCGGCAGGTTGAATGGGCGCCCGCTGGGTACTCGTCGCGCTTGGCCATTATTGTCGCCACTCGGCCATCGCCGCCCGGTTCAGTGCGGTGATATGCGTATGCCTGGGTGTTGTAGTCGTTGCCGGCTGGAATCCCGATCGTTCCGACATGCACCAGGTCTGCACGACCATCCGGTGTCCATGGTCGGCCGCCGCCCGCTGTCCGAGCGCCTTCGTGCAGGTACAGCATGAATTCGCCGGCGTCATGGCAAACCAGTTCGAACTCGTGGTTGAACTGCGTACCGACGATTACGCGGGAGGTGAAGTTGAAGCGGTGATCGTGGATCGCCGAGTGTTCGAAGCATGCCCGGCGCGGCAGCTCAGGGTGCCAAACGTGCAAGCGCTGATTGCCCTGCAGCTGAACCTGCACGAATCCAAGGCCGTGCAGGGTGATTTTGTCCGTCATCACATCATCGATAATCATCCGATCACCGCCTTTATGGTCAGTACCAATGGAAGCCAGAAGAAGAGGGTGCAGCCGGCGATGCAGGTCAGGAGCATCAGTAATCCCCCCAGCCCAGGCCTTGAATGTATTCGCTCGGAATTGTCACGGCCCCGGCCGGGATCGTGCTTTCAACTTCGAGATTGCCGAAATATCCAAGGGCCGCCTGGGCTCGTTCCATCGACAATTGCGCATGACGCAGCTGCCATGACTTGCGCGCTTTGTACGAGCGAAGCGCCAAGGCCTTATCCGTGTAGGCGAAGCGACGGCCCCAGGTGCCGCCTTCCTTCAGGACGCGTTTGCGGCGCTTCTTCACTGCGTCTGCGGTCCAACTGTATTGCGGGCCGTTGACAAGATCGCAGGTGTGCTTGTCGCCGATGTAGTAGCACTGCGCTGTTTCACCGATCACCTGATAGGTGATGCAGTGCACCTCAAGGCCTTCTGGCTCGATGGTGTCGATATAGCGGTAGTGCTCTGGTCAAGCCGGCTTCTTTTCTTCAGGCATGACTTCGTCCTTGCCGCTATAGCGGCTGACTTTGAGCGGGGAGGGAGTAGCGCGATTTAGGAACGGCTTACTCTGGCCGATACCTTTCTACGCCAGGTTAAAAGTTCGTTGATTGGAGAAAGCGTTTTGAAGTCGCAAAACGGAACTATGAAGTTTTTGAGGCGCTATCAGCTGTTGTTACTGCTGTTGATGTCGACAGCCTCGCTTATAAACGTATTTGCTCGATTCGAAGGAGACTGGAAGAGCTTTTGGACAGTGCTTATTTTGCAGTTGTTTTTCGGTCAGGCAGTGTTTGCATACATTCGGGGGGCGACGATCCACGTTGCACCTGGCGGACGTCTCTCCAAAGACGCGGATCCCCTTGGGCGTGCGGGCGTTGCGGCGTTGTCACTGGCTATCTATTTTTTAGCTTTCTGTTACGAAACACCAAAGCCAGAACCATCAATCTACGAAAAAAGAGCCTCGGACTGGACAATGCCTACGCGTGAGGAGATTGGCAGATCTTCAGATCAGAAATGATTGATGCAGCCACTTACTGCTGCTCCGGACGCAGCGCTTCCTGAACCGTCTCGACAATGTGCTGTAGGGACGTGAATTCGTGGTTTTCTTCGAAAGCCTTGTCACCGACGGGGTAGTGCCATTCATCACCGAAAAGCTCGGTCAACAACTTGCTGTGATGCCAGCATTCGTTCGGTGACTCGACGCTTCGCAGAACATCGATGTCGTGCCAGAGGTCGCGGGCTTCCCCCTTATTCAGCTCATCCAGTTCCCAGTCGTGACGGCCGGTCTGTTGCCGGCGGCGCTGGACAATGCACTTTCTCGCGAATGCGTGAAGCGCGTTCCCGCTGAACCGTGTGCTGCTAATCCCGCGATCCAGGCAGTTCAGGATGTAATGCCAGTCGCAGTCGGCGACAAACTCCGCGACCGTGCGCGGGCCCATACCTCCCCAGTAGGCGTTCCAGCTTTTGTCCCAGCAGTTGATGGTGATCTTGCCCTGGGCGGTCTGGTAGTTCGGATCTGACTCAGTCGGGCAGTCGCGCCGGCCGAAGTCCTCAAGGAATACGGTAATCGGGTCAAGCCGCGGCGCGCCGATGATCACCAGCTTGGTCACAGTCGAGCGCTCAACCTTCAGCTGCTCGGCCGGTTTGTTTTCTGTGGGCATGGGGCGTCCTATGCCGGGGCATGCCCGGGCGGTGGAGTGTGGTGAGGGATCAGCTACAGTTCAGCGATCAGCCAATGGAGGTGGGTATGGAATGTTTTATCTGCGGAACTGAGTCGAGCGAAGTTCCATCAGCGGGCGACTACAAGCAGCTCGCCTGCCCAAAGTGTGGTGAGTACAAACTCTCAGGCACGGCCATAGCACTTTTCAAAGAGCACAACTGGAAATTCAATATTGAATTCACTAGGCTCTGGCTTGAAACACAGCGAAAGGGCGGCACGATTCCATTGATCAGCTCGGAAAGGGCCGCAACTTTGATTTGAAGTCAGGCCGCTTCGGCTCGGCGTTCAGCAACACGCCACGGATCGTTGGCTCGAGCCAGTGCGGCCATCGGTGGCGGGCTGACGCTGTTGCCGCACATGTGCACCTGCTGGGTCTTGGTGAAAGGCTTACGTCGGCACCGTGGCTGATTCTCCCGCAACTGATTGCTTTACAAGATCTGCTCACCGAGCCGGCGCACTCAGCGACCGCGCCAGGTTAGGTACAGCTAGCAGTACTTTTCTAGAACAAAAAATTACGATTTGGGCTCGATACTGGCTATGTAAGCTTTCAGCGCTTCGTTCTTCGCCTTTCCGTTGAGGCCGTGGTGGATTTCTCGATGGCAGGTAGGACAAATGGCGCCTATGAAGCGTGGGTGATCTAGGCCGCCATCTGATAGTCGATTGACATGGTGCGGCTCTAGATAGGGTGATCCATTCGTCTTCATGAAGGGGGCCGGATTTTCACAGCTTTCGCAATTACCACCAGATCTTCTCAAAACGTATTCGGCAATACGTCTGCTGCGACGATAAACAGTTCTTCGAGCCGATCCTTTCTCTCCTGCCGAACCAGATTCCGCCGCAGCGAGAGCAAGCTTTCGTGCCTCGGCAAGAGATATAGCTGGCCCCAGCGCGTCGTCTTCTTCTGCGTAGGTATGCGAGTCGAAATCTACCTCCACGGGAACGAGGTTAAATCTTACTATTTTCCTGTCCTTGTTAAACTTGTCCGGGCCCCGACTCCACTCGTGACTCGCACAGGTGTATTCACCAATGTATTTTTGACCCTGCTTGTTGCCAATTATTTCGAAGACATGCAGCGCTTTGCCCTGTTTAACATGCTCGAGAATTGCAAGATTGCCCTTGGTGAGAGTCATGTCGTCGACTTGACCCTCACCGGTGTAGATGAAGACGCCATCATTGCTATGTTTATCTTCATAACCGTATTGCCCGCCTGTAGCCCCTGAAAAGATAAAAATAGCAGGTGATTTTGTAGATGGTGAAATTCCGCTATATGCGCTCCCGCCAAACAGTTGATGGATCTCTGTTTGCCGGTCATATACCTGGCCTACCACGAACCGAAGCTCCGGAGGTAACGACCGCGGCATCGCTACGATCGTGAAGCCACGTCGCTTGAGGTAGCCATTCGTAGGCTGCCCACCTGAGAAAAGGCCTACTGGAATGCCGGTAGCCAAGGACACAATCTTCTTCGCTGGATAGAGTTGATCATTTGCACTAATCGCATATAGGTGCGTTTGATTGTTCATCCAGTCTTTCCATTCAGGCTTGTACCGAAACTCTTCATCGAACTGCTTAAGGGCGTTTTCCAGTATTTCTCTTTTAACGGATGGCAGTTTCAATCGACTTCCTTGTGAGCTGCAAAATCATCAGGGAGTGAATGCTCGCTCGTCCAGCAGTTTGGCGCAATAGTCCCTGAACGGTATTCGTGATGCTGCTACCGGCGCGCATGTCCAAAGGTGGGACCTATGCTTTCTCCAAGACGTCTGAGTAAATCGAACCGTAAGTGGTGGGAGTCAGGCGGCTTGGCGGATATGATGCGGACCTGGGAAGGGGGGGACGCAATGGCACAGTCGGATAGCTTTAAAAATCTATACAAAAAAATGGATGCAACGTCAAAAACGAGGTTTCACGCTGCACGCAGGCTGAAGCTGCATGCGAAGCTGTCTACCTATACCGTTGTAGTTTTGTCTCTGGTGCTGATTCTTGTGTCCCTGATGCAGGCGTACGATCTGGGAGTGAATATCAAAAAGAAAGAAGTCGTTCTGCTTCAGGTCTTCGCTTCGATAGCGGTATTGGTGTACTCGCTTCTCATGGAGAAGAACGATTTCTCCAGCCGTTCAGAAAAAATGTACTCCTGCGCGTCAAAGCTAGGCGAGCTGAAGCAAAAGTCACATCCCAAGGCAAATGACGATGCTTTTGATAAAGATACATATGACTCTTGCTGGAAAGAGTATCACGACGTTTTGAAGCTGTATGAGACACACTCCAGCAATGATTTCAGAGGCGACTACTTGCGGGCAAAGCTGGAGATGTCAGAGCATTACCCTATCGAAGGCCTACCGAAATTTCTCGCAAGTGCGAAGGTGTGGTTTCTGTATTTGTTGGACTTTGTGGCTTACCCCGTAGTTGCTGCGGTACTTGTAGTAGCGCTTTATTGGGTCTGGATAGGGTTCAGTCCGGCACCGATCGTGCCGCTCGCGGGTATTTAGTCGCCGCAGAAGCAGTTGATGTCTTCAGAGAGATAGTCGAAATCGAAGTCGGTCTGCCGAGATCGCTGCTCGGCAGACCAGCCCATCGTCTTGTAGTCAGCTCGATCCTGTCGGAACACCTGGCCGAACCGCTCTTCAGTACCTGACCACCAGATCACTCGCGACGGGTCATCCATGATGGTCTTGATCAGCTTTCCTTCGTTCTTCTTCCAGCACAGGTCGCAATTACCGAAGTCGGAGTCCATGCCGAGGTCGAATTGCTGCGTTGCCCAGAATTCGGCAACATCTCCTTTCGTGACTCCGGCGGTATAGGAAGGGCATACGTTATCCCATCGGGTGCCGCCACGGTCATTGGCGGCCATCATGCGGTGGTAACGCTTCGGCTCGTCGTAGCGGATCCCGACGACGCAATCCCATTCGGTGTATCCAAGGGCACGCATGTGCTTCTCGCCGATCTTCACCTTGAGGTATGCGGTGCACATGTTGTTCGAGAAGTTTGGCAGCACCGGAGGCAGGTTCTTTTCTGCCTTACGATACGCCGCGTAATACTCAAGCATCATAGTGAATGGCTCGCCGTTGCGGCTGGCTGTTTCGAAGTCCACCAGCTTGTACCAAGGCGCTTCATCAGGTTGGCCATAAACGCGGCACCATTCCATCCAGACGATGTTTACGTTCCAGCGCTTCGCGATCTGGTCGATGAAGAGCAGCGTTTCCTCGCGCTCTTTTCCGGTGTTCTGGAAGAACAGGTGTACATCAGGCGGGAGGGTGCCGCCGTGTGCTTCGAGGATTTTGTAGACCATGTGCCCGCTGGTGCGGCCACCACTGATGCCGATCTGGGCAGGGCCGGTGATCAGGTAGGGATTCATAATTGCTCCAGACAGCCGATTGCCTCGCCGGCTGGCGTGATTCGTAGAAGTGGGGTATTTGTGTTAAGCCACTAAATTGGAGGGGGGCACAGATGATCATCAGAAAAACAAATAACCGACGGTATCTAGCTATTGGAGCAAGTCTGGGATTCTGCTTGGCTCTCTCTCTTGCTATAGTATTTCTGCTTATGTGTAAATTTTCCGGTGCTGAATTTACTGCATTTGTAATTTCCTTTGCAGTTTTGGCTATTGCTGTTGGGTTTGCTCCGGAACTACAAGAAATTTCCATAGTTGGAAATGTAGTCAAACTAAAGGAAGTCAAAGCTGATGCAATGAAAGCTATTGAGAGCCTAACAAAATCTAGAGTTGAAACGCTGAGAGTCCTCGTTCGACTGATCGTAAGGTCAGAGAGTGGGCCAATCACCATCGAATTGATCGATCCTAGAGTTCCGGAATTTTGGCGCGTGATTGATCTCGCCAAAGAGTACGATTGTTTAGAAAAAATTAGGAGGGAGGTTTTGCTCGGAATCCCCGTTTTGCTCTTGGCGCAAATGGAAATAATTATTTTGCGCAGTCATAATCGAACTATTAGTTCTGCAGTGCTCTCAAAGGAAATATTAGATCCTCAAGATCTTATTGTTCTTGCTAACGATAAGAGTTCGATACAGTCGGCGACTCAAAATTTTCAAAAATCGCCGCACGATAAGCTTAAGTTAGAACTAAAGATTTGCCTCGCTGAATACTCACGGCTTTATCAACTAAAAGAAAAGTTGGAGGCTCTGAGCAATTGATAGACTTAAGTTTTCGCAGCCTAAGCAAGCCAAAACTGTTGGCAATTTAGTCTGAGGTGAAGTATTTGTGTTCGGCCCGGCATGGAGCCGGATCAAGGAGATAGCTGTGAAAAAATCAATCGTCGACCAGGTGTGGCACAAAATCCCCGATCTAGATTCACAGGGCCGTGCAGCCGCAGTGAGTAAGCTTGAGCAAGTGGGTGAACTTGCTCGTCGAATCGGCCAAACCGAAGGTGGAGAAGCAGCAAACAATATTTTGGAGCACGGGCTGATAGAGGTCGCATTGCTTCGCTGTCGGGAAATTCAAGACGGGAAAGTTGGACTCGACTATGACGATCTTCAGATTTACTACCGGTACGCAACCGCAGCGATTCTAAAGGCTGAAGCAGTCATTGATGATGAGTTGGCTCATCTGAAGCTTTAACCATTCCGGACTATTTCGTCGTCAGGCTCTGGCGGATCGTCGGCGAGCGACTTCATGCCGGCTGCCTGAATGATGCGTGACACCTTTTCAGTAACCACAAAAGGTGTCGTGACACATCGGAGCATCTGGGCCTGAGTTTCGAAGTCGGCGGCGATCAGGTTCATCAGCAGCAACTGGTGAACCTCTTGCTGGCTGTTGATGCCGTGGGCCTTCATGACTGCCTTCAGGTCAGGCTTGAACACTCCGGCCACTTCAACCGTAAACCTCTCGACGCCCAATGCAGCGTCCTTCGCCGCCGATTTCTCGCGCTTCCTGCGCTGCTTCTTGGCTTCCTCCGTCAGTTCCTTTTCCTCGGCCATGGCCTACCTCTTCAATTCCGCTGGCCGGCAAGTCCAGCCAGGTCTGTCGTTTTCGTTGTTGGGATCTGGAACGTCTCACGCTGCGACCTTCACCTGATGCCAGGCGCCGGCGGCGTAGAACAGCTTCGCGGCTTGGGCTTCGTCCATCGATATCTCGTCGGGAATGACAATCCAGCCTGACGCGACCAGATGGGTCGGGTTCGCGCTGTTGCGCAACTCCAGGTAGTAATGTTCGATGGCATCGGTAAGGCGCTCGACCTTGTAGATGCCCTCGGGCGAGATCTCGACCGACTTGATGTACTCGGCGCCGCGCTCGTCTCGACACATGGCGCCGATATAGATCGTCCAGCGGTAGGAGAAGTCGAATATCGCGTTGGCGATCGCGAGACTTCGGATCTGCTTGCAGCTCTTCCAGTTCGCCATGATCTGGCTGCCGCTGGGGTCGATGTTCACCACCGCGACGTGGTTGGTGCGCAGCAGCGCCCGGCAGCTGCGTTCGGCCCGGGCGAAACCATTGTTGGGTTTGCGTTTTGACTTCATAGCGAGTCCGCCATTTTGCGAATAGCCCTGCGGTCGGCGGCCGATATCGGCTTCGGGCGCCGCTTGAGCACCGTTTCAGGTTCTATGTTGTTTGAGCGGGGCGGTGGTAGCGGGTTGTGCGACGGGCTTTTCAGTTGTTCGATCCGCCCGCCGGTGGCCAGGTACTGGGCGACCTAGTCATTGATGGATTCCGCGTGCTGCCGCTGCTGCTCGATCAGGTTGACGTGATTGCCGATCATGCTGGCCTCACTTGATCCGGATTGAGCTTTCTCCGCGCTCAAGGTGAGCCCAGACCGGTTCCGGTAGCAGTTCATGTTCCGCGTCCTCGCCGGCTTCGATACGCTTTCGCACAGCGTCGTTGTGATCCCGGATTTCCTTGAGCTTCGCCGCAATCGACTTTTTGTCAGGGGCGAACACAGTCTTCGTTTCGATGAAGTCATCAGGGATCTCATCTTCCTTGTCGACGATCACCTTTTCAGGCGCCAGTGCCAGCGTGATTGTGAACAACGGTCGTTTGATTGACTTGATCGCCGCGGCTTCCATGTTCCGGCGCAGGTAATCACTGATTTGGGAAACGCTGTTTTTCTTCACGCGTTTCAGTTCGTTCAGGCGCTCGACCTCTTTGTCGATGGCGTCGATATCGCTCTCGATGTTTCGACGTAGCATGACGATGTTGTCGGCCTTCACCTCGAACTCGCCTTGAATCTCGTCCATGGCGTGCTGCAGGGCCTCTTTCAGGCCCTCATCATCGGTGTCGGCCATTCCCTGAAGTTCGGCGAGCTTGCCGGTCAGTGCGTAAAGTTGAGTCATTCTGCGTTCTCCCGTTCAGTGGCTTCGGTGATGCGCTTCCACTCCAGTGAAATGCGCTCGGCACCTCTGGTGTCCTTTCGAATAGTCAACTTGCGCACGGCGACGTCGTGGATCTTCTTCAGTTCCTGGGCAGACTGGGCGCCAGCCATGGTGTCGATGACCGACTTGATGTAATCCTGCCGTTCCTGTTTCTGACGATCTTCCTCCGCCACCCGATCTTCGGCCTTGTTCAACGCCACCTCATCCCGAACTGTTTCGACATATGCAGCGTCATCGAACAGCCCCATGTGGATGTCCGCGGCGAATCCGAGCGGCTGGAGGCATTTACCGATCGCATCTGTGAGCGACTTCTTTGCTGCCTCCCAATCGGTGATGATCTTGCCTTGCTGCAGGAGAACGAACGGCGTGTGCCCGTAATGCGTCACGGTGCATTTCTGTCCGCCTTCGCCCTGGTACCAAAGCTCAATTCTCACGGTGTGGACTTTCGCGTTGATCAGTGGCGCGGTCGGCCATTCTTTGGTCGGCGCTTGCAACGGACCACCTTCGTCGAATCGTTCTTCAAGGATGGTCCAGCCCCAACCTTCACCGCATGGGCCGAACACTTCGGTGGCTTTGCGCATCAGGTAGGTCGGCTTGATGGCTGTGCCCTTGAAGCCGCCCATCCCTGTGAAATTCTTGGTGGCACTCGGATCGGTTGTGTTGACCCGATCCCAGATCCGCGTATTCGTGGACATGAGGAATCCTTGCCGCGCCCAGCGCAGCGATTGAATGCTTGGTTTATTGAGTGATGCGGTCGGCGAGGGCGCTGAGCAGCATCAGGAAGGTGAAAACGCCGAGGGAAGAGAACGCGCCGCGCCAAATGATCAGGCGGCGCGCCCATTGGCGACTGGTCACAGCCGAACTCTCACCGCAATCCGTTTGCCCTGCATGGAAGGCGCCAGGCGTTGCGGGAGATTGGCCACCAGATCCTCGCGCTTGCGGCCGATCACCTCATTGAAGGGAAGGCCGAAGCCGAGGAGGGCGATCTTGTGTTCGATGTCTTCGAGCTGTTCGTCGATGAGCGATTTAACTGGTGCCGTACTCATGCTTCCTCCTTGCGCCGCTGACAGGTGTCACGCAGCCGCTTGCAGTAGTGGTTGAACTCGTCGGTGGTGATCGCGCCGTCAGTGAAGAGGCGGGTGATCAGCCCCTGTACCAGCAAGCTGATGTCTTCTTCGCCGGCCTGCGCCGACACACCATCAAGGGCTTGATCGATCAGGATGTGGGGGCTCAAAACCCGCACTCCCGCTCTACGCGATCGCTTTCGCGTTTCGCATCTCGGTACTCGTTGGCGTGCACCGCGACCAGGTCGCTGGCGAGCGACCGAACGATCTGCGGATCACCGCCGACGGCTTCGATGGCCCAGGCGTGCAGAATCCCGCCTTCTTTTCGCCTGATCAGCTCGATCAAAATCTTCTCGATGTACCGATCAAGATCCGGGTTCGCGGCCATGTGATCCGCCAGCGCCTCCGGTAAGTGGTCAGCGTTGACCAGAACCTTGCTTCGACCTACCGGATTTGGCGCCTCTACGTGGCGCCGATGAAGCAGATCGTCGACCGACTCAGTCAGCCATTCTTGACCTGGCTCCGTGTCGAGAAAGTTGTCTTCCGGAATGGGTTTACGTAGAGCTGACATGGTCGTCTCCAGAGTGGCGGGGTGTTGATTCAACAAAACTCGGATGCACTCGTCCGCTCCGCTGGTTGCCGTTGGGCGCGGAGGTGAGTGCATTCGAGTGGCGTCGGAGGTGCGCGGCTAAATTGCTAAAGGAACCAGCGAGCTTGGCCGATACGTTTTGGCATTAATGCCAAATAATTGAGATCGGGAGATCTGAATGTTTCTAAGTAAAGTTCGCAGTGCTGCAGCCATCGCGGTGATTGCCCTCGCTTATGCTGTTCCAGCTCCGGCTGCCACAGACGTTGTCGCAGACCACAACACTGCGGTTATGGCTGTAGCATCCACCCAGGCGTGCGCAAAAAAACATCCAGAAGCAGGTATCACTTTAGAAAAATTCCTGACGGAACAGAAAGAGGGCATGACTGACGAGATGGCGAAACACATCCGTGATGTTGCTACAAACCCTAGGTACGAAATGGAGGTGAAGCAGTCGACTGAGTTTTTCAATTCCAAAGGCGGCCAGAATTTGCTAGACAGCCTCTGTGGTGGATTGATTACTGCGAAGTAAGTCACTCACTGCTAAATTTGCTGTGGTTCATACCTTTATGCAGGTGGGCGGTTATAGGCCCCAGTTTCGTCCGCATCGGATTGCGATCTCGCTGAACTTCAATCAGCACCTCCCTCGCGAGCGGGCGCCCTGCCTGGAAGATCGCAGAGAGGATCGGGCGGCAGCCTTGCAATCGGCTGCCGTCATTCGAAGTCCGTCTTCGCACTCAACAACACGCACGCCGCTGGCGAGTCCGCGTTCAGCGTTGAGCCTGTTCGCCTCTCGGATGCAGGCATTCAGGTCGGCGTCGGCGAAGACCTGCAGCTCACCGCGCAGGGTGATGTGAATGACCTTGTTCATCGTGTTGCCCTCGGTTGTTTTCCCAATGCACCCGTCACCAGGTGCATCAGTGAAACTTTCCGCTGATCCTTCGGCGCTACTGGCGCGGTACAGATCGATTCAAATTGTTCCTCCAGCCGCGGGCCTTTCGGCTTGTTCTCCCGCTGGATATGGGGCTGCAGCGCAGTGACGAAGATTTCGGCCAAACCCTCGGTCACTGGGGGGTAAAGAGTGGTCCTTATCTTGTACTGCCAATCTTGGGGCCAAGCACACTTCGCGACGCGCCAGCCATCCTTCCCGATGCCTATGCCAACCCCGTTCGCTACATCGGTGACGTCCCTGCGCGTAATAGCCTGTATGGCGTGAGCATGATCGACGGGCGCGCTCAATATTTAAAATCTGAAAAGCTCATCACTGGCGATAAATACAACTTTATTCGAAGTGTTTATCTGCAAACCCGAGAGTTCAAGATCAAGGATGGAAACGTAAAGGATGACTTTTAATCAGTGCGTTACGACTAGGTGCCGGGCGGTGACCCGAATTGATCGCAAAGGTCGTCCATCTAAGCCTTGGCACTGATGGACGGCGCCTGGGGGGACGCCGCAGTGGATTTCATGCGGGTGTCACTGGCGGTTTCACGAAACAGTCGGGGCGACATGCCAAATGTCGATTTGAAGTGCCGGCTGAAATGAGAGCTGCTGCCATAGCCCCAGGCATAGGCGATCTCGGTAAGCGAGCGATGGGCTTGTTCGTGGTTGCGCAGGTCCTCGGCGCAGCGGGATAACCGTCGCTGCCAGATGTACTCGCTGACGCTGCACCCCAGGTCGTCCTGAAATGACCGATGCAAGCTGCGCACTGAGCACTGCTCGGCGTTGGCGATGCGCTCGATGCTGAGGTCGCGGTCGGCCAGGTGGCGCTCGATATACGCCTTGAGGCGATTCTGTTTGAAGAAGCGGAAGTCGTGGTCGAGTTGTTTTTCGTCCTGTTTGTTCTTCAGCGCGTTGTCCAGCAGGCCGGCGATACTGTCGCCGATCAGTGCGGCCGAGTGGCTGTTGAGCAACGGATAGTGCTGGTAGGCGTCGCTGATCAGGTGCATCAGCATGCGGCCCAGCCCGTTGCGGCCGTTCAGGTGCATGTCGCCGGGGTGTGTCGGTTGCCCGGCGGCGCCCTGGAACAGCAGGAGAAAGTGCTCGCAGCCCTGGGTGCTCGTGACGCTGAAGGGTTTGCCGCAGTCGACCAGCAGCATTTCGTCCGGCGCGACGGTGCTGTGTTGCTGGCCTTGCTCGAAGTGACTGACACCGGCCAGTTGAAGGATCAACATGCGGGGGCTGTCGTGGGCGTCAAGCGCCTTGCTCAGGTGGCGTGAATACCGATGGGCACTGGCGGTCATTCGGCAGAAGCGCAACTGGCCCAGGTCACCGTATTCCAGTCTGCCCTGGAAGTTTGCGTCCTGCAGCGGATCGATGCTGGTCGATTCCAGGCGCTTTATATACTCCGGCGTGCGGCCCAGGTGATCGCTCATGAACTCTTTCCACTTCATCAGCCGATCAGAGCGAACAACCTGATCGGTGGACACACAGGCTAGATTATTCATTGTTTCGCCTCTTGTTTTTTTGTATTGGCTGAAGGGGCAGGGTTGGACCCTGCCCGATCTTTACAGACGATCAGAACGGGTAGTGATGGCCCCCGGCTTGCCAGGTGACCCAATGGGCTCGGGTAAACTCATCCAATGCATAGTGACCGTTGAAGCGCCCAAGGCCGGAGTTCTTCTCGCCTCCGAACGGCGCATTGGGCTGATCATCGACGGTGATGTCGTTGATATGGGTCATGCCCGCCACGATGCCCCGGGCAAAGCTCAGGCCGCGCGCCATGTCACGGGTAAACACTGCACTGGACAGACCGTACTCGCTGGCGTTGGCCAACTCCAGGGCATGTGCCTGGTTTTGCGCAATCATCAGTGGCAGCAACGGACCGAAGGTTTCATCGCGAGCCAAGGCCTGTTCGGGGCTCACTTCGCCGAAGACGTGGGCCGGCAGCACCAGTCCGCGAGCCTGGCCGCCACACAGTTGCTTGAGACCGGCACGCTCGGCGGCGTCGATCTTCCCTAGCAGGCCATCGAGCTGACTCTGGTTGACCACTGGCCCGATCACCGTGTCGGCGTTGGCCGGGTCACCGGTCTTGAGGTTGCGCACGCGCTCGACCACCAGCGCCGCGAAGTCGGCATACAGTGAGCGATCCACAATGACCCGATTGACGCTCATGCAGATCTGGCCCTGATGCAGGAAGCGCCCGACCACTGCGGCATGCGCCGCTATCTCGATGTCCGCATCCTCCAGCACCACCAGCGGCGCGTTACCGCCTAGCTCCAGCGCCACCCGCTTGATGTGCTTGCCGCCGGTGGCGATGCGTCCGACATTGCGTCCCACATCGGTGGAGCCGGTGAAGGAGATCAGGCTCGGTATCGGGTGCTCGACGAACGCATCGCCAATCTCCGAACCTGCGCCGACCACCACGTTCAGCGAGCCCGCCGGGAACCCGGCTTCTTCGAACAGATGGGCAATCAGCAGGCCACCTGTCACCGCAGTATCGCTGGCAGGCTTGAGTACCACGGTATTGCCCAGCGCGAGTGCCGGGACCACCGAGCGCATGCTCAGGTACAGCGGGAAGTTCCAGGGGCTGATCACACCGACCACCCCCAGCGGCTCGCGAAACACGAAGCTCTGTTCGCCAGGCTTGTAGCTGGTCAGGATCCGGCCCTCAACCTGCATCGGCAGCGTTGCGCACTCGCGCACCAGGTTGAGGGTGAACTGCCATTCCATGCTCGCTTTGATACGGGTACTGCCGGACTCACAAATCAGCCAGTCGATGATTTCTTCGCGACGGTTCTGGATGACCTGGGCGAGTTTTTCCAACTGTGCACTGCGCTGGGTCGGGTGCAGCGCTGCCCATTCGGTTTGCGCGCGCTGGGCGGCCTGGTAAGCGTCGTCCAGATCGGCAACCGAAGCCAGGGGCATTTCCAGCAAGGATTCGCCGTTGAAGGGGTTGCGGTCGTCCAGGCGGCGTGCAGAACGACCTGCACGCCAGGTGCCGTTGATGTATTGATCGCCGTTGATGGCGTAGGCCGCGAGTATTGGAGTTGTCATAGTCTTACCTTAGAGGCAGGTAGCCGCGTCGATTGCGGGTGGGTGAGGGCAGACCCTTTGGATTGACCGTATTCAGCTTCGAATCCAGGCGCGTCCCCAGGAGTTGAGGGTGTACTCCTCCTGCGGCCAGACGCCAGGCGGGCGAGTGGCCTCGGTGATTTCCAGCTCCGCCGAGAACTCCAAGCGGTTGCGATCGGCGTCGACCACCATGAAGAACAGATTGTTGCCCGGACCATGGCGGCCCGGGCCGAAGAACAGGGTGATGCGTTCCTTGGCGAAACGGTCGCCCCAGTCGCGAATATCGTTCCATTCGTTGGTTTCGTAGCAATGGTGGTCCCATTCGTTTTTTGAACCGCGGAAAAACGCCAGCGAATGGTGCTCATCGTCCGAGCGCAGGAAACAGGTGGTGAGCTGGCCGCTTTGCTCGTCCACTACATTGTCCGAGACGGTGAAGCCCACTGTGTTGACGTAGAAGTCGATCATCGCTTCCAGTTCGGTGGTCTGGAACACCACGTGCTGCAGGCGTCCCGGCATGCCCCCGGGGTGGGGCGTGGAGGCGCTGCGGGCGACGCCAAAGACGGTTTGCCGTCCCTGGGGATCACGGATTTGAAAGGCGCCCGCTTCCAGCAACGGCGAGTCGAGCGGTTCGACGCTGCACCCTTTGGCTACCAGGCGCGCGTGCAGCTCGCTCAAGTGCGGCTGGCTGCCCAGATCGTACGCCGCGGCGAGCAGGCCGCTGTGGTCTGCGGGCGAAACCAGCATGGCTCGCTGGGGCCCCTGGAGCAGCCAACTGCCGTCGGCTTGCGCCAGGCCGTCCATGTCCAGCAGACGCCGATAGAACTCGACTTGCTGCTGTGGATCTTTACTTGCCAGGTGCAGATAGCACAGGCGTGCGGGTGTGGAAGTCTGCAAGGTTTGCATAAACACCTCTGGGGCTGAAGGTTCAGGGGTAGACGGGTGCCATGCGTGGCTGAGCCGCGCAGTTGTTCGTCAGGGTGATGCCGAACAGCGTCTGCAATGATTCGGCGGTCTGGTCTTGGGTGGCCATGTCGAAGATGGCGGCGACATAGCGATCAGGGCGCAGCAGCAGAAACTGTTGGCTGTCGCCGAGCACGCCCTTGAGCGCCTCTTCACGGTCTTGCAGCACGGTGCAGCCCGGGAGCGATGGCAGTGTCTGCCAGTGCGCGGGCAGGATCAGGATGCGCTTGGCTTCCAGGTGGTCCCAAAGACCGTGGTGCAGTTGGTCAAGACGCTGGCGGGCAGGGTCGCCATATTGAATAAGGGCAAAGCCGTCCCCGATGCTCGCGTCCAGCAAGTGGGCGTGGCCTTGGGCATCGGTCAGCAAAGGCTGAGGAAACATTTGCCCACAGGCCAGCTTTCCCGCCTTGCCCTCGGGCAGCACCAGACCTTTGGTAAATCGCGGTTTGGGTTTGAAGCGCATTTGCAGGAAATAGTCGCGCAGCGGTGGCACCAGTCCGATCAATGCGAAGGCCGCGCTGATCAAGCGAGCCCGCAGTACGGTGGCCGGTGCCATGACCACGCCCAGGTTCAGGGCCAGCTTGATCAAGGCCCAGGCATGGTCGCGCCGCTCGCTTTCGTAGGACAGCAGGGCGGTCGCGGCCATTTTTCCCTTGATGACGCCGATCAGCTTCCAGGCAAGATTGTGGGCATCGCGAACGCCGCTGTTCATCCCTTGCCCGGCGTAGGGCGGGGTCAAGTGCGCGGCGTCGCCGGCCAGAAAGACGCGGCCCACCTGCCAACGCTCGGCAACGCGAGCATGAAAGGTGTAGACCGTCTTGCGCACGATGGACACCGGGGCATCACCCTTGAACGGACGAAGCAGTGTCTGCAGGTACGCGGGGCTGAGCGCCTGCGCATCGGTTTCCCCAGGCTTGAGCAGGAACTCGAAGCGCCGTGTGCGGTGCGGGCCGGGTACTTCCACGACCGGGCGTCTGGCATCGCAGTACACGCGGGTCTGCCAGAACGGGTCGTCGTCCTGGTCGGTATCGACCACCAGCCAGCGTGAGGCGAAGCTCGACCCGACCATCTCGATCCCCAGTTGCTTGCGCACCGGGCTGCGCCCGCCGTCGCAGGCGACCAGGTAGTTGGCCTTGACGTTGAGCAGTTGGCCATCGGCGTCCATGATCAAGGCACGCACGCCGTGCTGATCTTGAGTGAACTCCAGCAGTTCGTGATTGAAGCGTGCTGTCAGGCTCGCGAAACGCTCAAGGCCGCTCTTCAGCGTGCTTTCGAACAACGGCTGGCGAAAGGCATTACGTTTGGGAAAACCATACAACTTGCCGGTGGGCTCGACCTTGCCAAAGCAACGACCGCCCGGGTGGGTAAAGTAATGCACGCCGTAGCCGGGCACCACGTCACGCAGTACGGCGTCATCCAGCCCGATCGCCTGCATGGTGCGCAGGGATTCATCGTCGATCGAGACGGCGCGGGGTTCGGTCACGGTGCCGGCCTTGCGGTCGATGATCAGCGTGTCGACATTGGCCTGACCGAGCAGGTTGGCCAGGGTCAGCCCGGTGGGACCGGCACCGATGATCAGGACTTGAGTGCTGAGGCTGTTGAGGGTTGTCATTGTTATTCCCTTCCAAAGGTTTCAGTCCGGCTGCCGGGGGCTATGGGTGAGCGCCGCCATGCATTGCGACAGCGCCTGCGCAAGGGCCAGCATCTGTGCCCCTTGTTGCGCTTCCTGGGCGATGTCGCGCGCCTGAATCGGACGAACGCAACTGATACTCCCCACCACCTTGCCGTCGCTGTCGAAGATCGGTGCCGCCAGGCCGTAGACGCCGGGATCAATTTCAGCCGCACTGGCGACATACCCCTGGCGGCGCAGTTGCTGCAGTGAGCGGCGGAACTGTTCCCAGGTGTGGCCGAGATGGCTGGCGCGCACTTCATCGGGGTTTTCAAGGAACAGTTGGCTGTGCTGGCGCGAGGTCATGTTGGCGAGGATCGCTTTCGAGGTGGCGCCGAGGAACAGCGGCCTGGGTGAGCCACGGGAATAGCTGACCTCACTGAACAACTCGCCATGCTGGTGGATACACACCACCTGATCCTTGAACAGCCGGCAGATCAGCCATACCTGCTGCTCGCTCCAGCGGGGCAGTTCGTGTTCCAGCGACTGTGCTGCGCGTACCAGGGGGTCGCTCAGGCGCAGTTGGCGGTCCCAGGTGATAATTCGTGCACCCAATGCGTAGCGCCCGGCTTCGACCTGAAACAAGAGGTTTGCCTCGGCCAGTTCGCGAACGTAGCGGTAGATGGTTGAGCGGGTATAACCCAGCTCTGCGCCCATTTCGTCGACCGCCCAGATTGGGCTGGCTTCGGTGAATAAATCCAGCACCCGCAGCATGCGCTCCAGGCTCGAGCCTTTGCTATCGGCGTCCTGCTCGGGCAGGTGTTCTGATTCAGACAATGGATTCATGGCTTACTGCTCGTCGGCGATGCTATTGCGCTGAATGCCGATGCCGGATATTTCGACTTCGACGATATCGCCTGGCTTCATCCATACCGGCGGCTCGCGGAAGGCGCCGACGCCACCGGTGGTGCCACTGACAATCACATCACCGGGCGCCAGTTCGGTGAACGTGGAGCAGTACTCGATCAGCTGGCGCACGTCGAAAATCATGTCGCTGGTGCGGGTGTGTTGCATCACTTCGCCGTTCAGGCGGGTGGTCAATTCCAGGTCCTGGGGGTCGCCGATTTCATCGCCGGTCACCAGCCAGGGACCGAAGCCGCCGGTGTTCGGAAAATTCTTGCCAGGCACGAACTGGATCGTGTGCTTCTGCCAGTCGCGGACGCTGCCATCGTTGTAGCAGGCATAACCGGCCACATAGTCCAGCGCATCCATCGCTTTGACGTGCCGTGCGGTTTTGCCGATGACCACCGCGAGCTCGCCTTCGAAATCCAGTTTGTGCGAAGCCTTGGGGCGAATGATCGGTTGCAGGTGGGCCACCTGGCTGTCGGCGAAACGCGTGAAAATCATCGGGTAAGTCGGCATTTCACGGCCGGTTTCACGCACGTGGGTGGCGTAGTTGATGCCGATGCACAGCACTTTGCCGGGGTTCGCGATAACCGGCAGGAACGTCACGTCTGCCAATGCTACGCGTGGCAGTGGTGCCAAGATGGCCTGGGTCAGTTCGCCCAGGCGGTTGGCGGCGATGGCCTGCTTGAGGTCAGTGCCGAAGGTGGATTTGACCGATTCCAGGTCAATCACCTGATCACCTTCAACCACACCGTAGCTCGTACGGCTTTGAACGATAAAACTCGCGAATTTCATGAAGTGTCCTCTGAACGCGGAGCGGGAGATGGGCTGCAATGGCCTTAATCTAGTCTTGTGACTTAATCCTGTAAAGTAGGATTTTTGTATAAATCCTACAATTCGGAATAAGTGTGTTTTTTCTATTCGGTGATCGGATTGATGCCTGAAACGCCAAATAGCCCGTGCCATTCCAGCGTTTGGATGGCTACGGGCATTGCTATTGGAGGAGGGGAGGCGAATGCTGAGTTAGCGCGGCGCCCAGCAGCCGTGCAGCGACATGCGCATGCGAAACGGAACTTTGATGCGGGCGATGGGGCCGGCCGCCATGTCAGTGGAGTCCAGCACCACCAGCTCGGTGCGGGCTTCAGCAATCAGATTGAGCAGGCAGACCACGTAGCCATCACCTTCCGGTGCCTCAGCCGAGCGTGGAATGAAAATGGGTTCCTGAAAGCATCCGCTGTCACCGGGGAACCAGGCATCGGTGACACCGGTTGTCAGGTTGAGGTGCACCAACAGGTTGAAGAACTGAAACGGCATCGGCCCGTTCGACGGGTTATAGGGCCGCTGCGGATCGAAGGCGAGCAGGAACCCGTGTTCATACTGACGGCCTATGTACCGGTCATCGCAGCGGGGAAATTCACAGGGATAGTCCGTCAGCGCCTGCGGTTGCAGTTCATCCTGTGGGCTGTGGAGGTCGAACACCCAGCGCATCAGGCTGGCTGCCAGGGTTTCCGGCGGTGGTACGAAGCCGTCCGCCTGGGGGAAGAAATAGAAAATATTGCCGCCGGTGACCGGCATGTCCAGATAGATTTTTCCGTCTTCGTCGAAGGCATTCAGGGTATGGCCCTGGAAGCCGTCCTTGGGCCCCTTGAACCAACGCACGTCCCGCGCGTGCCCGTGGCGCGGCACCACGGCAAACAGCTGGGGTAGCTCGGGCTGCCACTGAAAATGCTGGCCGCCGTTTTTCATGCGTTCGACGTCCACCGTCAGGGGGATCAGTGGGAACACCACGTAATGCTCGGTGACCGCGAAGTCGTGGACCATCGCGGCGTAGGGCGCCTGGAACCAGATCTCATGCAGCAGTTTTCCCTGCGGCGAAATCTCGAAATAGGCCATGTCGGGTGTGCCGTCGCCTTTGGCTTCGTAACTGAAGGCCAGCAGGTTTCCGGTGGCCGGGTCGAGCTTGGGGTGGGCCGTGAAGGTCGCAGCGTCGATTTGCCCGTCGAACGTCCACTCGCCGAGGGTCTCCAGCGTCTGCGGGTCCAGCGCCCAGGGCATGGCATCCTCCTTGAGTGCCAGCAGGACGTTGTTGTGCGGGATCACCGAGGTGTTGGCGGTGGTGTTGTTTTTTGCCGCGAGCGGGTCGTTGGTGTAGACGTTGCGGTACACGCCATTGAGCGAACGTCCTTCACGGCGTTGAGCGACCAAGCGGTCGGTCAACACGTAGCGGCGGCGCAGCGAGACCTTGCCATCGGCAAAGTAAAAGCCGCTGACCAGGGCGTCGCCGTTGAAGAAAATATCGGTGCCCAGCATGGGCGGATACTGCGGGTCCGGTGACACCTGATAAAAGGTGCCACGGATCGCCTCGGGGATCGCGCCTTCGACCCCAAGGTCGTGCACCTCGCCCTCTACGCGGCTGGGTGTGTACAGCGCCCCGGAAAATTCGGGGGTGTTGGGGAATGGAGTATTCATCGCTTCATCTCATGGATCGGTTTCATTAATGACATTCAGGCGGATTGCGTCGAGAGCGCCTGCCCGCAAGGCTTTACGCCTCGACGGAAGCGAGCCACCACCAGGCACGAGATGATCAAGGCCAGCACATAAGCGCAAGCGGCTAGCCAGCCCACCGCGCGGAAGTGTCCCTCGCCGACCACCAGCGCGGCGCCGAAGGGGCCAAGCCCTTGACCGACGAAAATCGCAGCATTGCCCAAGCCCGCCAATCGACCAGAGGGGTCCAGTTCGGCGGCCATGGAAAGCAGATACGGCAAGCTGAAAAACCACACCATATGAATCAGGCAAGCCGTGGTGGCGAACGCAACGGTACTGTCGCCGTAGACCATGATCAGCGTCGCCAGTAACGCGGTACCGAAGCTCAACAGTTGCGGGAACAGCAAACCCAAACGGCGCCCGATCAGACCGGAGAGTCCTGCACCCAGCGCGCCGGCCAGGATACTGCCACCAAGGATGGCTCCGATCTGCTGGGGCTCCAGGCCCAGACTCCTGCCGATTCGCTCCTGATACACCCACAGAGCGGAGTGCCCGAAGAACAGCAGCGCAAAAAGCGCGATCAGCAGCATAGAGGTCAGCCCGAACGGCCGGGCTGCACCGTGGGCAATGCGGTGAGCGTCTGAGTAGTGCCTGGGTATTCTCCAGCAACCCAGTGCGGCGAGCAGGCTGGTGATGGCCAGCAGGAAAAAGGCACCTTGCACGCCAAACGCCTGCAAGAGCAGGGGCATGGACGTCACCAGCAGCATGCCCCAGAGCAGGTTGCCGATATTGATCACGGCAAACGTCGCATCTTTCGACCTGCGCAGTGCAGCGGTCGCATACACCACCGCCATGACTGCGCCACCGCTGGCGCCGCAGATGATCCTGAAAACCACCAGCCACGTCTGGCTGTGAAGCTGGGTGCTGACCAGGTTGCCGGCGGCCAATATCAACAAGGCAACCAGTGCAAAGCGGCGGCGGTCGACACGTGCCATAAGCAGGGCACATACGCCGCAGGCGATGGCCATCGCGATCAGCTCAGCGGCGAAAATCACGCCGATGGCATTGAGCGGCACGCCCAGTTGATCAATCAACGCGCCACCCAGAATCGGCTGGATCTGCAGCGTGCCCAGGGAAATGACCATCATCAGGCAAATAGCGCCCAGTGATTTCTTGCTGTCGATGGAGTTGAGCGCATTCATCAAACATCACCTCAGTCAGAACTTGTGAACGTAGCGAACCTGCACGGCGTAATCGGTTTTGCTGCGGTTTTCCACGCCGGTCTCTTTATAGGTATTGAGCCAGAAGGCCTTGTCCTCGGTTATTTTCCAGAACAGGCCGGGGCCAATGCCGAGTACTTTCTCGCGAGAGTTGCTCAGGCGGTCGCCGTTGACCTGGTCATCCGAGATCTGCCTGAAGTAATAGCCGTTGATCCCGACTGACACCTTCGGGAACACCTCGTACGAGGCCGTAAAGTTGGCCCAGGCCGATTGCCCGGATTGGGTGTCGCGCACCGGTCGCCCTTCAAAGAACTGTGCCGAACTGCTGGCCGGATCGTCGTTCTTGAAGTTGTACAAATAATTTAAGCGCCAACTCACTTCCCAGCGTGGTGCTGGCATCAAAGTCGCAGCCCAGTAGGGGTTGAAAGAGAAGTAATTGGAGCCGGGGTTCAAGTCTTTGTGTTTGTCGTACTTGCCGGTGGGCAGGATCGTATCGAAGGCCACGCGCTGCACAAACACGGGCCGGCCTTCGGCGTTGACGATCGGGTCGAACTGAATCTGTGGGCCGACAGTGACGTCACCCAGACCGACCCCGTTGTCCTTGAGCTTGACGCCGTTGTCGCCAAAGTCGCCGTCAAGGGAGACCACGGGGACCAACAGGCTCCAGCCCAGGTGCGCGCCGCCGCCGATGGTGTTGGGTGAGTAATAACTGAACTGGTTGATCAGGGTAATGACATTGATTTTCGGGTTATCGAAGTTGCGGTTGTCTTTACCGGCATTGTCACGAATGCTGCTGGACGTACTGAACTTCAGATAGGTCTGATGCGTCAGCCCGGGAGGCCCGGCGAACCCGTCGTAGAAACTGGTGCCGCCCAGGTTGATACCGCTGGGCTGGCTGACGGAAGGCGGAGGAGGGCCCTCTGCAGCATGGGCGGCAAGTGATACGAAGCTGAAAGCCAGGCACGCTGGCAACGATGTGTTCAGTCTCATTGACGTCGCTCTATTATTGGAGTTGTGAGCTGGGGTTGCTTCCCCTGGCGCTTCAACTTTAATTCTTGAGCTTTCGTGTTGCTTGAACGCAGCGGTCAGAGTTGACTGAGAGCGTCATGTTGAGGGAGGTACGGTTTCTAGCGCAGGCCATCGCGAGCCAGCCAGCACATGGTTTTGACCACGATCGATGACGTCCAGGCTGCCCCCCAAGGCTTGCATCATGGTCGCGCCCGTGCGGCGCAGATCATGTGGCGTCCAGTCACCGTTCTGGCTGTCGGCAAGGACCAGAGTGTCGTTGTGACGCCGTCGTGAGAGGGCTTTGCGGTTTTTGAACCGGGCCCGGCGATCGCCGACCTGTTTACTCACCACCTTTACGTCCACATGCCCATCATCCGGTGTGAGTTCACGCCGTTTTTGGCCCTTTTTCGCGCTGCCTTTGGCACCAATACTGTTTGATATTTCTCTTCCTTTCTCAGCTTTTTCGCATGTCAGAGGGTCTTGCCTAACGCCTTGTTTCCGGGCAATTAGGGCGTTTTCCCTCACCCGCTCCGCGACGCTAAACCCGGGAAGCTCAGTTCCGATTCTTCGTTCTTAAAGGTCACCATCCCAAATCAGCGAAACCGGCTGTAAGTCACGCGGGCCGTGCCTTTGAAGACAAACGGAAGCAGCGAAAGCCGGACTTCCGATTGTGCGCTGGGGAAACGGAACAGAGCGCGGGGAGGGCGCATCTATTCGAATTTATTGCTGACGGGCTGTGGGCCTCCTGAAGACCCTTTGATCACAATGCCCAGGGCCCATTTGGAATCAAACCATCGCGTCCAAGAGCCTCACTCATACCTTCAAATTCGACGTTTTTGGGCCCAAACCGCAGTGCCAAACAGACCGCAAATTCACCCGACTTCTTGCTGTTTTGGTGACAAACCATTTTGCAGGTAGTTGGCACCGATTGAGTGCCGCTGAACCCTCGAAAGATCCGTCGGCCGCGGCTTCTAGCGGTCAGCTCGGAATCTCTTGCAAGGTCCTGGTCGGTGCCAAATCCGCTGCTAACTCACAGCGAGTAAATGCCTCGTTAAATCCGTGCGGCCCCGTTTAATCGTTTGATCTTCAAAAACCCGCTTCGGCGGGTTTTGCTGTCTCTAGAAGAACATTCCCCGTCAGCTTCTTCCACCCGCCGTTTTCTCCGCCGAATCGATGCAAAGCGAATAAAAAGTTTTCTGAAAGTCAGCCACCACCTTCTCCTGCTTCCTCGGGTCCGACTCCCTAGGCATGTCGTAGGCCTGCCCGATCAAGGCTTTGTACAAACTACCCACATACTCGCTTTCCTTTCCAGCGTTGTCGGCCAGTTCCAGAACGGAGGAGAGAGGTACGCCTTCTTGCCTGGCCTTCATGATGGCTTTGGCCGAATTTTCGACTCGCTGGCACTCTTCCAGATATTCGCTGGGCAAAGATGCGCTGTGTACTGAAAGGCTGAAAGTGAACAATATTGTTGTTGCCAGACACCGTTTGAGCATGGCGCGCCTTCCTTGATTTTTGGCCAGGAACGTTATCATTCATGGCTCGGCGCTACCATCTGTTCAGCGGTCAAAAGCAGCCGTTCACTGGCTGGATTTTTTGACATCTGCAGAATCGCTCGAGCTGTCGGCATCCTTCTGTGTTTCGTGCGCCTCGGCTCCGGAATTTGATCCTGATGCCTCCTCACCTTTCTTATCAGCTTTATCTTCTTTTGATGCGGATCCGCCCTGATTTACACCGGGCATCACAGTCGGAGGCGCTGAGGAGCCGTCGGTTTTTTCAGTCGCAAGGGAAAACAGTGGGCAAAGCGAAACCAGGCTTGCCAATCCGATTGCAATCATTCGCTTGTTCATGACGTCGTCTTCCGAGCCAGGGGATGTACTGCATTGGAATAACTCACAGGGCGAAGGTGCGGCGCATCAGACCAGCGGCATCCCGGGTCACTAAGGTGGCCGGGTTTATACGTCTGAGAGATCTACGGCGCCAACTGGCTCCATTCAATCCCGAATCGGCCCAGGTACTTGCGCAAACGGTCCGCATCATTCGGTTGCGCCTTGGCCAGGCGCGAGATACCAAACAAGCGGCGACCGGCATCTGACAGACTGTCTGCTTGCCGGCAGACCTCAAGTACTGCGCGCAACTGCAAGCGGTCAAACAGATCCATGCTTTGTGCATCTCCCGGCAAATCTTCCGGGCTGTCCCCCATTTGGCTCAGGCCCCAGGCATAACGCAACCGCTCAATCTCTTCCTGCACCTGCGCCTCATCAATCCTCCCGCTGTCCGCCAATGTCGCCATGCGCGTGATCGATGCAGACAGTTCGCGGAAATTACCCAGCCACGCCGCTTCGCGAGAACTGGCGAAGGCAAGATAGAGTCGGCGCGCTTCAAGGTTGAAGCGCACCAATTGCCCATGCTCGCGGGCATGGCGCTGCAACTCGAAATCGATATTCGGCTCGATATCCTCGCGGCGACCGGCGAGGCCGGGAAGGTCGAACGTCCAGAGGTTGACGCGTGCGTACAAGTCTTCGCGAAACAAGCCTTCAGCAACACGGCTGCGCAGGTCGCGATGGGTGCCGGCGATGATCAGGAAGTCGCTCTCCACCTCTTTGTCCGAGCCCAGTGGAAAGAAGCGTTTCTCTTCAATCGCTTTGAGTAGCATCGCCTGCTCGTCGGCGCCCAGTTCGCCGATTTCATCGAGAAACAGCATGCCGCCATCCGCCGCGCGCAACAGGCCGTCGCGGGCATTCTGTGCACCGGTGAAGGCGCCTTTGCTGTGGCCGAACAAGGTCGACATCGCGCCGTCGCCACGCAGGGTGGCGCAGTTGACTTCAACAAAGCGCCCCTGCATCTGATGGCGGTTGCGTTTGAGTTCGTAGATGCGTCGGGCCAGAAAGGATTTGCCGGCACCGGTCGGACCGATCAGCAGCATGGGGGCTTTCGAACGCACCGCAACGCGTTCGATCTGCTCGATGGAGCGGTTGAACGCGGCATTACGTGTGGCGATGCCGGACTTCAGAAATGCCAGGCCTTCCAGGCGTTTATTGGCAAAGCGCGAGGCGATGCGATCGTATCGCGACAGGTCAAGGTCGATCAGGGCGTGGGTGCCGCAGGCGTGCTCGTCTTCGCTCTTGCGCTTGGCGGGGGAGGTCTGGATCAGGCGAGCGGGCAAGTAGCGCGCCTCGGTCAACAGGAACCAGCAGATCTGCGCGACGTGGGTGCCGGTGGTGATGTGGACGAGGTAGTCCTCGTGTTCGGTGTCGAACGCGTAGGCAGTGGTGAAATCATGCAGCGCGCCGTAGACCTCTTCAAAATCCCATGGATTGCGCAACGCCATCGAGTGCAGGCGCACCTCGGTTTCCGGTGAAACCTGCTGGATGTCGGCGCGCACCCGCTCAGCAAGACTGACATCGCGGGCGTCGATGCCGTGAATCAGCTCAAGCCGATTGATTAGCACATCCGGCTGCTGGCAGAGGCCCACGCTTGGGCGCCAATGGCTCCAGCGATTGGCGCCTTTACCGACGCGATCAAGGGTGGCACCGATAAAACCGATGGCAACGGTACGTTTATTTTGCATGCTTATCTCAAAAGATAAAAAACGATACTCAATGATAATTTTTCTGCGCGTGGTTTGTCGTTATTCAAACGATCAAATAACAGCGTGAAATATAAAAACTATATAAAACAAATAGATAGTGATTTTTTTCAGAAAAATTACAAACTTGGCACAGCCGCTGCTATGTCTATCGCAACGAACAGGTCAAGCCAGCGAGAAGCCAGGATGGCCAACCCAAATCTCTCCAATACGCAGTCGAATAAAGACATGAAAGAACACACGTACCAACTGCTCGAAGTCGCCAACGGCAAGCCGATCAAACTCTGGACCGAAGGTGTGCCGGTGGAAAACGAGGCGCGCGAGCAGTTGATGAACACCGCAAAAATGCCGTTCATCTTCAAACATCTTGCGGTCATGCCGGATGTGCATTTGGGTAAAGGTTCGACCATCGGCAGCGTCATTCCTACAGTCGGTGCGATCATTCCGGCGGCGGTCGGCGTCGACATCGGTTGCGGCATGATCGCCGCGCGCACGTCACTGACGGCTGCCGATCTGCCGGACAACCTGCACGGGCTGCGCAGCGCTATCGAGCAAGCGGTGCCGCATGGCCGCAGTTCGACCCGTTCGCGGCGCGACAAGGGCGCCTGGGATGAAATCCCGCAGCAAGCCGATCAGGCCTGGGCGGGGCTGCATCCACGGTTCAAATTGATCACCGACAAGTACCCGAAACTGGCCAACACCAACAACCGCGGGCACCTCGGTACGCTCGGCAGCGGCAACCACTTCATCGAAGTGTGCCTGGATGAAGCCAACCGGGTCTGGTTCATGTTGCACAGCGGCTCGCGTGGCGTCGGCAACGCCATCGGCAACCTGTTCATCCAGATGGCTCAGGCGGATATGCGTCAGCACATCGCCAACCTGCCGGATCGTGACCTGGCCTACTTCGAAGAAGGCAGCCAGCACTTTGATGATTATGTGGAAGCGGTGGGTTGGGCGCAGGACTTCGCCAAACAGAACCGCGAGCTGATGATGCGCGCGGTGATTCAGGCGACACGGCAGATTATTCGCAAGCCGTTTGAAGTGGCGCTGGAAGCGGTCAACTGCCATCACAACTACGTGCAGAAAGAGCGGCATTTCGGTGAAGAGGTACTGGTCACCCGCAAAGGCGCGGTGTCGGCGAAGAAGGGCGAGCTGGGGATTATTCCAGGCTCGATGGGCGCCAAGAGTTTCATCGTTCGCGGACTGGGCAACGAGGAATCCTTCAGTTCCTGCAGCCACGGCGCCGGCCGCACCATGAGTCGGACCAAGGCCAAGAATACGTTCACTGTCGAGGATCAGATTCGCGCCACGGCCCATGTGGAGTGCCGCAAGGACGAAGCGGTGATCGACGAGATTCCGATGGCCTACAAGGACATCGACAAAGTCATGCACGCCCAGCGTGAACTGGTGGAA
The DNA here is from genome assembly GCF_003732425.1 of Pseudomonas fluorescens. Lineage (GTDB taxonomy): Bacteria > Pseudomonadota > Gammaproteobacteria > Pseudomonadales > Pseudomonadaceae > Aquipseudomonas > Aquipseudomonas fluorescens_BE. The sequence goes on from NZ_MOBX01000003.1 coordinate 305,522, forward strand.
GTGCTGCACACCTTGCGTCAGGTGGTGTGCGTCAAAGGATAAAGGAAAGCAAATCATGGAATTCGAAGAGCGCCACCCGCTGTGCAACACCATGCGCGCGCGAGTCCTGGAAGAGCTGGCGCGGATAGAGCGCGAGCGCAATGTCACGATGTTGTATGCCTGTGAGTCCGGCAGTCGGGCCTGGGGTTTCGCCTCGACCGACAGCGATTACGACGTACGATTTGTGTATGTGGAAAAGCCAGCGTGGTTCGTTCAGGTTGATGCGCCGCGTGATGTGATCGAACGTCCGCTGGACGATGAACTCGATGTCAGTGGCTGGGAGCTGCGCAAAACCCTCGGGTTGTTGCGCAAATCCAATCCGACCTTGCTGGAGTGGCTCGACTCGCCGCTGGTTTATCGCAGTGAAACCGCGCAGGTGGCGCAGTTGCGCGAACTCGCTGAAGCGTTCTACAGCCCGCCAGCCGCGCGCAATCACTATCTGTCGATGGCAAAGAAGAACTTTCGCGGTTACCTGCAAGGTGAAACCGTGCGTTTGAAGAAGTACTTCTACGTGCTGCGACCATTATTGGCCGTGCGCTGGATCGATCAGGGACGAGGCCGGCCACCGATGACGTTCGCCGATCTCCTGACCACGGTCGACGACCGCGCGTTGCTCGATGAAGTCGACGAATTGCTCGCCCTTAAACGCAATGCCGATGAGAGCGCCTACGGGCCGCGTCGACCGGCGTTGCACGGGTTCATCGCGGCTGAGCTTGAGCGCGAAGTGCCCACATTACCCAGAACTCAGGAAGACTCGCGACGGCTGGATCAGTACCTCAGGGATACCGTCGGGCTGTATGCGTAAGGAATGCAATGAAACAGGAAGTGATAGAGCTGGACGGTGCCATCGGTGGCGGCCAGGTGTTGCGCAGCGCTTTGAGCCTGTCGATGGTGACGGGCCGGGCGTTTCGCATTAAACAGATTCGTGCCAGGCGCAGCCGTCCGGGATTGCTGAGGCAACATTTGACGGCGGTGATGGCGGCGGCCGAGGTCTGCGGCGCAACGGTTTCCGGTGCGCAGTTGGGCTCGCAAGCCTTGAGCTTCGAACCCGGCGCGATTCGCTCTGGCGATTACCAGTTTGCCATCGGCACGGCTGGCAGTTGCACGCTGGTGTTGCAGACCTTGTTGCCAGCATTGTTGCGGGCAACGCAGGCAAGTCGGGTGCGCATCTCGGGTGGCACGCATAATCCGCTGGCGCCGCCGACCGATTTCCTCACGCGCAGTTGGCTGCCGCTGCTGCGCCGCATGGGGGCCAACGTTGAGCTGGACTTGTTGCGACATGGATTTGTTCCGGCAGGCGGCGGTGAGATTGAGGTGAAAGTGCAGCCGTCAAACCTGACGCGGCTGGACCTGTGTGAACGCGGCGAGGCGATATCGCAGCACGCCTCGGCGCTGACCGCCGGGCTGGCACCGACGGTTGCCGAACGTGAGTTAAGCCAGGTAGCCAAGCGTTTGGGTCTGCTGCCTGCGGCGCTGCAACAGGTCACGCTCGATCCGGCGCGGGGGCCGGGCAATGTGTTGTTGCTGGAGTACGCATTCGAGCACGTCACCGAAGTGTTCAGCGCGTTTGGCCAAGTGTCGTTACGGGCAGAGAAAGTAGCCGATGCCGCGATCAATCAGGCCACCGACTGGTTGCGCAGTGGTGCTGCGGTAGCCGAGCACCTTGCCGATCAGTTGCTGTTGCCAATGGCGCTGGCCGGTGGCGGCTCTTTCACTACGCCACGCATGACCGAGCATCTGCACAGCAATATCGCGGTAATAGAGTTGTTTTTGCCGGTTCGCATTGATTGTCGGGAAGAGGGTGCTGATCGTTTGCGCGTTGAGGTCAGCGCCAACTGATCGTCAGGCCAGGGGCGGTGGGATTTCATCAGGAAATCCCACCGCCCTTTTTTACGTCTGCAAAAAACTCGCGAAAGGCGGCAAATTGCTGGCCCCCGGACTTTTGCTTCCCCGGCAAAATCGCCTTTTTTCAAAAGGTTAGGTTGGCTCTATGCGGACGATTGTCATCACCGTTGCAACGCTTTCCCTGGCTGTCCTCGCCACCGGTGTGCAGGCGAAAGAGTTGAGTAAAAGCCATCGCTTTGCCTGTATCTGGGGCTCGGATATCGCTGCCGGTGCTCAGCAATCGAAGCTGTCAGGCGTCTCGCTGTATGGCGCGCGCAAACAATTGCAGGTGCGCCGCTTCCAGCAGCCGTGGATGCGCATGACCGCGATGGGGATTACCGAGCAAACCTACAACAGCACGTCGAAGCTCAAACCGGCGGCGGTCAAGCAGACCTATTACGAACAATGCGTGCGCCACGAATTAGCCCAGCGCTGAAGCAAAAAGCCCAACCTGAACAGGTTGGGCTTTTTCATGGCTGACAAAATCTCGGCGTCACTTTTCGCTTTCGCAATTGACCATCCACGACACGCCAAAACGATCGACCAGTATGCCGAACCGCGCCGCCCGGGATTGATTCTCATGTCTCTGCTCCCGGCAGTCAGGCGCGGAGCGTGGCGGGTGTCGCCGGGTTCCGCGTAGGGCGGTTAGAACATAGCAGAGCGTTGGACGCCGGAAAGGGCAGAGTCTCCCAGATGCTTTCGTTCTGAAAAACGCCTGAATTATTACCGGCATCCAGGCCGTGATTCAGTCGACAATCACGCGTTCGTCGTCGTCACCCAGGCACACCGACAACTGCTGGCCGTCTTTGCTGAACGCGCAGTGGGGCAGCGAAACTTGTTTGGCTATGTAGACAGGCACGCCGATAAAAACAGTGGCTATCAGAACGGCCAGCGCGGATCTGCTGGTCATTACCAAGCCAGACACCGTGCCTTTTTTCTTCAGTTTCGAACGCAGAAACAGGCCAAGCCCGAGCAAAACTGCGCCGATCAACATGGCGCTGCCGATTTCGTGGGGGCTGATGCTGTAGATCCGTTGTTCCGCATCGTCCGGATAATTGAGCTGCCACCAGGCGCCAATCAGCAAAGGCAGAAGCCCGGCGACGATGCAGGCATGAATCGATCCCGGAATGCGCATCAACAGGGCCAATAACAATGCCACGGTGGCCGCGATCCAGCCAATGGCGGACATTTGTCCGCCCATGCCACCCATCAAAGTGCCGCCGACGTCGATCGGGGTGAGCAGATACCAGTCATAAAAAGCGATGTGCAGCAGCAGCGACAGAACAGCCAGCCAGCAAATCGGGTAGTAAATCCATAGGGCATTGGGGCGGGTCAACACACTCAGTCCTTTTCATGGTGTCGGGAGGGGCGCCAGTATGCCGAGGAACCTTTGCTGTGTGAAATTTCGTCGCGACGCTGGAGTACCATGACGCACCGCCTTCACCTGCAGAGTCCAATGCCCCATGCCTGATCTATCGCGTTTCACGTCTTTGTTCGATCAGGCGCAACGAGCCTTGCGTCTGGTCTGGGGGACATCGCGTGGCTTGTTTCTGGGGCTGGTGCTGGCAACGTTGGTGGCCGGTTTGCTGCCGGCACTGGCGGCATGGTTGGGGCAGCGGATTGTCGATGCCGTGGTGGCAGCGATGCAGTTGCACGCACAACACGGCAGTGCGCCGCTGTGGCCGGTGTTGCGTTATGTGTTGTTGGAGGCCGGGGTGTTGGCGATGTTGTCCGGCACGCAACGGGCACTGTCGGTGCAGCAATCGCTCTTGCGGGTGCAGCTGGGGCAGAAGGTCAATACGCTGATTTTGCAGAAGGCACAGACCCTGTCACTGGTGCAGTTCGAGAACTCCGAGTTCTACGACAAACTGGTGCGTGTCCGTCGCGAGGCTTCGACCCGGCCATTGGCGCTGGTCATGAAATCGTTGGGATTGATTCAAAACCTGATCATGCTGATCAGTTTTGGTGTGCTGCTGGTGCATTTTTCCCCTTGGGCGCTGGTGCTGCTGGTGGTCGGTGCGTTGCCGGTGTTCTTTGCCGAAGCGCATTTTTCCGGTGACGCCTTTCGTCTGTTCACCCGGCGCGCGCCGGAGAGTCGGCAGCAGAATTACATCGAAACCTTGCTGTCCCACGAAACGTATATCAAAGAGGTCAAGCTGTTCGGCTTTGCCCCGCTGTTGCTGCAACGCTACCGCGACACGTTCGCCAGGCTGTATGCAGAAGACCGCCGCCTGACGTTGCGGCGCGATGGCTGGGGATTCGGCCTCGGCCTGCTCGGTACCGCGGCTTTTTACGCGGCCTATGCCTGGGTGGTGATTGATGCCGTGCATGGCCAGATCAGCCTCGGTCAGATGACCATGTATCTGGTGCTGTTCAAGCAAGGCCAAAGCGCGGTGAGCAGCAGTTTGAGTGCGATCAGTGGCCTGTACGAAGACGGCCTCTACCTGACCAGTCTGTATGAATACCTGGCCGAACCGGTTCAGGTCGATAGCGGCCACCTGACGGTCGGCGTCTGCCCGGGCGATGGTTTGCGTTTCGAAAACGTCGGTTTCCGTTATCCGGGCGCCAGTCGGCCTGCGCTGGAGAACATTGACCTGCAATTGGTGCCAGGCCAGAGCATGGCGCTGGTCGGCGAGAACGGTTCAGGCAAGACCACGTTGATCAAATTGCTGACCCGACTCTATCGCCCCGATCAGGGGCGTATCCTGCTCGACGGCAGTGATTTGCAGGATTGGCAGGAGACCGCGTTACGTCGGCGGATTGGCGTGATTTTTCAGGACTACATCCGCTACCAGTTCAGCGTTGGAGAAAACATCGGCGTCGGCGATACCCTGGCCTTCAACGACGCGCAACGCTGGCAGGAGGCCGCGGCCCAAGGCATGGCGGCCCCCTTCATTGAAGGGCTGGACAAGGGTTATGCCACGCAGTTGGGACGCTGGTTTGCCGGTGGCCAGGAATTGTCTGGCGGGCAGTGGCAGAAGATTGCCTTGTCCCGCGCGTATATGCGTCGTGATGCCGACATTCTGATCCTCGATGAGCCGACGTCCGCCCTGGATCCGGCGGCCGAAGCGGCGGTGTTCGAGCATTTCAGCCAGCACAGCGACGGTCGCATGACGTTGCTGATTTCCCATCGGTTTTCCAGCGTGCGCAATGCCGACCACATCATCGTGCTGCAACAAGGGCGGATTCTGGAGCAGGGCGGCCACGATCAACTGATCGCCGCTGCCGGGCATTACGCGCAATTGTTCGATCTGCAGGCTCGCGGCTACCGTTAAGTGTCGTGCCCGTTGCGCACGGTTGCAGGCCCGGCCATCCGGGGGGCTGGCTTGCTCTGCATCAGGCTGTCGAGCGCCTTGCGATAGTTCTGCCCGCCGAGCGCCATGCTGTTGTTGTGCGTCGCGCCCGGCACCAACAGTAAGCGCTTGGGTTGTTGTGCGGCGTTGAACAGTTGTTCGCTGAAGCGTGGCGGCACGAAAGCGTCAGCCAAACCGTGGACCACCAGCAGCGGCATGTGGATATCAGCAATCTTGTCGATCGAATCGAATTTCTGTGAAAGCAGCCAGCGCACCGGCAGCGAAGTGTTGGCCACCGACGCGGCAACATCCGCCAGTGTGGTGAAAGTGGATTCGATCACCAGTCCGCGCACCGGTAATGCAGAGTGATCGCGAGCGGCGGTCTGCCCGAGTTCAGCGGCTAGATCGATCGCCACGGCGCCACCGAGGGAGTGCCCGTAGATCAGGCGTTTTGCCGGGTCCGGTTGCAGCAGCTTGAAGCGTTCCCACGCCACCCGCGCGTCCTCGTAAACGCTGCTTTCCGACGGTAAATCGCCTTTGCTCTCACCGAAGCCGCGGTAGTCGATGGCCAGCACTGAATAGCCCGCAGCGCGCAGTTGCTCGATACGGAACAACTGCCCGGTGAGGTTCCAGCGCACGCCATGCAGATAGAGAATGGCCGGCGCATTGGCTTTTTCTGCCGGCCACCACCAGGCATGAATGTTTTCCCCGGCCTTGAAACTCTTTGGTTGCAGATCGAGTTCCTGCACGCTGCCGGGCAAGCCGCGATACCAACCGGCAGTGCCCGGTTCGATGCGAAACAGCAGTTTGCGTTCGGTGTGTTCGAGCACGGCACAACTGGTCGGCACGCCGATAATCAGCGCGGCCATGCAGGCGAACGCCAAACGGCGGCGGCGCAGACGCGTCATGAAGGACAGGAACATTAAACGTTTCACCCAGGCGCAGACAAAGAAGGCTTTTTACCAGATGCCTCGATCTGCGCGGGAGTTTTTCGACCACCGCCCCGGCGCAACGATTACCAAATGCTGCAAGGATTCACGCTACCTGCAGCACGATCTTGCCGATATGGTCGCCAGCCTCCATGTGCGCGTGAGCCTGAGCGGCCTCGGTGAGTGGGTAGACCTTGTCGATCATCGGCAGGCAGCGCCCGGCAGCCAGCGCCGGCCATACATGCTCACGCAGTTGATCGGCAATCGCGGCTTTTTCGGCAGCGGTGCGGGCGCGCAACAGGGAACCAGTGATCACCGCGCGTTTGGCCATCATTGCCAGCAGGTCAAAGTCATTGGCCCTCGCGCCGCCGAGGAAACCGAGCATGACCAGTCGGCCATCCATCGCCAGGGCGCTGACGTTACCGTTGAGGTACGAGCCGCCCATGATGTCGAGGATCACATTGACGCCCTGGCCTGCGGTTTTCTCGGCGATGACTGCCGCGAAATCCTCATCGCGATAATTGATCGCTTCGCCACCGAGGTCGCGAATCGCTGCGCATTTGTCCGGGCTGCCGGCGGTGGCAAACGCTTCTATACCGAATTCTCGGCACAGCATCAGTGCGGTCGTGCCGATGCCGCTGGTGCCACCATGAATCAGCGCGCGCTGGCCACGGCTGGCGCCACCGAGGCCGAACAGGTTGGCCCACACGGTAAAGAACGTTTCCGGGATCGCGGCGGCGTGCACCCAGTCCAGGCCTTGTGGAATCGGTAGGGTCTGGCCAGCCGGGACTGCACAGTATTCGGCATAACCACCGCCGTTGGTCAGCGCGCAGACTTTGTCGCCCACGGCGAACTGATTGACACCCGCCCCGAGGGCCACGACTTCACCGGCGACCTCGAGCCCGGGGATCGGGTTCATGCCGGGTTTCATCGGGTATTTGCCGGCACGTTGCAAAGCGTCCGGCCGGTTGATTCCGGCGGCGTGTACGCGGATCAGCACCTCGCCTTGTGCGGCGACCGGAAGCGCCACGCGTTTGGGTTGCAAGACCTCGGGGCCGCCGGGTTCGGTGATTTCGATTCGGGTCATTTCATTGGGCAGGGACATATCGTTTCTCTTGGCTTGAGTTGTGTAAGTGGGAGCATGGCGAGTAGGCAATGATTCCCTTCAATTTGCGCAGCAGCGTGGCTCAACCGGGGTGGGCAGCCATTTCATGGCTTGCTCCAGCAGCAGCGCCACGACGATCGCGCCAGCGGCGATGACGAACAACAACGCGTGGTGACCGCCGCTGGCATTGAACAGTGCTGAATAGGCAAACCCGGCCAGCGCCTGAAAGGTGGCGAACGACACGGTGGCGCGGCTCCAGGCAATTTGCTGGTGCTGATGCTCCGGCACCAGCTCATGCACCCGGGCCAGGGCAAGCGGCACGATGCCGGGCGGAAATGAACCGAGAATCACCGCCAGCAGCGCCAGCGCCACAAACGAGTGGGACATCGCCAGCAACCCAAGGGCGATCGCCTGCACCACCAGCACCAGGCGAATGCCGGAACGTGCGCCAAGCTGATCGGCAAGAAAGCCATAACTCACCGGGCCGACAATCGCGCCCAAACCGTACATCACCCAGATCAGCGCGCCGACATGCGCCCCGGCGCCGAGTCCACGCGCCACGTAATCCACCAGAAACACCATGGCCGGCACCAGGCCAGCGGCCATGAAGGCGTATTGAGCGAACAACAAATAGACACCGCGCGGCGTCGGTTCAACAGACACCTTTTCCTGCGCGGCCTGTGGGGGCGGGAAATCGGACGGCCAGCCGAACCAGCTCAGCGCCGTCAACAATAAGGCCAACGCCCCCAGGCCCAGCCATGTCGCTTGCAAACCGAGGCTCAACAGCGGCGGCACCAGTGTCCCGGAGCCGGCAATGCCAAGCCCGATGCCGAGAAAGATCGCGCCACTGGCCAGCCCTTTACGCGCCGCCGGAACGTGTGGCAGTACCGTCGCGGCCACCAGCACCATGATCGCACCACCGGCAATCCCCGACAGCAGCCGCCAGCCGAAGAACCAGCTCACCGACAACGGAAACGCACAGGCAAAAAACGCCGCCGTGACCACCAGCATCATCAGCCGCAAGGCATTTTTATTGCCGAGTTGGCGCGCCGTCGGCCGGCCGAGCAGGGCGCCGATCAGATAGCCGACCAGATTGGCCGCACCGAGGTAGACCACATCATTGGCGCTGAACCACTGCGCCTCAATCAGTGAAGGGATCAATGGGGTGTAAGCGAAACGCGCCAGCCCGATGCTGACCAGGCTGGCGCAGAGGCCGGCGAAGATCGGCAGCCAGATACCGGTGGAGGTTGAAGTGCGCATGATAGCGATCTCGCGGAAGGTTTATGGCGTCCAGCATATCGGCTATCGTTGCTGCGTTAATGCAGCGATTAAGCGGCGCTACGATGCGAATCTGCATCACTGGGAGGCAGCATGAATTGGGATGATGCACGGGTATTTCTGGCCGTTTGCCGCGAGTCGACGTTACGCGGCGCAGCGCGGGTGCTGGGAGTGGATCAGGCCACGGTCGGGCGGCGAATCACCGCGCTGGAAAAGTCCCTGAGCGCAACGTTGTTCCTGCGCACCTCCGACGGCTACGCGTTGACCGCTGTCGGGGAGGCGGCGCTCAGGAGTGTGGAGAAAATGGAGCATTCGGCGCTGGAGCTGGAGCGGCAGATTCAGGGTCTGGATGATCGCCTGACCGGAACGGTGCGCGTCAGTACCACGGATTCGCTGGCCATCGACTTTCTGATCCCGACCATTGCCCGTTTGCACGAACAGCACCCGGACGTGCGCGTGCAACTGGATGCGTCCACGCAGATTCTCAGTCTGGCCAAGCGCGAGGCAGATATCGCGGTGCGCAACACCCGCCCGGACAACCCTGACCTGATCGCCCGGCGAATCGCCCGATGGCCGGTGGGGCTGTTCGCATCCCAAGCGTATATCGACGCCAATGGCGTGCCGCAGCCGGACACGGCGTTCGAGGGGCATGATCTGGTGGTCTATCAACCTTATCTGCAAAGCAAAAAGGACCTGACCCTGGTGTCGGAGCCGTTGAGTCGCGGCCGCATCGTCGCCAGCCTCAGTTCCAGCCTGCTCGTGCGCCGTTCGATTGCAGCAGGGTTGGGTGTAGGAGAAATCCCGGTGTACATGGGCGAGCGCGATGGCCTGATCAGGCTCTGGCCGGAGCGCACTCGACCACTGCCGTACGAAGTGTGGTTGGTGACCCACGCGGACCTGCGGCATACCGCGCGGGTGAGGGCGGTGATTGAGCAGATTGTCGACGCGTTCGCGTCGGAGAATGACTAGGCAGACGTTCTTTTGGCAGGGCTACAACCTCTGACGAAACGGCCTACACCAGAGGCAGAATCTCCCGGCTTGTCAGCATTGTCGATGGGTCCTATTGTTTTCGTCAGCTCGGTGAAGGACGTCAGGCTTTCACTGATGGTAATACCAGGGACGGTAGGGTTTGAGCCAGGAAGGTGTTGAGTTGAAGACCACGGAATTCAGTCAAAATCCAGTCAGTGATCTATCGAGTAAAAGTCGGAATAATCAAGCCATGAACGCTATCAGTCGTGAAGAATTCAATGCCAGGATAGAAACCATTGAGACCAGAATGGACGCTCGGTTCGAGGGTGTGTCGGCAAAAATCGATGCTTATCTTTTGACTCAGGCGGAGAGGGACAAACGATACGATTTGATGTGGGACGGCGTACAACAAATCGCCGAAGACTCAAAAGAAGCCATCAAACATGCCTCGACAGTGAAGGCGCATTACTGGGCGACGACCGCCGTCCATTTTATCGGAATGATCACCGTCGTCGTGGGAGCGCATTTCGCCAATCAGGCAGCGGTGTTAACCACCTTGCAGACGACACTCGCCGCGATCCAGATCGGCAAGGATATAAGTGCACCAAAGCCGGCTTCGCAACAAGTACCCGAATCACCACAATAGAAAACGGCCTTCAAAGAAGGCCGTTTTTCGTGAGCACTGAAACACCGCGTCATGGCATCTCTGGCAATTCTTGAGGCCGCAAGTCGAATACCAGCACCTCGGCATCGACACCGTTGCTCAAGCTCAGCAACTGTTCCTCGCGAACCCGCACGCCGTCGCCTTCCTGCAATCGCTGGCCATTGAGTTCAACACTGCCGCGTGCAACGTGCACATAGGCGTAGCGGTTGGCTGGCAGTTGCAGTGTGGCGCTTTCCTTGCCGTCGAAAAGACCGGCGAAGACACGTGCATCCTGGCGCACTTTCAGCGAACCGTCGTTGCCGTCTGGCGAGATGATCAATTGCAGGCGACCGCGTTTTTTCTGTGCGCTGAAATGCTCCTGCTGGTAGCGCGGTTTGGCGCCGCTGACATCCGGCACGATCCAGATCTGCAGGAAGTGCACCGGCTTGGTTGCCGAATGGTTGAACTCGCTGTGCGCCACGCCACTGCCGGCGCTCATCAACTGCACGTCGCCCGGGCGAATGACCGAACCGGTGCCCAGCGTGTCCTTGTGTTCCAGCGCACCTTCCAGCACGTAGGAAAAGATCTCCATGTCGCGATGCGGGTGCTGGCCGAAGCCTTTCCCGGCGGCAACGCGGTCGTCGTTAATCACCAGCAGATCGGAAAAACCCTGCTCACGCGGGTCGCGATAGCTGGCGAAGGAAAAGGTGTGAAAGGACTTCAACCAGCCATGATTGGCGAGGCCACGATCGGAGGCTTTGCGAAGGGTCAGCATGATGAAATCTCCTTGCGGGACGTGAATTCGTCCGAGTGAGGAGAAGGTTACTGTTTACTGGATCGCGCAATAAGTAGATGAAAATTGAAAGACTGTCCCTGTCAGGTTGACAGTTTTGCGATAGCCTTCACACAAAACTTTTGCGCTCAAACGGCTGCAGTTGGCCATAATGTCTGGTCCGTATCATGTCTCTCTGATTTAAGTGATGTCTTCCCATGAAAACCGTGGCAATGGTGCTGTTTCCCGACTTTCTTCTGCTCGACATGGCCGGGCCATTGGAGGTTTTTTCGGTTGCCAATCGCTACCTGAAACCCGATGCGCATTATCAATTGATCACCCTTGGCACCGAAGATGGCCCGCTGCGGGCCTCCAATGGTGTGATGGTGCAGGCCGACCGGAGCATTGGCGATGACACCGAACGTTATGATTTGCTGCTGGTGCCAGGCGGCCCAGGTGCCTACAACCAACGGTTCCCCTCGTTGTTTGCCTGGCTCAAAGACGCAGTCCGGCGCGTCGAGTACTACGGATCCATCTGCACGGGTGCCTTTGTGCTGGGGCATGCCGGTTTGCTTGACGGTTACCGTGTAACCACGCACTGGAACTACACCGAACGCCTGATCAAGGGGTTCCCGAAGGCCCATGTCACGACCGACCAGATTTATGTCGAGGATCGCAACCTGGTCACCTCGGGCGGCGTCACGGCGGGGATCGATATGGCGCTCGCCGTCGTCGCTCGTGATCACGGCAAGAAACTCGCGCAGGATGTGGCCAAAGTCCTGCTGGTGGTGATGAAGCGGCAGGGCGGGCAGGCGCAGTTCAGCCCGCTGATGGCCGCGGTGGCACCGCAGGAAACGCCGATTACCCGCGCGCAGAGCTACGTGCTGGAACACCTCGACGAAGCCTTCACGGTCGAGCGCATGGCAACCGTTGCCAATATGAGTGCGCGGCACTTCGCGCGGGTGTTCACCCGCGACATCAACATGACGCCGATGGAGTTTCTGCAGAGTGCGCGCATCGACTGCGCGCGAAACCTGCTGGAAACCACCGATCTGCCGCTTAAAACCGTGGCTTACAAAAGTGGCTTTGGCAGTGTGCGGCACATGCGTTCGCTGTTCGCTGAAAAGCTCGGCCTGACGCCCGCGCAATACCGCGAACAGTTCAGCTAGAGCGCTGCTGTCCGTCTGGCGCACCCGGATGTCCGTACTGCGCCCCGTGTAGCAGTTGTCGCGTCATCTGAGCCTGCCAAGATGTTGGCATGGATAGCCTCATCGATTTGAACACGGCGTCGGTGCTGCATTTCGGCCCCTACGCCTTCCATCTGCGCCAACGGCTGATACTCCATGGAGATCGGCCATTGCGCATGGGTGGTCGCGCGCTGGACATTTTGCAGGTGCTGGTCGAGCGTGCCGGGCGCGTGGTCAGGAAGGAGCAATTGATCGCCCTGGTGTGGCCGACGTCGGTGGTCGAGGAGATCAACCTGCGCGTGCACATCGCCGCGCTCCGGCGCGCCTTGGGCGACGGCGAAAACGGTCAGCGCTATATCGTTAACGTGCCGCAATGCGGTTACAGGTTTATCGCCCCGGTGCGTTGCAGCAGCGGGGCGCAAGTAGCCTTCGAGGGCTTGCAAGCGCCTCAACATAATTTGCCGGCGCGACTGACCCCGGTCGCCGGGCGCGACTCGCTGGTCGGCGGGCTGGTGCGGCAAATGCCGTTGTGCCGGCTGATGACGGTCACGGGAGCGGCCGGGGTGGGTAAATCCACTGTCGCATTGCGGGTCGCGGAACTGCTGTTGCAGTACTACAGAGACGGCGTGTGGCAGATCGATCTGAGCTTGATCGACGACGACACACCGCTGCTCGATCAGGTGCTGCGCACTCTCGGAAGCGATTTGCCCGGACTGTCCACTCGCCATGCGTTGCTGCTGCTGGATAACGTAGACCACCGTCGCGATGCCTGCCGGGCAGCGGTTGAAACGTTGCTTGAGGCCGCTCCCCGGCTGTCGATTCTCGCCACCAGCCGCGAGGCCTTGCAGGTCAGTCTGGAAATCCTTCAGTGCGTGCCACCGCTGACCCTGCCGAAACGCTCGGCAGGCGATTGCATCACTGAGGCCATGGGCCATTCTGCGGTGCAGTTGTTCGTCAGCCGCGCCCGGGCGCGACAGCATGATTTCCGCCTGCGTGAGCAGGATGTCAAAGCCGTGCTGGAGATCTGTCGCCAACTCGACGGTTTACCGCTGGCGATCGAACTGGCCGCGGCGCAGATCGACGCCTTGGCGTTGGTCGGCTTGCAGGCGCAAATGCGCAATGGTCTGCAAGTGCTCAGCCATGGCCGGCGCACCGCTGTGCCCCGCCACCAATCCATGCAGGCGGCGCTCGACTGGAGCTATCAACGCTTGAGCGAGCAGGAACAACGCGCGCTGCAGCGTTTATCGGTGTTCAAAATGGCATTTACCCTGGAGGCGGCACTGGCGGTAATCAGTTGCCCGCAACTGGCGTCGTCGCGGCTTGCCGCGCTCATCGAAGGCCTGGCACGCCAGTCATTACTGGTGGTGGAGCGGGGCGGCAGTGCAGGCCGATACCGAATGCTCCATACCACTCGCTGCTACGCCCGTGAGCAACTGGAGCGTAGCGGTGAGGGAATTGATCTTGAACGGCGGCATACGCGTTATATCAGCCGGATTCGCCGGGCCTCAGGCGTGCACGTGCTCGCGTAAATCGTCGATCAGCAAGCGTACCTTGCGCAAATCCGGAGTCGCGTAGCCCTCGGTGAAGCGCTGATAGATCGGCGTGAGCAAATCCAGCGCCTCTTGGCAGCGCGATTGGCGCTGCCAGAGTTGCGCCAGTGACGTGGCACTGCGCAGTTCCCAGGCGAGCGCGCCCTGGCGGCGGGCGACGGTCAGGGATTGTTGCAGGAGTGCTTCGGCTTCCTTGAGGGCCTCTTCGCGAGCAGGCTCGCTCCCACAGGGTTTTTGGGTGTACTCAGACCCCATGTGGGAGCGAGCCTGCTCGCGAAGGGGCCCGTCCAGACAACGCAGATCGTCCTTCAATAGCGCATCCGCCCGAGCCCGCAAAATCTCCGCCGTGCTCCAACCCGCATCACCACTCAGCGCCCGCTCAAGCAGCGCTTCGTCCACAAAACGGTCATCCAGCGTCACCATGATTTCCCGAATCAGCCCACTGCTGTCCTTCGGTACTGACGCACCGATTTGCGTGTCGATCACCTGCGCATAGTGCCGCGCCCACGTGTTGAACAGCAGCACCGAATGCTTCTGCGATTGCTCCAGCAGCAGTTGCAACAACGCCTGGGCGTTCTGCTGATCGCCGTTGTAATGGGCGATCAGGCAACTGGCCAGCGCCAGGGTGTAACAAATCGAAGTGCCATGGTCGATCTGCACGGCAATATCCAGGGCCAGTCGCGCCGTATGCCACGCTTGCTCCGGCAATCCCTGCATCCATAGCACTCGCGCCAGCACCGTCAGCGAGGCGACGCTCTGGTCGTACTGCACGCCAAAACCATGAGTGAAGCGGTTGACGTGACCGCTATGCGCCATGCGCTGCAGCACCTGCTCGGCATGAATGCGCGCCTGCGGTTGATCACCGGCATAGTGCAGGGCCAGCACGCGCAAACGGTGGGTACTCAATGACAACAACGGGTCACCGTGCACGCCGAGGCGATCGAAGTGCTCACTCTGCGCCAGCGCCATGCGGTAGTGCCCGCAACTGAGGTTGACCGCCATGTGCCCGGACACCGCGCGCAATTGCCCGGCGACGTCGTCGTGTTCGAGGGCCAACTGGCGAGCCTCGACGAACGCCTGGATGGTTTCCGGGGTGCCTCCCCACGTGTGATAACAGGCACTGCCGAGGGCCAGTTTCAGGGAAATTTTCAGACGGGGGCAGGGTTCGCCGAGTTCATCGAGCAGGCTCAGCGCCCGGCGCACATAGCCGCCGTACTCCTTGAGCAGCGACAACTCTTGCCACAGGGGCGCCGACGCTGCTGTCAGGCGAACCCCGAGACCACCCGGGCCGACACCGTTCAGGCACAAGTCCAGCGCCGCGCGCAGGTCTTCCAGTCCGCGGGCATAGCGCTCGATCCACAACGCCGTCGGTGTCATTTCCCAATCGCTTTGCGCCTGCTGCATCAATGCCAGGCAGCGTTCGGCATGGCGTTCGCGGGTTTCCTCGCATTCGGCGGCGTGATCGAGTTTTTCCAGTGCGTAACGGCGGGTTGTGTCGAGCAAGCGGTAGAACACTTCTTCGTCACCGACCTCAACGCTGAGCAGGGATTTGGCCACCAGTTGGGTGATCGACACGAACACCACCCCGGGGTCGATCTGTTGGCCGACGATAACCGCCGCCGCCGACTCTAAAGTAAAGCTCCCGCAAAACACGCCCAGACGACGCAGGCAGGTTTGCTCGCAAGCGTCGAGCAGGTTGAAACTCCAGTCCAGCGTGGCGCGCAGGGTGAGATGTCGCTCAAGACTGCTTTGATTGCCCGCCGCCAGCGGTGGCAAGCGGCCCTGCAATTGGCTCAGCAGACCTTTCAGGCCCAGCTCGGCAACCTGCGCTGCCGCCAGCTCCAACGCGAGCGGAATACCGTCGAGTCGGTGGCAGATCTCGATCGCTTGTGGCAACTGCGCGTCGCTCAGTTCGAAGCTTTCCTGCGCGGCCGTAGCCCGTTCGATGAACAGCTGCAGCGCCGAATATTCCAGTGCCTGCTGACGATTCAATACTGCGCGCATCGACGGGTAGTCGAGGGTATCCAGACGCTGCACGAATTCACCTTCAGCGCGCAGGCTCTCGCGGCTGGTGGCGAGAATATGTACCCCCGGTGCCCCGCGCAGAATGCTTTCACTGAGCGCCGCGACGGCATCGATCAGGTGTTCGCAGTTGTCGAGCAGCAACAGCATCTGCCGCTGTTGCAGGCCATTGACCAGCGCGGCCAGCGGATCACCGTCCACTAATACCAAGTCGAGCAGCGCTGCCAGATGTGAGCAAATCAGCCGGGGATCGTTGAGCGGTGCCAGGTCAACCAGCCGAATACCGTCGCGGTAATGTCCGATCAACTGCTCGGCCACGCGCAAGGCCACGGTGGTTTTACCAATCCCGCCGGGGCCGACCAGGGTGATGCAGCGTTGGCGCGGCAACTGCGTCATCAAGCTATCGACGAGCGCCTGGCGACCGATCATGCGCGTGCGCCGCAGGGGCAAATTGTGCCGACCACCAGCATCGCCCACAGGACGCTCCTTCATGGATTGCGGTAAAACCGGGGCGACGAAACTGTAACCGCGTTGCGCCACGGTGATGATGTAACGCTGGCCGGCCTGACCGTCACCGAGTGCCTTGCGCAATGCCGCCATGTGCACACGCAAGTTGATGTCCTCGACCACGCTGTCCGGCCAGACCCCGGCCATCAATTGCTGCTTGCTCACCACTTCGCCGGCATGGGCCAGCAGAATCAGAAGGATGTCCATCGCCCGTCGGCCCAGGCGCAACGGCTGCTCGCCTTCGAGCACCAGGCGTTGCCCGGGATGAATCCGATAGGGGCCAAAACCGAGGGCCTGATTCGGGGAAAGACTCAACAGCTCACTCCTGCGGTGCTGCGGCGGACAGAGCGGAGTAGGGCCGGGCGCGTGCGCAGGCCTTCTATTCCGGGGTGTCCCGGCATAATCCTCAGGTTTGAGCGTCAGTGCAACGGGGGCCGCGATCAAAACACGGCGGGCTGTGCACGGTGAGCTTTGGGGGCACGCATGATCTGGCAGCGCCAGGCAAACGGATTGATGCCTTCGCTGCGGGTGAACATATGGCAGAAATGCGCCTGATCGCAGAACCCGCATTCCAGGCTGATTTGCGTCAGGCTCAGGTCGGTGTGCTGGATCAGCAGCTTGGCTCGCGCGAGGCGCTGGGTGCGAATCCAGTCCTGCGGCGATAACCCGGTGCTGCATTTGAAGGCGCGGGAAAAGTGACTGCGCGACAGCGAGCAGGCGCGGGCCAGTTCGGTGACCTCAAGGCTCTCTCCGAGGCGTTCGAGGATCAGTTGTTTGACCTGTCGTTCACGTTGCGGACTGAGTCCGCCGACCCCGGTCTTGCGTGGTTCGTTGGCAGGGGCGAGGGCGACGCTGTGCTGTAAATGAGCCATGGCCAAAGTCCGTGTCGATGGGGGATGCACGGTCGGCGCATCCCCTCAGGTCAAAAAAACAACGCTGCGCAGAGGGTTTCATTGTTGGCCGAGGGCGGGAGGCTGACGAGTTAATCGTTGTTAATTCCAGCGCATTGAGCTGAACTCAGCACATCCCTGCAAGTCTGCGCCCCGCGGTTTGCGGCACGATGACTGCAAGCGTGGCGAACCGATCGGGCGCCGCAATCGGCAGATCCAAGGGGAATCAAATGAAAGGCATCTTTAAAGCAGCGACGGCGCTGACGTGCGCGCTGGTGATTTCCGCTGCCATGGCGCAGGCACCACAGCAGGGCACTCAGGCGCCGGGCTATTTCCGCCTGGCCGTGGGGGATTACGAGGTCACCGCGTTGTTCGATGGCTACAACGACCTGTCGCCGAAGCTATTGCAGGGCATGAGTCAGGCCCGGATCCGCGCACTGCTGGCACGCCGTTCGATTGAAACCCCGGGTGTCCAGACGGCGTTCAATGCTTTTCTGGTCAATACCGGCAAGCAACTGATTCTGGTCGACAGCGGCGCCGGGCAATGCATTGGCGCCACCGCCGGGCAGCTCGTGGCGAATATGCAGGCGGCCGGCTACCAGCCAGAGCAGGTCGATACGGTTTTGCTGACGCACCTGCACCTCGATCATGTCTGTGGTCTGGTCGATGCACAAAAGCAAGCGTTGTTCACCCATGCCACGGTGTACGCCGCCAAGGCTGAAGCGGATTACTGGCTCGATCCGGCCGCGCTGGCCAAAGCGCCGGCCGGCGCCCGGGAGTTTTTCAAGATCGCCCAGGACTCCACTGCGCCCTATGTCGCCACCGGGCGTTTCAAGACCTTCGCTGCGGGCCAGTCGCCGTTGCCGGGGTTAGTCGAAGCGACACTCGAAGCAGGACATACGCCGGGCAGCACCACCTACCGTTTCACCTCGCAGAATCAGAGCATCGTCTTCATGGGGGATCTGGTGCATAACCTGGCGGTGCAGTTTGAGCATCCGGAAGTGTCGATCGGCTTTGACGTCAACAGTGCGCAAGCGATCAACGCTCGTCAGGCAGTCTTCAGTGCGGCGGTCGCCAGCAAGACGTGGGTGACGGCGGCGCACCTGCCGTTTCCGGGCATCGGTCACATCACTGCACAAGGCAAACATTTTCAGTGGGTGCCCGTGGAATACGGCCCTTACAAGCGCGCGGCCAAGGTGCCGTTAATCGAGTAAAGTGCGCAGCGCCTACCCGCAAAAAACGGCTGACACCGAAAAGGAAAACGTGCCTATGAACCGTAACGATCTGCGTCGCGTCGACATGAACCTGCTGGTGATTTTCGAAGCGTTGATGTTCGAAAAGAACCTGACTCGCGTCGCCGAAAAGCTGTTCATGGGGCAACCGGCGGTCAGCGCCGCGTTGGGGCGTTTGCGTGATCTGTTCGATGATCCTTTGCTGTTGCGCAACGGTCGCGGCATGGAGCCGACTGCACGGGCACTGGCGATTCTCAAAGAGCTGCAACCGGCGATGGACGTCATCTCCGGCGCGGTCAGCCGCGCCAAGGAGTTCGAACCGGCGAGCAGTTGCGACGTGTTTCGCATCGGCCTGTCGGATGACGCCGAATTCGGCCTGTTTCCGCCATTGTTGCGTCAGCTGCAGCAAGAGGCGCCGGGGATTGTCGTGGTGGTGCGCCGCGCCAACTACCTGCTGATGCCGACGCTGCTGGCCTCTGGGGAAATCTCCGTCGGCGTCAGCTACACCACCGATCTGCCGGCCAACGCCAAGCGCAAAACATTGCGCGACATTCCCTGCAAGGTTTTGCGCGGTGACGACCGCCCGGGGCCGCTGACCCTCGACGAATACTGCGAGCGCCCGCACGCGATGGTGTCGTTCTCCGGTGACCTCAGCGGCAATATCGACCTGGACCTGGCCAAGGTCGGCCGTTCGCGCCGCGTGGTGCTGGGCGTGCCGCAGTTCAGCGGCCTGCGCGCCTTGCTCGCCGGCACCGAGATGATCGCCACCGTGCCGGATTACGCGGCCTGCGCGCTGGTTGAAGGGTGTGCGTTGCGTGCCGAGGATCCACCGTTCCCGATCGATGCGGCGCAGTTGTCGATGGCGTGGAGCGGGGTGCATGACAACGATCCGGCGGAGAAATGGTTGCGCTCGCGGATCAGTCAGTTCATGGCGGCGCCGCTGGATATTCCAGTGATTTGAATCACTGCGCATATCTCACAAACAACACCAATCCCCTGTGGGAGCGAGCCTGCTCGCGAAAGCGGTGTGTCATTCAAAACATTTGTTGACTGACCCGGCGCCTTCGCGAGCAGGCTCGCTCCCACATTGGTTTGGTGTGATTCTTGAGTTTTCGGTTGTTTAAACATCGCCGTTTAAGCAACACCCACAGACACTCTTTCAGGCTACGCAACCTTGCGCCTTTGCCTACAGCTACGCCAGAATCCGCCGGCTTGTGCGCTTGTGGTCGGGTCTCTATCGTTTGGTGGTCGCTGAAAACTCAGCGATCGGGTTTAGCGACTCGGACCAAAAAAAGTGCATCAGCGCTCCATGCTTCGTAGCAGGCTATCGTCTGCACTTCGCTATGGCGGCTGTATGCGGGAGACCTTCGGGTCTACCGGGTTGCCTTTTTACCGGTTCGCTAACCTGCATACGGTCGCCACCCATCCTGTTTAGCGACAGGACGTGGTGATCCCGGCTCTAAAAAGGAGATTCACCATGTTCAAAGTCACACCCAATCCACCAGACATCGACCCCACATCCCCCTACGAATCCATCGATTCGAGAAAACTCCACGAAGCCGCCGACCGCGCGCTCGACCATTACCTCCTGCCATCTGGTTCCACGCCACCTCCACGCAGAACTCGCGGCATGTACGCGGTAACTGCCGACACCAAAGCCGAAGAACTGCTGACCGACGCCAGCGAAACACTTGCCTCGGCCAAAACCATCGCCCAGGACGTCGCCCACCTGTTGCCCGCGCCGCAGCGTCGGGCGTTGTTGGGGATTGCGCAGTTGATCATGCTCGGAGAGCTGGCGGTGAATCGGGTGCTGGATAACCTCGAACCACCGGCCTGAACACAACCCCCCTGTGGGAGCGAGCCTGCTCGCGAAAGCGCTGTGTCATTCAAAGTATTTATAACTGACCCGACGCCTTCGTGAGCAGGCTCGCTCCCACAGTGTTCTGCGGTGTTTCAAAAATCCTGGCACGCCGTGGAACTGAGCACACCCATCCAATTTCCTCCCACCCAACCCCGGCATGATTCACCCAATAATTATTCACGGGTGAGTCCATGCACGTTTCTCAACGGGAAGAACAGGCACGCGACATCGGTTTGCTGTTCCTGCGGGTCAGCGGCGGGTTGTTTCTGCTCTGGGTCCACGGCTTGCCCAAGCTGCTCGACTTTACCGCGCAGTTGCAACTGATCGAAGACCCGTTCCACCTCGGTTCTTACCTCACCTTGATCCTGGCGATCTTCGCCGAAGTCCTCTGTCCGCTACTGATCGTCGCCGGGTTACTGGCGCGATTGGCCTGCGTGCCTATTCTCTTTGTGCTGCTGGTGGCACTGCTGGTCGTGCATCCGCAATGGAGTGTGGCTGAAGGGCAGTTCGGCTGGTTGCTGTTGATCCTGTTTACCACTGTGTTGATCGCCGGGCCGGGACGGCTGGTGATTCCTGTTCGTTTGCCCGGAGTGCTGCGTTATGCCTGAAGTCCTCAATCCACAAGCACCGGGGGCCGATGAGACGGTCACGCTGATCATCAAGCACCGGGTCAAGGCCGGTTTCGAGTCAGCGTATGAGGCCTGGCTGCGCAATATCGTCCGCGTGGCGGGGCAGCGTGAAGGGCATTTGGGCGTGGACGTGGTGCGCGGCAAGCGCGGGCGTCTCGATTTCTACACCTGCGTGCTGCGCTTCAGTTCCACCGAAGCGATGCAAGGCTGGCTGGAATCGCCGCAGCGTCAGGCACTGGTCGCCGAAGCGGCGCCGATGCTGGCTGATGGCGATCAGACCGAAGTCGCGCCGATCAATGAATTCTGGTTCTCGCCACTGGCCGATGCCGCTACGCCGCCGCCGCGCTGGAAACAGGCCGTGGTCTCGCTGCTGGTGATACTGCCGCACACTTTGCTCGTGCCGTTGATCTGGGGACCGCTGCTGGCGCTGCATCCGATCCTGTCGAACTACGTCGTCGCGACGTTCCTGATCACCCTGACCATCGTCCTGTCGGTGGTGTATGTGGTGATGCCGCCGGTCACCCGATTGTTTACGCCGTGGCTCGAAGCCAGCCAGGCCCATGAACACCTCGATTCCCAAGAAACCTCGCCGCGCTGAGCGCGCGGGGTTCGCTTCTTTTCACTTTGCTTGAGGAACTGCGATGAGCGCCGATCTGATTTTATTCAATGGCCAGTTTCATACCGTAGATCGCACCAAACCACTGGCCAGCGCCGTGGCGATCACCGACGGCCGTTTCGTCGTGGTTGGCAACGATAACCAGGCCATGGCCCTGCGCGGGCCGAATACGCAAGTGGTCGATATGCACGGTCGTTGCGTCATTCCGGGTCTCAACGACTCGCACTTGCACTTGATTCGTGGCGGTTTGAACTACAACCTCGAACTGCGCTGGGAAGGCGTGCCGTCGCTGGCCGATGCCCTGCGCATGCTCAAGGATCAGGCCGATCGCACGCCGACCCCGCAATGGGTGCGCGTGGTCGGTGGCTGGAACGAATTCCAGTTCGCTGAAAAGCGCATGCCGACCCTTGAAGAAATCAATCAGGCCGCGCCGGACACCCCGGTGTTCATCCTGCACCTGTATGACCGCGCGCTGCTCAACCGCGCCGCATTGCGCGTGGCCGGTTACACCCGCGACACGCCGAACCCGCCGGGTGGCGAGATCGTCCGTGACAGCAACGGCAACCCGACCGGCATGCTGGTCGCGCGACCGAACGCGATGATTCTCTACTCGACACTGGCCAAGGGGCCGAAGCTGCCGCTGGAATATCAGGTCAACTCGACCCGCCAGTTCATGCGCGAACTCAATCGCCTCGGCCTGACCAGCGCGATCGATGCCGGCGGCGGTTTCCAGAACTACCCGGACGATTATCAGGTGATCGAGCAACTGGCCAAGGACGACCAGTTGACCGTGCGCATCGCCTACAACCTGTTCACCCAGAAGCCGAAAGAAGAGCTGAGCGATTTCCAGAACTGGACCGGCAGCGTGAAATTGCATCAGGGCGATGACTTCCTGCGCCACAACGGCGCCGGGGAAATGCTGGTGTTCTCGGCGGCGGACTTCGAAGACTTCCTCGAACCGCGCCCGGACCTGCCGGAAACCATGGAGCAAGAGCTGGAGCCGGTGGTGCGCCACCTGGTCGAGCAGCGCTGGCCGTTCCGCCTGCACGCGACTTACAACGAATCGATCAGCCGCATGCTCGACGTGTTCGAGAAGGTCAATCGCGACATTCCATTCAACGGTTTGCCGTGGTTCTTCGACCACGCTGAAACCATCACCCCACAGAACATCGAGCGGGTAAAAGCGCTGGGCGGCGGCATCGCGATTCAGGATCGCATGGCGTTCCAGGGCGAGTACTTTGTCGACCGCTACGGCAAACAAGCCGCCGAGGCGACCCCGCCGATCAAACGCATGCTCGCCGAAGGCGTACCGGTCGGCGCCGGCACCGATGCAACGCGGGTGTCCAGCTACAACCCGTGGACGTCGCTGTACTGGATGGTCAGTGGCCGCACCGTCGGCGGTCTGGCCTTGTACGAAGAAGGTTTGCCGCGCACCACCGCGCTGGAATTGTTCACCCATGGCAGCGCCTGGTTCTCCTCGGAGCAGGGCAAGAAAGGCCAGATCAAGGTCGGGCAACTGGCGGATCTGGCAGCGCTGAGCGCGGACTTCTTCCATGTCGAAGAAGAAGCGATCAAGTGGATCGAATCGGTACTGACCGTGGTCGGCGGCAAGATTGTCTACGCCGCCGGCGACTTCGAAGACCTCGGCCCGCGCTCGATTCCGGTGCTGCCAGACTGGTCACCGGTGGTGAAAGTCCCGGGCCACTGGCGGCCGAATTCGCCGTTGCAGGCGCAGGTTCACCAGTGCAGCGGCCCGTGCGCGGTGCACACCCACAGCCATGAAAAGGCGCGGATGTCGAACGCACCGGTCAGCGACTTCGCCGGTTTCTGGGGCGCATTCGGCTGTTCCTGCTTCGCTTTCTGATTTCCCCTGAAGCGCCGGCCATCCGGTCGGCGCTTCACGCTTCATCCATCCGTCCATCAGGAGTTTTGCCATGAGCGTTCCTTACACACGTCTGAACAAAGATGATGCGGTCGTACTGCTGGTCGATCACCAGACCGGTCTGATCTCGCTGGTCCAGGATTTCACTCCGAACGAATTCAAGAACAACGTGCTGGCGCTGGGCGACATCGCCAAGTTCTTCAAGCTGCCGACCATCCTCACCACCAGTTTCGATGCCGGCCCCAACGGCCCGATCGTGCCCGAGCTGCGCGAGCAGTTTCCGGATGCGCCGTTCATTCAGCGTCCGGGCCAGATCAATGCCTGGGACAACGAAGATTTCGTTAAAGCGATCAAGGCCACCGGCCGCAAGCAACTGATCATCGCCGGTGTGGTGACTGATGTTTGCGTAGCGTTCCCGACCTTGTCGGCCATTGCTGAAGGCTACGAAGTGTTTGTGGTGACTGACTCGTCGGGCACCTTCAACACCACCGTGCAGCAGGCGGCGTGGGCGCGGATGTCGGCGGCGGGTGCCCACCTGCTGAACTGGTTCTCGGTCGCGTGCGAGCTGCAGGGTGACTGGCGCAATGATATGGAAGGTCTGGCGCATCTGCTGTCCGAGCGTCTGCCGAACTACCGCAACCTGATCAACAGCTACACCAAGTTCACCGCTAAGTAAGATCAAAAGATCGCAGCCTGCGGCAGCTCCTACAGGGGGAACGCATTCCAATGTAGGAGCTGCCGCAGGCTGCAATCTTTTGCTTTCAACGCTTTTGAAGCCACCCCAAAAACCCGCCTTTCCTCACCGGCACCGGTTTGGCCATCAACGCGAGGCGACTGTTCTGCTGCCGCACCGCCTGCAATTTATTCAACGCCCGACCCACCTCCGTGCGCTGCTCCATGCACTGACGGGTGAGGTTCTTGTCGAGGCGATAGATGATGCTCGACGTCAACGCCGTGAACGTCGCCTGCGACGGCGTATCCGCCAGAATGCTCTGCTCACCCATGACTTCACTCGGCCCCATCCGCCCGGCCTCGACCTTGCTGTCGCCGTCCGCCACGGTCGCACTGACGACGCCGGTGGCAATCACGAACAGGCTGTCCGGCACTTCATCCAGATCCAGCACCACCTGGCCCGCCGCGTATTGCTGGGCAACCATCGATTCCGCCAGACGATCGCGCTCATCACTGCTCAGCGAGCGGAAGATTTTCACTTCATCGAGCAACGCACGACCACGGGTCGAAGGTTCGATCACGCCGTCCGGATGCCGCGAAATGCCCGCCGCTTCGAGATGCCGGTGGGCGAGGTCGAACAGTTGATTGCGCACTTCGCTTTTCTTGCCGAGCTCGGCGATGAAGCCGCTGGCGACGTATTCCGACATGGTTTCGCCGGCCTCTTTCAGCACGGCTTTCGGCGCTGGCGTCAGCAACAGCGAACTGCTGCCCTGCAAGGTGCGATCAAGCGCATCGAGTACCCGCCGTGGGCGGATATGATTCGGCACCTGAATGCTGATCGACACGCCGTGCATGTTGTTCGGGCGGCTGAGGTTGACGATCTTCGCCTTGGCCGCCACCGAGTTCGGCACCACCGCCATGGTTCCGGCGCTGGTCAACAGGTGGGTGGCGCGCCAGTCGATGTCGAAGACTTTGCCTTCGACGCCGTCGATCACCACGAAATCATCCACCTGATACGGCTTGGTGGTGTTGAGCACGATTCCGGAGAACACATCGGCGAGGGTGCTTTGCAGCGCCAGACCGACAACGATGGCCACCACGCCCGAAGTCGCCAGCAAGCCTTTTACCGGCAACTCCAGCACGTAACCGGCCGCGGCAACGGTGGCGACCAGAAAGACCAGGGCGCCAATCACGTCCTGCAGCAAACGACCGCTGTGGCCGATGCGGCGCATCAGCGCCAGGCCGATGACTTCGGTCAGCACCCGCGCGGCGTACAGCCACCAGAGAATCCCCAACGCCGTCGCCCCCAATTGCGCGACGCGATCATCGGCGAACAGCGGTGCTTGCAGCGGGCTGACGCCGGCGTTGATCACCAGCGCCGTGAACGCCAGAAACAGCACCAGCCGCACACCGACTCTCGGGGCGCGATGAGTGAAGGGCGAGAAGTGCCAGAGCACGGCGTCGAGCAGCAGCAGGGCGGCGCTCAGAGACAGCAGGTGAGTGAGGAGGAAGGACATGGAGGACTCCAGAAAGGCAAAGGCTTCGTAAGGAGCAGCTTTTGTGGCGAGGGAGCTTGCTCCCGCTTGAGTGCGCAGCGCTCACCCGGTTTTGGGGCCGCTGCGCAGCCCAGCGGGAGCAAGCTCCCTCGCCACAAGATCAACAGCCAAGATCGCAGCCTGCGCGTGTCCACTGTGGGAGCTGCCGAAGGCTGCGATGTTTTGCTTTTATGGATTCAAATGAGTCTTCAGCTCAGCCGCCGCCTGACGCACGGCCGCCTTCACCTCAGGAATCTGGCTCAGCGGATTGAGCAGGCCGAAGTCATGAATCATCCCGTTGTAGCGCACCGAGGTCACCGCCACGCCGGCTGCATCCAGATGCCGCGCATAGCCTTCGCCTTCGTCACGCAGCACGTCGAATTCGGCGGTCTGCACCAGGGCAGCGGGCAAGCCTTTGAGCTGTTCGGCGCTGGCGTTGAGCGGCGAGGCATGGATCTGCGCACGCTCGGCCGGGTTGGTGGTGTAGTTGTCCCAGAACCACTGCATCATGCCTTTGGTGAGGAAATGGCCCTCGGCGAATTGCTGGTACGAACCGTCGTCGAACTGCGCGTTGGTCACCGGCCACATCAGCAGCTGGAAGCGCAGCGCCGGGGCTTTCTGTTCCTTGGCCATCAACGCCACGACCGCCGCCATGTTGCCGCCGACGCTGTTGCCGGCCACCGCCAGGCGCTTGCCGTCGACACCGATGTCCTTGCCGTGCTCGGCCACCCATTTTGTCGCGGCATAAGCCTGGTTGATCGCGGTCGGGTACTGCGCTTCCGGCGACGGCGTGTAATCGACGTACACCGCGACCGCGCCGGAACCCACCACCAGATCACGAATCAGGCGCTGGTGCGTCGGGAAATCGCCCAGCACCCAGCCGCCACCGTGGAAGAACATGAACACCGGCAACTCGCCTTTGACCTTGGCCGGCCGCACCACTTTCAGATTGAGGGTCTGGCCATCGACCTTGATCGCCTTGTCGCTGACGTCAACACCGGACAGGTCCACTTTCACCGAAGCCTGCGCGCCGGTCAGCACCGCACGGGCGTCTTTCGGGCTCAGTTGCTCAAGGGGTTTGCCACCACCGGCGGCGAGGGCGTTGAGGAAGGCTTGGGTGTTGTGTTCGACACCGCTGCTTTCGGCGGCGAATGCGTTGCCGATGGACAGGGCGAGGAGGGAAGCGGTGAGGGTTTTCTTGATGTTCATGTTCAATTCCATTTTTGAGTGTTTATACGTTCGTGTAGGAGCTGCCGAAGGCTCGGGCCGCGATCGGACGATCTTTTGATCCTGTTTGTTGCCTTTTTCCAGCATCACCGCAGATCAAGATCAAAAGATCGCAGCCTGCGGCAGCTCCTACCTGTTCAAGGTTGTTTTTAAACCGTGAGCACAGATTAATGGGCTGCCGAAAAGTGAAAAAGCGGCTATAAAGCGTTTTACTGTCTACCAGAGAGTGACAATGAACCCGTTCGAAGACATGCGTATTTTTTGCCAGGTCATGGACTCCGGCAGCTTCACCTCCGCGGCCGATCAACTGGGCCTGTCCAAGCAGTTCGTCAGCCGACGCTTGATGCAACTGGAGGAGCGCCTTGGCGTGCGGTTGTTGAACCGCTCGACCCGACGCCTCGATGTCACGCCACTGGGCCAGAGTTATTACGAATCGGCCTTGCGCCTGCTGGGTGAAGTCGAGCAAGTGGAGCAAGGCATCGCCGGGCAAACCGCCGAGCCTCGCGGGACGATTCGCTTGAGTGCGCCGCTGTCGTTTGCGGTGGCGCATCTGGGGTGTCTGTTACCACTGTTCTTGCAGCGCTATCGGGAAGTCACGGTTGAGGTCGATCTGAGTGATCGGCCGGTGGATTTGCTCGGTGAGGGCTACGATCTGGCGTTGCGCATTGGCGTGCTCGAAGATTCGACATTGATCGCCCGGCGCATCGCGTCGATTGAACGGGTGTACTGCGCCAGCCCGGCGTATCTGGCTGAACGTGGCACGCCGCTCAAACCCGAAGATCTGCACAGTCATGATTGCCTGCCTTACGGGCACGGGCGTTCGGTGCAATGGCGGTTTAATGCGGGGCAGGGCAAGCCGCTGTTGGTCAACGTCACCGGGCGCATGCGCGTGAACAACGGCGAGTTGCTTAGGGATGCGGCGGTGCAGGGGATGGGCATTACCTATTTGCCGACGTTCATCGTTGGCGCGGCGTTGAGAGATGGCCGGTTGGTGCCGGTGCTGGATGATTTGCGTCCGGAGCCGCTGACACTTTCAGCCGTTTACCCACAGCATCGGCAGGCTTCGCGCCCGGTGCAGGCGTTGGTCGAGTTTTTGCGTGAACGGTTGAACCAGAGCCACGTCGATCTCTGAGCCTGACAGTAGATTTTCAATCCCTGCAAAACCCTTGTGGGAGCGAGCCTGCTCGCGAAATCGGTGTGTCAGTCAAAACATCATTGGCTGATCCACAGCCTTCGCGAGCAGGCTCGCTCCCACATTGAATTTATGCTTGTCTGCGGAATCTGCGTACACCACAAATCCTTGTAGGAGTGAGCCTGCTCGCGATAGCGGTCATTCAGACACTGAAGCTATGACAGACAGAACGCCATCGCGAGCAGGCTCACTCCTACAGAGATTGCGGTGGGGCTAATGATCAGTTGGCGCGCTTGTCATCGCCCGGCTCGCCGCCGACATGTACGCCACGATCATCCCCCGGTTCGCCTGCTGCATGCAGGCCCCGGTCGTCACCGACTTCACCCGCGCGATGGACGCCATGGTCGTCGCCGACTTCGCCTGCCCGGTGCACGCCGTGATCATCGCCTGGTTCGGCGTGGGTGCCGCTGCGTCCTGAGGAGGCGGAGTTGCCGGCGTGTCCGGAGCCCTGGCCGCCGCCGCTGTGACCACTGCCGCCGTCACCGTGGCCACTTCCGCCATTGCCACTGCCGCCGTGTCCACCACCATTGCCGCCACCGCCACCGCCACCGCCACCGCCACTTCCGCCGCCTCCACCACTACCACCATGCCCGCCGCCATTTCCTCCACCGTTACCGCCACCCCCTCCGCCATGTCCACCGCCGCCACTCCCTCCACCACCACTGCCACCTTCCTTGGCCTGAACACTGGAAATGCCGGAAAGGCTATCCGGAATCAGCACCGTAGACGCTGACAGAACTGCGCCGATGGCCATTGCGAGCACGAGCTTTTGAATGTGCATATCGTTCTCCGTCTTTGTGGTTTTGTTGGGAACGTAAAAGTGCGTTGTTGCAGGGATCGGACCCGTTCCCGGAGTCAGTGAATACTCGAAGCCAGTTCGAAAATCGGGATGTACATCAGGATCACGATGACCCCGATCAGCAGGCCGATGAAGGTCATCAGCAGCGGTTCGAACAACTTCACGAACCACTCCAGCCAGCGGCTGATTTCCTCGTCGTAGAAATCGGCGCTGCGCTCCATCATCTGCCCGAGGTTGCCGGACTGTTCGCCCGCGCGCAGCAGGCGCAGGGACACCGGTGTCACCAGGTGATTGAGTTCCAGCGCGGTAGACAGTGACTGCCCCTCGCGTACCCGCTCGCAAGCCTGATCCAGGCGCACCCGCGACGCTACGGTGAGCAAGCCGCGCACCATGGCCATGGCGGTCACCAGCGGAATCCCGCCTTGCAGCAGGATCCCCAGTGAGCGATAGAATCGCGCCAGTTCATACATGAAAATCCGTTGATGCACGGCCGGCAGTTTCTCCACCAGTCGGTCCAGCTCGCGGCGAAACGCCGGTTGCTTCTGCAGCACGGCGAGGGCGATGACAATCGCTGCCAGCGCACCGAAGAATTCAGCCTGATGCGCATGCAAAAACATGCCGCTGCTCATCAGCACCTGCGACAGCCACGGCAGGTTATTCCCTAGCCCTTCGAATACCAGGCTGAAGCGCGGCACCACGTACCCCATCAAGAACAGCACCACGCCACCGCCGACTATCAGCAACAACATCGGATAGATCGAGGCACTGATGATCTTCTGCCGCACCTCGTCCATGCGCTGGCGATAACTGACATAGCGTCCCAGTGCATCGCCGACCGCGCCGGTCTTCTCGCTGGACTGAACCAGCGCCACGTACAGCGGCGGGAACACCGCCGACAACTGGCCCAACGCCTGCGAGAAGGATTTGCCCTCGTACAGCAGGCGCACCAGCTCACTCAAGGTTTTGCGGGCGGCGGGGGCGGTTTCTTTTTCGGCGAGGCTTTCCAGCGCATCGATCAACGGCAGGCCGGCATTGAGCAGCGTGGTCAGTTCCTGGCTGAACAACACCAGATTGAAGGTCTCGCGCTGACGCAGTTTCAGCGAACGCCAATGCTTGTCGGCGTGCGAGCTGAGCACACGCAAACCCTGGTCCTCGGCGATGCGCCGCGCTTCGCTGTCGCCTGGCGCTTCCACGCTCAAGGACACCACGCCCGCCTTGCCGACTGCCTTCAAATGAAATCGCATGGGCCGCGCTCCGCTTACTGCCAGTTGGTCACTTCGGCGTTTTCACCTTCGCCGCCGGGCTGGCCGTCCTTGCCCATCGACAGCAAGTCGTACTCGCTGTTTTCGCCGGGATAGCGGTAGGCGTAGTTACGCCCCCACGGATCCTGCGGCAGCTTTTTCTGCAAGTACGGGCCGGTCCATTTCGCCTCGTCACTCGGTGCGGTGACCAAGGCCTGCAAGCCCTGTTCGGTGGACGGGTAGTGACCGACCTCCAGTCGATAGATATCCAGCGCCTTGCTCAACCCTTCGATCTGCGCCTTGGCCACTTTCACTTCCGAGCGACCGAGTTGGGCGAAGTATTTCGGCGCGACGATCCCGGCCAACAGGCCGAGCACCACCAGCACCACGAGCAATTCGAGCAGGGTAAAACCGCGTTGGCCACGCGGACGAAATTGCAGCTTCATGATGACCTCCCGTGAGTGGCAGCCGTGTCGCCTGAAGGGCTTATGCAATTGCCATGCTCAGCCCCACTGAAAACCGCCTGATTGGCTGAAGCCCTTGTAAATCGGGCCTTTCAAGAGTCGGCACAGTGCTTGCGTATGGCTCAAACGTGATCGGCCATTGGGGCATTTCCCCCAATTTATCGGGGGCGATCCGGGGAGGCCCGACATGAAATTCCTTGCCAGCGGATTGCTCGGTTGTGTGCTGCTCAGCGGCGCCGCGCAGGCCGATGTGTTCATCTCGGTGGACGCCAAGGGCAGCTATGTACTGTCCAACGTTCACCGACCCGGACGCACCTACGAACGGGTGATCCGCGAGGCTGACGCCGCAGTGGCCAGCCTTGATCAGCAGCCGCAAATGATCGCCAACCAGCCCTACGCGGAACTGGTGTCGGCGGCGGCCAAGGTCAATCAATTACCCGAAGCGCTGTTGCACGCGGTGATCAACGCCGAGTCCCACTACAACCCCGGCGCGACCTCAGCCAAAGGCGCGGGCGGGCTCATGCAGTTGATGCCCGACACCGCGCGGGAAATGGGCGTGACCGACGTCTACGACCCCAAGGCCAACATCCAGGGCGGGGCCAAATACCTCAAGCGCCTGATGACCCTGTTCGACAACGACATCGCCCTCGCCGTGGCGGCCTACAACGCCGGGCCGGACGCAGTGCTCAGCCGTGGCCGGGTGATTCCGCCGTTCGCCGAAACCCAGCGGTATGTGCCGAACGTATTGCGTCAGTACCGGCGTTTGCAGGGCCTGGCCATGGATGCGCCGTTGTGAGCCCAACCCGGTTTTCCCCACTTTCGGGGCAAACCGAAGACACCCGAAAAGTGGGGAAAACCGGTGGGGAATATCCCCCGGATTCTCAAGTGCTCGCGGTAACTGATTGAACGGTAATGAAATTTTTTGTGGCACGCGGATTGCTCCGAGGCATTTGTCGAGAAGTGTTCCCAAGAGCACCCACTACGAGGTTACTGATCATGGCTGGCTTTCCTCACGCTCCGTCCCTGATTAACTGGCTGCTGATTCTGGCCTCGATGCTCAGCGTCGAACTGGCCGGCGCGGCCGTGCGTTGCGAGCGCAACCTGGTGGCCAACGTCGTCGCCTTCGATCAACCGCTGATGTTCAACCGCCTCGGTGCGCAGAACATCAACGGCATGATGTTCGCCCTGCGCCGCGATGTGGTCGATGAACATGAGCAGTCGCTGGCTTACGGCGGCGCCGCGGTGCCGGGCAAAGTCTCGCTGCGCCCGGACAAGCGGCCACGGCCGTTGGTGCTGCGCGTGGCCGCTGGCGATTGCCTGACGATCAATCTGCAGAACCTGCTCGACTATCAGGCCAACCCGAACAAGCACTTTGAAAACGAGAGCGAGGAGGAGGGCGCAAACGCCAACGGCGCGGAGGACTTCAAAGTCGACGAGCAGGTCGCCGACCGTCACGTCGGTTTCCAGGTCAACGGCCTGCAAGCGGTAAACAGCATCGACGACATTTCCTCGTTCACCGGGCGCAACGCCAACAGTCTGGTGCCACCGGGCGCGAGCCGCTCCTACACCTTGTTCGCCGAACGTGAAGGTGCGTTTGCCGTCAGCAGCCGTGGCGCGACGTTTGGCGGCGAGGGTGCTGCCGGCAACGTCGCCAACGGCCTGTTCGGCCAGGTCGTCGTGCTGCCCAAGGGCGGTCGCACTTATCGCAATACCCTCACCGAAGAAGAAATGCGCCTCGCCACCACCGGTCGCGCGCCCACCGGTCAACCCATCGTCGATTACCAGGCGCGCTACCCGCAGCGCGAACCGTGGCTGCGCGAAGGTAAGGCCGGCACGCCGATCATCAACATGGTCGACGGCAATGAAATCATTTCCAGCGAAAGCGATGCGATTGTCATGGGCGGCAACGCCGACGGCAGTTTCCCGTCCAGCACCTATCCGCTGGAGTCGATGGGCAAACGCAACCCGGCGATCCCCAATCGGCT
This sequence comes from Pseudomonas fluorescens, assembly GCF_003732425.1. GTDB lineage: Bacteria > Pseudomonadota > Gammaproteobacteria > Pseudomonadales > Pseudomonadaceae > Aquipseudomonas > Aquipseudomonas fluorescens_BE. Next base: position 337,925 of record NZ_MOBX01000003.1, read on the forward strand.
GGAACCGTTCCGTGATTTTGCCTCGCAGTTCCAGGACGAAACCGCCGCCACCCAAGCGTTCCCCGCGTACTGGGCCGATCCGGTGATGGCCCATGTGCTGGAGCCGACCCGCGACTCGTTCATGATCAACTATGGCTCCGGCGGCATGGGCGCCGAAGTGGTCGCCAACCGTTTGGGCGTGGGGCCGATGCACGACTGCCTGTCGTGTGCCTACGAAGAATTCTTTCTCAGCTCGCACACCGTCGGCGATGTGGCGATGCTGGTGGATGTGCCGGCCAACACCGGGCTTGAGAACATCGCCCCGGGCCAGATACCGCGCGCCGATCAGATCGGTGTGAAAGCGACCATGGCCCTGTATCCGTCGGAGCCATCGAACGTCAACCACAGCTACATCGGTGACTTCGTCAAATTCCGCAATACCCACAATGGCCACGAACAGCACATCTTCCACCTGCACGGCCATCAGTGGCTGTTCAACCCCAACGACGACAACTCCGATTACGTCGACGCCCAAGGCATCGGGCCGGGCGCCGGTTATACCTATGAGATCGCCAACGGTGGTTCGGGCAACCGCAACCGCGTGGCCGGTGATGCGATCTATCACTGCCATTTCTATCCACACTTCGCCCAAGGCATGTGGTCCATGTGGCGGGTGCACGATGTGTTTGAAGAAGGCACCCGGCTGGATGTTTCGCAGCAAGGCGCAGACGGCTATCACAGCGAACCGTTTGCCTTGCGCAGCGGCAAACCGGCGGTCGGGGCACGGGCCTTGCCCGATGGTGAAATCGTCGCCGGTACACCGATTCCGGCCATCGTGCCGCTGCCGGGCAAAGCCATGGCGCCGATGCCGGGCAAAGTCGTGGTGGTGCCGAAAATCGGTGAAACCCTGGTCGCCGGCAATGATGACGACGATGACGAAGAAGAGGGCGATGACGACGGTGACCACCATGGCGGTAACGCCGCTGGTCAAGCCATTGGCTCACTGGCGCTGGTCGATCGCAGCGAAGCCAACCGCAATGCCGACGGCAGCTTGAAAAACCCTGGCTATCCGTTCTGGATCGGCGGCATGGAAAGTTCGGTCGGCCAGCGTCCGCCAACGCCGCCACTGGACATGCTCGACGCGGCCACCGCGCAATCGCTCAAGGCCAGCGGCAAAGCGCTGTGGGCCAACCTCGACCCGGCGCAGTCCGGCGGTTGGGATGGCGGCTTGCAGCGGCACGCACTCGACGGCGTCGCGGCCGGTGGCGAGGCACATACCGTGACCACTTCGCTGGACTTCTCCAAGGAAGTCACCCGCGCCAAACCGATTTACCTGCCAGAAGAAGGCACCGAAGTCGAACAGGCCGCGATGGCCTTCCACGCGAAAAAAGATCACCCAAGTTATGCCTTGCTGCCCGGTAATCAAGTGGTGGCCAAGGCGTTCCGCACCAACGGTGCCTTGCCGATGGCCGGCGCGCCGTACTACGAGCCGTGCATGGACGATCGGCAAAAACGCCTGACCAGCAATGCCGGCAGTGGCGAATTCAACAGCGGTGAACGCATCGACGGCATGTCCTTTGTCGGCGCCTCGACCTTCACCGCCGACCGCCCACGGATCTACAAAGCCGCCAACATCCAGTTTGATGCGGTGTACAACAAAGTCGGTTATCACTTCCCGCAGGCGCGCATTCTCGCGCTGTGGGAAGACGCCTGGCCGGTGATCACCAAGCAGCGTCCGCCAGAGCCGCTGGTGATGCGCATGAACACCTTCGATTGCGTGCAATACCAGCAAACCAACCTGGTGCCGGCTACTTACGAGATGGACGATTATCAGGTGCGCACGCCGACCGACGTGATCGGCCAGCACATTCACCTGCCGAAGTGGGATCTGACCTCGGCGGACGGCTCCTCCAACGGCTGGAACTACGAGGACGGCGTGCTCTCGCCCGGCGCCGTGCAGGAACGCATTCACGCGATCCGCGAGTTCAACCAGTGCGCCGGTACTGATCCGCGTGACGGCACTCAAGCCTGCCCGAAAGCCAAGAACCATCCGTTCTTCGGCCAGTACGGCCGCGCCGACTGGCTGGGTGCGCGCACGGCGATGCAGCGCTGGTTCGTCGATCCGGTGGTCAACGCCAAAGGCGTCGATCGCGGCCTCGGCACGATCTTCACCCACGACCACTTAGGCCCATCGACGCACCAACAAATCGGTCTGTACGCAACCGTGCTTGCAGAGCCGGCCGGTTCCACCTGGTTCCACGCCGAAACCGGCGAGCCTCTCTACAGCGGCGCGCGGCAGGACGGCGGGCCGACTTCGTGGCAAGCGGTGATCAACACCGGTGACCTCGACGGCGATGGCAAGAACGACAGCTTCCGCGAGTTCTTCCTCGAGTACAGCGACTTCCAGCACGCCTATGAAGCCGGCGTCTATGTGGGGGCCGGTCCCAACGGCGTGCCGAATGCGCAGGCGTTCCCGGCCACCGCCGACAGCTTCCGTTACGCGATCAATCCGCCAGTGCGCAACAACGCCAGCAACTTGCTTGAAGGGGTGCTGGAGGTGCAGGGCGGTCAGGTCCCGGGCTGCCCGAGCCGGCCATGCCCGCAGGCGATTTCGGTGGATGATCCGGGCATGTTCGTCGTCAACTATCGCAACGAACCGCTGGCCCTGCGCGTGTACGACCCGAACAAGGTCGGCCCGGACGGCAAGCGCGGCATGCAGGCCGACGGCCTCGGCGGTGATCTGGCGTTCGCCATGCAAAGCCGTACCGACCGGGCGATTCCGGCGATGAACCTGGCGCCGAATCTGCTCACCTCGGCGACCGGTCCAACCGGTGGCACCACGCTCTTCCCGCCGCACATCAACAAGGGCGGCGCCGAGCCGGGCGATCCATTCACGCCGATGCTGCGCACCTATACCGGCGACAACGTGCGGCTGCGGGTGCATGCCGGTGGCCATGAAGAAGAGCACAACGTCACCCTGCACGGTGTGAAATGGCTGCAGAGCGGTTCCGGTTTCGGCAACAGCTCCAACTCCGGCTGGCGCGCGTCGCAGATGATCGGCATCTCCGAGCAGATGGGCTTCATTGCGCCGGTGTCGATGTTGTCCAGTTCGGCGGCGACCACGGGCGACTATCTGTACTCGATGGATGCCTCGATCGAAGGCTACTGGAGCGGTATCTGGGGCGTGATGCGCAACTACACCGCCAAACGCAGCGACTTGTTTGCTATCCCAAATAATCCAAGCCCGGCGGGCATGCGCAACACCGTGGCGTTCGAGGGCAGTTGCCCGCGTTATGGTGCCAATCCTAACGGCATTGGCACTCGGCCCACTGTGCAGCGCAACTATGAAGTGGTCGCGGCACTGGCCAACGACATTCTCGGCAACGCGCTGGGCCTGACCATCGGCGATCCCGAAGGGCTCGGCCAGCATGTCGGCGGACCGCTGAATCCGGCGGGCGGCACCCTGGTGCTGAACTCGCGCACGGTGAGCATTCCGCAAGTTACCGTGACCGATCCGGAAGATGGCGAAACCATCACCATCGGTGGGCAGAGCGGGCCGCTGCATGATCCGACCGCGATCCTCTATGTGCGTAAATCCGATCTCGATCCGGTGAGTGGCAAGCTGAAACCCGGCATCCCGGTTGAACCGCTGGTGCTGCGCGCAGCGGCGGGGGATTGCATCAACATCACCCTGGAAAACCGTCTGCCGAGCGTGATGCCTGACCTGACGCAAACTGCGGTGATGCAAGGCATGGTCAAGCGTGATCGCAACAGTGGTCTGGGTTCGACCACCTTCAGCAACAACCTGATGCGGCCGTCCAGCCACGTCGGTCTGCACGCGCAGTTGTTGGCGTATGACATCACCAAATCCGACGGCGCCAACGTCGGCGCCAACCCGATCCAGACCGTGCCACCGCGTGTCGGCAACAGCGGCGCGTACCCGACGCGTACCTATCAGTACTACGCCGGGCACCTGGAGCGTGAAGGCAAACCGGTGACTCAACTGGGCCGTAGCGTCGACAACATCAACGCCACGGCGGTGGAGTTCGGCGGTTTGAACATCACCCCGGCGGACGTGATCAAGCAACCACAAAAAGGCCTTGGCGGGGCGATGAGCATCCTGCCGATTGGCGCAACCTGGGTTGACGATGCGCGCAAGGCCAACGCCACGGTTACGGCGCCAGGGCAAACCAGCTACCGCGACTTTGCGATGGTCTGGCACAAGGCGTTGAACACTCGTTGGGCCAATGGCCGGCCGGTGGAAGGGATTGCCGCTGAGGGCTTCGGCGTGCCGACCGATCCGCAGGACAACTCAAGCATGGCGATCAACTACAAGACCGAGCCGCTGTGGTATCGCTTCGGCCTCGCCCCGGATGCACCGTTCGGGCATGCCGATGGCGCGGGTTACGGCGACATGAGCAATGCGCACATGGCTTACAGCAATGCGCTGGTCGGTGGCGATCCGCAGACGCCGGTGCTGTATGCCAAACCCGGGCAGCCATTCCGTACGCACATTCTGATGCCGAGCGGTGGCAGTCGTGGCACCACGTTCCAGCTCGACGGGCATGTCTGGTCGGTGAACCCGTTCCAGGCCGAGAAGAGCGACACCGGTGGTTATCCGATGGGCTCGCCGGGCGTCGGCTCGGTGCGCTTCGGTTACAACCCGATGTCGATGTACATCGGTGCCCACGAAAGCATCCTGCCGGCCGCGCACTTCAGCTTCATGATCCCCAGCGCCGGCGGCAGCAATGCAATCTCGGGGGATTACCTGTTCCGCGACTACGCCGCTTACGGCAATACCTCCGGGTTATGGGGATTGCTGCGTGTGACCAACGAACCGGAACCGGCACCACCAAGCCAGTAGGCACAACGAAGAGCTTTGTGGGAGCGAGCCTGCTCGCGAATGGGCCCGACTCGATTCTGGACGGTGCGGCAGATGACGCCTTCGCGAGCAGGCTCGCTCCCACAGGGGATGGTGGTTGGCAGTGAGGTTGGCGGGATGAATGCAAATCCCTTGTGGGAGCGAGCCTGCTCGCGAATGGGAGCAACCCGGTTTTTGAGGGTGAGGCTGAAGACGCCATCGCGAGCAGGCTCACTCCTACAGGGGCCGGTGGTGGGCAGTGAGGATGCGGTAGGAATGCAAATCCCTTGTGGGAGCGAGCCTGCTCGCGAATGGGAGCAACCCGGTTTTTGAGGGTGAGGCTGAAGACGCCATCGCGAGCAGGCTCACTCCTACAGGGGCCGGTGGTGGGCAGTGAGGATGCGGTAGGAATGCAAATCCCTTGTGGGAGCGAGCTTGCTCGCGAATGGGAGCAACTCGGTTTTCGAGGGTTAGGCGCAAGACGCCTTCGCGCGCAGGCTCGCTCCCACAGGGGCCGGTGTTTTGCCAGATGAATAGGTAGGGGAGTGATAGATGAACAGGATCATCAACATCATCGGTATTTGCACACTGGCCCTGGCCGGGGCGTTGCTGACGCTGAGTGAGATTACCTTGGCGCAAACCGGGGCGGGTCAGACGCTGAACCGTGATGGCGTGGCGGTGGATTTCAACCTCATGCCACTGGCCGCCGACGGCAAACTGCGTGAAGGTGAATTCGCCGATGTGCAGTTCCGCGTCACTGACAGCGCTTCCGGCCAGCCGTTGTCTGGCGTGGCACCGGGGGCTTGGGTCGATCCGCAAACCCTCGCCGCCGATCAAGCCCAGGGCCGAGATCAAAGCTGCAAAGCCCGGGTCGGGGTATTCCTCAAGTCCAACATCGGCGCGCGGCCATTGCTCGACCTCAACAGCTATTTCCTGCTGGTGATGAACCGCGACGCCAGCATCGCCGTGGTCGATCCGTCGGTGTCGGTCGGCGGCATCACCAGCACCCTGGCGCGCATCGAACTCAAGCAACCGCCGATGGACTGGGTCACGCCCAAAGACAACAAACGCGTGTTCGTCTCGATGCCGACGGCCGGCGAAGTGGCCGTGATCGACAGCGAGCAATTCAAAGTCATCGACTCGATCGCCGCCGGCAGCCAGCCAGTGCGCGTGGCGCTGCAACCGGACGAGCGCCTGCTGTGGGTCGGCAACAACGCCAGCAAAACCGAAGACTCCGGCGTCACGGTGATCGACAGCCAAAGCCTCAAACCCCTCAAACACTTGCAGACCGGGCGCGGCCACCACGAAATCAGCTTCAGCAAGGACAGCCGTTTCGCCTTCGTCAGCAACCGCGACGACGGCACCGTCAGCGTGATCGACATCGCCAGCCTGAACATCGTCCAGCAGATCAAAACCGGCTCACACCCGTTGTCGGTCGCGTATTCGCCACTGTCCGGCGCGGTGTATGTGGCCGACGGCAAGGACGGCACCGTGACCGTGATCGACGCCAACACTCACGCCCTCCGCCAGGTGATCAAGTTGCAGCAAGGCCTCGGTCCCATGGGCTTCAGCGCCGATGGCCGCTTCGGTGTGGTGCTCAACACCGTGGAAAACCGCGCCACGGTCATCGACGCCGCGACCAACAGCGCCATCCATGATCTGGACGTTTCCGCCGAGCCCTACCAAGTGGTGTTCACCCAGGCCTACGCCTACATACGCGGGCTCGCCTCGCCAAAAGTCACCATGATCAACCTGTCCTCCCTCGGCGAAGGCCGCCAGCCGATCAGTCAGGGCTTCGAAGCCGGCCCGCAACCACCGCGTATGGCCGGGGATTTACCGCTGGCCTCAAGCCTGGCGGTGTCCCGGGACGACAACGCGGTGTTCGTGGTCAACCCGGTCGACAACACCACCTACTTCTACGCCGAAGGCATGAACGCGCCGATGTCCGGTTACCCCAACCGTGGCCAGATTGCCCGCGCTGCCATGGTCATCGACCGCAGCCTGCGCGAGGTTTCGCCGGGGCTGTACAGCGCGCGGGTGAGGCTGCCGACGGCGGGGCGATTCGATGTGGCGTTTCTGCTCAACCAGCCGAACATCATTCATTGCTTTACCGCGCAGATTGAGCCTGACGGCAAGCAGCAAAAACACCTCGGCCAGCCGAAAGTCGAGTTTCTCCTCGACAAGACTGCCGTGGCGCTCAACGACCCCTACGTTGTGCGCTTCCGCATCGTTCAAGGCAAAGACAAAACCCAGCGCAGCGGCGTCAAAGACGTGCAATTGCGCTACTACCTCGCGCCCACCTCGCATCCGCGTGAAGTGGCGGCGCTGGAAGTCGCCGATGGCGTGTACGAAGCGCCGATCACCCTCGACCGCAGCGGCGCCTGGTACCTGCATGTGCGTGCGGCATCGCTGGGCGCCGGTTTCGATGACAAGACCTTTGCCAGTGTTCGGGTAGCCCCCGGCCTGGCCCGTTGAAGAGGAGTTTCGACATGAACCGATTTGCATCCAGTGGCCTGCTGACCTTGTGCCTGTTGAGCCTCGGCCTCCAACAAGCCCAAGCCCATTCGGCGGACGAACACGCCGGGCACAAGGCCCCGGCCAGCAATAGCCAGGAACACGCTCAGGTGAAGTTCGCCAACGTGCCGCTGCTCGACCAGAACGGCAAAACCGTGCGCCTTGAACAAGACTTGGTGCAGGGCAAAATCGTCGTCATGAGCTTCATCTACACCAGTTGCACCACAGTGTGCCCGGTGGTCTCGTCGATCATGGGCAAGGTGCAGAAACAACTCGGCGCGCGGGTCGGCGAAGAAGTGCAACTGGTGTCGATCAGCATCGACCCGCAGCGTGACGACCCGAAACGCCTGCAGGATTATGCGCGCACCTTCCAGCGCGGCCCGGGCTGGAGCTGGCTGACCGGCTCGCCGCAGTCGATCAATGAAACCCTCAAGGGCCTCGGCAGCTTCAGTGGCGACCTGAAGAACCATCAGCCGCTGATCCTCGTCGGCGACGGCGATAGCCGCCACTGGATGCGCTATTACGGCTTCACCGATCCGGCGCTGCTGGCCAAGGAAGTGGAAAAACTCAGCGGCTTGCGCACCCACGCCAAACACACCGCCATCGCCATGGAGCAACAGCCATGAGACTGCTCGACTGGATCTCCCTGACCGTGTGTTTCTGGATTCTCGGTAACGTCGCGTTCGCTCATGAAGGCCATGTCTCTGAGCCGCCAGCCACTGTGGCTGCCGCGCCGGCCAAAGGCACCCACGACGCGAAAACCTGGTTCACCGACACGCCGTTGCAGGATCAGAACGGCGAAACCCTGCGCTTCTACAGCGACGCGCTGCACAACCGCGTGGTGCTGCTCAATGTGATTTTCACCAGTTGCAACGATGCCTGCCCGCTGATCACCCGCAAGCTCAAGGAAGTCCGCGAGCTGCTGGGCGACAAGGCGCAGGACATCACCTTCATTTCCCTTACCAGTGACCCGCTGCGCGACACGCCGGCGGTGCTCAAGGCTTACACCTTGAAGCAGGGTTCCGATGACCCTCATTGGCTTTTTCTTACCGGCGACAAAGCGCAGATGGACCTGGTATTGAGCCGCATCGGCCAGATCGTGCCGACGCCCGAGCAACACTCCACGCAGCTGATCGTCGGCGATGTCGCCAATAAACGCTGGAGCAAAATCCGTCCCGATGCTCCGGCCGCCGCCATTGCCCAGCGCTTGCAGTTGCTGACAATGCCCGTGGCTGGCCGCTGAGTCCGCGCCATGAACCTGAGCCGCGTCCTCGCCCTGATCCTGCTCGCTGGCCTCAGCCTTGGCGCGAGCGCTGCGCCGTTGACACCGGAAGAGGCGGCGGGCAAGCGTCTTTATCGTCAAGGCCTGTCGGCCAGTGGCGAAGCGATCATGGCACGGGTCGGCGCGGCGGACGTGCTGCTGCCGGCGACCAGCCTGCCGTGCGCCAATTGCCACGGCGCCGATGGTCTCGGCCGACCTGAAGGCGGCGTGCGTCCCCCCGAGCTGAACTGGGCGCGGCTGACCAGCACGTATGGCCAGCAACAGGTCAACGGCCGCAGCTATCCGGCCTACAGCGAGAGCAGTCTGGCCACGGCTATCGAGCAGGGCCGCGACCCCGGCCACAATCGTCTCGACCCGAGCATGCCGCGCTTTCTCTTGTCGATGAAGGATCAGCGCAACCTCGCCGCCTATCTCAAACGCCTCGCCGATGAACGCGATCCCGGTCTTGAGGCGCAAACCTTGCACCTCGGCACTTTGCTGCCCAGGCAAGGGCCGCTGGCGGAGGAGGGCATGACCGTGGCAGCGGTGCTCAATGGCAGCGTCGCGCGGATCAATCAGGCCGGGGGCATACATGGGCGGCAACTGCGCTTGACGGTGATTGATCCCGGTCCGGACCGCGCCAGTGCCGAGCAGGCTCTGCAACAGTTGATCGAGCAGGAACAGGTGTTCGCGTTGATCGCGCCGCTGGCGCCGGCCCTCGACAGCGAGCTGGGGCCGCGCCTGGAACAGGCCGGTGTGCCGCTGATCGGGCCGATGTCGATCCTCGGCACCCTGCAGGCCAGCCCGCAGATATTCGAACCTTTACCGGGATTGCGTGAACAACTGATCGCGCTGGCCGACTACGCCACGGCAAGCCTGCGTGTGCTGCAAGGGCCGACGCTGATTGCGTATCCCGATGACCCTGCACAAACGCTGGCCGCGCAAAACCTCGGCCAGTACTTGCAGGATCACGGCTGGCAGAAAGTCCATCTGCAAGCCTACGACCCGACGGCGGATGGGCTGCCGTTAGGCTCGCGATCAGTGTTCTATCTGGGCAATGGCGGCGGCTTCAGTCGTCTGGCGACGCGCCTGCAGAGTGCCGGGCAAGTGCCTTATCTGTTTGCCGCCTCCAGCCAGGTGGCCGGCGATCTGCTGCAAGTTCCCGACGGCTTCACCCGACGGGTGTTCCTCGCCTATCCGTTCGTGCCCAGCGACTGGACCCAGGCCGGGCGCATGGCCCTGACGTTACTGCGCGAAGGCCAGGGCCTCGGTGCCCAGCACACGGTGCTGCAAGTCGGCGCCTACGCCTCGATGCTGCTGCTCAGCGAAGGCATGAAACAGGCTGGCCGCGACGCCAGTCGGGAAAAACTGGTGGCGGCGCTGGAAGGCTTGCACGACTTCGACACCGGCCTGACCCCGCGCCTGAGTTTCGGCCCCGGTCGACGCCTGGGCTTGAGCGGCGCGCATGTGGTCACCGTGGATTTGCCCGATCAGCGTTTTTATCTGGTCGCGCCCTATAAACCGATTGTTGCCAGCCCCTGAACGGAGGGCCCGATCATGAAACTCACAACGCTGATTTTGCTGCTGACTTGCTGGCTGCCGCTGGCGTGGGCGAATAACGAGCCGGCCGTGGCGCGGGTCAATGGCGAGGAAATTTCCGGGTTTCGCTTCGAGCGCTTCTTCGCCGAATACCTGGAAGATCAGGGCCGCGCGGTGGCGAGCATTCGCAGCCCAAAGGCCTACAAGGAACTGCGGCAAGCGGCGTTGCAAATGCTGATCGACAAAGAATTGCTGTGGCAGGAATCGCAGAAACGTGGTCGGCAGATCGACGAGCAAGCGCTGCGTCAGCAGATCGAGCAAACCCGCATGGCCATCGGCGGCGCGGATAAATTCCTTCGTCGATTGCAGGATGCCGGTTTCGATGAGGCGTCGTTCACCGAGTACACCCGCCGCGAACTGGCGGCGCAGCAGATGTTCGCCGAACTGGTCCGCGCCAACACCTTGCAGCCTCGGCACCTGTTGATTCGCGTGCCCGCGCAAGCGGATGCAGTCACAGTTGCTGCAGCGCGTCTACGCTTGATGCAAATGCGCGCCGCGATTGTCAGCGGGGCGACGTTTGCCAGCAGTCCGGTGCGTTCACCGTTCGGCTGGCATGTGATTTATTTGCCGAACCACTTGGAGGCCGCCGATGTCCCAGATTTGCAGGGGCTGGACACAGTCAGGGCGCAGCTCGCCCGACAGCAACAGACCCAGGCTCGTCGTCAGGTGCTCGCGCAATTACGGGTGCAGAACAGGATCGAACGAATTGACGACGACTGAAGGTTCCCCCCCAATAGTGGGGAATGGCTTCGATGCCCATTCAGGTGCTTCCCCGTTTCTGGGGAACGGGGTACCGGGACGAGCGGGCATTGTCATTAAATTCAAGGACATGAAGACATAAAATTACCGGCGCTCAGCCTGGCATGAAGTGTGCGTTACCCCTGGTAAGGCGCACTCTCAGGGCGGGGTCATCGGACCTGCTGTTTCAAGGAGTCGACCTTGGTTAACAAAGTACTGGTTGTCGAAGACGAACAGCTGCTTGCACAGAATCTTCAGGATTATCTGTCGGCGCAGGGGCTGGACGTCCGGATTGCACATGACGGAGCGACGGCTATCGGTTTGGCCGAAACGTTTGCCCCCGACGTGCTGGTGTTCGATTACCGCTTGCCCGATATGGAAGGCTTTGAGGTGCTCGACGCGGTCCGCCAGAACAGGGCGTGTAATTTTGTGCTGATAACAGGTCACCCCACCGCTGAAGTCTGTGAGCGGGCGCGGCAACTGCAAGTCAGCCACATCCTGTTCAAACCGTTTCCCTTGGCGGAACTGGCGCGGGCGGTCTGCGACCTTCTGGGCATCAAGCGCGAAGCGAAACCCGGTGCGAGCCCTTCCGAAGGGTTTGTCGAACGACGCCAGAGCAGGACCGAGAGCTTCCCGTTGCAGTTGTACGATGGCAGTTGGGTGTTGGCGGATCGGCGACGACAGTCGCACGCCATGGCACCGGACGACGATCAAATGCTCACCGGGGAGTAATGGCGCGATCAGACGTTCCGGCACTTGCCGTCAAGGTTTGCCGCGCCGACAGGGCTCTAAGCCCCGGTTGGAGAGCAAGCCATGGAACGTCTGTCCGTTGTCGTCGAACCACTACCGGCCGAAAGCGCCCCCGCGCGCTTTTCCAGTGAACAGCTGGCCCAGGCCCGGGCGCGGGCCGCCACCTCCGGCGAACGCGTCCTCGAAGCCCTCGGCGTACTGTGTGAACTGGCGCCAATGCCGTTCATTCAAACCCTCGGCGCGACCCTGCATTACCCGGTGCTCGACACCGACAGCCTGTTTCAAGCGACGCCGGTGTTCGACCGGGTCACCCTCGCACAATGCCTGAAACGTGAATTCATCCTGCTGCGCCACAATGACGAAGTCATCGGTGTCTTTGCCGACCCCTTCGACCCGGCGCGCCTGGCCTGGATCGACGATTGCCTGCACGGTGCGCCGCTGCACCTGGTCCACGCCGATGACCTCAAGGCCTATCTGGCCCGCCACGAAGAAAGCTTCCACGCCGTCGAATCGCTGAACGCCCAAGGCGACACGCATAACGAAATCGACACCCTGCAAAGCCTGTCGCTGACCAGCATCAGCGAAGACGCTAGCAGCGTGGTGAAACTGGTCAACTCGACCCTGTACGACGCGCTGAAAATGCACGCCAGTGACATCCACCTCGGCACCACCGGCCACGGTCTGGTGATCAAATACCGCATCGACGGCGTGCTCAACAACATCAGCAAAGTCCAGGGCAATGAGTTCGCCGAGCAGGTGATCTCGCGGGTCAAAGTCATGGCCGAACTGGACATCGGCGAGAAACGCGTGCCGCAGGACGGACGCTTCAAAATTGGCATCAGCGGCCGCCAGATCGACTTTCGCGTATCGATCATGCCGAGCATCTTTGGCGAAGACGCGGTGCTGCGGGTACTCGACAAACAGGATCTGGCCGACAAGGTCTGCGGCGTGCAATTGCAGGCGCTGGGCTTTGAAGACGAAACTCTGCGCCAGTTGCGGCGCCTTGCCGCCGAACCTTACGGCATGGTGCTGGTGACCGGCCCGACCGGTAGCGGCAAGACCACCACGCTGTACGCGATGATCACCGAGATCAACCACGGCGTGGACAAGATCATCACCATCGAAGACCCGGTCGAATATCAACTGCCGGGGGTGCTGCAGATCCCGGTCAATGAGAAAAAAGGCCTGACCTTCGCCCGCGGCCTGCGCTCGATCCTGCGCCACGACCCGGACAAGATCATGGTCGGCGAAATCCGTGACCCGGACACCGCACAGATCGCCGTGCAATCGGCGCTCACCGGTCACTTGGTGTTCACCACCATCCACGCCAACAACGTCTTCGACGTGATCGGCCGCTTCACCCAAATGGAAATCGACCCCTACAGCCTGGTCTCGGCGCTCAACGCGATTCTCGCTCAGCGCCTGATTCGTTTGGTGTGCAGCAGTTGCAGCGCACCGGTCAATCCGAGCGATGAAGAACTGCGCGCCTCGGGCCTCGATCCGCAGAAAGTCGACCACTACCACTTCGTCCACGGCAAGGGCTGCGGCCACTGCCGGGGCAGCGGCTATCGCGGGCGCACGGCGATTGCCGAGCTGCTGCACCTCGATGACGAGCTGCGCCAGATGATCGTCGAGCGCCAACCGATCAAACAAATCAAAGCCCTGGCCTGTGCCCGTGGTTTGCGCCTGCTGCGCGAATCGGCGCTGGAGCTGGTGGAACAAGGTCGCACCACGCTGGAGGAGATCAATCGTGTCACTTTTATCGCGTGAGCGTTTTGTCGCCGTGCTCGGCGCCAGCGGTGTTGGCCTCGGTCAGCGGCGCGGCAGCGACACCTTGTGGCTGGGCAGTGTCGGTTACATCGACGAAGGCTTCCAGAGCTACGCGGTGGCGCTGGATACCCTTGATCGCCTGCTCGGTGAACATGCCCGTGCCGGTGCTGAATTGAGCGTGGTCATCTCCGGGCACTTCAGCCGCTTCTGCCTGGTGCCATGGAGCGCGCAGATCAGCAGCCCGGAAGAACTGCGCGGCTTCGCCCAACTGTGTTTCGAAGACCTGTTTGGCGCGCCGACGCAAGCCTGGAGTCTGGTGCTGTCCGCCGAACCGGCCGGTTACGACCGCATCGCCAGCGCTTTGCCACAAGACTTGCTCGAACGCCTGCGCATGCTGGTCAGCGGTCGCGGTTTGCGCCTGCGCTCGGTGCAGCCGTACCTGATGGCGGCGTTCAACCGCTTCGACAAAAGCCTTGATGCCGGCGACTTCCTGTTCGTCGTCGCCGAGCCGCAACGCAGCGTGTTGTTGCTGGCGAGGGAAGGGCGCTGGGCCGGCGTGCGCTCGGTGGGCGGCAGCGACAGCGATGCCGCGTTGAATGCTCTGATCGGTCGTGAACGGCAGCTGCAAGCCTCGACCAGCGAACGCGCCTTTAACGTTTATCTGCATGCACCGGCGCGCCTCGATGCACATCCGGATGTGGCGGGTGTGCAATTGCGCACCCTTGAAGACGACTCGATGACCGTGCGTGACGGCTTGTACGTCATGTCCCGGGCGGTGGCCTGACATGCGCGCGCTCAATCTCGACTTCCAGCCGCGTCCACGTTCCGGCCCATTGGGCTGGAGCCTGCTCGGCGGCGGTGTGCTGCTGGCGCTGCTGTGCTTCGCCGTGCAACAGCACCTCGACGCGCACACCGAACAGCAACAAGGCCACCTGCAAACCACTCAGCGTCAGCTGACCGGCGACAGCGGTGACAAGTCCACCCTGAGCCCGGCGGAAACCCGTGAGCAAGCGGCAAACCTCGCCGAGATGCGCAAGGTCTCGCAGCAACTGCGCCGGCCGTGGGAACGCCTGTTCGCCATGCTCGAAGCGATGCCGCGCGATGACGTCGCGCTGCTGACCCTGACCCCGGATGCGCGCAAAGGCCAGGTCCGCATCAGCGCCGAAGCGCGCGATCTGCAAGCGATGCTCGACTTCCACAAACGGCTGGAAGCCAGCGACGAGCTGTCGGACGTCTCGCTGCTGAGCCACGAGATCGTCGTCAAATCGCCGGAACAACCGGTGCAATTCAACCTGTCGGCGACTTGGGAGATTGGCGATGCGAATCCCTAGACTGATCGTCCACGAATACCTGCAAGGTCTCGGCATTCCGGGGCTGGCCGGGCTGGCGCTGCTGCTGGTCGCCGTGGCTTGGGCACTCGCTGGTTTGCTGCCGGGCTGGCAATCGTTGCAGCACCTCAGCCAGCAGACTCAGGAGGCCACCGACTATCTGGCCAAGGTTGAAGACGGCAGCATCGCGCCGCCAGTGGTACCGCAACGGCAGCTCGACGACTTCCGCAACAAACTGCCGGCACAGCCGCAAGCCACCGTCGCCATCGACCGCATCTACGCCCTCGCAGCCCAGGAGCACATCACCCTGGCGCGCGGCGAATACGCCCTCGGCGTCGACCCGAAAACCCATCTGGCGCGCTATCAGATCCTCCTGCCGGTACGCGGCAGCTACCCGCAATTGCGCCGCTTTCTGCACGCCTTGCTCGGCCAGTTGCCGGCGGTGGTGGTGGAAGACGTCGAGTTTCAACGCAAGAAGATCGGCGACACCGACCTCAACGGCCGGATCCGTATGACCCTTTACCTGTCGAGGTCGTGATGAATACCAAGCGCGTGACAGGATGGCTGGCGTTCTTCGGCGTGGCGGCGGCGCTGGCATGGTTGCCGGAGTATTTCTCGACGAGCGAAGACGCCGATTCCAACGAAGTGGCGGTGGCCGCCCCGGCCAAAACCGCCAGCCGTGGCGCGCTGCCGGCGAGCACCGCCAAGGCCAAAGACGCCCCGATCAAGGACTTGAGCCCGGCCGGCGACCTGTTTGCCGCCAAATCCTGGAAGGCCGCGCCGACTCTGGCCACGGTCACCGAAATTGCCATCAATCCAGCAACAGTGGTGCAAGCCCCGAGCTTGCCACCGGTGCCGTTTCAGTTCGTCGGCAGGCTGCATGACCGCAGCGACCTGCAAGTGTTTTTGCAGAACGGCGAAAAGATCTACGTCGTGCGCAACGGGGATGTGATCGACGACACCTGGAAGATCACCGGCATTTCCGATCTGGAATTGAGCCTGGTTTACCTGCCTTTGCATTTGTCGCAGACCTTGTCTGTGGGGAGTACGCAATGAACCGTTCCCGTTTGCTGATGAGCCTGGGCCTGTGTGCCGGGCTGGCCGCGTGCAGTTCTGCGCAGGTGGCCAACAAGGAAGCCGCCGACCTGATTGATCAGGGGCAGTACGAGGCGGGGCTGGCCCGGATCGAGGAAGGTCTGCGTGAAAATCCTCGCGACACCGAATTGCATCTGCTGCTCAACAGCGGCCGCGCCAAAGCGATCACGGCATTGCTGACGGCCGGCGACACCGACCGCTCGCGCCGCGACTTCGCTTCGGCGCGCACCGCTTACATGCGCGTGCTGACCATCGAACCGAACAACCGCCGCGCCCAGGATGCCCTGAAGCAGCTCGAATACTTGCGCACCATGGACGAGAAACTCGAGCTGGCCCGTGGTGACCTGCGTCGCGGCGACATCTACGGCGCGGATCGTCAGGTCAAACAGATCCTCGAACTCGACCCGGCCAACGAAGGCGCGCTGGAGCTGCAAGGCAACATTCGTCTGGTGCAGAGCCGCAACGTGATTGCCTATCCGCAACTGCGCACCAAGCTCGATCGCCCGGTCACCCTGGAGTTTCGTGACGCCAACCTGAAGACCATTTTCGAAGTGCTGTCGCAGGTCGCCGGGCTGAATTTCATCTTCGACAAAGACCTGCGCCCGGACATGAAAGCGACGATTTTCGTGCGTGATGTGCGCATCGAAGACGCCGTGACCTTGCTGCTGCAACAGAACCAGTTGCACCAGAAAGTGGTGAACGAAAACACCTTGCTGATCTACCCGGATTCGCCACAGAAAGTGAAGGATTACCAGGAACTGGTGATGCGCACCTTCTACCTGACCAGCATCGACGCCAACACCGCGCTGAATATGGTGAAAACCATGCTCAAGACCCGCGACGTGTTCGTCGACGAACGCCTCAACACCCTGACCATGCGCGACACCGAAGACGCGATCCGCATGGCGGAAAAACTTCTGCAATCGCAAGACCAGTCCAACCCGGAAGTGGTGCTCGAAGTTGAAGTGATGGAAGTCGCCACCCAGCGCATTCTCGACCTTGGTCTGCAATGGCCGAACACCTTTGGCGTGGTCAACAGCGACGGTTCGGCGGTGACCCTGCTTGATCAACTCAAAGGCATCAACTCCAGCCGTATCAGCATCTCGCCATCGCCACAAGCCAAGATCAACGCGCAGGACAACGACATCAACACCCTCGCCAGCCCCGTGATTCGGGTCAGCAACCGTGAGCAGGCGCGCATCCACATCGGTCAGCGCGTGCCGATTATCAGCGCCACTTCGGTGCCTTCAACCCAAGGCCCGGTGATCACTGAAAGCGTCACTTACCTGGATGTCGGTCTGAAACTCGAAGTGCAACCGACCGTGCACCTGAACAACGAAGTAGCGATCAAGATCGCTCTGGAAGTGAGTAACGCCACTCCGCTGGAACCGACCCGCCAAGGCACGATTCCGGTGCAGGTCGACACCCGCAACGCGCAGACCACTCTGCGCCTGCACGACGGCGAAACGCAGATCCTCGCCGGCCTGATGCGCAATGACCACGGCGCCACTGGCAACAAGATTCCGGGCCTGGGTGATATTCCTGGCATCGGCCGGCTGTTTGGCAGCAACAAGGACACCGTCGGCAAATCGGAGCTGGTGCTGTCGATCACCCCACGAATCGTGCGCAACCTGCCGTATCAGAGTCCGTCGGACATGGAGTTCTCCACCGGTACCGAAACCAGCATGCACATTCAGGCACCGGATCGCTCGCAGAGTTACGTGATGCCATCGCCTGCCGCGCAGCCGCGTGCAGTCGGTGAATCGGCCGTGGCCACCACCCGTGTCACCGTCGAGAAGCCTTGATCATGAACGCCTCCCAGCGCGGTTTTACCTTGATCGAAGTCGTGGTGACGCTGGCCCTGGTCGGCCTGTTGGCGAGCATGGCCGCGCCACTGACCGAGACCGTGGTGCGTCGCGGCAAGGAGCAGGAATTGCGCAACGCGTTGTACCAGATTCGCGATGGCATCGACGCCTATAAACGCGCGTTCGATGCCGGCTACATCGAGAAGTCGCTGAACAGCAGCGGCTACCCGCCGAACCTGCAAGTGCTGGTCGAAGGCGTGCGCGATGTGCGCAGCGCGAAGGGCGCCAAGTTCTACTTTTTACGCCGCATCCCGCGTGACCCGCTGGTGCCGGCCAAACGTGATGACGAAGGGGGTTGGGGCGTGCGCGCCTACAACAGTTCGGCTCAGAACCCGCGCGATGGCGAGGACGTGTTCGACGTCTACTCCACGGCGCGCGGGAAAGGCCTCAACGGCATCGCCTACCGCGAGTGGTGAACCTCATGCGCCGGGAAAAAGGTTTTACCTTGCTGGAGCTGATGGTGGTGATGGCGATCATCGCCACGCTCATGACCATCGCGCTGCCGCGCTACTTCAACAGCCTTGAAGCGTCGAAGGAAACCACGCTGCGCCAAAGCCTGTCGGCGATGCGTGAGGCACTGGATCACTTCTACGGCGACACCGGTCGCTACCCCGATTCCATCGAACAACTGATCGAACAACGTTACTTGCGCAGCGCACCACTGGACCCGATCACCGAACGCAAAGACCAGTGGGTACTGATCGCGCCACCGGACGGCGTCGCCGGTGGCGTGGCCGACATCAAAAGCGGTGCTACCGGGAGGGCGCGTGATGGCAGCCAGTATGCCGAGTGGTAATCGCGCGCAGCAGGGTGGTTTTACGTACCTGGGCGTGCTGTTCCTGATCGTCGTGATGGGCATGGGCCTGGCCAGTGCCGGCGAGTTGTGGTCGACCGCGTCGCGCCGTGACCGGGAGCGCCAGTTGCTCTGGGTCGGTACCCAATACGCCCAGGCGTTGCGCAGCTACTACCGCAGTTCGCCGGGGTTGGCGCAGTACCCGAAAGAATTGGTCGACCTGCTCGACGATCAACGTTTTCCCGAGGCGAAGCATCACCTGCGCCAGCTCTATCCGGACCCGATCGGCCAAGGTGAATGGGCGCTGCAACGCGGTTTCGACGGACGCATCACCGGCCTCAACAGCCCGTCGACGGAGCTGCCATTGAAGCAGGCGGACTTCCCGACGCAGTGGTCGGATTTCGAAGGCATGCAGCGTTATTCGGACTGGCAGTTTGTTGCCGAAAAAGCCTTCCTTGAGGGCACCAATGGCCCGGCCAAAGGCCAGTCGAACTTGCCGCAGGCGTTGCAGCCATGAGCCGCCAGTGGATGTGCGCGCTGATCCTCACCGCTGTGGCGTGCTGCGCCCACGCCGCTGAAGAAGACGAAATGATGGGCTTCATCGTCGACGACACGATCTCGCACATCGGCCACGACTTTTACTACTCGTTCAGTGAACGCCTGCGCGACACCAGCCCGATGGATTTCAACCTGGTGGTGCGCGAGCGCCCCGACGCGCGCTGGGGCAGCCTGGTGACCGTGGAATATCAGCAACGCCTGGTGTATCGACGCTTCCTGCCGCCGAACACCGTGGAACTGAAGGACGAGGCCTACGCGGCCGCCGACTGGGTTCGACGCCAGGTAGTCCAGCGCAAGCTGGAGGCTCTGTTGCAGGACACCACCGACCTTGAGAAGGACGAACTATGAACAGCACAACGTTCTCACGGCGCAGCGGATTCTGGATCTCGGGTTTGTTGATCGGGCTCGCCAGCGCCGCGGCTGTCCAGGCCACTGAACTGGTCTACACACCGGTCAACCCGTCGTTCGGCGGCAACCCGTTGAACGGCACCTGGTTGCTCAATAACGCCCAGGCGCAAAACGATTACGACGACCCGGACCTCAAGAGCCGCTCGACCGTGGCCGGCACGTCGGCGCTGGAGCGCTTCACCAGTCAATTGCAATCGCGGCTGCTAGGGCAGTTGCTGGACAACATCTCCACTGGCAACACGGGGAGCCTGTCCACTGACTCTTTTATCGTCAACGTCATCGACGACTCCGGGGCACTGAGCATAGAAGTGACCGACCGAGCGACCGGTGAGGTTTCGGAAATTCAGGTGAACGGCCTCAACCCATGACGGGCTGACGGTTCCGGGGAGTGACGGACATGAAAAAGATCATCGCGCTAGGGCTGCTGTTGGCGACATTACAAGGGTGCAGTCTGCGTGAGCCGATGTCGGCCGAGCAGGACACCGAGACTCCGACCCTGACCCCCAGGGCCTCGACTTATTACGACTTGCTGAAGATGCCGCGCCCCAAGGGGCGGTTGATGGCGGTGGTGTACGGCTTCCGTGACCAGACCGGGCAGTACAAGCCGACGCCGGCGAGTTCGTTTTCCACCAGCGTGACCCAGGGCGCGGCCTCGATGTTGATGGACGCGATGCAGGCCAGTGGCTGGTTTGTCGTGCTGGAGCGGGAAGGGCTGCAGAACCTGCTGACCGAGCGCAAGATCATTCGTGCGTCGCAGAAGAAGCCGAATACGCCGGTAAATATTCAGGGTGAACTGCCACCGTTGCAGGCGGCGAACATGATGCTTGAGGGCGGGATCATTGCGTATGACACCAATGTGCGTAGCGGTGGGGAAGGGGCGCGGTATCTGGGGATTGATATTTCCCGGGAGTATCGGGTGGATCAGGTGACCGTCAACTTGCGTGCGGTGGATGTGCGCAGTGGGCAGGTGTTGTCGAATGTGATGACCAGCAAGACGATTTATTCGGTGGCGCGCAGTGCCGGGGTGTTCAAGTTTATCGAGTTCAAGAAGTTGCTCGAAGCCGAGGTGGGTTATACGACGAATGAGCCGGCGCAGTTGTGTGTGTTGTCGGCGATTGAGGCGGCGGTGGGGCATATGGTGGCGCAGGGGATTGAGCGGCGGTTGTGGCAGGTGGCGGGGGACGCTTCTGTGCCTTCGCAGGATGATGTGTTGAATCGGTATTTGAGCCAGAACAAGGTGGATCCGGAGGCGGAGTGAACGTGGCGGCCTTCGGGCCGACCAGGTTCTTGCAGATGTACCCAGTTCCCACTGTGGGAGCGAGCCTGCTCGCGAAGGCTTTTTGTCAGGCGGCGGGGTTCTTTTTGACTGAGTACATATCCGTTTCTGCGGTAACGGCTGCTTAGGGTTCCGCCCTTACGGCGGGTCACTTTTTCCAGACGCCGAAAAAGTAACCAAAAAGGCTTGCTCCTACGTGCGGCCCGCTCGCTAAAGCTCGGGGTTCCTTCGCTCCGGGATCGATCCGGGCGCAGCGCCTACGGTTTGCTTCGCTGCACCTCCTCTCGCTGTGTTTGGCTGCGCCAAACGGTCGCTGCGCTCCCACGCCCGGATCAATCCCTCCACTCAGCCTTCCGACGTCGCCCGTGGATCAAGATCAAAAGCTGCAGCCGAGCTAACGCTCATCCTGTTGAGTGGGGCGGCTTTGCCGCTTGGGTTGTACGCACACTAAAGCTGTGGGAGCGAGCTTGCTCGCGATAGCTATCTCTCAGACACAGTAGCTATTGCGGATGTACCCAAATCCTTGTGGGAGCTGGCTTGCCAGCGATGGCGATCTATGAGCCCACCAATTCCCGCCGGTTGCACACATTCACTGTAGGAGCTGCCGAAGGCTGCGATCTTTTGACTTTGATTTTTTAAGATGAATATCAAGATCAAAAGATCGCAGCCTTCGGCAGCTCCTACACATGCGTATTTCAATCCTGAATGTTTAAAGGATGTTTCGATTTTGCAGAACCTTCCCACAAGGTTTTCAGGTTGTCCGTCGGACGTCCGCTCTCTAGCCTGTGTTCGTCGCTGCCAATTCAGCGGCCGGGCGTGGAAACCCGAGTAACTACAGAGCGCACAAGCGCCATTCATAACGTATCCTTGCGCACACTGTGTGCACTTTGTTATGGCGGCTGTGCGTGGGAGACCTTGTGTCTGCCGGGTTGCCTCTGTCCCGGGTTTCCAACCTGCGTACAGCTGCCACCTATTCGCTTGGAAACCGAATGGGGGCCAGCTATAACCGTCATACAGGGTAAATAATCATGAAAAAACCAACGCCCAATCCGCCAGAATCAGAAATCACCACCGAAACCACATCCCCCTACGCCTCAGTCGACAGCAGAAAACTCCACGAAGCCGCCGACCGTGCGCTCGATTACTACCTGAATCCTTCCGCTCCGATCATGTCCAGTACCAACGAGCCGGAGTCCATGTACTTCGCCAACCCCAGGTACAACACCGAGTGTCTGCTGGCCAACGCCAGCGAAACCCTCGGCTCGGCCAGTGAAATGCTCAACAACTTCGCTGCTTTGCTGCCGCCCTCACACCGCAAAACCGCGCTCGGTATCGCACAAGTCGTGATGCTGGGTGAACTGGCAGTCAACCAGGCCCTTGATCACGTAGAACTGCACGAATAACCCCACCCCCCCCTGTGGCGAGGGAGCTTGCTCCCGCTGGGTTGCGAAGCAACCCCAAACCCCGCGAACGCGGTTTGCCAGACAAACCGCAATCAGCAGGTTTACAACGACTGAGTCGCCGAGCGGGAGCAAGCTCCCTCGCCACAATTGTTCCAGGTCAACTCAAGAGTGCGATCCGAGAAGAGGGACCGCGTTTTCACATTCAGCACGGAGGCACCATTGATCCCCTGTTTTCCACAACCATTGCAGCGTTCGAAAGCGAAGAGCAGGCCGCCAGTTATGACCGTTGGCTTCGTGCCAAAGTCCAGAAGTCGCTCTATGATTCGCGCCCCAGCATTCCGAATCAGCAGGTAATGGCAGAGATGAAGGCATTGATGGCGGAACGGCGAATCAAACATGAGGCTCGTGAGGCGTTGCGCAAGGAAGACACAGCGCCTTCGGGTTGATCGCTCACAATAAAAAACCGCGCTCCTGAAGGACGCGCGGTTTTTATCGTTTTACAGATGGCTTAGAGGGAGTCGCGTCGCGGATACTCCTGACGCGCATGCAGAACGTTCACGATCTCTATCCGATCCGTCACTCGATAAATGATCAGATAGCTGGAATTGACAACGATCTCCCGAGTGCCGGTGATCCGGCCTGATCGATAGAGATAGGGATGATCAGGAAGATAAGCTATGGCTTTTCCAACTGCCTTCAAGATCTCCTTGGCTGCTCCAACATTCCTTTCGACTATGTATTCGAGCACTGTTACCAGCTTCGCCCGTGCTTCGGGCCTCCACTCAATCGGCCTCGAAACCATTGTCTTTTGCCTTGATCAAGGCATGTATCTCGGCCATTACTTGTTCATGCGAAAGATTCGGGCGCGGATCATCGAGAGAGGCTTGTACTTCCGCCCTGAACCAGCGGTCATAGCTCGCAGCCTGTTCCTCAGGATCAAGATCCGAGACGACTGGGCACAGTGGGTCAATCATCGTTGGGTCGATCATGGCACCTCCGGGATCAATGCCTGGAAGTCTATTCGGTAAGGGGAATGTTGTCGTGGTTGTCTGGATGAGTTGCACGTCGGTCGAGCTCCGTAGGGTTCAGGTTGTCCCGAAAAATCCTAGTCTTTGCGCTTCCGACGGCCAACCGCCAGACGTGGTAGGAAAACGTTCAGCTTTTCCAGAAATCATTCCTTTTTCTGTAGGACGTGACGGGTGTGACGCTTTAAAGAGTGCGTGTCGTTGATTGGTCCTACGGACACAAAAAAACCGCGACCCCCTCACCAGAGAATCGCGGCTCATCAACACCCAACCCCTACTGCTGCAACACCGTCGCCTGGTTAGCCGACCCGAACTGCTGAATATTCGCGGTCTGCGTAACCCCACTCTGATCGACATTGGCAATGTTCCCCGTCCCGCCCTGGGTCACATACGCCACGTTCATCGTGTCCGCCTGTTTCACCGTGATCATGTTGTCGCTGCCATACAGTTGCGCGGTATACGCCTGGTTCCCCGTCCCGGATTGATCAAACTCAGCACTGTTGCCCGTGCCATTCGAAGAACCCTGAATCAGGTTGGTCGTCCCGCGCTGATCCGAGATCAGAATGTTGTCGCTACCATTCTGATCAAAGTACAGCTCGTTGTAGGAATCAGCCTGTTTGACCGTGGTTTTATTGCCAGTGCCGGTCTGGCTGGTGGTCATGATCTGGCCGACGCCATCCTGGGTGAAGTTGGCGATGTTGCCAGTGCCGGCCTGAGTGACGTTGGCGCGCTGGTTGCTGCCGAATTGGCCACCGGTTTGCGGGCCTTTCCAGTTGCTGGCGTAGACCTTGTTGTCGTTGCCCACGGAGGTGGCGTTGAGGACGTGGCTGTCGCCGTTCTGGTAGGTGAAGTGCACGTTGCCGTTGCCGACCTGGTACAGCGCCAGTGTCGAGTTGACCGACTCGAACTGGTCGGCATAGATCGCGTTGGTGTTGCCAACCTGAGTGACGGCAGCGGTGTTGTTTTCGCCGAAGCTTTGGTCGACTACGGTTTCGTTGCTGTCGCCGTATTGGTTGACGGTGGCCTGGCTGGCGAGTTGTGCGTCTTGCCAGATCTCGGTGCCGTTGAGGTTGCCGAACTGGTTGATGGTGATGTTGCCGCCGGTGCCGTCGCGCTGGTCGCCGTAGGCGTAGTTGCCTTCGCCAGCCTGGTTGATACCGATCTGCCCGCCGTTGTGGGTGACCTGTTCGGCGGTGCCGTAGTTGGCGGTGCCGTACTGGGTGATCACCGAACTGTTGCCGGTGCCTTCATAGAGTTGTTCGATGTTGGCTTCGTTGCTGTCGCCGTATTGGAAGGTTTTCGCTTCGCTGCCGTTCTGCGAGTCTTGATAGACGAACGAGAAGTTGCCGGTGCCTTGCTGTTGTTGCAGGGCCTGGTTGCCGGCACCGAAGCCCAGCGACTGGCTGGCGTGACTGGTGTTGAACGCGCCGGCTTGTTGCTGAGTGATGACACCGTTGTTTTCGAACAGTTGCTCGGCGTAACCGGCGTTGTAGTCGCCGACGGCGTCCTGGGTGATGACGCTAGTGGCGTTGTCTTGTACAGCGGCGGCGTTGTTGCCCTGGCCCAGTTGGGTCTGGGTGGTGGCGCTGAATGGGGCCTGGGTCTGTTTCACGTCCGCGATGTTGGCGGTACCGACTTGGCTTTGGTTGGACAGGCTGTCGTCGGCCATGGCCTGGGCACTGATGATGACCAGGAGGGCGGCGGTGAGGGGCGTCAGTTTGAACATGATTGGACTCTCCGATGATTTGCAGTGCTTAGCGATATTGCTTGACCGAAACGCTCATGCCGTTGCCCGACTGGGTCACGGCGCTTTGCAGCCCCGCGCCGGCCTGCTCGATGCTGGCGTCGTTGTTGTTGCCGTTTTGCGAAATCTGCGCGCGGTTATGGCTGCCGTTTTGCGTGATCGATGCGGCGTTGCCGGAACCGTTCTGGTTGATCAGCGCCATCAGGTCGCTGCCCTGTTGCAGGATGTACGCCTCCTGATTGCTGCCCGACTGCACGATCTGCCCGAGCAGCGACTGACCGTTCTGTTGCAGCAGGGCGACGTTGGCCTGACCGAGCTGGTCGATCAGGGCTTGCTGACCCACGGGTGGGGGCAGTTCGCCGAGGTCGCTGCTGGTCGGGGCCAGGTCGTCGTTGTCCATCAGGTCGTCGGCGCGCACGCCTGCACTGCTGCACAGCAGGAGCAGGCAAAGCAGGGCGGCGGTCGGCGTGTTCATGGCGAAAATCCCGGGTAAGAAAACTGGCCCACCGGCCCGGTCGCGATGACCGGGTGGTGGGGGCGGAGGGTTACTGCACGGTGACCGGTACGGTGCGCACGGTGCCAGGCGTCGTGCGGATCGTTGCGGTCGGGTTGGCCGACGGCACCACGGTGGTGTTGGTGACGGTCAGTCTCCAGCGTCCGGTCAGTGGCACGGTCGTGGTGCCGAGGGTCACCAGTCCGGTCGGTGTGGTGACCTGCACCGTGACGGTGTTGCCGAGGATCACCGAGGACGTTCCCGAGAAGTCCCAGGTGAAGCGATTACCGGCCCGTGCGGTCACGGTGGCGGTGGTGACGGCGAAGTTCTCCGCTGGCGCTCTTGGCGAGACCTGCACGGTGACCGTGGCCGGTGTCGACAGGGCGCCGAAGCTGTCCCGGGCGACGTAGGTGAAGGTCGTGGTGAAGGCGGTCAGGATCACGGCCGGTGGGGTGTAGGTGACCACGGTGCCGTCGGTGCTGACGCTACCGCGACCCAGTGCCGGTTGGGTGACACTGGCCACGGCCAGCGGCACGTTGCCTTCCGGATCGGTGTCGTTGGCCAGCACGCTGATCGGCACGGTCAGGCCAGCCGTAGCGATGCTGTCGGCAACGGCCGTCGGCGGCCGGTTTGGCGCGACGGTGATGGTCACGGTGGCCGGATTGGCCGAGGCCAGGCCTTTGGCGTCCTGCGCTTTGTAGGTGAAGGTCGTGGTCAGTGGCGCGTTGACCACCGCTGGCGGGGTGTAGACCACTGCTGTGGTGCCACTGAGCACGACGGTGCCTTGGCCGGCTGGCGGTTGAGTCAATGCGGTGATGCTCAGCGGCGTGTTGCCGTCGGGATCGCTGTCGTTGGCCACCAGGTTGACGGTGACCGGCACGCCGAAGCTGGTGCTGGCGGCATCGGCCACGGCAAGCGGTGCCTGGTTGGCGCCGGTGTCCGGTGCGGTGCCGACGACGACAACTGGCTCGGTGTCGCTGCCACCGGCGGCGGATTTCACCGTGATGGTGGCGGGCGGCTGAGTCAGGTCAGCGACGGTGATGCGCTGCAGGGTGCCGGTCTTCGACAGGCGTCCGTAGCCTTGGGCAACCATGTCCGGGATCGCCACTTCATCGGTCGATGTCGCTTCGATCAGCAGGCTGTGGTTGGCCCAGCTATAACGCGCGGTCTGCACTTTCACCACGTCGGTGAGTTTGGCCGACACTGAGGTCGGACGCGTGGTCCCGGCCGGGTTGGTCGCAGTCACCACCACGACGGGTGGCACGGCACCGCTGCCCAGGCGCTGGCCGAAGAACAGGCCGGTGTTGTCACCGGTCAGGCTGGTCTGGCAAGGCGTTGGCGGAGGGCCGGGGAGCAGCGCCACGGTTTCACGGAAACACAGGGTCGAGCTGCTGTCAGCCTTGGCGAACACTTCGGCACGCACCCCGGCCGAGGTGCGGCGATAGGTGGCGCGGTCGATGTCGACGTGGGTTTGCTGACGGCTGTCGAGCACCTTGCCGGCGACAGTGAACAGGTTGGTCTGGATCGTACCGGCGCCGGACGGCCCGACGATGCGTACGAAATTGGTGTCGAACGGGCTGCCGGTCACCGCTTCGGTGAGGTTCGGATCGCCGACGAAGGTTTCGACGCCGCCGGTGTCCGGGTTCACTTCAGTGTATGGGCCATTGATGCTGCGCAGGAACGGCCCGATGGCGCCGTTGAGCGTGCCGCTGAAATCGCCCGGCGCACCGATGCCGATGTCTTTGGTGATGTTGATCGCGCGGCGCCCGGGGGTGGTGACGTTGACCGTTTCCACACCATACGGGTGAGTGATGGTGTAGGTACCGGCCACGGGGACGTTCACCCGGATACGGATCCGCGCGAAGCTTTGCTGATCGCCATCCGTCGGGTTTTCCGAGGCAAACGCCGCTTCGATCCCGGCGACATAAGCGTCCATGCCAAAGCCGGCGCCGTTGTTGGGGATCGTGGTTTCGGCGAGAAACCAGAAGGCTTCCGGCGGCCAGTTGTCCGGGAACACCATCGGCAGGCTGTCATCGAAGATGCCCGGTTCCGGCAGCAGGGTGCACATGTAGGCCGGTGGCGTGCTGACCGCGACCCGCGAACTGGCAGCACGCGACTGGCACAGTTCCATCGACAGCAGATTGTTGTCCTGATACCACATCGGGAATTTCCCGGTGGCGAAGGTGTAGGGGCCGGGGTCGACGGCGGCGAGTTGCGCATAGGCACTGCCGGTCAGCGAGAGAGCGAGCCCGAGCGCGTTGAGCGCAAAGCGTGGCCACTTGTTCATGATGCCTCCTGATGCGGATCTGGGCATGTGAGCGTTCATTGCACGATGACCACTTCTTCGGTATCGCTGCCGCCGTTGGACGACGTCACCCGAACCTTGGCCGGAGGGATCGGCGAGATCCCGGTGGCCAGGGTTTTCACTGCGCCGTCGCCGCCCAGCGCACCGATGGCGGCGCCGCTGCCGGAGGTGGCGGTGAGTACCGGCGGCGAGGTTTCGTCACTGGTCGAGGCGACCACGGTCAGTTGTCCGGAGCTCAAGCTGTATTGGGCGCTCTGGATCACCACCAGGTCGGTCAGGCTCATGGGCAGGGTGGTCGGCGTGCTGCTGGCGATAGCCAAGTGGTTGTCGGCGGTCACCTGCAGGACGCTCGGCAAGGTCGGATTGGCCGACGATTGCGCGTACCAGGCACCGGTGGAATTGGCTTCGGTCATGTTCAGCACCGGCGTGGTACTGGTCACGGCGACAGTACCCGGCGCTGGCGGCGCGAGGACGAACACGTCTTGTTGGGCGACCGGTGCGCTGGTCCCCGCTTTGCGCGAGTAAGTGCTGCGCTGGGTGATCATTGGCGTTGGCCGCACCACGGTCGACAACTTGCCGGAGACGGCGAAAGTGGTCGAACGCAGATCCAGACCGTTAGGGCCTTCGATCCGCACGTAGTTGGTGTTGAACGGGCTGCCGGTCACCGCTTCGGAGAGGTTCGGGTCGCCGACAAATTGCTCGGCGGCGCCAGTCACCGGGTTGGTCTCGGTGTACGGGCCGTTGACGCTGCGCAGGAACGGGCCAATGTCACCCTTGAGCGCGCCGTCATAGGTTTTTGGCGTACCGATGCCGATGTCGCGGGTCATGTTGATCGCGCGCCGGCCGGGGGTATCGATGTTGAACACGTCGACGCCGTACGGGTGAGTGATCACGTAGGTGCCGGCAGTGGGCACATCGACGCGAATGCGGATCCGCGCGAAGCTGACTTGATCGCCCTCGACCGGTTCTTCAGCGGCGAACGCGGCTTCGATGGCGCTGACGAAACCGAGGTCGATCCCGCGTGCGGCATCAATGATGGTGGTTTCGCCGGTGAACCAGAACGCTTCATCGGGAAAGTTGCTCGGGAAGACGATCGGCTGGGTGTCGTCGAACACGCCAGGAGTCGGCAGCAACGAGCACATGTACGAAGGCGCACCGGGAGCGCTGGGCACTCGCGAGCTGAGCGCTTTGGACAGGCACAGATCCAGCGTGCGGCCGTGGGTGTCCTGATACCAACTGGCGAAACCGCCAGTGGCCACCGTGTACGGACCCGGGTCAACAGCAAACAAAGCGGCCTGAGCAATGCCCTGGGCCAAGGCGCTCACGACCAGGACGGTCGCGGTTTTGGACAGTAAAGGGTGCATGAGTTAATCCCTCTATCGAAGTACCTGCCCCTTGGGGGTGGGTCAGTTGCACAGGGCCTGTACACCTTCCATGCCAAGGTGTGGTGAATGGGCGGGAGAGGGCCGGGTTAGAGGGGTTGGCGGGTATGAGAATGAGGTTTTTGGCGTGCGGGGAAAGGGCGTCATTCCCCAGGATTGGGGATGGTGGGGATGAACTTCATGGCCCGCCGTACACAAAACCCCTGTAGGAGCTGCCGAAGGCTGCGATCTTTTGATCTTGATTCAAAAACAGGATCAAAAGATCGCAGCCTCGTTTCACTCGACAGCTCCTACAGGGATCGGGGGGGAGTTTGGAAGGTGTATATCGGGGCGATATCCCCGCATCCGGGCAAACCCCCACCCGTGGGCTATAACCCTATAGGACGTATCGGGAAGTCGCCGCCATGAACATGCAGTCGAAATCGCTTCCGGTTGAGGAGGGCACGCTACGGTTGGGTTCGCGCAAGCAACCGTTCAACCTGCTGCGCTGGTTTTCGCTGATCAGCATGGCGGTGATCGGCACCGTGGCCATCGCACTTGGCGCGGTTTCAACGCGTTTCGTGATCGATGAGAGCGTGCAGCGCGATGCCTTGCTCACCGCGCAGTTCATCCAGGCCATCGCGTCCGCCGAAGTGCGCCACGTGTCGATTCCCAACATCCGCACGATGGGCGAACTGCTCGACCCGCGTCAGGACAAGGACTTTCCCGATGTCGACCCACAGGCCCGGGCAGGGGCGCGCGGTGAATTTCTCGACCACATCGAACATCTGCCGGACGTGATCCTCGCCAATATTTACGCGCCGGACCGGCAGGTGATCTGGTCAACCAATCCGGCGCTGATCGGTACCAGCATTCATGCCGACGAAGACCTCGATCGCTCCTTCAATGAAAAGATTCCCGTGTCGGCCAGCTACCACGACGTCGACAAGGCCCGGGAAGAGCAGAAGTTCGTCATCCCGCCGGATTACATCTTTATCGAAAACTACATTCCGCTGTTCGACGCCGAGGGCAAGAACGTCACGGCGATGGTCGAGATCTACAAGGAGCCCAAAGACCTGATCGCGCGCATGGAGCGCGGTTTGATCTTGATCTGGCTGGCCACTGCGCTCGGTGGCGGACTGATTTATCTGGGCCTGTACTGGATCGTCCGGCGTGCAGCGATCCTGCTCGCCGCCCAGCAAAAACAGCTGATCGCCAACGAAACCTTTGTCGCGCTGGGCGAGATGTCCTCAGCGGTCGCGCACAGCCTGCGCAACCCGTTGGCGACCATCCGTTCCAGTGCCGAACTGGCGCTGGAATTCGACGCCGGCCCGGCCGAGAAGAACATCAAAGACATCATCGGCCAGGTCGACCGCATGTCGAAATGGGTGCGCGAACTGCTGCAATCGTTGCGTCCGCTCAACGATGACCCGGAGCCGGTGAATCTGGTGGCCGCGCTGCACGAAAGCCTCGTCGCCTTCGAACAGCAAATCGCCAGGGCCGGGGTGACAGTGGTGTTTCATCCGCAGCACACGCCGATGGTGCTCAGTCAGCCGGTGCAACTGACGCAGATCCTCAACAGCCTGCTGGCCAATGCACTGGAGGCGATGGACAAGGGCGGCACGTTGACCGTCAGCCTGGAACCGAGCGACGACCGCGGCGTGTGTGTGGTGCTCAGCGACACCGGCAAAGGCATGAATGAAGAGCAACGGACCATGGCCTTCCGGCCGTTTTTCACCACCAAATCGGGTGGCCTCGGTGTCGGTCTGGTGCTGGTCAAACGCATCATGGAACGCTTTGGCGGCGGCGTGACCCTCGACAGCCGCGAAGGCGAGGGCACTACCGTTCGCCTGGCCTTTCAACTGGTCCCCTGAAACACACATTCCCCCCTGTAGGAGCGGCCGAAGGCTGCGATCTTTTGATCTTGATCTTAAAAACCAAGATCAAAAGATCGCAGCCTTCGGCAGCTCCTACACAGGTTTATAAACGCCGCAAAAATTTATGAACTTCCCCCATCACTGGGTGTCAAGCCCCGGTCACCGGGGAGTGGGGAAACCCACAGGCCTTCCAAGCCCCTGTTACAACTGGAAATAACTTCTTGGCGCACTAGTTGCAAAACACCCTCACCCCTTCCTTGATGAGGCGGCTGGTGATGGACAGAACAACGCGTGACCCAAGCAATACCTTCCGGTTGACACCACTGAGCGTCTTCCTGATGTTGACCCTCGGCACCATGGCCGCGGTTCAGGCGAGCCCGATCGATGACGAGCGACAGCCAGAAACCTCCGACCCGTCGGCGTACTACGACGAGCCGGCGGATGAACCGACCGCACTCAATGCCATCCTGACCATGCCCGAGGCCAACGAAGATTCCTTCGATCTGCCCGACGGGGTCAAAGGCACGCGGGACTCGACCCGCACGGAAAACGTTCTGCCGCCCACCGTGCAGACCAGTTTCAACTACCCCACCAACGGCAAACCCAGTCCGCTTTATGGCGCGCAGCCGTTCAGCCAGCAGTTGACCCTGTTCGAAGAGTTCGGCCCGGAAAAGCTCGACCCGACCACACCGGCCGCGCCGTTGCCGTTTCCACCCGCCGCGATCGGCCCGGCACCCGCGCAGGACCCGAACAACATCGCCCGCAGCGCGCCACCCGGCACGGCGCTGGATGCGTTCTTGCGCCAACCGGGGCTGACGCCATTCCCCAGTCAGTTCGCCAACGTCGTCGACCGCAATCCGTGGCAGGCGCAGATTGAAGTGTTCCTCAACCGCCACATCGGCTCCTCCGCTGAAGGACGGCCACCTGGAAAAGGCTGGTCGCACCAGCGCTGGAACGAGTTCTACCCGCAAGTCGCCTACAAAACCGTGCAGACCGGTGCGCGCCTCAACGGCGGTCTGCGCGACAGTCGACAAATGCACGGCTACGCCATGGGCGAATTCGGCCCCGGCGGTCTGTACCACAACGTCGCCGGTTTACCGGTGACCGATGGCACCGCCAAAGGCGTCGACCCGCGCTTCCACCCGAACATGCCCGTGCAGAACCACAACGCGGTATGGACCTTCGACGGCACGCTGCCGCCCAAACTGTTGATGGTGCGCTACGGCCAACCGGTGATGATGCGTCACTACAACGGCTTGCCGATCGACCCGTCGGCCAACCGCGGTTTCGGCCTGCACACCATCAGCACCCACGAGCACAACGGTCACGCGCCGGCAGAAAGCGATGGCTATGCCAACGCGTTCTTCTTTCCTGGCCAGTACTACGATTACCGCTGGCCGATCCAGCTCGCCGGTTACGACAGCATCAACACCAAGGCCGAAGACCCGCGCGCCGCGTTCCCCTGCGCGCCGGGCGAGACCCTGTGGGTCAACGATCTGACCCCGGCGAAGAAGACCTGTAATAACGGCACCATCAAGATCCGGGGCGACTGGCGCGAAACCATGAGCACCCACTGGTTCCACGACCACATGCTCGATTTCACCGCGCAGAATGTCTACAAGGGCAACGCGGCGATGATGAACTACTACAGCGCGCTGGATCGCGGCAACGAGTCGGTCAACGACGGTGTCAACCTGCGCTTCCCCAGCGGCAGTGCCTTGCCGTGGGGTAACCGTGACTACGACGTCAACCTGGTGTTCGCCGACAAGGCCTGGGATCAGGAAGGTCAGTTGTGGTTCAACCCGTTCAACACCGATGGCTTTATTGGCGACCAAGTGCTGGTCAACTGGCAGTGGAAACCGACCCTCGACGTGCGCGCACGCAGCTATCGCTTCCGCATCCTCAACGGCTCGGTGTCGCGCTACTTCAAACTGGCGCTGGTGCGGGAAATCAAAGGCAGTGGCGGAGAGTTCCAGGGGCCGAAAAACTCCGGCGTGACCTACAGCCGCGTGCCGTTCCACATGATCGCCAACGACGGCAACATCATGGAACACAGCGTACCGTTCGACGGCAGCATGGACCTCGACGCCGACGGCGATAAACAGAACCACAACGCGATCCTGCCGACCCAAGGCATCGCCGAGCGCTTCGACATCATCGTCAACTTCTCGAAAAACGGCATCAAGCCTGGCGACAAGCTGTTCTTCCTCAACCTGCAGGCGCAGGACGACGGCAAAGGCCCGAAAGAAGTGATCCCGCTGGCGGACGTGCTCTCGGAGAAATACCTGCCGGTGATCAAGCAAACCAGCAAGGGCCCGCAGTGGGACAAGGGCGATCCGGCGGTGGGCAAGGTCTTGCAGCTCAACGTCAAGGCCTACACCGGCCAGGATCTGGCGATGAACCCGGCGGCCTACGAACCGGCCAAACCGGGCAAGGCTGAAGGGCTGGTGATGATCCCGCTGAAAATTCACCGCGACAACGCCGCCGATAAAGCCGTGTTGGCCAAGGCCCGCCACCGCACCTTCACCTTTGGCCGCGCCGATGGCACCGATGAAGCGCCGTGGACGGTCAAGACCGATGGTGGTTTTGGCTACCACATGGACCCACGGCGCCTGAACGCCTCGACCCAGCTGTCCAGCGGCCCGACCGATGCCGGCGTCACCGGGTTCGGCACCCTCGAAGTGTGGAACATCAAGGCCGGCGGCAAGGGCTGGAGCCATCCGGTGCACGTGCACTTCGAAGAGGGGATCATCCTCAGTCGCGGTGGCAAGGCACCGCCGGAATGGGAAAAATGGGCGCGCAAGGACGTCTATCGCATCGGTTCGGAAAACGATGGGCTGGACAGCGTCGAGATGGCGATCAACTTCCGCGAGTTTGCCGGGACCTACATGGAGCACTGTCACAACACTCAGCATGAAGACAACTCGATGTTGCTGCGTTGGGACCTTGAGAAACCCGGGCAACTGCAGTTGATGCCGACGCCTCTGCCAAGCTGGGACGGTGTGCGCTACGTCAACTCCGCCGCACTGCCAACCTTCCGCAATGGCGACGGTTACGGCCCGCAAGTGGTGGTCAAGCCATGAACCGCCGCCACGGTGACAGCCAACCGCTGCATACCCCGCGCTCCCGGGCGCTGGGCATGCACCTGGTGCTGATGCTGGTGGTCTGCGTGCTCGGCAGCCGCGTGCTGCTGGCGCACCAGGCCAGCGTCGGCGAGCCACCAGCGGCGAGCGAATCCGCCACCCCGTGGGGTGGCGACTATTTCCCCAACACCCTGCTGACCGATCAGGATGGTCGGCAGGTGCATTTTTTCGATGACCTGATCAAAGACAAAGTGGTGGTGATCAATTTCATCTTCACCTCGTGCAGCGATTCTTGCCCCTTGGAAACCGCGCGCCTGCGCCAAGTGCAAAAACTGCTCGGAGATCGGGTCGGCCAGGACATTTTCTTCTACTCGATCAGCATCGACCCGCTCAGCGACACCCCCGAAGTGCTCAAAGCCTATGCGCAGCGCTTTAAGGTCGGCCCGGGCTGGAAGTTTCTCACTGGCGAATTCGCCGATGTCACCGACTTGCGCAAGAAACTCGGGCTGTTCATTGAAGGCGTCGACAACGGCCGCAGCAAGGATCACAACCTCAGCCTGATCGTCGGCAACCAGACCACCGGGCGCTGGATGAAAGCCTCGCCATTCGAGAATCCGTGGATCCTCGCCGATCAACTGGCCAACACTTTGCAGAACTGGAAACAGCCGAGCATCGAAGAGAGTTACGCCAACGCCCCGGACATTCGCCCGCCCAGCAACGGCGAAGAACTGTTCCGCACGCGCTGCGCCTCGTGCCACAGCCTCGGCCCTATGGATGGGCAGGGCCTCGGCATGCGCAGCATCGGCCCTGACCTGATCGGCGTGACCCGCCACCGTGATCCGAAGTGGCTGAATCGCTGGATCCGCGAACCGGATCGCCTGCTCGCGGAAAAAGACCCGATTGCCCTGCAACTCTACGAACAATTCGAGCGAATCCCGATGCCCAATCTGCGCCTCGACGAACAGTCCGCGCAGTCGATCATCGACTTCCTCAGCGATGAAACCGAGCGTCAGCAACCGTCCAGCAGTGCCGTAGCCGGCGGTGCATTGACGCCAGTAAAACCGGGCGATCCAGCCGCGACGGTGAGTCAGATGCGGTAGCGGCGAAATAGCATCATTGAACCGTGTGTTGCGGTCAGAGCCACCTACACTGATGGCTGTAACTGCCTCGATACAAAACCTCCAGGGCACTCCCATGCAGCGACTGGAAGCACAAAAAACACCTGCGCCGGACACGTCGGCGGCAATGGGCAAAAGTTGGCGCGAACAGTTCAATCTGCTGCGTTGGTTCTCGCTTGCGAGTTTTTTCATCATCGCCGCCGTGGCGGTGGGCCTCGGCTATATCTCCACGCGCTTCGTGGTCACCGAAAGCGTCGAGCGCGACGCCTTGCTGACCGCCCAATTCGTTCAGGCCATCGGCGCGGCGGAAATACGCCATGCCGGCATCACCCCGGCGCGGACCATGGGCGAAATGCTCGATCCGCGCCAGGACGGCAACTTCCCTGATGTCGACCCTGTGTTACAGGCTTCGGCGCGTATCGAATTTCTCGACCATGTCGAACACCTGCCGGACATTCTTCTGGCCACGGTGTACGCCTTGGATCGCACGGTGATCTGGTCAACCAACGCTGAGCTTATCGGCGTGCACATCAAGGATGACGACGAACTCGACGAGTCGTTCGAGATGAAAGTGCCGGTGTCCTCCAGCTACCACAAGATCGACGATGAGAAACCCGAGCAGCAGTTGCTGCGCGAACCGAAATACCTGTTCATCGAGAACTACATCCCGATGTTCAACGCCGACAAAAGCAAAGTCGTCGCCATGGTCGAGATCTACAAGGAACCGGCGGATCTGGTCGACCGCATCGACCGTGGATTCGCCTCGATCTGGGCCGCCACATGTTTCGGCGGTGCGGCGATCTTTCTCGCGTTGTTCTGGATCGTCCGCCGCGCGGCGCAACTGCTGCAGAGCCAGCAGCAACAGTTGATCAGCAATGAAACCTTTGTCGCCCTCGGCGAGATGTCCTCGGCGGTGGCGCACAGCCTGCGCAATCCGCTGGCGACCATTCGTTCCAGCGCCGAACTGGCCCAGGAAGTCGCCAGCCCCGGCGC
This sequence comes from Pseudomonas fluorescens, assembly GCF_003732425.1. Lineage (GTDB taxonomy): Bacteria > Pseudomonadota > Gammaproteobacteria > Pseudomonadales > Pseudomonadaceae > Aquipseudomonas > Aquipseudomonas fluorescens_BE. The sequence goes on from NZ_MOBX01000003.1 coordinate 374,122, forward strand.
GCAACGCAACATCGGCGACATCATCAGCCAGGTCGATCGCATGTCGCGCTGGGTCCGTGAATTGCTGGTGTCACTGCGGCCGATGAATGACGACGGCGAGGCGGTGGACCTGGTGATGGCGGTCGAAGACACCGTTGGCGCCTTCGAAGCATTGATCAAACGCTGCAACGTCGAAGTGCGCTTTACACCGCAGAATTGCGCGCCGGTGGTCAGCCAGAAGGTGTTGCTCACGCAAATCCTCAATAGCCTGTTTGCCAACGCCCTGGAAGCCATGCCCAAGGGCGGTGTGCTCAGCATCGAATTCGAAACACCGCAGCCCGACAGCGTGCGCCTGACCGTGAGCGACACCGGCAAGGGCATGAGCGCGCAGCAGCAACTGTTGGTGTTCAAACCGTTTTTCACCACCAAGCAGGGCGGCCTCGGCGTTGGCCTGGCGTTGGTCAAAAGAATCATGGAGCGGTTTCAGGGCTCGGTCGTCTTGACCAGCAAAGAGCAGGAGGGAACCCGCGTCAGTCTCAACTTCAAAGTGGCATCGGGAGGGGAATATGGAGCACAGCATTCTGCTGGTCGAGGATGATGAACTGTTGGCCGAAAATATTCAGACCTACCTGGAGCGCAAAGACTTCGAGGTGACGGTTTGCCATTCGGCCGAAGACGCGCTGGAGCAATTGGGCAGCTTCATGCCGGACATCGTGCTGACCGACAACTCGCTGCCGGGCATGAGTGGTCATGATCTGATCCAGAAGCTGCGCATCAGCGCGCCGGATCTGAAAGTGATCATGATGACCGGCTATGGCAACGTCGACGATGCCGTGGTGGCCATGAAGGAAGGCGCCTTTCATTACGTCACCAAACCGGTTGCACTGCCGGAACTCAAACTGTTGCTCGACAAGGCCCTGGCCACCGAGCGCATGGAGCGCACGCTGTCGTTCTATCAGGAGCGCGAGGCGCAGAAGTCCGGGATACAAGCGCTGATCGGCGAATCGGCACCGATGCAGTACCTGAAAAACACCATCGGCCAGTTGCTCGACGCCGAACGGCGCATGGCCAACACCGATCTACCGCCGGTGCTTGTCGAGGGCGAAACCGGCACCGGCAAGGAACTGGTGGCCCGCGCGCTGCACTTCGACGGCCCGCGCAGCAAAGGCCCGTTCATTGAGTTCAACTGTGCGTCGATCCCGTCGAATCTGGTCGAGTCGGAACTGTTCGGTCACGAGAAAGGCGCGTTCACCGACGCCAAGGATCGTCGCGTAGGTTTAGTGGAAGCCGCGGACGGCGGCACACTGTTTCTCGATGAAGTCGGGGAAATGGATCTGCTGTTGCAGGCCAAGCTGTTGAAGTTGCTGGAGGACCGGACGATTCGCCGGGTTGGTTCGGTGAAGGAGCGCAAGGTCAATCTGCGGGTGATCAGCGCCACCAACTGCAACCTTGAGCAAATGGTCCAGCAGGGCAAATTCCGTCGCGATCTGTTTTTCCGCTTGCGGATCATTTCGATCAAGGTGCCGCGCCTGTATGCCCGAGGTGAAGACATTTTGATGCTGGCCCGGCACTTCCTCGCCAGCCACGGCAAACGCTACGGTAAGCCGAACCTGCATTTCAGCGATCAGGCCGAAGAACTGCTGCTCAATTACACCTGGCCGGGCAACGTGCGTGAGTTGCGCAACATGCTTGAGCAAACCGTGCTGCTGGCACCGAGCGATACGATTGCCGCGCATCAACTCAATGTGTGCATGAGCCTGGTCGACGAACCGCCGCTGCACCTGCACGAAGTGCCGACGCACTACGAACCCCGTCCGGCGAGCAATACCGAGTCGATGAACCTGCCGGAAGTCGAGCGCGACATGGTGCGCAAGATGCTCGACAAGACCGACTGGAACGTCACCAAATCCGCGCGCCTGCTGGGCCTGAGCCGCGACATGCTGCGCTACCGCATTGAAAAACTCGGCCTCGCCCGGCCGGATAAACGGCAGTGGTAACCCAGGTACACCGCATTTCCCCTGTGGGAGCGAGCCTGCTCGCGAATAGGCCGTGTCAGCCGACATCCATGTTGACTGACCCACCGCCTTCGCGAGCAGGCTCGCTCCCACAGGGTTTTGTGGTGTCTGGTTAATACTTGGTAGTCAGAATCAATGCTGCTGTCGGCTCAAACACTCCAGCAAACACCCCGGATCCAGCACCTCGTCATTCACATAAATCCCGCGCTCGGCATCGTATGTGCGGATAAACACCCGCACCGTCGCATCCGCCACGGTCGGCAACTGCGAATCGTAGAACTCATGGTCACCCGGAATCACCACAAAATCCTGCGGCGCCGTATCGTCGTAAGGCTTGGGCGGCGTGGAACTCAGTGAATACGGGGCAGGGTGGGCGAAGGGCTGGTTCGGCCCGTAATAATTGAAATTGCTGTCCAGCGCTTGCGCCTGAGTGGCGGCGAGCAGACAGCCGGTCAACAGCAGCCGATCGAGCATATGCATGGCGGCACCTGCGAGTGCGGTTTTCCCCAAGGCTATTAACTATAGCTGCCCACGCCCCCAACGCTCGATCCACATCGGATCCCTGTAGGAGTTGCCGAAGGCTGCGATCTTTTGATCTTGATCCTTAAAAACAAGATCAAAAGATCGCAGCCTGCGGCAGCTCCTACACGAATTGGCTTACATGTTTGCAACAACCGCAATTGCCGGGCTGATCTAGACTCGGATCCGCTCAATCACGAGCATCGTCCGGAGTGCGCCATGGAAGTGCCCAACAATAAAACCGCCATCGAGAGTAATCGACAGGCGTGGAACGATTCCGCCCGCCATCATCAGGATTCGCCTGACTGGCGGGCCTTGCTCGGCGAGGTCGCGCAGGCGGATTTCTCTTGTCTTGATGAGACCCTGAGCGGGTTGCTGGAGGTCGATGGCAAAGATGTGATTCAACTGGGCTGCAACAACGGCCGCGAGAGTCTCTCTCTGTTTGCGCTCGGTGCCAGAATCGTGGTCGGTGTCGATCAGTCGGCGGCGTTTCTCGATCAGGCGCGTGAGCTGAACCAGCGCTCACCGCACAACGCCGAATTTATCGAAACCGATATTCATCATTTGCCGACGTCTTTGCAGAACCGTTTTGATGTGGCGCTGATCACCATCGGTGTTCTCAACTGGATGCCGGACATCGGCGAATTTTTCCGCCATGTCGCTTCAACGCTGAAGCCGGGTGGCAAACTGGTGATCTACGAAACTCATCCATTTCTGGAGATGGTCGATCCCGACGCTGCGGATCCGTACCGCCTCGCCAGCTCGTACTTTCGCGCCGAACCGTTTGTGCAGGAAGAGCCGATTGTCTATGTCGGCAAGGTTGAGCAGCCGGCGGCGAAGTCGTATTGGTTTGTGCATACGCTAGGGGCGATTTTCAGCGGTGCGATCGGAGCAGGGCTGAATATTGCGCACTTCAAGGAATACCCGCATTCGAATCGGGAAGAGGTGTATGACCAGTATCTGAATCAAGCGGCGCAGATGCCGATGTGCTTTACCTTGGTTGCCACCAAGACCTGAAGTTTTCCATTGTGACAAATGGCCTCTTCGCGAGCAGGCTCGCTCCCACATTGGTTTTGTGTACTGCACAGATCCAGTGTGGGAGCGAGCCTGCTCCGGGCGGCGTTCCGACGAAGGCGGCCTCATGACCGCCACAACATTTCAAATGAGAATCAAGCCTGCGCCGCTGCCGTCACTACCGGTCTTTCCGGCTTGCGCAGCGCCTCCAGTCTCGAGTTGCTGTAGTTCGATTCGCGGAAGAAACGCCAGTGTCCGAACAGGTCGTAAACATGCGTGATATGCCCTTGTTCCTGATAGCCCAAGCGAATATGCATCTTCAGGGCCTGTACGTTGGCGTTGTCGCAGATATCCACCACTTTTTTAAAGCCTCGGGCAGCCATGACTTGCCACAGTGCGGTCTGTGCATCGACGGTCAAGCTACTGCCGAAATATTGGCGGGTAATTTCGGCACCGAACTGAAAGTATTCACCGGGCTTGACCGGGAACGTGCAGCGGTAGAAGTGGCGGTCGTAATAGTCGCGAGTGCTGGCCCAGACGAACCCTACGGTGTGACCGTCCTGGTCCAGGTGCATATGCCCCGTATGCCCTTCAGCGGCCAATTCGGCCATGGTCTGCACGCGGTCACCAAAGTACTTGCCGAATGCTTTGGCGTTGTCCTCGGTGATGTCGACTCTGCGCAAACCTTCACAGGGGCGCAGTTTGTTCGGGGCAATCGGCGTGACCAGGTCGCGCTCCATCCACAGCAATTCACGGTGAGCGAAGACGTAACGTTTCCACAGCGCGCCAAGGGTGCGGCGCAGGCCTTTTTGTTTGATGCGCAGAAGCAGACTTTCGATGACGCTCATGATGCCCTCCGAGGCGCTAGCCCAGGTGTGTTGGATGGTGTTGCCGGTTGAGTTTCGGATGTGTTCGCCGCTGTCGAGTTGCCGGCACGCGGTGCGCGCCATTTTTGCAGGGCCGGTTTGACGTGGTGCCAAAGGCGTAGCCCCAGGCCCAGCAGCAAACCGCTCGGGCGCCACGAGTAAAAACTCCAGCGCCAGTGTTCCAGTTGCCCGGTCATGCGTTCGTGCAGTTGATGGCTGGAGTTTTCCAGGCTGACCCGCGACGCATCGATCCAGCGCCAGTGCTCATCCAGCCCCCAGCGAATCCATTCCTCCAGCAACACCCGGCCGCTACCGAGGTCGGCGTATTGCGGCAAAAACGCCAGGTTGTAATCGTAGAGGCGACCCTGCTCGAGGAGGCCGAGGCGATAGCTGATGCAGCGGCCGTTCAGCTCCAGCGTCACGACCCGCACCAGGCCTTGAGCGGCGAGGGCGGTGAAAGCGCTTTGCATCCACTGACGACTGCGTTCGGTGGCGAAAATCCCGACGCCCTCGTCACCTTTCCAACTGACCGACTCGACTTCCTGCAGCGCTTCTAAAATCGTAGGCATCGACAGCGCATCGGGGGTGATTCGCCGCACTTGCGCACCGCATGCGGCAATCCTTTTGCGCGCCCGACGCAGCTTGTAGCGCGGGTCGCCGGAGATCTCCTGATGATCGGTGTCGCTGATCAGATGCACCGGCACCCTGCAACTCAGGCGTCGTTCAGCCGTGGAGCTGCGCGCCGTCCATTCGCTGAGCGCACTTTCTTCACCGGCAGGTTCCGACAGTTCGTTGAGTTGCAGCAGCGCATGGGGCAGATGCTTACGGATCAGCACCAGCGCCTTGTGCATGTCTTCGCGGCCGAGCAACGACAGCAGGGCCAGGCGATCGGCCAGCGGATAACCCAAGTGATGCAAAACGCGAAACGGCACACCAGCGAAGCCTTCGCGACTAACCACCAGTGGCAGGCACAGACGCAATTGCTCTGCTTCCCAGCCGAGCAGAATGTGCAGGCGCTGACCCTCGCCCAGGGCCTGCTCTGCCGCGCACAACCAGCCAAGGTTGTTGAACGGCGTGTGGTCGGCCACATGCAGGCGCAGTGCCTCGTAGGCGGTTGCCGGAAAGTCGGCAGCGCACAGGGACGTGCGCCATTCGAATCGCATCACCATGGGTTCAGGCCGCCGTTGCTGTGACAGGTGGACGGGAAGTTTTACCCAGCGCCGCCAGGCGCGAACCGCTGTAGCGGGTTTCGCGATAGAAGCGCCAGCGGCCGAACAGCGTGTAGATATTCATGATCCGCTGTTGTTCGGTATAGCCCATGCGCAGGTGCAGCTTCAGCGCCGGGGTGTTGCTGGCGTCACAGACATCGACCACTTGGCTGCAGCCTTTCACGGCCATGGCTTTCCACAGGCGCACTTGCACATCGACTGACAATTCGCTGCCCCAATAGGCACGGGTCATTTCGCCACCGAACTCGAAGAACTCGCCGGGTTTCACCGGGAACCGGCAACCGTAGTAATGCCGATCGAAATAGTCGCGCGACGTGCCCCAGATAAACGCCACGGCATCGCCTTGCTCGTCGACATGCATATGCCCGGTGTGACCTTCACTGGCCAGCTCGGCCATGACGCCGACACGGTCGCCGAAGTAACGGGTGAAGGCGCTGGCGTTGTCTGCGGTGATCTCCATTACGCGCAGCGGCGGGTAGGGCTTGAGGTTGTGCGGCGGCACGGGGCTGACCAGATCGCGCTCCATCCACAGCAGTTCCTGATGGGCAAAAATGTACATTTTGCGGATCTTCGCCAAGGTCGCTCGCAGGCCTTTACGACGGATATGTCCGCTGAGTTTTTGTAAAACTTCCATGGTCTCTTCTCCTGATGAGAGTCCCACGCACAGCAAGAAGCTCGCGGGGCAGTACATCGAAGGGCGGTTCATGATGCGCTCCAGTTCAGGGCAAACAGGGTTTGCCCCGGCAATTCGAAACGCACACGCCCGTTTTCGCAGGCGAACGGTATGTCGCGGCTGCGGTTGTCAGCGCCGAAGAAACGCAAGGCGCTTTGATTCAGCGGGCACTTGGCACCGCTCAGATCAACCCGTTGCAGGCGTGTGCCTTTGTTCACCCCGAGCAGTGCACGCTGCTCGTCGCCGGCCATCGCCAGGACATCCACCTCAAAAGCGTCGTTATCCAGTTGCAGCACTTGCGGCAGCCAATGCCGGGCGATGAACTGCTGGGCAAGGCCCACCGGTTTCAGCTCGAAGCGACCATCGTCATGTATGCGCACCATGCCCTTGCCGTAGGGCGGTTCATCGGCTGCCTGAAACCAGTTGAGCATGCTCAGCAGCCCATCCTGAGAGGCGTTGATCACCACCGAGGCCCACCACAGCGCGGTGTAATGGGTTTCCTGATCGTAGGGGCTCAGGGCTGAGCCACTGGACAGATTGGTCTGATCCAGCAGCAACGCTTTGCGTGGCTGACCTTTAGCGTCCAGCCCCACCAGGTCTGCTGCACGGCGCACGCTGTCGCGGTAGACACGGGTCGCCAGCAAGTCGCGAATCATCCATTCATGCCAGGCCAATGCATCGACTTGATCGGCGGATTCACTGAGTAGACGCCGCGCCCAATCGATGCCGCGCTTGTCCGCTGCGTTTTCGGTGAACGGCCCGTTGACCAGCCGCGAGCTGGCCGGCATTGCGATGCGCACGCCTGCCTTGGCGTTGGCTGGGTCGCTGCGCACCTGCCGCGCCATGCTGCTGAAGATCGCAAGGTATTGTTCGTAGCTTGAATAGTTGAGATTAGGTTCGTCGGCGAAACCGATGTAATGCGTGCCTTTGCCACCCAGGGCGCGGGTGCCGGCGAGCCAGGCGTCGAGGCCGCTGTTGCTTTGTGCATCGGCGCGCAGATCGGCCTGACGCCCGGTACCGGCGAGCAGGGTGATGTCCTGGCGAATGCCGAAGCGATTTTGATAAAGCTGACGGAACGCGTCTTCGAAATGCGGATTCTTCGCGGTGACGTCAACGAAGCTGTAGTAGCTCGCAGCGGTGGGTTTCAAGGCATCGAGTACGGCGTGACTGGCTGGCGGCGGTACGAGGTAAGGCAGTGCGATTCCCAGATCCGGGGTGCGTCCGAGAATTTTGTCGTGCAGGGTCAGGTGCGTCTGCCCCGGTTCTGACTGCAAGGGTTTGAGCTGCTGCGGATTCTGCGCAAACAGATTGGCCGTGCCATCGAGCCAGAATGCTGCTTTGCCCCTGCCTTGCAGACGCAGGCGCCAGACCTGCGGTTGTTCGCTGACGGGCAGCGCGACCTGATCGAACTGCCAATAGGCACGATAGGGTTTCAGTGCCAGCGTCAGCATTTGCTCATCGCCGACCCGCTGTGCCTGCAAACCGCTGACGCCGCCATGGAACTTGCCGGCCAGCACCGCGTGTTCGCCGGGTGCGACTCTGAAATACAGCTCAGTGCCGTTACGGACTTCCGCGCTGAAATGCACCTTGGCCGGGGCAAACAGTGCCACGGTTTTTTCGTCATGTTCGATCCGGTAACCGCGGAAACTGTAGCCGGGAATCTCCAGTTGATAACTTGCAGCGCCAGGTGCCAGCGGCCAGCTCTGGCTACCACGGGTTTCATTGGCCTTGATCAGCCGTTCGCCCTGCAGCTTGCCCTGACCGTCGAGCAGGTACAGATGCTCTTCGTTAGCCTCTGCCTGCCACGCCGGCACCCAGCTGACGGTCACGGTGTCCGCGCGATCGGCCTGCAGATACAAACTGCCGTCGCGGATATCGCCCCAGCGCATCGACGCCGCGTAGGCGTCCAGCGACAGGCCGAGACCGAGCAGCAGCGCCAGGCGTTTCATGCTGCCTTCCGACGTTGCAGCATCAACCACATCGGGCTGATGTCGCTGGGCAGGATGATCAAGGTTTGCCAGAACGGCACGTGGCTCAAGCGGCAATAAAGCACCAGCATCGCCACCGTCACCGCCAGATAGGCGATTGATGAAGCCGCCGCTGCACCGACAATGCCGAAGGCAGGAATCAACAGCAAATTCAGCGCCAGGTTGAGCAGAGCGCCGATGCCCATCAGCAACGACACCGTGCCGGGGCGATCCTTGCCAATCAGATCCAGGCGCAGAATGCTCGCATAGCACAGGCCCAGCAGGCCGGGCAGCAACGCGAGCAGCGCCGGATACGCCGGTTGATACGCCGCGCCGAACAAGGTGACGATCAACCATTCGCCGATCACTGCCATGGTCAGGCAGGCGCCGAGCATCACCGTGGCGGTCAGGCGCAGCGCCAGCGGCGTGACCTTGTCCATGCCTTTGTCCTGTTGCAGCAGTCGCTTCATCAGCGGTGTGGTGACCGCTTCCGGAACGATCAGCAACAATTCGGCGGCGGCGCTGGCCATGGCGTAGTGGCCGAGCGCGGTACTGCCCAGCAGGGCGCCGATAAACAAGTAGTCGGAGCGCAGAATGATCTGTTGAAACAGCAGATCCGGATGGCTGCGCGCACTGAATCGCAGCAGCTCGTTCTGGCTCGCACGGTCCCATTGCAGTTGCAGCGGCTGTGCGCGTTTGAGCCACATCCAGCCCACCAGCACCACCAGGCTGATGCCGGCCAGCCAACTGATCAGCGCAGCTTCGAGGGCTGCCTCTTTCCACATCCAGAACAGCGCAATAAACAGCAGCAGCGGCGCCAGGGATTCGATCAGACGCAGAACATTGAAGGCGACCACGCCGCCCGACGCGTTGTGCAAGGTCAGCAAGCCGCTTTTAAGGACTGTCAACGGCACCGCCAGCAGCAACAGCCACGCCAGCAGACCCAGTTGCATCGTGACATCGAGTTCGCTGCCAAACTCTCGCGCCAGCGTGACCACCAGCAAGGTCAGCAGTCCGGCCAGAAGGCAGCCGAACACCAACACCTGCGCGAGCAACAAGCCCATCGGCCGCTGCTTGGCCGCTTGATAACCGACTGCCGAATTCAGCCCGCCACTGGTGGCGGCGCTGATCAAGTCCGGCAAAGTGCTGAGCAGGGCAAACAAACCGCGTTCACTGGGGCCGAGAATCCGCGCCAGCAACACATTGCGCAGCAGGCGCAAGGCAATCATTGCCAGTTTGGTGCCCATGCTCAGCGCCAGGTGCTTGAGGTAGCTACCGCGACTCATGGCCGTGCCCCTCGAAAGATCCGTAGCGACAGCAGCTCTGGATTGCGCGCGGTGCGTTGGCTGACACCGAAGCGCGGCAGGTTCAAAGGATCGCCGACGCCGCGATAGAGTCCACTGGCCGTGCCAAGGGCAAACGGATAGTCGTGATTGGCGACCTGCTCGCGCACCTGTTCATCGTTGTCGCCGTTGGGGTAGCAATACACCGGCAGTGGCCTATTGCAGCCGTTGTGCAAGGCATCGCGGCTGCGGCTGATCTCTTCGCGCAGACGCACTTCATCGAGTCCGGTGAGGATCGCGTGACTGGCGCCGTGCGGGCCGAAACGCACCAGCCCGGACGCTTCCATGGCGCGCACCTGATGCCAGTCGAGGGCTTGCGGCAAGGATTCCGGCGGACACTCAGCGGTCAGGCGTTCAAGTGCCTGCGGTTCAAGACGCTTCAAGCCTTGAAGGTAATGCAGCAGCGCCAGGCTGCGCCGGTCAACATCGATATCGTCGAGCAGCACCGGCAGCGGATGACCGGTGATACGCAGGTGCTCGATCAGGTGCATACGAGCTTTTTCGCCATGGCTGCCCCACAGCGTTTCGCCCACGCTTTCCCACCAGAAGCGTTGCCGGCTGCCGATGAAATCCGTGGAGAGAAAAATGCTCGCCGGCACCTGATGTTTTTGCAACAGCGGATAGGCGTTGACCGCGTTGTCACGCCAGCCGTCGTCGAAAGTCAGCGTCACGCGGGGGCGCTCGGTGCGCAGGGCGCTGGGCTGCAGCAACTCCATCAGCGGCACGCAATCGAAATGCTTGCGCAACCACACCAGCAGGTGTTCGAAAGCCTGTGGGCCGACGCACAGTTCATTGCGGTGCGGCAGGCTGGCGGCGCGGTCGTTGGCCAGCACCCGGTGGAGCATCAGAATGACTCCGGCCCCGTGCAACTGGTTGCGCCCCACTGACGAGTTGAGATAGAGCCAGCCGCTGGTGCGTTTTAGCAGTTGTTTGATCGCCATGGCGTGAGTCCTCTCAACGATTCTGGTCAGGATTCCACTGTGCGTAGCGTTGCCCGCGCAGGAACTGCCACAGGCCGACGCTCATGCCTGCCAGCGTCACCAGCAGGAACGCCGCGAAGCGGAACGGTTTGGGCAAACGGTGTTGCGAATCCAGCAGGCCGGCGATGGCAACCACGTAGCCGATCAATTGCGCGATCAGGGTCAGGCGATAGAAACCGTGCTCGTTCCACAGCCAGAAATTACTCAGCAGCAGCGGCAGCAAGAGAATCGGTGCAAGGCGGCGGATCAGTTTGTGGCTGATCAAGGCAATGGAATACAGGCCGTACTTGAATGGATTCAGCAGTTCGCTGCGTTGCGCCAGGCTTTGCAGGCCACCGACCGTGACGCGCTGGCGGCGGCGCCATTGCTTGCCCGCTTCGTCGACGCCCTGGTCGATCACTTGCGCCTGGGGTACGTAGACGATGCGTTTGCGCGCGACCGGCGCGCAGGTACTGATGAAGAAATCGTCGTTGACCTCGGCCGGCACGTTCTGGAACAGCTCGCGGCGCAAGGCGAGCAGGGCGCCGTCGGCGGAGACCATGCAGCCGGTGCGATTCTCGACCCGGCGCAACCAGCCTTCGTAATGCCGATAGAGGCTGTCGCCGATGCTCAGGCCGCCACCGGTGACCGGGATCACCATGTGCCCGGCGCAGGCACCGACCTGCGGATCGCTCAACGGCGCGAGCAAGTGGCCGAGGGTGTCGCGCGACCATTGGTTGTCGGCGTCGGTGAACACCAGAATGTCGCCGCTGCTCACGGCGACGCCGGCATTCAGCGTGGCGGCTTTGCCTTGGCGCGGCAGGTCGAGAACGGTGATGCGCGGATCGATCACTTTGTGCGCGCAGGCCACGGTGTCATCGCTCGAACCGTCACTGGCGAGAATGATTTGCAGCGTCGCCGGTTGGTAATCCTGGGCCAGCAGTGTGCGCAACTTGTGCTCGATGTGCCGCGCCTCGTTGTGCGCGGCGATGACGATGCTGACGTTCAGCGGCGGTGCCGGCGCGTGCCGCCAGGCCGGGAACAGCGGCGCCAGCAAAGTCAGCAGCAGCGGATAGCCAATGTAGGCGTAGGCCGGCAGCAGAAGGCACAGGCAAAAAATGAATTCAGCCACGGGCGGGCCTCCTGGCGTTCCAATGACACAGACCGAGAATCAATGCCGCGCTGGCCAGGTGCAGGCGCACCCAGTGCAGGCCCCAGAGTTGCAAGGTCAGGTTGACGTTATGGTGGCGAATGCTTTGCCGCACGCTGAGCAACAGACTCGGCAGCAGGCTCAGCAACAGCAGCATCAGCGCTTGCTGCGCATAGCCCGCGAGCAACGCAAAGACCGCCAGAGCATCGAGCAACCACACCAGCAATGACAGCAACGGAAAACGCAGCAGACGCAGGCTCATGCCGTGGGCGCGCAGTAATTGCAGGTGGCTGCCCTGACGCCACAGCTCCTTGCCGATCCATTCGCGCCAGCTCATTTCATAGCCCCAATGCAGGGCGACGCTGGTATTGACCGACAGCAAGCGAGCGCCGTGCCTGCCCAGACGCAGGGTGTACTCCTTGTCCTCACCGGTGCGCAGGGTTTCGTTGAAAGCGCCGACGTTTTCGAACCACTGCCTGCGCATCAGCAGGTTCGCACTGGGCAGCCATTGCACGGTGCGAACAGCGCGGCTCGACGGTCGCAAAGAGCGGCGCTGCCACGCGGCGGCGTACCATGGCGCGGCGGCAGGGGTGTGCAGGTCCAGGCCGAAGACGTCGCCCTGAGCGCTCGCAGCCAGGGCGAACAACGGGTTCAGCCAGTCTTCGGGCATTTCGATATCGGCATCAATGAACGCCAGCCATTCACCACTGGCAACCGCTGCGCCACGATTGCGCAAGGCGCCGATCAGCAGACCGGGCAGCACCAGAACCTGTGCGCCGAATGCGCGGGCGATCTGCGGCCCGTCATCTGTGGAACCGTTGTCGACGACGATCAGTTCACAGTCGATGTCGGCGGCGTTCGCGGCTTTGCGAGCGGCCAGGAGCGTGCGGCCGATGTGCCGTGCCTCGTTGTACATCGGAATGACGATGCTGATCCGGCTCATGCCCTGGCCTCCGGCAACGGTGCTTGCTCGGCTTTCAGGCGCAGCACCCAGGTCAGCGCAAGCATGATCCACAGGTATTTCAGGTTCGGCGCGCTGAGAAACATCAGGAACAACGTCAACGACAGAAAACTCATTCCAAGATGGGTCATCAGGTCTGCTTGCTGCCACTCGCGCCGTTGCAGCCATGCGCGTCGTGCGCGGATCAGGTTGTAGAAACCCTGCGCGAGCATGCCGACGAATAGCAGCCCGGCGGGAATCCCCAATTCGCTGAAAATCTCCAGATAAGTGTTATGCGCCCGGCGATACAGGTCGCCGATCTTGCGGTTGGCCGAGAACGCCTTGGCATAACCGGTGGTTGCGTAGTGCAACGGGAAGGTCCCGGGACCGGAGCCGAGCAGCGGATGCTCGCGGATGATCTGGCTGCCGACGACAATGTAGGAGGCGCGACGGCCGAGGGATTCATCCTGAGCCTTGGCCCCGGCGCTCAAGATACTCAGCGACTGGATGCGCGCCAGGTAACCGGCAGGCATCGCATAAATCGCCAATGGCAACACGATGGCGGCGCCGAGCATGGCGAATCCGAAATGCCGGGGACGGATGTGGGTGAGGTGCTGGCGGTAATGCCAGATCCCGATCGCCAGACTCAAGGCCAGTACCACCAGGCCTGAGCGCGACTCCGTTTTGGTCATGCCGCCGAGCAGCAAAAGGCAGCAGCCCGCCCAGAACAAACGCTGCAGCAGATTCGGGCTACGAATCACCAGCAGCAGGCCCAGCGGCACGGCGAAGGCGATCAGCAGAGCAAAGGCATTCGGGTCTTCGAGCAGGCCGGCGGCGCGGCCCTTGTCTTGGAATCGGCTGGAAAACATCGCCATCGCGCAGGTCGTGCTGACGCTGAGCGTGACCAGCCGGGCGAACAGATCAAGGTTCAGCTCGCGGCCGATCAACAAGGTGATCACGAACAGAATCAGGCCCACGCTCAGTTCACGCAGATGACTCTGTGACATGCCCATGTTGTCGGTGGCGAGCAGGCTCAGCAGATACAGCGCCATGAAGCCGATCAGGTAGCGCCACAGATTGCTGCGCAGGCGCTGCGACGGAATCTGATGCAAGGCCAGTTGCAACGCCAGGATCAGCGCCAGCGAAGCACCGAGGAATTTGCTCCCGGAAAACGCGCTGTCCTTGAAGAATCCTTCAAACGGCACCAGCGCGGCAATGCCCAGCAGGCCCCAGGACGGTTTGCGGTACAGCACCGTGAAACCCAGCAGCCCCAACACTGCCCCCGGCGCCAGATACGGATAAGGACTGACCAGCAAAGCCATGCAGACCAGTGCCAGCAGGCTGACGATCGAGAGCGGGAAAATCATGCGCGTGCCTCCCGTGCCGTGTGGATGTACAGCTGCGACCAGCGTTCGGCCAAAGCCTTGAGGTCGTAGCGTTCCTGTTGTGTGCGTCTGGCGTTCTCACGTAGTTGCGCGGCCAGTTTCGGTTCGGCCAGCAACGTATCGAGCTGACGGGCGAGGGCGATGGTATCGGTCGGTGCGGCGAGCAGGCCGTTGTGGCGATCCTGCAAGACATCGGGAATGCCACCGACCGCGAACGCCACCACTGGCACACCGGCCTGCATCGCTTCGAGCAGAATCATCGGCGTACCCTCGGTGCGCGAGCTGATCACCAGCGCATCGAGTTGCTGCCACCAGCCTTGCATCGCCGTCTGATAGCCCGGCAAGCGAATCCGCCCTTGTAAACCGGCAGCGTCGATACGCGCCTGCAAGGCCTCACGCTCCGGACCGTCACCGAGCATCACGGCGTCCAGTTGCGGATGCTGGTGACACAGAGCAATCAGTGCATCGAGAAACAGATCCGGGCCTTTCTCGCTGCTCAACCGACCGACGTAACCGACCAGCCAGCGTTGTCGTTCCAGCGCCGGCGGCATCGCTGGTGCCGCTGGCAAACCGTTGGGAATCACTTGCAACTTCTCAGCACGGACGCCGGCCTGACGGTGCAGCGCAGCGATGCTTTGCGCTACGCAGACCACCCGTTTCACCGAGGCCGTACGACACAACTGCAGGCTTAGCCAGGTGTAGAGCTTCTGCTTGCGACTGCGCGGGGTGAAACCGTGCTGAGTGATCACCAGCGGCAAGCGCAACAGAGTGGCGCCGAACCAGCCGAACACTAGCCCTTTGAAGTTGTGCGTGTTGAGCAACGGGTTGTCACCACGGTGCTGATGCAAGTGCCACAGCAGTCCGCCGAGCCCGGCACAGCCGCGAGCGTCCACCCCGGCCTCGCGAAAGCGCTCGATCAGCTCTGGTGGGGCGTCGAGGAACAGCACCTGATGCTGCCCCGGCGTCGCCAGGCAATGATCCAGCAACATCCGCTCGGCGCCGTAGAAGCCGCCGCTGCTGAGCAAATGAATGATCGGCAGGGCGACGCACGGGGTGGACGCCGCGTTCAATTGCGCACCCAGTGAACCAGGCTGGGCACGGTCCAGTTCTTGTGCGGATTGCCGGGCTGCGACGTTTCTTCGTTGAGCACCAACAGCACCGGCAGGCCCAGTTCGTGGCTGATTTGCGCTGGATGCTTGAAGCGGTGATCGAAGAACTCACGCACATAGACGAAGGCAATGGCCAGCAGCAGACCGGTGAACAGGCCGAACGGAATGATCAACATCGGCTTGGGAAACGCCGCCTCGGTCGGTTCATACGGCGGACTCAAGACCCGGGCATTGGACAAGTCGTTATCCAGCGCGCGTGTCGTGCTGCTTTCGGCAAAGCGTTGCGCATAGGTTGAAAACGCTGCGTGCAATGCGCCGATTTCGGTGTCCATCTGGCGCAGCTTGCTTTGGGTTTGCTGCAATTGATGGATGCGATTCTTGAACTCGGCAATGCGCGCGGTTTTCTGCTCGATGACCTGGCTGACCACCGACAGGTCGATCGTGCGTTCCTGGATGCGGTTGTTGACCACTTTGAGGAACTGCTGGCGTGTGCGGGCAATTTGCTCGCGGGCCAGCAACATCGGTTCGCTACTGGGCTGAAATATCGCGAGGTCGTTCATATAGCGGCTGACCTGAGTGGTCAGCGCCTCGCCCATCTGCCGGATCTCACGATCCTCGAACGCGATGTTGTCCACCGTAGTGGTGAAGGTGAACGGGAAGGTGTAGTCGTTAAGCTTGTTGGTATTGGCGGTGGCCAGGCTGGTTTTCAGGTAATCGAGCCAGCGCTGGCTTTGCAGCAAGCGATCGCGATACAGGTTGAGTGCCTGCTCTTCGGTGTTGATCGCGTTGAGGCGAAAGGTGATTTCCTCTTTCGGATCGGACGAACCGACGCTTTCCAGCAGGCTCAGCCGCTCGCCTTCCAGACCATCGAGGCGGACCTGATATTGATGCTTCTTGGTCTCGTAGAACGAGTGCGGCAGCTCGATCGATTGCAACGCCTGACGATCGACCAGATAGTTTCGCAGCAGCGTGGCAACGAACGTCGTGCCCTGGGCAGGATCAGGGAAGCTGTAGACGATCGAGATGACATTGGAACCCGGCAGGGTTTCGATCTTCAGATTGTCGATGGCCTCCTGGGTCAAGCCATCCAGTGCTGTGTCGCGCACCGGATCGGTTTCCATGCCCAGTGCATCACGCAGCGGATTGATCACATATTCGCGCAGCGGCGTGCTGACGTAACGCTTGAACGGTTCGGCCAGTTTGCTGAGCATCCCCGGCGGCGGGTTGTACTGTCCCTGGTCGCGCAGTTCGCTGATGGTCTGACGAATCAGCGCCGGCGAACGCAGGATGTTGCTTTCGGTTTCCATGTCCGCCAGCGATGGCGGAATGAAGGTGGCGTTGTCCTGGGTCAGCGAGGTGGTCGCATCGCCCTGAGACAGTTTTTTCGACTGCACGATCACCTGCGCGGTGATATCGAAGCTCTGTTTGAGCATCAGCGGCAGCAACAGCGCGATCACTGCAAAGATCAGGAAGATGCGCTTCACCAGTTGCTTGTTGGCGAAGAAAATCCTGAAGAACTCGTGCAGGTAATTTTCTTTTGGGTTCATGTCGTTCACCTGAGAGTCAGTTGTCACTGCCTTTGTTGTCGACGCGGTAGCCGAAGCTGAACCCCACGCCCTGGAACAGCACCACGTCGGCCAGTTGGCGGGCGAGTTCGCCGGCGCTGGCCAGTTTGGTTTTTGGCACGTAGAGCATGTCGTCCGGTTGCAGGTAGGCGATCTGTGGCGCATCGCCCGACAGGGCTTTCTCTACGTCGTAGTTCATGGCCTGCACCTGATTGCCGTTGCGCCGCATGATCACTACCGAATCGAGCCGCGCCTTGACGTTGGTGCCGCGCGCCAGGGTCAGCGCCTCAAGCACCGACACCGGTCGACGGATCGGGTACGAGCCCGGTTGAGCGACTTCGCCGAGCACGTAGATCTCGTTGCCGGCGGTGGATTTCAGCAGCACATCCACAGTCATCCGTCCCGGCAATTGCGCGTACTTGCTGTTGAGGAAGGTTTCCAGTTGATTGACAGTCATGCCTTGCAGCGGCACAGCGCCGATTTCCGGAAAGCTCGCATAACCGTCGGTGCCGACGGTGATTTCGCGGCTCATGCCGGTGGCCGGGTGGTTCAGCGCGCTTTTGAGGTTTTGCTCGTTGCTCAGCGGGCTGAGAATCTGCACCGTGAGCTGATTGCGGTTGGGCTGGAACAACTGCTTGCGTTGATAGGCGCGCTGGATTTCTTGCCGCGCCTCGTCGCTGGTCAAACCGGCGATTTTCACCGAGGTGTTGGCGCCCGGCAGTTCGATGGTGCCGTCAGGCAGCACCAGTTGCGTGCCGTTGAGCTGACTGGCGGCGGTGAAGTTCAGGCCGATCTGGTCGCCCGACTGGACGCGGTAAGCGTCCGAGCCGCTGGTACTGATGTGGAAAATCACATCCAGCACGTCTTTCGGGCGCAGGGTCTGCTCGACCCTCGGCATGTCGGTGGCCTGTGCATTGGCCGGGGTGGCGGTGAGGATATTCACCGGCATGTTGCGGGTGTCGGTATTGCTGGAGCAGCCTGCAAGCGGCAGCAACAGCAGGACAAGCATTCTGGCGTTCATGGCGTCATCCTTTGTGTTCGCTTACAGGTTTTTGTAAAGCCATTTGGGCATGTAGTACTTGCGCCGGTTGAAGACGCTGCCGACCACTTTTGCCCCGGCCTGGGTCAGGCGTTGCACGGCGGCCTGGGCGACTTCCCAGCGGGTATCTTCGGCACGGACGACAAACACCACGCCATCGACCTGAGTGCTGATGACCAGGGTGTCGGCCGCGGAATACACGGCGTCGCCGTCGATCACCACGAAGCGGTACTGGCTGCCCAACTGGTCGAGCAACGGGCTCAGGCGCTCGGCGGTCAGGTGTTCCATGGTGCGGATCGGCCGGCCATTGGGCAGCACGTGGAAGGGCAGGCTCGACACCTGCACCACGCAGTCCTGCAACAGCGGCGGGTTGTCCGGGTTGAACAGCAGAT
Organism: Pseudomonas fluorescens; assembly: GCF_003732425.1. Classification (GTDB taxonomy): domain Bacteria; phylum Pseudomonadota; class Gammaproteobacteria; order Pseudomonadales; family Pseudomonadaceae; genus Aquipseudomonas; species Aquipseudomonas fluorescens_BE. The sequence continues at coordinate 392,266 of NZ_MOBX01000003.1, forward strand.
CGCGCAGACCACGCTCCTTGCCAAGGTTCAATTGCTGCGTGAGGTTGTCGGCCGACTGGCTGGCGTCGACCAGCAGCACCTGGCCGCTGCTCATTTGCGCCAGTTGACTGGCCAGCGCCAAGGCACTGGTGGTGGTTCCCGCGCCAGGGTTGGCAGCGGTCAGGAACAGGATCCGCAGATCGAGATCCAGCACGGTCGAGGTCAGGTTCGATTCGCTGGGGTTGGCGATGCTCAGGCTTTTGTTGGTTGAACCGTCCATTAGCTTGCTCCGTGGCCGCTGAATACTTTGAAAGGGGTTTTCAACAGAATCTTCAGATCAAGCAAAAGGCTCTGCTCGGCGATATAGCTGAGGTCCAACTCAACGCGCTGGTCGAAGTCGATATTGCTGCGCCCGGAGATCTGCCAGAGGCCGGTCATGCCGGGGTAAATGGCCAGGCGCGCGAGGTGATTGTCCTTGTAGCGGTAAGCGTTGAACGAGGTCGGGCGAGGGCCGACCAGGCGCATGTCACCGGTCACCACGTTGATCAGGTTGGGCAACTCATCGAGGCTGGTACGCCGCAGGAAACCGCCGATCCGGGTGATGCGTGGGTCCTTGTCGATCTTGAAATCAATGGCGTCGACCCCGTGCTTGTTGAGGTGCCGCAGCGACTCTTTCAATTCTTCGGCGTTGGCGACCATGGTGCGGAACTTGTACATGCCGAATTTGCGGCCGCGATAGCCGGTGCGTTTCTGCACGAACATCACCGGGCCCGGGCTGCTGAATTTGATAACCAGTGCCAGGCCGATCAACAGCGGCGAGATCAGCAGCAGAATCGTCAGGGCGCCGAAGCAGGCGACCACTCGATTGGTGCGTGACAGTTGCCATGGCCGGCCGCCATCGCGGCCAGTGAACCAACCGCGACCCTGGCGATGAATCGCCGCGTCGAGGCGCATGCGGTGCTCGGGGTCAATGCGCTTGTCACGGCGCATTTCCTGAATCGGCACACCTTTCTCATGTCCAGTCATGGAGTCCTCCACATTAATTCAGCCGCGAGCGGCGCGTGGGCGATAGGCAGTGGGGTAGTAGTCGCGGAACCAGGCGATGAACCGCCCAAGGCCCTCGTCCAGCTCGATCCGGGGCTGAAACCCGGTGGCCTGGGCCAGGTCGCTGGCCTCGGCGCAGGTGTTGAGCACGTCACCCGGTTGCAGCGGCAGCAGCTCGACAATGGCTTTCTGGCCGAGATGTTTTTCCATCAGCGCCAGGTAGGTTTTCAATTCCACCGGGTGCTGCCCGCCGATGTTGAACAGTCGCCACGGCGCCATGCTGCTGGCCGGGTCGGGTTGCTCGCGATCCCATTGCGGATCGGCGTGCGGTGGGCGTTCGGTGAGGCGGGCGATGCTTTCGATGATGTCGTCGATGTAGGTGAAATCGCGCTGGTGCTCGCCGTAGTTGAACAGCTTCAGCGGCTGGCCTTCGCTGATCGCCCGGGCAAACTGGATCGGCGACATGTCCGGCCGGCCCCATGGCCCGTACACGGTGAAAAAGCGCAGGCCGGTGCAGGGAATGCCAAACAGATGGCTGTAACTGTGCGCCATCAGCTCGTTGGCTTTCTTCGTCGCGGCGTACAGCGACAGCGGGTGATTGACGCCGTCCTTGACCGAGTACGGCGTGTGCTGGTTGGCGCCGTACACCGAGCTAGACGAGGCGTAGATCAGATGCTCGACCGGGTGATGCCGGCAGCTCTCGAGAATATTCAGGAAACCATTGAGGTTGCTGTCCAGATACGCCTTGGGATTGTCCAGCGAGTACCGCACCCCGGCTTGCGCGGCGAGGTGAATCACCACTTGCGGACGTTCGCGGACGAACAGCGCTTCGATGGCCGCGGCATCGGCCAGGTCAACCGTAGCGAGCTGGAAATCGCCGGCCTGCTCGCGCACCCACTGCACGCGGTCGCGCTTGAGTTGCGGGTCGTAGTAGGCGTTGAAATTGTCCAGACCGACCACCGAGTGTCCGTCGCGCAGCAACCGCAACACGCAATGGGCACCAATGAAGCCAGCCGCGCCAGTGACCAGCACCTTCATGGCCGTAGCCCTTCAGGTGCAATGTGGCGCAAGCCGATGCCGCTGTAATGCAGGCCGGCGGCCGCCACTTGTTCCGGGTTGTACAGGTTGCGGCCGTCGATGATCACCCTCGAACGGAGCTTTTCGGCGAGCAACTCGAAATCCACCACGCGGAAGTTTTTCCACTCGGTGCAGATCACCAGTGCATCGGCGTCTTCCAGGGTGTCGTCGCGGGTGGCGCACAGGTGCAGATCGTTGCGGTAGCCGTAGAGGCGCCGGCATTCGGACATCGCCTCCGGGTCGTAGGCCTGCACGCTGGCGCCTTCGGCCCACAGCGCATCCATCAGGTAGCGGCTGGGGGCTTCGCGCATGTCATCGGTATTGGGCTTGAAGGCCAAGCCCCAAATCGCGATGGACTTACCAGCCAGGCCTTGTGGGAACTGTGCTTTGAGTTTGCTGAAGAGGATGTGCCGCTGCAGGTCATTGACGTCGGTGACGCTGCGCAGCAGTTTCAACGGCATGCCGTTGTGTTCGGCAGTGTGCAGCAGGGCGCGCAGGTCTTTGGGAAAGCATGAGCCACCGAAGCCGCAGCCCGGATAGATGAAGTGGTACCCGATGCGTGGATCCGAGCCGATGCCTTTGCGCACGGCTTCGATGTCGGCCCCGAGCAGTTCGGTGAGGTTGGCCAGCTCGTTCATGAAACTGATGCGCGTGGCGAGCATGGCGTTGGCCGCGTACTTGGTCAGTTCGGCGCTGCGGTTGTCCATGAACATCAGTTTTTCGTGATTGCGGCAGAACGGCGCGTACAGCTCGCTCATCTGCTCGCGGGCTTCTTCGTCGCGGGTGCCGACAATGATCCGGTCCGGGCGCATGCAGTCGGCGAGGGCGCTGCCTTCCTTGAGGAATTCCGGGTTGGAGACCACCCGTACGGTCAGACCGGCCTTGTCGCGGCGCTGCAATTCACTGTTGGCGGTGGCCAGCACCTGATCCGCCGTGCCGACCGGCACCGTGGATTTGATGATCAACGTGCGATCGGCCTCCATGTGCGAAGCGATTTGCCGGGCGACGTTGAGTACGTGACTGAGGTCGGCGGAACCGTCCTCATCGGCCGGAGTGCCGACGGCGATGAAGATCAATTCGGCATGCTCGACCGCATCGCTGGCCTGGGTGCTGAACAGCAAACGGCCGGCCTTGATGTTTTCCTCAAGTGTGCTGGATAAACCTGGCTCGCTAATTGGCGGCACCGCTTGTTGCAGTTGTTTAATCTTGTTTGGGTCAATATCTACGCATAAAACGCGATGACCGACATCTGCAAGTGCGGCGGCTTGTATTAATCCAACATAGCCCGTGCCAAATACGCTCACGTCCATCTGCGCACCCTCGATAGAGCGAAAAGAAGAAGTTCGGAAGAAGACTGTAAATGGGGTATAGCGCAGCGTTTGAAAAGCGTGTCAGCAAAATGACATGTTGCATCTGTATAACACTTGAGTGTTTTTTGGCGATTGGCCATCAAGTCATTGCTGCGATTGAAATTGTTGCTTTTGTGCAGATTTGTTCAGATTTTAAATAAGCGATAAACGGTCGAATGCCGCTAATTTAAAGGCTTCTAGCGTCTTGGCTGTGTCAGATTTGAGTCACCGTTTTTTTGACGCTTTGCGCGGAAATCATTCAATTCTTGCGCTTTTAATGCCGGGTGCTAGTGTCAGATTCTGATTGACAAACCTTTGACTCTTCGCCGCTTTGCAAGACCGGTATCGCCATGTTCAGATATGCGAAAGAATTGCTTTTAATTATTTATTTGCTGCTTTATGTCGAATATTACATAGAGCGGTTAAATGCTATCGGCCTCGGTTTTCCTGTACTTCTTTTTGGCGCGATGTTTTTGGCGCTTACTTTGGCGTTATATCTAACGGCGTATATACGGCAGGCTGTCATTCGGCACCTGTTGGCATTAGCGATGTTTGTCTCGGCGGTGTTTTTCGATGTCTATACCCGGGTCATGGCGGATTACCTGACCTACAGCGGTTTCGTGTCATTGGTTTATTCCGGCGGTTTCATCCAGGAAGCGGCGTACCAGTACCGGGACGCGATCCTGCACGGCGCCCTCAGCGGTTTGCTGTTGTTGTTCGGCATCGGCCTGAAACCCCGCCACGGGCTGGTGATTCCGAACGCATTGCGAGTGGCGGCGCCGTTGTGTGGTGTGCTGCTGCTCAGTGCGGTGTTGTTTTTGCGTGCGGGTGAGGGCGCCCGAGGCTTGCCGATCATGTACACGCCGCTGGCCTACCTCAACCTGTTTGCCTACGAAGCGCTGCACAACACCGTCGGCCCGCGCGAACCGGTGACACTGACGCGCACCTCACAAGCCGTCGACCACGATATCGTGCTGATCATTGATGAGAGCATCTCCGGCAATTATCTGGACATCAATGCGCCGTTCGGCGTGCACAGCAACCTCAAGCAGGCGCATCCCGGTGTCGACATCTTCAATTATGGCTACGCCGCGTCCATCGCCAATTGCAGTGCCGACACCAACGTGACCCTGCGTTACGGCGGCACTCGCGCTGATTACATGCGCATCAACAGCACACTGCCGTCGATCTGGCAGTACGCGAAAAAGGCCGGGCTGCGCACCGTTTACATCGATGCCCAACGCACCGCCGGCAATCTGCAGAACCTGATGACCAACACTGAGAAGAAGGACATCGACGAGTTTGTGCAATTCGACCAGACCAGCGTGCGCGATCGCGACATGGCGGCAGCGGCGAAGCTGATCGAACTGCTCAACGATGACAAGCCGGAGCTGGTGGTGATCAACAAGGTCGGCGCGCACTTTCCGGTGCATGACAAATACCCGGATGCGTTCATGGCCTACCGCCCGACCTTGCCGCGCGGGCAATTCACTGAAGTGGCCGATACCGGCGAGCGCAACGGCTTCAATGGCCAGCCGGATGACTGGCTGCTGTACCGCAACGCCTACAAGAACACTGTGCTATGGAATGTCGGTGAGTTCTTTGCGCGGGTGTTCGCCCAGGCCAATCTGAACAACGCGCTGCTGATCTATACGTCTGATCATGGCCAGGATCTGCACGAGCGCGGTAATCCGGGGTTGAACACCCATTGCGGCGGCGATCCGGTGGAAGAGGAAGGCTTGGTGCCGCTGGTGGTGATTTCCGGCAGCAAACTGAAGACGCTGGACTGGTCGGCGCAACTGGCGGCGAACAAGGATCGCTCCAGCCACTACAACATCTTCCCGACCCTGTTGCAGGTGATGGGCTACGACCTGGCGGGAATCGAGGCTGTTTATGGCAAGCCACTGAGTGTCGCGACGGCGGATGAATTCACCTTCAACTACCGCTTCAATGCGCGGTTGGGGGCCAAACCTGAGTGGAAGCATATTGATCTGGGCAGCATTGTCACGCCGGCGCAGGCGCCGACGAGCGTGGCGGCGGGGCAGTGAGTTTTGAGTTGGCTGGGCCGACGCTTTCGCGAGCAGGCTCGCTCCCACATTTGGAACGCGATCTACCTGTGGGAGCGAGCCTGCTCGCGAAGGGGCCGGCCAATTCAACGCTGAGTTCAAGTCTGTCACCGGCATCCGCTATCCTTGCCCCACACTGACCGATCAGGTGGCGGCATGCTTCGTGTTGAAAACGTCTTCAAAAGCTATCTCACCCCGCAAGGCCCATTGCAGGTGCTGCAAGGCGTCGACCTGACGCTGGAGTCCGGCAGCAGTCTGGCGCTGATGGGCGAATCCGGCAGTGGCAAAAGCACTCTGCTGCACCTGGTGGCCGGCCTCGACAAAGTCGACAGCGGCAGCATTCGCAGCGGCGAGCATCGATTGGAAACGATGAACGAAGCGCAACTGGCGAACTGGCGGCGGACGGAAATCGGTCTGGTGTTCCAGCAGTTCAACCTGATCGGCAGTTTGCGCGTCGAGGACAATCTGGCGTTTCAGGCGCGCCTGGCCGGGCGCCATGAGCCGCGTTGGCAGGCACATCTGGTGCAGCGTCTGGGCCTGGGCGATTTGCTCAAGCGTTATCCCGAGCAACTTTCCGGTGGTCAGCAGCAGCGGGTCGCGTTGGGCCGGGCATTGGCCTCGCAGCCGAAATTGCTGCTGGCCGATGAACCTACCGGCAGCCTCGACGAAGCCACCAGTGATGAAGTGCTGCGGCTGTTGCTGGAATTGCTCAATGACACCCCGACCACCTTGTTGATGGTCACCCACAGCCCGCGCATTGCGGCGCGCCTGGCGCAGCGAGTGGTGTTGTCCAGCGGGCGGCTGACGTGAGCGTTTTCCGTCAGACCCTGCGTGCGCTGCTCAGCCATTGGCGGCGCCATCCGGTGCAGTTCTTCAGCGTGCTGACCGGCTTGTGGCTGGCGACCAGTCTGCTCACCGGCGTCGAGGCGCTGAACAGTCAGGCGCGCAACAGTTACGCGCGGGCCAGCCAGTTGATCGGCGGCGAACCACAGGCCAGTCTCAGCACACCGAACGGTGCGACGTTCGCGCAGCAATGGTTCGTTGATCTGCGCCGACAAGGCTGGCCGGTGTCACCGCTGCTGCAAGGCCGGTTGCTGCTCAAGGGCCATGAAGATCAGCGCTTGCAACTGATGGGCATCGAGCCGGTGTCATTGCCGGCCGATTCCGCAGTGGCCGGGCAGGCGCTGCCGATTGAGCGTGTCGTCGAGTTCTTTACGCCGCCGGGCAGTACGTGGATTTCACCGGAAACCCTGCAGGCGCTGAACCTGCGTGAAGGCGACACACCGCAAACGCTCAACGGCTTAAAACTGCCACCGTTGCTCGCGCAAAAGGACATGGCACCCGGCCTATTGCTGGTGGACATCGGCGTTGCGCAAACCCTGCTGGAACAACCCGGACAATTGTCGCGGCTATTGCTGCCCAAGGATTTTCACGCCGAGTTGCCCGCCGCGTTCAAAGGTCAGTTGCAGCTCAAAAGCAGTGGCGAGGAAAACAATCTGGCGCGACTGACCGAGAGCTTTCACCTCAATCTCGATGCGTTGGGTTTTTTATCCTTCGTGGTGGGCTTGTTCATCGTTCACGCCGCGATTGGCCTGGCTCTTGAGCAACGGCGCGGTCTGCTGCGTACGTTGCGCGCCTGCGGGGTCAGCGCGCGGATGTTGATCGTGTGCTTGATCGTCGAACTGGGTGTGCTGGCGCTGATCGGCGGATTGTTCGGCGTGCTCAGCGGCTATTGGCTGGCGAGTGTCTTGCTGCCGGACGTCGCCGCCAGCCTGCGCGGTTTATATGGCGCGGAAGTGGCGGGGCAGTTGCGCCTCAGTCCCTGGTGGTGGTTCAGCGGCATCGGCTTGAGCCTGCTCGGTGCCTTGCTCGCCGGGTCCAACAGTCTGCTGCGCGCCGCCCGTTTGCCGTTGTTGGCCGTGGCGGATCCGCAAGCCTGGCATCAGCAATACTCGCGTTGGTTACGCCGGCAGGGTTGGCTGGCGGCGGTGTTGGGTTTGCTTGCCTTGGTGGCGTTGATCTGGGGCGACAGCCTGGCCAGCGGTTTTGTGTTGATGGCCGGGTTACTGATCGGTGCCGCATTGGCCCTGCCGGTGTTGCTCAGCGCGCTGTTGAATCAGTTGCTCGGGCGCAGTCGTTCGGTGCTGGGGCAATGGTTTCTCGCCGATTGCCGTCAGCAATTGCCGGCACTGAGCCTGGCGCTGATGGCGTTGCTTTTGGCGCTCGCCGCCAACATCGGTGCCAGCAGCATGACCGCCGGTTTTCGCCAGACCTTTGATGACTGGCTCGAACAACGCCTGAGCGCCGAGTTGTACATCAACCCGAGCAATCCGGCACAGTCGCGGGAAATGTACAGCTGGCTAAAGCAGCAGCCGAACATCGCGGCGATTCTGCCCAACTGGCAGGTCGCGGTGACGTTGCAAGGCTGGCCGGCGGAGGTGTTCGGCATCATCGATCATGCCCATTATCGCCAGCACTGGCCGCTGCTCGATGCGATGGGCGGCGACCCGTGGGCGCATCTGGCCACGGATGATGCGGTGATGCTCAGCGAACAAATCGCCCGGCGCCTGAAATTGCACGTGGGTGACCACGTGGCGATTCCGACACCCAACGGCACTTGGTCGCCGCGCATCGTTGGCATCTACGCCGACTACGGCAATCCCAAGGGGCACTTGCTGGTTAGCATCCACCACCTGTTGCGCGGCTGGCCGCAACTGACGCCGAACCGTTTCAATCTGCGCATCGATCCGGCGAACATCCCGAGCTTGTTGAACACCTTGCAGGCGCGCTTTCAACTGGATGACAGCCGCATTGTCGAGCAGGCGCGGCTCAAGGGCTGGTCAGTGCAGGTCTTCGAACGCACTTTTGCGGCGACGGCGGCGTTGAACAGTCTGACCCTGGCGGTGGCGGGCGTGGCGCTGTTCATCAGCCTGCTGACGCAAAGCCAGAGTCGCCTCGGCCAACTCGCACCGCTGTGGGCGTTGGGCGTAACGCGGCGGCAATTGATGCTGCTCAATCTCGGTCAGACCTGGCTGCTGGCGGTGCTGACATTGCTCTTGGCATTGCCACTGGGAATCGCACTGGCGTGGTGCCTGGATGCGGTGATCAACGTTCAGGCGTTTGGCTGGCGGCTGCCGTTGCGGGTGTTCCCATGGCAATTGCTGCAACTGATGGGATTGGCGTTGCTGGCGACATTGCTGGCGTCGGCATGGCCGCTGTACTCGTTGTACCGCACGCAACCGGCGGACCTGTTGAGGACGTTTGCCCATGAGGATTAACCGCTTTGTGCTCGTGGTTTTGCTGCTGCTCGGCGGTTGTGATCAATCGGCGCCGGAGCAGAAGGGCTTCGCCGGGATGGGCGATCAGGCGTTGGCGTTTACGCCGGTGGTGCCGGGGCGGGTGTTCAGTTTCCCGGCAGATCACGGCGCCCATGCAGGCTTTCGCATCGAATGGTGGTATGTCACCGCCAATCTCAAGGATCAGCAGGGCAATCAATTCGGCGTGCAGTGGACGTTGTTTCGCAGTGCGCTGAAACCCGTGGCGGAGCAGGCCGGGTGGGCTGATCAGACTATCTGGCTGGGACATGCGGCGGTGACGTCCAGCACCGTGCATCACGCCGCCGAACGTTACGCCCGAGGCGGGGTGGGGCAGGCGGGTGTGCGGCTGGCGCCGTTCGAAGCGTGGATCGACGATTGGCGGTTCGCCAGTCAGGCGCAGGATCCGTTGAGCGACCTGCAACTCAGCGCGCGCGACAAGGACTTCGCCTATCAATTGCACCTCACTTCAAGTCGCCCATTGGTGTTGCAGGGCGACAAGGGTTTCAGCCAGAAATCCGAAGAAGGTCAGGCTTCTTATTACTACAGTCAGCCATTTTTTCAGGCCAGCGGAACGTTGCAGATCGACGGCCAGACCTACACCGTCAGCGGCCCGGCATGGCTCGATCGCGAATGGAGCAGCCAGCCGCTGACCGCCAATCAAACCGGTTGGGACTGGTTTTCCCTGCACCTGGACAGCGGCGAACACGTGATGCTCTACCGCATGCGCCAGAAGGACGGCGCGCCGTATCTCACCGGCACGTGGATTGCTGCCGACGGTCAGACGCAAACCCTGAGTAGCTCGCAGATCCGGCTCACCCCGCACAACACGGCCAAGGTCGCCGGCCGGGCGATGCCGGTCAAATGGTCGATCAGCATTCCCGACAAACACCTCGACATCAGCCTCGACGCGCTCAACCCCAACGCCTGGATGAACCTGCGCATTCCGTACTGGGAAGGCCCGGTGCACATCAGCGGCAGCCATCCCGGCCAGGGCTATCTGGAAATGACCGGGTACTGACAGGTACCGACGAATCCCCGTAGGAGCTGCCGAAGGCTGCGATCTTTTGATTTTGCTTTTAAAAAACAAGATCAAAAGATCGCAGCCTTCGGCAGCTCCTACAAAGGATCGGTTTGAACTTGGGTTGGTGTGTTGTCCTCTACAGAAAAATCTGCCGAGGATTAGCCATGAGCGACGACCTGCAACCCCCAGACATGACCACCTGGCAGCGCCTGTTCGACGACCAGACCTACTGGCAACAATCCCCCGACGCGCATTACTTCGACCTGCAACGCATCGCCGATGACCTGCTCGGCCAGGGCGCCATCGACCTTGAGCAATGGCAAATCCTGCGCGCCAAAGCCGACGACCTGCATAAGGATTCCCCCGCGATCAACGTCACCCGTGAACTCGACGACCCCGAAGCCTGAGGACCACTCCATGAAACCCATCACCCAAGGCGAACACCCCGACGAACCCCGTCCACCGGGCGAAACCGAACGCGACAATGACGCTCTGCGCCCCACCGATCCGAAACAGCGTGAAAACACTGGCAAAGGTACGCCCAGCGGCGAATCCACCGCGCAAGACACCGCCAGGCAACAAACCCCCTTGGCGCAAACCCAAGCCAAGCCCTGAACAGCGTCTATGCTCATTGGCACGCTCGGCGCCGACGTGATTCGGCATCGGGCGCTGCCATTCATCACAGGGAAAGTATTGATTATGAAGCTCGACGCACTGGCCAAGGCCATCACCCTCGCAACCGTACTGTCCGCCACCAGCTTCGGCGCATTGGCCGCCGATATTCCGCTGTCTGCCACTGTTGAAGCAGATCAGGTCACCACCAAAGTGGTCTCCGTTGATGCCGCCAACCATCAGGTTGTGCTCGAAGGCGCCGAAGGTCGTCAGGTCCACGTTCAGCTCAGCGACAAGGCAAAAAACCTCGCCAATCTGAAAGTCGGTGATCTGGTTAAAGTCGAAGTGCAGCGTTCTGTCGCCGCTTACCTCGACACCGATGTAGATAAAGGTCTGCCTGGCACCACCGAACGTACCGGTGAGTTACGTAAGGCTCCGGGCAGCGATAACCCCGGCGGCGAGGCGTACCGTCAGGTTCAGGTGCAATTGAAAATCACCAAAATTGATTTGAAGACAAATCAGGTAACCCTGCAAAACCCGGCGGGCGTGTCGAAAGTCCTTGACGTGAAAAAGCCTGAAATTCAAGCCAAGCTGAAAGATCTGAAAGAAGGGCAGAGCGTTATTGTCACTTACACCGATATCTTAAAAGTGACCAGTCAACACGAAAGTTGAGCTTTAACTCTACATGCTGACTGCTCTTGTACAGTTTTTGTATGAGGGTAGTCATACTATTAGTGTGGTTTAACCTCATTGAAAGTTTCATGAAAGGAATCGTCGATAAATATCTATTAACGTGTTCGTACATAAATTTCATATTCAAGAATGAGGACATAAGCGCCAACTTCTATTAAAATCCACCCCGTTCGCCCAGTGTCAGGGCTCTTTACCGGTGCATGGATTGCCAGGCCATTACACTGGGCGAACACCTCTTCGGAGTGGTTGTATACAATTTCCGCAAACAAAAAGGGCGACTTTATAGTCGCCCTTTTTGTTTGCGGTGAGTTGGACCGAGGTGTGCGCTTCAGCTGTGTCTTGCTGCCCCTTGAAAGCGCTTCAGTGTGGCCTGATACATTTTTGTCCTGCGGTGATTTTTTCCGTAGGTGCCTGCTGCAGCGACGGTTCCTGACTGAATGTGATCCAGATAACTGAAAATTTTGCGTGGCGACAGGAACTTGATGCCATAGCCCAGGCTGCTCATTCGATCTTGCAGCGCATAACCGGGCACCTGCTCATCCATGCAGAAGTGCAGGCCCTGGGATTTCATCAAACGGACATTCCACAATGTGCAGAAACTTTTCAGATGAGTTTCTTTGTAGGGTCTTGGCATTTTCGAACGCAGGCCAAGACGCACTTTCGCTTTACGAATATAGTGCTTGCAGAAACGCGAAGTTAAACGCCAGGTGTCACGAACAATTCCGCGATTGAGTTGCTCGACACAACCGACTGCGGCCATATCCGGGTTTTTTGTGCATTCGCGCATCATCATGGCAAACACTTCTTTGTCATAGACAAAGGTGTCGGTGTGCAACAGAAACAAATAATCGGTGTCGACTTTTTCCAGCGCCAGATCCAGTGCCTTGCCATGCGCAATATGGCCGACTTCCTTGCCCGGGGAAGGCCGTTCAATCAAGTTGATCCAGTCCAGCGAACGCAAGTAATCGAGACTGGCATCCGCCGAATCGTTATCCACCACCCACACCGGAATGCGTTGTTCCTGGACATGCTCACGCAAAAGCTCCAGGCACATGCGGGTGATGTCCGGGGTTTTGTAATTTACCAAGACAAGGCTGAAATTCGACGCTGGCTGGGTTGGTAAATCAAACGCTTTCATGTCGGAAGGACTCATCTGCGATTCAAGGGCGACAGGGTTTCGTGGCTGCGATCGTAGCGAGGCAACCTTAGTCGAACCTTAATTTACGGATGTGACGGTAGATGTATGCCGAAGAGAGGCTGCTGATCTTATGAAATGCACGGGGTGCTACCGGTCATTACCGGATAAAATGCGCGGCTCTCTCACGGTTCAAGGAAGAAACGGCGTACGCCGTTGTGTCACGGATGAAACCACTTTCCCTCTACCACCCGGCCTTGTACTGGCTGCGCGTGTGGCAAAAAAGACTGTTCCGCCAAATTGCCTGGCGCTGTTCCAGCAAACGCTACGCACGCCCCGTCGCCACGGCCGAGCGCCTGCCATTTCGCTACCTCAAACACACCTCGAAACTCATCCGCAAACTCGGCGACTCCGACCTCGCCCTGCAACACAACAAAGTCATCAACCTCAAACTCGCCGTCGCCGCCATCGACGGCGTCATCATCGCCCCTGGCGAACACTTCTCCTTCTGCCGCCTCGTCGGCCGCCCGACTTTGAAGCGCGGCTACGTTGAAGGCATGGAACTGTCCTTCGGCGAGGCACGACGCGGGGTAGGCGGTGGCATTTGCCAACTGAGCAACCTGATTCACTGGATGGCCATTCATTCGCCGCTGGTGGTGGTCGAGCGCTCCAACCACAGCTTCGACCCGTTTCCGGACGAAGGGCGGGTGCTGCCGTTCGGGTCCGGGGCGGCGATTTTCTACAACTACGTTGATCTGGTGCTGCACAACCCGACGGATCGGAGCTTTCAGCTGAAGTTGAACGTCGGCGAGACACAACTCGAAGGGGAGTTGTTGTGTGATCGAGTGAGGGAATATCGCTATCACGTTTTTCAAGAGGCACATCGGTTTGTGCGGGAGGGCGCGCGGATGTATCGGGAGAATGAGATTTGGCGGGAAGTGCGGGAGAAGGGGCAGGTTGGGGAATTGGTGGAGAGAGTGAGGTTGTATCGGAATCGGGTGGTGGTTAAGTATGAGGTGGCAGATGAGTTGATCGGGTAGGGCGCGTGAAAGCGCTTCGCTGACGATGGCGCCCTTTGATCAGTTTCTGAAGTACAACTCATCCAGTTGGCGTCTGCGTATCGAGAGGTACTCCTGCCATACCTTGGGAAAGTCCTCATCTTTGGTTAGAGGGAAGGTCAGATAAATGTACTTTCCAACAACGCTGATGTATTGCCTCGCGCGTTTGAAGGCCGGCTGCTCGTAAGCTGCAACGCTTTCATCGTAGGCGTCGTGGTAGTGACGGATGTTCACTCGGTGCGGGGCGATCATGCATCGCGAAAAATCGATCACCCAGCAGCTATCAACGGCTGTACTCAAATAACCGTAAACACCATCAATAGATAGACGCAGGCATGAATTTGCCTGGGTGCCGTCGTCATCGTTGACCAGAATGATCTGATCCGCGAAGTAATGAATTTTCCTGCCGTCCGGCCCTTGCAAAGACAAGCTCCAACCTTCGGCGCCCATACGGAATTCACCGTTGTTATCAAAGGTTGCTATCCATCCATTGGCTAAAGTGATCTGATGTTTATTCATGAGGACTGGTCAAGTATCGAGCTTACGGTGGTATGAGGTAGTCGCATAAAATATCTTGCTCAAAGACGTTCGAGGTCAATTAGACAGCCTTTGAGTTTTAATCGCTTGATCTCATCATTAAATTTGTATTTTGGCAAGAATTCGTTTTTTATGTCGTAATGCTGTCTAAGGAGACGGAACAATTTTCCTATGTTGTTTTTGCTTTTTTCGTCAAGGCTCTCAACTAAGTCGTAATTATTGTTCGACAGAAAAGCGATTTTGTTTTTAAGTGTGTAGTAAGCGCTTATGTTTGAAAGCAAGCCTTCCGCATCTGAATAATCGTCTTTTAAGTATTTTGTGTAATCTTCAAATATGGTTGTCAGCAGGTGTTGTGCTGCTTTTTGATGTTTTAAAGCTGCGCACATTTCCTGCCAGTTGCTAATGAAAAGATGATCTCCCCAATCGGAGTCGCGAGCAAAATATTTTCCATTGCCTTTTAGGAAGTCAGATATTTCATGAAGTTCTAAAGCTGTTTCAAAACTGTTCTTCATTGGAGATTCTCCCAGTCGTTAAGGTTTTCAACCACGTTCCGATGCCACGGTTGAATTAATCAGGGTCTGTTCTCAATTAAAATTATGGGGCGGGCGGGCCTCCATTAATGTTTAAAAAATTTTGTGGGTTTCGTCGCAAAAAAATTAAAGACTTTCTATGTTGGTTGGTCCGCCGTCATCAATGAGTTTTCTAATTCGGCGATTATAGAGTTCAAAGTCTCGGATATCATACTTGGCTTCGATTGTTTTTCTCAGAAAAGTCATGATATCCGAGATTCTCTGTTTCTCACTATCAGCAGCATCGCGCACAAGATCAAATCCATCCTTTGGCAAGAAAGGATATTTATTTCTTAGGTGATAATAGCAACCAATGTTTTCAAGCAAGTCGCAGGCGTCATTTTTTGTAAGCTCAACCGAGTTTAAGTATATGCTAAATGCATTCCTCAATATTTCGATCGAGTTTTCCAGCTTTTTTAAGTAGCCGCATAATCCTTGCCAATTTATGATATGCAACTGGGTTCCCCAATCGGGGTCTCTTGTGAAATATTGGCTATTACCTCTGAAGTAATCAGGGAGTTCATTCTTTTTCAAAGCTATTTCAAAGTTGGTTGTCATTGAAGTTGTTCGCGGTCGTTAAATTGCCTTCACAGTGAAGGGGGCGGATTTGTTTTCAATTCCATTTGGATCATGTGTGGACAATATATCGGCCCCCTTTTATCTGGAATAGATTGCTAACACAAAACTTCCTACGGTCTTTTGTTTCGAAATTAACTTGCCCTCCAGCTCTATTTTTGGCACAAGAAAACTTTGGGATAAAGTTGGTTTTTTTAATTGAGGCTGGATTCTAAAAATGGATCTCGCTAAAACTTATGTCCCCTTCACTGTCTATGCAACCGATGAAGTTAAACTGGTTTGAAAAAAAATAAGTGTGCTGTGGGATGTCTGCAAATATCGCGAGAGTTTTTTCAAGATCCATTGTGTGGACTTTGTATGCGCTTTCAGTGAGCGAGTCTCCGATAAAAATAATTTCCTTTACTTTAAGGTTGCTCAATTTCTTTAATATTTCTATAAATGCGGTGTTTACATTATTTTTTAAGTAGGATGTGCTATCTGGAAATGAACTCCAGGAAATTTTAGAGCCTGTAAATGGGAGATTTTTATTGATTTTTGTGACAAGTTTGTCATGAGTTGCATCGTCCAGCTTCTCATAGTTAATTCCGAAGTCTACAAAGTCCTTCTCAATTTCCTCGTCAAAATAGCTCATTTTTTGAATGCCCTAGGTAGCTTCAATAAGGTTTTTTCGCTTGCGTTGAAAAGGCAGTGTGGCGCCGGCTTTTTTCCTGGCCGAACGTTAATGTGTGCACCACTTCTTTCATCGAATACGATTCGAGTAAAAGGGATAACCATGTTTATAACGCGAAAGGGTAGACGTCCCTCAGGGGGCTATCATCTTCTTGTTAGTGTCACTAAAAACGTAGAAAAGAAAACGTGGTCTGTCCCCGACTGCGCCGCGGTATAGCGTAGTATTACCGTCTGTATCGTGTAGTTCAAGAAGACTTTGAGTCCAATGTTTTCTTGGTTTTTAATTAAGATTAGCTGCTAAGAAATGCCACTGTTCCCATTTATGCGCTAGGGTTTCTATTTTTAAATATTTGTTAGGTGAAGTGAAAAATCTTTTGGGCTGTTCAGGGTAGATATGGACTGTCCCCACATACCATTGTTCTATTGTTTGTACACTCGATAACCCGCATCAAAATCGCTAACGGTGTGCCCGTTGCTGCAGGTTGTGTCGAATATTCCCTGAATTGGAGGTTGTGCACGATTTGCGTGTAAGTTTAAGAATTCTACTGAGTTTTGGAGTTTTTCGTATGTTGCTATATAAGTATGGTGCGAAGGGGTGAATTCGATAGTTACTTTTTTTGGTGAGATAATGGCAAGATTGATTAATAACTGTGGCGTTGAGAATGATCTTCCTCCGACATCGTAGATTTTATCTTTGTTCGATAATTTGGTACCGTAAGATTCGTGCATCAAGTAGCCTTCATCTTGGTTTAATAGGCGTATTAGTTTTTCATGACCCTTTATTTTCTCAAATGTAATGATTGCTTTCTTGAGTATTAAGAAGCCGTCCTCGTCCATGTTTTCCAAGAATTTTGAATTCTGAAGTTTTATTGAAGAGACTACTGGTTCGTCTATTAGGTTAAGAACGACATTAAAAATTTCGAGTTGAAAGCTATTATGGATGTTTTCAGTTGGAGGGATGTTTATATAGGATATAACTCCGCCGGCATTGTCGAAGTCGATAGCGCCAAAGGATTCTGTAATGTCAATCAAAAAATTCATTTCGCTCTCTCGATTATAAATTGATCAAGTTGTTTTGATTCTATTTGGTTGCCGTCAATGGTTTTAAACCTTTTGGGTCGACTTTTGTTTGTGAGACTATTCTTCGAGAAAAGGGGGCAGATTTATTTCCAGTTTGTAGAAGATAAATTAGAATCCGTGGTCTGTCTCCATTTTATCTCCGTTTTACCGTTAGGGAACTTGGTTTTGTGATTTTTTAATAGTTTTTTAAGTTCAGGGTAAGATTCAATTTCTTCATCGGGAAAATTGTCTATGATTCGCTGAATTTTATTAGAGTATTTTTCTTCAATAACTTCTTCAGTCCAATAAAGTTCGGAAGCTGCGGCGATTGCTACCTCGGAGAATGTGGAGTCAAGAAGTTTTTTTAATAGCTCTATCGCTTCGGGCGATCGTAACTCTCCGAGAGCAGCTGCGCTTCTTTCTTGCCAGTATTCTTCTTTTAAAAGAATTGTTTCATTAAGTTGTTGCCAGTCTATGGCGTTGAATTTTCCTAAAGCTCCATGGGCTACCTGTTCAGTAATGTACTCATTCCAATTTGAGCCTTCATTCGGTCCAAGCCAGTAGTTATATTCTTCGTAAACTTTGCTGTTCATGTTGTTCAGGGGCGGATCACGTTAAGTAGCGAGAAAGAGGAGAGTTCCCAGGCGGCAGATTATGGATGTAAAAAACTGTGATCTGCCCCGTTTAAAATAAGGAGTAGTGGTCTGTCACCGCTTTATTTCTTTCGGTTACCTAGAGTCGATTTGTTTTTATTGAGTGCTATCGCTGGTATGAACGCAATCATGATCATCCATATAGATTAGCACTTTGAAGTTGTCGTCGACTATCCAGAATGGGAACCCAGTCGTTTCGGAAAATAGCGTTTTAAGATCTGCAGAGGTTGCTAGTTTCCAAGCGTGAATCTTACTGTCTTGAACTATTAGTAGTGGGTTTTCAAAATTTTCGAGAATGTCTACTTTTTTCCAGAAGTCTGGATCGTGTTTTTTTTGGGGGCTCCTCAAGTAAAAAGGGTCGAGGCCCTTTGTTTTAGAAGAAAAAATGATGCCGTTAGCTTAATGATCAATTTAGATAGTTCATTCTCGCGTACTTTCTCATGCGCTAAGTTCTGCTCTGATAATGCCGAATCGATTTCTTTTTTCTAGGTGATTCATTGAGGATCTTCAGTTCTCGCGCGTGATACAGGCGAAGATTCTAATAATACAGAAAAAGGGGCGAAAAAAGGGGCGGATTTATTTTCCGCTTGTAGAAAATAAATCTCTCCCCTTTTCTGGTTTTTTTGTCATTGCAATTGTAGTTTTTCACCTTTGAGTTGTAGATTTGATTTTCTAAATTTTCTGAACTGGATACGTGTCGCCCGTGATTGTAATTGATCTTCCATCTGATTTTATGTCTTCGATGCTGTTAATAACCACCTTAAGTTCTCTTGAGTTGGGGAATAGGAAGTAAAAAAGCTCGAAGTAAAGATAATCTTTTATAAGGCTGGCAGCCAAATTGTGATGGTCGTTTAAAATTTCATTAAAGGTTGGGTAACCTATTTTTTTTAGTTCGGGAATGTCAGCGTAGCCTTGCTCAGAGTCATCAATTTTGCATTCGGCAATAAATGAGTTTGCATGGTTGATGAACTTTTCCGGGAACTCATCGTTGTTTATCGTCATTTCGTATTTTTTTGTTTCGAGAATTGATTTCTCACCGAAGCCTAGGCTCCTGTAAGTGACCGTGTTTAGATTGACTTCTGTGCCGGCTGATTTAAATATCATGGAAATTCTCCAGGTGGTATTAGCGTGATCGTACCATCCTCTTTAAGCGTTATTGAACCTGATGGTCTATAAGCTTCACCTGCTTTCTGATCCTGCTCAGAACGTTTACCTGAGCGTTGGAAAAATTCTTCTGGAGATTTTATTTCTTCAATGGATGCAGTTTTGTTGCCGGGCGCGATTTTAGTTTCTTCGAGCGACAAAAAGCCTTCCTTTCCCTCAAATGATTTTTTAAGGTCCTTAAGTATTTTGCCAGCTTTATTTGCATTGACATCTCCGAATCCAACATCCAAGTCGCTACCAGGGTGACTGTCCCCCCTTACTCGACTTCCGCCGATGACAACGGACGTTCCTTTTTTATACGATTGTTCAAGGATCATTTGAGCCTGCTCCTTAGGCAGTCCAGGCAAATGTTCTTGTAGGAAAGCGGCTTGTTCCTCTGGCCCAGAGGTTCTTATGACCGTTTTCTTTGGGTATTTATTAAATACTGAATTTTCAGTCCATTTGGGAGGTTCGGCATCAGGACATTGTCCTGGCGTACAATTTAAACCTAGCGGATCTACCCAGCCCGTTGGATTCGGCACGTATTGGTAACCGTTCAATCCACCGACTAACTTTATCGGATCCGGCGTCAAAAACCGTCCAGTCCCCGGATTGTAGTAGCGGTAGCGGTTGTAATGTAACCCTGATTCGCTATCGAAATACTGACCCTGGAAGCGCAATGGGTTATCGATCTCGCTGACGTCCAGCGCTGCGAGGTTACCGTAGGCTCGGTACTTCGCCGACCACATGATTTCACCACTATAGTCGGTGAGCTCCTGCGGTGTGCCAAGGTGGTCGAGTTGGTAGTAAAACGGTGTGGCCTTGCGTGGGCCTTCGCCATCGAGCATCGCTAGCGGGCGGAAACTCCCCGGTTCATAGATGTAGCTGCGGTAGCGATTTTCGGCGCTTTCCGCGATAAGTCTTTCGCCTTGCCACAGGAATTCAGTGGTGTGGCCGTCGACGGTTTTTTCTATACGTCGACCGAAGGCATCGTACTTGTAGGTTGCAATGCTGCCACCCGGCAGGCTAAGGCCGATTAAGCGATGTTGGCAGTCGTAGCTATATTTGGTGACGAGTTTCTGCCCGGTACCACGACGTTCACGACTCAGGTTGCCGTACGCGTCGTACTCGTAGTGACGATCACCCTGCATCAGCAGGCGATTGCCTTTGACGTTGGCGAGGTTGGCGGTGCCTTCGTTGCTTTGGCCGAGCAAGTTGCCCGCCGGGTCGTGGGCGAAGCTTTCCGGTGTGGCGCCGCGCACGCTGATTAGGCGGTCGAGAGGGTCGTAGTGGTAGCTGCGGTTGCCTTTACGACTGTCATTTACGCCGCTGAGGTTTCCGTTGGCATCGTAGCTGTAGCGCCGCTGGAACAGGCTTTTGTCTCGCTGACCAACGCTGTGCGCTTGCAGGCGGCCTTGCTCGTCGTACTGGTATTGGCTGAGCAGCAGGCCTTGTTGGCGCTGTTGTTCTCGACCGGCGCTGAACTGGTGGGAGGTTAGACGTGAGCCGTTAAGGTCGATACTGCCGAGTTGCCCGCCGGGTTGGTGACGGTAATCGAGTTTGCTGCCGTCTGGGAGGCGGCAGTGTGTGAGTTGGCCGACGCTGTCGTACTCGTAGCGCAGGGTGCCCCAGCCTTGGTGTTCTTCGATCAGTCGGTCTTGCAGGTCGTATTTGTAGGCGAGCGGCCAGTGGCCGTCGTCAACATTTACGAGACGGCCCAAGGCGTCGTAGCTGTAGTGAATCTCTTCGCCATCGGCAAGGGTTTTCACCAGCAGACGGCCAGCAGCATCGCGCTGATACTCAGTGACCAGTTCGCTGCCGTCATCGCCGAATTCGGTTTTTTTCAGCAATTGACCGTTAAGATCATACTCGTAAGCGGTGCGGCGACCGTCGAAGCCGGTCTCCTGCTGGATCAGCCCATTGGCGTAGTAGTCGAGGTGGTAATGCTCGCCGCGCTCGTTTTCGATTTCAGTCAGCAGCAGACGTGAGTTTTCATAGCGATAGCGCAATTGGCTGCCGTCCGGGTTGATGCGACGGCTGACAAGATGCAGATTGTCGGCGTATTCGTAACGCGTGATGCGGCCGAGCTCGTCGCGCTCGGCGGTGACACGGCCATAAGCGTTGTAAGTAAATGCTCGAGTCGCTCCACCTGGCAGAGTGATCTGTGCAAGGCGATTAGCATCATCCCATTGATAGTGGGTGATGGCTCCGCTTTCTTCCTGACGGGTAATTTGTCGGCCAAGTGCGTCGTAGCGGTACTTGCGTTGACCCCCATCTGGAAGTCGCTCCTCCAGTAGTTGGCCGAGATTGTTCCAGCCCAATTGATGACGGCTGCCATCACAATGGCCAATCTCCAGCAGACGGCCCTGCCGGTCATAGCTGTAGTGGGTAGTGTTGCCGTCAGGATCTGTCTGCTGGGTGATATCACCCTGATTGTTACGTTGATATTTCCAGACTGCCTTACCGCGACTGATCTTGCTTACGAATCCATTGTTGTATTCATAACCTGTGGGTTCGTCTTCTGGAGGTATTACGGCTACAAGACTTCCTGATTCGTTGTATCGGAATTCGGTGATCGCGCCGAGCGGGTTTTGCTCTGCAACCAAGCGTCCCTTTTCGTCGTAAGCCTTGAGGTTTTCGGCTCCGTCAGGGTCTACTTGTGCAACAAGTCGAGCCTGATCGTCGTGGGTGTAGATCTCTTCGCTGCCGTCAGCGTTGGTGACGGTAACGCTACCTTTATCATCCCAAACGTAGTGAGTATCCATCTGCGAGAAATTCGCCCAGTGACGGACACAGCGTGCTGACTTGCCCTCTTTTTCCCACTCCCAGTAAAAACTGGCCCCACCGGCTAACTGGCGCTCAAGAATTACGTTCTGATCGTTATAGGCGTAACGCTCGGCTTCTCCTGCTGCGTTTTTCGCTTCGATCAGGCGATATTGTGAGTCATAGGCATAGCTGACAACTGTCTGGACGGTGCTCCATGCTTCCTCCAGATTGTCTGCCGGGCTGAACTGTTGGTAGTCGACTGCCACGATATGTTTGCGGTCATAGCGCAACAGCAAGGCACGACCAGCACCATTGTCGATGCGTTTGATTCGACCGTGAATGTCGCGCGTGATATGAAGTCGATTATCGTACTTGTCACTGATGGCTATCAGTGTTGCGCCTTTGCGATCGTAGCGGAAGTGATAGAACTGAGCATGCTCACCGGCCTGAGTGAGAATAAGTTCTGAAGGATCATCACCGATGAAAATGGCCGCTTCCGAAAGACTATTGGTAATCGCCGGGCGTTGGATACTTGGAAGCGGGAATGTGATCACCCGGTTTTCATGATCAGTCCAGACTACTTCATCGGCAGTGATTTCTATTCGCTGTGCCAGCGCGTGGCTCCAGCCTAAACCAAGGCCA
Source organism: Pseudomonas fluorescens (assembly GCF_003732425.1). Taxonomy (GTDB): domain Bacteria; phylum Pseudomonadota; class Gammaproteobacteria; order Pseudomonadales; family Pseudomonadaceae; genus Aquipseudomonas; species Aquipseudomonas fluorescens_BE. Next base: position 414,231 of record NZ_MOBX01000003.1, read on the forward strand.
CAATCTATTTCGGCTGCGCTGGTTCGATAGAGGCGAGTCCAGCTAAATGGAGCGAGACCTCCGAGTTCACCATCGGTCAGAGTCAGTAATTCTTCACCTGTAACCATCGAAACAGGGCAACCGTTGGTACACGTTTTTTTAGCGCAAGTTGTGCTTTTGTCATCCGGTGTTTTGGATTGTACAGGGGCATCATGGTGGGCTTTAGGTGTTTCGACGGTAGTCACTCGCTTCCCATCAAAACGCAACTCGGAAATACCGTTTCTAACTTTGGCCGTCACACCACGCGCCGCAACAGCGGTGTATTTCGCGACGTATTCCATAAATCCATTGATGATCTTGAACAGCGACTTAACGAAACCGACCACGGCGTTGATGACAAGCTCACCGTATTTCTTCAGTCGGGCAGCGAGGTAGAGAACCCCGGTACCTTCAGCCGCAATGGTCAATACCACGCCGATGACGATGTCGATGGCGATACCGACGACCATTGCCGTGGTCATCTTCGCGATGTCGCCCGCCATCTTCATTGGCGGCAACCCTGCGAGCCAGATCACGGCGCTACGTACCAGCAGGAACAATGCTGCTTCATCGCTGGCCAGTAACATGGCCTTTTTCATGACGTCCGGTGTGCTTTGGGCAATATCGATTAGCTTTTGTGCGCCAGCACCGAGATCATCTTTGAATTTTCCCGGGTCTTGCAGGATGTCGAGCACCTGATTGATGCCATCCCACACACCCTTGATGGCCTCCCAGCCACCTTCAAGAATGCCGGTGCCAATCGCCATTGCAGTGCCCGAGGTGGAAAGGTTCGACCATTGCGGTTTGAAACCTGCCCATTCCTTACGCAGAAAACCTTCCAGGTCAGCTGTCACGCCGCTGTAAGAGCTGAACAGCGCATCAATCTGCGCTGGTGTCACTTCGTTATGAACGCGGATCTCGTAGAACTTGCCCGGGACGCCACCGGTCCAGGCGGCTTTGCCTTGTGCGTCGAGTTTGACCTTGCTGACGGCACCACCTTCCACAGCGACGATTTCGACTTCGATTTCGCCAATAGGAATGTCGTAAACCGACTCGAATTTACTCTCGATCAGCAACGGTCCCTTGAGCGGGCACTGAGCCACGTTCGAAGTGAAATTACCGTCGGTCATGCTCACCGCTTTGCTGGTGTCGCCAACTTTGATCACTCGCTCCATACCCAGCAGAGAGGGCAGGTCAGCGGCGCGACTGGCCTTGTCGGCAGCCCTTGCATACCAGGTTTTGGTTTGTTCCTGATACAGCTTCAGACTGTCCTTGAAGGTGTTCAGTTGGTTGTCAACAAAGGCAACGCGATCCATCAGCCTTGCTCCAGAATCAGGTGATTTAACAGTGCTTCTTTTAGGTTTTTCGGTGCGTCCGGACGGCGCACGAAACGGCTGATTTTCAGCTTCAGGTTGTTCTCGGGCCAAGCGGTGTAAATGTCCGGACGGTCTTCTTCCAGCCACTGCATCAAGTTGCTGATCAGCGTCGTCGGATTTTCCTTGGCCAAGCCATCCAGTAACGGCTTCGGCACTTCCCACCACGGCCAATCACGCACCTTCGGCACAACCCTCGTCCCAACCTCCAGCGACTGCCCATTAATCAGATACCGCTCAAACACCGGCATCACTTCCCCAGCCTTCTCCCCCAGTCCATGCAGAATCGGGTAGATATGCCGCCCATCCCAAAACCGGAAAAACACCTCGGTCCCATCCGGCATCTTCACCTGAGTCAGGCTGCGCAGATGCTCGAACACTTCGTTCGGCTCCGAACGCGACACCGCCAACCACCCCCAATCGAGGGCATCGGTTTCAGCGATCCACGGCAGGAACGCGGAACTGGCTTTGAACTCGGTGACGTAGGGCATCACCGGTTGCCAGGTGGAGTAGGGCGTGCCGCCCCAGATCGGGATGAGCTGGGCGGTGGGTTCGGTGAGATACAGGTTTTTCAGCGCGTCGGAATCACTCGCCGCGCTGATGACCAGGTACAGGCGCTCGCCAGTCTGCAACGGCTGTTGCGCCAGCCAATCCTTGGGCGTAATTCGATCAGATGGCACAGGCACCTGCCTTGCATTTTTCGCATTCTTCGCAGAACGGCGCGTTACGTTTGAGGGTGTTGATCTGGGCCGGGGTCAGGACCTGGCCGGCCTTGTCGGCGTCGGCCTGTTTCAGTTTGCCGGGCATCAGCGGGGCGGCGCCGGTGCCGCTTCCGGGGCTGCCGCCGGAGTTCATGTTGATCACCGGGCCGCTCATTGTCACGCCGCCGGCGTCGATCTTGATAAAGCTGCCGCCGCCGATCAGGGTCAGCTCTGCGCCGGCTTCCATCACCACTTTCATGCCGCTGCTGAGGTGGATTTCCTGGCCGGCGTCGATGAACTGGCCGGTGCCGATCTTGATGTGCTGATTGACGCCGACGGTCAGGTGGTCGTTGGCGCGGGTTTCGACTTTGCGGTCAGCGTAAACGGTGTGGTGTTCTTCGGCCTTGAACTCGCTGTAGCTGTTTTGCTCGACGGTGTCGTGGCGTTCGTTGCCGACGCGGATTTTCTGGTCGTGCTCGACGTTTTCGTCCCAGTCGCGCTGGGCGTGCAGGTAGATCTGTTCCTGACCTTTTTTGTCTTCGATGCGCAGTTCGTTGTAGCCGCCACCGCCCATCGAGCTGAGGGTCTTGAAGGTGCTGCGGGTTTTGTTCGCCGGCAGTTCGTAGGGGACGGTGTTTTCCTTGTGGTACAGGCAGCCGCTGATCAGCGGTTGATCGGGGTCGCCTTCAAGGAAGGTCACCAGCACTTCCATGCCGATGCGCGGGATGGCGATGCCGCCGTACTGAGCGCCGGCCCAGGCGGATGAGACGCGCAGCCAGCAGCTGGTTTTGTCGTCGGCCTGGCCTTCGCGGTCCCAGTGAAACTGGACTTTGACGCGGCCGTACTGGTCGCAGTGGATCTCTTCGCCTTTCGGGCCGGTGACCACGGCGCTCTGACTGCCGAGGATGCGCGGTTTCGGGTGGCGCAGGGGCGGGCGGTTCGGCACGTCCCACGGGGTCGCCTGGAAGCGGTTGCGATAGCCCTGGTGGAAGTCGTCTTTCAGCGCGGTGGTGTCGCTGGTCACCGACTCCTCGAGCACTTGCGGCTGTTTGCCTTCGTGGAGGACTTCGGTGAGCAGCCAGAGGTCGTTCCATTTGGCTTTCGGGTGCGCGGTCAGGGCGAGGAAGTGGCCGCTGACCAACAATGGCTGATCACTCTTGCCTTCGGCGAGCTGGAAGTCGCTGCGATGGCGTTCGAGGGCGCGTTTGGCCAGGTGTTTGCCGCGCTCGCGGTCGATGAAACGCCCCGGATAGTCGTAGTCTTCGAGGTCGGGCAGGGCGTCGCCGCGCTGTTCGCTTTCCAGGGTGATGCGTGGTTTTTCGAAATCGTAATCGCGGCGGGTGGTGCGGCTGGTGCGGGTTTCCAGGCGCAGGTCGAAGCGCTTGATCACCGGGTCGCTGGCGACCATGCCGGAGTCTTGCTGATAGGCCACAGGTTTGAGTTTCGGGAACACCGTCTGGTCATCGCCGAACACCAGTTTGTGCGCCGTCGCCGTGTGTTCGAAGTGGTAGTGAATACCTTCTTCCTCGCACAGGCGCTGGATGAAATGCAGGTCCGATTCATCGTATTGCACGCAGTAGATGCGCTCGGGATAGATCGAACCGGTCTTGAATTCGTAGGCGTTGCTTTGGATACCGTGCTCTTCGAGGACCATGCCGATGATTTTCGGCACGGTGAGGTTCTGGAAGATACGCTGGTTGACGCGATGCGCCAGGTACGCTAGTTGCGGTCGCAGGGTCACCGAATAACGGGTCAGGCGTTTGCCCGAATCGCCTTGCGCGGCGCGGTAGATCTGGCCATGGATGCCGCTGCCGTCGGGCGACAGTTGCAGGAAGGCCGGTTTGTGCAGCAGGGTTTCGAGGTCCAGCGACGGCTGCTCACTGACCAGCTCCACCTCGAAGACAAAAGGCTGGCTGATGGCTTCCCGACCGGTGAGGGTAAACACCTGGAAATCGGCGGAAAGCCCTTCGATGGTCAGGGCAAAGTGGGTTTCATTGGCCGGCGCGAACATCCCTTGTTCCTCGTGCTGTACAGCGGCGTTCGTCGACGACCGCAAAGCGGCTCAACGTACGCGAAATTCTGGAGGGGCGTAAACAACATCGACCAGCAGAGCTGGCCGATGCTTGTAACGATCAGCCGTAATTAAACGACTGGAGCACGCCAGTCATCGGAACCCGAAGTACCGGATACTTCGTGGGTCCAGGTGATTTTGCGGTAGGTGAACTGCACTTCTTCCAGGTGGGTGAAGTGCGCGTTGCCTGGATCCTGGCAGTTGTGCATTTTGTTGTTGATGGCGACGATGATCGCGTCTTCCAGTTTGGTGGTGTAGTAGTGCTCTTGAGTACCTTGAGCAGAAGTACGGTACCACTGGATAACGATTTCGCTCATGCGCTCGCCGGAGGTCAGAGCCGCTTGCAGCAGAGGCGAAGCCTTGTCGTAGACCTTGGTGATCACAACTGGCTTGTGAACGCGCTGACCGGTTGGCTGACCGGATTGTGGGTCACGCGGGATGATCACGTCGTGGGTGAAAGCCTGAACCATAACCTGGTCTTCGTGGCCTTCCTGGTAGGTGTTGCCTACGGAGTCAGCGGTGAAAGCGCCTGCAGTGATCAGGCCTTGTTTTTCGCCGGTAACCGACATGTACGCTGGTGTTGCCATGGGGTGCTCTCCTTGCGGAATAATTTAAGGTGCCCGGGAGGCGAAATCGCCCGGTGGGTGCCTGACTGTTATCAAGGAGCGTGCCAACAATTGTGCCGGCCATGCGGGCTGGGGTGTTCAGCCGGGTTTTTGCGCCAATGCGCGAAATAGAGCGGCCATCCAAAGCAAAAGTGCGCAAGAAGTTGCGCAGTACTGCGCAACTTCTTGCGCACTTGGCTGCAGGCCTCGTACGGCGCTGCTCTCAGCGGTTTTTTCGGTCTGCTTTGCCAATCAAGTGCGCAACTTCTTGCGCACAATGGCCAGATGCCTTCATTTGGCTAGGCGGCAGCTTAAAGCTTTTAGATCAAAAGATCGCAGCCTTCGGCAGCTCCTACATTTGGAATGCATTTCCCCTGTAGGAGCTGCCGCAGGCTGCGATCTTTTGATTTTTCAACGCGCAAGTTGTGTCAGGCACTCATCGATCGAACGCTGCTGCGTCGCGGCATACAACCCCAACTCATCAATGGTCGCGCGCGCCAGTGCCTGCTCGAAAGCCTGCCGATTGGAGTGCTCGCCGTAATGCGCCTGCGCCGCATCCCCAAGGTTTGACTGAAAAATCCCCGCTGCACTGACCGGCAGGAAATCTTCATACACCAACGGCTCAGCTTTCACATAGCCATCACGCAGCAAGTCCTCCAGAGACGACTGCCCAAGTCCTCCTGCCGCCAGGCCCTTTTCCGTGGCGAAATAACGAAAGTACGCCAATCCTTGTTCACGCATACCCTCGACACTGTCAGGAAATTCGCCAAAGTGCTGAGTCATCAGCGCGTTGTAGCGTGCGGCGTTGGCTTCGTTGGGGAAGTCGCCGAGTTCATCGCGGGCGGCATTCAGCAAACGGTCGTATAGCGCCCGGCCTTTGGGCGTAAGTGCCGCGCCGCGCTGTTCGATCTCGCCGAAACGCGCGCTGTGACTGCCACGGGTCTGGTTCTGATCGGTGAAGGCGATCGGCTCTTCCAGCGCCTTGAAACTGGTCTGGCGCAACAGGATCGGGCACTGCCGGCGCGGCGGGCCTTCGATCACGGCTTTTGGGGTGATGCCATGGGCCGGCATCTGTTCCTGCACGCTATCGATGTCCAGCGTGCGCGGCGTCAGGTGATTGATGTGCGGGCCTTTGAACGCCACTACGTCGGCGATCAAACGGTGCTGGGCACTCAACGTCTGGTATTGCGCAGCGGTAACCGTGGCGCTGTGATGCCAGCGAAAGGTTTCCAATGCCTGTAGGACGAATGCCTCGGCCTCGCTTTCATTCAATCCGCCTGCGGATTCAGCTTGCGCGATCAGGCGCAATGCTTCCGGGGTGAAGATTGATCGCTTGGCCAGCACCGATTCGGCAAAGGCGCGCAGCTGCGGATCTTCAATCAACTCCAGGCGCAACAACGAGGTGAACACCCGAAACGGGCTGACTTGCAGCGCTTGTTCATGCACCGCGCGAAACGCTGTGGAATGCACCGGCACGCCCGCCGGGGTCAGGTCGTAATAACCCACCGGTTGCATGCCCATCACCGCAAACAGACGGGCGAGGGTGGCCAGTTCGGTGGCAGTGCCGACGCGAATGGCGCCATGGCGTTCCATGTCCAGTCGTTCAATTTCGCCGGTGCTGGCGAGCTGCCGGGCGATGTCTGGCTGCCGTGCAAGCACTTCGCGGTTGGTCTGTTCCACCAGTTGCATCAGCGCGCCGTACAGCGGCACTTCTTCGCGGTACATGTCGGACATCGCTTTGGAGAAGCGTTGGCGAATCAGGTCGGGGCTGACGAAAGGCTGCACGGTCATGAAAAAAATTCCTGCCACGGTCACGGAATGGGTGAGGGAAAAGATCGCAGCCTTCTCGCACGCGGGCAAACGAAGAATCCTACGAACTTCATTCTGCCAATGACTGATCCACCAGTTCGATCCAGTGCATCACGCGCGTACGCCCGGCGCTGGCCAGATGGCTCTGACAGCCGACGTTGGAGGTGACGATCAGCTCGGGGCGACCGCTTTCCAGCGCATTGAGGCGATTGTCGCGCAGTTGCCGGGCCAGCACCGGTTGCGTCAGCGAATAGGTGCCCGCCGAGCCGCAGCACAAATGGCCGTCGGGCACGCCGGTGAGATTGAAACCGAGGCGCGTCAGCACGGCTTCCACCGCACCGCCCAGTTTCAACGCGTGCTGCAACGTGCATGGGCAATGCACGGCGATCCTGCGTTCACTGGCAGCGCAGATCTGTTCGAGCGGTTCCTGCGCGAGTATCTGCACCAGATCCACTGTGCGCTCGCTGATTTCCCGGGCTTTGGCCGCATACACCGGATCGTCTACCAGCAAATGCCCGTAATCCTTGATGAATGCGCCGCAACCGCTGGCGGTCTGCACAATCGCTTCGGCGCCGTTTTGCAGGTGCGGCCACCAGGCATCGATGTTCTGCCGGGCGCGGTCGAGGCCTTTGGCCTGGGCGTCGAGGTGATAGTCCAGTGCACCGCAACAACCGGCCTCGGCCACCGGGGTGACACTGACACCCAAGCGATCCAGTACCCGCGCCGTCGCGTCATTGGTATTCGGCGACAACCCCGGTTGCACACAGCCTTCAAGCAACAACACCTGCCGGGCATGACGCGGGGCGGGGCGCAAACCGGAAAGCGGCAGATGCTGTGGCAGTTTACTTTCCAGCATTCGCGGCAGCAGCGGACGAAACGTCGTGCCCACTCGCAGCAAGCCTTTGAACAACCCCGGATTCGGCGCCAACGCCCGCAAGCCCTCACGCAACAGGCGTTGCGCCGCCGGGCGTGGCACCGCGTGATCGACCACCGCGCGGCCGATGTCGAGCAGGTTGTGATAGTCGACGCCGGACGGGCAGGTGGTTTCGCAGTTGCGGCATGACAGGCAGCGATCCAGATGCAGTTGCGTCTGCGCCGTCGCCGGCGCGCCTTCGAGCACTTGCTTGATCAGGTAGATGCGCCCGCGCGGGCCATCAAGTTCATCGCCGAGCAACTGATAGGTCGGACAGGTCGCATTGCAGAAACCGCAGTGCACGCAGGTGCGCAGAATCTTCTCCGCCTCCGCAGCGCGGGGCAATTGTCGCGATTGTTCGCTGAGGGTGGTTTGCATGGCTAGAACTCCGCGTACATTCGCCCGGGATTAAACAGCCCTTGCGGGTCGAGTTGCGTCTTGAGTTGCCGGTGATAGCGCAGCAGTGTTGCGGGCAATGGCTGGAATGGCGACTCGCTGGCGCCATGGCTGAAGCAGGTGGCGTGGCCGCCCAGTTCCTGCGCGAGAGTGTGAATGTGCGCCGCATCAGATTTCAGCCAGCGTTGCGCGCCGGCCCAGTCGATAAACTGCTCACCGGGCAAGTCCAGTGGCCCGAGATTGTTCGGCAGTGACAGGCGCCACAACGGCCGGCCCTCATCGAAGAAACCCAGCCGTTGCTCATTCAGATCCCGCCAGAACCCTGAATCCAGCGGCTCACCACCGAGTCGTTGATGCGCCGCCGTCACCGAGCCTTCGCCGCCCTCAAGACGCAGGTACAGACTCTGGCCGTCGTGGCACGCGGCGCTGATCGGTAACGGTTGTTGACCCCACTCGGCAAGATTGGCCAGCGCCCGCGCGCACTCCATGTCGAGGCGAATGCTCAGGCATTGACGCGGTTTGGGCAGGACTTTCAGCGACACTTCGGTGAGCACGCCGAGGCAGCCGTAACTGCCGGCCATCAGCCGTGACAGGTCATAACCGGCGACGTTCTTCATCACTTCGCCGCCGAAACGCAAGTGCTGACCGAGGCCAGTGATGACCCGCGTGCCGAGGACGAAGTCGCGCACCGATCCCGACCACGGTCGTCGTGGCCCGGACAAACCCGTGGCGATCATGCCGCCGACGGTCGCGCCTTCGCCGAACGCCGGCGGCTCACACGGCAGCATTTGTCCGGCAGCATCCAGCGCCGCGAGCAGCTCGGACAGAGGCGTGCCGGCGCGCGCCGTGATCACCAGTTCGGTTGGCTCGTATCGCACAATGCCGCAGTGGGCACGGGTGTCGAGCACTTCACCAGCCACCTCGCGGCCGAGAAATGCTTTGCTGTTGCCACCCTGAATCTTCAGCGGCGTGGCATTCGCCCGGGCGTCGTTGACCTGATCGAGCAGGGCGCTGGCGGCGTCGACATCGGCCATCAGAAACGCTCCAGTTCCGGGAACGGCAATTGCCCGGCGTGAATGTGCATGGCGCCGAACTCGGCGCAGCGGTGCAGGGTCGGGATGTTCTTGCCGGGGTTGAGCAGGCCTTGCGGGTCGAACGCGGCTTTTACTGCATGGAACAGGCTCAGTTCGTCGTTGTTGAACTGTGCGCACATCTGATTGATTTTCTCGCGGCCGACACCGTGTTCACCGGTGATGCTGCCGCCAACCTGCACGCAGAGTTCGAGGATCTTGCCGCCCAAGGCTTCAGCACGGTGCAGTTCGCCCGGTTGATTGGCATCGAACAGAATCAGCGGGTGCATGTTGCCGTCGCCGGCATGGAATACGTTGGCCACGCGCAAACCGTATTCGTCGCCGAGACGGGCGATGCCTTGCAGGACACCGGGCAATTCGCGGCGCGGAATGGTGCCGTCCATGCAGTAGTAATCGGGCGACAAACGTCCGATGGCCGGGAAGGCATTTTTGCGCCCGGCCCAGAAACGCACGCGCTCGGCCTCGTCGCGGGCCTGACGCACTTCGGTGGCCCCGGCTGCGGTCATCACCTCGCGCACCCGTTGGCAATCGTCGTGGACATCCGCTTCCACGCCATCGAGTTCGCACAGCAGAATCGCCTCGGCATCGACCGGGTAACCGGCGTGGATAAAGTCTTCAGCGGCGCGAATGGCGAGGTTGTCCATCATCTCCAGGCCGCCGGGAATGATCCCCGCCGCGATGATTTCGGCGACGGCGCGGCCGGCCTTTTCCACTGAGTCGAAACTGGCCAGCAAGACTTTCGCGACCTGGGGTTTGGGCAGCAGTTTCACCGTGACTTCGGTGATGATCCCCAGCAGACCTTCGGAGCCGGTGAACAAGGCGAGCAGATCGAAACCGGCGGAGTCGAGCGCATCCGAACCCAGGGTCAGGCGCTCGCCTTCTATGGTCAGTACTTCGATTTTCAGCAAGTTGTGCACGGTCAGGCCGTATTTGAGGCAATGCACGCCGCCAGCGTTTTCGGCGACGTTGCCGCCGATCGAACAGGCGATTTGCGAGGACGGATCCGGCGCGTAATACAGGCCGAACGGCGCGGCTGCCTGGGAGATCGCCAGATTGCGCACCCCCGGCTGAACCCGCGCAGTGCGCGCGGCAGGGTCGATGTGCAGGATATGGTTGAAGCGCGCCATCACCAGCAGCAGGCCCTGTTCCAGCGGCAAGGCGCCGCCGGACAACCCGGTGCCGGCACCACGGGCAACCACCGGGACGTTTTTCTCATGGCAGAGTTTGAGCAGGGTTTGCACCTGCTCGAGTCGACGGGGCAGGGCGACCAGCATCGGCGTGGTGCGGTAGGCGGAGAGGCCGTCGCATTCGTAGGGTTTGAGTTCGTCCTCGCGCCATAAAATGTCGAGGTCCGGCACGGCGTGCTGCAGGGCCTTGAGCAACTCAGCCTTGTTGACCTGCGGCAACGGGCCGTCGAGGCGCTCGTCATAAAGAATGTTCATTTCGACCTACCGATTTCTCGCGTCTGAAATACTTCCCCGTGGCGAGGGAGCTTGCTCCCGCTGGGGCGCGAAGCGGCCCTGATCCCGCAAGCGCGATACGCCTGATTTACCGTGGTGTCTGCGTTGGGGCTGCTGCGCAACCCAGCGGGAGCAAGCTCCCTCGCCACAGGATGCATTGTCATCCTTGGGATTCCAGGAATTCGCGATACAGCCGTGCAGTATTCCCCGGCTGTTCAACCATCGGCATATGCCCGACGTGATCCCAGACATCCACACGCAGATTGGCGATGCCCTTGCTCCATACCGGTACGCTGCTGACGTCGATCAGCCGATCCTTGCGCCCCCAGAGCAACAGTGCCGGGCACTTGATGTCGGCGAGTTTCGGCTCCATCGGCGGGCTGGCGCGAAAATCGCGGAAGATCTCTTCCAGTTCATCGCGTTGTTGTTCGTAGCGCTGAGCGATGGCGTCCAATACCAGTTTGGGTACCCATGGCGGCGAGGCCATGGTCATGGCGTAAAACTGCTGGAACTCTTCCCGCGAATTGATCAGAAACGGGTTATGCCCACGCGCTAGATGGCGCTCCATGTCGCTGGCCTCGGGCGCAGTGACGCCGGCCGGATCGATCAGCGCCACCGAGGCGATCCGCTCCGGATACGTCGCCGCCAGCCACGCGGCGATGTAGCCGCCCATGGAGTTGCCGATCACATGGACTTTCTCCACGCCGCAGACATCCAGCAACTGGATCATGCGCTTGGCCTGCAGCGGGATGTCGTAGCCGCCGCCGGCCTTGAAGCCGGTTTCACCGTGGCCGGCCAGATCCGGAATGATTACTCGATACTGGCGCACGAAGTGCCGGGAGAAGCGCAGCCACAGGTTTTTGTCGGCGCTGTAACCGTGCAGCATCAGGATCGCGCTGGCCGCTTCATACGGCCCGCCTTGCCAGGTCGAGACGCTCATCTCGGCGATCGGCACTTCGATTTTGTGCAATTTGTACAACTTGGCCTCGATGGCCATGTTCAGGTCATACAGCCAATGGCCGACCGCCGGATAGCTCAACCAGCTCCAGGCCACGAAAACCGCGAGGGCGACAAACAGCAAAAGCATCGACGTCTTCCTTTTACGTGTTCAGGACAGAATGTGGTCGGCCGGTTTCAGCGCGCGGGTCAAGCGGTGATAGCTGAAACTGAAGCCGGGAAACATCGCGATCACATGACCGCTCTTGCTTTGATACCAACTGTGACAGCCGCCGGACTTCCAGACCGTGCGCTGCATTTCCCGATGAATCATCTCAGTGTAGGTACGTTCCGCTTCGGGGCGCACTTCAATGCTGCGCAGGCCTTTGGCCTGCACGGTGCGAATGCAGTCGAGGATGTAGTTCATCTGCGACTCGATGATGAACAGTGCCGAGGTGTGGCCGATGCCGGTGTTGGGGCCGGTGACGATAAACAGGTTGGGAAAGTCCGGCAGGCTGGTGCCCAGATAGGCGCGCGGGTATTGCGCCCAGACATCTTTGAGTTGCACGGCGTTTTTTCCGCTGACCGGGTAGGAAATCACCCCGTCGGTGGCGTCGTATCCGGTCGACCAGACGATCAGATCAACCTCGATATGCTGACCGTCCTGAGTGTTGATGCCGGTTTCGTCGATGGACGCGATGCCTTGCTCGCGGGTGTGCAAGGTGACGTTGGCCCGACTCAGCGCCGGGTAATAGGTGCTGGACACCAGCACCCGTTTGCAGCCGATGGTGAAGTCCGGAGTGAGTTTTTCCCGCAGCACCGGATCCGGCACCTGACGTTTGAGAAAACGCAGGGCGTGCTGCTGGACCATGTGAATCGCCGCTTTCGAATATTTGAAGGCGATGACCCGGGTTTCGAATTGCCAGTAAATCAGCCAGCGCAACAGCTTGTAGGCGGGTTTGCGGCCAAGCAGCCAGCGTTGCAACGGCCCGAACTGACGATCGGCGCGGGGCAGCACCCAATGCGGCGTGCGTTGAAACACGTGCAATTGCTCGACCTGCGGCGCAATCGCCGGAATCACTTGCACCGCACTGGCACCGCTGCCGACGATGGCCACGCGTTTACCGCGATAGTCGTAGCTGTGATCCCATTTGTTCGTATGAAAAGTCTTGCCTTGAAAGCGATCCCGGCCGGGGAAGTGCGGGATAACCGGTTGGCTCAATGGCCCGGTGGCATTGATCAGGAACTGCGTATAAAAGGTGCCTTTGCTGGCGGTGTGCACGGCCCAGCGTTTTTCAATGTCGTCCCACTCGACGCGCTCGACGTTGGCCTCCAGCTCCACGCGGTCGCGCAAACCGAACTGCTCGATGACATGCTCGGTGTAGCGCTGCAGTTCGGCCTGTCCGGCGAACATCTGCGACCAGCGGTACGGCGCGAACGACAGCGAATACAGCGGCGACGGCACGTCCACTGCGGCGCCGGGGTAGGTGTTCTGGCACCAGGTGCCGCCAAAGAAGTCCCTTCGCTCCAGCAGGCGAAAATCGTCGATCCCGGCCTTCAACAGGTTGACTGCGGCACACTGACCGCCAAAACCACTGCCGATGATCAACACTTTATAGGTGTGCATGGGCCTCCTTCTTATAGTTGTTTTTCCATTTTGCTCCTTTCATGTATAGCCAAATATTTGCACTGTGTGCGGCCCTGATGTCGCTCTATTCAGCCCGCTGGCCGGTGATGGCTATTTAACGTCTCCCTGTTAGACTCCCAACACATCCGTCCTGCGGTGTGCGTGATCGAGGTCCTTATGGGAAACACGGGAGGAAAGGGACTTTCATTAGCCAGGAGGCTTTATACGTCGCGAATCCTCGGGCTGTTGCTTGGGCTGCTGTGTGTATCCGTTGCGATGTATGCGCTGGATCCGCCGCTGTGGGTCTGGGCACTGATGCTCTTCAACGGCCTGGTCTGGCCGCACCTCGCGTTTCAATGGGCGCGTCGCGCCAGGGTTCCCTATCACGCTGAACACCGCAATCTGTTGATCGACGCCTTTTTCGGCGGTTTTTGGCTTGCCGCCATGCATTTCAATCCGCTGCCCACTGCCACGACCATTTCGATGATGGCGATGAACAATGTCGCTATCGGTGGTTCACGCTTTCTCTTGGCAGGCTCTGCGGCGCAGTTGCTCGGGGTTGGCGTCGGGCTGGTGGTGTTTGCTCCGGCATTCATTCCGCAAACCACGCCTACGCAGATGTACGCCTGTTTCCCGTTGCTGCTGCTGTACCCGTTGGCGCTGGGCTGGATCTGCTTTCGCCAGGCTTACACCCTGGGCCTGCATAAACGCGAATTGCTCGCCCTGAGCCGCACCGACAGCCTGACCGGGCTACTCAATCACGGCGCCTGGAAGGATCAACTGGAGATCGCTTTTCAGCGTTGCAAACGACAGAAGCAGGGCGCGGCGATTGCGCTGATCGACATCGATCACTTCAAGGCGATCAACGACACCTATGGCCATGTTGCGGGCGACATCGTGTTGCGCCAGTTGAGCAAGTTGCTTAAACAAAACCTGCGGGCGACCGATGTGGCCGGGCGTTATGGCGGTGATGAGTTCTGCGTGATTCTCCCGGAACTGCCGTTGTTCAACGCCGCGCAGGCCATGGAGGCATTGCGCGAGCGTTTTGCGATTCTGGGTTATGAGCAGAACCCGGCGTTGAAGGTCAGCTTGAGTATCGGCCTGGCGGCGTACGATCCGGCGCATGCCGACGCGACGCGCTGGCTCAATGATGCCGATCAGGCGTTGTACGAGGCCAAGGCGAGCGGACGTAACCGGGTGATCTGCAATTGCGATGACAAGCCCCGGCGGACGCTGCTGGATTCGGTCTGACCGCTACACCACACATCCCCTGTAGGAGCTGCCGAAGGCTGCGATCTTTTGATCTTGCTTTTGATTTAAAAAATAAAGTCAAAAGATCGCAGCCTTCGGCAGCTCCTACCGGTGTTCGGTGGTGGTCAGGGAGAGGTCGCATTCGGTGTAGAGCCGCGCGCCGATGTCGGGTACGGTTCAAGTCCCCCCGACGCGAAACAAGGATCGCTTCATGACGTGCTCATTTTCTCGCTCCCTGCTGGCCGCCAGCCTCGGCCTGTCTCTCGCCTTCTCGGCTGCCCACGCCTTCGCCGAACCGCATAAACAAGTACTCGCCGATGCCGAGCAATACCAACCAGAAGCCCTGAAATTGCTGGAGCGGCTGGTCAATATCGACTCCGGTTCCGGTTATGAACCGGGCCTCAAGCAAGTCAGCGACATCGCCATCGACGAGCTGAAAAAACTCGGCGCGACCATCGAACTGGTGCCCAACACACCGGACAAATCCAACCATGTACTCGCGACGCTGAAAGGCACCGGCAAGGCGAAAATCCTCCTGATGGCGCACATGGACACGGTGTTCAAGGAAGGTTCGGCGGCCGAGCGGCCGTTCCACATCAAGGATGGCCGCGCTTACGGTCCGGGGGTGATGGATGACAAGGGCGGCATCGTTGCCGGGATCTATGCGCTGAAAGTCCTGAAAAACCTCGACTTCAAGGACTATGCGCAAATCACCTTCCTGCTCGACGCCAGCGAAGAAACCGGTTCCGACGTCGCCACCGACCTGATCAAGAAAACCGCCAAACAGCACGACGTGACCCTCAACCTTGAGCCGGGCCGCCCGGCCGATGGCCTGGTGGTGTGGCGCAAGGGCAGTGCGACGGCGCTGGTCGAGGTCAAGGGTAAAGCCGCACACGCCGGCGTCGCCCCGGAACTGGGGCGCAATGCGGCGATGGAGGCGGCGCACCAGATTCTGCAACTGGGCAAACTCGGCGATGAGGCGAAAAAAACCACCATCAACTTCACCGTGCTCAAGGCCGGCGACCGCACCAACGTGATCCCCGATCAAGCCACGGCCAAGGCTGACGTGCGCGCGGCGGTGCCGGAGGAATTTGACCGGATCGAGAAGGACCTGGCGCGGGTGTCGCAGGACAAATTGATTCCCGAGACTGAGGTCAAGACTTCGTTGCAGCGCGGCTTGCCCCCGATGCCGCAGACGCCCGAGTCGGATCGCCTGATGGCCATGGCCCAGGGGATTTATGGCGAGATTGGCCGCAAGTTGACGGAGGAGGGCAGTGGGGGCGCGGCGGATGCCAGTCTGTCTGCCGGGGTCGGCACGCCGACGCTGGATGGCTTCGGGATTGTCGGCGGCAATATTCATACGCCGGAGGAATACGCCGAAGTGGCGAGCGTAGCGCCGCGGATTTATTTGTTGTCGCGGATGATTATGGAACTCACCAAACCCTGAGCTCACCCTGAACCGCTGAATGGAAACCTTCTGTGGCGAGGGAGCTTGCTCCCGCTGGGCTGCGCAGCAGCCCCAAAACCATTCAATCCGGTGTGTCATGCAGACCGCATGGAATGGATGTACGACTGCTGCGCAGCCGAGCGGGAGCAAGCTCCCTCGCCACAGGGAATGTGCGTTTTAAGGAAATGTAAGTGAACTCTATGACCGACCAAGTAATGCCCCGCTTCCTCCCCATCGACACCTACGACGCCGAATCCCCGGTGCTCTTCCTCAACACCCATTCTGAACTCAGCGACATGGCCGCCTGTGCGATGCACCGGTTTGTGGTTGTGCGCGATCTGGCCGACACCTTTGCCAGTCGCAACCTCAAGGGTATTTCCGATTGTGATCTGACGCGGGTGACCAGCGCGGTGCATTTGTTGATGCGCGAGGGCTGTGCGATGCTGAATGTGATTCAGGCGCGGGCGCTGCAGCGGGAGGAGGCTTACAAGACGCCGGTTTAGCTGTGTAGCGGCTGTTGCTATCGCGAGCAGGCTCACTCCTACAGTAGATCTTCAGTGCACACAGTATGTGTGTTCAACACTGATCAATTGTAGGAGTGAGCCTGCTCGCGATGGCGTCAGCCCGGCCAACACATCACTCCTTGACGCTCATGTATTCCTTGGCCCAGAGAATGTATTCCTCCGGCTGGGTGTAGGTGTGCGTCAGTTCAGTCGCGCTCAGATCGGAGGCCTGGGTAAAGATCTGCCGCTGCTCGCGCAGGCTGTCGTAGGTCGCTTTGATCGCCGCAAAGTAAGCGCCATGGCCATCGATGGTCACGCGTACACCGAGTTCGGCCAGGCGTTTGTCGTCGCGCAGTGCCGGGTTGCCGTAAGTCACCAGCATCAGCGGCACGGTCAGGTGTTCGGCGATTTGCTCGAGCTGATCGAAATCCTGAATGCCGACCATGCAAATGCCGTCAGCCCCGGCCGCTTGGTACTGGCGAGTGCGGCTGATGATTTCCTGATTCGGCAAAATACCGGCATTGGTACGGGCGATGATCGCCATTTCCGTATCAACCCGGGCTTCCAGCGCCGCGCGGATCTTGCCGACGCCTTCTGCAACGGTGATCAGGTCGGTGGATTTGCGGCCGAATTGCGCCGGCAGCAAGGTGTCTTCGATGGTCAGGGCGGCGACGCCGGCGCGTTCCAGTTCGACGATAGTGCGCATCACGTTGAGGGCGTTGCCGTAGCCGTGATCGGCGTCGGCGATCACCGGCAATTGAGCGACGCGGCCGATGCGGGTGGCCTGTTCGGCGAATTCGCTGAGGGTGATCAGGGCAAAGTCCGGGGCGCCGAGCACCTGCAGTGAGGCCACGGAACCACCGAGGATCCCCACTTCAAAACCCAGGTCTGCGGCAATGCGCGCGGACATCGGATCGAACACCGAAGCCGTGTGGTAGCAGGTGTCGGAGGCCAGCAGTTGACGGAAGTTACGGCGCAAATCTTGATGGGAAAGCCGGGTCATACAAGTTCCACCAATACAAAGGAATGGAAAGGCTTGAACAAAGGTGTCAACGCCGAAGAATGAAAAGGCTATCACGCGAATGGGTCAAGGATCATGACGAATTTGCAAGGCGGGTGTTTGCCGATGAACCTTAAGCTGAAAGGATTCATCTTTTCCAGACGAGTTTCCTGTGGCGAGGGAGCTTGCTCCCGCTGGGCTGCGGAGCGGCCCCAAATACTGACAATGATTATTCCCTAATGACTGCGACCATCGCGATTGCGGTTGCTTTGCAACCTTGCGGGAGCAAGCTCCCTCGCCACAGGGATCGCGCTGCCCTGCGAGGCCGGACCGGCAATCAGGCCGCCACCGCCTGATGCTGTTGATTGGGCAACATCGCCGCACGCACCGAATTGCCCGGTTGCAGTTGCAGGCGCTTGGCGGTGAGGCGGTCGATCACCAGGCTGCTGCCGACCCGGCGGGCGCGGGCGACGGTGATGCGGCAGTTTTCCAGGCGCCGGTTGTGAATCAGCCACAGCGGCGCCTGTTCGTCCGGGCTGCCGAGGCTCAAAGTCAGTTCGACGCTCTCGCGCACGGTGCGGATGGAGCGCACCGGCGCTTCGATCACCGGGCCGCCGTCGAAGATGTCGATGTAGCCTTTGTGGGAGAAACCTTCGGCCTGAAGGATTTTCAGCGCCGACTCGGTATTCGGGTGCGCTTGGCCAATCGCCGCCTGGGCCTGTTCCGTCAGCAGGCAGGTGTACAGCGGCTGGCGCGGCATCAGTTCGGCAATGAACGATTTGTTGCCAAGTCCCGATAAGTGGTCGGCATGACTGAAGTCCATTTGAAAGAAATGCCGGCCCAGACTGTCCCAGAACGGTGAACAACCGTGCTCATCGGCACTGCCGCGCAGTTCGGCAATCAGCTTCTCGCCGAACAGGTGCGGAAACTCGGCAACGAACAGCAAACGCCCCAGCGACAGCAGGCGACCGTTGCTGCCGTGGCGGTGATCATGGCCGAGAAACAGTGAGCACAGCTCCGATTGGCCGGTCAGTTCGTTGTTGAGAAACAGCGTCGGGATCTGCCGTTGAATGCCCAGATCCGGCGCCGAACTCACCGTCAACCCGACCCGATAGTTGTACCAGGGCTCGCGCAGGCCGACCGCCCCGGCCAGTGCGCTGACGCCGACTACGCGCATGTCGTCGTCTTCGAGCACAAACAAGTAGTCAGCGTCGGCCCGTTCCACCTGTTCGGCGAACGCCCGCTGCGCCCAGCGGACCCGGTGGGACAGGCGTTCTTCGTTGGCCGGCAGGGTGGTGAACCCCGGGCCGGCCTGTTGCACCAGCGCCATCAAGGCTGGCAGGTCGCTGACATTGACCGGGCGGACAATCATGCTGTAACTCCTTCTGCGCGCCTGTTCGGGCACTGTCGTTGGCTGCGGAACCGGGTGCGTTTCACAGGGCAATCAGCCGGATCGGGCTGCCATCGGTCACGTTCAGCGCCGCACACATCGCAGGGGTGAGGGACAGCGGTTGATCGGCCTGGTAATCGAGTTCGGCCATGATTGCCCGGAAGCCGTGCAGCGCGTCGTTACTCAGCAGATAACGGCCACGGGCATCGATCCGGGGTTGTTGCTGCACCGTTGCAGTCTGGCTGCGCGCGATCGAACGAATGTTGCTGGTGCGTGCATACAGGGTCGGGCCCGCGTCGAACAGGTCGATGTAGCTGTTGGTTTCGAAACCTTCGCGCTCGAGAATGTCGAACGCTTCCTGACCGTCCGGGTGAATGCGACCGATGCAGTCTTGCGCCGCTTGCGGCAGCATCGGCACGTAGATCGGGTATTGCGGCATCAGTTCGGCGAGGAACGTGCGGCTCTGCAGCCCGCACAGCCGTTCGGCTTCCGCGTAGGGCAGATCGAAGAAGTGTTTGCCCAGCGCATCCCAGAACGGCGAATGACCTGCCTCGTCGCTGTAGCCAACGATCTCGGTAATCACCGCCTCGGCAAAGCGTGGCGCATGGGCGGCGATGAACAACAGGCGCGCGCGGGACAACAATTCGGAAAACGGCGTACGCACCCGTTCGGCATCGATGTGAAAACCACGCAACAGTGTGTGGCCACTGAGATCGTGGCACAGCGACAGTGCCGGCACGCCGTGTTCAATGTTCAGTTCACGTGACGCACTAGTGAAATGGCGGTTGCGCAGGCTGTAGAACGGCTCGTCGAAGCCGGCCGTCGCCAGAATTTCCGAGCAACCGACCAGCCGTTGGCTGTCCAGATCTTCCAGCACGAAGAAGTAGTTCTCCGGGCCGTTAGCCTGTGCCGCGCTGGCGAACGAGGCGCACGAACCGGCGATTTTCGCGTGCAGGCGCTCGCTGTCGTCCGGCAGGGAGGTGACGCCCACCAGACTGTCGCGGGCCAATTGCTGTAGCTGGGGCAGGTCAGTCTGTTCGACTGGGCGTAAGACCAGCATGGATGTACTCCTGTATCAAAAGGTTCGGCGATGTCGCCGAACCTGACTATCACTGTCGGTTTCCACGCGATAAATCGGCGGTTGCCTGATTTGTTGTCAGACTCCGCTCATTTTCTTGTCAGCCGTTGCTCGGGTCAGGCAGCGCGGTGCTGGCGCCGAGTTTGTTGAGGAAAAACAGGTACACCAGGCCCAGAGCAATCCAGATCAGGCCGAGTTTCTGCGCATCGACGCCCATGTTGTACATGATGGCCGCGACGATGATGAAGCCGATCACCGGACAGATCAGGTGACGCACGACCTGGCCGGACTTCTGCCGACGCCAGTAGTAGTTGATCACTGTCAGGTGCAGCAGCATGAAACCGCTGAGTGCGCCGAAGTTGACCAGCGAGGTCAGGGTGTCGACCGAGTTGATGAACAGGTAGCAGATCACCAGCGACAGCACCGCCACCAGATAAATGCTCAGATACGGCGTGTTGTGTTTCGGATGCACCTTGGCCAGCACTTTCGGCAGCTTGCCGTCGCGGGCCATGCCGAACAGCAGACGCGACACCGCCGCTTGCGAAGTGATTGCCACGGCCACGCCCCAGGCCAGCGCCGTCGCGACAGCGGTCAGGGTTGCCAGCCAGCTGCCGGCGGCGATTTCAGCGATTTCATAGAACGCGGTGTCGGCGGATTTGAAACCCATGCCGGCCGCCAGATCAGTGGCGATCCAGGTTTGCGCAACAAAAATCACCCCCATGACTACCAAGGTGATCAACGCAGCTTTGCCGACGCTTTTGCCCGGATCGCCTTTGATTTCCTCGGCGAGCGTCGAGATGGCGTCGAAGCCGAGGAACGACAGCACCGCAATCGACACCGCTTGCATCAGCAGGGCGAAGTTGAAGGTTTCCGGGTGATACAGCGGCGCCAGGGTCAGCTCACCGTTACCGCCACCGTTGTGCAGGGCATTCCAGGCGTAGAACAGGAAAACTCCCAGCACCACCAGTTGGGCGAGCAGGAAGATGAGGTTCATCCGAGCGGTGAAGGTGATGCCGCGCAGGTTGACGAAGGTCGCGCTGACCAGGAACGCCAGAATGAAGCCGACTTTCGGGATATCAGGGTACAAATGATTGAGCGCCATCGCCGCGTAAACGTAAAGCAGCGGCGGGATCAGCAGGTAATCGAGCAGCATCAGCCAGCCGGCGATGAAACCGACATGCTGATTGAGGCCGCGTTGCGCGTAGGAATACACCGAGCCTGCAATCGGAAAGGCCTTGGCCATGCTGCCGTAGCTCAGCGCGGTGAACAGCATCGCTACCATGCCGATGATGTAAGCCAGCGGCACCATCCCCGGGGCCTCGGCGTTGACATAGCCATACACACCGAACGGGGCGATGGGGATCATGAAGATCATCCCGTACACCACCAGATCGGTCAGCGTCAGGCTACGTTTCAACTCTTGCTTGTAGCCGAATTCTTCAATTTCCATGAAGCGCAACTCCTTGTCAGCCAGTCGGTCGTTTTAGTTGTTATCGGTCCATCGTTTACAGCGTTAGCAGTCTTTCATTACAGCAATGGCGCGAGGTATCCGGCCCAGCGCGATACGGCTTCGGGGCTGCGCAGCAAGTCGTTGCGCACCTCGATCAGCACCGAGTCGAGGCCACGGGCATCGCCGTGCACCGGCACGGTCATGTCACCCAGCGGATCTATTCTGTATGGCTGATTGCCGGCCACTTTCAGCGGATGCTCGCCGAGGCCGTCGAGCAGGCGTTGCGCGTAGGCCTTGGCCTGACCGAACAACACGCCGGCTTCCAGCGGCCGCGGCTGGCCGTAATACACCGGGGTGAAACTGTGAATCCCCACTACGCGCACCGTTTGGCCCTGTGCCACACGCTCGTCGATCAACGTTTGCAAGCGCGCGTGAAACGGCTTGAACAAGGTCTGCCGGCGGTACTCGCGGGTGGCTTCGTCCAGCTCGCGGTTGCCCGGCACCTGATAGATTTCGCTCTGCGCCGGAATGCTGTCCGGGGCGTGGCGTGGCCGGTTCAGATCGATCAGCAGGCGCGAGTAATTGGCGCTCAACAGCGTTGCGCCGAGCCTTTCCGATAGCTGTTCAGCCAATTGCAGCGCCCCTATGTCCCAGGCGATGTGTTCAGCAGCAGCGGCCTCGTCCAGGCCCAGATTGTTCAGGGCTTCGGGGATGTAGCGGCTGGCGTGTTCGCACACCAGAATCAACGGGTGCGTCGAGTCGGCGCGGCTCAAGTTGTAGGCCGGTCGGGTGTACAACCCCAGCTCGGTGGGTTCAGTACAGGCGTGCATAGTGCTCACACAAGTCAGCGGGCGAGAGCTGTTCCGTCAGCGCCAGTTCCTCGGTTTTAAGGGCGTAGTAGGTGTCGAGCAGCGGCTTGGGCAGCCATTCGGTGAAGGTGCCACTGTTGCGCAGGCAATCCAGGGCCTGGGCCAGCGAGGCGGGCAGGGCGACGATGCCCCGGGCCTTGCGTTGCTCGTCGTTGAGTGAATCGGGAATCTCATCGGTGATCGCGTTCAGCGCCAGGCGCTGTTCGATCCCCAGCCTTCCGGCGATCAGCAACGCGGCCATGGCCAGATGCGGCGAGGCGGTGGCGTCCATGGCGCGGAATTCGAGGTTGAACTGGTTGGCCACGGATTTGCCGCCGAGGGTCACGGTCGGGCAGATGCGCAGCGCCGCCTCGCGGTTCTGCTGGCCCAGACAGGCGTAGGACGCGCTCCAGTGATGCGGTTGCAAGCGCTCGTACGACACTGGCGTCGGCGCGGTGAACGCGCAGAGTGCCGGCAAGTAATGCAGGATCCCCGCCGCCCAGTGCTGGCCGAGGCTCGACAGACCGTTGCTGGTGCCAGCGTCGTAAAGCATCGGCTGGCCGGCCAGATCGAGCAGGCTGACGTGTAGATGCACGCCGTTGCACACCGCGTCGGCGGCGGTTTTCGGTGCAAAGCTCAGATCCACACCCATTTGCCGGGCGATCTCGCGGCTGATCTCACGCACGTTGACGGCGCGATCGGCCGCCGCCACGCCGAGCGTCGGGCGGCAGGTGATTTCGTATTGGTGCTTGCCGTATTCCGGCAGAAACATTTCCGGCTCGACACCGCCGGCGCGCAGGGCGCTGAGCAGCCAGCCGCCGAACTCGGCACCCTGACGCTGGGCTTCGAGGGAAAACGCCAGATGCTCGGCGAAACCGGCGTGCAGGTTGAATTCGTGTTCGAACGCGGCGTTAACCTGCAAACCCAGTTCATCGCGATAACGCTCGATTTCATCACGCAGTAGCGTGCGCGGGCAGGCGCCCCACGGGCGGCCATCGGTTTCGCGGATATCGCCGTGGATGTAATCAAGCGCTGGTGCGTCGGCGTCCGGGCCGTTGCCGACAGTGACGCGGCTGCCCAGATCGGGAATCAGCCGCAGGTCGCCATACGCGCCCCACGGATTGGTCGAAGCAATGATGTCCTGCGGCGTCAACGCGCTGTTGGCCGGCACCCAGCCGCAACCAGCAGCCTGATAATGCTCAAGCTCATCGGTGGGAAACGAGCGGCCCCGGGTGATGCCGATCAGGTCGGTGGTGACCAGCGTGGTCATCGGCAGCGGTGTCAGGCGGGCGCTCATGGCTGCATCTCTTGCAGGCGGGCGAGCACGGTGTCGGTGTCGGTGATCCAGCAGTAACCTTTGATCGCATTCAGACAGGCGTGATGGCGTTCGGCGCTGTAGGTGGCGCAGGCATCTTCGACCAGGGTGACCAGATAGCCGCGATCGGCGGCATCGCGCACGGCCATGTCCACGCACTGGTCGGTGACGATGCCGGCGATGATCAAGTGACGGGTTCCGAGGTTGCGCAGCACGTAATCGATGTTGGTCGAGTTGAACACTCCGGACGAAGTCTTCGGCAGGACGATTTCGTTTTCTACAGGGCTCAGGTCTTCAATGATCCGCGCCTGCGCGCTGCCTTTGGGCAGGTGCATGTCCGAGAGTTTGTGGTCGAGCGAGCGGTCGCGACCATCCGCGGTGAGGCTTTCGATAATGGTGTGCAGCACGTTTTGCCGCGCCTCGCGAAAAGCGCTGAGCAAACGACGTTGGTTGGGCACCACCTGCATGTGTGCACGGGTCAGGAAATACTCGGCGTCAGGCCCGTTGAGGTGCGCGTCGAACTGCGGTTCGAGCCAGGCACGCTGCATGTCCACCAGCAACAGTGCGGTGTGATCGGTAACAAACGGCAGGTCCCGCGGCGAGCGGTGGGGAAGGCTGAACATCCTTATTTATCCTCCAGCAGGTGGGTGTTGAAGTCATTGCGCAGGGCATCGATGCCTTCCAGGCGATCGGCGAGGTTTTCGGTGCGCAAGGTCAGGCAGGCGATCAATGCTTCGACCTGCGCCAGCGCCGGGACCATGGTGTCGAACGGCGAGGCCGACTCCACCGGGGCGCTGATGATCAGGTCGGCCAGCTCGCGCAGCGGCGAGGCATAGATATCGGTAAACAGCACCACGCGTGCGTTGTTGTTTTTTGCCGCGCTGGCGACCCGCAAGGCCTGGGTCTGGTAGCGGCGATAGTCGAACAACAGCACAACATCCTGACGCTGCAGATCGAACAGGCGATCAGGCAATTGCGCGTTGTCTTCCAAAGCGAAGCAACCGGGGCGCAACAGACGCAGGTGATTGAGCAGGTAAGTGGCCATCAGACTGCTGAAGCGCCCGCCAAAGCAGTACACCTGATGCCGGGCGTCGAGCAGCCAGTCGGTGAGAATGCGCACGTCTTCGGGTTGGGTCAGCGATTGGGTTTCGACCAGCAGGCGATGGCTGTCGCACAGATAGTGGCTCCAGGCGTCGTCCTTGTGCTGATGGGCGCGCGGTTGCAACAGCGTGCGCGGCGAGCGCAGGCGGTGGTCCATGTCACTGAGCAGGGCGTCCTGGAATTCGGCATAACCGCCGAAACCGAGTTTTTTCACCAGCCGCACAATGGTCGGATCGCTGACGCCGGCATGTTCGGCCAGGCGCGCCATCGGCCCCAGACCGTTGCGTGGGTACTGATCAAGCAAGGCGCGAACGACTTTGCGCTCCGACGGCGTAAGATCCAGGCCGGGATCGGTGATCAGGTCTCTGAGAGGGGGCATCCGGGCTCCTGCTGGATGAGGGTGTTGAATTCGCTTCATAATCCGTTAAAACAGTATTTATGTAACTGATGTTACATGTCTAGTGAATTTTTCAGTGTGTTGAAAAGGCCCCCAAAAAGGGCGAGATGCCCGTTTAACAAGGGCTACACGGAGTTCGACAAGGCTTGTAGTCCATCGCCCTCGTTAGTGTCAGAGATTGCCGTATTTCCGCTTTTGTCCGCGCTTGCCGAGGCCATCCAGCAGCCCTGAAGTCCTCGGTTTACGGCACAATTGCCGAAAGAACGGCCTGGCGCCGTTGATTTTCATGCAGGCCCACCGGAGTGATCCCTGTGCAGACCATTCGTTTGACATTGATATGCCACGCGCGAACCGTCGCACAGAAACTGGCGTGTTTTCCTACGAATGAGCCTGTTGAAAATAGCGAGCTGGCGTCGGGTGCATTGGCCGAGCGGTTCGCCGCTGCGAGGCGATTGATTTGCGCGCCGGAGTTGCGCACGCGCCAGACAGCGGCGTGGTTCGGTGCGGATGCACAGATTGATGAGGCGCTGCGCGATTGTGACTGGGGACGCTGGCACGGCCTGTCGATCAAAGCCCTGCAAGCCTCGGAAGACGCCGCGCTGCAAAGTTGGCTGGAAGATCCCCATGCCGCTCCCCATGGCGGTGAGTCGGTGGCGCAATTGTGTGAGCGCGTGGCGATTTGGCTGGCCAGCCTGCAAGGTACACCGGGATATGTGGTGGCGGTGACGCATCCGTTTGTCATCCGCGCCGCGCTGACCCACGTGATGCGCGGTTCGGCGTTTCATGACATTGATGTCGAACCGTTGTCGCTGCTCGAACTGCGCTTCACCGGGCGCTGGCGCCTGTGTCTTAAAGGAGCTTGGTGATGAAACAACTGCTGGTGATCGGCATCGGTGCCGGCAATCCCGACTACATCACAATGCAGGCGGTGAAGGCGCTGAATCGGGTCGACGTGTTCTTTCTGATGGATAAAGGCCAGAGCAAGGACAAGCTGATCGATTTGCGCCGCGAGATTTGTGAGCGCTACATCGACGACCCTGACTATCGCTTCGTCGAAGCCCACAGCCCGGAGCGCGAACGCGGCGATGTCGACTACACCGCCAGTGTCGATGAACTGAACCGCGCCAAGCAGCAGACCTTCGAGCGACTGATCAATGAGCAATTGTCTGACGGCCAGTGCGGCGGTTTCCTGGTGTGGGGCGACCCGGCGTTGTACGACAGCACCGTGCGCATCCTTCAGGCGATTCTGGCCTCGGGCGCGTGTGCCTTCGAGTTTGAGGTGATCCCGGGGATCACCAGCGTTCAGGCGTTGGCAGCGCAGCACAAGGTGCCGTTGAACAGCATCGGTCGCTCCATCGAAATCACCACCGGTCGGCGTTTGGCGGCGGGGCAGGTGAGTGATGCGGACAGTCTGGTGGTGATGCTCGATGCCGAGGATTCGTATCAGCGGGTGGTCGATCAGCAGACTCAGATTTATTGGGGCGCCTATCTGGGCACGCCGGACGAGATTTTGATCAGTGGCAGGCTTGCAGATGTTGCCGATGAGATCGAGCGCGTGCGTAAGGCTGCGCGGGCGGAGCATGGGTGGATCATGGATACGTATTTGTTGCGCAAGCCTTAGATTTTCGCTGGCTGGGCTGGCCCCTTCGCGAGCAGGCTCGCTCCCACAGGGGGACTGCATTTCAAAATGTGGGAGCGAGCCTGCTCGCGAAGGGGTCGGAACATTCAACGCACATTTTAAACAGGCAAAAAAACACCCGGTGCAACGCAAGTCGCACCGGGTTTTTGTTGCCAGAAAACAGCGGATGTCGTGGATCCGCCGCTCTCCGTTGAACCCTTGTTTTAAACGCGTTCCAGCGCCAGCGCCACACCCTGACCGCCGCCGATGCACAGGGTCGCCAGACCCTTTTTCGCATCACGCTTGATCATTTCATGCAGCAGGGTCACCAGCACGCGGCACCCCGATGCACCGATCGGGTGGCCCAACGCGATGGCGCCGCCGTTGACGTTGACCTTGTCCATATCCCATTGCAGATCCTTGGCCACCGCCAAGGATTGTGCGGCGAACGCTTCGTTGGCTTCGATCAGGTCGAGCTGGCCGATGTTCCAGCCAGCCTTGTCGAGGCAACGGCGGGTCGCCGACACCGGGCCGATGCCCATGATCGCCGGATCAACACCGGCGTTGGCGTAGGCAGCGATTTTCGCCAGTACGGGCAGGCCGAGGGATTTGGCTTTTTCTGCGCTCATCAGAATCACGGCGGCGGCGCCGTCGTTCAGCGACGAAGCATTGCCAGCGGTGACGCTGCCGTCCTTTTTGAAGGCAGGACGCAGTTTTGCCAGGGATTCGGCGGTGGTGTCACCGCGTGGCTGTTCGTCGACCTTGAACGCTACCGGATCGCCTTTGCGCTGCGGGATCAGGATCGGCGTGATCTCATCGACAAAGCGACCGGCCTCAATCGCGGCGGCGGCTTTCTGCTGAGAAGCGGCGGCGAAAGCATCTTGCTGCTCACGGCTGATCTCGTATTTGTCGACCAGATTTTCGGCGGTGATGCCCATGTGGTAATCGTTGAACGCATCCCACAGGCCATCGCTGATCATGGTGTCGACGATTTGCGCGTGGCCCATGCGCAGGCCGGTGCGTGCGCCCGGCATAACGTAGTTGGACAGGCTCATGTTTTCCTGGCCGCCGGCGATGATCACGTCAGCGTCGCCGCAACGGATCGCCTGCGCGCCCAGATGCAGGGCTTTGAGGCCCGAGCCGCAGACCTTGTTCAGGGTCATCGCCGGCACGGCGTGGGGCAGGCCAGCTTTGATGGCGGCCTGACGCGCCGGGTTCTGGCCGGCGCCGGCGGTCAACACCTGGCCCATGATCACTTCATCGACCTGCGCACCGTCCAGGCCGCTCTGCTGAAGCAACTGGCGGATCACCGCCGCACCCAGATCCACCGCGGTCACGCTGGCCAGGGAACCCTGGAAACTGCCGATCGCGGTACGCGTGGCGGCAACAATTACGACGTCTTGCATTTTCGAATTCCTCACTGGGCAGCGAACTGCATTTCCGGTACGTGATCCGGGACGATCAGTTTACCAGCGGTTTTGGCGACGATTTCCTCGACGCTGACGCCAGGTGCGCGTTCCTTGAGGACAAAAGCGCCATTTTCGATTTCCAGATAGGCGAGGTCGGTCAGCACACGCTTGATGCAACCGGCGCCGGTCAACGGCAGGCTGCATTTGGAGAGCAGTTTGGACTCACCGTCCTTGGACGCGTGGGTCATGATCACGATGATGTTGTCGGCGCCCGCCACCAGATCCATCGCGCCGCCCATGCCCTTGACCAGTTTGCCGGGGATCATCCACGAGGCGATGTTGCCTTCGACGTCCACTTCGAACGCGCCGAGCACGGTCAGGTCGACATGACCACCACGGATCATCGCGAAGGATTCGGCGGAGTTGAAGATCGACGCGCCGATGCGCGCGGTCACCGTTTGTTTGCCGGCGTTGATCATGTCGGCATCGATGGTGTCTTCCGTCGGGAACGGGCCCATGCCGAGCAGGCCGTTTTCCGATTGCAGCATGACTTCCATGCCGTCGGGAATGTAGTTGGCGACCAGGGTCGGAATGCCGATGCCGAGGTTCACATAAAAGCCGTCCTGCATTTCGCGGGCCACGCGCTGAGCCATTTGTTCGCGGGTAAGAGCCATGTTTTTATTCTCCGTCAGCCTGAATTATTTGCGGATGGTGCGCTGTTCGATGCGTTTTTCGAACGTGCCGCAAATGACCCGATCGACGTAGATGCCCGGGGTGTGGATCTGCGAGGGGTCGAGTTCACCGGGTTCGACGATTTCTTCGACTTCAACCACGGTGATCTTGCCGGCGGTGGCCGCCAGCGGGTTGAAGTTCTGCGCGGTGTGACGGTAGATGACGTTACCGAAGTGGTCGGCTTTCCAGCCTTTGACGATGGCGAAGTCGCCGGTGATGGATTCTTCCATCAGGTACTTGCGACCTTTGAACTCGCGTACTTCCTTGCCTTCGGCGACCGGTGTGCCGACGCCGGTGGCGGTGAAGAAGGCGGGAATGCCGGCGCCGCCTGCGCGCATTTTCTCGGCGAGGGTGCCTTGTGGGGTCAGGATGACTTCGATGTCGCCCTTGAGCAGTTGCTCTTCGAACAGCTTGTTTTCGCCGACATAGGAGGCGATGACTTTGCTGATCTGACGATCGGTAAGCAGCACGCCGAGGCCGAAACCGTCGACGCCGCAGTTGTTGGAGACGACGGTGAGGTCGCGGGTGCCTTTGCGCTTGATCTCGGCGATCAGGTTTTCCGGAATGCCGCACAGACCGAAGCCGCCGGCGATGACGGTCATGCCGTCCTCAAGCCCGGCCAGGGCTTCCTCGTAGGAACTCACGCGCTTGTCGAAACCTGCCATATGCACCTCTTTTATTATTTGCGGGCGGCTGGCTAGCCGAATGGTTGGAGTGTCGCGCTGAAGAATATATTTGTTAAGTTGATTTTTAAGGTTGATTGATAGATAAAACTCAACAAAGGCATCCGTCCCCCTGTAGGAGCTGCCGAAGGCTGTGATCTTTTGATCTTATAAAATCAGCATCAAAAGATCGCAGCCTTCGGCAGCTCCTACCTGACCGAGTTTCATGTTCAGAGGCTTGAGTATGACCATCAAACAGATCCGCGCCTTTCTCGCCGTGGCCCAGAGTCTGAGTTTCGCCGTGGCCTGCGAGCGCCTGCACCTGTCGCAATCAGCCTTGAGCCTGACCATCAAAGCGCTGGAGGAGGGCCTCGGCGGGCGCCTGTTTAGCCGCAACACACGCAACGTCGCGCTGACTGCCGAAGGTGAATCCTTGTTGCCGCTGGCCCGGCGCTTGATTGCCGACTGGGATAACGCCGAAGACGAAATGCGCCAACGCTTCAGCTTGCAGCGCGGGCGGGTGACGCTGGCGGCGATGCCGTCGTTTGCCGGCAACCTGCTACCGCCGATCCTCAAGACCTTTCGCGCGCGCTATCCGAACGTCAACGTCACGGTCAACGACGTGATCAACGAGCAAGTGCTGGAAATGGTCCGTGATCGCCAAGTCGAACTGGGCGTGGCATTCGAGCCGATGCAAAACACTTCGATGACGTTTACGCCGTTGTACATGGATCGCTTTGTCGCGGTGGTGTCAAAGGATTCGCCGCTGGCGCAGCGCGGCGAAATCGACTGGCAGACGTTGTTGCAGGAGCCGTTCATCACCTTGCAGCGGCCATCGACGGTGCGGGTGATGCTCGAAGAGCACCTGCAGGCGCGGGGCATGAAGTTGCCGGTGGAGTTTGAAAGCCATCAATTGGCGACGGTCGGGCGGATGGTCGCCAGCGGTCTGGGCGTCAGTGCCGTGCCAGCGCTGTGCGCCGAGCAAATGCACGAGCTGGGCGCCCATTGCCTGACCCTGAATGACTCGGTGGAGCGGGCCATCGGCGTGCTGACGGAGCCGGGCAATGAACTGTCGGCGGCGGCGCAGGCGTTGTTCGATATTCTCCAGCAGGAAAACCTGAGCCAACGCCTGTCGCCCTGACCCAACCCAATTCCCCTGTGGGAGCGAGCCTGCTCGCGAAAGCGTTCTGCCAAACGACCTTGTTGGTGCAGGCAGACCGCCTTCGCGAGCAGGCTCGCTCCCACAAGGGATAGGGGCGTTCAGGGGGTGAGGCGTTGAGTCAGCAAGGGCAAAAGCTGTTCACACGACGCTTCAATTTTCAAATCCAGCAACTCATCCGCCCGGGTCTTGCCCAGATTGATCGCGATCAACGGCTTCCCGCGATCGGCAATCACCCGGCACAGGCGAAACGCCGAATACGCCATCAACGACGAACCCACCACCAACATCCCCGCCGCGTTTTCTGCTGCCGCCATCGCCCGCGCCGCCGTGGGCTGCGCGACGTTCTCGCCGAAAAACACCACGTCCGGTTTCATCCGTTCACCGGCGCAATGCGGGCAGTGCGGCACCTGAAAACGCGCTTCGAAGGCCGGATCAAGCAGGGTGTCACCATCCGGCGCCTGTACCGCATCGACCCCGGCCAGATACGGGTTGTGCATCTCCATCAATTGTTGAATCGAATCGCGCTCGCTGCGCTGGCCGCAGTCCAGACAGACAACGCGATGCAGGCTGCCGTGCAATTCGATGACATCGTGACTGCCGGCCTGATCGTGCAGGGTGTCGACGTTCTGGGTGATCAGGTCATGGATCAGCCCATGGCGCTGCAGACCGGCCAATGCTTCGTGCGCTGCATTCGGTTGCGCCTGACGTACCCTCGGCCAGCCGAGCATGGCCCGCGCCCAATAGCGGCGGCGTGATTCAGGGGCGGCGAGGAATTCCTGGTACATCATCGGTTGTCGGCCTCGGCGTACTCCGTCGCTGTCGCGGTAATCCGGAATGCCCGACGGCGTGCTGATACCGGCCCCGGTCAGCACAATGAAATCGCCATCAGCCATCGCTTCCTGCAAGGTATCGAGGTGTTCGCGGGTCGGGCTGTCGAGCATGGTCAGCGCTCCGAAGTGGGCAGTGCCAGCAGGTTAGCACGCGACCCGCGCGGGTTACTTGCGCGCCTCCAGAATCAGGTTGAACGGCGTTTGCGTGGCCCGGCGGAACTGCTTGAACCCGGCTTCGGTAAATACTTTACGCAGACGCATTTCCCCCGCCTGCGCACCCAGGCCCAGGCCGACTTCCTGCGACAGCGAATTCGGTGTGCAGATAAACGTCGAGGCCGCATAGAACAGCCGCCCGACCGGGTTGATGTTGTCGTCCAGTGTGTCGTTGGCGAACGGTTCGACCAGCAACACCGTGCCATCGTCTTTCAGCGAGTCATAGGCGTGGCGCGCGGCACCGACCGGATCGCCCATGTCATGCAGGCAGTCGAAATAGCAGATCAGGTCGTAGTCATCGCCGGGGTAGCTTTTCGCCGAACCCTGGAAAAACTTCGCCCGGCTGCTGACGCCACCTTCCTCGGCGCGCTCGGTGGCGACGGTGACCGAGGGCGCGTGATAGTCGTAGCCGACGAAACGCGAGTTGGGAAACGCCTGGGCCATGATCACGGTCGAGGCACCATGACCGCAGCCGATGTCGGCGACTTTGGCGCCTTTCTCTAGTTTCGCCACCACACCATCCAGCGCCGGCAGCCATTCGGCGATCAGGTGACCTTTGTAGCCGGGCCGGAAGAAGCGCTCGGTGCCGGTGAACATGCACGGGTGGTGATCGCCCCAGGGCAGGGCACCGTTGCCGCGCATGGCTTTGACCAGTTTGTCTTTGTCGTGGAAAAACGATGCCACCACTCCGAGACCACCGGCGACGTACACGGGGGAATCTTCAACGGCCAAGGCCAGCGCTTGTTCTTCGGGTAACCGGAACTGACCGTCGTGGTGCTCCATGTAGCCGGACGCCGCGTGCGCACTGAGCCATTCGCGCACCAGGCGCGGGTTGCAGGTGGTTTTTTCCGCGAGAGCATCGGCACTGATCGGCTGACTGTCGGCCATTGCCCGGTACAGACCGAGTTCTTCGCCGACGATGACATTGGCCAGCATCGCCGCGCCGCCCATGTCGTTGACCAGTTTGCCCATGAATTCGTTGAGCTTCGCCTCATTCATCATGTGTGCTCCTGAAACAGGATCACGGTCCGGCGGCGTCGAGGGTCGAGGCGTGCGCCACCGGGCGGTGGTCACGGAGTTGGGCAGGGCACGGCTGACGTCCTGCGGCCCCCTCGACTGGGTAATAAAGGAGTCTAGCCCCGGTGCGGGACTGACGCTGTATTTGTGAACAACGAAAACCTCGGTGGGAGCGAGCCTGCTCGCGAAGAGGCCGGCACAGTCAACATCGTGTTCGACTGTTCGGCAGCCTTCGCGAGCAGGTTCGCTCCCACAGGTTTTTCGGCGTGTATCACTGTGTATCGCCGTCATCGGGGGATACACAGGGCCGCAAATGTCCGGTCAGTTGCACACAGCGGCGATACAGCCGGCGGCTCAAATGTGGCAAACCCACTGCGAGGTACACCCCCATGCTTACGCCGCCCCAATCACTGCCACCCAGCGTCGGCCTCGGCCTGCGCCGTGGTCTGCTGAAAGACCTGCAAGCTGCCAACCCCGGCGCTTTCGACTTTCTCGAAGTCGCCCCGGAAAACTGGATCGGCGTCGGCGGCGTACATGGCGCGGCGTTGCGGGAACTGGCTGAACGCTATCCGTTGTCCTGTCACGGCTTGTCGTTGTCACTCGGCGGCCCGGCACCGCTGGATGTCGGGTTCTTGCAGGAAGTCCGGGGTTTTCTCGACCATTACAACGTGCCGCTCTACAGCGAGCACCTGAGTTATTGCAGCGATGACGGGCATCTGTATGACTTGCTGCCGTTGCCGTTCACCGAAGAGGCGGTTCACCACGTCGCCGCGCGAATCCGTCAGGCTCAAGACATTCTCGGCCGGCGGCTGGCGGTGGAAAACGTCTCCTACTACGCCGCACCGCGTCAGGACATGGACGAGGTGACCTTCACCAATGCCGTGTTGCGCGAGGCCGATTGCGATCTGCTGCTGGACGTCAACAATGTCTACGTCAACGCGATCAACCACGGTTTCGACCCGCAAACGTTTCTCGCCGGTATCGAGCCGGGTCGCGTGGTCGGCATGCATGTGGCGGGGCATTTCGATGAGTCCGATACGCTGAAAATCGATACCCATGGCGCTTCGGTAAAACCGCTGGTGTGGGCACTGTTGGCCGAGGCCTATACGCGGTTTGGCGTGCAGCCAACGTTGCTTGAGCGGGATTTCAATTTTCCGGCATTTTCCGGACTGGTTGCCGAGTTGCAGACCATTCGCCACTTGCAAGCAGGAGGCCGCCATCGTGGATAACCTGAGGCTGCAACAACAGGCGCTGACCCGGTATTTGCGTGATCCCGAATATCAATCGCCACCGGCCGACATGAACGCGGCGCGGGTCAATGTCTATCGCGATCTGGTGTTCAACAACGTCTCGCAACTGTTGAGCGGCACGTTTCCGGTATCGATCCGCATCATTGGAGCACAGCGCTGGGGCTTGCTGGTGCGAGGTTTCCTGCGCGACTGGCGGGCGCAAACCCCGAAGTTCGGCGAGATTGCCCAAACGTTTCTCGACTATCTCGCTTCTCCGCCGCAAGTGTTGCGCGAAGGTGAGTGGCCGGCGTTTTTACTGGAGCTGGCGCATTACGAATGGGTCGAGATGATCTTGCAGCAATCTGATGGCCAAGCGCTGCCGTGGACGGATCCGGCGCTGTTGCTGGAGCGTCCGTTGCAGATCTCGGCGCTGGCCTGGCCATTGGCGTATGTGTGGCCGGTGCATGAACTTGATCCAGACAATCAGCCTGCCCAGCCACCGGCGCAACCGACCCTTTTGCTGGTGCGACGTGCGGCGGATTGGCGTGTGAAGTTTTCCGAACTGAGCCCGCTGGCCTGGCGCCTGTTACAGCGCATCACCGAGTGTGCGCCGTTGACCGGGCGTCAGCAGTTGCAGGGGCTGGCGCTGGAGGCCGGGCAGCCCGCCAGCAGTTCGTTCATGGATAACGGCTTGATGTTGTTGCTGCAGATGCATGAGGACAGCGTGATCGGCATAGCGTGAATGTGTAGCAATCTATTGTAGGAGTGAGCCTGCTCGCGATGGCGTCCTTCGAGTCAACCCGCATTGACTGAAAAGACGCCATCGCGAGCAGGCTCACTGCTACAGGGTTGTGTAGCGTTAAGCATTGAGCGGCAGTTTCAGCTCCGCACACAACCCGCCACCCTCGCGATTACTCAAGGTCAGCGAGCCACCCAAGGCCATGGCCAGTTGCTGGGCGATGGCCAACCCTAGCCCGGTGCCACCGGTGTCGCGATTACGCGAGTTTTCCACGCGATAGAACGGTTGCAGCACCTGGGCCAGTTCGGCATCGGCGATGCCCGGGCCGCGATCCATGACCGTGATCGCCAGGCTGCCCTTGTTGGCTTCGACCCACACTTCGGCAGCACCGGCGAATTTCAGTGCGTTATCGGTCAGGTTCACCAGCACCCGGCGCAACGCATGAGGACGGGTGTCGATGACCGCCGCACTCTTGCCGACCAGTTGTACCTGCTTGCCCATGTCCTGATAGTCGAACACCAGGCTTTCGAGGAAGGAATCCATGTTGGTGCGGCGGCTTTCCTCGGTCGAGCCATGGATGCTGCGCGCATAGGCCACGCCTTCGCGCACCAGGTGTTCCATCTCGCTGAGGTCGTTCCACAGTTTGTCTTTCTCGGCGCAATCGTCCATGAGTTCGGCGCGCAGTTTCATCCGCGTGATCGGCGTTTGCAGGTCATGGGAAATCGCCGCTAGCAGTTGCATGCGTTCTTTGAGGTAAGCGGCGATGCGCGCCTGCATCGCGTTGAACGCCCGCGCCGCGTAGACCACTTCGTTCGGGCCGCTTTCGTCGAGGTTGATCGGGTGGGCGTTGGGGTCGAGGGTTTCCACAGCGTTGGCCAGCCGGGTCAGCGGACGGATCGCGATACGCACGGCCAGCCAGGTGCAGGCGATCATCAACACCAGTTGGCCGAGCAAGACCGCCGGCAACCAGGGTGACAGCGGGACCATCGCGGGGCGCACGTCGATGGTCACCGGGCTGCCGTCGCTCAGGCGCAGATGGCCCTGAAAGTGTTTCTTCGGCCCGGGAATATCGGTGAAGGTCAGCGGATAGCGTTCACCGATGGCTTCGGTGATCGAGGTGACCGCCACCGGCACATCACCGGCCTCGATCGGCGTGCCCGGTTCGCCTGCGCTCAACAGGTAGCGATAATTTTTTCGCGCCAGACGCTCGAGCCAGTCGGGACGCTCTTGCGCGGGCAGGCGATCGAGGATCGCAATCGAGGTTGACACGTCGGTTTCCAGATTGCCGAGCATGGTGTTCTTGGCGCTTTGGTAACGCTCGTAATACTGCGCACCGAACGACAGCGCCTGGGCGAGCAGCAGGCCGATCAGGAAAATCAGCGACAGGCGCGAGGCGAGGGTGCGCGGCCAGTGCAGATTGACGCTCATGCCGGGGCACCGAGAATCTCGACCGGCAGCGAGAACACATAACCTTCGCTGCGCACGGTCTTGATGTAGGCCGGCTCGCGCGCGTCATCCAGCAGGCGCTGACGCAAGCGGCTGACCAGCAAATCGATCGAGCGGTCAAACAGATCGGCGTCGCGGCCCTGGGTCAGGTTGAGCAGTTGGTCGCGGCTGAGCACCCGTTGCGGATGATCGAGAAAGACCCGCAGCAATCGATACTCGGCGCCACTGAGGGCGACCATGGTGCCGTCTTTGTCCAACAGGTGACGGGCCGAGGTGTCCAGTTGCCAACGACCGAAAGCCAGCAAGCGACCGGCCTCGGTGACCACCAGATTCGGTGGCAGCATCCGCGTGCGGCGCAGCACGGCGTTGATCCGCGCGAGCAATTCGCGGGCGGCGAACGGTTTGGTCAGGTAATCGTCGGCGCCCATTTCCAGGCCGATGATGCGGTCGGTTTCATCGTTGCGCGCGGTCAGCATCAGCACCGGAGTGGCCTTGTGTTTGCCCACCCGTAATTCGCGGCACAACTGCAGGCCGTCGTCGCCGGGCATCATGATGTCGAGCACGATCAGGTCGACGGTGTTGGCCTCGAGAAAATTGCGCATCTGCCGGCCATCGGCGACCACCGTGGTGCGCAGGCCGTTTTTCTTCAGGTAGTTGCCCACCAGTTCACGGATCTCGCGGTCGTCGTCGACGATGAGAATGTGATCGACATGATCCATCGGTGCAAACCTCTATCAAAAGGGACTGCCGTGCAGTCTATAGAGCCTTCAATGGCTCGCCTGCCTGCCTTTGTATTGCAGTGTATCTGCCGTGGCGGCGGATACACGGGAACGCAAAATCGCGAATTTCTCAGGGTTTTGTATCGCTGTGTATCCCCCGATGGCAGGGATACACAGCGAGTGAAACGCGCCAGTTCCTGACACAGACGCGATACCTCGCACGCTTCAAATAGGCTCCATCGAGGCCCACACAGATCGCCTCGGCTCAAACCCACTGAAGCCTTGAGGAAAACGCCATGAACAACAAATCCGTAATTGCCGCCTGCCTGTTTGCCGCCCTGAACATCTGCACGCTGTCGGCCCGGGCCGAAGCCGCCGTCACCCCGCAAACCTACACCTACGGCACCCACCTGGATATTCAGAAAGTGATCTCGCTGAAGCAGGACAACTCGGTGTCCTGCGGCATCGTCGAGGCGCGCATGACCTACCTCGATTCGGCCGGCCAGACCCGCGTACTCGATTACAGCAAATTTGCCGACGGCTGCAACAACGACAACTGAGTCATCACTCTTAATAGAAGGAAATACCGATGAACAACGTATCGCGCTTTTTGACTGCCATCGCTTTCTCCCTGACCGGCGTCGCCGCCCATGCCAACGCTGCGGTTGAACAGCATAGCTGCCACAGCGGCAGCTGCTTTCAACTGACCCCGGTGGCCAAGCAGGACAGCGATGGCCTGATTGCGGCGGACGGCTCCAGCCGCACGCCACAGGGCCAGATGTTTGCCGAGAACGGCGCCAGTCGTACGCCGCAGAGCCATTGGCTG
This sequence comes from Pseudomonas fluorescens, assembly GCF_003732425.1. GTDB lineage: Bacteria > Pseudomonadota > Gammaproteobacteria > Pseudomonadales > Pseudomonadaceae > Aquipseudomonas > Aquipseudomonas fluorescens_BE. The sequence goes on from NZ_MOBX01000003.1 coordinate 451,613, forward strand.
GACAGCCAGAGCGCTTGAGTCTGGTTATGCAAAGCATTCTGTGGCGAGGGAGCTTGCTCCCGCCGGGCAGCGAAGCTGCCCCAAACCGGCTTTCACGATTGATCAGTGAAAGCGCGTTGGATGGTTCTGCGGCTGCTGCGCAGCCGAGCGGGAGCAAGCTCCCTCGCCACAGAGGTCTGGGTTCACATTATTCCGGGTGATCATCATGTATCTAATCGCATTTCTTGGCGGTCTGCTGACCGTGCTCAGCCCCTGCATCCTGCCGGTGGTGCCGTTTCTGTTTGCCGGCGCTCAACGCAGTCGCGCGGCGATTCTGCTGACGCTCGGCGGCATGGCCCTGACCTTCGCGCTGATCTCCAGCCTCGCCGTGGTCAGCAGCGAATGGGTGATCCAGGCCAGCAACAGTGGTCGTTACGTCGCACTGATCGTAATGAGCGTATTCGCCTTGTCACTGATCTCGGCGCGCATCGGCGACTGGCTGACGCGCCCCTTGGTGATGCTCGGCAACCGCCTCGACCCGGATACCCGGAAAAAGGCCGGGCCAATGGGTTCGATCATGCTCGGCGTGGCCACGGGCCTGCTATGGGCACCGTGCGCCGGGCCGATTCTTGGTGTGATCCTTACCGGGGCCATGCTGCAAGGCGCCAATGCGCAGACCAGCCTGTTGCTGCTGGCCTATGGCGCCGGCAGTGCGTTGTCGCTGGGCACACTGATCTTTGCCGGGCGCGGCTTGGTCAATCGCTTGAAACCGTCGATTCCGTTCACTGGCTGGTTGCGTCGCGGTGCCGGGGTTGCGGTACTGGCGACGGCGGCGGTGATCGCCACTGGCTTCGATAAAACCTTGCTGGCGAACACCTCCTCTGAAGGCGTCGCCAGCGTCGAAAAAAGCGTGTTGGAAAACGTGCCGAAAGTGGTCGACTACTTCATCAGCAAAGTCCGCGCGGACTCGCCGATGGAGCAGGGCAAAGGGGCGATGCCGTCACTGGCCGGCGCCGTGCAGTGGTTGAACTCTCCCGAACTGAACGCTGAAGCCCTGCGCGGCAAAGTCGTGCTGGTGGACTTCTGGACTTACGACTGCATCAACTGCCAGCACACCCTGCCGTACGTCAAAGACTGGGCGAAGAAATATGAAAAGGATGGCCTCGTGGTGATCGGCGTGCACACCCCGGAATACGGTTACGAGCGGATCATCGACAACGTCCGGGATCAGGTGAAAAAACTCGGCATCACCTACCCGGTGGCCATCGACAACAACTACGCGATCTGGCGCAACTTCGACAACCAGTACTGGCCCGCGCATTACCTGATCGATGCCAAGGGGCAGGTGCGTTACAGCCACTTCGGCGAAGGTCGCTACGAAGCGCAGGAGCAGATGATCCAGCAGTTGCTGGAGGAGGCGAAGGCGCCGGCGGCCTGATCAACAACACCAATGGCTCAGAGGTCGCGGACCATGAGCCATTGCTCGTTGTCCCAGGCGCGAAAACGCTCCAGGACTTGCCAGCCGCGCTTGGCGTAGTAGTCCTGCTTGCTCTGCGTATGCAGGTACAAACGCGCAAACCCGCACTCTTTCGCCTCCTGACAAATCCCGGCAATCAAGCGTTCTGCCAGCCCTTGCCCGCGTGCTTCTGGGCTGACGAACACGCATGCCAGCCAAGGACCAAGATCAGGGCGCAGGGCGAGGTCATCGCGTGCCAGCGCCGCGCCGCCGACCAGATGTTCACCGTCCATGGCGATCAGGCAGGACCAGTCGCCATTGCTTTGGCCTTCGGCGAACTCGCGCTGCCATTCGGCCAACGGTTGGTTGACATATTCGTAGGGGAATTGTTGGTGAATCCATTGGGCATAGCGGTCGCTGTAGTGCATGTGATGCGCGAGCCAATCGATTTGCAATGACATCTGTCGAGTCCGTTCCAGAAGCGAGCGTGCATCAGAAACCAATCCCCGAACGTTGGCAATCCTGAAGGTGTTCCAGATGCTTTACAGAATTCCACCACTCATCGGCAACCCCCCTGTTTTCAAGGGTTGCCGGACGATCGGCAGGGACGCCAACCGGCAGCAGCGCGATAGTGCGTGAGCAGGGTCACTGCCGGCCCTGCCACATAACAATAACGCGAGGTTGCCATGCCGAAATTCGTGATTGAACGCGAGATTCCAGGAGCCGGGAAGCTGTCTGAAGCAGAACTCAAAACCGTGTCGCAAACGTCCTGTCAGGTGTTGCGCGAACTCGGGCCGCAAGTGCAGTGGCTGCAGAGCTATGTCACCGCCGACAAAATCTATTGTGTGTACATCGCACCTGACGAAGAGCAGATCCGCGAACACGCCAGGCTTGGTGGGTTTCCGGCCAACAGTGTGGCGCGGGTGATGACGGTTATTGATCCGACGACCGCCGAATGATCACGGGTTCAACCAGTAGCGGAGCTCACGTTTATGAGTACCCCGATTGATCTGACTGCCCTGAAGGAGCGCCAGAAAGTCGCTTGGGCCAGTGGCGACTACGCCGTGATCGGCACGACGTTGCAAATCGTCGGCGAAAACCTCGCCGAAGCCTGTGACCTGCGTTGCGACGAGGAGGTGCTGGATGTCGCCGCCGGCAACGGTAATGCGACGCTGGCCGCGGCGCGACGCGGGTGCCGGGTCACGTCGACCGATTATGTCGCGGCGTTGTTGGAACGCGGCCAGGATCGCGCCCGGGCGGAACATCTCGATGTGATATTTCAAGTGGCCGATGCCGAGGCCCTGCCGTTCGCCGATGAGAGTTACGACGCGGTGCTGTCGACCTTTGGCGTGATGTTCGCGCCGGATCAGGACAAGGCCGCTGCCGAACTGGGCCGGGTTTGTCGTCGTGGCGGGCGGATTGGTCTGGCCAACTGGACCCCGGAAGGTTTTGTTGGCCAGATGTTCAAGACGCTCGGCCGTCATCTGCCGCCGCCTGCCGGTGCCCAGCCCCCCTCGAATTGGGGCTCCGATGCCTGGCTGCACAAACATTTCGATGACCGCGATTTTCTGTTGCGCGTGACGCGGCGCGATTTCAATTTTCGCTATCGCTCGGCGGCGCATTTCATCGACATCTTTCGCCATTGGTATGGGCCGGTGCACAAGGCCTTCGCCGCGTTGCCGCCGGAGAGCGGGCAGGCGCTGGAAAGTGATCTGGCGGATCTGCTCAATCGGTTGAATCGGGCGGGAGAAGGGTCGCTGGTGGTGCCGAGTGAGTATCTGGAGGTGGTGATTACTAAACGTTGAGTCACCCCGACTTTCATAGCGATGGAGATCCCTGTGGGAGCGAGCCTGCTCGCGAAGACGGAGTGTCAGACAACATCTTTGTTGAATGACACAGCGCTTTCGCGAGCAGGCTCGCTCCCACAAGGGAAATGTACTGAGTGCGGAAGACTTATTTCACCTGCGGCCGATCAAACCACTCCAGCGCCGTGCGCCAGATGCAGATCCCCAGAAAGTACGCCGACATCAGCAACCACAAGCCCATCACCAACGGGTTGATCACCGGGTGGTTGAGTACCAGCGACAAACTGCACAGGAGCCAGATGGCCGTCACCGCAATGTTGATCGGCATGAACCGGCGTACGCGGAACGGGTGCAGGAACTTCATTCGCGTCACCGTCAGCAGCGCCAGGCCGATCACCGTCAGGAAAGTGATCCACGGCCCCGGTCCGATGATGTACAGGCACAGTGCGACCACATTCCACGCCGCCGGAAACCCGACAAAGTAGTTGTCTTTGCTCTTCATGTTGACGTTGCAGAAGCAGAACAGCGACGACACCAGAATCAGCGACACGGTCAGCAGCAGGGTGTAATCGGGCAACGGAATGTAGCGATAGATGAACAGTGCCGGAATGAACACATACGTCAGGTAATCGATCACCAGATCAAGGATCGAACCGTCGAAGCTCGGCAGCACCGATTGCACATTGACCTTACGCGCCAGCGCGCCGTCGAGGCCGTCGACAATCAGCGCCACGCCCAGCCACATCAGGCAATGGGTCGGCTGGTTTTCCAACAGGGCGAGAGTGGCCAGGAAGGCGGTGACCACGCCAGTCGCGGTAAAACCATGGGCGCCCCATGCTTTGAGCCTGGCGATGTGTACGGTTGATATCACAGGGGCGTTCTCCAGAAAGTGAAGCAAGCCGGGTATCACCCTTGGCGAGCAGGGCGCCGGCAAACCGGGTCGGGGTTGCAGCTATCGACCGGTCTGGCCGGGATAAGGTTCACCACTGATCAATCTTAGCTGGCCGGCGAAAAAATACGCGGGTGAAATCCGCCAGGGCGTCGAGCGTCAGCCAAACGGTGCTGGCGCTGTGGCTACACGGGTCTATCGTTGCCAGACGCAGTTACTGCCAATGCTTGAGGATGACGTGATGAACACCAGCGATTTGCTCGAACAACTGCTGCGAGGCCAGGCCTCGGCGGGGCAACAATCTTCAGCGTCTGCCGGCGATGGTTCGGGTGGTTTAGGCGGCTTGCTGGGTGGACTGCTCGGTGGCGCGGATTCCATCGGCACACGCGGCGGCTCTGCAGCCGGGGGGCTGGGCGGATTAGGTGGCTTGCTCGGTGGTTTGCTCGGCGGCGCTGGTGGTCTGGGCGGCGCCTTGGGTGGGGCGCTGGGCGGCGGTGGCGCCACGCAAAACCGTTCGGGAGGCACCAACTACGCGGCGCTGGCCTCGCTGGGCATGATGGCGTTCCAGGCGTATCAGGCCTGGCAACGCAACCAGGCGAGTGCGGCACCGCAGCAAGCGCCGCAAACCGCTAACCTTCTTGCCGGCCCGGAAATAGAAGAACACAGCCACGCGGTGCTACGCGCGTTGATTGCGGCGGCCAAGGCTGATGGTCGTATCGATGAATCCGAAAAACACCTGATCAGCAGCGAAATCGGCAAACACACCGATGATCCGCAATTACAGCAATGGCTTGACGCTGAAGTCGCCAAGCCGCTGGACCCTGACGAAGTGGCGCAAGCGTCAAACGGTGACCCGGCTGTCGCCGCCGAAATGTACCTGGCCAGCGTGATGCTGGTGGACGACCAGCAGGACGCCGAACGCGCCTATCTGGACGAGCTGGCAGCCGCGTTGAATATCGACCCGCAGTTGCAGGTGCACCTGGAACAGCAGGCCAAGGGTCAGGCCTGAAAGCAGAATCAAAAGATCGCAGCCTTCGGCAGCTCCTACAGGGTGTCCATCATTCCGTGTAGGAGCTGCCGAAGGCTGCGATCTTTTGATCTTCATAGCCAAATTGCATCCCACAACGGGTAGTCCCCCACACGCCCAACCAAACCGGCGCGCAACGGGTTCATGACGATGTATCGGGCAGCCGCTTTTAGATCTTCGTCGCGACGCAACGCCCGGTCGTAATAACCGCGCTGCCATATCCCTCCCTGACTGCCGCGCTTGAGATTGATCGAGCGACAACTGCGCGATTTGACGCGGCACATGAGCGCTGCCAACGAACAGTGTTTCAATTCAATCAGCCAATGCAGATGATCGGGCATCACAACCCACGCCAGTGACTGAACCATTCCCTCGTCATTGGCTGCACGCATTTGCTCAACCAGCAGTCTTCCCAAACGCCAATCCGAAAACACCGACTGACGTTCATAAACGACGGCAGTGAGCAAATAAATACGTCCAGCCTCGCTATAACGTCCCTTACGCAATCCACACGCCTTTGCAGCAACAGGCATTCCTTTGCCCTCCAAAAAATATCATTCTCGAACTCTAGCCAGCCCTCGCTCTCACGCCGGTCAAACCCATTGCAGGATGTAACCCTGTAGGAGCTGCCGAAGGCTGCGATCTTTTGATCTTGTTTTCTAAAATCAAAATCAAAAGATCGCAGCCTTCGGCAGCTCCTACAGGGGATTGAGGTGTATGCGAAGACGGCGCAGGTGGCCGTCCGTCCGGGCAATTTTCACGTCGATTGAATTTTTCGCAGGCGCCGCCTCTCTGCTGCTGTAGAGGCGTGTGGAACAACGTCCTGCCTACCGACCGAGAATTTTGCCATGACTGTCCTGACACACCTGCAAGCTGCGCCTGCCCAACCGCATCTTATGAATGCCGCCGGGAATATCCGGCAGATCTATGAAGCGCTGTTGCGCGATGACGATTGCCAGGACCTTGCGCAGGCGTTTTTGCAGGAGCAACTGCTACATGCCGCGCAACTCTCCGATGCTCTGCCCGAAGATCCCGCGACGTGGCACGCCTGGGTGGCCGAACATTGCGCCGATGTCGCCCGGCAATACGCCGACTACCTGCAGCAACGCAAGGCCGGTGGGCCTCGGCAATTCTTCCGTGGCAAGGCGCAGGCGCTGTATTTCCTGCAAGCGGTGGCGCCGACCAAACTGGTCGACGGCGCCTGGCTCCATGGTCTGTTGCCACGCTGGCAGGACCCGCGTTTCCAAGGCCTGCTGCAAACCTTTCTGGAAGAGCTGGGCGATGGCAATCCGGCGCAGAACCACGTGGTGATCTACCGTAAATTGCTCGCCGAACACGACTTGCAGGACAGCAGCGCGATCGCTGATGAGCGCTACTTGCAGGGCGCAATACAACTGGCCCTCGGCGTCTGTGGTGCTGATTATCTGCCCGAGGTGATCGGCTATAACCTCGGCTATGAACAACTGCCGTTGCACCTGTTGATCAGCAGCTACGAACTCAGTGAACTCGGGATCGATCCGTACTATTTCACCCTGCACGTGACCATCGACAACGCCAGCACCGGCCATGCGCAAAAAGCCGTGCAGGCGGCGCTTGATCTGCTACCGCTCGAGGCCGATCGCGCCGAATTTCTGCGCCGGGTAGCGCTCGGCTATCGGCTCAACGATCTGGGGCAGGGCAGCCGCACAATCATCGAAGGTTTCGACCTTGAGCATGAATTGCTGGCGATGCTTGAGCGCAAGTGTCCATTCGCTCAACACATGCACTCCGATTACTGCCGTTTCGAAGGGCAGACCGTCAATCAGTGGCTGGCTGCGCCGGAGCAATTGCCCGGATTTCTCCAGGCATTGCAGAACAAAGGCTGGATCAAACGCCACGAAGACCCGCAGGCCAGCCGTTTTTGGCAACTGATCGCGGGTGACGGTGCGGCGATGTTCGGCGTGTTCAATGCCTACGAAAAACAACTGGTGCACGACTGGATTGCCGGCGACTGGACGTCATCGGATAAACCCAGACCCGTTCGGCGCCATAGTCAGACCGCAGCACCCATCGAAGGGCTTGAACAGGATCCCGACGTACTGGCACTCAACGCCGCGTTGCAAGGTCAGGATGCCTTGGCGCAAATGGCGATTCTGATCCCCTGGCTCGCCCCGGCCCGCCATGCACACCCGGCCGGGCTGCTCGCCACCCGGCGTTTTATCGAACTCAAATCCCGCTTGCCTTAAGGACTTTGCCGATGAATCAGGAAGAACAACTCTGCCCCAACGACCTCGTGTTGCTGCACCTCGGCCGGCGCTTGTTGGCAGACGGATATCGGTTCGTCACCCCGACGCCGTTGACCCATCAACGGGTCAATCAGCGTGATGAGGGCCAGATGGCCGACACCTTGCGCGATGTCTTCGGCTGGTCGCGTCCGTTCGCGCCGGGGTTGTTGTCGGCCGATGAGCAGCGGCAACTGCAAGACGCGCAGGTCATCGATGCCTACGAAGGTCAGTTGAAGAGTCGCGTGCGCTGGTCGAGCCTGGATGATTTGCTGTTCGTGCATTCGGCATTTCCCACCGAGGCCGCTGACGCGGTGTTTTTCGGCCCCGACACCTACCGTTTTGCGCAACTGATCCACGCCCACCTGCAGCAGAACTTCGCGCCGATCCATCGCGCGGTGGACATCGGCTGTGGCGCTGGCGTCGGTGCGATTCTGATCGGCCGCGCCCGTCGCGAGGCAGAGGTGCTGGCGCTGGACATTAACCCTGCGGCGCTGCGCCTGACCGCGATCAACGCGGCGCTGGCGGAAGTTGCCAATGTCGAAGTGCGCGCCAGTGATCTTTTGCAGGGCGTCGACGGCGAGTTCGATCTGATCGTCGCCAACCCGCCGTACATGGCCGATCCGGCGGAACGCGCCTATCGCCACGGTGGCGGGACGCTGGGCGCAGGGCTGTCGCTGCGCATCGTCGAGCAGGCGCTGAATCGACTGGCCCCCGGCGGTTCTCTGCTGCTCTATACCGGTGTGGCGATGGTCGACGGTCGCGACCCGTTCCTCGACACCGTGCTGCCACGCCTGGATGAAAAGCGCTTCGCCTGGACATACCGCGAACTCGATCCGGATGTCTTCGGCGAAGAACTGCTCAACCCCGGCTATCAACGGGTCGACCGCATCGCGGTGGTGGCGCTGACCGTGACCCGAATGGGCTGAAACAAGGCAGGTGCACGATGAACAGGAACCTCGACGACTACAACCGCATGCGCGATTTTTCGGCGACGTCGGAACCGGCCGCCGTCAAGCGCACCGGGCGTAAAACCGCTGCCGAGCATGCTTTGCAGTTCTGCATCCAGAAGCATGACGCTTCGCACCTGCACTACGACTTTCGCCTGGAACTCGATGGCGCTTTGAAGAGCTGGGCGGTGCCAAAAGGGCCGTCACTCGACCCCAAGGTCAAGCGGCTGGCGGTGCATGTCGAAGATCATCCGCTGGATTACGCGACGTTCGAGGGCAGCATTCCCGAAGGGCATTACGGCGCCGGTGATGTGATTGTCTGGGATCGTGGCGTGTGGATTCCGCTGGAAGATCCGCACAAGGCCTACGCCAAGGGCAAGCTCAAGTTCGAGCTGCAAGGCGAGAAGCTCGGCGGTATCTGGAACCTGGTGCGCACGCACATGCCGGGCAAAAAAGAACAATGGTTTCTCATCAAACATCAGGACAGCGCCGCACGGCCGCAGGATGACTACGACGTGCTGGCGGCTGAACCCGACAGCGTGTTGAGCGAACGCACGCTTGTCACCCAGCCCAAGCTGGCCGCCGAGCACAGCAAACCGCTGAAAAAGTCCCCAGCCAAGACACGCAAAACTGCGACCGGCAAGCTCACCGGTGCGCACAAAGCCAAACTGCCGACACAACTCAAACCGGAACTGGCCACGCTGGTCGACAGTGCGCCGGAAGGGCAGTGGAGCTACGAGATCAAATTTGATGGTTACCGGATCATGGCGCGCATCGATCATGATCAGGTGCAACTGTTCACCCGCAACGGTCATGACTGGACGCACAAGTTGCCGCAACAGGCCGCAGCCCTGGCTGCGCTGGGATTGGAGTCGGCGTGGCTCGACGGCGAAATGGTCGTCGTCAACGAACACGGCGTACCGGACTTTCAGGCCCTGCAAAATGCTTTTGAAGCTGGAAGCAGCGGCAACATTCTCTATTACCTGTTCGATCTGCCGTATCTCAACGGCGTCGACCTGCGTGAGGTGCCGGTCGAGGAACGTCGCGCCGCGCTGGCAACGGTGCTCGGCAGTCATGAACAACCGTTGCTGCGCTTCTCCGAGGCCTTTGACGAAACCCCGGACGCGCTGCTCAACAGCGCCTGCCAGATGCAGATGGAAGGCCTGATCGGCAAGCGCCTCGGCTCGCCGTATGTGTCGCGGCGCAGCAGTGACTGGATCAAACTCAAGTGCAAACACCGCCAGGAATTCGTGGTCGTCGGGTACACCGATCCGAAGGGCTCGCGCAGTGCCTTCGGCGCCTTGTTGCTGGGGCTGCATGATCGCGACAGCGGCGAGCTGCGCTACGCCGGCAAGGTCGGCACCGGCTTCAACGAGTCGACGTTGAAAAGCATTCTGGCCCAACTCAAACCGTTGCAGGTGAAGAAGGCGGCGGTGGTCAATCCGCCCAGCGGCTTCGAGGTCAAAGGCGTGCACTGGCTTAAACCGAAATTGCTGGCGGAAGTCGCGTTTGCGGAAATGACCAAGGACGGTTCGGTGCGCCACGCCGTGTTTCATGGTTTGCGCAATGACAAACCGGCCAAAGCCATCACTGAGGAGCGAGCGAAACCGGTGAAGACTGCAGAGAAGAAAACCACCACGAAAAAAACGCCGAAAAAAGCCCCGTCGAGCAGCGCCGATACCGCGCCGTCACAGCTCGGACTGGCCAACGGCAAGGTGCGCATCACTCATCCAGATCGGGTGATCGACGCCGTCAGCGGGACCACCAAGATGCAACTGGCCGAGTACTACGCCAGCGTTGCCGAATGGATCCTGCCGCAGCTCAAGGATCGTCCGGTCGCGTTGGTGCGCGCTCCGGACGGTATTGCCGGTGAGTTGTTCTTCCAGAAAAATGCCGAACGCCTGGCGATCCCAGGCATCACCACGCTGGACAAGGACATCACCGGGCAACCGGTGATGCTGATCAACAACGCCGAAGCGCTGATTGGCGCGGTGCAGATGAGCACTGTTGAGCTGCACACCTGGAATGCGACCACGGTCGATCTGGACAAGCCCGATCGCTTTGTCCTCGACCTCGACCCGGATCCGGCGCTGCCGTGGAAAAGCATGGTCGAGGCGACGGCACTGACATTGACCGTGCTCGATGAACTGGGCCTCAAGGCGTTCCTCAAAACCAGCGGCGGCAAGGGTATTCACCTGGTGGTGCCGCTGACCCGCAAACTCGGCTGGGACGAAGTCAAGGACTTCAGCCACGCCATCGTCAGTCATATCGCCAAGCTGTTGCCGGAGCGCTTTTCTGCGGTGTCCGGGCCGAAAAACCGCGTTGGGCGGATCTTTATCGATTACCTGCGCAACGGTCTGGGCGCCACCACCATCTGCGCTTATGCCGCGCGCACCCGCGAAGGCTTGCCGGTGTCGGTGCCGCTGTTTCGTGAAGAGGTCGCCGAGATCAAGGGCGGCAATCAGTGGAACGTGCACAACGTTCATTCGCGGTTGGCCGAGGTCGGTGACGAGCCGTGGGCCGACATGAAGAAAACCCGCCAGAGCATCACCGCCGAGATGCGTAAACGCCTGGGGCTGAAAAAGTGATCAGGTGTCGCGCAGCAAGTCGTGGGCGTTGAGCAGTTCGAAGGCGATTTCCGGGTGGTTTTCCAGGCCGCGACGGATGGCGGCCGGAATTGCTGCACGGGTCTTGCGGCACAGGCCGGGTAACTCGTCGATTTGAATGGCGATGCCACGCATGGTGCGCACTTCGTTGAAACCGGGAGCGACGTCGACGCGAATGCCCAGTTGCTCGAACATCCGCTGTTGCAGATGTTTGAGGTCATTCAGGTCTTTGAGCATTTCGAGGCGAGCGAGCAGGCGCTTCTCTTCCTCACGGGTCAGACGCAGGATGCGCAAATCCGCGCCGGGCGTCTCCAGCAACGGGTCGCGCCCGCAAATGCAGGCGCCGGGCGGGCAGGGGGAGCGCAAGGGCGCAGAAGTCGTCATGGCCTCCATCATAGAGGCCGTCGGACAGTTTTGCCTATGCGCCTTCAGCGGCCATCCATCGGCTGCTTTTTCCGTGACGGTTACTGATTCAGGCCTTCGTAATGCACCAGAATCGCGTTGGCCAGATCTTCATCGCTGGCGTTGAGGCCAGGATTGTCCTGGCGAGCCTGCTGCAGTACCGATTCAAGATAAACCCCACGAATGGCCCCGCCACTGGCGACAAATGCAGACAAGTCGTCACGGGCTGGAATCACCATTTTGTGATCCTTGAAGGTCGAATACAGCGACGCGGAGACACCCGCCGAGGTGGCGACATCACCCGCATCGACGCGGGCCAACGCCGAACCGACAGGCAGGCATAAGAGTAAGGAAGAAATGAGCACTAACTTGCGCATGACGGTGTTCCTCCACAAGCGCGAAGCAAAAAGGGAAGGATTACATAATGTGAGAGGGGCGCGTGCGGCGGGAGTTCCATGGCGCAACAAAGTCTGCGTTATTGCAAAACAGACGCGAGCAACGCCATGGCGGGTTGCCCGTCCTTCAAGCAGCGATGAGTCAGATGACCCCGCAGGCCATGCGATCGCCACCGCCGCCCAGCGGTTTCGGCATGTCGGCATGGTTATCGCCACCGGCGTGGATCATCAGGGCGTGGCCTTTTATCTCGGAGATCTTTTTCAGGCGCGGCGCCAGTACCGGGTAATTGGCGATGCCGTCAGCGCTCACGTAGACCGCCGGAAGGTCACCCAAATGACCGTCAGCATATGGGCCTAGGTGCTTGCCGGTTTTCTGCGGATCGAAATGCCCGCCTGCGGCCAGTGCGGCGCCTTTCACGCCGTCCTTCATGCCCGCCTCGCAACTGCCGTTTTCATGTACATGGAAGCCATGCACGCCGACCGGCAAGGATTTCAGCTCGGGGGTGAACAACAGGCCATACGCCGTCTCACTGATGGTGACCGAGCCGATCGCCTGTGGCGCGCCGTCGGCGCTGACCAGATTGATCGCGACTTTTTCCGTCGCCGCCTGTGCGGTGCCGATGGCGAAGGTGCCGAGCAAACCCAACCACAATGCGCGTTTCATAAGCATTTTCCTTTTGCTGCAAGAGTGTTCAGAACGACGGACTCAATAGCCTGCCGGCATTAACCGGCGATGAAGGCACTTGCGCCGGCATTGCAAAGTGAGACTTGCCGCGCAATCCGAAAGTTTTGCTACCTTTGGCCAGCATGCCGACATCTGCGGACACGCTCGGGCGCGGCAGACCTGCGCAAATAGGCTTAACTGAAGGCTGACAAGCGCTTACGGGCGTGATGAGAGAGGAAAGTCCGGTGTCGATCAAACTGCGTTTAGTGTTGCTGATTGTGACAAGTCTGCTGACAGCCTTGATCGTGAGTCTGGTCAGTTACGTCGGTAATCAGCGGATGGCCTCGGCGGTCAGCGATAACGCGGTCAGCATGAGCGCGCTGCGCAACCACATGGAAGCGGACATGATGCACGACGCCCTGCGCGCCGATGTCTATTCGGCGATGCTGGTGGGGCTGGGCAAAAGCACCAGCACGGCGAGCGAAGTGCGCGATTCGATCAACGAGCATGCCGGGCATTTTCGTGAGGTGCTTGAGGAAAATCTCAAGCTGCCAATCAACCCGACATTGCGCACGGCGCTTGAGCAGATCAAACCGAGTCTCGATACCTACATCAACACCGGTGAGCACATGGTCGGGCTGGCATTGGACAGCCCTGATAGCGCTCAACAAGCGCTGGGCACGTTCAACAGCGCATTCACTCAGCTCGAAGAACAAATGGCCGCGTTGAGCGAGTTGATCGAGTCCAATACGCGGCAGACCAGTGCAGGTACCGAATCAGCCATTCGCAGCGCTAACGTCGCGCTCGGCGTGGTGTTGATCGCCAGTCTTGTACTGCTCCTGATCCAGGGGCGCTGGGTGATTCTGAGCATCATGGGGCCGTTGAAGACCGCCAGTCGCATCGCCGAGAGCATCGCCCACGGCAACCTCAGCGAGCCGATCGCCGAGCCGTCCGGCAAGGACGAAGCCAGTGTCTTGATCCGCACGCTGGCGACCATGCAGCGCGACTTGCGCAACATGATCGACGTGGTGCGACGCAATGCTCACGGCGTCAGTGGCATGAGCGAACAACTCAGCCAAGGCTGCCATCAGGTCGCCGACAGCAGCCAGCAACAAAGCGTCGCCGCCGGCACCATGGCGGCGGCCGCCAGCCAGATGACCGCGAGCATCGAGGAAATCACCCGCCATGCCGAGCGAGCGCTGAGCATGGCCAGTCAGGCCGAAACCCTGGCCAAGGAGGGCGGCAGCGTCATTCATCAAGTGGTCAGCGACATGGACGATATCGCTCGATCATCGCAACAGTCGGCCCAGGTGATCCGCACGCTGGATCAAGAATCCGAAGCCATTTTCAACATTATTCAGGTGATCAAGAGCATTGCCGACCAGACCAACCTGCTGGCGCTCAATGCCGCCATTGAAGCGGCCCGGGCAGGGGAACAGGGCAGGGGCTTTGCAGTGGTCGCTGACGAGGTGCGCAGTCTGGCCGCACGCACCAGCGCTTCAACCCAGGAAATCGCGGCAATGGTCGCGCGCATCCAGCACAGCACCCGCGAGGCGGTCAGCAGCATGGAGGCAGGCGTCGCGCAGGTCGATAAGGGCATGGCGGTGACGGCGGATGTCGAGCGAGCGATTCGTGAAATCCTTGAGGCGACGTTGAGCACGACGCAACTGGTCAACGACATCACTCGCACAATAGGCGAGCAGAGTCAGGCCAGTAACGAAATCGCCCATCAGGTGGAAATGATTGCCGGAATGTCCGAGGGCAACAGCCGGGTAATCGGGCAAACGGCGAATACCACCGATGAGCTGTCGAGTCTGGCGGGGCAGTTGGCGCAGTCGGTGGATCGGTTTCGGTTGTAACCGGCATGGCAGTCAGGCGCATTTTTGTTAGCCGGACTGCCGCCTTCGCGAGCAGGCTCGCTCCCACCTTTGGAATGCGTTCCCTTGTGGGAGCGAGCCTGCTCGCGAAGACGGCAGCCCAGTCAACATCTATTCAGAGTCAGTTAACCCCGATCAGAACTTGAACGCCTGTCGCCCCACCAGCAACCACTTACCATCCTGCTTCTGCCAGATCTGAAAATTCTCGATCTCCGTCGGCACTACCTCGGTTCCCTTCAACGCCTGCGCGGAAAAGTGATGGCGTACCAGGGCGGTATCGCCGGACAGGGTGATGGTCTGGTTCTGCATTTCCAGGGTCTTGAACGCGCTCTTGCCGGTTTCGATGTCGGCGATGAATTCCTTTTTGTCCTGAATCTTGCCGCTGGAATGGCCGTAGGTCAGGTTGGGCGCGGTGAGTGCGTTCAGTTCGGCGATGTCTTTGTGCAGCATCGCTTGGGTCAGGTGATCCACCGCTTGGGCGACATCCTTTTCTGCCGGGGCAGAGGCGGCCATGGCGTAGCCGTTGAAGGCGCAGAGAAAACCGAGCAGGAGTCGGGTCTTGGTCATGAGGTTGTTTCCTTGTTGTTATAAGTTGATGACTGGTCTCGTCAGTCATCGTACAACATGGCGGATAATCTTTGGATAAGGCACTGCTTCAGAGCGCTGATTGGCGGGGGTCATGTTCAGTCTTTGTCGGCCGATAGCTTCCTGAGCGGAAAAGGACTCTCAAGTCGGGAACAGACGCGCGGGTTTGCCCTGACGTGATATTCTTCGCGCCAACTTGGTTTGACCTTATTCAGTTTGCTTGCCTAACGGGCGGGCTGACGGAATCCCTGTCGCTCAAGTAGCTGAGCCAATAATGATAAGAAGTCAGTTCAGTAGGGACATTAACTGAGGTCGATGCAGCATGTCGGCCTTGTGTGCCCACCCGTCAAAATTGAAGTGTGCCGGAATCTGCGACGCGAGCCTGAGCGTCATCAAAGCGGATCGCATACAGATAACAGCGGCGGGCGGAAGGCGTTTTATCATAGGTGCAACAGATGTTTAAGAAAGTGAACACAGCCCTGCTGGGTCTGGCTTTGGCGATGGGGATGACATCCGCCAATGCTGACGAAGCCAAGAAAGTCGACGTCCTGCTGATCGGCGGCGGCATCATGAGCACCACCCTCGGTGTGTGGATCAATGAGCTGGAGCCAAGCTGGTCGATGGAAATGGTCGAGCGCCTCGACGGCGTCGCCCTGGAAAGCTCCAACGGCTGGAACAACGCCGGTACCGGTCACTCGGCGCTCGCTGAGCTGAACTACACCCCGGAAGACGACAAAGGCAACGTAACGATCCCGAAAGCCGTCGAGATCAACGAAGCGTTCCAGGTCTCCCGTCAGTTCTGGGCCTGGCAGGTTCAGCAAGGCGTTCTGAAGAACCCTCGCTCGTTCATCAACACCACGCCGCACATGAGCTTCGTGTGGGGCGATGACAACATCAAGTTCCTGAAAAAGCGCTACGAAGCTCTGCAAGCTAGCCCGCTGTTCGCCGGCATGCAGTACTCCGAAGACCCGGCTGTAATCAAGAAGTGGGTCCCGCTGATGATGGAAGGGCGTGACCCGAACCAGAAAATCGCGGCCACCTGGAGCCCGCTGGGTACCGACATGAACTTCGGCGAAATCACTCGCCAGTTCGCCACGTACCTGCAGACCAAGCCTAACTTCGATCTGAAACTGTCGAGCGAAGTCCAGGACATCACCAAGAATGCCGATGGCACCTGGCGCGTCAGCTACAAAAACCTGAAAGACGGCACCAAAACCGAAACCGACGCCAAGTTTGTGTTCATCGGCGCGGGCGGCGGTGCACTGCACCTGCTGCAGAAGTCGGGCATTCCAGAAGCCAAGGAATACGCTGGCTTCCCGGTTGGTGGTTCGTTCCTGGTGACCGATAACCCGGCCATCGCTGAACAGCACCTGGCCAAGGCCTACGGTAAAGCCTCGGTTGGCGCCCCACCGATGTCCGTTCCGCACCTGGACACCCGTGTTCTGGACGGCAAGCGCGTCATCCTGTTTGGCCCATTCGCGACTTTCAGCACCAAGTTCCTCAAGGAAGGTTCGTACCTGGACCTGCTGACCAGCACCACCACCCACAACATCTGGCCTATGACCAAGGTCGGCATCAAGGAATACCCGCTGGTCGAGTACCTTGCCGGTCAACTGATGCTGTCGGATGAAGACCGTCTGAACGCGCTGAAGGAATACTTCCCGAACGCCAAAGCCGAAGACTGGCGCCTGTGGCAAGCCGGCCAACGCGTGCAAATCATCAAGCGTGATGAAGCCGCTGGCGGCGTGCTGAAACTGGGCACCGAAATCGTTGCTGCACAAGACGGCTCCATCGCCGGCCTGCTGGGCGCATCGCCAGGCGCGTCGACCGCTGCACCGATCATGCTGAGCGTGCTGCAGAAAGTCTTCAAAGACAAAGTCGCGACTCCTGAGTGGCAAACCAAGCTGCACCAGATCGTGCCAAGCTACGGCACTCAGCTGAACAGCGATCCAGCCAAAGTGGCTGCAGAGTGGGCTTACACCGCCAAAATCCTCGAACTGCCGACACCTCCAGTGATCGGTCAGGCTGCTGCTCCGGCTGCACCTGCAGCTGAAAAAGCTCAAGCTCCGAAGGAAAACGCTGCACGTGACATGGCTCTGTAACTAGAACCCTGACACACAAAACCCACTGAACCGGCGACGGTCAGTGGGTTTTTTTGTGGCAAAGCGTTTTGTAGGAGCGATCGAGTGAAACGAGGCTGCGATCTTTTGATCTTGCTTTTGAAAGATCGAGATCAAAAGATCGCAGCCTGCGGCAGCTCCTACAGGGCTTTCATGTACTCAGGATTTGGCCTTTGCCAGATAAGCACCCAGTCGCCGTCCCATCTCTTCGCCCAAGGCTTGCAGCCCACTGAGTGGCCGCACCATCACTTCAAACTCGACAATCTTCCCGCTCTCATCAAAGCGGATCATGTCGATGCCTTTGAGTTCTTTCGTCCCTATTTTCGCACTGAACTCCAGAATCACATTCAAGCCATCGGCAGTCGCCAGTTCACGGTGATAGCGGAAATCCTCAAACACCTCGAACACGTTGTTGAGGATCATCGACACCACCGGTGCGCCCGGATAAGGCGTGTGCGCCATCGGCGAGCGGAACACGGCTTGCGCATCGAGCAGGCCGGGCAGGGCGCTGAGGTTACCGGTGCGGATCATTTCGTGCCATTTGCCTAGCGATGCGGCGACGTTGGGTTGCAGGTTCAGGTCGGTCATGTTCACTCCATAATTTTTCTTGTTGTTGTCGCGTCGGCAATGACTCTAGATCAACCACGCCGAAATTGAACCCTTGTGCCGCGAACTGAATAGCGGGCCATGGCCCATGCGGATCAGATACGCATCTGATCCGTATTATTTCACTGGATCTGCCTCTGTTACCGGCTCAGTCATCTGCTCAAAATAGCCCCACGGTTCGGCACTCGCGGCAGTCCTTCATCCCGAAGCGCCCAGTGCACCGCAAGCTCAGCATTGAGGAGAGCAACATGAACAAAATGGCGATTTTCCTGGGTGGCTTTCTGACACTGACCATTCTGATCGGCCTGCTCGCGACGATTTCTCCGGTCTGAAGCGACCGGATATACGCCTGCTCGGCACATTCGAAAGTCTTTTCGCTTCCAACGGCAAACCCGGGCACGAAAATGTTCAGGTGTACGACGCGACGTTTGTCGATCCGGACGTATACGACCACGTACAGATCGATGGCCATGAAAGCGACGGCGCGCCCTTCACCGCGCGCTGGCATGACAGCTTAAGCTTCAGCGAGCAGGCGCCCCTGGTGCCGAAAGGCTTGCACGAACTGCTGAAGAGCGCCGGATTGCTCGGCTGAATCCACTCATGCTTCCCCCGACCAATACCAAAGCGTATCGCCCCAACGGGAGTCATTGATCTTCGGCATGAGTTCACCCTGTTGGAAATGACGACGGGAGTTCGCCTGAGCTGGCGTGAACCAGTAGCCGGTTCGGCTGCATGCATCGCCGGCAACGATTCGGCCGACTTGTGTCATTCGTGGACTTTGGTGATTTCTCGCGTGGTCGACCAGATCTTTCGGATAAACCATATGGTCGACTTGGCTGTCGTCGATGCCATACAAAAACGCGATGGCGGCGGCCTCGATTGCCCAGTAGCCAACGTAATTGCCATCTTCTCCTTGTAAATGAGTGTCGTGCCACGGTGCTTGTTTAAAAGCGGGGTACCAGCCCTGGCAATACTTTTTCAGTAAGGCGGATGACTCTTCGCGCGTGTCGGCGTAGATCGCTTGTATGAGCGGGGTGTACACGTCGTGATACCACTGGTCAACGTCATGACGGTTGGGCAGTACCTTCTTCAACAGGTCTTCGTAAAGCGTGTCGTCCCCGGCATAACCTGCGTCGTCCAGCATTTTGACAAAGCGTACGAGCAAGTCGTTACGGTGCAGCAGAATACACAGACCGATCACTTGCACAGCTTCTTCGTACTGATCTGGCCAGTCATCGATAGCCAACGGAGAAATCTGTGGCGCTCCTTCGAAATCGGCCAGGGTTTGCTGGCGCACTTCATATTTTTCGATCAGTTCCTCAAGCAACGGAACCAGAGATTCAACGTCCATTCCTGCGGTGTAAGTTGCCAGCAACTTGTCCAAAGCCAGACTTTGGAAATACCGGGCACGTTGGGATGCTTCTTCTTCATCGGAGTCGGATTTGAATCGATTGGTTTTGAAGAACTCGATGACTTCGTCGTGTTCTTTCAGGAAGTGGTTGTACTGATGATCAGAGAAAAATTTCTGGCGTTTGCTCATTGATGTCATGCCTCAAGCTTGAGGGAGTCCCTCGCACCATATCTTTTGGCCAAGGATTTTTTGCGCTTGTTTACAGCCGCTTTTACCTCGGTTTCGTTGTAATGAAACGCCTTGTGTGTGCGATGGGCGCTCTCTGCAAGATTCTGCAACCGCGCTTCGGCATGGTCTTTCGGACTTGCGCTGGAATGATAAAGCGGGGAATAAAACAGATGGCGACTGTAAGAGGCCAGGACCTGCGCGGCAAGTGCGCGACCAGCCACTGCCTTATTCAGGTTCTGGGTGATCCACTGACTGCTCATTTGAACCAGTACTTCTTTGATCTTGGCAGAGGGCGCGGGGGAGCGGCTGGATGCCTGTGGTTTGTTTTTTCCGGTTCTCATCGACGTTGAGGGCTTGCTGGCTCCGGCCTCAGGGGTACCTTCGATCGGTTCAAGCAATTGGCTTGCATCGGCGATGCGCGTTACGCCCGATAAGCCCGATTCTCCCAGTTTGGAGGCGATGCCGGGTTTGCGAGTGTTATTGGCTCTGCGCATGAATTTTGGTGCATCTTCTTCACGGCTCGCCTTCGCTTCGACAATCGCGAATTTTTCGCCGCCATTGTTCGCTGGCTTCGCGCGCCAGACCGCGTCGATACCGGTTCCATTGGCGCCGTCAGACAGTTTGTAAAGGACATGTCTGGCTTTAGGGCTGCCTCCCGAAGAGAGTTTTCCGGTTTTCGTGGCACTCGGCAGCCCCTCCAGCCATTTGCCATCCGCCCCCTTGTCATGTCCATCCCAATCCTTGCCCCAGCCGAACTCGACTGCGCAGATGTAATCGGCGATATGTTCGCCGCTGACGCCCAGGCCTTCATTCAAAATGCTCGAGGGCGCCTGAACGCCGACCCTGGAGGATTCGACGCGGTTGGAATGGGTGCCGCTGGCGCCGTCCTTGCCTTGGGTGCCGACGGTGGAATCGCGGTTGGCGGGTTTTTCCCCGCGTCGTGGGTGACTGGAGCCGGAGGAGGCAGCGGAGCTGTTGCGCTGCATGCCTTTCCATTTGATCAGGCGTTTTTCAACGATGCCAAGCATCGCCGGCATGTTGTCTCGGGCGGTAGCGAGTACGGTCACCACGGCGGTTTGAACCCAACCCGGCGAGCCCTTATAAACAGAGGAGCTCCTGATCGCGGAAATGATGTCGTCCATTTCCGCGCGCAGTTTGCCGGCGTTGAAAATCCGTGACAGGAGTTCTTCCGGACTGGTCTTGATGCCGCATTCCTGCAAGACGAACCGCAGCAGATCAAACAACACCGGGGCGAATCGTTGAGGGTTGCGGTTGACGATACGCATGCTTTTTTTCAGGCCGTCACCGGCGCCGGGTATCCAGCCGATCACTGCCAGGAGCAAATCGAACTGGGCATCTTCCTTGGCTCCGGGCGTGTCCGATTTGTACAGCAGAACGGCGGATTCAATGGTGTCGTACACGTCAATGGCCTGGCCCAGAAACGGCACCGCACCCATCGCAATGCCTTTGCCCAGTTCGATAGCCGCTTCCTGATAAGCCCCGGTGCGGTCGTCGTTGCTGCTTGTTTGTGCGCTCATGCCAGCCTCCCTGCGGCTTTTTCGACCAATGCCTGTAGATCAACGGTGGCGGGGTCGAAACCCAGTTTTCGCAGATCCTCGTCGATTTTGTCGTCAGAAGCGTCAACCACGGCCACAGCTGGACGCTCATAGGGACGTGGGTCTTCACCGTAATAGACTTTCGCGGGGCCTTTTGGCACGTCTTCCAGCCGGGCGAATCCGTCGCTGTCGAGCACACCTTCGCGAGTCGAACCATCGGCGAATTCAACGCGATAAGACGCGCCGGGTACGGGTTCGAGATTGTCGTAGTGCAGGTTCAGTTCAAGCCAGGTGGGATTGGTTTTGGCCCGTTCCATCAAGTTGCCGGCCGTGTCAGTCGCGGCCAGTCCGGGAATCAGCGGAGCAAGAATGGCGATGCCGGTCCCCACGCCCGGCGCGCCGCCAGTGTTGACCTTCACTTCGGCACCGCTGATGGTCACGCCACCCGCATCGACCTTGACGAAACTCCCGCCAGCCTTGGCCGTAAGTTCCATGCCACCCTCGGCGACGACTTTGTCACCGGCGTAGTAATGGATCTCGCTGCCGGCCTCGACAAACTGCGCGGTGCCGACTTTCAGGTGTCGAGTCACGCCAACCGTCAGGTGATCATCCGCGCTGATTTCGCTTTTGCGGTCCAGATGGGTAATCCGGTGTTCTTCAACCTTGAACTCACTCAGCGTATTGGCTTCAACGGTGTCATGCCGTTCGTTACCCACACGAATCTTCTGGTCGTGCTCGATGTTTTCATCCCAATCGCGCTGGGCGTGGATGTAGATCTGCTCTACGCCTTTCTTGTCTTCGATGCGGAACTCGTTGTAGCCCTTGCCGCCCGGTGAGCTGAGGGTTTTGAAGGTGCTGCGGGTTTTGTTGGCCGGCAGGTCGTAGGGGACGACGTTTTCCTTGTGGTACAGGCAACCGGTGACCAGCGGCTGGTCGGGATCGCCTTCGAGGAAGGTGACGAGGACTTCCATGCCGATGCGCGGGATGGCGATGCCGCCGTACGCTGCGCCGGCCCAGCCGCTGGCGACGCGCATCCAGCAGGTGGTTTTGTCGTCGCCCTGGCCGTCGCGGTCCCAGTGGAATTGCACTTTGATGCGGCCGTATTGGTCGCAGTGGATTTCTTCGCCTGCGGGGCCGGTGACGACGGCGGTCTGGCTGCCGAGGACTTTTGGTTTCGGGTGTTCAAGGGCAGGGCGGTAGTGCGCGTCCCATGGGGTGGCGAGGAAGCTGTTGCGGTAGCCCTGGTGGAAATCGCTTTTGTTGTCGGTGACGTCACTGGTGACGTTTTCGCCGAGCACTTGCGGTTGTTTGCCTTCGTGGAAGACTTCCAGCAGCAGCCACAGGTCGTTCCATTCGGCGCGCGGGTGTTCGGCGAGGGTGAGGAAATGGCCGCTGGTGAGGGTCGGTTCGTCACCTTTGCCTTCGGCGAGTTTGTAGTCGCTGCGATGGCGTTCGAGGGCGCGGGTGGAAAGGAACTTGCCGCGCTCGCGGGTGGTGAAGCGGCCAGGGTAGTCGTAGTCCTCGAGGTCCGGGGCGAACTCGGTTTTGACCGCGCCTTCGGGGAGGATTTTCGGTTTTTCGAAGTCGTAATCGCGGCGGCTGACGCGGGTCGTGCGGGTTTCCAGGCGCAGGTTGAAGCGTTTGATCACCGGTTTTTCGGCGGCCATGCCGGAGTCTTGCTGGTAGCTCACCGGTTTCAGTTTGCGGAACACGGTCTGGTCGTCGCCGAACACCAGTTTGTGGCCGCTGCTGCTGTGCTGGAAGTGGAAGTGAATGCCTTCCTCTTCGCACAGGCGCTGGATGAAATGCAGGTCGGATTCGTCGTACTGCACGCAGTATTCGCGCTGCGGGTATTCGGCACCGAGCTGGAAACTGTAGGCGTCGGCGAGGATGCCGCGATCTTCAAGGACCTGAGCGATGATCTTCGGCACGGTCAGTTGCTGGAAAATCTGCTGATCGTGGTTGTGCCGCAGGTAGGCCAGTTGTGGCACCAGGCTGAGGCTGTAACGGGTCAGGGTTTTGCCGGAATCGCCTTGCTCGATGCGATAGACCAGACCGTGGATCTTGCCTTCGCCGGTCGGGCCGAAGGTCAGGACGCCGGGCTTATGCAGCAGCTCTTCGAGCTTGAGGTCGGGGCGGGCGCTGACGAGTTCGAGGTCGAAACGGAACGGTTCGTTGAGGGCTTCGCGACCGGTGAAGCTGAGGACTTGCAGGTCGGCGTTGTCGCCTTCAACAGTGAAGGTAATGTGGCTAGCGTTTGCATCCAGCATGCTCGACTCCATCCATTGGAAAAGCTGTGCCGATGTTGCAACAATCCAAAAAGCCGATCAAGCGTCCGAACGTGCCATAAATCGGCTATTAGCTTCCACTGAATGGATGGCGTACACACTCAGCGAGCAGCCTCAAGCCGATGGGACCGAGCGTCAGTCACCGCTATTACGGCGCCGCTCAATGCCCTCCGGGTTGCCGGTGTCCAGCAACCTTCTTTCCACCAGAACATTCTCCAGCGCCTGACGCTCGACCGGCGCCATTTGGTGCTCACGTTTTTTCAGCTCCAGCAGAATCGGGCTGGACCAGGTGCGGTAGGTCTGTTCGATGTTGCGACGCGACGTCATCAGTCTCTCCTTGATCAAGAGCCCGGTGTTGCGGGCAGGGGCTCTATCCGATGAGGTATTAACGTTAGTCGATGATCGCCGGCTGCGCGAATGTCCACATCCTTGTCGGAGCTGCCGAAGGCTGCGCTCTTTTGACTTTTTAAAGCGAGATCAAAAGATCGCAGCCTTCGGCAGCTCCTACAGGGGAGCGGTGTCAGTCGTCGACGTTCATCAGTTGCTGCACACCTTCCCAAGCCTCGGCACGCATGCGTTCGATATCCAGCCCCGGAATCACGCCGTTATCCACGACCACGCGGCCGCCTACCAGGCTGTATTTGACCGTGACCGGCTCGCCGGCCACCACGGGGGCGACGGCGCTGTCGTGGAAGCCATAGAAGCGTGGATGATCGAGGCTGTAGATCACCAGATCGGCGGCCTGTCCGACTTCCAGTGTGCCGACGGCGCCGAGTCCGAGGACTTGCGCGCCACCCGCCGTGCCCCAGTGGATGACGTCTTCAGCGGTGGTCGCCGAGGCGCCTTGTTCGGCGCGATGGATCAGCCACGCAGTATTGGCTTCACCGACCATGCTCCCGGATTCATTGGACGCCACGCCGTCGACGCCGAGGGAAATCGGCACGCCGGCTTCATACATCTGCGGCACCGGCGCCACGCCGCTGCCCAGCCGAGCGTTGCTCACCGGGCAGTGGGAGATGCCGGTGCCGGTCTGGGCGAGCATGCGGATTTCGCCCGGTTGCAGGTGTACGGCGTGGGCAAACCACACATCCGGGCCGAGCCATTCGTGTTCGGCGACGAATTCCACCGGCAGGCAGTTGTACTTGTCGCGGCAGAAATTCACGTAGTTCTGCGTTTCCGACAGGTGCGTATGCAAACGCAGGCCGAGGCCGCGTGCGGTGTGCGCCAGTTCGCGCAGCAGCGTCGGTGGCAGTGAGAAGGTCGGCGTGGTCGGGGCGACCACCACGCGGCGCATCGCGTCCGGGGTGTCTTGGTGGTACAGCGATTTCAACCGTTCGATATCGCCCACCATTTGCTCGAGGCTTTCCGGTTGCAGCGCGGTTTTCGAGAAGCCCGGATGGGCGCTGGCCGACTCCAGCGCACCGCCCCGGCAGAGCACGAAACGCAGGCCGAATTCATCCGCCAGGTCAAACAGTAAGTCACCGGTCTCGGTGCTGCCGTGGGCGTGGTAGAGGTAGTGGTGATCGGCGCAGGTGGTGACGCCGGAAAGCAGCAATTCGACCATGCCCAGCCGCGCAGCGATGCGCGCCAGTTGCGGGGTAAACCGGGTGAGCCGCGGGTAGGGTACGCTGGCCAGCCAGCCTTGCAGATCCTGGTTCAAACCTGCGGGCACGGCTTTGAGCAGGTTCTGAAACAGGTGATGGTGGGTGTTGATCCAGCCCGGATAGACCACGCAGTGGCGCGCGTCGATTACCCGCTCGCCGGGCTGGGCTTCAAGGTTGGCGGCCATTTCGGCGATGCGCCCGTTGGCCACGCGGATGTCCACGGCACCGGCCCGCGCGCGAGGGCCGCGCAGGCCAGTCATCACCGTAATCGGGTTCTTGATCAGGATGTTCTGAAGTTGAGTCATGGGCAGCTCCAAACTAAAGGATGTGCGAGGCGGATTTGCTGGCGGTGGTTTCCGGCACGCTGACGCCATTCAGCGCGGCGTTGAGCAGCACCGACACCAGGCAAGCGATAACCACGCTGCTGTGCAGGAACGGCTGCGACCACTCGGGGAGTTGTTTGAACAGGGTGGGTGCGAGCACCGGCACCAGCGCGGCGGCGATGGTGAAACCGACGATCAGCACGTTGTAGCGATTGCGCTCGTAGTCGACTTTGGCGAGGGTTTGAATGCCCGCCGCCGCGACCACGCCGAACATGGCAATGCCGGCGCCACCGAGCGCGGCGGTCGGCATCGAGGCGATGATTGCGCCGGCCTTCGGCACCAGGGCAATCGAGCACATCAGCAAACCGCTGACCGCGACCACCCAACGGCTGCGCACGCCGGTGAGAATCACCAGACCGACGTTTTCCATGAAGGCAATAAACGGAAACGCGGCGAACATCCCGGCGATGGTGCTGGCCAAACCGTTGGCGCGCAGACCGTTGATGACCTGTTTGTCTTCTACCGGTTTTTCGACGATGTCGCCGATGGCCACGAACAACCCCATCGACTCGACCATCTGCACGATCATCACCACCACCATGGTTGCGATCGGAATCAGGCTGAAGGTCGGCAGACCGAAGTAGAACGGATAGGGCACAGTCAGCCACGGCGCTTCTTCGACGCTGTGAAAACTGCCCATGCCGAAGCCATAGGCGAGGCCGGCACCGACCAGCATGCCGATCAACACAGCCATGTTGCGTAGCAAAGGGCTGCCATAACGGTTGACCAGCAAAATGGTCAGCAACACCACCACCGCCACGCCGAGAAACGCCGGCGCGCCAAAGTTGCTCGCATTGCGTCCGCCGCCAACCCATTCATAGGCAATCGGGAACAGCTGCAAGCCGATCACGGTGACGATGCACCCGGTCACCACCGGCGGGAAGAATCGCCGCAATCGGCCCACGAACGGCGCGATCAACATGGTGAAAATCCCCGCGCCGATCACCGCCCCGCAAACCCCGGCGAATCCCACCTCCGGGTTGCTGCCGATGGCGATTACCGGGCCAACGCTGCTGAACGCCACGCCTTGCAGAATCGGCAGGCGCACGCCGAACTTCCAGAAGCCGACGGTTTGCAAAAGGGTGGCGATGCCCGAGCAGAACAGCGTTGTGCTGATCAGCACCACGGTGTCGGCGTGGGACATTTTCAGGGCACTGGCGACAATCAACGGCACGGCGATGGCGCCGATGTACGAGACGGCCATGTGTTGCAGGCCGAGGGTGAGCATCTGTCGCACCGGTAAAATGCGGTCGACGGGATGCACGGTGGCGGCGGATTGCGCTGGGGATGTGGCTGACGACATGGGGAAACACCTCTGGCTGTTTTTATGCGGTAGAGAGGGGTATTCGTCTGATGCCGATCAATCGACTGTGGTGAGGAAACTGTGGCGAGGGAGCTTGCTCCCGCTGGACTGCGCAGCAGGCCCATGCCTTTCGGGGCCGCTTCGCGACCCAGCGGGAGCAAGCTCCCTCGCCACAGGTTCGGTGTCACCGTCAATTGATTGGCATCAGTCATTCGTGCTGCGAAGCCGCCATCCACCGGCTCCGATGCCTTGTTTCAGCCTGCCAGGCAGGCGGCGAAGCCTTGGTTCAGCGCCGCGCGGTCCAGGTCGCGGCCGATGAACACGATCTTGCTTGAGCGCGGCTCCGAGCCCCACGCGGTCGAGGCGCGAAATTCCACCAGGCTGTGCACGCCTTGCAGCACGTAGCGCTGGTCCTCGTTGGCCACCGCCAGCACGCCTTTCATGCGGTACAGGTTGTCGGCCTGGGAGGAACGTAGTTCGCTGATCCAGCGGTGGAAGGCCATCAGGTTGACCGCGCCGTCCACGGCGATCCCCACCGATGACACGCTTGGATCGTGATCGTGATCGGGCGCTTCGTGATGATGATCGTGGTGGTCGTGGTGCTCAGGTTCGGCGCCGATTTCCATGAGCTTCTGAGTGCATTCGAATGCGCCGATGCCGAGGATTTTCGTCAGGTCGATTTGCGCATGTGTCGAGGTCACCAGATCCGCCGTGGCGTTCAAGCCACGGATCTTGCCGCGCAGGATTTCCACCTCGTCGCTGCTGACCAGGTCGACCTTGTTGATGACGATCCGGTCGGCGCAAACAATCTGATCCACCGCCTGATTGTCGACGCCGTCCAGTTGCAGATCTTCCAGATGCTGGGCGATGTGCTTGGCGTCGACCATGGTCACGATCGCGTCGAGTTCGACTTCTTCAGCGATCGGGTCATTGATGAAGAAACTCTGCGCCACCGGGTACGGATCGGCCAGGCCGCTGGTCTCGATGAGGATGTGATCGAGGCGCACCGGCCGTGCGACCAGTTCGCGGACGATGCGCACCAGGTCCTCGCGAACCTCGGCGGTGCAGCACACGCAGCCGTTGACCATCTCGTAGATTTCTTCGGTTTCCGAGCTGAGGACGAGATCGCCGTCGATGCCGACTTCGCCGAATTCGTTTTCGATCACGGCGATTTTGCGACCGTGGTTTTCCTTGAGGATGTAGTTGAGCAGGGTGGTTTTACCGGCGCCGAGGAAGCCGGTGAGGATAGTCACGGGGATTTTGGTGTTCGGGGTTGGGGCGTTGAATGGGGTATTCATCTGAAGCTCCTTAACTGTGTTTTTGTCGGAGTGCGATCAACTGTGGGAGCTAGCCTGCTAGCGAATGCGGTGTGTCATTCAGCGGTGATGGTGACTGGTCCACCGCTTTCGTCGGAACGCCGCCCGGACCAGGCTCGCTCCCACAGGGATTTGGGTGTTCTTGCCAACGGGTGACGACGCCAGCATCGAGGCCAAACAGGTCGAGCACGCGACCGAGGCTGTGGTCGACCATTTGCGCCAGGTTCTCCGGGCGGGCGTAGAAGGCTGGCACCGGCGGGGCGATGATCCCGCCCATCTCGGTGACGGCGGTCATGTTGCGCAGATGGGCGAGGGTCAGCGGCGTTTCGCGGGCCATCAACACCAGCGTGCGGCGTTCCTTGAGCGTGACGTCGGCGGCGCGGCCGATCAGCCCCGATGACGTGCCGGTGGCAATCTCCGCCAACGTCCGCATCGAACACGGCGCGACGACCATGCCCAGACAACGAAACGAGCCACTGGCAATCCCGGCAGCGACGTCATCGGCGCGGTGGTAGTGGCTGGCCAGCGCGGTCACGTCGGCCAGCTTGTAGTCGGTCTCGTGGGCCATGGTCAGCAGCGCGGCGCGGCTGATGATCAGATGGCTTTCGATGTCGAGTTCGGCGAGCAATTGCAGGAGACGCACGCCATAGATGAAGCCAGACGCGCCGCTGATGCCGACCACCATCCGTTGGCGGTTCACGACTGCAGGCCTTTGATCAATTGCCGGGCGCGTTCAAGCACGTCCCGATCGAGTTGCGCCTTGATCCCGTCGAACCCCGATCCACGCGTGGCATCCAGGCCCATCCGCGAAGTGGTGCCGTTGACCGACGACGAAGGATCGAGCGGACTGCCCGGCAAGCCATCAATGGTGAACATATCCAGGTGCGGCTGAAAGTGCGTGGCCAGCGCCCACAGCACCTGGCTGTCATCGCTGATGTCGATATCGCTGTCCACCGCGATCACGGTTTTCAGGTACGGATCCCAGCCGAGCAACGCCAGCATGATCTGCCGCGCCTCGCCGTCGCGGCTCTGATCCAGCGCCACGTAACAGTGAAAGTGCGTACCGGAATTTGGGTAATGCACGGCGGTGACGGCGGGGAACCGCGCTTTCAGTTTCTCGCTCATCTCGGCCTCGCGCGGCAGGCGGGCGAGGGTCAGGTGTTCGGCGTAGCGACCGCCCATGACGTCGACCAGCCAGGCGTCCTTGCGCTTTAACAGCGTATCCACGCGCAGCACGTTGTTGGTCGAGCGATCCGAGGAGTAACCGCTGAACTCACCGAACGGACCTTCCTCGGCATACGCCGCCGGGTCGATGGCACCTTCCAGAACAAACTCGGCATACGCCGGCACACCGATGCCGTAGCGCGGGGTTTTCACCAGTTCCAGTGGCGCACCGAACAAGCCGCCAGCTACTGCGCGTTCATCGGCGCCATAAGGCAGACGCGCAGCGGCGGCGAGCATGAACAGCGGGTGCGCACCAACCACCATTGCTACGCGCAACTCCTCGCCACGTTCGCGTGCGGTTTGCAGCATCCGCCACAAATGACCGCGTGAATGCAGGCTGGTAGCGAGGGCCTGCCGGGCGTGGCGCATCGAGCGGTGGTAGCTCATGTTGGCGATGCCGGTCAGCGGGTCCTCGGCAATGATGATCGCGTTGGTGATGTACGGCCCACGGTCACTGTCAAAATGCTTGAGCATCGGCAGCAGCGCGAGGTCCAGCGCTTCGCCTTCGAACACTTCATCAAGGATTGGCCCGTTCTCCACATAACATGGTGCGATGGGCTGGTTGGCGCGGGTCTGGAAGGTTTCGTGCAGTTGCGCCGGGAGCACGCCGAACAGCCGGGCGATGCGGGTTCGGGACGCAAACAGATTGGTCGCCACCGGTACGCCAAGATGGCCGACGTGTTCGCAGATCAGCAGTGGATCGCGGCCTTGGGCGGCGAGGGCATCGACCAGGGCGGTGACGTCCTGATCGGCGGAAATCGCTTGGGTGAGAGTCAGCACATCGTCCGGGTACTCACGGCGATAGGCGTCGATGAACACGTGAAAGTCCTGGGAATCGCCGAGCGTCGAACGGGTCATGGTGTCACCTCGTAAAAAGCAGGCACGCAGGGGTGAGAGGGCGTTCGCGCGGCCAGCCGTTGGCCTGCCGGTCGAGCGAAACGCCGGGTCATCTTCGTGCCTGTAAAGTCGCTGTGTTGCCCACATGAAACACTGGAGATCCCCTGTGGCGAGGGAGCTTGCTCCCGCCGGACTGCGCAGCAGGCCTGTCTTTTTGGGGCGGCTTCGCCACCCAGCGGGAGCAAGCTCCCTCGCCACAGTGGTGCAGCATTTCTTCAGGTCAGAGGTACGTAGTGGTCAGGCGAATGTCGGCCTCGACCAGATCCTTGGGCGGCGGTGTCGGCTCGATCCCGCACAACCGGGCGATGTTGTTGCCCAGGTAATCCTCGAGATGATCCTCATCGATGCCCAGGCCTTGCGGCGCTGGTGAGCACAACACCTCAAGTTCCCTCAGCCACATGCCCGGTTCGTTCGGCGGCGAATCAGTGCCGAACACGATCTTGTTGCGCGGCAGTTCCTTGGCGAACTCGACGATCCGCGACTGGAAGCACCAGCCCGATTCGCAGTACACGTTTGGCGTGTCCATGGCCATCCAGAACGCCTCGAACGAGTAGTTGCCGCCGGTCTGGATGCCGAAGTGCCCGATGATGAAATTGACCATCGGGAACTCGCGGATGATCGGGTAGAACATCGTCGGAATCGTGTACGGGCCGTCGCCGGTGTGGATCAGCACGACGATGTTGTACTTGGCGCAGACTTTCATCGCCGGGCGCAGCCAGTCGAGTGCGCGATCCGGGCGATAGCCGTGCATGTTGGCGTGCAGCTTGAGCATCTTGAAGCCGTATTCCTTGATGTGGAATTCCAGCTCCGCCGCACCGTTTTCCGGTCCCCAGCGCGGGTTGAAGTTGAAGTTGCCGATGAAGCGGTCCGGGTACTTCACGCAGAGTTCAGCGACATAGGACATGTAGTCGCGCACGCCCTCGCGGCCCCGGCGGTTGCCGTCGCGATAACCGGTGTTGCCCGGTGGCGGCTGGATGAAACCCATGTCGATGCGGCGTGGTTTGCCGTTGATCATGTACGGGCCGTCCATCAACTTGAGCATGCGCTCGCCGGTGAACGGTTCGCCGGTGTGGCGCCAGGCCTCGTCGACCAGGTTGGTAGGGTGCAGATGGGTGTCGATGATCATCGGTTCAGCTCCTGGCCAGTTGAGTGGTGACGGGACGCTTGAGTTGCGCCTCTGCTTCGGAAACGGAACGCGGTGGCGGGGTTGGCTCAAGGCCGATCATCCGCGCGGTGTTGTTGCCCAGATACTCTTCGAGGGTGTCCTCGTCGAGGTTCAGGCCTTGCGGCGGCTCGTGGCAAAGCACTTCGAGCAGGCGCAGCCACATGCCCGGTTCGTTCGGCGGCGTGTCGGTGCCGAAGAGGATCTTGTGCGTCGGCAAGACCTTGGCGAATTCGACGATCCGCGATTGCAGGCACCAGCCGGATTCGCAGTAGACGTTGGGCAACTCCATCGCCCATTGCATCGGTTCGAACACATAGACGCCGCCGGTCTGCACGCCGAAGTGGGCCATGATGAAATCGACGTTGGGAAATTCCTTGATCATTGGCACCCATTCCGACGGGATGCTGTACGGCCCGTCACCGGTGTGCAGCTTGACCGGAATACCCAGCTCGGCGCATTTCTCGAAGCATGGGCGCACCCAGTCGAGTGCACGGTCAGGACGGTAGGCATGCATGTTGGCCTGCATTTGCACCATCTTGAAACCATGTTCCTTGACGTAGCGCTCGATCGCCTCGACGCCGTTTTCCACGCCGCAGCGCGGGTTGTAGACGAAGCAGCCGATGAAGCGGTCCGGGTAGGTCTGGACCATTTTCAGGGTGTAGGCCATGTAAGCGTCGATGGATTCACGGCCCGACAGTTCGCCGTCGGTCCAGGTGTAAATCGTGTTGCCCTGCGGCGGCTGGATGAAGGCTTTGTCGATACGGCGCGGCTTGCCGTTGACCATGTACGGGCCATCCATCATCTCCAGCAGACGCTCGCCGGTGAACGGATCACCGTCATGCCTCCAGGCGAGGTCCACGAGATCCGTGGGATAGCAGCTGATATCGATGATCATTGCAGTCGATCTCCTGATAGCGGGGAAGGGAGCCTTGCGGCTCTCGGCATCCACGTCCCGGGCAATCGGCCGTTGCTATGCGCAAGACACGCGCATTCCCTCGCCTGTTCGCATCCGGCCCGGGTGGGTGGTTGCTGGGGGCGAGTATTGGAAGGCGGGGTCGGGTTCGTACAATATTAATTGGGCGCGGTGGTGATACTTGTTCGATATGGTTTTGGTCTTGTGGTGAATGTGCCGGTGCAATCGCGAGCAGGCTCACTCCTATAGGAGAACGCATTCCAACTGTAGGGGTGAGCCTGCTCGCGATAGCGTCAAGATTGTGTGCGCAGTGCCAACTGCTTGATCACCTCAACCACCGGCGCCACGCGCTCGGCCTGGCCGTGTGGCCACACCGCGTAAAGGTTGTAATGCGCGGCGATCTGCACCTCGTTCAGCGCTACGAGCCGCCCACTGCGCAACGCATCGGCGGCCAGTAATCCACGCACCAGCCCTGCGCCGACACCGGCCTCAGCCGCCGCTATCAAATTCGCCGCATTATCAAAAATCACCCGCGTCGGCGGTTCGTTCGGCGGCATTCCGGCCGCATCCAGCCATGGAATCCACGAGCGCCGCGTGTAGCCCAACAATGGCAATTGAAGAATCTGCGCCGGGCTCAACGGCACTTGCAATCCATGCCGTTCCAACAGCGCCGGTGCAGCCACCGCCAGCACCCGATCGCCACAAATTTGCGTCATCTCGCAGTCGTCCCAATCGCCGTACCCGTAACGCAATGCCAGATCGACCCGCTCAAATGTGCTGCGATCACTGCGCGGCATCGACAGCAGCGTGACTTCGTAATCCGGCAGCTCATCGAGCAACTGCGGCAGGCGCGGATTGAGCCAGCTCTGCGCCAGTTCGCTGTCGATGTCCAGCGTCAGGCGTTGCGCCACGCTGCGGTTTTTCACCGAGGACAAGGCGCGATCAATCTGCGCCAGACCGTCCGACAACACGCTGGCAAACAACTGCCCGGCGTCGGTCAGATTGCTGCCGCCACCTTCACGCACGAACAGCGGCTGGCCGATGAAATCTTCCAGCGCGCGGATCTGCTGGCTGATCGCACTGTGGGTCAGATCAAGTTTGCGCGCGGCACTGGAGAAACTGCCGCTGCGCGCCGCGTGGATAAACGCGCTCATGGACTGCACCGACGGGTATCGCTTGTACATGTTGTTAGTCCTGCTTACAGCGGTTGGCAGAAATCGTCGCTGGCCGCGTTTTGCTCAGGGTTCCAATAATCGGTCACCAGGCCCGCACAAAGACGGGCCGCTCTTTTGGAGCCTGACAATGATTGCATTCACGGTTAACGGCGAACGACGCGAGCTGGATGAAGCGTCCTCCTCCATGCCCTTGTTATGGGTACTGCGTGATCAACTGAATCTCACCGGCACCAAGTTCGGTTGCGGCATGGGCCTGTGCGGTGCCTGCACCGTGCACCTGGACGGTGTCGCGGTGCGTTCCTGCCAATTGCCGGCGGCCGCCGTCGCGGGCCACCGCATCACCACCATCGAAGGCTTGTCACCGACGCAAAACCATCCGTTGCAATTGGCCTGGATCGCCGAAGATGTGCCGCAATGCGGTTACTGTCAATCCGGGCAGATCATGTCCGCCGCTGCCTTGCTCAACACCGGCGCGGCGGTCACCGACGATTCGATCCGCAACGCGATGTCGGGAAACATCTGCCGCTGCGGCACTTACGGGCGCATCAACAAAGCTATCAAACGCGCGGCGAATGCGCCGAAGGAGGCGTGATGAGTCTTATCGACGACAGCCGCATCGAATTGCCGCGGCGCATGTTTCTCAAGCAAGCAGCAACCGTTGCTTCAGGCCTGGCGATTGCCCTGTATCTGCCGGGCGGCATGGCGGCGACTGACCCGAAAGCTCCAGCACCGGCCAGCGAATTCGAGCCGAATGCCTGGGTGCGCATTTTTCCCGACGGCACGGTGAAACTGGTGGTGCACAAGCACGACTCCGGCACCGGCACGCAAACGGCGCTCGCCGCGTGCGTGGCGGAAGAGCTGGACGTCAACCCGATGACCGTGCAGGTCATCACCCCGGAAGATCCGTTCTTCGAGACCTACATTCATCCGGTCTGGAAGGTGTTTTCCACCGGTGGCAGCACCAGTGTTTCCCTTGAATACGACCGTTTGCGCATGGCCGGTGCCACGGCGCGGGCGCTGCTGATCACGGCGGCGGCCAAACAGTGGAAAGTCAGCCCTGACAGTTGCACCACTGAAGAAGGGCGGGTCGTGCACATTGCGAGCAGACGCAGCCTCGGTTACGGCGAACTGGTCGGTGTCGCGGCTAATCTGCCAGCGCCGACAAACGTTACGCTGAAGGATCCGGCGCAGTTCAAATACATTGGCAAACTGCGCCACAAACGCGATGCAGCGGCCAAGGTCTGCGGGCAATTCAAGTACAGCATCGACGTGCAATTGCCGGACATGCTGGTGGCGGTCATCCAGCGCGCGCCGGTGGTGGGAGCGAACGTGCTCAGCGTCGACTCAGCGGCCGCGTTGCAGGTGCCGGGTGTACGCAAAGTGCTGGCGATTCCGGGGCGGCCTGATGTGCTCGGCGGCAATCTGGAAGGTGTCGCGGTGTTGGCGGATACGTTCTGGGCCGCGCAGCAGGGGCGTAATCTGCTGGCGATCAAGTGGAGCGATTCGCCGCTGGCCGGGTTCGACAGCGAGCAGCTGTCCAGCGCGCAGGCCAAGGCTATCGGCGACCCGAAAGCACAAACCGTCAAAGCCATGACCCAGGGTGATGTCAGCCGCCAATGGCCGCAAGCGGCGAAGCTGATCGAAGCCGATTACACCATGCCCTACAAGGTGCAAAACCCGCTGGAACCGATTTGCATCACCGCGCAGGTCAAGGACAAGGCAATCACTTACTGGGGCGGCGTGCAGGTGCCGTCCTCGGCATTGGAAGCGGCGCAAACCGTGTGCGGCATCGACAAGGCCAACGTGACCATTCATGAGTTGGTCTCCGGCGGCAGTTTCGGCGCGCGGGAAGCCAAATACTGGTTGTTCGAAGTGGCGTATCTGGCGCAGAAAACCGGCGTACCCGTGAAGCTGCTCAATAGCCGCGAAGACGAAATGCACGCGCTGTTCAATCATCCGGCCACCCTGCATCGAGTCAAAGGCGCGCTCGATGCCCAGGGCAAACTCACCGCGCTGCAACTGCACGCGGTGTCGCCGGCCTCGCCGGAGCAGTGGGAGCCGGGTTACTTCGAACGTCCGGACAAAATGGATTACAGCACCACCGAGGCGATCACCGCGTGGGACTTCGCCTACCGGCCACCGCATCTGGAGCTGAACTGGGTCAAGCATGAAAGCAACGTGCCCAGCGGCTGGTATCGCTCGGTAAGCTTCATCCCCAACGTGTTCGCCGTGGAAAGCTTCATGGATGAGCTGGCCGATGCGGCCGGTGAAGATCCATTGGCGTTCCGGCTGGCCAATATGCAGGAGCGGCCACGGCATGTGGCGGTGCTCAAACAGGCTGCCGAGCGCGCCGGTTGGGGCAAACCGTTGCCGCCGGGCACGGCGCTGGGGATCGCCACCAACCAGGGTTACACCAGTTTTATTGCGGTGGTTGCGCGAGTGGCGACGGTTGATGGCAAGGCCCAGGTCGAGAAGCTCACCTGTGTGGTCGATTGCGGTCTGGCGGTTTCGCCGGGCGGTGTCGAAGAGCAGATCTACGGCGGCCTGATGTGGGGACTTGGCCATGCCTTGTTCGACCGACTCGACATCAAACAGGGCAGGGTGGTGCAGAGCAACTTCCACGACTACCGCGTTACCCGCATGTCGGACATGCCGGCCACAGACATCGTCGTACTGGATGGCGAGCCGAGCAAACCCGGCGGCGTCGGCGAGTTGGGCAGTCCGTCGGTGGTGCCGGCTATCGCCAATGCGTTGTTCGCGCTGACCGGTGTGCGCCAGCGTTCGACGCCACTGAGTCTGGGGTAAGCCGCCATGGACTTGCGTCTGCTGCGGTACTTCATGGCGTTGGCCGATGAGCTGCACTTCGGTCGCGCCGCCGAACGGCTGCACATCTGCCAGCCGCCGCTGAGCCAGCAGATTCGTTTGCTGGAAGAGGAACTCGGTACGCCGCTGTTCGAGCGCAGCCATCATCGGGTCGAACTGACCGCGGCGGGGCAGATGCTCAAGGAGCAGGCGCCGCTGGTGTTCGAGCAACTTGAAAGAGCACTGGACCTGACGCGGCAGACCGGGCGCGGGCAGTTGGGTGAGCTGGAAATCGGCATGATCAGTTCGGTCATGGTCGGTGTGCTGCCCAAGGCCTTGCACCTGTTTCGCGAACGCTATCCGCAGGTCAACTGGCGTCTGCATGAAATGACCCCGGCGGCACAGGTCAAGGCGTTGAAGGAGAAACGCATTGACGCTTGCGTGTTTCGCGTCGGCTATGACGATCCGCAGTTGCGCAATGAACTGCTGATCTACGAGCCGATCAACGTGGTGATGCCGGCGGATCATCCGCTGGCCACTCGCGAGGTGCTGGCGCCGGCGGATCTGGCGCAGGAGCCGTTTGTGGCGCTGGAATTGAAACAGTCGCGGTTCGCGCATTTTCTTTATCAGTGCTGTATTCAGGCCGGGTTCACGCCGCAGATTCGTCAGCAGGTGATCGAGGTGCAGACCTTGCTGAGTCTGGTGCGCGCCGGGTTTGGCGTGGCGCTGTTGCCGGCGTCCATTGAGCAATTGGCCCCGGCGGGGCTGGTGTTTCGGCGCCTGACCCCGGCATTGCCGGAGGTGCCGCTGTATGCCACTTATCGGGCGGACGATGCTTCGCCGGTGCTTAAGCTGTTTCTCGACACGTTGCGTGAGCTGGTAGTTGACTCAAGCCAGCACTGAACCAGGTAGGAGCTGCCGAAGGCTGCGATCTTTTGACTTTGATTTTTAAAGATCAAGATCAAAAGATCGCAGCCTTCGGCAGCTCCTACAGGGAGAATTGTGGTGGTTTTTAGATGGTCGGCACGATCACGGGCCGCTGCGGTCGTACTCTTCACATGGGCGTATCACTTGTGGAGATCCAATGAGCCAGGAAGTCCTGACCACCGAAACCAATCGCCGTCAGTTGCAGCAGATCATCGCCGGGCTGTCCGATGGGGTAATCCTGTTGGAGATGGATCAGAGCATTCTCTGGGCCAACGAAGCCGCGCTGGCCATGCACGGTGTCAACCGGATCACCGATCTGGGCCACAATGCCGACGAATACGCCAAGAAGTTCAACTTGCGCTATCGCAACAATCATTCGATCACCGCCGAAAACTACCCGATCAGCCGAGTGGCGCGCTGTGAGAGTTTCAATGACGTATTGATTGAGGTGTCGCCGACTGACGATCCTGAACGCGTCTGGGTGCATAGCGTGCGCAGCATGATTCTTACCGATCGCGAAGGGCAGCCCGAGTCGCTGGTGCTGATCATGAGCGACGTCACTGAGTGGGCCAACGCTGAGCAACGCTTTGAAAGGACGTTTAACGCCAACCCCGCACCGGCGGTGATCTGCCGCCTTAGCGACCTGCGCTACATCAAGGTCAATCCGGGTTTTTTGGAGATGACCGGCTACACCCGCGAGCAAGTGATCGGCACTTCCGCTTATGAAATCGATATTTTCGAGCAGGCCGAGAAAAGGGATCTGGCGATCCAGCGTCTGCGCGATGTCGCGACCATACCGCAGATGCAGGCCGAGCTGCGCCTGCCCGATGGCAGCAGCAAGCAAGTGATCGTGGCCGGTCAGCCGCTGACGCTCAACGATGAGGATTGCATGCTGTTCTCCTTTGTCGACATGGAGTTGCGGCACAGGGCCGAGGTGGCGCTGCGTCAGAGTGAGGAGCGTTTTGCCAAGGCGTTTCGCCTGACGCCGGTGCCGATCCTGATTTGCAGCGCTGATGAGCAGCAGGTGATCGACGTCAATGAGGCCTTCCTCGAAACTCTGGCCTACGAGAGCGAGGACGTGCTCGGCAAAACCGTGACGCAACTGGATTTTATCGACGACAGCGGCGCACGCACGCGGTTGCTGGCGGCGCTGGCGAAAAACGGCAGGGTTGATCGAGTGGATGTGCGGGTACGCAAAAAGGATGCGGATCTACTCGAATGTGCGCTGTCCGCCGATACCGTGAATATTCAGGACACGCCATGTTATTTGCTGGTTCTGATGGACATTACCGAGCGCAAGCGTACCGAGCTTGAGTTGGTGGCGGCGATTGAGGAGGTGATGAAAGACGCTTCCTGGTTCAGCCGTACGTTGATCGAGAAACTGGCGAATGTGAAGAAGGTCAACTCGCCGCAACTGCCGAGCGTTTCGTTCACTGATCTGACGGCGCGCGAGCGTGATGTGCTGGGGTTGATCTGTGAAGGGCTGGCGGACAAGGAGATTGCGGCGCGGCTGAAACTGGCGCCGAACACGGTGCGTAATCATGTGGCCACGGTGTATTCCAAGCTCGATGTACACAGCCGCAGTGAGGCGATTGTCTGGGCGCGCGAGCGTGGATTGTTTTCCGGGGAGCGGGGCGCCAAGGGCCAGCGCTGAGGTGCAAATGCACTAGTTCAACAGGTGCAAATTGAGGTGTTGGCGGTCGACGGCTGTTCTTAGTCTGGCGGGGTGCGATACGAGTGTTTTTGGCTCGGGATCGCGGCCCTTCGCAGTCGTTATAGGAACAGTCTGATGATGAATCTTGCGCAGTTGCGCTCGCAGCTTGAACGCAGTTTTTCGCCGCTGGCGTGTGAGTGTCTGGTGGATGGCGATCATTCGCTGACCGTGAAGCTTTATCACCCGGTGTCGGGGCAGGTGGATCTGGTGATCAGTGGGCTGAAACTTAATGCGCTGCGGACGCCGGAGGCGGTGGATGCCTTGATTGAAGAATTGCGGTATGAGTTGGAGAGTAATTCTTTGCGGTCTTTTCGGGATCCGGATTTGGCTTAGGCCTTTTGGGTTTGGGTTTGGGTTTGGGCTTGGCGGCCTTTGGGCCGACCATGCTCTTGGGGTTTGGGTGTATATCCGTTGCTGCGGGGGTTGCGGCTGGCGGTTTCGCCCTTACGGCGAGGCACTTTTTCCAGACGCCGAAAAAGTACCCAAAAAGGCTTGCCGCAACGTTCGGCCCGCTCGCTGGGGCTCGGGGTTCCTTCGCTCCGGGATCGATCCGGGGGTAGCGCCTACGGTTTGCTTCGCTGCACCTCCTCTCGCTGTGTTTGGCTTCGCCAAACGGTCGCTGCGCTCCCACCCCCGGATCAATCCCTCCGCTCAGCCTGCCGACGCGGCCGGTGAATCAAGATCAAGAGCTGCAGTCGAGCTAACGCTCATCCTGTTTGCACTCAATTTCACTGTGGGGGCTGGCTTGCTGGCGACGGCGGCCAGCCGACCAATCCTTTGCTGGATGCACTCAATTCCACTGTGGGGGCTGGCTTGCCAGTGATGGCGGCCTGCCGGCCGACCAATCCTTTGCTGGATGTACTCAATTCCACTGTGGGAGCTAGCCTGCTGGCGATGGCAGTCTGACTGGCAAAACGGATTTCAGTCTGCCAACCCGCTCGAATCCCAACGCAAAATCGACAGCCACATTCCCCGGACACGGCCGATTCACTGGCGCTTGCGGGGGGCTCGGCTATAAAGAATGAGTGGTCAGGTCTTCCGTGGTCGGTTCGGTCGCGGGGGTTGCTCTTCCATTTGTCGCGGGTCGTCCTATGAAAAGTCCTGGGAAACGCGTGTTGCCGTTGGCTTTCTTTACAGTGTTGCTGGCTGGCTGTGCCAGTCCTCCACCCCCTCCACCGGTAGCGCCGCCGCCACCGCCGGAGCGCACGTGTCAGGTGCTCGAAAACACTGAGGTCGCCGGTGACGTGTACGCCGACGGGCAGGTTACTCGACACATCACTACCACCCGTTGCGTCACGCAATAGCGCCGGCGGGGCGGCAGTCCCGGGTTGAGCGGATTGTGCTGGTGGCTGACCTGGCCGGCACTGCGGTGTTTGCCGTGGAAGGTGCTATTGCGGCGATGCGCAGTCAACTCGACTTGCTCGGGGTGATGGTGATTGCGTTTATCGTCGCCCTCGGCGGCGGGGTCACCCGTGATTTGCTGATCGGGGCGACGCCACCCAATGCTGTGGCCGACTGGCGCTACCCAGCACTGGCGTTTTTCATGGGCGGGCTGGCGTTTGCCTTTCATGAGCAGGTGCTGGGCTGGTCCGGTTCAACCCTGATTGTGCTGGATGCAGCGGGCTTGGCGCTGTTTGCCGTGGCGGGTGCGCAGAAAGCGTTGAATTTCGGGATCACGCCGTTTGTGGCGATGCTGATGGGCACCATTACCGGCGTCGGTGGCGGTGTGATACGCGACATTGTGCTGGCGCGGGTACCGGTGGTGTTGCAGGCGGATCTCTATGCCAGTTCAGCGTTTGTCGGTGCGGCGGCGTTGATCATCGGTCGCAGGCTCGGCGTTTCGCCGGTAGCGGCGGCGTTGCTGGCGGGGGCGGCGTGTTTGCTGTTGCGTTTGCTGTCGGTGCATTTCGGCTGGCAATTACCGAAAGTCCTTGCCTGATACACAACCCTTGTAGGAGTGAGCCTGCTCGCGATAGCGGTGTATCAAATACATAAATGTTGACTGATACACCGCTATCGCGAGCAGGCTCACTCCTACAGGGGGTTATGTGTTTGCAATGGGGATCAGGACAGGAACCCGCCATCCACATTTAGCGCGACCCCGGTGGTGTAACTCGACGCATCACTCGCCAGGTACAACACCGCACCGGCCATTTCACTCGGATCAGCCACACGCTTGAGCGGAATCTGCGTCAGGGCTTGCTTGAGAATCGCATCGTTCTTCACCAGCGCCGAGGCAAACTTGGTGTCGGTCAGGCCTGGCAGCAGGGCGTTGCAGCGAATGCCGAACTGCGCGCACTCCTTGGCGAAGACCTTGGTCATGTTGATCACCGCCGCTTTGGTCACCGAGTAGATACCCTGGAAGATCCCCGGCGAAATGCCGTTGATCGACGCGACGTTGATGATGCTGCCGCCACCGTTCTCGCGCATCAGCTTGCCGGCTTCAACCGACATGAAGAAGTAGCCACGAATGTTCACGTCGACGGTTTTCTGGAACGCGCCAAGATCGGTGTCCAGCACATTGCAGAATTGCGGGTTGGTCGCGGCGTTGTTGACCAAAATATCGAGGCGGCCGAACTGTTCCTTGATCCCGGCGAACACCTGGCTGATCTGTTCCATTTCACCGATGTGGCAGGCCACCGCAGTGGCTTTGCCGCCAGCGGCGATGATCGCGTCGGCGACGTGCTGGCAGCCGTCGAGCTTGCGACTCGACACAATCACGTGGGCGCCTTGCTGAGCCAGCAGTTTGGCGATGGCTTCACCGATGCCGCGGCTGGCGCCGGAGACGAAAGCGATTTTGCCGTCGAGGTCGAACAACTGAGTCTTGGACATAGGGGTTCCTTGGTGTGGGCCGTCAGAGGCTCGATTTCGCAATGACCTGCAGGCTCATCTGCTCCAGCAGTTTGTTCATGTGAATAAACTGCGCGAAGCGTTTGTCCTGGGTCTGGCCGTGGTAGAAGCGGTAGTAGATCTGCTGCACGATGCCGGCCAGACGGAACAGGCCGTAGGTGTAGTAGAAGTCGAAATTGTCGATCTGGATGCCCGAACGCTCGGCGTAGTAATCGACGAACTCGCGACGGGTCAGCATGCCCGGGGCGTGGCTTGGCTGGCGGCGCATCAGTTGCACCGGTGCCGGGTCGCCGGCTTCGATCCAGTAGGCGAGGGTGTTGCCCAGGTCCATCAGCGGGTCGCCGAGGGTGGTCAGTTCCCAATCGAGCACGCCGATGATTTGCATCGGGTTGTGCGGGTCGAGGATAACGTTGTCGAAGCGGTAGTCGTTGTGGACGATGCTCGAGGTCGGGTGGTCGGCCGGCATCTTGTCGTTGAGCCAGGCTTTGACCTTTTCCCAGTGCGGCGCATCCGGGGTCAGGGCTTTTTCGTAGCGTTCGCTCCAGCCCTTGATCTGGCGGGCGACGTAGCCTTCCGGCTTGCCCAGATCGCCGAGGCCGCAGGCGTTGTAGTCGACCCGGTGCAGCTCGACGAAGCGGTCGATGAAGCTTTTGCACAAGGCTTCGGTTTTCGCCGAATCAAGACCCAGTTCCGGTGGCAGGTCGGAGCGCAGGATGATGCCCTTGACCCGTTCCATCACGTAGAACTCGGCGCCGATCACCGACTCATCGGTGCAGTGCACGTAGGCTTTCGGGCAATACGGGAAACCGTCGCGCAGTTGATTGAGAATGCGAAATTCGCGGCCCATGTCGTGGGCAGACTTGGCCTTGTGGCCGAACGGCGGCCGGCGCAGGACGAATTCCTTCTGCGGGTATTCCAGAAGGTAAGTCAGGTTCGACGCGCCGCCGGGAAACTGGCTGATCGCAGGTAAGCCGGTCAGGCCCGGAATGTGCGCCTTGAGGTACGGATCGATCAGGCTGGCATCGAGTTCTTCGCCAGAGCGGATCCGGGTGGACTGGTCAGTAAGCGCCATGCTTATCCCTTCTGCTTATTTTGGAGGCCAGACATCATTGGCTAATCTAATGGTGCGCCCGGATGGTCACAAGCGCGGGGCGGTCTTATAGGTTAGCGTGTTGCTGGATAATCACCTTTGGGAATGTGCGCGACGGGCCGCGGCAGACTAAGGTTTAGCGGGTATGCCGTGTCCAGCAAGGAGCTATGAAATGGGCTGTCCGCAAGTCTGTGCCAGCGCCACTTTGCAATGCAGTTTCGGCGCCGCCCCGGCGGTGCTCAACGTGTTGCCGGTCAACCGCACGCTGACCGGCGGGATGCCGGCGGCGAACATCATGGATCACATACCGCTGGTCAATATCCTGCCGTTCGGGGTGTGCATGAGCATGGCCAATCCGATGGTGGCGGCGGCGACGGCTGCGGCACTCGGCGTATTGACGCCGATGCCGTGCATACCGGCGACCGCCACGCCGTGGATTCCCGGCGGCGCGCCGACGTTGTTATTGGGCGGCATGCCGGCGATCGATGCCAACAGCACCTTGATGTGCAACTGGGCGGGGGTGATCAAGATCGTGATGCCGGGGCAGATGCAGATGCTGATTCCCTAAGTCCTGTGCTGCCGTGGCTGGCCTCTTCGCGAGCAGGCTCGCTCCCACATTCGACCGCATTCCATCTGAAGAAACACGATCAACTGTGGGAGCGGCCTGCTCGCGAAGGGGTCAGTGCTGCCAATAAAGAACCATCAGGCCTGCTGCGGATCCGCCCACCGCTGATACCACCAGCGCACCCGGGAAATCGGCTTGCCATCCGCCCCCAGCGGCCGCCCATCCTCGGCAAACCCTTGCTCAGGCTCCATCAACTGGCCGTTCAGATACCGTGCCTCTGCCGCCGGCTTGCCGTTGGGGTGAAAGCGTTGATAACGCCCCTCACGCACGCCATCGCGGTAAAACTCGGCCTCGGCCACCTGCCCATCGGCAAAGTAATTGAACGCCTCGCCATGCAACAACCCGCGCCGATACGTGGACTTGCGCTGCAACCAGCCCTCGGCTGAGTAGAAACTCGCGACCCCTTGCAGCTTGTCGTGCACGAACGGCATCTGCGCCGAGACCTTGCCGTTGGGGTGATAGAGCAGCGACATGCCCTGCAGTTCACCCTGGTGGTAATTCAGATCGGCCTGCCGGCGCCCGTCATCCTTGATCTGCAACGGGCCATCGAGCTGGCCGTCCTGCAGGCGGCCCTTGAGCTGTTTGTCATCCTGCTGCAAATCCAGCGGTGTGATTGCCATGTCTGCTCCCTGTCAGTTGACCTGTACCAGCCCGCCCTTGATGGTCAGCATGCCGCCGCCGTCCACGGTCTGCGAGGCCGCGCCCTTGTTGGTCAGGCTGATGCCAGCGTCGTTGGTCAGCGTCGTTCCGGCCTTGTTGTCCAGCGAAGTGCCGGCCTGATTGGTCATCGCGGTACCGGCCTTCTGCGTGATCGAGGTGCTGGCTGACGTCGCCAGGTCGGCACCGCTCTTGAGGGTGAAACTTCCGCCGCTTTGCAGGGTGAGGGTGCCGCTGACCTTGATCGTCAGGTTGCCGTCCACCGTCAGGCTGTAGTCGCCGGTGACCTTGTCGGTGTAGTTGCCGCCAGTGCTGTGGTTCTGATCGGCGCCGACTTTTACCGTGCGGCTGTCCTTCACATCGAGGCTGTCGCTACCGGTCTGAATCGTCACGCTGCGTTTGCCCTTTTCCAGGGTCACCGTCTCGTCGCCGTCCTTTACCGTACGCGTACGGGCGTTCTGCACAGTGAGGGTTTCGTCGTGGCCGACGGTGGCGGTGGTGTCGTTGAGTACGTTGATTTTCAGGTCTTTCTGCGCCTGCAGAAACACCTCTTCAGCGTCCTTCTTGTCCTCGAAGCGCAGCTCGTTGAAACCGCCGCCACCCTTGGACGATTGAGTCTTGATCCCTGATTGGGTCTGATTGGCCGGCAGTGCGTAGGGCAGCGCGTTGTCGCCGTTGTACACGCAGCCGGTCACCAGTGGCCGATCCGGGTCGCCGTCGATAAAGGTCACGATAACTTCCTGGCCGATACGCGGCACGAACTGCATGCCGAAACCCTTGCCACTCCACGGCAACACCACGCGCACCCAGCAGGAGCTGGTTTCATCGTTCTTGCCGTCGCGATCCCAAGGGAACTGCAACTTGATCCGCCCGTACTCGTCGGTCCAGATTTCTTCGCCGGACTTACCGACGACGATGGCAGTCTGCGGATGCATGCGCGGTTTCGGTGTGCTGCGTTGTGGGCGAAATGGTGTGGCTTTGGGGATCGCCTCAAAGCGGTTGCGATAGCTGTCATGACCGGCGTCATGGGTCACCCGCGTTACTACCCAGTCGATATTCAGACTCGCGTCGTCATGCCCCTCGAGGGTGAACCAGTGCCCCGGAATCAGCCAGCGGCAGTCGCTTTCGCCGACAAACCGCTTCTCCTCGCTGCGCAAACCGTCGACGCGTTGCTTGGTCAACGTATCGCCGCGGGCCTTGGCGTTGTAGCCGCCCGGATGCTCATAGATCGAACGCGGCCCGG
The DNA here is from genome assembly GCF_003732425.1 of Pseudomonas fluorescens. Taxonomy (GTDB): domain Bacteria; phylum Pseudomonadota; class Gammaproteobacteria; order Pseudomonadales; family Pseudomonadaceae; genus Aquipseudomonas; species Aquipseudomonas fluorescens_BE. The sequence continues at coordinate 496,546 of NZ_MOBX01000003.1, forward strand.
CCACCGCTTCGGCCTGACCATAAAGTGATGTGGTCGGCGTGGTGAACTCATAATCCGTCGCCCGATACACACCTGCTACTGCCTGCAAACACAGCTGCCCGGAACGGATCCCGTGCAGCTCTCGCTCGCCCAGCCCTTGGCCCAGATACTTGACCTTCGGTCCGTTGGGGATCTGCACGAACGCATCGTTGCTATCACCCAGCACGAGCGTGTGCTTGCCATCGTCATGGGTGAAAAACCAGAAAATGCCTTCCTCTTCCAGCAGTCGCGAGACGAAGGCGAAATCGGTTTCGCCGTATTGCACGCAGTACTCGCGCGGGGTGTAGCTGCCGGTCAGGGAGAGTTTGAAATCGCTGAAACCGTGAGCGTTGAAAATGGTGGTCACGATGTCGGAGGTGGCGAGGTTCTGGAAGACGCGGTTGTTGCTGGCCAGGGTCAGCCACCAGAGCCACGGGCGCAGGATCAGTTGATAGCGCTCGGCGGTGGCGTCGGCGGGGAGCTGGCGGATTTCGGCGACCAATGCGTCGAACGGGCGCAGTTGCGCGTCGTTGTGAAAAGTCGTGGTGACGTGGCTGGCGACGGCACTGGTCAGGGTGAGCGCGGCGCCGTCGTTGAGACCGTTGAGGGTGTGCGCGCTCAGCGTGTTGAGCGCTTCGTCGCCGGACAGCGACTCAGGGTAAAGCGCCGCCAGCGCGGTGGCGGTGAGCGAGAGGGTGGTGTTGCTATCAGTCGATCGCGGCATGGCCAGAACTCAAGGAAACGGTTACTTGGTGATTTGAAAAACCCTGTCCGTCGGCGCCACCAGGTAGGTGTTATCAAGGTTGGCCTGCAAGGTGAGGTTGCCAAAACACCCTTCACATTTGGGGGCGGTCACGCTGGTACCGGCACTCGAAACGTATTTGGCTTTCAGTGGGAAACTCAGGAACGCACCTATCTGATTGTGGCCGTGTAGTTCACAGTAGGTGGCATTGCAGATGTAAGACGCCTTCGGGCTGGAGGAAGCGACAGCGACCGCTACTGGCGCTACATAGCGATCACTTGAAGCGAGGACGGCGAAGCAGGAACCCTTACCGTCTTCTCCGGCATTCCTGTCGAAACTGAATTGCAGAGCGCTCTTGAAATCATCGATCGTGATCCAGTGATCCATGGCTAACATGACGCCGGCTACCGCACCTTTGTAATTGATCCGGTAGTTGCTGATCGCTGCATTGTTTTTTTTCGTCAGTCGGTCGCCTTTGAATCCGAATTGCAGTTGCCATTGGCACAGGTGTTCAATGCTGGAAATGACGTCTGCACCGGGCGCGGTACCGCTCCATATCACCGATTTGACATTAAAATTGACCGCTTTGGCTTGCAGATCCAGGCGATAGCTCTGCTCTTCTTTGGCGTCATCGTAAATTCTTCCTTCCCAATTGACGTAGACCTGCTGGGGGCCCGTACCGTGAAAGCGCAGCCGCTGTCCGTCCACGACGAAGTTGCCGCACTCGCCGATCCTTTCGCACATATCCATCGCTGTTTTCTTGTCGCTGGAGCTGGGGAAGCGAAAAAAATCACCGGCGTCGTATTCGCCTAAGTAGACAGGCATGCATGCTCTCCTTGAACGTGATAACCCGACAGGGTGTGGCTGTCTCGCGACAGATTATTCAAAAAATAAAAAGTGACAGGTGGTTTAGCCAAAAAAGGGGATGGATTTATTTGTTCGGTAAACGCTAAAAACCGGAAAAAAATCTATTCCCTTTGATTGTCGTTCGCTTTACCAGGCGTCAATCCAGAAATGTTCCCAGTAAAGGCTCGTTCTTGTTAAGCCACGTGTAGTCAGATCCCCACATCAATACGGTACAGCGGTAAACCGACCAGCCGGCATCGGTTTTTACCGAGACAACCGTGTGCTCAAACCAGGTCTTCACAAACTTGGAAATGTCCTTCTCGCCTTCCTCGGCAGCCTTTTTGGCTTTGACGATAAACGCGTTGAGGTCGGTTGAGTCGCTTCCGGAAAAGTGTTCATTTGAGCGGCGAAACTTGGGGAGGGGCTCAACACCTTCAGGTAACGGATTGGGCATGTGTTTACCGTCGGCATCATGAAAGAAGCGGTTGCCAGTTGCCGTTTCATGAACGGACAGCGCACAACCGTTCATTGAACAAGTCACAACCAGCGTGCCTGTGTCCTGACCTTTTGGGATCTCGATAGAACCTGCGTCAAAGCTTTTATAGGGGATATACCAATCGATGCCCGTCTCCGTGACGTTCAATTGCAATACACTTTTATTGCTCGTCGGGACAGGTGAAACATTGCAGTTCGGGGTGGCGGAACTGCCTCGCACAATCAGGGCATGGCTGCCGAAAAAGGCTTCAGGGTTTGTGCGCAGCAGTGACAGCAATGCTTCAGGCTGATTGGCCTTTTTTGAGCTTGATGAGGTATTGCCCATGGTTGAACGCCTTTTGAATAAGTAAGCAGCGAATGACGAATGGCTCGGCCCGTTTTATTCCTTGCAAATGAATGGTGCTATTCCAACACCCACTCCGCTAACTTCCCCGTCACCTGTGTCATCAACACATTCTCGACATCCCGCGCTCCCGCCGCGCTGCATTTGGCGAGCACCGCTTTGACGATTCCGGCATCAAACTCGAACTGCTTGCCGGTCGCAGCCTTGTAGCGGCCACGCAATTTCTCCAGCTTGGCCAGCACAATCCCTTCCAGCGTCGCTTCATCCAGCGGCCGATACGCAACCACCGTCATGCGCGCCAGAAACGCCGGGCGGAAAGCTTGTAGCAGGACTTTGTGCAGCGCCTCGTTGAAGGCTTCCGAGCCGAGTTGCGCCACGGGAGTGTCGAGCAACAGTTCAGCACCGACGTTGCTGGTGGCAAGCATCACGGTGTTCTTGAAGTCCACCACCAGCCCGGTGCCGTCCTCCATCAAGCCTTTGTCGAACACGTTGTAAAACGCTTCCAGCACATCCGGGTGCGCCTTCTCGATTTCATCCAGCAACACCACCGAATACGGTTTGCGCCGCACCGCTTCGGTCAGCACGCCGCCGCTGCCATAGCCGACATAACCGGGCGGCGCGCCTTTGAGTTGGCTGACGGTGTGGGCCTCCTGGTATTCGGAGAGGTTGATGCTGATCAGGTTGCGTTCGCCGCCGTACAACGCATCGGCCAAGGCGTAAGCGGTTTCGGTTTTACCGACCCCCGTGGGGCCGACCAGCAGAAACACGCCGACCGGTTTTTGCGGATCGGTGAGCCCGGCGCGATAGGCCTGCAAGCGTTGCGCGATGGTGTTGAGCGCGGTGCTCTGCCCCATGACGCGTTGACCCATGCGGGTGCCGAGGGTGCGAACGGCATGGGCTTCGTCGGCGAGCATTTTGCCGACGGGGATGCCGGTCCATCCGGCAATGACGGCAGCGACGGTTTTCGCGTCGACCTGTTCGGGCACCAGCGGGTCATCCTGGCGGATCGCATCGAGTCCGGCTTCCAGGCGCAGCAGCTCGGCGGCCAAATGGTCGATGCGGCTGTCAGTGGCTTCGTCAGGTTTGTCGCTGTCGGCGCGCTCGCTCAAGTCGAGCAGTTCGCGGCGGGTGTCGAGCAGCTCGCGCACCGCTACGCGTTCTTCGCTCCAACGGGTTTCCAGTTCGCGAATGGCTTGCACGTTGCTGGAGGATTCGCTTTCCAGCAGGGTGATACGTTCGCGATGATCCAGCCCCGTGGCTTGCTCACGCCGCAAACGCTCGACTTCATCCTTGAGGCTGTTCTGCCGGTGGCGCAGGCTTTCCAGCGGCGGTGGCACGTCGTGCTGGCCGAGGGCGACCCGGGCGCAAGCGGTGTCGAGGACGCTGATGGCTTTGTCGGGTAACTGGCGGCCAGAGATGTAGCGGTGCGAGAGTTTCACCGCTTCATGAATTGCGGCATCAAGCACTTGCACGCCGTGGTGTTGCTCCAGTTTTGCCGCCACGCCACGGAGCATTTCCACGGCGGTGATTTCGTCCGGCTCCTCAACTTGCACCAGTTGAAAACGACGGGCGAGGGCCGGGTCTTTTTCGAAATATTTTTTGTACTCCATCCACGTGGTCGCGGCGAGGGTGCGCAGTTCGCCACGGGCCAGCGCCGGTTTGAGCAGGTTGGCCGCATCGCTGCCGCCCTCGGCGCCACCCGCACCGATCAGGGTGTGGGCTTCGTCGATGAACAGGATGATTGGCTTGTCGGCACTGCGCACCGCGTCGATCACGCCTTTGAGGCGTTGTTCGAATTCGCCTTTGACCCCGGCACCGGCCTGTAACAGACCCAGATCGAGCACGCGCAGACTGACTTGCTGCAACGACGGCGGCACGTCCCCGGCGGCGATGCGCAGGGCCAGGCCTTCGACCACGGCGGTTTTGCCGACACCCGGAGCGCCGACCAGAATCGGATTGTTCTGCCGGCGGCGAAGCAGGATGTCGATGCACTGGCGGATCTCGCCGTCGCGCCCCACGATCGGATCAATGCGTCCAGCGTGGGCATCGGCCGTCAGGTCCTGGGTGTATTGATCGAGCACCGAGTCCTGCCGTGGCACGGGGTTCCCCACTGACGCGGAACGTGGGCCGACATGCTCGCGAGAGTTTTCCGTCCACTCCAGCAGGTTCGCGCGCAGGGCCTCCTTGGGAATCCGCAGCAACGATGACGCACTGTTGAGCAGCAGACTGCGGCGCTCGTCGCGATCGATCAACGCGAGCAATAAAAGCCCGGAGCGAATGCTGTCCAGCCCCAGCACACTGGCCTGCACCACCGTATCTTCCAGCAACCCCAGCGTGTGCGAGGACAACGCCGGCGTGCGCGTACTGCCAGCCTTGAACAGGTCCAGCGCCTTATTGATTTCCGCCGTCAGTGCATCGCGCTCCAGACCGAAGCGCGGCAGCAGAAAGGCAAAATCGCCCCCCTCGATGTCGAGCAGTTCCAGCAGCAGATGTTCGATCTCGACAAAGTGATGCCCACGCTGCAGACAGCGCTGGGCGGCGCGTTCGAGGGCGCGGCGGTTGTCCGGGTTGAGGCGTCCGATCAGGCTGGCGAGTTCCATGTCAGGTGATCTCCAGCTGACGAAGACGGGTTTCGATGCGCTGCACGGCAAGGCTGGCCTGACGCTGCAAACCTCCGTTCCAACTGAGCAGGGCCGGCGTCTGACGCCCGAGTTTCATTGGCCCGGCGCCGCGTATCAGCAGTACCAGCGTGACGTCCAGATCCGGGCCGAAGTACAACGCCGCGAGGCTGGCCAATGCCGGGTGAGCCTCGCCGTCCGGCAGAAAACCCGCAGCCTGCGTCGATAGCAGCGGGCCGAGGGTCAGGCGAATGCCAGCGTGCTCATCCCACACCCGAGTGCCCGCCACGGCGCTGCGACCCAGTTGCAGGTTGCGCCCGCCGGGCTTGATCACGCTGCGACTGGCCGCCGGGATTTCGCGCCAGGCGCCTTCATAGGCACTCAGTTCCACCGGCACGGCGAACTGCTCACGGACAATCGCCGCGAACCCGGCCAGTGAGCGCCGGCCATCGGCGAACAACGCGGTACAGGCCAGCACCGCGCAATCGGGAATCGCCTGGCGCTCCTGCAAGGCCTTGGGCAACAGGCCGGTAAGGGCGCGCAATTGCGCCTGCACCGGCGACGCCCCGGGCGTGACAAAACCCAACGCGACCCGGTGTTTGCGCATCACCTTGTAGAGCAGGCTGAGCAGGCGATGCTGGAACAGATCGAGGAACGCGGCCGGTGCGTGATCCTTGGCTCGTGCCCGTTGTTGCAGCCATTCCTGATAGGCGTAGGGCAGCGGGCCGTCCGGGCCGCCGAGGCCGAACATCGGTGTGTCGAGGGTCAGCGGCTGGCCGGGTTCTTCGTGCAGGTTTTCGATCTGGCTGGTGGGGAACAGCGGCGTCAGCGGCCCGCGCAATTTCAGCGCTTCGGCCTGGGGCGAGGTGCCGCTGCCCAGGGATTCGGCCTGCGGTTGCTCGCGCTCGAGTAGCAGCAACGCCTGCAGCCATTCGAACGCCTGCGGATCGCGGCGCAGTCGTTGGCTCAGGCTCAGAGCGACAGGGGCTTGCCGGCTTGGGGTTGCCATGCCTTGACCTCCTTGTCGGCCTGCATCAACACCGTGCGCACAAAGCGATTGGCCGTGGCGTACACCGAAAAGAACTGTGCCAGCACTGCAGAAAACAACACCGCGCTGCTGCCGACGAAGTGTTGTGGATCAAGCTGCAACTGCACCTCCAGGCCATTGCGCCAACCGCGCCAGGCGTCGGCGCCGACATGGCCGATCACCCGTTCGCAACCCAGGCTCAACAGCCCCTCGATCTGCCTTAAGGCGCTGGCCTCGTCGCGCAGGTTGTGCAGGTGCAGAATCTCTTTCAAGGCGTCGAGTGCCTGCGGGCCTTCGACCAGCGACAAATGATTGAGGGTCAGTTGCGACACCAGCCGCCAGCGCGAGTCACCGTCCAGGCGCGGCAGACTCTGTGGGCTCGGTGGATTGCGCAGCCGCGCCCAGGCCACCGGCCCGGGCCGTTCGAAACCCAGCGGCGTGCCGGCCAGCAGGCTTTGCGCCAAATGCCGATTGGTGCACAACAGTTCGGCGGTGAGGCTGTAGTCGGGCAGGTCGGTCTGCGGTTCGAAACGGGTGTCGACCACACTCACCAACAGGTCACTGCCGAGCCGGTTCGGGGTCATGCCGCTGACCCTGCGTGCGTGCCAGTAACGCTGTTGATCGCCGCCGCTGTGCTGGCTGCCGTAATACGCTGGCAGCCGCTGCACCCCGGCGCTGGAACTGGCGCGCATGGCGCGAATGCTGTGGATCTCGACGCTGTTCTCGCGGTGGCTGTCGGCGATCAGCCGGTACTCGCTGCGGGTGCCATCCGGGCGCAACGGTTCGGAGGTGCGCGGAAACAGGTTGATCGCCGGAGCGCAGCCGAGGGCGATGTCACTGGCTTGCAAATGCAGACGGCTGGCCGGGGCGCGGTCGAAAACGATGTATAGGTACAGCGTCTGGCTGTCGCTGGAAACGCCGCTCAGCGGCAGATCAAAGAAATGAAATTTGTCCGGGAAGGCAAAGTATTCCGCCAGCAGACGCATGCCCGGGTGCACGCCGTCCTCATCGGGCAGCAGCACTTCGTCATCGCTGAAACCGACGATCTTCGGCAAGCCTTTTACCGGCGTCGGAATACGCCCGGGCGAGCCGGCCAGTACCTGCACGGCATGGGCGCCGAGCAGGTCATACAGACCGGCGTTGATCACCGGCGATGCGGCCAGATGAATACGCAGTTGCTCGATGCCAAGCGCTGCCCATTGGCTCTCACCGAGGCAACGCAGGCTCAGGCGCAATGCCGAACGCGATTGCGCCACACCGGTCAGCGCCTGCGCCTCATCGCTGCCGAGCAGCAACGCTTCGCTGACCTCGATCGGCCACAAATGCACGGCGGCCGAGGTGCGAAAGTGAATGCTCTCACCCTTGCTGGTGGTGACAAAAAGCGGTGTGTCGGGGGGCAGTGGATAGCCGCCGTCGAGGTTGCCTTTGCCTGGGTCGGGCTCGAACTGGACGATGGCGCAGGACGGCAGCGGCCGCACCGCCAGCGGATAAAGTTGTTCGAGCAAGGCGTCGCTGAATTCGGCGTAGTCGTCATCGAGTCTGCGTTGCAGGCGTGCGGCGAGCAGGGCAAAGCCTTCGAGCAAGCGTTCGACGTGCGGATCCGGGCACTCGCCGGGTGACAGTTCCAGGCGTCGCGCGACCTTGGGATAGCGCTCGGCAAATTGGCTGCCGGCATGGCGCAGCCAGGTCAGTTCGCGCTGGTAGTAGTCGAGCAGTTGCGGGTCAATCGAGTCGCTCATGGCGTACCTCCAGCCCTTCGCCGCCGGGCTCGATGACAAACGCCACCGGCCAATACTGCAGGCCGCTGCGCAACTCGCCGACGAGGCGGATGCTCAGGCGTTGGGGCTGGTCGGGCAGGGGATTGACCTGAACTTCCGCCAGTTTCAGGCGCGGTTCGAAATGGCTGATGGCTTCGCGGATATCCCGCGCCAGTCGACGACGGTCATCGCTGCGCTGTTGTTGCAGAGCGCTCCAGTCCGCGATGCCGTAATCGATCACGCTGGGTGGCGCAGTCAACGTGCGCGGGCCACGGCGGGTGTTGAACAGGCGCCCGAGCTCGGCGTGCACCGAGTCGAGCAGATCCTGCCGACTGAATTCCCGCGCGCCCTCGGCCTCGCTGGACGCGAGGCGTTCGAACAGCGGCGGGAGAATGCCGGTGCCGGCCATGGCTTAGGCGTCCGCTCAGGCTGACTTGTTGGCAGCCATGTCCCAGGTCGAGGCGGCCGTACCTTCCTTGGTGCCGTCGTCTTTCTGTGCGGTGAGTTCCCATTTGATCTTGGTGAAGTTCAGGGAAATGGTTTCCACCGGTTTGCCGCCGGTGCCACCGCTGACACTGACGTTCGACAGCACCACGTTGGTCAGGGTGTAGATGATGAATGGCATCAGTTGCCCGCTGCCCTCGGCGGCGTTGCGGCCGATGGTGATCTTGGCTTCGGGGATCGGTTTACCGGCGCAGCAGTAGCCGTTGAGCGACGGCGTGGAGCTGTCGACGAACTTGGTCAGGGTGAACTCGCCGATGTGCGGCTTGCCGGAGGTGCGCTCCGAGTTGCTGACGTCGTTGGTCACCTGCATCGCCACGTTGTGGCTGTAGGACATGACTTCGATCTTGTCCGTGTAACCTTCGAGCAGGCTGTCACCTTTGATGTCGCCGCCGAGGTCGAGAATGATTGCATCCATCGCTTGAAACTCCTGAAGAAATTCACAAATAGACTGAGCTCAGAACCTGTGGCGAGGGCGCTTGCCTCCCGCTGGCTTGCGTAGCAGGCCTCGCTTCTCAAAAAGCGCGGGCCGCTTCGCAGCCCAGCGGGAGCAAGCGCCCACGCCACAGAGGTTTCATTAACTTCAAGCCGCTACCGGTGGCGGCAACGTCGCCACCAGGCGGATTGATGCCGTCAGTTCCTCAAGCTGGAAATGCGGCCGCAAAAACACCGTCGCCTTATAGGCGCCCGGTTTGCCGGCCACTTCGGTGACGTCCACTCGCGCCTCACGCAACGGGTACTGCGCCTTGATTTCCTGCGGCGCGTTGTCGTTGATCAGCACGTAGTCGGCGATCCAGTTGTTGAGGTAACTCTGCACGTTGTCGCGGGTCATGAAGCTGCCGACCTTGTCGCGCATGATCACCTTCAGGTAATGGGCGAAACGCGAAGCGGCGAGCACGTACGGCAACATTGCCGAGATCCGCGCGTTGGCGTTGGCCTCGTTGGTGTTGTAGACCTTGGACTTGTTGGTGGTCTGGCCGCCGAAGAACACCGCGATGTCGCTGTTCTTCTTGTGGCACAGGGCGATGAAGCCGAGATCGTTGAGCTCTTTTTCGCGGCGGTCGGTGATCGCCACTTCGGTCGGGCACTTGAGCGACAAGTCACCGGAGCTGGTGCGGAAGGTGTGCGCCGGCAGGCCTTCAACCGCGCCGCCGCCTTCAGCACCACGGATCGCCGCGCACCAGCCGTACTTGGCAAAGGCTTCGGTGATGCGTTGCGACAGCGCCCACGCGGCGTTGCCCCACAGGTATTTGCTGTGGTCGGTGCCGTTGACGTCTTCAACGTAATTGATGCCCTCGACCGGCGAGGTTTCCGGGCCATATGGCAGGCGCAGCAGGAAGTGCGGCAGCACCAGCGACACGTAGCGCGAGTCTTCGCTCTCGCGGAACGAACGCCACTTGATCAGCTCCTGGCTCTCGAAGACTTTCGACAAGTCACGCGGCACCGCGAGCTCGGTGAAGCTGTTCATGTCGAACAGACGCGGGCTGGCGGCGGCAATGAATGGCGCGTGCGCGGCGGCGGCGACGTTCGAGAGTTTCTCCAGCAGGCCGATGTCCTGCGGGTGCCGGCCGAAGGTGTAGTCACCCACCAGCAGGCTGAACGGGTGTCCGCCGAAAGTGCCGTATTCCTCTTCATAGATCTTTTTGAACAGCGCGCTCTGGTCGAATTCGACGGCTTTTTCCAGGTCGTTCTGCAGTTCTTTCTGGGTGACGTTGAGCAGGCGCAGCTTCAGGCGGGAGCTGGTTTCGGTGTTTTGCACCAGCATGTGCAGGCCGCGCCAGGACCCTTCGAGTTTCTGCAGGTCGGGATGGTGCAGTACTTCGTTGAGCTGGGCGCTGATCAGCTCGTCGATCTGGCTGATGCGATCGTTGATCATCGCCACAGTGTCCTTGTCGATGGCCATGCCTTCGTCAAGTACCTGGGTGGCGAACTCCGCGAGCATGTCGCGGGCGTAGTCCTGCTGACTGTCATCGTGGGCCATGCGGCCCTCGGCGATGATTCGGTCGAGCAGGGATAAAGTCTCGGCTGCAGCATTGTCGCTGGCTTGGTTCTGGGCGGCGGCGGGCATGGCGAATTCTCCCCTCGTTAAGTGGACGATCAGGCTTGCGGTTCGGCCGGGGCCTCGGCGTCAGCGGCCGGGGTAGCGGTGTCTGGGCGAGCCGACTTGATTTCCTGCAGGCCTTCGGTGTTGGCGATGACGTCGCGCAGCAGCTTGTCCAGGTCATCGTTGCCGTCGAGTTTGGTCAGCAGGTCGCGCAGGCGCTGGCGTGCCTCGAACAGGCGGCGCAACGGGGTGACTTGCTCCACCACCTTGACCGGGTCGAAGTCGTCGATGTGTTTGAAGTTGAGTTCGATGTTGAGCTTGCTGTCGTCGCCGCTGAGGGTGTTGTTGACCTGCAAGGTGGCGCGTGGACCGATCGAGGCGAGCACTTCGTTGAAGTTGTCGCGGTCGATTTCGGTAAAACGCCGTTCAGTCAGTTTTGCCAATGGTTCGAGCGGCTTGCCCGAGAGGTCGGCGAGGATCCCGACCACCAGCGGCAATTCTTTTTTCTCGATGGCATCGCCGATTTCGACGTCGTAGGTGATTTGCACTCGGGGCGGGCGAACCCGGTCGAGCTTGTGCTGAGTACTTTCTGCCATGGTGGCTGACTCCGATGCGAAGGCGGGCGCAATGCATCGGGGAGGCCCGTTCATCGCTTTCCCTTACTGGACCGTAGGTTAGAAAGGGTGGCAGATGACCTGTCGTTCCTTTGACAAACCTTCCTCATTCGGCTGTAGGAACCGAACTACCCAAGACGCTAGAACAGGTCTATAAAAAAGCAAGCAAAAACAATTTTCGACTTCCACGGAAAAAGGAAAATTCATTTTGTGCGGACGATTTTTTGTAGCGTTTTTGTTGGCGCTGCTGACGGGGTGTTCCCTGTTCGGGCCGAAAGTGGATCTCGACAGTCTGACCCTCGACGTCGCACCCAAGGCCAATGACGACACGCCGATTGCCGTGGATTTCATTGCGGTCAATGACCCGGACCTGCTCAAACAACTGTCGGGCATCAGTGCCAGTCAGTGGTTTGCCGAGCGCGAGCAGTACCAGCGCGACTATCGTCAGCTGATGAGTGTGTGGGGAGTGGAGCTGGTGCCGGGGCAATTCATCGACCGCCAACCGTTCCCGCTGGGGGGCAAGAAGGCCGCTGGACTTTTGGTCTTCGCCAGCTATAACACACCCGGAGCACACCGCTTGCGGCTGGATGATCAGAGCGAAGCGTGGCTCAGGTTCGACAGTCGCGAGATGAGCCTGGTCAGCAAGGAAAACTGAAACACACCGTCCGCCGCCGGTTCGCGGTGCAGTCGAAGGGAGTCGTATGAGTCTGCTACCTGACGCGGTCTGCTGGCACGAAGGCATGCAATTGCTGCCCCAGCATTTTCAGTTGCAGGGCCTGCGTGCCGAAGCCCTCGGCGCGCACCTGGCGCAAGCGTGCAACCCGTGGTTCTGGGGCGTCAACCACATGGACTTCGACCCTTCGGCGCTGAGCGGTGGAGTGGTGCGGCTGCTGTCGTTGCAGGGGACGATGCCCGACGGTTTGCCGGTGAATCTGCAAGCCGGCAGCGGGCCGATACTGGAGCTGGATGTCAGCGCGGCAATCAGCGCCACCGACGATGCCACTGTCACTGTGTACCTGGCGATCAGCCCGTTGTGGCGCGCCGGGCAACTGCTGCCGCTCAAGGGGCGTTTGCAGTCGGTGGTCGGCGAGGCGTTGCCGGATCTCACCAGCGGCGAGTTTCCCGAATCGATCACCGTGTGGCGGCCCAATCCGCGCCTGTGTACGCAGGCGAACAAGGCCGACTCGATCTGTCTGCCGCTGTTGAAAGTGCGCAAGGAAGGCGGCGGTTTCCTGCCATTGGCCTATACACCGCCGACGCCGGTGCTGTTGCCCGACGCGCCGTTGGGCCGGCGTGTCGCCGGTTTGTGCGCGCGGGCGCGGGAGAAATGCATGTTCCTCGGCGGGCGTCTGCGTCAGGCGCAACAGGCTGGCAATCAGGACGATGCGCTGGAGATTCGCCGGCAATTGACTGCGTTGTGGGCACGCCTGCCGGAAGTCGAGGGCGCACTCAACAGCCGCATCGCTCATCCGCAGAGTGTGTATGTGCAACTGCTGGGTCTGGCCGGCGCGTGGTCGGCACTCGATCCGCTGGCCGGGGTGCCGGCGTTCGCGCCACTGGATTTTCTCGAATTGCAGCGCGGTTACGACGCGGTGCTGGCGTGGCTGGAAACTACCCTCGAACTGATCCGCGCCGGTTATCGCAGCCTGCCATTCGAACGTGCTGAGCAGAGCTTCTCCATTCAGTTGCCCGATGAGCAACCGAGCCAGCGACTGGTGATCGGCCTGCGCATGCCCAACGGTGCCAGCGAGCAGGCCGCCGGTGACTGGCTGCGCGGCGCGATCATCGCTTCGGCGCCGCACATCGCCTTGCTCAGTCGTCAGCGCATGAGCGGTCTGACTCACCAGGCCATGAGCCGCAGCGAGCAGGTGGCGTACAGCGTCGGTGAGGACACGCGGCTGTTCGTGGTCACTGCCCAAGGGGCGTGGTTCGACGCGCAACTGCCGCTGATAATCGCCGCGCCCGCCGCGAAGCTGACCAGCAGTCCGTGGCAAGTGGTGCTGTTTGTCGCCCAGAACAGCGAAAGTGCCTGATCACACAAGGAACGCCGTATGTCGCAAGGAAGTGCCGCAAGCCTGGGGTTGCAGGACGCACCGCTGAGCAGCGCGTTCCGCCAGACCTGGCAGCAATGGCAAGTGGACTGGAGCCAGTTGCCCAAGGACAGCGAAGACGAAGCGGCGCTGGTCGACACTGTGGTCGAGTTGTCGACGCAGGCTTCGCAACGGTTGTGGCGCACAGCGTATTCGCGGGTCGGTGATTCGGCGACCGAACAGGTCAAGGCACTGGTTTACGCGTTTGTCGCACTGGTCGATGAAACGCTGCTGTTTACGCCCTGGCCCGGGCAGGCCGCGTGGCAGGACAAACCGCTGGAGTCGCGGCTGTACGCCAGTCGGCAGGCTGGTGAGCAACTGCCGGCGGCGATTCAGACTCTGCTCGACGAACAGCAACCCACCAGCCGCGATCTGGCCAACGTCTATCTGCAGTGCCTGATCCTCGGCTTCCACGGTCGCCTGCGCGGCGAACACAGCCAGGCGCAACTGGAGAAATGGCGCCTGGCGCTGTTCAACTTTGCCTGGCAGGACGATGCCAGTTACGCCGATGTCAGTCAGCGGCTGGTGCAGCCCTCACTGATCGCACCGTTGCAACTGCCGGTGCGCAGCGCATTGCCGGACGGTTTTCGGCTGGCGCTGGGCATTGTTGCGATGGTGTTGCTGCTGACCGGCCTCGGGCAGTTTTTCTGGCGTGACATTCGGTTGGAGCTTGAACCAGTGCTGCAAATCAGCGATCCGGTGATCACGTCGGAGCAAGACTCATGAGCGTCCTGACGATTGTCGCGTGGGGGGGCGCGTTGCTGTTGCTGCTGGTGATCATTGCCGTGGCCGTATGGTGGTTGCGCACCCAGAGCGGCGCGGCAATTCGCAGTTTTTATGCTGCGGTGCGGCACATGGAGCAAGAGCAGGGCAGTCACGATCGTTATCAAATGCCTTGGCTGCTGTTGCTCGGCGATGAAGCCCAGGGCACGCAACTGGTCAGCGAGTGGCGTTTGCAGCCGACCGACAAACCGGCGTGGTTCGGTCGCTGGTGGTCCGATCCCGAAGGGGCGGTGCTGGTGGTGCCGCAGGCGTTGTTCCTGCCCGACGACGGCATGCACCTGCAGCGTGGCGGCTGGTGGCGTCTGCTCGGACTGATTTTGCGTCTGCGCAGCAAACGCCCGCTGGACGGAGTGGTCTGGACAGTGCCGGCCAGTCGCCTGGGGAATCTGGAGCAGGCCACCCAGCTCGGTCTGGCGGCGCGCCGACGTTTCATTGATCTGCTGCAACGTTTCGGCTTGAGTGTGCCGGTCTACGTGATCATCACCAGTCTTGAGGAATTGCCCGGGTTTCAGGAACTGATCAGCGCGCTGCCCGACGAGGCGCGCGAGCGCACCCTGGGCTGGTCGTCGCCTTACGCCCGCGACGCGGTGTGGCAGGGCCAGTGGAGTGATCAGGCGCTGGATCGCCTGCACCGCGCGGTGTCGGAAGCGGTGATCGAAATCGGCACCTTGTCCGGGCACTTGAGTGCTGATCTGTATGCCTTGCCGGAGCGTCTGGAGACATTGCGTCGCGGCTTGCAGAGCGTGCTCGAACCGGTGTTTCAGGGCAACGCCCAGGGTGAGGCGCCGTGTTTTCGTGGCGTGTATCTGACCGCCAATCAGCCGTCGGAAGATGCGCTGGACGGTTTTTCCGCTGACGACAGCGGCTTGCAGCGCAGTGCGTTCGCGCGCCCGTTGTGGCGCGAGCGCCTGGTGGGCGAACGCGGCCTGGCCCAGGGCGTGCCGCGTCTGCTGCGTTTGCGCCAGCGCTGGCAGCGGATCACCGCCGGTGTCGCGCTGGTGGTCGGGGTGGTGTGGGCGGTGGCGATGGTCTGGATCTGGCGCGACGCGGTGCGCGATGCTCATGAGCTGGCGCGGCTGATGCAGGGCGCGCAGAAGAGTTATGTCGCGGTCACCGACGAGGCGCACCGGATCGAGCCGACCCGGCGCAACGTGCAGAGCTTCTGGCGGGTGCTGGAAAAAGCCCCACACTGGCATTACGTGTCGCTGGTGTTTCCGACCTCGTGGTTTTCCTCTTTCGATACCCGGATCGAGCAGGAGCTGTTCCGCTCCACCCAGCGCCATATGCTGGTACCGCTGCACGACTTGCTGGTCGCGGAGCTGGCGAAAATCAAGGCGATCCGCAACACCGAGCGGCGCAACAGCGTGGAAAGCGAAGACCCGGCGCAGTGGCAGAACTATCAGAAAGCAACCGACCTGGTGGATCGCGCGCTGCGTCTGGAGCAACAAAACCAGCTGTTCGGTGAAGTACAGCATAACCAGCGGGTGCCGCTGGATGATCTGGTGCAACTGAGCAACAGCGCACTGTCACTGAACCTCAACGCCGCCACCTTGCCCCACGCCGCTTACTACAATCGGCTGCTGGCGGCGGGCGACAGCGGCGACTTGCAGGCGCTGGACCTGAGCGTGGACCGGCCGCTGATCGTCAGCAACTTCACCGGGCTGATGGAACACTGGCTCGATCAGTATTTTCTAGCCGACAACTTCGTCAGCAAGGCCGGTTACCTCAAGTTGCATCTGGAGCAATTGGAGGCGGGCAGCGGCAACAGCCTGAGCGAGCTGGAGGAGCTGCGCGCCCTGATTGACGATCTGCAGGCGGCCATTGCCCTGACCAACTCGACGTGGAGTCGCGGCAAGGGCCAGGAACTGGTGCCGGGCTATCGCGATTTCCTCGACAAGGTGCGCAAGAGTTCATTGCTCGGGCCGGCTGTCGAGCAGCAACTGGACCAGCAGGCGAGCAAGCTGCAACAGAGTTTTCGTGATCAATGGATCGCCCAGGTCGGTTCGCGCGGCAACCTGCTGGTGCAGCAGGGCAGTGGGCAATTGGCGTTGCAGGAACAAGTGGTCAAGCTTAACAACGCGGTGCAGGCGCTGTTCAAGCGCGACTTCGTGTCGGTTGCCATGCGCGCCAGCCAGGACAACGTCAACCTGCAAGGCCAGACCGTCGACGGCTACGACCTCAATACCTCGCTCAGCTATTTCGCCAGCTACAAGAGTTATGTCGCCGAAGAGTTGCCGCGCATCCCGCCGGTGTATCGCGAAGCCTTGCTGCAAGCCGCCGAAAGCGCCGCCGCTCAGGCGATGTGGCTGAGCCTCAAGGATCACAACGATCAGACTCACCCTTACGCCGTGTTCAACGTGCAGGCGGAACAGGCCATGGCCCTGCAGAAAGCCTTCGTCGAGGTGCATCGCAGCGATCTGGCGTCGCGCCTGCAAGGAGCGTTGAACCGGCGGGCACTGGCGCAGATCGTCAGCGGCCTGGAGGAAATCACCGCGCAACCGTTGTTCGGCGGTCGTACCGAAATCAGCCAGTGGGACGGCTCGAAAAACCTCGGTCTGCAACTGTACGGGGCCAGTGATGTGCAGGACCTGAAGCTGAGCCTCAAACAGCAATTCAACACCATGCTTGGCATCACCGAGCGGCGCACCTCGGCGTTGCAGTGGCTGATGACCCAGCAGGGCAATCTGTCGGCGCTGGATTACGAGCGGGTGACCCAGTTCAGTGCGCTCACCGACGAACTGCTCAAGTACAAGGACGCCAACCCCGCCAGTTCGCCCGCGCAGATCGAACAGCTGGTCAGCCGCGACTTTGTCGAGATGGACACCGGCACCTGCGTGCAGATGTTGCAGTCGGCCAACATCGCCGGTGGCCGTGGCACTCTGGCGATGCGCGCGGTGGAGTTGCAACAGAGCGCCATGCAGCGCTGCCAGTTCCTGCAACAGCAGCAGGCTGCGGCGGCGTGGAACGAGCTGGCGAGCTATTTTAATCAATACCTGGCGGACCGCTTTCCGTTTGCCAGCGGTGTGCAGGCGCAGGATGCCGACCCGGCGCGGGTCCAGCACTTTCTGGAAATCATCGACAAGCGTCTGGCGGTGGCGCAGGCCGGACTGGTCCTGAGCCAGACGCCGGAGCGGCTGGCCGCTGAAGATTTTCTCAATCGCCTGAAGCAGGCCAGCGTATGGCTGACGCCGCTGTTCGTGCGCGACAAGAGTGGCATCCTCGGGGTTGAGCTCGACGTGCGCTGGCGCACCGACCGCGAGGAAGAAAAAGGTGCCGATCAGGTGATTGCCTGGGGCCTGCTGGCGGGTAATCAGCAGATCAACTACCCCGGTGCCGAACAGCCGCACCTGCGCTGGATGGTTGGCCAGCCGATTCGCCTGACCCTGCGCTGGGCGCGTAACGGCAAGGAGCGCCCGGTCAACGATCCGCTGCAACCGAACCTGGTGGTGCGCGACATGGAAGCCGGTTGGGAGTACGGCGGCCCGTGGTCGTTACTGCGGCTGATGCGTGCGCACTTTTCCGTTCAGCGTCAGCCGAACCTCGATTACACCGACTTTCCGCTGGCGCTGCGCCTGCCGGTGACGGCGGCAACCGACAGCATCACCAGCGAGTTCACGCGGATGTTCGTGCGCCTGTCGCTGATGAGTCAGGGTTCGAAACTGCCGCTGGCGATTCCACCGCTGCCAACCCGTGCACCGCGTTCGCCGTATCAACTGACCGGCGCCACTGCGGCACTGGATGTGCGTAAAGAGGAGGGGCTGTGAGCCTGCCATCGACGACTTTGCCGGACTTGATCGATCAGTTACTGGCGCCCATCAGTGTCGAGCAACCCTGCGGGGTGGATTTGCGCTACGAGCGCGAGTACGACCAGTTGCGCGACCTGCGCCGCGAGGACGACACCAGCCTGCCGACCGGGGTCTGGCAGTCGGCAATCAAGCGGGCGGACTGGCCGCACGTGGAAGCGCTCACCACGACCCTGCTGCTGGAACGCAGCAAAGACCTGATGCTCGCCGCGTGGCTGGGCGAGGCGTGGCTGCATCTACAGGCACTGGACGGCTTGCCCGGCAGCCTCGCACTGATCGCTGGCCTGTGTGAGCGCTACCCCGAGCAAGTACACCCGCAAGCCGAGGACGGCGACCAGTCGTGGCGGGTGATTCCGCTGGAATGGCTGGTGCGCCGCTACACTGAAGTCCTGCTGACGCGGGTGCCGCTGTTCGGCGCGCACAACAGTGATTTTGAGGCCTACACCCTGGACGTCTGGCGCCGCTTGCAGGTGCAGCAGGTCAAGGTCAACGACAGCAAAAACGCCAAGACCTCGGCTGACTCCGCACGCAACGAACAGAAAAAACTCGGCGACCAGATCCGCGTCACGCCCATGGCGTTCTGGCTGCGCATGCAGGGCAACCTGCTGCTGAGTCTGCAACACCTGCAGCGGCTGGACGCCTGGAGCGATGCGTATCTGGGTGAGCAGGGGCCGGGATTTCGCCCGTTGCAGGAAACCATTCAAGCGTTGCTGACGCTGGTTCAGGAGTTCATTGCCATGCACCCACAACAGCCGGCACCGCCACCTGCGGTGGTTGAGGTCCCTGTCGCCTTGGAGCCAGTGGTTGCAGAGGCGCCGGCTGCGCAAGTGTTTCGCGAGCCGGCCAGTCGTGAAGAGGCTTACCGGCAATTGCTGCTGATCGCCGAATACCTGGCCCGCACCGAGCCCCACAGCCCCGTGCCGTATCTGATTCGTCGTGGTGTGGAGTGGGGCAATAAACCGTTGAGTGAATTACTCGGCGAGTTGATCTCGGCGGACGCCGAATCGCGGCGCTTGTGGACCTTGCTCGGGGTGCTTTAATGCACCCGCTGATTGCCCAGGCGCGGCGGCAGCGCAATCGGCGTCAGCACCGGCTCCCCGGAAAAGAACGCCACGAGGTTTTTCCCTACCAGTTCTACCGTGCCTTGGGTGGCTTCCGGTGACAGCCCCGCGACGTGCGGCGTAAGAATCACGTTGCTCAAGGTTTTCAGTGCATCCGGTACTTGCGGTTCGTGATCGAACACATCCAGCGCAGCACCGGCAATACGTCGTTGCTCAAGGGCGCTGATCAGGTCGGCGGTGGCGATCACGCTGGCCCGGGCGATATTGACGATGAAGCCTTTCGGGCCCAGTGCATCGAGCACCGGACGAGTCACCAGATGCTGGGTGCCGATCCCGCCCGGCGTGGCAACGATCAGAAAATCCGAGGCCCGCGCCAGTTCGGTCGGCGTCGAGCAGAACGCGTACGGCACATCGCTGCGCACCTGCCGGTTGTGGTAACTGATCTGCATGTCGAAACCGAGGTGGGCGCGTTTGGCAATCGCCAAGCCCACTGCGCCCAGTCCGAGAATCCCCATGCGTTTGTTGGCCAGCGACGGGCGCATGATTTTCGGCCATTCACCCCGGCGCACGGCGGCGTCGCAACGCGGAATGTCGCGCACCAGCGCCAGCAGCATCGCCATCGCGTGGTCGGCTACCGACGAGGCGTTGACCCCGGCGCCGTTGGTCACGGTGATCCCGCGATCGCTGGCCGCTTGCAAGTCGACCTGCTCATAGCCGGCACCGATCACGGTGATGATTTTCAGCGCGGGCAGGGCGGCGATCTCGTCGGCGGTCAGCCCCAGCGGACCACGGGTCAGCACCGCGTCAATGCGCGGGCCGTGGCTGGCGATGGCTTGGGCACGTTCGGTGGGTGTGGGGGCGAGGATCAGGTGAAAGCCTTGATGTTCGAGAATCGGCAAGTAGTCATTGATGGTTTCAACCAGTACCAGAACGGTTGCGGGCATTGCACGGCTCCTGTGATCGGCGGCGTCGAGGGCATCAAATGTGTTTCAGAGTGCTGATTCCGGGGCGGCTTGGCAATCGTTGGCATTCACGCGGTAGTGCATTGATTCTGGACGGCTTCGCGCAAGAAGCAAGGGCAGCAGCACACCGGCCATCCAGTGTGCTGCCATTATCATTGTGCCGCTTGGGCTTTGTTCTGTTCGGCCAGGGCAATCGGCTTGAAATCATAGGTGGGGTAGAACTCGGTTCTGTAGCTGCCCCATGCGGTGTTTTCCAGCGCGAGGTTGACCTCCGCCAGGCGGGAGGCCGGGAAACGTACGGTGACCACTTGGCCGATCCCCATCATGATGTTCCAGCTGACGACCTCGACTCCGGCAGGCGGGAAGGTTTTGTAAAAGCCCTGTTGCGCCAGTTGCGCCTTGAGTTCACTCAGAGGGCGAGACTGATCGTGCTTGAGGAATACCGTGAGCATGACGGCATTGTCCGGTGTGGCGACCGCGTTGTTCGCAGGCTTGGTCGCCGCTTGTGCACTGGCGCCCGCATTGTGCAGCGAGGCAATCAGGGCCGTGGACATCAACACTGTTTTAATTGTTTTTCGCATGTTTGACTCCAGATTGTTATTCGAGAGCGGACCGGGTGATTACCGTCCCGGTATAAGGCGCATGGACGACATGTATGCGCACTAAAGCGTTGTTCTCCACCATGTCCCTGGGCACTTCCCGGGAGTAGGTGAATTCGTTTTTATTCAGGGTTTCCAGTTTTCTGACAATTGTTTTAGTCGGTCCGACATCAGGTACGAGAACATGTTGTTTCTGATCGCCAGTCACAAAAAAGTAACCGCCACCGCCATGGTTGTATTTTGATTCTCCCGTGTCGGCATAAAAGAACTCATAGCGATTACGCTCGGGATCCCACGTGGATATACCCACTACACCGGGATAATTGGCCTTGACGTCTGTTTCAGGTGCGCCCTCGATATACACCTTGGTGGTCAACCATCGGGGCGAGGACGCCAACTCGCGCACGTCGGCATTAGCGGGTTTGGTTTGTGCCACGCTGGCCAGGGAGAAAAGCAACGTTGCGAGTAGCAAGTAGATGCTTGATTTCTTTTGCATGCGTCATCCTCTTTTTAATGTAAGAAAGGTGGCTTGCTATCAGTTGTTCCGGTTGAGTGCGGGAAAAATATAGGCCGAGGGTGGCGCGTTGTTCAATGGCGGGGTAGTTGTTTGTAACAAAACGGCGTTATTTTTTTTACTGGTAACGACCTTGTCGTGTTTGCATTAGTCGATATACGCTGTAGGGCTTTTCTGAAATATATAGAGGGTTTTTCTGGTTTTGCTTCTAAAGCAAGTTTTTGATTGGCTATCGTCCATGCCTCGTCTCGCTGGTCGCGGAAAATAATTAAACCGCTGTGTAGGAATAACTGATCCGGTTACATCTGTTTTGTTGACGCCGTCGCAACTAAGTGCAACGGCTTCCGCTCCGGGTAATTCTTGTCAGAAGGTGACTTCGGCACTGTTGATCAGCCGGGCGAAGGCGCCGCCGAGGGTCGCGTTGTGGTGGTCGATGATGGCTTGGGCGGGCAGTGCCGGGGTGTCCATGCAGGTATGGGCGTCAGCGACCAGCAGGGGTTTGAAGCCCTGATCGGCGGCGGCCCGGCACGTGCTGTCGATGCAGAACTGGCTTTTCATTCCAGCGAGGTAAAGATCCTCGATTCGCGCCGCTTTCAGCCGCTGCGCCAGTTCGGTGCCGTGGAAGGCATTGGGTCTGGATTTATCGAAGAGCGAATCGATTTGCGCGTCCAGTCCAAGTGCCGGCAGCAACTGCCAGAACGGACTGCCCGCGGCAATCGGTGAACCTTGCGGGCCGGTGTGGCGCACCGCGAAGATCGGCACTCGCTGCTGGCGAGCCAGCGCAATCAGGTGCTGGATGTTGGCCAGGATTTGCTCGCCGTTGTGCGGTTGTTCCGGGCCTTGGAACAGGCCGACCTGCATATCGATGATCAACAATGCTGCGGACATGGTTTTCTCCTTGAGTGCTACAACTGCCGCACGGACGGGAGAAACAACAAGGCCCCGTCCATTGCTGGCGGGGCCTTGGGTTTGCAGCGCTGGGATTTACCTCACCCGTACCACCACGACCCGCCGATGGCGGTCGTGGTGGTACGGGTGAGGTGCGGCGCGCGAAGGTTCATGCGGCCGATCTTGCTGCTGGTGCCAGCGCGCTGTCAACTGGCGTATTGAGCGATGCCGTTGCCGAATGACCAGTTCTCTCTTTTGACTTCCACCAGGTTGATGAACACGTCTTCCAGACGCACCGCCAGATGGCTGTTCAGGTTCTGCGCGATGGTCTGGTACAGAGCCTTTTTCTGTTCCAGCGTTCGGCCTTCATTGAGGGTGATCTGAATGATCACCAGCTGATCGCTGCGCTGAATGCCCAGGTACTGCGGATCAAAGATGAAATGCTCGTCGTCGTGTTCGGCGAGGATCTGGAAATTGTCGTGCTCTGGCACATTGATCGTCTTGCGCATGGCCGCGTAGATCTGCTCGCCGATGCGCTTGGCGAAGGTCGGATCGGCGTGTTTTTTGATTTCGACGCGAACGAGCGGCATGGCACGGCACTCCAGGGGGCAGGGGACTTCTCTCACGCTAGATCATTTGACTGGGATTGAAAGTCTTGGTGTTTGCCCGGGAGCCGTCGTTCTGAGCCTGTCTTGCGCCACCTGCGCAGCATTGAAACGTGTCAGAAAACGACGCGAGCCATGCTCATGACCGACGGATAATTTCCTGAAAGCGACAGCTCGCTCATCTGCTCCGCACAACCATTCCTCAGCTAAGTCTTTGCTTCTGCTCATTTATCGCGGAGAATCGCGCCCCTGTTTCGGCCGGAGCATGTCTGTCGGTTTTTTCCGACGCGTCCTGACCGAGTGGCAAGTGACCGGAATGCGGAGATCCGACCGGATGAATGATCAGGCCAATAGCGTCGACGAGCGCTATGAAGCGGCAGCACCAGCTGAACTCTCGAGCTGGAATCGCCATGACACCACGTGGATGTTGGGACTGTTCGGGACGGCCATTGGCGCCGGCACCCTGTTTTTGCCGATCAACGCGGGTCTGGGTGGCTTCTGGCCGCTGGTGATCCTCACGCTGCTGGCCTTCCCGATGACGTTCTTTGCTCACCGCGGCTTGACCCGCTTCGTGCTCTCCGGTCGCGAAGGCGCCGATATCACCGACGTGGTCGAGCAGCATTTCGGCATCAAGGCCGGTGCGCTGATCACTCTGCTGTACTTCTTCGCGATCTTCCCGATCCTGCTGATCTACAGCGTTGGCCTGACCAACACGGTCGCCAGCTTCCTCGAACACCAACTGCACATCATGCCGCCACCGCGTGCGGTGCTGTCATTCGTACTGATCCTCGGCCTGCTGGCCGTGGTGCGTTGCGGTGAGCAGGCGATCGTCAAGGCGATGAGCCTGATGGTGTATCCGTTTATCGTCGCGCTGTTGTTCCTCGCGGTGTACCTGATTCCGCACTGGAATGGCGGCATCCTCACCACTGCCACACAAGTGCCGGCGCCATCGGCGCTGCTACACACCCTGTGGCTGGCGATCCCGGTGATGGTGTTCTCGTTCAACCACTCGCCGATCATCTCGGCGTTCGCGGTGGACCAGAAGCGTCGTTACGGCGTCAATGCTGAGCAGCGCAGCTCGCAGATCCTCTGCCGTGCCCACCTGCTGATGGTGGTGATGGTGCTGTTCTTCGTCTTCAGTTGCGTGCTGACCCTGTCGCCGGCACAACTGGCTGAAGCCAAGGCGCAGAACCTGTCGATCCTGTCGTACCTGGCCAACCACTTCAGCAACCCGACCATTGCGTTTGCTGCGCCGTTGATTGCCTTTGTGGCGATTTCCAAGTCGTTCCTCGGTCACTACATTGGTGCCAGCGAAGGCCTCAAGGGCCTGATCGTCAAGAGCGGCAAGCGTCCCGGCGCCAAGGCGCTGGATCGCATTGTGGCGGCGTTCATGCTGGTCGTGTGCTGGATCGTTGCGACCCTGAACCCGAGCATTCTGGGCATGATCGAGACCATCGGTGGCCCGGTGATCGCGGCGATTCTGTTCCTGATGCCGATGTACGCGATTCGTAAAGTACCGGCGATGGCGCGTTATCGTGGTCAGGCGTCGAACGTGTTTGTCACCGCGGTAGGCCTGGTGTCCATCTCGGCGCTGGTTTACAAGCTGGCGATGTAAAGCACGGTCTAGCGACCGCAACTGAAAAAGCCGCTGCACGCGATGTGTGCAGCGGCTTTTTTTCGTCTGTCTGGCGACCATCAGAGGAGATGTCGCCTGACATGCCGCCATCGCTGGCTTGCCAGCAATGAGGCCAGAGCAGGCATCAACCATTCAACAGGCATAAAAAAACGCCGCTCATCTCACGATGGGCGGCGTTTTCTATTGCGTTGTAACGTTAGGCTTGAACGACCGGGATGTTGGCGTTCGCAGCAGCTTCACGGAACTCGGCGATCTGGTCGAAGGACAGGTAGCGGTAGATATCGGCCGCCATGCTGTCGATCTTGCCAGCGTATTCCATGTACTCCTCGACGGTCGGCAGGCGACCCAGGATCGAAGCAACGGACGCGAGCTCAGCCGAAGCCAGGTAGACGTTCGCGCCGTCGCCCAGACGGTTCGGGAAGTTACGGGTGGAGGTCGAGACCACGGTGCTGTTCGGCTCAACGCGTGCCTGGTTACCCATGCACAGCGAGCAGCCTGGCATTTCCATGCGCGCGCCAGCCTTGCCGTAGATGCCGTAGTAGCCTTCTTCGGTCAGTTGGTGAGCGTCCATTTTGGTCGGCGGCGACAGCCACAGACGGGTTGGCAGCTGACCCTTGACCTGATCCAGCAGTTTACCGGCAGCGCGGAAGTGACCGATGTTGGTCATGCACGAACCGATGAACACTTCGTCGATCTTCTCGCCAGCAACGCTGGACAGCAGACGGGCGTCGTCCGGGTCGTTCGGCGCGCACAGTACAGGCTCGCTGATGTCGGCCAGATCGATTTCGATGACTTCGGCGTATTCGGCGTCGGCATCGGCTTCCATCAGTTCCGGGTTGGCAACCCAGGCTTCCATCGCTTGAGCACGACGTTCCAGGGTACGTGCATCGCCGTAGCCTTCGCCGATCATCCAGCGCAGCAGGGTGATGTTGGAGTTCAGGTACTCGGTGATCGACTCTTTCGACAGCTTGATGGTGCAACCGGCAGCCGAACGTTCGGCCGAGGCGTCGGACAGTTCGAACGCCTGCTCCAGGGTCAGACCTTCCAGACCTTCGATTTCCAGGATGCGGCCGGAGAAGGCGTTTTTCTTGCCTTTCTTCTCGACGGTCAGCAGACCGTTCTGGATGGCGAAGTAAGGAATGGCATGAACCAGGTCACGCAGGGTGATGCCAGGTTTCATTTTGCCTTTGAAGCGCACCAGGATCGATTCCGGCATGTCCAGCGGCATAACGCCGGTGGCTGCGGCGAACGCGACCAGACCGGAACCGGCCGGGAACGAGATGCCCATCGGGAAACGGGTGTGCGAGTCACCACCGGTACCGACGGTGTCTGGCAGCAGCATACGGTTCAGCCACGAGTGGATGATGCCGTCGCCCGGACGCAGGGAAACGCCGCCGCGGGTCATGATGAAGTCAGGCAGGGTGTGGTGGGTGGTCACGTCGATCGGCTTTGGATACGCCGCGGTGTGGCAGAAGGACTGCATCACCAGGTCGGCGGAGAAGCCCAGGCACGCCAGGTCTTTCAGTTCGTCACGGGTCATCGGACCAGTGGTGTCCTGAGAACCTACGGTGGTCATCTTCGGTTCGCAGTAGGTGCCAGGACGAACGCCTTGGCCTTCTGCCAGGCCGCAAGCCTTGCCAACCATTTTCTGCGCCAGGGTGAAACCCTTGGTGCTTTCAGCCGGGGCTTCCGGCTTCTTGAACAGGTCGAACGGTGGCAGACCCAGTTCGGCGCGAGCCTTCTCGGTCAGGCCACGGCCGATGATCAGCGGAATACGGCCGCCAGCACGGACTTCGTCGAGCAGGACCGGGGTCTTCATTTCGAAGGTGGTCAGGACTTCGTCAGTGCCGTGTTTGCAGACTTTGCCAGCATGCGGGTACAGGTCGATCACGTCGCCCATGTTCATGTTGGTAACGTCGAACTCGATTGGCAGTGCGCCGGCATCTTCCATGGTGTTGTAGAAGATCGGAGCGATTTTGCTGCCGAAGCAGAAACCGCCAGCACGCTTGTTCGGCACGTAAGGGATGTCGTCGCCGAAGAACCACAGTACCGAGTTGGTAGCGGATTTACGCGAGGAACCGGTACCGACCACGTCACCGACGTAGGCGATCGGGAAGCCTTGACCGCGCATTTCTTCGATCTGCTTCATCGGGCCGGTCTTGCCTTGCTCGTCCGGAACGATGCCGTCACGGGCCATTTTCAGCATGGCCAGGGCGTGCAGCGGGATGTCAGGACGCGACCAGGCATCTGGAGCAGGGGACAGGTCGTCGGTGTTGGTTTCGCCGGTGACTTTGAACACGCGCAGGCTGATTTTGTCTTCCAGCACTGGACGCTTCTTGAACCACTCGCCGTCAGCCCAGGATTGCAGCACGGCCTTGGCGTGAGCGTTGCCGTTCTTGGCTTTCTCAGCCACGTCGTGGAAGGCATCAAACATCAGCAGGGTGTGCTTGAGTTCTTCAGCAGCCACTGGCGCCAGCTCGGCGTTGTCCAGCAGTTCAACCAGGGTCACGATGTTGTAGCCACCCTGCATGGTGCCGAGCAGTTCTACAGCGCGCTTCTTGTCCAGCAGAGGGGAGGTGACTTCGCCTTTGGCCAGAGCCGACAGGAAACCGGCTTTGACGTAAGCGGCTTCGTCCACTCCAGGTGGTACGCGATTGGTGATCAGGTCAACGAGGAAAGCTTCTTCGCCAGCCGGAGGATTCTTCAGCAGCTCGACCAGGCCTGCAGTTTGTTCGGCGTTAAGCGGCTGGGGAACGATACCCAGGGCTGCACGCTCTTCGATATGTTTGCGGTAGGCTTCAAGCACAGTTATTACCCTCATCAGTGGTCCCAAATGGGTGTCCGGGACGCTCATCCCGAAATTGCCGTACTCATGCACCTCACGACGTTGTGGGTCGTTTGGCCAGAATTACCGGCAATTCCTTACAGAAGCTGCTTTCAAAGTTTTACGCCTGCAGAACGGGGAGCTGATGAGGGTTGGCGTTGGGCTTTTCCCCGCTGGAAAAACCCTTCGCCAACACCGCTCTGAAGGAACGACTGTGCTCGTGACGCTTTGAAAACAGCTTCTAACGGACATTGGCGCCTTAAAAGGCTGGCTGATTCTACGGCAAAAAAAATTTAAAGGTAAGTCGGGCTCTATTGGACTTTCGTGGCAATGCGCGTGGCCGGGGCAAACGCCGCGCGCGGCTGTGACCCTGATGTTTGAGGGGTGATCAATGCCCGACAAAGGGCTAACATGCCGACCTGTTCCGCGTTTCAGTGTTTTGCCTATCTTATGCCCAATCAGACCATCAAGACCCCCTGCGTCGGCCTCTGCTCCACTGTTTACGGTGATCTGGTGTGCCGTGGCTGCAAGCGTTTCCACCACGAAGTGATCCATTGGAATGGATACAACGAGGAGGAAAAGCGCGCGGTGTGGCTGCGTCTGGAGCAATTGCTGTCACAAGTGATGGCGGCCAAGGTCGAGATTTTCGATTCGGCGCGCCTGCGCGAGCAACTGGAACAGCGCAAGATCCGCTTCGTGCCGCATCAGTCGGAATACTGCTGGGCGTATCAGCTGATTGCTCGCGGCGCGCGGGTGATCATTAATCTGGAAGCGTATGGGATGGTGTTGCTGCCGGAGTTCCGCGACTGGAACCTGCCGGAGTTGCGTGATGCCATTGATCGGGAATTCTTCCTGCTGTCGGAAGCGCACTATCAGCGCTACATCGCCCCCGGTTTTCTCAAAGACGCCTTCGGCGCCTGAAAAAGCAAAAGATCGCAGCCTTCGGCAGTTCCTACAGGTAGAACGCATTCTCATGCAGGAGCTGCCGAAGGCTGCGATCTTTTGCGCTTAATGCTTCACCGTCAGCTCCACCAGATGATCCTCAACCTCCTGCGGTTTGAGCACCAGTACATCGCTCTCCAAGGCATCCAGAATCACTTCCGCGGTGTTGCCGATCAACGCCCCTGACAGCCCGGTGCGCGCTACGGTGCCAATAACGGTCACTGCCGCCTGCAGCTTGTGCGCCATGAACGGAATCAGCACATCCGCCGGGCCTTCCTCGATGTGAAGGTGTTCATCATCAACATCGAATTCCGCTTGAAACGCCCGGCATTGTTCGCGATAGCGCGCTTCGATGGTTTCGCTCAGTTGCAGCGTCGGGTCGGCCGCCGACAGCATCGGCGACGGATGGGCGCTGATCACGTGCAGATGCGCCTTGGCCAGACTGGCAATGTCGAAGCCATGATCAATGATCGTCGTGTGCAAATGCCGGTGTTCGCCATCGGCATTACCCACATCGACCGCCGCCAGAATCACTCGATCCTTCCAGGGCGTACTGGTTTTCACCAGCAACACCGGGGTAGGGCAGTGGCGCAAGAGCTTCCAGTCCGCCGGGGTCAGCAGGGCTTTTTTCAATGAGCTGTCCGGGAAGTGCTGCTTGATCACCAGCCCGCAACCCTCGGCCTGCTGCACATCGATGATGGTTTCGTGCAGGCTCTCGTTCCACGCCTGTTCGGTGGTCACGCTGTAGCCGTCGGCGATCAGCGCGGCTTTGAGCACACTCAGCATGGCGGCGTGGTCGTGCTTCTTGTCGCACACCAGCAGGTGCAAATGGGCCTGGGTCACGCCAGCGATCAACTTGGCGCGCTTGAGCGCCAGGCTTTCCGAATGTTCGGGGTTGATGACCACCAGAATGCTGCGAATGGCTTGCATGAGCGGAGTCTCCAGCAAAGAAAAGGCACGGCGTTGCACAACTATAGTTGCTGCTCGACCGTGCGCGACTTGATGCATATCAACGCCCGCCGCTGGTGGTCTGCGAACAGGCCGGTATAATCGGCGCCCTTCGCTCGAACACCTTTTACCGTGAGCCCCATGATCCTTCCCGAAATCCACGAATTCCTTGGCTGCCGCACCCCCGACGCCTGGGTTCAGGCCGCCCTGGCCGATCAGGAAACCCTGCTGATCGACCACAAGAACTGCGAGTTCAAGGCTGCCAGCACCGCCCTGAGCCTGATTGCCAAGTACCATTCCCACGTCGACCTGATCAACATGATGTCGCGTCTAGCCCGGGAAGAACTGGTGCACCACGAGCAGGTCATGCGCATCATGAAACGGCGCAAGATTGAACTGCGCCAGCTCCACGCCGGCCGTTACGCCTCGGCCTTGCGCAAGGTGGTGCGTAGTCACGAGCCGGTGAAACTGGTGGATACGCTGGTGGTCGGCGCGTTTATCGAAGCGCGCAGTTGCGAGCGTTTCGAAGCACTGGTACCGCATCTGGACGAAGAACTCGGCAAGTTCTACTTCGGCCTGCTGAAAAGCGAGGCGCGGCATTTTCAGGGTTACCTGAAACTGGCCTATCAGTACGGCGATGCGAAGGATATTGCCCAGGTCATCGAAAAAGTCCGCGCCGCCGAGCAGGAACTGATCGAGTCGCCGGACGAAGAATTCCGCTTCCACAGCGGTGTGCCTGCCACCGCATGACTCCGTGTAGGAGCTGTCGAAGGCTGCGATTTTTTGCTCTTGAAAAAGCCGGATCAAAAGATCGCAGCCTTCGGCAGCTCCTACAGATATAGCGATCAGTGCATGAATGTAAAAAACTCTTAAGAGTATGAAATATCACCGAAAACCGGCCCCAGCGGCCGGTTTTTGCTGCCTGAGGCAAACGCCTGCGCCACGAAAGCCGCCATAATGCCGACCACTTCACACATGGGCGGCAGACGGTCGTTATGGATAACCTGGGTTTCGGCAAGCTCCTGCTGGTGGAGGACGATGAGCGCCTTGCTGCGCTGATCGCCCACTTTCTCGAACAACACGGCTACGAGGTGCGCACGGTACATCGCGGTGATCTGGCCGTGGCTGCCTTTCTCGAATTCAAGCCGAAGGTCGTGGTGCTCGACCTGATGTTGCCAGGGCAGAGCGGTCTGCACGTGTGTCGGGAAATTCGCAGTGTGTCGGACACGCCGATCGTGATTCTGACCGCCAAGGAAGATGACCTCGACCATATCCTCGGTCTGGAGTCCGGCGCCGATGACTACGTGATCAAACCGATCAAGCCACCGGTATTGCTGGCCCGGTTGCGAGCGCTGCAACGGCGGCAGGTGCCGGACAGCAATGTGGTGAGTTTTATGGAATTTGGCCAGTTGAGCGTCGACCGCAGTTGCCGTGAAGTGCGATTGGCGGGCGAGGTCATCGAGATGACCACCATGGAGTTCGAGCTGCTGTGGTTGCTGGCCAGCGCGGCCGGCAAAGTGCTGTCGCGTGATGACATCCTCAATCGCATGCGCGGGATTGCCTTCGACGGGCTCAACCGCAGCGTCGACGTGTACATCAGCAAATTACGCAACAAGCTCAAAGACAATCCCCGCGAGCCGATGTGTATCAAAACCGTTTGGGGCAAGGGTTATCTGTTCAATCCGTTCGCGTGGGAGCTGTAGATGCTGCGGTTATTTCTCGGTCTGTTTCTGGTCATGACGATAGGTCTGGTGCTGGCGTTGCAGACGGTCGAGCGCACCTTTGATGCCTTGCTCGATTATCAGATGCAGGACTACAACCGTGAGGCCGTGCGCGGACAGGCTTGGACGCTGGGCCAGCAGTTGCGTGACCTCGACGGCCCGGCCCGGGAACAACAGCTGGAAACCATCCGTCCGCATTACGGTTTAGGGCTGACCCTGGTCGACGCCTCTGAACTGGCCCTGAGCGACGAGGAAAAAGCCGAGCTGGCCAAAGGGCTGCTGGTGATCCGCGACAAGTACACCCAGTACATTTGCGCGATCGACGAGGGGCCGCAGTTGCTCAGCATCCGCTTGCCGGCCGAGCCGAGTTTGATGCCGTTCTATATCGCTGGCGCCTATCTGATGATCGCGGTGCTGATCGGCATCGTCCTGTTTTTCTGGGTGCGCCCGCACTGGCGCGATCTGGAGAAACTGCGCCTGGCTGCCGAGCGTTTTGGCGACAACGATCTGTCGGTGCGCATCCAGTTATCTAAGCGCTCGAACATCCGCGACCTGGCCGAACACTTCAACCTGATGGCGGCGCGTATTGAAGGGCTGATCGCCAATCAGCGGGAACTGACCAACGCCGTGTCCCACGAATTGCGTACGCCGATCGCGCGGCTGTCGTTTGAGCTCGATCAGCTCAAGCAGCAGCCGGACGCCAGCCAGAACCGCGAGCTGATTGCCGACATGTACGCCGACCTTGGCGAGCTGGAAGAAATGGTGTCCGAACTGCTGACCTACGCCAGCCTTGAGCGCGGCGCGACAGTGATCAAACGGGAAAACATCGCGGCCGCCAATTGGCTCGACAGCGTGGTCGGCAGCGTGGCGCTGGAGGCCGAGGCGGCGGGTGTGCAATTGTTGATCGCTGACTGCCGGATCGACACCGTGCGCATCGAACCGCGATTTATGGCGCGGGCGGTGATCAATCTGCTGCGTAACGCGATTCGTTATGCCGAGCGGCGGGTGGAGGTGACGCTGGAACGCACGGGCGATTATTACCAGGTGCGGGTCAACGACGATGGGCCGGGGGTGCCGGTGGACGGGCGGGAAAAAATCTTTGAACCGTTTTCGCGGCTGGACGCCAGTCGGGATCGCCGCACCGGCGGGTTTGGCTTGGGCCTGGCGTTGGTGCGCCGGGTCTCGCAATCCCATGGCGGCCAGGTTGAAGTGGGTGATTCGCCTTGGGGCGGGGCGTCGTTCCGGATGACCTGGGCGCATCTGGATTAATGCTGTGGCCTGTACCGGCCCCTTCGCGAGCAGGCTCGCTCCCACATTGATTTGTGGCGCCGATTAGATTTTTGTCACACACACACACACACACAAAACCTGTAGGAGCTGTCGAGTGAAACGAGGCTGCGATCTTTTGATCCTGATCTTCAACGTCAAAAGACCGCAGTTTCTATAGGGCAGCGCAGGTGGCGAATTTAACGGGTCAGTCCGAGCCGTTCATGCCACTGGGCAATGGATTCCTCGGGGTAGACGTCGAACTGTTTGTCTTTCGCTTTGGCCTCGACTTCCACCCATGGCGCTTTCGAACCGAGCATCAAGTGCGTGTGTTC
This sequence comes from Pseudomonas fluorescens, assembly GCF_003732425.1. GTDB lineage: Bacteria > Pseudomonadota > Gammaproteobacteria > Pseudomonadales > Pseudomonadaceae > Aquipseudomonas > Aquipseudomonas fluorescens_BE. Next base: position 528,528 of record NZ_MOBX01000003.1, read on the forward strand.
TGGCGGCACCGGCAACGGCGTATCAATGGCCGAGGCGAACGGGTGAATCAGTTCCGGCCATTCCGGGCTGAACAGCCACAGACCGCTGCCGCACAGTGAACAGAAATGCCGCTCGGCGCTGCTGCGATGGGCGCGTTTGGCGCCGTCGTCCTTCATCTTCGCGTGGTAGACGCTGATGTGTTTGCGCCCGCGCACCTTGAGGCTCGTCGCGTCGCCGCCGAGGTTGATCGCATAACCGCCGCCGCCCTGAGTCTTGCGGCAGATCGAGCAATAGCAGCGTTGATAAGGGTAGGGGTGGGCGCTGGTGAGGCTGAATGTGACCTCGCCACAGTGGCAGGAGCCTTCGAGGTGCATGGGTGCTCTCCCGTTTTGAATGTCCGGTTCAGCCTAGAACATTCAGTGCGATGGCGACCGGTGTGATTCGACGGGCGGGTGCAGCGTCTAGCCCCAGTGTCCCCGCAATCCCATGGGGCGTGACTTCGGAACCCGGCATGCAAGCGCTGTTGAACGAGATCCTTGACGCTGTCCGCCCGTTGATCGGGCAGGGCAAGGTGGCTGACTACATTCCCGCCCTCGGCACCGTGCCGGCCAATCAGCTGGGCATCGCCGTGTACGGCAACGACGGCGAGATGTACTGCGCCGGTGACGCCGAAACGCCGTTCTCGGTGCAGAGTATTTCCAAAGTGTTCAGCCTGGTGCAAGCGATTGATCATTCCGGCGAGGCGATCTGGGAACGCCTCGGTCACGAGCCGTCCGGGCAGCCGTTCAACTCGCTGGTGCAGCTGGAATTCGAGCGCGGTCGGCCACGCAATCCGTTCATCAACGCCGGCGCGCTGGTGATCTGCGACATCAACCAGTCGCGTTTCGCCGCACCGACCCTGTCGATGCGCGATTTCGTCCGGCGCCTGTCGGGCAATCCGCAGATCATGATCGATGGCAAAGTCGCCGACTCCGAATACCAGCACCGCGCGCGCAATGCGGCGATGGCGTATCTGATGCAGTCGTTCGGCAATTTTCACAACGACGTCGAAGCGGTGTTGCGCAGCTATTTCAGTCACTGCGCGTTGCGCATGAACTGCATTGATCTGGCCCGGGCGTTTTGCTTTCTGGCCAACGACGGTTATTGCAAGCACAGCGGCGAACAGATCCTGACGCGGCGGCAAACCCAGCAGGTTAACTCGATCATGGCCACCAGCGGACTGTATGACGAAGCGGGCAATTTCGCTTATCGCGTTGGCTTGCCGGGCAAGAGCGGCGTCGGCGGCGGGATTGTCGCGGTGGTGCCGGGGCAGTTCACGGTGTGCGTGTGGTCGCCGGAGCTGAATGCCGCCGGGAACTCGCTGGCGGGGATGGCGGCGCTGGAGATGCTTAGCGCGCGGATTGGCTGGTCAGTGTTCTGACCCGATCCAACAATCACCACAAAACCCTGTGGGAGCGAGCCTGCTCGCGAATGCGTCAGTTCAGCCAACATTGATGTATCAGATCCACCGCTTTCGCGAGCAGGCTCGCTCCCACAGGGTTAGCGGTTGCTTTGGAGGATTGTGTTCCTATACATTTTCCGGCCGCTCCCTGCATGGTGAACCCGTTTCATGTCTCTCGCGCTCGAACGTCTAGTCGCTGGCACGCCGATCCCTTTCGCTGGTAACCGCGTCACCGTGGTCAGCCCCGAACTGGCCGCGCGTTTTCAGCCCGGTGACCATCTGCTGGTGGAGCAGGTCAGTGGCGAGTTGCTGTTGATCCCCGTAGCGGATCAGCAAGCGGCGTCCGTGGCGATCGAGCGTGCGGCAGCGGCATTCACTGCGTTGTCGGCGGTGTCTGATGAGGCCATCAGCCAGTTTTTTGATCTGTTCGCGCAACGTCTGGAAAACCCGGCGTGCTGGGCGCACATCGAAACCGCCAACCGCGCGGATATCGAGCGGGCCAAGGCACGCGGCCGCTCCACCACCCGACTGCTCGCCGATGAGCGCATGCGCGGTGACATGATCGCCGGCCTGCGCGCCTGGCGTGATGCCGCAGCCACACGCGGCAAAGTCATCAGCAGCGTCGAACACGATGGCTGGAAAGTCGAACAAGTGGTCTCGCCGCTGGGCATCGTCGCGTTTGTCTTCGAAGGTCGGCCGAACGTATTCGCCGACGCGGCTGGCGTCTTGCGCACTGGCAACACCGCCGTGCTGCGTATTGGCAGCGATGCGCTGGGCACCGCGCAAGCCATCGTCACTCATGCGTTGAATCCGGCGCTGGCTGATGCCGGTCTGCCGGCCGGTGCGGTGTCGTTGGTCGAAAGTGTCAATCATGCCGCCGGTTGGGCGATGTTCGCTGACCGACGTTTGTCGTTGGCGGTGGCGCGCGGTTCGGGTCGTGCGGTCAGTCAGTTGGGCAGCATTGCCCAGCAGGCCGGCACCGCCGTCAGCCTGCACGGCACGGGTGGCGCGTGGTTGATCGCGGATCGTGCTGCCGATGCCAAACGTTTCGCCGCCGTAGTGCGCAATTCGCTGGACCGTAAAGTATGCAACACCCTCAACGTGTGCCTGATCCAGCGTGATCGCGCGGCGGAACTGGTGCCGTTGTTTCTCGATGCGCTGCAACAGGCCGGCACCGCGCGTGGCCAGGGCTGCAAATTGCACATCGTCGAGGGCAGTGAAGGCTGCTTGCCGAGTGAGTGGCAGAACGCGACGGTCGAGGTCTATCGCGCTGAGGGTTATCAGACTGAAGCACTGGCCGAACCCTTGGCGGAATCGGCGTTGGGCCGCGAGTGGGAATGGGAAGAAACCCCGGAAGTCAGCCTGATGATCGTCGACGATCTGGATCAGGCGATTGCGCTGTTCAACCGCTATAGCCCGCAATTCACCGTGTCGCTGATCAGTGAAGACGCGCAGGTTCAGGAGCGTTTTTACAACGCGGTCAACGCGCCGTTCGTGGGCAACGGCATTACCCGTTGGGTTGACGGCCAGTACGCGCTGAACAAGCCGGAGCTGGGCCTTTCGAACTGGGAGAGCGGGCGCTTGTTTGCACGCAGTGCGATTCTTTCGGGGGATGGCGTGTTTACTGTTCGTAGCCGCATGACCCAGGTCGATCTCACGGTAAAACGCTGAAAATGGTTGATCCACACCGGCCCTTTGGCGAGGGAGCTTGCTCCCGCTGGGCTGCGCAGCAGACCCAAAAAAAGCGAGGGCCGCTGCGCGCCCCAGCGGGAGCAAGCTCCCTCGCCACAGGATAGGTGTTGGATCAACTCGTCACTCAGGCAGCATACGTGGTTTGTGCGTGAATCGCGCAAGTCGCCGGTTGCTCGGCCAGAGGCACAAACGTGCGGCGGTCGGCGGACAGCGCGTCGATCGAGCCAGTCTCGATGTCATACACCCAGCCATGCAGATTCAGCAGGCCTTTCTCCTGAGCCAGACGCACGCTCGGGTGGGTCTGGATATTCGCCAGTTGCGCGATCACGTTCTCGCGCACCATCGAACTCAATTTCGCCGCGTCATTGGCATGCGGCCGCGCTTCATTCACCACTTTTGCCGACTCGGCATGCTGCAGCCAGCCACTGACGGCGGGCAGGTGATCCATGCACTTGCACTGGGCAATCGCGGTCATCGCGCCGCAGTCCGAATGGCCGCAGATAACAATATCGGTCACGCCAAGCACCGCCACCGCGTATTCTACCGTCGCTGAAACCCCGCCCGGATGCGGGCTGTAGGACGGCACGATATTGCCGGCATTGCGGATCACAAACAGCTCGCCGGGTTCTTGCTGGGTCAGCAGTTCCGGCACGACACGGCTGTCGGAACAGGTGATGAACAAGGTGCCAGGCTGCTGCGTGGTCGCCAGGTGCTTAAACAGTTCGGTGCGTTGTGGAAACGCTTCGTTCTGAAATTTCAGGAAGCCATCAATCAGGTTTTTCATGGTGTTGTCCTCTCAGTTCGAGCAACCGCTGCCGAATTCGCTGTATTGAAGAATGTGTTTGCCGCCGTGGCTGTCCAGATACGTCATCTCGACCGGCACCACGCCACACACATCGGCAACCGGGGTAATGCTCAGCACTTGGGCGACATCCAGTTGCATGCCGTAGCGGTAGGCGACGGCCTCGTCAGCGGCAAACGCCTGGACGGAAAAGCCGCCGAGCAGGGCCAGGGTCAACAGAATTTTTTGCATGGGGCAGCCTCCAGATGTGTTTGGTGACGGGTAGCCATTTGAGGGTGGTTGGCCCGCACGTAGGGTGCGGGCCGGTGCGGATCAGAACGGACGCAGGGGCAGGAACTTGCCGTCGAGGGTGACCACAGCGCGGGAGCCGCCTTCCGGGTCTTCGACTTTCTTGATGTCGAGTTTGAAGTTGATCGCGCTGATGATGCCGTCGCCGAACTGCTCGTGAACCAAGGCTTTGAGGGTGGTGCCGTAAATCTGGATCATCTCGTGGAAGCGGTAGATGGTCGGGTCGGTCGGCACGCCGCTGAGGCTGCCACGCAGCGGGATGATCTGCATCGCCGCGACGTCTTCAACGCTCAGTTCCAGCTTGTCACCCACCACTTGCGCGGCGTTCTCTGGCAACGGGTGCTGGCCGAGCAGGGCTGCGGTGACGTACGCCAGGCTCAGGCCGGTGTCGTCAGCGAGATCCTGCCACGACAGATCTTTGCGTGCCTTGGCGTCGAGAATGCGGGTGGTCAGGGCCAGGCTGGTGTCGTTGTAGGCGTGGGACTGTTGCATGGTGTCACTCCTTTCAGGGATTGGCTTTCTGTGTGGGATTCATCTTCTACCGATTGATCCATAGCGTCCAAGACCGATATACAATGCTTCGCATAAGCCCTGCCTATAGATGGTGTTCCTATGCTGCTGCGACATTTGCGTTACCTGCTGGCCGTTGCCGATCACGGCGGCTTTACCCGTGCCGCCGAGGCCCTGCATGTGTCGCAGCCGACCCTGTCGCAACAGATTCGCCAACTGGAGGAAACCCTGGGGGTGAACCTGTTTGATCGCACTTCGCGCACGGTCAAACCCACCGATGCTGGCGAGGCCTACATCGAATGCGCGCGACGGGTGCTGGTGGAGCTGGAGGCGGGCAAGCGCGCGTTGCATGACGTGAAGGATTTATCTCGCGGGACGTTGCGCCTGGCGATGACGCCGACGTTCATGGCGTATCTGGTCGGGCCATTGGTGCGCGACTTTGCCGCGCGCTATCCGGGGATTCATTTGCAGATTTTCGAACTGTCGATGGACGACATCGAAGCAGGTCTGGCAGATGACTCGCTGGATATTGCGATTGCGTTTACGCCGGTGCGCAATACCGATATCGAATGCATTCCGGCGTTTACCGAAACGTTGGGGATCATGGTCGGGCGTGAGCATCCGCTGTATGACAGCCACTCGTTACTGACGCCGGAAGATATTGCGTCACTGGATTTCGCCTTGTTGGCGCCGGACTTCATCACGCGGTTATCGGTGGATGAATATTTCCGTCAGCACGCAATTACGCCACAGGTGCGGATCGAGGTGAACTCGGTGAGTACGTTGCTGGAGGTGGTGCGTCACTCACCGATGGCGACGATGCTGCCGCAGGCAATCGCGACGGAGGATCGGGCGTTACGCCGGTTGCGCGTCAAGAGTGATGTGCCGCAGCGCGGGGCGGCGCTGTTGCGGCGGCGCAATAATTATCACAGTGCGGCGGCGGTGGCGTTTGTGGAGTTGGTGTTGGGCATGGGAAGCCCCTCACCCTAACCCTCTCCCTCGGGAGAGGGCAATTCCAGTCACGCCAAATCAACGCAAGCGAACCAAAAAAGGCCTGCTTCCTTTAAGGAAGCAGGCCTTTCAATTATTTAATTACTGACTCAGCAGAACCGATCAATCACCCGAACTTCGTTGTTGTTCTGCATCGAATCCCACGCCTGTTTCAGCGTTTGCAGAACATTACCGATGAAGTCCTTGTCGGCCGCGGCTTTCTTGCCAACATAACCGTGGCCGCGGCGGTACATCTTCAGGCGGGCCAGCAGGTTCTGATGGTTGCGGTCGAACTCGTCTTCGTCAGCATGGGTCGCCAGGCAGTCGATATGCACCTGACCCGACTTGCTGATCCACAGAATATGGCTGTCGTGGCTGTCTTTCTGCGCCGCGAATATACGAGCCAGTTCTTCGATAGTAGGTTGATTGTTCAGATTCATGATATTGCCCCTTGACCAGTCTGGTGATCTTTCAAAGTTGATTCGCTAATACAGGTAGCCCATCGGTTAGTTGATCCCTGGCACCGAAACCAGGACGTCAGCGCTCGCCCGTGTGAAGTACGGGGTCGTGCATCTGTTGCATGTAGTCGTGTTGAATAACTGCTACGCAATAGCGTCACAACGAGGAGAAGCAGCGAAAACCGGGAGGCTCCTTGACGACATTTACCGTGTCGGCCACAAGCGTCTTGAGAATTTTCGCCAGCGCTTCTCGTCCTTGTACTGGACGTTCAGGCCAGGTCAGCTTCTTCAATCTGCCTTGTGGGCAGCGTGTATCCGGAAAAAACAACTCGGCGGTCAGACGAGTTTGCTCAAGCGTGTTACTCATGTTCCCGATCGGGGAACGTCTTCATCATGCAAAAGCAAAACGACGCCGTCAACGGTTTTGTAGTGATTATTTTTGGTCACTACATATTGTCGGACAAAGCTGTTTTGGAATGAGAAAGAATCCGTTCAGGCAACGGAAAAAGGCGTACGCACGCGGTAGAACGTGCACGGATAGCCGTCCACTTCATGCTGCTGCCGGGTGAAATCGCCGCCGCTCAATACAGGAATCAGGCCGGCCCAGAAGCGCTGTGCCGGCCGGTTGGCGTCGATATGGAAAATCTGCCATTGACCGGGGATGTGGCTCAAGAGGGCAGAGACGACAAACTGCGCGACGCCTTGGCCACGAAAGCGTCGCGCAATGAAGAAGTAGCCGATGTTGTGTTCGGCGCCGGCGATGTGCGTTTCGTTATCAACGGTCACGAAACCGGCGAGCTCGCCGTCGACGCGAATCAGGAACGGTCGGGTAGCGGGATGGCGCCAGTAGTCGATTTTCGGCTGGATCGAGAAAAAGCCGTGCTCGGCGAGTTTCAGCGGCAGCCATTCGCTGAAGTCGTGCATGTAGAACTGCATGAGGTTTTCGATGATGTCCAGCTCATCGCGTTGGGCGGGGTGCAGTTCGATATTGGCCATCGCGCGATGCTCCTGAAGATTGCGACTTCAGTATTGTCGACTCAACACACTGTGGCGAGGGAGCTTGCTCCCGCTGGGTGGCGAAGCGACCCTGAACGCTGCAATTACAGTGCATCAGTTACACCTGGGTTACAGGTATGCGACTGCTGCGCAGCCAAGCGGGAGCAAGCTCCCTCGCCACAGGGAATAATCAAGCCACAGAAAGCAATCAAGCTGCGGAGTTTGTGCTATTTGGCTGCGCGTTTGGTCGTGCCGGCGCTCTTGCTGCGGGTCGATTTGCGTTTCTTCTTCCACGGGGCCGCTGCTTTGCCGGCCGGTGGCGGGCCGCTGATGGTCAGGCTGAGGCTGGAACAGCGCGTCACCTGTTTGCTCATCCATGCCGCTTGTTTGGTCACGAACTCTTCCAGACTCATTTCGCCGCTTTGCACCATGTCCAGCGCCTGTTCCCAGATTGCCGTGGTGCCGGGGTCGGCAATCGCGCGGGGCACTGCGTCGATCAGGCTGAACGCGGCCGGGGTGGCGGCGAGGGCCTTGCCGTTTTTCACCAGATAGCCCCGATCAATCAAGCCCTGGATGATCGAGGCACGGGTGGCTTCGGTGCCGATCCCGGTGGTGTCCTTGAGTTTCTGTTTGAGCAGCGGGTCCTCCACCAGTTTGGCGACGTTTTTCATCGCCTTGATCAGGTCACCTTCGGTGTAGGGCTTGGGCGGTTGCGTCCACAGGTCCTTGAGTTTCACCGCAGCAATGGCGCATTCGACGCCGTGGCTCAGGGCTGGCAAGGTTTGTGGCGCCGGAGCTTCGCGACCCTTGGCCGGGGCCAGCGCTTCTGGCAGTGCGCGTTTCCAGCCCGGTTCGATGATCTGCTTGCCAACTGCGCGCAGGGCTTCACCGGCGCAATCGAAATCGGCCTGGGTACGATCGTATTCGTGATTGGGCAGGAACTGCGCCAGATAGCGTGCGCGGATCAACGTATAGACCGCACGGTGCTTGCCGCTCAGGCGTTCAAGGTTTTTCGCCGCAGCGGTGGGGATGATGCCGTGGTGCGCGCTGACCTTGGCGTCGTTCCATGCCCGGGAGCGGCGCTGGGGTTCGAGAAAGCCTTGCAGCGCCTCAAGACCCGGATCGGCCTGACGCAGCGCGGCGAGAATCCCCGGCGCTTCACTGTGCTGGCTCAGCGGCAAATAACCGCAATCACTGCGCGGATAGGTGATGACTTTGTAGGTTTCGTAGAGGGCCTGCGCGATGTCGAGGGTTTCCTGCGCGCCGAGGCCGAGTTTCTTCGAGCAGACTTCCTGCAAGGTGCCGAGATCGAAGGGCAGGGGTGCCACTTCGCGCATGCGCTCGGTTTTCAGCTTGGCCACCCGGGCACTGGCAGCGCTGCTGATCGCTGCCGCGGCTTGTTGGGCCAGCGTTTGATTCAGGCAGCGATCCTGGTCGTCACAGACATCCGGCGGCGCGCGCCACTGTGCGGTAAACGGAATGCCGTGGTGCAGCAGATCGACATCAATCGCCCAGAACGGCACTGGCACGAAATCGGCGATGCTGCGGTCGCGATCCACCACCAGACGCAAGGTTGGCGTCTGCACCCGGCCCACCGGCAGTACGCCTTGATAACCCGATTGCCGCCCCAGCAGCGTGAACAGCCGGCTCATGTTCATGCCGATCAGCCAGTCTGCCCGCGAGCGGCCCAGCGCCGAGTGATACAGGCTGAAGGTCTCGGCGCCCGGCTTCAGTGCTGCCAGGGCCTTGCGGATCGAGGCTTCGTCCAGCGCCGACAGCCACAAACGGCGGATCGGCCCGCGATAACGACAGTGTTCGACCAGTTCCCGGGCGATCATCTCGCCCTCACGGTCGGCGTCGGTGGCGATGATCAGCTCGCTGGCCTCGCCGAGCAGGCGTTTGACCGCTTTGTACTGGCTGGCGGTGCGCGGTTTGACGGTCATTTTCCACTTGTCCGGGATGATCGGCAGATCGGCCAGGACCCAGCGCTTGTAACGGGCGTCATAGGCATCCGGCGGGGCGGTTTCGAGCAAGTGGCCGATGCACCAGGTCACCGTGACGTCTGTTCCCAGCCAGCAGCCGTCGCCCCGACGCCTGGCGCCGAGCACGGCCGCAATGTCTTTGGCCTGGGAAGGTTTTTCACAGAGGTACAACCGCATAACCACCATCGTCGATCAAGGTCCGCACAGGTGCACAGAATGGCCGGACTTGGCGTCAGGGGCAACTTTTATCTGTATGGATATACAGATAAAAAGCATTGCAGCACGTGACGGGTAATACAGGGACGCAGGCCCGGCTATCGAGAAATCGATTAGCCCCCGGTTTGCGCCTGTGTCAGATTTTTCGGCGATGCAAAACACGCGAGTGACAGGACGATCTCGCCAGAAGATCGCCGTGGTCTGTCGACACTGACTACTCAGAAACAAGGAAGTCCACCATGGCTCAAGCCAAATCCAACACCACCAGCGCCTTCGATCAAGTCGATACGTTCAGCCACTTGTATGACCGTGGCAATGGTCTGGTCAACGGCAAACCGTCGTTCACCGCCGACCAGGCAGCCGACGAAATCCTGCGCAAAAACCTGTCGTGGGGTGACAAGAACGCTGATGGCAAGATCGACCTCAGCTATACGTTCCTGACCGAGAAACCGGCGAACTACAACGTCAAACTGGGCAACTTCAGCGAGTTCAGCGCCCAGCAGAAAGCCCAGGCCGTGCTGGCCATGCAATCCTGGGCTGACGTTGCCAACGTCACCTTCACTGAAGGCAAGGGCGGTGATGGCCACATGACCTTCGGCAACTACGACGTCAGCACTGGTGGCGCGGCATTCGCTTATCTGCCGGGCGGCAGCAGCTACGACGGTCAGTCGTGGTACCTGATCAACGATCAATATCAGGTCAACAAAACTCCGGACACCAACAACTACGGGCGCCAGACCCTGACCCACGAAATCGGCCACACCCTCGGCCTGTCGCACCCGGGCGCGTACAACGCCGGCAACGGCAACCCGACCTACAACGACGCCAAATACGCCGAAGACACCCGTGGCTACAGCCTGATGAGCTATTGGAGCGAAGCCAATACCGAGCAGAATTTCAGCAAGGACGGCAGCGGCGCTTACGCCTCGGCGCCGTTGCTGGACGATATCGTCGCTGTGCAAAAACTCTATGGCGCCAACTACGCGACCCGCGCCGATGACACCACGTACGGCTTCAATTCCAATGCCGAGCGCGATTTCTACAGTGCCACTTCGGCGTCTTCCAAAGTGGTGTTCTCGGTGTGGGATGGCGGCGGCAACGACACCCTGGACTTCTCCGGCTTCAGCCAGAACCAGAAGATCAACCTCAATGAAGGTTCGTTCTCCGATGTCGGCGGCCTGGTCGGCAACGTTTCTATTGCTTACGGTGTGACTGTCGAGAATGCGGTGGGCGGTTCGGGCAATGACTTGCTGATCGGCAATGCGGCCGCCAACGATCTGTTCGGCGGTGCCGGCAACGACATCCTCTACGGTGGTGGCGGTGGCGATACCTTGTGGGGCGGTGCAGGGGCAGACACCTTTGTGTTTGGTGCGGCCAGCGATTCGACCATGACCGCGCCGGACTGGATCATGGATTTCACCAGCGGTCTGGACAAGATCGACCTGTCGGGGATCGCCGGTTTCGCCACGGGCGCGGCGTCGCTGAACTTCGTCAGCGGCTTCACCGGGCATGCGGGCGACGCGATCCTGACCTACTTCGCGCAGACTAATCAGACCAGCCTGATGGTTGACCTGACGGGGCAGGGGGCGGTGGACTTTGCTGTGGGTGTGGTGGGGCAGGCGGTGGCGAGCGACATAGTCGCCTGATCTGAAAGACTTTGGGGCAAGGTCGGAAACGTGTGGCGAGGGAGCTTGCTCCCGCTCGGCGGCGCAGCCGTCGCAAAACCTGAAATTGCGTTATACCTGATGCACTGCGATTTCCGGATTTGGGTCTGCTGCGCAGACCAGCGGGAGCAAGCTCCCTCGCCACAGTTGGTTCCATGATAGGAGAACCCCATGAAAAGCTCCGGCCTCAGTCCCGTCATAAACCTCGAACAACTTGTCGGGTGCCTGATAGTGAAATTCCACGGCATCCAGGTCGCCGCCTCGTCCCACGTACTGATCCTCAACGAAGCCAACTACCCGCCGGTCTATTACGTCCCCCGCGAAGACATCGACGAAAAGTACTTCGCCCGCACCGATCACACCAGTTATTGCCCGTACAAGGGCGATGCCAACTACTTCAGCCTGCAAGTGCCGGGGCATGAGGGGGCGAATGCGGTGTGGACTTATGAGAAACCGAAAATCTCGGTCGAGCCGATCAAAAACTACGTGGCGTTTTATCCTGATCAGGTGAAGTTCGAAGTGATCAAGGCTGATGCCTGACACAGGCTTCTGTGGTGAAGCCATTTGTGGAGAGGGGATAAATCCCCTCTCCACAAGTTCAATCAGTTCGATTTCAGTTCTTGTCGAGATCGATATTCTTCGTCTCACGCAAACAGATCATCCCCACCACCAGGCTCACCCCGGTAATCAACACCGGATACCACAGCCCATAGAAAATGTCCCCGGTGTACACCACCAACGCAAACGACACCGTCGGCAGGAAACCGCCAAACCAGCCGTTGCCGATGTGGTACGGCAGCGACATCGAGGTGTAGCGAATGCGCGTCGGGAACAGTTCGACCATCAGCGCCGCGAGTGGGCCGTAGCACATGGCCGAGATGATGATCAGCGCGACGATCAGGGCGACGATCATCGGCTTGTTGATCTGCTGCATATCGGCTTGTTGCGGGTAGCCGGCCAGGGTCACGGCGCCGCGCAGGGCGGCTTCGTCGTAGCCGTCGATTTTCACGTCGCCGATGCTGACTTGCACGCCGCTGCCAGCCGGGGCGGCAGCGCTGGAGTAGGGCAGGCCTTGCTTGACCAGGAAGGTTTTGACCTTGTCGCACGGGCTGTCGAATTTGGCTTTGCCCACCGGGTCGAACTGGAAGGTGCAGGTCGCCGGATCCGCCAGCACGGTAATCGGTGCCTGACGGCTGGCCTGATCGATCGCCGGGTTGGCGTAGTGGGCGAGGGATTTGAAGATCGGGAAGTACAGCGCCGTGGCCAGCAGCAAGCCGAGCATCAGCACCGGTTTGCGCCCGACCTTGTCCGACAGCCAGCCGAAAATGATGAAGAACGGTGCACCGATCACCACGCTGATGATCAGCAATGTGTTGGCCACTGCCGGGTCCATTTTCAGGAATTGGGTGAGGAAGAACAGCACGTAGAATTGCGCCGCGTAGAAGGTCACCGCTTGCCCGGCGTTGATGCTGAACAGGGCGATCAGCACGACTTTGAGGTTTTCCCATTTACCGAAGGATTCGCGGATCGGCGCTTTCGAGGTTTTGCCTTCCTCTTTCATCTTCAGGTACGCCGGCGACTCGTGCAGGCTCAGGCGGATCCAGGTGGAAATGCCCAGCAGCACGATCGACAGCAGGAACGGAATGCGCCAGCCCCAGACTTCAAACTGGTCGCCGGTGAAGTAGCGGCAACCGAGCACCACCAGCAGCGACAGCAGCAGGCCGAGGGTCGCGGTGGACTGAATCCAGCTGGTGTGGAAACCGCGTTTGCCAATCGGCGCGTGCTCGGCCACGTAGGTGGCTGCGCCGCCATATTCACCGCCGAGCGCCAGGCCCTGCAGCATGCGCAGCACCACCAGAATGATCGGTGCGGCGATGCCGATGCTGGCGTAGGTTGGCAGCAGGCCGACGCAGAAGGTCGCCACGCCCATCAGAATGATCGTCGCGAGAAAGGTGTATTTGCGCCCGATCATGTCCCCCAACCGACCGAACACCAGCGCCCCGAACGGCCTCACGATAAAGCCTGCGGCGAAGGCCATCAGCGCAAAGATGAACGCTGTGGTGTCGTTGACCCCAGCGAAAAACTGTTTGCTGATCACCGCCGCGAGGGCGCCGTAGAGGAAGAAGTCATACCACTCGAACACCGTCCCCAGTGATGAAGCGAAGATGACTTTTTGTGTGGCATTGCTGGTCTCGGCGCTGCGCACGGCGTCCAGCGGCTGAACGTGTTCTGACATATCGGTATCCCTCACAGTGATTGTTTTTGTTGTTCCACTGGTGTTGCGTGTCCGGGTGATGCCTTGAATTAAACGCGGTCCCTTGTAGGAGCTGCCGCAGGCTGCGATCTTTTGATCTTGCTTTTGATCTGGAAAATCCAAAGTCAAAAGATCGCAGCCTTCGGCAGCTCCTACAGGGTTTGGGCCAGCTCCAATTTCGGGGTGCTGCTCCTGGTGTTGGGGTTGAGGATCAGTTGTGCAGCCTTCTCGGCAATCATCAGCGTAGGCGAACAGGTGTTGCCCGAGGTAATGCGCGGCATGATCGACGCATCGGCGATGCGCAAACCGGGCACGCCGTGGACGCGCAGTTGTGCGTCGACCACCGCATCGCCGTCATTGCCCATGCGACAGGTGCCGACCGGGTGGAAAATCGTCGTGCCGATCTTCGCCGCCGCTTCCTGCAGCTCTTCTTCACTTTGCAGGCTGGCGCCGGGCAGATATTCCACCGGTTTGAAGCCTTGCAGGGCAGGCGCGCTGACGATGCGTCGGGTCAGGCGAATCGCATCCGCCGCGACGCGCAGATCTTCGGGATGACTGAGATAGTTGGGCTGAATCAGCGGCGCTTCCTGTGGATCCGCCGAACGAATGTCGATGCGTCCCCGACTCTGCGGACGCAAGTCGCAAACTGAGGCGGTGAAGGCGGGAAAGCTATGCAACGGCTCGCCAAAACGCTCCAGCGACAGTGGCTGCACGTGGTACTCAAGATTCGCCGAGGTTTGCTCCGGCCCCGAACGCGCAAACGCGCCCAACTGACTCGGCGCCATCGACAGCGGCCCGCTACGGTCATACAGATAGCGCAGGCCCATGCCCATCTTGCCCCAGACACTGCCGGCGATCTGATTCAGCGTGCGCGCGTTTTCCAGTTGGTAGATCAGGCGCAATTGCAGGTGATCCTGCAGGTTGCCGCCAACGCCCGGCAGCTCATGAATCACGCCGATGCCCAAGCGCTCGAGCAGCGGCCGCGGACCAATCCCGGAGCGCTGCAGAATGCTCGGCGAACCGACTGCACCGGCGCACAGGACAATCTCTTTGCGCGCCTTGAACTGCTTGCTCTGACCTTCATGACGCGCACTGACCTTCGAGGCGCGTCCGTCCTCCAGTAGCACCCGATCCACCTCAACCCCGGTCAGCACCGTCAGGTTCGTCCGATCACGTACAGGTTTGAGAAAAGCCTTCGCCGCGTTCCAGCGCACCCCGGATTTCTGATTGACCTGGAAGTAGCCGCAACCCTCGTTGTCGCCCTGATTGAAGTCGTCGATGCTGGCGATGCCGCTCTGCTCGGCAGCACTGCGAAAGGCATCCAGAATCGGCCACGACAGCCGCTGTTGTTCGACCCGCCATTCACCCTTGGCGCCGTGGAATTCAGCGGCACCGGCAAAGTGGTTTTCGCTTTGTTTGAACAGCGGCAGCACGTCGTTCCAGGCCCAACCGGGATTGCCCTCGGCCGCCCAGCCATCGTAGTCGTTGGCTTGCCCGCGCATGTAGATCATGCCGTTGATGGAGGAACAACCGCCCAGCACTTTGCCGCGCGGATAACTCAGCGCGCGGCCGTTGAGGCCCGGTTGTTCTTCGGTCTTGAAGCACCAGTCGGTGCGCGGGTTACCGATGCAGAACAGGTAACCGACAGGAATGTGAATCCACGCATAGTTGTCGCGCCCGCCGGCTTCGAGCAACAGCACCCGCTGCTGCGGATCCGCCGACAGCCGATTGGCCAGCAAACACCCGGCAGGGCCGGCGCCGACCACGATGTAGTCGTATTCATCAAGGGAAGTCTGCATTCCCTGACCTCGCTTTTTGTTTTTATTGTCGGACACTCTAGTTGTTAGCTTTCGTTAAAAGAATGTTAGTTTTTGCGCAGCCGCTGTGCGTTTTTAAACAGCCTGCATTGACCATAGCCGACAAGGACACGCCATGTTCGACTGGAACGACCTGCGGTTTTTTCTCGAACTGCAACGCAGCGGCCGCCTGCTTACCGCCGCCCGCCGCCTCAACACCACCCACGCCACCGTCGCCCGCCACATCGAAGCCATTGAAAAAAGCCTCGGCACCGCGCTGTTCGTTCAGCATGCACAAGGCTACGAAATGACCCCGGCGGGGGAGGCGTTGCTCAAGCACGCTGAAGCGATGGAAAACGTAGCGTTGCTGGCGCAGGAAGAAATCACCCAATCCACTGCGCCGTTGGGCAAGATTCGTGTCGGCGTCACCGAAGGACTGGGCATCAAGTTCCTCGCCAGTCGCATGATCGGCTTGTTCGAGCGTTATCCGGGGCTGGAAGTGGAACTGGTCGCCGTGCCGCGCTTTGTCAGTATCCTCAACCGTGAGGCCGAGATCAGCATTCATCTGGAGCGGCCGGCGGCGGACATGCTGGTGACGCGCAAACTCACGGACTATCGCTTGGCGCTGTATGCCAGCCAACGCTATCTCGATAAAGCCCCGCCCCTGCACAGCCGCGAAGACCTTGGGCGGCATGCGTGGATCGGTTATGTCGATGATTTGCTGTTCAGCCAGGAACTGATGTTTCTCAACAGCTTCTGCCGCAGCCCGCGCGTGGTGTTCCATAGCACCAGCGTCATCGCGCAGCAGGAGGCGGCGCGGTCTGGATTGGGCATTGCCGTGTTGCCGTGCTACATGGCCGAGTCTGATCCCGAGCTGGTGCCGTTGCTGCCGGATGAAAGCATCGAGCGTAGTTACTGGATCAGCACGCGGCGCGAGTTGCACAAATCGGTGCGGCTGCGGGTGGTCTGGGATTATGTGGTGGGGTTGTGTGAGGCGGAGCAGGGGCTTTTACGCGGTTAAACCAGCCGCATCCAAATCCCCGTGTGGGAGCGAGCCTGCTCGCGAAAGCGGTGTATCTGATACGCAAATCTCGCCTGACCCACCGCCTTCGCGAGCAGGCTCGCTCCCACAGGGGGTGTGCGCATATCACGCGAGATGTGTGTCATCTCCGGGTTGATTTATATATGGATATCCGTATATTCGAATTTCCATATGTGTAGAGCGCGTCCCATGATCACTCCCACCGAAGTCTTCAAAAGCCTCGCTGACGAAACCCGTGTGCGCGCCATGCTGCTCATTTGCGAACAAGGTGAACTCTGCGTCTGCGAGCTGATGTGTGCGCTCGACGACAGCCAACCGAAAATCAGCCGCCACCTCGCGCAACTGCGTAGCAATGGGTTGCTGCTTGATCGCCGTCAGGGCCAGTGGGTCTATTACCGGCTCAACCCGGCGCTGCCCGATTGGGTTCACCAAATCCTGCAAGTAACGTCAAAGGCCAACGTCGATTGGCTCAAGGACAACGCCGCACGCTTGCAGAACATGAATGGACGCCCCGTCCGCGAAGCAGCGTGCTGCTGACCCCTCAACTGTCAGGAAACATCCATGCGAGTCTTATTCATGTGCACGGCCAACAGCTGCCGCAGCATCCTCTCTGAAGCCATGTTCAATCATCTGGCGCGCCCCGGATTCGAGGCCGTGAGTTCCGGAAGCTTCCCCAAAGGCCAAGTGTTGCCGCGCAGCCTGTCGACGCTGCAACAGGCCGGCATTGCCATCGATGGCCTATACAGCAAAGGCAATGACGCGTTCGAAGACAATCCGCCAGACATTGTCATTACCGTCTGCGACAAGGCCGCCGGTGAGAGTTGCCCGGTGTACTTCGGTCCCGCGCTCAAATCCCATTGGGGCCTGGCAGATCCCTCGGATGTGATCGGTGACGATGCCGCTGTGGACGCAGCGTTTGCTGCCACGCTGACGATCATCGAACGGCGCTGCGCAACCTTCCTCGGCCTCCCATTCAAAACACTCAGCCGCGCAGAGCTCCAGCGTGAGCTGGATCGTATCGGCACTCTCTGAGTTGGAGAACCCATGTCCACCCATCTACCCAACCTCGATCTCAGCCTGTTCGATGACGGCAAACCCGTGAAACCGGGCGAGCACAAACCACGCATCCTGCTGCTCTACGGCTCGACCCGCGAACGCTCCTTCAGCCGTTTGCTGGTAGAGGAGGCCGCGCGCCTGCTCGAACACTTCGGCGCCGAAACGCGGATCTTCAACCCGTCCGGTTTGCCGCTGCCTGACGATGTTCCGGTCGACCATCCTAAGGTGCAGGAATTGCGCGAGCTGGTGATGTGGTCGGAGGGTCAGGTCTGGTGTTCGCCAGAACGGCACGGCGCGATGTCGGCCGTGTTCAAGGCGCAGATCGACTGGATCCCGCTGGAACTCGGCGCTGTGCGTCCGACCCAGGGCAAGACCCTGGCGGTGATGCAGGTTTGCGGCGGTTCGCAGTCGTTCAACGTGGTCAACCAGTTGCGCGTGTTGGGTCGCTGGATGCGCATGTTCACCATCCCCAATCAATCCTCGGTGCCGAAGGCCTATATGGAATTCGACGACGCCGGGCGGATGAAAGCGTCGCCGTTCTACGACCGTGTGGTGGACGTGATGGAAGAACTGGTGAAGTTCACCGTGCTGCTGCGCGATCAACAGGCGCATCTGGTCGACCGCTACTCCGAGCGCAAGGAAAGCGCCGAGCAATTGATGGCGCGGGTCAACCAGCGCTCGATCTGAAGCCGTCCCTCGGCGAGGGACGGCTGCGTTCAGTCGACCAGCACTTGCGGTGACACCACCCAGACGCTGCAGGGCATTTTGTACAGCAACTGTTCCACCGTGCTGCCGACCAACCGACCCAGGCCACGATGGCCGATCCGGCCCATGACGATCACGTCGATGTCATAGGCATCGGCGTAGCTGCACAGTACTTTGGCCGGATTGCCCATGATCATGTGCTGGCGTTCCGGCGGGATGCCGTTGCGCTCGGCCAGTTCGCGGAACGCATCACCTTGCGCATCGAACAGGGTTTTCGCCTTGCCTGCGGTGAAAAACGTCGAGGCGTCGCCAAAACCGAACTCGTCGGCGCTGATCGATGACAGGTCGTAGGCGTAGACCACGTCGAGTTCGGCCGCGCAGACGCTGGCCAGTTTGGCGGCCTCGCGCAGGATGCGGTCGTTGAAGTCAGCGTATTGCTCGTCGCGATGAAACGGATCAATCGCCGCGACAATCCGTTGAGGCCGGGCGTTCTGGACATGGCTGACGAAGTGCAGCGGCACCCGGCATTCGCGCAGCAAATGAACATCGAGCGGGGTGAACATCAACCGTGACATGAACGAGGCGTGCTGCAGATCTTTGATCAACAGGGCCATCGGCTGCTCCTTGAGATGAATCTGAATCTCGCGCAACGGATTGTCGACCCACACCACTTCCGTGGTCACGGTCACGCCGAGGTGGCGCATCGGTCGGGCCTGATCCTCCAGCCATTGGTGATGGCGCTCGACATAACCCAGGCGCATCTGTTCGAGGGCCTGTTCGTTGACCAGCCCTGCGGTCGCCAGTCCTTCGAGGAAATCGAACGCCACGATATGCAGCGCCGCGCCCGATGCCTTGGCCAGTGCCGCGGCCCGATCGAACGCAGGGCTGTGCTTCATCAGCGGTGAAGCCACCAGCATGAAACGTGCTTGCTCGGACATGACGAATCTCCTGTGGGTAGCGGCATTGCACGGCGGGCGCAACGGCACCAGCGGCGTCAGTTCATGCTGCTCCGGGCCGCCGGGCGCGGCTTGATCTTTGTCAATGACGCAGCCGAGCAACCCCCGCGCCCGACGGGCGGTAACGGCGGGCGCAATTCTGCATGGGTTGATCGTTATCAACCTTGTGTCGATCAATTCAGCGCAGCCTTGGAAAGGTGCTGAACTCACTGCAAACACCTGCACAGGAGTCTTGATCATGGCCATGATGAAAGCGGCGATATTCGTCGAAAAGAATCGCATCGTGCTGGATGATAAGCCGATCCCCGAGGTTGGCCCGCTGGATGCACTGGTGCGTATCACCACCACGACGATCTGCGGCACCGACGTGCATATCCTGCGGGGCGAGTATCCGGTGGCCAAAGGTTTGACCGTCGGTCACGAACCGGTGGGCGTGATCGAGAAACTCGGCTCACAGGTGCGCGGTTTTTTCGAAGGCCAACGGGTGATTGCCGGCGCCATCACCCCCAGCGGTCAAAGCTACGCCTGCCTGTGCGGCTGCGGCTCCCAGGACGGGCCGGACACCCGTCACGGTTTTCGCGCCACCGGCGGCTGGAAATTCGGCAACATCATTGATGGCTGTCAGGCGGAGTACGTCTTGGTGCCCGATGCCTTGGCCAACCTGTGCCCGATCCCCGACGGGCTCAGCGACGAGCAGGTGCTGATGTGCCCGGACATCATGTCCACCGGGTTCTCCGGCGCCGAACGCGGCGAAGTCAGTATCGGCGACAGCGTTGCGGTGTTCGCGCTGGGGCCGATCGGCCTGTGTGCGGTGGCCGGGGCGCGGCTCAAGGGTGCGAGCGTGATCATTGGCGTCGACGCGGTGGCAGAGCGCATGAGCGTCGCGCGGCAGTTGGGTGCGACCCATGTGGTCAACTTCAAGGATGGCGACGTGGTCGAGCAAATCATGGCGTTGACCGACGGGCGCGGCGTGGATGTGTCCATCGAAGCCTTGGGCACCCAAGGCACGTTCGAGTCTGCGTTGCGGGTGTTACGCCCGGGCGGACGCTTGTCGAGTCTGGGGGTTTACGCGTCGGACCTGCGCATTCCCTACGCAGCCTTTGCGGCAGGGCTGGGCGATTACAGCATCGTCAGCACCCTGTGCCCCGGCGGCAAGGAACGCATGCGCCGGTTGATGGCGGTGGTGCAAAGCGGTGGCGTCGACCTGTCGCCGCTGGTGACCCACCACTTCAAACTGGACGATATCGAGGCCGCGTATGAACTGTTCGCGCATCAGCGCGATGGGGTGATGAAGGTGGCAATCACGCCGTGATCGGCAACGCGCCCCGCATCTTGTACAGGTGCGGGGCGCAGGAATGGCGCTACAGACTCAGGCGATGAATGACCTGGTGCGGATCATCAGGATCGCTGTGGGTTTCAAAGCCCAGTGATCTTGCGAGGTCGCGCATGGCCGTGTTGCTGGCCGAATCCACCGAATACAGATGCTTGAAACCGTGGTGCCGAGCGGCCTTGATCAAGTGTTGCATCAGCAACGTGCCCAGGCCCAGGTGCATCCACTCATCGGCGACCGTCACGGCGCATTCGCAGTCCTGTTCGCCCGTGGCGGCGTAGCGGCTGATGCCGATTTCGATCAATTCGCCATTTTCGTGAACCAGTGCGACGTAGGCTGCGCGTTGCTTGTAATCGACGTCCATCAACTGATCGAGCAACGCGGTGCCCGGCTCACTGATCTGCGCGAGAAAACGCAGGTGCCGGGATTCGGGCGACAAGCGCTTGATGAACGCGTACTCGCGTTCGCGATCCTTGGCGGCCAGTGCGCGGATCAAGACGTGGCGGCCATCCTTGAGCGACTCGATCCAGTATTCACCGGGGTGCGCGGCATAGGCCGGCGCCGCGCGGTCATTGTGGTCTTTGACAGTGAGCATGAGGTGAGCCTCCATCGGGGCTGAACGAGCAACGCGCGGGGGAGTGCGCTAACTCTGTTCTACGCCGATGTTCGCCCCGGGAACTGATCTGGATCAGATTGCGACGCGCGACCACTGTTTTTACCGGGCGATGGCGCTCCTGGCGCCGCGATCAGGCTTAACCCGGCGGCTCGCGGGTGCTGCGTTGCGCCGCGGGGCGCGGTTGTCCGTCGGGAATCGACAAGGTCGCGCGCAACCCACCTTCGGCGCGGTTGACCAACGTGATTCGCCCGCCCAACTGCGTGGCGATGGTGTTGACGATGGTCAGCCCCAGCCCCGCACCGTGGGCATTGCCGCGACTGTAGAAACGTTCGAACAACCGCGCCCGGTCCGCTTCATCAATGCCCGCCCCCTGATCCTCAACGCTCAAGTGGTAGAAGCCCTCGGCCTGGCTGAGCAGCACGGTGATCACCCCGTGTTCGGGGGAGAAGTTCGCAGCATTGGTGATCAGGTTGTTCAGGGCAATGTCGATGGTGCCGGGGCTGGCCATGATGTTGAACGGCCGGGCGCTGTCTTCAAAGGCCAGCTCCAGGTGTTTGCTCAGCAACCATGGTGTCAGTTGCACCAGGCTGTTGCGTACGGTTTCGCTCAGGTCGATGGATTTCAGTGGCGGCGGGTTGGGTTTCGGTTCCAGACGCGCCATGGTCAGCAACTGGTTGACCAGGCGACTGGTGCGGTCGACCCCGGCGATCAGAAACGCCAGCGATTCGCGGCGCTCCTGTTCGGTGCCGGCCTCCTGCAGGTTCTGCGCATGCACCCGCAGCACCGCCAGCGGCGTGCGCATTTCGTGGGCGGCATCGGCGATAAAACGCCGTTCGCGGCCGAGCACTTCCTGAATCTGCGCGAGCATGCGATTGAGCGCTGCCTGCATCGGTTCCAGCTCACTGGGCAGCGGCGCCAGTTGCAACGGCTCCAGCGAACCGCTGTGGCGGGCGCGCAGGGTCTCGGCCATGTTCGCCAAGGGCTTGAGGCCCCAGCCGATCGCCAGCCAGACCATCGCCGCGAGCAGCAAGCTGCCGACCACGTTCGGCCACAGGGTGTGGCGGACGATACGGTCGACCAGATCGGCGCGCACATCATCGCGCTCACCGACCCAGATGCGCAGGTTGTTCTGTGGGTCTTCGAGGAGAAAGGCGCGCCAGTGACGGTTGTTCAGATCCACCACATCGCTGAAGCCGTGCTGCGTCGGCGGCGCCTTGAAGGACGGTGCGCTAGCGGTGTGGACCAACACATCACCGGCAGGATTCCACACCTGAAAGGCGATTTTGCGTTCGTAAGGATGACCGTCGCCACGCGGCACCGCTTCGCCCAGCGCCGAGTTGAACGCCTGGTACAGTTCGGCGTGCTGCTTGCTGGCCAAGGGCATGCGCATCACGCCTTGCAGCAGGCGCGCGTTCTGCGCCAATTGCGCGTCGTAGACCTCGGCGATTTCGTGGTTGCTGTCGTGCAGGTTGAAGGTGCTGAGCACCGCGAGACCGGCCAGCAACAGGCCGATAATCAGAGTCAGCGTGCGGCGGCGGATCGAGGTCATCGACGCTCCTCCACCAGATAACCCACACCGCGGATGGTGCGGATCAGGTCGGTGGAAAACTTCTTGCGCAGATGGTGAATGTGCACTTCGAGGGTGTTGCTTTCGGCTTCTTCATTCCAGCCGTAGAGCAGTTGCATCAGTTGATCGCGGGTCATCACCCGGCCCGGTGGCGACAGCAGTTCGTGCAGCAACTGATATTCCTTGGGCGTCAGGGCCACAGGCTGGCCCTGATAACTGACTTGCTGAGTGCCGGGGTTGAGGCTGATGCCGGCATGTTCGATCAACGCCTGGGCGCGCCCGGCACTGCGCCGCAACAAGGCGCGCAGCCGCGCCTTGAGCTCGTCCAGGTCGAACGGTTTGATCAGGTAGTCGTCGGCCCCGGCGTCGAGCCCGGCGATGCGATCTTCGGTAGCGTCGCGCGCGGTGAGAATCAGTACCGGCAGATTCGAACCGCTGTCGCGCAGGCGGCGCAGCACTTGCAGGCCGTCCATGCGCGGCAGACCGAGGTCCAGCACGGCGACATCGAAGGTTTCACTGAGCAGCGCATGCAACGCACTGCTGCCGTCCTTGAGCCAGTCGACGGTGTAACCCTCGCGGCCCAGCGCCTGATGAATGCCTTCACCCAGCGCCACGTCATCCTCAACCAGTAATAAACGCACGCGGACTCCTGTCAGTCGAGTTTCTTGTTCACGTCCAGCAGCAGGCTGGCGATTTCTTTGCGGCGCCCGGCATCGGCACTTTCCCGGCCCGGGCGCGGCGCGGCTTGCTGGGCTTTGAGCAGCGCTGCTTTGGCTTCAGCGTAGCGCTTCTGACGGTAGAGGTGATCGCCCCAGAAGTACAGACTGTCGATGCCGTTGGGGTTCAATTGCAAGGCTTGCTTGAGCAGTTGCTCGGCCTTGTCGCTGTCGCCGAAACCGATGGGCCAGCCGGGCACGCGGTCATACAGCGCGGCGAGGCTGGTGTAAGCCGAGCCTTGCAGGGCTTTGGGGTCGAGGGCCAGGGATTTCTCCAGGTCAGCCTTGGCATCCTTGGCTTTGCCCAGTGCGCCGAGTCCGCCCTCGGCGCCGGCCCAGCTGCTGGTGACGATGCCTTTCCAGATCCACGCTTCGGCCACCGTCGGGCGCTGCGTGGTGAACGCGTTGGCCTCGTTGGCCAATTGCTCGAACGCGGCGGCGCGCTGTTTTTCCGTCACTTCATATTGGATGTGCGCCCAATTCTGCTGGATGCCTTCGAGACGTTTCTGGTCGGCGGGTTCCAGTGCCCAGACGCTTTGACTCAGGGCGGCGAGCAACAGGCATGCGGATAGTTTTTTCATGGTTTTGGCGACTCATTGTCAGGTTTTTCACTGAGGCGGCGGATCAGCGGCAATTGCTTACGCAGGCCGCGATCCACCAGATGCGGGAGCAGATTGTTCAGGCGCACGAAGAAGCGTTCCGGCCAGCCCAGGTAGAGATCGCGGCGATCACCGGCAATCGCATGGATCACCGCCGAGGCCACGGTTTGCGGATCGTCGACGTTGGCCTTGAGCGCGTCGTTCAACGCTTGCGCGGCGGCGCTGTTCATCGAGGTACGCGTGGCGCGCGGCGCGACGTACAGCACGCTGACGCGGGTGTCGGCGAGCTCGCGGCGCAGCGCCTCGGAAAACCCGCGCAAAGCGAATTTGGTCGCGCAATAACTGGCGTAACCCGGGTAGCCGATCGAGCCATAGGTCGAGCCGACGTTGACCACCATCGCGCTGTCGGCCTGCTTGAGCAGCGGCAACAGCAGTTTGGTCAGGCACATCGGCGCACTGATGTTCACCGCCAGCATCGCGTTGATGTCGCTGTCATCGAGCTGTTCGAGCATGGCGAAGTGATTGACCCCGGCGGCGTTGATCAGCAGGTTGATGCCGCCGATGGCTTCGGCGGCGACCAGCACTTTGCGCCGGTCGCTGAGGAAGGTCAGGTCAGCGGCGACCCAGCACAACGAGTCGGGGTAGCGCTTGAGCAACGGCAGCAGTGCCTCCTGATGCCGCGCCACGGCCAGCACGCGGGCGCCGGCAGCGCACAAGGTTTCGGCGATGGCCAGACCGATGCCGCCACTGGCACCGGTCAGTACCACCCGCGCGTCACGCAGCTGCATGTTGAGCCTCCGCGTCACGCGGCAAGCCACGGAACATGTCGGTGTACAGGCGATAGACGACCTTCGAGGCATGGATCACGGCGGCTTGATCGGCAGGATCTTCCAGCTGATTCATCAGGCGCCGATAGGTTTGCATGTGCTCGATGTCGAGCGAACCGTGGGAACTCAGGTAACTGAACGCCGTTTCCGGCAACGCCAGACGTTCGCGAATGCTGCCCGCTGCGTGGGTGGCCAGGGCGATGCTGGTGCCTTCGAGCACGTTGACCATGCCAAACAGACCGACTGGATTGTCCCGGGCGATCAGGTCGTAAAGGAAGCTGACCATCAACTCGATCGACAACGACGGCTGACCGTCGCGCACTGCATCACGATCACCGCCACACGCGGCAATGTCGTTGAGCACCCACTGTTCGTGGCCGTATTCATCCTCGATGTACTCGCACACCGCTTTGCGCAGCCATTCCAGACGGGTCGGCAGGCGTGCGCCGCAAGCCATCATCAGCGGTACGGTGTGGCGCACGTGGTAATACGCCTGCGCGAGAAACGCCCGATAACTGTCGAGGCTGACCTTGCCTTGCAGGGCATCGACGATGATCGGCAGGTTGAACAGTTCGTGGCGTTCCTGTTGCGTGGCTTCTTGCAGGGTGTCAAAAAAACTCATGATGCGGACTCCTCGGAAACAGCGGATTCGGTCAATTGGCTGTGGTACTGCGCGACGATGGCGTCGCGGCGCGGGCGGCCATTGGCGGTGAGCAAGCCATTGGCGGCGCTGAAGGGTTGCGGCAGGCGCGTCCACTGATGCACCTGGGCGTAATCGGGCAAAGCCTCGTTGGCTTCGGCGACGGCAGCGGCCAGTTCGGCATCGGTGCAGTCCGGGCGATGCGGCCAGAGCAGGGCGTGATTGCGCGGCAAGGCCTCGCCGTAAACGAAGGCCTGGGCGATGTGGCGGCGCTGGGTCAGCTCGGACTCGACCCATTCCGGGTTGACGTTGCGCCCGAAACTGGTGACGAACTGGTGCTTCTTGCGGCCCTTGAGATAGAGAAAACCTTCCGGGTCGAACTCGCCCAGATCGCCGCTCGGCCACCACTCATCGGCGTACGGCTCTTCGCCCAGATAGCCGAGCAACGTCGAGCCCTTGATCAGCACTTCGCCGTCCTCGGCCAGCCGTACTTCGACATGCGGCAACGGTCGGCCGACGCTGCCGGGGCGGCGTGCGCCGGGGCGATTGAGGCACACCACCGACGCGCATTCGGACAAGCCGTAACCTTCGTAAACCGGCAGCCCGAGCCGTTGCGCGCGGTGCAGCAGATCCTCCGAGACCCGCGCGCCGCCGACAGCGGCAAAGCGCAGGTGTTGCGGGTCGAAGGCTTTCTGCTCGGCGGCGCTGACCAGTAACAACAGCAACTGCGGCACCAGGATCAGACTCTGCGGCGCACGGCTGGCCAGATAACCGAGCAGGCGCGGAATCTCGACGCCGCTGGCGCCCTGAATGCCGAGGGTTTTCTGACTCGGCAAACTCAGCGTCGCGCCGGCATACAGCGCGGCGTAACAGCCGAGGTTCTCCAGCAGAATCGCCAACGGCAGCAGCGCCAGATGATGCTGCGGGCCGGTCACTTCGCTGGCCTGATGCAGCTCCCGTGCAACCCGCAGCAGGCTGTCGGCGCTCAGGCACACACCTTTCGGCGTGCCGGTGGTGCCGGAGGTGAAGGTGAGTTTTGCGGTACCGGCCGGCATGCGACTGGGGCCACTGAACGAACGGCACCAGAACTCGCCACGTTGTTCATAACCAGCCGCGAGCAGTTCGGTGCCCAGCTCCGGCTCGGCGATTACCCGTTCGGCCTGGCTCTGTTCCAGACAATGAGCACGTTGCGCCGCACTGAAAAACGGCGGCAGCGTCACGCAGGTCAGGCCTTCAAACAGCACGGCCAGATCCCAGAGCATTGCGTCGACGCCGTTATCCAACGCTAGCGCAATCACCTGCGCTTGCTCATCGCGCAGGCGCTCCTGGCGATACAACACCTCGGCGTACAGCGTGGCGTAATCGAGTTTCAGCGTGTCGCCCCACAGGGCCGTCGCGTGGTCATTGCGCCGGGCATGGTCGCGCAGGGTTTCCTGGAAGCGTTGCAATTCAAGCGACATGACAGGCTCCTTCAATCGAGCCCGGCAAACCCAGGCGGGTAAACAGGCCGATATCGCGCAAATGGACGAACCCCGCACGGATGTTGCCGACGTGTACCCAAGGTTTACTTTCGTAATAACTGCCCCAGTGTTGACGCTCGTCACCCAATCGATCCGGATCAGCGGCGCACAATGTCACTGGCTTCAAACCCAGGCGATGGAAGCTGTTGACCAGGCCGATGTTGCCGGTGAACGTCACCCATTCCAGGCCGCCCATGGCCAGCAGGTAGGTGATGGCGATGATGCTCAGGCGCGCGCTGCCGGTGTCGCTGGCGGCGAGGTTGCCGACTTCGACGATGGCGCTGCGCTCGACCGGACGATCTGCCGCCGCGCTGATCAACGGCTCGATCGGCTCATCCAGATAGCGCTCGAGAAACAGTGGCTGCAGATGCGCGCGACGCACCCCGGCCACAGCGCACAACTCGCCGTCGCCGTTGTGCATGCCGAACAGCTCGGGCATGAAATGGCGGATATCGGCACCGTGGGCCTTGCGAAAGCGCTGCTGGATAAAGCTTTCAAACGTCGCTCGCAGAGTGTCGTCGGGCAGCGCGCCGGTCAGTGTCATCTGCGGTGTTTCGGCTTGACCGAAGCGCAGGGGCAGGGGGATGTTCCAGTCAAATTCGGGCATGGGCAGAACGCCTCCCTCAATAGGTTTGAGCGGAGTATCCAAGCCATTTCTTAACGAAGTCTGAAGGTAAAAAAAGGTTAACCTGAGGGTCTGTCTTCAGACTCTCTTAAGACTGGGCGGGCAGGGTAACGCCGTCGGTTCGCCCAACAACCGGAGCGAGGCGGTCGAACGAATCGGCCGTCACTCATGACAATCAAGAGGCGCAGCTTATGTCCCGCGACATCGCCGTAACCCGTTACGGAAAACTCTCTATCACCCTGCACTGGCTGATGCTGGCGCTGTTCGTCGGCGTCTACGCCTGCGTCGAAATCAAGGGCTACCTGCCCAAGGGCAGCGAAGCACGCGGCTTGCTGATGGGCTTCCACGGCCTGTTCGGCGCGAGCATCTTCGCCCTCGTCTGGATCCGCCTGCTCGGCCGCCTCACCCCACGCCCGCCGATCACGCCCAAGCCACCGGCGTGGCAGACCGGCATCTCGCACCTGATGCACCTGGCGCTTTATGGGCTGATGATCGCCACGCCGATCCTCGCCTGGCTGATGCTCGCGGCGGGCGACAAACCGTTCCCGTACTTCGGCTTCCACGTCCCGGCACCCGTGGCCATCGACCCGGACTTCGCCAAGCAACTGAAGTACTGGCATGAACTGATTGGCAGCACCGGTTACTGGCTGATCGGGCTGCATGCGCTGGCGGGGTTGTTCCACCATTATTGGGTGCGCGATAACACGCTGGTGCGGATGCTGCCGGGCCGCACGGAATAACCCTGATCGACTACAACCCCTGTGGGAGCGAGCCTGCTCGCGAAAGCGGTGTATCAGCCTCTGATGATGTCGGCTGACACGGCCCCTTCGCGAGCAGGCTCGCTCCCACAGGTTTTTGTGGTGTCTGGCGGAGCGGGGCAGTTGCCGGAATCGCACTTCGCGTCCACTCTATGACCTGCCGACAAGGAGCGTCCGCCGACCCTCCGTTGTGACCACAGGGAGCTTGCAGCATGAGCGAAGACAACAAGGTAAAAGGCCCGGCGTCGTACTTTCCCTCCATCGAAAAGAAGTACGGCCAGTCCATCGAACACTGGCTGAGCCTGCTCGCCGGCATCAGCGACAAGAAACACATGGAGCTGGTGGCGTGGCTCAAGGATGAACACGGCATGGGCCACGGCCATGCCAACGCCTTGGTTGCGCATCATCTGGCGGGTAAAAAGTGAGGGCAGGGCAGCGATGAATTTCTCCCACCGGCCAGTGACGGCCGACGACGTCAACACCCTGTGCAGCTTTCCCCAGGGCGAACGAGAGCTGTTCTTCATGTTCCCGAAAGCCAACTTCCCGCTGACGGAAGAGCAGATGCACAGCGCAATCAGCCAGCGCTTCGACTCCACGGCTTTTCTGGCCAACGGCGAGTTCGTTGGCTTCGCCAATTTCTACCGCGCTGAGCACGATGGCATTTGCTGCATTGGCAACGTCATCGTCGCGCCATATGCCCGTGGCCAGGGTGTGGCGCGGTACATCGTCGAAACCATGACCGCAGTGGGTTTCGAAAAATACCAGGCCAAGGAAGTGCAACTGTCCTGCTTCAACGAAAATACCGCCGGCCTGCTGCTCTATCCAAAGCTCGGCTTCGTGCCGTTCTCCATCGAAGAGCGCCCGGCGCCGGGTGGTGGACGTTCCGCCCTCATCAACATGACACGCCACCGACCCTAACCATCCCCCAATCCCTGTGGGAGCCCGGGCTTGCCCACGAAGACGCCAGCCCGCCCGCCGCGAACCTCAAGCCCAACACAAAACCTGTGGGAGCGAGCCTGCTCGCGAAGACGCCAGCCCACTCACCCCAAATCCCAAGCCAGACTCAATCCCCTGTAGGAGTGAGCCTGCTCGCGATAACGCCAGCTCAGCCACCACCAATCCCAACTCAACCACAAACCCCTGTGGGAGCGAGCTTGCTCGCGAAGACGCCCGCCCATTCACCCCATCAACCACTGACCGAAATAAACAGTAAAAACCGCCACTGTTTAAACGAAGCCTCAAGTAACCACCGAAACCCTACAACGCCTTGCGCCGTTACCTACGACTAAGCCAGAATCCGCCGGCTTGTGCGTCTAGGTCGCGGGTTCTATCGTCTGTCGGTCGCTGAAAAACAGTGATCGGGTTTGGTAGCCCGCCATAACTAGTCGCATCGCGAACCGTTCGCAGACCTCATCAGGTCTCTGCTCAATGGTGGCCATGCGCAGGACACCTTCGGGTGTGCCGGGTCCTAGTTACCGGTCTACCAACCCGCGTATGGCCGCCACCTTCGTTTGGTAGCGAATGTGAAGGCTCCTTTTTATTAACTAGGAGTTTCACCATGATCAAACCAACACCCAACCCACCCGAAACCGACCCCACATCCCCCTACGAATCCCCCGACTCCAAGCGATTCCACGAAGCCGCCGAACGCGCCCTCGACCACTACCTCAAACCCGCCAGCCAAATCATGGCCAGCACCCAACAACCCGAACGCATGTACCTCGCCAACCCGAAGTACAACAGCGAATCCCTGCTCGCCAACGCCAGCGAAACCCTCGGCTCCGCCAGCGAAATGCTCCTGAACTTCGCCGCTATGCTCGACACCCCGCACCGCAAAACCGCACTGGGCATCGCCCAAGTCGTGATGCTCGGCGAAATCGCCGTCAACCAAGCGCTGGATAACGTCGAAATCGCCAGCTAACCCCCACCCCGACGAGGGGAAACCCTCGTCGAACCCCGCGGTCACGCCCTGGCTGGCACACGGCCACGGCTTGCGCCCCCCAGCCTCGGCTGTCAACCTTCGGGCCGTTCTCAAGGATCAGAACCAGGAATCACGGATGAGTGGCTACGTACCCAACCCCCCGAAAAATTACCGTTACGAAGAAGCCAAACCCGTCGATATTCACGCCCAGCGTTGGGCGGAATATGAGAAACACGGGAAAGAACCTGCGCGCGAACCTGAGAAAATCGGAATTGCGCTGAGGATTGGGGTTTTCTTTGATGGCACTGGGAATAATGCGAACAACACGGCGGCGGGATTGCTGTGTGGGGCGCAGCATGCTATTGCGCCGGAAGATATTCCTGCTAGCTGTCAGCCTTATATGGGGGATCCTGACAGCAGTTATGGCGCTGGCGCGACCAATGTAAAGAAGCTTGCCGACCTGTATTACGAATCTCCGATTGCTGAAGGAGAGGGACCGATAAAGCAGGTATCCCGCCCTTTGTACATTGAAGGCATTGGTACTCAATCCAATGAAGAAGACAGTTTGGTCGGTCAAGGCATGGGGCGTGGAGAGACAGGAGTCGCAGGGCGTGTTCAGACTTCGTTTACCTTCATCAAACAAGTCCTTGAGGATGCCCTTCAAGAGAATCCCGGCAGTGAAATTACATCTATCACCTTTGATACTTTCGGATTCAGTCGAGGCGCAGCGGCAGCTCGCCATTTCTCAAATGAAATCGTAAGAGGCAAGCAGGGGCCGCTAAGGGATCTATTGGCCACTTACGCCAATAATTTCGCCCGTACCTTTGTCGACCAGTACGGTGGCAGTATCCGAATGGGCTTCATTGGGCTGTTCGATACGGTGCCGTCAATTGCTGGCTTCACCAATCTTGGCAGGGTGAAAAGCCCCGTAGCACCGGGCGTAAAACTGTACCTTGATCCGCGCTTTTTCAAGGACGTCGTCCACTTGGTTGCGCGCGACGAATGTCGGGCCAACTTCGCCCTCAGTAATGTCAAACCCGACTATCCAGAATACTCATTTCCAGGTGTCCACTCGGATATCGGGGGCAGCTACCTCGATGAAGTCGAAGAGTGTGTTTTGGTCAGTCCCATGCAAACGCTTGATGTTTGGAGCAACACTGACGTGAAAACAACCTCGATCTATCAGGATGCCGCTCGGGTAAAAAGTCAGTGGGTAGCCGGAGGGTGGCCTGCTCACCTGTTGGAAATCGTAACGCCCACTGCGCTTGCTTTGCCGGCCGATCCGCAAGATCGTTTCGGGCCTAAGCAAAAACGCGTATACGCTGGGCTACAACTCAAACGCCCGGTTAGTGGCAAACTCTCAACGGTTTACTTGAGAGTGATGTATCAGTTGGCCAAAGAAAAAGGTGTGCCGTTCACCGACATACCAGGACGAGCCGAGTATGCCGTTCCCCAAGAACTGCAATCGCTCTGTGACAGATTCATCGCCGGCGACTACAGCACCACCGCAGAAGAAGAGCAATTGCTGAAACTGAAATACATCCACACCTCTGCCAACTGGAATCATCCGCAAGGGAGACGTGACGGCAGCGGTTTGAGAGCCGTTTACATCAATGCACCCACGGACGATGGCATTCGCGTGCAGCATCCTCACGTAGCTGATTGGAAGCTTTGGTAATGAGAATACTCGTAGCTCTATTGAGCGTTTTGGCCTTCACAGGCTGTCACGCAACAAGCTCCAACTCAGGTGAAAATGATCCCAAATACCCGTGGTGGGAGCTGGCGTTCATCAAACCCAATTTCATGAACGTGTGGGTTGAAGACAGCTCCGTGGAAGACATTGACGGTAAGACCTTTATGCGAGCCGGGGGAGGGAACGCCAGCGGTGCAGAGCCGAATGATGACAAAGAATCTGCGCGTGGTTGGATTGGTGTTGGAGGTACAGGCAAACCGGTTATTGGGGCTGGGCTACCCAAGCGCATCTTCGTCCGCTGGCAATCGATACCAGAGCAAAAAACTTACCGGGCATGGGTAGATATCCCTGAAGAAGCCAGGCAAGTGATGGTGACGTCTACCCATCAGCGCTGCCCGGAAACTCCCGAGAAAACAGCACGCTTCATGGCCTCCGTCTATTTGGGACTCGCCCCTGGTGGTGTGGTGCAAGTGTGGGTCAGAGATTTGTGTCGTCGACCAATTAAAGTAGCCCGCGCTCAGGCTGAGCTGGAGCCGCTGGGGCCCGAGTTGGGCAAGAACGGTGGTCAGTATGCTTATCCCATAAGTGAAAAGGCCAAGCGGTATATCGAGAAATACGGCATTCCCTACGAAAGTTGGTGAGTAGCTTGATTTTGACCTTCATGGTCACACTGAGGGAGGCACTTCACGAGGCCGCTCTTGTACGCTATCGGTGTGTCGGATAACGATTGGCTGGCGCTAGTCAGATTACGGAAAGCTATTTTGAAAATTGAAAGCGCTACACGATTTGATGATTTCGAACACGACGAGGGCTATGAATACTGTGGTTTCAACTATGTGATTCGGAATGAAGTGGATGAGTTTCTCGTTAGGACTTACGATGACAGCCCCGGTAAGGCTGCAGTGGTTTATCCGAGTTTTATGTATAAAAACTGCAAGCTAAAAATGCTGGTTGATTTTTTACAGTGCGAACTGGGTGTGAGTTCGATTTTGCTTTATAAGGGGGAAGTTGGGGGGCTACGAAGAGATAGAGTTTAAAGAGTTGAAGTTTAAAAAATAATTTTTCTGTTTATTAAAGATAGAGTCAAGGATGTTGTGCGTGCCCTGTTGGCGAAAGTCCAAGCGGCATATCGACAGGTTTGAATTTCCGTACAAGGGTTGGTAGAACGTCATCAAGCAAAGGTAAATGGGTAGGCCAAGTTTAATGCTGGTCTGTCCACGACTCACCTCTCATGTCATTCATTAGTTTGGGTAAATGATTAACGGCGAGATGCTCGCTCAGCCTGTTTCAAACCCGCAGTGACTTTCTTTTCCCAATCACGGGGTAGATCGATGTTAAGTACTAGACTGTAAGTTCCGGAAGTGGGCCTGGGCGCCACCATTTCTGTTAGAAACCCAGGAATCTTGGCAGTTTGCTCAATTACATCCCCTGCGACGCCAATGAATAGGTCACGGACTTCCGAAAAATCGTCATCCACTCTCGTGAAACGAACTGATTCTTCCCACAGTAATGTATTGGAACAAGCTTCTCCATAGAGTCTACAAACACTGACGATGTCCATATCGCTCCCTGCTTCGCCTGGCTTGCCCCACGCTCGGGCTAATTCTGAATTGGTGAGATTGCTGAATGCTGCAACGATTAGAAGTATCTCCTGTGACTTGTCACTCAGCCATGGAAACGTATCTTCTCTCTCGATGCGCTGAATAGGTTTTGAATATAATCCACGCTTCAGCGCATCCCAGCGTTGTATTGTTGGAGCCATTTCAAACCTTAGCACCTCAGCAGTGAGTAAGTACTCCCAATACGCATCCTTCTCGATGATCAGTCGCTCAGCGAGATAGCTTAACCTTCCAAATTCTTCTAAGTGTCTTTTCTCATATCTATGTCTTGCCTCTGCAGCGGTTTTGCCAACTTGTTCAGAAATTCGCTTTTCATGTTCACGTTGCCACTCGAACAAGAGGCCGGGTGGGTATTTGTTAGCATCATCATCTATTTTCTTGTGGCAATTTCCACACAGCCAGATCGCGTTAGTAATCGCACCGCGATCAGAAGAAGCCATTTTCTCATCATATCTAGCGGAGCCAGGGTGGGCCCCATATATATGCGCGGCTTCTCCCACATTTACTGAACCACTGGGCTCACCCGCTGGACCACTTGTAACGGCTCCGCACTCAGGATTTGCGCATCGATTAGCTGCTCTTTTTGCCAGTGTGGCAATGACTGATTGTTTAAAGCGATCCTCTTTGCTCATTGCTTCCTCCTAAACTTAATGATTGGTCCCTAATGCCCTTCGAGGTCCGCTGCTGGTCGAAAACAGTCCCAGCCGTCAATCCATACCTGACCAAGTAACGCCAGTTCAACGAAGTCTATCTGTGGTGTCATCCAGCAACGATGTCGAATACGGTACTACCTGATACCTCCCCATTAACCATAACCCTCACCCCATGCTGCCCCACAAAATGCTTCCGCGTCGTAAAGTCCCTAATCACCTGCCGCCTCCCCACACACACTCTCTCAAACCCCGCCAAAACCACCGTCTTCAACTTAAAAACCTTCCCCGAAACCCCGCCATTCGCCTTCACATAGTCAATCGCATAATCAATCACCAACCGCTGCTCATGCGCCACCGTCGACTTCACCACAAACGACAACGTAATCGCTTCCCCCAGCCTAACCACCGCCGGTTCAACCCGCACATCCAACAACTCAACCTCAGCCTTCGCCCCCGCGCCAATCACCGTCAGCGCCCGCAAATCCCCCTGTTTAATCAAACTACGCAACGCATGCTTGGCAACCCACGCCGTGTGCTTGTTCTCCAACGACCAACCTTCAATCGTGTCCAGCACCCACCCCGGATGCACCTTCGTCACATCATTCAAATGATTCGCCACGGACTTGCGCACGTACAAACTCTCATCCGCCTTCAACCGATCCAGTATCCCCGCTGCCAACTGCGGATCCGCCTGCACCGCGTCCAGCCGAAACGACCAGGGCAGGCGAGGGCGGCTGCCTTCGCTGGCGAGGCGTCGAACGTGGTGGTTTTCGTCGCGGGTCCAGTCGTGCATCAGCTCTAACGATCGTTCCAGGTCGCTGCGCAAAAAGTGGCGGATGGCGAATTCGGAGGAGCCGAAGGTGGTGAAGTACTTCAGGGCGTCCATGGAGGTGTCGAAGGCGTGGCCGCCGTAGCTCGCGACGTAGTGCGGCAAACACATGCTGACGAATCCGCTGTTCAGCCGTGGTGCGAGTTCGAAAAGCACTTCGAGGGAATCTTCGTAGTCCAGTGGCAACACGGCGTGCAGGCTTTCGCTGACACGCGCCATGCGTTGCATCACTGATAATTCGGCGAGTCCGTCCTGGGCGTGTTTGAGAAACGCCTTGGCCTTGAACGCCGGGTACACGGCGCTCATTTCGCTGGCTATGTGCTGCAAGCGTTCGGCGTTGAAGATTTCCTTTAACGCCGGGGCGGCGGTGTCTGTGGTGCTCATGGTCAGGTCATCGGGGTGCTGACGAACGCTTCGAGGGTTTCGGCGTAGGCGGTGTATTGGGCGATGTGCGGGTAGCGGCGGGTGTCGATCTGGTCGGGGACGACGAGGCCGGTGAAGCTCCAGGCGACGGCGAGGCTGATGCCGGCCTGGGTGAGGGTGCCGTCGGTGGGCAGGCCGGTTTTTTCCAGTTCTTGCTCGAGGGCGGTGAAGGCGGCGGCGAGTTGGCCTTCGACGCGTTCGACCCACGGCTGGTATTGAATGTCGGCCGGGCGCAGGTTGCGTTCATAGTAGAGTTGCACGGCTTTTTCGCAGGCGGCGAGGCTGAGGCCGATCAGGCGCAGGGCGTGGGCGCGTTGTTTCAGGTCGGTCGGCAGCAGGCTTTTGCCGGCACTGGCTTCGAGGTAATCGAGGATGAGGGTCGAGTCCATCAGGACTACGCCGTCGTCGAGGATCAGTGTGGGGGCTTTGACCACCGGGTTGATCTGCTGGAATTGCTCGAAGTGGCGGAACACCGAGACTGACTCGTGTTCGAGGTCGATCCCTAGGCGTTTGGCGGAGATCGCCACGCGGCGCACGTAAGGGGAGTCCAGCATGCCGATCAGTTTCATGACGCGTTCCTTCAAGTCGAACCGGTGGGAAGGCATAACCTAGCCGACGCTGAGGCAATTGTCAGTCGTCGAAGCCAGGTTGTTCGTGAATCTCATCAACATTCAGTTCCAGCCGATACGCCACCGCCACAAACAGCGCCTGACACAAACACAGCGTCGCACTTAGCGAGCGAAAGGCGAGGGCGCTGCCTTCGTTGACCAGCAATACGCTGTTAGCGAGTTTCGCCAGTGGCGAGAGGTGGCTGTCGGTGAGGATCAGGGTGTTGGCCTGTTGCTGGCGGGCGAAGCGCAGGCAGTGTTGAGTTTCCTTGGCGTAGGGCACGAAGCTGATGGCGATGACCAGATCGTTCGCACGCACGCTGCGCATTTGCTCCCGATAGCTGCCGCCCAGGCCGGACACCAGATGAATTTTTTTCTGCGTGTGTTGCAAGTTGTAAACGAGGTAGTCGGCGACGGCGAAGGAGCGGCGCACGCCGACGACATAAATGTTGTCGGCGTTGACGATCAGGTCGACGGCTTTTTCGAACGCGGCGTCGTCGAGTTCACGGCCCAGGCGTTCGATGCCGGAGCGCGTGGCGTCGATGCATTCGCGGGCGAGGTCGCCGGCGCTGGCTTGCTGCGACTGGTCGGCGATCATGCTGCGGATGCGTTGCTGGTAGTTTTGCACCGGCGAGGCTTTGTGCGTGTAGGCGCTGCGGAACAGCGCCTGCATTTCGCTGAAGCCGCTGAAACCGAAGCGCTGCGAGAAGCGGACGATGGCGGATGGGTGGACTTCGCACTCGCGGGCGATGTCGCTGATGCGGTCGACCATGATCCGGTCGCTCTGCTGGCTGATGTAGCTGGCGATGCGTTTGAGCTGGCGCGGCAGGGCGTCGTATTCGTCGGTGATCAGTTGCAGCAGGCGCTCGGCATTGATCGGGGGGCTGGCGAGCGGTTGCTCTTCATTGGCCGGCAGATCGGGGCGGGGCATAAGTCTTCCTTCGGGCTGATCGATCACCTTGTGGGGAGGGAGCTTGTCGAATCGTCGCACCGTCCCGCTGGACTGCGTAGCAGTCCCCCGGATTTAAAAAACAGGGCTGCTTCGCGCCCCAGCGGGAGCAAGCTCCCTCGCCACAAAGGTGCTGGGATGCGGCTGATATTAGGGGGGCTTTTGCGGTTCTGCTTTGCTGAAACGATGCAGTGCGTGGTAAAAAATTGCGTCAGAGCGCCGCGTGGTTAGCCGTTTGTCTTCTATATACAGCCGCTCGACTGAATTTCTTGCTATAAACGCACTCCGATGGCCGTGTGAGCGCTGTGTCAGAGCAGTTTCCCGGCGTTGTCGGACAAATTCCCTGTATTTACAGTTGCTGAGGCCTCGATCGGGCCTTAGACTGCCGCCCCTCGTAAATTGAGTGCCGGGTGGCATTTGCAATAAACGATGCCTTTTCGCCGACCGCATGCGGTTCGCCGAAACGCTCCCTAATTCGCCTTAATGCACGTTTTTTTATAGAGATATCAATGACAAAGGACAAGTTGCTGGCCATGCCGGCAGATGACTACATGAATGCAGAGCAGCACGCTTTCTTCACTGAGCTGTTGCAGAACATGAAAGTCGAAACCCACGAGCGCATTGAGCAAAACCGTATCGCCATCGAAAGCCTGGACACCCCGGCTGACCCGGCGGACGCGGCTTCGGTTGAAGAAGAGCGCACTTGGCTGGTGAACGCGATCGATCGCGACCAGCGCATGCTGCCGCAACTGGAACAAGCCCTTGAGCGCATCAAGGAAGACAGCTTTGGCTGGTGCGACGACAGCGGCGAGGCCATTGGCCTGAAGCGCCTGCTGATCAGCCCGACCACCAAGTACTGCATCGAAGCTCAAGAGCGTCACGAGCAGATCGACAAGCACCAGCGTCAGGCCTGATTCTGTGGGGTGACCCTTTCAACAGGGGCGCCTTGAAAAGATCGCAGCCTTCGGCAGCTCCTACACGGGCGTTGCTGAAGGCTGCGATCTTTGTTTTTGCTCGTCTCCAATAATCTCGCGCCGTTCCATTGATCTGCCACAGACCCCACGACTAACGGACCATGGATAATGGCGTTGTAGTGGCGTTTAATGCAGTCACAATAATGAGAACAAGCGTGGGGTGTTGATATGACGAGAGATGGATCTCTGGTTGGGGCTTTGCCTGCACCAGTGCTTTTGCCGAAAAACCGCTGGATCGCGCCGACCCTGCAAAGCATCGCCCTGATGCTGTTGCTAGCCGGCCTGTCCCAGGCCGAATGGTCGCTGTACATTGGCATGCCGCTGGCGGTGCTGATTGTCTGGCTGCCGCGCCTGCGCGCCCGCGCCATCCCCGATGTTCAGCCTGCCGATAGTGGCAGCGCCATGTCCGAACTGACCCGCGACCTTTCCTATACCACCAGTCATAACGCCTTGTCAGCGGCCGGCGTGGCGTTTTCGGTCAAGGAACTGGCGAGCAAACTCGAATCGCAACTCGATGCGGCGGCGCAAATCGTCAGCAACGCCGAGGTGATGATCGCGACCGAACACGCCACATCGCAGCTCAGCCGTGAAGCGCTGGCCGCTGCCAGTGAGGCGCATCACAGCAGCGCGGCGGGGCGCACGGAACTGGTGGATTCGATCGCGCGCATGCATCAACTCAGTCAGCGCGCCAATGCCAGCCGTGAGTTGATCGAAGCCTTGAGCCTGCGCAGCGACGATATTCAGCGTGTGACCCTGGTGATTCAGTCGATTGCCAGCCAGACCAATCTGCTCGCATTGAACGCGGCGATCGAAGCGGCGCGGGCCGGTGAGCATGGTCGCGGTTTCGCCGTGGTGGCGGATGAAGTGCGCGGGCTGGCGGCGCGTACGGCGTCGGCAACCGGTGAAGTCGGTGAGATGGTCGCGGATATTCAACAACGTACGGCGCAGGTCGTGGAGCAGATTCGCGAACTGTCGAGCGATCTGCAGACTGGTGTCGAGCAGGTCGAGCATACCGGTCAGCATCTGGAAAACATCGCGCGACTGGCTGCCGGGGTGGAAAGCCAGGTCGGTGAAATCGCCCAGGGTGCGGAAACCAATCGCGAACAACTCGACAGCTTGTTCAAGGCCATCGAGCAGATGCGCAGCGATCTGGCGATCAGTGATCAACAGACTCGCCGCCTCGCTGAAGCCGCAGTGCAAATGGAAGGGCAGGCGGAAACCATCAGTGAGCGGCTGGCCGAAGTCGGTCTGGATGACTATCACCAGCGCATCTACGATCTGGCCCGCGAAGGCGCGAGCCAGATTGCCGCGCGTTTCGAGGCGGATGTCGAGCAGGGGCGGATCAGCCTTGAGGACTTGTTCGACCGCCAGTATCAGCCGATCCCGAATACACAACCGGCGAAGTTTCAAACCCGTTTCGACCGTTACACCGATCAGGTGCTGCCGGCGATTCAGGAACCGTTGTTGCCGCGTCACGAGGGGCTGGTGTTCGCCATTGCCTGTACGCAGCAGGGTTACGTGCCAACGCACAATCAGCTGTTCAGTCAGCCGTTGACCGGCGACGCGCAGGTCGATGCGGTAAACAATCGCACCAAACGCAAGTTTGCCGACCGCACTGGCATCCGTTGCGGCAGCCATCAGCAACCGGTGCTATTGCAGACCTACACCCGCGACACTGGTGAACTGATGCATGACCTGTCGGTGCCGATCATGATCAAGGGGCGGCACTGGGGTGGATTGCGTCTGGGCTATCAGCCGGAAAAACCGCGCTGAGGGATTGTTACTTTTGGTGCAATGAATCTGTGCACGGAGCTTGCTGTTTCCGCTCGAAAGAAACCATTAATCTGACCACTTAGTTAGGTTGCTAATGATTTCGGGAGGGCTGCATGCAGTGCAGAGTTGATGTCGCCGTAATGATCGGCAGTGGCGTGCCAAGCGGCTTGCGCGCATTGGGGCAGAGCGTCTGCTGGGTGGTGTTGCTCAATGGCGAACGTCGCGGCACCGCGTTTGCCAGTCGCGACGAGGCCGAGGAGTGCAAGGCTGCGTGGCTTGCGCAACTGCAAGCCGAGTGGGGTGACAGCCTGCACTGAGTGCAATTACTTGCCGGCGTGAAGGCGCACGTTCAGCTCGTCGAAGACGATTGCTCTGTCATCGTCTTTGCCGATCCACTCTTGCAGCGTTTGCTTTTGAGAGTCCGACCAGAAAGAGGCATCGACTAGTTTGGTATCGGCATCGAGAGGGTGCGCTTCGATGAAATCGTCGATCTCCGGCTCTTCTGAAGCAAGACCCAACTGATCGAACAGAGTTTTCAAGTTATAACCTTCCAGATCCATCGTGTTCTCCTTTTTGATTTGCGCCGGGGTGGCGCAATCAGTCGCTCTCTTTATCTGAGGGAACCGCTTGCCAGGAGTTCGATTTTTGACTCAAGTGAGCGGGCGAGGGCGCACGCTTCGTTGTGGTCGCCGCGGAAACCTCTGACTCGCCCCGTGGATATCTCCTTGATGTGAAAGAAGGCGATGCCTGCGGGCACCACCTGAAAATGCGAGGTTCGGTGGTTGTTAGAAGATGTCGACAGGTTATCGAGCCCGGCAACGTGCATCGTCAGAGGTGTGTTGATTCGGGCGTCAGCCGACGTGGCAAAATGAGTCAAAGTGCACATATGAAGTCCTTTTCATCAGTCGGCCGGGATTTAACGGCCGTTGCGGGTAGTCGTAATGAGCATCGCTGCTCTAGAATCGCCAGTACCTGTTGACGACAGGGCTTATCTAAAGCAATTTTTCGCCAGCGATATGTCGGAAAAGTGCTTTTTTTCGTGAGAATTTTCCCTAAAGTTCGTAGTCAGACTGCTCTTGCCAACGGTGAGGATTTTTCCTTCAAGCTTTGGCGACATCGGGATGACTTTCGCGAGTGACAATCCAGTAGTCTTGAGGACCTCGCGCTGAATCAGCACTCTGCTCGATTCGGGCTTTATTGATTTATTTGCAGTGACATCGGCCTGGCCGTTTTTTTGCCGTGCGCGTTTTCCGCGTGCGGTTTTTTCAGATGTGGGGATGTTTCTTTGGCAGTCAGTAATCTCGATATGCATGCTTTGTTCGTGTTGGGTGATTTGCGTGCAAAGCTGGTCAAGCTGTTTCAGTCGCGTTTTGTTTACATCACCGAGCAGAACGCTGAAGGCATTTACGTTGCCGAAATCGACACCGAAAGCGCCTTGGTGGTCGATGACAAACCGGGGCTCAAGCTCAAGGTCGGCGATCATTTCAGTGCATCGGTCTTGCCTAGCCGCGAAGGCGGCAAGATGGATCTGCGTTTTCGCGAAATCAAACTCACGGTCTATGGACTGGGCGATTACGCCTTTGTCGAGACCGCTGACGGGCACGCAATCCTGTTCAAGGAAGGCCATAGCGTGGTGACCGTGTTCGCCGCCCATGAGCAATTGCAGGAAGGCCTGACCAAAACCCTGAAAGCCGTTACGGCTAAAGCCGCCAAGTGGCGCAAGGGTGAGCTGGTGACGTTCAAGGCCAGCGAGTGAGCCGCGCGGATTTCCATGCGCAGAACATCGACACTGCACGCGAGGAAGCCCAGCGTTTGTTCGCCGCCAAGGCTGAACTGCAGGGCGCCTGGCTGAGTTGGGTGGCTGCGCAGATCTATCAGTTGCGTCCCGCGGAATACGCCAGCATGGTCAGACGCGAGCTGCAACGCTTGCAGGAAAAGTCGGATTCATAACCTCGTCCGCAGCATGACCCGGAAAAAGCAGGAACCTCGGCTACAGTCAGTTGACTGAGTATTCAGAGGCTTGCGGTCTTCTGCCAGGCCACCCTGCCATTGCTGTGAACAGCACGAGGTGCATGCATGAACGGATTTCGACGGTTATTGGCCGCCAGCGTGGCGACGTTCGGTTTGCTGACATCAGTGCCATCGGTGATGGCCGCTCAGGCGCCGATCCATTTTGCTGACCTGAACTGGGAAAGCGGCAGTCTGATCACCGATGTCCTGCGGATCATTGTCGAAAAGGGCTATGGCTTGCCGACCGACACTTTGCCTGGCACCACCATCACGTTGGAAACCGCCCTGGCCAACAATGACATTCAGGTCATTGGCGAGGAGTGGGCCGGGCGCAGTCCGGTGTGGGTCAAGGCCGAGGCCGAAGGCAAAGTCGTCAGTCTGGGCGATACCGTCAAAGGCGCTACCGAGGGCTGGTGGGTGCCGGAGTACGTGATCAAGGGCGACCCGGCCAAAGGCATCAAGCCGCTGGCGCCGGATCTGCGCAGCGTCAGTGATCTGAAAAAATACAAGGACGTGTTCAAGGATCCAGAATCCCCGAGCAAGGGGCGCTTCCTCAACAGCCCGATTGGCTGGACGTCGGAAGTGGTCAACAAGCAGAAGTTGACGGCTTATGGGTTGCAGGACGATTACACCAATTTCCGCAGTGGCTCCGGTGCAGCACTGGACGCTGAGATCAGTTCTTCGATTCGTCGCGGTAAGCCGGTGCTGTTTTACTACTGGTCGCCGACACCGCTACTGGGCAAGTTCAAACTGGTGCAGCTGGAAGAGCCGCCGTTTGATGCCGAAGCCTGGAAGACGCTGACTGACGCCGATAATCCCAATCCAAAACCGACCCGGTCGCTGGCGTCGAAGCTGTCGATTGGTGTGTCTACGCCGTTTCAAAAGCAGTATCCGCAGATTGCCGAGTTCTTCAGCAAAGTGGACTTTCCGATCGAGCCGTTGAACAAGGCGTTGGCCGACATGAGTGAGAAGCACGCCGCGCCGCGTGACGCGGCGTTGGCATTCATGAAGACCCATCCGGATGTGTGGCAAGCCTGGTTGCCGAAGGATGTGGCGGAGAAGGTTTCGGCTGATCTGAAATGAATTAAAGCTGGCTCTGTGGCGAGGGAGCTTGCTCCCGCTGGGCTGCGGAGCAGCCCCAAAACCAGTCCATGCGCAAATCCGGCAAAAGCGCATGGGCTGATTTACGACTGCTCCGCAGCCGAGCGGGAGCAAGCTCCCTTGCCACAGTTATATGTGCAGGTGAGTCAGAATCGGCTTTG
The DNA here is from genome assembly GCF_003732425.1 of Pseudomonas fluorescens. Lineage (GTDB taxonomy): Bacteria > Pseudomonadota > Gammaproteobacteria > Pseudomonadales > Pseudomonadaceae > Aquipseudomonas > Aquipseudomonas fluorescens_BE. The sequence continues at coordinate 571,268 of NZ_MOBX01000003.1, forward strand.
AACCGCCAGTTCGAAGGTGCGCGGCGTGCCCAGATAATACGCCGGCGAAACATGCGCAAACTCGGCATACACCTCATTGGTCAGGTTACGCACGCGCCCGGTGACGGTGGTGTGCGAATCAACCTTGTAGCTGAGGAAGCTGCCAAACAATGTGAACGACGGCACGGTCATGGTGTTAGCCGTGTCGGCATACACCGACGCGACATACCGCGCATCAACCCCACCTTGCCATTGCGGCGAAAAATCATAAGTCAACCACAGATTGCCAACCCGATCGGGCACGTTGGTCGGCGTGTTTCCCTTGCGTGACACCACCACACCGGCGGCATTCTTTTCGGTGAAATCGTCGTATTGCGCATCGACCCAGGCGAAGTTGCCTTCAGCCAACAGCTTGTCGGTGATCCGCAACGAGCTGGCGATCTCTACACCTTTCGAGGTCTGCTGACCGACCGGAATGCTGCTGGTCGGGTCCAGCGGATCGGTCACGGCGAAGTCCTTTCGCTCAATGGTATAGGCCGCAATCGTCGCCGAGCCGCGCCCATTCAGATAATCAAATTTGCTGCCAATCTCCCATTGCTCGCCAGTCGAAACGTCAAAGTCCTGCGTGCCGCTCGGTTGTTCGGCGGCGGTGCTGTATTGCACGTAGACGTTGGCCGATGGAATGAACTGGTAGGTCAAACCGGCGCGCCCGGTGACTGGCTCCCAGCTGCGTTTGAGGTGCTTGGGATTGGCAGCAGTCACGGTGCGATGGTTAGTCACGTCGAGGTCAATGTCGTCATAACGCAGGCCGGTGAGCAGCGACAGCTTGTCGGTCAACGCCAGCCGGTTTTCCACGAACAGCGCCTTGGTGGTGACCTCGTTGGTTTTGTCGCTGACCCGTTTGGGGTTGGTGCCGGGAATGTCGTAGAAATGCCCCGGACGGTAGTTGTTCGGGTCCACCGTGCTCGCACCTTTGATGTTCAGCGGCGAGTTGGTGGTCTGGTTGACCTTGTACTCGAAACCGCCCGACCACGTCGTGTCGAGACCGAACAGTGTGTTGTCGTGACGCAGTTCGAACTGGTTGCCGTTCTGCTCGCCCTGATGGCGCACCTGATACGCAGTGGAGCGATTCACCGCCGTGTTATCGGCGTTGTACTGGTAGGTTTCGAGGTTGCGGTAATCGCGTTGGCTGTCGAGGTGGTACAGCGTGTTGCGCAGGGTGGTGTTGTCGTTGATCCGGTAGTCGATGATCGAGCGCAACCAGATCGTCCGTTGCTCGTAGCGCCCGTCCTCGACGTTGTAGTTGTTGAAGCGGTTGTGTTTATCGATCTTCAACTCGCCGGCCTTGGGATTGAGCACGGGGGTGCCCCAGTACGGACTGTCTTCGTGTTCGTCCTGATATTCCAGGGCCAATGTGTGCGACAGGTCGGGCGTGAGATCGCTGAGCAGCGAGAATGCCACGCTCCATGCATCGCGTTCCTGGCGGTCGATGTAGCCGTTGCTGGTGTTGTGGCTGACGTCGAGTCGCGCGTAATGCTGCACGTCGGCGCTCGGGTCGGTGAGGGCGTGGTTGAGGCCGAATGCGGTTTCAGTGGTGTCGTAGGTGCCGTAGCTGACCCGGCCTTCAACCACTTGTTCATCGCGGGTGGCCAGTTTGGTCACGTAGTTCAGCGAGCCGCCCACCGAGCCTGCGCCGTTGATCAGCGATGACGGGCCACCGACCAGTTCCACACGATCATAGATCCACGAATCGACTGGCCGCGCGAGGCCGCCGGAAACGTTGATGCCGTTGAACATCTGGGTGATCTGGCTGCTGGTGAAACCACGATAGGACACGAACCCGCCGAACCCCGGCGGTGCACTGGCGTTGACCCCGGGCAGGGTATTAGCGGCATCCTGGAAGTTTTGTGCGCCGTGGCGTTCGATGTCGTTGCGATTGGCGATTGCCACCGAAGCCGGTGTGTCGCGCACGCTCAAACCCAGGCGCGAGGCCATGCCGCTGGACTGGTCGAGGCTCAGACCCGGTTCTGCGCCGGACTCGCCATCGATGGTGATCGGCGCCAGATCCACGGTGGATTGCGCCCAGACGTTAACGGACAGGCAGCCGCACAGGCTCGCCAGTAGAGTGAGTTGTTTCATCATTGAATCCTGAATGCTTGTCTAGGAGTCAGCGCACGGGCGAACGCCGCGCGTTGGCGCAGTGGGCTGACAAATCAAAAGCGCAGAGACACTCAGGCGAGCGGTGGTGCGCGAGGGTTGGCCGAAGGCCAGGTGAAGCGGGCAGGGAGGTCGGCGCTGACGATGGGCGCCAGCGGCGGGCTGTGTTGTTCCGGCAGGATCGCCAGGGTCAGGCTGGAGTTGAACGCCGGGCCCACGCCACCGCCGACCGAGCACAGCGGGCAACCGAATGCTTTGGACAGGGTAGGCAGTTGTTCTTCGGTGGGGTTGCTGGCAAGCGGCGCCTGGGTGGCCGGGTCGACGGTGCAGAACTGGCCGCCGATACCGTTGAGCTGCATGCCGACCATTTGTCCGTGACCGATGCTGCAGGCGAACACGTTGAACAGGACGCAGCAATAGAGCATCCAGGCCAGTAGTGAGCGATCGGAACGGGAGAATTTCATGGGGCGGCACTTTACCGTACCGCCGATCGGTCGTGCACTTCAAAAAATGCCGACTAGGATGATTGTTCAAATCCCTTTCCAAGGATTTCAACCATGACCTTTGTGTTGGCTCAATGGCTGGTGACAACGTTCGCGGTGATCGCCTTGATGCACGTGTATTGGGCGTTGGGTGGGCAGTGGGCGGCAGCAGTGGTGGTGCCGCAAGTGCCCGTGCGCGGTTTTGTCGCAACGGTGCGGCCGGCGTTCAAACCGTCAGGCTGGCTTACATTGATCGTGGCGGCGGCATTGCTGGTGATTGCTGCGTTGGTGTGTATGCGGGTTGGCTGGGGAATGCCAGCGGTGACGCACAAGGCGCTGCAGTGGGTGATCAGCGCGATTGCATTGTTGATGTTCGCCCGGGCGATTGGTGATTCGAATCTTGTCGGTTTTTTCAAGGAAGTGAAGGATTCGCGGTTTGCGCGACTTGACACCTGGGTGTATTCGCCGTTGTGTGCGGTGTTGGGGGCGGGGTTGTTGGCGGTGGCTTGGGTTTGAAACAGATCTGAAATTTGCGATGACTTGGCTGGCCCCTTCGCGAGCAGGCTCGCTCCCACAGTGATTTTGGGTGTTCACAGATGTGTTATTTCACCCAAAACCCTGTGGGAGCGAGCCTGCTCGCGAAGGGGCCAGTCCAGACACGGAAAGCTCTGGACTAGCTACCGCTTTCAGTCCGCCGGCTACTGACCTCGGCCGGCACATCATCCCCGGCCATGCGCTTACGGAACAACGCCGCCCGCGCCAGTAGCAATGTAGTCACCGGCACGGTGATCGCCAACAGAATCGGAATCAGCCAGGCATGCACCACCGGCCCGGATTTCAACGCCGAAAAGCAGATGATCGACGCCAGTGCCACACACCACGCCCCCAGCGTCGAAGCCAGTGCCGGCGGGTGCATGCGCTGGAAGTAATCCTTCATGCGCAACAAACCGATCGAACCGATCAGCGCAAAAAGGCCGCTGAGTACCAGCAGGATCGCCACCGGAATCTCGACCCACAGCGACAATTCAGCATTCATTCGATCACCTCGCCACGCAGCAGGAATTTCGCCAGGGCAAACGAGCCGACGAAGCCGAACAGCGCAATCAGCAGCGCCGCTTCGAAGTAAGTGTCACTGGAGTAACGAATGCCCAGGGTCAGCATCATCAGCATGGCGACGATGTACAGGTAGTCCAGCGCCAGGACTCGATCCTGCGCCGACGGCCCTTTGAACAGGCGCACCAAGGTCAGCACCATGGCCAGCGAGAACAGGAACAGCGTCAGCAGGATCGCGTTCGACAGTAAAGGGCTCATTCGAAGATCTCCATCAACGGCCGCTCGTAGGTGGTCTTGAAGTGCTCGATGAATTGCGCCTCGTCATCCAGATCCCAGACGTGCAACAACAGAATGCTGCGGTCCAGTGCCAGCTCTGACCATACCGTGCCGGGCACCACTGTGCAGATCATTGCCAGCGTTGCGAGGCCGTGGGCATCGCGCAAGTCCAGCGGGACTTTGACAAAGCCCGAGCGCGGAGGGCGGCGGCCGGCGTTAAGCACGCCCCACGCGACGATCAGGTTGGACATCACCACGTCACGGCCCACGAGCAGGAACAGGCGCAGAATCGTTCCCGGACGGCGAATGCGCACTTGTTTCGGGCGCAGCTTGCGCATCATTAACGGCGCTGCAAAACCCAGTATCGCGCCGAGCAGCAGATTGCCCGGGCTGATCGACAGGTTCAGGGTCAGCCACAAGGCGCACAGCGCCAGCGACAGCAACGGTGCAGGAAACACGCGCTTCATGGCTGCACCTCCAGCATCGCCGATTTGGCTTCCGGACTCGGTACGGCGCGGGTGCTTAGCACCGCCATAACGTACTGTTGCGGGTTGTTCAGCGCCTCGGCGGTGGCCTGGGTGTAGCGCAGCAGTGGCTCAGCCTTGAAGGTCAGGGCGATGCTCAGCCCCAGCAGCAGGAAGATCGGCGCGCATTCGAGTTTGCGCAGCAGCGGCGAAGGGCGCTCTTCCGGTGTCCAGAAACGCTGGATGCCGAGGCGCGAGAACGCCATCAGCGACGTCAGCCCGGTGAGGATCAGCAGCGCCAGCAACGCCCATGCCGCGCTGGAGATCGGCGCGCCGGTGCCCAGGCCCAGAGGATTGAGCAAGGCGCCGATCAGGCTGAGTTTGCCGATAAATCCTGACAGCGGCGGCATGCCGATGATCAGCAAAGCGCAGGCGATGAAGCTCAAACCGAGAAACGCCATGGTCCACGGGATCACCTGGCCGACCACGGCTTTCTGCTCGTCATCGAGGTTGATGCCTTTGGGCGGTTGCAGGGATTCCTGTGGACGTGGCAGCAGTTCGCTTTCGTCTTCCAGCGGGATCTCGTTGGCCGAGCGCGAACGCTCGATCAACTCGGCCAGCAGGAACAGTGCACTCAGCGCCAGGGTCGAGCTGACCAGATAGAACAGCGCCGCGCCGATCAGGTTCGGCTGGGCGAAACCGACGGCCGATAACAGAATTCCCGCCGACACCAGAATGCTCAGGCTGGCCATGCGCTCCAGGCGTTGCGCGGCCAGAATCGCCAGCGCCGCGCAGGCCATGGTCGCCATGCCGCCGTAGATCAGCCAGTCGCCGCCGAAAAACGCCGACGCCCCGGCCTGCCCGGAAAACAATAACGTCCACAGGCGCAGCAACGTGTACACGCCGACCTTGGTCATGATCGCGAACATCGCCGCCACCGGCGCACTGGCCGAGGAATAGGCCGGCACCAGCCAGAAGTTCAGCGGCCACATACCGGCCTTGGCCAGAAAGGCGACGGCGAGAATCCCCGCGCCGGCGTGCAGCAACCCACGGTCAGCTTCCGGTACCAATGGAATCTTCAGCGCCAGATCGGCCATGTTCAGCGTGCCGGTGACACCGTAGATCAGCGCCGCGCCAATCAGGAATAGAGAAGAAGCGAGCAGGTTTATCGAAATGTAATGCAGCCCCGACGACACCCTAGCCCGACCCGAGCCGTGCAGCAACAGGCCATAAGACGCGGCGAGCAACACTTCGAAGAACACGAACAGGTTGAACAGATCCGCCGTCAGGAACGCGCCGTACAAGCCCATCAACTGAATCTGGAACAGCGCGTGGAAACTCGAGCCGGCGCCGTCCCAACGGGCCATGGCAAACAGCAGGGCGCTGACGCCGATGATTCCGGTCAGCACCAGCATCAGCGCCGACAGGCGATCAACCACCAGCACAATGCCGAACGGCGCCTGCCAGTTGCCCGGCAGGTACACGCCGATGGAACCGGGCACCCCCGTGGTTTGCGTCCATTGCAGCAAGAGCACCGAAATGAACAGGCCGACGAGGCTGGAGAACAGGTTGATTTTCGCCTTCAGCGGCCGGTGCCGTTCGCCGAGCATCAGCATGATGGCGGCAGTCAGCAGCGGCAGCAGAATCGGTGCGGCGATCAGGTGAGTCATCGCCATCATTCTTTAGGCTCCCGGCCGTCAACGTGGTCGGTGCCGGTCAAACCGCGCGAGGCGAGCAGCACGACGAGGAACAGTGCGGTCATGGCGAAGCTGATGACGATCGCGGTGAGTACCAGCGCCTGTGGCAGTGGGTCGGTGTAGTGAAGGAGGTCCTGGGTGACACCATCCTTGATCACCGGCTCCTTGCCGATGAACAGGCTGCCCATGCTGAAGATGAACAGATTGACCCCATACGACAGCAGACACAGACCCATGACCACCTGAAAGGTCCGTGGCCGCAGGATCAGCCAGACGCCGGACGCGGCGAGTACGCCGATGGCGATTGCGATGACTTCTTCCATCAGACGGCTCCTTTGCTGGCGACGGACTTGGGCAGCGATGCGGTCTTGTGACCCCGCACCGATTGGTGGGCGAGGGCGGTGAGGATCAACAGCGTCGAACCGACCACCACGCCATACACGCCAATGTCGAAGAACAGCGCGCTGGCGACGTGGATGTCACCCAGCAGCGGCAAGGTGAAATGCCAGGTGTGCGTGGTCAGGAACGGATAACCGGCCAGCATCGCCCCCAAGCCTGTGGCGGTGGCAAACAGCAACCCGGTACCCATCCAGCGCAAGGGACGCAGGCTCATTTGCGCCTCCACCCACTGCGTGCCGGCGACCATGTATTGCAGGATGAACGCCACCGACATCACCAGACCGGCGACGAAACCGCCGCCCGGTTGGTTGTGCCCGCGCATGAACAGATAGCACGACACCACCAGCGCAATCGGCAGCAGCAGACGCACCAGCACTGCCGGCACCATCATGAAACCGAGCGCGGTGTCGCTGGCCGAACGCGGGTTGACCAGGTCGGTGACCACGTCCGGCGCCAGCAAACGTTGCTGGGCTGGCAGTTGCAGGCTTTCTTTCGGTGGGCGGAAGCGCCGCAGCAGGGCGAACACGGTCAGCGCCACGGCAACCAGCACGGTGATTTCGCCAAGGGTGTCGAAGCCACGGAAATCCACCAGCATCACGTTGACCACGTTGCTGCCGCCGCCCTCGGGCATGGCGCGGCTGAGGTAGAACGAGGAAATGTCGTTCGGCGTCTGGCGCGTGAGCATCGCGTAGGACAGCAGCGCCATACCGCCACCCACGGCAATCGACAGCAGCAAGTCGCGCAGGCGGCGAATGCGCGCTTTGCGCAGACTGCTTGGCAGTGGCGAGACTTCTTCGATGCGGCGTGGCAACCAGCGCAGTCCGAGCAGGATCAGCACGGTGGTGACCACTTCAACCGCCAGTTGCGTCAGGGCCAGATCCGGCGCGGAGAACCAGACGAAGGTCACGCAGGTCATCAACCCGCAGACGCTGACCATGGTCAGGGCGGCGAGACGGTGATACTTGGCTTGCCACGCGGCGCCGAGGGCGCAGGCGATAGCCAGCAACCACAGGGTCACAAAAACGATCGACCCGGGAATCTTCGGCCGGTCGCCCCAGCTCAGGCTGCTGTGCAGCATCGGGATCAGGCCGGCGAGCACTGCCGCCAATACCATCAGGAACAATTGCATTTGCAGACGCTTGGTGCCCAGACGTCGCTCGACCCGCCGGGCCGTGCGCATCATCACCACCAGACTGCGCTCGAACAGGCGCTTGCCGTTGAAGCGCCCCACCAGTGGCGGGTACTTGAAGCGCCCGAGTTTGAACTGGTTGCGCAGTAGCAGGTACAGAACGATACCGCCGGACATGGCGATCAGGCTCATGATCATCGGCGCATTCAGGCCGTGCCAGATCGCCAGGCTATATTCGGGCAGCTCGCCGCCGACCACGGGCAATGCAGCCGCCGCGAGCAACGGGCCGACGATTTGCGCCGGGAAAATCCCCACCAGCAAGCAGGTAAACACCAACAGCTCAACCGGCGCGCGCATCCAGCGTGGCGGCTCGTGCGGTGTGTGCGGCAGGTCGGTGGCCGGCGGGCCGAAGAACACGTCAACGGTGAAACGCAGCGAATAAGCAACGCTGAACGTGCCGGCGATGGTCGCGACGATCGGCAGTGCCGCTTCGACCCACGCCGTGGCGTTAATGAACACGGTTTCGGCGAAGAACATTTCTTTCGACAGGAAGCCGTTAAGCAGCGGCACGCCCGCCATCGAGGCGCTGGCAACCATGGCCAGCGTCGCCGTGAACGGAATCAGTTTTATCAGACCGCTGAGTTTACGGATATCGCGAGTGCCGCTTTCGTGGTCGATGATGCCCGCGGCCATGAACAGCGAAGCCTTGAACGTCGCGTGGTTGAGAATGTGGAACACTGCAGCCACGGCAGCCAACGGGCTGTTCAGGCCCAGCAACAAGGTGATCAGGCCGAGGTGGCTGATGGTCGAGTAAGCCAGCAGACCTTTGAGATCGTTCTGGAACATCGCGCAATAGGCGCCGAGCAACAGCGTACAGGCGCCAGCCCCGCTGACGATGTAGAACCATTCTTCACTGCCGGACAGCGACGGCCACAGCCGCGCAAGCAGGAATACCCCGGCCTTGACCATGGTGGCCGAGTGCAGATAGGCAGAAACCGGTGTCGGCGCCGCCATAGCGTGGGGCAGCCAGAAATGGAAAGGGAACTGCGCGCTTTTGCTGAGTGCGCCAACAAGAATGAGGGGTAGAAGGATAGGGTAGAGGGCGTGTGCACGAATCATGTCGCCGGCGGCCAGGACCTTGTCGAGGTCATAGCTGCCGACGACATGGCCGAGAATCATGACCCCCGCCAGCAGGCACAATCCGCCGGCACCGGTGACCATCAGCGCCATATAGGCGCCGCGACGGGCGTCGGCGCGGTGGTGCCAATAGCCGATCAACAGGAACGAGAAGAGACTGGTCAGTTCCCAGAAAAATACGATCTGAATCAGATTGCCGGAGATGACCAGACCGAGCATGGCGCCCATGAACGCCAGAAAAAACGCGAAGAAACGCGGCACCGGATCGTCCGGCGACATGTAATAACGGGCATACAGAGAAACCAGCGTGCCGATGCCGAGCACCAGCATCGAGAACAACCAGGCAAAGCCGTCCATGCGCAGAACGAAATTCAGACCGAGGCTGGGCAGCCACATGAACTCTTCGCGGATTACGCCACCGTGGGCAATTTGCGGGTACAGCATCGCGACCTGGACGGTGCCGATCAAAGCGACCAGACCTGCCAACAGGGATTCGGTATTACGCGCATTGTGTGGCAGCACCGCTGCCAGACAGCTGCCAATGAATGGCAGAAGCAGTAGAACTATCAGGGACATAGGCTTCTAATCTGCGGAAGTTTGTGAAGCATCATACGTGCCAGCTCCCCGATCACCAAACGCCAGGATGTCTCAGAATCCTACAAAGTAGTCTGGAATTTTCTGTTTGGCATTGTTTCAGGGGAAGGGACGTTGCCTGTGATGGCCCCATCGCGAGCAGGCTCACTCCTACAGGGGAACGCGTTTGTAAGAGTGAGCCTGCTCGCGATAGCTATAGCCCAGGCACTAAGGACATTGCAGATTAACCTTGGGTTTCCCGCGCCTGCTCAGCGTCGGCTTCTGCTTCGGCAACCTTACCCTTGGTCTTCAACTCACTGACAATCACCGCCGCGACAATCAACCCGGCGCCCACCAGCGCAATCGCCGGCAACCGCTCCCCGGCAATCCGTCCGACAATCCCGGCCCACACCGGCTCTCCCGCATAGATCAGCGTTGCCCGGGTTGGCGAAACACTCTTCTGCGCCCAGTTCATCGCCACCTGAATCGCCGCACTGGCCGCGCCCAACCCGAGCGCAGTCACCAGCAGGGTCCAGGAAAAGTCGGGAATCATTTCCCCGGTCGGCACCACCAGCAGGAACGACAGCACTGATGTGGTTGCCAGTTGCACAACGGTCACTCGGCGCACATCGACCTGACCGGCATAGGTGCTGATCAGAATGATCTCGGCGGCAATGGCGATGGCGCTAATCAAAGTGGCAATTTCACCGGGACTGAAATTCAGCGCCGCGCCGGATGGCCCGGACAACAACATCAGCCCGGTAAACGCCAGCATGATGCCGATGCTGGGCATCAACCCCGGTCGTCGCCCCAGCACCAGCCATTGCAGCAACGGCACAAACGGCACGTACAACGCGGTGATAAACGCCGACTGACTGCTCGGGATCGTTTGCAGACCGACCGTCTGCAAGCCGTAACCGAGCATGATTGCCACGCCGATGAAAGCGCCGGCCTTGAGTTCAAACAGGGTCAGTTCGCGCAGATGACGCCAGGAAAACAGCGCAACGATGGCCGCCGCAGCGGCAAAACGCAGGCCGACGAAAAACATCGGGCCGCTGACGGTCATCGCGTGCTGGACCAGCAGGAACGTGCCGCCCCAGATCATGGTGATCAGCACCAGCACGCACTCGGCTTTACTGAAACGGGACAAGCGGACGGGAGTGGGGGAGCTGTTCAGCGACGTCATGACCTTGCGCACTATAAAAAGGAGGCCGCACAATGCGGCCATTGTTGCGCAGTATACTGCCCAACCCCATCGAGTGAGCAATATAGTGCACAAAGATTCAGCGCAACGGGCATCTGTCCTCCAACACGTCAGCCAGAACGTCCGGCGCTTACGGCACGCAGCCGACCTGAGTCAGACCGCGCTGGCAGAAAAGTCCGGCGTCAGTCGGCGCATGCTGGTGGCGATTGAGGCGGGCGAAAAGAACGTCAGCCTGACCACCCTTGATCGCGTCGCCGAAGCGCTCGATGTCGCCTTCAGCGACTTGATTCAGGCGCCCGACGCCCGTGATCCGAGCCGGATCAACGAGGTGGCCTGGGCGGGGACCCACCCGGGCAGTAAAGCCGTTCTGCTCTCCAAAGCCACGGCAACTCGCGAAGTCGAGCAGTGGGAATGGTGTCTGCAACCGGGTGAGGTCTATCCCTCGCAAGCGGACGCCGAAGGTTGGAGCGAGCAGATTTTCGTCTTTGCAGGTTGCCTGACGTTAATGCTTGGCGAACAGCCGCAGCACATCAGTGCAGGGGAGTTCTTCATGTTTGCCAGCAATCAGCCACATACCTATCGCAATGACGGGGATGTCCCGGCGCGCTTTGTTCGTAATGTGGTGATTTGAATGAATCAGCGTGCAGACATCCTGATTATCGGCGGCGGCCTCAGCGGCACGATGCTGGCAGTGCAATTGTTGCGTCTGCCGGGCCGGCGCAATGTCCTGATCATTGAGCCGCGTGCGGAACTGGGGCGGGGCGAGGCCTATAGCGCGGTCGAGTTGGGTCACACGCTCAATGGCAACGCGGCGCGTATGAGTGTCGATCCGGATAATCCTGATGATCTGACGCAATGGCTCTCCGAGCACATTGCCGGTGGCGGCTGGCCGGAGTCTGCCGAGCAGAATGTGCCGATCAGCGAACTGTTTCCGCCGCGTGGATTGTTCGGGGTCTATGTGCAGCAGCGCCTGGCCGAAGCGCGCAGCGTCGGTGCGCAAAATGGCTCGAGCGTTGAACACATTCGCGCTGAGGTCGTTGACCTGCAAGTCGAGGCCGATTCGGTGCAGCTGACGTTGAGCGATGGTCAGTCATTGCGCGGAAGCCGCGCGGTACTGGCGACCGGAATGTTCCCGGCCGCGCGAATCCCGCAGAAAACCTCCAGTGGCCTCAACGCCGCCGCGCTTGATCCCTGGGATGTCGTGGCCATGCGTCAACTCGATCCGCAATCGACGGTGCTGATCATCGGCTCTGGCCTGACCATGGTCGATGCTGTGGTGTCGCTGGAGCAGGCCGGGCATCGCGGGCCGATCGAAGTGTTTTCCCGGCACGGCTTGTTGCCCCACGTGCGCCGACAACCGCCGGTCTGGATGGATTTTCTTGGCAGCGATCACAGCCTTCGAACGCCACGACAGCTGTTGCGCGAATTGCGTCGGCAATGCCAGGCAGCCATTGCACAGGGCATCGACTGGCAGGCGCCACTGGACACGGTTCGGGTGCACATCGCTCGTTTGTGGAGTCAGGCGACTGACACGCAGCGTCGACAATTCGTACGCCATGTTCGGCCGTGGTGGGAAAGTCATCATCACCGTTCGCCGCCGTTGAGTGCGGCGCTGGTTGAACGGTTGCATGCAGAAGGGCGGTTGCGTATTCAGGCGGCGTCGTTCAAAGGGCTTGAGTCGAGTCCGGAGAGAGGTGTCCGGATTCGGATAAGGCGTCGCGGCGAGTCTGAATCTTGCGTGGTGCAGGGCGCCGCGTTGATCAACTCCAGTGGCATCGAATACGACTGGCGCCGTGTGGCGCGACCGTTGCCGCAGCAACTGCTGGCGCGGGGTTTGGTGCAAACGGGGCCGTTGGCGTTGGGAATCGCAGCGGCAGTGGATGGTGCGGTGCTGGATGCAGAGGGGCTTGCGGCTGGGCGGTTGTTCGCCATGGGCCCGCCATTGCGCGGGATGTGGTGGGAGAGCACGGCGGTGACGGATGTCGCGTTGCAGGCCAAGGCTTTGGCTGTGCGATTGGTGGGCTGATGTTGTTCTTTCGGACCCCATCGCCAGCAGGCTGGCTCCCACATTTGATCGGAGTGAATGCAAAATGTGTGTGCGCCACAAACCCTGTAGGCCTTCGCCTGCTCGCGATAGCGGTGGTTCAGTCAATATAAACGGTGACTGATATGCCGCTATCGCGAGCTGGCTCGCTCCTACATTTGTTGCGTAGTGACCGGAAGAGTTACGCCACCACGCGATAGCACGGCACATACGCCGCGCCGCCCGGCAGCTTCATCCGGTGCTGGGCGACGAAGGCTTTGAGCAGCGCATCGAGCGGTTGCATGATCGCCGCATCACCACGGATCTGGTACGGCCCGTGTTCTTCGATCAGGCGAATGCCCTTGTCCTTGACGTTACCGGCGACGATCCCGGAAAACGCCCGGCGCAGGTTGGCCGCCAGTTCGTGCGGTGGCTGGTCGCGGTGCAGTTTCAGGTTGGCCATGTTTTCGTGAGTCGGATCGAACGGGCGCTGGAAGCCTTCGTCGATTTTCAGCAGCCAGTTGAAGTGAAACGCATCGTTGCGCTCGCGGCGGAACTGCTTCACCGCTTTCAGGCCTTGCGTCATCTGCCGCGCCACTTCGGTTGGGTCGTCGATGATGATTTCGTAGTGCTGCTTGGCGGCTTCGCCGAGGGTGGCGGTGACGAAGGCGTCGAGTTGTTCCAGATATGGCGCGGCATGTTTCGGCCCGGTCAGGATGACCGGGAACGGCAGGCCTGCGTTGTCCGGGTGCATCAGGATGCCCAGCAGGTACAGAAACTCTTCAGCCGTACCGGCGCCGCCCGGGAAAATGATGATGCCGTGGCCAACGCGGACGAAGGCTTCCAGACGTTTCTCGATGTCCGGCAGGATCACCAGTTCGTTAACGATCGGGTTCGGCGCTTCGGCGGCGATGATGCCCGGCTCGGTCAGACCGAGGTAGCGCCCGCCATGGATACGCTGTTTGGCGTGAGCGATGGTCGCGCCTTTCATCGGGCCTTTCATCACACCTGGACCGCAGCCGGTGCAGATGTCGAGGCTGCGCAGGCCCAGTTCATGGCCGACTTTCTTGGTGTATTTGTATTCTTCGGTGTTGATCGAGTGACCGCCCCAGCACACGACGATCTTCGGCTCGACGCCCGGACGCAACGTGCGCGCATTGCGCAGCAGGTGGAAAACGTAGTCACTGATGCCTTGCGAGGTGCTGAGGTCGATGCGTTGGCTGTCGAGTTCGTTTTCGGTGTAGACGATGTCGCGCAGGGCGCTGAACAACATTTCGCGGGTGCTGGCGATCATTTCGCCGTCGACGAACGCGTCGGCCGGAGCGTTCAGCAGCTCCAGGCGTACGCCGCGATCTTGCTGGTGAATGCGGATTTCGAAGTCCTTGTAGGCTTCCAGAATGGTTTTCGCGTTATCGACATGGGCGCCGGTGTTGAGGATGGCCAGGGCGCACTGGCGGAAGAGGGTGTAGGTACTGCCGGATCCGGCTTCGCTCAGTTGTTGCACTTCACGTTGAGAAAGGGTTTCCAGGCTGCCTTTCGGGCTGACCGAGGCATTGATTACGTGTCGTTGGGTCATGCAATGATCCTTAAAACGATGTCATCCCAAAACCAGGCGGATGGCATCCGAATAGTGTGTATCCATGAATGAAGATGGCACGATCTGCGCTGTACCGCCATGTCCCCGTTGGACGCTGAAAAGATGAAAAGGAGCCCCAGCATAGCTAAATCCGCGGTAGAGGCGATAATGCGCCGGCCGGTTTTTTCAGTTAACTCTTTTGTCGCTCAAGGAAGTCATTTGTGATGTTCGAGATTCAGCCGATGGATGCCGCCACCTTTCGCCAGCAGACCCGCCGCAGCACGATCATCATTGCTGTACTGTTCCTGGTGCTGGCGATGTTGTTTTCCAGCGTGGCGGTGGCGCTGTTCGGTGAGCCTGGCGGCGATAACCTGCGCTTCAATGTCGGCGGGGTGTTTGTGGCATTTCTGCTGACCGCAGCGTTACTGCGCGGGCGCTTCTGGAGCCAGAGCTGGATGGCGCCAGCGGTGTATAGCTGGCGGCTCAAGCGCAGTCTGATGAGCATTACCAATGTGATGCATCAGGTGACTGCAGCGGTTGAGAAAAACGATCCGACGGCGATGAAGGTTTTGCGCTTCTATCATCTCGGTTTGACACAAATGCACGAACTGGACGGCAACTCCAGCGATCACGGGCAACTGTGGCGGGAAGTCGAAGCGCACAAGGAACGGATGCAGGCGCTGGGACTCGATACCGAGCAGACGCGCCTGGATCCGGCCTGGCTGGAAACCTTGAAGCCGACGTCGCGTTGATCACACAGCTCGACGCAGTTTCCACGAACGGATTAAACGACCGTAAACCAGCAGGTTGATTGCCAGCACCACGCTGCCAAGCGCCAGTTGAATCTGCGGAGTGAGCCCGGCGGGATAGATAATCGGCCAGATGTAATGCTCGATGAAGCCGCCGGCGTATTCAGTCTGCCCGGCGGCGTGGCGCATGAGGTTTTCCCAGTAGGTCAGCGGGCAAGTCAAATGCAGCACCTCGACCGCCACACCCCAGGCGGCAGCCGGCAAATGCAGCCACATCACACGTGGCCATTTGAGGACCAGCAGCCCGCCAAACAGCACAAACAGAATGAAGGACAAATGAAACAGCACCAGCCCGTCGGCTGCGATTCGGTACAGCATGTCGTCTCCCTGACGCGATTGTGAATGGCTCCCATGGTACGCCGATGGCTGTCCACAGTCGGCGTGATTTAGCGCAATTGCGCAAGATTGTTCAAGCCGGACAAGGGGATTTGCTGGCAGAGTCTGTTGCTGTTTCCACTGTTGAAGAGCGATATGTCTGACTCACTTATGCCGCGCAGCGCGTTCCTTCGCGGCGCTGCGGCGATCATGCCGTTGTCGCTGGCCACCGCGCCCTGGGGGCTGCTGGCCGGCTCCATGGCAATCGAAGCCAATCTCACGCCGCTGCAAGGCCAGGGCCTGTCGAGTATCGTGTTTGCCGGTGCGGCGCAACTGGTGGCGATCGGCATGCTCAAGGGCGGCGCGGGGATTTTCTCGATTCTGTTGACCACGCTGCTGCTGACTTCACAGCACCTGCTCTATGGCATGAGCATGCGCTCGGTGATTTCGCCGCTGCCGGGGCGCTGGCGTCTAGGCTTGGGATTTCTGCTCACCGATGAGTTGTTCGCATTGACCAGTCAGCATGACCGTCAGCAGTTCAACCGCTGGTATGCACTGGGTGTCGGCCTGACGTTTTACATCGCTTGGAATCTGTTCACCCTGGCCGGCATTGTCCTTGGCAGCAGCATTCCGGGGCTTGAGCATCTGGGGCTGGACTTCTCGATTGCCGCCACCTTCATCGCCCTGATTACACCGGTGGTGCGCAACGTACCGACGGTGATTTGCGTGGCGGTGTCGCTGTTTTGTTCGGTGTTGTTCAGTTACTGGCAATGGGGCTCGGCGCTGGTGTTGTCGGGGCTGGCCGGAATGACGGCAGGGTTTATCTGCAACAAGCTGTGTCGGGGGCGCACATGATGATTTGGGCGGTGATTTTCGGTATGGGGATTCTGGTGTTTCTCAATCGCTACGTGTTTCTCGAGCCGCGTTTGCCGGTGCGTTTGAGCAGCAATGCGCGGCAGTTTCTCGGTTTTGCGGTACCGGGGATGCTCACGGCTATCTGCGGGCCGATTGTCTTCATGCCCGACAAGCAGCTGAATTTGCAGTGGGATAATCCTTACTTGCTTAGTTCGCTGGTGGCGATCGCTCTGGTCATCTACACGCGCAGTACGTTGCTCAGCATGTTGTTGAGCATGGCGTTCTTTTTTCTGCTGCGTTGGTGGTTGTAAGTTGTCCGTTTGAAACTGTTCTACGCTTCAAGGATGACGGGTGACTGATGACGGGAGGTGCAGATGACGACTGAGCAAAAGCAGCCAGAGACGGATGAGCAAGACACGGATGAACCGACCCAAGAAGAAATAGAGCGGGAGAAACACAAGGAACAGACCTGGAAGCACGATGACGGCAGAGAGCTTTCAGATCCTGACCGCAAGTTTTGAATGTTTTTTACGAAAAAGCCCCGCACATGCGGGGCTTTTTTGGGTTTCAGAGATCGTCCAGCTGGGTGAAATCGGGGTGTGCGGCCCGATATCCCAAGGTTCGGTCGATCCACGCATTCAACTCGTTGACCATCACCGGCGGGTGACCGGGATACGCCTCGAGGGTGGTACGCAGGGTGCGTTCGATATCGGCAACGCCACGCAGGTTTCGGGTCTTGATGTAGTGGCCGATAAAACAGTCGAGTTCAAAGCGTTCTGTCATGGACAGATAAATACACTCCAGGCCGCTGACCTGTTTGATTGCAAAATCGTCGCGCAACTTATTTCTCTGCAAGGCTTGTAGATGTTGTGGGGGATTCCTGGTTTATTGACTCTTTGGTCAACTGGTATACCAATCGGAAAGGCGGCGCGCATGCTAGCCGTAGTGCATCTAAATGTATGTATGACGGTTGAAATGTCTGACAGGCGGTTAGTTCATTCGAACGTGTGTTTTATTTGCAGCGTTTCAAAGATGAAACAGCTGTTGTAACGATCATGCGGCACTTCCTCCATTGATAACGCGTGAAGGCGGACAATGTTCAAGCCTGCTCATTAATCAAACTGGCTCCCTGATTGCGTGCGTTACCGACCGCTTTGCCGACTTTGTACCATTCGAACACTTCACTGACTTCACCTTCGAACAGCAACATTTGCTCGGCGCGTTCAACGGGTGTCGCGGGGTTGAGCCATTCGCGCACCAACTCTGCGCGGAATACCACTGGTCGGCGATCATGGATATCGAGCAGGCCGCCGACGGCGTCGGCGGTGATGATCACGAAACCGTCGTCGTCCCGGGCCGGCGTTTCGGCCGTCGGAATTTGTCCTATGGCAGCGCAGAAAATCGCCCCATGATCCGCGCGACGAATCAACCAGGGTTGTCGGGTTTTGTCTTCGCTATCGACCCATTCAAACCAATTGTCCACGGGCACAATCAAGCGATGTCGCCAGATCGCTCGGAAGAACGCTCCGTGGGCGACTTTCTCTACCCGGGCATTAATCGGTGGTGGGCGATCCTTGGCCCAGTGCGGACGCCAGCCCCAGCGCAGATTGTCGGCCTGCAGCTGTTGGCCTTGTTGATGCAGGACGGCCAACGCAGTAGTTGGTGCCGCGTTGTAGCGATTGAGCAGCGCATCGCCGACGTGATTGATCAATGCGTCGGGAATGCTTAGCACGGCGACGAAGTCGTGAATGCCCCGGTACTGCGAGAGTCTTCCGCACATGGCTGAGTCTCCGGTTGGAGCTTTCAGCTTAGTCGTTGGCGTTCTGCCCGGTGAAGGTGTCACGCCAGCTCAGCCAGCGGCGTTCGAGCACGGCCAGCAAGCCGTCGCTGAGTTTACCGAGCAAGGCGAGCACGATGATTGCGGCCAGCACGATGTCCGGCCGCGAGGTTTCCCGGCCATCACTGAGCAGATACCCCAAACCCTTGGTGGCCGCGATCAGTTCGGCGGCCACCAGAAACATCCACGCCAGGCTCATGCCACTGCGCAACCCGGTGAAGAGGCCGGGCAGGGCGGCTGGCAACAAGATCCGTCGCACCAGTTGCAAGCGGCTGAAACCATAGATGCGGCCGACTTCCACCAGTTTGCGATCAATGTTGCGAATGGCCGCGACGACATTGACGTACACCGGAAAGAACGCGCCAATGGCGATCAAGACGATTTTCGAGGTTTCGTCGATGCCCAGCCACAACAGCAGCAGCGGCACCCAGGCCAGGCTCGGAATGGAACGCAGGGCAGCAAAGGTCGGTTCCAGATAGGCCTCGGCTTCGCGGCTCAAACCGACCCAGGCGGCAAACACCAGCGCCAGACTGGCGCCAATGGCAAAGCCTAGCAGCACGCGGATCAGGCTGGCGCCAATGTGTTTCCACAGCGCGCCTTCGGCGAGGTCGGTGAGGGTCAGGGCGATCTCGCTCGGTGCCGGCATCTGGTAGGACGGCAGCCAACCGATGCGTACGATTATTTCCAGCGCGACGATGATCAGCAGCGGCAGGGCCAGGCCTTTGCAGCGGCGCCGCCACGTCGGACTGAAACCTGCCGGGTGCTGTCGCGACATGACAAGTGGCGCGGGCAGGTCTTTGCTCTGAGTGGTCATGGATTTGGCTCCGCTCACGGCAACTCCGCGACGGGCGCGCAGTTGCCGTGAGACTGATCGGTTACTGGCGGGCGACGGCTTGCTGCACACCGCTGTCGAGCAATTGATCGATAACGTGATCGACATTCACCCCACGACGCACCAGTTCCTCGGAGACCAGAATCGGTGCCGCAGCCTTGGAGGCGCTGATGTCCTGCTGGGTGAGTTGCGGGCTGCTCAGGTCAGTGCGCGACAGTTGCAACTTCGCCACGTCCAGCGGCAAGCCGGACTCCTTGGCGAGCAGGGCGGCGAATTCATCAGGGTTTTTCAGCGCCCATTCGCGGGCCTGCTCGTAGGCTTTGATCACGGTGTCGATGGTCTGCGGATGTTCTTTGGCGTATTGCTCGGTGACGCTGACCACGCCGTAACTGTTGAACGCCGGGTTGCGGTACAGCAGGCGCGAGCCGGCCTGAACCTGGCTGGCGGCCATGTGCGGATCGAGTCCGGCCCAGGCGTCGACATCGCCTTTTTCCAGTGCCGTGCGGCCATCTGGATGCTGCAGGTGGACCAGTTCCACATCGTCTTTTTTCAGCCCGGCCTGCTGCAGGCTGCGCAGGGTGAACAGATACGGGTCGGTGCCTTTGGTGGCGGCGATCTTTTTGCCCTTGAGGTCGGCGACGCTTTGGAACGGCGAATCCTTGCGCACCACCAGAGCGGTCCATTCGGCGCGGCTATACACGTAGACGGATTTGATCGGACTGCCATTGGCGCGGCTCAGTACCGCAGCAAGGCTGGCGCTGGAGGCGAAATCAACGCCGCCACTGTTGAGGTATTCCAGCGAACGGTTGCTGCCCTGACTCAGAACCCAGCTGACTTTGGTTTGCGGCAAGGCTTTCTCGAGGAAACCGAAGTGCTTGAGCACCAGACTCACCGGCGAGTAATAGGCGTAGTCGAGATGCACTTCCGCCGGCGCGATTTCAGTCGCGTGGGCAAGCGGTTGCAGGCCCAGCACCATGGCACTGGCAGCCAGCAGGGTTTTGAGTCGGGGAAAGAACGATGTCATGGGGGCGCTCCGGCAAAGGCACAGGTTTCTTATGTCCAAAATGATATTTTTATCGAATGCTTCCTGCATGAATGGAATATTGCAGGCTCTGTGCCATGTGCCTGGAGGTGCCGGTTTACACGGGTTTCAAGTCGAGGTTGAGGATTTCGACTGTTGATGGGGCAACACTGTGGTTTGCCACTGTTGCTGTACGAACAGTGGTAATCGACAGTGATGAGCTTATGCGTTAATCGAATTTCAAAACCTTTTATTAAGAGCGTTATCGTCTATGAAATTTCCCTTCTGCAGGATGTGCCATGAAGCTTTCTCGGTTCCTACGCAGTGCGTTGAGCGCTGCACTGTTTACGTCGCCACTGTCCTACGCTGCCGAGTCCTTGGTCCTGCACGTCGGTGATCAGAACTACTACAACATCCGTGCCTCGGTGGAGGCGTCCGGCGTGTTGAAAGACGCGCCTTATACCGTCGACTGGAAACACTTCCAGGCGGCGGCACCCTTGGCTGAAGCATTGCAGACCGGTTCGCTGGATCTGGGCTTCCTGGGGGATTCCGGTTTTCTGTTTCTGGCAGCCAGGCAGGCGCCGGTGAAACTGATCGGCGTATCGCGGCAGAACCCGGACACCATCGCGCTACTGGTGCCAAAGGATTCGCCGGTGAAAACCATCGCTGATCTGAAAGGCAAGAAAGTCGCCTACTGGCCTGGTGCCTGGAGTCAGCAATTGACCTTGCGTGCGCTGGAGCAGGGTGGTCTGCCGGAAAACTACGTCGACTTCGTCAAGCTGATGCCGATCGATGCGGCCGCAGCCCTGCCACAGGGCAGCATTGACGCTTTCCCGGTATGGGAACCGTATATTTCCCAGCAGATCGTGTTCTCGGGCGCGCGGCCGATCCTCACCGCAAAAAATCTGATGCCGGGGCTCAGTGCCATCGCGGCATCCACGCCGTCGATCGACAGCAAGCGTGCCGCCATTGCGGACTTTCTCGGGCGCCTGAAGCAGGCGCGGGCATGGGTCGACAGCCACACGGATGAATATGCCGATCTGTGGGCGAAGAAAGCCAATCTCGATCAACAGGTGTCGCGCCACTGGTTGCGTCAGGCGCACATGACCGTCGGGCCGGTGGACCAGCAAGCGGCGACAGACCTGCAAAGTACTGCGGATTTCCTGTTCAAAGTGAAAGCGCTGCCGGCGCCGTTGGCGACCGCCGGGATTATCGACACGTCTTTTCAGCAGGCACTGGCGCACTAAGCGAGCGCCGGAACCAAACCCTGTGTACCTTATCCAACCACCGCTCGCGTAGCGGAGCGCAGGGATGGATAAGGGCGAGGGAGTTTTGCCAATCGACAACATGACGGCAGCCGCCGTGCTCAAGGCAAAACATGACATCCGGATTCAAACTTCTCTGTGCAGCGCTTATCGCCCTCGGGCTGGCCGGTTGTATCGCCGCGCCGATAGAAATGACCACGCAAACTGAAACGCGCCTGAAAACCCAGGCACCGGTGCGCTTTCTGTTGACGTTCGATGACGGCCCAAGCGCGTCTAGTTTCTGGAATCCGTCGGCCACGGTACTCGATAGCCTCAAGGACAATCCGCTGATGCCGAATATCAAAGCGGTGTTCTTCGTGCAGACGCGCGCGCCACGAGCGGGCAACAGTGACATCGGGCGCAGCATCATGCGGCGTGAGCATGAGGAGGGGCACATACTGGCGTTTCACACGGCGACCCACTGGCACACCAATCACCGCTCGCTCGACCCGCAGCAGCTTGAAGAATCGCTGACCAACGGCACGGCTGATATCGCTGCCATCACTGGGGCGCCGCCGAAGTTGCTCCGCCCGCCGTTCTGGAATTACGACAAACGCACCTTCGCCGCCTATCAACAGCACGGCTTGCATGTGTTGCTCACGGATTTAAGCGCCAACGACGGCAAGATCTGGGGCTTCAATGCCAGCCCGCGACGTCGGGCCAACCTGTTGCGGCAGTTATCGGAAGTCCGTGAGCGTGTTGCCCTCGGCGAATTACCGACCGTGGACGGGGTCATTCCGGTGGTGGTGACGTTTCATGATCTCAACCGCTATACCGCGCGGCACACGCGCGAATACCTGCAGATTTTGCTCGATAGCGCCGCCGCGACGGGCGTGAAGCTGGCAGACAAGCCTTTCTATGATGATCACGCTGAGCTGGAGAAAGCTGCACTGGCGCGTACCGTGGAAAAAAGCTCGGAGCCGGTGAATTTGCCGGGAATGTGGAACTGGATTTGGGATCACGACGCGCATTGAGGGCGGGGTGAAATGTTGTGATCGGGTTGGCATTTTGTATCGGGCGAGCCACACATTGCTCATCTAAGCTCAACGAGTCGACTGACCGACGCCTGCGAGGCGTGCACTCATGCTTGCCATTGACGATATTTGCCGGATTGTCGAATCCGGCTTTCCTGCGTTCAAGTGTGACTGCATTCCGAGTGCGCAGGGACTGCTGCAAATCAAGGTTTATGAGCCGGACAGCGGGCGTGTTGAACTGCTGCTCAATGGCGTTTCCCCGGAACACCTCGTCACGATCCGTGACATTTCCAACTTCATCGGTGAGTTACGCACCGAAATGAGCGCCGGCCGCCGGGCCTTTGCTGGTTAACGCCTCATAAACGTCGTTGAAACGCTTCAACAATGCGCAACGTCGCCTCACTGGTGTGCAGATTGCGCACTGCTTCCAGCGGATGCCAGATGCAATCAATGATCTCGTTCTGCGGCCGCACTTGCTCGAAGTCCAGCACGGATGCCTCGTAGACATGATGCTGCGTGCTGCCGCTCTGCAATTCCATTAAATACAACACATCGTCGGCGTCCAGGCCGGTTTCTTCTTGCAGTTCACGTACGGCAGCCTGCGCTGGGGTTTCCCCGGGCTCGACCTTGCCACCGGGCAATGTCCAGCGGCAGCGGGATTTGCGTACCAGGAGAACGTGGCGATCCTGTTCGCATATAACGGTTGCGCGTACTTTCATCTGTTACCTGTTGACTGCTTGTCACGAAATGGTAATAAAACTGCAATATTTGAGCCGGAGCTAGCGCCAAAGGTTTCATTGGAGTTTGGAGCGTTCGCTGCGGCGAAAAGTGCCAGAGCCATGACGGACGCGGCGTGCGACACCCGGTCGGCATCTCGGGCGGATCAGGGTGTAAGGTAAAAGCGTGAAGCTGGATCTGACCGTTAGCGAAAATGGAGGTGTCCATGAGCATGCCGATGTTGAACAAGATGCACATGAACGGCTATGACGTGCTTAGCGTGAACAATGGCCCATGGCGGGTTTGCACCCAGGGCGATCGGCTGGCGTCGTTTGGCAGTCGGGAGGAGGCGCTGGCCTATGCCGCCGCACTGCCTGGCTACAAAAAACGCTCGCCACGCGCGCAAAGTCACAAAAGCCACTGAGTGTCTGGCTGTAACGAAAAAGCCCCGGCCTGTGTCGGGGCTTCTGTTATGGGGGGAGGGTGGTCTTAGTGGACCTTGGTTCGGCTGATGGCGCGGGCTTTCACTTCCCGGGCATAGAGTTGCAGCCGTTCTTCATCGCTTTGCAGCACTTCGCAGGATCTCAGCACGGTCTGCGCATCTGCCTCGTTGCCGGATTTGCGCAATTGTTCCGCGATACGTTTCAGGTCGACCGCCGACCATCTCAAGTCCGATGCAACGCTTTGCAGGTCGCGTTGAAGTTCGTGTTCGTATTCATTGAGCCGCATGATCACCTCCAGAACATTCTCGGTAGAAAAGAGTAGTCGTATTTTTCGTCGATGGGCAAAGCCTGTTTGTCAGCAGGCTGAACGGTTGTGAAAAGTTGTGCAGAATGCGCGAAGGGCGCGGTGCCACGATGGATGTAGAGCCGCTTACGCGCTACATTCACTTTTTTTCAGAATCAGGAACACAGCATGCGGATATGGATCGGGAGTTTGACGTTGACCCTGTTGGCGGGTTGCTCGTTGCCGGCATCGCTGGTGCCGGGTGAGCCGAATATCAGCAAGACCAGCGCCAAGTCACCCAAGGACTATGCTGCGTGTTTATTACCGTTGTGGCAGAAGGATGTGGCCAAGACTTCGCAGACGTCGATTTCCAACGGCTACCGCATCACGGCGCCAAGCGTCATTACGGCTGACGAGATCCTCGATATCGTCAAATACAAGGATGGCAGCCGGGTTTCGTTGTATCAGGGGCCACCGTGGGCCAAGTCCGGGTCGTTGCGCCAATCGGTGCGTGATTGCCTGTAACGACGCCTGCAGAGACAAAAAAAGCAGAAGCCGTATCGTCGGTTTCTGTTTTTTTTTGGCTGCCTGGAGGCTGAAAGGTCTGGGTCTGATTGGCGAAATGAACGGTGACAGTTGCGCACGAAGGGTTTTCTCCGTGTGCACTAGGCTTTTGCGGGGCGGTCGATAGTCAGTTCGGCCGGTCTTTCAAGGAGTCTCGGATCATGGACGATCTGGTCAAAGAAGTTATTCCGTTATTGCAGTACCTGATTCCCGGTTTTTTGTCGGCGTGGATTTTTTATTCGCTGACGGCATTCAAGCGACCCGATACGTTTGGGCAGATTGTGCAGGCGTTGATTTTTACGTTTGTGATTCAGGGCACGGTATTGGGGATCGGGATAATTTGTCTGTGGGTGGGTTCGAAAGGCTTTTCTTTAGGGAAATGGGATGCTCGGGCGGAAGCATTGTGGGCATTTATTGTTTCAGTATGTCTCGCCGGGCTTTTCTGCTATTTGGCTTCAAACGGGATGTTGCATGTGTGGCTACGCAAGCGACACCTGACACGCAAAAGCTCCCATCCCAGTGAGTGGTACAGCGCTTTTGAACGACAGGATCGCCTTGTCACTTTGCAACTGAATGACGAGAGGCGATTGTTTGGCTGGCCTTTGGAGTGGCCTTCCAGTCCCTCGGAAGGGCAATTTATCTTGCTGAATCCGCAATGGCTTGGCGATGGTGGCGAGGTGTTCACTTTTGGCGCCGAATTAATGGTGATAGATTCCTCGAAAGTTCAGTGGGTCGAATTCAATTCTGTCGAGGAGGTTGTTTCATGAGCGCAAAAGCACCCAATCCCATGCCACCTCACGTGGCGCGTCTCTTCGTGGGCCCAGACGGCAAGCCGTTGGCAAAACCGCTGGTCAAGGGGCCGAGTGCACCTCCACCGCCAAAGCGCTGATCAGCGTCGCCAGCCACTTAGCCCCAACCCTCAGCCACCGCCCGGCGAATCGCTTCCAGCAACATCGCGAACGCCGGGTTGTCATTGTTCTCCCGCCAGATCAGATGCAGTTCGCTCTGCACGCCTTCACCCAGATCGATGTCGCGAAACACCACATTCTTGAACACCACACTGGTGGCGCAGCGCGGCACCAGCGCCAGGCCCATGCCGGCGTTGACCAGTGCCAGAATCGTCAGCGACGAGCCCAGCCACTGCACATAATCCGGCGCAACCCGGGCCGAGCGCAGCATTCCGGTCAGCAATTCATTGAACGGCGGATACGCGGCGTGGGAGTACATCAGGAAGGGTTGCTTATCCAGATCACTGACCGATACCTCAGCCGCTGTTGCCAAGACGTGACTGCTCGGCACCGCCAGTACAAACGGCTCGCGCACCAGGCACTCGGTGGCGTACCCCGGTTCCAGTAACGGCGCGCGGGCGATGCCCAGATCGATGCGGCGGGCGCGCAGGGCTTCGTGTTGCTGGTAAGTGTTCATCTCCGACAGATCGATTTTCACCTGCGGCTGTTTCAGGCGGGCCTCGGCGATGACCTTGGGCAGAAACTCATACACCGCGCTGCCGACAAAACTGATGTTCACCGATCCAATGTCACCCTCGGCGAACCGTCGGGCAGTGACCGCCGCTTGCTGTGCGCGTTCCAGCAGGTTCTGTGCCTCGACGAAGAACGCGCGGCCGGCAGCCGTCAGCGCAACGCTGCGGGTACTGCGGGTAAACAATTCGACACCGAGGTGATGCTCGAGCAATTGAATCTGCCGGCTCAGCGGCGGCTGGGTCATGTTCAGTCGCTCGGCGGCGCGGCGAAAGTTGAGTTCGGTAGCAACCGTGGTAAAGCAGCGCAGTTGGGTCAGTTCGAACATTGATCTAATCCGGGTATCAATCGAATGCCAAGTTAGATTAGACGGGATCAATGACCCCGTCCATGATCGGTCCCACGCTTCACGCCATCCCTAAAAAAACAAGATCGGGAGTCGCCCTTGAAAACCCTCCAGAGTCCGCTGGACGTCACGGTTCTCGCCCGTGCCGCCGTCAAGGTCAAGCGCCACGTGCTGCCGCTGTTCGTGGTGATGTTCATCGTCAATTACATCGATCGGGTCAACATCGGTTTTGTGCGCAGTCACCTGGAGACCGATCTGGGCATTGGTGCAGCGGCCTATGGACTCGGCGCCGGTTTGTTCTTTATTGGTTATGCGCTTTTCGAAGTGCCGTCCAATATGCTCCTGCAGCGTTACGGCGCGCGGGTCTGGCTGACGCGGATCATGTTTACCTGGGGCGCCGCTGCCATGGCCATGGCGTTCGTCCGAGGTGAAACCAGTTTCTATGTGCTGCGCTTTATTCTCGGTGCGGCGGAGGCGGGGTTCTTTCCGGGGATCATTTATTACTTCACCCAATGGCTGCCGGCCTCCGAGCGCGGCAAGACCATGGCGGTGTTTCTCAGCGGTTCGGCGATTGCCTCGGTGATCTCTGGCCCGGTGTCCGGTGCGCTGCTGCATATCAGTGGTTTGGGGTTGCACGGCTGGCAGTGGATGTTCTTGATCGAGGGCGCAGCGTCAGTGGTGCTTTGCGCATTCGTCTGGTTCTGGCTGCAATCGCATCCGCGTCAGGCCAAGTGGTTGAGCGAAGAAGAGCGCGAAGCACTGGTGGCGGCGATTGCCGAAGAGCAGCGTGTCCGTGAGGCGGTGCAGGTGGCCAAGCCGTCGATGTTCAAACTGTTGGCAGATCGGCAGATTGCGCTGTTCTGCTTCATCTACTTCTCCATTGCCCTGACCATCTACGGCGCGACGTTCTGGCTGCCGAGCATGATCAAGAAGATGGGCAATCTCGGTGACTTCCAGGTCGGCCTGCTCAACTCGATCCCGTGGATCATTTCGATTGTCGCCATGTACGGCTTTGCGGCGATGGCCGGCAAGTGGAAGTTCCAGCAGGCCTGGGTTGCGCTGACGCTGGTGATCGCGGCGATCGGCATGTTCATGTCGACCACCGGCGGGCCGATCTTCGCCTTCGTCGCGATTTGCTTCGCCGCTATCGGTTTCAAGGCTGCTTCGGCGCTGTTCTGGCCGATTCCGCAAAGCTATCTGGATGCACGCATCGCTGCGGCGGTGATCGCGCTGATCAACTCCATCGGCAACCTCGGCGGTTTCGTCGCGCCGACCGCGTTCGGTTTTCTTGAGCAAACCACCGGCTCCATCGAGGGCGGGTTGTATGGCTTGGCGGCCACGTCGCTGATCGCAGCGGTGGTGATCTTTTTCGCCCGCACGGCGCCGGCCGGCAAAGGTCAGACCCCGGCAAAGCCCCATGACAAGACCGCCGTTGTCGCAACGGCCAGCCCGGCCGCGAGCCATTGAATTGATTGTTGATCTATCAGGAGCGTTATCTTGAAAATCACCCGCGTAACTGTGACTCCGATTGCCTTCCGCGATCCGCCGCTGCTCAACGCCAGCGGCATCCACGAACCCTTTGCCCTGCGCTCGATCATCGAGATCGAAAGCGACAATGGCTACATCGGCCTCGGCGAAAGCTACGGCGATGCCCCGGCGCTGGCGATTCAGCAGCAGTTGCAGGCGCAGTTGATCGGCCTCGATCCGTTCAACCTCAACCAATTGCGCGCCATCGTCCAGGCCACTGTTGCCGCGAACAAACCTGCGAGCCTTGCCGGTGCAGAACTGGCGCCCGGTTCCCACGCCAGCAAAGCGGTGAGCAATGCCTACTCGGCGTTCGAAGTGGCGTTCCTCGATTTGCAGGCGCATTACCTGAATGTGCCGCTGGTGGACCTGCTGGGTGGGGCCATCCGAGATGAGGTGCCGTTCAGTGCTTACCTGTTCTTCAAGTACGCGCAGCATGTCGACTCGCCCTACAAGCCGGACAACTGGGGCGAGGCACTCAGCGAGCAACAGATCGTTGCGCAGGCTGCGCGGATGATCGAGGCGTACGGCTTCAAGAGCATCAAGCTCAAGGCCGGTACGTTGCCGCCGGAGCATGAAGTGGCGTGCATCAAGGCGCTGAAAAAAGCCTTCCCCGGCTACCCGTTGCGCATCGATCCGAACGGCAACTGGTCGCTGGAAACCTCGATTCGCATGGCCGAATTGCTCGGTGATGATCTGCAGTATTACGAAGACCCGACCCCGGGTCTCGATGGCATGGCGGAGTTGCATAAGCGCACCGGCCTGCCATTGGCGACCAATATGGTGGTCACCGATTTCGACGAGTTCCGCCGCAGCGTTGCGCAGAACAGTGTGCAGATCGTACTTGCGGATCACCATTACTGGGGCGGTCTGCGCGACACGCAGACGCTGGCGAAGATGTGCGATGTGTTCGGTCTTGGCGTGTCGATGCATTCCAATTCACACTTGGGCATCAGCCTGATGGCGATGGCGCATGTGGCGGCGGCCGTGCCGAATCTGGATTACGCCTGCGATACGCATTACCCGTGGCAGGAGCCAGATGAAGAGGTGATCAAGGGTGGCAAGCTGCCGATTGTCGATGGCTGCGTGAAAATCACCCGCGCGCCGGGGCTTGGGCTGGAACTGGATCATGATCAGTTGGGCAAGCTGCATGATCAGTACCTGACGTGCGGGATTCGTCAGCGTGATGATGTGCGGCAGATGCAGCGCTACAAGCCGGACTGGAAGGCGGTCAAGCCGAGGTTTTGATGTCATTCTCGCTGGCCTCTTCGCGAGCAGGCTCGCTCCCACAGGGGAAATGCATTCCAACGTGTGGGAGCGAGCCTGCTCGCGAAGAGGGCAACTCATTCTTCAAAGTGTATGAATCAGCCAATCCCGAAACGCTTTCAGCGACGGCAAATTTTCATTGCGCGGCGGATACACCAGGTAATAGCTGCGGCGACTGGTAATCGGCTCGCCCAGTTGCAGCAACTCGCCATTCAACAACTCGTCTTCAACCAGGATTCGCGGCACCAAGCCCACGCCAATATTGGCCCGCACGGCCTGAATCAAGTGCGAGGTCATTTCAAAGCTCGGACCGATGCGCATGCTGCGGTGCGCCAAGCCGTGATGACTGAACCATTCCGCCCAGGCCTGGGCATTGCTGCTGACGTTGAGCAGCAGTTGCCCGGCGATGTGCTGTTCGGCGTCGTTGCGTTCTGCTTCGGACAACTGCGCACTGGCGATCACCACCAGTTCTTCAGTGTGCAGGGGCAGTGCGGTCAATCCAGGCCAGTCACCACCGCCGACGCAGATCGCTGCATCGATTTCGCTGGTGTCGAAGTCGATCGCTTCGATCCGCGAATGCAAGTGCACGGTCATGCCCGGATGCGCGGTGTAGAAATCCTTCAGCCGTGGCAGCAGCCATTTCGAGCCAAAGGTCGGCAACGTCGCCAGACGCAAGCTATGAATGCCCGAACCAAACGCCATCGCCTGCAGCGTGGCGCTGCGAATCTGCCCGAGTGCTTCGGCGAGTTCGCGCTGATACATGCGCCCGACATCGGTCAGCACCACTTGCCGGCCTTCGCGCGTGAACAGGCGCATGCCGAGCATCTTCTCGAGAATCTGCACCTGACGGCTGACTGCACTCTGCGTCAGCGACAGTTCATGAGCGGCGCGGGTGTAGCTTTCGTGGCGCGCAGCCGCTTCGAAGGCCAGCAATAACGACATGGAAGGGGTGAGCGTGCGCGGATTCATTCGTAAAAGTCATCAATAGCGGGTCGAATTTACGGTTGTCCCGGCGTTCGTCAGCAATGAACATGGGCACCATGAGATGGCGGAGCCTGACGCAATCATTCGTTGCGTACAACTGTTCACCGCCACGCGGCCCGATTTTGACCGAGATAACCTGACCGATGATTGCCCAGCTGTCCCCCGCCAAAGCCCTGACCCGCAATTACCAGCAGTTCCTGCAAGCCCTGAAAGCCAGCGGCTTTCGCGGGGAAATCAGCGCCGACTACGCCAGTCGCGTCGTGCTGGCGACGGACAATTCGATCTATCAGCGCCTGCCGCAAGCGGCGGTGTTTCCGCTGGACGCCGAAGACGTGGCGCGAGTGGCACGGCTGATCGCCGAACCGGCGTACCAGCAGGTGGTGATCACTCCGCGTGGCGGCGGCACTGGCACCAACGGCCAATCGCTGACGGACGGCATCGTCGTCGACCTGTCGCGGCACATGAACCGCATTCTGGAAATCAACGTTGAAGAGCGCTGGGTGCGCGTGCAGGCCGGGGTGGTCAAGGATCAACTCAACGCCGCATTGAAATCCGCCGGGCTGTTTTTCGCTCCGGAGCTATCGACCTCCAACCGCGCCACCGTCGGCGGCATGATCAACACCGATGCCAGTGGTCAGGGCAGTTGCACCTATGGCAAGACCCGTGACCATGTGCTCGAACTCGACATGATCCTGCGCGGTGGCGAGCGTCTGCACGGGCTGCCTCTTGAGGAAAGCGAACTCGAAGCCCTGTGCGCCCGCGAAGATCGCGTCGGTGAAGTCTATCGCTGCGCCCGGCAGATCATTGATGAGCAGGGTGAGCTGATCAAAGAACGTTTCCCCGATCTCAACCGCTGCCTGACCGGTTATGACCTGGCGCACCTGCGTGAGGCGGACAACCGTTTCAACCTCAACAGCGTGCTGTGCGGTGCTGAAGGCTCGCTGGGGTTTGTCGTCGAGGCGCGGCTGAATGTCTTGCCGATTCCCAAGCACACGATGCTGGTGAACATCCGCTACGCCGGGTTCATGGACGCACTGCGCGACGCCCGTGCCTTGATGGCGCTCAAGCCGTTGTCGATCGAAACCGTCGACTCGAAAGTGCTGTTGCTGGCGATGCAAGACATCGTCTGGCACGGCGTCGCCGAGTATTTCCCGGAAAGCGCCGAGCGGCCGACCCTGGGCATCAACCTGGTGGAGTTTTGCGGCGACGATCCCGAAGAGCTGCAACGCCGCGTCGAGGCGTTTGTCGAGCACTTGAGCAGCGACCGCACTGTCGAGCGTTTGGGCCATACGCTGGCGGTCGGGCACGCAGCGGTAAACAAGGTCTACGGCATGCGCAAACGTGCGGTGGGCCTGCTCGGCAACGTCGCCGGTGAAGCGCGGCCGCAGCCTTTTGTTGAAGACACCGCGGTGCCGCCGCAGCACCTGGCCGAATACATTGCCGAGTTGCGCGACCTGCTCGACAGCCATGGTTTGCAGTACGGCATGTTCGGCCACGTCGATGCAGGCGTGCTGCACGTGCGGCCGATTCTCGACATGAAAGATCCGCAGCAAGCGGCATTGGTGCGCCCGGTGTCCGATGGCGTCGCCGCGTTGACCCAGCGTTACGGTGGCCTGTTGTGGGGTGAGCACGGCAAAGGTTTGCGCTCGGAATACGCGCCGGCCTTTTTCGGTGAACTCTACCCGGCGCTGCAAGCCTTGAAGGCCGCGTTCGATCCGTTCAACCAGTTCAACCCGGGCAAGATTGCCACCCCGGCCAACACTGGCGCTGCACTGCTGAAAATCGACGAAGTCACTTTGCGCGGTGAACTCGATCGGCAGATCGACGAAAAGGTCTGGCAGAGCTACGGCGCGGCCATGCACTGCAACGGCAACGGCGCCTGCTACAACTTTGATCCCGACGACGCGATGTGCCCGTCGTGGAAAGCCACTCGCGAACGTGCGCAATCGCCCAAGGGCCGCGCCTCGTTGATCCGCGAGTGGCTGCGTTTGCAGGGCGAGGCGGGTGTCGATGTGTTGTCGGATGCGATTCGCAAGCCAGCGTTTTTCAGCACGTTGTGGCAGCGCTGGCGCAACAGTCGTGCGCAGGCCGAAGACTTCTCCCACGAAGTCTACGACGCCATGGCCGGTTGTCTGGCGTGCAAGTCCTGCGCGGGGCAGTGCCCGGTCAAGGTCAATGTGCCGGAGTTTCGCTCGCGCTTTCTCGAGCTGTATCACAGCCGTTATTTGCGCCCGGCGCGGGATTATCTGATCGCTTCGCTGGAATACAGCATCCCGTACATGGCGCGGATTCCGGCGCTGTACAACGGTTTGATGGGCGCTGCGTGGGTGCGCCGCCTGCTGGAACGGGTCGGTGGCATGGTCGATGTGCCGCTGCTCAGTCGCTTCGATTTCCACGCGGCGATGCGCCGCTGGCAGGTGCAACCAGCGACGGTGTCGACCCTGGCGACGCTGACTCCGGCGCAACGCGAACGCAGCGTGGTCATCGTGCAGGATGCCTTCACGCGCTACTTCGAAGCGCCGCTGTTGGCCGATCTGGTCGAGCTGATTTCGCGTCTGGGTTATCAGGTGTATCTGGCGCCGTTCAGCGCCAACGGCAAGCCGTTGCACGTGCAGGGCTTCCTCTCGGCGTTCAACCGCGCGGCGTTGCGCAATGCCCGGCAGTTGCGGGAATTGGCGGACATCGGTGTGCCGTTACTGGGCCTCGATCCGGCGATGACGTTGGTGTATCGCCAGGAATACCTGAAAGTCCCCGGCATGGAGCAATGCCCGGAGGTGGCGCTGGTGCAGGAATGGTTGCTCAAGGTCATGCCGGAGCAGGCGCAGCAAGATAGAGCCGCATCGTTCCGACTGCTCGCCCATTGCACCGAGAAAACCAATGCCCCGGCCGCGACTCGGCAGTGGGAACAAGTGTTCGAGCGCGCAGGGTTGAAACTGGCCACGCAAACCACCGGTTGCTGCGGCATGTCCGGCACTTACGGCCACGAAGCGCGCAATCGTGAAACTTCAGCGGTGATCTACGAGCAGTCGTGGGCGCGTCAGGTAGAGGCGCCGGCAGAGCAGGGCGAAGCACTGGCGACCGGTTATTCCTGCCGCAGTCAGGTCAAGCGCCAGTCGGATCAGGCACTGCGCCATCCGTTGCAGGTGCTGCTGACGGCTCTGCGTCGCTGAGCTGTTCATCGTCCGGAGCGTTGTCCCAGATCAGCCGGGGGTCGAAGCTCATTGCCGAGAGCATGGTCAGCACCACGACCATGCCGAAGAACAGGATGCCCGATCGCGGTTCGATATCGCCCAGTGTCTGGAACTTCACCAACGCTGCGACCAGTGCGACCACCAGCACATCGAGCATTGACCAGTAGCCGATCAGCTCGACGAAGCGGAACATTTTCGAGCGCTCCCGGCGTGCCCAGCCACTGTCGCGTTGCACAGTGATCAACAACAGCGACAGGGCGACGAACTTGACGCCCGGCACGGCGATACTGGCGATAAAGATGATCAGTGCGATGTCCCACGCGCCATGCTGCCAGAACTCCAGCACGCCGCTCATGATCGTGCTGTCGGCGCCGTTGCCGAGCATGGTGGTGTTCATCACCGGCAGCAGGTTGGCGGGCACATAAAACGCCAGCGCGGCGAGCAGATACGCCCACGTACGCGTTAATGAGTTGGTTTTGCGCCGATGCAGCGGCGCATCGCAACGCGGGCATTCGTGCGGCCCGTCGGTCATGTCGCAGGCCAGGCCACAGCTGTGGCACAGGCACAGGTTGAGTTCGCTGGCAGTCGCGGGTCGGTTCATGGAATGTCCCAGAGATCACGGATATCGCGGCCGGCAATCCTGATCATCATCAGGCTCAACACGGCCAGCGCGAACAAGCCGATGCCGGGCAACACATCGAGCATTCCGGCGAGTTTGAACACCGCCACCATCGCCCCCAGCAGACACACTTCGAGCATGCTCCACGGCCGCAGGGTTTCCAGCCAGCGCATGCATAACTTGAAGCCCGGGGCACGTCGCGAAGAGAGGGCGAAGCTCAGCACCCAGACCAGCAGCACCAATTGAAACGCCGGGGCGATAATGATCGAAATGGCTGCGACCATCGCCATGAAGGTGATCGGCCCCTGACTCAGCGCCAGCACCGAATCCCACAGCGTCGCGCTGTTTTTCAGGCCTTTGAGGCTGATGCTCATCACCGGGTAGAAGTTGGCGAACAGCCACAGCATCGCCGCCGTGAAGGTCAGGGCCAGGCGTTGTTCGACGGTCAAACCGTTGAAGCGCTGGAGCACGCCGCCGCAACGTACGCAGGAGGTTTTCTGGTGTTTGGCCAGCACGGCTTTTTCGTACACGCAGTCGCAGTGTTCGCAAATGATCAGGTGTTCGGTGTTGACCATGGACAACGCTCGACAACAGGCCGCAAGGGCAGGGGGACCTGATCACTATAGAAGCCTGAGGCCGGAGGGCAACCTGGATGGCGTGATCGGCTGCGGTTTTCTGAGAATCGCTATCGATTGCGCTTTGGATTTGGCTTTTTGGTGTTATAAGGTAACGCGAATTTTTCAGGGTAGTCCTTGTCGGCGCCCGCTGTTATCCCTTCGATTGCGAAACGCTCATGACCATTGTGCTCCCCCGTTCTGCCCCGTTGACTGGCCGGCTGCTGTCCATTGATGCCCTCAGAGGCCTGGTCATTCTGTTCATGCTGCTGGACCACGTGCGTGAAACCTTTTTGCTGCATCGCCAGGTCGTCGACCCGATGGACATTGCCAGCACCGAGCCGGCGCTGTTTTTCAGTCGCACGTTGGCGCATCTGTGCGCGCCGGTGTTTGTGTTGCTGACCGGATTGTCGGCATGGTTATTCGGCGAAAAGTACGCGGGCAAGGCCGATGTCAGTGCGTTTCTGTTCAAGCGCGGTCTGTTTCTGGTGGTGCTGGAGTTTACGCTGGTGAACTTCGCGTGGACGTTCCAGCTGCCGCCGAGCGTGATTTATCTGCAGGTGATCTGGGCGATCGGCTTGAGCATGATCGCCTTGTCGCTGCTGGTGTGGCTGCCGCGCTGGTTGTTGCTGACGTTGAGCCTGATGATCATCGGCGGACACAACCTGCTCGACGCGGTGCATTTTCCAGTGGAGTCGGTGCTGCATGTGCCGTGGGCGATTTTGCATGATCGCGGCTGGATCGAAGTCAGCGACAACCTTCGTCTGCGCACGTCCTATCCGTTGTTGCCGTGGATCGGTGTGATCGGTCTGGGTTATGCGCTGGGGCCGTGGTTTGCTCGCGGCGTTGAAGCGGGTTTGCGTCAGCGCCACCTGCTGATCGCGGGTAGCGCCGGGCTGCTCGGTTTTGTCGGGCTGCGGTTGATCAACGGCTATGGCGAAAAACCATGGACCGCGGGCGACACGTTGCTGCAAACCCTGATGAGCTTTTTCAACATCACCAAGTACCCGCCGTCGTTGTTGTTTATCGCGCTGACCGTGAGCGTCGGGCTGTTGCTGCTACTGGCGTTCGAGCGTGTACAGGATCGTCGCTGGATTCGTTGGCTGACCGTGTTCGGTTCGGCGCCGATGTTTTTCTACCTGCTGCATCTGTACGCGTTGAAGGTGATGTACTTGATCGGCGTGGCCCTGTTCGGGCTGAATCAGGGCAGCTATTTCGGCTTTTCGTCGGTGGCGGCGATCTGGTTGGCGGCGGTGATTCTGGCGGTTGCGCTGTTCCCGGCCGTGCGTTGGTTTTCGGCGTTGAAGGCCCGGCGCCGCGACATGGCCTGGTTGAAATATCTGTAAAGGCCTAACGCCGGTTGCGCACGAAGTCGATAAACGCCTTCAGCGGCGCCGGCACGTGGCGCCGGCTCGGGTAGTACAGGTGCAGACCCGGATAGTAGGGGCACCAGTCTGCCAGCACTTGCACCAGCCGTCCGCTGGCGAGGTGTTCGCTGACCATGTCTTCGAACACATAAGCCAGCCCCAGCCCCTGCAGCGCGGGCCCGACCATCAGGCTGACATCGCCGAGGGTCAGCGCGCCGTTGACTTCTATTTCCTGGGCGATGCCGCCACGTTCGAGTTCCCAGCGATACAGCGAGCCGCTTGGGAAACGGTGGCGGATACACGGTAATCCGTGCAGGTCCGCGGGTTTTTGCGGTGCCGCGTGGCGTTCGAAAAACGCGGGTGAGCCGACGACCACCGAGCGCAGGGTCGGTCCGATTGGCAGCGACACCATGTCGGCTTCCAGGCGATCACCGAAGCGCACGCCGGCATCGAACCCGCTGGCCACGATATCCAACAGGGCATCGCTCTCGACCACTTCCAGACGAACGTCCGGATACGCCTGCAAAAACTCGCTGGCAATTGGCAGCAACACCAGTTCGCAGGCTTGCCGCCCGCAGGTGATGCGCAGGTTGCCCGAGGGTTTGTCGCGGAAATGGTTGAGGTCTTCCAAAGCGTCGTCGATGTCGCGAAACGCCGGTTTCAGCCGCGCATACAGACGCTCGCCAGCCTCGGTCAACGCCACGCTGCGGGTGGTGCGATTGAACAGGCGCACGCCGAGGCGGTTTTCCAGGGCCTTTACCGAATGGCTCAAGGCGGAGGGTGTGAGGCCCAGTTCGATGGCCGCTTTACTGAAGTTCAAATGCTGCGCGGTGCACAGGAATACGGACAGATCTGCCGCCGAAGGTGATTTCATCTGTGAATGCCTTTCACAAAGTCATGCAAATTTGTTGGGATTATCGCATCAGTAGCACGGCCTTAAAATCGCATCAACTTCGACCAGGTTTGAGGCCGCTCGCGCTCATTCACCGTCTGCAAACTTCGGTGGATTTTTCTGGATTTTTCACGCCTTATTCGCTGCGTCATGCAGCTTTTTGATTGCTCAAGGGATGGGATGATGAACGCTATGACTCAGCCGCACGGAACGCGCGACAAGTTGCTCATACTGGCGGCCGTGTGCCTCTCGGCACTGGTCCTGCCGTTAAGTTTCACTGGCGGCGCAGTGGCGACACCGGCCATCGGCCGGGACTTGGGCGGCAGCCCGGTGGCGCTGACCTGGATCACCAATGCGTTTATGTTGTCGTTCGGCAGTTTGCTGATGGCCGCCGGGGCGTTGGCTGATGTATACGGACGCAAACGCCTGTTCACCTTCGGCATGCTGCTGTTCACCGTTGCGTCGATCGCGCAGAGTCTGGCGCCTTCGGTGTTCTGGCTGGACGTGTTGCGCGCGGTTCAAGGTGTCGCGGGGGCGGCGGCGCTGGCCAGTGGCTCGGCGGCGCTGGCGCAAGAGTTCGAAGGGCATGCCCGGACCCGGGCGTACAGCGTGCTGGGCACTACGTTCGGCATTGGTCTGGCTTTCGGTCCGTTGGTCGCCGGCGCGCTGATCGAGGCCTTCAACTGGCGGGCGATTTTTGTCTTTACCGCGTTGATTGGAATCATCGCGCTGGTTTTTGGGGTGCCGCGCATGCGCGAAACCCGCGACCCGCAGGCCAAAGGGCTGGACTGGCCGGGCACGCTGCTGTTCAGCGCAATGCTGGCGCTGTTCACATTTGGCCTGATCCAGGCGCCGGACAGTGGTTGGGACAGTCCGCTGGTGCTCGGTCTATTGGGCGCTTCGGCGGTGTTGCTGGCAGCGTTCGTGATCGTCGAAATGCGTGTCGAGCGGCCGATGCTGGATCTGACCTTGTTCCGTTATCCGCGATTCATTGGCGTGCAGATGCTGCCGATCGGCACCTGTTTCTGCTACATCGTGCTGGTGGTGATGTTGCCGCTGCGCTTCATCGGTGTTGAGGGCCTGAGCGAGATCGATGCCGGTCTGCTGTTGCTGGCGTTGTCGGCGCCAATGCTGGTGGTGCCGATGCTGGCCGCGTCGCTGGCGCGCTTCGTTTCTGCCGGCATCTTGTCCGGTGCCGGGTTTCTGATTGCCGCCGTGGGCTTGCATTGGCTGAGTCTGTACAACGTCGGTGAGCCGAAAATTGCGTTGGTGGTGCCGATGCTGCTGATCGGTATGGGCGCCGGTTTACCGTGGGGGCTGATGGATGGTTTGTCGGTCAGTGTCGTGCCGAAAGAACGCGCCGGTATGGCGGCGGGTATCTTCAGCACCGTGCGCGTGGCGGGTGAGGGGATTGCTCTGGCGATTGTCGCGGCAGTGCTGGCGTCATTGCTGCACGCTGATCTGTCGAGTGCCCTGCACGCAGTGACAGGCAGTGCCGAGGCGTCGCTGATCGCCGAGACCGCGCACCGGGTGACCACCGGCGATATGGCGCATGCGATCAACAGCGTTCCGGGGCTGGCCAACGAGCGTTTGGTGCAAGGTTATGCGTCGGCGTTTCAGTACCTGCTGCACATCCTGACCGTGATCACACTGATGTCGGCGGCGGTGGTGTTGGGGTTGTTGAGCAAGGATCGCAGCGTCGCCGAGCCACAACAGGCTGCCGCATAAACCCAATGTGGGAGCGAGTCTGCTCGCGAAAGCGGTGAGTCAGCAACGGATGTGTTGACTGAGATTGCCTCTTCGCGAGCAGGCTCGCTCCCACTTTGGATTGTGCCAAGCCACCTATTTTCAATCTATCTGCGAATCCCTGTGGGAGTGAGCCTGCTCGCGATAGCGGTGAGTCAGACAATGGAGATGTTGACTGGGCCGGCCTCATCGCGAGCAGGCTCACTCCCACTTTGGATTGTGCCAAGCCACCTATTTTTAATCTGTCTGCGAATCCCTGTGGGAGCGAGCCTGCTCGCGATAGCGGTGAGTCAGCAACGGATGTGTTGACTGAGATTGCCTCTTCGCGAGCAGGCTCGCTCTCACTTTGGATTGTGCCAAGCCACCTATTTTCAATCTGTCTGCGAATCCCTGTGGGAGCGAGCCTGCTCGCGATAGCGGTGAGTCAGACGATGGAGATGTTGACTGGGCCGGCCTCTTCGCGAGCAAGCTCGCTCCCACTTTGGATTGTGCCAAGCCACCTATTTTCAATCTGTCTGCGAATCCCTGTGGGAGCGAGCCTGCTCGCGATAGCGGTGAGTCAGACAATGGAGATGTTGACTGGGCTGGCCTCAACGCGAGCAGGCTCACTCCCACTTTGGATTGTGCCAAGCCACCTATTTTCAATCTGTCTGCGAATCCCTGTGGGAGCGAGCCTGCTCGCGATAGCGGTGAGTCAGCAACGGATGTGTTGACTGAGATTGCCTCTTCGCGAGCAGGCTCGCTCCCACTTTGGATTGTGCCAAGCCAACTATTTTCAATCTGTCTGCGAATCCCTGTGGGAGTGAGCCTGCTCGCGATAGCGGTGAGTCAGCAACGGATGTGTTGACTGAGATTGCCTCTTCGCGAGCAGGCTCGCTCCCACTTTGGATTGTGCCAAGCCACCTGTTTTCAATCTGTCTGCGAATCCCTGTGGGAGCGAGTCTGCTCGCGAAAGCGGTGAGTCAGCAACGGATGTGTTGACTGAGATTGCCTCTTCGCGAGCAGGCTCGCCCCCACTTTGGATTGTGCCAAGCCACCTATTTTCAATCTGTCTGCGAATCCCTGTGGGAGTGAGCCTGCTCGCGATAGCGGTGAGTCAGACAATGGAGATGTTGACTGGGCCGGCCTCATCGCGAGCAGGCTC
Organism: Pseudomonas fluorescens; assembly: GCF_003732425.1. Lineage (GTDB taxonomy): Bacteria > Pseudomonadota > Gammaproteobacteria > Pseudomonadales > Pseudomonadaceae > Aquipseudomonas > Aquipseudomonas fluorescens_BE. Next base: position 610,542 of record NZ_MOBX01000003.1, read on the forward strand.
ACTTCTACAGGGGTTTCAGGTGTCTGGATTATTTACGATCCAGCCACACGGTCTGTGCATTGCAGAACTCGCGCACGCCGAAGTGCGACAGTTCACGTCCGAAACCACTTTTCTTCACGCCGCCAAAAGTCACGCGCGGGTCGCTGGCGGAGTAGCCGTTGATGAACACGCCGCCGGTGTCCAGTTCGCAGGTCAGTTGCTGGGCCAGTGCCACGTTGGCGGTGTAGATCGTGGCGGTCAGGCCGAACTCGCTGTCGTTGGCCAAGGCCACGGCATGCGCGCAATCGCGGGCGGTGATGATCGAGGCAACCGGGCCGAACAGTTCCTGTTTGAACGAGGTCATGCGGTCGGTGACATCGGCCAGCACGGTCGGCTCGTAGTAGTTGCCCGGGCCTTCGGCTTTGCCGCCGCCGAACAACAGCGTCGCGCCTTCTTCCAGAGTGTCGCGCACTTGCTGGTCGAGTTCATCACGCAGGTCGAAACGCGCCATCGGACCGATGTAGGTCTCGGCGGACAACGGATCACCGACCTTCAACTTACGCGTGGCTTCGACGAACTTGCGGGTGAATTCTTCGACCACGCCTTCTTCGATGATCAGGCGTTTGGCTGCTGCGCAGACCTGACCGGAGTTCTGGTAGCGACCGATGACTGCCGCTTGTACGGCTTCGTCCAGATCGGCGTCGTTGAGCACGATAAACGGATCGGAACCACCGAGTTCCAGTACGCATTTCTTCAGCGCGGCACCGGCCTGAGCGCCGATGGCCATGCCGGCACGTACGCTGCCGGTCAGGGTCACAGCGGCGATGCGCGGGTCGGCGATCGCAGTGGAAACGCCTTCCGGGGTGACGTTGATCACTTCAAATACGCCATCAGCGAAACCGGCGCGGGTGAAGGCGTCGCGCAACAGATAGGCGCTGCCCATCACGTTCGGCGCATGCTTGAGTACGTAAGTGTTGCCGGCAATCAGCGCCGGAACAGCACCGCGCAGCACTTGCCAGATCGGGAAGTTCCACGGCATCACCGCGAGGATCGGGCCAAGCGGACGGTATTCGATGCGCGCCTTGCCGCCTTCAACCTGGGTCGGTTCAGCGTCGAGCATGGCCGGGCCATTCTCGGCGTACCACTCGCAGAGCTTGGCGCATTTCTCGATTTCACCACGGGCCTGGGCAATTGGCTTGCCCATTTCCTGAGTAATCATGGTGGCCATGGCATCGCTGGTTTCACGCAGCGCACCGGCGAGTGCGGTCAACAAGCGTGAGCGGTCCTGCAGCGGCTTGCGCTTCCATTTGCCGAAACCATAAGCGGCGCGGGTCAGTGCGGCGTCGAGGGCGGCGGCGGATTCAAAGGCGTAATGACCGATCTGCTCGCCCGTGGCGGGGTTGATCGAGATGGCGTGGGTCTGGCTGGAAATCTGGCTCATGACATCGTCCTGCAGGTTCGTCGGATGGGCCTAGAGTAGGGTGGTGTTTGTTTTCTTGAAACTGAATAATAAAGATCGTTTCTTTCACGATTGGAGAATGACTGTGGATCTGGTGCAGCTGGAAATCTTCAAAGCCGTTGCCGAACACGGCAGCATCAGCGCTGCCGCCGCGCAGATCCATCGCGTGCCGTCGAACCTGACCACGCGGATCAAGCAGCTTGAGCAGGATCTGGGCGTTGATCTGTTTATCCGCGAGAAAAGCCGTTTGCGCCTGTCGCCGGCGGGGTGGAGTTTTCTTGAGTACGCGCGACGTATTCTCGACCTGGTGCAAGAGGCGCGGGCGACGGTGGCGGGGGAGGAACCGCAAGGCGCGTTTCCGCTGGGTTCGCTGGAAAGCACGGCGGCGGTGCGCATTCCCGAGTTGCTGGCGGCGTACAACCAGTTGCACCCGAAAGTCGATCTGGACCTGTCCACCGGACCTTCCGGCACCATGATCGACGGCGTTCTTTCCGGGCGGCTCGCGGCAGCCTTTGTCGACGGCCCGGTGTTGCATCCGACGCTGGAAGGCGTGCCGGCATTCGAGGAGGAAATGGTCATCATCGCCCCGATCAATCACGCGCCCGTAAAACGTGCAGCGGATGTGAATGGCGAGAATATCTACGCCTTCCGCTCCAACTGCTCCTACCGTCATCACTTCGAAAAATGGTTCAGCACCGACGCTGCCGTGCCGGGCAAGATCTTCGAAATGGAGTCCTATCACGGCATGCTCGCCTGCGTCAGCGCCGGTGCCGGCCTGGCGCTGATGCCGCGCAAAATGCTGCAGAGCATGCCCGGCAGCGCGACCGTCAGTGTGTGGCCATTGGCGTCGGATTTTCGCTATCTGACCACGTGGCTGGTGTGGCGGCGGGGCACGGTGTCGCGCAGCCTGAGCATGTTTGTGCGCTTGCTGGAAGAGCGCGGCGTGGTGCGGGCAGACTCATGATCGCGTCTGCGCGCACGGGGAGCGCCGTTATTGCCCGTCGACGCTGCGCGGCAGATTCAGCGGATTACTCTCGCGCAACACTTGCGGCAACAACTCATCCGGAAACCCCTGATACGCCACGGGCCGCAAGAAGCGCTCGATCGAGGTCATGCCGACGGAGGTGAAACGGCTGTCCGAGGTCGCCGGAAACGGTCCGCCGTGTACCGTGGCAAAGGTCACTTCCTGTGGGTGCGCGAAAGCGTTGACCACGATGCGTCCGGTGCGGCGTTCGAGGATTGGCAGCAGGCGCCGCGCCAATCCCAGGTCGGTACCTTCAAGGTGAATTGCCGCGCTGAGCTGACCTTTGAACGAACGGGCGACGGCCAGTAGCTCAGCTTCATCGTTGACAGCAACCAATAGCGCCGACGGACCAAACACCTCATGGGCCAGTGCCGGTTTGCTGAGCAATTGGTGTCCCTCGACTTCCAGCAAGATCGCACGCCCGGCGAATGTGGCATCGGCCGGCGTGCCCACGGCGATCACCTGCGCGCCGGCCCTTCCATCGCCATCAGACCCTCGACGTAAGCGCCATGAATGCCTGGCGTCAGCATTGTCCGCGCCGGTGCTTCGCCGACCCGTTTGCGCATGGTGCTGCGCAACGCCTCAAACCCCGCACCGCGAATGGCGATCAGCATCGAAGGACACAAACAGGCCTGACCAACGTTGACCAGCATGCGCTCGATAAAGCCGTCACCGATCTCGGCGCCGCGAGCCGCCAGCGCATCGGGCAGGATGAAGGTCGGGTTGACGCTGGTCATCTCGGTGAACACCGGGATCGGCTCGGGGCGCAATTGCGCGCGGCGATAGAGCGCCATGCCACCGGGTTCGGATCCGGTGAAGGTCACAGCCTTGATCAGCGGATGATCTAGCAGCGCTTCACCGATGGCATTGCCGCCGCCACGCACCATCGAAAAAACACCTTCTGGCAAGCCGTGCGCCTGCACCGCTTTACGAATGGCCCGCGCCTGGATTTCCGAGGCGCCGGGGTGGGCGTTGTGGGCCTTGAGAACCACGGTCGCGCCGGCCGCCAGTGCTGACGCGGTGTCGCCACCCGCCACCGAGTAGGCAATCGGGAAGTTGCTCGCGCCGAAAATCGCCACCGGGCCGATGGCGACTTTTTGCAGACGATGATCCATCCGTGGGCGCGGCTGACGTTCGGGTTGCGCTGGATCGATCGCCAGTTGCAGGAAGTGGCCCTTGCGCACCACGTCGGCGAACTGGCGGAACTGGGTCGCGGCTCGCAAAGCTTCGCCCTCAAGCTGAGCTGCGGGCAGTCCGGTTTCCAGCGCAGCGCGTGTGGCCAGTTCGCTGCGCACCTCATCAAGGTTGTCAGCGATGCTCTCGAGAAACGCCGCGCGCTCGCTCAGCGAGATGTGGCTGTAGCTGTCGAACGCCGCGTCGGCGAGTCGGGCGGCGTGATCGACTTGCGCCGCACCACCGAAGGCGAACTCTGGCTCGATCAATTGATCAGTGGCCGGGTTCAGCGCTTTCATCGTGCCTTCGGTGGCGGCGACATCCGCCGCGCCGATCAGCAAATGGCCGGTCAGATTCATTGCGCTTCACCCCGCGCTTGCAGACGGGCGATCAGTTCGTTGGTGCTGGCAATGACATGGGCGAAGGTCGGCCCGTTGAGTTCGTGGGCGGCGTGCATCATTTCCGCTTTGAAGGCCGCCGTTGCGTCGCGGACCAGGGTGACGTGGTAGCCCAGCTCCGAGGCATAGCGCGCGGTGGCTTCGATGCAGGTGTTGGCCAGCAGACCGACGATGATCACGTGGGTGACGCCTTGCTGTTTCAGGCGAAAATCCAGGTCGGTGTTGGCGAAACCACTGGACCCCCAGTGTTCCTGAACCACAATGTCGCCCGCTTGCGGGGCGAAATCCGGGTGCCATTCGCCGCCCCATTCGCCACGAGCAAAATGATGCATGTGCATGATTTTGCATTGGGTCGGGGTCGGGTGATCCCAGTTTGCGTAGTCGCCTTTTTCCCAGCGGTGATGGGGTACGATGACCACCGGAATGTTCAGGTCGCGCACCGTGCGGTCGAGTTTGCGCAGGTTGTCGAGCAGGCCGTTCTGCTCGGCCATCGGTTTGATCAAAGGGAAAATCTTGCCGCCCTCCGAGAGAAAATCGTTGTACGGATCGACCAACAGGTAGGCGGTTCTGTCCAGCGGATAGGGGGTATTCGACATGGCGGCTTGCTCCGGCAATGGGATTATCGGTGCACAGGGCTTGTCCCGGCATCTTGTAGGTATGATAATCATAGTAACTGTAAAAGAGGCAAGCCCTGATGGCAGTAAACGATAGTCTTCCCGACACGCTGTGCCCGATCTCACGTGCCGAGACGATCGTCGGCGACCGCTGGACCGTGCTGGTTTTGCGCGAGTTGTTCATGGCCAATCATCGCTATGACGAGATCCAGGCGCAGACCGGCGGTACGCCGCAAATGGTCGCCGCGCGTCTGAAATGTCTGGAAGCGGATGGGCTGGTTGAACGCCGGTTATACAACGAGCGGCCGAAACGCTACGAGTACCACCTCACCGCGAAAGGCGAGGCGTTCTACCCGGTGATCATTGCGTTGCGTGCGTGGGGAGAGACCTGGTGCAAATCACCGGAGGAGGGGCTGGCGGTGAACATGACCCACAAAAGCTGCAACCACAGCGCCGGCCTCGGGCCACTGTGCGAACACTGCGGCGAACCGTTGCGTCGGGAAGATCTGATCAGCCAGCCACAAGAAGCCTACGCCGCCGAACGGCAGGCGCGGCGTGAGGCGTTCAAAGGCAAATAACCTCAATCACGGCGTGCCGTTTCGACCGTGCAGCACGTAGCCGGGACGCAGGCTCAAACGTTCGTAATAGGCTTTCATCGCGGCAAAGTCTGGGTGAGCCAGTGGCGTTTCGAACCAGCGGTTTACCGACAGTCCGATGGGAATGTCCGCCAGGGAAAACTCTTCGCCGCTGACGTAGGCACCGGTCTTCTCCAGTTGTCGATTGAGGATTGCCATGTTCCGCGCCCAGTCGCGGCAACCGGCTGACAATGCGGCGTTGTCCTGATGCTCCGGTGATTGGCGCACCAGTGACAGAAACGCATATGACCACGAGCGATTCAGCTCCGACGCTTGCCAGTCGATCCACTGATCAACCCGCGCCCGGGCTTGCGGTTCGCTCGGATAGAGCTGTGAACCGTCATAGCGCGACGCCAGATAACGAATGATCGTGTTCGATTCCCACAGCGTGAAATCACCGTCCTGAATCACCGGCACCATGGCGCAGGGATTCAAAGCAAGAAACTGCGCATCGTGCGTCGATTTGAACCCCGAACCCCAGTCTTCACGTGTGAAGGGGATCTGCAATTCAGCGCACGTCCACAAGACTTTGCGCACGTTGATCGATGAGGCTTTACCGAGTATTCGCAGCATTGGATGTCCCTTACCCAATCGTTGTCAGGTGTAAAGAAATACCACACCGCAACGGAGAAGGCCCGCACAGTGCGGGCCTTCATTTTTCAGCGCGTCAATCTCACAGACTGCTCGCCAGTTTGCCGCCCATCATCCGCCGACGATAGGAGGTGTCGCGGTTGGCCAGCCAGAAATACAACGGCGAGGTCACCAGCAGTCCCACCAGCCAGGACAGGTCCGCGCCGTTGATGTGCGCCGACACCGGGCCGACGTACAGCGGCGTGTTCATGAACGGGATCTGCACGGCGATGCCGATCGCGTAAGCCAGCAACGCTTGCGGGTTGTAGCGCCCGTAGATGCCGCCGTCGACCTGGAAGATCGACTGGATGTCGTACTGGCCTTTGTGGATCGCGTAGAAGTCGATCAGGTTGATCGCCGTCCACGGCACCAACACCACCAGCAATACCAGCACCATGTCGACGAAGTGGCCGATGAAGTCCTTCGAGGCACCGACGGCGGCAAAGCAGCAGGCCAGCAACACGATGATCGAGATCACCGCGCGACTCTTGGCGGTAGGTATCCAGCGGTAAGCAAAGGTCTGCACCAAGGTAATCAGCGACAACACCGCGCCATACAGGTTGAGGGCGTTGTGGCTGATCACGCTGAGCAGAAACAGCACCAGCATCAGCGGGCCGATCGAACCGGTGGCGAGTTTGACCGCGTCCATGGTGTCCATGCCCACCGGTGTTGCCAGCACAGCAACGGCACCGAAGATGAACGCCAGACTCGAGCCCAGCGCCGAACCCAGATACGTGGTCCAGAACGTCGAGGAGACTTTCACGTCGGCCGGCAAATACCGCGAATAATCGGACACGTACGGCGCAAACGCGATCTGCCACAACGCGGCGAGCGACACGGTGGCGAGCCAGCCGGAGAGGTTGAAGCTGCCCCGGGTGAGGAAGTCGTCAGTCTGGATGTGGGTGAAGATGTAGCCGAAGCCGACAACGATGCCGATCCCCAGCACCCAGGTGCCGATGCGGTTGAGCACGTGGATAAAGCGGTAGCCGATGATGCCGATGATCCCCGAACCGACTGCGCCGATGACGATGCCGACCGGCACCGGAACGCTGTCAACCACGCCATGCAACGACTTGCCGGCCAGCACGATATTGGACGCGAAGAAGCCGATATACATGACGCCGGCAATCAGCACCACCAGCAAGGCGCCGAGGGAGCCGAACTGGGCGCGGCTCTGGATCATTTGCGGAATGCCCATTTGCGGGCCTTGTGCCGAGTGCAGCGCCATCAGCACGCCGCCGACCAGATGGCCAACGAGAATCGCGACGATGCCCCAGAGCAGATTCAAGTGAAACAACTGCACGCCCAGCGCACCAGTGACGATGGGCAACGGCGCGATGTTGCCGCCGAACCAGAGGGTGAACAGATCCCTGACCTTTCCGTGGCGATCTTCGGGGGGCACGTAGCCTATCGTGTGTTTTTCAATCAGCGGAGCGGAGGATGCTGCAGGGGTAGCCATGACTAACTCCAAGGCAAGGATGAGTACGTGGACGTACTTCGGCAAGCGCCGGCACGGGCGGCGCATTTCTTGTTGAAGTGATCATGTGCAAAGCATCGGGATAGATAAATTAGTAAGTTTGTTGCTACAGACCTTAAAAAAAATATGCTTCGGGTGGTGGGGGCTCCGGTATGGTCAACCCTGTTTTCATATCAAGACTTGCCGGGTCCCGTGGCGAGGGGATTTATCCCCGTTGGGCTGCGAAGCGGCCCCTCTTTTGATCTAAAAAAGCAGGGGACTGCTGCGCAGTCCAACGGGGATGAATCCCCTCGCCACAGATAGATCCCCTCGCCACAAAAGTACTGCCAGACTTATTTCACCGGAGGTGCTCATGGCCGCCTACAACTTGCGCCAGCTCAAATACTTCGTCACCACCGCCGATTGCGGCAGCGTCGCCGAAGCCTCGCGCAAGCTCTACATCGCGCAGCCGTCGGTCTCCACCGCGATCAAGCATCTGGAAGAAAGTTTCGGCGTGCAGCTGTTCATCCGTCACCACGCCCAAGGTGTTTCGCTGACGCCCAGTGGCTCGCGGTTCTATCGCAAGGCGCTGGAGCTGCTGCGGGTGGCCCACGAGTTCGAACAAAACGCGCTGGCCGACAATGATGTGGTCGCGGGGCAGATCGATATCGGCTGTTTCGAAACCGTCGCGCCGCTGTACCTGCCGCGCCTGATCGCCGGCTTCAAGGCGCGTTGGCCGGGGGTGGAAATCCGCATTCGTGATGGCGAACAGCAAGAGTTGGTGCAGGCCCTCACCGCCGGCAGCATCGACGTGGCGATGATGTTCGAACACGACCTGGACAGCACCATCGAAACCACGCCGCTGATGCCGCCGCAACAGCCTTACGCATTGCTGCCGGCCAGCCATCGCTTTGCGCAACAGGCGAAAGTCTCGCTGCATGATCTGGTGCTGGAACCGATGATCTTGCTCGACGTGGTGCCGAGCCGCACCTATTTCGTGAGCATCTTCGAAGAGCGCGGACTGACGCCGAACATTGTCTTCAGCTCACCGTCGATCGAGATGGTGCGCGGCATGGTCGGCAACGGTTTCGGCTTTTCGATTCTGGTGACCAAACCCTTCAGCGATTACACCTACGACGGCCAGCAAGTCGTGTGTGTGCCGCTGGCGGAAGACGTCACCGGTTCGGGATTGTCGGCGGCCTGGCTGCGCCGCGTGCAACTGACCAAACCGGTGCAGTTGTTTGTCGACCATTGCCGCGAGGAGCTGGCTCGACTGCACCCGTGAGTGCCGCCGAACCGCTTGTCAGAGAGTGATAAACGCCAGCATACGCTGGAGCATTTCATCGCACGCCTGCAGTTGATCGAGGCTGACAAACTCATCGGGCTTGTGACCCTGATTCATGCTGCCGGGGCCACACACCACGGTGGGAATGCCCACCGCATCAAACAACCCGCCTTCAGTGCCAAAGGCCACGGTGCCGAAATCCTTTGAACCGCAGAACGTGGAGATCAACTCGGCGGCCTCGCTTTGCGCATCGGTGCCCAGCCCGGGATACGCCGACAAGGCGCTGAAACGAATATCACTCTGCGCACTGACCGCACGCATACGCGGCAGCACTTCGCGTTCGGCATAGGCTTTCAGTGCTTCGGCGACGAGCACCGGATCCTGTGAGGGCAGGGCGCGGATCTCGAAATCGAAACGGCAATCGGCGGGCACGATATTCAAAGCCTTGCCGCCGCTGATCACGCCGGTCTGCACCGTGCTGTAGGGCGGATCGAAGCGCGCATCGTGATGCTCCGGCGCTTTCAGTTGCTGACCGAGACGGCCCAGCTCGGCGATCAGTTCAGCGGCGTACTCAATCGCATTGACCCCGAGCGGCGCATAGGCCGAATGGCACGGATGGCCCTGCACATCGCAGCGCATCGCCAGTTTGCCTTTGTGGCCGAGCACCGGTTTCAGTTCGGTCGGTTCGCCGATGATGCACAGCAACGGTTTGATCGGGCGTTGCTGCAAAACCTTGAGCAACGAACGCACGCCGAGGCAGCCGACCTCTTCGTCGTAGGACAGGGCAATGTGCACCGGCATGCGCAACGATGCCTGCACCAGCGCGGGCACCAACGCCAGTACGCAGGCGATATAGCCCTTCATGTCCGCCGTGCCACGGCCGTACAGTTTGCCCTCGCGTTCGCTCAGTTCGAATGGCGGCAGCGTCCACGGCTGGCCATCGACCGGCACCACATCGGTGTGCCCGGACAGCACGATGCCCGGTTGATCCACCGGGCCGATCGTAGCGAACAGGTTGGCTTTGCTGCGCTCATCGTTGTAGATCAGCGCGCAAGGTACGTCGAAACCTTCGAGGTAATCGCGAACGAATTCGATTAGCTGCAAGTTGGATTCTCGGCTGGTGGTGTCGAACGCCACCAGCGCCTTGAGCAGCTCGACGCTGTTCATCGATCATCCCCGGCCACGCCATAGCCCGGCGCTTTGGCCGGGTCGAGGGCGCGATCGATGTAATCCTGAAGCTGCGGCGCATAGGCATCCCAGAGTTTTTGCAACTGGCCGATCGGGTCTTGATCGGCCCAGTCGACGCGCAGGTTGACGATCGGCCAGGTCTGCTCGCCGACCACCACGACAGCGGCCGAATGCACCGGGCCGGCTTCACCGCCGAGGGCTTGCGCGGCGTGCAGGGCTCTGAGCAGGCGATCAGCGAGTTGACCTTCGCCGTCCTCAAAGGCGCTGACCATGGCTTCGATCACCGAACGCCCGGCCAGCATGTTGCCGGCGGCGACGCATTGCTCGCCGGTGACGGCATTGTGCACGCCGAGGGTTTGCGCACCGCTGAAATGTGCGGTCTGGCCGAGGTGGTTGATCGCGGTGATCTGGCGATATTGGCTGTAACCGTTGCGCGTGAGGACTTTGTCCAGCGCATCGTCAGGGGCCAGGCCTTGCTCCATCAGCGCGAGGACTTCCGGGCCGAGGGACGGCAGGGTAATGTTCTGGCTCGACACCGCGCCAACGCCCGGCAGCAGCCACGGGCAGCGCGCACCGACGGCGATGCTGGAGGAACTGATGGCGACACCGAACTGGCCGGTTTCGGCGCAGCGGGCTGCGATTGAAAAGGTCATCTAATGAACTCCTTGTGTGTCTGGACTGGCCTCTTCGCGAGCAGGCTCGCTCCCACATGGAAATGCATTCCAAATGTGGGAGCGAGCCTGCTCGCGAAGGCCGCGGCTCGGTTTCCTGACTTACTCAGGAATCACCGCAATCACATCAATCTCCATCAACCACTGCGGCTGTCCCAGCGCCGACACCACCAGCCCGGTGGAGATCGGGAACACGCCTTTGAGCCACTTGCCTACTTCGCCATACACCGCCTCGCGATAACGCGGATCGATGAGGTACGTGGTGGTCTTGACGATATGGCTCATGTCACTGCCGGCTTCTTCGAGCAGTTGCTTGACGTTGCGCATGGCCTGTTCAGCCTGCGCGCGCGGATCCCCCAGGCCGACCAGATTGCCGTCGAAATCCGTGCCGACCTGACCGCGCACATACACGGTGTTGCCGGCACGCACGGCCTGGCACAGGTCGTTGTCCAGCGTCTGGTTCGGGTAGGTGTCCTTGGTGTTGAACATGCGGATGCGAGTGTGGGTGGGCTGGCTCATGAAAGGCTCCTGAAGAAGGTTTGCCCGGCGCAATCGGCGCCGGCGCGAAAAAGGGATTTCAAGCGTCGACGGTGTCGGCGGCTTTGCTGTGGCTGTTCTGGTGCAACTCGGCTTCGCGCTGCTCGGCATCGCGGTAGTCGAGGTACTTGCGCTGGGTGGCGATGTGGTCGGCGACATGTTTGGCGTCGTGCCAAACACCCCAGATAAACGATGAACCACGGCGCGACTGCCACGGCAGACCGAGGAAATACACCCCCGGCTCACTCGACACGCCGCGCTGATGCACCGGCTTGCCCTTGTCGTCGAAGGCTGCGACCTGCAACCACGAATAATCCACGGCAAACCCGGTGGCCCAGATGATCGAAGTGACGCCAGCCTTGGCCAGATCGAGATCGACCAATGGGTTTTTCACGCAATCAGGATCCGGATAGATTTCGCGCGCTTCTGGTTCTTCCGGCAGATCGAGGCCGTTGCGTTCGATGTAGGCGTCCGCAGCATCGAGCAGCGCCAGGTAGTTTTCGTCGCCGCGAGTGAGGTTGCCGAGCAGGTCTTGCTTGAAGGTCACCACGCCGTTATTGAACGATTCAGTCACGCCGACCAGGGTCATGCCGCGATGGGCCAGACCACGGAAATCGATGGTGCGACCGCCATGGGCGCCGCTGACCGCGATGGTCACGTGCTCACGCCCCGGTTTCATCGCCGCTTGATCCCACTCGCCGAGCACGCCCAGCCACCAGCAGAAATCCCGGTTGCGATAAGCGCGCGGCGGGCGGTCATGGGCGCCGACCGACAGGTAAACCTGCTTGCCAGAGCGTTGCAGCTCATCGGCGATCTGCACGCCGGAAGAACCGGCACCGACCACCAGCACTGCGCCTGCCGGCAGTTGCTGCGGGTTACGGTAGTCAGCGGAATGGATCTGCAACAAACGTTGGTCTTGCGGGGCAATCGCCGGGATCACCGGTTTCTGAAACGGTCCGGTCGCGGCGACTACGCGGCTGGCTTCGATCACGCCTTCAGAGGTCTCGACAGTGAACCCCGGGCGACCGACATTGCGCACCACGCTTTTCACTTCCACACCGGTGCGGATCGGTGCATTGAATTTCTTCGCATAGGCTTCGAAATAGTCGGCCACACGTTCTTTTGGGGCGAAACCGTCGGGATCGACGTCATCGAATTCCAGGCCGGGAAAGCGGTCGTGCCACGCCGGGCCGTTGGCCACCAGCGAGTCCCAGCGCCCGGTGCGCCAGCGTTCGGCAATGCGATTGCGCTCCAGCACGAGGTGCGGCACACCGAGTTTGCTCAGGTGCTCGCTCATGGCGACGCCTGCCTGGCCGGCACCCACGATCAGCGTGTCTGTTTTTATTATTTCAGGGGTCATCTCTACATCCTTCCTAGCAAGGCAGTGGGATTCGGGCCGCTGTTGGCTTGTCCGTTTGGCTTGAGGTCAGACTAGGGAGGAGGGGGGTATCGGTAAAATATTATTAAGCTGGGATGTGAAGATAAAATTCTGATGCAGAGGGCTGAATGCCTTTAAATACGTGGCGTTGCGGCGGGGGGAAGCTACGCACGGCTATCAGCCAATGATGATTTTGTGGCGAGGGAGCTTGCTCTCGCTGGACTGCGCAGCAGGCCTGTCTTTTTTAAATCAAAAGAGCGGGCGCTTCGCGACCCGGCGGGAGCAAGCTCCCTCGCCACAGGTGTGGTGTCAGGTTTGATTGAACGGTTTTACCGGTCGAGAAACGCCAGCAAATCTTCATTCAACGCCTGCGCATGCGTCACCGCAAAACCATGCGGCGCCCCGGCGTAAACCTTCAGTTCAGCGCCCTTGATCTGCGCCGCCGCCTGTTTGCCGGTGGTTTCGAACGGCACGATCTGATCGCCGTCGCCATGGATCACCAGGGTTGGCACATCGATCTTGGCCATGTCCGGGCGGAAGTCGGTTTCCGAGAACGCGGTCACGCAATCCACGGTGCCCTTGAGCGAAGCCAACAGAGCAATGTTCAGCGTTTGCGTGAGCACGCCGTCAGAGACTTTCTGGCCTTGGTTGGTGCCGTAGAACGGCGCGGCGAAATCGGCGATGAACTGTGCACGATCCTGCAGCAGGCCGGCCTTGATGCCGTCGAACACCGAGGTGTCGACACCCTGCGGGAAGTCGGCTTTCTTGCCGAACAGCGGCGTCACCGCGCCCAACAACACCAGACCGGCAACGCGCTCGCTGCCATGCCGGGCGATGTAGCGGCTGACGTCGCCGCCGCCCATGGAGAAGCCCACCAGCGTCACATCACGCAGGTCCAAGTGGTTGATCAGTTGCGCGATGTCATCGGCAAAGGTGTCGTAGTCATAACCGGTCCACGGCTGATCGGACCGGCCGAAACCGCGACGATCGAACGCAATGGTGCGATAGCCACGGCTGCTCAGGTATTCCATCTGGTATTCCCACATGTCGGCATCCAGCGGCCAGCCGTGGCTGAACAGCACAGGCTTACCGCTGCCCCAATCCTTGTAGTAAATCTCGGTACCGTCTTGCGTGGTGAAGGTGCTCATGGAAACTCCTGCGTCAGGGATCGCACGTTGTGCCGGAATGGCGACATTCACTATCAGCGCAAAGCGCTCCGGCTACTTGTATGCAGGTGCTGGTTTTGCGTCGGATCAATCGTGGATGGGCGCCAGAGTTGTATGATGCAACTCAAAGCCGCACGGCGGGGACTGAATCGAGGGAGTATGTCGACGTGAAACGCAAAAGCTTGCAGGGCAATGCCTGCCCCGTTGCCCGGACACTGGACCTGATTGGTGACTGGTGGTCGTTGCTGATCATTCGTGACGCGCTGGACGGGATTCGGCGTTTCAATGATTTTCAGAAGAGTCTGGATATCGCCAAGAACATGCTCAGCGCGCGCCTCAAAGGTCTGGTGGAGCAGGGCATTCTGCAAGCGCTGCCAGCGGCCGATGGCGGCGCCTATAAGGAATACGTGTTGACCGAGCGCGGCAAAGCCTTGCAGACCGTGATCGTCGCGCTGTCGCAGTGGGGCGGTGAGTTCATGTATGCGCCGGGTGAACCGGGTTCGGTGATGGTTGATGCGCAAAACCGGCAGCCGATTCGCAAGCTGGAGTTGATCGCGGCCGATGGTCGCCTGCTTGCACACGATGGCGTCGCGACGCGACTGGGTGTTGAGCACTGACGAACAAAGGTTTGACGCCAAAATGATGGCCAAATAATATTGCGCCACTATTTTAATGTCATTCCTGGCTCCTGTCCTTAATCGAGAAACTTCGTCCGTGAATAAACGCGCATTATTGCCTCTGGCTGTGATTTTCACGCTGGCAGGCTGCCATTCCAATGTTCGGGATTCCTCTCCAAGCCTGCTGAAAGATGGTGTTCAACTGGGCCAGAACAAAGTGGCAACGGATGACCAGCACGCCAAGGTCATCATGAAAGCCTCCGGTGGCACCAATCCGGTGGAGTTTTCCATCCGGCGTGCGGATGACCCTGATCGCCGAATGGAAGTGCTTGGCACGGTCGTCGATTCAGGTCGGGGCCACGTTTTCGGCTGGATCGCCAAACTCAATGAAGTGGCCAACAGCGCCACGGTCAAGCGCTTCCCGCAAGTGGAGGCACAAGCGGATGCCGGTAAGCCCTTTGAGGTTTCGGGGTATTCGAACAGCCGGGTTACGGCGGGTATTTATACCTGTGGGCCGCTGACCACTGTTTTCACTCCCGAGCGTGGCAAGGTCTACCAGGTGGAGTTCCAGTTCAGCGGTGAGCATTGCGAACAGCATGTTTATGACGTTACTCAACCCCGGCAGCGCACGCTCGTAAAAAGTTGAGTCGGCATGCACAGCGCACTGAATTTATCGAAAAAAAGGAAATACCCTGTGAAACGGAATCTCTCCCTGGCACTTATTATTCTGGCCGCCACATTGTCTGGCTGCGCCACTACTAAGCCGGTCGTTGATCCATCGCTGGTCGGTTCATGGAAAGGTCAGCGCGACGAAAACGGAAAATGCCAGTTCATGTCCTGGAAAAACCAGTTCAACGCCGACGGTACTTTCTCCATCACCTTTTTCCGCGACGCCAAGCAGACACAGAGGGTGCAAACCGAGCATGGCACCTGGGCAGCTACCAATGGCAAGAGTGTGCTGAGAACCAATGGCGTCGCTGCGCCTGATATTTACACCTACAAGTTTACCGATGCTGACACGGTGCATTACGTCAATGTGGAGAAAGGTCCTTCGGCGGATTGCCAGGAAGATTATGCCTTTGATGAGCACCGTATTCGCGGGTAAGCCAGTCAGAAGCATTGCGGAGCTGCAACGGCCCCGCTTGTTCAATCCTTGATACAAACTCGACAAAAGGTCGAAACGATTGTTTGACGTCAAAATGATGGCCATCTAATATCGCGCCACTATTTTGATGTCACTTTCGTATCGAGGGATCGAACATGTCCTCACCCGCCCTCGTGGCGAGGTTGTGCGTAGCGTTGCTGTGCCTGTCTCCACTCCAGATTGCCGCTGCGGCTCCTACACCCGGTGAAACCGACCTTATCCGTGACCGCCAGAATCGCCTGCTCGAAGAGCAGCAGCGGCGACTCGAAGAGCTCAAGGACCTGCCCGGCAAGGACGCCAAGCCTACGCAACCGGCAGCCCCCACCGATACCCGCTGCTTCCCGATCAAAGACGTCGAGCTCAAGGGCGCCGACAGTCTTTCCGAGCGCGACAAGACTCGCCTGCTCAAACCCTACATCGGCGAATGCCTGGGCGTACCTCAGCTCAACGAACTGCTCAAGGTCATCACCGATTACTACATCGAGAAAGGTCTGGTCACCAGCCGCGCCTACTTGCCGCAGCAGGATCTGTCCACCGGCCACCTGCAAGTGCTGGTGGTCGAAGGCAAGCTCGAAGGCATGAAGGGTGCGGAAAACAGCCAGCTCTCGGAGCGCGAACTGGCAATGGCCTTTCCCGGCAAAACCGGTGAACTGGTCAACCTGCGCGAAATCGAGCAAATGGTCGATCAGCTCAATCGTCTGCCTTCGAACCAGGCAAAAATGGAGCTGGCGCCCGGCCAGAACGTCGGTGGCAGCGAAGTGCTGGTCAACAACACCCCGCAAAAGCCATGGCGAGTTGGGTTGTCACGCAACAACGACGGCCAGCGCAGCACCGGTGAGCAGCAGTGGGGCACCACGTTTGACTGGGACAGCCCGTTGGGTCTGGCCGATCAACTGAGCCTGCGCGGCGGTCACGACGCGATGACCGATCACCAGCACACCTCCAACAATGCCATGCTCAATTACAGCTTGCCGTGGGGCTGGTGGACCTTCAGCTACACCTACAGCCAGAGCGAGTACCGCTCACAAATCGCCGCCAACGGCTACAACTTCAAACAGACCGGTGACAGCGAAAACCATCAGTTGCGCGCCGAGCGGGTGATCCACCGCGACGCCGTCAGCAAGACCTCGCTGAGCACCGGCCTGTCGTACCTGCGCACCAACAGCTTCATCGAAGACAGCAAACTCAAGTTGAGTAGCAACCGCATCAGCGAAGCGCAGTTCGGCTTCAACCACGGTCGCCGTGTTGGCAGTGCCTTCGTCAACTTCGACGCCGGTATGCAGGAAGGCATTGGCGCATTCGACGCACAGGGTAGCCATGACCCCGGCCCCGGTGAGCCGAATGCGCGCTACCGCAAATACACCGCCACCCTGAGCTACTTGCAGCCATTCAAACTCTGGGGCGAGTCGTTCAGTTTCAGCAGCCTGATGACCGGCCAGCGCAGTGAAGACGTGTTGTTCAGCTCACAGCGCACCAGCCTCGGCGGATCCTCGTCGATCCGTGGCTACAAGGATCAATCGCTGTCCGGCGACAGCGGTGGTTACTGGCGCAACGATCTGCGCTGGTCGCGTCCGGTGACCATCGAATGGCTGCAACCGGTGTTCTCCGAATACGGTACCAGCCTGGGTTACGACCAGGGTGTGATTCGCGGTGATCGCTACAACGGCAATCAGCACGGCCGTATGTCGAGCAACTCGCTGGACCTGTTCGCCCGTGGCAAATACGTCTCTGCCGGCGTGACCTTTGCCCATTCCCTGGAACGACCGGACGCGCTGACCGAGCGTGAAGCGCCGATCTACTTCCGTCTGGATTTCTTCATTTAATTTTTGCCTGCCCCGAGATTCTGATATGGACATTCGCCACCTGACCTTCATGGCCGGCCAACCTTCTGCGGCCGTCAAACCGCGCGAGCACTTCTGGGGCATGCCTAAACGCGGCCTAGCGTTCCTGCTGGCCAACGTCATGTTCTGGCAACCGATGTGGGCGCAGGCGGATGGCATCGTGGTCAACGCGCCGGGCACCAGTCTGGATCGCGCGGGCAATGGCGTGCCGATCGTCAACATCGCCGCGCCCAACGCCAGCGGGCTGTCGCACAATCAGTTTCACGATTACAACGTCGGCGCGCAGGGCGTCATCCTCAACAACGCCACCGCGCGCACACAACTGACGCAACTGGGCGGGATCATTCTCGGCAACCAGAATCTGCGTGGAGCGGCGGCGCAAGCCATCCTCAACGAAGTCAACGGCGGCAGCCCGAGCCAGTTGCGCGGTTACACCGAAGTGGCGGGGCAGTCGGCGCGGGTCATCGTCGCCAACCCTTACGGCATCAGTTGCAACGGGTGCGGTTTCATCAACACCCCGCGCGTGACGCTGACCACCGGTAAACCGGTGCTCGACAACGGTCGGCTGGATCATTTTCAGGTGGATCAGGGCAGCATCTCCATCGATGGTGTCGGCCTCGATGCGAACAGCGTCGACAGCTTCGAAATCATCACCCGCAGTGCGCAGATCAACGCGCAGATCCACGCCAAGAACCTCAACATCACCACCGGCCGCAACGACGTCAACGCTGACACTCTCGCTGCCACTGCGCGCGCCGACGACGGCAGCGCCAAACCACAACTGGCCATCGACTCCTCGGCGCTCGGCGGCATGTATGCCGGTGCGATCAAACTGGTAGGCACCGAGCAGGGCGTCGGCGTGAAACTGGCGGGCGATCTCGCGGCCAGTGCCGGTGATATCCAGATCGACGCCAGTGGCCAGTTGAGCATGGCCAAGGTCACGGCGAGCAACGCCGTCGCCATCAAAGCGAAAAGCCTCGATGCTCAAGGGCCGGTGTACGCCGGCACGCAACTGAACGTGCAAACCGCCGAGCAACTGATCAACCGCCAAAGCCTGGCCGCCCGCGACAGCGTCAGCCTGAGCAGCGGCGGCAAGCTGACCAACAATGGCGTGATCGAAGCCGGGGTGAATGCCGACAACAGTCGCAATGCCACCGGTGATCTGGCCATCAACAGCGCCGCCGTGAGCAACACTGGCAGTGTCTTGGCCAGCCGCACCCTGAATGCCACGGCAGCGACTGTGTTGGACAACCAGAACGGCATCGTCCAGGCAAAAACCGTCATCCTCAACGCTGCGCGTCTGGTCAACCAAGGAGTCAATGCACGCATTTACGGTGAGACTCGCCTGGCCTTGAGCGCTCCGGCCATCGTCAACCTCAACGGTCTGATTCGCTTCGCCGATAACCAAGCGGCGACCTTGGTGGTCGACAGTCTGGACAACCGTCACGGCCGCATCGAAATCGCCGGCGGCAGCCTCAAGCTCAATGCCCGAGAAGTGAAAAACACCGACGGCAAAATCATCGCTGGGCGCCTGGACATCGATGCCCGCCAACTCGACAACAGCAGCGGCCTGATCGGCGCCAGCCAGAGCGACGCCAAAGTGGTCGCCCGTGAGCGTCTGGACAACGGCAAAGGCAAGCTTCAGGCGAAAACCACACTGGCAGTGTCTGGCGGCGAATTGCTCAATCAGGGCGGTACGCTGGCGGCTGACCAGATCAAGGTCACCGCGGCGCGCCTCGATAACAGCGACAAAGGTGTCATCAGTGCCGAAAACGGTACAGCCGAACTGACGCTGACGCAGGATCTGGATAACCACGACGGCAAAGTGCAGGCGTCGGAACGCCTGACGGTCGCCGCGCAGAGCATCAACAACCGCAACGCCAGCCTGACCGGCAAGACCCTTGAGGTGAACAGCGTTGGCGCGCTCGACAACGCCCAAGGCACGATTTCCTCCGCTGACACTTTGATCACCAGCGCAGACCTGGACAACAGCCAAGGTCTGATTCAAGGCACCGACCGCCTCAACCTGACCGCGCAGGATGTGCAAAACGCCAGCGGCAAGCTGCTCGGCGGCGTGGTCGATGCCAACCTGCGCAATCTCACCGGCAACAATGACGGCACGATCAGCGCCGAAACCGGCCAGCTTACGCTAGTCGTCCAGCAACACCTGAACAGCGCCTTGGGTCGCTTGCAATCCAGTCAGGCTGACATCGACATTCAGGCCGGCTCGGTCGATAACCGTGGCGGTATCGTTGCCGCAAAACAACTGTTGATGGTGGCGAAAGACGGCCACATCGACAACCGTGGCGGGCGCATGATCGCCGACGGTCTGGAGCTGCACGCCGCCAGCCTCGATAACAGTGACAGCGGCCTTTTGGCGGCGGGTGCCGATGGCGCGCGATTGCTCCTCACGCAAACCGCGCCGGGCCAATCGCAACTGCTCAACCACAAGGGCCGGATCCAGAGCGAGGCCGACCTGCACATCGAAAGCGATGTCGTCGATAACCGCGCCGGTGTCCTGCTCGGCAAAACCATCGACATCAACGCCACGCAACTTAGCAACAATGAAAAGGGCGGCATCGTCGGCAACGGCGGTGATGTTGTCCTCAACATTGCCGGTGTGTTCAGCAACCTGACCGGTGTGGTCGATGCCGGCGATCAGCGTCTGCTGCTCGATCAACTCACGTCGCTGGACAACCGTGGCGGCACCCTGCAAGGCAAGCGTCTGGACATCACCAGCGCGGCGATCAACAACAACGCGGGCGGGCAGATCATCGCCGGCAGCGACGGCCTGAAAATCACCGGCCAGACCCTGCTCAATCAGCAGGGCATCATCCTCGCCAACGGCAGCCACGCCGAACTGGCGCTGGGTACCGGCAGTCTGCAGAACCAGGGCGGCACCCTGCAAGCCGACTCGCTGAATATCACCAGCGCCGACCTCGACAACAGCGCAGTCAACGGTAAGGCCGGGCTGATTTCCAGCCTGATCGATGACCTGACGCTGACCGTAACCCGTCTGACCAACCGCGCCGGCAAACTGTTCGGCAAGGATCAGCTGATCTTCACCGGCACCAGCCTGGACAACACCGGCGGCGAGATCAGTAGCAATCAAATGGGCCTCGAAGCGGTCGGGCAGATTCTCAATCAGGGCGGGCTGATCGAATCGGCCACCAGCCTCAAACTCACTGCCGGCGGCTTGGATAACAGCGCTGGCGGCCAGATCCGTGCGTTAGGTGGCGTCGCAAGTCAGATCAAACTGACCGGGAACCTGAACAATCAGAGCGGCGTGATCGAAATCGGCAGCCAGGACTTGGTGCTGTCCGGCGCGCAACTGAATAACCTCAGCGGCAACGTGCGCCACGCGGCGCAGGGTCTGTTCGATCTGGATCTGAGCCAACTGACCGGCACCCAAGGCAGCCTCACCGGTCTGGGCAAGGGCGTATGGGATGTTGGCGCGGTCAATGGCGTCGGCACTTGGCAGCT
This sequence comes from Pseudomonas fluorescens, assembly GCF_003732425.1. GTDB lineage: Bacteria > Pseudomonadota > Gammaproteobacteria > Pseudomonadales > Pseudomonadaceae > Aquipseudomonas > Aquipseudomonas fluorescens_BE. The sequence continues at coordinate 631,220 of NZ_MOBX01000003.1, forward strand.
CAACGGCGGGCTGACTTACACCAGCGCGCAGGACCTGACGCTCAACGCCGGCGACCGGATCGCCAGTGCTTCGACACTGAATCTGAATGTCGCCAACCTGAACAACGCCGGGCAATTGGCGAGCGACGGTGACCTGACCCTGAACCTGGGCGGCAATCTGCTCAACAGCGGTAAAGTCTCGGCGCAGCAGAAACTCACGATCAACGCCAACGACGTGATTCAACAGGACGGTCGACTGGTCAGCGGTGGCGATACCGTCATGACCCTGCGCGGCACGCTGGACAACGTCGGCCGCCTCATCGCCAACCAGAACCTCATGGTGACGGCGGCGCAGATCAACAACAAAGGCACCCTCGGCGCCCAAGGTAACCTCGAATTCACCGCCGCCAACGGCATTTACAACGGCGCCGATACGCTGCTGTTCAGCGGCGGCACGATGAAGCTGCACGGAAACAGCCTGAACAACTTCTACGGCGACATCTACAGCCGTGGCAACCTCAGCTTCGACGCCGTCGGTGGTGGTCGCGCTGCGGTCTTCAGCAACCTGTCGGGCACCGTCGAAGGCGAGGGTGACATCGACATCAACGCGGTCTCGGTGGAAAACGCCAAGGCGGAATTCGAGATGACCTCAGGGCAGTCGTCCGGCAGCCTCAGTTGGGTCTGCGGTCAGCATTGCGGCGGCGGTGACGGCTGGAAACGCGGCTACATCACCATCACCACCGACTTCGACGACCGGGTCCTCAAAGACTCCCGTGCGGCGCGTTTCGTCGCCGGCAAGAACTTCACCATTCACGCCAATCAGGTGGAAAACCGTTACAGCCTGCTGGCAGCAAATGGTGATCTGAGCATTACGGCCGACAGTCTGCTGAACAAAGGCGCGGTATCGCGTTCGGGCCATCGCGTGGTGCAGATTGGCACGCCGGGGCACATCGACAACAGCCTGTGGGATCAGATGGAGTTCATCGATATCCCGGCCTTCAACGCGGCGACTGCGGCGGGCAATTTCGATGAAGCTCGTTTCGAAGAACTGGTCAGCCGTTCCAGCGATTCGCGCTTTGCTCAAACCAGCGACGTCACCACATGGAATGACAACGGCAACAACGTTTACGCGGCGGTGCTCCAGGCCGGGGGCAAGGTCAAGCTGGATGTGACCAACAGCATTCAGAACGGCACGCTGTACGAGAACACTTATGGCCAACTGACCGGTTCGTTGTCCAGCGACCAGACCGATGCGGTCGGTGGCATCAACATCAATCTGGGCAAGCGCAGCACCGATGCCAGTGTCCAGGCACCGACCGCCGTGACTCGCATCGAGCATGTCGATGCCGACGGCGTGAAGCAGATCAGCTTTGTTCCGGTCGACTTCAAAGGTGTGCCGTTTGCGGCGGTTGATCCGACGGCGTCTTCGACGTTCCGTCTGCCGAAAGGCCCGTACGGCATGTTCGTGCAGAGCAGCAATCCACAGAGCCGTTACCTGATCGAGACCAACCCGGAGCTGACCCAGACCGCGCCGTTCATGAGTTCCGACTACCTGCTCGGCAAACTCAATTTCAGCGCCGATGAAACCGCGCGCCGCCTCGGCGATGGCCGCTATGAATCGCGCCTGATCAGCGACGCCGTCATGGCCCAGACCGGTCAGCGTTTCCTCGCCAATGGCCTGGAGAACGACTACGAGCAATTCCGTTACCTGATGGATAACGCGCTCGCCAGCAAGAACGAACTGAACCTGTCGGTCGGCGTCAGCCTGACTTCTGAACAGGTCGCTGCACTGACCCACGACATCGTGTGGATGGAAGAGCGCATCGTCGACGGCCAGAAAGTGCTGGTGCCTGTGCTCTACCTGGCCCAGGCCGAATCGCGCAACGTGCGTGGCGGCAGCCTGATTCAGGGCCGTGATCTGGAACTGCTGGCCGGTAACGATCTGGTCAACGTCGGTACCTTGAGCGCGAGCAAAGACGTTTCTGTCGATGTGAAGGGCAGCCTCTATCAGGGTGGCCTGGTCGAAGCCAATGAGCGCATCAAGCTGATGGCCACCGACAGTATTCGCAACGCACTGGCCGGCGAAATCCGTGGCAACCAGGTCGAACTGACCAGCCTCAAAGGCGACATCGTCAACGATCGTACCGCCATCGCGGTGCGTGACGGCAACGGCATGCGCACCCTCGTCGATGAGGGCGGCAACATCACTGCGCGCGACAGCCTGACCATTAAGTCCGGCAACGATCTGGTCAATTCGTCCTCAATCAGCAGCGGCGGCGACGCCAGCCTGAGCGCCACCCGCGACATCAACCTGCTGGCGACGCGCAACGAAAACGAACTGCACGAAGTGTTCAATGGCGGCCATCGCTCCGTCATCACCACCACCGTGGAAAACCTTGCGTCGACGGTGAAAAGCGGTGGCAACTTGAAGCTCGACGCCGGCCGTGACATCAACGTCGTCGCCAGCACCGCCGAAGCCAAAGGCAACCTCAACGCCGACGCCAAGCGCGACATTTACATGTCCTCGGCCGGCGACGAAAACAACGTCGAAACCCACAGCAAGGACGGCAAGAAACGCGTCCACGAAGAAGACAACCACACCGTTCAGAAAACCGCTGAATTCATCGCTGGAGGCGACGTAAAAACCAGTTCCGGCCGCGACACCACACTGGTTGCGAGCAAGATCAGCGCAGGCAATGAAGCCTACGTCTACGCCGGCAATGATCTGAACCTGCTGGCCGCGCAGAACAAGGACTATTCCCTCTATGACATGAAAGAGAAGGGAGGCTTCGGCAGCCTGAAACTCAAGCGCGACGAAGTCACCCAGGTCACCCACGTGGGTAGCGAGATCAAGACCGGTGGCAACCTCTCGCTCGTCAGCAAGGGTGACCAGCTCTATCAAGTGGCCAAGCTCGACAGCGGCAAGGACATCGTTCTCGACAGCGGCGGCGCCATCACCTTTGAAGGGGTGAAGGATCTGCATGATGAGAGCCATACCAAAACCAACAACAACGCCGCGTGGGTCTCGGCCAAAGGGCGCGGCAACACCGATGAGACCTTGCGTCAGACACAAATGATTGCCAAGGGCAACATCGTGATCAAGGCCGTTGATGGGCTGAAGATTGATATCAAGGATGTCAATCAGGAGTCCGTGAGCCAGACCATCGACAGCATGGTCAAGGCTGACCCGCAGTTGGCATGGTTGAAAGAAGCCGAGGCGCGGGGGGATGTGGATTGGCGGCTGGTGAAGGAGATTCACGAGTCGTTCAAATACAACAACTCGGGGCTTGGTCCGGCATCGCAGATGATCATCGCGATCGTCATGGCCGCCGTCGTCGGACCGGCTGCCCTGACAGCGTTGAGCGGAATGGGCACGTTCTGGGCCGCGACCTTTGCGGCTGTGGCTACCGGCGCGGCAACAAATGCCACGACAAGCTTCATCAATAACGGCGGAAACCTTGGGGCTGTATTCCAGGATGTAACTTCCTCGGATGCACTGGCCAGTTACGTGATTTCCGGAGTGACCGCTGGCCTTACCGCAGGTTACTTCGACAGTGTTCTCAAGACCACGACGAACCCGATTACCGGCAAAGTCATGACCGACTTGAGCAGTCTGGAAGGTATCGGCCGTTTCGCCGGTAACCAGCTGTTGCAGAACACCACTTCGACTGTCTTGGGGGGGGCTCTTGGTCAGCATGCGGATTTCGGTAACGCATTGACAGGTGCTCTGTTGAGCACCTTGAATGCGGCGGCATTCAACGCGGTAGGCGACTTTGCTGCTAGTCAGGGTTGGAAGGACGGGAGTCTTGAGAAAATCGCATTGCACGCAGTTGTTGGCGGGTTGCTGAACGAAGCAGCAGGTGGTGATTTCAAAACGGGTGCATTGGCCGCTGGCGCTAATGAGGCCCTGGTTACCCAGTTGGCCACGCTGGTGAAGAACGACAGCAACCTGTTGTCGATGTCCTCCCAATTGGTGGGTGTAGCCGCGGCTGCCTTGAGCAACGGTAACCTTCAAGACGGCGCCACGATTGCGAAAGACGCCACCAACTACAACTACCTGATGCACCACGAAATCGTGGAAATGCTCGATGAGCAGGCAAAGTGCGCAACCGAAACCTGCAAAACAGAAGTGCGGGAACGCTATGCCGATCTGGATGAGCAGAGAAATGCAGAGCTGGGCAGCCTTTGCCAGAAAAATATAACGGCCTGCAACCAGCTTTCGGCACAACTGCAAGCCGATGCACCGAAAATCCGAGAACTGGCAGAGCAACTCCGGCTTAGCGGGGATATAGGTGCGGCTGCAACTGTGGGCTGGGTCATCACCGAGAATAACCAGGCTGCACAAAATACGATCACGAGGGAGGTTGTTGTTCAGCGTGATGGTGAGGCGGGCGCTTTCTGGGGGGATGCTGCAGAAGTATTGGCAGATACCGCGGGCGGTGGTAGGCCGGGTAGCAGTAAAGGAACGACTAAGACCGGTATCGTAGAAAGTAATGAATCATCTGCGTCGACTACCTCGGCAACAAGAGGTCCGATTACAGACGATATTCCTCCTGCCACATCCGCCACTTCGCGCGTAGGCTTGAGAGAAGATCTCGCAGGACAGGCGGGTATTCCGAGGGATATGATTGGAAATCCATCCAGTGTGTGGGGACGGTCGATCGAAGATCTCAAACAATCGCTCACAATGGATGGCGCGACTGCCACCTTGTCGACAAAGAGCAAAACGTCAGGTAATGCCCAAGTGTATGAGATTACCGGTAGTGCAACTGGGATTAAGGAAATTCAATATAGTCCGTCAACAGTTGATAGTGCTAACAAATCAAAACATATAGGCGGATACTATAGAATTACGTATGGCGACAATACCTCGGTGAAAGTTGTTGATCCCGATACATATAGGCCGCAGTTTAAAGGGCCGAATGAGCCAATTTACGACAAGGATACGCTTTTCATGAATCCGCAGGGGCAGGAAGTATCGTTTAATCCTGCCACCAACAAATGGGTGCCTAAATGAATAGTTTTTCTATATCTTGGTTTGCGGCTATTTCTCCAGGGGTATCTCTTGCGGGAATACCTTTGGGGTTGAGTGAGGCCGAGTTTGAGTCAGAACTGGCAATGTATGCGATTGACGATAAACGAACTCTGTATCGTTTTGAAGGATCTCCGGTTCTTAAAATGGCAAGGTCTGAGGGGGGGGTAGGGGAGCGCGGGTATATATTTGACTTATTTGAAAGCGATATTGTTAGTTTGAATAAAAGAGGGATTCCTGCGCTAACTATTCAGCTGAGGCAGGGAGAAGTATTCGCAATAAAGATCTATGACTTTAGTTTTCCAGGCGAACCTGCTAATGATTTTGTCTATAAGGGGTTGCTGCACTCGAATATAGGGTTGGGAAGTGTTGTTGCAGAGTTGATGCCCTATACGTCCTTGGAGTTTGATAGAGGTGAGGGGTGGTTTGTGACAGATGAGAGCTTCGGCTTAGTTGAAGTGTCAGGGTGGGGGGTGCCACTAGAGGAAGAGCCTCAGCAAGTTATAACTGCCATTTGTGTACTTTAACTGTCTTTTCGGAAATTGAACCAAGGTAAATGAGGGCTGATCCTGAGAGGAGGAAAAGGGGACTGATTTATTTTTATCTAAGCTTAAGCTGACTTCGCAGATCGCAGATCGCAGATCGCAGATTGAAAATAAATCTGTCCCCTTTTGCCCAATTGGTCAAGATGCCAGTAAGTCTCAGCAGTATCTGTTGGAAAAGCAGGGCGGAGAACATCTGCCTGAAGTGAAAAATATTAAAATCTTAGATAAAAAGTGAGGGGGATATGGATTATTTTCAGTTTGAAATAAAAATTATGCCTCTGCTCAAAGGCTACACTGTGACGAGCTCAAAATTCGCAGGCGGAGATTTTGGTGACTTGGAACGAGTAGAGTTGGAAGGCTTTGGGAAACTGGCAACTGTAGAGTTTTGGTCTGAAGGCTGGACGGGTTTTGATATTTATGACTGCACTTGTGATGAGCAAGTCATGAATATTTTAGTCTCTCCCGAGGAGGGAGAACTCATCTCGAATGTAATTGAAGAGTTTGTAGGAAAGTTGAATGGCAAAGCTCAATAAATCTCTTTAGGTAAATGGGGGCAGACCACGTTTAGACAAGGGGGCGGACCACGGCTTTGCAATTTATTCAAAAAACGTGGTCTGTCCCTGAGGGATCCAAATCTACTCCAGGCTCTGCGCCTGATGATGCACCTCATCGCGCAGAGCTTTCTCCAATCTTTTCCAGTCTTCGCTGCCTCCGAACTCTGTGCACCTACGCCAGTATTCCAGGCCAAGGCGCCACAATGAAAGGGGGTAAATGGGGTCTGTCCCCGTTTCCTTCTCTAATCGAGTCACGACCAAAGCGACGTCCACCAAGAAAGTTCTCCCAAATGGCAATATGGCTGATGCACATGCAGAAATTGGTGTGATCCAGCAGGCGTTCACTGCAGGGAAAACGGTCGGGGCGAGTATGGAACTCAGGGTATCTGGAAAGGCAGTATGCGGGTTCTGCCGTGGAGACATTGCTGCTATGGCTAACGAGTCTGGTCTGTCCTCACTTACCATCAAAGAGCTTGCGACAGGTAAAACGCTTTATTGGCGCCCTGGAATGAAATCAGTAAAAGAGGTGAAATAATATGAAGCGCTCTCTCTCTTGGACGGTCGGTTTTGGCAGAACCTGTGAAGGTGGCACGCAAAGAGATCCATCTTGGAATGATGTCGTTGCGCACCTTGAGGAGTCCTGCCGAAATTTGGGGAGTGTAACCCTGGATATTGAAGAATTAGCAGGCTTCGAACTCTTGACATTGCAGGTTGTTGCAGAGACAGGCAAGTACGCACTGACTCTCGGCGTTGATGATGGCGATGACTACGATGTCAAAGTATTTTGCGGCGATAAAAATCGTGCCGGAATCATGCATATCCAAGGCGACGCCGTTGCTGGTTCAGCCATCTGCTCAAATTTTGAGATTGTCGTGGAGATATTCAAGCAGCTCTTCGACAGTGGCCGAGTGTCGCCCGCGCTCATGAACTGACGTTTAACTCGAGCGACTCCGGCTAAAACAAAAAACGCCCCAAATCAACCGGGGCGTTTTTCATTTATCGAACACTAAATTTCGGACGCTCACCGAAACGCCGGCACCACATGCTTGATAAACAACTCCAGCGACTTCTTCTTCTCGTCATGCGGCAAGCTGTTGTCACACCAGAAACTGAACTCATCCACCCCCAGTTCCTGGTAGTACTTGATCCGCGGAATGATCTCTTCCGGCGTACCGATCATCGCCGTCTTGTGCAAACTCTCCAGCTCAAACTCCGGACGTCCGGCAAACTTCTCTTCCGGGCTCGGCGCCAGAAAGCCATTGACCGGAGTTTCCTTATTGCCGAACCACGCATCGAAGGTGCGATAAAAACGTGAGATCGCTTTCGCGCCGACTTTCCAGCCGTCCGGATTATCAGCGGTGTGCACATGAGTATGGCGCAGCACCATCAATTGCGGGCGCGGCACATCCGGGTTGTTGTCCAGCGCCGTCTGGAACTTGTTCTTCAAGTCGAGGACTTCTTCGTCGCCCTTCATCAGCGGCGTGACCATCACGTTGCAGCCGTTGGCCACCGCGAAGTTGTGCGAATCCGGGTCGCGGGCGGCGATCCACATCGGTGGGTTCGGTTTCTGGACCGGCTTCGGCACGCTGGTGGACGTGGGGAATTTCCAGATATCGCCGTCATGGGCGTAGTCGCCTTGCCACAGGGCGCGGACCACCGGGACCATTTCGCGCAATGCCTGGCCACCGCTGGAGGCAGGCATGCCGCCGGCCATGCGATCGAATTCAACCTGATAGGCACCACGGGCCAGGCCGACTTCCATGCGGCCGTTGCTGATGACGTCGAGCAACGCGCATTCACCGGCAACGCGCAACGGGTGCCAGAACGGCGCGATGATGGTGCCGGCGCCGAGGTGAATGGTGGTGGTTTTGGCGGCGAGGTAGGCGAGCAATGGCATCGGGCTCGGCGAGATGGTGTATTCCATGGCGTGGTGTTCGCCGATCCACACGGTGCTGAAACCGCCGGCCTCGGCCATCAGGGTCAGTTCGGTGAGGTCTTCGAACAGTTGGCGGTGGCTGACGCTTTCGTCCCAGCGTTCCATGTGGATGAACAGGGAAAATTTCATGACGCTTCCTCGGATCTTTTATTGTTGAGGCTACATGTGGGAGCGGGCTTGCTCGCGATTGCGGTGTGTCACAAAACACATCGACATCGGATAAATCGCTATCGCGAGCAGGCTCACTCCTACAGTTGATTTGTGCGGATCTGACGATCAGGCCAGTACTGGCAGGGCGCCCATCTTGCCGTGGCAATACACCAGCGGTCCGCTGTGCTGTTCGGGGACGATCAGGTTCTTCACCGCGCCGACCATGATGGCGTGGTCGCCGCCTTCGTATTCGCGCCACAGCTCACATTCGATGATAGCCGTCGCGTTGGCGAGGATCGGGTTACCCAATTCACTCAAGGTCCACTCGATGCCTTGCGCCTTGTCCTTGCCTTTGCGGGCGAAGGCGTAGGCTTCGCTTTGCTGGCCGCCGGACAGAACGTGGATGGCAAAGCGCTTGTTCTTGATCAGCACCGGATAGGAATCAGAGCTGTAGTTGGGGCAGAACAGCACCAGCGCCGGGTCCATCGACAGCGAGCTGAACGCACTGGCGGTCAGGCCGACGATCTGACCGTCATCGTCCAGGGTGGTGATAACGGTTACGCCGGACGGGAACGAGCCCATGACTTGTTTGTAGATGGCGGCATCGATCATTGGTCGGTCCTCGGGTGATGTGTTGCTGTTTTTATGTGTTTGTTGGTCTGATGGTATACCAGTATTCGATCTTTGCAAGGGCTTTTAAGCTGAACCGATAAACGTGCCACGTTCGTCGGAAACTCAGCATTTACGGGGCTTTCGGCTGGTCTGCAAGCCGCAGTTTCCGCGAGGATTGCGTATCAGCTGGCGTCGTAAACTACGGAGCAGTCTTGTGGATTTTTTGGAATACCATAATATGGTCTGCATCTGAGGGGCGGCCAGAGAGTCCTCCCGGTTTGGCTTCATACAACGATAAGAACAGACAAACTCGAGTTCATGCATATGTCCCAGATGTCCCGGCAAGATCCGTTGATCGAGAATCACACGGTCGACTACGTCCCACTCGCGGAACGCCACGGGAAGGCCCGCGACCTGTTCACCCTTTGGTTCAGCACCAACATTGCGCCACTGCCCATCGTCACCGGCGCCATGGTGGTTCAGGTGTTCCATCTCGATTTGCTTTGGGGGCTGCTGGCGATTGCGCTGGGGCACCTGATCGGCGGCGTGGTGATCGCACTGGCGTCGGCGCAAGGCCCGCGCATGGGCATTCCGCAAATGGTCCAGAGTCGCGGCCAGTTCGGTCGTTACGGCGCGCTGCTGATCGTGTTCTTCGCCGCGCTCATCTACATCGGTTTCTTTATTTCCAACATCGTCCTGGCGGGCAAATCCATCGTCGGCATCGCGCCCTCGGTGCCGGCGCCGTTGAGCATTTTGATCGGTGCGCTGGCGGCCACGGCGATTGGCGTGATCGGCTACAACTTCATTCACACGCTCAATCGCATCGGTACGTGGGTGATGGGTGGCGCGTTGCTCGCCGGTTTCATCTATATCTTTGCCCATGACTTGCCGGCGGATTTTCTTAGCCGTGGCAGCTTCAACCTGTCCGGTTGGCTGGCGACGGTGTCGCTGGGGATCATCTGGCAGATCAGTTTCTCGCCTTACGTCTCCGATTACTCGCGCTATCTGCCGGCAGATATCGGCATAGCCAAGCCGTTCTGGGCGACTTATCTGGGTGCGACGCTGGGCACTATTCTGTCCTTCAGCTTCGGCGCGGTTGCCGTGCTGGCCACTCCGGAAGGCACCGAAGCGATGGTCGCGGTCAAGCAATCGACGGGTTGGCTCGGGCCGATTCTGATGGTGTTGTTTCTGCTCAATATCATCAGCCACAACGCGCTGAACCTGTATGGCGCGGTGCTCTCGATCATCACCTCGATTCAGACTTTTGCCAGTCAATGGACGCCGAGCATCAAGGTGCGCGTAGTGTTGTCGAGCGTGGTGCTGGCGGGTTGCTGCGTGGTTGCACTCGGTGCGTCGGCGGATTTCATTTCCGAGTTCATCGGTTTGATTCTGGCGTTGTTGCTGGTGCTGGTGCCGTGGGCGTCGATCAATCTGATCGACTTCTACCTGATCAAGCGCGGCTGCTACGACATTACCTCGATCTTCTGCGCCGATGGTGGAATCTACGGACGCTTTAATCTGCACGCGATCATTGCTTACTTCATCGGCATCATCGTGCAGTTACCGTTTGCCAATACCTCGCTGTACGTCGGGCCTTACGCCAATCTGGTCGAGGGTGCGGATTTATCATGGCTGGTGGGCCTGGTGGTTACCGTTCCGCTGTATTACTGCCTGGCGACACGCGGCCAGGCTGAGCAGAGCAGGGCGGCGCAATTGGGCTGTGGCGAGGGGATTTATCCCCGCTCGGCTGCGAAGCAGTCGTAAAGTTGGCGAACGCGGCGCCCTTGTAGATGAAGGGGGCCGCTTCGCAGCCCAACGGGGATAAATCCCCTCGCCACAATGACTCCTGGCTTCTACTGTTTGCGACTGAACAGTATTACAGCGGTGCTATACATCCTCCTTCCGCATCCCGATGGTCATTCAAATTGGCCACATCGATCCCCTTTTGGCCCATCCCCCACTGTGCTCCGGCTACGCTGTCAGCAAGAATCAAAGCCACAACCAGACGCTGAACCTTTTATTTCCTTGGCTACGTTTACAGCCGCTGCCGTGTACAGAACATAAAAACCATCGAACTCACGCTGCCTTTTGGGGAACAACCATGGTCACGATGAAACGCATTCTGGGTGCCACTGTGTGTGGGCTGACGCTGTTGGCCGGCGCCGTCCAGGCTGAGCAACGCGAACTGCGCGTCTACAACTGGGCGGATTACATCCTGCCGTCCGTGCCCAAGGATTTCGCCGCAAAAAGCGGCATCAAAGTGACCTGGGACACCTTCGACACCAACGAATCCCTCGAAGCCAAACTGCTGACCGGCAACTCCGGTTACGACCTGGTGGTGCCGTCGAATCAGTTCCTTGAAACGCAGATCAAGGCTGGCGTGTTTCAGAAACTGGATAAATCCAAACTGCCGAACTGGAGCCACCAGGATCCGGAACTGTTGAAACTGCTGGGCAAGAACGATCCGGGCAACCAGTACGGCGTGCCCTACATGGTCGGCACCGTCCTGATCGGCTTCAACCCGGCCAAGGTCAAGGCAGCATTGGGCGACAACGCGCCGGTGGACAGTTGGGATCTGGTGTTCAAACCGGAGAACATGGAAAAACTCAAATCCTGCGGCGTGGCGATGCTTGATTCGCCGACGGAAATCCTGCCGCTGGCCCTGCATTACCTCGGTCTCGACCCGAATAGCCAGAACCCCGCCGACTATGAAAAAGCCAAGGAGCTGATGCTCAAGGTTCGCCCGTACGTGACCTACTTCAACTCGGCTAAATACATGACCGACATTGCCAACGGCGACATCTGCGTGGCCATCGGTTACTCCGGCAGCTTCTATCAGTTCGGCAATCGCGCCAAAGAGGCGAAAAACGGCGTAGTGGTCGACTGGCGTCTGCCGAAGGAAGGCGCGCCGATCTGGTTCGACACCTTCGCCATTCCGAAAAGCGCGAAGAACGTCGCCGAAGCGCATGAGTTCCTCAACAACCTGCTCGATCCGAAAGTGATCGCACCGATCAGCGACTTCCTCGGTTACCCGAATGCGAACAAAGATTCGATTCCGCTGATCAACAAGGAAATCACTGACAACCCGAACCTGACACCCACCCCGGAAGCGTTGAAAAACCTCTACGTCGTGCAACCGTTGCCGCAGAAACTCGAGCGCGTGCGCACCCGCGTATGGACCAACATCAAGTCTGATAAATAACAATCACCGCAATCAAAATGTGGGAGCGAGCCTGCTCGCGAAAGCGGTGTGTCATTCAACTTCGATGTTGACTGGTCCGACGTCTTCGCGAGCAGGCTCGCTCCCACAGGGTTTTGTGTGGTGTCATTCAGTGCTGCGTTCGCGTTCTCGGGTGACCACCAGGCTCAGCAGAACCGAACTCAGAATCACCCCGCCGACCACCGCCAGCGACCATTCCACCGGCATGTGCAACCACGGCATCAAGACCATTTTGCCGCCGATAAACACCAGCACAATCGCCAGTCCATACTTGAGCAAGTGAAAGCGGTCGGCCATGTCCGCCAGCAGGAAATACAACGCCCGCAGGCCCATGATCGCGAAGATATTCGAAGTGAAGACAATGAACGGGTCAGTCGTCACGGCGAAGATTGCCGGGATGCTGTCGACCGCGAACATCAAGTCACTGGCCTCGATCAACACCAGCACCAGGAACATCGGGGTGGCCCAGCGCACGCCGTTCTGCAGGACGAAAAACCGTTCACCATGAAAACCACTGGTGATGCGCATATGCCCGCGCACCCAGCGCAGCAACGGATTTTTTTCCAGATCGGGTTGATGGTCGGCAAACACCAGCATCTTGATCCCGGTGATGATCAGGAACACGCCGAACGCATACAGCAGCCACTCGAACTGCGACACCAGCCAGACACCGGCAAAAATCATCACCGCGCGCATCACGATCGCGCCAAGCACGCCGTACAGCAGCACCCGTCGCTGCAGCTCCGGCGGCACGGCGAAGTAGCTGAAGATCATCACGAAGATGAACATGTTATCGATCGATAGCGATTGCTCGATCAGATAACCGGTGAGGAATTCGAGGGTTTTCTGCCGGGCGATCTCGGCGCCGAACGCGCCGTGCAGATACCACCAGAGCAGCGCCGCGAAACTCAGTGCCAGCAAGCACCAGGCGATGACCCAGGACAAGGCTTCGCGCACTGACACCCGATGCGCCTTGCGCCCACCGAAGACAAACAGGTCCAATGCCAGCATGGCAAGCACGAAGACGATGAAGGCGCCCCACATCCATGGTTCGCCGATATTAATGTTTGTGGCTGGCATGTCACGCTCCCTGTCTATTCTCGGATTGGGGTCAGACGAGGCCATGCTAGCGACGCTTTTGCGGCAAAGAAAAATCGTTTATTTCTGCGCAACAGTTCGTTAAAAACGAACTATCAGCCCTCGTTAGCAGCACGGGCACTTTTTAGGGAGCAGCGTTTTCAGCGATGAATACCGACATCCTCGAACCTCAAGCGGTGTGCAGTCCGATCACCAGCAGCGCGATTTTCATCGTTGCGACGCTGAATGCGGGGGCTGAAGCCGCGCAAACCGTCAAAGACTGGTGCGGCGATGTCGCCGGCCTGGTGCGTTCGGTTGGCAAGCGCGTACCGACAGGCAATCTGACGTGCATCTGCGGCTTTTCCTCGAACGCCTGGGATCGCCTGTTTGGCAGTCCGCGCCCGGCGTCCCTGCACGGTTTTCGCGAGTTTGGCGGGGAAGGGCGGCACGCGCCGGCAACCCCGGGCGATCTGCTGCTACACATTCGCGCCGATCAAATGGACCTGTGTTTTGAACTGGCCACGCAAATCATGGCGGTTCTCGGCGATGCGGTGACCGTGGTCGATGAGGTTCAGGGTTTCCGCTATTTCGACATGCGCAGCATCATCGGTTTTGTCGACGGCACGGAAAACCCGGTCGGGCGCAAAGCGGTGAATTTCACCATTGTCGGTGACGAAGATCCGGGCTTCAGCGGCGGCAGCTACGTGCTGGTGCAGAAGTACCTGCACAACATGACCGCGTGGAACGGCCTGAGCGTTGAAGCGCAGGAGCGCGTTATCGGTCGCACCAAGCTCTCCGACATCGAACTGGATGACGCGGTCAAACCGAGCAACTCGCACAGCGCACTGACCACCATTACCAATGCTGACGGCGAGGAAGTGAAGATCCTCCGTGACAACATGCCGTTCGGCCGGCCAGGGACAGGGGAGTTCGGCACGTTCTTCATCGGTTACGCGCGCTCGCCCGAGCCGATGGAGCAGATGCTGGAAAACATGTTCGTCGGCAAGCCACCGGGCAACTACGACAAGTTGCTGGACTTCAGCACGGCTGTTACTGGGAGCCTGTATTTCGTGCCGTCGGCGGATTTGCTGGAGGACTTGGCGGATCGCTGATCAGCGAAAAAACTCACCGGGCGTTTCCCCGAACTGTTGGCGAAACGCCGCAATAAATGCCGAGGTCGAGTCGTAACCGCAGGCCAGTGCGACGTCAGTGACGCGTTCGCCTTTCTCCAGCGGTGTCAGCGCACCGAGCAGGCGCAAACGCTGACGCCAGGCGCGGAAGGTCAGGCCGGTGTCGCGCAGAAACAGACGGGTGAGGGTCTTCTCGGTGACACCGAACTTTTCGCTCCAGTGGCTTAGCGTGGTCTGCTGTTCCGGATGTTGTTCCAGGCTCAGGTAGATCTGCTTCAAGCGGGCATCTTGCGGCAACGGCAGCATCAGATCGATCTGCGGCGCCTCGGCCAGTTGATCGAGGATCACTTGGGCCAGACGTCCGTGCGGGCCGCTTTGGTCGTATTCCACCGGAACCTCACTGAACGCGCGGATCAATTCCCTGAGCAGATCGCTGACGCCGAGTACATGACAACGCTCGAGCGCCCATCCGGCGACGCTGCAATCGATGTAGAGGCTGCGCATTTCGGTGTGCGGCGAGCTGAACACCCGATGTGGCACGCCCGCCGGGATCCACACGGCGCGCTCCGGTGGGGCGACAAAGCGGCCGGCGCTGGTCTGTATTTCCAGCACACCTTGAATCGCGTAGGACAACTGCACCCACGGGTGGCTGTGGCGCCGGGTCAGTGCGCGATTGGGCAGCGATTCGGTGCGCCCGTAGAGTGGACGCGGCAGGCTGGGCAGCCCGGGAATGCTGCGACGGACGCTTTTGTCATGTCCTTTAGGCGGCATCTTGTGGCCCTTCGGCGTTAGTCGGTAATTCGCTGCCACGTTAGAGTCGTCGGCACGCACTGGCAACCCCCGGATGAACCGACCATGACTCGCCCACGTTTTTTGCCCGACAACTTCACCCTGACGCTGATCGGCGTCGTGCTGCTGGCCAGTTTCCTGCCGGCCAGCGGCCAAGTCGCCGTCGGCTTCGGCTGGCTGACCAACATCGCCATCGCGCTGCTGTTTTTCCTGCATGGCGCCAAGCTTTCCCGCGAATCGATCATCGCCGGTGCCGGTCACTGGCGCCTGCATTTGCTGGTGTTCAGCCTGACCTTTGTGCTGTTCCCGATTCTCGGTCTGGCGCTGAAACCGCTGTTGTCCCCGCTGATCGGCGATAAGTTATACATGGGCATGCTCTACCTGTGCGCACTGCCGGCCACGGTGCAGTCGGCGATCGCTTTCACCTCGCTGGCCCGGGGCAATATCCCGGCGGCGATCTGCAGCGCGGCGGCATCGAGCCTGTTCGGGATTTTCCTCACGCCATTGTTGGTCACGCTGTTGCTCAACGTGCACGGTGACGGCGGTTCGACGCTGGACGCGATCCTGAAAATCAGCGTGCAATTGCTGCTGCCATTCATTGCCGGGCAGATCGCCCGTCGCTGGATCGGTGCGTGGGTCGGGCGCAACAAGAACTGGCTGAAATTTGTTGATCAGGGCTCGATTCTGTTGGTGGTCTACGGCGCGTTCAGCGAGGCGGTCAACGAAGGCATCTGGCATCAGATTCCGGTCGTTGATCTGCTGGGATTGGTGGTGGTCTGCTGCATTCTGCTGGCGCTGGTGCTGTTGGCGTCGACGCTGTTGGGCAAGGCGTTCGGCTTCAGCCAGGATGATCGCATCACCATCCTTTTCTGCGGCTCGAAAAAGAGTCTGGCCACTGGCGTGCCGATGGCGCAGGTGTTGTTTGCCGGCAGCACGATTGGCGTGTTGATCCTGCCGTTGATGTTGTTCCATCAGATTCAGTTGATGGTCTGTGCGGTGCTGGCGCAGCGTTATGCCAAACGCCCTGAGTCAGTACCCGAGCTGATGGCGCAGGTGGATCCGTGATACTGAGAGATAATTTGATTCTCAGGGCGTCGCGCGCAGATGGCCTCGGCAGTCTATTCGACATTTATGGTGATCCGAAAACCAGTCAGTTTTCGGTTGACTGAATTTTGTCAGGACTACGTTTTCAACTCAGACAGTACTCGCAGCGTTTTTGAGTCTTTCATCATGGTACGATTCGGCGGTTTTTAGGGAAATTCAACTGAAGGGTCCATTATGGATAATGAGAATGGCGTGATCTCCGCTTTTGTAGATAATCTGAACAATCTGGCGGCAAAGTGCGGAGCAATCTTCAAGCATTATCCAACGGGTGGCGCTGATAGAAAATTATTGGGTGATGCTGTATTCACAAATTCAGTGAACTATAGTTTGGTTGAGTTCAAAGATTCCCTGTCGAAAAATAAATCTGAAAAAAAGAAGAATTTACGCGTATACCCGGTTTGTGAGTCGCTTTATGAGAACTCGCGTATGCGGGAGCTTCATAATAAATGCCATTTCTTTGCTGGGGATGATGTGGATGGTGCGCAGACTTTCTATATCTACCGGGACGCGGTATGTAATACGCAAGTGTTGCAAGGATTCTTCGGAGAGCGATTGAAGTGCTTGTATACTAAGTGTGATCCAAGCAAAGAAATTGAATTGTATGATTATGCCGTTGATCTGTTCTCCGGCGGTTCTCTGTATGCATTGCCCGCCAAAGAGTTTGATGAGTATCTTAATATGCTTGTCAGCGTCACTACGAAGGGTAAAAAAGGAAGTGAAATTTGTTTGATAGCTGCACGGCGAGACGAGAAAAACAAATGTTTCTCCATACGCTTTGACAGTGTCGGTGAACTGCATGAATGGTTTCAGAAAGAGGTTTTGAGGATCACAAAAAACAATAGCCCGGGTAGTGGGCAAACAGATGCGTCAGGTTCGAAGCCGAAATCCAATCCGCTAAAACCTTCAAAATCAGGTGGTAGTGGCGGCTGGGACGGCCCGAGCTGAGGGGCTAGAATTGATCTGGAGCGTTAGATCATATTTCTCTCTGGACAAACCAAGGTCCAAAAAGGCGCTGGAAAATCACTCGGTTCAAATACACAAGCGCTAACTTCCCCCCGAATATCTCACCGTCGCCGCAGCCCGGGAGGGCACGTTCAACTCGCGCTCTTCATGACTGACCCATTGTCATCGCCAGCAGGCTGGCTCCTACAGCTTCAGATCAGCGCTTGCACAGGTAATCTTGAGTGATGGTGGTTTGCAGGCAGTTGTATTGCTCCATGGTCCGGCAGATGTTTTTCTCGGAGCCGATGACCTCGGCATTTTTATAACCCCAAGTCTTGCAGCGTTGCGCGGCGACTGTCAGGCCTTGTTCGGCGCTGGTCTGGCCGCTTTCGAATTGACCCAGTTCATAGGAGACCTGGACGACGCGATCGTTTGCTGCCGCCGGTGGCTTCCCATTGTTTTGGAGTGGCGCAGCCGGTGACGAGCAGGGCGCTAAGTTTGAGTGTTGCGATCAGGGATTTCATGGTGTTTCTTCCTTGGTGTTGTTCTGATTTCCAGGCACAACGATCCCGCACGCTGCGAACGGGCAACGTTGAGGAACATTGGGGTTGCGGGGGAATATAACGCCAGCGGACAGGGCGGTCGACTAGCACAAATGTGCTAGTGCGGCGCGCAACAGGCGGCTCGCTGGAGCCGTCTGCCGGGCCTGGGGAGAATTATTGCGGGCTGTTGAACTGGTCGGAATAACTACCCGTCATCAACGCGGAGGCAACACGATCAGAGCCAACGCCGACACGCGAATAGGCAACCCGGTTGACGCCGGTACGATCAGCGCCATCAGAAGCGACCGCGCCTGCACCGAGATGATCAGAACCGTCAGAAGCGAACGCCCCCGCGCCAACATGATCAGCGCCATCAGAGGCTACCGCGCCAGCACCGACATGATCAGCACCGTCGGAGGCTACCGCGCCAGCACCGACATGAGCGGCCCCGTCAGAAGCCACCGCGCCAGCGCCAACATGGTCGGCCCCGTCAGACGCAACAGCGCCCGCACCGACATGGTCAGCACCGTCAGAAGCCACGGCGCCTGCACCGACATGGTCAGCACCGTCAGAAGCCACGGCGCCCGCGCCAACATGATCGGCGCCGTCAGAAGCGACCGCACCTGCGCCAACATGATCTGAGCCATCTGAAGCTACCGACCCGGCACCCACATGATCCGATCCATCGGACGCCAACGCCTGCGGCTGCGCCGCCCAGACATTGGGCACCACCACGGTCGCCACGACCGCCAGAAGCACGCCTGACAATAGCTTGTGTTTCATAGTTTTCTCCATGACCCGGCAGCCGCAAAGCGATAAGGCGTTGTTGCCAAGTGTTCGCTGGTGCTGCGAACCATTGGCCTGGGTCAGTCTGGTGGGCGAAAGGCACGGGCACACCGTCAGGTGTGCGGGTGTCGACAGAATCATGATCGAACCGATTGAGTATAGATCGCGATTGCGAGCCGGGGCGGTGGAGGAGCGACGAGCGTTAGGCGCTTCTCTTCCTGCGCGATTCAGGCAAAGCTCGAATCAGTCTAAAAACACTGATCCACGTTGACGAACCTTTGCTAGGCTCAAAGATGTAGGCGAAGACGCAGACTGATGCGCAATCGGATAGCAAGGGGGCGTGGGGCGCGCTCCGAAAGGTACACGGTTAGAAAGATCTCCGCGCTGAGATCCAGCCCTTATGCCGTGTGAAGCAGCCGAGGCCGTACCTTTTCAATTTGGCCTGGTACTGTGGGAAGCCCGATAAACCTTGTAAGCCAGAGACCAGCACTGGCCGCCTGCTCAAACACCAAAGCCCGCTTCGTGCGGGCTTTGTCGTTCTCCACAGATCTCCCGCGTACCCCTGTGGCGAGGGGATTTATCCCCGTTGGGCTGCGATGCAGCCCCTTCAAAGAATCACATCTTAGCCAAAGCCTGCGCCAAATCCGCCCGCAGATCCTCAACATCCTCAACCCCCACCGACAGCCGCACCAACCCGTCACCAATCCCCAGTTTTGCCCGAGTATCAGCCGGAATGGTCGCGTGGGTCATGATCGCCGGATGCTCGATCAGGCTTTCCACACCGCCCAGACTTTCCGCCAGGGCGAAGATCTTCACGTTCTCCAAAAACCGCCGTGCACCGGCCAGATCGCTGTTCAGATCCACGGAAATCATCCCGCCGAAACCGCGCATCTGGCGCTTGGCCAACTCATGCTGTGGATGCGAGGCCAGCCCCGGATAGTAGACGCGTTTGACCTGCGGCTGCTGTTCCAGCCACTGCGCCAGGTCCAGCGCATTGCTGCAATGACGCTCCATGCGCAGTGCCAGGGTTTTCACCCCGCGCAAGGTCAGGAACGCATCGAACGGCCCGGCAATCGCACCGACGGCGTTTTGTAGAAAACCCAGTTTCTCCGCCAGTTCAGCGTTTTGCCCGACCACGGCAATCCCGCCGATCACGTCGGAGTGGCCGTTCAAATACTTGGTGGTCGAGTGCAGCACGATGTCGAAACCCAACTCCAGCGGCCGCTGGATATACGGGCTGGCAAAGGTGTTGTCGGCCACGCTGATGATCCCGCGTGCACGGCAGATACGGGCGATAGCGGCGAGGTCCGACAGGCTCAGCAGCGGGTTGGTCGGTGACTCGACAATCACCAGGCGTGTGTCGTCCTGCAGCGCCGCTTCGAACGCCGCCAGGTCAGTCAGATCGACGTAGCTGAAACGGTGTCCGGCACTGCGCTGACGGACCTTGTCGAACAGGCGGAACGTGCCGCCGTACAAGTCATTGCCGGAGATGACGTGCGAACCGGCATCGATCAGTTCGAGCACCGTGGAAATCGTTGCCAGCCCGGAAGCAAAGGCGAACGCGCGGGTGCCACCTTCAAGGTCCGCCACGCAACGCTCAAGGGCAAAACGTGTCGGGTTGTGCGAGCGCCCGTAATCGAAACCCTTGTGCACGCCGGGGCTGTCTTGCAGGTAGGTGGAGTTGGCGTAGATCGGCGGCATCAGCGCGCCGGTGGTCGGGTCCGGTTCCTGCCCGGCGTGGATCACCCGGGTCGCAAAGCCTTGGGATTTATCGTCGTGCTGACTCATGCGAGGGATCTCCGTAATTGGTTGAGCATGTCGGTGCGGGTGATCAGGCCATGGAAGCCCGATGCATCGGCGATGATCGCGACGAGGCCACGGCTGAGCACCGCTTCCAGCTCAGCAAGGCTGGCGCCCGGGGCGAGGGTCTGCAGCTTGTCGGTCATCACGCTGGACACCGATTGGCTGAAGCGGGCGGCATCTTCGTGCACCGCCAGCAGGATGTCCGATTCGTCGATCACCCCGACCAGTTGCTTGCCTTCCACCAGCACCGGCAGTTGCGAGACATCGGCAAGGCGCATGCGCTGAAATGCGGTCAGCAGCGTATCGCCAGGGCCGACGCTGATCACGCGGCCGTCCTCGAAACGTCGGGCGATCAGGTCGCGCAAGTCGCCGTAGCCTTTGCGCTGCAACAAACCTTGATCGGTCATCCACTGGTCGTTGTAGACCTTCGACAAGTAGCGTGTGCCGGTGTCGCAAACGAAGCTGACCACACGTTTCGGCTCGGTCTGTTCGCGGCAATAACGCAGTGCGGCGGCGAGCAGGGTGCCGGTCGATGAGCCGCCGAGAATGCCTTCGGCCTTGAGCAACTGGCGGGCGTGAGCGAAGCTTTCTTCATCGCTGATCGAGTAGGCGTGGCGCACGCTGGAGAGGTCGGTGATCGACGGGATGAAATCCTCGCCGATGCCTTCCACCGCCCATGACCCGGGCTTGGGCAGGGAGCCGTCGCGGCTGTATTGCGCCATTACCGAACCGACCGGGTCGGCCAAGACCATTTCCAGATCCGGCTGCACGCGTTTGAAGAAGCGGCTCAGGCCCGTCAGCGTGCCGGCCGAACCGACACCGACGACGATGGCGTCCAGGTCATGTTCGGTCTGCGCCCAGATCTCCGGCGCGGTGCTGCATTCGTGGGCCAGCGGGTTGGCCGGGTTGTTGAACTGGTCGGCGAAAAACGCGCCGGGAATGTCTTTCGCCAAACGCGCGGCGACGTCCTGGTAATACTCGGGGTGACCCTTGCCGACGTCGGAACGGGTGATGTGCACCTCGGCGCCCATGGCCTTCAAGTGCAGGACTTTCTCGGTGGACATTTTGTCCGGCACCACCAGCACCACGCGATAACCTTTGGCGCGGCCAACCAGTGCCAGGCCCAGGCCGGTGTTGCCGGCGGTGGCCTCAACGATGGTGCCACCGGGTTGCAGACGACCATCACGCTCAGCGGCGTCGATCATGGCCAGACCGATGCGGTCCTTGATCGACCCCCCGGGGTTCTGCGATTCGAGTTTGAGAAACAGCGTGCAAGGCCCGGTGTCGAAGCGGGTGACTTGAACCAGCGGAGTGTTGCCTATCAGCCCAAGTACCGCAGGGCGTGATTCCTTTGACATTTCTTCACCTCTTAGTGGTGTTGATCGCGTTCCATTCGCGGGGAAAGACTCGCGTGCAACATAGGCTCAGACATCAACTGTCGCAACCTTTAGTAGGTTGGAATTACTGCCATTTCGATCTAACGATAGAACTAAAGCACAAAGCGCGTGAGGCGATTCGAGCGCGTTTACATTCAGGCGCCATTGAGTATTCAAAGGGCGTCTTCATGGGCACGAACAGCTTGATCTGGGCTGAGACTTCCTGCTGCAACCACCGATCTGAGGATGGCGCATCGCGCAGGTTCCAGCCTGAGGTAGTTGCCACCGATTAGCCGAATAGCATCCGTGAACAACCTAGTGGCACAACGTCATGAGTGAAAGCGCAGAATCTGCGCCCCATCAAACGGGTCCGTCAGGTAATGCGCCTTGACCCCGAACGTCTGCTGTAAGCGCTGCGGTGTCAGCACTTCCAGCGGCTCGCCCAGCGCCACCAGTCGCCCGCGCTCCAGCACCGCCAGACGATCACATTTCAATGCCTGATTAAGATCATGCAGTGCGATCAGCGTGGTCACAGGCAGCGCCTGCACCACGTTGAGAATGGTCAGTTGATGCTGAATGTCGAGATGGTTGGCCGGCTCGTCCAGCAAGAGAATCTGCGGCCGTTGCGCCAATGCCCGGGCGATGTGCACCCGCTGTCGTTCACCACCGGACAGGCTGCGCCAGAGGCGCGTGCGCAAGTGCATGGCGTCAACATCGGTGAGTGCCTGCTGGACGATGGCGTCGTCCGCGTCCGACCACGGTTGCAGCGCCGACAGCCAAGGCGTGCGCCCCAGCGCCACGGCATCAAACACGCGAATGCCGTCATCGGTGTCGGCCTGTTGTTCGACCACCGCGAGTTTTTGCGCGATGCTGCGTCGGGCCATTTTGCCCAGGCGCTGACCGTCGAGCAGGACCTCGCCAGCGCTCGGTTCGCGCAGGCCGGCAAGCAGTTTGAGCAGGGTGGATTTGCCCGAGCCATTCGGCCCGACAATACCCAATGTCTCGCCGCGCTGGACTTCGAGGCTGACACCATTGAGCAACTCGGCGCCGCGCACCCTGAAGCTCAGACCGGAACAACTCAGAACACTGCTCATCGCGCGGACCTGCGGCCAACCAGAATCAAGGCGAACACCGGCGCGCCGACCAGTGCGGTAATCACCCCGACCGGAATCACCTGGCCCTTGATCAGCGTGCGCGACAGCACGTCAGCAGCAATCAGAAACACCGCGCCGCCCAACGCACTGGCCGGCAACAATCGCGCATGAGCCGTACCGAGCAACAGGCGCGCCGCATGAGGAATCACCAGACCGACAAAACCGATTGAGCCGACAATCGACACCATCACCGCCGTCACCAGCGCTGCACAACCGATCAGCAGAATCTGCACACGCCGCACCGGAATGCCGAGCGATGCCGCCGAATCCGCGCCAAAGGTAAACGCATCCAGCGCCCGCCGATGCCACAGACACACGACCAACCCCAACACGGCCACCGGCACCGCCAGCCACACCGACGGCCAGCGCACGCCGCCGAGATTGCCCAGCAACCAGAACATGATCCCGCGCGCCTGTTCGGAGCTGGCCGAGCGAGTGATCAGAAACGCCGTCAGCGCATTGAACAGCTGCGAGCCGGCGATCCCCGCGAGAATGATCTGCCCGGTGCCGCTGGCCGAGCCGCTGACCCGCGCCAGCACAATCACCAGCACGAACGCCGTGACCGCGCCGGCAAAGGCACCGACCGACAGCGAGATCAGCCCGGCACCGACGCCAAGCAGCGCGACCATCACCGCCCCGGTCGAGGCGCCGGCAGAAATGCCCAGCAGATACGGATCGGCCAACGGATTGCGCAGCAGCGACTGCAAAATCACTCCGCACGTCGCTAACCCGGCTCCGCACGCCGCCGCGACCAGTGCGCGGGTCAGGCGGTAGTTCCAGACGATGCCTTCATCGATAGGGTCGAGCACATGCCCGGCGGCCCATAATTTGTTGGCGAGTACTTGCAACACCACGCCCGGTGCAATCGAGGTTTCACCGATGGCCACGCCGGCGATCACGGCCAACAACAGAGTCGCCAAGGCCAGCAACGTACGGATCAGGCTGGCACTCATTGCGACAGGTCATAGCCGTTGATGGCCGTGGCCAGTTGCTCGATGCCATCGAACATGCGCAGGCTCGCCTGCAGGGCCATGGCGTCGACAATGATGATGCGATTGTGCTTCACCGCGTCCATGTTGCGCGTCACCGGATCGCTGCGCAGGAAGGCGAGTTTCTTTTCGTAGTCATCGGCGGGGAAGCGTCGACGATCCATGCGCGCGATGACCAGGAAGGTCGGGTTGGCCTTGGCGATGGTTTCCCAGCCGACGGTTGGCCACTCTTCATCCGACTGCACCACGTTGCGCACGCCGAGGGTGCTGAGCATGAAATCGGGAGCGCCTTTGTGCCCGGCCACGAACGGCTCGATGTCCATTTGTGCGCTGGAGAACCACACCAGCGCGCTGGCGTCCTTGAGCTGTTTGCCTTGGGCGGTGGCAATCGAATGGGCGAGGCTGGCCTTGAGTTGATCATTGAGCTGCTGGCCACGCTCCTGCACGTCGAAGATTTGCGCCAGTTGGCTCACGCTTTTGTAAATCGTGTCGATGCGAAACGGTGCCAGCCGCGTGCCATCGGAGCCGACGAGGTTGTCCTTGGCTTCGCAATCGGAGGGCAGCAGATAGGTTGGAATCTTCAGCTCATGAAACTGCTCGCGCGTGCCCACCGCACCTTGCGGGCCGACCATCCATTCCAGCTCCACGGCGACCAGTTCCGGGCGCTTGCCGATCACTGATTCGAAACTCGGCTCGTTGTCGGCCAGGCGCTCGATCTGGTCGTTTTGCGCCTTGTACTTGTCCAGCACGTTGTTGAACCACAGCGAAGTGCCGACCACTTTGTCGCCCAGGCCCATGGCGTAGAGCATTTCCGTGCCGGCCTGGCCGATGGTCACGGTGCGCGTCGGGGCGTGCGGGAAGGTCAGGGTACTGCCGCAGTTTTCGATCGTCAGCGGATAGACAGTCGGTGCCGCCTGCGCCAGGGCGCAAAGGCTCAGGCCGGTGAGGAGGGTGGCAACGCGGGGCAGCAGCATGGGGCAGTCTCCAGAGGGAACCGTACGGGGAGCGGGAGAGTACGGTCTGGAAACACACCATCGAGCGCGGTCAGGGCAACCGCGCAAGGCCGGGCAGCAATCGAAGACGCGCACGGCACGATGTCCTTCCCGGACACCCCGCCGGTTAGTCGTCATTGTGCCGGCAGGTCTCCTGACTGATGCGTCATCGCCTGGCTCCGGCCTTCCCGGGATTTACCCAGTGGCCGTTGTGGAGCAGGCTCGGCACCTACAGTTGCGGGGGCAGTTCCGATCAATGCTGTGCAAGCATCTCGGATTCCCTATTAGTCCCGTTCGGGAACCAGCGGCGGCATGGTAGTCGATCAAGCCGCTGAAGGGGAGCCGAATCTGTCGTGGCGAGGATCAGTGCTGGCTCATCAAACCGTGCAAAACGCCTAAACGCAGGCCCGGTTCCGACGGCAGCATTTGCCCGATGCCGAATACTTTGAACGCCGCCAGCATCAACACCAGACCGCCGGGCAAAATGCTCTGGCGATGCGGTTGCAGGCCGGCAAGCTTGAGCTGTTGCACGTTGTTCACCTTCAACAGCAGCAGCGACAGGCGCAGCAGTCCACCGTAGGTGATGCCGTCCTGACCGAAGTCGTTGAGGCGATTAGCCTTGAGTACTTTGGCGAGCATGCGCGCGGTGCCGGACGAACCGATGGTCTGCTGCCAACCTTGTGCGCGATAGCGCCGGGCAACGTTTTCGAACTGCAGGATGGCGAAGCGTTCGGCCTCCTGTAGCGCGCCGGCGGACACATCGCCGCCGCGAAAGAATCGCGTGCTCAGGGTGCCGCTGCCGATGGCGATGCTCTCGGTGAGCAACGGTTGTGAACCCTGGCCGAGGATCAGCTCGGTCGAACCGCCGCCGATGTCGACCACCAGGCGCATGTCAGCAGCGCTCGGCAAGGCATGGGTTACACCGGCGTAGACCAGCCGCGCCTCTTCGTGGCCGCAAATGACGTCAATGGGAAAACCCAGATGCCGTTCGGCACTGGCGAGAAACAGCTGTGCGTTGTTCGCCTCACGCACCGCACTGGTCGCCACCGCACGGACTCGACCGGCTTCGAAACCGCGCAGCTTCTTGCCGAACCGCGCCAACGCCTGCCAGCCGCGATCCAGGGCCAACGCATCCAGTGCGCCGCCGTCAAAGCCTTCGGCGAGGCGCACCGGCTCGCGCAGGGTTTTCACTTCCTGAATCTGCAGGCCCTTTCGACTGCGCACCGATTGGCCGATCATCAGGCGAAAGGCATTCGAACCCAGGTCGATGGCGGCAAACAGCGAGGCGTCTTCTTTCATGGGAATCCTTGCAGAGCATCCGCCCGAAGGCTCAAGACGGTTTGCGAGGATTTTGCCGTGATCTTGATGACATCCTGATGACGGGGCAGGGGCGGTTCAGTGAATGTGCGGCTGTCATGACACTGTCATTATCCGGCGTCTATGCTGAGGCCAATACATCGCGTGTTCTTAAAGTTTTTGCTGCCAGTTTTGGCAGCTTTTTTTTGCCGGAAATTTGTTGCGCATGACCCTGTAGGAGCTGCCGAAGGCTGCGATCTTTTGATCTTGCTCTTCAAAAACAAGATCAAAGGATCGCAGCCTTCGGCAGCTCCTACAGGGGTAGTGGGTGTTTAGCAGGACTGCGGGGTTTCGCCCCGGGCCAGGCGCGCATTGATGTCTTCGATCACTTCGGGCAGCTCGGCGATGGTGTCGATCATGTAGTGCGGCCGCGAGGGGGCGAACATCTTGCCGATCCGCACACGTTCTTCCGCCAGTCGATCGGACGGCAACGCCTTGTATTGCTCGTAGGTCAGGCCCAGTGCGTTTCCGGAGCAGGTCAGCGCCACCGTCCACATACCGGCGGCGCGCCCTTCGAGAATCCCCGGCCAGGTGTCGTCGACCTTGACGCAGGCCGCCACGTCATCGATGCCCAGAGCAATCACGTTGGCCAACGCCTGCGCCGGATATGGGCGGCCATTGGGTACTTCATCGGTGGCGACGACATGGTCGGCGACGTAGCCATTTTCCCGCGCCAGTTCGACGACCCTGGCCATCACCACCGCGGGATAGCCCGAGCACGAACCGATTTTCAAACCTTTGTCGCGCAGCGCCGCAATCGCCTCAAGGGCGCCTGGAATCAGCGCCGAATGCAGGGCGATTTTCTCGATCTGCAGCGGCATGAAGCGTTCGTAGATCGCCGTAACATCCTCGTCACTCGGCAAGCGGTCAAACGCCGCGCGGTAACGTTCGGCAATCTGCGGCAGGTTGCACAGGGTGCGGATGTGATCCCATTTGCCCATGCCCATCGGCCCGCGCGCTTCTTCCAGCGATACGGCGACGCCGAATTCGGCAAAGGCCTCGACGAAAATCTGCGTCGGCGCAAACGAGCCGAAATCGACAACGGTGCCGGCCCAGTCGAGGATCGCGGCTTGCAGGTGAGTCGGTTGTTGGTACTGCATGGTCAATCTCCGTTTTCAGGTAAGCGTGGGCCGTCCCTCGGCAATGAGGTAGGCGGTTCAAGGGTCAGTGCTGATCAGGTCAGCGGTGGATTCGAATCAAACAGTTCGGCAATCACTGGCCGGTTCCTGCGGATGCCCAGGCAGCACAGGTGGTATTCGATGAAAAACGGGTGGTCGACAAAGGTGATCGGTTTGGTCCCCGGGGTTTCGGCGTACTCGACCGCCGAGACAAAACCAATGCCGATGCCCTTGACGATGGCGTGAACGATGGCTTCGCGGCTGTTCAGTTGCATCACGCAATTGAGTGCGATGTCGAGGCGGTTACAGCTTTCCTCCACCAGTTGCCGGGTGCGCGCACTTTTCTCGCGCATTACCCATTTCTCGCCGCTGATCTCGCTGACGTGAACCTGCGCCTGACTGGCCCACGGATGGTCATTGCGGACCACGGCGATAATCGGGTAACGGTGATACAGCCGCGTGTGGAAACGCTGATCGAACTCCGACAGCGCTAGAATCGCCACGTCGATATCGAAGTTGAACAGCCGCGCCAGGGTGTCCTTTTCCGAGGAAAACGAGGTTTCCAGTTCGATATCCGGGTGGCGCTGCATCAGCTCATAGGTCAGGTTCATCGCAATCGGCGGTGACACTGCGCCGAGGCGCAACATGCCGGTCTTGCGCTGCTTGAAGCTCTGCAACAGTTGCACGGCTTCATCCTCCTGACCGAACAGGCCTTGGGTGATGGCGTAGAGCTTGTGCCCGGCGGCGCTCATTTCGATGTAGCGTCCACGGCGATGAAACAGCTCCACCGAGAAAGTGTTTTCCAGCGCGTTGACCTGCTCGCTGACGGTCGGTTGACCGACGCTGAGAAACTCAACAGCAAGGGTAAAACTGCCGGTCTTGGCCACCGCATGGAACGAACGCAACCACTTGTGATACTGGTACATGCAAGCCCCGTCAGCGTCGAATGAACAATGCCACTGCCGCACTGCACAGGCAGGCGCTGGTGACCACTATGAAGATCAGAGACGTATTTGCCGTGGTGTCAAGCAGACGCCCGATCAGTGGCTCAGCCAATCCGGCGAACAGGTAAGAGGAAAAGTTCATGATCCCGGTCGCCGTACCGGCGCGTTTGGCACCGACCAGATCCGGGCACAGCGCCCAGAAACTCGAGGCCGGGCCGTAGACGAAGAAGCCGCAAAGGAACAGGGCGATCAGGCCGATGACGCTGTGGGGTGGCAGGCTCCACATCCACAAACTGGTGGCGGCGCCGAGGAACATATAGAGCATGATCGCCAGATATCGCTTGGAGCCGAACAGCTTGTCCGACACCCAACCGTTGCTCAACGCGCCGACCGCCATGCCGACAGGGAGGGCGACGGTGATCCATTTCGGATCGATCATGCCGTCACCAGTTTTCCAGTCAGCACCGAGAAAGTGCACCGGCACCCAGACGATCAAGCCGTAGCGTGCAGCGTTCTGAAAGCCCAGTGACAACGCGGCGATGAGCAGGCGGGGATTTTTCAGCACGGCTTTGTAGCGTTGTGTCGAGGACTCGACTTCGCCCTGTGCCGCTTCCTGATGCTTGTCGTCAGCGTTGGCTACACCGGTGTCGGCCACCGGCTCGAAGCCCAGATCCTGTGGCCGTTCGCGGGCCACCAGATAGAAAATGATCCCGCCGGCGAGCATCAGCAGCACTGGCAAACGGAAGATCCAGCGCCATTCCAGTTGCAGCACTTCGAGCACGACGATAGAGGTGACGTACGACAGAATCGACGCGCAACCGGCGGCGAAGGTGTAGAAGCCATACACCTTGCCGCGCTCGCCCGCCGCCCACCAATTGGCAATCAGCCGACCGCCCGGCGCCCAGCCCAAGGCCTGAAAGTAGCCGTTGACGCCCCATGGCAGAATCAGGCTGGTGAAACCACTGGCAAAACTGGTCACCCAGTTCGCCGCGCAGGACAGCACCGCACCGAGGGTCATGATCCGCCGGCCGCCGAACTTGTCGGCGAGGTTGCCGTTGATCGCCTGGCCAATGGCGTAGGCCCAAAGCATCGCCGCAGAAGCCCAACCGAGGGTTTCCTTGCTCAGGCCGAACTCGGCCTGAATCCCCGGAATGGCAAAACCGAAGGTCTGCCGACCGGTGTAGAAAAACAGGTAACAGAACATCGCCGCCAGCAGCATGCGCCACTGCGCGACCCGGAACGAGGCAGAACGGACGGCGAGACCAGGCATTGTTTCGGCACGATTCATGATCTTTTCCTTATTGTTGTCGGTTCCCGCCGGGTGTCGGCGGCGGGTGCACTCTTTTTCGGTGCGGCAGGAAATCACCGCGGCTGCATGCCGCTGGCGGTGCTTGGGTGACTCGGGTGTTATCAGGCGTCAGGCGGCTTGCGAGCCAATGAAGTTCTTGCCGCGCGCGCCCTGCATCGCGAGGTGGATGATGGCTTCGGCGTCCTTGGCCGAGACGCCGTAATCGGCGAACTCGGTTTTCACCCCTAGGCTGTGCAAGAACTCGCGCAGTTGCTGTTGGGCTTTGCCCAGGTCATCGCCGAATATCCGTTGCAAGGTGCGGTCGCGAGTGGCGTCATGGCCCCAGGCCAAACCCAATACCAGCGGCAGGGTGAAGGAGCAGGCAATGCCGTGGGGCAAGCCGTGGCGCAAGGTCATCTCATAGGAAATCGAATGCGCCAACGCGGTTTTGGTGTTGGAAAACGCCAGCCCGGCCTTGAGCGCGGCGAGCGCCATGCGGCTGCGCAACTCCTGACTGGAGAGGTCTTTGTGCAGGCGCGGCAGGCATTCCAGAATGTCCTCGATCGCGGAGATCGCGAAGGTGTCCGAGACTGGGTTGGCGTTCACATTCCAGATCGCCTCCAGTGCATGGGACAGGGCGTCGAGCCCGGTGGAAACGGTCACGCCGGCCGGCACTGTGAGCATCAGTTGCGGGTCGATGATCGCCACCCGTGGCCAGGTGCAGTCCAGGTGCAGCGAATATTTCTTCTGGCTGGCGCTGTCCCAGATCGTTGCCCACGGGGTGACTTCGCTGCCGGTACCGGCGGTGGTCGGTGCGGCGATCAGTTGTTTGCAACGGGCCGGGGTGAACGGTTTGCCGCTCGACAGCAGGCTCAACAGTTCATCGAAGCGGCCGGATTCGGTGCCGACGATCAACGCCTTGGCGGTATCGATGGCGCTGCCTCCTCCTACGGCGAGGACCACGTCGCAGTCACCGGCGTGCTGCCAGAAGTGCTCGTAGGTACTGCGCAGATGGGCGACGTCGGGGTTGGGCTGGACGTCTTCGAAAATGTAGATCAGACGTTCGCCGAGCAAGCGTTGCAAACGGTCCACCAATCCCAGCCCTCGGGCCTCAGGGAAGGTCACGAGGGCGACGGTCTGCTGCTCGGTGATGGCGGCGAGTTCTTGCAGGCTGCCCCAGCCGAAACGGGTATCGACGGGGTTCTGGAAGCGGGCAGTCATGGTCAATCCTTCTTGTTGTTGTCGTGTGGCCACATAGTCGAGGGCGGTCGACAACGGTACAAATCGATAAATCGCAGGTTTGAATCGGCTGAACCGATAACAGCGGCGGTTAATGCGTTGAACCGCTCTGGATGGCGGCACGCAGTCGACTCGATAGGGCGTCGGCGACGATCACCATGAAAGTGATGACGATGATGCAGGTCGCGGTTTCCTGATATTTGAACAGCTTGAGACTGCTCACCAGTTCGAAACCCAGGCCGCCGGCACCAACCATTCCCAGCACCGTGGCCGAGCGCAGATTGACCTCGAAGCGGTACAGAATCACTGCAATCCACGCGGTGATGACTTGCGGCAAAACGCCAAACACGATCACCTGCAGTGGCCGCGCACCGGTCGCTTGCAGCGCTTCGATCGGGCCTTGGTCGATCTCTTCGATGCTCTCGGCGAAGAACTTGCCGAGCATGCCCAGGCCATGCAGCGCCAGCGCCAATACACCGGGGAAGGGGCCGAGGCCGACGGCTGAAACGAAAATCAGCGCGAGGATCAGTTCGTTGATGCTGCGGGTGAAGTTAAGTGCCTGACGGGTGGCGTGAAACAGCCAGCGATTGCGGCTCAGATTACGCGCGGCGAGAAACGACAGCGGAATCGCCAGCAACACCCCGAGCAGGGTGCCCCAGATGGCGATCTGCAGGGTTTCCACTGCCGGCGCCAGCAGCCGCGGGAGGATGCTCAGGTCCGGCGGAAAGGTGCGCGAGAGGAAGTCGCCGATCTGCGGCAACCCGGCTGCCAGTTCACCGAGGCTCAGTTGCGCGCCTTGGGCGCTCCAGTTCAGCGTCCACAACACGATCAGGACAACACCGGCTGTGGTCAGCCAACTGCGCGGGCCACGGGGACGGTCGCCCACCCACTGATAGTTTTGCGCTTGCATGTTCAAGCCCTCGAGGCTGTGCGATAGGACAGGGTGGGTGCCGCAACATCGGTGGATGGCTGCGCAGATTGCCCGGGATAGATTCGCGCCAGATCGGCCTCGGTCATGCCCGACGCGTTACCGTCGTACACCAGACTGCCGTGCGCGAGGCCGACCACGCGGTCGCCGAACTCGCGGGCGTATTCGACCTGATGCAGGTTGCACAGCACGGTGATGCCCAGTTCTCGGCTGGCATCACGCAGGTACTGCAACACCAGGCGCGCGGTTTTCGGGTCGAGGCTGGCAATCGGTTCGTCGGCCAGAATCACCTGCGGCCGTTGCGCCAGGGCGCGGGCAATGCCGACGCGCTGCTTCTGCCCGCCGGACAGCGAGTCCGTGCGCTCGCCAGCCTTGTGCGCCAGTTCGACGCGCTCCAGGCACTGCATGGCCAGCGCCACATCGTCACGGCGGAACAGTTGCAGAATCGAGGCGAGGGTGCCGACGGAACCGAGGCGTCCAGTCAGGACATTTTTCAATACGCTCAAGCGCGGCACGACGTTGTGGTGCTGAAAAATCATCGCCACTTCGCGGCGCAGAACGCTGGTGTCAGGGCAGGCGAGGGCGTCGATACCGGCCACGGTCAACGTGCCGCTGTCGGCCTGTGCCAGACGATTGATGCAGCGCAGCAAGGTCGATTTACCGGCGCCGGACTGACCGAGCACCACGACGAACTCACCGGCCGCGACCTCCAGGTCAATGCCGCGCAACACCGGGTTGCTGCCGTAGTGTTTGGTCAGTTGGCGGATGCTGATCATTTCATGCTCCGCAAATCGAGATCGAGCACCTTGGCGGTTTCGCGCACCACGTCATACGACGCGTCAGTAGTGGGCTGGAAGCCATTGAGCACGCCCTGATCACCCCACGGCACATCCTTGATCGAAGCCAGCGCGTCGGCGACTTTTTTCTTCAACTCCGGATCGAGTGCCTTGCGCCAGACCATCGGTGATTCGGGGATCGGCTTGGAACTCCAGACGATTTCGAAATCATCCTGCTTCACCACACCTTTGGCCACGGCACTGGCGAAGATGCGGTCAGCCACGGCTGCCGCGTCAACTTTCTTGTTCTCCACCGCAAGGATGCTGGCGTCGTGGGAGCCGGAGAAAATCACCCGTTTGAACAGGCTGTCCGGAGCAAAACCGGCCTGCTCAAGGCCAGCCTTGGGAAACAGATGCCCGGACGCTGAACTCGGGTCGACGAATGCAAACGTATGCCCCTTCAGGTCGGCCAGCGAATGAATGCCGCTGTCCTTGCGCGCCAGAATCACGCTTTTGTAAGCACTCTGGCCGGTCTTCTTGGTCACCGCCACTGAGAACGCCTCGACATCCGCCACTGAGGTCGCCAGCACATAGGAAAAGGGCCCGAGGTAAGCGACATCAAGCTTGCCCGAGCGCAGCGCTTCGATGATGCCGTTGTAGTCGGTGGCCACGAACGGCACCACGGGCATGCCGATCTTGGCTTGCAGATCATCGAGTACCTGTTTGCTCGATTCGATCATTGCCTGGGAGTCTTCCGAGGGAATCAGGCCTATGGTCAGTTTGTCCTTGGCCCAGACCTGGCTGGCGCCCAAGGCAATAACGGTGAGGCTGGCGACACGCAGAAACTGTTTGATTGTTTTCATGGCATTCCACGGTGTGGTTGGGAGTTGCCACAGGCTAGGTCTGTCACGTGACAGTCATTCAATCAATTCAATATGGGAAACGGCAGCTAACTATTGATGGAGTCTATGGATGTCGAGCGCCAAACTGCGGGCCTTTCTCGCCGTCGCCCGTCACGGCAGTTTCAGTGCCGGGGCGCGGGCGTCGGGTTTGAGCCAACCGACCCTGACCACGCAAGTGCAAGCCCTGGAACGCCAGCACAATGTTGAACTATTCCATCGGCGCGGGCGGCGGATCGAGCTTTCCGATGTCGGGCGGCAGTTGCTGCCGATCGCGCAACGGATTGCCTTGCTGGAACTGGAGGCGCACAACCTGCTGCGCGATTCCGGGCGGCTCGACAGCGGCCAGCTCAAGGTCGGTGCGGTGGGGCCGTTTCATGTGATCGAGATGGTCGACAGCTATTTACAACAGCATCCGAATATCGACGTATCGATCCGCGTCGGCAACTCGGCGCAAGTGCTGTCGGATCTGGAAAATTACGTGACAGATATCGCCGTGTTGGCTGGGCGTCAGGATGATCCAGCGTTGTGTTCGGTGCGTTATGCGCAGCACGCGATCATCTTGTTCGCGCACCATGAGCATCCGCTGGCCAATCGTGGCAGCGTGCGGCTGGAGGAATTGGAAGGGCAGCGACTGCTGCAACGCGAGCCGGGTTCGACCACGCGCCTGGTACTGGAACAGGCGCTGATCGCCGCGCAGGTCAAACCGCGCATCGCCATGGAAATCGGCAGTCGCGAGGCGTTGCGTGAAGCGGTGGTGCGCGGGTTGGGGTTGGGTGTGGTGTCGGAAGCGGAGTTCATTGCCGACCCGAACATCCGCACGATCAGAATCGAAGGCGAAGAGCTGTTTACCGAGACCTATCTGTACTGTCTGGCAGAGCGGCGTTCCAGTCGGCTCATCTCATCGTTTTTCGACGCGGCGCTGAGTTGATTTGCAATTTCGCGCAAGGCTTGGCTAATATACGATCCATATACACATCGTATCGGATCCATATATGGGCATCGTAAAGATTTCAGAGGACATGCACGAGAATCTGCGCATCTCGAGCAATGCGCTCAGCCGCTCGATCAACGCGCAGGCCGAGCACTGGATGCGCATCGGCATGCTCGCCGAACTGCACCCCAACCTTGACCACAGCGCCATTTGCCGCTTGCTGATTCGCGCCGAACAGAACGGCGGGCTGGATCTGCAACAACTGACTCAGGAAGCCGTCAGCGCATGAGAAACCAGATCAAGATCAACACCCCGGCCGAGATCGCGCAATCGCGCGCTGCCGGCAAACTCGCCGCTGAAGTGCTGGCCATGCTGGTGCCGCATGTGAAGGCGGGCGTCACCACCGATCAGCTCGATCAACTGTGCAACGACTACATCGTCAACGTGCAGAAAGCGGTGCCGGCCAACGTTGGCTATCACGGCTTTCCGAAAACCGTCTGCGCCTCGGTCAACGATGTGGTCTGCCACGGGATTCCGTCGGGAACACCGTTGAAGGATGGCGACATCGTCAACCTCGACATAGCGGTGATCAAGGACGGCTGGTTTGGTGACACCAGTCGCATGTACGTGGTCGGCGAGGCCACACCTGAGGCGCAGCATCTGATCAAGACCACTTACGACGCCATGTGCGCGGGGATTCGTGTGGTGAAGCCGGGCGCCACGTTGGGCGATATCGGCCATGCGATCCAGAGCCTGGCGGAGAAAGAAGGCTTCAGCGTGGTGCGTGAGTACTGCGGGCACGGGATCGGCAAGGTTTATCACGATGAGCCGCAGATTCTGCATTACGGCTTTCCCGATCAGGGCATGAAGTTGAAGGCCGGGATGATTTTTACCGTTGAACCGATGCTCAACGCCGGCAAGCGTCATGTGAAGAACATGCCGGATGGCTGGACCGTGCTGACCAAGGACGGCTCGTTGTCGGCGCAGTGGGAACATATGGTCGCGGTGACCGAAACCGGCTTTGAAATCCTCACCGCCTGGCCGGATCAGATCGAAGGTCTTACCCCGATCGTCTAGCGCCACCAAACCCCTGTGGGAGCGAGCCTGCTTGCGAACAGGCCGTGTCAGTCAACCTCAACGTTGAATGACACACCGCATTCGCGAGCAGGCTCGCTCCCACATTTGGAATGCATTCCTGTAGGAGCTGTCGAGTGAAACGAGGCTGCGATCTTTTGATCTTGTTTTTAACAGCAAGATCAAAAGATCGCAGCCTGCGGCAGCTCTTACAGGGGATTTCAGTGAGCGCCGGCCGCTTTATTGAGATCGCTTTCGGTCCATTCGGTGTACACGCAGGCATCGGCAGTCGCCCAGCGCACTTGCACCGGATCGCCGGCCTTGAGCGGCATGCCGGCGGCGGACAAGGCCTTCACTGTCATCGAAGTCCCGCCCGAAGTGACCACGCTGCAGGTCTGGCTCTCACCGAGAAACAGCACTTCTACAACCTTTGCTGAAACCTCGTTCCAACCCGACGGCAACGGTTCGCTGATCGCTTGCTCCACGCTCAATGCCAAGGCCTTTTCCGGCCGTACCATCAGCAACACATCCTGATCGGTATGCAACCCGGCCGTCAGCCGAATCGACAACGATTGCCCTTCAAAACTCGCCGCTGCGTTGCTTTGCGCCTTGAGCTTGAGGAAGTTCGAGTTGCCCAGAAACGACGCAACAAACGCATTCGGCGGATTCTGATACAGGTCATAACCACTGCCCAGACCAACAATCTTGCCGTGACTGAAAATCGCGATGCGTTGCGACAAACGCATGGCTTCTTCCTGGTCGTGGGTCACGTAAACGATGGTGATACCCAAGCGGCGATGCAGCTGGCGCAGTTCATCCTGCAAATCTTCCCGCAGCTTTTTATCCAGCGCACCGAGCGGTTCGTCCATCAACAGGATGCGCGGCTCGTAGACCAGCGCCCGGGCGATGGCGACGCGTTGTTGCTGGCCGCCAGACAGTTGCGAAGGGCGGCGATGAGCGAACTGCTCAAGCTGCACCAGTTTCAGCATCGCATCGACCCGTTTGTCGCGCTCGGCCGCTGCCAGTTTGCGAATCGCCAACGGAAACGCAATGTTGTCGCGCACCGATAAATGCGGGAACAGCGAGTAGCGCTGGAACACCATGCCGATGTCGCGCTTGTGCGGCGGCACATTCACCAGCGACTGACCGTTGACGAGGATTTCACCGCTGCTCGGTGTTTCGAACCCGGCGAGCATCGACAGGGTCGTACTCTTGCCCGAGCCGCTGGAGCCGAGGAAGGTCAGGAACTCGCCGTCCTTGATGTCCAGCGAGATGTTGTCGACGGCGGCAAAGTCGCCGTAGTGCTTGTTCAGGTTGCGCAGGCTGACCAGGGGTTTGTCGTTCTGCTGGGAAGCGTCTTTGATCACGGCACTCATGTCGTACTCCTGGGCGCTCAGGCGCTGATTTCGTTGCGCCGGCGCAATGCGGCGGCGATGACCATGACCAAAACCGACAAGCCGATCAGCAGCGTCGAAGCGACGGCGATCACTGGCGTCAGGTCCTGGCGCAGGGTGGTCCACATTTTCACGGGAAGGGTTTGCAGGGTGGGACTTGCCATCATCACGCTGAGCACCACTTCGTCCCACGACACGAGGAAGGCGAAGAGGGCGCCGGCGACCATGCCCGGACGGATCGCCGGGAACGTCACTTTGAACACCGCTTGCAGGCGTGAAGCACCGCAAATCACCGCCGCGTCTTCAATCGACTGATCGAACAGCTTCAGCGAGTTGATGATTGAGATGATGGTGAACGGCAGCGCGACGATCACATGGCTGACGACGAAAGCGAACATGGTCCCGGTGTAACCGAGCTTGAGGAACAGCGCGTACACCGCCACGGCGATGATCACCAGCGGCACGATCATCGGCAGGGTGAACAGGCCGTAGAGCATTTCCCGACCGGGAAAGCGCCCGCGAACCAGCGCAAACGCAGTCGGCAAACCAAGGGCCACGGCGCAAATCGTGGTCAGCACAGCAACTTTGAGGCTCGCTGCTGCAGCGTTCATCCAGTCGGGGTTGGAGAAGAACTGGCCGTACCATTTCAGCGTCCAGCCTGGTGGCGGGAACACCAGCCACTGCGAGGAGCCGAACGACAACAGCACGATAAACACGATCGGCAACAGCAGGAACAAACCGATCAGCCCGGTGGTTGCATACAAGCCGAAGCGCATCCGCCGGCTCATCGCATTGGGAGTCAGGAGCATGTCGGCTTACCTCGCGTTACTGGCGCCAACCGGGGATTCCGGCTGAAGCTTCAGGTAGAAGTAGAACAGCACCAAAGTGATCGCGATCAGCAACGCGGCGCCGGCACTGGCCAGGCCCCAGTTGAGGAACGATTGCACCTGCTGAATGATGAACTCCGGCAGCATCATGTTCTGCGCGCCGCCGAGCAGCGCCGGGGTCACGTAGTAACCGAGCGACATGACGAACACCATCAAACCACCGGAGGCCAGACCCGGCCGGCACAGCGGCAGGAACACCCGGAAGAAGTTGGTCCACGGGCTGGCGCCGCAAATCGAGCCGGCCTGCAGAATCATCGGGTCGATGGCCTGCATGGTCGCCTGCAACGGCAGCACGATGAACGGGATCATGATGTAGCTCATGCCGATCACTACGCCGGTGAGGTTGTGCACCATCTCCAGCGGCTGATCGATGATGCCCATCGCCATCAAGGCCTTGTTGATCACGCCGGAGGCTTGCAGCAGCACCAGCCACGAATAGGTGCGGGCGAGCAGGCTGGTCCACATCGACAACAGCACTATGTTGAGGATCCAGCGCCCCCAGCCGCGTGGCACCAGAGTGATCGCCCAGGCCAGCGGAAAGCCCAGCAGCAGGCTGAACAGCGTCACCAGCCCAGCCACCGAGAAGGTGTTGAGCAGCACCCGCGCGTAGGCCGAGTTGGCGAACAGTTGTTCATAATTGCCAAGGCCCGGTGTCGGTTCGAGCACGCCGCGCAACAGCAGGCCAATCAACGGCGCGAGAAAGAACAGGCCGATGAACAGCAGCGCTGGCACGAGATTGCCGGCGCCGCGCCAACGTTGTCTGAGGGACGGGGTTTGCTGCATCGCAACCGCCTGTGTTCCGTGGGCCTTACCGGCAGCGCTGGTCGCGCTCCCGGTGGCAGTGGAGGGACGGGACGCGGTGGCCGCCATTTTCATTTGACCAGCCATTCGTTCCACCGTGTCGCGATGGCCTGGCCGTTTTTGGCCCAGTACGCGAAATCAAGAGTGATCTGATCCTTAGCGTAGGCAGTCGGCAGGTTGGGGGCCAGCGTCGAATCCAGACGCTCCACACTGTCGAGGTTGACCGGGGCGTAGGCGGTCAGGTTGGAGAAGTCGGCCTGGCCTTTGGCGCCGCTGGCGGCGGCGATAAACTTCATCGCTGCATCTTTGTTTTTCGAGCCTTTTGGAATCACCAGAATGTCGGCCATGACCAGGTTCTGTTTCCAGCTCACGCCCACTGGCGCGCCGTCTTCTTGCAGGGCGTGAATGCGGCCGTTCCAGAACTGGCCCATGCTCGCTTCGCCGGACGCCAGCAGTTGCTGCGACTGCGCGCCGCCGCCCCACCAGACGATGTCTTTCTTGATGGTGTCGAGTTTCTTGAAGGCGCGGTCGAGATCGAGCGGGTAGAGCTTGTCGGCGGCTACGCCGTCGGCCAGCAGCGCCAGTTCAAGCACGCCCGGGCTTGGCCATTTGTACAGGGCGCGTTTGCCGGGGTAGGTTTTGGTGTCGAACAGGGCGCTCCAGTCCTGCGGCTTGTTGGCGCCGAGTTTGCCCTCGTTGTAGCCGAGGACGAAGGAGAAGAAGAATGAGCCGACGCCGTGATCGCTGACGAAACGCGGGTCGATCTTGTCGCGCTGAATGACTTTGAAATCGAGCGGTTCGAGCAGGCCTTCAGCGGCGGCGCGCAGGGCGAAATCGGCTTCGACATCGACCACGTCCCACTGCACGTTGCCGCTCTCGACCATGGCTTTGAGTTTGCCGTAGTCGGTCGGGCCGTCCTGCACGACGGTGATGCCGCTGGCCTTGCTGAACGGATCGGCCCAGGCCTGTTTCTGCGCGTCCTGGGTGCTTCCGCCCCAGCTGACAAAATTCACGCTCTCGGCAGCCATGGCAGCCTGGCCGGTAACGCTGAGCAGTCCCGCGAAAAAGATCGCAGTTGCAGCTTTGTTCAACACCATTTTTACGCCCTCATTGTTGTGTTTTTGAGCGGGCTTGCGTTGTTGCCCGCCTGTCGGGAGCAGTAGATGGACGTTCGTTTGAGTGTCCGGTCTATGGAATATCATATTATGGTATTCCAAACTTTGTGCAAGCACTTTGCCTTACCGGTTATCTGGCGAATGTGCTTTTTGATCGATCAAGAATCTGCAGCGAACAAATGTCTGTGGCGAGGGAGCTTGCTCCCGCTGGGTTGCGAAGCGACCCTCGCTTTTTTAAAGAGCTCGGGCCTGCTGCGCAGTCCAGCGGGAGCAAGCTCCCTCGCCACACGAAATCACCTGTGTCTGGGAGTTATTCGGTGAAGGGGATGCTCTCGACCACTTCCAGGTCATACCCGGTCAGGCCGGCGTACTTGAGCGGCGGGCCGAGATGGCGCAGCTTGCCAACCCCGAGGTTCTGCAGAATCTGCGCCCCGGTCCCCACTTCCGAATAAATCCGCGATTGCGAACGACTGAACTGCCGTGGCGGCTGGGTCAATTGCGGCACCCGCTCAAGCAGCGCCTGCGAAGACTCGTGATTGGCCAGCACCACGACAACCCCATGGCCCTCAGCCGCGACCCGTTGCAACGCCGCCCACAGCGTCCAGTTGGTCGGCCCGCTGTACTCGGCGCCGACCAGATCACGCAGCGGATCGATCACATGCACGCGCACCAGCGTCGGCTCTTCACGGCGCAAATCGCCCATGACCATCGCCATGTGTACGCCGCCCTCGATGCGATCCTCAAAGGTGATCAAGCGGAACGTGCCATGCACCGTCGGCAGCTCTCGTTCGCCGATGCGTTCAATGGTGTGCTCGGTGCTCAGGCGATAGTGGATCAGGTCGGCGATGGTGCCGATCTTGATCCCGTGCTTGCGCGCGAACACTTCCAGATCCGGACGGCGGGCCATGGTGCCGTCGTCGTTCATCACCTCGACGATCACCGAAGCCGGGGTGAAACCGGCCAATCGAGCCAAATCACATCCCGCTTCGGTATGGCCGGCGCGCGTCAGCACGCCACCTTCCTTGGCGCGCAGCGGGAAGATATGGCCAGGCTGCACCAGATCTTCCGCGCGCGCATTCGGCGCGACGGCGGCGGCCACGGTGCAGGCGCGATCAGCTGCGGAGATGCCGGTGGTCACGCCAACCGCCGCTTCAATCGACACGGTAAACGCGGTGCTGAATACGCTGCCGTTGGCCGGCACCATTTGCTCCAGGCCCAAACGCTGGCAATGCTCATCAGTCAATGTCAGGCAGATCAGCCCGCGCGCTTCACGAGCCATGAAGCTGATGGCCTCGGGCGTGCAGCAATCGGCGGCCAGCAGCAGGTCGCCTTCGTTTTCGCGGTCTTCGTCATCGACCAGCAAGACCATTTTGCCGAGACGATAATCTTCGATGATTTCTTCGATGCTGTTGAAGGCCATGCTGGACTCTCAGGGTTCGTTGGAAATATATTGGTATACCATAATACAAAATTAACAAAGAGGTCACTATGAAGGCGTACTGGATTGCCCATGTGGACATTGCCGATGCCGAGCACTACAGCCAATACACCCAGCGTGCGCCGGCAGCGTTCGCCGAATTCGGCGCGAAATTTCTGGCTCGGGGCGGGCGCAGCGAGGCGATGGAAGGCCGGGCTACACCTCAGCGTAGCGTGGTGATCGAATTCGAGAGCTACGAAAAAGCCGTGGCGTGCTACCACTCGGCGGCGTATCAGGAAGCGAAGAGTTATCGCGAGGAATGGGCGAGGGCGCAAATCATCATCGTTGAGGGCATCGCCCCAATCTAAGCGACACCACTACACCCCTGTAGGAGCTGCCGAAGGCAGCGATCTTTTGATCTTGCTTCCAAAAACAAAGTCAAAAGATCGCAGCCTTCGGCAGCTTCTACAGTGATTGGTTAATGCTGGAAATCAGCGGATAAAGTGGATTTTGCCGCTGTCGTCATTGCCCATGTAGATCCCATACACCCCAGCCTGGCGCTCCTCGATATATCGCTCGAGAATCTGCCGGATCGCCGGGTAATAGATCTGCTCCCACGGGATGTCTTCAGGCGCGAAGAACTTGTAGTCCAGGGTTTCCGGGCCGTACTGTCCGGTGATCTCCAGCGCGATCGCGCGGAAGATGATGTACACCTCGCTGATCTTCGGCACGCTGAAGATCGAATACGGCGAGACGATTTCCGCACGTACGCCGCTTTCTTCCCAGACTTCGCGGATGGCCGCTTGCTCGGTGGTCTCGCCGCTTTCCATGAACCCGGCAGGTAGCGTCCAGGTGCCTGGGCGCGGTGGGATCGCGCGTTGGCACAGGAGGTATTTGCCGTCCTGCTCGATGATGCAGCCGGCAATGATCTTCGGGTTGACGTAGTGGATGTAGCCGCAGCCGCGGCACATCAGGCGCTCGTGCGTATCGCCCGCCGGTATCTGCTGACCGAGGTCAGGGCCACCGCATTTCGGGCAATAGCTCGGGCTGAACATATCAGTGACCTATACGGGGTTCTTTCAGCGCGATGGGCAGGGTGATGTTCGGCGTGGCGCCGGTCTCTTCCTGGTTGCGCTTGAGGTAATCGAGGGCCACCGCAGCAGCGGCGCGAACGTGATCGACGCAGGCCTGATGCGCCGCCAGCGGATCGCCGCTCTTGATCGCCTCGACCATTTTTTCCATTTCGTGGTTACTCGCGCCGCGACGGTTTTCCTGTGAAACCGAAGTCGCGCGCAGGTAGCTGATGCGCGCCTGCAACTGACGCAGCTGAGTCGCCGCCACATGGTTGCCCGAGCCTTCGAGCAGCACGTCGTAGAAACCCTGCACCGAGTCGATCACTTGCTGCAATTCGCCGTCCTTGAGCGCCTTGCGGTTGTCGTCGAGGGCTTTTTCCAGGGCTTTGATGTCCTTGGCTTTGGCGCGCAGGGTGAACAGCTGGACGATCAGGCCTTCGAGTACGCAACGCAGTTCGTAAATATCGACCGCATCGGCGAGGGTGATGATCGCCACGCGCGGCCCTTTGGCGTCTGCGAACTCCACCAGACCTTCGGATTCGAGGTGACGCAAGGCTTCACGCACCGACGTACGGCTCACGCCGAGGCGATCGCACAGATCGCGCTCGACCAGACGATCCCCTGGCATGAGCTGGAAATTCATGATCGCGCTACGCAGTTTATC
This sequence comes from Pseudomonas fluorescens, assembly GCF_003732425.1. Lineage (GTDB taxonomy): Bacteria > Pseudomonadota > Gammaproteobacteria > Pseudomonadales > Pseudomonadaceae > Aquipseudomonas > Aquipseudomonas fluorescens_BE. The sequence goes on from NZ_MOBX01000003.1 coordinate 673,839, forward strand.
CAGCACGATTTCGCGCAGGGTAACGGGGTTGCGATTGACCTTGAAGCTGTCGTCGAGTGGCTGGCGTTTCATGGGGTCCGCTCTTTAAGTTGGCTGTCCATGCCAGACGGGCATCTAAACAGCCGAGGGGTTAACTGGAGGCCTCGGCGTCGGCTTCGGCGAAGGCTTCACGGGCGAGCCGGAAACTGTCCACGGCTGCCGGGACGCCGCAATAAATACCGACCTGAAGCAGAATTTCGCGTATTTGCTCACGACTCAGGCCGTTACGCAAGGCGCCGCGCACATGCAGCTTGAGTTCATGCGGGCGGTTGAGCGCCGAGATCATCGCCAGGTTGATCATGCTGCGCTCCTTGAGCGACAAACCTTCGCGACCCCAGACATGGCCCCAGCAGTATTCGGTGACCATTTCCTGCAGAGGGCGGGTGAAGTCGTCGGCGTTCTCTATCGAACGTTGCACGTAGGCTTCGCCCAAGACCTGAGTGCGGATTTTCAGACCCTTTTCGTACTTTTCGTTACTCATCATTCCTCCAGTCACCACAGATCCCTTGTGAAGGAGCTGCCGAAGGCTGCGATCTTTTGATCTTGCTCTTGAAAATCAAAGTCAAAAGATCGCAGCCTTCGGCAGCTCCTACAGGGGATTTGTGTGAATCCGTCAGGCCAGGGTCGGCAGGGGGCCGAGCTTGCCTTTGTGGTAGATCATCGGCGTCACCGGTTGCTCGGGCAGGATCAGGTTCTTCACCGCGCCGACGATGATTGCGTGATCGCCACCATCGTATTCACGCCACAACTCGCACTCGATAATCGCCGTGGCCTTGGCCAGGATCGGGTTACCGAGTTCGCTCAAGTGCCACTCGATGTTCTTGGCCTTGTCCTTGCCTTTACCGGCGAACGCATAGGCCTCAGCCGTCTGGTCAGCCGACAGCAAATGGATCGCGAACTTCTTGCTGTCACGCAGCACCGGGTAGGTGTCGGAAGCGTAGTTAGGGCAGAACAGCACCAGTGCCGGGTCAATCGACAGCGCGCTGAAGGCGCTGGCGGTGATACCGACGATGCCGCCATCCGGGTCGAGGGTGGTGACCACCGTGACGCCGGACGGGAATGAGCTCATGACGTCTTTGTAAATGCCGGGTTCGATCATTTCGCAGGACTCCTAGCGCATCACAAACGGATCAGGCATTGGTGCCTGAGAAAGGTTGATCCACACCGTTTTCAGTTCGGTGTAGGCCAGCACCGAATCGATGCCGCTTTCGCGTCCATAGCCACTGTTCTTGAAGCCGCCGATTGGCGCCATCGCCGACACCGCGCGGTAAGTGTTGACCCAGATAATCCCCGAGCGCACATCGCGGGCGAGGCGATGGGCGCGGCCCAGATCTCGGGTCCAGATGCCGGCCGCGAGGCCAAATTGCGAGTCGTTGGCGATCGCCAGTGCTTCGGCTTCATCTTTGAAGCGAATCACCGAAGCCACCGGGCCAAAGACTTCTTCCTGCATGATCTTCATCGAATTGCGGTCGCACTCGAACAGCGTCGGCTCATAGAACCAGCCTTCGCCGAGATCGGTCGGGCGCTTGCCGCCGGTGCGCAAACGCGCGCCCTCGGCGATGGCATCGGCGACCAGACCTTCGACCACCGCCAGTTGCTGCGCGGTGGCCATCGGGCCCATCTCGCTGTGGTCTTCTTGCGGGTTACCGATGCGAATGCGCTGGGCGCGCTCGACCAGTCGGCTGACGAATTCGTCGTAGATCTCGTCCTGCACCAACAGCCGCGAACCGGACACGCAACTCTGTCCGGACGCCGCGTAGATCCCGGCAATCGCGCCGTTGATCGCGCTGTCCAGATCGGCGTCGGCGAAGATGATGTTCGGCGACTTGCCGCCCAGTTCCAGCGACAACTTGGCGAAGTTCTCGGCGCTGCTGCGCACTACATGGCGCGCCGTTGCCGCGCCGCCGGTGAAGGCGATTTTGCGGATCAGCGGATGACGGGTGAGGGCGGCGCCGGTGCTCGGGCCGTAACCGGTGACGACGTTGACCACGCCCGGCGGTATTCCCGCTTCGAGGGCCAGACGCGCCAGCTCAAGAATGGTCGCCGACGCATGTTCGGATGGCTTGATCACAATCGTGTTGCCAGCGGCGAGGGCCGGGGCCAGTTTGATTGCGGTCAGATAGAGCGGGCTGTTCCACGGAATGATCGCGGCGACCACACCCATCGCTTCGTGCACGGTGTAGGCGAACAGATCCGGCTTATCCAGCGGCAGCGTGCCGCCTTCAAGCTTGTCGGCCAGACCGGCGGTGTAGTGGAAAAACTCGGGCAGATAACCGACTTGCCCACGGGTTTCGCGGATCAGTTTGCCGTTGTCGCGGCTTTCCAGCTGCGCCAGTTGTTCCTTGTTCTCGGCGATCAGGTCGCCGAGACGGCGCAGCAGTTTGCCGCGCGCGGTGGCGGTCAAACCGCGCCATGCCGGGCTTTCGAAGGCCTGTTGGGCGACCTGCACGGCGCGTTCGACATCGGCCTCATCGGCGTCGGGTAGTTCTGCCCAAGCCTGGGCAGTGGCCGGATTAAGACTTTCGAAAGTCTTGCCGGAGAGGGCGTCGACCCATTCTCCGCCGATGCACATCTGGAAGCGTGCGAGTGTCATGCAACGATCCCCTTTATATGGTTTTGTCGGGAGTGTGCGAATTGCAGAAATTCCAGCAGCGTCTGGTTGACCAGACGCGGCGACTCTACGGGCATCATATGCCGTTGCTCAGGCAGCACGGCAACCTTCGCACCGGGGATGCGCCGGGCCAGTTGCTCGGCCATTTCCGGGGTCGAACCCGGATCGAGTTCGCCGGTGGCGATCAGCGTCGGTGCCTGAATACTGCCCAGGTCGTCGGCGCGGTACATGTCTTGGGTGGCGAACAGTTCGTAGGTAGTCAGATAACCCTGCGGATCATTATTAGCGAGAGTCTGGCGCAGCGCGGCGATCTGCGCCGGGTTGGCCGCCTGATATTCGCGGCTGAACCAGCGTGACAACGCCGCTTCGGCATTGGCGTCCGGGCCATGTTCGGCGGCTTGCGCGGTGCGCGCGATAACACCGGCACGTTGTTCTTCGCTGCGGTTGAAGACGCTGTTCAACACCACCAGGCTTTGCAGGCGCTCCGGGTAATGCAGGGCAAAGGCCCGCGCGATCAGACCGCCCATGGAGAAACCGATCACCGCTGCCTGTGGCAGATTCAGGTGGTCGAGCAGCTCCAGCAACTGATCGGCGTACCCGAGCAGGGCGGTGCCACTGGCCGGTCGCGGGCTGGCGCCATGGCCGAGCATGTCGTAGGCGATCACCCGGTATTGGCTGGACAGGCCGACAATCTGCCCGCCCCACATTTCTTTGTTCAGGCCCACGCCGTGGATCAAAACCACGGGCTGGCCTTGGCCGGTCGCCAGGTAACTGGTGCCCGCCGGGGTGAGTTCAGCGGTGAGCCGAATCATGGAGCGCTCCTGCAATGCCTTTTTATTGTGATTACTGGGCTTTTTCGGCGGCCAGTTCTTCCAGATCGATGTAGCGGTTGCCGATGCGCGGGTGCAGGCGACCACCGTCGGCGCAACCCAGCACCACGACGATTTCGTCGGCACGCGGCGCGTCTTCGATCTGCATTTCCAGAGTGATGTAGTGCGAACGCTGACCTTCGTCGTCCTTGTGCATCATCGGGATCTGGATTGAGGTGCCCGGGCCGCCGCGCTTGTTGGTAAAGCTCAGGTAGCTCTTGGCGTTGACGGCTTCGCGGTAGTGGTTGCCGAAGCGCAGGGTGTGAATCACGGCGGAGGCGTGCTCGATCTCGCCGTCAGCGCCGACCACGGCCGCTTTGCCGTAGGCCTCGATTTTTTCCGCGCCGCCGATGATGCCGACCAGACGCTCGACCATCAGTGCGCCGAGGTCGGAGCAGTTGGCGCGGATCTGCGGCTTGAGATCTTCAACGAAACCGTTTCCCACCCAAGGGTTTTTCATCACCACGGCCAAACCAACCATGGTTACCGGCTTGTCAGTGGCTTTGCCGCCTTCAATGAAGGTTTCTTCGACATAGCTGACGATCTTGCGAATTTCGAAACTCATGAGCTGCTCCGTAGGGGGATTGAGAGTGTCTGTGCGTCTGATGGTATACCATAATACCGATCGTGCAAGTCCCCCTCGCAAGATTTGCCGCATCCATCCGGCGAATGGCGCTGCATTCACTGACAACCACAAATCCCAAGACCGCCTCTAAAGCCTGTGGGAGCGAGCCTGCTCGCGAAAGCGGTGGGTCAGCCAATAAACTGGGTGACTGGTGCACCGCATTCGCGAGCAGGCTCGCTCCCACAATGCAAATCAGCGTCGGTAGAGGGCTGCTTTCGGTTAACAAAAGATAACGTGGCGCCGATTGTCAGACGTTTCGAAAGCCCGATAGGATGAGTCAGCTTCCGAAGTGGCTCTGGATTGCGGGTTTCAGGACTATGCTTCTGACCAGCCATCAGCGGAGCACACTTGCGGCGCCCTTGAAGGCCAGATGGCCTAACAATAATAAATAGGGGAAGGTCTATGAGTCGTTGCCGCCCGCCGGCGTTACGCAGCACCGCGTTGCTGGCCACAGCACTCTCGCTGCTGGGCTTTGCCACGTTATCGGCACCTGTGATTGCCGCCGAGGCACCCGCCGACGTGGTCTATGCCACCGAATCCGCCAAAGCTGCGAAAAGCCTGATTCTCGATGTCGTCCACGCCGGCGCGCGCCTGGTGGCGGTGGGAGATCGCGGGCACATTCTCTATTCCGATGACCAGGGCAAAACCTGGACGCAAGCCAAGGTGCCGAGCCGGCAACTGCTGACTGCGGTGTACTTTGTCGACGACAAGCACGGCTGGGCGGTCGGCCACGACGCGCAAATTCTCGCCAGCGCCGACGGCGGTCTGACCTGGACCAAGCAATTCGAAGACCTCAAACGCGAATCGCCGCTGCTCGACGTCTGGTTCAAGGACGCCAACAGCGGCCTCGCCGTGGGCGCGTACGGCGCACTGCTGGAGACCACCGACGGCGGCAAAAACTGGCAAGACGTCAGTGACCGCCTCGACAACGAAGATCAATTCCACCTCAACGCCATCGCGGCGGTAAAAGACGCCGGGCTGTTTATCGTCGGCGAGTCGGGCAGCATGTTTCGCTCCGCTGACTGGGGCCAGACCTGGGAAAAACTCGAAGGCCCGTACGAAGGTTCGCTGTTTGGCGTGATCGGCACGGCGCAACCGCAAACGCTGCTGGCCTACGGTTTGCGCGGCAATCTTTATCGCTCCACGGATTTCGGCAGCACCTGGGAACAGGTCGAACTCAAAGCTGCGCGCGGTGCACTGGAGTTTGGTCTGTCCGGCGCTACGCTGCTTGAGGACGGTTCCATTGTCATCGTCGGCAACGGCGGCTCGGTGATCAGCAGCAGCGACAACGGCGAAACCTTCAGTGTGTTCAACCGCCCGGACCGTATTTCCCTGTCGTCGGTCACTGCCGCCGGCGACGGCAACCTGATTCTGACCGGGCAGGGTGGCGTCCACACCACGCTGCCAAACGGTGCCGAGATCAATAATAAGAAGGCGGGGCTATGACTTCCTTGATCACTCCTCAGCAGGACAAGGCGACGTTTCTTGAACGCCTGATTTTCAACAACCGCCCGGCCGTGATCCTGATCTGTCTGGTGGTGAGCATTTTCCTATTCTGGCAGGCGACGCTGATCCGGCCGTCGACCAGTTTCGAAAAAATGATCCCGCTCCAGCACCCGTTCATCGAGAAGATGATGGAGCACCGCAACGATCTGGCGAACCTCGGCAACACCGTGCGTATTTCGGTGGAAGCCAAGGACGGCGACATCTTCTCCAAGGAGTACATGGAGACCCTGCGGCAGATCAACGACGAGGTGTTCTACATCTCCGGTGTTGACCGCTCCGGCCTGAAGTCGCTGTGGAGCCCGAGCGTACGCTGGACCGAAGTGACCGAAGAAGGTTTTGCCGGCGGTGAAGTGATCCCGCAGAGCTACAACGGCTCGCAGGACAGCCTCGACCTGCTGCGCAACAACGTGCTCAAGTCCGGCCAGGTCGGGCGTCTGGTGGCCAACGACTTCAAGTCGAGTATCGTCGACATCCCGCTGCTGGAGTCCTACCCGGACCCGCAGGATCAGGGCAAGTTGCTCGCACTGGACTACCGCAAGTTCTCTCATGAACTCGAAGACAAGATCCGCAACAAGTTCGAAGCGCAGAACCCCAACGTCAAGATCCACATCGTCGGTTTCGCCAAGAAAGTCGGCGACCTGATCGACGGGCTGGTGATGGTGGTGCTGTTCTTCGGCATCGCGTTCGTCATCACCCTGATCCTGCTGCTGTGGTTCACCAACTGCGTACGCAGCACCATCGCCGTTTTGAGTACGACGCTGGTGGCGGTGGTCTGGCAGCTCGGTCTGATGCACTTCTTCGGTTTCGGACTTGATCCGTATTCGATGCTGGTGCCGTTCCTGATCTTCGCCATCGGTATTTCCCACGGCGTGCAGAAGATCAACGGCATCGCCCTGCAATCCAGCGAGGCCGACAACGCCCTGACTGCAGCGCGGCGTACCTTCCGGCAACTGTTCCTGCCGGGGATGATCGCGATTCTCGCGGATGCGGTGGGCTTCATCACGCTGCTGATCATCGACATCGGCGTGATCCGGGAACTGGCCATCGGCGCGTCGATCGGCGTGGCAGTGATCGTGTTCACCAACCTGATCCTGCTGCCGGTGGCGATTTCCTATGTCGGCATCAGCAAGCGCGCGATTGCCAAGAGCAAGAAAGACGCGAACCGCGAACACCCGTTCTGGCGCCTGTTGTCGAACTTCGCCAACCCGAAAGTCGCACGTATTTCGGTGGTGCTGGCACTGATCGCCTTCGGCGGCGGCCTCTGGTACAGCCAGAACCTGAAAATCGGCGACCTCGACCAGGGCGCGCCGGAACTGCGCCCGGACTCGCGCTACAACAAGGACAACAACTTCATCATCAACAACTACTCGACCAGTTCCGACGTGCTGGTGGTGATGGTCAAGACCAAGGCTGAAGGTTGCTCGCGCTTTGAGGCCATGGCGCCGATCGATGAACTGATGTGGAAGATGCAGAACACTGAGGGCGTGCAGTCGGCGATCTCGCTGGTGACCGTGTCCAAGCAGATGATCAAGGGCATGAACGAGGGCAACCTGAAATGGGAAACCCTGTCACGCAACCCGGACGTGCTGAACAACTCGATTGCCCGCGCTGACGGTCTGTACAACAACAGTTGCTCGCTGGCGCCGGTGCTGGTGTTCCTCAACGATCACAAGGCCGAAACCCTCGATCGGGCGGTGCACGCGGTGCAGGAATTCGCCAAGGACAACAACAAGGACGGCCTGGAATTCATCCTCGCTGCGGGTAACGCCGGGATCGAAGCGGCCACCAACGAAGTCATCAAACAGGCTGAGCTGACCATCCTGATTCTGGTGTACATCTGCGTGGCGGTGATGTGCATGATCACCTTCCGTTCGTGGGCGGCGACCCTGTGCATCGTCCTGCCGCTGGTGCTGACCTCGGTACTGGGCAACGCGCTGATGGCGTTCATGGGCATCGGCGTCAAGGTCGCGACACTGCCAGTGGTGGCGCTGGGCGTGGGGATTGGTGTCGACTACGGCATCTACATCTACAGCCGTCTGGAAAGTTTCCTGCGCGCGGGCCTGCCGTTGCAGGAAGCCTATTACCAGACGCTGAAATCCACCGGTAAAGCGGTGCTGTTCACCGGCCTGTGCCTGGCCATTGGTGTGTGCACCTGGATCTTCTCGGCGATCAAGTTCCAGGCCGACATGGGCCTGATGCTGACCTTCATGCTGCTGTGGAACATGTTCGGTGCGCTGTGGCTGCTGCCGGCACTGGCGAAGTTCCTGATCAAGCCGGAGAAACTGGCGGGGCAGAAGGGCAATTCGCTGTTTGCCCATTGATCTGAAGGCCTGAAACGACAAAGCCGCAACCTCAGGGTTGCGGCTTTTTTGCTGCTGCCGGAATCAGCGGGGTTCCAATGGCAGGAACACCGTGGCTGCCAACGTCTGGCTGATGGCGCCGCGATGAATATCGATTTTCTGTTGCGGATTCGTCGCCTTCAACATGGCCGACTCATAGGTTTCATATTGTTGATCCCGGGTTTTCAAATGAGCGCGGGTGTAATCGGCCTTTGCGGCTGAGTCGGTCGCATAGTGGAAGTGGGCGTACCAGACGGGCTGATCCCGCTCGTCGAGCAGAACGTATTCCTGCATGAAGTCCTTGCGGCCGGTGGTGAGCTGGACTGGCCCGTCCACCATGCGGGCATAAATGGCGCGCTTTTCCAGCAGAAACGCGACGCCTTCGCTGGTCGGTGGTTTGTTCAGAGTCATGCGCGTGCGCAGCTCGCTCGCCTTGTTCAAAAGTGCCTCAGCCTTGGTCCGTAGCTGGTTGATCAGTGCCATATCCTGCTCGCGATTGACCGGCGCATCGTCATGGCGCTGCAGAGTGTCGGCGAAAGCCGTCAACTTCTCGGCCTCGCGCTGCATCTGTTCCTCGATTTCCATCGGAGAGCTCGCACGCTGCGCATAACCCTCGATTTTCTGCACCTGTTGATCGACCTTTCCAAGGGCCTTGCGGGCATCACCCTTGAGTTGCGCATAAGGCCTGGCACGCGGCCGAGCTGCTGGCTGCTCGTACTCGGCCTCGACAGTGATTTCTTCCCAGACGTCCGGTGCCTGTTCGTGGAAAGACAGCAGCGTGCCCTCGTCCATCGGGTTTTTGATGTCGACGATATCGGCACCCTGGTCGGCGACTCGCGGGCGCAGATCACCAATCAGCGTGCCTTTGGTCCTGGTCTTGATGACTTTTTTGCGACTTGCTTTTGGAGAAGGTCTGGCGGGGGAACGCTCGCCACCGGTCGACGGGCCTGACACCTGCGCGTTTTCGGGCAACCGCTGCAGCTCGTCGGCCAGACGCTGTTCAGCGTCGAGGCGAAATTCGCCAATGATCTCGCGGATCCGATTGAAGTGGGCCGCTTGTAACTCCTCGCCATGGAAAATGCCAATACTTTCCAGGGCATCCTGCGCCTTGCCGTAGCGATCGACGAGGTTATCGAACACCGCGATACGATCAGCGCTTTCATAGACTTCCACGCCTTGCAGGTCAGCATGGGAACGAGACAGTAGCACCACCGGGTCGATGGCATCGTCCAGCCCCAGCACCGTTTGCACAGCCCAGGCCTTCACACTGATCGGCCGCAGGATCTGTAATTGAAAAGCCTTGAGCCGTAATGCCGTCAACTCGTGGCCCGCCCGCCCCACCGTCAATCGCTCCCAGGCATCCGGCCCCAGGCGAGGTACATTTTTCAACTCAAGCAGTCGCCCGTCGGCTTCCTCGTAAAGCTTGATCATGTTCTCGTTGATGGACGATGTTTCGCGCAGGAAGTCCAGGTACCGATCGCGCGTGGCTTCGCCCCCGGCCAGCAGCGTGGCAGCGACCTGGCGAGTGCCTTGGTTAAATTCGGCATATCGACGCAGCATGGCTTGTCGATCCAGATCAGCCATGATGATCCGTTTGCGCACATTGTTGATGCTGTTTTCCAACAGGGAGGCGATGGCGGTATATATCGGATCGGTTTTTTTCAGCACGGCCACTTCTTTCAGTTCGGCGATCTGCGTCAGGTACTGGTCGGTCTGCTGGCTCAGTTTGCTGTCGAAGATCTGCCTGAACCTGGCTCGTACCTGCTCGGTAGCCGTCGCAAGGTCGCGCTGCTGAATCATCAGGCGTTCAGCGATGTCGACACCACGCTGCACCTCTTCTTGCTGCCCGACAAAGGTCGCGTAGTTCTGATCCAGCACTTCGATACGACGTTTCGCCTGATCGCGCTGGGCCTTGATTCGTGATTTAGGCCCGCCACCGAGCAGTTTCACGCCGCGCTCGACCATCCACTGACCGCGGCCATTGCTTTTCAAGCGGATGCCGGGATGGTCGGGATGAGCCAGATACACCTCGCCGAAACCGGGCACGGTGCGCACGCGAACCAGCAGTCCGCCGACACTGGCATGCCATTGATTGTCAATTTGATACAAGCCCTTGAAGGCACCGGTTGCAACGGGGGCCGGCAAGTGCGCTGGCCATGGGACGTGCGCTTGCGTCAGCGTGGTCAATAATCGGGTCGAGGCCGATTCCCGCGCGGTGGACAATGTGAAATCCACTGTTGTCTTGCCATCGCCCGGAGGCTCAGCGGGCAGCGCAGGAGATTGCTCACGGATAACCGGTTCAAGCGCCGTCGGGTAAGCGTCAGAAGGGTGACGCAATGGCTCAAGCACGGCCGGAACCAGACCCTCCGCGCTATCGGGCAGCGACACCGCGGATTGCTTGGCCACATGCAGCAGCACCAGTCCGATGTTCAACAGCAAATCGGTCCACGCCTGATTTCGCACAGCGGCATCGGCGCTGTCGAGGGCCGGCAGGTCGTTGATCAGGCTGTGGGTGATCTGCACCATCCAGCCGACCACCATGGCCGGGCCGTCCAGCGGCAAAAGCAGGATATTGAAGATCAGCCAGCCACCTTCACAGATCAGCGCCCAGCGGCTTTCTGCGTTGGACACCGATTGCTGATCCGCCGTTTGAATCAATGCCCGAGCGTTGCTGGTGAACAGACTGGCCAACACTCGATTTTCTTCGACGGCCTTCAACCAGTCTGCTGCAGCGGCGTCGCCAACCAGAATGGCGGGGGCCGGTTTTTCGAAAGGTGTGAAGTCGTCGCCAGGATGGAAGTGAATGATGTGCGGCTCATTGAATCCGTTGTTGGCATAAATCGGCCTGGCGCGATCGCTCAGCCACATCAACACACTGTTTTGCAGCGGTCCGGCTACGGCAATCGCCTTGAGCAGCTCCCGGCGGCTGCTGAATTGCTGCAGCGCCGGGGCATACATCGGGCGATACAGGATGCAAGGGCCCTCGGCGTTCAGGTCTTTGGGTTCGATGACAAACATATTGGTCACCCCATCCCAGTCCGCGTGGGCCTTGCGTTGAAATGCCAAGGGCCTGATGACAATCGCCAGCCCCTCGACGATTCGCCGGGCGGCGGTGTTCTGCATCAACGCGTTGACATATCGATAGCCCAACCGGTTGAAGCCGTGCTCCGCGCGAATGGAATGTTCCAGCGCCTGCAACGGCAACTGGATGGCAAGTTCCCGCGAAAACAGGCGTTCCCGTTCGCGGCTTTCGGTACTGTCTCGCAACAGCCTGTTTTCGAGCAGCGCGGGATAGTGTTTGCCGACGTCGATGCGTCTCACCAGATCCAGCAGATAGGCTGCTGTGGTCCAGTCCTGAATCAGTTGATTGCCCGTGTGCCGAATGGTCATGCGCCCCTTGGGTTTGCCCGCAAGGTTGTGGATGGCCAGTTCTGTGAGCGACATCGTGACCTTGTCGATGTAGCCACTGCCCAGGTCACCGACCGGGACATGGAACGTCAGCTCCAGGTCATCGGCGTTGTAGCCAGGCGCTTGCGGGTGATCCTCGAGCATCTGTTTGTGCAGCGCTTTGCGTGCAAAGGTGTGCAGATCATCGATTCCGTCGTTGAAGGCGCGCCCCCGGGTTTGCTGCCTGAGACTTGCAAGCGCCAGAACGTGCTGCCGGTAGGCCATGCGATCGGTGCCATCAGCGGTTTGCAGCCAGTGCGGCAGACTCGCCTTGATCGGTTGAAGGTTTGTGGGCGATGGCTGCGTATTTCGGAACAGGCCGGCGACATTGGTGAGCGCGTCGATGCGCTGTTGCAATTCGCTCAAGGGCTGGTTCGTGGGGAGTGTCAGTGCGGCAATGTTCTCCAGTTGCTGATTGAGCAACAGCGCAGCCTGGATATCGAAAATGTTGCCATCGGGCTCAAAGCGTTTCCAGCTGATGGCGTCGGTCGTAAAGTGCTGCTGGAAACGCTCGGCCCAGGCCAGCGCGAATTCGTCGAGCGAGGAATAGACTTCGACGTTGCCGTTCACGCTGCACAACAGGTGAGTGTCAGCACAACTGATCAGCAGATCAGGTGTCTGCACCGTCGCGCAGACTGTGCCTTTGCTCAGAGTGGTCTGAAGTGTACATGCCTGGATGACCGCTCTCGGCCCTGGCTTTTGCAACCGCGCCCGGCGATCGGGAAGCTCAGCCAGTTCCATCAGCACTTCGGCCTGCAAGGCGTTCAGTCCCCTGCGCCGAACCGCCGCTGTTTGCAGTGCGCTGGCGAGAAGATCGCCGAGCCACTGCCAGCGACTTACCCCAGCGCCGATGTCCTCGTTCCAGTATGTCGTCACGGCCTCTTGCAAGCCGATGTACAGGATTGCCGGGAGGTCAAGAATGACATCGGCGATGACTTGCATGTCGGGCAGCCGCGTGGTGGTTTTGCCGACGCTCATCTGTTTGGGCACTTTGTTGGTCAGAAAGCAGTGGCGGCCGTATTGGTCAGAGAGATCGAGCTTTATGCCCGTGGCAAGATAGGTCAGTACTTCGTCGAGTAATAACGACAGACTCCAGGCACCCTCCGGAAGGGGCCGGGCCAGGCGCGTTCGGTAGGGGTCGAAGTCGAGCCCGGGGTATTTTTCGAGCAGGCCTTCCTTGAGCAAATGAGCGGTTTGCGCGCGCAGTGTGGGGCGGTGGTCAAACTGCGCGCTGACGGCGCGCGCGACGATAGCGCTTGAGTCCGCTATCACGGCTGTTGCGGAAATTGACATGGTGCAATCCTTGGCACGTTGAGGATTGCACACAATAAAACCGGAACACTCGACCGGTGCGGTATCTGGATACCACCCAGCCAGGTTCAGAGCGGCAGGTGAGGGCGGCGCGCTGGCTCGTCAGGAAAGCTCTGCCCCAAGGACCGCACTCAACGCACTGCGCGCATCATCCAGCTGCACCAGCGTCGCATGTCGCGCGCCCAACGCATCGCGATTTTCAATCGCCGTCAGAATCGCCTTGTGCCGTGGCAACGCCAGCTCATGCAGATTCGGCCGCTGATTGGAATGCTTCAACGCCTCGGCAATCGCCACCGACAACATGTTGCACAGGTTTGCCAGCAAATCGTTGTGCGTCGCGTCGGCAATCCGGCTGTGAAAATCCAGATCCGGCTGCAACAACGCTTCCGGTGTCGGCGCCGCTTCCATGCGCTGGTAAGCCTCGCCAATCGCGGCAATATCCGCCTCGGTCGCATGTTGGGCGGCGAGGGCGGCAGCGGCCGGTTCGATAATGCTGCGCACACTGGTCAGCACATTGAAGAATTCATTCTGCGGACTGCTTTGCATCAGCCAGTGCAGTACGTCGGGGTCGAGCATGTGCCATTCGCGGCGTGCTTTGACCACCGTGCCAACACGAGGCCTGGAATACACCAGCCCCTTGGCCACCAGCACCCGCGTGGCTTCGCGCAACACCGGCCGGCTGACCGCGTACTCCTCGCAGAGCAGCGCTTCGGCGGGCAGTTTGTCGTCGGGCAAAAAGCGTCCGGAGACGATCTGCATGCCCAGTTCCTGGACGATGCGCGAGTGCATGCTTTTACGGTCGGAGGGTTTGCGGTAATCCATGGGGAACGGCGCGATCCTGAGCGATGGAGATGCCGCGCATCATAGCAGGCGAGAGGCGCAATCATCAGGCTTGAAATCTATCACCTGTGGCGAGGGAGCTTGCTCCCGCTCGGCTGCGCAGCAGTCGCAAATCGGGCGCCGCGATCTCACAATAAGATCGCATTTGCCGGTTTTGGGGCCGCTGCGCCGCCCAGCGGGAGCAAGCTCCCTCGCCACAGGTGTTTAGCAACAGGGAAGGCGGTGTTAATGAGAGTGGCGCGGGACCTCGGCGCCTCGGCAACCGACGAGGAAATCAAAGTCGCAACCCTGATCCGCTTGCAGCACATGGTCGATGTACAACTGACGGTAGCCGCCCACCAACAACTGCTGCGGTGGTTGCAGATCGGCCATGCGTGCCGCCAGTTCGGCATCCGGAATGTCCAGATGCAAACGCCCGGTCGCGCAATCCAGCTCGATCCAGTCGCCTTCCTTCACCGCCGCCAAAGGCCCGCCAGCCGCTGCTTCCGGCGCCACGTGCAAAACCACCGTGCCGTAGGCGGTGCCGCTCATGCGCGCGTCGGAGATGCGCACCATGTCCGTCACGCCTTGCGCCAACAACTTGGCTGGCAAGCCCATGTTGCCGACTTCGGCCATGCCCGGATAACCCTTTGGCCCGCAGTTTTTCATCACCAGAATCGAATCCTTATCGACATCCAGTTCCGGATCGTTGATCCGCGCCTTGTACATGTCGAAGTTCTCGAACACCACGGCGCGGCCACGGTGCTGCATCAGTTCCGGGGTTGCGGCGGACGGCTTGAGCACGGCACCAAGTGGCGCGAGGTTGCCACGCAGCACACAGATGCCGCCGTCAGCACGAATCGGATTGTCGAGGGTACGGATCACTTCGTCTTCACCGTAGATCGGCGCGTCTTTGGTGTTCTCGCCGATCGACTTGCCGTTAACCGTCAGTGCATTCGGGTTAGGGATCAGATTGGCTTCGCCGAGGCGACGCAGTACCGCTGGCAACCCACCGGCGTAATAGAACTCTTCCATCAGGAAGCGCCCGGAAGGTTGCAGGTCGACGATGGTCGGCATGCCGCGCCCGATGCGCGTCCAGTCATCCAGATCCAGCTCGACGCCGATGCGTCCGGCGATGGCTTTCAAGTGGATCACCGCGTTGGTCGAACCACCGATGGCGGCGTTGACCCGGATGGCGTTCTCGAAGGCTTCTTTAGTGAGAATTTTCGACAGTTTCAAATCTTCGCGAACCATCTCCACCGCGCGCATGCCGGACATGTGCGCCAACACATAACGTCGCGCATCCACTGCCGGGATCGCCGCGTTGTGGGGTAGGGAAGTGCCCAGTGCTTCAGCCATGCAGGCCATGGTCGATGCGGTGCCCATGGTGTTGCAGGTGCCCGCCGAACGCGACATGCCGCCTTCGGCCGCAAGGAAATCGTCGATGGTGATGGTGCCGGCCTTGACCTGCTCGCTGAGCTGCCAGACCACGGTGCCGGAGCCGATGTCCTTGCCCTTGTGCTTGCCGTTCAACATCGGTCCGCCGGTGACAACGATGGCCGGCACATCGCAACTGGCCGCGCCCATCAGCAGCGCGGGGGTGGTTTTGTCGCAACCGGTCAGCAGTACCACGCCATCAATCGGGTTGCCGCGAATTGCTTCTTCAACGTCCATGCTCGCCAGGTTGCGGGTGAGCATGGCGGTTGGGCGCAGGTTCGATTCGCCATTGGAGAACACCGGAAATTCCACTGGAAAGCCACCGGCCTCGATCACCCCGCGTTTGACGTGCTCCGCAATCTGGCGGAAATGCGCGTTGCACGGGGTCAGTTCCGACCAGGTGTTGCAGATGCCGATGATCGGCTTGCCATGAAACTGGTGGTCGGCGATGCCCTGATTCTTCATCCAGCTGCGGTACATGAAGCCGTTCTTGTCGGCCGTGCCAAACCACTGGGCGGAGCGCAGTGTGGGTTTCTTATCAGACATGATCGATTCTCTTATTGTATGACTATAGTGTTCCAGCTACGGCTTAATCTAAGCGCAAAATCCTAGGTTTGGAAGTGTTGTTGGTGAATTAGTATTACTATATAGTCGTTTTCGACGGAGGGATGGCCCTGACGGTTAACCGTGAGAGGCGTCCCCCGAGGTTCTATAAAAACAACAATCGGAGACCGATCTCATGAGCCAGGAACTGCGGCTAATCCGGCGCATTACGCTGAAACTGATTCCCTTCCTGATCCTGCTGTACCTGATCGCCTATGTGGATCGCTCCGCCGTCGGCTTCGCCAAGCTGCACATGGGCGCCGACATTGGCATCGGCGATGCCGCCTACGGCCTTGGCGCCGGGCTGTTCTTCATTGGCTACTTTCTCCTCGAAATCCCCAGCAACCTGATGCTCGAACGCTTCGGCGCACGACGCTGGTTTGCGCGGATCATGATCACCTGGGGCGCGATCACCATCGGCATGGCCTTCGTTCAGGGCCCGCACAGTTTCTACGTGATGCGCTTTCTGCTCGGCGCGGCCGAGGCGGGGTTTTTCCCCGGCGTTCTCTACTACATCACCCAATGGTTCCCGGTGCGCCATCGCGGCAAGATCCTCGGCCTGTTCATCCTCTCCCAACCCATCGCCATGATGATTACCGGCCCGGTCTCCGGCGGTTTGCTCGGCATGGACGGCGTTCTGGGCCTGCACGGCTGGCAGTGGCTGTTCATCGTCATTGGCACCCCGGCGATCCTGCTGACCTGGCCGGTGCTGCGCTGGTTGCCGGACGGCCCACAGCAAGTGAAATGGATGGATCAGGCGGAGAAGGACTGGCTGACCGGCGAGCTGAAAAAGGATTTGCAGGAATACGGCCAGACCCGTCACGGCAACCCGCTGCATGCGCTGAAAGACAAGCGCGTGTTGCTGCTGGCGCTGTTTTATCTGCCGGTGACGTTGAGCATTTATGGCCTCGGTCTGTGGCTGCCGACGTTGATCAAACAGTTCGGCGGCAGCGACCTGGTCACCGGTTTCGTGTCGTCGGTGCCGTACATCTTCGGGATCATAGGTTTGCTGATCGTGCCGCGCAGTTCTGATCGGTTGAATGATCGTTACGGGCATCTGGCCGTCCTTTATGTGCTGGGCGCGATTGGCCTGTTCATGAGTGCGTGGCTGTCGTTGCCGGTGGCGCAACTGGCGGCGCTGTGTCTGGTGGCGTTCGCGCTGTTTTCCTGCACCGCAGTGTTCTGGACCTTGCCGGGGCGGTTCTTTGCCGGCGCGAGTGCGGCGGCGGGGATCGCGTTGATTAACTCGGTGGGCAATCTCGGCGGGTACATCGGGCCGTTCGTGATTGGGGCATTGAAGGAGTACACCGGCAATCTCGCGTCAGGCCTGTATTTCCTGTCGGGCGTGATGGTGTTCGGTCTGATCCTGACGGGCGTGGTTTATCGCGTGCTGGAACGCAAACACGTGCTCCCGGTCGAGCAATTTGCCGCCAGCGCCCGTGGCGCCACACGAACCTGACTGACCAGCGCTGACCCCCTGTGGGAGCGAGCCTGCTCGCGAAGAGGCCGGCACATTCAACATTTGAGGTGACTGACACACCGCTTTCGCGAGCAGGCTCGCTCCCACAGTGGGTCGGCGGTGTTTTTAGAGGGAATAGGAGAAAATCATGCATCTGGTTCAATTCGAATTAAGCAACGGCGAGCGCCGCGTCGGCATGGTCGACAACGGGCGGGTGCGCGAAGTGCAGGACGCGCGCAGCGTGCGCGATCTGGCGCTGGCCGCCATCGAGGCTGGCCACTCCCTTGAACAGCACGTGCAAACCCTCGGCCTCGGCGGCAGCCACGACTACGCCGAGCTACTGTCGCAACTGCGCATCCTGCCGCCCCTCGACCACCCGGATCCGGCCCACATGCTGGTCAGCGGCACCGGCCTGACCCACTTGGGCAGCGCCTCGGCCCGCGACAAGATGCACCAACAGGCCGGCGACGAAGCGGCAATGACCGACACCATGCGCATTTTCAAATGGGGCGTGGAGGGTGGCAAACCGGCAGCGGGCCAGGCCGGTGTGCAACCGGAGTGGTTCTACAAGGGCGATGGCAGCATCGTCGTGCGCCCCGGTCAGCCGTTCCCGCTGCCACCGTTTGCCGAAGACGCCGGTGAAGAACCGGAGATGGCCGGCCTTTACGTGATCGGCCACGACGGCAAGCCTTACCGTCTCGGTTTTGCGGTGGGCAACGAGTTCTCCGACCACGTCATGGAGCGCAAGAATTACCTGTACCTCGCGCACTCGAAACTGCGCAGTTGCAGCTATGGCCCGGAACTTCGCACCGGGGAACTGCCTCAACACCTTGCCGGCAGCAGTCGCATCCTGCGTAACGGCGAAGTGCTCTGGCAAAACGAGTTTCTCAGTGGCGAGGCGAACATGTGCCACAGCCTCGCCAACCTCGAATACCACCACTTCAAATATCGTCAGTTCCTGCGCCCGGGCGATGTGCACATTCACTTCTTCGGCACCGCGACCCTGTCGTTCGCCGATGGCATCCGCACCCAACCGGGCGACCTGTTCGAAATCAGCCAGGCCGAATTCGGCGCACCGCTGGTCAACGGCATCGTGCCGATCGCGGCCGCTTTTGCGCCGGACAGCATCGGCACCCTTTAAGGAGATCCCATGACTCAGATTCTCGGTCACAACTACATTGGTGGTCAGCGCAGTGCGGCTGGCGACGTCAAACTGCACTCCGTCGATGCAACGACGGGCGAACAATTGCCGAACGATTTCATTCAGGCCACGGTTGAAGAAGTCGACGCCGCCGCCAAAGCTGCCGCTGCCGCGTACCCGGCTTATCGCAGCCTCAGCGCTGAACGCCGCGCGCAGTTTCTCGACGCGATTGCCGATGAACTGGATGCGCTCGGAGATGATTTCGTCGCCGTGGTCTGCCGCGAAACGGCGTTGCCCGCCGGACGCATTCAAGGTGAGCGCGGACGCACCAGCGGGCAGATGCGTCTGTTCGCCAAAGTCCTGCGCCGAGGTGATTTCTATGGTGCGCGTATTGATCTGCCACTGCCCGATCGCCAGCCATTGCCACGTCCGGACCTGCGCCAATACCGCATTGGTCTCGGCCCGGTAGCGGTGTTTGGCGCAAGCAACTTCCCACTGGCGTTTTCCACCGCCGGTGGCGACACCGCGTCGGCACTGGCCGCTGGTTGCCCGGTGGTGTTCAAGGCACACAGCGGCCATATGGCTACAGCAGAAATGGTCGCCGATGCGCTGATCCGCGCTGCGGAAAAAACTGCGATGCCGGCCGGCGTGTTCAACATGATCTACGGCGGTGGCGTTGGTGAATGGCTGGTCAAGCACCCAGCGATTCAGGCGGTCGGTTTTACGGGTTCGCTCAGGGGCGGACGTGCGCTGTGCGACATGGCCGCTGCGCGCCCACAGCCGATCCCGGTGTTTGCCGAGATGTCGAGCATCAACCCGGTGATCGTCTTGCCGCAGGCGCTCGCCGAACGTTCGGAAACCGTTGCTCGTGACCTGACTGCCTCTGTGGTGCAAGGCTGTGGTCAGTTCTGTACCAATCCCGGTCTGGTGATCGGCATTCGTTCGCCGCAGTTCAGCGCGTTCGTGCAGCAGGTCGCGGGTTTGATCGGTGATCAACCGGCGCAAACCATGCTCAACGCCGGCACCCTCGGCAGCTATGGCAAAGGTTTGCAGAAACTGTTGGCACACACCGGCATCGAGCATCTGGCCGGCAATCCACAGCAGGGCAATCAAGCGCAGCCGCAGTTGTTCAAGGCTGATGTCAGCCTGTTGATCAATGGCGATGAAGTGCTGCAAGAAGAAGTCTTCGGCCCGACCACGGTGATTGTCGAAGTGGCGGACAAGGCGCAACTCAGCGCCGCACTGCATGGCCTGCACGGGCAACTGACGGCGACGATCATTGGTGAGCCGGCGGACTTCGAACGTTTCCCTGAGCTGACGCCGTTACTGGAACAGAAGGTCGGGCGGATTTTGCTTAACGGTTATCCAACCGGTGTCGAAGTGTGCGATGCGATGGTGCATGGCGGGCCGTATCCGGCGACGTCCGATGCCCGTGGCACGTCGGTGGGTACGCTGGCCATCGACCGTTTCCTGCGCCCGGTGTGCTTCCAGAACTACCCGGACAGCTTGCTGCCGGAGCCGCTGAAAAACGCCAACCCGCTGCGCATCCAGCGCCTCGTTGACGGCAAGCCCTCACGCGACGCGCTGTAACTGCCAGCCAATATCCCTGTGGGAGCGAGCCTGCTCGCGAATGCATTCTTTCAGTCAGCCTTTCATGGCCTGACACACCGCATTCGCGAGCAGGCTCGCTCCCACAAGGGTTCCCATAAGGCCTCTGGATCACATTGAGCTATCATTGGCCCTTTCCCCCTAGAAAGACTGTTTGCCATGACTGCCCAAACCCTTCTCAACGCCCTCGAACACTGCGGTATGGTCGAAATCGACGGCCTGCATGCCTTCGAATTTGCCCTCGACGAAGACGACAATCTGCACATCGAATGCATCGATGGCCGCGCGGCCAAGCATTGGGAATTCACCCCGGCTCAGGTTGCCGCTGCAACCTTCGACGACTCTTTGCAGAGCTGGTTGATCGTCGGCTATTTCAATGAAACCAAAGCGATCGGCGAACACCGTTTGGTTTGTCATGGCGATGTAGTCAGCAGCAGCGATGACGAGGATGACACTGATGAAAATGCGTAAATTCTGGCCGCTGCTGGTGGCCGGCAGCGTCGGTGCCATGGGCCTGTCCACGGCGTCTGCGGAGAACTTCCAGTTGCTGGTCGGCTCCTACACCGCTGGCACCAGCCAGGGCCTCTATCGCATGAACTTCGACAGCGCCACCGGCCAGATCGCCGCCAAGCCGCTGCAAGTGGTGAAGAGCGAAAACCCGTCGTGGCTGACCCTGTCCAAAGACCAGCATCGCCTGTTTGTGGTCAATGAAAACGGCCCCGGCCAGAAAGACCCGGTCGGTCGCGTTAGCAGTTATTCGATTGATCCGAAAACCCATGCCCTGAGCCTGATCAATCAAGTGCAGAGCCTGGGCAACGAACCGACTCATTCGAGCCTCAGCGGTGACGCCAGCCATCTGTTCGTCAGCAACTATTCGGTGATGGAAGATCCGGGCGGAACGCTGGCGGTCTTGCCGGTCGGTGCTGACGGCAAACTCAAACCCGTTGTGCAGATGAGCGCGCACCCGGCGAGCCGGGTCAACCCGGAGCGCCAGGCGTCGAACCATGTGCATTCGACGGTCTCTTCGCCGGACGGCCGCTATGTGTTCTCCAATGACTTGGGCGCGGACAAGGTGTTCATTTATCAATTCGACCCGAAAGCCAACCCGGAGCTGCCGCTGACCCCAGCGAAAACCGCATCCGTGGCGTTGCCTGCCGGCAGCGGCCCACGGCATTTACTGTTCAGTGCTGACGGCAAACACGCCTGGCTGACCATGGAAATGAGCGCGCAGGTCGCGGTATTCGATTACCACGACGGCGTGCTGACCCAGACGCAACTGGTCGATCTGGCGGCTGGCCAGCCGACTTCGGACAAGGCTGCTGCGGCGCTGCACGCCTCGGCGGATGGCAAGTTCCTCTACGTCAGCAACCGTGGCACCGCCAATCAACTGCTGGTCTTTGCGATTGATCCGGCGAGTGGTCAGCTCAAAGAGCTGCAAAAACGCTCGGTGGAAGGTGATCACCCGCGCGAATTCAGCCTCGATCCAAGTGGCAAATTCCTGCTGATCGCCAACCAGAAGAGCAACGAAATTGTCGTCGTCGAGCGCGATGGCAACACCGGTCTGCTCGGCAAAACCGTGCAGAAACTGCCGATGGACGCGCCCAGCGACCTCAAGTTCATCGTGCGACAATAAGCCACAGGCCCCGGTTTACGGGGCCTGTCTCTTTGTATTAATCGCGCTGATAACCGGTAATGCTACAAAGCATTTAAAGCGATCAACCCTCGAGCGTTAAGTTTGCTTCACGGCCCAACCGGGCAAACAAGCCAAACGAACACGAGGGTTACCGCCATGAACTTCAATCTCTTCTCCGTGATTGCTGCTTCCGCCATCTCCGCCACCGTTGTACTGCCAGCCAGTGCCAACGTCGAAATCAACAGCAAAAAATCCCACACCCAGAGCTACACCCAAAAATACCTGCAACAGAGCGCCAACTTCTACGCCGCCCTGGATCACAAAGCCCAACACTGAAATGCCCGACTTGCGCGACTCCCTGTAGGAGCTGCCGAAGGCTGCGATCTTTTGATCTTCAACGTCAAAAGATCGCAGCCTTCGGCAGCTCCTACACGTGTGTTTTTTGCGAACTGATAGGTTTCTTCAAACCCGCCAATAGACTGGCTAAATAATCAACCAAGCTGATGTTTACTATGGCAAACCCTGAGTGGTTAGCGCGGCTTTTTTGATTGATTCTGTGGACATCGAAACCTGCCCACGGGAGAACACCATGGCCAGCGCAATCCTTCATTCAGCCAAACGCGGCGCCTACCTGGCCATCGGTCTTTACCTGGCCGTGGTGCTGGTCGTCAGCATCGCCTCGCAAATGGAACACAGCTTCGAAGCGCCGATTCAAGTCGCCCACCCCGGCGTGCAGTTCGAACTGCGCGCGCAAAGCGTGACGGTCGACCGGGCCGAACTCGCAGGCGTCGGCGGAGCATGAAAGGCTATAGATTCTGGGTGATCGCCGGTTTGGCGTTCTTCACCAACGGCGCATCGTTACTGGGAATCGGCCAAGGCTCGGTGGGTGCATTGGCCCGAGCCATAGAGTCCAATCACAACATCGCACACAACATCGAACGGGCGAATACTCTGGGGCTGATGGCCGGCAATCCACCGGTAAAAGTCTCGGCCGATTTTCTCGGGCCCTTCGAAGTGGATTGCATGGCACTGGGCATGTGCAACGCACTCGCCTAGACAACTCAGTCCTCTGTGGCGAGGGAGCTTGCTCCCGCTGGGTTGCGAAGCAGCCCCAAATCCTGCAGACACAGTATTCCTGATGTGCCGAGCCCAATGGATTGCGACTGCTGCGCAGCCGAGCGGGAGCAAGCTCCCTCGCCACAGGGGCTCACCGTTTACAGGAGTGCTGTAGTTACTTCTTCATGACCGAGGTGAAGAGGTCTGACTCGAGGAAACGTTGCAACCAGGCCTGTAGACGTAAGTAAGGCGTCTGCGTAAACCACTCACGATCAACATGCGCAAACTGCCGAACAAACGGCAGCAGGGCGATATCCGCCAGGCTCGGATGATCGGCCAGCAAGTACTCACGATCGGTCAGCAGTTCATCCAGCCGCTGCAAGAACAACGCCCCCTCTGCCCGATAAACTTCCATCGGCTGTTCCGGGTAGCGCTCGGCGTATTTATAGCGATTCAAGTGCGTCTTGAAACCCTGATCATTCGCTTCGATCAGCTCGGCGATCCGCGCGTCATCCTCAAGCAACCAGCCATCCGGATCATTCTGCGCCAACGCCCAGCGCATGATCTCCAGACTCTCATCAATCACCCGACCCTCCGCATTCAGCACCGGCACCGTGCCTTTGGGCGAGATCGCCAGCATCTCGGCCGGTTTGGCCTTGAGGCTGACTTCGATGATCTCCACTGGCACGCCCGAATAACGCAGTGCCATCCGCGCGCGCATCGCGTACGGGCAGCGGCGGAAGGAATACAGCGTGTTCATTTCACCTCCAGGGTGCTCAAACCGTTGCCCTGACGCTGCACCTGAATTTGCACCGGAATCCGCTCGTGCATTTCCTGCACGTGGGAAATCACCGCGACCTTGCGGCCCTGCGCCTGCAAACCGTCCAGCGCATCCATGGCCAGTTGCAACGATTCCGGATCGAGGCTGCCAAAACCTTCATCGATAAACAGCGATTCGATCTTCAGCGTGCTCGAGGCCATCGACGCCAGACCCAGCGCCAGGGCCAGCGACACCAGGAACGTCTCACCGCCAGACAACGAATGCACCGAGCGCAGTTCGTCGCCCATTTCCGTGTCCATCACCAGCAGGCCCAGCATGCTGCCGCCGCGTTTCAGGCGATAGCGTTTGACCAGTTGGCGCAGTTGCACGTTGGCGTGATGCACCAGCAGGTCGAGGTTGTAGGCCTGGGCGATCTTGCGGAAAGTGTCGCCGGTGGCAGAACCGATCAAGGCACTCAGGCGCGCCCAGCGTTGATACTCGGCATAGGCCGAGGCGATCTGCTGCGCCAGCGCCTGATTGGCGTTCTGCCGGCGCTGGTCTTCGGCCTGTTCGGCACGCAGTTCGGCGCACTGTTGCTCGCTGAGGTTGAACTGGTTTTGCAGGTCGGCGAGGGCGCTGGCCAGTTGTTCGGCATCGAGGTTGCCGTTGTGCAGGGCCTGATGATCGAGCAGACGCTGGTCACGTTCCTGCAGCAACACCTTGGCCTGCTCGATGGCTTTTTCGTTGTGCTGCAAGCGCTGGCGCAGTTCGGCGACTTGCGCGTCATCGACCCGCAGCAGATCTTCGAGGCCACCGTCATCCAGCTCCGGATGACGGGCGCGCCAGTCGGCAATCTTGCCAGCCAGATCCTGGTCTTCGCTTTGCAGCGCCTGCAAACGTTCTTGTTGGGCCTTGAGTTCGGCGGCGATCTGCACCCGTTGCGTGCGCAGGTTTTGCAGTTCCTGCGCGGTGCCGGTTTCGGTGTTGCGCGCCTGCTCGACCGCTTGCTCAAGCTGCTGCTGCCAGTGCTCGGCGCTGGCGTGCTCGCCAAGCAACTGTGCGAGTTTTTGCTGGCAGGCTTGCTGCTGTTCGGTCAGCGCCGTGAATTGCTGTTCGGCGCTGAGCAACTGCTGTGCACGGGTCTGTTGGCGGTCCTGTTCTTTCTCTAGGGTTTGTTGACGCTGTTGCTGCTCGGCCTGTTCTTCCTTCTGTTGGTCGACCTGCGCCAGGCGCTCGGCGATCTGCCGGTCAAGCTGCATGAAGGTCGCCGCTGGCTCCTGGCGCAAGGCTTCAAGGGTGTCGGCTGGCAGCAGATTGCCGAACGCGCTGAGTTCTTCGTCGAGACGCTGGCGATCGCTGCTCAGCTCGCGCTGCTGATTGCTCAGGTGCTGCGCCGCTTGCTGATGCGCGGTTTCGGCCTGGCGCAATTGCTGGGTCAGCCGCGCGGCGTCCTGTTGCAGGGTGAGCAGGGCGCTCTGGCGTTGTTCGTCCTGAGTGATGCTCTGGTTCAGTTGCTCGTTTTGCCGGGCGAGCCAGGCATCGCGCTTGTCGGCGTCCTGATTGAACAACTGCGCGGCCAGCGGATGCGCGTCGAGGCTCGGCGCCAAGGCTTGCTGCTGGGCGGCCAGTTGTTCCTGCTGTTGCAGCAGTTCTTTCTGCTGAGCAATCACGCCGCCGACTTCGGCGCGCAGCTCGATGAGTTTTTCCTTGAGCTGATCGACCACCTGTTGTGCATTGGCCTGCTCACTTTCATCGTGGCGGCCGAGGCTTTGCAGCAGCGCTTCAGGCTGATGGTACGGGTGCTCGTTGCTGCCACAGACCGGGCACGGCTGATCGTCCTGCAACTGCGCACGCAACTCCTCGACACTGGCACTGCGCGCCAAACGCTGGCGTTCAAGCAGCTCGCGGGTGACGTTGAGGGTTTGCTCGGCGACGGTCAGCTCGGCTTTGGTTTTCACGCCATCCTGCGTCAGCCGCTCGCGTTCCTGCTGGGCGCTGAGCTGACGTTGTTGCAGCTCACTGTTGCGTTTGTCGAGATCCTGTTGTGTGGCCCATAGACGTGACAGGTCTTCGAAAGCGCGCAATTGCTTGCGGTTGTCCTGCAGCAGCGTGCCAAGGAGGCCGATCTGTTCGGCGACGGCATCGGGTTCGGCGCCGGCCTCTTTGAACAGCACTTCAAGTTGCTGTTTCTGCGAGGTCAGCTCCGCGGCGCTGCGCGTGGCGTTTTCTTCGAGGCTCGCCAGTTCGGCCTGGCCCTTGTTCAAGCGGTTGCCGATCAGCATCAGCTGTTGCAGGCGATCGCGGTAGGCATTCCACGCATCGCTCAGCGGCGCCAGATGAGCGCTTTGCTCAAGTTCGGCGGCGATGCGTTGCAGGCGCTCGGCGACCTGGGTCTGTTTTTCCAGCAAGGCTTGAATGGCGTTCTGGCCATCGCTGCAAGCCTGCTCGGCCTCTTGTCTGGCTTGCGCGCTATTGGCGACATCCTTGGCCAGATGGGCGAGGGCGCTTTGCTCTTCAAAGGCCTGACGCAACAGCGGCGCGTTTTCGCTTTGCCGTTGTTGCGCTTCGCTCAGGGCGACTTTCGCCGCTTCGAGGTTTTGGTCCAGCTGCGTCTGGCGCTCAGTCAGTTCGGCATGCTGCTGTGTGTGCGCGGCGATTTGCGCGGCCAGTGGCGTCAGCAGGGCATCGAGTTCGGTTTTGCGCGCGAACTGATGCCGTTGTGGGCCGAGCTGCTCCAGGCGCGTCAGTTTCACCCGCTCGCCGGCCAGACTTTCCGATTGCTGTTGAGCGCTGTGCAGTTGTTCTGCGGCCGCTTGCTGCGCGTCCTGCAACACACGCAAATCCTTGAGCCAGCCGTGCTGTTGCTCAAGCTGCTTAAGTTGCGCCTGCTGCAACTTCATTTGCTGTTGCGCAGTATTGAAACGCTCATCCAGTTCGGCCCGGGCTTCGGGCGCCAACGGGGTCACGCCGGTAGCCTGATCCTGCAACAGTTTGTGCGCTTCGCGGGCCTCTTTAGTCTTGTCAAAGGCGCGGCGGCCGAGGCGGGTGTACAGCGCGGTGTCGGTGAGCTTTTCCAGCAGTTCGCTGCGGTCGTTGTCGTCAGCCTTGAGGAACGCGCTGAACTCACTCTGCGCCAACAGCACGGCGCGGGTGAACTGTTCGAAGTTCAGGCCGAGCGCGGCTTCCAGTTGGGTTTTGTATTCACCTTTTTGACTGGCGAGCAGTTGATCCTGATCGATATCGCGCAGGCTCTGCCGGCTGGCCTGCAACTTGCCGCCGGCCTTTTCGCGGGCGCGGTTGGCTTCCCAGCGCGCACGGTAGCGACGGCCATCGACACCGACGAAATCCACCTCGGCATAACCTTCACCGGTGCCGCGACGCAGCAGAGTGCGCGGGTCGCCAGTGGCAATTTCACCGTCGGCATCCGGGACTTTGGCGTCACGGCCGGTGTTGTTCAGGCGCGGAACGGCGCCAAACAACGCCAGGCACAGCGCGTCGAGCAGGGTGCTTTTACCGGCACCGGTCGGGCCGGTGATCGCAAACAAACCGGCACTGGCCAACGGCTCAGCGGTGAAATCAATCTCGAACGGCCCGGCTAGCGAGGCAAGGTTCTTCAAGCGAATGGCGAGAATCTTCATGGCTGCTCGCCCTCCAGTTGCACGTCTTGCAGCAGTTCGGCGAAGTCCTTCAGCGTCTGCTCATCGACCTCGCTGCCGTAGTTGTCGAGCCAGGCGCGGCTGAACAGTTCCTGCGGGGTGAGTTGGTCGAGTTCGATCAGCGCGGTGCCGTCATCACTGCCGTCAGCGCCTCGGTTGCCGGCGTACTCGGCGGCGATGCGCACCAGTCGTACGGCTTTGCCTTGCAGGGCGCTTTCGACTTGATGGCGCAGATCCGGCTGTGGCTCGTCGAGGGTTACGCGCACTTCCAGCCATGGTTGCCGCTGGGTTTCGGCGAGCAGATCGATGTTCGGCAGATCCGCCAGTTGCAGCAGGATCTCCGCCAGCGGTGCCGGGCCGATTCGTTGCAGATTGACCGAGCGTGGGATCAGTTTCGGCTCGACGCTGACCAGCGTTTCGCCGTCGAGGGTGACGTCGAGGATCTGGTGCTGATAGCTGATCTCCGAGAACGACAACGGAATCGGCGAACCGCTATAGCGAATGCGTTCTTCACCGTTGACCTTCTGCGGCTTGTGCAAATGGCCGAGGGCGACATAACTGATGCTCGGCCCGAACAGGCTGGCGGGCAGGGCTTCAGCGTTACCGATGATCAGGCTGCGCTCGGAGTCTTCTGACACCGAACCGCCGGCCATGTGTGCATGGCTGATGGCGATCAAGGCCTGACCGGGTTTGCGCTTGGCGTTGGCCGCCTCGATCAGCCATTCATGCACCTGACCGATGCCACGCAAATAGTTGTCGCCCAGGTGCGCGCCCGTCACCTCCGCCGGGCGCAGGAATGGCAGCGCCAGGCACCACGCGGCGACTTCGCCTTGGGCATTTGGCAGTGGCAACAGCAAGCGGTCGGCGTCCAGTTGCCCGTCATCCAGCCACAGCACCCGACCCAGCGCGTGGGTGCGCAAACGGCGCATCAACGGCGCGGGCAATTCAATCCGCGAACCGGAGTCGTGGTTGCCGGCGATCATCACGATGGTCAGCAACGGCTGCTGTTCGTGGGCGCTGACGATGAAGTCGTAGAGGCGTTCCTGAGCTTTGACCGGCGGATTGACCGTGTCAAAGATGTCCCCGGCAATCAGCAGCACATCCGGCTGCGCCAGTTGCAATTGGCGCAGCAGCCATTCGAGGAAGCACGCATGTTCGAAGTCGCGCTCCTGGCCGTGCAGGTTTTGCCCAAGGTGCCAGTCGGAGGTGTGGAACAGACGCAAGGTGGACTCCGCAACATTTAAAGAGGTGATGGCCGCGGGGAAGTGATGGGCGGCGAAAGAGGGGAGAGTTTACAGATTATTGCGCGGGTGGGGCTTGTTCGGGCGGGACACGGTTGGGCATTCCGGTGATGCCAGACAGCGGTTATCTGGTATCTGGCCATTATATTGATATCATTTTGGGTGAGTGCGGTTCCCTTTCCGGGCTTTAGAAATCGTGGATCTGGACGCCCTGATAATGGAAATTTCCGATGAGGCTGAGCTTCTAAAATGGCTATAAGACAAAGATTTAACAGAAAAAGGACGCTTCAGTAGCCATGCCAAAATTTGCTTGTGTATGCGGTCACGTCATTAACCTGTCTCAAGGGACGTCCGAGTGTGAAATGTCTCTGGTCGCTGAGCAGAAGATAGATGAAATTGGCTGTGTGCTATCAACACGTTGGCTTTCAGAAGACGAGTTCTACGAAACGATAGACCAAGGGGCCGTTACAGTTTATCGATGCCAGCAGTGCGGGCGCCTGCATGTGGATCAAGGTGATGGACAGTTTTCTTCCTATATAAAGGAAGTGAATTAGTTGCATGGGATTGGGCGATTGAAGTTGACAGGATGTCGAGGCCAACTGTGTCTAGCTTTTCTGTGGACACTCGGAAGAGGGGATGATTGGAACAATCCATTTCCGGAGGTGAAAGAGTGATTACTGAAGATTTTGAACTCGTGACAGCCTTTTTTCCCTAAAGCAAAATCAAAAGATCGCAGCCTTCGGCAGCTCCTACACATACTCCCTGTAGGAGCTGCCGAAGGCTTCGATTTTTTGCTCTTTTACTTCGGATAAAGCGGCGGCAACCCACTATCACCCACCGGATCCTGCACCCGTTCCGCCGTCGGAATCGCCCGGATCGCCCGCCACAAATCCTCACCCTGCCAATGCTGCCCCGTCTCGCTGTACAGCGCACCATTCAACCCATCCAGCGCATCCGACAACGGCACAAACCGCGCCGCCATGTCTGCCAGTGTCTCCGGCTGCTGCCGCGCCCACGCATCCAGCGCCTGCCGTGTCGCCTGCGGGTCATTCGCCTGGCTCGCACGCTTGATGTCATCCATCAAGGTGCGCGGGCTCGGGCCGGTTTGTGCGGCGCGATGCACGGCTGGTTGCCAGCGTGCGCGCCACCAAAGGCCGAAGCCGAGGAGGGTGGTGCAGGCGAGGATCAGGGTGCTGAGTTTCCACCACCACAACACGTCGTTATCGACGACACTCGGTTGCAGGTTGCCGGCCGGGGTGTCGACTTGCAGGCTCGGGTTGTTGGCCACTTGCAGGGTGCGCGCGGGCAGGCTGCTGTGTTCCAGATGATCTTCGAAGGTGTTCCACCAGACCACGTCCACCGTCGGCAAGTCGATGGCGCCGCTGCGGCTCGGCACCAGGGCTTCGCGCTCTTCGCGGCTGCCGACAATGCCGCGGTCGGTGCTCTGGTTGCTCAGCACCGGTTGGTCGGGGTAGCGGCGCAGGCCGTTGACGTCGGTGGCGGGCAGCGCCGGCAGTTGCGAGGCGGCCAGGCCTTCGACTTTCAATGTCAGGCTGCGGGTCAGGGAATCGCCGACCTGAGTGTGTTCCGGCTCCGGGTTCCAGCTTTCGCTGAGGCTCAGGCTGCGCGCGGGCAGCCATGGCGCGTCGACCGGGTAGGTCAGGGGTTTGGGTTTGACGGTCAGGGGGATTTCAGAAGAACTGACGCGCATCAATTTGCCCGGCTTCGGCCCCTGCGCATTCGCATCCTGTGACGGCTGCGTGTCGACCAGTGTGGCGCTGAACGTTTGCGGCGCAATGGTCAGCAAACCGCTGTGCTGCGGGTAGATCGCATAGCGCATTTCGATCACGCCATGGCGCACACCGTTGAGGTCTTTTTCGTAGGTACGCGTGTCGCCAAGCTGTTCGATGCGCGCATCGGCGATTTGCAGCGGCGTCAGGCTGCTGTCGTCGTACAGCGACACCGAATGGTAGATGCGCAGGGTCAGGATCGCCTGCGCCTGCACATAGACGCTGGACTGATCGAGGCTGGCCTCGATGAACACCGGATCAAGGCTGTTTTTATTCTCGCGGGTATCGCTTTCGACCACTTGCACGGTAATCGGCTGGCTCTGCGCGTCACCCAGTTGCAGCGGCGGGATCACCACGCTGCCGTTCTCTTTCGGCAGCAGGGTGATGATCCAGCGTGTGGTCGCGCGGTTGTCGCCATTGAGGGTGTTGAGCTGGTTGACCTGCCGCGTGCCGCGCACTTCGAACAACGCTTCCAGCGCGGTCAGATCGGGTTTGCCGAACTGGGTGACGTCACTGGTTTCGAGGGTGAGCTCGACCGTCTCGCCGGAGTTCAGGCGACTGCGATCCACACTGGCGGTCAGCTCGGCCGCGTGGGCGGTGGCCGTGCAGAGCAGCAGGGGCAGCAAGAGAGCGGTGAAGCGGGTCATCGAGTGTTTTCCTGATCCTGATGTTGTTGCTGTTCGTACCAGAATTTGCGTCGCAGCAATTCGCCCGGATCATCCGGGATCTTGCCCAGCCATTGTTCCAGTGCCTGGCGCTGCTCGCCTTCGAGGTTGTCCTCGCTCGGGCGCAGCGTCGGCACGGTGTCCGTTTGTTCTTCTTCGTCGCTGCCCGGCACTTCATTGGGGCCTGGCTGCGGCGGCGTAGTCGGTGGCGGTTCGCTGGCCGATTCGCTCGGTTGCGCTTCGCTCTGAGATTCACTTTTTACCGCCGGTGGCGGTGCGGTCGCGGGCGGTGGTTCGTCGCCGGGCAGACTCTGTTCGGCCGGTTTGGTGTCCGGCTCGGCGGGCGGCGGTGTGTTTTTCTGCTTGAGCAGGTTTTCCACCAGCGCCTTGTTGGTCTGCGCCGGGCGCAAATCCGGTTGCAGCTCCAGGGCCTGTTCATACGCGTCGATTGCCGCTTCCAGCTCACCGCTTTTTGCCAAGGCGTTGCCACGATTGTAGTGGGCGCGAGCATCGCTGCCTTCGGCAAAGCGCTGGGCGGCGCCACTGTAGTCGCCGGCCTCGTACAGCGCCACCCCTTGCCACTGATGATCGTCGAAATGTTGCGCGGCTTCGGCCGGGCGCTTCTGTTTGAGCAGGTGCAGGCCCTGTTGGTCGGGACGCAGCCACAGGTCTTCGAATTCAAAAGCGTAGCTCGGCTGCGGCAAGCAAAACAGCAGCGGCAGACAGAACAGCCAGCCACGGCGCCCGGCGCACGCGGCCAGTAACAGCAGCGGCAATAGCAGCCAGTAACCCTGATCGGCCCAGGTATCCAGGCGCACGGTCTGGCCGTCGTCACGCAAGCTGCGCGGACCGTTGAGCAGGCCGAGCGCGCCGAGATCCGCTTCGTCGAGGCGGGCCGGGTGATATTCGCCGCCGACGCTGTTGAGGAATGCGCTCAGGCCCGGACTGTCGAGTTGCGGCACGCGGATCGCGCCTTGATCGTCCTTGAGGAAACTGCCGTCCTCCTGGGCAATCGGCGCACCTTCGGCGGTGCCGAAGCCGAGCATCAACAGTTGCGCCGACTGCCCGCTGAGTGCGCGGCGAATGCCTTGGCGTTCTTCTTCGTTCAATGACGAGCCGATCAACAAAATCCGTCCCTGACCGAGCGCGCCCTGTTTCAACAGGGCCAGCGCTTTGTTCACCGCCAGATCGGCACGATGGCCGCTTTCCGGCATCAACGACGGTTTCAGGGCATCGAGCAAATTACGACTGGTCGCCAGGTCATCCGACAGTGGCACCAGTGTGTGCGCGCTGCCGGCGTAGACGACGATGGCGGTCTGCGCATCGCTGCGCGCCTGCAACAGGTCGAACAGCTTGCGCCGGGCCTGTTCCAGTCGCGTCGGCGGCGAGTCGGTGGCGAGCATTTCCGGGGTCAGTTCCAGTACCACCACCAACGGATCGGCGGGTTTCTGGCTGGTCTGTTCGACGCGCTCCCAACTTGGTCCGAGCAGCGCCAGAACCGTGAGCAGCCACGCCACGCCAAGGGCAACCCACGGCAGTTTGCTGTCGCGACCATTCCCGCCGCTGAGCAGGGTGGCATGAAACGCCGGCGGCAAAATCATCTGCCAGCGCCCGGCGCGTTTCTGCCGGTGCCAGAGTTGCCAGATCAGCCAGCCCAGCAGCGGTAGCAACAGCAACCACCACGGACGGAACCAGTGCGGCCAGAGCGCGATCATCGGCGCCTCCGCAAACGCAGGCGCTTGAGACGCTCGCGCCAGTCAGGCAGCGGACTTTGCAGATACAGCTCCTTGCTGAACAGGCGTTGCAGCGGGTTATCCGGCCACAATTCACGGGCGACCAGCAACAGGCTCAACCACAGCGCCAGCGCCAGAGGCCAGTGATACAAGGCTTGTGCCGGGCGGGCCTGGGTCGGTTGTTGGGTCACGGGTTCGAGTTGGTCCAAGGTATCTTTGATTGCTTGCAGTTCCTTGCCATCGTGGGCTCGGAAATACTGACCGCCGGTGACTTCGGCGATGGCTTTGAGCGCCGGCTCGTCGAGATCCAGACTCGGATTGACGCCGAGCAAGCCGGTCGAACCGCTGTCCTCAGGATTGGCGCCAATGCCGATCGGGTAGATCTTCACACCTTCGCTGGCGGCGAGTTTTGCCGCCGTCAGCGGATCGATTTCACCACCGTTGTTGGCACCGTCAGTGACCAGAATCAGCACGCGGCTCTGCGCCGGACGCATGCGCAGGCGTTTCAGCGCCAGACCAATGGCGTCGCCGATGGCGGTGTTCTTGCCAGCGATACCGATTCGCGCTTCATCGAGCCAGACGCGCACAGTGTGGCGGTCGAAAGTCAGCGGCGCTTGCAGATAGGCCTGACTGCCGAACAGGATCAGGCCCACGCGGTCGCCATCACGGCTTTCAAGGAAATCACCGAGCAGATGCTGCACCAGCGTCAGGCGACTGACCTCTTCGTCCTGCCACTGCATATCCGGAAAGTCCATCGAGCCGGACACGTCCACTGCGACCAGCAGATCACGCCCACTGGCAGCAATCGGTAGTGGTTCGCCGAGCCATTGCGGGCGGGCGGCGGCGGTCAGCAGTAACAGCCACAAGAGCATGAACGGCGCCTGTTGACGCCACGCGGGCAGGTTGGCGCGAGCGCGACGGCGGGCGAGGCCTTCCAGATCGGCGAGGAAACTCACTTTCAGGGCTGGCTCGCCACTGTCGGCGACCGGCAGCACCAGACGCATCAGCCACGGCAGCGGCACCAGCACAAAGATCCACGGCCAGGCGAACTCAAACATGTTTGCGAATCCACGTGTCGACAGCCTGGGTCAGGCCGGCGATGGCTTTGTCGTCGAGTTTGCATTCCGGTTTGTAAGCGCCTTCGACCAGCACCATCCAGCGCGTCAGGCCGGCGGCCGGGCAACGGTTATCGAGGAACGCCAACCATTTTCGCCCGTTGAGGGTGTGGCTCTGGCTGTAGGGGTAGTGGTTGCGGCATAGGCGTTTGAGCAGGCCGTTGAGTTGCTGCAGCCAGGCACCGGCCGGGGCGCCGTCGTAGGGTTTGGGCATTTGTGCGAGTTCGGCGAGGGCGGCGATGCGCACCGGGTCGAGCGGCTGTTCGGCACGGACGATCGGGCGTTTTTTCATCGGAATGAAACGGCGCAGGCGCCACACGGCGAAACCCAGCAGCGGCAGCAACAGAAGCAGCAGCCACCAACCCGGTGCCGGCGGCCAGAAGGCAATCGGTGGCGGCGAGATCAGCGGTTGCAGTTGTTCGAGGCCGTTCATCGACCTTTCCCCGGACGCTGCGGATTGAGGAATTCGCGCATCTGCTCGACCATTTCGCTTTGCGTGCTCAGCGGCATCAGCAATACCCGCAGCTTCTGCGCGAGCAGTTCCCAGCGAGCGATGCGTGCTTCGGCTTGAGCGCGGTAAGTCTGGCGCAGCTCGAAATTCAGAGTGTCGAGTTCGAGTTGT
This sequence comes from Pseudomonas fluorescens, assembly GCF_003732425.1. Taxonomy (GTDB): domain Bacteria; phylum Pseudomonadota; class Gammaproteobacteria; order Pseudomonadales; family Pseudomonadaceae; genus Aquipseudomonas; species Aquipseudomonas fluorescens_BE. Next base: position 707,924 of record NZ_MOBX01000003.1, read on the forward strand.
GCGCCGCGTTCGGCGAATCTGAGCAGGCCGGCAGCGGGGAGGGCGTGATCAAGGGGATCCGACAGCGGCAGCATCAACAGATCGCAATGGCGCGACAACAGACTCAGTTGCTGCTCGGCGCTGTCGGACAGGGCGCGCTCGTCGCAGATGACAATCACCAGACTGCCCGGGCGCAGCACTTCGCGGGCACGGCGCAGGGCCACGCCAAACGCATCACGATCCGGCTCTCGCTCGCTGTGCAGCGACTGATTGACCTTGACCAGACGGTTGAGCAGTTGCAGCAGGCTCTGTTTGCTGCGCCGTGGTTTGATTTCGTAGTGCTCGTTGTCGCCGAACACCAGCCCGCCAACCCGGTCGTTATGCCCCAGCGCGGCCCAACCAATCAAAGCCGCCACTTGCGCTGCCAGCACCGATTTGAACATCAGCCCGGAACCGAAAAACAGCCGCGTACTTTGCTCGACCATAATGAAAATCGGCCGCTCGCGTTCTTCATGGAACAGCTTGGTGTGCGGCTCTTGCGTGCGTGCGGTGACGCGCCAGTCGATGGTGCGCACATCGTCGCCGGCCTGATAGACCCGCACCTGATCGAAGTCGACGCCACGGCCACGGAATTTCGAGTGATGCAGGCCGATCAGCGGGCTGCGCTGGCTCGGCGTGGAAAACAGCTGCACCTCGCGCACACGGTGACGCATCTCGATCAGCTCGGCGAGGCTGACGCGGATGCCCGGTTCGGACGGCAGGGGGGCGTTCATGGGGGTCAAGCGACGGCTACGACGTCGAGAATCCGCTGCACCACCCGATCCTGATCGATGCCGGCGGCCTCGGCTTCAAACGACAAAATGATGCGGTGACGCAACACATCGAACAGCACCGCTTGAATGTCTTCCGGGCTGACGAAGTCGCGACCGGCCAGCCAGGCGTGGGCGCGGGCGCAGCGGTCGAGGGCGATCGAACCGCGCGGGCTGGCGCCGTAAGCGATCCACTCGGCCATTTCCGGATCGAACTTGGCCGGGTTGCGCGTGGCCATGACCAGTTGCACCAGGTATTCCTCAACGGCGTCGGCCATGTAGAGACCGAGGATTTCCTTGCGCGCGGCGAAGATCGCCTGCTGGCTGACGCGGCGTTCGGGTTTGGTTTCACCGTTCAACGCTTCGCCACGGGCCTGCTGGAGGATGCGGCGTTCGACGGCGGCGTCCGGGAAACCGATTTTCACGTGCATCAGGAAACGGTCGAGCTGGGCCTCCGGCAGCGGATACGTGCCTTCCTGCTCGATCGGGTTTTGCGTGGCCATCACCAGAAACAACGGCGACAGCTCATAAGTGCTGCGGCCGACACTGACCTGACGCTCGGCCATGGCTTCGAGCAGCGCCGATTGCACCTTGGCCGGGGCGCGGTTGATTTCGTCCGCCAGCACCAGGTTGTGGAAGATCGGCCCCTGCTGGAACACGAAACTGCCGGTTTCCGGGCGATAGATCTCGGTGCCGGTGATGTCGGCCGGCAGCAGGTCAGGGGTGAACTGGATGCGATGGAACTGGGCTTCGATGCCCTCGGCGAGTTCTTTGATCGCTTTGGTCTTGGCCAGACCCGGAGCGCCCTCGACCAGCATGTGGCCGTCGGCGAGCAGGGCGATGAGCAAACGCTCGATGAGTTTTTCCTGGCCGAGAATCTGCGTTGAAAGAAAGGTTCGCAGCGCCAGCAGCGCTTCACGATGTTCCATCGGTGACTGTTCCTGGAAAGGGGTGGCCACGCGCGTTCGGATAACGCCGGGGCTGGGGGCGTTACTTTAATCCATCGCGGGGGGTGGCGACTAACGGCATTTTGCAGAAAGGACCTTTTAACGCCCTTTTATTGGTTAACGGTTTGAAGGTCACTTAGCAGCCGTTTGATCGATGCTCTGTCCACCAGATCATGCCAGGGGCCATCTTCAATGATTTCGCCATTATGCATAACAATGACCCGGTCGAAGCGGTGTAGATGGCTGACATCGTGCGTTACGCAAATCAGACCTTGGCCGGCAAACGTCTCGAACAGCAACTCCCAAACCGGTGCGGCGAGCTTCGGCTCTATTGATGCGCTCGGTTCGTCAAAAAGGTTGAATTTACCCGGCCGGTTAATCAGTCGCAGCAGCGTCAGGCGTTTGGCTTCACCGCCGGAAATGTTGGCGGCATTTTCGTTGATGTCGCGCCCGCTGACGATCTCTTCAAGCTGTAAACGCTGAATGGCGCTGCGCAAATGCAGCGAAGGATTAACACCAAACAAAACTGACCTGTCGAAGGTGCCCTCCAGGAATTGCGGGGATTGAGGGCAGTAACGCAGTACTTGCAGATGGCTCTGAGCGTTCAAGCGATCAACGGGTATATCGTCAATGTTCAGTTGGCTCCTTACCGAAGCGTTCAGTCCGGCCAGCGCTTCGAGCAAGGTGGATTTGCCTGCGCCGCTAGGGCCGGTGATCGCGACCGATTGCCTCTGTTTGAAGTCAATCAGGTTTGCGATGGATAGCCGGACGGCGCCATTGTCGGTGATGACGCAGGGTTTGAGCCGTAACGTTGATTCGTCCTGTTGGGTCACTTCGCCTCTACGACCGTCATTATCAAAATCGGCTGTTTTGAGCAGTTGCTGGAGGCGGCGTTGATCCGCTAAAAACTGATCCAGCACTCGATAGCCTTCGGTCAAGGCTGTGATGTTCAGCAGGAACGTACTGGCGATGGAAAAGATCGCGACCAATTGCCCGACGCTAATGCTCGCGGCCCCCGACAATTGATCGACAACACCCCAACTTAACAATCCTCCTGTGGAAAGACTGATAAACAAGATCTTTGCCCCGCTTAACAATCCACCGGATCCCGCGACGGTTACCGCCGCTTCGGCATATTGGTTGAAGGCTCTGTTCAAGGGTTGCAGTGCGGTCTGCTCGGCGCGCTCCAGTTTTATCGATTTGCTTGCCTTCAAGGTGTTGAACAGGATCGCGCTCAGTTCATCTTCCTGCTCATTCACGGCATCAATATGTTTTCTGCGCCACCTGATGATTCGATGGGTGGCAAAAAGGTAAAGCACTCCAAGGCTCGCCATCGCGCAAAAGACCCAGGTGCCGCCCATGTACCAAAATGCGGCGGCAATGATCAGGAACTCCAGACACAGTGGAAAGCCCACCGTGACAAAGAACGTCAGCAGTTGCTCGTGGGCGGTGATTCCGCGCTCTACCGATTTGATGAAGTGACCGACGCGCCAAGTGCTGAATCGAGAGAATTCTTTTCCCATCAATTGCGCCATCCATGTAATGGACGCGTTCATCACAATCCGCTGGACGAGTTTCGAAAGAAGTAGTGTCTGCAGTGGTGCAATAATCGCCTGAGCGCATCCGGCCAAGACAAAGGCCGCTGTAAAGAAAAGTAGCGTGTTGAGCGTGGTGTGATCTGCGTTACTGAGCGAATCGACAATGGCACCCAGTAACAATGGCGGCGCAAGGGCTAGAAGCTTTAGCGAAATAATGGCGGTGATTGTTGTGATCAATAGCAGTCGATGCTTTTTGCAAGCTGTTCTGATGAGTGTCCGCATGGAGAAACTGCCTGTTGGTCGTTTTAATTAATTGCCACGGCTCTTGGTGTTATTTGCCAAAGTTCACAGGTGGGATAATTAATAGCAATGAGCGCGCGACCAGGCAATCAGATATCGGTGTAGGACTTCCGATGATTGTGTAGGGCGGTTCTTGTCGGGAAGTAGGATGAAACTTTACTCGGGTAAACGTGCAAGGCAGTGTGCTTGCATATTTATTGATATGTATGGTCTTTAAGTGTTTAAGGTTTTCAGCGAAAGTTGAAGCGAAACGCCCGTTACAGGACTGACAGTGGCGTGGCGCATTTTACTTGGGCACCATCGCCACTCAATTTACGTTTGGGATAGCAGGCCTGATCAGCCTAGCTCACTGACATAGGTGCCAGTCCCATCAAGGATATTCTTCAGGGTCTCCTCAACCTCATCCAGATCCACCATATCCGGGTTAAAGCTGATCTCCAGCACATCATCCCCATTCAACGCATCGGCATCCGCCGCCGCAATCTCGATCTTCAGCAGCGTCGAGGTCAAAGTAACTTTCACCCCATCAAGCGTCGAAGGCTCGCCATCCAGCGTAATCTCCAGCTCATCCTCATCCGGATAGCGGCTCATCAGAAACATGTCGCCCTTGTCGCTGTGGCAGCAGAGCATGGCCATGTTGTCTTCTTCGTCATCGCATGGGTTGACGATCAGTAGGGCGGTGGTCATTTGCATGGTCAATTCCTGCCTCAAGGGGCGTGTCGGTCGCTAATGGGCGCGATTCTGCCAGCCCTCGGGAATTTCTGCATGTGAGAGTGTCAGAGGATGTGTCGTGAACGCGACATGGGTCAATGGTCATTTCTGGCACGCATGTACCGTAAATCCGGGCATTCAGGCCGCCGTTTTCCGCCACGACTGCTAGTGTTTACCGGTGCCAAACCCTCGGTTTACGTGCCAATGACCGAATATGTCGCAGCACCGCAAGCAGACACATTGTCGCACCCTTTAAGCTGCGCAACGGATGAGCACCCGTAAAGGCATTGTCGGCACCGCTGGCAGTCGCTTTTGCAGATGCTCATTCTATGGAAGGTGAATGTGACCTGAGTGTCCCGTCCAGCTTCACCCACCTGTCCCCCTGTTTCCTCTGCCCGAGAATCAGGAACAGGGCGACACAAGCCCCGAAAGGGGTGTTGCACGCGACGCTTTCCATCAATAACAAGCTTAAGCGGAGTACCACAGATGGCGTTCTTCACCGCAGCCAGCAAAGCCGACTTCCAGCACCAACTGCAAGCGGCACTGGCGCAGCACATCAGTGAACAGGCACTGCCACAAGTGGCGCTGTTCGCTGAACAATTCTTCGGCATCATTTCTCTGGACGAGCTGACTCAACGTCGCCTCTCCGACCTCGCTGGCTGTACTCTTTCTGCGTGGCGCCTGCTTGAGCGCTTCGATCACGCGCAACCGCAAGTGCGCGTCTACAACCCTGATTACGAGCGTCATGGCTGGCAGTCGACCCACACCGCGGTCGAAGTCCTGCACCACGACCTGCCATTTCTGGTCGACTCGGTCCGCACCGAGCTGAACCGCCGCGGCTACAGCATCCACACCCTGCAAACCACCGTGCTCAGCGTGCGTCGTGGCAGCAAGGGCGAGTTGCTGGAAATTCTGCCAAAAGGCAGCACCGGCGAAGGCGTTCTGCACGAATCGCTGATGTACCTGGAAATCGACCGCTGCGCCAACGCGGCCGAACTGAATGTGTTGAGCAAAGAGCTGGAACAGGTTCTCGGTGAAGTCCGCGTTGCGGTCGCCGATTTCGAGCCGATGAAAGACAAGGTGCAGGAAATCCTCGCCAAGCTCGACAACAGCGCGTTTGCCATCGATGCCGATGAAAAGAACGAAATCAAAAGCTTCCTGGAATGGCTGGTGGGCAACCACTTCACCTTCCTCGGCTACGAAGAGTTCGTGGTCACCGATCAGGCCGATGGCGGCCACATCGAGTACGACCAGAACTCCTTCCTCGGCCTGACCAAACTGCTGCGCACCGGCCTGACCTACGACGACCTGCGCATCGAAGACTACGCCGTTGCCTACCTGCGCGAACCGACCCTGCTGTCGTTCGCCAAGGCCGCGCACCCGAGCCGTGTGCACCGTCCGGCCTACCCGGACTACGTGTCGATCCGTGAAATCGACGCTGACGGCAAAGTCATCAAGGAACACCGCTTCATGGGCCTGTACACCTCGTCGGTGTATGGCGAGAGCGTGCGGGTCATCCCGTTCATCCGCCGCAAGGTCGAAGAAATCGAGCGCCGCTCCGGCTTCCAGTCCAAGGCTCACCTGGGCAAGGAACTGGCGCAGGTCCTCGAAGTGTTGCCGCGTGATGACCTGTTCCAGACCCCGGTCGACGAACTGTTCACCACCGTGATGTCGATCGTGCAGATCCAGGAACGCAACAAGATCCGCGTATTCCTGCGCAAAGACCCGTATGGTCGTTTCTGCTACTGCCTGGCCTACGTGCCGCGCGACATCTACTCCACCGAAGTGCGCCAGAAGATCCAGCAAGTGCTGATGGAGCGCCTGAAGGCCTCCGATTGCGAGTTCTGGACATTCTTCTCCGAGTCGGTACTGGCGCGCGTGCAGCTGATCCTGCGTGTCGACCCGAAAAACCGTCTCGACATCGACCCGGTGCTGCTGGAAAAAGAAGTCGTGCAAGCCTGCCGCAGCTGGCAGGACGATTACGCCGCACTGACCGTCGAAAGCTTCGGCGAAGCCCACGGCACCAACGTGCTGGCCGACTTCCCGAAAGGCTTCCCGGCCGGCTACCGTGAGCGTTTCGCTGCGCATTCGGCCGTGGTCGACATGCAGCACCTGCTGAGCCTCAACGAAAAAAATCCGCTGGTGATGAGCTTCTATCAGCCGCTCGGTCAGGTCTCCGGCCAGCGCGAGCTGCATTGCAAGCTGTACCACGCCGACACCCCGCTGGCACTGTCCGACGTCTTGCCGATTCTGGAAAACCTCGGCCTGCGCGTGCTGGGTGAATTCCCGTACCGTCTGCGTCACACCAATGGCCGCGAGTTCTGGATTCACGACTTCGCGTTCACTGCCGCTGAAGGCCTGGACCTCGACATCCAGCAACTCAACGACACCCTGCAGGACGCGTTCGTCCACATCGTTCGCGGCGACGCCGAAAACGATGCGTTCAACCGTCTGGTACTGACCGCCGGCCTGCCATGGCGCGACGTCGCGCTGCTGCGTGCTTACGCCCGTTATCTGAAGCAGATTCGTCTGGGCTTCGATCTGGGTTACATCGCCAGCACCCTGAACAACCACACCGACATCGCTCGCGAGCTGACCCGGTTGTTCAAGACCCGCTTCTATCTGGCACGCAAACTCAGCGACGACGATCTGGAAGACAAGCAACAGCGTCTGGAACAAGCGATTCTGACCGCACTGGACGACGTCCAGGTGCTCAACGAAGACCGCATCCTGCGTCGTTACCTCGACCTGATCAAAGCCACGCTGCGTACCAACTTCTACCAGACTGACGCCAACGGCCAGAACAAGTCGTACTTCAGCTTCAAGTTCAACCCGCACGCGATCCCTGAACTGCCGAAGCCAGTGCCGAAGTTCGAAATCTTCGTTTACTCGCCACGCGTTGAAGGCGTGCACCTGCGCTTCGGTAACGTGGCGCGTGGTGGTCTGCGCTGGTCCGACCGTGAAGAAGACTTCCGTACCGAAGTCCTCGGCCTAGTAAAAGCCCAGCAAGTGAAGAACTCGGTCATCGTGCCGGTGGGTGCGAAGGGCGGCTTCCTGCCGCGTCGCCTGCCAATGGGCGGCAGCCGTGACGAGATCGCGGCCGAGGGCATCGCCTGCTACCGCATCTTCATCTCGGGTCTGTTGGACATCACCGACAACCTGAAAGACGGCGCGCTGGTACCGCCGGCCAACGTCGTGCGTCATGACGACGATGACCCGTACCTGGTGGTCGCAGCGGACAAGGGCACTGCGACCTTCTCCGACATCGCCAACGGCATCGCCATCGACTACGGCTTCTGGCTGGGTGACGCGTTTGCGTCCGGTGGTTCGGCCGGTTACGACCACAAGAAAATGGGCATCACCGCCAAAGGCGCGTGGGTTGGCGTACAACGTCACTTCCGCGAGCGCGGCATCAATGTTCAGGAAGACAGCATCACCGTAGTGGGCGTCGGCGACATGGCCGGTGACGTGTTCGGTAACGGCCTGTTGATGTCTGACAAGCTGCAACTGGTCGCTGCCTTCAACCACATGCACATCTTCATCGACCCGAACCCGAACCCGGCGACCAGCTTCGTCGAGCGTCAGCGCATGTTCGACCTGCCGCGTTCGGCCTGGACCGACTACGACACCAGCATCATGTCCGAAGGTGGCGGCATCTTCTCGCGCAGCGCGAAGAGCATCGCAATCTCCCCGCAGATGCAGGAACGCTTCGACATCAAGGCTGACAAGCTGACCCCGACCGAACTGCTGAACGCCTTGCTCAAGGCGCCGGTGGATCTGCTGTGGAACGGCGGTATCGGTACTTACGTCAAGGCCAGCACTGAAAGCCACGCCGATGTCGGCGACAAGGCCAACGATGCACTGCGCGTCAACGGCAACGAACTGCGCTGCAAAGTCGTGGGCGAGGGCGGTAACCTCGGCATGACCCAACTGGGTCGTGTGGAATTCGGCTTGAATGGCGGCGGTTCCAACACCGACTTCATCGACAACGCCGGTGGCGTGGACTGCTCCGACCACGAAGTAAACATCAAGATCCTGCTGAACGAAGTGGTTCAGGCCGGTGACATGACCGACAAGCAACGCAACCAGTTGCTGGCGAGCATGACCGACGAAGTCGGCAACCTGGTACTGGGCAACAACTACAAGCAGACTCAGGCCCTGTCCCTGGCGGCGCGCCGTGCTTACGAGCGCATCGCTGAGTACAAGCGTCTGATGAGCGATCTGGAAGGCCGTGGCAAGCTGGACCGTGCCATCGAGTTCCTGCCGACCGAAGAGCAACTGGCCGAGCGTATCGCTGAGGGCCACGGTCTGACCCGTCCTGAGCTGTCGGTGCTGATCTCGTACAGCAAAATCGACCTCAAAGAGCAGCTGTTGGGCTCCTTGGTGCCGGACGATGACTACCTGACCCGCGACATGGAAACGGCGTTCCCGCCGACCCTGGTCAGCAAGTTCTCCGAAGCCATGCGTCGTCACCGTCTGAAGCGCGAGATCGTCAGCACCCAGATCGCCAACGACCTGGTCAACCACATGGGCATCACCTTCGTTCAACGACTCAAAGAGTCGACCGGCATGAGCCCGGCGAACGTCGCTGGCGCTTACGTGATCGTGCGCGACATCTTCCACCTCCCGCACTGGTTCCGTCAGATCGAAGCGCTGGACTATCAGGTTTCCGCTGATGTGCAGCTGGAACTGATGGACGAGCTGATGCGTCTGGGCCGTCGCGCTACGCGCTGGTTCCTGCGTGCCCGCCGCAACGAGCAGAACGCTGCCCGTGACGTCGCGCACTTCGGTCCGCACCTGAAAGAACTGGGTCTGAAACTCGACGAACTGCTGAGCGGCGAAATCCGTGAAAACTGGCAGGCGCGTTATCAGGCTTACGTAGCTGCCGGTGTACCGGAATTGTTGGCGCGTATGGTGGCGGGCACCTCGCACCTGTACACCCTGCTGCCGATCATCGAAGCGTCCGACGTGACTGGTCAGAACCCTGCTGAAGTGGCGAAAGCTTACTTCGCCGTGGGCAGTGCGCTGGACATCACCTGGTACCTGCAACAGATCAGCGCGCTGCCGGTTGAAAACAACTGGCAAGCCCTGGCCCGTGAAGCGTTCCGTGATGACGTCGACTGGCAGCAACGTGCAATCACCATCTCCGTCCTGCAACAGGGCGACGGCACTCAGGACGTCGAAACACGCCTGGCGCTGTGGATGGAACAGCACGAAAGCATGATCTCGCGCTGGCGCGCCATGCTGGTGGAAATCCGTGCGGCAAGCGGCACGGACTACGCCATGTATGCAGTGGCCAACCGTGAACTGCTGGACCTCGCGTTGAGCGGGCAAGCGGTAGTGCCTACGGTTGCTGCGAATGCCGAGCTTGAATTGGCATAAGTAGTGGCTGAATGAGAAAGCCCCGGTGTCGTGAGATGCCGGGGCTTTTTTATGCCTGAAGGATTTGTGCTGGCTGATGCGGCGCCATCGCGAGCAGGCTCACTCCTACAAGGGGAACGCATTCCAACTGTAGGAGCGAGCCTGCTCGCGAAAGGGCCCTTACATTCAATACAACTTCTGACCTTGTTTACTATCCAGCATCGACACTTTATCCGCCGGTGTGGCGACTAAATTATTGAGCGACTGGTCAAACTTCTGCAACGCCCGAACTTGCACATCCTGCTGCTGATTAATATCGGCAACTATCTCGTCCGAACCCTTGAAGTCCGCCCACACCGGCGTCAGTTCTCTCGCCTCTGAGCCTTTCGCCGTGCCGATATAGTTCAGCTGCGCATCATAAAAATCGGCACTGACATCGGCCTTAATGTCGGAACTGCGCGACGTGATCAATTGGCTATGAGTGTCGACGATTGCCACCACATCAGGCTTGGCCGCACGCAGGCTCTGCATGTCCGGATACACCGTCACCGAGCCGAACTGACGCTGCAGGGACGCGTTGACCCAATCCACCGCCATGTCCGGTTTGGAGCTGGCAACATAGGCGTCATGGATCGGCTGCACCAGCAGGCTCTGGCCGAAACCGGTGCCGGCGTTGGCTTGGTAGTCGCGCAAGTATTCGCGGTTAGTCTGGGTGCTCGGGCTGTAGACCACGCCGAGCGATACGCCGGGGCCGCTTTTTACCTGGGTGGCGCTGCTGCGGCCGGTAGGATGGGGGAGCAGGGTATCCAGTGACGAAACCGCTTTGGGCGCGGTGGGGACAGAACAGGCGGACAATGCTAAAACCGATATCGCCAATACACTGGTGAACGCAAGTTTCATGGTGTTTCTCCCGTGAAACAACATCAGTCGGAAAGTTTCAAAGTCGTTAAACACGACCGTTAATTCAGACTAAACCCGCCAACCTGACAATTTGCTGAGCTAGCAGCAGTTGATTAGGTTCATTTGCTGTAACACGGTGCGGTTAATTGCGCCGGGAAATAAAAAGGCCCAAATCAGCGATTTGAGCTCTTTTATTTATGGCTGATTAAACAACCATCAGTTTTTCAGCGGAATCAGCACTTGCTCGTCCGGGGCCAGCACCATGAACACCAGCAACTTCGCCGGTTTGCTTTGGCTGGCATTTTTCGACACCAGATGCTCGGAGCCGGCGGGCTCGTACCAGAACTGGCCCTTCTTGTAAGTGATCGGTTGTTCACCTTTGACCTGGGAAATCACTTCACCTTCCAGCACGTAAGCCATGGCGGTGCCGTCGTGTTTGTGCGCGATCGAGGACTGGCCGGGTTTGTAGTCGACTTCGATCATCATGGCTTTTTTGCCCGGGGCGTTTTTCAGCAGCTGGTCTTGCAGGACGGTGACCTTTTCTGACGGATCGTGAGCGAAGACAGTCGAGGTGCAAAGGCTCAGGGCGAGGACGGCGGCGAAGCAGGGCAGGGCTTTCATGGCGGGTTACCTGTGATGATCGGGGTGTTGCTGATCACAGTAGTCCGCAGGGCGGGGCATTCAAACGGCCAATATTCGGGAAGATCAGGTGACCAATCCAGGTCGGACGAAAGACAACTGTGGCGAGGGAGCTTGCTCCCGCTCGGCTGCGCAGCAGTCGCAAAACCGGCCAAAGCAATTCACCTGAAGGAATTGGGTCGCTGGTTTTGGGGGCGCTACGCACCCCAGCGGGAGCAAGCTCCCTCGCCACAGGTGTGTGTTCAAACGATGGGAAAGCTGTTGAAGTCGACGCTATTGGCCAATCGGCTATCGATCAGGTCAATAAACCCCTGCGCCTCGGGCCGGTTGAAATGCGCCTGCATCGCCGCTTCCGACTGCCAGCGGGCACTGACCGTCCAGCGGTGGCCGTCCTCGGGGCAGCGGTCGACCAGGTAGGAATCGCAGCCCGGCGTTTCGCGCAGGGTCTCGACGATCTTCTGCAGTTGCCTGCCCAGTTCCTCCGAACGGCCGGCGGCAGCCTGCACCTGTACCGTATTGATCACTTCGTTGGACATTGCTCACACTCCTGAATCAGGCCGGACGAATCCTGCTCATTGAGGGATAACGCCTGTGCAGGATAGGCCTGCACCTATCGATCACCAATAACCAATCGGCGGTTAATCGCCCAGACCAATCATTCAGGCAACTTGTTGCAGAATGTCGCGCAGCCGATCCAGGGCGATATCGATGTCGAGGGTTTCGATGGCGCCAAAGCCGAAGTACAGCCCGTTTTTCGGCGTTTGCTGGTAATAGAAACCGTTGATCGCATACAGGCCGACTTCGACCTTTTTCGCCAGTTCGATCACCAGCGGCAGGTCGATCGGCACCTTGCAGAACACCGTCATGTGGAACCCGGCACTCGGCGGCACCGCTTGCAGCCACGGCGAGAGATCGTCGGCCATGCGCGCCAGAATGCGCTCACGGCGCTGCGCGTAAATGGTGTGGCAGCGGCGGATATGCTTGAGCAGGCAGCCCTCGGCGATGAACTTGGCCAGCGCCCATTGCGGCAGGGTCGAGGCGTGCAGGTCGGTGAGTTGTTTGGCGCGGATCACCGCTTCGAGAATCGCCGGCGGCAGGATCGCGTAACCCAGGCGCAGCTCCGGCAGCAGGGTTTTCGAGAAGGTGCCGACGTAAGCGACAATGCCGCGTTGGTCGAGATTGAACAGCGAATCGGTGGGCCGGCCTTCGTAGCGGAATTCGCTGTCATAGTCGTCCTCGATGATGATCGCGCCCAACTCATGGGCGCGAGCCAGCAAGGCTTCGCGGCGTGCGTGGCTCATCGGCATGCCCAGCGGGAACTGGTGCGACGGCGTGACATAGATGAGCCGCGTGCCATCAGGAATGTGTTCAACCTGAATGCCCTCGGCATCCACGGGAATCCCCACCACCTCGGCGCCATGGGTGGCGAACAGCAAGCGTGCCGGCGGATAACCGGGATCTTCCATCGCCACCCGGCTGCCGGGGCTGATCAGCACGCGGGTGATCAAATCCAGCGCCTGTTGCGCGCCGTTGCACACCACGATGTCTTCGTCCTGACAGTTGATCCCGCGGGAAAACGCGATGTGCCGGGCAATCGCATTGCGCAGCGCCGGCAAGCCCTCGGGCAGGCTGTAGAAACCTTTGGACTGCGTCATCTGCCGCATCGCGTGGGACACGCAGCGGCGCCAGTCGTCCTGGGGGAACTGGCCCTTGCTGGTGGCGCCGCCGATAAAGTCGTAGCGCAGCGAACCTTCCAGCGTCGGGTGACGCAGAAACACCGGCAGATTGCGCCAGCTCTCGATCACCTCGGCGCCGGCCAGTTCGGTGTGGCTTTGTTTGCGCTGGATCTGCGCCGGGCGTGCGTTGACGTAGGTGCCTTTGCCGATCACCCCGGTGAGGAAGTTTTCGTAGGTCAGTTGGGCGTAGGTGTCGGAAATGGTCTTGCGCGAGATGCCCAGTTGCTCGGCGAGCAGGCGGCTGGGTGGCAATTGCGTGCCGGCGGCCAGACGTCCGGATTCGATGGCGCCGCGCAGCTGTTGGTACAACTGACCGGCCAGATCCTTGCGGCCGTTGATCACGACGTGAAGTTCCATACCGACGAGGCTCCCGAGGCTATTTGGCGTGCCCGCCAGATTACCGCTGTTGTTTGATTGGCAATAGTTGCCTACCCGAAAAACCCGAAATTGGCCCCAATCCCTGTAGGAGCTGCCGAAGGCTGCGATCTTTTGATCTGGCTTTTGTTTATAAAAACCAAAGTCAAAAGATCGCAGCCTTCGGCAGCTCCTACAGGGGGATTTATGTTTGGCAGGGGGCAGTGGTGTAGCGGTTTTCCGTGCAATTGGGGCTGTAATGCATCGCTGTCGGGGTTTACGGTGAAGTCATTATTCCGTCTACCGAGACCTGCCCATGTCCCCGCGCCTGGATTACTACAACGCTTCGCCCAAAGCGATGAAAGCGATGATTGCCATGGAGGCGCTGACCGCCAACCTCAGTATCGAGCAGCCGCTGCTGCAACTGATCCGCATCCGTGCCTCGCAGCTCAATGGCTGCGCATTCTGCACCGACATGCACTCGGTGGACGCGCGCCGGGCCGGGGAGAGTGATCGGCGTTTGTATGCGATTGCGGTGTGGCGCGACAGCAACTTCTTCAACCCGCGCGAACGTGCGGCGCTGGCCTGGGCTGAGGCGGTGACGCTGCTGGCGGAGAGCCGGGTGCCGGATGAGGTGTACCAGCAAGCGCGCGAGCAATTCAGCGAAGGCGAACTGGTCGACCTGACCATGGCCGTGACCACCATCAATAGCTGGAACCGCCTCGCGGTGAGCTTTCGCCAAACGCCTAGCGATTGAAGATCAAAAGATCGCAGCCTTCGGCAGCTCCTACAGGGAAACGATCAAAATCCCATGTAGGAGCTGCCGAAGGCTGCGATCTTTTGATTTTGACGTTGCCTTAATTCGCCGGACGTTGCGGTTTCACCGAGGTGCCGAAGGTGTTGCCCATTCGCGTGCTGGTTGCGGCCGGTGTCGCCAGTCCAACCTGATTCGGCGGTCGCTTATTTACCGGCACATTCAGCGCTTCCTGATTCTTTTCCGCCGCCGCCGCGCCTTCCGGGTTGTTGCCCATCTGCTGGCTCAGGCAGTCGTAATTCGGCGCCTTGTAACCGCCGACCGTCACCTCGACACAGCCCAACGGCTGCTCGGCATAAGCGCTCGACAGCGCCATCAACAACAGCCCGCCCAGGCTGATTCGCCACAGTGTGTTCATGCTCGCCTCCTGGCCGGCCCGAAGGGGCCGCGCTATGGCTTGAGTCTAGTGCAAGCCTTGCGCAATTCCCGTGATGGTTTTTTTGCACCGCCCGTCACACCAGATTCATAAACAGCCCTCAGGATGACGATTTCCAAGGATTCGTCAGCCGTGCAGCGAGGCAATTCCACGGACGGTTTTCAGCGTTCAACGAGGCTTGTGCGCCGGATGTGTCTGGGGTGGCTGCTTGGCTGTTCGGCGGGCCACGCCATGGCCGACGCGGTGCCGGCGGACCTGCGCATGACGCTGCACATTCCGGCACAGGATCTGGCGCACGCGCTGGATCAGTACAGCCACTCCACTGGCGTTGCAGTGCTGGTCGACAGTCAGTTGAGTCGCGGTCGTCGCTCGCTGGCGGTGGACGGTGAATACACCGCCGCCGATGCCCTGCGTCGATTGCTCGGCGGCAGTGGTTTGATGGCGCGGTATGCCCGTGACGATGCGTTTACCTTGCAAGTGGCGCAGGTCGAAGACGTGCCGGCGCCGCCACAAAAACAGACGCCGGAAAGCGTCGCGGTCAACCGCAGTTACGCCACGGCGGTGCAAGCGGCCATCGAGCGCAACCTGTGCCGCTCGCCGCTGACCCGTCCGGGCAGTTATCGCGCGGTGTTGCAGGTGTGGGTCGGCCGCGATGGCGTGGTGCAACACAACCGGTTGGTCACCTCGACCGGCGATGTACGGCGCGACAACGCGTTGGTGGAGAGCTTTCGCAATCTCAGGATCGACCGGCCGACGCCCAGTGCCTTGCGTCAGCCGGTCACGTTGCTGTTGTTACCGGAGTCGTCAGGGAAACGCATGGAATGCACCAAATGGGAAGGAGTTTCCGGGGGATGAAAGACACCGGACAAGGTTCGATGGTCCAACTGTTCCTGACGTCCTACGAGGACTTTCGGGTGCGCCTGCGCAGGCGTCTCGGTTCGGAAGATCTGGCCAACGACGTGCTGCACGAAACCTACCTGCGGGTCGACCGCATGGAGACGCCGCCGAACGTGCTGCGGCCCAATGCCTACCTCTACCGCATAGCCCTGAACATCGCCGCCGACCGCCGCCAGGCCGACGCGCGCCTGCTCACCGGCGAAGAAGTCGAGGAGCTGCTGCAAATCGGCGATGAAGCCCTCGATCCGGCGCGAGTGGTGGGTGGGCAAAAGGAAATCCAGTCACTGCTCAACGCCCTCTACGAACTGCCCGCACGGCGCCGCCGAATCTTCATCGCCGCGCGTCTGGAAGAGGCGCCGCACCTGGAGATTTCTCAGCGCTTCGGCATTTCCACGCGCATGGTCGAGAAGGAAATCAAAGCCGCATTGGGCTTCTGCGCCGCGAAACTGGAAAGAAAAGTGTTTCAGCGGTTCGGTCGCGGGGCCGGAAAACCGTCTTCTGAATAGTGCCCGATCAATTCGTTGAGAATCTGCGCGTTTGAACATCTTTCGACTGACACCTGCCGAGCCCTCGGCGGCCGACAATCTGCACAGCGAAGCCCGCGACTGGCTGGTCCTGCTGACCTCCGGCCGCGCCACTGTGGCCGACGCCCGCGCCTTGCGCGAATGGTGCGCGCAGAGCGCCGAGCATGCGCGCGCGTTCGAAGAGGCCAAGCGGTTGTGGCAGCAACTGCAACCGGCCGTGGAGCAAATGCAGGCGCCACGGCGTTTCGGTCGCCGCGCCTTTCTCGGTGGTGCGATTGCCGCATCGGCGGCGTTTTTGCTGGTACGCGGGACGATTCCTGGTGGTTTTGAAGGGCTGGGCGCTGACTACATTACTGAAGTCGGGCAGCAGCGCCGATTTGAACCGGTGCAGGGTGTGAGCCTGGAGCTGAACACGCAGACGCGGATCAACCAGCGTGCAGTGTCTGACGGTGTGCAGGGTTTTGAGCTGGTTAGTGGTGAAGTTGAAGTGCAGACCGCGCGGTTGCCGTTGGCGATGCAGGCTGGGGGAGGGTGGTTGCGTGCGAGTCAGGGGCGTTTCAACTTGCGTAATACCGATCAGCAAGTCTGTGTGACTTGCCTTGATGGCGCGGTTGAAGTGGATGTTGAGGGGCGTAGCCTGCGTCTTGAGCCGGGGCAGCAGGTGACTTACGACGCGCGGCAGGTTGGCAGTGTGCAGAGTGTCGACACGGCGGCGGTGATGAATTGGCGTCAGCAGGTGCTGGTGTTCAACGGCGCTACGCTGAGCCAGATGATTGATGAGATCAATCGCTATCGGCCGGGGATGTTGTTGCTGCTCAACCGTGAGCTTGGGCAGCGGCGGGTGCAGGCGCGCTTTAGCCTTGATCAGCTCGCTGGCGTTGCGCTGCTGATTCGCGACGCTTATGGCGTCAAATGCACTGAGCTGCCGGGTGGCGTCGTTGTTTTGAGCTAGTGGGTTTGATTGGGTACATATCCGTTGCTGCGGTTATGGCTGCTTAGGGTTCCGCCCTTACGGCGGGTCACTTTTTCCAGACGCCGAAAAAGTAACCAAAAAGGCTTGCTCCTGCGTGCGGCCCGCTCGCTGGGGCTCGGGGTTCCTTCGCTGCGGGATCCATCCGGGCGCATCGCCTACGGTTTGCTTCGCTGCACCTCCTCTCGATGCATTTGGCTGCGCCAAACGGTCGCTGCGCTCCCACCCCCGGATGAATCCCTCCACTCAGCCTTCCGACGTCGCCCGTGGATCAAGATCAACAGCTGCAGCCGAGCTAACGCTCATCCTGTTGAGTGGGGCGGCTTTGCCGCTGGGGCTGTACGCACATTAAAAACTGTGGGAGCGAGCCTGCTCGCGAAGACGGCCAGCCAGCCAACCAATCTCTTGCTGATGTACCCGATCCAACTGTAGGAGCGAGCCTGCTCGCGAAGACGGCCCACCAGCCAACCAATCTCTTGCTGATGTACCCAATCCAACTGTAGGAGTGAGCCTGCTCGCGATGACGGCCTAACAACCAACCAATCCCCAACTGACGCCCCCCAATCCCACTGTGGGAACGAGCCTGCTCGCGAAGACGGCCCACCAGCCAACCAATCTCTTGCTGATGTACCCGATCCAACTGTAGGAGTGAGCCTGCTCGCGATGACGACCTAACAACCAACCAATCCCCAACTGACGCCCCCCAATCCCAATGTAGGAGCTGCCGAAGGCTGCGATCTTTTGATCTGCAAAATCAAAGTCAAAAGATCGCAGCCTTCGGCAGCTCCTACTGGGATATCCGATATTCAGGGATCGGCTTCACTCCAGCGGCCCAATCACCTGCCGATACTTCTCCAGCCCCTGCGCCGTCCCCCGACTCAACCGAATCTCCAACCCCAACGGATCCTCCCGCCGATTCCCGCTCAACTGCCGCCAGCCCTTATCCACCTCCCAAACCCGCACCTGCACATCACTGACATCCTGCAACACCGCCACCCCATTCCCAGGCGCCGGCAACGGATACCGACTCCGCGCCTCAGCCACTGCCCGATACAACGTGCCGCCCTTGACCCACCACCGCACCCGCTGCAACGCCCCCGGCTGATCCGCCGCCGTGCGAATGATGTCCAGACGAAAACCCTTACTGTCGCTACTGCGCACAGTCAGTGCGGGCGGGGCGCTCGGCGGCTCATCATCCACCCCAACCTTCTTCGGCTCGGTCAACTCAACCCCCGCCCGCATCTCTACATCCCGCTGCAACTGATTCAGCGCCCGCAACAAACCGTCACTCTGCTCACTGCTCGCCTGCAAATGACTGTCCGCCCGCGTCACACTGTCCAGCCCCCGCCAGGCAATCAAACTCACCACCGCCATCAACAAAATCGCGACCATCACCTCAATCAACGTAAACCCTTGCTGGCGCTTCATTGCAGGCTGATCCTGCCGCTGCCATCGCGCAGCACACTCAAGCGATTCAACCCATCCGACAACGTCAATTGCAGCGGCGGATTAATCCACTCAGCGTTCAGCACGACCTTCTGTTTCGGCTCCACCCGCACCTCCATCTTCGGACTCTGCCAGGCACGCGGCCGCAACTGCGGATCCTGCGCGAAATGATCAAACCCCTTGCCACTGTCACTGCGCCGACTAAAGCGAAACCCCTTGGCATCACTCACCCACACAATCGGCCGCCCATCCGCGCGGGCTTCCGCCTGCGCCACCTGCAGCAACTGCGCCACACGCTCGGCATCCTTGCGCAGCAACTGCAGCGGATCGGGCTTGATACTCAGGCTGATCGCCGCACTGGCGATGCCGATGATCACCAGCACCACCATCAACTCGATCAGCGTAAAACCCTGTTGCCTGTTCATCGCGCGCGCGCTCCTTTGCGTCCTGCGCCATCGTGCACGGCCAACATGTAAGGCGTGTGAAATAAAACGGAGAGAATTGCCGCGTAGGCTGACAGCAGGGATAAAAAGGAGATTCAGCCCATGACCTTCACCGCACGCGTTTCCCCACCCCAAATGGTCCAGGCCCTCGCACTGCTCGCGGCGCTGGTCGGCGTGGCGACATGGTCGTCGCTGCTGCTGACCTCCGCCGAATCACACACCCCGGCAGTGGCCCCGCAGTTGCTGGCGGCGCGCAGTGATAGCCCGGCGTTGCAGTGGTTTTCCAATCAAACGGCGCCGATGGATATCAAGGTGAGCGGGGTGATGGCGGGGAGTCGGGGGGCGGTGGCGATACTGAGTTTGAACGATGGGCCGCCGAGGAGTTTTTTGCAGGGGGAGAAGGTGGGGCCTGGGGTGAAGTTGGTGGTGGTGGAGGGGGATGGGGTGGTGATTGAGCAGGGTGGGGAGAGGGTGAGGTTGGGGGTGGAGAGGTTGGTGGAGGGGGTGGTGTTGCCTAGGTTGGTTAGGCCGTGAGTTTTCAGGAGGGAGTCAGTTATTTTGGCGGTTCAGTCTGGTAGAGGGTTTTGGATTGCCGGGAATGTACTTGGTTGCTTTTGGCCTGAGGAGGCATGTCGTGAATGTCCTTTAGCGCACTATGCGGTATTGGGCGCTTCAGATTTCCAACGGTCGGCCTCGCCAAAATATTTGTATAGTGGCATTGTGCATTCAACTGCTCAAACGCTCGACCATCCGAGCGTTTGCGCAGAAGGAAGCACCCATTGAAGAAAGCTGGACGCTGAATTCTTACAAGGAACTGCAAGCATGATCCACGACGCGACTCCCTCTTGGAGTGGATACAATTACCAAGGAAAGCTCGCTATTCATTACGTACTTTGTCATATACGCGAAAAGCTTAGCGCTGATCCTACGTACACCTTTTACGGTGACTCAATCGTTTTAGAGAACAACGAAGATTTTGAATTGTTCGTAGCCGGGGAGTTGGTGTCGTTTCATCAGGTTAAAGCTTACGACAAACAAAGTTTCAGTTTATATGATGAGGCGCTTTTTGGGCTTGCACTGAATTTGTACAGCCAGCCAGGGCCATTAGGCTATATACATACTTGGAAGACTATTAATCTTCCGGCTGGTAAAAGTTTGCAACAGGCAATCGAAGGTTTTATCAGGGAACTGATAAGTGAGCATGATGCTAAACCGGCGTCGAGCACTATTTTCAAGGCGGTAAATGTTGCGCAGGATAGAAACAAAACGGCGAGAATCATAAAGCAGGCATTTGATGATTTTACCGTGGGGCAAGTCTATGATGCGCTCCAAGCTATCGTGGCTGATCCGCTATTGGCATTAGATAGAATACAAAGCTATATGTATAGTGGGAGCCCGTGCTGCAGTATTGATGATATAAATGATCTTATTAAGTCGAAGCTTCAAGAAGTTCTTGTCATAAGGGGAGGAGTAAATACTACAAAGCAGATCGATAGCGGCTTTCACCATTTGCTGGAAATGGTGGATGTTTATGTGACGGAGCGACACCTGCAAAAGCAAGCATCTGACCTACTGCATATCGAGATATCTGACATTGTCACAATTTTGGATGCGAACTATGAAGATGTAAGTAGTAGGTATTTGGCCGTTAAATTCAAAGAGCGCTTTTTCTGCCTCTTTGATGAATTTGTTAACAATCCTGACTATTATTCAACACCAGAAGATTTGGAAGGGTTTGTTTGTAACCTTTCCCAGATTCGATATGAATTATTGGGTGCCGGCCCAGAAAAACTTTTCAGCTATTATAAAAATTTTTCGCCATCTGTAAAGTTTGACTCACTAACAAATATTGAGCAAGCCTTGGCGGTCAATGAAAACGGTGTAACCGACGTACTGCTCAGAATTTTTAATGCTATAAACTGCAAATCTTGCGAAAATGACGAAGGTAATAATAAATTAGTTTATCGATCACTGGCCCAGCCAGCGAATTATTATCTTCCTACAACTATAAATGATCGATCGCCTACTAGTATTGCCAAGAAGCTCAGGGCCAATACACGGATCGTCGAGGATTTATATGAAGTTAACAATATGATTTACGGCGGACCGCAGAAAATATCACTGAATGAGCAAGCTACTACCCACACTACCGCACCACCGTCGGCCAACGTGGTAGAAGAAGAGCCCCGTGACGATTATTTTAGCAATCTTCAGCTAATACCCATTCAACAAGCAATGGACGAATTAAATGCTGATTAGTCTGATAGACAAAGTTTTTTTGAGTAACGGGTATGAAGCTGTAAATTTCGAGCATAGCTATGATGAGCTGATAACAAGGCTTTTCAAGCCTAAAATCGCCGAAAACAAAGCCGAATACTATCTAGTTGTAGAATGTAAAAAAGCTACGAGTCAGCATGCTGAAATGTTGCTTTCCGAGTGGGCGGACGGTTTGCATTTGAAAGTTAGAGAAAGCCCGAAAGTGGATAGAGTCTTCTCAAAAAATTGCACGATGATAATTTGCTGGCCTGAATTTTCCATCACTAGCAAGCAAGTGTTTCAGTTAGAAGAGGATCGATACAATTTCAAAAAAAATGTGATCACCTACAGCTCGGAAGAACTCGCGGATTTGAAAGATAAAAATAGTGATTTTACACTTTTAAAACTCAACGAGTTAGTAGGTCAGGGTGATGGAACGTATTTCCAACGTTTCAAAGAGAAATCTGCCGAGCTTGAAAACTATTATTCTCTTCTGCTGAAGATTTTTATAAAAATACCTTTTGTTACCTATTTGCACGACCCCAAGCGACTATTTGATCTGGATTCATCTTTAGTTTCCAATCTATCCAAAAGTGAGTTGGATTTGTATGAGTTCTCGCTGGAGATTGATGAAGGTCTTGATGATGAAGAATTAATGTCCGAATTCTTGAAGAGGACAATCTAATGCTAAGGCTATCGAGCATCGAATTTACTAATTTCAAAGTATTCGGTAGCGACACCTACCGGATCAATTTTAATAGTAGCGATCTAATCCTCCTGGATGGGCCCAATGGGTATGGAAAAACCTCGGTTTTCGATGCAGTCGAGTTGGCTCTTTCCGGAACAATTAAACGTTTCATAAGCACGGACGGTCGTCAGACTCCTGAAGATGTGGTTGTTGCTTATGACCCTCGATCAGATGTACTAATTGATGTGGTTCTTTCACGCTCGCCAGAAGATCTATTATCGTTCAGACGAAAACTCAAATCCCCAATACCTACGGGCGCACAAAAGATATCTCGCTTTCCTGAACTTTGGGATGTGTTTATTAGAGACGAGTCAGGTTGGACGCCCGCAAAGCAAACGGACGTAGACAGAATTCTCAAAAATAAAAACTTCACTAGAGACTTTCACCTTTTCCATTATGTCCAGCAAGAGGAGGCGGCTTCATTTTTGAAGTCAAATAGTGAAACTGCACGGGCTACTGAGATATCACAGCTTTTTGGCGATACCGCCGCTGCAGAAGCCAAATACACACGCCTGAAAAATACTGAAAAGCGACTTGCTTCTCAGCGTACAATACAGCTTCAGAAAGCCGAACTATTAAAGAACAGCCACAATATAAATGGCGCTAAGAATTCCACTAAAGTAGGTGAAGTCGAGCACCGTTACCTGCTTCCCTGGTTACTAGATACTTCTAAATCTCCAGAATGGGATTTGCCGAAGTTTGAAGCATTCAATCAGTCAAAGTTTTCATCATTTTCCAGCGAGCTTGATCGGATGCTGGAGTTTGTTAAGAATCGAGATTTTTATCTTAGCTCTCTTCCGTACTCTAGAGCCTATCGGTCACCTGACCTCCTATCAGATTATCTATGCTTTTACAATTCTTTAGGTCATATCCAGGGGCTGGACGAAAGAAGGTCGAAAGATAAGGTACTTGAAAGATCTCATACCGCTTTGGTGGGTGGCGATATCCCCGATAACTTACTCCATATTTTTGACCTGTTAGGGCGACGTGATTTTGAACAATTTCAGAAAGATCAGGACACGGTAAATGAGCTTCGTAGGACGAATTCTGGACTTAAAGCAATCTACCGAAAAATCGTTGCGCAACATAAAGAGCTGAATAACTCCCTAGCATCGTTACCTGAAGAGTCTAGATGCCCGTTCTGTGGTAAGCCTCACGAAAATCATGATCAGCTTGAGATTGCCGCTTCAATTCGTGTAAGTGACTTTTCAAAGCTGTTGTCGAATCAGGATGTATCAATCCTGGCACTGGAAAATAGTATAAAAAGTCGTTTTATCGATCCCGTAATTTCGCAGATAGAAGAATTTCGGGCTAAGAATACTGTTCTTTCAGATGACGCGATGGCATCGTTGATAAAAGCAGATCTCACCAAAGAGCGCTTGATTAAATTTGACGCGTGGTTAAAAAACTGCCCATTCAGTGTCGATGACCTAATGTTTCCACCATTGTCTCATCATGTAGATGCTGAAAAACTTTCTTCTAATCTTGAGGAGATGATGCGTCGAATACATAAAAACACTCCGCCTGCTTCGTTGGAATACCAACTCGCAAATGAAGGCGATGCCTTTGATCGGATGTTCAGAGAGTATTTTGGTAATCGCAACGGCAATCTCTTGTCGATCACTGAGGGAAATGTGGAGCAGAAGAGGAAATATCTAGAGTCTTGTTTTTATTCGTCATTTCAAATTGTGCTAAAAGATATCGCAACACATATAGAGAACGCAGAAAGGTTAGAGAAGGTGGAGAAAGAACTAGCCGGAATTGCAGTGAAAGTGCTTAAAAGAATTCGCCAGTATAAAAAGAAGTTGATTGGCGACATCGAGATTCCGTTTTATATCTATTCGGGTAAGATATTACA
Source organism: Pseudomonas fluorescens (assembly GCF_003732425.1). Lineage (GTDB taxonomy): Bacteria > Pseudomonadota > Gammaproteobacteria > Pseudomonadales > Pseudomonadaceae > Aquipseudomonas > Aquipseudomonas fluorescens_BE. The sequence continues at coordinate 731,530 of NZ_MOBX01000003.1, forward strand.
GTCACACCAATCCGGAATTGGGCAGGGTGTCTTTCTTAAAGACCCTACCGGCGGAGATGAACTTAAAAACGTTAGATTAGTATCAAATTACCAGCGCGATCATGATGTCCTCAATACCATGAGTTCGGGGCAAATTTCAGCAGTAGTTATTTCACTAACTCTAGCCTTAAACAAGATTTATGCTAAAGAATTCTCACCAATCCTGATTGACGATCCCGTGCAAACCATGGATGACATCAACATGTCTTCGTTGGTCGAGTTGTTGCGCAATGAATTTCCTGACCGGCAAATAGTGCTATCAACACACGAAGATAAGGTGGCTAAATATTTTGTCTACAAATATCTAAAATATGGTCGGAAGGTACGTCAGCTGAATCTTATGACAGGGGAAGAGTTTGATTCATTAGATAACTATGTATACGCACCTTTGGTCGGCTAGATCACAATAAACCGCCCCGGATTCCTAGCCACGTCTGGGCGATTCCTTATGGTCGAAAGTGGCTGTCGTTATTGGGAGTAATGGCAGCGGAACGGAGGATAGTCTGGCGCGATCATAAATTGAGAAGGGGACTGATTTATTTCCAAAAAATAAATCTGAGAATCATCTGGCGGGCGTCCCCACCTCATGGAGGTGCCGCAGTAAGGCCTCGATAAACACCAACGTTTAAAAGACATCTCCAAACATTCTCTCAGGCTACACACCCTTGCGCCTTTGCCTACAGCTACGCCAGAATCCGCCGGCTTGTGCGCTTTGTACCTGGTCTTTATCGTCTACGTGTCGCTGGCAACCCAGCGACCGGGTTTAGCGACCCGACCAGGTATAAGTACAACGACGCTCCAGTTTGTCGCAGACGTTTGCGACGACGATATGGTGGCTGTGCGTGGGAGACCTTCGGGTCTGCCGGGTCTTATACCTCTCGGTTCGCTAACCCGCGTACAGCTGCCACCCTTACTTGTTTAGCGACAGGTGTTGGTGGTTCCACCAGGTATAAATTTGGAGCTTCACCATGATCAAACCAACACCCAACCCGCCCGAAACCGCCTCGGTTTCCCCCTACGAATCCATCGATTCCAAAAAACTCCACGAAGCCGCCGACCGCGCGCTCGACCATTACCTCTGTCCGCCCGGTTCCACGCCGCCGCCACGTAAAAACCGTGGGATGTACGCCGTGACGGCGGACAACAAAACCGAAGAACTGCTGGTCGATGCCAGTGCAACACTCGCTTCGGCCAAAACCATCGCCCAGAACGTCTCCAGCCTGTTGCCGGCATCGCAGCGCCATGCGCTGGCGGGGATTGCGCAGTTGATCATGCTCGGGGAGCTGGCGGTGAATCGGGCGCTCGATAATTTGCAATTGCCGGGTTGATGCGGATGCCGGGATCACCTGGTGATTGATCGGGTGTTCATTCTGGCGCCTTCGCGAGCAGGCTCGCTCCCACAGGGTTTTATGCTGATTGCAGGTGTTGTGTGCGACGCTGAAACCTTTGGGAGCAGTCGATTATTACCGCGTAGTCTTCGGGTGGCTATTGGGGCGCCTCGGGACATTCGCGGGTCCATCGCGTCACGGTCATGTCATTGAATTGCTCACCGATGGTATCGACGCGTAGGCAAGTTCCTTTCTTCGCGTAGTACAAGATGCAACGCGAGCTATCAAACGAGCAGGTGTCCAGTTCGAAGAACTTGCGTGTAGCCATCTCCTTCTCCACGCCGCTGTACTCATAGCCGTCGTTGGTATGCATCCGCGTCGGCTTCCATCCTTGTTTGACTAGCTTCGACTTGGCCGCAGCCAAACGCTCACCGACGACGATGTCTGCTGGCCCGCGATTGTCGTTCGGCGCCTGTGAGCCATCGGCAAATGCTGTGCTGATACCCATGCAACAAAGTGCGACAAGTACGTAGGTTGTGGCCTTCATTTGACAGTTCCTCTATCTGATCCGCAGCGATACAAAAACTCCTAATACTCGGCACAAGGTTGCGTGTGGGTCAGGTAAATCCTGCGATTAATCTATGTGTGGCCATCTGCTGCCATACAACCATCCTCCCTCACCAGTTATCCTGCGCACCCCGCGAATGACAGGAATCAGCCGTTTGGGCACTGCTTTTTAGGCTTTGTCCTACAGCCAGCACTTGGGCTTTTCGATAGCGTCGGACTGTCGGAACCTCAAGTCGGGATTCCCGAAGTGAACAAGGATGATTCATGAGTGAACATGGAAATGTACCAAGGCCCGCACTACCTAACCCGCCAAGAAAACAGGTCTACCGTGGCGTAGAACCGACTGATCTGCACGCCAAGCACTGGGCAGAATACCCTGAGGCTCCCGCAGAGAAACCGGCTGTTGCGAAGCCAGCAGCGGAACCCGGTTTTTACATCGTTCAGCAAGTCATGCCGCGCTCTGCGTTAGAAGCCGCATTGTTCGATAAACCGGATGGTGCAACGCTTGAGAAGTTCACGCGCCTCAACCCTCACGTCACGGGGTACGCCAAGCCCGGGCAGCTCATCGTGTTGAGTGATCCGAACAATCCTCAGTGCACACGTGAAGAAGCGTTGCTCATGGAAGCGGCGCAGAAAGTGGACGCGGCGCTCAAACCCATGACCGACGAAGAAGCGAGCTTCATGGTTCGCTACCAGAGCCAGATAGAGTCGATTCTTTCGCAAGGCTCAACATCAATCGGTGTCGGTGAATCGATCTTCGCCAAGAACCTGGAAGACGTGAAAACTTCGCTGAAGGAAATCGAAACGTTGCACCAGAAAAGTTTTCAGCGAGACGGTCACTTGCGTAGCTCAGAGTTTTTTGATGAGCGTGCACGACTGTTTGCCAAGCTTGATAGACAACTCACCGGACTAACCAGAAAGGGCATCGGTTTCCCTGATCACCCAAGTCTGAAATCAGCCCTCGGCATCTCAAGCAAAAGCTTGGTGCATCACTGGACCTTGGCCGGTGCACCGGGGCAGATTCCCGGTTACGCCACTCATTCAGACGGTGTCGCCAGAGCGGCCAAGGTTGTGAAGTATGGTGGCTGGATTGGTACAGCGGTCGGGGGAGGGGCGTCTTACATGAAGGTTCAAGAAGTCTGTGCGGCAGGCAATAAGGATGCATGCGAAAAGATCAAATATACCGAGGGTGGTAGTTTCATTGGTGGGGTGGCCGGTGGCGCGATGACAGGAGCAGCACTCACTGCTCCAGTGGTAGGTGCAATCTGTGTGGGGCTTGGCGTGCCAACGGGTGGATTGGGAACCCTCGCTTGCGGCGTGGTAGTTGTAGCGGCAGGCTCATATGCTGGCGGGGCGGTAGGAGGGGCCGGTGGTGAAATGTTCGGCGAAGTGATTTACGAGGTGACTAAATGAATACCGCTGAACTGATAGTCGGAGGATTGTGTGGCGTAGTGATTATCTCAATGATCATCTGGATCGGGATAGCTCTCTACATTGCACACATCAAGATGGACGTGATTCTTGAACACCTCAAAAACAGCTCTGCCGGCACTAGGTTAGCTGCGCTGAAGCACGGAGGTGCTTGGGGGCGGTTGCTTTTAGTAGGTGGCGCCTCTGGTCTCGTTACGTTCACGAATTTCTATATGAGACGCGGCACGCTCAGCGCCGATGACGTAGAGAATTTTCCTTCCTCACTCAAGCAGAGACTTGTGTTGATGCAATGGAGCGCAATAGTGCTGCTTTCTGCGATGGTTGTGCTGGTTGCTTTGGGGAAATCAGGAGTACTCAAGTAACCGGATGAGAAGCGTGCTCGGCCCCGTTTAAACGCTTGGAAACCACAGGCAAGTGGGCTGGTGAGAAAATCTACTCCGCAGGGAAGTGAGTTTGAACGTCGTTGATAAGGTACTTCTGTCCATTGCCATCGTTGATCTGGCAGGGCTGATTCTTTGGATAGGCCTCTGTTTGCACCTGGCCTATACGAAGATGGATTTGATGTTGGAGCACCTGAATAATTGCTCAGCCATCATGACTCGGGCGCCGCTTCGGCATGGTGGGCCTTGGGGAAAGCTTCTACTTGTAGGCGGCATTTCAGGAATTGTGACGTTCCCTCAGTTCTATTTGAAAAGGGGTGAGCTGAGCTCTGAAGATTTGGCCAGTTTCCCAGCTCCCCTCAAACGGAAGCTAGTAATGCTGCAATGGAGCGTCATTTCTCTGTTGTTGGTCATGATCAGCTTTGGGATCGCTGTTAAGTCAGGTTTTGTTTAGCGGTGCTGAGCACTGAGTCATCAAACCCAAAAAAATCTGCTTCCACTCCCGGCATCGCAAAAATGAAAAAGCTTTTAATCGCGGCAATCCTCGTTGTAGCGACCATGCTCTACGTCGGCTACTACAACGCCGTTGAGGATGGCGACATCGAGACGATTGTCTTCATCAAGAAGCACCCCACGTTTCAGATGAAGTTCTACAACATCCACGCCAATGATGGCGAGATCAGGAAGGTGGAGCGCCTGACGGCGGAGGAGCGGGGGGGGATTATTGATTACTGCAGGTACCGGTTGGGCATCGATACAGACCTGAGCACTCAGGATGACGTCGATATGTGCTGGAAGAAATAGCACTATTTATATGGCCGAGGTTGTCAGTTACGACTGGCAATCTCGGCCATTTTTTTTCGTCTGTTGGGGCAGAGGACGGATCTGCCGTGGGGGGCCGAGACGGAATGAAGTCTAGATAAACGCCAATGTTTAAAAAGACATCTCCAAACACTCTCGCAGGCTACATATCCTTGCGCCTTTGCCTACAGCTACGCCAGAATCCGCCGGCTTGTGCGCCTTGGGGGCGGATTCTATTGTGGTGCGGTCGCTGACGAATCAGCGATCGGGTTTGACCGCCCGCCCAATATCAAGGCGCGCCAGCGTTCTGCACGTGTTCAGGCATTGTCTGAAATCATGTCGCGGTGGCTGTGCGTGGGACACCTTCGGGTGTGCCGGATTCCTTGATGTCCGGTCGGTCAACCCGCGTACAGCTGCCACCCTGTTTGTTTGACCGCGAACGGTGGCGGCTCCAGTCATCAAGGAGCTTCACCATGATCAAACCAACACCCAACCCGCCCGAAACCGCCTCGGTTTCCCCCTACGAATCCATCGATTCCAGAAAACTCCACGAAGCCGCCGACCGCGCGCTCGACCATTACCTCTGTCCGCCCGGTTCCACGCCGCCCCCACGTAAAAACCGTGGGATGTATGCCGTCACCGCCGACAACAAAACCGAAGAACTGCTGGTCGATGCCAGTGCAACACTCGCTTCGGCCAAAACCATCGCCCAGAACGTCTCCAGCCTGTTGCCGGCATCGCAGCGCCATGCGCTGGCGGGGATTGCGCAGCTGATCATGCTCGGGGAGTTGGCGGTGAATCGGGCGTTGGATAATTTGCAGTTGCCGGAGTGATGTAGGTGTCGGGGACACTTGGTGATTAATCGGGTGTCCATTCTGGCGCCTTCGCGAGCAGGCTCGCTCCCACAGGGTTTTGTGTTGGTCAGGGATGTTGTGTCCGTCCCTGAAACCGTTGGGAGCTGGGCTGGCAGCGATGGCGATGGCACATGCGCTGTTTCCGTTTTCTGAGATATTTGTGTGGGAGCCTTCGGCAGCTCCTACAGTGGGCGGCTTAGCAGGGTTTCGAGTTTTGCTAGTGGTGGCGCGTCCTGATTGCGGTCGAATACCTGAATACCAATCTTGAGTAAGCGGCCGTTTTCGGCTGCGCTAATGAGCTGTTCGCAACGCAGCAATAACCGCCCCTGATCACACTCCTGCGCTTTCATACCCATCGGCAACTTCCCTTCCAGCCGCAACTCCGCCATCCGACTCTGCGCCGCAATCAGCGCCACCGACCGATCCCTTAAAACCCCGCTGCTCTGCGTCATCAACCCCGCCACGCGCACAGCCGCCGACATCGCCACGGCAATAATCGCCAGCGCCACCAGCACCTCAATCAACGTGAAACCTTCTTCCCGCGAACGCGCACGCATACATGGCCCAAAGCTAAAACCCAGCCCTCGACGCTAACCCGCGTGCTTGACGGCTTGACGACGAAAACACCCGAGGATTTTCAACATCACTGACATATCTTCTTGCAACACTGCGCGTCGAATCGAATCAAGCCAGGGTATGTCGAGATGGATATCGCACCTTTCAAATCGCTTCAGCAACCGATGCGCACGCCGCGTGGGCAGCAGGGTTTTACCCTGATCGAGATCATGGTGGTCGTGGTGATTCTGGGGATTCTCGCGGCGATGGTGGTGCCCAAGGTGCTCGACCGGCCGGATCAGGCGCGGGCGACGGCGGCGAAGCAGGATATTGGCGGGTTGATGCAGGCGTTGAAGTTGTATCGCCTCGACCACGGCACTTACCCGAGCATGAACCAGGGGCTGAAGGTGTTGGTGGAGCGGCCGGCGGATGCGAAGAACAGCAATTGGCGCTCGTACCTGGAACGCCTGCCGAACGATCCGTGGGGTCGTCCTTATCAATACCTCAACCCCGGCGCCAATGGTGAGATCGACATCTTTTCCCTCGGTGCCGACGGTCAGCCGGACGGCGACGGCGTGAATGCCGATATCGGTTCCTGGCAGTTGTAAGGCCGGCCATGAACAGCCGCTCGCCTGAGGGGGCGAAGCAACAGGGCATGGCGATTATCAGCGCGTTGTTGATTGCGGCCGTGGTGGCGGTGATTGCGGCGGGCATGTTGACGCGCCAGAGCGTGTCGACCCGGGCGCTGGAGGCGGATCAGCAGCGTGTGCAGGGCCGTTGGCTGCTGCAGGGCGGGTTGGAGATCAGCCGTCAGTTGCTCTGGGATGCACGTCAGCGCGATCCGCTGACCCGGCTCGATCAGCCGTGGGCGCAACGTCTCTCCGCGCAAGGTTTTGAGGGGCGACTGGAGGATGAGCAGGGCAAGTTCAACCTGCGCAATCTGGTGGCCAACGAGCGGGTGGACGAGGCGCAGGTCGCGGCGTTTCAGCGCTTGTGCGAGTTGATCGGGATCAGTGCCGGGTTGAGTCAGCGCATCAGTCAGCGGGTGATTGCGTCCTACCCGCGACTGCTGAATGCGCAGATTGCCGAGGCGCCGAAAACGGGTTTCGACAGTGGCCGCGCGACCTCGCCCAACGCTTCACGCAAACCGCAGAAGCCGACGCTGCCGATGCTGCGCAACATCGATGATTTGCGCAGTGTCGACGGCGTGAATGAGGCGGTGATGGGCAAACTGGCGCCATACCTGACGGTGATCCCCGCGACGACGTGGCTCAACGGCAACACCGCCACCGCGCCGGTGTTGGCCGCTTATGTGCCGGGGCTGTCGCTGGAGCGTGCCAATGCGCTGATAGCCGAGCGCGATGCCGGGCGCTGGTTTATCAACCGTGGCGACTTCGTTAACCGCTTGCGCATGCCGCAACTGGAGCTGACCAGCGTCAAGGTCGGCATCACCAGTGACTGGTTTCGCCTGCGCGGTGAGGCGCGGCGCGATCAGCGGCGGGTCAGTCTTGAGGCGTTGTTGCATCGCAGCCAGGACCGCTTGCCGCAAGTGATCTGGTCGCGGGTGGGCGTATGAGCCAGTTGAAGGTGGCGTTGCCGCCCTTGGCGGAACTGGATCTGCACAGTGAATTGCACTGCGCCTGGCTGGATCGTCAGGGCCAGGTCACGCGGGAAGAACGCCGCAGTCTGAGCCAGTTGAGTCAGCAGTCGAAACTGCCGCCGCTGGTGTGTTTTCTGCACCCGGCTGACAGCCTGTTGGCGAGTCTCGATTTACCGCCGCTGCCCGCGAACAAGATTGTCGCGGCGGTGCAGTGTGCGGCGCAGGCCTTGATGCTGGGCGACAGCAGCGAGATGCACATTGCGCACAGCACGCGGGACGAGGCCGGGCAGGTGCAGATCGCCTGGGTGCCTCGGCAGCACTTGTTGCGTTTGGGTCAGTTGCTGAAAAGCGTTGGGCTGAACCTGCGCGGTCTCTATCCGGCGCCGTACCGTTTGCCGGTGCTGCCGGGCACCGTCGCGTGTGTGCAGGACGGGCATTTGTTGCTGCGCGATAGCGTGCAAGCGGCGCGTGTGCAGCCGTTGTTCGATGACGGTTTCGACGGTGTTGTGTGGGAACCGGGCGTCACTTTGCACTGGATCGGTGATCAACCGCCGCCGGGCGCTGAACTGCCGATGGCGGATGCGCAGCGCTGGACTGGGCCGCTACCGGGTTGGGGATTGCATGGCGCGGTCCAGCAGCAACACACCGAGCATCGCGGCTGGGGCAGGGCGATCGCCCTCTCAGCGTTGGCCGTGGCGGTTTGGGTCGTTGGTTTGAACCTGTATGCCGCTCGCGAAGCCGGGCAGGGTCAGCAGCTGAAAACCCAGATGAACCTGCGGGTCAAGCAGGCCTTCCCTGAGTTGCCGGTGATCCTCAACCCGCTGCAACAGGCTCGCCAGCAGTTGGCGGCGCGGCAGAAGGGCGCGGCGGATGATCCGGCGCAGACGTTCAATCGTCTGGTGTTGCAGGCCGGCAGTGGCATGCCGTCGATGGCTGGCAGTGTCGAGCGGTTGGCGTTTGTCGACGGTGCCTTGCAACTGAGTCTGCTCAGCGACGCTCGTCGTGGCGGCAATGATCAGGAGTGGCAAAGCACGTTGGCGCAGGCCGGCATCAGCGTCACTGCCGACAACGAAGGCTGGACCTTGCGTCCGTCTACTGAAGCCACCCCAAGCGACAGCGATGACAGCGGCGGAGCAGAAGACGATGAATAAGCCCTCGCTCGCGCTCTACCGCGCCAAGTGGCAACGCTTCAACGCTCAGTTGCAGGCGCGTTGGCAGCCGTTGGCCCTGCGCGAAAAACGTATGGTTGCCGGCATGGCCGTTGCACTGATCGGCCTGCTGCTGTGGGTCGCGCTGATCCAGCCGCCGCTGAAGAAAATCGCTTATTGGCAAACCGAAACGCCAAAGCTGCGTGCGCAGACCGAAGCGCTGGAAGTGCTGTTGCGCGAGGTCAGCGTGCGCCCGGACGGGCAAAGCGTGGCGCAGTCGCTGGAGCAGACCCTGCAGGCCAGCGGCCTCGCCGGGCACTATCAATTGCAGGCCGGGGAGGCCGGCGCCTGGCAGTTGACCTTCGACGCGGCGCCGGCCGACGCCGTGCTCGACTGGCTGTTGAGCAACCCGGCACACCTTTCTCTGCAAGTGGTCGAGGCCCGTTTGCAACGCGCAGACAACCCCTCGACCGAAGTCACCGCCGGCACTTTGTCAGGCACCGTTCGCATGGATCAGGCGCTGGGCGCTAAGGAAGCTTCATGAAGGGGTCAGGATCCAAACCGGCACGTCTGGCGTTGCCGATGCTGCTGATGGCGTTGAGCGCGTGCAGCAACACCGGCACGCCGCAGAATCAGCCGCCGTTGCTGGTCGACAGTGAACTCGGCCGGCCGCTGGCCAACACCCAGCGCAGCGGCGACGCGGTGCTCGACCGCGAGCGCGCACAGGCGCAGGCGCGACCTGTGCCGAAGCAATTGCACAACATCACTAAGAGTGCGCGCAGCGGCGCGGCGGCGTCGGGCATTGCGTTGCCGAGCAATCCTTTGGGCGATCAACCGGTGACGCTGAATTTTGTCGACGCTGATATTCAAGCGGTGGTGCGCGCGTTGTCGCGTTCCACCGGGCAGCAGTTTTTGGTCGACCCTCGAGTGAAGGGCACATTGACGCTGGTCTCGGAAGGTCAGGTGCCGGCGCGGCAGGCTTACGACATGTTGCTGGCGGCGTTGCGCATGCAGGGTTTCAGTGTGGTGGATGTTGGCGGCGTGGCGCAGGTGGTGCCGGAGGCGGATGCGAAGTTGCTGGGCGGGCCGATTTACAGTGCTGATAAACCTGCGGGCAACGGCATGCTCACGCGGACGTTTCGCCTGCAATACGAGAACGCGGTGAACCTGATTCCGGTGCTGCGCCCGATCGTTTCGCCGAACAACCCGATCAACGCCTATCCGGGCAATAACACCATCGTCATCACCGATTACGCCGAGAACCTGACCCGCGTTGCGCAGTTGATTGCGAGCATTGATTCGCCGAGTGCGATCGACACGGATGTGGTGCAGATTCAGAACGGTATCGCTGCTGATATCGCGCCGATGGTGGCGGATCTGCTGGATGCGCCGGGCAATGATCCGACGCAGAAAATCGCGGTGATTGGTGATCCGCGTTCCAACACCATCATCATTCGCGCCGGCAGCCCGGAGCGCACGGAGCTGGCGCGTAATCTGATTTACAAACTCGACAACGCGCAGAGCAATCCGAGCAATCTGCACGTGGTTTATCTGCGTAACGCGCAAGCGGCGAAACTGGCGCAGGCCTTGCGCGGTTTGCTCACCGGCGAGAGTGACAGCGGCACCAGTGACAGTGCGCGTTCGGTGCTCAGTGCCATGGGCGGCAGTACCGGCGGTAGCGCTGGGCAGAATGGCCAGAGCGGTACGCAAAGCAGCGGCACGACATCGACCAGCAATAGCAACGGCAGTACCGGTGGCAGTTACGCACAAGGCAGTGGCGGCACCAGTAGCAGCGGTAATCAGGCGAGCGAGCAGAACGTCGCCTTCAGTGCCGGCGGCGTGACCATTCAGGCTGACGCCACCACCAACACTTTGCTGATTTCCGCGCCGGAGCCGCTGTATCGCAACCTGCGCGAGGTGATCGATCTGCTCGACCAGCGCCGCGCGCAAGTGGTGATTGAAAGCTTGATCGTCGAAGTCGGCGAGGACGATGCCAGTGAATTCGGCGTGCAATGGCAGACCGGTAACCTCGGTGGCAACGGCGTGATCGGTGGCGCAAATCTAGGCGGTTCGGGGATCAACGTCAGCGGCAAGACCAGCATTGATGTGCTGCCGCAGGGTTTGAACCTGGGCTACGTCAACGGCACCGTCGACATCCCCGGCATCGGCAAGATTCTCGACCTGAAAGTGCTGGCCCGGGCGTTGAAGAGCAAGGGCGGCACCAACGTGTTGTCGACGCCGAACCTGCTGACCCTGGACAACGAAGCGGCGAGTATTTTTGTTGGGCAGACCATTCCGTTTGTCAGCGGCAGTTACGTGACTGGCGGCGGTGGCACCAGCAATAACCCGTTCCAGACCGTGACCCGCGAAGAGGTCGGTTTGAAGCTCAACGTGCGCCCGCAGATTTCCGAGGGCGGCACGGTGAAGCTCGATATCTATCAGGAAGTCAGCAGCATTGATGAGCGGGCTTCGGCCAGTGCCAATTCTGCGGGGATTGTCACCAACAAACGGGCGATCGATACCAGCATCCTGCTCGATGACGGGCAGATCATGGTGCTTGGCGGTTTGCTCCAGGACGGCTACAGCCAGAGCAATGACTCGGTGCCGTGGCTGGGTGACATTCCGGGAATCGGCGCGTTGTTTCGCAACGAGCGCCGGGCGATCACCAAGACCAACCTGATGGTGTTCCTGCGCCCGTACATCATTCGCGACAGCGAAGCGGGGCGCAGCATCACCCTCAATCGCTACGACTTCATGCGCCGGGCGCAGGGTGGTTTGCAGCCGGAACGCAGCTGGGCGATGCCGGACATGCAGGCACCGCAGTTGCCGACGGCGGCGCAGGGTGTGCCGGCGGTGGTGCCAAGTTCCGGCCCGCGAGCAACCATCAAAGCCGTGCCGATTGAAGGGAGCACACGCTTTTGAACCCTGCCCGCAATTTAAAGTGCACCCCTGTGGCGAGGGGATTTATCCCCGTTCGGCTGCGCAGCAGTCGTAAACCGGAAACACTCGGTATGTCTGGCGAAATTCGGTTGCAGGATTTGGGGTTGCTGCGCAACCCAACGGGGATAAATCCCCTCGCCACAGGGGATTGTATTGCCACAGGGGGGTTCACTAGCCCAAGGGATTGCATTGCCACAGGGGGTTTCACTAGCCCAAGGGATCGCATTGGCACAGGGGATTTCACTGGCCCAAGGGATCGCATTGCCACAGGGGATTTCACTGGCACGATCAAAGCGGTAGCGATCCAAACGGGGCGACGGTTATGAAACCCAACATCAAGGTGCAGCACATCCCTGTGGCGAGGGAGCTTGCTCCCGCTCGGGGGCGAAGCCGCCGTAAATCCGGTGTGCGAGGTGTGTCTGAAACAACCGCTGTGCAGGTTTTGGGTCTGCTGCGCAGCCCGGCGGGAGCAAGCTCCCTCGCCACAGGGGATTGCATTTCCACAGGGGGGGGCACTGGCCCAAGGGATCGTATTGGCACAGGGGATTGCATTGCTGCAGAAATGAGGAACAACGCAGCTCCTACAGGGATTGGGGAGGACACGAGATGAGTGCGTTGCCTTACGCCTGGGCCAAGGCGCAGCGGATTTTGTTGTGTGATGGCGTGTTGACGGTGTGTCCGTCGACGCCGGGCTGGTCGATCAGTGAGGCGCGGCGGCAGTTTGGTGCGACTACGATTCAGCGCGTGCGCGATGACGAACTCGATGGCTTGCTCGCCAGCGCTTATGCCGACACCGGCAGTGCGGCGGCGGTGGTCGGTGCAGCAGAAAACGAAGTCGATCTCGACCGCCTGATGCAGGACATGCCGGAAATCACCGACCTGCTCGACACCCAGGACGGCGCGCCGGTGATTCGCATGATCAACGCGCTGCTGACTCAAGCCGCGCGTGACGAGGCCAGCGACATTCACATCGAACCGTTCGAAACCCATTCGGTGGTGCGCTACCGGGTCGACGGCACGCTGCGTGACGTGGTCTCGCCGCGCAAGGCCTTGCACGGTGCGCTGGTGTCGCGGATCAAGATCATGGCGCAGCTCGACATCGCCGAAAAACGTCTGCCGCAGGACGGTCGCATCGCGTTGCGCGTGGCCGGGCGGCCGATCGACATTCGTGTCTCCACGGTGCCGACCGGGCATGGCGAACGCGTGGTTATGCGTCTGCTCGACAAACAGGCCGGGCGTCTGCATCTGGAAACCCTGGGCATGGACGCACAGGTATTGGCCAAACTCGATCACCTGATCCGCCAGCCCCACGGCATCGTGCTGGTCACCGGCCCCACCGGCAGCGGCAAAACCACCAGCCTGTATGCGGCATTGGCGCGGCTGGATGCGAGTACCAGCAACATCCTCACCGTGGAAGACCCGGTGGAATACGACCTGCCGGGGATCAGCCAGATTCAGGTCAACGCCAAGATCGACATGACCTTTGCCCTGGCGCTGCGGGCAATCCTGCGCCAGGACCCGGACATCATCATGATCGGCGAAATCCGCGATCTCGAAACCGCACAAATCGCTGTACAGGCCTCGCTGACCGGGCACCTGGTGCTGGCAACGCTGCACACCAACGACGCGGTGTCGGCGGTCAACCGCTTGATCGACATGGGCGTCGAACCGTTTTTGCTCGCGTCATCGATGCTCGGCGTGCTCGCACAACGCCTGGTGCGACGCCTATGCAATAAGTGCAAACAGGAAGACCCGGCGACACCCGGCACTTGGCGCCCGGTCGGCTGCGCGGCGTGCAATCAAACCGGCTACAGCGGTCGCACCGGCATCCACGAATTGTTCTGCATCGACGACGACATCCGCACCCTGATTCACCAAGGGGCAGGGGAGCAGGCCTTGCGCGCATCGGCCGCCAAGGCCGGGATGTTCAGCCTGCGCGAGGACGGTGAGCGCTGGATCCGCAGCGGCGCCACCGCCCCTGAAGAAATCCTCCGTGTGACACGGGACGCCTGATGAATCGCTATCGTTTTGAAGCTGCCGATGCGACCGGCAAGATCGAAACCGGGCACCTTGAGGCGGACAGCCAGGCTGCCGCGTTCAGTGTTTTACGCGGGCGCGGTTTGACCGCGTTGTCGGTGCATAAGGAAAGCAACGTCGCCAGTCACGGTGGCGGTGGACTGTTCAGCGCCAAACTCTCCGACAACGACCTGGCCTGGGCCACTCGGCAATTGGCGAGTCTGTTGGGCGCGAGCCTGCCATTGGAAGCTGCGTTGAGTGCCACGGTCGAGCAGGCCGAGAAAAAGCACATCGCCCACACCCTGAGCGCCGTGCGTGCTGATGTGCGTAGCGGCATGCGTCTAGCGGAGTCGTTGGCCGCACGGCCACGGGATTTTCCGGAGATCTACCGTGCGTTAATTGCGGCGGGTGAGGAGTCCGGTGATCTGGCGCAAGTCATGGAGCGGCTGGCGGATTACATCGAGGAGCGCAACAACCTGCGCGGCAAGATTCTCACCGCGTTTATTTATCCGGGTGTGGTCGGGCTGGTGTCGATCGGCATTGTGATTTTCCTGCTCAGTTATGTGGTGCCGCAGGTGGTCAGCGCGTTTTCCCAGGCGCGGCAGGATTTGCCGGGGTTGACCTTGGCGATGCTCAACGCGAGTGATTTCATCCGCAGTTGGGGCTGGCTGTGCGCGGGGATCATGGCCGCAAGCTTCTGGAGTTGGCGCTTGTACCTGCGCAATCCGGCGGCGCGTTTGAGTTGGCATCATCGGGTGCTGAAATTGCCGCTGTTCGGACGTTTCATTCTGGGCCTGAACACCGCGCGTTTTGCCTCGACGCTGGCGATTCTCGGCGGCGCCGGGGTGCCGTTGTTGCGTGCATTGGAAGCGGCGCGGCAGACCTTGTCCAATGACCGCTTGAGCCTGAGTGTCAGTGAGGCCACGGCCAAGGTGCGTGAGGGTGTGAACCTGGCGGCAGCGTTGCGGGTTGAGAACGTGTTTCCGCCGGTGCTGATTCATTTGATTGCCAGCGGCGAAAAAACCGGTTCGTTGCCACCGATGCTCGAGCGTGCGGCGCAAACCCTGTCGCGTGATATCGAACGAAGGGCAATGGGCATGACCGCGTTGCTGGAGCCGCTGATGATTGTGGTGATGGGCGGGGTGGTGCTGGTGATTGTGATGGCGGTGTTGTTGCCGATCATTGAGATTAATCAGCTGGTCCAGTAGTGGTGTGTCTGATGTTTTGGTGGTGTCTGGGCAGGCCTCTTCGCGAGCAGGCTCGGTCCCACAGGGGGAACGCATTTCAAATGTGGGAGCGAGCCTGCTCGCGAAGGGGCCAGTCCGGGCAACAAAAGATCCAGATTTTTTCCAGGACTTCAGCATCACCCGACCCTCAAAAGAACCATCCTCGGGTTCTCCTTTCTGTCATCTGCAACCACCCGCCAACGCCTCCAGCCCGATTCAGCCAAACCCGCGATCCAGACGCTGCGCAGCAGCCGACAAACACCCGAGAAAATCCCTTCAGAAACGCCTCACACCTCCCGAGGTTTTTTCCTTTATCTGTCACCGGAAACTGCGAATTTCTCAGTGCGACTTAACCAAGGCCAGCGCCAGCGAGGGCCAGGTGAGTCCTCCCGGTGTCATGCAAGTCATCCGAAAACCTGTGTTCACAACCTAGTTGAAAAGGAGATTCTTCATGTTCAAGCGCACTCTGATCGCAGCATCCCTGACCGTCGCCGCTCTGGCCTCTGCTCAAGCCATGGCCGTTACCGGTGGTGGTGCAACGCTGCCTGCCGCTCTGTACAAAGGTTCTGCCGACAGCATCCTGCCAGCCAACTTCAGCTACGCTGCCATCGGTAGCGGTGGCGGCAAGACTGCCTTCCTGACCAACAACCCGGCTGGCCTCAGCGCCTCTGGTACCGTGCACTTCGCCGGTAGCGACTCGATCCTCAGCACCGCGGAACTCAACACCTACACCACCACTTACGGCGCTTCGTTCGGTCCGCTGATCCAACTGCCTTCGGTGGCCACTTCGGTAGCCATCCCGTACAAAAAAGCCGGCCAGACCGCTCTGAACCTGACCAGCGCTCAGCTGTGCGATGCTTTCTCCGGTGCCAAAACCACGTGGGGCGCGCTGCTGGGCACTGCTGACACCACTCCGATCCGTGTTGTTTATCGCAACGTTTCCAGCGGTACTTCGGAAATCCTGACCCGTCACCTGAACTCGGTTTGCCCGGCTCAGTTCACCACCAACTCGACCTTCACTGCCGCTCGCGTCGGCGGCGGCGCACTGCCTACTGGCTGGGTCGGCGTTGCCAACACTTCTGATGTCGCCACTACCGTGAACGCGGTTGACGGTTCGATCGGTTATGTCGGTCCGGACGGTGTTGACGCTACCAGCAACGCTGTTGTTGCTCGCGTCAACGGCGTCCAGCCAACCTCGCTCAACGTGACCCTGGCACTGTCTTCGGTTGCCGCTCCTTCGACGGCTGCTCAGGCTGTAAACCCAGCCAACTGGTCGCCAGTGGTGGCTAACCCAGCATTGGGTTACAAACTCGCTGCCTACACCAACTTCATCTTCGGTCAGTGCTACAAGGACGCAGCCGTGGCCGCTTCCGTGAAGGCCTTCCTGACCACTCACTACAGCATCCCGGGCAACAACGCGGCGACGCAGGCGCACAAGTTTGTCGCCGTGCCTGATTCGTGGAAAAACGCTGTAACCGCCAACTTCATCACCAACACGTCGGGCAACAACCTGGACATCAACAACACCACCGTGTGCAACACCATCGGTCGTCCTTTGTAAGCTCGGACTGTCGTAACACCAGTGGCGGCAACCTTCGGGTTGCCGTCATTTTTTTTGCCCGACTACTCCTCGAACATGAAGTTTGTGTGACATCCGTTCGGTCGTGCCCCTCGCCAACGGCCTATGTCGTAACAGCAGGTTTTTTGCAGGCCTGCGGCATCTTTGGCAACCAAAGTGTGGCAATCAAAAAGGATCTCGTAGTGATGCTCGCTCGCCCATCCCGTCGTCGTACCCATGTTCTGTCCTCCAAGCGTGAAGCCATGGAGCCGACGCTGTGGCTGCTCAAGCCGTTGGCTCACGCCGTGGCGTTGTGCCTGGTGGCGGGCAGCGCGCAGGCGCAGACGGCATTCAGCTCGAGCTGGTTTGCTGCCAAGGGTGCTGCGCAACAGGCAGCGGCGGCGCGTCCGGGCATGGGCGGCTTGCCGGGGATGACACCGCCGCTGGCTCAACAACAGAAGGCCAATCAGCAGCTGCAGCGTTCGATCCAGACGTTGAACAACACCGTTGCCGCGATTGCCGCACAACAAGCGGCCCAGGCGGCCGGCCGTGCTGCCGCATTGGGCACGGTGCAGTTTGTGCCGGACGGTCTGGGTGAGGGCGGTTTGAAAGTCGATAACAGCCTGGCCCAGGGTTGGCAGAACGCCAAGGGCCCGCAACAGACTCAGGCTGACGGCAAGACCACGGTGAAGATCGAGCAGACCGCCGACAAGGCGATCCTCAACTGGGAAACCTTTAACGTCGGCCGCAACACCACGGTCGAGTTCGCTCAGCAAGCGAACTGGGCGGTGCTCAACCGGGTCAACGACCCGAGCGCGCGGGCCAGTCAGATTCAGGGTCAGATCAAGGGTGCCGGCACGGTGATGCTGGTCAACCGCAACGGCATCGTCTTCAGCGGCAGCAGTCAGGTCAACGTACGCAACCTGGTGGCGGCGGCGGCGAATATCACCGATATCCAGTTCCGCGATCGTGGGTTGTACTTCGACAGCACCGGCACTCAGCCGACCTTCACCGATGCCGCTGGCAAGGTGTTGGTGGAGCGCGGGGCGTCCATCGAGACGCACAAACCAGCGGTTTCCACCGATGCCGGTGGTTATGCCTTGCTGCTCGGCAACGAAGTGCAAAACGACGGCAGCATCAGCACCGCCAAGGGGCAGACGGTATTGGCCGCCGGTGACCGGTTCTACATCCGCAAGGGCTCGGGCACCGAGGGTAATGCCTTTTCGACGACCTTCGGCAACGAGGTCACGCCAGGCTTCAAGGCCGGCGCTGTGGCGGGCAAAGTCACGAACAACGGCCTCATTCAGTCCGCCACTGGCGACATCACGTTGGCCGGTCATGAGGTGGTGCAGAACGGCGTTTTGCTCGCCAGCACCTCAGTGTCTACGCGCGGCACGATTCATTTGTCCAACCCGGGCACCGACAGCACTGGCAGCGTCACGCTGGGACAGGGCAGTGCCACGGCGATCATGCTCGACAGCAGCGACCTTACGGCGCTCGACAGTCAGCGCGACGCTGCCCTGACCGGGGTCAACGCCAACAACCGCATCCGTGGCGATCAATCGCGTATCGAGATCCAGAGCGGCGGCAGCGTCGAGTTCCAGAACGGCTCGATCACCTTGGCCACCGGCGGACAGGTCGCGGTCAGCGCTCAGCGTCGCAGTCTGGTACGCGACGGCGCGATGATCGATGTGTCTGGGGCGCTCGGCGTCAAGGTCGCGATGGAAAACAACAACATCAAGATCAACGTGCAGGGCAATGAACAGCGCGACGCGTCGATCAACCGCGAGAAGGGCGCGCTCAACAGCAACGACGTCTGGGTCGACGTGCGCGAATTGGTCTACGTGCCGGCCGGCACCAACGGCTATGCCACGGATCGCTGGTACACGGCGGGTGGCTTGCTGGAAGTGGGCGGCTACCTCGGCACGCAGGGGCACAGCATCGGCGAATGGATGGCCCAGGGCGGTACGGTGAGTTTTGCCGGCAATGATGTGGTCACCGAGAAGGGGTCGCTGATCAATCTGTCCGGCGGCACGCTGGATGTGCAGAGCGGCCAGATTCGCCAGAGCTGGCTGCGCGGTGCGGATGGCAAACTTTACGAAGTCTCGCGCGCGCCGGGCGATCTGCTCTACACCGGGCTGTACAAAGGCTATGAGGACAACAGCGAACGCTGGGGCCAGACCAGCTACTTCTACAACCCGTTGATCGCGCCGCGTTCACGCTTCGAATCGGGTTACACCGTCGGCCGTGACGCCGGGCAACTGGTGGTCGCCACCGCCAATGCGGTACTCGACGGGCAGATGATTGGCGAGGTGTACCAGGGCGAGCGGCAGAATCAGGCAGCCAAACCGGTACTCGATGGCTATGAGCAGAGCCAGACCGCACTGGCGCGGCGGGCGCAGTTGATCGTCGGCAGTTATGACCCGACCTGGGTCGCCGCCGCGAGCGGCTTGTTGTACACGCTTAACCCGACGCTGGATCAAGTGCAGATTGGCGGCGAGCGCCCGGTCGCCGGCAGTGATCTGGATCTGGCCGGTGCGGTGTCCGATGCGCGCAAGGGCAAGTTGTATCTCGATAACGATCAACTCAATGGCTTCCGCCTCGGTGCCCTCAAAGTCGCGGCCAAGGATCAGGTCATTGTCGATGGCGCACTGACCGTCGATAACGGTGGCGACATCACCCTGTACTCCCCGGACGTGCAAATCGGCGCCGACCTGACCGCGCGTGGCGGTAGCCTGCGCCTGGGCAACGTGCTCAATCAGTTCCTCAGTAGCGACACCGCTGACACTCGGCTCACGGCGAAGGTCGACAAGGCGACGCAGGTCAACGTGGCCGACGGTGTGCGACTCGATACTCGTGGCGTGTGGAGCAACCTGCGCACCAACCCGGATGATGGTGCGAGCCTGGCATATCTCAACGGTGGCTTGGTATCGATCCGCAGCAGTGGTGATATCGATATCGGCGCGGGCAGTCTGCTTGATGTCTCCTCCGGTGGCGCTGTGCTGGCCAACGGCAAGACCCGTGGCGGCAAGGGTGGTGACTTGACGCTGGAATCCAGTGCGATTTCGGCGCCTGGTAAAACCCGCCTCGACCTTGCGGGTGAACTGCGTGGCTACGGTGTCACGGGCGGCGGCACGCTGACAGTGCAGGCCAACAAGATCCTCGTTGGCCAGACCGACCAGGCATTGGCCGACAACACCCTGCAACTGTCCGGTGATCTGTTCAGCAAGGGTTTTTCCGCTTACAACCTGATCGGCCTGAGCGGGCTGGATGTTGCCGAAGGCACAGCGATTGACATCACCCTGCCGGTGTACCGATTTGGTGATGCCGCGCCGAATCAGGTCAGTGGTGTCGACCCGCAAACGGCGCTTGAGTTGTGGACGCCGACGCTGTTCCAGGAAAACCCGACCAAGGGCCTGCTGACCCAACGTGCCGGCGCCAGCCTGACGTTGCAGGGCGGCGCCAGCCTGATCGGTTTGATCGATGCCGCCAACAGCACGTTGACCCTGGGCCGTGGTTCGCGCATCAGTGTCGATCCGGGGCAGAGCATCAAGCTGCGAGGGGCGGGGCAGATCACGGTCGAAGGTGAACTGAATGCCTGGGGCGGGACGATTGATATTCGTCAGCAACAGTTCGGCTCGATCAACCCGGGCACCTCCAATCAAGTGGCGGATTCGAATGCGCACCACCGTTCGATCTGGATCGGCGAGCAGGCCGTACTGGATGTCGCCGGACGCGCCAATACCGCCATTGATGCCCTGGGGCGCACGTACGGTCAGGTCGGCAAGGGCGGCAGCATCATCATCGGTGGCGAAATAGACACGAAGCTGGCGACGGCCACAGCGGCCGATGCCTATGTCATCGTTCGTCAGGGGGCTCGACTCGATGCGTCCGGCACCGAAGCTGTTCTCGATATCGCCGGTCAGGGGCCGACCCGCGTCGCAACGGATGGCGGGCGCATCAGCCTGAGTTCCTACAACGGCGTGTTCGTGGAGGGCAGCTTGCGTGCGGCGGCCGGAGGTGTCGGCGCTGCCGGTGGGCGTCTGGAGCTGGCGCTTGAGGCCCCGTTGTACATGGACTCGGCAAGCAATGCGGTGCGCGCGCCGAGGGAAATCATTATCGGCCAGGGCCCGGGGGACACGCGGCTGTCCGCCACTCTGCGACCGGGCGAGGGCGCCGACAGTTTGCGCTACGGCCAGACGCGCCTGAGTGCCGATGGATTGATGGCCGGCGGTTTCGACAACCTGAGTCTGCTGAGCAACGGCTTGCTGTCGTTTGACGGTGACGTCAATTTGCACATGAACCAGAGCCTCAATCTGTTTGCCGGGGCGCTCTCGCTGGCAGAAAATTCCAGTGATGCGGCACGTATCGACTTGCGCGCGCCGTACCTGCGCCTGTCCGGTGTCGGTACTTACTTTGAAGCCCCCACCATGACGCGGCCACGGGTGACCCTCAATCCCACGAACCGATTGTCGCAGGCCACCTTCAATGCATCGGCGAACCTGCTGGATGTGGGCAACGGGCTGTCGTTCGGTACGCAGGGTGCGATCTTGCAACAGCAAGGGCCTGCCGTTGCATACAGTCGCCGGGCATTCGGCCTGGTGTCGCTCGACAGCAGCGGTGACCTGCGTTTCCTCGCCCCCAACGACCGTGCCGAAAAAACCCGCCTGTGGGCCCCGGGAGACTTGAATCTCGGTGCGGCGCAAATCTACCCCGCCACGGGCGTGCAGGCTGACGTCCGCGCCGGCTATCAGGGCGCCGACCGGGCGAACGAACACACCCTGCGCATCAGCGGCCGCGGCGCGGCACCTGCGGCGGTGCCTTACTCGGTATTCGGCAGTTTGAGCCTGACCGCGGGCACCCTCGAGCAGGGCGGGGTGATCCGTGCACCGTTGGGCCTGATTACCCTGGGTGACGATGTCCTGACCACCACACGCGAGGTGCGCCTGTTGCCGGGCAGCGTGACGTCGGTCAGCGCCGCCGGGTTGGTCATGCCTTACGGCGGCACCACCGATGGCATCGACTATCGCTACAACGACAAGTCTGTCGTCTTGAATGGCATCACCGGCGAAACCAATGGCGTGGTCGTCAACTCGCAATATATCGATGTACAGAGTGGTGCGACCCTTGATCTGTCCGGTGGCGGTGACCTTCGCGGCGCCGGTTTCGTGTCCGGGCGTGGCGGCTCCACCGATGCTCGTCTCAATCCGTTGGTACGCAACGCCGCCGACGGCACCTTCAGCTTGCCAGGGCTTGCGAGCAATCCGGTCTACGCCATCGTGCCGGGCAATCAGAGCGTTTATGCGCCGGTGGTGGCAGGGGCCGCTGCAGTGGATCCGCGTGTCGGCCAGCAGATCACCCTTGGCGCGGGCGTGCCGGGTCTGGCCGCAGGCACCTACACCTTGTTGCCCTCCAGCTTTGCCCTGTTGCCGGGGGCGTTTCGCGTTGAAGTCAACGGTCAGGCGACGCCGAGCGGGACGACGCGTGCGCTGCAACTGGGCAACGGCTCCTGGACCAGCAGCGGACAGATGTCGATTGCCAATACCGGTTTGCGTGACAGCCTCGCCAGCCAGGTGATTCTGACCTCTGCCGATGTGTTGCGCCGCTACTCGCAATACAACGAAACCAGCCTGACCCAATTCATTTACAGCGATGCCGCACGCCGGGGCGTGCCGCGTGCGCTGGCGCCCATGGACGGCAAGACGCTGGATTTGCGTCTGAACGCCGGTGGCGAACAAGACATTGCTTTGCAGTTCAACGGGCATGCGCTGTTCAAGGCCGCCGAGGGTGGCTTTACCGGCACCGCCGTACTGCGCGGGGGCAATGCCGGTGCGAACTTTGAAATCCTTGGTGCAGGGCATGCGCCAACCGCTGACTTCGATGGCGTCTCGGTCTACGCTGACACGCTCAACAACCTCAATGCCGGACGCCTGAGCATCGGTGCGATGCCGAACGTCATGTACGGTAACTCGGCCAACATCATCGGATTCCTTGGCACCAGCAAAGACATTGTTCTGCGTGAAGGGGCGATCCTGTCGGCGCCGGAAGTCTTGTTGCGCACCACGTCGACCCTTGGTGGCATCACGGTCGAGGCGGGGGCGGGGATCAATACCCTGGGACGCGGCGATGTGGCCTACGACTCAACGGCCGGCTATTTCTATCAGCCTGACCAATCCAGTCTGTTGCTGGCTTCCAACGGCTGGACCCACGTTCTGGCGCCGAAAGCGGCCAGCGGCATTTCCGGCGGTGGCAGCATCCGCATCGGTGCCTGCACCACGACTGTGTGCAGCAACCCGGCGATCCTTTATTCGAACGGCAGTCTCACGGCTGCCACGGATAATCAGTTCGAGCTCGACGAAGCGGTGCGTTTCGGCACGCGTCATTTGGCGCTTTCGGTCGGCTCGGTCAACGCCGGCAGCGCCGAAGCACTGGCAGCGGCAGGCAGTCGCGTACCGGCGGGGTTGATGCTCAACCAGAACGTGCTCAATCGACTGCTGCGTGGCGATACGCAGTACGGCGCACCGGCGCTGGAAACCCTGAGCCTGACCACTCGCGATGCTTTCAATTTTTACGGCAGCGTGAGCCTCGACACTCTCGATCCGCAGACCGGCCAGAGTAAATTGCAGAACCTGGTGCTGGTCACTCCGGCGATCTATGGCTTGGGCAATGCCAACGATGTGGCGAGCATCCGCACCGCCAATTTGATCTGGAACGGCGCCACGCAAAGCCCTGGCGGCGTGATCACCGCTGGCGCCGGTACGGGCAGCGGCACGCTGGACATTCAGGCGCAACGTATCGAGTTGGGGTACGACTCGATGCCGCAGGCGAGCGGCCTGGATCAGAACAATCGTCTGGCGCTGGGTTTTGCCAGCGTCAACCTGACGGCCAGCGACCGCATCACCGCCAACCACAAGGGCAGCCTCGCGGTGTATCAGGAGCAGGGCGCTTACGACCCGGTCAAGGGTTACAGCTACAGCGGCGGCAACCTGAATCTGCGTACGCCGTTGCTTACGGGTGACGCGGCGTCGGTGAGTGTGCTCAAGGCTGGCAACAATCTGACGCTCAGCGGTGGCGGGGCTGCAGGGGCGGCGGACGCCCTGGGTGCCGAGTTGGACCTTGAGGCTCGCAACATCGTGCTCGATAGCCGTATCACCCTGGCGAGCGGCAAGCTGACGGTCAAGTCCGAGGGCGATTTGACCCTGGGCAGCGCTGCGGTGCTGGACATGGCTGGGCGTACGTTGCCGTTCAACGATTTGAACAAATACAGCTGGGGCGGCGACGTGTCGCTGTACAGCGCCAATGGCAATATTCGTCAAGCGGCGGGCTCGCGGATTGACCTGTCGGCGAAGAACAATCAAGCCGGTAACCTCAGCGCCATTGCGTTGGCCGACGCAGCCGGGACAGTCGATTTGCAGGGTGAAATCCTCGGCGGCAGCAGCGGTTATTACGATGCCGGCGGCACGCTGGTGCCGTACAAGGCCGGGGGCGTGGACATTCGCGCGCAAAATCTGGGCGCAGATGCCACCGCGCAGTTCGACGCGCTTAATCAGCGCCTGAACGCCGGACAGGTGTTCGGCAGCCGCAGCTTGCAGCTCAAGCAAGGCAATCTTGTGATTGGCGATGGCCTCAAGGCCAGTGACATCAATGTCTCGGTGGACAACGGCAGCCTGACAGTGACGGGTTTGGTCGACGCCAGTGGCGAGCGCGTCGGCAACATTCGTCTGTCGGCGAAAAACGGTCTGGCGCTGGCCGGCAACAGCGTGCTCGACGCTCATGGTCGAGTCCTGCGCGTCGACAGCTACGGCAAGATCATCGATGCGCCGAACCGCGCCACGGTGGAACTCAATTCCGGTCAGGGTGTACTCACGCTGGCGTCCGGCGCGCGGATCGACCTGCGTCACGGCACCGATTCGCTGCCCGGTTTCCTTGCAGGACAAAACGATGGAATGCTGCGCGGCACTCTTGAACTCAACGCGCCGCGTCTGGGCAGCAATGACATCGCCATCGACGCCAGCGGTGCGTTGGCCATTCAGGGCGCTCGCTCCATTAGCCTCAACGGTACACGCCGCTACACCGACGCCCGCGATGGCGTCGATCAAGCGGTCAGTGGCCGACCGTATCAAGTGATCGATCAAGCCATGCTCGAGCGCATTCACGGTGACAGCAACATCTTTATCAACGCCGCGCTGAGCAACAGCGATCTGCTGCAACGCAAACTCGCCGGGCTGAACAACGCCACTTACGCCGACGCGTTCCATCTTCGCCCGGGTGTGGAAATCGCCAGCAAGACGGCTGACGGCGACCTGGTGGTGGAGGGCGATCTGGACTTGTCCGGTTATCGCTATGCCAGCCTCAATCCGCACACGCGCTTGAACCCGTCGGTGTATGGCTCTGGTGAGGCCGGTAGCCTGGTCATCCGCGCGGGTGGCAACCTCGATATTTACGGCAGCATCAACGACGGTTTCGCGCCGCCGCCGGAAACTCAGGATGATGCCGGCTGGAAATTGATTGCCGGTGTGCAGCCGTTCGGCGGTGATCTGATCGTGCCGGGCAGCGGTGTTTCGCTGGCTGAAGGGACACAGTTCCCGGTCGGCGTCACGCTCAATTACGACGTGACAATTCAGGGCGCGGTGTTGGCCAGCGGCACGTTGCTGCCGACTCAGGCCGTGTTGGCTGAGGCGTATACCTTTAGCGCCGGCACGGTGTTGGCCGGGGCCATCCATGATGCCAGTGGCAACCTGCTGTACGCGGCGGGGACGTTGCTCAGTGACAGTGTGACGGTGCCGGCCAACAGCCGTTTGGGGGCCGGTATCCGTCTGAACAAGGCGACCAGCCTGCAAGCCATGAACTGGCCCAAAGGCGTGCCGTTGCCGGGGGTTTACAACGCCGACCTGCAAAGCGTTTCCGGGGTCAGGCTGAGTGGTTCGCTGGCGTTGCTGCGCGGATCGCTGATTCCTTCCATGACCGACGTGAAACTGGCCGACGGCACGTCTTTGATCGAGCTTCGTCCCTTCAATGGCGCACAACAGGGTAAAAACTGGGCGGTGGCGAGCATGCTGCCCGCGGGCAGTGCCTCCTGGTCGATGCGTGCGGTGGCCGGCGCCGATCTCGGGGCGGCGGACAGCCGCGCGGTGAAGCCGGTATTGACTGATGGCAATCTGCGCCTGGCCGATGCTCATTACGGTGTGACCGTGACGACGGGTACCGGAACAATGGTCTGGGCGCCAGGCAATCCCTACGATCTGCCGGGGTATAACCCGGTGCCCGATGACCAGTTGTTCATGTGCGATTTGATTCCGGGACTTTGTCAGCCGATGGCGCGTTGGGTCTGGGCGCCAGGCAGCGGGTTGGGCGGTGATTATGAGCCGGTGCCTGAAGAGGCGCTGATCCTCTGTGACATCTACCCGAACCTGTGTATCGGCAATAATCCGGGCACAACCGCCAAAGCTCATAGCCAGATGTTCAGCGTCCTGCGCACCGGCACGGGGGATCTCGACCTGATCGCCGCCGGCAACCTGAGCATGGACTCGCCGTTCGGCGTGTATACCGCAGGCACTCAGTCAGCCAACGTTGATCCGCTCTATAACCAGAAACGCGGGCATCTCTCGGACAGCGATTCGGTGCTGGGCACGGCGGGTGCTGACTATGAGAAATGGGTCAACGGTGGCGCGGACAGCTTGTATCAAGCCTGGTATCCGCAGATGGGTGGCAACCTGACGATCAACGCCGGGGGCTCGGTTTCCGCCGATTCAGTAGGCAAGAAGGCGCTATCGTCGGGTGGCGGTTTCCGTGAGCAGATTGCCAGCGCGTCAGTGGGTAACTGGCTGTGGCGCCAAGGTACAGGCAATCCGGATGTGCCCACAGCCTGGTGGATCAACTTCGGCAGTTACGCCACTCAGTTGATGACATCCGACGGCAATACCGAACCGTACCTGGTGGGCTTCACCGGATTCGGCACCTTGGGCGGCGGTAATATCAGCCTGCGTGCCGGAGGTGACGCCGGTATGCTCAAACCGTTGGGCGACACCATCAATTATCCGCGCAGCCAAGGGCTTATCGTTGCCGTGGGCAGCACGGGTCGTGTCGCCAGCGATGGCAGCGTGCAGATGACCGGCGGCGGCGATATGGACATCCGCATCGGCGGCGCATTCAACCCATCGCTGCAAGCGCGAGCCGGAGACAATGGGACGGGGGCGCCGAGGCACGACCTGCAAGGCGCGCTGATCAATTTGCGCGGGGCGGCGCAATTGACGGGCGGGGCACTGGGCGGCATCAACCTGCAATACGGTGCCATTTCACAGTCGCATGATGTCCGTGAAACCCGACCGCTGGATCCTTTCACCTCGACCACCAGCAACGCGTCCGGTGGTCTGGTGCTGATTCCTGGTGACTCGGGCATGAGCCTCAGCACCCGGGGCGACCTGGTGTTGGGCGGTGCGGCCGATCCCGGTCGGGTGCGTCTGTTCAATGCCTCGCCAGTGTTCGATAACAGCGGCAATATTGGAACCGGCGGCATCCTGAGCGGCTTCTCGCTGTGGACCGATCACACGGCCATCGATCTGTTTTCTGCCGGAGGCAATCTCACACCCAGTACTCAACTGGCGGAGGTTGCAGGGAGTCTTTCCCCTGTGAGCGACGCCAATTCCTCGCCCACCGATGGCCGTTTTGTCTATCCGTCGATTCTTCGGGCAGTGGCGGCTCAAGGGTCGATTTATGCCGGTCCATCGGCGGCATACGGCAAGGGCAACTTAGCGCCGACTACCGCGTATTCATTGTTGTTGGCACCTTCGACAGCCGGACAACTCGAGCTGCTGGCCGGCGATTCCATTTATGCTGGCGGCTACGCGATCAATCAATCGGGCGCCAGCCCATTGGCCATTGCCACGCCTTTCAAGCCGGCATTCCAGGCTTTCGCCAGCGCTAGCGCCGGGACACCCCTCACTAGCAACTACGGCAGCGACGGTGTTAAGCCTGACGCTAATTCGCGTTATCCGTTGTTGGCCTTTGGTCCCGACAGCTATTCCGGATTGAATGACGTGCAGGGGCCGGCACGGTTCTACGCCTTGACCGGCGATCTGGTGGGGATACGCAGTGGCGAAACTTTGAGCTTTGGTGTGTCCAAACGTACCTGGTATGAAGCGGCAGGCCCGGTCTGGATGATCGCCGGGCGCGACATCGTGGCGTCAGGGACCAACCTGGGCCAACCGACAATCGTACAGCCTGATGAAATGGGCGTTGGTCGGGAGAGCATCAGCTCAAGCGGCAACCTTTTCGTGCATAACGACCCGCGAGACGTATCGCGGGTGTCGGCAGGCCGCGACATTCTCTACAGCAGCTTCGATATTGCCGGCCCAGGCACGCTGGACATTAATGCCGGGCGCAACATCCTCATGGAAAACCGTGCCAGCATCACCAGTCTCGGCTCGATAGTTGCGGGGGATCAGCGCCCTGGTGCCAGCGTGGTATTGCAGGCGGGCGTGGGCGCGCAGGGGCCGGATTACACAAGGTTCATCGCGCGTTACCTGAACCTGCAGAACCTTGCTGATCCGAATGCCTCTCTCAACAGTCAGCCGGGCAAAGTGGTCAAGACCTACCTCGACGAACTGCAGAGCTGGCTGACCTTGGGCTACGGCTTCAGCGGCAACGCCGAACAGGCGCAAGCGTTCTACGCCGCGCTGCCAAGTGCCGAGCAGGCAATTTTCGCCCGCCAAGTGTATTTCGCCGAATTGCGTGCCGGCGGCCTGGAATACAACGATGTCGACGGCCCGCGCAAAGGCAGTTACCTGCGCGGTCGCAACGCCATCGCGGCGCTGTTCCCGACCACCGATGTGGCCGGTAACCCGATCCGTTACGACGGCGACATCACGCTGTACGGCGGAGCAGGGGTCAAGACGCTGTTCGGCGGCGATATCCAGATGCTCACCCCGGGTGGCGGTCAGGTGTTCGGCATCGAAGGCGCGGCGCCACCGTCCACGGCGGGGATCATCACTCAGGGCTCGGGCAACATTCAGCTCTACTCGCAGGGCAGCATCTTGCTGGGGCAGAGCCGGATCATGACCACCTTCGGCGGCTCGATTCTCGGCTGGTCGGCCGAGGGCGACATCAACGCCGGTCGTGGCTCGAAAACCACGGTGGTCTACACCCCGCCGAAGCGCGTGTACGACACTTGGGGCAACGTGACCCTGTCGCCATCGGTGCCGAGCACCGGCGCCGGTATCGCCACGCTCAACCCGATCGCCGAAGTGGCGCCGGGCGACATCGACCTGATCGCGCCTTTGGGCACCATTGATGCGGGCGAGGCGGGGATTCGTGTCTCGGGCAACGTCAACATCGCCGCGCTGACGGTGGTCAACGCCGCCAACATCTCGGTGCAGGGCAAGGCGACGGGTGTGCCGGTGGTGTCGGCGGTGAATACCGGGGCGATTACTTCGGCCAGTTCGGCCGCATCGTCGGCCACGCAAGCGGCGGAGGACGTCGCCCGTCAGCAGCAAGCAGCTTCGCGACAGAATCAGGCGTCGGTGTTCACCGTGCAGGTATTGAGTTTCGGCAATGAGCAACTCGCGCCGTCCCGCGATGGTGCCAGCCGTGCACCGGCCCCGGGTTACAACCCGAACAGTCCGGTGCAGGTGTTGGGCGCCGGGGCGCTGGATGAACAGGCGAAACAGCAGTTGACCGAAGAGGAACGTGGGCAACTGACGCTGTAAAAGACTCTCGTGCAGTACGTTTGGGCGACCGGTTGGTCGCCCTTTTTTTATGTTGATGAGGTTCGTGGGTATTGTTGTCGAGTGTGGACAAACGTCAGTATTTTGATGTGCCCGTTCACTCGATAGACCAGTAGATAGTTTGGATTGACCAGCATTTCCCGAGTACCTGGCGCTCGACCGGATCTGTAACCATAGGGAATTGATGAAAGCCTTTGCGTTGCTGCACCCACCTTGCGCTGCAAAGCCGCTGAAGCGTTGGAATTGTATTGTTCAATGTAATCGATAATGTCAGCCAGATCGTCCAGAGCTTGATCGCTCCATTCAAGCGGCAGCGCGTCGATTCTTGCGTTTCTCTTCTAATAGTTGCTCGAGCCGCACCATGGCTTCCTCATGGGGAATGCCCGGGCGAGGATCATCCAGTGCAGCCCGCACCTTGGCACGGAACCAGCGATCGTAGCTCTCTGCCTCTTCTTCGGATTCGAACTCAGAATAAAACGGGGAAAGCAATATGCTCATATGACCTCCGTGATCAATTTCAAGCAGTCTAAGTGGGGAATGGCCCGTTGTCGTCACTGGCTGACGATGCACCCCATGAGCCCTTGAGGAACCATGGGATAACGGCGTCAGTATCTGCAAGCGCCCCCTTTAAATCTGCCAGACGTTTCCCCCTGTTGTCCGGTAATCTCGACCGCCGCTGTAGGCGTATTCCACCCATGCGTTTTTCAGGTTTTCAGGCTACAAATCCAGGTGCGCTTTCCTACAAATGCACTCAGAAAGCGTACGGAATACTCACCTTCGCCCACAACATTTCCCCCTCCGGTCGGTTCTCCACATCAAATTCCTTGGCCCAGCGAATCTCCGCACTGGCGTACTTGAGAAAGGTGAATTGCAGCGCCGGGCCGATCGCGAACACCTTGCCGCGCACGCCGTCATCGACGTCCTGCCCGGCGAACTGCACGGTGTGGCCGAACTGTTTGTCATCGGTGGTCTGCTGGAGGAAGTAGCCGTTGATGCCGAGCATCAGGTCGTCGGTGATTTTGTAGCTGGCCGAATAATCGAAATGGAAGATCTGCCCCGACTTGTAGTCGGTGTCTTTGTTCTTCTCGTTGAAGCTGTAGGTGGTCTTCATCGAGACTTCGGTGTTGTCGGTCGGCAACCAGGTGAAGGAGAACAGCGGTTTGTAGGTGTAGAAATTGTTGCTGGTATTGGCCAGTCGGTCGACGTTGTATTCGCCGGTGGGTACGGTGATTTCCACGGCGGCGCCAAGGGTCAGGTTTTTGCCCATGTCCCACAGAATGATTGGGGCGATGGTGGTATCGCCCATGCCTTCGCGGGTGTCGCTCAAGCCGAACACCGAGACTTCCTGCTTCAGCCACGGCTGGGCGATGTAACCGGCCAGGCGTCCACCGAACACGCGCACCGGGCTTAAATAATCGAGACGCGGAATCACAGCGGTGGATTCGATTTCGACATTCGGCACCTTGCCGCCGAACGAGCTGATGTTGAGCTTTCGCGCCTTGTAGTGGTTGTAGTAGAGGTTGAACGCGACCATGTTCTCCGGAAGGCTGTCGACTTCCAGCGGCAGCATGAAGAAACCGTCGGTGCCGGTGCCGATGTTGTCGACGCCGGCTTCGGTGGCCAGCGCCGCTGCGGTCGCGGCGCAGCTCAGTAAGGAAAGGGCCAGACGCAGAGGGAATGTCGCGCGGTTCGGGTGCATAACCGTCCTCATTATTATTGTGTTTTGGGCGCAACGCCGGCACGCAGTACGCCCGGTACTATAGAAATAAGCGCTTGGTGCTCGGCGGGGCAGGGTATTGGCGGACAGTTAGGGGGACTTCTGCGGACAGTCGCCCAACCCTGTGCTAACTTTCTTCGACATAACCGGTTACAAAAATAACAATCAAGCGTGATCCGGAATGTCAGCCCCCATGAACGTAAAAGTCCAAGACCCGACCTTTGAACTGGCGCTGGTCTCGCCGTTCCTCCTGCAAACCCTCGCTGAAGTCGTGCAGAACAAGGGCATTGATCCCCAGAGCCTGTGCCGGGGACTGGGCTTCACCCTTGAGGATCTTCAGGATCCGGCGCAGCGGATTTCCTATCGTCAGGCCGTGGCGATGATTCAGCGCGCACTCAAGGTGTTGCCCAATCAAGGTTTGGGGCTGTGGGTCGGGGCGCAGAATGTACTTGGCACACTGGGCCTGCTCGGGCACGTGTTATCGCTGTGCAAGACCTTGCGCGATGCCTTCGCCCTCGGCATTCGCCATCAGCACACTTCAGGCGGCATCGTCGTGTCCAGCGTCGATGTGGTCGGCGGGCAGGTGCATCTCGATGCCGAATGCCGCTTGCCGTTTGCCGATGTGCAGGTGTTTGCGGTCGAGGAGTTTTTCGCCAGTCTGCTGGTGTATGGCCGCGCGCTGGTGGGGGCTGAGTTCAAGGCGATCGCTGTGGAGTTTGTGCATGCCGCACCGGATTACCTGAGCGAATACCACCGCCTGCTAGGGCCGGAGGTGCGCTTCGGTTGTCTGCAAAATCGCATGCTCATCGACGGGCAATGGCTGGACGTGCACCTGCCCAATCATCATTCGCTGGCGTTGCGTCAGGCCGTTGCATTGCTCGAGCTGGAAGCGGCGCAGGTGCATCAGAAACTCGATCTGATTCAGGCCGTGGAGCGTGCAATCGCCCGGGATCTGAGCAGCGGCAGTCACATTGAAAAGGTCGCCAGCGACTTGAACATGAGCAGTCGCACCTTGCGCCGGCGGTTGACCGAGCATGCGCTGACGTTCGAAGCGTTGCTGGAGCAGGTGCGCCAGGCGCGGACCCTGAGTTTGCTGGCCAATCCTGATATGCCGATCGAGCGGATCACCGAGGAAGTCGGGTACAGCGATGTGCGCAGTTTTCGCCGCGCGTTCAAGCGCTGGACGGGGCTGAGCCCGAGCGCGTGGCGGCAGGAGAGCATCACCGCATAGTCCGGACAATCGCCACAGGCTTGCGTGCGCAATGCATCAGTGTTTCAACCACACAAACCCTCCGGCCACAGGTAAACTCCCGCGCACTTTCCCAAGGAGTTCACATGAGTTACTACCAGCCGGGCATTCTCGCCACCCCTGTTCCTGCGCAAGCACGTCACCTGTTTTTCGCCCTTGAGTCGGTTGAAGCTCTGCCGCAGGCGCTCGACAACCTGCTGAATCAGGTGGACGGCAAGTCGGCGGTGGTCGGTTTCGGTGAAGCGCTGGTCAAGGCCCTCAACGTGCAGATCGACGGCTTGCGCAGTTTTCCGCAGATGACCGGCGTTGGCGTCGAGAACCCGTCGACCCAGCACGCGCTGTGGGTCTGGCTGCACGGCGTCGACCGTGGTGAACTGCTCAACCGTTGCAACGCCCTTGAAGCCGCACTGGCCCCGGCGCTGCGTCTGGTAGACATGCAGGAAGCCTTCCGCCACAAGGACGGCCACGACCTGACCGGCTACGAAGACGGCACCGAAAACCCGCACGACGAAGCCGCCATCGCCGCCGCTCTGCAAAGTACAGGCGCTGAAGGCCTGGTGGGTGGCAGCTTCGCCGCGATCCAGCAGTGGCAGCACGACCTCAAGGGTTTCCACAAGTTGTCCGCCGACGACAAAGACAACATCATGGGCCGTCGCCTGAGCGACAACGAAGAGATTGACGACGCCCCGGTCTCCGCTCACGTCAAACGCACCGCGCAGGAAAGCTTCGCGCCGGAGGCATTTGTCGTGCGCCGCTCGATGCCGTGGATCGAAGGTGATCGTGCCGGTTTGATGTTCCTCGCTTTCGGTTTCTCGCTGGATGCTTTTGAGGCGCAACTGCGGCGCATGAGCGGTCTGGAAGATGGCATCACCGATGGTTTGTATCGCATCAGCCGTCCACTCACCGGCGGCTATTACTGGTGCCCGCCGCTGAAAGACGGGCATCTCGATTTGCGCGCCTTGCGCATGGACTGATCTTGAAAAAAGGGACTTAAAATGAACGTAGTGCGCTGGGGCATGATCGGTTGCGGTGATGTCACTGAACGCAAGAGCGGGCCGGCCTTCTACAAGGCCCCCGGTTCGGCGCTGGTGGCGGTAATGGGCCGACGTCTTGAGGCGGTCAGCGATTACGCTGCGCGCCACGGCATCGAGCGGTTCTACACCGACGTCGACGCGCTGATCAACGATCCCGAAGTGGACGCGGTGTACATCGCCACGCCACCCGACAGCCACCACGCCTACAGTCTGAAAGTCGCCGCC
Source organism: Pseudomonas fluorescens (assembly GCF_003732425.1). Classification (GTDB taxonomy): domain Bacteria; phylum Pseudomonadota; class Gammaproteobacteria; order Pseudomonadales; family Pseudomonadaceae; genus Aquipseudomonas; species Aquipseudomonas fluorescens_BE. The sequence goes on from NZ_MOBX01000003.1 coordinate 764,920, forward strand.
GCCGGCAAGCATTGCTGCGTGGAAAAACCCATGGCGCTGAGTGGCGGGCAGAGTCGCCAAATGCAGCAAGCGTTTGCCGAGGCCGGCTTGCATCTGTTCGTGTCCTACTACCGCCGTGCGTTGCCACGTTTTGCGCAAGTGCGGCAATGGTTGGAAGAGGGGCGAATCGGTGAGGTGCGGCACTTGAGCTGGACGCTGACCAAGGCACCGTCAGCGGCAGACCTGGAAGGCAGCGACAACTGGCGCACTGATCCGGCGGTGGCCGGTGGTGGGTACTTTGCCGATCTGGCCAGCCATGGTTTCGATCTGTTCCAGTATCTGCTCGGTGACATTGTTGAAGTCGCCGGATTCACCGCGCACCAGGCCGGGTTATACGCGGCAGAAGACGCGGTCAGCGCCAGTTGGCGGTTTGCTTCAGGCGCGCTGGGCATGGGCTGCTGGAGCTTTGTCGCGGATCGGCGCGAGGATCGGGTCGAGATCATCGGCAGCAAGGGGCGGATCGTTTTTTCCGTGTTTGATGAGCATCCGGTGCAGCTGCATGCCGATGAACACATCAGCCTGGAAATCCCCCATCACGAGCACATCCAGTGGCATCACGTGCTGGGCATGAATGCGCATATTCGTGGCGATTCACACCATCCCGCCGTCGCCGAGCAAGCGCTCAAGACCGACTGGGTCATGGACCAGATCCTCAAACGCCACTGATTTACGCCTTAAACCACAACCCTGTGGCGAGGGAGCTTGCTCCCGCTGGGTCGCGCAGCGGCCCCAAATACTGGCAACAAGGTATTTCAGGTAAATCGCGTCAGCCGGGTTTACGACTGCTGTTCAGCCGAGCGGGAGCAAGCTCCCTCGCCACAAAATCTCGAGTCCTCAGGAACCGCTTCCAGCTCTAAGGTTATGCCCATTCGGTATTTCTCAACCTTGTCATAACAACTCTAAGATCACGTCATAACTCGTTATAACAAGTGATCCCGTGATGACCGATAACGTTCTCTCCCTCAGTAGCGTTCCTCTGCACACCCAACTGCGCGACGTCCTCCGTGCGCGGATCCTCGACGGCGAATACCCGCAAGACAGCCAGATGCCTTCCGAAAGCGAACTCGGTGCGCTGTTCAAAGTCAGCCGCATCACCGTGCGCCAGGCGCTGGGCGATCTGCAAAAGGAAGGGCTGATCTTCAAGATCCACGGCAAAGGCACCTTCGTTGCCAAGCCGAAAACCTTTCAGAACGTCAGCAGCCTGCAAGGCCTTGCCGAGTCGATGACCGGACGCGGCTACGAGGTGATCAACCGCCTGCGCAGCTTCAAATTCATCCCGGCGGACAAGCGTGTCGCCGAGCGTTTGCAAGTCGCCGAGGGCGAGATTGTCGCGCAGATCAAACGCGTGCGACTGATCAATCGCGAGCCGATTTCGCTGGAAATCACCTACCTGCCCAAAGCCGTCGGCGAGCGACTGGAGAAAGCCGATCTGGTCACCCGCGACATCTTCCTGATCCTCGAAAACGACTGCGGCATCGCCCTCGGCCACGCCGATCTGGCCATCGATGCAGTGCTCGCCGACAGCGACCTGACCCAGGCGCTCAACGTCGAGGCCGGCTCGCCGATCATGCGCATTGAGCGCCTGACCCACGATGCGCAAGGGCAGCCGCTGGACTTCGAACACCTTTACTACCGTGGCGATGCGTTCCAGTACCGCCTGCGGATCGACCGGCAAAAAGGGGAGCAGGCATGACCCGCAACGTTCTTGAACAGGAATACGACATCGTCGTCATCGGCGGTGGCACCGCAGGCCCGATGGCCGCGATCAAGGCCAAGGAAAAGAACCGCGACTTGCGCGTGTTGCTGGTCGACAAGGCCAACGTCAAACGCAGCGGCGCGATCAGCATGGGCATGGACGGCCTGAACAACGCGATCATCCCTGGCCACTCGACGCCGGAGCAGTACACCAAGGAAATCACCATCGCCAACGACGGCATCGTCAATCAGGCCGCCGTTTACGCCTATGCGACGCACAGCTTTGAAACCATCGAACAACTCGACCGCTGGGGCGTGAAGTTCGAGAAGGACGAAACCGGCGATTACGCGGTGAAAAAGGTCCACCACATGGGCGCCTACGTGTTGCCGATGCCGGAAGGGCACGACATCAAAAAGGTCCTTTATCGCCAGTTGAAACGTGCGCGGGTAAGCATCACCAATCGCCTGGTTTGCACGCGCTTGTTGACCGACGAGGAGGGCACTGTCAACGGTGTGATGGGCTTCGATTGCCGCACCGCCGATTTCCATGTGATCAAGGCCAAGGCTGTGATCCTCGCGTGTGGCGCTGCCGGGCGTCTCGGTCTGCCGTCGTCGGGCTACCTGATGGGCACCTACGAGAATCCGACCAATGCCGGCGACGGTTACGCGATGGCGTACCACGCGGGTGCCGAACTGGCGAACCTTGAGTGCTTCCAGATCAACCCGCTGATCAAGGATTACAACGGCCCGGCCTGCGCCTACGTCACCGGCCCGCTGGGCGGTTATACAGCTAACAACAAGGGCGAACGCTTCATCGAGTGCGACTACTGGAGCGGGCAGATGATGTGGGAATTCCACCAGGAACTGGAGAGCGGCAACGGCCCGGTATTCCTCAAGCTCGATCACTTGGCCGAGGAAACCATCCAGAACATCGAGGAAATCCTGCACAGCAACGAGCGCCCGAGTCGCGGCCAGTTCCACGCCAATCGTGGCACCGATTACCGCACGCAAATGGTCGAAATGCACATCTCCGAAATCGGTTTTTGCAGTGGCCATTCGGCGTCCGGGGTGTGGGTCAACGAGCGTGCCGAGACCTCGGTGAAGGGCTTGTACTCGGCGGGCGACATGGCTGCGGTGCCGCACAACTACATGCTTGGCGCGTTCACCTACGGCTGGTTCGCCGGGCACAACGCCGCAGACTTCGTCGCCGGCCGCGAGTTTTCCGCGCTGGATGCCGAGCAGATCGAAAAGGAAAAGGCCCGGGTCTACGCACCGCTGGACCGCGAGCACGGTCTGCCGCCGGCGCAGGTCGAGTACAAGCTGCGACGCTTCGTCAACGATTACCTGCAGCCGCCGAAAGTGACCAAGAAAATGCAGATCGGCCTGCAACGCTTCAGCGACATCGAACGCGATCTCGAACAGATGAAAGCCAACAACGCCCATGAGCTGATGCGCGCCATGGAAACCAGCGTGATCCGCGATTGCGCCGAAATGGCTGCGCGCGCCTCGTTGTTCCGCGCCGAAAGCCGCTGGGGCCTGTACCACTATCGCGTTGATCACCCGCAGCGCAACGACAGTGACTGGTTCTGCCATTGCCATTTGAAAAAAGGCGAGGACGGTCAGATGACCAGTTTCAAGAAAGCCGTCGAGCCTTACATCATCCCGCTCGATGCCGAAGAAATGCAGGCTTACGACCGCTTGCGGGTAGGCGCTTTCGCCGCTTGATGCACTACTAAAAGAGAGTCCGAACCATGGCCTATCAAGCTCAGGAAATCTTCTTCCGCTCCAACGCCCCCGTCACCGTGGACGAGGACAAATGCATCGCCGAAAAGGGCTGCACCGTGTGCGTCGATGTGTGCCCGATGGATTTGCTGGCGATCAATCCGGCAACGCAGAAGGCCTACATGGCGTTCGATGAATGCTGGTACTGCATGCCGTGCGAGAAGGATTGCCCGACCGGCGCGGTCAAAGTCGACATCCCCTATCTCCTGCGCTGAAGCCCGTTCCCCTGTAGGAGTGAGCCTGCTCGCGATAGCGGTGTGTCAGCTAACACATCTACATCTGACCCACCGCTATCGCGAGCAGGCTCACTCCTACATTGGATTTTTGACAACCCAAAGCCATCCGGAAACCCCGGACGCTGAAATAACCGAACACCCCTCGTTTCCCACCGCGCCCTGATCGCGGCGGAGACGAACTCAAATAAATGATTCGAGGGGAAACACTCATGTTGCGTGCAGCAATCGCCGGTCTGGTACTGGCTTCATTCACCGTGTCGGCCTCGGCCGAAACCATCCGCATCGCCATCGGCACCCAGGACACCACCATCAACTGCGCCGCCGGTGGGTTGTTGATTCGTGAACTCGGTCTGCTCGACAAATACCTGCCCCACGACGGTGCCTACAAAGACGCGAAGTACGACGTGCAGTGGAAGAACTTCACCAGCGGCGCACCGCTGACCAACGAGATGGTCGCCGGCAAACTCGACTTCGGCGCCATGGCCGATTTCCCCGGCGCGTTCAACGGCGTCGCGTTCGAGACCGCCGGCAAGCACAGCCTGTTCATCAGCGTGTTGTCGGGGAGCATCAAGGGCAGCGGCAACGGCATCGTCGTGCCGAGTGCGTCCGGCGTGCAGGCGCTGAGCGAACTCAAGGGCAAGACGATTTCCGTGCCGTTCGCTTCCACGGCCCACGGCATGTTGTTGCGCGCGGTGGCGGCGCAGGGTTGGGATCCGCTCAAGGACGTCAACATCATTGCCCAGCCGCCAGAGGTCGCGGGTTCGGCGTTGCAGGCCGGCAAGATCGACGCCCACGCCGATTTTGTGCCGTTCGCCGAACTGTTCCCGAGCCGAGGTTTCGCCCGCAAGATCTACGACGGCGCCCAGGCCAATGCGCCGACGTTTCACGGTGCGCTGGTGGATCAGGCGTATGCGAAGAAGTACCCGGAGGTCGTCGTCGCGTACTTGCGCGCGAGTATCGAGGCCAATCAACTGCTCACCGCCGAACCTGAGAAGTACAGCGAGCTGATCGCCAAAGTCACTGGCGTCGATGCAGAAGTGAACTACCTGTTCCACGGCCCGCTCGGCGTGCAGACCCGCGACCTGAGCTGGAAGCCGGAATATCGTCAGGCAGTCGGCACGGCCATTGATACGTTGAAGTTACTGAAGAAGGCCGATCGTGGCCTCGATCTGCATACCTTCATCGACGATCAATACATCCGGGCGGCGTTCAAGGCATCGGGTCTGGACTACACGGCGCAACTGGCCAACTACGCGCAAACGCCACTGAAAGCCGTGGATGTGGCGACCGGTAAAGCGATCACTGACTTCAGCCATGTCGCGGAAATCTGGGTGCGCGGTGAGGACAAAGTGCGCCAGTACGCGTCAGCGGAAGAGGCGTTCACTGCGCTCGCCGCATTGAAGCAGGAAGGCAAAAACATCCGTGCTGTGTATGCCCAGGCCAGTGACAGCGGGATCAAATTGCTCGCTGAACAGGCGTGGTTTGCCAGCGATGCGAAAGGACGTTTGAGCGCGTTCCTGCTCAAGGGCCAGGCTCAGCAATTTGCCTCGACGCAGGGGGGCAAGGTACTCGATTTCACCGACGCCACCACCCAAGCAGTCGCTGCCCGCTAGTTGAAGATCAAAAGCCCCTCACCCTAGCCCTCTCCCAGAGGGAGAGGGGACTGACCGAGGTGTTTGGGCAAGGTACACCGACCTGAAATACCGAGCCGAACTCAGGTTTGAAAGGCATGAAGATCGGCTCCCTTTCCCCCTTGCACCCCAGAGGGAGAGGGGACTGACCGAGGTGTTTGGGCAAGGTACGCCGACCTGAAATACCGAGCCGAACTCAGGTTTGAAAGGCATGAAGATCGGCTCCCTTTCCCCCTTGCGCCCCAGAGGGAGAGGGGACTGACCGAGGTGTTTGGGCAAGGTACGCCGACCTGAAATACCGAGCCGAACTCAGGTTTTGAAAAGCATGAAAATCGGCTCCCTTTCCCCCTCGCCCCCTTGGGGGCGGTCCGACGTTTCGGGAGGGCTGGGGTGAGGGGGTAAATCTCAGCCACAACACAGATCCAGAACTGGAAACCCGCTCCATGAAAACACCCATCCGCTGGACATCAAGAGTCGCCTCACTGCTGCTCTGCCTGCTGTTCTGGCAACTCGCCGCCAGCCACCACTGGAACCTCGGCCTGGTCACCTTTGCCAACGTGCCCACCCCCGTGGCCGTGATCGAAGCTGCGCTTGGCCTGGGCGACTCCGGCAAGTTGCTCCAGCACCTGACCGCCAGCCTCAGCCGCGTGTTCGCCGGTTACCTCGCGGCACTGCTGATCGGCGTCGCCCTCGGTCTGGCCATCGGCCGCTCGAAATGGGCCGAAGACCTGCTGCTGCCACCGCTGGAAGTCCTGCGCCCGATCCCCGCCGTCGCGTGGATCCCGCTGGCGATCCTGATGTTCCCATCCTCGGAACTGTCGATGGTCTTTATCACCTTCACCGGCGCGCTGTTTCCGATTCTGCTCAACACCGTGCACGGCGTCGAAGGTGTAGACCCGCGTCTGATCGCCTCCGCGAAAAGCCTCGGGGCAGGGCGCCGCGCAATTCTGCTGGAAGTGATTTTGCCCGGCGCCGCACCGAGCATCATCACTGGCCTGGCGATCGGCATGGGCACGTCGTGGTTCTGTCTGGTCACGGCGGAAATGATCTCCGGCCAGTTCGGCATCGGTTACTACACCTGGGAGTCCTACACCATTCAGAACTACGCCGACATCGTCGTCGGCATGCTGCTGATCGGCGTGTTGGGCATGGGCAGCAGTCTGCTGATCAAACATCTGGGCGGGTTGTTCACGCCTTGGCATCGACCGCGAGGAAAAGCCTGATGAGCGTGATGCAAACCCCGGAAGGGCGGATCGATATCCGCCAGTTGTCCATCGTCCTCGGCGCAGGGCGTGAAGCGTTCGAAGCGGTGCGCGAACTTGATTGCCAGATCGAACCGGGCCAGTTCGTGTGTATTCTCGGCCCGTCAGGTTGCGGCAAATCGACATTGCTCGGCGCCCTGGCCGGGCATCTGAGCGCGCACGCCGGCAGCCTTAAAGTCGATGGCGCTGCGGTATCCGGGCCGTCACCCCAGCGCGGCATGGTGTTCCAGCATCACACGCTGTTTCCGTGGCGCACGGTGCGCGACAACGTCGCCTTCGGTCTGAAGATGCGCGGCATCGGCAAGGCGGAGCGCCATCGAGCCGCCGATGACATTCTCAAACTGGTCGGCCTCGAAGGCTTCGCCGAACGCTGGCCCGATCAGCTCTCGGGCGGCATGCAGCAACGCGTCGAAATCGCCCGCGTGCTGGTCAACCGTCCGCGCCTGTTGCTGATGGACGAACCGTTCGGCGCGCTGGATGCGCTGACCCGCCTGAACATGCAGGAGCTGCTGCTGGACATCTGGACGCGCATCCGCACCACCGTGGTCTTCGTTACCCACGACATCGACGAGGCGCTGTTCCTCGCCGACCGCTTGCTGGTGATGAGCGCACGGCCGGGGCGAATCATTGAAGACTTGCGTCTGGATTTCGCCCGGCCACGCACCAGTGAACTGGTCACCAGCCCCGAGTTCTCGCGACTCAAACGCCACTGCCTCGACCTGCTGCGCCACGACGATGACCGACCGCTGCCGCGCCTCAATCCGCTCGGCCTGCCTCCCGAAAACCCTTTGCCGCGATTTGCCCTATGACCTCTATTTTTGCTGTGACCGATAACGATGACATCCTCGCCCTGCAACCGCGTCTGACTGCAGAAGACGCCGGCGTGCGGCGCATTGCCCTGATTGATCTGGCGGATCTGGAAGAACCGGATGGCTTGCTCTGGCTGGTCGATCGCCTCGGCCAGGATCCCGCCGAAGAAGTCCGCGCCGAAGCCGCGCGCCTGCTTGAGGCTTGGGAAGATGCTGAGGTCGTGCAGGCCTTGTGCGAGGCGCTGACTGACCCGTCGCCCGCCGTGCAATCCGCTGCGGCGCAGAGTCTGAGTCTGCTCAAAACGGAAGCAGCGGGGCGGGTGATTCTGCCGTGGACCGATCACGCCGACGTCAGCGTGCGGATCGCCGCATTCCGTGCCTTGCGTGAGTTGCGTTTCGCCGACGCCGCGCCGGCTGCGGTCGCTGCGCTGAACGATGCTGATGCCAGTGTGCGTCGCGAAGCGGTGGGCGTGCTCGGCTGGCTCAAACAACTCGACGCGCTACCGGCGTTAGCGCGATTGGCCAGCGACGACCCGGACACCGAAGTGCGCCGCGCCGCCACCGGTGCCCTCGGTTTGGCTTCCAGCGCCGAGGTCCTCCCGGCCCTGCGCCAGGCTTTGCAGGACAACGCCTGGCAAGTGCGCGAAGAAGCCGCGACGACCTTGGGCAAGGTCGGCCACCAAGACGCCGGCCCGGCCTTGGTCGAAGCGCTGAGCGATGATTACTGGCAAGTGCGCCTGCGAGCCACCCGCAGCCTCGGCCGTTTGCGTTTCGTGCCGGCGCTGGAGGCGTTGATCGAGACCCTCGGCCATCGCATCAGCAACCTGCGCAAGGAAGCCGCGCTGGCCTTGGGCGAACTGAATGATCGCGGTGCCGTGGCCGCGTTGCAGGCCGCGCAGGACGACGGCGACCCGGAAGTGCGCAAAGCCGTGCGCATCGCCTTGAGTCAGCTGCAATGAACCCGCTGTCGGTGGGGAATTCGCAGAGCGCAGGCACCTTGCGCTTGAGCTGGCCGGATGGCCGCGAACAACAGCTCAATCACGCCGAACTGCGCCGCCAGTGCCCGTGCTCGCAATGTCGCGCGTTTCGCCTGAAAGGCCTGACGCCGCGGGTCGATGATCGCGTGCGCCTGATCGAACTCAACCCCCAGGGCTACGGCGTGCAACTGGTGTTCAGTGACGGCCATCAGCGCGGCATCTACCCGTGGGCTTATCTGGCAAACCTCAACTCCTGATACACCACAGCCCCCTGTAGGAGTGAGCCTGCTCGCGATAGCGGTATGTCATTCAACAATGATGTTGGCTGATCCACCGCTATCGCGAGCAGGCTCACTCCTACAAGGGGATTTGTGCAGTTCCTGGGGTTATTGCGCAGCGGTCATCGACGGCCGGCAGCCATGAAAAATATCCAGCCCCGGCTGATACAGCGAGGTCTTCACCTCAAACAACCCCAGCACCGAGTGAAACAGGTTGTCATGGCTCAGATCCGCCTGCCCGGTCTTGCCTTGCAGGCAGCCGCGATCAATCCCTTCGCTGGCCAGTGCGCCACTGCCGAACCACATCACCATCGGCACATGGGTCTGCGCTTGCGGCGCCAGCGCATACGGCGCGGCGTGCAGGTACAAGCCATTCTCGCCCAGTGATTCGCCGTGGTCGGAGACATACACCATCGAGGTGTCCAGCGCGTCCTGATTGCGCTTGAGCAATTCGATGACCTTGGCGAGGAAATGGTCGGTGTACAGGATCGTGTTGTCGTACACGTTCACCAGTTCATCGCGGCTGCAACTGCCCAACTGGTTGGTGTGGCAGATCGGTTTGAAGCGCTCCATGTCTTTTGGATAGCGCTCGTAGTATTCCGGGCCGTGGCTGCCGTCGGCGTGCAGCACAATGATCGCGTGGCCCTTGAGGCTGTCGATGTAGCTTTGCAGGTCTTGCAACAGCGCTTCGTCGAGGCAGTTGTTGCCGTCGCAGAATGGCCCCGGCTGGTTTTTGGAAATGTCGCGATGTGGTACGCGCAGGCAAGTGCCTTTGCAGTCGCTGTTGTTGTCCAGCCACAGCACTTGCACGCCGGCACGCTGGAGGATGTCGAGCAGGCCTTCGTAGGTTTTGCCTTTCTTATCGCTGTAATCCTCACGCGGGAACATCGAGAACATGCACGGCACCGAGACCGCCGTCGACGTGCCGCAGGAATGCACCTGGGTGAAGTTGAGGATGTCGAGTTTGCTCAGTTCGGGATTGGTCTCGCGTTCATAGCCGTTCAGCGAAAAGTGATCGGCACGGGCGGTTTCACCGACCACAAACACCATCAGCGATTTCTTTTCGCGGCTGGCAACTTTGGCGCTCATCACCGCGTCTTCGCCGATGGCCTGCACCACGAAGTGCTTTTTGATGCCCAGGCGTTGCTGGGTGTACTTGCTGATCGCGTAGATGTAGTTGGTCGGGTTGATGAAGTGGGTGAGCTTGTCTTCTTCGCGGAAGATCGGCGCGTAGGTCGAATAGAACGCACCCACTGAAGCGGCGATTACCAGCACGCAGGCGACGATCACCAGCACCTTGTTGAGCAGGCCGCGAAAGAACGGCCGATAACTGACCGGCCAACGCCAGATCAACGCCGCCGGCAACACGCCGAGCAACAGCACGTAAGCCAGCAGCTTGCCGTTGAACAGCGCGGTGGCTTCGGCGGGGTTGGTTTCGAAGACGTTCTGGATCATCACCGTGTCGATGGTGATGCCGTATTCGTTCATGAAATACGCAGCGCATGCCGAGAGCAGAGCGACCACGGTGAGCACCGGTTTCAACGTCCAGCGGAACGACACCAGAGTCAGCAGCAGGGTGATGGCGGCCCACAAAAACAGGCCGAACGAGGCGAAAAACGCCAGTTTGTGCGCGCCTTGCAGGGTGATCAGCGTACCCAGCGCCTTCCAGGTCGCCAGGTTGTACAGTGCCACCAGCGCCAGGGAAAACAGCAGCACCAGTCGAGTAGAGGTAATGGACGGTAAACGCAGTCCCTTGCCCAAAGCCATGTCAAACATTCCTCTACATGAATAGAAAACCACGCGGTTGCGCGGGTAACTGTAGAAGAACATTAGCAAAAAATTCGTAAACATCCTGTAACAACTACCGAGCTGGCTCACCCCGATCAAAACTGTGGGAGCGAGCCTGCTCGCGAAGGCGATGTGTCAGTCAAGATTGATGGCGACTCTTCCACCGCTTTCGCGAGCAGGCTCGCTCCCACAGGTGAACAACGGTTTTTCAGAAGGATTTGCTGACGCTGGCGACGACAGTTGCCGTGCACACATCCTTGAAGCCCCAATTACTCAGGCACTGGCTTTGCGACAGATCGGTGTCGATATAGCTCAACCCCAACACCACCCCGGCCAGATTGTGGGTGAGTTTGACCTCCCACTCCCGATAGCTGTCCTCGGCCTGCCCGGACGCCGAATACAGATGCGGATCCTTGAAATCCATATTGCCGTAACGCAGCTTCAACCCCGAGTCGAACGGCAACTCGGTTTCATAACCGATGTAGCTGTACAGCGAACTCTGTTTGCTATCGATCCCCGGCGCATCACTGGAGTAATACGCCGCCAGTTTCACCCCATACACCCCGAGGATCCCGTACACCTCGCTCTGGTTGAACTGGCTTTCCTTGGGGTAGGCGTACTTCATGTAGCCCAGATCGAGGCTGACCTCTTCGGTCGCCTGCCACAGCCAGCCAGCGTAGTAATCGACTTCCTGGCGGGTTTTCAGGCCGCCGCCGAAATCGACGTTGGAACTCCAGGCGCCGAGGTACAGACCGTTGCTGTGGGCGAGGGTGAGGCCGGCCTGCACGGCGGGATCATTCTGGGTTTGCGAGATGCCCCGGGTGCGGTAATCGCTGGCCAGGGTCAGGTCGACCAGCACCGCGAAGTCATCGTTCAAAGGGATCGCGAAACTGCTCAACGGCAGCACGCTCAAAAAACTCAGGGCGAACAGGGGCAAGGCTTTCATGTGAAGTCCCGATGTTGTGATTGTTATTGGGCAGAAAGAGAACTGCGGGGGGATTCGATCTCGACCACCCGCACAGACCCTGTGGGAGCGAGCCTGCTCGCGAAAGCGGTGGTTCATTCAGCATTGATGGCGACTGATACGCCGCCTTCGCGAGCAGGCTCGCTCCCACAGGGGGGAACAGTGTTGTTATTTTGTGGTGGTATAGACCTGACGACCGCCGAACCAGGTTTGCAGGACTTTGGTGTCATGCAGGGCCTTGTTGTCGACGCTGAACACATCGCGATCGAGCACGATAAAGTCCGCCTGCTTGCCCGGCGTCAGCGAGCCGATCTGTTTCTCCAGGCCAATCGTGCGCGCTGCGTTGATGGTGTAGGCATAGAACATCGTGTCGCGGTCCAGACGTTCGTCGGCATTGAGCACACCCAACGGCCCGACACGAGTAATCGCCTGGGCCATGGCGTTGAACGGATTCGGCGAAGACACCGGCCAGTCGCTGGCGCCGGCAATCGTCGCGCCCTGTTTTAGCAGCGAGTGCGCCGGGTACTGATAGCGGAAGGCGAGGGCGCTGACGTAGGGCTTGATCATCTCGGTGGTGTAGTCGTCGGCGCTGGCCCACAGCAGTTGCATCGAGGCGATCACGTTAAGCGGTTTGAAGCGGGCGAACTCTTTCGGGTTGACCATTTGCAGGTGGGTGATCGAATGGGTCACACCGCTTTGGCGGTCCTTGCGCGCCTGCGCAATGCCGTTCAGCGATTCCCGCACCGCGCGGTCGCCGATCGCATGGATGTGCACCAGCCAGCCGCGCTGGTCGATGGCGCTGACCAGTTCACCGAAGTGTTGCGGATCGATCAGCAGTTCGCCCTGTTTGTGCGAGTTGCTGTACGGGTCGATCATCGCCGCGCTTTGCGCCGGGAATTCGATCACCCCGTCGGCAAAGATCTTGATGCCGGGCAGGGTCAGGTTGGGGATGCCCTGAAATTGCTCGCGCACCTTGTCCAGCGTATCGAGGTCGGCGGGCACGCTTTTCGGGTTGGCCACCAGCAGCGCCGCGACGTGCACGCTCATGTCGCCACTTTCCGACAGGGCTTTATAGGCCGGCAGCACGCCGACGGTTTTCTCGGTGGGTTTGAGGGCGAACACCGCTTCACCCGGTGCAGCGTTGGCGGCCGGGTCCATCCACGCGGTGATGCCGAGGCTGTTGTTGTAGCGCACCGCTGATTTCGCCGCGTTCAACATGTCGGTAGGGCTTGGCACCGGCATTTTCGAGGCGACCCGATCCCAACCGGCGTCGACCACAAAGCCGTTCGGCTCGCCGCTCGCCAGTTTGCCGATGGTGTCTTTTTCCGCGTCGGGCAGGGTTTTCAGCAGGGCCGCATCAATCCCGGCGCGCTTGAGCATGACGTTGTTGGCCCACGCCGTGTGGTGGTCGCTGCCGATGAACACCACTGGCACATTGGCCCATTCGCCGTTGTTGAAGGTGTTGCCCAAGGCTTCGGCCTGCGCCCAGTAAGCTGAACTCATGCCGGCAATGCTCAGCACATCACCGTGTTTGGCCTTGCCGTCTTCTCGCCAGTTGCGCAGGCGTTTTTGCAGTTCGTCGAGGGTGACGACTTCGTCTTCCATGTTCGCCGAAACCATTTCCAGACCACCGAATATCGCGTGGGAATGGCTGTCGATCAGGCCGGGCATCAACGCTTTGCCCTTAAGGTCGATGACTTGTGTGCCGGGTTCGATCAGGGCTTTGATCTGTGCATCGGTGCCGACTTTCAGCACTTTGCCGTTTTCCACGGCCAGTGCTTGAACCTTGGGTTGCGTGCGGTCGGCGGTGAAAATCTTGCCGTTGAGCAGGATCAGATCGGCGGCGGCCATGGCTTCCATCGAGGCAAAACTTACGGCGGCTGCCAACAGACTCGGGATGAATCTTTTCATTGAAGATTTCCTTGTTATTGCGTCTGATGGCGAGATTAGTGGCTGACAGCGGCCGACAGAACGCCTCCCTCACGAAAAACGTTTTTGCCTGAATGGAAAAAGCATGGACAAGTTGGGTGCATTGAAAATGTTCGTGGTCACCGCGCAGCTCGGCAGTTTCAGCCGCGCCGCCGAACAGTTGGGCAAAACGCCTTCGGCACTGACCAAAGCGGTCAATCACCTGGAATCGGAGCTGGGCGCGCGCCTGTTCGAACGCAGCACGCGGCGGATTCTGCTCACCGAAATCGGCCGGGTGTACCTGGAAACCGCACGGCTGGTGTTGCAGCGGCTCGACGAGGCCAGTGAAGAAATCGAGCAGTTGCAGCACGGTTTGCGCGGCAATCTGAAAATCACCGCGCCGCTGGCGTACGGGCGGGCGTTTCTCGATCAGGTGTGTGACGGCTTTTTGCAGCAATACCCGCAGATCAGCCTGCAAGTGGATTTGTGCGATGCGTTCGTCAACCTGCTGGAAAGTGGTTACGACCTGGCGCTGCGTGAGGGCCACGATGATTTGCCGGGGCTGATTGCACGGGTGGTCGGCAGCAATCGTCTGGCCCTGTGCGGCAGCCCCGAATATCTGGCGCGCAAGGGTTTGCCGGTGACTCCGCAAACCCTTGAACAGCATGAATGGCTGCTTTATCAGCACCCGTTGCTCAGCCGCGAATTCTGGTGGGCCGAGCGCGATGGGCAGCGCTTGAGCCTCGCGCAACCGGCGAATCCGCTGTTGCGCAGCGATAATTACGATTTGTTGTTGGCCAGTGCTTTGGCCGGGCGCGGTTTGCTGCACACGCCGCTGTGGAGCGCCGCGCCGTACATTGCCGACGGGCGATTGATGCGGGTTATGGCTGATTACGACATCGATCCGGACACCTTCGGCCCGCACATTCTCGCGGTGTACCCGAGCCACCGGCGGGCCACGGCCAAGGTCGTCGCCTTTATCGATTACATCGCCGCATTTCTGGCCTCGAGAGGCCTGAGCTAATGCAGGAGCAGCCTTCGGCAGCTCCTACGTCGGCCTAGGCCGACTGGCGGCGCTTGTCAGGAAAATCCTACAGGAGTACAAATGTACTCCATGACGAACCTGACTCCCCGCCGTACCGCCATCCTGACTTTTATTCGCGAACGCATCGCCGAACACGGTCAGCCTCCAAGCCTCGCTGAAATCAGCGAGGCTTTTGGTTTTGCCTCGCGCAGCGTGGCGCGCAAGCACGTGCTCGCGCTCACCGAAGCCGGGTTTATCGAGGTCAATCCGCATCAGGCCCGGGGCATTCGCCTGCTCGGGCAACCGGCGCGTCCGGAATTGCTCGACATTCCCGTGCTCGGCCGCGTCGCTGCCGGTGCGCCGATTGGCGCCGATGCCGACATCCATAGCCGCTTGCTGCTCGACCCGGCGCTGTTCTCCCGCCCACCTGACTACATGCTGCGGGTGCAGGGCGATTCGATGATCGAGGACGGCATTCTCGACGGCGATCTGGTCGGCGTGAAGCGCAATCCCGAGGCGTTCAACGGCCAGATTGTCGTGGCGCGGCTCGACGGTGAAGTCACCATCAAACGCTTCGAACGGCTGGGCGATGAAGTGCGACTGTTGCCGCGCAACCCGGCGTACCAGCCGATTGTCGTGCGCGACGATCAGGATCTGGCCATCGAAGGGGTGTTCTGCGGTCTGGTGAGGCAAGGCTGATGGGCGCCGTCGTTGCGTTGGATACGCTGTTCAATGGCGGCCAGGTCTGGAAAGGCCGGCCTGCGCCACCGGCCGCCAGCCCGCAACCGACCGGGCACACCGCGCTGGACGCGGCACTGCCCAGCGGTGGCTGGCCGGAGGCGGCGCTGAGCGAAATTCTCCTGGCCGGTCCCGGTGTCGGCGAACTGCAACTGGTCTGGCCGACGCTGGCGCGGTTGTCGGCGGCGGGCGAGCGCATCGTGCTGGTGGCGCCGCCGTTTGTGCCGTATCCGCAGGCGTGGGCAAACGCCGGGGTCGATCTGCGTCAGTTGTCGGTGATCCAGGCCAGCGACCGCGATGCCTTGTGGGCGGCGGAACAGTGTTTGCGTTCGGGCAGTTGCGGCGCGGTGCTGTGCTGGCCGCACAAGGCCGATGACCGTGCCTTGCGCCGTTTGCAGGTAGCTGCAGAAACCGGCCAGACCCTGGCGTTTGCCTGGCGCCCCTTGAGCGAAGCGATCAACCCGTCACCGGCGGCGCTGCGCATCGCCATCGACGCCAAACCCGCGCAGTTACGCGTGCTCAAGTGCCGGGGTGGGCTGGCGCGTACGGCACCGATCGCCTTTGCCGTGGGTCACTGAGGTCGTCATGCGCTGGGTGTGTATTCTGTTTCCGCAATTGGCCCTCGACGCCGTGCTGCGTCAGCGGCCCGACCCCGATGAGCCGTTGGTGCTGCTCAACGGCCCGGCCCAGCGCCGGGTCCTGCAAGCAGTCAACCCGGCGGCGCGCAAACTCGGTTTGCGTCCCGGCCAGTCGATGACCGCCGCCCAAGCGATGAGCAAAGGTTTTGTCACCGCCGATTACGAGGCCGCCGAGGTCGAGCACTGGCAGCAGTTTCTCGCCGCGTGGGCCTACCGGTTTAGCGCGCAGGTCAGCGTGCACTATCCGCGCACCGTAGTGTTCGAGATCGAGTCGAGCCTTGGCCTGTTCGGTTCGTGGGCGCAGTTCGAAGCACGACTGCGCCAGGAGCTGACCGATCTGGGCTTCCGCCATCGCATCGTCGCTGCCCCGAATCCGGTGGCGGCGCGGGTGCTGGCCAATGCTTACGATGGCTTGGTGGTGCCGGACGGCGAGGCCTTGCAGCATCACCTCGGTCAGTTGCCGGTCGACCGTGTCGGTCTGGAACCCGCAGTGGCCACGGCGTTGTCGCGCATGGGCCTGCGCAATCTCAGTCAGGTGCAGAGCCTGCCGCGTCAGGCGCTGGCCCGGCGCTTCGAAGCGCAGATGCTCAAGCACCTCGACACCTTGTTCGGTGCGCGGCCGCTGGCGCTGGCGTTTTACCTGCCGCCGGATCGTTTCGACGTGCGCATCGAACTCAACTTTGACGTGCAATCCCATCAGGCGTTGCTGTTCCCGTTACGCCGTTTGACCGGTGACTTGTCGGCGTTCCTCTGCGGGCGTGACAGCGGCGTGCAACGTTTCGATCTGCACCTGGAGCACGCCGGGCTGCCGGACAGCATCATCAAAGTCGGCCTGCTCAGCGCCGAACGTGATCCGGCGATGCTCTTCGAGCTGGCGCGTGGCCGGCTGGAACAGGTGCAAGTCGAGGCGCCCGTGCGCGGCTTTCGTCTGCGCGCCGAGGACCTGCCGAGTTTCGTGCCGCAGTTTCAGGAGTTGTTCGACGACCGTCCGCAGCAGACCTTGCCGTGGGAGCAGTTGCGCGAACGCCTGCGTGCACGCTTGGGCGATGACGCGGTGCAGGGCTTGCGTTTTCAGGCTGATCATCGCCCGGAGTGCGCGTGGCAGCACGGCGTCGACAAACAACGCTGCGCAGGCTTGCCGAATGTGCATCGCCCGGGCTGGTTGCTCGGTGAGCCGCAAAGCGTGGCAGAAGGTTCGGCGCGAATTCTCATGGGCCCGGAACGTATCGAATCCGGCTGGTGGGACGGTGACGATGTGCGCCGCGATTATTACCTGATCCAGAACCGCGCTGGTCAGCAAGGCTGGGCTTATCGGGCGGTGGGTGAGGACGGTCCGCTGTGGCTGCAGGGCTGGTTTGCATGAACGACGGTTATGCCGAACTGCACTGCCTGTCGAACTTCAGTTTTCAGCGCGGTGCGTCCAGTGCGCTGGAACTGTTTCAGCGTGCAAAAAAGCACGGCTATCAGGCACTGGCGATCACCGATGAATGCACGCTGGCCGGGATCGTTCGGGCCTGGCAAGCGGCGAAAGCGGTTGAGCTGCCGCTGGTCATCGGCAGCGAAGTACGTATCGAAAACGGCCCGAAACTGGTGCTGCTGGTGGAAAATCTGGCGGGTTATCAGGCGCTGTGCGGTCTGATCACCCGTGCTCGGCGACGCACGCAGAAAGGCCAGTATCAGGTGTTGCGCGAAGACTTCGCCGAACCGTTGCCGGGGTTGCTGGTGTTGTGGGTGCCGGATTCGCTGGATCAGGTGGAAGAGGGGCGTTGGCTGCAGCAGACCTTCGGTGAGCGTCTGTGGCTGGCGGTGCAGTTGCATCGCGGGCAGGACGATCAGCAGCGGCTGGCGGCGTTGTTGGGGCTGGCCGCCGAGTTGCAGATTCCGCCGGTAGCCAGCGGCGATGTGCACATGCACGCCCGTGGCCGGCGTGCCTTGCAGGACACCATGACCGCGATCCGGCATCACGTCCCGGTGGCCGAGGCGGGATTACGCCTGCATCCCAATGGCGAACGGCATTTGCGCAGTGTCGAGGTGTTGCGCGAGTTGTATCCGCAGGCCTTGCTCGACGAGTCGGTAAGTCTGGCCCGACGCTGCACGTTTGATCTGGGCGAGTTGCGTTATCAATACCCCAAAGAGCTGGTGCCGGAGGGGCACAGCGCCAGTTCCTGGTTGCGCCATCTGACTGAACAAGGCATCGCCTGGCGCTGGCCGAAAGGTCCGCAAGCCAAAGTGCTCAAACAGATCGACGATGAACTGCAACTGATTGCCGAACTCGGCTATGAAAGCTATTTCCTCACCGTGCATGACGTGGTGCACTTCGCCCGCGAGCAGAGGATTCTGTGCCAGGGCCGTGGCTCTGCGGCCAATTCGGCGGTGTGCTTTGCCTTGGGCATCACCGAAATCGACCCGGATCGCACCACGCTGCTGTTCGAACGCTTTATGTCCAAGGAGCGCAACGAGCCGCCGGACATTGACGTCGACTTCGAGCACGAACGCCGCGAAGAAGTCCTGCAATATGTGTTTCGCCGTTACGGCCGTGGTCGCGCGGCGCTGACGGCGGTGGTCAGCACTTACCACGCTGCCGGCGCGGTGCGCGATGTGGCCAAGGCCTTGGGCCTGCCGCCTGATCAGATCAACGCACTGGCCGATTGTTGCGGCCACTGGAGCGATGAAACGCCGCCGGTCGCGCGTTTGCTCGAAGGCGGTTTCGACCCGGACAGCCCGCTGCTGCGCCGGGTGCTGAGCCTGACCGGGCAGTTGATCGGCTTCCCCCGGCACCTGTCGCAGCACCCCGGCGGTTTTGTGATTTCCGAGCAGCCGCTGGACACGCTGGTGCCGGTGGAGAACGCCGCGATGGCCGAGCGCACGATCATTCAGTGGGACAAGGATGACCTCGATGCAGTCGGCCTGCTCAAGGTGGATATCCTCGCCCTCGGCATGCTCAGTGCCATCCGTCGCTGCTTCGATCTGCTGCGCCGCCATCGCAATCTGGACCTGAGCCTGGCGACGATTCCGGCCGAAGACAAACCGACCTACGACATGATCAGCCGCGCCGACACCATCGGCGTGTTTCAGATCGAGTCGCGGGCGCAGATGTCGATGCTGCCGCGCCTGAAACCGGCGAAGTTCTACGATCTGGTGATTGAAGTGGCC
This sequence comes from Pseudomonas fluorescens, assembly GCF_003732425.1. Taxonomy (GTDB): domain Bacteria; phylum Pseudomonadota; class Gammaproteobacteria; order Pseudomonadales; family Pseudomonadaceae; genus Aquipseudomonas; species Aquipseudomonas fluorescens_BE. Next base: position 783,842 of record NZ_MOBX01000003.1, read on the forward strand.
ATCGTTCGCCCGGGGCCGATTCAGGGCGGGATGGTGCATCCGTATCTGCGCCGCCGAAACAAAGAGGAAGAGGAAACCTACCCGTCGCCAGAACTCAAGGTCGTTCTGGAAAGAACCCTCGGCGTGCCACTGTTTCAGGAACAAGTGATGCAGATCGCTATCGTCGCCGCCGATTACAGCCCCGGCGAGGCTGATCAGTTGCGTCGCTCGATGGCCGCATGGAAACGCCACGGCGGACTGGAGCCGCACAAGGAACGCCTCGCCGCCGGCATGAAGAAAAACGGCTACACGCCGGAGTTCGCCGCACAGATTTTCGAACAGATCAAAGGCTTCGGCAGCTACGGCTTCCCCGAATCCCACGCCGCCAGTTTTGCCTTGTTGACTTACGCCAGTTGCTGGCTCAAGTGCCACGAACCGGCGGCGTTCGCCTGTGCGTTGATCAATAGCTGGCCGATGGGTTTCTACAGTCCCGACCAGATTCTCCAGGACGCGCGCCGACATCAGTTGCAGGTCCGCCCGGTCGACGTGCGCGCCAGTGACTGGGATTGCAGCCTGGAAACCACCACGACGGCGCAACCGGCGATCCGCATGGGCCTGCGGATGATCAAGGGCTTTCGCGAGGACGATGCCCGGCGTATCGAAACGGCGCGGACGCGCGGGGCCTTTGCCGATGTCGCCGACCTGGGCGAGCGGGCAGCCCTCGACAGCCGGGCGCAGGCGTTACTCGCTGACTCCGGGGCGTTGCGTGGTCTGGCCGGGCATCGGCATCGGGCGCGCTGGGAAGTCGCCGGGGTGCAGAAACAGCTGGGCCTGTTTGCCGGGTTGCCGAGTCAGGAGGAGCCGGAGGTGCTGCTGCCCAAACCCAGTGTTGGTGAGGATCTGCATGCCGATTACAGCACCGTCGGCACCACGTTGGGGCCGCATCCGCTGGCGCTGTTGCGCGGCGAACTCAAAGCCCGGCGCTGTCGCAGTTCGCAGGAGTTGCTTGAGGTCGAACACGGTCGACCGGTGAGCGTCGCCGGGCTGGTGACGGGACGGCAACGACCGGGCACCGCCAGTGGCGTGACCTTCGTCACCCTGGAAGACGAGTTCGGCAACGTCAACGTGGTGGTCTGGCGGGATCTGGCCGAGCGTCAGCGGCAAGTGCTGGTGGGCTCGCAACTGCTGAAAGTCGACGGCCGCTGGGAGCGCGAAGGCGAAGTGCGCCACCTGATCGCCGGCCGCCTGAGCGACCTCAGCCCGCTGCTCAACGGCATCCGCGTGCAGAGCCGCGATTTCCACTGATCCTTTCTTCCCAAACCAAACACAACCCCTCTGTGGGAGCGAGCAGGCTCGCTCCCACACGGGATTTTTGTGTGCTGAGCCAAGCCAATTCATTGGCGTCAAAAAAGTCTGTCGTGAATGATGGCACTTTGTCATAATGCCGGCCCTTTTCAGCTCCCGAGCGCTTTGCCGTGCCGGGACATCCCCGTTTTTCAAAAGGAATACTCAGTGAGAATGATCTCCCGGATGCTGGTCTCAGGCGTTGCGATTGCGGTGCTCGGCACAATTGCCGGCACACTCGCCGGTTGCGCCACCGAAAGCTCCCGCGCGCTGCCGGTAGCCAAGGTTGAAAGCGCCACACAAGTCTGGACGGGCGTTCGTGTACCAATGGCCGTGGGCAAGTTCGACAACCGCTCCAGCTATATGCGCGGGATCTTCTCCGACGGCGTCGACCGTCTCGGCGGTCAGGCCAAGACCATCCTCATCACTCACTTGCAGCAGACCAACCGCTTTAGCGTGCTGGATCGCGACAACATGGGCGAAATCCAGCAGGAAGCCGCAATCAAGGGCCAGGCCCAGCGTCTGAAAGGTGCTGATTACGTAGTGACCGGCGACGTCACCGAGTTCGGCCGCAAAGAGACCGGCGATCACCAGTTGTTTGGCATTCTTGGCCGTGGCAAGACTCAAGTGGCCTACGCCAAGGTCAACCTGAACATCGTCAATATCAGCACCTCCGAAGTGGTCTATTCGACTCAGGGCGCCGGCGAATATGCCTTGTCCAACCGTGAAATCATCGGTTTCGGCGGCACCGCTGCCTATGACTCTACCCTCAACGGCAAAGTACTGGATCTGGCCATGCGCGAGGCGATCAATCGTCTGGTTGATGGCATGAACGCCGGTGCCTGGAAGCCGGGCAACTGATCGACGCCCATTGCAAGGAGCAACACCCCATGACTCTGAATTTGTCGCGCTCGTTGATGGCGCTGACGCTGGCCGCCAGTGCCTTGCTGGCCGGTTGCAGCAGCCCGAAAACCCTGTATCAGTGGGAAGGCTACGAGCCCCAGGTCTACGAATACTTCAAAGGCGAAGAGCCGAAGGAAGCCCAGGCCGAAGCACTGGAACGTGACCTGCAGAAAATCCGCTCCACCGGCAAGGCTGTACCGCCGGGCTACCACGCGCACCTTGGCTTGCTCTACCTGAGCATGGGCAAGGACGATCAGATGGTGCAGCAGTTCAACACCGAAAAAACGCTGTTTCCCGAGTCCGGTACATACATGGACTTCCTGCTCAAGAACGCCAAGAGCGGAGACGCGAAATGATCGCGCGTACCTTGAAACTGCTCGCCGCCGGTCTGGCCCTGACCGTGCTGGGTGGCTGCGTCGCGCCCAAGACCGTGGACTACTCGGCCTACAAACAGGCGCGGCCGAAGACCATTCTGGTGCTGCCGCCGCTGAACACCTCGCCGGATGTGAAGGCGTCGTACAGCCTGTTGTCGCAGGTGACGTTCCCCCTGGCCGAGGCCGGTTACTACGTGCTGCCGATTACGCTGGTTGACGAGACGTTCCGCCAGAACGGCCTGACCACGCCGGATGACATCCATCAGGCTCCGCCAAACAAACTGAAGGAAATCTTCGGTGCGGACGCCGCGCTGTACATCACCGTCACCGAATACGGCACGCGTTACATGGTGATCAGCAGCGAAACGGCTGTGACTGCGACGGCCAGACTGGTCGACCTGAAAAGCGGCACCACGCTGTGGACCGGTACGGCTCGGGCGTCGAGCGAAGAGGGTGGCAACAACGGTGGTGGTGGTCTGATCGGCATGCTGATCACGGCGGCGGTGAAGCAGATCATCAACAGCTCCACCGATGCCGGCTACCCGATTGCCGGCGTGGCGAGCAATCGTCTGCTGTCGGCCGGGCATCCGGCGGGTTTGCTGTACGGTCCGCGTTCGCCGAAGTACGGCACTGACTGATAGATCAAAAGATCGCAGCTTTCGGCAGATCCCACAGGGCCATGCCTATCGGATGCGATCTGTGGTGAGGTAGCTTGCTCCCGCCGGGCTGCGAAGCGGCCCCAAAACCCAACGTCGCGATGAATCTGATTCTCCGCGTCGTTTGGTTTTACCACTGCTGCGCAGCCGAGCGGGAGCAAGCTCCCTCGCCACAGACTCTCGCAGGATCGTTTCATTGGGCTGTAGGCCAAAACCGCTCGCCATCCTCCGTTGTTTCCGTCCACGCGGCCCCGATTGATCAATGTACAGCGTCTGCGGATCGCCCCCCTCATCGCGCACATGCGCCCTCAACACCTCGGCAAAAAAGCCCTCCCGCGACTGGCCGATGTTCAGCGCCATCATCTGCCGGTATGCAATCTATGAATGCAATTTGGACATGCCCGGATTACTCTGCGTCTGCCGCCCTTTTCCATGGCCAGGTATCGCCAGGGGCTGGTTGCCCGATGCTGAAGGAGCATTCGAATGACCGAAAAGAAACTGGAAACCACGGTCGACCGCGTCTACCAAGGGGTTTACCAGGCGATCAGCAAGCGTTCGTTACGCCCGGGGATGAAGTTGGGCGAGGCCTCGCTGGCCGAGTTATTCAATGTCAGCCGCACGTCGGTGCGCGCGGCATTGAAGCAATTGGAAGCCGATGGACTGGTCACCACCGAGCCGAATAAAGGGGCATCGGTGTCGCTGCCGAGCAATGAAGAGCTGCGTTCGCTGTTCGAAACCCGCCGGCTGATCGAGATCGGCATCGTCACCGAACTGTGCCGGCGCAAGGACAGTGCGGCAATGCAGGATTTGCGCGAACACCTGCTGCTGGAAGATGAAGCCCACGCAGCGGGCGATCACGAACGGCTGATCCATCTGCTCGGCGAGTTTCACATCAAACTGGCGCGCAGCCTCAATAACCCTGTACTGCTCGACTGGTTCCAGAAGCTGATCTCCCGCGCCTCGCTGTACGCTGCGGCGCTGGATGACGACAGCCATGAAGTCTGCCGTGACGACGAACACCTGCGCCTGATCGAATACATCGAGGCCGGTAATCAGAGCGCCGCCATCGAGCTGACCTGCATGCATCTCAACGGCATCGAGAAGGCCATTCTCGACGTCGCCGCGAAGATGAAAACTGGCTACCATCCGCTCAAGCACCTGATCGGGGTCTAGCCCCGGACAGGGATGAAATCGGCTATATATCATATGAAACCAATGCGACTGGAGGCGCTCGAAACAGACGGGCGTCGCGTCGTTATGGCATCGCGATTTATCGGGCAATCACCAAAGGACACTGAGTCAGTCGATGCAGTTTTTATCCGATAGCCATGGTTGTGAGGGCTGGAAAGGCGAAATGGCCGGGCGCATCAGCGCGTTCGACTGGAGCCACACCGAACTCGGTCCGCTCAATAGCTGGCCGGCCAGCCTGTGCAGCGCGGTGCAACTGATGCTGGCATCGCCGCTGCCGATGGTCATGCTTTGGGGCTACGCCGGGTACATGATCTACAACGACGCCTATTCGAAATTTGCCGGTGGTCGCCACCCGTATCTGCTCGGTTCGCCGGTTGAGTTAGGTTGGCCAGAGGTCGCCGATTTCAACCGGCACGTGGTCGATACCTGCCTGGCGGGCGGCACCTTGTCGTTTCGCAATAAAGAACTGGTGCTGTTGCGCGACGGCGTCCCCGAAGACGTCTGGATGGATCTCTATTACAGCCCGGTGGCCAATGATGACGGCAAGCCGGCCGGGGTCATGGCGATGGTGGTGGAAACCACCGAATTCATACATTCCGAACGCCGGCGTCAGGAAGCTGAAAGTGCTTACCGCGCTGACAATGAACGGGTGCGTCTGGCGCTGAATGCCGGGGCCTTGCTCGGTTCGTTTGTCTGGGACGTGAAAAACAACACGCTGTCGGCGGATGAGCGATTCGCCCGCACGTTTTCGTATCCGCCGGATCAGAACTTGAGCGACCTGCCTCAGGACATCGCCGAATCGCGCATCCACCCCGATGATGCAGCCTGGGTGCAGGAGCGGATCGTCCATTCGGTGCAGACCGGTGAGCCGTATAACGCCGAATATCGCGTGCGGCGCAGTGACGGCAGTTATTCCTGGGTGCTGGCCAGTGGCGCCTGTGAGTTCGACGAACAGGGTGCGCCGTTGCGCTTTCCCGGCGTACTGATCGACATCCATGAACGCAAGATTGCCGAAGAATCCCTGCTCAAATTTACCCGCAATCTCGAACAGCGCGTGGGCGAAGAAGTCGAGGCGCGGCTGGCGGCGGAAGAGCAGTTGCGCCAATCACAGAAGCTCGAAGCCATTGGCGGTTTGACCGGTGGCGTCGCTCACGACTTCAATAATCTGCTACAAGTGATCGCCGGCAATCTGCATCTGCTCGCGCGCCACGAGCCGGACAACGCCAACGTGCAGCGGCGTGTCAGCGCCTCGCTGGCGGCGGTCGAGCGCGGGGCCAAGCTGTCCTCGCAACTGCTCGCGTTTGCCCGGCGTCAGCCGTTGTCGCCGGCGGTATGCAACCCGCGGCAGATCTTTGAAGGCCTCGGCGAATTACTGCAGCGAGCGCTGGGTGAAACCATTCAGATCGACGTGCAGTTGCCGCAACAACCGTGGCACATCAACGTTGATCGCAACCAGTTGGAAAACGCCATTCTCAACCTGGCGATCAACGCCCGTGATGCGATGAAGGGCGAGGGCACCATTGCGCTCAGCGCTGCCAATGTGCGGCTCGAGCGCGAGTTCTGTGCCGGCAAAGGCATCGTTCCCGGCGAGTTTGTCCGCGTCGCGGTGAGTGACTCCGGCGCCGGCATCCCGCCAGAGATTCTCGAGCAAGTGTTTGAGCCGTTCTTCACCACCAAGGCCGACGGCCAGGGCACCGGGCTGGGCCTGAGCATGGTGTTTGGCTTCGTCAAGCAGAGCGGCGGGCATGTCGAAATCACCAGTGCCCTCGGTGAAGGCACGCGGGTGCAGCTGTACTTCCCGCGCAGTCTGCGGCCGATCCTTGATGAGGCGCCCAATCTGCAAAGGCAGCAGAGCGGCGGCCACGAAACGATTCTGGTGGTCGAGGACAACGACGCGGTGCGTGCCTCGGCAGTCGAGTTGTTGCGCGAGGAGGGCTATCGCGTATTGACCGCCGGCCATGGCGATGCGGCCATGCAAATGTTGCTCGAAGGTGTCGAGGTGGACCTGATCTTCACTGACGTGGTCATGCCGGGGCTGATCAAAAGCTCCGACCTGTTCGCCTGGGCCAAAGTACAGACGCCGCCGGTGGCGGTGCTGTTTACCTCCGGGCACACCCGCGACATCATTTCACGCAATCACCAGTTAAGTCCCGACACGCACTTGCTCGGCAAACCGTACAGCCCGGAAGCCATGTTGCAGATGATCCGGGTGGTGCTGGGTGCCTGACTGGGTACACCAATAACGTGTGGCGAGGGGATTTATCCCCGACGGAGTGCGAAGCGCTCCCCTGCATTTATCCAGCTGAACCGTATTCTCAGGATTGGCGACTGCTGCGCAGCCGATCGGGGATAAATCCCCTCGCCACAAAGGTTTCACTAGCCACAAGAATCTCGTCAATTACGGAGATTGAAACTTTCCAGACAAGGCCCGCCAATGACTTCCAAGCGTAATTCCAAAGCGCCCGCCGGCATGGTCCGGGTACGCGGCGCCCGTGAACACAACCTGAAAAACGTCGATGTCGACATCCCCCGCGATGCCTTGGTGGTGTTCACCGGGGTGTCCGGTTCGGGCAAATCGTCCCTGGCGTTCTCGACCTTGTATGCCGAAGCCCAGCGCCGCTACTTCGAATCCGTGGCGCCGTATGCGCGACGGCTGATCGATCAGGTCGGCGTGCCGGATGTCGACTCCATCGAAGGCCTGCCGCCGGCCGTGGCCCTGCAGCAGCAGCGTGGCACGCCGAGTACGCGCTCGTCGGTGGGCAGCGTGACCACGCTGTCGAGCCTGATCCGCATGCTTTATTCGCGCGCCGGCAGCTATCCACCGGGGCAGCCGATGTTGTATGCCGAGGACTTTTCGCCGAACACCCCGCAAGGCGCGTGCCCGGAGTGCCATGGTCTGGGGCGGGTGTATGAAGTCACCGAGGCGCTGATGGTGCCGGACCCGAACCTGACCATCCGCCAGCGCGCGGTGGCGTCCTGGCCACTGGCGTGGCAGGGGCAGAACCTGCGCGACATCCTTGTGACCATGGGTATCGACGTCGACATCCCGTGGAAAAAACTACCGAAAAAACAGCGTGACTGGATTCTCTTCACCGAAGAAACCCCGACCGTGCCGGTGTACGCCGGGCTGACCCCGGAGGAAACCCGCGTCGCCCTCAAACGCAAGATGGAGCCGAGTTATCAGGGCACCTTCACCGGCGCCCGGCGCTACATCCTGCACACGTTTACCCATTCGCAAAGTGCGCTGATGAAGAAGCGCGTATCGCAATTCATGCTCGGTAGCCCTTGCCCGTTGTGTGACGGCAAACGCCTGAAGCGTGAAGCATTGTCGGTGACATTTGCCGGGTACGACATTGGCGAGCTGTCGCAGATGCCGTTGTTGCAAGTGGCCGAGGTATTACGGCCGGTGGCAGCGGCCAGTTACCTCGAACACGCAGAAGAAACCGGTGAGACCTTGAGCCACGCGCAAACCCGCGAAGCGCGCCAGCAGCGCGTGGCCCACGGCGCCAGCGGCCACGCGAGCGCGCCGGACGTGCGCCACACGCCCAACCTGTCGCTGGAGAAACGCCTGGCGGCGCAGCGCATCGCCGAAGATCTGCTGGAGCGGGTCAGCACCCTGACCGATCTGGGCCTCGGTTATCTGGCGCTGGAGCGCAGCACGCCGACGCTGTCGTCCGGTGAGTTGCAGCGCTTGCGCTTGGCGACGCAACTGGGCTCGCAATTGTTCGGGGTGATCTACGTGCTCGACGAACCCTCCGCCGGTTTGCACCCGGCCGATGGCGAGGCGTTGTTCGAGGCGTTGCAGCGCTTGAAAGCTGACGGCAATACGCTGTTTGTGGTCGAGCACGACCTGGAAACCATGCGCCGCGCTGACTGGCTGATCGATGTCGGCCCGGCGGCGGGCGAGCAGGGTGGGCAGGTGCTGTACAGCGGCCCGCCCGCCGGTCTGGCCGAGATCGCGGCGTCGCAGACTCGCGCCTACCTGTTTGCCGAAGCGCAGCGCCAGACACGCGCGGCGCGCAAACCGACGGCGTGGCTGAAACTCGATGGCATCACCCGCAACAACCTCAATAACCTCAGCGCCGAATTTCCGCTGGGCTGCTTCACCTCGGTGACCGGCGTGTCCGGCTCGGGCAAGTCGAGCCTGGTCAGTCAGGCCTTGCTGGAACTGGTCGGCGCGCAGTTGGGGCGTCCGACGGTAGAGAGTGAGCCGGAAGAACTCAGCCTCGAAGACGACGCGCCGCAGGTCAGCAGCGGCCAGGTCACGTCGGGGCTGGAGTCGATCAAGCGGCTGGTGCAGGTCGACCAGAAACCCATCGGCCGCACGCCACGTTCCAATCTGGCGACCTACACCGGGTTGTTCGACAACGTGCGCAAACTCTACGCTGCCACCGACGCGGCACGGGCCGCCGGCTACGACGCCGGGCAATTTTCCTTCAACGTCGCCAAGGGCCGTTGCGCCACGTGCGAGGGTGAAGGCTTTGTCAGTGTCGAGTTGTTGTTCATGCCGAGCGTCTATGCGCCGTGCCCGACTTGCCATGGTGCGCGCTACAACCCGCAGACGCTGGCGATTCTCTGGGAGGGTTTGAGCATTGCCCAAGTGCTGCAGTTGACCGTCGAGGAAGCGGTGACGGTGTTTGCCGAGCAGCCGGGGATTCGTCGTTCATTGGAGGTGTTGCGCGATATCGGCCTCGGTTATTTACGCCTGGGTCAGCCGGCCACGGAGCTGTCCGGCGGCGAAGCGCAGCGGATCAAACTGGCTACCGAGTTGCAGCGCAACCAGCGTGGCGCGACCTTGTATGTGCTGGATGAACCAACCACCGGGTTGCATCCGCGCGATGTCGACCGGTTGCTGGAGCAACTGGATACGCTGGTGACGGCCGGGCACACGGTGATTGTGGTCGAGCACGAAATGCGCGTGGTGGCGCAGAGTGACTGGGTGATCGATATCGGGCCGGGGGCGGGGGATCAGGGCGGCAGGATTGTCGCTGCGGGCACACCGCAGAAGGTAGCGGCGAGCAAGAAGAGCAAAACTGCGCCGTTTTTGGCCAGAGCCTTGAACCGGTAATTGCGGCGGTCCGACTGGCACCATCAAGGTTGCGGCGATGTTTTGAACGATGGCGCGGGGCAGGCTTCGAATCATTAACACCCGGCGGTTGTGTGTCGGGCGTGACTTGACCAACGAGGTGGCCATGAACGAGCAAACGAAGCAGAGCCAATCTGGCGAACCGATCAATCGCAATGATCCAGCGATCGACCCGCAGGTCCCGGGGCAACCGGCGCCGACGCAGCAGCAGGGTGAGAAAGAACAGGCTCAGAGCGCCGATCCGGCAGTCGATCAGAAGAACCAGAATACCGATAACGACAACGAGTTCAGTCCGGGCTTTGAGCCAAAACCGGATCGGGCCAAACCGGGAGAGGAGACGGATGCGGACATCGATACGGACGGCGGTTGATTTCGGCAGATATGACAAGGCCGCATCTTAGAGATGCGGCCTTTTTTGTGACGACCGTTACTTGCTCGGATGTTTGGCCTGCAGCTCTTTAGCGGCGGCCAGATGTTTTTCCAGCCCCGGCAGCATTTTCTGCGCAAACGCTTTCAGTTCAGTCGCGCCTTTGACCTTGTCATCGGTCACGGTATTGGCTTGTTTCTTGAACAGCTCGATAGTCTCTTCGTGCGCCTTCACCTGATTGTTGGCGTACGCCGCGTCGAAAGACTCATCACGCACTTCGAGGATTTTTTCCTTGGCCTGTTTGACCAGGGTCGTGGTGTCCGGGACTTCGATGTCGTTAGCCTTGGCAATGCTCGCCAGTTCGTCATTGGCCTTGCCGTGATCGGTGATCATCATGTTGGCGAACGCCTTGATGTCAGCCGATTGGCTTTTTTCCAGGGCCAGACGGCTGGTTTCGATTTCGGCAATCCCACCGGCTGCGGCGTTGTCGACGAAGTCATTGTCAGTCGCAGCGAAAGCGCTGCCCATGCCGCTGCTCAAAGCGACAGCCAGAACCAGATGCCGCAGGTTGAATCCGTCCATTGTGTATCTCCACGCAGTTTTTGTTAGTGTTAAGCAATGGAGGCAGCAAGGCGAATAAAGGTTTGATCGCATTTGCGACAGGGCGACGAACGGACACCGCTGGTCTGACAGGTGGTCGACAGAAGCGCCCAACCGAGGCCATTCTGATAACTGGCCCGCGCAATCGGTCGCGTTGGCCAGCCGATCAACTGACGGAGGTGTTCCATGCCGGTGACCCATGATCTGTTACAGGACTTGAAGCTTACAAAGGAAGAGATCCAGCAAAAACGCACCGCGGATCCACATCTGGACGCACTGATCAACAAGTACTCCCAGGCGGACGCCGAGGTGGTCAAGGCCGAGACTGCCACCTCGGATGCGCCCAGCGACGACACGCTGAAAAAACTCAAAGAGAAACGCCTGCAGGTTAAAGACAAGATCGTCGAGCAATTACAGGCGCGAACCTGAAGCCCTGTTGATCCGCCGACCTACGGTTGCGGATTGACGGGAACGACAGCCACGACCGGCACCTCGAAACTACAGAGTCTTCTATCAGCGACTCATTGCGAGGTGCCTTATGAACGATCCGAAATTCCCCAGTGAAGAGCAGGGCGCATTCGACCCGGTTCCCACCCATCCCGAACCGAACAGCCCGGCGCATACCACGGCCAATCCTGAGGAGCCGGACGAGGATCTTCCCGAAGACGAAGATCCGGATAAGTTCGACAAGTCCAGCAACTGACAGACCGCCATCGCCAGCAGGCTCGCTCCCACAGGGTGCTTTGCTGTCCACAGCATTTGTGCTCAACACAATCCACTGTGGGAGCGAGCCTGCTCGCGAAGGCGTCAGCGCATTCACCACAAAGTTGCCAGATTCACTTCAGGGCCGCATCCAATGGCATCCGCGCCATATGCATCGCCTTCAGCGAGCCAAAATACAACCACGGCCCATACTCGCGCACCGTGGTAATCGGCGAGTAATTGCCACTGCTCGCATCCTGCAAATTGGCAATCACCTTGCCCTCCAGATCCAGGCCCAGCACAAACCCGCGCTTCTCCACCGGTTTCGGCAGCACCGTCAATGCCCGCACGATCATCTTGCGCACGAACGGATGCCCGGCGGTACCGTCGAGTAGTGCATTGCGCGGCGCATACAACGCCACCCAGAAGCGATTGCTGCCATTGAATGCGAGGTTGTCCGGCAGCCCCGGCAAGTTGTCGATGAACAGGTCGTGAGTGCCGGCTTTCGGCCCGGTCAGCCAATAACGGCTGATGCGGTAGGCGCCAGTTTCGTTGACCAGCACATAAGCGTCTTCCGGGCCGAGGGTCACGCCGTTGGCGAACTCAAGCTTGTCGAGCAGGACACTGGTTTTACCGCTCTGGAAGTCATAGCGCAGCAGACGTCCGTCGCCGCCATGCTCAATGATCGCCTCGCCGTCATGCCCATAGCCCCAACGGCTGGAAGCATCGCTGAAATAGGCGTAATGCCCGGACTTGTCGATGGCCACGTCATCGGTGAAACCAAACGCCAGACCGTTGGCCGCCGTGGTCAAAGGCACCAGCTGACCTTGCGCATCAAGGGACAGCAAGCCCTTGACCGCGTCAGCGATCACCAGCATGCCGTTCGGATGCCGGGCCAGGCCCAGCGGGCGGCCACCGGTATCGGCGAGTACTTTGCGCTGCTGGCCGTCGAGGCTGCTGCGGATCAGTCGACCGTCGTGCAGCCCGGTGATCAGGAAGTCACTCTCCAGCAGCAGGGCTTCCGGCCCGTCGATGTCGCTCGGCCCGACCTGCGCTGCGCCTTTGAGTTTCTGGTTCGCGGCGTAGAGACCTTCTTCCAGCGATGGCGCTGGCGGTGGCTTCCAGGCCACGGGTTCGACTTTGGTGGGCATCAACAATAAAAACCCGATGACGATAAGGACCAGCAGCAACAGCAGATGTCTGAATTTCACGCGCTGGCCCTCGCCGAGGCCAGGTAGCGGGCGACCATGTCGCGCAGCGCCAGCATTGACGCGGCAGATTCGCGCTCGATGCGCCGTTTGAGCAGCAAGCGATTGGCGATGCGCATGCCCAGGCCGTCGAAGCGATAATCCAGTGTGCGCACAAACCGCGTGCCGCTGCCTTCAGCGCTGCATTCATAGGTCAGCAACAGCGACAAGCCATGATCGCCTTGCGCCCGCGCGCACCAGCGCCGGCCGGGCAGGTACTCGGTGACTTCCCAGCGCAAATGGCCCGCGCGCCCGCCAGCATGAATGTCCTCTTCGAAGCGCGCCCCCGCATGTAACGGGCCTTGCGCGCCGTCGATTTTCAGCGACGACGGGTGCCACTCCGGCCAGCGACTGACACTGGCGGCGTAGGCCAGTACGGCGATGGGTTCACCAGCGATATCGATCGGGTGCTGCAGGCGGGTCATGGGCATATTCGAATGGCTCAAAGGGGTGGTTTCCGGCTCCCAGTAAAGGGTGCCGAACAGGTAGTCCATCAGCGGCAAAACGATGTTGAAATTGAGCTCCTGCATGTGTTCGCGACGGTGATGCAGTTCGTGCAAGCGGCGCATCTGGCGGATCCACGGCAGGCGGGTCAGCGGGTTATGCGGCGGCAGGTGTTCGCAGGCGTGGAATATTTCGTAAGTCAGATAACCGAGGACCATGCACCCGCCAAACAGCCCGGCAACGTTGGCGTTTATCGGTGCGATCAGCCACCACAACGGCAGGGTGATCAGCAGTGTGTGCAGCACGATCAGCCATGCGGGGAACAGAATCACCCGCCAGTCACGGGCGCTGTCGTAGGTCATGTGGCCGGGGGTGAAGAAACTGTGATGATCGCCGGCATGCCGGGCGTAGAACATTTTCGCGAAGGTCTTTTTGTGGTGGCCGAGATGGCGATGGACCTTGTACACGCCGAAATTGAACAACAGCAGGGTCAATGGCACCGTCAGCCACTCCAGGAGACTGACCTGCTGCACGCCGCTCCAGAACGCAGCGATGGCCAGCACGCCGAACAGCAGCACGAAAGTGCCGTGCAGCCACGGGTTGTACAGCGGATGAATGGCCGCACGGTAGCGGCTGCGAAAGATCTCGGTGGTCTGCCTCACTGCGTCACCTGCGGGTATTGTTGTTATACCCGGCAGATTAGCCGATCCGGCCGTTTGTGCAGGCCACACCTCAATGTCACTTGCGCCATGATCGGGAGCAAAGCCGCCGCATCAGCTCAATGGATTCCAGCGTTGCGACCAGTCGTCATCGGTGCGGATCACTTCGCGCAGCAGGTGGAAGGCTTGCTGCAGCGTCGCCGAATCGCGATCGCGTGAGTAGACAAGGTAGGTCGGATAGCCGAACTCCGGGGCTTTGGTCACCGCCTCAAGCGCACCGCTTTCCAGGTAAGTGCGCACGACACGGGTACGGAAGTAGCCGCTGCCGCCATGTTCGAGAATGTACTGCAAGGCCAGCGGGCCGAGGTTGAAACTCAGCGCCGCTTTGGCTTTTTCCGGCAGGGCGGCGTCATGCTGGCGGCGGAAATCCGGGCCCCAGTCGATGTAGACGTAGGGATCGGGACGGTCGGGGGCGCGGACCAGAATCAGTTTTTCTTCCAGCACTTGCTCGACCTGCAAGCCCGGCCAGTATTCCGGTTGATAGACCAGCGCGGCGTCGAGCACACCAAGTTCCAGTTGGCGCAGGAGGTTTTCGCCGTCGCGGATTTCCATGCGCAGGGCATGCCCGGGAATCTTCTCGCGCAGCTCCGCCGCCCAACTGAGCATCAACGGGTTGCACAGGCTGACTTCACCGCCGATGTGCAGCACGTTGTGATAACCCTCGGGCAGCGGCAGGTCGCGGCGTGCGGCTTCCCAGGTCTGCACCAGTTGATTGGCGTAGACCACAAAGGCCTCGCCATTGGGCGTCAGTTTCGCCCCTGCACGGTTGCGCACAAATAGCGTGCTACCCAGCTGGCTTTCGAGTTTCTGCACCCGGGCGGTGATTGCCGTTTGCGTGACGAACAGCTTCTGCGCGGCTGCGGCGAGGCTGCCGTGACGGACGATTTCCAGAAAGGTGCGAGCGAGATCGATGTCCATGGGCGGGCCGGTGTTTGAGGTGGGCGCATTGTAAGTGCCCACTTGATACCGCGTCATCGTTCATCGCGAGCAGGCTCGCTCCCACAGGTGTTGTTGTCGGCCACAAAATCCGGTTTTACAGCTGAACTCTGTGGGAGCGAGCCTGCTCGCGAAGAGGCCGTTCCCGGTCAGTGAAGAATCAATTGGCCAACTCGACCGAACGCCCCCGTGCCCACGCCTCGATCAACCGCGCCGGCGTGCCACAAACCTTGCGCTTGTAGACAAAATTGCGGCACTTCTCGGCAAACTGATTGCGGTTGTAGAGCATGTCTTCCTGCATCTCTTGCAACTCGGTTTCGCGGCACTCGCGGACCAACACCTGATCGACCCGTGCCTTGCGCTCGCGCACCGCTGCATAGGTCGGATCGCTCACCAAGCTGTTGGCCCGTTGCAGCAACCACAGGGCAAACTCGTCCGGGCAGCGCGGGCCGATTTCCTGAACCATGCCCAGTTGCCACGCCTGCACCGCGCTCACCGGCAGACAGGCCTGGGTCAATTGCTCGGCCATTGCCGGGCCGACGGCGCGGGGCAGGCTGTAGGTCCAGTATTCGGAGCCGTACAAGCCCATGCTCTTGTAATGCGGATTGAGCACGATCTCGGCGCGGGCAAAGACAATGTCAGCCGCCAGCGCGAGCATCACGCCACCGGCGCCGGCATTGCCGGTCACGCCGCTGACCACCAGTTGCCGGGCTGTCAGCAGTTCTGCGCAGACATCGTCGATCGCTTGAATATTGGCCCAGGCTTCGGCACCGGGATCCTGCGCGGCCTGAATCACATTCAAATGCACGCCGTTGGAAAAACTGCCGCGCCCGCCCTTGATCAACAGCACCTGGGTATCACGGGATTTGGCCCAGCGCAGCGCGGCGACCATGCGCTGGCATTGCTCGGTGCTCATGGCGCCGTTGTAGAACTCGAACGTCAGCTCACCGACGATGCCGGATTCGCGGTAGCGAATCGGTTGATACGCTTCGTCACTGAACGGCTGCGTGGCAACTGACCAGTCCAGCACCGGCACCTCGGCCAATTGCCCGGCCAACAGGTGCCGCGCCGGTTGTTTGAACGTCTCCTCGCCAGGCTGCGGTTTGCGCCGCAGTGCGCCAATCCACAGGCTTTGATCACCGGCGGCGACCAGCACTGCATCGTCATGCACCGCAAGAATCTCGCCGGGCATGCCACTGCGCGCATCCAGGTGCGCGTCGTACACGTAATACTGTCCGCCGGCCAGGCTCGCCAGCACGCCGGGCTGGCCGTCGGCGGCATCGATGCAGCGTTTGATGAAACGCGCGCAATCGTGCCAGCTGAAACTGCGGTCGACCTGTTTCATGTTCGGCTGCAAACGCCCGCGCACTTTCGTATCGGCATAATTCAGAGCCACCGGCTCGAAGCCTTCGACGAATTTCTCCACCACTTCGCGTATGCAGCAAATCGCCGCATCACTGACCCGGCCGTTGTACAGCTCGGATTTGCGCAGGCCCGGCGGCAGGTTGAATTCGCAGGTGGCCCACACCGGGCCGGCGTCCATTTCCTCGACCGCTTGCAACGCGGTGACGCCCCAGCTCGGCAGCTCGTTGGTAATCGCCCAGTCGAGGGCACTAGCACCGCGATCGCCGACGATACCCGGATGGATGATTACCACCGGCCGCTCGGTGTTGCTCCACAGCGTTTGCGGCACACGGTCCTTGAGGAACGGGCAGATCACCAGATCCGCGCCGCTGTTCTCGATGTGTTCGCACACGGTTTGTTCATCGGTAAACAGCACAACGCTGGGCGAGTGCCCGGCCTCGCGCAGTTCCAGCCAGGCGCGTTGGGTCAGGCCATTGAATGCTGACGACAGCAGGATGATGTTGAGTGGTCGCATGATTGCTCTTCCTTGAGTGGGTTCAGCCACGGGCTCTCGCTGAGCCGTCCCTGGCCTTCGATGGAGCCGCGAGATTAATGAGTGACCGCCCACGCGCCAGTGATCGAAGTCAACGTTCTGTCAGCCAATGTTTCTGCGGCGACGAAGCGCTTTATGCTCAATGGTTTGCCTGTGCTGGTTTTTTATTGCTTAAAATTTCGCCGAAGCTATTGCGCAGTCGCGCCTGATCAGAGCCGGACGGGCGACAGTGGTGGCTGGATGTGAGTGATCACTTCGGCGGCTGATGGCCGGATGTCTTGCGTTTACGTCCTACGGAAAATGCAGGGTTTTGCGGCAAGCAGGGGATATTTCCGACGACCTTTTCAGGTTGGTCGTCGGAAGCGCGATCTATAGCATCGGACCTGACATTGAAGTCGCTGAGCGGCTTGAACGCTCAGGCTCCCGGATCAAGGATCAATTATGCGTACCCCACACATCGAGCATGAAAGCAAAGTTTATTCCCTGCGCAACTTCTGGATCGATGATCGCGCCAGATGCCCCACGGAGGATGTCGCGATGCCCACAGCAAAAGTGCCCCGGCTGACGGGGCTGAAGAAGGTCGCGGGCAAGCCTGTCGATCTGCTCGTCAACGGCCAGAACATCGGTGACGATGCCCTGCTGATCATCCGCCTTACCGAAGAGGGCTTTGAGCTGCGCGATGTCGTCAACATGCTTTCAACTTCCGAGATGTACCTGCGCGAAGACATGGTCAGACGCATCACCGGCAAGTCTGTAAGAACCGTGCGCCGGCTCATGAAGGAAGGTAAACCGGTACGGCTTGACCCGCAGCAGAGTGTCGTCGCCTACCAATATGCGCTGGTGCTCGAGATGGCCACTCGGGCATTCGCAGGGCAATCGCGGGCGGAGGCATGGATGCAGAAACCCAGCCCTTATCTGAGCGGCCACGTGCCGTTGGAATTTATCCGGCATCCACTGGGTTTCCAGATGGTGGAACAATACTTGTGGCAGATCATGTCCGGGGTTTACCCATGAATCCCTTGCCTTGGGACGAGCACTGGTATGCCTGGCGGCTTGACCCCGAGGCCTACGGGACTACGTGGGACAGCGGGATAGGTTCAGAACTGAATGGAGGTCGATGGAATGCGCCTGGCCGGCGAGTCGTCTACGCATCCGTCGACCCGTCTTCGGCGATTCTGGAGGTGGCAGCCAATAACAGTTTTAATGCGCTCGACAGTAAGCCGTATGTACTGACGTGCTTTGAAGTCATCAACGATGCCAAGGTCAGAATCGTGCAGCCGGAAGAGGTGCCGAACCCATACTGGTTGAGCCCCGCACGGCCTTCACCCAATCAGCAGTTGTTTGCCGATGCGCTATTGGCCGAGCATCCGTTTGTGTTGATCCCCTCGGCGGCGACACGGCATTCGTGGAATCTGCTGGTGAGCTGCGAACTGGCGGAGGGGCAGTTCCAGATGGTCTCCCAAGAAAGGTTTGGCCTGGACACCCGGTTGTTGAAGGAGATGGCGTTGGCCTGATACGCAGGCAAATGACCGCAGCGTGCCGAAGCTCCTGCAAGACCAAAACGCAAAAATCCCACCACAGGGGGCGGGATTTTTGTGCCGCTGAACGTCGCTATTACGACGGGAACAGCTCGGACAGTTTCATCGACAGCATCATGTCGCCTTCAACGCGCAGCTTGCCGCCCATGAAAGCCTGCATGCCATCGGTTTCGCCGCTGACGATACCTTTCAGGGTTTCGCTGTCCAGTACCAGCGTGCAGTTGGCGTCCGGGTTCTCGCCTTCCTGGATATCGCAAGTGCCATCTTTGACGATCAACGCGTATTGCTTGTCTTCGTCAGTGATGTTGAAACCGAAAATCAGATCCAGACCGGCAGCAGCGGCTGGGTTGAACTTGGCTTGCATTGCTTTTACGGCATCGGCTACGGAGGTCATGGTTCGGTCCTTTCTTGGATAATGGGTGCTGGTTGATTACAGCAAGGTTCACAGCTAACCGGACTCAGCGGAAAGTGATGAGTTCCGGAGCCTTCAGCAGCTGCAGATGCGCATGACTGTTGAAGGAGGCCAAAGCCACCTCGCGACCGCGGAACTTCAGCTGGTTGAGCGAGGTGTTGACGATTTGCCAGTTCAATTCAAAGGCCTGTCTGGCAGGCATTTGCGTAATGAGGTGGAGCAGGGCAGTAATAGTGCCGCCGGAGGTGAACACGGCGATTTTCTGATTTTTTTCCGCCAGATCGAGGATCCGGTGCAGTCCGCCCTGAACCCGTTCGACAAAACCCAGCCAGCTTTCCAGCCCTGGGGTGTCGTAAGTGCCGGTCAGCCAGCGCTCGATGATCAGGGCAAAAATGCGCTGGAATTCGCCACGGTTCTGCGCGGCATTGCGCAGGATATCGAGGGCTTCCGGCTCGTCCGCCAACATGTCCGGGAGCAGGGCGCGGATCACCGCGTCGGCATCGAACTCGTTGAACGCCGAATCGGTTTCCAGGGTCGGCACCGGCAGGCCTTTGGCGGCGTATTGCGCTAGTGCGCTGGTGGCCGTGTGCTGCTGACGACGCAGGTCACCGGCGAGGCAGCGATCGAAGCTGATGCCCAGTTCAGCGAGGTGCTGACCAAGGATTTCTGCCTGACGCACACCGGTCGGTGACAGGACGTCATAGTCGTCTGCACCAAAGGAGGCCTGGCCATGTCGAATCAAGTAGATGCTGCCCACGTCCGCGTCATCCCGGTACGTTGAAGGTTGTGGCGAGGTTATGAGGATGACGGGTAGCTGTCAATGAAAAAACATACGCTTGTTTGAAATGCCCGTTACAGGGGTGTTGCCAGAGGTTTCACGGCTGGCCGACAAGCCGGCGCATGGGTATGCTGGAGCCATCCCGCGTGTGCCTCACATCCGCGCATCGTTTAAGGAGTCTCTGTGGAGTTTTTCACCGAATACGCCAGTTTTCTGGCCAAGACCGTCACCCTGGTAGTCGCCATTCTGGTGGTGCTTGCCAGTTTTGCCGCATTGCGCAGCAAGGGCCGGCGCAAATCGGCCGGTCAGTTGCAGGTCAGCAAACTCAATGATTTCTACAAGGGCCTGCGTGAGCGCCTGGAGCAGACATTGCTCGACAAGGATCAGCTCAAGGCTTTGCGCAAGGGCGAGGCCAAGTCCGAGAAAAACGCGAAAAAACAGAAGAAGCAACCCGAAGCCAAATCGCGTGTGTTCGTGCTGGATTTTGACGGCGACATCAAGGCCTCGGCCACTGAAAGCCTGCGCCATGAAATTACTGCACTGCTGACCCTCGCCACACCAAAAGATGAAGTGGTCCTGCGTCTGGAAAGTGGCGGCGGCATGGTTCATAGCTACGGCCTGGCGTCCTCGCAACTGGCGCGTATCCGTGAAGCCGGCGTGCCGTTGACCGTGTGCATCGACAAGGTCGCGGCCAGCGGCGGGTACATGATGGCGTGCATCGGCGAGAAGATCATCAGCGCACCGTTCGCGATTCTCGGCTCGATCGGCGTGGTTGCACAGCTGCCTAACGTCAACCGCTTGCTGAAGAAGCACGACATCGATTTTGAAGTTCTTACCGCTGGCGAGTACAAACGCACTCTGACCGTGTTTGGCGAAAACACCGAGAAGGGCCGGGAGAAGTTCCAGGAAGACCTGGACATCACCCATCAATTGTTCAAGAACTTCGTCGCCCGCTACCGCCCGCAACTGGCGATTGATGATGTGGCTACCGGTGAAGTCTGGCTCGGTGTCGCGGCGCTCGACAAACAACTGGTCGATGAACTCAAGACCAGTGATGAATACCTCGCAGACCGGGCGAAGAAGGGCGAGGTCTATCACTTGCACTACGCCGAACGCAAAAGCTTGCAGGAGCGTATCGGCATGGCCGCCAGTGGTTCGGTCGACCGCGTGCTGCTGAGCTGGTGGAGCCGTCTGACCCAGCAGCGTTTCTGGTAAATCAGGTAGCCATAAAAAAACGCCGGTCACATGACCGGCGTTTTTTTGTCCGCAGTAAACTGCAGGCTTAGCGGCGACGGAACAGCGGCAGCGGTTCGTCGGTGGCAGCCTGGTAGGTCACCGAAAAGTCCTTGAGACCTTCCAGGGCTTCGTACGGGTCTTTGTCCGCACGTACGGCAAAGGCGTCGAAACCACAGCGGTGCATGTAGAACAGCTGGTCGCGCAGCACGTCACCAATCGCCCGCAGTTCGCCTTTGAAACCGTAACGGTCACGCAGCAGGCGGGCGTTGGAGTAGTTGCGGCCGTCAGTGAAGGCCGGGAAATTCAGGGCAATTACCTGAAACTCATCCACGTCGTCACCGATTTCCTCGGCTTCTTCGTCGGCGTCCAGCCATACACCCAAACCACCGTCACGGGCCTTGAGCATGCGGCTGTGTTCGCGCCACAGTTGCAGCGGCACGATCAGGTCGTCGCAGTTGCTGATTTCGTCGATGTTGAAATCCTTGGGCAGCAAGTGCCAGGTTTCGTCGACGACCGCGTTGTTCTTAATGATTCGCTGCATAGACGCGTTCCTTGAAGAGGTCGATGCCAATACGCTGGTAGGTGTCGATGAAGCGCTCGTCTTCGGTACGTTGTTCAACGTACACGTCGATCAGCTTCGAGATCACGTCCGGCATGGCTTCCTGAGCGAAGGACGGGCCGAGGATCTTGCCCAGGCTCGCATCACGGCTGGCGCTGCCGCCGAGGGAGACCTGATAGAACTCTTCGCCTTTCTTGTCCACGCCGAGGATGCCGATGTGGCCGACGTGGTGGTGACCACAGGCGTTCATGCAGCCGGAGATGTTCAGGTCCAGCTCACCAATGTCGAACAGGTAGTCGAGGTCGTCGAAACGACGCTGGATCGATTCGGCAATCGGGATCGACTTGGCGTTGGCCAGCGAGCAGAAATCACCGCCAGGGCAGCAGATGATGTCGGTCAACAGACCGATGTTCGGCGTGGCGAAACCGCCTTCACGCAGTTCACCCCACAGGGCGAACAACTGGCTTTGCTCGACGTCGGCAAGAATGATGTTCTGTTCGTGCGAGGTACGCAGTTGACCGAAGCTGTAGCGGTCGGCCAGATCGGCGACGGCGTCGAGCTGCTTGTCAGTGATATCGCCCGGGGCAACGCCGGTCGGTTTCAGCGACAGGGTCACGGCCACATAGCCCGGCTTCTTGTGCGCCAGGGTGTTGCGGGTGCGCCAGCGGGCGAAACCTGGATGCTCTTTGTCCAGTTCGGCCAGTTGCGCGGTCTGGTTGTCCAGCGCCTTGTAGTCCGGATCGACGAAGTGCTTGGCCACGCGCTGCAGTTCAGCTTCGGTCAATGTGGTCTGGCCACCGCGCAGGTGTTCCATTTCCGCATCGACTTTCTGCGCGAACACTTCCGGCGTGAGCGCTTTGACGAGGATCTTGATCCGCGCCTTGTATTTGTTGTCGCGACGGCCGTAGCGGTTGTAGACCCGCAGGATGGCGTCGAGGTAGCTCAACAGGTCCTGCCACGGCAGGAACTCGTTGATGAACGCGCCGACTACCGGGGTACGACCGAGGCCACCACCGACCAGCACACGGAAACCCAATTCGCCCGCGGCGTTGTGCACCGGCTCAAGGCCGATGTCATGGACTTCAATGGCGGCACGGTCAGCGGTCGAACCGTTGACGGCGATCTTGAACTTACGTGGCAGGTAGGCGAATTCCGGGTGGAACGTGGTCCACTGACGGACGATCTCGCACCATGGGCGCGGGTCGATCACTTCGTCGGCAGCGACACCGGCGAACTGGTCGGTGGTGACGTTGCGCAGGCAGTTGCCGCTGGTCTGGATCGCGTGCATCTGCACGGTGGCCAGTTCAGCCAGAATGTCCGGGATGTCTTCCACCGCCGGCCAGTTGAACTGCACGTTCTGCCGCGTACTGATGTGGGCATAGCCCTTGTCGTAGTCGCGGGCAATCTTGGCCATCATGCGCATCTGACGCGAAGTCAGTTGGCCGTAAGGCACCGCCACACGCAACATCGGCGCGAAACGCTGGATGTACAGGCCATTTTGCAGGCGCAGGGGGCGGAATTCTTCTTCGCTCAGCTCACCTGCCAGATAGCGTCGGGTCTGATCACGGAACTGCTTGACGCGGTCCTCGATGATCCGCTGATCGTACTCGTCGTATACGTACATATAAGTCCTGTTCTCAGGCTTGGGCCATTCGGAGTAGCACTGCGTTTTCGCTTGCTGGAGTCCGATTGTGCCTCTGCAATTCTGCGCGCACGGCCGCGCACTCCCTAACGGAGCCGGGGCAATATACCCGTTTGGAGTTATGCGCAAAAGTGATGTTTGAGTATATGTAAAGAACCAAATCGCCTAACGAGAATGGCTGGCAACTAACCCACATTTGTCGTGCGGACAATCATCGTCTTAACTGTGGTCGAGTCTTTCTGCAATCACCGATAAAACCGACAAGAGGCGATGCAATGAGCAATCCGACCAAGGCAAGAAAAAGCGACAGCAGTGTCGATGCGTGGGCCATTTTGTTCCTGATCATTCTCGTAGTAGGGACGGCGGTATTCTGGGTCAGCCATCAGTAAACGACCCATCCGGGCCCGCTTCCGACAGATTGTCGGACAAAAAACGGGATCAGGCGTCAATAGCCGGTAAATCGAAGGCTATAATGCTCGGCCATTTTTCCTTGGGCCCGGATGCTTCATGTTCAAGTTTTTCCATATCAGTCTTCTATTGTTCGGCGCGCTGGTCCAGACCGGCGCGCGGGCAGAGTCTGTGCTGTTTTTAAATCCGGGCTTGACGCAGGAGACGTTCTGGGTCAGCTATTCGCAATTCATGCAGGCGGCCGCTCATGATCTGGGGATCGATCTGCAGATTCTCTACTCCCAACGCCAGCCCGAACTGACCCTGGCTCAGGCGCGCGTCGCGTTGCAGGGGCCGAATCGTCCCAAATACCTGGTGTTCGTCAACGAACAATACGTCGCCCCGCAAATCTTGCGTCTGGCCGAGAACAGTGGCGTGAAGCTGTTTATGGTCAACGTGGCGCTGACACCGGACCAGCAAGCGCTGGTCGGCGAGCGGAGCGACCGCATCGGCAGCCTGGTGCCGAATGACGAGGAGGGCGGTTACCTGATGATGAAGGAGCTGATTCGCCTGCAACCGTCGACGCCCGCTGCCGAGCCGATTGAAGTGTTGGCGTTCTCCGGGCTGAAGCTCACCCCATCGGCACAGTTGCGCGAGCGCGGCATGCAGCGGGCGCTGGCCGAACACCCACAGATCCGTCTGCGGCAATTGGTCTACAGCGGCTGGAGCCAAGAGCGCGCCTATGAGCAGGCCAAACAGCTGTTCGCCCGTTACCCTAAGGTGTCGCTGGTGTGGTCGGCCAATGATGAAATGGCTTTCGGCGCAATGCGCGCGTACGCCGAGACCGGCAAAGTCCCCGGCAAAGATGCCTTGTTCAGTGCGGTCAATACCTCACCGGCAGCCTTGCAGGCCTTGATTGACGGGCGCTTGAGCGCGTTGGTTGGGGGGCACTTCACCTTGGGCGGCTGGGCGTTGGTCGAGTTGCATGATTACGAACAGGGCGTTGAGTTGAATCACTACGGGGGCCGCGACCGGCAGATTCCCTTGTTGCAATTGATCGACAAACCGCAAGCCCGGCAACTGCTGGCCATGGGCACGTCGGCGAACTACGGCGTGAATTTTCGCAAGCTCTCGGCCAAGGGGCAACCGAGCTCGTATCGCTACCCGTTCAGCTTGCAGACCCTGATGCGCTGACTGCGTCAGACCCCGGCGAAATGCAGCACCAGTTTGACGATGGCAAACAGCGTCAACGCGAAGATGGCGGTGAACAGAATGCCCAGCACCACGAAATGGCTGGGTTTGCCATGGGTGAAGTCCCTTGCCCGGTTCTTGCCGCTCTGCACCCCGAACGCCGCCGCCATCACGCTGTGCAGCATCTGCCAGAAGGTCGGCGGTTTGTTGTCGACTGGATCGTCCATAAATCCCTCGTCTGCCGTGTGTGTCAGACAAGCATAGCCAACTGTTTCAAGGGCACCGCAAAAACAAATGTGGGAGCGAGCTTGCTCGCGAAAGCGTCGGGTCGGGCAACATCAATGTTGAATGATCGACCGCTTTCGCGAGCAGGCTCGCTCCCACAGGGGGGGCGTTAGGGCGTGATTAGTTGTCGTAGCCGAGGTTTGGCGCCAACCAGCGCTCGGTCACGCTCAGCTCCTGGCCTTTACGCGAGGTGTAGCTCTGCACCTGATCCTTGTCGACCTTGCCCACGGCGAAGTACTGCGCCTGCGGGTGGGCGAAGTACCAGCCACTGACCGCTGCCGCCGGGAACATCGCGTAGTGCTCGGTGAGGAACACGCCGCTGCGGCCGGCGCGCATTTCTTCGGCCTCCGGGTCGAGCAGGGCGAACAGCGCCGCTTTCTCGGTGTGATCCGGGCATGCCGGGTAACCCGGAGCAGGGCGGATGCCGCTGTATTGCTCTTTGATCAGCGCGTCGTTGTCGAGCACTTCGTCCTTGGCATAACCCCAGTGCTCTTTACGCACCCGCTGGTGCAGCCATTCGGCGCAGGCCTCGGCCAAACGGTCGGCCAGAGCCTTGACCATGATCGAGTTGTAATCGTCGCCAGCGTCCTGATAAGCCTTGGCTACTTCTTCGGCACCGATGCCGGCGGTGGTGATGAAACCACCGACGTAGTCGGTCACTTCGCTGTCCTTCGGTGCGACGAAGTCGGCCAGCGAGAAGTTTGGTTTGCCGTCGGTCTTGATGATCTGCTGGCGCAGGTGATGCAGCTTGGCCAATGGCTTGCCGTCATCGCCGTACAGTTCGATGTCGTCGTCATGCACCTGATTGGCCGGCCAGAAACCGAACACCGCACGGGCGCTGATCAGCTTCTCGTCGATCAGTTTGGCGAGCATCTCCTGCGCGTCCTTGTACAACGCGGTGGCGGCTTCACCGACCACTTCGTCTTCGAGAATGCGCGGGAACTTGCCGGCCAAGTCCCAGGAGATAAAGAACGGTGTCCAGTCGATGTATTCGGCCAAGACCTTGAGGTCGATGTTGTCCAGCACCTTGCTGCCGGTGAAGGTCGGTTTCACCGGCTGGTAATTGGCCCAGTCGAACTGTGGCTTCTTGGCAATCGCGGCGGCGTAGCTCAGGCGCTCGGTGCGGGCGCTGCGGTTCGAGGTGCGTTCGCGCACATCGATGTACTCCAGACGCGTCTTCTCGACGAAACCGGCCTTCAATTCTTTTGACAGCAATTGCGTCGCCACGCCCACCGCACGGGAGGCGTCGGTCACGTAGACCACGGCATCGTTGCTGTACTTCGGCTCGATCTTCACCGCCGTGTGCGCTTTGGACGTGGTGGCGCCACCGATCATCAGCGGCAGATGGAAGTCCTGACGCTGCATCTCGCGCGCCACGTGGACCATTTCGTCCAGCGACGGGGTGATCAGGCCGGAGAGGCCGATGATGTCGCACTTCTCTTCTTTGGCCACCTGCAGAATCTTTTCCGCCGGCACCATCACGCCGAGATCGACGATGTCATAGCCGTTGCAACCGAGCACCACGCCGACAATGTTTTTGCCGATGTCGTGCACGTCACCCTTCACTGTGGCCATGAGGATCTTGCCCTTGGCCTCCGGCTTGTCGCCTTTTTCCAGTTCGATAAACGGGATCAAGTGCGCCACGGCCTGCTTCATCACGCGGGCGGATTTCACCACCTGCGGCAGGAACATTTTGCCGGCGCCAAACAGGTCACCGACGATGTTCATGCCGGACATCAACGGGCCTTCGATCACTTCGATCGGGCGCGCGAACGACTGGCGCGATTCTTCGGTGTCTTCAACGATGTGCGTGGTGATGCCTTTGACCAGCGCATGCTCCAGACGCTTGTTGACGTCCCAGTTGCGCCACTCTTCGGTCTCGGCTTCCTTGACGCTGCCGTCGCCCTTGTACTTGTCGGCGATGGCGAGGAGGGCGTCGGTGCCTTCCGGCGTGCGGTTGAGGATCACGTCTTCTACGGCGTCGCGCAGCTCCACAGGGATCTGGTCGTAAATCTCCAGCTGCCCGGCGTTGACGATGCCCATGGTCAGCCCGGCGCGGATTGCGTACAGCAGGAACACCGAGTGAATCGCCTCACGTACCGGATTGTTGCCACGGAACGAGAACGACACGTTGGACACGCCGCCGGAGCTCAGTGCATACGGCAGCTCGTCGCGGATGTAGGCACAGGCGTTGATGAAGTCCACCGCGTAGTTGTTGTGTTCTTCAATGCCGGTGGCCACGGCGAAGATGTTCGGGTCGAAGATGATGTCTTCCGGCGGGAAGCCGACTTCGTTGACCAGAATGTCGTAGGAGCGTTTGCAGATCTCTTTTTTGCGCGCTTCAGTGTCAGCCTGGCCTGCTTCGTCGAATGCCATCACCACCACCGCAGCGCCGTAGCGCTTGCACAGTTTGGCGTGGTGGATGAACTGCTCGACGCCTTCTTTCATGCTGATCGAGTTGACGATGCCCTTGCCCTGAATGCACTTGAGGCCGGCTTCGATCACTTCCCATTTCGACGAGTCGATCATGATCGGCACGCGGGAGATGTCCGGTTCACCGGCGATCAGATTGAGGAAGGTCACCATGGCCTTCTTCGAATCAAGCATGCCTTCGTCCATGTTGATGTCGATCACCTGCGCGCCGGCCTCGACCTGCTGCAGGGCGACTTCCAGCGCTTCGGTGTAGTTGTCTTCACGGATCAGGCGGGCGAACTTGGCGGAACCGGTGATGTTGGTGCGCTCGCCGACGTTGACGAACAACGAGCTGCGATCAATGGTGAACGGCTCCAGACCCGAGAGGCGGCAAGCCTTGGGGATGTCCGGAATTTCACGCGGCGCGTAACCGGCGACGGCTTTGGCGATGGCCTCGATGTGGCCCGGCGTGGTGCCGCAGCAACCGCCGACGATGTTAAGGAAACCGCTCTGGGCGAATTCTTCGATAACCTTGGCGGTTTGCGACGGCAGCTCGTCGTACTCGCCGAATTCGTTCGGCAGGCCGGCGTTCGGGTGCGCGGATACATGGGTGCTGGCCTTGTTCGACAGCTCTTCCAGGTACGGACGCAGTTCACTGGCGCCGAGTGCGCAGTTCAAACCGACCGAAATCGGCTTGGCGTGCGCCACCGAGTTCCAGAACGCTTCGGTGGTCTGGCCGGACAAGGTACGGCCGGAGGCATCGGTGATGGTCCCGGAAATCATGATCGGCAGTTCGAGGTGCAGCTCTTCGAACACGCCTTGCACGGCGAAGATCGCCGCTTTGGCATTGAGGGTGTCGAAAATGGTTTCGATCAGGATCAGGTCAGCGCCGCCCTCGATCAGGCCTTTGGTGGCTTCGGTGTAGTTTTCCACCAGCTCATCAAAGGTGACGTTGCGGTAGCCCGGGTTGTTGACGTCCGGCGACAGCGAGCAGGTGCGGCTGGTCGGGCCTAGCACGCCGGCGACGAAACGCGGCTTGGCCGGGTTCTCGGCAGTCTTGGCGTCGGCAATCTTGCGGGCCAGTCGTGCGCCTTCTACGTTTAGCTCGTAGGCCAGTTCTTCCATGCCGTAGTCGGCCATGGAAATGCGCGTGGCGTTGAAGGTGTTGGTTTCCAGAATGTCGGCGCCGGCATCCAGGTAGGCTTTCTCGATGCCGCCGATCACGTCCGGACGGGTGATGACCAGCAGGTCGTTGTTGCCCTTGACGTCACTCGGCCAGTCCGCGAAGCGTTTGCCGCGATAATCCTGCTCTTCGAGCTTGTAGCTCTGGATCATCGTGCCCATACCGCCGTCGAGTATCAGGATGCGCTCTTTGAGGGCTTGCTTGAGAGCTTGAAGGCGGACGCTGCGATCGGACATTTGGACTACTCGGAAAGACCATTACGAAGGAGCGGGATCATAGCAAACCTGTGCGGTTTTAGAGCATGCGGAGCTTTTGCATGAATATCGCTCATGTTGGTACGCAAGTCATAAGGTAGAATCGCGGCGTTTTTTTAAAATCGGGATCAGCAGCATGTCTTACCGCGTCATTGGTTTTGTGTTGCTGTTTCTCAGCTGGGGCGCCGTGGCGCAAGAGCCAGCGACTGCACCTGCCATTTCTTCTTCGATTTCGTACGTCCGCGACATTCAGCCAATCTTCACCGAGAAGTGCGTGGCCTGCCACGCTTGCTACGACTCCGCGTGCCAGCTCAATCTCGGCAGTGGTGAGGGTGCGGCCCGTGGCGCGAGCAAAATGCCTGTGTATGACGGCGAGCGCACTAAAGCGGCGCCGACTACGCGACTTTTTTACGACGCTTTCGGCAAGCGCGCCTGGCAGCAGAAGGACTTTTATTCGGTACTTGATGCACAGGGCAGCCAGGCAGCGTTGATGGCACGGATGCTGGAACTGGGTCATAGAACCCCGTTGCAGCCCAACGCCAAATTGCCGGAAGACATCGTGCTGGGCCTGAACCGCGAGAATATGTGTGCGATGCCCGCCGAGTTCGAAGGTTACGCCGGCGCGCATCCTAAAGAAGGCATGCCACTGGCAGTCACCGGGCTGACCGATCAGCAGTATCAGACCTTGCAGCGCTGGCTGGCCTCGGGGGCGCCGATTGACGAACAAGGCCTGGCGCCAAGCGCCAAAGAGGCGTTGCAGATCGTCCAGTGGGAAAACCTGCTCAATACTCCCGGCGCGCGGCAAAGTCTGGTCGGGCGCTGGCTGTATGAGCACTGGTTCCTCGCGCATATCTATTTCAAGGACGGCGAGCCGGGGCATTATTTCCAGTGGGTGCGTTCACGCACACCGACCGGGCAGCCAATCGACCTGATTGCCACCCGCCGACCGAACGACGATCCGGGCACTCAGGTGTATTACCGCTTGTGGCCGGTGCAAGGGGTGATCGTACACAAGACCCACATCACCTACCCGCTGAGCGCGGCGAAGATGGCGCGGGTGAAAAGCCTGTTCTACAGCGGCAACTGGCAGGCCAACGCTTTGCCCGGTTACGGTCCGCAGAGCCGCGCCAATCCATTCGCCACGTTTGAGGCGATTCCGGCGCAGGCGCGTTACCAGTTCATGCTCGATAACGCCGAATACTTCGTGCGCACCTTTATTCGCGGCCCGGTGTGCCGCGGGCAAATCGCGACCGACGTTATCCGCGACAACTTCTGGGCGTTGTTTCAGGCACCGGAACACGACCTCTACATCACCGACCCGACCTATCGCGGCCAGGCTACGCCGCTGTTGGCCATGCCGGGGCAGAACGACGATGTCGGCAGCGTGTTGAGCCTGTGGCACAACTACCGCAACAAACGTAACGAGTACGAGGCACTGCGCCGCGACAGCTACGCCGATGTGCCTGCGCCGAGCTGGTCGACTCTGTGGGCCGGCAACGACAACGCGTTGCTGAGCATTTTCCGCCACTTCGACAGTGCTTCGGTGACTAAAGGCCTGATCGGCGAGGTGCCACAGACAATGTGGCTGTTCGACTATCCGCTGCTCGAACGTACCTATTACCAGTTGGCAGTCAACTTCGATGTGTTCGGCAATGTCTCGCATCAGGCGCAAACCCGTCTGTATTTCGACCTGATCCGCAACGGTGCCGAGCAGAACTTCCTGCGCCTGATGCCCGCCGATTCCCGCGAGGGTTACCTCGACGATTGGTACCAGAACAGCGGCCAGTTCAAGATGTGGCTCGATTACGAGGCGATTGACGACGATAAGCCGACGGCGCTGAAACTCGACGAGAAAGACCCGAAATACGACTTCGCCATGCAATTACTGGCGCGTTACGGTGATCTCAATGCGCACCCTGATCCGATCAATCGCTGCGACGGCGCTTACTGCTCGCGGCCGAATATCGACCCGGCGCTGCAAAATGCCGAGCAGGCGCTGAGTCGCCTGACCTCGCGCCCGGCGGCCGGTTTGAAGGTGATTGACCAGCTGCCGGAAGCGACGATGCTGCGCATTGAAACCGCCAACGGCAAACGCGAGGTCTACAGCCTGTTGCGCAACCGCGCGCACAGCAACGTGGCGTTCCTGCTCGGCGAGTCGCTGCGTTATCAGCCTGGGCTCGACACGCTGACCATTTCTCCGGGCGTGCTCAGCAGCTATCCGAACTTCATGTTCAACATTCCTGCCGATCAAGTGCCGGAGTTTGTTGATGCAATGGAAAACGCCAAGGATGCCAACCGTTTCGAGAAAATCGTCGAACGTTGGGGGATTCGCCGCAGTCATCCGCAATTCTGGTTCTATTTCCACGATCTGAGCCAGTACCTGCACGAAACCGACCCGGTGGAAGAGGGCGTGCTGGACATGAACCGCTACCAGAATCTTTGATCGTTTGAGGCGAGGCTGCTGTCCCATCCATTAGCAACACCGCAAATACCCTGTAGGAGCTGTCGAGTGAAACGAGGCTGCGATCTTTTGATCTTTCAGAATCAAGATCAAAAGATCGCAGCGTGCCGCAGCTCCTACAGGGATTGAGGTGGATTTGAGGGTGAGGACGGGAGCAGGTGATGTTGATTTCAGTGCAAGCCCTGCGTGCGCTTGCGGCGTGGACGGTGGTTTGTCACCACTTCATGCAGATTTTCTTCGACTTCCAGGCGCGCGGGCCGATCGGGCAACTGTTTATCGACAAAGGCGCGGTGGGTGTCGATGTGTTCTTTGTCATCAGCGGTCTGGTGATTTTCCTCTCGACCGAAAACAAACCGCTGCCGCCCGCGCGTTTTCTGTTGTATCGGCTGTTTCGCATCGTCCCGGCGTATTGGCTGTACACGCTGTTGATGGCGCTGCTGGTGGTGTTCGCCCAACCATTGCTGCCGGATCAAACCGTGGATTGGGGGCATCTGCTGCTGTCGTTGCTGTTCATTCCTACCGAGAACCCCGGCGGTTACGGCCTCTATCCGACGCTGAATGTCGGCTGGACGCTGAATTACGAAATCCTGTTTTACGTGCTGTTTGCCTGGGCGCTGCTGTTTCGCTTGCAGGTGCGTCTGCTGGTAGTCGCCGCGTTGCTGTTTTCGGTGTGTCAGGCCTGGACCGGGTTTGGCTGGATCAGCGAGTTCTATCGCTCGGACATTGTTTATGAGTTTCTGCTGGGGATCGGCATTGGCATGCTCTATCGGCGGGGCTGGATCGGCCCCGGTTTTTGGCTGCCGCTGGCTGCCATCGTCGCGGCACTGCTGACGATCTATCACTTGGCTCCGGCGCCGAGGCTGCTCAACTGGGGCGTTCCGAGCGCGGTGTTGGTCATGGCGTGTATCTCCCTTGAGCGTTATGTCGAGCGCAGTCGTGTGCTCAAGCTGCTCGGCGATTGCTCGTATTCGGTGTACCTGATGCACGTGCTGGTGCTGTCCGCCGGCGGTTATCTGGCCCGACGCTACGCTATCAATCCGTATGTGATGTTTATGCTGTGCGTGCTGGCCATCGGCGTCGGCTCCTGGTTTAGCTACGAATGGGTGGAAAAACGCAGCTATCGCTGGCTCAAGGCACGAATCGACGACACGCCTGACGAGAATCTTTCCCGACAAAAATACTAGGACTTTGTCCGGCGCAACGATTGGCGTAAACTGCGCCCAAGCCTGCGAGGAGTTTCCATGACCGCTATTACCATTACCGACGCCGCCCACGATTACCTGGCTGATCTGCTCTCCAAGCAGAACACCCCGGGCATCGGCATCCGCGTCTTCATCACCCAGCCTGGCACCCAGTACGCCGAAACCTGCATTGCCTACTGCAAGCCGGGCGAAGAAAAACCTGAGGACACCGCGCTGGGGCTGAAAAGCTTCACCGCTTATATCGAATCGTTCAGCGAAGCGTTTCTCGATGACGCCGTTGTCGACTACGCCACCGACCGCATGGGCGGCCAGCTGACCATCAAGGCGCCAAACGCCAAAGTACCGATGGTCAACGCCGACAGCCCGGTCAACGAGCGCATCAACTACTACCTGCAAACCGAAATCAACCCGGGGCTGGCCAGCCACGGCGGTCAGGTCAGCCTGATCGATGTGGTTGAAGACGGCATTGCCGTTCTGCAGTTCGGTGGCGGTTGCCAGGGCTGCGGCCAGGCGGACGTAACCTTGAAGGAAGGCATCGAGCGCACCTTGCTCGAGCGTATTCCTGAGCTGAAAGGCGTTCGCGACGTGACCGACCACACGCAGAAAGAAAACGCCTACTACTAAGGTGTTCGCTGCGAGGTAAAACGGCGTTGTGGCGAGGGAGCTTGCTCCCGCTTGACTGCGAAGCAGTCACAACCCGGACAATGCATTTTCCCGTGATGAATGGGTTGTCCGGGTTTGGGATCGCTACGCGATCCAGCGGGAGCAAGCGCCCTCGCCACAATTGCTTCAGGGTCTGTAGAGGTGAGCATGCCCCGCGCGATACAACGATGACTCGCTGAACACTTCACTGCCCAGCACCCGGCCCACCAGAATCAACGCCGTACGCCGAAACCCTTTGGCCGCAACCTTCCCGGCAATATCCGCCAGCGTCCCCACCACCCAATCCTGATCTGGCCACGTCGCCCGGTGAATCACCGCAATCGGGCAATCCGCACCGTAATGCGGCAGCAGCTCCGCCAGAATCTTGTCCAGATGATTGACCCCCAGATGAATCGCCATGGTCGCGCCATGCTGCGCCAGGCTGCCCAGCTCTTCGCCCGCCGGCATGGCGGTTTTATCGGCGTAGCGGGTCAGAATCACGCTTTGCGACACGTCCGGCAACGTCAGTTCCGCACCCAGCAACGCCGCACAGGCTGCGGTGGCAGTCACGCCCGGAATGATCTCAAACGGAATATTCAACTCACGCAGATAACGAATCTGCTCTCCAATCGCGCCATACAGACTCGGATCGCCGGAATGTACCCGCGCCACATCCTGACCCTTGGCATGCGCGGTCTTGATCAGTTCGATGATCTGTTCCAGGTGCAGTTCGGCGCTGTTCACCACCGTTTCAGCTTGATGGCCGTCGAGCACCGTCGCCGGCACCAGCGAACCTGCGTAGATAATCACCGGGCAGCTGCGGATCAGCCGCTGGCCTTTGACGGTGATCAGTTCCGGGTCGCCGGGGCCGGCGCCAATGAAGTAGACGGTCATCGTTAAATCCTGAGTAAAAGAGGGCATGACCGCGTTGCAGATGAACAACGCTCATGATCAATGGCGGGGATTATCGGGATTTTACGCCGCGCCGGCCAATGCCAACGTGGCCTGAGCGTATTTCTGCCGGGAAATCAGCAGTTTTGCCGGGGCTTGAATCAGTTGTTCGGCGAGGGCCAGTGCCGCACTTTCGGCGACGCCATAGCAACCGGTGCGTTCGTAAGCGATTTGTGAATGGTGACTGAGCCGCTGTTGGTAGCTGGCCAACTCGTCACTGCTGAAGTACAGCAAGGGCAGGGCCAGTTGTGCAGCAAGTTCTTGCAGGCCCGGCTCGTCACGCTTCAAGTCGATGCTGGCCAATGCCTTCACCGCCTCAAGCTCAATGCGATGCGCCTGCAACGCTTGATCGAGTAACGCGCGCAGCGTGCTGGCCGGGCAGCCGCGTTGGCAGCCCAGACCGACCACAAAGGTCGGCACTGCGCGGTCATCGGTCATACGTGGTATTGACC
The DNA here is from genome assembly GCF_003732425.1 of Pseudomonas fluorescens. Lineage (GTDB taxonomy): Bacteria > Pseudomonadota > Gammaproteobacteria > Pseudomonadales > Pseudomonadaceae > Aquipseudomonas > Aquipseudomonas fluorescens_BE. The sequence goes on from NZ_MOBX01000003.1 coordinate 817,872, forward strand.
ATCGCTTTTGCGGCGGAACAACCAGGCACTGATCAGGCCCAGGGCCAACCAGAAAGCCACGTTGGTCAACTGCGAAGCGATTTTGAACTGAGCTTCCAATGCCTCCGGCGCGAGCATCGAATGCACTTCCGGTTGCGGTGCGCCGATCACATGGGGCACGGCGAGGATGGCCACACCGAGGATTTTCATCAGCCAGTGACGGCCGAACACGATAAGGGCCAGGCCGACAGCGGTAGAGGCGGCCGTACCGATCCACCACGTCTGCCGCGAAGCCAGATCGGCCGCAGCGGTGCCGGGCAGTTCAGGCGGCAGGCCCAAGGTCGGTGCAAGCACGAAAGTCGCATAACCGGCCAGGCCCCAGAGCAGGCCCTGCGAGGTCTTGGTCGGAGCGCGCAGGGTGTACAGGCCCGCGAGCATCAGGGCGAAACCGACGGCCACTACCAGATTGCCACCCGTGGTCGAAACCACACGCTGCCAGCCGTTTTCCGGCTCCCAGGCTTCGGCATCGTGGGTGTGCGCAGCCACGCCAGCGGCGTGTTCGTGAACCGCCACCGGCTCGGACTTCTCGAAGGTTTCAGCCTGCAGAATCAACGGGGAAACCCAGAAGCTTTGCAGCAGGGTGAGGAGCAGGGCGGCCAGCAGACCGGTGAAGCCTGCGGTTTGCGCAATACGCTTGATCATGTCGGCAAGCCTCAGTGGCACGGGAACGCGGCGCTGTGGCGGGTATCGTGGGCGGCGTTGTGTACCGCTTCGATGTGTGAGAAACCGGCGAAATACACCAGGCTGGCGCCGAGGATCGACGCGAAGATAGCGGCGGTCAGGCGTTGGCTCAGGGTGGTGGTGCTGGCGATTTTGTCCGTGTTGTTGCCGGTGCTGCTGATGATCGACATGGCGCTTCCCTCTGGAGTGTCAGTGGGTGAATAGAGCGCATGAAAACCCCTGCGGGTCGGGCTCGCAGAGGTTCGAACAGCGCCCGCCCACCGCGGGTTTGTTATGTTCAGCGCCGCACAAATGCGGGCTGTGTGTTGCGGGCCGGTCTCCGGGCTCACGAGGGGTTGGCGTCAGGCCGACCTGCAAGCGTCACCTTCCCATGCCGTGCTGGCACAGTGGATCTGACGCTTCGCTCGCTTACCGTTGCGGGGGCAGCACCGGACTGACATGGGCTTGAGTAAAGCACATGATTCACCGGTTTCCCGTTTCACCCTGTGAAGGGCACCCGTAACAAGGTCTGTAGGAGAGCATGGGGTTGGGTTTTTAGTCAATTTTTTGGGGTGGGTCCGTTGCTGCGGGTGTGGCTGATTACGGTTCCGCCCTTACGGCGGGTCACTTTTGGCAAACGCCCCAAAAGTAACCAAAAGGGCTTGCTCCTACGTGCGGCCCGCTCGCTGGGGCTCGGGGTTCCTTCGCTCCGGGATCGATCCGGGCGCAGCGTCTCCGGTTTGCTTCGCTGCACCTACTCTCGCTGTGTTTGGCTTCGCCAAACGGTCGCTGCGCTCCCACGCCCGGATCAATCCCTCCACTCAGCCTTCCGACGTCGCCCGCGGATCAAGATCAAAAGCAGGCGAGCTGACACTCGGCCTATTGAGTGGTGAAGAGCGGGTGTTCGGCTTTGGTTCGGTGTTGGATTATCCCCTTACCTCAACCCTCTCCCGAGGGAGAGGGCGCCGATTTTTGGGCTTTTCAACATTTGAGTTCAAAGCGGTGTCGCACGTCGGCGTATCTCCCCCAAACACCTCGATCAGTCCCCGCTCCCTACGGTCGGTCCAACGTTTCGGAAGGGCTAGGGTGAGGGGCTTTTGATCTGGCTTTTGATCTGGCTTTTGATCTGGCTTGTGATCTTGCTTTGGCTTTGGCTTTGGCTTTTGATCTTTTGCCCCATCGGCAGGCCGAGCGAAGGTGTTCATCCGGGGGTTAGGCGCGCAGCGCCGTGCGGCGTAGCCGCATACATCGAGAGGAGGTGCAGCGAAGCAAACCGTAGGCGATGCCCCCGGATGGACACCGTAGCGAGGGAACACTGAGCCTCAGCGAAGTGCCGTACGCCAGGGGCAAAGCCTTTTGGTTCCTTTTTGGCGTTTGAAAAAGGGACTCGCTGTAAGAGCGAAACCGCCAGCGGCGGCAACCGAAGCAACGGATATGCTCACGTAACCAAAACCCAACCCCATTGACCCGTAACCACCCGATGCGTAGCCTTGCGCATTCGAGGTTCTTCGGCCGTTGCCGAAGCTAAGAAGGGAACGCGGTCAATGCCGCGGCTGCCCCCGCAACTGTGAACGGTGATGTTCGCTGCCACGCCACTGCCAGCTCAACTGACGAGCCAGCGGGAAGGCGCAGCAAACGCCAGGCCCCGCGCCTGAACACCGTCAGCCAGGAGACCTGCCTCGTCACAGATTCTCACTACAACCGGGCGGGGTGATCCGGTGGCGAACGCTTCCGGCGCGCACGCGCGTGGCCGGTTCTCGTCCCGTATGCCCGCCGCTTGCCAAAGGGCATACCGATGAAAACACTGGCCAAACTCCCCGTCACCATCGTCACCGGCTTCCTCGGTTCGGGCAAAACCACGCTGCTGCGGCACATGCTCGACAACGCGCAGGGCCGTCGCATCGCGGTGATCGTCAACGAGTTCGGCGAGTTGGGCATTGACGGTGAAATCCTCAAGCAATGCACCATCGGTTGCACCGAAGAAGAAGCCACCGGCCGCGTTTACGAGCTGGCCAACGGCTGCCTGTGCTGCACCGTTCAGGAAGAGTTCTTCCCGGTGATGCGTGAACTGGTCGCGCGTCGCGGCGACCTCGACCACATCCTCATTGAAACCTCGGGCCTGGCCCTGCCAAAACCGCTGGTGCAAGCCTTCCAGTGGCCGGAAATCCGCAGCGCCTGCACCGTTGACGCAGTGATCACCGTGGTCGACAGCCCGGCCGTCGCTGCTGGCACCTTCGCTGCGTTCCCGGACCAGGTCGACGCCCAGCGTAAACTCGACCCGAACCTCGATCACGAGTCGCCGCTGCACGAGCTGTTCGCCGACCAACTGGCCAGCGCCGACCTGGTGATCCTCAACAAGGCCGACCAGACCAGCGCGGAAGATCTCGCGCGGGTCCGCGCCGAAGTCGCCGAAGAGCTGCCGCCAGCGGTGAAAATCATCGAAGCCAGCAATGGCCGCTTGCCGCTGGACGTGCTGATCGGCCTCGGCGCCGGTTCCGAGGAACACATCGACAGCCGTCACAGCCATCACGATCATCACCACGACGGTGATGACGATCACGACGACCACGATCACGACGCTTTCGATTCGATCTCCATCGAACTGCCGCAAGCCGATGAAAGCCTGCTGCTCGACGCGCTGACGCAACTGGTGGTCAAGCACGGCATCCTCCGTGTCAAAGGCTTCGCGGCGATTCCGAACAAGCCAATGCGTCTGCTGATCCAGGGCGTGGGTACGCGTTTCGACAAGCATTTCGACCGTCAGTGGGGCGCCGATGAAGCACGCGTGACGCGTCTGGTGCTGATCGGCCAGGAACTCGACGCCGCCCAACTCGAAGCGCAACTGCGCGCCGCGCTCAGCGTTTAAGCCATGCACCTGCTCAGGACCCAGCCCGGCGGTTTCGTCTCGGATGACAACATTGCCGACCTTGGCCAAACCCCCGCCGAGCTGGTGATCCTGTGCAGCGGCGACTCCAGCCTCGCGCTGCTTGCCGAAGCCGCGCAGCAATTGCCCGAAGATTACCCGAGCCTGCGTCTGGCCAACCCGATGCAGGTGCAGAATCACGCATCGGTCGATCTGTACGTCGACGAAGTGCTGCGCCACGCCAGGGTCATTTTGATTTCGCTGCACGGCGGTATCGCTTATTGGCGCTACGGCGTCGAGCGCTTGGTCGAGTTATCCGAGCGCGGTGTGCAGGTGATTCTGGTGCCGGGCGATGACCGTCCCGATCCGGAACTCAGCGACCTGAGCACCGTTAACGCCGTGGATCGTGATCGCCTCTGGCAGTTCTTGCGTCAGGGCGGTCTGGGCAATGCGCTGGATTTCTTCCGCTGTCTGGCCAACCGTTGGCTGGCTCGCGATTACGCTTGGGAAGAACCGCAGACGCTGCCGCGCACGGCGATTTACCATCCGAACAAAACCTCCGCCGCACTGAGTGACTGGCAAACCGAATGGCTGCCGGAAAACCCGGTGGCGGCGGTGCTGTTTTACCGCTCGCATTTGCAAGCGGCGAACACCGCGTTTATCGATGTGTTCTGTCAGCGCTTGCAGGCGGCGGGGCTGAATCCGCTGCCGATCGCCGTGGCCAGTTTGAAAGAACCCGGCTGCCTGGCGGTGGTCGAGGATTGGCTGGATGAAGTCGAGGCGGGGGTGATTCTCAACACCACCGGGTTTGCCCAGTCCAGCCCTGAGGCACCGCACTTGCGGCCGTTTCGCCGCAATATCCCGGTGATTCAGGCGATCTGCGCGCAGGACAATGAACCCGGCTGGCGCGACAGCGAGCAAGGCCTCGGCCCGCGCGATCTGGCCATGCACATTGCCTTGCCGGAACTCGACGGGCGCATCATCAGCCGGCCGATCAGCTTCAAGGATCTGGCCTGGCGCAGCGAGCGCAGCCAATCCGATGTGGTCTGCTACCGCGCACAACCTGAGCGCATGGATTTTGTCGCCGAACTGGCGCGGCGCTGGATCGATCTGGCGCGAGTGCCGAATGGCGAAAAACGCATTGCGCTCATCCTTGCCAACTACCCGACCCGCGATGGCCGCATCGGCAACGGTGTCGGTCTCGACACGCCGGCAGCGGCGCTGAATATCCTGCGAGCGTTGCAGGCTGAGGGTTATCCGCTCACGGCTGAGCTGCCGAGTAGCGGCACCGAGTTGATCCAGCAATTGCTCGGTGGCGTCAGCAACGATCTCGACACGATTGATCTGCGCCCGTGCCAGCAAAGTCTGGCAATGGACGCTTACCTGACGATGTTCAACGCGCTGCCGGAAGCTAATCGCAGCGCTGTGATCGAACGCTGGGGCGCTCCGCAAAACGATCCGATGTGCCGCGACGGCCGGATGATGATTGCCGGTCTGCGCTTTGGCCTGACCTTCGTCGGTATTCAACCGGCGCGCGGTTATCAGGTCGATCCGAGCGCGGTCTACCACGACCCGGATCTGGTGCCGCCGCACGCTTACCTGGCGTTCTATTTCTGGTTGCGCAACACCTATGGCGCCCACGGCGTGATCCACGTTGGCAAGCACGGCAACCTTGAATGGCTGCCGGGCAAAGGCGTCGGTCTTTCGGAGAACTGCTGGCCGGACGCGTTGCTCGGTCCGCTGCCGAACATTTATCCGTTTATCGTCAATGACCCGGGCGAGGGCGCGCAGGCCAAACGGCGCACGCAAGCGGTGATCATCGACCACTTGATGCCGCCGCTGACTCGCGCCGAAACCTACGGCCCGTTGCGCAATCTGGAGCTGCTGGCCGACGAGTATTACGAAGCGCAGCTGCTCGATCCGCGCCGCGCCCGTGAGTTGCAGCGCGACATTCTGCAACTGGTGCGCGAGACGCAGATCGACCGCGAACTGCAACTCGATGCCGCGCTGGACAGCGACGCCGATGCGGCGATCTGGCTGCCGCGCCTCGATACCTATTTGTGTGATCTGAAGGAATCGCAGATTCGCGATGGCTTGCACATTTTCGGCGAGTCGCCGACGGGACGTTTGCGTATCGACACGTTGCTCGCGCTGCTACGGATTCCACGTGGCGATGGCAAAGGCGCGCAGTCGAGTCTGTTGCGCGCATTGGCCAAAGCGTTCGAACTGGGTTTCGATCCGCTCGATTGCGCGCTGGCCGATCCCTGGACTGGCCCGCGCCCCGAAGCACTGCAAGCGCAAAGCGATGAAGTCTGGCGCACCGCTGGCGACACCCGCGAGCGCCTCGAGCTGTTTGCCGCAGCGTTGATCTCCGAATCCCTACAAATCCCTTGTGGGAGCGAGCCTGCTCGCGAAGACGGAGTGTCAGCCGACATCAATTTACCTGGCACACCGCTTTCGCGAGCAGGCTCGCTCCCACAGGACCCGGGGTGGTCTGATGTAAATGTGATCATCCAGTCTCTGCGCGAAGTCGTGGCCCCACGCCTGGACGCTTGCGGCCCAGCGGAAATGCGCGGCCTGCTCGACGCCCTCAGCGGTCGCTTCGTCCCCGCCGGCCCGAGCGGTGCACCCAGCCGAGGTCGCCTCGACGTCCTGCCCACTGGCCGTAATTTCTACTCGGTGGACGTGCGCAACCTGCCGACCACCACCGCATGGCGCATCGGTTTCCAGTCCGCCACATTGATTCTTGAGCGTCACCTGCAAGACCACGGCGATCACCTGCGCCAGCTCGGATTATCCGTGTGGGGCACCGCGACCATGCGCACTGGCGGCGATGACATTGCGCAGGCCATGGCGTTGATGGGCGTTCGTCCGGTGTGGGCCACGGGCAGTCAGCGCGTCGATGATTTCGAGATTCTGCCGCTGAGCTTGCTCGATCGTCCGCGCGTCGATGTCACGCTGCGAGTCTCCGGTTTTTTCCGCGATGCATTTGCCAATCTGATTCGCCTGTTCGATGCGGCGGTGCAGGCAGTAGCGGCACTCGACGAGCCGGACGATCTCAACCCGTTGGCGGCCAAAGTACGAGCCGAGCGCGAGGCGCTGTTGCAATCGGGCCTTGATGAGGACAGCGCGCGACGTCAGGCCGGATGGCGGATCTTCGGTGCCAAACCCGGCGCGTACGGCGCAGGCGTGCAGGGCGCGATCGACGGTCGCTTGTGGCAGAGCCGCGAAGATCTCGCTGAGGTTTATCTGAATTGGGGTGCTTACGCCTACGGCGGTGCCGACGAAGGCACCGCTGCGCGCGAGCAGTTCGTGCAGCGCCTGAGTCAGGTGCAAGCGGTGCTGCAGAATCAGGACAACCGCGAGCACGACCTGCTCGATTCCAATGATTACTACCAGTTCCAGGGCGGCATGCTCGCAGCGGTGGAAAGCCTGCGCGGCGAAGCGGCGGCGAGTTATCACGGCGATCACAGCCAACCGGATCTGCCGAAGATTCGCACCCTGAAAGAAGAGCTGAACCGGGTGATTCGCTCGCGAGCGGTCAATCCGAAATGGATCGACGGGGTCAAGCGCCACGGCTATAAAGGCGCGTTCGAAATGGCCGCGACGGTTGATAACCTGTTTGCCTTCGATGCGACGACGCAGTTGATCGACGATCATCAGTACGCATTGCTCGCGGATGCCTATTTGCTTGATCCTGCCACCCGGGAATTTGTTCGCGAGCATAATCCGCATGCGCTGCGGGACATGACCGAGCGAATGCTTGAGGCACAGCAGCGCGGGATGTGGCAGGAACCGGGGGCTTATAAAGAGGCGCTGGAGAATCTGCTGCTGGATATTGAGGAAGATATGTAGCCGTTCAAAAGCTACCCTCACCCCAGCCCTCTCCCGGAGGGAGAGGGGGCCGATTTGTGTTGGCTTTGAGGCCTGAGTTCAACTCGATAATTCAGGTCGGCGTACCTCGAAAGAACACCTCGGTCAGTTCCCTCTCCCTCCGGGCGAGGGCCAGGGTGAGGGCCACCCCGACTGACACACCACCACACCAAGAACACCCAAGACCACGACAGAGAAAACCCAAATGACCGACACCCCGCATTTCCCCCTCTCCGCCGTGGTCGGCGCCGATGACCTGAAACTCGCCCTGTGCCTCACCGCCATCGACCCGAAAATCGGCGGCGTGTTGATCGAGGGCCCGCGCGGCATGGCCAAATCCACCCTGGCCCGTGGCCTGGCCGATCTGCTCGCCAGCGGTCAATTCGTCACCTTGCCGCTGGGCGCCACCGAAGAGCGTCTGGTCGGCACCCTCGACCTCGACGCTGCGCTGAGTGACGGGCGCGCGCAGTTCTCGCCGGGCGTGCTGGCCAAGGCCGACGGCGGCGTACTCTATGTCGATGAGGTCAACCTGCTGCCCGATCACTTGGTGGACCTGCTGCTTGACGTGGCTGCCAGCGGCACCAACCTGATCGAGCGCGACGGCATTTCCCATCGGCATTCGGCAAAGTTCGTGTTGATCGGCACGATGAACCCGGAAGAGGGTGAGTTGCGTCCTCAGCTGCTCGACCGCTTTGGCTTGAACGTCGCCCTCAGCGGCCACACGGCACCGACCGAGCGCGGGCAGATCATTCGTCGGCGCCTGGATTTCGACAGTGACCCGCAAGCGTTTTGCGCACAGTGGCAAGCCGAGCAGCAAGCCTTGCGCGCGCGTTGCGAACACGCTCGCGGCGCCTTGGCCAATATTGCGCTGGACGATGCCGCATTGGCGCAGATCACCGAGCGTTGTTTCGCCGCCGGGGTTGATGGTCTGCGTGCCGACCTGGTCTGGTTGCGCGCCGCACGTGCCCATGCAGCCTGGCGCGGAGCTGAGGTGATTGGCGCAGAGGATATCGACGCCGTGGCCGAGTTTGCCCTGCGCCATCGGCGCCGTGAGCAAGCGCCATCGAGTCCGCCGCAACCGACACAAGCGCCGGCCGACGCTCAGGCTTCACCGAACGAAGGGCAAGGGCAGTGGGGCGACATGCCGGCGCCTGCGCTCGCCACCGGTGCCCGTCGCGAAGTGCCGAGCTGGCCAAAAAAGCCTTAGGCATTCGCCCCCGATCCGACGCGGGGGCGAATGCCAGACCCCGCGCCGGTCGGCTGGACAACGGGCGCCAAGGCAAACGCCATACCGCCCGCAGCGGTACGGTGAACTGGCCGGGCACGTTACTCAACGGGCGGCCTCGGACGCGTGAAGATCTGCTGTTTCAATTGCGCACGCGTTCACCGCATGAACTGTGGCTGGTGATCGTCGATGCTTCGGCGTCGACGCGGCGCCATCAGGCTTTGAGCGATGCCAAAGGTCTGCTCGCGCAACTGTTCGACGACGCTTACCACCAACGGGCACGACTGGCCTTGCTGACGGCCAGTGGTTCGGCACCGAAATGGCAGGTGCAGGGATTGAAGGCGTCCAGCGGCTTGGGTGTCTGGCTGGAGGCCCTGGGTGCAGGCGGCGGCACACCGTTGCTGGCGGCGCTGGTGCAGGCCGGGCAGTGGCTGGCGGTGCGGCGCAAGCGCTTTCCTGCCGAGCAGCAACGCTTGCTGCTGGTGACTGATGGGCGTTTGAAACAGTGGTCGGGGTTGCCGGCGCTGGAGTGTCCGGGGTTGTTGATCGATATCGAACGTGGGCCGATTCGGTTGGGTCGGGCCAAGGATCTGGCGACGGCGCTGGATGCCGAGTATCGACATATCGATGAGCTGATTTCGATCTGACGGTTTCGGCGATTGATCGGCCGTCTTCGCGAGCAGGCTCGCTCCCACCTTGGAATGCGTTCCCCTGTGGGAGCGAGCCTGCTCGCGATTGCATCGACCCGGTCTGGAGCCGAACAACCAGAACCCGCCTCACTGCACTATGCTGCCCCCAGCCCAATCACAAGGAGTGAGCGATGCGCGTACTGGTCAAAAACCCTCAAGACGACTTCCGCGTCAAAGCCTACGCCGGCACCAACGGCGTGCTGCTGGCCATGGATCTGGCCGAGCCTCGACGCAAAGACCTGCTCGGCTTTGCCATCGAAAAGCAGCAGGGCAGCAAACCCTGGTTGTTCCTGTTCAACAGCCTGACGTTCCCTGGCAAGGCGCATACCTTCCCCCAGTTCCACGCTACACCGAGCGATACCGCGCCGCTGCAAAAATTTCGCTGGGCCGATTACGCGGTCAATCCGGGAATGACCCTTCACTATCGCGTGCATCTGGCCTACGGCACTGCGGATGCCGTGCAGTTGGGCGAGTCGCTGGAGCTGACGATCACCTCCGATGACGGTCACCCGAGCAATCAAAGCGTGATATTCAATCGCGCCGTCGCCGCCAGTCAGGCATTCCAGCGCAAGTTTCCCGACCTCGACGCGCAGATCAGCGCCAACAAAAACATGCCCATCGAAGCCTGGCCTGATGCGGCTCGGCAATGGCTGGAAAACGGCTTGCTCGGGCGGCTGATCGGCTTTATCGAGCGCGCGCTTGACGGCCAATGGGCGCTGGACATTGCCATCTACGAATACCAGTTGCAGGCGATCATCGATGCGGTGAACGCCGCATTCGCGCGAGGGGTGAAAGTGCGGGTGCTGTATCACGCGCGACCGGATGACGAAGACACCACCCGCAACGAAGCCAGTCTGACGGCGCTGCCTCCTGCGAACAAACGCGGGCGCGTGACCCACAACATCTTTCACAACAAATTCATGGTTTTGAGCCGAATCGATGCCATCGGCGCTCATCAGCCTGAAGCGGTTTTGTGTGGCAGCACCAACTTCACCGCCAACGGGGTTTATCGGCAGGCCAACGTGGTGCATGTGCTGGACGATGAGCCGATTGTTGCCAGTTATCTGCAAACGTTCGAGCAGGTCTGGACGCAGCCGGATGATGTCGGCGCAACCCGTGACTGGGTGACCGAACATAATCCGATGAAGCCGCAGCAACCTTTGTTCGCCGGTTTCTCACCGCGTACCGGCGGTGCGGATCTGCAGGCGTTTGTACGGATCATCAGCGCGGCGAAAAAGGACGTGCTGTTCGTCACCGCGTTCTCCCTGCCGGACGCCATTCTGAATGCTTTGCTGGGGCAGCCCCACGACGACATTTTGCGTTATGGCCTGCAAAACACCGCCAGCCGCATTACCGGATTTCACGCCGATCGCAGCGCCGAATTCGCCGCCACTGCGCTGCTCAACACCGGGCTGGAAGGTTGGTTGCGCGAGAACATGAAGGGCCAGAAGGGCAACCTGCTGGTGCACACCAAAGCGGTGGTCACCGACTTCACCACAGACACGCCAACGATCATCAGCGGTAGCCACAACCTCAGTGCTTCGGCCAGTAATGGCAACGACGAAAACTACCTGATCATTCGCGGCGACACCGATCTGGCGGATCGTTACGGGCTGGAGCTGCTGCGGTTTTATGAGCATTACCGCTTTCGGTATTTTGCGAAGAAACTGGCGTTGAAGCAGGTCAGTCCGTTGGCGGTGGATGACCGTTGGACGAATGACTATTACATCGAAGGGGATTTGCGTCAGCTGTCCCGTCTACGCTTCGCTGGCCGCTGACATTGCCCCTGTAGGAGCTGCCGCAGGCTGCGATCTTTTGATTTTGATTGTTAAAAACAACATCAAAAGATCGCAGCCTGCGGCAGCTCCTACACGGGTGTCTGGAGAGCTGTTACAGATTTTGAAATGATTTGCTGCTGTAGGAAATGTTCCCAAAGCCTGTACGCTCCAAGGCCATTTTTCATTCAGGATTTGCATGAACACCCTCTCGGAGCCTCCCAGTCGCACCTTCCCCTCGCGCCACGGCGCGGTCTTGACGCACTCGCAACATCCGGTTTTCCGACTTCCGACTATCGTTGCTAACGCGGCCCTTGAGCCTTCGCGTTGCGCTTTGCCGTGTCCGGCAGCCTGAATTCATCGAGAGAGATAGAGACGTTTTATGGAATGGTTAGCGGATCCCACAGCCTGGCTGGGCTTGTTGACATTGATCGTGCTGGAACTGGTGCTGGGTATCGACAACCTGGTGTTCATCGCAATTCTGGCGGACAAACTGCCACCGCATCAGCGTGACCGTGCGCGGATTATCGGTCTGTCGCTGGCGCTGATCATGCGCCTTGGCCTGCTGGCGAGTATTTCCTGGCTGGTCACCCTCACGCAGCCGTTGTTCGAGGTGTTCGGCAAGAGCTTCTCCGGCCGTGACCTGATCATGCTGTTCGGTGGTGTGTTCCTGTTGTTCAAGGCCACCATGGAATTGCACGAACGCCTGGAAGGCCACATCGGCGAACGTACGAGCAACACCGCCTATGCCTTGTTCTGGCCGATCGTCGCGCAGATCGTCGTGCTCGACGCGGTGTTCTCGCTCGATGCGGTGATCACGGCCGTGGGCATGGTCGATGAACTGGCAGTGATGATGATCGCGGTGATCATCTCGATTGGCTTGATGATTGTCGCCAGCAAGCCGCTGACGCGCTTCGTCAACGCGCACCCGACGGTGATCATGCTGTGTCTGGGCTTCCTGATGATGATCGGTTTTGCCCTGACCGCCGAAGGTCTGGGCTTCCACATTCCGAAAGGTTATCTGTACGCCGCCATTGGTTTCTCGATTCTGATCGAGGTGTTCAACCAGATCGCCCGGGCTCGCCGCAAGCGTTCGATGCAGGGTTTGCGGCCGATACGCGAGCGTACGGCACACGCGGTCATGCGCTTGCTGGGCGGGCGCAAACTGGCAGTGGAGGAGGTTGGCGAGGACATTTCCGACCTGCTTGACGACGGTGACGCGCCGAGTGCCGAGCTGTTCGATCGTCGCGAACGGGTGATGATCAGCGGCGTGCTGCAACTGGCCGAGCGCCCGATACGCGGGCTGATGACCGTGCGCGCCGATGTCGACACCCTTGATCTGGCCGATGACCGCGAGGCCGTTCGGACCCGATTGATGCACTCGTCTTATTCGCGTCTGCCGTTGATTCGCAACGGCGCGGTGGATGAGCCGCTGGGCTTTGTGCACAAGAAGGAGCTGCTCAAGGAATACCTGGCTGGCACCGAGCCGAATCTGGAGCATCTGGCACGCAAGACCATCAATCTACTCGACAGCTATTCAATCCTGAACGCGCTGGAACAGATGCGTGCCGCATCGACTCACATTGCTTTTGTGGTCAATGAGTTCGGCGATTTCGTCGGGGTGTTGACCATGACCGACATCCTCGAATCGATCGCCGGCGAGTTGCCCGATGCCAGCGAAATCGGAGGCCCGGACGTGGTCGAGGAACAGGGTGGGTTTGTGGTCAGCGGCGCGCTGAACCTGATGCGTGTGCGGGAGCGCACTGGCTTTGGTGCGCAGCCGACCGAGGACTATCAGACCATGGCCGGGTTAGTGATGAGCCTGCTGGATCGATTGCCGGTCATCGGTGATCGCCTGGAGCATGCAGGCTGGCATATGACGGTCAAAGCGGTGGAAGAGCGGCGGGTGACGCGGGTGTTGTTGGTGCGCGCTGCCGCTTAAAAGCACTGTCGGCCAAAAGGCTCCATCGCTGGCAGGCCAGCTCCCACAGGGTTTGGTATCGGACTCAGAACGTGTGATCGATACCGAACCTGTGTGAGCTGGGTTGCCAGCGATGGCAGTCTGTCAGCCTATATAGATGTCACTGCAGACGGTTCAGTCCGCATGTTCAACACAGACTCCGCAGGCGTGCCCGAGGAACAGTGCGCAGAGTACGCAATGTTCGACGCAGCCAAGGCAGATCATGCGTTCGTTTACGGGGCGCAGTGGGCGCTTTGGTCTTGCCGATGTGCTCGGCGAAATCCCGTGCGAGGGTTTCCTCCGTGCCGATGCCTTTAAGTTTTTTTACCAGTCTGCCGTTCTTGTAGAACAGCACGGTTGGTGTCCCGGTCACCAGCGGATGACGCGCACTTTCGCTGGTATCGAGCATGTAGATATTCGCGCGATGCCGGTACGGCTCGGCAGTCTGGCGAAAAACCGGACCGGCCCACTCGCATGCGGGGCAATGTTCGTTGGCGAAATAAAGGATCACCGGTCGCCAGGTTTTCAGGGCTTTGCGATAGGTAGGCGGCAAAGTGGCGAGAGGGATATTCGCGCTCATCAGAATCTCCTTTTCAGGTGTGGCTGGATCGCTTGACGGTAATCCAGCAAGCACCGTACGCCTACTGTCGGAGTTGACAGGTGTCACGCGCATTGTTTTGTGTCATGCGCCTCGCAATGTGGCGCGAATACCCGGCATGTGTAGCCAACGGTAGCGAGTCTTCATGGCGCCTCCGGTAACAGCGTCATTATCTTTTTCTGCATCTCTTTGATTTCGAAAACTTTTAATTCCACTACAGATTCCCCAACCATCCTGTGGCACACTTTCTGCTGTCTATTCCGTAGTAACAAACCGTGTTCCGGTATAGCGGAATAAACACCATCCTGGAGTGCTTGCCATGCATCGCCGTCCTTCGTTGTTCAAAGCGTGTGTTTTTGTTCTTGCGGCTTCGTCCGCTGTCATGGGTATGGCCCAGGCAGCCGATAGCAAACTCGACAGTGTTCTGGCCCGTGGCAAGTTGATCGTGGGCACCGGCAGCACCAATGCGCCGTGGCACTTTCAGGGCGCGGACGGCAAGTTGCAGGGGTTTGATATCGACATCGCCAGGATGGTGGCCAAAGGTCTGTTCAACGACCCAAGCAAAGTTGAGTTCGTCGTGCAGTCGTCCGATGCGCGGATTCCCAATCTGCTCACCGACAAGGTCGACATGAGCTGCCAGTTCATCACCGTCACCGCCAGCCGTGCACAGCAAGTGGCGTTCACCCTGCCGTACTACCGCGAAGGCGTCGGTCTGCTGTTGCCGAACAACAGCAAGTACAAGGAAATCGAAGACCTGCAAGCCGCCGGCGACAGCGTCACCGTGGCGGTGCTGCAAAACGTCTACGCCGAAGAGCTGGTGCATCAGGCCCTGCCCAAAGCCAAGGTCGATCAATACGACAGCGTCGACCTGATGTACCAGGCCGTAAACTCCGGCCGCGCCGATGCCGCCGCCACCGACCAGTCTTCGGTCAAATACCTGATGGTGCAGAACCCTGGCCGCTATCGCAGCCCAAGCTACGCCTGGAGCCCGCAAACCTACGCGTGTGCGGTGAAACGCGGCGATCAGGACTGGCTGAACTTCGTCAACACCGCACTGCATGAAGCCATGACCGGCGTTGAATTCCCGACCTACGCGGCATCGTTCAAACAATGGTTCGGTGTCGATCTGCCGTCGCCAGCGATCGGTTTCCCTGTCGAATTCAAATGATCCCGTGAGAGTGGGGCGATTGCCGTCGCCCCGCTCAAGGTACTGCTGACCATGAACTATCAGTTGAACTTTGCCGCCGTGTGGCGCGATTTCGACACCTTGCTGGCGGGGCTCGGTCTGGGCCTTGAACTGGCCTTGGTGTCGATCGCCATCGGCTGCGTGATCGGCCTGCTGATGGCGTTTGCCTTGCTCTCGAAGCATCGCGCCTTGCGGGTGCTGGCTTCGGTGTACGTCACGGTGGTGCGTAACACGCCGATTCTGGTGTTGATTCTGTTGATCTATTTTGCGTTGCCAAGCCTGGGCATTCGTCTGGACAAGATTCCGTCGTTCATCATCACGCTCTCGTTGTATGCCGGGGCGTACCTGACCGAAGTGTTCCGTGGCGGTTTGCTGAGCATCCCCAAAGGGCAGCGCGAAGCCGGGCTGGCCATCGGTCTCGGCGAGTGGCAGGTCAAGGCTTACGTGACCGTGCCGGTGATGCTGCGCAATGTCTTGCCGGCGCTGTCGAACAACTTCATTTCGCTGTTTAAGGACACCTCCCTGGCCGCCGCAATTGCGGTGCCGGAGCTGACCTATTACGCGCGCAAGATCAACGTCGAGAGCTACCGGGTGATCGAAACCTGGCTGGTGACCACGGCGTTGTATGTCGCGGCCTGTTACCTCATTGCCATGTTGCTGCGTTACCTCGAGCAGCGTCTGGCGATCCGCCGATAGGAGGCTGCGATGTACGAATCTCCCAGTTGGTTACATGAATTGTGGGTCGCGCGTGAGCCGCTGTGGCAGGGTTTTCTGACCAGCGTGCAAGTGTCGGCGCTGGCGATTCTGCTCGGCACTGTGCTCGGGGTTGTCGCCGGGCTGGTGCTGACCTACGGCAAGTTCTGGATGCGCGCGCCGTTCCGTTTTTACGTCGACTTGATACGCGGCACCCCGGTGTTTGTGCTGGTGCTGGCCTGCTTTTATATGGCGCCGGCGCTCGGCTGGCAGATCAGCGCATTTCAGGCCGGCGCACTGGGCCTGACGCTGTTTTGCGGCTCGCACGTTGCCGAAATCGTGCGGGGAGCGCTGCAAGCCTTGCCGCGTGGGCAGATGGAGGCGGGCCAAGCCATTGGCCTGACGTTTTATCAATCCCTTGGCTACGTATTGTTGCCGCAGGCACTGCGGCAGATCCTGCCGACCTGGGTCAACTCGTCGACCGAAATCGTCAAGGCGTCGACCTTGCTCTCGGTGATCGGCGTCGCCGAATTGCTGCTCAGCACGCAACAGATCATCGCCCGGAACTTCATGACCCTGGAGTTCTACCTGTTCGCCGGTTTTCTGTTCTTCGTCATCAACTACGGCATCGAATTACTCGGCCGGCACATTGAAAAACGGGTGGCCTTGCCATGACTCAAGCTCAAGTTTCCTCACAGCATCAAGCGTTGCTGGACATCCGTGGCCTGCACAAACAGTACGGCGCAGTCGAAGTCCTCAAGGGTGTCGATCTGAGCATGCAGCGCGGCAACGTGGTGACGCTGATCGGCTCCAGCGGCTCGGGTAAAACCACGCTGCTGCGTTGCGTGAACATGCTCGAAGAATTCCAGGGCGGGCAGATCCTGCTCGACGGTGAATCCATCGGCTATGACGAGGTCAACGGCAAACGCGTGCGCCACGCGGAAAAAGTCATCGCCCGCCATCGCGCGATGACCGGCATGGCATTCCAGCAGTTCAACCTGTTCCCGCACCTGACCGCGTTGCAGAACGTCACTCTGGGTTTGCTCAAGGTGAAGAAAATGCACAAGGACGAAGCCGTGGCGCTCGCCGAGAAATGGCTGGAGCGCGTCGGCTTGCTGGAGCGGCGCAATCATTTTCCCGGTCAACTGTCCGGCGGTCAGCAACAGCGCGTGGCGATTGCCCGGGCGATTGCGATGAACCCGAGCCTGATGCTTTTCGATGAGGTCACTTCGGCGCTCGATCCGGAGCTGGTTGGCGAAGTGCTCAACGTGATCAAGGGCCTGGCCGAGGACGGCATGACCATGTTGCTGGTGACCCACGAGATGCGATTTGCCTTTGAGGTCTCGGACAAGATCGTTTTCATGAATCAGGGGCGGATCGAAGAGCAGGGGCCTCCCAAGGAACTGTTCGAACGCCCGCAATCGCCGCGTCTGGCTGAGTTTCTGAAAAACACGCGGTTTTAATCTTACGTTTTCACATCAGGAGAAACACCCATGAGCATTACGCGTTACGGCACCGGCAGCACCGCCGCTGGCGGCCAGCCACGTCCATTCGCTCGCGCCGTTGAAGCGGATGGCTGGCTGCATGTGTCTGGCCAGGTGCCGGCGGTGGATGGCGAGATCATCGTGGGCGGCATTGTCGAGCAGACCCACCAGACCATGAAGAACCTGATCGCGATTCTCGAAGAGGCCGGTTATGGCCTGGAGGATGTGGTGCGGGCCGGGGTGTGGCTGGATGATCCGCGGGATTTCAGCAGTTTCAACAAGGTCTTCGGCGAGTACTTCAAGCCTGAACACGCACCGGCGCGGGCCTGTGTACAAGCGAGCATGATGGTCGACTGCAAGGTCGAGATCGACTGCATCGCGTACAAGAAGAAGGCCTGATACACCGCGGCTCTTGTAGGCGCTGCCGAAGGCTGCGATCTTTTGGCATTTTTGGATGCGCCAGAAAGGCAAGATCAAAAGATCGCAGCCTGCGGCAGCTCCTACAGGGAATATTGAGTGAGTAATGACATGACCGAAGACACCATCAAACGCCGGGCCCGCGGTCTGGACCGGGCGTTCGATATTCTCGATTTCCTCAAGGAAATCGGCCAGCCGCTGCGCCCCAACGACATCGCCAACGGCATCGGCAGCCCGAAATCCACGGTTTACGAACTGGTCGCTTCATTACTCGAACGCCGGATTCTGGAGCCGGTGGGCAAGGACGGTCATGTCTACCTGGGCCGGCAGTTGTACTTTCTCGGTCAGGCGCATTTGCGTCACTTCGACCTCAGCCGCGAGGCCGATCACGCCTTGCAGGAGATCGTCAGCCAGACCCGCGAAACCGCGCAGATGTGCCTGCTCAACGGGCGCAAATACACCGTGGCACTGATGAAGGAGGGCGAGCGGCATTTCCGGATTTCCTCCGACATCGGCGAAAACGCGCCGATCCCGTGGACCGCTTCCGGGCGCCTGCTGCTCGCGCATTTGAGCGATCAACAGATCATCGACCTGATCGACGAAGACGACTACATCCTGCCCGACGGCGAACGTCTGCCGCTGGAACGCTTTCTGGCGGAGATCCGTCAGGCCGGCATTGACGGCTTCTTCTCCTTCGACAGTGTTGCCGACACCTTTACCCATTGCTTCGCCGCGCCGGTCAAAGACGCGCAAGGCGTGGCCATTTGCACCTTGTGCATCGTCGCGCCACGGGCTGATGCGAAAAACAATTACGACGACTATCGCCGGGTGCTGATCGAGAGCGCCAACAGCCTCGCCCGGCGGATCAACGAATAACCGCGGCTGCCTGCGGCCGCGAATGTGAGGAGTTCGACCATGACGACTGCCATCAATACTGCTGGGGAAAAGGGCGACGCTGCCATCGGCGCGCACTTGGCGCGTGACGTCAGCCTGCCGGCGCTGGTGCTGCATCGCGAAGCGCTGGAGCACAACATTCGCTGGATGCAAAAGTTTGTCAGCGACAGCGGTGCCGAATTGGCGCCCCACGGTAAAACCAGCATGACCCCGGCCCTGTTCCAGCGTCAGCTCGACGCCGGCGCGTGGGGCATCACCCTCGCCAGCGCGACCCAGACCCGTGCGGCTTATGCGCATGGCGTGCGTCGGGTGCTGATGGCCAACCAATTGGTCGGCACCCCGAACATGGCATTGATCGCCGATCTGCTCGCCGATCCGTCGTTCGATTTCTATTGCATGGTCGATCACCCGGATAACGTTGCCGATCTCGGCGCGTACTTCGCCTCGCGCGGGGTGAAGCTGAACGTGATGATCGAATACGGCGTGGTCGGCGGCCGTTGCGGCTGCCGCAGCGAGCAGGAAGTCATCGAGCTGGCCAAGGCGATCAGCGCACAACCGGCGCTGGCCCTGACCGGCATCGAGGGTTACGAAGGGGTGATTCACGGCGATCATGCGGTCAGCGGGATTCGTGAATTCGCCGCATCGCTGGTGCGTCTGGCGGTGCAGTTGCAGGACAGCGGCGCGTTTGCCATTGCCAAGCCGATCATCACTGCCTCGGGTTCGGCATGGTACGACTTGATTGCCGAATCGTTCGAAGCGCAGAACGCCGCCGGGCGTTTCCTCAGCGTGTTGCGTCCCGGCAGTTACGTCGCCCATGACCATGGTATTTACAAGGAAGCGCAGTGCTGCGTGCTCGACCGCCGCAGTGATCTGCACGAAGGTCTGCGCCCGGCGCTGGAAGTCTGGGCGCACGTGCAGTCGCTGCCGGAGCCGGGTTTTGCGGTGATCGCACTGGGCAAGCGTGATGTTGCGTTCGATGCCGGGTTGCCGGTGCCGTTGCTGCGCTATAAGGCCGGTGTGGTGCCGGCGGTGGGCGATGACGTCAGTGCGTGCAAGGTTACGGCGGTGATGGATCAACATGCGTTCATGAGCGTGGCGCCGGGCGTTGAGTTGCGGGTCGGGGACATTATTTCCTTTGGCACGTCGCACCCGTGCCTGACGTTCGACAAGTGGCGTGTGGGGTTGCTGGTGGATGAGCAGTTATCGGTGATTGAGAGCATGGAGACTTGTTTCTAAGACTTGAAACCGAGTCGCGGCGATTCGCGAGCAGGCTCGCTCCTACAGGGAATGCATTCCAAGTGTGGGAGCGAGCCTGCTCGCGAAAGCGCCAGTCCAGACACCATCGATCAACAGAGACAGCACAAGATGAACACCCTCAGCCCCCTCGGCCCGAATACTCCGCGCATCGCCCTGATTGGCGAATGCATGATCGAACTGCAGCAACGCGCCGACGGCAGCCTGCAACAAAGCTTCGGCGGCGACACCCTGAACACCGCGGTGTATCTGTCCCGCGCCATGGGCGACAAGGCGCAGGTCGATTACGTCACCGCACTGGGCGATGACAGCTTCAGCGACGCCATGTGCCGGATATGGACCAGCGAAGGCATTGGCCTGGATCTGGTGCAGCGTCTGCCGGGGCGCTTGCCGGGCCTGTATTGCATTCAGACGGATGCCAGCGGCGAGCGGCGTTTTCTCTACTGGCGCAATGAAGCGGCGGTTCGCGACTGTTTCACCACCCCGGCCGCCGCGCCGATTCTGGCGGCGTTGCCGGATTACGATGTGTTGTATTTCAGCGGCATCACCCTGGCCGTGCTCGGTGCACTGGGCCGGGAAAAGCTGATCCAGACGCTGATCGAAGCGCGCCAGCGTGATGCGCGCATCGTCTTCGACAACAATTACCGGCCACGTCTGTGGGCCTCGGTAGAAGACGCGCGCGCGGCGTATCGCAGCGTATTACCTTACGTTGATCTGGCGTTGTTGACGGTGGATGACGAACAGGCGCTGTTCGGTTTCGCCGATTGCGACGCGGTGTTTGCCGCTTACGCGCCATTCGGCACGCCGGAAGTGGTGCTCAAGCGTGGCGCTGAAGCCTGTTTGATTCGCTGTGATGGCGAATCATTCGAGGTGCCGGCGCAGACGGTTGAAACGGTGGTGGACACCACGGCGGCGGGGGATTCGTTCAGTGCGGCGTATCTGGCCAGTCGACTATCGGGTGGTAGTCCGGCGGAGGCTGCCGAGGCCGGGCACCTGCTGGCCAGCAAGGTGATTCAGGTGCCAGGAGCACTGATTCCCAGAACCTGAAATGCAATCCCTGTAGGAGCTGCCGAAGGCTGCGATCTTTTGATCTTGTTTTTCAAGATCAAGATCAAGATCAAAAGATCGCAGCCTCGTTTCACTCGACAGCTCCTACACAGCTCCTGTGAGAAAAGTATTAATCGCGGTAAAACACCTGCACCAGGTGATAGCCGAACTTGCTCTTGATCGGCCCATGCACGGTGCGCAGCGGTTTTTTGAAAATCACCGCATCAATCGCCCCGACCATCTGCCCCGGCCGCACTTCACCCAGATCGCCGCCGCGCTTGCCGGACGGGCAGGTCGAAAATTTCTTCGCCAGCACGTCAAACGCTTCACCCTTGGCGATGCGTTGTTTGAGCTGTTCGGCCTCTTCGGCGGTTTTCACCAGAATGTGGCGGGCTTGGGCTTTCATCGTGCGGTACCTGATAACGGGGTGACGGCGGGGCGCGGATTATGCCTCAAGTCACGGGGTTTGGCTGATCATCGTGCGGATCTTGCTGGCCAGCAGCTCAATGGCAAAGGGTTTGGCGACCATGTCCATGCCGTCCTCAAGAAAACCCTGACGCTCGGCGGCTTTCTGCGCGTAACCGGTCATGAACAGCACCTTGAGACCCGGCCGATGCTGACGAGCAATTTCCGCCAGTTGCCGGCCATTCATGCCCGGCAGGCCGACGTCGGTGACCAGCAGATCGACCCGTAGACCGGATTCCAGCAGGGGCAGGGCGGTCTTGGCATCTTCGGCTTCGTGCGCCTGATAACCCAACTCCCGGAGCAGATCGAGCACCAGCATGCGCACCGCCGGGTCATCCTCGACCACCATCACGGTTTCACCGGTCGCCGTCGCCGACGGTTGTTCAACGGCCACAATGGCCGGCCGTTCCGGTTCGACGCCGAACAAGCGCGGCAAGTACAAGCGCACACACGTGCCCTGGCCCGGCAGGCTGTCGAGGCTGACATGGCCACCCGACTGCTGGGCAAAACCATAAATCATCGACAGCCCCAGCCCGGTGCCCTGGCCGATCGGCTTGGTGGTGAAGAACGGATCAAAAGCCTTGGAACGCACCGAGGGCGTCATGCCGGTGCCGTTGTCGCTGACCGCCAGCATCAGGTAATCGCCGGCCTTGACCGGTTCGAGCGTGGTGATGTCGCTGCCGTCGAGATAGATGTTGGCCGTCTCGATCAGCAGCTCGCCGCCATCGGGCATCGCGTCGCGGGCATTGATAACCAGGTTGAGCAGGGCGTTTTCCAGTTGGCTGACGTCGGTGCTGACCGGCCAGACATTTTCGGCCAGACGCAGGGTAAGTTCGATTGGATCGCCCTTGGTGCGGCGGATCAGGTCTTCCAGCGAATGCACCAGTTCATTGACATCGAGGGTTTTGCGATCCAGCGATTGGCGTCGTGAAAACGCCAGCAAACGATGGGTCAGCGCCGCCGCACGGTTGGCCGATGACACGGCGGCTTCGGTAAAACGGCCAATCTCGTCGGCCCGGCCGTTGGCGATGTAGCGCTGCATCAAATCGAGGCTGCCGATGATCCCGGTGAGCATGTTGTTGAAGTCGTGGGCGATACCGCCGGTGAGCTGACCGACTGCCTCCATCTTCTGCGCATGGCGCAGCGCATCTTCGGCGCGCTCGCGTTCGAACATCTCGTTCTGCAAACGCTGGTTGGCCTGGGCCAGTTGTTCAGTGCGGGCGCTGACCCGTTCTTCCAGGGTTTCGTTGAGATTACGCAGTGCTTCTTCGGTTTTCTTGCGCTCGGTCTCATCGATCACAAAGATATAGAAACCACTGATCGCACCGTCGGCGGCGTAACGCGGCAAGTAATTCATCAGCGCATGGCGATTACTGCCATCGCGGTGTGGGGTGTACAGACTGAACGAACACGGTCTGCCAGCCAGCGCCTCGGCAATGTAAGGCAGGCGCAGGAAATAGGCTTCTTCACCGATGACTTCGCGAATCGTGCGCCCGTAGAGTTCCTGTGGCGTGAGGCCGTACCAGTCCAGATAGGCCGCATTGTTCAGGCGAAAGCGCTCTTCACAGTCGACATAACTGATCAGGATCGGCATGGCGTTGATGATCAGCTGCAGTTCGGTCTGGCTCTGGCGCAATGCCTGTTCGGTGTGTTTGCGTTCGGTCAGGTCCAGCGCCGCCCCGAGGAATCGCATGGGGCGGCCATGATGATCCTTGTAGCAACGCCCGCGGGCGAATACCCAGCGCACCTCGCCATCGCCTTGCTGCAAGCGATATTCCTCAGCGTATTCGGTGCCGTGGGTGATGCAGTGTTTGATGCTGCGCGCAATCATCGCGCGGTCTTCCGGGTGCACACCTTGCAAGTAATCGCTGATCGGCAAGCGTCCGGCGAGGCTGGGATCGACGCCATGCAATTGGGCGAAATGCGCATCGGCGATAAAACGGTCTTCGCCGATGTCCCAATCCCAGGTGCCGACGGCATCGGTCGCGGCCAGGGCCAATTGCAGGCGCTCCTCGGTTTCCCGTTGAGCCTTGAGGCTTTCCTCGGAGCGTCGCTGCAGTTCCAGAGCGATGCGGCGGCGTTCGTTGGTTTCGATGGCGGTGACGAGGATCCCGGCGACCTGCGCGGTCTCATCGCGGATCGGACTGTAAGTCAGGTCCAGCCAGAAGTCGGACTCTTTGCCGTCCCGTTGCAGGGTGAAGCGTCTTTCGCTGTAGGTGCGAACCTGGCCTTGTAGGACGGCGCTGTAAATCGGGTCGGTAAAGTCGCGAAGTTCCGGCCAGATCTGGTGCGCAGGCTGTCCGAAAGCGTGCGGATGCTTGTGCCCGGCGAGCAGAGCAAAACCGTTGTTGTAGATCTGCGTGAGTTGCGGGCCCCACAACAACAGCATCGGCATCGGCGAGTGAATCACGATGTCCACCGCGGTGCGCAGGCTCTGCGGCCAGTTGCCGGCAGCGCCCAGCGGGCTGCGGCTCCAGTCGGTAAGGGCGATGAGTGCCTGCGCGTCGTCGGTGTTCGGTACAGCATTCATTACATCAATCCTGAGCGTGGTTCGTTGAGGCGACGTCTATCATTGTTGCAGCGGGTCTGCGCCAGGCGCAGGCCACCGTCTGTTCATTGAATGCTTCGCGGGTGCTTTTTGCCATGGAAATCGATGCGCTGTTGTCAATTTTGTCCAATAAAAACGGTTCGGATCTGTTTCTCTCCACCGGAGCAGCGCCCAGTGCGCGTGTCGACGGCGTGCTCACAGCCTTGAGCGAACGCCCGTTCAAGAACGGTGAAACTGCCGCCATCGCCACCTCCCTGATGGACGCCGAGCAACGGCGGGAGTTCGACCGGGATCTGGAAATGAACCTGGCGATATCGCGAGCGGGCATCGGGCGTTTTCGCGTCAATATCTTCAAGCAGCGCAACGATGTATCGATCGTCATTCGCAATGTCAAACTCGACATCCCGCGTTTTGCCGATCTGAAATTGCCCGCAGTACTGCTCGACACCGTCATGCTCAAGCAAGGGTTGATCCTCTTTGTCGGAGCCACCGACTCGGGTAAATCGACGTCGCTGGCCGCACTGATCGACCACCGCAACCGCCAGAGCACCGGGCACATCATCACCATCGAAGACCCGATCGAGTACATCCATCGCCATCAGCGCTCGATCATCAATCAACGGGAAGTCGGGGTTGATACACGCAGCTTCCACGCCGCTCTGAAGAACACCCTGCGCCAGGCACCGGATGTGGTGCTGATCGGCGAAATCCGCGACCGCGAAACCATGGAACATGCCTTGGCATTCGCCGATACCGGGCATCTGGTGCTCTCGACGTTGCACGCGCACAACGCCAATCAGGCACTGGACCGGATTATCAATATGTTCCCGGAAGAGCGACGGCCGCAGTTGTTGCATACGCTGGGCAATAACTTGAAAGCATTTATCTCACAGCGTTTGGTGCGCACGCTCGATGGGCAACGAAGGGCGGCTGTCGAGGTGTTATTGGGCACGCCAACCATCGCTGACGTGGTTCGGCGCGGGCAGTTCGAGGAACTGAAACCGATAATGGAAAAGTCCACTGAACTGGGCATGCAAACCTTTGATGCTGCGCTGTTTACATTGGTCGCCGAGGGCGCGATAAGTGCACAGGAAGCTTTAAAGAATGCAGATTCGGTTAATAATTTGAAGTTGCGGATGAAACTTGCGGGGGAGGCAAGTGATAGTAATGATTCACTGTCAGAGGGGTGGGGGCTCATGGATTGAACGTTGGCTGTTTTTTCTTGTAAACCTCCGGCAAGAAATAACAACTCATATTTTTTAAATGGATTGCTTATATCGAAAAACGTAGAACGTCATCGAGCTGAAGTCATCAGCCAACTAACTTGATGAGGTTCTAATAATGAATGATAAAACCAAGGGTAAGATATTCTGGTCGTCGGCGGCTGCTCTTTCCGAGTGGAAGCAAAGAACAGAAGCAGATGCGGTTGAACGGCAATCGGTCTTGGCTGAATTGGAAGTGGCGTTAAATAAATACACTGATGATCAACAGATCAATTGGTACGCGCATGAAATAGAACTGCAGGCGGGATCGTCTTTATACGAGATCTATAACCCCGGCCAGGTTCTGCTCAACGGACTGCTTGGTACCGGCCCGGTCATCGGTGCGCTGGCCCGGGAAAACGCGCACGATCATGACGGCCTCATACGCGTTACGGCTGATGGCAAGATGGAAGTCCGTGCGGCAAGGGGTTGGGTGGATCTGGTAGCGGCAGGTCACTTTCAACTCAGCGAGCCGACACAGGCAACATTGGCGTTGATTTCAAACGTCGCTGAGGTGGCCGGGGGTTACATTTGGCCTGATAACGATATGACACTCGATCAATGGTTTCGATTTCATGACATAAGGTTGCCCGATACCAAAGCGAAGCTTCGCGAGTTGATCGCCTTGTTCAAGTTTGATCCTCAAGTGGAAGAGCCAGGAAACTACTGGGAACATTTTCAAACAGAGAATCAGGCGTTAGTCACATTGTCCGAGGAGCAGTTTTCAGACATTCGTAATGCGACTGCCAAGTTGATGCAGGGGAGGAAGCTGCTGACGGCTTTGTACAATGTCACCGGTCGCGCCACTGTCTCGCATGAAAGCGCGGCCCAACTTGTTGTCGAATTCGTCAATCATCCGGTCGCGCGGATGCTCGCCGTAAAATATCTGAAAGAGTTGGGTTGGTTCGGTGTGAACATGGAGCACGAGGTGCCCGCTGACATCCTCGCGCAATTGCTGATGACGGCAATGTTGCTTGATCTGGATTCGTCGATTGGTCATGACATACAGCGCAATCACGTTGCCGGAATTGACCTGTATGCGGCGGGCAATGTTGACCGTCACCCGTCAGACGTTCGTGACGAACTGACCGCTTTTCTGCAAACCCGAAAATGGGTAGAAGCGGGCTTGGAACCGTTGCTGGCTCACCTGTTACTGGCCCGCAACGCACCAGAATTCCTGGTCAGGGAAATGCCATCGTCGATTACCCTCGGCTCGATTGGCTGGATCAATTTCTGTCGTGCCGTCATTCTGGTCGAGACTGTAAAAACCGGGGCGACGCGGGTAATGACCTATGCGCAGGTCATGGCTTATGGCGAACTGGAACCGATCAGTGAGTCACAGCAACACAAGCGCGACCTGGCCATGATCGACCCGATCGTCGATTGGGCGCTGATCAATCAGATAGTGACAACCGCGCAACTCGAACAAGACGAGGAAGCCGCTACCCGACGTGCGATTGATGCATTCGAACAACACTCGGAAACGTTCGCGCAAATCGCCAAGGCATTTTCGACGCCGTTACCCGACAGAGCGAAGATTGCCCGTAAGGCTTTGCAAATCGCCGCGCCGGGCTGCGACACCCTGGACGAAAAAGCACTGTCCGAAAAAGGCGGGCAGCAGGTCATGTCCATGGTCGACTTGTATCAATCAGGTGATCTGCTCACCGGCAAGTGGGACAGACGCACTGTGCGCTTGGTCACTAACGGTGTTCCCAGGCCCGCCCTCAACTACAACCCGTCCGGCGTCAGCATTTACACGCGTTATCCGAACCTACTGAAACTTGGCTCCTGCGATGTCGAAATGGATCGTCAGTTGGACGTGCATTTCAATGATTTGAATAGCGCCATGTTGTCCACTGTAAAACTGGCTCTGGCGCAGATGTCTGAGACCGATCTGCATGTGTTTTTAAATGCCGATATTCACTTTTTCACGGTACGTCAGTCCGCCGTTTATTTTAGATCGCATCGAACGGGCGGCCCCCTGAACCTGGAACTTGCGCGGGAAACACAACAAAGCAGAGATGCCGCCACAGGACGTTTTGGCATTGTGATGTATGCGTCTTATAAAAATGCTGACGTCTGCTATGAATTGTTTACATCGCGGGGCGAAACCCGAAAAAATGACGCCTTGGCTGCTTTAATCAAGCGAGAGAAAAAACTGCAACAACGTTCAAGAATGAGTGCCTCCGCGAATATCACGTTTCAAGTGAGCATCACAGAGACTCAAAGCCTCCCGCTCGATGTCAAACGCTACACCCATGCCGTAGCGCAGGACTCTTCGATTACCAGCAGTAAGGCCATCATCGATTATTTTGGTGTACTGGATGGGCCGCAAACGCCTGTGACGCGAAAATCAGGGTTCTATAGAAAATTCAACGACCCGGATATCAACCGTGTCGCCAGCTTCCTGGTTAAAAACCGACCCTACCTGAATAGAAACGAGCTGAGAGAAATAGTACGCGTACCGACTCCACTGGAACTCTCCAGGGAGGAGGGCGAACGGTTGCTGACTTATTTCATCGACTTGGTGGTGCCTTTCAAAAGATGCATCGAGGATATTGCCTCGGGTGAACATGACAAGATAGTGGATGGCATTTACGGATGTTTGATGGATGGCATCGGTCTGGTGGGAACGGTGGCGGGAGCCGCTTCGAAAGTGTTGAGCATTTCGGCCAAGGCTGTTTCAACGTCTTCCAAAGCCGCGCGCTTTACCAAGTTGGCATTCACCTCGGCCGTGTCCCTCTTCAATCCGCTGGATGGCGTGCCTTCCGGCATACAGGCGGGCGGAAAACTGGTGAACAAGGGCTTTTTGCGTTTCAGCAAGAGCAGCCATGACATTGTTGCCAAGGCGAACAGTCAGTTGCACAAACTCAGTGGCCGTCGGCAATCCTACGATCTGATCAGTGCTTCAGAGAATGCACATCTGGGATTGGGGCACTGGAAGCCACGTGGCAACGCTGGCAACGTGGTTACGGTGCTGGCCGCACGCAGTGGCAACAAATGGTATGCCCTGAACCGCCGTGGCAATCTTTGGGGTAAACCACTGACAGGGTTCAGCTATAAGACACCCCTGCAGTTACCGTACTCACCCAAGACACTACCGGCGAGCTATACGCGCAACTTCATCGAAAAAAGTCTGCCCCGGGCCCGGGCGAAGATTGACAACGCCATCGACGTCATCAGTCGACGTGAATTCAAGCGAGATGGCGATCAACTGATGAAGGCATTGTTCGGTGACACGTCACAGGTGGCCACTGATCGACTGGTGAATTATCTGCGGTTGATTCGCTTTGATTTTGCTGGCTTCTCGATGAGCAACACACTTCTCGATGCAGTGAAGCATAACGAGACAATCGCCTCTTTTGATGTGAACAACTACAAGCGTTGGAAAAGCGCCAGTTCCAGCGACGCGAATGGTATTGCGTTTGTCGAGATATATACGCAAAACCTCAACAAACACTTCGTCAATCTGGGCTTTAACCATGATGTGGTGGCAGATGACCTGATTCATGAACTGTTTCATGGCAGTGCGCAGACTGTCGACGTTGGCTACGCCACTGACACCGAGCATAAAAGCGACAGCGGACAGCGTCTGGACGTGGCACCCCTGCTGAATCTTGCGTCCGGCAACTTGCCGGTGGCGAATTCGAGTGCAAATTATCACGCAGTGTCAGACGCCTTTGAGAATGCGGACTCTTTGGCAATTGCCACCTCCTTACTGAGTCAGATGGCTACGGACAAAACTACATTCGAAGGCAACATGACCATCATCCGCAGTGCACTCGACACCAGTGGTGGCAACGCGATTGTTCAACCGGTTGTCATAACGCTGAACAAGCCTCTCTGACGCCACGCGCTTTCGCCAACGCTTGTCGGCAGAGCGTCAGCGTCGAGTTCAAAAGCTCAGTTCCGGCCGATCCCGAAACTGCTCCAGCGCTTCGGGATTGGCCAACGCGTCGGTGTTTTTCACCGGCCTTCCGTGCACCACCTCGCGCACGGCCAGTTCGACAATCTTGCCGCTGATGGTGCGCGGAATGTCCGTCACCGCCACGATCTTCGCCGGTACATGCCTTGGGGTGGTATTGGCGCGGATCACCTGACGGATGCGCTGCTCCAATGCCTCATCCAGTGCCAGCCCTTCGCGCAACTTCACAAACAGCACCACCCGCACGTCATCCTGCCACTGCTGACCGATGGCAACGCTGTCCAGCACTTCGGCGACTTTCTCGACCTGGCGATAAATCTCTGCCGTGCCAATGCGTACACCACCCGGATTGAGCACCGCGTCGGAGCGGCCATGGATCAGCATCCCGCCGTGAGGTTGTTGCTCGGCGTAATCGCCCTGGGCCCATACCCCGGGAAACAGGCTGAAATACGATTGCCGCAGTTTTGCTCCGTCCGGGTCATTCCACAGGCCGATCGGCATGGCCGGGAAATGCCGGGTGCAGACCAGTTCGCCTTTTTCGCCAATCACCGGCTGACCGGCGTCGTTCCAGACTTCAACCGCCATGCCCAGGCTCTTGCCCATGATCTCGCCGCGTCGCACGGAGGACAGCGGATTGGCGTTGACGAAGCAGGAAACGATATCGGTGCCACCCGACATCGATGCCAGGCACACCTGCGCTTTGAAGTCGCGATAGACGAAGTCATAGCTTTGCGGCGACAGCGCCGAACCGGTACACAGCAGCGTCTTCAGGCTACCCAGATCATGACTTTCACGGGGTTTCGCTCCGCTGCTTTCCAGGGTGGCGAGAAACTTGGGGCTGGTGCCGAACACGCTGATGCGCTCGTCGTCGATCAAGTCGAGCAAACGCTGGTTGTCCGGGTGAAACGGCGAGCCGTCATACAGCACCACGGCGCTGCCGACCGCGAGCGCCGAAACCAGCCAGTTCCACATCATCCAGCCGCAGGTGGTGTAGTAGAAAAGTCGATCGCCCGGGCCGAGATCGCAGTGCAGCCCGTGTTCCTTGACGTGTTGCACCAACACGCCGCCGGTGCTGTGGACGATGCATTTCGGCACGCCGGTGGTGCCGCTGGAATACAGCACATACAGCGGATGATGGAACGGCACCGGTACAAAGTCCGGTTCGCCGCCGACCTGATAAAAGTCCTTCCACAAAGACACTTCAGCGTGAGTTTTGTAAGCCTCGACTCGCGCCTGCGGCTGCGCGTAAGGCACGATGATCAACTGCCTCAGCGTTGGTAGTTGTTCGAGTATTCCGTTGATTTTGTCGGTCTGGTCGATGTGTTTGCCGGCATAGCGATAACCGGCGCAGGTGAGCAGCACCTTGGGTTCGATCTGGCCGAAGCGGTCGATCACCCCGTGGGTGCCGAAGTCCGGTGAGGAGCACGACCAGATTGCGCCGAGACTGGTGGTGGCGAGCATTGCCACCAGGGTTTGCCAGGTATTAGGCATGCACGCGGCGACGCGATCGCCGAGGCCAACACCGGCGGCCTGCAAACTGGCCTGAAATCCGCCGACGTGCTCGGCGAGTTCGGCCCAGGTCAACTGCTCGCGTTGACCGTTCTCCGCCACGCTGATCACCGCCACGGCATCGTCACGCCGCCGCAGCAGGTGTTCGGCGAAGTTCAGCGTGGCACCGGGAAACCACTCGGCGTCGGGCATGTTCGGGCCTTCGCGCAGCACCGCATCCGGTTGTGTGTGGAAGCGGATATCGAAGAAGTCGACGATCGCCTGCCAGAACTCCGCACGCTGCTCGACGCTCCACTGATGCAGGGCAGGGTAATCGTCGAGTTGCAGTGAATGGCGCTGATTGACCGCACGGCGAAAGGTGTCCATGCGCGATTGGGCGATACGGTTGGCGTCGGGTTGCCAGAGGATGTCGGACATTGTTTGCCTCTTGTTTTATTCATGCACAAGGTCGAGCGCACACATAGCACCTGTGGGAGCGAGCCTGCTCACGAAGACGTCCGTGCATTCAACGGCTTCATTGGCTGACCCACCGCTTTCGCGAGCAGGCTCGCTCCCACAGAGAGGGAATGGCTGTGCTATTGGGCCAACCAGCCACCATCAATATTCCACGCCGCGCCACGCACCTGGCTGCCGGCCTCGCTGCACAAGAACAGCACCAGTTCGCCCAAATGCTGCGGGGTCACGAACTCCAGCGACGGCTGCTTCTCGGCCAGCAGATCATGCTGCGCCTGCTGCGGATCGACACCTTTGGCGGCACGATCATCGATCTGCTTCTGCACCAGCGGGGTCAACACCCAGCCCGGGCAGATCGCGTTGCAAGTGACATTGCTGGTCGCGGTTTCCAGACCGACCACTTTGGTCAAGCCGATCACACCGTGCTTGGCGGCGACATACGCCGCTTTGCCGGTCGAACCGACCTGGCCATGCACGGAGGCGATATTGATGATCCGCCCCCAGCCTTTGGCGCGCATTCCCGGCAAGCTCAGGCGCGTGCTGTGAAACACCGAAGACAGGTTGATGGCAATGATCGAATCCCAGCGCTCGACGGGGAATTCCTCGACGGCGGCGACGTGCTGGATGCCGGCGTTGTTGACCAGAATGTCGACACCGCCGAACTCGCGCTCGGCGTAATTGATCATGTCGGCAATTTGCGCCGGATCACTGACATCGGCCGGATGATGGCCAACCTTGCCGCCGAACTGCGCGACTTCGGCGATGACTTGGGACGCATCGCCGAACCCGTTGAGAATCAGATTCGCACCAGCCTTGGCCAGGCTCAGTGCGATGCCCAGGCCAATGCCGCTGGTGGAACCGGTCACCAGCGCGGTCTTGCCGGAAAGAGTCGTCATGAATACCTCACACAATGCCAGTGGCGTAGAAAGTGCCGATCACTACGAAAACCGCCAGGGTCTTGATCAGCGTAATACAGAAAATATCTTTATAGGCTTCGCGGTGGGTCAGGCCCGTCACCGCGAGCAAGGTGATGACCGCGCCGTTGTGCGGCAGGGTGTCCATGCCGCCACTGGCCATGGCGGCGACGCGGTGCAGCACTTCCAGCGGAATATTCGCCGCGTGGGCAGCACTGATGAACTGCTCGGACATCGCCGCCAGCGCAATACTCATGCCGCCCGACGCGGAGCCGGTGATACCGGCAAGCAGGGTCACGGTGATGGCTTCGTTGACCAGCGGATTGGGAATCTGCTTGAGCCAGTCCGCCAGCACCAAAAAGCCCGGCAGCGACGCGATCACCGCGCCAAAGCCGTACTCGGAAGCGGTATTCATCGCCGCCAGCAACGCACCGCTTACCGCGCTTTTGCTGCCTTCGGCAAGCTTGCTGCGAATGGCCTGAAAGCCGAACGCCAGAACCATCAGAATGCCCACCAGCAATGCCGCCTGTACGGCCCAAATCGCCGTCAGTTTGGCGATCTCGGTGGTCACCGGAGCCGCCATGCCCGGCAGCGCGAGGCTGTGGGTCTTGCCGTACCACTGCGGAATCCACTGGGTGAACAGCAGGTTCATGATGCCCACCGCCAGCAACGGCGACAGGGCAATCCATGGGTTCGGCAGCTTCAGATCCTCAGCGGTTTCCGGCTCGTTGCGCAATTCAGTGCCGTAGCCTTCGCCAGCACGTTGGGCCTTGTTGCGTTGCCGCTGCAGAAACAGCATGCCGGTGCAGAACACGAAAATCGTGCCGATCACGCCCAGCCACGGCGCCGCCCATGCGGTGGTGTTGAAAAAGGTGCTGGGGATGATGTTCTGGATCTGCGGCGTGCCGGGCAGGGCATCCATGGTGAACGAGAAAGCCCCGAGGGCGATGGTCGCCGGGATGAGGCGCTTGGGGATATTGCTCTGGCGGAACATCTCGGCAGCAAACGGATAAACCGCAAAGACCACGACGAACAGCGACACGCCGCCGTAAGTAAGCAGAGCGCAGACCAGCACGATCACCAGCATTGCCTGTTTAGTGCCGAGCAGGCGAATGGCCGCAGCGACAATCGAACGGGAGAAACCCGACAGTTCGATCAACTTGCCGAACACGGCGCCGAGCAGGAACACAGGGAAATACAGTTTGATGAAGCCGACCATTTTCTCCATGAACACCCCGGTGAAGGCGGGGGCGACGGCGGAAGGGTCGGTGAGCAGGACAGCGCCGAGGGCGGCAATCGGGGCGAAGAGGATAACGCTGTAGCCACGGTAGGCGGCCAGCATCAGCAGCGCCAGGGCTGCCAAGGCAATGATCACACTCATGGTGTGTCTCTCCAGAATTGTTATTTTTGTGGGTGGAACGGTGTGGGAGAGGCTATAGCGAGATCTGTGCCAGGTATCTAAGGTATTGAAATATAAGGATATTATTGAATGTGGTGGAAAGTTTTCAGGTGTTTTGTCTCGTTTTAGAGACGGAGTTAAGCCGAAAAGATCGCAGCCTTCGGCAGCTCCTACAGTGCGGACACGAAAATCTCCATGTAGGAGCTGCCGAAGGCTGCGATCTTTTGATCTTAAAAAACCATCTACAGAAAGAGATCGTTGTCTCTATTTAGAGATTCAGGCAATCCCCAGCGCCACCATTTTCTTGTACAGCGTCGACCGCCCCAGCCCCAGTCGCGCAGCCGCCTCCGGCACTTTCCCCGCACACTGCGCAAGCACAGACTGAATCAATTGCCGATCAAACCGCTCCCGGGCCTGAGCGAACGTCTCATCCGCCAGCGCCTCCATCGTCGGCACCGCCACACGCTCAACCGGCGTCAACGTGCCAATCGCCGCACGCATATCCTGCTCGGTCAGCATCAAGTCATCACTGAGCAACGCCGCCCGTTCCAGCACATTACGCAGTTCGCGAATGTTCCCCGGCCAGGCATGCTGGCCGAGCAACGCCAGCGCATCCCGGTGCAGTTCGTGTTGGCTGCGCAGTTCTTCCAGAATCGCTTCACTGAGCGCCGGTAAATCATCGAGACGTTCACGTAGCGGCGGCACCTGAATCGGCAACACATTCAGGCGATAGTACAAATCGGCGCGGAACTCACCGCGTTTGATCGCTGCCTGCAAATCGGTCGAGGTGGCAGCAATCACGCGGACATCGCTCTGAATCACCTCGTTAGAGCCGACCGGTTCGAACTCCTTTTCCTGCAACACGCGCAGCAGTTTGCTCTGCAAGGGCAGCGGCATGTCGCCGATTTCGTCGAGAAACAACGTGCCGCCCTGAGCGATCTGCAACTTGCCGGTGCGGCCCTTGCGGTCGGCGCCGGTGAATGCGCCCGGCGCGGTGCCAAAGAATTCCGCCTCCAGCAATGCCTCGGGAATTGCCGCGCTGTTGATGCTGACGAATGCTTTGTGCGCCCGTGGCGAGGCACTGTGAATCGCCTGGGCCAGCAACTCTTTACCGGTGCCGGTTTCGCCGAGCAGCAACACCGGCGACTCGGCACTGGCACTGCGCCGGGCGCGGCGTTTGACTTCAAGGCTGGCAGCGCTGGTGCCGATGAAATGGGCGAAGTTGTATTTGGTCTGCCGGGCGCGCAGCAGAGAGCGGGTCGAGGCCAGTTCTTCCTGCATGCTCAAGTAACGCTTGAGCATCGGCGACAGGGTGCGCAACTCGTCGAACAGGGCAAAACCGATCGCGCCGATTACCGTACCGGCGTCATCGTGAATCGGCAGACGCATCACCACCAGAGGCTCTTTAGGGGTGTCCTGCATATCGAGAAGAATGGGCCGCCCGGTACGCACCACCTCGCGCAACAGACTACCGGGGATCACGCTCTCACACGGCTTGCCGATTGCGCCTGCTGCCGATTCAAGACCGAAACGTCGGGCGTAACGCTCGTTCATCCAGACGATGTTGGCATCGCGATCAACAATCACCGTGCCTTCGCTGGATTGTTCAATGATCTCGAACAGCGAACGGATCGCCAGGGTGCGAACCCGTTGGTAGTCCTTGAGGCTTTCGGTGGTGTTCATCTGACGGCTGATCCTGATTGTGTGTTGCTGATGCTGGCCCTTTCGCGAGCAGGCGCGCTCCCACAGTAGATTGGGTTGTCACAACTGTTGTAAACGACCTGAACCTTGTGGGAGCGAGCCTGCTCGCGAAAGCCGCGACTCGGTTTCAGGCCGGACACAGATTATGCCTACCCCGGATGCGCCGCCGCCAACAGCTCTTTGGTGTACGGATGCTGCGGCGCCTCAAACACATCATGACTGGCGCCACGCTCGACCACTTTGCCGTCCTTGATCACGATCATGTCGTGGGCCAGGGCGCGTACCACCGCCAGGTCATGGCTGATGAACAGATAAGTCAGACCGTGTTTTTCCTGAAGCTGGCGGAGCAGGGCGACCACTTGTTTCTGCACCGTGCGATCCAGCGCCGACGTCGGCTCGTCGAGCAGAATCAGCGCCGGTTTCAGTATCAGCGCCCGCGCGATTGCGATGCGCTGGCGTTGGCCACCGGAGAATTCGTGGGGATAGCGATGGCGGCTTTGCGGATCGAGGCCGACCTCTTTCAGCACGCGGATCACTTGCTCATCGCACTCGTCAGCCGTCGACTCGCAGTGCACCTCCAGACCTTCGCTGATGATCTGCGCGACTGACATGCGCGGGCTGAGGCTGCCGAACGGATCCTGAAATACCACCTGCATCTGGCGGCGCCACGGGCGCATTTGCTTCTGATTAAGACCGTCGAGTGCTTCGCCCTGGAAGCGGATACTGCCTTCGGAGTCGAGCAGACGCAGGATCGCCTGACCCAGCGTCGATTTGCCCGAGCCCGACTCGCCGACGATCCCCAACGTCTTGCCGCGCTGGATACTCAGACTGATGCCGTCCACCGCCCGCAGGTATTGCTTGCGCTGAAACAGCCCGCCACCGACGACAAACTCAACCTTTAGATCATCGACCTCCAGCACGTTTTCGCGCTCATCCCGGGGCAGGGCTTCGCCTTCGGGCTCGGCGTTGAGCAGCACGCAGCTGTAGGGATGCTTCGGCTCGGTAAACAGGGTTTCGCAGGGCGCCTGTTCGACGATTTCCCCGGCCTTCATCACGCACACACGCTGGGCAATGCTGCGCACCAGATTGAGGTCATGGCTGATCAGCAGCAGCGACATGCCCAGGCGTTGTTGCAGGGATTTGAGCAGCAGCAGGATCTTGCGCTGCACGGTCACATCGAGCGCTGTGGTCGGCTCGTCAGCGATCAACAGCTCCGGTTCGCAGGCCAGCGCCATGGCGATCATTACCCGTTGTCGTTGTCCGCCGGAGAGCTGATGCGGGTAAGCCTTGAGGCGTTCCTTGGGCTTCTGGATGCCCACCAGTCCGAGCAATTCGAGGATCCGCGCCTGCGCCGCTTTGCCGCCGAGGCCACGGTGCAGGAGCAAGGTTTCGCCGATCTGTTTTTCGATGGTGTGCAGCGGGTTGAGCGAGGTCATCGGCTCCTGGAAGATCATCGCGATGCGGTTGCCACGCAATTCGCGCAAGACCTTGGGATCGGCGCCGATCAGCTCCTGTCCGCGATAGCGAATGCTGCCTGTGGTTTGCGCCTCGCTTTCGGGCAGCAATTGCAGGATCGAATGGGCGGTCACCGATTTGCCCGAGCCCGACTCGCCTACCAGCGCCAGGCACTCGCCGGGGCGAATGTCCAGGCACAGGTCGCGCACCACGTTCTGGCCATTGAACGCGACGTTGAGGTTACGGATTTCAATCAGGTTGTCAGTCATGGGCACGCTTCAAGATCGTGGGTCGAAGGCATCACGTAATGCCTCGCCGATGAACACCAGTAGAGAAAGGATCAGCGCCAACGTGAAAAACGCCGTCAACCCGAGCCACGGTGCTTGCAGATTCTGTTTGCCCTGACCGATCAATTCGCCCAGCGAAGCACTTCCGGCGGGCATGCCGAAGCCGAGGAAATCCAGCGCAGTGAGGGTGGAAATTGCCCCGGTCAGAATGAACGGCAAGTAGCTGAGCGTTGCATTCATGGCGTTCGGCAGGATGTGCCGAAAGATTACCTTGCGATCGCTCAGACCCAGCGCGCGCGCAGCTTTGACGTATTCCAGGTTGCGCCCCCGCAAGAACTCGGCGCGCACCACGTCCACCAGTGCCAGCCAGGAAAACAGCGCCATGATTCCCAGCAGCCACCAGAAGTTCGGCTCGACAAAACCGGAGAGGATGATCAGCAGGTACAGCACGGGTAATCCCGACCACACCTCGAGCAGACGTTGCCCGAGCAGATCGACCCAACCACCGTAGTAGCCTTGCAGGGCACCTGCGGCGATGCCGATCAGGGCGCTGACGAAGGTCAGCATCAGCGCGAACAGGATCGATACCCGCGCGCCGAAAATCACCCGTGCCAGCACATCCCTGGACTGATCGTCGGTGCCCAGCCAGTTGACTGCCGTGGGCGGACTCGGCGCCGGTTTGGTGAGGTCGTAATTGGGCGTGTCGTCGCTGAACGGAATCGGCGGGAACAGCAGCCAGCCGCCGTCCTTGCGGATCAGGTTTTGCACATAATCACTGCGGTAATCCGCCTGGAACGGCAGTTGCCCGCCAAATTCCTGTTCGGTGTAGCGCTTGAATACCGGGAAGTACCACTGGCCCTGAAAGCTGACCACCAAAGGTTTGTCGTTGGCGATCAGCTCGCCGCCCAGGGTGAGCACAAACAGCCCGATAAACAGCCATAGCGACCACCAGCCACGGCGGTTTTTCTTGAAACGCTCGAAACGGCGACGACCTAAAGGCGAGAGCTTGAGCATCAGGCGTTCCTCGCGGCGAAGTCGATGCGCGGATCGACGAGGGTGTAGCACAGGTCGCCGATCAGTTTTATCAGCAGGCCAAACAGGGTGAAGATGAACAGAGAACCAAACACCACCGGGTAATCCCGCGAGACAGCCGCTTCGTAGCTCATGCGACCGAGGCCGTCGAGGGAGAAGATCACTTCGATCAGCAAGGAACCGGCGAAGAACACACTGATGAACGCCTGCGGGATGCCGGACACCACCAGCAGCATCGCGTTGCGGAACACATGGCCGTACAGCACGCGACGTTCGCTCAGGCCTTTGGCGCGCGCGGTCACCACATACTGGCGGGTGATTTCATTGAGAAACGAGTTTTTGGTCAGGATGGTCAGCGTGGCGAAACCACCGATCACCAGCGCAGTCACCGGCAGGACCAAATGCCAGAAGTAATCGGCAATCTTGCCTAGGGTCGACAGCGATTCAAAGTTGTCCGATACCAGACCACGCACCGGAAACCAATTCAGCGACGTGCCGCCGGCAAACACCACGATCAGGAACATTGCAAACAGAAACGCCGGCATCGCGTAGCCGATGATGATTGCCGTACTGCTCCAGATGTCGAAATGACTGCCGTGATGCACGGCTTTGCGGATGCCCAGCGGGATCGACACCAGATAGGTGATCAGTGTCGCCCACAGCCCGAGGGAAATGGTCACCGGCATTTTTTCCAGGATCAGGTCGGTGACCGTGGCGCCACGGAAGAAGCTTTTGCCGAAATCCAGTTGCGCATAGTTCTTCAGCATCAGCCACAGGCGTTCATGGGCCGGTTTATCGAAGCCGTACTGCTTTTCGATGTCCTTGATCAATTGCGGGTCGAGACCGCGACTGGCGCGGGAAGTACCGCCCATGGTTTCGCTGGCACCGCCGCCGACACCGGCGCCGCCGATCCCTTGCAGGTGGGCAATGGCCTGTTCTACCGGGCCACCAGGCGCGGCCTGGATGATGACGAAATTGACCAGCAAAATGATCACCAGTGTCGGGATGATCAGCAGCAGGCGCCGCAGTATGTAACCCCACATCAGTGCGGCCCTCCGGGTCTGCCACGGGAAATTTTTTCCGCGGTCATTTGCTGGTTGGTCAGTGGTGTGCTGCTGATCTCCCACCAGCTCTCGATGGCTTCGTCATTGCTCGCCTGCACCGACGGAATACCAAAACGATTCCACCAGACCGTCGAGGAACCGGGCGGGTAGTAGTTGGGAATCCAGTAGTAGTTCCATTGCAGCACCCGATCGAGCGCGTGGGCGTAGTGCAACATGTCGGGTTGCGTCGAAGCGCGGATCAGACCGTTGATCAAGGTGTCGACCGCCGGGTTTTTCAACACCATATAGTTGTTGGCCCCCGGATCGTTGGCTGCGGCGGACCCGAAATAGTTGAGCAACTCTCCACCGGGGGCCGTGGTGACGGGGTAACCGGTGACGATCATGTCGTAGTCGCGGCTCATCAGGCGATTGACGTATTGCGAGGAGTCGATGCGCCGGATATTGAGTTCGATGCCGATCTGTTTCAGCGTGCGCTTGTAGGGCAGCAGCAAGCGATCCATGCCGTTTTGACTGACGAGGAACGTAAAACTCAGCGGCTCACCCTCGGCATTCACCAGTCGATCGCCATCGGGTTTCCAGCCGGCCTGCTCAAGTAGTTCGAGGGCTTGCAACTGCTTGTCACGGATCAGCCCACTGCCGTCGGTTTTCGGGGCTTCGAAGACTTTGCTGAAAACCTCGTCCGGAACCTGGCCACGCAACGGTTCGAGGATTTTCAGCTCCTGCGCATCGGGCAGTTCGCTTGCTGCCAGTTGCGTGTTGGAGAAGTAGCTCTGCTGGCGGATATACATACCGCGCATCATCTGCCGGTTGCTCCACTCGAAGTCCCAGAGCATCGCCAGTGCCTGGCGTACGCGGCGATCGGCGAACATGGGTTTCTGCAGGTTGAACACAAAACCCTGGGCTGACTGTGGCGCCTCGGTGGCCAAGTGGGCTTTTTGCAGGCGTCCATCGCTCAGCGCGGGACTGTCATAGCCGATCGAGTAGCCAGTGGCCGAAAACTCTCGGTTGTAGTCATAAGCGCCACCGCGCAGCACTTGGCGGGCGACATCGGTATCACCGAAGTATTCGATGCTGAAATGATCGAAATTGTACAAGCCGCGACTGA
Source organism: Pseudomonas fluorescens (assembly GCF_003732425.1). Lineage (GTDB taxonomy): Bacteria > Pseudomonadota > Gammaproteobacteria > Pseudomonadales > Pseudomonadaceae > Aquipseudomonas > Aquipseudomonas fluorescens_BE. The sequence continues at coordinate 857,648 of NZ_MOBX01000003.1, forward strand.
CCGGCAAATCCTTGCCCCACCAGTCGGCGTTGCGTTCAAACGTGATACTGCGCCCCGAATCGACTTTGCCGACGCGATAGGGACCGCTGCCCAATGGCGGCTCGTAACCGCCACCGCCGGCGAAATCGCGGCTCTTCCACCAGTGTTCGGGAAACACCGGAAGAGTCGCGATATCCAGTGGCAGGGTGCGGTTTTCATTGCTTTTGAAGTCGAAGCGTACGGTCAGTGGAGCTTCGACTTCGACGCCTTTGACGTCGGCGAACTGGGTGCGATAACGCAAGCTGCCCTGGGTCATCAATAAATCGTAGGTGTAACGCACGTCTTCGGCAGTGATTGCTTGGCCATCGGCGAAGCGTGCTTTGGGGTTGATGAAGAACCGCAGTGACAGGCCATCGTCCGAGCGCTCCATCTTTTGTGCGACCAGACCGTAGACGGTGTAAGGCTCATCCAGCGAGCGCTGGGCCAGCGGTGAGTAAAGCAAACCATCGATCTGAGTGACGCCGATGCCTTTGTCTATATAAGGAAGGACATGGTCGAAATGGCCGATCTCGATGGCCGAGCGGCGCATCGTCCCGCCCTTGGGCGCTTGCAGGTTGGTGTAGTCGAAGTGGCTGAAACCGGCAGGGTACTTGGCGGGTTCGCCATAAACGGTCAACGCGTGTTGCGGTGCAGCGTTCGCGCCGGCACCCGTCAGCAGGGCGAGGGCGGTGAGCATCAATGTGGGGAAAACCAGTCGCATTGTCAGCCTTGGAACCGGGAAATCGATAAGCGCAAGTTGTACGCGAGAGGCGCGTCAGTCGCCAGCCGTATATGTAACTGAAACACAACGGCCCGCCATAAGGCGGGCCGTTGGTGAGCAATCAGGCGATGGATCAGTCCTGACGGCTGGTGACTTCCAGCAGGTGATAACCGAACTGGGTTTTCACCGGGCCTTGCACGACGTTGATTGGCGCGCTGAAGACGACGGTGTCGAATTCCTTGACCATCTGACCGGGACCGAACGACCCCAGGTCGCCGCCCTGACGGCTGGACGGGCAGGTGGAGTTGGCCTTGGCGACTTCGGCGAAATCAGCGCCGCCTTCGATCTGGGCCTTGAGTTCGTTGCACTTGTCTTCGCTGGAAACCAGGATGTGGCGGGCAGTGGCTTTAGCCATGGGGAAACTCTCCAATCTATTTCAGTAAAGTGTGGAGCCTACCGGATTCAGTGGGCGAATTCTCGGCAAAGTTCCGTTTGCACGGCTGTGGGCCGGTCAAAGATTCGCCGCTCGTAGTCGCGCGGCATGTTCAACGTAAAGATCAATCGGATCGAATTCGCGGATGGCCGTACCGGCACTGCGGCGCAGACTGCTCAGGTGATCCAGCGGATAATCGGAACGGATCACTTGCCCAAGATGGGAGCTGAAACGCCCGACGAAGCCGTCATTCTGTTCTCCTTCGGTCATGAAATATTGTGACAGGGCCTGGCAAGCACCTCGTACCGGGTCGAGGCCCGGCAGGTTGCTTGTCGGCAGAACCCCGCTCCACGAGTAATAGTGCACGCCATTGACCTGGGCGGCGCCGTGCCCGCCCCAGGTGTCGGGCAGGCCTTGGGGGAACTTGTCATTGAAAATGCCGACCCCCTCGGTTGTCAGTCCATTGAGCGCCGCCAGTGCATTTTGCGGAAACGTGATGTTGCCGCTGAGCAGTGAAAGAAAATCGGCAAACAGTGTCGCCACGTTTTGCGCGACGATTTCCGGCAGTCGGCCCGGCACCAGCGCCTTGCGCAGGAAATCAGCCAGCTCCGAACCATGGTTCGGGCCGCTGACCGAAGTCACCGAGGCGATGGTATCTGGCGCAAGCGCCGCAGCGTATCGTGCAGCCAAAGCGCCCTGGCTGTGACCGATGAGATTGACTTTCCTGGCACGTGTGCCACGCAGGACACTGTCGATTTGCTTCAACAGTTGCTCACCCCTGACTTCATTGTCGTGGGTCGCTGAGAGGTGTGGAACAAACACACGGTTGCCGGCCGTTTTCAGGGCGTCTTTAACGTCGTGGAACAGCTCGAAATGGCCGATGCGTTCAAATCCGAACAGGCCGTGAACCAGAAGGATGGGATAACGAGTTGAAGCATTCCGTTGCATGTTCTTACCTTTTCTCAGAAGTTCGTCGGGAAATCTGTGGGCCACTCTAAAACACACAACTCGTTTAAGAAGTAAGAGAGGGCTTCGATTTGCCGTTGAATCTGGACTATCGGCTGTACGAATTTTCGGATACTTGCGAAGTCCGAATCGGAAGATCTAGCGGTCTGGCGGCTGGTTGAAGTTGATCTAGCGTCGATTGCCTACCGGGCTCGTAGCTTTTACCTCGTGGATGCGGCGTATTGGGCTGATATCAAAAGCATGAACAATCGCTTTGAATGTGGGTTGTCGACGTCGTCAATGAAGGCTGCGTTAGTCCAAGGCATGGAGCCAAGAATGAACACGCATGAAATCGAGTTTCGCTACCGGATGCGCCCCACCGTCAGCCCTCTTGCCGCCAAAGTGTTGTTGCCAGCAGCGACGCTCGAATCACTGGAAGGGCGGGTGCTTGATCCTTCCCTGGGCAAAGTCGTCGCTCGTATTAACCCTTATCCAGGCATGGCGTCTGGTGATCAGTTGCTTTTGCACTGGGAGGGGCTCGATATAGAGGGCTTCGCCTATCAGCACGAAATGGTGCGCTATGTCAGTGAGGCCCAGGTTGGCAAAGACATCATTTTCGTGATCAAGGGGCTGCATATCGCCGCACTGGATGGCGGTTCACTTGAGGTCTACTGGACACTTTTCAGCGCCGGCCTGACCGAGCCAGCATCGTCTGCGCGGGTGCAATTGTCTGTGGGCGATACACCGCCACACTTGCTGGCTCCACATGTCGTGGACGCAGTCGGCGGGACACTGGATCCTGCGCGGGTAACGGAAGGTGCACTCATCACACTCCAGCCTTATGCCCGCATGGCCCCAGGTGACCAGATTTCGATGATGTGGTCTGGCAGCACTTCACCACTATCATTCAGTGATCGATTGAAGGTCGAAGCCTTCGCTGTCGCCGATACCCTGTCATTCTGGATCCCGTGTGAGTACATCGCAGCGCAACTTGGAGGCGAGGTAACGGTCCGCTATCGAGTCGAGCGAGAGGGAGGCGCGGTACTCGAATCCGATCCCGCGAGAATTCTCATCGCCGCTGTCAGTCATGGTCAACTGGACGCGCCGGATGTGCTTGAAGCTGAAGATGGCGTGTTATTGGCCCAGGATTACATTGATGGCGTCACCGTTGTGATCAGCAATGCCCGGACGCAGGAAGGCGAACTGGTGTATCTCAAGTGTGACGGCGAGTTGTTCAATCACCGCGATGACCGTGAAATCACGCGGGAAACCGCCGGCAAACCGCTGATTTTTATCGTGCCACATCGCTTCTGGCGCGAGCATCACGGGTCGATTGTGCGCGTTGCCTACACGGTTGAGCGCTTGGACGATATCAGTCAGGAGTCTGCGGTGACGCATGTGCGACTGGAGGCCTAGCTGAAGCGGGCCACCCTCCGGTTTTTACCGGAGGGTGGCGCCGTCAGTTTCAGTGGCGGGCGCCAAGGCGCTCAGCTGCATCAAGCAGCAACTGCTGCGTTGCATCAAAGCCTAGACAGCCATCGGTGATCGATACACCGTAACGCAGCGACGCACTCAGTGGCTGACAGCCTTCGAACAGGTGAGACTCCAGCATCATGCCGATCAGAGAGCGATCGCCCCGCAAACGTTGCTCAAGTACATCTTTGAAAACGCCAGGCTGACGCAGCGGATCCTTACCGCTATTAGCGTGGCTGCAATCGACCATGATCCGGTTCGGGACCTTCAGCCGATTCAGGTCGGCGTGAATGCTGGCGATGCTCTCGCGATCATGATTGGGACCTTGATGGCCGCCACGCAATACCAGATGAGTATCAGGGTTGCCGGGTGTCTGAATGATGGCCGGATGACCCTGGCTGTCCACTCCGAAATGCCGATGAGGATGGGCTGCCGAACGCATGGCATCTACAGCAACGGCTGCACCGCCGTCGGTTCCGTTCTTGAAGCCTACGGGCATGCTTAAGCCACTGGCCATTTCGCGATGGATCTGGGATTCGGTGGTGCGTGCGCCGATGGCAACCCAACTAAGCAAGTCGTCGAGGTAGCCAGCCGCCAGGGGTTGCAACAGCTCAGTCGCCACCGGCAGACCGAGGCGGATCATTTCCAGCATCAACACGCGAGACAGTGTCAGGCCAGCGGCCATGTCATCACTGCCATCCAGGTGCGGATCGTAGGCGAGGCCTTTCCAGCCAACGGTGGTGCGCGGCTTCTCGACGTAGGCTCGCATCACCAGGAGCATTTCGTCGCTGACCTGTTCAGCCAGTCGTGACAGCTTGCCGGCATATTCAAGCGCAGACTGGGGGTCGTGGATAGAGCAGGGTCCGACAATTACCAGCAGACGCTGATCATCACCGTTGAGGATCGCGCGAACCGCTTGGCGATGGGCGGCAACTTGCTGGCTCGAGGCATTGTTCAAAGGCAACTGCTGTTTGAGTTGCAAGGCGCTGGGCAGACGCAGGGTCAGCGCTTCGTTGGCGCAACCGAGGGTGGGCAATGGCAAAGCAGAAACGGACGAGTTCATATTCGGTCTTCCTGGGCTGGCGGCGGGTGCTTCCCGCTCGCTCGGCCCTACTGGGGTGTTCGACAGTTGGCCGTGCTGGCCATGAGGGTGTGCTTGCCACCTGTAGGTGACCGATCGGAGGCGGCAGGCTGTCCCGAGCGGAGGCTGGTAAATCGCCAGGCGCTGAAGCTGTCGTGACGGTAATAAGTGGCGTAGTTCATTTCGTGACTCCTCAAAGTGTCTGGTGTGTTGCTGAAAATTTTGGGGCTAAAAAAACAAAACCCCCGGTCGGGAGGCCGACCGGGGGTTGAGAATTCTCTGGTAGGCGACCCGTTGTTATGGGCGCCGTTTGGGTATCAGGCGCGCCAGTGGCTAAACCAATACCCAAAATAAAAGCTGACCGGAGCGCAAACATCATTCACCCGGGCAGCCGCTACCGAGCGCGGGGCGCTGGCGGTAAGAAGCTGTGAGAGGGCGTTGAACATGGTCTGTCTCCGATGAATGGGCCGAGCTTACTAGAGGCCGCTACGCCTCAGCAATCAGAAAATGCTATCGCGCAATCAACAAAAAGACTATTGCTTGCGTTGCGCAAGAGTGGTGACACTCTGCGCTTCACTTGATGACCAAGGATGATCCGTGTCGACACTGACCATTGCTGCTGCCCAGAGTCTCTCCATTGCCGGTGATCTTTGCGGAAATATCGTCCGACATGGTCGCTTCATCGAGAAGGCCGCGGAGCAGGGCGTCGAATTGCTGGTTTTTCCCGAGTTGTCGCTGACTGGCTACGAAGGAGAGGTGGCGGCAGCGTTGGCGATCGAACCGCACGATGCAGTCTTGCAACCGTTAAGGGATTTGGCCCGAGAGCTCGGCGTGACTGCGGTTGTCGGCATGCCGATCTGGCTGGAGGACCGGGCCTCGGTGTTGATCGGCGCCCTTGTCCTGGGCGCTGATGGTTCGCTCGGCGTGTACAGCAAGCAGCATTTGCACTCGGGTGAGGACCTTGTGTTTACACCCGGCCTCGGCGGACCGACCCTGACCATCGGCGGCGAAGTGGTTGCGTTGGCGGTGTGCGCCGATTTCTCACATGCCAGCCATGCCGCAGCGGCCGCAGGTCGGGGCGCGGGCTTATATGCGGCCGGTGTACTGATCAGCGAGAAAGGTTACCCGGCCGACACGTCGGTCCTTCAGAGTTATGCCCGGCAACACTCGATGGCTGTGCTGATGGCCAATCACGGTGGGCAGACCGGCGGTTGGCAATCCGCCGGGCGCAGTGGCATCTGGTCTGAAGACGGCTCGCTGATTGTTGCCGCTGCGGGGGCGGGCGATCTTTTGGTTGTCGCCCAGCGTAACGATGGTGCATGGCAGGGGCGAGTGGTTCCTGTTGCGCACATCCAATGACATTCCAGTTATGTCTTGCGGTTCCAGAAGATCTGGCCTTCGCCCGCGATCTCACCTGTCAGAACATGCTGCGCTATTACATTCACCACCAACTGTTGTGGCAGGACGAGGCGTTTGATGTGGCGTGGTCAGGTCGGCAGAACTGGCTGATCGAGCATGATGGGGCGCGGGTGGGTTTTCTCAGTCTCAGCCGGGATATGCGTGCGCTGTACATTCGTGAACTGCAGATTGCTGAATCATTTCAGGGGCGGGGCGCAGGTTCCTGGGCGATTGATCAGGTTATCGACTTGGCCCGTAAGGAAAGACGCCCGGCTTTGCGCCTGACCGTATTCGAAAATAATCCGGCGAGAAACTTGTATGAAAGAAAAGGACTACAGGTTCGGGGCGCGGACGAGTGTTTTCTGCGGATGCAGCTTGATATCAGTACACATGTGCTCTGAAACCCGCAGCCGGCAAGCCCTCGATGATGAATTGAAACTTTTTAAATGACGCTTTCCGCTAGGTCTGCGGGGTACTTTTTGCTAAGGTGTCCGGCATTCCAATATGACCATATCGCGAGGTGTCTGCTTGATTAGGGTGCTAGTGGTCGATGACCACGATCTCGTTCGTACAGGCATTACACGTATGCTGGCCGATATCGATGGCTTGCAGGTGGTTGGCCAGGCCGAATCCGGGGAAGAGTCCCTGATCAAGGCCCGTGAGTTGAAGCCCGATGTGGTGCTGATGGACGTCAAGATGCCCGGCATCGGCGGCCTGGAAGCCACGCGTAAACTCTTGCGCAGTCATCCGGACATTAAGGTGGTCGCGGTTACGGTGTGTGAAGAGGATCCTTTCCCGACACGCTTGTTGCAGGCAGGAGCGGCGGGTTATCTGACCAAGGGCGCGGGGTTGCCGGAAATGGTTCAGGCGATTCGCCTGGTATTTGCTGGCCAGCGCTATATCAGTCCGCAGATTGCCCAGCAGTTGGCGATCAAGTCGTTTCAACCTTCCAATGACTCTCCCTTCGATGCCTTGTCCGAACGCGAAATTCAGATCGCCTTGATGATTGTCGGCTGTCAGAAGGTGCAGATCATTTCCGACAAGTTGTGCCTGTCGCCAAAAACCGTGAACACCTATCGCTACCGTATTTTCGAGAAGCTTTCGATCAGCAGCGACGTCGAGTTGACACTGTTGGCGGTGCGTCACGGCATGGTTGATGCCAGCCTCTGACCATGACTGAAACATTCGATTCCGGCGCTTTTCTGTCGACAGTCAGCGGGCGCCCCGGCGTCTATCGCATGTTCGACAGCGATGCGCGCCTGTTGTACGTGGGCAAGGCCAAGAACCTGAAAAAACGTCTGGCCAGCTACTTTCGCAAAACCGGTCTGGCGCCTAAAACCGCAGCATTGGTGGGTCGCATCGCACAAGTCGAAACGACCATCACGGCCAACGAAACCGAAGCGCTGCTGCTTGAGCAAACGCTGATCAAAGAATGGCGGCCGCCGTACAACATCCTGTTGCGCGACGACAAATCCTATCCTTACGTGTTTCTGTCCGACGGCCAATTTCCGCGCCTGAGCATTCATCGCGGGGCCAAAAAGGCCAAGGGCAAGTACTTCGGCCCCTATCCGAGTGCCGGCGCCATACGCGAAAGCCTGAGTCTGCTGCAAAAGACCTTCTTCGTGCGCCAGTGCGAAGACAGCTATTACAAGAACCGTACCCGTCCATGTCTGCAATATCAGATCAAGCGCTGCAAGGCACCTTGCGTTGGTCTGGTGGAGCCTGAGGTGTATGCCGAAGACGTGCGTCACTCGGTGATGTTCCTTGAGGGCCGTAGTCATGCGCTGACCAATGAGCTGTCAACGGCGATGGAGGAGGCGGCGATCAACCTGGAGTTCGAGCGAGCTGCTGAGCTGCGTGATCAGATCGCACTGCTGCGGCGGGTCCAGGATCAGCAGAGCATGGAAGGCGGCACGGGGGATATCGATGTCATCGCGGCCTTCGTCAATCCAGGTGGCGCCTGCGTGCACTTGATCAGCGTCCGTGGCGGACGGGTGTTGGGCAGCAAGAATTTCTTTCCGCAAGTCGGGATCGAAGAGGATGTGTCGGAAGTCATGGCCGCGTTTTTGGGGCAATACTTCATAAGCAGTCCCGAGCGCGATTTACCGAGCGAGCTGATCGTCAACGTGGTGCACGAGGATTTCCCGACGCTGATCGAAGCGATCCATGAGTTGCGCGGCCGCGAGCTGGCCATCAGTCATCGGGTGCGCGGTACGCGTGCGCGCTGGCAGCAGTTGGCAGTGACTAACGCGGAACAGGCGTTGGGTGCGCGTCTGGCCAACCGTCAACACACCGCAGCGCGGTTCGAAGCCTTGGCCGAAGTATTGAATCTGGATGAGCCGCCGCAGCGACTGGAATGCTATGACATCAGTCATTCCAGCGGTGAGGCGACGGTCGCGTCTTGCGTGGTGTTCGGCCCGGAAGGCGCGATCAAGTCGGACTATCGGCGCTATAACATCGAAGGCGTCACAGCGGGTGACGACTATGCCGCTATGCATCAGGCACTGACGCGACGCTTCAGCAAACTCAAGGACGGCGAGGGCAAGTTGCCGGACATATTGTTGGTTGACGGCGGTAAGGGTCAGCTTTCGATGGCTCGTGAAGTGCTCAACGAATTGGCGGTGCCGGATCTGATCTTGTTGGGTGTCGCCAAAGGCGCAACACGCAAGGCTGGCTTCGAAACGTTGTATCTGAATGATGCAGCGCACGAGTTTACGTTGCGCGGTGACTCGCCGGCGTTGCACCTTATTCAACAAATTCGCGATGAGGCCCACCGTTTTGCAATTACCGGACACCGCGCACGTCGTGGCAAAACCCGTCGGACGTCAACCCTGGAAGGCGTTGCCGGGGTCGGGCCGACCCGACGTCGCGACTTGTTGAAACATTTTGGTGGATTGCAGGAGCTGTCTCGTGCAAGCATCGAAGAGATCGCCAAAGCCCCGGGGATCAGTAAAAAGCTCGCAGAGTCGATTTATGCGAACCTGCATAGCGAGTAGAATGCCCCTTCACCTCGTAGCCAGTTGTGCCGATGAATATCCCTAATCTGATTACCGTTCTACGCGTCCTGCTCATTCCGATCTTCATTTTGCTGTTTTATCTGCCCTATCAGTGGAGTTACATGGCTTCCGCCTCGGTGTTCGCCTTTGCGGCAGCGACGGATTGGCTGGATGGTTATCTGGCTCGCCGTCTGGAGCAAAGCACTCCGTTTGGTGCGTTTCTCGATCCAGTCGCCGACAAACTCATGGTTGCAGTGGCACTGGTGCTGCTGGTTCAGGAGCACGGCAATCTCTGGCTCACTCTGCCAGCGGCGGTCATCATCGGTCGCGAGATTGTGGTATCGGCATTGCGAGAATGGATGGCCGAGCTCGGTGCTCGTGCCCATGTCGCCGTTTCGAATCTCGGCAAATGGAAAACCGCGGCGCAGATGCTCGCGCTGGTGATTCTTCTGGCCAATCCGAAGGACTTCAGTTTCTGGGTTGTTCTCGGTTATGCCTTGCTGATGGTCTCTGCCGGCCTGACGTTGTGGTCAATGGTGCAATACCTTCGCGCCGCCTGGCCGCACCTGAAGACTGATGTTGAAAAGAAATAAAACTTTTTTGAATCAAGGGGTTGACGAAGCTTCTTAATTCTATAGAATGCGCATCACCAAGCGGGAATAGCTCAGTTGGTAGAGCACGACCTTGCCAAGGTCGGGGTCGCGAGTTCGAGTCTCGTTTCCCGCTCCAAGTTGTACGTGTTTGTTGTTGTGCTACTGACAGCAGATACTTTGAGGCCGAGTAGCAAAATGGTTATGCAGTGGATTGCAAATCCACCTACGCCGGTTCGATTCCGACCTCGGCCTCCACTATAAACAAGCTCCGTAGATCCATGATTTACGGAGCTTTTTTATTTGCGAAGTACCGCAAGATTTAGTCTTGAAAAACGGTCATTGCAAACTTGCTTCACCGGGAAGTGATGTATATATTTCCCGCACTGTTGTTCAAGGTTGGATCCTGTCAGGATTGCGACTGTGCAGCAGAAGACAGCAGCACCGCGCTACCGCCCGAATGGCGAAACTGGTAGACGCATGGGACTTAAAATCCCCCGCTCGTAAGGGCGTGCCGGTTCGATTCCGGCTTCGGGCACCATCTTAAATCAAGGGTTTGCGGGCGAAAGCTAATGCAAGCCCTTGTTTGTTTCTGGGTTGCAATCCAGGTCATAAGCGCGCCGAAGTTGGTGCAATCCCATTCCTTGGGGCTTACAGGCAAAGGAATGCGGAGTTCCTTGGCTGTTATCGGCAGTTTGCAGGCGTTACGAATAAGAAGCCCGGACGTATCCGGGCTCGTCGGGGAAAAATTCAGCGCGAATCCACTTCTTTCGAAGAGCGAGAGGAAGATCTTTCACTCCGTCTCCGAAGCCAGCTGAAGAACGCGTGCACCGGGTGTAGGAAGGCGGCAAGCACGCCTATGAGCATGATGATGAAGATGGCAAAAAGCGGGATGCTTTCGTGCGAGAACATGGTGGGTTACTCCTGTAGTCACTATGTCGGAACCCGCAGCCTAGACGCATCGAGCCATGTTTTCGATGAACGTATGTTCATCCTTCGGTGCCTCATTTGTGCTACAGCGAGGCTCACCAGATTGGCGGGATTGAGTCCACGTGGATGTTCGGACAATGCCGCGCTGCACCATGAACATCAAAGGCCTGCATGAGTTTCTCATGCAGGCCTTTTTTGTGCCTTGCCAATACGCAATTGCTAGACGAAGGCTTGCCCGCTGAAGCCGCGAGGCAAGCGCTGAAGGCCGGCCATTGAGGTCAGGCGCTCGATCCATTCCGCGCGCCAGTTTGTTGCGCCGTGGGAGGTTTTGGCCTGACGGGCCATGCGGCGGGTCGCGTTGCGCTGATCTTTTCGTGCCTGTTTGTAGGCATCGGTATTGCGGCAACTGCGGCATTTTACGCGATTGAGTTCGCGGCTTGCCGACAGTTGTTTGCCTTTATGGCCGCAAGCCAGATGGCCGTCGACGTTGAAATGGATAACCATGACTGTCTCCTTTGCGACATGTATAAGTTATGACAACTCACGGACTGCAACCGTTCGCCGTTTCGGCGCAGGCAAAAAAACACCCGCATGCGGGCGGGTGAGAGCGTTACTTTGCAAAGGAGTGATTTCACTGTACTCGCGCAGATGTAGTCGTCATGTGAAAACTGGAAAAATAAACATAACGAGCAGACACAAGCGCGGTGACCCATGTGTCACCGCTAATGAGCAAACTCCTGAAACCCTGACAGGGTAGAGGTTATCTGAACCGAGGCAGCGGCCGATCAATAGGCTTTAGCGCCGTCAGCGTATTGCGAATCAGCGGAGCATCTTTCTCGATGTCGTTCAGCCGATCACGAATGCGCAGGGCGGTCGGGTGCCCGCCTTGATGATCGACCCAGTCGGCGATCTCTTTGCAGGCGGCCGCAAGGCGCGCTTGCCGAGCGTCAAGCAGGGTGAGGAGGGTGGTGATGGACTCTTTTTCGGACATGGAACACCTCCGTTCTATGAAACCTGAGCTGCAGCAAAAAGCCCGCGTGTTGCGAGCCTTCTGCCGTGGGGTGCTGCTCCTTCAGCTGGTTTCAGTATAGACCCGCTTATGATCGGCATCAGCCGGACGATTCGCGGGCCGGTAGTGGGGAACTGACTGCGTTGAGGCGCGTGCATTCACGCCGTGCTTCGCCCTCCATGTCGTAGCCATCGCCAATGAAACCGCCTGTACGTGTGTCGCAGATGCGAAACCAACTAGTGGCTTCGGCGGGATCATGCTGGCTGTCTTCGGCGCGTCGACCGTGAATAATGATCTTGTTGCAACGCTTCACGACGAAAATGTCTTCCATGGCGTCACCGCAGCTGATTCGTGTCAGATCAACTATAGAAGGCTCCGGCGATCGTGCAAAAAATAGACAGCTCAGCTCGTCGGTTGCCAGCGCCAGCCATCGGGATGCCAGATCAAATAATGGCTTGGGTTTAACGCCCGTAGAAACGCTTGATCGTGGGAAACCGCGACAATCGCCCCGGGAAACGTCTGCAAGGCGTGTTCGAAAGCTTGCACCGACGCCAGGTCCAGATGATTGGTCGGCTCATCCAGCAGCAGTAATTGCGCGGGTGTCTGGCGCCACAACGCCAGGGCAAGGGCTGCTTTCAAGCGTTCGCCGCCACTGAGTGAGGCGCAGGGCCGGGTGACACGCTGCGCGTCCAGTTGCAGATGTGCGAGGAGACTGCGCAACTCTCCTTCGCTCAAAGGCGTCTGCTGTGCCAGTAACTGATCGACAATCGATGTGTGCTCATCCAGCAGCTTCAGCTGTTGGTCGAGGAAGGCAAAAGGTACGTGCGTGGTGCACTCACCACTCACCGGTGCCCATTCACCCGCCAGCAATTTCAACAGCGTCGATTTGCCACAACCGTTGCGACCGCTGACAGCGATGCGCATCGGCCCTTGAATGGCCAGGTCAACGCGGGTGGTGGGCGTATCTGCCGGTAACCATGGCAAGCACGCGTCGATCAGCGTGCACACCCGCCGATTGCTCGGCACCACGCTCCCCGGCAGACTGATCAGCACGCCGTCGTCGGGCAGGACGTTTTCGTAAGCCTCGCGAACACGCTGATCCAGATCGGCCTTGCGTGCCAGGTGGCCGACTTTTACCTGCCCCATGATGTCCCGCGCGGCGGCTTTCAACGCCGCCCGCTCGAAGCCCGAAACGTTGGCACTTTGTGCGTGGCGACGGCTGCCGGCGGCATGGCGCTGGATCGTGTCGTGCTCGCGTTGCAGCCGCGTACGTTCGCGCTGACGTTCGATACGGGCCTGATCGAGTTGTGCCTGCGCCGCCTGTTGATGCATCCGGCGTTGCTCGGTGAAATCCGAAAACCTTCCGCTGAAAACTGTCACTCCCAAAGCCGTAAGTTCGACAATTCGCGGCATCTGCTCCAGCAGTTGGCGGTCGTGACTGACGACGATCAGGCCGCCACGCCAGCGCTCAAGCAAACGCATCAGCCATTGCCGACCGGCGCTGTCGAGGTGATTGGTCGGCTCGTCGAGCACCAGCAATGGCGCCTGGCTCAGCAGGGCGCCGATCAAGGCAATTCTGGCTTGCTGGCCACCGCTGAGGTGCTCCGTCAGATCCGAAGCGGTGATGTCGGCCAACCCGGCATCATTGAGCATCTGGTGCAAACGCTCCGCAAGATCCCAGCGTTCGTCGATCAGGTCGAAGTCGTCGGCAGTCGCACGGCCGTGTCTTAGCCGCTCCAGTGCGCTGAGCACCGAGGCTGTCCCCGTTGCGTCGGCTACGGTTTGCCCGGGTGTGGCGATGAACGTTTGTGCGACGTAATGCACGCAAACCGAACGTGCCACGCTGCCGGTGCTGGGTTGCAATTGCCCGGCAATCAAACGTGCAAGCACGCTTTTGCCAGCACCGTTGCGCCCGACGATCGCGGTCGGTTGATCATCGAAGGTCAGGTTCAGGTCTTTGAACAGTGTTGCGCCATTGGCGAACTGAAAGCCCAGTTGATTCAGGGAAACGAGTGCGGGTGTACGCGAGACGTGAGTCATCGGCACCTCCAAAAAATGTCGTGAAAACTGACAAACGCCGAAAACGGCGTGTCGCGAGTACATTTTTAGAAGGCTGGATTGTTCACTTCTGCGGTCGTCCGAAGGAGGGGAAGGTCGCTAGCCTAGATGACGCTCCCCTGCGGATCAAGATGCGTCGGTCATCTCGCTCATTCGCTCGAGAAACATCGCCAGCGCCACTTCCTCCGCGCGCAGGCCTTTGCGCACACGCGGGCGGGGCAGTTCAGCGAGGGCGCCGAGCATGAATTTCTCGACCACGGCGGGGTGGATATAGCACTTGCGGCACACCGCCGGGGTGTTGCCCAACTGCTTGGCGACGCCTTTGACCATATCCACCACATGCCGCTTGGCCTCGGTCTCGGACTCCCATTGCAACTCGCGCAACACCGCCAGCGCCAAGGCACTGCCCGCCCAAGTGCGGTAGTCCTTTGCGGTGAAATCGGCGCCGGTCAGGGTTTGCAGGTAGGCATTGACGTCGGAAGAACTGACGGTGTGTCGCTCACCGTTTTCATCCAGATACTGAAACAGGTTCTGTCCGGGAATCTCCAGGCAACGCTTGATGATGCGCGCCAGACGCCGATCCTTGACGGTGATCTGGTGTTCGATGCCGCTTTTGCCGCGAAACTGGAACAGGATCGCGCTGCCGTTGACTTCGACATGTCGGCTGCGCAGGGTGGTCAGGCCGTAGGAGCGGTTGTCGCGGGCGTATTGCGTGTTGCCGACCCGGATCAGTGTGGCGTCGAGCAGAGTGATCACCGTGGCCATGACCTTGTCACGGCTGAAACCGGGTGCGGCTAACAACGCTTCCAGTTGTTTGCGCAGTTTCGGCAACGCCAGACCGAACTCACGCAATCGCGAATACTTGTCGGCATCGCGCACTTCGCGCCAGCGCGCGTGATAACGATATTGCTTGCGGCCACGGGCATCACGGCCGGTGGCTTGCAGATGACCGCGCGGGTCGGGGCAGATCCACACATCGGTATAGGCGGGTGGTACGGCAAGGGCATTGATGCGTTTGATTTCATCCGGATCGTTGATGCGCTGGCCTGACGGTTCGAAATAGCTGAACTTGCCGCGCAGCTTTTTGCGGGTGATACCGGGCTGGGTGTCGTCGACGTAATGCAGGTCGGATGGCAGGTCGGCAGTCAGCACGGTGTCGGGCATGGCAGTTTCCTTTGATGGCGCGGCGGTCTGTAAAACGATTGACCGCACGCCGTTGCCGTGGTGCCGAATGATTTAGGCGAGGACCGCAACCGCTTTGATCTGCGCCCATAAATGCTGGCCCGGATGCACAGCTAACTGATCCCGGGAGTAGCGTGTGATGCGCGCGAGCAGCGGGGTGCCACCAGCATCCAGGCGAATCAGCACGTGGGCGGCGTTGTCGGCCGATTGCTCGCTGACCACGGTCACCGGCAGTCGATTGAGGATGCTGCTGAACTCGCTGTTCTGCAGGCTCAGGCTGATATCCCGCGCGTGCACTTTGCAGCGCAGGGACTGACCCAGCGCCATCGGCGCGTGCGTCACCCGGATGTTCATCTCGGTGGCCGGCAATTGCAGACTCAGCAGTTGATATTGCGCATCGTAGGCGCTGACCTGGCCCTCAATGATCACCCCGGCGTCGTCGCCCATCGCCATCGGCAGGTCGAGACGTGCGAGGGTTTCGCCAATCGGACCGCTGGCCAGCGCTTTGCCTTCGCTGAGCAAGACCAGGTGATCGGCCAATCGCGCCACTTCATCCTGCGCATGGCTGACGTACAACACCGGAATGTCCAGTTCGTCGTGCAGGCGTTGCAGGTAGGGCAGGATTTCACTTTTGCGCTGGCTGTCGAGAGCGGCCAATGGCTCATCCATCAGCAGCAGTTTCGGGCTGGTCAGCAGCGCGCGGGCGATGCCGACGCGCTGGCGTTCGCCGCCTGATAAATGCTGCGGATGACGCTCGAGCAAATGGCCGATGCCCAAGAGTTCCGTGGCCTGCGCCATGTCGACCCGACGCTGAGACTTGGCAATGCGCTTGAGGCCGAATTGCAGATTGGCCAGCACCGACAGGTGTGGAAACAGGCTGGCCTCCTGAAACACGTAGCCGAGCGCGCGTTTGTGCGGCGGGACGAAAATGCCGTTGTCGCTGTCCTGCCAGACTTCATCGTTGATCTGGATAAAGCCCTGTTCGGCGCGCTCAAGCCCGGCGATACAGCGCAGGCAGGTGGTTTTACCCGAGCCGGAGTGGCCATAAAGCGCAGTCACGCCACGGCCGGGCAAGTTCAGGTCGACATCGAGGCTGAAGCCCGTATAGACCCGTTTCAAACGCACATCAATCATCGATCAGCTCCAGCCTGCGCGGGTCTTGCGGCTGGAGTACAACGCCAGCAACACCAGAAACGAAAACACCAGCATCGCCCCGGCCAGCCAATGAGCCTGGGCGTATTCCATCGCTTCGACGTGGTCGTAGATTTGCACGGAAACCACGCGGGTCTTGTCGGGAATGTTGCCGCCGATCATCAGCACCACGCCGAATTCGCCGACGGTATGTGCGAAGCCGAGGATCGCTGCGGTGATAAAACCGGGACGCGCCAACGGCACAATCACGCTGAAAAATGTGTTCCACGGATTGGCGCGCAAGGTCGCGGCCACTTCCAGAGGGCGGGTGCCGATCGCCGAGAACGCGTTTTGCAACGGTTGCACCACGAACGGCATGGAATAGATCACCGAGCCAATCACCAGCCCGGTGAAGCTGAACGTCAAAGTGCCCAGGCCGAGCCATTGGGTGAACTGGCCGAGAAAGCCGTGCGGCCCCATCATCAGCAACAGATAAAAGCCAATGACGGTGGGTGGTAAAACAAGGGGCAGGGCGACGATCGCCCCGATCGGGCCGCGCAACCAAGAATCGGTGCGCGACAGCCACAGGGCGATCGGAGTGCCGACCACCAGCAGTATCGCGGTAGTCAGGGACGCCAGTTTCAGGGTCAGCCAGATCGCCGCGAAATCGGCACTCGTCAGCGACATTTTAGAGCTGGTAACCGTAGGACTTGATCACCGCAGCGGCTTTCGGGCCCTTGAGGTATTCAACCAAGGCTTTGGCGGCGGCGTTGTCTTTGCCTTTGTTCAGAATCACTGCGTCCTGTTTGATCGGGTCGTGCAGGCTGGCCGGGACGATCCAGGCCGAACCGCTGCTGACTTTGCCTTCCTTGTAGATCTGCGACAGGGCAACAAAGCCAATCTCTGCGTTGCCGGTCGAGACGAACTGGTATGCCTGGGTGATGTTCTGGCCTTCAACAATCTTGGCTTTGGTGGCGTCGGTCAGTTTGAGTTTTTCCAGTACTTGCGTGGCGGCCAGACCATAGGGCGCGGCTTTCGGGTTGGCGATGGACAGGTGCTGGTATTCGTTCTTTTTCAGAACCTCGCCTTGTGCATCGACATAACCTTCTTTCGCCGACCACAACGCCAGCGTGCCGATGGCGTAGGTGAAGCGCGAACCTTTGACGGTGTCGCCTTCTTTTTCGAGTTTTTCCGGGGTGGTGTCGTCAGCGGAGAGGAACACTTCGAACGGCGCGCCGTTCTTGATCTGGGTGTAGAACTGGCCAGTGGCGCCATAGGCTGCGACCAGTTTATGCCCGGTGTCCTTTTCGAAATCCGCCGCGATCGCCTGGATCGGCGCGGTGAAATTGGCTGCTACAGCCACCTGCACTTCATCAGCCTGAACTGCGCCGATGGCGAAGACGGCGAGCAGAGAGGCCAGGCAGGTTGGGGCAAAACGTGAGGCACGAATGGTCATGTAACAGCTCCGTTATTGGCGAGTGCAGGGCAGCTATTGTTGGAGGTGGACTGCGCCGATGCGAGGGTGGATTCGCTATATAGCGAAATATATAGCGAAACGCCGCCAAACAGGAAGGGTTGGTTAAAAACGGAGTGAGAACGCGAAAATCCGCACGCGGTGCAGCCTCAATGGCGAGCAAGTTTTGCCAGTGCACCTTCGGCCAATTGTCGGGTCAGTTCAGCGCTACCGAGGTCTTTGCCCAAGGTGAATGCCTGACCGGCCCAGAGGTTGGCAAACTCTGCCTCGTTGATGGCTCGCAGCGGCATCAGCGCGCCCCCGGCCAAAGGGAAGGCCGGTGCTTTCGGCGACATCGGCCCCAGTTCACGCATGACGCGGTTGAGAATGCCCCGCGCCGGCCGTCCGGTAAAAATATTGGTGATCGCCGTTTCGCTTTCTTTGGCGCAGCGCAGCGCCTTGTGGTGAGCGGCGCTGACTTTTGCTTCCGGCGTGAATAGATAGGCCGTGCCGACCTGTACCGCTGAGGCCCCTAACATAAACGCCGCCGCCACGCCGCGCGCGTCGGCAATCGCCCCGGCGGCAATCACCGGTACGTGCACCGCATCGACCACCTGTGGCACCAAGGCAAACGTGCCGACCTGACTGCTCAGGTCATCGCTGAGAAACATGCCGCGATGGCCGCCGGCCTCGTAGCCCATGGCGATAATCGCGTCGCAGCCGTTCTGCTCCAGCCAGATCGCCTCATCGACCGTCGTGGCCGAGGAGAGAATTTTCGCCCCGGTTGCCTTGACCCGCTCGAGAAGGGATTTCTCTGGCAGGCCGAAATGGAAACTCACGACTTCAGGTCGAAATTCTTCCAGCACTTCACAGGCTGCCGCATCGAACGGCGCCCGGTTGGACACCGGCGTCGGCGCATCGAAATCAGCGCCCAGCTCGCGGTAGTAAGGCTCCAGCAGCTGCTTCCAGTGACGTGCGCGTTGCTCATCGGCGGCTGGTGGCTGATGGCAGAAGAAGTTCACGTTGAAGGGCTTGTTGGTGTGCTGGCGAATGGTTTTCAGCTCTTCGCGCAGTTGCTCAATGCTCAGCATCGCCGCCGGCATCGAACCCAGGCCACCGGCATTGCACACGGCAATGACCATGGACGAGTTCGTCGCACCGGCCATCGGGCCCTGGATGATCGGCAACTCAGTACCGAGCAGGTCAAGTAGGCGGGTGTCTGGCCATTGGCTCATGCGGGTGATTCTCCGAGCGATGTAGCGGGCAGGGGGGTAAAACCGGTTTTTAGCAGCAAAACCGGACTTGGGGCCAGTTCGAAATACAGAACAACCCGTGCAGTTTTTCAGCGTCGATGAAGTCCGCCGCCCCCTCCAAAAGATCGGTTCATGTTTCGCGACGAGTCATGAAAATTGTTGGTGCGCTGATTGCCGAAGTTACGGGCGGCGGATTCGCGGTTGAGGTTTTGCAACTGGGCATTGTTATTGACGGATGCGGGGCGTGTCGCGCCGCCCTTGACCATGGGTTGCCAGCCATCATCGGTTTTCTTGTAGACATTGCCATCGCGACCGGCATACACGTTGTCGCCGACGTGTGCGGCACCGGCGTTGCGCCCGCGGACAGCGCCATATTGAGTGGTATTGCCAGTGTTTGGGTTATACACCGCACCGCGATTGGCGGTGACCTGCGTGCCGTTGCGAACGTTGCCGGCGGTGACTTTCTGGCCGGCAATCGCTCCTCCGTTCGGCCCGGCGGCTACACCGCTGCGCCCGGCTGCGTAGTCGCCTGTGTAGACGTTGTGTACAGCGCCCCGTTGTCCAGCGGCCGCGATACCGGTGCGTGAGTTATAGGAGGCGCCGACCTGATCTGCCCAGCGATTGCCGGTCCAGGCGTTGTAACCGGCGCCCGCACGACTGACTGTCGCCCGATC
The DNA here is from genome assembly GCF_003732425.1 of Pseudomonas fluorescens. Taxonomy (GTDB): domain Bacteria; phylum Pseudomonadota; class Gammaproteobacteria; order Pseudomonadales; family Pseudomonadaceae; genus Aquipseudomonas; species Aquipseudomonas fluorescens_BE. The sequence continues at coordinate 876,993 of NZ_MOBX01000003.1, forward strand.
GCCCCATTGGTGATAAATATTGCCCGTGGTTCCAGCCCAGCCGCCCGGTCCCCAGGCGACGGCACCGCCTCGGTAGCCATAAGCGGCGCCACCCCAGGCCAGCGGTGCCGGATACAAGCGCGGCCCCCAGGCGTAACCCCAGCCATAGTTGCCCCACCACGGGTACGCACCCCAACCCCAACCCATTGCCACCGTACTGCTGCCCCAGCTCCAGCCAAAACCGAAACCGAAGGTCCAGCCCGTCCACGGTGTATAGCGGATGGCGACGCCGAAACCGTAAGTCACCGGCGGGCCATACCACACGCTACCGACCCAGGGCGTGTAGGGATAACCGGTGCCATACACCACGACGCCGCTTTCCGGGTCCAGATTCGAGCCTTGATAACCGGGCGTGTAGCCGACCACCACGGTGTCGCCGCTGGACTCGTAGACTTTGACGTAGGTGAGGTAATGCATGGGCGAACTCGGCGGGATCGAATAGATCACCGCTGGCACGGAGCTGGCCACCACCCAAGGGCCATTCACAGAGGTGGCGGTGAACCAGATACCGTTTTCCACCGCGTACCAACTATCGTTGTCGACACGGATGATGGGCGTTGCGCTGTTGACTACATATTGCAGCGTTGTGCGGTTGATGGCTTTGAGCTGCGGCTCGCCGTCGAACTGTGGTGCGGTCATTTTTACTGCGCTTTTCTTGATCGCCGACGTCTGCGGAATGGTCGCGGCAATGGCGGCTTCTTTGGCTTGTGGCGTGCCGGCGACCGAGGCTTTGACGTTTTCTTTCGGGCTGTCGTCGGGGATGTTGGCGAAATCTGCCGGCAGTTTGTCGGCCGGGGTAAACGTCCACGGGCCATTCATGTCGGAGGCGCGAAACCAGCGTCCGGAGATCAGCACATAGCTGTTCTGGTCACCGATTTCCTTGAAGATATGCCCGGTGGTATTGGTGACATACAGCAGGCCCGTGCCTTGAATCGGCGACCACTGTGCTGCGCCGTCGGTGACCAGCAACTCAGTGGGCGTGGTAGCGACGAAAATTTTCGGTTGCGGCGGCTTGGCCAGACTGGGGATCTTGTCTTTCGGCTCGCTTTGCCCGGTCAGCAGATCGACTTGTCGACTCTGAATGGCGGCCTGCTTGGCTTTTTCCAGTTCCGCTGGCGGTGAGGCCAGGCGCGTATAGGCGCCATCGAGTTGTTCGGCGACCATCCAGCCATCGAAGACGTGCAGGTAATGCTTGCCTTGTGCGTCCTTCAACAACAGCGGCCGCGTATTGATCACTCGTTGCAGCGCAGTCCCCTCTACTGGTCGGTAGGCCGCGTCGCCATCGATATAGACGAGCAGGGCGGGTGCGTCGGAACTGATGATCGTCGGTGGTGTGTTTTCCAGTGGCGCGCTGTCGGCTTTCTGCTCGGCTGACAGCACGCCGACGGCCGCTTCCAGTTGATCCAGCGAGATGGTTTTTTTACGCTTCTCGGCGTCTTTCTGCAGGGCCGCGACCCAGATATCGGCTTGACTGGCATCGGCCGGGAAATCGGCTTTGATGATTTTGTACTGATCCAGCGCGACCCAGCGCGTGGCCTTGTCGACCAGCGTATGTGCGCTGAATTGCACGATTCCGTAGGTGGATTTGTCATCGGCACCGGTGGCTTCAACGGCCGCGCGGGCATTGAGGGTGTAGCCGTCCCAGCTGTCGAGTTGCGGCTGGTACACGGTGAGTTTTGCTTTGCCGCTGCTGATCACTTGCGGCCAGGTCGGTTCGCTCGGGGCCTCGGTGGCCGGTGCCGCCCAGGCATTTGCGAACGCCGCCAGGCACAGCATCAACAGCAGTAAAAGCCAGCGCGGGTAAGACATTGTCAGCTCCATCGACAGGCCGATTTCTGAAGGAAAAACGGCGAAACCACGACCGTCGAAAAAGCATAGACGCCCGCCGTGGAAATACCCGGCTGATTTGCCGATTGGCGCAAAGTCGAATGTGGCAGGGTGTTGCGATGTGGTATTTCAAGCCACGACATTCTGAAAACAGTTATGCGAGGCAGTCATGTTCAACGCCATTGTGATCGACAAAGACGACAGCGGTTACCGCGCCAACCTGCAACAGGTCAACGAAGAGCAATTGCCCGAAGGGAATGTCACCGTGGCCGTCGCGTACAGCACGCTGAACTTCAAGGATGGCCTGGCGATTACCGGCAGCAGTCCGGTGGTGCGCAAGTTTCCGATGGTGCCGGGGATCGATCTGGCGGGCACCGTGGAAGTCAGTTCACACCCCGACTATAAGGTGGGAGATCAGGTGCTGCTCAATGGCTGGGGTGTTGGCGAGAATCACTGGGGCGGTCTGGCGCAGAAGGCGCGACTCAATGGCGACTGGCTGATTCCGTTGCCCAAAGCCTTTACGGCGGCGCAAGCCATGGCCATCGGTACGGCCGGTTATACGGCGATGCTGTGCATTCTGGCGCTTGAGCGCAATGGCGTGACGCCAGAGCAGGGTGAGGTGTTGGTCACGGGGGCCAATGGCGGCGTCGGCAGTTTTGCCATCGCGTTGCTGAGCAAGCTCGGTTATCGCGTCGTCGCATCGACTGGCCGGGTTTCCGAGCATGAATATCTGCAACAGTTGGGCGCTGGCGAAATCATTGATCGCGCGACATTATCAGCGCCCGGCAAGCCATTGGCCAAAGAGCGTTGGGCGGCGGTGATCGATTCGGTTGGCAGTCACACACTGGCCAATGCCTGCGCGAGTACTCGCTCTGAAGGAACCGTTGCTGCGTGTGGTCTGGCCCAAGGTATGGATTTCCCGGCGTCGGTGGCGCCGTTCATTTTGCGTGGCGTGACCCTGGCCGGCATCAACAGCGTGACCCAGCCCAAGGCTCGCCGCCTGGAAGCGTGGGAGCGTCTGGCCGAGGATCTGGATTTCTCGTTGCTGGCATTGATCAGTCATGAAATCGGCCTGAGTGAAGCCATCGATGCGGCGCCAAAACTGCTCGCCGGGCAACTTCGCGGACGGGTTGTGGTGGACGTCAATCGCTGACAGCCGCCGACGGGGCGGGACGTCCTCTCAGGATGTCGTCTCGCGCTCAAGCAACTGACGCTTGCGCTCAACGCCCCAGCGATAGCCCGAAAGATTGCCATCGCTGCGCACCACGCGGTGGCAGGGGATCGCCACCGCCAGACGGTTAGCCCCGCAAGCCTGAGCCACCGCGCGCATGGACGTCGGTGCACCGATGCGCTGGGCAATTTCGGCGTAACTCGCCGTATGCCCCGCCGGGATTTCCCGCAGTGCCTGCCACACGCGCTCCTGAAACGCCGTGCCGCGAACGTCCAGCGGCAGATCCAGACCAATCGCCGGGGCTTCGATAAACCCCACGACCTTGGCGATCAGTTGCTCGAAGCCTGCATCGGCACCGATCAAATTGGCTTGGCGAAATTGATCCTGCAGATCGCACACCAGTTGATGCGGATCGTCACCCAACAGAATCGCGCACACGCCACGCTCACTTTGTGCCACCAGAATCGCTCCGAGCGAGCATTGACCTACGGCGAAACGGATGTCGTTGTTCTTCCCGGCAGCGCGGTAGTCGCCGGGTTTCATGCCCAACACATAATCCGCTGACTCATAGAAACGGCTGTTGGAATTGAAGCCCGCGTCGTACAAAGCATTCGTCACCGAACCGCCGTCTGCCAGGCGCTCACGAACTTTGCGCGAACGATGGGCTGTGGCATAGCCTCTGGGCGTCAAGCCTGTTGCGGCTTTGAACACCCGATGGAAATGAAACGGACTCAGGCCGGCGGTTTGCGCCAGTTCGTTGAGCGCCGGCAATGTCTCGGCGGATTCGATATGGCGGCAGGCAATGGCGACGCTCGCAGCATGCTGTGCGGCCACATCACTCTGATCCTTGCTGGCGCGCTTGCTCGGCCGATAACCGGCGGCCTCGGCCTGTTCGGCACTGTCGAAAAACTCGACGTTTTGCGGTTTCGGCAAGCGGGAAAGGCTGCTCGGGCGGCAGTAGATGCCCGTGGTTTTCACCGCGTAGACAAATTGCCCGTCCGCACGCGGATCTCGCGCAACCACGGCGGCCCAGCGTGGGTCGTTTTCGGTCTGGAGGGTTGTCGAAGGCGTTTTCATGGGGGTTAGTCCGTTGGCCTGTTTGACTCAGGTTAACCAGCGTCGCAAGGCGTGACACTCCGGGCCTTGCGGTCAAACTTTGCCGGTTATCCGGCCACGCGAAAGGTCAGATTGATCCGTTGTTCACCCAGGCGCGGATGCCGACCCTGCTTGATCGGCAACACACCGTGATAACGCAAGCGATCAACGCCGCCCCAGACCATCATGTCGGCATGCAGCAAGGCAATGCGCTGGCTCTTGTCGCTGCGACTGAAACCGCCGAACAGGAACATCGCTGGCAAGCCCAGTGACAGCGAAACGATCGGCGCGCTGTAGGCCTTTTCATCTTTGTCCTGGTGCAATGACATCTTCGCCCCGGGGACATAGCGGTTGATCAGGCAGGAGTCTGCATTGAAGTCGGCAAATCCGGCCTGTGCCGCTGCCGATTGCGCCAGTGCCGAGAATACCTCCGGCATCGCTGGCCATGGCCGATCACTGAGCGGGTCGACGCTGGAGTAACGATAACCGTGGCGGTCGGTGATCCAGCCAAGGGCCCCGCAACTGCTGGTGCCCACCGACATGCTGAAACCACCCGGCGTGACCATGTGGCGCAAGGGTGCGGCGGCAAGAATTGCATCCAGCGCCGGGAGAATCTGCTCGATCAGCGGCAGGGCAAAACCATGCAGCACCCAGGATTGCTCGCCAATCTGCTCGGCGCGCGGGCGTTGCTCGGGTTCATGATCGGCGAACAGATCGAAAGTGTTCGGTTGCATGGTGGTCAGGAAGCGTCGTGAAAGATGATGCCTAGGGTATGCCTTTTTCCACTGTGCAGGCGACTGACGCCGTGACGCAGGGTCACCCGATAATCGCCGCGCACGCCTTTGACCGGGCGCTGGTTCACGGCAAATATCACCGCATCACCTTTCGTCAGATCAAGTACGTGCGGGTGAGATTGCATGCGCGGGCGCTGCTCGGTGAGAACGAACTCGCCACCGTTGAAGTCGCGTCCGGGTTCTGAAAGAAGAATCGCCACTTGCAGCGGGAAAACCGATTCGCCGTAGAGGTCCTGATGCAGGCAGTTGTAGTCCTGCGGGCCGTATTGCAACAGAAGAGGGGTAGGGCGTATCTGGCCGGCCGCATGGCAGCGCTGAAGAAATTCGGCGTGGTTCAGCGGAAAACGTTCAGGCAGGTGCATGCGTTCATACCAGCGATTGGCCAAGGGGGCCAGGCGCGGATACAACGCGCAGCGAAGGCGCTCTACCGGTGTCGGCAGCGGATAGCGAAAGTATTTGTACTCGCCGCGACCGAAGCCGTGGCGGGCCATGATCACCTGCGAACGAAACGGTTCGGTCTGTGGATACAGCGCACTCAGGTGATCGCAGGTGTTGGCCAGCAGCAGCGAACGGATGATCGCGTAGCCGTCCTGATCCAGTTGCTGCTCAAGGCTTGTCCAGTCGAGCGAATCCAGACAGGAAGGTGACATCGACATGCTGGCTCCTTGACTCACGGTCGAAGCAGTCAGTCTAGGCAGGACCTGGCGGCAGAACACTCCGCCGCTTGCGGTCAAACTCTTGTCGTTGCTTAGAGCGCTTTGCTGACGGCGATGTCACTGATCACTTCGCCCTGGCCATGAAGCTTGTCCAGTTCAGCCTTGGCTTCTTCTTCAGTGCCATTTACCAGCTGCGCGAACTCAAAGCGGCGTTCACCATTGAGTTTGTACTTGATGACATATTTGGTCGTTTGGGCCACGGTCATGCATTCCTTTCTGGTTGGGCGGCGTGTCTCAGCTGAGTTTGGTGCTGGAGCGACGGATGATCTTGATCGAGTGAGTCAGGGTCGGCTTGCGGGTCACGCTGATCGCACGGCGGTTGACGGTGTCGATGGTGATGTTCCAGAAACCGGTGCTTGGCGCGGTAATACGGGCCGGGAAGGTGTCGAAGGCGCCGCCGTGATAGGTGTGACGGCCGCCGTTCTTGAAGCTGCGGAAGTTGGCGTCGTTCATCAGACGGATGTTGCACATTTGCGAGCATTGGATGACGACGATGTCGTCTTCGTTGAGGTGTTCGCGCTGGTGAATGAATTTCATGGGCGCCTCCAGAAGGGCTTTTTCTACAAAATCAAAACGATAGCTTGTCGATTGGCGCAGTTTATCAGCCCGCACGGGTTATTATCTGGCCGTCGGGCGTTGCTTTGACAATTTTGAACAGATATTCGCAATTGGATGCGGGTTAAATGCAGAAGGCCTCGGAGAAAAACGGCATTTGTGCTGTCGGACGGTCTTTAACGGAGGTTTTGTATGAAGTGGGGTGTGGTATGTCTGCCGTTGGTTTTGGCTGTGGGTGGTTGCGCGAGTGTTTCCGAAATCAATGAAACGCTGCCGACCATGAGCGTGATCTCCGGCAAGAAACCCCATGAATATGCCCAATGCCTGGCCGAGAAGCTGGCAAACAGCCGCGGCGCGCTGCAAATGCAGCCGCAAAAGGATGGGGTTCGGGTCATCGTGCCGGGGAAACTTTCCACCGGTGCGGCAGCGGTATTTGATATCGAAGATCGCTCCGGTGGCAGCAGCATCAAGCTGCATGAGCGCATGTCGAATGTGCCGGTGCGTCCTCGTGACGTGCAAAAGGCCGCCAATGCATGTATTTCCGGCTGATAGACTGACAGTCATCAGCACCGATGCCGTCGCAGTCATGCTGTGACGGCATTTTCATTTCTGGAGTCGCGATGAAGCGAGAACAAGTACGGGAGCGCCACGTAGAGGGCTTGATCTCTGCCACCCATGTCATCCAGAACCCGGCGAATCCGGGTGAGTGGATCGTGTTTTTCAAGAAGAGCGCCGGCCGCAGTTACTTTCTGGTAGACGAAAACGACGAAGTCGAATCCTTCAACCGCCTCGACGATCTGATCGAAGTCGTTCGTGGACTTGGGATCAAATTCGCCGAAATTCATATGTAGGGTCTATTTGCAGACCACGACAACGCTGCGGTTTTTGTAGTTGCCGACATCGACGCCCAGGGTTTTGTCACTTTCCTTGGGCTGAGGCGTGCCGTCAGTGCCAACGATGCGATAACCGGTGCCCGCGCAGGACGCATCGGCTTTTTCATAGCAGGTCGCCCAGGAATTGGCTTCGCCGGAGCAATCGATCGACAGCCCCTGTTCACCGTTGTTCAGGTAAGTGGGTTGGGAGGTGGCGCAGCCGGCGAGTGCCAATACCGCAATCAGGGGCAGCCATTTTTTCAAGGTCATGTTCGTGGTCTTCAGCGAGGGGGACTAGACGCTCTGACAGCGCCGGAGTGAAAAGGTTATAGCGTTTGGCCACTTGTTTGTACGTAGGCACAAAAAAGCCCTGCTCAAGGGCAGGGCTGATGCATGTCGCGGCTGATCAGTCCTGATCTTTGCCACGGCGCTTGGCCGATGCTGGTGTGTCGGTGAACACTGCCGCTACATCGGTCGCCATCTGTTCGCTGTCGAAAGGCCCGGCGATGTGTTCGCCATTGGTGGTGGTCAGCGTCCACTTGCCGTCTTTTTTGTCGATCACATACCCGTTGACGATTTTTACCGCAGCCATCTATCTGTCTCGTTCGCTGGTTCAAAGGCGCCATGATACCGGCAAATGCTCGCATTGGGGGGCGATGAGCGTATGGTGATTCAGTTTGTCGACTGCTTTGAGCTACGCTGATCTGGCTGCGCCAAGATGTCGATGGAACTATCGGCGAGAATATTTCTCTATGTTGGCATCGGTTAGCCAGTGCGGGGCATTGTAAGGTGCACGCCGCCTGATTAGACTGCGCCGAAACTCGTACACACAGCCCTTTCAAGGACTTATATGATCAAGAAATGCTTGTTCCCAGCAGCCGGTTACGGTACTCGCTTCCTGCCAGCGACTAAAGCCATGCCTAAAGAAATGCTGCCGGTGGTAAACAAGCCACTGATCCAGTACGGCGTTGAAGAAGCTCTGGACGCTGGCCTCACGGAAATCTCCATCGTGACCGGTCGTGGCAAGCGTGCTCTGGAAGACCACTTCGACATCAGCTACGAGCTGGAAAACCAGATCAAAGGCACCGACAAAGAGAAATACCTGGTCGGCATCCGCAAACTGCTCGACGAGTGCTCGTTCTCTTACACCCGTCAGACCGAAATGAAAGGTCTGGGCCACGCGATTCTCACCGGTCGCCCGCTGATCGGTGACGAACCGTTCGCCGTGGTACTGGCGGACGACCTGTGCGTCAACCTCGAAGGCGACGGCGTACTGACCCAGATGGTCAAGCTGTACAAGCAGTTCCGCTGCTCGATCATCGCCATCCAGGAAGTCGATCCGCAGGAAACCAGCAAGTACGGCGTGATTGCCGGCGAGATGATCCGTGACGACATCTACCGCGTTCACAGCATGGTCGAGAAGCCAAAGCCGGAAGACGCACCGTCGAACCTGGCAATCATCGGTCGTTACATCCTGACCCCGGACATCTTCGACCTGATCGAACAGACCGAGCCAGGCAAGGGTGGCGAAATTCAGATCACCGACGCCCTGATGAAACAAGCCCAGAACGGCTGCGTGATGGCCTACAAGTTCAAAGGCAAGCGTTTCGACTGCGGTGGCGCTGAAGGCTACATCGAAGCGACCAACTTCTGCTTCGAGAACTTCTACAAGACTGGCAAGGCTTACTAAGAGCGCTTGATTGGTTTGTCAGAAAAACCCGCTTCGGCGGGTTTTTTCATTTTGCGCCCCCATATGATTGGCAGCGCTTGCCCAATGGGTGGCTGCAGGTATGCTGATCCCCTGCCGAGGAGATAGAAATGGCCTACGATTTTGACCTTTATGTGATTGGTGCCGGTTCCGGCGGTGTGCGCGCTGCGCGGTTTGCGGCCGGTTTCGGCGCGAAAGTGGCGGTGGCGGAGAGCCGTTATCTGGGCGGCACCTGCGTTAACGTCGGCTGTGTGCCGAAAAAGTTGCTGGTGTACGGTGCGCATTTCGCCGAAGACTTTGAGCAGGCGTCCGGTTTTGGCTGGAGCCTGGGTGAAGCGAATTTCGATTGGGCGACGCTGATCGCCAACAAGGATCGCGAGATCAATCGTCTCAACGGCATTTATCGCAATCTGCTGGTCAACAGCGGCGTGACCCTGCATGAAGCGCACGCGAAGATCGTTGGCCCGCATGAGGTTGAAGTGAATGGCGAGCGTTTCACTGCGAAAAACATCCTGATCGCCACCGGTGGCTGGCCACAGATTCCGGAGATTCCGGGTCGTGAACATGCGATCGGCTCCAACGAGGCGTTCTTCCTCAAGGAGCTGCCAAAACGTGTGCTGGTGGTTGGTGGCGGTTATATCGCGGTGGAGTTTGCCGGCATCTTCCACGGCCTCGGTGCGAACACCACGCTGCTGTATCGCGGCGATCTGTTCCTGCGCGGTTTCGATGGTTCGGTGCGCAAGCATTTGCAGGAAGAGCTGACCAAGCGCGGCCTGGATCTGCAGTTCAATGCCGACATCGCGCGTATCGAAAAGCAGGCCGACGGCAGCTTGAAAGCCACCCTCAAGGATGGTCGTGTGCTGGAAGCGGACTGCGTGTTCTACGCCACAGGCCGGCGCCCGATGCTCGACAATCTGGGCCTGGAAAACACCGATGTGCAGCTCAACGACAAAGGCTTCATTAAAGTCGACGAGCAATACCAGACCAGCGAGCCATCGATTCTGGCGCTGGGCGATGTCATTGGTCGCGTGCAACTGACGCCGGTGGCGCTGGCTGAAGGCATGGCCGTGGCGCGCCGTCTGTTCAAGCCTGAGCAGTACCGTCCGGTGGATTACAAGATGATTCCGACGGCGGTGTTCAGTCTGCCGAACATCGGCACGGTCGGTTTGACCGAAGAAGAAGCGCGCGAAGCTGGTCACGATGTGGTGATTTTCGAAAGCCGTTTCCGGCCGATGAAGCTGACGCTGACCGAGTGTCAGGAAAAGACCCTGATGAAGCTGGTGGTCGACGGCAAAACCGATAAGGTGCTCGGTTGCCATATGGTCGGCCCGGACGCTGGCGAGATCGTGCAGGGCCTGGCGATTGCGCTGAAGGCTGGCGCAACCAAGCGTGACTTCGACGACACGATCGGGGTTCACCCGACGGCCGCCGAAGAGTTCGTCACCATGCGTACGCCGATCGGCGCTTAAGCGTCCTGCGGCTTGGCTGAGTCTGGCGCTGCCGCAACGGTAGCCGCCAGACGCTGGCTTTCCTCCAGGCTTGCCTGAGCCTTGTTCAATTCCTTTTCCAGTGACTGGTTGAGCAACGTCTGCTCATCGACGCTCTGTTTGAGTGTCTGGCTTTCCAGTGTCGCAACGCGCAGGCGTTCCTGGAGGAGGGTGCGTTCGCTGTCGACGCGGGTCGCTTGCTCCAGCAGTTGATCCTGGCGCTGGTTGCTCTGCTTGAGCTGATCCTGCAACAAGCTCAGTTCGCGTTGGGTGCCACGGTTTTCCGTGAGCAGGCGTTCGTTGTCGCGGTGCAGTTGCGTGATTTCGTCCTGACGCACCAGCGCACTTTGCTGCGCCTGACGCAACTCGGCCTGAATCTGCTGCACTTGCGCTTCGTGTCGGCTCTGTTCCTGCTCGCGCTGCTCCTTGGTGGCGTTGCGATAGTGCTCCAGAGCGTCGCGGGCGTGCAGGTGTTTTTCTTCCAGCGAGCGGATCTGCTCGTCCTTGTCCTGCAAGCGCAATTCAAAGTCGGCCAAAGCCTGATTCAGACCGGCGTTGCGGGTTTGCTCGGTCTGCAGCATCGAGCGCGTGTTGTTCAGCGCTTCGGATTCGCGCGCCAGTGCTGCGCCTTGAATGTCGTGCTCGTGTTCGAGCTTTTCCAGTGCCTGACGCGTCTGTTTCAGCTCCGACTCCAGTGCCTCGCGCTGTTCCTCGAACTGCTCGCGGGCCTGCTCGATAGGCTCTTGCGCCTGTTCTTTGAGGCGTTGGGCGAGGCGCGAGACGAGGGCGGTCAACTCGTCATCGATGGGCTCAGCCGAAGCTTCAATGGGTTGGGCGCCGTCATCCAGCTCTTTCAGATAGCGATGGATCGTGGTTTTCGAGCCGGTATTGCCCATCTCGATGCGTACTGCATCGATGCTCGGGTGTTCGCCACGAGCGAGGATTGCTGTGCGCGCGATCTGCACCAGGGCTTTGGTAATGCCGCCACGGGCCATGTGAACTCCTACGGTTACGTACTGTGGTACATGCCACTAAAGTACGCAGTGTACCATCTCAAAAATAAAGATAAACCTTTGATAATCAAGATGCGGGATATACTGGTATTACCCAATGTCAGGCGGCAAAATGCGTCTTTGCATCTCCGCATCAGTACACCAGCGAGAAAACAGCCCATGAGCGATCTTGATCGCTATCTGCAAGCCGCCACCCGTGACAACACTCGCCGCAGCTATCGCGCGGCCATTGAACATTTCGAAGTGAAGTGGGGCGGGTTTCTGCCGGCCACGGCCGATAGCGTCGCGCGGTATCTGGTGGCGCACGCTGAAGAGCTGTCGATCAATACGTTGAAGTTGCGTCTGTCGGCGCTGGCGCAATGGCACAACAGTCAAGGGTTTGCCGATCCGACCAAGGCACCAGTGGTGCGCAAGGTTTTCAAAGGGATCCGGGCGTTGCACCCGGCGCAGGAGAAACAGGCCGAGCCGTTGCAGTTACACGATTTACAGCGAGTGGTCGATTGGTTGGAGCATGAGGCGCAAGCCGCAAAAGAGCAGCAGGACCGTCCGTTACTGCTCAAGGCTTACCGTGATCGCGCTTTGATTCTGCTGGGCTTCTGGCGCGGCTTCCGCAGTGATGAGCTGTGCCGCTTGCAAATCGAGCACGTGCAAGCGCACGCCGGTAAAGGCATCACCCTGTATCTACCGCGCAGCAAAGGTGATCGCGAGAACCTCGGTCAGACCTATCAGGCGCCTGCTCTGCTGAAACTGTGTCCTGTGCAGGCTTATATCGACTGGATCACCGAAGCCGCACTGGTACGTGGACCGGTTTTCCGCAGCATCGACCGCTGGGGCAATCTGAACGAGGAGGGGCTGCACGCTAACAGCATTATTCCTTTGCTGCGTCAGGCGTTGCAGCGTGCGGGGATCGCCGCCGAAAACTACACCAGCCACTCCTTGCGTCGCGGCTTCGCCACGTGGGCGCATCAAAGTGGCTGGGACTTGAAATCATTGATGAGTTACGTCGGCTGGAAGGATATGAAGTCCGCGATGCGCTATGTTGAAGCCAGCCCATTCCAGGGGATGGCTCGGATTACGGATAACCCGGCTTCGTCGTAGAGATCGTTTTCTTCTATTAATACAGTCAGCTAATAGCGAAAACAAATCAGCAGCATCAGGTTTGCCAATGAGCCATCCGTCGAGTGAGTGGGTAGGATTCACCCATCGAATTCACAACCCTGACGGAGAGTCATCAATGCCTATCATCAACAGCCAAGTAAAACCGTTCAAAGCTACCGCGTTCAAAAACGGCGACTTCGTTCAAGTATCGGACGCTGACCTGAAAGGCAAGTGGTCGGTCGTGTTCTTCTACCCAGCCGACTTCACCTTCGTTTGCCCAACCGAACTGGAAGACCTGGCTGACAACTACGCTGCCTTCCAGAAGCTGGGCGTTGAGATCTACAGCGTTTCCACCGACACCCACTTTGCCCACGCTGCCTGGCACAACACTTCGCCAGCCATCGGCAAAATCGAATACACCATGATCGGCGACCCGACCCACGTCATCTCCCGCAACTTCGACGTGCTGATCGAAGAAGCTGGCCTGGCTGACCGTGGCACCTTCGTGATCAACCCTGAAGGCCAGATCAAAATCGTTGAGCTGAACGATGGCGGCGTTGGCCGTGACGCTTCCGAGCTGCTGCGCAAGATCAAGGCTGCTCAGTACGTTGCTGCTCACCCAGGCGAAGTTTGCCCAGCCAAGTGGAAAGAAGGCGAGGCCACTCTGGCGCCGTCCCTGGACCTGGTCGGCAAGATCTAAGTCTGTGATACGCAACGCAGGGCGGAACTCCGCACCTACTTAAGTACGCTGCACCGCCCAATAGAAAAGCCCGGGCGAGATTCGCTCGGGCTTTTTTTCGCCTCAAATAAAGGAAATCGCCCGTATGTTGGACGCCAATCTTAAAGCCCAGTTGAAATCGTACCTGGAACGGGTCACCCAGCCGATCGAGATCGTAGCCTCCCTCGACGACGGTGCGAAATCCCGTGAAATGCTGGAACTGCTGAAAGACGTTACCAGTCTTTCGAGCCAAATTACGCTGATCGACAGCGGTGACGATGCTCGCAAACCATCGTTCTCGATCAATCGCCCGGGTGCCGACATCAGTCTGCGCTTCGCCGGCATCCCGATGGGTCACGAATTCACTTCGCTGGTGTTGGCGCTGCTGCAAGTCGGCGGCCACCCTTCGAAAGCCAGTGTTGAAGTGATCGAGCAGATCCGCTCGCTCAAAGGCCAGTTCAGCTTCGAGACTTACTTCTCGCTGTCCTGCCAGAACTGCCCGGATGTGGTCCAGGCGCTGAACCTGATGGCCGTGCTCAACCCGAACATCCGCCACGTCGCCATCGACGGCGCGCTGTTCCAGGACGAAGTCAACGATCGCAAGATCATGGCCGTGCCGAGCATCTACCTCAACGGTGAAAACTTCGGTCAGGGCCGCATGGGCCTGGAAGAGATTCTGGCCAAACTCGATACCGGCGCCATCGAGCGTCAGGCCGAGAAAATCAGCGCCAAAGAGGCCTTCGACGTGTTAGTCGTGGGTGGTGGCCCGGCCGGTGCTTCGGCAGCGATTTATGCTGCACGTAAAGGCATCCGCACCGGTGTTGCGGCCGAGCGCTTTGGCGGTCAGGTGCTCGACACCATGGCCATCGAAAACTTCATTTCCGTACAGGAAACCGAAGGGCCAAAACTGGCCACGGCGCTGGAAGAACACGTCAAGCAGTACGACGTCGACATTATGAACCTGCAACGCGCCGACAAGCTGATCCCGGGCAAAAACGGCGAACTGCATGAAGTCCGCTTCGCCAGCGGCGCGACCCTCAAAGCCAAGAGCGTGATTCTGGCGACAGGTGCGCGGTGGCGTGAAATGAACGTGCCGGGCGAGCAGGAATACCGCAACAAAGGCGTGGCGTACTGCCCGCACTGCGACGGTCCGCTGTTTAAGGGCAAACGCGTAGCGGTGATCGGCGGCGGTAACTCCGGCGTTGAAGCGGCCATCGATCTGGCCGGTATCGTGTCGCACGTAACGCTGCTCGAGTTCGACGTACAGTTGCGCGCCGACGCCGTACTGCAGCGCAAACTGCACAGCCTGCCGAACGTCACCGTGATCACCAGTGCGCAAACCACTGAAGTCACCGGCAATGGCGAGAAGGTCAACGGCCTGCGTTACAAGGATCGCAACACTGATGAGTTGCGCACCGTCGAGCTGGAAGGGATCTTCGTACAGATCGGTTTGCTGCCGAACACTGACTGGCTGAAGGGCACCATCGAGCTGTCGCCGCGTGGCGAAATCATCGTCGACAACCGGGGTGAAACGTCGATTGCGGGCATCTTCGCTGCCGGCGACGTGACGACTGTTCCGTACAAGCAGATCGTGATTGCGGTGGGCGAGGGCGCCAAGGCTTCGCTGAGCGCTTTTGATCACTTGATCCGTACTTCGGCTCCGGCGTAACTGCCAGGCCAGAAATGAAAAAACCCGTGAGTGATCACGGGTTTTTTATTGCGTGTGCAATGCCGCCCCCTCACCCCAGCCCTCTCCCGAAGGAGAGGGAGTCGACCGAGGTGTCTGGCGTTGTCCGCCGACCTGAACGATCCAGTCGATAATGGATTCAATGCCAATCGTTCAAGTCGATGAACCTCTGCAATATCCCCCGATCAGTCTCTCCCTCCAGGAGAGGGAGTCGACCGAGGTGTCTGGCGTTGTCCGTCGACCTGAACGATCCAGTCGATTATGGATTCAATGCCAATCGTTCAAGTCGGCGTAATTCTCCAATATCCCCCAATCAGTCCCCTCTCCCTATGGGAGAGGGTTAGGGTGAGGGGCTTTTCAGCTTTTACAGCGGCGCAGGCTGAATGATCTCGACCCAGTAACCATCCGGATCCTTGATGAACGCCAGGCTCTTCATGCGGCCATCGCTCAGGCGCTTCTGGAAGTCGCAGCCCAGCTCTTCAAAGCGCGCACAGGCCGCAACGATATCCGGCACCGAAATGCAGATGTGGCCAAAACCACGTGGATCGGTATTACCGTTGTGATAGGCGAAATCCGCGTCGTTTTCGGTACCGTGGTTGTGGGTCAGTTCGAGAATGCCCGGAATCGACTTCATCCACTCGGTACGGGCAGCTGCGTCGGCCGGGATTTGCGATTTATCGACCAGTGCGAGGAAGTACAGGCTGAACTCGGCTTCCGGGAAGTCACGCTTCTCAACCAACGAGAAACCCAAAACGCGGGTGTAGAAGTCCAGGGATTTAGTGATGTCTTTCACACGCAACATAGTGTGGTTGAAGACGAAGTTGCGGGTTGCGCTGTCTGGCGTGGCGGTGACGCCGGGGAAAGTGTTGAGTTCGTGCAGGCTCATGGGCCCTCCAATAACTATGGGCGAGTGAATGGACGCAATGATACGCATGCCTGTCGGCATCGCCAAATGAAAGGCAGGCTTGCCCTGCGTGCAGGCGAGCCTCAGACTTTACGACTCAATCTGTGAGTGCGTCCGGCAATGATCCGACTGTCCAAATCCCTGTTTGTTGTTTCTGCTTTGTCACTTGTGGCGGTCTGCGCGTCAGCGGACGAACCGAGCATCACTTGGCCGGCCGGCTGGGAAGTCGAAGCATTGCCCGAGGCGAGCGCACAGGTGTCCCGTCAGCGTGCGGTGAAGAATGATGCCGATGGCAATCAGGTGATGGTGATGGAATTGACCATGACTCAGGTTGAGCAGGGACATCAGGTCAATTTGCAGGGCGTGCTGCTGGAGATGCGTAAATCGATCCAGAAGGACTTCTTCCAGGGCGGCTACCAGAGTGTCTGCAACAAAGTGCATCCGGCCACACTGGGTACTTTGTCAGCGCTGGAAACCACTTGCACGATCACCGAAAACGGTCGACATGTGCTGTCGCAAACCCTGGTGGCTGCGGTCGAGGCGGACAAGGCTTATGTTTTTTCCTACGCCGGGCAGGCGGAGGTTTATAAGGCGAGCGCAGACGAGATAGTGGCGGCGAGAAACAGCTTGAAACTTTAAGTCGCTGTACTCTTCATGGCAGGGTTAGATACCCGAAGGGATTAAGCACAAAGTTTAACGTTGGGCCCGGTGGCAACATTGCGCAGTAAAATGTTTAGCGATCTGGCTCATCAACGTTACACAGAAGTCGCAACTTGTTCGATGAAATTCATTTCATTTGTTAGATATTGTCAATAAAAAAGCCCTGCATCATGCAGGGCTTTGTTGTTGGCGTGGGATTAACCGCGCAACCAGGAATCAACGGTAGCTGCACCGTATTGTTCCTTCCAGGCTTTCAGGCCACGGTGGTTGCCGCCTTTGGTTTCGATCAGTTCACCGGTGTGCGGGTTCTGATAAACCTTGACCACGCGAGCGCGGCGGGTTTTAGGTGCTGTAGAGGTCTGCAGACCAGATTTGACCGGGTTCGGATCGAGAATGGCGATGATGTCTTTCAGGCCTTTGCCGTAGTGCTTCATCAGCCCCTGGAGCTTTTCTTCGAATTCGATTTCTTTCTTGAGCCCGGCATCGTTCTTCAGCGACTCCAGCTGCTTGAGCTGTTCCTGAAGGGCCTTCTCAGCTGCACGAAATTCAGCGAGTCTGGACAATATCTTTACTCCAATAGTGTGTTTGGCTGATACCAACCGCAAACAAAGCTATGAGCCAAGAGCCTTGAAGCGACTCGGTGATAAATGGCTCACCTGCCAATGTTGCTCAGGTTGAAAAAATTGTAGTAGTTAATCCGCCAAGAGTAAATCCTGATGTTGTCCGCATGTAACAACAATGGTCTTTTGTATCAATTTGGTGCGCTTGACCGGGACGTTCGTCTTAATCCGGCTTAGTTAATGGTGAGTTAATGCGCTGATGAAATCCGCAGCCGGCATCGGTTTGCCGAACAGGTAGCCTTGTAGAAAGTTAACGTGATGTGCGGTCAGATAATCGGCCTGCGCCTGAGTTTCGACACCTTCGGCAACAATACCCAAATCAAGCTTGGCCGACAGTTCGATAATGGTGTCGAGAATGTGTCGGGACAGCGCATCGATGCCGATCATGGCGACGAAACTCTGATCGATCTTGAGGAAGTCCACATTGAATTTGCGTAAGTAGCCGAGGCTTGAGTGGCCGGTGCCGAAGTCGTCAATCGCGATTTTCACGCCCAGTGCATGCAGTTGCTCGAACAGTTGTCGAGTGATGTCGGTCGGCTCGATCAACTCTCGCTCGGTCAACTCCAGCACCAGGTTGATGCTATCGGGGGCGAACGCGGCGAGAAACGTTCGACAGTCCTCCACCAGTTCCAGGTCCTTGCAATGGCTTGCGGTGATATTGATGCCGATATGAAACGGTGCGGTGAACGTTGCTGACCGCGGCCCCAGCAGTGCGGCGGTCTGTTGCATCAGGGCGCGGGTCATCGGCACGATCAGGCCGGAATGTTCGGCGAACGGAATAAACAGGTCCGGGCGCACCAGGCCTTCTTTGGGGTGGGTCCAGCGCATCAATACTTCAGCCCCCGACCATTGCTTGCTGTCACCGTGCACCACGGGCTGGAAGTAAGGAATGAACTCGCCAGCCTCAAGCGCTCGGAGCATCTCGTGGCTCGGCGAAGTAGAGCGCTTTTGCAAGACATGGCCGATGGCACCGGACACCACGCCAAAAAAGATCAACAGACTGAACAGCGGCGGATATTCATTGGCCATGTAGCGCCAGGTTTCGCCTTCGGGAAATCCGGCAGAAACGCTGAACGCATAACGCGAAGAGTCCAGTGTGTGTTGCGCTATCGGCAACGCGGGCAGGCCACCGGCGTGGACTTTTCCATCGGCGGAGAGCCAGTTATTGCCCACTTGCAGCACCAGCAACATGTGCCGACCGATCAGGCGCAACATGTTGCTTAGATGGTAACCGTCCAGTGTCGTCAGTGCGCCGCCGCGGCCTTCGCTGAGCCGATAGACCAGTAGCGCGGTGTTGGGTGTTACCGGGTTGCCATTCATCAACCACAATTTTCCCTGGTTGTAGTCGCCCGCGTTGACGGCTTCTTTGAAGTCGCCAAACAAGGAGCTGCAATAGAGGTTGTCGTCCCACACCAGATTGGTCGAACGCACAAACGGGCGGCGGGTCACCTGCTCGCGCAAGGCGAGTTTGACGTTCTCGCAGTTCTGGCCGGCCAATGGCAGCAATTCATGGGCCGCCTGGGCGGTGTTGTCGAGCATCAACTCGAACTGCTGCTGCGCTTCTTCAGCAGTCTGTCGTGAACCTTGTTCCAGTGTGCGTTCAGCCTGCATGTAAAGAATTACACTGCCCAGCAGCACCGGAAGCAAGCCGCAGAGCAGTGTGGCGACGATGCGGGCGCTGCGTTTACGGCGGGGTCTGACGGTTAACGGCATGGGCGCATCCTGTCGCGGTGGAGTGGGGCTCTCGAATGCAGGCCGGATAACGGCGCGCCGCTGAAAAACAGATCAGCCAGAGGGGAGGATAGATGGCAGAAGTCGCTTGCGCCGCTCATCCGTGCTGCATCCGCGTTGCCAACTCGATAAAGGCCAGAGTAGCGGGTGACGCCTGACGCCGGTCGAGTACGGCGACCCCGACCTGACGCTGAACGGCGGGCAGTAACGGCCTCTTCACGTAGCGCGGCGTTGCCTCCTCCGGCAACGACCCTTCGGCGACAATCGTGATGCCATCGCCACGACTGACGGTATCGAGGGTGCTCAGCAGTTGCGAGCAGCGATAGCGGATATTCGGTTGCAAGCGCGCAGCCAGGAACAGCCTCGATACCAGCTCCGAAGAACCGGCCTCGGTGAGCACGAACGGAGCGTCGCACAAATCCTTGAGAGTCAATGCCGTTCGCGCCGCCAGTGGATGACCGATAGGGAGCAGGGCAACCATCTGGTCTTCGATCAGGGTAAACGTGTCGAAGCGCTCTTCGGGCAGCACCACGAAACCGACGTCGATCCGCCGTTCTTCCAGCCACTGAGTCACTTGTCGATCCGGTCCTTCATCGATATGCACTTCGATGCCCGGATGCGCTTCTCGATAGTGCCGCAGAATCGTGGGCAACAGCTTGATCGACGAGGTTGGCCCGAACGAGCCGATGCGCAGGGTGCCGGTCTTCATGCCGCGTGCATCGGCGGCTTCCTGGCGCAGGGTGTTGGCCAGACCGAGCATCGCCCGAGCGCGCAGCAACAGTTGCTCGCCAATGTCACTGAGTTCCACGAGCGACTGGTGACGCCGCAGCAACTCGACCCCCAGCTCCTGTTCCAGCGACTTCATCGCGTGGGACACCGCTGACTGCGAAATCCCCAGCCGATGCGCGGCGAGGGTGAAACCGCGCAGTTCGGCGACCAGCGAGAAGATTTCCAGTTGCGTGAGGGTCATGAGTATTTGCTCATTTTACGATGACAGCGAATGAAGTGAATGATACGGCATTCCTCAAGTTCTTTGGTCTGGAGCCTCATGCGTAACGTCGAGCAACTGCACACAACCGCCTCGGAAATTCGGGTCTATCTGACCCTGACAGTGGTCACCATGATCTGGGGCGGGACCTTTGTCGCCGGACGTTTCCTGGCTGGCAGCTTGAGCCCGATGTTCGCGGCGAGCCTGCGCTTCTTGCTCGCCAGTGCAGCGTTGCTCGGCTTCTTGTGGCTGGCGCGGATTCCCTTGGTGCGGCCGGCGCCACGGCAATGGTTGCAATTGATACTGCTGGGCTTCTTCGGGATTTTCTTCTACAACCTGTGCTTCTTTTATGGCTTGCAATACATCAACGCCTCGCGCGCTTCGTTGATTGTCGCGTTGAATCCGGCGGTAATCGGTCTCGCCTCGTGGGGGTTGTTCAAAGAGCGTTTGAGCGCGATGAGAGTCGCCGGCATCGTGGTCTGCATTGTCGGTGCCGGTCTTGTGATCGTCAGTCGCAACCCGCAATTACTGGCCGCAACACCTGATGCATGGATCGGTGATTGGTTGATCTTCGGCTGTGTGCTGGGCTGGGGTGTTTACTCGCTGTTTTCCCGTGAACTGAATCAGACGTTGGGGCCGGTGCAGACGGTGACCTGTTCAATCCTGATCGGCACGGTAATGTTATGGACCCTGGCGGCTGTGCGCGGCGAACTGAGCGTGCAGGCGCTGAACAATCTGGGCTTGTCGCAATGGTTGAGCCTGATCTACCTCGGCGTGCTCGGCTCGGCGCTGGCCTACATCGGCTACTACGAAGGCATTCGTAAAATCGGCGCGACGCGCAGTGGCGTGTTTATCGCGCTCAACCCGTTGACGGCGGTGATCCTTGGCGCATTGCTGCTGGGCGAGCAGTTGACGCCGGCCATCTACGTCGGCGGCGGGTTGATCCTGAGCGGCATTTACCTGTGCAACAAAGGCCTTGCACCAGGCGCCAAAAAGCGGATTTTATAGGGAGGGCAGACAAGCCTATTTACGCTGTGTAGAATCGGGTTACGCATACAATAATAATCGTCTTCTGGCAGCAGAAGCCTCGCCCGCAAGAGCCTTGGGTCGACAATGAAGATATTCGGGTTTCAACTGATCTACGGTGACTTCCTCGCCCGCAGCGTGCGTGGCATCTCCTGTGCGCCACCCACCGTCCTCGCATGACTGACAAATAACCCTGGTTAATTGATAAGAAATGATGAGGCGCCACCATGGCAGATTTATACGAAAACCCAATGGGCCTGATGGGCTTTGAATTCATCGAGCTCGCATCGCCGGTGCCGGGCACTCTGGAGCCGATCTTCGAGATCATGGGCTTCACCAAAGTCGCGACCCACCGTTCCAAGAACGTGCACCTGTACCGTCAGGGCGCGATCAACCTAATCCTCAACAACGAACCGAACAGCGTGGCCTCGTACTTCGCCGCCGAGCACGGCCCGTCCGTGTGCGGCATGGCGTTCCGCGTCAAGGATTCGCAGAAAGCCTACAACCGTGCACTGGAACTCGGCGCTCAGCCGATTCATATCGAAACCGGCCCGATGGAGCTGAACCTGCCGGCGATCAAAGGCATTGGCGGCGCGCCGCTGTACTTGATCGACCGTTTCGGCGAAGGCAGCTCGATCTATGACATCGACTTCGTGTTCCTCGAGGGCGTTGATCGCAACCCGGTCGGTGCCGGCCTGAAGATCATCGATCACCTGACCCACAACGTCTATCGCGGTCGCATGGCCTACTGGGCGAACTTCTACGAGAAACTGTTCAACTTCCGCGAAATCCGTTACTTCGACATCAAGGGCGAGTACACCGGCCTGACCTCGAAAGCGATGACCGCACCGGACGGCATGATCCGCATCCCGTTGAACGAAGAATCGTCCAAAGGCGCGGGCCAGATCGAAGAATTCCTGATGCAGTTCAACGGCGAGGGCATCCAGCATGTCGCGTTCCTCACCGACGACCTGATCAAGACCTGGGACCAGTTGAAGAAGATCGGCATGCGCTTCATGACCGCACCGCCAGATACTTACTACGAAATGCTTGAAGGTCGTCTGCCGAACCACGGCGAGCCGGTTGATCAACTGCAATCGCGCGGCATCCTGCTCGACGGCGCCTCGGAGCAGGGCGACAAGCGCCTGCTGCTGCAGATATTCTCGGAAACCCTGATGGGCCCGGTGTTCTTCGAATTCATCCAGCGTAAAGGCGATGATGGTTTCGGCGAGGGCAACTTCAAGGCATTGTTCGAGTCGATCGAGCGCGATCAGGTGCGTCGTGGTGTGCTTGCCACTGAGTAATCCGCCACTGAAATGAAAAAATCCCGGCCTGCAGAGATGCAGGGCCGGGATTTTTTTCAAGATCAAAAGATCGTCCGATCTTTTGCTTTTAAGGACGGCGTTGCCGCGTCAGGTGTTTGAAGCCTTCGAAGACCAGCACCACAACCGCCAGCCAGATCGGGATGTACGTCAGCCACTCTCCGGACTTGATGCTTTCACCGAGCAACAACGCCACGCCGAGCAACAGCACTGGCTCAACATAACTCAACAAGCCAAACAGACTGAACGGCAGCAAACGGCTGGCAATGATGTACACCACCAGCGCCGACGCACTGATCAACCCCAGCAACGGAATCAGCCACATCAGCCCCGGGTACTGATCAAACACGCCGAATCCTTGCTCGCCACCCTGCACAAACCAATACGCCACCGGCAGCATCAGCGTCATGTCGACCCACAAGCCGCCGAGGTTGTCGGTCTTCAGGTATTTGCGCAGCACGAAGTACAGCGGATAGCCGACCACGACCACCAGTGTCGCCCAGGAAAACCCGCCGACCTGATACAGCTCGTTCAACACCCCCAATGTGGCGAAGAACACCGCGATCTTTTGCAGGTACGACAGGCTCTCACCGTAGGCAATCCGCCCGGTCAGCACCATCGCCAGTGGCAGCAGGAAGTAGCCCAGCGACACGTCAAGGCTGTAGCCGTTGAGCGGCGCCCACATGAACAGCCACAGTTGCACGCCGAGCAGGGCAGAGGATACGAGCAGGCCCGCGATCAATTTCGGCTTCGCCGCCATCAACCGAACCAGCTCCAGCACCCGCCGCCATTCCCCGGACACCAGCATGAACACGGTCATGCACGGCACCGTCAGGAGCATCCGCCAGCCAAAGATTTCCACGCCGCTCAACGGCGTGAGCAACGAGGTGTAGTAATACATGACGGCAAACAGCACCGAGGCTGAAACCGATAGAGCGATACCTTTAGACAAACTGTCCTCGCGGGTTGATGGTCGAACGGGGCGCGAAGGATACGTGGTTTTTGTGCTGAATATTGGCCGAGTGATCAATATTCCCCACATCCTGTAGATAAGCACAAAACCTGTGGGAGCGAGCCTGCTCGCGAAAGCGGTGTGCCAGACAACGCAGATATTGAATGTGCCGGCCTCTTCGCGAGCAGGCCTCGCTCCCACAATGGATTTGCATTGACCCCGCAACCTGCTGACGCCACTGATTCGCGGCTTGTGCAGCATTCAGGCCTGACGCGGTTTACGCCCCGAGACAAAATGGCTCACATCATTGAACCCCGGTGTCGATGAATGCCCCGGTGTCACCAGTGAGTCGATAAACGCCTCATCCTCAGCCGTAATCTTCACCGTCTGCGCCTGGGTGTAAGCGTCCCACTGTTGTTCGGTGCGCGGTCCGACAATCGCCGACGTCACCGCGCTGTTGTTCAACACCCAGGCAATCGCAAACTCGACCATGCCGACGCCGCGCTGCTCGGTGTACTGCTGAATCTGTTGGGCGATGCGCAACGACTCCACGCGCCACTCGGTTTCCAGAATGCGCTTGTCCTGACGCCCTGCGCGGCTGTTAGCATCGGGCTTCACATCCGGTGCGTACTTGCCGCTGAGCACGCCACGGGCCAGCGGGCTGTAAGGCACCACACCGAGGCCATAGGTTTGTGCGGCAGTAATCTGCTCGGTCTCGGCCTGACGGTTGACGATGTTGTACAACGGCTGGCTGATTACCGGGCGGTCAACGCCGAGTTTATCGGCGATCCGAATTACTTCGGCAATCCGCCAGCCGCGATAGTTGGACAAACCCCAGTAGCGAATCTTGCCCTGACGAATCAGATCGCCAATCGCCGACACGCTGACTTCCAGGGGCGTGTTGTGGTCTTCGCGGTGCAGGTAATAGATGTCGAGATAGTCGGTGCCGAGCCGGGTCAGGCTGGCATCGATACCATTGAAGATGTGTTTGCGGCTCAAGCCGCTGCGGTTCGGCACGCCGTCCACCGGGCCGAAACCGACCTTGGTCGCCAGTACCCATTCATGCCGATGGCGGGCAATCGCTTCACCGACGATCTCTTCGGAACGGCCGTTGGTGTAGACGTCGGCAGTGTCGATGAAATTGATCCCCTGGTCCCAGGCCTTGTCGATGATGCGCAGCGAGTCTTCCGCGCTGGTCTGTTCGCCAAACATCATCGTACCGAGGGTGAGGGTGGACACCTGCAACCCCGAGTGTCCGAGTGTGCGATAGCTCATGCCGAAATCCTTTTTGTCGATGGGAAAGCCCTCATCAAATACCAGAAGCGTGTGACGCGGCAAAGTGAATTATCGACTCAGCGCCGCACAGCGTTCGCGTAAAAACGCTTGCAACACCTTGACCCGCTCCGATACCTGCACCCGATGCGGACACAACAAATTGAACGGCGCGCTTTCGCCTTGCCAGTCATCGAACAGCGTCAGCAACCTTCCGGCGCGAACATCTTCGGCAATGTCGAGCCACGCCTTGTACGTAATGCCATGCCCGGCCAGCGCCCAGCGTCGGGCGACTTCACCGTCATCGCTGAGGTAGTCGCCGTGGACTTCCACTTCCAGCGTTTCATCGCCGCGACTGAAACGCCAAGTGTTGTAGGGCCGCCCATTACGCAGGTAAAGCAAGGCGCTGTGCTGAGCCAATTCGCCGGGATGTTGCGGGGTGCCATGACGCGCCAGATAGTCAGGGCTGGCGCAGGCGACGCGCCGGTGTTGCGCCAGAATCGGCAACGCCACCAGCGTCGAGTCGCTTGGCACGCCGAAGCGCAACGCCACATCGACGGTCTCGCGGAACAGATCGGCATGACGATCGTTGAGCAGCAGTTGCAGTTGAATATTCGGATGTTCGCGCTTGAAGTCGTCGAGCCACGGCAGCAATACGTTGCGCCCGAAGTCCGACGGCGCCGCCAGTTGCAACACGCCGCTCAGGCCTTCGCTTTGCTGCTTGAGTGCCTGTTCGCCCTCGGCCAGCGCCGCCAGGGCCAAGCGCACACTTTCAAGATAACGCCGACCTTCTTCAGTCAGACGAATGCTGCGTGTGGAGCGTGCGAACAATCGGATGCCGAGACGCGTTTCCAGGCGTTTCAGCGCGATGCTGGCAGCGGCGGGGGTCAACTCCAGTGCGCGGGCAGCAGCGGAAATGCTGCCAGCATCGGCAACACGGGCGAAGATCTCCAGATCGAGAATCGAGCTCATTGGTAAAAATCCTTTAAAGATCTTTGCGGTTTTGCGGGATTTTTCCGGGATTGGCAAGCGTGGATACTGCAATCAATCAACCATCGCAGGAGGCGCCCATGACCTGGACATTCGATCATCTGGCCTTCAATACCGCTGACGGGCAGGCCTTGCAGGAAGATTTCGCCAAGTTGCTCGGGCTGAAGCCGGGCCGTCGGCCGCCGTTTCCGTTTCCCGGGCGCTGGCTGTATCAGGATGAACACGCCGTGGTGCATGTGATGGAGCGGCCGCTGCCGGATAACACCGAATTGAGCCACATCGCTTTTCGTACCGATGAGCCGGCGGAAACGGTGCTGCAGCGGGTGCGTGACAGTGGGTTGCCGTATCAACTGGCGCAGGTGCCGGGCGAGGCGATTGCGCAGATTTTCGTGCAGATGCCGGGTGGTCTGGTGATTGAGCTGGACGCATTAGAAGCCCCTCACCCTAACCCTCTCCCGAAGGGAGAGGGGACTGACCGAGGTGTTTGAACGAGCTACGCCGACGTGCAATACCGAGTTGAACTCAGACTTTGAAAAGCCAGCAATCGGCTCCCTTTCCCCCTCGCCTCCTTGGGGGAGAGGGCTGGGGTGAGGGGGAAAAGATCGTTAGAACACCACAAAACCCAAGCCGAACCCCCAATAAAAAACGGCCCTGATAAGGGCCGTTCTTCCGTGCATCAGAAACTCAAGCCCGCAACGTCCGCGTCATGCGCAAGGCCAGCAAACTCCCGCCGACAATCACGGCTGCCAGGAGATACAAGGCCGCGTCCGTCGAACCGGTGCTGTCCTTGACCCAACCCACCAGGTACGGGCTGAGGAACCCGGCCATCTGCCCCATCGAGTTAATCAACGCCAGCCCGCCGGCCGCAGCGCCGGCACTCAACATCGCCGTCGGCACCGGCCAGAACATCGGCAGGCCGGTCAGTGCGCCCATGGTGGCAATGGTCAGACCCAGAATCGCAATCGCCGGGTTGGCCGCGAAGTTCACCGCAATCACCAGACCGATCGCGCCCATCAACATTGGCACCACCAAGTGCCAGCGACGCTCTTTGCGCAGATCCGCCGAACGACCGACCATCAGCATGAACACCGCCGCCAGCAGATACGGAATCGCACTCAGCCAGCCAATCACCAGGTTATCGCTGAAGCCAAGGTTCTTGATGATCGACGGCAGCCAGAAGTTGATCGCGTAGACGCCGCTCTGGATGCAGAAGTAGATCAGGCCGAACGCCCAGATCGCCGGGTTCTTGAACACCGCCAGCAACGAGTCGGAGGTGGTTTTCGGCTTGTTCGCCAAGTCTTCGGCCTGATCGGCTTCAAGCACCGCGCGCTCGTGCGGACTCAGCCACTTGGCGTTGGCGAAGCTGTCGCTCAGCAGGAAATAGGCGAGGGCGCCGAGGATCACTGTGGGAATGCCTTGCAGCAGGAACATCCACTGCCAACCGGCCAATCCGCCCTGGCCAGCGGCGAAGTGATTGAGAATCCAGCCGGAGAACGGGCTGCCGAGCAGGCCGGACACCGGGATCGCCGACATGAACAACGCCATGATCCGCCCACGGCGAAAGGTCGGGAACCATTGCGAGAGGTACAACACGACGCCCGGGAAGAAGCCGGCTTCGGCCGCACCGGTGAACAGACGCAGGGTGTAGAACTCGGTCGGGGTGGTGACGAACAGCAGACAGGTCGACAACGTGCCCCAAGTGATCATCATCAACGCAATCCAGCGCCGTGGGCCGAATCGGGTCAGGGCCAGGTTGCTCGGTACGCCGCACAGCACGTAGCCGATAAAGAAGATACCGGCACCGAGGCCGTACACGGTTTCGCTGAATTTCAGTGCATCGAGCATCTGCAGTTTGGCAAATCCAACGTTGACCCGGTCGAGGTAGTTGAACAAGTAGCAGATGAAAATGAAGGGGATCAAACGCAGGGTGATGCGTTTGTAGACGGCGTTTTTATCGTCATCGATGGTCTGGGTAGCTGCGGCGCTCTGCGACATAGCGGCTCTCTCTTTATTATGATTTTTTGCGATGCAAAGGGTAACGTTGATCGCCCCGAGAGTCTCGGCCACCTGTGGCCGGATTGTCTTTGTGCCTGAGCACAGGGTTTGCCGCCAGACCCTGTGCGGGTGAACAACTTGTCCGTGCCTGTTTTCAAGGATTCCAGCGCTTATGTTCGAACTCGATCACGACCTCGCCCAGGACATCGTCGACCGGGCCATGGCCATTTTGCCCTACAACGTCAACGTCATGGACAGCCAGGGGCTGATCCTCGGCAGTGGCGAACCGGAGCGCATCAACACCCGTCACGAAGGCGCGCAACTGGTGCTGGCCAACGGTCGCGTGGTCGAGATCGATGCGCAAACGGCCGTGCATCTGAAAGGCGTACAACCGGGGATCAACCTGCCGCTGTTGCTCGATCAGCGCTTGATCGGTGTCCTCGGCATCACTGGCGAACCGGAGCAATTGCGCACTTACGCCGAACTGGTGCGCATGACCGCGGAAATGCTCGTCGGCCAGCGCAATCAGCAGGCCGAACAGCAATGGCGGCGCCAGCGTTGTGATGATTTGCTGGCGCTGCTGTTGAGCGAGGCGGGAGATTCGCCGCGTCTGGTCGATGAGGCGCAGCAACTTGGGCTCAAGCCGCAACTGACGCGGGTGCCGTATCTGTTCGAGCTGGGCATGGAACATGGGCCGGGGCAAACCGTTGAGGCGCTCAGTGCCTGGCTGATGTCGCGTTATCCCGATAGCTGGTGCGTGAGTTCGGCGAAGTCGTCACTGCTGTGGTGCCGCCCGGCGAGTCAAAACGTCGAGCATGACCGCTTGCTGGAAAAACTCGACGGCCTCGGCTGGAAGATTTTGCGCATCGCCGTGGGCGGGCAGGCCGATGGGCTCACCGGGCTGCGTCGTTGTTATCGGCGCGTGGGTGACTTGCTCGCCTATGGTCGCGAAGTGTTGCCGCACTCGCGGTTGCTGACGCTGAACCGCTATCGCTTGCCGGTGATGTTGTGGCGGCATCGCAATGACGATGCGCTGGACGAATTGCTTAAACCGCTGCGTAAGGTGATCGCCAAGGACGGCAATGGCCAGTTGCTCGCGACGCTGCGCAGTTGGTGCGAGCACGATGGCCAGAGTCAGGCGTGTGCCGATGCGCTGGGGATTCATCGCAACAGTTTGCGTTACCGGATGGAGCGGATTGCCGAACTGAGTGGAGTTGATCCGTTAAGGCTGGACGGGATGCTGGCGCTGTATCTTGGGGTGCAACTGCTGCCGCACACTGATCCGAATTGATTGGGCGCCTATAAGGAAGCCTTCGCGAGCAGGCTCGCTCCCACAATGGAATGCGATCAACCTGTGGGAGCGAGCCTGCTCGCGAAGAGGCCGGAACATTCAAAAACAGATCTTTTGTGAAAATGAACAATAAACGCCTGCCCCACTTGTGCAGCGGACAGGCGTCAAGGCGCAGGCCGACTGGCAGCATGAGGGGCATTGCAACCGGAGAATTCCCATGAAGATCGTCATCGCCCCCGACTCGTTCAAGGACAGCCTCAGTGCCCAAGGCGTCGCCGAAGCCATCGCCCTCGGCCTGGCACAGGTCTGGCCGCAGGCAACGATGGTCAAATGCCCGATGGCTGATGGCGGCGAAGGTACGGTCGAGTCGATTCTTGCTGCCTGCGAAGGCGAACTGCGCCGCACCCGTGTGCGTGGCCCGCTGGGCACCGCCGTCGACGCCGCGTGGGGCTGGTTGCCACACAACCACACCGCAATCATTGAAATGGCCGAGGCCAGTGGCTTGCAATTGGTACCGCTGGGACAACGCGATGCCTGCATCAGCAGCACCTTCGGCACCGGCGAATTGATTCGTGCCGCGCTGGATGCTGGCGCGCAACGGGTGATTCTGGCGATTGGCGGCAGTGCGACCAACGATGGTGGCGCCGGGGCGATGCAGGCGCTGGGCGTGAAGTTGCTCGATGCACAGAATCAAGCGTTGGTGCCCGGTGGCCTGGCATTGGCGCAACTGGCTCGGCTGGACCTGAGCGAACTCGACCCACGTCTGGCGCAGGTGCGTTTCGATATCGCCGCTGACGTGAACAACCCGTTGTGCGGCCCGCACGGTGCTTCAGTGATTTTCGGCCCGCAGAAAGGTGCCTCGCCGGCGCAAGTGCAGCAACTCGATCAGGCGTTGGCGCACTTCGCCGAATTGTGCGCGCAAGCCTTGGGCAAAGACGTCCGCGACGAACCGGGTAGCGGTGCGGCGGGTGGTTTGGGGTATGCGGCCAAGGCATTCCTTGGGGCGCAATTCCAGGCTGGCGTTGAAGTGGTCGCCGAACTGGTCGGCCTCGCCGAAGCAGTTAAAGGTGCCGACCTGGTGATCACCGGGGAAGGTCGCTTCGATGCCCAGACCTTGCGCGGCAAGACCCCGTTCGGAGTTGCGCGGATAGCCAAGCAGCACGACGTCCCGGTCATTGTCATCGCCGGGACGTTGGGCGAGGGTTATCAAGAACTTTACGGTCACGGTATCGATGCGGCGTTCGCCGTGACCAGCGGCCCGATGACGCTGGAGCAGGCCTGCGCCGAAGCACCGCGCTTGTTGCGTGAACGCGCGACGGACATCGCCCGAGTCTGGCAGCTTGCCAAACACAAACACTGAACTTCACCGACAACCCTGTGGCGAGGGAGCTTGCTCCCGCTGGGCTGCGAAGCAGCCCCAATCCCTGCCACCGCATTCCTTCCTGATTCACCGCGGTCAATGGTTTTACGACTGCTGCGCAGTCGAGCGG
This sequence comes from Pseudomonas fluorescens, assembly GCF_003732425.1. Classification (GTDB taxonomy): domain Bacteria; phylum Pseudomonadota; class Gammaproteobacteria; order Pseudomonadales; family Pseudomonadaceae; genus Aquipseudomonas; species Aquipseudomonas fluorescens_BE. The sequence goes on from NZ_MOBX01000003.1 coordinate 907,014, forward strand.
GAGCAAGCTCCCTCGCCACAGGGCGGATCAACCAGTCAGGGTGTTTCATTGTTGTAACACCCTGAAAAATAATTGCTCTTGCCCCGCAATCTTCCTAAAGCCTGGCCGATACAGCTAACAGGCGCGCACCAAACTTCCTGACAACAGTGACGCCGGACTGAGCCCGCCCCCCACGGGCCAGTGATGACGCATGGACGCTCGTAGTTTCTATCTTTCGAGAGCTCAACTATGTCCCTGCGTAACCTGAATATCGCGCCCCGTGCCTTCCTCGGTTTTGCCTTTATCGCCTTGCTGGTGATCGTGCTCGGCGTGTTCGCCGTCAACCGCATGTCGCTCATCCGTCAGGCTTCGATCGACATGGACTCGACGCAATTGCCCAGCGTCACTCACCTCAGTGCGGTAACGGAAAACGTCCTGCGCATGCGCATCCTGTCGTTCCGTGTACTGGTCAATCGTGAGCCGGCCAGCCTGCAAGAGGCGCAGACGCGCATTGCCGTGCTGGTCGACAAGGCGCGCAAGGCTCAGGCCAGCTATGCCGCGCTGCCGGCAGGCCCTGAAGAACGTGAAATCTACCAGACCTTCTCAACCACCCTGGACAACTACCTGCAAGCGCAGAGCCAGATGATTGAGCTGTCGCGTCAGGACAAACTCGACGAGATGCGCCTCCTGATCAACACACGGATCAAGGATGGCACTGACCAGATGGGCGAGCAGCTCAACAAGCTGATTGCAATCAACACGGCCGATGCGAAAACGGCAGCTACCAAGGCTGGTGAACACTACGACAGCGCTGTGACCGGGATCATCATCGTTGCCGTGATTGCAGCGCTGGCCACCGTGCTACTGGCCTGGCTGCTGACCCGCAGCATCGTCACCCCGCTGAACCGTGCTGTACTGGCCGCGCAAACCATCGCCGACGGCAACTTGAGCAAAACCATCGAAGTCGACGGCAAGGACGAAGCGACGCAGTTGCTGCAGGCGCTCGCCTCCATGCAGACCAACCTGCGCAAAACCATTGAACAGATCGCCGGCTCCGCCACGCAACTGGGCGCTGCTGCCGAAGAACTCAGCGCGGTAACCGAAGAAGCCTCCCGGGGCCTGCAGCAGCAGAACAATGAAATCGAGCAAGCCGCCACTGCCGTCAACGAGATGACCGCCGCGGTCGAAGAAGTCGCGCGCAACGCCGTGTCGACCTCCGAAGCCTCGAACCAGTCGACCCACGCCGCCCGCGAAGGTCGCGATCAAGTGGTGAAAACCGTCGACGCGATCCAGACCATGACCCACGACGTGCAGAACACCGCGCAGATGATCGAAGGCCTCGCCGCGCAGGGTCGAGACATCGGCAAAGTGCTCGACGTGATCCGTGCCATCGCCGAACAGACCAACCTGCTGGCGCTCAACGCCGCAATCGAAGCCGCACGTGCCGGTGAGGCCGGGCGGGGTTTTGCCGTGGTGGCGGACGAAGTGCGGGCACTGGCCCATCGCACGGCGCAGTCGACCCAGGAAATCGAAAAAATGGTCGCCGGCATCCAGAACGGCACCGGCGAAGCGGTGTCGTCGATGCAGCAAAGCAACCAGCGCACCCAGACCACCCTGGAAATGGCCCGCGCGGCCGGGGTAGCGCTGGAGCAGATCACCCAGTCGATCCATCAGATCAACGAACGCAACCTGGTGATCGCCAGCGCCTCGGAAGAACAGGCGCAAGTCTCGCGCGAGGTCGACCGCAACCTGGTCAACATCCGCGATCTGGCCACGCAATCGGCCGCCGGGGCCAACCAGACCAGCGCCGCGACCCACGAACTGTCGCGTCTGGCGGTGGATTTGAATGCCATGGTGGCGCGTTTCGTGATTTGAGATACGGTGAAGGCTGGAAACCGCGCAATCAGGAGACGTACATGCGCTATTCAGCCTTGACCCAACGAATCGCCGGGGAGGGAGCAGCGGCCTGGCAGATTCATGACCGAGCGCTGGAGTTGCGCGCCGAGGGTGTCGATATCTTGCTGCTGAGCGTTGGCGACCCGGATTTCGATACACCTTTGCCGATTGTCCACGGCGCGATCGACAGCTTGCTCGCTGGCGATACCCATTACTCCGAAGTGCGTGGCCGTTTGGCGCTGCGCACGCTGATTGCCGAACGCCATCGTCGGCGTAGCGGGCAATCAGTCGATGCCGACCACGTCATCATCATGCCCGGCGCGCAATGCGCGGTGTATTCGGTGGCGCAATGTCTGCTCGATCCCGGCGATGAAGTGATCGTCGCCGAACCGATGTACGTCACCTACGAAGGCGTGTTTGGCGCATGCGGCGCGACGGTGGTGCCGGTGCCGGTACGTCCGGAAAACGGTTTCCGCGTCGACCCGCTCGACGTCGCCGCGCGCATCACGCCGAAAACCCGCGCCATGCTGCTCAACAGTCCGAACAACCCCAGCGGCGCGAGCCTGTCATTGCTGATCTGGCAGGAACTGGCGGCACTGTGCATCCGCCATGACTTGTGGCTGATCAGCGACGAGGTCTACAGCGAACTGCTGTATGAAGGTCAGCACGTCAGCCCGGCCAGTTTGCCGGGCATGGCCGAACGCACGGCGACGATCAACAGCCTGTCGAAATCCCACGCCATGACCGGATGGCGCATTGGCTGGATGATCGGGCCGAAATCGTTGGCCGAGCATTTAGTCAATTTATCGCTGAGCATGCTCTTCGGGCTGCCGGATTTTGTGCAGAAGGCCGCGCAGATTGCGTTGGAAACCGATTTGCCGGAAGTGACGCAGATGCGTGAGGAATATCGCCTGCGTCGGGATCTGGTCTGCGAGCGTTTGCACGGTTGCCCGGGGCTGTACCCGATTCGGCCTGATGGCGGCATGTTCGTGATGGTCGATGTGCGCCAAACGGGGCTGGATGCCCAGGCATTTGCCGAGCAGTTGCTGGAGGGTTATGGCGTGTCGGTGCTGGCGGGTGAGGCATTCGGGCCAAGTGCGGCGGGGCATATCCGCATTGGTTTGGTGCTGGACCGGGTGAAGCTGGCGGATGCCTGTGCGCGGATTGCGCTTTGTGCGGCGCAGCTTCTGCAGGCGCGTAGTGCCTGATGGATTTGGGTTGCCTGTTCCGGCCTCATCGCGAGCAGGCTCACTCCCACAGTTGAAATGCATTCCCCTGTGGGAGCGAGCCTGCTCGCGAAGGCGGCATTACAGGCACCGATTAATTCAATCCTGCCAAGCCAATGGATTCACCAGATTCGCCGGCTTATCTCCCTTCAGCGCGGCCAACAGATTCTCCACCGCACACCGCGCCATCGCCTCGCGCGTCTCATGCGTCGCCGAGCCCATATGCGGCGTCGCCACCACATTGTTCAGCTGCAACAACGGCGAATCATGATTCAGCGGCTCACGCTCAAACACATCCAGCCCCGCCGCACGAATCCGTTGATGACGCAGCGCCTCGATCATCGCCGCCTCATCCACCACCTTGCCCCGCGAGATGTTGATGAAGATGCTCTCCGGGCGCATCAGCGCAAACTGCTCGGCGCCAATCAAACCTTCGGTCTGCGCCGTCAGCGGCAAGGTCAGGCAAACGAAATCGGCCTGTTTGAGCAGGTCTTCGAGGCTGCGGTATTGCGCATCGAATCGCGCCTCGACCGCCGGCTTGCGCGACTGGCTGTGATAGATCACCGGCATGCCGAAACCGAAATGTCCACGCTGCGCCAACGCTTCGCCGATGCGGCCCATGCCGATAATGCCCAACGTCTTGCCATGCACATCGGTGCCGAAGTGCGCCGGGCCGATGTTGCGGCTCCATTGGCCGCTGCGCACCATGTTCGCCAGTTCGACCACGCGCCGGGCGGCGGCGAGGATCAGGGCGAAACCGGTGTCAGCGGTGGTTTCGGTGAGAACGTCCGGGGTGTTGCTCAGCAAAATCCTGCGCCGGCTCAGGTAATCGATGTCGTAGTTATCGACGCCCACCGAAACGCTGGCAATCGCTTCGAGTTGTGGCGCCAGATCAAGCAACGCCGCGTCGAGTTTCAAGCTGGCGCCGAGCAAACCGTGGGCGTGGGGCAGGGCATCGCGCAGTTGCATGAGGCCGTCGGCGTCGAGGCTGTTGATCAGCGTCACCTCGCACTGTTCTTGCAAACGCGCCATCAGCGCGGGCGAAAGTTTCTTGTACAACACGACCTGTTTTTTCATGGCAAAAGTCTCTTCAGGAATGCGCCGGCACGGCACGCGTGGCGACGGCTTTGGCGACGACGCGATCACTGGCGCCGGGCTTGAGAAAAATCGTCAGCACCACCGACAGCAGCAATGCGCCGCTCATCAGCAGGTACGAAGCACCGGGCGAGCCGGTGGAGCTGTTCAGGTAACCGACCAGATACGAGCCGCCGAACGAACCGAGCGCGCCCATGCTGTTGATCAGCGCCATGGCGCCGCCGGCGACGTTGGCCGGGAGAATCTCCGGGACGATGGCAAAGAACGGCCCGTAAGGCGCATACATGCAGGCGCCGGCAATCACCAGCAGCGTGTACGACCACCAGAAGTGTTCGGCACCCAGTGCGTAGGAGCCGTAGAACGCGATCGACGCGATCAGCAGCGGCGGCCAGACAAAGCGTTTGCGCTTCTGCAACTTGTCCGAACCCCACGACACCAAAAGCATGCCAATCACCGCCGCCAGATACGGCAGCGCCGACAGCCAGCCGGCCTCGATCATGTCCATTTGCGCGCCGGCCTTGAGGATCGACGGCAGCCACAGCACAAAGCCGTAAACGCCGATGCTCCAGCAGAAAAACTGCAACGCGAGAATGATCACCTTCGGCGAGCGGAATGCCTCGGCGTAGTTCTTCACTGCTTTGATACCGACCTGTTCGGCCGCCAGTGCGTTTTCCAGATCCTGCTTTTCCTGCTCGTTGAGCCACTTGGCCTGCGCCGGACGATCATCGGCCAGACGCCACCAGATAAACGCCCAGAGCACCGCCGGCAGACCCTCGATGATGAACATCCAGCGCCAGCTGAAATGCTGCACCAGATATCCCGAAACCACCGACATCCACAGCATCGTCACCGGGTTGCCGAGGATCAGGAACGTGTTGGCCCGCGAGCGTTCCGCGCGGGTAAACCAATGGCACAGATACACCAGCATCGCCGGCATTACCGCCGCCTCCACCACACCGAGCATGAAGCGGATGACGATCAGCCAGTAGGCATTGGAGACCACGCCGGTCAACGTGGCGAGGCCGCCCCAGAGAATCAGGCTGACGAAAATCAGCTTCTTCACGCTGTGTTTTTGCGCGTAGATCGCACCCGGCACCTGGAAGAAAAAGTAACCAAGGAAGAACAGCGCACCGAGCAGCGACGACAGGCCGGGGGTGATCATCAGGTCTTCGGCCATGCCCGATGCGGCGGCGAAGCCGTAGTTGGCGCGATCCAGATACGCCAGGCTGTAGGTGATGAAGACGATGGGCATGATGTACCACCAGCGGCGGGTGGCGAGGGTTACGGTTTTCATGGGTCTTGCTCCTGAGCTTGTTGTTTTTGTCGCAGCAGGTTCAATTGATCAGTTGTCTGTGACGGCCCCATCGCGAGCAGGCTCACTCCTACATTTGAAATGCGTTCCCTTGTAGGAGTGAGCCTGCTCGCGATCGGCGCCTTCGAATTCAGTGAGGAGTTCTGCCCGGGTCGGCAATCCCTCCATATCCCCGCGACTCTGCACCGCCCGACTGCCAATCCAGTTCGCGCGCTGCACCGCCTCGGCAAAACCCTGATGCTCCAGCAGGGCACTGATCATCCCCACTGCAAAGCCGTCACCGGCACCGACCGTGTCGACGACATTGGCGACCGGCACACCGGCGACAAATCCTGACGCTAGATGCGTTCGGTAATAAGCGCCCTCCGGCCCGAGTTTGATCGCTACCGCTTCGGCGCCCTGATCGAGATAAAACGCGGCAATGTCCGCCGGGTCTTCGAAACCGGTGAGCAAACGACCTTCGCTCAACCCCGGCAACACCCAATGGGCGAGGGCGGCTAAGCGGTTGATCTCGCTGATCATCTCGCGCTCGCTGGCCCACAGGCTCGGGCGCAGATTGGGGTCGAACGACACGCTGCGCCCGGCATTGCGCATGCGTGTCATCAGTTCAAAGGACATCTCGCGCGCCGAGGCCGAGAGCGCCGGCGGGATGCCTGTCGCATGCAGATGGCGGGCGCCCAACAGGCTGGCAGTGATCGACTGCGGCGACAAATGACTGGCCGCCGAACCGCGCCGGAAATACTCGACCTGCGGGTCGCTGCCATCGTCGTTGCGGGATTTGAACTGGAACCCGGTCGGGTGCTGTTTATCGACATCGACGTGACTGCAATCCAGACCTTCCTTAATCAAGGTCTCGACCACAAAGCGCCCGAGCGAATCGTTGCCGACCCGGCTCAGCCACGCGACGTTGAAACCCAGGCGCGACAGCCCGATCGCTACGTTACTGTCGGCCCCGGCAATGCGCTTGTGAAAGTGCTCGACCGCCGCGAGATCACCGGTCTGCTCGGCGACCAGCATCGCCATGGTTTCACCGAACGAGAGAATATCGATCTCAGACATGAGCTGCCTCCAGACGCGATTGGCCGAGGCGGGCGAGGGCGGCGACGTGCTCGGTGGTCAGTTGCACCAAGTCATCGCCCTGCAATGGGTATTCGGCGGCGCGCATAACGCCTTGGGCCATGTGCCGCAGCAGTTGTTCCCACAGGTGCAGGTCACTGGCGGCCGGCGGCACCGCGACCAGTTTGCCGTCGGCGCGCCGGGCCACGGCTTTGCAGTGCACATAGCCGACATGCCGGCCAAGCAGGCGGGCGGCGCTGGCAGCGGACTGGTCCTGCCATTGCCAGTTGCCGATGTCGAAGGTCATCTTGATCGGCAGGTTGTGCTGCTCGACGGCCGCGAAGAAGCGCTGAAACGGTTCGATGCGTCCACCGTGCAGGGTCTGGTCGTTCTCCACCAGCAACTGCACTGGCGTGTGCTTCAAGCGTTCGGCCAAGGCTTGCAGATCATTGGTGTCGGTGAAGTAGCCGAGGGAGACTTTCAGCCATTTCGAGCCGAACGCTTCGGCCTGTTGCAGGGCGGTGATCAACTCGGGATTGGGCTGCGCCTGACCGGCGAGCCACAGTTCGGAGGGGGAGGAATAGATGCTTTGCAGGCCCTGCGCCAGGGTGGCCTGAGCCAGTTGCGTTGGGTCTTCGCGCGTTAGCAATTCCTCGCGCCACTCAATGCGATTCGCCCCGGCCGCAGCCAGAACATCGATGAAAGCATCCTGCCCGCGCTGGCGCACAAGTTCGGCGCCGTAGCTGGACAGACTGATGGAAACGGCGGGTTTATTCATTGTTATTGACCTCTGAAACCGGTTTCATTTTTGTTCAAAAAAAATCAGGTGGTTCTGTGCTGTCCTTTCGGGCGCCTTCGCGAGCAGGTCGAATCGTCGCACCGTCGCTCCCACATTTGGAACGCGGTCACCTGTGGGAGCGAGCCTGCTCGCGAAGGCGTCAGATCAAACACCACCAACCTCACGGGTCGATCCACGCTCCACCAGCACCGGCGCAAAATCCATCACCCGCGCCTCCTCGTCATCCCCGCGCAAGCGCTTGAGCAAACAGTCAAACGCCCGCGCGCCAATCTCCTGCGTCGGCTGGGCCAGCGCAGTAATTCCGCTGCCCACCAACGGATACCAATCCAGATCATCCAGGGCAATCAGCCCGACATCCTCGAACAACCGAACACCCAATACTCGCAATGCCGACGTGGCCGCCAACGCCGCCACGCCATTGGCGCAAAACAGCGCTTTCGGGCCGTTACCGGGGGTGTTTAAAAAAGTTTGAAGCTGAGTGTCCAGATCGTCGCCGGTTTCCAGCACTGTGCCGGCCAGGACCGAGCGCTGAGCAATCTGCGCCTGAAAACTGCTGACCCGCTCGATCCGCGAACTGGTGCCGTCATAGGGTTCAGTCACCAACACCAGATCCCGATAACCGCGCTGCTCCAGATGCGCCAGCGCCATCTCCACCGCTTGCGGGTTGTTCAGTCCGACCATGTCGCTGTCGAGCCCGTCGACCTTGCGATCCACCAGCACCATCGGCATCTCGCCGCGCAACTCGTGTAACTCGTCACGGTGATGGCCCAGGGTGTTCACGATCAGCCCTTCGATGTTGTACGAGCGCAACAGCGCCAGGTGCTGGCGTTCCTGCTCGTCATCGCGATCGGTGTTGCACACCACCAGGCTGTAGCCGTGCGCACGGCAGGCGGTTTCCACCCCGTGCATCACGGCAATCGAATAAGGGTTACGGATATCGGCGACCAGCATGCCGATCAGGCGTGTGCGCCCGCGTTTCAGGCCTCGGGCCATCTGGTTGGGGCGGTAGCCGAGTTCGCTGATGGCCTGCTCGATGCGCAGGGCAATGGCATCGGAGAGCAGGGCGCGATCATCGCCGATAAAGCGCGAGACGCTGGCCTTGGAGACCCCGGCGCGTTCGGCGACGTCGAGCATGGTCACGCGGCTGCGTTGGGCGGTGGAGAAGTCATTCACGGTTGAGTCTTCTTATTGTCTGAAACCGGTTTCAGGAGACACCAATTTCTTTGGTTGCGTCAAGTGAAGACCTGGTTGGTAGTGAAAAGGTAGACCGCCGTTTCCGACAAACGGTAGCGACACCTGTCAGATCTGACAGTTGGCGAATGATGGGGGGAAGCGCCTAATTCGCTCAACGGATCAGCGATCGTTTTTACAAGCGGAACTTAAATTGGTGTGGTGGATGGAAATCATGAGTTCAGATGGTATTTCCAGAAATAGTCCCTCGAAAGGTGTATTTGCCGCACCACTCTCAGTCGAGGGTATTGATAACAATGATCTGGACGGATATATCCCCAGAGACATTTTGTTAAAGGGCACTCGTATCGTTATTCCGCGCCCGGATGACACCGGACCCAATGACCAATTGATTGTGTTTTGGGTTCAGAACTCAATAGAAACAGAAATTTTTGACCAGACCTATCCTGTGGGGGTTATTGATCCTTTTATTTATGTGCCCCTGACGCCGGAGCAAATGGCAACTGACGGTGTTGCGGATGTTTATTACATGTTTTGGAAGAGAGGTGGCGGTAATCCGGATCAGTCACCACCGCGCAAACTGACGATCGATCACACAGCTCTTTTGAGCTTTCCGGAACCCTTGCCGGTGAACGCAACAATCTGGGGATATTGGAATAACAATACGAACCCGCCATTGACAGATGGTGGCACTCTGCGAATTCGCCCTCTGGATAATATTGCTCGGCCATTAGATGTCGCGTGGATTGTATGGAGGGGATATCGGAGTCTTAACGGAAGTGGTCCGGAGGTGGCAGAAGTTTATGGTCGCTGGGATAAAACACTTTCTGCTACAGATATAAAAAACGGCTTCAATTATGTAGTGCCGTTTCAAAATCATATCAGTTCGTTGATTGGCAATGATTCCGCAATTTTCGTCTGTCAATTGTACCGCGACGGCAGAATCATTGCTGAATCAGAAAAAGGATTGGTGAAAATCGATCGAGTAACACCTGGTAACCCTGGCCCTTTTGGCCTGACCTCGCAAGGAGAGACGATGATGGGAATTAAATTTGTACCTAAAAAACAACGGCCAGCTTCTACTGGTATTTCATCAGATGCTGGGATTTTTGCGGATATTGCAGTTGATACACTGGCGGGTGGTTTTATCGCAAAAGCTGTAATGGATTCTGGGACTTTGGCCATCAATTTCACTCGTACACCGGATGAATTGGAAAACGACAATATTGATGTTAAGTACCGTGAAAAAGGAGAGTCGACCTGGACTGATTACCCAGAGACCATCGAACTTGGTCCGGTTGCTGGTCGGCCGGTTGGCACCATCCCACTGCCGTTGGATACCGGTTTTTTCGCTGAAAAGGCTACCTCACCCGGTCCGACTGTCTGGGAACTCATGATTGAGCTTTTTAAAGGAGGGGGCGGTAACAGTGAAGGCTCCAATACTCTGGAATTTACGGTAGATCAGCTCGCACCGGTCAATACAAAAAACCCTCCCAAAAAAATCAGGCCGACGCCAGTTCCGGTTTTTGTCAATGGCACCCCGCTTCCGCTGCGCACTATTGACCGGGCCTGGATAACTGCTAATGCGAATATGAATTTCACGGTGAATGTTGCTTATTTCGGGCGTCGTCTTGACGACAACCTGACCGTCTGGTTGAACTCCGCTACGCAAGGTTCACCGAGAGTTGAAGTCTATAATGGACAAGTTCCTGCTGGTGGTACGTTCGCCATTCCTAGCAGCGAGTTGCTTCAATTCACGAATGGACGCGTTAATCTGACTTATCGCTGGGATGACTGGCTGGGTAATCTGGGCGAGGAGTCAGTTTCTACTCCCATTCTGACATTGGCATTGCCACAAGCACCATCGGTAGCAAAAGCCCCGTTGGTGCCAGAAACGGATCCAAATTACAGCCAAGCGCTCTATTGGGAAAACTTTGATGGCGGTATTGCGGCTATCGTCGAAAACGCCTTTATTACACACGCGGAGACCGGGGATAATGTCTTTGTAGTAGTTACAAGATCCGATGATGTCACCAATTATTTCGAGACTGCCAAACAGCCATGGGCTAATGCCAATTTGAGCTTTGATCTTGTCTACGCAGATATTGCTAAGATATTTGACGGTGCCGACGAGCCCGTGGAAGCCACGATCCACTGTGAAATAGAGCGGACCGGTATTCCGAACGCTATTTCACCTTCTGCAACCATTACGTTGGCATTCGATATTGCGGGTGTGACACCGCCAAATCCTCCCGATCTGAACAATCCGGATCTGCAACTGCCGGTTGTGCGGGGGGTTTCCAAAGTTGATAACGTTATCGCAGCTACTGATCGCGACAAGCCAGGTACTTTCACAGTAACGAATGGTCTTACAGATCCGGATATTGAACCGGGGCATACCGTCAAGTGTTACTTGGGGAGTTCCACTACACCTTTTGAGACATTTAGTCCGCTTGTCTCTGTCGCAGAGTTTGAGGTTGTGATTCCGGCAGGTGACATGGCCAAGTTGACACCGCCAAGCGATACAGCTCGTTACACTATCGAGAAGACCGGAGTCGGTCATAACGTTAACAAATCCTTGTCGCAAACAGTAGTCGTCAATCGGATTCCGGTTGTCCTGCCGGAACCTACTATCAGAATCCGTAGGCCTGATCTTCGCGACTATATCGAGTGTTATGCGATGACCAGTCCCACGAGTGGTTATGTTCTGGGACTGCAGATTAGAAAAGACTCGCTGTTACCGCCGGGCACGGTTATCACGGCACATTTTGAAGCGCACTCGAATGCGACGGGTACTGCGTTGATTGCCAATACGGCCGCCTCGGCGACTTATACCATTCAGGGGGCCGCCGTGCCTGACGTTGCTGGCGTGGGTACCGCTGCACACTTCAAGGCCGCTCAGCCTAAGCGACTAGGTCAAGCTGTATGGGGTAAATACTGGTATGAAGCCCAAGGTGGTCAGCAAGCATCAACGCCGATCATTAAACCATTGGATACTATCAGTAACAGCTTCCAGTACTGCGATCTGACAATAGCGCCAGTCTAGGGCAGCGATCAATAGCGTTGTTTTTTAATCGCGAGAGGGGCGATTGTCTCTCTCGCGATTGTTATTCCTATTAAGGGAAATTTGATTATGCCTTCGCTCTGGAGGGATAAATCGCTGTGCATTAAACGACTATTCCTACATAAAACATTCATTTTTCTCATTAGTCTGTCGGACGTTTTTTAGGTGGGCGCTTGCATCACTGCCGAAAACACAGCGGTTGTAATAGTGCAGATTTGAGGAAGTACCCCATGTCCATTTCTTTTCGCTCCAAATCCCCGAACACCATCAGACTGATGATGGCGGCGGCGACATTGATCGCTGCACCCCAGGCTTACAGTCGAATCCTGTTGCCAGGCGAGAGTGAAGTAGTCACCAATCCACCGGCGCCAGAAGCCTGGGGGGTGTCCCAAGGGGGAACACTGACCATCGATAACTCGACGGCGCTGACCATCCGTTCACAAAGTGCTAATGTCATTTTCAACGGTGGTCAGAGCCAGCGTATCGATGCAAACACCTCTTCGTTGAATATGTCCGGCGCTACGGTCAATAGTGCGTCGGGCCGGGGAGCTATCCAACTCATTGACAGCAAAGCAAGGATCGACAAGTCGACTATCACCAGCACTAACAGTTTCGGGCTTTTGCTGGGACGTAATGTCTCCACACCGGCATCATCCTCTGTCACCGTTACTGGCAACAGTGTCATCACCGGCGCGATAGGCGGTGCACAAGCGGTCGGTTTTGCCGTGCTCAACCTTACAGACTCCACTGTCGTCGGCACCCGGGCCACCAGTTATGGTGTGCAACTGGGTGGTGCAACTCTTTCCGCGACGGGCAGCACGATTACCGGCGCACAGGACGGCCTGCAAATCGTGACCGACACGGTCGGCGTCAAGGCCAGCACCGTGACGCTCAATAACACCCGTGTGACCGGCGGGACTGGATCGGCCATCGTATTGGGTTCCTCCGGCAGCGCCGGGACTGTCGCCAACATCAATGTCAGCGGCAGTTCCGAACTGTTAGGCGGCAATGGCTCAGTGTTGAAAGCGATCAATCGTTCCACCGCCAACTTCAACGTCGATGGCAGTTCCCTGACCGGCGACGTGATTGCCGAGAGCGGCAGTACGGTTTCACTCATCATGCAAAATGCAGCCACGCTGAACGGCAATCTGCAGAATGTCACCCAGTCCAGGTTCGACAGTGGCAGTACCTTGAACGGCGACGTTGAAGGCGTCGCGGGAACGGCGGCCACCGTCAGCGTCGACAATGGTTCAAGCATCATCGGTAACATCAACAATGTCGCGAGCCTTTCGTTGAATAACTCCAGCACGCTGACCGGTAACGTCACCAGCGATGCCCACGGGAGTGTATTGCTGGACAATGGTTCGGAACTCACCGGCCAGATCACCAACTCGAGCAACCTGACCATCAACAATGCTGCGCGATGGGTCATGACCGGCGACAGCACCGTGCAGCAACTGGGCATGAACAACGGTGTCGTGCAAATGGGCACGAACGAGCAGTTCCAGCAACTGCATGTCGGCGATCTTTCCGGTCGCGGTACGTTTGTGATGGGCACGGATCTGGGCAACGGCAATACGGACTTCCTGAATGTCACCGGCAACGCCACTGGGCAGCATCAATTGCAAATCGCTGCTACCGGCACAACGCCTGTCACGGCAGAAGCCGTGAAGGTCGGCAATATTGCCGCGGGCGACGCGAGTTTTACGCTGGGAGGACGTGAAACTGTGGACGCGGGCACGTTCGTGTATCGGTTGGCCAAAGAAGGTCAGGGCCTGTACTTGAACCCGGACAAGGAAACCGTGAGTACTTCGAGTAACACCGCGCTGGCCCTGGCGGGCAGTGCTCGCAGTGTCCTGAATGCCGAGGCCGCCATGCTCAGTGATCAGTTGGGTGACCGCAGTCTCAGTCTCCGCCCTGAAGCCTCGTTGCGTGCGATGGATGACAGCTCGGTGAAACTGAGCAACAGCGTTTGGGTTCGCACTTACGGTAACCAGTACAACGTCGACAACGCGTATGGCGACGGTTACACCCAGAACCAGACCGGTATTACCGGTGGCGCCGATACAATCGTCGATATTGGCGGGCGCGCATGGGTACTGGGTGGATTTGTCGGCACGAGTCGAACTGACATTGATCTGAAATACGGCTCCAGCGCCATTGTCGACAGCGTGAACGCAGGTGTTTACGGCAGCACGTTTGATGTCGACAGCGGTGTATTCGTCAATCTCATGGCCAAAATCAATCAGTTCGATAACAAAGCCAAAGTGACGATGAGCGATGGCACCCGCACGAAGGGTGACTACAAGTCTCTGGGATTAAGTGGTTCTGCAGCAATCGGCAAACATATTCGTCTCAAGGATGAGTATTTTGTCGAGCCGCAGGTACAGATTTCGACGGGCGTTGCGCAAAGCGATGAATACAGGCTCGACAACGGCCTGCAAGTCAAAGCCGATACCATGCGTTCTGTTCAGGGCAAAGTGGGTGTTCGCGGCGGGCGTGTCATCACGCTGGATAACGGCAGTTTGCTGGAGCCCAGTCTATCGACCGCATTCAATCACGAGTTTGTCAAAACCAACGAGGTCAAGATCAACGACGACAGCTTCGATGACGATCGTGCGAGCCGCTCTGTGGAGTATGGCGCAGGTCTGAAGTGGACACCGGCGCAACGTACATGGCAGGTTTCCGCCCAGGTGGGTGGCAGCAAAGGGACAACTGTGAGCCAGGACTGGAGCGGTAGCTTGCGAGTCAGCTACTTCTTCTGATCGGTTACCGGTGAATTGAAAATGCCCTGACAGTGTCAGGGCATTTTTTGTTCGGAGCTTGTTCAGCCAAACAGTCCTGCGGCGATATTGATCGAAAACCCCAGTATCGCTGTGTTGAAAACAAACCCTATCAACGACTGCGCCAGCACAATTTTGCGGATATCCCGCGTTGCCACCCCGACATCGGCAGTCTGCACTGCCACACCGATGGTGAACGAGAAGTACAAGAAGTCCCAATAGTTGGGTGTGGTCAGCCCTTCGGCAAAGCGCAGCGCCGGCTCCTTGCCATCCCAGGTGTAATACAACCTCGCGTAATGCACACAGAAAATCACCCCGATCAGCAGCCACGAGCCGATCACCGTCAGCGCGGTGAAACCGTAATGCAGGAGCTTGAGCGTGGTTTCCAGGTCTTTGCTGCCGGCCAGTTCGAAGGTGATGGTGGCCAGGCTGGCCAGCGCGGCGATGCACACTACGAACAGCACCAGCCCGGCGTTTTCGTCTTCGACTTCAGCAATGCGTTTGACGTCCGGGGCCTTGGCGCGCACGGTCAGCCAGAACATCAGAATCAGGTAGGTCCAGACACCGGCATTCCAGCCGATGAGGATTTTGCTGACGATGGAATCGGCGGGGGCCAACAAGCCGGTGGCGAGGCCGAACAGGGCGGCGGCGGACAGGCGAGGGTGGGTGCGGGCGAGGAAGCGCATGGGGACTCACGTTGGTGAACTGTCCCTGCACCATAGCGTACGCAACCCTGCTTTTGTAGGAGCTGCCGAAGGCTGCGATCTTTTGATCTTCTAAAAACAAAGTCAAAAGATCGCAGCCTTCGGCAGCTCCTACAGTTTGGATCAGTGGGGTTTGGTGAATCGTTGTACGAGCTTCATGACCACGACGAAGAAGACGGGCACGAAGATCACCGCCAGTGTCGCGGTAATCATCCCGCCAATCACGCCGGTGCCGATCGCTTGCTGACTCGCCGAGCTGGCGCCAGTGGCAATCGCGAGCGGCACCACACCGAGAATGAACGCCAGCGAAGTCATCACGATGGGGCGTAGGCGCAAACGCGCGGCCTGCAACGTCGCATCGATCAGATCGTGACCTTCGTCATACAAACTCTTGGCGAACTCGATGATCAGGATCGCGTTCTTCGCCGACAGTCCGATGATGGTAATCAGACCAACCTTGAAGAACACGTCGTTGGGCATGCCGCGCAACGTCACGGCCAACACTGCGCCGAGCACACCCAGTGGCACCACCAGCAACACCGAGGTCGGAATCGAGCAGCTCTCGTACAGCGCCGCCAGACACAGGAACACCACCAGCAACGACAGACCGAGCAGAATCGGCGCCTGATTGCCAGACAAGCGTTCCTGCAACGACAACCCGGTCCATTCCTGGCCCAGGCCTTTCGGCCCCTGCGCAACCAGACGTTCGATTTCCGCCATGGCCTCACCGGTACTGTGCCCCGGTGATGGTTCGCCGGAAATCGCAATCGCCGGATAGCCGTTGTAACGGGTCAACTGCGCCGGGCCCTGAATCCAGTTGGCCTGGACGAACGCCGACAGCGGCACCATGTGCCCGGCATTGTTGCGCACATGCATTTTCAGCAGATCGGTCACCTGGCTGCGTTGATCGCCTTCGGCTTGCACGACAACACGCTGCATGCGCCCCTGATTGGGGAAGTCATTGATATAGCTGGAACCGACGGCAGTGGACAGCACATTGCCGATATCGGCGAACGAGACGCCGAGGGCATTGGCCTGCTTACGATCAACCACCAACTGCACCTGCGGCGCTTCGGCCAGCGCGCTTTCGCGCACGTTCATCAGTACCGGACTTTTTTCGGCGGCAGCCAGCAATTCAGTGCGTGCCTGCATCAAGGTCGCATGGCCGAGGCCACCGCGATCCTGCAGACGGAACTCGAAACCGCTCGACGTGCCGAGGCCATCCACGGGCGGTGGCAGCACCGAGAACGCCATGGCGTCCTTGATTTCACTCAGCGCGATATTGGCGCGATCGGCAATCGAGCTGGCGGCGTCATCACTGCTGCGCTGCGACCAGTCCTTTAGTGTCGAGAACGCCAAAGCCGCGTTCTGGCCGCTACCGGAGAAGCTGAAACCGAGAATCACCACCGTGTCACTGATCCCCGGCTCGCTGGCGTTATGCGCCTCAAGCTGTTCAGCCACGGCCACCGTACGATTCTTGGTGGCGCCGGGCGGCAGTTGAATATCCGTGATGGTGTAACCCTGATCTTCCACCGGCAGGAACGAGGAGGGCAGACGCGCGAAGCACAGGCCCAGCCCAACCAGCAACACAACGTAGATCAGCAGGTAACGGCCGCTGCGTTTCAGCGCATAGCCGACCCAGCCCTGATAGCGATCGGTCAGGTGCTCGAAGCGGCGGTTGAACCAGCCGAAGAATCCGGACTTTTCATGATGCTCGCCCTTGGCAATCGGTTTGAGCAGCGTCGCGCACAATGCCGGGGTCAGGGTCAGGGCGAGGAACGCCGAGAACAGAATCGACGTCGCCATCGACAGCGAGAACTGTTGGTAAATCACCCCGACCGAGCCCTGCATGAACGCCATCGGGATAAACACCGCGACCAGCACCAGGGTGATGCCGATGATCGCGCCGGTAATCTGTGTCATGGCTTTGCGGGTGGCTTCCTTGGGCGACAGGCCTTCGGTGGCCATGATCCGCTCGACGTTCTCCACCACCACGATGGCGTCATCCACCAAAATGCCAATGGCCAGGACCATGCCGAACATCGTCAAAACGTTGATCGAGAAACCCAGCGCGAGCATGGTCGCGAACGTGCCCATCAGCGCCACCGGTACCACCAGCGTCGGAATCAGCGTGTAACGCACGTTCTGCAGGAACAGGAACATCACCGCGAATACCAGCAGCATCGCTTCGCCCAAGGTGTAAACCACTTTGGTGATCGAGACTTTGACGAACGGTGAGGTGTCGTACGGGATCTTGTATTCGACGCCCGCCGGGAAGTAGCGCGACAGCTCATCCATCTTCGCCCGCACCAGTGTTGCAGTGCTCAGCGCGTTGGCGCCCGGCGACAGTTGCACGCCGACGGCGGTGGACGGCTTGCCATTAAGGCGGGTGCCGAACTGGTATTCCTGACTGCCGATCTCGACCCGTGCCACGTCACCGATGCGCACCGTGGAGCCATCCGGATTGGCCTTGAGCACGATGTCGGCGAACTCTTCCGGTGTCGACAACTGGCCCTTGACCAGAATCGTCGCGGTGATTTCCTGGGTAGACGGCGACGGCAGATCACCGATGCTGCCCGCCGAGACCTGGGCGTTCTGCGCGACGATGGCTTCATTGACATCGGCCGGCGTCAGGTTGAAGGCGATCAGCTTTTGCGGATCGATCCAGATGCGCATGGCGCGCTCGGCGCCGTACAACTGTGCCTTGCCGACACCGTCCAGACGCTTGATCTCGTTCATCACGTTGCGCGCCAGATAATCACTGAGCGCTACGTCATCGAGTTTGCCGTCGCTGGAGGTCAGGGTGATCAGGAGCAGGAAACCGGACGAAACTTTTTCGACCTGCAAACCCTGCTGGTTGACCGCTTGCGGCAGGCGCGACTCGACCACTTTGAGGCGGTTTTGCACATCAACCTGCGCCAGTTCCGGGTTGGTGCCCGGCTGAAAGGTGGCTTTGATCGTCGCGCTGCCGAGGCTGCTTTGCGATTCGAAGTACAGCAAGTGATCGGCGCCATTGAGCTCTTCTTCAATCAGGCTGACCACGCTTTCATCGACAGTCTGCGCCGAGGCGCCGGGGTACACGGCGTAAATTTCGATCTGCGGCGGGGCGACGTCGGGGTATTGCGCCACCGGCAATTGGGGGATGGCCAGCGCACCGGCCAACAGGATGAACAACGCGACGACCCAGGCAAACACCGGGCGGTCGATAAAGAACTGCGGCATAGAAAAGCGTCCTGCTTACTGACCAGAGGTCTGGGCAAGTGGAAGAGGGGTGTCGTCGATCTGCACGATTTCGCCGGGGCGGGCGTGTTGCAGGCCTTCGATGACGATGCGATCGCCGGGCTTGAGGCCGCCGGTGACAATCCAGCGATTGTTTTGCACCGCGCCCAGTTGCACCGGTTGCTGCGCGACACGCATCTGGTCATCGACGGTGAGCACTTGGGCGATACCGGCGCTGTCACGCTGCACAGCACGCTGCGGTACGGTGATGCCGTTCTGGATGGTTGCCTGTTCCAGACGCACGCGGATGAAGCTGCCCGGCAGCAAATCCAGATCCGGGTTGGGGAACTCGCTGCGCAGGATGATCTGGCCGGTGCCCGGGTCGACGGTGATGTCGCTGAACAATAATTTGCCCGGCAGCGGATACAGGCTGCCGTCATCCTGAATCAGCGTGGCTTTGACCTGATCCTGGCCGACTTCCTGCAACTGCCCGGAGCGGAACGCACGGCGCAATTCGTTGAGTTCACGGGTCGATTGGGTGAGGTCGGCGTGAATCGGGTTGAGCTGCTGAATCAGTGCCAACGGTGTGGTTTCGTTCTGCCCGACCAGTGCACCTTCGGTGACCAGCGCACGGCCGACGCGACCGGAAATCGGTGCGGTGACGGTGGCGTAACCGAGGTTCAGTTTTGCGCGTTCGACGGCAGCCTTGTTGGCCGCAACGTCAGCGGCGGTTTGCCGGGCATTGGCGCGGGCGTTGTCGTAGTCCTGAGCGCTGATGGCTTTGTCGTCGATCAACTGGGCGTAGCGCTGCTCCTGCAGTTTCGCTTGAAAGGCATTGGCTTCTGCCTTGCGCAACGCTGCTTCAGCGCTGTCGAGGTCAGCCTTGAATGGTGCAGGATCGATGCGAAACAGCACATCGCCCTTTTTCACGTCGCTGCCTTCGCGGAAGGTGCGCTGCAAGACCACACCGGCCACCCGTGCGCGTACTTCGGCGATGCGTGGCGCGGCGATGCGGCCGCTGAGTTCGCTGCTGAGCGTCAGGGGATGCGCTTCGATCGTCTCGATGCGCACGGTGGCCGGTGGCGCCTGATCCTCTGCCTTCGAGGATGAATCACAGGCGCTCAGTGTCAGCGCCATCGCGATCAGGCCGAGTCCGGCCAGCAGTTTCTTCGACATGTACAACCCCCAATATTGATGTCCGCATCCTACGGGCAGACGCCGAGATTAGCGGTGAAGGTTTGTAGGCGCTGTGTGAAATTGTGTAAGGGTTTTGCTCAGGAATGGGCGAGGGCGTATATCCTTCAGGTCTTGAAATTTATTGCGACAGATAGATAGCTTTCGCGAGCAGGCTCGCTCCCACAAGGGATCGCATTCCAAGTGTGGGAGCGAGCCTGCTCGCGAATGTGCCTCATCGTTCGCCACAGCACTTTCTGGATCACCCATGCCCAACATCCTCCTGGTCGAAGACGACACCGCCCTCGCCGAACTGATTTCCAGCTACCTGGAGCGCAACGGATATTCCGTCAGCGTGATCGGCCGTGGCGACCACGTGCGTGAGCGGGCACGGGTCAATCCACCGGATCTGGTGATCCTCGACCTCATGCTGCCGGGCCTTGATGGCTTGCAAGTCTGCCGTTTGCTGCGCGCTGATTCGGCGACGCTGCCGATTCTGATGCTGACGGCGCGCGACGACAGCCACGATCAAGTCTTGGGTCTGGAAATGGGCGCCGACGATTACGTCACCAAACCCTGCGAGCCGCGCGTGTTGCTGGCTCGGGTGCGCACCTTGTTGCGCCGTAGCAGCCTCGGCGAACCGCTGACCGCCAATGACCGCATTCTCATGGGCAATCTGTGCATCGACCTGTCCGAGCGCACCGTCACCTGGCGCGATCAACCGGTGGAGTTGTCCAGCGGCGAATACAACTTGCTGGTAGTGCTGGCTCGCCATGCCGGCGAAGTGTTGAGCCGCGACCAGATCCTGCAACGCCTGCGCGGTATCGAATTCAACGGCACCGACCGCTCGGTGGACGTGGCCATTTCCAAGCTGCGCCGCAAGTTCGACGACCACGCGGGCGAGGCGCGCAAGATCAAGACCGTGTGGGGCAAGGGTTATCTGTTCAGCCGTTCTGAGTGGGAATGCTGAACTGATGTTTCGCATCCTGTTTCGCCTGTATCTGGTGACGATCGTTTCCTACAGCGCGGCGATCTATCTGGTGCCGGATCTGGTGGTCATGGCGTTCCGCGATCGCTTCGTCACTTACAACCTCGACTACTCGCGCGGATTGCAGTCGCTGATCACCCGTCAGTTTCACGCCGTGCCGCAAGCGCAATGGCCGGCGCTGGCGGCGTCGATGGACAAGGATTTCCAGCCGCTGCATATCGTCCTCGCGCGGATCGACGATGCCACGTTCACCGCCATCGAGCAGGAACGTCTGCGTCGCGGTGAAAACGTTGTGCGCATTGGCGATTGGGGCTGGCGCACGCTGGCGGTGACGCCGCTGGATGACACCACTGCCGTGCAAATGGTCGTGCCGCCGGATCCGATGGACGTCGATCTGTTGTACTGGAGCATCAACGTGCTGATCGGCGCTACGTTGCTGGCCTGCCTGTTGATGTGGCTGCGCCCGCACTGGCGTGATCTGGAACGCCTCAAGGGCACCGCCGAACGCTTCGGTAAAGGCCACTTGAGCGAGCGCACGAAAATCGCCCCGAGCTCCAACATCGGCAGCCTCGCCAACGTCTTCGACACCATGGCGGGCGATATCGAAAACCTGCTCAATCAGCAACGTGACCTGCTCAACGCCGTGTCCCATGAACTGCGCACACCGTTGACGCGTCTGGATTTCGGCCTGGCCCTGGCCCTGTCCGATGACTTGCCGGCCGCCAGTCGCGAGCGCCTGCTGGGACTGGTCGCGCACATTCGTGAGCTGGATGAACTGGTGCTGGAGTTGCTTTCCTACAGCCGCTTGCAGAATCCGGCGCAACTGCCGGAGCAGGTCGAGGTGTCGCTGGATGAGTTCATCGACAGCATTCTGGGCAGTGTCGATGATGAGCTGGAGTCGCCGGAGATCGTCATCGACGTGCTGCTGCACGGTCAACTGGAACGCTTTTCCCTCGATCCGCGCCTGACTGCACGGGCGATCCAGAATCTGCTGCGCAACGCCATGCGCTATTGCGAAAAGCGCATTCAGATAGGCGTGCAGGTCAATGCCGAGGGCTGTGAGATCTGGGTCGATGATGACGGCATCGGTATCCCCGATGACGAGCGTGAGCGGATTTTCGAGCCGTTCTATCGACTCGACCGCAGCCGTGATCGCGCCACTGGCGGTTTTGGCCTGGGCCTGGCGATCAGTCGCCGCGCGCTGGAAGCGCAGGGTGGCACGTTGACCGTGGAGTCCTCGCCGTTGGGCGGAGCACGGTTCCGGTTGTGGTTGCCCACTAACGCCTGAGCTTCATGACGCTGAAAATATACCTGTGGGAGCGAGCCTGCTGGCGAAGGCGATCTGTCAGCCAAGTATGCGTTGACTGGCCCGACGCTTTCGCGAGCAGGCTAACTCCTACGGAGGGCAGTGGTAGTTCAGACCAGCTCTGTGGATTGAATCAACCCGACCCCGGCACTTTGCATCCGCTCAATCGCTGCCGCCAGTGATCCATTCAGATCGATCGCCCGGCACGCATCCAGCACCACGTAGGCATTGAACCCCGCCGTCCGCGCATCCAGCGCCGAAAACATCACGCAGAAATCCAGTGCCAGCCCCACCATGTAAACCGTATCGATCCCGCGCTCTTTCAGGTAACCGGCCAGCCCCGTGGTGGTGCGGCGATCGGCTTCCAGAAAGGCTGAATAGCTGTCGATATCAGGGTTACAGCCCTTGCGTATGATCAGTTGGGCATGAGGCAGGTCAAGTTCCCGGTGAAACTCGGCTCCCGCTGTCGATTGCACACAATGGTCGGGCCAGAGTGTCTGCTCGCCGTAAGCCAACTGAATGACATCGTAGGGCTGGTGACCGGGATGGCTGGACGCGAATGAGGCGTGACCGGCCGGGTGCCAGTCCTGTGCGACGACAACCTGGGTGAACTGGCGGGCAAGCCGGTTGATCAGCGGCACAATCAGGTCACCTTCCGGTACCGCTAATTGGCCGCCGGGGGTGAAGTCGTTTTGAACGTCGATCACCAGTAAGGCAGAACGAGATGAATCAGGCATTGTGGAGTCGTCCCTGGAAAAACACTCGCTCAGCATAGTGCAGGATCTATCCGGTACTTAAGCGACTTTTTAACAGTTTTGCCTTGTCTTCCAGCGCAACCGGGGCGTCGTGTCCGATCAACATCCATGAATGCTGCCGTTCAGTCCAATACACCACGTTCATCTCACGCCGACGTTCATGGGCCAACGGCTGACTGCCGCTGTTTGAGCGCGTGACACACAGCGCCAGTGGCCCATGTTTCGCATCCAGATAAACGATCTGCGCAATCGGCACGCCGTCGTACTCAAGCATCTGCGCCCGTTTGAATTCGGCATCAGGCAGCTTCAAAGTGGCTGGTGCAAGGTTCAGGCCCAGACGCGCATCGATCGTGCGCAGTTGCGCCCGTTGGGCGGCTTCATCGGTGGGCAGATGATCAAGCGTCTGCGGCACATACAGCGCCATGTAATCGCCCACCAATGCGCGCCAGTTGTTCGATTGCGCGGCGTGCCAGCCAAGGAATAACCGGTCGGCCAAAACGCCACCGGCCAACAGCGCAGCGGCAGCGCCACCGATAAACCAGCGGCGATTGAAGCCAGGAGGCTGCGGCGCCGGAATGGCGTCCAGCCGCGCTTGCAGGCGATCGAGCGGCGCCTGTTGCGCCAGTTCGTCATAGGCGTTCTTGTAGGGCAGATTGCTGCGGCTGAGCCATTGCACACGCAGACTGAGCAACGAGTCTTCGGCAATGGCATTGTCGAGTTGATGGCGATAGTCGCCGTCAAGTTCGCCATCCAGATAGGCGACCAGTTGCTCATCCGAAGGTGTGTTCATGAGCGGTCTCCTTCGGTGGGTTTCGGCACCGCCTGCAACGGCGGGTATTCGGCGAGTTTCAGGCGGGCGGTGGCCAGACGGCTCATGACCGTGCCAATCGGCACTTGCAGGATTTCCGCGACTTCGCGATAGGCCAAGCCTTCGACATAGGCGAGGTAGACCGTTTCGCGCTGGGTCTCGGGCAGCGCATCGACGCGGCGAATCACTTGCGCGGCCATCACATGCGTCTGCGCCGCATACTCACCATCGAATGCCAGTTGGCCATCGGCATCGACCTGACCCGCACCCTGACGCACGCGCCGAGCGCGCACTTCATTGAGCCAGATCGAATGCAGAATGCTCAGCAACCAGCGATCCATGCGCGTGCCGGCGACGTACTGATTGGCGCGCTCCAGCGCTCGCACACAGGTGGCCTGCACCAGATCTTCGGCCACGTGCCGATTGCGCGACAGCAGCAGACCGTAGCGCCACAGTCGCGCTAGATGCTGTCCAAGTTCTGCTCTGAATGCCTGATCGTTGAAGATGATGGCGGCCCTTAAAAGTGCTCAGGTTTTCGATGAATCGTTAATGGCCTCAGCCAGGTCCTGGTACTCCTCGCACGACATGCCGCAAATCGATTTGATCTGCTGCAACTGTTCCTGCGCCAGGTCGACGCGGCCTTTGATCACATAGGCCTCGCCGAGGTATTCGCGCACTTGCGCGTACTGCGGGTCGAGTTTTACCGATTGCAGGTAATAACCGATGCCTTCGTCGGTGCGCCCCAGCTTGCGCGTGGCGTAACCGCGATAGTTGAGGGCCTTGGCAGTGTTCGGTTGCTTCAGCGTGTCGAGCAGCGCCAGGGCCTCTTCGTAGCGACCGGCCTTGGCGAGGCGATAGGCGTAATCGGTACGGTCAGCGTCCGGCAGCAAGCGACTGGTTTGCAGCACGCACTTCTGGGTTTTGCTGTCCCAGACCTGGCCTTTCGGGCATTCGGGCTTCTGCACCGGTGCTTCTTCATCACCGTTGGCCAAGGCCAAATGGCTGGACATCGCGGCGGCCAGTAACAACGGGGCGGCGAACATAACGGAACGGATAGTCATGGGCAAGGCTCCACAGAAGGTTATGTTTCACTTTGAACACCACAGCGTGAATTTTTATTCATTGCATTGTCAGTGACTGTTCAAGGTAAGCGTAAATTCAAGCGCTATGCTCGGGAGCGTCTGCCGTCGATCCGATGTTTTGCCGTAAGGAGAGTTGCCATGACCGATCACGTCCATCATTCGGCCGCTGCCGGTTACAAAAGCGCTGCCGACACTTACGTCAAAGGGCGGCCGGACTATCCGCCACAGGTCAGTCAATGGTTAAGCGCGACGCTGGGCCTGGATGGGCACAAGACCGTGATCGATCTGGGCGCCGGCACCGGCAAGTTCACCGGCCGTCTGGTGGCGACCGGCGCGCAAGTGATCGCGGTTGAACCGGTGGCGCAGATGCTGGAAAAACTCTCTGACGCCTGGCCCGATGTACTGGCCGTGGGCGGCACGGCGACCGACCTGCCGTTGCCGGACGCTTCAGTCGATGCAGTGATCTGCGCGCAAGCGTTTCACTGGTTCGCCAGCACCGAGGCGCTGACCGAAATCGCTCGAGTACTCAAGCCCGGTGGCAAGTTGGGGTTGATCTGGAACCTGCGTGACACCAAAGTCAGTTGGGTGCCGAAACTGGATGCCATCGTCAACACGCTGGAAGGGGACACGCCGCGCTACTACACCGGGGCCTGGCGCACAGCGTTTCCGCACCCGGCATTTGCGCCACTGCAGGTCGAGCGGTTTCACCATGGACACACCGGCTCACCGGAAGACGTGATTTTCAATCGGGTGCGCTCCACCAGTTTCATCGCCGCGCTGCCGGAAGCGCAGCGGGCGAAGGTCGATGAGCAGATTCGTGGGTTGATCGCCGCAGAGCCTGAACTGCGCGGCAGGGATGTGGTGACGGTGCCTTACGAAACCGCCGCGTTCGTCGCCGTAAAAAAGCCCTGAATCCCACAACATTCCAGTGTAGGAGTGAGCCTGCTCGCGATAGCGGAGTGTCAGGCACTTCATCTTTGGCTGACACTCCGCTATCGCGAGCAGGCTCACTCCTACAGGGTTTTCAGGTGTTCATGTTCCACTGCCTTCCTGTTGCGCTCGCGAACGCCACGCACCACCAGATACAACAACGGCCCGATCGACACGAAAACCGCCGTCAGCAACAAATAAGGCACCACCGACCAGACCGAATGCCCGCGCGACCGCGCATCCTTGACCATCCAGATCCCGGCGAGTGTCGCCAGCAGATACAGATCAATCACCACCTGCGCGGTATCGGGCCGCGACATCAGGCTGATACCGAAGTCGATCAATGACTGTTCGGCCTGGAGCATCACCGAAACGGTGTAACCGCTAAACGCGAGCAAAGCCGTGAGGGGCAGGGCGATCGACATCATGCATTCCTTCCGTGGTGTGATGAGAGAGTTGCCAGACTAACGCCGCCGGTTGAACTTGGCCATTGACTTGCCAGTAGCGCGCAGGCTAATTTCCAGCCCATGACTTCCACCGTATTGCGCTGCCAGCCAAGCATTATTACCGCCATTCCTCATTTGGCGGGCTAGCTCACGACTGCAGCACCCAACCCGCCCTAGAGGCGGGTTTTTACTTTCTGTCTCCGGGGTTTTTGAAATGTGGCTCATGTAGGAGCTGCCGAAGGCTCGGGCCGCGATCGGACGATCTTTTGACTTTGATTTTTCTAAAACAAAATCAAAAGATCGTCCGATCGCGGCCCGAGCCTTCGGCAGCTCCTACAGGGACCGTGTGAATTCTGCCAAGGAGATGTTCATGAGTTACACATACGATCAGCAAACCCTGCTTGAGCACTACGTGAAAAAGATCCTCGCCGCGCCGGTGTACGACCTCGCGGTGCGCACGCCTTTGCAAGCGGCGCCGGCGCTGTCGGAGGC
>NZ_MOBX01000004.1 GCF_003732425.1 Pseudomonas fluorescens
TTTCGTCTCAACCGAGGCGCGCATTCTACAGCAGCCTCATTTGCTGTCAAGTGGTTATTTTCAGAAGTTTTCGAAGATTTCTTCAACAACTTCAACCACTTGCGCTTCCGATCTCTCGTCAGCGGGAGGCGAATAATACAGCATTAAAGTACCTGGTCAACCCCCCTCAAGAAATTCTTTTCCCTGACCGAAATGCCGGGCTGCGACTGCGGCCATCTGATCCCGTGTAAAGACGTAGAAGCCGATTGAAGTCCGCACCTCTAGGGTGAATTCGCGAACGACGGGTTAGACAGCAGAGCGGATTTTGCGTGGGAGCCTGTTTTTCGCAGCCACTTTCAGTGCCGCATCTATCTTAGAATGTTTTCCCGCTGCCTCGGGTCGATGGCTGCCTATAACGGCAGGGCGAACTCCGACAGACCTGATTGCCTTGCTGAACGATGACTCACCTTCGAAACCTCAAAAATAGCCCCTAGGACTTAAATCATGGAAACGTCACTGGAAACAGTCGCCCTTTTCTCCCTCAAACTCGCGTATGAGGAAGAAGGCCTGAGCCCGATCCTGCGGGACGACATGGTCATGGGCGATTACCAGAAAGACGTTTTCGAATTGCTGGTGCGGCGCGGGGATGTCGAGACCATTCAGTTAAAAATGAACGAATGCCTGGGCTTGGCGATGGGTGCCTTGGGCGGTGTCGAAAAACCGTTGGGGCGCGAGTTGCAAAAATTGTCCATCGATTTGAGCGAGGTGCGGTCGATGGAGCAGTTGAATCAACCGCTTCTCGCGCTCAAGGGTTATTTGAAAGACATCTTGTGATTGGACTGTGCCTTTATAGAAGATGCTTTGAGATGTACTTCGATATCTCCACCATCGAAGTCTTCCCCGTAAATTCGAACTTCACTTTCCCCAGCGACGAAAAGTAGATTTCCAGCTCTGAATCCAGATCGAACGTTCCCGACGTCTCCACCGAATACGCGACGATGTTCTTGTAGGGCAAGGACGTGAAGTCCTTCTTGCTGCCAGTGATGCCTTGAACGTTGACCGCGATAATGCGCTTGTTGGTAAACACCACACCATCACGCATGGCCTTGTAAGAGTCGATCACTTGTTCCCCGTCGAGCAACAAGGTGGTGACGCGCTCGGCGTACTCATCGTTCTGCTTGAGTTTGAAGAAGCCTTTGTTGTTGAAGTCGATCATCTGTCCATCCTCATCGTCCAGAAAACATCCCCGTATTTCTTTGCTTCAACGACGGGCTTTCAGCACCCGGATATCCGTTGGAAACCCATCCGCGCCGACAAGCTTTTTCCAGCCCAGATACTGAAACTCGCCCTTCTCATCAATGTAGTCCCCCTTCTCCACTGAGCGGCCGCCAAACACCGCCACGCGTTTAACTTCACCGCAACCGCCATCCGAAGGCCTGACGGTGTAGATCACATACGGCTTTATATACTGCGTGGCGCGGAAGTATTGGCCGCAGATTTCGTCGACGGTGATCAACATGGTTTTCAGGCGTGCTTCGCCGTCGGTGTCTTCGTGCAGTTTCAGGAAGGAGATGTCACCGACGTCGCTGTAGCCGAGGGCGCGAGCGCGTTGGTATTCGGGGGAGTTCTGGTGGGCGATGCGACCTTCCTCCGCAGCACCTTGCATTTTCGCGGCGAACTCGGCTTTGCCTTGGGCAATCATTGCTTCAGCCTGGCCCGCGACGTTTTCGCATTCGGTGAATTCTCGCGAGCCCAGGTGATTGGGCGTCAGGTTCGAGCGTTGTTCATTCATCGTCCGCAGGTTGCTTTCCAGCGCGAACATCACGTCATAAGCCGTGGTGCGACCGCTGTATACGTCGGCCATTTTTTCCAGCACCCGCTGGCAGTTGCCGACGTAATACTTCCAGCTGTTTTCCGGGTGTTCTTGCACGGCGGCGAATGCCGGGGTCATTGCAACGGCGAGTGTGATTACGCAGAACAGGCGTATAGCGTGGGTGCTGACAGGCATAGGTAGTCCGTTACTGAGATAGAGCGATGGCGCGAAGCTACTATTTTGCTATCTTGCCGTCCACTGCCAATAACGAGGACACCAACGCCTCGATGGAGATCAATTTTCAGGGGGAAAACACCATGATGGCTTTGCTGTACTTTTTCGTCTGGGCAGCCGTTTGGGCATGGGTGGTGCAAACCCGTGGAGCCTGGAATCTGATACTCGCCAACCTGGCGGGTGCCGCCAGCGGCTTCATCGTCGCAATGATTTTTTCGGTGATCTGTTCGGGCCTTTTCCCGGCGCACGTGCCTCCTTCACCCGAGAACCTGGCCAGTAGCGTGTTCCAGATGATCAGCACTTTCGGCGTGCTGGCGGGTGTCTGGATGTGGCTGGTCAGGCGTCCTCGGCCAGAGCATCCGTTGGCCCGCCAGCTTTTCGCCAGCGTCTGTGGGTTAGCGGCTGGTATGACAACACTGGCGTTTTTCGCGCTCAATTTTCACTGAGCGCCGCTATCGTCACTGGCAATACACGTCTGTTTTGTTATCTTGCCGCCCATCGTCAGCGTTCACCTTGGGCGTGCGTTGATTTCAGGTTTTGAAGGTTTAAGGAAAGGATCGAATGGAGTTTCTGCGTTTTCTGGCGATTGTTGCCGTCTGGGGTTTCATGTGGCGCTGGGTGGTCAAGAACCGTGGCAGCTGGAATATTTTCTACGGCAACATCGTTGGCGCAGCGGGTGGTTTCATTGTTGCGATGGTGGTGCTGTCGATCACGCTGTCGTTGTTTCCTTCGTCGCATGACTACGAAGCGCCGCAGGCTGAAAACACGCAGGTCGCCGAGTCGACCTCTCTATTGCCTGAAGCCGAGTCAATCACGCCCGCCGCCGAGCTGAAGGATGCGCCGGTTTTTGCTGCCATCGAACCGGACGACAAGCCTTCTCCTGCCGACTCTGCCTTGTTGCCGAACTACGCCAGCCGGGCGCCGAAATCAATCGGCTTACAGACCGTGCTGGATCAAAGCGACTATCAGGGTCGCATGGCCCTGGCAGCGTTGAACAAGAAGTTGCGCGGCGACGCACAGGCCGACAAGTCGATGATCGCGTATGTCATGTGCAGCCCGTTTGTGACCAGCACGCTGCGCTTTCCCGCCTCGGCGCGCTTTGCTGACAGCAAAGCGCTGGTCAGCCACCGCTTCAAGGACCAGGTCTACACCTTCAACAACACCGTCACCGCGCGCAACATGAACGGCGACGATGTCACCTACCGTTTCGATTGCTCCGTGCAAGAACAGCCGCGAACTGACGCACTACCTGCGCAATGGCGTTTGTTGGCGCTGAAAGTGCAAAAAGCCGACTCTTAAGGCTCATTTAAGGGTTCAAGGCGCCGCCTGCGCTATCATCGCCGGCCTGTGCGCCTTGAGCTTTGCCCTCGATGTCTTCGACACCCGCTGACCTGATCCCGCTGCCTCCTGTCCTGGCCGGCCCGCTGTTGCGACGGCTGGAGCCAACGCGCATGGTCATGTGGTTGGTCGGCACGCGGCCACTGGCGCTGACCTTGCGCCTGCAAGGTGTGGGAGACATTCCTCTCGACGCCGGGAAATGCACGGTCATTCCCGTAGGCCGCCAGGCGTTCGTTCATCTCATCGATGTTGCTCTGGACAGCGCCCTGCCCTGCGATACGCGGATCGACTATGACCTGTTGATCGACAGCACATCCGGCATCGCCGACTGGGCGGCGCATCTGCTATACGGCAATGCAGTCAGCCCGAACCTGGTCCTGCGCTCGCGGATCGATCAACTGCTGCACGGCTCTTGCCGTAAGCCGCATCACCCGGCGGCGGATGGTTTGCTTTGCGTCGATCAACTGCTGGCAACGGAAACCGATGCGCAACAACGGCCGGCGCTGCTGATGATGAGCGGTGATCAGGTCTACGCCGACGATGTAGCCGGCCCGATGTTGCGGGCGATTCATGCCTTGATCGAACGGCTCGGCCTGTTCGACGAACACCTCGAAGGCGCCGTGGTCAGCGACAGCGCCAAGCTCTACGAGCACCCGGCCAGTTACTACCACCGTGCGGATTTGTTACCGGCACTGGAGAGCAACGAGACGTTGCGCGAGCGATTTTTCGGCGGTGCGCGTAAGCCGATTTTCACCAGCAGCAGCGCTGACAATCACTTGGTGACGTTCGCCGAAGTCATGGCGATGTACTTACTGGTATGGTCGCCAACGGCCTGGTCGCTGATCGATCCGCGCGCGCCCGACCTGACGCCCGAACGCCTCAAGCGCTATACCCTCGAACAGACCCGCATCGATGCCTTCAAGGCTGGATTGGGCAAGGTCGCCCGCGCGCTGGCGCATCTGCCGAGCCTGATGATTTTCGACGATCACGACATCACAGATGACTGGAACCTGTCCGCGCAATGGGAGGAAACGGCCTACGGCCATCCGTTCTCCAAACGCATTATCGGCAATGCGCTGATCGCCTATATGTTGTGTCAGGGCTGGGGCAATAACCCCGATGCGTTCAAAGATGTGTTGGAGAAAACTGCGCGGTTGAGTGCCAGCGGTGATGATCAGTATCTCGACAGCCCGGTGCAGGACGATTTGATCGATGAGCTACTGCGCTTTCAGCAATGGCATTTCGTCCTGCCAACCAGCCCGGCGCTGGTGGTCATCGACACCCGCACCCGACGCTGGCGCAGTGAAATGACGCTCAAGCAACCCTCGGGCCTGCTCGATTGGGAGGCGCTGAGCGAACTGCAACAGGAGCTGCTCGATCATCCGTCAGCAATCATCGTGTCGCCGGCGCCGATTTTCGGTGTGAAGCTGATTGAAACGGTGCAGAAGGTCTTCAGTTGGTGCGGCTACCCGCTGCTGGTCGACGCGGAAAACTGGATGGCTCATCGCGGTGCGGCGCAGGTAATCCTGAACATTTTCCGCCACTCGCGCACACCCGGGAACTACGTGGTGCTGTCCGGCGACGTGCATTATTCCTTCGTCTACGAAGTGCTTATCCGCCACCGCAAGGCCGGTCCGCGGATCTGGCAGATCACCAGTAGCGGCATCAAGAATGAGTTTCCGAAAACCTTGCTGGAATGGTTCGACCGTCTCAACCGCTGGCTCTATTCGCCACGCTCACCGCTGAACTGGTTTACCAAACGCCGACGCATGCGCATCGTGCCGTACACGCCAGAACACGCTGAGGCGGGCGAACGCTTGTGGAATTCGGCGGGGATCGGTCAGGTGTTTTTCAATGAGCAGGGGCAGCCGCGCGAGATCATTCAGCACAACTCCAATGGCGCGGCGAAGACACGGATGCTGGCGCCGGATCTGGCGGATTATCCGGACTAAGGCCTACACCGAGAATGTGCGAGCGAGCCTGCTCGCGAAAGCGGTCGATCATCCAGCAGAGGTGTTGACTGATAGACCGCCTTCGCGAGCAGGCTCGCTACCACAGTACTGCCTGCAAGCCATCAATGCGCGATCAGTGCTCGCCCCACACCTCTGACAATCATCTCCACCTCCCGCTCATCAATCGTCAACGGTGGCAGCAGCCGAATCGTCTTGCCCCGCGTGACGTTGATCAACAGCCCGTGATCCCGCGCCGCGATCAGGGTCAGATCACGCACCGGTTGTTTCAGCTCGATGCCGATCATCAAACCCTGACCACGAATCGCCAGGACATTGGGATTGTCCGCCAACTCTGCACGCAGCCGCGTCAACAGACGATCACCCTGAGTCCGGGCGTTTTCCAACAGTGCCTGTTCTTCGATGATATCCAGCACCGTGCATCCGACCCGGCACGCCAGCGGGTTGCCACCGAAGGTGCTGCCATGGCTGCCGGGGGTGAACAGATCTGCTGCCCGGCCCCGCGCCAGGCAAGCACCGATCGGCACGCCATTGCCCAGTCCTTTGGCCAGAGTCATGACATCCGGGACGATGCCTTCATGTTGAAACGCAAACCAGCGCCCAGTACGGCCGATGCCGGTCTGGATCTCATCGAGCATCAGTAGCCACGCATGGCGATTGCACAGTTCGCGCAGGGCTTTCAGGTAACCGGGTGGTGCGAGTTGCACGCCGCTTTCGCCCTGAATCGGCTCGACCAGAATTGCCACGATGCGCTCGCCGTACTTGCGCTGAATTTTCTCCAGCGCTGCGAGTTCGCCGAACGGCACTTTGAGGAAATCCCCCGGCAATTCGTTGAAGCCCAGTCGCACCGCCGGGCCATCGCTGGCCGACAAGGTGCCGAGTGTGCGGCCATGGAACGCGTTGGCCATGACCACTACCAGCGGCTGTTCGATGCCTTTGCGCCAGCCGTACAAACGCGCCAGTTTCAGCGCCGTTTCATTGGCCTCGGCACCGGAATTATTGAAGAACGCGCGCTCCATGCCCGACAGCTCAGTCAGCCGCTTGGCCAGTTGTTGCTGCCAATCGATGCTGTACAGATTGGAGGTGTGCAGCAGCAATCCCGCCTGCTCGCTGATCGCTGAAACGATCCGCGGGTGTGAGTGGCCGACGTTGGTCACCGCCACACCGGCAACCGCATCCAGATATTCGCGACCGGCCTGATCCCACAGGCGGGTGCCGAGCCCCTTGGTGAAACTCAGGGCCAGCGGTTGATAGGTGTTCATCAGGGCGGCGGTCATGACTTCAAACTCCAGTGAAGGTCGGTGTGCTGGCAGTATGGTTAGCCACCGAAACTGGATAAACTCGGCAAAACTTCATTCATTTAAAAGCAGAGCTTGATAATGGACCTGTTCCAGTCGATGAGCGTGTACGTCAAAGTCGTCGAAGCCGGGAGCATGACGGCGGCCGCGTTGCAGTGCGACATGTCGACGACCATGGTTGGCAATCATCTGCGTGCGCTAGAACGACGGCTGGGCGTGCAACTGCTGCAACGCACCACTCGACGTCAGCGACTCACTGAATTCGGCAGTGTTTATTACCAGCGCTGTCTGGAAGTGTTGGGATTGGTCGCCGACTCCGAACGCCTCGCCGAGCAGACCCTCGATCAACCCCGGGGCATGCTGCGCCTCACCGCGCCGCTGACGTTCGGCGTCGAGCGGCTGGCGCCGGCGCTTAGCGAATTTTCCTTGCTGTACCCGCAGGTCAAACTCGATGTGGTGCTGACCAACAGCCGGCCCGATCTACTGGAAAGCGGCCTCGATGTGGCGTTTCGCCTGGGCAATTTCGACCAGTCCAACCTGATTGCCCGGCCCCTGATCGACTACACCCTGACCGTGTGCGCCTCACCGCAATACGTCGCCCGGCGCGGCATGCCGAAAACCCCGGAAGATCTGCAACAACACGATTGCCTGTCGTTCGCCTACCCCGCCGGCGACGATTGGCAATCGGTGGAAAAGCGCTGGCGCCTCAGCGGCCCCGACGGGGAAATCATGGTCGACGTCAGCGGACCTATGCTGATCAACAGCTCCGCCGGCTTGCATCAGGCGGCACGCACCGGCATGGGCATCGTCATGTTGCCGGATGCGCTGGTGGAACAAGACCTGCGCGACGGCCGACTGGTGAAGGTGATTGCCGATTTCCAGCCGCCCAGCAGACCGATGCATCTGCTCTACGCGCCGGATCGCTATCGCTTGCCGAAACTGCGCCGGTTCGTCGAGTTTGCAATGCAGACGTGGGGGAAATCCTGACGTTATCTGCGCGAACCTCCCATGAAGAATCGCAGACAAGGACCCGAACGGCAGATGAACAACACACTCAACGTACGTGATTTGCTGCCCGCCGAAACGGAATCGGTGCGGCAGTTTCTCGGGCAGCATGGCTGGGGCCATCGCACCGGCTCAGCTGAACACTTCGCCCGGTTGATCGCGCACTCTCAGCGCACCGCCGTCGCCGTCCAGGGTGAGCGCATCATCGGTTTCGCTCGCGGGATCACCGATGGCTTGTCCAACGGCTACCTGTCGATGGTGGTGGTCGACGATCAGCATCGGCGTGAAGGGATTGGCCGCGCACTGGTGGAGTACATCATGGGCGACAACCCGGATATCACCTGGGTGCTGCGTGCCGGGCGCGAAGGCGCTGAGGCTTTTTTCGCCAGCCTGGGTTTTGCGACCTCGGTGATTGCCATGGAACGGCCGCGCCTGAAATAGCGCACGCCGGGAAAAAACTCGACCGGCAGACCGTTGCTCCGTGACAACGCCGCCGCGCTCCCCTAAATTAGTCGGCCTGAAAAAGCCCTTGGGTTTTCTCATCTCCACTCAAGTTAAAAAGTAGTGAAATTTCAATGTCCGATTTCAACACCGCTGAATCCGTAGTCACCGAATCGTCCAAAGCGGAATACGAAAACTCCATCAATCTTTCACAACACCTGCCACAAGCCAAAATCATCAGCGAGATGGTCCTGGACGCGTTCCAGTCGACCCGCGAAAGCGACCAGATCCGCGAACTGCGCGCGGCGATCCGTCAGGCTCACGACAGCTTCGATGACGACAAGGCCTACGAACTGATGGGCCAGCTCAAAGCCCTGAAAGATGCCGAAGCCGCTGACCTCGCCGCCCTTGAAGACCTCAGCAGCAAGTTCTCGATCGGCCGTATCCTGTCCAGCTTCAAGGACGATCCGGCGTTCCAGGAAATTGTTTATGGCCTGGCCCTCAAAGTGTTGAACCAGACCCATCAGGCGATCAGCAACCCGAGCGGCGGCAAGGGCAAAGCTGCAAAGAAGAAAGAAGTCGAGATCTTCACCATCAGCAAGGACGGCATCAGCGTGACCCTGCCGCTGCGCACGCCTCGCTCGCGCCTGAATGTTGACCGCGCAGCGCTGGAGTTCCTCGGCTTCACCTTCGTTGGCGAAGGCGAAGAAGCAGAGCTGGAAAGCGAAACGTTCCTCGACAACGCCGGCACTGAACAAGCCGTCAACCGCAAGAACATCATCACCGCGCTGCAACAGCAGACCGCGTTCGATGGCTACAGTATCGCCGCGCAGTAATACCGCAGCCGCTGTACGAAAAAAGCCCCGCGCTGAGATTCAGGCGGGGCTTTTTGTTGTCCGGCTTTCGAGGGTTATGCGCCCGAATGCAGCGCGACGATCATATCGACCTCAATCGCCGCGTTCTTCGGCAACTGATACACACCGACCGTGCTGCGCGTGTGCCGGCCGGCATCGCCGAGCACATGACTGAACACGTCCGAGGCACCGTTGGCGACTTCGCTCAGGTCAACGAAGTCTGGCGTCGACTTCACGTACACGGTGACCCGCAACAGTGCCTTGATCTTGTCCAGCGAACCGACGGCATCGACGATCAGCGCCAGACAACGCATCGCGCTGATGCTCGCGGCGGCTTGCGCATCTTTGAGGGTCAGCTCCAGACCGACGCGACCCGGGTACTGAATCTTGCCGTTAGTGCGCGGCACCATGCCGCTGATGTACAACTCATCGTGATGACGGATCAGCGGCGCATAGTTGCCGCCGGCGGTGTTCTCGCCATAAATGTCATAGTTCAGCTCTTGGGCCAGGGCAATAAAACGCTCGTCGCAGGTCATCCTCTCAGTCATTTCGCCCAGCCTTTTGATCAGTGCATGAAGTACCGCAGGTTGAGACAGTTGAGCACCAGTAAATGGCATGGCGCTATCACTGTCATGGCTGGATCCAAATCTAGGAGGTTTACCGGAAGTCTGCAACCGGCAACCCAGCACATTCAGTGACGTTGCGATTCGCGAGCAGGCTCGCTCCCACATGTGATCTGCGTCGATCACATGTGGGAGCGAGCCTGCTCGCGAATGGCGGCACATCAAATCAGCATAATCCACCCAACAAAAAACCCCGCACATCTCTCAATGTGCGGGGTTTTTCTTTAGCCTTTGAGCCTTACGGCGCGTACGTCAGCAGCAACTCTGCAGGCACCTTGAAGTCCAGGGACATCATGACGCTCAACGCAGTGATGGTGAAGATCGAGAACACGAACAGCTTGCGTGCCCAGACCGTGTCATCCACTGCCTTGTAGCCGGTCCAGGCCATGTACAACCAGTACATGCCCATGGCCGCAGCCACCGCGAGATAGCTCATGCCAGCGTAACCGCTGAAGGTCAGCATCAAGGTCGCTACGAGGAACGCCAGGATGTAGAGCAGGATGTGCTTCTTGGCCACTTGAATCCCGCGCTTCACTGGCAACACCGGAATCGATGCGGCCAGGTAATCGTTGAAGCGGAAGATCGCGATGGCGTAGGAATGCGGCATCTGCCACAGGCTGAACATCACCAGCAGGGTCAGCGCGGCCATGTCGAAGCTGTTGGTTACGGCAACGTAACCGATCACTGGCGGCATGGCGCCCGACAGACTGCCCACCAGCGTGCCGTGAACCGACTTGCGCTTTAGGTACAGGCTGTAGAAGCCGACGTAGATGATGAAGCCGATGACCGCGAACAACGCGGCCAACGGGTTGGCCACCTTGTACAACAACGCAACGCCGAGAACACCAAGGATGGTCGCGTAGACCAGGGCCAGTTTCAGGGAGATCAAGCCCTGCACCAGCACCCGGTTTTTAGTGCGTTCCATCTTCAGGTCGATGTCGCGGTCGATGCAGTTGTTGAACACGCAACCGGAGGCTACAACCAGGGAGGTGCCGATCATGGCTGCCAGAAACACGGCCAAATCGACATGCCCTTTCGAGGCCAGGAAGAACCCGCCTGCCACAGAAAGCACGTTACCGAAAATGATCCCCGGTTTGGTGATTTGGATAAAGTGCTTGAGCGACATCGGGTCTTACCTCACTTCGCCATCATGAACGTGTGGATGCTGAACATGATCCACAACGACAGGCCAACCAGCAGCAGGATCACGATGGCCGTGAAGACGAACGCGATCACGTTGTTACGCTGAGCAATGGAACGGTCCAGGTGCAGGAAGTAATACAGGTGAACGATCACCTGGATCACGGCGAACAACAGAACGATTGCCAGCGTGGTGGCTTTCGGCAGGCTCGGGTACATCACCAGACCGAAAGGAATCACGGTCAGGATCACCGACAGGATGAAGCCGATGGCGTACGACTTTACGCTGCCGTGGCCAGCATCATGGCTGTCATGGGAGTGTGCATTAGCCATTACAGAGTCCCCATCAGGTAAACAACGGTGAATACGCAGATCCACACCACGTCCAGGAAGTGCCAGAACAGGCTCAGGCAGCTCAGACGGGTCTTGTTGGTCGCCGTCAGGCCGTGCTTGTTGACCTGGTACATCATGATGCCCATCCAGATCAGACCCGCCGACACGTGCAGACCGTGGGTACCGACCAGGGTGAAGAACGCGGACAGGAAGCCCGAACGGCTAGGACCGAAGCCCTCGGAGATCAGCAGGTGGAACTCGTTGATCTCCATGGCGATAAAGCCTGCGCCGAGCAGGAAGGTCATGAACAACCAACCCAGAACCTGCTGCTTCTTGCCTTTGTACAACGCCAGCATGGCGAAGCCGTAGGTGATCGAACTGAACAACAGCAGAGCGGTTTCGCCCAGCACGTATGGCAGTTCGAAGATGTCGTGGCCCGACGGGCCACCGGCAACGTTGTTTACCAGTACTGCGTACACCGCGAAGATCGACGCAAACAGAATGCAGTCGGTCATCAGGTAGAGCCAGAAACCGTATACGGTCATCTCGCCCGAGTCGTGGTGATGGTCATCGTGCCCATGGTCACCATGGGCGTGTCCAACATTGGTCACTAAGTTCGACATGGTTTAAGCCTGTTCCAACGAGGTTTCAACACGGGTGGCACCGGCCGGGATTTTCCCTGCCGCGACCAGACGCTTGTGCTGCTCGGCTTCGATGCGCTCGATCGTTTCAACCGGAACCATATAGCCCTGGTCGTCACGTGCAGCGTGGATCACGAAGTAGATGACGGTGCCGGCCAGGCTGGCGATCGCCAACCACCAGATGTGCCAGATCATCGCGAAACCGAAGACGGTCAACAGTGCGCCCATCACCACGCCAGTGGCAGTGTTGTTCGGCATGTGGATCGGCTCGTACTTGGCCGGACGCTGGTACGCAGTACCATTTTCCTTGGCTTCGGTGAACGGGTCGATGCAGTCAGCCTTAGGCAGCACGGCAAAGTTGTAGAACGGAGGTGGCGACGAGGTCGACCATTCCAGGGTGTGTGCATTCCACGGGTCACCGTGATCGCAAACGTTCTCTGGCTTGTTGCGGTCACGCACACTGACGTACAGCTGGATCAGTTGGCAGGCGATACCGACAGCGATCATCACCGCACCGAACATGGCAACGTACAGGTACGGTACCCACTCAGGGTTGGTGGTGGCGTTCAGACGACGGGTCATGCCCATGAAGCCCAGTGCATAGAGCGGCATGAACGCGACGAAGAAGCCCGAGATCCAGAACCAGAACGCTGCTTTACCCCAGCCTTCGTGCAGCTTGAAGCCGAACGCTTTCGGGAAGTAGAACGCGAAACCAGCGATGTAACCGAATACCGCACCGCCGATGATCACGTTGTGGAAGTGTGCGATCACGAACAGGCTGTTGTGCAGCACGAAGTCAGCACCCGGGATGGCCAGCAGTACGCCGGTCATGCCGCCGATGGCGAAGGTCACCATGAAGCCCAGGGTCCACAGAACCTGGCTGGTGAAGCGCAGACGGCCCTGGTAGATGGTGAACAACCAGTTGAACAGTTTCACACCCGTCGGGATGGAAATCAGCATCGTCGCCAGACCGAAGAAGGCGTTGACGCTGGCACCCGAACCCATGGTGAAGAAGTGGTGCAGCCAAACCATGAAGCCCAGTACCGAGATCGCGCCCGAGGCGTAGATCATCGAGTGGTGGCCGAACAGTTTCTTGCCGGTGAACGCCGAGATCACTTCCGAGAAGATGCCGAATGCCGGCAGGATCAGGATGTATACCTCAGGGTGGCCCCAGGCCCAGAACAGGTTGACGTACATCATTGGATTGCCACCAAGTTCATTGGTGAAAATGTGGAAATCCATGTAACGGTCAAGGGTCAGCAGTGCCAGGGTAGCGGTCAGGATCGGGAACGAAGCCACGATCAGAACGTTTGCCCAGGTGCAGGTCCAGGTGAAGATCGGCATGTCCATCAGTTTCATGCCAGGGGTACGCATTTTCAGTACGGTCGCGAGGAAGTTAACCCCCGTTAGCGTCGTACCTAACCCGGATAGCTGTAGCGCCCAGATGTAGTAGTCCATGCCCACGCCAGGGCTGTATTGCAGACCCGACAGCGGTGGATACGCAACCCAACCGGTCTTGGCGAATTCGCCGACGCCCAGGGACAGGTTGATCAGCACAACGCCGGATACCAGCAGCCAGAAGCTCAGGGAGTTCAGGAACGGGAACGCAACGTCACGCGCGCCGATCTGCAGCGGCACTGCAAGGTTCATCAGGCCGGTGAAGAATGGCATCGCCATGAAGATGATCATGATCACACCGTGAGCGGTGAAGATCTGGTCATAGTGTTCAGGTGGCAGGTAGCCAGGCGAACCCTCGGTGGCCATGGCCAACTGGGTACGCATCATGATGGCGTCGGCAAAACCGCGCAGCAGCATGACCATGGCAACGATGATGTACATCACGCCGATTTTCTTGTGGTCGACCGAAGTCAGCCACTCGGTCCACAAGTAGGTCCACTTCTTGAAGTAGGTGATTGCAGCGAACAGCGCCAGACCACCGAGGGCGATCATGGCGATGGTCACCATCACGATCGGCTCGTGGAATGGGACTGCTTCCCAACTTAATTTACCAAACATCGTTTACTCCTCTGCCCCGGCAGCTGAATGCGAACTCGAGTCAATTTCCGTGGCCGCCACTTCTTTCTCTTTCTTCTCGTGCTTCAGCGGCTTGCCCGGCTTCATACCTTCGTACTTGTCGACGATGATCTGGAACTGGTTCGGCGTGACCGAGGAGTAGAGCTCGACTGGGTTGTTCTGGCTCGGTTTGGCAAGGGCCGCGTATTCAGCTTGATCAAGCTGTTTAGGTGACTTCTTGACTTCACTTACCCAGGCGTCGAAATCTTCCTGAGTGGTGGAGATAGCTTTGAACTTCATGCCGGTGAAACCCGCGCCGCTGTAGTTGGCGGAGATACCGTCCATTTCAGCGTTACGGTCAGCGATCAGGTGCAGCTTGGTCTGCATGCCCGCCATCGCGTAGATCTGGCCGCCCAGACCCGGGATGAAGAACGAGTTCATCACAGCGTCAGAGGTGATCTTGAAGTTGATTGGCGTGTGCGCCGGGAACACGATCTTGTTGACCGTGGCGATGCCTTGTTCCGGGTAGATGAACAGCCACTTCCAGTCCAGCGCGACCACTTCGATGGTCACTGGCTTGACGTCGGACTGAATCGGACGATACGGGTCCAGTTCGTGGGTCGAAATGTAGGTGATGTAACCCAGGGCAATGATGATCAGGACCGGGATGGTCCAGACTGCCACTTCGATTTTGGTCGAGTGCGACCATTTCGGGGTGTAGACGGCGTTCTTGTTCGACGCGCGGTACTTCCAGGCGAACAGGAAGGTCATGACGATAACCGGCACGACGACCAACAGCATCAGCAGGGTCGCGGTGATGATCAGGTTTCGCTGTTCCAGGCCAACCTGGCCCGTTGGATTGAGCAAGGTCATGTTGCAGCCTCCCAGCAACAACGTGCCGAGCAGCGGCACTAAGCCTAGTAATCTGGGGTACCTGTTTTTACTCATCTCACGACCTCTAAAGCAGCTTGCGCAATGCAGTTGGGTTTTGATCGCCAACACTTCACCCTGCCAAGGGTTGGCATTTTCTTTGGATTGAATAAGGGCCGCCCGTCGCGCGTCAGTCGCTCGACAAAACCTGGGACAGCGGTCAGTTCTTATTCGAATTCGTGGTCAAAGGCCTTGTTACAGACCAATTCCATTTGGTGCGGAAAGTTGGAAGGCACCGACACCTGGGTGTCTTGAAAGCCTTTCGACTCACTCGACACCCGACTTCCTGCTCGCCTCCTTAATAAAGGCTGAACAGTGCCGGGAATTCAGTGCGGGCGATTGTAGATAGGTAGCGCCCTATACACCATGTCTTATCCCGAAATAATTTTTATCCGTTCGAGCAACAATCCATCGCCATTTTTGCAAAAGTTCCACATGTTATCGAAATAGATTCTCAACAAAAACACCAAAAAATGTAGGTGTACCCGCGTCAGTTCAGACAGCTCTGAAGGCTATTTCCGAACGCTGGAACAGCGCAAAGCCCGATAACCCAAGGCTTTTGGCCATATACCCGCGCTTGTTAAAAGTGCCTGCTCTGGCACTCGCGTGCTAAAGCCGAAAAACCGCGAAACTGACCAATCCTTTTTTGTAACAACGGCCGATTCCGGGTCATCGAAGCGGCCTGCGACACCACGTATGTGACAACATGTCGCACACCTGCCACACCCTCCCTTGCCGTCCGTCACGGTGTTTTCACCAACACTCTGAAATGCAAAACGCCCCGATTGGCTGATCCGCAAATCGAGGCGTTTTCTGTATCGGCCAGACAGCCGAATAGTTGACTCAGCGCAGTGCTTTTCGGTTACGCGAGGTCAGCAGCGGTACCAGAATCACCACCAGCACGAACGCCACCAGCGCCCATTGCGCCAACGACAAGCCAAGGATCGGCGGGTACGGCGTCGAGCAGAAACCGTCGACCTGGAAGCCCAGCGGGAAGATCTTCGCCAGCGGCAGATCATCGACAATCGGCTGCAGTACATCGATGCCACAGCTCACCGCCGGATAGAACTGGGTGTACACGTGATGCCCGGCCACACCGGCCCCGGCAATCGCACAAATCACCACCAGCACTTCGAACACGGTGATGCTGCGACGGCTGCGCATGAACGCGCCGATGAACGCGAACAGCGCGATCAGCAGCAACGCGTAGCGCTGCAAAATGCACAGTGGGCACGGCGCCTCGCCGAGCACGATCTGCATGTACAAAGCACCGCCGATCAGTGCCAGGCAGATGATGCCCAGCAGCACCAGAAAGCGCCGCTCACGTCCCAGTCGAATCGTTTCCTCGCTCATCGCGTTTCCCTTTTATGTCCATGGTTCAGCTGGCCGGCGGCTGCGCTTGCAGCTGCGCCATCAAGCTGATGTTGTCTTCGATATGCCAATTGGCCGCGATGCGACCGTTGTCGATCTGATAGATATCGGTTGCCCGGAAGTCTACACGCTGCCCCTGCCCTTTGAGAGCCTTGAACGTACCGCTGAAGTGCCCGCGAAAGTGCAGATGCACCACCACGCGATCACCGGCGATGATCATTTGCTCGATGTCGCAACTCAAGTCCGGGACGGCCGTGCGAAAGAACTTCGACGCCAGCAACGGCCCGGTCGGCCCCTGCACCCGGCCTTCGGGCGGCGCCTGGTCGACAAACTGCGGCGACAACGCCGCCGTAGCCAACGCCTCCTCACCGGAATTCCAGAAACTGCCATAACGCCGCGCGGCCAAGGCCATGGCTTTAACCTGCGCCTTGGGCAGGCTCTGATCGACGATCAGGGTCTGCGGTTCTATCAAGGCAGATTCGGCAGAAGCAAACGGACTGACCAGCAACGCGGCGGAAACACCGATGGCTGCAAAGCTGAAACGACGGGCGAAGGTGAAGTGCGACATGGGGGCGATCCTGATCATGTAAACGAACGAGCGCCTATCATCAGCATCGGGGAATAAACGATAAACCGGTTAAGAAACGATTAACCTTTAAACACTTTTTAATAATCAGCACCGCATAACGGCCTTCGCGAGCAGGCTCGCTCCCACATTGGACCTGCGTCGAACACAAATCCTGTGGGAGCGAGCCTGCTCGCGAATGAAGGCAACCCGGTTCTGGATTATTCCAAAGCCGCAGCCGGCCCGAAGAACTCATAACGGCTCTGCTTCTCCGGTACACCCAGCGCTTTCAAATGCCGTTTGATCGCCCCCATGAAACCCTTCGGCCCAAGGAAGTACGCATCGACATCACGCTTAGCCGGCAACCACTCGCCCAGCAGCGCCTGATCCAGCATCCCGACCTTGTCCGCCGCCGGGCTCACACCGTCATCTTCGGCGTAGCAGTAAAAACGCTTGAGTTGCGGATGACGCGTCGCCAGCTCATCAATCCAGTCGCGGAACGCATGCACGCTGCCATTGCGCGCGCAGTGGATAAAGTGCACCGGACGCTCGGTTTCCAGCGCTGCCTCAAGCATCGCCAGGGTCGGCGTGATGCCGACGCCACCACTGATTAGCACCAGCGGTTTGTCGCTGGCGGTCAAGGTGAACTCACCCGATGGCGGGAACAGTTGAATGCTCGCGCCGACCTGCAGTTGATCGTGTAAGTGGTTGGAGGCACGGCCACCCGGTTCGCGTTTGACGCTGATGCGGTATTGACCGTTGTTCGCCAAGGCTGACAGCGAGTAGTTGCGGCGGATCTCTTC
The DNA here is from genome assembly GCF_003732425.1 of Pseudomonas fluorescens. Classification (GTDB taxonomy): domain Bacteria; phylum Pseudomonadota; class Gammaproteobacteria; order Pseudomonadales; family Pseudomonadaceae; genus Aquipseudomonas; species Aquipseudomonas fluorescens_BE. Next base: position 17,352 of record NZ_MOBX01000004.1, read on the forward strand.
GCCATCGAGGATCAGCTTCATGCCGATGTACTGACCCGGTTCGGCGGCGAGAATCGGGCCTTTGTCTGCCGGCTCGAAGTAGAACGAAACGATTTCCGCACTCTCCTCGACCCTGGCCGCGACGATGAACTCACGCGCCCCGCGCCAGCCGCCAACGGCGTGTTCTTTCTGGTCGTAGATCGCCGTTTCGGCGCCGATCAGAATGTCCGCCAGTTGGCCGTACGCCGCGCCCCAGGCGCTCATCACTTCTGGCGTGGCGATCTCTTCGCCAAGCACTTCGGAAATCGCCCGCAGCAGGCAGGCGCCGACAATCGGGTAGTGCTCCGGGAGAATCTGCAGGGCGACGTGCTTGTTGATGATCTTCACCACCAGATCGCCCAACTGGTCGAGCTGATCGATGTGCCGCGCATACATCAACACGCCGTTGGCCAAGGCGCGTGGCTGGTCACCGCTGGCCTGGTGGGCCTGGTTAAACAGCGGGCGGACTTCAGGGTATTCAGAGAGCATCATGCGGTAAAAATGAGTGATCAGCGCTTCACCGCCGCTTTCCAGCAGGGGCACGGTGGATTTGACGATGGCACGATCCTGAACGCTAAGCATAAGGTGACTCCTGAGCTTCTTGGAAAAGTTACCTAAGGGTTATCAGTATTCGTGCCAACTAATTTATTCATATAAATCAATAGCTTGAAATTTACGTAGTCATAAAGACTCAAAGCGCCTTATAGTCATCCCGACTACATCTTGTCTCTTTGACTACAAGACCATGACCGCCAAATCCCTGCTCACCGCCCTGCTGCCTTTAGTTTCCGATCTGTCTCGCGAATTGCCCGAGGGCGAGCGTTATCGACGTTTGCTCGAAGCCATGCGCGCCCTGCTGCCCTGCGATGCGGCGGCGTTGTTGCGTCTCGACGGTGAATCGCTGGTGCCGCTGGCGGTGGACGGTTTAAGCACCGACACCCTCGGTCGGCGCTTCAAAGTCAGCGAGCACCCGCGCTTCGAGATTCTGCTGAGTGGTGCCGGACCCACGCGCTTCGCCGCCGACAGCGACCTGCCCGACCCTTATGACGGCTTGGTCGACGGCCTCGACGAACACCTCGAGGTCCACGATTGCCTCGGCTGTCCTTTATTCGTCGATGAAAAACTCTGGGGCCTGATCACCCTCGACGCCCTCGATCCCGAGCGTTTCGAACCGATCGAACTCGACGCCCTGCAAGCCTTCGCCAGCCTCGCCTCAGCCACGGTCAACGCCGCCGAACGCATCCAGCGCTTGGCTAATCGTGCAGAAGACGAGCATCAGCGCGCCGAGGTTTATCGCCAAGCCAGCGGTCAGCAGCACCGCGAGATGATCGGCCAGAGCAAGGCGTTGAAAAAACTGGTGGAGGAAATCAATCTGGTCGGCGGCAGCGATCTGACCGTGTTGATTACCGGCGAAACCGGCGTCGGCAAAGAGTTGGTCGCCCAGGCGATCCACGCCGCTTCACCGCGCGCCGACCAACCGATCATCAGCCTCAACTGTGCCGCGCTTCCGGATACGCTTGTAGAAAGCGAACTGTTCGGCCACGTGCGCGGCGCCTTCACTGGCGCCACCAGCGACCGTCGCGGCAAGTTCGAACTGGCCAATGGCGGCACGCTGTTTCTCGATGAAGTCGGCGAACTGTCGCTGACCGTGCAGGCGAAACTGTTGCGCGTTTTGCAGAGCGGCCAGTTGCAGCGCTTGGGCTCGGACAAGGAGCATCAGGTCGATGTGCGCCTGATTGCCGCGACCAACCGTGACCTGGCCGAAGAAGTGCGCAGCGGTCGCTATCGCGCCGACTTTTACCATCGCCTGAGCGTGTACCCGCTACGCGTGCCAGCGCTGCGTGATCGCGGCCGCGATGTGTTGTTGCTCAGTGGCTTCTTTCTTGAGCAGAACCGTTCGCGCATGGGCCTGAACAGCCTGCGCCTGAGCAGCGACGCCCAGGAAGCGTTGCTCGCCTACACTTGGCCGGGCAATGTGCGTGAACTGGAACACTTGATCGGGCGCAGTGCGTTGAAGGCGCTGGGCAACTGCCAGGTGCGGCCGAAGATTCTCAGCCTCAGTGCGGCAGATCTGGATCTGCCGCGTGATGTTGTGGATAACTCGGTTGAGCCGGTTGCCGGTGTTGTGCCTGAGATGCCGCTGATCAGCGGGGATCTGCGCAGTGCGACCGAGCAGTATCAGCGGCGTTTGATCAGTGCAGCGCTGGAACGCAATCAGGATAACTGGGCGAGTGCGGCGCGGGAGTTGGGGCTGGATCGGGCGAATCTTGGGCGGATGGCCAAGCGGTTGGGGATGAAAGGCTAAAAGCACCCTCACCCTAGCCCTCTCCCAGAAGGAGAGGGGACTGATTGGGGGATATTGCAGAATTCTGCCGACGTGAAAGATCTTTACCGAATCCATAATCGACTCGGTCATTCAGGTCGATGTACAACGTCAGACGCCGCGGTCGGCCCCCTCTCCCTCTGGGAGAGGGCTGGGGTGAGGGGCTTTGGCTTTGCCTTTTGATCGAAACACAACCCGACAACTAACCTAAAGCCCACCCCTTTAACGCCGATAACCCGGCATCAATAGTTTCTGGCGATTTGCACCCTCGCCCACCACCTTTCCACAGAAGGTTCATATGTCCTCCACCAAAGCCCGCGCAGACTCACTTTCGCTTCTGCTGTTTACCTTGCGCAGCGGCAAGCTGATGGCGATCAACCTGCTGAAAGTCAGTGAAATCATCCCCTGCCCGCCGCTGACCAAACTGCCGGAGTCGCACCCGCACGTGAAAGGCATCGCCACCCTGCGCGGTGCTTCGCTGTCGGTGATCGACCTCAGCCGCGCCATCGGCGAACGCCCGCTGGAAGACCCGAACGGCGGCTGCCTGATCGTCACCGACGTCAGCCGCTCCAAGCAGGGTCTGCACGTGCAGGCGGTGAGCAAAATCGTCCACTGCCTGACCACCGACATCAAACCACCGCCGTTCGGCTCCGGCGGTTCGCGCGCCTATATCACCGGCGTGACCTCGGTGGACGGCACGCTGGTGCAGGTGCTGGACATCGAAAAGGTTATCCACAGCATCGCCCCGGCGCAGATCGATATGGCCCCGACCGACCTGACGATGGAAGACGCCGAAGTGCTCGGCAACGCGCGGATTCTGGTGGTCGATGACAGCCAGGTGGCGCTGCAGCAATCAGTACACACCCTGCGCAACCTTGGCCTGCAATGCCACACCGCACGCAGCGCCAAGGAAGCCATCGACTGCCTGCTCGACCTGCAAGGCACGGCCCAGCAGATCAACCTGATCGTCTCCGACATCGAAATGTCCGAAATGGACGGCTACGCTTTCACCCGCACTCTGCGCGAGACCCCGGACTTCGCCCATTTGTATGTGCTGCTGCACACCTCGCTCGACAGTGCGATGAACAGCGAAAAAGCGCGGCTGGCCGGGGCGAATGGCGTGCTGACCAAGTTCTCCTCGCCGGAACTGACCCACTGCCTGATCGAAGCGGCCAAACACGTCGCGGCCCACGGGCACTGAGTTTTGGCCGAGACGTATTGTTTTCTGATGCGGCGCGATCTGACCAAGGACGCGCCGCAGCCGCTCTTGCCCCAAGGCATTGAACTGTGCACGTACTCCGTCGAACTGGCGGCGGACGTGCATCATTTGATGCAACTCGGTTATCGCGAAGGTGGCGGTCGGGTGCCGGCACTGGAGGTCTGGCAGCGGCAGTTCGAAAGCGATCCTGAATACGATCCGAGCCTGTGTTTAATTGCCCACGATGCCGAAGGCGTGGTCGGTGTGGCGCAATGCTGGACCAGCGCCTATATCAAGAATCTGGTGGTGCATCCGCGCATGCAGGGGCGCGGACTGGGCCGGGCGTTGTTGCTCAATGCATTCAAGGTGTTTCAGCAACGGCGCGAAGGTTTTGTAGATCTGAAGGTGCTGGAAGACAACCGGCGGGCGCAGCGCTTGTATGAAAGTGCCGGGATGTATGTGGTCCGCCGCGAGCTGGTGCCGGACTGATTAAAGTCAAAAGATCACAGCCTTCGGCAGCTCCTACAGGGAATCGCATATCCGTGTAGGAGCTGCCGAAGGCTGCGATCTTTTAGCGGTGTCCCAGGCAACAAAACTCTTTAGGCAGACTCCAACCTTGGCCACCCACGACCAAGGACACCCACCATGAAAGCCCTCACCTTAAGCCTGCTCTGCCTCACCGCCCTCACCTCCCAGGCCCACGCCTCCAGCCCTGACGCCTGGGCCGCCTACGACAAAACCGTTCTCGCCAGTTGCACAAAGGCCAGCGGCCTGAAAAACGCCAAACCGGTCGGCACGCCCGCGCAATTCGACGACCGTGTCGGCTACACCGCTGTCCTGCTGCAAGGCCAATACCCGCAAAAACACATGAAAGGCCAGCAAGGCACCGAGCTGTGCCTTTACAACAAACAATCGAAAACCGCCTTCGTCACCGAGTGGGACTCGATCCGTCCGACCGCCAAAGCCCAGTGAGTGGCGCATAACTTGCTTCGATCCGCGCCTGTGCGGTGGTTTTCCGCCACCGTTTCACACCCTGATTGAAGACAGATCGCTCGATGAATACGACGTTTTCCTGCGTAGGCTGCGGCAAATGCTGCACCGACCACCATGTCCCGCTGACCCTGGCCGAAGCCCGCATGTGGGCGGCGGATGGCGGTCAAGTGATTGTGCTGGTGGAGGCTTTTCTCAGCAACGGCCTGGGTTTGCCGGCGCAGCAACGAGAACATGCCGAACGTCGCTCGGCGCTTGTTCGCAGCGGCGCGGCAGACGCCCATGTGGCAATCACCTTCGCCGCGTACAACATCGGCCCCTGTCGGAATCTTGACGAAGACAAGCTGTGCCGGATCTACGAGCGACGGCCGTTGGTGTGCCGCATTTATCCGGCGGAAATCAATCCGCATATCCCGCTCACCCCTGCTGCCAAGGATTGCCCGCCGGAGTCGTGGCAACAGGGACCGGTGCTGATGGCCGGGGGCGAGTTGGTCGATCAGGAGCTGGTTGAATTGATTCAACGTTCGCGCCAGGCCGATCGCGATGACATCGGCATCAAAGACGCGGTCTGCGCGATGCTGGGGATTCGTACCACAGCGCTAAAGGGCGACGGGTTTACTGCCTACTTGCCGAATATGGAGGCGTTTGCGGCGGTGATTGATCAGGTGACTGCCCAACCGTTGACGATGGCGCCGAGTGAGTGGGTGTTTCATCTGTCGGGCGATGATGTGGCCGGGCAGGTGTTGGCGGCCGGGGCACAGGTGGTGACGGAGCCGGCGCAGACGTATGCGTTTATCTCGCTGCGGGCGGCCTGATCGGGGTTTTGCAGCGATCGAACTGGCCTCATCGCTAGCAGGCTAGCTCCCACAGGTATCTCGGGCGTTCACATAATTTGTGTACGACACAGAACCCTGTGGGAGCTGGCTTGCCAGCGAAAGGTCCGGCACAGGCAGTATCAATCGCCGCGTTGAACGCAGGCGGGAATAAAACTCAGCGCTTGCCCATCGAACGACGGGTGCCCGGCGGCGCCATGCCCGGGGTCTTGGTGTGGCCGTTCTTGGCGCCGTTCTTGTACCACGGCTGGTTCGAGCCTTTGGCTGAGGCCAGCTCGCCCGGCTTAAACGGAAATTTGAACGCCGGGATATCGGCCTTGGTATCGCTGGTATCGGCCAGATCAGCCGAGACATCGCTCGCGGCGTCGTCAACCGGCGGCAGGGTCGGGGAAGTCATAAAAGCTCCGGAAAGCAAAAAGTCGGGCCCGAACAGTGAGCCGCGAAGGCGCGCAGTATACCTGCGCGCCACGGCTCGGCACCTGAAGATTTGCAGCGCACGCCGAACGGTTTACAGGTAGGTGATGGTGACGATGCCTTTGTCAGTCGAGGTCTTCAGCGCTTCGTAGCGCATGGAAATCGGCAGCGACTGATGACTGCAGGCGTTGCGCTCAGTGTCGACATCGACTTTCACGCCGGGCTTGATTTCGATCTGGCGAGACTCACGATCAACAAACGCCCCGACCGGCCCGACCTGACAGCCCGAATCAACGATTTGCCCGGTGAAGCGGATCTCACCGGATTGACTGGCCGGCGCGGCGAACGCGGTGAGTGGAAGCAAGAGGAGCACATACGGCACAGCGGTTTTCAGCTTCATTTCAAGACACTCCCGGAGTGAGACCCAGTGAAGGTCTGGGCTACACAATGTTTATCCGCGTGCAGAGACGGATCTTGAGAAGCGTAGTAGGCAAATAGTCCCTGATTGGGACTGATCGGTCCCTTTTGCGGACTGCTTAACAACAAATGGCCGTTAGAGATGTGGTGCCCAATCAGACGTCTTCGCGAGCAGGCTCGCTCCCACAGGTGGACTGCGTTTCAAACTGTGGGAGCGAGCCTGCTCGCGAAGAACGATGACGCGGTGTTCAGACGGATTATGTCTGCGGATCAACCCGATCCAGCGCCCGGTTTACCGCCAGCTCGGCGAGCATGACGATCTGCTGGATCGCCAGCGCCTTACTGCGCTGCGGGCGACTGAGCTGATCAGCCAGATCAGCGGCCATGACATTGGCTGAAGCCAGCGATTCGCAGGCGTGGGCGAGCAGGCTTTCGGTGTCGATGTTCGGGTGGATGAGGAACATCGTACTGGGCTGACGCGGTTTGACCGGTTCGGGGCAGAGGTAGAAATCGAGAGCGCGCTTGATGGCTTCGCGGGTTTTGATTTGATCGTCGGCGCGGAGGGCGTCTTCGAGTGGGGTTGTTTCGATGGGGGGATCGGGTACGGGCTTAGTCATGGAAATGTTCCTAGTCAAAAGCCAACACGTGCCGTTTCTCACGCGGCGGAGTGGTGGCAGCTATGTGCGGAGTGAGAAACCGGTAGGAACAAGCCCGGCCGAACCGAAGTTCGCCCGCACACAGCCGCCATAAAAATTGCAGGGCAGCAAATAGCCGGCGGCAATTATGGTGGTACTGGTGTTGGATTAACAGTTCCTACGGGCTCTCACACCCGATCGCCGAGTTTTCGGCGACAACCCAAGACTAGAGAGCGCACGTCCGACGGACAACCTGAAAACCTTGTGGGAAGGTTCTGGTTATTCGACACGTAATTAAACAATCTCAGTCGTCGGATGGATGGACTGGCCTCATCGCCAGCAGGCTAGCTCCCACAGTTGGATTGAGTGCTTTCAGTTAGAAAATGGTCACCTCTGAAGCCGCCATCGCGAGCAGGCTCACTCCTACAATGGGATTGCATGCTGCCTGCCAAACCTTGGTCGGCTGTCAGGCCGCCATCGCTGGCAAGCCAGCTCCCACAGAAAAGCCAAGCTATGACCCACCCGCTCTTCACCACTCAACAGGATGAGCGTTAGCTCGGCTGCCGCTCTTGATCTTGATCTTGATCTTGATCCACGGGCGACGTCGGAAGGCTGAGTGGAGGGATTGATCCGGGGGTGGGAGCGCAGCGACCGTTTGGCGCAGCCAAACACAGCGAGAGGAGGTGCAGCGAAGCAAACCGTAGGCGCTGCGCCCGGATCGATCCCGGAGCGAAGGAACCCCGAGCCCCAGCGAGCGGGCCGCACGTAGGAGCAAGCCTTTTTGGTTACTTTTTCGGCGTTTGGAAAAAGTGACCCGCCGTAAGGGCGGAACCCTAAGCCGCCGTTACCGCAGCAACGGATATGTACACAGCGAAACTGACAGCGCTGACAGCTAGCCGTCACCCTCCTGACCCCCAAACAAGTTTATAAAGACCCTAACCCTGCCCAAACTCCGTCCGGCGCCCACCCCGCATGCGAATCCAAAAGAACAAAGCCCTGCTAGCCCTAGTGATCGTCCTGGCCGCCGCAGGCACATGGTGGGCAATGAAACCCGCCCCGACCAAACTCGCCACCCCCACCGCTATCCCCGTGCGAGTCATCGCGGTCAGCGAACAAGACGTCCCCCGCTACACCAGCGGCATCGGCTCCGTCCTCTCCCTGCACAGCGTCGTAGTGCGCCCTCAGGTCGACGGCATCCTCACCAAAATCCTCGTCAAAGAAGGCCAACTCGTCAAAGCAGGCGACCTGCTGGCCACCATCGACGACCGCTCCATCCGCGCCAGCCTCGACCAGGCCCGCGCGCAATTGGGGGAAAGCCAGGCGCAACTGCAAGTCGCCTTGGTCAACCTCAAACGCTACAAACTGCTCAGCGTCGACGACGGCGTCTCCAAGCAGACCTACGACCAGCAACAAGCCCTGGTCAACCAATTGAAAGCCACCGCCCAAGGCAACCAGGCCTCGATCGACGCGGCGCAGGTACAACTTTCCTACACGCAGATTCGCTCCCCGGTCACCGGCCGCGTCGGTATTCGCACAGTCGACGAAGGCAACTTCCTGCGCATGACCGACACCGCCGGCCTGTTCACCGTCACCCAGATCGACCCGATCGCCGTCGAGTTCGCCCTGCCCCAGCAAATGCTGCCGACCCTGCAAGGCCTGATCAACGATCCGCAGCGTGCGCAGGTCAAGGCCTACATCGGCGCCGACACCGACGGCGAAACCGGCAACCTGCTCGGCGAAGGTCACCTGACCCTGATCGACAACCAGATCAACGCCAACACCGGCACCATCCGCGCCAAGGCCGAATTCGACAACGCCAGCCAGAAGCTCTGGCCTGGCCTGCTGGTCACGGTAAAAATTCAGACAGCCCTCGACAAAGATGCGCTGGTGGTCCCGCCCACCGTCGTACAACGTGGCCTCGATCAACACTTCGTTTACCGGGTCAACGGCGACAAAGTCGAAGCGGTGCAGGTGCAGATGGTTTATCAGGGCAGCGGCCAAGACATCATTAAAGGCGTGAAGGCCGGTGATGTGCTGGTCACCGATGGCCAGTCGCGGCTCAAACCCGGCTCGACCGTGCAAGTCATGACGGAGCCGGCGCAGGTGGTGCAAGCGGAGCCGAAACCATGAAGGCGCACAAAGGCGTCTCCACGTGGTGCATCGATCACCCGGTCGCGACGATTTTGTTGACCATCGCTTTGGTGCTGGTCGGTTTGATTGCCTTCCCGCGCTTGCCGATTGCCCCACTGCCGGAAGCGGAATTTCCGACGATTCAGGTTTCCGCGCAGTTGCCCGGCGCCAGCCCCGACACCATGGCGTCGTCCGTGGCCACGCCGCTGGAGGTGCAATTCAGCGCCATTCCCGGCATGACCCAGATGACCTCCAGCAGTGCCTTGGGCTCAAGCCTTTTGACCCTGCAATTCACCCTCGATAAAAGCATCGATACCGCCGCCCAGGAAGTACAAGCGGCGATCAACACCGCCGCCGGCAAACTGCCCAAGGACATGCCGACGCTGCCAACGTGGAAGAAGGTCAACCCGGCCGACAGCCCGGTGCTGATCCTCAGTGTCAGCTCGACGCAAATGCCCGGCACCGAACTCAGCGACCTGGTGGAAACCCTGCTCTCGCGTCAGATCAGTCAGATCGACGGCGTAGGCCAAATCAACATCACCGGTCAGCAACGTCCGGCGATCCGCGTACAAGCTTCGGCGGACAAACTCGCGGCGATCGGCCTGACCCTTGCCGATATTCGTCTGGCGATCCAGCAGACCAGTCTCAACCTGGCCAAAGGTGCGCTGTACGGCGAATCCAGTATTTCCACGCTGTCGACCAACGACCAGTTGTTCCACCCCGAGGACTACAGCCAACTCATCGTTTCCTACAAGGATGGCGCCCCGGTTCATTTGCGCGACGTCGCCAAAGTCGTCAACGGTTCGGAAGATGCCTACGTGCAAGCCTGGGCCGGTGATCAGCCGGGGGTGAATCTGGTGATCTCCCGTCAACCGGGCGCGAACATCGTGGAAACCGTGGACCGTATTCAAGCCGCCCTGCCCGGCCTCGAAGCCATGTTGCCGGCGTCGGTGCAGGTGAAAACCCTGATCGACCGCACCCAGACCATTCGCGCGTCCTTGCATGAAGTCGAGATCACGCTGTTGATCGCGATCCTGCTGGTGGTCGCGGTGATGGCGCTGTTCCTGCGCCAGTTGTCGGCGACGCTGATTGTCTCGGCAGTACTGGGTGTTTCGCTGATCGCCAGTTTCGCTTTGATGTACCTCCTCGGGTTCAGCCTGAACAACCTGACGCTGGTGGCGATCGTCGTCGCCGTCGGCTTCGTCGTCGACGATGCGATCGTGGTGGTGGAAAACATCCACCGGCATCTGGAGGCCGGCGACGACATGCGCGAGGCCGCGATCAAAGGCGCCGGCGAGATCGGCTTCACCGTGGTGTCGATCAGTTTCTCGCTGGTGGCGGCGTTTATTCCGCTGCTGTTCATGGGCGGCGTGGTCGGGCGACTGTTCAAGGAATTTGCCCTGACCGCGACCTCGACGATCATGATTTCCGTGGTGGTGTCGCTGACCCTGGCGCCGACGCTGGCCGCGTTGTTCATGCGCAAACCGGTGCATCACGCCCACGCCAAACCGGGCTTCAGCGAACGCCTGCTCGGCTGGTACGAAAAAGGTCTGCGCCGCGCCCTCGCCCATCAGAAATTGATGATCGGCGTGTTCGGCCTGTCGCTGGCGCTGGCCATCGGCGGATACATCTTTATCCCGAAAGGTTTCTTCCCGGTGCAGGACACCGGTTTCGTCCTCGGCACTACTGAAGCCGCTGCGGACATTTCCTACGGCGACATGGTGAAAAAACACTTGGCCATGGCCGAAATCGTCGCCGCCGACCCGGCGGTGCAGGCGTTTTCCCACTCGGTCGGCGTCTCCGGCAGCAACCAGACCATCGCCAACGGCCGCTTCTGGATCGCCCTGAAAAAACGCGGCGACCGTGACGTCAGCGCCAGCCAGTTCATCGACCGTATCCGTCCGCAATTGATGAAAGTTCCCGGCATCGTTCTCTATCTGCGCGCGGGTCAGGACATCAACCTCAGCTCCGGCCCAAGCCGCGCGCAGTACCAATACGTGCTGAAGAGCAACGACGGCGCGACTCTTGCGACGTGGACGCAACGTCTGACCGAAAAACTGCGCAGCAACCCGGCGTTCCGCGACATTTCCAACGACCTGCAACTGGGCGGCAGCATCACTCACATCAGCATTGATCGCAGCGCCGCCGCACGTTTCGGCCTGACCGCCAGCGATGTCGACGAGGCGCTGTACGATGCCTTTGGCCAGCGTCAGATCAATGAATTCCAGACTCAGGTCAATCAGTACAACGTGATTCTGGAGCTGGACACCAAACAGCGCGGCAAGGCCGAAAGTCTCAACTATTTCTACCTGCGCTCACCGCTGAGTGGCGAGATGGTGCCGCTGTCGGCGTTGGCCAGATTCGATGCGCCGACCATCGGCCCGTTGTCGATTGCCCATGACGGCATGTTCCCCGCCGCCAACCTGTCGTTCAACCTCGCGCCCGGCGTGGCGCTGGGTGATGCGGTGATTCTGCTCAATCAGGCCAAAGCCGAGATCGGCATGCCGACGGCGATCAGCGGCAATTTCCAGGGCGCGGCGCAGGCGTTCCAGAGTTCACTGGCCAGTCAGCCGTGGCTGATTCTGGCGGCGCTGGTGGCGGTGTACATCATTCTCGGTGTGCTTTATGAAAGCTTCGTGCACCCACTGACGATCATCTCGACGCTGCCAGCGGCAGGTTTGGGTGCGGTGATCATGCTGTGGATCTGCGGTCAGGACTTTTCGATCATGGCGTTGATCGGTCTGGTGTTGCTGATCGGTATCGTCAAGAAAAACGGCATCCTGATGATCGACTTTGCGTTGGAGGCTCAACGACAGCGAGGCCTGTCGCCGCAGGAGGCGATTTTCGAGGCGTGCATCACGCGGTTCCGGCCGATCATCATGACCACCCTCGCCGCGTTACTCGGCGCACTGCCGCTGATGCTCGGCTATGGCACCGGCGCCGAACTGCGGCAGCCACTGGGGATCGCGGTGGTGGGCGGCTTGCTGGTCAGCCAGATGCTGACGCTGTTTACCACGCCGGTCATATACTTGTGGCTTGAGCGGCTGTTTCACCGGCCCAAACCAGCGCCCGTGCCGGCACTGGCGACTACAGACTGAGGCGGTCATGCGCGTTCTGATTATCGAAGACGAGGAAAAAACCGCGGACTATCTGCACCGCGGTCTGACGGAACAGGGTTACACCGTGGATCTGGCCCGCGACGGCGTCGAGGGGCTGCATCTAGCGCTGGAAAGCGACTACGCGGTGATCGTCCTCGACGTCATGTTGCCGGGCCTCGATGGCTTTGGCGTACTGCGCGCGTTGCGTGCACGCAAGCAGACCCCGGTGATCATGCTCACCGCCCGCGAGCGCGTCGAAGACCGCATCAAAGGCCTGCGCGACGGCGCCGACGATTACCTCGGCAAACCGTTTTCCTTCCTCGAACTGGTCGCGCGCCTGCAAGCGTTGACCCGACGCAGCGGCGGCCATGAACCGGTGCAGGTGAGCATCGCCGACCTGTGGATCGATTTGATCAGCCGCAAGGCCACTCGCGCCGGCACCCGGCTGGATCTGACGGCGAAAGAGTTTTCCCTGCTCAGCGTGCTGGCCCGGCGTCAAGGCGAGATCCTTTCGAAAACTGCCATCGCTGAAATGGTCTGGGACATCAATTTCGACAGCGACGCGAATGTCGTCGAAGTCGCGATCAAACGCCTGCGCGCCAAGCTCGACGGACCATTCGACGAGAAACTGCTGCACACCATCCGTGGCATGGGTTATGTGCTGGAGAGCCGTGGTGTCCAGTAACTCGATTGCCCTGCGCCTGAGCGGGATGTTCACACTGGTGGCGCTGCTGGTGTTTCTGTTGATCGGCGGTGCACTGTATCAACAGGTGGACAAGGGCTTGGGCTTGTTGCCGGAAGCCGAACTGGATGCGCGTTATAGCGTGCTCGAATCGGCACTCAATCGCTTCGGCACACCCGAGCACTGGGTGAAAATCAACGCCAAGTTGAAGCTGCTCGGCGAAGAGGACAAACGCATACGTTTCTGGGTGGTGAGTGGTGATCCGGGTTACGAATATGGTCAGCCGGACGCTGCGATCCGTGCCTTCGCCAAAGGCCCGCTGGGCATGCATGACTTGCAGTTGCCCGACCAGCCTTATCCACTGAAAGTGCTGCTGACCGAGTTGCCGGCCAAGGACCAGCGACCGCCGCTGCGCTTTATGATCGGCATCGATACCGAGACCTTCCACGAGACTCAACACAATCTGCTGATCGCGCTGATCGGTCTGGCGATTGTCGGCGTGTTGATGGCCTCGGCGCTGGGCTATTGGGTCGCGCGGATCGGCCTCAAGCCGTTGATCAAGCTGTCCCACGAAGCCCAGCGTCTGGCGCCCCCCCTGCGGGCCGGGCGCTTGCGGTTATCGCCGCTGCCACCGGAGCTGGAGCAGTTTGTCGACTCGTTCAACTCGACGCTGGAGCGGGTTGAACAGGCTTACTCGCGACTGGAATCGTTCAACGCCGACGTCGCCCATGAACTGCGTTCGCCGCTGACCAATCTGATTGGCCAGACCCAGGTCGCGTTGACGCGCGGGCGCTCTGCCGAACATTACTTCGAAGTGCTGCAATCCAATCTCGAAGAGTTGGAGCGGCTGCGCTCGATCATCAACGACATGCTGTTTCTGGCCAGTGCCGACCAGGGCAACAAGGCGACCAAACTGACGTCGACGTCGTTGGCCGATGAAGTGGCGACCACCCTTGAGTATCTGGATTTCATTCTCGAAGACGCGCAGGTGCAAGTGCAGGTCAGCGGTGATGCGCTGGTGCAGATCGAGGTCGCGCATTTGCGCCGGGCGCTGATCAATCTGTTGAGCAACGCAGTGCAGCACACCGGGCCGGGACAGGTGATCGAGGTGCACATCGAGGTCGAGGAACATCAGGTGAGTATCGGCGTGGCCAACCCCGGTTCGCCGATTGCCAGCGAGCATTTGCCACGCTTGTTCGAGCGCTTTTATCGGGTGGATGCGTCACGCAGCAACAGCGGCAATAACCATGGTTTGGGGTTGGCGATCGTCAAGGCGATTGCGCTGATGCACGGCGGGGATGTGTTTGTACGCAGCGATCGAGGGATGAATACCTTCGGTATCCACCTGCCGGTCTAACTGGAAAGCACAACGCCTGTGGCGAGGGAGCTTGCTCCCGCCGGGCTGCGAAGCGGCCCCAAAATCAGCCAACTCAGTACATTCAGATCAACCGCGTCCACCCGTTTACGACTGCTGCGCAGCCGAGCGGGAGCAAGCTCCCTCGCCACAGGTTTGTGCTCAGGCAGGCAGTGCGCGATGAAATCCAGAGGGTTATCTTTGCTTGTGCTGTAACAGTCATTTATGAAAATCACGCTGTTTCCCAACGCCCGGCAACCTTATCTTTGCCCGCACCAAACAGCACTCGCCAAGCGAGAAGGTTTTCAAGATGTCCAACAGTATGGGTATTGCCAGCGCTTTCGTTTTGTCCTCATTGATCCTGTCGCCGATGGCGATGGCTGAAGAATCCCACGCTTTCGTTGCGCAAAACAGCGCACGAGCCCAGGCGTATGACCAGCACCAGGCAGAAATGATGGCGAAGGCCAAAGACGCGACGCAGGCGCCTCAGGCTGCCGCTGCCCAGGCTCAAGCGTCCGAAAAAGACAGCTGAGTCACCCCCGGGTCCTCTTTCCCTCGACGCGGTTGTTTGGCTCTTCCCGTTCAACCGTCGTCATTCCAGGCCGCTGATTTTCAGCGGCCTTTTTTCGTTGTGGTCTGAAAGCCGTTTGGTTCGTCTGTAACAACAAGAAACATCAAGCCCCTCAAGCCATTGACGGGCCAGTTGACCCGAGGAGCTCCATTGCACGTGCGTTACCCAGTTCGCTTCACCCCGCTGTTCATTGCAATTGCCGCAACGATTGCTCCCGCCGCCCACGCCGACGAACCCGCCAAAGAAGGCTTCGTCGAAGGCTCGAGCCTCAACCTCAACGCCCGCAACTACTACATGAATCGCAACCGCTTGCAGAAAGCGGACGACAACATCGAGTGGGGCCAGGGCTTTCTCGGGGTTTTCCAGTCGGGCTATACCGAAGGCACGGTCGGTTTCGGCCTCGATGCCCACGCCATGCTCGGGTTGAAGCTGGATGGCGGTGGCGGCACGGACGGCTCGAGCATCCTGCCGGTGCGAGAGAATGGCGGCAAAGCGCCGGGGTCGTTCTCCACGGCGGGCGGCACGTTGAAAATGCGCGCGTTCGATACCGAGTTGAAGGCCGGTGACCTGTTCCTTACCAACCCGGTCATCGCCGGCGGCGACACGCGCATGCTGCCGCAGACTTTCCGTGGTGTGAGCCTGACCAACCACAGCTTCGACGGCTGGTTGATCGAAGGCGGCCAGGCCAGTTTCACCAAGCCTTACAACCAGAGCGGTCACACGCGCATCGGCACGTCCTACGGCACCTTGGCCGACGGTGACGAAAGCCGACACCTGAACTGGGCCGGCGTGGCGTGGAGCGGCGTCGAAGGGCTGACCAGCAGCCTGTACGCCTCTGAGTTGAAAGACATCTGGAACCAGTACTACTACGAACTCGACTACACGTGGCAGTTGAACGATCTGATCAGCCTCAACCCGGGCCTGCACTTCTATCACACGCAAGACACCGGTGATGCGCTGCTCGGCGACATCGATAACAACACCTATAGCGTGCATTTCACTGTCGGTGTTGGCAGCCATAGCGTCACTGCCGCGTATCAGCGGGTCAACGGTAATACGCCGTTCGACTACATCAGCCAGGGCGACAGCGTTTATCTGGATAACTCGCAGCAGTATTCCGACTTCAACGGCCCGAACGAACGCTCGTGGAAGCTCAAGTACGCCTATGACTTCGCCGGTGTCGGCGTGCCGGGGCTGACCTCGGCCGTATCCTATTCGCGCGGCACGGTGGACCTGACCAAGGTCGATCCTGACAGCAAAGGCTATTCCAACTGGTACAGCGCCGACGGCCGCAACGCCAAGCATTGGGAACGTGATCTCGATTTGAAGTACGTGGTACAGAGCGGTCAGGCCAAGGATCTGGCGGTGCACCTGCAATGGGCGACCAACCGCGGCGGTAACGGTTACGGCGTGATCGATTCGGATACAGATGAATACCGCGTCATCATCGACTACCCGATCAACGTCTTCTAAGATCGGCGCCATAACACCGTCGTAAATTCAGTGATGCACCCTGTGGGAGCGAGCCTGCTCGCGAAAGCGGTCTACCATTCGACATCCAGGTTGAATGACACAGCGCTTTCGCGAGCAGGCTCGCTCCCACATTGGGAATGGTTTCTGGCTTCGGCAGCAGTGTTTGTGCAACTACGCTTATAAGACTCCCCCAACCGAAATCCCATCATGATCGCGAGCCGTACCCCACCCACTGCGGGCAAAACCGGACGCCCCGAGTTGCTGCTAATTTGCGGCAGTTCGCTGACCGTGATTGCGATTCTGTGCATCGTCACGTTCCTGCTGATCCGCGAGCATGCCAACGCTCAGGAAGCGGCGACCCGCAGTGCCACCACCATCGCGCAACTGATCGACGCCGATGTGCTGCGCACCGTCGAGTTGTATGACTTGACCCTGCAAGGCCTGATCGCCGCCGCCCAGCGCGATGACCTGCAGAATGTCTCACCGCAGATCCGTCATCTGGCGCTGTTCGACCGCTCGACCACCGCGCGTTTCAAGGGCGATATTCTGCTCCTCGACAAGCATGGGGATGTGACTGCCGACTCCTCGCGGATCGAGCCAAAACCGGGCAACTTTGCCGACCGCGATTATTTCCTCGCCCACGTATTGAATCGCGACATCGGCATGTTTATCAGCCGCCCGTTCAAGACCCGCTGCGACTGCGACGAGGCCAATCAGTGGCGGATCAGTTTCAGTCGAAGGATTTCCTCGGAAACCGGCGAGTTTGCCGGTGTAGCCGTGGCATCGATGAAACTCGATTACTTCGACCAATTGTTCAACAGCCTCGACATCGGCAAAGACAGCACGCTGAACATCATCAACAGTGACGGCGTCCTGCTCGCGCAGAAGCCTTATCTGCAAAGCGATTCCATCGGCAAGAGCTTCGGTAACCGACCGAATGTCGTGCGGATCCTCGGGGACAAGGATGGCAGTGGCAGTTTCACCAGCACCTCGAGCATGGATCAGCAACAGCGCCTCTATACCTATTCGCGGGTCGGCAATCTGCCGCTGACGGTGATGGTCGCGCTGTCCAGCGACGAAGTGTTCGGCACCTGGCGGCGCACCGCGATTCTGATCAGTGGTGCCACGGGCGTGCTGTGTATGGGTTTGTTATGGCTGACCTGGCTGCTGGCTCGCGAGTTGCGTTTGCGCCAACGGGCCGAGCAGGGGCTGGTGCAACTGGCCGCCACTGATGCGCTGACCGGTGTGGCCAATCGGCGGATGCTCGATCAATCATTACGCCACGAATGGTTCCGCGCACAGCGTTCGGGCAAGCCGATGTCGGTGATGATGATCGATGCCGATCACTTCAAGGCCTTTAATGACCGACACGGGCACCAGGCCGGGGATCAGGTGCTGAAGACGCTGGCCAGGGTCATCACGGAAAATGTGCGGCGACCGGCGGATCTGGTGGCGCGCTACGGTGGCGAAGAGTTTTCGGTGATTCTGGCTGAGACCCCGACTCATGGCGCGCAGCAGATTGCCGAGAAGATTCGTCAGGCGGTGGAGCAGTTGCCGTTGGTCGACGGGGCCGAGCGGCCAATGACAGTGAGCATTGGCATTGCGACGTGGACGGCGGCGAGTGAGATGCCCCTGGAGCAGTTGTTGTTTGCGGCGGACAAGGCGCTGTATCAGGCCAAGGACGGTGGGCGCAATCGGGTGGTGGTGGCTGCCTGAGCGTTCTGTGGCGATTGCACCGGCGCCTTCGCGAGCAGGCTCGCTCCCCCATTTGAAATGCATTCCCCTGTGGGAGCGAGCCTGCTCGCGAAGAGGCCAGATCAGGCACTAGAGAAATTGCAGGCATAAAAAAAGGCCATCCGAGGATGGCCTTCAAAAAACTAGAGAGGTTTTTTACTTACACTGCCGCAACCGGGCGCATGTAAGAGATTGGTGCGGTGCTGGCGTCTTCGAACGTCACCACTTCCCAAGCATCTGTTTGCTCAATCAACTTGCGCAACAGCTGGTTGTTCAGTGCATGACCGGACTTGAAGCCTTTGAACTCACCAATCAGGCTGTTGCCCAGCAGGTACAGGTCGCCAATCGCATCAAGGATCTTGTGCTTCACGAATTCGTCTTCATAGCGAAGGCCGTCTTCGTTCAACACGCCATCGGCATCGACCACGATTGCGTTTTCAACGCTGCCGCCGAGTGCGAGGTTGTGCTTGCGCAGGTACTCGATATCACTCATGAAACCAAAGGTACGGGCGCGGCTGACTTCTTTTACGAACGAAGTGCTGGAAAAATCCACGCTTGCACTTTGGGTGCGGTCCCGGAATACCGGGTGATCGAAATCGATCTCGAAGCTCACCTTGAACCCTTCGAAAGGGACGAAAGTGGCGCGCTTGTCGCCGTCTTCCACTGTCACTTCACGCAGGATGCGGATGAATTTCTTGGCGGCGTCCTGTTCTTCCAGGCCTGCCGATTGAATCAGGAATACGAAGGGTCCAGCGCTGCCATCCATGATCGGGACTTCGGACGCGGAGAGCTCGACGTAGGCGTTATCGATGCCCAGGCCAGCCATGGCCGAGAGCAAGTGCTCTACCGTGTCCACTTTGACGTCGCCGTTAATCAGCGTCGTCGACATAGTGGTTTCACCGACGTTTTCCGCGCGGGCAGGAATCTGCACCACAGGGTCGAGGTCAGCGCGACAAAACACAATGCCAGTGTCGACAGGCGCAGGCTTGAGGGTCAGATAGACCTTCTCACCGGAGTGCAGGCCTACACCTGTGGCACGGATAATATTTTTCAGTGTGCGTTGTTTAATCATGGCTTGGGCCGCTTCAGCGCAAATTGCGAACTGGTATCAACAAAGGCTGGCGATGATAGCAGACCATGCCTTTGCTGAACACCAATCACCTTCATAGCCCTGATACATTCCATCAATCAGCCTGACGACGCAGGAAAGCCGGGATGTCCAGGTAATCCAGATCGTCTTGCGGATTCATCTTCGCGGCAGCCGCAGCACCGGCCTGAGCCTGGTTGCGCATGACGGTCGGACGGTCCAGATCACGGTAGTTAACCGCTGGCGCTTCCTGACGGGCCGGAGCCGGTTGTTGCACCTGAGCGGAAGCCATGGAGGTGTGAACGGTGTTGTCGATAACCTTCACAGGCTTCTCGATTTTCGCGCCCAGACCGGTGGCAACCACGGTCACGTGCAGCTCGTCACGCATGTCCGGATCGATAACGGTACCGACCTTGACCATCGCGTGTTCGGAAGCGAAGGCTTCGATGATGCTACCCACGTCGGAGTACTCACCCAGGGACAGGTCAGGACCGGCGGTGATATTCACCAGGATGCCGCGTGCACCTTGCAGGTTCACGTCTTCCAGCAGCGGGTTGCGAATGGCCGCTTCGGTGGCTTCACGTGCACGGTTCGGACCGCTGGCGCAGCCAGTGCCCATCATCGCCATGCCCATTTCGCTCATCACGGTACGCACGTCGGCGAAGTCGACGTTGATCATGCCCGGACGCTTGATGATGTCGGAGATACCGCGAACGGCACCGGCCAGTACATCGTCAGCCTTGGCGAAAGCCGACAGCAGGCTTGCGTCTTTACCGAGGATGGTCAGCAGCTTCTCGTTGGGAATGGTGATCAACGAGTCGACGCTTTCGGAGAGCATGCGGATGCCTTCATCGGCGATCTGCATACGCTTGCGGCCTTCGAACGGGAACGGACGCGTCACGACAGCAACGGTCAGAATGCCCATTTCCTTGGCCACTTCGGCGATGATCGGCGCAGCACCGGTACCGGTACCGCCGCCCATGCCAGTGGTGATGAACACCATGTTGGTGCCCTGCAGGACTTCGGCAATGCGCTCACGGTCTTCGAGAGCGGCCTGACGACCTACTTCAGGGTTGGCGCCAGCGCCCAGACCTTTGGTCACGCCGGTGCCCAGTTGCAGAATGGTGCGCGCGCCGATGTTTTTCAGCGCTTGAGCATCAGTGTTGGCGCAGATGAATTCAACGCCTTCGATGTTGCTCTTGACCATGTGATTGACAGCGTTGCCGCCGCCACCGCCAACACCGATAACTTTGATTACCGGGCTTGCGGGGATGTTGTCTACGAGTTCGAACATTTTCCCTCTCCTTACATTCTCTAGTTTTTTCGCCTACTGCTGTTTGTTGCGGTGCATCTACTGCTTGCCGCTCGAAGCTTGACGCTTCGAGCTGCTTTTAAAAGTTGCCTTGAACCCACTTCTTCAATCGGTCCAGCAACGGCGCCTGTGGCTCCTCGTTGCTGTAGCTGTCGCGGCTGCCGATGCCGGAGAACGAAACCCCGTCGGACTGCTTTTGCAGGCCGTACATCAACAAGCCAACGCCAGTGGAATAAATCGGGTTACGCACCACGTCATCCAGGCCCTTCACGCCATGCGGCACGCCCAGACGAACTGGCATGTGGAAGATTTCTTCGGCCAGTTCAGTGGCGCCTTCCATCTTCGACGTACCACCGGTTAGCACGATGCCGGCCGGGATCAGGTCTTCGTAGCCGCTGCGACGCAGCTCGGCCTGGATCAGGGTGAACAGTTCGTCGTAACGTGGCTCGACCACTTCGGCCAGGGCCTGACGCGACAGTTCGCGCGGTGGACGGTCGCCGACGCTTGGCACCTTGATGGTTTCACCGGCACCGGCCAGTTTGGCCAGGGCGCAGGCGTAGCGGATCTTGATCTCTTCGGCGTACTGGGTCGGGGTGCGCAACGCCATGGCGATGTCGTTGGTCACCTGATCACCGGCAATCGGGATCACTGCGGTGTGACGGATCGCGCCTTCGGTGAAGATCGCGATGTCGGTGGTGCCGCCGCCGATGTCGACCAGGCACACGCCGAGTTCTTTCTCGTCGTCGGTCAGCACCGAGTAGGCCGAGGCCAGTTGCTCGAGAATGATGTCGTCGATTTCCAGACCGCAGCGACGCACGCATTTTTCAATGTTCTGTGCGGCGTTGACGGCGCAGGTGACCACGTGAACCTTGGCTTCCAGACGTACGCCGGACATGCCCAGTGGCTCGCGTACGCCTTCCTGGTTATCGATCACGTAATCCTGCGGCAGGGTGTGCAGCACGCGCTGGTCAGCCGGGATCGCCACGGCCTGAGCGGCGTCGAGCACGCGCTCAAGGTCGGCCGAGCTGACTTCACGATCGCGGATCGCGACGATGCCGTGGGAGTTCAGGCTGCGGATGTGATTGCCCGCCACACCGACGAACGCCGAGTGAATGCGGCAGCCCGCCATCAGTTGGGCTTCTTCGATCGCGCGCTGGATCGATTGCACGGTGGACTCGATGTTCACCACCACGCCCTTCTTCAGGCCACGGGACGGATGGGTACCGATCCCGACGATTTCCAGCGAGCCGTCGTCGGAAACCTCGCCGACCAGCGCCACCACCTTGGAGGTGCCGATATCGAGACCGACGATCATTTTGCCGCTTTGCACGTTTGCCATGGGTCCTGCCTCTTCTTAATTCTTCGCGACAGCGGGTTGGGCTGTCGTCGGCGCTACAGGTTCCCGCCAGCCAACAGCGAGGCCGTTGGCGTAGCGCAGATCGATGCGCGCAATGTTCGTAATCTGGTCTTTAAGCGTCTTGTCATAGATGGCGATAAAGCGGCGCATCTTTTCCACCAGGTTGCCGCGTCCCAGCAGCAACTCGATGCCGGGGCCGGAACTGCCGGCACCGGTGGTCAGGAACCAACTCCCGCGTTCACGCAGTTCCAGGCGTGCAATCGAGAAGCCCAACGGCCGCAGCATCTGGCTCAGCACCTGATACTGCTGCATGACTTGCTGCTGGGCCCGTTGAGGGCCGAACAGCTGTGGCAGGTGTTCGTAGTTCGCCAGTTCCTTGGGCGTAAACGCCTGGCCCTGGTTGTTGAGCAACGACTCATCGCCCCAACGCGCTACAGGCAGTTGCTCTTCGAGGCGGATCACCACTTGGTCCGGCCACACCCGACGGACTTCGGCGTGGGCGATCCAGGGCATCTGCTCAAGCTCGGTGCGCATACCGGCCAGGTCGATGGTGAAGAAGCTCGACGCCACGTACGGAGCAATTCGCTGCTGCACCGCTTGCTGGCTGATGTAGCTCAGGTCGCCCTGCACGGCGATCTTGGTGATCGGCCGGTCGGCGTACGGCAGCAAACGCGTCGCGCCTTCGTAAGTGCCAAAGCCCAGCACCACCAACAGCACCGGCCAGAACAGACTTTTCAGAAAGCTGAAATTGGCTTTCGGCAGGCGCGCGGACATCGGCTCTTTCGCCACCATTCGGCTGGCACCCCGCGGCACCGGCTTGCGGCCG
Organism: Pseudomonas fluorescens; assembly: GCF_003732425.1. GTDB lineage: Bacteria > Pseudomonadota > Gammaproteobacteria > Pseudomonadales > Pseudomonadaceae > Aquipseudomonas > Aquipseudomonas fluorescens_BE. Next base: position 39,804 of record NZ_MOBX01000004.1, read on the forward strand.
GGTGCGGGAGGCTGATGTCTGAGCTGAGCGCCTTGCATCGTCTTAACCTCGAGCGTCTTCAACACTGGCGGCCAGAATGGCCAGAACCAGTTGCTGGAAATCCAGGCCGGCCGCACGGGCCGCCATCGGTACCAGACTGTGATCGGTCATGCCCGGAGCCGTGTTCACTTCCAGGAACCAGAACTGCCCGTCGGCGTCCTGCATCACGTCCGCCCTGCCCCAACCGGCAATACCCAGCGCCTCACAGGCCTTGGCCGTGAGATCCATGAGTTCCTGTTCCTTGGCGGCATCCAGCCCGCACGGAATGCGGTACTGGGTATCGTTGGCGATGTACTTGGCGTCGTAGTCGTAGAACGTGTGCGGTGTACCCAGGGCGATTGGAGGCAACACCTGGTCACGCAGGGTGGCGATGGTGAACTCCGGACCTTGAATCCATTGTTCAACCAAAACTTGCGAATCGTAGGTACTGGCCGCTTTCCATGCGTCGATCAACTCGGACGCAGAACTCACTTTGGCCATCCCGATACTTGAACCTTCATGCGCCGGTTTGACGATCAAAGGGAAGCCCAGTTCCGTCGCCGCCGAAATACAATCGGCTTCGCTGCACAGCACGGCGTGACGCGGCGTCGGAATCCCGAGGCTGTGCCAGACCTGCTTGGTGCGCAGTTTGTCCATCGCCAGCGCCGAGGCCAGAATGCCACTGCCGGTGTACGGAATGCCCGCCACTTCGAGCAGGCCCTGCATGGAGCCGTCTTCACCGCCACGGCCGTGAAGAATGATGAAGGCGCGGTCGATCTTTTCGCTGAGCAGACGTTGCAGAATGTCGTCGCCAACGTCGATGCCGAACGCGTCCACGCCAGCACTTTGCAGCGCGTCGAGCACGGCGTTACCGGATTTCAGCGACACCTCACGCTCGGCACTCAGGCCACCGAAGAGCACGGCGACGCGGCCGAAGTCTTTCGGCGCAATAGTGGAAAACAACTTGGCGTAGGCAGCAGTCATTTCAACTTCCCCTCGACCGACGCCGCCACGGCGCCAGCGAACAATTCACTTTTCAACAGCTTCGGCGCGAGACCGCCGATATCACCGGCGCCCTGGCACAGCAGGATGTCGCCGGCACGCAACAGCGGCTTGACCAGCGGCGCCAGGTCGACGCCACGCTCGATGTAGATCGGGTCGAGCTGACCGCGCTGGCGGATGCTGTTGCACAGTTTGCGGCTGTCGGCGCCCGGGATCGGCTCTTCGCCGGCCGGATAGACTTCCATCAGCAGCAGCACGTTGGCGTCGGCCAGTACATTGACGAAGTCGTCGTACAGGTCGCGGGTGCGGCTGTAACGGTGCGGCTGGTAAACCATCACCAGACGGCGCTCCGGCCAGCCACCGCGTACGGCTTTGATCACCGCGGCGACTTCGGTCGGGTGGTGACCGTAGTCGTCGACCAGCATCACGTTGCCGCCGTCCACCGGCAGTTCGCCGTAGACCTGGAAGCGCCGACCAACGCCCTGGAAACCCGACAGGCCCTGGACGATGGCTTCATCGCTGACGCCTTCGTCGGTGGCGATGCAAATGGTCGCCAGCGAGTTGAGCACGTTGTGGTTGCCGGGCATGTTCACGGACACGTCCAGTGGCTCACGATCCGGGCGCAGCACGGTGAAGAACGTCTGCATGCCTTGCTGGCGAATATTGATCGCGCGGACGTCAGCGTCTTCGCTGAAGCCGTAAGTCACGGTCGGACGTTTCACCAGCGGCAGAATTTCACGCACGACCGGGTCGTCCAGGCACATCACCGCCAAACCGTAGAACGGCAGGTTGTGCAGGAACTCGACGAAGGTTTTCTTCAGTTTGTTGAAGTCACCGTCGTAGGTCGCCATGTGGTCGGCGTCGATGTTGGTGACCACGGCCACCAACGGTTGCAGATGCAGGAAACTCGCATCGCTTTCGTCGGCTTCGGCGATCAGGTAGCGGCTGGTGCCGAGCTGGGCATTGGTGCCCGCGGCATTCAGACGGCCACCGATGACGAACGTCGGATCGAGCCCACCGGCCGCGAACACCGAAGCGATCAGGCTGGTCGTCGTGGTTTTGCCGTGGGTACCGGCGACAGCGATGCCGTGGCGGTAGCGCATCAGCTCAGCGAGCATTTCCGCGCGCGGCACCACCGGGATGCGACGCTCAAGCGCGTTCGCCACTTCCGGGTTCGAGGTATTTACCGCGCTCGACACCACCAGCACGTCGGCGGCAGCGGCGTTCTCGGCACGGTGGCCGATGAAGATGTGCGCGCCGAACGATTCCAGACGCTCGGTCACCGGCGACGCTTTCAGGTCGGAACCGGACACTTCATAGCCCAGGTTCAACAACACTTCGGCGATGCCGCACATGCCCACACCGCCGATGCCGACGAAGTGGATGCGACGGATGCGGCGCATCTCCGGTTGCGGCATGGCTTTCTGATTCTCAACCATGGGCCACCTCCAGACAGGTATCGACCACGCTACGGGTGGCATCGGGTTTCGCCAGACGGCGGGCCGCTTGGGCCATTTCTTCGAGTCGTTGCGGTTGCATCAAGACCTCTGTCAGGCGCGCGGCAAGGTCCGCGGCGCCAGTCGTTCTTTGCGGCATCAGGAAGGCAGCGCCTTCGCGGGCCAAATAATCGGCATTGCGGGTCTGGTGATCGTCGATCGCGTGGGGCAAAGGCACCAGCATCGAGGGCAGACCGGCGGCAGCCAGCTCACTGATGGTCAACGCGCCTGCGCGGCACACCACCAGGTCAGCCCAGCCATAGGCTTGAGCCATGTCTTTGATGAACGGCTGCACCTGCGCTTCCACGCCGGCGGCGCGGTAGCGCTCTGCAGTCACTTCATCGTGGTTTTTGCCAGCCTGATGAAACACTTCCGGGCGCAAATCGGCAGCGACTTGGGCCAGGGCTTCAGGCAGCAATTTGTTCAACGGTTCTGCGCCCAGGCTTCCGCCGAGGATCAGCAAACGCGCTTTGCGACCGGCCAGGGCAGGTCGCGATGTTTCGAGGAACAGCTCGCTGCGCACCGGGTTTCCGGTGGTACGGCGGGTGTCCGACAGGGTAAAGGTGTCGGGGAACGCTTCACACACCCGGGCGGCGAACGGCACCAGCAACCGATTGGCGGTGCCGGCCACAGCGTTCTGCTCGTGAACGATCACCGGCACACCGGCCAGTTTTGCAGCGAGGCCGCCGGGGCCAGTCACATAACCACCGAAGCCGACCACACACACCGGTTTCAAGCGACGAATGATTGCCCGCGCCTGCCACACCGATTTCAACAGCATGAACGGCGCCTTGAGCAGCGACAGCTTGCCCTTGCCGCGCAGGCCGGTGGCGTTGATCCGGTGCAGTTCCAGACCGGCCGCCGGCACCAGTTCGTTTTCGATCCCGCGTGGCGTACCGAGCCAGTGCACCGTGTAGCCGCGTGCCTGAAACTCGCGGGCACAGGCCAGCGCCGGGAATACGTGGCCGCCGGTTCCGCCGGCCATGATCAATACGTTAGCGCCCATGATTCGGCTCCTCGGCGAAGTCGCTCTCATGGAATTCCATCTCTTCACTGCCCAGGTGGGTTCGACTCTCCCACTCGATCCGCAGCAACAAGCCGAGACAGGCACAGCAGATCACCAACGAGCTGCCGCCGTAACTGAGGAACGGCAAGGTCAGACCTTTGGTGGGCAGCAGGCCGACGTTCACCCCGATGTTGATCAGGAACTGACCAATCCACAGGAACGACAGACCGTAGGCCACATAGGCGGCGAAGAACTGTTTGGCTTTTTCCGCCCACAGGCCGATGTACATGCCGCGAATACACACGAACACGAACAGTGCGACGGTGCACAGCGAACCCACGGCGCCCAGCTCTTCGGCCAATACCGAGAACACGAAGTCGGTGTGCGCTTCCGGCAGGTAGAACTGCTTCTGCACGCTGTTGCCCAGGCCCACGCCCAGCCACTCACCGCGACCGAACGCGATCAAGGCTTGCGACAATTGATAGCCGGCGCCGAACTGGTCAGCCCACGGGTCGGCGAAGTTGGTCAGACGCGCCATGCGATACGGCTGCATTTGAATCAGCAAGACCACGGCCCCGACCGCCAGCACCACCATCAGCGAGAAGCGGAACAGTCCGACCCCGCCGAGGAATAGCATGGCCGCCGCAGCGCCCATCATGACCACGGTGGCACCGAAGTCCGGTTCCATCAGCAACAGGCCGGCCATCGGCAGCAGCACGATGAAGGGCTTGAAGAAGCCCATCCAGCTCTCGCGCACTTCTTTCTGACGACGCACCAGATAACCGGCGAGGTAGATCACCACAAACACCTTGGCGATTTCCGACGGCTGCACGTTGAAGAAGCTGAAACCGATCCAGCGCATCGAACCGTTCACTTCGCGACCGATGCCCGGGATGATCACCATCACCAGCAAGCCGAACGCACCAATCAGCATCAACCAGCCGAGACGTTGCCAGGTGGCGATCGGAATCATCATGGTGACGATGCACGCACCCAGACCGAGCACCACATAAATAAGGTGACGGATCATGTAATAAAGCGGGCTGCCCGACTGCGCCGCCGCCACTTCGGTGGACGCCGAAGCGATCATGATCAAACCGAGACCGAGCAGCGCCAGGCAACCGGCAAGCATCGGGAAGTCGAGGTCGATGCCGCGCCCGGTGATGATCGGCGATGGATACGGTTTAATGATGTTGAGCAGGCTCATGCCAGTTCCTCCACGGCGCGGACGAACTGGTGACCACGGTCTTCGTAATTCTTGAACATGTCGAAACTGGCGCAGGCCGGCGACAGTAGCACCACGTCACCCGGTTGGGCGGCGGCGCGGCATTGCGCAACGGCGTCGACCAGCGAGGTCGCGCGAATCAGCGGCACGGCATCGCCGATGGCCGCCCCGATCTTGTCGGAGTCGCGGCCCATCAGGATCACGGCGCGGCAGTTGGCCGCCACCGGATCACGCAGATCGTTGAATTCAGCACCCTTGCCATCACCACCGGCGATCAGAATGACCTTGCCGTCGATGTCCGCGCCCAGGCCTTCGATGGCCGCCAGTGCGGCGCCAACGTTGGTCGCTTTGGAATCGTTGTAGTAAGCGACGCCGTCCAGATCACGCACCCACTGGCAGCGATGCTCGAGACCGGCGAACGTGCGCAGGGCCGACAGCATCGCATCAAACGGCAGGCCGACCGCATGGCCGAGCGCCAGTGCCGCGAGGGCATTGGACTGGTTGTGGGCGCCACGAATCTTCAATTCGCGCACCGGCATCAGGTTCTGGAATTCGAAGGCCAGATACTTCTCGCCCTCCTCTTCGCGGATACCGAACGCCTTGAAATCCGGTTTGGTCAGGCCGAAGGTCCAGCATGGCTGGCCCTCGCCCATCAGCGGACGGGTCAGCGCGTCCTGACGGTTGACCACGAACTGTTTCGCACCACGAAAGATCCGGTGCTTGGCCAGGTGGTAAGCCGGCAGACCGCTGTAGCGATCCATGTGGTCTTCGCTGATGTTCAGCACGGTGGCCACTTCAGCGTTGAGCTGGTCGGTGGTTTCCAGCTGGAAACTCGACAGTTCCATCACGTACAGCTCGACGTCATCACCGAGCAGGTCCAGCGCCGGGGTGCCGAGGTTACCGCCCACTGCAACACGCTTGCCGGCCGCAGCCGCCATCTCGCCGACCAGGGTGGTCACGGTGCTTTTCGCGTTGGAACCGCTGATGGCCACAATCGGCGCCTTCGCGTTACGCGCGAACAGCTCGATGTCGCCGGACAGTTTCACGCCACGGGCGGCGGCGGCTTGCAGGGCCGGGGTCGCCAGCGCCAGGCCGGGGCTCACGTAGAGCTCGTCGGCACGGCACAGGAATTCGACGTCCAGCTCGCCACAACGCACTTCCACGTGCGGATAGTCACGCTTGAGCGTGGCCAGTTCCGGTGGATTTTCCCGCGTGTCCGCCACGGCAAACGACGTGCCCCGGTTCGCCAGGAAGCGAACCAGGGACATGCCGCTCTTGCCGAGGCCGACAACGATGCGGAAGTGGTCAGAAGCGATCAGAGACACTCGTTCTACCTCAGCTTCAGGGTGGCAAGGCCGATCAGCACGAGAATCACGGTGATGATCCAGAAACGGACGATCACGCGCGGCTCGGGCCAGCCCTTGAGTTCAAAATGGTGGTGGATCGGCGCCATGCGGAACACACGGCGACCGGTCAGCTTAAAGGACGCAACCTGAATGACGACTGACAGGGTTTCCATCACGAACACGCCGCCCATGATGAACAGGACGATTTCCTGACGGACGATCACAGCGATGGTGCCCAGTGCCGCGCCGAGTGCCAGCGCACCGACGTCGCCCATGAACACTTGCGCCGGATAGGTGTTGAACCAGAGGAAGCCCAGACCGGCACCGATCAGCGCGCCGCAGAACACGATCAGCTCGCCCGCGCCCGGCACATAAGGAATCAGCAGGTATTCGGCGAATTTCACGTTACCCGACAGGTAGCAGAAAATCCCCAGACCGCCGCCGACCATCACGGTTGGCATGATCGCCAGACCGTCGAGGCCGTCAGTCAGGTTGACCGCGTTGCTCGAACCGACAATCACGAAGTAGGTCAGCACGATGAAACCTGCGCCCAGCGGAATGCTGTAATCCTTGAGCATTGGCAAAATCAGCGTGGTTTCCACCGGGGTGGAAGCCGTCATATAAAGGAAGATCGCCGCGCCGAGGCCGAACACCGATTGCCAGAAATACTTCCAGCGGCTTGGCAAGCCACGGGAGTTCTTCTCGATGACTTTACGGTAATCGTCGACCCAACCGATGGCGCCGAACAGCAGAGTCACCAGCAACACCACCCAGACGTACCGGTTACTCAGGTCAGCCCAGAGCAAAGTGCTGACGCCAATCGAAGACAGAATCAGTGCGCCACCCATGGTCGGTGTTCCCGACTTGGACAAGTGCGATTGCGGGCCGTCGTTACGAACGGACTGACCGATCTGACGGTTCTGCAGGGTGCGGATCATCCACGGGCCATAGCACAGCGACAAAACCAGCGCGGTCAGTACACCGAGAATCCCGCGCAGGGTCAGGTACTGAAAGACCGCGAAGCCTTTGTAGAACTGTTGCAGATACTCCGCTAGCAGCAGCAGCATTAATGTTTCTCCAGACTGGACCCGCACAGAGCCGCAACGATGTTTTCCATCGCTGCACTGCGCGAACCCTTGATCAAAATGGTGGTATTTGTGTCCTGCTCGGCGTCGAGGGCCTGAATCAGTTCGGCTTGGCTGCCGAAGTGATGCGCCTGTTCACCGAAAGCGTTTACGGCGTGAACCATGTTTGGCCCAACGGCATAAAGCGCGGAAACCTTGCCCCGGGCGTACTCGCCCACGTCGCGGTGCCCCTGCTCCGCCCAATCGCCCAACTCGCCGATATCTCCGAGCACCAGGACGGTGCGGCCGGAAAAGCCGGCGAGTATATCAACGGCCGCGCACATCGAGGTGGGGTTTGCGTTGTAAGTGTCATCGATCACGCGCATACCGTTTTTCGCCAGTTGCGCGACGGTGCGACCCTTGACCGGTTGTACCGCGCCAAGCCCGGTAGCGATGCCGAACAGCGATACGCCCAACGCATGTGCAGCCGCCGCGGCGGCCATGGCATTGGCAACGTTGTGGGTGCCGAGCAGGTTCAGTTGAACCCGTTCGACACCTTCAGGTGTGTGCAGATTGAAGGCCGGGCAACCACGGGCATCGGTGCTCAAGTCGCTGGCGTAGAAATCCGCCTGAGTGTTGCTCAGGGCGAAGGTCAGCACTTTGCGAGCACCCGCGCGGGTCTTCCAGATACCGAAGGCCTTGTCATCGAGATTGAGCACGGCAACGCCATCCACCGCCAGCCCGTCGATGATTTCACCCTTGGCTTCGACGATTTTTTCCGGCCCGCCGAACTCACCGACGTGCGCGGTGCCGGCGTTGTTCAGGATTGCCACGTGCGGCTTGGTCAGGCCAACGGTGTAAGCAATTTCGCCGAGGCGCGAGGCACCCAGTTCGATCACCGCCGAAGTGTGCTCCGGGGCCAGTTCGAGCAGGGTCAGCGGCGCACCGAGGTCGTTGTTCAGGTTTCCGCGGGTGGCGAGTACCGGACCGCGCGTGCGCAGAATGCTCGCGAGCATTTCCTTGACCGTGGTCTTGCCGCTGGAACCGGTGATCGCTGCGACTGGCTGAGTGAACGCGGCACGGTTCAGAGCGCCCAACTGACCGAGGGCCTGACGGGTGTCTTTGACCAGCAGTTGCGGCAAGGTGCTGTCGGCGACTTCACGCTCGACCAGCGCAGCCACCGCGCCTTTGGCGGCGACGTCGTTCAAGTAGTCATGACCGTCGAAACGCGGGCCGGTCAGGGCAATAAACAATTGGCCGGGCTGGATCGCGCGACTGTCGATGCTGACGCCGTCGAAACTGGCATCACCAGAGATCAAGCGTGCATCGAGCGCGTTGGTCAGTTCGCTGAGCTTCAGGGCCTTAAGCATGGGCCACCTCCCAAGCGGTCAGGGCGTGATCGGCCTCGACCAGATCAGAGAAGGCATGACGCTCGCCGTTGATTTCCTGATAGTCCTCGTGACCTTTACCGGCCAGGACAATCACGTCATCCGCCGAAGCGCCGGCAATCAGTTGTGCAATCGCCTGACCACGGCCGGCGACGAAGGTGACTTTATCCACAGCCGTGAAACCGGCGCGGATGTCGTCGAAAATCACTGCCGGGTCTTCGGTGCGCGGGTTGTCGTCGGTGACCAGCACCTGATCGGCCAGACGCTCGACCACTTCAGCCATCAACGGACGCTTGCCGCGATCACGGTCACCGCCGCAGCCGAACAGGCACAGCAATTGACCTTTGACGTGCGGGCGCAATGCGCTCAGCACTTTTTCCAGGGCATCCGGGGTGTGCGCGTAATCGACCACCACCAACGGCTGCGTGCCGCCCCCCAGACGCTGCATGCGACCGGCCGGGCCTTCGAGTTTCGGCAGCACTTTGAGAATTTCGTCGAGCGCGTAATCCAGACCGAGCAAGGCGCCCACTGCCGCCAATACGTTGCTCAGGTTGAAACGGCCAAGCAGCGTGCTGCGCAGATGATGTTCGCCCTGCGGCGTGACCAGCGTGGCGCGCACGCCGTGGTCGTCGAACTGCGCTTCGCGGCAGAACAGGTAAGCGCTGCTGTCGAGCAGGCTGTAGGTGATCAGGCGCGATTCACGTTTCTCAGCGGCCAGTTGCCGACCGAAATCGTCGTCGAGATTGACCACGCGGCACTTCAGGTCATTCCAGGCGAACAGCTTGGCCTTGGCCTCGGCGTACGCTTCCATGGTGCCGTGATAATCCAGGTGATCGCGAGACAGGTTGGTCATCACCGCGACGTCGAACGCCAGCGCCGTGACCCGGCCCTGATCCAGGCCGTGAGACGAGACTTCCATGGCCACGGCTTTGGCGCCGGCCTTTTTCAGGTCGCCCAACGTCGCTTGCACGGCGATCGGGTTTGGCGTGGTGTGCAGACCGCTTTGCAGTGCGCCATAGAAGCCCGAACCCAGGGTCCCGACGATGCCGCAATGCTGGCCGAGCAGATCCAGCGCCTGCGCAACCAATTGGGTCACGCTGGTCTTGCCGTTGGTGCCGGTCACGCCAATCAGGTTCAAGTGATGGCTTGGCTCACCGTAAAAACGCCCGGCGATGTCCGACAGCTGCGCTGCCAGGCCTTTGACCGGAATCAGCGGTACGTCAGTGATCGGCAGCACGGTCGCGCCTTCCACTTCATACGCCACCGCTGCCGCGCCACGTTGCAGAGCATCGGCAATGTGCGCACGGCCATCGAATTTGCCGCCCGGCACGGCGAGGAACAAATCGCCCGCGCGAACGTTGCGGCTGTCCAGCGCCAATTCACGGATCAACAGATCGTGGCCGGCGTGGGGGAATATCTTGTTCAGACTTAATGACATCAGCCGCGCCCTCCATTGGCTTTCAGCGGAATGACCGGGGTGGCGTTGGCTTGTTGCGTCGCCGGCAGGTTGTCCGGCGTCACGTTCATCAGGCGCAGGGTGCCGGACATCACGCGGCTGAACACCGGCGCGGAAACCAGACCACCGAAATAACCGGCCTTGGACGGCTCATCGATCACCACAACAATCGCGTAACGCGGATCGCTCATCGGGCCGAAACCGGCGAACAGCGAGCGATAAGAGTTTTCCGCATAGCCTTTGGTACCCACCGAGGTCTTACGCGCAGTACCCGATTTGCCCGCCACGTGATACGCCGGCACCTGTGCACGGAACACCCCGCGCGGCGCTTCGATCACTTGCTGCAGCATGCCTTGCATGGTTTTCGCGACGGCTTCCGGCAGCACTTGCGTGGTCTGCGGCATCTTGTCGGTTTTGATCAGGGTCAGCGGCGCCAGACGACCGTTGTTGGCCAGCGCCGAGAACGCGTGCACCAGCTGGATTGCGGTCACGGAAATACCGTAGCCGTAGGACAGCGTTGCGGTTTCAGCCTTGCGCCACTCGCGGTAGTTCGGCAGGTTGCCGACACGCTCGCCCGGGAAACCGAGGCCGGTGTCCTGGCCGAGGCCGACTTTCTGCGCGAGGCGGAAAATCGTTTCGCCGCCGATATCGAAGGCGACCTTACTCATGCCGACGTTACTGGAATTGATCAGAATGCCGGTCAGGTCGAGCACCGGACCTTCGGTCTTGGAAACGTCCTTGATCGTGTACTTGCCGATCTGCAGGGAACCCGGATACACCTCGACGGTGTCGCTCGGCTTCCAGCGGCCGGTTTCGATCGCAGCACTCATCGAAATGGCTTTCATGGTCGAACCCGGCTCGAACACGTCGATCATTGCGCGGTTACGCATCATCGCCGGTTGCAGGTTGCGGCGGTTATTCGGGTTGTAGGTCGGCTGGTTGACCATGGCGAGAATTTCACCGGTCTTGACGTCCATGATCACCAGGCTGCCAGCCTTGGCGCCGTTCTCGATGATCGCGTTACGCAGCTCGCGGTTGGCCAGATATTGCAGACGCAGGTCAATGGACAACGCCAAGGGCTTGCCGGCCTTGGCGTTTTTGGTGACCTGGACATCCTTGATCAGCCGTCCGCGCCGATCCTTGATGACCTGTCGTTTGCCCGGTACTCCGGCGAGCCACTCGTCATAAGCCAGCTCGACACCTTCACGACCGTGGTCATCGATGTCGGTAAAACCGACCATGTGCGCGGTGACTTCACCGGCCGGGTAGAACCGGCGGAATTCTTCAATGCCGTACACGCCCGGGACTTTCAGGTCGAGCACAGCCTGGCCTTGCTCGGGGGTCAACCCGCGCACCAGATAAATGAATTCTTTGTTGGCCTGGGCTTCGAGGCGTTCGGTCAGGGCTTTCGGATCCTGACCCAGAGCGGCGGCGAGTGCCGGCCACTTCTCTTTGGCCGTCTGCATTTCCTTGGCGTTGGCCCACAGCGTGGTCACCGGGGTACTCACGGCCAAAGGCTCGCCGTTACGGTCGGTGATAAGACCACGGTGAGCCGGAATCGGGATGTGACGCAGGCTACGCGCGTCGCCCTGACCTTTGAGGAAGTCACGGTCAACCACTTGCAGGTCGATGATGCGCCAGCAGATCGCCGCGACCATCACGCCGAGCAGCGCTACCATCAGACGGAAGCGCCATGGGAACAGTGCGCCTTCGAGTTTCATCATGGCGCCACCATCTTCACGTCAGCCGCGCCTGGAATGTGCATTTTCAGTTGTTCGGTGGCCAGCACTTCGATGCGGCTGTGCGCGGTCCAGGTGCTTTGTTCAAGAATCAGGCGCCCCCACTCGGCCTGCGCCTTGTCGCGCACGCTGAGTTCGTTATAAAGGGTGTTGAGCAACTGCCGGTTCCAGTGCGCGCTGTACGACACGGCAATGGCCGACACGAGCACGCCGATAAACAGCAGCAGCATCAGAAAGCTGCCGCCGGGCAGTGGCTTGGCGAAAAGCTTGCTCACCGCAACTTCTCCGCGACGCGCATGACGGCACTACGGGAACGTGGGTTGGCTTTGAGTTCGGCGTCGGAGGCCGTCTGCGCTTTGCCATGGACTTTGATTTTCGGTTCGAACGCCACGTGGCGCACCGGCAGGTTGCGCGGCAGGTTGTCGGCTTCGCCTTTCACCAGCTTGCGCATGAACAGTTTGACGATGCGGTCTTCCAGCGAGTGGAAGCTGATCACCACCAGACGGCCGCCAATTTCCAGTGCGTCCAGCGCGGCTTCAAGGCCGGCTTCCAGATCACCCAGTTCGTTGTTGACGTGAATGCGCAAACCCTGGAATGCACGGGTGGCCGGGTTTTTGCCCTTTTCCCATGCCGGGTTGGCGACTTTCAACACTTCGGCGAGATCGGCGGTGCGCTCGAACGGCTTGATATCGCGACGCTCGACGACCGCGCGGGCCATACGACCGGAGAAACGTTCTTCGCCGTATTCCTTGAACACCCGGGCGATTTCCTCAGCCGGCGCGGTGTTGACGAATTCGGCAGCGCTGATGCCACGGGACGGGTCCATGCGCATGTCGAGCGGGCCGTCGTTGAGGAAACTGAAACCGCGCTCAGCGTCGTCGAGCTGCGGCGAAGAGACGCCGAGGTCGAGCAGGATGCCGCTGACCTTGCCGGCCAGACCTTGCTCGGCAACCACCGAACCGAGCTCGGCAAAGCTGCGCTGCACAACGACAAAGCGGCCGTCTTCGGCCGCTAGCGTTTGCCCGGTGGCAATCGCTTGTGGATCTTTGTCGAACCCGATGAGCCGCCCGTCCGTGCCGAGCTGGCTGAGGATCAACCGACTGTGTCCGCCGCGCCCGAACGTGCCGTCCAGATAGCAGCCATCAGGACGTACGGCGAGAGCCTCGACGGCTTCGTCAAGCAGTACGGTGATGTGGTTAAAGCCGCTATCAATAGTCACAGGATCAAATCACGCAGTTCATCAGGCATCGCGCCCGGTTGTTGAATAGCAGCAAGGTCAGCGGCAGATACCGCGTTCCATGCATCCTCGTCCCACAATTGGAACTTGTTCAGTTGGCCTACCAGCATCGCGCGCTTATCCAATTTGGCGTACTCGCGCAGACGCGGTGGAACCAGAAAACGACCACTGCCATCGAGTTCAAGGTCGACGGCATTACCAATCAGCAAACGTTGCAAGCGACGGTTCTCTTCGCGAAGCGAAGGAAGCGCGCGCAACTTGGTTTCAATAATTTCCCACTCGTCGAGCGGATAGACACACAGACACGGATCAACGGCATCAATGGTCACGATCAATTGGCCGGAACTACGCGAATCGAGCTCGTCACGGTACCGGCTCGGCATGGCGAGACGGCCCTTTGCATCGAGACTGATAGCGTTAGCTCCGCGAAACACGGTTGCGTTTCTCCAATTTTTATCGTTTTGAGCTCAAAAAACCCACTTCATGCCACTTTCCGCCACTTGCGCACACTATAGGAATGCGCCCACCACACCGTCAAGGCGCGGATTAAAGGAAAACCCTTACAGAACGGAGATTTAGGAGCATAAAAGGAGGTGTAACGACAATCTGGCGCAGACTTTCGACCCATAACTTGATGCAGCACTGATAGCTGCGCTCGAAAGTTAAAGTGATTTGTTAAGAGTAAGATTTTTTCGGTATTACAAAAGCGCTTCTGCTGTTGATTGAAGCAAGGTGGGAAATGGCTATTACTGCGTTTGCCGCTGCCGAACTTTCAGAGCAGGCCTGCTGATATTACACAGCCCTGTTGCCAATGATTCAAGCAGGGAAAGAAAAAGGTGGAGAGTCGATCTGTAAGCCGGGTTCTGTCTTGAACAGTCATTCGTCTACGATGGCCATCACTGGACATCTTTAGCAACCTACCCGGTCCCAGCGCGGGCCACGCCTTGGGACCCTATTTGGTCTTGCTCCAAGTGGGGTTTACCTAGCCACGAACTGTTGCCAGACGTGCGGTGCGCTCTTACCGCACCTTTTCACCCTTACCGGCGCCGAAGCGCTTAGGCGGTTATTTTCTGTGGCACTTTCCGTAGGCTCACGCCTCCCAGGCATTACCTGGCACTTCGCCCTATGGAGCCCGGACTTTCCTCCCCCCCCTAATTTTCATAGAGGGCAGCGACTGTCCGATCGACTCTCCGCCGCGCAGGTTAACGGCAGAGCGCCTGAAGAACAAGCGCTAAAAGCCTCAAGACCGTTATGGGCGACGGCTTACACGCCTTTCTGTTTCTCCAGCGCGACCTGATACAGCACGTTTTTGCGCTCGCCGGTAATTTGCGCGGCCAACGCGGCGGCTCGCTTGAGCGGCATCTCCTCGAGCAGCAGATCAAGGATACGCATGGCTTCGCTGCTGACGGCGTCTTCGGAGTCCGGCGCGGTCCAGCCAGCCACCAGTACTACGCATTCGCCGCGCTGCTGATTACTGTCGGATTCGACGAACGCGCGCAACTCGGCCAGCGGCAGCCCCTTGAGCGTTTCAAAGGTTTTGGTGATTTCGCGGGCGAGCAATGCCTGACGCTCACCGCCAAACACAGCTTCCATATCCTGCAGACATTCAAGGATGCGGTGCGGGGCTTCATAGAAAATCAACGTACGCGGCTCTTCCTTAACCGCTTCCAGGCGCGCCTTGCGCCCGACCGATTTGGCCGGCAGAAAACCTTCGAAGATGAACCGGTCAGACGGCAGACCGGCCGCCGACAACGCGGCGATAAGCGCACAGGCACCCGGCACCGGCACCACATTGATTCCAGCCGCGCGAGCCTGGCGCACCAGGTGATAACCCGGATCGGAAATCAGCGGCGTACCGGCATCTGAAATCAGCGCGACGTTATCGCCGGCCAGCAAGCGGGTGATAAAGCGGCTACCTTCATCTCTTTCATTGTGTTCGTGACACGCGGCCAACGGCGTGCCAATGCCGAAGTGCTGCATCAGGCGCGCCGAATGACGGGTGTCTTCGGCAGCGATCAAGGCCACTTCGCGGAGGATCTTCAGGGCCCGGGCGCTGATGTCGTCCAGGTTGCCGATGGGCGTCGCCACCACATAAAGCGAGCCAGCAGCGGAATTCAGGGAACCTGGAGCAGTCAAAGCGCACACCTCGTGATCGGTAAAAGCCGCCATTGTAGCGCGACACGAGGCTTGCGACGCGCCTCGACCCACCATGGTTTTGCACGCAGTTGTGCGCCGCCGCAACATTTACTCCAGCTAAATTGTCCGTTTCACGCCACTAACATCGCGCCCCGGCCAGTGCTTGGGTACAATTCGACGCTAATTTGATCGAGTATCAGGAACACTTACATGATCGCTTGCCTGCGGCTGTTCACTGCCCTCTGCCTCGCTGCCCTGTTGGCGGCTTGCGCCAGCTCCCCTTCCTCCAGCCTTGGCGAACTTCCACGGACTCCGGATGCCAGCATCGAGCAACTGCTCGAACAGGCTAGCCAGGCGAAAACCCCGGAAAAAGCTGCCCTGTTGCGCCTGAGCGCTGCAGACCTGGCTTATCGCCAAGGCAATGCCGGACAGTCCGCGCAAATCCTGCAACAAGTGCCGATGGAGCAACTCAAGCCCGGCCAGCAGATTTTTGCCAGCACGCTGAATGCCGAACTGGCCATGACCCGCAATCAGCCGAAAGCTGCGCTGACGGCCCTGAGCCATCCAAGCCTGCAACACTTGGGCGAGATGCCTGAAGAGCAGCAAGTGCGCACCGGCACCGTCCACGCCCGCGCCCTTGAAGCCGATGGCCAGACACTGGCCGCCGCCCGCGAGCGCGTGTTCATTGCGCCGATGTTGCAAGGCGAAGCCGCGAGCAAGAACCACGAGGCGATCTGGACCCTGATCGGTTCGCTACCAACCGATCAACTGCAACCGAACAACACCGACGATCTCGGCGGCTGGATGGGCCTGGCCATGGCGGTGAAGTCCGCCGGCACCCTGGAACAGCAGCAAGCCGCGATCGACACCTGGCGCGCGCAGAATCCAAAACACCCGGCCGCAATCAACCTGCCGCTGCCGTTGACCAAACTCAAGGAACTGGCCAGCCAGCCCCTGAGCAAGATCGCCCTGCTGCTGCCACAGGACGGCCAACTGGCCGCCGTTGGCAAGGCACTGCGTGAAGGCTTCATGGCTGCGCACTACCAGGCTCAACAGGCCGGGCAGAAGCCACCAGCGATCGAGTTCTACGACAGTTCCAAGCTGACTTCGATGGACGAGTTCTACCGCAAGGCTCAGGCTGACGGCGTACAACTGGTCGTCGGCCCGCTGGAAAAACCGCTGGTCAAACAACTGAGCACCCGTCCGCAACTGCCGATCACCACTCTCGCGCTGAACTACAGCGAAGGCGATCAAGGTCCGGCGCAGCTGTTCCAGTTCGGTCTGGCTGCTGAAGACGAAGCCCGCGAAGTCTCGCGCCGTGCCCGCGCCGATGGCCTGCACCGCGCCGCGATCATGGTGCCGAAAGGCGAATGGGGCGACCGCGTACTGCGTGCGTTCAGCCAGGACTGGCAGGCGAACGGTGGCAGCATCGTCGCGACCGAACGCGTTGATCAGCCAGTGCAACTGGCCCAGCAGATCGCCGACATGTTCCAACTGCGTCAAAGCGAAGCCCGCGCCAAGAGCCTGCAGAATGCCGCCGGCACCAACGTCGCCGCGCAGCCTTCGCGTCGTCAGGACATCGAATTCATCTTCCTCGCCGCCACACCGCAACAGGCGCAGCAGATCAAGCCGACCCTGAACTTCCAGTACGCAGGCGACGTTCCGGTTTACGCGACCTCGCACGTTTACAGCGCCAGTGGCGACGTCAACCAGTACAACGACATGAACGGCATTCGCTTCTGCGAGACCCCGTGGTTGCTGGACACCAGCGACCCACTGCGTCAGCAAGTGGTTGCGCAGTGGCCGCAAGCTTCCGGCAGCCTCGGACGCCTGTACGCGATGGGCGTGGATGCCTATCGTCTGGCACCGCGCCTGGGTCAACTCAAGGCCTTGCCGGACAGCCGCATCGACGGTGAGTCGGGCAGCCTCGGCATGACCCAGACCCAACGCGTTGTGCGTCAGTTGCCTTGGGCGCAGTTCGTCAGCGGCCAGGTTCAACGCCTGCCGGACACCCCGCGCTAATGCCCGACAGGTCACGCTCGCAAAGCGGCAAGGATGCCGAGCGCCAGGCGCTCGAACATCTGCAACAACAAGGTCTGCGCCTGCTGGCGCAGAACTGGTTGTGTAAACGCGGTGAGCTTGATCTGGTCATGCTTGATGGCGATACAGTAGTATTCGTTGAAGTTCGCTACAGAAAAAACACTCAATGGGGTGGCGCGCTCGCTAGCATCGATGAGCGCAAGCAGCAGAAACTGATTTTCGCTGCGCAGTATTTTCTTCAGCGCGAGTCGCGCTGGGCCAATTCCCCCTGCCGCTTCGACGTGGTGGCCATCGACAGCCATCCGGATCAGCTGAACTGGTTGCAGAATGCTTTCGACAGTTGATCGTCGGGGTTGCGACCCGGACAATTCCACCGACAAATTTTGCTCTTTGCTTTGCGGGCTGCACATTCATGTGCCGGACAGCCGCGCTACTTAAGGTCACACAGATGGACATGCAATCCCGAATTCGCCAGCTTTTCCAGGCCAGTATCGACACCAAGCAACAGGCGATGGACGTACTTGCACCGCACATCGAGCAAGCCAGCCAGATCATGGTCAACGCCCTGCTCAACGAAGGCAAAATGCTTTCGTGCGGCAATGGCGGCTCGGCCGGCGATGCCCAGCACTTCTCCTCGGAGCTGCTCAACCGCTTCGAGCGCGAGCGCCCTAGCCTGCCGGCCATCGCCTTGACCACCGACACCTCGACGATCACCTCGATCGCCAACGATTACAGCTACAACGAAGTGTTCTCCAAGCAGATCCGTGCGCTCGGTCAGCCAGGCGATGTCCTGCTGGCGATTTCGACCAGCGGCAACTCGGCGAACATTATTCAAGCGATCCAGGCCGCACATGATCGCGAAATGATTGTCGTAGCTATGACCGGACGCGATGGCGGCGGCATGGCGTCGCTGCTGTTGCCCGAGGACGTCGAGATTCGCGTACCGGCCAATGTCACTGCACGTATTCAAGAAGTCCACTTGCTGGCGATCCATTGCCTTTGCGATCTGATCGACAGCCAACTGTTCGGGAGTGAAGAATGACCCCTAATCGCCTTGGCCTTCTGGCCTTGACCCTGTGCCTCGGCATCAGCGGCTGCACCTCGGTGGTGAACGCCAGCCGTGAAGCGCCGATCGACGACGACCGTGGCACGCGCACCTTCGGTAGCAAGATCGATGACTCGTTGATCGAAACCAAAGTCGGTGTGAACGTGGCCAAGGCCGACCCGGCTCTGGACAACGACTCGCACATCGTTGTGACCAGTTTCAATGGTGTTGTCTTGCTGGCCGGTCAAACGCCTCGCGCAGACTTGAAAGCCAAAGCTGAGCAAGCGGCAGCCGCCGTGCAACGGGTAAAAACCGTTCACAACGAACTGCAGGTCATACCGCCGTCCGGTTTCCTGGCTCGCCAGAATGACACCTGGCTGACGTCCAAGATCAAGACCCAGATGCTGACTGATGCCAGCATTCCTGGCTCGCGAATCAAGGTCGTGACCGAGAACGGTATCGTCTATCTGCTGGGCTTGCTGACCAAACAGGAAGCCACTCAGGCAACCAATCTGGTTCAGGGCGTTTCCGGCGTGCAGAAAATCGTCAAGCTGTTCGAGTACATCGACTGATACACGATCTCTGTAGGAGCTGCCGAAGGCTGCGATCCTTTGATCTTGCTTTTAAAAGATCAGGATCAAAAGATCGCAGCCTTCGGCAGCTCCTACAGTTTTGCAACGCACAGAAAAAAGGCGATCCATCCGGATCGCCTTTTTTATTACTTCACCACTTTCAGGCTTGGCCGGCCGCTAGGGCGCGGCGGCTCACTGTCCGGTGGCGGCAAGTCGTCATCCGACTCGATCTCTTCTTCGTCATCCATTGGCGACTCGAGATCGAACACCATGCCCTGACCGTTCTCCCGGGCGTAGATCCCCAGGATCGCGCTGATCGGCACGTACAGACTGTGCGGGACGCCACCGAAGCGACCTTCGAAGGTCACTACGTCGTTGTCCATGTGCAGATGACGCACCGCACTCGGCGAGATGTTCAGGACAATCTGCCCGTCACTGGCGAAACCCTGCGGCACCTGCACGGCCGGGTACTCGGAATTGACCAGCATGTGCGGGGTGCAATCGTTATCAACAATCCACTCGTAGAGCGCGCGGACCAGATAAGGTCGACTGGAGTTCATAGCGGCTCCTTAAGCCTTAGCGCATATCGCGTTCGACACCAGACAGACTCGCCTGGAAAGCCTCACGCGCAAACGAGCGCTCCATATAATCAAGCAGCGGCTTGGCTGGCCGCGGCAGTTCAATACCCAGAATCGGCAAACGCCAGAGTATTGGCAATAGGCAGCAATCCACCAGACTTTGTTCCTCACTGAGGAAAAACGGCTTGTCGGCAAACAACGGCGACACGCCCGTCAGGCTTTCGCGCAATTCCTTGCGCGCCACGACACGCGCGGCTTCCTTGGACTTGGGATCCAGAATCAGATCCACCAGACCACACCAGTCGCGCTGAATACGGTGAATCAGCAGGCGGCTGTTGGCACGCGCCACCGGATAAACCGGCATCAACGGCGGGTGCGGGTAACGCTCATCCAGATATTCCATCACCACGGTCGACTCCCACAACGCCAGGTCACGATCGACCAGCGTCGGCAGACTGCCGTAAGGGTTTACTTCAATCAGTTTAGGCGGCTGGCGACCAGCTTCCACATAAATGATCTCGGCGCTGACACCCTTCTCTGCAAGCACAATGCGCACTCGGTGGGAATAGTGGTCGGCGGGGTCGGAGTAACAGGCCAACCGATTGGTCACGCCCATGGCGATCCTCCTCGCTTGTTGAAATTATCGGAACCGGAAAAACGCGCGCGCCCAGAGGGCGCCTCCCGCAACCTCTGGCTGACCAGACGTTGCGTTATCGGAGGCGCCCTTGGGCGCGCGCGATTAACAGCAATGCTTGAAGCGTATCAGTGCACGTCTTTCCAGTATTCACGCTTGAGCAGGTAGGCGAACACAAAGAAGAACGCCAGGTACAGCAAGACGTAAGTACCGATGCGCTGATGTTGCAGCTTAACCGGGTTAGCCGAGTAAGCCAGGAAGGTTACCAGATTCTTGACCTTCTCATCGAACTGCTCTTCGTTCAGAGCACCGGATTTCGGCACGATGGTCAGTTGATCGCACGCTTCATGAGTCAGAGGCGTACCGGTCAGCGGATCATATTGCTTCTTGCCGTCTTCGACGATCTGCACCTGCTTGCAACCAACGACCTGGCGACCTTGCAGGCCGACCAGCACGTTAGGCATGCCGACGTTCGGGAAGACCTTGTTGTTCACACCCCATGGACGTGCAGGATCCTCGTAGAACGAGCGCAGATAACCGTAAAGCCAGTCGGTGCCGCGTACGCGAGCGACCAGCGTCAGATCCGGTGGTGCGGCGCCGAACCAGGTCTTGGCATCAGCAGGCTGCATGCCGATGTTCATGTGATCGCCGATCTTGGCGCCGGTGAACACCAGTTTCTCCAGCATCATTTCGTGAGGAATGCCCAAGTCATCGGCAACCCGCTCGTAACGCTGGAACTTGGCACTGTGGCAACCCATGCAATAGTTGGCGAAGGTACGTGCGCCATCTTGCAAAGCAGCCTTGTCAGACACGTCAATGTCGACTTTTTCCAGCTCCGGACCACCGTGTTCAGCGGCAAAAGACAGCACAGGCAGCGCAGCAAAAATCAGAGCAAAAAATAACTTTTTCATCAGCCAGTCACCCTTTCCGGAACCGGTTTGGTCTTCTCGAGCCTGGTGTAGAACGGCATCAGAATGAAGTAGGCGAAGTACAAGAAGGTGCAGATCTGCGACACCAGCGTGCGCTCGGGCGTCGGGGCCAGCACGCCCAGAATGCCAAGGATCACGAAGGAAATGCAGAACACCACCAGCCAGATTTTGCTCATCCAGCCTTTGTAGCGCATCGATTTGACCGGGCTGCGATCAAGCCACGGCAGCACGAATAACAAGGCAATCGAAGCGCCCATGGCGATCACACCCATGAGCTTGTCAGGGATTGCACGCAGGATGGCGTAGAACGGTGTGAAGTACCAAACCGGCGCAATATGCTCTGGCGTCTTGAACGGGTTAGCCTGCTCGAAGTTGGGTTTTTCGAGGAAGTAGCCGCCCATTTCCGGGAAGAAGAACACAATAAAACAGAAGATAAACAGGAACACCACGACACCGACAATGTCCTTCACGGTGTAGTACGGATGGAACGCAATGCCGTCCAGCGGGATGCCGTTTTCGTCTTTGTGCTTCTTGATGTCGACGCCGTCAGGGTTGTTCGAACCGACTTCGTGCAGCGCCAGAATGTGCAGCACTACCAGACCAAGGATCACGATCGGTAGCGCGACAACGTGCAAGGCGAAGAAGCGGTTCAGGGTGATCCCCGAGATCAGGTAGTCACCACGAATCCACTGGGTCAGGTCGTTGCCGATGACCGGAATCGCACCAAACAGCGAGATGATCACCTGGGCACCCCAGTAGGACATCTGACCCCAAGGCAGCAGATAACCCATGAACGCTTCGGCCATCAGCGCCAGGTAAATCAGCATGCCGAACACCCAGACCAGCTCGCGCGGCTTCTGATACGAACCGTAGAGCAGGCCACGGAACATGTGCAGATAGACCACGATGAAGAACGCCGAAGCGCCGGTCGAGTGCAGCAGACGCAGGATCGAGCCGTACTCGACGTCGCGCATGATGTATTCAACGGAAGCGAAGGCTTCTTCTGCCGACGGCGTGTAGCTCATCGTCAGCCAGACACCGGTGACGATCTGGTTGACCAGCACCAGCAGCGCCAGGGAGCCGAAGAAGTAGAAGAAGTTGAAGTTTTTTGGAGCGTAGTACTTGCTGAGATGGTCTTCCCACATCTTGGTCGCAGGAAAGCGCGCATCAACCCAATCCATGAACTTGCTCATCACGCTTTCTCCGTATCGACGCCAATGACAATCAGGTCATCGGTCTCATAGGAATGCGGGGGAACTGGCAGGTTCAAAGGCGCAGGTTGCGACTTGTAGACGCGGCCAGCCAGATCGTAGTGGGAGCCGTGGCAAGGGCAGAAATAGCCACCGACCCAGTCTTTACCCAGATCCGCAGGTGCCACTTCGGGACGGAAAGTCGGTGAGCAACCCAAGTGCGTGCAGATCCCGATCAGCAGCAGAATTTCCGGCTTGATCGAACGCACTTCAGGGTCGACATAGGTGGGTTGCGTGGAGTTTTTGGAGGTTGGATCGGAGAGCTGGCCCTCGATCTTCTTGAGATTCCCCAGGATTTCCGCAGTACGGCGGACAATGAACACCGGCTGACCGCGCCACTCAGCAATCATCTGCTGTCCTGGCTCGATTTTGCTGACATTCACTTTCACCGGTGCACCGGCGGCTTTCGCCTTGGCACTGGGAAACCATGACCCCACGAACGGGACCGCAGCCCCCACCGCTCCTGCAGCACCCACCACGGATGTGGCTGCTACCAAGAAGCGACGCCGGCCTGCATTCACGCCGTCATTGCTCATTCAGTCCTCTCCCATCAGCTTTTGTGGCCTGTTAAATCAGGCATCTACTAAATAAATCAATGTTACTTATAAAAATTTTGCCGAATGGTAATGAAAAGCCCCAATTCTGACAAGGGAATTACCCGGAGCTCTTACCCTCAAGCCTTGCAGTATAGGGGGTCTACGGAAGTGGCAAGTTGTCGCAGCGCAATTCTTTGATAAATCACAGGCATAAAAAAACGCCCGCTTCCGTGAGGAGGCGGGCGTTCTTTTTGAACGTGGAAGCGGAATTAACGCTTCGAGTACTGCGGACGCTTACGCGCTTTACGCAGACCAACTTTCTTACGTTCAACTTCACGGGCGTCGCGAGTAACGAAACCAGCTTTGCGCAGAGCGCCACGCAGGGTTTCGTCGTAGTCCATCAGAGCGCGAGTGATGCCGTGGCGGATTGCGCCAGCTTGACCACTTACACCACCGCCGATCACGGTGACGTAGATGTCGAACTTCTCGACAGTCTCGGTCAGCTCCAGCGGCTGACGAACTACCATGCGGGCAGTTTCGCGGCCGAAGAAGTTATCCAGCGAACGGTTGTTGATGGAGATGTTACCAGTACCCGGACGCAGGAAAACGCGTGCGGTTGCGGTCTTGCGACGGCCAGTGCCGTAATTTTGAGTCGCCGACATAATGTACTATTCCGTTAAAACTTCAGTTCTTGGGGCTGCTGAGCAGTATGTGGGTGTGCAGCGCCCGCATAGACTTTCAGCTTACGGTACATGTCGCGACCCAGTGGGTTTTTAGGCAGCATGCCTTTAACCGCGGTCTCGATCACGCGCTCAGGGGCTTTAGCGATCAGCTTTTCAAAGTTGATCGACTTGATGCCGCCCGGGAAACCGGAGTGGGAGTAGTACATTTTGTCAGTGGTTTTAGCACCGGTAACACGAATCTGCTCAGCATTGATTACGACGATGTAGTCGCCGGTGTCAACGTGAGGAGTGTACTCAGGCTTGTGCTTGCCACGCAGACGGCTCGCGATTTCGGTGGCCAGACGACCCAGGGTCTGACCAGCAGCGTCGACGACAAACCAGTCGCGCTTTACTGTTTCCGGTTTAGCAGTAAAAGTTTTCATTCTTTATAGCCTCAGGGGCCGCCCTGTAAATTAGACGGCGGATCTTACTGAATAGTGCGTACTTTGACAAGTCAAAGGCAGCCGGATACAGACGCTTTCGGGGGCTCGGGTCGGCGCGTCCGTTCAACGGCAAGATTCTTCGGCGGCGGCGCATCACTTCCACTGCAGAAAGAGGTCGGCAATTATGCAGATTGCGAAAAATATTTCAACCTGCTTTTATGATTGTTTTGCCCAAGGAGCACCCGATGGACTATCGCCAGCTAGGCCGTACCGACCTGAACGTGAGTGCAATCTGCCTCGGAACCATGACCTGGGGCGAGCAAAACACTGAAGCTGAAGCCTTCGCCCAGATCGAAAGGGCCAAGGAGGCCGGGATCAATTTCATCGACACCGCCGAGATGTACCCGGTGCCGCCGAAAGCCGAAACCTACGCCACCACCGAGCGCTATATCGGCAATTACTTCAAAAGTCGTGGCGACCGCGCCGACTGGATCCTTGCCAGCAAGATCGCCGGCCCGGGCAACACCATCGACTACATCCGCGACAAAAACCTGCGCCATAACCGCCAGCACATCACCGCAGCGGTCGATGCCAGCCTCGAGCGCCTGCAAACCGACTACATCGACCTGTACCAACTGCACTGGCCGGAGCGCAGCACCAACTTTTTCGGACAGCTGGGCTACAAACACAAGATCGAAGCCAATCTGACCCAGCTTGAAGACACCCTCGAAGCACTCGACGAGCAAGTGAAGGCCGGCAAGATCCGCCACATCGGTCTGTCCAACGAAACGCCGTGGGGCACCATGCGTTTTCTGGCGCTGGCCGAAGCCCGTGGCTGGCCGCGCGCGGTGTCGATCCAGAACCCGTACAACCTGCTCAACCGCAGCTTTGAAGTGGGCCTGGCAGAAATCGCCATCCGCGAACAATGTGGCCTGCTGGCCTATTCGCCGCTGGCGTTTGGTTTCCTCTCAGGCAAGTACGAAGGTGGCGCCCGTCCGCCGAAAGGCCGCCTGAGCCTCTACAGTCGCTTCAGCCGCTATTTCAATGCGCAGTCGGAAGCAGCCTGCAGCCGTTATGTTGCGCTGGCCCGTGAACATGGTCTGGATCCGGCGCAGATGGCGCTGGCGTTCGTCACGCAGCAACCGTTTGTCACCAGCAACATCATTGGTGCGACGACGCTCGAGCAACTGGACAGCAACATTGCCAGCTTCGATCTGAAGCTCTCGGATGAAGTGTTGGAGGGGATCGAGGCGATTCACAAGGATCATCCGAATCCTGCGCCGTGATCGACCGCTAAAAGCTTCGCGAGCAGGCTCGCTCCCACAGGTACAGCGTGATCCTTGTGGGAGCGAGCCTGCTCGCGAAAGGGCCTGTCAAAACACTGCTAAATTCAAAGCGACCGCGCAATAATCTCCTTCATGATTTCATTGGTGCCGGCATAAATCCGCTGCACCCGCGCATCCGCCCACGCCCGGGCCACCGGGTACTCCCACATGAAGCCGTAGCCACCATGCAACTGCACGCACTCGTCGAGCACTTTGCATTGCAGATCGGTGCCCCAGTATTTCGCCATCGCCGCCGTCGGCACGTCGAGCTTGCCTTGCAGGTGCAGCTCTAGACATTTATCGACGAACACTCGGCCGATCTGGATTTCAGTGGCCATTTCGGCCAGCTTGAAGCGGGTGTTCTGGAAGTCGGCTATCGCCTTGCCGAACGCCTTGCGATCACGGGTGTAATCGAGCGTCCATTGCAGCGCCGCTTCGGCTGAGGCCAAACCGCCGATCGCCACGGTCAGGCGCTCCTGCGGCAATTCTTGCATCAGATAGGCGAACCCTGCCCCCGCTTGCCCCAACAGGTTTTCTTTAGGCACGCGCACATCCTGAAAGAACAGCTCCGAGGTGTCCTGCGCCTTCATGCCGACCTTTTCCAGGCGCTTGCCCTTGTCGAAACCTGGCGTATTCGCTTCGACCAGAAACAGACTGGTGCCCTTGGCGCCGGCCTTCGGATCGGTCTTGGCGACCACAATCACCAGATCCGCGAGAAAGCCATTGGTGATAAAGGTTTTCGAACCGTTGATGACATATTCATCACCGTCCAACACAGCCGTGGTCTTCACGCCTTGCAGATCGGATCCCGCCCCCGGCTCGGTCATGGCGATGGCCGTGACCATCTCGCCCGAAACCAGTTTCGGCAGGTATTTATGCTTCAGCGCCTCACTGCCGTAATGCAGGATGTACGGGGCGACAATGTCCGAATGCAGCGAGAAACCGATGCCGGTCAGGCCCAGCCGCCCGACCTCTTCGATCACCACCGTGCTATAGAGAAAGTCCGCCCCCAGGCCGCCGTACTCTTCCGGCAGGTGCGAGCAGAGCATCCCCGCCTCCCCTGCCTTGTTCCAGAGTTTGCGGTCGATATAGCCTTGTTTCTCCCATTGCGCATGGAACGGCACGGCCTCTTTTTCGAGGAAGGTGCGGACGCTGTCGCGAAACAATTCGTGCTCGGAGCTGAACAAGGTTCTGGGGATCATGCGGCACCTTTCTTTGTGGTTGGAGGGAAATGACCTTCAGAGACTAAGCCTCCCTTCTGACACGGGACACTGGACACATCCGACAAAAAATAAGACGATCCAGCCGTCTGGTGACCACTTTCCCTTATAAAAACAAAACAAAAGTTGAATTATGTCCAAGCAAGTCTCCACGCCCTTGCGGCGCGTCAGCATCCTGGCAATCGACCGGGTTTTCGCCTCCACTCTCATGCAAGCCAAGGATTTCTTCCATCTGGCCAGCCTGCGTTATGGCAAACAACTGGGCCACGGCCTGACTCCGGCCTTCGAAACACGGCTGGTCAGCCCCGACGGTAAACCGGTGAACAGTTTCAGTGACGTCGTGATGCCGGTCGACGGCGGACTGGAAAATGCCGATGTCATTATCCTCCCGGCGTTCTGGGACGATTTCGACACGCTGTGCAGCCGTTATCCGCAAGTCCTGCCCTGGCTGCGCGAACAGCATGCCCGCGGCGCGGTGTTGTGCGGTGAAGCCACCGGGGTGTTCTGGCTGGCCGAGGCCGGCCTGCTCAACGGCAAGGAAGCGACCACCTACTGGCGCTTCTTCAATGCGTTCGCCGAGCGGTTTCCCAAGGTCTATCTCAATCAGGACAAGCACCTGACCGATGCCGACAACTTGTATTGCGCCGGCGGCACCACCTCAGCCTGCGACCTGTACATCTACTTGATCGAGCGTTTCTGCGGGGCCAACGTCGCGCAAGCCGTGGCCCGCGACATTCTCTATGAAGTGCAGCGCAGCTATGCGCCGGGACGCATCGGTTTCGGTGGGCAGAAGCTGCATCAGGACGTGATCATCCTGCAGATCCAGCACTGGCTCGAAGAGCACTTCGCCGACAAGTTCCGCTTCGAAGACGTCGCCCGCGAGCACGGCATGAGCATCCGCAACTTCATGCGGCGCTTTCAGACCGCTACCGGTGACAAGCCGCTGCACTACCTGCAACGCCTGCGCATCGAGACCGCCAAAGGCTTGCTGTCCGGCAGCCGCAAGAGCATCAAGACCATCAGTTATGAGGTCGGTTACGACGATGCGAGCTTCTTTGCGCGGCTGTTCCGTCAGCACACTGAACTGTCGCCGAACCAGTATCGGCAGCAGTTTCAGCAGGCTGCTTAAGCGCCAGGCACACCATCATGTGGGTGTCATCGCACCCACATGAAAACTCTGCCAACTTACTTTTCCCACGCAACAAACCGAATTTACAGCCCCTGCGCAACCCGATTGCCGACTGTTCGGTGCAGAACAAGCTGTTCAATATCTTTCCTGTCAAAACCATCAGGGAAGATCAGTCGTGACCATTGGATCAAGCTATAACTATCCGTCGCAAGTGAACGGCGACATCACACGCACCAAGCGCTCGAAGCACTCACCATGGGCTGGCCGTTTTCCCAACCCTCCTGACTTGTGTTTCGACTATCGAACACTGGTCGAACAGGCAAACGGCGTCGCACAAGCGACTGCACCGCGACACAAAATCTGCATCATCGGCGCCGGCATCACAGGCCTCACGGCGGCGAGGGAATTGCACCGCTGCGGTTTTACCGACATCACATTGATCGAACAATCCTCCCGCGTTGGCGGCAGACACCTGACCGTGCCAGGCAGCCCCCGCTCGTCGGCCAGCCATACGCCGTTTGAAATGGGCGCGATGCGCATGCCCTTTTTCAATCGAGCGGGCGAATCGCCAACAGAGGGACGCTCGCTGATGGCTTATTACACCAAAGTGTTTGATCTGGCCTTTTCGGACTTCGCCAATCCAGGTAGCCAATGGGTCACCTCTACTGGCATTTTCCTGCGTGAAGGCAGCATGAGCGACGAGCTGACGCCGCAAATGCTCATCTGGAAAAACGCAGACGGTGAAACAGCCCCACCCGGAGCAGACCTGCAAGCGGTTCATGCCAAATGGAAGGCATTCGCCGATCGCATGACACGCCACGTTGCGCAGGCTTACGCAAGCAATGAATGGGAAGCGATGTGGGCCGCCATTGTCGAAAAATACGAAAGCGTGTCCTTTCGAGATCTGGTCAGCATGTCGGTGCTGGATACCTGGGACAGAAATGCGCCAGGTGACTTTGGCGGTATGGGAATGAATGCGAAGGAATCAGCGCTGTTCTATGCCATCGGTATCGGTGATGGCAGTTGGGGGGCTTTTTATGACGTGTGTTCACTCTACCCGTTACGCACCGCCATTTTTGGTTTCAGCAGCCAGTTGCAACTGATCTATGGTCGCGTCAACGCGGCTGGCGACCCGTTAGCCGACTCTCCCCTTCTGCACAGTAATGCGATGTTTGACTCCACCGGACAAAGCTTCGAAAAACCCCGCTACATCGGGCTCGCAGCGCTCGCTGAATGCCTGCTATTCATGAAGCCCGATGAAGCTGCCGACTCTTTCTACGAGCATTGCCTGAAACGACCAGACGGTTTGCTCATGGATACCTCTGTTACCCGAATCGAGAAACTCGGCAACTTGAAGTCGCGGGTGTATTTCAACTCCAGGCACAGCATGCCCCAATATACCCAAGAGCATTTCGATGACTTTGACTCGGTCATCATCACACTGCCTTCCTGGCTACTTGAAACCCGGGTAAAACTCGAAAACTTCACGCCGCAAATGCTGCCCTTCGAGATCATCAACGCTTACAAGACGGCGCATTGGGAGACCAGCTGCAAGGTCTTCGCCCCCCTGAAAAAAACCTTCTTGTCAGGCAAGAACAAAATCCCCCAGGCCATCGTCACCGATAGTTTCATCCACGATGTTTACACCTATCGCTATAACGACAATTACAGCTACGACTGCATCCTCCTGAGTTACACCTGGGAGGATGACGCCACCAAGCTTGGCTTGTTCACAGACAAGGAGTTGGTTATCCGGTGTGCCAAGGAGCTGGACCGAATCCTGATGAAATCAACCAATATCCAGGAACGTATTTCTCCGTATATAGGGGTCGATCAAGCCGTGGTACATCGCTGGATCACCGACAAAAATGCACTGGGATGCGCAAAGCTTTATCGACCCGGTGGCTACTACGATGCTGTCAGCCTGATGAAATACAACCGCGATTTCGCCCACGCATCGGGACTCTATCTGTGTGGCGAATCGTTTTCGGTGGATGCCGGCTGGACAGAACCCTGCTTCAGAGGCGCTATCGACGCAGTCATTCACATCTGCGACAAAACCGCGGCGACCTTCAATGGCGGCTTTTCGATGAGCGATTACCCGCACTACAAAATCGCAACCTGACGACCCATTTCTGACCTCCAGCCCCTCGACTACGCGCTTGGTTGCATGCATGCCATGCGTATCCCCGTTCCCGAGCCAAGCAAGAGCGGGAAATGGACTACTGCTTAAACGGAAGTGGCTGACTTACTCGCATTAGCTTTTCATTTCTTATGACCACGCAACTCCACAACATGAATAACAATAAGAAAGGGTCATTTGAAATGAGCGAGTCATTCAGCCCAGTTCGTCTAGCAGTTATCCAGTTCGACCCTCAGGTCGGTATCGAAAACCAGCGCGAGAACCTTCGCCAGAGCTTGATTCTGGCGCAAGAAGCCGCCAATGGCGGCGCCAATCTAATCGTCCTGCCCGAGCTGTCGAGCACCGGGTATTACTTCAGCAATCGGCAGGATGCCTTCGATCACTCGGAGTTGATTCCCGATGGTCCCAGTGTTCAGGCGTGGATGAACTTCGCCCGCGAGCACAAAGTTTATCTGGCAGCGGGTTTGACCGAGCGAGATGGCATGCGACTGTTCAATACCGCCGTGCTGGTAGGGCCCGACGGCTTCATTGGCAAATATCGCAAGGCACACCTGTGGAATCTGGAAAAGCTGTGGTTCACGCCAGGCGACCTGGGTTTCCCGGTATTCGAAACCCCCATTGGCCGAATAGGCTTGTTGATCTGCTGGGATATCTGGTTCCCCGAGGTACCGAGAATTCTGACTCAGCAAGGCGCGGACATTATCTGCAGCTTGAACAATTGGGTCTGGACCCCTCCTCCTCTTTTTGACGAGGCCGGCAAATGCATGGCGTCGTATCTGACCATGACAGCCGCACACGTCAACAATGTGTTCATCGCCGCAGCCAGTCGCATCGGCGAGGAGCGCGGTGCACGCTATCTCGGCTGCTCATTGATTGCCGGCACCAATGGCTGGCCGATTGGCGCGGTGGCATCCGCAGATAAACAGGAAATCCTGTTTGCTGATATCGACCTGACCAGTTCACGCAGTGCGCCCATCTGGAACAGTTTGAACGACCTGCATCGAGATCGTCGCGGCGACCTCTACGACTCGATGCTGGGTTACCGCCAGCACCCTTGCCTTCCACGCTGACAAGGGGCCTGACCATGGGAAACACTACAGAAGCAAAACTGGCCATCCGCCCGCTCTCCAGAACGCCGATGGACACGTCGATCGTCCTGCTGATGCTTGGCACGACCCTGTCGATCATCTGGCTGTCATTCACTTACCGCACTTCCTGGGCCGCTTATTGGCCGGACTACAACCACATGGTGTCGAGCCTGCCTGACGCAAGCGCCTGGGTGCGCTGGGTGTTGGGAGACATAAGCGAGGTCGCATTCTACAAACATGAATTCGCCTCAATCGGACTGCTGGCCGGTGCTTATCTGGCTTACTGGGCGAATCGAACGGGCAAGGCGTGGCAAGGCTTCGCCATTTGTTACGGCAGCGGACTCTGGCCGTGGCTCGTCACCAGCTCTTTGCTTGGCTTGCTGTTGAGTAATCTGCTGTGGGGCTGGACGGTCACTTCCACAAGCTGGCAACCGACTTTCGCCGCCTTCGTCTCTCTGCCGGCGGCCATGGTGTTGATGTTCGGCGGTGGCTGGAAGGTCACGATCAATGGCGCAATC
Organism: Pseudomonas fluorescens; assembly: GCF_003732425.1. Taxonomy (GTDB): domain Bacteria; phylum Pseudomonadota; class Gammaproteobacteria; order Pseudomonadales; family Pseudomonadaceae; genus Aquipseudomonas; species Aquipseudomonas fluorescens_BE. The sequence continues at coordinate 71,029 of NZ_MOBX01000004.1, forward strand.
ATGGGTGCCCTGCTGGTTACTCCGATGAGCCTGTTTTTCGTCAACTATGTGGTCAATCCGCTCGAATTGCCTGTTGTCATCGGTAACGTCTCAGGCATGGCGGTGGCCAGCGTCCTCGCATTCCTGCTCTGCCGGTATCTGCCAGGCCTGGTGAAGTCCGCTCAGACCGGCGAAGCAAAAAAATCCACATCCGCGCCGTTACCCGAAAAAAAACCTGACTACGGCGTCGTATGGAGCTTGCGTCGTGTACTTGCAGACTTTTCCGAGGCACCGTTCTATGGCAACGAATGGGCCAGCCTCGGCCTGATACTGGGCGCCTTGCTGGCATTCACCTTGAACCCGCTGAGTCCGGCTTACGGCTCCGCTGTTTTACCGCAATTGATCGCTGCACAAGCGCTGACTTCGGCGCTGGGCGTGGTGATCTGGCGGCGGCATTGGATACAGCGCGGCTGGTATCCCACTTACGTGCCACTGGTGTCGGTCGTTCCGGCGGCGGTCCTGACGTATGGCGGCAGCTGGTCGGTGATCGCACTCAGTGCGCTACTCGGCGCGTTGATTGCTCCACCGTTGGCCTGTGCGTTGGCCAAGCGGTTGCCGCCGGACATGCATGGTTTTATCGGCAATGTATTGTCGATGGCCGTGAGCACGGCCGTCATCATTCCGTTGATCGGATGGCTGATCGCTGACTGAAGCCTGCCATGTTCAGCTGTATCTGGCCTTGAGATCCAGATACAGCACTCACTCATCACAACCGTGCGAGGTATCAAATGGCGTTGCCAAAACTAGCAATCGCGGCGGTAGGTGGCACCGTAAGCATGCAAGCAAAGTCTGTCGGCGAGGGCGTCATCCCGACGGTTGACGCACACACCCTTCTGGCTTCAGTGCCGCAATTGCAGACGCAAGCACGCATCACCGTTGAAACCCTTGGGCTGCTGCCCAGCGCATCACTGGATTTCGACTTCCTGTTGAGTGTTCTTGCCTGGGCGAGCGACCAGGTCAGCCAAGGGGCGATTGGGGTGGTCATTACCCAGGGCACGGACACTCTGGAAGAAACCGCCACATTCCTCGATCATCTATGGGATCACGACGAACCGCTGGTCTTGACCGGCGCCATGCGTTCGGCTGCACATCCCGGCGCCGACGGCCCGGCCAACCTGCTGGACGCCTGCCGGGTGGCATTAGCGGCAAGCAGCCGTCAGCGTGGCGTTCAAGTGGTCATCCATGGGCAGATTCATTCAGCCAATGCCGTACGCAAAGCTGATTCTCTGGCGTTGCAGGCGTTCTCCTCCCCCATCGTCGGGCCCGCCGGATTGCTGATAGAAGACACGCTTCACTATCTACGTCCCCCCCACAAGCGCACAGTTCTACCGCAGCCTGGGCACACAGGCCAGAAAATTGCCTTGCTGGAGGCCTCGTTGTCCGCCGATAGTCTGTTTCTGGAAAATGTCATCAAGCTCGGTTATGACGGTCTGGTCATTGCTGCCTTTGGTGCAGGACATGTTTCCGAGCATTGGGCCGACGTCATCGAAAGCGTTGCCGGAAAAATCCCGGTGATCATTGCGACTCGCACAGGCTCCGGGTCCACGGCGAAATCTACCTATGGATTCAGGGGCAGTGAGATGGATTTGATCCGGCGCGGCGCGGTGATGGCCGGTTTTGTCTGTCCGCGTAAAGCGAGGATCCTGTTGTGGCTGCTGGTCGGTTGCCAGCAACAACACAACGTATCGAACTTTCTCGCTTGATTAATCCGAGCGCAAAAAAAGGGCCTGCAAGTGCAGGCCCTTTTTTGTTTTGCGAATCCACTTAAGGCTTGTGCGCCCGCGACAGAAACTCGTGGGACTGCATTTCCAACAGTCGGCTCAGCGTGCGCTGGAACTCGAAGTTCAGACGGCCGCCGGTGTACAGATCCTTTAGCTCGACCTCAGCCGAAATGATCAGCTTGACGTTACGGTCGTAGAACTCGTCGACCATGTTGATGAAGCGGCGAGCAATGTCGTCGGTGGTGACACTCATCTGCTCGACACCGCTGAGCAGCACGGCATGGAAGATCTTGCCCAGTTCGATGTAGTCGTTCTGGCTGCGCGGGCCGTCGCACAGTTCGCGGAAGTCGAACCAGGCCACGTCGTCGCAAGTACGCAGGGCGCGAATCTCGCGGTTTTCGATGATCAGCACATCGTTTTCGACCGCTGCGGTGCACTCCGGCGTCAGTGCCTTGAAGCTCTTGCGCAGGCTTTCGTGAGCAGCTTCGTCGAGCGGATAGTGGAACAACTCGGCTTGTTCGAGGTGACGCAGGCGGTAGTCGACGCCGCTATCGACGTTGACGATCTCGGTATTCTGCTTGATCAGCGCAATCGCCGGCAGGAAACGCGCGCGTTGCAGACCGTCCTTGTACAGGCCGTCCGGAACGATGTTCGAGGTCGCGACCAGGGTCACGCCGTTCTTGAACAGCTCTTCCATCAGCGTGCCGAGGATCATCGCGTCGGTGATGTCGGAGACGAAGAATTCATCGAAACAGATCACCCGCGACTCGGTCGCGAAGCGCTTGGCGATGATGGTCAGCGGGTTTTTCTCGCCGCCGAGGGTTTTCATCTCTTCGTGCACGCGCTTCATGAAGCGGTGGAAGTGGGTGCGGGTCTTTTCCTTGAACGGCAGCGCTTCGAAGAAGGTGTCGACCAGGTAAGTTTTGCCGCGACCTACGCCGCCCCAGAAATACAGGCCCTTGACCGGCGTCTGATCTTTTTTGCCGAACAGTTTGCTCAGCAGACCCGGCTTGTTCTGATCGGCGGCGATCAGATCCTCGTACAGACGCTGCAAATGACGCACAGCAGTTTCCTGCGCGGCGTCATGGAAGAAGTCCGGGCGTTTCAGATCAGCTTGGTATCGTTCTAGGGGCGTCATAATTCGTTAGCAAGGCAACAAAAACGGGCCGTCACTGTAGCGACGGCCCGTGGGAATGGCAATCGGCCCTTGGTCGGACCGTGCCGCCGATTAGTCCTGAACCGGGGTCAGCGCAACGCGCAGAGCCTCGATGGCCGCGTCCCGCGCCGCAGCGTCGGCGAACGCCGGGCTGTCACCGACGCACTCGCCTTCCAGCCACACGCTGAAGCTCAGGTCTTCACTGCGCACGTCCAGTGGCTGGCCGGATTGCAGTTGCTTGGTCACCTGCCCGGCAGTTTTACCGTCAGCGAAGTTACGCGACAGCAGCAGTTGCTCGCCATCAGCCGCCAGCAAACGGAAACGGAAGCTGCCGTCGTCTTCACGGAAGCTGACGAAACGCGCGGCTTTTGCAGCTTTCTTCTTGGTGGTCGCGGCCACTTGCACCTGATTGACGAAAGAACGCAGGCCGACGGCCTCACGCAGTTCGTTAAGGAACGGCGTTGCCACGGCACGGGCCTTTTTCGCACCGATCTGCAGGATGTCTTCCAGATCTGCCGGACGCTCGATCAACTGGTGATACTTGTCGCGCGCTTCGCCGAGTTGGTTGTCGAGCAGCTGGAACAGACGGTTCTTCGCCTCGCCCCAACCCAGACCGCCGAGCAGTTCGCTGCGGAATTCGTCAGCCTGCGCTGGCGAGGCGAACGCCTGGAACAGAGTGAACAGGTGCGAGTTGTCCGGATCCTTGGCTTCGCCTGGCGCTTTGGAGTCGGTGACGATCCGCGAGATCGCATCCTTCATCTCTTTGGCGCTGGAGAACAACGGGATGGTGTTGTCGTAGCTCTTCGACATCTTGCGACCGTCGAGGCCTGGCAACGTGGCCACGCTTTCTTCGATCAGCGCTTCAGGCATGGTGAAGAATTCTTTGCCCTGACCGAACAGATGGTTGAAGCGCTGGCCGATATCGCGGGCCATTTCCACGTGCTGGATCTGGTCACGACCGACCGGCACCTTGTGCGCGTTGAACATCAGAATGTCCGCCGCCATCAGCACCGGGTAGCTGTAGAGGCCCATGGTGATGCCGGCATCCGGGTCTTCGCCGGTCTCGACGTTCTTGTCCACCGAGGCCTTGTAGGCGTGCGCGCGGTTGAGCAGGCCCTTGGCCGCGACGCAGGTCAGTAGCCAGGTCAGTTCAGGAATTTCCGGGATGTCGGACTGGCGGTAGAAGGTCACGCGGTCGACATCGAGGCCGCCGGCCAGCCAGGTCGCGGCGATTTCCAGACGCGAGCGCTGGATGCGCAGCGGGTCATCGCATTTGATCAGGGCGTGGTAGTCGGCCAGAAAGTAGAACGAATCGGCATTGCTGTCGCGGCTGGCAAGGATCGCCGGGCGGATGGCGCCGGCGTAGTTGCCCAAGTGCGGCGTGCCGGTGGTGGTGATGCCGGTGAGGATACGGGTACGGTTCGTCATGGGTAATCGCTTGTCAGACTGCAATCAATTCGAGAGACGCGGCAGGATCAGATCCTTGAGATCGGTCAACTTGCCATGAAAAAAGTGTCCGCATTCTGCCACTTTCAGCAGCTCATGGGGGCGCTGGAGTTTTTCCGACCAGTCGTAGACCAGTTGCGGATCGATGACTTCGTCGGTTTCCGGCTGGATCACGGTCAGCTCGCCGTGCTGTGGCAGTTGATCCTGCTCGCCCAGACGCATCACCGCCGGCGCAACCATGAACAGATGTTTCAGCTGCACGCCTTGGGTTTCGAGACGACCGCCGAGACTTGCTGCAACAAATCCACCAAAGGAGAAACCGAACAGGGTCAACGGCAGATCCGGGTGTTTTTCCCGCAGCCATGCCGCCGCAGCCTGGGCATCGTCGACTTCACCGGTGCCCATGTCGTGCGAACCTTCGCTGGCGCCGACGCCGCGATAGTTGAAACGCAAGGTGATCCAACCTGCGTCGCGCGCGGTGCGCTGCAGGGTCGAGACGACCTTGTTGAGCATGGTGCCGCCCTGCACCGGGTTCGGATGACAGATCAGCGCGATGCCGATTGGCTGCTCGTTATCCAGGTACAAAGCTTCGATTTGGCCGACAGGGCCGGCAATCACTACAGGGGTTTCACGCATCAGCAAAGAAGGAACTCCGTGACCTCGAATCGGGTCGACTCGTCTAGCAAATTGTCTGTGCCAATCTATTGCGAGTGAATCGCGGTATACAGCGCAGGTTCGAGCCGTTAACGTAAAGCAAAGCCGTTTATAGAGGAAGGACTCGTGGAACACTCGCTCTTAGTTTGGTTGTTACCGACTCTTGCCCTGGTTGTGGGTGTCGCCATTGGATTCCTGATCGCGCGCGTTGCGCCGAACGCCGCGCCGAGCCGTACGCAGCGTCAACTGGATGATATCCAGGAGCGTTTCGACAGTTATCAAAATGAGGTGGTCACCCACTTCAACAGCACCGCGATGCTGGTCAAGAAGCTGACCCAGAGCTATCAGGAAGTGCAGGATCATCTCGCCGAGGGCGCCAATCGTCTGGCCCTGGACGAGCAGACCCGCCAGCGCCTGATCGCAGCCCTGCACGCTGACGCGGCAGTCGCGCCACGCGAACGCCTGACGCCACCGCGCGATCAGGAGCCGCCACGTGATTACGCGCCGAAAAGCCCGAACTCGCCGGGCATGCTCGATGAGCACTATGGTCTGAAGAAGTAATCCGTCTTCGCTGACAAACAAAAGCCCCCGGACAATTCGGTTGTCCGGGGGCTTTTTTGTGCCTGTAATCTTTCGGTGTCTGTAGCGGCGCCTTCGCGAGCAGGCTCGCTCCCACAGGGAACTGCATTTCAAATGTGGGAGCGAGCCTGCTCGCGAAGGGGCCAGCACAGTCCACATACAAAAATGCCCGATCACAGGGTCGGGCATTTCTTGATTCAGCCATTCAGTTACGGATACTGCTGAACCGTACCCGGCTGTTGCTGCTGACCACCATACTGCTGGCCCGGAATCGCCTTCAGGTTGACTTCAACCCGACGGTTCTGCGCCCGGCCATTCACATCACCGTTGCTGGCAATGGGGTTATCCGGACCGGCGCCACGGGCCGACAGGTTGGCACCGCTGACACCTTGCGAGGTCAAGTAGGTCGCCACGCTCTGCGCTCGACGCTGGGACAGGTCCATGTTGTGCTGGCGGCTGCCAGTGCTGTCGGTGTAGCCGACGATTTCGATCTGGTTCTGGTTGAATTCTTTCAACGAGTTGGCCAGGTTGTTCAGCGGCTGATAGAAACTGGACGCGATGTTCGCCGAATCGGTGGCGAAGGTGATGTTGCCCGGCATGATCAGCTTGATCTGATCGCCCTGACGCTGCACTTCAACACCGGTGTTGGCCATGCTCGCGCGTAGTTTGGCTTCTTGCTTGTCAGCGTAGTAACCATAACCGGCAGCGGATGCACCCACCACAGCCGCACCGATCAGTGCACCTTTGCCGCGGTTGTTGTGGTCGATCGCGGCACCGGCGAGCGCACCGGCCAGCGCACCGAGGCCGCCGTATTTGGCGGTTTTGCTCATGCCTTGCGAGCCACCGTCGGCCTGGCCCTGATTGTCATACGGGTTAGGCGAGGCGCAGCCGGACAGCAAGGCCACGGCAGTAGCGACAATAATCAAACGACGCGTGGTGAACATGGAGAGCTCCTGGTTTTTCGCATTCTGTGGTGCAGCGGCCACTGGGTTAATGGACCTGTGCGGGCGTTGGATCATGACAATGCACAAAAATTCCGCCGACCACTCGTGACAAAATATTTAGGCGCGTACAAACGGGTTTTCGCGCATTTCATCCCCCAGACGGGTATCCGGCCCATGCCCTGTTACCACGGTCGCGTCCTCGTCCAGCGTGTACAGCCGCTGCTTGATCGAACGCACGATGGTTGCCTGATCGCCACCCCATAAATCCGTGCGCCCTACGCCGCGACGAAACAACGTGTCACCGGCAATCAACAGCTTAGCCTCGGAAAACCAAAAGCTCATGGAACCGGGTGTATGTCCCGGCGTGTGCAGGGCCACGCCGCAACCACAAGCCAGTTCTTCATCGTCGCTCAACCAGCGATCGGGTGATGGCACCGGTGTATACGGCACACCGAACATCTGGCATTGCATTTCGAGGTTGTCCCACAGGAACTGGTCTTCCTTGTGCAAATGCAGGGTCGCACCGGTTTTTTCCTTCATCTGCCCGGAAGCGAGGAAGTGATCGAGATGCGCGTGGGTGTGGATGATGCTGACGACCTTCAGACCATGCGCATCGAGGCGCGCCATGATCAGGTCAGGATTGCCGCCCGGGTCGACGACGATGGCTTTTTTGGTGATCGGGTCGCCGATGATCGTGCAGTTGCACTGAAGCGGGCCGACGGGGAAGGTTTCGCGGATGAGCGCTGGCGTGGCGGCGTGCATGGGAACTCCTGCAAGGTATTGGATTGTTCGCAGGATACGTTTGCCGACCTCAGGATTCCATGCCGCCAGCCGATGCATCGGTTCTGGGCGCCACGCGTCGGCCAGTCAAAAAATAGTGTCAATATGATGTCACGTGTAACGTTTTTGTTGCAAAATCGCCCTCTGTAGCGGCCACATCCAGGATAGGCCGCAGCCCATCCAGGAAAATCAGCATGCCACGCCCGACTCAATCAACAGACAGTACTTCTTCATCGTTGACCAGCAACACATTCGTAAACAGTCTGATTTCCGGCACTCAATGGGAAAGCACCAAGTGGTATGACAAGAGTGCCCCCACCGAACTGACCTTCAGCTTTATCAACCCGGTTTCTTCGTATTTCGCGACCAACTACAGCGCGGATAACGAATACAACGCGGTTTTCGCTCTGACCGCCAACCAGCAGGTTGCCGTCGTCAGCGCTCTGGCTGCGTGGAGCGCCGTGGCGAACATCAAGTTCAGCCAGACCACCGACACCATCACCAATGTCGGCGACCTGCGCTTCGGCGGATATTCTCTGATGGAAAGCGGCACCCTGGCCTGGGCCTATCTGCCCGGCAGTACGCCCAAGTCCGGTGACGTCTGGATCGGCCCTGAGACCAACCAGGCCAACCCGGTTAAAGGCTCCTACGATTACCTGACCTTCGTTCACGAAATCGGTCATGCCATCGGCCTCAAGCATCCGTTCGCCACCAGCCAGACCAACAGCACCGTGCTGGATGCAACGCTTGACGACGTTCGTTACACGGTCATGAGTTACAACGACTCGTACTCCTATCAACCAACGACCCCGATGTTGCTGGATATCCTCGCCATCCAGAGTCTGTATGGCGCCAATACCTTATGGCAGGCCGGTAACAACACCTACTCCTGGGCGAGCAATCAATCGGTTTTTGAAACCATTTGGGATGCCGGCGGCGTTGACACCATCGACGCCACCAACCAGTTGAACGCCGTGCGCATCGACCTCAACGAGGGTGCCTTCAGTCAGATCGGCAAAGCCTTTCTCGATATCAAGACCATGACCGCCTTCAACGAAGGCCTGGCCATCGCCTACGGCGCGAAAATTGAAAATGCCGTCGGCAGTGACAACGATGACAGCCTGATCGGCAACGCTCTGGACAACATCCTCAACGGCCGGGGCGGCGCTGACACCATGATGGGTGGTACCGGTAACGACACCTATTTCGTCGACAGCATCGGCGACACCGTCATCGAGACAAGCACCCTGCCGAGCGAAATCGACACGGTGCTCAGCTATATCGATTACACCCTGACCGCGAACGTCGAAAACCTCACACTGATTGGCACCGGCAACCTCGCGGGTACCGGCAATGGCTTGAACAACGTCATCACCGGTAACTGGGGGCAGAACACGCTGGACGGTGGCGCCGGTGCCGATACCTTGATCGGTGGCGGTGGCAACGACACTTACATCGTCGACAATGCCGGCGACGTCGTCGTTGAAAACAACGAAGTGGGTGGCGGGATCGACACCGTCAAATCGTCGGTCAACTACAGCCTGAGTGCGAACGTCGAGAACATTGAGTTGACCGGCACGGCCAACCTGAATGCCAACGGTAACGCGCTGAACAACGTGATGAGCGGCAACAGCGGCAACAACGTGCTCAACGGCGGCGCAGGCGTGGACACCATGATCGGCGGTGGTGGTGATGACACCTACTACCTCGATCAGGCAGCGGAACTGGGACTGGTTCAGGAAAATGCCAGCGAGGGTAACGACACCCTGCGCATCTACTACAACGCCACGGCTTCGAACAACACCGTCAACCTCAATCTGGCCAACCTTGGCAACGTCGAAAACGTATGGCTGATGGGCACTGGCAACTACACCGTGCAAGGCAACTCTCAGGACAACTACCTGCTCGGCGGCGTTGGCAACGACAACCTGCAGGGTGGGGCTGGCAATGACCGGCTCGACGGCGCGGCCGGTGCCGACACCCTGGCCGGTGGCACCGGCGACGACACTTACGTGATCGACAACGCCGGGGACGTCGTCATCGAAGCCCTCGGCGAAGGCCGCGACCGCGTACTGAGCAACATCGGTTACACCCTGACCGCCAACGTCGAAGATGGCCAGTTGCTGGGCACCAGCGACCTGTTCCTGATCGGTAACGGTCTGGACAACGTGCTGACCGGCAACAGCGGCAACAACATCCTCAACGGTCAGGAAGGTGCTGACACCATGGACGGCGGTGCCGGCAACGACACCTATTTCGTCGATAACGTCGGTGACGTCATCATCGAAAACGGCACTTCGCTGACCGAGATCGACACCGTGCTGTCTTCCCTCGCCAACTACACCCTGGGCGCCAACCTGGAAAACCTGACCCTGCGCTTCGCCGACAACATCAACGGCACCGGCAACGCGCTGAACAACGTCATCACCGGTAATGCCGGCGATAACATTCTGGATGGTGGCGCGGGTGCCGACCGGATGATCGGCGGTCTGGGCAACGACACCTACGTGGTCGAAAACGTTGGTGACGTGGTGGTCGAAACCAGCACCCTGCCGACTGAGATCGATACCGTTCGCTCCTCGATCAACTACAGCTTGGGCGACAACATCGAGAACATTGTGCTCACCGGTTCTGCCAACCTCAATGCCAACGGCAACGCCCTGAACAACGTGATGACCGGCAACAGCGGCAACAACGTGCTCAACGGTGGCGCCGGGCTGGACACCATGATCGGTGGCGACGGTGACGACACCTACTACCTCGACCAAAGCAGCGAGCTGTCACTAATCCAGGAAAATGCCAATGAAGGCAGCGACACCCTGCGCATCTATTACAACGCCACCCCGATGACCAACGTCATCAACCTGAACCTGGGCAACCTGACCGACGTCGAGAACGTGTGGCTGATGGGGACCGGCGGCTATAACGTGCAAGGCAACAGCCTGAACAACTACCTGCTCGGCAGCGCCTCGGCGGACACTCTGCAGGGCGGTGCCGGCAACGACCGTCTCGACGGTGCGGCCGGTGCCGACACCTTGATCGGCGGCAGCGGTGACGACACCTACGTCATCGACAATGCAGGCGATGTGGTCATCGAGCTGGGCGGCGAAGGCCGTGACCTTGTCTTGAGCAACATCGGTTACACCCTGACCGCCAACGTCGAAGATGGCCAGTTGCTGGGCACCAGCGACCTGTTCCTGGTCGGTAACGGTCTGGACAACGTGCTGACCGGCAACAGCGGCAACAACATCCTCAACGGTCAGGAAGGTGCTGACACCATGGACGGCGGTGCCGGCAACGACACCTATTTCGTCGATAACGTCGGTGACGTCATCATCGAAAACGGCACTTCGCTGACCGAGATCGACACCGTGCTGTCTTCCCTCGCCAACTACACCCTGGGTGCCAACCTGGAAAACCTGACCCTGCGCTTCGCCGACAACATCAACGGCACCGGCAACGCGCTGAACAACGTCATCACCGGTAATGCCGGCGATAACATTCTGGATGGTGGCGCGGGTGCCGACCGGATGATCGGCGGTCTGGGCAACGACACCTACGTGGTCGATAACGTCGGTGACGTGGTGGTCGAAACCAGCACCCTACCGATTGAGATCGATACCGTTCGCTCCTCGATCAACTACAGCTTGGGCGCCAACATCGAGAACATCGTGCTCACCGGTTCTGCCAACCTCAATGCCAACGGCAACATCCTGAACAACGTGATGACCGGCAACAGCGGCAACAACGTGCTCAACGGCGGCGCAGGCGTGGACACCATGATCGGCGGTGGTGGTGATGACACCTACTACCTCGATCAGGCCGCGGAACTGGGACTGGTTCAGGAAAATGCCAGCGAGGGTAACGACACCCTGCGCATCTACTACAACGCTACGGCTTCGAACAACACCGTCAACCTCAATCTGGCCAACCTTGGCAACGTCGAAAACGTCTGGCTGATGGGCACTGGCAACTACACCGTGCAAGGCAACGCTCAGGACAACTACCTGCTCGGCGGCGTTGGCAACGACAACCTGCAGGGTGGGGCTGGCAATGACCGGCTCGACGGCGCGGCCGGTGCCGACACCCTGGCCGGTGGCACCGGCGACGACACTTACGTGATCGACAACGCCGGGGACGTCGTCATCGAAGCCCTCGGCGAAGGCCGCGACCGCGTACTGAGCAACATCGGTTACACCCTGACCGCCAACGTCGAAGATGGCCAGTTGCTGGGCACCAGCGACCTGTTCCTCGTCGGTAACGGTCTGGACAACGTGCTGACCGGCAACAGCGGCAACAACATCCTCAACGGTCAGGAAGGTGCTGACACCATGGACGGCGGTGCCGGCAACGACACCTATTTCGTCGATAACGTCGGTGACGTCATCATCGAAAACGGCACTTCGCTGACCGAGATCGACACCGTGCTGTCTTCCCTCGCCAACTACAGCCTGGGCGCCAACCTGGAAAACCTCACACTGCGTTTCGCTGACAACATCAACGGCACCGGCAACGCGCTGAACAACATCATCACGGGCAACGCCGGCAACAACATCCTTGACGGCGGTGCCGGTGCCGACACCCTGATCGGCGGTCTGGGCAACGACACTTATGTGGTCGATAACGCTGGAGACGTGGTGGTCGAGACCAGCACCCTGGTCAACGAAATCGACACCGTGCGCTCCTCGATCAACTACACCCTGGGCGCCAATGTGGAGAACCTGCAACTGACCGGAAGTGCCAACCTGCTGGGCTACGGCAACGCCCTGAACAACGTCCTGACCGGCAACGATGGCAACAACGTTCTCAATGGCGGCGCCGGCAACGACACCTTGAACGGTGGCCTGGGCACAGACATGCTCACCGGCGGCACCGGGGCCGACACGTTTGTGTTCAAAGACATCAGCGAAGTTGGTAAAAGCGCCCAGCGTGATGTCATCTATGACTTCAGCAGCCTGCAGGGTGACAAAATCGATCTGTCGGCCTTTGACGCCAATCTCGGCACTACCGGCCTTGATGCTTTCGCCTTTATCGGTTCGGGCGACTTCACCGGCGCCGGTCAACTGCGCTTTGTCGATCAAGTGCTCTCGGGCAACGTCTCCGGCAATGCCGGTGCGGACTTCGAGATTCATCTGGTCGGCGTGAACACGTTCTCCGCCCAGGACCTCGTGGCCTGAGTGCAGTGAACTGACCGTTCTGCGCAATACAGAACGGCGCACAAAAAAACGCCCCGAACTGTCGGGGCGTTTTCTTTTATGGCATGGCGACAACCGTTATGCCAACACACCCAGTTCTTTGGCCCGCGCCACCGCCTGGGTACGTCTCTCCACTCCCAACTTGCTGTTTATGTGGCTGGCATGGGTTTTCACCGTGTGCAGTGAAATGAACAATAGATCACTGATTTCCTGATTCGAACAGCCTTGGGCAATCAGTCGAAGGACTGCCAATTCCCGGCTACTGAGCTGTTCCGTCGCTGAAACCTCAGCGATTACCCGGGCCACTGGCTGCGAAAAATGCTCCAGTAATTGCTGGCATACAGGAGCCTGAGCGACCGCCATCAATTGCCCGCGCAACCAGTCCGGATGCTCTTTGACCAAGGCATCGAAAGGCTGCAATACCCCTCCGCTAGCCGCCTCCAGCGCCAGGGCCAGCGTTTTGCGCGCCTCTGCTTCCCGTGCGGCGCCCAACAGCAAGGCGACTTTCTGGGTCAGCGCCATCACACTGAGCAACTGGCGACCGGTTTGCTGACCGTTTTCATGCAGCACGTTCAAACGCCCTTCGGCGAGCATCGGCTGCCCCTGGATGACATCCAGCAGTGCCTGTTGCAGTTCGACGTGCAAGGGCAACTGAGGGTGAAACTCCGGCGGTGCGGCAGCGCGCTCACCGGTGTACGTCTGCCCGAGGCGCGCCAGCCACGCCTCGGCCAGATCGGTGCGCCCCTGCGCCAGCCACAGCTCACATTTGACCAGAGTAATCATGGCCAGGTAGTAGATCGGCGGCACATCCCAGATGTGCATCAGCCGTTCAGCTTCGGCAAGCTCTGCGAAAGCTTTGGCGAATTCGCCGCTGCCTCCGTCCAGTCGAGCGATCACACAATGGCCGATCAACACGCTGATATCGCGACAGGCCCGTGCCTCGCCGATGCCGGCCAACAACCGCATGCGCGCTGCCTGAGGCTGCAAGCGCATCGCCAACAGAAAACCTTCGTACAGCGTCAGCCGTGCACGCACCGCGTACAGGCGCTGTGGTGACAAGCCGCGCAAGCGCTCCAGCCCCTGATGGACTTCATCGAGAGCACGCAGGATTTCGCCGCGAGCCTGCAACACCCGCGCACGATCGTAGTGCGCCAGCGCTTCGAACAACGGATTGCCGACGCGCTGTGCCAGTTCCAGGGATTCGCGGTTAAGACCGCGTGCGCGCCACAGATCGCCATCGGCAATGGCCAGATTGGACAAGGTCGATAGACACATCAGCCGCTGGCCATAACGTTTGGCCGGCAAGCTTTCCAGGGCCTCGGTGCAGTATCTGAGCGTCAGCTCACGATGGCCGCGGCCCCGGGCAATGATTCCGCTCAGTGCCAGCCATTGCGCCAGCATCGACTTTTGCGCGGTAGCGGAAGGCGCCGGCAGGAAGCGGCTCAGGTGGCTAGACAACTCCTCGGCGGCATCGAGCTGGCAGGCCAGCCCCAGCGCCCAACTGTAGAGAACGATCAGCCGCGGCGTGCTGATCAGCAGGCTGTCGGGCAAATCCATTTTCCAGCGCAACAGCATGCCGACGTTCTGCTCGGCGAGCAGTTGCTCCTCGGAGAGGTTCTGCACCAGATTTGCTGCGACGTCGAGGTGACCGGCGCGCAACGCCTGCTCAACAGCTTCATCCAGCAGCCCTTGAGCGTTGAACCAGCGACAGGCTCGCAAATGCAAGGTCGCGGTCGGCACCATCGCTTGCGCAATCGGCCGACTGCGCAATAAATCAGAGAACAAATGGTGATAGCGATACCAGTGACCGTGCTCGTCCAGCGGCACCAGAAAGACCTGATGGGCCAACAGGAAACGCAGGATCTCGGCGCTGTCGTGGGCCTCGCGAACGGCATCGCACAACTCGCTGCAAAAGCGTTCCTGGGGGGCGGTGTCGTACAGAAAGGCTTGCACCTCGGCCGGCAGGCAATCGATGACCTCTTCCAGCAGATAGTCGCGGATCAGCCCTTCCCCGCCGTTCAACGCTTGCGGCAACGCCGCATCGCTCCCCGCCTCGGCCACCGCCAGCAGCCAGAAACGCAAACCGGCGACCCAGCCTTCGCTGCGCTGGATCAGATTTTCCAGCGCTTCACCGCGCAGCGAACTGCTGTGGCGATCAAGCAAGGTCAGGGCTTCGTCGTGGGTCAGGCGCAGATCCGTTTCATGTAACTCCAGCAACTGCCGCGACAGACGCAAGCGCGCCAGATGCCAGTCCGGGCGCTGGCGACTGGTGACCATGACCAGCAAGCCATCGGGCAAATGATTGAGGAAAAACTGCAGGCAACGGTCAAGCACCGGGCCTTGAGCAAGATGGTAATCGTCGAGCACCAGCAGCAGTGGCGCGGCGGGATCGAGGTGCAGGGTCAATTCATCGAGCAGGCCGTCGAGCCACTCTTCGAAGGCAAATGGCTGGTGGCGCTGGCGCATTTTCAACAGACCGAGAGCGCCAGCGCCCAGGGCCGGAAAGTAGTCCTGCAAACCTTCGAGCAAACGCTCAAGAAAACGTCCGGGATCGCTGTCACGAGGGCTCAGCCCCAACCAGAGGCTTTGCCAGTGCGCCGGCAGACTCTGACAGAACTCCACCGCCAGCGAACTCTTGCCGAACCCGGCGGGGGCGCTGACCAGCAACAGACGCCCAGCGAGTCCCGCCTGCAGGCGCTCGCAAAGGCGTGGTCGCAAGACGTAGCCATCGGGCAGCGGCGGGCGGAAAAAACGCCCGTCCAATGCCGCGACGGTGACGCTTGCAGGACCCGGTAGCGGGGACAGATCAGTCATGGCCGGCTCTTGTTTGAATGGCGGTTGGCGGCGTAGCGGATGTCCGCAGACTAGCGGTAAACGTAGAGGGTTTGAAGGTTATTGCTACAAATGGCTACAAAAAGACTACGAGCCAGCAGGCGCCCCCCTGTAGGAGCTGCCGCAGGCTGCGATCTTTCAGGATCAAAAGATCGCAGCCTGCGGCAGCTCCTACACAAATCGAAACGCAAAAAAAACGCCCCGAACCAGTCGGGGCGTTTTCACGAGGATGCGGCCTCGGTTTTATAGCGGGTTAGCGAACACCATCCTGACGCAGTGCGGCCGGGGTGAAGTCGCTGGTGGTGGCGGTGAAACCGAAGTCGTACGCGCTCTTCTCTTCGTTCTTCATGCCCAGTGCCAGATAACGGCCGGACTGCAGGTCGTAGAGGGTTTCCAGGGCATACCACGGCACTTGCTTGTCGTAGTAGTTCTCGGCGTGTGCTTCTGCGACGCGCCACAGTTGGCCACGACCGTCGTAGTGGTCGATCACGGCGGCTTGCCAGGTGTCTTCGTCGATGTAGAAGTCACGTTTGGCGTAGATGTGACGCTGACCTTCCTTCAGGGTGGCAACCACATGCCAGACGCGGCGCAGCTCGTAACGTGCCAGATCCTGGTTGATGTGGCCGGCCTTGATGATGTCGGCGTACTTCAGTTTCGGATCGTCGAGCTTGTAGCTGTCGGAGGCGATGTACATCTCTTTCTTGCCTTCGAGCTTCCAGTCGTAGCGATCCGGAGCACCGTTGAACATGTCGAGGTTGTCGGAGGTACGCAGACCGTCGGCGGCAGTACCCGGCCCGTCATAGGACACTTGTGGCGCACGGCGCACACGACGCTGACCGGCGTTATAGACCCACGCCGAACGTGGTTCCTTCACCTGGTCGAGGGTCTCGTGAACCAGCAGCACACCACCGGCCAGACGTGCCGGCGCAGTCACTTTCTGCTTGAAGTAGAACAGGATGTTGCCCGGGTTTTTCGGATCGTAGTCCTTCATCTTGTCGCGGAACACGAACTGATCCTGGAAATACACCAGACTGTACGAGCCGTTCGGCTGTGGCGTCGCCTGGGTCACCAGACGGGTCACGCTGCCGCCGCGGTAGCGGGTGATGTGGTTCCAGATGACTTCCACGCCGGTCTTCGGAATCGGGAACGGTACCGCAGTATCGAAGTTTTCCAGACCATTGCCGCCGGACACCAGGTTGGTGGTGGTGGCGTTTTTCTTGATCGCGGCGAACACGTCATCCGGCACGGTCGCACCGCGATGGGACGGGTAGACCGGCATCTTGAAGGTTTCAGGGTAACGCTTGAACATCGCGTACTGACCTGGCGCCAGCTTGTCCTTGTACTTGTCGACGTCTTTTGCAGTGATGGTGAACAGCGGTTGCTCACTGGCGTATGGATTGGACAGGAAACCCTTGCTGTCGACCGAGCCGGCATTCTTCGGCAGCGGCTTCCACGCCGGGATCGAACCGTCGGCGTTACCGGCCATTTCAGCGCCCATCGGCGTCAGGCTCTTGCCCAGTTTGTCGGCTTCGGCAGCAGGCACCGCGGCCATGACGCCGGTCGCCAGCAGCGACAGGCCCAGAACACCGGCGTGGAACAGACTCTTTGTTATTTTCATAAATTCGTTCGTCCTGAAATGCAGTGCTTAGAAGTTCACGCCGAAGCTGAGCGCAACGAAGTCGCGGTCATCCACAGTGGTGTACTTGCCGTCGAAGAAGTTGGTGTAGGCCAGGCTCGCGGTGTAGGTGTTCTGGTATTCGGCGTCGACGCCCAGGCTAACCGCCTTGCGACCTTCCTCGAAGTTGCCGCCAGGGCCTGGCGAGTAACCGCTGACGTCGTGGGACCAGGCCACGTTCGGCTTGAGGTTCACACCGGCGAAGACGTCGTTGTATTCCCAGATGGCGCGACCGCGATAGCCCCACGACATTGATGTGGTGAAACCGTCGTTGTCGCAATTGCGGCTGCGGTTGTTCTGCGGCGAACCCGGCCCTGCACCATTGATGGTGCTGGCGTTGAGAATGTTGGCGCAGGTATTTACACCGCCAGTGGCCGGCAACTCACCCGGGCCGTACACCGGATCGCGGCCATAACGCATGTCGGAACGGCTTTCCAGCCCGCCGACGTAGGTCGCGCCGACTTCGCCGACGAGGGTCAGACGGCTGGCGCCCATGACCTGATCGAAGAAGTGCGTGAACGTGGTCTGGATCTGGGTGATTTCCTTGCGCTCATAACCATGCAGATCCTGGCCAGGAACGCCAGTGAGCAGCGAAGCGTTGGTCAGTGCGCCGCCCAGCGGACGGACGCCGGCGAACAGAATGTCGGTGGAGTTCAGTTGCACCGGGGCGTTCGGGCGGTAGCTGATCTCACCGCTCCACGCCGTACCGGTAGGTAGGGTGGTGGAGAAGCTCAGGCCGTAGAGGCGAATGTCTTCAGGGTATTCGATGAAGTAATTCGAGTTGCCCGCTACCAGCAAGGGTGCGAGGGCAGCAAACGGCCCCGGCAAGCCCGCGGCAGTGTTGTAGACCGACTGTGGCGCACCGGTGGCGCTGAAGATCGGCGCACGGCTGTGGTAATTCATGAAGTAGGCGCCGAACTCGGTATCCAGCGGCTCGAACATGTACTTCAGGGACGCGCCCCACTGACCACTGTCGCGCGCATCGCGATCCGGGCCACGACGCACCAGCACACCTTCTTCGTTGACGTTGACGCCGTTGGCGGCCAATGGCCCCAGGGCAACGGCCGGAATTTGCGAACGTTTGTTCAGTACACGCAGGTTGTCGTTGCAACCGTCGGCAACGATGTCCGGCTGCGAGAAGAACGTGCCGCAGTTGTCGACGACGGTCTGGTCCCACTCAAGCTGATAGAACGCTTCGGCCGAGAGGTTTTCGGTCAGGCTCTGGGACACGTAGAACATGTTGACCGGGATCAGGCCTTCCTTGATCTCGGCGCCCGGACGACGGAAAGCAGACACGTCGATCGGGTTGATGGAGTTGATGCCGCCACCGATGAAGGTACTTTCACCCCAGCTCACTACTTGCTTGCCCAGACGCACAGAACCCGGCTGATCGGCGATGGAGTAGTTATGGTAGACGAAGGCGTCGAGGATTTGCGCGCCGGACGACTTGGCGCCCTCTTTGCGACCCGAATCGCTGATGTCCTTGAACTCGCGGCTTTCATCCTTGAGTTCGAAGTCGTACCAGTATTTGCCACGGACGAACACGCCGGTGTCGCCGTATTTCAATTCAAGGTCATGGATGCCCTTGAAGATCTTCGAAAAGGTTTCTCCGCTCTTGAAGTTGGCGTGACCGTCATCGGAAGTCTGCGACAGGCCGTGGCCGCCGTTGTTGACGCCGATGAGGTTCTTGTTCGGGCTCTGAGTAGACCAACTGGCACCGATCGACAGGGACGAGTCGAACTGGCCCTCGATTTCACCGACGTTGAAACTGACGCCGAATGCGGGCCCGGCGAGCGAAGAAGCAAGACTGACCGCCAGAGGCAGTTTCGCCCGGCGCCAGAACTGGTTTACTGAGGTCATCGACGCTACTCCATGTGCATTATTGTTATGGCAGTGAGTACTTTTAAAAACGCCTGAAGGACCGGGTGCCAGAGACAGCCCGAAATCACTCCAAAGATGCATCGCCCCGTTTTGTGCGTGTGCCCCGTTCTTAAAAATCCTTGAGCGGACTATAGCCAGCAGGTGGTACTGCTTGATCCCTCTAAAGTGTGATTTGCAGCCGCCAACCACTCTGGAACAGTCCTTTCGCCAGTCCGACACAAGTCGGCACGGCAAGGATGGCTGATTTTTTCGATTTCACAAGCCAAGCGCTTGCTTGGTGGGTCTGGCGCGCCGTTTTCGGCGCGCCAGCAGACACTCAAAGTGTCGAGAGGAAGGTGCTGTTGTTGGCCTGCCATTCGGTGATGTCGAGGCGGATGCGCTTCTTGTCGAGCTTGCCGACACTGGTCTTGGGAATTTCGGTAACAAGGGCGATCTGACTCGGGATCGCCCACTTGCTCAGGTGGCCCAATTCCACGAACGGCTTGAGATGTTCCTTGAGCTCGCGTGCCCCGATCACATGCCCTTCACGGATCACCAGCAAGGCAAACGGGCGCTCGCCCCACTGCGGATCGGCGATGCCCACCACTGCTACTTCGCGTACCGCCACATGGCGGCTGATCAGGTCTTCGAGGTCCAGCGAAGAGATCCACTCGCCGCCGGTCTTGATCACGTCCTTGATGCGGTCGCGAATGTCGATCACGCCCATGCTGTCGAGTGTGGCAACGTCGCCGGTGTGCAACCAGCCGCCGGCCCAGAGCTCGGCACCCTTCTGCGGTTCGTTGAAATAGCCTTCGGTGAGCCATGGCGCACGCAGCACCAGTTCGCCCTGGGTCTCGCCATCGGCCGGGAGAAAGTTACCCTCGGCGTCGACAATCGCCGCTTCCACCAGCGGCCCCGGCACACCGGCCTTGATCCGATAGGTGGTGCGCTCGTCTTCAGTGCCGGCCATCAACTCATCGTTGAGGTGTGCACAGGACACCAGCGGCCCGGTTTCCGACATGCCGTACGCGGCGGTGAGTTGAATGCCCCGCGCCTTGGCGGTTTCATACAGCGTGCGGTTGAGTGCGCTGCCGCCGATGACAATTTTCCAGCCACCGAAATCGGTGCCCTGCGCGCCTTTGGCGCTGAGCAGCATTTGCAGGATGGTCGGCACGCAGTGGGAGAACGTGACCTTCTCTTTGCGCCACAACTCGACGAGGAATTCCGGATCGTAGCGCCCCGGATAAACCTGTTTGAGGCCAAGCATGGTCGCCACGTACGGCAGGCCCCAGGCATGCACATGGAACATCGGGGTGATCGGCATGTACACATCGTTGGTGCCGAGCAGGCGCACGCTGTCGATCGCGCCCATGATCGTCGACACGCCCATGGTGTGCAGGACCAGTTGCCGATGGGTGAAATACACGCCTTTGGGATTACCCGTGGTGCCGGTGGTGTAGAACGTGGTGGCGACCGAGTTTTCGTCGAAATCCTGGAAGTCGTACTGCGGGCTCGCGGCGGCCAGCAGTTGCTCGTACTCGCCGACCAGATTCGGCAGGTCGGCGGTTTTTTCCGGCAAATCAGTCAGCAGCAGGGTTTTCTCGACCGTGGTCAGGTGCGGTGCGATTGCCTGGTACAGACCGACGAACTCGCTGTTGACCAGCACAAAGCGGTCCTCGGCGTGGTTCATGGTGTAGAGGATCTGCTCCGGCGACAGGCGCACGTTGATCGTGTGGATCACCGCGCCAATCATCGGAATCGCGAACATGCATTCCAGGTAACGATGGCTGTCCCAGTCCATCACCGCCACAGTGTCACCGGCCTTCACACCCGCCGCCGTCAGCACGTTGGCCAGCCGCGCCACACGCTCGATCAGCGTCGGGTAGCTGTAACGCAACTGGTCACGGTAGATGATCTCGCGGGTTTTCTCGTAACGGGCACCGGACATCAGCAACCGCTTGATCAGCAATGGATACTGGTAGGCCCCATCGGCCGGGGGAATGACGCGAGTCTGCAACATAAGAATCCCTTTTCTGACTGCACGGTGTTGGCGTAGTGATTGGTACTCTAGAACCCTTATACGCCAGCCAAATCAGCCAAAGGAATGATTTGCATAGCCGTACAAATGCTAGCTTTGCGCCAGCATTTGCCGGTTTTCGTCATCGGTCAGGCTGTTTGCCCTACAGCCTCTTCGGAAGGTGTGCGTGGGAAAACCACCGCGGCTAGAAAGGTCAAAGCGCCGAAACCCGCGAGAATCAAGTACAGGCCTACAAAACCATGGCGCGGTTCGACATAGGAAATCAGCGGAATCGCCGTCGCGCTGGCACCAAACGATAAACAGTAACGCAGGGCGAAGACGCGCGATTGCCACTGCGGGGCGACGAAGTTGGCGACCATCGCATCATTGACGGTGACCTGACCAAACACCACGAACATGAACGCTGCGCCGAGGGCGATCACGGCCCATCCGTCGACATAGGCCAGCGCAAGCAACAGCGGCGCCTGGCACATCGTCAGGACAATGAACGGCCATTTCAGGCTGAGCCGATGCAACACCCGACCAATGCTCAACTGCGCCACCGCGCCAAAGGCGTACGCCAGGCTGACCACCACACCCAGGGTTTGTGGCGAAGCGAACAGTTCATGCAAACGCTCCTGAAACAGTTTCGGATACGTCATGGTGGTGGCGTTAAACACGACGCCGCCAGTGGCCGTCGCCAGCGCCAGCACGCCGAACACCATGAGCATGGAAATACGCTGGCCAGCGGCCCCCTTGAGCGGCGTGTGCGCACGCTTCGGAATCGGCTCTTCACGCACCTGCAAGGCGAAGCCAGCCCCCAGCACAATCGCCACCGCGCCCGGTAACAGAAACGCCGAGCGCCAGCCGAATTGCGCCACCAGCAAGCCCGTGATCAGCGCCGAAAACGCCACACCCAGATTGCCCCACATACCGTTGATGCCGATTTCCCGGCCGCGGTTTTGTGCGTAAGCGACCAACATCGCCGTGCCGACCGGGTGATAAATCGCCGCAAAAATACCGATCAGGGTCAGACCGATCACCAGCATGGCAGGGCTGCTGCTCAGGCCAGTGAACATCGCTGAAGCGCCGATTCCGAAGAAGAACACCAGCATCATCTGCCGCCGACTCCAGTGATCGCCCAGCCAACCGGCGGGTAGCGAACAAGCGCCGAAGGCAATGAAGCCGCCCAGTGACAGGCCGATCAGCGTGGCGTAATCGAGGCCGAAGGCCTGCGTCATACCGAGCACGGCGGCGGGAAAGATCAGCATGAACATGTGATCGATCACATGGGCGGCGTTGATATAGCGAATGACATTTGTCGATTGATTCATGGCGGCACGCTTTACGTTGTTATGAGCGGCTTATGCTAAGTTGGCCGCAAAGCGCATTCCTGCCAGACAAGTCATCAAACCAGACATGTTGATCAGCCATTTCGAACACGGCCCGGTGAGTGCCTACCCCCGGGACTATCTGGACGGCGCCCACCAGCCGCTGCACCTGCATCGCGAGGCGCAGTTGTTGTATGCGGTCAGCGGGATCATGCGCGTGGTCACGGAATCGGGTGCGTGGGTGATTCCGCCAAGTCGCGCGGTGTGGATTCCGCCAGAAGTGGCGCACGAGATTTTCATGAGCGGCGACGTGCAGATGCGCTCGTTGTTCATCGCTCCCGAACTGTCTCCCGACAGCCTGCAGCAATGTTGCGTGCTGGCGGTGACGCCGTTGTTGCGAGAACTGATCCTGCGTGCCGTGCAAGGGCCGCCGCATGCCGACAACCCGCTGATTCAGCAGTTGATGCTGGAAGAACTCGCCGGTCTGGAAAACCTGCCGCTGCACATTCCGATGCCCACCGACCGGCGCCTGCAAAACATCTGTCTGGCACTGCTGCACACCCCCGATCATGCCAATACGCTGGAAGACTGGGCGCAGCACGTCGGCGCCAGCTCACGCACGCTGGCGCGGCTGTTTCAGCAACAGTTGAAGATGAGTTTCAACGCCTGGCGCCAGCAACTGCGGCTGATGGAAGCCCTGCCACGGCTGCTCGCCGGGGACAGCGTGCAGCGTGTGGCGCGGGATTTGGGTTACGGCAGCGCGCGGGCGTTCAGCGCGATGTTTCGCCGTTTGCTAGGGGAAAATCCCCGCGACTACCTCAACAACCTGAGCAAACTCAGCGAACTCGTGTAGGAGCTGTCGAGTGCAACGAGGCTGCGATCTTTTGACTTTGTTTTTTTAAGATCAAGCTCAAAAGATCGCAGCCTTCGGCAGCTCCTACACAGTCAGATCAGTGCATTTCGGTAAACGCGATTTTCACGCCGAGCGCGATCAGCACCGCGCCCATGGTGCGGTCGAACCAGTGGCCCATGCGGGCGAAACCGGCGCGTACGCGTTGCTGGCTGAACAGCATCGCAACGAGGCAGAACCAGATCGCAGTCGCGACTGCCAGGTAAATCCCGTAGCCGGCCTGCACCGCCAGTGGCGTGTGCGGGTTGATCACCACGGTGAACAGCGACAGGAAAAACAGCGTGGCTTTCGGGTTCAGGCCGTTGGTCACGAATCCCGACGTAAACGCGCCGCGCGCCGTGCGCACGCCCGCCTCTTTGTGCAGGTCATCGGTCACGGTTGTCGCCGGTTGCGCGCGCAGCGCCTTGAAGCCGATGTACAGCAGGTAAGCCGCCGCCGCCCATTTCAACGCGTTGAACAACACGATCGACTGCG
The DNA here is from genome assembly GCF_003732425.1 of Pseudomonas fluorescens. Classification (GTDB taxonomy): domain Bacteria; phylum Pseudomonadota; class Gammaproteobacteria; order Pseudomonadales; family Pseudomonadaceae; genus Aquipseudomonas; species Aquipseudomonas fluorescens_BE. Next base: position 94,642 of record NZ_MOBX01000004.1, read on the forward strand.
ACACGATCAGGCCGATGCCGAGTAGCGAATAACCCACGTGGAGGAAAATCGCCGTGCCCACGCCCAGTGCGGTCCAGGTGCCGGCGCGACGCCCGTGGGTCACGCTTTCGCGCACCACCACGGCAAAGTCCGGGCCGGGACTGGCGACGGCCAGCAGGTGGATCAGTGCAACGGTCAAGAACTCGGTCCAGTACATAGGGGCTCCTACAATTTCGGGATAAACATGGAATCTGCGGCCACCACCCATTTGTGGCAAGGGAGCTTGCTCCCGCTCGGCTGCGCAGCAGTCGTAAAACCGGATGTCGCGGAATATCTGAAAAACTCGAGCAGGCTGCTTGGGACGGCTTCGCCCTCCAGCGGGAGCAAGCTCCCTCGCCACAGGTAGCGCACTTACCTGCAAAATATTGGCTGAGTTCGACCAGCACGTAACGATTTGTTTCATCTGGTAGGCTCGGCAGATTACGCCTTCCGTTCACCGCACAAAAGGTACAGTTGATGAGCAATCCGCGCCGCGCCGTATTCCTCGATCACCCGTCTCTGGATCTCGGCGATCTCGACCTCAGCCCGTTGCGTGCCTGCTTCAGCGACCTGCAACTGTTCGCCCAGACCCGGCCAGAACACGTCGCCGAGCGCCTGCAAGGCGCCACCGTAGCGATCACCAACAAGATCCTGATCGACGCCGCCGCCATGGCCGCCAACCCCGACCTGAAGCTGATCCTGATCACCGCCACCGGCACCAACAACGTCGATCTGGCCGCCGCCCGCGCTCGCGGCATCACCGTGTGCAACTGCCAGGGTTACGGCACGCCGTCGGTGGCGCAGCACACGATCATGCTGCTGCTCAACCTTGCCACGCGTCTGGCCGATTACCAGAAAGCCGTTGGCGAAGGTCGCTGGCAGCAGGCAAAACAGTTCTGCCTGCTCGACTACCCGATCGTTGAGCTGGAAGGCAAAACCCTCGGTCTGCTCGGACACGGCGAACTCGGTGGCGCCGTGGCGCGACTGGCCGAAGCGTTCGGCATGCGCGTGCTGCTCGGGCAGATTCCCGGCCGCCCTGCCCGCCCGGATCGTCTGCCGTTGAACGAATTGTTGCCGCAGATCGACGCCCTGACCCTGCACTGCCCGCTCAACGAACACACCCGGCACTTCATCGGCGCCCGCGAACTGGCGTCGATGAAACCCGGTGCCTTTGTGGTCAACACCGCACGCGGCGGCCTGATCGACGAACAGGCACTGGCCGATGCTCTGCGCGCCGGGCATCTGGGCGGCGCGGCCACTGATGTGTTGAGCGTCGAGCCACCGACCCAGGGCAATCCGTTGCTCGCAGCGGACATTCCGCGCCTGATCGTCACCCCGCACAACGCCTGGGGCAGCCGCGAGGCACGCCAGCGCATCGTCGGCCAATTGACCGAAAACGCTCAGGCGTTCTTCAGCGGTAAGGCGCTGCGGGTCGTCAGTTGATAAACTGCGGCACTTTTTTTTGAGGAGCAGTTATGGATCCGCGCAGTGAAGTACTGCTTCGTCAGGCCGAGTTATTCCAGGGTTCGCTGTTGCTCGCCGGTTTGCCGGCCGACGATTTGCTCGGACGCCTGCCCAACGCATTCGGCTGGTGCTGGCATGCCGGCGACCAGGCCGCGCTGGACGCCCGTTTCGAAGGCCGCAGCCACTTTGGGGTGAACATCCCTGAGCGCGAATTCGACAGCGCCGTGGTGTTTCTGCCCAAGTCCAAGGACCTGACCGATTACATCCTCAACGCCGTGGCCTCGCGCCTGGCCGGTCTAGAAGTGTTTCTGGTCGGCGAGAAACGCAGCGGCATCGAAGGCGCGGCCAAGCAGCTCAACCCGTTCGGCAAGCCACGCAAGCTCGACAGCGCGCGGCACTGCCAGCTCTGGCAAGTGACCGTGGTCAATGCGCCTGAAGCGAAGTCGCTGGAAAGCCTGGCGCAGACCTATGAACTGCCGCTGGCCGAAGGCCCACTGAAAGTCATTAGTCTGCCGGGCGTGTTCAGCCACGGTCGACTGGATCGCGGCAGCGCCCTGCTGCTGGAGCATCTGGACAAACTGCCGAGCGGCCATCTGCTCGATTTCGGTTGCGGCGCGGGTGTGCTGGGGGCGGCGGTCAAACGTCGCTACCCGCACAATCAGGTGACCCTGCTTGACGTCGATGCCTTCGCCGCCGCCAGCAGTCGTCTGACATTGGCGGCCAACGGTCTGGAAGCTGAAGTGCTGACCGGTGACGGTATCGACGCTGCGCCGATGGGTCTGAACGCGATTCTGAGCAATCCACCGTTCCATGTCGGCGTGCACACCGATTATTTCGCCACCGAGAACTTGCTGCGAAAAGCGGCGAAACATCTGAAAAACGGTGGCGAACTGCGCCTGGTGGCGAACAGTTTCCTCAAGTACCAGCCGCTGATCGAAGAGCATCTGGGTGTGTGCGCAATCAAGGCCGAAGGCAATGGTTTCCGGATTTATCGGGCCAAGCGCGGCTGAAAATTTGTTCTTGCTCTATCGGTTTTGCGAAGGCAGAATCCGCTCCGTCCTAGGGGAGTAGTCTCCCACGAGCGCCAAGCTCGTCCGGCATACGTCAACATACTTGATCCTCAGATCATGGCGTATGCGACCCAAGCGTCCGCAGCAGACGGATCGCAGGGTTTGACAAGACCTATGACACGCACACCTTACCCGGGGCGGGAAGGCTGTACGTGTCATAGCCGTGTCGACCCGCCCCTTAGGAAATCCTGATGCTGGACTCGTTACTCGTTCCCACCGCAATCGTTGCCTTGGCCGAAATCGGCGACAAGACGCAACTGCTCGCGCTGATTCTCGCCGCTCGCTTCCGCAAACCCTGGCCGATCATTGCCGGTATTGTCGCCGCGACCTTGGCCAACCACGCAGCAGCCGGTGCGGTAGGCGCCTGGTTCGGCAGTTTCTTCTCAGACTCGGTGCTTCACTGGATCCTCGCCGCGAGCTTCACCGCCACGGCGCTGTGGACACTGGTCCCGGACAAAATGGATGACGATGAAACCAGCACCGCGCGCAAGTTCGGGCCTTTCCTGACCACGCTGATTGCGTTTTTCCTCGCTGAAATGGGCGACAAGACTCAGGTCGCCACGGTAATGCTGGCCGCGCAATATCCGGAACTGTGGCTGGTGATTATCGGTACAACGGCGGGCATGTTGATTGCCAACGTGCCGGTGGTTCTGGCGGGTAATTTTGCTGCAGAGAAACTGCCGCTGACCTTGATCCGTCGCCTGGCGGCGTCGGCATTCCTGATTCTGGCGATCGTTGCGGTGTACAAGGCGATGCAGAGCAGTGGCTGGGTTTAACCCCTTTTTCTGATCTGACACAGACCTGTGGCGAGGGAGCTTGCTCCCGCTGGGCTGCGGAGCGGCCCCAAACTCTGCAATCGCGGTTTAACCGTTTCACCGCATTTGCTGCATTTACGACTGCTCCGCAGCCGAGCGGGAGCAAGCTCCCTCGCCACAATGGCCCCGTCTATCTCAGGATTTCGGGGCTTTTTCGTACAGCGGCATGACCTTCGGAATCGCCGCCTGCAACGAAGCAATCCGGCTGGCCGAGGCCGGGTGAGTGCTCATGAACTCCGGCGGTGCACCTTCCGAGGCCTTGCTCATCTTGTTCCACAAGGTGATCGCGGCGTTCGGGTTGTAGCCGGCACGGGCGGCCAGTTCCAGACCGATCAGATCGGCTTCGTTTTCGTTGGCGCGGCTGTTCGGCAGGGTCATGCCGTAATTGGCTACGGTGTCGGCCAGCGCCAGACTGTCCTGACCCAGACCGAGCAATGCACCCGCGCCCTGCTTGGCCATCTCGATCCCATAAGCCTTGGACATCGCTTCACGACCGTGCTCGCGCAGGGCGTGGGCAATTTCATGGCCCATGACCGCGGCGATTTCATCGTCGGTCAGCTTCAGGCTGTCGATCAGCCCGGTATAGAAGATGATCTTGCCGCCAGGACCACAGTTGGCGTTGAGCTCATCGCTCTTGATCAGATTGACTTCCCACTGCCATTGCGCCGCATCCGGACGGAAGTTCGGCGCCTGGGCGATCAGGCGGTTGGCAATCGCCTGCACCCGCTTGGCCTCGGGACTGGTCTTGTCCAGCACACCTTTGCTGGACGCCTCGCCGACGGTCTTCTGATACGACTGCGCATACATCTGGTCGACCTCTTGCGAGGACAGCATGCTGAACATGTACTGCTTGCGCTCCACACCCACGGCGCCGCCGCTGGTGGTGTTGACCGACTGACAACCGGCCAGCAACAGCGCTGCGCTCAGTGCACTTACAACCAATGTCTTGTTCATTCAAAAGCTCCCTGAAAACCTGCCGCGTATCCTAGGCGGGTAATTGTATCCACGCCAGATACAACGGACGTGTTGCAGCGACTTTCAGATGTTTCCCACCAGCGCTGTCGTAAAAAATTCACAGCGACCGCCAAGCCCCGTGTAACTGCGTCGCGCACTGATCCATTTGCGACATCGGCTTTCAATGGCACCGGCTCGCACTCATGGCCCGATGCCGGCTGCCGATACAACAGCGCAGACGTCCTCTTGCGTGCGGAGCTCCCATGAAGTTCAAGTCGATCCAGTTTTCCGTCGCCGCCCTGGCCGGCGCCATCGTGCTCAGTGTGGTCGCCGCGCTGGTGCTGTATGCGCTGTTTTCCGGCGCGCGCACGCAAGAGATGGTGCAACAGCGCACTCAAGCGCAGTTCGAGCAAGTCATCGAACAGCGCCTGACCTCGCTGGCGCAAACCCAGGTCAGCCAGATCCAGCGCGAGCTCGAAGCGCCACTGTTGATTGCCGGCGGCCTGGTACGGGTCAACGCCCTGCTCGGCACACCAGGTGCTGATGGCCAGCCGCGCCTGACCGTCAGCCGCGAGCAACTGATCAGCCTGATCAAAGAGAACGTCGAAAAGAACCCGAAAATTCTCGGCACCTACATCGGCTGGGAGAAAAACGCCCTCGACCACAACGACGCGGCCTATGTCGGCACCAGCGTGGTCGGTATCGACGCGGCCAACGGGCGCTTTCTGCCGTGGTGGTTCCGCAACGATGACGGCACCCTCGGCCTCGACAAACTGGTCGACGTCGACGACCAGAAAACCTTGTCCACCGGCGTGCGCGCCAGCGAGTACTACCTGTGCTCGAAAGAAAGCAAAAAATCCTGCGTGATCGATCCGGCGCCGTACAAAGTCGGCGACAAGATCGTCATGCTCGCCTCTTTTATTGAACCGATCATGCTCAACGGCGCCTTCCAGGGCATCGTCGGCGCCGACCTGTCGGTGAACTTCATTCAGGAAATGCTCCTCGGCGCCAACCAGAAGCTGTACAGCGGCGCCGGGCAAATGGCCCTGATTGGCGGCAACGGCCGGATCGTTGCGTACACCCAAGACCCGAGCAAATTCGGTGAAAAAGTCAGCGACATCCTCGACGCCGAGCAGATAGCCAACCTGGCCAATCTCAAACGCGGCGAAGTGACTTACTCGGTCGACAAGGACAAGGGCCGCATCGAGTTGTACCTGCCGTTCGGCATCGGCCAGACCGACGCGCGCTGGACATTGATGCTGCAATTGCCGCTCAACGCGGTGATGGCCGACCTGCAAAAACTGCAGGGCGACCTGGAGGCCCAGCGCAAATCCGACACCTTCGGCATGGCCATGGTCGGTCTGCTCATCGCCGGCCTCGGCCTGCTGGTGATCTGGCTGGTCGGCCACGGTATCGCTCGACCGCTGAAGCAAATGGTCGCGATGCTTAATGACATTGCTCAGGGCGAAGGCGATCTGACCCGTCGTTTGAGCAGTGATCGCAGCGATGAATTGGGTTCGATCGCCAAGGGCTTCAACACCTTTTTGGCCAAGTTGCAGGCGATGATCACCCAAGTGGTGACGTCGGTGCAGAGCGTCAGCGATTCCTCGGAGCACACCGCCGATATCGCGATTCGCACCAACATCGGCATCCAGAAACAAATGGCCGAGATCGATCAGGTCGCCACGGCGGTGCAGGAAATGACCGCCACCGCGCAGGACGTCGCGCGTAACGCGACGCAGGCGGCACAAGCGGCCAGTCATGCCGATCAGGCCGCCAGCCAGGGCATGCAGATTGTCCGCGATACGTCCAATTCGATCGGCGTGTTGGCGCTGGAAATCGGCAAGGCTGTCGATGTGGTGCAGACCCTGGCCAAGGACAGCGAGAACATCAACGCCATCCTCACCGCCATTCGCGGCATCGCCGAGCAGACCAACCTGTTGGCCCTGAACGCGGCGATCGAAGCGGCGCGTGCCGGCGAGCAGGGTCGTGGTTTTGCCGTGGTGGCGGACGAAGTACGCAATCTGGCGCAGAAAACCCAGAAAGCCACCGAAGAAATCCAGACCATGATCCAGCAACTGCAACAAGGCACTCGCGATGTCGTGCGGGTCATGGAAGACAGCCAGAACCGTACCGACGAAAGCGTGCAGCACGCGGCGAAAGCAGCTGAGGCGCTGGAGACGATCACTCAGGCAGTGTCAGTGATCAACGACATGAACACGCAGATTGCCAGTGCGGCCGAAGAGCAGAGCGCGGTGGCCGATGACATCAACCGTAACGTGATCAATATCGGGCAAGTGGCGAATGAAGTGGCGGGTGGTGCGGATGAGTCGAGCTCGGCGAGTGCGGACCTGACCAAACTGGCGGAGCAGCAGCGGCGGTTGATCAATCAGTTCAAGGTGTAGTGATCTATTGGCGCAAGGTGACTTTCAGTCAGGCCAGACAACCGTCCTTGCGCTCATCAATCACCCGCCTACTTGATAAAAAGATCTGCACCGACAATCGGTGACGGGTTGCCCGCTTCATCCGTAGCAAAAGTGCAATAACGGACATTATGTGTTTTGGGTAGGGTCATCTCGTGAGTAAACAGAGAGTAATCACTTTGACTGTGGCAGTCGGTCGCATCGAGCACACCATACTTAAAATAGGATTTAATATTTTCGTTAAGCCGGACGGATGTCCCCACCTGCCACTCAGTCCCGATATCGAATGTCAAAATCTTCGGCACCTGAACCGGAGCCGTATTATCTATTTGGCGCAACTGAACCGTCGCATAATTCAGGGATGGCCAGTCTGGCTGGCCATACCGTTTACCAATAACGCAAATAGCCTGAACGCCTTCACTGTTATCGACAGCCAATCCTGTCAAGGGTTGATCGACCACCTTGACTGCCTCGCCATACCCTTCTGACTGTTCACACTGGATGGAACTGGCAGCACCCGTTTTGTAGCGAACAAATTCATAGCCGTCTTCAATCCTCAGATTCCACTTGGCTGGTCGCAGCTGACCGTCACTTTCCAGAACCTTGGAGCGCGTCGACCACGATCCTGTTCGCACCAGTCGGACTCCGGTACCCGGATCAAGTTTACTCAAGTCCAGGGTATTATCAGCTCGAAGCGCCGCCAGAATGACATCCACCGCATTGGTATAAACACCCTCAGGGCGACTGATCAATCCGGACCGGGTTATTTCACAGGGGCGGGCATACCCGCAACCGGAATACTCAGCAGCGGTTGCTGTCGACAGCACGCCGATTACACGGTCGCTACCCCTGGCAAAGACAGGTGAACCCGAAGAACCTCCAGAAACGCCAATGCAATCATTGGCGCGTGCCTTTGGCCAAAACCACGGTAGCTCAGGCCTGATCGGAAAGTCGCTTTCGAAAACAGCCACAGGCGGCCGTGACGAGCAAACTGAATGCCGTAGATAATGATCCGGAAAAAAAACCCTCAGGAATATGTACAAGGTCAATGCCAACATCGGAGGTTTCAAAGTTTTTTAAAACTGCAGGCTTAATGCCTCGCGAGCGAAGTTCGCCATAAGTAACGTCCAACTGCAACAACCCGATATCCGCACCTTTCATACTCGAATAAACAATACGATTTATAGAATATCTGTAGTGATCGCGAACATTGTCATAAAAATAAGCGGGGATAAAAAAATAATTCGGCGATACCGGACTGTCTATAACGACATCATTACTACCTATCATACTGGCGTCACGAGCACAGTGATCAGCAGTGATAATAAGAGCACGCTGATCAGATTTTGGCGTCTCGCTGCCTGCCACAAGTGTTGCCGTGCATTCCCACCCCTTGGAACCGGACGTACCTCTCATTTTACCGACCGCAAAGAATCGCTCTGATCCCGTCGCGGTAGCTGATAACAATGGAGGTAGCTCAGCCGAGGACAATACGTTACGGGCCGTACTGGATATAATCATGCTGTCCGCATAACTTGTATCAAAGCAAAGGCTCAAGTACACCGTTATAAATAGATAACTCCTGGACAGCCTGGAAAGTAGGCGGATAACACTCATTGAATCACTCCTTTTTATACTTACTGAAATCGTACGACTTCAAGTACCGTCGGAGGAATACGCGTGTTAACCCATAGTGTCTACTGTCAGAAATTACAGGTAGCTGCCTTTTTTTGGACAACGCAGCTACCGCTTGTCGAACATCAAACAGGCAATATCAAATTCGTTCAACCCGGGGTCAGACACTCCGGCCCATTAAGCTTGGGATCATTGATCAGATTCGCCAGCACCCGCTCGCGCAATGCCGCTGGTTCGCTGGCCAGCAAACCCTGCAACACATGTAGCGGCGCCTCGGGATCGAGCCACGCCGCCTGCCCGGCCTCATCGAGAATCAACGGCCGGCGCTGACTCGAGGCCGGCTGCGTAATCACTGCGGTGCTCAACCAGACCTGCTCCTGCACCGGATACGCCTCCCAGATCGCCGCGAAAAACAGTGAAGAACCCTCCCCCGGCGTCAGCCAGAACGGCCGCTTGCGTTGCGTCCCACGCCATTCGTAGAAACCGTTGGCCGGCAGCAGGCAGCGGCGCAGACGCAAGGCTTCGCGGAACATAGGTTGCTCGGCCACGGTTTCCGCCCGGGCATGTGCCGGTGTTTTCGACAGATCGGTCAGCCACGGCGGCGTTAATCCCCAACGGGCGCGGGCCAGGGTGCGCTGGCCATCTTCACCGGCACGCAGCATCAACACCGAATCATTGGGGGAAATGTTCCACTGCGCCTGCTGATCAGCGGGAAAACCTGGCAGGGTCGCGAAATCGCGGTTCCAGCGAAACAGGGCATAACGTCCACACATGGGGCAACACGACTCTGAAGTAAAACGAAGGCCAGCCTAACAGACCAGCGTCCCGGGGAAGCTCTCCGGTTCATCGCCGGGCAGCGGCAGCGCGGCATTGTACGCGGTGATCAGCTCGCGAGCGTATTCGGCCTGATCGTTATCCACCGACAGCCCCAACAAGCCAAAGATCGGCAGTTCCCCCGTACCACCGAGCAAATCGCGGCCGATCAGATGCGCCTCGATGCCTTCGCTGGCGAGCATGCCCTTGAGCATTTCACCTTCCATCAGGTTTTCCGGCTCGTAGATTCGCTGCATGAGCGCCCCTCACTCGTTTTCGCTGAAGACTTCCAGATGCCACTCATCTTCGTGAACCTGCAATACGAACGTGATTGGCCGACAACACACCTGACAGTCCTCAATGTAGGTCTGATCGCCGCCGGACAGGTCCAGCGTAGTCTCGACCTCCTCACCACAATACGGACATTCATACAGTGCGCTTTCCAGCATCGCGGTCTCCCAAGTGACTTGTGCGTATAATCGCCGGTCTATTTGCAGGGCTATTTTTGTCTGGCTACTTTTTCAGACCGTGCCCCGCGGTTTTTCGATCAAAACCTTTACTTACCCTAGCCGTTTCCAACAAGAGAGCATGATGGGCGAATTCGATGCCATCCGACCTTACGACGACAGCGAAGTACCTGTGGTACTGGCAAGACTGCTCGGCGACAAGGCGTTTCTAGATATCCTCACCCACTTCCGCTTCCCGCGTTTTGCCGGGGCCTTCGGCTGGATGCTCAAACCACTTATAGCCCATCGGCTGCGTCGTGAGTTCGCCGACGTGACGTCGGTGGCGACGTTGCAGGACAAGGTCGAGTCCTACGTCGACCACACCATCGAGCGCGCCACCGACGGCGTGACCTACACCGGTGTCGAGCAATTCAAGTCCGGCAGCGCCTACCTGTTCATCGCCAACCACCGCGATATCGTCATGGACCCGGCCTTCGTCAACTACGCCGTGTACCACGCCGGCCTGCCGACCCCACGCATTGCGATTGGCGACAACCTGCTGCAGAAGCCGTTTGTCAGCGACCTGATGCGCCTGAACAAGAGCTTCATCGTTCATCGTTCGATCACCGGGCGTCGCGAGAAAATGGCCGCGTATCAACTGTTGTCGGCGTACATCAACCACTCGATCCGCAACGATTGCGCCTCGATCTGGATCGCTCAGGCCGAAGGCCGGGCGAAGGACGGTGACGACCGTACCGAGTCGGCGATCCTCAAGATGTTCCACATGAGCCGCAAGGACGAGCCGTTCGGCGAGGTCATTCAGTCGCTGAACCTCACCCCGGTGTCGATCAGCTACGAATATGACCCGTGCGATCAGGCCAAGGCCCGCGAGCTGTACATCCGCGCCACCACTGGCACCTACGCGAAAGCGCCGGGTGAGGATGACGTGAGCATCGCCAAAGGTATCACTGGCTACAAGGGCCGGGTGCACGTGAACTTTGCGGCGCCGATCACCGAGCTGTTCGAAGACACCAAGCAATTGGCGGTCGAAATGGACAAGCAGATTCTCGGCGGTTACCGGTTGTTCCCGGTGCATTACCTGGCGTATGCGCAGTGGGCTGATGCCGATCCGCAGTTGAATGTGCCGAAGGCTGCCGAGGTGTTCCCGGCCGATGAACTGGCCAAGGCGCAGGAAGAATGGCAGAGCCGGCTGGACGCTTGCCCTGAGGAGCATCGTCCGTACATGGTGCTGCAATATGCGACGCCGGTGCGTAATCAGTACCGGGTCAAGGCTGGGTTGCCGCTGTAAAGCAACAGCAAGATCAAAAGATCGCAGTCTTCGGCAGCTCCTACAGGATGCACATCATTCCTGTGTAGGAGCTGCCGAAGACTGCGATCTTTTGCTTTTAAAAGCGGGTGCTGATCCAGGAAACGATCAGGGCCAGGCCGAGGCAGGCGAAGCCGAAGCGATAGAAAAACCGGTTCATGCGCAAGGTCGCCCAATCGAGGATCGGCTCGGCGTTCGGTTGCGCCTGACGCTGGGCGGCAATGCTGGCCATCGCACGCTGCTCACGGCGGCGAGTGGCGTGCAGCAGCCAACTGCCCGGAAACGCCAACAACAACGCCAGCAGATTGATCAACTTGGCGGGATGGGCGGTAAACAGCGTCATCAAATGCAGCGACATCACAGACCTCTATCTGAACCGGTACGGCAGTCGCCAGATCGACGACTGCGGCGCGGATTCTAACCAAACCTGCCCGTTCAACCCCAGTCTTTGCGACAAATAACCTGACAATCGACCGATGGCTGTCCTGTGTCACGGCATCGTCATGTGGATACACCAAGATGCGCGCCTCGAAACGCACATGGAACGCGACATGCTTCACGCTGAAAACCAGGACCGTCTGTACCTCATTACCCCTTACGACGAACAACAAAGCCTCGTCGGCAGCCTCGCCTTCAATGTTCAGGATCGCCATTGGCTGGTGTATTGCGCGCTCGGCGGGCATCAGCATGCGGATTTGCCCGAGACGGATTTGCTGACGGGTGTCAGCGTTCTCGACTTTTACTCACAGGCTGCCTGAACAACACCGCCGCCCTGTAGGAGCTGCCGCAGGCTGCGATCTTTTGACTTTGATTTTCAAAAACAAGATCAAAAGATCGCAGCCTGCGGCAGTTCCTACAGGGGATTAGCGTTGAATCCAGCAGGCATGAAAAAGCCCGGAGCCATCACTGGCGCCGGGCTTTTTCACATCTACCGAAAGCTTACTCGGCGAGCACCTGACCCACAGTCGGATCCTTGAACAGACGCGTCAGTGCATCGCTCAACACGTCGCTGACCAGCTTGGTGTTGGTTTCCTGGTTCGGCGCCATGCCGAAACGCTGGTCCAGCGAGGCACCGTAACGGCCACTGTAGCGACGGTTGGCGTTCTGCACGTCGGAGCGGAAGGTCGCGCCGATGGTCGCTTCGGTCACGTACATGCCTTCTTTCGGCGACTGGTATTTCAGCTCGGCCAGGGTCACGGTCAACTGCGGCGCGTTCGGCGCGTTGTTGGTCGGGGTGAAGCCGAGCAGACGCACGGCGGCTTCAGCCTGAGCCTGCAGTTTGGGCAGGATCTGCTCGCGCTGCACGGTGATGGCGCTGGTTTCCGGGTACAGGCCGCCACGGGTGCCCAAGGTTGGCGACGGACGACCGTCAACCACACGCACGACGACTGGCTGGCCACGGCCGATCGGTGCCAGCTGGGTGGTCAGCTTCGGCTCCGGGCTCAGTTGTTGCGGGCTGTGGGCGCAGCCGGCCAGGGTCAAACCGGCCACAGTGATCAAACCGAACAACAGGCGTTGCAACATGCTCTTCTCTCCAGAATCAGGCACAAACAGGCCGGCAGTATAGCGGTGGGCCACTGCGGGTAACCAGCGCCCGGCAGCGAATACTGAAATGTCTGACAAACCCATGGGAAAGCGGTTCCTGTCACAGATTATTCACCCGACATACACGCTCACGTCACGGCGCATTGGCAACCTTGCAATCAGTCCCCCCACAAGGTACTCAATCATGCGTTATCTGATCTCGTTGTTCGCCCCGCGCCCGTTGCACCGCAGCTTCGCCCTGCTCGACCGCAACGGTCATTGCCAGGCATTCAAGCAGTGCAGCCTGCAACCGATGGGCGACGGTTGGGTGGAAATCGAAGAAATCCGTCTCAACTGGTTGCACCAGCCACTGCCCGCCAGCGCCCGCGTCATAGCGTCGCAGCCCCGCGCACGGGTGCAAGCGATGTTGAGCATCTGACCGGATGCCTAATAAAAGTCATTAAACACGAGCAACTGCCCGCATTTCTTCGATACAATCTCCCCCCGATTATAAGGACGTCTCCTGATCGGGCCCCGCAACAGCGTCAATGCGCATGCATCGACACCCAAAATCGCCCACAGAGAGCCGCCCACACAGATCGAGTGAAGTTGGCGCGCTTGCCTGTTCTTCCGGCAAAAACCCCGCTTTTCGCGAATCTGCAGAGCTGTCATGACGCTCGGCCACCGCGTTGTTTTGCCCTTGCGGGCAGGGTGCCAGGCCTGGACAGCCCTTTTTTGAGGTTCACGTCTTCAAAAGAGCGTGAAAAAAACGGGTTTTCACAACTTCACAAGAGTGTGGCGAGCAAATGAAAAGTTTTGCGTCTGAACATGCACCATTAGCGTCTGAAACAGCCCAACGACACAGGACCGGGTATACCTCGAATATCGGAGCCTGAAGCCTGTCCGCTACGGATTTGGTTGCACAAAAACGGATGTCTCGACCATAAGTCGAATTGCCAGCTGCGTGCTGAAATGAGTTCATGGAGCTCTTGAAAGCCAAGCCGCATACATCCGTCGAAGTTGCGAAAAATTGCGAAGATTCGGACATGGCGAACCTGACCACGGATAGCTGGGGCACAACTGATCTGTCCCGGAACGCCTGGCAGCCATGCCGACAATTTGGTGCTGCAGATTTTGGAGACGCGTTAAATGGCGCATAACGAAGCAGTCGACGTAGTTCTGGTTGGGGCGGGCATCATGAGTGCCACCCTGGCCGTGCTGCTCAAAGAGCTCGACCCCGCGATCAAGCTGGAAGTCGTCGAGCTGATGGATTCCGGTGCTGCCGAGAGTTCCAACCCCTGGAACAACGCCGGTACCGGCCACGCGGGTCTGTGCGAGCTGAACTACACTCCGCAGGCGGCTGATGGCACCGTCGACATCAAGAAAGCCGTGCACATCAACACCCAGTTCGAGGTGTCGAAGCAGTTCTGGTCGTACCTGACCAAGAAAGGCACGTTCGGCTCGTGCAAATCCTTTATCAGCCCGGTGCCGCACCTGAGTTTCGTCCAGGGCGACAAAGGCGTTTCTTTCCTCAAGGAACGTTTCGAGGTCCTGCACAAGCATCACGCGTTCTCCGACATGGAGTACACCGAAGACAAGGCGAAGATGGCCGAGTGGATGCCGCTGATGATGCCGGGCCGCTCGCCGGACGAAGTCCTTGCCGCCACCCGCGTGATGAACGGCACCGACGTCAACTTCGGCGCCCTGACCAATCAGCTGCTCAAGCACCTGACCAGCGCACCCGACACTCAAGTCAAATACTGCAAGCGCGTCACCGGCCTCAAGCGTAACGGCGCGGGCTGGACCGTCAGCATCAAAGACGTCAACAGCGGCAGCAGCCGTGAAGTCGACGCCAAGTTCGTCTTCCTCGGTGCGGGTGGCGCGGCGTTGCCGTTGCTGCAGGCTTCGGGCATCGAAGAAAGCAAAGGCTTCGGCGGCTTCCCGATCAGCGGCCAGTGGCTGCGCTGCGACAACCCGGAAGTGGTCAAGCATCACCAGGCCAAGGTTTACAGCCAGGCTGCTGTGGGTTCGCCACCGATGTCGGTGCCGCACCTGGACACCCGCGTAGTCGACGGCAAGAAGTCCCTGCTGTTCGGGCCATACGCCGGTTTCACCACCAAGTTCCTCAAGCACGGTTCCTTCATGGACCTGCCGCTGTCGGTTCGCGCCGGCAACATCGGGCCGATGCTGGCCGTGGCGAAAAACAACATGGACCTGACCAAGTACCTGGTCAGCGAAGTGATGCAATCGATGGAGCAGCGTCTGGATTCCCTGCGCCGCTTCTACCCGGAGGCGAAAGCCGAAGACTGGCGCCTGGAAGTGGCCGGCCAACGGGTACAGATCATCAAGAAAGACCCGAAAAAGGGCGGCATCCTGCAGTTCGGTACCGAACTGGTTGCGGCCAAGGACGGCTCGCTCGCCGCCCTGCTCGGCGCTTCGCCGGGTGCGTCGGTGACCGTTTCGATCATGCTGGAACTGATCGAGAAATGCTTCCCGGCCAAGGCCAAGGGTGAGTGGGCCGGCAAACTGGCGGAAATCTTCCCGGCCCGTGAAAAGGTCCTGGAAACCGATGCTGCGCTGTATCGCAAGATCAACACGCAGAACAACATCGCGCTGGAACTGGTTGAAGAAAGCAGCGAGACCCCAAGCTACGCTTGATCTTGCCGCATAAAAAACGCCCCGTACTCAGTGAGTGCGGGGCGTTTTTTTTATGCCCGAAACTTGAAACACCGACCTCTGTGGCGAGGGAGCTTGCTCCCGCTGGGCTGCGCAGCGGCCCCAATTTCGAACGCTGCGCACTCAAGCGGGAGCAAGCTCCCTCGCCACAGGGATGGTGTTAGGCGCGGGCTTTTTCGATCAGTTCGATATAGTCCGGGGCGTTACGCTGATCGGCGATCAGGTCAACAAAGGTCTTGCCGTGCTCGTCCTTGCCATCCACGTCATAACCGGCCGCAACGAAGAACGTCAGAAAGCGCTCGAAATCATCGATACGCAAGCCACGATAAGCCTTGATCAGTTTGTGCAGCGACGGCGAAGTGGCATCGACCGGCTCAAAATCGAGGAACAGCTTGATCTGCTCATCGCCGATCTCGTCACCAATCACTTGTTTCTTATCTTTACGCATTGCCGACTCCAGCTCGCAGACATTACACGGGGCGGGCAGTTTACCCCTGCCCGGCCGCCCGGCTCAACGCGATCGCACCGCCCCGGTGTGCAAATCGGCCCAGATATGGCCGTTGGCGTAACTGAGGAACTGCACATACACGGTGTCGTTGCGCAGCAAGTCGATCACCACGCGGTACTGGGCCAAGGGGTAGAACAGCGTGAGGGTTTTGCTCTTGTCGTCGTAGACCGGTTTTTTCAGGCTTTTGCTTTCGCCGTCGAAATTGACCAGCACTTGGGTGATGGTCGCGCCCTTGTTCAGGGACTTGCCCTTGAGGCGGATCATCAGCGGTGATGTCACCGGAATCGGCTGCTGATTGGACTGGCGTTGCGCGCCGATGACCACGGAGTAGTCAGTGACCTGCATGAGTTGCTGCTGCTCGGGCTCGGCATCGCGCACGGTCAGATCGTCCGGCGGCAGGAATTGACTGTGCATCGGCGCGGCGGACAGCGGCAGGCTGAGGGTCAGCAACAGGGCGGCAAAGCTGCGGATCAAGAGGCTCATGACAGGCTCCGGGGGCGGGGCCGAGCACTCTAGCATGGGATTAAAAGCAAAAGATCGCAGCGATCCGCAGCTCCTACAGGGTGTACATCAATCCCCTGTAGGAGCTGCCGAAGGCTGCGATCTTTTGATCTTGCTTACATGCCTTTAACGGCAAAGATCCCGTTGGCGTTGCGCCAGTAACCTTTGTAGTCCATGCCATAACCGAAGATGTAACGGTCGATGCACGGCAGGCCGACGAAATCGGCTTTCAGGTCAGGACGCGCCTTGCGGTCGTGATCCTTGTCGATCAACACGGCGGTGTGCACTTTGCGCGCGCCGGCGTGTTTGCAGAAGTCGATGATCGCGCCGAGGGTGTGACCTTCATCGAGGATGTCGTCGATGATCAGCACGTCGCGGTCGATGAACGAAACTTCCGGCTTGGCTTTCCAGAACAGGTCGCCGCCGCTGGTTTCGTTGCGATAACGGGTCGCGTGCAGGTAGGACGCTTCCAGCGGGAACTGCAGATGCGTCAGCAGTTTGCCGGAGAAAATCAGCCCGCCGTTCATCACGCAGAACACCACCGGGTTGCTGTCGGCCAGTTGTTCGTTGATTTGTGCACCGACGCGGGCGATGGCGGCCTCGACTTCAGATTCGGTGTACAGGCAGTCAGCCTCTCGCATGATTTGACGGATATGCTCGAGATCAGCGGACATGGCGCTCTCCAGGGGGTGGCGGAATTGGAAAAGCGGGCAAAGGTACGCATCCATTGAGGCCGAATCAAGCCTTTATGGACTAACGTACAGAATGTCCTATAGGACATCACCCTCGGATAGATTAATCTAGGCCGGTTTTTTTGCCCGCCGCCGGAGTTTTTCCATGCCCATCCTCGAGATCCGCCATCCGCTGATCCGCCATAAACTCGGCCTGATGCGCCGCGCCGATATCAGCACCAAGAACTTCCGTGAGCTTGCTCAGGAAGTCGGCGCCCTGTTGACCTATGAAGCTACAAAAGATTTGCCGCTGGAGTCCTACGATATTGCAGGCTGGTGCGGCACCGTGTCGGTCGAGAAAATCGCCGGCAAGAAGATCACCGTCGTGCCGATCCTGCGCGCCGGTATCGGCATGCTCGAAGGCGTGCTGAGCCTGATTCCGGGTGCCAAAGTTTCCGCTGTGGGCGTGGCCCGCAACGAAGAAACCCTGCAAGCGCACACCTATCTGGAAAAACTGGTTCCGGAAATCGACGAACGGCTGGCGATGATCATCGACCCGATGCTCGCCACTGGCAGCTCCATGGTTGCGACCATCGACCTGCTGAAGAAAGCCGGCTGCAAGGACATCCGCGCGATGGTGCTGGTCGCCGCGCCGGAAGGCATTGCCGCCGTAGAAAAGGCTCACCCGGACGTGACCATCTACACCGCGTCCATCGATGAGCGCTTGAACGAGCACGGTTACATCATCCCAGGGCTTGGCGACGCCGGTGACAAGATCTTCGGCACCAAGCAGAAGGACGCGTAACCATGCAGCAAGAGTTCAACGATCCGCTCTGGCGCACGGTGCTGTCCGGCGCCCAGATGCTGTTCGTGGCTTTCGGCGCCCTGGTGCTGATGCCGCTGATCACGGGCCTTGACCCGAACGTGGCACTGTTTACCGCGGGTTTAGGGACGATCCTGTTCCAGATCGTCACCGGGCGTCAGGTGCCGGTGTTTCTGGCGTCGAGCTTCGCGTTCATCACCCCGATCATTCTCGCCAAGGGCCAGTTCGGCCTCGCCGCGACCATGGGCGGTGTCATGGCGGCCGGTTTCGTCTACACCTTCCTCGGCCTGGCCGTGAAGATCAAAGGCACCGGTTTCATCGACCGTCTGCTGCCGCCGGTGGTGATTGGTCCAGTGATCATTTCCATCGGCCTGGCCATGGCGCCGATTGCCGCGAACATGGCGATGGGCAAGGCTGGCGACGGTTCGGAACTGATCCACTACCAGACCGCGATGATGATCTCGATGCCGGCGCTGCTGACGACGTTGATCGTGGCCGTGTTCGGTAAAGGCATCTTCCGCCTGGTGCCGATCATTTCCGGGGTGCTGGTCGGTTTTGGTATGGCGTTCTATTTCGGTGTCGTTGATACCGCGAAGATTGCTGCAGCGCCATGGTTTGCGATCCCGCATTTCACCGCGCCGGAGTTCAACTGGCAGGCGATCCTGTTCATCGTTCCAGTGGCATTGGCCCCGGCCATTGAACACATCGGCGGCGTGATTGCCGTGGGTAGCGTGACCGGTCGCGATTACCTGAAGAAGCCGGGCCTGCATCGCACCCTGCTCGGTGACGGCATTGCCACCACTGCTGCCGGCCTGTTCGGTGGTCCGCCCAACACCACGTACGCCGAAGTCACTGGCGCGGTGATGCTGACCAAGAACTACAACCCGAAAATCATGACCTGGGCGGCGATTTTCGCCATCAGCCTGGCGTTCATCGGCAAGTTCGGCGCGCTGCTGCAAAGCATTCCGGTGCCGGTGATGGGCGGGATTCTGTGCTTGCTGTTCGGTTCGATCGCGGCGGTGGGCATGAACACCCTGATCCGTCACAAGATCGATCTGGGCGAGGCGCGCAATTTGGTGATCGTTTCGGTGACGCTGGTGTTCGGGATTGGCGGTGTGCTGGTCGGCACCGGCACCGGTCCGGACGACTTCGGCCTCAAAGGCATCGCGCTGTGCGCGGTGGTGGCGATTGCGCTGAACCTGATTCTGCCGGGCAATGATGGCTGGAAGAACAAGAAGGCGGATGAGCCGCTGATCTAAAATCTGGCTCATTACCTGTGGCGAGGGAGCTTGCTCCCGCTTGACTGCGAAGCAGTCATAAACTCGGCAGATGCGGTATTCCTTTGAACCGCGTCCGCAGGGTTTGGGGCTGCTTCGCAGCCCAGCGGGAGCAAGCTCCCTCGCCACAACAGTTATAACGCCAACGGCGCTCGTTCGCAGAGGGTGGCCAACGCCTTCGCCCATTGCAGGTCGTCATTCAGGCACGGCACCAGCACCAACTCTTCGCCCCCCGCTTCGCGGAATTGCTCCTTGCCGCGATCACCAATCTCTTCCAGCGTCTCGATGCAGTCGGCGACAAACGCCGGGCACATCACCAGTATTTTCTTCACGCCGCTTTTCGCCAGTTCATCCAGCCGCGCTTCGGTGTACGGCTCGATCCACTTAGCCCGGCCCAGACGTGACTGAAACGACACCGACCATTTACCTTCCGGCAAGCCCATGCGCTCAGCGAACAACGCCGCGGTACGCAGGCATTGCGCGCGATAACAGGTCGCCAATACCGCAGGCGAGGCGTTCTTGCAGCAGTCCTCATTCTTGAAGCAATGATTGCCGGTCGGATCGAGTTTGGTCAGGTGCCGCTCAGGCAAACCGTGGAAGCTCAGCAGCAAGTGATCGTAATCCTGCTGCAAATGCGGTTTGGCACTGGCAACCAAAGCGTCGAGGTATTCCGGCTGATCGTAGAACGGTTGCAGGATCGACAACTGCACATCGAGATTCTTCGCGCGAATGACACGTCTGGCCTCTTCAATCACCGTGGTCGTGGTGCTGTCGGCGAACTGTGGATACAGCGGTGCCAGCGTGATGCGCTTGTGCCCCGCCGCGACCAGTTTGAGCAGGCAGGTTTCAATCGACGGCTCACCGTAACGCATCGCCAGTTCCACCGGGCCGTGATTCCATTGTGCAGTCATCTGCTGTTGCAAGCGACGGCTGAGCACCACCAGCGGTGAACCCTCGTCCCACCAGATCGAGGCATAGGCGTGGGCCGACTGCTCCGGGCGCTTGATCAGGATCAGCGACACCAGCAAGCGCCGCACCGGCCATGGCAGGTCGATCACGTACGGGTCCATCAGGAATTGATTGAGGTAGCGGCGTACATCGGCCACCGAGGTGGAGGCCGGGGAACCCAGGTTGACCAGAAGCAAGGCGTGATCGGTCATGCAACGTCCTATTTCAGAGGCGGCTGGAGAGATCGTCCAGGGCCGCGCGTAAATCCGTGAACTGGAAAGTGAAACCCGCTTCCAGCAAGCGTGCCGGCAGGGCCTTCTGGCCGCCGAGTAACAACAAAGACATCTCACCGAGGCCGACCTTCAGCGCCAGCGTCGGCATCGGCATGAACGCCGGGCGGTGCAACACGCTGCCCAGCGTCTTGGCAAATTCGCGATTGCGCACAGGTTTCGGCGCGCACGCATTATAAGGACCACTGGCCTGATCACGATGCAGAAGAAAATCAATCAGGGCGATTTGATCGTTGATATGAATCCACGGCATCCACTGCCGGCCATTGCCCAAAGGCCCGCCCAGCCCAAGCTTGAACGGCAGCAACAGCCGCGACAAAAAGCCGCCCTCGGCCGACAGCACCAGACCGGTTCGCACCAGTACCACGCGGATACCCTGCGCTTCGGCGCGCAGTGCAGTTTCCTCCCAGGCAATGCACAACTGACTGGCGAAGTCGTCGATCACTGGCGGCGATTCTTCCGTCAGCTCGCGCTCACCGCCGTCGCCGTACCAGCCGATCGCCGAACCGGAGATCAGCAGCGCCGGTTTTTGTGATCGCGTTTCCAGCCAGGCCAGCAGGGTCTCGGTGAGCGTGATACGGCTGCTCCACAGCAACGCTTTGCGTCGATGGGTCCAAAGCCGATCGGCAATCGGCGCACCTGCCAGATTGATGATCGCGTCCACAGGCTCTTCGCCAAGGTCTTGCAGACGCGCAATGCCACGTACCTGCGCACCACAGATTTTCGCGACTTTCTCCGGTTGGCGGCTCCACACCGTCAAGCGATGGCCCTGCCCCGACCAGTATCGGCAGAGCTGACGTCCTATCAAACCAGTACCGCCGGTCAGCAATATGTGCATGACATCTTCCTCGCGTGGCGTTTAACCCGGATCACTAGTCTATTTTTAAAAGCAGGGATCTTTTCTATCGGGCAGGCTCTATTGTTTAACCATAGGCCAAGCTGTCGGATCGAGAACGCTAGAAGTTATACCAAAAAACAAAATTGTACAGGTTTCATCCACGGCGTAGTCTGTACAGAAAGGTAAACGAGGCCCCTATGACTGTACCTATCGCAATCATCGGCACCGGCATCGCCGGACTCTCCGCCGCCCAGGCTCTGACAGAGAGCGGGCACACCGTGCAACTGTTCGATAAAAGCCGCGGCAGCGGCGGGCGCATGTCGAGCAAACGCAGCGACGCTGGTTCGCTGGACATGGGCGCGCAATATTTCACCGCCCGCGATCGGCGCTTCGTCACCGAAGTGCAGCGTTGGCAAAGCCAGGGCTGGGTCGCCGAGTGGACACCACAGCTCTACACGTATCAGGGCGGGCAACTGAATCTGTCACCAGACGAGCAGACCCGCTGGGTCGGCACGCCGCGCATGAGCGCCATCACCCGTGGACTGCTCGATGGCCTGGAAGTGCACTTTGCCTGCCGCATCACCGAGGTCTATCGCGGGGAAGAACACTGGCATCTGCAGGACGCCGAAGGCTTCACGCACGGACCGTTCAGCCACGTCGTGATCGCCACGCCGGCACCGCAAGCCACTGCGTTGCTCGCAGCAGCGCCAAAACTTGCCGGGGCCGCCGCCGGGGTGAAAATGGACCCGACCTGGGCCGTCGCCCTCGCCTTCGACACACCGCTGGATACGCCCATCGAAGGTTGCTTCGTGCAGGACAGTCCACTCGACTGGCTGGCGCGCAACCGCAGCAAACCCGGACGCGACAACAGCCTCGACACCTGGGTGCTGCATGCCAGCAGCGCGTGGAGCCGGCAGCACATCGACCTGTCCAAGGAAGCGGTCATCGAGCAACTGCACGGTGCCTTTGCCGAGCTGCTGCACAGCGCCATGCCCGCGCCGACTTTCAGCCTCGCCCACCGCTGGCTCTACGCACGTCCGGCGACGGGTCACGAATGGGGCACGCTGGCCGATGCCGATCTGGGCCTGTACGCCTGCGGCGACTGGTGCCTGTCGGGGCGCGTCGAAGGCGCATGGCTGAGCGGTCAGGAAGCCGCACGCCGCTTGCACGAACACCTGCAATGAACCGCATCAATCCGCGCAAATTGCTGCTGTCGAAATGGACAGCAGCCCAGCCGCAGAATCGTGAAAAACACTTTCTGGTGACCGAGTTGTTCTGCGACGAGGAAGGCACGGTGCTGGAAGTCGAGTTGCAGGCGGTGTTGACCAAGCGTGCCGAACGACTCGATTGGCAAGTCCTGAGGAACAATGAGCACTGGCTATTGGGCTGGCAATAAATACCGTTGTCGGAGCTAGCCTGCTAGCGATTGCGGCCACACAGCCACCATCGATGGTGACTGACATTCCGTCATCGCAGGCTAGCTCCCACAGGTGATCGCATTCCAATTCAGAAAGTTATACAAATCATTTGACTTGTACACCCATGAATCTATGCTGAGCGAAGTTGTACAGAGATCTACCTCTGTACAGGTATGGATTCGAGGTGCCCATGTCTGATTCTTGCGCAGCCAAACCCAAAATCGCCATCAGTGCTTGCCTGCTGGGCGCCGAGGTGCGCTACAACGGTGGACATAAGGAATCACGCCTGTGCAGCCGCACCCTCACCGAGCATTTCGATTTCGTCCCGGTGTGTCCGGAAGTCGCGATCGGGCTGGGCATACCCCGCGAGCCGATCCGCCTTGTCGGCGAGGCCGAGCATCCGCAAGCGGTCGGCACGGTAAACCCGTCGATCAATGTCACTCAGCCATTGGCCGAATACGGCACGAAAATGGCCGCCGAGCTTGATGACATCTGCGGCTACATCTTCATGCAGCAGTCGCCGTCATGCGGCCTCGAACGGGTCAAGGTCTACCACGCCAACGGCGCTCCGGTGAACGGCGGCGGGCGCGGGATTTACGCCCAGGCGTTCTGCGCACAGCACCCGGATCTGCCCGTGGAAGAAGCCGGGCGCCTCAACGATCCGGTGCTGCGCGAAAACTTCATCACCCGTGTGTTCGCCTACAGCGAATGGCAACAAGTTCTCGCCGGGGGCCTGAGTCGTCGCGCCCTCACCGAATTCCACTCGCGCTACAAATACTTGTTGATGGCGCACAACCCGCTGCAGTACAAGGCGCTCGGCAAGTTGCTGGGCAACATGGCCGACACTGATCCCGCCGAACTCGGCCCCTATTACTTCAGCGAACTGATGGCTGCCCTGAAGAAATGCGCCACGCGCGGCACCCACAGCAATGTCCTGCTGCACATCAGCGGTTATCTGAAACAGGCGATCAGCGCCGAAGACAAACAGGAAATGCAACACGTCATCGGCCAGTACCGCCAAGGCATTGTGCCGCTGGTGGTGCCATTGACGTTGCTCAAGCATCACTTCCGCCTCCATCCGGATTCGTACATCGCGCAACAGGTTTACCTGCAACCGCACCCGGAAAACCTCAGTCTGCGAAACGCCATCTAATGAATGACAAACTCGATACCAGCGCCCAGGAAGACCTTGGCGCTGATTTTAAAAAAGCCCTCGACGAGGGCTGGCTGCCGATTCGCGAAGTCGCCCGGCAGACCGGCGTCAACGCGATCACCCTGCGCGCCTGGGAGCGCCGCTACGGGCTGGTCGTGCCGCAGCGCACGCCCAAGGGCCACCGGCTGTATTCGGCCGAACATGTGCAACAGATTCTGACCATCCTCACTTGGCTCAACCGTGGTGTTGCCGTCAGTCAGGTCAAACCGCTGCTCGACGCACCACAGGCGTTCAGCGAGTCGGTGGAGAACGACTGGCAGCGCTTGCGCCAAACCCTGCTTACAGCCGTCACGCAACTCAATGAACGCAGCCTCGACGACAGCGTCAATCAGGCCATGGCGCTCTACCCGCCACGTACCCTGTGCGAGCAATTGCTGATGCCGCTCCTGGCGGAACTGGAGCAGCGCTGGCAAGGCCAGTTCGGCGCGCAGATGGAACGGGTGTTCTTTTATTCGTGGTTGCGCAGCAAATTCGGCACACGCATCTACCATAACAATCGTCAGCTGCATGGCGCCCCGCTGTTGTTGATCAATCATTCCGACCTGCCACTGGAACCTCATCTGTGGCTATGCGCGTGGCTGATCAGCAGCGCCGACTGTCCGGTGCAAGTGTTTGACTGGCCGCTGCCGGCGGCCGAACTGGCGCTGGCGGTCGAACATCTGCAAGCCCGTGGCGTACTGCTGTATTCCAGCAAAGCCATGAACCTTGCGCAGTTACCCAAGCTACTGAACGGAGTCAGTTGCCCAAAAATGCTGGTCGGACCAACGGTATGCATCCACCACGCCGAGTTGTCCGTAAAAACCTCCGAGATGGCTGATGTGTTCCTGGCTGAAGACGCGCTTTTGGCGCATCAGGAACTCGTTCAGCGTGGGCTGATTTAATGGACGCCGTGAGTGCCGACATGCAATTGATCTGGCTGCGCAGCGACTTGCGCCAACATGACAACACCGCCCTCGCGGCCGCCGCAGCGCGCGGCCCGACGGTTGCGGTGTATCTGTTGAGCCCGCAGCAGTGGCTGGAACATGACGATGCGCCGTGCAAGGTCGACTTCTGGTTGCGCAACCTCGATGAGCTGAGCAAAAGCCTCGCCGCGCTGAACATTCCGTTACTGATCCGTCCTGCCGCGCATTGGGATCAAGCTCCAGCGGAACTGCTCAAGCTCTGTCGGCAACTGAAGATCGAAGCCGTACACGTCAACGAAGAATACGGCGTCCATGAAAGCCGTCGCGATGCGGCGGTGGCGGACACGCTGAAGGCCGAGGGCATCACGTTTCACAGCTACCTTGATCAGTTGCTGTTCAAACCCGGCAGCGTGCTGACCAAGACCGGCACTTATTTCCAGGTGTTCAGCCAATTCCGCAAAGTCTGTTACGAACGTCTGCACCGCTCGATGCCGGCCCTTATACAGACGCCCGGCAAACAGGCAAAACTTCAGATCGACAGCGATCCGGTGCCCACATCCGTCAACGGCTTCGCCACACCAAGTCAAACCCTGCGCGATCTGTGGCCGGCCGGTGAGCAGGAAGCCCGGCGCCGTCTCGACACCTTCACCGACGCGCAGATCGACTACTACCAAAGCGAACGCGACTTCCCGGCCAAACCCGGCACCAGTCAGCTCTCGGCGTATCTCGCCGCCGGGGTGATCTCGCCACGGCAATGCCTGCACGCCGCCCTGCAAAGCAATCAGGGCGAGTTCGAAAGCGGCAAGGTCGGTGCGGTCACCTGGATCAACGAACTGCTGTGGCGCGAGTTCTACAAACACATTCTGGTCGGCTATCCACGGGTCTCGCGGCACCGCGCGTTTCGCCAGGAAACCGAAGCGCTGGCCTGGCGTGATGCGCCGGACGATCTCGCCGCCTGGCAAGAAGCACGCACCGGTCTGCCGATCATCGACGCGGCCATGCGCCAATTGCTCGAAACCGGCTGGATGCACAATCGCCTGCGCATGATCGTGGCGATGTTCCTGACCAAAAACCTGCTGATCGACTGGCGCGAAGGCGAACGCTTTTTCATGCGCCACCTGATTGATGGCGATTTGGCGGCGAACAACGGTGGCTGGCAATGGAGCGCCTCGACCGGCACCGATTCAGCGCCGTACTTCCGCATCTTCAACCCGCTGAGCCAGTCGGAAAAATTCGACAGCGAAGGCCTGTTCATCAAGCACTGGCTACCGGAACTGGCGACCCTCAACAAGAAAGAAGTGCACAACCCGGCCGACGTCGGTGGTTTGTTCGGCGCGGCGGACTACCCGTCGCCGATCGTCAACCTCAGCACCTCGCGCCAGCGCGCATTGGCCGCCTTCAAGAATCTACCATCGCGTACGTCTACCGGAGGCGGTGATGAGTGAATTCCTGCGCCGCTTTGCCCGGCAATTTTCAGCGTTGAACAAAGACAACCTGCAAAGCCTGGGCGAGCTGTACAGCGATGACGTTCATTTCACCGACCCACTGCACGAGGTGAAGGGGCTGACAAAACTGCGCGACTATTTCGGCGAGCTGTACGCCAACGTCAGCGAACTGCGTTTCGACTTTCATGGTTTCGACCAGATTGGCGACGGTGAAGGCTATCTGCGTTGGGTCATGAGTTATCGCCACCCGCGCCTGGCGGGTGGCCGTGTAATTAGTGTCAGCGGCTGCTCGCATTTGCTGTGGCACGACAAGGTGTATCGCCATCGGGATTATTTCGATGCCGGGGCGCTGCTGTATGAACACTTGCCAGTATTGGGCCGGGTCATTGCCTGGCTGAAAAGGAGAATGGGATGAGTCTTACGCCTCCACGGCGTTATTGGTTGACCGGGGCCAGCAGTGGCATCGGCGCGGCGCTGGCTGAAGAGATCCTGAAAAGCGGTGCACACCTGGCGGTCAGTTCCCGTCAGATCGCCCCGCTCAAGGTCTTGTCGCAACGCTATCCGGGGCAGGTATTGGTGGTGCCGGGGGATCTGACCAACAGCCAGACAGTTCGCGAAATCGGCGAGCAGATCGCCGCGGACTGGGGTTCGCTGGATTCGGTGATCCTCAACGCCGGCACCTGCGAATACGTGGATGCCAAGCAATTCGACTCGTCGATCATCGAGCACGTGGTGCGCACCAACCTGCTCGCCAGCAGTTATTGCATCGAAGCCGCGCTGCCGCTGCTGCGCAAAGGCACTGCGCCGCATCTGATCGGTGTGGCCAGTTCGGTGACCTACCTGCCGCTGCCACGGGCCGAAGCCTACGGTGCATCGAAGGCCGGTTTGCGTTACCTGTTCGAGTCACTGCGCATCGATCTGGCCGACGAAGGCATTGAAGTCACCGTGGTCAGCCCCGGTTTTGTGGAAACCCCGCTGACCGCCAAAAACGACTTCCCCATGCCCTTGAGCTGGCCTGTGGATAAAGCCGCACGGCACATCTTCGCCAAGCTCAAAGATCGGCCATTGGAAATCGCCTTCCCGGCGCTGTTCATGGCCGCGCTGTGGCCACTGTCGAAACTGCCGGCGCGCGTGCAACTGGCCATCGGCAAGCGCATGGTGCGCAAGTCGCCTCCGCTGACTGATCCGACATGAAAATAGCCATCGTCGGCAGCGGCATCGCCGGGCTTACCTGCGCCTACCTGCTCAATCGCCGCCATGAAATCACGGTATTCGAGGCCGGCGACTGGGTCGGTGGCCATACGCACACCGTGGACGTTACCGTCGCAGGACGGCAGTACGCCGTGGACACCGGTTTCATCGTCTTCAACGACTGGACCTACCCGAACTTCATCCGCCTGCTCGACCAGCTCGGCGTGGCGTTCAAACCGACGGAAATGAGTTTCTCGGTGACCGACCCGGACACCGGTCTGGAATACAACGGCAATAACCTCAACAGCCTCTTCGCTCAGCGCAGCAATTTGTTGTCGCCGGGGTTCTGGGGCATGTTGCGCGATATCCTGCGGTTCAACAAAGAAGCCCAGCGCGACCTCGTCGAACTGCGCATCGCCGCCGACACCACGCTCGACGAATACCTCAAGGCCGGCGGTTACGGCGAACGTTTCATCCTGCATTACATCGTGCCGATGGGCTCGGCGATCTGGTCGATGCCAATGGCGGAAATGCTTAACTTCCCGCTGCAGTTTTTTGTGCGGTTCTTCAAGAACCACGGGCTGCTGTCAGTCAGTGATCGACCGCAATGGCAAGTCATCGAAGGCGGTTCCAGCGCTTACATCGCGCCGCTGACGGCCGCGTTCAAGGACAGGATTCGGCTCAATTGCCCGGTCACCCGGGTCGATCGAGATGTGCATGGCGTAGTTATCCACAGCCCGGCAGGCCTTGAGCACTTCGACCGGGTGGTGTTCGCCTGTCACAGCGACCAGGCGCTGAAACTGCTGGCGGTTCCCAGCGATGCCGAACGCGCGATCCTCGGTGCCCTGCCCTACGCCGACAACGAAGTGGTGCTGCACACCGACACGCGTTTGCTGCCGACGCGCAAACTGGCCTGGGCCAGCTGGAACTATCGGCTCAGCGGCGCCGGCCACACTCACGCCGCCGTCACCTATGACATGAACATTCTGCAGGGCATTCAGAGCGACACCACGTTCTGCGTCAGCCTCAATCAGAGTGCCGGCATCAGCCCCGACAAAGTGCTCGCCCGCTACACCTACGCCCACCCGCAGTTCAGCCTCGCGGCAGTGGCGGCGCAGCAGCGCTGGGGCGAACTGGATGGCGCGCAACACACGCATTATTGCGGAGCTTACTGGGCCAACGGTTTTCATGAGGACGGTGTGGTCAGCGCCTTGCGCGTGGCCGCCGCGTTCGGGGAAAGCTTATGAACAGCGCCCTGTATAGCGGCTGGATCGGCCATCGGCGTTTTTCGCCACGCCGTCATGAATTCCGTTACCGGATCGGCTTGCTCTACCTTGATCTCAGCGAACAGGACGCGGTGCTTGCGCTGTCGCCACTGGCCGGGCGCAGTCGCTTCGCGCCATTTTCATTTCGCGAGACTGACTATCTCAAGACTTTTACCAGCCGTGGCATGCGCCTGATCGATGCCGTGCGCCAGCAGGTCGGCCTTGCCATCGGTCATGAACCGCAAGGCTCGATCTGCCTGCTGACCCAGGCGCGCAGTTGGGGGCTGTCGTTCAACCCGGTGAGTTTCTTTTACTGCCATGAGGCGGACGGGCAACTGGCGGCGATCGTCTGCGAAGTGACCAACACGCCGTGGGGCGAGCGCTACCACTATGTGTTGCCGGCGCGCCCGCCAGTCAATCTGCAGGATTTCCATCAGCATTTCGCCGTGGCCAAGGCCTTTCACGTTTCGCCGTTCCTGCCGCGCGATCTTGAATACCGCATGAGCTTCAGCCCTGCCGCGCAAAAACTCGGCGTACACATGGCCGACTGGCAGGGCGAGCACAAACTGTTCGACGCGACGCTCAATCTGCAACGCGAAAGCCTCGACCGTCGCAGCCTGCATCGTTACTTGCGGCGCTTTCCGTGGATGACCGCGAAAACCGCGTTGGCCATTTACTGGCAGGCACTGCGGCTGCTGCTCAAACGCGCACCGATTTTTGCTCACCAGACTGCCGATGGCAGTTTTCAAACCGCCACTGTGCCTCCCAAGGAGCACCGCCATGAAATCCTCTAGTCTGTCGGTCAGTCGGCTCAGCACCAACGGTTTGACCGGGTCGCTGCTGCGCCGTGGCGTGCTGCGCCAATTGGCTCAGCTGAAAAACGGCCAACTGCTGGTGGTCGAGGACGGCGAACGCCTGATGTTCGGTACGCCGGGCAGTGCTTTGCTCGGGGAAATCCATGTGCTCGACCCGGCCGTCTGGGGCCTGGTCGCCGGGAACGGTTCGATTGGCGCCGGCGAAGCCTTTATCCATGGCTATTGGAGTTCGCCGGATCTGACGGCCGTGGTCCGCGTGTTCGTCAGCAATCTGGACGTGCTCGATGCCATGGAGGGCGGTCTGGCCCGCCTCAGCCGCCCGCTGGTGCAAGGCCTGCACTGGCTGAACCGCAACACCCGCAAGGGTTCGCAGAAGAACATCGCCGCGCACTACGATCTGGGCAACGATCTGTTCGAGCAGTTTCTCGACCCGACCATGATGTATTCGGCGGCGCAATTCCTTACGCCGGAAGACAGCCTCGAACAGGCACAACTGAACAAACTGGAGCGCATCTGTCAGAAGCTCGCGCTCAAGGACAGCGACCATTTGCTGGAGATCGGCACCGGTTGGGGCAGCATGGCACTCTATGCCGCGCAACATTACGGCTGCCGCGTTACCACCACCACACTGTCGAAAGAGCAATACGCGTTTACTGCGCAACGCATCGAACAACTGGGCTTGCAGGATCGCGTTACGCTGTTGCTCAAGGACTACCGCGACCTGACCGGCGAATACGACAAACTGGTGTCGATCGAGATGATCGAAGCCGTCGGGCACCGCTTCCTGCCAACCTACTTCAAACAGTGCGCGCAGTTGCTCAAGAGCAACGGCCTGATGCTGATCCAGGCGATCACCATCCGCGAGCAGCGTTACGAACAAGCCAAGCGCGGCGTCGATTTCATCCAGCGTTACATCTTCCCCGGCGGCGCCCTGCCCTGCGTGCAGAAAATGCTCGAAGTGGTCGGCCGCGACACCGACATGAACCTGCTGCACATGGAAGATTTCGGCTTGCACTACGCCCGCACCCTGCGCCTGTGGCACGAGAACTTCCGCCGCGCCCACGGCCGCTTGAGCGAACTGGGCTATGACGATTATTTCCTGCGGCTGTGGGAGTTTTACCTGTGTTACTGCGAGGGCGGTTTCCTCGAGCGCACTATCGGCACCGCACAATTGCTGCTGGCCAAACCGGCGGCGATGACCGCGCCGCTGCTCGGACGCTTCGATGCTTGAGCGTGTCGCCAATGCCGTGCTGTTCCAGATCGGCTGGCTGACCTGCGTGCTCGGCGGCAACAGCCCGTGGTTGCTGATCGCGCTGGCGGTGCTGGTGATCCATTTGCGCTGGATCAGCAGTTGGGCGGCTGAGGGCCGTTTGATCCTCAGCGTGGTGATTGTCGGCACCGCTGTCGACAGTGTGTTGCGCGGTGCCGGGGTATTCGCGTTTCAGGATCAGTCGCCGTTGATTCCGTTGTGGCTGATGCTGCTCTGGGCGCTGCTGGCGACCACCTTGCGTCATTGTCTGGCGTGGAGCGCGCGGCCCTGGTGGCTGGCGAGCTTACTCGGCGCTGTCGGCGGCGCGCTGTCGTATTACGCTGGCGGGCGCTTGGCCGGGGTGCAATTTCCCTATGGCGAACTGCCGACGCTGATCGGCATCGGCCTGCTCTGGGCACTGCTGTTTCCATTGCTGCATACGATGGCTCGGCGACTGGCTCACTGAGCGTCCGTCAGACCTTTCACACGTGTATCGTCCGCTGCCTTACACTGCCGACCATGAAGACCATTCCTCACCAACAAATCACTGAACCGGCGGTCACCTGCTCGACCTGCGCGGCGTGCTGTTGCCAGCTCGAAGTGATGCTGATCACCGACACCGGCGTGCCTGATCGCTTTATCGATACCGATGAGTGGGGCGGTGAAGTGATGTTGCGTCTGGACGACGGCTGGTGCGCGGCGCTGGATCGCGACAGCATGATGTGCACGATCTATGAAAAACGGCCGCTGATCTGTCGCGAATTCGAGATGGGCGCGCCGGAGTGCATTGAAGAGCGCAAAGGCATCACGACTGCCTACCGCTGATTCCGATAACCCCCAAAACCAAATGTGGGAGCGAGCCTGCTCGCGAAAGCGGGCTTTCATTCAACATCTTCGTTGAATATGAAATAGCTTTCGCGAGCAGGCTCGCTCCCACAGGGGTCAAGCGTTTAGCAGTTACAGCGGCATCGTGTAATGCAGCGAGTAACTTTCTACACCGTCGTTATCGCTGGCCAGACCGGCGTTGGAATAGTGCGTCGCACGAATCCCGACTTCATGCCCGCCATTGAAACGCAGACCAAAACCGAAACGGTCTTCGAACTGGAAAGAGCCGCCGAGATTGTTGGATTCGTACTTGGTATTAGAGAAAGCCGCGACGCCAATCCCCGCTTCCACATACGGTTTAACCGATTCACCGGCGAACTCGTAAACAAATACCGGCGAGAACGACAGGCTGTTGTTGCTGGAGGTCTTGTCACCTTCCCAGTAGGTGTAAGCCCCGCTCCAGTAGCCGGTCAGGCGACCGACGTCACTTTGCAGCCAGCTCTTGTCCCAGTCGAAATTCATGCCCAGGCGGTACGTCATTGTCGAATCGCTGGTGGCCCCCACCGCGAACTCAACACCTGCCGCTTGTGCAGTAAGACTTTGCCCCATCAGTGCGGCCGCAATCGCGGCCAAGCAGAATAGTCGCTTCACGTTGAAACTTCCTTTTCCGGAACGATCGTTTGGTTTTCTAGATAACTCATCGCTATAGAAGCTGACGCCCGCTCAGAAGTTCAGCTGGTTTTTTAGTTATTTCACAATTTTTTTACAAGTCGAAGTTTTGCACTTCGCCAGCACTTTGTCCGAGCAATGGCAGGATGTTTTTGAAGTACGCAGCATCGGCGCTGGTCCAGAATCTGACCGGCTGGTTCGGCCCGGCAGCGAGCAAATCGCGTTCAGCCAAAAGCCGTTGAAGTTGCCGCGCCACAGCAGCGCCGGTATCGATCAGGCTGATGTCCTCGGGGATCATCGACTTGAGCATCGGCTTGAGAAAGGGATAGTGGGTGCAGCCCAAAATGATCGTGTCGCAACCGCTGGCCAACAGTGGCTCGACATAACCTTGCAGCAACTGACGCAACCCGGCGCTGTGCAGATCGCCGCTTTCAATCAACTCGACAAGACCGGGGCACGGCTGGGTGATCACGCGTACGTCAGTGGCGAAGCGATCGAGCAGCGCAGCGAACTTGGCGCTCTGCAACGTGCCGGTGGTGGCGAGCACGCCGACCACACCGCTGCGGGTCGCGGCGGCAGCAGGTTTGACCGCAGGCTCCATGCCGACAATCGGCCAGTCGGGAAAATCACGCCGCAAATCGGCGACCCCGGCAACGGTGGCCGTATTGCAGGCCAGCACCAAGGCCTTGGCGCCCTGCTCGCGGAAAAAACCGGCCATCACGCTGCAGCGCTGGCGGATGAACTCCGGGGTTTTCTCACCGTAGGGAATGTGCCCGCAATCGGCGACATAGAGCAGCGATTCATTGGGCAGCAAACACTGGATTTCCGCCAGCACAGACAAGCCGCCGACGCCGGAGTCGAACACGCCGATCGGCGCTTCACGCATGGCGCGAGCCACAGACGCTGCAACCCGGATCACGCTTGACGCGCAACTCACGGAAACGCGAGCCCAAGGCATCGATCAACAGCAAACGGCCCACCAGTGGTTCGCCAAAACCGACCAGCACCTTCAAGGCTTCCAGTGCTTGCAGGCTGCCAACCAGACCGACCAGCGGCCCGACCACTCCGGCCTCACTGCACGTCAGTTCGGCTTCGCTGCCGTGCCCGTATAAACAGTGATAGCAAGGGCTCTCGGCGCGACGCGGGTCGAACACCGACAACTGACCTTCCAGACGAATCGCCGCGCCGCTGACCAGTGGCTTTTGCGCCGCCACACACGCGGCGTTGACCGCTTCGCGGGTGGAAAAATTATCGGAACAGTCGAGCACCAGATCCACCGCCGCCACGGCAGCAGCGAGAGAATCCTCGTCCAGCGCCTGACGATGAGCGATCAGTTGAATCTCGGGATTGATCGCGCCCAGACGCTTGAGCGCCGAGTCGACCTTGCTCATCCCGACGCTGTCGGTGTCATGAATAATCTGCCGTTGCAGATTGGTCAGGTCGACCGTATCGAAATCCGCCAGATGCAATTCACCGACACCCGCCGCTGCCAGATACAGCGCCACCGGCGCGCCGAGGCCGCCGAGGCCGACGATCAGCACGCGACTGTCCTTGAGCTTCAGTTGCCCGTCGATGTCGATGTGTTGCAGCAGAATCTGCCGGCTGTAGCGCAGCAATTCCTGATCATTCAGCACGGCAGGCGCCCCAGACTGATGCGTTGATGGCCGCCCAGATCGGTGCGGCTGTGAACCTCTTCAAAACCGCGAGTGAGCAACAGATCGCGCACCGCTTCGGCTTGATCATAGCCGTGCTCAAGCATCAGCCAGCCGGCGGCCTCCAGATAATCCGGGGCCTGGGTGACGATCAGACGCAGATCGTCGAGCCCGTCTTCACCGGCAACCAGCGCACTGGCCGGTTCGAAGCGCACATCGCCTTCGACCAGATGCGGGTCGGCAGCCGCAATGTACGGCGGGTTGCTGATGATCAACTGAAAACGCTGACCTTCCAGCGCACTGAACCAATGGCTGCTCAGCACGGTGGCGTTGTTCAAGTGCAGACGCTGACGATTGCGTTCGGCAAGTGCCACAGCTTCCAGCACGCGATCCACGGCAGTCACTTTCCACGCCGGACGCTCGCTGGCCAAGGCCAGGGCGATCGCGCCGCTGCCGGTGCCAAGGTCGAGCACTTTGGCCGGGGTCGCGGGCAGCAATTCCAGCGCAGCTTCCACCAGCAGTTCGGTGTCCGGGCGCGGGATCAGCGTGTGCGGCGCGACTTCCAGATCGAGTTTCCAGAAACCCTGCTGACCGAGAATGTAAGCCACCGGCTCACCGCCACGACGACGCTGCAGATATTCAGCAAAGGTCAGCGCCGCTTCAGTCGGCACGATGCGCTCGGGCCAGGTGTGCAAAAAGCTGCGTGATTTGCCCAGCGCAGCGGCAAGAAGCAATTCGGCATCCAGGCGCGCGGTGGGCGAGTCTGGCAATTCGGCGGCACGCAACAGGCTGGCAATGATGGTCATTTACTCACCTATCGCTGCGAGTTGATCAGCCTGGTATTCAGCCAGCAACGGCTCGATAACCGCTTCAACGCCACCGGCGAGAATTTCATCGAGGGAGTACAGGGTCAGGTTGACGCGATGGTCAGTGACCCGGCCCTGAGCAAAGTTATAGGTGCGAATCCGCTCGGAACGGTCGCCCGAGCCCACCAGCAATTTACGCTCGCTGGCGATCGCATTGGCCGCCGCGGCGGTTTGCTGATCGTTGAGCTTGGCCGACAACCAGGCCATCGCCCGCGCACGGTTCTTGTGCTGGGAACGTTCTTCCTGACACTCGACGACGGTGCCGGTCGGTATGTGGGTGATGCGGATCGCCGAATCGGTGGTGTTGACGTGCTGACCACCCGCCCCGGAGGAGCGATAGGTATCGACGCGCAAATCCGCCGGGTTGATCTCGATGGCTTCGCGCTCGTCCGGCTCGGGCAATACCGCCACAGTGCACGCCGAAGTGTGAATACGGCCCTGGGATTCGGTGGCGGGTACACGCTGTACGCGGTGCGCGCCGGATTCGAATTTCAGCTTGCCGTAGACGTTGTCGCCTTCGATGCGGGCGATGACTTCTTTATAGCCACCGTGTTCGCCTTCGTTTTCCGAAAGGATCTCCACACGCCAGCCACGTCGTTCGGCGTAACGCGAGTACATGCGGAACAGGTCGCCGGAGAAAATCGCCGCCTCGTCGCCACCGGTGCCGGCGCGAATTTCGAGGAAAACGTTGCGGCCGTCATTCGGATCCTTCGGCAACAACATGCGCTGCAGATCGCCTTCCAGCGTGACCAGCAATTCTTTGGCTTCGCGGACTTCTTCCACGGCCATTTCACGCATGTCCGGGTCGCTGTCCTTGAGCAGCGCCTGCGCGCCTTCAAGATCGCTTTGTACGCCGAGCAGCTTTTTATAGGCGTGTACGACCGGCTCGAGTTCGGCGTATTCCTTGGAATAGGCGCGAAACCTGGTCTGATCGGCAATGACTTCGCCGTCGCCAAGCAGCGCGGTCAGTTCCTCGAAACGGTCCTGGAGGACATCCAGCTTATTGAGCAGTGACGCTTTCATTGCGGTTTTTTATCCGAAAAGCTATCCGGTGAGCCCTCGAGGGCAAAGAGTTCCTGAGCCATGGCCAGCGCATCGAGGCGGCCTTCGGCAGAAAGCTTTTTCAGTTGCACGCTCGGGGCATGCAACAGTTTATTGGTCAGGCCACGGGCCAGTTGCCCGAGCACGTCTTCGGCGTTGCCGCCGTTGGCCAGCAGACGCAGAGCTTTTTGCAGCTCCTCGTCGCGCAGGCGTTCGCTCTGTTGACGATAGGCCTTGAGCACATCGACTGCCGCCAGTTCGCGCAGGCGCACCATGAAATCGTCAGCGCCGACCGAGACCATCTCTTCGGCGGCTTGTGCTGCGCCTTGGCGGCTCTTGAGGTTTTCGGCGACCACTTCGTGGAGATCGTCAACGCTGTAGAGGTAAACGTCGTCCAACTCGCCGACTTCCGGCTCGATATCCCGGGGAACGGCGATGTCGACCATAAAGATCGGTTTGTGCTTGCGCAGTTTCAATGCGCTTTCCACCGCGCCCTTGCCAAGGATCGGCAACTGACTGGCGGTCGAACTGATGACGATGTCGCTGCGCACCAGTTCGGCCGGGATGTCCGAGAGCAGCACCGCGTGGGCGCCGAACTGTTCGGCCAGCAGACTGGCGCGTTCCAGGGTGCGATTGGCAACGACGATGCGCTTGACCCCCAGCTCGTGCAAATGGCGGGCGACCAGGGTGATGGTCTCGCCGGCGCCGATCAGCAAGGCCTGGCTGCGTTGCAAATCGCTGAAAATCTGTTTGGCCAGGCTGACCGCGGCAAACGCCACGGACACCGGGTTTTCACCAATTGCGGTGTCGGTGCGCACCTGTTTGGCAGCATTGAACGTTGCCTGAAACAGCCGCCCGAGCAGCGGCCCGATGGTGCCGGCCTCACGGGCCACGGCGTAGGCCGACTTCATCTGCCCGAGAATCTGCGGTTCGCCCAGCACCAGCGAGTCGAGCCCGGAGGCGACACGCATCATGTGACGAACTGCCGCATCATCTTCATGCACATAAGCACTCGCGCGCAGCTCATCGAGGCTTAAATGGTGATAATCGGCCAGCCAGCGCAGCACGATATCGGCAGAAAGCTGATCCTGTTCTATATAAAGCTCACTGCGATTGCAGGTGGAGAGGATCGCAGCTTCGCGGCTGTCGGTGAGTCGGCAGAGCTGCTGCAAGGCCTCCACCAGCTGTTCAGGAGTAAAAGCCACGCGCTCGCGGACGTCTACTGAAGCAGTCTTGTGGTTGATACCGAGTGCAAGGAAGGCCATTCAAGGTCGCTGATGGTGACGTGAAGCCGGCAATTGTCCTACTTCGAAAGATTCAGAACAACTACCGCTGACTATTGTCCCAATCGTCAGCCCCTATAATGGGCACAATTGAGTCTCGGTTATGTTTGGTCGAAGGCTTGTGTCATGATGATCCGACCGCAGGTTAGTCGTCCTCTTCCTATATGAATAGATCTTCCGCGTTGCTCCTCGCTTTTGTCTTCCTCAGCGGCTGCCAGGCCTTGGCCCCCGTTTCGCCGGACGGTACGCCGTCGGTTGAAGACACCACGCCCGCGCCTGAAAAGCCCAAGGTTTACAGCTCGTTCAGCGAGGAAACCGTTTTCAGCCTGTTGAGCGCCGAACTCGCCGGCCAGCGCAATCGTTTCGACATTGCCCTGGACAACTATGTGACCCAGGCCATCAACACTCAGGATCCGGGTGTCTCCGAGCGTGCATTCCGCATCGCCGAATATCTGGGTGCCGATCAACCGGCCCTCGATACCGCGCTGATCTGGGCAAAAAACGCCCCGGATGACCTCGAAGCGCAACGCGCCGCCGCCGTGCAACTGGCGCGCGCCGGGCGTTATGACGACTCGATGGTCTATATGGAGAAAGTCCTGCAGGGCAAGGGCGATACCCATTTCGATTTCCTCGCGCTGTCGGCAGCGGATACCGATCAGGAAACCCGCAACGGCCTGATGAAAAGTTTCGACCGCTTGTTGCAGCGTCATCCGAACAACAGCCAGTTGATTTTCGGCAAGGCCCTGTTGTTGCAACAGGACGGCGACAACAGAGCCGCACTGGCATTGCTCGAAGACCATCCGCCGGAAGAAGGCGAGATCGCGCCGATTCTGCTGCGCGCACGTCTGCTGCAATTGCTGAACCGTGGCGACGAAGCCCTGCCCCTGCTGCAAAAAAGCATCAAGAAGTACCCGGACGACAAACGCTTGCGCCTGACTTATGCGCGCATGCTGGTTGAGCAAGACCGCATGGACGACGCCAAGGCCGAGTTCTCCAGCCTGGTTCAGCAATACCCGGAAGACGACGAACTGCGTTACTCGCTGGCCTTGGTTTGCCTGGAAGCCAAAGCGTGGGATGAGGCCAAGGGGTATCTGGAAGACTTGATCGCCCGCGAAAGCCACGTCGATTCGGCGCACTTGAATCTCGGTCGCATCGCTGAAGAACGCAACGACCCGCAAGGCGCCCTCATCGAGTACGCCCAGGTCGGCCCGGGCAACGATTATCTGCCGGCGCAATTGCGTCAGGCCGATATTCTGATGAACAACGGCAAGACCGCTGAAGCGCAAAGCAAACTCGCCGCCCAGCGCGACGAGCAACCGGATTACGCGATCCAGTTGTACCTGATCGAATCGGAAACCCTGTCGGCGAACAAACAGGACGACAAGGCCTGGAAAGTCTTGCAGCAAGCCTTGCAGCAATACCCGGACGATCTGAACCTGCTCTACACCCGAGCGATGCTCGCGGAAAAACGCAATGACCTGGCGCAAATGGAAAAAGACCTGCGCCTGATCATCAAGCGTGATCCGGACAACGCCATGGCGCTCAACGCGCTGGGCTACACCCTGTCCGACCGCACCACCCGCTACGCTGAAGCCAAAGCGCTGATCGAGCAGGCACACCAGATCAATCCGGAAGACCCGGCGGTACTCGACAGCCTCGGCTGGGTGAATTACCGCTTGGGCAATCTGGACGACGCCGAGAAATATCTGCGTCAGGCGCTGGAGCGTTTCCCCGATCACGAAGTCGCCGCGCACCTGGGCGAAGTCTTGTGGACCAAGGGCAACCAGCGTGAAGCCAAACAAATCTGGGGCAAGTTCCTCAAGGATCAGCCCGACAGCACCATTCTGCGCAGCACCATCAAGCGCCTGACCGGATCCGAGACTCTTTAACTCATGTTTTTGCGCCACGTTATTGTTTTCAGCTTCATCGCCCTGCTCGCCGGTTGCGCGGGCTTCGGCGCTCGCGAATCGGTCGAGGGCCACGGCAGTCCGGCTCAATGGGCCGCGAACAAACAGCAGCTGACTGGCCTCGATGGCTGGCAGATCGACGGCAAGATTGGCATCCGCGCACCGAAAGATTCCGGTAGCGGCACATTGTTCTGGCTGCAGCGTCAGGACTATTACGACATTCGCCTGTCCGGCCCGCTGGGTCGTGGCGCGGCACGCCTGACCGGGCGTCCGGGCAAGGTCTCGCTGGAAGTCGCCAACCAGGGTCGCTATGACTCCGGGTCGCCGGAAGCGCTGCTCGAAGAACAGCTCGGCTGGAAGCTGCCGGTGTCGAATCTGGCCTGGTGGGTGCGCGGCCTGCCCGCTCCGAACAGCAAAAGTCGCCTGAATCTCGACGCCGACAGCCGTCTGGCCAACCTTGAACAGGATGGCTGGAAAGTCGAATACACCGCTTACACCGAACAAAACGGTTACTGGTTGCCCGAGCGCATCAAACTGCACGGCACCGACCTCGACGTAACGCTGGTGATCAAGACCTGGCAACCGCGCAAGTTGGGGCAATAACCCATGACCGCTGCACGCCTGACCCTGCCCTCGCCGGCCAAACTCAATCTGATGCTGCACATTCTCGGTCGCCGTGAAGACGGTTATCACGAATTGCAGACGTTGTTTCAGTTTGTCGATTACGGCGATGAAATCACTTTTGCCGTGCGTGATGACGGCGTGATTCAGTTGCACACCGAATTCGCAGGCGTGCCGCATGACAGCAACCTGATCGTGCGCGCGGCGAAAATGCTTCAGCAACAGTCCGGCTGTCCGCTCGGCATCGATATCTGGATTGATAAGGTGCTGCCCATGGGCGGCGGTATCGGTGGCGGCAGCTCGAATGCGGCAACGACTTTGCTCGGTCTGAATCATCTGTGGCAGCTGGGTTGGGATGAAGATCGCCTGGCCGCACTGGGTTTGTCGCTGGGTGCTGATGTACCGGTTTTCGTCCGTGGCCACGCGGCGTTTGCCGAGGGCGTAGGCGAGAAACTCACCCCGGTCGATCCCGAAGAACCGTGGTATCTGGTGCTCGTGCCGCAAGTCTCTGTTAGTACGGCAGAAATTTTTTCCGATCCTTTGTTGACACGTAACACGCCGCCCATTAAAGTGCGCCCCGTTCCCGAGGGAAACAGTCGAAATGACTGCTTGCCGGTGGTTGCAAGGCGTTATCCGGAAGTACGTAACGCATTGGATTTGTTAGGTAAATTTACCGAAGCAAAGCTCACCGGAACTGGAAGTTGTGTGTTTGGGGGCTTCCCAAGCAAAGCTGAAGCTGATAAAGTCTCGGCCCTTC
This sequence comes from Pseudomonas fluorescens, assembly GCF_003732425.1. Lineage (GTDB taxonomy): Bacteria > Pseudomonadota > Gammaproteobacteria > Pseudomonadales > Pseudomonadaceae > Aquipseudomonas > Aquipseudomonas fluorescens_BE. Next base: position 134,782 of record NZ_MOBX01000004.1, read on the forward strand.
TGACAGAGACCCTTACAGGGTTTGTAGCGAAAGGCAGCAACGTTTCGATGTTGCACCGAAAGCTGCAAAGTCTGCTCTAAAGGAACCAGGTGCTCGGCACTTGATGCAACAGATACAGGGGCGTCGCCAAGCGGTAAGGCAGCAGGTTTTGATCCTGCCATGCGTTGGTTCGAATCCAGCCGCCCCTGCCATTTTCTATACTCATCCAGGTTACCCTCAGCCTCTAGGTACTGCGCGTGTCCAAGATGATGGTCTTTACGGGGAATGCTAACCCCGATCTGGCTCGGCGTGTCGTACGTCAGCTGCATATCCCTCTCGGTGACATCTCTGTCGGTAAGTTCTCCGACGGCGAAATTACTGCAGAGATCAATGAAAACGTTCGCGGTAAAGACGTTTTCATTATTCAGCCGACTTGCGCTCCGACCAACGATAACCTGATGGAACTGGTAGTGATGGCTGATGCCTTCCGCCGCTCCTCGGCTACTCGTATCACTGCTGTTATTCCTTATTTTGGTTATGCCCGTCAGGATCGCCGTCCGCGTTCCGCACGTGTGGCTATCAGCGCGAAAGTCGTTGCTGACATGCTTACCGTAGTCGGCATCGACCGTGTTCTCACGGTTGATCTGCATGCTGACCAGATTCAGGGTTTCTTCGATATTCCGGTAGATAACATCTACGGCTCCCCGGTTCTGGTGGATGACATTGAAGATCAGCGCTTCGAAAACCTGATGATCGTGTCCCCGGACATTGGTGGCGTCGTGCGTGCACGTGCCGTTGCCAAATCCCTGGGCGTGGATCTCGGGATCATCGACAAACGCCGTGAGAAAGCCAATCACTCTGAAGTGATGCATATCATCGGTGATGTCGAAGGGCGTACCTGCATTCTGGTTGATGACATGGTCGATACCGCCGGCACTCTGTGCCACGCGGCCAAGGCCCTGAAAGAGCATGGCGCAGCCAAGGTCTTTGCCTACTGCACACACCCTGTGCTGTCGGGTCGGGCCATCGAGAATATCGAAAATTCCGTGCTGGACGAGCTGGTGGTCACTAACACCATCCCGCTGTCCGCTGCAGCACAAGCCTGTGCACGTATCCGTCAACTGGATATCGCACCGGTTGTTGCCGAAGCGGTTCGCCGCATCAGCAATGAAGAATCGATCAGCGCGATGTTCCGTTAAGGGCCCTGCCCTTCTCGAAATATCTCGTTGACGAAAAGCGCCCCGCCCCGGCATTCCTGCCGGGGCGGGGCTTTTTTGCCCATACCGTGTTCGGCGCTGGTCGCAAACGCCACTCGGTCATGGCTATTTTGGAGATACAAAATGAACGATTTTACTCTGAATGCTGAAGTGCGTTCCGACCTGGGGAAAGGTGCGAGCCGCCGCCTGCGTCGTATCGCTAGCCTGGTTCCAGCTGTAGTTTACGGTGGCGAAAAAGCCCCTGAATCCATCAGCATGCTGGCCAAAGAAGTTGCCAAACTGCTCGAAAACGAAGCGGCTTACAGCCACATCATCGAGCTGAACGTTGGTGGCACCAAGCAAAACGTAATCATCAAAGCTCTGCAGCGTCACCCGGCCAAAGGCCACGTGATGCACGCTGACTTCGTACGCGTTGTCGCTGGCCAGAAACTGACCGCTATCGTTCCTGTGCACTTCATCAACGAAGCTGCTCCAGTGAAGAAAGGCGGCGAGATTTCGCACGTTGTTGCTGAAATCGAAGTGACCTGCCTGCCGAAAGATCTGCCTGAGTTCATCGAAGTCGACCTGGCTGACGCTGAAATCGGTTCGATCATTCACCTGTCGGACCTCAAAGCTCCTAAAGGCGTTGAGTTCGTTGCTCTGGCACACGGCGATGACAAGGCTGTTGCCAACGTCCACGCTCCACGTGTTGCTCCAGAAGCTACCGAAGAAGGCGCAGCAGAGTAATTCACTCTGTCATGCCTGAGTGAGCAAGTAACATCGCGGACTGGAACGTAGCGAGAAAGCGGGCGAGAACGCGGAGTTTACATCCATGGTAAATGAGCATTTTTCGTCCACTTTCGCCGCTTTCCCTGATCGCGGCGATGTTATCCACCACTCAAAGGAAGGGCCCCTATCGTGACTGCCATCAAACTGATCGTTGGCCTGGGAAATCCAGGCGCTGAATACGACCAGACCCGGCATAACGCAGGGGCCCTTTTTGTTGAGCGCATCGCTGACGCACAGGGTGTCAACCTTGTCGCCGATCGCAAATATTTCGGCCTGACCGGGCGCTATTCGCATCAGGGTCAGGATGTTCGTCTGCTGATTCCCACCACGTACATGAACCGCAGCGGCCAGGCCGTGGCGGCACTCGCCGGTTTCTTCCGCATCAAGCCTGAAGAAATCCTCGTGGCGCACGACGAACTCGATCTGCCTCCGGGCGTTGCCAAGCTCAAACAGGGCGGCGGCCATGGCGGTCACAACGGGTTGCGCGACATCATTGCGCAACTGGGCAATCAGAATACGTTCTATCGCCTGCGGCTTGGCATTGGCCACCCGGGCGTCGCCAGTATGGTTTCAAATTTCGTCCTGGGTCGTGCGCCACGCGCCGAACAGGAAAAACTCGATGCCAGCATCGACTTTGCCCTCGGCGTGCTGCCGGATATCCTCGCCGGTGAATGGAACCGCGCGATGAAAAACCTGCACAGCCAGAAGGCCTGACTCTTATCCGAGGGGAAACACCATGGGATTCAATTGCGGCATCGTCGGCCTGCCTAACGTCGGCAAGTCCACCCTGTTCAACGCCCTGACCAAATCCGGTATCGCGGCCGAGAACTTCCCCTTCTGCACCATCGAGCCGAACAGCGGCATCGTGCCGATGCCGGATCCGCGTCTGGAGGCCTTGGCGGCCATCGTCAATCCGAAGCGCATCCTGCCGACCACCATGGAATTCGTCGACATCGCTGGCCTAGTGGCCGGCGCCTCGAAAGGTGAAGGTCTGGGCAACAAGTTTCTGGCCAACATCCGCGAAACCGATGCGATCGCTCACGTTGTGCGCTGCTTCGAAGACGACAACGTGATCCACGTTTCCAACAGCGTCGACCCGAAGCGCGACATCGAAATCATCGACCTGGAACTGATCTTCGCCGACCTCGACAGCTGCGAGAAGCAACTGCAGAAAGTCGCGCGCAACGCCAAGGGTGGTGACAAGGACGCGGTGGTTCAGAAGGCTCTGCTGGAGCAACTGATCGCACACTTCACCGAAGCCAAGCCGGCGCGCAGCCTGATGAAGAACATGAGCGCTGACGAAAAGGCCGTGATCAAGGGCTTCCACCTGCTGACCACCAAACCGGTTATGTACATCGCCAACGTCGCTGAAGACGGTTTCGAGAACAACCCGCACCTGGACGTGGTCAAGGCCATTGCCGAAGAAGAAGGCGCCATGGTTGTTCCGGTCTGCAACAAGATCGAAGCGGAAATCGCCGAGCTCGATGACGGTGAAGAGAAAGACATGTTCCTCGAGGCCCTGGGCCTGGAAGAGCCTGGCCTGAACCGCGTGATCCGCGCCGGCTACGAAATGCTGCACCTGCAGACCTACTTCACCGCCGGTGTCGAAGAAGTTCGCGCCTGGACCGTCAAAGTCGGTGCCACCGCACCTCAGGCTGCCGGCGTGATCCACACCGACTTCGAGAAAGGCTTCATCCGCGCCGAAGTCATCGCCTACAACGACTTCATTCAGTACAAGGGCGAAGCCGGCACCAAAGAAGCCGGTAAATGGCGTCTGGAAGGCAAGGACTACATCGTTAAAGACGGCGACGTGATGCACTTCCGCTTCAACGTCTAAGCAACACCGTTCAAGAAAAAGCCGCGTTTGATACGCGGCTTTTTTGTGCCTGAAATTTATGGCCCAACACATTCCCCCTGTAGGAGCGAGCCTGCTCGCGATAGCGGTATGTCAGTTAGCACATCTGTAGCTGATAGAACGCTATCGCGAGCAGGCTCACTCCTACAATGGGTCATGTGTGAATCAGGCCTTTTTGGTACGCGGCAGGAAAATCGCCAGTACGCCAAATAGTGGCAGGAACGAGCACAGGAAATACACGTACTCAATCCCGTGAATATCCGCCAGATGCCCCAGCAACGCCGCGCCAATCCCGCCGAAACCGAACATCAAACCAAAGAACACCCCGGCAATCATCCCGACATTGCCCGGTACCAGTTCCTGCGCGTACACCACAATCGCCGAGAACGCCGAAGCGAGAATGAAGCCGATCACCACACTGAGGACCGTGGTCCAGAACAGATCGACGTGAGGCATGAGTAACGTAAACGGCGCCACACCAAGGATCGAGAACCAGATCACCGCCTTACGCCCGATCTTGTCGCCGATCGGCCCGCCGAAGAACGTCCCCGCCGCCACCGCGCCGAGAAACAGGAACAGGTGCAACTGCGAGCTGGCCACCGACAGGTCGAACTTCTCGATCAGGTAGAACGTGAAGTAACTGGTCAGACTGGCCATGTAGAAATACTTCGAAAACACCAACAGCCCCAGCACTACCAACGCACTGGTCACCCTGCCCTTCGACAGCCCATGAGTCGCCGCCTGGCCGGCCTTGAGTTTGAACAGGTTCAAGTGATGGGCGTACCAGCGACTGATGCGGTACAGCACGAACAGCGCAAACACCGCGAACAGGCCGAACCACGCCACATTGCCTTGGCCGAACGGAATAATGATCGCCGCCGCCAGCAACGGGCCGAATGCCGAACCGGCGTTACCGCCGACCTGGAATGTCGACTGCGCCAGCCCAAAGCGTCCACCCGAGGCCAACCGCGCAATCCGCGAGGCCTCGGGGTGAAACGTCGACGAGCCGATACCGATCAGCGCCGCCGCCAGCAGAATCAAAGGAAAACTGCCGACCATCGACATCATCACGATGCCAATCAGTGTGCAGATGGAGCCCGCCGGCAACAGCCACGGTTTTGGATGGCGGTCGGTGTGATAACCGACCCACGGTTGCAGCAATGATGCCGTCAGTTGAAAGGTCAGGGTGATCAGGCCGACCTGAGTGAATGTCAGGCCGTAATTGGCCTTGAGCATCGGGTAGATCGACGGCAGCACTGACTGGATCAGGTCGTTGATCAAATGCGCCAGCGCCACTGCGCCGATGATACGCATCACCAATGGGCTGCTTTGCGGAGCAGCGGGCGCCGAGGCAGCGGCGGTCTGAACGTTGCTGATAGCCATGAAAGTTTCCGGACAGCAGATGAGTGCACGCAGGCAGGTGCGTCAATGTGCCATTTTTCGGTGCGCCAGCGCCATCCCCTTAGCCAGCTAACTAACTGACTGGTCGTCGACTGCAAAGTGATAGCGCAACGCCATGGTCTGAATCTTGCCTTGTTTCATCCCTTGAACGCGGGCGCCTTACAAAGGCGACCGACAATGGGAAGTTTCGCTACAGAGCCGGCCTACAGAGCAGGCGAGAGTGAACTTTCGAGGCCTTTTAGAGGGCACAGGTCGCGATCGAAACGAGCGCGATGCACGCCGATGGTGCGTGGTGTCCAGAGGAGTCATGAGGCATGCAGGCTTTCCTTTCACCGGGGATCAAATTGCTGGGGCGGTTTGGCTTCGCAGGTAAATTCCAGTTGTTGTTTCTGCTGTTCATTCTGCCGTTGGCCGGCAGCCTGTTGATGATCGGACAGGACTATCGCGACAAGCTCACTCTGATTTCCGGCGAACGCGCCGGCGTACGGCAGTTGCTCGCGCTGGATGCGCTGGACAACCTGCTCGCCGCCCAACGCGACCGCGCCGCCCGTTGGCGCGCCACGGAAACCAATCGCCAACCGACGCCGGCCACGCTCGCTGCCATGGGCGCGTTCGACGCGGTACAACCGGCGGTTCTGCAAGCCACCACGGATTTGGGCACCGCATTGAAAAATGAAGGCGCCGAGGGGGAAACACTCACCCGCTATCAAGCGCTGCAAACCGCACTGGGTGGCCTCGACTCGAAAAGCCTCAGCGGTGTCGGTTGGTGGCCAGACGGCTACGACCGTTTCACCAATGCACTCAGCGCCCTGCAAGCGTTGCGCGAGCAGATTGTCATGGATAACCGCCTGACCCTCGCGCCGTGGCTGGAAACCTACCTGCTGACGCAGATTTCCACGCAGCACGCCCCGGACCTGATCGAACGCGTTGGACGCCTTGCCGCCGTCGGCCAGGCCTCGGTCGTCTCCGGTCAATTCACCCTGCAAAGCCGTTTGCAGTTGCGCGACCTGCGCAGCCGCATCGGCGATGCCCGCGAGCAACTGGTCAAAACCGCCACGCTGCTTGAAGCACGCCTGCCAAAAGATCAGCAGAGCTGGGCCAGCCAATACCACGACAGCCTCAAACATCTCGACAGCGGCTTGAAGGTCCTTGATGACGGCGTGTTCGGCGGCAGCATCAATCTCAAGCCAGACGACTTCGAACGCAGCCTCGATGCGCTGCTGACTGATCTCGCCGCCCTGCGCCAGCAATCGCTGGTGTCGCTGGATCAGCGGCTCGACGCCTACCACAGCTCAGCGATCCGTCAGTTCATCATGGTCGCAGCGATCTTCGGCTGCCTGCTACTCGCGGCGTTGTACCTGTTTGTCTGCCTGCAAGCCTCGATCCGCCGCAGCGCCAGTGGCATCACTCTGCTCGCCGAAGCCCTGCGCGATGGCAACCTGAGTCTGCAAGTGCCGGTGGTGGGCCGTGATGAGTTGGCGGCGATCAGCACCGCGCTCAACGTTGCCGTGGTGCAATTGCGCAGCAGCATGCTCGGCGTCGATCACGAGACCTCGCAGTTGAGCAACGCGGTGCGCAGCCTCAACGAACATTCCAGCGGCGCCCTCAGCGAAGTCGAGGCGCAGCAGTTGCAGATCAGCCAGATCGCCGCCGCCGCGACGCAATTGGCCGCGACGTCGCAAGGCGTGGCGCAAAGTTGCGAACAGGCCTCCGGCAGCGCTCAGCACACCCGGCGCATTGCCGCTGACAGCAGCCGTGACAGCCAGCGCACCACGGCGAGTATTCAGCAGCTCAATCAACGCTTGAACGAAACCGCAGCGGCGCTCGGCCGGGTCAGCGAGCAAGGCCAGCAGATTCAATTGGTGGTCGACACCATTCGCGGCGTCGCCGAGCAGACCAACCTGCTCGCGCTCAACGCCGCCATCGAGGCTGCTCGTGCGGGTGAACAGGGACGCGGTTTCGCCGTGGTCGCCGATGAAGTGCGCAGCCTGTCGCAACGCACGCAGTCGTCCACCGCGCAGATCGCTGGCACGGTCGACAGCTTGCGCGCCACGGTCAATGAAGCCGTGAGTTTGATGGAAGCCGCCTGCGGCCAGGCGCAAGCCGATGCCGAGTCGGTCACCGGTCTCGGTGAGCGCTTGGGCGAAATTGCCAGCGCCGTGCAGAGCGTCACCGATACCTTGGCGCAGATCGCCACGGCGGTTGAGGAACAGGCGAGCACTGCCGATGAAGTCAGCGGCAATATCCAGCAGGTCGATCAAGCGGCCGTACGTTTGCTTGAAGGCGCACGCGCAGTAAACCTTGCAGCGGACACTCTGAGCCAGGGCAGCCATGCCTTGAGCGCCAATACTGCAAGATTTCAGCTGCGTTGATGCCCCGCCCGGCCCGGATTTTCCGGGCTGGAGGATAAGCGGTTGAAAATAAGAAGAAATATTTTAAATTTACGCTTGACGCTTTTCCATTTCAGGGGAATAATGCGCGCCACTTGGCTACATAGCTCAGTTGGTTAGAGCATAGCATTCATAATGCTGGGGTCCGGGGTTCAAGTCCCTGTGTAGCCACCAAGTACTAAAAACGGCTTACCGAAAGGTAGGCCGTTTTTTTATGCCTCGAGAAAAGTCTCGGTGATCTGTTATTCCGCGGTAATCACCAGACACCCTTTCATCACGCGCACTTTGACGTTCTCGTTTACCTCGAATCCTGCCTGCCGTAACCACAGGCCGCGTAGCCTGATCCAGGGTACGGGCTTACTGGGGCTGTAGGTTTTGTCCTTTGTGTTGACCGGGTAAAAGTCTGCGGCGATTTTCAACCGGCGTTCAGTGATGGGGGTTGATGTCGTATGATTGGTTTTAGCCATGATTAGCTCCTTCTTACATGATTAGCTCCTTTTAAGCTGCTTTGTGGTTAGCGGGGCCAGGGTGTTCGCGCACCTTGGTTCCGCGTTCTTTGGGTTACTTCAAATTTCTTTTTCTTCGTCGCTCGTTTTGGTCGCTGCTTGTGCGATCAGGGCGTCGAGCATCTGCGCAATAACCTTCTGTTGAACCTTCGAAAGCTCATTGATGGACTGCAGCCGTCGATACCACGTCGAGGTCAAACTGCGTCTGGGCTTCTCCGTGTACGAGGGAACCCCGAGCAGGTCTTCAACAGGCACGCGCAGCGCAAATGCCATCTTCACCAGCGTCGTGACCGGCATGCTGCGCGTGCCCTCCTCGTAGCCCTGAAAGGTCTGCCGGGAAAGACCTAAAGCCCGTGCAAACCGCGTCTGTGTGATCTCGTGCACTGTGCGTAAGTGAGCAATGCGACTGCCCATCGCCACGAGAAAGTCGCGGTCCTCATTGGAAATACTCATGACAATGGCCGACTGCAAATAGAGTTGAATGGCAACGAACTCATCCTTTTCATCTGAAATCCATCCTGGAAAAAACGATAGAAACCATCCTCAGGCAGCGGTGCGTAAGTTGTCGACCTGAAAAATCTGTAGGAAAAATTCAGACGCGCCCTCCATGCAAAGCGAAAGACTACAAGCACGAAACACCGCTGGTTCATCTGAATCAATCGCCAATCAACAGTCCGAGAGAGCGCTGTAGGAAATGGGTCCGATTAAGGTACGAATTGGATTTTTCGTAAAATCTCGCGCCTGAAAGTCACCCCATCGGTTTGCCCGAATTCTCCATTGACCGACAAGCTTCCCTGGCTCGATTCAAAGCCATACAGGGAGTTGGCATGGCTCTATTCAAATCTCTCCTCGATGAAGATTGGCCTTGGGAACGTCCGAGATGGAACGGCTCGTGGGCCGCTTGGAATCCGCCTCCCCCTCCGGAGCCGGTGTACGTCGAAAAGGATGAATGGCCAACGCCCAAGCCCCGCGAAGATCAGGTATTCGCCAAGTCCTGCACTGTGGATAACTGGTGCCGAACGGACGCCGGTACGGCACCCGAGCCCGCCAGCAACTTCGGCAAGGTCATGGTCGCCGGCGCCATGCTCTTGCCCTCTGCCAGCACTGCTGTCGCGACAGCGGTAGGCGCCGATCTGGCCTTGGGGCGTTTGGCGGGCGGCGGGATTCTGCAACAACGCCTCAACTGGGCAATTCGCGGCGCTGCTGGGCCAGCCAGCGTGTTCATCCTCGGAATGCTGCCGACCCGCATGGGCGACGGCACGCTGCATACCGATGAACAGCTGCGCCGCATGAGCCGCGCGCCCACTCGAGTGCGCTTCCAATTTCGGCGTGATGCCGAAGGGGTCATGCAGGTTTACGGCATCCACTCCGGCGCTTCGGGCGATGACTCGCTGCGTACTGTCAAAGTCGAGTGGAACAGCGACAAGACCGCGATGGAGGCCAAGCTCAACGGCATCACGATTTTGTGGACGCCGCAACGCGGCCCACTCGGTTCAATGCCACCGCTGGTCTATCCCGAACGCAGCGAGCAACTGAACACGATCCTTGTTCATCCAATCACGGAGAACACCGACAGCCAGATAGAAGGCCTGCCCGGCGAGGACATTACTGCCGAGGATTGTATTCTGGTGTTCCCGGCGGACACTGGTTTGAAGTCGCTGTATGTAGTGTTTTCGAGGCCGGCCAGACTGACGCCGGGTACGGTGACGGGGATTGGTGAGGATGTTCCGGGGATATGGCTTGCTGGGGCGGGAACGGGGATCGGTGCGCCGATTCCGACACGGATTGCAGACAGGCTGAGGGGGCGGGAGTTTTCAAGCTTTGATGCCTTCAGAAAGGCGTTTTGGACTGAGGTTGTGAATGATCCAGAACTGGCTGAGCAATTTAAACCGCAGAATATTGCGCTTATGCGCAGTGGCAGCGCGCCTCATGCCCGGTATCAAGATGCTGCGGGTAAAAGAAAAACTTACGAACTGCATCACGTTGTATGGGTATCGGAAGGTGGTGCTATGTATGACATCGAAAACTTAAGGGTCAGCACGCCAAAAAACCATATAGATATTCACCGGAAATAACCTCATGGCAAATAAAATTACTGATTACACCGAAGTGCAATTCATTAGCTTATTGCAGGAAATATTCACTTCTAATGGGGATGGCACGCCAGAGATGGTGTTGGCGGATCTATTGGATAAATTCTGTGAGCTCGCCGAGCATCCCGCGGGTACTGACCTGATTTATTGGCCGGAGGATGACGCTGATTGCACCCCTGAAGGCATCACCGAGACCGTAAAAAAATGGCGCGCCTCCAAGGGGCTGCCTGGGTTCAAGCAATAAGTCCCAATCAATTCAAAAAGCAGCGAGTACGCCTTGGTAAAAATATCCGGCTACACAGAAACCGAATTTACCCGCTTCGTCGAAAAAATACGGGCGACAAACAAAAGTGGCTCAGATGCGAAGCTTGGTGAACTGCTGGCACACTTCAGGATGCTTACTGACCACCCGGATGGAACCGACCTGATTTTTTATCCCGAGCAAGGAGCAGACAACTCTGCCGAGGGCGTTACTAAGACTGTAAAGGCATGGCGTGCCGCGAATGGACTGCCCGGTTTTAAGCGATAAGCGCTTTTATACCTTGAGACAGCACCGAACCTGTGGCGAGGGGATTTATCCCCGATGGGGTGCGAAGCGCCCCCCACCTCTTCATTAAATGAATGGGACTGCTGCGCAGTCCATCGGGGATAAATCCCCTCGCCACAGGACTCTTCCTGACCTATTCGGGGTTCTCTGTCGACAGGGCTGCCAACCCTTTCCCCCAAATCTGCCGAGTCCGCAGCCCCACCATCGCCCGCCAGTCCGGATCCGCCGGATAAAACTGTTCCAGCAGATTCAACTTGATCGCCCTCCCCGTCGCATTCAGCGGATCGCCATGCAAGTGCAGCCACTGGTCGTCGCGCAAATAACGATGCACTTCCGGCCCCGGATAGGTTCCGCATTCGATCACGAACGGCATCAGTTGCACGTCCGGCAATGCATTGAGCAACGCCTGCGAGGTGTACCCGGTAGCCGTCGCTGCCACACCGGTTTCGCTCAAGGTATCGGCGCCCGTGTGTAGCGTGTAAAGCCATGGGCCATAGATCGACTGGGCTTGCGCCAGTGCCGGGTAAGGCGCCTGGGTGATGGTCAGCAACATCGGATGGCCGTATTCGCCAGCGCCAGTGTGCAGGTCAAAACACATCACGGTTTCAGCGCCAGCCAGATGCGCGTCGATGATTTGATGCAGCGTGCGGTTCGACCAGCTCGGTGCGCGGCCACCGTAAAACAATCCGTCGGGATGACTGTGCTGACCGCCCTCGACAATCGACATCACTGCCGGCCAGCCGTGTTCGTTGATTTGCGCATCGAGCAAGGCATCGGCGCGCCGCCGCTCGGGGCCGTGCAGATCGGTGCACGCGTAGATTTCATGCAACGCGGCGTATGCGCGGTTATCCGGCAGCAACCCGGTGAAATCGAGGTGATTGCGATTGAGGTCGATGTTGTCTTCGTTGACCCGCCGCAACCACGCCGTGCCCCAGGGATTGATCAGGTGAACCATCACCACGACAACATCCTTGGGCAGCGAACCCGGTACGAATGCCTTTAGCCAATCGTTCTGACAATCCGAGCCGTAATAGCCCTCGACACCGTGCGTCCCGCTGAGCGCTACGAGCCGACGTTTGGCCTGCGGATCGCCGAGCACGGCGACGTCGGTGCTCAGTGGTTCGCCGAATGGCCCGCAGCGTGGATGTGCATAAGAGGTCAGGGTTGCGCCGGCAGCGGTCGCGGCGGCAAGAAACTGTTCGCGCTGATGGCGGTAACTCGACTCGGTGGGAAACTCGCTGTGCATGCTGGCCTCTTGTTGATCTTGTATTTGTGAGAGCGAGCCTGCTCCGGGCGGCGTTCCGACGAAGGCGATTCGTGCATCCAACACTTTGGTTGCCTGATACGCCGCATTCGCGAGCAGGCTCGCTCCCACAGGGGCTCATTTCAATTCGATGAATTTGACGCTGACCCTAGCGAACATCCGCTCTGAAATGAAAGACAAAAATGCCCACCGGTTTGCGTCGCGACCAAGCGGTCGATAAAGTCCCACAGACTTTTTCCCCACGGACGGAGAGCCCGCGTGTTTTCAGCCTTGCCCTTGAGCCGCTTTCGCCTGCCAGCCCTGACGCTGATCATCAGCGCCCTGACCCTCACCGCGTGCAACGCCCCACCCTCCTCGACCCTGCCGCTGGCCCCGGAAGCCGCCTCCGGTTATCGCACCGACCTGCAAACCCGTCACGCCAGCAAACACATGGCCGCCGCTGCGAATCCGCTGGCTGCTGAAGCCGGGCGCGAGATGCTGCGTCAGGGCGGTTCGGCGATTGATGCGGCGATTGCCATGCAAGCCGTGCTGACACTGGTTGAACCGCAATCTTCCGGGATTGGCGGCGGCGCAATGATCGTGTTGTGGGACGGTAAACAGGTACGCACCTATGACGGTCGCGAAACCGCACCGGCCGGCGCCACCGAGAAGCTGTTCCTGCAAGCGGACGGTAAACCGATGGCGTTCCCGCAAGCGCAGATTGGCGGTCGTTCGGTGGGTACGCCGGGCGTGTTGCGCGCGCTGGAGATGGCGCATAAACAGCACGGGCGTCTGCCCTGGGCGAAGCTGTTTGAACCGGCGATCAAACTGGCCGAGCAAGGCTTTGCGATTTCCCCGCGCCTGCATTCGTTGCTGGAATCCGATCCGGCGATCCGCCAATCGCCGGACATGGCGGCGTACTTCCTCAACCACGACGGCAGCGTCAAAACCGTCGGCACGCGCCTGCAAAACCCGGCGCTGGCTGCGGTGCTCAAACGCATTGCCAACGAAGGTGCGGACGCGTTGTACAAAGGCCCGATCGCCGAAGAAATCGTCGCCAAGGTTCAGGGCCACGCCAACCCCGGCAGCCTGTCGTTGAACGATCTGCAACGCTATCAGGCCAAAGAGCGCGCGCCGCTGTGCACCGACTACAAGCGCTGGCAGGTCTGCGGCATGCCGCCACCGTCGTCGGGCGGGATTGCCGTGGCGCAGATTCTCGGCACCTTGCAGGCGCTGGAAACCCGCGACCCGCGCCTTTCGCTGACCCCGTTGAAACCACACAAGACTGACAAACCGGCCGGCATCGAACCGTCACCGCAAGCCGTGCACCTGATCGCCGAAGCCGAACGCCTGGCCTACGCCGACCGCGCGCAATACGTCGCCGACACCGACTTCGTGCCCGTACCGGTCAAAGGTCTGGTCGATCCGGGCTACCTCGCCAGCCGCGCCAGCCTGATCGGCGAACGCAGCATGGGCAGCGCCAAACCGGGCACACCGCCGGGCGTGCAGGTGGCCTACGCGCCGGATCGCTCGCCGCTGCGCATCTCCACCTCGCAAGTGGTGGCGGTGGATGACCTCGGCGGCGCCGTGTCGATGACCACCACCATCGAAGCCGCATTCGGCTCACACCTGATGGTTCAGGGCTTTTTGCTCAACAACCAGATGACCGACTTCTCGTTCATCCCCGAAGAGAACGGGCAGAAAGTCGCCAACCGCGTCGAGCCCTTAAAACGCCCACGTTCGTCGATGGCGCCGACGCTGATCTTCGATCGCCACAGCGGCGAATTCCTCGCCAGCGTTGGCTCACCGGGCGGCTCGCAAATCATCGAGTACGTGGCGAAAACCACCGTCGGCCTGCTCGACTGGAACCTCGACCCGCAAAGCGCCATCAGCCTGCCCAACTTCGGCAGCCGCAACGGCCCCACCGAACTGGAACAAGGCCAGTTCAGCCCGGCGCTGATTCAGGCGCTGAAGGACAAGGGCCACACGGTGAATGAAATCGACATGACCAGCGGCACCCAGGCCATCGTGCGGGTCAAGGATGCGCAGGGGAAAGCGTCGTTGGCGGGTGGCGCGGATCCACGGCGTGAAGGGGAAGCGCTGGGCGATTGAGGCTACGCCGCAACGAGAAAAGGCTTACCGGGAGGTAGGCCTTTTTTGTTGGGCGAACAACGAGTAAGGGGCGTTGTTTATCCGGCGAGCAAGGTTTCAATGTTTAAAAATGCCGGAAAAATACAGAACCGTCTCACAAGGTTTTCAGGTTGTCCGTCGGACGTCCGCTCTCTAGGCTGTGCTCGTCGCTGCCAATTCAGTGACCGGGATTGGAAACCCCGAGTAGAACCGAGCGCACAAGCTCCTTTCATAACGTATCCTTGCGCACCTTCATGGTGTGCACTCCGTTATGGCGGCTGTGCATGGAAGACCTTCGGGTCAACCGGGTTCTCCGTTCCCCGGGTTTCCAACCTGCGCACAGCTGCCACCCCTTCGTTCGGAAACCGAATGGGTCAGCTCCGATCCTGATCGGAGAACGGCTCGGTCACCGAAATGCTCAACAACTTCGCTGCCATGCTTGAGACCTCACACCGCAAGACTGCCCTGGGCATCGCGCAAATCGTCATGCTGACTGAGCTGGCGGTGAATCAGGCGCTGGATAACGTTCAGCCGACGGCGTAATTACTGCCGCGCATAAAAAAATCCGATGCCCGTACAGGCATCGGATTTGTGTTGATTGGGCCAAAGCTCAAACATGAACGTAAAGCTATTATTCAAACCGCTAGCGTCTTGCCATCCACCGCATCACCAATCGTCAGAAAATGCCCGCCCGCCACGTGGTGCAGCGTGCGCAAACCATCATGCCCCTCGAAATGCCAGCGCCCCTCACTGAACACACGTTCATCGGCGTGGGCGGCGATGACTTCGGCGAGGAACAGGTCGTATTGCTCGTGATTGCGCGGCTCGGGCAACAAGCGGCATTCGAGCCAAGCGACGCATCCTTCGAGCAGTGGCGCTTCGACCTGTTCACCGCTAAAAGTCTGCAAGCCGTAAGCCTGAAACTTGTCCTGCCCCTGGTTTTGAGTGATTTCCAGACCTGACGTGTTGCCGACGGTTTGCACGATGTCGGCCTGATTGACGCACGGCACGTTGAGGACGAAGGTGCCTGAGGCCTCAAGCAATTGCCGAGTCCAAGTGGATTTGTCGAGCACGACGGCAACTTTCGGCGGTTCGAAATCCAGCGGCATCGCCCACGCGGCGGCCATGATGTTGCGCTGGCCATCATGGGCAGCGCTGACCAGTACGGTCGGCCCGTGATTGAGCAGGCGGTAGGCTTTGTTCAGGGGCACCGGGCGGCGGTGGGAGTCGCTCATGGGGATCTGCTCCGGGGAAAAGGAGCCGATTGTAGCGCTGCCACTGAAGAAACACAGAACCTGTGGGAGCGACGGTTCGACGATTCGACCTGCTCGCGAAAGCGGTGTGTCAGTCAACATCAATGCTGAGTGTGCTGACGCCTTCGCGAGCAGGCTCGCTCCCACAGGGGATCAGTGGCGATTAGTTAGAAAGTTGATTGGCGAACTGCCCGACCGCATCCACGACTTTCTGCGCGCCGTCCTGAATCTCGACAATCACGGTGCCCGCCTCCGCCGCCAGCGCCAGCCCTTGTTCAGCCTGGAGCTTGCCGTCGGTCATCAGGGCTACGGCATTGCGTGCCATTTCCTGGTTCTGCCGCACCACGGTGACAATCTCTTCGGTCGCCTGACTGGTGCGCGACGCCAGTTGTCGCACTTCATCGGCCACCACGGCAAACCCACGCCCCTGCTCCCCGGCACGGGCCGCTTCGATGGCGGCGTTGAGCGCCAGCAGGTTGGTCTGTTCGGCAATGCCGCTGATGGTTTTGACGATGCTGCCGATCACCTGCGACTGATCATTCAGCGCTTCGATGCCTTCGCCGGCGGTTTGCATGTGCCGCGACAGATCGCGCATCACATTGACCGCTTCGGTCACCACCGTAGTGCCACGCTGTGCGGTGCTGTCGGTTTGCTGTGAGGTGCTGTAGGCAATGTTGGCGGCCTCGGCGACGGCTTGTTCGCGATTGATCTGATCGGTGATCACCGTGGCGAACTTCACCACTTTGTACAGTTTGTTGTTGGCATCGGTCACCGGGTTGTAGGACGCCTCCAGCCAGACTGTACGACCATGGCTGTCGACACGCTTGAAGCGTTCGGCAACGAACTCGCCGTTGTTCAAGCGGCGCCAGAAGTTCTGGTACTCGGCGCTGTTGTACTCCTCTGGGGTGCAGAAGGTGCGGTGATGTTTGCCTTTGATCTGCGCCAGGCTGTAACCCATGCTGCTGAGGAAGCGATCGTTGGCGCTCAATACGTTACCGTTAAGATCAAACTCGATCACTGCCGTGGAGCGCATCAGCGCACCGATCAGGTTTTCATGCTCGCGGGACGCTTCGATGGTGCGGGTCAGGTCGCTGGAGTAGATCGAAATATTTTTGATACGCCCATCGTAAGCACGCACAGGC
Organism: Pseudomonas fluorescens; assembly: GCF_003732425.1. Taxonomy (GTDB): domain Bacteria; phylum Pseudomonadota; class Gammaproteobacteria; order Pseudomonadales; family Pseudomonadaceae; genus Aquipseudomonas; species Aquipseudomonas fluorescens_BE. Next base: position 151,306 of record NZ_MOBX01000004.1, read on the forward strand.
TGAGCAACCGAGCGCAGCCACGCCTCTTCGCCATTGCCACGCAACAGGCGCACCGCCCCGGCGAAGTGCTCGCCTCGGGTCATGGCATTCTTGAAGCGGAGGTGGAATTCGTCAGATTTGACGTGAGCCGGCACGATGTCTTCAATCGCTCGGCCAATAAGGTCGTGGCTTTTGTAGAGCATCTCGTCGAGGAAGTTCTGGTTGACCGATTGAATCCGTCCGTCCGGCTCAAGGGTCAGCACCAGCATCTCGCTTTCCAGGCTTTCCTTCACTTGCAGATGGCTGGAGAGTTCTTCACGAAGAGCGGCCAGCTCTTGCTTCAAGCGTTTGTTAAACATGGGAAAGCACCGATAGCAGGGTAGTAAGCGGGATACAGCCTAACCATCGGCTCTGGAAAACTTTTCTGAAGAGCTTTTGCGACCCATCAGTCAAAAATAGTTCTGGAAAATGGCGTCAGGCAGCGCCGGCCACCTGACACTGGCCGGTGCGCGGCATTCGCGAGCCGAAATACGCCGCACTGAGGATCCCCACCACGCCCATCACCGCGCAGAACATCACGCAGATCCACGGGCTCCACGGCATCAGGCCGATCAACAAAAGCGGTGTGATACTCGCCCACGCGGCGTAGGCAATGTTGTAGGTGAAGGAGATACCCGATACGCGAATGCGCGCGGGGAACAAACCGACCATCACCGACGGCACCGCGCCGACAACGCCGCACGCCAGACCGGCCACGGCATAAGCCAGACCAACCCAATTGCCGCCCGTGATCAAACAGCCGTAAAGCACGCCGATGCCCAGCGGCAGCAGCAGGCTATAGAGCATGACCGTGCGCCAGGCCCCCAGGCGATCAACCAGCAGACCGGCAATCACGCAGCCGATATTGAGAAACACGATGCCCAATGCACTGAGGGCAAACGTGTGGCTGGCGGTCATGCCGAAGGTTTTCTGCATCATGGTCGGGGTGATGACGACGAATACCACCACCGCCGACGTCAGCACGCAGGTCAGCAACATCGCCGGCAGCATCGCCAGCCGGTGCTCACGCAGCACCGTACGCAGCGGCAGTTCGACCCGCACTTCGCGCTGCGCTTCCATGGCCATGAACACCGGGGTTTCGCTCAACCAGCGGCGCAGATAGACACCGATCACGCCGAACACGCCACCGAGCAGGAACGGATAGCGCCAGGCGTAATCGAGGATCTCCGCCGGGGTGAAGACTTGTGCCAGGAACGTCGCGGTCAGCGCGCCGATCAGATAGCCGAAGGTCAGCCCGGCCTGCAAAAAGCCCAGCGCATAACCACGATGGCCGGTCGGCGCGTGCTCGGCGACGAACACCCACGCGCTCGGCACCTCACCACCGACCGCCGCACCTTGCAGAATGCGCAGCGCCAGCAACAACAGCGGCGCGAAGTAACCGATCTGGGCATAGGTCGGCATGATCCCGATCAGCAGGCACGGCAGCGCCATCATCAGGATGCTCAGGCTGAAGACTTTCTTGCGCCCGAGTTTGTCGGCGAAATGCGCCATGAGGATCCCGCCCAGCGGCCGCGCCAGGTAGCCGGTGACGAAGATCCCGAAGCTTTGCAGCAGACGCAGCCACTCGGGCATTTCCGGCGGGAAGAACAACTGGCTGAGGGTCAGCGCGAAGAACACGAAGATGATGAAATCGTAGATCTCCAGCGCCCCGCCAAGGGCCGCAAGGCCGAGGGTCTTGTAGTCGGAGCGGCTGAACGGCACGGGTTTGGCCGTGGATTGGGCAGTCATGGCAAAGAACTCTGGCAGGCAAAAAACCAAGGCGCCCATGGTCTACGCAAATGGGCGGATGGACAACCCGTTAGACCATAGTCACGGTTTGGCAAAAGCGGCTCACAAAACCACGGCGGTTGATTTACTGTTTATGCCTGTCCTGAGGGTATGCAAAGCTCTGACAGTCACATCCACTCTGTGGCGAGGGAGCTTGCTCCCGCTGGGTCGCGAAGCGGCCCCCTCTCTGCAAAAAGGAAGGGGCCTGCTGCGCAGTCCAGCGGGAGCAAGCTCCCTCGCCACAGGGGTTAGCTGGTTTGACTGATAGGGATGGCAGCCCAAGGGACCAAAAATAACCATAAAAATCCGAGGTACTCCCTGTGGCCGTTGATATCGAAGATAGCCGCTCTGCGCGCTTTGCCCTGCGCTGTTCAAGTTTTGCCGAACGCTGGTTTCCCGACTCCTGGGTATTCGCCGCACTCGCGGTGATCATCGTCGCTTTGGCCACGCTGGCCATGGGCGCCAAACCCACCGATGCGGCGATGGCCTTCGGTGACGGGTTCTGGAGCCTGATTCCGTTCACCATGCAGATGGCCTTCGTAGTGATCGGCGGCTACGTGGTCGCCAGTTCGCCGCCTGCCGTGAAACTGATTGATCGCCTGGCACGCATCCCGAAGAACGGTCGTTCCGCTGTGGCCTGGGTCGCGTTGATCTCGATGGTCGCCTCGCTGCTCAACTGGGGCCTGTCGCTGGTGTTCGGCGGTTTGCTGGTGCGTGCCCTCGCTCGTCGCAGCGATCTGAAAATGGATTACCGCGCCGCCGGTGCTGCGGCTTATCTGGGCCTTGGCGCGGTGTGGGCCTTGGGCTTGTCATCGTCGGCTGCGCAGTTGCAGGCCAACCCCGCTAGCCTGCCGCCGTCGATCCTGTCGATCACCGGGGTGATTCCGTTCACCGAAACGATTTTCCTCTGGCAGTCCGGCGTCATGCTGCTGGCGCTGATCGTGATCTCGATCATCATCGCCTACGCCACCGCCCCCGGGCCGAACTCGGCGCGCGACGCCAAGGCCTGCGGTGTCGACCCGGCCTTCAACCTGCCACCGCTGCAACCGCGCACCCGTCCGGGTGAATGGCTGGAGCACAGTCCGTTGCTGATCATCGTCCTGGTGCTGTTGGCGGCGGGGTGGCTGTTCCATGAGTTCTCGAGCAAACCGGCAATCACCGCGATCTCCGGACTGAACACCTACAATTTCCTGTTCATCATGCTCGGCGCGCTGCTGCACTGGCGCCCGCGCAGCTTCCTCGATGCCGTGGCCCGCGCCGTACCGACCACCACCGGCGTGTTGATCCAGTTCCCGCTGTACGGCTCGATTGCCGCGCTGATGACCACGGTCAAAGGCGCCGACGCGCAAACCCTGGCGCACCACATCTCGACGTTCTTCGTCAGCATTGCCTCCCACGACACCTATGCGCTGCTGATGGGCGTGTATTCGGCGATTCTCGGTTTCTTCATTCCGTCCGGCGGCGGCAAGTGGATCATCGAGGCGCCGTATGTGATGCAAGTCGCCAATGACCTGCAATACCACCTCGGCTGGGCAGTGCAGATCTACAACGCGGCGGAAGCGTTGCCGAATTTGATCAACCCGTTCTACATGCTGCCGCTGCTGGGCGTGCTGGGCTTGAAAGCGCGGGACCTGATCGGCTTCTCTTTCGTGCAGTTGCTGGTGCACACGCCGCTGGTGCTGGTGTTGCTGTGGGCACTGGGGACGACATTGGCGTATACGCCGCCGGTGATGCCGTAAACCGGATCTACCAGGCTAAGTCATTCCCCTGTGGGAGCCAGCCTGCTGGCTCCCACCATTGTTTTACTCAACGTTAAGCTGTCACCCAACCGTCACATCTCCTTGTTAGCGTCCGCCCGAAACATACTGAAACATTTACGCAAAACGGGCTGAGAGATGATCGACGATACAGACGGCACTGACGCACCCTCCGCAGACTCCGATAACCCCACTGACACCAGCCGCCGCCGCTTTCTCGGAGGCGTCGCGGTATTGGGTGTCGGTGCAACACTGGCCGGGTGCGGCAATACCACCGAGCAACCGGGCAAACCGGTCGAGCGCCCACTCACGCCTGCCGAACTGGACAAGGCCCTGCGCGATCAAGTGAAAACCGTGGTGGTGATCTACGCCGAGAACCGCAGTTTCAACAACCTCTTCGGTGATTTCCCCGGCGTCGAAAAGCCGCTGGCCGCGCTCAAGCCCGCCGACTATCAACAACGCGATCGCGACGGCTCGCTGCTGCAAACCCTGCCGCCCGTTTGGGGCGGTGTGCTGCAGATCGGCCCGCAAACCGTCGATGGCGTGACCTACCCCAGCGCCACGCAGTTTCAGGAAAACCTGCCCAACGCACCGTTCGCCCTCAAAGGCCCGAATGGCGAGGACTTGCCGTTCGGTCTGGTCACCCGCGACTTGTGGCACGTGTTCTATCAGAACCAGATGCAGATCAATGGCGGCAAGAACGACGGTTTTGTCGCTTGGGCCGACTCCGGCGGCTTGACCATGGGCCACTACGCACAGAGCCGCTATTCCCTGCGCCTGTGGGACGTCGCTCGGGAGTTCGTGCTGTGCGACAACTTCTTTCAGGGCGCCTTCGGTGGCTCGTTCCTAAATCACCAATACCTGATCAGCGCCACTGCGCCGTATTACCCGGACGCTGCCAACTCGGTGGCCAAGTCGCAGATCGCCGCGCTGCAAAGCGATGATCCGAGCGACCCGCGCCTCAAGCCGCTGGAGCAATCGCCGGCCAGCGCCATGAGCGGCCCGCCGCAGTTCGGCCCGAGTGCGTTGACCCCGGACGGCTTCGGCGTCAACACCCTCGCCCCGCCCTACTGGCCGACGTGGATTCGCGACCCTGAGCGCCCGGCGTATTCGAAAGCGGATCTGCCCAACGTGATGGTGCCGCAGACCCACGAACACATCGGCGACAAGCTGTCGAAAAAGCACATTGATTGGGCATGGTATGCCGGCGCGTGGCAGACGACGCTGGAGCAGTACAAGGATTCCGCGGGCATTCCGAAAATCCCCAACTTCCAGTATCACCATCAGCCGCTCAACTACTTCAAGCAGCAAGGCCCGGAGAATCCGGACGAGCGCAATAAACGCCTGCGCGATGCCGGCCTGGGGGATGAGTCGAGCACCAACAAGTTCTTCGCCGATGCCGAAGCGGGCAAGTTGCCGGCGGTGAGTTTCTACAAACCCCAGGGCAACCTGAACATGCACGCCGGTTACGCCGATGTGGCCTCCGGTGACCGGCACATCGTGCGTGCGCTGAAGGTGTTGCGCGAAAGTCCGCAGTGGCAAAACATGGTGGTGATCGTCACGGTCGACGAGAACGGCGGCTGGTGGGATCACGTCGCACCGCCCAAGGGCGATCGTTGGGGGCCAGGCTCACGAGTGCCGGCGCTGGTGGTATCGCCGTTTGCGCGCAAGGGCACGGTTGATCACACGGTCTACGACACGGCATCGATTCTGCGGTTGATCACCCGTGTCTTCCAGCTGGAAACCCTCGACGGTCTCAAGCAACGTGACGAGGCGATGGTTGCCCGGGGTCAGAAACCCATGGGCGATTTGACCAATGCCCTGCATTTTCCGGCCTGAAAACCAGCCCTGCGAGTTTGCGCAAAAATCTGCCAATGACGGCTTCTCTGTCAAACGCGACTGATCCACTATGAGGCGCCCCCGACACGCGGGGAACCCACGCTGAAAAGGATCTGAGCATGTTCAAACTCGCAGGACTCACTCTCGCCGCGCTCACACTGAGCGCCGCCGCCCACGCCGATGTCGATCTGAAACTGGGCAGCACCGAACGCGTCACGCGCCTCTTCGCCTACCCCAACAACTGCAGCGTGATCTGCTTCCGCAACTGGACGCTGGAACAGACCGTCGCCCATTACCTGAACCAAAGCGTGCAACGCGATGGTTATGCCGATGCCAAAGTGCTGGTCAAGACCGACAACGGCCAGCTCTACGCCGAGATCACTGGCGTGCCGAAGGATTACGACAAACCGCTGTCGGCGCTGCTGGACGCGGGAGATCTGGCCTACACCGGCGCCAGCAAGCTCAATGCCGATGGCAAATGGGCCTACAGCTGGTACCTGTTCCTGCCGCTGGGCATGGCCCTGGAAAACCGTAAAAGTGTCGAGTTGCTGCACTTCCCGCCGGATTACTCGCTGACCCAGGCGCAGGATTATCTGCGTTCGAACACCACCGATCGCTGGGCGACGCTGCTGACCGACAACGGCATTCCTGCTGACCAGACGCCAGCGTTCCAGACCATTATCGACATCGCCCCCATCGCTGCGCCGTCCAACGCCGGCAGTGATCTGGAAGGCGTGTATGACTACTTCAAGGACTACCAGACCACCCTGGTCAAACAGTTCAGCCAGACCGCCAGCGGCACGACACTGCCGATGGTCGCGTTTGGCGCGCCGGTGCGTAACTGGATCAAGCAGCAATACGGGCCCACCGTGAATGTCTTGGGCCTGGCGACGATCAGCCCGAGCGCAGGTGTGAGCGTGCCGGTGCTGGGTTCCAACCACCCGAGCTACATCTGGTACGCCGCTGACCCGGAAAGCTACACCGGCGACGACGCACAGGCCAAGGCTGATGCTGCGGGCCTGAAAGTCATGGGCCAGGATTTGAGCGCGGCCTGCTGGCAGGCGGGCATGGGCAGCAAACCGGGCAGCGATGCACAGGCCACTCTCAACAGTTGCACGCAGACGTGGCAAGTGACGCAGAAAGTCAAAACTTGCGAGTTGTTCTACACCTCGATCCGCAACCTGACCCCGGAACAGGCCGTCGCCAAGTGCGCAACCACCCCGATCAAGGCCCAACTGAAACTACTGCAAGCTCCCCAGCCCGCCACCGCCGTTCCCGCCCCGCATCTGTAATCGCCTGAAGCGATCCCGTGTCAGCGAAGGCTGACGCGGGAACGTGTCTAAATCGCCTGTCAGATCTGACAGTAGACCGGCTATACCTAATACGACAGGATTGGATCCAGATAGCCATGCAGTACTGACAGGACGTCAACCCAAGGAAGTCGCAAAACCTTTGCGACAAGGACTGATATGAATATCCACGCTATGGCGCAATCGGCGCCACGCGATACTGAAGGTATTTACCCCTTCGCCGGTTTGCCCGTGCGACTGGGGTTTCCCGCCAGGGCCGATTTCGAAATCATCCACGATGCGCACGCCAGCCCTATGGGGGTCGCGGCGCGGCGTGAGTTTCAGCAAAGCCATCGGATGTGCCGGGTGTCCGGGCAACTACTGCCCTATCGCTGCCGACAGACCCGACAAATGCTGACGGGCATCCACATTTACGATCCGCGCTTTTGCGGTTTGATCGAACACGCGTGCGACCCCAATGTATTTCTCGACATGAGCGAGCTGTGGCTATGGACGTTGAAAGATATCCACAGGGGGGAACGGCTGACCATGGACTACGCCACCACCGAGGACAAACTGCTGCATCAGTTTGCCTGCGGCTGCGGAGCCAAACACTGCCGAGGGTGGATCACCGGTTACGACGAACCACCCAGCATCGAGGGCCACCACTTTCTACAGCGCTGGCGGCACTCGGGTTTGCGCTGAGAGCGTTCGTTACAGCGCGCCAACCGGACGCAAACGGTATTGCGGCGGCAATTGCTCGAAACCACTGATGGTGGTGTTCAGGCTTTTCCAGCGGCCGTCCTTGATGCCGTAGATGCAACCGTGGATCGACAGGCTCTGCCCGCGATGCCAGGCGTTCTGGATGATGCTGGTGTGGGCGACGTTGGCCACTTGCTGGACCACGTTGAGTTCGCAGAGACGATCGACCTGCTCTTCTTCAGTCGGCAACTTCGCCAGTTCTTCACGTTTTTCGTAGTACAGATCGCGGATCGAACGCAGCCAGCCGTCGATCAGACCGAACTGGCGATCCTGCATCGAGGCGCGTACACCGCCGCAGCCGTAGTGGCCGGTGACGAGAATGTGTTTGACCTTGAGCACGTCGACCGCGTACTGGATCACCGACAGGCAGTTGAGGTCGGTGTGCAGCACCACGTTGGCGACGTTGCGGTGCACAAACAGATCGCCCGGCAGCATGCCGACGATCTCGTTGGCCGGCACACGTGCGTCGGAACAGCCGATCCACAGATATTCCGGCGTTTGCTGGCGCGCCAGCTTGGCGAAGAAATCCGGATCTTCCTTGGTGATCGCGTCAGCCCAACGCTCGTTGTTATCAATCAGGTCTTGTAAGTCGTGCATGCTGTAAGGCCTCAAGAAAGATGCGCTGCTTTGACAGACGACCGCCCGTCGAGGTCACGCCAGAATCGCAAAGTGATTTCGTGGGAATTCTCGTGTGCCCGGTGAGTCCACCTTAGTAAGGCCCACAGTATGAGGATTTGCCATGACTGATTCACGACGCCCTTTTGACGCGGTGCAACCGGAACCTATCGATGATAACGAAGACCGGATGGGTTCGGTGCATGAGCTGGATTTCGATGAAGACCAACCCAGCGCGAAAATCGGTGATGAGATCCCGGAGCGTGAACGCGAGCAGTTGATGCCGAACGAACGGGTGCGTGAGGCCGGGTTAACCGGCGCATCGACCGCTGACCATGAACCCACAGACGATGACATGAGCCCGGAAACGCTGATTCATGAAGATGGCGCGCGGGATGCCGAAGAGGCCGGGGAAGGCAATCAGGCCGATTGGGATCTGAGCATTGTCGATGAAGATGACATTGGCGGTGGCAATGGGCTGGATGAGGCGGAACTGGCGCGGCGTGATCCGCTGGATGGCAATCGCTGATCACATGAACTGAAACACGCTCCCTGTAGGAGCTGCCGAAGGCTGCGATCTTTTGATCTTGTTTCGTAAGATCAAAAGATCGCAGCCTTCGGCAGCTCCTACAGGTAATCAGTCAACCAAAGTGCAGGCCATGACCACGGCGTCTTCACGCCCCCCCACCGCCGGATAATAATCCCGACGCCGGCCAATCTCGTTGAAGCCATAGCGCTCGTACAATTTGAACGCCGCCGTATTGCTGTCGCGCACTTCCAGAAAACATTCCCGAGCGTCAGCCTTGTAGGCAATCGACATCAGATGCTCCAGCAACGTCAGCCCCAGCCCACGCCCCTGATTTTCCGGTTTGACGGTAATGTTGAGCAGATGCGCCTCATCCAGAATGATCTGCACCACTCCGTGCCCGACCTGCTGCTGGCCTTCGAACATCAGCCAGATCTGGTATTTGCCCAGGCCGTCGAGAAAAATCCCCCGGGTCCACGGGTGGCTGTAAGCGGCGTACTCGATTTTCAGCACGGTTTCCAGATCCGCCTCGGTCATCGGGCGGAACGATACAGCGTCACTCATTCGATTCTTTCCAGCGCGCCATCAGCCGACGCATGGCTTGCCACACAGCGGCCTTGCGCTGTGGCTCTTCCATTAACAATTCCAGACCGGGAATGGCCCAGGCCGAACCCAGACCCTCGATCTGCAATTCACGATTGAATGCTTCGGCGTCCGCTTCACCGGCAAAACGCACCGCCGGCAGGCCGATCAGCCACAGGCAGGCGCACGGCGCGGCTTCCATTTGCACGGAAAGGAAACCCTGGACGAAATCACGCGCCGCTTCCGGGCCTTGATCCATCGTGCCGCGATTGAGCCACGGCCAGCGCACTGGCTCGCCGACGATTTGCGGCGCATCCGGCAGACCGGCGGCACGCAGCATGTCTTTGAGCAACAGATAGGCCGGATCGCGGCTCTGGAAGGCTTCGCCTGTGGGTAACTCGACCAGCAGCAGGCAACGCCCGGCGCGCAGCAGTTGCAGGGCGAAACGCGGCGGCGGCACCGGTGCCGGTTTGGCGACCACCGGCGTGTCATCGACCACTTCCACCGGTTTGGCACCGTTGCGGGTGCTCGCCAGCGAAGGCCGCGGCACTTCGATTTTCGGCCGTTCGACCGGACGAGCGGTAGCCGTTTGCACCGGCGCTTCGGCCTGCGGCGCAAGCACGACCGGCGCTTCTACCTCGGGCTCGGGCATGTCCAGCAGCTCGGGCCGCGACGGTGCGGCGAAGGGCAATTCGGTGCGCGGCAGCCAATTGACCACCTGCATGGCGTTCAAATAGGCGCGGCGGCGGGACTCGATAAGCAAGGGTCGGCCACTTGTGGATAACTGAAGTGCGCTGATTCTACCGCCCTTCGCTCAAGATCGCCCGTTGTTGATCGATAGACTTGACCAATACCCTTTGCCGCCACGCATTACCCATAGAAAGCAACAGTCCGTCCCAAGAGTGAATCGCATCCTTCGTGATGCAGTACAATCGCCGCTTTTCATTGCCAACCAGCCGGGCATTCCGATGATCGAACCCAAGCGCGTCTTGCGCGCCCTCGCTGAACACTGGGCACTGCTTGAGCCACTGTGTGAGCACTTCGACCAAGGCACATTGAGCCTCAACGAACTGCGCTCGCAACTGGCCGCCCAACAACTGGACAGCACGCCGCAGGACATCACCAGCCTGCTCGACGTGTGGATTCGCCTCGATATCCTGATTCCGGTGGCGAAAAGCCCGAACCGTTTCGAGCTGAACGCACAGATCCACGATTTTCTCGCTTACCTGCGTCGCGAGCACCGACTGGGCCTGTGCCTGGAGATCGAAGCCTATCTGCGTCACCTCGAACGTCTGGCCGGTTACATCCAGGACGCGTTCGAAGTCCGCGATGGCCACGACCTCGCCCGCCAGTTGCGCCTGCTCGACATGCGCGTGCGCGACGTGCTGAAGAAGCTCGATAACGACGAACAGGCCCTGGTCGCCGTCGCCGAGCGCGCGAAGACCAGCGATCGGCAGATTCCATTGCGTCAGCGTTACGCCGAGGTACTGGCGACGTGGGACGAATACGTCGAGCCGATGATCGATCTGGTGAACGCCGACGGCGCCTTCGAACAAGGCGTGCGCAAGGTCGAAACGGTGTTGCTGAAGATGCTCAGCGAACAGCAGCGCCTCGGCCATCTGGTCGATGACGACATGCTGTTGCGCACCCACGCGCGCATCCTCGAAATGCAGACCAGCGCCCAACTGACCTTGCGTCATGCTCGCGAACTGCTGCTGCCATTGCGAGAAGAAGCGCGCCGGCACAACGCCGTGACCCGTGGCGCCGCGTTGGCCCTGGCCGCCATTCGGCGTAAAGGCATCGACGCCGTGCCGCAAGCCGCGATGCCGCTGTTCACCCGGCCGCAAAGTACCTTCCTCGGCAGCGCCAGTCAGGTCGAAGCCTACGTCTATGCGTTGGCGCGTTTCGAGCCGAAACCGGCGCGGTTCCCCAAGGCGCACAAAACGCAGAAAGGCGAAGCCCCACGCGCACCACGCACCGTGCGCGAGATGGTCGACCGTTGCGAAGAAGCCTTGCCGATGCCGGATCTGATGACCTGGCTGCTGGAGCAGGAGCCGGACGGCGCCACCGACGAATTGCTCTACTGGTTCTCGCGTCTGTCGCGGGAAAAACGCTTCAAGCGCGAGCGTCTGGAACGCCGCGAATACCACACTCACGAGCATCAGGTCAGCCTGCGCTCCTTCGCCCTGCTCTCGGCCAGCGACACCGCCGCCGAGGATTCTGCGAGCATCCCCAATGCATCTTGATCTTTCCGAACTGTCGCAACTCGCGCCGATCTTCCGCGAGCTGTTCAAGGGTTACCACGTCAGCCGCCGCGACCCGGAGCTGTACGCGCAACTGTCGAACTTCCAGGATCAGTATCGCACGCTGTTCAAGGCGCTGGGCTTTGAACTGGTCTGCGATACCCGTGGTTTCTACTACTTTGTGCCGGACATGGCCGCTGCGGCGGTGAACAAGACCGCCCAGCGTCTGGCGCTGTTCACCTTCATCCTCGTCGAGCACCTGGCCGATCAGGGCCGCGACCCGATTGCCGTGCTTGATGGCGGCAGCCTCGGCCGCGAAGAGTTGCCATCGCTGCTGGAGAAATACCGCGACCTGTTCATTCAGGCCGAAGTGCAGACCGTTGAAGAACTCGAAGAAAAGATCATGCGCCGCATGACTCAACTCGGTTTTGCCAGCGAAGAAAACGGCGTGTACCGCTTCCTGCCGCCGATGCACCGCTTCCTCGACGTGTGCCTGTCGGTGCAGCAGGACCGCGATCTGGCGGCCAGCGTGCACAGCGTCTTGCCACTGCCGGCACCGGTGTTGATCGACGAAGCGGCGGAAGCCAAATTCCTCGAAACCGACGATCCGCTCGATCTTTCCGAATTTGAAGAGGAAAGCGAAGAAGACGCACTGGCCCGCGCCATTGCCGAAGAACAGGAGTCCGACGCATGAGCCAGGAACGCTACGGCATCCGCCGCTTTGCCCTTTTGAACACCGCCGGTTACAGCCTCGGCCTGTTCCCGCTGGAAGAACCGTTGTCGGTTTACGGCGCGAACAACCTCGGGAAATCGGCGTCGATCAACGCCTTGCAGTTCCCGATTCTGGCGCGCATGTCGGACATGAGTTTCGGCAAGTACAGCCTGGAACAATCGCGGCGTTTCTACTTCGCTTCCGACACCAGCTACATCCTCGTCGAAGTGAACCTGCCCCACGGCCCGCACGTGATCGGCGTGGTCGGTCGCGGCCCGGGCGGTGGTTTCGGTCACCAGTTCTTTGCTTACGCCGGTAAACTCGACCTGGCGCACTACCAGAAGAACGACACCTGCCTGCGTCAGAAAGAGCTGTTCAGCAACCTTGAGAAAGAAGGCCTGAAAGCCTACGAACTCAAGCCGGACGAACTGCGTCGCTTGCTGGTCGGCGGCCACACGTCGATCCCGCTCGACCTGACGCTGATCCCGCTGCGCTCCACCAGCGAGCAGAGCCTGAAGACCTTCCGCGCGCTGTTCATCAACCTGCTGCACATGCGCGAAATCACCGCGGCCAAGTTGAAGCAGTTGTTCCTCGACGCCTTCGAGCACAGCCTGCGTTCCGGCAGCGTCGATTACATCGCCGCGTGCGAAGAAGCTTTCCGCGACGTGCGCCGGATGGAACAGGACTATAACTCGCTGGTCGCTGCCGGCCCGTTGGTTGAGGCCTTGGCCAACGGCGTGAAACAGCGCGACGTGCTGCGCGGCAAATTGCATCGCCTGTCGCCGCTGCTCGATTCGTTGCTCGGCACCTGGTCGGACTACGCCAGTGCGCGCAAAGAAGAACTGACGATTCAGGCCGACCATTACCGTGGCGAGCAGGACAGTCTGCAAAACGATCAGCGCGGCGGCACGCAGGAGTTGATGCGTCTGGAGCGGGAGATTTCCGGCATCCAGCGCTGGCTCGGCGAGTTGTCGGTGCTGAAGAACCGCTTTGCTTTGGTCGATGACGTCAAAGTGCTGGAGCAACAACTGCTCGCCGCCAAAGACGCTCACGACGAACTGGCCGGTGCTTTGGCGCAATCGCGCCAGTTCAGCGCTGAAGATCTGGAAGAGCGCGTGCGCGATCTGGAAAAACGCCTGAAGTCGGTGAAGCAGCAACTCGATCACGCCGACAACAACAGCTACGCCCGCCTGCGCGAAGAGTTCTCGCAACAGGACGTCGAGCGTTTGATGCGCCTGTTCAACAGCGCGCTGTTCAGCCTGCCGCTGGGCGAGCACGGCATCACCCTCGACGACGATGGCGAGTGGGTCAAATCGGTTGAACTGATTCTCGATGGCTTCAAAGGCGAGCGCTTCGAAGTGCCGGGTCTGTCCATCGACATCTCGCACATCGAGCCGCCGGCCCTGCAAGCACTGGCTGACCGCGCTGCACTGCGCGATCAGAAAGAGCGTCTGGAAAAAGAGCTCAAGCAGCTGAAAACCCAACAAGCCGTGGCCGCTGACCGCGCCGCGAGCAAGACCCAGACCGAAGCGCTGTACCAGCAGGTTCTGGACGCACAGAAGGCGCTGGAAGACTTCCGCCGCACCCAGACCCTGAGCGCCGAAGAAGGCGACAAGCTCGAACAACTGGCGCAGATGGAAGCCGCGCAGGACGAACTCAAGCGCTCCAGCGATGCCTTCACCGAGCGCGTCCAGCAACTGTCGGCCAAGCTGCAACTGGTCGGCCGCCAGATCGCCGACATGGAAGCCAAGCAACGCACCCTCGACGACGCGTTACGCCGTCGCCAGTTGCTGCCGGCAGACCTGCCGTTCGGTACGCCGTTCATGGATCCGGTCGACGATTCCATGGACAACCTGCTGCCGCTGCTCAACGACTATCAGGACAGCTGGCAGGGCCTGCTGCGCGCCGACGGCCAGATCGAAGCGCTGTACGCGCAGGTGCGTCTGAAAGGCGTGGCCAAGTTCGACAGCGAAGACGATATGGAACGCCGCCTGTCGTTGCTGATCAACGCTTACGCGCACCGTACCGATGAAGCGCTGACGCTGGGCAAGGCGCGTCGTGCGGCGGTCACCGACATCGCCCGGACCCTGCGAAACATTCGCAGCGACTACGACAGCCTCGAGCATCAACTGGCGCTGTTCAACCGCGAGATCAACAAGCGTCAGGTGTCCAACCTGCAGAGCTTCCGCATCGTTCTTGCGCCGAACAAGGAAGCCCTCAAGCACATCGACCAGATCATCCACAGCGCCGGTCAGTACGAAGAAGGCGAAACCCTGTCGGTGTTCGACCTGAGCCAGAGCGCCGAGCAGGACAACAAGAACGAAGAGGCCAAGGAATACCTGGCGCGGCTGGTGGCGGCAAACCACAACCAGCTCGGTCTCAAGGACTTGTTTGAGCTGGCGTTCGAGATCACCAAGGTCAACGGCCAACCGGTGATTCACACCGACATCGACGGCGCGGCGTCCAACGGTACGACCATGACCATCAAGGCGCTGACCAACATGTATTTGTTGCTGCACTTGATGGATCGCGATCTGGCCGGTCGCGTACGTCTGCCGTATTACCTCGATGAGGCGGCGGATATCGATGAGAAGAACCAGGCCGCGTTGCTGGAAACCAGTCTGCAACTGGGCTTCGTGCCGATTCTGGCGAGTGTGAAGCCGCAGGTCTGCGCCAGTGTCGCGATCGACCTGGAAGGCGGCAGCGGCCCGGCGGGGATCTACATTGATGAGGCGGACTGGAAGTACATCCGCCGCCATGATGTGGTGAAGGCGACGCTGAACGTTGAAGCGGATGAGCCGGAGCTGGATGCGGTTTGATCGGTATTAACTGACGGCAATAAAAAGGGCCGCGATCTGCTGGGATCGCGGCCCTTTTTTATGGCTTGGGATTTGTGCTGATTTTGCGGGCCCTATCGCGAGCAGGCTCACTCCTACAGTTGGAATGCGTTCCCCTGTAGGAGTGAGCCTGCTCGCGAAGGCGTCTTGATAGACGCCACACAAACCTCAGATTACTTACCGAGTGAAATCTTCGGCGCCCACGTCAGCCACTCATCCTCAAACTTGTCGAACAGCGGGAACGTCTGCTCCGCACGTGCCGGATTACCCATGCGCTCGCCATCCGGCGTAGCGAAAGCAATCCCGCCCTGAATCGCTGTCTCCAGCGACTCGGTGCGCACCGTCAGCCCGTTGAACAAACCGATATCAAACCCGACACCACTGGTGTTCCAGAACCGGCTGCCGCTGCGCACCAACGGCGCATACTTCGGCTCGATCAGAATGTGCACCAACACTCGATCAGCGGTCTGCCCCAGTTCATACCCGGTGACTTTACCCACGGTAATTTCGCGGTAAGTCACCGGCACACCAGGTTTTAGCGAACCACGACGGGCCGCGCTCAAGACCAGACTCAAACCCGCTTCTTGCTTGGTCACTTCCGGCGCATTGGCCAAGGCAACAAAGTTCTTCTGTGGGCCGAGGTTCTTCGCCGCCGGTTGCACTTCGATGTATTTTCCGGTCACCAGGGTTTCCAGATTCTCTGTCTTGATCAGGCCCAACTCTGGTTTGACCACCCAGAACTGACTGCCGACCCGGGCGATCTTCTCCGGCACTTCGGTGATGCGTGCCGTGAGGATCACCGACTGCAGATCATCGGTCAGGTCGACACTTTCGATCTTGCCGACATCCAGCCCTTTGAAGCGAACCGGTGTGCCGCTGCGCAGGCCGTCGGCGCGATCAACTTTGATCGTGACCACAGCGCCCTTCTGATTGGCGTCATCGTGGCTGGCGAACAGACGGAACCGCGGAATGCGTTTCTGCAGCGGTGCCTTGGCTTGCGGTGTTTCGAAAGCGATACCGCCGGCCATCAGGGTTTGCAGGGACTCACTCTTCACTTGAATCCCGCCGGTCAAACCGCCGGTCAGCGTGACACCACTGACGTTCCAGAAGCGCGTCGAGGCGTTGACCAGGTTTTCGTATTCCTTCTCGATGTGAACGCCGATCACCAATTGCTTGCGGGTCTTGGAGAACTGATAGCTCTGCACCGAACCGACCTTGACCTGTTTGTACAGAATCGGACTGCCGACATCGATCGAACCGAGCGTGTCGGTGAACAACACCAGGTGCAAGCCCGGCGAACGCAGATCCAGCGGCGGCGCTTTCGGCCGTGCCTCGAACTCGCGTTTCGGCGCAGCGCCCTTGTCACCCGGACGCACGGCGATGTAGTTACCTTTTACCAAGGCTTCCAGACCGGTAATGCCCGCTAGGGAAATCGATGGCTTGACCACCCAGAACTGCGTGCCATCGACCAGGTAGTCTTCCGCCAATGGATCAAGGGTCAGCTCGGCGGTGGCGCTGTTCAGATCCGGATCGACCTTCAGCGCTTTCAGGTTGCCGACCTGAATGCCTTTGTACATCACCGGTGTGCGGCCAGCCTGCAGGCCTTCAAAGTCGCTGAGTTTGACCTTCACGCGAATCCCGGCCGCAGCAGCATCGAAGTCTTCGTAGAGACGGAACGGCAGACTTGGATCAGTCGGCGGGCTGTCCTTGCGGTTCTCCGGCGTGGCGAAGGCAATACCGCCCGCGACAATGCTGGCCAGCGATTCGCTGCGTACTTTCACGCCGGACAGGTTGGCGTCGATGCTGATGCCGCTGGCATTCCAGAAACGCGTGTGTTTACGCACCAGTTTGGCGTAGGTCGGCTCAATGAAGACTTTGAGCTCAACGGTGCTTTGATCTTCCGACAGCACGTAGCTTTTGATCTGGCCAACCTTTATCTGTTTGTAGAACACCGGGCTGCCACGGTTCAGCGAACCTAGACGATCCGCCTTGATGGTCAGGTGCAGACCAGGTTTGGCGTCCGACAGCGGCGGCTCTTCGGCCAACGCCTTGAACTTGCGTGTCGGTTCGCCTTCGCCGGGGCTGATAGCGACGTAGTTACCCGAAACCAGGGTTTCCAGACCGGTGATGCCGGCCAGGGTCACACTCGGTTTGACCAGCCAGAAACGCGTGCTGGTCTTGAGGTATTGCTCGACGTCTTTGTTCATCTCGACAGTGGCGATCACGCCTTTGGAGTTGCCTTCGTCGTCGAGCTTGAGCGCCTTGACCTTACCGACCGGCATGCCTTTGTACATGACCTCGGTCTTGTTGGCCTGGATGCCTTCGCCACTCTCGAAGCGAACCTGGATTTCGATACCGGTTTCGGAGTAGGCACGCCAGCCGAGCCAGCCACCGATGATCAGCGCGATCAGAGGCAGTACCCAAATGGCAGACCAGTTCGAGGCCGGTCGGGTTTTCGCTACGGGCAAATCAGTCATGGTCGTCGTCCGACTCCGTGTTATCCCAAATCAGTCGGGGATCGAAAGTTACTGCGGCGAGCATCGTCAGAATCACCACACTGGCGAAGGCGATGGCGCCAAGATTGGCTTCGACACTGGCAAGCCGGCCGAAGTTGACGACCGCCACGAGAATGGCGATCACAAAAATATCGAGCATCGACCAGCGGCCAATGAACTCGATAAAACGGTACATCCAGATGCGTTGACGGGCGGATAACGGCTGACGTCGTTGCACCGAAAACAGCAGCAGCGCGATGCCCACCAGTTTGAAGGTAGGCACCAGAATACTGGCGATAAACACCACGGCCGCAATCGGGATCATGCCGTGCTGCACCAACTGGATCACGCCGGACATGATCGTACTCGGATCACCTTGACCCAAAGAACTGACAGTCATGATCGGCAAGACATTGGCCGGGATATAGATAATCGCCGCGGTGATCAGCAGTGCCCAAGTGCGAGTGAGGCTGTTCGGCCTGCGAGCGTGGACCACTGCACCGCAGCGGGTGCAGGTTTGCTCGTCGGTGTCCGCTTCCTGCCTGTTCAGTTCGTGGCATTCGGTACAGATCAGAATGCCTGCATCAATCGCCCGCATGAGCGTCTTCTCCTGATAACGCCTGCCAGATCTGATGTGGCGACATCACCACTTCCAGCCAGACCTGGACCAACAACAAACCAATGAAACATGCCAGGCCAAGGCCAACGGTGATGGCCGCCATGTCCGCCAGTTTGACGATCGCCACCAGTACGCCCATGAGGTAGACCTCAAGCATTCCCCAATCTTTGAGGTGGTGATAAATGCGATAGAGCAACAAACCGTAACTGCGGCCGATATCGAAACGGATCGTCATCAACACGAATAACTGGCACAGCAACTTGAGCAGCGGTATGGCCATGCTGCACAGGAATACAACGACCGAAACGCCCTGCATGTCGGTGTTGAACAAACCGAGCACGCCACTCCAGACCGTATCCTGCGAAGACTGCCCGAGGATATTGAGTTGGATGATGGGTAAAAAGTTTGCCGGGATATACAGTAATAATGCTGCGATCACCAAGGCGAGGCTGCGCTGCACCACGTTATGGCGGTGGGCGTACAACTCGTAACCGCAGCGTGGGCAGAGGGCTTTCTCGCCATGGGCAAGTTGTGGCTTGCGCATTAGCAGGTCGCACTCATGACAGGCCACCAAGTCTTCCAGCGGTAAATCTGACAGCCTGGGGGCGTCAACCGACTCTGACATAAAGGCTCTGGCTCCGAATAAGATGAGGCTATTCTAGTGTTCTGATTCGAAAATAACTGTGCAAATTTGTTCGCTGTCGTGAGCAAAAAACTTTCCTGCGGACAAAACAAAACCCCAACTGCTTTCGCAATTGGGGTTTCG